>NZ_JANLCJ010000099.1 GCF_024979295.1 Herbiconiux daphne | reverse complement strand
TTTCAGGAACAGGCGCAAAAGATATGAACGATCATATTTATATGACTAGGATGTCTCAAACTGATAAAAAAGATGCTTTTCAAGCTTGAATGAATTTCTTTTCAAAATATATCATTTCATCATACGTTGTTGAACAAGGAACTTCTACCTTCTACGATGCTTGAAGTTATGAATATCTTCCTAATATTCTATCAATTGGTTGTGATAAAACTTATGGTCATATTCAGACAGCGAATGAAAATGTTGCGTTAGTTTGAAATATAACATCAGTTGATAAAACAAAATTCAAAACATATTGAAACAATAGTTTAAATGTTTCAGCTATTCCAACAATTGATTGAGATAAAATTCTTACTCCAATTGCTATGCCATTGCAAGTTCAAGCGTATTCAAAAACAACTTCTAACGGTGATGTTGCTTCAACATCAGGAACTGAAGTAAGTTTTGCTTGATATTACTACTGACCAAAAAACGGTGACAAGAACGCTATGATGAACTTGAAACCGGTTTTCGATAAGTATGATTGACAAAACCATTGACAAAATTCTTACAAGAACGATAACAAAGATACTAATTTGACAATGAATTTCGATAATTCAGTAACGATTGATCACATTAGATTCATAACTCTTTCAGGAATTTTTATTGATAATTTTGCAATTACTTTAGCGACGATTGACGGTCAAACAATAATTGAACTTCCAAAAATAGATCATTTTGGAACATCATCATTCTTGGTATCACAACACAATATCATAATAAGTTAAGGAGGATAACATGCCATTAGTAGGTGGAACAACAAAAGAACCAACATTATATAAGCCTGAAGCCGGAAAATACATGTACGGTTCTTTTAAATTGGAAAACTTTGGTGATTGATTTCTTGTAGATGCTCACCGCGGTGATATGAAATATTTCATCGAAACTGATAGCCGTCATCGTGAATTACATCCGGCCGGTTTCTTTGAGCAATGAGGACAATTCATTGCGCAAGAATCAAAATCACTTGGTATTGTTGGTCGTGTCATAACCGACGTATTGACACTTGGAACTTATGAAACAATTAACCAAATTCCAATTGGTACGGCAACGTTAGCTTATGATGCCTATAAAACGGTTACTGGTCAGGCTACAGCCGCTGATTACTATAACTTCGGTAAAGGATTTGTTCAAATTGCTTCCGGTTTTATTCCTGGAGTTGGGCCAGCCGTTGCCATTGGAACGCAAGCCGTTTCATCATTGGTTGAAACTTCACTTTCAAATGCCGGCGTCGGAACAAATCTTCTTGGTAATAGATCATGAAGTGAATTTGGATTTGGATTGGCTGGATTGGTTGTTCCATAAGTCGGAGGCCAA
>NZ_JANLCJ010000098.1 GCF_024979295.1 Herbiconiux daphne | reverse complement strand
CAGATTTAAGTTCAGCTTGGTGAGCTTCAGAAGCCTGTTTAGCGGCACGTTGCTCATTTTCTTGGATACCATTGCGAGTAGATTGATATTGCTGTGTAAACTCATTGACAGCAGATTTATCTCCAGCAGGGTATAAGATAGAGGAGAACTTAGTCTCGAACTCAGAAGACATCTGACGCTGTTTAACAGGGTCTGGTTCAGCATCTATTTTAGCTTTCTCATCATAGAACTGCTGATAAAGAGTAGCATTCTGTTGAACTGTAGCAGTAGCAGCTTTGTTTGATGCAGCTGTGAATGTCTCACTACCAATAACATCTTCCATAGGTGTAGGAACACCGTTAAGATTGATATTAGATTTACGAAGTTCTTCAATAACAGCAGCGCCATTAGGCTGATTAGCTAATTCTTGAACAGTATCTTGATAGAATTTAGTCTGACCTTGAACATCATTGATTACACCATTCTTAGTGTAAAGTTCCATTGATGCAAGAATCTGACCAGCTTTAAGTTTAGGGTTGTCATAACCATTAGTATCGTGAACAAGGTTATTCACATTGGTGTATGCACCCATTGTAGCTACATTCTTATCTTGAGTAGACTTCCAACTATTCCAAGTCTCTGATAAATGAACATCAGCATCAACTAAACCATTACCAGCACCTTTTAGAAAATCTTCATCATCTTCTTTCAACCCATAAAGGTCAGAATATTTCTTGAAAGAATCACTTCGTGCTTGACGTAATGCTTCGTGCATTTCATCCAGTGTTTTATATTTATCTTTATCACGTTCAATCATAGCATCAGCATCAAGACGAGCTTGCTGACCAATATCGTGACGTGCTACTTTCTGGGCATAAGGGTTATCTTTCCAGAACATATCCCCTTGATTGACCCAAGTATTAAAATCTTGTTGAGTAATTTTACCTTCAGATAATAGAGCTTTCTGTTTCAGGTAATCATCCTGAGCACTTGCTTGTTTACCTTTATCAATCTCTGTCATAATAGGAGCAGCAGTTCCTACAATCTGGTCAAAGATTTGATGAATAGTAGAAGGTGAGGCTTTACGCTCCTCAATGTTTGCAGCGTGATAATCCAGTCCACTAATACCTGTGTCGTGTCTTGCTGCACCCTGATAGCCCGGAACAGAACTAAGGGCTTGTCCAATTACGCTTGCCATAATTAACCGTTCTCCTGTGCATTAAGTGAGTTAAGACCGCCAGAAATAGCGCCTGACATACCACCTGTTTGACCACCAAAGTAAGTAGCAGCACCAGTCTTAACGGCACCAAGGATACCACCAACAGCTTCCGCTGTGCGATTAGGCATCTGAACTGGAGCCATACCAGCTAACTGAGCTTTGG
>NZ_JANLCJ010000097.1 GCF_024979295.1 Herbiconiux daphne | reverse complement strand
ACTAACTTGGTTGCTCTGGTAGCTCACCGTTCTGCTCTGGGCACCGTGAAACTGAAAGACCTGTCTCTGGAACGCGCACGTCGCTCTGAGTATCAGGCTGATGCTATCATCGGTAAATACGCAATGGGTCACGGCGTTCTGCGTCCTGAAGCTTGTGGTGCTCTGGTGGTTGCAAAGCCGTAAGTCCGGGTAATCCGAATACCTTAGCTTGGTCTAATAAACCTGCCTCTGCTACGTTAGGGGCGGGTGGAACTCTGACCGCTACTTGGACTGGGGGTAAAGCTCCCTTCAATGCTAAGGCTACTCAGGGAATTGAAATCTTTAATGATGAAGAAGTAGATAAAGCTGATGCTTCTATCTCTATTGACCTTACTAACCCAAGGTTGGTAGTAGGTAGTATTGATTGGTTAGTAACAGATGCAGATGGTAATACCTTGACTGGAACCACTACTCTTAATGACCAACGAACTTTTGTAATTGATAAAGACTCTACTACTGACGGAACCTATACAGCAGGTGGTAAGAACGTAGGAACAATTAGTATTGATAAAGGTAAACAGTTCAAAGGGACTTTCCACGAGTCAGGTAATACTGGCACAGGTTATGGTTCTTCTGTTCAATCTAATTCAGATGCTACCAAAGTAACTGCTTCTTTCTCTGGTAATGTAATTACTGTAGATGCTGTAGATGTAGGACAATCAGTTATTATGTTGCTGACAGGGAACAAAGATGCTCTCTTCCAGTTAACTGTGAACGTGACATAACACCTGTAAATAATTTAAGCCTCCTTCCCTGAAATAGTGGGATAGGAGGTTTTTTTGGTTTTTTCGATTAGGAGGATAACGATATGGCGAATGATGCCTTTATCCAATCTGATGCCGAACTCGAAGCTATTAACGATATTCTGTCCTGTATTGGTGAAACTGCAATCACTGAAATAGAAGGTGCAGATGATAATGCTGACGTTGCTAATGCTCTACGTTGTCTTCGTAACGCTAATCGAGAAGTGCAAGCTCAGGGATGGACTTGGAATACTGTCGAGTCTATGACCCTTACCCCAAACAATGTCACGAAGAATATCAAATATCTTGATAAATATCTCCGTGTAATGTCTACAGATGGTGCTACCAACTACCGTAGACGTAATGATTTAGTGTTTGACTCAACAGCAAGCACTGATAAATTTGATGCTCCCATCCAAGTTAAGATGGTTGAGCTACAAGAATATGATGAGATGCCACAATGCTTCCGTGATTTGATTGTTATTCGGGCTTCTCGTAGATATAATATTCGTTTCTTTGGTGCTGCTGAAATCGAAGCTGCTCTTGCCAATGATGAAGATAATGCCTATAGGATTTGTATGGAATATGAAA
>NZ_JANLCJ010000096.1 GCF_024979295.1 Herbiconiux daphne | reverse complement strand
TCATTCAACTATACTGGGGCATTAATTCAAACATGCCTAAAATATGATTTAGGCTTTACATTGATTGCTAGGCATTATACCTTACGATATGCATACGCAACCTTAATTGAAGAAATCATGACTGAAATTGATTGTTATTCACCTGAAAATCTATTTTTCAAAAGAACAGACGACTATATAATAGTAACATACGGTGAAAAAACCATCGGTATTATTACAGATTTAAACAACGCAACCGACTTGAAATATCATTCAGCATTTTTGAAGAAATTCCCAATTTTAATCTATGACGAATTTCTTGCTATTGAAGGTGATTATTTTCCTGATGAATGGGAACGGCTCAAAACTATCTATGGTTCTATCAATAGGGTAGAAGATGTTCCGCTGATTGGTATACCTAAGATTTTTCTACTAGGTAATGCCGTTAACTTTTCTTCCCCACTTCTTGCCAATCTTAACCTATACAATAAGCTAGAAACTCAAACAATTAATACCATGCAACAATACGGCAATATCATGCTTGAAATGAGAAGAAACGACAACGCCAATGAAATTAGAAATGACCGTGCTTTTTCAACTCATGAAGATGCAATGTCAACGGGTCAATTTAAATTTAATTCTTATCAGTTAACGACTGACGAACAAAGAGAATTAATCAAAGCCAATTCACGCGAATTTTATATTAAAACAAGAACGGGTTATATTCATGTATTGTATAACATGAAAAACTATGATACACTATTATCGGTTGTTCCCGATGCCGATTCATACCATTTCTGTACGGAAGTTGTTGATAAGAAAAAGGATAACGTATTTTTGAAAGATACCTATTATTCTGATACACACTACAAAAAGTATGAACGGGGAACTTACCTTTTCGATAATGCATATTCAAAAGATGCTATTACAAAAGATTTAACGCTGATTGAGTTAAAAATTGCCAAATGTATTAGGCAGTATGAACTTGATTGTAAAGAAACTGTATTTGAGCAGAACGAACGGCGTTATAAAAATCAGTATATCGAGAATAGCATTAAGGCAATTCAAAGAAGGTACCTAAATATCTTGTAGAAAGAGTTGAAGCTATTGAATACCGTTGAGGAATTTTCTGCTTACATTAAGAAACATAAGGCAAGCAAAAAGGCTACACGCCTTTTTCTTGACTTAGAAACCTTAACATATAATAAGGCAGAAGGAAGAAAAAACCCAAGTAAATATAAATCTATTTTATATTCCTTGTGTGTAGGTTGGTTAGATGATGAAGAAGAAGGGCTTGTACATCGTGTAGCTTTTCCATCGTGGCATGATTTTGAAAAAGCAGTTGAAAAAGGTTTAACCTATCGTGAAATGCTTGTCAAACGGCAAAAGATTGAAT
>NZ_JANLCJ010000095.1 GCF_024979295.1 Herbiconiux daphne | reverse complement strand
TACCCAACACGGATAACATCATCAACATCCCAATGCTTCCACTCTTCAACCTTACCTTCATCCACCATATTTTTCTCAGCACGTTTCATAAACTCCGTGCGATTCAAATCACTGGCACGTTTCTTGAACTCTTCTTCGTAACGACGTTTCCATTCAACTGCTTCTGAATAACGAATACGAGCGAAACGAATCTGTTTCTCTACTGCTTCCCCTACCATCTTCCAAGCTGAATGAGCAGAGAAATATGAACCAACCAGAAGATGATTCAATAACACTGATAGGGTTAAGTTCGCCAATACTTCTGGCTCACAATCCTGAGTCAACTTAAACCATTTCATACGGTGAGTAGCAGCCATACCTGTCTTAGCAAGTTCGACTTCAATACGACGATTGATTTCATCCATCGTTGCTTGCCACCATACAGTTGCTGGTGCTGACATCATAGGTGCTGATGATACACGACCACCTTCTACAGCCCTGTTAAGATTCCTGTAGAAACGTTCTTCACCTAAGATGTATTGTTCGTGTTCCAAAGCAATCTGCTCTGCTACTAACGAACGTGGATACTGACCTTCGAGAATATCAAAGACATTCTCTTCATCGACCTTATGTTCTTTCTTAAAGTCGTGACGTTCATTACTATTGAAAATAGACATCTAACCTCCTTATGACAAATGTTTCTCAATCATTTATCAGTTAACTATCTAGTGTCCCCTCAGCTTTTAAATCAATAATCATACGACCTCCAACATACATTGTTCAATGATATCACTACGTTTGTTAAGCAGTGACAGTTCGGCTCTTACAGATATGAACTCTTTCCAGTGCCATATCAAACTACCTTTGTCCAGATAGAAGTTATGTTCACGGATACGCTGCCCTTCATACTTCATACCATCAATAGCAAAATGTATTGTCTGATATTCTGGATGGATAGACAACAGAAACTCATCGTGAAGAGTATGTAACTTACTGAGTAATGGGATACCATTCACTACTGACATAGACCCACCATTACGATAGAATCTAATGTGAGCAGCATCCACTGTATCTTCGCGGAAGTGTGTGCCAGTGATAGCACAACGATTCTCAAAGTTATGTAGCACTTGCTTACGAAACAACATCTGTTCTTCTTCGGTTCTCATACCTTACCTCTATTCAAATACTGACACGTCCTTGTGTCTTGTGCCATTAGAAACCAAACAGTTTCTTAACGAACTTAAGTTTCTCTTTCAGTGACCACTCAACCCAAGGCTCAGCATCAACAGGAGCCATCGTAACAGGCGCTGGGACAATGACAATAGGTTCGTCTACCTTCTCAGCACGACGACGCTCGCGCATCTCCTGACGACGTTTACGGGCATCTGCTTCATCC
>NZ_JANLCJ010000094.1 GCF_024979295.1 Herbiconiux daphne | reverse complement strand
ATAATACTTTCCAACCGCGCGTTTGATTCTTGTCGCCATAATCAATAGTTTGTTCAACGTTCCAATTGGAATGAAAGCGCCGACATTTCCAAGGACTTCATCAATCATCTTCATTGATTCAGGAATCTTTCCACCACGAGAAATGGCTCAAGTATCCAAGTAGTATCTCATTCCACGTTCGCGAAGGCTAAGCAATTGTTGATCAGTTGCCCGTACATAAACCGGTTTCTTTCCACCGTGGTTTTTTGCTGTCAATGACTTAGCGCCCGTTGTATGCGGATTAAAGATGATTTGAACTAAGTTTTCATCAAAGCCAACAAGCGATTGTTGAAGAACTCTATAACCGGCGATGACATGTGAATTTACCAATGTACCGCCTGATTCAATAATTTCTTTTTCAATTTCAACCAATTGTTTTGCGACACGCTTGTATGCCGGCGTTTTCGAAGTTCTAACTTTGTTGTATTTCTTTTCCATCTTATCAACTTTTGATGTTTCTTTTAATTCTTCATAAGCCTTTTCTTCCAAGTCGCCGAAGATTTCCGCACCCATGTTTTCGGCAATCTTTGAAGCTTTATCAATGAATTTTATTGGCTTAGCCAAAGCGTGATTGAACTTATCAATTCCGGCTTTTCATCTTGTAATCTTAGGCATCAACGAGCTTCCTTTAAGTTTTCTTTCGGCAAAAATTCTTTTCAATGCCATACGCAATCTGAATTCGGAAACGTTTCCTATTTTTGTAATTCTTCTTCCAGTATTTGTCATAAGATACGAAAGCAAATCTTCTAATGACGTAAATAATCTTAAATTGTCTTCAGTTAGAAACGCATTTAGTTTATCAGATAGAGTTGGTATGTTGAAGTTATTAGCCATATCACGTATGTCGGTTAATCTATCAATTGATGTTGACAATGAAAACGGCGAATCCATAGATGAACTGAAATCTTTTGAAGCCTTTATCATGGCATTTTGTTTGAATTTTACATTTAGGAAGTTTGCCGCCTCACCAAGTTCATAAATTTGGTTAAGATTGTCCATGACTTTTCCATAAACTTCATGATCCAACCTATCAACAGCATAGTCTTCACCATCACGATAATATTTGTTTTTTGAATATTCTTCGAAACTTTTCAATCTATCGCTGATTTCAAGCGTTTCTTTACCAAAAAAATCACTATGATATGTTCTTGATTCTCATCTATCCAAATCACTTCAAGTTCTGTTAAAATATTCCAGGCCGGCTTGTTGTCCTAAAGATTTAACATTTTCAACAAGATCAATTCTATTGAAAACAGCCTCACCAGATTTTCATGATGGAACAACCAATCCAGTCAATCCAAATCCAAATTCACTTCATGATCTATTACCAAGAAGATT
>NZ_JANLCJ010000093.1 GCF_024979295.1 Herbiconiux daphne | reverse complement strand
TAACCAAGAAGGTTTTATCCAAAGGTTCTTCTCTGAGTCTGGAGGTAATTGGGATGCAAATGAGTCTGTATACCTCAGTGGAGATTGGTCTGGTCAGAATCTGACAGTTGGTTTTATCTACGCATTTGAATACACATTCTCTCAGTTCCTTATTAAGAAACAAGCAGAAGATGGTTCTACTACTTCTGAAGATGTTGGTAGATTACAGTTGCGTAGGGCTTGGGTGAACTATCAAGACTCTGGTGCATTCGAAGTAGATGTGATTGTGGGTAATCGTAACCCATATCAATACAAGATGCCAGGAGCTGTTGTGAATGCTCAAGATGCTATTCTGGGTCAATTGACATTACCTACTGGACAATTTAGATTCCCTTGTCAAGGTAGTGCAACTCAAACAGAAGTTACTATTTTCTCTGATACCCCTAATCCATTATCCATTATTGGTTGTGGTTGGGAAGGTGTTCACGTTCGTAGGTCTTCTGGGATTTAAATATTGGCGGGTTAATTCCCGCCTTTCCCTTTGGAGGAAATATGATTATTAGGAAAGCTACAACTGAAGATGTAGAACAATTCTCTATCCATATTTGTGATGAAGATGTAGAAGAGTTTAATGCTCGTGAACCTAACAGAGATTTACGTGAAACTTTGCTTTCGCATTTAGACGATAACTCAGTAGTATGTGTTGATGAAGAAGGTTTTGTGTATGCTTATGGTGGACATTTAGAAGGTGAACATCAAGATGGAGCTTGTTGGTTCTTAACCTCTCGACATTTAACTGATGCTTCTTTAATGATTAAGCTAAAAGTAACACGATTAATAAAACAACACGCTGAGAAGCTACTGCAAACTTACCCATTTCTATGGAACTATGTATGGTCTGGTAATACTTTCCACAAACGTTTCCTTGAAGTAATAGGTGCAGTGTTTCATTATGAACAACCTTATCATTCCGAATGGACTGGTGAGCGTTTTGACCTATTCATTATCGGAGGTGGCAAGTAATGTGCGAGCCTACAACTATTACGATGGGTGTTATGGCTGGAGCATCCTTAGCTGGTGCAGCAATGAGTGCAAAAGATAAAGCTAAGCAAGCTGGTTTAGCAGAATCACAGCAAAGGTTGCAACAGGCTGAGATGATTAAGCAGACAAACATCCAGAACCAAGACCTCACTCTACAAGATAAACAGAATCTACAGGATATGTTTGCTCAGAAGAGTGACAACAACCTACAATCAATCCAATCACAAGGTTTAGTGAGAGCTGCCATTGGTGAATCTGGATTGAAAGGACACAGTATGGAACGTATTCAACGTGATGTTGAAGGACAACGTATCCGTGCTAACGCTGGTTTACAAGAGAATTACCAACGTGATTACTCTAAACTCTATATCCAGCGTCTATCAAACAAAGAGAATACCAA
>NZ_JANLCJ010000092.1 GCF_024979295.1 Herbiconiux daphne | reverse complement strand
CGAAAAAAGAACTGTTGGCTTCTATTCCTAGTTGGCAACATGAAATGCGTTCTCGTGGTATACCGATGATGGGTGAAGGTCTAATTTATGACATCCCCGAAACAGCGATTACAGTACCACCTATCGAAATTCCTCAACATTGGCGCAGATGTTGTGCAATCGACGTTGGTATTAATCACCCCACTGCCGCTGTATGGACTGCATATGATGCAGCTACAGACACTGTTTATGTCTATGACGTTTACTGTGAGAAAGGTGGTGTTCCGTCTCAGCACGGTACAGCTATAAATGCACGTGGGAATTGGATTCCAGTGATCCTTCCACACGATGCGGATAACACAGAGAAAGGGTCGGGTAAATCCGTGGCCCAATACTACAGAGAGGCGGGTGTCAATGTGATGCCTGAAACGTTCTATAACCCAATCACTTGGGATGGTAAAAAACATAATTTCGTTGAACCCGGGATTATGGATATGCTCCAGCGTATGAAGACTGGTCGTTTAAAAGTCTTTGCAACGTGTGGACGCTTCTTTGAGGAGATGCGTCGTTACCATCGCAAGGATGGGAAAATTCATAAAGAGTACGATGACGTTATGGATGCTGCACGATATTCAGCACTTTCTGTAGCAACTCGTGGTATATCGCAAGGTGAATCCGAAATGGGCTTTAATACCGCCTACAAGGATCAATGGAATTCCTATTATTAAGGAGTAATGATGAAAGCTTTGACTGACATTCTGGCCCGTGCTAAGGGCGAGATTACAGGAACAGTCGAGCACGATGAAGATAAACTGATAGAGTTTCAGCGTCAAGTTGATTTCTATCAGTGGCATGCAATTGGGTATCATGAAGGTGAGATTGGTGCACGTGCTCGTACAGCATGGGACTATTATCATCAGCTTCTGCCTAAACCAATCGTAGAAGGTTCTTCAAAACAGGTTATGCCTGTTGTAATGAACACTGTAGATGGCGTTTTGGCAGAACTGACTTCAACCTTTACCTCTGGTGAAGAAGTTGTTAAGTTTGCACCACAAGATACCTCTGATAGCCTAGCAGCTCTGGCAGCAACTAAGATGGTCAATAAGATCCTGCTGCATGAGAACGATGGTTATCGAGCACTGCATGACTGCTTCAAAGATGCTCTTGTAACACGTAATGGTTTTATCAAACACTATTGGAACAAAAAGAAAGAAGTTGTAGTAGAAGAGTTTGAAGACCTTACAAAAGACGAATTTGATGCTTATTTGGCTGGAATTCAGGGTGAATTAGCCGAACTGGAAGTTGATGAAACTAAATCTACTAAAATCAATGAAGATGGAACAGAAGAGAAAGTAGCTCAACTACCAGACGAGAAAGAAACCCCAGAAGGCCAAGAAACATATAGCGGACGCGTAACTTACTACAAAACCAAAGAAGGTGTTGAAGTAATGTATGTTCCGTTTGAAGAA
>NZ_JANLCJ010000091.1 GCF_024979295.1 Herbiconiux daphne | reverse complement strand
ACTACCTCTTTTATTTAATTAAGCCAGCATTGAACATGACGACGAGATTGAAATCGCGGAAATGTGATGCTGTGTTTGCGAGTTCTTCTGGATCAATCCAGTAGGGAGACGTCTCCTTCTCAAAACCCTTTGACGCCGAGACGCTAATCTCTTTGCTGATAATCCCGTGATAGATGTTGACATGACAACCTTCAAAAGTGATGGCCTGAGAGAAATACAGTTCAGAGAGATACTGAACATCTAAGCCAGTTTCCTCTTTTAGTTCACGTTTAGCAGCTTCACGGGCTACTTCACCGTGTTCAATTTTACCGCAAGGTAAACCAATCTGACCGTCTTTATGACGAAGCACGACAAGAACACGACCTGTATCTTGCGCCACCACCAACACTAAACTTGCACGACGCATATTATTATTGCGAATGTTCATGTAAGCATCAGCGATGCGTTCAGATGTTTTGAATTTAGGGTTTAACATGTAACCTCCAGTAAATACTATAAAGCGCTCCGAAGAACGCTTGAATTATTCACTACTGGTTTCTGTCGAGTTCTTCATTCACCTTTATCCACCATTCGCGGAACTCAGGAGAATTAAAATCGACTAACTCTTCTTTGGGACAATCATACTTGCTAAGACGCCGGTGGCGAGGGTGGCGAGTACAATAGAAACAGAAGTAAGAGGACTAATATCAACACCCATCGGCTCAATAACAAGCTTCACCCCAATGAATACTAATACAGCAACCACTGCTTTCTCTAGATGATGAAGTCTTTCCATCAAAGCTTCGAGAACAAAGAAGAGTGCCCTTAAACCAAGTACAGCCATCAACATTGCAGAATAAATGATTGCACCATCTTTAGCTACGCCAATGACCGCAGGGACGCTATCAAAGGAGAACATAACATCAGACAGTTCAATAGTTAAGGCTGCAAAGAACAGAGCACCAGCTTTAGGGAACCAACGACGTGCAACTTTGTTATACCACATGTTGTCATAATCATCTTCTTCATCTTCCGATTCATTAGACGACAACATTGCTTTGGCAGACCAGAAGATAACAGCAGCAAATACCCAACTAACGAGCAGATGCAACGTCACTTCGAATCCGAAGAGATTGAACAACCCAAGTTCTGAATTGAACAATGACGCACCGAAGAATACAAAGATTGCACGGAAGATGATTGCACCGATGATACCATAGGTAAGAACGGTGTGCATATCTTCTTGTTTTACAATGCGATAGTAACCAAAGATGGCAGAGAACACCATCAGGTTATCAATCGACAAAGCCTTTTCCATCGCATAACCAGCGAAGTATTGGCTTGCTGCGGCAGTGCCTTGCTCAAGGTAGATAAGTCCACCCATTGCAATACCGCAGAGTATCCAGAAAACAGACCAAAGCGAAGCGGCTTTGACGCCCATTTTCTCTCCCTTCTTATGACCAAAGAAGTCAACGAGAAGGGCACCACCAC
>NZ_JANLCJ010000090.1 GCF_024979295.1 Herbiconiux daphne | reverse complement strand
ATATTGGAAGACTACTTCTAATGCCTAAATTCATAAACACGCAAGATACAGCCAACAAACCATTAAACCCGCAAGAATTCGCCAGGGTTAAATCACTTAATGACCCGTTAATAGGTCTAATCGTCATCAACGCATGGCGGCGTAGTGAGATTTCGCAAGCAATCATCAATGACGACGGAACAGATTACGCCCATTTTATCCCTAAATACCAAAATAAATTAAAGCACTTTTTGATGACAAAGGCAGAAAGGGACTTTTTAGACCGAATAAGCGACGAAATAGTAAAGACAACAAAAAGGACAAGGAAAGCACTAAATCAAGCACTAAATAGGCATTTCGTAAAGATTAGCGATATTGCCGGGGTTCGCCTTACTCCTCACATCATCAGAGCAACAGCGGCAACAATGCATGATTATTTAGGTGCAAGCCATAAAGTCGTAAGTAAAATAATGAACCATACGAACCCGCTAACCACATACAAATACATACAGCCGCAAGAGTTTCAGGTATTCGAGGCAAAAGAAATCATAGCCGAGATGAACACCTTCGAAGGTATGACAATTCAGGAGTGAAGAGAATTCGCCCTTTCAAAAATTAAGCAGATAAAAAGACTTGAGCGAGAAATCGCAATTTTGAAAGGAGGTGAGAATGGACCACAACGTAGTTAAAAAAGAAGGCATAAAGCACTATTTCTTGGCGAAGGATTGCTTGCTGAAAGGCGCAAAACTCCATGAGGTAGTAAATCAATTCAACCTTGATGCCAACGAATTATTAGGTTTAATGCGCGAATTAAGGGCATATCGCTACTTGAAAGCAAAATACCGGGAAACTAAATGGAAAGTCGAATACGACGCCGCAAACGACCTAAAAGGTATTGATTTCACGGTGACATGCACAAAGCAAAAGACAGCCGAATACGGAAAGGTGATTACCTTTGGCGTCTCTGGATTACACGACGAAACAGTAAAATACAAAAATTTTGTAGATTATTCGCTCATGGTTACAGAGACGGCAATTTATCAGAAAAAGGTTAAAAATGCAAAAATTCAAAATTAAGAAAAATCAAATACAGCAAGACAAGATGACCAAAAAGAACAAGGAGGTTTGAAATGATTTGTTTCAAGAACAAAAAAAAGAAAATTATTGACAAGGTGCAAGTGAAAAAAGCGCTCCAAAAACTGAACGCGGATCAATTACACGACCTATTAGACTGAACCATAACGGAAATTAACGAAAAAAATGGGACGCACTGAAATTACCAAACAAAAGGAGTATCTCATGGAAAAAACTAAACTTGAATTATTCAAAGAACTTATTGCCGAGCTAACAGAAAACAAAAAAGCATACGAAGCAATAAAAGAACCTGCCTTACAAGCATATGAAGCAATAAAAGAACCTGCCTCACAAGCATACAAAGCAATAAAAGAACCTGCTTGAAAAGCATATGAAGCAATACATGAACCTGCTTGAAAGG
>NZ_JANLCJ010000009.1 GCF_024979295.1 Herbiconiux daphne | reverse complement strand
GGATCGGACGCACCAGCCACCAGCCTCACGACCAGCCCACTGGGCAACTTCACAACCCTACCACTTCTTACCCGGCTGTCAAATCGATGACTACCTGGGAAGGTTTTGTGTGGTGTTGGTTTTGTCCCGCTTGAGGCCGGAAAGCTCTTCGGCATTTCCGCACCTGTGGGGTGACGAGGGATTAGATTACGTGGGTTTCACCGAGGTGCGCAAGTCAGTCGTGCAGCCCGGGCGTGTCCGGCGGAAAACCGCGCCTCGCAGTACCGTGAAGCATGACCTTCAACGACAATTCCCGGCTCGATTCGAGCAAGGTCTCCAAGCGCGGACGCAACGCGGCCATCGGCGGCGGGAGCGTGGTGGTCGTGGTGGGTCTGTTCATCCTGTCGCAGGTTCTCGGGGTCGACCTCACCGGTCTCGCCGGCGGTGGCCAGCAGGCATCACAGCCCGAAGAGACCCTCAGCTGCACCACCGGGGCCGACGCCAACGCGAGCGTCGACTGCCTCATGGTGGGCGCTGCCACCTCGCTCGACGTCTACTGGGCCGACGCGGCAACTCAGCTGGGCGTCGCCTACCGATCGCCGGCCGACTTCGTGCTGTTCGAGCAGTCCACGAGCACGGGCTGCGGCCAGGCCTCGAGTGCGACCGGTCCCTTCTACTGCCCTCCCGACGAGACCCTCTACGTCGACACCTCGTTCTTCGACGAACTGCGCACCCGGTTCGGTGCCTCCGGTGGCACGCTCTCGCAGATGTACGTGGTGGCGCACGAGTGGGGTCACCACATCCAGCAGCTCACCGGCATCCTGAGCAACACCGATCATTCGCTCACCGGGCCGGCCTCCGACTCGGTGCGCACGGAGCTGCAGGCCGATTGCTACGCCGGGGCGTGGGTCGGTGCGGCCTCGACGATCGAAGACGAGAACGGCGTGACCTATCTCGAGCCCGTGACCCAGCAGCAGATCGCGGATGCTCTCAACGCGGCATCCGTGATCGGCGACGACCGCATCCAGCAGCAGAGCACCGGCGAGGTGAACTCCGAGACCTGGACCCACGGCTCGAGCGAATCGCGCCAGCGCTGGTTCGAGACCGGACTGTCGAACGGGCCGCAGGGCTGCGACACCTTCTCGATCGACGGTTCCCAGCTCTGACAGGTGAGCGCACCTCGATTCGGCCTCGCGGCGAGACGTGCTTAGGCTCGAAGGGTGACCACGAACGAGCACCTGCCCCGGGGCAGAGCGAGCCTCGAAGTGCTGCGCGCCGAAGCGGCCGACGAGCTCGACACCATCGTGCACGAGCGTCTGCTGGCGGGCGAGGATCCGTGGGACTTCATGCAGGAGTTGCCGACGGTCGACGAGCTCGTGGTCTACCTGCTGCGTGCCGACAACATCAACGAGAACGGCGGGCAGCGCCCGTCGCCCCAGCGCAACTATCGTGTGCTGCGGCAGATCGCGTTGGAGCACCCCGGTCTCACCCGGGCGGTCTGGCGGCTGATCGGAAACGACGGCGGGCATCCGGTGTCGGATGCCCCGGCCTCGCAGGAGCGCCGCCGCTGAATGCGGTGTGAATTCCCGCAGAGGGTGCTCCGTCGGGGTTGATGGGCGGAGGCAGGAGGGGAAGGGTGGTGAGCTTCCGTTCTCACACGAAAGGAGAGCTCATGCTCACCCTCACCGCAAACGCCGGCGTCGTCGTCAAGAACCTCGCCGACCGCACGGTCGGGGCCGCCGAAGGCGGACTCCGCATCTCGAGCGCTGACTCCGGGAACGACTTCGCGGTCGCGGTCGCACCGGCTCCCGAGCCGGCCGATCAGGTGGTCGAGAGCGGCGGTGCCCGCATCTATCTCGAGCCGGCAGCGGCGGATGCCCTGCACGACAAGGTGCTCGACGCCCAGATCGACGAGGGCGGCTCGGTGAGCTTCTCGCTCGGCGACCGCGCCTGACGGACGGCGGGGCGGTCAGGGCGGTTCCGGTCAGTTCAGGTCTGGTTTGGCCTGTCTGGTGCCGTTCAGCGCCGGAACGCCGCGACGAGCCGTCGCCACGGCGACGACTTCTCGGGTTCAGGCAGGGCGCTGGACAGTTCTTGCACCTGCACGTGCTCAGAGAGCAACACCGTGCCGGCTTCGGGTCGAACCGCCCCGCCACCCGTCATCGACGGGCGACCCTGCGCGACCCAGCTGAGGTAGGCGGCATAGGGGTCGGACGAGTCGACGGAGTCGGCGGGCGAACCGGCGGCACTCTGAGGAGAGATGGTGCGCCGGTATCTGTTGCCCATCGATCCCTCCTAGGAGAATCGTGACCGGTTCGGAGGCATATTGCAGCACACCCCAGGATTCGTTATCTGTTCGTTTTCTTTGCGCCACCGCTCACGCGGAGAGGCGCAGCTCGAACTCTTCACGACGGATCTCGAAGGACACGACGACACCGTCGCCCCGGCACTCGAGGCAGAGGGCCACCTCGTCTTCGTAGAAGGCCTGCATCGGGTCGGCGCCCGAGCCTTCACAGCGTTCGCACGTTTCGAAGTTGTTCATGGGGACATTGTGCGCCGCACCTCCGACATTCCAAGCAACCACGCCGTCGGCTCAGGTTTCCTGCGGGTTGGCCTGGCCGCCAAACCGATGCGGCGGTCGCGCCGAATGACGCCTGTGAGCGAATCAGACATCTACTTCGAACAGATCGACGACAATCTCTGGCACGCTCGCAGCCGCACCCATCCCGACGTCGGAACGATCGGTTGGGTGCGTCTGCGACAGGTGTTCGAGGGCGGGTTGGCAGGCAACACCCGCGCCGCGCGACTCTGGGTCTCCCTCGATCGCAGCCGCTCGTGGTTCGCGGCGCAGGTGCGGAGCATCGACGCCTGACAACCGATTCTGACTTTTTGTCATTTTCATGTGATCTGTGTCACAGTATCTCCACGCAGCGCTCGGCTGCGCCCGTCGAAGGAGATTCTCGTGACCCAGCCCGCCCTGTCCACACCGCCCGCCGGCGTCGACTACCCCGGCAAGACCCTCGGCCTCGTCGGCCTGATCGTGGCCGTGTTCTTCAACATCATCGGGCTGGTCATCAGCGCGATCGCCTACTCGCAGTCGAAGAAGGCCGGCTACAAGAACACTCCCGCGTTCGTCGGCATCATCGTGGGTGCGATCCTGTTCGTCGTGACCATCATCATCTCGATCGTCACCACGATCGCCAGCCTCGCCATCGGCTACTGAGGCAGCCGCCCGGCTCCCTCACCACGTGCACGGCTTCAGCGCCCGCACGTCGTCGGTGAGGGAGACCGGGCGCTCTAGCTCGGGCGGAAGGCCGAGAGGGGGGCGGAGGAGCCGTAGCCCTGCTGCTCGAAGCGATCGACGATGGCTCCGGATGGGTCGAACTGCCAGCCGATGACCCGCCACCCCTGCACGTGCACGTCGATGGTGGATCCGTCGACCGTCGCCGTGCTCGGCAGGTCGAGCGGCCCCTCGTAGAACCAGAACTCGGCGCCGGCGAGTTCTTCGGGGGTCTCGATGACCACCCGGTCGGTGGTGGTGTAGACGAAGGCGTTCGCGGGGCGCTCTTCGAACAGGGCCAGCTTGTCGCCCTGCAGCACGGCGCGATAGGGAGCGAGTTCGTCGTCGACATGACCGGCCGCCACCTCGATGCGGCGCCCGGCCGCGGTGAAGATCGCCGCCATGCGGGCTCGGAGGTCGCCGACCGTGACCGGCTGGCCGCTCAGGTGCACGACGATGGCGTCGGGCACGTCGGCGGCCGCGTCGCGCAGGTCGAGATACCCGGGCTGCTCGCGCTCGACGGCCTCGGCGGCGAGCACCTGGGCAGAATCGAACGGCGGCTCGGCCTCGAGCAGTTCGGCCTCCCAGGTGAGGATCAGCCGCTCCGCCCGGTCGACGTATGCCTGCACTGTGGCCGCGATCTGGGGATCGAGCACGGCCATCGCACTGACGACCTCCGTGGAGTCGGAGGCGACGCGCCCCGCGTAGACGTCATCGATGGTCGCCCAGCTCGCGGCCGAATCGATGTCGCCGAAGAAGAGGGGCGTTCGCTCCACGCCCAGCGGTGTCGTCGGCGCCTCGCCGGCATCCGCCGGTGGCGTCGGGTCGACGAAGACCACGGGGCCCGTCCACGGATCTGCCTCGATGAGTCCGGGCGCCACGATGCGCCCGTTCTCGACCGTGAATCCCACGCACCGCATCACCGCCGAGTCGAGCAGGAGCTTCACCTCGTAGGCGCCGTCGACGGCGTCGAGGAGCTGCCAGTCGCCTCCCCAGCCCGAGTCGCTCAGATTGTTCCATCCGCGGATCGCATCGAAATCGATGATGACGTGTCGGCCGACCACGGTGCCGTCGGTGGCGGTGCTGGTGTGCGCCACCTCGATGTCGGATGCCGGCGCGATGCGGCCTCCGTCGCGAAAGCAGTGCGCCGAGAGCCGATAGACGTCGATGTCGCCGCCCACGAAGAGGCCGATGCGGAGCTTCGGTGCATCGGCCTCGTCGACGGAGTCGAGACCCACGAGCGCCGGGCCGTCGAGCCAGCGCTCGTCGATCGAGAACCGGTACTCCTCGGGAGCACCCAGCGCGACCACCGCCAGCGCACCGTCATGAAGCAGGTCGTCGACGCCGTCGAGCTCGCAGACGAGCCGGAGAGTGAAAGGCACCGAGCCCGTCTCGGTGATCTCGGCTCCACGCTCGGCCGCGCCCAGATCGACGGTGACCACCTGCTCGGCCGGGCACTCCGACACCGGCACCCGGGTCTCGAACCACGCCGAGCCGTTCGGTTTCGACACCGACCAGACGAGTGCGGAGGCCGGCGGCACCGGGCCTCGCAGGGCGAGACTCAGGGTAGGCACCCAGCCAGAGGCTCGGTAGCCATCGGGCGACTCGACGCCCGCGCGGATGGTGTGCTTGATCACGAATGTCATTGAGCAATACTCAGGTATTTGTGGCGCGATCTCAACCCGGGGCGAACTGGTCCCGGATCGAGGTGAGCGTCTTCCAGGTCGACGGACGATCGAGAGGCAGCATCGTGTCGAAGACGACGAGAGCCCGTTGCTCGGTGATGCGGTAACGGATGGCTGCGCCATCCACCACCGCGGCGCCCTCCACGGGCGGCGTGCTCAGCGCATCGGGGTGCCGGGCGGCACGATCGACGCACAGGCGCAGCGACCCGGTGACGCGGGTTCCGTCATCCGGAGCCGGATCGACGCGGGAATGGGTCGCGACCGCCCAGCCGGCACCGGCCGCACCGCCGCGCACCCTCAGCGTGAGCGTCGACGCGCCCTCCCCGGGGTCGAGCTGCCAATCCGGCTCCGCACTCGCGACATCGCGGTCGATCGTCAGCAGGTTGGCCGAGGCGAACCTCTCGAGCCGCAACCTGCTGCGCCACTCGCGCGTGGTCGCGCGCAGCAGCAGCGTCCACGAAAGCACGAACAGAGCGGTGACCCCGAGGAGGTACCACGGCACCAGCTCGAGCTCGTCTTCGGCGAGGTAGACCGAGAGGAACACGATCACGGCAGCGGTTCCGAACGCGCCCGCGACCTTCGGCCAGATCGTGCGGCGTCGTTCGGGCTCGACCTGGCGGCGGAACCGCCGCAGTTCAGAGGCCCTGATGCGCTGGGTCAACGGGGTGAGGTCGAGCGCCGTTCCGAGCGGAGTAGTGAGCATGTCTCACCATATAGCGGAACCCCCGCGGCGGCAACGCATGCCGCGGGGGCTCGGTGGTGCCGGTCGCTAGTGCGCCAGGTGCGCTTGCAGCGCCGTCACCGTCGCCTCCGAGACGGTGTTCGGGCCGCCCAGCACGACGATGCGGGTCACGTGGAGCCGATCGAGCTCGGTCGCGACCGACGCGGGGATCGCGTTCTTCGTGACGAGCAGCACGGGCGCGTGGTTCTTGATGGCGGCGGCCGACCCGGAGAGCGCGTCGGGGAACACCTCGCCCGAGGCCACGTAGACCGTGTGCGTGTCGCCGGCCAGGAACGCGTCGGCCGAGACGTTGGACGAGACCACGAAGCGGTCGGCACCGGCGACCCGGGTGGTGGGAGCCGACATCCCGAGGGCCGTCTGCACGGCGTCGGAGACGGTGTTCGTTCCGCCGAGCACGACGATGCGGTCGGGGTCGAGCCGCGTGAGCTCGGTCGCCACGGCGGCCGGGATGCTGTTCTTGGTCACGAGCAGCACGGGCCCGCCCTTGAGCCCCGCGGCGGCGGAGCCGGAGAGAGCATCGGGGAAGACCTCTCCCGACGCGACGTAGGCGACCGCGCGCTCGGGGGCGAAGGACATCGCTGAGATGCCGGCCGACACCGCGTAGCGATCGGCGCCGCCGACGCGGGTGACCGTCGGCGCGTAGCTGTGCAGGGCGGTCTCGACCGTGGCGTCAATGGTGTTGGAGCCACCCAGCACCACGATGGTCTTCGGCTTCAGCCGGGTGAGCTCGACGCCCACGACATCCGGGATCGCACCCTTCGTGACCAGCAGCACCGGGCCGCCGATCGCGCCGGCCGCCGCCGATGCCGACAGCGCGTCGGGGAACACCTCGCCCGACGCGATGTAGGCCGTGCCGACACCGGGCTCGAACTTCGCCGCGGAGACTCCGGCCGAGACGGCGTAGCGGTCGGCTCCTCCGATGCGCTCGACGGTGCCCGCGAGGTGCAGGTGCACGGAGGCGTCGGCACTGACGCAGCCGATCACCGGCAACGCGATGCAGTAGGTGAAGACGTCGGCCCCGACGAAGCCCGCCTGAGGGGTGTACGTGAAGACGCCTCCGGCCCCGATGCTGCCCACGGTGCCGTGCGCCGGGGCGGCCTTCACCTGAACGAGCGCGGACACGTCGAGACCGATGTCGTTGGCGAGCACCCCGAGGCCGGCCGGCACGGTGAAGACCGCATCGGCCGCGAGCGTGTAGTCGTCGTCGACCGCCGTGCTCGCCGCCTGCGCGGCGCTGGGTGCGAGGATGACCGCCCCGGCCACCGCCGATGCGGCGACAGCCGCCAGGATGCGGCCGCGGAGGCGAGGAGAACGGACGAGTGGAGATGGTCGCATGATGCTGCCTCTTTCTGAGTAAGTGATCATTACTCAGTTACTGTGGCACCGAAACGCTCTCCGCGCCAGCCCCGCGCCGGCGCACGGTGGCGTCGGCGCGGGGCGGTTCACTCCGGGCAGCGCAGTCCCCTCACTGCTTCACCGTGATCAGCATGCGCTGCCAGCCGCTGGATCCGTCGGGCGCGATCGGGGCGCGTTCGTCGGTCTGCAGCTTTCCCGCCTTGTCGGTTGCACGCACAGCTATGTAGTGGCTGCCCGGAGTGGCTTGCCAATCGACGAACCATTGCACCCAGGTGTCGTCGTTGATGGCTGTCGCAAGGGTGGCGGGCTGCCACCCCTGGTCGTCGAAGTTGACCTCGACCTTGTCGATTCCGACGGTCTGGGCCCAGGCGACCCCCGCCACCTTCACCGCACCCGCCGTGGCGGGCTTGTCGATGCGGGGCGTGTCGATGCGCGACGAGAGTTTGATCGGCGCCTCGGCCGCGTAGCCGCGCGGGGTCCAGTAGGCCTGGTCGGCCGCGAAGGTCGTGACCTTCAGTTCGGTCACCCATTTGGTGGCCGACACGTAGCCGTAGAGTCCCGGCACGATCATGCGCACGGGGAAACCGTGCTCGAACGGCAGCGGCTCGCCGTTCATCGCGACCGCGAAGATGGCGTCGATGCCGTCGTCGGTGACGGCCGAGAGCGGGGTGCTGGCGGTGAAGCCGTCGATGCTCTTCGACAGCAGCATGTCGGCTCCGGATGCCGGGGCGGCCAGCGCGAGCACCGTGCGGATGGGCACGCCCACCCAGCGGGCGTTGCCGAGCAGGTAGCCTCCGACCTCGTTCGAGACGCAGGTCAGGGTGATGGCGTATTCGTCGACGCCCAGGTCGAGCAGATCCTGAAAGCTCAGCGTGACCTCTTTGTCGACCATGCCGCCGATCGTGAGGCTCCACGTGGCCGGATCGATCTCGGGCACGGTCAGCGCCGTGTCGACGCGGTAGAAGTCGGCGTTCGAGGTGAACAACGACGACAGGCCCGGGATGTCGAGCTCGGCTCCCGCCGGAACGGTCACGGTCGACGCCGGTGCCGGAATCTTCAGAGCGTCACGGATGCCGCGGAGCGACGACGTGGCGGCCGCCAGCACGCGCGACCCGGTGCCGACCACGGCCGACGCCGCCGCGGCGACGACCGTCATCACGATGAACGCGCGCCGGTCGACGGCGCCCGGCCGCACGGCGGCGGTGGACACGGCGGATGCGGACACGGCGACGGCCGGCCCGGGGAAGGTGGTCGCGGCATCCGTCGCCGGTGTGGTCGCGGGATCGGCAGCGACGGCAGAGGCGGCAGCGTGCCAGCGTCGGAGGCGACGCACCATCAGGTGCAGCAGCACGACTCCGACCAGGGTGCCGACGATGGTAGGCACCGAGGCGAGCGCGGTGGCACCGGTGCGCGTGACGATGGCCGCCACCGAGAGTGCGCCCGCCAGGGCGAGCACGACCGCGCCGATCGGGGGCCGCAGGTATTGCAGCACCCCGGCGACCGCGGCGGCGACGACGACCGCGAGCCCGATCGAGGCGAGCAGGAAGAGCTTGTCGTTCTCGCCGAAGGTGGCGATGGCGAACTCCTTCGCCCAGCGCGGCACGATGTCGACCACGAACGAGCCGACGGCGAGCACCGGGCTGCCGTCACGGGCGATGACGAGGGCGATGACTTCGGCGACCGCCAGCAGGGCGGCGGCGCTGACCACCCCGGCGATGGCCGCGAACACCCAGAATCGTTTGCGGGGTGCTCGGGCGCGTCGGGTCGCGTCGTTCTGCGACGGTGACGCGGTCGTGGTGGTTGCCATGGCTCGGCTCTCCTGATCTCGCTGACGCGATTCAGGGGTTGTTCGGAGTCGAGGGCGGGACGGATTGGCATGCTCGCCTCCAGTCGGTACCACGTCGGTACCGAATCGGTGGCGTGTCCGTCGCCATTCCGCTTGTCGGCGCGCGTGAAAGGCGTACTGTTTGGGCTAGCAAGTTCTCATTGCCATGCGAACAGGGGTTTGTCAGACGTGCGAGGGGGCACCGATGAGCGCAGAATTCTGGACCGACGACGTCGCCGCGCTGGCGATCAGCACGCCGATCAGTGAGATCAGGATCGATGAGTTCCCGACCGGCAACCTGCGCCGGTTGCAGAACGTGCTCGACGAGATGCACAGCGATCCGGAGACGGCGACGGCGGAGTTCGAGCGGCGCTACTGGATGCTGAGGCGGCTGCTCGACAGCTGAGCGCCGGCGACCATGCCGACACGGGGAATCGATTCGGCGTCACGGGCGTTGGGCTCAGCATGAACGATGAAGCTCTGAAGTCCCTGCTCGAGTCGGCCAGAACGATCGCCATCGTGGGCCTGTCGACCGACCCGGAGAAGACCTCGAACAAGATCGGGCAGGTCATGATCGATGCCGGCTTCGACGTCATCCCGGTGCATCCGAAGGCCGCGGAGGTGCTGGGTCGCAAGGCCTACCCGTCGCTGGCCGAGGTGCCCGTCGCGATCGACATCGTGGATGTCTTCCGGCCGTCCGACGAGGCCGCGGGCGTGGCCCAGCAGGCCGTGGATGCCGGCGCCGGAGCGTTGTGGCTGCAACTCGGCATCAGCTCACCCGAGGCGCGTGCCACCGCAGAGGCGTCGGGCCTGACCTACGTCGAAGACACCTGCATCGGGGCCACCACCCTCCGCCTCGGGGTGACGGCCCGCCAGGGCTAGGCACCTTCTGCACCCACTCGCTTTCCTACGGAAACTCGTCGATCGTGCACCCGGGCCGGCACCGGAAGGTGGGAGCCTGCCCGCAGGTAGTACCCGAGGCTCGCGGCGGCGGAGCCGGTGGCGGGATCCTCGCGGATGCCCCCACGTGGGAACGGATTGCGTGATACGAAGCGGTCAGCCGCGAGGCGGTGCACGACCGGGACGGTGCCGTCCCAGCCGTGGCGGTTCTGCACGGCCAGCAGCGCGCCGTCATCAGGGTCGAGCCGCTCCAGCGCTCCGGCCCCGACGAAGACGAGCGGATGCGGGTTTCCACCCTGCACGAACGCGGGCGGCAGCGCCGGGTCGAGGTCGGCGGGTGATAGCCGCAGGGCCGCCAGCAGGGCGTCGAGAACGAGGCCGCCGAGTGGTGTGACGAGGGAGTCGACGGCGGTCAGCGTCGCAGCATCCGTGGTCACCTCCACGGGAACGTCACCCGCTCGAGTGGCGAGGGTGACGACTGGACCCGCCCCTCGGCGGGCGAGTGCGACCCCCGAGGCGATGGTCGCGTGACCGCAGAACGCGATCTCGTCGCGAGGCGTGAAGTACTGAATGCGCGCGGAATCAGGGGTGATCTGCGTCAGAAAGGCGGTCTCGCTGAAGCCGAGGTCGGCCGCGATGCGCAGCATGCCTGCCCGGTCGAGTTCTTCGGCGTCGAGCACGACCCCGGCGGGGTTGCCCGAGGTGGCCTGCGGGTCGTCGGGAACGGGGGTGAAAGCGCGGTAGGTCAGAATCTCCATCCGTCGACGCTATGTCGAGGACTGCCGGCAGTTCGCGGGCCACTGGGGAACGAGTGGCAGCAGTTCCAGCCGTTGGGAACTGGGGTGCTTCAGGGATTCGCCGGCGAGCCGCGGCTGATCGGATGGCTGTTGCTACGACATGACCAGAGGAACAGGCACATGACGACACGAATCATCACCCCTTTCGACGCCCGATCGACCGCCGACGAGGTCAGTGCCGGCGTGGATCTGACCGGCAGGCGAACGATCGTCACGGGTGGCGCCTCCGGTATCGGGGTGGCGACCACCACGACTCTCGCCCGCCGTGGTGCGACGATCACGATCGCGGTGAGGAACACCGACGCGGGTCGAGACGTCGCCCGGAGCATCACCGACGAGACCGGCAACGACAAGATCGATGTGCGCGAGCTCGAGCTCACCGATCCTGATTCGGTTCGCCGATTCGTCGAGAGGTGGGACGAGCCGCTCCACCTCCTCATCAACAACGCCGGTGTCATGGCGATCCAGGACCGATCACTCGCCCAGACCTGGGAGACACAGTTCGCGACCAATCACTTGGGTCATTTCGCGCTCGCGACCGGGTTGCACGGCGCGCTGGCCTCTGCAAACGGGGCGCGGGTCGTTTCGGTCAGCTCTTCGGCGCACCTGTTCTCGCCGGTGGTGTTCGACGACATCAGCTTCAACTTCCGTCCGTACGATCCACGGCTGGCGTACGGCCAATCGAAGACGGCCGTGATCCTCTTCGGCGTCGGAGCGCGCCGACGGTGGGCCGACGACGGCATCACCGTGAACACGCTCAACCCGGGGGCGATCGCGACCCCGCTCCAGCGCCATGTCGGTGGAACGCTCGCCACTCCGGAAGATCAGCAGAAGACCGCGGAACAGGGCGCTGCCACCACGGTTCTCCTCGCGACCTCTCCCCTCCTCGAAGGAATCAGTGGACGGTACTTCAACGACAACCAGGAAGCGGAAGTCACCGATCACCGTCCCGAGGACCTCACGATCTTCTCCTCCAAGGTGGCGAACTACGCGCTCGACGAGGACAACGCCGATCGGCTGTGGCAGATCAGCCAGGACGCTGTCGGCTGACACGACTCACGACGATCGTGAAGCGATTATCGATCACCCACTAGCGAGGGATCGCCACAGGAGTGCGGCCGCATAGGTTCGATACGGGCTCCAGGCTTCACCCAGGCGACGCACGTCGTCGATCGAAGGCACCGCAGGCAGCGAGAGCACGTCTCGCACGGCAGTACGGATGCCGAGATCGCCCGCCGGCAAGATGTCGCCTCGTCGGAGTTGATGAATCATGAACATCTCCGCGCTCCACGGCCCGATTCCCTTGACGCGGGTCAAAGCCGCCTCGGCCTCGTCATCCCCGAGGTCCGTCAAACGCTTGATGTCGAGGTTTCCGGAGCTGACGGCTTCGGCGAGCGCACGTACGTAGGTCGCTTTCGAATGGGAGGTGCCGATCGCCTTCAGCTGGTCGACGTCTAGTCGAAGCACTGCTTCAGGCGTCGGGGTGCCGCCGATGACTGCGACCAGCCTGTCGTACAGGACCAGTGCGACACGCACGGCGATCTGCTGCGCAAGGATGTGCAGGACCATCCCGGCGAAGTTGCTGCCGGTGGTTCGGCCGCCGTCCGGGAAGAGGAATGGGTCAGGGGTTCCCAGTCGCGCGACCAGTTCCGCGAAACGCGGCTCGGCGTGTGCGAGCTTCTCGTAGGCGTCGTCGTGCGACAGCTCTGCTGCGGTCACCATGTACCTCTCCTTCGTGGTGTGTGTCATCCGATCGGGTGCGAGCGAGGCGGATCGATCTGCTCTTCGCGACCCGCTCGTCCGGCGACGTCATCGGCTCGTCGGAGTGTCTGTTCCGCCCGACGGACTCCTCGCCGAACGGAACTGACGAGCACGATGGAGCGGATGCCGATGGCGGCGATCAAGACGGTCACGCACGTCGCGGCAACGACGGCCACGATCTGCCAGCCCCGGAAGGCACCCAGCTCCACCCATTGCACGAGAAAGGTGGCGGCCGATGCGGCGGGGAACGTGAATGACCAGAACCCCAGAGTGAACGGCAGCCGGCGATAGACGCCGATGAGGAACAGTTGCATGACGAACATCACGGCGAGAACCCCGAGCAGGCTGACGGAGACGACGTCGTCATGAACCCCGTTCATGGCGAACCAGGCCGCACCCGCCACGGCGGGCGGGGCGAGAAGAATGGCCAGGGTCGGCGTGAGGGGGTCGGGTAGCGGCGGGAAGAAGGCCAGTCGTGATAGCAGCACGGTGACGAGCACCACCCAGAAGAAGAGCCCTACGGCGAACGCCCCCATCGCCATCAGGGGGAACCCCAGCCTCGCGGCGACGGCGGACGCAACCAGGGGAGCCGCAACCGTGGGCAGGAGATAGGCCCCGTGAAACGCTTCCTGGTTGAGGTGGCCGCTGTGCCAGAACGCCAGGATCCACCCGGCAAAGGCGATCGCTGCGACAAAGGAGGTGAGCGCAAGGATGAACCCGCCGATCGGCCACACGAGGTAGAGCTCGGCACCCAACAGCATGCCCACCGTCGGCACGATGGCCGCGATCGGTCCCTGAGCCGGATGCCGGAGCTGAGAGATCAACGACTCCGTGCTACGAGCGCCGCGCACGAGATGGGCGACGATGAGCCAGACCCACGAGAGGGCGGCACCGCTCCAGAGGACGATGGGAATGAACCTGCTCAACTCGAGTGCGCCGGCCATGGTCGACCACAGCGATGCCAGCCCGGTGAGACCGAAGCTGATAGCCAGCGTGTTCAACGGAATCCGCGGCGCCATCCGTTTCGGCCGAGATCTCGCGCCGGTCATGGCGTGACGGATTTCACGGCGGCGAGGATCACCTCGGCGACCCTTCGCGGTTGAGAGATCATGATCGCGTGCGAACCTTCCAGTTCCACGATCTCGGCACCGGCGCGGCGGGCCATCGAGCGGATCACATCCGTGCCGGCCAGGCGGTCGGCTGTTGCGACGACCGCCCACGACGGCAACGTGCGCCATGCGGCGGTCCGTGCCTTTTCGGCAACCGCTGATTCCGCCAGAGGACGTTGGGACGCGGCGAGCACCGCTGCGTGCGCTGGCGTGAGATCAGCGGCGAACAGCCGGTGGAAGGATGTCGGTTCGACGAACAACTCCACGTCTGTCCCCTCCCCGCACCCGGTGAGATGGCCTCGCCGGAGAAGCGCCGGGCCGACGGCGCTGTCGCGCGACATCGCCTCGACGTCGCGGATCGATTCGCCCTCGTCCGGAGCAAACCCTGCGACGTAGACGAGGCCGATCACGTTGGGCGCTCGCGATGCGGCGTTGGTGATGACAGCTCCCCCGTATGAGTGGCCCACCGCGAGAACCGGGCCGTGGATGTTCGAGAGCACGCTCGCCAGGTAGGCGGAATCGGAGGCGATCCCGCGAAGCGGCACGGCGGGCACGAGCACGCCGATTCCCTGCGCCACGAGCAGGGCCGCCACGCGTGCCCAGCTCCCCCCGTCAGCGAACGCCCCGTGCACCAGCACGACCGTGGGCGGTGCAGACCCGTCGTCGATCATGGTCGGCTTCCTTCCCCGCTGACCAGGAGTCGTGGTTCTCCAGCGGCTTCGCCTACGAACACATGACAGCATCTCCGACCCGCTTTCGCATCTGGTAAGGACCCCAGTGTGGTCAGGGAGTTCACCTGCCCGGTTCGGGGTTGTGGCGCGGTGGAAACTTCGTTATTAATGGCTGCTATTCGGCACCGAAGGATTGGCAACCATGCTCGGTTGTGAGGGCACGCGCGATGACTGAGCCGGACCGCGCTCCCACGCCGACCGACGAACCCTCCTCCCGCCGATCTCCCTCACTGCGATCCCCCTCATCGCGACCGTCGGCCTCGCCCCTCGTGGGCCGCGACCGTGAATGCCAGATGCTGGACGACCTCGTGCAGTCGGTCGCCGACGGCCTCAGCGGATCTCTGGTGATTCTCGGCGAACCAGGTGTCGGGAAGACTCGGCTGCTCGACCATCTCTCGTCGTCGGGCATCAGGACGGTCCGCATCGTGGGAATCGAATCGGAGTTCAGTATCGGGTTCGCCGCCCTTCACCGCCTTCTGCTGCCACTGCAAGAACACTTCGCCGACGTGCCGGCGCGCCAGCGCACCGCACTCCTGACGACCTTCGGAGTTCTGGAGGAGCCCCCGCCCCCGAAGTTCCTGCTCGGGCTCGCCGCCCTGGGCGTTCTGGCTGCTGCTGCGGAGAGTGACCCGCTCATCTGCGTGGTCGACGACGCTCAGTGGCTGGATCGGGAATCGCTCGACGTTCTGAGTTTCGCGGCTCGGCGAGTGTATGCCGACAGTCTGGGCTTCGTGTTCGCCGCACGAGAGGGTCACGACCTGGTTCGGGCGCTCGACGGGCTGCCCACTCATCACGTGCGAGGTCTGGATCGTGACGGCTCGTACGCCCTGCTCGATTCGGCTCGCCCCGGCCCCGTGAGTTCTCTGGTCGCGGCGCGTATCGTCGCGGAGACGGGCGGGAACCCGTTGGCCATGCGGGAGCTGCTCACCCAGCTGACCTCGGAGCAGCTGGCCGGTCGTCTTCCTCTGCCACAGCAGTTGCCCACCGGTCGCGGACTCAACGCACACTTCCTGCGTCAACTCGAGGTGCTCCCGCCGGAGACCCGTTCGCTGCTCGTTCTGGCCTCGGCCATGTCGACGGATGATCCCTCCACCCTGTGGCGCGCGGCCGCACTGCTCGGGCTGCCCGACGACGCGGCCGACGCAGCGCACGCCCTCGATGTGCTCACCATCGGCGAGACGGTGGCATTCCGCCATCCGCTCATTCGATCCGCCGTCTACCACGCAGCGGATCCTCGCCAACGTCGCCTTGCGCACAGCATCATGGCGACGATCGCCGAGATGGACGATCACGCCGACGTCGCTGCGTGGCACCGGGCGGCTGCCACGAGTGCCCCCGACGAAGACGTGGCAGCCGACCTCGAGCGATCTGCCGACCGCGCCGAACGACGCGGCGGGCAACTCGCGCAAGCCCGATTCCTCGCTCGCGCGGCCGAACTCTCTCCCGGGCCCTACGAGCGGAGCGACCGGATGTTCCGCGCTGCGGAGGCCTATCTCGCCGCCGGAGACGGCATCCTGGCCGAAGCGCTCCTGGACAAGGCCGGACCGTGGCTCGACGCGGCGGGCAGACACGTCGACGTTCAGCGCCTGCGTGCTCTGATCGCGATGTTCCACCACCGCTACCGCGATGCGTGGACGACTCTCCTGGACGCCATCGACCACGCCGATCGGGGTGATGAAGAGCTGATCCGGGGCATGCTGTTCAACGCGCTGAGGGCGGCCTTGGCCGGGCGGGAGGGAATCGACCGCCTGACAGCGCAGGAGATAGCGCGCACCATTCTGGATTACGTTCGTGACAAGCATCCACCGACCTCCGCCCGCGATCTGCTGCTCGAGGGGCTCGCCACCCGATTCGCCGTCGGGTACACCGAGGCACTCCCGCTGTTGCGGAGCTCGGTGCGGGCTCTGTTCATCGACGACGACGAGCCGCCCGACGCTCATTCACCTCCCGTCGCAGGATGGTTCGCCGGTGATGAGATCTGGGACGACGACGGGCGCCGCGGGTTGTTCGAGCGCGGAATCGACCAAGGCCGCCGGCACGGAGTGTTGGACGTGCTGCAGGTATCGCTGGGCGGACGATGCGTCTCGCAATGTTGGGCGGGCGAGATGAGGGCGGCAGAGCAGAGCGCGTTCGAGGCGGCCGAGATCACTGCCCTCATGGGCCTGCCCGGCGCCGCGGGACTCGGACCCATGATCCAGTTGCGCGCGTGGCAGGGGCGAGAAAAGGAATGCCGTGACAACGCGCATGCCGGTGCGGCCTGGGGACGACAGTGGGGTTCGCTCTACATGGAACTGGCCGCTTGGTCGGGGCTCACCGTCTTGGAGATCGGGTTGGGAAACTACGCCGAGGCACTCGCCTCCGCGTTGGAGATCTATGAACGTGACAATCTCGGGTACGGAAGCACCATCCTTCCCGATGTCGTCGAGGCGGCCGCTCGAGTGGGCCAGCTCGCGACAGCGGAAGCCGCGCTCGTGCGGCTCGAGACGCGAGCGATTGCCAGTGGCACGCCATGGGCGCTCGGGGTGCTCGCTCGCTCGCGGGCGCTCGTCGCTCCCGTCGCGGATGCCGAGCGTCTCTACCTCGAGGCGATCGAGTCGCTCCTGTCGACCTCCCTCCGTGTCGAGGTCGCTCGAGCCCACCTGGTCTACGGCCAATGGCTTCGTCGGCAGAGACGACGCCGCGACGCCCAGGTGCAGTTGTCCGCCGCCTATCAACTCTTCGACTCGATGGGCGCCGAGGCCTTCGCAGCCCGTGCCGGCTCGGAGCTGCTCGCCGCTGGACTCAAGCCCATCGAGTTCACGCCGGAGGGGAGGGTCGACCCCGGACTCACTCCGCAGGAGGCACAGGTCGCCCGCCTCGCAGCGACCGGTGCGACGAACTCCGAGATCGCCGTGCACATGTTCCTGACCACGTCGACGGTCGAATACCACCTGAGCAAGATCTTCAAGAAGCTGGACATCACGTCGCGAAGACAGTTGGCATCCGTCATCCACTGACGGGCCGGGTCACTGTGGGTCTCTGCGGGCGTCACCCCTCCGGCGCCGCCATCGCGCTCGGCCACTCGGCGCTGCATCGGTGCGGTCGAGGTGCGGCGATGACTCTGTGTCCTCGAGCACCGGGGCCGCCCAGATCGCGAGTTCCTCGATGTCGATCGCGCGGAGGGCGGCGGCGACCACGGTCTCCGGGAAGAGGCGTCGGCGTCTCGCGTCGTTGACGTACTGCCTCTCGGCGCGGATCATGAGTTTTCTCAGCCGTCGGTAGGCGAGCAGGTAGCTCTCACCACCGGCATCCGATTCGTGTTCGAGAGAATCCGAGATGAGAGTCGCGTTCGAACGCAACTGGTTCAGCACTCGTTCGTGATCGGCGTCGGTCGCTTCTGACTCCAGCCGACTCAGCCCACTGGCATGCGCCTGGGCCATCAGCTTCTCCCACTCGGCGAACTCCTCGGTCTCGTCCGCCGGCGTGAGACGGAGTCGGCGGATCAGCCGAGGAAGAAGGATGCCGCTGAGAAGAGAGACCACGACGACGACGAACGCCATGAGTTGCAGCAGCTCGCGTCCGGGAGTCTCCGGTGGCAGCAGGAAGATCGCTGCCAATGTCACGACTCCCCGAACGTTCGCTGCAGAGACGACGGCAGCGTACTTCCATCGGAGGTCCTGCGCGCGCATGTATCGCGAGCCGTGTCGAAAGACGGCGACCATCAGGAACACGAACACGGAGCGCGACAGGAACAGAGCCGCGATGACGATCGCGCAGACGCCGACCGCTGCCCAGACGCCGTTGAGCTGATGCAGCGCCCCTCGAACGATTCCCGCGGCGTTGAGACCGATGAAGAGGAACACGGCGTTCTCGACCAGGAACCCGACCGTGCGCCAGTTCACGGCCTCGGCAACCCTCGCTTCGGCAGATTGCACCATGGGGGAACGGAAGCCCAGGTAGAGCGCCGAAATGACGACGGCGAGCACCCCGGAGCCGTGGACGGCATCGGCCGCTATGAACGCGAAATACGGGGTGATGAGAGCCAGGCTCGTGTCGAGCACGGGCGACCGGAGCCGACTGCGGATCGACGACACGAGCCATCCGATCGCCAGTCCGATCCCGACCCCGCCGACGATCGCGAGACCCAGGTCGGCTGCGATGAGTGCTGGGCTGGTCGTCGAGATGATCGCGGCGATCGCGGTGTTCAGCAGCACCAGCGCGGTCGCGTCGTTGAGAAGGCTCTCGCCTTCCAGCACCGTCACAACCCGATGCGGCAGTTTCAGGCGCCCGGCGATCGCGGTGACGGCGCTGGCATCGGTGGGCGCGACGACCGCGGCGAAGGCGAAAGCGGCGGCGAAACCGATGGCGGGCAGCAGCAGGTAGGTGACCCATCCGACGGTGAAGGCCGTGAACACGACCAGCCCGACGGAAAGCAGCACGATGGTGTCCCGGCGGGCACGGACGTCGATGACGTACGTGCCGAATGCGGCGGCGAAGAGCAGGGGTGGAACGACTCCGTACAGCACGAACTCCGGTTCGATGCGCACGTCGGGCACCCCGGGGATGAACGAGATGGCAGCCCCGACGACGACCAGGAGCACGGGGGCCGACCAGCCGACGCGGCGAGCGAACCCCGTGATGACGACGGCGAGCAGCACGAACGCCACCACCCACGCGACGATCGTTCCGGGATTCACGGTCTGCTGCTCGCGGGAAGGGTCGGGGCTGTTCTCGACGGATGGGGACGATGGGGAGCCGGCACGGTGATCAGCGTGGCGACGAAGCGGCTTCCATCACCATCGTCACGACCTCGCCCGGATGGGAGATCCCGACGACGTGCGATGCGCCGGCGACCTCCACCGTGCGACGGGCGCCCGCTCGGTCGGCCATGACGTGATGCGCCGCGGCGGGGATGTTGCGATCGTTCTCGCCGAAGACGAACCAGCTCGGCACGGACTGCCACAGCGCCGGCGTCTTCAGGGGGTCATTCAGCCCGGCGCCGGTGACGGGGCGTTGCGTCACCGCCATGGAGCCGGCCTGCTGCTCGCTGAGGTCTGCGCAGAACTGTTTCCAGTATTCGTCCTGGTCGATGTAGAGGTCCACTCCTCCCCCTTGTAACGGCACCTCGACCAACGTGTCGGCGAGCGTGGAGCCGGGTGCGAGGGCAGAGGCGGTTGCGGGGCTCTCGCCGGTCTGCAGCGCGAATCCGGCGACATAGACCAGCCCGACTATCTGCGCCGCCGAGGGGTCCACCGCGGTCAGCACCGCGCCTCCGTAGGAGTGGCCGACGAGCACGATCGGACCGTCGATGGTTCGGATCAGGTCGTTCAGAGGCGCGACATCGTCGTCGATTCCCCGAAGGGGATTCGCGTAGGCGATCACCCGTTGCTCGGGGTGCAAAGCCGCGATCACGCCGTTCCAGCTGTCGGAGCCGGCGAAGGCGCCGTGCACCAGGATGACGGTAGTCATGAGTTCTCTTTCGCTCGGATGTCTGGATCAGGTGTCAAGGGTGGAGACGGGTTCTCCGGTCGCGACGATGTAGGTCGACAGCATGCGACCGGTATCGGGACCGAGGTCGGTGGCGTTGTGAGGCACGCCGGGCGGGATGAGGAACCCGTCGCCGGCGTTCAGGACCTTCGTCTCGCCGTCGCGGCGCTCCATGCGCACGGTGCCGGCGACGATGTAGCCGACCTCCTCGCCAGGGTGATGGTGCCAGCCCGATGACACATCGACGGGAATCTCGGTGAGCACCTGAACGATGTCGCGCCCGGGAATGGAGGATGCCTCGTGCTGCACCTCGGTGCGCTTGAGCTTTCGCGAGAGCTGGTCGTGCTCGCCCGAGATGGGGGAGCTGTCGGGTTCTGATGCGGTCATGGGAGTGGTCCTTTCGAGGGAGGTCAACGCGGAGTCAGCAGCGAAAGCAGCTCGCGAGCCACGTCGTCGGGTCGGTCTTCGACGAGGAAATGGGATGCGTCGAGTCCGTGACCGCGAAGATCGGTCGCCCAGCCCCGCCACATGGAGAGCACGCCGCCGTAGAGCTTGGGCAGGGCGCCGGGTGCGCTCCACAGCACCAGGAACGGGCACGAGATCCGGCGACCCGCGATCTTGTCGTCGTCGTCGTGGGTTCGGTCGATGCCTGCACCGGCGCGGTAGTCCTCGCAGATGCCGTGCACCACGTCGTGATCGTCGAGGAGCCGTCGGTAGTGTGCCATCAGTTCTGGCGGGTAGTGATCGGTCGCGCGGCCCAACCCGAGCGCACGGATGTGCCGATCGAAGAATGCTCCCGGATTCGCGTCGATGAGATCCTCGGGCAGAGGCGCCGGTTGAGCGAGAAAGGCCCAGTGCCAGTAGGTGAGGGCCAGTTGCGCGTCTGCGCGAGCCCAGACCTCGCCCGTCGGCACCACGTCGAACGCACCCGCCGCGGTGATGGTCTCGCTGTGGTCGAGTGCCATCCGGTAGGCGATCCGGCCCCCTCGGTCGTGACCGGCCACCGAGAACCTCTCGAACCCCAGAGCGGCCATGAGCTGCACCAGGTCTCGTGCAAGGGCACGCTTCGAGTAGGTGCTGTGGTCGGCGACGGTCTCCGGCCGGAACGACCGGCCGTACCCGGGAAGGTCGGCCACGACGACGGTGTGGTGCTCGGTCAGCCGGCCCACCACCGCATGCCACATGACGTGTGTCTGTGGATAGCCGTGCAGAAGCAGCACCGGGGGGCCGTGGCCACCGGAACGCGCGAAGATCGCTCCCCGGTCGACGTCGACCAGTCGAGAGCTGAAGTCGTCGAACACCGGGTCATCCGATCGTCACGACGGGGATTCGAGGAAGCTGAGGAGCTGCTGGTTGACCTCCGCCGTATGCGTGACGGGGTTGATGTGCGGCCCGCCTTCGATCTCGACATAGCGGGCGCTGGGGAGAGCTTCGTGCGCCCTGGCGCCTTGCCCGTCGATCGACAGGATGCGGTCGGCTGTGCCGTGAATGATCAGTGTCGGCACGTCGAACCGTTCCAGGTCGGAGTGGAAGTCTTCCAACCACGTCTGCGGGCACGCCCAGGTCGCGTACGGTGACGCTTCGGCGCCGGCGGACCACATGGCCCGCACCGTGTCCTCACTCACGCGTGATCCCTGATAGTCATCGAGGTTGAGGAAGTTTGCCATCATGCCGGTCAGCCACGCGAAGCGGTCGTCGAGGATCGCCTGCTGAACGCCTCTGACCCCCGCCTCGTCGACGCCTTTCGGGTTGTCGTCGCTGAATGCGAACGTCGGCGTGAGACTCTCGATCAGCACAGCGCTACTCAGCCGCTCGGTGCCGAATCGTCCGATGTAGCGCGCCACCTCGCCGGTGCCCAGAGAGAAGCCGACGAGACTCACGTCGCGGAGGTCGAGTTTCTGCACGAGAGCGTCGACATCGGCACTCAGGGTGTCGAAGTCGTAGCCGGTGGTCGGCGAGCTGGAACGCCCGAACCCACGACGGTCGATGCTGACGACTCGGTAGCCGGCATCGAGCAAGGGGTGCAGCTGCGGTTCCCACGAACGGGCATCGAACGGCCAGCCGGCCAAGAGCACCACCGGTCGGCCGCCGCCGTGGTCTTCGTAGTACAACTCGATGGGTGCCGAGTTCTCTTCTCCAACGGTGATGGTGGCCATCGTTCCTCCTCTTTGTCGAGAACGTGCGGCAATACCACCACGGTTCGGCCGACCGGCGAATCCGGGAGACCCCCCAGTCTCGACCGGGTGAGACAGCCCGAGGGGCGAAGCGAGAGTCCCGTCAGCCCGGCTCAGGCGAGCAGCGCGTGCACCCCCGTGGCGATCGCGTAGATGCCGACGCCCGCGATCGCGCCGACCACCGTGCCGTTGATGCGGATGAACTGCAGGTCGCGGCCTACCTGCAGCTCGATCTTCTGGGTGGTCTCGCGGGCATCCCAGCGCTGCACCGTGTCGCTGATCACCGAGGCGAGGTCGTGCCGGTACTTCTGCACCGCGTAGCCCGCGGCGTCGGCGATCCACGCGTCGATCTTGGCCGAGAGCGCCGGATCGTTCGAGAGCCGCACGCCGACGTCGAGCAGAGCGGATGTCGCGGCCGACCGCAGTTCGCTCGCCGGGTCGGCCAATGACTCGGCCAAGGTCGACTTCACCGCTCCCCACAGCTGCCCGGCGAAGGAGCGCAGGCGCGGGCTCTCGAGGAACTCGGCCTTGATCTGCTCGACCCGGTCGGCCATCGCGGGGTCGTGCTGCAGCCGGTCGGTGAGATCGACGAGATAGCCGTCGATCGCCACCCGCATCGGATGCTCCGGGTCGTCGCGCACCGCGTGCAGCAGGCCCATCAGCTCGCGGTGTGCCCGCTCGTCGGCGAGGTCGCCGACGAACCCGGGAACCCAGCGGGGCAGCCGGGTGGAGACGACCTCGCCGAGCGCATCCGGATGCTCGGTGAGCCAGGTCTCCGCCGCATCGAGCAGGGCGTCGACGACCGCGCGCTGCTGGTCGGCGGCCACGAGCTCCGACCCCACCCGGCCGAGTGCCGGCGCCCACTCCCGGTCGAAGAGGTACTCCCGGGCGAGCCTCTCGATGAGGCTCTCGACGTCGCTGTCGCTGAAGAACCGCAGCAGACCCTGCGCCATCACGGCGCCCTCGGCGCTCGCTCGCTCGGCGTTCGCCGGGTCGGCGAGCCACGCGCCGACCCGGTCGGCCACGCTGAAGGTGGCCAGCTTGCTGCGCACCACCTCGTCGGAGAGGAAGTTCTGCTCGACGAACTCGCCGAGGCTCACCCCGATCTCGTCTTTGCGGTTCGGGATGATCGCCGTGTGCGGAATGCGGAGGCCGAGCGGATGCCGGAACAGCGCGGTCACGGCGAACCAGTCGGCGAGCGCACCCACCATCGCCCCTTCGGCGGCCGACCGCACGTAGCCGAGCCAGGCGTACTGGTCCTCGAGCGCGAAAGCGACCGCGAACACGATCGCCGACAGCACCAGCAGGGCGGTCGCGAGCGCTTTCATGCGCCGGAGCGCAGCCCGGCGCTCGAGGTCGGCCTCGGTCAACAGGGTGTCGCGCGTGGTGCTGGTCATCGTGGTTCCTCCCGGGGCGCCGCACTCACCACCGTAAGCCGCGGAGCGCCTTCCGCCTCGATCGACAGCGCCGAAGAAGGCCTTGACCTAGGCGCTTTCATTTTGGAAGTATTGGCGCATGAGCCTTTTCATCACCTGCCCGGTCGAGAGCGTCGAACGCGCGACCACCTTCTACACCGCTCTCGGCTTCACCCTCAACCCCGAGATGTCCGATCACAACGTGTCGTGCTTCGCGATCGCGCCCGAGCAGTACCTCATGCTCGGCACCCGCGAGATGTACGCGAGCGTCGGCGGCGTCGAGTCGCTCATCGGCGGCCCCGACACCCCTTCGAAGGTGACGGTCTCGTTCGACCTCGACAGTCGCGAAGCGGTCGACGAGCTCATCGAGCGTGCGGCGGCCGCCGGTGGACGGGTCGGCGACATCGACGACTACCCCTTCATGTACCAGCGTCAGTTCGACGACCCCGACGGCTACCACTACTCGCCGTTCTGGATGAAGCCCGACGCCGATCCGACCGCGTGAGCGATCTCGCCGCGGCCCTCGATGTCGTCGGGGCCCGGTGGGCCCTGCTCATCGTGGAGCGGCTGCTCGAGGGCCCGCAGCGCTACGGCGATCTTCAGCGCGACCTCGGACTGGGAACCAACCAGCTCGCCACGCGCCTGCGCGAGCTCGAGGCATCCGGCGTGCTGTATCGCCTGCCGCTGCGGCACAACACCCGGGCCTACGCGTTGACCGAGCGCGGGCTCGCCCTTCGCGAGGCGATCCGCGCCCTCGAGCGGTGGGCCGCCGACGAGGGCCCAGCGACGTGACGGAGTTCGGCGCGCTGGGCCTGTGAGGTCTCTACAGCCGCACGGTGACGGGCTCGTAGTCGGGGGCGGTGACGGTGACGGTGCCATCACCATTCCCGGTGCGCACGATGGCGAGCGCTCGCCCGTCGAAGAGGTGCTGCGTCGTCGAACCGAGCGGCCTGGTGGGCATCGGATCGGCGCTCCCGAACGCCTGAAGGGCGAGGGAGCCATCAACATCGACCGTGACGGCAGGGGCACGATCGGTCACGACCGTGCCCGACGCATCCACGAGCTCGACGGCCAGGAAGGCCAGCTCCGAGCGCTCGGACTGCTCTACCGTCACCGACAAGCGCGCGGGGCCGGCAGCGCTCCGCACCGTCGAGGTCTCGGCCTTCGCGCCGGCGCGCCACGCCTGCGCCGTGAGCTCGCCCGGCCGATATTCGACCGCGAACTCGGCGCGGAAGCGGTGATCGGGCCCGGCGGGTGCGCGGCCGAGCGAGAGCCCGCCGAGCAGCAGCTCGACCTCGTCGGCGTCGCTGTAGACCTCGACGGTGACGAGCTCGCCCTCATGGCCTGCCCAGCTCCAGCTGCTGATGCTGTCGCTCCACGTCCACGGCCCCGCATACAGCACGGCGTCGTCGTCGCGCGGGCGCACCACGGCGATGTAGGGCTCGGCGCGCAGGCCGAAGACGATCTCGCGGTAGTAGGAGGCGGGGCGTCGGTGGCCGGTGATGTCGAGGTCGCCGCACCAGGCCGCGATCCATGGATAGGGCGCGGCGATGCTGGGGGCCGGATGCTCGGCGTCGAGGTATTGGGCGCGGCCGATGCCCACCTCGCCGAGGTAGTCCCACCCGGTCCAGGTGAAGTCGCCGATGACATGCGCGTTCTCGCGCACGAGCGCCCAGTTGTGGTCGATGCGGGTGGGGAAGGTCTCGGTGCCGACGATCACTCGGTTGGGGAAGAGCTCGCGATCGCTCTCGTAACGGGCGTCGAGGTAGTTCATGCCGGCCACGTCGAGCACGCCGAACGACTCGGCGGTCTTCTCGGTCACGAGTGGCGAAGCGCCGATGAGGTTCATGAAATCGCCCGGGCCGGCCATCAGGGTGTTGATGCCGGCGCCCTCCTCGGCCGTCGCGCCGGCATCCGCGGAGCCTGCCCGCTCGGCCGCCATCCGCTTCACGTCGTCGATCACGGCGAGCATGCCGTTGACGGCGTTGGTGACGAACCGTGTGGGGTCGAGCTCACGCACCCTCTCGGCGAGTTCGCGGCCGAGCATGCCGCCCACCGGGGAGCCGGTCTCGGGGATCTCGTTGCCGATGGAGTACAGGATGACGCTGGGGTGGTTGACGTCTTTCGTCACCATCGACTCGATGTCGCGCTGCCACCACTCGGGAAAGTGCAGCGAGTAGTCGAAGTCGGACTTCGCCGACGTCCACACGTCGAAGGTCTCGTCCATCACGAACATGCCGAGCCGGTCGCAGGCGTCGAGCATTGCCGAGCTCAGCGGGTTGTGCGACGAACGGATGGCGTTGAACCCCGCGTTCTTGAGCAACCGCACCCGCCTCTCCTCGGCGCCGGCGAAGGTGGCCGCGCCGAGCAGACCGTTGTCGTGGTGCACGCAGGCGCCGCGGAGCTTCACCACCTCGCCGTTGACACGCAGGCCGTTGACCGGGTCGAGCTGGAGCCGCCGGATGCCGAAGACCGCGTCGGCCTCGTCGATCGAGTCGCCCTCACGCTCGCCCTCTCCGACGAGTCGGACCCGGGCGGTGTGCAGCGCCGGCGCCGTCTCGCTCCAGAGCGCGGGCTCGGCGACATACAGCCGCTGCCGGGCGATCGCGCGGGCTCCGGGGCGGGTCGTGACCCGCGCGATGCCGCCCGCGATGCGATCACCGGAAGGGCTTTCGACCGTCACCTCCACATCGACGGTGCTCACGCGACTGCTCGCGTTCTGAACCGTCACGGCGACCTCGACGATCGCGCCGAGCGCATCCACGTCGGGCGTGGAGACCCGGAGGCCGCCCGAAGGGATGTGCACGTCGCTACCGGTGAGCAGCCATACCGGCCGGTAGATGCCGGCCCCGGTGTACCAGCGGGAGTCGCGGTGGGCACGCGCCTCCACCAGAATCTCGTTGGTCTCGCCGGCCGGGCGCAGGAGCGGACCGGCATCCACGGTGAAGGCCGCGTAGCCGTTGGGGCGCTGGCCGGCGAAGTCGCCGTTGATGTAGACCATCGCGTCGCGGTAGACACCCTCGAATTCGAACACGACCTGGGACGCGTCGGCGGGGGTCGGGAACGAGGCCCGGTATTGGTACGCACCCCCGGAGAAGTAGGCCGCCGCCGGTTCGCCACGAGGGTCGCGCGGGCGCCCGATGGAGGCGTCGTGGGGAATCACGACCGGCTCGTACGGCGCTCCGGGGCCGCCGATCTCGGCGAACGGGTTCACCTTCTCGCGGAACTGCCAGCCGTCGGTGAAGGGGATGCGTTTCATGAGTTCTCCGTGGCGGCGAACTCGCCGGCCTCACGGGAGGCACGGCGCGCCGCGAGGTCGCGCTGGATGGTCGAGAGGTTCTTGTCGATGTTGAGGAAGTAGATGATGACGCCCATCAGCACCGCGGCGATCAGGGGGATCCAGAGGTAGAGGAAGACCTCCATTCCGACCGCGGACGCGGGCTGCGTCGCGGCGGCACCGTCGTAGTTCGCCGCCGCCAGCAGCCAGCCGACGAGGGCGACGCCGAGTCCGGCTCCGAAGTTCTGGCCGGCGGTCGCCGCGGCGTAGGTCATGCCGTCGAGACGCACGCCGGTCTTCCACTCGCCGTAGTCGACCACGTCGGCGACGAGGGCGAACAGGGCGGCCGCGATCGGGATGCCGCCCACCGAGCGCACCAGTCCGCCGCTCAGGATGAGGGTGAAGCTCGACGGGTCGATCAGCGAGATCACGATGCCCAGCACCGTGATGACGACGCCGATCATGATCAGCCGCCGCTTGCCGAAGCGCGCGATCAGCGGCGGCATGAACCACATGCCGATCAAGAGCGGGAGGATCTGGATGAGGCCGAGGAAGCTGTACAGGTTCGCGTCGCCCAGCACGTCTTGGGCGAAGTAGATGCCCACGCCGTTGATGCCGGTGAGGAGGAAGTTGAGCAGGAAGAACCCGAACACGAGGAAGAAGTACGGGTTCTTCACCAGGATCTTCACGGTCTGCCCGAACGGAAGCTTCTTTCCCGAGTCGACCTTGAGTGTCGTCTTCACGCGTTCTTTGGTGCCGAAGAACACGATCAGGAACGTGACGGCGGCAATGGCTCCGTAGACGAGCGAGACGAGTGTCCAGCCGCTCTGGCCACCACCCGAGGAGGTCACGATCGGAATGGTGATGAAGTTCACGACCAGCGTGGTGAAGAGGGCGAAGAAGGTGCGGATGACGGTGAGCGAGACGCGCATCTTCGAGTTCGTCGTGATCACCGAGAGCAGCGTGTGGTAGGCCAGGTTCGAGCCCACGAAGCCGACGCCGAGGCACAGGAAGTACATGACGAAGGCGTAGGCCTCCTTCGCACCATCGCCCAGTCCGGCGGGAACGTTGAACAGCAGCACGAACGAGATGACGACGACCGGGGTGCTGAACAGGATCCACGGCCGCGCCTTCCCCCAGCGGGTGGTGGTGCGGTCGATGAACGACCCGAGGACGAGATCCATCGTGCCGTCGAGCACACGCCCGAACAACAGCAGAGTGCCGGCGATGGCCGCGCCGATGCCCACGGTGTCGGTGAAGTAGAACAGCAGGAAGGCGGAGATGGGCGCGAAGATCAGGTTGCCGCCGATGTCGCCCACCCCGTAGGCGAGTCGTTCACGGATGCTGAGGCGCTGGCCGGTGGCCCCGATCGCCTGTCCGACCGTCTCGGCGGCCAGCGCGGCCGTGGTCGACTGCTCGGCACTCAGGGCGATCGCCGCCCTCGCCTGTTCTGCTTGGTTCCTCGCGGAATCCTTCGCCATTTCTGACCCCTTCGTCATGTTCGTCAGCGTCTGCTTCGTCTAGTATCACGTGTCAGTAACACGCGACACTGACTGTAGAGGTCCTTAGTGTCGCGTGTCAACGGTCTGTGCCACACTGAATGCATGACCGCAGAACCCGCTCCCCCCTCGCGACGGGCGACGAGTATCGACGTCGCTCGGCACGCGGGGGTCTCGCGCTCGACGGTGAGCCAGATCCTCAACGGCGACGACGCCCGGTTCCCGCCGGCTACCCGCGATCGGGTGCTTGAGTCCGCTGCGGCGCTCGACTACCGGCCGTCACGGGCCGGGCGCGCGCTGGTGACCGGGCGCAGCGACCTCATCGTGGTGGTGGTGCCGAACGCCACCTTCGGCCCGCACCTGCAGAACACGGTCGATGCCATCGCCGCGGCCTCGGCCACCGCCGGGCTGAGCGTCGTGGTGCGCTTCGCCGGCGCCGACAGCGAGAGCACTCTCGCCTCGGTTCTCGACCTGCGGCCGACTGCGGTGGTGAACTTCGGGGTGTTCTCACTCGAGCAGCAGCGGCAGTTCACCTCGACGGGCGCCGTGGTCGTTCCCGAATACGACGAGACCGCCGTCGACGGCACCGACCCGGTCAGCGCGCACATCGGCGGGGTGCAGGTCGACGCGGTGCTGCAGTCGGGCCCGCGCCGCCTGGTCTATGCGGCGATCTCCGACGCGCGTCTTGACCCCTTCGGCCCCCCGCGTTTCAACGGCATCGCGCACGCCGCCGCGCAGCGGGGCCTCCCCGAACCCGAGCACGTGCGCATCCCGCTCGAGCTGTCGGGCGCGACCCGCGTGCTCGCGGGCCTGCTCGAGCAGCAGCCCGGCGCCCCCGTCGGCCTCTGCTGCTACAACGACGACGTGGCCATCGCCGCGTGTGCCGCGGCACGCGCTCTCGGCGTCGACATCCCGGGGCAGCTGTCGCTGGTCGGCGCCGACCACACCGACGTGGGGCAGCTCGTGTCACCACGACTCACCACGGTCGACATCGATGAGCCCGCCATCATGCTCTCGCGCCTGCGCGCCCTTCCGGCGCTCTTGCGCCGACCAGGCATCGATCCGGTCGAGCAGGCATCCGCCGGCGAGGACTTCGACGCGCTCGTGCGGCTGGTCTCGGGCGAGACGACCTGAGTGTTCCGGAACGAGGACGTGGCCTAGGCGTTCGTCGCCGCCGCCCGATCCGAAGAAGGTCAGCGGACTATGGCGGCAAGCACCAAGGGCGCACGAAACGCTCTGACGCTTTGAGAATGGATCTCCTCGAGAATCCCGAGGTCGACCAACTTGCCGGCCGCGGTACTCGCTGCCTGATAGGTTGCGCCGGTCAGGTCCGCCAAGTTTCTGATGTTCACGAACGGTAGTCCGATCAAGTGATCGGCGATGTCACGCACAATCCCTCGCGCCTTCGCGTCTCGCAACACCTCGTGGAAGTGCTCCTGAACCGCGAGCAGCGCCTCAAGTCGCTTGGCGGTGTCGACGGCAGACGCTTCGAGGCCTTCCGCGAAGAACATCACCCACCTATTCCAGTCACCCGTCATGCTGACCTCCGCCAACGCGTTCTGGTATTGATCGCGACGGGCCTCAAACCAGGGCGAGACGCTCAGAAGCGGTTCGGAGAGCACCCTATCTTGAAGAAGCTGCAGCACTATCAGGAGGCGGCCGAGCCGGCCGTTACCGTCATTGAATGGATGGATCGTCTCGAACTGGTAGTGAGTCATTGCAGCGGCAACAAGGGGATCACGATCACTTCCACCGCTCTCGCTGAGACGCACCCAGTCGATGAGGTCGCCGAATGCCGCACGAAGCGTTGCGCCTGGAGGCATGGGGATGAAGCGTGCTTGGTCCACGCCTCCTCCCTGAGTTCCGATCGCCACTTGGATGGATCGAGTTCGGCCGGCGTCGTCGGTATCAGCCGCGGTGCCCGCAACGAGATCGGCGTGCAACTGTTCGACGAGTCCGACCGTGATCGGGCGTCCGTGGGCCAGCGACTCGAAGGCGATCTCCGCCGCTTGCACATAGTTGAGAACTTCGCGCAGCGCCGATGACCGGTTCGGCTGGTCGATGACGTTCGCGGCGAGCACTTCCTCGAGAGGGGCGAAGGTGCCTTCGAGCGCCGACGTGCTCTGCGCTTCGCGCCTGAGCGTGGGCTGGCGAAGAATGCTCGGATTCTTGACGATCATCGACCCTTGCTGCAGGCGGCCGAGGGCGTGATTCGCGCGTGAGACCGCCCGCCACGTCGCGTTCGTCAACTGCGGTTCTTCACTCAGAGGGTGGGGAACGAATGCGAAATGATGAAAGGACTTCCCTGAAGCACGATCCGTACCGCTGATGGGCGTGAGATTTCCAACCGGACTCGCTTTGAATCGACTCACGTCCATGGCGCTTCTCCCAACTTGAAACAACATCAGTGTAATTCAAGTTATTCGCATTTTACTTGAACGCAGACGTTCATCATTCAAGTAAGCGAGTGCTAGGGATACGCGCGACTGCGGAGCTTTAGACAAGGCCCTTGAGCGCGAACCTCGGAAGCATCTGGCAGGGATTCAGTGCGGAGACGGTGGGATTTGAACCCACGGTACCCTTGCGGGTACTCCACCTTAGCAGGGTGGTGCACTAGGCCGAACTATGCGACGTCTCCTTGGCTTGCGCCTCAGCCATCATAACCGACGCGGCGAATCACGGATGACGCGGCCGGTTGCACGAGGTCTGCTAGTCGTTGCCGACCGAGCAGGTGTAGTCGGCCGCGGTCTGGCCCTTCACGTTCGAGGGCAGCACGGTGGAGCCGTCGGCGTTGATCGATCCGGGCTCGGGGGCGGTGGGCTCGACCGGCGCTTCGGGGTCGACGGGCGCATCCGGATCGACCGGGGCCGATGGATCGACCGGCACCTCCGTGACCGGGGCGGCCGGCTCGGCCGGGGCCACAGGAGCATTGGGGTCGAGCACCGACGCGATGCCACCGGGGGTCTCGACGGCGACCGGCTGGTCGGCGAGCACGGCCGCGAAGAGCACCGCCGCGGCATCCGTGTCGGGCGCCACCTTGCCCTCGGGCACCCAGTCGGCGCTGTACGAGGGGTAGGCGACGAAGGTCACCTTCGAGAGGTCCATGTCTTTCAGCGACAGCGCGATCGACACCATCGTGTCGGCCGAGGCGAGCCGGTCGGAGAGGATCATGTTGCTCGCCGCCGCCTTCGCCAGCCCGTAGAGCTTGCCGAAGTCGGTCAGGGTCGAGTCGCTTTTGATGGTGCGCACGAGCGACGACAAGAAGACCTGCTGCGACGAGATGCGCCCGAGGTCGCTGCCGTCGCCGACGCCGTGGCGGGTGCGCAGGAAGCCGAGGGCGTCGGCTCCGCTGAGGGTGGCTGTTCCGGGCTCGAGGTAGACGCCGGTGAAGGGGTCGTCGATGAGCTCGCTCACGCACACCGGCACGCCGCCGACGGCATTCGACATCTCGATGACGCCGTTGAACTGGATCTCGGCGGCGAACGGGATGCTGAGCCCCGAGAGGCTCTCGACGGTCAGCACCGTGCACGCGAGGCCGCCCTGCGAGAGCGACTCGTTGATGGGCGCGGTGTAGCCGCCGCCCCCGGGGCATTCCGGGATGTCGACGACGAGGTCGCGCGGAAAACTCACGATCGTGGCGTTGGTGTGGTCTTGCGAGATGTGCAGCAGCATCGTGACGTCGTTGAGCTCGCCGCCCTCGTCTTCGCCGTAGGCGTCGCCCTGGCCGGTGCGGCTGTCACTGCCGACGAGCAGCAGGTTCACGCCGCCGTCGATGGCCGAGATCTCGGGGGGCGCGGCCGCGGCCTGATCACCGGGTGCCGCGGCCGCCGCCTCGTCGGAGACGAGCGACACGGTCTTGATCGATCGGGCGACGTCCCACGTCGCGTAGGCGGCCAGCGAGACTCCGCTGATGGCGACGACGGCGACGGCCGTCAGCAGAACGGCGGCGACGGCACGCACGGGGTGCGGCGTCTTCTGCCTGCCGTGTCGGGCGATGGGCGCCCTGGCGTGCGACATTCGGCTAATCGTCGTTCCCCTTCGAGCAGGTGTACTCCGCTGCGGTCTGACCTGTGATCGATTGTGGCAGGGCCGTGACACTCTTCGCGACATCCGGAGCCGGTGTGGTCGTCGCGTCGGGCGCCGACCGATCCGCCGGAGCCGTGGTCGAAGGCGCAGCAGCTGCCGAAGAGGCGGGCCCCGCCGCAGCCGCCGCCGGGTCGACCACCGCGCCCACGCCGGTGTTGCCCGGGTCGGCGGTCACGACCGGCTGGTCGGCCGCGATGGCCGCGAACAGCACGTCGGCGTCGTCGTAGAGGGGCTCGACCTTGCCGGCGTAGACACCGTCGCCGCCCGTCGTGCCGGGGTAGGCGACGAACGAGACGCGGTCGAGGTCGATGTCTTTGAGGGCGAGGGCGATGGAGACGAGGGTGTCGGGCGAGGCGAGGCTCTGCGAGAGCACCATGTTGCCCGACGCGGCCCGCGCGATGCCGTAGAGCTTGCCGAAGTCGGAGAGCGTGGCGCTCGACTTCATGGTGCGCACGAGCGACGACAGGAACACCTGCTGCGACGAGATGCGGCCCAGGTCGCTGCCGTCGCCGACGCCGTGCCGCGTGCGCAGGAAGCCGAGGGTGTCGGCGCCCTGCAGCAGGTGCGTGCCCGAGTCGAGCACGACGCCGGTGTAGGGGTCGTCGATGGGGTCGACCACGCACACCGGCACCCCGCCCACGGCGTTCGACATCTCGATGACGCCGTTGAACTGGATCTCGGCGGCGAACGGGATGCTGAGCCCCGTGAGTGCCTCGACCGTGAGCACGGTGCACGGCAGCCCGCCGTAGCTGAGCGTGACGTTGAGCGGCTGGGCGCTCATGGCGTCGAAGCTGCCGCCGGCGGGGTCGGGGCAGGAGGGGATCGGCACCACCATGTCGCGCGGGAACGACACCACGGTCGCACTCGAGTGATCCTGCGCGATGTGCAGCAGCATCGTCACGTCGTTGAGGTTGCCCTCGGTGTCTCCGTAGGCATCGCCCTGACCCTCACGGCTGTCGCTGCCGACGAGCAGCAGGTTGACCCCGCCGTCGATGGCGGAGATCTGGGCCGGCGGGCCGGCCATGTCGCCCGCGAGTGCCACGGTCTGCACCTCGCTCGACACGCTCCACGCGGCGAAGGCGGCGAACGCCGCACCGGATACGCCGACGACCGCGGCCGCCACCACGAGAAAGCGGCCCACCAGAGCGATCGGATTCGGGGTCTTCTGCCGGCCATGTCGGGCGATGGGATGAGTCATGGAAGAACGGTTCTCGAAACGAAGAGCAAGCGGACCTTCCATGATCGCGCATGAAACTGAGAGTCCCATTGGCAGGTTCTTGACAGACGTGGCATCCGGATCTATATTCAACTGACACGTTGATCAACAGATAGGTTGAATAATGCATGACACGGAATCCCGCGCCGACGAGGCGCTCGACCGGGCGTTCATGGCCTTGGCCGATCCGGTGCGACGGGGCATAATAGCCCGTCTCAGCCGCGGCGAAGCCACCGTGAACGAACTGGCCGAACCGTTCTCGATCAGCGTGCAGGCCGTGTCGAAGCACATTCAGGTGCTCGAGGCGGCGGGCCTGGTCACACGCACCCGCGACGCCCAGCGTCGCCCTGTGCACCTGGCGCCCGAGGCGCTCGAGCGGCTCACCAGCTGGATCGACGGCTACCGACTCGCGCACGAGCAGCGCTTCCGCCGCCTCGACGCGATCGTGCAGGGCCCCGCGGCAGCCAGAACACGCACGGCGTCATCAGAAAACGAGACAACGAACACGAACAACGCGAAGAAGGAGAAGAAATCATGACGAACCCCGTCACCATCACCGCCCCCGCCGGCGTGCCGTTCATCGAGATCGTGCGCGAGTTCGATGCGCCGCTCGAGGCCGTCTACAACGCCTACGCCGATCCGGAGCTCGTGAGGCAATGGGTCGGCCCGAACGGCTACGAGACGGCCATCGACGCCTACGACCTCACCAGCGGCGGCCGCTGGCGCTACGTGCAGACGAACCCTGAGGGCGATTCCTTCGCCTTCAACGGCGTCTTCCACCGCGTGCGGCCCAACGAGCTGATCATCCAGACCTTCGAATGGGAGGGCCTGCCCGACCAGGTGTCGATCGAGACCCTGCGGTTCGACGACCTGGGCGACGGGCGCACTCGGCTCACCGGCTGGAGCGTGTTTCCGAGCGTCGAAGGGCGCGACGGCATGGTCGAGAACGGCATGGAGGTCGGCGTGACCGAGGGCTACGAGCGCCTCGACGCACTGCTGGCCTGACCGATCAGCGGTCTCTGCCCACGACCGTCGGTGCCACGTCTCGGCCGCCCGTGATCTCGTCGTCGGGCAGTGCTTCGGCGAGGCGCCGGCGGTCATCCGGGGTCAACTCCACCCCGACCGCTCCGATGTTCTCGTCAAGCCGGCTGCGACGCCGGGTGCCCGGAATCGGCACCACCCCTTCGGCGATCAGCCAGGCCAACGCGATCTGCGCCGCGGTCACGCCCTTCTCGGCGGCGATCGCGTTCACGCGGTCGACGAGCGCGAGGTTGCTCGCGATGGCCTCGGACTGGAATCGCGGCAGACCGCGCCGGGCGTCATCCGGTGTCAGGTCGTCGAGAGACCGGATGCCGCCCGTGAGGAATCCGCGCCCGAGCGGTGAGAACGCCACCAGGCCGATGCCGAGCTCGTCCATCGCCTGCTTCTCGCCGTTGTGCAGCACGTCGCGCGAGAAGAGCGAGAACTCCGACTGCACGGCGGCGAGCGGATGCACCGCGTGCGCCCGCCGGATGGTGTCGGCCGAGGCTTCCGAGAGCCCGATGTGCCGCACCTTTCCGGCGGTGACGAGGTCGGCGAGGGCGCCGACGCTCTCTTCGATCGGCACCTTCGGGTCGACCCGGTGCAGATAGTAGAGGTCGATCACGTCGGTGCCGAGGTGCCGCAGCGACCGGTCGGCGGCACGCGTGATGTATTCGGGCGTGCCGTTGCGGCCGTGCACCGTGCCGTCGTCGTCGGTCTCGGCTGAGGCCTTCGTGGCGAGCACCACCTCGTCGCGGCGGTCGCCGAGGGCGCGAGCGATCAGCTTCTCGTTCTCGAACGGACCGTAGGCCTCGGCGGTGTCGATGAAGGTGACTCCGCTGTCGATCGCGTGCCGCAGCGTCGCGATCGACTCCTGCTCGTCGCTCGGGCCGTAGAACGCGCTCATGCCCATCGCGCCGAGGCCGATGGAGGAGACCTGCAGGCCGTCTCCGAGGGGGGTGGTCTTCATCGTGGGGTTCCTTCCGGGTCGGAATGAGTGGCCGCGCGGCGATAGGCCGCGATCTTGGCGTCGATGGCCGCGAGGTGCCGTCGGGTGCGCTCCAGCTGTTCGACCACGCGCATCCGGTGCTGCTCGAACAGGTGGAGGCGCTCGCCCTCGGTGCCGGGCCGCCGGCTCACGTCGGCGATCACGCGGATGTCGGCGATCGCCATGCCCGTCTCGCGCAGCATCACGAGGCCGGCGATCCAGGCGAGGTCGCGCTCGTGATACCGGCGGCGACCGCCCTCGTCGCGCGGGGTGGGGTCGAGCATGAGCCCCTCGCGTTCGTAGTAGCGCAGGGCTTCGATGCCGACCCCGGTCAGCCGTGCGGCCTCGCCGATCGACACCCCCTCGGGGGGAACGTCGGCACCGATCTCGGGCAGAGCCACATCTGTCATGCCCTCATCCTGCTACCTGGAGTGCACTACAGGTCAAGCCGCTCTCGCGACGCCCAGGGCGAACGGATGCCGCGTGACCTAAGCTCGCACCGATGCCCGCCTTCACCCGCCTCACGCCCGACGGTCTGCAGTTCGTGACCGACTACCACCTCGCCACGCTGACGACCCTGCTCGCCGACGGCTCCCCGCACGTGGTGCCGGTGGGGTTCACCTTCGACGGCGAGCGCGTGCGCATCATCACGAACGGCCCCAGCCAGAAGGTCGCCGACGTGCGCCGCGACCCCCGGGTGAGCGTGTGCCAGTTCGAGGGCGCCCGCTGGCTCACCCTGAGCGGGCGGGCCCGCGTGCTCGACGACGCCCCTGCGGTGCAGGATGCCGTCGACCGCTACGCCGCCCGCTACCGTCAGCCGCGCGAGAACCCGCTCCGCGTCGTGATCGAGTTCGAGGTCACGCGCGCGATGGCGTCGGCGGGCCTGCTGGCCTGAGCCGGACGCCAGCCGCGTCAGGTGCGACAGCTGCGCCGGCTTGCCGATGTCGTAGGCGGTCTCTGTCGGCATGGAGCGGCCCCCGGGCGAGATCGCCCGCGGGGCCGCTCACCGCATCAGCGGTCGGGAATGGTAAGCGGGTTCAGGGGGCGGCCTCCTCCTCGTGTTCGCCGTCATCGCCCCAGCAGGAGCCGTCGGATTGGTTGGTGAGCTGGAAGACGGTCACCGTGCCGATCGGCTGCGGGTTGCCCTCGGCGTCGGGCACGAAGGCATCCGTCGTGGCGTAGACGTGGCCGTCGCGCAGTTCGATCGCCGCCGGCGACGAGACCGCGAAGGTGGCGAACACCTCGCCCGACCACGACGAGAGCGCCGAGATCTGGCCGGTGCCCTCCGGGCCGCCGAAGAGCTCGGCGACCAGAACGACGCCGGTGGCGCGGTCGACGGCGAGACCCGTGGCTCCGCCGAAGCCCGTGGCCACGAGTTCGACGTCTCCGCTCCAGGGGTCGACCTTGTAGACGCTGCCACGCAGGCCGAGGCTCGGGTCTTCGGGGCCACCCGGCAGCGACGACACGTAGAGCCAGCCGTCGGGGCCGCGCTCGACGTCGGTCGGCACGGGCTCGAACGAGTAGCCATGGCCCACCGTGCACTCGGGGAAGCCGAACATCGCCGCCGTCTCGGGCGTCACGACCACCGGTTCGCCGGGCGGCAGCACGGCCGCGGTCGAGATCTCTCCGTCGTAGCCGACGCGCAGGATGTCGTTGCCGCCGGCATCCGCCACGTAGACCGCGTCGCGCAGGGCGAGCGAGCCGTAGGGATGCGAGTCGACGATGCCCGTGTAGGTCGGCGGGCCGGCCGGACCGGCCGGATCGATGAGCGCCGCGCAGGCCGGGTCGAGGTCGCTGAACCCGTAGGTGTTCACCTGGTCGGGGTTGACGGTGGCCTCGTAGGCTCCGAGATCGGCGAGCAACTGGGGCTCGCCGCCCTGCTGCAGGGCCATGAGCTGAGCGACTCCCGCGGCCTGGTCGTTCTGGGCGTAGAACACGGTCGAGTGCCTCGACGACACCGCCCCGATCTCCTGGCCGGGCACGGTGGCTGAGGCGAGCGGCGCGATCGTGCCGTCGGCACCCACTCCGGTGAGCTGGCCGATGAAGTTCTGCGACACGGCCACGTTGCCGTCGCGGTCGACGTCGAGGCTGAGCGGCGACACGAGGTCGGTGGCCAGCGTCTGCACGGGGTCGAGACTGAGATCGGGCGCCTCGGGGGCGGAGTGGTGCCACGCCGAAGCCGGGCTGGCGATGGCGACCGTCGCGAAGGCGGCCGCGAGTGCGGCTCCCACGATGGTGCGTTTGTTCATGGTGCGCTCCTTACTGCCGGGTCGATCGACAGGGCGGCACGAAGAGCGTGAGCGCGGCGGCGGCAGAGCGGCAGGCAGGGGTGAACTCGTCGATGCACCGTTGCGATCTCGTCTTGTTCTCGCCCCATGCCGGCGGTGGTCGCCGACGCGACGACCCTATAACGGGGGGTTAACCGGCGTCGAGGCGTGCCGGCGTTCTTGCGGAAAACCGCAAACCGCAGCCTTTGGCATTGACACGGCGGAGGGCGCGAGATTCGAACTCGCGAGACATTTCTGCCCACCAGTTTTCAAGACTGGCTCCATCGGCCGCTCGGACAGCCCTCCCAGGAGCGAACTCCTGAGGGGCAAGATTAGCATCAGAGCGTGGCGAGAACCGCGGCCACCCCGTCGTTGTGAACGGATGCCGTCACCTCGGTGGCCGCCTCGATCACGTCGTGCGGCGCCTGCGACATCGCCACCGCGCGGCCCGACTCGCCCGCCCAGCGGAACATGTCGATGTCGTTCCGCCCGTCGCCGATGGCCATCACCCGCGAGCGCGAGATGCCGAGCCGCTCGCGCACGCGCTCGAGCCCGGTGGCCTTGTTCACGCCGTCGGGAGCGATGTCGAGCCACGCCGTCCAGCCGATGGAGTAGCTCACGCGGTGCAGGCCCATGCGCTCGACGACCTTCAAGAAGTCCTCCATGTCGTGATCGGGCGAGATGACGACTACGCGGGTGGCGTCGACGCCGAGCAGCTCGTCGAAGCCGACCTGACGACTGCCGTCGGCCAGCACCGTCTGCGGGAACGCCTCGGTGTGCAGGAAGTGCCCCTCCTCGTCTTCGACCGCGAACAGCGCCTCCGTCAGGTGCGACCGGATCTTCGTGAGCACCGGGCCCGGGTCGAAGGTCTCGACGTGCTCGCGCCGATAGCCGAGCGGGGCGTCGACGTCGCGTTCGAGCGTGATGGCGCCGTTGGCGCACACCACGAACTGCGGGGCGATGCCGAGCAGATCGAGCACCGGCAGCGTGGTCGCCACCGACCGCCCGGTGGCGAGCATCACCTCGTTGCCGTCGGCCACCACCCGCCGCACCTCGGCACCGACCATGTCGCTCAGCGACCCGTCTTCGTGCAGCACGGTGCCGTCGATGTCGAGCGCCACGAGCCAGCGGTCACCGGATGCCGCCACTGCGCTCACGGCGCCTCGATCAGCTCGAGCCCACCGAGGTAGGGCCGCAGCACCTCGGGCACCACGACCGACCCGTCGGCCTGCTGGTGGGTCTCGAGCAGCGCGACGATCCAGCGCGTGGTGGCCAGCGTGCCGTTGAGCGTGGCCACCGGCGCCGTCTTGCCCGACTCGGTGCGGTAGCGGGTGTCGAGCCGCCGGGCCTGGTAGGTCGTGCAGTTCGAGGTGGACGTGAGTTCGCGGTAGGTCTCCTGCGACGGGATCCACGCCTCGGTGTCGAACTTGCGGGCGGCACTCGACCCGAGGTCGCCCGCCGCCACGTCGATCACGCGGTAGGCGAGGCCGAGGTCGGTGAGCATGCGCTCCTGGTAGCCGAGCAGGGCGTCGTGCTCGCGCTCGGCGTTCTCGGGCAGCACGTAGCTGAACATCTCGAGCTTGTTGAACTGGTGAACGCGCAGGATGCCCCGGGTGTCTTTTCCGTGCGAGCCCGCCTCGCGCCGGTAGCAGGTCGACCAGCCGGCGTAGCGCATCCCCTGGTCGCCCGGCTCGAGGATCTCGCCCATGTGGAACCCGGCGAGCGCCACCTCGCTCGTGCCGGTGAGGAAGAGCTCGTCGGCCGGCAGGTAGTAGACCTCGTCGGCGTGCTCGCCCAAGAAGCCCGTGCCGTCCATCGTCTCGGGCCGCACCAGGGTCGGGGTGATGAGGGGGGTGAACCCGGCCTCGAGCGCCCGGTCGAGCGCGAGGTTCATCAGCGCGATCTCGAGCCGGGCGCCGATGCCGGTGAGGAAGTAGAACCGGGCACCGGAGACCTTGGCGCCACGGGCCAGGTCGAAGAGCTTGAGCGACTCGCCCAGCTCGACGTGGTCGCGTGCGGCGAAGTCGAACACGGGCTTCGTGCCGACCTCGCGCAGCGTGACGAAGTTCTCTTCGCCGCCCTCGGGCACCCCGTCGATGACGATGTTCTGAATCTGGCGCGCCAGTTCGGTGAACTCGCCCTCTTTCTCGGTGGCCCGCTGGCTGGCGGCCTTCACCCGCGCGGCGAGCTCCTGCGCCTGGGCGACGAGTGCCTTCTTCTCGTCTTTGGGCGCGGCGGCGACGAGCTTGCCGAACGCGTTCTGCTCGGCGCGTAGGTTCTCGAACTCGAGGATGGCCGCGCGGCGCTCGGTGTCGGCGGCCAGCGCAAGGTCGACGAGTTCGACCGACGAGCCGCGTGCCCGCTGCGAATTCCGGACGATATCGGGGGTTTCACGCAAGAGCACTGGATCGATCACGTGGTCAATCCTACTTTGCGGCTACGGTGAGCTTGTGGGAGCAGACGCGGCAGCAGCAGCGCCCCTTCGCGCGGCCGTCGTGATCAACCCGGTCAAGGTCGACGCGAGCCGCATCCGCCCTCTGGTAGAGGCCGCGGAACAGGCCGCCGGCTGGGGCGAGACGATGTGGTTCGAGACCACGCTCGACGACCCGGGGCAGCTCGTCACCAAGCAGGCAGTCGAGGCCGGCGCCTCGGTGGTGATGGCCGCCGGCGGAGACGGCACCGTGCGCGCGGTGGCCGAGGGTCTGCGTGGCAGCCGGGTGGCGCTCGGGTTGCTGCCCGTGGGCACCGGCAACCTGCTGGCCCGCAACCTCGACCTCAATCTCACCAACGTCGAACTCGCGGTGGCGACGGCGTTCACCGGCCGCGACCGGCTCATCGACCTCGGCATCACACGCATCACGCGCCCCGACGGACCGGCGTCGGAGCACGTGTTCCTCGTGATGGCCGGCCTCGGCATCGACGCCAAGATGATCGCGAAGACCAACGCCAAGCTCAAGAAGGCCGTGGGCTGGCTGGCCTACGTCGACGGCATCGGCCGCGCCATCCCGACCCTGAAGCCGGTGAAGCTGCGGTTCAGTCTCGACGGATCGCCCTGGCGCACCACGACGGCGCACTCGGTGATGGTGGGCAACTGCGGGTTGCTGCCCGGCGGGCTGCTGCTGATTCCGGATGCCCGCCCCGACGACGGCCTGCTCGACATCGTCACCCTGCGCCCCGAGGGCCCGTTCGGCTGGCTGAAGGTGTGGAACAAGCTCGCGTTCGAGAACGGCGTGCTGCGCAAGTCGGCCGCCGGCCGCAAGATCATCGACCTCGTGCACGACGTGCGCTCGGTGCGCTACGCGACGGCCATGGACTTCGAGCTCACCCTCGAGTCGCCGCAGGAGATCCAGCTCGACGGCGACGAGTTCGGCGTGGCCGTGGCCGTGCACACCTGGGTGCATCACGACGGTCTCGCGGTGCGGGTGCCGATCGACCAGAAGGCGCTGCCCGCGTCGAACTAGCGCCGGCCGCGGCCCGACGAGCGGGGCCGCGTGCGCCCGGGCTGCGGCGTGCCCTTGCCCTTCGCCTTGCCCTTCGGCTGCGCCTTCGCCGCGGCCGCGCGTGCCTCGGCGGCCTTCGCCTTGGCCTTCGCGGTGGGCTTCTGGCGCCGCAGCTCCTCGACCTCCTCGGCCGTCATGCGCGAACTGTTGGCGGTGCGCCCCCGCACCACGCCGATGAACTCGTCGACCAGCTCGCTGCGGCGGTCGTCGCGCCAGGCCAGCACGATCTGGGTCTCGGGAGCCCCCGTCAGCTCGCGGGCCGTGACGTCTTTGCGGCCGTGGAGCCGGGCCAGCGACTTCGGCACCTGCACCAGCCCCACGCCGGCGGCCACGAGCTCGAAGGCGTCGGCGCCCCCGGTGGGGCCCGGCGCGATCTCGAGCAGGCGCTGCCCCTCCAGGTCGGCGACGTCGACCGTCTCGTCGTCGCCGAGCGCGGCGAACTCGTGGTCGTTCGAGACGACCACCACGGGAACCTCGGCATAGAGCGGGATGGCGCTGACGCCGTCGCGATCGATCGGAAGGCGCGCGAACACCACGTCGGCGAGATCGTCGTCGAGCACGCGGCGCTGATCGGCGTGATCGATCGGCACCGGTTCGAGGGCGACGTCCGCTCGCCTCTCGGCCCAGACCCGGAACCACTTGGTGGGTGTGACGCCGGGCACGAAGGCCACGCGGAATGCCATGCCACTCCCCTTTCGCCGGCTCGGCCCGGAGCCTCCCCAGGATACGCTGTGCTGATGAGCCCCGAGAAGACACCGCAGACCATGAAGCCCGCCACGGCGGCCAAGAAGCTGGGTATTCTGCTCTCCGCGGCTCCCGACGACTTCCAGGCTGCGCCGGTGAGCCGCAACGACCTCAACACCCTGCTCGAGTCGCCGCCGGAGTGGCTCGTCGAGCTTCGGCTCAACGGCCCGCACCCGCGCGAGATCGTGGCGCGCAAGCTCGGGGTCTCGATCTCGGGCCTCGCCCGGGCCGGCGTGACGGATGCCCTCACCACGAGCGAGATCACCGCGCTGCTGCAGTCGCCGCCGGAGTGGCTCGTGGTCGAGCGTCAGACGCAGGCCGAGGTGCGCGCCGAGAACAAGCGCATCAAAGACGAGAAGGCGGGCAAGGCGGCCCTGCGCGAACCCGCCGAGTAGGCGGCATCCGGGGCCTCGGTCTCGCTGGCAACTCGTGGCCTGACCCTGGCAGTTCCCCGGCGCGCGGCGTAGTGTCCGAGCATGAGCGTCTCTGCAGCGAGAATTGCCCCCACTCGGGAAGTGCGACCGGCGCTAGCGGACTGGATCCGGCAGCAACGCTGGTTCGCCTCCTCCACCGAACACCCCGTTCTGTCGCGGGTCGGCATGTGGTCGCTGGTCGACCATCGCCATCAGGTGGGCCTCGAAACCCATCTCATCCTCGATGAATCGGGCGTGACGCCCGTGCTCTACCAGGTGCCGCTGTCGTTCCGCTCGTCGGCCCTGCTCGGCGGCGACCGCGCGCTGATCGAGCGCGCCACGGTCGACGGCAAGACGGTCTACGTCTACGACGCCCCGCACGACCCGGCCTACACCAGAGCTCTGCTCGGGCTGATGCTCGACGAGGAGATCGAGCCGGGCGAGTCGTTCGAGGCCGCCGAGGCCGAGGGCCATCACGCCCTGACGAGCTCCGACATCCGGGTCACCGATTCGCACGTGCTGCGGGGCGAGCAGTCGAACACGTCGATCATCTACGACCTCGTGCACCCGAACGGCAAGCCGGCGCAGCCCGTGATCTGCAAGGTGTTCCGCGCCGTGAGCGACGGGGTCAACCCCGACGTCACGGTGCAGTCGGCGCTGTCGGATGCCGGCTCCCGCCTGGTGCCCCGCGCGGTCGGCAACGTGACCGGCGTCTGGCGCGACCCCCGCCAGCTCACCGGGCTGGCCCGCGGCCACCTCGCGTTCGCCCAGGAGTTCATTCCCGAAGTCGAAGACGCCTGGCGCGTGGCCCTGCGCGCCGCCGACGCCGGCGAGTCGTTCGCCCAGCACGCGCGCTCGCTCGGCGAGGCCACCGCGCAGGTGCACTCCGAGCTCGCCCGGCTCTTTCCGGTGCGCGAGGCCACCCCCGACGACGTGGCGACCATCATGGCGAGCATGCGCGAGCGCAGCGCCCAGGCCGTGAACGAGGTCGCGGTGCTCGCGAACGAGCACGACGCGGTCGAGCAGGTGTTCCGGCTGGCCGAGGCGGCCGACTGGCCGCCGTTCCAGCGCATCCACGGCGACTACCACCTGGGCCAGGTGCTGGCCGTGCCCGGTCGCGGCTGGGTGCTGCTCGACTTCGAGGGCGAACCCCTGCGGCCGCTGGCCGAGCGCAGCGAACCGGATGTCACCCTGCGCGACGTGGCCGGCATGCTGCGCTCATTCGACTACGTGGCCGGCACCTACGCCTCCTCGCCCAACGCCGCCGCGGTGCAGGAATGGGCGCAGGTGTCGCGCGACGCGTTCCTCGACGGCTACATCGCGCGCTCGGGCCGCGACCTGCGGGTGCAGCAGGCTCTGCTCGACGCCTTCGAGCTCGACAAGGCTCTCTACGAGGTCAGCTACGAGGCGCGCAACCGGCCCGACTGGCTGCCGATTCCGGTGAACGCCATCCGCCATCTGGCGCACCGCGACCACTCCAGCGTCGACGCCTGAGCCCGGGTCGGGCCGTCAGGGGCGCCGCCAGCCAGGGGTGCCGTCGCGCAATCGCGCAGCCGCGCACGCGGCCCGGCCCGGCCCGGCGCGGCTATCCGGCTCGCGTCACGCCTCGGGCTCGCCCGCGATGAGCGCCGCCAGCCACTGCCGCGCCTCGAGGAAGACGCCGTCGTCATAGCGCGCGGTGTACTGCACCGGCGCCTTGTCGGCGCGGGGGTAGGAGCCGAGAAAGAGGATGTGCGGGCTGAACCGGCGCACCCCGAGCAGGGCGTCGGCGACGCGCTCGTCGGTGATGTGCCCGTCGGCGTCGATGACGAAGCGGTAGCGGCCGAGGGCGTCACCGATCGGCCGCGACTGCAGCAGCGACAGGTTCACCCCGCGGGTCGAGAACTGCTCGAGCAGCTCGAGCAGAGCGCCCGCGCGGTCTTCGGGCAGCTCGGCGATGATGCTCGTCTTGTCGGCCCCGGTCGGCGCGGGCACGGCGGCGCTCTTGCTCACCAGCACGAAACGGGTCACCGCGTTCGCGTTGTCGGCGATGTTCTCGGCGAGCACCTCGAGGGCGTGGTGCTGCACGATCTGCGGGGGTGCGATGGCGGCATCCGCGAGGTCGTTCTCGAACAGGGCGAGCGCCGCGGCCACGTTCGAGGTGGAGGGGATGTGGCCGTGGGTCGGCACGTTCGCATCGAGCCACTTGCGGGTCTGGGCGTAGGCCACCGGATGCGCGTTGACCACCCGCACCTCGTCGAGCGTCGTGCCCGGCCGCGCCACCAGCACGAACTGCACGCGCACCAGGTATTCGCCGATGATGCGCAGGCCCGGGATGTTGGCGAGCGCGTCGAGCGTGGCCGTCACCCCGCCCTCGATCGAGTTCTCGATGGCGATCATCGCGGCGACGCTGCGGCCCGACACCACGTCGTCGAGCGCCTCGCCCACGTTGTTGACCGAGCGCCAGTCCTTGCCCTCGGCCTCGGGCACCTGGGCGAGCGCGGCCTCGGTGAACGTTCCCGACGGGCCCAGGTAGCTGTACGTCTCCGACATGTCTGAGAGCCTATCCACCCGGCTTCGGGCGCAGGTGCACAGGCTGCCGGGGAGTGCCAGACTTGGGGCATGCATGAGCGCGCCGGCACTGTGGCCCTTCCCTCCGACCTGATCGACGTCGATGCCCTCATCCGGGCCTACTACGACCTGCACCCCGACGTGAACGACCCCGAGCAGAAGGTGATCTTCGGCACCAGCGGGCACCGCGGCTCGTCGTTCAACACCGCTTTCAACGAAGACCACATCGCCGCCATCACGCAGGCCATCGTCGAATACCGCGCCGGCCAGGGCATCACCGGCCCGCTCTTCATCGGCCGCGACACGCACGGCCTCTCGAAGCCCGCCGAAGACACCGCCCTCGAGGTGCTGAACGCCAACGGCGTGACGGTGTGGACCGACTCGCGCGAAAGCTGGACGCCGACGCCGGCGGTGTCGCACGCCATCCTCGCCTACAACAAGGCCGGGCACGACGACCAGGCCGACGGCATCGTCGTGACACCGTCGCACAACCCCCCGGGCGACGGCGGCTTCAAGTACAACCCGCCGCACGGCGGGCCGGCCGACTCCGACGCCACCGGATGGATCGCGAACCGCGCCAACGAGCTCATCGCGGGTGTCCTGGCCGACGTCAAGCGGGTGGGGCGGGGCGAGGGCGCGGCATCCGGAACCTACGACTTCCGCGAGCACTACGTGGCCGACCTGGTGAACGTGATCGACCTCGACGCCATCGCGAAGTCGAAGATCCACATCGGCGCCGACCCCCTCGGCGGAGCCTCGGTGGAGTACTGGGAGCTCATCCGCGACCGCTACGGCCTCAACATGGACGTCGTGAACGAGACCGTCGACCCGCAGTGGGCGTTCATGACGCTCGACTGGGACGGCAAGATCCGCATGGACTGCTCGTCGCCCTATGCTATGGCGTCTCTCGTGGCACGCCGGCACGACTTCGACATCTCGACCGGCAACGACGCCGACGCCGACCGCCACGGCGTGGTGACGCCTGATGCCGGCATCATGAACCCCAACCACTACCTGGCCGTGGCCATCCAATACCTCTACTCCCGGCGTGAGGGCTGGCAGCCGGATGCCGCGATCGGCAAGACCCTCGTGTCGTCGTCGATGATCGACCGCGTCGCCACCTCGCTCGGCCGCACGCTCTGGGAGGTGCCGGTGGGCTTCAAGTGGTTCGTGCCCGGGCTCATCGACGGCTCGGTCGGGTTCGGCGGCGAGGAGTCGGCCGGTGCGTCGTTCCTGCGGTTCGACGGGTCGGTCTGGACGACCGACAAAGACGGCATCCTGCTGGCGCTGCTCGCGTCGGAGATTCTCGCCGTCACCGGCAAGACGCCCTCGCAGCACTACGCCGAGCTGACCGAGGAGTTCGGGGCTCCGGTCTACGAGCGCATCGACGCCCCGGCCTCGAAGGCGCAGAAGGCCCAGCTCGCGAAGCTCGACGGCGACGCCATCACGGCCACCGAGCTGGCCGGCGACCCGATCACTGCGAAGCTCTCGCACGCGCCCGGCAACGGAGCGGCGGTGGGCGGCGTGAAGGTGGTCACCGACCGGGCCTGGTTCGCGGCGCGGCCCTCGGGCACCGAAGACGTCTACAAGATCTACGCTGAGAGCTTCGTGGGGCCCGAGCACCTCGCCGAGGTGCAGGCCGAGGCCAAGCTCATCGTCGACGCGGCGCTCGGCGACTGAGAGGCGACCATCAGGTGCCTGACGTGCGCCTGACGTGCGCTGGCGTCAGGCGCGCTCGATGGGCATCTGCAGTTCGGTGACCCAGTCCTCCTGGGGCAACGGCATCGACTGCAGGTAGACCTCGCGAACGAGCCCGGTCGCGCGGTAGCCGTTCTGCTCCACCCACTCGCCGAGAGCGCGCCAGCTCTCGTCGATCGAGGCCATGGCCCCGTGGTGAACGAGGGTGGCGGCGTCGGCGGCGCCGGGCAGTTCGGTGACCGCGAAACCGGATGCCGCGGCATCCGTGGCCTCGGCATCCGTGGCCGCGGCATCCGTAGCCTCGGTGGCGGGTGCAGCGGCGTCCGCGGTGCTGCCGGGTGCCTCGGGTCGCCCGGCGAGGGTGAAGCCGGCCGAGATGCGCACGCCGTCGCCGAGCTGTTCGTAGAACGCGACGGCGGGATCGGTGAACGGCACGCCGGCGGCGACGAGGGCCTCGGCCAGCCGCGGGTAGAGCGGCTGGATGACAGGGGAGATGAGGTCGGATTCGAAGCCGGCGGCCTCGGCGGTCGCAACGGCGAGGCGGCGGGGTTCGATCGGCTTGACGACGACAGGGGCCGTGCTGGTGGACATGGGTTCGTTCCTCTCGAGTGATCGGAGACGCGCGTCGAGGCGGTCGATCCGCTCGGCGTCGGCGGCCCGCCGGTGGAGCAGTTCGACGCGACGAGCGGTGAGCAGGGCGCGCAGCTCGTGCGCCGGCGGGTCGTCGTTCACGATGACGGCGACCTGTTCGAGCGTGAAACCGAGGTCTTTGAACTCGATCACGCGCACGAGGTCGGCGAGCTGGCCGCGGTCGTAGAAGCGGTAACCGCTCGACGGGTCGACCCGGGCCGGCGAGAGCAGGCCGATGGTGTCGTAGTGGCGCAGCATCCGCACCGAGACGCGGCCGAGTGACGCGAATTCTCCGATGGTGTACATGATGCTGCCACGGTGCACCCTGACATCGTGTCAGGGTCAAGCGCGCGCGACAACGTCGCCGCCGAGCCCTCGCGGGGGCGGGCTACGCCGGCGCGAACACGGGGGTGAGCAGTTCGTGCAGCGCCCGCCGGCATTCCTCGGCGTCGAGCGGGCCGTCGTCGCGCAGGATGCGCCAGGTGGTGGCGTCGCAGATCACGACGATCTGCGCCAGGCGACGGATGCGCGCCGCGTCGTCGAGGCCGGGGTCGAGCCGGTCGGCGAACACGCGCCGGCACCAGCCGACGTGGTAGGCCCGCCCGGCGGCCGCGAGCTCGGGCAGGCCGGGCACGAGAGGCGACTCGGAGTAGGTCTTGAGGATGAGGTCGCCGTAGCGCTCGTAGTGCTGCACCAGCGCGGCGAGCGTCGTGTCGACCGACTCGCCCTCCACGGTCTCCCGGGCGTCGGCGATGCGGCCGAGCTCGCGCTCGACCACGGCGAGCAGCAGGCCGGCCTTTCCGCCGAAGCGGCGGATGACGGTCTGCACGGTGACCCCGGCGTCGGCCGCCACGTCGTCGAGGCGGATGTGCTCGTAGGGCGTGACGGCGAAGCGGTCGAGCATGGCGTCGGCGATGCGATCGCGGGTGCGCTCCGCCGAGGTCGCCCGGGCCGACATGCGATAGCCGCGTTTGGCGGCCGGGTCTGGTGCATTCATGTTGATTACACTAACATCAATCTGCATGTCAGCACTCTCTGAGATCGAACGCACCGAATCGGTGCCCACGCGCCTGGGGCGCCTGCACGTTCGGCGGTTCGGCCCCGACGACGGCCGCCCGACCGTTCTGTGGTCGTCGATGTTCGTCGACGGCCACACCTGGGACAGCTCGCTCCCCCTCCTGCGCTCGGCCGAGCCCGGGCGCACGTTCCTCGTGGTCGACCCGCCCGGGCTGGGACTCAGCGAGCCGTTGCGCCGGCGCACGTCGATCGTCGAGGCCGCGGATGCCGCCGTCGACCTGCTCGAGCAGGTGCAGGCCTCCGGCGCGGTGGACTGGGTCGGCAACGCGTTCGGCGGCCACGTCGGCTTCGAGCTCGCCGCGCGGCCCGGCCTGCTGCGCAGCCTGGTCGCCGTCAGCGCTCCGCCCGAGCCGATCCCGGCTTCGCTGCGGCACCAGATCCAGCTGCTGAAGCCGCTGCTGCGCCTCGCCGGGCCGGTCGGCCCGGTGCGGAACGCGGTGGTGCGGGCGATGCTGACCGATGCCTCGGCCGCCGACCGCGACATCCGGAGCGTCGTCGTCGAGAGCCTGCGCCGGCCCGGTCGCGCGTCGATGGCACTGGCTTTGCGGTCGTTCATCCTGGATCGGGTCGACGTGACCCGCACACTCGCGTCGATCGGCGTGCCGAGCCTGTTCGTGGCGTCGGACGACCGGGGCGACTGGGCGCCCGCCGACGCGGAGCGGGCGGCACGGCTGACGCCGGGTGCGCGTGCCGTGACGGTGACGGGGGCACGCACCCTCGTGCCGCTCGAGCAGCCCGAAGCGCTCGTGGGTCACCTGGTCGCCTTCTGGCGGTCGGCCGGCTAGGCGATCGACCAGAAGTGGGCGGTGGCGCCCGGCTTCTCGACGGTGAGGGCGTTGTCGAGGTCGCGATAGTTCGAGTCGAGCGTGTGGCCGACGAGGGCGATCGAGATGGTGCCGTCGGCGTTCTGGGTGACCTTCGACACGATCTGCGTGTGGTCGACCCCGTTGTCGTTCTGCGGGTCCCAGTCGAACATGATGACGTCGCCGATCTTCACCTGGTCGCGCTGGGTGAGTTCGAGGCGGGTGGTGTCGGGTCGGGAGGCGTAGTAGGCGTCCATCTCGTTGCCGCGGATCCAGCTCAGGCTGTAGTCGCCGGTGGTCGCGTAGTCGCTGAACCAATCGTCGCTCTGGGTCCACCCGCGGGCCAGCATCGCCTGGTTCACGAAGTTGCCGCAGTCGTTGTCGGGGAACTCGCCCCACTCGTCGAGGTTGTAGTCCTGCCAGTAGGTGAAGGCGTAGGCCAGCTGGCTGTCGACCGGGGTCTGGATCTCGTAGCCGTAGGCGGCCTCGGAGGTCACCTCGGAACCATCGGCGAGCGCCACCGTCACCGGCACCGCCCCGACGACGTAGTTGAAGGATGCCGGCGCGACCGCGGTCAGGGTGGCGTCGTCGACCACGGCGAACGACGTGGCCGCTTCGGTGCCGAACGAGACGGAGGCGACCGCCGACGACGACGAGAAGCCCTCGCCGGCGATGGTGACCTCGGTGCCGCCGCTCAGAGCGCCCGTCGCGGGGCTGACGGACGCGACCGACACCACCTCGCTCGCGGCGGCCGAATCGGCGCCCGAGTTGCCCTCTTTGGCCGCCGAGACGTTGGACGAGCCGCCGTCGGGCGCGCACCCCGAAAGGACGAGGGCGGCGACGACGGCCACCCCGGCGAACAGGGATGCGGAGCGAGCGATGCGTAGGGGCATTGATCCATGGCAACACATCAACATTTGTGTCCCCTATGAAGGGGACACAAATCGGTGCTCCGCCGGGTCTACTCTGAGAACCGGACAACTTCGTCCGCTTGCTGGAGGAGACCCCGTGCCCATCACCGCCCTCGACGACCGCACCGCGCTCATCGTCATCGACCTGCAACAGGGCACGACATCGGCCCCGACCGCCCATGCGGTCGACACGATCATCGGCAACGCGGCGCAGCTCGCCGCGGCCTTCCGAGCCGCCGGGCTGCCGGTGGTGCTCGCGAACGTCGACGGCACACCGGCCGGTCGCACCGAGTACGGCGCGGGGGCGCGCGAGTTCCCCGCGCCGTGGAGCGACCTCGTGCCGGCCCTCGAGCCGGCCGACGGCGACATCCTCGTCACCCGGCGCACCTGGAGCGCGTTCGCCGGCACCGACCTCGACACGCGCCTGCGCGCACTCGGGGTGACCCAGGTGGTGCTCGCGGGCATCGCCACCACGTTCGGCGTGGAGTCGACCGCCCGCCAGGCCTACGACCTCGGCTACGACGTCGCCCTCGCCGTCGACGCCATCACCGATCGCAGCCCCGACGCCCACGACGACGCCGTCGCCCGCGTCTTTCCGGCCCTCGGCCAGCTCGGCGCCACCGCCGACGTGCTCGCGCTGCTCGCCGCGCGCTGACGCGCCCACGCGGGCCGTCGCCGCGGCCCGCGGTCGCGCAAAGTGCTGCTCGCGGGCTCTTTTGGGTGCTCTTGCGCGACCGCGAGAGGGAACCGGAGGCGAGAACCGGGGGGAGAACCCGGGCGAGAGCCGCGGGAGGGAACCGGAGGGACCGGGGCGCGCTAGGGGGCCGGTGAGGGTGCCGGAGCCGGCGCGAACGAGCGACGCAGGAGCGACCAGGCGCGAGCGGCGGTGTCGGGGCGGGTGGCGCCCGGGGTCCAGGTGAGCACGCCCGCGAGCATCGAGATGGCGAGCATGACGTCGTCGGCCGTGAGATCGGCGCGCACCCGGCCGGCGGAGCGCTCCCGGGTCACCATGGTGTCGACCACGGCGAGCACCCGGGTGCCCAGATGCGCCACGCGCTCGTCGTCGGCGCCCGCCACGATCAGGTCGATGAGCGCCTTCGACACCAGCGCCTGATCGATCACCTCCTGCAAGAGGTCGTCGAGGGTGCTGTCGGGCAGCGAGGCGACGCGCTCGAGGTCGCCGATGTTCTCGTCGAACACAGCCACGGCGAGCGAGATGCGATCGGGGAAGTGCCGGTAGAGGCTGCCCTGACCGACACCGGCCCGCTTTGCGACAGCACTGAGCGGTGCCGCATAGCCGCCGTCGCCGAACACCTCGCGGGCAGCTGCGATCAGCGCCAGCCGGTTCGCCGGCCCGGCGCTCGGCCCACGGTTCGCCTTGGGGGTCTGCGGCACGGGGTGTAGCCTACTAGCGGACAGCGTTGTCCGGTTGAACCCGACAGAGATGAGAACCCATGGCCTCCACCCCCGCACCCCTCACCGGCGACTCCTCGATCGCCGCCTGGATCGACCACCCCGTCGGCGGACCCGTCATCCGCGAACTGCTGGCGCAGTCGGGCCAGACGACCGATGTGTTCCGGCCCGTGCGCAAGCTCGCCCTCAAGCGTCTGATCAAGCTCAGCAAGGGCCAGTTCACCCAGCAGATCATCGACGGCATGGTGGCACAGGTCGCGGCCGGCGGGGTGCAGACGACGGATGCCGCCACCCCTCCGGCGACCGGCAACACCGAAGACGGCCCCGTGCCGATCGAGCGACCGGAATGGGTCGAGCGCCTCGACGCCGGCCGGTTCGCCGGCAAGACCGTCATCGTCACCGGCGCCGGCTCGGGCATCGGCCGCGCCACCGCGTCGCGCGTCGCCCGCGAGGGTGGACGCGTGATCGCGGTCGACATCTCGGCCGAGCGGCTCGACGAGTTCGTGGCCGACCACGACGGCGCGCAGATCGTGACCGTCACGGCCGACATCACCGACGACGCCGGCATCGCGGCGATCGTCGAGGCCGCGGGAGCACGTATCGACGCGCTCGCCAACATCGCCGGGATCATGGACGACATGACCCCGGTCGGCGACGTGTCCGACGCCGTCTGGAAGCGCGTCTTCGCCATCAACGTCGACGGCACCATGAAGCTCATGCGCGCCGTCATCCCGTTCATGCTCGAACAGGCATATGGCTCGATCGTCAACACGGCCTCCGAGGCCGCCCTGCGCGGATCGGCCGCCGGAGCCGCCTACACGGCGTCGAAGCACGCGGTGGCCGGGCTCACGAAGAGCTCCGCCTTCATGTACGGGCCCTCCGGCATCCGGGTCAACGCCGTGGCGCCGGGCCCGACCATCACGAACATCGAGGCGACCTTCGCGTCGCCGCTCGGCGCCCAGCGTGTGCGCCAGGCGATGGCGGTGCTGCCCGACGCGGTCGAGGCCGACGCCCTCGCCGCCTCGATCACGTTCTTGCTGAGCGACGACGGCGTGAACGTCAACGGCGTCATCCTGCCCTCTGACGGCGGCTGGTCGGTGGCCTGACGCGTGAGCCGGCTGCCGGTCAGCCGGCGCCGGTCAGCCCGCGTAGTCGGGCGCCGCGGGGAGCCCGAAGAACTCCTCCAGCGTGGTGACCCCCGTGTCGTGCATCTCGGTCGCGGCGGGCACGCCGATCCAGCGGTAGTGCCAGGGCTCGAACTCGTAACCGGTGATCGGGGTGCCCCCGTCGGGGTAGCGCAGCACGTAGCCGAACCGGTAGGCGTTTGCCGCGAGCCACTGGCCGGCCGCCGTGTCGGCGAAGCACCGCCCGTCGGTCGAGCAGCCCGACACCGTGTCGAGGATGTCCATGGCCATGCCGGTCTGGTGCTCGCTGTAGCCCGGCCGGGCCGAGGTGAGGTCGGCTCCGGCGACACCGAGCGAGTTCACGTAGTAGTCGTAGGCCCGCACCTGCACGCTGTAGGAGCGGTAACCGCTCTGCGCCACGAGCTGCACGCCGATCTCGGCCAGCGCGGCGTGGAACATCTCTTCGAGCGCGGCCGCGGCATCCGCCCGCAGCTGGTAGCCGTTGGGGTTGGGCATGTCGGCCGGCAGATCGACGAGGTCGGGGGGCCCGTAGTCGGCACCGTCGGCGATCGGCCGCAGCTTGTTCACCACCACCCAAGGGCTCGTCGGGTCGTCGATCGAGAGCGCCGCCTTGTCGAATGACGGCGGCGGCGGGGGTTCTGGGGTGAAGGAGGGAGCAGGGATGCCTGGCACGCTAGCAGAGGGGGTCGGAGTGGCGCTGACCGAGGGCGAGGGCGAACCCGTGGGCGACCCGGTCGACGAGACGGATGCCGCCGCCATCCTGTCGCCGCCGAGGCTCCACACCCCCGTCGCGAACAGCGTGCCGGTCGCGACGACCGCGGCCACCAGGAGCGTCGCCACCGCCAGGACGATCGCGCGGGTGCGCCGCTGGCGCCGTGCGCGCTCGCGTTCCATGCGCTCTCTGCTCCGCGTCGACACCGGCCCAGCCTAGCCGCGCGGGCCGGGCGGAGCCGGGAACCGCCTGCCCGACCGCAGCGCCACGGGTTGAGAAGCGGCCTGCACCGGGTGTAACTTTGCACCCTGCGCAAAGTTCGTGCGCGTCCCCCTTATTCCCCGAGGATCTGCATGTCACGCACCAATCCGCCCGCCGACCGTCGAGCCAAAGCCGCAGCGCGCGAGATCGACGCCGGCGCCGTGATGAACCACCGGCAGATCCTGTTCGTGATCTTCGGCCTGATGGCGGGAATGTTCCTCTCCGCCCTCGACCAGACCATCGTGGGCACCTCCATCCGCACGATCTCCGACGACCTCGACGGGTTGAGCCTGCAGGCCTGGGTGACCACCGCCTACCTCATCATGTCGACCATCAGCACGCCGATCTACGGCAAGCTGAGCGACATCTTCGGCCGGCGCCCGCTCTTCATCATCGCGATCTCGATCTTCCTGGTGGGGTCGCTGCTCGCGAGCCTGTCGACGTCGATGTTCGAGCTGGCCGCCTTCCGCGCCATCCAGGGTCTCGGCGCCGGAGGCCTGATGGCGCTGCCGCTCACGATCATGGGCGACATGCTGGCACCGCGCGAACGCGCGAAGTACCAGGGCTACTTCTTGGCCGTGTTCGGCATCTCGAGCGTGATCGGCCCGCTGATCGGCGGCCTCTTCGCCGGGGCCGACCAGATTCTGTTCATCACCGGATGGCGCTGGGTGTTCTTGCTCAACGTGCCGATCGGCATCGTGGCCCTGTTCATCGTGCTGCGCTTCCTGCACCTGCCGAAGGGCGCCAAACGGGCGGTGCGCATCGACTGGTGGGGCGCCGCGACCGTCATCATCGCGCTCGTGCCCCTGCTGCTCGTGGCCGAGGAGGGCCGCGACTGGGGCTGGGGCTCGGCCGGCGCCATCGCCTGCTACGTCATCGGCGCCATCGGTGTGATCGCCTTCATCATCATCGAGCGGGCCATGAAAGACGACGCGCTCATTCCGCTCAAGCTCTTCCGCTCGCCGACCTTCTCGATGGCCACCGTGCTCGGCGTGCTGGTCGGGTTCGGCATGTTCGGCGCGCTGCTGACCATCCCGCTCTACCTGCAGCTGGTCACCGGCGCCACCCCCACCGAGAGCGGATTCCTCATGCTGCCGCTCATCGTGGGGCTCATGATCGCGTCGATCACGAGCGGCCAGATCATCAGCCGCACCGGCAAGTACCGGGCGTTCCCCATCATCGGCACCGGGCTCATGAGTGCCGGGTTCTTCTACTTCACCTTCGTCACGGCCGACAAGCCGGTCTGGTACCTGATGATCGGCATGCTGCTGATCGGCCTCGGCATCGGCCAGCTGATGCAGACGCTCACCATCGCCAGCCAGAACTCCGTGGGCCTGCGCGACATGGGCGTGGCCACCAGCGCCTCGACGTTCTTCCGGCAGATCGGCGGCACCCTCGGCACCGCCGTGCTGTTCTCGGTGCTGTTCACCCGCATCCCCACCACCATTCAGGCTGCGTTCGCCGACCCGGCCATCGCCAAGGGCGTGGCCACCGCCGCGGCCGACCCCGCGGTGGCCGCCGACCCGGCGAACACGCAGATCCTCGACCTGCTGAAACAGGGTCAAGACGGCAACACCGGCGCCCTCACCGGCTCGCTGAACGGCGACACCTCGTTCCTCAACGCCGCCGACCCGCGCCTGGCCGACCCGTTCCTGGTGGGCTTCGCCAACGCCACCGTCACCGTGTTCTGGGTGGCGCTGGCCGCCTCGCTGCTGGCGTTCGTGCTCAGCTGGTTCTTCAAGACGCCGCCGCTCCGCGCGAAGTCGGCGCTGCAGGAGGCCGCCGACGACGACGCCGCCCTCAACGCCCAGGTAGCGGCAGGCGAGATGGGCGCGCTGGTGGCGCCGGATGTCTCGACCCACTCGGTGCCCGTGCAGCGGCCCGCCGATCAGCGCGAGTAGGTCTCGGTTCAGCACCACTTTGCGTTAACTAATTGACTACAAAGTCGTCATCGGGCACGGTGGGTGCATGACGTCTGGGCACCTTTCCGAGCGCCGGAGCGTCAAGCCGGGGTCGCAGGCCTCACTCCGCCGCTCGAACCAGCAGCGCATCGTGCGGTCGCTGCTGCAGTCGGGCTCGCTCACCCAGGCCGAGTTGTCGCGCCAGACCGGGCTGTCGACGGCGACCGTGTCGAACATCGTCAAGGCGATGGTCGATCGCGGGCTGCTCGCCACGTCGCCCACCACGAGCTCGGGCCGGCGCGCCCTCGCCGTGAGCCTGACGGGCGACGACACGCTCGCCGCCGGCATCGACATCGGCCGCAGCCACGTGCGGGTCGTGGTCACCTCGATCAACTACCGCGTGGTCGGCGAACGCTGGGTGCATCTGCCGCTCGGCCATGAGGCCGACCTCGCCCTGGATGTCGCCTCCACCGTTCTCGACGAGGTGCTCGCCGAGTGCGGCAGCAGCCGCGACGCGCTGATCGGCGTGGGTCTCGGGGTGCCCGGCCCCATCGACCGGCGGAGCCACGCCGTGATCGACGGCACCATCCTGCCGGAGTGGGTGGGCATCACGGTCGACCACATCCAAGAGCGGCTGCGCATGCCGGTCATGCTCGAGAACGACGCCAACCTCGGCGCGATCGCCGAGATCACCTGGGGGCCGCACAAGGGCGTCGACGACCTCGTGTTCGTGAAGGTCGGCACGGGCATCGGCTCGGGCCTCATCCTCGGCGGCGAGATCTTTCCGGGCAACATCGGTGTGAGCGGCGAGATCGGCCACCTGCCGATCCACGAGCACGGCCTGATCTGCCGCTGCGGAAACCGCGGCTGCCTCGAGACCGTGGCGTCGACCGCCATCATGATCGAACTGCTCAGCCGCGAGCCGCAGAACGTGCGCACGACCAGCGACATCATCGCGCTCGCCCAGGCGGGCGACAAGGCGACGCTGCACGTGATCGACGACGCCGGCCGGGCGCTCGGCCGCGCCCTCGCCGCCATCGCCAACCTCGTCAATCCGCAGATGCTCGTGCTCGGCGGGCCGCTCGCCGGGCTCGGCGAGATCCTGCTCGAGCCGGTGCGCAAGGGCTTCGTGCGCTACAGCTCGCCGGTCGTGCACGACTCGACCGAATTGACGATGTCGTCGTTCACCGACCGCGCCGAAGCGCTGGGCGGGGCCGCGATCGTGATCCAGGAATTCGAAGCGGTGGGATTCGAGACCTAGTCGTTATCGCGCCGTTGCGTTCACAACTTGACCACACCGCGCGAAAGATGGAGACTACCGAAGCCAGACACGAAGCAAGCCCCAGACGAGGAGGTCTCCCTGTTGGACACGCGTGCGAACACGAGCGACGTGCGGGAGTCTCCCGTCATCCTCGAGATGCGTTCGATCACCAAGGAGTTCCCGGGCGTCAAGGCGCTGTCGGATGTCTCCCTGGAGGTTCGGGCCGACGAGATCCACGCGATCTGCGGTGAGAACGGGGCCGGCAAGTCGACCCTGATGAAGGTGCTGTCGGGCGTCTACCCCTACGGCACCTACACGGGCGACATCCTCTTCGAGGGCTCCGAGGTGCACTTCAAAGACATCAAGTCGTCCGAGGCCGCCGGCATCGTCATCATCCACCAGGAACTGGCGCTGATTCCCGAGCTCTCGATCACCGAGAACATCTTCCTGGGAAACGAGCCCACCCGCTTCGGCGCCATCGACTGGGTGTCGGCCAAGCGCCGGGCCATCGAGCTGCTCGCGCGGGTCGGCCTCGAAGACGACCCCGACACGCAGATCAAGAACATCGGCGTGGGCAAGCAGCAGCTGGTCGAGATCGCCAAGGCGCTCAACAAGTCGGTGAAGCTGCTCATCCTCGACGAGCCGACCGCGGCCCTCAACGAGGCCGACTCGCAGCACCTGCTCGACCTGATCCGCGGGCTCAAGGGCCGCGGCATCTCGTCGATCATGATCTCGCACAAGCTCAACGAGATCGAGCAGGTGGCCGACGCGATCACCATCATCCGCGACGGCAAGACCATCGAGACGCTGAACGTCAAGGCCGACGGCGTCAACGAAGACCGCATCATCCGGGGCATGGTGGGCCGCACGCTCGAGAACCGCTTCCCCGATCGCAACACCAAGGTCGGCGAGGTGTTCTTCGAGGTCAAGAACTGGAACGTGCGTCATCCGGTGGTCTCCGAGCGCATGGTCGTGAAGAACTCGAGCTTCTTCGTGCGTCGCGGCGAGGTCGTGGGCTTCGCCGGACTCATGGGCGCCGGCCGCACCGAGCTCGCGATGAGCATCTTCGGCCGCGCCTACGGCGAGTTCGTGTCGGGCGAGATCATCAAAGACGGCAAGCAGATCCAGCTGCGCAACGTCTCGGAGGCGATCGACCACGGTCTCGCCTACGTGAGCGAAGACCGCAAGGCGCTCGGCCTCAACCTGCTCGACGACATCAAGCGCTCGGTGGTGTCGGCCAAGCTCAAGAAGATCTCGCGCGCCGACGTGGTGAACGACATCTCGGAGTACCAGATCGCCGAGCAGTACCGCAAGACGTTGCGCATCAAGACCCCCACGGTGAACGAGGGCGTCGGCAAGCTCTCGGGCGGCAACCAGCAGAAGGTCGTGCTCGCCAAGTGGATGTTCACCGACCCCGACCTGCTCATCCTCGACGAGCCCACCCGCGGCATCGATGTGGGTGCGAAGACCGAGATCTACGGCATCATCCGTGAGCTCGCGGCCCAGGGCAAGGGCGTGATCATGATCTCGAGCGAGCTGCCGGAGCTGCTCGGCGTCTCCGACCGCATCTACACGATCTTCGAGGGCACCATCACCAACGACGTCCCCGCCGCCGAGGCGGATCCCGAAACCCTGATGAGGAGCATGACCTCCATGAAGAAGAAGGCTGTGAACCGATGAGCGCATCCGACCAGGCCCCCACGAAGAAGCGGGCGTCGATTCGAGACCTCGGCAAGATGTTCGGCGGCGGCACGTCGAACACCCGCCAGTTCGGCATCCTGTTCAGCCTGATCGCCATCATCGTGCTGTTCGAGATCCTCACCGACGGCCTCACGCTGTCGTCGGGCAACCTGATCAACCTGGTCAGCCAGTACGCCTACATCCTCATCCTCGCCATCGGCATGGTGATGGTGATCATCGCAGGCCACATCGACCTCTCGGTCGGTTCGGTCGCGGCGTTCGTGGGCATCGTGGTGGCGACCGCGATGCAGGACTGGAACCTGCCCTGGCCGCTCGGCATCCTGCTCGGCCTCGTCGTCGGCGCGTTGATCGGCGCCTGGCAGGGCTGGTGGGTCGCGTTCGTGGGCGTGCCGGCGTTCATCGTGACCCTGGCCGGCATGCTCATCTTCCGTGGCGGCAACCAGCTGATCGGCAACGCGAACACCATCCCGGTGCCGCAGGGCTTCACCGAGATCGGTGCGGGCTACCTGCCCGAGGTGGGCCCCGACACGGGCTACAACAACCTCACCCTGCTGCTCGGCCTCATCGTCGTGCTCGCCGTGATCTTCATGGAGTGGCGCGCACGCCGCACCCAGCGCAAGATGGGCTCCGAGCCCGCGCCGCTCTGGGTGAGCATCGTGAAGCTCGTCATCCTCGTTGCGGTCATCGTCATCGCGACCGTGCTCTTCGCCGGCGGCCGGGTGGGCACGAGCTTCCCGGTGTCGGGCATCATCCTGGGCGTGCTCGTGCTGGTGTACTCCTTCGTCACCCGCAACACGATCTTCGGCCGCCACATCTACTCGGTCGGCGGCAACAAGCACGCCGCCGAGCTGTCGGGTGTGAAATCGCGTCGCATCGACTTCCTCGTCATGATGAACATGTCGACCCTGGCGGCCCTCGCCGGCATGATCTTCGTGGCCCGCTCGCAGGCCTCCGGCCCGCAGGACGGCATCGGCTGGGAGCTCGACGCGATCGCCGCGGTCTTCATCGGTGGCGCCGCCGTCGCCGGTGGCATCGGAACCGTGGCCGGATCGATCATCGGTGGTCTCGTGATGGCCGTGCTGAACAACGGCCTGCAGCTGCTCGGCGTGGGCGCCGACCGCGTGCAGATCATCAAGGGCCTCGTGCTGCTGGTGGCCGTCGGCCTCGACGTCTGGAACAAGACGCAGGGGCGGCCCTCGATCACGGGCCTGCTCACGAGACGCTTCCGCCGCACCATCGCGACCGACGACGACTTCCCCGCGGCGCCCGCGGTGGGCTCGGGTCAGGCCGAGTCGGAGTCGCCCGAGATGCTCGTGCCGACGGCCGGCAGCCCCGACACCTCCCGCCCGCGCGGCTGAGGCCGCGGCATCCGCTTCTTTTCCATCCCTAACACCACACCCACAGAGAGAAAGTAATCAAAGATGAAGAAAATGCTCCTCGCGACGGCGGCTCTGACCGCTGTTGCGGCTCTCGCATTGTCCGGTTGTTCCACGCGCTCGGATGACTCGGGCTCGGCCTCTGGTTCGACCGACGCGGCAGCCGCCGGCTTCCCGGCCGATTCGCTGATCGGTGTCGCCCTTCCGTCGAAGACGTCGGAGAACTGGGTGCTCGCCGGTGGACTGTTCGAAGACGGTCTCGCCGAGGCCGGCTTCAAGTCCGACGTGCAGTACGCCGGTGCGAGCACCACGGTGAAAGACCAGCAGGACCAGATCTCGGCCATGATCACCAAGGGCGCGAAGGCCATCATCATCGGCGCCGCCGACGGTGGCCAGCTCGCCACGCAGGTTCAGGCCGCGGCCGACGCCGGCATCCCGGTCATCGCCTACGACCGCCTCATCCTCAACACGCCGAACGTCGACTACTACGTCGCCTACGACAACTTCAAGGTCGGCGAGCTGCAGGGTCAGGCCCTGCTCGACGGCATGAAGGCCAAGAAGCCCACCGGCCCCTACAACATCGAGCTGTTCTCGGGCTCGTCGGATGACGCCAACTCGGCCGTCTTCTTCGACGGCGCCATGAGCGTGCTGCAGCCGGCCATCGACTCGGGCGACGTGGTCGTCGTCTCGGGCCAGACCGACATCAAGCAGACCGCCACCGCCGGCTGGAAGGCCGAGAACGCGCAGAGCCGCATGGACTCGCTGCTCACCTCGAGCTACGGTTCGGCCGAGCTCGACGGCGTGCTGTCGCCCAACGACACCCTGGCCCGCGCGATCATCACCTCGGTGAAGGCCGCCGGAAAGCCCATCCCGATCGTCACCGGTCAGGACTCCGAGGTCGAGTCGGTCAAGTCGATCATGGCCGGCGAGCAGTACTCCACCATCAACAAGGACACCCGCAACCTCGTCAAGCAGGCCATCGCGATGGTGTCGGAGCTGCAGAAGGGCGAAGAGGTCGACGTGAACGACACCGAGTCCTACGACAACGGCGTGAAGGTCGTTCCGGCCTTCCTGCTCGACCCGGTGATCGTCACCAAGGAGAACGCGGCCGAGGCCTACGCCAACGACCCCACTCTCGAGCCGCTGACCCAGCAGTAAGTAGTAGCTGCTGCTGCTGCTGCGTCAGTGACACCGAGAACGGCCCGGGCATCGCGCCCGGGCCGTTCTTGCACGTGAATCGGTTGACGGATGCAGCTTTTCCGACGAGCGACGCCGTATTCGGCGTCGCTTGTCGTGAAATCTGCATCCGCTAACCGGATCGGTCAGAAGTCGCGCAGGTTGCCGCGCAGGCCGCCGTCGCCGAACTCGGTGCGCAGGATGCCGCGGCGGCGCAGGATCGGCACGAGTTCGTCGAGCATGCGGTGGATGGTGACCGGGTGCAGGTCGCCCGAGAAGATGAAGCCGTCGTTGTCGGCCTCGTCGCCGAGCTCCTGGATGAAGTCGGCGATCTCGTCAGCCGTGCCCACGTAGCCGGCCCGCTCGGAGATGCGGCCGAGCTTCGCCTTGGCGGTCAGGATGTCGCGGAGAGAGGCGTCGGCCAAACTGTCGAACTTTCCGAGCAGACCCTTGATGCTGCCGCGCGAGACGTGATCGCCGAAGATGGCGGGGTCGATCGGCTTGTCGAGGTCGAGCACGGTGAGGTCGGTCTCGAGGTCGCTCGACTGACCGGCGGCGATCTGCAGCAGCGTGGCGTCGTCGGGGTGCGCGGAGGCGTCGACGATGCGCTGGGCCTCGTCGGAACTCGAGGTGACGATGGGCTTGAACACGAACAGGATGTCGATGTCGCGGGCGCTGCGGCCGTGCCCTTCGGCGGCCTCGATCACCTTGGCGCGGTAGGCGCGGATGGTGTCGACGTCGAGCGAGGCGAGCGCGAGCTGCACGTCGGACTGCTCGCCGGCGAAGTTGAGCCCGCGGCCCGAACCGCCGGGCGACACCACGATCGGGTCACCCGAGAGGTGCTCGGAGCCGAGTTCGGGGAACGGCAGCGCGTTGAGGGGTCCGTCGAAACGGTAGTGCTCGCCGCGGTGCTCGAAGGCGTCGAGCTTCGAGCCGTCGGCGAAGTGCGCCGTGGCCGCATCGGCGATGAGCGCGTCGGGTCCCCAGCTGTGCCAGAGCCGGCGCACCGCCGTGAGCCACTCCTCGGCGCGATCGTAGGCGGCGTCGTGCGCCAGGGGCTCGGCGCCGAAGTGGCGGCTGGAGCCGACATCCGTCACCACGTTGATGCCGAAGCGGTAGTCGCTGAGGTGCTGCATCGTCGCGAACTGACGCGCCGCCTGGTATGGCGAGTAGGCGAGCGGGTTGACGGTGGGCGCGATGCCGAGGTGCGAGGTTGCGGCGAAGAGATAGGGCGCGAGCAGCAACGGGTCGTGCTTCGGCCCGCCGTAGGCGCTGCGGACGCGCAGGTCGAGCGTGTCGGCGTTGCCGAGCGAGAGGGCGTCTTCGACGATGACGAGGTCGAATCCCGCCTGCTCGAGGTCGCGTGCCGACTGCTGGTAGAGCTTCGGGCCGTGCCAGCGGTGATTCCACTCGTAGTAGGGGTGGCCCCAGCCGTGCGGGCCGAAACCCCGCGAGAGGAACCAGCCGAAATGCTGCAGGCGCGACACGGCTAGCGAGCCTCGCTCACGAGGTCGGCGACGGCCGGCGCGGGCGCGCTCGCCCGCACCACGTCGAGCGCGTGCTGGAGGTCGGCGAGCAGATCGGGCAGGTCTTCGACGCCGACCGAGAGCCGGATGAGACCGGGCCAGATGCCCGCGTCGCGCAACTGCTGCTCCGAGCGCCAGGCGTGGGTGGTCGACGCCGGGTGGATGATGAGCGACCGCACGTCTCCGAGGTGGGTCATGCGGGTGAAGAGCTCGACGGCGTTGATGAACTGCTCGGCCGCCGCGGCGCCCCCGCGCAGCGTGAACGAGAAGACCGAGCCCTGGCCTCGCGGCAGGTAGTGCTGGGCCAGGGCGTGGAACGGGTTCGACGGCAGCCCCGAGTAGTCGACCGACTCGATGTCGGGCTGCGCCTCGAGCCACTCGGCGATGGCCAGGGCGTTGGCCGACTGGCGGTCCACCCGCAGCGACAGGGTCTCGATGCCCTGCTGGATGAGGAAGGCGTTGATCGGCGACGGCGTCGGGCCGAAGCGTGCGGTCACCACGTCACGGGCGTAGACGAGGAACGCCTCGGCGCCGAAGCGCTCGACGAAGCTCCGGCCGCCGAGCGAACGGGTCGGCTCGGTGAGGTGCGGGAAGTGCGCGACCCCGGAGGTCGCGGCTGACCAGTCGAACCCGTCGCCGCTGACGACGGCGCCACCGAGCACCGAGCCGTGACCGGCCAGGAACTTGCTGGCCGAGTGCACCACGATGTCGGCTCCGTGCTGCAGCGGCCGCAGCAGGTAGGGGGTGGCGAAGGTGTTGTCGACGATCAGCGGGATGCCGTGGCGGTGAGCCACCTCGGCCACCAGCGCGATGTCGACCAGGTCGTTCTTGGGGTTGGGGATCGACTCCACGAACAACGCGCGGGTCGCCGGGGTGATGGCGAGCTCCCAGGCGAGGGCGTCGTTGGCGTCGGCGACGAAGTCGGTGGTGATGCCCAGGCGCGAGAAGTTGTCGAGGAAGAGGCCCCGCGAGCCCTCGTAGATGCTCGACGCCGACACCAGGTGGTCGCCGGCCTGCAGCAGGCCCAGAATGGCGACCGAGACCGCCGCCTGCCCGCTGCCGACGAGGATGGCGCCGGTGCCGCCTTCGAGCGCGGCGAGGCGACGCTCCACCGAGGAGTTCGTGGGGTTGCCGATGCGAGTGTAGGTGAAACCGTCTTCGGCGCCGCCGAACCGGTCGCGTGCCTGCTCGAAGTCGTCGAAGACGAAGCCGGCACTCAGGTAGATGGGGGTGGCCCGGGCATTGATGCCGTCGGCCGGCGCTCCCCCCGCGTGCAGTTGCTGGGTGGCGAACCCGAACGCGCGGCCTGTTCTGTTCTCGTGAGTCATCGACCACTCCTCTCGTCGTCCGGTCGATACAGGGTCGCATGCCGACCCCTCCCCAGAGCCGAATGCGAAGTACTGTTACGCCGGATCACGCGCCTGGGCCCGTATGCCGAAAAGGGAATACGCGAACGGCTTGACATGTGAGCCAGCAGTGACCTACGTTTTGTCTCGATCGTGAGAGCGCTCTCACACCCAAACGTGAGAGCGCTCTCAACCACCAATCCCACCGCAACACGCACACAAAGGAGTGACCGTGAAACTCTCACGACGCACGACGGCAGCCACAGCCGCCGCACTCGCGGCGATCGCCCTCGGTGCTGCCGGATGCTCGGCATCCGGCTCCGCCGCCGGCACCGCAGACGACCCCATCACGCTGACCGTCACCACGTTCGGCACCATGGGGCTCGACGACCTCTACACCGAGTACGAGTCCGAGAACCCCGGCATCAAGATCGAGGCCACCAACATCGACACCGGCGGCAACGCCAAGACCGACTGGCAGACCAAACAGGCCGCCGGCGCGGGGCTGCCCGACGTGCAGGCCGTCGAAGAGGGCTGGCTGAGCGCGGTCATGCAGGTCTCCGACCAGTTCACCGACCTGAGCGACTACGGCGCGAAGGACATCTCCGACCAGTGGGTCGACTGGAAGGTGAAGCAGGCCACCGATTCCAACGGCCGCATCATCGGCTACGGCACCGACATCGGCCCCGAGGGCCTGTGCTACAACAGCACGCTCTTCGCCGAGGCCGGTCTGCCGACCGACCGCGACGAGGTCGCCGCCCTGTTCGGCGGTGACGACGCCACCTGGGCCGACTACTTCGCCCTCGGCGAGAAGTACCACGCCGCCACCGGCAAGGCCTGGTACGACCAGTCGGGCTTCATCTGGAACGCCATGGTGAACCAGCAGCCCGAGGGGTACTACACCTCCGACGGCGAGCTCAACATCGAAGACAACAGCGACCTCAAAGAACTCTGGGGCGAGCTCGCGGGCGGCGCCGCCGCCGGTCTCTCCAGCGGCCAGACCCAGTGGGACTGGGGCAAGGGCAAGGCCTTCACCGACGGCTCGTTCGCGACCTTCGTGTGCCCGGGCTGGATGCTCGGCGTCGTGAAGGGCCAGGTCGAGGCCGCGGGTGGCGACGCCACCACCGGCTGGGACTTCGCCAACGTGTTCCCCGGCGGCCCGGCGAACTGGGGCGGCACCTTTTTGACCGTGCCCACGCAGTCGAAGCACCCGAAGGAGGCCGCGGCCCTCGCCGAGTGGCTGACCGAGGCCAAGCAGCAGGCCGCCGCCTTCACCGTCGCCGGAACGTTCCCGAGCAACATCGAGGCGCAGAGCGACCCGGCCGTCACCGGCACCAACGACCTGGCGACGTTCTTCAACGACGCGCCGCTCGGCACCATCCTGGCCGAACGGTCGAAGGGTGTGGTCGCGCAGTACAAGGGCCCGGATGACTCGGTCATCCAGGAGCAGGTGTTCGGGCCATCCGCCCTCTCGCTCGACTCGGGCACCGATGGCCAGGCCGCGTGGGACAACGCGATCGGCCTGCTCGACCAGCTCGTGGTCAACAAATAGCACGCAGCGCGACGGGGCCCCTCGGCTTCTCTCCCGAGGGGCCCCGCTCACGCCGGCCGACCGGCCGACCCGCCATCCGTTCACCCCTCGCACCGGGAGACCCCCGCATGACCGCAACCATCACCCCCCAGGTGACGTCGCCGAAACCGGATGCCGCGCCCCGGCCGGCCCCGAAGCGCACCTTCCGGCAGCGCCTCAACCGGTGGGACGTCAAGTACTCCCCCTACGCCTACGTGGCGCCCTTCTTCATCCTCTTCGGCCTGGTCGGCCTCTTTCCGCTCGGCTACACCTTCGTGGTGTCGCTCAACAACTGGAACCTGCTGACCGGCCCCGGCGAGTGGGTGGGCCTCGGCAACTTCGCCGCCGAGCTCAGCGACCCGTTCTTCTGGAACTCGCTGTTCAACACGGTCAGCATCTTCTTTCTCTCCGCCGTGCCGCAATTGATCGCCGCCGTGTTCATCGCGGCCGTGCTCGATCAGAACCTGCGTGCCAAGACCTTCTGGCGCATGAGCGTGCTCATTCCCTATGTGGTCACGCCGGTCGCCGTCACCCTGATCTTCTCGAGCGCCTTCAGCGAGAAGTACGGCCTCATCAACAACATCCTCGAGGCCGTGAACCTCGACCCGGTGATGTGGAAGACGGATGTCTTCCCCTCGCACATCGCGATCGCCACGATGGTCAACTGGCGCTGGACGGGCTACAACGCCCTGATCCTGCTCGCGGCGATGCAGGCGGTGCCCCGCGACATCCACGAGTCGGCGGCGCTCGACGGTGCCGGGCAGTTCCGGCGGTTCTTCTCGATCACCCTGCCGTCGATCCGGCCCACCATGATCTTCGTCATCATCACCGCCACCATCGGCGGGCTGCAGATCTTCACCGAGCCCAAGCTCTTCAACCCCACGGTCTCGACGCCCGGCGGCAACGACCGGCAGTACCAGACGACCGTGCTCTACCTGTGGGACCTCGCGTTCAACCGCCAGAGCTTCGGCAAGGCGTCGGCCGTCGCCTGGCTGCTGTTCCTCTTGATCGTGCTGTTCGGCGTGCTCAACTTCTTGATCTCGCGGCGCATCGCCTCGACCGAGGCGCGCGTGGTCAAGCGGCGCAGCGCCAAGGCGCTCGCCCGCTCGCGCGCCGAAGCCGAACTCACGAGCGGCTTCGTGCCCGGCGTCGAACCGCAGCTCGCCGACCACCCGCATCACACGGAGGAGAACCGATGACCGCGACCGCGACACGTTCCGCACCGGCCGCATCGTCACGCCCGGCCGGCTCGTCGCCGGCGAAGCCGCGCCGCGGAAAAGGCTCGCTCGGCATCGACAAGCGCCCGGGGTTCGTGACCTACGGCGTGCTGCTCGCCGTCTTCCTCGGCGGCGCCCTGCCGCTGTGGTGGTCGTTCGTCGTGGGCTCGAGCGACAGCCAGGTGCTCACCGCCACCTGGCCGCCGCTGTTGCCCGGCGGCCAGTTCTGGCAGAACGTCGGCCAGGTGGTCACCACCGTGCCGTTCTGGACCGCCCTCGGCAACAGCATCATCGTGTCGGGCGTCATCACGGCATCCGTCGTCTTCTTCTCGACGCTGGCCGGTTACGCGTTCGCGAAGCTGCGCTTCCGCGGGCGCGAAGGGCTGCTCGTGTTCGTCATCGCCACGCTCGCCGTGCCGACGCAGCTCGGCATCATCCCCCTGTTCATGCTGATGCGGCAGTTCGGCTGGACCGGCAGCCTCGGCGCCGTGATCGTGCCGACGCTCGTGACCGCGTTCGGCGTGTTCTTCATGCGGCAGTACCTCGTCGACGTCATCCCCGACGAACTGATCGAGGCCGCCCGCGTCGACGGCGCGAGCATGATCTCGACCTTCTGGCACGTCGGGGTGCCGGCCGCCCGGCCCGCGATGGCCATCCTCGGCCTGTTCACCTTCATGACGGCATGGACCGACTACCTCTGGCCGCTGCTCGTGGTGCCGCAGAACCCCACCCTGCAGGTGGCGCTCAGCCAGCTGCAGTCGGCCAAGTACGTCGACTACTCGATCGTGCTCGCCGGTGCCGTGCTCGCCACGCTGCCGCTGCTGCTGCTGTTCGTGCTCGCGGGCAAGCAGCTGGTGTCGGGCATCATGGCGGGTGCCGTCAAGGGGTAGAGGTCTCGGGAGAGATGGGTCCGGCCGGCCGGACCGAATAGCATTGCACAACCACCATTCAAGGAGCAGTAACACCGCCATGACGACCTCATTCCCTCCCGGCTTTCTCTGGGGCTCGGCCACGGCCGCCGCCCAGATCGAAGGCGCGGCTTTCGAAGACGGCAAAGAAGCCTCGATCTGGGACGCGTTCGCCCGGGTTCCCAACGCCGTGCTGAACGGCGACACCCTCGACGTCGCCGTCGACCACTACCACCGCATGCCCGAAGACGTCGCGCTGATGAAGCAGCTGGGCCTGCACGCCTACCGGTTCTCCACCAGCTGGGCCCGCATCAAGCCCGGCGACCGCGAGGTCAACCCGGCCGGGCTCGACTTCTACTCGCGCCTCGTCGACGAACTCCTCGGCGCCGGCATCCTGCCCTGGCTCACCCTCTACCACTGGGACCTCCCGCAGGCCGTCGAAGAGACCGGCGGCTGGGCCAATCGCGACACGGCCTTCCGCTTCCGCGACTACGCCGAGACCGTCTACGGCGCACTCGGCGACCGGGTGCAGCACTGGACCACGTTCAACGAGCCGTTCTGCTCGTCACTGCTCGGCTACGCCGCCGGCGTGCACGCGCCCGGGCGCCAGGAGCCGGCCGCGGCGATCGCCGCCGTGCACCACCAGCACCTCGGCCACGGTCTCGCCGTGCAGCGCCTGCGCGAGCTGGGCGCACAGAACCTCGGCATCACGCTCAACCTCACGAACTCGATTCCGCAGAACCCGTCCGACCCGGTCGACGTCGACGCCGCCCGCCGGTTCGACGGCCTGCAGAACACGATCTTCCTCGACCCGATCGTTCGCGGCGAATACCCCGCCGACGTGCGCCGCGACCTCGCCGAGTTCGGTCTCGACGAGGTGAGCGACACCGGCCTGGTGCGCCCCGGCGACCTCGAGATCATCTCGCAGCCGATCGACTTCCTCGGCGTCAACCACTACCACGACGACGTCGTGAGCGGTCACCCGCTGGTGGGCGCTGACGACCCGCACCTGGTCGACACCGGCCGGGCGCTCAGCACGCCGTTCGTCGGTTCGGAGGACATCACGTTCCCCTTGCGCGGGCTGCCCCGCACCGCCATGGGCTGGGAGGTCAACCCCGAGGGGCTCCACACACTGCTCGTGCGGCTCGGCCGCGAATACCCGGCGCTGCCCCCGCTCTACGTCACCGAGAACGGCGCCGCCTACGACGACGTGGTCGACGCCGACGGCGAGATCCACGACGACCTGCGCACGAAGTACGTGCTCGACCACATCCAGGCGGTCTCGCACGCGATCGCCGACGGCGCCGACGTGCGCGGCTACTTCGTGTGGTCGCTGCTCGACAACTTCGAGTGGGCCTGGGGCTACGGCAAGCGATTCGGCATCGTGCGCGTCGACTACGACACCCTCGTGCGCACGCCGAAGGACTCGGCGATCGCTTATTCGAGGGTGATCCAGGATGCCGCGGCCGCGGCATCCGGCTCCACCCCCGTCGATGCGGCGCCTGCCCCCGCGGCTTCGCCGGTATCGTAAGGCGCACGGGCGGGCCACCGCCCGCGGTTGTGACGCCCGCACGAGAGCCTTCGGAGGTGTGAGATGACGATCGATTCCCGCACGTCGCGCGCTCCGACGCTCGAGATGGTGGCCGCCGAGGCCGGGGTCTCGCGCGCCACCGTCTCGCGCGTGGTGAACGGCTCGCCGAAGGTGACCGCCGAGGTGACCGCGATCGTGAACGACGCCATCGCGCGACTCAACTACGTGCCCAACCGGGTCGCTCGCTCGCTCGCCAGCCGCCGCACCGACGTGATCGCGCTGATCGTGCCGGAGTCGACCTCCACGGTGTTCGCCGACCCGTTCTTCGCGCCGGTGGTGCGCGGGGTGGCCCGGGCGCTCTCCGACACCGACTACACGCTCAACCTGCTCATCGCGTCGGAGGCGCGGCCGCAGAAGACGCGGCGCTATCTGCTCGGCGGCAACGTCGACGGCGCGCTCGTGGTGTCGCACCACGCCGAAGACCACTCCTACGTCGGGCTCGGCTCCACGCTGCCGATCGTGTTCGGTGGCCGCCCGATCAACCCCGAGACCTTCGACAGCTACTTCGTCGACGTCGACAACGTGCACAGCGCCCGCACGGCCACCGAGCACCTCATCGGCCTCGGCCGGCGGCACGTCGCCACCATCGCCGGGCGGCAGGACATGCCGGCCGGCATCGACCGGCTGAACGGCTGGCGCGAGTCGATCGACGCCGCGGGGGGCGACCCCGCCCTGATCGAGATCGGCGACTTCTCGCAGAGCTCCGGCGCCGACGCGATGAACCGGCTGCTCGATCGCGGAGTGCCCATCGACGGCGTGTTCGTGGCCAACGACCAGATGGCGGCCGGCGCGGTGCAGGTGCTGCGCACCCGGGGCCTCAGCGTTCCGGGTGACGTGGCCGTGGTGGGCTACGACGACGATACGTTCGCCTCGACCCTCACGCCGCCGCTCACCACGATGCACCAGCCCTCGGCCGACCTGGGCGCCACCATGGCCGAGCTGCTCGTGCGGCTCATCGCGGGCGAGGAAGTGCCGCGGCGCACGATCATCCCCACCCACCTCATCGTTCGCGGCTCGGCCTGAACCTACTCGAACGTGGCGCCCGGCAGGCGCTTGCGGATGACGGCGATGGCGTCGGGGCTCTCGTCGATGAGCACGTAGTTGCGCGCGAGGGCACCGGCCACCGCCCCCGTGGTGCCGCTGCCGGCGAAGAAGTCGAGCACCCAGTCGCCCTCACGGCTCGAGGCCTGCACGATGCGGCGAAGGATGCCCTCGGGTTTCTGGGTGGGGTAGCCGGTCTTCTCGCGGCCGGTCGGCGACACGATCGTGTGCCACCAGACATCCGTCGGCAGCTTGCCGGATGCCGCCTTCTCGGCGGTCACGAGGCCGGGCGCCATGTAGGGCTCGCGGTCGACGGTGGAGGAGTCGAAGTAGTAGCCACGCGGGTTCTTCACGTAGACCAGGATCGTGTCGTGCTTCGTGGGCCAGCGATTCTTCGACTTGGCGCCGTAGTCGTAGGCCCAGATGATCTCGTTGAGGAAGCTCTCGCGGCCGAACAGCGCGTCGAGCAGCACCTTGGCGTAGTGCGCCTCGCGGTAGTCGAGGTGCAGATAGAGCGTGCCGTCGTCGGCGAGCAGCCGCCAGGCCTCCACGATGCGCGGCTCGAGAAATCCCCAGTAGTCGTCGAACCGATCGTCGTAGCGCAGCAGGTCGCCCTTGATGCGGTCGTACTGCTGCCCCTTGAAGCCGGTGATGCGGCCGGGTGTCTTGACGGCGGCATCCGTCTCGTTCGCGGCATCCTGGGTCGTCTCGATGCGGTTCGCCGTGGTCGAGCGCCGGGTCTGTGCGCGACCGGTGTTGAACGGCGGATCGAGGTAGATGACGGTGAAGGATGCGTCGGCGAACCGGGGCAGCACGGTCAGGTTGTCGGCGTGGAACACCAGCCCCTCGCCCCGCACGGTCGCGTCGAACGCGTCGAGCGGTGAATCGGGGGCGGGCACCCTGCAATTGTGGCAGTACCGAGGTGGCCGGGTTATCCTCAGGGCACCATGAGCACCGAGATCCGCAACGAGTCAGACCAGAGCCGCTACACCATCACCGTCGACGGCGAGCTGGCCGGCTTCGCCGACTACACCATCACCGGCACCACGATCGTCTTCACCCGCACCGAGGTCGACCCCACGAAGCGCCAGGCGGGCCTCGGCGCCCAGCTCGTGCAGTTCGCCCTCGACGACGTGCGCACGAGCGGCACGCTCGCGGTGGTGCCCAAGTGCTCGTTCGTGGCGCACTTCATCGACAGCCACCCCGACTACCAGGAGCTCGTCGACCGCGGCTGAGCCGTCGCGACGCCCGCGGTCAGCGCGCGCCGCTCGCGGTCAGCGCGCGTGCCGCTCCCGGAAGGCGGCGACCGCGTCGGCGGCGGTCTGGTGGTCGATGACGTCGGGTTCGCCCGATGCCGTGATGGTGCCGGCGAACCGGCCTTGCACGAAGATCGGGATCGACCCGCCGTGCGCCTTCATCGTGTCGTGGTCGATCGACGGGTCGGTCAGCTCGGCGAACGGCGTTCCCGCCTCTTCGTAGCGGCGGCGCACGAGCAGCGACGGCACGCCGTAGCGCTCGGCGACCGCGGCCTTGCCGGCCAGCCACGGGTCGTTCCCGGCATCGGTGTCTTTGAACTTCGCCCGGAAGACGAGGTCGCCGGCGAGCACGACGTCGATCGCGAGATTGAGGTCGCGCTCGCGCACGAGCAGCGCGGCGATCACCCCGAGTTCGAAGGCGTCTTCTTTCGAGAACGACGCCACGTCGAACGGGGGCACCGCCTCGAGGGCGGCGGCGGTGAACACGGGCAGGTCGGTCACGGAACGCGTCCGATCCACTCGGGCGTGCTGAACTTCGACGCCACGAGCGCCTCCGCCGTCGCGCGTTCGTCGGCGGTGATCTCGCTCGGCTGGGCCCCGTAGAGGTTCGTGAAGGTGGCGATCAGCCGGTCGATGATCTCGGCGCGGCCGAGACCGGTCTGGCTGCGAAGCGGATCGACGCGCTTGGCGGCCGACTTCGTGCCCTTGTCGCTCATCTTCTCGCGGCCGATTCTCAAGACCTGAACCATCTTCTCGCCGTCCATGTCGTAGCTCAGCGTGGCGTGGTGCATGACCGCGCCGTTGCCGAGCCGCTTCTGCGCGGCACCGCCGATCTTGCCCTTGGCCGACGAGATGTCGTTGAGCGGCTGGTAGAAGGCGTCGATGCCGAGCGACTTGAGGCCGGTGATGACCCACTCGTCGAGAAAGGCGTAGGAGTCGGCGAAGCTCATGCCCTGCACGAGCGCAGCGGGGGCGTAGATGCTGTAGGTCACGACCGAATTCGCGTCCATGAACATGGCGCCACCGCCCGAGATGCGCCGCACGACCTCGAAGCCGTACTTCGCGGCGTTGTCGAGGTCGACCTCGTTCTTCACCGACTGGAAGCTGCCGATCACCACGGCCGGCTCGTTCCACTCCCAGATGCGCAGGGTGGGCTGACGCCGCCCCTCGCCCACCTCGTTGGCGAGCACTTCGTCGAGCGCGAGCTGCATCTGCGGGGTCTCGGGCCCGGAGTGGATGATCTGCCAGTCGTAGTCACCCCAGCTCGACGCCTTCGCGAGCGACCGACGGATGGCGACCGCCACCGCCTCGGGCGAGAAGCCGAGCAGCACGGCCCCCTCGGGAAGGGCCGCCTTGACGGCCGCCGCGATGGTGGCGGCGTCGCTGTCGCTCGGCAGGCCGTTGACGGCTTTGTCGATCAGCAGCAGCGCGTCATCGGGTTCGAGGAAGAAGTCTCCGGCGAGCCGGAAATTCTGGATGCGACCGTCGATGTCGTCGAGGTCGACCACGACGAGCTTGCCGCCGGGCACTTTGTATTCTCCGTGCATCCTCTCAGCGTACAAGCGGCGGATGCGCGTCACGTCAGCGCACAGCGACAGTGATGGAAACGCCGCGATAACACGGTGTTCACGGCTAGGCCTTACCGTTGATGGCATGACCGATACCGTCACCCGCGACCGGAGCCGTCTCGCGACCGCCCGCGCGATCCTCTTCGACCTCGACGGAGTGCTCACTCCGACCGTCGATGTGCACATGCGTGCCTGGGGCCGGCTGTTCGCCCCCTACCTCGACGCGCAGGGTTCGGCTCCCTACTCCGACGACGACTACTACCTCTACATCGACGGCAAACCCCGGGTCGACGGCGTGCGTTCGCTGCTGGCCGCCCGCGGACTGTCGCTGCCCGAGGGCTCGAGCGACGACACGGCCGGCGAAGGCTCGGTCTGGGCGCTCGGCAACCGCAAGAACGACGCCTTCGAGGCCGAGCTCACCGAGAACGGCGTCGGGCCCTATCCCGGCTCGCTCGCGTTCCTCACGGCGGCCATCGACGCCGGCTACGAGGTGGCCGTCGTGTCGAGCTCACGCAACGCCGTCGCCGTGCTGGCGACCGCCGGCATCCGGGACCGCTTCGACGTGATCGTCGACGGTCTGGTGGCGGCCGCCGAGGGCATCAAGGGCAAGCCCGCGCCCGACACCTACCTGCGGGCCGCCGAGCTGCTCGGGTTCGCGCCCGAGGAGTGCGTGGTGGTCGAAGACGCGCACTCCGGTGTGCAGGCGGGCCGCGACGGCGCCTTCGGGCTCGTGGTGGGCGTCGACCGCGGCGTGGGCGCGCAGGAGCTGCTCGACTCGGGCGCCGACATCGTGGTCGACGACCTCGACGAACTGATACCGGCGCTCCGCTAACATCGATCGACCCCCGCTCGCCCGCCGAGAAAGACCCTGATGAACCCCATCGCCTCCGATCCCCTCGACCGATCCCAGTTCCCGCTCGACGAGTGGGCGCTGACGGAGGCCGAATTCCACACCGCCACCCAGGGCCGCACCGAGACCCTGTTCGCGGTCGGCAACGGCTACCTGGGCCTGCGGGGCAACTTCGAAGAGGGGCACAAGGCCTACGCAGAGGGCACGTTCATCAACGGGTTCCATGACACCTGGCAGATCCGACACGCCGAAGAGGCCTACGGGTTCGCCCGGGTCGGGCAGACGATCGTGAACGCACCGGATGCCCGCGTCATCCGTCTCTACGTCGACGACGAACCGTTCGTGGTGGCGGATGCCGACACCATCGAGTACTCGCGCACCCTCGACTTCCGCACCGGTGTGCTCGAGCGGGTCGTCGAGTGGCGCACCCCGTCGGGCAAGCGCGTGCTCATCCGCTCGCGGCGGCTGGTGTCGTTCACCGACCGGCACCTGGCCGTGATCGACTACGAGGTCACGATGCTCGACTCCGACGCGTCGGTGCTCATCTCGAGCCAGATCCTCAACCGGCAGGACCGCGTCGACGAGTTCGTGTCGACCCCCGGGGTCAACGGCGGCATCGCCGACCCGCGCAAGGCGTCGGGCTTCAGCGACCGCGTGCTGCTGCCGCGGTTCAAGTGGATCCACGAGGGGCGCTACGTGCTCGGCTACCGGGCCGCGCACTCGGGCATGACCATCGCGGTGGGCGCCGAGCACCACCTCGACACCGAGAACGAGTGGGACGAGTCGGCGCAGATCGACGACGACATCGCCAAGCAGGTGTACCGCGTGCGCGCGAAGGCCGGCCAGCGCATCCGGCTGGTGAAGACCATCGCCTATCACACGTCGTCGACCGTGCCGGCGACCGAGCTCGCCGACCGCACCAATCGCACGCTCGACCGCATCGCCGAAGAGCCGATCGAGGCCGTGTTCGACCGGCAGCGGGAGTGGCTCGACGACTTCTGGGAGCGCGCCGACGTCGTGATCGCGGGTCAGCCCGACGTGCAGCAGGCGGTGCGCTGGAACCTCTTCCAGCTCGCCCAGTCGACCGCACGCACCGACGGCGGCGGCATCGCGGCGAAGGGGGTGTCGGGCTCCGGCTACGGTGGCCACTACTTCTGGGACACCGAGATCTACGTGCTGCCCTTCCTCACCTACACCTCACCGCAGGTCGCCCGGAACGCCCTGCGCTTCCGGCACGGCATGCTCGACGCCGCCCGCGACCGGGCCGTCGAGCTCAACCAGCGCGGTGCCCTCTTTCCCTGGCGCACCATCAACGGCCTCGAGTCGTCGGCCTATTACGCCGCGGGCACCGCGCAGTACCACATCGACGCCGACATCTCGCACGCCCTCTCGCAGTACGTCGCGGCCACGGGCGACGACGACTTCCTCTACAGCGGCGCCATCGACATCCTGGTCGAGACCGCGCGCATGTGGGCCGACCTCGGTTTCTGGCGCGGTCACGGGGGCGCCAACGAGACCTTCCACATCCACGGCGTCACCGGCCCCGACGAGTACACGACCGTCGTGAACGACAACCTGTTCACCAACGTGATGGCGCGGGCCAATCTGCGCGCGGCGGTGCGGCAGACCAAGAAGATGCGGCAGACCGCGCCCGAGGCCTACGCCCGCATGGTGAAGCGGCTCGACCTGCAGGAGGACGAGGTGCTCGAGTGGGCCACCGCGGCCGAAGCCATGCACATCCTGTTCGACGACGACCTCGGCATCCACCCCCAGGACTCGCAGTTCCTCGAGAAGGAGCTGTGGGACCTCGAGAACACGCCCGCGTCGAAACGGCCGCTGCTGCTGCACTTCCACCCGCTGGTGATCTACCGGTTCCAGGTGATCAAGCAGGCCGACGTCGTGCTCGCGCTGCTGCTGCAGGGAGACGAGTTCACCACCGAGGAGAAGCGCGCCGACTTCGAGTACTACGACGCGCTCACCACGGGCGATTCGACGCTCTCGGCGTCGACCCAGTCGATCATCGCGGCCGAGGTCGGCTACCGCGAGCTGGCACTGGGCTACTTCTTGGCGGCGCTGTTCGTCGACCTCGGCGACCTGCACAACAACACCGCCGACGGCATCCACGTGGCGTCGACCGGCGGTGTCTGGAGCGCCCTGGCGTTCGGCTTCGGCGGCATGCGTGACTATCTGGGCACGTTCACCTTCGACCCGCGGCTGCCCGAGGAGTGGGACTCCCTCGTCTTCCACGTCACGATCCACGGCGCGCTGATCGAGGTCGACCTGCGGCAAGACCGCATGACGTTCACGATCGAGAAGGGCGACTCCGCCATCGTCTACGTGCGCGGCGACCGGGTGGAGGTCATGTCGGGCGCTCCCGTGACGGTCGCGCTGGCCGACGACCGCCCGTCGATCGAGGGCGCTCCGACCACGTCGGACATCGAGGGCACGGTGCGCGCCGACGGGTCGGTCATCACCGCGTCGATGCCCACCATCGTGAGCGACTACGAGGAGCCCGACGCTCTGGTGGGCATGGACTGAGGTCGTTCAGCCGGTGGGGGCCGAGAGGCCGAGCCGCGGGTAGAGCACCCCGAAGCCCTTCTCGAAGCCGCCTTCGAGGGCGTCGACCACGTGACCGGCACCGGGGATGACGAAGAGCGAGGTCGTCCAGCCGGCCGCGGTGGCGGCATCCGCTGCGCCCTTCGCCTCGGGGATGAAGGTGGGGTCGTTCTCGCCCACCGTGAAGATCGCCGTGGTGTCTGGGTAGGAGTGTTGGCCCGAGGTAAGGATGGACTCGGGCTTCTGCGCCTCGAACGCCGCAGCGTCGCCGCCGAAGAGGTTCGCGATGACCTGGTCGGGCTCCTCGGAGCCGGGATACTCCTCACCCGACACGTCGAGCACGTTGCCCCAGAGCTCGGGGTATTTCGCGCCGTACTTGAACGCGCATCCGCCGCCGTTGGAGTAGCCCGCGATCACCCAATGGGCCGGATCCTGCATGATTCGCAGGTTCGCCCGCGCCCAGCCCACGACGTCATGGGTGATGAACGTCTCGGCGTTGCCGAGCTGGGCGGTGTCGGAGCACACCGGGTCGAGGCTCTCGTCGGGCCCGAGCTGGTCGGCCACGATCACGATGGGCGCGAGCCCCTTGTTCTTGGCCGCGTATTCGTCGAGCACCGTGCCGATGTACTGCGGGTCGGGGCTGCCGGGTTGGCCCATCATGAGGATGACGAGCGGCAGGTCGGGCGCGTTCGGCACCTGCGCCGCGGGCGGCAGGTAGATGCCGGCCGGGCGGCTGGTGAACCCGGATGTCGTGGCCGGGATGACCTGCGTGCCCAGCTTGCCGGTGGCCGGCATGTCGGCGGGCGGGCTCCAGCTCTGGTAGAGCGGGGTGGCCGCGGCATCCGGATCGGCGGTGGAGTTCGGCGAGGTGGTGGGCTTGTTGATGTCGATCGGCTTCTCGACGACGATGCCGAAGAGCGAGGCGAGCGTGGTGTTGAGGCCGAAGTAGGCGTTGACGCCCAGGGTTCCGGATGCCGCGAACAGCAGTATGCCCAGCACGGCGACGAGTTTGCGCCACCAGCGCGACCGCCAGAGGTTCACCACGGCCAGGCCGATGGCGGCGAACGTCGCCACCACCCAGGCGTCGGTCTGCACGGTGAGCGGCACGCCGAACACGTCGAGCGCCTCGACGATCGCGATGGTAGCGAAGGCCACGAGGGCGCCGCCCAGCAGGCCGATGAGCGCGGTCAGAACCCAGCGGATGCGCGGGGGGCGCAAGAGCAGGTAGACGAACGCGGCCGCCGCGAGGGCGAAGACGATCCAGACGACGGGGCCATGGATGATGTCGAGGTCGAGGATCGCGTCGCCCATGGGGTCAGCGGCCCGTGGGGGCGGCCGCGGGCGGGGGCGGAGGAGGCGGCGGCGTGCGGTCACGCGGGTCGGGGAAGTGCCGGTCGAGCCAGTCGACCAGTGCCGCCACCACCTCGTCACGGTTGGTCTCGTTGAAGATCTCGTGGCGGGCGTCGGTGTAGACCACGAGCTCGACGTCGCTGAGGCGCGCCCGGGCGACATAGGCGTCGTGCAGCCGCTGGGAGCTGCGCTGGCCGCCGAGGGTGTCGTCCGACCCCGCCATGATGATGAGCGGCACGTCGGCGCTGAGCTTCTTCGCCGGTCGGCCGAACAGGCGCAGGGAGTCGCGCAGCCCGAACAGCTTGAGCACCTCGGCCGGGAACATGAGCTCGTCGGCGGCAGCGCGCTCCTGCGCCGCGGTGTCGCGGCTGAGCCACTCGAAGCCGTTGCCGCCATCCGTCGGCCGGTGCCGGCGGGTGAGGTCGCCGCCGTCCATGAAGCCCGGCATGCGGTAGGCGGTGCCGCTCAGCACCACGGCGTCGTAGTGGCTGAGCGCCGGGGTGTTGACGAGCTTCTGCACCATCAGCGATCCCCAGCTATGCCCGAGCAGCACGAGCGGAACGTCAGGGTGCTCGCGCGCGATGCGCAGGCCGAGCTGGCGGATGTCGTCGACCGTCGCGCGGAGTCCGCCCTCGCCGAGACGGCCGAGCTGGGCGCGATCACCGCGGTGCTGGGCGAGGCCGGTCGCCCCGTGGCCGCGCTGATCGGCGGCGTAGACGCTGTAGCCGGCCGCGTTGAGGTCGGCCGCGAGATCGGCGTAGCGCAGGGCGTGCTCGCCGACGCCGTGGGAGATCTGCACCACGGCCTTCGGCGTCTCGACCGTCCAGCCGTAGTAGGTGATCTCGACCCCGACCTCGTCGACGAAGCGGTCGGTGAAGTGGGCGCTGCCCCGCGCCTCGTGCTGCGGCATACGTCATTGTCGCACGGGGTGCGCTGACCGCGAGTTGTGCACAATCCGGCGGTCGGGATGATTCATCCACAGATGCCCAGGCGACCGATCAGGGGCTGCGGAAGCCGACATATTCTCACCGCATGACTATTCCACAGAGATTCCCCCGACGGATCACGACGGCCCTGCTGGCCGCGGCCGTCGTGTCGTGCACGTTGTTCAGCGGAGCGGCGGCCGCCTCCGCGGCCACCGACCCCGACCCGGGAGGCGACTCCGCGTCGCTCGGCGCGGCGGTGCAACGCATCGGCGGCGCCGATCGCTACGAGACGGCCGCCGCGGTCTCGGCGCGCACCTTCGATCCGCTCGTGCCGATCGTGTTCATCGCCTCGGGCGAGGTGTTCACCGACGCACTGTCGGCCTCGGCCGCGGCGGGCGCGCACGGCGGCGCGGTGCTGCTCACCCAGAAGTCCACGCTTCCGCCGGCCACGGCCACCGAGCTCACGCGACTGAAGCCCGAGCAGATCGTCGTGCTCGGCGGCACGGCCACCATCGATGCCTCGGTCGAGACGGCGCTGCACGGCTACTCGGGCACCGTCACCCGCATCTCCGGCGCCGACCGCTTCGCGGTCTCGGCCGCGGTCTCGGCGCGCTCCTTCGCGTCGAGCCGGCCCGTCGCCTACGTGGCGTCGGGCACCGTCTTCTCCGACGCACTGTCCGGCTCCGCCGCGGCCGGTCGTTTGGGCGGCCCGGTGCTGCTCGTGAACCGCGACGAGGTGCCCACGCTCATCGCCGACGAGCTGCGCCGCCTGGCGCCGGCGAAGATCGTGGTGCTCGGCGGCCCCGACACCATCTCCGATGCCGCCTACTCGCGGCTGCAGGCGATGGCCCCCACCAGCCGGGTGATGGCGGCCGACCGCTTCGGGGTGTCGGCGGCCGTCTCGGCCGACGCGTTCCCGCCCGGCATCGCCACGGTCTACGTCGCCTCCGGCTCGGTCTACTCCGACGCCCTGGCGGGTTCGGCGGCGGCGATCGCCGATGCCGGGCCGGTGCTGCTGGTCACGGCGACATCCGTTCCGGCGCCCGTGCGGGCCGAGCTCGACCGGCTGCACCCGAGGCGCATCGTGGTGCTGGGCGGCACCAACTCCATCTCCGACGCCACCCTCGAGTCGCTCCGGGGCAGCACGAGACCCTGAGCTCAGGGCCGCACCGAGTTCAGGGCATCGAGTTCAGGGCCTCACCGGCCGGGGGTCGAGATCACGACTCGCGCGTGATCTCGACCTTCACGAACAGCTCCGACCCGAAGGGGCCGGCGTAGACGCCTCGCAGCGGCGCCACGTCGTTGTAGTCGCGGCCGCGGCCGACGATGACGTGGCGTTCGCCGATGTCGATCTGGTTGGTGGGGTCGAAGCCCCGCCAGTCGCCGCAGAACCACTCCACCCACGCGTGCGACTCGCCCGCGATGGTCTCGCCGATCTCGGCATTCGGCTTCGGGTGCAGGTAGCCCGACACGTAGCGGGCCGGAATGCCGATCGACCGCAGGGCGCCGATGGCGAGGTGCGTGATGTCCTGGCAGACTCCGCGCTTGTCGATCCAGGCCTCCCGGGCCGTGGACTGCACGCCGGTTACTCCCTGCACGTACTCGACCTGGCGGCCGATCTCGTTGCACACCTCGAGCGCCGCGTCGCACGGGCTGGAGTGCTTGCTCGCGATCTCCTCGGCGAGGGCGGCCAGGTCGTCGGCCGGTGCGGTCAGCTTGGTCTGCTTGGCCTGCTCGACGTAGGTGGTCGAGGTGGCGGCGGCGTCGGCGAGCAGCTCCCAGTCGACCGCGTGCGGCGTGTGGGCGCGGTTGCGCACCTCCACCAGGCTCGTCGCGGTGAGCGACAGCTCGCGGTGCGGGGTGAGCACCTCGAACGACGACACCCGGGTGCCCCAGTAGTCGACGTAGTTGTGGCTCGACGACACCGGGGCGATGTCGAGCGAGGAGTGCAGCACGAACTGGCCCTCCGAGCTCACGGGCAGCATGCGGGCCTCGTTGTACGACGCCTGAACCTCGCCCTCGTAGCGATACCCGGTGACATGGCGGATGCGAAGCCGGTTCATACGCTCTCTCCGATCCAGCTGGGGGCGGTGTTGGTGGGGAAGTAGCGTTGGCGAACGGCTTCGGAGGCCGCGCTCGTGGCCTCTTGAACGCCGTCCATGTAGCGCGGGAGTTCGTTGAGGATGTCGGTGATCGGCCGGTATTCGAGCTGGCTGCGGATCTGGCCGAGCAGTCGTTGCGAGTTGTCGGAGACACCGAGCCGTTCGCTCCGCGGCCCCAAGTCGCGCAGGCACTGCTCGGCGCGCGTGACCGAGTAGAGGATCGACCGGGGGAACAACCGGTCGAGCAGCAGGAACTCGGCGGCGTTGCGGGCTGACGGTACACCCCGGTAGGTGCGCAGGTAGGCCTCGTAGGCGCCGCAGGAGCGCAGGATCGTTGTCCACGACGGTCCGCTGGCCTCGGTGAGCGAGCGGGTGGCGAGCAGGCGGGCCGTCATGTCGGCCCGCTCGATCGAGCGGCCGAGGGTGAAGAAGTGCCAGGCCTCGTCACGGCTGGCCGAGGAGTCCATGATGCCCACGGCGAGCGCCGAGCGGTCACGCACCCAGCCGAAGAACTCGTGGGTCTTCTCGGCGGCGACCCGGCGCGGCATCCGCGCCCTGGTGGTGTTGAGGCACTCCCAGAGCTCGGTCGACACGATCTCGCGGGCGCGGCGCGCGTTCTCGCGGGCGGCGCCGAGCGAGTAGGCGATGGAGGCCGGATGCGTGCGGTCCACCGCGAGCATGGCGAGCACGTCGGCGCGGGTCAGCGAGCGGTTGTCATCGGGCACGTCGGAGCCCATCACCGACAGCAGCGAGCGGCAGGCGAGGTTCTCTTCGATCCAGGGGTCTTCGAGAAGCAGCTGGAGATGCACGTCGAGGATGCGCGCGGTGCCGTCGGAACGCTCGATGTAGCGGCCGATCCAGAACAGCGATTCCGCGATGCGGGAGAGCATGGCCATCACTCGCCGCCTTCCGGGGAGGCCGTGGGGGCGGCCTGCTGTTGCTGCTGCTGTTGCGCCTGGTCGTGCGTGTTGCGGGGTCGGTCTTCCGGCGAGTGGTCGGGCTGATGGCCGGGGATGATCGAGATCGACTGCGTGTTGGCGGCCTGTTCGGCGACGAGACCTTGGATGTTGTGGCCGTCGCTCGACGAGTAGAGCGGATCCTGCCCCACCACCCAGGTGTCTTTCGAGCCGCCGCCCTGCGAGCTGTTCACCACGAGCTGGCCTTCGGGCAGGGCCACCCGGGTGAGCCCGCCGGGGAGCACCCAGATGTCGTTGCCGTCGTTCACCGCAAAGGGACGCAGGTCGGCGTGCCGGGGCCGCATGCCGTCTTCGACGAGCGTGGGAATGGTGGAGAGCTGCACGACGGGCTGCGCGATCCACCCCCGCGGGTCTTCGATCAGCCGGGCCCGCAGGGTCTCGAGCTCTTTCGGCGAGGCGTCGGGGCCGACCACCAGACCCTTGCCGCCGGAGCCGTCGACGGGCTTCACCACGAGTTCGTCGAGCCGGTCGAGCACCTCCTCGAGCGCACCCGGGTCTTCGAGCCGCCAGGTGTCGACGTTGGGGATGATGGCCTTCTCGCCCAGGTAGTAGCGGATGAGCTCGGGCATGTAGGTGTAGACCAGCTTGTCGTCGGCCACGCCGTTGCCGACCGCGTTGGCGATGGTGACGTTGCCGAGCCGGGCGGCCAGCAGCAGGCCCGGCGACCCCAGCATCGAGTCGGCGCGGAACTGCAGCGGGTCGATGAACTCGTCGTCGACCCGGCGGTAGATCACGTCGACGCGGGTGGGGCCCGCGGTGGTGCGCATCCACACGCGGCCGCCCGAACAGAACAGGTCGCGGCCCTCGACGAGCTCGACGCCCATCAACCGGGCGAGCAGGGTGTGCTCGAAGTAGGCCGAGTTGTAGACACCGGGGGTCAGCACCACCACGGTGGGGTCGTCGACCCCGTTCGGCGCCGACGCGCGAAGCGCCTGCAGCAGCTTGTTGGGGTAGTCGCCGACCGGCCGCACGCGCATGCTGACGAACAGCTCGGGCAGCGTCTGCGCCATGACGCGCCGGTTCGAGATGACGTACGACACGCCCGACGGCACCCGCACGTTGTCTTCGAGCACCCGCCAGGCGCCCTTCTCATCGCGGATGAGGTCGATGCCCGACACCTGGATGCGCACGTTGTTCGGCGACACGATGCCTGCGGCCTCACGGTGGAAGTGGTTCGACGAGCTGATGAGCCCGGCCGGAATGACGCCGTCGCGCACGGCGGCCTGCGATCCGTAGATGTCGGAGAGGAAGGCCTCGAGCGCACGCACGCGCTGCTTGATGCCCGACTCGACGTCGACCCACTCGCTCTGCTCGATCACGCGGGGCACCGCGTCGAGCGGGAACGGCCGCTCCTCGCCGGCGAAGTCGAAGGTCACGCCCTGCGCGAGATACGAGCTCGCAAGGGCGTCGGTGCGCCCGCGCAGTTCTTCCTGCGTCATCTTCGCGAGTGCCCGATAGATGTCTTTGTAGGCCGCGCGCGCCTCCACCGGATCGTGCGACTTCGGCTCGGGGAACATCTCGTCCCACGGATCCGCGCTCCCACGCCGGGTTCGTGGCAGAAGGGTGGCGCCGTAGCCGTCGAACAGGTCAACCATGTTCGCGAGCCTACTGCGGCGGTGTTGCGGCGGTGTTTCCTGCACGAGTCGGCAGAACGGATGCCGCGGCGGCTACTTATCCACAGGTGTAGTGCGTTCGTGCCGCATGAGCTATCCTCAGTTCATGTCTTCTCCGAGCCCCCATCCGCTTCTCCGCGCCCTGCGGCCCCTGGTCACCGCCTCCTTCGGGGTCGGGCTCGTGGCCGCCCTGTCGATCGCGCCCGCGCTGTCGGCGTCAGCGCTGACGATCCGCACCGTGGAGCTGCAGCTGGTCGCGACAGCGAGTCCGGCGGGCGTGAAGGCCATCAGTTCGGCAGCCGTCGACAGCAGCACCCACTACGCCTACGTCATCGACCGTTCTCATGCGGCCGTGCTGGTGTTCGACTCGAGCGGCGCCGCTCTCGTCGCGAAACCGTCGATCCCCATCGGCGCCGACCCCGGGCGCCTCGTGATCGATCAGGCGACCCACGAGTTGCTCGTCACGGATCGGTCCTCGAACGAACTGCAGATCATCGACATCGACACCGCCTCACCCACCTTCGGCACGGTCATCGACACGGTCGCCACGGGGGGCAGCGGAGCAGACGCCGTGGCCGTCGACGAGAGCACGAACACGGCCTACGTGACGCACCAGACAACCCTCAACCTCGCGACCATCGACCTTGCCGCCAGAACATCGACACTGTCGGCCATCGCCGACTTCCCCAACGACATCGCGGTCGACGCCGCCACCCACACCCTCTTCCTGTCGAGCGTGCAGCCGCCGAGCATCACCGCGTTGCGGGCGAACACCGCCGAACGCACCCCGCTCACGGGTTCGCCCACGGTTCTCGCGTCGGCCGGCGGCCGCGTGATGGTCGGGCTCGCGTCGCCGGCCGCCACGCCCACCACGTTCACGGTGCAGAGCTTCGATGCCGACATGCAGCCGGTCGCCACGTCTGATCCGCTGGGTTCATCTGTGCAATCGCTCGCTCTCGATCCCGCTCTCGACCTGGTCTACGCCGCGAACGACGCCGGTGTGCACGGGCTCCGTTTCGGCAGCCTCGAGGCTCAACCGGCCGCTCCCCTCGTCACCGGCCCGCTCGATGCGGCGTCTGTCGACCCCGTCTCACATCGGGTCTACACCACGACGAGTTCACGCACCGGCGCGACGGTCGCCCTGTTCGACGCGGTCGTCAGCCCGCTCATCCTGACGACGGCGCTGCCCGCCGCGCAGGTCGGTGTTCCCTACGACTTCGTGATCGAGACCATGGGCTGGCCCACCCCGACCCTGTCGACCGCCACCCCTCTGCCGGCCGGACTGCAGCTCGACGCGGCGACCGGGCGCATCTCGGGCACGCCCACCGTCGACGGCGACTTCCTCGTCGCCGTGACGGCGACGAACCGGGCGGCGACTGCCGGTCAGGCACGATTCCGGCTCACCATCGCCCCCGTTCCCCTGACCGCTCCGGTGATCACGTCGGCACCGCCGGCATCCGGAACCGTCGGTGTCGCCTACCGCCACGGCGTCACCGCGACCGGCAATCCGGCGCCGGTGTTCACACTCTCGTCGGGTTCATTGCCCGCGGGGTTGCGCTTCGACCCCGCCACCGGAGTGATCGACGGAACACCGACCGCGAGCGGATCGAGCACCTTCACCCTCACGGCGACGAACTCCGCGGGCTCGACCGACGCCGTCTCCACGATCACGATCCAGCCGGTCGCGCCCGCACCCGCGCCGTCGCCCACCCCCGCACCCGGCACCGTGCCGTCGGGAGCCGGCCCGGTCGGCGGCGCTCCCGTCGCACCGGCCCGCCTGGCGGCGACCGGCGCCGAACCCACGGGCGCGCTGGGCGTTGCGGCACTCGTCCTCGCACTCGGAGTCGCCGTCACCGGCGGCCTGCATCGGCGCCGCCGCGCGGGGTGAGCGCTCGGCGCCCGCTGGCGACGCCCAGCCGCCGTCGCCAGCGGGCGGCCCCGTCGCGCCCAGCGCGCGAGCCCGCCCCGCCCCGCCTCAGGCCAGCGCGCCCGCCGTCGACTCGCGCACGATGAGTTCCGGCTGAAAGACGACGTGCCGGTAGTCGTGCTTGGTCGGCTCCTCGATCTCGGCCATCAGCAGCTCGGTGGCCGTGCGGCCCATCTCCCACGAGGGCTGACGGATCGACGAGATCGGGATGGCGGCGTTCGCGGCGAAGTAGATGTCGTCGTAGCCGATGATGGCGATGTCGTCGGGCACGCGCAGACCGGCATGGGTCAGTGCCCGTAGCACCCCGAGGGCGATCAGGTCGTTCGCGGCGAAGACCGCGTCGGGGCGCTCGTGCGCCGGCAGCTCGAGCAGCTGCTCCGCACCGAGGCGGCCGGCATCCGCTCGCATCGAATCGAGTTCGAGCACGTGCAAGGGCCGGGCGCCGCGTTCTGCCACCGCGTCTTGCGCACCGCCGGCGCGCTGGGCGACCTGCAGCACGCGCTTCGGCCCGCCGACGAAGGCGATGTTGCGGCGGCCGAGGTCGAGCAGGTGCGATGCCGCGAGGTATCCCCCGCGGTTGTCGTCGACCGACACCGAGCTGAAGGCGCGGGCGTTCTCGTGCCGGTCGACGAGCACGACCGGCGACCCCCGCTCGCGCAGCCGCTCGAGGCGGGCGTGCACGTCGCCGACCGGCGTGATGAGCAGGCCGGCCACGCGCTGCTCCTCGAAGAGATCGAGGTAGGCGAGCTCGCGCGCCGCGTCTTCGCCGCTGTTGCCGAGCACGAGCGAACGGCTGAACTGGGCGAGGGTGTCTTCGACACCGCGGGCGATGTCGGTGAAGAACGGGTTGCTCACGTCGAGCACCATGATGCCGACCGTGCGGCTCTGCCCCACCCGGAGCTGGCGCGCGGCGTCGTTGCGGATGAATCCCAGCTTCTCGATGGCGTCGAGCACGCGCTGCGCGGTGTCGGGCGACACGCGCTTCGACCGGTTCAAGACGTTCGACACGGTTCCGACCGACACGCCGGCGAGCGCCGCCACGTCTCTCACGTTCGCTGTTGCCATACTCACCTCGCTGTGGTCGGAGTTCTCCCGGCCCGACGAGCGCAGGTGAACGTTCCCTGAGGATATCGTCTCTCCGCGCGTGCGAGGCCCGGGCGCGGCGACGACCTGAATCGATTCAGGCCCGCCGGAGGGCAAGGTCACAAGTTGGTCGCGGTCGCGCCCCGTCGGCTTGACGAGTCGCGAACCCACGAAATAGAGTGCTCGCGTCAGGTCGTTGTAAAACGATTCACTTTGTCCTCGACGTAGAGGTGAGGTACCCATCAATGTCGATCGCCCCCACTCCTTCCGGCCCTCCGGCCCTGGAGCTCCGGCACGTCGAGAAGGCGTTCGGAGCCGTGATCGCCCTCCGCTCCGGCAGCCTCGCCCTGCGCAAGAACTCGATCCACGCGCTCGTGGGCGAGAACGGCGCCGGCAAGTCGACCCTGGTGAAGATCATCGCCGGCCTCTACCAGCGCGACGCCGGTGACTTCCTGCTCGAGGGCGAGAGCGTCGACTTCAAGTCGACGGCCGAATCGAAAGCGGCCGGCATCGCCGTGATCTACCAGGAGCCGACCCTCTTTCCCGACCTCTCGGTCACCGAGAACATCTTCATGGGCCGCCAGCCCACCAACCGCTTCGGCCGCATCGACCGCAAGGCCATGCGGGCCGAGGCCGTCGGCCTGTTCCAGCGCCTCGGCGTGCGCATCGACCCCGACCGTCCCGCAGAGGGCCTCTCGATCGCCGACCAGCAGATCATCGAGATCGCGAAGGCCATCTCGCTCGACGCCTCGGTGCTGGTGATGGATGAACCGACCGCGGCCCTGAGCGGCGTGGAGGTCGACCGCCTGTTCGCCGTCGCCCGGAGCCTGCGCGACGAGGGCCGCGCGCTGCTGTTCATCTCGCACCGCTTCGACGAGGTCTTCGACCTCTGCGACACCATCACGGTGATGCGCGACGGCGACTACATCTCCACCGACCCCATCGCCGACTCGACGGTCGACGAGATCGTGCGCCGCATGGTCGGTCGCGACGTCACCGACCTCTTCCCCAAGCAAGACGCCGTGATCGGCGAGCCGGTGCTCGAGGTGCGCGGGCTCAACTCCGCCGGCGTCTTCCACGACATCTCGTTCGACCTGCGCGCGGGCGAGATCCTCGGGCTCGCCGGTCTCGTGGGCGCGGGCCGCAGCGAGGTCGTGCGAGCCGTCTTCGGCGTCGATCCCTACCAGTCCGGCAGCGTCACGATCAACGGCCGCCGGGTGCCGCCGAACAGCCCGACCGCCGCCATGAACCTCGGCCTGGCGCTCGTGCCCGAAGACCGGCGCAAGCAGGGGCTCGTGCTCGAGTCATCCGTGGCCCGCAACACCACGATGGCGATCCGCCGGTCGCTGTCGAAGGCCGGCCTGCTCACCTCGGGGGCCGAGAACGCCGCCGCGCGGGTATGGGACGCCCGGCTCGAAGTGAAGACGAACGCCCTCGACACCGAGGCCGGCACGCTGAGCGGCGGCAACCAGCAGAAGGTCGTGCTCGCCAAGTGGCTCGCGACCAACCCCAAGGTGCTGATCATCGACGAACCGACCCGCGGCATCGACGTGGGCACCAAGGCCGAGGTGCACCGCCTGCTCTCCGAGCTCGCCGGGCAGGGCATGGCCATCCTGATGATCTCGTCGGAGCTGCCCGAGGTTCTCGGCATGGCCGATCGCGTGCTCGTCATGCGCGAGGGCCGCATCACCGCCGAGCTCTCGCGCGACGACGCCACCGCCGAGACCGTCATGTCGGCTGCCACCCGCACCGCCGCCACCACCCACGCCGAGGAGCGCGCTTCGTGACGACACTCACCCAGACCTCGCCCCCGCAGACGCCCAGGTCGGGCTCCGCCGTGGGCCGCGCCCTCGGCCACTTCATCCGGGCCCGCGAGACCGGCATCCTGCTGGCCGTGCTGCTCGTGATCGTGGTGACGACGGTGAAGAACCCGAGTTTCGTGTTCTCGTCCGACGGATGGCGCGACCTGCTGCTCACCCCGTCGATCCTCGTGCTCGTGGCCGTCGGCCAGGCGATGGTCATCATCACCCGGAGCGTCGACCTCTCGGTCGGCTCCGTGCTCGGCCTCACGGCCTACCTCACCGGCCGGCTGTTCATCGACATCCCGGGCATCCCGATGATCGTCGTCTTCCTCGCCGGCATCGTGTTCGGCGGTCTGCTCGGCCTCATCAACGGCGCTCTCGTGGCGTTCGCCAAGGTGCCCGCGCTCGTCATCACCCTGGGCACGCTCTATGCCTACCGCGGCATCAACGTGGTGTGGGCCGGCAGCAACCGCATCAACGCCTCCGACATGCCGAAGGACTTCCTGGCGCTCGGCACCGGCCAATTCCTCTCCATCCCGCTGCTCACGATCATCGCCCTCGTGGTGCTGATCGCCGCGGGGTGGTACATGAAGAACACCCGGGGCGGTCGCGAGTTCTACGCCATCGGCTCCGACCCGGCCGCGGCCGGGCTCTACGGTCTGCGGGTGGTGCGGCGACTGCTCATCGCGTTCGTCGCATCCGGAGCGCTCGCGGGCCTCGCGGGCGTGCTCTACGCCGCCCGTTACGGCACCGTCAACTCGCAGGCCGGCAGCGGCTGGGAACTGGATGCCGTCGGAGCCGCGGTGATCGGCGGCGTCGCCATCTTCGGCGGCTCGGGCACGGTGTGGGGCGCCGCGATCGGTGCGGTGCTGCTGCTCACGATCAACCGCGCCCTGCCGATTCTGGGCGTTCCCGACTTCTGGCAGCGAGCGGTGGTGGGCGCACTCATCATCGGCGCGATCGTGCTCGACCGGGTGCTGTCGCTGCGGCAATCGAAACGGCTTCTCGAGGCGAGGGAGGACAGCAAATGACCACGACGACCTCGCCCCTGGCGCCCGCGACGGCCACGCGCGTCTACAAGGACTACGGCCAGCCCCTCTGGCGGCGGGTGCTGCTCACCCGTGAGATGGCCATCATCGGCCTGCTGCTGGTCGTGGTGATCGTCTCGCTCATCACCGTCAAGGGCTTCAGCCGGCCGGTGACCGTCGGCTACCTGCTGCTCGACGTCATGCCGATCCTGCTCATCGCCCTGCCGATGACCCTCGTCATCATCACGGGAGAGATCGACCTGAGTGTCGCGAGCGTGGTGGGCCTCAGCAGCGTGACCCTCGGCATCCTGAACCAGGCCGGGGTGGATGTCGGCGTGGCCGCGATCGTCTGCATCATCGTCGGCGCGCTCGCAGGAGCGGTCAACGGCTTCCTGATCACGGTGGTGGGGCTGCCATCGCTCGCGGTCACCATCGGAACCCTGGCGCTCTACCGGGGCCTCGCGGTCGGCCTGCTGGGCACCACCGCGGTCACCGAGTGGCCGGAGTTCTGGACCGACCTGGCCAAAGCGAAGATCGGCGGCACCACCATCCCCGTGGTCGTCATCCTCTTCATCGTGCTCGCGATCGTGTTCGCCGTGCTGCTGCACTTCACCCCCTTCGGCCGCGGCATCTACGCCATCGGCCTGAGCCCCGAAGCCGCGAGCTTCTCGGGGGTGCACGTCAACCGCACCAAGTTCATCCTCTTCGTGCTCACCGGCACCGTGTCGGCCCTGGCCGGCATCTACTACACCCTGCGCTTCGGCAGCGCCCGCGGCGACAACGCCACCGGCCTCGAGCTGCAGGTGATCGCGGCGGTGCTGCTCGGCGGCGTCTCGATCTTCGGCGGCCGCGGGGCACTGCACGGCGTGATCGCCGGTGTGCTGCTGATCGGAGTGCTCTCGAGCGCTCTGCGGTTGGTGAACGTCACCTCCGACGTCATCAACATCATCACCGGAGTGCTTCTCGTGCTCTCGGTCGTGGCAGCGAGCTTCCTGGCCTGGGTGCGCAAGAAGCGCATCGGGCCCGGGGGGAGGAAACACGGGGGAACCATCGCAGCCAAGGCGTGATTCCTCTTTCCGTCGATGCAATCACATCGGCTCAACCAATTCGAAAGGAAGAACAACGATGTTGTTTCACAATCTCGGCAAGGGCAAAGCCCGTGCGGGGGCGGTTGCGGCCATCGCAGTGACCGTCGCCCTCATCGCCACCGGATGCGCGTCGGACGGCGACAGCGGATCGACCGACTCCGCGGGCGGCGACAGCTCCAACCTGTCGATCACGTTCCTGCCCAAGAACCTGGGCAACCCCTACTTCGACACCTCGGACAAGGGCGGCGAGAAGGCGATCGAGTCGTTCGGCGGCACCTACCAGGAGGTCGGCCCCGCCGAGGCGAGCCCCGACGCGCAGGTCTCCTACATCAACACCGCCACCACGCAGGGCGTCGGCGCCCTCGTCGTGTCGGCCAACGACCCCACCGCCATCTGCGACGCCCTCAACGAGGCGCGTGACGCCGGCGTCAAGGTCGTGACCTTCGACTCCGACACGGATGCCGACTGCCGCGACATATTCATCAACCAGGCCGACGCCGAGGGCATCGCCAAGGTGCAGGTCGACCTGATCGCCGACCAGATCGGCGGCTCGGGCGAGGTGGCGATCCTCTCCGCCTCGGCCAACGCGACCAACCAGAACGCGTGGATCGAGCAGATGAAGACCTACGCCGCCTCGGAGTACCCCGACATCACCATCGTCGACACCGTCTACGGCGACGATGACGACCAGACGTCGTTCGACAAGACCGCGGCCCTGCTGCAGTCGCACCCCGACCTCAAGGGCATCATCTCGCCCACCACGGTCGGCATCGCTGCGGCCGCTCGCTACCTGCAGACCTCGGAGTACAAGGGCAAGGTCGCACTCACCGGTCTCGGCACCCCGAACCAGATGCGCGACTACGTCGAAGACGGCACCGTCACCTCGTTCGCCCTGTGGAACCCGGCCGACCTCGGCTACCTGGCCGCGTTCGCCGCCAAGGCCCTGATCGAGGGCACCATCACCGGCGCCGAGGGTGACACCTTCGACGCGGGCGACCTGGGCGAGTACACCGTCGGCGCCGACAACACGGTGCTGCTCGGCGACCCGTTCGTGTTCGACAAAGACAACATCGGCGACTTCGACTTCTAGTCGCCACGGGGCGCGGCCGCGTCATCCGGCAGGCCGCGCCCCACCCCCTTCTGCTTCTCGCCCCACCCCGTCTGCTTTTCTGAGAGGAACGTCGTGCAGAGAGTCTGCTTCCAGCTGCAGGTGAAGCCCGAGCGCATTCCCGAGTACACCGAGCGCCACGCCGCGATCTGGCCCGACATGGCGGCCGCTCTCAAGGCGACCGGGTGGAACAACTACTCGCTGTTCCTGCGCCCCGACGGCCTGCTGATCGGCTACTTCGAGACGCCGTCGCTCGAGGCCGCCCAGGCCGGCATGGCCGCGACCGAGGTGAACGCGCGCTGGCAGGCCGAGATGGCCGAGTTCTTCGTCGACCTCGACGGCGCTCCCGACACCGGTTTCCAGCAGCTCGTCGAGGTCTTCCATCTCGAAGACCAGTTGGCGTAGGCTACTACTCAGTGAATCGTTTCACCGATTCATCCGACACACGAAAGAGAACCCCAATGGTGCAGTTCAGCGACATCGCCCCCGAACTCGAACGTCAGGCGATCGAGCTCCCCTCGTGGGCGTTCGGCAACTCGGGCACCCGCTTCAAGGTCTTCGGCACGCCGGGCACGCCCCGCACGCCCGAGGAGAAGATCGCGGATGCCGCCCAGGTCAACACCTACACGGGGCTCGCGCCCAAGGTCGCGATCCACATCCCGTGGGACAAGGTCGACGACTACGCGGCGCTGCGCCGTTACGCCGAAGATCTCGGTGTCGCCCTCGGCACGGTGAACTCTAACACCTTCCAAGACGACGCCTACAAGTTCGGCTCCCTCACTTCGAGCGACCCGGCCATTCGCCAGAAGGCCATCGACCACCACCTCGAGTGCATCGACATCATGCACCAGACCGGTTCCCACGACCTCAAGATCTGGCTGGCCGACGGCACGAACTACCCCGGACAGGGCGACATCCGCTCGCGTCAGGACTGGCTGGCCGAGTCGCTGCGGGTCATCTACGACGCGCTCGGCGATGAGCAGCGCCTGGTGCTGGAGTACAAGTTCTTCGAGCCGGCGTTCTACCACACGGATGTGCCGGACTGGGGCACCTCGTTCGCCCATGTGAGCGCGCTCGGCGACAAGGCCTTCACCTGCCTCGACACCGGTCACCACGCGCCGGGCACCAACATCGAGTTCATCGTGGCGCAGCTGCTGCGGCTCGGAAAGCTCGGCTCGTTCGACTTCAACTCGCGCTTCTACGCCGACGACGACCTGATCGTGGGCGCGGCCGACCCGTTCCAGTTGTTCCGCATCCTCTACGAGGTCGTGCGCGGCGGCGGCTACGACGTGGGCTCGCCGGTGGCGTTCATGCTCGACCAGTGCCACAACATCGAAGAGAAGATCGTCGGCCAGATGCGCTCGGTGCTCAACGTGCAGGAGATGACGGCGCGTGCGCTGCTCGTCGACCGTGCGGCGCTGCTCGAGGCGCAGAACGCCAACGACGTGCTCGGCGCGAACGGCATCTTGATGGACGCCTTCTACACCGACGTGCGACCCCCGCTCGCCGAGTGGCGCGAGTCGCGCGGCCTGCCGGCCGACCCGATCGCCGCCTTCAAGGCGTCGGGCTACCAGGAGAAGATCGTCGCCGACCGCGTCGGCGGCGCCCAGGCCAGCTGGGGCGCGTAGAGCGCCCTCGCCCACGGTTTGCGGCCCGGGACCCCTGGTGGTGGGAGTCCTGGGCCGCAATTCATTTGTCGCCCGCTCGCTCGCATTCCTCGTTCGGCGTCGCCGCGCGGCACCTGATATGGCCACAGAAGCTGACAGATCGTCGGGTTCGCGCTAGGGTCGCCGCATGACCTCTGCCCGGCATCCGCGGTTCGCGCCGGCGAGCATGGTGCTCGCGGTCAGCGCCATCGCCGGGCTCGTCACCGGCTGCGCGGGGCCGAGCGACTCCGACGTGCAGGCGGTGACCGACTGGATCGCCGATCAGCCGCACGTGACCGCAGTGCAATCGGCCGTCGACGACGACCCGTGGAGCCGATCGGTCTCGCTCTCGATCGAGGTCGAGGCCGGCGTGAGCGACGACGACCTGCGGATGCTGGCGCCGGCGGCCGCCCGCCGCGCCGCGAACCTGCCCGACCCCTACCTGGTGTGGCAGGTGGGCGAGGGCCGCAGCTTCTCGAACCTGGGCGGATCGGCGACCCTGGAGGTGTTCCTCGGCCTGCGGCACGACTCCCGGTACGAGGTGGTGAGCGCCCGCGGCGGCTCCGACTGTTCGGGCTTCTTCTGCGTGGTGCTCGACGACGACGATCCGGCGGTGCTGCTCGATCAGGTCGACCGCATGCTCGCCCTCGCGCAACGCGCCGGCGGCGTGCAGCCGAATCTGCCGTTCGAGGCCGAGAGCGCCGACGGCCGCTTCGTCGTGGGTGCGCAGCCCGAGGCCCCGGTCGACGAGGCGGTCGCCCTGCTGACCACGATCACCGCCCGGGTGCCGGTCGAGCACGCTCGCGTCACCCCCATCGAGGCGGTGGGCGACATCCCGTCGGCGCAGCTGCTCGATCTGTGGGTGAGCGACGAGCAGGGCCGGCTGGTGGCGCAGCAGATCGCCGACCGCCAGTCGCTCGTGGAGGTGAGTGTCTGGGACGCCGACGGCGAGGCCGAGCCCGACGCCGGCACCGGTGGCGGCGGTCTGCTCGGGGGCGGTGGTGGGCTCGGCGGCAGTGCCGCCCCGACCCTCACGACCGGCACGCCCGCTCCCTGACGCTAGGGTCGAGAGGTGACCGATCAGCAGCGACCCGGGGCCGTTGCCGGCCCAGCGGATGCCGCGGCGCACGCGTCGCGCCGGCGCACCGTGGGCGCGGCCACCCAGCTCGGCACCGAGGTGAGCATCAACCTCGGGTCGGCCCTCGCCGGTCTCGTGGTGCCCGTGGTGGGCGCCTTCGTGGTGGTGGCGGCGCGTCAGCTCGTGATGGCGGTCGCCGTGCTGCCGTTCTACCGCCCGAAGCGCGCCGAGTTCACCTGGCGGCGGTTGTGGCCGGCGGTGGCGCTCGGCGTGGTTCTGGCCGTGATGAACCTGTCGTTCTACGAGTCGGTGCACCTGCTCGGCCTCGGCATCGCGGCGACGATCGAGTTCCTCGGCCCGCTGACGCTGGCCCTCGTGGCCTCGCGCCGGCTGCTCGACGTGGTGTGCGCCCTGGCCGCCGCGGCCGGGGTGTTCCTGCTCACGGGGTTCGACGGCACCATCAACGCCTGGGGCGTGACGCTCGCGCTCACGGCGGCCGCGGCCTGGGCGTTCTACATCGTGCTCACCCGCCGGGTGGCGACCCGGCTGCCCGGCCTCGAGGGGCTGACGGTGGCGAGCGTGGTGAGTCTCGTCATCCTGCTGCCCCTCGCGGCCGTCACCCTCGACCCGGCGGCGGTCGACTGGCGGGTGGTCGCCCTTCTGGTGGGGGTCGGCATCCTCTCGTCGGCTCTGCCCTACAGCCTCGACACGTTCATCCTGCGCCGCATCACGCCACGGCTGTACGCCATCATCACCGCCTTCGGCCCGGTGGTCGCCGCGGTCTTCGGCTGGCTCATCCTGTCGGAGCAGTTCTCGGCCCTCGAGGTCGTCGGCATCGCCGTCGTCTGCGTCGCCGCCGGCACCGCGATCGCCACCCAGCGGGCCGTCATCCCTCCACCCGCCTGACCCGCCACCCGCCTGACCCCGCGCCCGCCTGACCCCGCCGCCCGCCGCCCCGCCGTCGTGCGCCCGGCCTCGAGGTGGTGGCCACGGTCTGGCCGCGACCTGCGAGTAGTGTGGCATGCGTGATCGGAGCCGAGCGTCGCGAGCGGCTGATCGCGCGCCTCGACGACAGCGGCGTCATCAGGCTCGAGGAGTCGGCGGCCGAGCTCGGGGTGTCGAGCATGACCGTGCGCCGCGACCTCGAGGCCCTCGAGCTCGAGGGCGTGGTGGTTCGGGTGCGGGGCGGGGCGGTCGCCACGGTCAAGGCGCGCTCGTTCACCGAGCGCCAGGGCGTCGACGACGTCGCCAAGACCGAGATCGCCCGCAAGGCGCTCGACCTGATGCCCACCACCGGGTCGATCGCGGTCGATGCGTCGTCGACATCCGGGCACCTGCTCGCGCAGTTCAAGCCCGGTGCCACGACCGACCTCGTGGTCGCCACGAACTCCGCCCACAATCACGCCCGCGCCCGCGCGCTGCGGGGCACGCGCGCCATCCTCGTGGGCGGCGAGCTCGAGCCCCACACCGAGAGCTTCGTGGGCCCGGTGGCGTGCGCCGCGGCCGCCATGCTCAACTACGACCGCTTCTTCACCTCGGCCGCCGCCGCCGACCCCGAGGGCGGCACGAGCGAGACCATCATCGAAGAGGCCCAGGTGAAGCGCGAGTTCGTGCGGGCGGCGCGCGAGACCGTGCTGCTCATCAACTCGGCCAAACTCGGCCGTCGCGCAATGGCCGCTGCTCTGTCGTGGTCGCAGATCTCGATCGTGGTCACCGAGCTCGACCCGCGAGATGCCCGGCTCGACGTGCTGCGCGATCTGGTCGAGATCCGCTGAACCGCCGGGTGAACATCCGGTGCCTCCGTTGACGCGGTGCCGCCCTCCTGTTATGTTTTGTGAAGTTCACACGCCATAACACCAGGCAGCCAACGACGCCGACGTGCGCTCGAGACACCGATGGAGCATCCATGACTTCCCCCGCCGCAGCCGACCTCATCGCACGGTCGAACCGCCTCGGTTCCGACCCGAAGAACACCAACTACGCCGGGGGCAACACCTCGGCGAAGGGTCTCGAGATCGACCCGGTCACGGGCGAGAACGTCGAGCTGATGTGGGTCAAGGGCTCCGGCGGCGACCTGGGCACCCTCACCGAGGCCGGACTCGCGGTGCTGCGCGTCGACCGGCTGCGCTCGCTCGTGAACGTCTACCCCGGGGTCGACCGCGAAGACGAGATGGTGGCGGCCTTCGACTACACGCTGTTCGGCAAGGGCGGAGCCGCCCCGTCGATCGACACCGCGATGCACGGCCTCGTCGACGCGAACCACGTCGACCACCTGCACCCCGACTCGGGCATCGCCATCGCCACGGCGGCCGACGGCGAAGAGCTCACCCGCACGATCTTCGGCGACAAGGTGGTCTGGGTGCCGTGGCGCCGGCCCGGCTTCCAGCTCGGCCTCGACATCGCCGAGATCAAGAAGCAGAACCCGGATGCGATCGGCACCATCCTGGGCGGCCACGGCATCACGGCGTGGGGCGACACGAGCGACGAGGCCGAGGCCAACTCGCTGTGGATCATCCGCACCGCGGAGGCCTACATCGCCGAGCACGGCTCGCCCGAGCCGTTCGGTCCCGCACTCGACGGCTACGGCGCCCTGCCCGAGGCCGAGCGTCGCGCGAAGGCGGCCGCGCTCGCCCCCACCATCCGCGGCCTGGCCTCGACCGACAAGCCGCAGGTCGGGTCGTTCACCGACGCCGACGTCGTGCTCGACTTCCTGGCCAGCGCCGAGCATCCGCGACTCGCCGCGCTCGGCACCAGCTGCCCCGACCACTTCCTGCGCACCAAGGTCAAGCCGCTCGTGCTCGACCTGCCCGCCGACGCGTCGGTCGAGGACTCGATCGCGCGCCTCAAGGAGCTGCACGCCGAGTACCGCGCCGACTACCAGGCCTACTACGACCGCAACGCCGTCGCCGACTCCCCCGCCATCCGCGGCGCCGACCCGGCGATCGTGCTCATTCCGGGCGTCGGCATGTTCAGCTACGGCGCCAACAAGCAGACCGCGCGCGTGGCCGGCGAGTTCTACATCAACGCCATCAACGTGATGCGGGGCGCCGAGTCGCTCAGCACCTACGCGCCGATCGACGAGGCCGAGAAGTTCCGCATCGAGTACTGGGCGCTCGAAGAGGCCAAGCTGCAGCGCCTGCCGAAGCCGAAGTCGCACGCCACCCGCATCGCCCTCGTCACCGGCGCGGCATCCGGAATCGGCAAGGCCATCGCCACCCGCCTGGCCGCCGAGGGCGCCTGCGTCGTCATCGCCGACCTCGACCTCGAGAAGGCCCAGGCCGCGGCGGCCGAGCTCGGCAACACGGATGTCGCCATCGGCGTGCGCGCCGACGTGACGAGCGCCTCCGACATCGAGGCGGGCATCGAGGCGGCCCTGCTGCAGTTCGGCGGGCTCGACCTCGTGGTGAACAACGCGGGTCTGTCGATCTCGAAGCCGCTGCTCGAGACCACCGAGAAGGACTGGGACCTGCAGCACGACGTGATGGCGAAGGGCTCGTTCCTGGTGTCGAAGGCAGCCGCGAAGGTGCTCATCGAGCAAGACCTCGGCGGCGACATCATCTACATCTCGTCGAAGAACTCGGTGTTCGCGGGCCCCAACAACATCGCCTACTCGGCCACCAAGGCCGACCAGGCCCACCAGGTGCGCCTGCTCGCCGCCGAGCTCGGTGACCACGGCATCAAGGTCAACGGCATCAACCCCGACGGAGTCGTTCGCGGCTCGGGCATCTTCGCGGGCGGCTGGGGCGCCAAGCGCGCCGCCGTCTACGGTGTGCCCGAGGAGGAGCTCGGCGCCTACTACGCCCAGCGCACGCTGCTGAAGCGCGAGGTCCTCCCGGAGCACGTGGCGAACGCGGTGGCGGTGCTCACAGGCGCCGACCTCACCCACACCACCGGCCTGCACATCCCGGTCGACGCCGGCGTCGCCGCCGCCTTCCTGCGCTGATGCCGCCGATCCCGTCCCCTATGCTCGCGAGTGGGCACTATCGGCGCCATACGGCGCCCTGTGCCGCCGAAAGTGACCACTCGCGAGAGGTGAGGGTGAGGAGGGGCGCATGACCGCCGCTGTCGCCGCCGTCGACCTCGGGGCCACGAGCGGCCGGGTGATGCTCGGCTACGTCGGGCACGACGAGCTCAGACTCGTGCCGGTGGCACGGTTCCCGAACAACCCGGTGCGCGTGTTCGACGGGCTGCACTGGAACATCCTCGAGCTCTACCGCAACGTGCTCGCGGGGCTCGCCTCGGCGGTGCGCGACGAGCCCGACATCCGCAGCATCGCCGTCGACTCCTGGGCGGTCGACTACGCGCTGATGACCAACGGCCGCATGCTCGGCAACCCCTACCACTACCGCGACGAGCGCACGGCGGCGGGGGTCGACGCGACGCACACGATCGTGGGCCCCGCCGAGCTCTATGCGGCGAACGGCCTGCAGTTCTTGAGCTTCAACACCCTCTACCAGCTCGCCGCCGAGCAGCTCGCCGGGTCGCTCGACGGCGCCGACTCGATGCTGCTCGTGCCCGACCTGCTGAACTTCTGGCTCACCGGCGTCTCGCGCGCCGAGCAGACGAACGCCTCCACGACCGGGCTGCTCGACGTGCACACCGGGCGCTGGCACGACACCCTGATCGAGCGCCTCGGCCTTCCGCGCCGGTTGCTGCCCGAGGTGATCGCGCCCGGGTCGACCGTCGGCACGCTGCTGCCCGCCGTCGCCGCCGAGATCGGGGCGCCGGCCTCGCTCGCCGTGAGCGCCGTGGGGTCGCACGACACCGCTTCCGCCGTCGTCGCCGTGCCGGCCGTGGGCGACGACTTCGCCTACATCTCGAGCGGCACCTGGTCGCTCGTGGGGGTGGAGCTCGAGCAGCCCGTGGTGAGCGAGGCCAGCCGCGCCGCGAACTTCACCAACGAGGGCGGTGTCGACGGACGCATCCGGTTCCTGCAGAACGTGTCGGGTCTGTGGCTGCTCTCGGAGTCGGTGCGCACCTGGGAGCGTTCGGGCGAGCAGATCGACCTGCCGACGCTGATCTCGGCGGCACGCGGGGTCACCGCACCGGTCGCCGTGTTCGACGCCGGCGACCCCCGATTCATCGCGCCGGGCGACATGCCCCAGCGCATCGCCGACTGGTGCATCGAGCACGGCCGGCCGGTGCCGCAGAGCCGCGCCGAGTTCGTGCGCAGCATTCTCGAGAGCCTCGCGGATGCCTACTCCCGCTCCATCGAGACGGCCGCGGCCCTCTCGGGCAAGCGCATCGAGGTCATCCACATCGTGGGCGGCGGGTCGCAGAACGCCCTGCTCTGCCAGCTCACCGCCGACCGCACCGGGCGGCCGGTGCTGGCGGGCCCCGTGGAGGCTACCGCGATCGGCAACGTGCTCGTGCAGGCCCGGGCCCAGGGGCTCGTGAGCGGCAGTCTCGAGGCGCTGCGGGCGATCGTCGCCACGACGTTCGCTCCCGTGCGCTACGAGCCCACGGGGCGCTGAGGCCCGCCGCGAGTAGGGTGTCGGGCGTGCAGCATGAATCGCGCGCCACCACCGCGCCGACCGGCGGGCCCGCCACCACCGCGACGCCCGGCGGGCCCACCCCCGAGAGCAAGGGCGTGCTGTCCCCCGGCCGCGCGGCCCCGATGGTGTCGATCGATCGCTACCGGCCGAGCGCCGAGCTGGCCCCGTTCGTGCGGCACTACTGGATTCCGCGCTGGCACCTGCCGGCCGGCGCCACCCACGAGGAGCGGCTGCTGCAATACGCCACCTGCAACCTCGTCGTGGCCGACGACTACGCCGCGGTGTTCGGACTGGCCCGCGGCGTCGGATCGCGCATCCTCACGGGCGACGGCTGGGCCTTCGGCGTGATGCTCCAGCCCGGAACCGCCCGGGCCCTGATCGGCGCCGGCCGCAGCGTCGACAGCCTCGCCGACCGGCCCGAGCCGCTCGACGCCCTGGCCGGGGGCGACGGCGGGCTCGCCGAGCGCATCCGGAGCCTGCGTCACGACGACACGGGAATGGTGGCCGCCTTCGAGCAGTGGCTGCGGGCGCGCCGGCTCGACGCCGAGCAGGGGGCGCTCATCAATGCGGTGGTCGACGCGGTCGAGACCGACCCCGGCATCCGCAGCGTCGACGACCTCGCCCGGCGGTTCGGGCTCGGCGTGCGCAGCCTGCAACGGCTCACGGCCGAGTTCGTGGGCATCAATCCCAAGTGGCTCCTGCAGCGCCAACGGCTTCAGGATGCCGCGGCCCGACTGCGCGCCGAACCCTCGACCGGTCTCGCCGCGCTCGCCGCCGAACTCGGCTACGCCGACCAGGCGCACTTCAGTCGCGACTTCGCCTCGGTGGTCGGGCTGGCTCCTGGCGAGTACTCACGCACTGTCCAGGCAGAGACCGGCTCCGACGTGTCAGAATGACGGAGTTAGGACGTCGCACCACCCGATCGAAGCAGTAGAGAGAGTGCAGTCACTACGAAGATGGGACGAGAACTGAACATCGTCAGTTACAACCTGCGCAAGCACCACGCGAGCGGTGAACTCCGCGATCTGAGCCGCCTCTACGATGTCGACGTGATGTGCCTGCAGGAATGCGACACCTCCGACATCCCCGAGCGCATCGACCACCTCGTGCTGGCCGACTCCACCAAGACCAACCGCCTGGGTCTCGCCGTCTACTACCGCGACGACCGCTTCGACCTCGAGGCCACGCGCGTCTTCGCGCTGCGCAAGTCGATGCACGACCGGGTGATGGCGCCGGCGCACGAGCGCCTGCTCGCCGCGCGGCTGTTCGACAAGGAGATCGACAAGGAGATCCTGGTCGGCTCGTTTCACGCGGCGCCGCTCACCGCCTCGAACTCGCTGCGCCGCAAGCAGATCGCCGCGGCCCACAGCGCTCTGCGCGTGATGGGCCCCGGCCTTCCGACCGTGATGGTGGGCGACTACAACTACCCCTGGTTCCGGGCCAACCTCAGCGAGCGCATGGAGGAGTCGGGCTACCTGCTGTCGTTCAGCGACAAGCCGACCTACGCCCGCTACAAGTACTTCAAAGGCCACTTCGACTTCGTCACCAGCGCCCACACCCGCATCGACTCGATCGACACCCTGCCGCAGGGCGAGAGCGACCACCTGCCCATCCTGGTGAAGGCGGGCGTCGAAGACTAACGGTCGCCGTTGCGCCCGCCCGGCCCGTAGACGACGATCGCGGCCACGGGGATGGCGAGGAAGAAGATCCACGACCACGCGTAGCCGCCGGGCAGGTAGGTGCCGCAGATGAAGAACAGCGCGAGCGCCACGAACGGCATGATCGCGACGATCCAGTTGCCGGTGCGGCCGCCGCGCGCGGGCCGGCCGTCGCCGCTGTAGCCGCCGGGATAGCCGCCGTAGCCGGGGCCCTGGTTGTAGCCACCGCCGGGCGGGGGCGCCGTGAACGGCTGGCCGGCCGACGACGGGGCGGCGAAGGCGGGCGGGGTCGAGGCGGCCGCCTGCGGCAGGTCGGCGAACAGCGGTGCCAGGTCGCCCCGCGTCACGGCGCTGCGGGCGGCGCTCGACCGCTCGCTCAACTCGGCGGCGGTGATGCGGCCATCGGCGTTGGCGCGTTCGAGGGCCGACACCGCCTCCTCGCGTTCGGCGTTGCTCAGGCGGTGGCCGGCGGTGGCCGGATCGGTGTAGTCGGTCATGCCTCCACTGTGCCGTATGCCGCCCCGGCAGGGAAGCGCTCGTCCGGGGGCCAACCGCCCGCACGCTAGGTCGCGAGCACCCGCCGCACGATCGCGCCCGCGACCACGGTGTCCTGCCAGCTCATGCCCGTCGACGTGAACACGCGCGGCCGATTACTCGAGGGGATGCCGTCGCGCACGAGCTCGGCGAGGTTGCGGAGGCTCTGCGGGGCCACACCGGCCAGAATGAGATCGCCGGCCTCCTGCAGCGCCGAAGCGCGCGACTCCACCACGATCTGCGCGCGGCTGACGAGCGCGCCGTCGAGCTCCCGCTCGTTCGGCCGGTGCGAACCCACGGCCACGACCACCGCGTCGTCGCGCACAGCAGCGCCGTCGAAGAGCGGCTCGGCCGCCGTGGTGGAGCAGCAGATCAGGTCGGCCCGAGCGACCTCGGCGGCGACGGATGCCGCGGAGGCGCTTCGGCCGACCTGCACGATCTCGACCCCGCCGTACTGCTGCCGGATGGCCTCCGCGTGCGCGGCCCCCTGCGGGCCCGTGCCCATGATCAACGCCCGCTCCGGCGCACGCCGCACCAGCCGCCGGATGGCGACGAGCGAGACGGCGGGCGTGCGCACGAGGGTGAGGGCGGCGCCGTCGAGCACGGCCAGCGGTTCGAGAGTGCGGGTGTCGAACACCACGCACACCCCCTGCACCCGCGGCTCGCCGCCGATCGACAGCACCTTGACCGCCGAGTAGTCGGTCGTCGTGGCGGGCATGAGCAGCAGCTCGCCGCCTCGCCCGTGCGGCTCGTCGCCGACCGGCACCGACGTTCGCGCCACCTGGTTCTCGGGGTCGAGGCCGTCGCGCAGGGCGGTCTCGAGCGCGTCGGCCGCCTCGAGCACCGAGCAGGCGCCGGCCGTCTCGAGGGCGTCGACGAAGCGCAGCATCAGACGGCGGTGAGGTCGACCGCGTGCGCCGGCACGTGCCGGCCTCGGGGGGTGGCGTCGACCAGCTCGCCGTTCTCCACCACGACGGCGCCGCGCACGATCACGGTGACCGGGCGGCCCACGACGTCGAGCCCCTCGTAGGGCGTGTAGTCGGTGGCCATGTGCAACCCCTCGGTGGTGACGGTCCATGCCGCGGCGGCATCCCACAGCACGATGTCGGCGTCGGAGCCGGGCAGCAGCGTGCCCTTCTGAGGATAGATGCCGTTGACGCGCGCCGGGTTGGTGGCGGCGACCTCGACGAAGCGGCTCGGCGACAGGCCCTTCTTCGACACGTACTCGCTGAAGATCACCGGCAGGCGGGTCTCGACGCCCGGCAGCCCGTTGGGCATGATGCGCACGTCGTCGGGGTGCTCGAGTTTCTGCGCGGTGTCGTAGCAGCAGTGGTCGCTGCCGATGGTGGTGATCTCGCCGTTGAACAGGTAGCCGCCGAGCGCCTCGACGGTGGCCCGGTCGCGCAGCGGCGGACAGCAGACGAAACGCTCCGGGTGCTCGCCGAGGTAGTGGCTGTCGTCGAGCACGAGGTGGTGCGCCACCGATTCGGTGTAGGCCGAGAGTCCGCGACGGCGGGCGTCGGCCACGAGGTCGATGGCCTCGGGGGTCGACTGGTGCACGAAGTAGACCGGGGCGCCGAGGGTCTCGGCGATCGAGAGCACCTCGGCCACCGCCGCGGTCTCGGCGAGGTGGCTGCGCGTGGTGTGCATGTGACCGGCGTCGATCTCGCCCCGCTCGCTGGCCTTGCGCTGGTCTTCTTCGATGATGGGGTTCGACTCGCAGTGGATCACCACCATGCCGCCCTCGTCGTTCAGCACCTGCATCGTGCGCAGGATGGTGTCGGCGTCGGCCATCGACTCGCCGCGGTAGGTGGTGAACATCTTGACGGTCACGATGCCTTCGCCCACGAGCTGCCGCAGCTGGTCGGGAACGGTGTCGTCCCAGTCGACCACCGAGGCGTGCAGCGCGCTGTCGCACAGACCCTGATCGGCCTTCGCCCGCTGCGCGTGGGCGACGGCGAGCGGAGCCTGGCCGGGGCGCGGGATGGCGAAGTCGACGATGGTCGTCGTGCCGCCGAACACCGCGGCCGTGGTGCACTCGCGGTAGTCGTCGAGCGAGGTGAACTCGCCCGAGGTGAAGCCGACGTGGCAGTGCGGGTCGACCCCGCCGGGCATCACCAGCAGGCCGGTGGCGTCGATCACGCGCGCCCCCTCACCGCCCGCGGGCACGGCGGTGCCGGGAGCGACGACCGCCTGCACCACGCCGCCCGCCACGAACAGGTCGGCCGGGCCCTGCCACGTGGCCTCGACCACCGTGCCGCCGCGCACGACGAGGTCGATCGGGGCGGTCGGCGCGGGCGGTGAGGTCGATGCGGTCGGTGCGGCGGTTCCGGATGCCGCCTCGGCGGTGTCGGGCAGCGCGGGGTTCTGGCTCATGAGTTCACTCCTGGGGCGGTGACGGATCGGGAGGCGGCGAGCGCGGAGCGCCTCGCGCGCTCCCGCGCCGGATCGGGCACGGGCACGGCGTCGAGCAACGCGCGGGTGTAGGCATCCTGCGGGTGCTCGTAGACCTGGTCGCGCGAGCCGATCTCGACGATGCGGCCGCCGTTCATCACGGCGACGCGATCGCAGAGGTAGCGCACCACGGCCAGGTCGTGGGCGATGAACAGCAGGGCGAGGTCGAGCTTCTCGCGCAGGTCTCCGAGCAGGTTCAGCACCTGGGCCTGCACCGAGACGTCGAGCGACGACACCGGCTCGTCGCAGATCAGCACTCGCGGCCGCACGGCGATGGCCCGCGCGATGGCGATGCGCTGCCGCTGGCCCCCCGAGAACGATCGGGGGTAGCGGTCGAGGTGCGACGAGTCGAGCCCCACCGACTCGAGGGTCTCGACCACCCGGTCGCGCCGCTTCGCGGCATCGCGCTCGATGCCGTGCACGAGCAGGCCCTCGCCCACGAGCTCGCTCACGCGCATGCGCGGGTTGAGCGACGAGAACGGGTCCTGAAAGACGAACTGCAACTCGCGCCGGGCCGCCTGGAGCGTCGCGCGTGGCGCACCGACCAGCTCGGTGCCGTCGAGCACGACGGAGCCGGCATCCGGTTTGATCAGTCCGGCGACCAGTCGCGCGGTGGTCGACTTGCCCGAGCCCGACTCCCCGACCAGCCCGAGAGCCGAGCCGCGTTCGAGGGTGAACGACACGGAGTCGACGGCCGGCGCGTGCTGGCCCGCAAAGCGTTTGGTGACCTCGGTCACGGCGAGCAGGCTCATCGCGCGGCTCCGTTCTCGGCCGCCGGGGCAGCGGGTTCGTCGTCGACGGTCTCGAACGTGTCGACGTAATCGGCCACCGACGTCAGCCGCACCGACGGGTCGCTGTCCAGCCGCGGGATCGCCCCGAGCAGCCCCCGCGTGTAGGGATGCTTCGGCGCCGCGAACAGCTCGTCGACGGGCGCGCTCTCGACCACCTCGCCGTGCCGCATCACCACCACGTCGTCGGCGAACCCGGCCACGATGGCCAGGTCGTGGGTGATGAGCAGCACGCCCATACCGCGCTCGTCGGCCACCTCGTGCAGCAGCTCGAGCACCTGGGCCTGCACCTGCACGTCGAGCGCCGTGGTGGGCTCGTCGGCGATCAGCAGCGCGGGTTCGGCGATGATGGCGATGGCGATCACCACGCGCTGGCGCATGCCGCCCGAGAACTGGTGCGGGTAATCGTCGAACCGCGCCGCGGCGTTCACCACGCCCAGCCGGTCGAGCAGCGCGATGCCGCGCTCCCGTGCCTCCTTCTTCGACACGCCCCGGATGACGAGCGGCTGCATGATCTGCCAGCCGATGCGCATCACGGGGTTGAGCGAGGTGAGCGGATCTTGGAACACCAGCCCGGCACCCGACCCCCGGATGCCGCGCACGATCTTGGGGGCGGCGCCGACGAGTTCCTGCCCGCCCAGCCGGATGCTGCCGGCGATGGTCGCGTCGGGGTCGAGCTGCAGCACCGAACGCGCGGTCACCGACTTGCCCGAGCCCGACTCGCCCACCAGGGCGACCTTGCGCCCCTGCGGCACGACGAGGTCGACGCCGTGCACCACCTCGACGGGTTCGTCGACGCCCGGGTAGCTCACCCGCAGGCCCGAGATCTCGAGCAACGCGGTCATCGTGCGCCTCCGTCCCGCAGGGTCGGGTCCTGCCGCACGCGCAGCCAGTCGCCCGAGAGGTTGAAAGCGATGGCCGTGATGGCGATGGCGAGACCGGGGAACACGAGGGCCCACCATCCGTTCAGCACGTTGTCGGCCGCCGAGGCGATCATCGCACCCCACTCGGCCGACGGCACCTGCGCGCCGACGCCCACGAACGACAGGCCGCTGATCACGAGCATCACGGCGGCCACGTCGAGCGTGACCTGCACGTACATGGGGTCGAGCGAGTTCGGCAGGATGTGCTTGGTCACGAGCCGCCAGCGGCTGACGCCCAGGGCGACGGCCGACTCGACGAACTCGGCGTGGCGCGTCTCGCGCACGATGCTGCGCACCAGCCGCGCGTAGCCGGGCCACCAGGTGGCCGCGATCGCGACCACGGCCGACTGCAGGCCGGGGCCGAGGGCTACCGCGAAGCCGAGGGCCAGGATGATCGACGGCAGCGCCAGACCGATGTCGGTGATGCGCATCAGCACCTCGTCGACGACCCGGCCGCCGAGGGCGGCGACGGTGCCCACGATCACGCCGATCACCAGGGTGATGAGCAGCACGATGCCGGTGGCCGAGAGGGTGACCTGCGCGCCCACGAGCACGCGGCTCAGCACGTCGCGGCCGTTCACGTCGGTGCCGAACCAGTGTGCGGCGCTCGGCGGCTGGAGCGCCTGGGCGAGGTCGACGCGGTAGGGGTCGTAGGGCGCGATCCACGGGCCGATGATCGCGATCACGATGATGAGCACCACCACGACGAGGGCGATGCGCTCGGCGACGGGCACTCCGCGACGACGACGGCGGGGAGCGCGGCGCGGGGAGGAGGAGGGGCGCAGCCGCGCCGGGAGCAGGGCGGTCATCGAACTCCTCCCACGCTGCCGGCGGGCGTGAGCCCGGCCTGGGCGGCCACCGGGATGCCGGCCGCGGGGCGCCGGCGCACCCAGGCCGAGTCGCGCAGTCGAGGATTGATCCACAGCTGCAGCAGGTCGACCACGAAGTTGGTGACGATGAACACGATGCCGATGACGATGATCGATCCGATCACGGGGTAGATGTCGGTCTGCAGCACGGCGGTCACCATGTAGGCGCCGATGCCGGTGCGGTTGAAGGTCGATTCCACCAGCACCGTGGTGCCGAGCATCCAGCCCAACTGCATGCCGAGGATGGTCGACATCGGGATGAGGGCGTTGCGCAGACCGTGCCGCACGACCACGCGGAACTCGCTCGCACCGGTGGCGCGGGCGAGGGCGACGTAGTCGGAGTCGAGCGCGGTGATCATGCTCGACCGCACGGTGCGGGCGATGACCGCGATGAACGAGGCCGACAGGGTGATGGCCGGAAGGATGAGGTAGACCAGCGACGAGCCGAAGGCGGCGGGATCGCCGCTCAGCAGGGCGTCGATCGTGGTGGCGCCGGTGATGGTCGGCACGTCCATGCCGAAGCCGATCTGGCCGTACAGCGGCAGCCACTTGAGGGTGCCGGCGAAGAACAGCTGCAGCAGCAGGCCGAGCCAGAACACCGGCAGCGCGGCCCCGAGCAGGGCCAGCAGGCGGGCCGCGACATCCGCCGCCCGTCCGCGCCGATAGGCGGCGAACACGCCGAGCGGAACGGCGACGACGATGTTGATGATCATGGCCGCGGCCACGAGCTCGAGGCTCGACGGCAGCACGGCCGCGATGTCCTGCAGCACCGGCTGGTGCGTGAAGACCGAGGTGCCGAGATCGCCCTGGAAGACCCGGCCGATGAAGCGCCAGAACTGCTGGATGACCGGCTCGTCGAGACCGAGGGCCACGCGGGCCGCCTCGACCTGCTCGGCGGTGGCGTTGCGTCCGGCGGCGGCTCGGGCGGGGTCGCCGGGCAGGATCTGCACCATGACGAACGCCATGACGAGCAATCCGGCGAGCACGACGACGGCGAGCGCCAGGCGCTGCGCGAGGTAGCGGATCATGGGCTCGTCCTTCCTGTTCGGTGGTGCGGAAAAAGCGGGTGGTGCGGTGCGGGCCGGAGCCCGCACCGCACCGGGGTGTGTCAGTCGGCGAGGGTGATCGCGTAGACGTCGACGGTCTGGTGGTGCGAGGGCTGGTAGGTGAAGCCCTGCACCCGGTCGTTCATGATGGCGACGGTGTTCGAGTTCGCCATGTTGAGGCTCACGTCGTCGGCGACCACCAGCTTCTGCGCCTGCTGGTACATGTCGCAGGCGGCGGCCTGGTCGGTCTCGGTGCGGGCCGTCTCGACGAGGGTGTCGACCTCGGGGTTCGAGTAGGCGGCCCAGTTCTGGCCGCCGTCGATGAAGGTCGAGTCGTAGAGCTGGTACATCACGGCGCTCGCGTCGGGGTAGGGCGGGAAGGCGTAGATCATCTCGAGCTGCGAGCGGGTGTCGGCCGACGAGTTCAGCTCGGCGAACTGCGGGTAGGTGACCGCCTGCAGTTCGAGCGTGATGCCGATCTCGGCGAGGTTCGACTGCAGCAGCGCCGCGGCCTGCTCCATCTCGGCCGTGGCCTCGAGGTAGGTCATGGTCACCGTGGTTCCGGCGAGGCCGTTCTCGTCGACGATCTGCTTGGCGCGATCGAGGTCGAAGGTCGGCTGGCCGATGTCGTCGGTCGTGGAGCACTGCATGCCGGCGGGCAGCGGTCCGTTCACCGTGCTGCCCTCACCCTGCAGGATGGTGTCGACGTGCTGGTCGTAGTCGTAGGCGTACGAGATGGCCTCGCGCAGCGCCGGGTTCGACGTGGTGGGGTCGAGCATGTTGAAGAAGGTGTAGAGCACCACGTTGGTCGGCGAGGAGTCGGTCGCGAAGCCGTCGGTGTCGAATCCGGCCCGGTCGGCCGGAGCGATGTCCATGGCGATGTCGATGTCACCCGACTTGAGGGCGGCGGCCTGGGTCGACGCCTCGGTCAGGTAGCGGAACTCGATCGACTCGGCCTGGCCGTCGAAGCCGCCCCAGTAGTCGGCGTACTGGTCGAACGTCGCCGACTGGTTCGGGGTGTAGCCGGTGACCTCGTAGGGGCCGGAGCCCGCGTCGTTGGTCGCGAGCCACGACTGGCCGTCGTCGTCTCCGGCGTTCTTCTCGACCAGGGCCGAGTTGAGGATGTAGACGCGGCTGAGGCCAGCCAGGAACGGGGCATCCGGCTGGCTGAGCGTGATCTTGACGTGCGTGTCGTCGACGGCTTCGGATGACGCGTACGAGGTGAGCAGCGAGGCCACTCCGATGTTCAGGCTCTTGATGCGGTCGAGCGTGTAGACCACGTCGGCGGCGGTGAGCTTGGCGCCGTCGTGGAAGGTGACGTCGTCGCGCAGGGTGAGGTCGATGACCGTGCCCGAGTCGTCGACGGTCCACTCCGTCGCGAGCTCGGGAACGAGCTCGGCGTCGGCGTTGTAGTCGATGAGGGTGTCGTAGGCGGGGATGACGACCTCTTCGACGGTCGAGTTGTTCGCCTGGATGGGGTCGAAGCTGGCCGCCGGCTCGTTCTCGGCGATCACGAGGGTGGAGGCGCGGGCGGAGGTGTCGCCGCCGCCACCGGCACAGCCGGCGAGGAGTGCGGTGACACCCATCAGCGCGACTCCGGTGACGACGAGGCGCGCTCGTCTCCGGGTCAGGCCCGGGGCGTTCTGTGAGAGCATGTCGATTACCTATTCCTGTGAGTGGGATCGGGTGGTGCGGTCGGTGCGGTCGGTGGTCTCTGTCCACGTTCCGTCGGGGTGGATGTCGACGCCGTAGGTGTCGCGAGCGGATTCAGCGCTCACGTAGCCGTCGATGACGTCCTCGACGACAGCTCGGGGGTCTCGGTCGAGGGGGTCTCCATGACCCCCGCCACCGGCCGTCCTGTTCACGAAGCGCTCGCCGGCGGCCATGCTGGCGCGGTACATGCCGACGCGCTTGGCGCGGTCGGTGCCCGGCCAGATGACCATCTCGCTCGGCTCGGGCTCGTGCCCGCCCGCGAGAGCCCAGGGCTTCGTCTTGGTCTTCTTCTTCATCGAGAGCACCTCGCCGGGCTCCGTGTAGCGCACCTCGCGCAGCACGCCGACGCCGCCGCGGTAGCGGCCCGCTCCCGCGGAGTCCTGAATGAGCTCGAGCCGCTCGTGCAGCAGCGCCGCCTTGTGCTCGAGGATCTCGATGGGGGTGTTGCGCACCGTGGTCTGCGAGGCGTGCTGCTGGGCGTTGCCGCCGTCGTGGTCTTTGGTGGCACCCCATCCGATGCCCTCGTTGTTGCTCACCACGTAGTCGGCGTCGGTGCGGGAGTCGTGGCCGAGCGCCATGAAGCCGGGCTCGTCGCCGCCTCCGGATGCCGGGATGGCGTCGATCACCTGGGCCAGCGCCTTGTGCATGAGCTCGACGGCCACGATCGCACTCCACTGGGTGAAGGTGGCCGAGGGGTAGACCGCGTTGAAGATGCTGCCCTCCTCGGCGATGATCGTGAGCGGCCGGAAGTGGCCGGCGTTCGAGGGCTCGTCGGCGGTGGTGAGGCTCTTGAAGCTGGCCTTCACGATGCCCTCGGTCGACCCGATCGGCAGGTTGACCGGTCCGGGCACGGCCGGCGACGAGCCGGTGTAGTCGGCGGTGATGGAGTCGCCCTCGATGGTCACCCGGATGGTGATCTCGATGATGTCGTCGGTGATGTTGTCGTCGTCGATGTAGTCGGTCGCCGTCCAGCTGCCGTCGGGCAGCGCGGCGACGGCCTTGCGGGCCACGGCCTCGCCGTGCTCGATCACCTGGCGGATGGCCTGCTCGACGTTCTCGATGCCGAACTTCTGCCAGATCTGGTGCAGGCTGCGCTCGCCGACGCGCAGAGCGGCGAGCTGGGCGTGGAAGTCGCCGAGCGTCAGCTCGGGCAGACGGGAGTTGAAGCGGATGAGCTCGGTGATGTCGCGCACGATCTCGCCGCCCTTGACGATGCGGGTGCCCGGGAAGATGAGGCCCTCCTGGTGCATGTCGGTGGAGTCGAGCACGTAGCCCGGCGACTTCGCGCCGAGATCCATCCAGTGCGCCCGCACCGCGAGGAACGCGGCGGGGGTGTCGCGGCCGTCGACGAACACGGGCGCGAAGAGCATCGCGTCGTAGGCGTGGGCGCCGCTCCAGTAGGGGTAGTTGAGGATGAACACGTCACCCGGGCCCATGTTCTCGAGGCCGATGTATCTCGTGCCCTCCACGATGGCGCGGTCGTTGGCGCCGAGGAAGTGGGTGATGCCGCTGGCCTCGGCCATCAGCTCCTGGTCGGCGTTGAAGATCGAGATGCCGAAGTCGAGCACGTCGTAGATCACCGGGTTGAAAGCGCTGCGCACGAGGGTGCGGCGCATCTGCTCGGCCGCCGAGACGACGTAGTTGCGGATGACCTCGACGGTCGCGCCGTCGAGCCGCTCGGGGGCGGTGGCGGTGGGAGCCGGAGCCGTCGCGGTGGGGGCCGTGGCGGTGGGGTTCGGGCTGGTGCTCACAGGGCGCCTCCGGAGGGGACGGTCGTGGTGGGGGTGGCGGCGGTCTGCGTGATGGCGAGGTGCCCGTAGTCGTCGACGACGAGCACCTGGTCGCCGAAGAACACGGTGGTCGACGTGCCCTCCTCGACGATCGCGGGGCCGGGGATGCGGTGGCCGGCGAGCAGGCCGGCCCGGTCGAACACGCGGAACTCCGCCCAGTCGTCGGTGGCCATGTCGAACGCGCGGCGGGTGCCGATGGCGACCGGAGCGGAGCCGGCATCCGGAACCGCGTCGATGCGCACGAGCGGCGGCTTCGGCTGCACGCCCACCGCTTTCAGCCGCAGGCTGAGGATCTGACCGGGCTCGTCCATGGCGTGGCCGTGGCGCACCGCGTGCAGGTCGTTGAAGGCGGCGAGCACGTCGGCGGCGGTGTCGCCCGAACGGAACTCCACCGGCAGCGAGTGCTCCTGGCCGCGGTAGCGCACGTCGAGGGTGCGCACGTAGTCGCGGGCGTCTTCGGCCACCTCCTGCTGGTCGAGCACCGCGACGGCTCGCGCCTCGAGCTCGACGAACTGGTCTTCGAGGCCGTCGAGCACGTCGTCGTCGAGCGGCTTCAGCGCGGTGGCGGCGAACTCGAACTCGAGGTCGCTCATCAGCATGCCGAAGGCCGAGAACGCGGCGGGCACGCGAGGCACCAGCGTGGTCTTGATGCCCATCTCGCGCGAGAGCATCGGTGCCAGCAACGGGCCGGCGCCACCGAACGCGAGCAGGGTGAACTCGCGCGGGTCGAGCCCGCGCTCGATCGTGATCTCGCGCAGGGCACCCACGGTTCGGGCCACCAGGATGCGCAGGATGCTGGCCGCCGCCGTGGTCTCGTCGAGACCCAGCGACTCGGCCACCTTCACGGCGATGGCGGCGCGCGCGGCGTCGGCCGACACGGCCATCTGCCCGCCGAGGAACGCGGCCGGGTCGAGGAAGCCGAGTGCGAAGGCCGCGTCGGTGACCGTCGGCTCGGTGCCGCCGTTCTGGTAGGCCACCGGCCCGGGCACGGCGCCGGCGCTTCGCGGGCCCACCTTGAGCAGGCCTTCGTCCATCCAGGCGATCGAGCCGCCGCCGGCACCGATGGTGCGGATGTCGAAGATCGGCAGAAGCAGCGGCAGCCCGTCGATCTCGGCCTCGTGCACCTCGCTCGGCTGGCCGTCGACGACGACGCAGGAGTCGACGCTCGTGCCGCCCACGTCGAACGAGAGCATGTTCGCCACGCCCAGTTCGCGGGCGAGGAAGGTGGTGCCCACCACGCCGCCGGCCGGGCCCGAGAGCACGGTCATCAGGGGAGCCTGCTTGGCCACGGCCGCGCTCATGGCGCCACCGCCCGAGCGCATGATGTGCAGCGGCGTCGTGAGACCGCCGTCGGCGAGCTTGCCCTCGAGGGAGCCGATGTAGTCGTTCAGCACCGGGCGGATGTAGGCGTCGAGGGTCACCGTGCTGGTGCGCTCGTATTCGCGGTACTCGCGGGTGAGGTCGCTCGAGATCGAGACGGCGACGCCGGGGAACGCCTCGCGCAGCAGCTCGCCGGCCCGGCGTTCGTGCGACGGATCGGCGTAGGAGTGCAGAAAGCAGACGGCGATCGAGGTGAGTCCGTGCTCCTCGACCAGCACGCGGCCGGCCTCGACCACCGCCGCCTCGTCGAGGGGGGTGACCTCGTCGCCCTGGGCGTCGAGCCGGCCGGGCACGCCGAGGCGGTGCCGGCGCGGAACGAGCGGCGCGGGGCGCTGGTAGCTGAAGTTGTACATCTGCGACGACGGGATGGCGGCGCGAGCGATCTCGAGCAGGTCGCTGAAGCCCTCGTTGGTGATGATGCCGACCGTGGCGCCGTTGCGCTGCAGGATGGCGTTGAGGCCGAGCGTCGTGCCGTGGGCGAACGACTCGATGTCGGCGATGTCGGAGCCGACCGAGTCGAGCAGGCCCTCGATGCCGCCGAGCACACCGCGGGCGGGCTCCTCGGGTGTGGTCGAGACCTTGTAGACCGAGATCTCGCCGTTCACGGTGTCGTAGGAGATGGCGTCGACGAAGGTGCCGCCGATGTCGACGGCCACCTTGAGTCGGGGGGCGTTCACAGGTGTCCTCCGGTGGTGGTGCGGGGTGCGGGAATGCTGAGGTCGGTGCGCACGATGCGCCCTTCCTGAATGACGGTGCCGATCGTGCGCAGGGCCGACACGGTCGAGGTGGGGTCGTCGTCGAGCACGATCAGGTCGGCCGCGAGGCCTTCGGCGACCGAGCCGATGCGGTCTTCGGCCCGCAGGAGGCGCGCGGCCTCCCAGGTTCCGGCGCGCAGGGCGGCGCCGACGGGCAGGCCCGCCTGCTCGAGGTACTCCATCTCCTTCACGGCGCACGAGGTTCCGTCGTGGGGCTCGCCCGGCAGGTAGTCGGTGCCGGCGACGATGCGGATGCCGTCGTCGTCGAGCTGGTCGGCCGTGGTGATGGCCCGCGAGAAGGCGCGCTGGATGCTCGCCAGGTGCTTCGGATGCACCTTCTGGGCCAGGGCGATCTGCCACTCGGTGAAGCCGTGGTCGCGCATCCACACCGGGCTCGACGTCACCGACAGCGTCGGCGTGAGGTAGGAGCGGTGCGCCGCCATCATGTCGACGGTCTCGTCGTCGAGGTCGTAGCCGTGCTCGAAGGCGTTGATGCCGACCGAGATGGCCTCGCGGATCGCCTCGCCGCCACCGGCGTGGGCCACGACGTAGGTGTCCTGCTCCTTGGTGGCCCGCACCACGGCGCGCATCTCGTCGGTGGTCATCTGGGCGCCGTTGAACGACTCGTCGGCGTGGGCGATGCCGCCGGTGATGAACACCTTGATGTGGTCGGCGCCGGCCTCGAGCTCGCTGCGCGCGGCCTTGAGGAATCCGTCGTGCCCGTCGGCGTAGACACAGGCCATGCCCTTGCCGTGGCCGCCCGTGATGCCGATGGCGCGGCCCGAGGCGAAGATGCGCGGGGCTTCGAGCCATCCGGCGGCCACGCCTTTGCGGATCTCGATGTCGGCCTGGTTCTGCTCGTCGAGCGTGCGCACGGTCGTGACCCCGGCGTGCAGGGCGTCGCGGGCGCGGCTCGCGCCGCGCAGCACGCTCTGGGCCGAGGTCTCGTGGATGTCGGTCTCGTCGAACGGGTAGACGATCGTGAGGTGCGTGTGCACCGAGATGAGGCCCGGGGCGAGGTAGCGGCCGCCGAGGTCGACGGTGGCCGCGCCATCCGGAGCCGCGTCGGCGGTGATGGTGCGGATGACCCCGTCGGCGATCTCGACGTTGACGTCGCGGCGCACGGTGGTGCCGATCACGTCGACCACGTGCCCGTTCACGAGCCAGAGCGGCGCGTCGCTGCCGGCCATGCCGGGCGTCGGGTCGGGGAGGTTGGTGTTGCGCATCAGACGGTCACTTCCTCGCTCGCCGCAGCGAGCAGTCGGGCCGGGCCGAGATCGGCGACGTCGTGCGCCGGAGTCGTTCCCTGGATCAGATCGGCCATGGTCTCGGCCCACAGCGGGGCGAAGGTGAAGGAGTAGGTGCCGCCTTCGACGAAGAGGCCGGGCAGCCCCGGAACCTCGCCGATGACGGGCATCTCGTCGGGGGTGGCGGCGAGCGGGCCGGTCCAGGCCCGCGCGAGCTTCAGCGTCGCGACATCCGGAACCACCCGCACGGCGTCGGCGAGGTTGCCGGCCACCGAGGCGTCGAGCACGGGGGTCGTGCCACCCAGGTGGAGGTCGCCCGCCGGCCAGCCGCCGCCGATCACGACGCTGCCCGAGAGCACCTGCTTGACCGACAGGCCGATGCCGATGTGCTGCACGAGGTGCGGCAGGAACCGCGGCGCCCGCACGGTCTCGAGCATCTGGATCGCGAGCGGCGCCATCCGCAGCCGAGCTCCGGCGAGGGCGGCGACGCTCTGGATCCAGGGCCCGGCCGCATTCACGACCGCGCCGGCCGAGAAGGTGCCGACGGTGCTCTCGACCCGCCAGCCGGCGCCGCTCGGCGCGAGCGCGGTGACGGGCGAGTTCGTGTAGACGCGGGCGCCCTTCGCCTTCGCGCCGGCCACGAAGCCGGGGGTGGCGAGCAGCGAGTTGGCGTAGCCGTCCCACGGGCACCAGGTCGCTCCGAGCACCGAGTCGCCGAGCTGGGGCATGGCCGCGCGGGCCGCGTCGCCGTCGAGCACCTCGGTGGGGATGCCGGCCTCGTGCTCCCAGACCGCCTTGCGGTGGAGCTCGGCCAGGTCGTCGTCGGTCTCGGCCACGGTGAAGCCGCCCGAGCGCACGATCTGCACGTCGCGGCCGAGCCGCTCGGCCACGGTGTTCCAGCGGTCACTCGTGGCACGCTGCAGCGGAACGAGCCGCGCGTTGTCGACGGCGACGGCCTGCCCGGGACGGCGGGAGTGGATGGCCTGGATGTGCAGGTTGCCCGCCGTGGTGCCCGAGCCCTGCCGGCCGGGCAGGGTGCGCTCGAGCAGCACCGTCGAGAGTCCGCGGCCGGCGAGCTCGAAGGCCGTGGCGGCCCCGAGCACACCGCCGCCGATCACGACGACATCGGCGGTTCCGTTCACCAGGAGCCCCGCTCGGCGATGACGGATGCCTCGCGGTCGGCGCTCACGGGCAGCTCGGCCTCGCGCAGGATCGCGGCGATCGCGGCGATGGCGGCCGGGTCGGTGAGCTCGATCAGGGGCGCCCGCAGGCGGCCGGCCGGCTGGTCGAGCAGGTGCATGGCCACCTTGAGCTGGGCGATGGGGGAGGCGAAGACGCCGCTGTAGTCGGGGGCGACCAGGCGGCCGCTGATGGCCTGGTACTTGTCGACCCAGAAGCGGGCGAGGTCGAGGTCGCCGGCCTGGGCGGCCTCGTAGAACGGCACGCCGTAGGGCGCGCCGACGCCGCCGCCGTCGATCGCGCCGTCGCCGCCGAGACCGGCCATGATGGCGAGGCCCTTGCGGTGGCTGAACGACCCGAACACGCGCACCTGATCGGCCACGGCCTGGGTGGTGGCGACCATGGCGTTCCAATCGCCGGTGGAGTCCTTGATGGCGGCCACCTGCGGCAGGTCGGCGAGCGCCTGCATGAGGCCGGGGGTCTGCGCGAGGTCGACCGACACGCCGCGCGGCCAGTTGTAGACCATGAACGGCAGCGCGGTGGCCGAGCTCACCTCGGCGTAGAAGGCCAGCGACTCGGCGGGCGAGGGGTGCACGTAAGGAGGAACGGTCGCGAGCACCCCGTCGGCCCCGGCCCGCTCGGCGTGACGGGCGAGATCGGATGCCTCGGCGGCGGTGGTGGCGGTGACGCCCACCACGACCGGGGTGCGGCCGGCGACGGCCGCCACGGTGACCTCGGCCACGCGGCGGCGCTCGTCGGGCGACTGACTGAACCACTCGCCGGTGGAGCCGTTCACGAGCACGCCGTGCACGCCCTGGCTCACGTAGAGCTCCATCAGTGCGGTGAGCGCGAGCTCGTCGACCGAGCCGTCGGCGGCATACGGGGTCGAAGCGGCGGGCCAGTATCCGGCCCAGTCGACATCGTGGCGATTCATGTGGTTCCTCGTCGTTTCTGCCGGCGCGGTGCTACCGGTTGCATCAGTTTGCGCATTGCGTGCCGCGTTCGCGAGCCGGAAACCGTCTTTTTACGCAGCGAAACAAGGCCGAAACCCGGGCGCAAACTCACCGCGCCCGCAAAACCCCTGGTCAATGCGGGGTTGGCCGGCGAGGCTTTTGTGCAACCCGTCGTGCAACCGTTTGCATGGGTTTGTCGCGCCGTAGGATCGACGACACACCCCCCTCGAGAGGAGCCGCATGTCGGTCACCCTGCGCACCGTCGCCGAGCGTGCGAACGTGTCGCTGAGCACGGCCTCCCGGGCGCTCAGCGGCTCTCCCCTCATCTCGGAGGGCACCCGCGCCGTCGTCGATCAAGCGGCCAGCGACCTGGGCTACCGCCCCAATCGGGCGGCGAGCGCCCTGCGGTCGAAGCGCTCCCACCTCATCGGTCTCGTGCTCAACAACCTGGTGAACCAGTCGTTCCACACCATCGCCGACGTCATCCAGCGGAGGCTGCGCAGCGAGGGCTACCAGCTCATCCTGTCGACGACGGATGCCGACCCCCGCACCGAGGAGAGCCTGCTGCTCACCCTGGCCGACCACGGGGTCGACGGGGTGATCATCATCGGCAGCGGCCAGAGCGCCGCCACCACGAACGACTTCCTGCACCGGGGCATGGCCGTGGTGAACGTCATCCGGTCGTCGCACGACTCCCTCGCCCCCACCGTGCTCGCGGCCGACCGCGACGGCGCCTACGAGGCCACCGAGCACCTGGCGAGCCTCGGCCACCGGCGCATCGGCTACATCGGCGGCATCGAGAGCGCCGACTCCGGCCGTGCGCGGCACTCGGGCTACGAAGACGCCCTCGCCCGCCACGGCATCCCCTACGACGAGAGCCTCGTGCTGCGCGGCCCGTTCACGCAGGACTTCGGCGCCCTCGCGGCCACCGAGCTGCTCGCCCGGTCGACCGGCATGACGGCGCTGTTCGCCGCGAACCACGAAGCGGTGTTCGGCATCCTGCCCGTGCTCATGCAGCACGGCATGCGCATTCCCGACCAGCTCTCGCTGGTGTGCTTCGAAGACATGCCACTGCTGCAGATGTGGCATCCGGCGGTCACCGTGATCGACAACGGGGCGACCCAGCTCGCCGAGCTCTCGGTCGACCTGCTGCTCAGCCAGATCCGCGCCATCGTGAGCGAGGGCGTCACACCCGAGCGCCTGCGCCGGCTCACCCGCACCTACCGGGTGGGGTCGCAGCTCGTGGCGCGCGCCTCCACCGCTCCCCCCGCCCCCGCATTCGCCGTGTCATCGCCCCGGAAGGCCCGCTCGTGAGCTCACCCGCATCCACTTCTCCCGCACCGGTCACGCCGGTGGTCATCACGATCGCGCGGCCAAGCCTCGAGTCGCCGCCCGGCGACGAGCCGCTGCTGCGGGTGCATCCGTTCGATGAGCCCGTCGTCGACGCCATGAACCTCGGCATCACGCGCGGCGACGGCATCTTCGAGACGGTCGGCATCGTGCGCGGGGCCGTGCACGGGGTCGACGACCACCTGCAGCGGTTCGCCCGGTCGGCGCGCATCCTCGAACTGCCCGAGCCCGACCTCGAGGCCTACCGCGCGGCCGTCGAGCTCGGCATCGAGCACCTCGGCGACGTCGACGACGCCTACTGCAAATACGTCTACACCCGCGGCATCGAGAGCCGCTCCTGGAACCCCACCGGCTACGCCTTCCTCGACGCCAACCCCGACTGGACCAAGGAGCGCACGACCGGCATCGCCGTGGTCACGCTCACCCGCGGCTACGCCCTCGACGTGGCACAGACCGCGCCGTGGCTGCTGCAGGGGGCGAAGACCTTGTCCTACGGTGTGAACCGCGCGGTGCTGCGCGAGGCCGCCCGCCGGGGAGCCGACGACGTGGTGTTCACCACCAGCGACGGCTATGCGCTCGAGGGGCCAACCTCGACGCTCGTGCTGCGCTACGGCGACCACATCGTGACGCCGTCGCCCGAACACGGCGTGCTGCTCGGCACCGCTCAGCTCGGCGCGTTCGCCTTCTTCGAGTCGCGGGGGTTCAGCACCGAATACCGCGACGTGCGGGCCGACGAGCTCGCCGACGCCGAGCAGCTGTGGCTGACCAACAGCCAGCGGCTCGCCGCGCCCATCCACCGCCTCGACGGGCGCGACCTGCCGATCGACGCGGAGCTGACCGCGGCGCTCAACGACTCGCTGCGCCGGCGCCGCAGCTGACCGGCGGGCCTCCCCGCCGATCTGCTACTGTGGTCGGACCACATGGTCTGACCACAGGTTCGGGCCGCGGGGTCTGATCCCAGGGTCGGGCCACAGGGTCTGGCCGAGGTCGGGCCGCAGGCGTCGAGGAGGACACGAGTGAGCGAAGCATCCGTCGCCACCCTCGCCGCGCCCGTCGACAGCGGTCGCGCCTGGGAAGTGGTGCTGCGCCGCATCGAGGCCGATCTGGTAAGCGGCGTGCTGCGCCCCGGCGATCACCTGCCCGGCGAGCGCGCTCTCGCGGCCGAGCTGGGCGTCGGCCGGTCGTCGGTGCGTGAGGCGTTGCGGGCGCTCGAGGTGCTCGGGCTCATCCGCACCCAGTCGGGCTCGGGGCCGCAGTCGGGCGCCATCATCGTGGCCCGGCCCTCGGGCGGAATGGCCGTGCTCGTGCGACTGCAGGTGGCCGCGCACGGCTTCGCCGTGACCGACGTCGTGAAGACCCGACAGGTGCTCGAGTCGGCCGTGGTGGCCGAGCTCGCCACGAGCGCCTCGCCCGACCTCTCGGCCGCGATCGAGTTGCTCGACGCCATGGACGCGCCCCCTGCCGCCGGCTCGGATGCCGCCCTGGATCGCGCCCCGGATGCCGCCGCCCTCAGCCGCGACGAGTTCCTCACCCTCGACCAGGCGTTCCATCTCGCTCTAGCGGTGGCCTCGGGCAATGAGGTGATCGCCTCGGTGATGGGCGGCCTGCGCGACTCGGTCGAGCACTACGTGCGCGTCGGCGCGGAGTCGCTGCCGTCGTGGGCGGCCATGGCCGACCGGCTGCGCGCCGAGCACCGCGCCATCGTGGCGGCGATCGAGGCGCGCGATGCCGACCTCGCCCGCACGCGCATCCACGAGCACATCGACCGCTACCACGCCGAGACGATCGCGGCGTTCGCGCCCATCGCGCCGTCGGCGGCGCCGCCCGACTGACCCGACACTCCACCGACCGCGACCACCCCACCCCGACCACCCGCCCCGCCTCCACGCCAGACCCCACCACCAGCACCCCGACCGATCACGACCAACGCGAAGGAACACCATGGTTCAGCGCCGCATCCCCAAGATCAAAGACCTCGCCCCGCTCATGCGGTTCAAGGCCCCCGAGCTCAACGCCAAGAAGCGGCGGCTCGACTCGGCGCTCACCATCTACGACCTGCGCGACATCGCCCAGCGCCGCACCCCGAAGGCCGCCTTCGACTACACCGAGGGAGCCGCCGAGGCCGAGATCAGCCTGACCCGGGCCCGCCAGGCGTTCGAGGACATCCAGTTCAACCCGTCGATCCTGCGCGACGTGTCGACCGTGAACACCGGCTGGGACGTTCTCGGCGCCCCGGTCGCGCTGCCCTTCGGCATCGCACCCACCGGGTTCACCCGCATGATGCAGACCGAGGGCGAGATCGCCGGTGCGGGCGCGGCGGGGGCGGCCGGCATCCCGTTCTCGCTGTCGACCATGGGCACCACGGCCATCGAAGACGTCAAGGCGGCGAACCCCGACGGCCGCAACTGGTTCCAGCTCTACATGTGGAAAGACCGGCCCCGGTCGATGGCCCTGGTCGAGCGTGCCGCCGCCGCCGGCTTCGACACCCTGCTCGTGACGGTCGACGTGCCGGTCGCCGGTGCCCGCCTGCGCGACAAGCGCAACGGCTTCTCGATCCCGCCGCAGCTCACCGCCGGCACCGTCATCAACGCGATTCCGCGGCCGGAGTGGTGGATCAACTTCCTCACCACCGAGCCCCTCGCCTTCGCCTCGCTCGACCGCTGGTCGGGCACCGTGGGCGAGCTGCTCGACTCGATGTTCGACCCCACCGTCACGTTCGAAGACCTCGAGTGGATCAAGGCGCAGTGGCCCGGCAAGGTCGTGGTGAAGGGCGTGCAGAACATCGCCGACGCCCGCAAGCTCGCCGACCTCGGCGTCGACGGCATCACCCTCTCGAACCACGGCGGGCGCCAGCTCGACCGCGCGCCCATCCCCTTCCACCTGCTTCCGGATGTCGCCCGCGAACTGGGCTCGGAGATGGAGATCCACCTCGACACGGGCATCATGTCGGGTGCCGACATCGTGGCGTCGGTCGCGCTCGGGGCACGCTTCACACTCGTCGGCCGCGCCTACCTCTACGGCCTCATGGCGGGCGGGCGCGAGGGCGTCGACCGCATGATCCAGATCCTCGGCGACCAGGTGTCGCGCACGATGCGGCTGCTCGGCGTCAACTCGCTCGAAGAGCTCAACCCGTCGCACGTCACCCAGCTCGAGCGGCTGATCCCCCGTGTGGTCGCTCCCGCGGCCGTGGCGGCAGCCGAGGCCGTGCCCGCCCGCCGCAGCCCGGCCCGCAAGCCCGCGACCGCGGCCTCCGGCGCCTCCACCGTGAAGCCGGCCACCGCGGCCGCGACGGCGGCCAAGGCGGCCAAACCCGTCACCAAGCGCGAGGCGGCGACCGCCGCCGACGCCTGAACCCCGCCGCCGACCCGGCGGCCAA
>NZ_JANLCJ010000089.1 GCF_024979295.1 Herbiconiux daphne | reverse complement strand
GGAAATGACGGAAATGACAGCGTTGAAAAAAGATTTAACTTCAAGTCTTTCACACCGATTGACACATTGGAAAAACTGAAGGAAAAGGACAGATACATCCTTAACTTCTCAATGGGTTGAGACCATGATGCGAACCGTGGTCCTGTCGGGACACCATGTACATATTCAGGATTGAAAAGATACAAGGACTTGGGAAACGGCGAATACCAAACGGTCTATACAGACCTTAAGGTGATGCTCCATCCGCAAATCGAGATTGAAGGTTATGGAAAGGGTGCACAGGGTGAAAACACTCAACTTTACCATCAGATGATGATTGACGCAAGCAAGCTGTCATTCGACCAATTCATGAGAAACCATGAATACAAGGTCAGAAAGGGAACTGCCACAAGTTGCATCTTCGATGACGATGACGGAAGTTATGTCGGAAAAATGGTTGATAACCTTCAAGGGGTCAACTCTGACGGAAAGGTTTACTTCGATTGGGTGCTGCCGCTTGAAAACAAGAACGGTAAGATTGAGGAATATGGTTTCGGGACAGAAGGGAGAGACGTACTTTGGCAAAACGGAATTGACTATGGAATGATAATGGTTGATGAGAGAAATGAAAAACTTGTCGAATGACTTAAGAATGTTCCCAAGGCATACAACACCAAAGGTGAAGTCAAGAGGGACACTTCCGGAAAGTGAAGCAAACGCCTAAAAGACATTTCAAACAGCGGTGAGTACGCGTGGTGAAGTGTACGTATGAAACTCCATTACATGATTGAGGAAGAGGCGGAAATATAATATGAAATTGAAAGAATTTGAAAAGATTGAAATAGTTGAAAGGTTTCCGCAAGGTGACAATTTCAAACACGGTGTGCTTTACTACAATAAGGTGATAAGGATGCTTAAGTATTTCTGCCCGTGCGGAAAATGTGAGCAGAAAGAAGCTTTGGCGATAGCGGACACGTTTGACAGGGCACAAAGATTATGGTCTCTTGAAATAAATGAGGGAAAGGCGACAGTTCAGGCATCTGTCGGTTCTGGGAACCAGTGCAAATCACACTATTTCATACAAGATAATGTAATATTGTGACTTAGTTGGTCAAATAATTATATTGTTTCTGTATAATGTAATAGGTGTCCAATAATTTGGCAAGTGCAAGCTTGCTACAGTTACATCGTTGTGCCTCTTTGCAATGCAAACTTAATGGTGGGAAAACTTATTAGTAATTTACTAGTAAGTTTTTTTATTGAGTTGGTCAATATGTTTCCATGTTTTGATATAATGAATTTAAGAAAGGAGGTAAATATGTCAGAAAAAAATTTAAATGAAAACCAAAATGAAGATTTGAAACCGGTAAGACACAATCTGAGAGTAGAATTCACAAATGGTCAAACAGAATTCTACTATGATGTTTTGTTTCCAACGTCAGACCGCATACTTGAATGTGCCTTATTTGATGAAAAAAACAAGTTTTTACAATTCATCG
>NZ_JANLCJ010000889.1 GCF_024979295.1 Herbiconiux daphne | reverse complement strand
AATCTGGAACCTCAACCGCCTACGGCCCAGCACAGCTAACTGTATCAACCCTAGACGACTTTTATAAACGTCACCCTGATTTATTCAGTGAACAGGAGAAAGATTATATTCATCGGTTCAGTGCTCAGGGTCATAAGATGATGCACGCTGATAAAAATGATCCTGTATTTGGTTACGGTGGAACAGGTATTTTAAATAGTAAACCTGATCAGCGTCTTTATGGGATCGTGGTTCGGAAGATGTTGCAGCAGATGGTTAAAGATAATGGCGGCAGTTTAGATAAAACAGTAAAACGCTGGAGAGGCAACGATACAGATCATAAGTATTTTGCTAAGGTTTTGGCAGCGTATAAAGAGGCTTGAAAATGATCCCTATTATATTGGGAGAAATTACAAGTTGTAAATAAGTGTAACAAGATGTTACAGGGAGAAGGTAAGTTGATGATAGTTAAAGAATTTAAACAAGTTGGCGATCCTACTCTCTGTGCATCGCTGGATTTT
>NZ_JANLCJ010000888.1 GCF_024979295.1 Herbiconiux daphne | reverse complement strand
GTTCAAAGCTGATGCCCTCCGAGCCGTTACCCTCAAGCACAACATTAGTCGTGGTGAGGAAGAAGCTAAAGCATGAGAGCGATAATCGATTGCGATATTCTCCGATACCAAATCGGTGCAATCGAGCTTGAAAATGAGTATGCTGCTCCATACCTTAAAGGAACCAAAGCTGCTCGTATGCCTGCTCCCTTCCATGAGATCAGGAGAATAGTTGATGAGACTATACAACACATACGGGCCGTTACTGGTGCAGACTCTTATATTTGCGTTCTGTCTGGCAAAGATAACTTCAGGTTTGACATTGCCAAACAGCAACCTTATAAGGGCAACCGTGAGGGATTTGTCAAACCCTACAACTGGAAGACCGTCGGTGAACATATTATTGATACTTACAATCATACTGTGGTTGATGGCTATGAAGCCGACGATTGGATGGGTATTGAACAAAGAAAAGATCCTGAAAATACGATTATATGCTCAAGAGACAAAGATTTAAAAAC
>NZ_JANLCJ010000887.1 GCF_024979295.1 Herbiconiux daphne | reverse complement strand
ACCATCCTCAAACATGAAACACATTTCATTAATCCCCGTAGAGATTTTCTTAGTTGATTTGTTTCCGTTGCTGATATATTGGATAGCTAATTGTGTTTCTGCTGGATTCTGGAAAGGAACCATATAGACATTAACGCCTAATCGCTGTAGCTGTTTGGCTCTGGCTTCGGGGTCATTAGAGTTAATCCCCATATCGTGAGGGGTAACTAATGGTACAGCGCTAAACTCACTGTTAAGGATGATACTAGCTACTGTGCGTGGGCTACGGGCTTCTATAGAGCTATCTAAGTAATGCTCCTGATAGATGTAATATTTATCGTTGTCAGGGTCATAGAGAGCCAGTATTAACACTGTAGGGTCTGTTACTTCACCTGCATCTATTCCCCACACTACCCGCCAGTGTGGTAAAGGGTAAATATTTGATTCTGTAATGCTGTCATCATCGAACTGAAATACAGCCTCATTCCCCAGCACTGGTAGGCCATGCCTACGCATTGCCC
>NZ_JANLCJ010000886.1 GCF_024979295.1 Herbiconiux daphne | reverse complement strand
TCTGCTGCTGTAGTGTTGAAAACTCACTAATAAGCCCTTCACGCTTACGCTTTAGCTCTTGTTCATATCGTTTATTCTCACGATAATCAAAATCACTAAGCTGATCCCAATTTAGATTTTGATAATCTGCTAATGCTTTATCGGCTTCTAACATTGAAATTTCAATTAGATTTTTAGCAGATTCATAACGCTGATTAATTTGCTCTTCACGCTGATTTAATTCTTGCTCACGTTGAGTAAATTTCTCACCTGCAAGATAGCCATTTTGAAGCTGTTCAATTGTCATATCTTCACCATTAGGTAAAGTAATAACAGTATCTAAATCTACATCGTAAGACTCATCGTGATAATCATCACTATCAGGATCAATGCTATCATCTGTAATATCCTCTTCTACAGCATCCTCTGTTTCTGCTTCTTCTGCTTCTATTTCATCTTCAAACTTAATACCGTTTTCATCTTCTTCTAGAAAACTCCAATCAGGGGTTTCAAGTTGTTCA
>NZ_JANLCJ010000885.1 GCF_024979295.1 Herbiconiux daphne | reverse complement strand
TGGCTCCCCGCCTTCTGAGAGGTAGTGAACATGCTAAATGAGGGAGTGTAGGAGCGGTTGAGGCTGTTACACTTTGATTTAACACTATCAGTTAATCTACGTCATGCAACGCTTAGAGTTATTAGCGTGAAGTTGACATAGGGGTGAGAGTTAAAAACTCATATCAACACTAGTAAATAGCACGTGTAGGATAGTTTTTAGTTCCAGAAAAAGTAGAGATTTACAAAAATAGACAAAAAAAGAGGGAAAGCGTTAACTTTCCCCCTGGTTTAAGCAGTCTCCCGCCTGATCTGTTGTGTTACCCTTTGCTTTAGGTGCTCCACTCTCTGTACCTTCAATGGCTCATCCGGTGCTTGTAGTAGGTCCTGGTAGGCCGTCATATGCTCCGGTGTTCTCCCCTTCTTCCTTATGAAGCCTGAGAGCGTTTCTAAGCCCTCTGATTTCCTCACCAGGCGGTTACGTCGATCAGCCTGATAACTCTTGTTGTAGGCTGCTGTACAC
>NZ_JANLCJ010000884.1 GCF_024979295.1 Herbiconiux daphne | reverse complement strand
AAATTCGTTTGCGTCGTTCATGAATAGATGATCGACGGCCATTTTCGTATACCACAGGTTAGCGTAAGGAATATGGTTGCGGCCGAAGCGAAGCGCCTTATAGCGGGCCTTCTGCGCGGCGGTCTGTTCGCCGGTGGTCAGCGCCTTATAGGTCGCGCTGCCGATGTCGAAGACGTCGCCGATCTCCGAGCCGGTAGGGCCGAGGAGTCGCCAGGCGTTCGAGCTGCCGCCGGATTGCGTAACCTGGCCGAGGCCGCCGACGATCATATCGCCCGCGAAGCCTGCGCCGCCGCCGGTGCTGAAGGCGGCTAACCAGCTGCGCGCGTCGGTCGGGTCTGGGATGTTCTTACCGTCCGTAAGGTTGATAAGGCTGTTCCCCACGTAACCGGCCATTGTCGCGCCGCCCATATACGAACCAGTGACGGCCAGCTTTCCGCCCAGGGTGGCTTGACGGTTCCACCGGCGGATCATGTTAGCGGTGATCACTGATACAACGCCTTT
>NZ_JANLCJ010000883.1 GCF_024979295.1 Herbiconiux daphne | reverse complement strand
AATCACAAATGATGATAAGTATGGTAAAGCATGGCAAGCTGTAATCTTCAACACTTATGCTTACTCTGACATTGATGCTCATGATAAGTTCTTCCGTGTTGACCGTACCTCAGACAACCCTTGGACTGATGGTATCGCATACGATTACAACTACTTCTCTGATGCAGATTATCCAAACGGATTGCCAGACCCTGTTCTGACTCGTGATAAGACTACAGGCTACATTGGAGCATCTTGTGTAGCTGGTATGCAACAACATACAATGGAACAGCAAGCAGTTTGGTACAAAGTGAATGGTGATTCTGTAATCTCCACAGAAGCTGGTGGTTCAACAGCTGATGGACGTTCAGTTGCTTTAACAGTGGATGTTAAGTTAACTAACAGTAAGCAAGAATCCACTGACAATGCAGACAAGTACACCTACTCTGTTGAACCTTCTGCTGGTGGTGCTTACCCACATGACATTCCTTTGAAGAAGTTTACTCGTTCTGTACGAGATGA
>NZ_JANLCJ010000882.1 GCF_024979295.1 Herbiconiux daphne | reverse complement strand
TGAAAGGCTATACTATGGAATCCTGTGCCAAAGAAATGGCTTGTGGGATCGCCACAGTGTACAGGATCGCTTCTAAGCCACGAGTAAAGCAAGTAACGGCTATTATGATGTCCGTTGCTTTATCGACCACAGCGCAAGATTTGGGCGGTTTAATGCAAAAGGCTATGCAAACATGGAACGCCATTCTGGACGATGACCTATCGCCAGCTCCTATGAAATTGATGGCTTCTGATCAGATCGCTCGGCACTATGACAAATACATGGAATCAGTGAGAGAAGGACTGCTGTTCGATGCCTTCATGGAATCCCAGCAACCGAAGCCAGCAGAACCGCTCAATCTTACTTTCAAATAACAAAGCCACTTGCTGGGATATTGTGAAGTTTTAGGCTCAAATACATAGAAACGTTGATATAATAGGCTTTTGCTAACTATACCAATTATTATGCACAAAGTCGGAAGCTCAATCGCTTGGGAGAGTAAGAACTTTGTATAATTCAACA
>NZ_JANLCJ010000881.1 GCF_024979295.1 Herbiconiux daphne | reverse complement strand
CGTATGTTAGAGCACCACCTAATTCACCTTTGAAGTGTTGAACAGCAGTTGTGCCTTGAATGCTACCACCTACTTCCCAACCTTGTTTAACAGCATCAGTGAAACCACTTACTGCATTCTTGATTTGGTCAATAGGGTGTTCAGTCCAAACAGAACCACCAAAACCAGTGTAGGTTTCACCTGCTAAATGAGCAGTAGCTTTACTAACTTCTTTATCAACAAAGTTGTTAATCGCTGTGGTAACTTTATTCTGACCACCAACTGCTGTTACACCTTTCTCAAAGTATCCACCAGCTGTTTTAGCTGTATCTGCTACCCAATTCTCAACAGGGGCTACACCAGGAATGAATTCCCTAGCAGCACTATTGATTGCATCCCCTAACATGCCGGGGACACTTTCAACTAACCCTTGAGCAGCTTGGAAAGCAACACCAGCTTCAACACCGTATTCAGCAAGGGTAGCTAAACCACTCTCAATACCACTCATAATACCACCCTCAG
>NZ_JANLCJ010000880.1 GCF_024979295.1 Herbiconiux daphne | reverse complement strand
TCTAACCCGCGCAATGTAAAGGCACACGGTTTAGGGGATCGGGCTTTTTTTCGTTTATGAGGTTTAATAATGACAATTGCCAATTTAAAGCCCGGTCTAGGGCGTGAAAAGGGGAGCCAGAATAAAACAACGCGAGAGCGCACAGAGGCTTTTAGAAAGAAACTAGACGAAACAAACATTATCTTTAAGCTGATTGATCAAATCATGCTAGATATTGATGATCAAACGGTCAAATTTAAAGATAAGTTAGATGCTCTTAAAACCCTGTTACCTTACACAGTGCTTAACGTATCTAGTGAGGAACTAACAGAGCAGATCGCTAACATCCAGACTAAAGAGGACGCAGAGCGCGTAGCTCAGATCCTAGAAAGTAAACTACGCATTGTACGCTAAGGGGCTAACATGGATTTAGAAGCCCTAGAGGGTATCACCGCCGGGGATCTTCTAGCCATGCCAGAGGATGAGCGGCAAGAGTTTATTAAACATGCCTTTGATTTGCTGA
>NZ_JANLCJ010000088.1 GCF_024979295.1 Herbiconiux daphne | reverse complement strand
GATTCTCCATACCAATTTTTGTAGTTGTTTCGTCATTCCTCTAATAACTCGACAACAACACATCCTTTAAGGCCAGCCGTAATACGGGAACGATCTGGCTTTTCTTCGTTTGGTACATTGTCAAATTTACCCACCAATCCCGCTTTCTGCTCAGCTTTGCTCGCTTCTTTTCGTGCAATACGATCAGGGTTGAGGTGAAGAAGGGGGTTTTCACCCTCTACATCCACACGACCAATCGGAGCGTTAAAATCGGTTGGCATTCCTTGCGGTTCAATCTGACCGGTAATTGTGCTTGGAGCACGGTCTTCTTGATCAATCATCAGTGATTTCCAATTCAGGTCGGTCTTTAATAGGGATACAAATTAACCCTGGACGTCCAGTAGCTTTCAGATAACGTTTACAGAAGATTTTAAGCTTCTGAGGACGCAGGTTGACAGTCTCACGAATGAAACTAACCAGTTCAGAAGATTCAATCAAACCTACATCATTACCAGAAAGATCCCAGCGTCGGCCTGTAGAGACAGCCATGCATTTGTATTCCCAGCGCTTACACCATACTCTCAGAAGAATATGAATCTCTTCTTCGGTGAAGTCTGTCTCTTCTACTAACTGATGGTGAATACCTTTAGCCAGTGTCAGAGGAAGTGCTTTGTTGAATACAGCAGGGAATCTCTCACACAATTCACCAATACGCCGCTTATAAAAGTCATACTGTACAGCAGTGGGCTTTCCGAAATATTTGGCGCTCTGTTTAGCACGGTAACGCCGTTGGCTAGGGGAATTGTTTCTCACAGTAGTATTGCTCCAGGGATTAATATTTGCTGGCGTCGAGGCCGAGGATTTTTGCTACTTCGTTGACTACGGCTTGTTCGGCATCGCCGACATTACCGTTAGCTTCTGCCACATCCAGCACTACTACCAGCACCAGTTCAGCTTCATCACGATCAGAGGCGATCTCTTCCAGAAGTTTACGGACTTCCAGACGACCAGCACGAACGGAGTTGGTGAACAGTTCTTCGAACTGGTTGACAGTGTTGGTAGTTTCAGCACCGTAGATTTTCAGATTGGCGTTAGAGGAGATTACTTTCTCCAGCTTCTGCACTTCGCTGTCTTCGATGTTGCCATCAGCAGCACTGATCCAGATACCAGCGCCTACTACTGCTTTGAGCAGCTTACGATTGTCAGCTTTGATGAGATCGGTTTTAATTTCTTTAGCTTTACGTTTCCAACCAAACATTTTACTTGTTCCTGAAAGCGAAGAGAATATCCCTGTCTCGCGGTGATTTCTTAGGAGGCAGGGGCGGTTGTGGGACACGCCGTGGTTTGTTGGACTTGTCCACTAACTTAGCCCGCGCTAAGATTTGCTCTCTTTCGAAAGCCTCTCTACTAGCTTTTAATCCACGGGCTATTGCTTCTAACTCTTTATCAGTTGACATGGTCGTGATCAACATCATGATGATCAGCAGTGCCAAATGTACGCAATTGACTC
>NZ_JANLCJ010000879.1 GCF_024979295.1 Herbiconiux daphne | reverse complement strand
TGGGCTCCGACTTGCGTGGTTATCGTCGTGACGGTTTTTATCGTTATCGTAATGGTAACTATGATGTATCGGGTGATGCAACTGTCAATGACTTCGACGAGCGCGAAGGTGGTTGGTATCCATATGACCAACGCTTCATTTCAGCCGAACGCTGGGACTGGCATGGTAATCGTGCTATAAGTCCACGCGGTACTGTCACTCGACAGAACGCACCGTACCTGTATACTCGCAATCTGGTTGATTGCTATGGTATCTCAGGCGATGTACCGTTCGACAACGTTATGCGTTGGAACCCGGTATATGGGATGGCTATCTTTAATCATCCTGAAAACCAAGACCGTCCATCAACGGAAGTGGTGGGCGAACTCGTTGCAGAAATGGAACGAATCTGTACGGAAGCAGGTATCCCAACTCGTATTGAGGAATAACTGTGTCAACTATTTCTTTGGGTTCAGATCCAGAACTGATGGGCTTTGATATTCAATCAGGTATCATCGGTTCT
>NZ_JANLCJ010000878.1 GCF_024979295.1 Herbiconiux daphne | reverse complement strand
ATTACAATGGATAACATTGTCGATGCTGATGGTAACAGTTTGAGTGGTGTTCTGCAAGGTTTAAAAACTCAAGTGAATACGGCCAACGGTCAAGTAATGGTAGCTATCGGTGAAATCACAAACTTAACAAATAGGTTTGATGGTGAGATTTTACAAGTCAAAGCTGATCTTAAAGCCAACCACAGTTTAATCACATCAGAAGTTCAACGTATTACTGGTGTTATCACAACTACCGCTAATGGGTTGACACAACAGATTGCTAAAGCTGAAACAGATATCAAGAATAACCTTGGTGGTCAGATTACACAGACACAGCAATTAATCACTAACATTAACAAAAACGGTACAACCCACTACTCGGCTACTTGGGGTGTCAAATCTACTGTCGCTGGTGTTACTGCTGGATTTGGTCTTGCTAATAATGGATCTAATGGTACGTCGTTTGTTGTTAATGCAAAGACCTTTATCATTAAAACAGGTTCTACTGGTGTATCACCATTTGT
>NZ_JANLCJ010000877.1 GCF_024979295.1 Herbiconiux daphne | reverse complement strand
ACATGCCAGCCATCGAGGCCGCCGGGTATGCCATCGTCCTGACCGTTCACGACGAAGTAATCACCGAAGCTATCAACCATGCAAGCTACAACGCAAGCGAGCTATCAAGATTGCTTGCTATCGTGCCAGCATGGATGCAAGGCTTGCCCCTGGCTGCCGCTGGCTTCGAGGCTGACCGCTACCGCAAGGATTGATATGAAGAAACTTTTAGAATACGTCATGTATACGCTGCTGTTTTCCATGATAGCCGGGTTCGGCTTCGGCGGCGGCGTATTCGCGTTCCTGGGCTGGGCGAAGTTATTCGGGAGGCTGTTAGATGGGCTATATCCGTGAAGCATTGATAGAGAAGCCGCTCGTACTCGAGACACAAAGGCGCGGCGGCATTGCCTATAAACTGACGGTGCCCGGCCGCGTGCATGTTCCTGACCGGCTGTTACTCATGCCGGGCGGCCGTGCGATCTTCGTCGAGTGCAAAGCGCCGGGGCAAGTGTTGCGCGACGGCC
>NZ_JANLCJ010000876.1 GCF_024979295.1 Herbiconiux daphne | reverse complement strand
AAAGATATCACTGAAGGTCATAAACAGATAGTTAGCCCGAACGCGAAGCAGCTGGCACAATTCCGCGATAACGTTGAAAAACGCACTTCCTTCTATACGCAGATTATCCCCATCGAAAAACGGGATCTGCCATATTATCAGGAGCTTCATAAACGCCAGTTCAATGCGCTTGAGTATCAACGGACAATTAACGGCCTGCAATATCAGATTAACAACCTACAAAGATATTTAATGTACGCTGGCGCTGTTTGCGTACTATTGCTACTGATAGGGTTCACTTTATAACCCGTTTTCCCCGATAATCCCGCCCCGTGCGGGATTGTTACTTTAGGGAATTACATGTTTCAAGTGAGCTATACCATTAAGATCGGGAATGATTCGGAAACGGGGTTATACCCCTTCAGTTTAAGCACGCGGGAGAAGGCCGAAGCCGTTGCCGCGCAGCTCCAGTTTGACGGCTCCAAACTTACCCACGCCCACGCGCATCTTATCCGTAGCGATAT
>NZ_JANLCJ010000875.1 GCF_024979295.1 Herbiconiux daphne | reverse complement strand
TGATTGTTTAGCCATGATTATTTACCTTTGATTTTCAGATGATTTTCAGAATTTTTTAGGAGGGATTTTAAAAGATTCTCATTCATTGGAAAACCTTTTAAAATAGATAGTGCCGATGTTTAATCGACTTTTCAACACTAGGAATTATCAGAGTAGTCAAACGCGCGTCACCAGTGAAGCCAGTGAAAAGCAATTTGAAACGCTTTCAAAATCTTTCGCGTTACCGCCACTATGGGGCGTCTTTTTCGGTAAAGCGCCGTATTCTATTTGGGCGCAATCCTAGATTATTTCACGGTCAAAAACTCCGCGCTAGGACTCCTAAACAGGCGAGGCTTTATCTATAACCTTGCGTTATGGTTTATAGTCGGGCTTCTGTTATCACCGGACTTACTACTTAGCTTCTGATAAACATTCTACGCTTTTTCTGTAGTCTGTCAATCATTATTTTAAAACTTTTTACTGCTTATCTTTCGGCGGGGCTTACTAGACTTATTCAGCGCGGCT
>NZ_JANLCJ010000874.1 GCF_024979295.1 Herbiconiux daphne | reverse complement strand
ATGTAGGTTTTATAGATTTAAACACACCTGGTCGTATTGATATATCTGAAAATTTCTTTAACATTACCAAATTCGAAATTGAGGAATAATGAAAGGAGTTAAAATAATGAAAATACTAAAAATTATTCTATACACCCTTACTTTACTACCCCCTATTATTCATGCTGTTCAACAAAGATGAAAGGAACTTAATAATGAAGAAACCAAGTAATTTCAAATGCCATATAATCATATTTTCAATGATGCTAACAGCATTGCTTATTATGATAGCAATATTCATGTTTCACAATGATAGTGATAAATCAATACTACTTGCTCTTGTTGGAGTATTAGGAGCAATAATGTCTGCATTTGGTGTATATGTAACATCACATCACTGAGTAAAAACTAAATATTCAAAAGATGAAAATAAAAAAGACTAACCAATTGGTTAGTTTTCTTATACTAATATAAATTAAATGAAATTTTATTATTAAATGATTTTGGAATAATTAAAAATCTTTT
>NZ_JANLCJ010000873.1 GCF_024979295.1 Herbiconiux daphne | reverse complement strand
ACGAGGCTGGTGGGCAAGGACATGATGCCATGCAATTTGTTGCTGACACTGTAGTCAATAGGGTTCACAGTCCAAAGTTCCCTAACACAGTGGAAGGTGTCATTTATCAGAAGGGTCAGTTCGAGTGGACAAAGCATAATCGACACAGGACTACACAAGATTTGACCCGGACGAGAGACAGGATGATGAAGCGTAAAGACCCACATGGTAATCACAACTGGATTTGGTTGGATGCTATGGAAGTTGCTTCAACATCTTTGTCAAACGGCTATAAGCCTAAGACTAATGCTCTTTATTTTTCTACAAAGACTATAAAGGCACATTCTTATTCTTATCGTCACCATTCAAAACACAAACGCTAAAAGGGTATTAGTTAAATGGCTATTTCTCTCGTTGAAATTCTGACAGAAGTTGTTAAACGCGAAGGTGCAGATCTTGATAAAGCTCGTAAAGACTTTAAAGAGATTCGTAAAAACGTGGCTGGTATTAAAGAGTCACGTAAAA
>NZ_JANLCJ010000872.1 GCF_024979295.1 Herbiconiux daphne | reverse complement strand
TCAGGCTGCCGATACATGCATTAAATTAGGGCTTACAGTCGAAAAAATCCTACCGTCAACCAAAAGACTACACGGGCTTGCAGATGTCTATATAGCAATGGAAATGACTCTGTTTAACAGAATAAAAAAAGATGCTTATTATATAGATATAGGGCTCGTTATTATAGACGAAGCGCATTCTCAATTATTCCTTAAGCATATAGACTTTTTTAAGACACAAAAAATATTGGGATTTACAGCGACGCCTATAATCAATGAAAAGCTAACATACTACAAATGCGATCGATGTAAAAACACGTCTTCATTTGAATCTACTTGCTGCAACATGGAAATGATCGAATGGAGCAAGCCTAAGACAATGAGCTTGTTTTATGATGATATAGTGGTAGGTGCTAATATCAATGAATTAATAGAATGCGGTCAAGTTGTTAGGGATTTCAATATTTGTGCTGAAAATAAAGACCTCCAATTACTAAAGATAGATCACACCGGAGATTTTTCAACT
>NZ_JANLCJ010000871.1 GCF_024979295.1 Herbiconiux daphne | reverse complement strand
TTCACGTTTGGAACATTTGATTCCACACAATTCCAATTGGAAATCGAACGAGAATTGAAATTCACATCACCGGAAAACGATGTCGACTTCATTGAAATCGATGGGGTCGATGGTGATTTGGCGGTGTCACGCAAACGATTCAAGGGAACGGAAATTTCCTTCCCTTGTCGTCTTCGTTTGGATGCAAGCCGCAACATCGAAAACATGTCGCAACAAATCTCAAATGGTTTGAAATTGCAAACGGGTTGGCGATTATTGAACTTTTCGGGGATGCCTAACAAATCATTTGTGGGTATGTTCACCGATGCTTATGACATCGAACGAACGACCGCAATGTTCGGCAAGACCGTCTTGACCTTCAAATTGAAACCATATGCGTATTTGCGCACGGGCTTAGTTGCCAAAAACACAACGGCGGCGGCAACCCCAATTCGACAAGTCAATGCGGGTACTCGACCATCCAAACCAATCATCCGAATCGATGGAACGGGTGATGGGTCTATCA
>NZ_JANLCJ010000870.1 GCF_024979295.1 Herbiconiux daphne | reverse complement strand
AGCAAATTCAGCTGCTAAAGTTGGTGCTTACAACAGAATGGGTAGACTGCAAAATGGCAAAACCCCTAAACACACTAGAACTGTTATCGTGGGGCAGGAGAGAGAAGTGGTTGAAGCATACGGGATTCACAATGGGCAAGTGGTGCTAGGAAACTATAAATTGACAGATGAATGCAATCACTAGTGCTTAACAGGCTCGAGAAGGTGGTTTTTAGCCCGATACAGCGTGATTTGAGCGTGGGTAGGGTAAAGACAGCGGGCATGTGGTAAATTGGCTTAAAATGGCTAAAATGAATAGGAGTCTAAAATGAAGAAAATTAAAGAAATATTTGAAAATGTATGGTTCAGATTGGCTGAGTGAGTTATAGGATGCACATTATGTTTAAGTGTATTGATCGCTCTAGTAATGTGAATGTAGAAATGAATAAAAAATAAGAAGCAATTAAGCTTCTTTTTTCTCGTCTGTTTTTGAATATGGGTCTTTGACATCCACGTGAAATCTCTT
>NZ_JANLCJ010000087.1 GCF_024979295.1 Herbiconiux daphne | reverse complement strand
TCAGTAATTGACTTCTATCAAGCAACTACTGAAGGAAAAAACTTCACAATCCACTATTCAGATTCACTTGCAATCATAGATAAGTGATTTGAAACAGGCAATCTGCCGCCAAGATTAGAATGATATATCCAAAATCGCCACAGAAACCAAAATGGTGTGTCCGCTACAATGATAAGAGAAGCTATTTTGCGTGGTAAAAAGAAGGATAGAAAGTTCCTTGGAGAGAATTTGCCACCACAAACACTAAAACAAGTGCCACTATTAAGGGAAATTTTACAAAAAATAAAATAAGCGTTATGCTTGTTTTTTATTAGTTAGTTTTGTTTTCAAGAATTTGTGTTATAATTCCTATATATGAAACTATTTTTCGTATTTTCAGTGGAGGCATGACTATAACATATGACAAAACCATACAAATTATCAGATAATAAATGAATAAAACAAACTTTCTACTCGCAAGGAAAGCATAGTCCGGTAAATATCGGTGATATAATCGCCAACTTTACAGCGCAAGATAGTGTAAATAAAATTGATTCACGTGTATTTAATGGTCTTGCTAAAAAAGAATTGAAAAACATATTGTTGAAATCAGACTTTGACACAGAAAAAGCAAAGGCTGGAAAAATTCTGTCTTTCTTCGGTGAAGTTGCGGTCGCCCTAATAATCATTGATGGCGAACCAATCATAAAATTCTTCCGTGTCAAGAACTTCGAATCATCTGGCGTGGAACTTACTTCCATATTGGTTGAAGGGGAATCAAACTACAGTGATAGTCAAACCGGTTTCTCTGCCCCTATTCTATATAAATGGTTTATTGACAGAAATCAAAATTCAAAAACGTTTGGCAGAGTTATTCGAGACACTGTATATTATGATGAAGTATCAAGAACTACCAAAAGAGTTCCGGAAGCAAAACAATATGTATATGATAAGAGAATTACTAAGATACCTTGTCAAATCATTAGGAATACCCCTGATGCTACACCTGACTTAATCATAGCGGCAGAGATATTGCTTGAACTAAATGTTCTTGGTTCAGAGATTGGGCAAGAGTGAGAATTCATTAAGACACAACTTAATAACGTATCTGCCCTTATGGGTTCTGGTAAGAAAGGGTCTACCAGGGAAATAGAAATACTTAACGGTTCAAGAATTGCCGATTCCACATCTCCAAACTCTAAGTTTGCTGCGTCATTTACACCAGTAATCTCTGGGTCTGCATCATTGCAACAACTACTCCAAACAATCACTTGATTTGAAGATAGAGCAATGAAGTATGCGTTTGGGGGAAGGGATGCTAGTGGTTCGGGGACTAATAAGCACAACGCAGAAATATCGTTATTTAATCAAGCACAATCTGAAATGGTACAAGTGAAAATAGAACAAAGGCAACGTGATTATAATAGGTTTTTCAATACAATAGTGAAAATGTTTATTTCATTTGTTGGCGATGTCAATATAAAAATTGATTCCACTGAATTTGAAAAAGGTAAAATTGAAGGA
>NZ_JANLCJ010000869.1 GCF_024979295.1 Herbiconiux daphne | reverse complement strand
AATACGACCGACCCCAACGTCATCCCCGTGATGGCACCCCGTGCGTTTATCATGCCGCCGCCTTTGTAATAGACTTTGACTTCGCGACCATTGGGTTGGCGAATCAACAAATGGTCACCACGTTCATCGTGTTTGATTTCGGCGCAATCCCGCAACACATCGATTAGACCATAACCATTGGCATCAATGAACATCCGGAAGACTTGTTCTTGATTGTAAGCCAATATTAGATGGTTGTTATCCTCGGTGGTCATATAGAACCTTGCCATCTTTAAAACGTCGGAAAACGTCTTTCCGGAACGTGGTGTGCCCTCGTTGACCTCGCATTCAATGGTCGATGTGTCAAAGCCGATGTTTTCGTGTTGCTTTTTGCTAAATAGAATCTTTTCCATCGGCTTCACCTTGTGTTGGCTCGTCGTCGAACACTTCTTCAATTCTTTCCGGTTCCGGTGCAATCACTTTGTCCGGTGCTTTGGCGACGTTGACCAATGCTTCAAGCAATTCGT
>NZ_JANLCJ010000868.1 GCF_024979295.1 Herbiconiux daphne | reverse complement strand
ATGTACCTCAATTGTGAGAATGGTAAGAAGCTGCCATTCAAGCATAAGTTTGATAAGGGTGGGTATGTCATCACCAACCCGATGCAAATCTTCGCAGCCTTCGATGCAGCAGAGAAACGTTCCGACATCCATACCATCGTGGTCGATAGTCTGACCTATCTGATGGATATGTATGAAAGCCAGTTTGTGATTACCGCAACTAACACCATGCAAGCATGGGGGCAGTTCGCACAATACTTCAAAACCCTGATGCAAACGTATGTTGCACGTTCAACCAAAAACGTAATCTTCACGGCTCATGTTAAAGACGAGCTTAATGAAGGCGAGATGGTACGTGAGACTATGGTTCCCATTAAAGGGAGCATCAAAAACAACGGTGTGGAATCTTACTTCTCCTGCATCATTGCTGCGAAGAAAGTGAAGCTGAAGGATTTAGAGGGCTATGAATCCAGTCTGCTGAACATTACCGAGCGCGATGAGATGCTGGGTTACAAGTATGTGTTCCA
>NZ_JANLCJ010000867.1 GCF_024979295.1 Herbiconiux daphne | reverse complement strand
ATGACGTTCTAATAAGCGACCACCGTTGCGGAACTGTTCGATCTTTTCAAGGTTAGGATGATTCGGTGGCGGTGGGTTCATTTCCATCAAGTGGTAGCGATTTGCCGCCGCCATTGTACGCCGGAAACATTCGTCCACTACTTCGGGATGGATCAAGTCATATTCCAAAAAGACAACTGATCCCAAGGTCATCCCTGTGATGGCACCGCGCGCATTGATCTTTCCGCCGCCCTTGTAATAGACTTTGACTTCGCGACCACTGTGCGGTTGCCGGATCAACAAATGGTCACCACGTTCATCGTGTTTGATCTCGCAACACCCTTTCAGGATATTGATCAACCCAAAGCCGTTGCCATCAATAAACATGCGGAAAACCTGTTCTTGGTTATAAGCCAAGACCAAGTGGTTTTCGTCTTCGCTGTTTAGATAAAACAAAGCCATCTTGAAAGCATCACTTAATGTCTTGCCGGATCGTGGTGTTCCTTCGTTGACTTCGCATTCAATAA
>NZ_JANLCJ010000866.1 GCF_024979295.1 Herbiconiux daphne | reverse complement strand
ACTATGAAGAATTTGGTTCATTCAAACAAGTCTATAATGACACATTCAAAACACTGTTTGAAAACCAGTTATCAGACCAAGCCAGCAGACAGATCATTGACTTCGTTGAAAACGTGGCTCCAAACTTTGCCAAAGCTGGTTACACACCTGAGTATTATAAAGGAGTGTTCTCATTCCAGTATGTCAAAAAAGGTGAAAGAATTATTGGTTCTCCAAAGATCAGAGCATCTGGTGCAGAACTAAGAAATCAAGTTAAGACTGCTGCAAACTTCCAAATCGTAGCTAAAACAAAACGTGGTAAACTGCTACAACAGATTGCTGCTGCAAAAGATGGTTATTTGAAAGAGCGTCTTGAAGCACAACTTGCTAGAATAGATTTGGACATACAAGAACTCATCAGACCTACTGAAACACCGCTCGATGAAGCAGGAAATGCTATTGCATCAGAAGTTTCAAACCTGAACTCTAATGTGCCTGAAATAATGGACAGGATAACAACAGAAAAC
>NZ_JANLCJ010000865.1 GCF_024979295.1 Herbiconiux daphne | reverse complement strand
GCGGCTTTGAAGATTGATGATAAAATAGAGCAATCTTTACAAAAGAAAGTGTTTTAATTGTTGTGTTTAAATCTGGTTATGTTATTATAACCACGTAGCAAGAAAACAGGACGGAAAATAAATTTCCGCCTGAAATTTAAATTTAAAATGTGAGATTGAAAAAATGAAAATTGTAAATAAATTATCCTGGTTAGTTTCTGCGTTTCTTATCGTGATTTTTGTTTCTACTTTCCAGGCGAAAGCGGCAGAAATTACCGTAAACGGCGCTCAATATGTGCAACAAAATGAAAGTGTAGAAAGCAATGATCAAGGCGTTTCTATTAACTTTTCTTTTAACTTCTAATTATTAATTAAATATAAGGCTTATTATCATGAAAACTATTTTTAAAACTGTTATTGTTGCAATCCTGGCTTTTTCTTCTATCGCTGCAAATGCCGCTTATCGTATGAATATTACGGATAACGCACAAATTGCAATTAACGAAAGTGAAACAAGCGCCGTTTTA
>NZ_JANLCJ010000864.1 GCF_024979295.1 Herbiconiux daphne | reverse complement strand
GTGACGACCAGCCGTTTATCACCGTCCACATTAAAGAGACTGCTAAAAAGCAATCTGTTTACTATGTAGAAGTCCAGTAATAAACGGTCACTAATCAAAAGCCCCTTAATTGGGGCTTTTTCTTATCTGGAGGAAATATAATGGGGATAAATATCACCCGCCAGAGGTTACTAGACGGGATGCGTAGTATTGGCGAACCGTTCACCCAATCGGAAATAGAATCCATCTGCCGCGAACTATTCCATAATCGCGGTAAAATATCCGACCTTAAAACTAAATTAGCGAGTAAATCAAATGAGCAAACATCTAAAAGGTGACTTGTCAGAAAGCACTAAAAACACATATAAAACCCGCCTCAATAAATTAATTGCTTACGGGTATGATGTTGAATCTATGACCATTTCAAACATAGATACCACATACCGTAAAATTGTAGCCATTGAAAAACAATGGAACGGTAACAGCGGCGGCGCTGGTCATGGAAATAGTGACGATGGTATTAATCAA
>NZ_JANLCJ010000863.1 GCF_024979295.1 Herbiconiux daphne | reverse complement strand
TAGTGAAGTATGATATTCTTTACACAGCATGTAAACGTATCATTCGTGAATCAACTCCACACCCAATAGAGAATTGGAAAGATGGCTCGTACAAGGAAGCGCAAGCTTAAAGAGCCAGAGAAGTTATGGGAAGTGCCCCTAGAAGAGCTTGAGCGTCGCATTGACAGGCTTTCTAGGGCTTTCCCTACATCTGGATATCTTAAAACATTAAAGGCTGAGGTGGCCCGTACAGACCGTTCTGGCCCCATGAACATGGATGAATTCTATGACTAAGTTATATCTGGCAGGACACTGTTTAACTCGTGGTTCTCAAATGCAACGTGCTATTGAGAAGACTGATCTCCAAGAAGCTAATAGCAGTATTCAGTTCTATGTTCCACAAGAGAACAAAGAGATTAATGATAAGGCTACAGCTAACCCCGAGGGGCTCGCAGAACGCATTGTACGCCACGATACTGATGCAATCCTATGGTCGGATACCGTTGTGATTGAACCGCTCCCAGAAGC
>NZ_JANLCJ010000862.1 GCF_024979295.1 Herbiconiux daphne | reverse complement strand
TGAATGTGCCTTATTTGATGAAAAAAACAAGTTTTTACAATTCATCGCTACAAATATGCTTGACACTAGAACAGTCAATAGGATTGCAATCAACAAATCAGTGATAGCGAAAGCAGAATTGATAGAAGCGATTTAAGTTAGTCATAACTTTACGATTATGGTGTATAATGTATATGCACTAATTAAAAGGTGAACATATCCAGCACCTGCCATGCAAATGACATTGGCTTAAAGGGTATGAGAAAATGTCTTATGTAAGTAAGATGTTTTTTTTGTTTTGTGATATAATGTATATGACCGAATTACCAAGAGTAATAAACGCGCAGATTAGACACCGAGGTGTTTTTTCATTTGTTGAAAGTTGGTATGGTTACACCATTTATGTTGTATAATGTTTAGGTATTATTGCAAGGAGGTCCGATGAAGAAAGTATTGACCCAAGATGAATTCGATATTTTGGTTGCTACTGAAAATGGGCATATGACTGAGGAGCAACTTGTCAACCAT
>NZ_JANLCJ010000861.1 GCF_024979295.1 Herbiconiux daphne | reverse complement strand
GTTTACGACAATGACCACATCAGGCGGGATTTCTAACGCTGGGTTATTAGGGGCATCCGGGTTAGGATTACCAGTGTTTACCGGGTCTGTTTCCACGTTGTCAGTGGAGCCGCTAACAGGATCGGTAACAGGGGCAGGGTCAGAACCCGGAGCCGTTTCCGTTTCACCTGGCTGATTTGCAACTACCGGAGCGTCCCCGTTTCGATCATCAACCAGCTTTTTATTTTTGTAATGCCATACGCTACCGAAATCAACATCTAATTCCGTACCGTACATTTCGTTAATAGCGTCTACCGCCATCATACGATTTTGCATCATATTATAGACGAAGGGAAATAATGCGTCTTCGCCCTGATCTACTTCTGAGCTAATCAATCTTTCTTTCTTCATATTAAAGGCAGAAGAAAGTCCGATTTCTTGCAGCAGGTTAGATTTTAAATATTGGTGATAGGCGACCATTTCTTGAATAGAAACACCGCCCGCGCCGTTACCAGTCTGTACTTTAAT
>NZ_JANLCJ010000860.1 GCF_024979295.1 Herbiconiux daphne | reverse complement strand
AATAAAAGACCATAATTTCTTTAACATGAAAATCCTTTTAAAAAGTTAAAATAAAAATAGACGTTTTTGAAAACAAGAAGAGTTGCTTCTCTTTATATATGTAGACAAATTAAACGTCTATATTTTTCTAAATTATTTTATTATTGTGGTAAAAGACCTTTAACTTTGCTCACAAATTCATCATATTGTTCTGGATACTCAAACCCAACTTCGATTAAAGCATAGTGAACAACCTTCAACAGATCCTGAATACCATTCTTCTCTTTATGACGGAATGCATATTTGATCATGTTAGTCTGCTGGAAGTTCAGCTGTGGATTTGCATGATAGAAATCCAATGGCTGGATTGCTTTATTGTCTGGTTGATAATGTGAACCACCAACCATTGTGTTCAGTGCTGGATTACTACTCATTTGATTCTCCATTCAAAACTATCAGATACAAACATTGCATCAGTGTCCTTGTCCTTTCTCCGCTGAGTAAAACATAAGAAAGGTAATTTATTCA
>NZ_JANLCJ010000086.1 GCF_024979295.1 Herbiconiux daphne | reverse complement strand
TGGAAGAACCTGTAGAAGAACTCTCTCGTTCTGAACAAGGCTTCGAACAGATGAAAGCCGACCTTGTGAATCGTGGCTTACCAATGGATGAACTTGCCCAGATGCAAGCTAATTTTGATGCTACCGGTCAATTAACAGACCAGCAATATAATCGATTAGCTGAATATGGTCATTCAAAAGATTTCATTGATAGTTACATTCGCGGTCAACAGGCACTATCTCAGAACTACGTTAATCAATTCGTAGCTTCTGTCGGTGGTATCGACCAGTTCCAATCCGTAATCCAAACTCTCCAACAGAATAGTCCTAAGATGATTTCTACACTGGAGAATGCAATTGGCAATCGAGACCTTGAAACCGCTAAGGCAATCATCGACCTCGCAGGAAACCTCCGTAAGCAAACTTATGGACAACCTGCACAGCGAACTGTTACTCAACGAGCCGTCCCTGTTAATTCCGTCCCCCAAGTGAAACAGGAAGGTTTTCAGAGTAAACAGGAAATGGTAGAAGCTATGAACGACCGTCGATATGGTCGAGACCAAGCCTATACTATGGATGTTCAACGTAAGGTTGCTTACTCTCCGTGGTAATCATCTGCGAGAACGATAATAACTTATAATAATTTTTAGGAGGTCTTCAATGGCTCTCGCTCCAAATATGCAAAACCCAGGTTCAAACCAGGGCAAAGGTTCTACTACTACTGCTGACCGTCTTGGTCTGTTCCTGAAAGTCTTCGCTGGTGAAGTTCTGGCTGCATTCAGCCGTAGCTCTCTGGCTATTGACAAATTCATTACTCGCACCATTTCCAATGGTAAGTCTGCTCAGTTCCCTGTAATGGGTCGTGCAACTGCTAAGTATCTGGATGCTGGCGCTTCTCTGGATACCAACCGTAGTGAAATCAAACACACTGAGAAAGTGATTAACATCGACGGTCTGCTGACTGCTGACGTTCTCATCTTTGATTTGGATGATGCAATGAACCACTATGACGTGGCTTCTGAATATTCCAAACAGATTGGTGAATCTCTGGCTATCGCTGCTGACCAAGCTATTCTGGCTGAACTGGCTGTAGGTGCTAACTCTGATGAGAATATCGATGGTCTGGGTGCTGGTGTAGTTCTGGATGCAGGTATCACTACAATCGCTGACCTGTCTGATGCTTCTAAAGTTGTCAATGTTGGTCAGGCTGTTATTCAGGGTCTGGCACGTATGCGTGGCAAACTGTCTAACAACTATGTCCCTGCTTCTGAACGTTATGCGTTCGTTACTCCGGACATCTACAGTGCTATTGTTGCTGCTCTCCAGCCACAGGGTGCTAACTTCGACGCAATGACCAATCAGGAAACTGGTGTTCTGAAGAATATCTCTGGCTTCCAGGTTATCGAAGTTCCGCATCTGCTGAATGGCGGTATTGGTGGTAAACACGCCTTCCCAACTACTGCATCTACTGCTGCTGCACCGAAAGTTAACAAGACTAACTTGGTTGCTCTGGTAGCTCACCGTTCTGCTCTGGGCA
>NZ_JANLCJ010000859.1 GCF_024979295.1 Herbiconiux daphne | reverse complement strand
GCCACTATTTCCGTAAGAATAAACATCAATGGTTCCTTGTGGCATTTCAAGAATATTTGTCAATCCCATTTCTTTGAAAATCGGACAATATTTATTGACCGTGTTCCCTAGCAGCCAAATATCAATATCAGTCCGCAATCGAATAATGGTAGAAACAACGTTCATGAAAATAACAAATTCGTCCGTAAGGTATAAACCACGTGTAAGAAATTCATCCCAAATAATGGTTGTAACTTCTGGATAACTTGCCCCTTTATCGTGTTCATATTCATTCAAAGAGAAGGTAAATCCGAAAACGTCCAAATCACTATAAACGGGTTTTCCGTCCTCCCCCATACGTGACAAATAGAAAAATCCATTGTAGTAATGGATATAATCAAATTCGCCTTCCGATAGGCGTGAAACCATGCCTGTACTATTCAAGTATGCAAACATTTGTTTCATTCGTTTTGGTTTTATATCGGTTCCCCAACGGCGGATATAAGCGAATTGTTTTCGCTTAAATTTT
>NZ_JANLCJ010000858.1 GCF_024979295.1 Herbiconiux daphne | reverse complement strand
CCTGTTGTGTTTCACGGTCTTATTTACCTGATACATGCTTCAATGCCTCACAATTGGGGTTTGAGCCACCATATCAGCATTATCTGAATTAACGATAGTGAGAATTTTTGAATAAATCTCATGTACCGGAATACAGCGACTAGTACCCCCTAAGCCTGTAGGCCGGATCGGATAGTAACCGGAACGGGATAGGGTGGAAGTGTACCCGTTAACAATCAGATTAATCTGAGCTTTAACTTCTGAAGTCTTAGCAAAGCCTGTTGCTTTGATGAAAACCCGGAGAGCTTGAGCCTTTCTTACAGCTTCACGCTGAGCCTGAGAGATAATTTCAGTTTTAGTCATTTTCCCGTGTCCTCTTGCCTATCTAGTTTTGGGGGAGACTCTTTATACAACGCCCATAATCCTGAGCGCAAGAGATTTTATGAATTTGTGCGCATATGGGGAGGTATTTAAGGGAGTTTGAGAGTATCGGAGTATGAGAGGGTGAGAGCATCGATTTTAAGGCCCC
>NZ_JANLCJ010000857.1 GCF_024979295.1 Herbiconiux daphne | reverse complement strand
TTGCTCAGGGTCAGTTAGAAGATCTGGGTAATTGGTGGGCTGATAACGACAGCACATTCTTCCATAATCTGGCATCTCGTTGGGATAAATATACAGCGATTAACTTTCTGCCAATGGGCAACTTCGGGTCTATCGAGTTCCGTCTCGGTGAAGCCAAGTGGCACAAAGGCCAGTTAATTCGTCTGACCAACCGCTTTCTTTCCTTGAAAGAAGTAGCGCTGGAAAACAACAATCTCAGTGACGAACAGTTCGTTGAGATGCTGGCGAATACAGACCCATCAGATATTATCCGTAAGGGTATCCCTAAAGGTCTGGGGAATGTTCAGGACGATTTGGAAGTTGGTCATAAACTATGTCATGACATTTTGTCTTTGGCTAAACTTCGTCGTCGCAGTCGTCGTATGTTCCGTCCATCACTGGATGGTACAACACGTATCATTAACCAGCCTCGCTCTGAACTGTTCACTAACGGCTGGAACCATTGCGTATCGCATCTGCAACAGCGTTAT
>NZ_JANLCJ010000856.1 GCF_024979295.1 Herbiconiux daphne | reverse complement strand
ATTTCCACGTTCACTAGCTCTTCTCAATTCTCCTGGATTAGGAATCATTGATTGACCTCCTATTTAGACGCTCTCAACTGGGCAAGGGCGCCTTTTTGGTTTGTTCTGATATAAAATTCTTCAAGTTTACGTTTTGTATCTTCAACTTGTTGTTGAGCAACTTCTTCAATAGTCAAAGGAGCTGGGGTTGCTTTACTTTTTTTAGCAGGTTTAGGCTCTGTGTCTGCAACTTTCTCAACTTTTTCAACCACTTTTTTTGGTTCAGTTACAACTTTTTCTGCAACTTTCTCAGTTTTCTTTTTTGCTGCCATGTTTTCTCCTTATATTACAAACGGTTTGGAGTTCCCCAACTGAGGTCGTGGCTTAAATCGTAATTAGGTGAACCATCAAGACGAGTTTGTCCATCACCAATCATTACATTACGTCCAAGTTTTCCTTCAAGCGTTTGTTGTTCTTTAAGTAATGTTTTCATATATTGAGGGTCAATCTCAATGTCTTCAAAATCAATC
>NZ_JANLCJ010000855.1 GCF_024979295.1 Herbiconiux daphne | reverse complement strand
ATTTGTTTCAGGGTTAGAACCAATCTTAACAGTTGGGAGAGTTTTGAAAGTTTTCTTACCATCAATCTCTTGGTCGCCAGTAATAACAACTGCTTCAGTCTTCAAACGAACTGGAGCATATAACAAATCGGCATCTTTCTGAGTCAAAGCACCAATAGGGGCATATTTGGCATCAGCAACATCTTCACTCAAACCGATAACTGTTTGTTGGTTAGTGCCAGTTCCAGTCCCTACCAGTGAGTCTGCATATTGTTTAGCTTCAACAAGAATTTCATCAACTCTATTTTGAGCATCTTTAGCAGAAGCTGATACAGAAATAGCTACAGCTTCAGCCATTCTGAGTTGAGCATCTGCAATTGTCTCATAGAAACCATCAGCTTGAGCTTTAGTAAGAGCACCAGCAGGGGAATATCTTAAATCCGCATCCGCTTGAGTTATACCTTGTGTCACTGTAATTGGGGCATACAAAGTATCAGCAGTTGTCTTAGTCAGAGCACCAATTGAAGCAG
>NZ_JANLCJ010000854.1 GCF_024979295.1 Herbiconiux daphne | reverse complement strand
GCACTATTAAGACACATTCACCGTGACATGCTCAATCGTGTTATTCGAATTGATGACATTGTGGCTTGGCCGCCTTTTGAAATCAATACTCGATTGAAGTTTGGAACCGTAGTTGGAACCACCCCGAAACGAGTCTACGTACAATTAAAGACTGACACAAGGGAAGAGGTTAGACCCTACCCTATTAGAATCAGTCCACAGAACCTGTTAGTAATTACTCAACAAGTTCTCGCCAATATTGAAGGTAATGTTGGTGCATCGCAATATTTAGAAGAGACAAGGGGATAAGACATGGTGAGAGTAATTAAACGTGATGGTAAGTGTGTGGATTTTGATCCTGCTCGTATCATCAATGCAGTTCTGAAAGCACAACAAGCCGTTGATAAGAGTAGTTATAACTCTGCATTCAAAATTGCATCAACCATTCTTGAGAAATACAAGGATGCTGAAACTGTAGAGATTCGTGATATTCAGCGTGATGTTGAATCAATGCTGCTTGCGAATGACAC
>NZ_JANLCJ010000853.1 GCF_024979295.1 Herbiconiux daphne | reverse complement strand
GTTAACAATATCCGCTGCCTGTTCTGCTGTAGAGCGTGGAATAAGACGGCCTACAGCCCCTGTAACACCCTCTAAGCCCATGCCACCTACAGTATTAAGCGCCAGCTCTTTTAAAGCCTCTCCTGATTCCTTGCCGCTGGTATGTTCAGCCATAACAGGAACAACGCTACCTGCTGCATTACGGCCTGCACTGGTAGCCAGACGGGTTAGCAATGGTGCGCCCTGTTCTGCTGCTACTTCTGCACCCATAACAGGCGCTGTTAACAGTGCTGCCCCTACATCAGATGCAATCTGTTCATTTCCTCTGGGGGCTAGCTGTGCATCTAATGCACCATAACCCGCTTTAGGGATTGGCTGATATTGTCCGGCCTCACCTGTTACAGCATTACTTGCACGCTGTACACCCTCACCAATCGTATTAACTACACCAATCCCGGCATTAGCTAATGATACTGGTACGCCTGCTGCTATACGTCCCATACCTGCAAGAGTATCAGTAATTACGTTACC
>NZ_JANLCJ010000852.1 GCF_024979295.1 Herbiconiux daphne | reverse complement strand
GGGTTAATACCCATACCTAGTTTGGTAACACCTGTACGCATTTCTTTCAAATCTTCTGTCATTCCAATCAAACCATCAATACCATTAGGCAAATTGTGATAAGGGAATAGGTTAACAGCATCAGGACGTTCCATTTCTACTACACCACCCGGACGATTATCCAGAAGTGAACGTCTATCATAGGCTCCTACAATCGCTGTATAACGACCGTAGTTCGCATTATTAACGTTATCAATGTACGCACGTACAAGAGCTGTTCTCAAATCTTGGATATCTGGTAATATCATAAACAGATTGACCATAGAACGAACCGGGGATTGTATAAGGACAGAAAGTTACAAATGGAATACAAGTCACTTCTTCAATGTTCAGGATATGATTACCTGCCATAATAACTTGATACATTTTTGCTTCTTTATTCTTATCCAACATACCAGTACGGATGTAATGTTCATAAACCCAAGCCTTAGATGCAACATCACTTAGTTCATCCCCAATATCCATATCAATA
>NZ_JANLCJ010000851.1 GCF_024979295.1 Herbiconiux daphne | reverse complement strand
CCCCAGCATCATAACGTTGAGCCGCTGGCAGACTTGCGAAACGCAGAACAGCAGGCGCAACACCATTACGACGTGAAGAACCGGCATAGAAGTGAGCCTGTTGACGCGCACTACCAGAAGAATTGAATGGGATTGCCATCCAGAATTTTTCTGGAGCATTAGGCATAATAGACTTGATGCCAACACGGAGAGGTGCAGCATCTTTATCCCATTTAACCATCACCAGAAACTTGCCAGTGCTTGTCTGATCAAAGCCGATGATTTTGCCCGTTGTGTTATAAGACATCAGGCGACGGTTCATAATTGTTGCTTTATCGCCAACCTTAGCAATGAATGCCGTGGGGTTAGCAGCTTTAAAAGCATCAATATTTTCCTGGGTATTGAACCATTCACCATTGCTGGTGATGGCTAGGATGTGTTTACGATTAATCACTTTTTCACAGTCCTTGTCTGCAAATCAGACAGAAGATCCTTTGAGAATTGATAGGCCATTTTATCAAACGGGCTATCA
>NZ_JANLCJ010000850.1 GCF_024979295.1 Herbiconiux daphne | reverse complement strand
CGAAAATGTGTTTAGCATTTGCCAGCGCGTTAAAGATTGCTTTGGTATCGAGAGCGGGAGTTTTAGCAGTAGTCATGATTTTATTTCCTATATTGAGTGTGGTTTTAACAGTGATTTTGAAGGGGCTACGGGAATCATTACCCATTTACAGCCCCGATTTAGGCGGCGATTAAGCCAGTTTTACAACGCGTTTCTGGCTGCAAACTACAGTTTCCAGACCGAATTTAGCGGTAAGTTCTACCGCGTCCAGCGCCTGACGCTTAGAAGTGAACGGAACACCGTCAATTTCAACGCCAGTTTTTACCGCGTGGATGCCGTCATTTACTTTTACAGATTCTGCGTCAATAGCAGAAACGACGGAAGCCAGTGCTACGATATAAAGAGTAATTTTCTTTTCCATTATTGCCAATCCTCGGTAGTGTTAATAACATCAACGATATGCTGAATCAGTAAACCCATTGTATCAAACTCAAATTCTTTATCAAGTACCAAATAAATATTTTCTTTAGTA
>NZ_JANLCJ010000085.1 GCF_024979295.1 Herbiconiux daphne | reverse complement strand
CAATAGACCGTTAAGTCCTGAAATTATGTTGAAGTTAAAAGAAACAGATTACGTTTCCTTTATCGCTTATTGGCTACTTGATGTTTTAAATGATATATTTTATGAACATCAAGAAGCTTGGACTTTATACGATGCTTTAAACGGTATCGATCGGAACATAACGGAAGGCGTAATAGATTTAACTTACGACTTCACGGCAGGCGATATTGTATTCTTAAATATCGATACAGATTTTTCAATTCAAATCACCGACAATTATTTTATAGGTGTATGGTTCGATGAAGATACGTTTTTAGGGTTTACCCCTGCTGGCATCTTCAAAGACGGTTTAAATGATTTTCTAACGCAATACCCTGACTACACGAATATGTCAGTATTTAGAATATAAGGACGGTTAAAATATGAACGCTTTACTTTACATTTTACGTACATTACCTGAAAGGCATGATGTTGTAGTTTTCGTATTCATGCAAATTGCAGATATTGGTACAGGACTTTCAAAAGCATTTATCACACGCAAACCAAATTCAAAAATTGGTAGTCGTGGTATGGTGAAACATCTAACAATTCTATGCATTACATTGCTTGCAATTACCTTGCTAGAATATTGTGGTATGAAACAATTCGGCGATTGGTTCATTTATGGCAACATTGCAATTTACGGTTTATCCATCGTTGAAAACTATAAAGAATGTGGTTTCTGGTTGCCTGCATTTGTGGAAAAAATGTTCATCAATTTAAAAGATGAAATAGACGGGAAAGGTGAAAACAAATGAAAGTTAACATGAATAACGCTATTAATTTCGGTAGAACCATGTTGGGAAAAGTCCGCTACTCTATGAAGGGTAGCAGGACGGGTACAGACGGAACGGCAGATTGTAGTGGTTTTGTATTCGCCTGCTTACGTTCGGCAGGTGGTGGTACTTATCCGATTGTACCAAGTACAGAAACCCTTCATGATTATCTGTTAAAAAACGGCTTTAAACTTATTGCGGAAAATCGCAACTTTACAATGAAGCGTGGGCAGGTAATTATTTGGGGTAGAAAAGGTCAATCGGCAGGAAGTGCAGGGCATACAGGTATCGCAATCGATGGGCAGAATTGGATTGAGTGTACAGGGTGGAAAGATACTGTAATTCTTTCTAACCATGATGCACGGCTTGCAATGAATGGTTATCCTTACTGGTATGTATATGAACAAACTGAAAGCATGCCTGCTCATGTATCTAACCCTGTTTCTTCAAGTGCTAAAGAGTGGGAAGAATACGGACGGTTTACGCTGAAAGATAACGGTGTAGCATTACGCCGACAACCTGTTACTTCTGCACCACTTGTGGCAAGACTTAATAAAGGGCAGTCGGTTATCTATGATAGAGTGAAGAAATTCCCAAATAACTATATTTGGGTAAGACAAGCAAAGACAGGTCATTGGATTGCTACTGGTAAAACTGATGCAAAAAATAACCGTGTTGACTACTGGGGAACATTCGGCAAAGTATACTAAAACAAAAACCCTCACTAAATAG
>NZ_JANLCJ010000849.1 GCF_024979295.1 Herbiconiux daphne | reverse complement strand
TAGATTCAGAATTCGTTTTGCTTCGTCTGTATCAAAGTTACAGCCGTGCTTTGCCTGTGTACTGATTGATTGAGCGATAGTCTGCTCAAGTTTAAAAGCGTCTAACCAAGTGCTATCCATAGCGACTAAACCTCATTACAACAAGTGTTTATATTTGACGAATCGCCCGTCTCTTCCGCGTACTGAAATGTTTAATAAAGTTGGTAGTTTCAACATCTCTTCTTGAGATAACACACCAACTCGGTGATACTGTGCTTCGACTTGTTCATTGATATCAGGATCAGTTAGCCCTTCAACATCATCACGAAACACATCTTCAACAGAGCCGAACTCTTGATTCGTAATAAAACGACCATCCGTAGTATATTCTCTGTATGCAACTAACATAAACTTCGACATACATTTTCCAATAAGAAAGGGGCACGAAGCCCCTTGAATTAAACATTAACCACCATGTGGAACATAACCATTGGCAAATGCAGCTCGCATTTGTGCATTGGCTTTTTTCTTGG
>NZ_JANLCJ010000848.1 GCF_024979295.1 Herbiconiux daphne | reverse complement strand
AGAAAGGTTATGTGGAGTGGAATGAATGAAATGAGTGAAACGAGAAATTCTTTTTTCTCATAACAGAGTTCTCAAACGAGTTGAGAGTGACATGTTTTTGTGTGAAATAATTTATTATGTGATGGAAGGCTTCTTCGAACATACTAAAAATTTTACTTTTAATTTTGAAAACGACGGTATGTGAGGCATACGTCCCCTCACTCGCCACAGAAAAGGGGAGAGCCTAACCCATTGTAGCATGTAGGCCGGTCGTCTGTCAAGCAGAATCGTATGGGTCGGTAAGTGTATGACATCCCAAGAGAAAGCATGTTCGTGTGGTATGTTATGCTGTGAATTATCCGTGTGGTAGTGTTATTCACTGCGTAATGATAGGCCACCTCATACAATTAATTCATTCCCATAGAAATTAATAACTTACCCCAGCATAATAATCTACCTGTAAGCCTGCTCATACTTGTAAACTTACAATCAATGGCATGGTTTACGGCATAGATGTTTCATAGGCTGCGGTA
>NZ_JANLCJ010000847.1 GCF_024979295.1 Herbiconiux daphne | reverse complement strand
AGACATTTATCACATGGGGTATTCGTGCCGAAGTAATCCAAATTCTTAATAGCGTAATCCCAAACAGTTTCCAAACCTTTTAGGTTATTTCTTACATTCGGAAATTCAGCATATGAAATATGACCTCCTGAAGAAATCTTATGATAAGGAGCCTCATGATCAATCTTGTCGAATGGGTTAGAATGTTTATAAACATCTTGATGGAAAGAATTAGTGTAATACTCTTTATCAGTGATACCTTCAACTACACCAAATTTCTTCAAATCCAAACGAGCAAAACGATCGCACAACGATTCAGATGGAGTAGCATATAAACTATAACCCCAACCCTCTTTAGATTGTGTCTTCCAATCATCCACAGCACAACGCAAATACTTAACGACATTTTCTGTATATTGTTTAGAAGTTTCATCATCAGTTGGTGCTGAACCAGTCATTAACAAACCAACTTCATGAAGGCCAATATACCCAAGGCTAATCGATGAACGACCATGCTTGAAGATATCGATAAT
>NZ_JANLCJ010000846.1 GCF_024979295.1 Herbiconiux daphne | reverse complement strand
GAACGATTGACATTTACAGAAATAACCAGGGTACGATCTTACTAAATATCGTACCCTGGTTATTTCTGTAAATGTCAATCGTTCTGTTAATATGGTTGATGTTTTAATAGCGGAGGAAAATTTACGTTTCACGATTTCACACTTTGATTTTCCTTGCGGCGATATGGATGATCAATTTTTAGTAGATCTGGCTATTTCCCGCGCTAATGAAATTATGTTCAAAAATTACGGACGTGAAACTATTCAGTTTGTAAAAATGGTTATTAACCAGCAAGTGAAACACGCAAAAACATATAATCATTTCTACGCGATTCTTTAATTATTGATAGGTGTAAACAATGGGAAATTTACAATTTAAATATTGTTTATTTCCCCTGATTTGATAAAATGTCTTTGTTGGTTAGGCAATACCGCACTAACCGAAAATTAAAGGTGAAAATATGAAAAGCATGATCAATAAAATTTCTTGGGTATTATCCGCCGCGCTCCTGGTTGGTTTCGTTTCTACTTTC
>NZ_JANLCJ010000845.1 GCF_024979295.1 Herbiconiux daphne | reverse complement strand
TCTGTAAGGCACGTTTGATTAATGCGGTAGGGCCGGGTAAGTCTGGTTATCTGATGATTACCGCAACGCCTGAAAGGGGTTACACGGAACTAAATAAACTATTTGATAATGATGAATCCGGGGTTTTATATCTTAAATCCGCATCATGGGATGATTGCCCTAACTTCACGCCAGAAATGATAATTAAAGAGCTTGCCAGTTACCCTAAGTGGCAACACGAAATGAGGCGCAGAGGTTTACCAGTGTTAGGCACTGGCGCGGTATTCGATATAGACGACGAACAGATCAAGCTGATGGAGGTTAACCCGTCTGATCATTGGGATGCAATAGCGGCTATAGATTGGGGTGAGAAACTCGATCCAACAGTGTTAACTGTAGCGGTACGCAACCCGGATAACGATCACTATTATCTGATTGATTGTTTCTATCTTGATGGTGATGAATACAGCAGAAGCCCCCACAACGTAGCACGGATTTTAAAGGAACGTTACCCCGGAATTGTGGTTATCAGAC
>NZ_JANLCJ010000844.1 GCF_024979295.1 Herbiconiux daphne | reverse complement strand
TGGCCTCCGACTTTTCAGACTCTGACAATGTTGCCATTGATTTCTGAAGTACTTTCCTAAAATCTTGCTTTAATAAGCTATCAAATGGATCTTTAACGAAACCACAATCAATGAGTTCAATTAATTCAGAACCACTTTTCTTATTGTCATCTGCTCCAAACTTGTTGTAATAGTTAACAACACAGTTATTAAGCATCCAACTTAAATACTGTTCCAGATTTGTCCAATCTGTTTTATCCCAACGAGCTAGTATCTTAACAAAACAATCATGAGCTATGTCTTCTGCATCCATAATCTGATGCTTAGCCATTCTCAGACATTTAATAAAGATAGGACAATACTCACGATACAATTCATCCTTCGTGTATACGTGATTTTCTTTAGTTCGTCTTGGAATATGAAATCTCTTTGCCATACTCTTCCCTGTAGGCTAGATATAAAAAAGGGCCACCGAAGTGAGCCCTATTTCATGCTTCAAGTTCGATTAGAATGGTACGTCATCATCTTCTGCTA
>NZ_JANLCJ010000843.1 GCF_024979295.1 Herbiconiux daphne | reverse complement strand
AATCGTATTTCATGTTTTACGCCTCCCGATCCGATTTTCGTTTGTGCATCTGCCACCACTCCTCATAGTGCATTCCCAGAATCTGATAAACTCTGTCAAACGGGTGCAGTTTACGGAGCTGTGAAATTAGAACGTGGCTGTCACCATAGACTCGTGTGTCAGTGGACAGCAGATTACGAGCACCACAATAGGCCATAACCATGCCACGGAGTTCAATCATTTTACCCTCCGCTTTTTGCTCACTATCTCCATTAGCCAGGCACATCTGTTTGTAGTCCTCGTCGCGTTGGTGAATATCAACCCGGAGCATGTTGTATCCCATCATCAGCCGCAAACATTTCTCGATGGTGATGAAATACCACCTAGCTGCATCACCCGCCTCGTTGTTCACCATCATTGCCAGAGATTTGGCAGTTTCGATGTCGACAGTACGGGACAGATGGGGTTGACCATAAGATCCGCGACGCGGATTTCTAATGACACAAATTTGTGTTTTTAGACGAATCACCAATG
>NZ_JANLCJ010000842.1 GCF_024979295.1 Herbiconiux daphne | reverse complement strand
GAATCACTTCTTGTTTCTTATGCTGCAAGCGTTCTACATATTGTTTATTTTCAATATATGAACGAGGATCATTAGCCGCGAGCCATTCCCAATCAAAGCCATTCTGATATTCTGCTAATTGTCTATCACATTCAAGATATGTTAGATCAAGTAGTTTAACGCTTGCTTCTTTGTCCTCAATAAAAGCATTACGTTCAGCTTCAAATTCTGCTTTCCGTTGATTAAAAATCTCATCTTCCTGATAACGGTTAACTAATTCTTCTGCTGTATATTCTTTACCATGAATAGTAATGATAGTATCTAAATCAATATCTACTGTATCACCATAATCTGTATCATCAGTGTTTTCTAATTCTGGTGATTGTTCTTGTTCATCTTCAAAAGCTGCATTTTCTTCTTCATCGGACGAATCACCATTATCATCATTAGATTCTTCATCTTCAAACACCGGATCACCTTCTTCAAGAAAAGACCAATCAGGGGTATCATAGTCTTCTGGTGCATCAGGTGCAT
>NZ_JANLCJ010000841.1 GCF_024979295.1 Herbiconiux daphne | reverse complement strand
GGTACCGTTGGTTCAGCGTTCTCTGCAACTGCTACTGCTTCCGGTGGTTCTGGCTCGTACACCTACCAGTGGAAGAAAGGGACGACAAATGTTCCGAATGCAAATGGTGGTAACACCGCAACTCTGAACTTTACGTCTTTGGTGTCTGGCGACACTGGCTCGTACACTGTAGTGGTCGATGATGGTACAAACACTGTCACTTCTTCTGCAATCACTCTTACTGTTAATGCTGCTCCACCGCCTAAACCTGTATTTAGTGCTCAACCTACTGCTCCAACAGCAGCCATTGCTGGTCAATCATTCACTACCTCTCCTGCGGTAGCTGCTTCTGGTTCTCCAACATTTAAATGGCAGTCTGCTTCTGGTGCATCTGGCGGTACTTTCACAGATGTTTCTGGTGCGACTGGTACAACATTGACTGTTGCTAACCCTGTTGTTGGTACGATGCGCTATAAAGCGGTTGCCACCAATGCTACAGGTACAACAGATTCTAACATCTTGACGGTAGTAACT
>NZ_JANLCJ010000840.1 GCF_024979295.1 Herbiconiux daphne | reverse complement strand
TTTCTCAGTGTACACATGAATTACTCCTGTCAACCGTTTCCTTTACTTCAGTGTATATAAAGACTGTACCTACTCGCTGTTAAACGATGTACGTACTGATAGTCCTAACGGACCAGATATTAATTTTGATAAATCCTTGGAGGTAACAGTGGCTGAAGGTAATCGCAAACCAATTGATTATGACAACATTGTTGATGGTCGTTGTCAGACCACTGGTAAAATCGTGAATAAAGCAGGTCCGGGTCGACCAAAAGGTTCACGTAATAAAATGACCCAGAAGTTTCTTGATAGAGTTCAGGCTCGCACAGAAGATGGTATGAGTATGGAAGAAATCTTAATGGATATGGCTCAAGACCCAGATATGCACCCTGACCTTCGTTTCAAAGCAGCTAAGACTGTACTTGAACTTGTTGTACCTAAAGCTTCTAGTGTTGAAGTGATTATGGATGATAAAGAACGTCTAACCAAAGAGCAGATTGATAATCGACTGAAGCAATTACTTGCCAATGGATTA
>NZ_JANLCJ010000084.1 GCF_024979295.1 Herbiconiux daphne | reverse complement strand
ATGCCACATAGCTTTGTTTGCTGTGTACGTATCGTCATAATCTAATGCTATGTTCAGTTTAGTGAATTGTGTTCCAAATGGGGGTTGTATTGAATCCGTTAGTCCAGCTTCCAGCATTATTAAATACTCCGTTAATGGTATTCAATGTGGTAAGGGTATTAGTTACAGGTAATACTTCGCATAACTCATTTAAACAATTTCCATTTACTAGTGTGTCTCGACAGAACCAACAAACAGGGGCGTCGACAGGTTCAAATGCAGCATGTTGTGCTATCCATCGAGCTTCCCTTGCCATTTCTAACAAATCACTTAATGAATCTGTAAAAACTAAATTACTATCCCTGTAAAAGTTAGGCATTAATTGTCTCCTGACCAAATCCTGTTAAAGCGTTCTAATCCTTTACGCTTATCGTGATATTCAAAGTGCTGACGAATCTCTAACAGACTGACTGGCTTAAAATCAATCTGCTCACATGACGTACAGAAATACCGTCTCTCATCTTCGATTTTAGCATTATGCGTATGAGCATAAATATTTCGCTTCCCTCGAAGTTCATCTGGATGGATCGGGATATGAGATAACCAGAATTCTTTGTACTTGATATCACCACTGATTGTGTCGAACACTTCAAGCATTTCAGGGATGAGAGTGTAGTCGTCATGATTGCCTAACACTAAGTGTTTATGTGGGCATAGAATGCGACGTATGACGTTTAGAGCGCTTCTATCAAATACCCAATCTCCTAGGAAGAAGATTTTATCACGCTTCGTACAGACGGCATTCAGAGCGTCTACGATGGTGTTGTCATGTTCTTCCACTGACTTAAATTGAGGACGAAACTTCAAGATGTTTTTATGTCCGAAGTGTCCATCACCGACGAACCAAACATTAGCCACCTTTCCTTTTCTCCTCAACTTTGGTTCTGATACGTTTCTTAACTTGAGCAACATACTTCATTGAATCGATGTGCTGTCTTTTACGTTCACGACGATAAGATTCATCACGCCAACGCTTATCCCATTTAAGCACCCCTTTCTTAATGAGGTGCTTAACCATTACCCACTCTTCTTCACCGACAGGATTCTCATCGGCTTCATGAATACTGAGTTGGAAATCAAACCACTCTTTCCCATATTTGATGCCTACAAAGCGCCCTGACGGCATCTGGAACTCATACCATGCAGTTTTATTATCCAGAAGATAAAAGCCCACACGATTGAATACAGGAGCAATACGAGGGGTATTCCATCCGATAATATCATCTAACAACTTATCATCGTCGTCACTTAAACTGCTATTCTTACGACGGTATTGAAATAAACCACCACTTAGGTGGCTCTGTAAATCGTTTGTGAGGACTTTTAAATTCATGATTAGTCTCTAGTGAGTATGTAACCAGTTTAAACCGATTTTAGCATCCGACGCTAATGGACACTCCATCTTCAAGTATTCACCAGCTTTCTTCACACACAATAAAGTGAGTGCTTCTAGTTTGTAAACATCTTCACGATGGACAGTGAATTGGCCT
>NZ_JANLCJ010000839.1 GCF_024979295.1 Herbiconiux daphne | reverse complement strand
AAGAGATCGCAGTTCTCCTTTGTAATCAGTGGCTTACAAGCCATTACGCCGCCTCCACTTCGTGCCGCTGCTCTACCTGCTTCCGTGCTTTGCGCTGCTGGTAGTTCCATGCGTCCATTTCATGCTTACACATAACGCAACGTTTGTTACTGCGGTAACGCAACGTCTCGCCGCAAACCTTGCACGGCTTGCCGTGGTACTGGTTTAAAGCTCGCTGTATGCCGTGTAATTTCTTAATCAGTGCTTCCATGCTTACCCCTCTAAATAAATGATTTGTAGAGAGAAAATGTCTCTACCCAATGTATATATACTTTTATGTCTGAAAAAGTATTACAAGGAAAATGAAAATAATCGTAAAGTATTGATTTTTAACGAAAAATAGTTTGACTATAACACTGTATGTTATGCTTTTTTAACCAATAAAAAACCGCCCTGAATGCTGGCGGCTCTTGCTGGTGGAGGTGTGAGAATGGTGTTAGCAGTAGTTATGCGCCCTGCTCCAACTCCGCTTTGAT
>NZ_JANLCJ010000838.1 GCF_024979295.1 Herbiconiux daphne | reverse complement strand
CCAGTACCAGTAATAATACTAACCGTGATACGGTTCAGGATTCTGTAGATAAAACTGCGGCGTATAATACTCAACATATGTTTGATACTAGCGGTAATAATTTTTCCGAAAGTGTCACTACAAAAGGCGATATTGTTAATACCTCAACTGATGAAACATTTAATTTAAAAACGGCTTTTGATAACTTGAGTTTAGTTGAAAAGACTAATATAATCGGGGTTGTATTAAAAGACGTTGCTAATTATCTGACTGTATCAGTGTATTAATGTAGAAAATGTCTTAAATGATTAATTGCGGGAGTGTAGGGAATGAAAGTTAGTCAACTATTTACGCTGGTTAACGGTGTAACCAAAGAAGTATTAGGTGAAACCGCTGTAGTAAATGAAGATTTATCTAACGTTGTTGATATCGGTAAACAGATTTTTGATTCTGCTAACGTTGATAATTACGTTAAAAAACTGGTCGATCACATTGGCAAGGTTGTTTTTGTTAACCGTGTCTATTCCGGTTCTATG
>NZ_JANLCJ010000837.1 GCF_024979295.1 Herbiconiux daphne | reverse complement strand
AGCTACCCCGCTTGAGCAGACATCACCCATGCCCAGGATTTGCCTAATCTCGTTCAAGCTGGACTTCGTAAGGTAGTTGATTTAAATCATGCCTTAACGCTCCGTTCATTAACTGTACAAATGTTGATATTTCTAATATAGGCTAATGCATTTCGGATTGCGGGTCCAGACGGAATCAATGTTGTGCTCTCACCGACATATCTGAATGAAATCTGTAATCATCCTGCGTTACATCTTGAGCCGGTCGCTGGGGAAGAATTAAATTCGCACATCGCTGGATTTGAGGTCTTTGCACAACTTGGAACCAACCATATTATATCGGACGTCGTTCGGACCAAGTTGACCCGGAGGCTCGGTTAGTATAGACTCCTAATACAATGCATCTTGGTGTTGACTTCAAATATAGCAAAACTGCCACAGTTGCTTAGTTCCGAAGCTTCGATGCTTTTAAAAGACCAATGGACGGACAACACAGGTACTGTCCTACCCGTGACTCACCAGACCCCAGCCTGTAC
>NZ_JANLCJ010000836.1 GCF_024979295.1 Herbiconiux daphne | reverse complement strand
TTCCTCGCACGCCTGGACGTCGTCGCCAATGCGCACGAAATTAAGGGCAATCAATTGCGCTGGCTGGCGATCGCCCGTACCGATATGCAAACCGCGTGCATGGCAGCATGTCGCGCTGTCGCTAACCCTTCCGAGGCCTGCTAAGCCCCCAATGAAAAAGCCGCCGGGGAATCATCATACCCGGCGGCTCAATCAAAACGCTGATTCAATGGGTCGACCACTGTCGGGCGGTTTACCACCGTGCGCCCCGATTACCTGCTGTAAAGTGCGAAATCAGATTATCACCGTTTGTCTGTCGGCGCTACACTGCATCGATATTCACTAACGAGGATCGACTATGCCACGCGCAGCAGACAGAAAGAAAGTCGCGCCGAAGCTAGCCGAAGCACAAGCGGCAGAGCGTACAGACGCCATCGTCCGACTGGCAGGCGCTGCCCCCTCCGCAAATCGCAGAGGCGGACACTCCGGCCTGCCAGAATTCGAAGTCGAGCATCTCTACACCCGATCCGGTGTAG
>NZ_JANLCJ010000835.1 GCF_024979295.1 Herbiconiux daphne | reverse complement strand
AGTTCACCCGACAGGCGCAGACGCTGACAGGCGCAAGCCGTGCCGAGTTTATCGAGCTGGGCGGCGCTTTCCGCGCAGGCTGTAACCTGAAGTGATACCAGCTGGACACGCGACGCCGATCACGCGCAGATCACAACATGATTCCAGTTTTGTGACGGCGTAACGCGCATCGAGCACGGGCGCGCGGTATAGTCTACCCGTGCGACAGTCACCAGCTATGCACCTTTCATTCATTACTCTGCAAATCCCCAAATAAGCCGCCCTGCAAGGCGGCTTTTTTGTGTCCGCAAAATACGACTTGTACGCAATCGCGTACACATGTACTATGAACGCGAACACATACACAGGAGGTAACGAAATGCACACCATCAACGCCACCACCGCGCGCAAAGATATTTTTAACCTTATCGACGAAGTGAACGACAGCGCCGACGCGATCACCATCACCAAAGGCGAAAGCGAAGCCGTGTTAATGGGCGCGGATGAATACCGCTCGATCATGGAAACGTTGCACG
>NZ_JANLCJ010000834.1 GCF_024979295.1 Herbiconiux daphne | reverse complement strand
CGTTTGTGAAGTGTCAGATACATTGATGTTAAGTTCCACCAAATCGTTCGGTACAACATTGAAATTATGTAAAAAGTTAAGTCATGTGTTTCTGTTGAACAATACCGGAACATCAGTGAATTGGAATGTAGGAACCGTTCGGTCAGATGTGTATGTAATGGTAATTGGTTGGGTTATGACTTGAGTTGCAATACTGTATTCAAAAATAAGTCTGTGTTCCGTATAGGTTCATCCGTGAACACCAGCAGTTCATTTTTGGGCATCTTGCAAAACAATGGAATTGGCACTAACGTTCAATTCTTGTGCCAAAAAGTTTTTGATACGCAGTTTTATGTTGTATTTCGGGTCAGTTGAATTGCTGACGAATTGTGAATATGTTCCGTATGTGTAAATGTCATCCCCGTAACTTGTTGTACCATTACGTGAACCGAAACGCGGATAACCATCCAATGTCTCACCATATGTTCTAATATGTTCGTCTCACTTAACATCTCCGGTTGTAAGAGTGAATTCGTT
>NZ_JANLCJ010000833.1 GCF_024979295.1 Herbiconiux daphne | reverse complement strand
CAATGACTCGTTTAGGTCGTGGTAGAGCAAGGGCAGAAAGTAAGCGTCAATGTAATGTTGACGTCTTCTGGAATCATGAAGATTAGGAGAATTGATTGCTACATTTGACAAGGAAAGTCGGGCAGAGTATTGTGATTGATGGTAATATCATTATCTCTGTTATTGAAGTTAATGGAAAGCAAGTACGTTTGGGGGTTAACGCTCCCAAACCAGTACATGTTGACCGTGAAGAAGTGTACCGTAAGAAGCTAAACGACGCAATGGAGGCGTTACAGTATGTCTAAGGAGTCATGGGCAGTAGTAGTTGATTACACGAAAGATGATGGAGAACGTGCAGTACTTGAGTACCACTTTAATAGTCGTGCTAAAGCTCGTCCTGTTCTTCAGACCGCCAAACGTCAGTTTGGTAAAGATAATGTTGGAATGTACATGGTCAAAGAAGTTCGACTGGAAGACCACTTCTGTAAGTTCTACAATCCTCGTCGATAAGGGTGGAGATGGAAAATAGAATTCGTA
>NZ_JANLCJ010000832.1 GCF_024979295.1 Herbiconiux daphne | reverse complement strand
TCGACAGATCGGAGATAACCAGCTTCTTTCCATCCGGGGCGACGATACAGCCACGAAGCGCCGACGACGCGGCCGCCATGATGTCAGTGATCACCAGGTCGGCGTACCCGCCCTTAAAGGCACCGATAGCCGCGCTGATCGCTTCAGGCTTCAGGGTAGGGCGGGGCAGGTTTTGCGGTTGCCACATACGGCCAGCCCAGCGGCCGGTACGCGCAGCGCCGCAGAACTGCAACAGCCCGCGAAGACGTCCATCGCTCGAGGCGTTGTTAATGAGGGTTTTGTATTTGGCCGTGCTGGATGTTGTCGACGACAGGCGGATATTCAGCAGATCGCGCAGCGGGGCGGGCGTCTCAGGATCATTTATGCGCGCCTCCAACGTGGACGCCTTCATATCCGGCAACGTGACGCCGTAACTTGCGCAGACATACGCGAGTAGCTTGTCGCGCTGGGTGGCCGCCTCGACTTCTCCGGCGGTCATTTCCTTAGTCTGTGAGGCTAAGCGAATCTGTTCATCTT
>NZ_JANLCJ010000831.1 GCF_024979295.1 Herbiconiux daphne | reverse complement strand
TCTTATTGCCAACGCTCGCCATAATTTAACACTCCTTTTCTTTAATTTAAATTCGTTTACAGTATATTGGAACGCCGACAATTTTTCAAGTAATTTTGTACGGCATTCCCAACCGAATTATTTTGGAAAAATACACGGTCGGTCTTATAAAACCACAAAATTCGCTCGCCTAACTTGGTGATAGGTTGGAAAATATTTCGGTGGTGGTTTAGTCTGGTTGGATAGTCAAGTGAGTAAATTAGGTCTTTGTCTGGATTCTGGATAGGTGTAGTCTTTTCATGAATGAAAGTAAAATATTGCTCGCCCACCGTGACAATTTCACACTGAAAAATTTGATTGTCAAAGTCGATAAAATAGACGAAATCAATATTTTTCGGACGCCACTTACAAGGCGCGTGAGGGAATAAATCGAGTTCCCAAGCCCCACCTGTAATCATTTCAAGCTTTTCATTGCCGAATGCAAACAAGTAGCTATTGGGCTTTGATTCCTTCATAGAATCGCAATATTCAACTGCTA
>NZ_JANLCJ010000830.1 GCF_024979295.1 Herbiconiux daphne | reverse complement strand
CCGGCATAAAGCGGTTTGGAATCAGTTTATAAGTACAACCCAGTGGAGAAACCAGAGTTGAAACGTAAACGTTCAGGCGAGTATCATCAGCACCATCAAACATACGTTGGCGAGTGCCAGCGGTGTTTTCCATCAGGCTAGAGAAGAACTGAGCGTGAGACGGATGGAACATGATGATATCTGGGCAAGAACCAGCAAGGTACAGACCATTGTCAACCAGGAACAGGTTGTCTTCAGTCAGAGCACCAGAGATATGAACGATTGCAGCAGTATCTTCAGGAGAAGCTTGATTCAGTGGAGCTACCAGCGCTTGGAAACCAGCAGTACGACGAACCTGAGCATTGGTAGTTGGGACACCAGGTTTAACACCATCCTGTACCGCACCATTGTTCAGAAGAGCCCACTCGAGGTCACGCTTAATTTCTTTACCAGCTTTCTCTAACTGATACTGCATTTCTTTACCACGGCCATAATTAGCCAGTGAGTTAGCAGTGTCAGATACCTGTACGACTTTACG
>NZ_JANLCJ010000083.1 GCF_024979295.1 Herbiconiux daphne | reverse complement strand
AGTTTTTTCCTTGACATAGGAAATAAGGTTGTCAATCTTGTCCTTGTAAGCGTTGTAATTCGTCATTGCCTCATCAATCTTTGATTTGAAGACGGCAAGTTCCTCTTCCATTTTCTTTTTGACCCTAATTGTTTGTTTGACGTCCGGAACTATGTCTTTGATTAAAGGTGTCGAAATGAATTTCTGCATTTTCGCTTCAATGTCCGCCTCGAAAATGGTAAGGTCATATTGGACGTTAACCGTTTCGTGCTTTTGTATGATTAAATCTTGTGTGTTTTCAGTCATTGTTCTGTCTCCTCTACGTGTTTCTTAAACATTTCCACCAACTTGGTGGCTTTATCCACTTCTTCCTGATTAGGTGTCGGTGCTGCCTTCAAGATGTTGAGTTGCTCCTCGAACTGCTTTAGGTAAACAAGGTTTTGCTTGTGTTTGTGTTCGGTGCCGTCAAACTCAATCCTGTCTGCTATCTTTTGGTATTTTTCACTAAATGACATTATTTTAACTCCTTTAAGTATTTTACTTTCAGTTGATTGAAGTGCGGTTTATACACATCAATCATTTTTGTTTCCACTGATGTCGCCGCATCTTTGGCGTCATCATAATCTCTTGCGTACACATTCACTAACACGTCATAATCTCATAGGTCAGTATTCGTCTGCAATCAGAAGTTGAACGATTCCTCGCCCCCATGGTCCAAAGCCTTGCTGGGTTTTAGGTGGTTGGCATGACGCTCCTCACCTGAATCCTTTCCGATTCCGACATAAATTACTGTTCCTGCCTCACCTATTTCACAATCCCTTCTGAGAGAATAGGCATAAACCACATATTGAAATTTATTGTTTTCCATATCTGCTCCTTTAAATATCCAAGTCTCAAGGGACGTCCCACAATTCCGGTTTCTTCACTTCTTCCTTTACGGGTTGCAAGATTATATAGGCGTGGTGCTTTGCACGTGTAATTGCCGTATATATCATTTTGGCGTCATCTGTTGCCTGTTCACCACATGCCATGAAGTAAATGTCATCTCACTCAGAACCTTGTGCCTTATGGACCGTTATGCAATATGCCAAGGCAATCTTTTTCTTAAGTCATCTCAACTCTATGTAAAGTGCTTCACCTGTAAGCTCTTCAACTATCTCGGCACATTCGACTATGTCAGTACGCATACCGAACTTGGTCATGAATGTTTTTTGCTTTCAAACCACACTCTTGATAGTCCCTATCGTTCCGTTGATGACATTTTCCTTCATGTTGTTTGCGGTAATGACTATCTTGTCATTTTCCTTTATCTCATAATTGGGAACGAACTTCTTGATGCTGTCATCCCATTCAAGCGAATCAAACAGTTTCTTACCCAAGTCAGGCACTACCTTCTGAATGAAACGGTTTGTTGACATGACACCGTTTTCCCCGACATTCTTGGGTGCTATGATTTGTGGTCGTTCCCCTGACTTGAATTTATTGAGAACCGTGTCCATATCCATGACATGCACATTGTTTCATATCTTGTCACTCGGCAATGAGATGTTGTCT
>NZ_JANLCJ010000829.1 GCF_024979295.1 Herbiconiux daphne | reverse complement strand
CTACGATCCGACTTAATGAGGCCGCAAATGACGACTACAACGGATATGGTGAATTCGCCCGCGCACTACAATGCGGGTGAAATTGAATGTATCGATGCGATCCGCGCCGCGCTGACCCCTGAAGAGTTTGCAGGGTTTTGCAAAGGTAACGCGCTGAAATACATTTGGCGAGCTGGGAAGAAAGGCGAAGCTATTCAGGACTTTAAAAAATCGTCGTGGTATATCGACAAATTAATCTGAAATAGTGCTTGCATGATAGCAAGCTATAAAGCTATAGTTAGCTCACCGAAACAAGGGGGGCAACGAAATGCTGAAAATCGCAGTATTGGCCGGAAAGGGCGGGGTAAAAAAATCTTCTTTATCCCGTACCCTGGCGGCGCGTTTAGTGCAACGCGGTTTCAGTGCGGCCGGTTTCGATACAGATATTGATCAAGCTTCATTCGCTCGCTGGATGCAACGCCGTATCAATAACGGTATCGAGCCAACTTTCCCGGTCATGGCTGACGTGAAAGTAAAC
>NZ_JANLCJ010000828.1 GCF_024979295.1 Herbiconiux daphne | reverse complement strand
TGAAGTTAAAGGTCTTGATCGGAAATACTTTTATTATGTAGGACGTGTAAAAGATTCCGACTTCTTTGGTATGGCACAAGCTCAACGTGGGGACGTGTACAACAAGAAGCTCTTCATCTTTGAAGATCCGCTTTCCTGTATGTCAGGTTTCCATGTTTTATCCGCTTATACAACTGCAACCACAATCAAACCTGCTTTTGTTTCTTTGCCTAATGGCGCTGGAAGCATGGCATCGGTTATGTCTCGTAACCGAGAGTTTCTTAACACATTCGATGAAATCGTTATCTGTATGGATAATGACAAAGCGGGTGAGGATGCTCTCGTCAAAGGTCGTGCATTATTTCCTCAAGCCAAGTTCGCTCGTATCCCAAAAGGTACGTTTGATTTTCATGGCGTAGAGAAAGAAATTAAAGATGCGAATGATCTGTTATTAGCTGGTCGTGGTCAGGAGTTGTTCAACATTCTCAAGTTCTCGGCTCGGCGTGAATCCCCTGCTGGAGCAGTGAGTGTGTTTGTT
>NZ_JANLCJ010000827.1 GCF_024979295.1 Herbiconiux daphne | reverse complement strand
GGTCCAATTAACCGCAATGCAAAAAGAGAATTTCGCTAAAGATGTTGAGTATCAAAAAGAACTTGAAAAGATTTCACGCAAACTTACAAGCACTGAAGATAAACTTGACAAAGCTATCGAACTTCTTAAAGCAAACAAAATACCAATCAAAAAGGAGATTATGCCATGATTAATAATTTAATGTCAATAGGTATTGTTGCTGCTTTGATTTTCTTTATAGTAGTTACAGCTTTAAAAGTCTTTATTGGTGTTACCGAAAAAGATCACGCTAAGAACATTATTGTTTTAAGGGCGCGTGCTGAAATTATTGTTAGAGCTCTCGATCAAACCAATATCGAGAATAATGCTCGAAAGGCTATTGCCTTAACTAAGCTCGGTAAGATTGCTGAAGAATGGAAAATTCCACTATCCACAGATCAAGCTTCCGACTACATTGAAAGTGCACTTAATACAATCCGACAATTGGAGAATACTAAGAACACTACAGAATAAAAACATGTTCCACTACTTGGGAAAA
>NZ_JANLCJ010000826.1 GCF_024979295.1 Herbiconiux daphne | reverse complement strand
TCGATTTTATGCGCTCTAAATCGCGTTTTAAGCCGTTCTATCAATAGCCTGTATGGTTATTCATTTTGATTACGTTCGATGATTTGAACTATTTGTTAACAACGATTTAACATTTTCAACAAATAGATAACACGATAAAAGTCAAGGAATATAATTATAATCAAATCAGATATTTATAATCAGCAATCTACTAACTATTTTTCCTTGTAAATCAATCACTTAATCCATCCATTTTAAATAGTTTAGTGAAAACGGCACCAAAAACGCTATTTTTGTAATTTATTAAACGAGTAAACGTTAATCGTGATACGATGGATTGATTAAATAATCCTGGACACGATAAGGGATTATTTTTCTACCCTCTTAAACCTTCTTTTCATCTTCTTTGAAATAGTGTTTCAATTCTTAAACGATATATTTCTAATATCGCATTAGCTCTTATTTGTAGGGATAGTTATATCTAATTCTAACCATTAGATTTTGAATTATTTCATATAGTATAATATCGCATGGAATAT
>NZ_JANLCJ010000825.1 GCF_024979295.1 Herbiconiux daphne | reverse complement strand
TATCCAATCCTGACCTGAAAGCTGGTGCCCTGACTTGGACTGTTACCGATTCTACTGGTAGCACTCTGACAGGAACAACCAACTTAACTGTAACTAAACGCTCTGCTAAGAAGTAACTCTAACCCTATCCTTTTAACCGAGGGTAGGGTTTTTTTTAAATCTCGTTCAGGAGGCAACAGTAAATGGCGAATAACGCATTTATCCAGTCCGACGCAGAACTAGAGGCTATCAATGACATCTTGTCTTGTATTGGTGAAATCGCCATTACAGAGATTGATGGTGCAGATGATAACGCTGACGTAGCGAATGCTATTCGTTGCCTCCGTAATGCTAATCGAGAAGTTCAATCACAAGGTTGGACTTGGAATACCATTGAGTCTAAGACTCTGGCTCCAAACGCAATAACCAAGAACATCAAGTTTTTGGACACATACCTTCGTCTTATGAGCACATCAGGTGCTACAATCTACCGTAGACGTAACGGTAATGTTTATGACTCTTCTGCCGATACAGAGCTG
>NZ_JANLCJ010000824.1 GCF_024979295.1 Herbiconiux daphne | reverse complement strand
AACGCTTACTTAGATATTGTCCGATCCGGATCAGCATGCAAAATATGGGCTATCTTGCTGCATTTGGAAACCCTCGCTTCGCTGGCTGGATGCCCGTAGCGGGGGTTTTTCCTATCTGCGGTATAGTAAAATCAAATGCTTACTTGAATGCATGTAATGTTTACCTGGTAAACACTAAAAATAGTTTTGCAAAACTAATTTTCCGGGGTATTATCTCCTTCGTTAACCCAACCACGAAGGAATTACCCAATGAACAACATGATCCCCTCTTCTGAAATCCGCAACATCAAGCCTGAAGGCTTCGGCTTCGCAATGCTGGATTTCTTCCCTGGCGCTTTCGTCGTAATGGAAGAATGCTCCTACGATGAACCCTACGAAATCGCCCGCTTCGCGCATACTGGCGGTGCAATCTCCCGCGCTGAAGCGTTCGATAAGGCTCTGACTAAAGCCCGCCTGAGCCAGAAGTATGACGGATCGCAATGCGATTACAATGTATACGAAGAAACCCGCTAAGGCGG
>NZ_JANLCJ010000823.1 GCF_024979295.1 Herbiconiux daphne | reverse complement strand
GGTCAGGAGTCAGGCGCAAATTGCCGATGCGCTTACGATATGATTTAGCCTGATTCGCGTTTTCATTGCCGTCAACTATTCCGAAACATTGTTTGCGCACGTATTCGCGTACACGTCCGGTATTAGTCAGAGGAAGCATGTTCACAGATTTGTACTCTATCAACTGCTCTTTGATATACGCCAGAATGATTTCAATATCATTATTGCAGTACATCATTTCTTGCTCAGTTAACGGCGTTGCGTGGTGGCGTACCAGTTCATAATCTAAATCGCCCTCTAGTTTACGCACCTTATGAGTTGTTAAGTTCTTAGCAACTTGAGCAAGTGACGCGCCAGCCAGTTTATAACTACAGCGAAACTCTATCCCATTGTTGGTTGTCGCCTTAACTGGTTCACCTTCAGCAAGTGCAAATATTTCCTCCCATTGAAAATGCTTGCGCATAAAATGGAAATCGTATTTCAAGTTGTGGACGAATACCAATAGACGGCGCGAGAAATCCAACTCAAAGAAACGGCTA
>NZ_JANLCJ010000822.1 GCF_024979295.1 Herbiconiux daphne | reverse complement strand
GTAAGGAGGTGTTAGAATCTGAAAGACAGAAAGCACTTCTTGAAAAGAACAGCGTTGGTGAAGGCGGTATTAATGCACCAGGCATTAAGTAACACATAATGTAGAAGGGGCCAATCAAGGCCCCTTTATTTATAATACATCTAGTGAAAATGTTTCTCTGTTCCAGTGTCTGAATTTGTGTTTATCAGCCCAACTTTCATGAGTAGCCTTTGTACCATCTTTCCTTTTTTTAGCAAATGGAAATGCTACGTTGCTTCTATCCCAGAGAAAGACAAGTTCTGAGGTTTCCGGGAGTACTTTACGGATGTGTATGTACTTCGCAGCTTCAGTCCCATCTCGAAACCGTCCTTTAACTTCGACCAAGAAAGATCGACCTGCTTTGTCCACAACAAAGTCGGGTTCGTAAGTATGTGGAATCGAATAACTAACTCTATCCTCTTTGTTGTGAAAACGAGCTTCCGATAAGATCCCAGAGTGCAAGTCCCTTTCGAGTAGCGAATCATATTTTGTTCCCCTGAG
>NZ_JANLCJ010000821.1 GCF_024979295.1 Herbiconiux daphne | reverse complement strand
CTTCGATGTTGATGACCTGAAAACCAAAGCCGGATTGAAGAAACTTGAATTGCAAGTGACTGATTTCAACTCACAACTTTTTGACCTACCTGAAAAGACAGTCGAAGAAGTTGCGGCACTACCCGATCCGATGGAAGTAACCGCAGACAAGTCCGGTGTTGTAGTAAACATCAAGACCAAGGCGAAAAGCGGTCGACCTAAAAAGAAAAAGGATGAAAACAAATGATGATTTTCAGAAATCATTTTCATTTAACAAATTGTTAAATGTATGTTGACGATCCAAAATTTCATATGCTATGATGAACGAGCTTCGATAGTGAAGCTTGTTTTTTTTTTTATTTGCAAAGGTGGTGATACTATTGACGGATTTGGACTATGAAATAATCGCAAGTGGGTCAAAAGGTAATTGCGTCCGGATCGGCAACGTTTTGATTGACATCGGGGTCAAATACGACATGTTCAAACATTCACTATATGATGTTGACATTCTATTGATCACGCATGAACACGGGGATCATC
>NZ_JANLCJ010000820.1 GCF_024979295.1 Herbiconiux daphne | reverse complement strand
TTTTATTTTGAGGTCGTTATGTGGATCGACCAAGCCTTACGGCCTCAATCCTGGGTTACTCCTAATCCCTTAGCCAACAGCTCAGTCAGACGTGCGTCAATCTGATCTTTGGTAAGTTTAGTTTCTTCCATTGTCACTTCAATACTTGCTGCTTTAGGCAGAGTCAGTTCAAGAATTGTCTTAGCTGACTTGAATCGAAGGTCTGGATCACATTTAGGATCTTGGGCCATATCCATAAGAATCTCTTCCATGGAGAGCCCATCCTCTGTACGACTAGCAACCCTGTCTAGGAATGCTTGAGTCATTTTGTTGCGGCTGCCCTTTGGACGACCTGGCGAACACTTATTACCCGGAAGGAATTTACCGGTTCTGAGATTACGACCATCTTCAATTGGGTCATCTTCCAGTGCCGCTTTAAAATTTCCGGGACGACGATTACCATTCTCGTCGAAGGCTTCAGGACTAAGTAAATAGTCAGTACCTTGTTCAATCATATTATTGAACTCCTTTAATTATCCA
>NZ_JANLCJ010000082.1 GCF_024979295.1 Herbiconiux daphne | reverse complement strand
ATATTCTTAGGTTTCCACTTCATAGGCGCGTGAGGGAAAATAGAGAGTTCCCACGATCCGCCCGCGATCATATTCAACTTAGGGTTATCAAAGGCGAATAAGTGACTGTTCGGTTTCGATTCGGAATTATCCGCGCAATACTCACAAGCGAGTTTTAACGGACTATCACCGTATCGGTACACGTCAATCGTTCCCTGCTTCATTTCATCAACGTTTTTCAAACCGAACTCCGCGAAATACGGACAATATTTATTGACCGTGTTCCCTAGTAACCATATGGAAACATTTGTTCGTAATCGAATGATTGTCGAAATAACGTTCATAAGCAAAACGAACTCGTCCGTCAGGTAAATTCTGCGGGCTATAAACTCGTCAAACACAATCAAGGTAACAAGCGGGTAACTCGATCCTTTGTCGTGTTCCATCATGTTTAAAGCGAAAGCGTGACCTAGACAATCGATCGGTGAATAGATAGATTTTCCCTCGCCGTCATACTTTGCAAAGTAAAAAACGCCATTGTAAAAATGGACGTGATCGAACTCGCCGTTTGAAATCTCGCTAACTAACCCCGTTGAATTAATATAACCGAACATTTGTTTCATTCGTTTTGCCTTGATATCCGTATCCCAACGGCGGATATACGCGAACTGCTGTCGCGTATAATCTCCATTTTCCGTGCTGAAATAATTCTTTATAGCCTGTTTCAGCAACGCCGTTGTTTTCCCGTTTGATCGTTCCCCGAAAACCACGTTATATTGTGCTTTCCGTTGTCCGATCCGTTTTGGGCTATAAAACTTCATGCTATCCCTCCTAAATATCTTGTATCGTTTCTGTGCCGTATTTCTGCAATAATTGAAGTTGTAGCAACCCCATGAAAATACCGTCTTCACTCATTGTATAACTTGACGGCGCCAAGTGTATACCATTTTCAATCGGAACTAGTTTCGTTTTACCTAGATAATCGGTCATAGGCGCTTGATCGTCAATCGCGTTGACAATAATTCGCGTTGATTTTCCTGTTTCGCCCGCTGGTATCTCTAATTCATTATTGAACTTTTCGAACGTTTCCGTGTTATCTGGTGAACCCTTTTGCAGGTATGCAAGCCCCGCTTTCTTTTGAACGCCTGCGCAAGTGAGTTGCATGTTTCCATTCTCGTATTCAACAAGGTAGCGTTTCGCGCCTACGTGTTTGAACCTTGTGTAAAAACCGTCAAAGTCCCACACGCCTATCCATTTGTTATCGGGACACGCGAATTCAATCGGAATCTTGTAGTGATCGAATGATTTTTTCAACTTTGCCTTTACACCCTCGTTATACACCTCAATATAGCCTTGGTGGTTTTCAGCGTTTACGATCTTGATTGAATCGGTATCGGCATACACGAAATCGTGTCCTACTGCTTTGATACCCGTCCAAAGGTTGCGCCTAGCGTAAGCCGTAACCCAAACGCCCCAGGCATAGAAAAGACTTTGAAAGTTGTGTACGGTGGGTATGCTCTTGTTGTATTTCTCCATAGCCTCTGCAAGGGCTTCT
>NZ_JANLCJ010000819.1 GCF_024979295.1 Herbiconiux daphne | reverse complement strand
TTTCACAGCTTCAAGCTACCAAACATATTCCAGAGTTACCTAAAGAAGCAATTACCCCTGCTGTCGTAACTGGTCTGGAAGCAATTGGTCGTGGTCAAGATTTGAGTAAGCTAACTGACTTTATGCAATTGGTTGCTACAGCTTCTAATCTACAGAGCAATCAAGATATTAATACTAACGTTCTCATCCTTCGTGGTGCTAATGCTATTGGTATTGATACAGATGGTATCTTACGTAGTGATGAAGAGAAAGCTCAGATGATGGCACAACAAGCTGTCCAATCTGGAGCACAGAACTTTGCTGGCACATTAGGTGCAGGAGCGGCTGGTCAAGCTACTTCTTCTCCAGAAGCTATGCAACAAGCAGCAGACAATACTGGATTAGAGCCAACCACAGTTGGTCAGGCTCAGGGCTAATTAGATATGAGGAGACACAATGTCTGATGTTTTTGAGATGTATGATGCCGATAACCCCGCTGTAGTGACGGGTGATGGTAAAGGGATGTCGATGGAGCAATAT
>NZ_JANLCJ010000818.1 GCF_024979295.1 Herbiconiux daphne | reverse complement strand
GCAATCGCCAAGGTTTTCAAATTTAGCAACGTCACTATCTCGCATCTTAATCATGCGATTAAACTCTTCACGAGTGAAGACTTTGTGCATCATGCCGTCGGCATCGTCGATGATGGCTGTCGTGGTTTTGTCAGTGTAGAGTACAGACACACCAGTGATAGTCTCATCTTCAACAGCTTGCTTAACTTTCTCAGCAGCTTGTTTACGAATACCTTCACCACAATTATCGCAGATATCTTCACCGCGATATGCACTAGCTGTTCCGTCGAGAACAGACATGGATTTCGTTTTACCGCAAGAGCAGCAAATGAAAGTGTCTGGATCTTTGCCAGCATTATCGTCTAAGACGGATGCTAAGCACTTCTCATGCCAGAAACATTGGTAAGCCATGATAGCCTTACCTTTGACGGCATCTTTCCACGGAATCTCTTGATCACAACCACCGCACTTGTTATGGTCATGCTTATGCCACTGAGCGCGGGTCATAGTCATACCATTTTCCATAACGAAACTAGCCGG
>NZ_JANLCJ010000817.1 GCF_024979295.1 Herbiconiux daphne | reverse complement strand
ATGGACGCTCAGTAATGGAATGTAGTTGCGGCACTACCCTAAAGGAAAAGCAAATCGTTTCTAAAAAGCGGGATTTGAAATACGTCTTTGAAGAATGCGAACGTTGCGGGCGGATCGGGCCAGAATGGCTTTACAACTACGACGGAAGCAAGCTTATCCAGGCGGGGATAAAAGCGCGGGGGATGTTCAATGCGCTGATGGATGAACCGCCGGAACTCTTCTAATTCAAGCCCTGCCGGAAACGGCGGGGTTTTTTATTGGGAAAAAAAACAGCCAGGGCATTAAGCCCCCGCATTGGGACGACACGGTGAAGAAAGGGGAAAGGAAAAAAACCTTTCTTCATGGCTGGGCAATAATCAAGAAGGATCTATGAAAGTTAGGTTGTTGCCGATAGCCGCAACACGTAAAGAGTATACCGATTATAAAACTTAATGGTAGATAGTCTAATGAGTATTATTATTGATCTTTTGTTAATTCTTTTCTATATCGCGGTTATCATTTTTAACGCCTGGGGTACCGT
>NZ_JANLCJ010000816.1 GCF_024979295.1 Herbiconiux daphne | reverse complement strand
TGTCATCAATAGATGAACCATCTGCTTTTATATGTTTTACAAGATTATTAACATCATAATGACTTGAGAAATCTGATTCATTTGATAAACTTATATATTTTGGAAGTCCCTTTAAATGACCACTATCATATATCTGATTTTCAGTAAAATATCTCTCTCCATCATTTTCTTTTGTACTTCAATTACCATTTATAGCATTTATAAATACATTATCAACTTTAGTTCCAAGAGGATATTCAGTTGTAAGTAATTCAAAATATAATGGAAATGGTGACATAAAAATTTTAATAATATCTGCTGACCACTCTTTATTAGCATTATATAATCCAAGAAAATTTAATGTATTTTGAACACCAGAAATAACAATATTTGTATTTGTATTAGGTGCTAATGGTATTATAGCATTTCCAGTTTCAACATCATAGTTTTCATCATATCTTGATGCTGTTTCATGTGGATGATTTGGTGTTATAGTTCTAATAACAACTGGTCAAAATGCATGATTTAATGTTTCTTTTAAT
>NZ_JANLCJ010000815.1 GCF_024979295.1 Herbiconiux daphne | reverse complement strand
CTTGGCCTCCGACTTAGAGTTCTAAACCTAGAGCTTCCCACCCAAAGGGTGGTACATCGCCAAAGGCGAGCGAAGGTGCTTTAAATAAAACTTGGTAGCTTACGGAGATATAAATGCTATTACCTTCATCCAAACAGACTAGCACTGCTAGTGGATTACAACAAATTATTAGTAACATGATTGGTCTCTCATGTAAAGCAGAACAGTTCATGTATACAGGCGGTTCTCCTAAATGTCCAAAAGAAATTCTTTGTGCTGCTGATCAGATTCGTTGCCATTTGGCAGAAGCAGCTACTATTCTTGGAGAACAAGTAAACCTGACTGGTGTACAAATAATGAAAGATGCTTGGTTCCCTGAACTTAAGCCAACTACTCGTGGCGGTACTGCTGAAAAAGAATTAAGTGATGCTATTGATGTTTGTATCAAACGTATTGATGCAATATGTCGTAATAACACATACCCACTTGCTGTTTGTAATGGTATTGCTAAATCTAGTTATTGTTTATTGCTGGCTAAATAT
>NZ_JANLCJ010000814.1 GCF_024979295.1 Herbiconiux daphne | reverse complement strand
ATCGCCGATTTGATTGACAGCGTGAAAGAGTTGAAAGCAGAAATTGCCGCTCTGAAAGCCGCCGCTAAGTGAGGTGAGTGATGGATAGAAATCTTACACATTTGTGGGAGTTCTTCCATCTCTATCGCAACCAACTGGGTTATGGCCTCTTAGCTGCTACAGTTAATGCCTTAGCCCACTACAAGAGGAAGGACTCAGCAAGAGATAGTTTTGTTGATGTCCTCTTCTGTGGTGCGATTGGTTGGGGTGTAGATGGTTTCCTCCGTGCTCACGGTATGGCTCCAGAAGGAGCAGTTATGGCTGCTGCTATGATTGGCTACATTGGTGCTCAAGGTATCAGTGATTTGATTAGATCTAAACTTGGATTAGGAGGCAACAATGGCTCTGCTCAAAATCCGTAATCTCGGACAGTATGGTGTCATTAGTGGTTTGCTTCCTATTGATTTGCCTCTTAATGCCTTTACTGATGCTTTAAACGTCAGATTCCGTAATGGTAAGATCGAGAGTTATGGTGGTTGGAC
>NZ_JANLCJ010000813.1 GCF_024979295.1 Herbiconiux daphne | reverse complement strand
ATTAACGGGATACCAGTAACAACGATTACTGCTACGCCCAGAGCCACACCGAGCAGGCCAGTTTGCAGGATAACGTGCAGGTCGATTGTATTACCCAGCGCAAAGCCGAAGAACGGAATCAACGTTTTACCCATACCACCGAAGTATTCACGGAAATCAGGATCAAGATTACCGATTACATAACCCAGCAGGAAGGGCAGCACAGCACCGATGAATACATGAGGTTCAAATGATGCTACGCCAGCCGTACCCATAATAACCATAGTCATTAACGGGCCAGACTCAACAGACATCAGAACGAACGCCGACGCTTCTTCTTTAGTGCCATACTTCTGCATGATACCAGCATACAGACCACCATTGGTCATATCCATCGCTGCTACGAGAGCCAATGTGGACAGGCCAGCTAGTGCCCCTGTTGTGATACCGCCAGACGGCATAAGCCACATAGCAACTTTCGCTACGACGAATGCTGTCAGGATTTTAACTACTACCAGCGTACCAGATTTACGGAATACGGTG
>NZ_JANLCJ010000812.1 GCF_024979295.1 Herbiconiux daphne | reverse complement strand
TTGAACTTCGGCTTCTGGTATTCGATAAGGCCGATGCGGTTCAATTCATAAAGGGCACGGGTACAACGGGCGATAGAGTTAATCGCCTTCTGGCCAGTAGTGACCAGCCCGCAGGAGTGAGCAAGATCGGACGCGGTAGCGTAGATGTAGCTACTGGCAAGATTGACATGCGCCAGCAAGCCCATCATCAACGCGCCGCAGGCCTTAAGCCGTGGTTCGCGAAACTTCCGGCAGCGCGTTCCGGATCGGCGCGTCTGGATCTGCAAGTTACGGTGTAACTTCTCAGTATCCTTAACCCAAATTCCGAAAAGTGACTTCAAAACCGGAGGCAAATCTTTCCGAAGCACGTAACACGGGTTCGGATTGTGCGGATTTTTAATCGCGCTGATGCCTTGCATATCAATCCCTTAGATATAGCGTTAAATAAATGTACGCTCTAAAGGGTTAGCGGGCTTGCAATCACATCCTGGTTTGATATTCTAGATGCAAATGAGCCGCCCCTTTCGAGGTGTCTTGTTCGGG
>NZ_JANLCJ010000811.1 GCF_024979295.1 Herbiconiux daphne | reverse complement strand
CCACGATGGACACGGATACATTCTTCACCATTCTCATCCCATTCAAAGAAAGGTGTAAGACGTTCCCACGTCTGGTCATACCAAGGGCGAGCAGCAGGAATAAACCAAACCATAACTCGTGATAACCAACACATATTAACAAAGTGTTGTTCAGCACCTTCAGCCCGTTGGTATTGGTCAATCACAATCTGAATACACCGAGCAAGAGAAGTCTCAGCACTTTCAAATTCTTCTGAATAATACTCATCGACATAACAACGAAGAGCATCTGTTTCAAAAGGCATTGGATATTTCATTATCCCTCCTATAAAGATAGGCCAGCCCAAAGGCTGACCCAGTTTAATTACATATGGAAAGCCAAGACATTACAAACATCGTGGACTTTATCAGAGAAGTCTGTTGACTTAATCCATTCTACGAATTCGAAATCACTACGGATTTCTTCACGAGAAAGATTTACATCAGCGAGAATCTCTTCTCCTTCAATCTTAACCACCTTACACTGAACCGAATAGTCATCGG
>NZ_JANLCJ010000810.1 GCF_024979295.1 Herbiconiux daphne | reverse complement strand
GCATCAGTGTAACCGTAATTACTACGGAAACCATCAAGCAGTTCTGTCCAGTTTGGAGAATTTTCCCAGACATTTTTGTCTGTCACGAGAGTCGCATCACGGAGGTCCTTCCGGTACCCTGTACGACTAGAGATAGGAGCACTATCTTCATCGTTATCATAACAACCGTAACGACCGTAACCATCTACAGTATCCCCCCAATTACCCTGCCAAGTGTCACCTAATTCACCACGGATAAACGCAGCAAGGTCACACAGACGAGAACAACCACCAAACACAGATTCATCACCATCAGCAGAACGATAGAAGTAAGAACCGCTAAAGCCTACAGAACGGAAGAATGCTTGTGCAATTGTAAATGCGATGTGAGGTGCAACACCTTCTTTCAAACAATACAAGAACGATTGGAACGTAGATGTATAATTGAAAATGTTACGCAACATCATACCACCAAGAATGGTGACTTGCATCTGATGGTTTGGAAGAGGGAATGTGATATCCAGTTCGAAATGATTTTTAGAA
>NZ_JANLCJ010000081.1 GCF_024979295.1 Herbiconiux daphne | reverse complement strand
GTCGATTTCGGGCAGTTCATTATTAACCTGATTGAAATCCCGTTCAAAGTTCCTGCTAATCTTGCAGGTACTAAAACAGAGTCAATCCGGTTAGGTAATCTGGACACTAAAGTTGATGCTCTGCCGTTCCTGACTGACCGCATTAGTATTCCGATGGGGCGCATTAGTACGCCAGCGCCAAACGGGAACATGTTGGATTTCGCCAACACAATGACGATGTTACATTTGCCATTCGTTCCAGCGTTCGCCGTCGATACTCAGTATGTAATCGGCAAAGATTTAGACGTTGAAATGTCTGTTGATGTTTACACCGGGAAAGCTACAATCCTGCTTACGTCCTCCGCTATGCCGGGTGATGTATTCTTTCAGAAAGAGGTTGACTTAGGGATTAAGATTCCTTATGCGAACCTCCAGAAGATTGACGCGGATAACAGCCGTATTGATTTGGGCGCTCCGAACAGCGTAGCCATTCCGTTTATTGAAGTGCTGCGAAATGATGCAGTGTTGCCGTATGGCCGATTTAACGCGGGTGTCCCTGGCGCTGGATTGTTGACCCACACAAACGGGTTCATTGTGGTTGACGAGATTGATTTGGAGTCTGACGCATTGGCAGACGAGAAACGCGAAATCATTCGCTTAATGAAAGACGGGGTAATCTTCAAATGATTAAACACGAGGAACGTTTAGCAGGCGTAAACCCTCGGCTTGTGGAGGTGGTGAAACTTGCCGCCTCTATTTGTCCGATTGACATTTACGTGTTAGAAGGGGTTCGCACGATGGAACGACAGCGCGAACTATTCAAGGCCGGGAAAAGTAAGACGCTTAACAGCCGACACTTAACGGGCGATGCTGTCGATTTGTGGGATGGGAAGAACTGGCACGCCGCCTACTTTTTGCCAATCATTACCGCGATGAATAAAGCCGCTCAACAGTTGGGAGTGAAAGTTACGGGCGGTTATTCGTGGGGATGGGATAGCCCACACTGGCAGATTGAGAAATAAGTTAAGGGGCGCAAGCCCCTTTTTCTATTTGGTGTAAACCGGGTTAATCCCGCTGTCGTTGTCTCCGTGTCCGGCGGGTTCCGTGGGCGCGTTCCATTTGGGTTTCGCGGCCTCTGCCCGTAAGCGGAGGATTTCTTGAGCCATGCGGCGACGTTCGGCGCGGGTGCAATCGTAACCCTCGTTTTCGATGATGGTAAGCAAGCGTGACTCATTCATAATCAGCGATTTCCTCAATGTCTACGTTACATGACCAGGCGATGTCTGCTTTAGAGTCGCCATTTTCTAACCCGGCCTCAATGCACTGGAAAGTTTCTTGAGCGTTCGACGGGCGAGCGGTGGAGCCTTTGAAAGACTTCGCGTGTGCGATGTTCAGCGCGGCGGTTGCAATCAGGAGGGCGATTAAAACGTGTTTCACTTTTTACTTCTCCGGTTAAGTTGACGAGGTTTATTATAGGCGAAAAAAAGCCCCACCACAAGGGCAGGGCTTAAAATCGAGTAACTATTTATTACTCAACTTCTACGTAATAGACGCTCGCGCCTTTT
>NZ_JANLCJ010000809.1 GCF_024979295.1 Herbiconiux daphne | reverse complement strand
ATTTTAGCTGCTGTCAGTTGGTTATTTAAGATAACCTCTTGTAAGCGCTCTTTAGCTGCCTCATGATTAAGAGCATCTAGCTCTAGCTGCATTTGACGTGCTGCCGCATCATCTGGAATAGTAGCAGGGTTAGTTAGATATTTATCAGCGTCCAAATCAGCGCGGGTAAGGATTAGGCTTAACATTTCGTATCTGTTCTGGTCTGTCAGATAAGCACCCTGAATCTGTGTTAATGCTGCTGCTGTCTGTACTGCGTTTTGCAGTTGCATAATCTGTGCCGCATCATCTCCAGCGGTGTTAATATCTACCTTAAATTCATACAGGCTAGGATAAGTAGCACCCTCTACAGGCTGGCCCTGTTCATCAGATAAAGGCCATTCCTCAAAGCGCATAGTTTCATAAATCAGCTTATACAGCGGAGTTAGGAGAGTACGGGCAAAGGATTTACTTAACTCCATACCGCGCATAGCATCAGCATAGTGGCCCATAGCTACAGTAGCTGCGGCAAAAGGCGGGATTTCC
>NZ_JANLCJ010000808.1 GCF_024979295.1 Herbiconiux daphne | reverse complement strand
TGCGGATGTGAGTACCTTTGATAACCTTCGAAACGCTAACTGGCGCGAAGCCGTTAACTTTCTTCACGTTGCATTTTCCATCTGCCTGCACTTCGATCACGTTATCCGCATAGGTATCCAGGGTAGCGGCTTTAATTTCGCTTTGCTGGGTTTTATGCTCGCGCTGAAGCTGGCGGCGGTAAGCTTCGGAGATAGCGTTAGCGTTAGTGCAAGCCGCTACTGAAGCGAGGATAACAATGCCTGAAATAATTTTTTTCATCATACGTACTCTTAGTGGATGGGCTGGCCATCGTGGTTTATATCTTTAAGGAAATCGATAACAGTGGCGGCAAGTTCCTTTTCAGGAATTGGCAACTGCTTCGAATCCAAAAAGGGAATATCGAAACGGAATGCAAGGGCTTGTAGTTCGGCTAATGTGTTTTCGCATTGGCTTCCTTCGTATCCCATGCAAACTTTTCCATCATTATGCTGATGGATGCTAAAACCTTCGAAATCTACGCTGCGGGCGATATCCAGCGATTA
>NZ_JANLCJ010000807.1 GCF_024979295.1 Herbiconiux daphne | reverse complement strand
AGAGCTTGTGTCAAGAGGTTTCAAGACCAAGACAATAATGATGCAGCGGCTATGGCTGCTGTCAATGCTGCAAATACGGCAGCAATAATTGTAACTACCATGAACTAGGAAACTACTATGACGTCGGCTGAATTTAAGGAAGCAATTCGCCCATTTGTACGCCAGTTTATCCGTGAGCAAGTGATTGCACGTAGCACGGAGTACAGTGTTTATCAAGGGGATACTCAATGTAAACGAAATACTAGTGCTGTAATCAACCAAGAATTCTCTGATATTTATAGTGAAATGAGAGATCGTATCGCTCGTGAACGAGAAATCTATCAATGAATTACCACCAATACTACCCAACAGATGTTTTGAATGGTGAGGGTATACGTTGTGTCCTTTTCTTATCGGGATGTAATCACGGCTGTCATGGTTGTTACAATGAGTCTACTTGGAATCCTAATTCTGGCTTCCCTGTAACTAAAGATCTGATAGATCAGATTATCTCTGACCTACAAGATGAACGTATCCCACGAC
>NZ_JANLCJ010000806.1 GCF_024979295.1 Herbiconiux daphne | reverse complement strand
AGTCCAAGGTTGTTGCTAAAACTATTGCTCGTACTGGTATTGCTCCACTGTATAAAATCATTTATGAAGTGTGTAAGCAAGAAGGACTGATTGTACGTATTCCTCAACAAGGACAAGATGGTTCAACACAGTTCCAAGAAATTAGTGCTAGTGATTGGCCGGACATCTATGACTTCGTAGTTGACATTAATACTCAGCGTGATGTTGTAGCGGAGAATGATCAGATTATTGGTGTAGTGAAAGAGATTGCTGCTTTAAGTCAGATTCCTCTGTTTGCTAATCAAACACAATATTTGTTTAACGTAGCTAATAAGTTGGGACAACAGGTTGGTGTAGACATGACACCATTTGTACCTAACCCTTCAGCTCAGCCACCTGATCCACAGCAAGCTGCTCTACAACAGAAACTTCAGGAAATGGAGATTCAATTCAAACAGTTTACTATTGAAGAACAGGAACAGAAAGTTAATAAACTGGTTGCTGAAATTAATAAACTGGAAGCTGAAGTTGAAGAGAAACTACG
>NZ_JANLCJ010000805.1 GCF_024979295.1 Herbiconiux daphne | reverse complement strand
TCTTCCTGGTGTTACCGGTATTACAGTGAGTCCTACTTCTGTAATTCTTAAAGGTGACGATACAACAACACACAGTGTTAGGGTGACAGTTCAACCTGTTTGGGCACCTGATCAATCATTCACGTTATTAAAATCTCGTGATGAAGTTGCTACAGTTCCTGGACAAACTCCTGGTGTTTATTCAGTGACCCCTGGTGGTTATAGAGATTTCACATTCAAACGAGCCTCTGGTGTTAATACCGATGGTCTTACCGATATCTATCAATTCATCGCCACTGATGGTGGTGCTACTGGTATGGTTCAGTTTAGGATTGAGCATGTAAATAACCCAGGTGGTGGACCAGACGAACCTGATGATGGTATGGCTGGAGAACCGGTTGTTGATTTTGACATGCCTGCTCAGGCTCCTCCTGTTCTTCAGGTAACACCGAGGTTAGCTGCTGTACCGACTAAGACAATCACAAGTGTCACATTAGATAAAACGAATATCGACTTTAACCAAGGTGATAAAGAAACAATCAAA
>NZ_JANLCJ010000804.1 GCF_024979295.1 Herbiconiux daphne | reverse complement strand
AAAGCCAACGTAACTAAAGGTAAGATCCTTACCCGTTACGGTGTTAACGTCCGTTTACCGGGCTTTCGTAATCCTCCTGATTCACTTCTCAGAGTGCCTAAATTTGGTAATGAATCCAGAGTTTATAACGATATTGAAACAGGGCTAGAAGAAATGATCCTCATGATGCGTGAGGGGCGTTTTAAGGTTACTAAGCGCTGTTATCAATGGCTAGTAGAGAAACGTAGCTACGCTTATCAAGTTAATGAGCGTACAGGCAAGGTAGCCCCCACTGATAAGAATAACCACTGTATAGACGCTAGCCGCTACGCCGTCCTATCCCTGATGGGTAACAGGGGCGGTTTATGGTGCGATGCCTTAGCGCCTAACGCATTTGCTCAGATTGATACAGCTTACGATCTGGCATTTTGATAAAAGGATTTTAATTTTGATTAAATTAACCGAGGAACAAAAGAGCAAGCTACTTGCTCAAATTGAATACACAAAAGCACAGGCACAAGGCCCACATGATGAGTATTTAAATA
>NZ_JANLCJ010000803.1 GCF_024979295.1 Herbiconiux daphne | reverse complement strand
GAGAGATTGACGAATACGGAAACGTCAAAAGCTATAGCAGCAAAACACACAGAAAAACATGCTTAGATTGTTTGGGGCAAGTGGGCTTAACTATTAATAAAAAACGTGTATTAGTTAAAAATCTTGTAGCTCAAACATTTATTAGAGATTTTGATCTTAAACGTGAGTATGTAATCTATCTTGATGGTAATACGAATAACCATCATTATAAAAATCTAGATATTGTTCCTATTGATCGCTTTAAATTGACGCCAGAAGCAGCGGAAGAGATCAGGAAACAATATAAATCTGGTGATAAGTTACGTACTATCGCTAGTAAATACAATGTAAGCCTATCTATGATTTCCCAAATCGTAAATGGTAAACGTTATTAACTGACAATATCTCTCACTAATCGGATAAGTGGGAAACGCTAATTTAAGGCGGGGATTCGTTATTTATCTTTGTGGAAGTCTAGCCCACAGATTTAGATGATGAATCTCCGCTTTTTCATTTTCAATCGAGGCTTATTTAATGTCAAACTC
>NZ_JANLCJ010000802.1 GCF_024979295.1 Herbiconiux daphne | reverse complement strand
GTTATTCATGTTAGCACCTTTCACGATAATATATTTATTACTACCGTTTTTAGTGTACTTCATTTCACCATTTTCATTAATGCTATCATAGGTGTATTGCTTAACATCACCAAAGTTATTTACATCATTGTAGAATAACTTATTACCACAAGAAACCAGCGTTACTAATTTGTGATCATAGCTAGTGAAGTAAACATTACAGCCTTTATCTATTGCCTTTTGCAAATCTGTTTTTACAGCATAAGAGATATTATTTTTAGCAAAATAAGCAGGGGTGTTATCAGTGGTAAATTCTTTACCATCAATAGAGATCAGATAATCACTGGTAGCATAGAATCTATTCCCTGTATAAACATCACCTGTATTATCTTTAATTGTACCATCACTATATTTAGAGATAACCAAAGGCATGATATCACCTTTAGCATTCTTAGCACCGTAGGCTAATGTATAAGTTTTAACTACTGTAGGTGCAGGGGCTTTATATTCCTCTACAGGTGCTGGAGCAGGTGTAGTAGTAGCTA
>NZ_JANLCJ010000801.1 GCF_024979295.1 Herbiconiux daphne | reverse complement strand
ATATGAAAGTCGAGTCCAATTCTTTAGAGAGAGCAACAACCTTATCGAAGTGTTCTTGTCCGTAAACTTCAATAAATACGTCTTTAACCCAGTTTGCATAGGTATCTTTTGTTGAAATATCTTGAACTGCTTTAGATGAAACGAAAGGTTCCCCAGTTGTCTTGTCATAGCCGATAAGCCCTAAGAATCCATTGTACTTTTTAAAGACTTGGACAGGGAATGTAACTGTCTGACGTAAACGATTTGCTTCAGTACTTCTTCGTTGTTCATCATTAAAGAATTTATTATACGAACGAGCCACTACTTCCCACGAGCCATTGTCTTGTTCTTTCATGAAAAGTCCGCGAGCATGAGAAGTTACTTGATTCCATTTATCTGACCGAAAAACACGACTTGAGAAATTGAAAGAAACATTTCCGTTTGCTTGTTCTTTCATTTGAACTTGATTAGGGTTTGCTTGAGAGTATTCTGCGAATTCTTTAGGTGTTACCGGAGTTTCAACATTAAATTCAAGTCTGTCTGAAA
>NZ_JANLCJ010000800.1 GCF_024979295.1 Herbiconiux daphne | reverse complement strand
GTGGTCTGGTCGTGCGGTTTATTTCCGATTATTGGAAATATATGAATTACGAATGATTGTTTTATTTCCTGCGCTGATTTCTTTCTGGCCGAGCAATATTTATTAAACCATTCACAAATCAATTGCTCGTTTGTTATTGCCTCCATTGCGGCGGCGCGTTCGGCTTGTCTCGTCAATGCGGGGTCGCGGTGTTGGTCCAGCTCACCTCGCAATCTGACGGCCTCAGCTCGTGCAGCGGTGAGCGACGTCGAGGGATAAGAGCCGAGGGTGATGGCTTTCGCCTTTCGGTTCCACGTGTAGCGAAACAGCCAGGTTATTTTCCCGCGTGGGGAAAGTTTTGCGCTTAGGCCGTCACGGTCTGCGGTGACGGTCTGGCCGTCGCGCGCTTTCCCGTGGTTGGCTTTCAGCCACGATTCATTCAGAGCCATTTGTTTATCTCAATGATAAAGATTGAGAGCTGAATATAACACGATGACCGGCGTGGTCAATGGGAGAAACTTGACCTTATTCCCAGGCGAACTAGTG
>NZ_JANLCJ010000080.1 GCF_024979295.1 Herbiconiux daphne | reverse complement strand
CTTGGCCTCCGACTTACAGTTCTGGTAAACCTATTACAGGGACAGTTCAGACTGATGATGGTAGTGCTCTCGCTGCACAGATGCCTTCTTGGACAGATGCTCAGTTCATCATTGATAATCCAACTCAAGGGACACACGCTCTAAATGGTGTCAATTATCCAGACCAAGGTCTTGTTCCTAAACTTGTGAAAGCTCTTGGCACAGGTTGGTCTGTTACATCAGGGCCGGGTTGGATTCACGTTAAATCTCCAGCTAACACTCCTATCACTGAACTCCGTATTGATGATGGTTATGCTAACCAGATTGCTAATGGTCTTATTCACCAAGTAACCACTGTTACTAAACTTCCTGTTGAAGCTCCAGATAAATACAAAGTAGAGATTACTGGTGATACTACTAAGACTGGTGATAGATATTTTGTTCAATACGATGCTCGTGATAAGGTCTGGAAAGAAGCAGTAGGTTGGGATATCATTAAAGGTCTTGATACAGCAACTATGCCCCACGCTCTTATTCGTAAAGCTGACGGCTCTTTTGTGTTTACTCGACTTGATGGCAGTGTAGATTTAGGTAATGGACAGAAGATTCAATCTTGGGCTGAACGAACCTGTGGTGATGATGATACTAACCCACAACCTTCTTTCGTAGGAGGAACTTTCAATGACGTCTTTATGTTCCGAAATCGTTTGGGCTTGCTCGCAGGTGAGAACATTATCTTATCTCGCACGTCAAAATATTTCAACTTCTATCCAGCGTCTGTTGCAAACGAAAGTGATGATGACCCTATTGATGTGGCTGTGTCTCACAACCGTATCTCCATCCTCAAATATGCGGTTCCTTTCTCTGAACAACTTCTCTTATGGTCTGACCAAGCTCAATTCGTATTGGCAGCAGAAGGTATCTTATCAGCGAAAACAATCGAACTAAATTTGACTACACAGTTTGATGTATCAGATTTTGCTCGACCATTTGGTTTAGGACAGAATGTTTACTTTGCATCTCCTCGTGCTAACTTCACTTCCATTATGCGCTATTACTCTGTTCAAGATGTAACAGCGATTAAGAACGCTGAGAATACTTGTGCTCACGTTCCAAGCTATATCCCTAATGGTGTGTTTAGTATTTGGGGGACAAGCTCTGAAAACTTTATGACTGTTCTGTCTGAGAATGCTCATAGTAAAATCTTCGTTTATAAGTTCCTATATCAGAACGAGCAATTAGTTCAACAGTCGTGGTCACATTGGGATTTTGGTAATGACATCAAGATTTATTCTTGTAACTCCATTAACTCAACTCTCTTTGTAATCTATGAAACTGAAACTGATTTACTATTCGGGACAATTGATTTCACCCAGAACATTCTGGATAATCAGTATGAACCTTATAGAACTTATATTGACCATAAGGTTGCATTCCAACCAGTAGCAGCAGATTTTGATATCTCTATTAACAAAACTAAGATTACTCCTCATAAGATTTATGGTGCAACATTCCCAATCAGTGAGTTTGTAGTGATTAACCAAGAAGGTTTTATCCAAAGGTTCT
>NZ_JANLCJ010000008.1 GCF_024979295.1 Herbiconiux daphne | reverse complement strand
CTCATCCACCACACCGACTGCGGCATGCTCACCTTCACCGACGACGGCTTCAAAGACAGCATCATCGCCGAAACCGGAATCCGCCCGGCCTGGGCTGCCGAAGCGTTCCCGGATGAAGCAGCCGACATCACACAGTCGATCAACCGCATCACCGCCAGCCCGTTCATCCCGATCAAGGACTCAGTCCGCGGCTTCGTATTCGACGTCGCCACCGGCCGGCTCAACGAAGTTACGGAGTAGTCGGCTGGGACGGCGCCGTCCAAGTGGGGCTTGGGGTGTCAGCGGCCTTTTCCAGGTATCGGGCCGCTCCACCCGTGCTCAGCTGATGGGGAACACATTGGCCGCTTGTGGGCCTTTCTGTCCGGCCTCGATGTCGAACTCGACGCGCTGGTTCTCTTCGAGGTTCCGATACCCGGAGCCGGAGATCTGGCTGAAGTGCACAAACACGTCGGCGCCGCCGTCATCGGGTGAGATGAATCCGAAACCCTTCTCACTGTTGAACCACTTCACCGTTCCTGCAGTCATTGCTATTCCCGTCCGTCAATCTGCACCTTTTATCGGAAGCGTATCCAACACCGCGCCTGAGTTTGTTGGCGCGTCGAAGGGGTCGACACAAGCCGACACAGACAGCGCCGTCGGTACCCGCCTGCCCGGTACCGATGCTTGAATCGTGCGAGCAGAGCGTTAGGTGCGCTTGCGGTTGATCGGGGGGTCTGGGGTCGTGACCGATGGGAAGGTGGATCGCTTCGCGGCGGAACAGGACGGGTACCGGGCTTCGCTCAAGCCGCGTCAGGTTCAGATGATCGCGATTGGCGGAGCGATCGGCAGCGGCCTCTTCCTCGGCGCCGGCGGACAGCTGGCATCCGCAGGACCTGCTCTCGTGTTTGTATACGCCCTCTGCGGCCTGTTCGCATTCTTCATCCTGCGCGCCCTCGGCGAACTCGTGCTGCACCGCCCCTCGTCGGGATCATTCGTGTCCTACGCGCGCGAGTTCCTCGGTGAGAAGTACGCCTTCGCTGCCGGCTGGATGTATTTCCTCACCTGGGCCACGGGTTCTATCGTCGACGTCACCGCCATTGCGCTCTATCTCCACTACTGGTCGGCGTTCACCGTAGTGCCGCAGTGGGCGCTGGCTCTGGTCGCACTCGTGGTGGTGCTGGGTGTGAATCTCCTCGCCGTGAAAGTATTCGGTGAATTGGAATTCTGGTTCGCTTTGGTGAAGGTTTCGGCGCTCGTGATCTTCCTTGTGATCGGTGTTATATTCCTCTCCGCCGGGTGGCCGGTCACAGTCGACGGCGACCAGATCTCCACCGGCCTCACAATGATCGCCACCCACGGCGGCCTCCTCCCGAACGGTATCCTCCCGCTGGTCGTGGTGGGCCAGGGTGTGATTTTCGCGTACGCGGCGATCGAGATGGTCGGCACTGCCTCCGGGGAGATGGCCGACCCGCAGAAGCAGATTCCCCGCGCGATCAATACGGTCATCATCCGCATCGCCGTGTTCTATGTCGGATCGATCGCCCTGCTGGCGTTGTTGCTGCCGTCGACTGCGTACTCGGCGTCGGAGAGCCCGTTCGTGACGTTCTTCTCCAGCATCGGCTCCCCCGAAGCGGGAGCGATCGCCGGGTCCTTGATGAACTTCGTTGTGCTCACCGCCGCACTGTCGAGCCTCAACGCGGGCCTCTACTCCACCGGCCGCATTCTGAAGTCGATGTCATTCAACGGCGCCGCCCCACGATTCGTGGGGAGAATGAGTCGCAGCGGGGTGCCTTACGGGGGCATCCTCCTTACTGCGACCTTCACACTGGTGGGTGTGGGCCTTAACGCGATCGTGCCGCAGCAGGCGTTCGAGATCGTGCTGAACATCGCCGCTCTCGGCGTAATCGCTGCGTGGGCCACAATTCTGTTGGCGCACTGGGCGCTCTACCGTCGATGGAAAGCAGGACTGCTCGAACGGACACAGTTCCGGCTCTGGGGTGCCCCGGTCACCAACATCATCACGCTCGCGTTCCTGGCGGCCGTGCTGGTGCTGATTGTGTTCGACTATCCGGTCGGCACGTACACAATCGGTCTGCTGATCGTGGTGGTACCGGCGATCGTTGTCGGCTGGTATCTCACCCGCCGGCGCATCCGCGCCCTCCCATGAGCGCCGACATCGAAGGCATCAGCGCTGACGTCGAAGGGGTCTCGGGCGGCTATGCCGAGAAGTTCGGCATCGAACGAACCGACGCCTGGTTCATGCTCAAACTCCAGGAAGAGGTCGGCGAGCTCACCCAGGCGTTCATCGACCTCAAAGGGATGGGCCGCGACCGCGGCCGTACCGCCCAGGAGAACAGAAATGCGTTTGCTCAGGAATGCGCCGACGTTCTCGCCCACATCCTCCTCCTGGCCCGCCACGAAGGAATCGACCTCACCGCGGCAATCGATCAGAAATGGCTCCGCTGGGCGCGTGCGACGACGGCGGACGAAGCGACCGCTCCCGCAGACACGTTCGAGGCTGACCTGGGTTGATGTCGCCGTGTGACAGCGCCCTTGTCGAAACCGGAGCAGCGCGCCTAGGCTCAACCACCAATCAAGCAGACCAGTTGACAAGGGAAGGGGGTTTCGGATGCAGCAGCGTTTCGAAACCTCACCCGGTGATCGCAACCGCACCGATGAGCACGCGCTGCCCGTCTACCAAGATGGCCACGATCTGCATCCGATCATCCGTCACGCCGCTCTCGCCACCCCATCCGACTGGGTCGACGCGATCGTGGTTTCGTCATCAGAAGACGGCACCATCGAACTGTCCCCGATGGACAACGCACGCACCGTCCGCTGCTGGCACCACGCCGACCTCAGCAACATGGTGCCGACCGGCACCCCCGTCGCCCTCCACAACATCTACCCGGTGCTGGCCGTCGGCGACGAGATCCTGAGCATCCGCGCCCTCTGAACGCACGAACGCCCCCGCCGAAGCGGAGGCGTTCGTACCCACGGGCTTGTTACATGGAGGCCATCATGGGCTTCATCGAAGCCATCATCGCCTCGCACGCGTCGGCGCAGTTCATGCACACCTGAGCGCACATCGTCGCTGCGTCGTTCATACCCATCGCCGAGCAGTCCTCCGCGCACGCACGGCACATCGCGACGGTCGCCTCAAGCATGCTCATCATCGCCATCATGCCCATCTGAGTGGTCGGCATCGGGCGCATCATCATCCGCATCATGGTGTTGCACATCTCGGCGCAGCTCATGCACATCGTGACGACGGGCATGCCTCCCATCGCCATCGAACCCGCGCACATCGCGCACGCCTGCTCGGCCGCCGAGCAGGCCTCGATACACTTCTGCATCATCATCATGTCCATGCCCGCCATCGGGCCCTCCATCTTCTCAGAGAGCATCGACATCATCTGGGTCGTCTCATTCATCGGTCTTCCTACCTCTCTTCGGCGCGAGAGGCGGGATTGCCTCGTCAAGTGCGTGCCGTAATAATTCGTAATGCTAGCGGAAGCAGCCCACCCGAATCGACCGAGGAACAGGCAACACGCAGCTCGGTCATAGCGCGCGAGGACGAGGCCGAACCCAAGCCGCTCGATGGGTCGAATCAGGGTGCGTCGATGTTCGTAACCTGACCCCATAGCGGCGGCCACGACCGTACCGTCAATTGCAACAAGACATCTTTGCGGGGGGACGCACTATGGCTGATCACACCTACCGGGTCACCGAGATCGTGGGCACATCGCCCGACGGAACCGACGCGGCGATCCGTAACGGCATCGAACGCGCATCAGCGACCATCCGGAGCATCGACTGGTTCGAAGTTACCGGCACACGCGGCGACATCGAGAACGGCACGGTGGCCCACTTCCAAGTCACCCTGAAAGTCGGCTTCCGCCTCGAAGACCCCGCGACCCAGACAATGACTGCGGAACAATCGCGATCATGAGTATTCTCACAGTCGACTGGACTCGCGAACTCGTCCTCCGACGCCGCGAGGTCAATCGCCGCATCGACCTCTTAGCAGGGACCAACCCCATGGTGGCAGCGCAGCACCGTCTCGGACTCATCACTATCACCCAGGCATTCGATACCGGCGCCCTCACCGCGAACGGGTTCGATACCGAACTCACCCGCCTTGAGCGTCGGCTCAACCACGACGCTGTCCCCGCATGAGCCGAGTAGCGCAGATCATCGCTACCGCAGCTCGTCAGGTCACGCGCTGGTACACAATCAGCACACCTGCATACGATTCCTCCGTGACCAACACTTCTCAACCGTCCGACGGTGAGCACACGGGCTCGCCCGGCTGGGTGGACGATGTTCTTGCTCGATTCCTCTCCGCTGACCCACGATCAATCATCTGGTAACACACACGCCAATACCCCCACGCTCCACCACTCCGGGGAGCATCCTGTTCTTCGGCACTCAAACACTGATGATCCGTGGAACTATCGGTGGCGGACTAACGCTGAAGGCTTAGCCCGGCTAGCCATGTCTCGTAAAGCCGCCACATGCTGGAATCTACTCGGCCCGGCTAACGAGACGTACAGATGGGACTGTCTGAATAACGGTGTGTGAGGTCCGGCCTAATCCGAAAGGAGATGGCCCGTGGCTGACACGACCGAAGTAATGGGCAACGCGATGATTGATCCCGTGACGGGAGAGATCATCGATCAGAAGGACCTCGCGGAGCGGTTGCTCGCGCAGACCAAGGAACAGGCCGTGAGCATGGTAGGCCCCGGAGGGCTGCTGAACCAGCTCTCGAAGAGCGTGCTCGAGACGGCGCTGAACGCTGAGCTGACGGAGCATCTCGGCCACGACCACGGCGGGACGCCGATGACCGCGAACATGCGCAACGGGACGCGGGTCAAAGCGATGTTGACCGGGATCGGTCCGGTGCAGATCGAGGTCCCCAGGGATCGGGATGGGTCGTTCGACCCCACCGGCGGCGGCAGGGCACGCTGGGTGATCAGGTGAAAGCCAGCACTCAACGCGTTCGCGATCACCTTCGCCGGACGGTTCGAAAGAACCACCTACTGATGAAAACCGCCGGACCTCACACACCGTTATTCAGACAGTCCCTCCTGATGCGATGTGTGCTGCCGCGCGCGCGGCGCTTTCCCTCAATGCTGGGCCAGCGTCAGGTGTGGGGGATGTTGCCAATCGCTCCGGTGGGTCCGGGCAGGATGTTCTTCTGTGCGTCGAGCCAGATCTGGTGTCTGCGGAGTGCGCTGCCGACTGCGGATCGGATGACCCAGTATGAGGCGAAAAGGATGATCGCGACGGGGATGGCGTAGGCGAGGATCGCGATGAGTATTCCGGAGGGGTTGAAGCCGTTGGAGATCATGGGTGGGCCTTTCAGTTGGTGGTGAGTTGTCCGTTGGTGAATCCGACGTCGATGTGGAGGTGGGTGCAGGTGTCGTCGAACTGAGTGAAGTGCGTCGTCTCGATCGTGGTGCCGGCTTCGGCCCGGCATTCGATTTGGCCGACGCGGGCTCCGTTGGGCATGACGGGGTCGAGTGCGCTGATGAGGCGGATGGAGTTCCCGTCGGCGCCGGTGAGGGATTGCCCATTGAGTCGGTAGAAGTCGACGGCGAGCCCGCCGCCGTTGAAGTAGTGCGATGACGCGGTGCCGGCGCCTTCGATCTGGCCGGTGCATTTCCGGTTGATGTCGGAGACCCCGACCTGGTCGAAGAGCTGGAGGGCAAGCACGAGCACTTGGAGGATGCGCACGTCGACGTCGCAGTCGGGCACGTTCTGGCCTTGGGCGATCCACCGGATTTCTTTGATGTGGTCGGGGGTGGAGCCGATGAGGCGTCCTTGGTCGGCGGCGTCGACGAGCTGCTGCGCGAGCTGCACCGCGTCCCCACCGATCGCGCAGGCTCCCGCTCCCCCGGTCGACACGATCCCCTGATCGCGGTCGCGGGCGCGTAGAAGGGTGTGTAGTAGTTCGGGTCGGCGTTGATCTGCACGGCGTGCGCGGCGAGGGTGGGTTCCATCGTCTGCCATCCGGGCACGCCCATGAGGCGGGTGAAGAACGCGGTCGCGGCTTTGAATGGGTCCATCCGGTCGGCGAGCGGCCCGTAGCCGCGTTCCTGCTGCTGGAAGAGCCCGACGGAGTCAGCGGCGGTGCCGCGGAAGGAGAGCATAGGCCGGGCGTCCGTATGCGTGCGTTGGAGGCAATCTCAAGCAATTACGCGATTAAGAAAATTTGACCGTAACCCTAGGCCTAGGGTTACGGTTTCGCCTGAGGTAGCGTGGCTCTCTTCGCATCGTCGGAGTCCCCGTTAGAGAGAACCCGTGAAGCAATACGACGCTGTCGTGTTCCAGGATCGCACCTGGTGGATGGTCGAAATTCCCGAGCTCGGCATAATCTCTCGAGCTATCTCCCGATCCGAAGTGCCCACTCAAGCCCGCGATCTCATCACTGTGTGGCTCGATGTCTCTGAGACGCATGTCTTGCCACCACGCATCCGATGGTCGTCGCCACGGCACTTCGACTGAGCCCGCACAGACGTCCTTTTGTCAGCGGTTGTATTTCGACTCAGTCGCCTCGTAGTGCAGCGGCGAGGTCGTTCTCGGAAGGAAGAGCTGCTTGCATGGCAGGCGGAAGCATGTCGTAGCTGGCGACGCCGATGGGATTCTGCTGCGACCCGAGGGCGTAGCGAACCACGGCGTCGTTTTTGTTGGTGACGAGGAGGAGCCCGACGGTTTCGGCGTGCTGCGGGCGGCGTAGCTTTTCGTCGACGAGTGCGACGTAGAAACCGAGTTGACCGAGGAATTCGGGTTTGAATCGGCCGGTTTTGAGTTCGATGACGACGTAGCGGAGCTGCTCGACGTGGAAGAACAGGAGGTCGACGAAGAAGTCGTCTCCGTCGACGTCGAAGTGGACTTGTTTGCCGACGAACGCGAACCCTTCCCCGAGTTCCCGGAGCGTTTCGATGATGCGGTCGACGAGGGCCTGCTCGAGCTCGCGCTCTTTGGCGTCGCCGTCGACGGCGAGGAAGTCGAGAACGTATGGGTCTTTGGTGATCTGTTGGGCTAGGTCGGAGTCGGCTGGGTCGAGGACTCGGTCGAAGTTTGACGGTGCTGCCTCGAAGCGGGTGTGAGCGCTGGTCCGAATGTGGTGTTCGAGGACGTTCCGGGACCACCCGTGGGCGAGCGCGTTGGCCGCGTACCAGTCCCGCAACGTTTGGTCGCTGATCCGGTCGAGAAGGACGGTGATGTGACCCCAGGGCAATTGCGCAACAGCTTGCTGCGCAATTACGGCATCGGGCCAGGCACCGGCGAATGTGCGCATGTAGGTCAGGTTCCGGGGCGAGAATCCTTTCATCTCGGGGAAGGACGCCCGGAGGTCGGTGGCGAGCCGGCTGATGACTTTGGCTCCCCATCCTTCTGCTTCTTGGCGATCCGCGATCGTGTGCCCAATGCGCCAGTACAGCGCCACGAGTTCGGTGTTCACTCGACGCTGCGCGGTGAACCTGGCCGCACGAACTTGTTGTTTGAGTTCGGCGAGAGTGGACTCGTAAGAGGACGGCACCGGGGTGTTCTCGGACATGATCCCCCAGTCTGACTTATCCGCCGGCAGTGTTGCCCTTGGCGCGTCCCTGTCTCGCCTATCCGACTCAGGGAGGTGAGCCGCTCCCACCGGCATCGCCATATGTGTAATCACGCAACAGGCTGTTGCGCGATTGCGATGTCCCGCCTCGTCCCGCCGAAGAGCTGCCGAGCAGTAGCCGTCTGGGTGTTCGAATGTCACTGCGGTCACACATACTTGCCTATCGGTTCTTTGTTCGTGTGGAGGTGTGATGCTCGCGCTTCATCCTCAACCCATCGCCCCGGAGGTCGTGGCCGTCCTGCTGGCGGCTCCAACTGCCGTGGCGTGCGGGTTCCCCTCCCCCGCCCAGGACTACTACGACGGCCCGATTGATCTGACCAGCATGCTGGTTGAGGATCAGGCGGCGACTTTCATCGTTCGAGCGGCCGGGCATTCCATGACAGGCGCCGGGATTAGCGATGGTGACGAGCTACTGGTCGATCGCTCGAAGAGGCCGCGGCACGGGGACATCATCGTGGCCATTGTCGACGGCGAACTTACGGTGAAGCGGCTCGAGCTCACCGTAGACGGTGTGGTGCTTCGCTCTGGGAACTCCGAGCACCCCGACATCGTCGTCTCCGAACTGTCCGATTGCAGGTGTGGGGCGTCGCGACCTCCTGCCTTCATCACCTTCGGTAGGCGGCGTTGCTCGCTCACGTCGACGTCAACTCCGCCTACGCGTCGTTCGAACGAGTCTTCAATCCATCTCTCGATGGACGCCCACTCGTCGTCCTCAGCAACAACGACGGCATGGTCGTCGCGGCATCGAGAGAGGCGAAAGCTATCGGCCTCGATCCCGGAAAGCCCTGGTTCGAGTTGAGTCCTCATGCGCAGCGACTGGGTGTGGCGGCGGTGTCGAGCAACTACGAGCTGTACGGCGATATGAGCCGGCGAGTGATGGATGTGCTGGAACGGTTCACCCATGAGCTTGACGTGTACTCAATCGACGAGGCTTTCCTGACTGTCGATCGTCGTGCCGCCGCCGATCCCGACGAGATGACTCGTCTCGGCAGAGAGATTAAGGACACTCTCCGGCGTTTGCTGGGCGTTCCGGTTTGCGTGGGGATCGCTCCGAACCGCACCTTGGCGAAGCTGGCTAATCGGACAGCGAAGAAGCTTCCGGTCTTCGACGGGGTGTGCGTGTGGACGGCAATTCGCCCGGATTGGCGACGGCAGCTGATGGAAGCACTGCCGGTGTCAGAAGTGTGGGGCATCGCGAGCCGGCTTGAGCTGAGGCTTCTCGGGTACGGGGTGCGGTCGATTTGGGATCTGGCCACGGCGGGGGGTCGGTTTCAGGTCAGCTTGTCGATGAGGTCGGGACGGTAGCCGGACCAGTGATTGTGGTCGTCGACGATGACCACGGGGGCTTGAACGTAGCCGAGGTCGTCGCTGACGTATTCGAGAGCTGCACTGTTCACGGTCAGGTCGACTTCCTGGTATTCGACGCCTTTGCCGTCGAGGTGCCGTTTGGTGGCGGTGCATTGGACGCATGCGGGTTTGGAGTAGACCGTCACGGGTGTCTCGCTCATGGGTTTCCACCTTTCTCCTTGGATCGCTTCTTTGGTCGCTTGGCTGGGTGAGATCGAGGGTGAGCGGGTGCGGAGGTCGCGCCGGGTCGTGGAATACCGGATCGGGCGAAGCCGGTGAGGATATGCCGCGAAAGCACGGCGCGACCGCCGTGGAGCGAGCTACGATCGGTCAGGCAGGCGGCCGACGGACGATGCAAGAGGGGTGCGAGCCGCCCCGGCTTTGTACTGGCACTCCCCCGTGGCCGTACATATGTTCGATGTTGGGTCAAACGCTCAGATCAGACCAATCGGTGAGTGCGACGTTGACGGGCGTTTTTCGCCACCACTCCCCCGGCCTTTGATGGCCGTCAGGACGGATTTGACCGCCAGCCTGGGACTGCCACCCATCCGGCCTCGTGTTTGTCGATTCTGAGCCAATTCCGCGTCAGAATGCGGGCAGGTTCTCGTACTACGGCGTTCACAATAATGCTGGTATTTATGGTTTTGTTGGTGTTACTTGTTTCGATTGCATACCTTGGTTTTCAAGTAATGCCGTAATCACTTGCATTGTTGACGTGAATTCCCAACCAAGCGGCGGGCATCACCAGGTCTATGAATGGAAAGCACCGAACTTGCAATACCCGTATTGCAAGTATTCCTTGCTAACCTGGGTTCACCCGAATAACCAGCATTACATGCATTACTTGTTTTAGGAGACTGTTGTGGCCAACTTTGACCGGAGCGTTCTGCAGCGCACCGTTGCCGTCATCAACAACAAGGGTGGTGTCGGTAAGACGACCTTGACCACGAACGTCGGGGGGCTACTCGCGGCGTCGGGATGGCGGGTTCTGATCGTGGATCTCGACCACCAGGGCAATGCCGGTCTGGATCTGGGTTATCGGAACACGGAGAAGGATGACGACGGCGCGAACCTTTTGAAGGCGCTGATCATGAATGAGGAGCTGCACCCGGTCGAAGTGCGACCGAATTTAGATGTCGTGGTCGGGGGCAGTCTGCTTGAGAACGCGAATGGGCCGCAGCCTGCGTCGGCGTCGAAGAGGGGAGATGCCCGCCTGTCGGTCGCGCGGGCGTTGGAGCCTATTGCGGGCGATTACGACATCATCTTGCTGGATTGCCCACCGAGCAGTGATGTGATTCAGTCCGCGGCGGTCGCGGCGGCCCGCTACGTGCTTGTGCCGGTGAAGACGGACCGGGCGAGCTTGGAGGGACTCGCGCTAACGGCGAACCGTCTGAGCGCCATCTACCAGCTAAACCCGGACATTGACCTGCTCGGTATTGTTCTGTTCTCGTCGACGACATCGGCGGTAAAAGTGCGCGAGGAGTTCGTGAACCAGATCGTCGAGGTCCTGGTCAGCGATGACGCGGGTCCTGATGAGCGGGTGGCGGCAAAGAAGTCAATCTTCGACAATTTCGTTCGTAATGCCGAGGCAGTGGCGAACTCGGCTCGGAACAAGGGTGTTCTCGTCCACGAGTTGGATGAGCAGGTACGGAAGGCCGACAAGTGGTGGGTGTCGCTTCGTAAGGGAGAGCCGGCGAAGCGGGTGGGTCCTGCGTCCTCGAAGAGTGTCGCCGATGATCTGCAAGCCATCACGCAGGAGCTGGTGGCGCGGTTGACGGAACTTGAGGCTGAGGCGGAAGTGGAGGAAGCGAATGTCTGATGAAGCATCGCGCTTTGTTGGCGCTCCGCCGCCTCCCCCGCGAAAGGCGCGTGGTCTGACGCGGGCTAGCCGGCCCGCGGTCGCCGCGGAAATCGAGCCCGAAACCACGCCGTCGGCCGAGCCGTTGCCGGTAGTCGAGCAGCCGAACAACGAACGGTCCGGGCAGGTCGCGGTCGCTGAGGCGCCGGTGGCTCAACCAGCCTCGGCCGCTCCGACTGCACCTGTCGTCGTTCCGCCAGTCGCTTCGCAGCAGTCGGCTTTGGTGCAGCAACCGTCGGGGGAGGGGTTCGACGTTCCGGAGGCGCGCCGGCACAGGATCAAGGTGACGTTCGAGCTCGATTCGGATTTGAGGATGCGAGCTCGCACGATGTTCAAGCGGACGGGGGAGAGCGAGGGGGACTTGTCGTTCGGGGGCATGATTGCGACGCTCATTGAGAACGAGTGCCTGCGGCGTGAGCGCGTGTATAACGGCGGTCGGCCTTTCGAGGGAATGGACAGCAACCTTCGTCCCGGCCGCCCGTTGAACTGACTGTGAAGATGCAGCGCCGCCTTTGGCGGCTCCGCTGGGCCGCACCCACCGGAGCCAGTGTGCTGAGTCCGGTGGGTGCGGGGTTAGTCGAGTTGTGCCTGCTCGGGGTCGTCGGTGAGTGCGTCCGCGAGGGTGTGGGCTGCGCGGAGTACTCGGGTGGCGGTGGTTCGGATGGTGTCGGCGTCGCAGTTGCTCCATCCGGCGACGTAGCCGATGCTGTATCCGCTGGTGTCGAGGCCCATCAGTCCGGCGACGATGTAGGCGACGCTTTCGGCTTCGGTCTCCTTGATGCCGCGGTGCTCGATGTACTCGCCCGGTTCTTCGTCGGTGTGCAGCAGCACGTGTCCGGCCTCGTGGAGGACGGTCTTGGCGGCTTGAGCGGGGGAGAGGTCGGCGTCGACGACGACGCGCATGCTTCCGTCTCGGGTGGTGTATCCGTTGACCTCGCCGGGGATGGGTTCGCGGGTCACGGTCCAGCCGATTGACGTTAGGTAGTCGGCCGCGGGGGCGTAGATGCCTGTCAAGTCATCGCCGGTGAGGCGCTGTCCCAGCTCGCCGGGGTCGGGCTGCGTGGGGTCGATCAGGTCAGTCTGCGCCCGGTCGAACACCGACAAGATGGGGAAGTAGGTCATGGTCTTCTCGCCGTTTTCGCCCGGCTCGACCTTCTCGCCGTCGCCTGCGTCTTCGCAGGTGAGCTTCTTCTGCCGGAACCCGAAGATGCGGATGCCGCGCTCTCCTTTGCGCACCTGGCGGCCGAGTTGCTGCCACTTCCGGAACCCCGCAACATAAGTCGCTGTCGGGCACTGGGTGAGGATCAACACAAGGTTGTTGAACGAATAGTTATGAAACGCCTGAGCGAACGTCAGAAACCGCTCCCACTCGCCAGTATCGCGCAGCTTCTCGACCTCGGTGACAATTGATGCCTGCAGTTCTTCGGCCTGGGCGCGGCGCTCCTCGGGGGACTTGTTGGGCCGGGTGTTCGTGACCTTGCGCATATGCTCTCTCCTCTCAACCATCCCTCACGTTCTTCTGCCGTGAAGGCGGTTTACCGCCGCCAGGGAGAGACGGCCGGAGTGCCAGTGACCGTGGAATACCGGACTGAGCGCAGCGAGGGAGGATATGCCGCGAAAGCACTGGCGCGCAGGCTGGCCGACCGCACACTGCCGAAGGCTTCACGGCACAAGAACGGTCACCCGCGGGTGCCTGACAGTCGGCCGGCTCGCCGGCCGTCCGATTGCGGGTGCGGGCTCCGTCCCGTGCCGGCCGCTCTAGTCGCGAGCCGCGGACGCTAAATTGCCACTGGCCGACCGCGGGAGAGAGGGCGCGGGCAACCGATGGCAACAGCGTGGGGGAGTGGTTGGGGTCAGTCGCTCACCTCGCAATCGAGGCAGATCGGTGCAAGCACGGTGCCTCCGATCCGGTGGGACATGCCGGTGGAGGGGCAGAACCTGTTCCTGGTGCGCTTCTGCACCTGGACCTCGACCTCCCACGCCTCGTCTTGGGTCAGTTCGCCCGCGTGCTCGTGTGCGGGGTCCGCGCGCAGATCCCATTCGACCCGCTCCCAGGCGAGCACGATCAGGTAGGCGTGCGCTGCCTCGTCGCCGTAGTCCTCGAACTCCCCGGCGCCGGGCTTACCGTAACCGGTGCCCCGCTCGGGCAGATAGCAGGAGTCGGTGACGTACCGGTAGGTGGTGGCCTGGTCGGGGAGGTCGCTGGCCAGCATCCACTCCTCGCGAATGCACTGCGCTTGGATGAAATCGACAGCGGCCGCGACCTTCGGCGGGAGCGGGATGGTTGGCGGTTCGGTACTCATGGTGCTCTCCTTGGACTGGTGGTGTGCGGGTGGGGGGGTGCGGGGGCGGCCCCGCACCCGGGCGGGTCAGAGCGACCGGAGCATGGCGATGATCGGCAGGAATGCCGGGTGCACTCTCAGTGTGGCCACCACGGCGTCGACGACCTCGGGGGAGGGTGTCTGCTCGATCGCGTCGGTAACGACCTTGGCCTGCGCGTCGCTGAGTCCCGTTGTGTCGCCGTCGTCATCGGCGGTCAGCGCCAGCGCCGAGCCGAAGAGGGCGGCGGGGTGGCCGAGCGCGTGGGCGATGATCGTCAGCGGCAGGTTGAACGGCGCCCCGTTGATCGCGCCCTCGTCGTCTACGTAAAGGTCGATGCCGTCTCGGCAGCGCACGACGTCGAAGTTCCGGGCGTCGATCGCCTGCTGGATCGCCCGCCATGTCAGCTCGGCGGGCACGGTGACCTGCTGCAGTTGGTCGGCACCGATCAGGATGCCGCGATAGGTGTTCGTATTGGTGACGGTCATGGTGTGTCTCCTCAGTGATCGAAAGTGGTGGGTTCGGTGACGGTGAATCCGACGATCAGGCCGGAGCGCATCAGGTCGAGCTCCTCGACGGTCGACCACACGGCGTCGTGCTCCTCGAAGGGAATGACGCCCTTCTCCCAGCCCTCGCCGTGCTGCTTGTCGAGCCATTTCGAGGCCAGCTCGATCTCGTCGGCGGCGGTGATGGTGTCCCCTGCGGGGGTGGTCATAATCAGCACGGCGTCTCTTAGTTCTCGGGGAGGGTGAATCCGCGGGTGCCCTCGAAGTAGACGCGGGCCTTCGCGTTGGTCTTGATCGCCTCCCACGCCTCGGGGGACACGACGTAGGCTGGGTCACCGTCGGCGTCAATGAACGTCACGCAGGTCCGCGCGTCGAGAACGGCTCCGGTGACGGGGCAGGTAATCACCCGCCCGACGAGATAGGCGACCATCTGGCCACGGACGATGTTTTCAAGGGTTGTGCTCATGGGTTCTCTCTCCCTCAACCGATCTTTTTGCCTGTCTGGCAAGCGGATCGATTGAGAGTGGACGGCCCGTAGTGCGCATTAATCCGGGGGAAATAAGCCCGTCAGGGCGCGTCCGGATTGGTGGGCACGGAGGGCTGGGAGCGAACTATCGTGAAGTGGCCAGACAGACGGAAAAATGCTCGAACAGCACAGTGCCGCGCAGCGGCTCCAATCCCGAATAGGCCTGGCGCCGGCCGCGCCGGTGTTCCGCTGTCGGAAAGAGGTTCCGGCCTCCGTGCCGGGGCCGGGGGAGTGGACCCGGCGTGACAGCAGTGGGGAACTGCCACGCCGGGGGCTTGCTACTCCTCGAACTGGTCTGCGTCGTCGCCGGTGTCGTCCTGCTCGGCCGCGGGAGCCTCGGTCATAACGTCGACGCGCGCGCCAGCCACGACGATCTTCTCCACGTCACTCAGGGTGTAACCCCAGGTTTCGAGCTGGGTGAAGTAGTGGCCGTCGCGGGAGCCGGGGGAGCGCCACGTCATCTTGCTCGTGTTCGACTCGATCCCACCGAGCACCACAGCCAGCGTCACGTTCCGTGCCTTTGCGGGGGTCGTGGTCACGATTCCCGCCAGCTTGTCGCGGTCATAGTACCCGCCGCGCTCGACGCCCATCAGCTCGTGGGCGAGGGCGTTCCCGTCGCGCGAGGCGGAGCCGACCGTCAGACCGTGGACGGTGAGACCCTGGGCGATGAACTGTGCCGCATCCTTCGGCAGGGTCTTGCGGGACAGGAACGACGCCAGCCACTCCCGGCGCACGACCTCGGCGCTAGCCCATGCCTCGTTGTTGGCGATCAGAGTTTTGCGCTCGGTTTTTTGCTCGTCGGTCATCGGGCCGCTGGTCGCTCCGTTTCCGCTCGACTTCCGGAACCCTGCTGCTTTCGGGTCGGCGATGTAGAACGTCGCGCGGACCTGACCGCCGAAGTAGGTCCCGACGCAGACGGCGCGACCCTCGGCGGTATCGATCTGCTTCTGGGTGAGGCTTTCACCGTCTGCGCTCACGAGGTTGCGTACCAGGGTGTAGTCCGTTTCGTAGTGGCCGCGCTCCCGATCGAGCACCGTGTATCCACGTGCGGCGTATTCGGCTTCGACTGCGGCTTTTTCCTCGGCCCGAGCTTTCTCATCGCGTGCCCGCTGGGCGGTGTGGGCGAACTGGCCGGGGTCGGTGGTCGCGGTCTCGATCAGGTCGGCCACGGTGTCGTCGTCGCCCTCGAACTCGATCAGCGTTGCCGCCTGGTCGAGGGTCAGCGAGTGCGACACGATGGCGGACGCGGCGGCGTCGTTTTCCGCCACGGCGATTCCGGCCTTCACGGTTGCGGGCTTGGTGTTGAGCCGTTTGGCGATCACGGTCGGCGTCAATCCCTCGAAGGCGAGCTGCTGGTAGGCGGCCACCCGGTCGGCGTCGGTGACGGCCTCGCGGTGCTCGTTCTCGGCCATCTGCTGAACGATGCGATCTACGGTCTTTTCGTCGGCCGCGACGATGTAGGCGGGGATACTGGCCAGCCCGACCTCACGGGCCGCGAGGGTGCGGCGCTGACCGGCTCGCACGATCACGTTGCCGTGCTCGTCGCGGCGGGCGAGGATCGGTGTCAGCACACCGTTCTGCTTGATGCTGGCCAGGAAATCGGCGGGCAGTTTCGCGTCGGTACGCACGTTCGCCTCGACGACGATCCGGTTCGGGTCGATGTGCTCCACGGTGCCCTGCTGGGTGGCGACGGTGGCGTTGGTGGTGGTCATTGGGTTCTCTCCCTCAACTGATTTTCTGCCTGTCTGGCAAGCGCAGCGATGGAGAGCGGACTGGCCGGAGTGCCGGGTCGTGGAATACCGGAGCGCAGCGAGGATATGCCGCGAAAGCCCGGAACGCCGGCCAGGGAGCGAACTATCGTGGAGTGGCCAGACAGACGGAAAATTCGGGTCGGCATCTGCCGCGTCGCGGCTCCGCTGGCTGGCGAAGCCAGCACCGAGACTCGTAACAGCCCTGAGTCGTCCGGGGCAGAGGCTTTGGGCGGTATTCGACGCGCCGGAGGTGAATCCGAGGGGCCTCCGTTGGGAGCGTCAGGATTGATAGCACGCTAGCGAGCTATCTAGCGCTGTGGAGGAATGATGACGACGATCGACAGCAAGCCCCCAAGAAAGCGTGATGTCGCAGTCCAGCTGAACACCCGTGTGTCGCTTGAGAACCGCGAGTTGCTGGACGAGGTGGCGGCTCGCGAGGGGATCAGCTTGCGTGCTGCGGTTGAGACGGCCATCCGGTCCACGTGGGGGAGTGGAGATCAGAAGGCTGATCCGTCGTGAGCGCTGTCGAACCGTCGGTGCCACGAATTCCGAGGGATCGCCTCAAGGCGTTGACCTTCGCCGCGGCTCAGGAACAGGACGACAGCAACCCGCTCGTTGGCTATAGCGCGCGGGTGTGGGCGCAGGTGTCGTTGCCCTACCGCGACCCGGGAGATGTGCCTTTCTGGACTCGGAAGAACGGCGATGTCGAGCTGACAATGCGCCCTGCCCTTCTGTCGAACGCAGACGGCACGAAGTACGAGGGGTTCGCGTACGGGCTACTGCCGCGGCATGCGCTCACCTGGATTGCAACAGAAGCGGTCCGCACACAGGCCCCGGTGCTGCAGTTGGGCTCAAGCATGAACACTTTTATGCAGAAGATCGGCTTGGCCAAGGGCGGGCGGGACGCGAAGCGACTCACCGAGCAGCTCCAGCGGTTGTTTGGCTCGCAGCTGTTCGTGCGCGGCCTGGCGATGAACGAAAACGGCCGCGGTGAAGTGACGAAATACTTCCAGATCGCGGACACTGTGCAGTTGTGGTTCTCCAAGGAGGTCGGCGATGAGAACAAGGGGTTGTGGTCATCGTCGGTGACGTTGTCCGAGTCGTTCTACCGGTCGATCGTCGATGCTCCGGTGCCGGTGCATCTGGAGGCGATGCGTGCTCTGGGCTCGTCGCCGATGAGGCTCGATATTTACCTGTGGGCGACGTACCGGGTGTTCACGTTGACGAGGCCGGCGAAGATTCGGTGGACGGAGTTGAACGATCAGTTCGGGGGGCAGTACGGGTCGATCCGTCAGTTCAAGGCGGCGTTCATCAAGAATCTTCACGAAGTCAGGCTGGTGTATCCGGAGCTGAATGTTGAGGTGACGCCGGAGTTCTTGGTGCTGCGGCCGTCGCGCCCGCATATCCCGCCGACGAAGCGTCGGGTCGAGCTTCTCTAACCGCCGAGCTGGTTTCTGACTGACAAGCCGGCGTCACCAAGTACCCATGGTGTGGGGCGTCACTAATTGCCCACGGGTGCCTGTCACTAATTACCCACGGGGCGCGTCAGGGCGAAGTGGCCTGGGGTTCGCCGTGACGGGTCCAGGCGTTTGTGGACGACCGCGGGACCTACGGTGGGGCGTTCGTGGCCTTTCATCTTCGGCCTGCTCAAGTCCGAGTCGTGTGATTGAACGCCCATCCGCTGTGTGGTCGCCTCGAGAAATGAAATCTCCTACCGGCGGAACTATCTGCAGAACTACAGGGGCCAAGCGATGCGTGCCCGAGATCGCCGTCATTGCAAGGATCGAAGGCGATGGGTTTGAAACTGGTTGTCATGAGATACCCACGCCGGCGTCGTCAGATACCCACGGGGACGTCACAGAAGACCCACGTCTGTCACCAAGTACCCATGGACTTCGCGGGGGACTTTGGTGACGCAGGTATGTAGCAGGCGCAGAGAGCCGGGACGTCACCGGATACCCACGATTCAGCGCAGATGGGCGTCACCAAATACCCATCAATCGTTGCTATCGAACCTGCTGAGCACTGTGATCGACAGTGTCATCAGATGCCCACAGCGGATATCGTGCGGCTCGAGGGATGCGATTCGAGCAAGCATGGGTATTTGGTGACGGTATGTTCCGCGTCATTGGACGGCCAGAACTACCGCCTTGAGCCGTGTGGTCCGCTACGCGACGTCGCCGAGCTGCCAGCGACTGTCGGGGTTGAGGTAGCCGGCGTTGACGTATTGGCGTGCCTCGCGGTGGTTTCCTCGGCCATCGGCTGAGCGTGGGTATCTGGGCCAGTTTCGTTCCCCGGTCCCGGCGTCGCGAAAGATGGGGCGGGCTGACACGTGGGGGCGTTTTGGTCGTTGGCGTGGGCTGCTGGTCATGGTGTCGTATTCGGCCAGCCACCATGCCCAGACTTCTCGTTCTTCGCCGTAGCGCCGCGCTCGAGCAGCGAGGGTTCCGAGGACCCCGAGCTTCCGAGCAGCGGCATCGCGCAAGTCACGGACGGACCGTGTCCAGCCGGAGCCACGTTTGATGACGAGTCGTGAGTGCCGAAGCCGACTCAGAGCTGTGGTCGCGGTTCGCCGGTCGATGCCGAGGAGTTCTGCCGCGCCATCGACAGTGATCGGGTCTGGCCGATCACGGAGCTCTGCGTAGATTCGTCCGGCGGTATGTCCGTGGCCAGCACGGGTGAAGAGGTCGTGCCGGCCGTCGGTCAGGAGGTGCGTGAGCTTGTTGAGGATCACGGTGCGGGTACTGAAGAGCTGACCCGGGGGGCGGGGGTTATTAAAAGGTTGTGACCGGTCCTTGTCAGAGGGTGTGGAAAAGTCGGGGGTTAGCCTGAATTCGCGCGCGTTGGGACCGTCTGCGGTCCTGATCGTTTCGATCCAGCCGTCGGTGGTGAGCGCTTTGAGAGCGGTGTTGGCGGTGGTGCGTCCGATGCCGGCGAGGAGGGCGAGGTCGCGGATGGATGCACTGATGATCTCTTTGCCGGTGTGCATGCTGAGGTACGTCAGGGCGAGGAGAACGGAGCGTTGGCTGACGGCGGCTTCGGTGCGTCCCCATCGGCCGGGGCTTGCGTGGAGGCGCTGCAGGAGGGTCTCGGTGGTGGTGATGATGCCGTCGAGTTGACTGAGGTCCTGGATGCGCGTGCTGGGTGGAAGGCTTTGGCGGAAGGTTGCGATGTCTTGTGCTTTGGCCCATTGCCTGTTGAGGCGTTCTGTCGCTTCGTGAATGGTTCTGGGGCGTCGTGTGCCGCGGCCGGTGTTCTTGGTGCGGTAGTGCTCCATGCCGGGGGCGGTGCGTGCGGCGTGTTCGATGTCGCGGCTGCTCCAGCCGGCCGTCGCGGCGGCGAGGAGGCACATGAACCCGGTCCAGGACGGGTTGTTGCCGCCTCGCACGGTGGCCATGTGGGCTTCGCCCCAGCTGGTGAGCTTGCGGTGGGGGCGGTGGTTGTTGGTGGGCCCGGAAGGTCCGCTTTGTTCCGTGTGCGCGCGGGGAGCGGTGTCTTCGAGGGCGACGGTTACGGCGGTGAGTGCGGCAGGTTCCGCTCCTGCGTTCAGGAGGCTGTCGGTGGTGCCGCGAAGCACGGTGGAGTGGCTTCCGTTCCGGTGGGGTGACAGAGGCGGGCGGGCAGCGCCTTCGCGGGCGTTGAGGAGCATGCCGTGGTCGAGGCTTCGGTAGTGGGCGCGGGCTGCGGTTGCGAGGGCGGCGGTGGCGGGGGCGGAGAGTCCGCCTCGGGGGGCGATCCAAATGTGTCGGCCGCCGGAGGTCGAGGATTCGCAGATCAGGTGCGGCACGTTGTGGGCTGTGAGGAGGGTGCTGAGTGCGTCGCAGTCGTCTTGTGCGGTTTCGGGTTCGTCGGCTTTGGCGTCGAAGTCGAAGCAGAGCAGTCGGAAGATACCGTGGTTATCGGCGAGCCTCATGCACCAGGGGGTGGTGGGTGTGTGGGGGTTGAGGCGGTGCAGGTGGGGGTATTCGTTGGCGCGGAGTTGGCCGTCGGCTTCACGGACCATGATGCGGACTTGGTCGCGGGGGCTGATGCGCCGGGTGAGCTCCCATGCGGTGTGGGTATCTGGTGACGGGTGGGTATTTGGTGACACGCCGCCCGGTTGTGCTGCAGTTGTGGGGGGTTGGCGCGTTACGATGGGGATACCTCCACTCCGGTGGGTGGGTACGTCAAAGGCCCGGATCTGATCCGGTCTTTGCTGATAGATCGGCCGCTGCACCTGTTTGGGTCGCCAAACTTGTCGCAGGTGAGCGGCTGAGAGGCTTTGGCCCGTCGCGTTGCGGCGGGCCGCTTCTTGTTAAGCGGCTGTGATGCGGTCCTCCTGGGGTAGGGGGCGCACGCTGTCGGTTGCAGGTGTGAGTTGTGGGGCGTGGGTATTTGGTGACACGCCGGTGTTGCCGCTGTGCTCAGTTGTGGCGGAGCCTACAATCCTGAACATAGGGAGACCTCCCGTGAGGGTTGGTTGATCTGGTTGAGCTCGAGCCGCGTGCCTGGCAGCTGGTTGGTTCGAGCTTGGTTGTGGGAGATGCCCGCCGCGTTTGCGGCGGGCTCTTTCTGTTAAGCCACCTCTGAGATCGGCAACTCCTGATAGCGGGGCATGATCGGGGACTGGGGTGCGAGGTCGGCCATGCCGACGTCGCGGGCGAGTACCGAAGCGATGTAGTCGTTGACGCTCATCCCTCGGGCTTCGGCTTTCTCGCGGACAGCCTCGCCGAGGGGCGTGGCGACACGGGATATGAGTGCTTGGCGGTCGCCTTTGCTTTGCCGTCCGCCTCGGTATCGCTGGCTAGTCATGGCACTGAATCTATGTGCGTTAAGAATCAGATTCTGTGAGTTGCCGCGGTGTGTCGGCAGCTTCTGAATCAGATTCTCGAATCTGGGCGAACCGGATGAGTTGGCGCATCCGGCTTTCCTGATAGCGGCAGCTGCCGGGATCAAATTCCGGCTGTGACTAACCATGCTGATTGTCCCTCTGATTACTAGCCTCGCGAAGGGCTTGGCGTAGCTGAGACTTGCGGACGAGCCAGCGGCCGCCGACGTGGAAGGCGGGTATCACTCCAAGCTCCATCCATCGGTAGATCGTGGGCTTGGACTTGTCGAATAGCTCCATTAGATCGCGGTGACTCATCTCCTCTGCGTACACGGCAAGCACGTCCACGGGCTCAGCCGGCTGGGGCTGGGGGCGATTGCTGTTGGCGTCGAGCCATGCCCGTACCTCGGGCTTGAAGATGATCCAGCTGCGCTCAAGGCGGTATGCCGGGATGACGCCGTTGGTGAGGCGGGTGAAGATACCCGGCCGGCCAACACTGAGGATCCGGGAGAGATCGGTTGTGGAGAGCGCGTTGGGGAAGGCGTCCCAATAGGTGTCGTCGTCGGTCATCAGAGCAGCGGTTTCATGGGAGTCCCGATCGGGGTCGACGGAAAAGCGGTCAGGGCTTCGGGTGTCCTGGCGTTCATCAGCGGTTAGGCCGCCGTTCGGCCTTCTCCAAGCATTATCCCAGCTCGAGTACCCCGCACTAGGGTCAGCGGCGCCGACTCGTGCCGTCATCGTTCATCCTGCGTCCCGCTGCTGGTTGCCGTGTCGATCGAGAATCGCTGTCCGCCGATGTGCACGACGTCGCCGTGACGCACCGGATAAGAGCGGCCAGGGGCGAGGTCGATGCGCTGCCCAACCGGGCGCCGGATCTGGCTTCCGTTCCCGGAGTGTAGGTCAGTGGTCCAGAGCTGGCCGTCGACCCACGCGACGAGCAGGTGCGTTTTGGACACTGTTCGCGTCAGGTCATCGATTACCACGAGTTGGTCGACGAGTTCGCCGTCGACCGCGGCGGGCCGGCGCCCGATCAGAGCACTGCTAGAGACGCGGGCGACGTCGCCCGTGCCGAACCGAAGCGTGGCGATCGCGCCTCGGTTCAAGCGCTCGCCAGCGACGAGCTCGACGGTGGCCAGGGCCGCGGTCGGCACGGATGCGGAGAGCGTCGTTCCTTCGTTGGGGGTGGGTGTGTGCTCGAGCGGGGGTCTGCGTCGGCGGGAGGCTGGTGGGGCGAGGTCGGTGACGGTGCCGTTTGGGTGGACTGCGAGCTGCCAGGTGCCGTGTGGGTCGGTGGTGGTTATGCGGATGGGGCGGCCGAGCGTGGTGGCGAGCTCGGCCGCGTACTGGGTGACGGCGGTTCGGGTGTCAGCGGCGGGTACTGGAGGGTAGTCGATGTGGCGGCCGGCGACGTTGGCGTGGGCGCTGCCGTCCTGGTGCACGTTGACGACGAGCACGGGGTAGGCGGGGATGGGTGTGGGCGGCATCAGTAGTTCCTGGTGCAGCTGTCGGCGGGGCAGAGTTCGACGCCGAAGAGGGCGAAGAACTTTTCAGGGTCGATGAATCCGGGGACGGGTGCGCCGAGCGTCTCGGAGGTGGGCAGGGTCGCCACCTGGGGGTCGGTGTTTCCGTCGACGTTGATGCGGATGTCGAGGTGGCAGCCGGTGGAGGGGCCTTCGTTGCCGGTGAGGGCGATCTGCTGGCCAGCGGTCACGGCATCGCCTACGTTCACGGTGACGTCGGCTAGGTCCATGTGCAGGTAGGAGACGGTGTAGCCGGCTGGGGACTTGATGGACACCTGGTAGCCCTCGGCGAGCGCGACGGTGCCGTTCTCGATGGAGTAGATCGGGTCTTTGCAGTTGCCGGGCCAGTGCTGGAGGTCGTCGGCGGGGTGCCAGCTGGAGGCGCCGCCTGTGGGTGCGCCGCGGGGTCCGAAGTCGTCGGTCATGTTGAAGCCGGGGGAGAGGGGCAGCATGACGCTGCCGCTCGCACATCCGGTCCCGGTGGGGCCTCCTGCGAGGGCCGTCACGATGGCGTCGGCTGGCTCAAAGAACGGCGCGTAGTAGAACGGGTCTGCGTTGCCCTGCACCTTGTGGATGGCGAGGGTGGGTTCGAGGTTCTGCCAGTCGGCCACGCCGACGAGCCGCTGGAAGAACGACGTGGCGGCGTAGGTCGGGTCCATGGCCTGCTCTCGCGTGCCCCAGGTGCCTAGGCACCACTGCTGCTGAAAGAGCCCCACCGAGCAGGTGGGGGTGCCGTCCGGGTTGGTGACGCCGTTACCCTCGTCGCCGTAGTCGAGGTTAACTAGCGTGCTCTCACCGATGGCCGTCATGACGCCGATCACCTGCGCCTTTCGATCGAGGCCGAGCGCGGAGGCGGCGTTCATGATGTACGCGGCGTTCTTCAGCTGCTCACCCTCGAATCCGGCTACCGGCTCGGTGGGTACCTTCTCCGGGTCGATCGAGTTCGCGGCCGCGGCGCACGATGCAGCGGCACCGCCTCCGGTGAAGACGAGCACGATGAGCAGGAAGAGCGTGGCGAGCACGATGAGTGGTGCGCCGATGAAGGTCAGCGCCCCTGTGCCTTTGCTCTGCTCCGCCATGGGCTACGCCTGCGCGGGCCGGATTCGGTCAGCGAGCCACGGGGCAGCCGGGTCGATGCGGCTCAGGCTCACGTTGTACGGGCCGGCGTCGGTGGGAACCTCGATGATCAGCGCGACCTCCGTGGAGCCGTCGAGGATCGTGCCGGCGCCGGTGACCTGGTGCACAGGCACCTTGGCCGGGTCGGTGCCCTCGTACGCGGCCGCGCCGACCTGGGTCATCAGCGGGTAGAGGTTGTTCATCCACGTCTCCGCATCCAGGGTCGGCTGCCCGAACGTGGCGACCACCTTCTCGGCCGCGGCGAGCGCCGATTCTCGACTGTCGTCGCCGGCCTCCGGTACGGGGATGACTGTGGCGTCGTCGCTGGGCGGTGTGGGGTTCGGGCTGCTGGGCGACGTCGGGGCGGCGGTGACCGTGCTGGTGGAGCTAGAGGCGTCCGTGTCGGGGTCTGCGACGCATCCGGTGAGGGCGAGCGCTGCGATCAGGGGCAGCGCTGCTGCGGCGCGGTTCACAGGCCGTCCGCTACGGTGGCGGTGACCTGGAGCCACGCTTCTCGGGTGGCCGGTGACAGGGCGTCGAAGTTCAGGGTTCCGCCGTCGACCAATGCGTCGTCGTGGGGCACGTGGTGCACGGCGCGGGTGAGGGAGCGGAAGTGCGAGTCGAGTCGGCGGACGAGTTGCGGGTCGGCGACCTTCGAGGGTGAGGCGAGCACGGTGACGGCGTTGCGCACCTTGTCCTCGTGGCCTTTCTCGTAGAGGCCGTCGACGAGCCACGCGGCCGAGTTGGCGGTGTCCTCACGGATCGTGGAGACGATGACCACCTGGTCGGCTGCCGCGAGGGCAGCTTCCCAGTTCGAGGCGCGCATGTTGTTACCGGTGTCCACGACGATGACGCGGTAGAAGCGGCTGAGGGTCTGGTGCAGGTTCTCGAACGCGGCCGCGTCGATCGTGCTCGACGCGGCCGCGTCCTCGTCAGAGGCGAGCACGTGGAACTGGGTAGGGTTCTGGGCCCGGACGTAGTTATCGAGGTCGCCCACCCGGGCGTTGCGAATGTCATTGAACCGGTCGAGATCTCGAAGAAGGTCAACAGCCGTGTTCTGGTGGCGGGCCGGCTGGGCACGCCACCCGAGCGTGCCCCTGGTCTCGTTGTTGTCCCACGCCAGCACAGAGCCGCCGCGATGGATGCCGAACGTGGCCGACAGGAGCATGGTCGAGGTCGTCTTGTGCGCCCCACCCTTGGGGTTGATGACGACGATCGTGCGCGGGCCGCTGAGGCTGCGGGCGACGCGTTCGATGGCGTCGCGGTGGGCGAGCTCGAAGGCGCCGGGGGCGGGCTTGATGAGGCCGCCCGTGAGCGTGCGCACTGTGCCTTGCCATCCCATCGTCGCGGGACCGACCGGGGCGGCGGGCCTGGACTGCAGAAGGTCGTTCAGGGTCGGCCGCGGCTTGGCCACCTCGACCTGCGGCGCGACCTGCTGCTGCGGGGCGGCGGGCGCCACGGGCACCTGCTCTGGCGCGGCGTGCGCGGGCGTGGTGGCCTCGGGCTGCTGCACGACCGCGGCAGAGGCGTCGAGGGCGGTGATGGGCTCGAGGTGTCCGTCAGGGTGGACGGCGAACAGCTGCTCTCCGAGCCCGTCGCGGGTGAGCAGGCGGACCGGCCGCCCGAGCTCCATGGCAGTTGCAGTGACGAGCGCGACGATTTCGGCGCGCACCGCGGCATCGGTGGCGCCGGAGACGTCCTGGGTGCTGCCGTTGATCGTGACCGTGCCCGTCGCATCGGCCGCGACCGTCGCCTCGATCTTCGGGAACGTCGGAACGGTGATGGTCATGAGGTGCCTCTCTCGTCGTCCTGAAGATTCAGTGCGGCCTGCTCGTTGTGATGGGCCAGGAGGTACGCGCGCAGCTGCTCGCGGGGGATTCGCCAGTTCTTCCCGATCCTGACGGCCGGCAATCGGCTGGCCGGATCGGAGGTCGTCAGAAGGTCGCGCACGCTCCGCTCGCCCAGGTTGATGACCCGCGAAACCTCCCCCACAGTGAGCATGTCGCCGTAGCGGGAGAGCGCGGAATCGGGCCACATCAGCGTCGAAATCGGTTCGTCCACCCTAAGAGGCTAACGGACAATCGGTCACATAAGCGCAGATCAGTACATTTGATGGCACACAAGGTAATTTATGTGAGACTGGTTTGACTGTGCCCCATACTGGGGGTCCGATGAAGGACTACGTCCATGCTCTACCAGTGTCGACCAAGACGCAAACCGGATGAGATTTGGTATTCCGAGTCTCAATCGGGAAGGGATCGAGTGAATGACCAACGTGAATCCGTGGCTTGTGAGCCCGAAAGAGCCGGCAGCTGAGGTGCCCGAGGCGCAGCTTCCGAAATCGAGGCGAGACGTGCGCGGCGGTGCCACAGCTCCCCAGCTCGGCGTGCCCGCGCCCGACACCGCCGACCGGCTCCCTCGACGCGAGCAGGCATGGCCAGCGACCGCCTGGTGGCTCGGCGTGCACGGCGGCGCCGGCGAATCGACACTGGCCACCCTGGCCAGCGGGACGCGCCCCGCAGATCACAGCTGGCCCATTCCGATCACTCCCGGCACCACACATCGGGTGGTGCTCGTCGCTCGCAGCAACTTCGCCGGCATCACCGCGGCCCAGCGCGCGGCGACCGAGTGGGCCTCGAACGCTCTGGGCGAGGGCGTAGGCCTCGCCGGCCTCGTGCTGATCGCAGATGCACCCGGTCGACTGCCGAAGCCACTGCGCGAGCTCGAGCACATCGTCGCCGGCGGCGTGCCCCGGGTGTGGCACCTGCCGTGGGTCGACGCCTGGCGCGTCGGACCGATCGACGCGGCCGCGCAGCTGCCCAAGGAGTTCCGCCAACTCTTCACCGACCTCGCTATCACAACCCTGAGCACATCCGCTCACCACTGAAAGGACACGCCATGTCTCTCTCCCTCGCAGCCGCACACGTGCTCACCGCGGCCAGCCAGTACACCGGCCTACTGCCCGACCCCGACCCGGTAGCCCCTCCCGGATTCGAGGGCGTCGCGACGATCCTCAGCTGGGCGAAGTGGGTCGGCCTCATCGCCGCCATCCTCGCTCTGATCGCCGTGGCCGTGATGTTCATGTTCAACTCCCGCCGCGGCGAAGGCGGCGAACACATCAAAACCTTCGTCGCCATCCTGATCGGCGTCATGATCATCGGCGCCGCCACCGCCCTCGTCGGATTCCTCTCCGGCTCCTAAACCACCGCCACTCCGCCGAAGGGAACCACGCATGAGCAGCACCGAGACCAAAAGCCCGTTCAAGAACCGCGGATTCATCGCCGCAGCCATCCTCGTCGGGATCATCGTCCTGGCCGGAATCATCGTGCTCGTCACGTCACTCACCCGCAGCGGCGATGTTGCCGACCCGGTTACTACCCCGCCTGCGTCGACCTCCACGGCTAGCACAGCGGACCCCAGCGTGTGCGGCCTGCCCGGGGACGAGGCGACGGACACGCTTGATGCCGCGCCCGACTCGACGTGGGAGCTCGTGGGCACGCTGGCTGCCCCGACAGATCCTGGGGTCTCGGGCCCGGGGACGATCGACGCTGACGGGTTCCGCAGCTGCTTCGCGCACACGGCGGAGGGGGCGCTATACGCGGCTGTGAACTACTTCGCGATGAGCACCGATAGCCGGTTGGCTCCGGAGCTGTCGGAGCGGTACCTGGTGCCCGGCCCTGGCCGGGATGCTGCGCTAGCAAAAGAAGCTGCTGGGGAATACGCCGCAGCCGACGGTGGGCTTCGTGCGCAGGTGGCTGGGTACACGATCAGCTCGTACGACGGCGAGCAGGCGACCGTGGATTTGGTGGTCCAGGTGGCGAACAGCGGCGCACTCGTCAGCATCCCGACTGTGCTCGAGTGGTACGAAGGCGATTGGAAGGCGGTTGTCGACAACGACGGCAACAGTCCTTTGGAAACGGCGCAGCTGGAGAGCCTCGGCGGCTATACCCCATGGGCTGGGGCGTGACCCGTGCCTGAAGAGTGCGCGACCTTCGACTTCGCCTGCAAGCTAGGAGAGGGTGCGAAGGACATCATCTCGCAGGCGTCGAATGACGCCGTGCAGGAGCTGATGAACCGAGTGCTGGAAGGGCTCGGGAAGGCGTTGGGCAGCATCGGGACGATGTGGGTCAACGTGCCCACCCCGGTGCTAACTGCCGGCAACGGCACAGGGGTGCTGCCCACGAGCAACCCCGGGGCCGACCAGTTCACGACGATCCTCTCGTACGTGAGCTACATCGGGTTGGCGATCGCCGTTCTGTCGATCGTCGCGCTCGGCGCGCTCATGGCGTTGCAGTCGCGACGCGGTGAGGGCCTCCGGAATGCTGGCAAGCTCGGCGTGATCTTCATCGCCATCTTGCTCATCTCGGGGGCGTCCGCGCTCGTGGGCGGGCTTCTGTCTGCGCGAGCGCCGGAGGGCTCGTCGTCGACGGTCGGGTTCTTGCAGAACGCTCTCTGGTACTGGGTTGGGGGCCTTGCGATCCTGTCCATCATCATCGCTGGCATCCGGATGGCGTGGGAGCAGCGGGCGCAGCCCGGCAAAGACCTGATCCAGTCGCTCATCACTCTCGTGGTGGTTTCGGGTACGGGTCTGGCCGTGATCACTCTGGCCACGACGGCCGCCGACCAGTTCTCGGTGTGGATTCTTCAAGGGGCGACCGATTGTGACGTGTCCGTGGCCGGTAGCCAGTGCTTCGGCACGAACATGGCCGCTCTGATCACTCTGACCGCTGCGTCACCTATCGGCGTGATCGGGGTGCTTATCCTCGGCGCGATCGCACTGCTGATGACCTACGTGCAGGTCGCGTTGATGGTCATCCGGGGCGGTCTGCTGGTCGTGCTTGCAGGTGCGCTCCCGTTGACCGCGAGCTTCACCAACACGCAGATGGGTAAGCAGTGGTTCGGGAAGATGATCGGCTGGACGCTGGCCTTCATTCTGTATAAGCCCGCGGCCGCCCTGATCTACGCGGCCGCGTTCAGCCTCGCCGGCACCGATGCTTTCCAAGACGACGGGGGCGGCATCTACTCGATCCTCACCGGCCTCGCTCTCATGCTTATGGCGCTGATCGCGCTGCCGGCGCTGCTGAAGTTCGTGGCGCCGATGACGGGCGCGGTCGCTGGCGGCGGCGCTGCGGGTCTCGCTCTGGCCGGCGCCGCTGGGATGGTCGGAGGTGAAGTTGCCAGCGGTGCGGTTCGCCGGATGAGCAGCTCCAGTAACAGCGGGGGAGGAGTCGGCGGGGGCGGCGGCGATTCGAGTCCGAGCGGCGCGAGCATGGCCGGGAAGGGCAGCCCCGCCCCGACACCCTCACCTGCGGGCGCGAGTGGTGGCGGCGCTGGAGCTGCGGCACGGGCCGGTGCATCCGGGGGCGGTGCGGCCCCGGGTGGAGCCGCTGCGGGAGCGGGCGCAGGTGCTGGCGCGGGAGCTGGTGCGGCGGCGGGTGGGGCCGCTGCGGCTGGTCCCGCGGCTCCGATCGTGATGGGGGCGCAGATGTTCAAGGAGCGGGCCAAGGCCGCGGGGGAGGCCGCGCAGGGAACGGTCCAGTCGGCCGCAGACGATGCAACTGGAGCGTAGGGAGTTCGTGCGATGACAACGACAGATGGTGCGCCCCCGGCGTACGGCAACTGGACCAAGCCCAAGACGGCCGGCCTGCTAGGCCTGGGCACGATCGGGACCGCGATCCTGTTCTTCGGGGCCGGGTTCAGTGTGATCGTCACGATGGCGTCGACCATCGTCAATGGCCTGCTCACCGCTCTGGTGTTCGGGCTGTTCCTGCTGACGGTTTCCGTCAAGGACAAGCATGGCCAGAGTCTGCTGATGCGGACCACAACACGGGTGGGATGGATGGCTACGAAGAGCAAGGGATCGAACATCTACCGGTCGGGGCCGCTTGGCCGCGCCGAGTGGGGCACGACGCAGCTGCCCGGCCTGACGGCTGGGTCCCGGCTGACCGAGTGGCGCGACAGCTACAACCGGCCTTTTGCGCTGGTGCAGGTGCCGAACACGTCGGACTTCACGGTCGTCATTGGCACCGAGCCTGATGGGGCCGCGCTCGTCGACCGTGAGCAGGTCGACGTGTGGGTGGCCGAGTGGGGCATGTGGCTGGCCAACCTCGGAGACGAACCGGGGATCGAGGCGGTGTCGGTGACGATCGAGACGGCACCGGACACTGGCACGAGGCTGCGTCGCGAGGTGAGCTCGCGCATCGACCCGAACGCACCCGAGTTCGCAAGGAGCATCCTCAACGACCTGGTGGAGCACTACCCGGCCGGGTCGGCCACGATCAAGGCCTATGTAGCCATCACGTTCAACGCTGCCGCGCGCGCCGGGGGCAAGAAGCGCACCCCTGATGAGATGGGCCGTGAGCTCGCCTCACGACTGCCAGGTCTCACGCAGGGGCTCTCGGCCACCGGCGCTGGCGCGACGCACCCGTTGAGCGCCCAGGAGCTTTGCGAGGTCATCCGTGTGGCTTACGATCCGGCGGCAGCGCGGTTGATCGACGATGCCAACGCGGCGGGCGAGCCGCCCGAGTTGTATTGGCCGGAGGTTGGCCCGACCGCGCATCAGGCCAGCTGGGACACCTACCGGCATGACTCCGCCGTGTCGGTGACGTGGATGATGAGCGGCGCCCCGCGCGGCAACGTGCCCTCGAGCATCCTGGCCAGGCTGCTCGCACCTCACCGCGACGTCGCCCGGAAGCGGATCACGCTGTTGTACCGCCCGATTGACGCGGCCAAGGCGGCCGCGCTCGTCGAGGCGGACGCGCGTGCGGCAATGTTCAATCTCCAGTCCTCGAATAAGCCCACCGCTCGGAGCGTCACCGCGACAAAATACGCACTGGCGACCGCTCAGGAAGAGGCGTCCGGGGCGGGCCTGGTGAACTTCGGCATGCTCGTCACCGCGACGGTGACGGATGCCGCGCAGGAGGCCGACGCGAAGGCGGCGATCGACAGTCTGTCGGCCACCGCGCGGCTGCGGCTGCGCGTCGTGCACGGGTCGCAGGATTCCGCGTTCGCGGCGGCGCTGCCGCTTGGCCTGGTGCTGCCGAAGCATCTCCGCATCCCCACTGAGGTCAGGGAGCAGCTGTAATGCCCGCGATCGACAACACACGCCGCAAGATCCGCGCGTCGAAGCCGAAGGAGCTCGCACCGGCCAAGCCGTCGAAGGCCGAGCAGGAGCGCGAGAAGAAGCCCGTCGTGAAGCGGCCCGGGCCCCGCGGGTGGCTGGGTCGCGCTCGAGGTGAGGCGTCCGTCATTCAGCCTGTCGACGAGTGGCGCGGCACCACCGTGCAGGTCTGCGGGCTGCACCCCTTCTCGGTCGGCACGGGGACGCCGATGATCGGTGTTCCGTTGGGTTTGCAGCTGTTCACGGGCGCGACAGTGTGCGCCGACCCGATTTCGTGGTTCCAAGACGCCGGCCTCATCTCCAACCCTTCGGTGTTCGTCCTCGGCCTGCCCGGCCTGGGGAAGTCCACGCTGATCCGGCGCATGGCCGCCGGCGGCGCTGGCCTCGGCAACCTGCCGTTGGTGCTGGGCGATCTGAAACCCGACTACGTGGACATGATCAAAGCGCTCGGCGGCCAGGTCATCACCCTCGGCCGCGGCCGCGGCCACCTCAACATCCTCGACCCCGGAGAGGCTACGGCGGCCGCGGAGCGGCTGCGAGCTGCCGGCAAGGAGAAAGAGCGGGCGATCGTGCTCGCGGACGCGCACGGGCGCCGACACACGATGGTGTCGGCGCTGCTTACGATCCTGCGGAAGAACCCGCCCTCCGCGCGCGAAGAGGCGATCATCGACCGGGCCCTGAAAGTGCTCGACGAGCGAGCAGCGGGCGTCCCCGTGCTCGGTGACCTGCTGGCGGTCATCCAGGAGGCCCCGGCAGAAGTGCGCGCGGTCGCTCTCGATCGCGGGGACGATGACCGTTACCGGCGCATCACCGAAGAGCTGGAAGCGTCGCTCATCAGCCTCACCACGGGCGGCCGCCTCGGAGAGACGTTCGCCCACCCCACCGACGTACCGATGATGCGCGATCGCCCGGTGGTCTACGACGTGTCCTCGATCGACGATTCCGATACCGATATGCAGGCCGCGATCCTGCTCGCCTGCTGGTCTGCCGGCTTCGGCACGGTCAACATCGCGAACGCCCTCGCTGACGCCGGGCTGGAGCCACGACGCCACTACCTCGTGGTGCTGGATGAGCTGTGGCGGGCTCTCCGCGCCGGCCAGGGCATGGTCGATCGCGTCGACGCCCTGACCCGCCTCAACCGGCAGCGCGGCGTCGGCCTGGCCATGATCTCCCACACCATGAGCGACCTGCTCGCTCTGCCCACCGAATCGGACCGGATGAAGGCGCGCGGATTCGTCGAGCGCAGCGGCATGGTCATCGCGGGTGGGCTGCCGGGTGCGGAGATGCCCATGCTGACCAGCGCCGTGCCGCTGTCGCGTGCGGAGCAGGAGCTGCTGGCGTCGTGGCAGGACCCCGGCGCGTGGGACACTGGCGCCGGCCGCGAGGCGGAGCCGCCCGGGCGGGGGAAGTTCCTGATCAAGGTCGGCGGACACCCGGGCATCCCCGTCAAGGTCGAACTCATCGAAGCAGAGCGGGCGATCAACGACACGAACAAGCTCTGGCACCCGGCCGATTCGTTCCCCGAGCCGGACGAGTCCAACCCGGTGATCGGTCTGGAGAGCGCTGACGAGGTGGAACGCGAGTTCGAGGCTGAGGTGCCAGGGGCTGCTCGAGCAGAGGAAGGCGCAGCATGAGCACGTCGAACCGACGCCGCGCGCCTGGGCTCGACGGCTCGACGATCCTGCTGCTGGTCGGGCTCACGCTGGCCGTGCTGGTGCTCGGCACAGTGTGGGCGGCAGTGACGTGGGGATCGAAGCTCGACGGCGTGAACCCCGAGCTAAGTGGCGACCCGTTCGAGCTGTTCTTCGGTGTGCTCCGCGGCAAGGTGGCCTGGCCGGGCTCCGCCACCTGGATCGCCGTGGCGGCCGCGGTGGTCATCCTCGCTCTGGGCATTCTGCTGTGGGTGGCGATCGCCCGCGCCCGGTCCAAGCGGACCCGCGTCGACGAGGCCGCCCGGTTCATGGGCAAGGGCAAGGATCTCGCGTCTCTGTCGGCCAAGAACGCACGCGCCACGGCGCAGCGCCTCGGCGTCGACGGTTGGATCGGCGTCACGATCGGCGTCACCATCGTGGGCCGGCAGAAGCTCTACGCCTCCGCGGAGGACATGATCGTCATGGTCGCCGGCCCCCGGGTCGGGAAGTCGACGTCGTACGTCATTCCCGCGATCGTCGACGCGCCCGGCGCGGTCGTCACGACGTCGAACAAGCGCGACGTCGTGGATGCCACCCGGGACGTGCGGGCCGCGAACGGATCGACCGTCTGGGTGTTCGACCCTCAGGGCATCGCGCGGGAGGAGCCCTCCTGGTGGTGGAATCCGCTGTCCTATGTCACCGACGACACCCGCGCGGCCCGCCTGGCTGCGCACTTCGCGTCGTCGACGATGACGGGCGGAGCGTCCGAGAACTCGTCGTACTTCAACCGTGCCGGCGAGAGCCTGCTCGCCGGCTTCCTTCTCGCGGCCGCGCTCGATGGGCGACCGATCACGCAGATCTTCACCTGGACCACCCGGCCGGGGGAGATCGAGCCGGTAAAGATCCTGGAGCGGCACGGCTTCATCGGCATGGCTGACGCGGTAGCCGGCGAGGTGAACGGAGAGCCCAAGCGCCGCGACAGCGTGTACGGCACCGCGGCGCAGATGGTCGACTGCTTGAAGATCGGCAAGATCGCCCGCTGGGTCACGGCCCTCACCGGGGACGCGGCCGACGACCCGCGGCCGCAGTTCTCACCGGAGGCCTTCGTGCGGAGCAAAGACACCCTCTACAGCCTGTCGATGGAGGGCCAGGGGTCGGCCGGTCCGCTCGTGACCGCGCTGACCGCGATCACGGTGGAGGCTGCCGAAGAGCTGGCCACCACTCAGCGCCGCGGCCGCCTGTCGGTGCCGATGCTCGGCGTGCTGGATGAGGCGGCCAACGTCTGCCGGTGGCGGAACCTGCCCGACCTGTACTCGCACTACGGCTCCCGCGGCATCGTCCTGATGACCATCCTGCAGTCGTGGTCACAGGGCGTCGAGGTGTGGGGCCGCGAGGGCATGCGCAAGCTGTGGTCCGCGTCGAATGTGAAGGTCTACGGGGGCGGTGTCGCAGAGACGGAGTTCCTGGGCGAGCTGTCGCAGCTGGTGGGCGACTACGACAAGCACACGTCGTCGACGTCGGTCGGGCGAGGCCAGCGGTCGACGTCGCATCAGATCCACCGCGAGCGCACTCTCGACGTGTCCGAGCTCAGTGGCATGCCCCGCGGCCGCGCCGTGGTGTTCGCATCAGGCGCTCCCGCTACGCTCATCGAAACCGTACCGTGGATGCGCGGCCCCCACGCCGGACCGGTACGGGCGTCGATCGCCGCACACGACCCGGCCAACACTGCTGTCGCGGCGGCGGCGGTGCCGGTCCAGGAGCGAGCTCAGGCCTGGGTGGAGGCGGGCACGGCGACGGACGGAGAGCAGGATGACTGACTACGATGACGACCTCGACGCAGCAGACGGCGACGAGCCCGACATCGACCCACCCGAAGCGGACGAGAGCGTCAGCGGCGATGCGGGCTTGTTTTTCGGCTCTGTCGACGAGTTCGTGCGTGAGCAGTTGATCGAGGAATACCGGCGCGTCGTGGGCCCCAGCGGACGGGCACACCGCCGCTGGGCTGCGGAATGGTGGAGATACCCGGAAGCCGTCTCACGGCTCGAGGCGATATGGCGGGCGTGGGAGCATCTGCGACAGGACGGGGCCACCGGATCGAGCGTGTGGTGGCGCGATCACCTCGACCCGCACATGGCTGTCCTGATGGACGTCGAAGGTCCGTTCGCGGATTCGAAAGATCAGAACGACCCGGGGGAGAAGCTGCCCTACACCGCACCACCAGCGGGCCTGTTCCCGGATGTACGGCTAACGGATGCCGGATGATCGACGAAGATTACGCGGAAAGCGCCGCGAGTGCATTTGGTGACGCTGTCGTTGCCGTGAGCGTCTACCCGGGCGTGCACCATGCGCGCGTCGACCTGGCCGACGGCACGCGAGCACTGATCGACGTCAACGGTAACGAGGTGGGCCGTCGTCTGCGCGCGCCGGTCGCACAGGCCGTCGACGCGGAACTGACGACAGCGATCGACCCAGCTACGACGGGGGAGCGGCCGACGCCTGTGCGGTTGTCAGTGTTCTGTGGCCCACGCGGCTGGGTTGCTCGTGCCGACTTCATGGGCCGAAAAGCATGGAGCTACGCAAGCAGCATGGACGACATCCGATCGGCCGCAGCAAGCGCAATCGCCAAGGTCGGGGCCGAGTTTGCTCCTGAGGACCCGATCGTGCTCGACATGCCTGCGACGTACCTGAAGCTGTGGCCGCAGATCCGTGGCCAGGAAGATTATGTGGCGCAGCTGCGGCAAGAACTTCGCGTCGAAGAGCAGCGCGTCGACGAGCTCCGTAAGAAGTCTCTGCAGGCGTTGCGTCGGGCGCATGTGCCGGTTGACGATGCGCTTCGGATTCTCGCTGATGGTCCGATTATTGAGCCGCCGGCCAATAACGGGCCCGCCACGGCGGCCACCGACTAATTCCGCGAGACGGCGGACGCGTGCACACTCTCTGCTGCTCCTGCATCACGGTGGTCCCGGAGTGGGGCTGGATGGCTGGCTAGGGTGGGGGCATGAATGGGGAGCGCCCTGGGGCTGACGATTTTCGGGCTGACGCAGTGAAGTGTGCAGGGATCGTGGGGCCGTTCTCCGAGATGCTGCTGGATGAGGACGTTGACGCATTCACGCGTCGACGCCTGGAACCCCATGTCCAACTGCTCGTGGGATTGTTCTGGTCGGCAGGGGAGATCCTCGTCGACGAACTCTTCGAGGACCTCACCGCCATGAATGCCGGCAATCTCGACGCCGAAGAGACGATGGCGTTGCATGGTCTGCCGGAACAGTTCCAGGACCGCTACGACGGACGGTTCCTGCACCAATTCCTCGTCGCGACCGTGGTCGTGACGACTCGGGTGGCGACGTCGTGGGAGTACCCCGCGACGATCGCCGAAGCACTGGCGGTCAAGCTGCTCCTGGACCGGGTCGAAGTGCTGATCGACACCTACGAACTCGAGTTCGACGAAGGATGGCGGGACGATGTCGAAGGCGTCCTGTTCGAGGACGACGACCACGAATTGCTCTACTGGGATCCCGAGGAGCTCACCGCCAACCCCCGAATGCTCGACGGTTCGGTGAACCTCGACTACGCGAGCTGGTTCGTGCCATTCCGCTCGCCACCGCGAACAGCGCCGTTCGCAGTGTCAGACACGCCCGCACAGTAACGACCCATGGTCGAACCGGATTGCCGCAGAGCGGGAGCCGGATGGTAGGTGCTGGCGTTAGTTGATGGCCCGAACGTTCGAAGCTTGCGGGCCTTTTTGGCCGGCCTCGATGTCGAACTCGACCCGCTGATTCTCATCGAGGTTTCGGTAGCCGGACCCCGTGATCTGACTGAAGTGCACGAACACGTCGGCGCCACCGTCATCGGGGGAGATGAACCCGAACCCCTTTTCTCCGTTGAACCACTTCACAGTCCCGACTGTCATCTCATACTCCTTCACCGATGCGACCACCTTGCAGGGGCATCGTAGCGAACGGGGGTGTCGGGGCGGGGATGTCGGAGAGTACGTCCCCCGAGCCGGCCTCCCGGAAGCGAACAGCTGACGCCACCACTTGCCAACCCCGCTACGGCCTGATGGTTTACAGGACGGGTCAGTGGGTGGTGTGTTCCTGGAGGACAGTCTCGACGGCCGTCCCTGCGTCGGCTTCCGAGCGATCAAGAGAGAGCGCGAGCTCCGACTCGACGGTATGACGGGCTTTCTGCAGCATCGCTTTCTCGCCCGTCGACAGGCCGCGGGAGACGTCGCGGCGCCACAGGTCGCGAACCACCTCAGCGGCTTTCAGCACGTCGCCGCTGGCGAGCTTCTCCTGATTCGCTTTGTACCGCCTCGACCAGTTCCCCATGTCCTCAGGGATGTCGGTCCGGATAACCGCGTACACCTCGTCGACACCTCCGCTGTCGATGACGTCACGGACTCCGACGTCCAGGATGCTGTCCGCAGGAAGCTCGATAGTCAGATCGTTCGAGTGCACACGCAACTTCACGTAAGCGACGTTCGCGCCTTTGACGACCCGGTCTCTGAGCGCGACCACAGTAGCGGCCCCATGGTGCGGGTACACCACCGTGTCCCCGATCTCGACCTGCATGTGTTCTCCATTCACTCCACCAAACGACACCACATCACTCCCCTCAGGGTGTAGATCAGTCGTAGATCGTGGCTCGGTCGCCGATGTCTAAGGCGACGATCACCAGCTCGCCGCGACGGATATCAAGGATCGCCCGGTAATCCCCGACCCGTATTCGCCACAACCCGGTGTACGGCCCGCTCAGTGCTTTGCAACGCACCGTGGGATTCTCTAGCCCACTGAGGTCATCGAGCGCTTTCACGATCCTCCGCGCGATTGCGGGATCGAGCTTGCGAAGGGCGCGCATAGCGACCCGGTCGAACTCGATCCGCCAAAGCGGTCCGCTCACTCGACAGGCTCAGAAGGCATCGCGTCAAGGTCAGCCCGGGAGACCCCAAGCTCTACCAACACATCTTCCAGGGGCACGGTGTCGCGGGCTCCAGCGCGAATCGCTTCGGCGCGGGCAACGACGCCGTATGCGTGTTCGAGATCGTCTAGGTGCTCGGAGAGCGCCTCGCGGAGGTAGAACGCCGCGGGACGACCGGTGGTCGCGCTCAACGCATCCAGCCGGTCTTTCAGATCATCGGGCAGACGAACACTCACCACTCCTGTAGACATGTTTACAGTCTCGCACACGTCCCACGTTCTGCGCTCGGAGCGGCGCCTATGCACATTGGCCGCCCGTCGGAGTATCGACATCATCTTGGGTAGCGTCGATCTCATGCCTGAATCGGATGCACCAGCAACGGGACTGGTGTCGACGCCTTCCGATGTCCTCGAGGCCGCGGAGGCGTTCGGTAACCCGCACAACGCTGAGATCACCGCGTACCTTTCCGCCCACCCAAGAGCGACGTTCGGCCACATCTTCACAGCGCTGCGCGACAGCGGCGTCGATGTTGTGAAAGGGACCCTTTCCGCCCGGCTCCGGAAACTCGAAGCCACCGGAGTCATCTTTGGTGACCCGTCTCCCGAAGAGAGGGGCCGCGGCAAAGTAGTCCGGTACTCACACGATGCAAGACGGCTCAATCAGCTCGCTTCACGGCAGCTGGACTACATGCTCGGCTTACTCGACGAAGACGTCCCCGCTGAGCAGGTCGGGCTGCCTGCAGCTTCAGCTCTTCGTCCGCTCGACCTGGTGAGCGCGAAGATCCTGACCTATCTGACCCTCAACGATTCACCCAGACCCGACGAGCTCCATCAGGTACTCAGGGAATTGTCCTCACCTCAGCGCTTGTCGGATCTCATCGCTATCGGTCTTGCCACGATCGACGACAACGACCATGTGCGTCTGGACCAAGCGGCCGTCACCCGCGCCGCTCGCGTTCTTTTCGAGGTTTCTGTCCACTGACCCCTTGCGCTGCCAATTGTTGCGGCGCTGAGCTTTGGTCGCCGGTTCTTAGTCCCGAAGTTCAGATAGGAATAGTGCCCAGCGCGAATCAGCCTCTTCACCGGTGTCGTAAACGCCGAGCCAGGCGTCAAACGCGGGGGTGCCGATGAGTTTGATCTCGACACGGAGGACGTGCCGGGAGCCATCTGTGCTTACCTTCGGTACCAGCGACACAACGTGCTCGGGGTTGATCCACATGCGCGCTGCACCAGCGGGGCCGTCCCGATCGGGGAGCGATACGAAGCGCGCCATGAGCCCACTGTGTCAGGCCGATAGGGATCGGATCAACGTTCGAGATGCTCTCGGAGCGCCCGAACGGCCGCTTCCGGGCTGTTGAATGCTCCGAGGTCGAAGACGCTGGACGTCATGGCGCTGTCGTCTGCGTGGCTGAGTCGGTAGCCGTCCGGCTCCCTCTCGACGCGCCACGAGGTTTCAATGAGGGCGCCGTCGAGTTCCTGGACCACCCAGTAGTGGTGGTCCTCGATGCCTCGGGCGAGGTAGATCATTGGTTAGTCGGTGCTGGTGGGCTGTTTGTCGAACCAGCGGACGACACCGTTTGCCGAGTGCGCCGCGCGTAGTGCGGCGGAGGCGGTGTCGAGTGCGGCGGCCGCGCGCTCGAGCTCGGCGGCTGCAGTGACTGTTCCGGTGGCCCCGTCGCCGCGGTCGTCTTCGCCGGCGTAGTGGGTTCCGTCGACGACGCGGGAGTGCCAGGCGCTGAGTTGCCGTGTCACCTGCTCGAGGTCATCAATGGTGGCCGTCAGCTCTCCGAGCAGCGTGTACGAGGTAGAGGGCGACGGTACGTTCCTTGTCGAGTGGGCGAGCGTGCGAGCCTTCTCGGAGAGCTCGCGGGCGACCTCGACCTGGCGGTCTTCCTCGTTGACACTCATGCTGCTCCGTCCGTTGCTCTTGGTGAGTTGTCTGCGATCAAAGCGCATCCACTGAGGCTGACCTGTAGACGTCGGCCCGATGGTCGACCCGCAGGATTCCGATCGTTCGGGCGTCATCATCGATCGTATAGACCACGGTCACGTATGAGTGGCGAAAAGCGACCACTACTCGGCAATCTCGGCGCAGGCCCGAGGACCTTCGGTACGGCGGCGGTGAACCATTCCGGACGAGCTAGAAGACGAACCGCGTTGGAGGCGAGGTAATCTCGGATCGTCGCTCTTGGTGCGGGGAGGTGATCTAGTGGAGGGGTGCGCAATGGAGCAGGACGACCCGGACGCAGGCCCATGGGTCTCGAGGCTTCGCCCCACGATCTTTGAGGCGCGAAAAGACTTTGCGGCACTCCACGGCTACCTTCACGTTGTAACCCGCGAGATCGACCGTAGCTTCGACGCCGTCGTCGACCAGGTTGACCTCGACCCAGAGAACCACGACATGGGAGACGTCTATTGGGAGGCCGAGAAGATGTTCGGTGCGAATCCACTCGATATTTCTGCCCACACCGGACTGATGCTGGTCAGCCGCGCCGTAGCGCTTTCGGAGATTATTTTCGCGTCGATCCCGAGCATGCTGTTCGTCGACGCGGACCCGTTCGTATACAACGGTGACCATTCGTGGTCGCGCAAAATGGCGGGGCTTTTCTACAAGACCTGCTTGAACAGGCCCGTGAACATCGCGGATGGCGCAATGAAGCCGATCACGCAACTGCGAGATCTATATGCGCACGGTTACGGCCGACCGCGCCGAAAGGAGGAGGCTGAGAAACTCGCTGCAGCTCTGCATCCGCATCTTGGAGCAGCTGAGCCCACTCCCGAGGAGAGAGCGCTCGGCTTCGCCGATCGCCCCTACGTGTTTGGGTTATACGCTCAGTACGACCCCGGAACCGGCCTCTCGGAAGAGCACTTCCTGCCACTCGTCGCTGAGCTCAGCCCTGTTGCAACGCGACGACTGATTCTGCTTGTCCAAGAACGCGTCGAAGCGGCGCTTCTTGCCGCCTCCTGGGGTATCAGAGATCCTCTGACAGAAGAAAACAGTAAGTTCCTTCGAGAGTGGGCCAAAGAAGAAGTTGTGCGGCAGGAGGCGGCCGAGGCGAAGCAGGCCCAGCAAGTCGCCCGAGCACAAGTTGTTGAGGCGCGTGTTCTCGCTCGCGCCGAAAAGTACCGACAGGCGCGTGCGGCAGGCTTTGCGCGTCGGGACGAAATGAGAGATTCGCGAAGCCGAGGCATTGCTCCGTGAGCATCTTGGCGTGGGCGCACGCAAGACCCCGGAGATCCGGTTGGGCATCGAGAGGATGGCTAGCTAGTTTGCCGCAGGCGCGTCGAGCAATACGCATTGCCCGCGACAAAGGCACGTTCCCAGCATCGCGTTCGAGAATGAAGCGCTACCGCGCGAGTCTTGTTCGTTCTCATAGCTTGATTGACTGAATTCTGCTTTTTTCCAAAGTCGCATGCTATTGTCCATAAGACCAGCGACGGGAGTCCACTATGTCCGATCAGGTCGAACTCGACTGGAGATCCGAATTCACCGTCGGCGACCTGGCGACTTTGCGCTCCGCCATCCCTCAGGCCATCCAGGCCAGCCAGGAGCGCTCGGCTCGAGCACACACCGCATACGCAGACCCTGACGGCGAGCACGATGTCTACGGGGTCGGAATGGCTCGAGGGGCACAGAAAGAGCTGCTTTCCCTGATCAAAGGTCTCGATTCCTACGATGAACGCCGCGTCCCCGGCACCCGTCGAACGTTGACATACGTCGGCGACGCTCTGATCTTCCTGCAGCGGGTTGGTAAGAAGATGCCCAAGAACCACCGCCGGCTCCGCCTGAGCTATTTGCCGGAGCAACGACGCGACATGTTCGCCGAAGCAAGCAACACAAAGTATGTGGAACCGGGCGGACTTTTTGAGATGCCTGCGCAACCCCAAGGCGATGACGACGTCGCGCGCCTCTCCGACGTGCTGGGAATGATCGAAGCCGGAGGCCGGCACATCACCCTTTTCGTGCCCTACTACAGCAGCACTCCTTTCACCGTGGGGTCAATGTACTGGGCGCCGGCACGACTCCGTGGCCGGTACTTCGAGTTCACAGATCCTGAGCGGCTCGATTACGTCAAAGCGCCCGTGACCCGGCCGATGAAAGACACCAAGCCCAAGCCTGTCGGAGGTTTCGCCGACGGCAGCCGGCCCCGGACCAAGACCGCTCTCCGTCCCCGCCCAGAAGACGGAGAGGGCCAGAAGTGACACCCGATTCCCCTTCTCTGGCGGACGTGGCCAGACTTTTTGATCCTGCACGGCTGACTCAAGCGCGGCGGGTGTGCAAGATGACGAAGACTGAACTGCACCAGCGGGTTGGGGTCTCTGCAGCAGCGATCGGACAGTATGAGCGTGGCGAGGTCAGGCCTCGAGCGGAGACGATCGCAGCCCTGGCTGAAGCTCTCCGTGTACCTCCAGGCTTCTTTTCACACGGCCGACCGAAGGCGCAGATCGAGATTGCCGAGGCGTCCTTCCGGCGTCTACGAGCCACGACCGTGGGGCAGCAACAGCAAGCCACCGCCTACGTGGAACAAGCCTGGGAACTGAGCCGCTACCTCGAAGAGAGCGTCGAATTTCCAGTCTTGGATTTGCCGGAGTGGGCGATGCCCGAGAGCACCGACGTCCCCGATCCCATCACAGCTGCACGGGCGATGCGGCGCCACTGGGACCTCGGGACCGTGCCTGTTCCGTATCTCGTCTATCAACTTGAGCAGCACGGCATCCTCACGGTCTTTTTCTCAATGAAGGAAGAGGGCAAGCCAGACGACAAAAATCGAATTGACGCATTCTCGACCACCGCACTTCCGCGTCCCATGATCGTCTTGACGCCGGACAAGGCGAACGACGTCCTGCGCCACCGCTTTTCCGCGGCACACGAATTGGGGCACATCGTGTTGCATCACGGAAGGCAGGGCACTGATAGTCAGATGGAGCGGCAGGCCGACGAATTCGCTGCCGAGTTCCTCACTCCTCGAGACGTGATCCGAGACCTCCTCCCGACCAGGATTAACTTCAATCGACTCGAAGAACTCAGCCTGTGGTGGGGTGTCTCCGTCCACTCATTGCTCTACCGATCTCGTGAGCTCGAGCTAATTTCTGAATCGACCGCCCGCCGGGCGTACATCACGCTTAGTAGTACTCCTCGGCGATCGCAACCTATCTGGGACTTTCCGGGCGAACGGCCGGAACTTCTGAAGAACGCTATCGAACTGCTCGAAGGAGTCGGCGTCTCACTCGTGGACGTCGCCTCGAGCTTGCAGATGACCCCTAGGCATGTTCGCCGGCTTGCCGATATTGACGACCCTCAGCCAAAGCTTTCGCTGGTGAGGCCTCTAGACGACCGCCAAAACCTGGCGGCGACTCACGGGGACACCGTGGGTACCCATGAAGAGGAAGGAGCCACCATGGCCCATCGATCTGCAATCACCGGGCGCTACCTGTCCAACGCGGCCGCAGCCCGGCACCCGAGGACCACCGTCACGGAATCGTCGGGTAGCAACAAGTCGACCGGTACACACAGCCGCTCAGCCATCTCTGGTCAGTTCATCACCGGGTCGGCTGCCGCACGGCACCCCAACACGAGTGTGACCGAGAAGGGCAAGTAGCGCCGGGGCAAGTAGGGGCGTTCGATCTCAATGTCAGTGAGATCGAACGCCCCTACGTTTGCCACCATAGTGACTCAGTTCGTTGACTCTCCACTGCAGTCGACATGGTGGTTCCATCTGCTGCGGAGTAAGAGAACCAGCAAGCGTGCAGGCATGTCGACGGGCCATTCTGCACGCGTCGCGGGGGACTCGATCATTCGCAGTGGATGCGAATAACCAGTGGTTGACTTGACATAAGGTACATTATCGGTATCGCGAATGTGTGCGGCTGGAAGGCTGCCTGTGAGTGGCCGACGTCGTCAAGAATCATCAGCTGAGACCATGACTCGCTACGTGCAGCCCTTGATCAGGCGGATCAAGCTACTCGCGCTGCATTAGCGTGTCGCGCAGGCCTTGCCGCGCGACGGCCTGCGTGGCTACCGATGCAGGCGAAGCTTCTGTCACTCGTTTCTTTCACCGTCTTATGCGGAGCTCGGCAGTCGACGTGGGACCGAGCTATAGAGAGCAAGAATCGACATCCGACGTCACTCTGAATTGGCACACGGCGCCGTCGACCTCTTCTACATCCGATTGCCAAATTCGGTGCGCTGCTACCCCAAGCACTGCCAGGAGGATAGCTCCATCGGTAGCCCTCAGCCCGACCGGCGGCTCAACAGTTAGTTCCCAAAGGGCCTTTTCTGGTTCAAATAAAGACCGGCTGCTTGGAGGGGCTAGTTCCACCTCGGGGGGCCCAGACTTGCGCCGAGTACCCGCATGAAATGGTCGACCGCCACGCGAACAAGGCATTGTGCTCCGGAGTACTGAGCTATCCGGCGGTCAAGACGCGCCTCGACCGGCGCTACGCCAGGCGAGCGGCATTAGCACCGCGGCCAAAGCTGTCTTGATGACACCACCGACGATGAACGGATAGAGCCCGGCCGCGAGGGTCTGTCCAAGGTCGAGGCCCAAAACCAAAGCCAGCCATGGCAATCCGAAGACGAAGGGAAGCGCCGTTCCCGCTGAAAATACCGCGAGCGAGGGAAGCACACGCCGGTCCCACGCCCGCTCGGCAAACCACCCGGCCAAGCCTGCGGCCGCAATGAAGCCGATGATGTACCCTCCAGTCGGGCCAGCCAGGGTCTGCCAACCCGATGCGGCGTCGCTGAACCAGGGTATCCCCAGCACCCCAGCTGCGGCGTAGAGCAGCAGGGCCAGCGAGCCCCTCAGCGAGCCGAGCGCGCTTCCGACCAGCAACACCGCCAGCGTCTGCCCCGTGATCGGCACCGGCCAAAGCGGTACCGCAATCTGGGCCGCCAAGCCCACGAGACCGGCACCTGCGGTGACCAGGAGAGTGTCGGAGGCGAGGCTTCGTGTGCGGAGCACCCGATCCGCGAATGTCACTGCGCGCGTGGTCGCGATTGTCATAAATACTCCTTCAGTGAGTGGTGAAAGTGTGGGAAATGGTGCAACGGCGTCAGGGCGTGGGGGTCACCACGGCAATCAGGTCGCCGGCTTCGACCTGCTGGGTGGTGGGGATGGCGAGACGGGAAACGGTGCCGGCGACCGGGGTGGTGATCGCCGCTTCCATCTTCATCGCCTCTATGGTCGCGACGGGCGCCCCGGCGGCGACGGTGTCGCCCACCGCGACCTTCACGGTGACGACGCCGGAGAACGGAGCCGGCACCTGCCCGGGCTGGGCCGCATCCGCCTTCTCGGCCGTCTTGGTCTCGACCCTCACCGAGCGGTCGCGCACGTTCACCGGGCGCAGCTGGCCGTTCAAGGTCGTCATGACGGTGCGTTCGCCCTTCTCGTCGACCTCGCCGATGGCCTCGAGGCCGACGAACAGGCGCACGCCGCGGGCGATCTCGACCACGTGCTCGGTGCCCTGCTGGAGGCCGTACAGGTAGTCGACGGTGTCGACCACGGAGAGGTCGCCGAACAGCTCGCGCAGCTGCTCGAAGGTGCGGGTCGGGGCCGGGAACAGGAGCCGGTTCAGGGTCGCGCGCCGTTCGGGGCCGGCCGCATCCGGAGCGATCGCGGCCAGGTCGGCGTCGTCGACCGGGGTGACCCCGACCTTCACGTCGCGGCCCGCGAGCACCTTGGTGCGGAACGGCTCGGGCCAGCCGCCGGGCAGCTCGCCCAGCTCGCCGGCCATGAAGCCGACCACGGAGTCGGGGATGTCGTAGTTGCCCGGGTTCTCTTCGAAGTCTGCCGGGTCGGCCTTGACCGCGGCGAGGTGCAGGGCGAGGTCGCCGACCACCTTCGACGACGGGGTGACCTTCGGGATGCGGCCCAGGATCTTGTTCGCGGCGGCGTACAGGTCCTCCACCCGCTCGAAGTCGTCGGCGAGACCCAGCGCGATCGCCTGCTGACGCAGGTTCGACAGCTGCCCGCCCGGGATCTCGTGGTTGTAGACACGGCCGGTGGGGCCGGCAAGTCCCGACTCGAACGGGCGGTAGACCTGGCGCACGGCCTCCCAGTACGGCTCGAGGTCGCTCACGGCCGCAAGCGACAGGCCCGTGTCGCGCTCGGTGTGGGCGAGCGCGGCGACCAGAGCGGATGCGCTCGGCTGACTCGTGGTGCCGGCCATCGGTGCGCTGGCCACGTCGACCGCGTCCGCGCCCGCTGCACTGGCGGCGAGGAGCGTCGCGAGCTGCCCGCCTGCGGTGTCGTGCGTGTGCACGTGCACCGGTAGATCGAACCGCTCCCGGAGGGCAGACACGAGCTTCGCGGCGGCGGCCGGGCGCAGCAGCCCCGCCATGTCCTTGATCGCCAGCACGTGCGCGCCGGCCCCGACGATCTCGTCGGCCAGGCGCAGGTAGTAGCCGAGCGTATACAGGTCTTCGGCCGGGTCGAGGAGGTCGCCGGTGTAGCAGACGGCGACCTCGGCGATCGTGCTGCCGGTGGCGAGCACCGACTCGATCGCGGGGCGCATCTGCGCCACGTCGTTCAGGGCGTCGAAGATGCGGAAGACGTCGACGCCGGTGGCGGCGGCCTCACGCACGAACGCATCCGTCACCTCGGTGGGGTACGGGGTGTAGCCGACCGTGTTGCGGCCGCGGAGCAGCATCTGGATCGCCACGTTCGGCAGGGCCTCCCGCAGCACGGCGAGGCGCTCCCACGGGTCCTCCCCCAGGAAGCGCAGCGCCACGTCGTAGGTCGCGCCGCCCCACGCCTCGACGCTCCACAGCTCGGGGGTGAGCCGAGCCACGTAGGGCGCGACCGCGACGAGGTCGCGGGTGCGCACGCGGGTCGCCAGGAGCGACTGGTGGGCATCCCGCATCGTCGTCTCGGTCACCGCGAGGGCGGTCTGCGCCCGCAGCGCCTGAGCGAACCCGATCGGACCGAGCTCGAGCAGCTTCTGCCGGCTGCCGGCGGGGGCCGGGATGGTGAGGTCGACGGCGGGGAGCTTGTCGACGGGATGCACGGTGACCGTGCGGGGCCCGTTCTGCTGGTTCACCGTGACGTCGGCCAGCCAGTTCAGGACCTTCGTGCCCCGGTCTTTCGACGGATGACCAGCCAGCAGCTGCGGCCGCTCCTCGATGAAGCTCGTGCTCAGGTCGCCGGCGGCGAACGACGGGTCGTCGAGCACGCCCTGCAGGAACGGGATGTTCGTCGACACACCCCGGATGCGGAACTCCGCCAGCGCACGCCGGGCCCGCCGCACCGCGGCCGGGAAGTCGCGGCCGCGGCAGGTCATTTTGGCGAGCATGGAGTCGAAGTGGGGGCTGATCTGGGCGCCGACGTCGACGGTGCCGCCGTCGAGGCGCACGCCCGCGCCGCCGGGCGAGCGGTAGGCGGCGATCTTGCCGGTGTCGGGTCGGAAACCGGCCGTGGGGTCCTCCGTGGTGATGCGGCACTGCAGGGCGGCGCCGTGCAGCACGATGTCGTCCTGGTGCATTCCGAGCTCGTCGAAGGTGCTGCCGGAGGCGATGAGCATCTGCGACTGCACGAGGTCGACGTCGGTGACCTCCTCGGTGACCGTGTGCTCGACCTGGATGCGAGGGTTCATCTCGATGAACACGTGCTCGCCCGCCCGCTCCCCCACGGTGTCGACCAGGAACTCGACCGTTCCCGCGTTCACGTAGCCGATCGACTTCGCGAACTTGATCGCATCCGAATGTAGCGCCTCACGCAGCTCGTCGCTGATGTTCGGCGCCGGCGCGATCTCGACGACCTTCTGGTTGCGGCGCTGCACCGAGCAGTCGCGCTCGAACAGGTGCAGGGTCTCCCCCGTCGAATCGGCCAAGATCTGCACCTCGATGTGACGCGGCCTGAGCACCGCCTGCTCGAGGAACATCGTCGCGTCGCCGAAGGCGCTGTCAGCTTCCCGCATCGCGGCCTCGAGCGCGCCGCGCAGCTTCTCACGGGTCTCGACCCGGCGCATCCCCCGACCGCCACCGCCCGCGACGGCCTTCGCGAACACGGGGAAGCCGATCTCGTCGGCCGCGGCGATCAGCACGTCGAGATCGGTCGTCGCTGGAGACGACTTCAGCACCGGCACTCCCGCGGCTATCGCGTGCTGCTTCGCGGTGACCTTGTTCCCGGCCATCTCGAGCACGTGCTCGCCCGGGCCGATGAAGGTGATGCCGTTCTCCGCCGCCGCCTTCGCCAGCTCGGGGTTCTCCGACAGGAAGCCGTAGCCGGGGTAGATCGCATCCGCCCCCGCTTCGAGCGCGACGCGGATGATCTCGGAGACGTCGAGGTAGGCGCGCACCGGATGCCCGACCTCGCCGATCTGGTAGGCCTCGTCGGCCTTCAGTCGGTGCATCGAATTGCGGTCTTCATAGGGGAACACCGCGACGGTCTTCGCACCGAGCTCGTACGCGGCCCGGAACGCCCGAATCGCGATCTCCCCACGGTTTGCAACCAGTATCTTCTTGAACACGGTTCCTCCTATCGATCGGGTCTACACAGTGGCGCGGCAACGCACCACTTCGGTCGCTTATCGCCCTACGGGTCACACTTCGAGCAGGAGGGCCTCGCCCTGCCCGCCGCCGCCACAGAGCGCGACGGCGGCACGACCGCCGCCCCGGGCACGCAGAGCGTGCACGGCATGCACGACGAGGCGTGCCCCTGACGCGCCGATGGGGTGGCCCAATGAGATGCCACCGCCCTGGGGGTTGACCTTGTCGTTGGAAACGCCGAGCTCCCTGCTGGAGAACGCTACCACCGCGGCGAAAGCCTCGTTGATCTCGATGTGATCGAGATCGGCCACCGACCAGCCCTGTCGGGCCAGAGCCGCGCGGATCGCCCGGTACGGTTGGGCCAAGAGCGACGTGTCAGGTCCCCCGACCTGGCCCCAGGCCCGGACGGTCGCCAGGATCTCCGCGCCCATCGACGCCGCTCTGGTTCGGGTCGTCAGGATCACGGCGGCCGCGCCGTCGGTGAGCTGACTCGCATTGCCCGCTGTGATGGTCCCGTCCGGTGTGAATGCGGGCCGGAGCCGAGCCAGCGTCTCGATCGTGGTGTCGGGTCTGATGCCCTCGTCCTCGAGAACCGTGGTCGTTGCTCCACGCGACCCCGTGACCACCACGGGAGCAATTTCTACCGTGAAGCCCCCCGAGGTCCTGGCTTCAGCGGCACGATGATGTGAGAGCGCGGCGATCTCGTCTTGCTCGACTCGGGTGATGTGGCCACTGCCCAGGTTGTCGGATTCGGTCGCGAGACCCATCGCCCGCCCATCGAAGGCGTCAGTCAAGCCGTCGCGGGAGACGGTGTCGACCAACGTGACGTCGCCGTAAGCAAGACCCTGCCGAGATGCCACGAGGGCGTGCGGCGCGTTCGTCATGGACTCCTGGCCACCCGCGAGTGCGACCGCACACTCCCCCGTGCCGATCATTCTCGCAGCATCGATGATTGCGGTGAGCCCGGACAGGCAGACCTTGTTGATTGTCACGGCCGGTGAGGTCAGGGGGATTCCCGCAGCAACACCGACCTGCCTCGCCGGGTTCTGGCCGGCTGCGGCTTGGAGCACCTGGCCGAAACTCACCAACTCGATGTCGGACGCGTCGAGCCCCACCGCTCGCTCGATCGCAGACCGAGCGGCCACGGTGCCGAGTTCTACCGCGGTGAGCGATGCGAGCGACCCCTTGAATCGGCCGAACGGTGTGCGGGCGGCGGACACGATGACGACGTCGTGTGGTGAAGGTGCGTTCATGATTCAGGCCTTAGTTCGATGGGGGAATGGATTTTCACGATGTGTAGTCGAACCAGCCGCGCCCGGACTTGCGGCCGAGACGCCCGGCGCGGTAGAGGTCATTCAAGGCTTCGGGAGGAAGATCCGCCGGGTCACCCGTCATCTCGTACGTGGCTTGGTGCATGAGGTAGATCACGTCGAGTCCGACCAGGTCCATCAGCGCAAACGGGCCGAGCGGATGACCAAGAGCAAGGCGCGCGGCCAGGTCGATATCCGCTGGCGTCGCGACGCCTTGCGAGTAGAGGCGAATCGCCTCGTCATTCACCGCGGTCATAAGACGGTTGGCCACGAATCCCGGCACCTCGATTGAAAGCGTCACAGCGCTCTTTCCGATGCCTTTGATGAGCGCCAGAACGGTGGCGATCGTCTCGTCGGAGGTCTCCGGATTGGGCACGACCTCGACCGCCTCCATCACCAGAGCCGGATTGAAGAAGTGGACGTTGCAGACCCTGTCGGGGCGTCCCGACGCCTCTGCGATCCGAGACGAGGGGATGGTGGAGGAATTGGTAGCGAGAATCGTCGTGCTGGGCGTGTGGCGGCCAAGCCGCCCGAAGATGTCCTGCTTCAATTCGAGGCGCTCTGTGGCCGCTTCGATGACGAATCCGGCGGCCGTCGCAGCCGCTTCCAGATCGGTCGTCCATGCCAGTCGCTCGATCGACGACGCAGCCTCCGCTGCGGTCATTGCGCCCTTCTCGCCGAGCCTAGTGAGGCGGGTGGTTGCTTCAGTGCGCGATCTCCCCAAGGCATCCGGCGTGACGTCGCACACCGTCACTCGGTGTCCAGCCCGGGCGAAGACGGCGGCAATCTGTGTTCCCATCGCACCGGCACCCACCACCAGCACCGATTCGGCGGTGTCGCGTGAAGTCATCTGTCGTCCTCCCGTTTCCAGCACAGATCTTGTCCCTGCTCAGGATTGCGGCTGGTGCCTGCACTCGGTACCGGTTGCGGCGACTGATACGGATCCAGTATCAGTCGAACCTGATTTAGGTCGGTCAGCCGTCCACGCGGTGGGACAGACTCGATAGCAGCCCAAGAAGGAGACCTTCCATGACTAGCCCCGCGTTCAATCCCGCCGATCTTCTTGACCTCGATGACGAGTTCGCCGCCGACGAACTCGCCGTGCGCGATCGGGTGCGCGAATTCGTGCAACGCCGCATCCGCCCCAACATTGCCGGATGGTATGCCGACGCGACCTTCCCCCGCGAATTGATCACGGAGTTCGCCGAGCTCGGCCTCCTCGGCATGCACATCCAGGGGTACGGCTGCGCTGGCCGGTCGGCGGTCGAATACGGCATCGCGATGCAAGAGCTCGAAGCAGGCGACTCCGGACTGCGCACCTTCGTCTCCGTGCAAGGGTCCTTGGCGATGTCGGCGATCGCTAAATGGGGGTCCGAGGAGCAGAAGCAACAGTGGCTCCCGTCGATGGCCGCAGGCACGAAGGTCGGCTGTTTCGGGTTGACCGAGCCCGAAGCGGGCTCCGACCCAGCTAGCATGACCACCCGCGCGGTCCGCGACGGCGACGATTGGGTGCTGAACGGGGCCAAGCGCTGGATCGGTCTTGCGTCGATCGCTGACGTCGCGGTCATTTGGGCGAAGGTCGCCGACGACGAAGGGGGTGACCGGGTTCGAGGGTTCCTTGTTCCCACGGACACGCCCGGTTTCACGGCCACTCCGATCGAACCCAAGCTCTCGATGCGCGCCTCGATCCAGTGTGACATCGACCTGGTCGACGTGCGATTGCCGGCCGTCGCGGTGCTGCCCGGTGTCGTCGGGTTACGTGGTCCGTTCTCGTGCCTGAACGAGGCGCGGTACGGAATCGCGTGGGGCGCGATCGGCGCCGCGCGCGACAGCTTCGAGGCCGCCCTGGCCTATTCTTCGAACCGGACCCAGTTCGGCCGCCCGATTGCTTCCTTCCAACTGACGCAGGAGAAGCTCGTCGCGATGGCGCTCGAGATCACGAAGGGCCAGATGGTGGCTCTGCGCCTCGGGCGCCTGAAGGACGCCGGCAAGCTCGAGCACCACATGATCTCGGTGGGTAAACTCAACAACTGTCGCATTGCCATCGACATCGCCCGCCAGGCACGGACGATTCTGGGAGGAAACGGCGTCACGCTCGACTACTCACCCCTCCGGCATGCAAACAACCTGGAGTCGGTCCGCACCTACGAGGGAACCGACGAGGTGCACACCCTGATCCTCGGAGAGCGCATCACCGGTATTCCCGCCTACTTCTGATCCGGGAGATCTCGATGAGCACGCAACCGCCCCGGGCACCCGGGTCCCCTCCCCTGTCCGGACTCGTCGTCGCCGATCTCTCCCGGGTGCTCGCCGGGCCGTACTGCACGATGCTCCTGGCTGATCTGGGTGCCCGGGTGATCAAGATCGAAAGCCCGTCGGGCGACGATACGCGGGCCTGGATCCCGCCCGAGAGAAATGGCGAGGGCACCTACTTTCTTTCGGTGAATCGCAACAAGCAATCGATAGCCCTCGATTTCTCAGATGCCGCCGATCTCGCGACGGCGAAGCAGATTGTCGCGCGAGCCGATGTCGTCGTCGAGAACTTCAAGGTTGGTGGGTTGAAGAAGTTCGGGCTCGACTACGCCAGTTTGAGCGGGAACCGCCCTGAGTTGATCTACGCGTCCATTACCGGCTTCGGCTCGGCGGACGGGGCCGATCTGCCGGGTTATGACCTGATCGCACAAGCGGTGTCAGGGATCATGGACCTCACCGGCCAGGCTCTCGGAGAGCCCACCAAAGTAGGAGTGGCGCTCGTCGATGTCATCACGGGGCTGCACGCTCTGTCGGGGGTCCTCGCGGCCGTGTATGCCCGTGATGCCACCGGGAAGGGTGATCACATCCAGGTGGATTTGCTCAGCTCGGCACTCTCGGGTTTGGTGAATCAGACCGCTGCCTACGTCACGGGAGGCGTGGTACCCCGGCGGATGGGCAACGCCCACCCGAGTCTCTATCCGTACGAGCCGTTCCCGGCCCGCGATAAGGACATCGTGATCGCCGTCGGTAACGACGGACAGTTCAGTCGGCTTTGTCACGTGCTCGGCACGCCGCAACTGGCTCTGGATACGCGCTTCGCGACAATGTCTGCTCGTAACGGCAACCGGCAGGTGCTCCGCGAACTCCTGTGCGAACGTCTCGCCACACGCGACGCTCAGCACTGGTTCGAGGCGTTGAGCGAAGCGCAGGTGCCGGCTGCGCCGATCCTCACCGTCGCGGAAGGCGTGAATTTCGCTGAGAGCCTAGGTCTCGACCCCGTCGTCGAGACCGGCGGCGCCGGGAGGCGAATCCCGACGATCCGACATCCCGTGTCGTTCGCCAGAGCCTCGGTGGATTACTCGAAGGCACCGCCCCGGCTCGACGAAGATCGAGTCGCCGTGCTCGATTGGCTTGGCTCGGGACGATAGGGCCTCGCTCAAGTCGATCCGGGGGCCTCGGCGGAATTGGCGACCAGCCCGGCAACCGCGGCCAATGCCGGGCTAGTGTCCGAGTGCCGCCACGCTAAACGCACTTCTACGGCTCCGGGGGTCGAAGCGAGGCGTCGGAAAACGACTCCCTCGGCCGGAATGTGGTCCCGCACGCCGGAGAAAGTGAGAGCCACCCCGGTTTCCGCCCCTACGAGCAGCATCAGGGTCGACGAATCCGGCGCCACTTGCACGATTCGCGGGATGAAGCGACCTTCCACGGCAAGCGCATTGAGCCGGTTCGGCAGCGTCGCCGCGCTCCCTCCCGGAAGCACGATCCATGCCTCGTCTGCAAGTTCCCGCGCCTCGATCGTTTCCTTCTTTGCGAGCGGGTGACGCTCGGGGAGAGCGAGAAGCAGCTGCTCACGCTCGATTACCCGGGAGCCGATCTCAGCCGGGAGGAAGTCCCAACGTCCGATGACGAGATCCAGCGACCCCTCGCGCAGCTTGTCCAGGGCGCGATGGGAGAACTGTGAGCTGTAGAGCTCCAAGGCCAGGTCAGGCCGCTGGATACGTACTCGCCGGGCGAGCACGCCGACCAGATGGCCAACGCTGGGACCGGCGTACCCCAGTCGAACACGGCCGGTGAGACCGCCTTGCGTGCGTCTCACGATCTCGGTGATCCGGCGCGACAGCATAACCAATTCATGCGCGGGTTCCATAAGCGCCTCGCCTTGCACGGTGAGCGCAACACTCCGGGTGTTTCGCTCGAACAGCACCGCCCCGAGGTCTGCCTCGAGCTGACGGATCAGCCGAGTAAGTGGAGGCTGAGCCATGTGCAGCCGTTCTGCAGCCCGCCCGAAATGCAGCTCCTCCGCTACCGCGAGGAACGCCTGAGCACGGTGCACGTCCATAGGTACCCGGTTTCCATACGACGACGTCAGCATTCGCGGGTCCGCTCGTCATGCCCTCCGTTGATGCCGCGTCTGCCCTCCGTGGACAACGCGCCCGGCATGTCTGGCTGGTCGGATACGTCTGTGATGCGCAACATCATGCCTGGTGATCGATCAGAATGCGGTTGTCCACTAGAGCTTGGCCAGCACCTGCCGGGCGAACCGTTCCATCTTGTTGTCGAGAGCCGCTTGGGTCCCTGAGACTGTGACGTGCGTCACGCCCGCCGAGTCCCACTCCCGGATGCGCTCAATAACCTCCTCGGGGCGACCGACGAAGTGTGTCATTCGAATCATGGCGGGTGTAACGAAGCGACGTTCCTCCGGGTGGATATACGTCTGGTGGCCGGCGAAGGCGCGGTAGTGAAACGTGTCGCGTTCGGGCCAGGACCGCATCATCCGGCGATAGTCGTCCCAAATCGGCGCGACAGCCGGGGGCATCTCATCGGCGGACTTGTGCGCCGAACTCTTGTACATCTCGTGAAGGACGATGCAGACGAAAGCCCCCGTCTCCTCGATCGTCTGATCGGAGGCCAGATCGTCATCGGCATCGACCAGGTGAATCGTCTGAGGCGTAAAGTACGCGAAATCACTCACGTCTCGTCCGCTCTTCGACGCGCCCGCCTGAACGCGCTGCTTCACCTCGTCCATGCTCTTGAACGTCCCCCAGCCCTCAACGAGCCCGTCCGCGATCTCGCCTGCCAGAGTCTGCCCCTTGGGGCCGTGAGCCGCCAGGTAGATCGGTGTGGACGCTTCGACGTCGATGTAGCCACGATCGGGCATCACGAACCGGGTCTTCTGCGAGACTCCTCTGTGCTCGAACTCGACCTCGTCACCCTTGAGGAGTCCTCGGACGACCCTCACGTAGTCCGCCAGCTCCTTGAGCGTCGCGGGCGTCTGGATGCCCATGAATCCGTAGGAGGTCGTTCCCGTACCGAACCCGGCGAAGACACGACCGGGAGCGATCTTGTTGAGCGTGGCCAGTGAATTGGCCGCCACCGTGGGAAGGCGGATGCCGGCAGCCGCGACACTGATCCCGACGGTGAGCGTCTTGGTGGCTTGCGCCGTCAGCGCAGCGGTCGCGAAAACATCGGAGAACGCCATCGGGCTGTCGCTGAACGACACGAAGTCGTAGCCGATCTGCTCTGCTCTGACGGACCGCTCGATAGTACTGACGCTCGCTGGTCCATAGACACCGAACTTCATTTCACACTCCTTCTATTGAAATCACATTGCATGACGGCGTTGCGACCGGGGACCGGTTCGCTGCCGCACTGCGGCTGGGTTGTTCAGGATCCGGACGCGGGCGGACCCTGGAGCAGGGCGACGTAGTCCGGCCGGAATTCGCGTGCGGCGCGTGCGATTGCCTTGACGAAGGGAGCTCGGGCTTCCTCGTACACGTTCAGCGCCTCCTCTACCGCAATGGGGTCTGCGAGGCAGCGGGCGAGTTCATAGGCGTCCTGGATCGCCTGATTCGCGCCCTGCCCGAGCAAGGGGCGCATCGCGTGCGCCGCGTCTCCGACGAGAGCGACACGGCTCGAAGTCCAGCTCTGGACCTCGGGCAGATCACGCAGCGGATACGCTCGGATCTCCACCACGCTGGCGCGGAGAGCATCCAGCACCACGGGATCCGCGTCATCGGGGAAACAACTGAGAAGTCGTTCGAGCGGGACGATGTTTCCCACCTCCAGGTCGAGCAACTGATCACCCCCGTAGAGGGAGACGTCTACCCCGACGTAGCGTCCACCGCGCGTCGGCGCGAAGAGGGCGTTCACGGAACCTCCGTCGTCGGTCTTGTGCTGCCAGCGACGCATCCGGTCATTCGCCCAGTCGTCGGGCAGAACGTCGGCTGTGGCGAGGCTACGGCAGATGACCACTCCTGCCGACTCGGCCTCGACGTCGACCAGAAGCCTGCGCACTGCGGACCGGATGCCGTCCGCACCGATGAGGACATCGGGGCGGATGATTGTGCCGTCCTCGAACTCCGCTTCCACGAACGATCCCTGATCCAAGACCCGCACGAGCTTTTTGTTCGTGTGGGTGCGCTCGTCGGGCAAGTGGCGCAGGAGCACTGCGTGCAGATCGGAACGCTGGATGCCAAAGAGTTCGCGGAATCCTGTGCGGCCCTGCACATCGACGCCCAGGTCAGTGACGTCGGGAATCTTGGACTTCAGGATGAACTCGCCGTTCATGTGGCGCATCTCAACCTCGTCTACCGGAGCCGTGACCGCCAGCACCTCCTCGGCCACGCCCATCTCCCGGAGAACGCCGACTGTGTACGAGTCGATCAAGATCGTGCCGCCGACCTCGGCGAAGGCCGGAGCCTGGTCATACAGCTGAACATCGACGCCCGCTTTATTCAGCGCGAGGGCGGCCGCAGCGCCTCCGATACCGGCACCTATGACGGCGACCGTCCGAGACGTATGTGCAACGCTGGTCAATTCTTGCATCAGCACTCCTCTATACGTGTTGCGATCCATCGGAAAATCAAACCCTGATCTCGAGGGGCTCTATAGGCAAGTTGCTGAGCCGCTGGGTTCCTGTGTCCGTGACCAGGAAAGTGTCGGCTCGTAGCTGACCGGGATACCCGGCGACCAGGGGATGGAAGATGAAGGTCATCCCGGCCTGCACCTCGAACGAGGTGGAGCCGGCCCGCAGATCGTCGAGCTCCAGTCCGCAGAAGTGGCCGATCATCGGCGAGCTGAGCTTGCGGCCTTCGGCGCTGAGCTGCGCTTCGACCGCGTGCCTGACGTCGAGAATGTCGACACCGGGTTTCATGACGGACAGTCCGGCCTCCCTCGCACGATCAGCTGCATCGAACCCTTCACGAATCGCAGGGTCAACCCGTCCCAGTGACACAAGCGACGTGAGTTGGCTGTAGTAACCCTGGAATCGAGGCGAGACCTCGATGCTGAGGTGGTCCCCTTCTTCGATTCTCCGTTCGGACGGAAGGTTCTGGATCGCATATTTGAGCCTCGGAACTCCGATGACGAGATTGAACGAGTCCTCGCAACCGTTCAATCGCAGGATGTGCTCGAGATCGGCGAGCACTTCATATTCCCGTCGGCCTACGCGCACGATGTCCGTCATGTGGCTCCATGCCTCGTCAGCGATCCGCGCGCTCTCGCGGGCGAGATCGAGTTCGTAGGAACTTTTGACCAGTCGAGCATGGCGCAATTCCTGGCCCAGATCCCAGAAGGTCGCCGACGGTACGGCTGAGACGAGGTGGTCCCGCCAGGCAGACGGCAGCAGCGAGAGATCAGCCACTCCGATCCGGGACGCGGCTTTTTGTTTGAGCAACCGCGCGAGCTCGGTACCGAAATCTTCCTCATCGACCGCTAACGGTTCATCGGCCCAGGAGAGTTGCTTCGCATAGTGCGCGACGACGACGCTAGACGCGATGAGTACGAAGCCTCCGTCACGGAACAAGACGCTAGCAGCACGCCCAAACATGGATCGGTAACCGCTCAGGTAGCGCAGGTGCGCTGGAACATCTCCCGGGTCGCCAAAGGCGATGAGGGCGTCGAGATCGTACGCGGCCATGAGCCCGTTCGCTGACGCCCACCGGGAATCGCGCTCGTCGACGAGAAGCGCCATGGCGTCAGACCGTCCTAGATATGTGATCGGTGAGCGAGTTCGAGGCGAGCTCCCGCAGTCGTGGCGCCAGGTCCCGTTCGAATAAGGTCATGAAGCGCTGCTGATCGTGACCCGGAGCATGGAAGACGAGGTGATTGAAGCCCCAGTCGACATAGTCCTTCACCTGGGCAACGATCGCCTCGGGGTCGGTGCCGACAATCCACCGCTTGGCCACCTGGTCGATCGGAAGGGCATCCGCGGCCCGCTCCATCTCCATCGGGTCGGTGATGTCGTGCTTCTGCTCCTTCGAGAGCGAAAGCGGCGCCCAGAACCGGGTGTTCTCCAAGGCGGCCCGCTCTGTCTCCTCATAAGAGATCTTGATCTCGATCATGCGGTCGATCTGCTCGAACTCGCGACCGGATGCAGCTGCCCCCTCCTTGACCGCGGGCACCAGAGCATCCTCATACAGCTCCCTCCCCTTACCCGAGGTGCAGATAAACCCATCCCCGACACGGCCGGCGTACTTTGCCATCTGCGGGCCGCCCGCAGCAATGTAGATCGGGATTCCGCCGTCGGGCACGTCGTAGATGGACGCGTCATGGGTCGAGTAGTACTCACCGTCGAAGGAGATTCGCTCCCCCGTCCACAATGCCCGCATCAGTTGCACCGATTCGCGCAGCCGCGCGTGCCGCTCGCGGAACTCGGGCCACGTCTGTTCTCCCGCTCCCTGGAACCCGGTCGCGATCTCGTTGAGTGCCTCACCCGTTCCGATTCCGAGGAACACGCGATCAGGGGCCAAGCATCCCAGCGTTGCGAATGCCTGCGCGATCACCGCGGGGTTGTATCGGAACGTCGGTGTCATCACGCTCGTGCCGATTCGAATGCGCTCGGTTCGTTCACCCACCGCCGCCGCCCACGCGACCGAGAATGGAGCATGCCCACCCGTGAATCGCCAGGGTTGGAAGTGATCGCTCACCGCCACCGATTCGAACCCGTGCCGCTCGGCCGCGACCGCGATCTCAACAAGTTTGCGAGGCGCGAACTGCTCAGCGGATGCCTTGTACCCGAGTGTCAACATAGGCAATTGCCCTTTCATAACGTACGACATGGACTTGTTACTCGGTCAGCAGGACAACTCGGAGTGGTGAGCCCGTGCCGTTCTTGATCTTCAAGGGAAGCGCCAGAAACAGCCCGGTCGCCGGCACCTCGGCCAGATTGTGCAGACCCTCGACGATCAGAATTCCGCGCGGCAGGAATGCACGAGCGTGACCGTCAGCGGCGAGCACGTGACCGTCACGAATGGCGAGATCGCAGGCTCCGGTGTCAGAGGCAACGGCTACCACTCCGGCCTCGGCCAGATAGTTGCACGCCTCGGGTGAGAGGCCAGGTTGGTTCCGGCCCCACCAATTGTTGTCGCGGGGATCAGTGCCGCCCGGCAGGAATCGGTCCCAGCCCGTTTCGATGATTGCGACATCGCCTTGCCCGAGCTCGAACCCGAGGCGCTCCTGCGCCGCGACGAGATGGTCGACCCCGATCAGGTCACCGGGCTGATGGTTGTACTCCGTCAGATCGTATTTGCAGAATCGGGGCAGCAGCAGCACCTCGAGCGGCACCTGATCAATCGTCGCTCCGGAGGGATCGGTGTGAAACGGGGCATCCACGTGCGAGCCGGTGTGTTCGGCGATGTTCAGTCGATTCGTCGCGGACGGACCTTGGCCGTGCATCGAGGTCGGAGTGATCTCCGGCTTCTCGTGCATCATGAACATCGCCATGTCAGCACCGATTGTGGGCGACACGTCGTGGGTCGTGAGCCGTTTGATCGCCGTCGAAATCACATCGAGGTCATGCCACCCGGCTGAATTGTTCTCTGGCACTGCATACTCCTATCGTCGGATGCTGCCCGCATTTGGTCTGTTCCGAGCGCCTTAAGGACTCCGTATCCGGCGATCTACTACGCGACCATGTTCACGGCCTCGGTCGCGTAGGCCTGGCGCTGGCCTTCCCGACCCTTGACGACTAACGCACCGCTAGCCCGCACCCGGAACTCGAGAGTGTCACCCGCCGATGGGTGGCCGAGTCCCAGGCGCTCCAGCTCAGAACGCTCAATACGAGCCTGAACGGACGCGCCGCGGGCATGGACGACGAGGTCCACCGAGCTGCCGACAAAGGTCGAATGGACGACCTCGCCCCGGAACAGCCCCACTCCGGTGGACCCGGCAGGCTCCACGTGTACGTGGGACGCCCGGAACGCGACTGTCACGGTGTCCCCCATTCTCACAAGCTCGGCGACTTGCGCGCGGAGGATCAGACCCTCGGCCACCTCGACGTCCGCATGTCGCGCGCCGGCCTCGACGACGACACCGGTGAGGATGTTCTGGAATCCCATGAAGTCGGCGACGTAGGCCGAGCTGGGTCGGTCGTAGAGATCTTCCGGCGTGCCGTCCTGCTCGATCAGGCCATGATTCATCACGATGATCCGGTCGGACAGGGTGATCGCCTCCTCTTGATCATGGGTGACGTACACCGACGTCATCCCGTTCTCGTCGTGAAGGCTCCGCACCTGGCGCCCCATTGTGAAGCGGAGCTTGGTGTCGAGGTTGGACAACGGCTCATCGTAAAAGATGATCCCCGGGCGGGCGGCCAGAGCGCGCGCCAGCGCGACCCGCTGCTGCTGCCCGCCCGAGAGGGCCGTCGCCGAACGATCGCCGTATTCCGCGAGCCCCACGGCGTCGAGCACTTCAGCGATGCGTTCGCGACGCTCCACGCCGCGCATGCCCCCGACCCGTAGAGGGTACCCGACGTTCTCAGCCACCGTCAGGTGGGGCCATAGTGCGTAGCTCTGGAACACCATGCCGATGTGCCGCTTCTCCGGCGGCACGAACACGCGGCGCTCCGTGTCGACTACAACTCGATCGCCCATCGTCACGATCCCCGCGGTCGGCTTCTCCAGACCCGCGAGGCATCGGAGCGTCGTGGTCTTGCCGCACCCAGAAGGGCCTAACAGCGTCACGAACTCACCGGACCGGATCCGCACGTCGAGTCCATGCAACGCAGCCTTCGCGCCGTACTTCTTCGTCAGTCCGGAGACAACGACCTCAGTCATCTTGGTGCTCCCTCTTGTTGCACTGCGGCCCCCGAGTCACTTCGCGAACGCCTCGTTGATTTCGGCGAAGTAGGGCTCGTTGAAGCCGGGGGTGGGGTTCGCCCGCGGCAGGTACTTGAGCTGATCAAAGCTGGGCGCACCTTCCGGCCCGGGAGCTCCAGGCACGGTGCCGTACGCGTCGTCTAGCTCAGCGATGGCGGTCTGACCTTCGGATGAGAACAGCCAATTGCTGAACAGCAGTGCGGCATCCTTGTGGGGAGCATCCTGCACGGAGCAGATGGAGGAGTCAATGATGTAGCTGCCACCGTCGTCCATCGGGAAGACGATCTCGATCGGAGCTCCCTTGGCCTTCTGTGATGTGGCGTAGCCTGAGAACACGGCGACTCCGACGTCACCGCGTCCGGATGCCACATCAGCAGGCACGGCAGCCTCGGCCGTTCCGTAGACAATGTCCTGGGCAGCGAGCTTGTCGAGGTAGTCCGTCCCCCAGGTGTCTGCGGTCTCGGGCACCAGAAGTCCGGTGAGCACATAGCGCACTCCTCCGGCGATGGTCGGGTCGCCCATCACCAGCTTGCCCTTCCAGCGCGGATCGAGCAGGTCGTCCCAGGTGCGGGGGGCCTCTTCGGCGGTGACATTGTCCGTGTTGTAGATGAGCGTCATGTACCGCAGGGAGTACGGCAGCACGAGGCCGTCGGCAATGGTTTCTACCTGCCAGTCGGCGGGCGCCGTCTGGATGTCGGTCGCCGTACAGACATCGGGCACTTTTGCCGCCTGCACCACCGCGCCGGTGCCGGACATGAACAGGTCGGCGATGCGGCTACCGGCCTCCGCCTCCGCCTGGAGTTTGGTGATGGCCTGCGAGTCCGGAGCATCCTGCGGTACCACGGTGATGCCCGGGAACCGCGCAGTGAAGGCGTCGTACAGCGGCTTCGAGGTGCTTGGGCCGGGGCCATAGATCACAACGTCGGTGGCACCCGCCTCGAGTGCGGAATCGTACAGCTCGTTCATGAAGGCGTTGCCCTCGGCGGTCGCGCCGGGCACCTCGACCGGCCCGTCGGACGGAGGCGGCGTAGTTCCGCCGGAGCAGGCGCTGAGGGCGAGAGCGCTGGCGGTGAAAAGGGACAGACCGACCGCGATGCGTCGTTGCTGCGATGTGGACATTGTTTTCCTCTCGGTGTGACAGTTGGTGGTGCGAAGTGGGTCAGGGTGTATGGCAAGTCAGGGTGCGTGATTAGTGGCGGACGTGCGGGCGCTGATGCGGCTGCCGAGCAGTCTCGAGAGACCGACGAGACCGATCACAATCGCCGCGGCGAACAGGATGATCATGAATAGGGCCGCCGCGCCGGAGTAATCGCCGTTCACGTAGAGAGTCAAGGCTGTGACGGCTACTGGCTGGAAACCCGGAGGGGCGAGCAGCATCGGAACGGCGAGGTTGCCTGAGATGAACAGCGCCGCGAGGAACCACCCCGTGAGGAAGCTGGGGAGAATCAGGCGCAGCACGATGGTGAGGAACACCCGGCTCTGACTCGCACCCGAGACTTTGCCGGCTTCCTCGAGCTCGGGTGATAGTTGCGCGAGAGCCCCTTCGATGAGACGGACGCACAGCGGGATCGTCGCGACGACGAGAACGATGCCGAGCAGCAGCGGTGTGCCGTACAGGCCCGACCATCCCGGCACCGCTAGCACAGCGAAGAGGAACGCCAGGGAGAGGACGATTCCGGGAAGCGCCCACGGAATCCACATCGCCAGGGAGACGTATGCCCGGAGGAAGCCACGCCGACGGAGCACGATGTAGGTGGTCAGGAAAGCGACGCTCATCGCGATCAGCCCGCCGACCACCGACACCCATGCTGTCTGAACGAGGCTCGAGCGCAGCAAGGGATCGGCGAGCACGGCGGTGTAGTTGTCCAGCGTGAGGCGGTTCAACACTCCGAAGGTCGGCTGCAGCGAACCGAGCAGCACCGCGCCGAGCGGGATCACCAGGTTGAGCAGCAGGAAGAGCAGGATGAGCGCCGCGAACACCCAGCGCACGGCGCCCAGGCGCACCGGGTCACGACGGGAGGTCTTGCCCGTGAGGGTGGTGAAGCTCCGCCCTCGGAGTAGCCCGCGCTGGATGCTGAACAGGACGACCACCAACAGGATGACCATCAGAGAGAGGGTGAACGCCGAGGTGTACTGAGCCGGCGTCGTGTCACGGATGTAGGCGTATATCTGCGTCGCGAACACATCAATACCGGCGGGCTTGCCCAGGAGGTACGGGTTCTCGAAGGACTGAAAGATCAACACCATGATGAGGATTGCGGCGCCGGTGATCGCGGGGCCCACCGAGGGGATCGTGATGGTGAAGAAGGTGCGGAAGGTGCCCGCACCCGAGATGCTGGCCGCTTCGTCAAGCGACTGGTCGCGATTGCGGAATGCACCGAGCATAAGCAGATAGGCAAACGGCACGAAGCCGAGCGAGATCGTGAAGATCAGCCCACCCCAGGACTGAATATTGATCAGGCCCTCGACGCCCCACAGGTTGCGCAACACCTGGTTGAACAGTCCGTTCTGGGCGTTGCCCAGCATGATCCAGCCGAAGGTGTAGAACAGCGGCGGGATGAAGAGGTTGATGATCATAAGCGGCGTCAAGGCGCGGCGGAACGGCACATCGGTGTTCGTGCCGATCCATGCAAAGAACGCGCCGCCGGCTGTGGAGATGGTGCCGCCCGCCGCGACCAAAATCAGGGAATTCAATAGGGTGGTCCAGGTCGCGGGATTACTCAGAGCCGCTACGAAACCGTCGAACGTCCACGGCACGTCCGCCGCCGTGGGAAGGCCGTCCCGAAACACTCCGATGACGATCATCGTCGCCGGGAAGATGAAGACTATTCCAAGGCCGACGACGAAAAGCGCCCACAGGGCTCCACGTAGTAGCACGCGGAGCCGAGTGGCTCGAATGTCGGAATCGATACCGCCGTCTGTCACGGGAACCCTCTCGGTCATGCGGAATCTCCGCGCGGGTCTGGACCGTCATAGCGGGAAGTGCATGGGCTCATACAACACTCCTCCTCCATTGGCGGTGCTTTGAACACATCGTGCGTGATGAGCCACATTCAGTATGCATAACTCTTAGATCATGCACAACTCAAGAATGCCTAATACCGTATGGGTATTGCCCAACGGTCTAATTGGTACCTTGGAGAGACGCCTTATCAGCGACGCTTAACAGTATGAGCACGAGCAGTTATGCACCGAGAGACGGCAGCGTCGTCGCGACAGCCGAGGACACGAGCGCAGATGAGGTGCTTGCGCGAGTTGATGCCGCTACGCGCGTCGCCGCTCTCGCCGCCGAGTCATCGCCGGCAGAGAGGCGCCGCTGGCTCGACGCGATCGCGAAGGCTGTCGAAGATCACCGAGGAGAACTCGTAGAGATCGCCGATCGTGAGACCGCGCTCGGCGCGACGCGGCTCCGGGCCGAGGTCGCACGCATGGCTGATCAGCTCCGGTTCTACGGCCGGGTGGCGATCGAAGGCGGATACCTCGGCGTGGCCATCGACGACGCCACGGATACCGCTCCTCAGCTGGTACGCGTCAATCGTCCCCTGGGCCCGGTGGCGGTGTTCGGTTCGAGCAATTTCCCGTTCGGATTCGGTGTGCTCGGTACCGATACCGGATCTGCAATCGCAGCCGGCTGCCCGGTCGTCGCAAAGGCACACTCTGCGCACCTGTCGACCTGCCTGCGCCTCGCCGAGATTGCTCGCGACGCCCTCGAAGCGGTGGGGGCGCCGCGGGACATCCTGTCGATCATCGTCGGACGTCAAGCGGGTGCCGATCTCGTTGCGGCGGCCGGCATCAAGGCCGTGGGTTTCACAGGCTCCCAGGCGGTCGGTGTGAAACTGTGGCATATCGCGAACCAACGTGAAGAAGTTGTTCCGGTCTACGCAGAGATGGGGACCGTCAACCCCGCTGTGGTGACGCGCGCCGGAATCGACCGCATCGACGAGATCGCGCGAGGCTTTGTCGGATCTTTCACTCTGGGCGCGGGTCAGTTCTGCACGAAGCCGGGGGTGCTTTTCGCACCCGCGGGGCGGGGCGTTGCCGAGGCAGTCGCAGAGTCGCTGCGCGCCGCGGCACCCGAGCCGACGATGCTCACGAAGGCGATCGCAGCCGACGTCCTTTCCGGGCTCGACGAGATGGTCGCCGCGGGCGCACGAGTGGTTGTCCGTTTGCCCGGATCAGGTGCGGGATGGTCGGCAGATTCGGCCGTGCTGTCTGCTCCTATCAACGCGCTGATGCCGGGAAGCCGTCTCCTTGAGGAATGCTTCGGTCCTGTCGCGCTCGTGGTGGAGTACGCGACCGATCACGAGCTCACCGAGGGTATCCGCTCGCTGCAGGGAAGTCTGGCGGCGGCCGTGTTCGGCGCCGACGCAGACGACCCGGATCTCGCACACGTCGTGCAGGTGCTCTCGGGCCAGGTGGGTCGCGTGACCGTCGGCGATTGGCCCACGGGCGTGGCCTGGACCTGGGCTCAGCAGCACGGTGGACCCTGGCCGGCCACGTCACGTCCGGAGTCGACATCGGTCGGTGCCGCGGCACTCTCCCGCTTCGTTCGTCCGGTGACCTTCCAGTCGGTGCCGAACGCGGCCCTGCCCCCCACCGAGCGCGCTGCAACCGCACCGGAGAATCCCTGGAAGATCTCCCGCCGCGTCAACGGCGAAATGGTGTCGCCGTAGATCTGCGTCCGTTTCCCGGTCAGCGGGATCTGGTGATCGTACCGGGCTGATACGGCCGGTTGAGGAGCAAAGGTTCGCGAGGAACCATGGAGGCATGTCGATGTGGGGAGCAGAACTATGACCGAGCGGATCCGGCTGCCATCATCGATGAGCGCGGTCGTGATGAGGGAATTCGGTGGACCGGAGGTGCTCCGGGTCGAACGGGTAGCGACCCCGTCGCCGCGGACAGGGGAGGTCATCGTCCGAGTTGCTGCGGTGGAGGTGTCCCGCACAAGGGATTCCGCCACACGCAGCGGAAATCATCCATTCTCTCGGATGGTCGAACTCCCCCACATCCTCGGAGGCCACTTCGCCGGCACCGTCGCAAGCGTCGGATCCGGTGTGGATCCCGAGTGGATCGGGCGTCGGGTCGGCGTCATGAACTACCGCCCATGCACCAGGTGCGAACGATGCCGGGCCGGTGCTCCGGAAGACTGCGCACGGCCCGACATCCTCGGAATCAATTGGTGGGGGTCTTACGCGCAATTCGCCGCTGTGCCCGTGACAGCTCTGCACCACGTTCCAGAGGACCTCGACCTCGTGGAGGCGGCAGCGCTTGCGGCGACGGGCCCGGTCGCTCTCGCGCAGTTGCGCGCAGCCGGTGCAGAGCAGGGGAAGACGATCCTCATCACGGGAATCACCGGCGCCCTCGGATCGGTGATTGCCGAACTCGGCATAGCACTCGGCGCACACCTGGTCGGACTGAGCAGACGGCCGGACGCTCTTCGTGGGCGGGTAAGCCTGGCCGTGGTCGATGCGAATGCGCCTGATTTGGGAGCAGCCATCAGTGCGAGTACTGGCGGGATCGCTCCGCACGCTGTCATCGATAATGTGTGTGCACCCGATGTATTCATGGGGTACTGGCCGATCCTCGGGAGCGGCGCTCGGGTCGTGATCTCCGGAGCGATCGGGAATCCGGAACTCCCCGTGCTCCCGGTGCCAGCAAGAGACCTTTACTCGAGGAATTTGTCGATACTCGGTGTCCGTAGCCACTCTGCAGACACCGCACACGAATTCTGGGACTTCGTACGATCAGGGTTCCGACTCAGGCAAGACCTCATTCAGGAATACGCCCTGGAAGACGCCCGGGCCGCCCACCTGGCGATACAGGACGGTTCATCCATGGGGCACACCGTTCTGCGGGTGGGGACGGCCGGTAGCACCGTCATCGCGTGATCCGCCGGTATCGCGGCGGGAGGCGCGTCAACTCCGCCGCGAAATCCGAGGCGGACCCAACCGTCTGACGGGACGCTGGCCCCCGGAATGCCTCACTTTCATTGCGTGCCCGCCCCAGGAGTAACGATCTCCGGTGCGGCTTCCCTCGCGCTTCGGGTATTGCTCAATAAGTGATCATGAAGTCGACGCTCTCCTCGAAGGTGGACAGTTCGAAGGTCGACGCGTAGTCGGGTAACGGCGAGACGTCGATCAGGCTTGGGTGGATCCCGGTCTGCTCGACGATGAAGTCGCGCACCTCTTCTGGGTTCTCCTGAGAGAACTGGACCGCTTGCGCGATCGCGGACTGCCAACCCTTCCAGGCCTCGGGCTTCTCGGTGACGAATTTGCTTGGACATCTAGGCGACGACCCATGTGCTCGTCGGTTCCGAAAGCCTCGGGGGTCATCGGGCCCAAGCAGGGCCGCACCCGGACCGATCATCGTGGTCAGGAACGGCTGGGTGTCCGTGAACCCGGTTCACTCGCCGCTCGGCGAGATGATGTAGTTGCTGAACCCGGCGTTCCGGCTGGCGACACCACTGATCGCCTGGTTCACCGCGCTGAGGGGGTACACGGAGTGCTCCAACGGTGACAGGTCCAGCGTTCCGGCGGCCACCATGTCGGCGAGCTCCTGCGACTCTCCGGGCGTGGACCAGAGGGAGCCGATGATCGCCTTCTGCTGATCCATCATGTCGTGGATGTCGATGACGAGGTCACCCATCATGGCGCCGATATTGACGCATCGGCCGCCGCGCTTGAGGCTCCGCATTCCCTCGCGGAAGGTCTCGTGATCCGCACCGGGCCCAAGGGCGTCGACATAGATGTCGACACCGCCGCCCGCCACGCTATGGACCCACTCGTCCACCGGTCCGTCGGCCAGCGAGTGCACTTTGATCCGGCCGGGCAAGAGAGCCTCTACCGCACTCAACGCCGCGGGGTTTCGCCCCGTTCCGTAGACCTCCGTCAGCCCCATGGCCGGGGCCAGGAGCGCCGCGCCCAGACCGAGCGTCCCATTGATGCCGTTGACCAGAAGCGACTTCCCGGGCGCGGCATTCGCCTTCTTGAGCGCGGAGTACATCGTGCCCAGATATCCGAAGCGTGCAGCGCTGTTGTAGTCGAGGTTGTCGGGCAGTTTGACGAGGCTGTAGCTCGGAGCGACCATGTACTCAGAAAGCCCCCCTTGGTACCGGTCGAGGAGCTGCACTGAGCTCGGGCTGAAACCGAAGTAGCCCGCGAACGCGTAGCTCGAACAGTTCACCATGTCGCCGTGACGGCACGCGTTGCAGTTGAGGCAGTAGCGGCCGGGGTTGACGTACACCCGGTCACCGACGGACCAGCCGATCACACCCTCACCAACGGCTTCGATCTCACCGGCGGGGTCGAGGCCGAACGTAGCGGGCAGCGTCGGCAGAGGATCGCCCGGGAACCAGGTCGTCCACATGCTGAGGATGTTGCTCAGGTTGGGAACGATGTTGACGGCGTGGACGCGTACCCGCACATCCCCAAAACCGGGGGTGGGAATGGGAACTTCTTCGACGCGCATCTCTTCTGCGACGTTGTACATACGGGCCGCAAGCATGGTCTTAGACATGGAAGGGGTGAAGCCTTTCTTCGACGGGAAAAGTAGAACTGGCGATTACGCCGCGGCGCCCATGAGGACGACGAAGATTGTGGCCGGCTTGTCCCCAGGCACGCGCCAGGCGTGACGGGTCGACTGCTGCACCAGGATGTCGCCGGCGTGGAGCGTGTGGGTGGTCACACCGTCGTCGATTTCCAGCACCAGGCTCCCGTCGAGCACCACGACATAGTCCACGGTGGGCGTCGTGTGCATTCCCGGAGCGTCAGGCTCGAAGAGGTCGGCGAGGCCCGGCAGGTTGTGCAAGTTCTCTTGCACAGCCGACAGCCCGTCGAATTCACCCGAGACGAAGACACTATCCGGCGGGAAGGTCACGGTCAGGGCGATGGTCTCGCCCGGGGCGGGCACGAACGTCGCGAGCGGCTCGGCTGTCATCTCCTCGCGCTCCGCAGGCGGCGCATCAGTACGCCAGATCAGCGACGACTCGAACCCTGGAGTGTGCTCGTATTTAACCGTTGGATGGTCACTGTCGCTTAAAATGACAGATTTGCCCTCGGCATTGTGGCCAGTTACAACTCGTCGAGTCATGCAATTCTCCTCCGTCGTTGGCGGCGAATAACCACATCAGCGTGGCAGCCGTGGTCAGTCTATGCACAAAAAGGATCTCATGCATAGACTTCGGCGGAGGTGCATCCGTGCCGACCGGTCGAAGCACGGGGGAACGCTGTGTCTCGCATCGCCCGGAGGGCACCGACCCCGGTCAGTCGGTGTGCGACTTGATGAAGGTGACGCCCTGTTGCAGGATTAGTGTCAGGTTGTTCTGCGTGCGCAAGATGTGAGCAGTTAGTAGCGATCGGGCATCCGCGGGGTTCTGCGCGACCGCGGCATCCAAGATCGCCTGGTGCTCGTTCGCTTTGGCCCGGGCCGTAGGGCGATGGCGAGCGGTGAACCTGCGGTAGCGCTCGGCCTGGTCGAATAGGCTGGAGCACAGATCTAGCAGCCTCGGGGAGGTTGCTCCCGAAAGCAAAGCAATGTGAAATTCCTTGTGCCGCAGGCTCCACTCGGAGTTCAGGACCAGCGGCCCATCGGGGAGCCGGGACTCCACCTGCTGCAGGCGATAGAACGCCGCCACCGAGCGCACTTCCCACTCGTCGTCATGCAGATCGATGGACTGCTCCAACGCCTGGACGTCGAGCAGCAGCCGGAGGCGCGTGATGTCGGTGAAATCCTCGAAGGACATCGGCGCCACCCGGAACCCGCGCCGCTGGTCGGCGATAACAAGCCGCTCGCGGGTCAGCCTGTTCAGCGCCTCGCGCAAAGGGCTGCTCGAGTAGCCGTAGCGGGTTTGCAGAGCGTCGATCTTGAGCTTGCCGCCGGGAGCAAGTTCGCCAGACAGTATGTCTTCGCGCAGGCGTTCAACTGCGATTTCGACCAGCGGAGGAGTCGGCGCAAGAATGCTCATGTTGAAACTATATGCACAAAATGGCGCGCGTGCACGGGCGCTGCGTACTCTCGAGATTGCCTCCGAATGAGGAGGCCAGCCCGTTAGTTCTCTACGGGGTGGTTGACAGCCACGTAAGTAAAGGCCGAACCTTTGGCGCGAATCCATCCCTCGATGTCAAATGTCTCGATGTCTATCTCCTCGACAGGGGCGTATTTGCGGGTGGCGCCGTCCCAGCCGATCTGGTCCATCGCCCAGAAGAGTTCAATCAGGTTATCCTCCGGATCCCAGAAGTAGATCCTGAGCTGGCTTCCCGGTCCGCCCTTGCGGGTGCCCTGGATCTCCACGTTCTCCTCACGGCACAGGACGGCCGCCCGGCGGAGGTCTTCGAAGTCCGACAGCTCAAACGCGATGTGGTGCAGGCCCGCGGCAGCGGTGCGCTTGTCTTTCTCGTTCGACCATGTTCCCGGCTGCCCCTTCCGTTCACTCGATCCATCGGCGCCGTCTTTCAGGCCGAAGATCGACATGACGTGGTGCTCGGTGTTGCAGCGGATCCACGCACCCTTGCTGTAGGGCGAGGCCTCGGGGAAAGTCATCCAGTCGGACACCTCCATGCCAAGGATCTTGCAGTAAAAATCGACCAGACGATCAACATCGTTGGCGACCAGACCTACGTGGCCGATTGCTGCGGGACGAATACCCATGCTGTCTACCTCCATGCTCCATTGCGAATAGACGCTACTCAAGCAGCTGGGTGCCGCCGGTACAATTGCCATATCCCGCTCAGCGGGACGGATCCAATAGGAGGCATCGTGGCCGACGCGGGACGGCGTAATCAAGATCAGGGCGGGCCGTCGTCGGTGGAGCGCGCCCTGCTGGTCCTCGAGTCCTGCGCGAAGAATGGGTCGGTGACATCGATCAGCGAGATCACCCGGGACACCGGCATCCCGAAGAGTTCCGTCCACCGCCTCTGCTGGAATCTGACGCGGCTCGGCGCGCTGACCGCCTCGGAGAACGGATTCACAATCGGCGTGCGGATCCTGGCGTTCGGTGGCTCTAACCCCTGGCTTCGCTTCCTGCGCACTGCGGCCGCACCGGTGCTCCACGGGATCGCCGCCGAGACGGGGTTGGTGAGCAATCTGGCAATCCTGGCGGGCAACGAGGCCATGATCGTCGACGAGATCTTCACCTCGCAGCACGGCGTGCCCAAGGAGGTAGGGCGCCAGCTGCCCGTTCACGCGTCCGCCATCGGGAAGGCCCTGCTCATGGGCCGGCCCCGCACCGAGGTCGAGCGGATACTCGGCGCTCAGGACCTGAGCTCGGTCACAGCCTCGACGCTGACCGATCGGGATCCGCTCTGGGAACAGTTGCAGCAGGCCACCGAGCGAGGGTTCGTAGTGAGCCTCGGCGAGTGGCGGGTGGGTCGCTTCGGCGTCGCGGCTCCGATCACATCCAACGGCCGCACCGTCGCGTCCGTCGGCTTGATCGGTCTCAGCGCCACCCCACCGGCGGAGGGCATAGGTGCCAGCATCCGCCTGGCCGCCTCGGAGATCTCGGCACGGCTGGTCAGCTGAGTCGGCCCTTAGATTATGCAGACTCTATGCTTTATGCACGAAGCGATGCTACCGTGATGGCCACGTACTCGTCCGCGCAACCGGATCGACGCATCGATGAGGAGCAACATGAAAATCGTGTCCTACCGACAGAATGGCCGAGACTCGTTCGGCGCCATTGAAGGCGACACCGTCGTCAGCCTGAGCGAGGTGAGCGGACATCCTTCGCTGGCCTCGTTCGTCGGAAGCCCCGAATTCGCCCAGCGGGATGAACTCGTCAAGCAGGGGCAGACCGTGCCCTTCAGCAAGGTCGAACTCCTCCCTGTCATCCCCGAACCAGAGAAGATCGTCTGTAGCGTCCGCAACTACATGGACCACCACCAGGAGGCAATCGCCTCCGGACTGAAGCGCGAACTGTCCGAGTTCCCGCCGATCTTCTTGCGGGTGTGGCGGTCCCAGGTCGCCCACAACGCCCCGATCATCCGCCCGCGCGCATCCGAAAGCCTGGATTGGGAGGGTGAACTAGCGGTCATCATCGGTCAGGGCGGGCGCGACATCGCCGTCGAGGACGCGTGGGACCACGTGGCCGGCTACAGCTGCTACAACGACGCCTCGGTGCGCGAGTTCCAGTTCCACGCCCAGCAGATCGCGGCGGGAAAGAACTTCGAGTCGACCGGTGCCTTCGGACCGTGGATGGTGACGGCCGACGAAATCGAGCCGGGACGGGCCCTGACCGTGCAGACCCGCGTCAACGGTGAGACGGTCCAGTCCGGCGACACCAGCATGATGATCTTCTCCGTGCCTCAGCTGATCAACTACGCATCGACGATCTTCACCCTCTCCCCCGGAGACGTCATAGCCACCGGCACGCCCGCCGGCGTCGGCTTCAGCCGGAAGCCTCCGCGCTATCTTAAAGACGGCGATGTCGTCGAGGTCGAGATCGAGGCGATCGGCACCCTGAGCAACCCCGTGAAAGACCAGGCGTGAGCGCGCCGATCGCGTTCGGTGATCTGATCACCGTGCGCAAACGCGCTCTGACTGTCGAGACAACCTTTCACGAGTTCGGCCCGGCACCTGCGCGGCCCGTTCGCACGGCAGCAGCGCTTGCAGTGATCGAGAACCCCTACGCGGGAATCTACGTGGAGGACCTCGGTGAGTTCATGAGCCAGCTCCGTGCTCTGGGCACTGTGCTCGCGAAGGAACTGGTGGATGCCCTGGGCGGGGTGGCCGACGTCGAGGCCTACGGCAAGGTCGGCATTGTCGGAGTGAACGGCGAGATCGAGCACGGTGCCGTCTGGCACGAAGCCGGAGGGTGGGCCATGCGCGAAGCGCTCGGAGAGCCCAAAGCCATGGTGCCCGCGTCGAAGGCGGTTGCGTCGACCGGGTATCGCCTAATGGTGCCGCTGCATTACATCCACGCTTCGTACGTCCGCAGCCACTATTCGGGCATGGAGGTCGGTCTGCAGGATGCCCCGCGACCGAACGAGATTCTCTTCGGCCTGGTGATGGCCGACGGCGGTCGTGTGCACGCTCGCCTGGGCGGGCTCACGAAGGAAGCAGCGACCGGCCTGGACGGGTTGCGATAAGCCGCACGACGTCGTGCGCAGGAAGATACGTGAACCATGTTCGATGAAGAACAGAACGTCGTCGATACCGACGTCCTCATAGTAGGGATGGGGCCGACTGGGATCGTTCTCGCGGCACTGCTCGGTCAGGCGGGCATTGATGTCGTCGTCGCTGACCGCCTGCCCGGCCTCTTCCCACTCCCCCGGGCAATCGGACTGGATAGCGAGGTGATGCGGGTGGCGCAGGAGCTGGGGATCGCCGAACAGCTGCAGCCCCATGTCATTCCGTACGCCCCCACCGAGTATCACGGCGTGGACGGCCAGATCATCAAGCGACTCGACTCCCCACCGCCGCCCCATCAGTTCGGCTGGCCGTCGATGTTCGCGTTCAACCAGCCGGTGTTCGAGGAAGTGCTCCGCGCTCGGGTTGCACAGCTGCCTTCGGTGCGAGTCCGTCTCGGCGCGACGGTCGACTCGGTGGGGCAGGACGATCAGTCGGTCTGGGCGGATGTGCACACTGACGACGGCGCGGCGCCGCTACGGTACCGCGGGCGCTACCTAGTGGCGTGCGACGGTGGTGCCAGCCGTATCCGCCAGGGGCTCGGGATCTCGATGACCGATCTGGGCTTCCATGAAGGCTTCTTGGTGGTCGACGCCGTCATCGATGAGCCCGCTCTCGCGAAGCTGCCGTCGTCGAACATTCAGTATTGCAACCCGAAGCGGCCATCGACGTACGTGGTGCTGCCCGATCGCCATCGGCGCTGGGAGATCTCTCTCGAGCCAGGCGAGCTCGCGCCCGGCCCTGTCTCGGACGATGAGGTCTGGCCTTATCTCGCGCGCTGGATCCAGCCAGGGGAGGCCAGGATCTGGCGATCGGCGTCATACGAGTTTCACGCGCTGATCGCTGACGACTGGCGGCAGAAGCGGATTCTCCTCGCCGGAGACGCCGCGCACATGACGCCGCCCTTCATGGCCCAGGGTCTGGCCCAAGGGGTGCGCGATGCGCGCAATTTGTCGTGGAAGCTGGTGGAAATCTTGCGCCAAAGAAGCGCCGCTGACTCATTGCTCGACAGCTACCAGGAAGAGCGGCGACCCCACGTCGTTTCAACTACGGAACGCACGATCGAGCTCGGACGCATCATCTGCGAGCGCGACGAGGACGCCGCGAGGCAGCGCGACCGAACGTTGGTCGGCTCCTCGGGTGCCGCGGTGCCCGTCACGATCAGAACATCCCTCCTACCCAACCTTTCGGGTGGTCTCATCGCCTCGTCGCCGGCTGCAGGAACCCGTTTCCCGCAGCCGCTGGTGCGTCGAGACGACCGGTGGGAGCGGCTCGACGACTACACAGGCGGGGGCTTCCGAGTGCTGGTCGACGCCACGATCAGCACGGCTGAGATGCTTGACTTGCAGCTCTCGGCCGACGCACTCGACGCTCGCGTGGTTCGGGTGCTCGGTGCGACAGGCGGTGCGGATGACGACAAGAACGCAGTCACGGAGCAGGACGATTTGCTCACCGCCTGGTTTGGCGAGCTGGGTCAGGCCCTCGTCGTCGTGCGCCCCGACCACTACGTCTACGGAACCGCCTCAAACGCAAACGAAGGCCGCGCGCTGATCAACGGCCTAGTGCAATCCCTCCGCCGAGCGCGCACGTCTGACAGCGCTCGGTGCACTCCATCGTCCTTCCCACACCGAACCCTCACCTCACCTCACCTGGAGTCGCCATGAATGACAAGCAGACCATCCTCGAGCTCGATCTCAAGCGTCGAGAGGCGATGATCAGCGCAGACGTCGAATCGTTGTCCCAGTTGCTCGGCGACGAACTCGTCTGGATACATGCCACGGGAAAGCTCGACGACAAGGGGACCGTGCTCAAGGCCATCGGCGAGGGCGCAACAGTGTACGAACGAATCACCGTGGAGGACGAAACGGTCCGCTTCTTCGAGGGCGTGGCCCTCGTGACCGGCATGGCTTCGATGACACTGGTGAGCCGCGGGGCCCGCAAAGAACTCGAGAACCGCTTCACCATCGTCTGGGCCCCAGCGGGTGACTCCTACCAGGCGGTCAACTGGCAATCCACAAGCCTCCGCTAAGGTCAGAGCGACAGTCATAGCGCCGGTATGAGTACCGAGAATGCGCGGCGATCCGAGTGCCTCGAGATTGAGTGCGATTTCGGGTCGCTGAGCAAGCAGCAGGGTGGTGGAGTGCATGTGCCGAGCGAGCTCAAGTTGACCAGAGCGCTCAGCATGGCGTCGCACAAACTGGGGCTCCGGTTCAGCGCCAATCCTTGCGCTATCAGACGGCCGTCGCGTCAGTCGCCCGTTTGTCGAGTGCCGGGCGTTCCATTCGAGCGATTCCATTGCACGACGAGACCATCTCGGCTACCGAAGCGGGCGAGATGACTGCCAACGACGAGTTCGAGATGCCCGATCGCCTCAGAAGAACCTTCCAGTGTGAGCAGCAGATCAGTGTCTTCTGCAACGACTGAAGCTCGCACTCCGGCGATAACCACCCATCCTGCGTGGATGTCATTGTCCCACTCGCCACCCTCGCGCCTACTGAGATGCTTGACCAACTGGCGACCATACCGATCGGGGCGAGCCGTCTCTACTCGCGCCTGACTCGTGAGGCGTTCTTCAGTCATGTAGTGACCTCCCACTGTCTAGAAATCAAACGCACGCCACATTGTGGCGTCCTCAGGGTGAGATCGGCGGCTGAGTGATTGTCCTGCACCATTATTCCAGCGGGGATACCCACGTCAGCTCTTCGACGCATGGGCCTTGCGGGCGTTGCGGCGCTCTGCCTGCCGCACCGGGTCGGATACGGGCGACGCTAAGAGAAGCCTCTGCGTGTACGGGTGTTTTGGATCTTGGGTCACCTGCTCGGCTTCTCCTTGTTCGACCAATTCGCCGCGATAGATGACTGCAACCCGGTGACTGATGTGGCGGACGACGTCGAGGTCGTGCGAGACGAAAAGGTAGGAGACTCCCGTGTCGAGTTGAATGGTGAGCAGAAGGTCGAGGATGCGAGCTTGAGTGGAGAGATCGAGCGCGCTCACCGGCTCATCGCAGACGATGAGCTTTGGGCGCAGTGCAAGGGCTCGGGCGATCGCCACGCGCTGGCGCTGTCCGCCGCTGAACTCGCGCGGAAGTCGGTCAATCGCGTCGCGGGGTAGCCCGACCTGTTCCAGCAACCCGGCAACCCGGCTGCGTGCAGCGTTGCGACTACCGCCGGCAATTCCAATCGGCTCGGCGAGGATGTCACCCACCGTCATCGAAGGGTTCAATGACGTATAGGGGTCTTGAAAGACGACCTGCAGGTCGCTGCTGAGCTGCTGGCGTTTCCGTCGGCTGGCATGCGAGATGTCCTGCCCGTCAAAACGGATGCTTCCCCGACTCACCGGCGCGAGGCCGAGGATGGCCCGACCGATCGTGGTCTTGCCAGAGCCGGATTCGCCGACGAGGCCGAGCGTCTCACCATGGCCGATCCAGAGATTGGCATCCTGTACGGCATGGAAGACCTCCTTGCCGAAGCCCTTCCTCGGGTAATCGACAGTTAAGCCGCTGACCTCGAGAAGGGGGCTCTCCGGGTTTGCGAGTGGCCCATTTGATGTGGTCATGCGGTTTCTCCCGCCGAGTCCGAGAGGAGCAACGTCCTCGGTGTCTTGCCTTCAAGCGTTGAGGCCAGAAGAGTGCGTGTGTAGTCCTCGCTAGGTCGGCTGAGGATCGTCACGACGTCTCCGCTTTCTACGATCCGCGAGTCCCGCATGACAACGACTCGATCGCACAGGTCGGCGACAACGCCGAAGTTATGCGTCACCATGAGAACGCCCATTCTTAACTCGGATTGAAGGGTGCGGAGCAGTTCGAGCACCTCCGCTTGCACGGTTACGTCCAGGGCGGTGGTGGGCTCATCTGCGATGAGCAGATCGGGTTCGCAGCTGACGGCGCCTGCAATGAGAACCCGCTGCGCCATGCCTCCTGATATCTCGTGGGGATATGCCGCGTAGGTGCGCCCTGGGTCTGGAATGCCCACAGTCGCGAGCAATTCCAGCGCGCGCTTCTTCGCGGCCGCTCTTGACAAGCCGAGTCGTTTCACCAGCGGACGGCTGAGCTGGTACCCGACTGTGAAGGCAGGGTCGAGATTGGACATGGGCTCTTGCGGGACGTAGGCGATACGGGTGCCGCGCAGCGGGTCCATCCGGCTTCGCGATACGGCGCCGCTGGTGCGACTGACCAGCTCGATCCCGTCGAAGACGATGTGGCCCTCAGCGATCGATGCCGTTTCGGGAAGTAGCCCGAGCACCGAGAACGCGGTCTGAGTTTTTCCGGAACCGGATTCACCGACAATGCCGACGACTTCGCCTCGATCAACGTGGAAACTGACGCCGTCGACTACTCGCTTTGTGGTGCCATCGGCCCTGGGATACTCGACGCTGAGGTCCCGGACGACGAGTAGGTGGTCTGTATCGGCCGCTGCTACAGAACCGGTCGGGACGAGCCCGGCTTCACTGTGCGGGATGTGCTTGATCGCTCTGCCCTTGGTTCTCGGTGTTATCTCGTCATCTTCGAGCGCGTCGCGGAGTGAATTGCCGAGCACAGCGAAGGCTGCGGTGACGAGAGTGATAGCCAGAGCGGGCCAGAGTAAGAACAACGGGCTCAGAAGGACGTTACGGAAGCCCTCATTCAGCATCATCCCCCAGGTTGGCGCACTTGAGTCGCCAAGGCCGAGGAATTCAAGTCCCGCCTGGATGCCGATTGCGATGCCAGCGATGATCGCCGCTTGAATCACGATGGGTGCGCGCACCACGTACAGTACGTGCCGACTAATGATGCGCGCGTCCGAAAGGCCCGAGACCCGAGCGGCGTCGACGTAGAGTTCGCCGCGGACCGAGATGACCGAAGTGCGAACGAGACGGAAGAAGCTCGGTCCCAGGAGCACCCCGAACAGCGCCATTGAAATCCACACGCTTGGGCCCAACGCGGCGCGGGCTGCGAGCAGCACGACGACGGCGGGTAATGACATAAGCATGTTGGTGATCCACGAAGTTCCTGCGTCGAACCAGCCGCCGTAGTATCCGGCGATGAGGCCGCTCGGTACGCCGGCCGCTAGAGCGACCACTGTTGCCAAGGCGGCGGCAGCGAAGGTCGACTGGCCTCCCCAGAGCAGGCGGGCAAGAACATCCCGGCCTGCGCTATCGGTGCCCAGCGGGTGGGCACCGCTGGGCCCAGCGAGCACGCTGGACAGGTCGGTAGCGTTGGGGTCGATCGGGGTGATGAAGCCTGCGAGGTAGCTGGCAGAGATCGCGACGATGAGGATCGCGAGAGCGGTGATGCCTACCGGATCGCGGAGCACCCGCCGAACGATCCGCGTGCGCGACCTTGGAGCGGGAAGAGACACCGGGCTGGCGATCGTCGCTTCGGTCATGAGATGCGTGCCTTCGGGTTCAGCCAGCCGACGAGCACGTCGATGGCGAGGTTAATGAGGATGACCATGATGACTGTGAAGACGACCACGCCAAGCACGACTGGAAGATCCCCCCGGGTCGTGGACTGCACGGCGAGGAATCCTATGCCGGGAAGCGAGAAGACCTGCTCGACGATAACCGTGCCGCCGAGGAGACCGACGAATTGCAGGGCGAGCACCGTCAGGCCGGGTGGCGACGCGGAACGCAGCACGTGCTTGAGCAGAATCTCCCGTTCGCCTAGTCCGCGGCTGCGCAGGGTTCTCACGTAGTCGCGGCGGAGGACGTCGATGATCGAGCTGCGAATCTGCTGCGCTGACGCGGCGACCGTCCCGACGACCAGCGCGGCGACCGGCAGAAAGAGTGACAGCGCCCAGGCAGCGGGGTCTTGTCCGAAGGGTACGAAGCCTGTTGCGGGGAATATCCTCGCCTGCAGCGCGAGCGTCGTGACGAGAACGATTGCCACGATGAATCCCGGGACTGCAGCGCCGAAGATCGCAAGACCCTGAGTGGCTCGGTCGACCAAGCCGCGCTTTGTGGCGGCGAGGAGGCCAAGGGTAACGGAGAGCACCACGGAGATGGTCATCACGAGAAACACGATCGACAGCGTTACAGGTAGGCGACCCATTATGGCCTGCGTAACGGGCTCGCTGGTGAACCAGGAACGGCCGAAGTCACCGGTGACCGCGTGGGTGAACCAGTTGACGAGCTGCTCAACGAGTGGACGGTCGAGGCCGAGCTCCTGTGCCTTGAGTGCAACCTGGCCGTCGGTGGCGTAATCGCCGAGCAACGTGCGTGCGATGTTTCCCCCGGTCGAGAAGATCAGCGTGAACGTCAGGGCCGAGATGACCACGAGAAGGATGGCGCCGGAGAGGATTCGGCGCCCAAGAAAAACGAGCATGGTGCTCCTGATTGATGGGTATTTCGGTCCGCCGCACGGGGGCTGAGAGAAGGAAAAGAGGGGCGGGGCTGGCACCGTGATGCCGGCCCCGCCCGGGGCCGGTTAGTCGACAGGCATGTAGTTGTAGATCGAGGGTGAACCCTGTTCGATCTGTGGGACGATCTTGACCTTGTCGTTGCCGTAGAGGAGCTGGTCGGTTCGGAAGAACGGCGCGAACCAGGCCTGGTCGACCACGTAGGCGTTGAGTTCCTTCGCCGCGGTATCAGCAGTCGCCGCATCACCGGTCTGTATCGTGGAGATCAGCTTATCGACGGTGTCGTTTTCGGATTTGAGGAGGTTGAACAGCGCGTCTGGGGCGATGACTTGGTTCACGTTCACCCAGGTGCTGGGCTGAAACAACGAGATCAACGTCAGGGGGTACTTGCCCGAGGTGAGCTCTGGGATGAAGTCGTTGATAGGCACCTCGAACACGTTGATCGTGATCCCGATCGCCGCCAGTTGCTCTTTGAGGACGGCAAGGAGGGCCGGGTCAAAGAGGCTGATCGTGGGAAAGTCCACACTGAAGCCATCGGCATAGCCGGCTTCAGCCATCAACGCTTTCGCCTTCTCCGGGTCGTATGGGTAGGACCCTTCGAGGCTCTCGTCATAGGCGGTCGAGGCCGGGTTGAACACTTGATCGGTAACCTCGCCCCGCCCATTCTGAATGCCGACAAGGATTGCCTCCTTATCGATCGCGTAGTTGATGGCTTGGCGCACACGGACGTCGGCAAGAGCAGGAACGATGGCTCCGTCGCGGTCGTTGATCAAGATTCCCTGCCAATCGAGCTGCTGGATCGCGGGGTTGAGGCCTGCCGCATCCGCCTGGTCCGCGGTCTTCGCATCAAGCACGGCGGTATCGACCTGTCCGCTCACGAGCGCGTTGTAACGCGCGGTCACGTCGGGAATCGGTTTGATGACGATCGTGTCGTAGTGCTGCAGCTCGCTATCCCAGTAGTCGTCACGCTTCACGAAGGTGTATTGCGAACCCGTGACCGTACGGCTCTTATCGAGAGTATAAGGACCCGAGCCGACCGGCGTCGTGGAGATCTCGTCGGTGCCAAGCGCCGCGGGGCTAGCCATGAGGCCGGCAGCGTTGCTCAGGTAGATGAGCAACGCTGGATCGGGTTCGCTGAGCGTGATGGTGATTGTGTCGTCATCGACCACGTCCACAGCCGAGACGTGCGCAAGAGTCGAACCCTGCGGACCGGTCCCGCTGCGGAAGTGGTCCAAGTTGGCCTTAGCCGCATCGGCGTCGAAAGCGGCTCCATCGCTGAATGTGACATCGTCGCGGAGGTCGACGGTGAGTACCGTGTTGTCCTGATTGTATTCCCACTGGGAGGCGAGCATTGGCTCCAGTTCGCCATCGGGAGACCGGCGGATCAGGCTGTCGTAGACGGCCTGGTAATACTGCATGTAATGGCCCTCCTGGGCCTGGCTCGGGTCATACGAAGTGGGCTCGGTGGTCTGCCCGATCGTAAGCGTCGTACCGGCGCTGCTCGAACCCACCGCGGTGCAGCCCGTCAGCGCGATCGCTGTGACGACACCGGCAACGAGGGCTGGTGCCAAATTTCGAAACTTCATTGTTTCCTCCGGAGAGATTCCAGTCGCCAACCGGTCCACAGCCTGGATGCTGAGGTGGTCAAGATCGCGTCACGCGGGTGCAAAGTCTGATGCGACACGTCTTCGAGGTTCGCCGTGATGCGCGATTTGCTCGGACGAGGGGACAGTATCACAAATCCAGACACGCGTGTCTGTTTTCATGTGAGACTGAGACCTGAACTATTTCTATGCGCGAGAAGCCACAATGGAGCGACGATGAGACCTCGAGATGTTGCAGGTGCGGTGGGCGTGGAACGCGAAGTGATCGGCGGAGGGTATGCCAAGGGCATCGCTCGCAAAGAAGAAATCATAGAAGCTGCGACGGCGTACTTCGGCCGCGTGGGTTTCCACAAAGCGACCATGATTCAAATCGCGGCGGATTGCGGCATATCTCGCGCCGGGCTGCTGCATCATTTCGGCTCGAAGGAAGAGCTGCTCGCGGCAGTGCTCGAAACCCGGGAGCGCGTGGATTACGCGCGTTTCCGTGCACACATCGAGATGAGCCCACCAGGTTTAGGCGTGCTGCGCAGCTTCGTCGCGGGTGCTCTCGAGAGCATGACCACCCCTGGTCTGGTTGGCCTATACGTCGTCTTGTCCGCAGAGGCTACCGACTCGGAGCATCCTGCCCATGACTACTTCGCGGCACGGTACGAACGGGTGCGCTCCGGAGTCACGATGGCACTCGAGCAGGCGAAGGAAGCGGGGTCGCTGCGGGACGACGTGAACATCGATGTGCTCGCCGCCGAGCTTCCAGCGCTCATGGACGGCCTCCAAGTGCAGTGGCTACTTGCGCCACACAAGATCGATATGGCCGCCGTCATGCGTGGGCGTCTGCAGCAGATTCTGACCGTTCCGCTTTAGGCTCCGAGCCGTGGCGAAAAACCGACACTCCTGTCTGTTTTGGTGTTAGGGTCGTCACAGCCCTCTGCCGGCACTTCCGGCCGGTCACCAAATCCTGGACGAAGGAGTCTCGAGCCATGCCTCGTACGATCGATTACCCCTGGCAGGACGCACTGCTGAGCCCGGAGCAGCGGGCGGATGACCTTGTCGCCCGGCTGGACCTGGCAGACAAGGCTGGGCAGCTGTTCCACCAAATTACGGCGGTCGCGGATATCCACGAAGCACACCCGGTCTTCGAGTTCCCCTCGCTAGCGTCGATGATTACAACTCGGAGGATGACCCACTTCAACCTCTCGGGGGCCGCTCCGACCGGTCGCGAATTCGCCGCTTGGCATAACGCCGTCCAAGAGTTCGCAGCACGCACCGGCGCGGGCATCCCGGTCACGTTCTCGACCGACCCGAGACATGCCTTCACGGACAACCCAGGCACAGCAATGATCGCTGGCCCCTTTTCGCAATGGCCTGAGACACTCGGCCTCGCGGCGACGCGGGACGAAGAGCTCGTTGGCCGATTTGCTGACATCGCCCGCCGGGAGTATCTGGCGGTCGGCATCCGAACTGCTTTGCACCCGCAGGTCGACCTTGCCACGGAACCGCGTTGGTCACGCGGTTCCGCAACCTTCGGGGAAGACGCTGAACTGACCATGCGGTTGACGCGGGCGTATATTCGGGGTTTCCAGGGCGATGTCTTCGGAGCGGCGTCCGTTTCGACGATGACGAAACATTTTCCAGGCGCCGGGCCGCAGAAGGATGGCGATGACGCGCACTTCGCCTACGGTCGCGAGCAGGTCTACCCAGGCGGCATGTTCAAGCACCACCTTGAGCCCTTCGGTGCGGCGATCGACGCGGGAACACGCCAGATGATGCCGTATTACGGAATGCCGGTCGGCACCGAGTATGAGGAAGTCGGCTTCGCGTTCAATAAGACGATCATCACGTCGCTGCTGCGCGAGCAGCTCGGCTTTGAGGGAGTCGTCTGCACCGACTGGGGCTTGATTACGGACGCCGTCATTTTTGGCCACCCGTTTCCGGCACGAGCCTGGGGCGTCGAGCACCTCAGCCGTGAGGAGCGGATGCTGAGGCTGCTGGAGGCTGGTGTGGACCAATTCGGTGGGGAGTTGTGCACAGAGATCCTGCTTTCACTTGTCGCCGACGGCCGAGTCGCTGAGTCCCGTCTCGATGTCAGCGTGCGCCGCCTGCTCATCGAGAAGTTCGCCCTGGGTCTGTTCGATGCACCGTTCGTCGACGTTAATGATGCTGTGATCGTGGGCAGTGAAGAATTTCGTGCTGCTGGCTACGCCGCGCAGCAGGCCTCAGTGACCGTGTTGCGCGACCGACCCGTAGGAAATGAAGTGTCGACCCTGCCACTGAAACGGGGCATCCGTCTGTACGTGGAAGGATTGGCGCCCGAGTCCGTCGCCGCATATGCGGAGCTCGTCAAGGATCCGTCAGAGGCCGATGCCGCGATCCTCAGGTTGAGCGCGCCCTATGAGACCCGAGGCGAAGGCTTCGAATCCTTCTTCCACAACGGATCCCTAGACTTCGCGCCCGAAACCGTGAAACACGTCGAGACTGTTGCTCGATCCTTGCCAACGATCGTTGACGTGTACCTCGACCGTCCAGCAATCTTGGCACCCATCGACGCGGTCGCTTCGGGACTCGTTGCCACCTACGGCTGTGCCGATTCGGCCCTGCTTGACGTGCTCTTCGGTGCGGCGCCCACGCGGGCGCAGCTGCCATTCGACCTGCCCCGCTCGATGGCAGCGATCGAAACAAGCCGCGAGGATGTACCCTTCGACACCGAAAACCCCCTCTATCGATTCGGGCACGGCATCGCGCTCAACTAGGACGCGTCTCCGACCCTTCAGGTGGTCGTGCGCAGGCTGGCGATCGTACCGCCTCCGACTGTCACCTGTCGCCTGTCGCCTGATTCTCATCGGGAGCGGTTTGCATCGCCGTGGGGTGGGCACCCCATCGGTGACATCGGCTCGTGGACCGGGCGATCGGCTCTGCCCCGCACGCCGCCGATGCCGTTCGCGGCGACCAAGCACTGCAAGGAAGGAGGCGGCGCCGGCACAATTCGACGCGGCCAACTGCTGGGGCTGGAGCGCCATGGAACGGGCCTCCTACGACTCCAACAACGGCGCAACCAGGCGACCCGCGACCGCAGCGCGGAGCACGGTGAGTAGGAGAACGAAAAACTACGGGATTCGGTACATTATGTGCACAATTGCGACCTCGTGCACGGAAGGGAGGCTCTTGCATAACTTCTTTGGTCGCAATAGCCTCTTGTCGAGGAGAATGCACGTGGCCGTCGCCGTGGGCGATATCGATCGTCCAGCCAACTCCCTAAAGCTCAACAACACAGGAGAAGACGATGGCGTCTAAAGGACTGGCAATCAGCGGTCGTCTCGGGGTAGGACCGCCGGTTGCGTTGCTTTCCGCGCAGGCAAGGGTTAGGTGCGTTCGACGGGGACGATGAAGATGCATGAGGTGCACTCCACTGGCCTATCAGCGATGTCGAGTTTGTCTTGCTTCTCGACTAGCCGAGCGAACCCCTACTTCGAGCCCCTCCCCCGGCGTCCGGGAGCCATAAGTTATGCCCGTGGCCGACCTTCTGAGCTCGGCGACGAAGTGCCCAAGTCAGCCAAGGGTCCAGCCCTTCCGACCGCAGCGTGACTCAAGCCGAGTAACTCTGACTAACCGAACCTCGACACGACCGACCTATAGAACGGTTCCGGTCAAATAGTTTTATTCCAACCCCTCCGAGCATTGGAGATCCTGATGACAGACCCTAAAGACAACGCAAGTGCAGAAGTCTCCGTCACCGTGATTGGGGCCGGGATCGGCGGAGTCGCTTGCGCGGCGATCCTTCACCGTGCGGGTTTCACGGTGGACCTATACGACCAGGCTCTCGCCTTCGGCGAGGTTGGCGGGACGATCACCATCGATTCATTCTCACTAGGCGTTCTCCAATCGTGGGGCCTGGCTGACGGAGTTCGTCAATACGCGTCGGATTGCAGCAGCATTGAGCTGAGAAAAATGTCTGGTGAATTTGTCAGACATTCGAAATTTCCGGGCCTCAGTGATTTGGGAATCGACGTAGAGGGCCGAGAGGGATACCGCGAGCTTTTCGGAATCCAACGATCCGACTTGCATGCTGAACTCTTGAAACACATCCCCGCTGAGCGCACCCACACCGGGATGCGACTGAGCCACGTTGTGGACCGTGGAGATCGTGCGGAAGCACACTTTGACAGCGGTGAAGTCGTCATTTCATCGGCACTGGTCGGCGCCGACGGCATCCGCTCGACGGTTCGAAGGCTGTTCTCAGACGTCAAGGCGAAACCGGCCGATGCCACTATCTGTCGGGGCATTGTGCCGGTAAATGTGCTGCCACCTGGCTGGCCAAACGACCGGATGCGCCGATGGGAGCATGTCAGGCCCGACGGCTCTTCCACGAACGCTCTGTTTGCGCCTACTCGCGGGGGAGGCCACGTAGGCGTTGACACGTCTCTGTACCAAGGCGATCTATTGGAAGATTTGGGCGATGCCCCTGTGCCCGTAGAACGAATCCTCGCGACCTACCCGGCAGACACCGACCCTGTAGTTCTGAATGCTATGCGCATCGGAATGGTCAACACGCGAGCATATCGCCTTTTCGATCTTCCGCCGATTGATGAGTGGAGCGGTGACAGCGTCACTCTACTTGGGGATGCAGCGCACGCGATGAGGCCTCTACTAGGGCAGGGGGCCAACCAGGCCATCCAGGATGCGGACGAGCTCGCGCGTTGTCTGTCGAGACAAGAGAATGTCACTGCGGCACTACGAGCTTACGAAACGGTGAGGAAACCCTTTACTCAGGCGCTGGCGCGGGCGGCACGGAATGTGAGCCCCGAATATAACCGCCACCTGACCGGTACAACCATCTAGCACGCCTTAGCGGCTGCTGCGTATCAGAGGGGTCTTCTCTTGCCCGGGTTAGCTATCGATTGCCATGGCCACTTCACGACCGAGCCACCAGAATTTGAAGCCTTCAGATCGGCTCAACTAGCTTTCGCCGACCGGCGAGGTAAGCGGCTACCTACGGCCCCTACGGTCGGCGATTCGGCGTTGGCTCAGATTGTGTCTGAAAACCAGTTACGGCTCCAACAGGAGCGTGGTTTGGACTTCACACTGCTTTCACCGCGCGCATCCGCGATGGGTCATCACGTTGCAAACCTAGATTTGGCGCTTGGTTGGGCGAGATTCTCCAACGATACTGTCCTGCGGATTGCTCAGCTCTTCCCCCGAAATTTTGCGGCAGTCTGTCAGCTACCACAAACGGTCATGGGAGGAATCGAACCGCTCGTCAATGAGCTTCGACGCTGTGTGGAGGCGGGCGCCGTCGGATGCAACATCAATCCCGATCCCTCGGGCGGGCGTTGGGTGACGCGGCCGCTTCATGACCCGTGGTGGGATCCCTTATGGGAGGCAATGATTGAGCTGTCAGTGCCCGGAATGATCCACGCTTCAGCTTCTTGCGATCCTGCAGTCCACACAACAGGAGCCCACTACATTGCTGCCGACACCATCGCATTTATGCAGCTTGTCGAGGGTGACCTGTTCGAGCGATACGAAGCGCTCATGCTTGTCATTCCGCATGGTGGAGGCGCGGCGCCCTTTCACTGGGGTCGCTACCGAGGGCTTGCTTTGATGCTCGGCAAGCCGCCGCTCGATCTCCATGTAATGCGCAACGTGTCATTTGATACATGCGTATATCACCAGGCAGGAATCGACTTGCTCGTGAGAATAGTCGACCCCGGGAGCCTGCTATTTGGATCCGAGCAGCTAGGGGCTGTTCGTGGCCCGGACCCCGAGACAGGTCAGGAGTTCGATGACACCAAGCGCTACATCGATGCGGCTGACCTCGAGGAGCATGCTCGGCACAAGATCCTCGAGGGCAACGCACGCCGCGTATACCCGAGGCTCGATGCCCTGCTTTCAGGACAAGGACGCTGAGGTGCGGATTACTCGATCACGCCCAGCAACTACGACGAACGGATTGAGAGAGAGATGACCGGCACCACGACAATCAAAATGGCTGGCGGCGCCCAGGGCTTCAACTGGCTCCCGGTGTTCATAGCCGTGGAGCAGGGAATGCTCAGTGACCGACGTGTCGAGATCGAATTTCTGCGCTTAGGAAGCGTTGAGAAGGCCACGCAAGCCGTCCAGTCTGGCACTGCGGATCTGGCAATCACTCCGCCAGAGGGAGCAATCGCGAATTATGTTGCCGGTGGCGATTTGCGCATTATCGCGGCGAACTCACTTCGCCTGCCGATGTCACTGGTTGCAAGCAAAGGTGTCGGAAATGTGGCAAATCTGCGCGGCAAACGAATTGGAACGTCATCGCTGACTGAAGGCACCGCGGTCTACGTCCGTGAGATGCTTCAACGTGATGGGCTGACCTATCCGGCCGACTATGAGTTTGTGCTTTCAGGAATTCACACGACCCGGTGGACGGCGCTGCGACAAGGCGAGATCGACTGTGCTCCTCAACCAGCCCCCTGGAATTTCCTTGCGGAACGCGAAGGCTTTGATCTCATCGCGGAGGTGTCCGACGTCATACCCGAGGTGTTGTTCGCCGCCCTCGTCGGTGCCGACAACTGGCTGCGCGCCAACACCGATTCCGTCAGGCGCCTAGTAGCCGCGCTCAGAGATGCGCACGAGTTCATCAACGACCCGCAGAACGATCGGATCACGCTTCCAGTCTACGAGCGCATAACCACCCCCGGTGACGCCGACTTGGCAAAGAGGGGGTTCGACTACACGCGCGCTCTAGGAATGTGGCCCACACGATTGGTGGTGCCCGACGCCGCGCTGAGGACATCCGTCGACCTGATGGTAAGGGCAAACCTCTTGAACTCCGATCAAGTCGCCATGACAGGCGGAGTGTTTGATCCCCAGTACGTAGGTGTCGCCTGACATGGCCCGTGTGGGCACGGGGGTCGTGCGGGCACCTGAGGACATCTGTACAGGGCTGGCGCAATTGGGTGTAGCCACAGTTCACGAGGCGCAGGGCCGAACCGGGCTTCTTGCAGGTCGAATTCGTCCCCGTCAAGAGGGTCCAGCTATAGCCGGCACTGCACTCACATGCTCGGTGCCGCCCGGGGACAACTGGATGATTCACGTAGCGATTGAGCAGGCCGTCCCCGGTGACATTTTGATCGTGTCTCCGATCTCGCCGTGTGATGACGGCTACTTCGGTGATCTACTGGCGACATCTGCGGCGGCACATGGCATTGTCGGACTAATCATCGACGCGGGCGTCCGAGACGTAGCTCAACTCCGCGTAATGAACTTCCCTGTTTGGAGTAAGACTGTGAGTGCACAAGGAACGGTCAAGGAGACTCTTTCCGATGTTCAACTCCCCTTGGTTTGCGCAGGGGTCGCTATTGTTCCAGGCGACGTCCTCGTCGCAGATGACGACGGTGTGTGCGTGGTACCGAGATTGGATGCTGAGAGGGTGCTGGCGGCAGGGAGGCAGCGGGCCATGATGGAGGAAGAGAAGCGTTTACTCTACGCCGAAGGTCATCTTAGCCTTGATGTCAATTTGATGCGTTCGCGGCTAACCGCGAAGGGTCTGGTTTACGACGAGCGATAATTTTCCATACCGGGTGCGATAGTCGGGCGGCTCGACTCTCATCGCCGCCAACGTACCTTCATGGCTTCGACGCCTTCACTTTTACTTGGGCCAGAGATGAAGCAGGTACGGCGTCACTCGACGAACGAGGTGAAACCCCGACTGCCTGACGAAAGCCAGCTCACCGACCCTCCTCGCCGCCCGGCAATACACCAGCACGCACTCGAGTTCCTCCGCTTCCTCCACACGCGGAACACAGCGATCAAGGACTGCAGCCAGCACGACATCGACGCCTGGCTCGCCGGCGGAACCGCCACCCGCTCACTTGCCCGCGGCTTCTTCCGCTGGGCCATCAAGAACGGCCTCAGGCTAGCACCACTGCCATCGGCGTCGACTTCAATCGCTCTGCGATCGCTGCAGGGGGGTAAAGCCCCCGAGGGGAGGAAGGGAATATAGGCCACTTGCTGCGCGGCGAGCTGATCGACTAGATCGTATGTTCTGCACGGACACCATCGGGGCGATGGACAGTGCCACTTCGACCTCGTTGTTGGTGGCGTTGCTGATGCCGAGGTGCCGAATCAGTCCCTGCTGCTGCAGGTCGGCGAGGGCTTGCCCACGCCCACCTCGCCTACGACTGGTCTGAAGGAGTATGGCCGCGGCACACGATCACGCAGAGCTGCGCGCAACTACCTCCAAGTATTCACCCTCCAAGGTCGGTCTCTCATTTCCCAGAAGTATTGAAAGCGCACCATCGGCCACCGCTCGACTCCACGCATCTACGTCTACTCGTACAGTGGTGAGATTTATCCGGGCAGCAGGGATATCGTCGACGCCAATAACGGATAGGTCAACGCCGGGGCGTAGACCGCGCTCGTAGAGACACTCCAGGATCATGAGCGCTATTTCATCGTTGTGTGCGCAGACCGCAGTGACGCTGCTGCCTGGGGCCGTCCAACGATCGACCGCTCGCGCAACAGTGGTCGGCTGACGCGGATCGATTTTCTCCACAGAAAGGTCCGGAAGTGCGAAAGCAGAAGCAGCGCGGGCCGCGCCACCGTGGCGTTCTCGTGCCACTAGCTCCACGGCACTGGCCACGCTGTAGGCGTATCCAAGCGTTCGGTGACCCTTTGCGGTGAGATATTCGACTTGCAGGCTCCCGGCCTGCTCGTGGGAGATGAAGCCGTTTGTTCTTAGGAGCCTTGTGTGTGTGCCACGGATGGCTCGCTCGTCCGGCCCGGTCATGCCACCCATTACAACGACGAGTTCGGGGCTGACCATGCCCCACAGCTCTGCAATAGTTCTAAGAGACTCATCGAGACGGTGAGCTAGGAGCACATATCCGTGCGCGGCCAGAGCAATGTCCAGATGGTTGGCACAATTCCTCAGGCTGCCATGTAGACGTCTGACCGGTGATTGACCCGAAAGATTACTATCGCCGTAGCCTAGGTTTCTCTTTGAGGTCGGTCCCGCGAGTCGGGCTGCGCCCAACACCGCCTGTACTCGGCCGTGACGCGGATGGGACACCCAAGCTACGATTTAGCGCTCGAGCACCACGGCCAGGCCCTGGCCGACTCCGATGCAGATGGCGACGACTACGACGCCGCCGCCGCGTCGGGCGAGCTCGTGGGCGGCGTGCCCGATGATGCGGCCTCCCGAGGCGCCGAGCGGATGCCCGATGGCGAGTGCCCCGCCATGGATGTTGAGTCGCTCGGGGTCGAGCTCGGGCCAGCCCTTGAGACAGGCCAGGGACTGAGAAGCGAAGGCCTCGTTGAGCTCGACGAAGTCGACGTCCGCCCAGCGACGGCCGGCGCGAGCGAGGGCTTTGTTTGCGGCTTCGATGGGGGCGATCGGGAAGTCCTGCGGATCGACCCCGTGGGCGGCGCGGCCTGCGATGCGCGCGAGCGGATCACCATCGAGGGCGCCTTCGGCGGCCACGAGCACGGCGGAGGCGCCGTCGTTGATGGAGGAGGAGTTGCCGGCGGTGACACTCCCGTCGGCGGCGAACAGCGCCTTGAGCGCGGCCAGCTTCTCGACGGTGCTGTTGTCGCGGATACCCTCGTCTCGCACGAGTGGCGCTCCGGGAACCTGCACAGTCTCGCTGTCGTAGATTCCGGATGCCCAGGCCTGGGCGGCGAGGCGGTGCGAACGCACCGAGAATTCATCCTGCTCTTCGCGGCCGATACCCCAGGTGCGGGCGATGTGCTCAGCCGACTCTCCGTTGCTCACGGCCCACTCCCGCGGCAGCGCCGGGTTGATCATGCGCCAGCCGATCGAGGTGTTCCAGAGGGTCGGATTGCCCGACGCAGGCCAGCCCTTCGGCGACTTCTCCATGACATAGGGGGCCCGGCTCATCGACTCGACTCCGCCGGCCAGCACGATGTCGGCGTCGCCCGCCTCAATGGCGCGGGAGCCCTGGATGACGGCGTCGAGGGATGAGGCGCAGAGCCGGTTGATGGTGGTTCCGGTGACGGTGGTCGGGAAACCGGCGAGCAGGGCGCCGAAGCGGGCGATATTGCGGTTGTCCTCCCCTGCCTGGTTGGCGTCGCCGAACACCACGTCGTCGATGCGGGCCGGTTCGAGTCCGGTGCGCTCAACGATCGAAGCCATCACCAGGGCGGCCAGGTCGTCGGGACGCACGCCGGCGAGTGCGCCGCCGGCGCGGCCGAAAGGGGTGCGTACAGCGTCGTGGATGAAACTCGCGGTCATGAGTCAGTCCTTATTCCGTAGGTCGAGGCGGATGAGCTGCTCGAGTTGATCGATGGTGGTGCCTCCGAAGAGTTCGCGCACTCGGAAGCCGTCGCCGGTCACGTCGAAGACGGCACGGTCGGTGTAGACGCGGGAGACGCATCCCACTCCGGTGAGCGGATAGACGCACTCGGCCACCAACTTCGACTCACCCGATTTGGTGAGCAGGTCGGTCATCACGAACACGTCCTTGGCGCCGATGGCGAGGTCCATGGCGCCGCCGACAGCCGGGATGGCGCCGGGGGCGCCGGTGGACCAGTTGGCGAGATCGCCGGTGGCGCTCACTTGGAAGGCGCCGAGTACGCAGATGTCGAGGTGGCCGCCGCGCATCATGCCGAAGGAGTCGGCGTGATGGAAGTACGCCGCTCCGGCAAGGGCGGTGACGGGCTGTTTGCCGGCGTTGATGAGGTCGGGATCGATCAGCCCGGCGTCGGGTGCCGGACCCATGCCGAGCAGGCCGTTCTCGGTGTGCAGGATGATCTCGAGATCGGCCAGCAGGTAGTTCGCCACGAGCGTCGGCGCGCCGATGCCGAGGTTGACGTACGCGCCCTCGGGGATGTCGGCGGCGATGCGCGCGGCGAGCTCCTCGCGGCTGATGCGGGTCACGAGCGCACCTGGCACGAGCGGCCCTCGATGTCGACGCCGCCGACGAAGGCGCCACCCTGAACCCACGGCCGGCTGCCCACAGGCACCACCCGATTCACGAAGATGCCTGGAGTCACGACGGCCTCGGGGTCGAGCGCGCCGAGTTCGACCACCTCGTCGACCTGCACCACCGTGGTGCTGGCGGCGGCGGCCATGATAGGCCCGAAGTTGCGGGCGGTCTCGCGGTAGACGAGGTTGCCCCAACGGTCGCCGCGGTAGGCGGAGATGAGGGCGATGTCGGCGCGGATGGGGTATTCGAGCACATAGCGGCGGCCGTCGATGGTGCGCTCCTCCTTGCCCCCGGCGAGCTCGGTGCCGACGCCGGTGGGGCTGAAGAACGCGCCGATGCCGGCGCCGGCGGCCCGGATGCGCTCGGCGAGATTGCCCTGAGGCACGATCTCGAGCTCGATCTCGCCGGCCCGGTAGAGGCCGTCGAACACCCACGAGTCGTGCTGGCGGGGGAACGAGCAGATCATACGGCGCACCCGCCCCTTCGCCAGCAGCGCGGCCAGACCGGTGTCGCCGTTGCCGGCGTTGTTGCTGACGATCGTGAGGTCGCCGGCGCCCTGCTCGATGAGGGCGTCAATGAGCTCGACAGGCTGGCCGGCGCGGCCGAAGCCGCCGATCATCACGGTGGAGCCGTCTTCGATGCCGGCCACCGCAGCGGCGGTGCTGGGGAGGGTCTTGTCGATCACGGGGCGACGTCCTCGGGTTCGGCGAACACGGCGGTCGCTATGCGGAAGGCCGTGTTGGCAGCGGGCACGCCGGAGTAGACGGCCGATTGCAGGATGACCTCGCCGATCTCCTCGACAGTGAGGCCATTGCGGAGGGCAGCGTGGAGGTGCATCGCGAGCTCCTCCTGGTGTCCGTGGGCGATGAGGGAGGTCAGCACGGCCACCGAGCGTGAGCGGCGGTCGAGGCCAGGTCGCGACCAGACGTCGCCCCAGGCGGTGCGCGTGATGAAGTCCTGCCAGGCGGCAGTGAGGGGCGTGGTCGAGGCTGCGGCGCGGTCGACGTGCTTGTCGGACAGCACGGCGCGGCGCACGGCCATGCCCTGCTCCCACCGCTCGGCGTCGGTCAGACCGGTTCCGTCGGGTCGGGTCATGGGCTGGCTCCCTCGGGGTAGCGGGCGAAGAATTCCCGCAGCGCGTCAGCCGTGGTCTCGGGCTGCTCGGCGGGTGGGAGGTGGGCGGCGCCCTCGATCACGGCGGCTCGGCCGTCTGCGACGCCCTCGGCTATGTCGAGCGCCTTGGGCTCGGGGGCGACGGCGTCGTGGCGGCCCCAGAGGGCGAGCACCGGCGAGGTCACTTCCGCGAGTCGGTCGCGCACGTCGTAGGCGGCGAGGGCTTCGCAGCAGTAGGCGTAGGACTCGTCGTCGGCGTCCTGCAACGCGTGCAGCAGGCGGCCGGTGAGATCAGGATGCGCGGCCATCGACTCGGGCGCGAACCAGCGCTGCGCCGACGCGATGATGATGCTCGAGGTGCTCTCGGCGCGCACCTTTGCCGCGCGCTCCTGCCAACCGGCCGGGTCGCCCAGTTGCGCACCCGAGGCGACGATGGCAGCGGCACGCACGCGATCGCTGTGCCGGAGCAGCAGCTCGAGACCGGTCGCGCCGCCGAGCGACACGCCGGCGTAGAAGAAGGACTCGTCGCCGGCGCCCGCCTTCCCCACCGCGCCGACGACGGCGTCGGCGAGGTCGGCGACAGCGAACCCCTCGGTGGCCGCCGGCGACTGGCCGTGTCCGGGCAGGTCCCACGCCAATAAGCGGTAGTGCGCGGCGAGCGCTGGTGCGGTGGTCTCCCAGAGGATGGTCGACGTGCCGAGCGAAGGGCCGAGCACGAGCAGCGGCAGCCCTGCCGCTCCGCCGAGCTCGAGGGTTGCGAGGGTGGGAAGGGTCACGAGCGCGCCTCGTCGGTGGGGTGAGGGGCGGAAGGGCGCTCCCCAGCGGTAGCGCTATCGACGGTGGCCGTGGCATCGCCCGTGTAGTTCGCGGGGTCGAGTAGGGCGGGGATGTTGATGTCGGCGGCCTCGGGCAGCGCGGCGACAAGCGCGGCCAGATCGGCACCGGACGCGGCCTCCGCCACCAGGGTGGCCACACGTTCGGCGCCGATGAGGGGCGCCAGCACGATCGAGAGCCGTTCGGACAGGATGAGCCCGCGAGTGAGGTCGAGGTTGCGCGCCGCGGCGTCGCGATCGACGCGCAGGGCTGCGGTGAGCTGCGCGGCATGGGCGCTCGCGGCTAGGGTGAGCCGAAGCAGTTCGCGCAGGGTGGGCCACTCGGCGTGCCACGCTCCGGCGGGGCGCTCGTCTTCGGCCAGGGTCGCGCACAGGTGCATGGTTGCCGCAAGCTGCGGGGCGCGGAGGGCGGCCGCGCGGATGAGCACCGCCGCCACGGGGTTGCTCTTCTGCGGCATGGCCGACGATCCGCCGCCGACACCGGCCGAGAGCTCGGCGATCTCGGTGCGCGTGAGGGTGATGACGTCGCCGGCCAGCTTGCCCAGCGCATCCGTGGTCTGGGTGAGGGCGTCGGCCAGCTCGGTGACGGGCCAGCGGCTGGTGTGCCAGACCGCGCCGGCATCGTCGAGGCCGAGGGTCTCGGCGTAGCGGGCCGGCAGTTCGGTCGCGCCGGGCCCGCCGAGCGCGAGGAAGGAGGCCCGGGTGCCGGCGGCGGCGCCGAGCTGAACGGGCAGGGTAAGCTGCCGCAGCCGGGTGCGGGCACGGCGGATTCCGGTCAGCCACACGGTGGCGCGGAGTCCGACGGTGGTCGGCACCGCGTGCTGCGCGAGCGTGCGGCCGACCGCGACCACGTCACGATGCTCGGCGGCGAACGCGGAGAGGGAGGCTTCGGCAGTGCCCAGCTCAGAGAGCACGGCGTCGACGGCCTGGCGGGAGACGAGCATGATGGCGGTGTCGAGGATGTCCTGGCTGGTGGCACCGCGGTGTACCCAGGTGCGGTCCGCCGGCGGGACCGCCTGCTTGAGGCGCGACACGAGCGGGATGACCGGGTTACCCCCGTCGACCGCGGCCGCGGCGAGCCCTGCCACGTCGATCGCGAGCGAGCCGGCACCCCAGGGCGCCGCGTCCGGGCCTGGATGACCGACCTCAGCACCCGCGGTGTCTCCGTTCGCGGCACCATCTCTCTCGGCGTCGGTACCCGCATCCATACCCCAGGCCGTGGCGATCGCGTCGGCCGTCTCGACCTGCACGGCGCCGAGCAGAGACCACGCACGCACGAGGCCGAGCTCAGCGCGCACCAGAGCGGCGAGCACGGCCTCGTCGGAGACGAGCCCATCGTGCCCGACCGCCACCGGCGTCAGCAACCCGCGGTCGAAAGCGGGAGAGGCTACGGGTTCAGAAATCAAGGAAAACCGTCTCCCCCTCGCCCTGCAGGCGGATGTCGTGCTGGAGCGCGCCCGAGGGTGTGCGCGACGCGATCAGACTGGCCCGCTCGCCGGGCGAGAGCGAGGCGAGGAACGCGTCGTCGGCCAGCGCAGCCTCGTAGTCGGGCAGGTAGATGCGAGTGTGCAGCTTGTCGGGCAGCCCACGGGCGTACACGATGGCGGCGAAGAACGCTGCCCTGCCGGTCGCCGCGCCAGGCTCGAGGGTGAAGAACTCGTAGTGCCCGTCGTCGTTCGTGAATGCCCGCCCGAAGCCGGTGAACGTGTGGTCGTCGCGCCGGAACGCGCCCCGCTCCCGCGGCACCCGCCCGTCGGGGTCGGCTCCGAAGATCTCCACGAACGCATCCGGCACCGGCGCCCCGGCCCCGTCGTAGACCGTCCCGCCCAGCAGCGCGGCGCCGGGGGCGTAGGGGTCGACGACCTGATGCATCCGGTCGTAGGAGACGCCGTAGGCGAAGAACGGGCCGACCGTCTGCCCGGGTGTGGGCCGCAGGGTGCGTGCGGGAACTGCCATGGTCACTCGCTCTCGTTCTCGAACCAGGTGGCATCCGGCCCGTCGACCACAATGTCGAAGCGGTACCCGGTGGCCCACTCGGCCGAGGTGAGGTCGTGGTCGTAGACGCCGATCAGGCTCTCCCGGTCCTTCTGCCGCCAGATGGTGTTGAAGATTGGGTCGAGCGCGAACAGCGGGTCGCCCGGGAAGTACATCTGCGTCACCAGCCGCTGGGTGAAGGAGCTGCCGAACACCGAGAAGTGGATGTGCGCCGGCCGCCAGGCGTTCACGTGGTTCTTCCACGGGTAGGGGCCGGGCTTGATCGTGGTGAACGCATACTCCCCCGAGGAGTTCGTGATGGCCCGTCCCGCCCCGGTGAAGTTCGGGTCGAGAGGAGCCGGGTGCTGGTCGCGCTGGTGGATGTACCGCCCGGCCGAGTTCGCCTGCCAGATCTCGATCAGCTGATTCGCCACCGGGCGCCCCCACGAGTCGGTCAGCCGGCCGCGCACCGTCATCCGCTCCCCGAGCGGCACGCCCGCGTGCTGAATGGTGAGGTCGCTCTCCACCGCCGCCACATCGCGCTGCCCGAACGCCGGCGAGAGCAGCTCGATCGTCTCGGGGTCGACCAGCTTGAGATTCTTCGTGGGGTGCCGCAGCACGCTCGACCGGTAGGCCGGAAAGTCGTGCACGGTCAACCGGATGCGCTCCCCCGCCCGCTCCCGCCGCTCCAACTCGGCATGCAACGAGCCGATCTCGACGGTGATCTCGCGCTGCGAGGCCTGGTCGGGCGCGGCCAACAGGCTCTCCGGAGCCACGGCGGTCTGTGGGGTCACGGTGTCTCCTTCGACGCCTCGGAACTGGGACCCTCCATGGTGCGCCACCGCGACCATCGGATGCGCCTACTTCCTGATGAATGGGAACTATGCTCGGCGGGTGCCATCATGGAGCATGGCCAACTCCCCCACGGGCGACTCCGCGACCGACCGCCTGGTGCGCATCCTGGACACCTTCACGCCCACTCGCACCGTGCAGACCGCCACCGAGATCGGCCGTCGCTCCGGCCTGCCGAGCTCCACGGCGCACCGCATCGTGAACGAGCTCGTCGACACGGGCCTGCTCGAGCGGGACGAGGATCGCCGGGTGCGCATCGGCATGCGCCTATGGGAACTCTCCACCCGCTCCTCGCACGCGCTCCGGCTGCGCCAGGCTGCCATGCCGTTCATGGAGCGGGTGCAGTCGCGGGTGCGCGAGCACACCCAGCTCGCCATCCTGGAGCAGGACGAGGCCCTCTTCCTCGAACGCCTCAGCAGCCCCGACTCGGGCTCGAACATCACGCGTGTGGCAGGCCGGCTGCCGTTGCACGCCTCGAGCTCGGGCCTCGTGCTGCTCGCCTTCGGCCCGCCCGACCTGCAGGAGCGGGTGCTCTCGTCGAGACTCGCGCCTCTCACCCGGGCCACCCTCTCCGACCCCGAGTCGGTGCGCCGCAAGCTCGCCGAAGTGCGCCAACTCGGCCACGCCATCGCGCCCGGGTACATCGAGGAGGTCTCCATCGGAATCGCCGTGCCCGTGCGCGACGAGACCGGGCGGGTGATCGCCGCCCTCTCCGTGGTGCTGCCGCGCGACGCCGAGTCAGACTTCGCCGTGGTGGAGCTGCACCGGGCCGCCAACGACATCGCGCGGTCGCTGGGTTACCGGTCCTGAGGCCTTTCCGCGCGCGCTTCGATGTCCTCGCGGATTCCCGATCATCGGGAATCAGGGCATAGGGATGCGCGCCGAGCTCCCACAATGGCGTCACCCCGTCGAAGGAGACGCCATGCCCACCACCGTCCGCACCCGTGTCGCCATCGTCGGCGCCGGCCCCGCCGGGCTCATCCTGTCGCAGCTGCTGGCCGACGCCGGCCTCGGCTCGATCGTCGTCGACTCCCGCTCTCGCACCGAGATCGAGTCGACCATCCGCGCCGGCATCCTCGAGCAGAACACCGTAGACCTGCTTCGCACCATCGACCCCGCAACTCGCGTCGACACGGTCGGCCATCGCCACGATGGCATCGAGCTGCGCTTCGGCGACGTCGGCGAGGGTCACCGCATCGACTTCCCCTCCCTCGTGGGCCGCAGCGTCTGGCTCTACCCGCAGCACGAGGTGCTCAAGGATCTGCTGGCGCTGAGGCTGGCCGCCGAGCAGGACCTGCGCTTCGGCGTCACCGTCGAGGGCGTCGACGACGGCGACCCCGTGCATCCGGCGATCATCGCCACGGATGCCCACGGCGACCCCGTGCGCATCGAGGCCGACTTCGTGGTGGGCGCCGACGGTTCGCGCAGCATCGTGCGCGCGGCCGTGACCGGGTCGCGCTCCGGCGGCTACTTCCGGGAGTACCCGTTCGCCTGGTTCGGCATCCTTTGCGAGGCACCCCCGAGCTCCGACGAGCTCATCTACAGCAACTCACCCGACGGCTTCGCCCTGATCTCCCAGCGGAGCCCCGACGTGCAGCGGATGTACTTTCAGTGCGACCCCACCGCCGACCCCGCAGCACCGAGCGACGCCGAGATCTGGGACACCCTGCAGGCACGGGTGCCAGGCACGACCCTCAACGAGGGCCCCGTCATCCAGCGCGACGTGCTGCGCTTCCGCAGCGTCGTGGCGCACGAGCTGCGCCGCGGCCGGGTGGCGCTCGTCGGCGACGCCGCCCACACCGTGCCGCCCACCGGCGCCAAAGGCATGAATCTCGCCATCGCCGACGTCGTGCTGCTCGCCGACGCGCTGCGAGCCCTGCTGACCGAGGGCGACGGGCAACTCATCGACACGTACGCCGACCGCGCCCTCGACCGCATCTGGAAGGCCCAGCACTTCTCCTGGTGGATGACCAGCATGCTGCACGTCGCCCCCGACGCCAGCGACTTCGACCGCCGCCGCCAGCTCGGCGAACTGCGGACCGTCCTGGAGTCGGAGGCCGGCCGCACCTACCTCGCCGAGGCGTACACGGGGTGGTCGATAGAGCCGCCGAAACGGTGAGGTCGCGCTCACCGCCACGTTCGCGCGAACATTGCCACTGCGAATTCGTGCAGGCTGCCGCCGCCCTGATGATCGTGCCACGGCGTGCGGAGAATTCATCCATACCCGGGACTTGACTCGGCAGCAACAGGCCCGCGCGGGCGCCGATGGTGTATCACCGATCTCATCAGGATAAGGCGTAGGTCACGGGAGAAGCATCCGCTCGCGCTCAGCTGAAATCGGAGGTCCGGCAAGCGAGGCCGGCGATGAGCGCGGTGAGTTGTGTGGAGAGCGCGGAACGAAAATCGACACCGATGTGAGCCAAGTTCGGCTCCTCCTGGTAGAGGCGGATGACGTGTACCGAGGGATGCCCCGCCTGCCAGAACGTCGCCGCCAGAGCAACGGTAGCGCTGATCACCAGTCCGGCAGATAGTGAGTTCATGTCAGTTGCGTCAACGATCGCTTCAGTGAGGTCGAGGATGTTTCGATGTGCGCTCTTCTTAAACCCTCGGACAGCCTCGAAGCTGACCTCGTGTTCCAGGCTGAGGGTGGAATGAGTGAGCAGGTCGCAGAACAGTGGATGGTTTTCAAGCGTGGAGACCAGCACTTCGACCAATTCTGCCGATTTCACAAGGTGGCCCTGCAGGCGATGGATCACCTCGTCACTCCAGCCCTGATACCCCTCAGTGGTGAGAAGGATCAAGATCTCTTCACGAGAGGCGTAGTAGCGACGCACCGCAGATACATGGACCCCTGCTTCGTGCGCGATCGCAGTCAGAGTCAAGGAGCGCACCCCGTCTCTGCTCCCTAATCGACGAGCAGCATCGAGCAGATCGGCGGCGCGCTGAGCTTTGGCGTGTGCCGAGTACGCACGCTGAAACTGACGCCCATCGCTCATAGCATCATTCTAGCGCAGTAACGCACGGCCCTTGCGTTGACAACGCAAGGGCCGTGCGTTACGTTTGGTGCTGTCGCGGTGGCGCTTCACAACGTCCCCGCTGCCCGCTAAACCACCACTATGAAAAAGGAATAAGCACACATGACAGACCTTCACGGGATGATCGCCCTTGTGACCGGAGCCTCTTCCGGAATCGGCGAAGGAACTGCTCGCCAGCTCGCCAAGGCCGGCGTCACAGTCGGCCTCGTCGCCCGCCGCAAAGACCGCCTCGAAACTCTCAAGGCTTCCATCGAAGCCGACGGCGGCACGGCCCGCGTGTTTGTCGCGGACGTCACCAACGTCGCCGAACTGAAGGATGCCGCTCAGGCGCTCCGCGACGAGTTCGGCAGTGTCGACGTGCTATTTAACAACGCCGGCATCATGCCCATTTCCGACATCGACGAGTTCAAGACGGACGAGTGGGACCAGATGGTCGATATCAACATCAAGGGTGTCCTGAACGGTATCGCCGCGGTGCTGCCGATCATGATTGAGCAGCACTCCGGCCACATCTTCAACATCTCCTCGATCGCCGGCCGCCGCGTCTTCGGGCAGGGCTTCAGCGTTTACTCGGCCACGAAGTTCGCCGTCAGCGCCCTGTCCGAGGGTCTGCGCATGGAGGTCGGTGGCAAGCACAACATCCGCGTCACCACCATCGACCCCGGACAGGTCAGCACCGAACTACTCGAGGGCACCAGCAATGAAGAGCTGAAAGCAACCATCCGAGAGGCCGGGGCAGACGTAAAGATGGTACAACCGTCCGAGCTCGGTGAGGCTGTCGTGTTCGCGCTCCAGGCACCCGAGCACGTCAACCTCGCCAACCTGTTCATCCTCCCCACCAGCCAAGCCTAGAAACGCTTATAGCTGGCCCCTGTACGACATCGCGACCGGGACACACCTCGGTGTTGTCAGACCCGGCGGCGACGCACCAGGATGAATGCGCCGAGCGCCAACACGGCAAACGAGCCCGATGCGATGCCGACTGCATCGCAGCACGAGCCTCACACCTCGAGCTCGGTCTCGTGCATGACGGGGACCTCGACAAGAACTCCCTCCAGGTCCGCGAGGAACTGCCGCGTATGGTCATGGTTCATGTGGGCAGCAAGCGCCGCACGGTCGCGCCACAACTCGACACTGATGATCTCCTCCCCGTCGAGGGCGGCGGCGAACGTGTAACTGATACAGCCGTCGTCCTGCTGGGTGCTCTCGCTGACCGCAATCGCTGCGGCAATCAGCTTGTCGCGCGCGTCGGGCAGGGGACTAGCGGAGCCGGTAATCAAGAGCATGAGTAATCCTGACGTCGTTGTCATAAACACGGTAGCGGACACTACGGCTCAATTCGTATGTCCCCCGCTGCAGTCAGGTGCGCCGGCGAGCCAGCTGGGCCTTCGCCAGCCACCCTCTTCGGAGCGCGACTGGCGGATAGTCCCGCCCGAGCCAGTGCGAGAGCTTCGTGGCTTATTCCCGCTGGAATGACAGCGGCCCGATCGGCGTCGGTGAAGTGCAGCCAGTTCGTGGTCTCGACGCTGTTGTCCGTACCGAGCCATCGGAGAAGTCGGCCTCCCAGCGTTCGATCAGAACAAATGGATCGGCCTTGTAGGCGTCAAGCAGGCCCGGGTCGCCATCCATTAGGTAGAAACCAGCTCATCGGCGTAAGAGGCGTCGATCGGCCCCGCGATGCCAAGCATCAGGATGAGACCCACGAACCCGGTCTTTCACCTGATAGGTCAATGGAGATCCAGATGTCCGCGTTCACCTCATTCCGTCAACTCTTCGCCACCCCCGTCCTTCCGTTTCTCGAAAACGGTGCGGCGGACTGGGAGGGCTGTCGACGCCTCCTTCGGGTGTTCAGCGCACCAGAGAACATCGAGGCGGGCATCGCAATCATCGAGATCGGCAGAGGGGGTCCTGCTGGGCCACGAGGCTCGCGACCTAGGACGAAGGCAGCCGCAATGGCGGCACCAGGTTGATGAGCCCATCGTTGCGGCGGGGCAGAGAATGGCCCTCCGACTCGAGTCTCATCTCACGCGCAAAAACGGAATGGGTGGCGCGCACGAAGCACCCCATCAGCGTGGCATTCGCGCCGAACTGACCGGGCACCACGACGAGGCCTCGGGCGATGACCGGCTGGGCGAAGCGACGCAGCGCCTCTCGCATGCCGTCGAGATAGGAGGGATGCGCCTCGCCGAGCTCGCCCCCAACGACCACAGCCTGCGGATTGAGCACATTGCAGGTTTCTGCGACGACCTTTCCGAGCGTGTGGCCCGCCTCGCGCAGGATGCGCGCGCTGACCTCGTCGGTGAAAGACGACAGGGGCCGGCGCGAGTCAGCATCGTGGACCCGCCGCAGGCGATCGAGGAGCGGACCACTCGAGACGACCATCTCGACGCATCCATTCTGCCCGCATCGGCACAGCGGACCGTTGGCGTCGATTTGAACGTGCCCGATCTCGCCAGCTATTCCCAGTGCCCCGCTGTACACGCGGCCGTCGAGGATGAGGCCGGCCCCGATGCCCCGCGACGCTTCGAGGTAGATGGCGTGCCGAAAATCACGACCGGAACCGCGCACCAGCTCGGCCCACGCCCCGAGATCCGCGTCGTTACCGACATGCACGGGCAGGCCCAAGCGGGTGGCCAGCAGGCCCGCGGAGTCGACCCCCGACCAGGCCGAGAGAACGCTGGGCGAGCGAACGATGCCGGTGGTCGCATCAATAGGCCCAGGCAGCGCCATGACGACTGCTCCCAGCGGGGTATCCAAGGGGGCGCTCGTACGGACAAGCTCCTGCACTAGCTCGGCAACGCGTTCGAGCGCCAGCTCTGGAGACGATTGGAGATCAGAGTGGAACAAGGAAGTTGCAATGAGATCTCCGTTCATGTCGGCGATCCCGGCTGCAACGGAATCGTGCCGAAAGTGAACTCCGGCAACGATGACGTCGGGCAACGTCGCCCGCAGCACGGCTGACCGCCGAGTACCTCGGTGGGCTTCGGCGGAGTCGCCGACTTCGGCGACCAGACCGTCCTCGAGGAGTTCAGCCACGAGTTGCGCGGTCGCCGATTTCGACAGGCCGGTAGCAGACGCAAGTTCACTACGCGTGATGCTCGTGCTTGTGCGGATGAACCCTGCGACGCGCTGTTTCGCCGAAAGGCGGGCGCGGGCGTAGTAGCGCGGATCGAATTCAACAGGATCGAACGAGGCCGTCTCCGTCATGTGTTCGCGACCCTTCTTTGTCGACGATCCGTGACGGCGACATCGAATTCAGGGTACACGTGCGCACAGCGACCACCGTCTGGACTTAAAATCCGATGTCAGGCTTAATCACCTCCTCAGAGTCTTGCAAATGGACTTGACAGCGCATACTTGCCTCGGAATAAGCTGAAAGTCGGTCACTGTCTGGACCAGACAAACGCTCACGAAGGAGTAAGCATGATTTCGACCACGCCACGTCAACCCAAGCCGAGGAGGGTGGGCCTTGCAGTGGCCGGAGCGGTGCTCGCCCCGCTAGCGGCTGTTGCGACATTCGCGTCGCCGGCGTACGCGGCCGATCAGCCCGAATTGGGAACCCGCACCGCGGACATCCTCACAGTCGACGGGCTGCAGTTCCGCGACCTCGATAGCAGCGGCGACCTCACACCGTACGAGGACTGGAGGCTCACCTCCGACGAGCGCGCGGCCGATCTCGTCGGGCACCTGACCCTCGAGCAGAAGGCAGGCCTGTTGATGCACGCGAGCCTTTCCGGGCAGGGCGCGTACGATAAAGCGTCCTTTTCGGGCTTCCTCCAGAACGGTCACATCACCACCTATATCTCCCGCCTCGGCGTGGGTGCGGCCACGCTCGCCACAGAGCACAATGCGCTACAAGAGCTGGCCGAGGCCGAGCCACTCGGAATCCCACTCCTGATCAGTACCGACCCCCGCTCCGGGTTCACCGTGACCGAGGGCCAAACGGTGTCCAATGGCGATTTCACTCCCTTCCCGGATGCGATCGGCATGGGCGCGACCGCAGATCCGGAGCTCACCTACCAGATGGGTGACATCATTCGTCAGGAGTATGCTGCAGTCGGAATTCGTGAGGCGCTCTCTCCGCAGGCCGATATCGCGACCGAGCCTCGCTGGACCCGCATCAACGGCACCTTCGGCTCCGTCGGAGTCGACGTCAAGCCATTCGTGAAAGCGTACGTCGAGGCCCTCCAGGGTGGCACGCAGGGACTGACCGAAAGCAGTGTCGCTACCGTGGTGAAACACTGGGTTGGTTACGGGGCACAGGAGAACGGCTACGACAGCCATTACTACTACGGTCGTTACGCCGTGTTCCCCGGCAATAACTTCGCTGAGCACATCACGCCCTACGAGGGGGCGTTCGAGGCGGGTGCCGCCGGCATCATGCCCACCTATTCCATCCTCAAGAATCTCGAGGTCGACGGCACTGAGATCGAGCAGGTCGGCGCTGGACACAACGAATACCTCCTGCAGGATCTGCTGCGAGAGCAGTACGGCTTCGACGGCGTGATCACCTCCGACTGGGCAATCGCGAACGACTGCCCTCAGGTCTGCCGCGACACACGTCCGCCGGCACCTTTCTTCGGATCGTGGGGCGCCGGGATGCCCTGGGGGGTCGAAGATCTGACTCTCCCCGAGCGCTATGCCAGCGCCATCAATGCCGGCGTGGACATCCTCGGCGGAAGCGACCAGCCGCAGTACATCGTGCAGGCCGTCCAGCAAGGGTATTTGTCCAACGAACGGCTCGACGAGGCCGCGGGGCGCGTTCTCGCTCAGAAGTTCGATCTGGGACTGTTCGAGAACCCCTACGTCGACCCGGCCGCCGCCGATGCGCTCGTGGGCAACGCCGAGTTCCGCGCTGTCGGGCTCGAAGCTCAGGAACGGTCGCTGACTCTTCTCGAAAACGAAAACAACGTGCTGCCGTTGAAGGCTGGTGCGGGCACGAAGGTGTTCTTGTACGGCGTGACCGACGAAGCGGCTCTCGCTGCCGGGCTCACCCCGGTTACCGACGTGACCCAGGCGGACGTCGCCATCGTGCGCTTGACCGATCCCCGAGGCGGAGCCGACCTCACCGACCTCACCATCACGGGCAGTGAGGAGGACGCCACGGCTCTCGCTCAGGCGCACGCAGCAGGTGTCACGACGATCGCCGTGCCCCAGCTGTCCCGGCCTCTGATCCTCGACAAGGTGCTCGACAGCTCGGATGCCGTGCTGGGCGCCTACGGGGTCTCTGACGAGGCTCTTCTCAACGTCATCATCGGCGCCGCGGAACCAGAAGGCGTGCTGCCGTTCGAACTTCCGTCGACCATGGAGGAAGTAGAAGCGCAATACGCCGATGTGCCGAACGACACCGCAAATCCGCTGTTCGAATACGGCTTCGGTCTGCGCTACGCGGCGGCGCCGGTAACGAACCCCGAGCCCACCCCGCTCCCGAAGCCGGGCCGCGATGAATCACCGGTGGCGGGCGATGGCACCCTCGCCGCAACGGGTGCTGAAATCACCGGCACGATCCTCGCAGCAGTAATTCTGCTAGGAGCAGGCGCGGCCCTGGTGATCCGCCGCCGTCGACGTTCGGCATAAACGAACCGACACCACGGTCCAGCAGCCGTCGGGCGTTTTCGCCCGGCGGCTGCTGCGCCATGTCTGGCCCGGGCTGGAGCCAGACGACTACAGGAGGCGTGTCGCGCACGCAGAGTCCCACAGAACTGCCGAGCCCTTAGCTCGTGTCGCCAGGACTCTACTCAGCGATGCCGAGCCCGCGGACGTCGACGCGCCGGCGGGACAGGCGGCGGCGGGACCGCCCGACCGACCGACGCGACGAGTTCGCCGATCGCCTCGATGCTCATCCGCACTTCGTCACCCTCGCGCAGCGGCGCAGGTACAAGTTCACCGGCTCTCCCCCACAGCTCGCCCAGGCATCCCCCGTTGCCGACCGTTCCCGATCCGAGAACGTCTCCCGGAACAACACGGGAATTCCGGGCCGCATAGGCGACGAGTTCGGGAAACGGCCAGCCCATATTCGAGATGAGATCGTCGCCGACGTGGCTGCCATTCACGCTCACTTCGGCACGGAGGGCCAGGAACCCGTCATCATCGACGAAGGGCGCGAGTTCATCTGCCGTGACGATCCAGGGGCCCAGCGACGTACCGAAGTCCTTACCCTTTGCCGGTCCCAGTCGCACTTTCATCTCTCGGGACTGCAGGTCGCGCGCCGACCAGTCGTTCATGATCGTGTAGCCGAAGATGTGCGCTGCTGCGCTCTCCACCGACAGGTTCACGCCGTCCGATCCCGGCACCCCCCCGATGACCACAGCGAGTTCCAGCTCGAAGTCCAGGCGTTCGGTGACGGGTGGGCTGACCGGCTCTCCGGGACCAAGCACGATGTGCGGATTTGAGAAGTAGAACGTCGGCGCCTCATACCACTCTGCAACGACCTCGCTTTTCCCGTCCACAGCTGCGCTGACCCCTTCGACGTGCTCCTCGAACGTAACGAAGTCACGGATCGACGCCGGCACAAATGGCGCGAGGAGGCGGACGTGCCCCAAGGGCGTGCCCGGGAGGTCGGCGGCACGAGCGTGCAGCGTGTGAGCGAATCCCAATCCGTGAGCGAGGACTTCGGTGACCGTCAACGCGTCGGGGAACAGCACGACACGTTCGTCGATGACAAATCCTTCACCGATTTGTGGTGATTGATCGTGGAGGTCAGCCGGGCCCCGGGATGGTGGGCCGGGATGCTCCCACCGCGCGATCTTCATGCCCGAACCCCCGCGTGCAGAAGGGCATCGGCGCTCTGACCCAGAATCTGTGCGGTGATTCGCTCAGACAGTCCGGCCGAGCGCACGTCCGCAACGGGGTCATCCAGGCCCATGTCGAACGGGAAGTCGCTGCCAAGGAGAACTCGTGAATCCCCAGCGATCTCGACGAGATGCCGGAGGGCCGCCGGGTCGTGCACGACGGTGTCGAACCAGAGCCGTCGAAGGTAGGTAGACGGAGCATTTGCGCATCCGTGCGCTTCCGGACGCACTCGCCAAGCATGGTCGGAACGACCAATCGCAAAGGGCAGATAGCCGCCACCGTGTGCGACGACGATCTTGAGGTCGGGGTGACGGTCGAGCACCCCCGAGAAGATCAGATGCGACAGGGCGACCGCGTTCTCGGTGGGCTGTCCTACGGTGTTCGCCAAGTAGTACCGATCCAGCCGCTCGTCGAGGCTGCACCCGAAGGGGTGCAGAAAGACGATGCACGCCAGCTCTGCGGCGCGTGCCCAGAACGGCTCGAGACGGGGGCTGGACAATTCGATCTCGCCCGCAAAGGAGGAAATCTCCACCCCCGCCAAACCGCGCCCCAGCACAGCGTCATCGAGGAATTCGACTATGCGTTCAGGATGCTGGAGCGGGATCACGCCCAGTCCGGTGAGTCGCCCAGGAGCTTGTCCGACGTGCTCGGCCACGAGCCGATTGGTCTCACCGGCGACCCATGCGGCGAGGCCCTCTGGTGCCCACGGGTAGAAGTGATTCGGGGAGACACTGACCCACTGCCGATCCACGGTCTGCTCATCCATCGCCTCTATCCGTGCGCCCAAGTCGGTGAGCTGAGCTATGCGGGCTCCGATCATAGCGCCTGATGCCTTCAGGCTCTCACTACCGTTGCGTCGGCGCTCGAGATCGGTTGCCTCCGCGAGCAGTTCGGGTGCACGCCGTCCGACTTCGTCGTGAAGGGACGGCAGCAGCAGATGAGCGTGCACGTCGATGACGGGCGTCGGACCATGAAGATTGTTCATGCGGGTACCGCCATCCTTTGTGCGATTTCGAGAATCAGTCCTTTGGCATCTGCGTCCTGGGCGCCATCGAGCTGCCATTGGCCGAGCTGGACAGATCCCTCCACGACCGCTCGCGCCCGTGGTAGCCGGCGGGCGTGAAATTCGTCCCAGAGCTGCTCGTCGATTGACTCCTTCGAGAGAAGCAGTTCGGTCAGAACGAGTGCGTCTTCGAGGCCTTGTGCCGCACCTTGCGCCACCGTCGGAGGGCAACTGTGTGCGGCATCCCCGATGACAACGACCCGACCTCGGTTCCAGGGAGCGTCAACGAGATGTTTGGTGAACCAGGTGTAGTGGGCCTGAGAGCCCTGCTCGAGTTCCGCGCGGATCTGGTTCCACGGCCCCTCGTATGCGCGCGATTCCTCGACCATGACACGGGTCGCCTGTTCGTCCGAGACGCCTGCTCGGTCTTGTGCCTTCTCGACAAGGAAGGCGTACATTGAGTGTTCGCTCGTCGGGGTGTACCCGGCGATGTAGATCGGACCACCGTAGTAGAGCTCGCTGCGCACCACTTCATCTGGGCGCGAAACGAACGTTCGCCAGATCCCCATGCCAGTGGGTTGCGGCTTGGTATCGATACCGATGAGTCTGCGAACGGTGGAGTTCACTCCGTCGGCGCCGATTACTAGATCGTAAACCCCTGTGGGTGCGCCATTGACGGACAGCTGGACCTCGCCGTCAGCAGTGGTCTCCACCGCGGACACAGGTGAACCGAAGGTGATTCGTGCGCCGGCACGCGTGGCATGCTCCAGCATGATCCGTGTGAGTTCAGGTCGCCGCATCCCCAGGGCTGCCGGATAGTCGGGACCGCCCGTCTTGACATCGGGCAGGGCCGCTACTATCGGCGCCCCCGGGCCTGGTGCGCGCAGATTAAGACCCTCGAACGCGTATCCGGCGGCGCGAACGTCTTCCCACACCCCCAGAGCATCGAACACACGCAGGGCATTGCCCTGAAGTGAGATCCCGGAGCCCCGAGCGCTCGGCTCCGACGCGACCTCGAAGACGTCGACCTCGACGCCAGCCTTGCCGAGCTGGATGGCGGCTGCCAGACCCACAACCCCGCTGCCCACGACGGCGACCTTTTTCACTGCACTCACCAGAACCTCACTGTTCTCTCGATAGCTGGTCGATCTGGCCCGAAGTCAGAAGATGGCGACGGGATTGATGGGCGAGCCGACCGCTCCAGTAATGGCCAGCGGCGGTGCAGACAGCATGAAATCCCACCGCCGACGTTCGGCGCAGGACACGGCCAGGGAATCAAGGTCCCACATCTCACCGACGGTGAGACCGATATTAGGGATGACGACCTGGTGGAGAGGTTGGAAGGACGGAACGTCGAACTCGTTCGGGCGCACTTCGAATCCCCAGGTGTCTGTCGCAATGGCGGCGATCTCTGTGCGGTGAATCCAGCCGGCGGTGGTGAGCGAGAGTCCCGCGGACGGGCCGCCGGCATAGTCGCCCCACCCCTCGCGACGGGCCCGGGAGAGGCGGCCGGTGCGAATTAACACGATGTCGCCCGGAGTGATCTTCACACCCTGTTCGGCCGCACAAGCGTCGAGTTCGGCCGCACTGATCGCGTAGCCATCGGGTAGTTCGCCTGACTCCGAACTCAGATGCCGTCCAATATCCAAGAGGACGCCACGCGTGACGATGGCGGACACCGCATGCTCGATTCCGGTGACGAGATCGCCTTCGCTTGTGACGACGTCACCAGCTCGGCGGCCGTTCCACGCAAATCCGTGGTCGAAGATGTGACCGAGCCCGTCCCACTGGGTCGAGCACTGCAGCGGCATGGATATGACGTCGTCCGCGCCTCCGATCCCGTGAGGGAAGCCTTGGTTGCCGCGCTCCGCATCCGTACCCGTGTCGGTCATGGTGTGAACAGGGTTCGTGCGTCGGCGCCAGCCCTTCTGAGGACCATCGGTGTCGAAGGCCTGGGAGAGCGAGATGACAGCACCTTCCGTGACGAGCGCTGCCGCTTCCACACGCTTGCGCTTGTCGATGAAATTGAGCGTGCCGAGCACGTCGGCCTCTCCCCACCGTCCCCAGTTGCGATATGCCTCGGCGCGCACAGCGATCTCGGCCTCCGGGTTGTTCCGGTTGATTTCAGCCGGAACTTCCGAGGGCGCACTCATCTCTCGCCTCCTGGTGCGACGCAGCGCACGACCTGCGTGCCGAGTCCGTCGATCGAACTCGTCATGACATCGCCGGCGCGCAGGAACCGCTTCCAGTGTTGCCCGTTTCCCGGAGGGCTCCCGGTCAGGATCAAGTCTCCGGGAAGCAATGGCATCGTCTTGCTTGCACTTGAGATCAGAGCGGCGACGTCGAAGAGGAGATCGCTGGTCGATCCGTTCTGCATGGTCTGGCCGTTCAGCTCCAGACGGACGCCGAGGTTATCCGCGTCGACGAACTCCGCAGGCACGAGAAGCGGACCGGTCGGAAGAAATCCGGGCGCATTCTTGGCACGGTACCAGTCGGTGCCGATCTCTTTCATGTCCTTCCGAAAGACGAGATCGCGCGTCGTGATGTCGTTGACCATCGTGTAGCCGGCGACATGACCGATTGCGTCTTCCCGTGAGACGTGAAATGCCTCGCGCCCGATCACCACGGCTAGCTCGAGTTCCCAGTCATGCACCTCGCTGTAGGCGGGCAGTACGAGCGGGACATCATCGCCGACGACGCACGCTGGCAGACCGATGAAGAAGTAGGGCTCGCCGTTCGCCGCCCGGTCATCCATCATTCGTGCCGCGAATTCTCGTGCTTCCTCGGGTGTTCGATCGCTGTTCTGCGTCAGGCCCGCGGCGACGAGCTCGATCACGTGTTCCCGGTAATTCGCCCCAGCCTGGAGCACTTGGCGCGGTTCGACGGGGGCGGTCAGAGTGACATCTTTCAGCGCCATCCACTCGTCGCTCTCCGTTACCGCCAGCGCGCCAAGTCTGTCCCAGTCCGGGTTGGCGAGGAATGCGTTCAGGTCGTTCGCACCGAGCTCCACTGAGTCGAGCGGCCTGATGCGCTCATCCACGACGAGGCCCACATGGACGGCACCTCCGAGTCGTAAGCGGGCTAGAGCGTAGGGCACTGCGCTGTTTGAGGTCATGAGTTGCGATCTCCTCGCGTCATTGTGAGAACTGGATGATCAGGACCGTTTGAACGGAGGCGCGGCGGCCACCGGCCGCGTCCTAGTCAACCCTGCCCGTGCTTGGCATACGGGTTGAGCAGCGCGTCTTTGATCTCCTCGGGAACGCCTTCCTCGGTGGCGCTGGGCCCGTCGGCAGCGGGGAAGGACTCGGTCATGGAAATCGGCATGGTGCCGTTGCGATAGAAGTTGTTCGACCCTTGCGAGGGCCGCCAGGTGTTCGGCTCCCAGTCTGGGACATAGTTGCGGTATCCGCCCGTGTTCAGCTCGATACGCAGCGAGGACGGTTCGCGATAATAGAGGAAATTCTGTTCGCCGATACCGTGGATCGACGGGCCGTACTCGATTGGCACGTCATTCTCCAGAAGAATGTCGGCCGCGATGAGCAGCTCTTCGCGGGTATCCACCCAGAATGCGTAGTGATTGATGCGTCCGGCGCGAGTTGAGCCGTCCAGAACCACTCCGAGGTCGTGCGATTTCTCGTTCGTGGTCAAGACGGAGAAGACGGAGATGGGCGCCTCGTCGAGGATGGTCTTCGCCATGATTCGGAATCCCAGTACCTCGTTGTACCAAGTCGCGAAAGCGTCAACGTCGCTGGTGGCGATAGTGACGTGATCGAGCTGGCGGGGGGCTCCGGCCACGGTGCTGCGTTTCTCCGGCCGGTCGGGGAAGATCGACGCGACGCGATCCGCTGCTGCGTGCCGAGTGACGGCCCAGTGCAAGGTCATCGAATGACCCCATGGCCCGGTGAAACAATAGGCGCGACCGATGTGTGGCACGTCATCGAGCCATTCTCCCCGGATACCCGCCGCTTCGACGCGGTTGGCCGCCTCATCGAGGGCCTCTGAGCTGCTGACTCGCCAAGCCATGGTGTCCAGTGCGGGCTCCGCACCCGGAACGACGACGAGCGAATAGGCGTAGTAGTCGCCCCAGCAGCGCAAATAAACCGCTCCGTCGATCCGATCGACCACTGAGAGGCCGACGTGTTCCACATAGAACTTGACCGACGCCTCGACATCGGGAGACGTGATCGCCACGTACGAGAGGTGGGAAAGCAACTTGATCATCTTCGATCCTTTTTTCGGGGCCGTGTCGGCATGCGTCCTAAGTCTCGCGCTCCTGGTGCGTATCAGGGAATCCGTGGTTAGCTATCTGGGACATAGACGTCATTTATGGCCTTCGGGCCCCGCATGAGGAGGCCCGCCATGTCTGACCAGCCCGCGTTATCGCGTCTGGATCTCAATCTTCTGGTGGCGCTTGACGCGCTGTTGACCGAGCGCAGCGTCACCAAAGCCGCCGAGCGACTGCACCTGAGCCAACCTGCTCTCAGCGCATCCCTCGGGCGCCTGAGGTTGCATTTCAATGATCAGCTGCTCGCGAGACGTGGGAATTCGTATGAGTTGACCGCACTGGCGATGCGACTCGCCGATCACACCTCGACGGCGCTGGAGGCTGCGCGGCGAGTCTTCGACAGTCAAGCCGACTGGGTACCCGAGGAGTCGACCCGTGAGTTCTCCATCTACGGGTCTGATTACGGTTTCGCGACGGTCGGAGCCGCAGCCTCTGCGTTGGCGGCGGAGCGCGCACCAGGGGTTCGCTTTCGATACATGCTGCATACGCCGACGATCATCGACGATGTCGACGTCCGGCTGCGTTCGGTTGACGCGTTGATCATTCCGCACGGTTTTCTCACCGGGCTCCCGTATCTCGACCTGTGGCGAGACCATTGGCTCATTATCGCGTCCGACTCGAACGAGCAGGCGCGCGCCGGGCTGACAATGGAGCAGTTGGCATCGTCGCACTGGGTGTTCACATATCAGTCACGCACTGCGTTCACGTCCGCGAGCCGCCAGCTTCAGCAGCTGGGTATCGAGCCGCACGTCGATGCCGTCGTCGAGAGTTTTCTCTCACTCCCGCTTTTCGTGGCGGGAACGGACAGGTTGGGCCTGATTCAGTCCGGACTCGCTCCGGTGGCCCTGGGTGCTGGTGGCATCTGCCTTTATGAGCCGCCCTTCGACGCTACTCCGGTGCTCAACGCGCTGTGGTGGCACCCGGTGCACGATCGAGATCCTGAGCACGCCTGGATGCGGGAGCTCCTGGCGGAGGCGGCGCAAGGAGTCCACACGTTCAACGCTCAGAAGACCGACATCGACTCGGTGCCCGCGAGCGACACTTCGCGGGCACCGAAGAACGTCAGCGCGCCGTACCTTCCACGTTGACGCCTGTTCAGCGTTGAACCGAGGCGTGCGTGTGCGCGGATCGACGGAGGCTCAGGCCGACCACAACGGCCAGGAGAGCGGCCGCGATGCCCACAATTCCGACGGCGATGTTCAGGCGGCCCACCCCGGCTGTGAGGACGCCGATGAGAATCGGCGTCAGAAACTGACCGAGGAAGAATGCCGATGTCCACCATCCCGTAACGCGGCCCCGGTCTTCGAACAGCGTCGTCGCGACGACCCACGTCAGCAGCGATGGCAAAAGCAGACCAGAGCCGAAGGACGCGAAGATCGCTCCTATCACGATCCCCGGCAGGCCTGGAATGACCCAGATCAGGATGAGGCCAAGACCTTGAAGCCCGAACGCGAGCGGGAGCAGGCGACCCGGGGTCAGCTTCGCCAGTCGGGCGAAGGTCAGACCGCCGATGGCGGTGATCAGGGACGAGCCGGCCGCCACGATACCAATTGTTGCGGTGTCCGACGCATCAATTCCCGTTCCGACGATCAGGTAGCTGGTCTCGATCAAGAGCACGTAGAACGTGAATCCGCCGAAGAGCGTGACGAGCAGTGGAACACCGATGCGTCGCCACGGTATCTTCACTTTCGCACCCGCTTCGTCTGGCGTGTCACCCGCCTCGACGCTGGTGGGTTCCCAAAGGGAGAAGATCATCGGAATCGCAATGACGATACTCACGGCGTAGACCCAGAACGGCGTGTGCCAGCCACCCACGCCCAGCGCACCGCCCAAGACGATGAAAGCGGTCGCCGCCAGGGTGGTGGTCACGGTTTGGAGGCCAAGATATTTGTTCCGCTGGCGCTCCTCGTGGAAGTAGTCGACAATCAGGGTCGTGCAGACCGTCATGATCGCGGCTTCGCACAGCCCCACGAGCACGCGGCTGAACAAGATCTCCGGCAGGCCGGACAACCAGACAGGTGCAGTGCCTACGAGTGCGTACGCGATCATCGCCCCGATCAGCAGCCATTTTCTGCCGAGACGATCGACGATCTGACCGGCGAATGGAGCGAAGATCGCAATCAGGAGCGCGGGGATGGCGACGATCATCGGCACCAAGACTTCCGCGCCGGGCACATCGGCGAAATGCTCGGAGAGTTGTGGAAGCACGGGCGTGATGAGCACCGAACCCAGAACCGGCATACAGCTGCCGGCGAGAAGAAGCACCGCCTGCCATACACCTGCGTGCCGACGGTCGGTGACGGACCTGTTTCTGTCTGCCGTGGCGTTCGACATTGAACCTCCTCATAAGCGGGCTCTACGTCGAGCCCACCTGGACGCGATTACTTCAGCCGAAGACCGCGGAACCGCACTCGCGGAACAGGTCCAGTGTTCAGGTGTGCACCGTGGGAGACAACAGCAAATTACTGATATAGCCCATCGTCGTCATGGATATCTCCGACGGAGCTATCCATGATCACCGCCGCTACGGCTTGAGCGAGACGGACCACTCTGATCTCGAATTGTTGGTCTGTTTCGGGAACATCCGCCAGGAAGCTCGGGCCGTACATCACTCGAAGCACGTTTTCCGCGTACACCACCCGAACCGCGGAAGTCGCCGTTGCCGAATCCACGGGCAGAGTCGCCGCCAACCGCTGAACGAGGCCCTGCGATGCCCGCGACCCTCGTTGCAGGAACGACGAGTCGTAGGCGCTCCGCTCGATCAGAGCTTTGAGTGCGCGTTCGTGTGCACGGAACACCCCGATAATGACACGGGCGGCTGCCGCTGCAGCGTGCTCGACGGTCGCATGGGGCCGCACGTGTTGGGCAATGAGCTCATCTTCGGTCAGGGCGAACTGGTCGAGCCACCGCCTGTGCACGGCGGCCAGCAGTCCGGACTTTCCATCGACCCTCGCATAAAGCGATGGGGCCGAGATTGCAGCTCGACGACAGACCTCGTTGATGGTCAGATGGGCAGATCCGCCCTCTTCGAAGAGCTCCATACCGACGCGGAGCGCGCGCTCCCAGCTATCACGACTGCGATCTTGCTGCGGCGCGCGCTCGGTGCCAGGCGAGCTACTGGTCATGAGACGCTCGCTACCGCGCCCTGACGAGACCGGCTCCCATTTCATCCAGTTGCGCGACGATCTCACCGGGGCTTCTTTCGCCGATCTGCTTCTGGAGCATCGGCGTCCGGTCAAGAACGAAGTCACGGATCGGTTGGAGGAACGACGGTGCATGATGGAACAGTTTGCCCAGGACGTAAGCTTGCTGCACTTGCGAGTTGGTGTGGGCGATGCGTCGTTCGTCGTATGCAGCCAGGGCACCAACGACCGCACTGGTGTCGGAGAGGTCGACGCCCGTCAAGCACTGTGCGATGACGTATCCGTCGCAAATCGACATCCCCGCGCCATACGCGGCATAGGGAGAAGTCGCATGGGCGGCATCGCCGGCAAGGCTGATCCTCCCCTTCGACCACTTCTTCAGCGGCACACGGTCGCGGATCGGCCACCGCTGGAAGTGTCCGCCTTCCGTCGCTCGCACGAGATCAGCCAGAGGCCCCGGGAAGCGCTCCGCGAGGGTCAATGCATGCGCACGGAGGTCGGTCGGCGCCGGCGCCGCCGGATCCCAGGCTTCAAGCACCCACCACTGAACGCCATCGCGGCCATCGTCTCTGATAGACGAATAGGTTCCCTGAACCTGGTTGTCATGCGTCAGCACTACCTCGTTGCGCTCAATTCCAGGAACGTCGGCGAACGTGTAGCCCGCGATGATGTGCAGCTTGTGTTCGCGTCGTTCGGAGGCACCCCACAACTGCTTGCGGACCATCGAATCGATGCCATCCGCGCCGATGACGGCAGCGGCCGCAATCACGCTTCCGTTCGCCAGGGTCACCTGGACCTCGTCACCACTGTCGACGATCGACGCGACCTCTTGGTTGGTGCGCAGGACGCCAACCGGCATTGCGTCCAGCATTCGCCGGTAGAGCTCGGGCCGGAGAAGCCCGATGAAGCCGCCTCCGTATGCCGCCACGACCTCATCAGGAATCTGCACGTCAGCACGAACATTGCCCTTGACGCCGCGGAAAGAGGTGTGGCACGGGGCCCCCAGATCGTGGGTGTCGACTCCCATTTCCTGAAGCGCTTTGATGGGCGGTGGCCAGAGGTTCAAGATATTTCCCGCCGCTCGCGCTTCACGATATCTCTCGAGGAGAATGACATCGTGTCCCACAGTGTGAAGGCTGAGGGCAGTCGACATACCAGCGGGTCCGGCGCCGATGACGACGATGGGTCTTGAGTTGAAATCCATTTGCGGGTCTTCCTGTCTTCTTCGACGGGTGATCCTCAGATGCTATGGTGCCCTCCCCTAAGAATGTAACGCCAGTACGATTCTTTCGATTCACCTTTCGTGATGCCGATGATCAGCACTGCAAATACCGCGGCGTTCCAGGTAAGCACGCGGCAACGCGCCCTCAGGATCGGCCGAGGAGTAGGGTTAAGAATTCGGGCTCGAGGCGAACAGTGTCAGGGACCGGGCACGTGACACGAAGAATTCACGACCCGACAACGCGCTTGGAAACCTCGTGGGCCTGCCCGAGAAGGAGGCGGCCGAGCTCGGGGCGGCGCTCGGGGCGGAAGCGCGACTCGATGCCGGTGAGGCTGAGCGCCCACGCCGGCCGGCCGGCGAGGTCGAAGACGGCGGCGCCCATGCCCCAGCTGTCCTCGAGGATGAGCGCCGGGTTCACCGCGTACCCCGTCTCGCGTGTCTCGGCGATGCGCGCCCGCAACGCCGCGGGCGAGTGCTGCGGCCCCCAGGCCGCCTCGAGCGAGGCCGAGGCTGACGCGAGGTACGCCTCGACCTCCTCCTCGGGCAGGTACGACAGGATCGCCAGCCCCGCCGACGCCACCCCCAGCGGGAACCGCGCCCCCTCGTACAGCACGAACGACCGCACCGGAAAGCTCCCCTCCTCCCGCAGCAGGCACACCGTCTCGTTGCCCCGACGCGCCGAGAAGAAGGCGCTCTCGCCGGTCTCGCGAGCGAGCAGGCGCACACTCTCGCGGGCCGCATCCGTGATGTCGTAGCGGTCGGCGGCGAGCGACCCGAGCAGGTAGAGCTCGGGGCCCAGGAACCAGCGGCCCCGCGCGACGTCGTGGTCGACGAATCCCTCGGCGGCGAGCGAGGCGAGCAGGCGGTGCGTCGTGGGCCGGGTGAGCCCGGTGGCGTGCGCCGCAGCGGCCGCGGTGAGGCCGTCAGGATGCTCGGAGACCGCCTTCAGAAGACGGCTCACCCGCGAGACGAGCTGGGCTCCGCGCACCGGCTCAGCCACGGGCATCCGTCAACTTGTCCATATTGTGAGCATAGCCGAGTCGCCCGCCCAGACTGCGAGCGGTCGACGGATGCGCGCCACAGAGCGCTTTGACAGCCCCGTCGAGCGGGCATACGGTCGTTTGAAAGCCCGAACCCACGACCACGTGGTGGACACGGGAACCGCACGAAGGAGTGTCGATGTCGAAACAGTGGGCGAGCGCCGCCGAGGCCTTGCGCGAGACCGTGAAAGACGGGGCGACGGTCGCCGTGGGCGGCTTCGGACTGAGCGGCAACCCGAGCGACCTGATCGAGGCGCTGCGCGACAGCGGCGCCACGAACCTCACCATCGTCTCGAACAACATGGGGGTCGACGGCAAGGGCCTCGGCATCCTGCTCGAGAACCGGCAGGTGGCCAAGGTGATCGCGAGCTACGTCGGCGAGAACAAGCTCTTCGCCCAGCAGTACCTGAACGGCGAGCTCGAGGTCGAGTTCGCCCCGCAGGGCACGCTCGCCGAGCGGCTGCGCGCGGGCGGGGCGGGCATCGCGGGCTTCTACACGAAGACCGGCGTGGGCACCCCCGTAGCCGAGGGCAAGCCGCTGGCCGAGTTCGACGGTGAGACCTACGTGCTCGAGCGCGGCATCGTGGCCGACGTGGCACTCGTGCACGCCTGGCGGGCGGATCGCGAGGGCAACCTGATCTACCGGCACACCGCGCGCAACTTCAACCCGCTCGTCGCCACCGCCGGGCGGCTCACCATCGCCGAGGCCGAGGAGGTGGTCGAGGGCTACCTCGACCCGAACGCCATCGTCACCCCCGGCATCTTCGTGCAGCGCCTGGTGACGGCCGAGCCGCGCGTGAAGGACATCGAGCAGCGCACGGTGCGCCCGCGCGCAAGCGCAGTGGCCGCGACCGCGACCGCTGACACCGGCGCGACCGCGACCGCCACCGCGAGCGCCTGAGAACGAGGAGACCACCATGACCTGGACCCGCGACGAGATGGCAGCCATCGCCGCCTCCGAACTCCGCGACGGCGAGTACGTCAACCTCGGCATCGGCATTCCCACCCTGGTCGCCAACCACCTGCCGCCCGGCGTCAGCGTCACCCTGCAGAGCGAGAACGGCCTGCTCGGCATGGGCCCGTTCCCGTTCGAGGGCGACGAGGACGCCGACCTCATCAACGCCGGCAAGCAGACTGTCACCCTGCTGCCCGGCGGCAGCTACTTCGACTCGGCCACCTCGTTCGGCATGATCCGCGGCGGGCACGTGGCCAAGGCCATCCTCGGGGCGCTGCAGGTGGCGGGCAACGGCGACCTCGCCAACTGGACCATCCCGGGCAAGCTCGTGAAGGGCATGGGCGGGGCGATGGACCTCGTGGCCGGCACTCCCCGGGTGATCGTGATCACCGACCACGTGGCCAAGGACGGGACGCCCAAGATCGTGGCCGCCTGCGACCTGCCGCTCACCGGCGCGGGGGTGGTCGACCGCATCATCACCGATCTCTGTGTGTTCGACGTCGTCGACTCCGCACTCGTGCTACGCGCCGTCGCCCCGGGTGTCATGGTTGACGAAGTGCGCGCGAAGACTGGGACCGTCTTCACGGTAGGTATCGACAACAGGGCCACAATTGCGGTTACAAATCGCGACCGGTAGCAGAGCAGCGCATCAGTTATCGGATAGCAACACTATCGCGGCCACTGTTATCAGGCAGCGTGCCACTGGCAGACCTACCCGCCGTCGTCGGTATACATTGACCCAATCGGTAAGGGCGGAGACGGGCGGCGTCCAGTTCGACCACCGAAACTCGTCTTTCTTGGGAGACCCGCCGCGCATCAAGCACGACTACCGCTAGCTCAAACACGGCGTCGGCCTGGACCACGTCGAAGGCCGCACCTGCCACGGCTGACACCATCACGTCACACACCATCGTCTGCTCGCAGTCCCAATAGTCCACGGGGCAGCCTGAGCTTTCAAGGGCTCTCCGTGAACTCCAAACCTCGGCCACCGACCTCCTCAGCCGCTGTCCTCCGGCCAACACGCGGGGTCAACTAGGCAAGTAATACCATTCGTTGGGTTCCTAATCAGATGCAGCGACCGTACCCTGTCAACTCAGCATGTCTTCGTCGGACGGGCGATCGACGAACGCTCAAGACCGTTATGTCGTCGATCGTTCCTGTGGAGGTGACGACAAGCGGCTCCTCAGGCACGGTCTTCAATCGCGGGATGAGGGTGTGGAAGCTGCGCCTGCCCGCCCCGAGGCTCGTGAACGTCTTCACACAGTAGGTAGGTTCGGCGCGGATCGATGCAGCGAGACCCTCTTATTGTCAAATCGTCACCGCCGGCAGACCTTGGCCGCCACACAGCGGGTCTCGATCGAGGTCACGATGTCGGGTGCCCGACGAATGGATACTGGCATTTGCGCTTGGACGATACCCGCTTGATGGACCCCTCGATGTGTAACCATGGATACCGCAAGTGAGTTTCAGGTGGGAGACAGCCAACTCAATGGCGTTTCAGAGAAGGAAGTACACCTTCTTCACGGGCTCGATCGCCTCAATCCGACCCTGCCAGCCTTCTGGCAATCGATAGCCCTGTCCGGCACTGACGTCGACGCTCTCACCGCCCGTCGGAGTGAGCCGCAGGACTCCCTCCAAAACGAAGGCGGCCTCAGGCTCGGGGATCGGTTGGTAGTCGAATCCATCGCGATCGGCGGTCCAAATCGCCACGAATCCTGCACCGTCTTCCGGTCCGGCTAGATGCAACAGACCGAAGGTCGGGGTGCCAAAGGGATGCACATGGGTAGGAGCTTCGGTAGAGACCGGTATCTCAGCCGTCGACACGAGTGCAGAGTTGAAGGCGAGGAGGGATTCAGTGACAGCGGCCATGAGAACCTTTCTAGAAGTGAGTGCCCCAGTCTCACCACAGACAACCAAACTTGTCAATCGCGTAGTTGCTGCGGCGCTGCTTTTGTCACTCCCGCCACACCGCGTCTGCTGCCCGCGTAGTCCCGCAGGAGCGCGCGCAACGAGGCGATGGCGCGGCGAGTGGCCGCCTCAGCTCCGAACACCATCTGCTGCAGCACCATCCCGTCGAGCGCGGCGAAGATGGCCCAGGTGAGGTCTGGGTCGTCGATACCGTTGCGCAGGAGCTCACGACTCACAGCCGCGCGGTACTCCGAGTACACACGCTCGAGCACAGGCGCGAGTTCCGGACGCCTTCGCGCTTCGAGCGCGAGCTCGAACTGGAAAGCTTGAATCTCTTCGTCGCCGTTCACGAAGTCGACGAGATTCTTGGCGAAGTCGTCAAACCCCGGCGTGGTTGATTCCAGCTCGGTGCCTGCGAGGCTCCGCTGCAGTGAATACTCCAGCGCCTCCTCGAGCAACGTGTCCCAATTGCCGAAGTGATGCTTCACCAGCCCGTAGGTGACTCCGGCCTCCGTCGCCACGGTTCGGTAGGTGAGACCGCGCAGTCCCTGTTGCGCCACGATCGTGACGGCCGCCTCCAAGAGCGCCTGTCGGCCTTTTCCGTATGCGACTCCGCCCATGCGGCATCGACTCCTTTCCCCCAGCCAGGGTACCCCGCGACCTGCCACTCGACCGGTTGCAGGTTTCCACTGTGTTTCCCCGCCAGCCGCTTCGTTTCGGGAAGATTACGCCCGGTAAAAGACTGGTTACAGACAAACTATGCAATTGACAAGTTTGGTCTCGACCTTCGAACATGGCCTCTACCACGCCGTGAGCACGCACGCCCTCGCTTCCGGCACCGCTCCGCCACCCTGATCCTTCCGCCTTCGAGCCCTTGGAGCACGAGCCCATGACTGCCGAGACCATCACCGAACCGCGTACCACCGCCCTCCGGAAGAACGCCGTCGGCGTTCCTGGCATCCTCTTCTTCGTCTTTTCCGCCCAGGCGCCGCTCACCGGAATCGTCGGCGCGGCGGGGCTCGCCGTGGCACTCGGTAACGGTGCAGGTGCGCCGGGTGCGTACCTGATCGTCGGCCTCATCATCGTGCTGTTTGCGGTGGGATTCACCACCATCTCCCGTCACATCGACACTCGCGGCGGGTTCTTCGCGATCGTAGATGCGGGGCTCGGGCGTAGCTTCGGAGTCGGAGGCTCCTATCTCGCGATGCTCTCCTACAACACCATCCAGGCTGCGATGTACGGATTGCTCGGGGGCACCCTATCTGGAATCTTCCCCGTCGTCCCGTGGTGGGTGTTCTCGCTTGCTGCGATCGTCCTCGTGTGGGGCCTCGGTTCTCGCGGAATCGAGCTTGGCGCCCGAGTGCTGGCCGTGCTGGTGATCACCGAGGTTGTCCTCCTGCTCGTCTTCGCGGTCATCGTGCTGGTGACGACGGGCTTCGCCGGCCTTGACGTAGGCGCAAGCTTCAGCCCCGCAGCCATCCTCGCAGGAGCACCCGGCATCGCGATCCTCTTCGCGATCGCGTCGATGTTCGGCTTCGAGTCCACAGCCATCTACAGCGGTGAGGCCAAAGACCCTCAACGCACGGTTCCGCGAGCGACCTACATCTCTGTGATCGCCATCGCCGTGTTCTTCGCCTTCGTGATGTGGATGCTCATCGCCTACTACGGTGCAGACAGTGCTCAGGATGCGGCGCTCGCGACTCTCACGACCGACCCGGCACGATTCGTGCTCGAGCCTCTGACCGCCGTGCTCGGTGGCTGGGCCGCTCCGGTGGCGCAGGTGCTGCTCTGCACCTCGCTGCTCGCCGGAGTGCTGGCCTTCCACAACATGGTTACGCGATACTTTCACGCCCTGAGCGAGCGCGGAAACCTGCCCCGTTCACTGGCGCACACGAACCGGCAGCATGCTCCGGCCACCGCCGCGCTCACGCAGAGCATCGTCGTGACCGTGCTGGTGCTCCCCTTCGCGTTGCTCGGTCTCGACCCGCTCACCACACTTTTCGCCTGGTTCAGCGGGCTCGCAGTCGCCGCTCTCGTGGTGCTCTACGTAATCTCGTCGATCGCTGTAATCGTCTTCTTCCGTCGGCACCGGCTGGTCGAGAGTCCGTGGAGGACGCTCGTCGCACCGATCGTCAGCACCGTGCTGATGTTGGGTGAGCTGTTCCTCATCATCACGAACTTCGGCACGCTCACCGGGAGCGACCCCCTTACTGGCTGGATCATGCTGGGCAGCATTCCGGTGGTGTTCCTGATCGGCTTCGTCTCGGCCCGCGCCGGCCGCGTCGGCTCGAGCTCTGCGGTCGTCGAGTCATGAGCGAGCTCGTGTGGGGCGTCAAGGCGTCACTCCGTTCGTATGTCTCAGACAGCGAAGGTCGGATCGAGACGCCGCTGCATCGGACCGGTGACGGATCGTTCGTGTTCCCCGCGGCCGGAGACGGCCGGTTCAGCGGTGAGGTGCGCTTCATCGCACACGGCGGCATGATGGACTTCCGCATCTGCGACCCCGCCCTCGAGGAGCGAGAGGGGAACACCATACTGACGATCGACGGCGACGGTGGACGGATCGACCTGGCCACCGCCCGGCCGACGCAGCGTGAAGGTCGGCTCGAGCTCGCTCTGACACGAGCCGGGGCGGGGCACTTCGGCGACTTCTACCCGACCGGAGGTGCTCTCGACGACCTCACCATCACGATGGCCGCGGCGGTCAGGCGCGACACCATCGCGATTGTCGGCAGCGGGCCCGCTGGCTGCTACACCGCTCAAGCACTCCGACGTGCCCGCCCTGAAGCCGAGGTCGTGATCATCGAGCGCCTCCCCGTGCCCTATGGGCTCGTGCGCTACGGCATCGCCGCCGACCATCAGGGCACCAAGAACGTCACGAAGCAGTTCGACCGTCTGTTCGAACGAGACGGAGTGCAGTTTGTCGGCAATGTCGAGATCGGACGGGATGTGACGATCGAGCGCCTTCGCACCCTCTTCGATGCCGTTGTGATCGCGACGGGTCTCCCCGGCGACCGGCCGCTCGGCCTGCCGGGCGAGAGTCTGCCTGGCGTGCACGGTTCCGGTGAGTTCACCCGTCACGTGAACGGACATCCCGATGACGCGTCCGCGCGCTACGAGCTGGGTTCCGACGTGGTGGTGATCGGCGCCGGCAACGTCGCGATCGACATCGTGCGTCTTCTGCTGCAGGGAGTCGAGGAGAGGGCGGGCAGCGACATCCACCCCCACACCGAGGCGACCACTCTTTCGGGCACCATCGACCGCATCACGCTGGTGTCCCGCTCTCCCGTGTCCGAGGCGCGGTGCGACGCGGCCATGGTCAAGGAGCTGGGGCGCGTGCCCGGAGTCGCCTTCGTGGTCGACGGTGACGCGCCCGAGGCGGGACCTCCGGTCGCACAAGCGATCCGGGAGCTCACGGCCCGCCCCGTCGACGACGCGCGGCTCACCGTCAGTCTGCGATTCGGGGCATCTCCGGTCGCCGTGCTCGGCGAGGCAAGCGTCAGCGGCGTCGAGGTCTCGACACCCGACGGTGGGTACACCGTGATCCCGGCGACTGCGGTGATCACCGCTATCGGCTTCACGCCCGCGACACCGAGCGACTCAGTGTCAGCAGACGCCGAGCCCGACGGCGGATTGTTCGCAGCCGGATGGGCCCATTTCGGGCCACGTGGTGCGCTTCCCGATGCCCGCAACGATGGTAAGCGAGCCGCTGCGGCCGTCGATTCCTATCTCGCCTCCCTCTTCCTCGCTGTACAGCGCGAAGGAATCGCCGCGCTGCGGGCAGACCTTCCGAGCCCGGCCGTCGACTTCTCCCATTGGCGCCGCGTCGATGCTGAAGAACGCGCTGCAGCAAGTCCCGGCCGCGTGCGCCGGAAATTTCTCACGTCCGAAGAACTCCTGATCGCAGGAGGCTACGCCCTCACTGCATCCCCCGTCACCGAAAGGAACTCCGCATGACCATCCGCGTCCTCTACGGCACAGAATCCGGCAACTCCGAGATGATCGCCGAGGACGTGGCCATCGTCTTGGAACAGCACGGCACGGTGGCGGTCGCCGATCTCCAGGATACTGACCCCGGGTCATTGAGTCCTGCCGATTTGTATATCATCATCTGCTCCACCTACGGAGAAGGCGAGCTCCCCGCTTCTGCGCAGCCATTCGTCGATCGCCTCGTCGAACTCCGGCCGCAGCTCGATGGTGTGCACTACGCGATTTTCGGGCTCGGCGACAGCGGGTACGCCGACAGCTACAGCAAGGGCAGCGAGTATCTGGCAGCCCGCCTGGATTCTTTGGGGGCCGTGCGCGTCGGCGAGTACGGCCGTCACGATGCCGCGGGGTTCGACGACGCGAGCGAGATCGCCACGGAATGGGTGCGCGGCATCATAACCGTGCGTGCAGCAGCCTGAGCGAGGAGCACAGCATGACTATCGAGACACCCGTCGACCTCATCCCCTTCGACGACCCTGCCTTCCGGGCCGATCCCTACCCCTTCTATGCGGAAGCACGAATCCAGGCCCCCGTCTACCGGAGCCCGCTCGGCGTGTGGGTGTTCACCCGCTACGCGGAAGTGTCGAAACTTCTCTACGACCGCAGCCTCACCGTCGAACAGATCGAATTCGGGCCCGCAAGCCCCCTGCACGACAGCGCCCTGGGCGCCGACGCCCCCCGGCATACCGCGCTTCGTCGTGCGCTCAACAAGTGGTTTACTCCGAAGGCCGTGCAGGTGTGGCGCGAGCATGCCCAACGCCACCTCGACGATGCGCTCACCGGCATCGTCGAGCGAGGCGGTGAGTTCGATGCGGTCATGGATATCGCCTACCCGGTCACCTTCCTAACCGTCTGCGATCTGATGGGCGTTCCCCCGCTGGAGGCGATCGGAGTGCGCCAGGCCACCTACGACCTCGGGGCGGGCCTAGGCACGAACCCGAGCGACGATGAGGTTGCGGGCGTCGCGGATGCCATGCACTGGTTCTCGCGGCATGCCGAGCACCTTATCGACCTCAACCTCGCCGCCTCGCGAGACGGGTTGCTCTCGTCGCTACTCGAGATGGAGAGACTGGGAGATCTCACACGCGACGAGGTGGTGGGAACTCTCACCCTGATCTTCGCGGTGGGTCACCTGGACATCGGCTACCTCATCGTGCACGGCCTCCACATCTTCGCGGAGCACCCGGACGTCGCCGCCGCCTACCGCGACGACGCTGCCCTGCGACCCGCCATCGTGGAGGAGGTGCTGCGCGTCGACACTCCCGAACAGTTCGTGACCAGGATGACGACGACGCCGATCACGATCGGCGAGGTCGAGATTCCGGCGGGTGAGATTCTCACCATTCTGATATCCGCGGCGAACAAGGATCCGGAGGTCTTCCCGAACCCCGATCTGTTCGACTACCGGCGAGACAACTCAAAGGCCAAGCACCTCGCCTTCGGCGGCGGTCTGCACGGTTGCGCCGGCCAGGTGCTGGCACGCGCCGAGGCCGAGGTCGTGTTCAGAACGATCACGGAGCGCTTCGGCGGAGTGCGCCCCGCCGGTCCGGTGGTCTACGGGCATACCGACTTCATCCGATCAATCACCCATCTCCCGCTCACCCTGTCGAGCATCTGACCGAAACGGACGACATAGTCATGACGATCGCCCATCCCAAACCCGCCCTCGACCCAATCGACGCCGTCCACTCCGCGCATCCTTTGAGCCCGCTCTCCCCCGCAGAGATCCGTGCTGCCAAGGAGCTGCTCGTCTCAGCCGGAAAAGCAGGGCCGCAGACCCGGTACTCGTACGTCTCGCTGCGCGAACCAGAGAAGGCGGACGTGCTCGCCTACGCAGGAGGCGAACTGCCGACCCGAGAAGTGTCGATACTGCTGACTGATCTCGACACCCAGCGCGTGCGCACGGTCATCGTCGATGTGACCCGGGGCGAGCTGGTGCACGAGCGGGAGATCGACACCAGCGCGGAGGGGTTCGGGCCTGCACTCGATGCCGACTTCACCGCCGTGGACGAAATCGTCAAGGCCGATGAGGAGTGGGTGGCAGCCATCGCCCGCCGCGGGATCACCGATCTCGATCGGGTTCGCACTGTTCCCCTGTCGGCAGGCGTGTTCGACCATCCCGATGAGATCGGGCGCCGGATGTACCGCGTGCTGGCCTTCGAGCAGAAGTATGAGACCGACTCAATGTGGGCGCATCCGATCGACGGTGTCGTGGCTCACGTCGACGTCGGAGGCCGCTCGGTGCTCCGCGTCGTCGAGAACCACATCCGTCACGTGCCCCAGGAGTCGGGCGACTACCTCGACCCCACCACGCGAGGAGCCGAGCGCACCGACCTGAAGCCCATCTCCATCACCCAGCCGGAGGGTGCTTCCTTCGCCCTGGAGGACGGGCTGCTGACGTGGCAGAACTGGAGCGTACGACTCGGCTACAACGGTCGCGAAGGGCTCACGCTCCATCAGCTCTCGTTCACCGACGCCGGCGTGCTTCGTCCGATCCTATACCGCGGATCGGTGAGCGAGATGGTGGTGAACTACGGCGAACCCACTCCGATGCACAACTGGCAGAACTACTTCGACGTGGGCGAATACCAGTTCGGCCGTCTCGCGAACTCGCTCGAACTCGGCTGCGACTGCCTCGGAGAGATCAGCTACGTCGATGCGATCGTCGCCGACGATTTTGGCGATCCGCAATCGATCCGCAACGCCATCTGCATCCATGAGGAGGACTACGGCATCCTGTGGAAGCACACCGACATGTTCTCCGGCACCTCGGAGACGCGGCGGCAGCGCCGACTCGTCGTGAGTTTCTTCGTGACCGTCGGCAACTACGACTACGGCTTCTACTGGTACCTCTATCTAGACGGCACCATCGAGCTGGAAGGAAAGGCAACCGGAATCGTCTTCACCGGCGGCCATGACGGCTCCGACCCGTATTCATCGCGAATCGCACCGGGCCTCGGCGCGCCCGTTCACCAGCATCTCTTCTCGGCCCGGCTCGATCTCGACATCGACGGCACCGCAAACCAGATCGATGAGCTTGAGTTCACTCCAGTGCCGATGGGCGACGGTAACCCCCACGGCAATGCGATCTCGCGCTCGCGCACTCCGCTGCGCACTGAGGGCGAGGCCCAGCGCCTAGCGGCCAACCACCTCGGCCGAGTGTGGGCCATCTCGAGCACGGAACGGCGCAACCGTCTCGGCGAGCCGACCACCTACGTGCTGCACCCGGAAGGTCAGCCCGTGCTGCTGGCCGACCCCGCATCGTCTGTGGCCCGACGTGCAGAGTTCGCGCGCAAGAACCTGTGGGTCACCCGCTACGACAGAGATGAGCTCTGGGCCGCCGGTTACACCATCAACCAGCACCCCGGGGGAGCCGGTCTTCCCGCCTACGCCCAGGGTGACCGTGAGCTAGACGCTCAGGATCTGGTGATCTGGCACACCTTCGGACTCACGCACGTAGTGCGCCTCGAGGACTGGCCGATAATGCCCGTCGACTACACGGGGTTCACCCTGAAACCGCACGGATTCTTCGACCGCAACCCCACCCTCGACGTACCTGACCTTAGTACGCGGCTCTGCCACGCCGACCGGCCGGGAGGGCACGACGCCCACCATCATCACCCCTGAGGCCGACGATGACGACTTCGGCTTTCCTCAGCGCGGCAGCACTCCTCCCCGCACTCGTGAACATCGGCCAGGCGATCGCGCACCCCAGCCGGCGACGAGTCACGATGTTCGTAGCGAGTGTTCTCACCTTCGCCGCCATGCTCGATCACACGGCCTCGGTGATCGGGTTGCCGGGTGTCGTGTGGACCTGCGCGCTAGTGATCAACGCTCTCGTAGTCGCCTGGGCCATGAGACTGCGGTCGCTGCGACCGAAGTCTCACGGCCCATCGCAGGGTCTCGGCCTTCCCCTCTCGCTGATTGCGACGGCGGCTCTCATGCTGAATCACCCGGGTCTCGGCGCGGCGCTCCCCAGCGGCGAGCACGGTTCCCACTCAGCTGCACTCGGCCTCGGGCTCCTGAGTACCGCACTGGCGTTTGGCGCCATAGCTGTGTGTCTGAGCACGTGTGTCACCCAGGTGCGTTCCGGCTGCACCCGTGCTGCAGCTTTCGACAGCGCGGCGATGGCTACTATGCTCGGCCTCATGACCCTCGGTGACGTCACGGCGTGACGATCTTCAGCGTTCCGGCCGACGTGCCACGGGAGGCCGAACCGAAGAAGATGCCGCAGGCGCTGCAGCGCCTCCTTCGTGGGAGTCGTCGCATCAGAGCAACTGCTGGGCTCACCAATCCGTAAGGCGGGGCGAAAATCGGCCGGACGAGAAACCGTGTGTCGCCAAACCCGGCCTGAGTGAGTTCGCCGTACGCCGACCACCTCGACGACGGCACCATGATCGAGAGCGCGGACATCGACACTGCCGATGCGTACTCGATTAAGGTGTCCTCCGACGTCGCTCCGTACAAACCGTCGGCGTTCGATGACGCAGCCGAGGTCATCGTCGACAGCACTCGCACCCGGCAGCGACAGCCACCCAGCCGAATCTCATCGATCTCCGCGCGGTAATCCGTCTCTAGGAGTGGAGCAGGCCGCGCTGCGCTCGTGGGCGCCCAGCCATCAAGGTGCGTTCGGTCAATGGCGCGAACCTACTCAAGGAGCAGGTGGGAGCTTCGATTACGGCTGCGCTGGCCATCTGGAACTCGCGCGGCGCGTAGGAGCGCGAGCAACCTCCCCGACCGGGTGCCAGTGGCCCTCTGTGCCAGAGCTACCCGGGTTCTCGTCGAGGCAGCGACGAGTGGGCGACCCGAGTAGGAGGATCAGGAGGCCGCGTGCGGCTCCTCGGCGCATCCGCGTCGAGCGTCGCCGATGCGGTCCGCGGCCGCCCCGACCTCGCGGTCTACGCATGCCCGGCGACGGAGGCCAGCGGGATCGAGCAGCTTCCGTTCCTGCGCGAGCAGGCGGTCTTCATCACGACCCACCGGTTCGGCACCCCCGACCACCTCACCGACCGACTGGTCTGATGACGACGAGAGGCGCCTCCGTCAGGAGGAACGTCGGCGTCTCAGACGATCGCCGCACGCAGCTCGGCCGCGGCAGCACCGACGTCGGGTGCTCCGTAGATAGCGCCACCGGCGACGGCGACCTGGGCGCCCGACTGCTGAACGGCGACGATCGTGGAGGCGTTGATGCCGCCGGCGACCGAGAACGGAACGCCGGAGGCCTTGCCGTCGTCGAGCAGGGTCGAGAAGGTGAAGCCCTCCTCGGCCTGCTCGTCGAGGCCGGCGTGCATCTCGACGAACTCGACGCCGAGGGCCACGACTTCCTTGGCGCGCGCGGGCTTGTCGGCCACACCGATCAGGTCGACCACGATGCCCTTGCCGTGCTTCTTCGCCGCCTTGATGGCACCCACGATGGTGCTGTCGCCGGCGGAGCCGAGCACGGTCACCAGGTCGGCCCCGGCGGTGAAGGCGATGTCGGCTTCGAGCTCGCCGGCATCCATGGTCTTGAGGTCGGCGAACACGATCTTGTCGGGGTGCGCAGCCTTGACGGCGGTGACGGCGGAGAGGCCGGCGCTCTTGATCAGCGGTGTGCCGAGCTCGAGGATGTCGACGTGCGGCGCCGCGGCGGCCGCCAGTTCGAGGGCTGCTTCGGTGGTGAGGGTGTCCATGGCGAACTGCAGTTTCATGATGTGCTTTCTGTTGGGAGTTCAGGGGTCATTCGAGATTCGCGTGCCGCGGCCAGAGCTCGTCGGCAGTCACGCCGGAGCGCTGCCAGAGACCGTGGAAGAGGGCATCGCCGAGCAGGACGACGGCTTGCTCGAACAGGCTTCCGGCGTACTGCGCCGACGCGGAGCCCGATCGATCGAGCTTGCCCGCGGCGGGAACCAGGATGCGCACAGTCGCCAGATCCGCCAGCGGCGAGTCGGCCGCCGTGGTGATGGCGGCCACTCGAGCGCCTACACCGACCGCGGTCTGCGCCGCGCGCACGATGCCTCCGGTGGTGCCGGACCCGCTCGCCGTGAGCAGCACGTCGCCCGCCGCGATCGCCGAGGCAGTCACCTCCCCCACTACGTGCACCTCGAGACCGAGGTGCATGAGGCGCATCGCGGTCATGCGGAGGGCGAGACCCGAGCGGCCCGCGCCGAGCACGAAGACGCGCGGCGCCTCGGCGAGCAGGTCGGCGAGAGCGTCGAGGCCGTCAGAGCCGCCGATGACGAGCCGATCCACCATGGAGTCGAGCTCCGCGGTGATCAGCGAGAGGGCGGGGCCGACGCCGACCCGGGAAGCATCCATCGCCCTATCGTGCGGGTCACCCCCCGGAGCCACCCCCGCCCGTCGGGCCAGTCCGCACTCCTCTTTCGGGTAGGTGCAGCCGAGCGGGTAGGGTTACGGGCGTGACCGACACCACGCTGCCCTCCCCCGCCTCCCGCCAACTGCTGGTGGAGCACGCCCGCACGGTGGCCGAGCAGGCCGACCGGCACGCGGTGACCCTCGAGTCGATGCTCGCCGTGCTGCGGGCCGGGCGGCTCGACGATCGGGCGGCGCGCATCCTGGCCACCGAGATCGCCACGACGGCGCTGGTCGACCTTCGCATGGTCACCGACCAGCAGCGGAGCAGGATGCTGGAGCCCGTGGTCGGCGCCTTTGCTCGCCTGCGCACCGACCTGCATCCGCTAGTGCGCTACGGCGACCTCGACGTCCAGTTCGTCGAACCGCCGACCACCGGCCGGGCGCTCCCCGGCGAGGTGGCACACGCGGCGCGGGCCATCGTGCGCAGCGCCGTCCTCGCCTTCGTCGACAAGGGCGAGACCCGTCGGGTGCGCATCCAGTGGGACTGCGACGGCCTCAACCTGCTGATCGGCATACGCGACGACGGGAGGGGCGACCTCACGATGCACGATGACTCCCTGCGGCCGATTGCCGAACAAGTGCGCTCTCTCGACGGGACATTGGCAGTGGACGCGACACCTGGTTGGGGCTCGTCGCTCGACATTCGGCTGCCGCTTGACCCTCCAAACGAGCCGGAGCCGCTGGTGGACTCGGTGCCACTCTCTTTGCGGGAGCGTGACGTGCTCCGGCTCGTGGTGTCTGGCGCCCGCAATCGAGAGATAGGCCGACGTCTGTCGATCAGCGAGAACACCGTCAAGTTCCATGTGTCAAATCTCTTACGCAAGGCTGGCGCCCGCTCCCGGGCCGAATTGACCGCGCTCGCAAAAGGTTAGGCCTCCCTGGCCTACCGACTGAGCCCGCCGCGTTCGCGCTGCATGATGGGCGTCTTGGTCGCGGTGCGCGCTCGGGTCTGCCTGCCGGGCTTGGTGGCCACCGCGGCGGTGGCCGGCACGGCATTGTCGCGGTCGGTAACGGTCCGCATCCGCACGAGCTCAGGGTTGAGTCCGGATTTCTCCAGCTCGGCGGCGGTCTGCTGTCGGCGTCCCGCACTGTCGTATGCGAGTGCGGAGCCGTCACGGTTGGCCGCCGCTTCGGCCAGGATATCTTCGCGGGTGAGTCCCTGCGTGGGCTCATCGACCTGTGCTTGGCGCTGCTCTTGGTCGCGCTGCTCGGCGTCGCGTTCGTGCTGCTCGGCCGTGGTGAGCAGCACGGCTCCCTCGGCGGCATCCTTCCCGCTTTCGCCTCGCTGCGCGGCCGCGTCTGCGCGATCGCGCTCGGTGCGCTCGAGCAGGTCACGCACTCGGGCAGGGTCGGCGCCGAGCTCGTCGACGTCGACGCCGTAGCGGCCGCGAAGCTCGTCACGCATGTGGTCTGCGGTGCGAGCAAGATCGGCGTCGACGGGCCGCCACGCCTCGGCGGTTTCATACGCAGCCGCGATGTCGTCGACGCCGGCGCGGTTCCACCACTCGCCCTGGTGCACGGGGGCGAGGCTCGCGGCGGCCGCGGAGCGTTCGGCGTCGAAGCGGGCTTGCAGCTCGCGGGTCTGCTGCTCGGTGCGTGCTTGCGCCGCGCGGGCGAGTTCTTCGCGGAGTCGGGCGAACCGCTGTGCGAGCTGCATCGCGACGGCGAGTGCCGTGCGGAGCTGCCCGTCGAGCGCTTCGCCCATGCCGTCGTTGTCCTCAACCATGTGTTGTTGCCTTCCTGGTTATCTCTCGTGGCCGTCGCGCTCGATGGGCGTGGCGGTGGTTCTGGGTCGCTGCTGCTCGATCGGGGTAGGCAGCGGGCTCCCGGTGCCGGGGATGACCTGGCCGCGCTGCGCGACCTCGACGACGCGGGCGACCTCGGAGTCGACGCCTTCGGCGGGGCCCGGCATGGCCACGCCCTGGGCTGCTGCACCGGTCTTGGGGATCGCGGGGAGGCGATCGCGCACGCTGGTGTACTGCTCCCGCAGGGTGCGGTCCAGCTGGGCGGCGCGCTGGGCGTCTCCGACTGCCTCGTGCATCTCCATCACGGCCCGCACGGTCGCGGCGAGCTGGCGCAGCATGAGCGCTTCGGCCACCCCGCCCTTGCCCTGGTCGGCGGCCTGGAGAAGCATCATGGTGGCGCCGGCGACTGAGATGTGGCCGGCCGGGCGGGGCTTCGATTGGTGGGCCCGGATCTGCGCTGTTCTGGACAGGTCGCGGGCTGTCTGAGCGAGCGGCCCGGGTGTCGCTTCGACGCGCTGCGACCATGCCGCGAACGCGCCGGCCGTGTCGCGGGCGAGGTGCGCCCAGCTGGCACGGTCATCGATCGGCACCTCCCGCATCTGCGCGCGGAGCTGCTTCAGCTCGGCCGTGTACTGCTTCCACAACTGCGGGTCCGGCGCAGACTCTTCGCGACCGGGTATCACGGGTCGGTACTGCCACGGGTTCTTCGCGGTGGCCTTCCACTCGTCGACGGCGCCCTGTGCGGCGTGGACACTGTCGGGCCACCCCTCGCGCAGGCGCGGGAGGGTGAGGTCGCGGGCGAGGCGGCCGCCGCCGTACCAGACGACCTGCTTATCGGGCTCGGGTCGCAGCGCCACGGAGTAGCCGGCCACCACGTCGTCGCGGCCTGCTGCGAACCGCGGGCGGATGAGTACCCCGCCGCGACGCAGGCGGCGCACGAACTCTCCTTCGTCGAGTGACGCGGTGGCCGCGGCACGTATGGTGCGCTCGAGGCGGTGCACACCAACCTCGGCGCCGGCGCGTGTGGCCCTTTCGCGCTCGGCCGGCTTCACGCCACGCTCTCCGATGCCGCGCTCTCGCGACTCCAGCTGCTCGAGGCCATGTTCACGTTCGAGGTCGCGGCAGATGTTCTGTGCCCGCTGGTAGTCGTTGTGGGTGTTCGCCTTCGTGCCGTCCTCGCGGACGAGCGAGAGGGCGACATGGATGTGATCGTTGCCGTTCGTCGAGAGGCCGTGACGGACGGCGACCCACCGGCAGGGAGCCCTGCTGCCGCCCTCGGTGGTGAACCCCATACGGTCCACGAACTGCTGCGCGATCGCCCCCCACTTCTCATCCGTGAGCTGCCCTTCCTCGGCGCGGAGCGAGAGCGAGCAGTGCCACACATCAGCCGGCACGGTGGTGCGGGTGACCTCGCCCGTCTCCGGGTCCGTAATCCGCTCCTGGCGGGTGACATCCACGCCGAGCCGCACACGCGGTTCGTCCAGATCCTTCGCGATCGCCAGAGCGGTGTCGCGGTCGAGTACCCCGTATCCGTGCATCGTGACGATCGCGGAATCCCCCGCCACGAGATGCTGCTCTTCGTGCTCGTTCGAACGACCCGGGCCGGCCAGGTAGACCATCAGTCCACCCATCCGATCGCCTCGGCTGATGTTAGGCATCATGAGTCGGCCAGCGTCTCGATCGCGGTCGACAGTCGTGGAACGATCGCGCGGTACTCAGTGATGATCGACTCCGCCTCAGCGGGGAACGCACCTTCCGTGTTCGCGAACCGGGCGAGCTGATTCGCGTTGTTCGCAATGCTCGCGAGCAGCCGGCGCACCTCGAACATCTCTACGATCGCCGCCTTCCGATCGGTGTCCGTCTGGACGTCCGCCACCATCGCGGATTCGAACAGAAGCCGCGGCACAGTGACCTCGCGAACAGCCGCCCGGGCCTCCAACTGCACCTGCTCATCGGGGGTGACGTAGACGCTGTAGAACTTCCGTCGGGCACCGGTGACGTTCTTACGCCGACTGCGGCCGAAGAGCCGCCCCTTGTCCGGTTCAGCCATCGTTCCACCGCCCTTCCCTGGCCTAGCGCAGCGACCCCGAACTCCGGGGACCATACGTCCAGTATGCCCACGAGAACGCCACGGCGTCGAGAGGAACGAGCAAGTTACCCAGGGTAACTTCATAGCTTGCTCCGTCTGGAGCTCCGCCTAGAGGGATGCGAGAGCGTCGCTCTACCTGCACCCAAGGGTGCCTCTGAGGATGAGCCTTCGGCTCGCCTCTGGTCGGGCAACTCCGTTGCCTTTTGCACCAGGGAAGGGTACGCGCCGACTGCGCGCCGGCAAGGGCTTTCGCGGCATATCCTCGCTGCACTCCGGTATTCCACGGTCCCTTGCCTCCACGCCCCCGACGAGTGTTTCGGCGGGTGCCAAAAGGCAATGAGGTTGAGAGAGAGATGGTTCAGATGGATGAGCATGTGACGCTCTACACGCTCCCCGGATGCATGCAGTGCACGATGACCGAGAGAGCACTTTCCGATGCCGGCGTGGGGTTCGCCGTGGTCGATCTAGCAAGCGACGAGCGAGCCGTCGACCTGGTGAAGCAGCTCGGGTATCTGTCGGCGCCAGTCGTCGATGGGGCGCAGCACTGGTCGGGATTCGACCCGGAGCGGATCAGGGCCACCGCCGCAAGGCGGTCGGCGGAGCAGCTGCTGGCGGTGAGTAACGCGTGAGCGCGCTGCGTGCTCGAGCAGAGCAGATGATGCCGTTGCTGACGCCGACACAGGCTGGCGAAGTGCTTGGCCTGTCCGTGGCGGAGCTCGAGGTGCTGCGCGCACGGGGCGCTGGTCCGAAGTGCCATGCGGTCGGCTACGGGGTGGTGCGCTACAACACGGCCGACGTGATGCGGTGGAGGTCGGTCGGCGCTGGCCCGACGTCGTGACGGCGGCCGCCTGGTCAATCGAGACTGAGCTCTCGGCAACTCCCGCTCATCGCTCATGCCGCGGCCAGTTCGGGGAAGCGGCCTTCCCAGAGCGAGCGGACACGCACAGGCAGCAACAGATCCGACCATACAGCCACCAGCAGGTCGCGGTTCAGGAGTTCAACCTGGTCGATGGCGCGGCCCTCTCGGAGAGTGGCCTGGTAGGCCTCCACAACGTCGGACTCGTTGGCGAGGTCGAACGAGTAGGCCGGGCCCCAGTAGACGTTGATCGTGAGCTGCACGCGGCCGTCGCGCGGACCATGCAGCACGTCGAGCCGCTCCGGCGCCTCATACGGCTTGATGTCTCGGTAGAACACCCGAGCATCTTCCGGAGCGTCCGTTGCGTCGGTCATGGCCAGATAGTGGGGTCGCGAAGGCTCTCGTGACCGGGCGGGTGATCTTTGGGAAGCACACACCACCCGTCACCGACAGGGGCTGACTGGCCACACATCGGCACCGCCACGCCGTGCTCGTCCTGCCCATGCCCGTACAGTGCCCTCGCCGCAGCTCCACGAGTGAGGCCGTGGGCGACGAACGTGCATCCGCGCTCAGTGCACTGCCACGAGGGCAGCACAACAGGAGCGGAGTCGCGCCGGTCAACGTCACTCATCAGCCCTAGCTTTCGAGAACTTCTTCGGGCCGGTCGAGCGCGCGGCGGACACTGGAAACGCCGACGCCGAGGGCGGTGGCGATGGTTGGCCATGTCGCTTTCTCTGACCGCATCCGGCGGGCGATCTTGATTCGCTCCGCGGTCATCACCGTGGGCCGTCCGCCGCCACGGCCACGAGCCTTCGCCGCAGCGAGACCGGCTCGAGTCCGGTCCGAGATGATGCGCCCGTTCATCTGGGCGAACGCGGCGCAGATGTGGAAGAACAGCTCGCCTCCCGGGGTGGTGGTGTCGAAAGGTTCGGTGAGTGACTTGAACTCCACGCCCCGCTCCCCCAGCTCAGTCACGATCGTCACCACGTCGGTCATTGACCGGCCCAGCCGATCAGTCGAGTACACCAGCAGAGTGTCGCCGGCGCGGAGGAACTTCTTCGCGTCGATGAGCCCGGGACGGGCGGCATTCTTACCGGTGAGCTTGTCGGAGAAAATCGGATCGGCGCCGGCCGCTTTCAAGGCGTCGATCTGTGAGTGGAGATTCTGATCCTGCGTCGAAACGCGGGTGTATCCAACAATGGCCACCAGGCCCTACCTTCCGTATCCGCGATCGCTACTGAGCCCCCGACGCCTGACGTGCCCGCGCCCCGGCGTGGAGCCACCAGGTTCGGGCGCCCGGATCTCGGTGGCGCTCGTGGGAAAGCTGCGCTTGTTCAGGTCGGCGATGCGCTGCAGTTCAGGGTCCAGCGGTGCCGGCGCACCCGGCCGTTTATCAATCGACTCGATGGCCTTCGATAGCACCGCGGCTAAGCGGGTGTTGCTACCGGTGTCCTGGCTGTGGAATCGGGCAGCCACGAACTCGTCGCGGAGCGGCGAGCCGACTGTGAAAGCACCCGTGTCGATCCGGTACCCGGCGACCTCTGCGAGCTGGGAGAAGAACACGAACTGGGTGCGGGTGTTGCCCTCACGGAAGCTGTGGATGACGTTCAGCTCACCCCATCGCTCTGCGAGCTCGTCGACGAAATCGGCCTTGTCGAGGCCGCGGAGGAAGTCTCTGCTCGCGAGCTTGTCGTACTCGGCGTGAGCCGCCTCCGTGAGGGCGGGGCCCGCCGGGTAGTACGAGTGCCCATCCTTCGTCATGAAACCGACGGGGCCCACGCGCTCCTCCCCCGCCCATGCGTAGACGTCTTGGAAGATGTGCCGGTGGATGGCCTTCATGTGGCCGTAGTCGAACGTCGCAGGCAGAGGCGCGTCGGCCAGCTCGACGAGGCGCACGTGCGCCTGGGCTTCCTCGTAGCGGCGCAACTGCTCCGCATCTGTGATGCCCTCGATGTTCTTTAAGACGGAAGTACCTGGGATGAAATAGTCATCCCAGGTACGAAAACCGTTCGCCACGGTTAGCGGCTGCCGAGCAGCTGCGCCTTCACCAGCGCTGCCGCCTCGTCCCCCGTGACCTCACCAGCGGCCAGGCGCCGACTAATCGCCCGCACGGCGGGGTCGGTGATCTCGTGGCCGGCCGCTCCGAGAGCGGCGTCAGCGAAGCTCATCCGCCGCTCGACGTCGGCCTGGTCGACGACGGGTTCGGTACTTGCATGCGCGATGCTCATGACGGCTCCAATCTGGTTGTTGCCAGTATACCGGATCTGTTCAAAACCCTCTATGAGCAGGTTTCGGCCGATTTGATTTCGGTAACGGGTTTTGAACAGATCACGACCCGCGGGAAATCAAGGGAGCCGCAGGTCGACGTCGACCTGCTCGCAAACGATCGTTTTCGGCAGCACTCAATCACGCCTCCGATGAAGCTAGCATCGTGCGCGTTGGGCCCGCGCTCTGCCGAGTGCCTCCGTGATCCTTCGACGCTTGAGTCGACTGGGCTGTCCGCGAGACCGGGACAGATTATGAGCTAGCCCGCCGAAGGGACTGCCCTGGTGGGCGCGAACGCTTCTGGATGGCTGTCGCGCCGACAGGCGCGTCCGCTCCTGGGTGGGGAGTGTGAGGGCACCCGCCCCTCACGGCCGGCCCACGCGGGGCCGGCCGTGCCGAGGTCACGACATCTCGGCGGCGCAGGTCACGAGGCGGGCTCGCCCCTCCCGGATGAGCCGGTGGCACCCGGCCGACGTTGGCGAGGTCACCGGCCCGGGGACGGCGTAGACCGGTCTGCCGATGCTCTTCGCGTGCCCTGCCGTGTTCAGCGATCCGGACTGGCTCCCGGCTTCGACGATGACGACCTGATCGGCGAGGGCGGCGATGATTCGGTTCCGTGCAAGGAACCGCCACTTTGTCGGAGCGGTAGTGGGCGGCAATTCGCTGATGACCACTCCCCCGTTGGTCGCGACTCGGGTGATGAGGTCGTGATGCCCGGCCGGGTAGAACCGGTCCACCCCACCGGCGAGAACGACGGCGGGCGTCCCACCGCTTGCAAGTGTGGCCCGGGTTGCCATCCCGTCGATGCCGTAAGCGGCACCGGTGATGATCACGTGCCCGTTCGCGACGAGGTCGCTGGTCAGGTTCATGGCGACGTGCTCGCCATACGTTGTGGCGGCGCGGGAGCCTGAGATCGCGGTGGAATGTTCGGAGTTCAGTGCCTCGAGGTTTCCGCGGCACCAGAACAGGAGCGGGGCAGCGTCACCGAGTGCGGCAACACGTGTCGGCCAGCCCGCGTCTTCCGGTGTGAGGATCGCGAAGCCGTGCTTGTCGGTGAGTTCGAGGCGGCGAGCAACCCGGCTCGGGTTGTACTGAGCTCCCGCAAGGTTCGCGAGTCGACCCGGAGCGTCGCCGGTCGATTGGTTGACCACGAGAGCGAGCGCCGCGACCGGCCCGTGCGTGTGAATGAGGGCTCCGGCCTCGGGGTCACCGGGTTCGATGATGACCGACCAGGCAACGCGTGCAATCGCGGCGTCGCTGTATGTCAGGGGTGTGCTGCTGGCACGGCGGATGGCTTCGACCGCGTTGTGTTCGAGGGGCAGTTGTGCGGGAAGTTCGGTTCGGATGGTCTGGATGGGGTTCTGTTCGGTCGACATAGGGTTCCTCTCGAAATTGGGAGGGGGCGCATCCACGCCCCCTCGAAGGCGTCTCAGAACGGGCCCGTTCCGGCGGAGGGCTCGTCGGGGGCGCCCTGCTCGGCGGTGTCGCCGGTGCGAGGAGTCCGGGTATAAACGGTGGTGCCCCAGGTGAGGTCGTGCCCGATGGCATCCGCGTCGATCTCGACGTTCGTGCCGCTCTTGTCGCCGTCCTCCCACGTGCGAACGCGAAGTTTCCCGGTGACGATGACGTGCTCGCCTCGGCGGAGGCTGCTGGTCACCCCGACCGCGAGCTGACGGAACGCGCTGATGGAGTACCAGTTGGTTCCTGTCTCGACCCACTTTCCGGCGTCGGAGTCGTAGTGGCCCTGGGCGGATGCGACCCGGAAGCTGGCCACGTCCAGCCCCGCCTGGGTGACGATGTGGCGGGGGTCGGTGGCGACGATCCCGGTGATGGTGATGATGTCCGACATGATCTGTTCTCCCTCTGGTTGGCTGATCGTTTTTCTTTGCGTCTCCGCGGGAAGATCCCTTGAGAGCGGAAGCGGCGAAGTGCTGGGACGTGGAATACCGGACCAGGCGAAGCCGGGGAGGATATGCCGCGAAAGCCCGGCACGCAGACGCGGGAGCGAACTAGGGTCTCCACCCGGAGATGCAAAGAAACCCCATAGGGGCTGCCGCCGGCCCGCCGGCGTCCATTCGGTGTCGCTCCGTCGACGCCGACTCCCCATGAGTGCTGCGCGATCGCTAAAGCGGTCGCTCAATCACCTCTCGAGCGTCGCTTCTGAGCCCGGGAGCGTGGCGGCGGTAGGCTCCCCCTGATGCACCCACAGCCGCTGGTCCCAGACGACTACCGCTCCGTCCTCGACGAGCTGAAGTCCCAGGTCCGCAGCGCTCGAATGCACGCGCAGCGCCGGGTCAACACAGAGTAAGTGCAGCTGTGCTGGTCGATAGGACGCACGATCGAGTCTAGGCAGGTGGACGGTTCGTGGGGTACGGGCGTCCTGCAGAAGATCGCGGATGATCTTCGTGCGGAGTTTCCGGAAATGAAGGGGTTTTCTCGCTCGAACCTGCAGTACATGCGCACCCTCGCCCAGGACTGGCCTGAGGAAGCCTCAATTCGCCAACAGGCTGTTGGCAATTTGCCATGGGGACACATCACGGTTCTCATCGACAAGCTGGATGACCGGGAATCACGCGATTGGTACGCCGCGCAGGCAGTGGAGCACGGTTGGTCCCGGAACGTATTGATGAACCAGATCATGAACCGAACCCTGGAGCGCACAGGTGCTGCAGCAACTAATTTCGCCGGGCAACTTGCTCCCGCAGACTCCGACCTCGCGCTGCAGCTTGCCAAAGACCCCTACGTGTTTGACTTCCTGAATCTCACATCCGATGTCGCGGAGCGGGAACTCGAGCAGGCTCTGATGGACCGGATCGTCGACACGCTCCGGGAGCTCGGCGCCGGCTTCGCGTTCGTGGGTCGGCAGGTGCATTTCGACGTCGGCGGCGACGACTTCTACCTTGACCTCTTGTTCTTCCGCGTTGAGCAGCTCCGCTACGTTGTCGTCGAGCTCAAGACCGGAAGGTTCCAGCCGGAGTACGCGGGGAAGCTTGGCTTCTACGTCGCTCTCGTCGATGATCGCCTGCGACGCGAAGCCCACGCCCCAACGGTAGGGATTCTGATCTGCGGTATCGGCAATGAACACACCGTCCGCTACTCGCTCGGCCGCACAGACTCACCGATGGCGGTATCCACCTACACATACGAATCGCTGCCGGTGAATGAGCAGGCTGTCCTCCCCAACGCCGATCAACTTGCGGCCGCCCTGGAACGACAAGTAGAAGCAGATTAATTACCGCGCAATATGCCAACAAGCTGTTGGCATATTGCGGCGTCGGGTGCGACTCGGGCAGGAACACATGACCGGTGAACGACGGCAGGGGCAGTTACCCTGAGCTCATGACCGAACCGGTGAGAGCGGACACGATCAGGGAAGAGGTGCCCGTCTCAGTCCCACGGCTCCCCGGGCTCAGCAACGAGGGCCGTATCGTCATGTCCGATGACAGCTGGAATACGGACTGGTACGGTTCAGCCGACAATGCGTGGCGAACGTTCCCGACCAAGCTAAATCCTTCACCCATCAGAGGGGACCGACGTGCCCGCATTCAATGTCGAAAAGGTTAAGCTCATCCGCCTCCTGGGTAGGCGGATAGCCGACCTGGGAATTTCAGATGTGAACCTGCTTCTTCGTGAAGCTGGCGTCAACCAGATCGATCCAGACGAGTGGGAAGAGAACTATCAGGGCTACCGCCCGACCGAGGAAACGCGACGTTCGTGGGTGATCGAAGCACTCCACAACGTGGATCTGAGTGTCTTGCAAGGCATCAGCACTACATTGCACGAGCTCTTCGACGAACCGCTGATTGCATTGGGGGCTTCGTCCGAGCCTGCCCCACTCAAACTATTCGCGTCGCATCTCACCACACAGAAGGTCTTCGTCCATGAAGTCGCCGACGCGCTCAACCGCAAGTGGGGTGTCTCCCTATTCGTCGCTCACGATGATATCGAGCCGGATAGCACATGGCAGGCTCCAATCGAGGACGCGCTGGCATCAGTGAATGGTGGGGTGGTGTTCTTGCATCCCGGTTTCATCGAAAGTCGCTGGTGCGATCAGGAAGTCGGATGGATGCTCGGCCGACAAATTCCTCTGCGCGCTCTCAAATTCGCCGGGACGGACCCGTACGGGCCGCTCGGGAAGCAACAGGCTTACACCGTCCCAAACACGATGAGTGCGACCGCTCTTGCCGACGTTCTGATTGATTGGGCAGCCGAACGCCCGCTCCTGTCTGGCTCACTCATCACCTCCCTCGTGACAGCGCTCCAGGCTTCCAGAAACTTCGACCAATCAACTGCTCTCTGCGATCGACTGCGTGACCACAATGATCTGACGACAAATCAGGTCGCCGCCGTGGCGACAGCGCTCCGTGACAATGACCAGGTCTACGGAGGCGAATATCGCGGCCGAGTGATAGCTGACTCACGGACATGGCTGGCCTCACTAATCGTGCCCTGGCTGGTCCAACAACCAGGCTTTGAGCCAAACAAAGACCTTGTCGTTGCCGCCGCGAAAGCACGTGGGCTAGCCGATGCACTACCGCAGGCACCCCTTCCAGCGCAGCCGCCATCGGCGCCGAGCGATCCGTGGAACACCCAGCCTTTCTAGGCTGGGGAGCGTCGAGCCCGGTGAGGAATTCACGCTATCGGCACAGCGCCGATCGCTGCCAATCCGGGACTGCTGTTCGTTTCGACCCCGTGGTTTGGCGTGTTATCGGGCCGCGGCGGCGCGTACGGCTTGGTAGGCCAGTGCATCGAGCGACCTAAGAAGACCCTTGAAGTCAGTGACGAGCTTGCGGGGATCTTCGTCGAGTTCGAATTTTGCGTACCAAGTGCGCATCTCAGCGCGGACGTCCTCGGCCTCCGGGCTGCGATCGAGTTGGCTGCCGATCTCTTCGATAAGTGTGACGACATCTTCGCGACGAGCCTGGTTAGCGTGTGTCCTGGTGAAGTCTTTCTTGGCGCGATTGATGCGACTGGATATTTTTTGCACGGACTCGGCACGCTCGGCTTTCCGCTGGCACAAGGCAATGTTCTTCAGCAGAAGAGTGAAGTTGCTGCTGGCAGTCTTTCGATCTTGCTCGGTTGCGGTCACGGACTCGTCGGCGGCTCCTGTAAGCGCATCGAGAGTGGCGCGTGCAAACGCAACTTTGTCCAGATGGAAGGTCGAAGCGCCAGTTTTCGCAGCAATGGCCTTTTCCAGAAACGATAACGTGCCAGCGTTCCGGGGCGCCTTCTCGGCATCGCCGGCCACGGCTGGATAGACATTCTTGGGGAGCAGCTTGAGTTCGAGGGGGTCTATGGTCGGGACGAACTCGCGGCAGTAGATCGCGGCGGCTAGGACAGCGACGTTGAAGGGGATGATGTCTTCGATGCCTGCAATGCCATGCGGGTTGTCCGTTACGAGGCCGGCTAGTTCGTCACAGCCGAGCTGGAGGACCAGATCAGAGTCGATGAGCTTGTCACCGTAGGCGCCGCCGGCCGCGAGATCGTCTCGTGCGTCGTTACCAGCCTTGTCGTTGTCTAGTAGCACTGCGACGGGCGGCTTGTCGATGTCGCGGCCACGAGCCAGGTAGACGAGATATGGGATGTGACGGGTGCCCCCGGCTGGCACGATAGTGATGTGGTTCAGGTCTATCCGATCTCGGTCGGCAACGCCAAGCTTCTTAAGCCACCGGGATGCGCCTGATGAGCACCTGGTCAGAGGGACCTTCAACCATGAGGTTGCAGTTGCCGATGAACGTGGTCTCAGCGACGAAGCTCCCGAAGGCCGACCGCAGTGGCTCGTAATGGTTGGCAGCGGTGCTGGTAACAACCCGGGTGCCTTCGTCGTATTCGCCCTTCTCTAGGACCCGGATGCGGTCAGCCTCGTTCTTATCAATGAGGAACGGCGAGTGCGTGACATACACGACCTGGATGGGACTGCGACCTGCGTCTTTGGGGTCAGCAAAGTCATCAAAGACTCGCAAGAGATCCTGCTGGCCGGAGGCAGAAAGAAATTGATCCGGCTCATCCATCAGAAGGATTTCGGGGCGCCCGTCAGATCTCACTTCGTGAGCGAGGTACTGGACAAAGTACGACAGAAAGTATTTCAGGCCAGCGCTGCGCTCATCAAACCCGTAAGTGCGACCAGTCCGGTCGTGAATCATGAAGACCAGGTCGAACTCAAATAACGAAACAAAGAGTTCAAATTGAGAGTCTTGGGACCACCAGTGGGGGAAGTCCAGAGCCTTCGCGAGTTCGCTGTTGATGGTGTCAACGATGCTGTTAGCGTAGCCATTCTTTTTCTTGACATGCTCCTGAAGCTCTCGGATTAGCTCGCGCTTAACGCCGGCAACTTTGAAGATCAGGTCGGCGGCAAGTTCGTACATGGCAATCTCCGTGCTGGTGGCCTCGCGGACAGGCCGAAACAGTTGAGAGATGGCGGCGGCATTCGCCGTGATGGTCTGATCGGACTGGAACCAGCCGTTGTTCTTCTGAAACCCCGCCCATAGTTCACGGAGGCGATCGCGGCCCAGCGGCGCGGTCTTCGCGACCGAGACGAGGTAGTCCAGAGGGACGCTTTCAGGGAGTGGTACTTCAGCATTGATCCGGAACGGAACGGGCATGCCCAGTTCCGAAAGCATCGATGGCTTCTGGACGTGCACCCCATCGGTCCACACGCCCTTTTGCCGAACGTACACGCGAAATATTGGCGTGTCGTTCATTCGAAAGAACGCGACCCGCTCGACATCGCGAAGGTCTCTGTGACCAGACATACTCTCAATGAGTTTCACGTCTGTGTCTAGGAGGTCGGCGAAGACCACCCCAAACTCCGGCAGCACGATGTGGTCGTGGATACCGAAGAATCGGGAGTAACGGCAGAAATCGCTGCGCTCAAATCCCTCTCCGGTCAGGGCTGCTTCAATGGCGCTGAGGACTTGAGATTTCCCTGACTCGTTCGCGCCGACGATAGTTGTGATGCCTGGGCGGAGCTTGATGCGGACGAACGGGTAGTCTCCTTCAGTCGTCGCATCCCATGGATCGGGCTCATAGTTCTCCCCTGACGCTCGGATGAAGTCGTAATTCAGTGAACGGTAGAAACGCGCGTAAACAGAGTGAAGCCTCATGTGGTGTCCTGTCCGTTAGTCCGTGTGAAGACTCTGCCAGACAGTTCCGACAGCCGAAAGCATAGCGACGCCTTATCTGGCGTACACCCCAAGTAGGCCACAAGCGCTCAGTTCATCGGCAAGGCGGCAGATATCAGATGGCGCGGCCAACTTCAGGCCTGGTCCAGCAGAGACATGCGCCTGTACAGCGTCGCGCGCGAGATCTTCAGATCCTTTGCCACCTGCGCGATCGGTTCGCCCTGCCCAACCAGCACGGCGGCACTCCGGATCTGAGAATCCGTGAACGTCTTCCGCCGTCCGCCCAGATCCTTCCCCGCCGCTCGCCGCTTCGAGACCGAGTCGCCGACGCGTTCGCGTTTGATGTCGAACTCCATCTGCGCGAGCGCGGCCATCACAGTGAACACCATCGCTCCCATTGGGGTTCTCGTGTCCACGTCACCGCCACCAAGATTCAGCACCCGAAGCCCGGCGCCCTTCCCTCGGAGCTGCTCCGCGAACGCGAGCATGTTCTGCGTCGACCGCGCCAATCGGTCCAACGTCGTGATCACCAACGTGTCACCGGCCTCGAGCGCGTCGATCGCGAGGTCGAACTCCGGACTTGACGCTCTGGCTCCCGAGACGGCCTTATCTATATAGAGGTCGTCCCAACGAGCGCGGGCCTCAATCAAGTCTGCGGCCTGCCGGTTGGTACTCTGCTGCTTGGTCGACACCCGGGCGTATCCGATCAGCTTGCCGATGCACTCAATCCGTCTCACAACTCAGTTCGGTTTCACGAATCTAAGCACCCGCTTGAGACACATAGATGTGAGAATCGCCGACCCAGCAAACCCGGGAGGCCATCTCTGCAATTTCGTGAGCGATGAGACATCTCCTATCCCTAGGAGAGCGAGACAGCAGTTCCAGTTGATGCCCCACGCCACTTGACCATGACGAAAAGTGTCCTACGCAGGATCTGTTGCAAGCCAGCACGAGCATAATTTTTGGAGCGGCCATGAACGCGCCGTTTTTCAACTCGACATCATTTGAGAGGCCATCATGAGCCACGATCACAGTGGGCCGAACCCTATTACCTTCGCTACTGCACCCGCGGAGGTCCGCGTCAGCCGTGAGGGAACGCAGCTCGCATATTCCACCCGAGCGTTGGTGTTGCACGAGCCTGGCGCGATCGACCGCTATTACCTGCCGCGAGACGATGTCGACTTCACCACTCTCGAAACAATCGACCTGTCGAGCACGTGCCCGATCAAGGGGATCGCTTCAGACTATTGGAGCGCGGCAGGTGACCCGGCGGCGGATCCGATCGCTTGGTCTTATCCGGATCCGATTGAGCACGTCGAGAAGATTCGTGGCTACATCGCTTTCTACAACGAAAAAGTAGACGTCAGCGTCGTTTAGGACGCTTCGCGGGCCGGCTTATGTCGACCCGCGCACGTCGATCCGGGGAAGATCCGGATCGAGAAGTGTCACGACCCGTATCGGCTGGGTTGCCGGTGGAGTCCAAGCAGTTCGGTAAAGGTTGAGTGGCTGCTAAACGAGAGGTCCGCTTCTCGTACGTTCGGGGTGGGGGCAGTGTTGGTCGATGCTTCGCCGAGAAGGCGGAGGTCGACGTCTGCTGTTGCGGGGCGCAGGACGATACCGTTTGCTCCGATCAGAGCGGTCAGGTCACGCAGCAGGTCGGCGAGTTTCGCGAGAGGGCCTGCGACGGGGATGGCCGGTCTGATGCCCGACGAAACGGTCGCCAGTAGGCTGTCCCGAGACGTGCCTGCCTCGTCGAGTGCGACCACCGTGTCGACCCAGATCTCCGGTGTCGGGGTTCCGTTCTCGTCAGAGATCCGGCGTACTTCGTCTGCGATTGAGATGGCATCGGCTGCCGTCGATGACTGGATGCGTACGACGGCAGGCTGTGCCTCGAACTTCAACTGCTCGATCGAGCGTACGACGAGTACGAGTGGTAGTTGACCCTGCGGGGGGCGCGATACGGTGAGCGGCCCTGCGATCGAGAAGTTTTGTCCGGTGAAGTCGACTCGATGCAGCCTCGTCCGATCGAGGAAGCGGTGGGTCTCATGGTCTCTGATTTCGGCGCCATCCTCCCAGCTGTCCCAGAGTCGACGAACGACTTCGATGACGTCCAGCGCATCTGCGGCGTTGCCATCCTGGGGTGAGGCTGCGGTGACTTGCCAGCCTGTTCGACCCTGACCGATGTGGTCGAGGGTGGCAAGCCGTTTTGCGACGTGGAACGGTTCGCGGCCGGCGAGGTCGATTTCGGGGATGACGACAGGCGCGCTCGGGGATGCGAGGGCTAGGGACGCGAGGAGCACCGGGTCGAGCGCTCCTAGTGGCCCGGCAGGTTCGTCGAGGCGGGCGTCTTCGGCGATTAGGACCGCGTCGGCGCCGGCGGCGACAGCCCAGTCGAGCCTCTGTCGCAGGGTTGCTGCGGAGAACGCGGCGCGCGGGTGCGGGGCCCACCGCCAGGCTTCGGCGCTTGCGCCCAGCCCGCCGATCTCGACGGCGAGTAGGGGCTGGGTTCGATCGGTCATCGCAGAGCCTCTTCGCGGGCGGAGCTCAGCCCGAAGTGGCCTCGCAGAGTGGTGGTTTCGTAGTCGGTGCGGAAAGCGCCACGATCGACCAGCTCGGGTATCACCAGGTCGTAGACCTCGTCCAGGCCCGTCGTGAGCTCGCTGGGGGCGAGGATGAACCCGTCGACCAGGTGGGTCTCGACGCGTGCGATCATCTCCTCGGCCACGCCGGTCGCGGTGTCGGCGAGTACCGATCCGCCGTGCACGTGGGCGAGGAGCCGGCGCGCGCTGCGGTAACCGTGCTCGGCCGAGATCCGGCGCCAGCGGTCGGCGGTCTGCTGCGGAGTAGTGGCTTCGCTGTAGAACTTCCCACCGGTTCCAGGATCGGGATCAAAGGGCGGGAGAGGCCCGTCGGGATCGAGGTTGGAGAGGTCGACCCCCCAGACCGCGCTGAGTTCGCGGCGGATGACCTCGTCGGAAAGCTGCACCGAGATCAGCTCGTGGGCTCGCTCGATGGCTTCGGCCTTCGTCGCGCCCACGACGACTTTCAGTGCGGGAAGAATTTTGAGGTCACTTTCCGGTCGACCGAATTGTGCCAGTCGCGACTTCGTGTCGCGGTAGAACTCTGCCGCGGAAGGGCCGGAGACGTGGTGCGAGAACACCGCGTCGGCCCACTGGGCGGCGAAGTCGCGACCGTCGGGTGAGTCTCCGGCCTGGAAAAGCACCGGAGGCTGCCCGGTCACGGAAGGCACAGGGAAGGTGCCGGCGTGACAGATGTACGCGCCCCGCACGTCGAGGTGGCGCCGGGCGGTCGCCGACTCGGTGAGCGGCCGGTCGGTGGCGGTGTCGGCAATGATGTCGTCGAGTTGCCAGGACGTGGTGGCCTGCCGGAGGAGCGCCACATATTCGGCGGCGCGGCCATAGCGTTCGTCGTAGGCGAGGTACCCGCCACGGCGGAAGTTCTCCCCGGTGAACGCATCGTTACTGGTGACGAGGTTCCAGGCCGCCCTTCCTTCGCTGAGCAGATCGATGGTGGCCAGTTCGCGGAGGAGGTCGCGGGGTTCGCTGTAGGTGGAGTTGAGGGTGGCGACGAGGCCGATGCGTTCGGTGGAGCCCAGCAGTGTGGCGAGCATGGTGAGAGCGTCGGCGCGGCCGGTGAGTTTGTCTTCGTCGATCAGACCGGCGGTCTCCAGGAGACGGAGCCCCTCGGGCATGAAGATGAAGTCGAGGTGCGCTTCTTCTGCTCGGCGTGCGACGTAACGGGCTGCGTCGATGTCGATGACGGAGCCTGGTGCGTCGTTCCAGCGTGTCCATCCGGGTTGTCCCGGGTAGAGGGCGCCGAGGATGACCCGGGTCACTTGGAACCTCCCTGGGCTAAGGCGGAGACGCGGCCGTCGCCGCCGGTGGTCTGTCCGATCAGGGTCTTCGATTCGTCATCCCATACCCCGGTGAATCGCCGCGTGTCCAGCGGCGGTCGCGGGATGCCGTCGATCTCGATCTGCACCCCGGCCTCTTCCCAGAAGGCGATGCGCCCGGCGATGCCGACGGCGGCACTGAAGGGCAGATCGTACGACCACGCCGCATCTGTACGCCGCGCATCCGGTGTGACGACGTTCCAGTAGCGGGAACGGCCTTTGTACGGGCACTGTCCCTTCGATGATGAGCGTTCGAGATAGCGGGTGTCGACGTCGATGCGGGGCAGGTAGAAGCGGGTGGGTAGTCCTGTTTCGTAGAGCAGCACTGCTGATCGTGACTCGGCGATTACTGTGCCGTCAACGAGCACGCGTACGTGTCGTGAGCTTGCTCGGGTATCGACGGTATGGAAGGGGCTGCGGGCGCCGATCACGAGCTCGTCCTCTTCGAAGGCCGCGTCGAAACGGTGGACGTCGACGCCCACCAGGTCGTTAAGCGTTGGGGTGCCGGGGGCTTCCTCCCACACCCAGGCGGCCCTGTCGAGCCGTTTGTCGCCTGCACTGACGCTGAGGTAGCGCCCTCTGCCTACTCGTTCGTCGACGCGGCCCTCGTCGCTGGGTTTGAGGGCGCCGTCGATGAAGGCCGAGCGTGGGAGGTAGTAGTAGGTGCTTGCGAAGTAGTGCTCGTTGCGGGCAACGGCCTCGGCCAGCGCGGCGCGGTCTCGCCGCTCCAGCCACAGCACCGCTTCTTCGGTGTCGGCCACGATGCGCCCTGCCAACTCGAGGCGCAGACGGCGCCGCAGCGGGTAGAGCACGAATGAGTCACCGCGGGTTCGTGTGGTGAGTGGGCTGTCTTCGATGAGGGTCGGTGATGACGGTCGGTTCACGATCGGGTCCTCTCGCTGAGCGCCTCGGCAGGCGGCTGAGATGGGTGCGGGGATGAGTCGGGGCGGACCGCATCGGGTTCCGCAGTGTCTGCGGCGCGGTGGCGGTCGCCGCGGCCGTCAGGGTCGGTGCGTGATTCGGCGTACCGCAGTACCCAGTGGTCGGGGGCTTCCTCGACCCAGTCACCTTCGCCGCTGGCGTGGCGTTCCCGCCAGGGCTCCCGCCCCGGTGGGAGGGCCGGCGGGCCGTTGATGGTGTCGATCACGGAGGCTGCCTCTAGGAGGGCGCGAGTGTAGGGATGCAGTGGCCTGGCGATGAGGTCGGCCGCTGGCCCGCATTCCACGAGCCGGCCGGCGAACATCACCGCGATCCGGTCGCTGATGTAGTTCACGACTCGCAGGTCGTGCGAGATGAACAGCACCGACATGGCCCTGGTGGACTGAATGCGGTCCAGCAGGGCGAGGACGCCGGCCTGCACCGAGACATCGAGGGCAGACACTGCTTCGTCGCAGATGAGCAGGGAGGGTTCGCTGACCAGCGCTCGGGCGATCGCCACCCGCTGCTTCTGGCCGCCCGAGAGGCGAACGGGGTAGTCCTCGAGCACGCCGGTGTCGAGTCCGACCTCGGCGAGGGCGCGTTCCGGGGTGGTTGTCGAGCGCAGCTGGCGGATGGCGCGGGTGAGGATGCGGCGGATGCGGTGGCTGGGGTTGAGGGTCGAGTCAGGGTTCTGGAACACCATCTGCACTGACCGTATAGTGGCCGCCGAACGCTGGCGCAGCGGCCAGCGGACTGGTGTCCCGTGTAGGGTGAGTTTCCCCGTATCAGCGGGGGTGATGCCCGCGATCAGGCCGGCGAGGGTCGACTTGCCGCTTCCCGATTCCCCCACCAGACCGAGTGTTTCGCCGACTCGTATCTCGAGCTGCACGTCGTGAAGAACGGGGCGTCCGCGATACGCTTTGCCCCCGCCCGAAACGGTGACAAGCGGTGACGCTGCTGGTGTTCTAGGCGGGTTGGGTGCGGGCGTCGCGGAAGGCTCAGTGGTTCCGCCCGAGATGCCCGGATCGTCGATGGGCCGTAGTGGGTTGTGCCGCCGATGGTGCGTGAGCGTGGGTGCGCAGGCAAGCAGTTGTGCCGTGTAGGGGTGGCTGGGCTTTACCAGTACCCTCTCGGTGGGCCCGACCTCCACGAAGGATCCGTCGCGAAGGACGCCGATGCGTTCGGTGAGCGCCCGCACGACGCCGAAGTCGTGGCTGACGACAAGCAGGGCAAAACCGCGTTCGCGCCGCAGCTCGTTGACCAGCCCGATGACGTCGCGTTCGACCAGGGCGTCGAGCCCGGTGGTTGCTTCGTCGAGGATGAGGAGCTCCGGTTCGCGCACCAGTGCCATCGCGAGAAGCACTCTCTGTTGCTGGCCACCGGAGAGTTCGTGTGGGTAGCGCCGACCGAACTCGGAGTCGGAGGGCAGCCGTAGTCGCTCGAGCATTGCGGCCACTCGGCGCGCAGCCTCGTCAGGTGTGACATCGGCCCTCCCCCGGAAGACCTCGAGCAACTGGGAGCGGATAATCATGCTGGGGTTGAGGGATGCCGCCGGGTCTTGGGCAACTACTGCGACGTGGCGTGCGCGGAGTCGCCGAAGATCCGAGTCGTCGAGCTCCGCCACTGGCCGGCCGGCCACTCGCACCGTGCCTCCGACCAGTCGTCCCGACACAGGTAGGGCGTGTACGACGGCCGAGACCACGGTGGACTTGCCGCTGCCCGACTCACCGACGATGCCGAACGCCTCGCCTGTGCCCAGTTCGAGGTCGAGCCCACGGATGATGCGGCGATCCCCAAAGTCGATCGACAGCGAGGTCAATTCGAGAGCGAAGTTACTCATCGGGACCGCCACTTCTTCGCCAACGCGTCGCCCACGAGGCCAGCGCCTACAACGAGGCTCGCGAGGGCAAGCGCCGGGCCGAGGACCGTGAACGGTTGCACCTGCAGGTAGATGCGTTCCGTGTTGATGGTGAGCCCCCAGTCCGAGGAAGGCGGCTGCCACGAAAGCCCGAGGAAGGCCAACGAGGTGCTCGCCAGGGTGTTCCAACCGAAGCGCACCACGGCCTCGACCGCGATCACGGGGAGCAGGTTCGGGAGGAGCTCGCCGACGATGACGGCCGCGGCGTTCTCGCCGCGCATCCGGGCCGCGGTCACGAACGAGCGGTTGCGTAGCCGGAAGGTGAGGTTGCGCGCTTGCCGGGCGAAGGTAGGCACCCCCGCAAGGCCTATGACCACGATGAGGGTCGGTGTCGAGACACCAAGGACTCGCACGACGATGACCAACAGGATGAGAGTGGGCAGCACGATCACGACGTCCATCGACCGCATCAGCACTGAGTCGGCCCGCCCGCCGAAGTAGCCGGCGCTCATGCCGATCGCCAGCCCGACCACGAGCTGCAGAAGCGTCGCCGCGGGGGCAACCAGGAACACGGTGGTTGCCCCAGCCAGAACGCGCGAGAACACGTCACGTCCCAGATCATCGGTTCCGAGTAGGTGTCCGTCGCCCGGCCCCGCGACTGCGGGCCCGACGTTGGTCGCATCAGGGTCGAAAGGCACCACAAGCGGCCACAACACGGCTGAGAGCAGCCACACCGTCATCAGAGCCGCGCCGATCCAGAGCTGCCACGACGGAGACCGCCTCCCACTCCCTGCTCTAGGCGTGCGGGCGGCCGGCTCGGGGACGACCGGCAGAAGGCCGTCGGCAGCTATGTCGCGCGCGAGGCTCATCGGGCACCCGCTCGGGCACGCGGGTCGAGCACGAGCAGCATGATGTCGCCCAGGATGATCGCCGCGAGCGTGAGCGCTCCGGCCACCATCGCTGCGGCCAGCAGCACGGGGGTGTCATGCGAGACCGTCGAGTCGACGATGAGTTTGCCGAGGCCCGAGTAGGAGAACAGCTGCTCCACAATCACCAGGCCCCCGAGGATGGTGCCGACATGCAGGAGAGTCACCGACACGCTCGACGGCACGGCGTTGCGAACAATGTGCGCCCCGATCACGCGAGAGCGAGAAAGGCCCTTCAGGGTGGCTGTGCGCACGTAGGCGGCGTCGGCCACCTCAAGAGTTCCCGCACGGATCAGCCGCGCAAGGTACCCGAAGGAGGCGAGTACCACCGGAATCGCGGGCAAGATGAGGACCCGAACTGTGGCGAAGAAGTCCCCGTCGGCCGGCGGTGCCGATGAGACGGGGAACCATTTCAGCTGAACGCTGAAGAGCATCAGCAGCAGTACGCCGGTCACGAACTCGGGCACCACCAGTAGGGCGGAACCGAGCACCGACACCACACGATCGATGACCCCACCGGGCCGGAGTCCGGAGATGATGCCGAGTCCGAACGAGAGTGGGATCAGCATGACGAGAACGACCGTGCCGAGCATCAGCGAGTTCACCAGTCGGCCGATCACTAGGCCACTGACCGGCTCGTCGCGCATCCACGACACTCCCCAGTCGCCGCGCACGAAGCCGCCGACCCAGTCGAGGTACTGCTGCCAGAGCGGCCGGTCGAGACCGAGCTGCGCAGCCAGCGCCTGGTACTGCTCAGGCAGGGCCTGCGACCCCAACCGGGATACGAGGATATCGCCCGGCAGAAGGCTGACCAGGCCGAAGACGAGTATCGACACGACCACGAGCGCCCCCGCGGCCATGACCGCCCGAGTCGCGAGGTAGCCGAAGGGCGCCCTGGCGCGGGAGAGTGCGGTGGTGACCCGGGCACTCCCCCGCGACTGGTAGGTGATCGTGGTGGGGGTCATCCCGCGATCCGCACCCCTGCAAGGTTGAGGGTGGAGGCGACGGGTCCGGCCGGGAACCCGGTGACGTCGGTCGATACGGCTCGGTAGCCCGGCGAGAAGTAGGCGATGATTGCCGGAACATCAGTGCTTTCGATCGTGGCGATCTGCACGGAAAGATCGGACCGGGCCGCCTCGTCTCCTTCGGCGTCGTACTGAGCGACCAGCTGGTCGAGTTCAGGGTTGGCGTAGTGGGATTCGTTGAAAGCAGCGTCACTCACGTAGGCCGAGCGCAGCAGGGCGCTGGGGTCGGTGCGGGTGGCCCAGGGTGTGATCGCAAATGCGGCGGAGAGCCACGGTGCGTTTACTTCGTCAAGGCTGCCGTAGTAGTCACCCTCTGGAAGGGAGTCGATTGTGACGTTCACGCCTGCCTCTTTCAGCTGCGACTGCACAAGCTGGGCCAGTGCGGTGACGGCGGCGGTGTCGGGGATGGTGAGGGTCACGTCAAGGCCGTCGGCGTGGCCCGCCTCGGCCAACAGGTCCTTCGCGGCCTGAACGTCGTGCTCACGCTGGGGCACCGCCGCGGTCACAGCCTCAGCCTCGGGGAAGACGGGTGCCCATGCGTTGTCGTTCGCCACATCCGCGTCACCATCGAAAAGCGTGTCGACAAGAGCCTGACGGTCGATTGCGTCAGCGAACGCCTGCCGCACTCGGACGTCGTCGAAGGGGGCCGAGTCGACGTTGAAGCGGATCGCATTGTGCGCGCTCGAGGGGGTGGAGAGCACGGTGATCGCGTCGTTGCCCTTCAGAGCCGGCACCGAAGCAGCTGACAGATTGGGAGCGAAGTCGATCTCACCGGCCTGGAGGGCCAGGGCAATGGCTTGGTCGTCGTCGTAGAACCGCAGATCGAGCTCGTCGACGTGAATGTCCTCCGCGTCCCAGTAGTCGGAGTTCTTCGTGAACACCACTCCGCTGTCCGGTGAGTATGACGTCAGCAGAAACTGGCCCGTTCCGCCCGCTTTGCCATCGACGTAATCTCCGGGCTGAATCGAGTCGGGGAGCCAGTTGAGCTCAATGCCCGCCAGCGAGTAGGCGAAGTTGCTGTAGGGAGTGTCGAGGGTGAACTGCACGGTCTGGTCATCGATAGCGGTTGTCCCGCCAGGCGACAGCAGTCCGCGAAGTCCCGAGACGCCCGCGGCGGGGGCGACCGGGTCGAGAGCCTTATCGAGGATCTCGACCACGAGGGCCGCGTCGAACGGCGTTCCGTCGAGGTATTTCTGCTCGCGCAGGTGAATGGTCCAGACGCTCGCGTCGTCCGACGAAGACCAGTCCGTGGCCGCATCCGGAATAAGTGTGCCGTCGGCGTCGATGTCAATCAGGTCCGAGAGCACCGGATTCGTGAGGTAGGCACTGCTCTGGGTGAATTCGGTCAGCGGATCGGCTCCGTTCGCTGGCCTGGTGATACCGCCGATAATGGTTCCACCCTCGGCGGCCGCGGTGGAGTCCCCACCCGCGGCTGTGCTCGTGCAGCCCGCGACCGTGGCCAGTAAGGCGAGGCCGGTGACGGCACTGACAATCCGGCCGAGTGGCACACGTGGCGTGTTCATGGGGGGTCCTTCCGAGTGGGGTCGCCAGCTATTGTCGATGACAATGCAGCACTGCTCGCATCTCGGTCGACACACCCTGTCATAAAGCGAGAATGAGCCCTGAGACGGGGACGATCCGAGCTTGTTCCGCTCTATTTCGTCGACGGTTGTCGGAGTTCAGATGCGCGTTTTCGGCATGCGCAAGTCATGTAGTCGGGGAATGAGTTCCCTTCCCCACTCGGCGAATTCCTTTAGAGGATCACCGAATCCTCGGATTATGAAGTCAGTGACCCCTATTTCGACGTAGCGTCTCAGGAGGTCGGCTACTTGCTCTGCGGTACCTACCGGCGCTGCGGTGTCATATTTGGCGCCCGCCAGTTGAGTGATACCGAGCCAAAGTCTTTCGTCATGTACCGTCCGTTCTGCAGCAGCGCGCCAGAGATCCTCGTGGCCGGCAATGGAGGCCGCTGACACCGCGCGCTGAGCGCTGCCCAGGCGTCGACGAGCCGTTTCGAGGTACCTCTCAGCGGTCGCCCACGCCTCAACTTCAGTTCGGCCGATGATCGGGCGAAACGACGCAGATATCCGCACCGAACGTCCCGCCTCAGCGGCCTGCCTACGAATCTCCGCGACCCGGGGTGCGAACGACGATAACGGTGTGCCCCAGGAAGCGTGCACGTCGGCGAAACGACTTCCAACGTCGATCGCTTTCGGAGAGTGCCCACCGAAATAGATCTCGACCGGACTCGCCGGCTTCGTGGTGATATCGCTGACTCCCTGTTCGACCTGGTAATGCCCGCCTGAGAAATCGAAAGGCTCACTACTGGTGAGCGCCTTGCGAAAAACCTGCAAGAACTCCGCGGCTCGGTCATACCGGCCCCTCTTAGTTAGGTCGTCACCCTCTCGACGAGCATCCGCATCCGAAGCGCCACTAACAACATTCACGGCCACTCGCCCGCCCGGCCAGAGCGCGTCCAAGGTGGCAAAGCGCCTGGCAGCGCTAGTGGGAGGCTCCCGGTTGGGCCGAAATGCAGCCAACACGCCAAGCCGCTCAGTCTCTGAAAGCACGAGCGCGGACAACACGGTTGAGTCAGGCGACGAAACCCCCACCGCTATCAAAGTCTTGTCGAAGCCCGCAGCATCCTGCGTCCTCGCGCTTCCAACGACAAACGACCGGTCGAGCACGAGCGCGGTGTCGCCCTCATACACCTCAGACCCCGGTACCGGATCGGTTGCGCCAATCACCGTCACCCGCTCGTTGGTCAAGGCCGTCTCCATTCGGAACAATGCGGGCATAAGCGCACACCGGGTATCTGCCGAAGTCCTTGCTATCAGGCGGGAGTCACCCTTAAGCCCTTCCGGCGTCACAATCCGCAAACAGGCCCGGCCAGAAGGCTGAGTTGCCTCAAATCTGCTCTCGCGGAGCAAAGGGGGTTGGTCGGTCGGTGACGACTCCGTAAACGAGGTCTGTTGTGATTGATCCAATTCGAGCAAACCTGGAGGTGATGCGTTCCAGGTCGCTCATGTCGGTGGCGAGGACCTCGATGCTGTAACAGGACTCGCCGGTGATGCGGAGGCAGCGGACGACTTGGGGTTCTTCTTTGATGACGTCGTTGACTTGGTCAAAGAGTGATCCGTGGACTTTCATTCGTACTACGGCATGCAGTGCGAAGCCGGCCGCGGCGGGCGGCACGGTCGCGGTGTAGCCGGTAATGACGGAGCGTTCTTCCAGCCGGAGCACACGGCTGCGAGTGGCGGATGTTCCCAAGTGAACGATCCGCGCAAGCTCGGTGAGAGGTGTCCGAGCATCTGCCTGCAGCGCTGTGATGAGGGCGACGTCCGTGGCGTCGACGGCTATCTGATCAGTCATCTGCCGATTCTGTCGCAGATCGCACGCCAGAACGCGCGTCATACCGCCGAAATGCACTTCGAATGGTTCGGGGGCTCGCTTAGCGTGGTGTGAAGACCGAAGTGAGGACGGATGCCTAGTACACGTTTTTTCTGGGTGGATGTTTTCGCTCAGTCCCCGCTGACAGGAAATCCGCTCGCCTTGATACCGGACGCCGACGGTCTGACCGTCGAGCAGATGGTCGCCATCGCCCGGGAGTTCAATCAATCCGAGACGACGTTCCTCGTCACACCGACCTCGGACGCGGCGGACTACCGGCTGCGTTCCTTCACCCCAGACGGCTCGGAGGTGCTTGGGGCTGGACACAACGCGATGGGGGCGTGGATCTGGCTGAGCAGCAGCGGCCGTCTGCCTCCACAGCGCACCGCTTTCATCCAGCAGATCGGTTCGGATCTTCTCCCCGTTCGAATCGATGCCGGAACCGTGACGATGCAGCAATCGCCGCCGCGGTTTCTCCGCCGAGTCCTTGAACGTGAGCCGTTGGCTACGGCCCTCGGCCTCGCGCTCACCGATCTGGATAGCGCCCTCAGCACGGAGGTCGTGTCCACCGGGGCAGAGCACCTGATGGTGGCTCTGTCGTCCCGGGGTGCTGTCGACCGAGTCGTTCCCGAGTCGGCTGCCTTGAAGCAGCTGTTGGCAGACAGCGGCGCCGAGGGGTGCTACGTCTACTCCATCGAACCCGGAGCGGATGGCGCTGATGCCTACACACGGTTCTTCAACCCGACGGTCGGGATCGCGGAAGATCCCGCCACCGGGACGGCTGCCGGCCCCTTGACCGCCGTTCTCGTCCGGGACGGTCATGCCGGGGAGGGCCAGCCGGTGCGCATCCTTCAGGGCAACTCACTTGGCCGACCCAGCATCCTCACTGTCCTCGTCGACGGCGACCGGGTCGAGCTCTCCGGGTCAGGACTCATCGTCGCAGAAGGGACACTGCACCTGTGACCCTCGACACCACCCAGACCGGGCTGCTCCGCCGGGCCCTCGACCTCGCCGTTGCAGCCCGCACCGCCGGTAATCCACCATTCGGATCGCTTCTCGCCGACGTTAACGGCACAGTGCTCGCCGAGGACACCAACACGACTATCTCCGAGAACGACATCACCGCCCATCCCGAACTCAAACTCGCCCGGTGGGCAGCACGAAACCTCGCCCCAGACCAGCTCGCCAACGTGACAATGTTTACCAGCTGCGAACCATGCCCGATGTGTGCCAACGCCATCGGCCGCGCCGCCATCCCTCGAGTGGTCTTCGCACTATCCAACCTCCAACTAGCGGCCGCAAAACCCGCGCGCACGCCTCCGCCCGCACAAGCCTTCCTGAGCGAGGGCCCCTACTTGGGACACGAGAGCGCACGACCCCTGGCCGGCTACTACGACACCTGATCGGATTTACCGAACCAAACGATCATGGAGAACCAGCTCACGGGAGCACTATCAGAGCCCATCAGGTCGCAAAGCCCACGGGCTGTAACTGCGGAATTAGGTTGCAGACACCACTTTGGATTGGTGGCATCGCTGGTGGCCGTCTTTGTTTGACCTGCTCCCGCCAAACGCTGTGCCGGAGCGTATCGTCCCGACTGAGCGCCAATCCTTCGGCGCCACGACGGAAGCACGACCATCATGACTGTCACCGACGAACTCCTCACCAACAACGCCGCCTACGCCGCCCAGTTCGACGGGCCACTCCCCCTCCCACCGTCAAAGCACATCGCCATCGTGGCATGCATGGACGCCCGCATCGACGTCTACCGCGCCCTCGGCTTGAACGAAGGCGAAACGCACGTCATCCGCAACGCAGGAGGCGTGATCACCGAAGACGAGATCCGCTCCCTTGCCATCAGTCAACGACTGCTTGGCACCAAAGAGATCATCCTCATCCACCACACCGACTGCGGCATGCTCACCTTCACCGACGAC
>NZ_JANLCJ010000799.1 GCF_024979295.1 Herbiconiux daphne | reverse complement strand
AATGGAAAGGTCTTTCCTGTCCTTCCTCAGTGTACGCTGTTAGTATCCGCGCAGCGGTTTAATCACACCCTCCAGAAGCTTCTGAGATGTCTCCAGTACCATGCGACATTCGTTGTCAGTCATGATTTTAGGAGCATCCAGTTTGAACAACTCACGCTTGAAGCGAGACAGACGACGCTCAAGACGTTGACGCACTTCTTCATCGACGTTATCGAAAGTCAATGCTGCCTCTGCAACAGCGATTGCCGAACGATACTTGTCATCAATCTTCTTATCAGTCATAAAACACCTCTCAAAATACCCCTACAAGCTACTGAGAAGCCCGTAGGGACGTTGGGTTAAGCAAGATGATGAATCACCTTACCTCGTTGTAGGAACGCTCAGAAACGCTCCTGTTAATCTTAAAACCCGAAGAGCTTCTTGATGAAGCGGAACTTCTCTTTGTAGTCCCAGCCAATCCACTCTTCAACTACCGTCTGTTGTGCCTCCAGACGCTCTGCACGACGCTGTGCGATGAGTTCTGCA
>NZ_JANLCJ010000798.1 GCF_024979295.1 Herbiconiux daphne | reverse complement strand
CATAGTAATCTACTGGCAAAGTTAAACCATCCTTTACAGTTGCACCTGCACTAGGGACAATAATCTCTAATGTATTTTCGTATTGAGGTAATTTCATTGTTCGCTGAAAATCTTGTTCAGCAAAGTTTATAAATGTTGGGATTGCTGCAACTGTAGCACTATCGTTTCTATTTAACCACAGTTGTACGTTTTGTTTCAAATCCCCATAAGTTGTAATTGCCATTGTTTCACTCCTATAACTTAATTAGACAAAGCTATTGTTACACTCTTCACAGCACCTGTCGAATCAGTAACTTTTAAGTGGTAGTTATTGGCAGGAACCAAAGTACCAGTCTCTGGGGATAGATTAATTATCTGTGGAGATTGTGCATTATTGATAGTTCGTCTTTCAGAAACTGCACCACCAAACTGCACTTTAAATGGAGCTACACCACCTGACCACTCTAATGTAAAATCTTGTCCGATTTTTAAATTACCCGGATCAGTTGATAATATTGTTAAAGGGCCTGGAGTAGGTGGAGGAACA
>NZ_JANLCJ010000797.1 GCF_024979295.1 Herbiconiux daphne | reverse complement strand
ACATAGCCTTATCCTTATCTGCATTTATCATCTCATAAACATAAAGACGAACCACTCCTTCTGGAACTACATCTTTGATTTTTGTTGCAGCAATATCTACTGCAGGTGAGTAACTAAGTGTTCTTTCAGCCATATTATTCTCCTTCCACTACAGGCTCATTTTGGCTTGTTATAGAAGCGTTTTGTGCTACAGCCATCTGAGAAGCAGCCTGTCCTCTTTTAACCGCTAAATCAGCCTCTAAATTATCAATCTGGAACTGATCAATAGGTGGCAATGGTAGTTCAGTTGTGATATTAACTCCTACCAACTCACCCAATGCTTTGAAAAACCTGTCATAGTTGTATTTTCTCAACTTGTTCATTTTAGTCAATTGTTCCAATACAGTTCTGTCAATCTTACTCATTTCAAGTGTGGATTGCTGTGCTGCTTTCCCCATTACCAAGTCAGTTGATTTGAAAGCATATTTAAGAATACGGTTTTCTAGGAACACTATCTGGTTCTGTAGAATATCAGGTGTAGCCGATC
>NZ_JANLCJ010000796.1 GCF_024979295.1 Herbiconiux daphne | reverse complement strand
ATCTTTCTGTAGTAAATGCAGCCCGTGTAACTATGGGTGTAGTCAGAGGTGCATTAGTCGATCGTGATGAAGGTCTCATTCGATTCTTGGCTCGTGAAAAACACGTAACACCATTTCGACATGCTACAGTTACATTCCGTTGTGAAGCGCCAATTGCGATTGCAAGACAGCTCGGTAAGCACCAAGTTGGATTCTCTTGGAATGAAATGTCTCGTCGCTATAAGGACGGAGATGTCTCATGTTTTGTGCCAGAGCAATTCTTTCTGCGTCCTGAGGATTTACATTCTGGCAGCGGAGAAGCTATCGAACCAGGAAGTAGTAGTCATGAGAAGCTACAGAATTTGTTCGAAGCAGCTTATGATGGCTCGGTAGCCGCTTATCGTGGGCTAGTAGATGCTGGCATTGCACCTGAGCAGGCTCGTTTCTTGCTTCCGCAAGGGATGATTACTGAGTGGGTGTGGACAGGTAGTCTTTATGGTTGGGCAGAACTTTACCGTCAGCGTAGCAGTGACCATGCTCAATATGA
>NZ_JANLCJ010000795.1 GCF_024979295.1 Herbiconiux daphne | reverse complement strand
TCAATAATGGCTAAGAAATGGAACGAGGTGCAAGCCTCTCCAGAATTTCAGGCATTAAGCGCACCAGAGAAAGCAGCAGCACAGGCCCAATATTTTGATGAAGTAGTAAAGCCACAAGTGCCAGCAGATGAAGTAGACGCGGCGCACAATGAGTTTTATTCACAGAATCCGGTATCTCAGCCAGCAGCACCAGAACCTGCCCCACAGACGCCACAGGAAGCCCCACAGCAGCCGCAAGAGCTATCAGCCGGGGAAGTGGTAGGAGAAGGCTTAGCGAGTGCAGGAAGGGTTACAGCAGGCGGTTTAGCAGGTATTGCTAACGCTGGTGTATCAGCAGTTAATGCCGCTAAATCATTCGGTGCGTGGGCTGGTCAAAAGTTAGGGCTAGGTGATGGGACGTATACGCCTATGGCCCCTGCTGGTTATGGTGATTTGGATCAGTATCTGATGCCTAAAACCACAGCAGAGAAGGTAGGGGCAGACGTAATTACTTATGCCGCTGGTGGTAAGATTGCAGCACCAGAAG
>NZ_JANLCJ010000794.1 GCF_024979295.1 Herbiconiux daphne | reverse complement strand
CTAAAATTTTGGTGTTAATTAAAACATATGGCGATTTCTAATGGACTTGAACCATTGACCCTCTGATTAACAGTCAGACGCTCTAACCGACTGAGCTAAGAAACCATGTGCATAATTGACCATTCTATGCTTAGGGGTTTATCGGTTTAATAAGAAGATAACTCTTGGGTCTCATACCAATCTCCGACCCGGTGTAAAAAAACATTTGGCGGTCTCAAGGGGTTACGCTCCCCTGTCTCCAGCGTGACAAGCTGGTGTGGTAACTATTACACTATGAAACCGAGTACTGCAACACTCATGGAAGGTTGCCGCCACTAGATTTTGCTTTAATCTAGAAAAAGAATTTTCTGCGTTTTAAAATTATAAGTTTGTCTATATAAGGGATTTGCACCCATAACTTTGGTGTCCTAACCATTGTTTTACTGCGATTAAACTAATATAGCATATGGCATGGGAGTGAGGGCTCGGACCCCAAGCACTCGTTTTTGAAGACCGATGTTCTACCATTGAACTACTCCCATACAATA
>NZ_JANLCJ010000793.1 GCF_024979295.1 Herbiconiux daphne | reverse complement strand
CTTCACAGTTGCCGCCTAACAATAAAGTCTCTGAAAAAGGCCACCCCGAAATATATTGCGCCCCTTTAAAGGCTGTAATAGAAGAAGTTGAAAGGGTAGGTGTAGAGAATTATTATAAGCAACTTGCAGAGGCAATAGCAGAAGCAGCAGAGAAAGAAACAACCATTGCTGACTTCAAGTTCAGGTATAACGAATGACTTCACAGGGGCGCGATTAAGCGCCCTTTTTTATTGTCCAGACTTCAGCACACTTGCAAAACCCTGAAGACTTAGCTACTCTGCAAGCACTTGAACAACACAGAGTCAATAAGATGAAAGCTAAAATAATTGCAGGGGTTATCACTCTGCTGTCATTGTCTGCACACGCTGAAAACTATGCAATTGATTGTGAAGGTCATGCAGCAGCATATATGACCATTGAACAGGGTGAACACCGATTAGCTGTGATAGGCAACCCGATTGAATACAAATACACGGCAAGTGATGCTGAATATGCTGTGAAGAATCACCCTGACCCCGTGACAAAGC
>NZ_JANLCJ010000792.1 GCF_024979295.1 Herbiconiux daphne | reverse complement strand
ACATGTACACAATCGAAGATCTTTCTGGGTCTAAAGTTGATTCATATAAATACGAAGTTACATGGTTACCTGAATCTGTTATCCCTGTAAAAGTACAAGGCGAAAATAAATAATTACATTACAAATTACAAAAGTAAATAAAAGAAAACTAATTAAAAAGGAAAAAATTAAAATGAAAAAATCAATCACACTTGCAACAACTATCGCACTCGCAGCTGTAATCGGAACAACAGCATCAGCTGATACTATTAATGGTATTCAAGTTGTATCTAATGATGGTCATACAATTGTATTGGCTAATGGTCAGAAAGCTCATATCGATAATAATAAAGTTTATATGGATTATATCGGTGAAGTAGTTCTTTCTCCAGATGTTAAACCAGTTGATATTCCTAATCAACAAGATCCTACTAACAAAGTTCCAACACAAACAGTTGAACAAGGTATACCAACGCCCACTCAACAAACGCCAGATACTCCAAAGGTACCTACTACACCTAATCAGCAAGTTCCAACTAAAACACCTA
>NZ_JANLCJ010000791.1 GCF_024979295.1 Herbiconiux daphne | reverse complement strand
GGCACAATCATCTGCTCAAGAGACAAAGATTTAAAGACTGTCAGTGGGTGGCATTATCGTTGGGCTTGTGGAGAGAAACAGCCAGAGGTATTGCCTCATTGGATCAGTGAGTTTGATGCCAAACATTTCTTCTTTTATCAAATGCTGGTAGGCGACAACACAGATAATATATGTGGTTGTGGACAGCGAAGAGAGGTAATGTGGGGTGGCAAACTAACTCTTCGTAGGAAAGGGATCGGTGAGAAAGCAGCATTACAATTGCTAGCTGATTGCAAAACCGTGCAGGATTTGTTTGACGTTGTTTCACAGTGTTATCAAAATGAATTTGGTGAGACCTGGGAAGAAACAATGTTGGAGAATGCTCGGTTACTTTATATAGGCCAGACTCCTGACAATCTGTTTGATTGGAGCTGGTTGGATTATACATTAGAAAAGGAATTTATTGATGACGAAGTTATTTGTAGTACTGGAACAGAGCCAGAACCTGAAAGTAGCAGTGAACCCACTGAATTTTGAAGTGATCGTTC
>NZ_JANLCJ010000790.1 GCF_024979295.1 Herbiconiux daphne | reverse complement strand
GTACGGATACAATTTCTGATATGCCTGATTGTTTTCATCGTTATCAGTGTATGGTTCGAAATAAACCAAGTCGGTACGAGGAGCACCTACACCAGAACGATATTTAGATGGAATCGGGGACACTGTAAAGTTGTTACCAGATTTAGAACCATCTTTAGACGTCCACACATCAACGCTCAGATTCACCGGCTGACCTAACAGATTATCACGGAGCCAATCAGGGTCATTAGGTTGTTTCGTTACAGAAGGGTCAACCATCTTGATAATATCAAGGAAATTACCACGGCTGGAACTAGGAATCAGTTTGTAACGTTGGAACATGCAAGAAGGACGCGGTTCAAGTGGCTTACCCTCATGGTCTGTGCCAGTAGCATCGACTCCAATGAGTTCATATGCGATTTCGATTGCATAGTTCTGCTTGGTTTCGGTGATACCAGTCTTACGATCAGTATAAGTAAACTCTTGACGACCGAGCATGACGACACGAACAATACGTGCATCATAATCATCTTTTTTCAGGAGGTCAA
>NZ_JANLCJ010000079.1 GCF_024979295.1 Herbiconiux daphne | reverse complement strand
TGACCATCGATCCGCATTCAGTGCGCTTTGATACCCGTGCCGAATCCGGCAAACCTGCTGTGCTGGTGGCTTACTTCCCAGCACGTTCTGTTGTTGAAGTTGTTAAGAAGGCTGACAAATAATGTCAATGTCAAAACTCGATCCAAAATTCAGTTACAATGACATCGCCAGAACTGGTGGGGTGTATTACACTAAACGGGGTCAGAAACTTACTGCTAAGGTAACTCTGCTGAGTCCTCGTATCGGTGTGGTTGAGTATAGCCCAGATGAAAATGGTACATTCCTTTTCACTGATACTTTCCGCCCTAACTATGGTATGACTATTCGTGAACTGCGTAATAGAACTGCCAATCACAGCCGACAGACTGAAGCTGGTCTATCCTTCTGGGTTGAAAATGATGATCGTGAAACCACGATTAACAATCTGGCCCGTGAAATCACTCTTCTTCAAGAGAAAGTCACCCAACTATCAAAACCAGATAACAACAAATACAAACTGATGCTGTTAGTTGGTGATCGTGAGATTGCCAATTACAAAATCGGTTTCAATATGGGTGATTCTCTCATCCTGATGGGCGGTTGTAATAAACCTGTTGCTTTCGTTAACGTCAGCAGCAAAGGCGCGGTAGTGACCTATGATGATGTTGGTCGCTATCTGAAAACTTACCCAATGAGCCGCACCAACGGTCTGATCACCAACGGCGATATCCGTGAAGTGCTGAAAGAAGCTGGCTTCGATGGTATGCTGATGCTGCGTAAAGATGAGTATGCCAACGCATACCGTGAAAACGTAGTGGCTCTTCTGGATGGCAAGCCTGCACCAAATCAGGGCATGAATGCGCATATCAATGATGCTCCACAGCAGACTGGCGGTAAGTTCATTCTGTGGGCACCTGATAGCAATATTCCGCCTCGTGTAATCATGGAAGGTCGTGCTATGTCCAATAGCATTGCTGAACAGATGCACGCTCGTCACGGTAAAACTTTCTATGTGGCTCAGCTGGTTCGTAAAGTTGAAACTGTAACGAAAGTGGTAAAAACTACTGAGAAAAAAGTTACCGATCTCGTGTAATTTTTGTCATCCAGTTTATGGGGTCATGTATATACTAATGACCCTCCTTTAAAAATGATTTAATCAAAGAGACAAATTCAATGTCTGTCAAAACTCCCGCTGAAGGTAAATGTTTCGTAGCAACTTATGGTTCACTGCGTCGTGGTATGCACAATACTCGTGTAAATCAGATGGCTGGTGGTGAACTGGTTGGTCTGGGTAATACTGATCGTCCGTATAATCTGTATGACCTGGGTTCTTTCCCAAGCATCTCTCTGGTACACACTGATCAGGAAACTCCTGTTCGTGTTGAAGTGTACGAAACCAATATTGAAGGTGGCCTTGAAGGCCCGTATGATCGCCTTGAAGGTTATCCGCACTTCTATAACCGTACCGAAGTTCCAGTGACTCTGGACAACGGCGATACCCTTACCGCATGGATTTACCACATTGACGAAGACGCACGTCGTCCCGTCGAAGGTGGTGACTGGTGCGTGTATCGTAACTCAC
>NZ_JANLCJ010000789.1 GCF_024979295.1 Herbiconiux daphne | reverse complement strand
TGGCTAAAGTTGAACGCACCAATAAAGGCTTTGTTGTGACTCCAATTGGTAAACCTACCAGTGACCGTGATATTGCTGGCTTACGTCGCTCCTGCTTGGAGTTGCTGTAAGTAAGTAGTCCATTGGAGTGGTGTCAGATAGTGGTTATGTTTTCACTATCTGCTTTTGGCTATTACATGAACTACATAAGGAAATAATAGATGCGTAAGATTGCTACTATTATGGCCGGTCTGGTTCTGGCTACTTCTCTGACTGGCTGTGCAGCTCGCACCGTTGATCAGAATGGTCAGTCACACCCGAACGGTGTTGTGTATTATGATGATCAGGGTAACCTACATCAAGCGGATAAAGAAGCGTTTTCTCCTGAAACCCAGGACAACGCTGAAACATTCGCAACTGTCGTCGGCACTGCTTTTGCAATTGCCGGTACTGCGTTAGGCATTGTTGCTCTGACTCAGTAATTCCATCTCTCCATGTAGCAATGTTAGAGATGTAAAGTGTTCTACAGTGACAGCTCCTGTTCTGAG
>NZ_JANLCJ010000788.1 GCF_024979295.1 Herbiconiux daphne | reverse complement strand
GATTCCTTTCCATTTGCCGCCCTTTTCAGTAGCGGCGTTATAGGGTGAATGGTAAGTTTTCAATAGGCGACCATGTAGAAGCGATCCCGGCTTCTGACCAATAGCAACCACGATTAGAGATAAGGCCCATAAAGGCATATCTAGAAGCGTCTATGTGATGATCTGCACCTGCAAACCCTGTTTCACGGGTCTTTTCATCAAAGGTGTAAGAATAGCTATGCTTTTCTCTAAACCACTGATCGCAGTTATCACAAATCTTTAATTTGCCTGTATTCATTAGATAGCGCATTTCTACTAAGCCTGTTTCTACACTGAAACGGTTAGTAGTGCGTGTGCCTAACTTCAAGTTTCTTAGCATGGTTTCCGGTGGATTCATTGCCGGATCAGGCGGTACATTCACGCCTAAACGCTGCATTAGCTTACCGTTGCTTTCAAAGTGGTTAGACTTCAAGCCGCTATCATGAGGCATTAGGATCGGTACGCCCCTGTAAGGGCTGTTTAAAATGGCGTGGGCTAATGATTCCGGGC
>NZ_JANLCJ010000787.1 GCF_024979295.1 Herbiconiux daphne | reverse complement strand
CCTTAATGTTGAATCAGTTCATAAGAATGAGAGTGAAGGTGGTAAGAAAGGAGACCGTAAAGGCAAATCCCACAAGGGATACAGTGCCTCAACGGCACAAGCCCATAAGAGGCATTCTTTCAGATACCACTCTGCTCCATGACATGAAGACAAAGCTTAGGCTTTCCTCTTCCATCGGTCCCCATAACGATGTCAAAAAAAGAATGGGGAGCTAACATTTATGTTTTGTTTACAAGGAGATTAAAATGAAAACAGAGCTATCAGAAGAGAACAAAACTCTTCAAGCTTTAATCCAACAAGAAGTACGTGACAATCCAACCTTTGGTCTTGAACAAGTACGCGAAATGCGGAAATCAATGACCCCTGAAATGATTCAGAATGAAAAAGATTGGTTCTTTTCCCACGTAGGAGATTGGATTAATGTCGAATGAAGTAAAAAGTAAATCTGCTTTTGAACTGTTGTATGAACAACTTAAGTTTGAAAGTAAGAGCTTAAAAGAGATTGAAGCACAAAGAGAAAAGTTTGTG
>NZ_JANLCJ010000786.1 GCF_024979295.1 Herbiconiux daphne | reverse complement strand
ATTCCATGACATAACCTTGCATGAAGGTGTAGCTAATGAAAACACTCCTCGTAACATTGCTAGGGATGTTCATGGGATGACAGCTGCTGACATCAACGCTGAACACAAATCAGTGTTAGAGTCTAAAGGATCGTCCATTTTGGGAGGTAATAGAGCGGCAGAACAAGCAGAAAAATACCAAACCTATGAATCCCATTTTAATGCTACCAACAAAGCTTATAAAACTGCTAAACAGAAAGTTAGTAATGCTTTTGATGATAACTATGAACTAGCACTTCGTACTCGTGAAAGCCTAAGTCGTAGGGAACAACCTGAATTGTACCAGAGAGCCCAAGATTTAACTAATGCTTTGGATGATTTAAGACAACTAAAAAACCAAGTGTCAAATGGTGATCCAATAAACACAGATAAACTTGCTACTATTCAGCGTCAGATTATTGACCATGGAACAGCACTAGGACTGACACCACAGTTTAAAAATATTTTAGGTCAAACGGGAACATTTAACCCAACTCTTGATTTACAAGCA
>NZ_JANLCJ010000785.1 GCF_024979295.1 Herbiconiux daphne | reverse complement strand
TTTAAGCCGGACGATTCAAGCGGGGCGCTACATTATCGCGCTTTGCTTGCCTCGCCTTTCCCGTTGTCATTACTTCCAGGAAAGATCGCAAGATATGAGATTATATTGTTAAAGAGCGGGTACTACCAGGAAAGCGCCTTAAGCGTCTTACTTCCTATACCGCTTATTATCCAGATTCTTAAAACGTTGTCAAACGTTTTTTTTCGTTTCGTCGTACTCGCTTGATTTTTCCGCTTTTGGCGTACTAAAAACCACTTTCCAGGCGTTACGAAACAGAATCCAGATTTTTAAAGAGCGGGTAAATCTACAAAACTACATTACTACATTTTCCGGCCAGGTTAACTAACTTCGTTTTCCTAACCGTTGAAAACAGTATACGCCTTTTTTCAGCCTTTGCAAAACATTTTTTGCATTTTCTTTTTTGCCTTTCCAGGAGTGCAAAAACCACTACAACTAGAAAGAAGAAACCAGGCTAATTTTTAAAGAGCGTAGAAACAGGATAAACCTATTTCTAAAGAAAGCAAGAAAA
>NZ_JANLCJ010000784.1 GCF_024979295.1 Herbiconiux daphne | reverse complement strand
CTCTGGAAGGATGTTCAACCCTTCTTCAAGAAACATTACGAGTTTCGGAAAGACTGCTGTAAGGCCTTCTTTTCCGAGACCCTTGATTCGGACATTGAGAATAGCTTTTTGGATCTCACGTTCGAACCAATTTGACCCCATCCCAAAACTGAATGTAACGAACGGCTGTTGCCCATTAGTAGTGAAAAGGGTGTTGATTTCATATTCGAGCGCTTGGATGCCGTCATAGATTTCCTTACGAGTTTTGCTTTCAGCGTACTCAACCGGAGAACTTACACCCCATACTTCTGCTTCCTTCTCGTACTTGTGATACGATTTTTCAGCATACGGAGCAAGCACTTGATCAATGTTCGCAATAGTCGTCCCGCCATATTGGTGGCTGGCAACTTGGGCGATGATCTGTGCTGTGACTGCACTAGCAACTCCAATTGATTTCGGTGATTCAATCTGAGCATTGCCAAGTTTAAAACCCTTCTCCAGCATGCCACGTAAATCAACGAGGCAGCAGTTGGTCATGGGTAAAAACGGA
>NZ_JANLCJ010000783.1 GCF_024979295.1 Herbiconiux daphne | reverse complement strand
AATTAAAAATTGGTGTTTTCCCATGTAATCGTTTCAAATCCTTCCAAACGTGAATTATTTAAATCGTAACATTTGTAAACTTCATCACCACGCATAGCGATTAGTGAAAGTATTGAATAACGACTAGCATCAATACAATGATCAGAACCAGCGTACCCAATTGATTTAGTAACCTCATTATATTTATAAGAATATGAGCGCATTTCTCTGAACCATTGCCACAGGTGTTTATTAACTTTCAGCTTTCCATTCTTAAATAAGTAATTCATTTCAATCAAACCACGTTCAATATCGTTATAGCGTTCAGTTGTAGATAGGCCATAACGTTTAACATTTAGTTGATTGTCTACAGGGTTTCTAAATGATTCAGGACGGACGTTATAGCCCATACGCTGTAAGATTTTACCTTGTGTCTCTGGTGATTTACCCTTAGCACTTTCATCATGGGGAACTATAATAGGAGCACCCCGAAACTGATGATTGATAAGTAGCTTAGATACTGCTTCTGCGTCTCTAGGTTCACCATCAA
>NZ_JANLCJ010000782.1 GCF_024979295.1 Herbiconiux daphne | reverse complement strand
GAACGCGCTGGGAAATAAGCCACCAGCACAGCAGGTTTGCCAGCTTCGGCACGGGTATCAAAGCGCACTGAATGCGGATCGATAGTCACGATATCAGCGTTAACTGTACGCTCTTTACCACAGTCCAGACGGACGGTATACTTTGGCATATTACTTATCCCAATAAACAGGTTCAATATCTTTCACAGCGAAATCACGGAGTTGATTCTTCTCAACATCCAACGCCAGTAAAAGCATTTGTGGTTCAGGATGAAACTCAGTCGAACCATACCAAAGGTTGATTGGTTTGATTTGACGTTGACGTTTCTCCCCTTTCCAATTGGTGTACATGATAGTGCTAGGCACACCAATCGGTAGGAATTTGAAAGATGGTTTTGGTTCTGCCATTACGCCACCAGCTCACAGTACATACGGACACCCAGATCAAGGAAGATATTAAGGATAACTTCTCCCTTAACTTCATTAAGCAACTCAGGCATTGGTACTTCTACCATAGGAGCTTGAGAAGTTTTGGTGGACTGGATAATCTG
>NZ_JANLCJ010000781.1 GCF_024979295.1 Herbiconiux daphne | reverse complement strand
CAGCAAGCCTTTGAGTGGGACTGATATGATTCCGTGGTATAATTGGATTGTATTCGGTGGTGTATGTGCGTTCATTATTGGACTAGTTACATACTACATGTATAAAAATATCACTGAGAACTAATGAACTTCCATCAATATTATAAAACTGATATGTTAAATGGGCCAGGCATTCGTAATGTTTTATTTGTGGCTGGCTGTAATCATGGCTGCAAAGGATGTTATAATGAATCAACCTGGAACCCCAACTCAGGATTTCCCTACACAGAAGAGCTGGAAGAAGAAATCATTCGAGACCTTATGGATGAACGGGTCATCAGAGATGGCATCACGTTCACTGGAGGAGATCCTCTCCATCCACGAAACCTCCATACGCTACTTTCTCTCGCTAAACGCATCAGAGCGGAATGTCCAACCAAAACAATCTGGTGCTGGACAGGATACACACTCGAAGAGTTGGCAGCCGATGTAAGCGAAGAAGGTTTACTTCGTTGGGAGTTGGTTAACACTATCACGCATCTTGTTGATGG
>NZ_JANLCJ010000780.1 GCF_024979295.1 Herbiconiux daphne | reverse complement strand
TTGGAGCTAACATACCTTGTACATCGCTCTGTAATGCACCTACACGGTCTTGAAGGTTCTTATCCGCCTGTTCCTGTGGAACTGGGATAGCGCCTGCATCAGTGCCTGTAAGAGTATCACGTGCTTTAAGGATTGCACCACCTACATCATGTTTCAATTGTGATTCTGGATACTTACTCTGTACCCATCTGCCTACTGGATTATCACCAATAGCAGAAAGAATCCCCTTCTCGGAGACGCTGTCATATAGACCTGCCATTACATGCCTCCTTGAGGTTGTGGCGGCTGTGGAGCACCCTGTTCAGGGGCACCCTGAGTTGGAGCACTCGGTTCAGATAGATTCTGAATAGCTGGACCAGGTTGGTTCGGATCCATCGGAGAACCTTTAGCAGGATTCATAACAGATTCCTGAGCAATCTGATTAAGCAATGCACCAGAACGATTCTGAGTATCTTGCTGTTGTGCTTGCTGTTCTCTCTGACGCTGAAGATGGGGTTCAGCTTGTCCACGACGATGGAAGCTATCCTGAA
>NZ_JANLCJ010000078.1 GCF_024979295.1 Herbiconiux daphne | reverse complement strand
TTAATTTGGTCTGCCCTTTTTTATTATCTGTACCTTGTACAATTCATTAACATAATGTAGCAGGTTGTTAACATGGCTTACCTGAAAGATTTGTTTACGGCTTATGACTGGTCTGGTTTTGCTTTCGAAGAGTATCGAATGGCTGGCCTGATCGTCCTCTCGTTCTTAGTGCCAGTGGCTATTGGTGCTGTAGGGCTGACGTTCATCGAGTCTCGTCGCAAGGGATAAGAAAACGTCATAGTAGTCGGCAGCGCGTTCGCCATAGCGTGTTGCTGATGTAGTACGGCGTGTTTAAGCGTCACGTCGGGTTAGATCACCATTGCTTTTGTGAACGACTATTGTTCAAGCCCATGTTAGCACACACTCTGTTTGGGCTTTTTAGAGTAGTTGTAGTGAAAATGCACACTCTGTAATATGTTAATTAGTTAACATTCCATCAATGTAGAGGATTCATCCGTGAAAAAATCATTACTGGCAGTTCTTATTGCTTCAACTGTTATCTCGGCTGGCGTTAATGCCGCCACGACTACCCCATCTTCGGTAGCTTCTCAGGCTCAAGGTGCGACATCCTACGATCTGATTCAAGATAGTCAGATTCAGGCTATCGCTGGTTTGGCGAATCAGGGTATTAATCATACCCAAACAAATACGCAGGCCATCAATACTGTTGGCGCTCAAGTTGGACAAAACGCTCAAGCTATCGGTCAGACCAATGCGTCACTAGGTCAGACCAATCAGAACCTGCAATCACTGACTAACAACGTAGGTCAGAATGCGCAAGCGATTGGACAAACCAATGCTCAGGTTGCTCAGAACACTCAAAACGTTCAGCAACTCACTCAGCAAGCGAATACGCAAGCTCAGCAAACTGGTGCTCTCGCTGGTCAGGTAGCGCAGAATACTCAGGGTGTACAACAGAACACCACGAATATTCAGAACATCACGCAGCAGCTTTCCGGTAACTTCGTTACCAAGCCGGACTTCACCTCTGATCAGAAACGTCAAGACGATGCGTTGACTAAAGAAACCAACGCACGTCACGGTGACGTAACCATGCTGAACAATCGCATGAAGGATAAGGTGGATCTGTCTGCTTACAACATCGATAAAGCCGCTCAGAAAGATCTCGACGCTAAGCAGGATAAAGCGTTGACTGATGGCCTCGCAACGAAAGTTGATCAGACTGTCTATGATGCTGGTCAGAAAAAGCAGGACGATGCGCTGGCTAACGCTGTAGCTAAGCAGGGTCTGATTGACAAAACGCAGGACACTGCGATTGGTAAAGCTCAGAGCGCTGCAACACTGGCTCAGGCAACCGCCACTGGTAACAGTAAAGATATTGCTACCAACAAAGCTGACATCGCGGCTAACAAAACAACCATCAACGATCGTGTTACTAAAAGCGATTTCAAGGCTGATCAAGATCGTCAAGACAAAGCGCTGGCTTCCGGCCTGTCTCAGAAAGTGGACAACACTACGTTTTCTCAACGTAGCAGTGTGGTTGACCAACGCTTTGCTGATACTGATTCACGTATCGCTCAGCAGAAAGCTGATCAACAGCGCACCA
>NZ_JANLCJ010000779.1 GCF_024979295.1 Herbiconiux daphne | reverse complement strand
GTACTGCTGACCAATTACGTCAACAGGCTGAAGAGACAGGTCGTTATGATGTACAGAGAGCCGCTGAGACAGGTATTGCTCAGGGTGTTGCTGCTGAAGGTGCAGGTCAGATTGCAGGTAAAGTAATCGGACGTGTTATGCCTAACCTTGCTAACCGTGCAGTAGGTCAAACATTGACTGCTACTACAGGTGGTGCAGGTGGTGGTGCATCTATGCAGATGATTTCTAACCTTGCGAATGGTAAAGATATCAATGAAGGTGTTGGTGAAGCAGCACTACAAGGTGCAATCGGTGGTTTGGGTGCTCATGCAGTTACCCCTGCTGCTCGTGCCCTAGCCCGTGCCCCTAAGACTCTTCGTGATATTCAGGGTGCAGGTGCAGCAGATTTTGCTCGTCGTTCTAGTCCACTGGCTGAACAAGCAGCTAAAGATAGTGCAGCATTTCAAGCACAACAAGCTGCTCCAGAAGGCCCAACAGTACAAGCAGGTGAAGCAGCTATTCCAGTGGAAGGTGCTGTTCCTCCAGAAGCT
>NZ_JANLCJ010000778.1 GCF_024979295.1 Herbiconiux daphne | reverse complement strand
ACCATCGTTAGCATCAGTGATCCATTTGAAGCTACCAGTGCGATGAGGCACCTTAGCCAGAGCGTTATAAAAAGGGGTATCTTCTGGGACAATCTGATCAATGAAGTCTTGACAGTTGTCGAGGATACCTTTCAAGTCGAAACTTGCGAGAGTTTTTGGAAGTGCCATTATAAGTTACCTCATAGTTACAGCCTCAAAACCCAGTCCTCAGTACTGAGGAGTGGGCGGGCTATGAGCTTGTTAATAGTTCAGACGTGGTTGAAGTCGTTTCCATCCATCATCATCACCAGTGATAGCCTCAGCAACAGTTGTGCATTTACCACCAACCATTGATAAGACTGCGTAACGAGAACTGTCGATACAGTGGTTATCTCTGTCAACAGGTTTACCCTTGTCCTCGTAGAAGTAGGTTTGTTTCTCCCTGAACCACTCTGTGTTACCTGAGCAGATCTTGAGAGAGCCATCTTTTAATCTTGTTCTCATCTCCTGTAGACCAGTCTCAATAGAACGCACTGAGAGGCCTCCTGTTT
>NZ_JANLCJ010000777.1 GCF_024979295.1 Herbiconiux daphne | reverse complement strand
AAGCTACGAGAATTCTTGATGTACTCGATAGATCAGTAGCTCGTCTCGATAAACGTCTGATTAAGCTTCTTCCACCAGATCGTATACCTGGAATTGAAATCAATAAACCATTTAAATTGAATGGTAAGTTGACAGCATTAACTGAGAAGCGCATTTATAAAGATGGTTGGTCAGTGGCAGATGCAGAAAACATCTGTGGCCCATTCAGTACAATGCCAAAGTTTACACCTTTTGACATGGGTAAAACCCAAAAGTTGAAAGAAGTAATGTATGATTTTGGTTGGACTCCAGATGAATGGAATCTTAAAAAGAATCCGTGGAAGCCATTTAGAAAAACCAAACTTTCAAAATCAGATTATACTCGTATCTTGGAAGATATGAGAGGGAATGAACTTGATGATTTCATCGACGCTACTACCAATTATTACAACAAACATTTTAACCTCTCAACGGGTAAGGTCTCGGAGGGACATCGAAAGGCACTCCTTAGAGCATGTGGTTTCAAGACTCCACCAAAGACGATCGAAGAA
>NZ_JANLCJ010000776.1 GCF_024979295.1 Herbiconiux daphne | reverse complement strand
GATATTGAGAATAGTGCACGTCAGACCTCTATGAACTATGCTATGAACATGCTTCAACAGAACAATGCTACACGTACTAATGCAATTGGCGCTCTTGGGAGTCTTGGTATGCAACAAGCTCAACTTGGTGCTACAGCTGCTAACTTGTATCAACAAGGGTTGCAGAACCAATATACAGCTGCTCAAGCTCAGCAACAACAAGCAATCAACCAAGCTCAGAACCAGTGGTTTAACCAACAAGGTGCTTCTCAAGCAGGTTGGACAAACCTTGCTCGTTATCAAAGTGTGGTTGCTGGTATTGGTGGTATGGGTGGTCAATCCACTTCTACTGCTACCGCTCCAAGTTCTGGTGGTGGGTTGTTTAACCAAGTTCTTGGTGGTGCTTCAACAGTGGCTGGTATGGGTCAGAGTTTTGGTTGGTGGGGTGGTTCTGATGCCACTCTGAAAGGTAAAGTTCGTCTTAAAGGTCGTACCAAATCTGGGGATAAAGATTATGATTGGGAGTGGAATGCTCGTGGTCGTAAGCTTGGT
>NZ_JANLCJ010000775.1 GCF_024979295.1 Herbiconiux daphne | reverse complement strand
AGGAAAACGAAGTAACAGGCTGGACGCGTAGCCGTACCGGCGTCTTCAGCTGGCAGACCACGAAGCAAGATCCGAATTTCCCGCATGACCCGACGAAGACGATTCCGGTAGACCACGAACGCCACGATTATTTTATGAATGTGGCAAGTATCCCGACGCTATCCGGCGTTGACGATTGCTACGTGGCCGTCCGTCGTCTGGTAGGCGGTACGACGAAGCTGTATATCGAACGCTTCCGCGTGGGCCTGAACGTCGATAGCGCCCTTGTCGGCGCGCCTGACCCGGCGAACGCCGCAGCGGTAGCGAACGGGATCACCGAATGGACGGCGCTAGACCACCTCGAAGGCGAGCTAGTCGACATCGTGGCCGACGGCGTACCGATGCCGCAGCGGCGCGTTACCGGCGGCAAGATCACGCTCCCGCGCCCGGCGTGGCAGGTGAATATAGGCTTGCCGTATCACTCAAAGATAGTGACGTTAAAACCAGAGTTCCAGACGCCAACGGGCACCCCGCAAGGCGCGCATAACTCAA
>NZ_JANLCJ010000774.1 GCF_024979295.1 Herbiconiux daphne | reverse complement strand
ACTCTTCAGGGAACAGATCAAGCTGTGACGGTTCCGGCTGGGAGTCTAAAATGCTGTTTCCGGTCGGCTGCAGGACGCCGTTATTAGTGTTTTCTGCTGCCGGTTCACCGGCGGGAACATCTAAAATTTGCTCACTCATCTGTTTCTATCTCACTGGTTACGCTGTTGGCGCGGTTGATCATTGCAAGGATGTAATCGACTACCGCGCGCTGTCCTGCGCGGTAGCAGGTTTCGCGATCCGCTTCGTGGCCGCCCTTGACGTAGGGCGCACCGCCGAAGCGTAAGATCAAATGCTCGAGGATTTGCGCCCCGCCGGGCGCTTCCTGGAATACGTGGATGAAGTCACGCGGGCTTAGCGGGGTGCGCTTACTCATGCCGCCCCCTGCTGAAGTGCCTGATCATTCGCTGCCTGGTTGTTCTGTAGCGCCATCTGCTGCTGCGTTTCCGCCTGCTGCTGCTGCGCCTGCTGTTCTTGGCGCTGCTGGCGAATGCCTGCGACTTCCTGCTCGCTGCGCACGCACGTAACCGGCA
>NZ_JANLCJ010000773.1 GCF_024979295.1 Herbiconiux daphne | reverse complement strand
TAAAAAATGTGGTTCAACTCTACGCTATTCACTGAATAAACGTTGTGTAGAGTGTAAACGACAGCACAATAAAAAAGATTGGCAAAATGAATTAGTGAAACGTCGTCATAATCTGGAAAATGAATAATTGGTTTGAGTTATTCACGTAAAAACGTGGGTACTTTTCAAAAGTCATACTCCAAACCAGTATAAGGATTTTTAATTGAGTAGAAATTTTGCCGTACTAAAACCACTGAAAGAAGAAGCCAAGCGAATTGGAAATAAAACATTTTTAGCTGATACACCATGCCCCAAATGTGGGAGTTATGAAATTTACACCAATCAGAAAGGCTATGTTTGTGTTGGTTGTCATCTGAATAAGAAGAAGCTACACGCTGAAAAGAATATTGAAGCTATCCGACAACAAAGGCGAGAGAGTTATAATCGAAATAGACCTAATCACAATCCTGAAAAGTTTGTGTTTGATGGTGTTAAACGTGCTGGTGTTTATGAAGCTGGTGCTACTACACAAGCTGAATTTGATAAGGTGAA
>NZ_JANLCJ010000772.1 GCF_024979295.1 Herbiconiux daphne | reverse complement strand
ATTCTATTCCCGTAGTTGAGAATGCACGAATTGGCGTTTTAGCTTTCACGGAAAAGACTTCTGTAAAAGAAAATTCTTTTCGGATAAATTGGAAATCATACGCCAAATGATGAACGTAAACGGGTAAACGTTTTTCATCGGTCAGTTCGAGAGCTAGTGAAATTATGTTGATAAAATCACGTAGTTCATCGTATGTGCGACCGTAATAAACGGGGTTGCCTAAACCTAGTCCGAACATCCAGATATAGGTAAAGGCAACCTTTTCCCCGTTGTAGGTTTTGATTGACGTGTTTTCTGTATCAAATGCCGCTTCAATATTTGCGTACTTTATTTTTTCCTTACCGGATAAGCCTAAAAAATTGATGTTGAGATTTTGGATCTCTTCAATAGTGACACTTGTACAGTATTTCATCCGTCAGCGTTTCCCGTTTTTCAGGGAATTAATTTTCGGCATATGGCGACCGTTTGAATCGTCGTCAGTGTCAACGTCAGATTCATCAGATTCGTCAGCACGACCGAGAATTGTATTAC
>NZ_JANLCJ010000771.1 GCF_024979295.1 Herbiconiux daphne | reverse complement strand
TAACAAGTATTAATAGCCTTAGCGTTAAAGACTCTTTAAAACCTACTGTATATGGGATGGGAATTAAGGGAGAAGGCCAGCCAGCACAAATTAACGGTAAAATGCAACGTCCCTACGTTATCTGGAAGGATATTATCAGGAGGTGTTACGATGAGAAGAGTTTAGCCCTTTATCCTACCTATAGGGAATGTACTGTTTGTGATCGCTGGCTTAATTATCAAAATTTCTATGAAGATATAAAACATTTACACGGTTATTCTGAATGGGTGCTTAATGACCCACAGCATAAGATGCAAATTGATAAGGACATTATTAAGCCTGGTAATAAAATCTATTGTCCTGAATATTGTAAGTTTGTTACCGCTACTGAAAATAGTTTAGACGCTAACAGCAGACCTAAAACAAGACGTAAACAAATTCACTAAAAGAAGAAGCCCGCATTTAGCGGGCTTTGTTGTATCTGCAATAAATAAAAATCCGCTCTCCTTCCTCTCACATTTTCCTTTCTGCTTATCTATTTCCTCTTGCTCA
>NZ_JANLCJ010000770.1 GCF_024979295.1 Herbiconiux daphne | reverse complement strand
AGGCAACACGGCTTGCTGTACTGGTGGAGTTTATCGGATTGGCTTTCGATTGTCCGTGGTTCGCGGAGAACCCTGTAAGCCGTCTGGCTTCACTCTGGCGCAAACCTGATTACAGTTTTCACCCTTTCGAGTTTGGCGGTTATCTGCCTGAAGATGATGAACACCCGGATTACCCGGAAATCATCAAAGCGCGGGATGCGTACCCAAAGAAAACTATGTTATGGGCTGGTAATGGCTTCAGGTTTCCAGTGAAAAAACCTGTACCTGTTCGGCCTGGTTATTCCGATCAGTTTTGGAAGTTAGGAGGCAAATCTCTTCGCACGAAGAATATCAGATCAGCTACACCCCGTTCTTTCGCACTGGCAGTATTTGAAGCAAATAAAAAAGGGCGCTAAGCGCCCCTTTCTTTTTCAGCCTTCTTTTCAGCCTTGAGGATCACCCTCTTGCACTTACTCACCATCCAGCCCGGTAGACCATCGCCACCAGCAGCGATATAACCGACAACTTCCGCTTTATTCTTCAGACCTAACTC
>NZ_JANLCJ010000077.1 GCF_024979295.1 Herbiconiux daphne | reverse complement strand
GCTTCATGAACTACGTTTTCATTGACTCGACAAACAAACTTGATTCGAATCTTGTTGTAACCGGTATTGATGAGATTCTTTACAATTCCGATTTCATTGCAATAAGCGATGAGCTTGGCTACAACTTGGCGCGCGATGGCGTTAGATGAGGATTGGTCGCCTATCCGATTGACGGTAGCGCAATCATTGAACTTGCGCATTTCCAATACTTCGAAATCGTTGCCGGCAAGCTTACATTGGCTTACGTAACATCGAAAGGATTGAAAGAAATCAACGGAATCATGCTTCCATATGTTGAGAAGTTCGAACTTGTAAATGGCCAAGTGATAAAAACAATGGGCTGATTTGAAAATGAAAATTCATTCTATGTTGATTCATCAGCGGAAAGAATCGTTTATGAAACTGACGTAATTCCGGCTTGACCATTCAAGTATTCATCAAGAGGCGAAGGCGCAATTCCATCTGAGCTATTTTCGGCAATCGAAGCGATGGACTTCTTCTCAAATCAAATTCCAAAAGAATGAGAAAAGATCAAGACAAACTTCCTGTTCAACAAAGTTTTCATGCCAAACAAGCGCGGTGAAGATGTTGTTGAAGCGATAGCTAACGGTGGCGATGTTACCGAAATTACCGATCCAAACGGGCAATTGGGAGGAGCATTGGCTACTTTATCAAGTGGATCATCAACGCCTGATATTCTTAACAACCAAATCGTTTTCCTTGAAAACCGTATTTTGAAGTATGCAATGCTTTCAACTGATCTAGTTATGGGAAAGGCTGCGCAACAATCAGTTAGCGAAACTTCTAAAGTCGACCGTCAAGTACTTGAACATTTGATCAAGCTAAATGCCTTAAGAAAGTACAACTACCAAAGATTCTTTGATGCGTTAGGAAAAATGGTTGGCGTTGAAATCGGCGTTGAACTTCCATTGCCATTCGTTGATCAATATCAAATTGATTCATTGAAAGCAAACCTAAAAGTATTAGAAGGACAGGCAGTAAGCCAAATGGCTACGGCACAACAAGCACCGGCAACTGAAGAAGTTCCGGTAGAAGGAGAATAAGATGGCTGATAGAGAATTAGTATATAACGGAACAAATGATATTCCGAAAACTGAATTAAGAGATTTTGCTGGCGAAAAGATGGTAAAGCTTTATGTTTATGAAATGATTAACGTCAACAAAACGAAAGCTATTGCCGCCGAAATTACAACTTCATTTATCAAGTTAGTTAACAATTCTGATACATTCAAAAATCTTCCTAAAGATGCCAACGGCAATCCTTACATTGAAATTCTTTGTGATGAACTACTTGATTTCAGAACAATTTACGAAGCTGGTGAAAATTCATTTGGTAAGAAACTTATGTCTGTTGAAACTTATCAAGCGTTATCTACTGAAAATGTTTTTTCAAACGTTTCTTCAATTGATATGTACAAAATGCGTATTCTTCCAATCGTTGCAACATTTGATCCAATCACTCCATCATTTAATGGCGACAAAAAGGTTGTTCCATTTGAAGGAAACGCCTTCATTCTTTCGCCTTTTGAAGAAATTGCGCCAACTGAATATGGGCAAAGACAAATTGATA
>NZ_JANLCJ010000769.1 GCF_024979295.1 Herbiconiux daphne | reverse complement strand
ATCTTTCCGAACCCAACCGGTATTAGTCATTGGTATGTTTTCAAAGAATTCGTATTTGTCTAGTAAGTCCTCAATATAAAGAGAAACAATTTCAACGTCACGCAAGGCGTAGTTCCATTCAAAAGTAGTTAGAGGTGTATCAAAATGCCGTTTTTTCAAGTAGTCGAAACCCTCAAGCTTGGCTATGCCGGTTTGTTCTCCTAGCGCGTCAAGAGAAAGAGTAGTTAAGGCAAGTGAACAACGAAACTCAACGTTTCCGGTTCTTACGCGGAAAATATGGTTTTCGTCATGAGCCATAACGTCCGCCCAATCGTCAAACAGATTTTTGATAAATGAGAACTCGTAAGGTAGATTGTGGCAATAGATAATAAAAAGGGAACCGTCCTCAATAGTTCCCTTGATTAGTTCTATTAAAGAGAGGAATTCTTCCCACGTTCTACCGCTTATCTGAAATTTTCTACCAAGCTGAAAAGTCCAACAATACATGACTGCATGTTTTTCATCTTGGCTCATTGTTGACGTGGTTTCTATA
>NZ_JANLCJ010000768.1 GCF_024979295.1 Herbiconiux daphne | reverse complement strand
TTCCTGGCAAATACCAAGAGGTATCAGGGTGACTGAAGTTCAAAGAAATAGTCAAGGATATATCAATAAATAAGGGTGGGCAATTTGACCAATTCAACACAATAGTGGTAGATGTGGTTTCACACATATATGACTATTGTAGAGATTATGTTCTAACGAAAGCTGGTGTCGAACACGAAAGTGAAATCAAAGCACAAGGTAAATCGTGAAAACTTATTCAAAGTGAATTTGACCCCGTTCTTATAGAGATGTCAAATTGAAACAAAAACGTGATATTTATTTGTCACGAGAAATTAGATGAAAAGGGAATAGCATTCCCAAACACAATTTCTTCTGTCAGCACAAGACTGATGTCAATATCGGAAATCACCGGTAGATTGATTATGAAACCTGCAACACCAACAAACCCAAAAGAAGTAAGAGAATTGTCAGTGACATCATCTTATAAGCAAGAGGGTGGTAACAGATTCAATGTCAACCATGACATTGTCGAACCGACATATGAAAAACTTATTGAAACAATTAAAAATAG
>NZ_JANLCJ010000767.1 GCF_024979295.1 Herbiconiux daphne | reverse complement strand
TAGAATTCATACATCCAGTAGTGCTGAGCAGTAGTGAAAGTTGCAGAACGTGGGTTGTATTTACCTTGAGACATATTAGTTTCCTTCAAAATGTTTAACACGATGTTGAACTTCTAAATTTTTACCACGGTTAAAACCACGAGCATTAGGAGCTCCAAGATAACCGCATACTCTACGGATAACATTAATCGACTTCGAGTCGTTGTTTCCGCAGTTAGGGCAACTAAAGCCGTGGCTATCGATAGTAAACTCACCTTCGAATCCACAAGCCATACACTTATCGGCAGGAGTGTTAGTACCGAAATATGCAAGATTAGAGATAGCATAGTCCCATACTTTTTCCAAAGCTTGGGTATTGTGCCGCATATTAGGGAACTCGCAATAGCTAATGTGACCACCATTTGCGATTGGGTGGTATGGTGCTTCAAAATCGATTTTGTCAAATGGATTCACCTTCTCATCAACATCGAGATGGAATGAATTCATATACCAACCTTTGTCGGTCACTCCATCGATACGTCCATATTTCTGC
>NZ_JANLCJ010000766.1 GCF_024979295.1 Herbiconiux daphne | reverse complement strand
GTTAAAGGATTCTTTAAAGATATGAGAACCGTTCGGAATCCAAAATCAAAAGATGAATTAGTTGAACAATCGTTTACAAATATTATCCAATTCCTAGAAAAAGATGAAGAATCACTTGCAGAGGAGCAAGACGCAGAATACGAAAGAGAATTTTGGGAACGTTACCTCGCAATTTCATCAGATAAACTTTCTGAACGGATTATTGGGGTATATCATACTGACGGAGTTTTGGCTGCACTAGCATTTATGGATATGATTGCTGGCCAAGGATTTGTCAACATTTAAAGGAGCGAATTATGACACAAGGTGAGAAAAAAGGGCACTTGAGTTTTAGTGGTCTAAATACTTTCGAAGCATGTCAAAGAAACGGATACGAGAATTATATGCAACGTGTCCCTGAATCAGACGCAAGAGCATTACTCGTTGGAAAATTATTTCACAAATGTATTGAAGTTGGTTGTGATGATGACCAGATTCAAGAATACATTCAAAATTCAAAGCAGAAAAGTTCATTTTTCCAAAAAAAGAAAAA
>NZ_JANLCJ010000765.1 GCF_024979295.1 Herbiconiux daphne | reverse complement strand
CTTTTTCTTTAATTCCTCGCTATGTTTCTGAGTATTAGAAACGAAGTGAGTGGGATTCTTTTCTGCACGTGGTTGAAAGAAACCAATTGTAAAGAATGCTCCAGCTGTTAATGAAATAACTGCTGATTGAATTAGATGTTTTTTGAGTTTAGGATTGTTTAAATTGAATTTTGGTTTGTTTGGGTTATTTTTTGGTGACTCAATTTTTTCTGAGCGTTTTAAGTTTTCCATATTTGTGTTGTTCGCTTTCTTTATTTACTTTATGTATTCATTATAACCTTTGTTAAACATAATGTAAATAGAAAACTGGTTAAAAAACAGTTACAGTTTCTTTACAAAAGCAGAAAAAACCGACTATTTGTCAGCTTTTTTTCTTCTTATCCACAAGTAATCTTTATGAGAGATTCTATGTCCTGATAGACAACGGCTGATTGCACTGGGGTTGAATCCGTTTCTTCCAGCTTCACAAAGACTTTCAAACTCTACTTCACTTGCGTTATATCTATTAATTCCTGTAATTGCAATTTTTTCT
>NZ_JANLCJ010000764.1 GCF_024979295.1 Herbiconiux daphne | reverse complement strand
AACTGGTAAAGCTGGTGGTGCTGCTGATGGTGTAACTGCTACTGCTACTATTTCTGGTGTGACTGCTGCTGCTCCTGTTGTAACTGGTGTTACTATCACTGCCCCTGCTGGTGCTGCTCTGACTCAGAAAATTGGCGCAACTGGTACTGCAACCGCAACCGTTCAAGGTACTGGTGCTGTAGGTAGCGTAACTTGGTCTTCTGCAACCCCAACTAAAGTAAGCATTGTTGCTGGTACTGGTGCATGGAAAGTTGAGAATGCTGCTAACGTAGGTGATAAAGTGAAACTGACTGCAACTTCTGTAGTAGATAACACTAAGAAAGCTGAAGTTGAAATCACCGTAGCTGCTCCAGACTTGACTGGCTTTACTCTGGCTGCTACCCCAACTGCTCTGACTGATTATCCAGCTTCTCCGAAACTGGCTCTGACTGGCACTGCAGCAACGACTGTGACTGTAACCCCGGTTCCTGCTAAAGCGGTTCTTGGTGCTGTAACAGCTCCTTCTAGTTCTGCGGCTGCTGCAACATCTGTAG
>NZ_JANLCJ010000763.1 GCF_024979295.1 Herbiconiux daphne | reverse complement strand
TTGTTGGCTAAACCAAAACCAGCGGTGACACCAGCGACATTAGATTTAACACCCCAAGTAGCTGAGTAGTGTGTCGTACCGTTTTTGTTAATGTTTGTGATTAATTGCTGTGTTTGTGTAATCTGACCACCAAGGTTATTCTTGATATCTGTTTCAGCTTTAGCAATCTGCTGTGTAAGACCGTTAGCAGTAGTTGTGATAACACCAGTTACACGTTGAACCTCTGATGTAATTAAACTGTGATTAGCTTTAAGATCAGCTTTGACTTGTAAAATCTCACCATCAAATCTATTTGTTAAGTTTGTGATCTCACCAATTGCTACCATTACCTGACCGTTGGCTGTATTCACTTGAGTTTTTAAACCTTGAAGCACACCACTCAAACTATTACCATCAGCATCAACAATGTTATCCATTGTAATACCTTGACCAATCTGAAGTTTAACTCCACCAATTTCCATCATCACTCGGTTGAACTGATCGTTAACTTGAAGATGTAATGCGTCAAGTGCTCTGGTACGTTCGCTAACTTC
>NZ_JANLCJ010000762.1 GCF_024979295.1 Herbiconiux daphne | reverse complement strand
GTAAATTTCTCCAGAATTAAATTCGTAAAATATTCTGACAATTTAGAAATGTGTTATTTTATAAAAATAAGCATAAAAATGAGCCAAAATCAGGACATTGTCCTTCCTGATTTCAGCTGATTTTGAGATTATAAAATAACAAGATCGAACATGGTTCGACCAAGTTCAAGACATGATCTATCTCCTACCTACGACCGCCATGATTCTGGGATATGGTCGAACGATCATCGATCAAACGAATATAAATCGTATTCCCAGCCCAGTTTCACTTTGCGATCCAGAGTTTTGAGTTTCTTGGTCAACTTGATCAGATCACTGATCTGGTTTAACCAGAATAGGATAGCAAAGACATTGGTGATCGAACCAGCAACGAACAGTAAGAACGAGAGTCCACCGTCTGTCCATAAGTGGACGATGCCTGTGAGAGTGATGACGATCAGTGATGCCATGATCAGACACATCATGAATGAAGCATCTGAACGCTGTCTCTGATATGAAAGAAGTGTATTGGCGAATAATAGTTCAGTAGTCGT
>NZ_JANLCJ010000761.1 GCF_024979295.1 Herbiconiux daphne | reverse complement strand
ACTAAGGGTAAGTCCGTCTCGATTGATTCGCTCATCTTTGAGGTCAGCGATGATCCGGTCTTCCATTGCTTCTGTGAAGGGATAACCCGAGTTAGGATTCCATGTTGATTCATTATAACAACCCTTGCACCCGTGGTTACATCCAGCAACGAACAATACATTTCGAATGCCCTCTCCATTCAACATGTCAGTTGGGTAATAGTTGTGATAATTCATTTCTTTCTCACTGGCTTAGATGGAAGTTCACGATACTTCATTTCAGCCGATCCACAATCACGACAAATCCATTGAGTGCATTCTGTTTCAGCATACACCTTGTTCTTGCCACGCTTAGGAGAGCCCTCAGCGAGGGCTACCATAGTGTATTTACGAGAAGCCATGTAATTGCTACCACATTTAAAACAACTCATTAAAGACTCGCTGTAAATGTTCTCGCAATGACATCTCGCTGTTGCTCCGGAGTGTGGCTATTAAATCGAACAGCATATCCAGAGACACGAATAGTAAGCTGAGGATACTTATCAGGATTAGCAA
>NZ_JANLCJ010000760.1 GCF_024979295.1 Herbiconiux daphne | reverse complement strand
CTGTGAAGTGCTTGCACTAGTGCCAGTTGTAGACAGGTTAGCCATAGGCAGATATACCTGATTGTAATAGCTCAACCGTGCAAGGGCTGGAGATTGTGCCATTAGCTGATTTTGCCGCTGAATGTCTAATTCTTGCTGCTGTTGTGCCTGTTGTAGCTGTCCGACGACTAATTGATTTTGATAATTTTGGGTCTGAATCTGGTTAACCTGATTTGCATAGGTCATACCTGTATTGTATGCATTCAGCCCTTGAGCCTGTTGCTGTTGTCCAATCTGCGAATAAGTATTAGCAGTGTTAGAGCGTAGGCTTAAATAACTATTCAGACGATTAGCGGCGTTTTGTTCTTCTGCTGTGCGGTATTGTACAGAGGCTTGTCCTACAGCACTAAGTGCTTTACCAATGGCTACGCCACTTGTTACACCTGCACGGCTTGATCCCATAGCACCAGAAGTAGTAGCACGTTGGTTAATATTCTGGAGAGCGGCATCACGCTGTTCGTTAATATCTGAGGTAATACTTTTTAGCTGATCCTG
>NZ_JANLCJ010000076.1 GCF_024979295.1 Herbiconiux daphne | reverse complement strand
AGACAAAAGGTCTTGAGGATGAATATGAGGCGTGAAAAGCAGAACAAGAGGCGTGAAAAGCAGAACAAGAGTTCCTAGAGGGTGAAGAATAATGGCAATATTTAAATATGAATATTTCAAATCTGACACTTGTGGTGCTTGCCAAATGGTGACACCTATAGTTGAAGAGTTCATTGCCAAGGGCAACAAGGTTGACATCATTAACACATCAGCAGACGAAAGTGATAGGGAATATGCAAAATCAGTCAATGTGACTTCACTTCCGACATTCATCATTTATGATGAAAACAACAATGAAGTGAAAAGGGTTAACGGTTATTTCGCCGAAATTCCACAACCATAAAAATAAATCAAATAGTTGGTTTATTTTTTTTATTTATTGTGTATAATGGATATATAGGAAAAGCATGGGAAAACAACACATAGTACATAAACCGTTATCAAATAAAGAGTTTGCCATATTGAGTGGCAAGCACCCTTTGTCTGACCTTTTTCTTGCGACAGGAGCAAGAATTGCCGAAATCAATAGAATTATCAACCAATGAAATGGGGAAGCTGATTATATTGACATCAAAACAAAGAAATCTGGAAATAAACTAAACCGTATATGATTGACCGAAGCGGCAATAAAGGCAATCATTGACTATAGGGCATTGGGAATTAAAGGTAAGTCCAATAAAACCATTGAAAGGCTCATTGATAAAATATTCCTGCAATATGGTTTCAACAAGGAAGGTGAGAAAAAAGTCTTCACTTCTCACAATCTCCGCGCCACTTTTGCCACCAAGTTAAGCACAATGGGTATAAATATTAAAACAATATCAGTGCTCATGAATCATTCGGACATCTCGCAAACCGCAAAATATATTAGTTATGATGAGAGAACCATGCGCACCGCCTTAGAACAGATGAATAGGTTCAGGACACATGAAGGTATGACGTTCAGTGAATTGCAAAGTAAGTTGATTGAACAAAGGGTTCAGTTGATGAGGGCGGAAGAAGAATATGAACTGCTACATTTCCAATTCAAAGAACTCCAAAAGGAAAATGACAGATTAAAGAAAGGTGTTTCAAATGAATAATGTGCCAATAATGCCAAATGAATATAAAGGTAAATTGTTAAAACATAACCCATTAGTGATAAATCAACCAAGGCAGTGAACTAAGGAAGAAATTGAGTGAGCAACCAATTTAAGAAATGAAGGTTATACTGTCAAAGAAATAGCATATAGTTTAGATAGGGACTACACACAAGTGTCTATCAAAATGAAAAGAATTGCTAAAACATTGGGGGAGTATAATGTGAAACACGCAGCAGAGAAGTATTTAACGAACGCAGAGTTTTACCACCACCTAAAACCCAAAACCATATTAGATTTGTACGCCGGTAAGCAAAGCTACTGGTTGGTACATACTGAAAAGGTGTATTCAAATGACAAGAACGTACAATTCACCAAAAACAACAGCTACCTACCAGCAATGAAGCTCATTGAGCTTCTCAAATGGGAATGAGTTAAGTATGACCTTATAGACATTGACCCGTTTGGAAGTGGCGTTGAAGAATTTAGGCAAGCAGTTCCATTAGCAAATAAAGGTATTATCTTAAC
>NZ_JANLCJ010000759.1 GCF_024979295.1 Herbiconiux daphne | reverse complement strand
AACTGCAACAGCAGAATCTTCAGATTCAGACCGGTCAGCAGAATCTTGAGAAAGCTCAGTATGAAAATTCTCCTGAAATGCGCGCTCTGGATGTTCAAGAACGTCAGAACAAAATGCAGTACAACCAAGCAATGATGGATCAGATGCGTGGTAACATGGCACTGAAACAACAAGAAGCTCCTATCAAGCTCCAGACTCTGCAACAGAATGCTCAGACTGCACAGATGAAAGCTACCGCTGCTGCTGCTAAGGCACAAGGTATGCAGGCTCATGTTGTTCAAGGCCCAGGTGGAACTCAGATTCCAGTATCACCATACAAAATTGGTGAATACAACGTCATGCTTAACAGCCGTGGTAATCCAATCATCAATTCTAAAGGTGTTGCAACCGTATACGATGCGAAGACTGGTCAGACGTTTGCTGTTAATACTAACAAACAGGCAACTGAAGCTGCACTGGCATCTGTCAACCGTAGTAACAAACTTATCAATAACTTTGATATTGGTGGTGGTACTAAACTGTTCGGCCCAGCTG
>NZ_JANLCJ010000758.1 GCF_024979295.1 Herbiconiux daphne | reverse complement strand
CGCTGTTTGGCTTTAAGCTCTTTCAGTTGTGCCGCAACAATGTTACGAACCTGACGAGCAATACGCATATTCTGACGAATTGTTTTCAGGTCTTTCTGAGCAACATTCAGCAGACCACCTTCTTTCTTCAGAACATCAGCAAGGATAGAGGATAAAGCGATAGTCATTTAGTTCTCCGTTAATGACGTATACGTTTAAAGTGTTTGGCATTACCATAAAACTTATTCTTACCACCACTAGCGCGGAAATATAAATAATTGTTCTTTGGTTGATACCCTTGTTGTAATGACCTCTCTGCTATTTCCATAGCCATTCTCCACTTTTGAGGTGAAGAACCTTGACCACGTTCATAACGATTAGTCATTATTTTTTGAGCACGTTGAAGGTCTTCGAGAGTATAATGTCTATGCTTTCGAGTCCAATCAAATTGCCCACTTTGGTAAATCACTCCAGTTTCCTGATACGGTAACTGGAAACTGTAGACTGTGGAGGTGGTAATAAACCGTGTCCACAGACAACAGAATCCGGTTACCG
>NZ_JANLCJ010000757.1 GCF_024979295.1 Herbiconiux daphne | reverse complement strand
GGTTTAAAATACTCTCTCCAGCTTCATTAGTTGTACCTGTTCTAAATGCCTCTTGTGCTGCCTCATCGCCACCTTGAGTAACACGGGCCAGATATTCAGGGTTAGCCACATCTGCCGCTTTCTGTGCTGCTGAGTAGCCGCCTAATCCCTCTGGTAAGATGTTTCTAGCACCACGGACTAAAGCCCCGCCTACCTTCTCAAATACAGCACCGCCCAAAGTGTTAATAGCTTGGCTGGCTGCTGCCTCACCATTCTGATCACCCTGATTATATTCACTGAGCGTACCCGGTACAGCGGCAAGATAGTTACGGGCTAAGGCTGTGCCAGCCTGAGCTAAACGCCCTGCCCCCTCTGCCGCTTTAATTGGTGCTGCAATCTCTCCCCCTGCTACGTATGGTAAAGCCTGAGCAATTACCTTACCTGCCGTTGTCTGTGGCTGTAACTGCTCATCATAAGAGCCATAGCCAGCGGCGGGAAGTCGATAATCTAAATTACCTCCTGCCTGTTCTGTCGCCCAATCTGCCGCACTAAGTC
>NZ_JANLCJ010000756.1 GCF_024979295.1 Herbiconiux daphne | reverse complement strand
TTGGCCTCCGACTTTATCAAGTGCTTTTATTTCTTGATCCTCCATTCATAATTAAGTGATACGAACTTATCTTCTGTGTCCCATTTCTTTACTCGTTTAGTAAAACAGAAGAAAGGTAAACCTAATTCTTTGGCTATCTTATAACCCCAACGATAACCCCCAGATAAGGCCCCGGGGATCTTCGAGAAGGCGTTCATCACATAGATGACCTGTTGGCCAAACTCTTTGTGATAACCCACGTAGAATGCCATAGAGGCATCTACAGAGCCATCCTCGTTCCATACCGTATACTCCCAACGAGGAGTGGCTGTTAGGGCTGACCAATTGCGGATGTAATAAGCATCAAAATCTTGGTCAGAATAGGCTGGTTCTTGGTCATAAATAGCCCTAGCAAGTTCCTTAGTGAAGTCAGTACACGCTTCACCTTCCTTGAAGTATTTTTTAGTTATTCGCTTTCCCATACCATTCCCTACAACCAATGAGTGAATTAATAAAGAAGACTAAACGCATAATGAAGATAGCAAAGACAGAAGG
>NZ_JANLCJ010000755.1 GCF_024979295.1 Herbiconiux daphne | reverse complement strand
TAAGTACAGTGGATTCTGCCAAAGAGGATGCTGTACGAACTTATCAAACTGTTCAAGATTTAGATACTACAATCACTGTTAGTAAATCTGACATTGACCAAGCTAACAAAGATTCCAAAACATACAAAGATGCAGCCATGACTTCTGCTGGTGAAGCTAAAGCTGCTCAACTTCAAGTGGAAAAACTTGCTCTTGCTTCGATTTACAAGTTTAAAGAAGGTAATGCAGTAAGTACAGCAAGTCTTACATTGTCTGCTGATGCTGTTCAACACTATGAACTTAGGTTAGGGACAACTACTGTAAACTTACCATTGTTCACAGCTGACCCAGACAGTACAGCTCGACAACTTACCATAATCTTTAAACAAGGTACAGGTGCGAACCGAGTCAACTGGCCTCAAGGTGTTCCTACAGGAGCATCTGCCAACGACTATCGACCAAAGATTATGTGGAATGGTGGTCGTGAGCCAGTGTTTTCTTATGTCCAAGACATGGAAGATGTTGTGACATTACTCACTACAGACAAAGGAATCCA
>NZ_JANLCJ010000754.1 GCF_024979295.1 Herbiconiux daphne | reverse complement strand
GTCGCTACTGATTCATCTACAGGAACTTCAGGAACAGCACCAGCAGGTTGAACTTCCTCAGTAGGAGCAGGTTGCCCATCTGAAGTTTGACCGATAGTCGCAGTGCCACCAGCTTGGTTAGCATCAGCAATGTTACGGTTATAAAGTTTATCTGCAAGTGGATCTGGATGAGGCTGTTTACCAACGATCTCACGAGATTCGTTAGGAGTGAATACCGCATTACGAGTAAACGTATCAACGATTTGAGCCAATTGTTCAACAGGAACAAGTTTGAATGGATCACGATAAGCTTTAATAATATGCCCTTGAGTATGAGCCGTATTAGTAATAAACTTACGATTGAATTCTTCCAATACTGCAGTGATCAAAGGATCGACAGTACGGTTATAGTAATTCATCATTTCTTTTTCATCAGCCGAACCATCAATGACTTTGGAAGTCAAACCAGTTTGGTTGTAGAAATCTTGTTGAAGCTTGCGAATATCATCTAATAGGTTATTATTGATACCGCCACCAGTATTAATGAATTTCTCGT
>NZ_JANLCJ010000753.1 GCF_024979295.1 Herbiconiux daphne | reverse complement strand
AATTAATTGGTTGACTACGGTTGACCAAAGAGGGGCGATGGCATAATGAAACCGATCAATGGATTCACTTTTGGAACATTCGATTCCAAGAATTTTGACTTAGAAATTGAACGAGAATTGACTTTCACATCCCCTGACAACGATGTGCAACTAATCGAAATCGATGGGGTCGATGGGGATTTGGCGGTGTCACGCAAGCGATTCAAAGGGACGGACTTTTCGTTCCCTTGTCGCTTACGCCTTGACGCATCCAAGAGTGTCGAAGCACAGGCACAAGCCATTTCAAATGGTTTGAAAACCCAAGAAGGTTGGAAGCTTTTGAACTTTTCGGGGATGCCTAACACATCATATGTCGCAATGTTTACCGATTCATATGATGTCGAACGTACCACCAAATTGTTCGGCAAGGCGGTTCTAAAATTTAGATTGAAGCCATATGCCTATTTGCGGACGGGTCTTGTTGCCAAAACAACAACGGCGGCGGCAACAGCAATCAAAGGCACCAACCTTGGATCACGACCATCCAAACCAATCA
>NZ_JANLCJ010000752.1 GCF_024979295.1 Herbiconiux daphne | reverse complement strand
CTTTGTAATCTCACAAGATGATATCTTTACTCATGATGGATCTTCTCGTCAATCCATTGTAACTGATATCATTAAAGAGAAACTCTTGGGTGAAATTACTTCTGTCAACTACCAGGGTGCTAAAGTTTTTGCTTATCCAACTCGTAAAGAAATCTGGGTATGTTATCCAAGTCAAGCAGCTCAAGAGGGTAGTGATAAAAACTATGCTTGTGACAGAGCTGCCATTTGGAACTGGAAAACTGGTGCTTGGTCATTTACTGATCTCCCAGGTATTCTGTGGATGAATGAAGTAACTTCACCAGATAACGATCAACGTGCTTGGTTGTTCCCAGATCGTTCTGGTAATAAACCTATTTTACCTATCTCTGATATTAAATTAGATTCACCTATTTATAGTTTAGGGATTGGTGATAATTTCCGTATGGATGTTATCTACAAACAACGCGAAGGTTTGATGGGGAATGAGTATCTCACTTGGACTTCCTCGGATCCATCAATTGCGGATTTTGGTATATTCAATGGTGATGGGTCTGTTA
>NZ_JANLCJ010000751.1 GCF_024979295.1 Herbiconiux daphne | reverse complement strand
GGCCCATAGCGGCTCGAAAGGGATAACCACGTCCCAGGCCTGATCGGTCGTGCCGTAGGGCGGGTCGGTGATCACGGTGTCGACGCAGGCGTCCGGCAGTGTGCGCAGGAACGCGATCGCGTCGTCGTTGCTGAACTCTAACACTCTTCTCACTCCATAAAAAAACCGGCGTCCCGTAGCATAGGCGACAACCGGTTATATAGTCAATCGTACAGGGCTAAAATCCATTCAGGCGGTCGCCAGTCCATATCATACCCACTGCGCAGCCAGTGGACATAAACCTCCGTACGGACGTAATACTCGACCAGATTCGACGAACCGGCGAGGAACTGCTCGTCGGATAGCTCGGCGTTGAGCCGCCCGCCGCAGCCGCTTTCGTGGTGGATCCAGAGCCGGTTACTCATTTCGCGAACCGGTCGAGATATTCGCCTTCACTGGCGAGCGGCAAACCCGGACACCATGCGCGCTCGCGACACTGCAATGCTTCCAGATCCTGCGGCGTGCGCGGGTCGCTGATCGGTAAATCTGCGACGGCC
>NZ_JANLCJ010000750.1 GCF_024979295.1 Herbiconiux daphne | reverse complement strand
AGACGGAATCGGCAAAAACTCAACAAGCCGTATCAAAATTAATTGCACAATCAACCGAACGTAACACATTGCCAAAAACGGGTGAATCATCAATCGTTGGCACCATCTTGACAAACATCGGAATCGGACTTGTTGTCTTGGTCGGTGGTGCATGGCTAGTGTTGTTCAAGAAAGGACGTCACCAAAAATAATGTTCAAAGCAATCGCAATCACTATGTTAGCATTCGGGGTTCATGTGTCGCCACATGTTTCCCCGCATGTATCGCCACATGTTTCACCACACGCAACACCACACACGTCGCACGTGACGCCACACGAAACACCACACACGTCGCCACACGTGTCCGAGGGCAATCATAGCCCAAAAGCACCAAAAAGCCATGAAGGGCATTTCAATGGCTCAAATCGCAACAAGGGCTACACATCGAGTTTGAAGCATGGGTGGTTGTGGTGGCATATCCATCAACCCGTCCATCATTCCGGTGGTAAGGCGGACACCTACAAATTAGATTGGGCTCAAATCATTTTGATGTCGG
>NZ_JANLCJ010000075.1 GCF_024979295.1 Herbiconiux daphne | reverse complement strand
TGGACGAGATTAGGCAAATCCTGGGCATGGGTGATGTCTGCTCAAGCGGGGTAGCTGTTAGTCAAGCTGCGATGAAGTGGGAAAGCTCGAACTGAAAGGTTCAAAGGAATAAGGGATGGGAAGGATGGAGTATGGATGTAGCAAAGTACTTACTTAGGGGAAATAAAGGTTCTTGGATGGGAAGATGAATATACTGAAGATGGGAAAAGAAAGAGAAAAGAAAAGAGCAGCTGGTGGGGAGAGCAGGAAAATATGGCAACAAATGTTGGACTGACGCAACGACCTTGTCAACCCCGCCGACACACCGGGCGGACAGACGGGGCAAAGCTGCCTACCAGGGACTGAGGGACCTCAGCAGGTCGAGTGCAGAGCACCGGATGGGTCGACTGCCAGCTTGTGTTCCCGGTCTGCGCCGCTGGCCAGCTCCTGAGCGGCCTTTCCGGTTTCATACACCGGGCAAAGCAGGAGAGGCACGATATTTGGACGCCCTACAGATGCCGGATGGGCCAATTAGGGAGCTTACGCGCCGGGTACTCGCTCTACCTACTTCGGAGAAGGTACTATCTCGTGAATCTTTTACCAGATCGGAAGCAATTGGACTTCTGTACCTAGGTTAATGGCATGCTATTTCGCCGACGGCTATACACCCCTGGCTTCACATTCTCCTTCGCTTACTGCCGGTGATTCGATGAAGCTCCATATTCTCCGATGATGCAATAGATTCTTGGTCAACGAGGGGCACACCAGCCTTTCCACTTCGGGGCGGAGGGGCGGCCGGTCCCGGATTAATAATCATCCACTGCACCTCAGAGCCGCCAGAGCTGTCTGGCGCAGTGGCGCTTATTACTCAGCCCTTCTCTCTGCGTCCGTCCGTCTCTCCGCATGCCAGAAAGAGTCACCGGTCACTGTACAGAGCTCACGAGTTCGTCACATTTTTCTACAAATGGTGGAGGCGGCGGATTTTAGGCTCAAGTCATGACCCTCTGGGTCACTCCAGAATCAGCTAGGTCAACGAATAAGGATGATTCTATAGGAAGATCCAGGCACCGGTCAACCATGATCTGGACAGATTTGGGAGCTCGGTATAAGCTCTCCACCATCTTATTCTGTATAGTTTAGGCTTAAAGTTTATCCAGGAGATGTTGCTGAAGTCGATTTGAGTCCACTTCCTCACTGGTAGCTATACGACTTTGATGGTCGTTGTAGGGGCTGTATTAGGTCTCGATCAAACACAAATAGAATTAAATGGTACTCGAGTCCACTGAAGGTGGGCTTCTCCGTCTTCCGTAGCCGTGCCGAAATCCTTACAGCTTGTGTTGTGTGACTTTTGGTTACGCCGTCTGACTTTTGTGGTGAGCTAACTAGAGATCATGCTATATCTCCTGATTTAATACAATGCTCATCATAACATTCCACCTGGAACTGCTAGCAACGTTTGACTTGCATTGTGCAACGCCCTTTGCAGAGCTATCGGATGATCAATAGTGCCACGTTCTAAATTCAACCAACGCAGGTGCCCCAAGCCTTCGACATCCGGATGTATTTCGAAAACCTCATGCCGATTGCAGTCCTCAGATTCATGTTCATTCCAATGCTCATTGGTGAATAAAAGGT
>NZ_JANLCJ010000749.1 GCF_024979295.1 Herbiconiux daphne | reverse complement strand
CCAGTTCGGCCAGTTCGCCGAAGTTCAGCGTAGATACCCAGCCCAGCGGCGCGACAATCGCACTACGGCGCATATCGTTACCGTTTTTACCGTGGATACCCAGCGCAGTAGCCAGGCTACCAGAAGCAGGCGTTGCTACCAGGTCATGCAAAATACCCGCTGGGGTAATAGCATCGCCTGCATTCTCGCTACAGAATGTTTTATCCAGGGCGCGAACGGCGGAGCTAATAATAGATTGCTGGAGAATTTCGGGGAGTTCCGGAGAAGTTCGCACCAGTTCGCGCGTAACTACTGCAAGCGAACCAACCTTACGCGGTAATAGTTTCGCATCCTTCACCACTTCCAGATTAATAATCAGCGCGGGCTTACCTTCTGCCAGCCATTTCGCATCCGAACCCAAAACTTCAAACGTGGTATTACTGATCGGCAAATTGTTTGCCAGGGCGGAAAGTTTACCCGGTACGGATTCAGACCAGATAGCAGATCCGAATTCACGCGCTGCGCAAGTCCCAGACATCATATCGCTATTCCATGTA
>NZ_JANLCJ010000748.1 GCF_024979295.1 Herbiconiux daphne | reverse complement strand
CTAGCATGGCTTTAGGGACAGTCGGAAAAAGTTATATTCCCAGCACGGCAGCAACAACATGGGAAGTCTATTACCCTAATGGGTTACTGGCTCAATATAACCAGATTCAAGACTACGGACACCCTCTATCTGACGCTATTAGAGTTATCAAGTCATGGGGTGGAAAAATAACGGGCGGTGGTTCTACTACCCCAGTAAAACCGACAACACCCACACCGACAAAACCAAAGACCACACCCAAAAAGAAACCAGTCGCAAACACAGCCCCACAGACCCCGATATATTTGAAAGGTTCGAGGGGCTACCAGTTGGGCGGTAACAATCACGCAACCCGTTACGGGGACTTTCTCTTTAACAAGAATAAAAAAGCGTCTAGCAAGCCCACAAACAGCAAGAAACCAGCCCAGACAGACCACAACCAAAATGTTAAACAAGGCAATCAGACTAAGCCCAAACCGTCAAACCCTAGTACATCACTTGATTTAGCTTGGCTCGATTCTATCCACGGACAACAAGTCGGGGGGTCAGAACAATGT
>NZ_JANLCJ010000747.1 GCF_024979295.1 Herbiconiux daphne | reverse complement strand
AATGTGTCCATCTTTTTCTAGATTATCAAAATCTATTAAATCTCTAGGGATTGAGCCAGTCCCAAGTTCATCTTTATCTTTACCCAGTGATGTACCGAATAATTCATTCTGAAGAACTTTACGTGTTGAGTCACCTGTAATACCTACAGCCCAACAAAGGATTGGATGGTCAAATCTGTGCCCTTCCCACCAAGAAGGGTATAAACCAGTCAAATGATAAGTCACTTCTACAGCTTCACTATATGATTTACCAACACGGTTGGCTGCACATAGAAACCGACGTTTAAACTTTTTTGAGGCTTTATAAAAATCCTTTTGAAAAGGATATGGTTCGAAGTTGTTAATACGATTATACTTAATAACCTTATCACGCTCTTCGAGTAAATCAATGATTTCCCACTTGATATGTTCAGGCAGAGAATCAATGTCAATATTATCAATATCCATCATTCTTCCTTTAGAAATCTGTCTATCAACCTCCGCACATCTTTAGCGTTACTTTTATTAAGGATGAAGAATTTTGTTTGAGGGATGTGT
>NZ_JANLCJ010000746.1 GCF_024979295.1 Herbiconiux daphne | reverse complement strand
TCCGACTTTGGAAAAACTTTGTACGGAAGAAGGTGTTTCTGTCTATTTATAAGGCAAAAAGGTATATAAAATGAGTTCAATTTGTATAGCTTCGGATCCCGAACTTCTTGGTTTTGATATTCAGTCTGGGCGTATTGGTTCTTTTGCTGGACGCCTTGATGCTGATAAATGGAATAAGAAAACTGTTAGTAATGATATCCGTCTTCAAGAAGACAACGTTCTAATCGAATATGATATTAATCCTCATGTCACAATAGAAGGTTTTTCTGACAACCTCCTACGTGGTTTATCTGCATGTTATGATGCTGCCAAGCCGTTAGGTATGTCTATCGCTGAAGGGGTGTGTTCACATGTTTTTTCTGATACAGAACTACGTTCATTTCATGAATCTGCATTTGAGTTTGGTTGTGAACCCGATTACAATGCATTAACAGGTGCGCGTAATCCAAAACCAAGGTCATTAGAACTTGGTCTCCGTACTTGTGGTGGACATATCCATATCGGTTATAATGAAGTAATTGATGTGGATGATGAAAA
>NZ_JANLCJ010000745.1 GCF_024979295.1 Herbiconiux daphne | reverse complement strand
ATGAATCAATTGAAAGGTTAGTTAGGCTCTGTGAACAGTGGCCTAGAGTTGCGTTTGGTTCATCTGGTGAGTTTGCTGTAGTAAGAACAAAGCATTGGCATGCAAGAATGCAGGAAGCATTCAAAGCTATTTATATAGATAGAGATCTGAAAACTAAGATTCACGGTTTAAGGATGTTAGATGGTAGAGTACTTGGTGTATATCCACTTGACTCTGCTGACAGTACCAATCTGGCTACTAACATACCTAAGTGGAAAAACGTACATCCACAATTAACCCAGAATGTCTTAGATGCAGGATTCGATATCTATGAGGTTTACACACACCGTGCTGCTATTCTCCGTAATGCAGTCGAGTCTGTAATCCCACCGACAATTGAAGAATGGAGAAACCAATGGAAATCAATGAACTCCGAAACGTAGACATTGACTCTCTCCCACATGAGATTAAGATGGAGATTATTTCTCTTCTTGAACAACGAGAGAAAGCAATTAAATATAACAAGGTAGATCAGTTCTACCCATATCCTTTTCAGAA
>NZ_JANLCJ010000744.1 GCF_024979295.1 Herbiconiux daphne | reverse complement strand
TGTCTTCCATACTCAGACCATCTTCAGTACGAGCTGCCACACGATCCAAAAACTGTTGTGTCATTTTATTGCGAGAACCTTTAGGGCGTCCTTTACCCAACTTATTGCCCGGCTGGAATTTACCAGTCCGTAGATTACGACCTTCTTCAATTGGGTCATTTTCCAGAGCAGCTTTAAAGTTTCCTGGACGACGTTCCCCTTCCCCTGTAAAAGCATTGGGACTAAGTTCGTAATCTGTTCCTTGTTCAATTGTCATGATTGACTCCTTGGCTAACGATTACGGGTATAGTTATATGGTACACTGTAGAAAAACGTCTAGAAATGTACACTGAAAAAATGAGTTCCTTGTGTGGGGTATCATGTGTGCCCTATCATAAGCCACTGTAGAAAGGAGATTCTTGTGTGCCACCTCATGTGTGGGACATCATATGTGCGAGTTCATGTGATTTAACCAGTACCGTTATTTATTTCATAACACCCCTGTTATACTTTCAATTTGAAATTTCGCTATGTGGGGGGTGCACGAAGAAGCGCGCG
>NZ_JANLCJ010000743.1 GCF_024979295.1 Herbiconiux daphne | reverse complement strand
CTCAATATACGGCATGAGTGTAACCGATATCGTGCGAGAGGAAACAGAGTATATTGATGATGAATGGAAATCAACGCCTCAAAATATCGAGGAAGAAATTTCCAACTACAACTCGTCACGAAATAGAACTCTGTATTATGCGTGGGGCATTTGGGTAACGGCTTATGCGCGGCGTAATTTATGGTCTGCGATTTTCGCGCTCAAAGAAGACTATATTTATGCTGATACTGATAGCGTGAAGTATTTTAATAAAGAGAAACACGCGGCATATTTTGAGGAGTATAATGTAGACGTGACTAATAAACTCCTGACTATGGCTAAACACCAGAAGTTAGACCCTAAATTACTTTCGCCTAAAACGGTTGAAGGAATTGAAAAGCCGATGGGTGTTTGGGAATGGGAGGGTGATTATACTCACTTCAAAACATTAGGCGCTAAACGATACCTGACTAAAACAGGGGATTACTATTCGCTGACCGTAGCAGGCTTGCCGAAATCAGCGGGTATGAAATATCTGAAAGAACAGGGTGAAAATGAT
>NZ_JANLCJ010000742.1 GCF_024979295.1 Herbiconiux daphne | reverse complement strand
ATGCTACCAAATGTGCTCTGATTCATAGCAGCTGCGGTTGGGTTGTTCAGGTAATTCTGAAACAACGCACCTGAGTTGTTATAATCAGCCATTATTTAAATCCTCCAAATAAGGCAGCAGCGTTTTGCATGTTCGGTGTGTTGAACACTTCATCCATGAAATTACGTTTAACAGTGTTGGCATTTGTATTTTGATACGTAGCAGCATTGTCAAACAGACCACGAAGTTTAGTAGCAAACATATTAATCTTCTCAGCATCAGTAAGCTCTTTAGGCTTCTGCTCAGCTGGTTGCTGAGGCTGTTGTTGCTGTTGTGGTTGTAATGGTTGTGGTTGTGAAGGTTGCTGAGGTGCTTGGGTCATAAGTGAGGCGGAAGAGTATTTTTCAGGTTCAGGTTTTTGAACACCTTCTTTACCTAAATTTACTACCTCCGTTGAGGCAGGAGCTTGAGTTGGCATAGGTACAGTTGCATCCTGCGCGATGTACTCCGGAGAGAACTTCTTATTGCGCATGTAGTTGTAACCTTCTTGTGCCATTGG
>NZ_JANLCJ010000741.1 GCF_024979295.1 Herbiconiux daphne | reverse complement strand
ATATTCCCCGGTGAATGTTTTTTAGCCCATTCTGAAGAGTTTTTTAATCTACCAAATAACATTTCTGCTCAATTTATCCTACGATCGACAGTAGCCCGTTGTTTTTTGGAACATATGCAAGCTGGTTTTTGTGATGCTGGTTGGCATGGTTCTCAATTGACATTTGAATTTAAAAATATGTTAAATCATCACATACTTTTAATTAAACCTGGGATGCGTATAGGACAAATGATCTTCTTTGAACATGAAGATTGTGGTGAAGACAGTTACGCAAAAAAAGGAAATTATAATAATCAGAAAGGCACAACAGCAGCATTTTCCGGGGAAGGACACCTGTAAGTAGGAGGAGTAATTGGCTTTACAAACACATACACATAGAGATTTTCTTGGAAGAGTTATTCGTGTTGGAGACATTGTGGTAGTAGGTAGACCGGCATGGAGTTCAAAGATTCTCCTTGCCAAAGTGACAAGGTTCACTAAGAAACGTGCCTATCACGTATTAAAAAATGACTACTACACTCCACCACGTACAAATGAA
>NZ_JANLCJ010000740.1 GCF_024979295.1 Herbiconiux daphne | reverse complement strand
TTTCCAAATTTTGCACAATTGTCCGCTTATTATCTTTTTCACTTCAATAAACTTGTCTAAATTCATTAGAAATATCTGCTTGACCATTTTCAGGTGCAATTTTCATGTCAGTTCTTTTTAAAGGAGTGTTTGAATTATAATCATCTGATGCTCAAATTAAAGCATTACCACCACTATATTTAATTTCCATTCCTTTTGTGTCAGGGACATTAAATTCACCATTAGTTAAAAAATGTGAATTTGTATTTATTGAATATGTACCATCAGAATTTGCAACTCATCTATTTTCATGCATTCTATTAACTAACACATTTTGACCTTCAAGACCATTAAACAGGTCTCTACCAAATGATGCAATAACATCCAATCGCACATTATAAGTAGTTGCATAAATTGAATTTAATGAATTTATTGACTGTAAAAATCAATAAGATACTGGGTATGATATAGGGCCAACTGTACCAAATAAATCTGACACAATTTTAGCATATGTATAACCTTCTTGCACATATCCTTCTGTACCTTGTTTAGTGTTAAC
>NZ_JANLCJ010000074.1 GCF_024979295.1 Herbiconiux daphne | reverse complement strand
CACCAGGAAGAATCTTACCAGCTAAGTAGTTAGCACCACCTACAGCTACAGCAGAAGCAAGATTTTTCTCACCTTCTTTCTGACGAGCATAAGCACCACCCATTTCACGAGCAGCAATAGCAGGGATAGCTACTTCTGGAGCAGCAATCATTGTTCCTACATCAGTAGCTACTTGACCTACAGTACCACCACGCTGGAACGCAGTTTCGTGACCTGCACTAGCAGCTTCTTGTTGACGCTGTTTGTACACTTCATCAGCACGATCCTGCACACGTTTTGCATAAGCAGATAAACTACTCGGCCCCATTCCAACTAATTTGTTAGCAGCAGTATCACCAGCTTGCACCAGACCGGTAAGACCTTCTACAACACCATGACTTGCTGTCGCAGCAGCACCTTTCAGGAAGGAAGCAGCAGAGTCACCAATATCACTAGCCCAATCACTTTGCTGCTGTGGTGCTTGCTGAACTTGAGGTTGTTGTGGAGCAGAAGGAGAAGCAGAAGTAGCCGCACTGTGCGATTGTCGATAAGACATTTCGATATTCTGTTTCTGCTGTGGCGAAGCATTTTGATAACGAGGATCGGCTTGCACCTGTTCCCACGTTAAATTACTATCTTGTGCCATCTTCACTTCCTTATAGAGGAAAGGCGGGAACTCCCGCCCTTATTAAAAACTAAAACCATTCAAATCTGCTGACGTATCTTGACCAGCTAATGCACCACGTTGAGCAACAGCCTGTGGAGAAAGTACGTTGTATGGATCAACGAATTGACCACCCATAGCACCACCAACAGACTTGTTAACCAGAACAGTAGCACGATGAGGATCCATACCACCAGCCACATGAGATTTAATACGATCTTCCGCAGCTTTCTTAATAACACCAAGTTCAGTCTCATGAGAGGTTTTAAGACCTTTAATGAGATAGTCTACGTTACTAACGGTTGGGCCATAACCAGCTTTAAGACTTACGCCATTCTTGGTTGATTCAATAACATCAGGGTTCTCAGTAAAGTATGCAACGTCTTGCGGATCGATAGAACGCTGACCACCAACCTGAGCTTTAGCAGCAAGTTCAACCGCTGTTTTATAGTTGAATGCCGCTGTTGCATTATCACCTTTAGCCAGAGCTTCTTTAGCTTTATTAGCCAAATCCTCAGCGGATTGGAAGTTAGTAAAGCGGTTGGAGTTCTGAGTGATAAGTGGGCCAAATGTTTTCTGCTCAGCAGTAAGTTCACCTTTACCCCAAGTGTATCCAGCATCTGAACTATTAAGAGCTTTCTGCTTAAGCCTATCTTTATAGTCGATAACTTTAAGCTGACGTTTAAGAGCATCATCCGCAGCTCTCTGAGTACGAGCATCAGACATCTTCTCACGTTCAACCATCTGAGCGTTTGTAATATCATTACGACGTGCCCATTCTTGATTGCTTCGTTCTTCTGCCTGTTTAGTAGCTTCCTGTTGATAAGCTTGACGTTTACCCCAAATCTGATCTTCAGCAGCCATACGATCTTGGTCACTCATCTGTTGCATCTGGAGTTTAGAAGCATCGCCAGAAGTGATAGCAGCTTCAACAGAAGCAGGTGAATAACCTTGGTCGATAAGAGCTTGCTTATTACCACCCATCT
>NZ_JANLCJ010000739.1 GCF_024979295.1 Herbiconiux daphne | reverse complement strand
ATCGCCTTCATTTGAGGATCGTTAACATATTTGCTGTAATGTTTTAACATCCGTTTCCGGTACAGGTTGTAGTAACCTGCACGGCGTAGGTTGTCATTGGCATTATCTACATCAAGACTAAAGGCAATGATTGCCTTAATCCTGTTGAGCTTATGCTTGCTTCCCCAAAACTTGTAAGCCTCCGGGCTTTCAATTGGAAAGTTAAGCTTAAAATGATTAGCCATATCACTTACCCGGAATAACAATAGTTGAGCCGTTCCACCGTTCACTTTCAATCTTAGCCTGTAGACCAGCAACAGCCTCTTGCGCTTTCTGTTCCCAATATTGCCCCATATCATTATCACGTAGGAATAGGGATGCATGACGTAGGGAAAGATAAAGCATTACATCAGGGCCTTTCTTAAAGTGAGGTGGGCTATCAGTAATGTTCTGAGCATGTTGAATCAGCTTGTAATAAATCAGTGTGATTACATCACCATCTTTAAGCACTGGCTTAAGGATTAACTGATTCCCAATACGGGTAAAAGCTGGCAAGCATT
>NZ_JANLCJ010000738.1 GCF_024979295.1 Herbiconiux daphne | reverse complement strand
GTTCTGATGCTGAAGCCGGTACTCTGAAATCTACTACCGTTGAGAAAAACGTTACTCAGATTCTGCGTAAAGTTGTTGCTGTTTCTGACACTGCTGATGCTCTGTCAAGCTATGGTCGCGGTAGCGAACTGGCTTACCAGATGGAAAAAGCTGGTGCTGAAATCAAACGTGACCTGGAATGGGCATTCCTGAACAACGGTGCAGCTTCTGAAGGTCTGGGTGCTCTGACTGCTACTAACGCAATCACCACTGCTGGTACTCCTCCAGTTCCGAATCCAGTTGCTGCTGCTTCTCTGGCTAACAGCTACAATGGCCTGTCTCTGGTACAGACCGGTACTACTGGTCAGAACGGTGCTCGCGTAACTGCTGGCTTTAAAGCTCTGGTTTCTACTCAGCCTTCTCCAGATGCAATCCAGGGTACTGTAACTGTTGTTAAAGACACCGCAGGTACTGGTCTGACTGAAACTGACCTGTTTGGTCTGACTGAAGCTCTGTATGAAGCAGGTGCTCAGCCTAACATCATCATGTTCCACCCATCA
>NZ_JANLCJ010000737.1 GCF_024979295.1 Herbiconiux daphne | reverse complement strand
AACCATTCCAGATTACCCGGAACTTCTTTCACAGATGGATCGATAACCTGACACATCTCGAACACTTTACCACGAGAAGCACCTGGGAACAGGTAAGCATCCATGAACTGGCAAGACGGGCGAGGTTCAATCGGTTTACCGACTTTATCTTGATCGTTTTCGTACTCAGTACCAGTTGCATCCACGTCGATTAATTCGAGTGCAAAAGTACATTTAAAAGCAGGAGATTTCTTTTCGCCTTTGAATTCAGGCTGTTCTTGAACACCGAGACCGATGAAACGAACAATACGAGCTGGGTAATCGCCATCAGCGATTGCGTCGTATACAGTGAAGGACTTCTTAGAGGAACGAGTAGAAGGGATAGCAGTAGCCATGTAGTATATATCCTTATAAATAATCTCAATATATGGGAGCACTTTACCTTTGGCTCCCTCTCATTACAGCACCAATATACGTATAATCCTAGGTGTACATTGACGAAATAACGGATTTATCTTCCTAATTGGAAATGGGGGCAGTCAACAAACTTCCCTTTTGGG
>NZ_JANLCJ010000736.1 GCF_024979295.1 Herbiconiux daphne | reverse complement strand
GACTGATTGCCACCAAGGATTGTCAGAGCACCTTTCTGTGCTCCTTGTCGAGTCTGTGCTTCTAATTCAAGAGCAGCTTTATTATAATCACTTTCTGATTTACCAAAGATAACACCTTGAGCAACACCAGCACGGGAGTTACCCATAGCACCTGCTGCACCAGCTTTCTGGTTAAGATCTTGAATAGCAGCAGCATAGTTTTCAGCTGACTCCTGTTGCATCTGTTCTTTCTGAGCACGAACAATGTCGTTATCATAGAGTTGAGATGAAGTATCGTTAACCATCTTCGCTGTAATGTCACGTTTACCAGTGGCATAATCTTGTTCAATCTGAGAACCGATAGCAGCATTCTGAGCCGCTGTATCAGTAATACCGTTCACCTGACTAATAATGTCTTTCAACTGACCTGATTCAGCCATCTGTTTAACAGCAGAAGCCATCTCAGGAGTAAAACCGGGCATGTTACGTTCAATCCATTGACCATCCAATCCACCAGATTTATCAAACTGCTGTTGTGCCAGACCAAGAATTTCTTTTAGT
>NZ_JANLCJ010000735.1 GCF_024979295.1 Herbiconiux daphne | reverse complement strand
TAACGCCCAGTCTTTTAGTTTAATCCCGCACATTACTTTCCTCCTCGACCGGATTTTCCGGGTCAACAATAAGCGGTTCAGGTTCAACCTCTGTTTCTACCTCTTCCCCTGTTTCGGTTTCGGTGTCGGGGCTTTGGCCTCGCTCCCCGTCGCCGTCGCCGTTATCATCCCCAGCTTGTTCCTGTTCCTGATTTGTTTCTTCGCTGGAATCAGGTTCCTGCTGGTTGTCTGGTTCAGGAGTTTCAGTAGTGGGCTGGTTGTCTGGTTCAGTGTTATTTTCAGGGTTTCCATCAACGAGTTCTTTTTGTTTGTCAGCCCATACAGAGCCGAAATCAACATCAACAGTTAAGCCGTACATCTGGTTAAGCAGTGCGGCAGCGTTCAGGCGGTTCGCCAGCATGTTATAAACGAGAGGGAATAAACCATCCTCGTTTTGTTCAACCTCGCTTGATACAAGGCGCTCACGCTTGAGGTTAAAGTTTGCCGAAATACCTACCTCATTATTTAACGAGGCTTTCAGGTATTGCTGGTTTTCAATCA
>NZ_JANLCJ010000734.1 GCF_024979295.1 Herbiconiux daphne | reverse complement strand
ACTACTACGGTTGCCCCGGCTCAGGGTAATGGCCTGATGGGTGGCTTAATGGGTGCGGCAGGTGCTGTAGCGGGTGGCTTCTTTGGTGGCCCAATGGGAGCCAGCTTAGGCGCTTCTATCGGTGGCTCTATCGGTCAAAGCATGTAAGAGGTATAGAACATGATGAATCAACAATACAACCCGCTAGCGCCTACTACATCGCCTACAGCGGCACAATCTTTAAATGACTACAGGGCCAGAGGTGCGGCCCTACGTGGTGAAGCAGCCCAAGCTATGCCACTCCCTAACAGCGCCGGGGGCTACAACCCATTCCAGCAGGAAGAAAACCAGCAGGATAGCCAGGGTAAACACATTAGCAATATGGAGCAATGGTTAGCCCCGGTTAAAATTGGTGGGGGTGATGCCGCTTCTAAATATAATGATGATAAGCATGATAACTTTTTATCTAATTGGGAAAATGACCCGGTAGTTAAATCACACGGCGAACAATTCCACGCTTATTTAGAAACTCTTAATCAGGCGGTACAGAAGTCGGATCGTA
>NZ_JANLCJ010000733.1 GCF_024979295.1 Herbiconiux daphne | reverse complement strand
ACCAAATGTGACACAGCAACAGAAGCAAAAGCGCAATTACTAAAACGCTTTCGCCCTATTCTCACCACATTTGCAAAGAAGCATAAAAATTTAGCTGGTGGCGAGTTATTTCGAAGCGCAAAGCGTATCGTCGGTTGTCCTGAATCCCCGTTTAAAACTGCCTCTTCTCTCCACCAGCTAAACCCCGAACAATTAAAAGAACTCTGTAGCAGGTTAGGCGTTAAATTTGAGCAGCGTAAAACCCGACAGCGTACAGGTGACAATCTCAAGCCCCCTATGATTATCTACCTGTACCACTTCCAGCGAATGAAGCCCCGCGCCACTGGCAAAGGCTTGCTGTCACTCGATAAGCTATGTTGCCTTCTTGAACTCCTGATTGACGTTGATGTGACCCCTTATGCAATCGCACGTTTAGCCGTTGAAGGTCACGCAACCAAAGCACTCGAACAACTGATTGAGTTGCTCAAAACTACAGATATTCAAATTCCAGATTTTAACGTAGTGGCATTCTTAATGAACTACAACAAAGACAGAGAAGTCG
>NZ_JANLCJ010000732.1 GCF_024979295.1 Herbiconiux daphne | reverse complement strand
GTCGTCTGAGCCATTTGAGAGGCGTCTGGAGCGCCTGAGGCCCCCTGTAGGGCATTCTGTGGCATTGTGTCAGTAATTGCCATCATACCTCCTTAATAGCCCAGCGCTTGCTGAGCTGCATTAGAAATACTACCACCTAACCGGTTAGAGTTCTGTGGAGTGTAAAGTTGTTTGATGCCAATAGCAGGAGCTTCATCAATCGATAAATCATCTTCACCAAGGTCAAGTAATTGAGCTGTAGCTTTCTTACCACCAGCTTTAAGGAACTTAACTTGTGAGGAACTTAACCAATCGAACCCTTCACTATCATCATCCATTGAGTTACCAGCATTACCGAAGTTAGCACCACTCAATGCATTACCAAGCATGTTGTTGGTGTTGATGTCAGGTGAATTCCATTTCTTATCGAATACACCCTTACCACCAAAGTTATTAGTAGCAAGTGCGACATCTTTAAGTGTGCCTTGAACCATCATTGGTTTGCCAGTTGCTTTATCAGTTGTCCAACCGAAGCTACCCATACCATAACCAGTACCTGTCA
>NZ_JANLCJ010000731.1 GCF_024979295.1 Herbiconiux daphne | reverse complement strand
GCAAGGGAAGTAGAGAATATTGGTAGTGGTGCTATTCCACGGGATGCAATGTTAATCGATGAGATAACCCGTGATGGTGATTTGATTAAATCCCTGTCTGTCCGTCATGTTGATGGCTCAATCAATACTATCAACTTCTTTGGTGCACAGAATGAAGCTGTATTGATGGGTGCTAAGGTAAGAGGTATTCTTTTCGATGAAGAACCAGAGCACAACAGCTTACAGATATTCGCACAGTTAAAGACACGTCTGCTTAATGCAGGTGGTGCAGGTGTTGATGGCTTTATGCTTTTCACTGCCACACCAGAACAGGGTATGACTCCACTTAATGTGATGTTTGAAAATGATGAGTCGGGCATTCTGTACCTGCAAACAGCGAGTATTTTTGACAATCCTACCCTTACCCCTGAACAAATTCAGAAGCATATCGATGCTATCCCAGAGTACCAGCGCAAGATGCGTATTCAGGGGATTCCAATCATGGGTAGTGGTCAGATCTTCACTATCGATGAGGACTTGATAACCATCACTGAATGCTACC
>NZ_JANLCJ010000730.1 GCF_024979295.1 Herbiconiux daphne | reverse complement strand
AATGGAATGAAACCCAAGTTGTGTTTTTCGTAAGTAGGTAGTTGTAGTTCTTGTGGAACTTCCCCGTCTTTGTCTGGGTTGTATTGTCTTGATGGACTTGACGCAGAGTCGGAGACGCTTAGGTCTCTAAACACTTCGGTTGTGGTTCATACTTCATTGACGATAAAGATTTTTAGACCAACAACTTTCCTTAGCATTAGTTTTGCCTTGAAAGGCGTAATCTCTATGTTGTCTACGATTTGTAGTAGTTCCGGTGTGGCGAAAGAGAATATAAAATCGTCGGTCTTGGTCTTGTTGATGGTTAAGATTATTCCACCTCAATACAAAGTTTCAGTTCCAACTTGTGACATTAGAGAATCGAAACGATTTGCTTTTAGTAGACCATTCAGTCATTTTTGCGCTTCCTCGTTGTTCTTGATTCCGGCCGTGATTCCTTGACCGAAACATAAGTCACTTCCACGCTTAGGCGCAAAACGCTTGATGTCAAAGAAATTAACATCTGCTAATTTTTGGAGTGATGGCACTCCCTTATTTTCGGTTCC
>NZ_JANLCJ010000073.1 GCF_024979295.1 Herbiconiux daphne | reverse complement strand
GGTGGGGTGGTTCGGGTGCGCCAGGTGTGGGCGGCGGTGATGGTTTCGGGGGTGAAGACGATTTTGGGTGCGCTCGTGCCTGTGCCCGCATTGGTTGCGCCGGACTGACCGCGGGCGGTGGTGGTGGGGAGGTGGGTGCGGCGTTGGGTGAGGGGGATGGGGGTTTGGGTGGGGTCGATGGTGGGGGGTGGGGTGAGGTGGGGGGTGCCGTGTGGGGTGGTGAGGGTGAAGGAGCTGGTGTGGAGGTGGGTGTGGTGGAAGTGACACAGCAGCACCCCGTTGTCGATATCGGTGCGGCCCGGAGCGGTGTCGGGGGTGGTGGGGGTCCAGGGGGTGGTGTGGTGGGTTTCACACCAGGACGGGGGCCGGTCACAGCCCGGCCAGACGCAGCCGCCGTCGCGGGCGGCGAGAGCACGGTTCTGCGCCGGGGTGAACAAACGTTTCGTGCGGCCGTGGTGCAGGACCTCACCGCGGTCACCGAACACGGTCACCGCCCCGGGCTGGTGACACCGTAACCGGGTGATCGCGGTGACGGGGAGGGGTTCGGTGACACCGTCGAGGAACCCGACCCCGCGACCGGCCTGCAGATCAGCCAACGCCACGTGAATGTTCACGGTGGTGGTCGCGCCGGCGAGGTGGGGCATGTCGGGGGCGGTGACCGCGCGGGCGATCAGCTCCGTCACCGTGTCGGCGAGACGTTGCGGACCCGTGCGCGGGTCAGCGGTGTGCTGAGCCTGCACGTATTCGTCCTCGCTCATGAACCGGGGTGCGACCCGGGGGCTGGTCAGAGCCTGGGCGGCACCCAACCAGAGAGCACCCTGCTCGGGGGTGAGCGCGACCCGGCCCCGGAACATGCCATCCGCGGACCGGGACAGGGTCAACGACCGCAACTCCCGCTGCCGTTCCTCCCGCGGACACGCCCCATCCGGATCCAGCAGATCCCGCACCCGCACCACCAACCGCACCACCCCATCCACCCCCACACCACCCGCCACGGCACTCGCGCCGGCACCTTCCGGCAGAGCGTCCGGCGAAGCGGTGTCGTGGGTGAGGGGTGAGGGTTGGGTGGCGGCGGTGACGAGGGTGGCTTCGGCGGCGGCGATGTCGTCGGGGGCGACGCCGCGCCGCGCCAGCCCCGCCAACTCCCGCGAGATCACCCCCGCAACCTCCACCCCCACCACACCTGCCGCCAACGCTGCCGTGACCGCGGGGAACGGCAGCGGCCCGGGCGCACCGCCGAGCTGCTCCGCGGCCCGCAACCGGCGACCCAACTCCACCCGGCCCGCCGCTTCCCGCGACGACACCCCCGTCACCGCGGCCACCAGCCGGGCCGGTGAGGTGAAGTTCTCCGCCCGGCTCAGGCCCTCGTCGCCGAGCTCGGGTCGGGAACGGTGACCGATCTCCCCCGCGACCTCCACCTGCCCCGCGCCGACCAGCCGGGCGACCCGCTCCAACAACACCGCCCGCCCCAACAACTCAGCCGACGTCAACGACCGCGCAGGCACCACCAACAGCCCCGCGAGCGCGCCGACGACCGCGTCGACGACCTCATCGACAGGAGCAGCTGTTCTGAACATGACACAAGTCAAACACCCAACACTGACATTCACTCACTTTCACGCCGCAGGCCAACA
>NZ_JANLCJ010000729.1 GCF_024979295.1 Herbiconiux daphne | reverse complement strand
ATATCAGCAACACGTTTATTACGATGTTCAGTGGATTCACCTTCTTTGAAATCAGTCTCTTCAACTTTAACCGGTTCATCAGTTTTAGGAAGAGTTTCTTCAGCAGGTTTAGCTTCTTCAGCAGGCTTAGTTTTAGGTTTCTGAGGAACACCTTCTCCACGAGGAGCAGGAGCTTCTTCAGCTGATGGTGCAGCAGCAGGTTCTTCTGCACGACCTTTCGGTTTAGTAGACATCTGTGCAGCACGACGATTAGCTTCTTCAGTAGACACTGGCTCAGGTTGCGTCGGCGCTGGTTGCGCTTCTTCCGGTACGGTTGGAGCAGTTTCTTCTGGAGCAGCAGCTGGAGCTTGTTCTTCAGGTACTGGTTGTTCACCCAAACGCTGTTCAGGACGTTGTGGTACACCCTGCCCTGTAGGCGTCTGTACGGCCTCTGGAGCGGTTTGCTGTTCAGGTAATGTACTTGGACGATTGATACCCTCATAAGGCGTTACAGGCTGTTCTGGAGCTTCTGGTGGCACTTCTGCTGGAGGAGTCTCAACTGG
>NZ_JANLCJ010000728.1 GCF_024979295.1 Herbiconiux daphne | reverse complement strand
AGTGTGATATTCGCGTGCCCGTTTCACTTATAAAATAAGGCTATCCAGTGCCGATCCTGTAAGTGTATGAAATATAAGGAGAATAATTTTATTCGTGTTACAACATAACAATTTAACAATTCAAACTCTGAAAAAACCGTTATAAATCAGTAAGATAAAAATAAATGAAAATAATTGAGAAGTCAGACCAGTTAAAATTGTGTTAAATCAGCCTAAAAATATTTCTTGACTTTGAAAAAAGCCTTATAAATCAGTGGAATAAAAAATACTTGTCTGGTCATACCAGTTAATAAAATGTTAAAAGTTAGAATAGTGCCTTGTAAGTTATTGTTTTTAAAAGAGAAAAAATAATGCTTGTGTTAATTAAAAAAATCATTAAATTGACATTCAAGCCAGAACAACGGCGAGTAAGAAAAACGGCTAGATCATTAGCTTGTTTATTCTGATAGGCGCGCTATAATGCCCGCCACGCTCTTTAAAAATCTGACTTGATAACTTGCCAGCCCTATCCGGTAAAGCTCGTTAGAAAGCGTTTTAGGACG
>NZ_JANLCJ010000727.1 GCF_024979295.1 Herbiconiux daphne | reverse complement strand
TTGGCCTCCGACTTGTGCGCCGCGTGCGATACGTTCAACGTTAAACATTGTTGCGGTGAATAAAGTAGCCATTTCGTAATTCCTTAGAAGAGTAAGTTTCGTTTCGATAAGGGAATTATACGCGAAAGAAGATTACATGCAAGCAATAGATTTCATGTAATCTTAATTATTTTTGCTTACTAGAAATCTAGTAAGTAAGCGCCAACTTAGCGCAGGGCGTTTTGATCGATTTCATGCCCTGCCATATACGCCGATTTCAGCCCTTCAATGATCGAACGGCTTGCCGGAGATTGCTGCGCGGCGATCTCACTATCGAAGGAGATCAGGCGCGTCTGATAATCGGCGGGGCTGATATTTTCGGTAGCGCCAGCATTGCAAACAAGTTCCAGCTCATTGCGGAACTGTTCCGGATCGGGAGCCTGGGAGGTAGCAACGATGCCAGCGGCAACGGGCTTACAGCTATCGTTAATATCGGCAGCTGCGGCGGAGCTGGCCACACTGGCCAGAAGCATCGCGATTAAAAGCTTTTTCATGGTTGGGTTT
>NZ_JANLCJ010000726.1 GCF_024979295.1 Herbiconiux daphne | reverse complement strand
GTGTAGATGGTGCAAAGCTGCGCCTAAGTGTAGAGCTTACGCCAACATGGTTTATAGCCGTGTAGCGGAAGAATTCACTACCTGCGAACCCGGAAAACTTACCCCGATTAACCCCCATCTTCTAACGGATGCCGAAATGGCCGCCGTTTATAAGGATTTGGCGCTAATCGAAAAATGGTGCGAGAAAGTCAAAACAACGGTTACGGCGAAATTAATGGCCGGTGATTCGTTGCCAGGCTTGAAACTCGTTAAAGGCAAAGCAGGTGCGCGTAAGTGGGCGAATGCTGAAGAGGTAGAGGAATTGATCTGCCAGACATTCGACGATTTCGGGCGCTTCTATTCGCAGCCAGTTCTTATATCGCCAACTCAGGCGGAGAAAGTCTTAAAAGCCAATCCGGAACGATGGGAAATGCTAACGCCGTATATAACGCGTTCGGCAGGCTCGCCAACGGTTGCTTTTGAAGAAGATCCCCGCGCTGCCATCGATGTAAACCCGGCAAACGATTTTGATGTAATACAATAAATAAGGTAACTGTTAAATGA
>NZ_JANLCJ010000725.1 GCF_024979295.1 Herbiconiux daphne | reverse complement strand
GTGCGACCATATCTTTAACTTGCATGTGCTGTGCGAACTGATCATTCGTTGTGCTAGGATCTACAGCAAACTCAAATACGTTAGGAAGTTTAGCACCATCAATAGGATTATTATCAGGGTCTACTAACTGGATATTTTCATCTTTAATAAGTTCATACAAATGCGTAAAGAATGGTTTAAAGAAAGTATCAGAGAGGCTTTCAGTAATCATCAATTCACGCTGAGCCTGATTAAAGATATTAAGATAGGCAGTAGCTGTACTTACCTGACTCATACCACCATCACCATTAGTAATATCTGTTGGCTGTGTCAGTGTCTCCTGTGCAATCTCTTTAAGCTGGTTATTAGCAGCAACATAAGTATCTGTAAGCTGCATAGGCTGGAACCGTTCAACAGCACCAATAGCCTGTACTTCGATAACCGCACCGGGGCGATTATTTAACAGGCTCTGCCGGTCATATTGGCCCCTAGCAGCCTGATACTGTGGGTAGGTAGTCATCATAGCAACGTGCTCATGCTTACGCTGTGCGGCGCTTAGCTGGT
>NZ_JANLCJ010000724.1 GCF_024979295.1 Herbiconiux daphne | reverse complement strand
GGAGGAACGGGGCATAGTCAAGATCGTGATAATGAAGATCACCAGAATCGTGAGCTTGTACCACGTCGGCGGGAAGGAAAGAACTCCGAGCAAAATGCTTACTAATAATACCAGCCAGCAAGTCGCGTTGAACGGGGAACACTTTGGAGTCCTTGTTCGCGTACACGTTAAGAACTGAGGCATCAGTCTGCTCCACTAAACCACGAATCGCACGGGAGAGAGGAGACTTCTCTTCACGAACACGATCACGGGTTGTACGATATTCAATATAGGCTCGTGCTACTTCTGTATCACTTGCCAACAGCATAGATTCTACATCACGTTGAATATCACGAATCTCAACGGTCTCAGAACCTTTATATTTTTCCATAATGGTAGACGCAATTTTAAATGCGTTGTTGTAAGAACTACGATCAACGGCTGTCTGAGCTTTCAAGACTGCCTGAATAATACGCATTGGATCAAAGTCTACACACTTACCATCACGATTAATTACACGAACCATATTGTCTCCTTCCTTAGCGGGTTTCTTCTAGATGTTGA
>NZ_JANLCJ010000723.1 GCF_024979295.1 Herbiconiux daphne | reverse complement strand
CTACTGGTTAAATCTACACTCCCCACGTTCTCTAACACCTTATTAGTGTGATATGGGTTGCTATGGGTAAAACCTCCCATAAATGCGCGTTTCAGGCGCTGATATTCATCAACGGTGATACGTAAATCATCCATCAATTTACGGTATTTAAAGTATTTACGTTTCGCCTCCGGTGTTCTTTCGGGGTTGCCGTCCTCGTCTAATATCCGGTAACACTGGTTTTTCACGTATTCCCTAACGCGCCCCGTGTTAGTCAGCGGGATTTTAGTAATAGATTTATATTGCGTAATCTGCTCATTAATATAAGCGTTAACTACAACAATATCATTCTCACAATATCCCCATTCCTTTTCCGTTAATTCGGTTTCATGGTGTCGGATTAATTCATAGTCTAAATCACCCTCCATCTTTTTAACTTTGTGGGTTGTCAGGTTTTTGGCTAGGCTTGCCAACGAGTAGCCGGAAAGAATGTAACTACAGCGGAACTCTATTCCAATATCGCAAAGCGCCTTAATTGGTTTACGCTCATTGATTGAGAAAACCC
>NZ_JANLCJ010000722.1 GCF_024979295.1 Herbiconiux daphne | reverse complement strand
GTTTCTGATACTGCCGAGGCTCTAACAGCTCATGGCCGTCCATCGGAACTAGAGTACCAAATTGAGAAAGCAACAAAGGAAATCAAAAGGGATTTAGAATCAACATTTCTGGGTTATCAAGTCAAGGATGAAGGTTCTGCTAACAACACAAGACTCATGAGTGGCTTCTACGATTTAGTAGCAAAAATTGATGAGGCTGAACCAAACACCGGCGCTATTACTCACAAGAAATTGGCAACTGATACTTTCACTGAAGATGATATTTATGATCTTACAGAGAATCTGTACATGGCTGGTGCTCGTGCTAATGTGGTAATGTTCCACCCAAGTCATGCTAAAACATTCGGCAAGTTCTTTGAGAATGGAAATCATACTAAAGTTTCAGTGTATTTCAATGATGATGACGAAGTACCAAATGCACTTACTAAATTCGTTGATCCTTTAGGTCAAGAGTTTATCCTTCTTCCAAATAGGATGATGGACCCATATGTAATCTATTTCTTCCACCCTCATGATTGGTTCCAACGTGTATTGCGTAATCCAA
>NZ_JANLCJ010000721.1 GCF_024979295.1 Herbiconiux daphne | reverse complement strand
TTGTGTTCCCATTGCCTGATTGATGGATTGTGTCGGACGTTCTGGCGTCAGACCTGCTAACAACACACCGCCACCAACCACTACCGAACCTATTAGCCACGCCCAGATTGGAACCGTCCAACCGAATACGCCAGCCAACACCAACACCACTAACGCGAGTGCTGCCGTTCCACCTCCGCACATACCAACCCCCTACAAAGAACATTTGATGAAGGCTACGGCATCCTTGCCGCTACCTTGACTAATGCTCTCTGACTTATTCAGCCGCTGCCAGTGAAGCCGCCGCGTGTCCGTAGAAGTCATTGCTTACTGCTTCGTCAATCGCTACCAGCTCACCGCCTTTGACTTCGGTCAGGTAAAGCCCAGCCGCTGCCATAATCTCGCGGTAGTCAGCGGTCAGGGCAAGGGCGCGCTCTTCGAGGCTGTCAATCAGCTTGACTTTCCACTGTGTAGCCATCGCCGCTTCGATTTCCTCCGGTGAGCGGTCGTCGTATTCGTCCACCAGTTCGGCTACTGCTTCCTTGCCACCGTCCAGCTTAGCCAG
>NZ_JANLCJ010000720.1 GCF_024979295.1 Herbiconiux daphne | reverse complement strand
AGAACCAACACGGACACTAACGATTTCACCAAGACGATCCATGAACCATTCCAGATTACCTGGAACTTCTTTTACGCTTGGGTCGAGTACCTGAACTAAGTCAAAGATTTTACCACGACCAGCACCTGGGAACAGATACGCATCGAGGAACTGACAAGAAGGACGAGGGTCAATTGCTTTACCTACTTTGTCCTGATCGTTTTCATATTCGGTGCCAGTAGCATCGACATCAATCAGTTCGAAAGCAAAGGTAGCTTTGAATGCAGGGGATTTCTTTTCGCCTTTGAATTCAGGTTGTTCCTGAACACCAAGACCAATGAAACGGACGATACGAGCTGGGTAATCACCATCCGGGATTGCGTCGTATACAGTGAAAGACTTCTTGGAAGAACGGGTGGAAGGAATTGCAGTAGACATTATATATCCTTATAATAACTCTCAAATATGAAGGCACTTTTCATTCGGCCTTCTCTCATTACAACATTAATATATCACCGAAAACGGTATTCGGTTGACAAATTAATTGCCTAATTGAAAATGTGGGC
>NZ_JANLCJ010000072.1 GCF_024979295.1 Herbiconiux daphne | reverse complement strand
TGACGACCCGGTCCCAGTTTGGAGAAGTCAGTTTCCCTAAGCCAGTTAAGGGCAGCCAATACTGGATATGGAAGTTGCCCCCTGTCGCTAGCGAAGTCTTTATTGTCACAGAAAATCATTTAGATTTACCCCAGCCATTGTTCTTAATATTGTAGAGAGCATTACACCGACGAGAACATTTCGGATTCTCCACACGTTTTGCAAATCTCAATTCTCTCTCAAACTCGCAACCACACTCCGGACAAATCAGCGAGGCCATCGTTCGACCATTTTTATTTCGTGATCTCGTTTTGGCGGCGGATTGGTCGGGATTGGATAGCACATCCATATTCATTTTCCTTAAAAAAGCCCTCCGGAGAGGGCCGTCAATTGACGAACAAGTCTGACAATGGCAGGGAACATTCTCCCATTACGTATCCACACCCATTAAGGTTGGACAAAGTTAAACAGCTTATCCCCCTGCCTTTTCACTGTTTAACCTATATTTACAACATTAGACTGAAGTTGCCACAGTATCTCGTCATTGCTACATGGAGAGATAGGTTTACAACATCAGACAGGAGTTGCCACTGTACAACTTAGTTTGTCAGCGCGACGATACCGAGAGCAGTACCAGCGATGGCAAACGCAGTGCCTACGACAGTAGCGAAAGTTTCAGCGTGATCCTGAGTTTCAGGAGAGAACGCTTCTTTATCCGCTTGATGCAGGTTGCCCTGATCATCGTAATACACAACACCGTTCGGGTGAGACTGACCATTCTGGTCGATAGTGCGAGCTGCACAACCGGTCAGAGAAGTAGCCAGAACCAGACCGGCCATAATAGCAGCAATCTTGCGCATATTATTTCCTCACATAGTTCATGTAATAACCAAAAGCAGACACTGAAAACATTATCAGCATCTGCCACCACTCCAAAGGACTACTTACTTACAGCAACTCCCGGCAGGAGCGACGTAAGCCAGCGATATCACGATCACTGGTAGGTTTACCAATTGGAGTCACAGTAAAGCCTTTATTGGTGCGATCAACGCGAGCCATGATAGCTGCTTCCACACCTTTAAATGTACTGTCATTATGAAGAGTGAACTCCATAAGACGAGCGGCTTTATCTTTCAGACCGTACAGGCCATCATAGATAGAGAACCCGATGTACGGAATCTCGTCAAAACGATGGTGACGGTAGCTGTTCAGGATTACGAAGAAGGTTTCAGCCTTCGCCGGAATACCAGTGCCGACGATTTTGATACGCTCATTATCAGAGCCGTCAGACTCGTCAGAACCTACCAAATCATCACCAGTGTGAGTTACCCCACCACCGAACAAAACTTTGTTACCGAAGTAACAGGTATCGACGAGGTTGCCAGATTTGTCAAAGAATACCAATGACAAATCAAGATCAACTTCTTCGTAGACAACATCGGCAGCACCGACTTTGCCCAGAAGTTTACCGAGGAAACCGGCAGCTTTGCTTTCGCCCAGCTTCGCGATTTTACCCCATGCTGCACCAACTGTAAGATTGACGACAGGTGCGTCAGAATCCTTTTTGGTTACAGCAGTGGTTTCACCTTTATTCAAGATGATAGCCATTAATACCTCCTAAAACGTCCCCCAGAAGCTCTCAGGGACGTTTAAATAAGAAAGTGATACAAACTACTGGC
>NZ_JANLCJ010000719.1 GCF_024979295.1 Herbiconiux daphne | reverse complement strand
GGTTCAAGAGGAACAAGGCTGCGAAGCCTACGAGCTGCACCGCGTCATAAGCGGAAGCGGTCGCTTCTTAATGGTGGAACGCTGGGAAACGCAAACCGACGTTGACCGGCATATTATGGGCAAGCCCTATCGTGAATTGCTGGTTAAGCTGCGCGGCGTCGCCGACGTTAGCGTTACGCGTAGCGAAGCAATCCGCATGGGCTTTGCAGGGCATTAAGGGGGGTTTATGTGTGAACTATGCAAGGCAGAAGGGAAGGGCATCAAACAAATTGAATTGTTGTTAACCGTTGAGCTGGACAATGGAGTTAAAGAAATTCCGTTCCGCGCGTTCAGCGCACCGGATAACGAAGGGGTTCACGTTTGCATCGATGGGCACCGCGCGAAGTTCGTTGCGGGCATCTTCAAAGAGATCCTTCCGCAAATTATGGAAAGCATCAAAGCCACGAATAACTGGGCGGTTAAACCGGACTTTGTAACCAGTACCGTGCAGTAAAGAGCAGTAACGGGAGAGGGGGCGTTAACGTGGGGTTGCGCCCCCTTTTTCA
>NZ_JANLCJ010000718.1 GCF_024979295.1 Herbiconiux daphne | reverse complement strand
CAGCAGCAGCTTTAGCGGCATCAGCAGCAGCCTTGTCACGTGCTTCTTGATCTGCTTTGTCCTTAGCAGCTTTGTCGGCAGCAGCTTTATTAGCAGCATCCTGACGTGCTTTAGCAGCATCTGCATCACGTTGTCTTTGAGCAGCAGCTTCTGCATCTCTCTGACGTTGTGCAGCTTCATCTCGCTGTCTTTGTTCAGCAGCGGCTCTGTCACGAGCAGCCTGTTCATCACGAGCTTGTTGTTCTCTACGCTGACGTTCTTGTTCATCACGTTGGCGCTGTTGCTCCTGAGCAATACGAGCATTTTCAGCATCACGAGCTTGTTGCTGTCTCTGTTGTTCAGCTTGTTGTGCAGCCTGAGCTGCTTGTTGTTCCTGTTGCTGACGTTGTGGTAGGGCTGCATCAAGAATAGCGAGTTTCTGACGCATTGCAGCAGCACGAGAACCACTCTGACCACGAACATAGTTGCCTGCATTAATCAGTGCAATAATCTGTTGTGAATTTAGTTGATTGACGTTACTTGAATTGACCTCAGTTAAGTCGGAG
>NZ_JANLCJ010000717.1 GCF_024979295.1 Herbiconiux daphne | reverse complement strand
TTTCAATATCACGATCATCTAAATGACCGCCAATATTTACATGAGCATCTAAAACACCTGCTTTCTGAAAATAATAATCTTCATCTTCATTTTCTCGCATGTGTCTAACAAGATCCGTAGTCCCCCATTCTGGGCTGCTGGTTTGGATAATAAGCCCTTTAGTTGTTAGTGTGCGGATCGTTGCTTGTTCAAATATCTCCATTGAACAATGTTTATCCTCTTCATCCAACCAAATTAAATGCTTAGCTTGTCCAAATAATGCTTCTTGCCCTTGCTGTGTGCTCTTAAATATAACCTCACTCAATCCATCGGGTTCACCCCATTCATTGAAACGTTTTACTTTAAATTCAAGCACTTGATTACCATTCCTGATAATACTTTCTTTTATAATACAATCAATGGGAATTGAACCGCTACCAAATACGCCTTTATCCTCTGCATCAAATTCAGTATTATCCATCAAGCGAGCATCTTTAATTCCTAATAACTCATATTGCAGAATTTGACGTGTTGTGACGCTGGTTGTGCCAATACAATAAGTAGTAA
>NZ_JANLCJ010000716.1 GCF_024979295.1 Herbiconiux daphne | reverse complement strand
AGTTGGAATAAACCTGCTCAGTTCCTTCCGGATACTGAACACGGTGTCCCAGCTTGTAACCATCAATTGCAAAGATCGGAGAGATACGAGACATTTAGGCCTCCTGACGTAAGAAATATTCGTTGGTGATGTGACGGCTTTTAAAGACCGTTACTTGCTTGTGCTCTGGATTGCCGGTTGTGATGCTGTCGGTTGTCCAGATTCGGTCAATTCCTGCGTCAAGGAGGGGCTGATAGCCACGACTGAATATGCCGTGAGTAACAAAAAGACCAACACTTGTAGCACCAGCATCGTAGAGGCTTTGAGCCGCTTGGATGAATGTGCCACCACCATCGCAGAGATCATCAACGATAAGAGCATCAAAATCGCACAGATTAGAGGTATCGCCCAAGATACGTGAGCCAGTGATATTGCCATTTGTAACATCGCGAACTTTCTCCATGTAGAGAATCGAATTAGGATCAAACCCTAATACTTTAGCCGCTTTAAGTGTTTTCTTAGCAGCGCCAGCATCAGGAGCCACGATAACATCAGCCCAGCCCTTGA
>NZ_JANLCJ010000715.1 GCF_024979295.1 Herbiconiux daphne | reverse complement strand
AAATCGGTTCTGGAAGTGGTTCAGCAAACCAACCTAAGCCGTACAAAATTTCCGCTTTTGTGAAATCATAGCAATTTCTGAAAATCTCCCAATCTATTGAAGTTCCTTGAAATTCAATATATTCGGCGTAAGCTATCCGTCCATTGGAAGACTTAATATTTTCACTTACCATTAAGCGAGATTCAGATAAATAATAATCTGGAACGCCTTCTTTTGGTGAAATATTATGAACAGCAAAACGGCATAGGTAAACTTTTGGAAATTCGTCCGAAAATCGGTTGGCGGTATCTCTTTCAAGTTCTGCTAGTGTAAAATCGCTATACAGATTGAAATGAGCGCCAACGGGATATAATTCCGATAAGATAACAGTTGGATAACTTGACGTAAGGTCTTGACTTTCCACGTTTTCAATGGTTTCACCTGTTTTGTTCGGATTTGAGTGAGTATAACCGCCCATAAATGAGCGAATCATGAATTCAAATTCGTTAGGTGTTTTTCTGGAAGGTGAAATATACTTGCGCCGATATTCATTCTTTGCGTCCTTGG
>NZ_JANLCJ010000714.1 GCF_024979295.1 Herbiconiux daphne | reverse complement strand
ACTTTACTTTGTCAGACTATCGTATCTTCGAATAACTATTCTCATTCTCGAAAATGAATTTCTATCTTGATAACAAAAATGTTTTCGCCCAATCTCAAGTTAAAAAAGTTTTACTTAACACAAATCATGAAGCGTTGCTTGCGACTAATTTTCTTCGTGTATATGGTGATTGAAAAAAAACTTCAGGCACTAATGTAACTAGCCACACAAGTATCATAGATACATTTTTAGATGATACTGGTCCACATTCTTTAAGAATATATAAGGCAATTCCAATCGCAATTGACGGAAGAATCACAATGTATTCTGAATGAAATGATAGAAAAAGAATTCCACAAGTTACAACAAATTCAAATTTAAAAGATGTTATGCTTTCACAAATGAACCAAGATGACTACAACGCCATCGAAGATATGGTTTTGATAACTTATTTAAATCGTACATCTTTCCGTGACTTGACACCAATAACCGATGAAACGTTAGTTAACTATGGTAAGATGAATATTCTTTACAACGTCGGCCATGGTCAATATAGAGCACAAGAAA
>NZ_JANLCJ010000713.1 GCF_024979295.1 Herbiconiux daphne | reverse complement strand
AAGATTGAATTAGTATTTCATAATGGTAATAAATTTGATAATCATTTTATCGAACATGCTATGAAATTTCATCACAAAAAAACGGAAGTAAGAAATATTCATTTGACTAACGCAATAGATAACGTCAATACATGTAAGTTAGGTGATTTAACAAAAGCCCAACCACTTGACCGTGATAATATTATACTAGAAAAACGGGTTAAGTCGGCAACTTCATTAGAAATAGATGCATTTTATAATAACGTGCATTATATTACGATTGATAACGCCCCGAAAACAGGTGCTTCTATTCGTGAGTTAGGTAAAAAACTTCTTGCTTTAGGTGTCATAGAGGAAGAACAGTTGAAAACAGAATTTGAATACGATGTTTTTGACCTTGAAGAAGATATGAGCGATGAAGAAGCCTACTTATATGCCAAACAATGCTTTATGAGTTTAACAGATAAGCAGTTAGTATATATTGAGAATGACGTTATCATACTAGGCAAGTCCGTTTATTACTATTCAGATTTGTACCCCGATTTTGATTGGGAAAAACGTACAAAAA
>NZ_JANLCJ010000712.1 GCF_024979295.1 Herbiconiux daphne | reverse complement strand
CTACTCAGCAACAGATTGCTCAAACCTGGGTTACCGAAGGTGCAGTGGTGTATGCCCGTACTGTCCTGAATGGCCATTCTGGTGAAGGTATTGTTGTTCATAACGCTGAAAACTCTACTGTCGGTGCAGCTCCGCTGTATACCAAAGGCATCACGGCTCAACGTCGTGAATGGCGTGTTCATGTGTTCGAAGGTAAAATCTCCTACGTTCAACTGAAACGTCGCCGTAACGGCTACCGCGAAGATCCGAACTATCGTGAAGATGTTCGTAACCACTCAACTGGTTGGATCTATGCCACCGCTGATATCACTCCTTCTGATGCCGTGCTTCGTGCAGCATTCGATGCAGTGACAGCGCTGGGTCTGAACTTTGGTGCGGTTGATCTGATTAGCCGTGGCGATGAAGCATGGGTTCTGGAAGTCAATACCGCCCCAGGTCTGACTGGAACCACGCTGGAAACCTACCAGCACAACTTCATCGAGTATGCGAAAGCAGCTGATCTGGGCACTGCTCCAGAATATCTGGTTGCATACGAAGTTCCGGCAGC
>NZ_JANLCJ010000711.1 GCF_024979295.1 Herbiconiux daphne | reverse complement strand
AAGCTACCTTTCTGGATAATGCCATGGTAGATAATTATCCTATCTGGTACGTCAAAAACCGCTATACCTGTAGCAAATAAAAAACAACATCTGCGCGTTAAATAAATGTATTACGTTTAACGCGCCCTTTCACAATATTTAAACCCTCAGAATTATTTTTTCCCTCATTGAACTTAATAACCGTTTTGCAATCGCCCTACTTACGCTATGGTGATTTCGGTTAGTCGATCGGTTGTTAGCTTCGTTAAGCTAATGGGCTTCCGTTGCCATGCGGATTGCCCTTCATCATACTTTTATTTGACCGTGGATTTTTTTGATTATTTATCGCCCCTTCATCACTGCGAAGGGCTTTTTTATGGGTTGTTACGACAACTCATAAAAAAGAAAATGATGATAACAATCTTTGAAGGTATGTAATGAAAAAGAAAGTATTGGCGTTAACCGTATTGGCATTAATCGCGGGTTCCGCAAACGCGGCGGAAATTTATAACAAAGACGGCAACAAATTAGACCTTTACGGCAAAGTTAAAGGTGAACATGATTTTAC
>NZ_JANLCJ010000710.1 GCF_024979295.1 Herbiconiux daphne | reverse complement strand
TGGTACAAAATTAACACTTGACGTATCATCTGAATCAAAAGCAGCAAACCAAATCCTTGGTGAAGTTAGAAAAATTCAACTATTGGTTGATGAATTCAAAGCATATTCAACAGGTGTTGCGGTATTGGTTCACCCAATTGTAGCAGACATGTTTGGAAAACTACAAGGGCAAGCATACCAAATGGGAACAAATACTTTCCCAGAAGGTCTTGGAAATGGTTTCAGATACCAAGGAGTTGACTTCTATGTATCACCTATCCTAAATGCAATTGCAGGTTCAGCAGCAGGTAAAGTTATTGGAGCTATTGTACTTGACAAGGAAGCATACGCTAACTATGGTCTTGAAAATACTACAAAAGAATTTGACCAAATGTTTGCAGATGAAAGATTCTTGGGACACACATACCATGAACTTGACGCAGTGGTTGATGCAAAAAGAATTGCAGTGCTTGAATTTGACTGAACAGCAAGCAAAAAAGTTAATGATAAGTAATCACTAACAAATCAGTCTAAAGGTCACCCAAAAGGTGGCTTTTTGTTATGTTAT
>NZ_JANLCJ010000071.1 GCF_024979295.1 Herbiconiux daphne | reverse complement strand
AGTCTGTTGGACATACACTTGGAACATGGCTGGCTGCTGATAAAATCAAACGTGCTCACGAAGCTGATAACATTGTTAAACAAGCTGATGAGTCTGCTGATGAAATTATCAACGATGTAGCGGGTGGTAAAACACATGAAGAGATTCTTGATACACTCAAGAAGAAATTCAAATCTCTTGGTGTAACTGATGAAGTTGTAGCAGAAGCAGAGAAACGAGCTAAAACCTTATCTGGTGGTTCTGATGAGTTTGATTTAAGTCACTTCGCAAACTATGTCAAAACTGTTGGTAAAGAAGAAGCTGCACGTCTACGTGAAGAAGCTAAAAATACTCCGAAGACAAAACAACCTAAGGAAGTTACGATTGTTTCTAACAAACCAAAACGTCCTATGTCTGAAAGTATTGACTTCCTACGTGCATACGCTCAGAAACTTGACCTGCATGAAGACCCTAATGTTGTGGGTGATTTAGCAGACCCTAAAAACAATAGTATCATTGCCAAAGCCACTCGTGGAACTAGTGGTGAAGATACAGCTCTGAGTGTGGCTGCTGAACGTTCTGTGATGAACAAAATGCATGATTACATCAACGCAAAAGTGAAAGATTACACAGCGGCTATTAATGCTGAACGTAATAAAGGTCTTAAAATGGATAAGAAGAAACTGGCTAAATGGAATCGACTGCTGGATAAGTATCGTAAAGCGGAAGGTGATGTTGAGACAGCGGATGCTTACTTTGAAGACCGCATCGCTAAGCGTGAGAAGGAAGATAGAAAATTAGCTGACAAGTACGATAAACAAGTACAAGCGGCTAAGGAGAAGGAAGATGCTCAGACTAAGAAGTTGAAAGAGCTTGATGAAGCTGTAAGTGATATTCAGAAAAGCGTAGAAACAATGCGCGAAGATATTACTAATCAAGTTAAAGAACACTTCGGTGCAGCAATGGAGAAAATGGATGGGGCACAGGTTGAAGAAAATATTCGACATGTGGAAATTCCATTAGACATTGATTCTACTTCTGACCCACGATTCATTAAGTGGTCAGCGATGATGGAAACAGCTGCTGATGCGTTGCAGACTAAAGGTCGTCAACGTCAAGCGGATGCGGTACGTCAGTCACATGAAATTATCTTGAAAGGGATTGAGCGTAAAGGCTTAGGTCTTGGGAAGGATTATTTGATGAGTGCTGAGGATGCTCATAAGATTAACACTCTTGTGAACAAAGAAGGGAAGAATGCTGGTCAGAACTCGTTCTACGGTCTTCTGTATAAACGTGCTCGTCTTGCTGTACTTGGTGATACCGAATCTTATCGTAACGTTCGTTACACTGAGAAACGTATCAACAAGATGGCTGAGCGCCAAAGAGCTAAACTTGAAGGGAATCCTGGAGAGGGTGGTGTAGGTGCTTTTGATATCAAAGACTAAATAAAAGAAAAGGGGAAAGGCCGCTAAGCCAATCCCCTTATTTTTTACTTGTCGAGTAAGTCTAATTTAAATTCTAACTGATGCCAGTTACGAAAACCATTCTTATCAGCCCACTCTTTATGAGTAGCTCGGCTCCCGTCTTTTCGTTTCTTTGAGAAAGGAAACGCAGTTCCTTGTTTCTCCCAAATAAAAACTAACTCAGCTTGTGGAGGCAAAACTTCACGGATGAATAAGTAT
>NZ_JANLCJ010000709.1 GCF_024979295.1 Herbiconiux daphne | reverse complement strand
AAGCTTGATTTAACCGATGCGTTATACAACAAGTTGTCCGGCATTAATTTGCCGTACCCGTTAAAACAAAATATCAATGACGAAACCGATTCAATCGCATTGTATACCCTAGCCGGCGGCACCACATTGGTCGAATTCTACGATGGCACCAAGGACAAACGGTTGAACTACGAAATCCGTGGCAAAGCCCAAGACCCACAACACATCGAAGAAGCCGTCTATTTGATTAGTGAATCACTTGAAAAGCTTCAAGACATTTACGATTTGCAATCGTCAAACAATAGTTTCGAGTTTGGGGGAATCATCCTTCAAAACGAACCGTATTTTTCGGATGCACAAGAAGACGGGTTCTTTTATTTCTCATTGACTTTTGGGGTCAATGTTACTATTTTTCCATAATTAAAAGGGGGCTTCATTCTTATGACAAGACGCAAGAATGCAATCCGCGGTCACTTTATCGCGGAATACATCGACGGTCAAGAAACAGTGCCGGCGGATTCGGAATTCAAAGAACTAGCGAAATACATCGCAACAATCGATGATGATTC
>NZ_JANLCJ010000708.1 GCF_024979295.1 Herbiconiux daphne | reverse complement strand
AAACTATATGTCACTGTGGACGGAAAGCTTCTATGGTTCTCCGAGTCAACAGTGGAAAGCCTATATACACAGGTGAACAAATCCAGATAGGTGGAAATGATAGTTACGTTTCTGTCTGTCGTAAACATTATTTTGAAGGAGTAGTAGAATGACTGAACAACAGCGTTTAGAAGAACTCGAATACGTAGCCGTACTCGGAGGCGAGAACGACTAATGTCAGTTATCCATTATCATGGTGGCCCTGTAGTAGGAGCCAAAGGTGCTGCCGCTGATATCGTTTATAGGAATGGTGGTGCATTTATTTCATACTTGTACACAGACCAGATCTCAAAATGTTTCGATATCTGTGATAGCATAGCATTTGATAATGGAGCATTCTCTGCTTGGAAATCTGGTAAAGTAATCAACTGGGATAACTTCTATAAATGGATTGGGAAGTATTATGACAACCCAAAACTCAAATTCTTCATCATACCAGATGTGGTAGATGGGGGAGAAGAAGATAATGACAGATTAATTACTGAAGTACCAGAAGAATTTAAATCCAAA
>NZ_JANLCJ010000707.1 GCF_024979295.1 Herbiconiux daphne | reverse complement strand
GTAGAATCCTAAAAGAGCAATATATCGGCGGAATAGATCTCGGAGGGCTTGATCCACAGAATCCGGACAAACTTGCTTTCAACGATCAGATTCTTAACAACTGAAAGAGGTTGAATAAACAATACTTACAATCCGAAACTTACAAAAGATTCAAAGCGTTGGTTAATCATATGTCAGAAACAATCGCTTCATCACTTGCGGTATCCGGTGGCGACAATGAGAATATAGAATTTGTTTCTCCGTTCCAACTTCGCCTAATCAGACAAAACTTTGGAAAAGAAACAGATACCGGCTATTGAGATAAAAAAGCAGACAACACAAACAAACCGGAAACTTTCCAAAACATTGCTAAAGGTTCTTGACTGGTTGATATAACTTCCGCTTTCTTTGAATTTGATTACTCCGCGAAAGACGGGAAAATGTGAATTAAAAAAGTGTTGACTTCAACAATCAATAACATATCTAAGAAAAAATTCTTGGTAAGAGAAAACTTAGTTTCGTATCCTCTTTCGGAAGCAACATTGCAAGAACAAGAGTATCCGTCGTTGC
>NZ_JANLCJ010000706.1 GCF_024979295.1 Herbiconiux daphne | reverse complement strand
CGAGCAATCGTATCTCGAATGGTTTTAACATCTTTCTCTTTCAGACCGATCTGGACAGTAGAAACACCACAACCAATATCATAACCAACGAACGCTGGATAGATAGTTCCTTTGGTTGCAACCACGCCACCGATTGGCAGCACATAACCTGAGTGAACATCAGGCATTAAAGCGCCCTGAACGACGTCAGGCTGCTTCATTACGTTAACGAACTGTTCGATAGCGCCTGGCTCTACAACGTCTGTAAAGATGTTATAGGGCTTATTTAAGGCGTCAAGAACTTTCAATTTCAACATATGGATTCCAACCTCTGGTAGGTTTAAAATTTGGATTATAATAGTGATGCCAACGAACAATTTGACTGAAAGCTAAGTGGCTCACACAACCGGTACAGAAAGAATGTCTTAACATTGTTTCAGGGTTTGGTCTAAAGTGGTAGATTGTAAGTTCTGTTCCACAACACTTGCAGGTTTTAACTGGAATCATATTACCTACTCTTTGCAAGACGAAATACTGCAAGAGCTTTACTAGCAATATCACAAGTCGGAG
>NZ_JANLCJ010000705.1 GCF_024979295.1 Herbiconiux daphne | reverse complement strand
CGACTTGGCAAAAATGTTAATGAGTTAGATGAAAAACAATTTAAAACAAAAGTATTCCATACTATGGCAAGACCAATATGCAAAGGTCTTAAACCAAAAGAAAGTGTGAAGGCATTATCGGAACTCAATTCTTTCTTTGGCAGAAATTTTACATTATTTGAAATTAGTGAGGCATATAGTCAAAGTTGCGTCAGTCACCAGACAACTCTTGAATATCTTGAAAATAAAGGATGAATATAATGGCAGAACCAGTAAAAAACACACAAATCGGTGGGGCACACTACCAAACGAAAATTCAACCGATTGAATTCATTATGGAAAACAATATCGGTTTTGTGGAAGGCAATGTAATCAAATACATTCACAGATACAAATTCAAAAATGGTCTTGAAGACTTAAAGAAAGCAAGACACTATATAGATTTCTTGATTGAGAAGTGAGAAAAGGAGCATCCAGATGGCAAATAAATACCCAAAAATTTCAAGACTTGACAATTACTACAGATTGGAAATTGACAAGGATAAAGACGTATTTTATGTAGAGGAAAAAC
>NZ_JANLCJ010000704.1 GCF_024979295.1 Herbiconiux daphne | reverse complement strand
ACTGCTGCGAACCTGGCTGATGATGCTGCTGCTGTGCCTGCGTCCATCATCTACGTGTGCCGTGGCTTTAAATCTAAGCCGAAGGATGCCAAAGCTGATGCAACTGATTCTGTCCGTGAGAATCGCGAGAAAGCTCAAGCGGATTGGGAATTCCGTAAAGACCTGTGGGAGAAGTTCGGTCGTAACGAGCCAATCGAACTGGTTGTAGCGTATGACCGTAGCAATCTGGACGAGAACGGCAATCCGTCTGAAGTGAAGGCAACTGTTGAAAACTACAACGGCAGTATCTCTGCGTTTATGAGCCGTCTGGCTACGCTGACTCGCTCTGCGAAACTGGCTCTGACTAAGAATGCGCAGACTGATGAACAGAAAGAGCAAGCTGCTCGTGATGCTCTGGCAAAAGCAATCGCTAAGCTGTCTGCTCTGACTGGTCACAAATACATTGTGGTTGACGAAGCTGAACTGAACGCTAAAGCAGAAGCGTTGTTTGATACGATGCTGGAACGTCGTGCTGAACCAGAAGAAGATAATGAACGTGAGGCTTTCGTTC
>NZ_JANLCJ010000703.1 GCF_024979295.1 Herbiconiux daphne | reverse complement strand
AACTACTAACGTCCACTATTGTGGTGAAAACAACGACGGGTGCATCCTTCCAGTCCAGAATTTCTGGGTTGGTTGTGGTAAGCGCTTCAAAGAGCCAACTGCAATCGCATGGCAACAGCATAGCTACACTACAGGTTGTGGTCACGACCGTGATGATGATCTGAGTTCTTATTATATGGAACCTGTCATTGAAGGATTCGACGAGCTTATCTCTGAAGAATTCAATGAGTCCATCTTTAACGCTGTCTTTGGCGGAACACTTGGACAAGGTGACGCATTAATTGACCGCCCCGGTGGCGAGAAAGTAGAGAACTTAGTAGCTCGCTTTTTCCGTGAAGTATCAACACCAGATGCATATCGTAATAGAGGGAGCAATACTTATTGCTCATATTGGACAAGCGATAGAGCACTGTATGATGAAACGTCTAGTTATTATTCTGTAAAGAATCCTAAATGGATGGAAACTCTCATCTCTCTTTTAATGGAAGAATAAATGTCTACATCAGCACTGGTTGCATATCGAGATCCGAACCGTCGTCAGCCTTACGGTT
>NZ_JANLCJ010000702.1 GCF_024979295.1 Herbiconiux daphne | reverse complement strand
GCTTGTAGTTGCGCTGTATCAGCGATAACTCATCAACTCAGTGTTGGTAGAAGCTGGAACGATCAGGAGTACATAAGAGGTTCATTGGATGTGATGTTAAGTCAGTTTGATAGATTCCACCTTTATACTACCCTCGAAATAGAAAAGGCTGAATAATGATTATTAAATTAGGCGAAAGACAAAGCGCAGAAATCGAAAAATATTGTACTGAATACGATCTAGATCCGAATCACGTTATTAATATGATGGTTCAAGAAATGACTATAGCCAAATCGCCAAAGGTAGCCGCTAAATGGTTCCATTGGTTGAAAACAGGCGAATGGAAACAAAAAGCATAATTTTTTAAAAGATAACCCCGTAAAAGCTAACGCCGATATGCGCGTTAGTCGGGGTTTATTTTCCGTCAACGGCTGGAAGCCGTACCTATGCCAATTGGCATAAAAACAAGGAGTGTTATACATGACAACAAAATTAACTATGAAATCCCTGGCTGAAGATCAGAAACTTTTTGCAGCCGCCCAGCTTGCCCAGGCAACAGAGATTGCCGCTAT
>NZ_JANLCJ010000701.1 GCF_024979295.1 Herbiconiux daphne | reverse complement strand
ACTTCATTGTCTGTCTGAGTGTCAGCCTCTAACTGAGTGCGCTGACCAAAGGAACTGTAGACGAACTGATGAGTGTAAGGGTTGTCGTGATGGAATAATGTGCCTTGGTCGATTGCTTCCTTGTAGACATTGGGATTACCAGTTTTCTGAAACTCTTGCTGTGCTTTAGAGAAACGCTCTTTAGCATCATTCTGCAAGTAAGTGTCATAACTCTTGACAACTGGTTTAGCAACGTCGAGGAAGCTGTCAAATACCTGATGCAAATCAGACTTAGAAGGTTCTTCTCTTTGGATTTGAGCTGCTTGGTATTTCAGTCCACCGAGGTCAACATTGTATGGGTTGACTTTCTGGAAGCCTTGTGTGGCACCGAGTGCCTGTTCAATCATACTTGCCATATTATGCTCCTAAGCCTCCTTTAATGCCACCAAGCACTTGACCTGATGTAGTTGGGCCACCACCTTTCGCACCGACATAAGCAGATGCACCAGACTTAACACCCTGACCAACAACGTCAAGAGCCATAGCCAGACGGTTAGGTGTCTGGATTGGAGC
>NZ_JANLCJ010000700.1 GCF_024979295.1 Herbiconiux daphne | reverse complement strand
AGGGGAGACAGGGACAGAGCGACTTTATCAAGGCGGTGATGTAGGCTCACAGAACGCTTACAGAGGCGTTATCTCTGATGCTGAAGGGAATGTAGTAGCCCCTTCTTCTGGTTTGTATACAGGCGAATCAGCGCAGGGATTGAAGGCAGCAGAGCAGAGAGCAGGCGCACCAGAGATTAACACTCAAGCTAATGTAGATCGTACTGTTTCCGGTATCGCTGGAGAACAGGGAACGACCGCACAACAGGCAGTTGGTGAAGCTACTGATCAGTTTATCGCTGTTAAAAATCAGCAATACAACGATGCTCTACACGGAGCACAGGACATTTTAGATAACAACAATGTTTCAGCCCTCAAAATGGGTAAAACAAAAGAGTTTGTGAAGCAGCATTTAGCAGAGGATGCAGATTTAGACAGCTTGCCGCCTTCAGCGAAAAAACTGCTAACTAAAATGGGTGATGCAGATTTCAAAGACCTTCACACCATCGACTTTTACAAACGCAAGTTGAGCAACGAAGCCAGCAAAGCGTTTCGTGCCGGTGATACTGATAC
>NZ_JANLCJ010000070.1 GCF_024979295.1 Herbiconiux daphne | reverse complement strand
GGTGCTTATGAATGAAATCGGTCATGCATATATGCATTCATTGCCTATCGAAGAATGTTTTGACGCCTCAAGTCAAAGTGAATATATTGCCAATGTTTGAGAAACTGCTTATCTTTACTCAGAATATGCTGATAAGTTGGTGTTTGAAGCACATAAATGGTGAAAAAACTTTGAAAAATCAAAGAAACTTCAATCTGAACTTGCTAAAAATGAAGAAAAAGTGCCACAAACCACCGTCATCGAAGAGGATAAAGGGGAAGAAAAACCGGAGTTGGTCACAAATTCATAAAATTGTGTTAAAATATTATTGATGAAGCACACATCGTCATAAAAGAATTGTATTCAGTGTGTAGGTGATAGATGGGCTTAGTACCGGGCAACCCTGCCTTGTGAGTTTCAAATGGAAACGAGCATGTTGGAGTGTGGGGGCGGTAAAGCATACTGTGTCTTGCTCAGAAATGAGCCCCTTTTTTTATTAACTTGGTATGGAAATTGCAAATATGTGCTATAATGTCAATAAATAACATATATTTTCAAGGAGGAATTCCATGGCAGGTAAGAAAATAATCAAAGAGTCAGTCAAACCGAGATTTAACTCACTCGAAAGACTTGCAGAAGTTGTTGACCCAACTAAAATGCCGATGTTCTTGCATAAGGCGAAAGAGGTTTTGGTTATCGCCGCCAAAGATACCGGTAAATCATTCCCGGTTGAAAATTACAAGGTAATGGCAATGGAACTTGACCCCAATGCTGTGTGTCTTACACTCATGAAACACTCTACCCAAGCGGCAAAACGTGGGTTGAGGGGAATAAACGATGCCCTTTCCAAGCTTATGTGGGACTATGATTTGCCATACAAATGGGAAAAGGCTGATTCCTTCATGTACCGTATGTACCATGACAAGAGGGACAAACTGAAAAACCAAGCGGTTGAGTACAACTCATTCGACAATCCTGATGGTCTTGCAGGTTATACAACCGGTATAGGTGGTTATCCATTTTTGATACATATCGAAGAACCTGTCTTGGATGACGGTTCGGAAACCATTGACCCAAATATATGAAAAAGCAGAAAGAAAACAATCATCGATACGGTTGAACGTCACTACAGGGATTTCAAACATAAGCACCAAACATTGAAAACAGGTAGATATTACCACGAACCGCTGCCGTTCAAGATAATCATAACGATGAATGACTGAGAACCTGACCACTATGAGTCCAAATTGGCGGAACACTACATGCCAAGACTTATTTTTCTTGACTGGTGTCTAGGATTTGAATATTCTAAACTTAGAAGATTATGAAAAGACAAGATAAATGGACAAGATGTTGTGCCGGAACTTAAGCTAGTCATAGATGCCAAATGGGAAGACATAAAGAAGTCGGTTCTTGAAAACCACACAAAATGGGTTTATGTCGAAAAAGATGAAAATGGAATCAAACTTGACAAGTTGATTGGAAGAATGCAAAAGTTCGCCAATCCGCAAAACAGGGACGTTGAGGAGAACAGGGAATCTGTATTCAACGAGATGTATATCGCGTTGGTGACAGGTAACACACAGGACCTTGCCCGTGTGTTCGGTATGGGAAATGACGGAAATGACAGCGTTGAAAAAAGATTTAACTTCAAGTCTAAGTCGGAGGCCAAACATTCATCGGCAGGCCA
>NZ_JANLCJ010000007.1 GCF_024979295.1 Herbiconiux daphne | reverse complement strand
TGTCGTCGGCGGGGTGGTTGTCGGCGGCGTTGTCGTGGGCGGCGTCGTGGTTGGCGGCGTCGTCGTCGGCGGCGTTGTCGTGGGCGGTGTTGTCGTCGGCGGGGTGGTCGTCGGCGGCGTAGTCGTCGGAGGAGTCGTCGTCGGCGGCGTCGTGGTGGGCGGTGTCGTTGTGGGAGGCGTTGTCGTCGGCGGGGTGGTTGTCGGCGGCGTTGTCGTGGGCGGCGTCGTGGTTGGCGGCGTCGTTGTGGGAGGCGTTGTCGTCGGCGGGGTGGTCGTCGGCGGCGTTGTCGTTGGCGGCGTCGTGGTTGGCGGCGTGGTTGTCGGCGGCGTTGTCGTGGGCGGTGTCGTGGTTGGCGGCGTGGTTGTCGGCGGTGTCGTCGTGGGCGGTGTCGTGGTCGGCGGCGTGGTTGTCGGCGGTGTCGTCGTCGGCGGGGTCACGCATCCGCCGCCCGTGAACACGTTCGAGTCGAGGGTGACCGAGCCGTTGCGGGCGAGAGCCCGGCCGTCGACGGTCGCGCCCGTCGCCAAGGTGATCGTGGTCAGCGCCATGATGGTGCCGACGAACGACGTCGAGGTGCCCAGCGTGGCCGAGCTGCCCACCTGCCAGAACACGTTGCAGCTGCGGGCGCCGTTGATGGGCACGACGCTGCTCGACGTGGCGGTGGTGAGCGCCGATCCGATCTGGAAGATGAAGACCGCGTTCGAGTCGCCCTGGGCGTCGAGCGTGAGCGCGCCGGTGAGACCGGCGGTGCTCGAAGCGTTGTAGACGCCGGCGAGGAGGGTCTGGCCTCCGAGGTCGCCGGTGATCGAGGCATCCGGAGCCTGCCCTGCGACCGCGTTGTAGGCCACGGTGAGGTCGCTCTGGGCCTGGCCGGCCGCGGCGTCCGCGGCGTGCGTGGCGCCCGAGGCGAGGCCGGGCGGAAACCCGGTGATGGCCGTGCCCGGGCTCACGCCGAGGTCGCCACCGAGAACGCTCGGTCCCGTGTTGGTGACCGAGGCCCCTCCGAGCACCGAGTAGCTGGCGGCGGTGCCGAGATCGGGAGCGACGCCGATGGCGCTCGCCGACTGCGAGGCCGAGAGCATGGCGGCGAATCCGACGAACAAGACGGTGCCACCCGCGATGGCGCGGTTGTGGCGACGTTTCAGATCGGTTGTTGCATGGCGTGGAACATTTCGGCCTCTCATGAAGCCCCCCAATTTCCCTCGACGACGAGGGTCCCCATCACGAAATGTGAATGGCGGCCAACCGTATGCCCCTCCAGGGGCGTTTACCTAGGCCAGCGGCCTTATTGCCAGGTTGGTGGACATTGTTCACATACCGGAAACTTAACGCCAGGTGTACGGTTCTACTATTCCGGGTGAACACGGTGCAGTGATCTCCCGGCTCGAGGACGAGTCCGGTGCCGGGTTCGCCGACCCGAGGGGGAGCACGCGCCATGGCAAATACACCGACGTCCGCCATCCGTTCCACTGTGCGCTGGACCTTCAGCGGTCAGCGCTCGGTCGCCCTCGTGGCGGTGTTGATCGTGGGCGTCGACATCGCTCTCGGCCTCGTGCATCTGCTCGTGATGGCCCTGTTCGACGCCCCGAACCTCTGGCGCGTCGACATGGACGGCAGCTACGGCGAGGCCTTCCAATACGTCAAGTACGTGTGGGTGCTCGCCCTGGTGATCGTCTACGCCCGGCAGGCGCGCAACTGGCCGATGGTGGCCTGGGTGCCGCTCATCGTCTACTTCCTGCTCGACGACTCGGTGCAGTTCCACGAGCTCATCGGCTACTGGTACTCCACCCAGCCGTGGTCGTTCGGCATCAGCGTCGTCAGCGCCGAGACGCTGGGTGAGTTGGCGGCCTCGGCGGCCTTCGGTCTCGTGCTGCTGATACCCCTCGTCATCGGTTACCTGAAGGGTGACGCCCGCACGCGGTGGATCTTCCGGGTCATGGCGGTCATCCTCGCGGTGCTGCTGGTGTTCGCCGTGGTGATCGACGTGCTGCATTCGCTGGTGGTCGACATCCGCATCCTCGACCGGGGCATCGGCTTCGCGGAGGACTTCGGCGAGATGCTGGCGCTCTCGGCGCTCGTGCTGTTCGTCTTTCGCCTGAACGTGAGCGGCGGCGAACGCGGCTTCGCAACGCCGCCTGCAGGCGTGGCGTCGGGTGTCGCAGAGCGGAGTGCGGCGGACTCGAACCCTGCCGTCGTCGCGCGCTCACGTCATGCGTCGTAGCGGTGGCTTTCGTAGGAGCGGAGAATGGGGGATTCGAACCCCCGAGGGCTTGCACCCAACACGCTTTCCAAGCGTGCGCCATAGGCCACTAGGCGAATTCTCCTGAGCATCGGCCCGCGGAACGGGCGATGACCAAAAAGCATCCTACCCGTAGTCGGCGGCCGCCGCGCGCCACCCGCCGCCGTCGAGCCCTCGACGGCCCACCCGCAGCTCGCTCAGAGCGCGCGCAACGCCTCGGCGATCGGGGTGGTTCCCGAGATCGCCTCGAACTGCTTGCGCACGGCATCGCCCGTCGTGAGCAGGTGCACGAGTATCCACGCCACGTCGGCGCGTGGGATGCTGCCGCGCCCGGTCGAGTCGGCGAGGGTCACGAGACCGGTCGCGGGGTCGTCGGTGAGACCGCCGGGCCGCACGATGGTCCAGTCGAGGTCGGTGGCGCGCACGGCGGCATCCGCTTCGCTCTTCGCACGCAGGTAGACCTGGAAGACGTCGTCGCTCGACGGATCGAACGCGTCGGCGCCCATGGCCGACACCAGCACGTAGCGGTGGATGCCGGCCCGCCACGCCGCATCGGCGAGCAGCACGGCCCCGTCGCGGTCGACGGTGAGCTTGCGCTCGGCCGATGAACCGGGCCCGGCTCCGGCCGCGAACACGACCGCGTCGATCGACTTGGCGGCCAGTTCGCCGGCGAGCTTCTCGGAGTCGGACTGCTCCAGATCGAGCACGAGCGCGTGGCCGCCGGCGTCTTCGACCTCCGACGCGTGGGCCGGATTGCGCACGATGCCCCACACCTCATGACCCGACGACGTGAGCAGCTTGGTGGCGAGCAGGGCTATCTGGCCGTGGCCTCCTGCGATGGCGATCTTCATGGCTCCAGTCAACGCCAGTGCGGGCTTCGAGCCAAGCCCGGGTCACGCTACAATGGTTTCCGGCCCCCCGTGTGGCGCCATCCAGGCCAACTCCCCCAGGACGGAAACGTAGCAAGGGTAACCGGGCTCTGGCGGGTGCGCGGGGGGTCCTTTCGTGCCCGCAGCAGGGCCGCTCGAGGGGTCGCGGCAGCTCGTGCAGCATCGCCAGCGGCACGGCCCGCGACCATAGACTGGAACACGGACGACCGAAGAGGATTTCCGTGCCTTCACTCGAACAGACCCCCCCCGCCGCCGGCATCAAGAGCATCTACATCACCTCTGCCGAGGGCCATTCCGGCAAGTCCACCGTCGCGCTCGGCGTGCTCGACACGCTGCGCCGCTCGATCCAGCGCGTCGGCGTCTTCCGCCCCGTCGCGCGTTCGGTGAGCGCCCGTGACTACGTGCTCGAGATGCTGCTCGAGCACGACGGCATCGACCTCGACTACGAGGCCGCCATCGGCGTCACCTACGACGACGTGCACAACGATCCGGATGCCGCCCTCTCCCGCATCGTCGAACGCTACAAGGCCGTCGAGCGCGAGTGCGACGCCGTGGTGATCATCGGCTCCGACTACACCGACGTCGGCAGCCCCACGGAGCTCGGGTTCAACGCCCGCATCGCCGCCAACCTCGGAGCGCCCGTGCTGCTCGTGCTCGGCGGCCGCAAGGGGCAGGGCTCCGAGGAGCTGCTCGGGCACTCCGATGCCCGCACCCCGGATGACATGCGGCAGATCACCGAGATCGCACTCGTCGAGCTGCGCAACGCCCACGCCACCCTCGTCGGCATCGTGGCCAACCGCTCCGACCCCGAGAATCTCGAGAAGATCCGCGACGCCATCGGCCGCGCCGCACGCGAAGCGGTCGACGACCTGGTGGCGTCGGCCGCGGTCGCCCCGCCCGTCGACGACACCCCGCCGCTCCCGGCCCAGCCCCGGCGCATCCCGGTTTGGGCCATTCCCGAAGACCGCGTGCTCGTGGCGCCGAGCATGGAGGGCATCGTCGAGTCCATCGGCGGAACCCTCATCATGGGCGACCCGCGCCTGCTGGCCCGCGAGGCGCTGGGTGTCGTCGTGGCCGCGATGTCGATGCGCAACGTGCTCCCGCGGCTCACCGAGGGCGCCGTGGTGGTCGTTCCGGGCGACCGCGCCGAGGTGCTGCTCGCCGTGCTGATGGCCAACGCCTCGGGCACCTTCCCCTCCCTCGCCGGCATCGTGCTGAACGGCGGTTTCGAGCTGCCCGAGCCGGTGGTGCGGCTGATCGAGGGGCTCGACCCCAAGATCCCCATCATCACCACCCCGCTCGGCACCTACGAGACCGCGGTGCGCATCACCTCCACGCGCGGCCGGCTCGCCGCAGACTCGCAGGTCAAGTACGACAGCGCGCTCGCCCTGTTCGAGCAATACGTCGACGCCGAGCAGCTTCTCGCCCTGCTCGACGTGAGCCGAGCGGATGTCGTGACACCGCTGATGTTCGAATACGGCCTGCTCGACCGTGCCCGCTCGGCCGACCGGCACATCGTGCTTCCCGAGGGCGGCGACGACCGCATCCTCCGGGCCGCGAGCACCGTGCTGAAGCGCGGGGTCGCCCGCCTCACCATCCTGGGCGAAGAAGACGAGGTGCGCGGCCGCGCCACCGACCTCGGCCTCGACCTCACGGCGGCGTCGGTCGTCAGCCCGTTCGATCCCGAGCTGCGGCAGAGGTTCGCCGAGGAGTACCAGAGCCTGCGCGCCCACAAGGGCACCACGTTCGACATGGCGTTCGACACGGTGACCGATGTCTCGTACTTCGGCACCATGATGGTGCAGCTCGGCCTCGCCGACGGCATGGTGTCGGGGGCCGCGCACACGACCGCGCACACCATCCGCCCGGCGTTCGAGATCATCAAGACCCGGCCCGGCGTCTCGGTCGTCTCGAGCGTGTTCCTGATGGCGCTCGCCGACCGGGTGCTCGTCTACGGCGACTGCGCGGTGGTGCCCGACCCCACCAGCGAGCAGCTCGCCGACATCGCGGTGTCGTCGTCAGAGACGGCGCAGCAGTTCGGCATCGAGCCGCGCGTGGCGATGCTGTCGTATTCCACGGGTTCGTCGGGCACCGGCGCCGACGTCGAGAAGGTGCGGGCAGCAACCGCGCTCGTGCACGAACACCGCCCCGACCTGCTGGTCGAGGGCCCGATCCAATACGATGCCGCAGCGGATGCCGTGGTCGCCGCCGCGAAGATGCCCGGTTCGCGGGTGGCGGGCCGTGCCACAGTGTTCATCTTCCCGGACTTGAACACGGGCAACAACACCTACAAGGCTGTTCAGCGGAGTGCTGGAGCGGTGGCCATCGGGCCGGTGCTGCAGGGACTCAACAAGCCCATCAACGACCTTTCCCGAGGAGCGCTCGTGCAGGACATCGTCAACACCATCGCCATCACGGCCATCCAGGCGGCCGGCGCATGAGCATCATCCTGGTCGTCAACAGCGGGTCGTCGTCGTTCAAGTACCAGCTGATCGAGGTGGAGTCCGAGACCGTGCTCGCGTCCGGTCTGGTGGAGCGCATCGGCGAGGAATCGGGCCACACCCGGCACACCACCCAGGTCGGCCTGTGGGAGGAGGAGCTTCCCATTCCCGACCACACCGCCGGGTTCGCCGCCATGCTCAAAGCGTTCGAGGAGCACGGTCCGAACCTCTCGACGCATCCGCTCGCCGCCGTGGGGCACCGCGTGGTGCACGGGGGCAAGCGTTTCCACGAGGCGACCGTCATCACCGACCTCGTGAAGATCAACATCGAAGACCTCTCCGAGCTCGCGCCGCTGCACAACCCGGCGAACCTGCAGGGCATCGAGGCTGCGCAGAAGGCCTTCCCCGACGTGCCGCAGGTGGCCGTGTTCGACACGGCGTTCCACCAGACGCTGCCGCCGGCCGCCTACACCTACGCCATCGACGCCCAGTTGGCCGAGAAGCAGCGGGTGCGGCGCTACGGGTTCCATGGCACGTCGCACAAATACGTGTCGCAGGCGACGGCCGAGTTCTTGGGCCGACCGCTCGAGGAAGTTAAGATGATCATCCTGCACCTCGGCAACGGGGCGTCGGTGTGCGCGGTCGACGGCGGGCGTTCGGTCGAGACATCCATGGGCATGACGCCGCTCGAGGGGCTCGTAATGGGAACGCGGTCGGGCGACCTCGACCCGGGGGTGCTGTTCCATCTGAACCGCAAGACCGGCATGGGGTTCGCCGAGCTCGACGAGTTGCTCAACCGCCGCAGCGGGTTGCTCGGGCTGTCGGGGCACGGCGACATGCGCGACGTGCAGAAGGCCGCCGCCGAGGGCGACAAGGCGGCCGAGCTGGCGCTCGAGGTGTATCTGCACCGCATCCGGGGCTATGTGGGCTCGTACTACGCGCAGCTCGGGCACCTCGATGCGATCGTGTTCACGGCCGGGGTCGGCGAGAACAACCCGCTCGTGCGGCAGCGGGCGCTGTCGGGGCTGGCCGAGCTGGGCATCGAGGTGTCGCCGGCGCTCAACGAGGCGGGTGGCTCGCGGGCGGCCCGGCGCATCTCGCCGCCGTCGTCGCGCGTCGAGGTGCTCGTCGTGCCGACCAACGAGGAACTCGAGATCGCCCGGCAGTCGCTCGCGGCGGTGGCGGGCGCTTAGGGCGGCCCGACCTGCCGGCCGTCTGGGCGAATTCGGTTAGCGGATGCAGAAATTTCGAAGAGCGAGGCCGTATACGCGGCCACTCGTCGAAATTTCTGCATCCGCTAACCGAACCCGGCGTCAGTCGTCGGGGATGAGGCGTTTGCCGAAGCTCACGGCGCCGTCGGGGGCGTAGCCGAGGGCCTCGTAGAACGCCATGACGGGCTCGTTGCCCGCGCGGATCTGCAGGTTGAGTTTCGGGCAGCCCCGCTCGCGCAGCAGCGTCTCGGCCTCGGTCATCAGGGCGCGGCCGATGCCGCCGCCCTGCGCGGCCGGGTCGACGGCGAGGTAGTTCACCCAGCCGCGGTGACCGTCGTAGCCCACCATCGCGCTGCCGAGCAGCGCGCCCGTGTCGATCGACTCGGCCACGAGAAAGAGCTCGGGCTGCGTGGTGAGTTTGCGGGCGATGTCTTTGCGGGGGTCGTTCCAGGGGCGCACGAGGCCGCAGGCCTGCCAGAGCGCGACGACGGCGTCGGTGTCGGCGGGGCGGAACGAGCGGATCCACGGGGCGGCGTCGTCGCGCGTGTCGTGGTCACGCGTGGCGGTCGAGCGGGCGGGCTCGGCGGTCGTTCGCCGGGCGGCGGCGTCTGCCGGGCCTGCTGCCGCGGCTTCGCTCGCGGGGGCTTCGGCACCCTCGGGGCGAGCCTCGCCGAGGGCGCGGGTGACGGCATCCGTCATCGCCTGGCGCTGAACGGCGGGGGAGTAGGTCTCGGGGTCGACGGCGCTGAGCGTGTTCGCGCCGTCGGCGAGCGAGATGAGCGCGAGGGCCTCGCGGCGCGCCCGGTCGGCCGGCCAGTCGGGCCGGCACGCCTCGACCAGCCGCGTGATGCGGGCCACGAAGCTGCGGTTGCGGGCGATGTGGCGCTCGGCGAGGGCGGGGTCGGCGAGGGCGGCGGCGAGGTAGCTGATCCACACGCGTGACTCGTCGACGCTGCGCTGGTCGAGCGAGAGGGCGTCGAGCAGCACGGCGAGCAGGGCCTCGCGGGGAGTGGTCGCCGCGGCCTCGGCGGCGTCGAGCTGCTCGCCGGTGCGCTGGTGCAGCAGGTCGCGCGCGTGCAGCAGCAGTGCCTCCTTGGTGGGGAAGGCGTGCATGACGAGGCCGGTGGTGCACCCGGCTCGCTCGGCGACCGCGCGGATGGTGAGGCCCGGCAGCCCACGTTCGGTGAGCAGCGACCAGGTGGCCTCGGAGAGGCGCTGCTGCTGGTCGGCGAGGTTGCGCTGGCGGCTCATGGGCGTCCTTTCCCGGTTTGCCGTCTCAGCATAACAATTGTTACGGTAATGCTTGTTCCCCGAAGGAGGCGCCCGTGCAGCCCGACATCACCATCGCCCGCGAGCCGTTCGACGGCGCCGACGCCGCCGCGTTGCGCCGGGCCCAGCGTGACGAGCTCGACGCCCGCTACGGGCGCGACGACCACGAGCCGGGTGAGAAGCCGACGGCTGAATCGGTGCCGGTGTTCCTGGTGGCCCGTGACGCGTCGGGAACGGCGATCGGATGCGGCGGGCTGCGACTGCTCGCCGACGGCGGCGCCGAGATCAAGCGGATGTACGTGGTGCCCGCCTCGCGCGGAACGGGAGTGTCGACCGCCGTTCTGCACGCGATCGAGCGCGAGGCGTTGACGCTGGGTGTCGAGCGACTGGTGCTCGAGACCGGCACCGAGCAGCCCGACGCCATCCGCTTCTATGAGCGCGAGGGGTACGAACTCATTCCCAACTTCGGTGCCTATGTCGACTCGCCGATCTCGGTCTGCTACGCCCGCCGTCTGGTCTGATCGCATCCCCTCCACAGGCGCCCTCGCCACCGGCCCCGGTGTCGGTGGGCGAAGGTAGTCTTGTCGGGTGGTCACCGCCCTTTATCGCCGTTACCGGCCAGAGAACTTCGCCGAGATGATCGGGCAGTCGCAGGTGACCGATCCGCTCATGACGGCGTTGCGCACCAACCGGGTCAATCACGCCTATCTGTTCAGTGGTCCGCGCGGGTGCGGCAAGACGACATCCGCCCGCATCCTGGCCCGCTGCCTCAACTGCGCCGAGGGCCCCACCGACACCCCGTGCGGCGTCTGCCCCAGCTGCGTCGAGCTCGGGCGCGACGGCCCCGGCTCGCTCGACGTGGTCGAGATCGACGCGGCGAGCCACAACGGCGTCGACGACGCCCGCGACCTGCGCGAGCGCGCGGTGTTCGCGCCGGCCCGCGACCGGTTCAAGATCTTCATCCTAGACGAGGCGCACATGGTGACGCCGCAGGGTTTCAACGCGCTGCTCAAGATCGTCGAAGAGCCGCCCGAGCACATCAAGTTCATCTTCGCCACGACCGAGCCCGACAAGGTGATCGGCACCATCCGGTCGCGCACCCACCACTACCCGTTCCGGCTCATCCCGCCGGCGCAGCTGCTCGAATACGTGCAGCACCTCTGCGACACCGAGGGTGTCGACGTGGCGCCCGGCGTGCTGCCGCTCGTGGTGCGGGCCGGCGGCGGGTCGGCGCGCGACACGTTGTCGCTGCTCGACCAGCTCATCGCGGGCTCCGAGAACAACCGGGTCGACTACGAGCGGGCGGTCGCGCTGCTCGGTTACACCCACGGCGCGCTGCTCGCCGAGGCGATCGACGCCCTCGGCTCGCACGACGGCGCGGCGGCGTTCGACGCGGTCGACCGGGTCATCCAGACAGGGCAAGACCCGAGGCGTTTCGTCGAAGACCTGCTCGAGCGGCTGCGCGACATCATCATCGTGTCGGCGACGCGCGAGTCGGCGTCATCCGTTCTTCGCGGGGTGCCGGCCGACGAGATCGAGGCGATGCGGCGCCAGGCGGCCCTGTTCGGGCACGCCGAGCTGTCGCGGGTGGCCGACATCGTGAACACGGCGTTGTCCGAGATGACCGGGGCGACGTCGCCGCGGCTGCACCTCGAGCTGATGATCGCGCGCGCCCTGGTGCCGGCGTCTGACGACACGCAGCGCGGGGCGCTCGTGCGGGTGGAGCGGCTCGAGCGGCGCATCGGGGTCGACGCTCCGGATGCCGGCGGGGGTGCGGCTGGGGTCTCGGGTGGGTCTTCGGCGGCGTCTTCTTCTTCTTCTTCTTCGTCTCCGTCTCCGTCTCTGTCGTCGTCGGCCGCGTCGGCGGCGCGTTCGGAGGCCTCTGGCGCGCCTGCGCGCGCGTTCGACGGCGCGGCTCCCGGGGCGGTTCCGGTTGCTGCTCAGGCCGGCTGGCCGGTCACGACTCCCGGTTCGGGCGCGGATTCGACCCGGCTGGCACCTGATGCGACTTCGTCCGCGGCCGCCGTGGTCGAGCCGCCCCGCGAGGCCGACAGTTCTGAAGCAGCCACAGGGTCACCCGCACCCTCCCGGGCCGAGCAGTCTCGCGCGGGTGAGACGGGCGCCGCGGCATCCGGAACACCCGTTCCCGTGGAGCCCACGCCCGACGGCGCGTTCTCAGGAAGCACGGCCTCGTCACCCGCCACGCCCCAGAGCGGGTCGGCCGCGGTGGCCGCGGCGGCGGGCGAGGTGTCGTTGCAGCAGCTGAAAGACGCCTGGCCCGAGATTCTCGAGGTCGTGCAGAAGGCCAAGATGACCGCGTGGCTCGTGGTCTACACAGCACAGGTTCGGGCGCTCGACGGCGACGTGCTCACCCTCGCGTTCCCGAGCGAGAACGACGTCGCGAGCTTCAAGGAGCGCTCGGCTCCCGGGCAGGGTGTCAGCGAGTTCCTGCGGCAGGCCATCCTCGACGTGCTGGGTCTACGCGTGAAATACATCGCCCGCGTCGACTCCTCCCTGCGCCCCCACGACGAGGCGCCGGCGGCGTCCACGCCGGCTTCCGCCCCCGCCGCCGCGCAGCCACCCGCCTCGCCCACGAACGAAGCGCCGCCCGCGGTCGCTCCTGCCGCTGGCGCGTCGGCGCCCGATGTCGACTCGACACCTCCCACGAACCGCACAGAACGCGGGGCCTCACTGCGCGGCGGCGCTGCGTCATCCACCACCAGCACTCCCGCGTCGCCCGTTCCTCCCCGCGTCGCCGGCACGCCCGACACGGCCCCGGCCGACTCCGCCACCCAGGGCCAACCGTCGTCCGGCGCGCCATCCGCTGTGAACACCGACGGCGACGACCTCGACGACCCGGACGAGCTCGACGACGATGACAACGACCTCCCACCCGAGGAGCCGCTGCCGCCCGAGCCACGCGCCATCGTCGATGCCTCAGGCTGGGCCGTTCCCGGACTCAACGAGAACACCGCAGCCCCGATCACCGACACCGCCGCGGATGCCGCCACCGACTCCGCCGAGGTGGCCCGCATGCGCGCGCAGCTCGCCTCGTTGAAGGGTGCCGCTCAGAACCCGGCCCCCACGCAGCGCCCCAGTTCGGCCCAGACCTCCAGCTCGCCCCCCGTCTCGGCGCCGTCCGCTGGCCGTCCGCCGGCGCAGGCATCTGCTCCGGCGCAGCGCCCAACCCAGCCACCGCGCGACGCGACGCGGGCTCCCGACGCGGCCGGCCGGCGACCACCGGCGCCCACTACCACCTGGGACGTCGTCGCCATCCCCACCTCCTCGAGCGAAGAGCCACCGCCCTTCGACGAACCGATGCCGAGCGACGAGCCCGATCTGCCGCCGTCGCTGGCCGACATCATGGCGCACGGCGACCCGTCGTCGTCCGCGTCGGCCGGCCGGCGGGCCCCAGGCGGTCCCGACCAGCGCGAGCGCACCGCCCCAGGCGGGCCGGCCCAGGCCGACGCAAGCCGCGCCCCCCGCGCCGGCGATCCCGCCGCGCGCCCCGGAGCCCTGCGCTTCGCGGCATCCGGGCCCGAGCCCGACGCCGAGACGCAGACCTCGCCCACCCGAAACGCCGATGCACCCAGCGCACCGGCCGCGGCATCCGCCCCGCCCTCGACACCACCCGCCACTTCCCGCGGCCGCGCGCGCTATGGCGAGGCGGTCGTGCGCGAGATCCTCGGCGCGAATTTCATCGAAGAGCAGCCCCTCCCGGGCCGAGACGGCTAGCGAGGCGCCCCGCACATGTATGAAGGAATCGTTCAAGAACTCATCGACGAACTCGGCCGCCTGCCCGGAATCGGGCCGAAGTCGGCCCAGCGCATCGCGTTCCACATCGTGCAGACCGAGTCGTTCGACGTGAGCCGGCTCGCCGAGATCCTCACCGATGTGCGCGACAAGGTGCACTTCTGCCAGATCTGCGGCAACGTCTCCGAGCAGGAGACCTGCGCCATCTGCCGCGACCCGCGTCGTTCGCAGAACCTCATCTGCGTGGTCGAAGAGGCCAAAGACGTCGTGGCCATCGAGCGCACCCGCGAGTTCCGTGGCCTCTACCACGTGCTCGGCGGCGCGATCAGCCCGATCGACGGCATCGGCCCTGACAACCTGCGCATTCGCGAACTCATGCAGCGCCTCGCCGACGGAACCGTCACCGAAGTCATCATCGCCACCGACCCCAACCTCGAGGGCGAGGCCACCGCCACCTACCTGTCGCGCCTGCTGACCACGCTCGAGATCCGCGTGACCCGCCTCGCCTCAGGCCTCCCCGTCGGCGGCGACCTCGAATACGCCGACGAAGTCACCCTCGGCCGCGCCTTCGAGGGCCGCCGCCTCGTCGAGCGCTAGCGTGCGCCGGGCCCGGTCGCGCGCTCACGCCCGCCTCGCCCCGCACCCCGGCCCCGGATGTCGCCGATGAACCCCTCCGTCGTCGCCACCGCCCCGGCTTCCGCCCGTGTGCACCTCGTGTCCGCCGACGACACGGGTGCCCCCCTCCCCGTCCCCGGATGCCGCCCATGAGCCCCTCCGTCGTCGTCGCCACCGCCCCGGCTTCCGCCCGTGTGCACCTCGTGTCCGCCGACGACACGGGTGCCCCCCTCCCCGTCCCCGGATGCCGCCCATGAGCCCCTCCGTCGTCGTCGCCACCGCCCCGGCTTCCGCCCGTGTGCACCTCGTGTCCGCCGACGACACGGGTGCCCCCCTCCCCGTCCCCGTATGCCGCCCATGAGCCCCTCCGTCGTCGTCGCCGCCCCGGCTTCCGCCCGTGTGCACCTCGTGCCCGCCGACGACACGGGCGCCCCCCTCCCCGTCCCCGGATGCCGCCGATGAGCCCGTTCATCGTCGTCAGCGCCGCCGGCTCCGGACGTGTGCACCTCATCCGCACCGACGACGCCGGTGCGCCGGTCCCCGCCGATGTGTCTGAGGCGGCGGCGCCTGTGGGAGCGGACCCCGCCATCACCACCGTCGACGCCGCCGACCTCGCGCGCACTGTCGCAGCGCTGGAGAGCGAGCGCCCGCGTTGGGTCTGGGACGACACTTCCCGCTGGTACCCACCCCTGCTCGCCGCCGGAGTGCGCGTCGAGCGCTGCGTCGACCTGCGCCTGTCGCACGCCATTCTGCGGCACTCGACGCTCACCGAGTCGTCGGAACTCGCCAAGTCCGCGCCCAATGCCTTCACCTCGGTCGCCCAGGCCGGAGTGCCCGCGCCCGCGCTCCCGCCCTCCCCGTCCGCTCGTCAACAGCACTCCACGCTCTTCGACCTCGACGTCGACCTCGACCCTGACGACCGAGCCGATTCTCTGGGCACGCCGCCCACTGGCATCGACAGCCGCGCCGCATCCGATGACGACCGATCAGCTACGAAGGCGATCACGCCGACACCCACGCCTGCTTCCTCGACGCCGACGCCGACGCCGACGACCACGACCGCAGGCACGCCGGCTCCCACCACCCCGCCCGCCCCCAAGCCCGCGACCGCCGAGAACCCGGTGCTCCGCGAGTTCCGACGCCAACGCGAGGCCATCCGCACCGCCACCGACCCGAGCCGCATCGCGCTGCTCATCGCGGCCGAATCTGCCGGCAGCCTCGTGGCGGTCGAGATGCAGCACGCCGGAATCCCCTGGAACGCCGACCACCACGACCGCCTTCTCGCCGACCTGCTCGGCCCGCGCCCGGTCGCCCCGGGCATCCGGCCCGCGCACCTCGAAGAACTGCTCGCGAGCATCCGCACCGCTCTCGACGACCCTCTCGCCAATCCCGACTCGCCGGTCGAGCTCGTCAAGTCGCTGCGCCGCGCCGGCCTCGACGTCACGAGCACCCGCTCCTGGGAGCTCAAGTCGATCGTGCACCCCGTCATCGAGCCGCTGCTGGAATACAAGAAGCTCTCGCGCCTGCTCACCGCCAACGGCTGGAACTGGGTCGACACCTGGGTGCGCGACGGCCGATTCCACCCCAATTACATTCCGGGCGGCGTCGTCACCGGCCGCTGGGCGTCGGAGGGTGGCGGCGCCCTCCAGCTGCCGAAACAGGTGCGCAGCGCCGTCATCGCCGACCCGGGCTGGAAGCTCGTCGTCGCCGACGCCGCCCAACTCGAACCGCGCATCCTGGCGGCCCTCGCCGGCGACCGCGCCATGGCCGCCGCCGGCCGCGGTCGCGATCTCTACGACGGCATCGTCGCCTCGGGCGCCGTCGACACCCGAGCCCACGCCAAGGTCGGCATGCTCGGCGCGATGTACGGCGGCACCACCGGCGAGAGCGGCCGCATGCTGCCGCGCCTCGCCCGCGCCTACCCGGCGGCCGTGAAGTTCGTCGAAGACGCCGCCCGCGCGGGCGAAGCGGGCGCCGTCGTCACCACGCGCCTCGGCCGCACCTCACCCCGCCCGAGCGACGCCTGGCTCGACGTGCAAGACGCCGCCGGCGCCGACGGTGCCACGGATGCCGCCCGCAACCGGGCCCGCTCCGCCGCCCGCAGCTGGGGCCGCTTCACCCGCAACTTCGTGGTGCAGGGCACCGCCGCCGAATGGGCGCTCTGCTGGATCAGCAGCGTGCGCCGCCGCCTCTGGCACCTCACGCCGCCGGCCCCGGGCACGCCACTCGAGCAGCGACCCCACCTCGCGTTCTTCCTGCACGACGAGGTCATGGTGCATACACCCGCCCACCTCGCCGACGCGGTCGCCGAGGAGCTGCGATCGGCCGCGCTCGAGGCCGGCCGCCTGATCTTCGGCGACGCCCCGGTGGAGTTCCCCGTCACGGTCGCCATCGTCGGCAGCTACGACCAGGCGAAGTGACGCCCCGATCGAAAAAGCTGCAAATCACGCACACCGAGGCCCTATAGGGCCTCACTCCTCGTCATTTGCAGCTTTTTGAGCAGCCCGACGAGCAGCCCGATGCGCGCCGCCCGACCCGCCGACCCTCAGACCAGCGCCGACACGATCTCGTCGAAGCGCTCCACGCCCGCCTCGGGGCTGATGCGCCCCGCCTCGACCGCCGCCACGACGGAGTGGTACTCGAGCCGCCGCCCCGCGACATCGGCCGTCAACGGCCGCGTCGCCGAGTCGAATGCGATGTCGGCGCGCAGCCGCGCCTTGAGGGCCTTCTTCGTCCAGTTGGTGCTCACCCGAGCACGCTAACCACGGCCGGTGAATGGCTTGTGAACGGATGCCGCGAATCGGCTGTGCGACCCCGACCGCACCCTCAGCGCCGCACCAGCACCGCGACTTCCTCGGCCGTCAGCGGCGTCGGCGTGCCCGACGTCACGAGCTTCTCGAAGCCGCCGTCGTCGGCCATGATCGTGATCGTGCACAGCGGCTCGGTCGCCGACGCGTTCACGATGCGGTGCTCCGACCCCGGCTGGAGCACGAGCACGTCGCCCGCCTCGAGCGACACGACCGACTCGTCGGAGTGCGCGGTCGCCACCCCCGACAGCACGATGAACGTCTCGGCCGACTCGGCGTGCGAGTTCAGCGGCTGCGCCCCTCCCGGCTGCCAGATCTCGAGGAACACGCTCGCGCTCGACCCCTGCGCCGGCCCCGCCAGCGCAGCCAGGCGCACGGTGTCGTGCGGGCTGATCAAGAACCCGGGCAGGTCGGCGAGCTTTCTGACGATCGGTGCTTCTCCACTCATGCCCGGACTCTACGCACCCCGTGTGACAGCCACGTTTCGCGCCAGGCGATATAGTTGGCAGTCGGGTTTTCGCGCGCCCGAGCGCAACCCAGAGCAACCCCCGGGAGTCCCACGTGAGCTTGATCGTGCAGAAGTACGGCGGATCATCCGTCGCCGACGCAGAGAGCATCAAGCGGGTCGCCAAGCGCATCGTCGAGACCCGCAAGGCGGGCAATGAGGTCGTCGTGGCCGTGAGCGCCATGGGCGACACCACCGACGAGCTGCTCGACCTCGCCCACGAGGTGGCCCCCATCCCCGCGCCGCGCGAGATGGACATGCTGCTCAGCGCCGGCGAACGCATCTCGATGGCCCTGCTCGCCATGGCCATCGAGTCGCTCGGCCACGACGCCCGCAGCTTCACCGGCAGCCAGGCCGGCATGATCACCGACGCCCGCCACGGCGCCGCGAGAATCGTGGATGTCACGCCGGTGCGCCTGCGCGAGGCCCTCGATGAGGGAGCCATCGTCATCGTGGCCGGCTTCCAGGGCTTCAACCGCGACACCAAAGACATCACCACGCTCGGCCGCGGCGGTTCCGACACCACCGCCGTCGCCCTGGCCGCAGCGCTGAACGCCGACGTGTGCGAGATCTACACCGACGTCGACGGCATCTTCTCGGCCGACCCCCGCATCGTGCCGAACGCCCACAAGCTCGACCGCATCTCGAGCGAGGAGATGCTCGAGCTCGCGGCCAACGGGGCCAAGGTGCTCTACATCCGCGCCGTCGAATACGCCCGCCGCCACGGCGTGACGCTGCACGTGCGCTCCTCGTTCAACAACAACGAGGGAACCATCGTCTACAACGAGACCGAGAATGAGGGTGCCATGGAAGAGCCCATGATCGCCGGGGTCGCCACCGACCTGAGCGAAGCCAAGATCACCGTGGTCGGTGTTCCCGACATCCCGGGCAAGGCTGCCCAGATCTTCACGATCGTCGCCAAGACCGGGGCCAACATCGACATGATCGTGCAGAACGTGTCGGCGGCGAGCACCGGCCTCACCGACATCTCGTTCACCCTGCCGAAGAGCGAGGGCCAGCTCGTGCTGACCTCGCTGCGCGCCGAGCAGGAGGAGACGGGCTTCAAGGCGCTGCAGTACGACGACCAGATCGGCAAGCTCGCCCTGGTCGGCGCCGGCATGCGCACCAACGCCGGCGTCTCGGCGAAGCTCTTCACGGCCCTGTTCGAGGCCGGCATCAACATCGAGATGATCTCGACCAGCGAGATCCGCATCTCGGTGGTCACCCGCGCCGACACGATCAACGACGCACTCCGCGTGGTGCACACCGCGTTCGGCCTCGACGGCGACACCGAAGCCGTCGTGCACGCCGGCACCGGCCGGTAGACTGGGTCACTTCGGGAACGAACGGAGAGATCACGTGAGCAAGGCACTCAACGTCGGCGTCGTCGGCGCCACCGGTCAGGTCGGCAAGGTCATGCGTCGCCTTCTCGAAGAGCGCGACTTCCCGATAGAGTCGATCCGCTTCTTCGCCACGGCCCGGAGCGCCGGCACCGTGCTGCCCTTCAAGGGCCAGGATGTCGTCGTCGAAGACGTCGAGACGGCCGATCCCACGGGTCTCGACATCGCCTTGTTCTCGGCCGGCGCCACCGGCTCCCGCGCCCAGGCACCGCGTTTCGCGGCGGCCGGCGTCACCGTGATCGACAACTCCAGCGCCTGGCGCATGGATCCGGATGTTCCCCTCGTGGTCTCCGAGGTCAACCCGCACGCCATCGCCGACGCCCGCAAGGGCATCATCGCCAACCCGAACTGCACCACCATGGCGGCCATGCCCGTGCTCAAGGTGCTGCACGAGGAGGCCGGCCTCGAACGCCTCATCGTGAGCACCTACCAGGCGGTGTCGGGCTCCGGTCTCGCCGGCGCCGAAGAGCTCGCCACCCAGGCCGAGGCGGCAACGGCCGACCCGGCGAAGCTGCTGAACCTCGTGCACGACGGCTCCGCGGTCGACTTCCCCGCTCCGGTCAAGTACGTGCGCCCCATCGCATTCGACGTCATCCCGCTCGCCGGCTCCATCGTCGACGACGGCTGGCTCGAGACCGACGAAGAGAAGAAGCTGCGCAACGAGAGCCGCAAGATCCTCGAGCTGCCCGACCTGCTGGTCAGCGGCACCTGCGTTCGCGTTCCGGTGTTCACCGGCCACTCGCTCTCGATCAACGCCGAGTTCGCCGCCGACATCACGCCCGAGCGCGCCTACGAGATCCTCGCCAGTGCGCCCGGCGTCGAGGTGACGGATGTGCCCACCCCGCTGCAGGCGGCCGGCAACGACCCGAGCTACGTGGGCCGCATCCGGCAAGACCAGTCGGCTCCCGGCAAGCGCGGCCTCGTGCTGTTCATCAGCAACGACAACCTGCGCAAGGGCGCCGCCCTCAACGCCGTGCAGATCGCCGAGGTCATCGCGGCGAACGCCGCCGCGGCCGAAGAGTCGTTGCAGACGCCGGTCACGGTCTGATCCTCGGGTCTGACGGGTAGACCGGCCGCGGCGTCGCAGGCGGTTCCAATCCGATCCGGCCGGCACGCCGAACAACCGACGTGCTGAAGCGTTCCCCGAAAATCGCCCTCGTCACGGTGCTGTTCGCGGCCGGCGTGCTAGCGTTCGTCGCCGGCATCGCCGGATCGTGACCGGCACCCGCGTGACCACCCGCACGGCCCGCACGACGGCCCGCACCACCACTCTGTCGCTGGCCGGCGCGGTCGTCGGCCTGGCCGCCCTCATCGGGGCGATGACCGGGCTCTCGGCCTGGTCGACCGCCGGCGCCTCCACCGGGCAGCAGGCCAACCCGCCCGCCGGGGCCTCCAAAGGGCAACAAGCCGCCCCGGCCGCCCCGCTGCCCACCGTCGACCCCGCCCTCGCCGCCGAGGCCCGCGCCGCCGACCCGGATGCCCCGCTCGTGGCCTTCTACGGCGACTCCTACACCCTCGGCACCGGCGCATCCGACCCCGCCCTGCGCTGGTCGACCACCATCTGCGCCGACCGCGGCTGGACCGAGTTCAACCCCAGCGTCAACGGCCTCGGCTTCGTCAACAACCGCGCGAGCACCCCGCCCGACTACCTCGACAGCGACGAGATCCCCCAGATCATCGCCCGCGACCCCGACATCGTGTTCGTGACCATGGGCCTCAACGACAACTTCTCGATGCCCGAGCGCGCCGACGCCATCCAGAACGCCATCGCCACCGACTTCACCACCCTCGTCGCCGCACTGCCCGACGCCCGCATCATCGTGGTCGAGCCGTTCTGGTACACCGACGATCGCCCGCCCTCGGTGCAGACCGTCATCGACTGGGTCGACCGCGAGGCCGCCGCGATCGGCGCCGATCGAGTTCCGGATGCCTCGCAGTGGCTTCGGGGGCATCCGGAGTGGATGGCGGCCGATGGTCTGCACCCCGACGACCAGGGCTATGCCGAGATGGCTCGCAGGATGGACGCGGCCCTCCGCGAGCTCGGCCTGTAGCCGCTCGGCCCGGCGACTCGATAAACTTCACCGCACAGGAGGCACGTCAGACCGGCTCCCGCCCCCATTGTCGACAGGACGCCATGGCAGAGCTCGAACAACGCAAGGTGAACACGCTCGTCTCGTTCCTGCTCGTGCTGGCGGCGATGGCGATCCTGGTCACGGGCGTGGTGATGGGCCTCGGGAATCCGCCGGCGAACTGGCTCACGGTCGCCGTGTTCCTCATCAGCGTCGGCGTCGCCGCCGTCTACCAGATGCCCACCGGCCGGGTCTCGGGCCTTCCGCCGCTCGGCGTCACCGGAGCGCTGCTCGTGGTCGCCACGATCGGCACCAATCCGGCCTTCGACGTCGCGATGTGGGTCTTGGCCTACTTCACCTCGAAGGCCGTCATCACGCGCGCGCCGTGGGTCGCCGCCCAGTGGACCGGTGTCGCCGCCGTCGCCGCGGTGGCCTTCGTGGCCGTGTCGCGCGCACTCATCGACCTCGGCCTGTTCGCCCCGCTCGCCATCGTGCTCAGCATGGCGGTCTACATGGCCGTGGTGCTGGCGCTCGAGTTCGTGCGGGAACGCGGCCAGTGGAGCATCAACCAGTCGTTCGGCATCAGTGCCCTGAGCCCCGTGCGGCTGCTGGTCATCCTCGCCATCTGCTCGGTGGTCGCGGTCGGCATCTACGCGGTCTCGTCGGGTCTGCTCGGGCTCGTCGACGGCAGCGAAGACGAGTTGCGGCTGGCGCGGCAGACCATCCCCCTGCTCGTCGTGGCCCTGTTCTTCTACGGGGCCGCGAAGAGGCGCCAGACCCGCAGCAGCGAGCGCCGGCTCAGCGGGGTCGTGGATGCCGCCCGCGCCCTGCCGTGGGATCTGCAGCAAGACCCCAAGGAGTCGATGGTGCTGTTCGCGCGCCGCGCGATCGAGGCCGCCGACTTCGAGGTGCGCCGCACGCCGCCGGGCCGCAACGAGATCGGCGCCCGCTTCTCGTCGATCAACGCGGCCGACCCTCAGCTCACGCCCGAGTCGATCGATCGCGGCGAGGACGACGTGTCGCAGGAGCATCAGGAAGACGCGGTCGAACCCACCGAATACCTCGTGGCGAGCCGCAAGACCGGTGGTGGCCCGTTCACCCCCGACGACGAGCTCGCTCTCGACGCGATCGGCCACATCGCCTCCGAGACCGCGCGGGTGCGCGGCGCCTACGACACCCTGCTCGACCGGGTCGACCGCGACTCGCTCACGGGCCTGCCCAACTACAACGCGTTCCAGCGCTCGCTCGCCCGGCTCAACGAAGACCGCAGCTACGCCTCGGGCATCGCCGTGCTCTTCATCGACCTCGACCAGTTCAAGCGCCTCAACGACACCGAGGGCCACCACATCGGCGACGAGGTGCTCTCGACGGTGGCGACCCGCCTGCGGGCGAGCGTGCGACCGCACGACTTCGTCGCCCGGGTCGGCGGCGACGAGTTCGTGGTCATCCTCACCAAGCTGCAGTCGCTGGCCGAGAGCAAGGCGGTCGCCGACCACATCGTGGGCAACATCGGCACCCCCGCGACGCTGGGCGGCCGCGAATACCGGCCGCTGGTGAGCGTGGGCCTGGCCTACTCGGGTCACCAGGAGACCGACCCGCAGTCGATCGTGGTCGACGCCGACCACAGCATGCTGGCCATCAAGAAGTCGCGCCGCCAGGGCGGCCCGTCGTTCGAGTCGAGCATCGGCATCTCGCCCCACCGGTCGAGCCGCATCAACGAGATCGTGGCGAAGGCCATCGACGACGGCGTGCTGAACGTGGTCTACCAGCCCATCGTCAACACGCTCGAAGACAAGATCTGGGCGTTCGAGTCGCTCGTGCGCTACACGCATCCGGAGCTCGGCCGCATCTCGACGTCGTCGCTGATCGAGAAGGCCAAGGGACTCGGCCGCATGGACCTGCTCACCAAGCAGGTCATCGAGGCGTCGCTCAAGTCGGCCCGCGAGTTCCGCAAGGTCGTGCCGGGCATCTCGGTGATGACCATCAACCTCGAGGTCGAGCAGATCCGCGACGAGCACGTCGGCGCCTTCTTGAAAGACATCGTGCCGCGGTATCCGGATGTCTCGCTCTGCCTCGAGCTCAATGAGCGCTCCACGAAAGACATCGACGACGACCTCCGGGCGCAGGCAGAGCACTTCCGGCAGCTCGGCATGCTGATCGCCCTCGACGACTACGGTTCCGAGGCGTCGAGCGTCGGCGCGCTCGTGCGCATCCCGATGGACATCCTGAAGATCGACCGCTCGCTCGTCGACAACCTCGACGACACCCGCCAGCGCGAGGTCGTGCGCGCGCTGCAGGGCTTCGGCGACGCCTTCGACTACTCCACCGTGGTGGAGGGCATCGAGACCCAGGATGCGGTCGACGTGCTGGTCGGCATCGGCGTGCGCCACGCGCAGGGCTTCTTCTACGGCCGCCCGGTGCCGTTCTCGCAGACCATGTCGCGGTTGAAGGCCTACGGCGCCGCGGGCACCATCACGCGACCGGGCATCGTGAGCCCGCCACCGCCCCCGGTCGCGGGCCGGGGCCCCGCCGTTCAGAGGGATAGCGCCGTTCAGACCGGATAGAGTGAGGCAACGTCCGATCGGGGGAGACAACGTGACCGGAGTTCTGCCGCGAGTCGGCTTGGGGGTGGCGATCGTGGCGATCGTCGGAGCGCTCACCGCCATGGTCGCTGGAGTCGGCTCGATCTACGCCCAGGGCGGGGTCGCGTCTGACAACCCCTTCGCCGGCAAGACGCTCTTCGTCGACCCGGAGTCGAAGGCCGCCACGGCGGCGGCGAAGGCCACCGACGACGGCGACACGGCGTCGGCCGGCACGATCGGCGGCATCGCCGACGTGCCCACCGCCATCTGGCTGACGCCCGAGAAGCATCCGACGGGCGAGGTCGGCGGGTATGTCTCCGACCTGATGGATCAGGCCGAGAACCTCGGCCAGACCCCCATCTTCACGGTTTACGGCATCCCGAACCGCGACTGCGGCAACTACTCCGGCGGCGGCCTCTCGGCGGAGCAGTACCCGGTGTGGGTGCAGGAGATCGCCGACGGCCTGCAGGATCGCGGCGCGGTGATCATCCTCGAACCCGACGCGCTCGCGTTGGCCGACGAGTGCGACAACGTCGACGAGCGACTCGACGAGGTCGGGGCATCCGTCGACACCCTGGCCGCCGCAGGCCTGACGGTCTACATCGACGCCGGGCACTCGAACTGGGGACCGGCCACCGAGATGGCCGACCTGCTCAACCGTGCCGGGGTCGAACGCGCCCGTGGGTTCTCGACCAACGTGTCGAACTACAACGCCACCGATCTCGAGCAGGCCTACGCCGACACCATCTCGGGGCTCACCAACGGCGCCCACTACGTGATCGACACCTCGCGCAACGGCAACGGCTCGACGGGGGAGTGGTGCAACCCGCCCGGGCGTGCGCTCGGTGCGACGCCGGCGGCCTCGCGGGCCGGGTCGGCCCAAGACGCGAACCTCTGGGTGAAGCCGCCCGGCGAGAGCGACGGCGAGTGCAACGGCGGCCCCGCGGCCGGCGAGTGGTGGACGAGCAACGCCCTCGAACTCGCGGCCGACGCGGGCTGGTAGCCCTCAGCTCACCGCCGGCCGGGTGTTGGGTCGGGCGCCGTGTCGCTCGGCGGAGCGAGCGGAAGGCCGAGCGCGCCACGGGCCATCTCGTCGATGAGCCCGAACGGCACGCTCTTCTCGAGCACGGTGAAGGCGCCCGCCGAGAGCGCACGCTGGGGGTCGTCATCCGGATCGGCCGCGGTCACCACGAGCACAGCGGTTCCTGAGGCCCGGATGGTGCGCACGCGCGACTCGATCGACTTGCGCTGGCTCGAGGCGGCGTCGACCACGGCGAGATCGGTGGGAAAACCGGGGTCGTTCAGCAGGTCGCCCCAGTTGGCGACCGAGAGCACGACCTCGAGGGCCCCGTCGTGCACGGCGATCCATCGAGCCAGCCCGTCGGCGAATTGCGAGTCCCCGCTCACGATCGCGACCCGTAGTCGGCGCGTGCCCGAAACCTTCATCTCGATCCCCAACCGTTGATACCATCATGGCAATGGACACTCATGGGGAACGACGCGTCGCAGTGATCATCGAGGATGATGCGGACATCCGCCATCTGCTCGAGACAGTCCTCACTCAAGCCGGCTTCGAGGTGGTGGCCACCGGTAACGGCCTCGACGGAGTGCAGGCGGTTCGCGCCTACGACCCCATGGTCACCACTCTCGACGTCAGCATGCCGGGCATCGACGGCTTCGAGGCGGCCAAGCGCATCCGGGCGTTCAGCAACACCTACCTGGTGATGCTCACCGCTCGCGACGAAGAGATCGACACCCTGCAGGGCCTCGAGGCCGGGGCCGACGACTACCTCACGAAACCCTTCCGGCCGCGCGAGCTGCGCGCCCGCATCGAGGCCATGATGCGCCGCCCGCGTCAGGTGCTCGCCACCGACGGTTCGGGCCCGGTCGCTCCGGTTGCCGCTGCGGCCACCCCGGTCGCGGCGCAGCCCGCCACGCTCGCGCCCGCCGCCGTCACCACCGAGGCTCCGGTCGCGGCGGCTCCGGCGCCGGCGCCCGCGGCCGAACCCGCTGCCCCCAAGAGCTACGACAAAGACGACGGATGGCTCGAGCACAACGGTCTCTTCGTCAATTCCGAGATGCGCCTCGTCGAGAAGGAGGGCAAGTCGGTCGAGCTCACGCGAAGCGAGTTCGACCTGCTCAACGCCCTGATGGAGAGCCAGCGCCGCGTGCGCAGCAAGGCCGACCTGGCGCTGCTGCTGCGTGGCGAGAGCTACGTGACCGCCCACTTCGTGAGCGAGGCCGACAAGCGGGCCATCGAGGTGCACATGGCCAACCTGCGCCGCAAGCTGGCCGACAGCATAACGACCCCGCGCTGGATCGAGACCGTGCGCGGGGTCGGTTACCGACTGGCTGCTTCCGAAGACGACTGAGGTCATCTAGGGCTGAGCTCCTGCTGTCTGCTGTGGGGTTCGGAGCGACTCCATCACAGTGGCCAGCTCCTGGCAGGTGAGCTCCCCGACTTCGTTGAGCCGTGCAAGGTGGCTCAGGCTTCCGGGCAGATCGGCAACTCTCACCGCAGAATGCACCATGCCGGCGACGGCCTCGAGAGGCCGTGCGCCGAGCATGGCGCTGCTGCTGCGGATGCTCAGCAGAACCACATCGGCATCCTCGAAATCGCGGTTGCCGAGGGCATTCATCAACCTCTGGGATCGGGTCTCCCAGAGGTTGATGAAGTCGTGCGCGAACCGCCCGCGGCGCTCGTCGTCCCCGATCGATCCGAGGAGAGCGAGCAGCGCGGGCTGTTCGACGTAGGTGGGTGAGGTCAAACCTTGTACCCCCGGTAGCGGCGCAGAACCTTCGCCAGCATGCTGAGGGTCTGGATGATCGTGATCACACCGAGGATGGGCCAGCCGATCCAGAGCACGGTCGACTGCATGAACGGGTCGAGCTGGAACCAGACCAGCACGAGCACGGCGACGACGAGCACCAGGATGACGAGGGGAACGAGGTAGCCGTTTCCGCGGCCGCGCTCGGCCTTGGCCTGAGCGGCCCAGTTGTCGGTCTGCTTGCGGCTGAGGAACTTGGTCCAGGCCCGCAGGAAGTGCCCGAGCCTGACCCACATGTAGATCTCGGCCGGAAAGAGGAAGACGGCGAAGAAGATGTCGCGCCCGTTGCGGTTCTTCATCGACAGCGCGGTGCGCAGGTTCAGGAGAATGGCGATCACCGGGGGGATGAGCCAGATCGGCGAGAAGACGAAGGCGCTGATCGACAGCGACGCGAGCAGCAGGATGAAGAAGAGCACGCGGGTCACGAGGTTCGTGAGCATCGAGAGGTTCTCGAGCCAGCGCAGGCGCAGGTTGGGGTGGAAGGGCTGACCCTTGGTGTCGCCGCGCTGACCGGGCCACATGAGCTCGATCGCGCCGAAGTTCCACTTGACCTGCTGGGCGTCGAGGCCGCGGAGGGTGGTCATGCCACCGACATCCGCTCGCGACTGGGCCGAGATCTTGGTGAGGTAGCCGGCGCTCTTGATCTGCAGCGACAGCAGCGAGTCCTCGACCTCGGAGTCTTTGACCCAGGGGGTGTCCTGGTGGTTCTCGACCATGATCTGGCGCAGCGCCTTGGTGCTGAAGATCGAGAACTGGCCGCCGAGCACCGCCATGTTTCGGCCTTTCAGCATGTTCTGCATGTTGAAGGCGGCGAACTGGAAGCGCTGGCCGGTGATGAGGAACTTCGCGATGAAGCCCTTGATCGGGCGGTCGTCGATCGAGAAGATCGCCGAGATGCCGCCGATGCGGCTGTCGGAGGTGATCTCCTCGGCGAGGCGCTCGACCGCGTCGGGGGCGGCGGTGGTGTCGCCGTCGACGCCGAGCAGGAAGTCGCAGCCCTCGACCAGCTGGTAGCCGTAGTTGAGCGCGCCGACCTTCTTGTCCTTGTTCTTGCCGATGTCGTGAACGTAGACCTCGGTGAACTGCTCGACCCCGTCGATCTCCTTGAGGTGCGGGCCGGCGTACTGGGCGGCGATCTTCACGGTGTCGTCGGTGGTGTTGTTGACGACGACGTGGATGACGTCGGGGAGGCGGGTCTGGCCGAGAAGCGACTCGAGCACGTCGCCGATGGACTCGGCCTCGTTGTAGGCGGGGATGATGCATCCGATGGTCGGACGGTAAGAGGGGAGGGACTCGACCGACTCGATGAAGTCGTTGGCGAACGCGTCGTCGGAGGCGCCGAGTTCGGTGCGGTCCGTCACGTACGGGTTGATGTCTGTCATGTCTGCAAGTCTGCGATACCTCCCACAGCGTTCCCGCGCCAATGGGCCAGGGTCGCCTCAAGATCGGCTTAGGATTGCGTCAGTGCATCTTGAGGCTGCGCTGAGGTTCAGGGGGAGGGGCGAGGCCATGGCAGAATTCCGCGGAATCACGCGGCGCGGGGCGGTGCGATCGATCACCGTCACCGGGCTCGCGCTGGCCGCTGCCGTGGCGCTCAGTGGGTGCGGAACGGCCCCCTGGGACCAGCCGGGCTTCAACACCGACTCCGTGACCCCCACGAGGTCGTCGACCCCGACGGCGCCGGCAACGATCACCCCGATCGTCAACGAGCTCGCCACCGGGTCGGCCCACCACACGCTGCAGGCCGGCGACATCGCCCTGTCGGTCGACTACTACTCCACCCTCAGCATGGATCAGTGGACGGCCGAGGCCAACAAACCGCTCACCTTCTCGCTGCAGGGCACGCTCGGCTCCGACCAGGGGCAGAGTATCTACCTCTCACGCGTGTCGCTGACGCCGGCGGTCAGCGGACCGACCGGGCCGCTCACCTCGCCCTCGCCCATCACCGACCAGTCGTCGACGGCGCCGGGCTACTACATCAAGGCGCCCTACACCTACAGCCAGACCTTCATCCTGCCGGCGCTCGACCCGTCGGCGACGTCGGTCACGCTCTCGTTCACCTACGAGATCCTGCTGCAGACGGCTCCCGGCTCCGGCGACTACGCCAAGCAGACGGCGAGCGACCAGCTGACGGTGGCGATCGCGCAGCCCTAGCTGCTGGCTGTGCTAGCTGCTGCGGGCGCCGTGCTTCGCGCGGCGTCCGCAGGCCGCGCCGCGGCCTCTGCGGCGCGGGGCGACACCTGAGCGCGCGGTCGCTGCGCGGCCGCGCGCGCAGCTTGGGTCGTTGAGTGGGGCCTGGTGCGTTTGCGTCGCGTGCGCGGCGTGGGGGGTCGCCGAGGAGTCACTTTTTGGTGCCTAGCGGGGGTGGTTGGGCTGGTTTTTGACTTTTCGGGGAGGTGGGGGGGGGCTACTTTTCGGGGGAGGTGGGGGGCTGCTTTTCGGGGAGGTGGGGGGTGCTCTAGTCGAGGAGTGCGGTTTTGCGGCCTACGACGATGCGGTTGCCGCCCTCGTCGCGCGCTTGGAGGGTGGCGTCGTCGAGGCCGCGGCGGAGGGCCGGGAGGCTGTAGCCGAAGGAGTCGGTGTCGACCACGCCGAAGCTCGCGGTGGCGCGCAGCGACTGCTGCGGGTCGATCGGCTCGTCGACCAGGGCGGTCTGCAGCCGGATCGCGAGCTGTTCGGCCTCGGTGGCCCCCGCGGTGACGACGACGATCACGAACCTTCCGGCACCGGTGTGGCCGAGCAGCGACGCGGTGGGGGAGTAGTGGCGCACGATCTGCGCGACCGACCGGATGGCGGCGTCGCCGAACGATCGGCCGAACGCCGTGTTCATCTGCGGCAGGTTGTCGACGTCCATCGCGATCATCGCCAGCCGGTCACCGGTGAACGACGAGCGCTCCACCCAGTCGGCCCACTGCTGCATGAACGACGCGGCCGAGAGCACCCCGACCACCGAGTGCACCCCCACCGTCACGTCGCCGAGGGCCCGGGCGCCCGAGCGCTCGGCCTGCAGGATCGACATCGAGATGCTGCCGAGCAGCACCAGCAGAATGGTGATGACGGTCGCCGGCTGCGACCCGAAGTAGGTCTGGAAGATCTCGCTCGAGGGCCCGGCCGTCACGAAGATCGAGGTGCGCAGCACATAGAAGGCGCAGACGATCCACAAGACGAAGCTCAGGATGCGTGCATTGAGGTTGCGGCGCATCCGGGATCGCATCGTCTCGGCCCCGCCCAGCCCGGCGAAGACGGCGATGCCGATGAACAGCACGGTCGAGCCCGTCCAGATGCCGGCGTCGGGACCCTCGATCGCCGTGTAGGCAGCGGTCACACCGCCGGCCGCGAGCCCGACCGAGATGTAGGCCTTGCGCCCGTTGAAGACGCGGGCGCCCGACCAGATGGCCGCGATCGAGATGACGTAGGCCGTGTTGCCGATGGCGAGCACCCACCACAGGCCCGGGTTCACCGCCCAGACGAGGAACGACAGCGCGGTGAGCATGCCCGCGATGTAGGAGAGGCTCCAGAGCCGGCCCGACGGGTCGTTGCGCCGCATCGCGGTGTTGAGAATGAACGAGATGCCGCAGAGCACGATCACGAGGCCGCTGATCAGAAGGAGTGTGTCCGTGTCGAGCGCCATGCCGCGACTCCCCTCGATCGATGACTGTTCAGACGGAGTTTAGCGCGAGCGCGGGATGGTTGCGGTGAAGGTCGTGCCGACGCCGAGAGCGCTCGACACGACGAGATCGCCGCCGTGGCGCCGGATGATGTCGCGGCTGATGGTGAGCCCGAGCCCCGACCCGTGAATGGTCGACTGGCGCACCCCCTCGGCGCGGAAGTAGCGCTCGAACAGCTTCGTCTGCTCGAGCTCGCTGAGGCCGATGCCGGTGTCGCTGACGACGAGCTCGATCTGGGCGTCGGAGGCCCGCACGCTCACCGACACCGTGCCGTTCTCGGTGTTGTACTTGATGGCGTTCGAGAGCAGGTTGTCGACCACCTGCCGCAACCGGAACCCGTCGGCGTCGAGCAGCACCGGCTGGGTGACCGAGTTGTCGATGGCGATGCCGCGGTCGCCGGCCGCCAGGCGCTGCGCCTGGATCGACTGCGCCACGATTTCCGACAGGTCGCACTGGTTGAACGACATCACGATCTGCTGGTCTTTCTCGCTCGCCGCCGTGAGCAGATCGGCCACCAGTGCGAGCAGCCGGTCGGAGTTCGCCGACGCCACCTCGAGCATCGACCGCGTGCTCGTGCTCAGCGACTCGTCGTCGAGCGCGAGCTCGAGGTAACCGAGGATCGACGTGAGCGGCGTGCGCAGCTCGTGCGACACCGAGGCCACGAGGTCGTCGCGGGCCTGGATCGCGTTGATCTCGGAGGTCACGTCGCGCGACACCATCACCCCGCCGTCGAGCTGCCCGTCGGGGCCGGTGAGCGGCCTCGAGCTCACCGACAGCGCGAGCCGGTGCTCGCCGGGGTCGCCCATCCACACCACGAGATCGTCGAAGCGCTCGCCGGCGACGGCGCGCCGCATCGGCCGCTCCTCGTCGGGCAGGGTCGACGTGCGGTCGGCGGCGTAGAGCACCGGATGCTCCACGGTGGTCTCCGGCAGACCGAACTGCGCCTGGTAGCCCCGGTGGGCACGGTTCAGGATGGTCGTGCGCCCGGTCTGGTCGAACGCCACCACGCCGAAGGTCACGGCGTTGAGCACCTCGTCGAGCGTCTGCTCCTGCCGCCTCGCCCGGCGCAGCGCCACCTCGAGCAGATCGGCCTGCTGACGCAGCAGGCCCCGCTGGGCGGCCGTGCGCCTCGACGTGAAGAGCGTGGTGGTGGCGATGAAGGCGAGCGTGACGGGCAGCACGAGCAGCCCCGGGATGCTGTTGAGCGTCAGCGGGTCGCCGGTGACGAGGGTGCTCGCCCACAGCAGCACCGACGAGACCACGACGCTGACGACGGCACCCGTGAGCCCGAAGTAGCTCGAGAGCCAGATGACCGGAAAGACGAGCAGCAGCCCGGCGCCGAGCGCCGTGTTGCCCTGACGCACCGCCACGATCGCGACGATGTCGATGATCGGCAGCAGCGCGATCCACTGGGTGGGGATGGTCGACCAGGGAATGAGGGCCGCCGCACCCGTGAGTGCGAACACCAGTGCCACACCGCCGAAGAACTTCAGGTCGAAGACCGAGTCGGGCTGGAACACGAAGGCCGAGCAGACGAGCAGCAGCAAGGCGGCCGCCAACAGCAGCTGCGACTGGAAGACGGCCCGGTCGAGTCGCGAACGGCGATCCGCATCTCTGGCGTCGCTCCCCGGGCTCATGGGTCGAGGTTACAGCCAACTCCCGGTCGCCGATTGGACTGCGCGATCATGCGCCCGATATCATCCGATCAGGGGTCTGACGTGAATTCTGCCGTGAACGCTCGAAGCGCCGAACCGCACGGCGTCGCACCGCACCGCGTGGGAATCGTCGACGACCACGAACTCATCCTCGACGGGCTCTCCAACTGGATCGACGCCCACGCCCCCGATCTGCACATCGTCATCCGCGCATCCTCATGGGTCGACATGGCGCGTGACGCGCAGTTCCCGCCCGACATCGTGATCATGGACCTGCAGTTGAAGGAGCCGATCTCGGTCGAGGCCCGCATCCGCATCTGCCGTTCGGTCGGCGCCCAGGTGGTGGTGATGAGCGCGCTCGACTCGCCCGAGACCGAGAAACAGGTGCTGGCCGCCGGCGCCGCCGCCTTCGTGTCGAAGGCCCGGCCGGCCAACGATCTGGTCGACACCGTGCGCTCGGCGTTGGGCGTGGCATCCGGTCGCCCCGGTTCGGCGTGGGATGACGCGCCTCGCCGCACAGCGCCAGGAACCGCCATCCGGTTCACCGAAGAAGAAGAGGAGACGCTGCGGCTGTATGCCTCGGGCCACAGCCCGGTGGAGGTGGCGATGATCATCGGCACCAACATCCAGGCCGTGAAGAACGCGCTCGAGCGGGTGCGCGAGCAGTACCACTCCGAAGGGCGGGTCGCCGACAAGAAGCAAGACCTCATGCTGCGGGCCGCCGAAGACGGCTACCTGTCGTAACGGTGACACTCCAGATAGCGGCCGACATCGACGGCCTCGCCACCAGCCGGGCACTCGCGAAAGCGGGCACCTGGCTCGCCGGCGTGTTCCTGGCGGCCACGGTCGTGATCTCAGGTCTGTTCATTCCCGTGACCGGCCACTCCGAGATCGTCTACGGCCTCGCCGGCCTGGTGATCGTGGGGCTCGGCGTCGTGGCCGCTCTGCACACCGCGAGCTTCGGGCGCGCCCTGCTCTACACGCTCATCGCGTGCGCCGGCCTCTACGGGTTCGCCCTGGTGTCGGCCGGGGTGTCGGTGCAGGTGCCCGGCCCGACGCCGGCGAGCGACTACGTGCTGCTGTCGATGCCCGAGTTCGCCGTGCTCGTCGTGGGAATCTCGGCGCGCTCGCTCGGCAAGTCGATCGCGCTCGGCACGCTCGCGTTCTTCGCCGGCCCCGGTCTCGTGCAGCTCGCCGCCTGGCAGCAGGGCATGCCCCTCGCCGTCGACGTGCCCGTGCTGTGCTCCTATCTCGCGCTCGTGCTGTTCGTGACCGCCCTCTGGTTCGGGCGCCGTGACGCCGCGCGGGGCACCGCCCTCATGTCGGGGGCCGCGCTGGCCGAAGAACGGGATGTCGCACTCGAGCGCTTCTCGACGCGGGCCTCGAGCTGGCTGCACGACACCGTGCTGCACGACCTGAACGCGCTGGCGATGGCCGAGCCCGGCCCGTTGACGCTCGCCCACACCCAGGCCCTCGACCGCGATCTGGCGAACCTCGCCGACGTGCGTCTCATCCTCGACGAGCCGGGTCGCAGCGGTTCCGCCACCCGGGAGCTCGCCACCGTGCCCGCCCTGCTGGCGGTCGTGCGGGCCGCCGAGCAGAGCGGTCTGCGCATCCGCGTCGGTGGGGATGTCGCGGCCGTCAACGATCTCGCGCCCGCCGTCGTCACCGCCCTCGAGCGCGCCCTCGACGAGTGCCTCGACAATGTGCTGCAGCACTCGGGGGTGCGTGAGGCCGAGATCTCGGTGATGTCGAGCCCGCCCGGTCTCAGCGTGATGGTCTCCGACTCGGGATCGGGCTTCGACGTCGACGCGATCACCGATCAGGCCGTGGGCCTGCGGGTCGATGTCGTCGACCGTATCGTCGAGATCGGCGGGTCGGTGCAGATCTGGGCGCGACCGGGGGCGGGCACCGCGGTGTTCATCACGGTGCCGGAGGCCTCGTCGTGAGGGTGGGGCGCCGCTCCCGGCGGCACGTGCGACTGCCGAGCGGGGTGACCGCGCTCGAGCTCGATCCGCTGGCGGCGATCAGCGCGCGCGGGTTCCTCGTGGTGGTCGCCGGGGTGTCGATCGCGTGCGCCATCGGCTTGACGATCGCCACCGCCTCCCAGGTGTCGTCGTGGCCGCTGGCGATCGCCGCGCTCGTCTCGCTCGCCGTGGGCTTCGGCTGGTTCATCCGCAGCGCTTTCCGGTTCGATCTGGGCGTCACCAACGACAGGTTCGCCATCAGCTTCGCGGTGATCGCGATCGCCGCGGTGCTGAACTCGCTCAGCTGCCTCGGCACCAACGCGTTCGTGCGCGACGACTGGGGGCTCATCACCCTCGGGCTCGTGCTGATGGCGGCGGCGCCGTTCCGCACCTCCGCCGAACTCGGCACCTACACCGCGGTCTCCACCGTGCTCGCCACGATGCTGGCGCTGCTGCACACGTTCATGAGCGCCACAGCCGACGTGCCGCGGCTCGTGGTGGTGCTCGTGGCGGTGGCCCCTCCGCTCGCCTTCGGGCTCGGAGCGATGGCCTACGCCCGGCAGCTGCTGCGCGGCATCTACTCCGAGCGCCTCCGGCAGGCCGAGGAGCGGGAGCAGCAGCTCGACGAGCTGCGCCGCACCTTCGTCGACGACGACGTGGTGGGCGAGATCGGCTCATTGCGCGCCGAGATCGTGCCCTTCCTCGCGCGGGTGCGCGGTCAGGGCGTGCTGACGGTCGACGACCGCGTGCGCGCCGGGGTGCTCGCGCAGAACCTGCAGACCGCGATCAGCGAGTCGCGCCGGCTCGACTCGCTCGGCGACCACGTGGGCGAGTTGATCGACGAGAGCGACCTCGCGCCGCGCCTGCACGAAGACGACCGGGCCACGCTGCGCGCGCTGCTCATCGCCCTCAATGCCTCCGAGCACGCCCGGCCCGACGACATCACGCTCGAACTGATCGAGGGCGAGTCGTCGCGCTTCGGCGTGGTGCGGTGCGCGAGCGCCGACGTGCGGGCGCTGCGAGCCGACGTGCTGCCGTTCATCCGGATGACGCGGCTCATGTTCCGCCGAGCCGAGGAGCAGTCGGCCGGCACCGTGCTCCTGGTGCAATTCGACATCGACCGCCTGGGCTGATGGCCTGCACGCCGCCGCTTCGACCGGGCGTGCAGGGGCGTTGCGGGCCCGTGCGGATTTCCGCACCGATCGCGCATAGTTGCCGGGCGGCCCGTCTCGGGTGAGAGCGCGCTGCTAGCGTCGTGCCACGTCGAGGTTGTCGCCTCGATGTGTGACGAGGGAGTGCTCGATGGGTCTGCAGATCGCAGTCAACGCCGCGGTGGGAGCCGTCGTTGTCGACGCGGGCAGCGCGACCATGGCTTCGGCCGTGACGCGGGCGGATTCCGCACTCCCGAGATCCTCGGCAGCGGTGGTGGACAATGTCGCCGGTTCACCCCACCCAGCGATGATGCGCATCGCTGCCGAGCTCACTGCGACGGCCTCGCGAGCAGGTTCTGCCGCTCGCGGGGCCGCCGCGCCAGACCCGGCGTCCCGAGTCGCACCAGCCGTGCGCAGATAATCGGCATCGCGTCGAGGTGGCGTTCGGGTCCGCCGCGACGACGTCGTCGTTGTGCACGACCGTGACTCGGGGCGTCGCTTCTGTGCGACGCCCCCGCGCGGACTCACTACTCTTGAGAACATAAGACCGTTCGCCGGCGCGTGAGCGCGCGTTCGGCAGTGTTCTACTTTGGGGGTGCAATCCGTGGCCGATCGTGGTGCTTCTGCAGAATCCCTTCAGCGCCGCGCGCGTATCCGGGCGGCCGAGGTGCGCCGCCGCGTGCTGGATGTCGCTCTCGACCGGGTGGAGGGCATCGGCCTCACCATCGGCTTCGAGCACATCGTGATGGACGACCTGATCCGCGAGGCCGGCGTTCCCCGCAGCTCGACCTACCGGCTCTGGGACTCGAAGGAGGCGTTCGTCTCCGACCTGCTGATCGAGATCGCCTCCGAGACGTCGACGAAGCTCGCCGACGAAGAGACCCTGGCGATCAGCGAGCGCATCCTGTTCGACAACGTCGATCGGCTGCTGACCGAAGACGGCCGCAAGCGCGTGATGTTCGAGGTCATCCGGGTCGCCCTCGAGCACAACTACCGCGCGGTCATCGCGTCGGTGTCGTGGCAGTCCTACGTGGGGCTCTCGGCCACGCTCCTCAGCCACATGGAGTCGTCGGCCCGCGAAGACATCGAGCAGGCGCTGCGCACCGGCAGCGACGAGTTCATCGAGCGCATGGCCGAGTTCCACAAGTGGTTCTCGACCATTCTCGGCTACCGCATCCGCGAGGAGTGGAACGGCGACTACCGCCCCTACGCCGTGGTCATCTCGGCCGTCGTCGAGGGCCTCGGTCTTCGTCACCTCGGCAACCCGGGGCTCGTCGACGCGGCCTACCGCGGGCCCGCGACCATCTCGTCCGACGACGCCGAGTGGGCGCTGCCCGCCATCGCGCTCGTCGCCATCCTCGAGCGGTTCCTCGAGCAGGACCCGGAGTTCGACGCGATCGCGAACGTCGACGCGCTGAAGGCCATCAAGGCCGAGCGCGAGGCCGCGGCCGCAGCCGCCACGCACCCGCCGAGCGAAGGCGCCGCTTCCCCCTCCGACGACCTCGGCGGTGCCGCCGACCCTCAGCAGTCGGCGTAGAGGTCGATCTCGAGCCCTCTTACCCGACCGCGGTGGTTCCGATCAACGCCGCGAGAGCGACCTCGGCGGTGTCGTAGGGCCCCGACCAGGCCTGACGCGTGTGCACGTTCGCGAGCTTCGCGTGCCAGCCGTCTTTGAGACGGTAGAGACGGGCGATCGGTTTCTCGATGTCGCCGGTGTGGATGACGGCGTGGTCGTCGCCTTCGTAGTGCAGATTCCCCATGGTGCCGATGCTACTCACCACCACCGACGGCCGCTCGCACGGTTACGCTGCGGGTAGCGTAGACGTGTGCCCGAATTCTCTGTGCTGACCGTCTGTTCCGGCAACATCTGCCGCTCGCCGCTGGCCGAGCAGATCCTGCGGGCGCGGCTCGCCGACCTGCCGTCGATCGAATTCGCGAGCGCCGGAACCTTCGCCGGAGAGGGCGACCGGATGCCCGACGAGGCCGCCGAGCTCTCGGTGCGTTTCGGGGGCGACCCGTCGCAGCACAGCGCGCGGTACCTGACCGAGCAGATCGTGGGCGGCTCCGACCTCATCCTCGCGATGTCGCGCAGCCACCGCCGCGAGATCGTGGAGCTGGTGCCGCGCAAGGTGTCGGTCACGTTCACGCTGCGCGAGTTCGCGCGACTGTCGGAGGGGTTGCCCGACGCCGAGATCGCCGAGGCCGCGTCGCGGGGCACCACGGTGCGGGCGGGTCTCGCCGAGGTGGTGGCGCTCGTGGTGTCGCGCAAGGGGCAGGTCGGGCTGCCGTCGTCGACCGATGTCGACGACATCATCGACCCCTACCGCCGCAGTGCCGAGACCTACGAGCGGTCGGCCGCCCAGCTCGTGCCGGCGGCCGAAGAGGTCGCCCGCGTGCTCCGGGTCGCGGCGGGTGCCGCCGGCCCGGCTCTCTGACCCGCGCCGAAACCCGCCCAGCCGAGCTGTCAACCCCCGCGCCGGATGCCCGCCGCCGGAGTTGGCTGAGGGCATGACCACTCGACACAGCCACCTGCCCGCGCGCATCCGCGCCCTCGCCATCGGCACCCTCATCGCGGCCGGCGCCGTCACCGGCCTCGCCGGCTGCAACGCCGACGCGCAGACCGAATACCCCGAGCGCACCGAGTCGGGCACCCCCGTGGCGCCCAACGACGAGGTCACGCCCCTGCCCGAGACCCCCTCGCCGACACCGACGGGCACGGATGTTCCGGCACCGGTGCCGAGCTCGTCCGACGACTCCGGCACCCTCAGCGGCTGAGTCACGCGGTCGGCGGCGCGGTGATCTCGTCGAGCGCACGCAGGCGGCGCACCGGCGAGAAGATCACCGGCAGGCTGGCCGTGGCCATCGCGGCCGCCCCGATCAGCCCGCCCGCCCACGGCCCCACCGCCGTCACGAGCGCTCCGCCGGCCAGCGCGCCGAGCGAGAGCGCGCCCCACGACACCAGGCGGTAGGCGGCGTTCACCCGCCCGCGCAGGTCGGGCGTGACGGCGAGTTGCCGCAAGCTGACGGCCTGGGAGTTGGCGACGCCGATGCCGATCCCCGAGACGACGAAGGCGGCGGCGAGCCCGGCGATTCCCGGCCACCCGGGCAGCCCGGCGAGTAGCACGCCCACGAACGGCGCCGTGTTGCCGAAGGCCATCGCCACGATGAGCGACCTGCCGTAGCCGAAGCGCGCGGTGAGCCACTGGCTGCGGATGCTGCCGACGAAGGCACCCACCCCGACGCCGGTGAGAACCAGGCCCAGAACGACCGGGCCGTAGCCGAGGGTCTGCAGCAGCAACACCGACAGCGCGATCATCAGCACCTCGTTGCCGAGGTTCCACAGGCTCGCCTCGCCCACGAGCGCGCGCAGCACGGGGTGGCGCCAGAGCACCGCCACCCCGGCGCGGGCCTCGGCCAAGGCCGAGGAGCGCTCGTGCCGTGACCGGCGGGGCTCGGTGACCCGGATGCGTGAGATGAGCGCTGCCGAGAACAGGTAGCCGACCGCGTTGACCCCGACCGCGAGCGGCGCGGTGAGAGCCTGCACCAGCACGCCGCCGAGCCCCGCTCCGGCGACCCCGATGGCCGACTGGGTGGCCGTGATGCGGGCGTTGGCGTCGATCAGCGCGGGCTCGTCGACGACCTGGGGCAGAAAAGAGAAGTCGGCGAGCGAATAGAGCACGGTCAGCGACCCCACGAGCACGGCGGCGCCGATGAGCATCGGAACGGTGAGCCAGCCGGCCAGCGCGAGCCCGCACACCGCGAGCAGAAGGATGCCACGCCCGAGGTCTGCGACGATCATCAACGGTCGCCTCGGCATCCGGTCGACCAGCACACCCAGCCAGAGCGTGAGCAGCAGGTAGGGGGCGAGGAGCGCTGCCCGCACGAACGAGAGTTCGGCCGCGGTGGCGCCGAGCGTCACCAACGCGAGCACCGGCACGGCGAGTTCGCCGATCTCGGCTCCGAGCGACGAGAGTGCGCTCGCGCCCCAGACTTTGCGGAAGGCCGGCACCCGCCAGGCGTTTGTAACCGTGGTCATGCTCAAGAAGGTTACAAGCAACCGTCAAATCCGCAATGCCGGTTATGGTGGAGGCATGACCGCAGCGGCCGACCTGCCCACGACGACCTCGCCGGTCACTCCCGCGCCCGGCGAGCTCGAGTTCGTGCGCGCCTTCGTCAACACCCTCGACATCGAGGCGCACACCGAGCGCCTGGCCGACCCGGCGTCGTGGGCAAAGTGGGCCGCAGAGCACGACCTCGGTGCCGCCGCCACGGCCGCCGACCTGCGCGAGGCGCGGGCCTTGCGCGAGACGCTGCGGCAGGCGCTGCTCGCGAACCACGACCGGGCCCCGCTGCCGGCCGAGACGATCGAGGCTCTGGATGCCGCGGCCGACCGCAGCCGCCCGGCGCTGCAATTCTCGGGCCGAGGGTCGCACCTCGTGCCTCGGGGCTCGGGGGTCGACGCCCTGTTCGGCCGCGTGGTCGCCACGGTCGCGGCCGCGCTGGCCGACGGAACCTGGCAGCGTCTCAAGGTGTGCGCCTCCGACGACTGCCGGTGGGCGTTCTACGACACCTCGCGCTCGCGCACCGGGCAGTGGTGCTCGATGAGCATCTGCGGCAACCGGGCGAAGCAGGCCCGCTACCGTGATCGCGCCGGCGCCCGCGAGCAGCCCTAGCGGGGCGACTGCCAGATCTCGAGCTGAATGCCGTCGGGGTCGCGGAAGTAGGCCCACTTCGAGCCGGTGAGGTGACCCTCGGTGATCTCGATCGGCGAACTGCTGAACACCGCTCCCTTGGCCGTGAGATCGGCGACGGCGCCCTCGATGTCGTCGACCTCGAAGCACACGTGAGTCGCGCCCACGTCGCAGTTGCGACGGTCGAAGTCGTCGCCGACCGGCACCTGGTATTCGAGGAACTCGATGCGCGTCGAGCCGATCCGCAGCATCGAGAAGGTGAGCTCGGCATCCGTCACCTGCACGCCCTGCGCGAGTTCGGGGCCCGACCCGTGATTGATCGCGTCGGGCGTGAGGTCGAACATGCGGGTGTACCAGTCGCGCGATCGCTCCAGATCGCGCACGGTGATGCCCACGTGATGCACGCCTTCGAGAATGAACGTCATCGTCTTCTGCCTTCCAACGTCGTCGGGGAGAGGGGTCAGGGAATGATGCGCGCCGCCCGGTAGCGTTCGACCTTGTCGAAGAAGCTCCACGGCGTCGACCGGAAGTTGAGGAAGCCGGCCTCCCGGCTCTTGTTCATGCTGGTGAAGCACTCGACGTTGCGTCCCAGGTCGCTGTCGGTGTGCCACCAGCTCGCCAGCCGGTCGACGTCGCTCTCGACCAGGTCGTTGTCGCGGGCGATCTGCTGCCAGATCTCGGCGGCCCCGCCCATGCGGGCCGCGAGCGGATCGGGCGACTCCTCGAAGCCCACCCAGTCCACGCCGAAGTGCTCGGCGACCCGCGGCCAGAACCAGCGCCACCGAAAGACGTCGCCGTTGGCGATGTTGAAGGCCTGGTCGCGGCCGGCGGGGTCGGTCGCCGCCCACTCCAGCTGCTCGGCGAGCAGGTCGGCGTCGGTGACGTCGGTCACGCCGTTCCACTGCGTGAACGACCCCGGAAAACGGAACGGCTCACCGGTGGTCTTGCAGATCGTGGCGTAGACCGAGAGAGTCAGGGCCATGTTCATGGCGTTGCCGACGGCGAAGCCGAACACGGTGTGGGCGCGGTGCACGCTCCAGCCGAAGCCGTGCTCGGCCGCCGAGGCGAAGAGCTCGTCTTCTTGCGCGTAGTAGAAGTTGGGCTTGTCGAGCCGCTCCTCGCTCTCGCGGAACGGGGTGTCGGCGGTCACGCCGGTGGCGTAGTTGTCGAACGGCCCGAGATAGTGCTTGAGGCCCGTGAGCAGAGCGACGTGCTCGACGGTTCCCCCGGCCGTCGCCGCGGAGAGCACGTTGCGCACGATCGCGCTGTTCACCGCGATGTTCTCGTCTTCGGTGTCCTGCTTCATCCACGCGGTGATGAACACGAGCTGCGGATGCACGCCCTCGACCGCCGCGAGCAAGCCGTCGGCGTCGAGCAGGTCAGCTGCGATCGGGGTGACGCCGGGCACCGGGGTGGCGAGCGACCGCGAGACGCCGAACACGTCGAATCCGTCGGCCACGAGACGTCGGCTGAGGGCCTGACCGGCGATTCCCGTGGAGCCGATCACCAGCGCTCGCCGCGGGATTGCTTCGGTTGACATCGTCGTCCTTCCATTGGCTTGTTCACAGTAAACGTACACTTCAGCTGCACGTCAAGGGCCGCGCTCGGCGACATCCGTCGCTCAGTAGCGGGGGTGGCCGAATAGTTATCAAAAGCCGTTGTGAACACTTGGAGGCAGGTGTAAAGCTGTACTCAACGACGAGTTCGACGAAGACACTCGAGGTTCTGGAGACGGCATGAGCGTGACGGAGCGGCAGCACACCGGGCTGAAGAGTTCGCGGTTCACCGTTTCGCGCGGCCTGATCACGGTGGGCGTCGCCGTCGTCGCATTGTTCATCGTGAGCGCCATCGTCGCTCCGTCGAGCATCTCGCAGGGCGCCATCCTGGGCATGCTGCCGTTCTTCGCCGTGCTCACCTGCGTGGGGCTCGGGCAGATGCTCGTGGTGCAGCAGGGCGGCATCGACCTCTCCATCCCGGGCGCGGTGTCGCTCGCGATCGTGGTGGTCAGCCGCATCCCGAACGGCGACAACTCGCTGCTGCTGCCCGCCGTGCTGCTGGCCACCGGCATCGCGGCCCTCGCCGGAGTGCTCAACGGCGTGCTGGTCGGCCTGCTGAAGCTCAACGCCATCATCGCGACCCTCGGCACCAACGCCCTGCTGTTCGCCGTGGTGCTCGGCATCTCGGGCGGCAGCCCCACCACCACCACGAGGGCGCTGCGCGACATCGCCGGCGGTCTGTCGTTCGGCGTGCCCAACTCGGTGTTCTTCGCGGTGGCCGCGCTCATCGTCGTCTCGCTGATGGTGAAGAAGACCGTGCCCGGGCGCCGGTTCGAAGCCGTCGGCGCCAACCCGATCGCCGCCCGTGCCACCGGCCTGCGCGTGCGCACGCACCAGGCGGCCGCCTACGTGTGGGCGCAGCTGCTCTACTGCCTCGCCGGCATCCTGCTCGCCGGCATCACGGCGCAGCCCACCGCGTTCCAGGGCAACTCCTACCTCATCCCCGCCGTCGCCGTGGTGGTGCTCGGGGGCACCTCGCTGCTCGGCGGTCGCGGCTATCCGCTCGCCACCGTCGTGGCCGCCCTGTTCCTCAGCCAGCTCGACCAGTTCGTGCTCGCGGCGGGTGTGCCGTTCGCGGTGCGCTCGATCATCCAGGCCGCGGCGCTCGCCGTCGGGGTCGGGCTCTACACCATCAACTGGGCGGGCATCCGGGCGCGACTCGGGCACCGTCGGCGGGCAGCAACCGCCACCTGACCACCCGAAGACCCGATATCCGATCTACGACGACGTAGACACGTGCGGCAGAGGCGCCGCCTGATGTGAGAGGAACGCAAATCATGGCAATTCGAAAGAGGATCGCATTCTCGGCCGCGGCGATGAGCGTCGCCGTGCTGGCCCTGGCCGCCTGCAGCAGCGGCGCGCCGTCGTCGAACGACACCCAGACCACGGGTGCTCCGGTCGAGGGCGCCCCCGACTGGTGCGGTCCCAACCAGATCAGCCTGGGCCTGCTCGACGGGTTCGGCGGCAACAGCTGGCGCAAGATCACCACGGCGGCCGGAGCCGACGAGGCGGCGAAGTGTCCGAGCGTCACCGACTACCAGTACGCCGACGGCCAGGGCGACACCCAGAAGTCGATCGCCGACATCCAGGGCATGGTCGCGAAGGGCGTCAATGCGCTGGTGGTGTTCCCGGATGCCGGCGAGGCCATGCTCCCGGCCCTCCGCAGCGCCTACCAGGCCGGTGTCGTGACGGTTCCCTACCGCGTCAACCCGGGCGGCGAAGACGGCGTCGACTACGACGCGTGGATCGGTGCGGACTTCACCACCGACGGCGAGAACTGGGGCAAGTGGATCACGACGAACTTCCCCGACGGCGCGAAGATCCTGTTCGTGAGCGGCCCGAAGGGCAACAGCCAGGGCGAAGACGAGCTGGCTGGCATGAAGACGGTGTTGACCGATCCGTCGTACGAGTTCATCGGCGAGCAGCCGTTCGAGCCCACCAACTGGGACCCGGCGCTGACGCAGCAGGTGCTCACGAGCGCGATCGCCAAGAACCCGCAGATCGACGTGATCGTCTCCGACTTCGGCCCGTCGCTCGTCGGCGCGCTGCCGGAGTTCACCAAGAGCGGCCGGTCGATCCCGGCTCTGGTCACCTCCGACGGCAACGTGCTCGGCTGCTTCTGGACCGACAACCAGGCCGCCAACCCCGACTTCAAGATGATGACGGTGGCGACGGGCAACGACAACGTGCGCCTCGCCGTGCAGTACGCGGTCGCGAAGGCGACCGGCGGCGTGCTGCCCGACACGACCACCTTCGACGCCCCGGTGTTCGAAGACTCGGTGAGCGGAACGCCGAACCCGGTCGAGTGCGAGGCCGACCTGCCCGGCGACATCTTCTTGTCGGCGGAGATGAGCCCCGAAGACCAGGCGGCGCTCCTGAAGTAGCGAAGGAACCCAGTGGACACGCAAATCGAAGAGGTCGACACCTCCGTCGCCGTGCTGTCGCTCACCGGAATCTCGAAGTCGTATTCCGGTGTGGCGGCGCTGACGGATGTCTCGTTCGACGTGCTGCCGGGCGAGGTGCATGCTCTGCTCGGCGAGAACGGGGCCGGCAAGTCGACGCTCATGAACGTGGCATCCGGAACCGTGCAGCCCGACGACGGCAGCATCCGGGTGAACGGTGAGCAGATCGACTCGCTGAGCCCCGCGCTCGCGGCGCGCCTCGGCATCGCGATCGTGCACCAGCACCCGGCTGTGCTGCCCGACATGAGCATTCTCGAGAACCTGCAGCTCGCGCTGCCGGCCTCGGTGTTCCAGGGCAAGGGACCGATCGACGAGTACGCCACCTCACTGATTCGGGAGTCGGGCCTCACCGCCCACGTGGGAGACCGGGTCGATTCGCTGAGCGTGGCGCAGAAGCACCTGCTCGAGATCACCAAGGCGCTCGCGCTCGACCCGAAGGTGCTGGTGCTCGACGAGCCCACCGCCCCGCTCGGGCAGGACTCGGTCGATCTGCTGTTCGGGCGGGTGCGCGAGGCCGTGGCGCGGGGAACGGCCGTGGTCTACATCACTCACCGCATGGCGGAGGTGCGGCAGCTGGCCGACCGCGTCACCGTGCTGCGCGACGGCAAGCTGCGCGGGGTGGCCGAGGTCGACGAGGTGACCGACGACGAACTGCTCACCATGATCGTGGGCCGGCAGATGGAGTCGACCTTCCCGCCGAAATACACGGCGGCCGACGGCGACGAGATCAACCTCGTGCTCGACGGCATCTCGGGCGACGGCTTCGTCGACGTGTCGGCCGCGGTCAAACGCGGCGAGATCCTGGGCATCGCGGGCGTGGTCGGCAACGGCCAGAGCGAGCTGCTGCGCGGCATCGCCGGGCTCGACTCGTTCACCGGCCGCATCGTCGTGGGCGGCACCGAGATGACGTCGTCGCAGCTGCTCGAGGAGGCCGCCTACCTGCCCGCCGACCGGCACACCGAGGGCCTGATGATGTCGCTGACGGTGCGCGAGAACGCGGCCGTCGCGGCGCTCAAGCGATTCAAGCGCTGGGCTCTCGTGAGCAACAAGCTCGAGGTCGACACCGTGGGCGCGACCCTCGACTCCCTCGAGGTGAAGGCGGCGTCGATGGATTCCGTCGTCTCGTCGCTCTCGGGCGGAAACCAGCAGAAGGTCGTGATGGCCCGCGCGCTGCTCTCGCAGCCCTCGATCGTGGTCGCCGACGAGCCGACGCAGGGCGTCGACGTCGGGGCGCGGCTCGAGATCTACCGCATCCTGCGCGAGGTGTCGGCCTCCGGCATCCCCGTGGTCGTGGCGTCATCCGACGCCAAGGAGCTCGAGGGCCTGTGCGACCAGGTGGTGGTGATGAGCCGCGGCAACGCCGTGGGCACGCTGCTGGGCGACGACATCACCGAGACCCGCATCGTGCAGTCGGCCGTCACGTCGACCGCCCACACGGCCAACGTGCAGCTCGCGTCGGAGCGGGTGGCCCGGTCGACGCCGTTCCGCCGTTTCATCCAGGGCGACTACGCGCCGTCGGCGCTGCTTGTGGGCGTGATCCTGGTGCTGGGCGCCTTCATCTTCAGTCAGAACGTGCGCTACCTGAGCGACTTCAACATCTTCTCGGTGCTGATGCTGGTGAGCGCGCTCGGCTTCATCGCGCTCGGCCAGACCATCTCGCTGCTGATCGGGGGCATCGACCTGTCGGTGGGCCCGCTCGCCGGGTTCCTGGTGGTGGTGGGGTCGTTCTTCGTCAACGACGACAAGCCGCTGGGGGTGGTGGGACTCGGCATCCTGCTGATGTTCGTGCTGGCCATCGCCACGGGTCTCATCAACGGCTCGCTGATCAGGTTCGGCAAGTTCACCGCCATCGCCGCCACGCTGACGCTCTACATCGCCCTGCAGGGCCTGAGCTTCTTGTTGCGCGACTCGCCCGGCGGCTACATCGCGGCCGGCTACACGGCGGTGCTCACCACTCGCGTGGGCCCGGTGCCCGTGATCTTCATCGTGCTGATCGCGTTCACGGTGGTGCTCGAACTGCTGCTGCGCAAGCGCAAATGGGGCTGGCGGCTGCGGGCGACGGGGTCTGACGAAGAGGCCGCCCGCCGCGTGGGTGTCAACATCGACCGCACGGTGGTGTTCGCCTACATGGCCACGTCGGCGCTCGCGTTCTGCGGTGCCCTCGTGCTGATGACGCAGATCGGTGTCGGTGACCCGGCCCAGGGCGTCAGCTACACGCTGTCGAGCATCACGGCCGTGGTGCTGGGCGGCACGTCGCTGCTCGGTGGCCGGGGAACCTTCGTCGGCAGCCTGCTGGGGTCGATCCTGTTGATCCAGGTGCTGAACGCCACGACGTTCCTCGGGTTGACGCAGATGTGGCAGTACATCTTCCAGGGAGTTCTCATCCTCGTGGCGGCCGTGTTCTACTCGGTGGCGAGGCGGCGGCGCAAGACACTGGTGTGACCGGTCGGCGAGCGGCGTGGCCGGTCAGTCGAGGTGGGCCAGCCTCGGCCAGAGATCGCTCCAGGGCGTGAGCGGATGCCGGCACACGGCGATCGGCTCGCCCTGCTCCTCGTTGTCGACGTCGTCGCCGTTGTCGAGTTCGGCCACGGCGTCGCAGCGCTCGAACAGCGGCGTGATCTCGGTGGCGAGCGCGCCCACCACGATCACGGTGTCGACGTCGTCGGCCGGCCGCCCCAGCGACGCCAACGCGTTGTGTCCGCTGAAGACCGGGGGCAGGGCCGACGATCCGAACCGGTCGAGCGCTCCGGCTTCGCCGTAGTTGGAGGTGACGATGGCGGTGCGCGCCGGTGAGGTCGCGGCATCCGCGGCCACCGTGGCCGCCACCGCCTCGACCTGGGCGACGTAGCGCGGCCAGCCCACCTGGTCGGCGGTGCTCTGGTTGATGGCGGGGATGGGGGTGGCCCCGAGCAGCCCGACCGGCACCACGGGCAGCGAGATGACGCTGCTCACCGCCGAGTTCAGCGCCACGACCGCGACGACGAGCACGCGCCGGCCGCGGGAGGAGCCCGCCCAGCGCGCCACGGGAACGCAGCCGAGGGCGTAGAGGCACACCAGCAGGCCGTAGGGGTAGTAGAACTGTGCGCCCGCGAGCGCCACCAGCACGAGCAGCACGCCGAACGCCACCGGCACGAAGCGCAGGTCGGCCCACTCGCGCCGGCGGAACGGCGCCACGATGCCGGCCACCCAGAACGGCACGAGCGGCGGCCCGAGCAGAAGCAGCAGGAACGGCCACATCAGCACGCGCACCTCGTCGCCGTTGCCGCCGCTCAGGGCGCCGCCCATCGCGAGCTGCGGCCATCCGTTCGCCCACTGGTAGACGAGGTTGGGCAGCCCGATCACGACGATCAGTCCGACGCCGGCGTAGAGCCAGGCCGACCGCAGCACGCGCCGCGGCCCCACGACGGCGAGACCCGCGGCCAGGGCGACGAGCAGCAGGGCGATGAGCAGCTTGTTGTAGGTGGAGAGGCCCACGATCGCGCCGGCGACCAGCCACCATCGGGCGTCGCGGCGCACCGCCTTGATCACGGCGAGCACCACCGCCGGCCAGACGAGCAGGTCGATCGACGCCGTGAGCAGCACGTGTCCGAAGGCGAGGGTGAACGAGCCGAACGCGTAGCCCCAGGCCGCGAGACCCTGCGCGAGCCGACCGCCGCCGACCTCGCGGGTGATGAGCGCGACCACGATCACCGACGCCACGGCGCAGACGATGGCCGGAAGACGAAGGGCCCACGGCTCGTCGGTCAGCCCGCTGAGCAGGCGGGCGAGCGCCGGGGTCAGCGGGGGCTGATCGACGTAACCCCAGGCGGGCGGCAGCAGGCGGAAGTAGAGCTCGTCGCGGTGGTAGCCGTAGAGGTTCGCGAGCGCCCCGAGCACGACGGCCAGCGCGCCGGCCGCCCCCAGCACGGGCCCTCGCGCGAACCGCGGCGCGAGGCCGTCAGCGTCGCGGTCAGCGGATGCAGAAATTTCGTGGACAGACCCCGTATGCGACGCCACTCGCCGAAATTTCTGCATCCGCTAACCGCCTGCGGGTGCCGAAGGGTCGTCGGGCCGTGCTCCGCGATCGCGCGGCTGCTCGCCCTCGACCTCGGCCTCGTGCTCGACGTCGAGTTTGTCTTTCTCGCTGCGGGCGTAGGAGTACACCACGATGCCGATGGCGATCAAGACGATGATGCCGATAGGTATCCAGAAGATGGGGTCCATGGTTCATTCAACCGCAGATGACCCCGCCGGGCCGAGAAGAAACCCGGGCAGAGAACGCCGGACAGAGAGAAACCCCGGACAGGCGCCATTGCCATGATTTCCCGTCCGGGGTCGTCCGGGCACGTCGGCCCGGGCATGGTCGCCACCCAGGGTGGGGGGCCCAGTGGGGGCGAACACCCTCAGAGTATTCGAGCCGCGCGGGGCGGAAACGGCTCGGGCCGAGGTGTGCGGCCATCGTTGCGGTTTACCGTAGCGGCGCGCTCTCGGTGGCGATCCGGTAGCCGCGCATCGCCAGCGCTCGCCGCAGCATGCGGGCGATGCCGTCTTGCACCTTCCACACCCGGATGCCGCCGGCCACCCGGTAGACGCCCGCCAGCAGTGCCTCGAGAGCGCCCGGTTCGTCGCGGCCGGCGATGCGGCGTTGCACCCACGCCAGCACACGGTTGTAGGAGCGGGGGATCACGATGATCGGCGTCAGCTGCGCGGGCCGCTCGCCCCAGCGGCGCTCGAGGTCGGCGATGGCGTGCCCCCGCGCGACGCACTCCCGCCGGTAGGCATCCAGTCCGCGGTCGTGGTGATGGGCCGCGCGGGCGTGCTCGTCGAAGTGCGCCGTGGCGCCGAGCTTCTCGAGCCGGAGGCCGAGGTCGAGGTCTTCGTTGTACTCGATGCGGATCGACGGCTTGAGCGCCTCGGCCCGCTCGTAGAGCGAGCGCGGGAGGCTGAGCGTGCCTCCCCAGAGCGACCGAAGCACCGTGCGCGAGTCGCCGCTGCGCCAGGCCTGCACCTGCCGCAGGTAGTCGCGGGCGTAGAGGTAGGTGGGTGCGGCATCCCGCCCCCTCCGCGCGGGCAGCGCGACGGGCATGAAGCCCTGCAGCACCCGGTCGCCGCCGGCCGCGTGGAACGCCCGATGCGCCTCGACGAACCCCGCCTGCGGCTCCACGTCGTCGTCGACGGCCAGCACCACGTCGCCGGTCGACGCCCGAAGGCCCCCGATGCGGGCCACGGCGAGGCCGACGTTCTGCGGCAGCTCGACCACGCGAACGCGCGGGTCATGGTCGTCGAGCACGGCGGCCCAGCCGGGATGCGGCCCGTCCAGCACGACCACGACCTCGTCGGCGTCTTGCGCCAGGTAGGCCGAGATCAGCGCCGGCAGCCGGTCGACACGGTGATAGGAGGGGATGACCACCGACAGGGTCGGCGGCCTCCCCGCACTCGACGGCGTCATGATCGGGTCTGGTCCTCCAGCCCCGTCATTCCCTCGTAGATGCGGCCCACGGTCGCGTCGACGTCGAGGGCGACGGGCATGTTCGCGCCGATGAAGAGCGAGCCGTTGTACATGATGCCGGCCGCGGCCAGCTGGTCGCGCCCGAGGCTGGCCGGAAACGGGATGATCGCCGACACCTCGCCGCCGCAGAAGTACTGCGGCCGCGAGACCCAGGGCAGCAGGGTGCTGTAACCGATCGGGAATCCGGGCACCGGCTTGCCGGCGAACACCGCGTCGCGGTCGGCCACCTGATCGTGCACCGAGCGCACCGTGACCTCGAGGTCGGCGTCGGCGTCTCCCGTCACCGCCATGTCGCGCACGTGGTTGCGCACGTGCGGGGCGTCGGCCGAGTGGTGCGACACCGGGAACCGCAGGCGCACGATGCGCTCCTCGCCGGGCCACGCGCCGATGATGGCGGCCACCTGCAGGTCGCTCACCGTGCCGCCGAGGGCTCGGGCGCGGCGCCCGACCTGGCTGGCGTCGACCTTGCGGTAGGCCGAGTGGATGGGCGGCAGCGAGAGCTCGCGGGCCGCGGCGCCGCCTCGCCCGTAGCGCAGCGGCAGCGTGATGCGCGCGGCCACCCGCCGGGCACGGCGCAGCAGGGGCTTCGACCAGTACGACGCCCACGCCGCCTTGCCGTCGGGCTGGCGCGCCCGCCACTGAGTGAACGCCAGACGCGGCAGCTGCCACGCCGACGCCGGCCGGATGCCCGCGAAGGGGTCGGTCGGGGCCGCCAGCGGCGCATCCGGCGTCTTCTGGCAGATCGACGAGAACATCTTCATGCCCGAGAGGCCATCGAGGCTGGCGTGGTGCATCACCATGCCGATCGCCACGTCTCCATCGCTGAGCTCGGTGACCCGCATGCGCCAGAGCGGATGCCGCAGCGACATCACCCCGTCGTAGGCGCCGGCGAGGCGCCGCAGGTCGGCCGTCGCCGGTTCTTCGACCGTGTCGGCGAAGAGCACGTGCCGGGAGAGGTCGAAGTCGTCGTCGGGCACCCAGGCGGGGGGAGTGAGCCCCAGGGCGGAGCGCTGCAGCCGCAGCCGGAAGTTCGCGCCGCTGCCCATCGTCGCCTCGATGTAGCCGAGGATCTTGACGCGGTCGAGCTTGCCGTCGTCTTGACGCAGCGGGGCGCCGTCGACGATGAAGAGACCGGGAACGTGCATGTTCTCGAACGAGATGTGGTTCGAGACGTAGCCCTCTTCCCAGATCTGCATGAACTCGGCATGCGGTTCGCGACTGGTGGGGCCGGTGACGGGGTCGAGGGTCGTCGTGCCATCGAGGGTGGGCATCGTGGTGCCTTTCTAGAACGTCAGTCGGTGGAGCAGGGGCTGCGCGTTCTCGTCGAGGATCGCGAGGTGGGCTTCGAACGGCGGCTCGGCCGCGGCGGCCGGATGCGCGGGCCCGGCCGCGGGAGCGGCTGCGGCCGAGAAGAGGGCGGTGGGGTCGGGCAGGTCGAGCACCATGGTGCGGAAGTCGCGGCGCGGGCCCGGGCGGCCGGGGCCGGCGCCCTGGGCCTTCACCACGGCCTCCTTGGCGGTCCACACGGTGGCGAGGTAGCGGCGGCGGGCGTCGCCCTGGAGGGTGGCGGCCACCTCTTCCTCGTGCGGCGTGCACATGCGGCGGGTGAGGCTCGCCGAGTCGAAGGCCGTGGAGGTGGCCGGCTCGATGTCGGCGCCCACCCGGGCGCCGCGGCAGGCCGCCACGAGGATGACCGGCCCGGTGTGCGAGATGCTCACGTCGGCGTCGGGAGCGCCCACGGGCTGCGGCTTCGACCAAGGGCCGGATCGCTCCAGCCCGCGCCACGCGAAGACGTCGCGGTCGGCCACCAGGCGGGCGAGCCACCGGTGCGCCGTGCGCGACACGTCGGCGCGCGTCGTCGACGGACTCGGGGCGTGCCCGAATCGCCAGAACACCTCGACGGACCCGATCAGCGCGCACCCGTCACGGGTGCCGCCTTCCGGATCCGTCGCCGCTTCGATCACGCTGATGCGATCCGCTCGTCGAGCGCGGTGGCGACCTGGCCGAGGGTCTCGAACTCGGCGAAGAACGTGGGGTCGATGCTGAGGCCGTAGGTGTCCTCGATGTCGCCGCACAGGGTCATCACGTAGATGGAGTCGAGACCGAGCTCGGTCAGCGGCGCGTCGAGCGTGACCTCCTCGGCGTCGACCTGGTTGTAGAGGCGGATGCGCTCGATCAGCCAGTCACCGGTGGACTGCGGGGTCGACTCGGTCTGGGGGCTGCTGCTTGCCTGGGACATGGTGTGTGCTCCTCGTGATCGGATCTGGTGGTTCTTCAGCGGGCCGAGGCGGATGCCGCGGCCGGGACTCCTGCGGGATGCAGGACGACGAGCTCGGCGTTGTCGAGCTGCTGGCGAGTGGGCTTGCGGCGGATCTTGCCGGTCGGCGTGCGCGGTAGGGAGCCGATGGGCGTGAGCGACACGGTGACCGACGGGATGGAGAACCGCTTCGTGACGGTCTCGGTGACGAGCGACGAGAGTTCGTCGAGGGTGACTCCCTCGGTGAGCTCCTCGTCGACCTCGACCACCACGCCGACCCCGGGCCGCGGCCCGCTCAGCTCGAACGCCGCGGCGATGCCGAGCGCGGGGGAGAGCGCGGCGGCGGCGGCCTCGATGTCCTGCGGGTAGATGTTGCGACCGCGGATGATGATGACCTCTTTGAGACGACCCGTGACGTAGAGCTCGCCGTCGAGGGTCGCGGCGAGGTCGCCCGACCGCATGTAGGAGCGATCGTCGCCCGCCAGGTGGAACCCGAACGTCTCGGCGGTCGCCTCGGGTCGCTCGAAGTAGCCGGGCGACACGACCGGCGACGAGATCCACAGCTCGCCGACCTGCCCGTCGGACACCTCGACCAGACGGTCGGGGTCGACGATCTTGAGCGTCGTGCGCGGAAGCGGGTGCCCGACCGAGACCAGCTCGATCGAGCCGTCGCCCTCCGCCGCGACGAGTTCGCCGGTCTCGAGAAGGCCGGCGTCGAAGTAACGGGTGACGAAGTCGTCGTCGTAGGGCTTCATCGTGATGAGCATGGCCTCGGTCATGCCGAGTGCCGGCGCGATCGTCGACGAGCGCAGGCCCGTCGACGCGAATCGGTCGAGGAACGCCTGAACGGTCTCGGGGCGCACGGGCTCGCTGCCCGAGATCGTCCATTCGAGGCTCGAGAGGTCGAGCGCGGCGATCTGTTCGTCGGTCGCGAGCTGCGCGCACAGGCCGAACGCGAAGTTGCCGGCCGCGGTGGCGGTGCCCCGGTGGTCGCTGATGAGCTGCAGCCAGAACAGGGGCCGGCGCTGGAACTGCTCGGGCGACGTGGCGACGCTCTGCACGCCCGCCGTCGCCGGCGTCAGCACCTCGAGGCAGAGCCCCATGGCGTGGTGCATCGGCAGCCAGCCGACGAACGTCGACTCGGGACCGAAGTTCATCGCCTCCGCCACGACGTAGGAACTGGCGAGCAACCCGCCGTGGGTGCCGATGACCCCCTTGGGGTCGCCGGTCGAGCCCGACGTGAACATCAGCAGCGCGGTCGACCCGGCATCGATCGCCGGCTTCTCCCAGGCCGCGGCGTCGCCCGTGGCGAGAAGCGACTCGATGGTCAGCACCGCGACGCCGAGGTCGTCGGCGGCGTCGCCGAGCAGGTCGACCACCGACGCATCCGCTATGAGCACCGCCGCCTTCGACGCGACCGCGAGCCCCGTGATCCGGCCGGCCAGCCCAGGACCCGCCGCCGGGGTGGGCACCATCGCGAGGCCGGCGTAGAGCGCGCCGTAGAGGCCATCGGCCCAGGCCAGTCCGGGCTGCAACGCCACCACGGCCGCGTCGCCGGGGCCGTATCCGGCAACCGCGATGGCCTGCGCGATCGTGCGCGCATGCTCGTCGAGGCTGGCGTAACCGCGGTAGTCGCTCGAGTCAGGGCTGGCATAGAACACGATGCCGCGGTCGTCGCCCCGGGTGAGGGCGGTGGACTGCAGGGCGTCGACGAGGGTTTCGGGCGGGGTTCGGGTCATGAACGGGTGGCTCCTCGGGTAGGGGTCAGGGGGTGTTGGCGTGAACGGGGTTGAAGCCGCTCGACGAGAGGGCGGGCAGGGCGCCCGCTTCGATCTGCTGGCGGGTCGGCTGCCGGCGCACCTTGCCGGTGGGGGTTCGCGGCAGAGCGCCCTCGGGCACGATCATCACGGCGAGCGACGGCAGCGAGAAGCCGGCGACGATGGTCTCGCGCACCTGGGCGGCCAGCGCGTCGGGATCGGTGTCGCCCAGCGCCTCGGCCGACGCCTCGAACGCGAGTCCGACGACCGACGGATGCCCCGCCAGCTCGAACGCGGCGCCGATGCCGACCGCGGGGTGCACGGTGCGGGCGGCTGCCTCGATGTCCTGCGGGTAGAGGTTGCGCCCGCGGATGATGATCATCTCCTTCAGGCGGCCGGTGACGTAGAGCTGGCCGTCGATCACGGCGGCCAGGTCGCCGGTGCGCATGTAGGCGTTGTCGTCGCCCGGCAGTTTCAGGCCGAACGTCTCGGCGGTGGCATCCGGGCGGCGGAAGTAACCGGGCGACACCGACGCCGAGGCGACCCAGATCTCGCCGACCTCGCCGTCGGGAACCACGGCCAGGGTCTCGGGGTCGACGATCCGCACGTGGATGTTGTCGGGCCAGCGGCCGCACGACACCCACTCCACGCTGCCCTCGCCCGTGGAGGGCACGAGGTGCCCGGCCTGCAGCTCGGCGCTGTCGAAATGACTGATGACGAGGTCGTCTTCGGGGAACTTGCCCGAGATCATCATGGCCTCGGTCATGCCCATGACGGGTGCGACCATCTTCTCGGTGATGCCGGTCGGCGCGAAGCGCGCGAGGAAGGCGCGCAGGGTGCTCGGCCGCACCGGCTCGCTGCCCGAGAACAGGCTGATCAGGCTCGACAGGTCGAGGTCGGCGATCTGCTCGTCGGTGGCGAGCTGGGTGACGAGGTCGAACGCGAAGTTGCCGGCCGGGCTCATCGTGCCGCGGTGCTTGCTGATCAGCTGCAGCCAGAAGATCGGGCGGCGCTGGAACAGCTCGGTCGCGCAGGCGATGGCCTGGGCGCCGTTGACGGCGGGGAAGATCACCTGCGTCGCGAGACCCATGATGTGGTGCATCGGCGCCCAGCCCACGATGGTGGCATCGCGGTTGCTCTGGAAGAGCACTCCGGTGGTCTGGGCCGTGGCCACCACGTTGCGGTGGGTCGTGATGACGCCCTTGGGGTCGCCCGTGGAGCCCGACGTGAAGAGCAGGTAGGCGATGGTGTCGCCGTCGATGGCCGGTTGCTCCCAGGCGTCGGCGTCGCCCTCGGCGAGCACGTCTTCGAGCACGAGCACCGGAATGCCGATGTCGGCGATGGTGTCGCCGAGCCGGTCGATCACCTTGGTGTCGACGAGCAGGGCCGAAGCCTCGGATGTCGCGGCGATGCGGGCGACGGTGTGCCCGAGCTGCGGGCCCGTTCCGTAGCCGGCGACGGGGGCCGGCACGAAGGCGAGCCCTGCGTACATGGCGCCGAACGCGGCATCCGCCACCTGCAGGGCGTCGGTCAGGCCGATGACGACGGTGTCGCCCACGCCGAGCCCGCGTTTCGCCAGCGCGTTCGCGATGCGGCGCGCGTTCTCGTCGAGGTCGGCATACCCGCGGTAGGTCGTGGTCTCGGGCGTGCTGTAGTAGAGGATTCCGTGGTCGTTGCCGAGATCGCGCGCGCTTTTGCGCAATCCGTCCACTACCGTGATGATCTCCTGCGTCATGGCCGTGCTCCTTCTGCCGATCGTGTATTGCGGTCGTCGGTGCTGTGCTGCTGGTCGTGAGAGACGGGGAGCCCGAAGAGCCGCTCCTTCGCCGCCGGGTAGCCGTCGCGCCACTGGCGCCGTGAGCGCCAGACGACGGCCCAGGTCGAGTCGGATCGGCGCCGCGCGAGAGCGGGCACCGCGCGCACGAGGGCGCCGAGCTGAAGAAGACGGATGCCGACGGTGGCGGCAGGGCGGCCCCAGGCGGTGCGCAGCACGGTCGCCTTGCCGGCCATCACCATCGACATCTTGCGGCCGCTCGAGGCCGTCGACCCGCCGACGGCGTGGATGATCGTGGCGCCGGGAACGACCACCGGTCGCATGCCGGCCTTGCGGGCGCGGTCGGAGAACTCGGCGTCTTCGCCGTAGAGGAAGAAGTGCTCGTCCATGCCGCCGAGCGCGTTCCAGTCGTCGCGCGAGGTGAGCAGCAGGCATCCGGTGATGATCGGCACCTCACGCAGGGTGTCGCGGTTCCAGTGCCCGAGCGACTCGGGGTCGAACAGGGTAGACCGCTTGAACACCGTCGAGAGCCCGAGGGCGAACGAGGTCAGCGACCACAGCGTCATGGCCCCCCAGCACGAGCTCGGGTCGGTGCTGCCGTCGGGCCGAAGGGTGCGCCCGCCGTAGATGCCGTGCTGCGGATGCTCCACGGCGAACGCGAACAGGTTGTCGACCGCCTTCTCGAGCACGATGGTGTCGGGGTTGAGCAGCAGCACCCACGGCGCGCTCGAACGGGCCACGCCGAGGTTGACGCCGGCCGCGAAGCCGAGGTTCTCACCCGCCTCGACGACCTCGATCGAGGGGAACGCCTCGCGCAGGGCCTCGGCACTGCCGTCGACCGAGCCGTTGTCGACCACCACGACCTCGAGCGGAACGGATGTCGCGTCGAGCAGACTGCGCACGCTCGCCGAGGTCTCGACCTTCGTGTTGTAGTTCACGATGATCACGGCGACCTGCGGGGGAGTGCTCACGTCAGCCTCCCGCGCCCGTGCCGGCGGGCGCGGATCCGGTGGCGAGGGTCTCGCTAGAGTCAGCCGCCGCGGGCTCGACTCCGCCGCGCCATCCGATCACCCGGGCCGGAACACCGCCGACGATCGCCAGCGCAGGCACGTCTTTGGTGACCACGGCGCCCGCGGCCACCACCACGTGGTCGCCGATGGTGACGCCCGCGAGCACGACGGTGTTCGCGCCGAGCCACACGTCGCGGCCGATGGTGATGTCGCGCTCGATCTTGGGCTGGTCCATCACGAACTCGCCGAGCTCGGTGCCGTAGTTCGAGGCGGTGATGGTGACGTGGGGGGCGAGCAGGCACTTCTCGCCGAAGGTGATGCGACCCGAGGTGTTGCCGGCCCAGATGATGCTGTGCTCGCCGATGTGGGTGCCCGCGCCGATGGTGATGCGCTCGCCGTTGCGGAACGACACGTTGGGCGCGAAACTGACGTTCGCGCCGCGGTTCAGCAGTCGCACCGGCTGCACGTGGGAATAGGAGGCGAAGTGCAGCAGCCGGAACGCCTGCGCATAGGTGCGCGGGTCGAGGAACGAGCGCACGACGCCCTGAAGCTTGCCGCTCATGCAGCCGCCCCGTCGGTGCTGACGAGCACGACCGGTTGCGGCGGCTGCACGTCGACGAACACGCCGCCCGCGCGCGGGATGCCGTAGGCCTCGCGAAGGCCCCCGACGATCGAGCGCAGGTAGACGCTCTGGCCGCGGCGGGTGCGCTTGTTGCGCAGTCGCCGCACGTAGCGGCTCACGCCGCGCCGGGCGATGAGCGCCGTGAGAGCGATGCCGCTGCGGGGCGAGGTGCGCAGCCACTTGGCGCACATCGCGCCGATGCCGAGGCCGTAGTTGCGGTTGAGTTGCACGTAGTCGTCGTCGCTCCGGGTGTAGAGGTGGGTGACGACGGATGCCGGCACCCGCACGATCTCGCGGCCCGAGTGCAGCACGCGGCAGAAGGCGTCCATGTCTTCGGCGCCACCGAACCGCCGGCCCGCACCGAGCACGGGATCGAAGGCGCCGACTTCGATCAGCGCGGCGCGGCGGAACGCCATCAACGCGCCGTGGCCGGCATCCAGCCCCTCGGTGGTGCGGTGCAGGTGCTCCTCCGACGGCGCGGGCAGCGGTGAGCCCGAGGCGCTCGCGTCGCGCAGCGAGCCGGTGACGGCGCCGACCACGGGAAAGATGAACGGATGGATCAAAGGCTCGAGAAAACCGGGCTCGACCGCGCAGTCGTCGTCGGTGTAGACCACGATCTCGCGCTCGGTGCTCGCGAGCCCCAGGTTGCGGGCGATCGAGAGGCCGGGCACGTCGCTGCGCACGAAGCGCACGCCCGCCGCGGCCGCGGTGTCGGCGGTGGCGGCGGAGCGTGAACCGGAGTCGACGACGAGGATGTCGGCGCCGGGTCCGAGCGCCGTCTTCAGGGCCTCCAGGGCGTGCGCCAGCATCTCGGGCCGGTCGCGCGTGCAGAGCACCACGGTCACGTCGTCGCGGGTCCAGCGGCGCGACGGAACGTCGGCTTCACCGCCGTGGAGCCGTGCTGTCGGCTCGGACATGAGGGCTCCCCTCCCCTTAGTCTCCTGTCAAGATGATCGCCCCCACAGCTCACGCCTTGCGAATCTCGACCTTACCTGCAATGGTGAGGCCGGGTCTACGGTGTGACTTTTGTTGTCTTGTGCCGTTCACACAGTTGAAACACATTACTGTCATTGTTGAGTGCCTATCGCAAACCCGCGTCGATGCAATACCTACATCGGTCGCAAACACAGTGCTCCAACCCCGGGGGAAACGCGTACATGGAAAGACCTACCTACCTTCAGCGATTGCTGAGGCAGAAGATCCTGCTGATCATCGGCATCGTCGTGGCAATCGCTGCGGGCCTGCTGGCCGGCTTCACCATCACCGACGGGCACATCGAATCCCGCGTGGTGCGCACCTATCAGGCGAGTTCGACCGTGCTGCTGTCAGCGCCGACGCCCACCTACTACCAGGTGGAGATCCCCGGCTCGGTCACCGAGGTGCCGCAGGCCGACCCGGCCGCCGACCCCAATGCCGCAGCCGCGCCCGATCTCATCCAGAACCCGGCGACCCCCATCGACCTGGCCAGCTCGGCCATCATCCTGGCCTACATCGCCTCGAGTGACGAAGTGTCCGACGGCGTCAGCGCGGCCATCGGCGGTCTCGAAGATGGCGACGCGATCACCGCGGTGCGGCGCACCACGCAGCCCGCGGGCGACGAGGCGTTCGGCGGCCGGCTGCAGCTGCCGATCGTCAACATCGTCGGCGTGTCGACCTCGGCCGAACGCGCCGAAGAGATCGCCAACCAGGCCACGAAGGTGTTCGGCGACCTGGTCTCGGCCCAGCAGGCCGAGTGGGGCGTTCCCGAAGACATCCGCCTGACGCTCGACGAGCTGAACGCGCCCAAGGCCGACGCCGGCACCGGCAGCAACCCGGCCATCCCCGTCATCATCGTGGCCCTCGGAGTGTTCCTGCTCTTCGTGGCCATCGCCCTCGTCATCGAGGCCATCCGTGAGCGCCGTCGCAAGTCGGGCGCAGATGCCGGTGAGCCCGACGACGACCTGTCGCCCGACGACGACGCCGCCGTGGTTCCCGTGGCCGCGACCTCGCGCGCCGGTCGCTCGAAGAGCTCCGACACGCCGCTGGCGACGACCCCGGCCGCCACCACGCCCGTGGTCGCCGCTCCGGTGGTCGCTGCCCCGGTCGCTACCGCGACTCCGGATGTCGCGCCGCCGGTCAGCGCCGCCGCCAAGCCCTCGCGCTCGTCGAAGGCGTCGCGGAGTGCCGAGCCCGAGGGCACCGCGGTGTTCGACGAGCTCGACGACTCGCTCTCCGAAGGCCCCGACGAGAACCCGGATGCCGGCCCCTCGACCAGCACGCCATCCGGCCGGCTGACCCGCCGCCAGGTGCGGGCTCTCGGCCCCACGACCGACGACTCGGCGCCCGGAACCACCGATTCCACCCGCGGCTAGGACGCCCGCGATGGCCGACGTGACGACCCCGCAGCGCGAGCGAGCCCACCGGCCCGCTCGCGACCGCGGGCCGCGCGTTCTCACCACCATCGCCATCGCGATCGTGGTGACCGCGGTCGTCGTGGTGGCGGTGCTCTTCCTCGAACCGCTCATCGTGGGCGGCGTGCTGCTGGTGGTCTGCGGTCTCTACGTGTTCCGCCGGGCGGTGTTCAACTGGACGACCATGCTGTTCGTGCTGACGGCGGTCATCCTCTTCATCCCGATCCGCCGCTACGCCCTGCCGATTCCGGTCGGGTTCGCGCTCGAGCCCTACCGGGTCACCATCGCCGCACTGTTGGTGGCTCTCGGCGTGCACCTGTTCGTGCGCGGCCGCAAAGACTGGAAGCCCGTGGTGTGGGGCTGGCCGATCGCGATCTTCCTGTGGACCGCGTTCGCGTCGCTCATGGTCAACGCCGTGGCCATAACCGAGACCGGCCTGGTCACCGCCGGTTTCGCCAACATCTTCCAGCTCGCGTTCCTGCTGTCGACCATCGTGATCTTCCGGCAGATGCTCTCGAGCGAGGCCATCACCACGATCCTGCTCAACGTCATCGTGTTCGGCGGAGCCTTCATCGGCATCTCCGCCTTCCTCGAGCGCGTCACGCACCGCAACATCTTCCTCATGCTCAACCAGTTCCTGCCGCTGGAGATCCTGCGCGACGACGCCGAGTCGCTGCGAGCGGGTGGAGCCCGCGCGTTCGGGTCGGCGCAGCATCCGATCGCCCTGGCCGTGCTGTTCTGCATGATCATTCCGCTGGCGATCTACCTGATGAAGTTCAGCCCCTGGCCCAAGTTCCAGTTCACGCGCATCCTGGTCTACTCGGCCGCGATCGGGCTCATGATGATCGGCCTGCTCTCGGCGGTCTCGCGCACCGGGATCGTGGCGCTCGGCGTCATGTTCCTGTTCATCCTGCTCGTGCGGCCGAAACTCGCCGGCCTGCTGGCGGTGGTGGGCCTGCCGGTCGTGATCGTGGTGGGCCTGATCTTCCCGGCCCTGTTCGAGTCGACCGTGCTCTCGCTCTTCGACCTGCAGGGTCTCGTGGCCTCGCAGACGACCTCGGTCGGTCTGGCAGGTCAAGGCCGGCTCGCCGACCTGCCGGAGGCTTTCGCCCAGTTCGGGCAGAACCCGCTCGCGGGCACCGGCCTCGGCAGCCGCATCGTGGTGGGCCCCGAAGCGAACTCGCAGATTCTCGACAACCAGTGGCTCGGTAGCCTGCTCGAGACGGGCATCATCGGCGTGCTGGGCCTCATCGCCCTGCTGGTGTGGCCCATCGTCGTGATGGTGCGGTTCTCGTTCCGCCGTGGCGTGCCCGAGCAGCGGGCCATGCTCGTGCTGGCGGTCACCACGTCGGCCATCGGCTACGCCACGTCGATGTTCTTCTACGACGCCTTCGCGTTCATGCAGACCCTGCTGCTGCTGTCGCTGCTGCTCGCCATCGGCGCCTGGGCCATGACCTTCCAGTCCGAGTCGTGGGGCGGTGTCTACGGCCTCGCGAAGCCGCGTGCTCGCGAGCGCGCGCTGGTGCGATCGTGACCCGCATCTCGGTGGTCGTGCCGGCGCACGACGAAGAGGCGTTGCTCCCGGTCGCCCTGCGGCACCTGCTCGACGTGCCGCGCGAGCAGCTCGACCTGATCGTGGTGGCCAACGGATGCACCGACGGCACGGCCGCGCGGGCTCGTGAGTTCGGCGCTGCGGTGCGGGTGCTCGAGATTCCCGAGGCCTCGAAGATCAAGGCCCTGAACGCCGGCAGCCGCGCGGTCGACGCCTACCCGGTGGCCTTCGTCGACGCCGACGTCTCGGTGGCCGGCTCCGACCTGCTCGCCCTCGCCGAACTGCTCACGTCGACGGGCGCCGAGGTGGCCTCGCCCACCCTGCGGGTGCTGCCGTCGCGCTCGTGGTGGGTGCGGCAGTACTACCGCGTCTGGGCGCTCACCGACTACCGCACGAGCGGGCACATCGGCTCGGGCATCTACATGCTGAGTGAGGCGGGCCGCGCGCGTTTCGACGAGTTCCCCGACGTGATCGCCGACGACCTCTTCGTGCAGCGCCTGTTCGCGCCCGAGGAGCGGTGCGTCGCCGACAGCCTCACGTTCTCGGTGACCGCTCCCGGCTCGCTCGCCACCCTGGTGCGGCGCAACACCCGCATCGCGGCCGGAAACAGCCAGATCGCCCGCGTGTTCCCCGACCTCGCGCCGCCCCCGCCGTCGGCCGGAGCCCGGTCGCTCGTGCGCCGGGTGGCCCGCCGACCGTGGCTGTGGCCCGGTTTCGTGGTCTACTCAGTGGTGCACGTCGTCACCCACCGACGCGCACGACGCCTGACGGCCGACGATCGGCCGATCTCGTGGAACCGAGACGAGACAACCCGGAAGGGCAGTTCATGAGTGCACCCACGAATCTGGCGCATCGCGCCGTTCGCGGCGTCTTGGTCACCACCGGTGGCCTGTGGGGACGGGCGCTGCTGCAGACGGTCTCGACGGTCGTTCTCGCCCGTCTTCTGACCCCGGCCGACTTCGGTCTGATCGCGATGGTCGGGGCCGTGATGGGCCTCGCCGAGCTCGTGCGCGACTTCGGCATGACCGGCGCCATCATCCAGGCCCAGAACCTCACCGAGAAGGTGTGGCAGAGCCTGCTCTGGCTGTCGGTGCTGATCGGCATCGTGCTCTCGGTGATCATCGCCCTGTGTGCCCCGCTGATCGCCGCGCTCTACAACGAGCCGCGTCTGGTGGGTGTGACGCTGCTGATGGCGCCAGGCGTCTTCCTGAGCGGCTTGGTGATGCCGCTGCAGGCCCGCGCCACGAAGGAGCTGCGCTTCGGCACCCTCGCGTCGCTCGACATCGGCACCATGGCGCTCGGCGTCGTGGCCGGCATCATCACCGCGCTGCTCGGCTGGGGCTACTGGTCGCTCGTGGCCATGGCCGGTGCGCAGTTCATCGTGCGCCTCGTGGTGCTCTGGGCCATCGTGCGGCCGAAGGTCGGCGCCCCCCGCATCGTGCGCGACGCCTGGAAGCTGATGGGCACGGGCGGCAGCATCTTCGGTGCCGAGCTGCTCGGCTACGCCGAGAAGAACCTCGACAACGTCATCATCGGTGCGAGCCTCGGCCCCACCGCCCTCGGTCAGTACTCGCGGGCCTACGCGCTGTTCCTGCTGCCCCTGCAGCAGATGAACGGCCCGCTCGGCCGCGTGGCCCTGCCGGTGCTCAGTTCGCTGCGCGACGACGGAGAGCGCTACCGCCGCTACATCCGCAGCGCCGTGCTGGTGATCGGCTACCTCACGCTTCCCACCTACGCCATCGCGGCCGGCGTCGCCCAGCCGCTCGTGCGTCTCTTGCTCGGCCCGAACTGGGAGACGGCGGCCACGCTGTTCAGCCTGTTCGCCATCGCCGGCTTCGGGCAGGCCATCGGCCGGCTGCGCACCTGGCTCTACATATCGCTCGGCCGCTCGCACCGCCAGTTCCTCTACGACCTGGTGGCCCGCCCGATCGTCATCGGCGGCTACTTCTTCGGCATCTTCTGGGGCGGCCTCAACGGCCTGGTCATCACCTACGGCGTGCTCACGCTGCTGCTGCTGATCCCCGGCTTCGCCTGGGCCATCTCGGGCACCTTCATGAAGGGCAAAGACATCTGGGGCCCGCTCGTGCGGCCCGCGATCATGGCCCTCATCGCCTTCGCGGCCTCATTCGGCATCTCGCGGCTCGTGCCCACCCCGATCGCCCTGCTCGAAGTGCTGGTCGGATGCTTCGCCGCCCTGTTCGCCGTGGCGCCGCTGTTCCTCATTCCCGGCTACCGTCGGGACTTCAGCAACCTGCTTCAGTTCGTGCAGCGCATGCGCAAGCCCAAGAAGCCCGCCGCCGCGGCCGGCGAGGGTGCCGACGGCGAGGGCCCCGAGGTCGTCGACGAGTCGCAGCTGGTCGTTCCGGTCGAGCCCGAGACCTTCGCCGAGGCGGCGATGGACGAGGGCTACGTGCGCGAAGAGCTCAGCGCGATCGAAGAGGGCGAGCGCCGGCACGAGCACGAACACGCCGGCGGCCGCCGTAACCCGCCGCACGACGAGCACTCACCGGCCCGTGAGCCGCGCGGGCGCCACGTGCGCGACGACGACCAGGCCTGAGCCCGGCCGCGGCCCCTACCAGCTCCAGAGCGCCCGCAGGGTCGAGATCTCGTAGTCGGGAATGGCCTGCTGGCCCATGATCTGCTCGCGCGTCCACTCGGCGACCGACGGGTCGACGATCCAGGCGCCGGATTCACGGGGCTGCTGCGAGTCGGTCGGCGCGTAGCTGAGGGTCGAGTTCTGCACCTGGGTGAACCCCATGCGGCCGATCGCCCCGGCGACGACCGTGTCGGTCAGGCGCACGTCTTGGCAGTCGCCCGAGAAGGCGTTGGGGTCGCCCGGGTAGTCGCCTGGGCGCAGCGGGTAGACCTGCCAGGGCAGCTGCCCGCCCAGAATGAGGCAGTGGCGGTATTCGGCGAGCGTGAGCTTGTCGTCGAGCAGCTCGGCCGCGTTCGACGAACCGTAGTCGACGCAGTCGGTGGTGGTGACGGGCCCGAACACGCCCGTGCCGGTGCCCTCGAGCTGAATGGTGTCGCAGTGGGAGTCGTCGCCGTCGGGCTTCACCGAGGGCCCGAACACACAGCCGTCGCGGGTGAGGTTCACCATCGGGAAGGTCTCGATCGGGCGCACGCCCACGGTGTCGTCGCTGTTCTGCCGAAAGCCCAGCACGAGCTCGAAGAGCGCGATGTCGCGCCCGCCGCGGGTGATGCTCATGGCGTCGAACCGGCCCCAGCCCACCTGCACGTTCTGGCATCGGGTCATGGTGAAGGCGCCGCTGCCCACGAAGCCGAACAGCGACACCCGGGCGCTCTGGTCGATGCGGATGCCGGTGCTCGCGAACGCCACGCTGCCGAAGCCGTCGAGGGGGCACACCACGACGTTTCTCGTCCACGCCGGGTTGCCCACGTTCGTGAGCACGGCCGGAGCCGACGAGCCCGCGCCGCCGCCGGCGAGCGTGCCGGGCTTGACCCGGATGATGACGCCGGCCGCCACCTCTTCGGCGAGCAGCCCCTGGATGGTGCGGCCGATGTCTTGCCAGCTGCACTCCGCCACGAGCTCCGTGGCGGCCCGCTCACCGAGCCACGGCACGTCGTCGGGGTAGTGGGTGCCGTTGGGGCCGAACGACGTCACCCGCGTGGGGCGCTCAGAGGTCGGCCCGCCGCCGGCCGCTTCCGTCGCGGCGGGCGACGGAGCGGTGGCTGACGGGCCGGGGACTACGCGATCGTCTGAACACGCCACCACGGTTCCGGATGCAGCCAGAACCAGTGATCCTTTCAGCAGCGTGCGTCGGTCGATCTCACGTGTCATGTAGTCCCTCGTGGCACCCGCAGATAGAACGGCGGCGGAGGAACCGTGTGGATGCTGCTTCGGCTTGCTTCGACGATATCATCCAGCGTGAGGTCCTCCGGCGCGCGCATGGTCGCCAGACCGCGTCGCTGGAGCTCGCGGGCCACCTGCAGCTGGTGGTCGTCGATGTGCTCGTTGTGCGCCGTGAGACGCGGGATCATCACGGGGTGCTTGCCGGCGCGCAGCGCCGTCAGCGCCCCACCGACACCCGAGTGGCTGATCACGACGTCGGCCTCACGGATGGCGGCTTTCAGCTCGTCGTAGGGCACACTGGCCCGCCCGTCGATGCCGAGGCCCGAGACATCCAGGTCGCCGGTCTGCCAGAGCACCTCGTCGAAATCGGCGACCAGCGGCACCACGGCTTCGATCATGCGGGGGAAGGGGTAACCCTCCTGCGTGCCGACCGAGACCACGGCGCGCTTGGGCATGGCGTCGGTGGCGACATCCGGGCCCGGAGCGAACTCGTCGAACACCGACCCGCGGTACTCCCAGCGCTCGTCGGCCCACACGGGGTACTGGCAGTAGGTGTTGATGCGCTTGAAGCGCGAGATGAGCTTGCCGGTGAGCGAGGGCCCGTCGGCGCGCGCGGCGCTCTCGATGTAGTGCGTGGTGACGCCGCGCAGCGCGGCATTGGGCAGAAACGCCACGGCGGGGCTCGAGCCCGTGCTGATCACCTCGGTGAACGTGCCCTTCGAGAGCACCTTCTGGGCCAGCACCACGAGCTTCGCGAAGTTCTTGAGGTCGCGGGGCGCCGTGAACGGTGCCCAGATCACCTCACGGCCGGCGAGCAACGATTCGCTGAGACCGTTCTGGAACGTGACCCACACCTGCTGCTCGGGCGCATAGCCGATGCGCTCGACGAAACTGTCCAGCTGCCGTAGGTGTCCACCCCCAGAACACACCAATAGAACCTTGCCACTCGGAATCATTGTGTTCTCCTCTTTCTAGTGCCCGTCGGGAGGCGGGCGCTAAATTCCCCACAGCAGTGCGAGTATCTCCTCGTGTCGTCTCGACCACGCGTTGGCCTTGAGGAACTCCTGCCGTTGGGTTTCGGTGAGAGGTCCCTGCGCCAGCGCGGGGTCGACGAGATCGATGAAGTCCGAGACCGTGTCTGCGAGATGGACATGGTCTCCCAATCCGCGCACGGGACGCAGATCGGTGGCGAGCACGGGCTTGCCGGCTGCCAGGTATTCGTACACCTTGAGCGGGCTCATCGCCTCGGTCAAGGGTGTGCGTCGGTGGGCGAGCAGTGTCAGCTCGCTGTTGCGCAGCACGGCGACGACTTCGCGTCGGCCGACTTTGCCGCGGATGTGCACGTTGGGCAGGTCTTTGAGCTCAGCGATGTAGTGCGCACTCGGCGCCGGGCCCACCAGCACGATGTGCAGTTCGGGTTTCGCGCGCGCGAGCGCGGTGAGCCCGTCGATGTCGAGGCGCGAGTCGAGCGTGCCCACGTAGGTGGCGCGCGGCCCGGGAATGCGGCCGAACCACTCGGGCGGCTCGGGCAGTTCGCCCTCCCACTCCTGCACCTCGATGCCGTTCGGCACCACGCGATGCGGGCCGCGGGGCTCGATGCGGTCGATGATCTCCTGCGACACCGCGGCCACGGCCCGGCCGCTCTCGGAGATGCGGCGGTAGGCCTCTTGATAGGCCGGCCAGTAGCGCCGGCGCGCCGGCGAGCTCAGCCAGTCGTCGCGGGCGTAGTAGAGCGCGGGGCCGGCCCAGTCGAGCGAGGTGAAGCCGCCCACAAGCGGGTTGGCCGTGACGATGGCGGGCGTGACGAGACCGGCCGCTGATGCCGCGTTCTCGAGCTTGTGCTCATAGGCGCGGTAGACGCGCTCGATGGCCTGCAGGTCGGTCGGGTCGGCGCGCGCGAACCGCATCGGGCTCACGTGCTGCATCTTCTCGGAGTCGCGCGGACGGTAACGGAAGTCGATCAGGAATCGCGCCCAGTTCGTGGCCCACGACCGGTAGGGGTCGGCCACGACGAGCCGGCGCACCTCGGGTGACTGCATCAGCATGGCGACGAGCCGGTCGGGCGGCCGCATCATGCCGCGCTTCTGCGCGTCGGCGAACGATTCGTAGGAGAACGTGAAGACGAAGTCCTTGGGGTTCACAGCTGGGCCGCCCGGGGTCATGGGGTTGGGTTCGGCGAGAGTCATGCCAGCTCCCGGATGACTCGTGCGGGCACTCCCGCAGCCACCGTGTGGTCGGGCACGTCATCGCGCACGACGCTGTTCGCTCCGATCACGGCCCCCCGGCCGATCGTGACCCCCGGCAGCACCACGACGTTCTGCCCGAGCCACGCCCCGCGGCGGATGACGACGGGCGCCACCCTGTCGATGGGCTGGTCGCGCACCGGCAGGTCGAGGTCGCTGAAGCCGTGGGAGTGGTCGGAGATGTAACAGCCCCGGGCCATGGCCACGGCCTCTTCGATCTCGACGTGCGAGACGGCTGAGATCGAGGTCTGATTCATGCGCACGCGGTCGTGCAGAATCAGGTTGGGCCCGGGGGAGTGCTGCTCGGGCACGATGAGCCACGACTGGGCGCCGATCAGCACCCGGTCGCCGATGCTCATGTGCTGGGTTCCGCTCAGGCGGGTGGGCAGCAGGATGCGCGAGTTCTTGCCGAACCGGGCGAAGCCCGATGCGGCCAGCTTGCTGAAAGCGAAATCGCGCGCGCGCTGAGCCCCGAGCATCAGTTCGAGTGTGTTCATGCCGCGGCCTCCTTGTTCTCGGTCACCAGGGTGGGTGATGGGGGAGAGCGGAAGGCTTCGACGGCGCCGTCGATTTCTTCGTGATCGAGCACTGCCAGGGTGAGCAGCGCGAGTCGGGTGATGTAGTCGTTCTCGGCGAGACCTCGGGATGTCGCGACCGCGAGCCCGCCCTCGGCGCGCGTGTTGCGCGCGAGCCGGGCACGGAGTGCGGTGGCGAAGGCTTGGGCGTCACCCACGGGCACCAGGGCGGCATCCGCGTCGGTGACGTATTCGTCGATGCCGCCGGCGTCGCTGACGATGAGCGGGATGCCGGCGGAGATGGCCTCGATGGCCACGGTGCAGCCCGAGGCGTGGTGGTTGTCGCGCAGCGGCAGAGCCGCGATCGACGACGACGCATAGGCCTCGAGCACGAGCCGCTGTGGGCTCGAGCGCACGTGCACGTTGCTCGGCCAGGTGCGCTCGCGCACGGTGCTGGCCAGCGAGATGATGTCGAAGTCGGCCTCGGGAACGAGACGGGTGACTTCGAGCAGCAGGTCCCAGTCGCGGTGGCGGTCGTTGCCGACCACCAGCACCCGCGGGGGAGTGGGCAGCGCGGCATCCGTCGGTGCCGGCGTCGCGAATCGCGAGCCGAACGGAAGGCGCAGAACCTTTCGGCCGGGAACCAGGCGACGCGAGTCGTCGCGGTTCACCCGGCTCAGCACCAGCTCCACGGCGTGCCGGCGCAGCAGCGACCGGAACACCCGGGCGCGCAGGCCCGAGATGCCGGGCCACAGGTCCCAGAGCCACACCGACTGGGCGATGCTCACGGCCCGGTAGCGTCGCGGAGCGAGGGCCTTGATGAGGGCGACGGCGAGGTGCTCGCGCTCGGTGTGGGTCCAGACGGCGTCGACCCGTTTGATCACGTGGCGGTTGCGCCAGACGTGCACGAAGTCGAAGCCGACGAACCTCTTCACCGACATGCGCCACCAGCGGGAGAGGTGGCCCTCGACGCGGTCTGTCGACCACTCGAGGGCGAACCACTCCTCTGCCAGATGGTAGGCGTAAGGGGTTTCATCGGCCACTTCGCCCTTGGCGTAGCGCAGGCGCCACGTCTCAGGGCTGAAACCGAACCCGAGGATGACGCCGACTTTGCGTTGCTGTGTCATGCGTCACCCCCGCCGGTTGTTCGCTGCCGTGTCGGTCAGCTGTTGCGGTTTGCGGTCTGCTCCCGACGGCGGGTGATGACCAGGGTCAGCACGCCGGCCAGAAGCACGAGCACTCCCGCTCCAGCGAACGGCGGCACGCTCGAGAGGTCGGCGCCGGTGGCTGCGAGGCTGCCCCCGTTGCCGCCGGTGTTGGCCGGGGTCAAGCTGGTCGCCGTGTTGGTGAACGTCACCACACCCACCGTGCTCGCGTCGAGCGTGATGGTCTGCGCGGCAGGCAGATCGCCCCACGCGACACCCGAGACGGCCGGGAGCGAGCTGCTCTCGGTGATCGTCACGACGTCACCGGGTGCGAGCACGGGGCCGTCGACGGCGGTGCCGTTCGGGTAGACCACGAGCGGGGCTGCAGCCGGCGTTCCGTTCACCGAGTAGGTGAAGCTGAACGGCGTGGTGGAGGGAACCAGGGATGCCCCGGAGCCGGTGATCACCTTGCGCACCTGGAAGGTGGCTGCCGACGGGTCGACCGCGTTCGTGTAGGCCACGTCGACGCTGTCGGTCGGTGCGAGGCCCGTGAGCACGAGTGCCGGGTCGGTGCTGGTGCCCGTGGTCGACGTTCCGTCTTCGTGGGTGATCTCGTAGTCGACGCCCACCAGCGAGTAGCCGGGCTGGCCGGTCTCGGTGAGGGTCAGCGTGGCGGTGGCGGCCACGTCGTCGAAGATGACGTTCCAGGTCGCCTCACCGGTCGAGTTGTCACCCGAGCCGGTCACCTGCGGCGAGTCGCCGTAGAGGGTGGCGGTTCCGGCCGACACGTCGCTGACCTCGGCACCGAAGCTCCAGCCGTCGGCGAGAGCGGGCTCACCGGTGGTGGGGTCGACCACGTACTTCTCGAGGGTGACCGGGGTGCTGCAGACCAGCGGGGTGATCACGTTCTTCAGGTCTTCGGTGAGGGTCTCCCACTCGCCCTGGTAGTAGTCGCTCTCGGCGACCGGACCGGAGATGGCGGCGAGGTTGTGGTAGACGTCACCCGAGACACCGTTGCCGATGCCCATGGCGATCACGCGGGTGCCCTTGGCCTTCACGGCGTTGGCCGAGAAGACGGCCTGCTCGACCGAGGCGATGGTGACCTCGGAGCCCGAGACGTATTCGCCGCCGTCGCCGGCCGCGTTGCTCACCTGGTTGGGTGCGCCGTCGGTCAGCATCAGCAGAGCGTCGAAGTTCTGCGGGGCGTCGGCGATGCGGCGGAGCGCGAGATCCCAGTTGGTCTGCTGCGTGTCGCCGGGCACGGCCTCGGTGAAGTCGCTGATGTCGTCGAGCACTGCGGCGACGTCATCCTCGTTGTCGAGCGCCCAGGGGCCGCTGGCGCGACCGTCGACCGGTGAGGTCGAACCGAACGTCGTCAGGTAGAGGTCGACACGGCTGCCGGCGAGCTGGGCGACCATCTGCTGCAGAGCGTCGCGGTACTGCATGCGCTGCTCGCCGTCGACCGAGCCGGAGATGTCCATCTGCACGGCGAGCGACAGCGAGCCGGTGGTGCACAGCGGCACGATCGACGGGTTGTCGAGCCCCGAGGCGATGACGCCGGAGTTGGTCAGCTGGCCTTCACCCGGGGTCGGGAACGCGATGGTCGCGTTCGCGGTCACCGGAGGGGTGACGCCCGGGTAGTAGCGCAGGTTGTCGGGCCGCGAAGCGGTGCCCGTCATCAGGATGTCGATGGGGTAGGCCGAGGCACCGGCCGAGGTCTGCACCACGTAGTACTGGGCGCCTTCGTTGGCGCCACCGGTGCCGACATCCGGAACCGTGATGGTGCAGTCGACCGCACCGGCCGGAATGGCGCAGGTGAGACCCGTGGGCTCGCCCGGGCCGTCGGCCGTCGGGGTGTAGAGCTCGAAGGCCACGCCCTCGAGGTACTCCGGATTGTTGAGGTCGGCTTCGCCGGCGGGAACCCGCTGGTAGGCGATGCGCGCACCGATGACGATGTCAGCGGTGGTCGGGCCCGCGAGAGCGGTGACCGAGCCGGAGTCGTCGGTGACATCGGCAGAGGCCATGCTCGGCACGGCGATTACGGCTGTCGCAGCCATCAGCGACGCGGCGGCAACCGCGACTACGCGGCTCCGAACGGTCGAGAACGGGTGCGCAGAGATTTTTTTCGTCATGTGTATCAATTCCAGTTTGTCGGGTCTCGGGCATCAGTTACTGGCTGCAGGGACGACAAAACTTAAGGCTCGTCATAGCCTTCCCCCAGGAACAGCATATGTCGAAACGGCTTCGCCACAAATCGCGCATGTAACGATCAGCCTTCGATGTGGTGAATTGCGCGGCAACCAGCTGGGATTCCGCGCAGAGTGCCGGTCTATTCAGGGTGCCGTCGACATACGCTTGCCGGTATGCCCAGCCCCGCGGAAACATCCCGACGCCCGCGCCAACTCGCGGTGGGGGCCGTGCTGGTCGCCCTGCTCGCCGGTCTCGCCGGCTGCACTCCGGCGCCGGCCGAAACCCCCGAGCCCACGCTGACCGTGCCGACGGAGAAGCCCGTGACCGACACCTCCACTTTGCGCACCATCATCGACTCCGCGCCAGAGCAGCCCACGCTCACCATGGGGGAGGTGCTCGACGCCACCGACGGCGTGACCTCGACGGCCGTCACCTACGACAGCGGCGGACTCACCATCTCGGGCGTGCTGCGGGTGCCGGCGGGCGAGGGCCCGTTCCCCGGCGTCGTGGTGGTGCACGGCAGTGTCGACCCCGAGCGCTACGACACCGGCGGCGACCTCGAGTCGGAGCAGAGGGTGCTCGTGGCCAACGGCTACGCCGTGCTCGCCACCGACCTGCGCGGCTACGGCTCGTCAGACCCGGCCGACTCCGAAGACAACCTCACGGTCGACCCCGGCTTCGGCTGGCCCACCGTGCTCGACTGGGGCATGGCACTCGACGTGGTCAACGCTCTCGCGGTGCTGCGCAGCGGGCAGGTGCCCGAGGTCGACCCCGACCGCATCGGTTTGGTCGGTCACAGTCTCGGCGGCCTGCTCGCGCTCGACGCCGCGGTGATCGCGCCCGGTTCGTCTGACATGGTGGTGGCGCTGTCGGCAGCCACGTCGTCGTTCGGTGAGGTGATCGAGGGCTACGAGGCATCCGGAGCCGACGTCACCGAGACCACCGCCGGCCCCACCCAAGACCCCGAATACTGGGCGGATGTCTCGCCCCGCACCTTCTTCGACCGGGCCACCGAGCCCCTGCTGCTCATTCACGGCGGGGCCGACGACACCGCGTTGCCCGAGTGGTCGCAAGAGACCGCCGCCGCCTGGCAGGCCGAGGGCCTCGAGGCCCAGGCGGTCATCCTCGACGGCGCCGACCACGCGCTCAAGCCGCGGCGCGACGAGGCCGACGAACTGATGCTCGCCGCGTTCAACGCGACCATCGGCCCCGGAGGTGCCCCCCAAACGGGGTGACCACCTCTGCTGCAAAGTGTGTTTCACTGAGGGCTGATGCGAAGAGCGCCGGTGACTCCGGGCTCTGAAACCGGGTGAGCAATGGTGACTGAGAGCAAGCGGCAGTCAACGGTAGGCAACCGCGTTGCCTCCGCCGATTGGCGCGTGAGCTATGCCCGCCGGCTTCTGGTGACCGACTTCTTGATTCTCGCCTGGGTCATCTTCGGGGTGCAGATCGCCTGGTTCGGCGTGGATGCCGCCACGGTGGCCGTGCGCGACGCCCCGATGCTCGCGCTCAACTACACCGCCATCTCGGTGATCCTGCTGGTGGGCTGGATGGTGGTGCTCGGCGTCTACGGCACCCGCGGTTACCGCGTGGTGGGCACGGGCGCCCAGGAATACCGGCTCATCATCGACGGCGCCATGCGGTTGTTCGGCGTGGTGGCGATCGTCGCGTTCCTCTTTCAGGTCAGCTTCGCGCGCGGCTACATCCTCATCGCGCTGCCGCTCGGTCTCGCCGTGCTCATCTTCTCGCGCTGGATGTGGCGGCAGTGGCTGGCCACCCGGCGGTCGCGCGGCGAGTACACCTCGCGGGTGCTACTCGTCGGTTCGCGATCGTCGGTGGCGCACATCGCCCACGAGCTCGGGCGTCAGCCCCAGGCGGGTTACCTCGTGGTGGGTGCGTGTGTGCCGTCGAGCGTGAGCGGCGACACCGTGGCGGGCACCGACATCCCGCTGTTCGGCAACTTCGACATGGTGCAGCAGGCGATGATGGCCTACGGCGCCGACACGGTCGTCATCACAAGTGCCGACGAGCTGCCGCCCGAGCGAGTGCGCCAGTTGAGCTGGGGCCTCGAGCCCGGCCGCCAGCACCTGGTGGTGGCACCGAGCCTGGTCGACATCGGCGGCCCCCGGGTGCACACCCGGCCTGTCGCGGGCTTGCCCCTCATCCACATCGAGACTCCGCGCTACGAGGGCGGCACGCGTTTCATGAAGCGCAGCTTCGACGTGCTCGCGTCGGGGCTCGGCATCGCCGTCATCTCGCCGTTCCTGCTGGTGATCGCCATCACCGTGCGGCTCAGCAGCGCCGGTCCCGTGCTGTTCCGGCAGGAGCGCATCGGGCTGAAGGGCGAGCGGTTCGAGATGCTGAAGTTCCGGTCGATGGTGATCGACGCCGAGCAGCGACTGATCGATCTGCAGCTGGAGCAGCACGACCGGGGCAACGCCGTGATGTTCAAGATGCGCGACGACCCGCGCATCACCCCGGTCGGCCGGTTCTTGCGGCGTTACAGCCTCGACGAGCTGCCCCAGCTGTTCAACGTGTTCGCGGGCTCGATGTCACTGGTGGGGCCGCGCCCGCCGCTGCCTCGTGAAGTCGAGCAGTACGAGAAGCACGTGCACCGCCGGTTCCTCGTGAAGCCGGGCATCACGGGCCTCTGGCAGGTGAGCGGGCGATCGAATCTGTCGTGGGACGACACGGTGCGCCTCGACCTCTACTACGTCGAGAACTGGTCGCTCACGAGCGACCTGGTCATTCTGTTCAAGACCGCCCGTGCGGTGCTGGGGCGCGACGGCGCCTACTGACGGCCCGACGGCCGATCGCGGTAGACGGCCTTGAGGCGCGCGAGCACCGAGCGGGCGTGACCACGCTGGGCGTCGTCGGGGTAGCGAATGCGCGAGTCGTCGTGATCGAAGAACGATTCCCACTGCTCGATCGACCAGTCGCTCCAGCGCGCTTCGAGCAGGATGGGGTTCGGCTCGTGGGCTCGCTTGCGCACCGTGGGGCGGGGTGCGTAGACGACGACACAGCCCGGGTGGCTGCACTGCCGCCTCGGGGAATGCGCGAACGGCTGTCGGTGGAACCACGGTCGAGGATCCGACGGTGTTGACGCGAAAATCATGGCAGAAGCAATTACACCATGCCCCGAACGGGGGGTCTTTCCACGGCGCGGGATGTCGCGCAAGTCACGACACGCCGTCTTCGCAGAAACCGGTAGATGTATGCGGTAAACCGCAAGCCTTCGAGAAACCCGCAACGATCACCGCAAGGGCCGGTTTGCGCGTGTCGCCGGGGCCCGGAACGGCATAACCTCAAGGAAGTCGTCGCGCAGGCCCCCACCCGACGCGGCGGCATCTGAACAAGCACTCGTGTTTGTTCGCCCCCGAGTGGGCGCTCATTTCGGTGAGCCCCGCTCGGGGTCTACCGGTGTGCTGCATCCAGGCGCACCCAGATCCGAATTTCAGAAAAGGTGAGTTCATGGTCGAATTCGTTCGCCGGATGCGTCGCCGCATCCACTCCGAACTCGAAGCTCTCGATCGCATCTTCGAGCACAGCACGTGACACTGAACCCCTAGCGGGTCTTTCAGGGCGGTTCCTTCGGGAACCGCCCTGAGCCGTTTAACGCGCGGGTGCATTTCGGCCCGGCGAGATCGGGGCCTGGCGACATCCTGCAGCCGGTGCATACTGTGTTCAGCATCTCTGCTTGTGACGACTGTCCATCGCGTGCCCGACAGATTGGACCTGCCCATGAGTGACACCGCTGCGAGCGCCTCCGCACCCCGCACTCTGTCGGAGCGCATCCCGTGGCCGGATGCCGCGCGAGGGCTGGCGATCGCACTGGTGGTGTTCCACCACGCCATTCAGTTCACGGGCGAGGCCGGGCTGTCGGAGCCGGTGTGGGGCATCCTCACCGAATTCCTCCGCACGATGCGCATGCCGCTGTTCTTCATGGCGGCGGGGCTGTTCGCCGGAAAGTGGGTGCTCGTTGCTCCCTGGCGCGACATGCTGCGGTCGAAGGTGCTGCTGTTCGTGTGGGTGTTCGCCATCTGGGTGCTCATCCGCTGGGGAACGTTCAATCTCATCCCGCGTCAGAACGAAGAGAGCGGATGGCTCAATCTCGTGCTGCACTTCTTCATCTGGCCGCTCGGAGGCTGGTTCATCCTGGCGCTCGCGATCTTCTTCGTGGTGGCCAAGGCCACCGCCCGGGTCGACCCGCGCATCCAGCTGGCCGTCGCCGCCCTGTTCGCCCTGATCTGGTTCGGCGGCGAATACTTCGACAACCGCGCGTGGGACGGCCTGTTCATGTTCTACGTGTTCTTCATCTTCGGCTGCTACTGGCGCACCTGGATCAACGCACGAGCCTCCGCACTCAAGTGGTGGTCGGCCGGCGCGATCATCGTGGCCTGGGTGATCGCCGGCGGCGTGCTCGGCTACCTGCACCTGGGCGATGCGCCAGTGATCGGCTTCGCGCTGCGGCTGCTCGGCCTGGCCGCCGGTGTCGCGCTGGCCGTCATGCTGAGCGGCATCAAGCCGCTGCGATCGCTCGGCACGAAGACGCTGCCCATCTATATGGTGCATTCCATCATCGTCTTCTACGCGGTCTCGGCCCTGGTCGCACTGGGAGCGCCGTCGTGGCAGGGTGCCGGCTGGTGGGTTCCCCTGGCGGTGGCGGCGTTCGCCCTGGTCGTCTCGCTCGGCATCGGCAACCTCGCCCCTCGCGTGCACGCTGGCTGGCTGTTCGCCACGCCGGTCTGGCTCACCTCGCTTTACAACCGGCTCAGCAACCGCACCACCGCGCGCTGAGCCAGGCCGAAAACGGGAAAGGCCCCGTGCGCACCGATCGATGCGCACGGGGCCTTTCCGTTGTGACTCAGTTGCAGCTGGCGAGCGTGGCCACCGCCGGGGTGAGCGTGTTGCGCCCACCCAGCAGGGTCACGTGCGTCAGGCCGTCGCCCTGCAGGGCCGCGCTGACGTCGGCCGGCACGCATTCCGGCCGGCTGAGCAGCAGGGGCGAACCGTGCGTCGCGGCGAGCACGCCACCGGCGAGAGCGTCGGCGAACGCGCCGCCCGAGGCCAGGAACGCAGCGCCCGGGGTGAAGTCGGAGCGGAACTCGTCGTTCACGGCCAGAGCCACGGCGTAGCGGTCGGCGCCGCCGAGGCGGGTGACCTCACCCGGGTACTTCTGCTCGAGCTGGGTCTGGATGCCGGGCGAGACACTGTTCGGGCCACCGAGGATGGTGACCTGCTCGGTGCCGAGCTGGTCGAGCGTCGAGACGGTCGCGGCATCCAGCGTGGAGGACTGGCCGATCACGAGCAGCACGGGCGCATCGTTGGCGACAGCGGCGGGGATGGCCGAGAGGGCATCCGGGTAGCTGGCGCCGGTGGCGATGAACACGTGGTCGGCGCCGGAGGTGCCGAAGGTGTCGGTGGCGAGCTGACGCGAGACCGCGTAGCGGTCGGCCCCGCCGACACGGGTGATCGGGGCATCCGTCTCTTGCTGGATGCGCGTGACCCAGTCGGGCGTGACGGAGTTCGGTCCGCCGACGATGACGATGCTCTCAGGGTCGAGATCGTGGATGCGGCGGGCGACGGCCTCGTTCTGCGACGCCGGTACGAGCAGCAGCGTCGATCCGTCGGCAGCGGCAACCGGGCCGGCGCTCAGCGCGTCGGGGAAGTTGGCGCCGGCGGCGAGGTAGAGCGTCTTGACGGTGCCGAACGGGCGACCCGCTGCGGCCATCGCGATGGCCCCGGTGTAGCGGTCGGAGCCTGAGACGCGTGCGCTCAGCGTGCCGGCGATGCTCGTCGACTGGCCGAACACGGCGTCGACGCTCACGTCGGTGGTCGACACGTGCTGGGCGTCACCCTCGGTGGCGGTCGCCACAATGGTGACGTAGCTGCGGCCGTCGAGGTAGGCGTCGAATGTGGCGCCGCTCGGAATGGCGATCGTCAGGCTGCTGCCGTTGGCCGCGCGAGTGGCCGTGACCGGAACGTCGTTCTCGGCCCAGTCGGTCAGCACCGCGGAGGCGTTCGCCTGCCAGGTGCGCCCGGCGGGTGCCGGCACCACGATGGTCTGACCCGAGGTGACCCACTGCTCGCTCGTACCCCGGTAGTCGGAGGTGAAGGAGTAGGCCGTGGCGCTGTCGCGCGTCAGCGTGCTCGTCGTGGTGGTCGACGAACCGTCGACGACCCGGAACACGCCCTGCAGCTCGAGCTTGCGGTATTCGGTCGACCCGCTGGGCGAGAGGAACGTGATGCGGTAGCTGAAGTAGGGCACGCCGCCATAGGCCGGGTCGGCCGTGGGGCTCACCGTCGTGGAGAGGCGCCCGGCCGGAATGGCCACCTGCAGCGTGTTGGTGGCCGCGTTGATCGCCTGGTTGTGCACGATGACGTTGCCCGAGTCGGCGATCGTTCGCACCGACACGGCCGTGATGCCGAGACCACGCAGATCGTCGGGAAGCACGAACGTCAGTGTCGTCGTCGACACCGGCAGATTCTGCCATCCCGCGGGCGTCGCCGGGTCACCGTAGCTGCCGGTGAGAGAGGCCGAGTACGGCGTCGCTCCCGGGCTCACGTCACCGGGTGCCGCGAGTGCCCCCACCTCTGTGGCGCCGGCCGGAGCCGCCCCCATCAGTCCTATTGCCAGTGCGGCTGCTGCCGTGATCGCTGCTGAACGCCACACACCGTTGAGTTTTGTCATGTAGTTCCCCCTAATAGATGGGAGCATAACCGAGGATGCGCCCCCGCGCCCACACGACGCGTAACGCCTCGAAACGCGTCGCTCGTTGGTTGCCGGGCTTCAATAAAGCTGACTCTGCTCCTTGATGACGTATCGGGTAACTGATGTCGGAGAAAGCCGAGTGCATTGACGACCATTCTGGATAGGACGGTCCCCTCGAACTGGGACATAGCGGCCAACAGCGGTGTTTCATAGGCTCAGCATGCAAGGTGCTGAAACCCGTTCAATCGCTCGCGAGGAGCCCCATGCCGAAAAAGGCCCGTCGACCTGGTTCCTCCTGGACGGTCGAGGTGGCGGTTCTCTCGGCCGCGCTCGTGATCGTTGCAATCGCTGGGGCCGTGTTTCTCGGTGTGTCGATCTCACGAAACTCCAGTTCCGCGTCTGAAGTGCCGTCGGCACCCACAGCTTCGACGAAAGTGGTCTTCATCGGAGATTCTTACACTCACGGCACTGGTGCCTCGTCAGAAGCGAATCGATGGACTTCGATCGTCTCTAAAGCCAAAGGGTGGAGCGAGACCAATCTCGGACGGGGCGGCACAGGATATGTCACCACTTCCGGAATAAATGGTTGTGGGTTGGAGTACTGCCCGACCTACGACGAAATGATTCCGACCGCACTGGAATCTCAACCCGACATCGTTGTGGTGGCCGGTGGGCAGAACGACATGGGCGCGTGGACAGCCAGTCCAAGCGACGTGACAGCCGGTATATCGAAAACATACGGCGACATTCGCGGGCGATTTCCTGACGCCCGAATTATCGCCGTCGGCCCATCGACAGTGGGCGCAGTCTCAAACGAAGTTGTCGCTTTCGACGAAGCTGTGCAAAGTGCGGCTGCATCAGTCAACGCAGAGTACATCTCGCTGATAGATCCTCCAGTGATCGAGCCATCGTGGGTCACCGTCGACGGCGGGCATGTCACCGACTCTGGGCACGCGGCGATTGCTCAGCGTGTGCTGGCCGCCATCGGCTGAGCGCTTCGTGTTGGCTCCCACCCGGTGCGCCTTAGATCGAGCCGCGACCGTACAGGTGCTCTATCCTGAAGTTCGACACATTCGGGGGGTCATGTGCCAGCCACGCCAGGTAGTCAGACGCACGGCGTCTTCACCATTCCGTCTCTCGACGGGCTTCGCGCGATAGCTGTCCTGACGGTGTTCGTAGGTCACGGTGCCGTTGGTATCAGCACCGGCTTCTGGCCCGGACACGTCGGTGTGACGATCTTCTTCTTCCTCAGTGGCTTTCTCATCACGACGCTGCTGCGCCGCGAATACGGGAAGACCGGCACGCTGTCCCTGTCGAAGTTCTACCTTCGCCGGGCGCTACGCATATTACCCCCCGCCTACTTGGCGATCGCTGCTGCAGTCGTGTTCGGCGCTTTGGGGCTCGTGGCCGCGGACACCACGGGGTGGGGTGTTCTAGCCGAAGTCTTGAACTACACCAACTACTACATCGTCATAGCCGGACGGGAAGGGTTGCCTCCGGACACCACGCAATTCTGGTCCCTGGCAGTGGAGGAGCATTACTACCTCATCGTGCCCATCGTGTTGTTGGTCCTTTTCAAGTCGAGGGCAACTCTCAAGACCATCGGATGGACGATGATCGGCATCGCGCTTGTGGTGCCGGTTTGGAGGATCGTCCTGGGTCTGACGGGTGCGAGCTTCGATCGTCTGTACATCTCCACGGACACCCGCATCGACAGCCTGATCTTCGGAACAGCAATGGCGCTTCTTTTCAATCCGGCGATGGGGGACCGATTCATCGGCCCCACGCGGATCTCCCTCTGGCTGACCAGGCACATTGGCCTCGTCGCGGCCATCGCCACGGTGGTGTTCGTCGCCTCGGCACTTGTACCTTCGCAGGCCTTCCGCTTGAGTATTGCTGACACGATCCAATGCGTTTGCTTGATCCCGATCTTCTGGTTTGTGATCACGCGGCCGAGCAGCCTCGTGGGCCGCGTGCTGAACAGCCGTGTGGTGGTGCAGCTGGGAATTCTGTCGTTCTCGATCTATCTCTTCCACCGCTTGGTCTTGAACCTCGTCGAGAACGTCATCACACAACCTCTTGTGGGCGACTTAGTCGCGCTAATCGGGACTCTGGTCGTCGCCCAAATCGTGTATGTCGTGATCGAAAAGCCTGCCGGCCGTCTGCGGAAGCGACTCGAAGTGCGAATCAACCGCTAGCCGGAAAGCCCTGACGCATATTCTGCACGCCCACGGGCATCTCATGAAAAGGGCGGAGCGCGGGTTAGGATCACGCTGCGCCGTATCGACTTGGCCGGGGTGGGGAGATCACAATGCCGAATCGAAGACCATTCCCGCGACCGAGCGTGGGACAGGCGGTTCTGGCGTCGACGCTCGCCGTCATTCTCGCGTGCGTGGTCATTATCGTTGGAGTCAATCTCTCGCGAGTGGACGCAGGCGCTGCGTCAAACTCAGCGCCCGCACCCTACTTATCCGCTGAGCCGACTCCAGATCGCACGAGCACGCGACCTAGAGCCATTTTCATCGGGGACTCATACGTCGCCGGCTCAGGGGCCTCAGCTGATTCACGGAAGTGGACATCGATCGTGTCAGCCTCTGAAGGCTGGTTCGAGATCAACGTAGGTCGAGGCGGTACTGGCTACGTCACCACCTCTGATGTCAGCGGATGCGGGAAACAGTACTGCCCTAACTACGACCAGATGGTCCGAACGGCTGAGGCCGCCAATGTTTCGATAGTGCTTGTCGCAGGCGGCCAGAACGATTTCATCGCGTGGGCCACCAACCCGACCAAGGTCAGCGCCGCCATCGCCAAGACCTACGCAGACCTCCGGGAGGGGATGCCGAACGCTCGGATCATCGCCGTCGGACCGTCGACCGCCGGTGGCTTTGCGACAACGGTCGTCGAGTTCGATGCCGCGGTGCAATCGGCCGCCGCTTCGGTCGGCGCCGAGTACGTGTCCCTGCTGGATCCGCCGGTGCTTGACCCCTCCATGCTCATACCCGATGGAAGTCAGATAAATGATGCGGGCCACGCGGCCATTGCCGCTCGAGTGCTGCAAAGTATCGGATAGCGTCCCCAGGGTCACTGGCTGATTCGAAGGCCCAAAGAACTGATCGAACGACGATTATTCGACGAGTTGCAGTTCCTGGAATTTGCTGACGATGACCGGGGCGAGGCTCTGACTGTAGTTGGTGGTCAGGTGTGCCGAGTCCGCGTACATGGCAGTCGTACCCACGAATGAAGGGCACTTTCCAGAGACGCAGAACCACGAACGCGTATCAACAAATGGAACCTGTCGTTGCTCCGAAGCCGACGACTCCGCTCCGAGTATGAGGCTCCAAGTCGACCGCAGGCTGCCTGCGCAATCCATGGGCTTCGACAGCGGCGTATAACATTCGGTCATGTTGCCGGCTCCAGGTGGCGACATGAGCACTACCTTCTGGCTGTCCGTGGGAAGTGCGTCGAGCGCCTGCCCGAAGCCGTCGGACCACTCAGTGCGAGCAGTCTCGCCGCTGCTGTGGCTCATCAAACGGTCGAGGCCGTAGTAGGAGTCAGAAATGATGATCAAGTCTGGCTTGAGCTCGGCGATCTTCTGAGCAACCCACTCGTGGTGGTCTACGCAACCTTGATAGAGAGGGCCGGTGTCCTCCTCGCTGGATGTCACAGGAGCATACCCGAATGGGCATTTTTCCTTCGTCATGGACCTGATCTGATACCCAAGAGGTTCCAGGCCTGAAATCAGGCCGGGAAGCCAGCTGGTCCCCACAGAGTCCCCCACGACAACGGCAGTCTTGGTGGGCTGGCTGGCTCCATAGACACACCTGTCCACATTCTCGTCAGAGACATTGAGGCAACCGTCCTCGACCCACTGCGGGACTCGAAGATTCACGGTGCCATCAACTGGGGGGTCGAAGGTCGGCCAAGTCTGGGTCGCAAGAGCCGATGCGATGCTGGCGGTGAGAGCCGTGGCGGGCGTTGTCTCGTCTGTGGTCGGTGCGGACGCGTCCCCGATCGCCTCTGCCTGAACTGACACCGCGGATGTCGACACCGGCGGGGTTTTCGGGAGAAGCGCAACCGTCGTAAGCACGAGAGTGCCGGCGGCAATGAAACCGACGGCAATCATGACGGGAACATTCGATTCACGCAATGTTCGGTTGCGATTTCGCTTCTTCTTCGCGATCTGGTGCCGCTCTTCGGGCGTTACATCACGAAGCCAGGTGGACTTCAATACCGCACGCTCGACGAAATGGTAGGAGAGCACAGAGACGATGCCCATCACCGCGATCGCGGTTCCGAAATACTCAATCGTTCCCGCCGCCATCACGGATGCAAGCAACACGATGACCGGGAAGTGCCACAAGTACAGGCTGTACGACATGTCGCCTACGTACCGAGAAACCCTGTTCGTCAGCGGCCAGAGGAAACGCTGCTCTCCGCCTGTACCTGCAAGTATGACGAGCGTCGTCGCGAGCACCGGGGCCGCCGCCCAAGGCCCGGGGAATGGCATAAGGCTGTTGATGAAGAAGATCGACGCCAGAATTCCTAAGAATCCAAGCCAACCCAGAATCGGTCGCACCCACGACGGAATAGCGGTCAGCCTTGTGGCGAACACCGCCAAAAGGGCTCCAATTCCTAGCTCCCAGGTCCTCGAGAAGGTCGAGAAGTAGGCCCAGGTGGGGTTCGTCGAAGTCTCCCAGAGCGACCAGATGAACGAAGCAGCGATGAAGACGATCATTGCGATACCCACCGCGCGATGGGCGGTCTTGGTGTTCCACCGGGCAGCACGGCCGCCCAACACAAAGATCAGCAGCATCAACCAGGGCCACACGAAGTAGAACTGCTCCTCGACCGACAATGACCAGAAGTGCTGCAGAGGCGAGACCGGGCCTCCCGCGAGGAAGTAGTCGGTTCCTGCTGCCGCGAAGTGCCAGTTGCCCAGGAAGAAGAACGACCAGACCGCATCCCAGAACGTCTGCGTGGCGCGCCCTAGGTTGAAAACGAGAAACGCCAGCGCGGCGGTCACAGCTAACGTGACGGTTGCCGCCGGGACGATGCGACGCACGCGACGCTTGTAAAAGCCCGTGAACGAAATCGTGCCGGATCGGTCGTGTTCTCTCAGCAGCAGGCCGGTGATGAGGAATCCGGAGATCACAAAGAAGACATCGACACCAACGAACCCGCCCGAAGGCCAATGGAAGAGATGGTCGAAGATCACGGCGACGACGGCGAGAGCGCGAAGCCCCTGAATATCGGGGCGCAACGACTTCTTCGCCGAGGCACCCGCCGTAACGGCTCTGGTACTCCGACTGGTCTGTCGTCGCAGTTGCTGAGTACTCATAGTGACGCCCAAACTCGCTCAGGTGAAGACTGATTTTCCGGAACGACGTGAAATTGAACGCATTTGTCTAGATCTGACGATGACGTCGTTCCGGGAATTCGTCCATTAGAATCGCTCGCCTGCAATCGCGGGGACGGACTGTTCAAGTCGTCGCCGCTCGGCATGACTTCGAGAGCAAGATAACTCGCCGGCATCTTCCCCCCTAGAACCAAGCGACCGTCCTCAAGGCTACCCCCACGTAGGTTTCGCGTTTGTTAACCCTGAGTAACCAGGGCCTCCACGGCGTTGGGGGTCACTGCCACCCGCTAGGTCGCGTTTCGTAGGAGATTGGCGCACATCGGCCCGCGCGACAGATGTTACAAAACGACGACGCCCTCGGGTGCGGTCGCGAGGTGGAAATAATCCTGTGAGAGCATGGTCGCAGCATCGAGGTGATCGATCGGTAACGGGGAAAGGGCGTAAGCGCGTGGAACTGCGTGACTACATTCGCGTTTTGCGTAAGGGCTGGGTTTTCATACTCGCCTTCACACTGATCGGGATCGCATTAGCGGCGACCTTCTCGATTCTGCAGACGCCGAAATACGAATCCACAAGCAAAGTCTTCGTTTCGGTGCAGTCGACAGGATCGGTCAGCGAGCTGACCCAGGGCGGGGCGTTTGCTCAGAACCAGGTGAAATCCTACGCTGACGTCGTTACAGCGCCCGTGGTTTTGCAGCCCGTGATCGCTGCGCTAGGACTCAACACAGATGCCGCAGGACTCGCTAAATCAGTGACTGCCTCGTCGCCGCTCGACACAGTCATCGTGGAGATCACCGTTTCGGACGTGGACCCTCGACAGTCGGCGGAGATCGCCAACGCTGTCGCATCGAGCTTTCAGAACACGGTGACGGACCTGGTGCCCGAAAATGCCGAGGGCGTCGCGCCGGTCAAGATCACGGTCGTGCAGCAGGCGCTGATCCCAAGGAATCCGTCATCCCCCAATGTTCCACTGAATATCGGTCTGGGTGCGGTTGTCGGCTTGGCTCTAGGCCTCGGAGCTGCCGTGCTCCGCGAGGCTCTGGACACCAGAATTCGGAATGAACACGACGTCGAGAACCTGACGGACGCCACGTTGATCGGTGGGATCGTGTTCGACGCTAGAACACCCGAGCACCCGTTGGTCGTCCAGGACGACCCGCGAAGTCCTCGCTCCGAGTCGTTCAGGACCCTGAGAACGAACCTTCAATTCCTCAGTGTCGGCGACCAGAGCGCGCGCAGCTTCGTGATCACGTCCTCGATCTCAGGCGAGGGCAAGAGCACCTCATCCGCCAACCTGGCAATCGTCACGGCCGCTTCGGGTGCCAAGGTCATCATCGTCGATGCAGACTTGCGTAAGCCGAAGTTGACGGAGTACTTGGGTCTCGAAGGTGGGGCCGGCCTAACGGACGTACTGGTGGGCCGCGCTGAGGTCGGTGAGATGATCCAGCGATGGGGTACTAGCAACCTCTATGTTCTTCCGGCCGGAAAGATTCCGCCGAACCCCAGCGAGTTGCTTGGATCGAAGACGATGATCCAACTGATCAAATCGCTTGAGGACACTTTCGATTACGTATTCTTTGACGCCCCGCCGTTGCTTCCGGTAACCGACGCCGCGATTCTTGCAAGCAACACATCGGGCGCGATCCTGATGGTCGCCGCTGGTCGAACTCATAAGAATCAGCTCAAGGGGTCGATCACCGCCCTGCAGAACGTGGGAGCACGGTTGGCTGGCGTGGTCTTGACAATGCTCCCAACCAAGGGACCCGACTCCTACGGATACGGTCGTTATGGCTACGGATATGGATACGGTTACGGTTACAGCGAGCCGGAGACCCCGAAAAAGCGTGAAAAGAAACCTGTAACCACGTGAGCTCAAGGACTGCGAGCTCTGAGCGCGGCAGATTGATCACAATCGCCTTGATTGTGGCCCTCACGTTGATCTCTTTGCTCCTGGCGGTCTTCGCATTGCGAAGCCCGACCGTGCCTGACGCCGGCCAAACTCCAGGGCCGGTCCCGACTTGGTCGTCCGAGCGGATGCCAGCTGCCTCGCCCACCCCAACGGCGCCTACGGCAACGCCGTTGCCTGTGGCGGGCCCCTCACGATTCCTCCTCTTCGCCGACGAGTCAACCGGTATACGGTCGACGGTAGGAGGCTGCGGGGACTCGGATTCACCTCCTTTAGTAGAGGTGACGACCGACGGCGGCTCCACCTGGCAGCCCGTCACCTTCGGCGATGTAGTCGTGCGACAGGTCTTGGGTGTGGAGTTCGCCGGGGCCGGGCAGCTGGACATCATTACCAGACAAGGCACGAACTGTGATCTCGCTGCTTTGACGTCATACACCAATGGTCAGTTCTGGGAGGCTGTTCCCGATCGCTTGGCTGGACTGACGTTCGTCGACCCCGTAAATGCGGCGACGATTAGTTTCCAGGGAACACCCCTGCCGGGCCCGTGCTCGTCCGTCCTTCAGGTCTTCACTGCACCGAATGGGCTAGTCGCACGATGTGCTGAAGGACTTTTCGCCTACGACGTCGCAACGGCCGGTTGGCAGTCGTTCGATACAGAGCCGATGAGCTCAGCGGGCGTGGACCCGACGGACGGTTCCGTGGTTGCCAGCGTGGAAGCAGCCGAGTTGTGCACAGGCGGGGTGCTGGTGCGGGTCTACCGGCAGCCGATTACGGCCGGAGCCGGCGTCGACCAGCCGTGCTTGTCTCAGGCGCCTGGATCCGAACCGGTGGCACTGGCGTCGGTAGGGCTAAGGCTTTGGGCGTGGACGCCCGAGGCTGTGCTGACCTCTCAGGACGGCGGCGCCTCATGGTCGGCGCTCTAAACGAAGCCGCGCCTCGTCACTTTTGGGCGGATGTTTACATGCCGGTTATTTAGGGGAATCACACGTTCGTTATGGTTGACGTAGAACGCTGACGTTCTCAAAGGTTGCTTGTCGATGGGGGAGATATGGTCAGCAGTTCGACGACGTCTGAGTCGTTTGCGGCCGGGGTGTCGGTACATCGATCATGGAGTCGATCGTTTGCGCGCCGTCTCTTCGTAACGGATCTGCTGGTGCTGATCTGGGTGATCTTCGGCGTGCAGATCGCCTGGTTCGGTTTAACTTCGACCAGTCTCGCGTGGCGCGATAGTCCTGGTGATCTGGCAATCAGTTACTTCGGCATCTCGATAGTCATTCTCGTCGCCTGGATGCTCATGCTTCAGGTCTACGGAACCCGCGGTTATCGGGTGATCGGCACAGGGACGCAGGAGTTCCGCCTTCTGGTGGACTCGACAGTTCGCCTCTTCGGACTGGTCGCGATCGTGGCTTTCCTTTTTCAGATTGAACTGGCCCGAGGATACATTCTCATCGCCTTCCCCCTCGGCCTCGCGGTGCTCGCTTTTTCTCGCTGGATGTGGCGGCAATGGTTAGGCGTCAAGCGAGCCCAGGGCACGTTCACCTCGAAGGTGCTGCTGGTAGGTTCTTCGGTCTCCGTTGCGCATATCGCTCGTGAATTGAACAGCAGGCCACAGGCGGGCTATCGAGTAATCGGTGCATGTGTTCCCACATCACTTGTAGGGGATGTGCTCGAAGGGACAGACATACCCGTCTTCGGGAACCTGGACAAAGTTGTCCGCGCTCTCGAGGTCAGTGGCGCCGACACTGTCGTCATCACCAGCGCCGATGAACTGCCGCCGCAGCGCGTCCGTGAGTTGAGTTGGAGTCTCGAGCCGGGCCGGCAACACCTCGTTGTTGCGCCCAGCCTCGTAGATATCGGCGGTCCCAGAATTCACACCCGGCCGGTGGCCGGACTTCCTCTCATCCATGTGGAGACACCCCGCTACGAGGGCGGGAAGAAGTTCGCGAAGCGCTTCTTCGACGTTGTCGCATCTGGCTTGGGCATACTTCTTCTCTCGCCGATTCTGGCGTGCATCGCCATGATCGTTCGGCTGAGTACTCCCGGTCCAGTCCTGTTCCGCCAGGATCGAATCGGTTACAACGGTGAACATTTCAACATGCTCAAATTTCGGTCCATGGTCGTCGACGCGGAGGAACGGCTGCAGACGCTGGCCGGCGAAACCCGTGCTGAAGGAAATGCGATCTTGTTCAAGATGAAGGACGATCCGAGAGTCACTCCGGTCGGTAAAGTCCTCCGGCGGTACAGCTTGGACGAGCTTCCCCAACTCTTCAATGTGTTCGGTGGCAGCATGTCGCTGGTCGGTCCGCGGCCTCCTCTGGAGCGCGAGGTCGCTCAGTACGAATCGCACGTGCACCGCCGCTTCCTCGTGAAGCCCGGCATTACGGGACTGTGGCAGGTGAGCGGACGTTCAAACCTGTCCTGGGAGGACACGGTTCGCCTTGATCTTTATTACGTCGAGAACTGGTCGCTCACAGGCGATGTTGCGATCCTCTGGCGCACCGCCCGAGCCGTCCTGGGCAGCGACGGAGCATATTGATCCATGACGTCGCCCTGCATTTCCACCGTTATTGTGATTGCAGAACGCTGACGTTCGACTTGAGTAATTTGATTGAGGAGCTATGGTCAGCAGTTCGAGACTTCGTGGGCGCTCGCCTGTCAGGCCGCCCGGAGCAGAAGTGGAGAACGACGTGACTCCGAGATCGCCACGTCGTTACCGAGTTGGTGGACAATTCGCATGGGTCTCCGCTGGTCGTATCGTCGCCGCGCTCATCCAGGCTCTGACCATGCTTCTGCTCGTGAGAACGGTGGCCCCGGCGGAGTTCGGCTTCTTCTCCGCCGTCTACGGAGTCGTGACCGTTGTGCAGACGGCGATTGATCTGGGCATACCGACGTATGTGATCAGAGAGCGAGCGAAGGACGCGTCACAGCCCTTCGTCACGTCCGCCCTGAGGCTCAGCAACCTCCTGTCATTGCTTCTAGCGTTTCTGCTGTTGGCAGCCTTTGTAGCTCTTGGATTTACCTTCGACAGCCGATTCTTTTTATTGGTGCCATTGGCGATTTGGGCCGCTGCGGAGCGGAACGCCGATGCGTGGCTGGGCGTGGTTTTCGCTGACGGGGATGCCAAAATCAATACGGCAAACCTCGTGGGACGGCGCTTGGGCAATCTGGGGTTGTTCGTGCTGTTGGTGCTGCTGACCCAGATCGATCCGGTGTTGGCCTTCGGAATTTCATCCGCTTCAGCGGCGGTCGTGTCGTGGGTGTTCGCCCATGTGTATGTTGCACGGAGGCTCGTCCCCTATGAACCGGTGAAAGCTGGATACCTCATTCGCGAGTCTTGGCCGTACTGGCTCAATTCCGTGGCCACCCAGGCGCGAAATCTTGACACCGCGCTCACCAGCGTTCTCGCCGGTTCGACGCAGGCCGGTTTCTACGCAGCCGCATCGCGCCTCACCAGCCCTCTACGAATCTTGCCTACGTCACTCGCTTCAGTGCTCTTGCCCGCGTCGTCGAAGAGAGATGCAAGCAACATACGAGGCTTGATAAAACTTGTTGCTCTCGCGGTAGCGGCATTCGCCGTGATGTATGCCGTGCTGATCATCGTCATCCCGTTCGGTGTGCCGGTCTTGCTCGGAGCGGAATACGAGGGCGCGATCCTCGCGCTCCAGATCACTGCTGTCGGACTCGTCTTCGCCTCCTCGGCATCGCTGTTGGGTTCGCTCCTTCAGGGTGTCGGCATGAAGCATTTTGTGGCGATGGTCGCGGTCGTCACGACCTGCACGTGTCTCGCTGGGGTGGCGCTTGGTGCCCTGCTCTGGGGCGCAACGGGCGCAGCGCTCGGCCTCGCATTCTCGTATGTCGTGCAAAGCGCCGCCCTTTCTACCAGGTTGACGATGTTCGTCGTGCGGAAGGAAACAAATCGGTGATGGCGAATCGACTGGACCCGAAGAAGCGAGTGGTTTTCTATAGCGTGGCCGCCCAGTGGGACAACCTCGGAGATATCGAGATCAGAGATACCGCATTGGGCTGGATCGGTCAGAGCGGATCCAGGGTAGTTGCGTTCACCGGTGGGATGCCCACCTCGTATCTCAACGCATTCCAGTCCGCGGCGAACACCCGATGGATCAGCAGCTCGATCAAGTATCAGGGCCTTCTCTGGGGGCACATCCTTCGCCGCCGCGCATCAATCGTCTTTGCGCCAGGACCTCAGGTCTTTGCGAGTCGCCCCAAACCGATGCTCAAGTCTTTGGTCAATCTCCTCAACGTTCTGGGCGTGCGGTTGAGCGGGGGAAGTGCACTGGCCGTTGGACGAGCCTTGCGCGGAAGTGGACGAATGGCGCGAGCGCTCGAGCGCGCCGTGGTCTCACGATTCTCGTTATACGTCGTTCGAGATGACCGCTCGGCCTCTGTCATCGGTCGGCCTCTTCGCGATGCGCCGGATCTTGCCTTCGGTCACCCCCGCGTGGTCGGGAGCAAGGAGCGCGTGTACGTCGCGATCTCGCTACGAAGCGATCGTGAAGTGAACATTGAGGGGCTGAAGGCCCTGCTGATTCAGGTGTCCGAGCGGGGGCTTGTTCCCGTTTTCGTCTCGCAGGTCAAACGGGACGACGTGCGTCACAGCTCACTGGCCGCGGAGCTCAGCGTCGAGGCTCTTCTTTGGGGCGAGAACTCACACGCCAGTCAGATGGAGAGGGTCAAGAACGTCTACGCACGTTCAGCAGCGATCGTCAGCAATCGACTTCACGGCCTCATCCTGGGCGTTCAAAACGGCGCATCACCCATCGCGGTGCTGGACCCAGGATCAGACAAGCTCTCGTCAACGCTCGCGCCGTGGGTTCCGTTGAGGACGACATCCTCTCGGTTCGAAGGTCCGGATGGCGGTGGCTGGAAAAGTTTTGATTTCACCGGCGACCGCGCGGGAATCGATCACGGGGCACAAGCCGCCGCGGCGGCGCTGGACTCGCTGCGAGCAGACTTTCTCCGCGTGCTCGACGGCCAGGCGGCTGACCCGAGACGACTGGATCGGGTGAACAGTGGCTCCTAGAACATCGACTCAGCGAGTGGCAATCACGCAACCATATGTGCCCGCGTACCGGCTCCCACTTTGGCAAGGCGTGCTCGACGAGCTTGCCCGGAATGACGTCGAGTGCCGCGTGTTTTACGGCGGGGATTCCGAACAGTTGGCAATACGGGCTCGTCGTGGAGACGGAGTAGTGCCGGACTGGGCCACCCAAGTCGCAACACGCACCTGGCGACCGAGTAAGCGTCTCCCGAAGTTCATGTACCGGAATCTCCCAAAGCCGTGGAGAGATAAGCGGACGCTGCTCGTGACGGAAATGCAGGTTTCGAACCTGAACGCTTGGAAGGCAGCCGCAACTGGACGCCCGTTCATCACCATTGGTCATGGGATTTCCGAGACCACGGATCAGAATCGGATCGCGACCTTTCTCGAAGGGCGCCTCAATCGCCTGGCCGCTCATGTGCTTACCTACACCGAGCGTGGCCGCGAACATGTGATCGAGAGCTCGCGCACAGACCCAAGCAGGGTCTCCGCCTTCCGTAACTCCACCGACACGAGGCAGCTGGAGGACGCTTTGAGGTCGGTGGTTGACGACGACCAAGTCGCCTTCAGAACGAAGCATGGAATTCCGGTGGATGCTCAGATCGCTCTGTATCTCGGAGCGATCAACGAACACAAACGAGTGGATCTTCTGGTCGATGCAGCCCGAGCTGTATTCGCGAGAGATGACTCCTGGTGGCTCGTGGTCGCGGGTGACGGACCCGAGGCGTCGAAACTACACGCACTCGCCGTCGAATCTGGTCGAGTCGTGATGCTCGGCCAAGTTGGTCCGGAGGTGTTCTCAACGGCGGCGACATTGTCCGTCCTGCTGGTGAATCCGGGGCGCGTTGGTCTGGTTGCGGTCGATGCTCTGGTGATGCACCTGCCCATCTTGACCACCTCCGCCGGCGATCGAGCACCTGAGTTCGAGTATCTGCGAGAGGGAATCGACGTGGTCGAGGTGGAACCGTCCATTGATTCGTATGCGGATGCTTGGGTTTCGGGCATTCCCAGGGCCGATTCGAGATCGGAAAATATCCCTTCAATTGCATCGGCGGCCAGCGTGATCTCCTCAGCGATACTTCAGCAGATGGAGGGGATGAAGTGACCATCGACAAGACCCGCGTGCGCCACTATTACGCTCGCTATCTCGAACACCCCTCCGGTGTAACGGACGCCCTCGACCACTGGGCAGCGGCTTCAACACTTGCCGGGGATGACGTGGAAATCCTGGCGGCCAGACCTCGCGGTGCGGATCGGAATGAGTTCGCGCAGTCGGACTTGACGAAGACGATTCGGCACTGGGGCCGTGGCCGAGGGACGTGGATCCCGATCGGTCTAGCGAGAGAGCTTCGCAAGGACGACATCCTGTATCTCCATGAAGGCTGGGTGTTCAGCAACGTCGCAGCCGCGGTTATAGCCCGACTAAAAGGAGCCAAAACGGTCGTGATGCCACATGGCGTCTACGAAAAGCAGATCGTCCAGAACCAGCGGGACTTCCTCGGCCTCCGCCGACGTCTGGAGAAGTACATCCTGAAGCACGCCTCCGCTGTTCACGTGTTCTACGCGGGCGAGCAGGACGTCGTTCGAGAATTCGAGCCTTCGGTAAAGACATTCATCACGTTGCCGAATGGGGCTCCCTTGGTTCCTGAGAAGGCGCGATGGACCGGAAGCGGAGACTACTTTCTCTGGATCGGACGATTCGACGTGTTCCACAAGGGTCTCGACAATCTCGTCAGGTTCTGGTCTGAACTTCCAGAGCCAAAACCGCGGTTGGTACTGGCGGGCCCCAACTTCGCGGGCGGCCGGGAAGTGATCGCGGACTTAGTGGACCGATTGGGGTTGTCCGACGTGGTCGAACTGCGGGGGAGAATCACGGGGACTGAGAAAGACCAGCTCCTCGCCGAAGCCCGAGCCTATATCCATCCATCGAGGTGGGAGTCGTGCAGCATCATGCTTCTCGAGGCGACAGCAGCGGGAGTACCCTCCCTCATCTCGTCCAGCATTCACGCGGCGGACGAGCTCGAGCCGATTGGCGTCGTTCACTCAACCTCCTTCGAGATTGCCGACTCGAACGGGACCGACGCACTTTCACGAGTGGATCGAAACCGAACCCTCGGCGATGCGGCGCTCGCCTGGGCCCGGACCGAAGGAAGTTGGGCAACGGTTTCCGCGGAGCTCGAGTCGGCTCAAGTCAAAATTGGCGTCAGAAAGCATGGAGGAAACTCAGAATGAGTGTTGTGGTCGTTGACCCCGGAATGACATCGACGAACCTCGGTGATCAGATCATCTCGGACGCGGTTCATCGGGAATTCGTGACGCCGCTCGCGAAGGTGGCCGATAAGGTCACCGTCATCCCGATGCACGGGCCGTTGACTGAGGAATCCCGGCAGGCGATTCGAGACGCCGACGAGGTCGTGGTCTCGGGAACGAACCTCCTGTCCAATCACATGAGGTTTCGGACGAGTTGGGAGTGGCCTAGGAGCGACATCGAGCTTGCCAAAGGAAAGCTGACCGTATTCGGTGCGGGTTGGTGGCAATACCAAGTCGGTGCCATTGACCTTGTCACAGCCCGATGGATGAAGGCCATGTCTGATGGGAGGACGTGGGGTGTGCGCGACAAATACTCTGCGTCGCGCCTCAAAGCCGCAGGGTTGAATGCGGAACACATTTCCTGCCCCACCCTCTGGAGGGTCACGTCGCAAACCCTTCCTAGTAGCGAGACCCGAGTGATCGCGACCTTCACCGACTACAACCAGGATCCTTTGGCCGATCGAAGACTTGTCGAGCTGCTCGAGAGCCGGTATGAGGTGCTGTACTGGCCGCAGGGGCCGGGTGACCGGAAGTACATCGAATCGATAGCGCCAGAGGGTGCTCAATTCATCGAGCCCTCCTTGGCAGCGTTCGATTCGGAGCTTCAGAAACCCGGCTCTGCATACGTAGGGCTCCGGCTTCATGGTGGGATTCGAGCTCTTCAGTACGGTGTTCCCAGTCTGATCCTGAGTATTGACAATCGGGCGCGAGAAATCAGCCGATCGGTCGGGCTGTTCTCACCGTCAAGACACTCTTTTCGGGACATCGAGATGGCACTGGAAGGGCATGAATCGATGCCCATCCAGTTGCCGTCGAAAGCAATCGACGAATGGTCGGGACATTGGAAGACGAAATGACAAAGAGTTCCGAAACGCTGGTCGCAGCTGTGCGCGACACGCGCGCGATGGCGTTGCCAAAGGATTTCGCCGGCTCAACGCCTCCGGTTCGCATCCCCGATCCGGCATCGTTCGACTTTGTTCTCGTATCCACCAGCGATCAGTACGAATATGCACTGTCAGTCGGCGCGCAGCCCATCCTGATCACTCGTGATTTCAGCGTGACGGATCGGCGCGGCAAACTACGGCTTCGGCTCGGTAAGTTGATTGAGCCTTGGCGTTGGCGGCGCACCCTGCTCAACGAGGGGGTTACGGAACTCACGGTTCCCAGGGCTGGAGGGTCTGCCTCCTTCCGGATCGCGTCGCGGCTGGCGAAGGTTCGGGTGATTGTCTGGCGAGGGCCGATCTCGTGAAGCGCATTCCGATGTGTCCCCGCGTTACGCGTCCGGTAGGTAAGGTGACTGGATGACGGCAACCGCGAGGACGGGCGCGCAGATAGGGAACCAGACGCAACAGTCGCTGACCTATGGCCTGACAAGCAGCGTCCTCACGATCGTGTTCGTCGCGCTTGTGCCGCTGTTCGTCTACGCGACGGTGCCGTTTCCGACGTCTAATGCCGTTCCGGGCGAAGTCGTCCTCTCTTTGCTTATCGTGCTGCTCTGCGGCACACGCCTAGCGTTTGTCATCGGCGCTGGTCGACAAAATCTCTTCACGTTCTCGTTTTGGCTGTTTGCCTACGTTTTTATCGCTGTACCTGCGTTCGCGCAGATCCTGACCCAGAAGTTTCCAGGGACGACTCCCAATGTGGCTCTCGAATACAACATGGAAGCACTGGTTGTGGTGCTCGTGGGTATCGTCGCGGTTATGGTCGGGGGGCTCTTTGTTCGAGGGAATGCTGGAGCGGGTTTGCGTCCGCCGACCAGAGTTCTGAGCAAAACGAAAATCACGCTGCTGGCTGTGGCTGGGTTCGTCGCTTGGGCACTCTACGTAGCGAGGATCGGACCAGGTACCTTCTTCACGAGCCGCGAAACGATGGCTGCGGTCCGCAGCACGGTGTTCGCGGATCCTACGACCTCGACGATCGTGACAGCCACAGCAGCCCTTCCGTTGCTGGTGTGCATCCATGCGATGACCCGCTACCGCAGGACGGAAAAGGCTGAAGGAAAACACAAGCGAAGCTTCACACTGATGTTGCCCGCTGCCGTGATCGCAGTGCTATTCGCGATCAACATCTTCACGTCCTCTCGCTACCTCTTCGGAACGATGGCATTCAGCTTGCTGGTTTTGGTCGGCGGCTTCGCTACTCGCAGCAGAGCACGGTGGTCCATGGGCGCGCTCGTCTTCGTCCTACTTGCTGCGTTTCCGCTCTTCTCCATCTTCCGGCGCGATGCTACCCAGACGAACAGCCAACTCGGAGCCGGCGCGTTCATCAACAGCGGTGACTACGACTCTTTTGCCCAGATAAACAACGCGGTCAATTACGTCGCCACCGATGGGATCATCTGGGGGAAGCAACTTCTCGGGCCACTCGTATTCTGGGTGCCCCGGTCAGTCTGGGCCGACAAGCCGATCGATACTGGCGTGCTGATCGCGCAGTTCCGGGGCTATCGCTTTGACAACCTTTCCTCGCCGTTTTGGGCGGAGGCCTTCTTGAGCGGCGGATGGGTCGGCGTAGTCGTTCTCTTCGTGGCCTTGGGCTACGTGCTGAAGCGAGCAGATGGCGCGGCGAGAGGCAACCTCTACACGGCTGGCGTGGCCGGGATCACTATTGCGATCCTGTCGTTCTATCTCCTTATTCTGTTGCGGGGTTCATTGCTTCAGGCAACCAGCACACTTGCCGTGATCGTTGTGAGCATCTGGATAGTCTCATCTCCAGCTCGACGGTCACTGCCAGTTCGGACGAGAGCTCCGTCTTGATCCACCTCAGCGGTGAGACCCCGCAATGCCGCTGTAGAGTGCGTTGAGCTGCTGTGCGACGGCAGTGATCGAGTACTTGTCGCGCACTAACCGGCGGCCCCGGGCACCCATATCCGCTCTTAGAGAAGCGTCGCCGATCAGACCTTCAACTCCGCGCACCAGGCCGTCGAGCGACTCATCGACGACTACACCCGCCTTGCCCTCGGCGAGGGGCTGCGCCAGACCGTTGCTCGTCGTGATGACGACGGGAATGCCGAGCGACATCGCCTCCAGCACCGACATGGGCACGATCTCGTTGATCGAGGGCAGCACGTAGATCGACGCTCTGCTCATCCGCTGCAACGTCTCCTCAGGAGACAGCGAACCTTCCCAGCGAACTTTGTCGCCGACTTCGTACTGCTGAATGAGCCGTTCGACCTCGGCGGCATCGCCTTCGTCTGGACCTACTAGCGTAAAGGTCGCGTCAGCGCCTGACGCAAGCAGGGTGCGGGCCATCTCGACGAACATCACCGCCCGCTTACGCGGATGCAGGCGAGCGAGGAACAACACTTCGAGCCCGCGCGGCTGGGTCGTGGAAGCGTCATCCGTCACGCTCATGCCGTTTGCGATCAAGTCGATCGGCAGGTCGGCCTTGGCGACGCTGCGCAGGCTCGCCGCCTCGAGCTCGGTGAGAGCGAGAACACCGTTCGCCGCGCGGAGAGCACGCCGGGTGTACATCGCATCGACCACTGCAGCCAGCGGTCGTTCGGATTCGTCGATCATCCCGTGCGGCTGCAACACGAGGGGCGTGCCGGAACCTGCGACTTTGACAGCAGCTGGGAGCGTGATGAGATCGCGCGCGATGTGCACGTGCACGGCGTCGGCAGCCGGCAGCTGGGTGCTCAGATACGACTGCAATCCTGACGACGCCAGCCCGGCGAAGCCGGTTCGCGGAACGACAGAGCGAACGGGGAAGAGGCTCACCGGCACTCCCTGCAGCACCGTCGGCACTTCTCCCTCGTAACCGCGTGTGCCGGCTACCAGTTCGACGGAATGGCCGAGCGACTGCAGAGCCCCCAACTGGTTGAGCGCGACCCGAATCGGGCCTCCATATGCGCCATCAGGGGTGACGAGAGTTGCCACGTGCACTATGCGCATGTAGAGAGATTCCTAGCCGTTGCGGGAGGGAAAACGTGTGCCGAGCTTCACGCAGGGAGCGGACCCGAGGATCGTGTTCGGCTCGACATCCTGATTCACCACGGTCGACGGGCCGATGAGGGCGGATCGACCGATCGTGACACCCCCGAGAATCATGCAGCGAGAGGTGATCCACACGCCGGGCTCGATGTGGATCGGGCGGGTGATGAGGGCCATGTCGCGCCGATGGGCGTGGCTGCCTGTGGTCAGGAAACTCTCCTGCGAGATCGAGACGTCGTGGCCGACGTAGATGTGGTCTTGATTGTGGAACCAGACTCCCTCACCGATCCAGGAGCGATCGCCGATGTGCAGTTTCCACGGGAATTTCACGCGGGTTCGTGGGCGGAAGACGACGTTCTCGCCGATCTCGGCACCGAACATCCGCAGCACCTTGATGCGCAGACCCGAGCTGATCTGCCACGCATTGGTGACGAACAGAAGCTCGAAGACGCCCCACAGATAGACGACGAGCTTCGGGCGATCCCACGCCTGATGCTCACCTGGTGCTCGGGAAAGGTCGATGACCGGGACCTCTGCGTCTAGGTTCTGACCTGTGCTCTCGTTCGACATGCATTCTCCGTTGCAAGATTGAAACACGGGGGCGCTAGGGTCGTTCGCGTGACTAAAAGTGCACTGCGCATCGCCATCCTAGGGCTGAACTACGCGCCAGAGCCAACCGGCAATTCCCCCTATACGTCTTCGCTTGCAGAGGGCCTGGTCGCGCGCGGATACAAGGTTCGCGTGGTCACATCGCATCCCCACTACCCCGAGTGGAAGATCCGCGAGGGCTACGGGCAGTGGAAGCTGAACGAGGTCGTCAACCACGTTCCCGTGACCCGCTTGCGGCATTTCGTGCCGAAGAAACCGAACGGTATTCAGCGTCTGGTTTCAGAAATATCGTTCGGAATGCGCCTGGTGTTCGCCCGATGGGGCAACCCTGACGTGGTGCTTCTCGTCTCGCCGGCCCTCGTGTCGTCGTACCTGGCGCTGACGCGCATCAAATACGGCCCGCGCCGGCCCGCCACAGCCATCTGGGTGCAAGACCTCTACAGTCTCGGCATCGCCGAGACCGGCGACGGAGGCGGGCTGGCTGAACGTGTGCTGACCGAGATCGAGTCGAGAACCTTCCGGGGTGTCGACGGTGTCGCCGTGATCCATCAGCGGTTCGCGAACCACGCGGTGAAGAATCTGGGTGCGAAAGAGACGTCGCTCCGCGTCATCCGAAACTGGACCCACTTGCCCCCCGCGCCCGAGGTCGATGTCGCTGCGACCCGAAGCGCGCTGGGTTGGGGCGACTCCGAAGTGGTGGTGCTGCACGCCGGCAACATGGGCAAGAAGCAAGGGCTCGAGAACATCGTGGATGCCGCCCGGCTCGCCGATCAGCGAGGCGCGAAGGTGCGCTTCGTGCTGATGGGCGGCGGCAACCAGCGGTCGATGCTGATCGAGGCTTCGCGCGGGGTCGAACGCATTCAGTTCCTCGACCCGTTGCCGAACGACGAGTTCCAGGCTGCGCTCGCCGCAGCCGACGTGCTGATCGTGAACGAGCTGCCCGGTCTCGCTGAGATGGCAGTGCCGAGCAAACTCACGTCGTATTTCAGCACCGGGCGGCCCGTCATAGCGGCCACCGATGAAGGCAGCGTGACCGCGGGCGAGATCGAGGCATCGGGCGGTGGGGTGCGGGTGGACGCCGGAAAGCCCGATCAGCTGGTGGACGCGGTGGTCGCCCTGGGCGCGGATGAGTCACGGGCAGCAGAGCTCGGACGGAACGGCATCAAGTATCGAATGGAGGTGCTCTCATCAGAGTCCGCCATCGACAACTATGCTGAGTGGTTAGTAAGCCTGGCAGCGGAGCGCGGCCGTTAGGCTGCGCTCGTTCGACACCATATATGGGGATTAAGTGACGAAACGAGCATTCATTACCGGCATCACGGGCCAAGACGGGTCGTACCTTGCCGAGTTACTACTGTCGAAGGGCTATGAGGTTCACGGCCTGATCAGAAGGGCGTCGACGTTCAACACGTCACGCATCGACCACCTCTATGTGGACCCTCACGATCCAGAGGCCAAGCTGTTCCTGCACTACGGCGACCTGAGCGATGGCGCACGCCTCGTGACCTTGCTGTCGCAGATCAAGCCCGACGAGGTCTACAACCTCGCCGCACAGTCGCACGTGCGCGTCTCGTTCGACGAGCCGGAGCACACGGCAGACACCACCGGAACCGGAACGATCCGCCTTCTCGAGGCCGTGCGCCTCGCGGGCATCGACACACGCTTCTACCAGGCGTCGTCGTCAGAGCTCTATGGAGCGACGCCCCCGCCGCAGAGCGAGACCACGCCCTTCTACCCGCGCTCGCCCTATGGCGCTGCGAAGCTCTACAGCTTCTGGATCACCAAGAACTACCGCGAGGCCTACGACATGTTCGCGGTCAACGGCATTCTCTTCAACCACGAGTCGCCTCGCCGCGGTGAGACCTTCGTGACGCGCAAGATCACCCGCGCGGTCGCGGCCATCAAGGCCGGCAAGCAAGACCACGTCTACCTCGGCAACCTCGACGCCATTCGTGACTGGGGCTACGCCGCAGAATACGTCGAGGGCATGTGGCGCATGCTGCAGGCCGACGAACCTGACGACTTCGTGCTCGCCACGGGCGGCAACTTCACGGTGCGCCACTTTCTCGAGACAGCGTTCTCGCACGCGGGCCTGTCGTGGGAAGACCACGTTCGCTTCGACGAGCGTTACCTGCGCCCCACCGAGGTCGACGCTCTCGTGGGCGATGCCTCGAAGGCGTACGAGAAGCTCGGCTGGAAGGCCACGGTCGACACCGCCGAACTCGCCCGCATCATGGTCGACGCCGACATCGCCGCCCTCGAGCACGGCGGTGAACCGTGGATCGACAAGGTGCGCCTGGCGAGCTGGGGCACGGCATGACGGGCGACAACGTCGACTTCACGCCGGCCCCGCTCGACCGGTCGGCCCCGCTCTATGTGGCGGGTCATCGCGGGCTCGTAGGTTCGGCCATCTGGCGCAAGCTCGAAGCCGAGGGCTTCGACAACCTGATCGGTCGTTCGTCGAAAGAACTCGACCTCAAAGATCGCGGTGCCGTCTTCGAGTTCTTCCGTGAGACCAGGCCCACCAACGTGGTGCTGGCCGCGGCGAAAGTCGGCGGCATCCTGGCGAACAGCACCTACCCGGTCGACTTTCTTAGCGAGAACATGCAGATTCAGGTGAACGTGCTAGATGCCGCCCTCGAGGTGGGCGTCGACCGGCTGCTGTTCTTGGGCTCGTCGTGCATCTACCCTAAGTTTGCGCCCCAGCCCATCAAAGAGGACTCGCTTCTCACCGGTCACCTCGAAGAGACCAACGACTCGTACGCGATCGCGAAGATCGCCGGCATCCTTCAGATTCAGGCCGTGCGCCGGCAATACGGCAAGCCGTGGATCTCGGCGATGCCGACCAATCTCTACGGTCCGGGTGACAACTTCTCGCCCAAGGGCTCGCACGTGCTGCCGGCGCTCATCCGCCGCTACGACGAGGCGGTCAAGTCGGGCGCCGAGGTCGTGACCAACTGGGGCACCGGCACTCCCCGCCGCGAGTTCTTGCACGTCGACGACATGGCCGCGGCCTGCCTGCACCTGCTCGAGCACTACGACGGGCCCGCGCAGGTGAACGTGGGAACGGGCAGCGACGTCACCATTCGCGAGATCGCCGAGACCATCGGCCGCGTGGTGGGCTTCGAGGGCGTGACCGAGTGGGACACGACGAAGCCCGACGGCACCCCTCAGAAGCTCCTCGACGTGTCGAAGCTCGCCGACGAGGGCTGGACCTACCAGATCGGCCTCGAAGAGGGCCTCCGCTCCACGGTCGAGTGGTATCGCGAGCACGTCGACAGCATTCGCGAGTAACTGAGTTCGACGCACCACCGGCGCCCCGACCCGGGCGCCAGCTGATCAACGACTACAGAAAACAGGGACTGCATTGAAAATCTCGGTCATCGGTTGTGGGTACCTGGGCGCCGTTCACGCGGCGGCCATGGCAGAGATCGGCCACGATGTGGTCGGAATCGACGTGGATGCCGCGAAGATCGCGGAGCTCGCCGCTGGGCGGGCGCCGTTCTTCGAGCCGGGTCTTCCAGAGATCTTGACCTCGGCGAGGGACTCCGGTCGCCTGCGGTTCTCGACCGACATGGCCGATGTCGCGGGCGCAGAGGTTCACTTCGTGGCGGTCGGCACGCCCCAGCGCAAGGGCGAGAACGCCGCTGACCTGACCTTTGTCAACGCGGCCGTCGACGCCCTCGTGCCCTATCTCTCGGCCGGAGATCTGGTGGTCGGAAAGTCGACGGTGCCGGTGGGCACCGCCGCGCGGCTCGCCGACGTGGTGGCGCCGACCGGTGCATCGCTCGCGTGGAACCCCGAGTTCCTTCGGGAGGGCTTCGCCGTGAAAGACACCATCGCGCCCGACCGCCTGGTCTACGGGGTCGCCGCCGGCGAGGCGGGGGAGCGGGCGAAGGCTCAGCTCGACGAGGTGTATGCCCGGGCGCTGTCGAACGACACGCCTCTCGTCGTGACCGACTACGCCACCGCAGAGCTCGTGAAGGTGGCTGCGAACGCGTTCCTCGCGACGAAGATCTCGTTCATCAACGCCATGGCCGAGATCGCCGAGGTCACGGGTGCCGACGTCACCCAGCTGGCCGACGCCATCGGTTACGACGCCCGCATCGGGCGCCGCTTTCTCAACGCGGGAGTCGGCTTCGGCGGTGGGTGCCTTCCGAAAGACATCCGGGCGTTCTCGGCGCGCGCCGAAGAGCTCGGGCGTGGCGACTCGGTGGCCTTCTTGAAAGAGGTCGACGCCATCAACCTGCGCCGTCGGCAGCACGTGGTCGACGTCGTGGTGGAGGAACTCGGGGGCCAGCCCTTCGAGAAGAAGGTGGCCGTGCTCGGCCTCGCCTTCAAGCCCGACTCCGACGACATCCGTGACTCGCCCGCGCTCGATGTGGCGGTGCAGCTGCACGGTCACGGGGCGAACGTGATCGCCTTCGACCCCGAGGCCATGAGCAACTCGGCCCGGCGCTACCCGCAGCTGGCATTCGCGTCATCGGCGAGCGAAGCCCTCGAGGGGGCGGACGTCGTGGTGGTGGTGACGGAGTGGAAGGAATTCCGCGAACTCGACCCCGCTGCAGCCGCCGACCTGGTGCAGGGCAAGATCGTGGTCGACGGCCGCAACTGCCTCGATGCTGCCGCATGGCGCGCCGCCGGCTGGAAGTATCGCGGCATGGGCCGGCCCTAGCCCGCGGTTGTGCTCTGATTGAATTGACCGGTGAGTAACGACGACGACGGCTGGATGAAGTACTGGTCGAGCCCCGACGCCGGCCGAGAATCCGAACCACAGCCCGGCGACGAGAAGAGCTCGCGTCGCCGTTCATCGAGCAGCGGCCGTTCTTCGAGCAGCGGCCGTTCTTCGGGCCGTGGGCGTTCGTCGTCGAAGCGGCGGCGTTCGCGCTCGAAGGGCCGCCGCACCCGCAGAACCGTGGGATTCGTGGTGCTGGGCATCGGCGTTCTCGTCGTCGCCGCTGCGGCGTGGGTCGGAGTGCGCGGGTGGATGGCCAAGGGTGAACTCGAGGCCGCCATCCCGTTGGCGTCGAGCATTCAGCAGCAGTTCGCGGCCGGCGACATCGACGGTGCGAAGGCGAGTGCCAGCGCGCTCGTCGACCATTCCCGGGCGGCCGCAGATCTGACCGGCGACCCGGTCTGGCGGCTCGCCGAGCTGACGCCCGTGGTGGGCGCCAACCTCGCCGCCGTTCGAGAGGCGGCGTCGATCACGTCGTCGGTCGCGGCCGGCGCGATCTATCCACTGGTCTCCGATGTCTCGGACCTCGGCGCTGACAGCTTCAAACCGACGAATGGCACGGTCAACCTGGCGCCACTGGTGGCGGCTCAGCCGACGGTGGCCGCGGCCCGAACGGCCCTCGCGGCCGCCGCGACGCAGGCGAACGCCATTAATACCGCCGACACCATCAGTCAGGTCTCCGACGCGGTCGGCAAGCTCAAGACCTCGGTCAACCAGGCGAACGACCTGATCCAGGGGGTCGACCGCGCGGTGCAGCTGTTGCCGCGAATGCTCGGGGCCGACGGTGCGCGCAACTACCTGCTGCTCTTTCAGAATCCGGCCGAGTTGCGCGCGGGCGGGGGCATCACGAGCGCCCTGGCGCAGATCACAACCGACAACGGGTCGATCCAGCTGACTCAGCAGGCGTCGGGATCAGACTTTCCCCGTTACCCCAACCCGGTGGTTCCCCTGCCCGCCGACGTCACAGCGCTGTATGGCGAACGTGCGGCGACCTACGTGCAGAACACCACCACGGTGCCGCAGTTCGAACTCAGTGGCCAGATCGCCGCGCAGATGTGGACCAATGAGTTCGCCGCGCCGGTCGATGGTGTCGTGTCGTTCGATCCGGTCGGCCTCAGCTACCTGCTGCAGGCGACCGGCCCCATTACCCTGCCATCGACCGGCTTCGAGCTGACCGCCGACAACGCCGTGCAGTTCTTGCTGAGCGACGTCTATTCCATCTATTCCGAGCCCTCCATCCAGGATGCCGTCTTCGCAGAGGCGGCGAAGACGGTGTTCGACCGGCTGTCGGTCGGAGACGTCGACCCGGCGAAGCTGCTGAACGCGCTGGCCAAGGCCGGTGACGAAGGCCGATTCAAGGTCTGGAGCTCCCACCAGGACGATCAGGACGTGCTGGCCGGCACGACCCTCGTCGGTGATGCGCCGACGACCACGGCGGACTCCACCGGAATCGGTGTCTATTTCAACGACGCCACGGGCGCGAAGATGGACTATTACCTCGATGCGGCGGTCGCCACGCAGTCGGCCGTGTGCCGTGAAGACGGGCGACCGAGCGTGGAGGTGGCAGTGACTCTCACCAGCACCGCGCCCGCTGACGGGGCGACGTCATTGCCGAGTTACGTCACCGGCGGATCGGTTTTCGGCGTCACACCCGGAAATGTGAAGACGATTGTTTACGTCTACGGGCCAGCCGGCACCGACCCCGATGAGCCCGTTCTCATCACCAAGCTCGACCCGGGAATCGCCGGCGGCGACTCGTTCAGCGCCTTGGTGGGTGGGCGCAACATCGTTGGTTTCACGGTGGAGTTGGCTCCTGGCGAGACTCGAACGGTCACGGCGGACTTCGTCGGTCAGACCGGAAACCCGTTGCAGCTCGACACCCAGATCACGCCGATGGTGCATCCAACTGTTTACTCAACCGAAATAAACAGGTCTTTCCCAGGATGCTGAGTCCGTTACTATAAAGGGAGATTCAACTGCAACACGACAGCGTCGGTCGTCAGACTGGGCGCTGTTTTTACGCACTGGACCTATTTCACAATTACAAGGGTGGGGAACCTCTAATCATGTTCAAAAAAGTACTCGCGGGCGCAGCTCTCGCAATTATCGCCGTTCTGGCCGTTCCGGCCGCGGCTCAGGCCTACAGCATCACGCCGCCGCCGAACACCTCGGCCGGTGCCGGTGAGACGTTCAGCGCGACCTTCACGGGCTTCTCTTCGGGTGAAGACGTGTCGATCGCTCTGACGGGTGAGAGCGCCTCCTCGGCGACTCTGGCAGCAGTGGTCACCGCAGTCGAGACCAAGACGATCGTCAAGGCAGCCGACGCTGCCGGCGACGTCACCGTCACGGTCACGCTGCCCAGCAACGCCTCCGGCAGCTACACGCTGACCGCGACCGGTCTCACCTCGGGTGCCATCGGCCAGTCGACCATCACCGCGGTCTCCAGCTCGGCCGCAGGTGGATCGGGCTCCGGCGCGACCGGTGGCCTGCCCAACACGGGTGCCATGGACCCGACTCTCGGCATCTGGGCCGGTGGCGGACTTCTCGCCCTCGGTGCAGCGTTCGTGATCGTTCTCACGATCGTTCGCCGCCAGAAGGCCACCAACTAACACCAGCAAAACTCCCATACCCGAATACTCGGGCCCTCGCCGCAAGGCGAGGGCCCTGGTGTTTAAGGGGAGTTCGGCTCGGGTGCACTGAGCTTGTATACAAGCGGCGTACACTCTCGGTGTGAGCACAAAGAGCGTCGACGTCGTCCTGATCGGTGGAGGCATCATGAGTGCCACCCTCGGCACCATGATCAAGCAGCTCCAGCCCGACTGGTCGATCCTGATCTTCGAGCAGCTGAGCGAAGTGGGGCAAGAGAGCTCGAACCCATGGAACAACGCCGGCACCGGCCACGCCGCTCTGGCCGAGCTCAACTACATGCCCGAGGCGCCCGACGGGTCGCTCGAGACCTCGCGCGCGGTGAACATCAACGAGCAGTTCCAGGTGAGCCGGCAGTTCTGGTCGTCGCTCGTGAAAGAGGGCGTGCTGCCCGACCCGACGTCGTTCATCAACCCGACGCCGCACATGACGTTCGTGCGCGGTGAAGACAACGTCGACTATCTGCGCCGACGCTACGAGCTGCTGAAGAACGAGCCGCTCTTCGAAGGCATCGAGTTCAGCGACGATCCGAAGGTCATCTACAAGTGGGCTCCGCTTCTGATGCGCCAGCGCCAGAAAGGCGAGAAGATCGCGGCCACCCGCATCGAGACCGGCACCGACGTCGACTTCGGTTCGCTCACGCACCAGCTGATCGACTACCTCGTGGCCAACGGCGCCGAGCTGCACACCGAGAGCGAAGTGAAGAAGCTCAAGAAGCAGAAAGACGGGTCGTGGAACGTCGTGACCCGCGACCGGGTGGGCAACACCCCCCACACCTACAACGCCAAATTCGTGTTCGTCGGCGCCGGCGGCCACGCGCTGCCGCTGCTGCAGAAGGCGCACATCCCCGAGATCAAGGGCTTCGGCGGGTTTCCGATCAGCGGGCAGTTCTTTCGCACCGACAACCCGGCCGTGGTCGCCCAGCACCAGGCCAAGGTCTACGGCAAAGCCGCCGTCGGCGCACCGCCGATGTCGGTGCCTCACCTCGACACCCGGGTCGTCGACGGCCAAGCGTCGCTGCTGTTCGGGCCGTATGCCGGCTTCAGCCCCAAGTTCTTGAAGTCGAGCAGCTGGCTCGACCTGCCGGCATCCATTCGTCTTCACAACATCGGCCCCATGCTCGCGGTGGCCCGCGACAACGTCGACCTGATGAAGTACCTCATCGGCGAACTGCTGGCGAGCAAGAAGAAGAAGCTCGAGGCGCTGCAGGAGTTCATGCCCACGGCCAAGGCTGAGGACTGGTATCTCATCACCGCCGGTCAGCGCGTGCAGGTGATGAAGAAAGACCCCAAGCGCGGGGGAGTGCTGCAGTTCGGCACCGAGGTCATCACCGCGGCCGACGGCAGCATCGCCGGCCTGCTGGGCGCCTCGCCCGGAGCTTCGACCGCTGTGCCGATCATGATCGACCTCGTGAAGCGCTGCTTCCCGCAGCAGTACCCCGAGTGGGAGAAGAAGCTGGGCAAGCTCATTCCGTCGTTCGGCACCAAGCTCAATGAGAACAAGCGTCAGGCCGAGAAGGCGATCGAGAGCACCGCGAAGGTGCTCGAGCTCGAGCGCGGATGAGTTCTCCTTCGGGAGAGGCCGTCGGGTTCGACGGTCGTGCGGGGGTCGCCGCGGCGATGCCCGAGCGCATAGTCGGGCTCGACCTGGCGCGGTTTATCGCGATCGTCGGCATGATCGCGACGCACGTGTGGCTCTACTCCGACCTGACCGCGGGCACGCTCGTGGCCGGCAGCGCGCTCTTCGAGGGGCGGGCATCCGCTCTCTTCGCCGTGCTCGCCGGGGTGGGCGTGGTGCTCGCGACGCGACGTGCCATGCGTGAGCGGCGGCACGCATCCGCTCGGCTGATGGTGTTCGGGCGGGGTGCGGCGCTCATCGTCATCGGGCTGACGCTCGACCTGGTCGACGTACGCATTCTGGTGATTCTCGTCTATTACGGCGTGATGTTCTGGTTGATCGCGCCCCTCGTGGCCGTGCCCACCTGGGTGCTGGGGGTGCTCACGGGGGTGGTGGCCGTCGGTGCGCCGGTCGTGGCGTGGCTGGTTGGCGTGTGGACCGACCCGGGGTCGGGTTCGTCGCCGGTGTCGGAGAACGTGTCGTGGCTCGACCTGCGGTATCCGCTGCAGGTGCTGCACGAGGTGCTGTTCACCGGGGCGTACCCGGCGCTGATCTGGCTGGCCTACGGGCTCGCCGGCGTGCTGGTGGGGCGAGCGGTGCTGAAGATCGACTCGGTGGTCGCGTTGCGCCGGAACGGGCTGAGCATCGCGTTGGCGGGCGGGCTGACGTGGGTCGTCGGAGTTCTCGTCAGCCTGATCACCCTGCCGGCCGCCGCGGCGGGTGCGGCAGCGGCCGCGGGGCTGCCCGTCGAGGAGGGCCTCGGGCTGCTGCTCGACGACGGGGGCGGGCAGCCGTCGGCCGCCAGCGCCTGGTATCTGCTGTCGCCCGCGGCGCACTCGGGATCGACCGTCGATCTGCTGCTGACGGGCGGGTTCGCGGTGACGGCGATCGGGCTGCTGCTTCTTCTGGGCAGCGTGCTCGGGCCGGTGGCTCTGAAGGTGCTCACGCCCGTGATCGGGGCCGGGAGGGCACCGCTCACGAGTTACACCGCGCACGTGCTGCTCGTGGCCGTTATAACCGGACTGTTGCTGCCTCGGTCGTGGTCGGAGTTGACCTACCCGGAGTTCGTGGCGCTGGGCACGCCCTGGTACATCTCGAGTTTCGGCATGTTCGCGCTGAACGTGGGGTTGGTGTTGGCGATCGGCACGGTGCTGATGCTGCTGCGGCGGCGGGGGCCGCTCGAGACGTTCGTGACGTGGGCGGGGCGCGCGGTGGGGCGGCTGGGGGGCGCGGGGCGGTAGCCGGCGCGCCCCGGCGGCTCACCGTTCGAGCAGCATCTCGACCGCGTCGGCGACGAACTGCTCGACGGTCACGCCCTCAGCCTCGGCCTGCGCCGCGGCATCCGTCAGGTCAGTCTGCGACAGACCCACTCGCACGACGGCCCCCACCGTCATCGGCGCGGGTCGGCCGGGGCGGGTGCGCGTGAGCAGGTAGTCGACGTCGTAGCCGGCCTCGGCCTCGCCGGAGAGCCGGTCGATGACCGCCGACGTGAGCTCGTAGTCGTCAGCGGCCGTGCCGTAGTCGGGCAGAGTGCCGGCTGGTGTCTGAGGGTCGGGTGGAACGACCTCGGCCAGCAGAGCGCGCGTGGCCGGTCGCGCGGGAGCGGCGTGCAGCACGAAGACGTCTTCGTGGCGCACGACGGCGGTCATCTCGAGGTCGACGCCCGTCGTGTCGGGGCCGACGATGAAGATCTGGGTGGGGGCGTTGCCGATGTGAGTGGTGAGCCGGGCATTCTCGACGGCCGAGAAGATATCGGCGCGGCTGCGGCCGTCGAGGGCGGCGGGGTGGATGTCCATGGTCGTTCTGGTCCTTTGTGTCGTGTCGTGTCGTCGTGAATCAGGGAGGGGCGCGCCTATGCGGCGTCGACGCTGGCCAAGCGCCGGCCGACGGCCCGTCGCACGAGTTCGGGAAGCGAGATGCCGAGCTCGTCGGCCTTCGCCGCTGCCGCATCGTGCAGCCGGTCGTCGAGGTGCACGCGCACGACTTCACCCACCGCGAGGGGGGCGGGCCGCCCTCCGCGCAGCCGCAGTCGGAGCACGTCGTAGTCGTGCCCCCGCTGGGCGCGATCGTTGAGCGCGACCGCGAGTTGCTCGGTGAGTTCGAGACCGTCGACCGAACGCCCCCAGCCGCCGTCGACGGCGCCTGCCGGGGTGTGGTCGCCGTCGGCGCCCGGAAGGGAGTGTGCCAACTCGAGAAGAGGCCGGTAGGCGGGCCGCAGAGCCTGAGCGTGAATCGCCAGCACGTCTTCGCCGCGGATGACGCACGACACCTCGATCATCTCGCCGGCGGCGTCCTCCCCGAGGATGAGGATCATCGTGGGGCCGTTGCCGATCGCCATGGTGGCCTCACCGTGGTCGATCGCGTGGCTGATCTGTTCGCGCGTGAGTCCGTAACGGAGTGCGAGCGGGTGGACAGAAGGCATGGGTGTTCCTTTCTTTGGAGCAGAAGAGCTGAATCGCTCGGTCGTATGGATGCGCGCGGCGATGCCGCCGCGGTTCAACCGCTCTGACGGAATTCGCGGTATTCGCCGAATTCGGCGAGCTTGGCTCGCTCGCGACGCGGGTCGGGAACAGCCACGGCGTCGAGAAGCGACCTCGTGTAGTCGTGGACGGGGGAGTCGAAGACCGCTTCGGTCGGACCCTGCTCGACGACCCTGCCGCCGAACATCACAGCCACACGGGAGCAGAGGTGACGCACCACCGCCAGGTCGTGCGAGATCAGCACGATCGTGATCCCTGACTGGCGCTGCAGATCTCGCAGCACGTTGAGCACCTGCGCCTGCACCGACACGTCGAGCGCCGACACCGGTTCGTCGCAGATGAGCACCTCGGGCTCGACCGACATCGCGCGGGCGATGGCGATGCGCTGTCGTTGCCCGCCCGAGAACGAGTGCGGGTAGCGCTTGGCGTCGGTGGCATCCAGCCCCACCATCTCCAGAAGTTCGGAGACTCTGGAGCGTCGCCAATCAGCGGAGCGCGCTCGCGGAACCCTGCGAACCCCCTCCTCGATGAGTTGACCGGCCGTCATGCGGGGGTTGAGGCTCGACATCGGGTTCTGGAAGATGAGCTGCACCCGCGCGTCATAGCGATGACGCCGACTCAGGAACGGTTGGAGCGGCGAGCCGTCGTAGTCGATGCGCCCCGCATCGATCTGTTCGATGCCCACGAGACAGCGGGCCAACGTCGACTTGCCCGACCCGGATTCCCCGACGATGCCGGTGATCTCACCGTGGGGCATCACGAGTGTGACGTCGTCGAGCGCGAGGTGGCTGCGCGAACCCGACCGGAACCTCTTCGTGACTCCCGTCACATGCACGCTCATCGTGCCACCACCTCGAGCGGCAGCAGCGGTCGATGGCACTCGAACTCCAGTGAATCGTCGGCGAACGTCGTAGCCGGAACGTCGACCGCGCAACGCTCGACAGCTCTTGGGCAACGAGGGTGAAAGCTGCAGCCCGACGGAAGCGCTCCGGGCCGTGGCGGGGTGCCTGCGATGGGCAGCAGTTCAGCGCCCGGGTCATCCAGGCGGGGGATCGCATCGAGCAGTGCTCGTGTGTAGGGGTGAGCGGGCTCGGCGAACAGCCTGTCGACGCGGTCTTCGTGCACCTTGCGACCGGCATACATCGTGGCCACTCGGTCGGCGAACCCGGCCACAACCGACAGGTCGTGCGTGATCATCACCACGGTCAGCGATCTCTCGGCTGCGACCGCGTGCAGAAGCTCCAGCACTTGCCGCTGAACCCGCACGTCGAGTGCCGTCGTGGGCTCGTCGGCGATGAGCAGCTCGGGTTCGGCGATGAGGGCCGCCGCCAGCATCACTCGCTGCCTCATGCCTCCCGACAATTCGTGCGGGTAACCGGATGCCGCCGATCGGGCCTGCGGAATGCCGAGCTCATCGAGCATGCGGATGGCCGCGTCGCGCGACTCGCGGCGACCCCGCCCCGCGATGATCAGGGGTTCGGCCACTTGCGCGCCCACCGTCATCAGCGGGTTGAGGCTCGCCATCGGGTCTTGCAGCACCATCGAGATGCGGTCTCGCCGCACGAGGTTCATCTGGCGGCTCGACAGGTCGAGCAGCTCGCGGCCGCCGAGGCGGACGGAGCCCGACACCGTGAGCTTTCGGTTGAGTCCGGCGATCGATCGCGCCACGAGGCTCTTACCCGACCCGGATTCACCGACGATCGCGAGGCGCTCTCCCCGCCCCACCCGCAACGACACCTCGCGCACCAGGGGCAGCTCGCCGTTCGGCGAGGGAGCCGCGACCGACAGCTGGGTGACCTCGAGAAGAGGAGTGGATTCATCCGGGCTCATGATGCCGGCCTCTCGTTCACGGTGGGTGCCGTCACCGACGTGCGCAGTAGAGGATTGAGCCGCGCCTGCAACTGGTCCCCGAGAAGCGCGAACGCGGTGACGGTCAGTGCGATCGCGATGCCGGGCGCGAAGATCACCCACCAGCCCTGGGCGGTGGAACGGGCGGCCTCGTTGACGAGAGCTCCCCACTCGGGAATCGGCGGCTGGGCGCCGACCCCGATGAACGACAGTGCCGACAGCGACAGGATGACGAACCCGATGTCGGCGGCCCACTTCACGATCAGCACGTCGAGGGAGTTCGGAAGAATGTGTCGCATCATCACGCGGGTCTTCGACAGTCCCAGCACGCGGGCGCCCTCGATGAAGGGCGACTGCGAGGTCTCACGCAGCACCTCGCGCAGGAGCCGCGCGGTGAAGGGCCAGCCGGTGGCGATCAAGGCGACGATCGCCGGCCCGAGCCCGCCGCCCAGCACTGCGGCCAATCCCATCGCGAACACGAGCGGGGGCAGGGCGAGCCCGGCGTCGCAGACCCTCATCAGCACCTGATCGACCACTCGACCTCCGGTGGCCGCGGCGACCGCGACCAGCACACCGATCACCGAGTAGCCGGCCACGACGAGCACGGCCGAGAAGATCGAGTAACGCGCGCCGACCACCAGGCGCCAGAACACGTCCCGTCCCTGGGCGTCGGTGCCGAGCCAATGGGCAGAGCTCGGTGCCGAGAACGCGTCGAGGATCGACGAGGTGTTGACCGACGCAGGAGCGATCATCGGGCCGACGAGCGCGACGAGCAGCAGCGCCGCGATGACGGACAGAATGACCCAGAACATCGGGTTGCCATGGCGCCGCGTTCGACGCGTGGGTTGCGTGCGTCGGGCGAGAGCACGAGCCCGTCGCGCCGAGAGTGCGTTGTAGGCGGTCGAGCCCATCATGCGAGCTGCCCCCGTCGTAGCCGTGGGTCGCGGACGAGCTGCGCGATGTCGGCGACGAAGTTGACGCCGACGACGAGGATGCCGACGATGAGCACCGCGCCGAGCACCGACGGGATGTCTTTCTGTGCCACCGCGTTGCTGAGGAACGAGCCGACCCCGGGCAGGCCGAACACCGCCTCGACGAGGATGGCTCCGCCGATCATGTTGCCGAAGATCACGCCGAGCGTGGTGATGGCGGGCCCGGCGGCGTTGGGCAGCACGTGGTGTCGGGCGAGTCGAAGCACGGAGACTCCTTTCGTGCGGGCGAAGGTGACGTGGTCTTGTTCGAGGACGAGCAGCGTCTCGGCTCGTTGCGCCCGAAAGAACTGAGCGCCGAACGAGACGGCCAGGATGGCGGCGGGCAGCACGAGATGGAGCAGAGCGTCTCCGGCCGCGGCGGAATCACCCGCGAGCGCGGCATCCAGTGGGGTGAAGCCCGTGACCGCCGATACGGAGAACCGCCGGTCGAGCTGACCCGAGATCGGCACGATTCCCAGTTTCGAACCCAGCGAATACTGCAGCATGAGCGCCAACCAGAAGGCGGGCAGAGCGGCGGCGAACACCACGGTCGAACTCGTGATGGTGTCGAACGGCGTGCGAGCGCGGAAGGCCGCGATGGTCGCCAGCGGCACCGAGACCACCACGATCATGAGTGCGGCCAGTGCGACGAGGCCCAGCGTCGCGGGCACCACCGCGGCGAGCTGAGCACCCACCGAGGCGTGCGTCGAGGTCGACACCCCCCAGTCCCCGCGCAGCACGCGGCCGAGGAAGGTCGCGAACTGCACGGGAACGGGTTGGTCGAGACCCAGCCGCCGGCGCGCTTCGTCGATCTGCTCTGCCGTCGCTCCCTCACCCGCTGCCGCGACCGCCTCGTCTCCGGGTGCCAGCTTGAGTAGCAGGAAGACGGAGGAGGTCAGAAGCAGCAGGGCGAGCAGCGTGCCCGCTCCACGTCGGAGCGCGAAGGCTCCCACCGTGCGGGTCGACGACGAGATCGACATCGGTGCACCTGCCCGGTCAGTCGACGGTGACGTCGGCGAACGAGACCGGAGTCACCGTGGCGCTGGCTTCGACGTTCTGGAGTCGGCTGCTATAGGCCGCGGGCCACGGAATGGTGAACAGGTCGACCGCGGTGGCCTGGTCGTAGACGATCTGCTGGGCCTGGGTGTAGTCGTCGCACTGCGCCGCTTCGTCACTGGTCGCCGCGGCATCCGTGATCAACGCACTCAGCTCGGGTGACGTGAATCCGCTGCGGTTCGACCCGGCGGAGTCGGGGCCGTAGAACTGCGTGAGGAACGAACCGACGTTGGGCACCTGGGCGTTGTCAGCCAGCAGGATCATCTGCGGAATGGTGTCGGTGCTCTGCAGCAGCGTGAGGTAATCGGCGAAAGTGATCGGCTCGAGATTGAGCGTGACGCCGATCTTCTGCAGATCGGACTGGTAGAGCACGGCCTCCTGCGCCTGGTCGGAGATGTCGGGCTGGTAGCGCATCGTGAGCGTCAGGCCGGATTGCCCGGCGTCGTCGAGCAGTTGCTTCGCCTTGTCGAGGTCTTGCGCGAATGCGGGCGTGTCGAGAGTGCACGGCATGCCGAGCGGCACCGGGCCGGTCGCGATCTGGCCCTGACCGCCGAGGATGCTCGAGAGCGCCCCTTCGTAGTCGAACGCCAGCTGCAGCGCCTGTCGCACCCGCACGTCGCTCGTCGGGCCGGTCGTGGTGTTGAAGTAGATGAACTGCTGATTGACGATGTCGAGGCTCGCCTTGGTGATGTCGGCCGCGTCGATGGCATTGAAGTCGGCGGTCGAGAGGTTGTTGGCGTAGTCGATGTTGCCGGCCTCGAGTTCTGCTCGCTGAGTCGCGCTCTCGTCGATGCGGCGGAACGTGATCGACTCCGGGCGTGCTTCGTCGTAATCCCAGTAGTCGTCGTAACGCTCGACCGTGATGTTCTGGCCTGCCACAACGTCGTCGGGGAGCGTGAACGGCCCCGTTCCGGCGTCGTGGGTGGAGAGCCATCCCTGGCCCTGATCGTCGCCGGCGTTCGCCTCGACCAGTTTCTGGCTCAGGATGTAGGCCTTCGAGAGCTTGCCGAGAAAGATCGAGTCGGGCTGCTTCAGGGTGATGGTGAGCGTGGTGTCGTCGACGATCTCGGTGGAGGCGTAGTTGCTCAGAAGGCTCGCGATGCCGGTGCCCACCGAGACATAGCGGTCGAGGCTGTACTTCACGTCGGCCGACGTGAGCGGTGACCCGTCGTGGAAGGTGACCCCGTCGTTCAGCACGATCGAGACGGATGTCGCATCCGCAGAGAGCTCGAAGGTGCTGGCCAGCCCGGCCACGAGCTGGTTGTCGGCGTCGTAGGTCACGAGCGGTTCGTAGAGGGTGGCGTCGATCAGGTTCGTCTGGCCGTAGTCGGAGTGCTGCGGGTCGAGCGAGTCGACCGTTCCCGAGTAGGCGGCGACGACCGCCGTCGAAGGAGTCGCGCTTTGCGATGATGCGGCGCAGCCCGAGAGCGCAAGGGCGCCCGCGGCGAGCAGTGCGACCGAGGCGCCGGCACGGCGGGTCGAAGGGGTCGGCAGAAAAAGAGACATGGTTCTCCTTAAGAGAGAGCTGGACAGCATTCGAATAAAACGGGGTACCCGAGGGCTGTCCTTGCCGGACCTTAAATCAGGACTCTCTCTGAAGGTCTGCAGGCTACAACGGCCAGGACTGATAGAACGCTAACCCCGCAATGTCACAGCCGCGTTAACCAGCCGTTTCGATAATGGGCATTAATCGCGGCGACACTGCCTCGCGGGCAGCTGCCGTCATCGCGCGCGCGACTACGACGAGCGCTTGAGCCACCGCGACCAACCGGGCCGCTCGCACTCCGACGCGAACGGCGCGACCGGCGTCTCGATGGCTTACCGCCACGGCGGGTCTGTCGGGCCGTTCTAGTCGCCTGGCTCTCGTCGGGCGCGCTCTGGATCAACGCGTTCGTTTCGATCAATACGACGAGTGTCGACTATCGATAGCATGACCTCATGCAGAATCGGGAGACCGGCGCACGGGCCCTTCGCGTGAATGGCACGGCGGTCGACCCAGACCGATTCCCTGTCGGAGTGAAGGTCGTTCGACTCGGAATCACTCTCGGATTGATCGCGGTGGCGCTCGCCGGTTGCTCGTTTTTTCCGAGCACCGACGAGCTCCCGAACAGCCCCACACCGTCGGCGACACACACACCCGCTATCTCGGCAACGCCGACGCCAACACCGACTCCCAGCCCGACGGCGACTCCCACGGAAGTGCCGCCACCGCCCCCACCGCTTCCGCCTACTCCAGCGAATGAGGCAGGTGGACAGACAGATGGGGGAAACACCCCGAATACGCCCTGGGTGGAAGACACCGGACCAGCTCCATACGCGGATGGGCCGGCTGAACCGCTGAACGACTACGAGTTTCTCTACACCGTCACCGAGAACGACACCGTACTCGCGATAGCGTCGCGGTTTCGAGTCCAGACGATGGACGTTGTCCGTGTCAATTTCCCCTGCAGGGACCCGATGAACGTGCAGCCGGGCGATGTTCTTCACGTTCGATGGCCGCAGCCCTACGAAGTCGTCGGCATCGGCGAAGGATGCTGACCGACCCCGCCGCGACCACGTCTACCCGGCGGTCAGCGCTGGAGGATTAGGCCTGCGTTAGGGGCAGTTGATAGTGATCGGTTCGGAGTCGGTGCCAGGCACGAGAGCCTGCCCGATGACGGTGACTCCGTCTGAATCGTAGACATTCAGGTACCGGTCATACCGGTTCACGCCGTTGATGTACTCCTTCACCTCTTCCATGGTCATGTTCTCGTCGAACAGGGCGTCGACTTCCGCCGCGCTCAGGTATCCCCGCTTGCAGTTGAGTGCGTAGGCGGGCGTGAGGTCAGGGTTCTGGTCGCCTTTCGGGGCTCCGAATGTCTGCCCGGCCTCATTGACTCCCCACTCCGTTTCGATGGTCTTGGTGTAACCGGCGCTGATCGACCAGGACGCGTCCGCGGTCGTCTCGATGGTGACCGTGCGTTGCTGATCGAGCCCGAGTGGCACGGTTCCCCACGACGTGGTGCTGACATCGCCCTCGGCGCAGACCTTGGTGCCGAACTCACCGAACGTGAACGATCCGGCCGTGAGACAGGTGACGGTCACGGCGATCCCATTGGCACCAGCCGGGACAGGTCCGAGGTCGAGCGTGCCGGTTCCCGTGAAAGTGCCGCTCGTCGGTTCCCCGAGAGTTTCGATGATCGGGGTTCCGGGAGGTGTCGATAGTTCGGCGGTCGCAACTCCGGCAGCTCCTGTGATAGCGAGCACGAAGGAGGCTGCGATGCCGGCCCACCAGCGGCGCCTGGTCCCTTGCAAGTTCGGTTCGCAGCTTCGTTCGGAGACGCGAAAGCCTGGTTCGGGCGGCACCGTCTTTGAGTCCGAGTGCTGCCGCGGCATCCGTTATCGAGTAGTCCTCGATGGACACCAGGGTGATCAATCCTTGATCGACCGCACCCAGGGTGCGGATCGCCTGTGTCAGGACGGGATCGAGCGCCGAGGACCGCAGGAACGACTCTTCCTCGGCGGACCGTTCTGTGCGGTCGTGTGGGAGAGAGCTCAACAGCTGCGCGTAACGTCGGGTTGCCCGCTGCATGTTCAGAGCAGTGTTCGTCGTGGTCACGAGTAGCCATGGGAGAACAGACCCGTTCGCAATGTGCACATCGCGTAGTCGTCGCCAGAGCTCGAAGAACACCGTTCCCAGGGCATCCTCCGCATCGGGACGGTTGGTCAGCAACCGGAAGGCGTGCCGAAAAACGCGGTCCTTGTGCAGATCGAATAGTGCACCGAAGGCGTGTTGATCACCGGCCCGCGCCCGCTCCCATTGGGCCGCCTCGCCCGCATCCTCGTTGGGTTCCATATCCTGTTATGTCCTCAGTCCGCCAAAGTGTTACACATCCGCGGAGATCTCCGTGGTCCCGAATGCGTGATTCCACCGATGCCGGTCCCTCACTGCCGCCTTTATCGTCGGAGCGACATCACAGGGATAGGAGCGGTCGTGCAATCACATCAGATGGCCCGGGCGGGCGGGTGGGCCGCCTTGATAGCCGGCGTTCTGGGGGCAGCTGCGGCTGTGGTCCTCATCTTCGTGCCTGCCGCGGTGCCAGAAGACGTCTTCAGTTACCCGATGACGCCGGAATGGCACCTTGTCGTCCAGACCGCGTTCGGGCTGCATCACCTCGTCGCAGCGTTCGCGCTGTGGGCGCTCTGGCGTTCGGGGCTTGCGGGCCGCACGCGATTAGCGGCCGTGTCCGGAATCGCGTCTGCAGCGATATTGGGCTTGTTCGGCGTGTGGGAGATCGTCGTCGGCGCCTTCGGCAATGAGCCCTATCCGTCGCCGACGACCGATGTGCATCGGTGACCGTCTCGTCGAGCTGGGCTCTGCGGCCTCCGATGATGACATCTCCGCATGGGGGCGACTCTGGCGGCTCGACGCGCTACTGCAGCTCGGGCGGCGGCTGGAGTTCGACACCGAGTTGATGGAGTTCGCGGCGGTCGTGTCCCGGCATCCTGCCCCCGCTTGGCACTGGAGGCTTGCCAGCGTGAAGACCTGCTTGGCGCTTCTTGAAGATCGCCTCGCGGACATCCCCAGCCTCATCCATGACATGACTCAGCTCGGAGAAAGCGCCGGAGTCGACGGCGCAGACTGGATGGCTCTGATCATCCGTTCGGCTTTTGCGCGCCGCACCGGCGAGGGACTCGACGAGATCGAAGCTGAGGTTCGGCAGGCTCTCGCGGGTGCGCCGTTTTTCGCACAGGGGTGGCGGGCAGGCTTGTTGGTCGGATTGGATCGAATCGACGAGGCGAATACCATTTGGCGCGCCATCGCGCCGCACCTCGATGCGATGCCGAAGGAGTCGGTCGAGTGGCTCATCGCGATGAGCGGCTACGCCGAGAACGCGATCATCGCCCGCGATGTCTCCGCCGCGGCTCGGCTCCGAAAGGCGCTGGAGCCCTATGCGCATCAGCACGTCACCGGCGCAGCGACGACGCCGTACGGCGGCCCCGTGAGTCTCCCCCTTGCACGCTTGTGCGCCTTTCTAGGGGATCGCTCCGCGGCGACACTGTGGTTCGAGGATGCCGTCAACCGGGCGGAGGCGATGAATGCACCCTGGTACGCGGCGAGCGCGCGACACGAACTGGCACAGCTCGAACGGCACGAGAGCCCCCTGTCGCCGCGCGAGTGGGAGGTGGCACGGAGGGTCGCCACGGGAGAGTCCAATCGCGCCATCGCCGCCCGCATGTTTCTTTCTGAGCGCACGGTGGAACGGCACGTCAGCAACGCTCTCCGCAAGCTGGGCATGTCGAGCCGCTCGGCGCTCGCGGCATGGGTCGTGGGTGGATCCGTGCCACGCTCCGACTGACGCCTGGCCCGGAACCGCTCGCGGCGCCATTCACTCGCCCAGGTAGCGCCGCACGATGATCTCGTGGGTTTTGAGACGCCAGCGCACCCTCACCATCGTGACCCCCTCGGCTCTCAACCGCTCCGCCGTGTCGCGCGTCAGCCGCAGATCGGGGTCGGCGGGCGGATGCCACCCACCAGCCCCTCCGTAGACGCCCGTGATTCTCGGGCGGGCGTGCGCACCGAACTTCTGCACGGCGTAATGGGTGACGGGGTCGGTCACGGCACGGTCTCCTTCCGGTCGCTGGACCAAATGGAGCACGCGGGCGAGACACTCGACGTCGTCGGCCCAGCAGGCTGCAGGCGAGCGGTGGGGGTGGGCGTGGGTGGGGATGCCGATCGACCCTGCACCCCCAATGCTAGAAAGTCTCGGGCAGAGTGACCAGCCCCCGAAGGCGTGGGGCGCTGGGAGGAGCCTGAGACATTGGGCCAGCATTGGCGACAACTGTAGATTGGAGGTATGGAATTCGTGATCATCCTGCTCGTTCTGGCCCTGCTCGTGGCCGGCGTCGGCGTGCTCATCGGTGTGCGCCGGCATCGCGCGAAAGACTACGACGACCGCCTCGACGCCCGCGACCAACCTGGCCGCAACCGCTCCGACTCCGCCGGCGACTCGGCCTCCGGAGCCGGGATGGCGCACCGCTACGGCGGCTCTGTCGGACCCTTCTGAAGCCATCCGCGCGACGTCCTCTACGACCTCGCACCGCGGGCGGCGTTGGCCGCGCTCAGATGCGGATGCCGCCCGTAGGGTCGGGCTCCGAGCGCGGTGTGGTCACGGCATCCGTCGCCTGCTGCTGACGGGCTTGGTGGCGCAGGAAGCTGCCGGCGAGCAGCGCCCCCACGAGCGTGCCGAGCGTGTTGGCGATGACGTCGTCGGGAGTGCCGTAACGACCGGGCAGCAGCACCCACTGGGCGAGTTCGATGGCACTGGATGCCGCGAACCCGACGCCGACGGCCCACCCCCAGTGCCGCCGCCCGAACAACACGCCCACGAGCACGCCGATCGGCACGAACATCGCCACGTTCGCCGTGAACTCGATCTGAGCGTAGCCAAGGAACATCAGCAGATCACGCTCGTGCAGCAGTCGCAGCAGCTTCAGGATGAAGCCGTGCGCGTCTTTGTCGACCGGCACCGGCCAGGCGACGATGAGAATGACGACGAGCCCGTAGGCGGCAAGCAGAACGGCTGCGACACGGCGGGTGATCGTCGGATTGTTCAGGGTGCCTGCTCTCGACTGGGGATCGGTCGATCTTATCGTGCCTCCCGCGTCACGAATTGATGCACCGAGCCCAGGAAAGGTCCGCCGGCGTCCACCCCTCCAATTGGGGTAGGGCGCATCGCTGCGAACGCATGAAGTATGGAATCTGCGCGCCGAAGACCGGGCGGCGTGACGATCGTCTTTCGGTGCGAGCGCAGCCCGAGTGTGCTCGGCCTGCAGACGAGGAAGGCCCGTTCCCTCGATCAGGGAGCGGGCCTCGTCACGCCGCATCCCGTGCGAGACTCGAAGAGTATCGAAAGGGGTCTCGATGGCAGTGGGGATGCCGCGTGACGCGACCGCGAAGAGCACGGTGCTCGCGCTGTCGAGCGCCACGATGGCTCTCGGCTGCAGTTCGCTCGGCATCTGCATCGTGCTCGTGGTGCTGCGCAACCTCAACTCGCCCTCCCACAACGCCTGGCCGGCCTTGCTCTTCCTGCTGCCGATCGCGGTGCTCGCGTGCCTCGCGCACTTTCCGCGCAGCACGCCCGCGATGGCGGTGTCGCTCGCCCTCGCCGTCACGAGTCTCAGCTTCTACTCCTCGGTCATCATCGCGAACGCGCCGGAATCGATCGTGGAGTCGCCGTTCATCCTGGCGCTGCCGCAGGTGGCCATCATCTATACGATCGCTCCCGTCGCTGTCGGGGTGCGCTCGTTCGTCTTCATCACGGTCGCCTACCTGTGGGGTCAGGTCGCCGTGCTCTGTGCAGCCGTGGAGGCCGGCCGCTATCCGGCGTTCGACTACCTCACCCTCGTGGCCACGATCGTGCTGCTGCTCATCTCGGGGCTGAGCCTCGCGCTCTACCGGAGGTCGGCCGCCGACCGGCGCGCGGTCGCCAGGGCCCGGCGCGAGGTCGACGCCGTGAACTACCAGCAGGAGCTCGAGTCGCAGGTGGTGTCGCTCTTTCACGACACGGTGCTGAGCGAGCTCACCGTGCTGTCGCACCACGAGCCCGGGCCCCTGAGCCCGGCCGAGCGAACCGCTGTCGAGCGCGACCTGGCCATGATCGCGCAGGGTGCCTGGTGGCCCGCCGAGGGCAGCGAGTCGAGCCCGGCCGCACTCACCCCCGCGTTCGCCGGAGTGCTGGCCGCGAGCCGGGGCGAGGGCCTCTCGATCGACGTGTCGGGCGACCTCGCGTCGCTGCACCGCCTCACCGCGGCCACCTCGACGGCGCTCGCGCTCGCCGTGCGCCAGGCACTCGTGAACGTGCGGCAGCATTCCGGCGTCGATCACGCCGAGATCGTGGTCGACGGGGCTCCGGATGCCGTGGTCGTGATGCTCGCCGACGCGGGCACGGGCTTCGACTCGGCTGCGGTGCCGGCCGACCGGCTCGGGGTGGCCCAGTCGATCAGGGGGCGCATCCGCGACGCCGGAGGCGAAGCCCAGCTCTGGACCTCACCGGGCAGCGGAACGGCCTACATGTTCACCCTGCCCGCGGCGCCCGAGCACTCGTGGGACGACGCATGATCGGCTTCCTGCTCTGGCGAGGCGTGCCGCAGCGACTCGACCCCATCAGCATCCGCAGCCGTTACCCCGTTGTAGGCGTGGTCGTCATCGTCATGATGGTGTTCGCCCTCGTGCGAACGATCGTGATGGTCGATGAGATCGATCAGCCCTTCTTCGCCGTGGCCGCCATTTTGTTCGTGGTGGTCACCGGGCTCAGCGCCCTCGTGGTGACCGACCCGGTGCACAGCCCGGTCGGTCTCGGTGGCTTCGCTGCCACGGTCGCCGTCGCGAACCTCGCATCGGTGTCGTCGAGTCTCAGCGCGTGGGGAACGACCAATTACATCTGGAGCAACTGGGGTCCATTGGTGGTGGGGGTGACGCTGGTGATCTTCGCCGAGTACCGGCCCGGCCGCGACCTCGCCGCCGGCGCCGCGGCCTCGACCGTGATCGTCGGAACGACCGCGGCGGTCGAGACCTTCTCGATGCCCGAGCTCGCGTCACCGCTCACGGCCGCGGTGATCGCCAGCACCCCGATCGTGCTCTTCGGGGTGGGAGCGGCGGTGTTCTCCTACCGCATGAGCCTCACCCTCTCGCGCGAGAGCGAGACCCGCGTGCGGGAGCAGAGCGGCCTGAGCCGCCGCGTGCGCATCCGGTTGCGCGAGCTGCTGCGCGAGTCGGGTCGCGACGCGCTCAGCGTGGAAGTGGTGCCGTTTCTCGAGGGCATCCTGGCGCGGTGTGAGGTGAGCGCCGACGACGCGGCTCAGGCGCGGCGCATCTCGGCGGTCATGCGCTCGGTGCTCTTCACCGACATGAGCCTGCCCTGGCTGCAGCGCATGGAGCGCGCGCATCCGGGCGAACTCATCGTGCACGACGAGCGGGCGGCCGCCGACGCCTTCTCGATGGAGCAGAAGGCGGCCCTGCGGGCGCTTCTCACCGCCCTGCTCGCCGACCGGCGGGAGCAGCAGACGGTGGCGGCGCTGGTGGCGGACGCCGAGTGGGGGCAAGCCGGCCTCGGGCCTGTGGCCGTGACATCCGTCATCGAACCGGTGCACGTGCGCATCAACGACCTGGGCGGGCACCGCAGCGTGTTCCTGCGCATGCCGTGCTCGCAGAGCGAGGCCGGGGTGCGGCTGCGCTTCGGTGCGTTCATCACTGTGATGAACGCGGTGTTCGGGCGCTCGACGGTGAGTCTCGTCGACGGCGAGCTGCGGCTGCTGTTCGCCTACGACTCGTGAGCCGGGCCGAAGTCGACCCCAAAAGCCGGGCGCCGATCGCCGATCGCCCTGCTCTCGCTGCGTGCTCCGCTTACTCCTCGATGGCGCTGCGGCTGCGCGGCTGCACCATCGGCATCTCGTCGATGCCCGAGCTGAGCCGGGCGATGGCGGCCTCGGCGTCGTAGGTGGGGTCGGGCACGATGAACGCCATGATGATGGCGTGGTAGCTGATGGCCGCGAGCGACACCTCGGCCGGCCGGCCCTCATTGTCGACGTTGTAGCGGCCCTCGACGAGGTCGGGGATGGTGGTGCGCGAGATGCCGAGGCCCTCGATGATGGCGGCGGCCGCCACGACCAGGGGGCGGTAGTCGTCGTTGAGGTCGGGGCGCAGGCGGTAGCCGACCGCGGGAACGATGTTGCGGTAGAACACCTCCATCTGGTCGAGGAACGCCAGCTCGCTGTTGCGCAGCGCCTCGATGATGCGCTCCCGCACGCGGGAGTCGGGGTAGCTCAGGGCGGTCGACGACAGGGCCACGTAGGTGCGCCACTGCACCGACGACGTGACCGACTCGAAGTTCTGCTCGGCGGCGAGGCCGGTGACGTCGACGAGAATGCGGCGGCGGCCCTCGGGGGTGCGCAGTTCGTCGGCCCGGAAGCCGAGATACTCCCATGTGGCGACGAGCGATTCCTCGTCGGCGCGACCGGGGGAGACCTGGTTGGCGACCTCGCTCAGGAGCTCTTCGAAGAAGGCCTCCTTCGACTCCCAGATGCGGTAGACCGAGCTGCGGGGAACGCCCGCCTCCTTGATCAGATCGTCCATCAGCAGATGCTCGAAACCGACGGTCAGACCGTTGGCCTGCACGAGCGCCATGGCCGTGTCGAGCAGCTTCGTGCGGACCTCGTCTTTAGGAACTCGTGTGCGCCCCGTCGCAGACTTGGTCCAGCTGTTTTCAGACATGATCGCCCCTCTCAGCACCATTTTGAGACATAACGTCTCAAGTTGCAAACGACTTGCCGCGCTTCTATGCTCAGGTCAACGGCAGCGTGCAGCACGCGGACACGCCGGACGGCCATCCACCCCTTGAAGTCGGAGGATTCGAAGTGCTCCGTGAGATGAATGGCGACCAGATGCTGTCGCGAAAGTGGCACGGTGTCGCGAATTGACCGTTCGGTAACAAACGCGGCGGTCATCCCGATCATCGCGGGCTCTTCGGCGTTCATCGCCGAGCCCGAAGCCCGTCTGGCGACCGGCATCATCGCCGTCAACGGCGTCGCCCTGCCGGGCTTCGAAGACGTCTACCGTCAGCATTTCGAGTTCCGCCGGCGCGTCTACGTCGACCAGACCGGCCAGCTCGACCCCTCCGACCTCTCCGACGACGGCACCGACCGCGACGCCGACGACGCCCGTTCGGTGACATTCGCCGTGCTCGAGAACGCGCCCGAGGGCGTGCGCATCGTGGGCGTGGCCCGCACCATCATCAAGGGCGCCGACGGCGGCGCTCAGCCTCTGCCGGTCGAGGAGTTCTGCCCCGAGCTGTTCGCTGAAGACCCGCTCGACCTCGGCAGCGTCGAGGTGTCACGCGTGATCGCCCGGCACGAGCGCGTGGCCATGCAAGAACTGGTGCAGTGGCACCTCTTCGCGCTGATGTCGGCCTACTTCCCGGGGCACGACGTGGGGCGCACGTTCGCCATCATCGAGCCGTGGCTCGAGCGGCTGCTCGCCGGCGTGCTCGCCATCTCGCGCATCGGCGAACCGCGCTACATCGAGCACTATCTCGACTACAACCTGCCGGTCGAGTTCGACCTCGCCGGTTCGGCCGCCCGCATCAACGAGCGCAACGCGACCATCCTCGCCACGCTCGAAGCCGCCGACGGCCGCCTCGAGTACTTCGGCCGCGTGTCTCGCGCGCAGAGGGCCGCCGTCATCGGCAACGCCGCGGCCGACTCCGTGGGGGTGGTCGACGCCGTGGCGGTGGAGGCTGCGGTGGTCGACTTCGACGTCGAGGTCGATGCCACGATCGACCGCGGATGAAGACCGTCGACTCTCCAGAGTTCTCGCGCAACTACGGGTTCTGGAGTGAGGCGGAACAACAGGCGCTGATCGGTGCCCGCGTCGCCATCGCCGGCGTCGGCGGCGTCGGCTTTCAGGTGGGCACGAAGCTCGCTCGCATGGGGGTGGCGAGCTTCGCCATCGCCGACCCCGAAGACTTCGAGCCGCAGAACGCCAATCGGGTGCCGGGCGCGACCACGGCCACCTACGGCCGGTCGAAGGCCGACGTGTTTCGTGAACAGGTGCGGGCGATCAACCCGGCCGCCGTGGTCAACGTCTTTCACGACGGGGTCACGGTCGAGAACGTGGGTGAGTTCCTCGAGGGGGCCTCGCTGGTGTTCGACGAGTCGGAGACCACGCACCCCGAGATCGGCACCACCATCGCCCGGCATGCACGCGAGCTCGGCATCCCCGACGTGCTGGTGGTGAATGTAGGCTTCGCCGCACACGTCACCGCGTTCGCCCCGCACAGCCGCTGGACCTTCGAGCGCTTCATGGGCCTCTCCGACACGGCCCCCCTCGACGAGATCGCCGCCGCGACCGTCGACTACTCCCGCTTTCTGCCCTACATCCCTCCTTACAGCGACCTGCGCGGGCTGGTGTCGATGACCACGGATGCCCCTGACGGCTCGAGCGTGTCGCTCCCGTCGATCTCGCCCGGCGTCGACCTCGCGAGCGCGATCGGCACCACCCAGGGTTTTCTGCACCTCACCGCTGGAGTCTCGAACCGCCGCACTCGCCCCATCTGGGCGCCGCGGGTGGCCTACCTCGATGCCTACAGCCTGCGCGGCCGCGTCACGCGCGCGGGGCGCTTCACGCACCTGCGGCACCTCGCCGTCGCGGCGCTGCGATTCAAGCTCGGCCGCAACCCGGCCGCGAGCTACACCCACGACGACATCGCGAGGCGCGCCGGGGGCTAGGGCGAGCGAGCCGGGGCTAGGGCACGCCGGGGGTTGAAGGGGTCGGGCCGGGATGTTAGCCTCGTGGGGCTATGAAGAGATGACGCCCTCCGTCCCGCGCCCGAGGCCGCACGTTCTGATCTGACGATCCGTGCACCGCCCGGCGGGAGTTCTCACTCTCGAGAAGGGCGGCCCCCGTGGCCCCGAAGACGACATCCATCACTGCGCATGTTTCGCTCGCGCACTTCCGCGCCGAGGGCGTCTCGCGCTCCTACGGCGACCGCCGGGTGCTCACCGACGTGACGCTCGTGGTCGACGCCGCGGAGCGCGTCGGCGTGATCGGCGAGAACGGCGCCGGAAAGTCGACACTGCTGCGCCTGCTGGCGGGCGTGGAGAGCCCGGATGCCGGCACCGTGGTGCGCCCGGCATCTGTGGGTCTTCTGCGGCAGGAGTTGCCGTTCGCGCTGTCGCAGACGCTGCACGACGTGCTCGAGCACGCCATGGCGCCCGCGCGGGCCGCCGAGCGTGAACTCGAGGCGGCGGGGCTGGCGCTCGCCGAGGGCATCCCAGACGCGGAGTCGGGCTGCGCGGAGTCGGGCTGCGCGGAGTCACACGACGCGGAGTCGCGCTACGCGGCGGCGCACGACGCGGGGTCGCGCTACGCGGCGGCGCTGGAGCGGGCCGAGCGACTCGAGGTCTGGAGCATCGACGCGCGACGCGACGGCATCCTCGACGGGCTGGGGCTCCGCGGCATCCCGCTCGCCCGGCGCATCGACGAGATCAGCGGCGGTCAGCGCTCGCGGCTCGCGCTCGGCGCCCTGCTGCTCGAGGCGCCGAGCGCTCTGCTTCTCGACGAGCCCACCAACCACCTCGACGACCAGGCCGCCGAGTGGCTGCGCAGCACCCTGGTTGAGTGGCACGGCCCGGTGGTGTTCGCGAGCCACGACCGTGCCTTCCTCGACGAGGTGGCGACGGCGCTGGTCGACATCGATCCCGGGTCGAGCGACGGCGCCCGGCGCTACGGCGGCGGGTTCAGCGACTACCTCGCCGTGAAGGCGGCCGACCGCGACCGCTGGCAGCGCCGGCACGACGCCGAGCAACAGGAACTCGGCCGACTGCGCACGTCGGTCGACGTCACCAGCCGCCAGATCGCGCACGACCGCGCCCCACGCGACAACGAGAAGCTGAATCGCGATGCCACGGCCGGTCGCGTGCAGGGGCAGATCGCCCGGCGCGTGCGCAACGCCCGCGGGCGGCTCGACCAGCCGACCGGCGAGCAGGTGGCGAAGCCGCCCACGCCGCTCACGTTCGCGGGCATTCCGGGCGGGTCGCACCTGCTGCCCGACGAGGGTGTCATTCTCGCGGTCGACGACGGCCGGGTCGACGGCAGGCTCGCGCCGGTGTCGCTCGCGATCGAGGCGCGGTCGCGCGTGCTCGTCACGGGCCGGAACGGGGCGGGCAAGTCGACGCTGCTGGGGCTGCTGGCGGGAGCGAGCGGGGGCGCCCTCGAGCGGGAGGGGCACGCGGCATCCGTGGCCCGGCTCGACGGGGGAACGGTGCGCCGGCGCAAAGGCCTGCGCGTGGGGCTGCTCGCACAAGACGTGCGATTCACCGCCCCGGATGCCTCGCCGCGCGCGATCTACCGGGCCGCGGTGGGCGAGGGGCTGGCCGAGCGGGTGCCCCTCACGTCACTCGGACTGATCGCGCCGCGCGACATCGACCGCGCGGTGGGCGTGCTGTCGGTGGGGCAGCAGCGCCGGCTCGCGCTCGCGCTCATCGTCGCCCGGCCGCCGCACGTCTTTCTGCTCGACGAGCCGACCAACCATCTGTCGCTCGCTCTCGCCGAAGAGCTGGAAGACGCGTTCGGCGACTACCCGGGCGCTGTGGTCGTGGCGAGTCACGACCGATGGCTGCGCCGGCGCTGGACCGGACAGGTGCTGGCGCTCTGAGCGTGCTCGTCGCCCAAAGGCCGCACTCCACCAGCGCACCCACCCCAGGTGCGTCGCCGTGAGTCGGGATCAGACCGCTATGCGCAGAATCGGCCCGGTGACATCGGCAGGCGTGTAGCGCTCGATGGCGTCGTCGGGCGTCTCGTAGGGCCCCGACCACGCGAATCGATCATGCCGATGCGTGAGCTTCATGTGCCAGCCGTCTTTCAAGAGGTAGACGGTGGCGAGCGGGATGCTCGTCTCCGGATCCTCCCCGGCACGGCAGAGCGTAGCGATGGTGTCTGTCTTTCGATGGATCACTATCTCGTTCACAGCACTGAGATTATCCGGGTCACATGATCGTCGTGTTACGAGAAGAATAAGAATGTGCGCACGGTTGCTCTTCTCGCGCGGAATCTGTCAGCTCGACCGACGACAGCGGTCACGTCGACCGTGTAATGTGAGGCCAACGGGGACGTCGTGCGCGGGCCTGGTTCATGGCCGTAAGGGTAACGGCTCAACATGGCAGGTCCGTTGACGTCTCCTTGCGGGATGAGAGTATCGGGTCCTCTCATCCCGCTAAATCGTTAACGGGCGTGCTTGAATCGTCAGCGTGAAACTGAACCGGGTGCACCACATCGCCGTCATCGCCACCGACTACGACCGCTCGAAGGCCTTCTACCTCGACGTTCTGGGCTGTGAGCTGCTGAGCGAGGTCTACCGGGCCGAGCGCGACTCGTGGATGGGAGATCTCGCACTCAACGGGCAGTACCTGATCGAGCTGTTCTCGTTTCCCGACCCGCCGCTCCGGGCGAGCTGGCCCGAGGCCACCGGTCTTCGCCACCTGGCGTTCGAGGTCGATTCGGTGGCGGATGCGCGGGCCGAGTTGCTGAGCAAGGGCGTGCGCTGTGACGAGCTGCGCACCGACCCGCACACCGGCAAGGCCATGATGTTCTTCTTCGACCCCGACGGCCTGCCGCTCGAGCTCTATCAGGCCTGACGAGCGCTTGACCGACATTCGAAAGTATGTTCGAATGTCATCATGCGTTGGAACGGCCAGACCCTCGACTCCGAGACGCCCTCGACCCTGCCGGGTCTGGCGCGGCTGAACAATCTGGTGCGCTCGGTGCAGACCCCCGAGTTCGCCGGCATGACCTTTCACGAGGTGCTCGCCAAGAGCGCGTTGAACCACGTGTCGGGCGCCAGCACGATGATGCCGTTCGCGTGGACGATCAATCCCTACCGCGGCTGCTCGCACGCCTGCGTCTACTGTTTCGCCCGACCCACCCACACCTACCTCGAGCTCGACGCGGGCAAAGACTTCGACCAGCAGATCATCGTCAAGGTGAACGTGGGCGAGGTGCTCGAGCGCGAGGTGGCCAAGAAGTCGTGGCAGCACCCGTCGGTGGCGCTCGGCACCAACACCGACCCCTATCAGCGGGCCGAGGGGCGCTACGCGCTGATGCCGTCGATCATCCGTGCGCTCGCCGGGTCGGGCACCCCCTTCTCCATTCTCACCAAGGGTTCGCTGATGCGCCGCGATCTCGATCTCATCGCCGAGGCCTCGCAGGTGGTGCCGGTGAGCCTGGCCATGTCGATCGCGGTCTACGACGACGAGTTGCAGCAGTCGATCGAGCCGGGCACGCCCACCACCAAGGCCCGGCTCGCGACGGTGACCGCCGTGCGCGAGAAGGGGCTCGACTGCCAGGTCTTCCTGATGCCGATTCTGCCCTTCCTCACCGACACCACCGAGCACCTCGATCACGCGCTGGGCCTGGCCGCAGCCGCGGGGGCGTCGAGCGTGGTCTATTCCGCCCTGCACCTGAAGCCGGGAGTGAAGCAGTGGTTCATGGCCTGGCTCAGCCGCGAGCATCCGCAGCTCGTGTCGGCCTACGCGCGCCTCTATGCCAAGGGCACCTACGCGCCGGTCGAATACCGCGAGTGGCTCGCCGCTCGCATGAAGCCGATCGTGCGCAAGCACGGGCTCAACCGAGGCCGGCCGTCGGGTGTCACCGGGGGAGTGGCGCCTCCTGGGCGGGCCGACACGCTCGCGGTGCCGAGCTTCGGGCCGGTCGGCGACTCGCAGCCGATGCTCTTCTGAGGGCGCCCGATCGCGAGCGGCTGCCTCGACAAAAAGGTGGCCGGCCGCCTGCGGATGGGGAACCGGGCGGCCGGCCACACGACCGGGCGCGAGGATGGGGAGTCGGCACGCCACGGTCTGCAATTCGGGTGAACTGATGAGTCAATGGTGCGCTCCGAATGTGTGAATATCCCGCACATTCGCGGGCAATTCACTCCACGGCCGTCGCCGATCTCGAGAGGCATAAGGTTGTCGCGTGGCGAAACTGTATTTCCGGTATGGAGCGATGAACAGCGGCAAGAGCACCTCGATGCTGCAGGCCGCCTACAACTATGAGGAGCGCGGCCAGCAGGTGCTGATCGCGAAGCCCGCCATCGACACGAAGGGCGACCTGCAGATCGTCTCGCGCCTCGGCGTCACCCGCGACGTCGACTTTCTCATCGCCCCCGACACCGACGTGCGGCAGGAGTTCGCCGATCGCCGCGATCAGGTGGTGCTCGACACGGGCGTCGACGTCAGTTGCCTGTTGATCGACGAAGCGCAGTTCCTGACGCCCGAGCAGGTCGACGACGTCTTGCGCATCGCCATCATGGACGGCGTGCCGGTGATTGCCTACGGCATCCGGAGCGACTTTCAGACGGCGGGCTTTCCGGGCAGCATCCGGTTGCTCGAGGTGGCTCACAGCCTCGAAGAACTGAAGACCATCTGCCGCTGCGGGCGCAAGGCCATCTTCAACGCCCGCAAGATCGGCGACCGCTACGTGTTCGACGGCGCGCAGGTCGCGATCGACGGCGAAGACGTGACTTACGAGTCGCTTTGCGGGGCCTGTTATCTCGAAGAATCCCACGGTGTGCTCAGCCGTTCCTGAGTGCCGCGGATGCTACGCTCAGCGCGTCAGATCTGAACACCAGGGGGCATAGATGCAACACTCCACGACTCGGGTTCTCTCGGTCTTCGCCATCGTGGGCGCGGCCGTTCTCGGACTCACGGCCTGCTCGTCGGGCTCCGGCGCCGACTCGGGCTCGGGCGGCTCGACGACCACCAGCCCGAGTGCCACGAGCGAGCCCTCGAACTCGGCGCTGCCGCCCGTGATCGTCGAGCTCAGCGACATCGACGGCACGACCGTCGAGGTTCCGCTCGACAACGTCGTCGACCTCGTGGTGGCCGACGGCGACGACGTGATGGCGTGGACGGCGAAGCTCTCCGACGAGTCGGTGGCCGAGTTCATCCCCGGCAAAGACGACGGCAGCGCTCAGTTCAACCCGGGCATCAAGCCGCTGGCCGAAGGCACCACCGACGTCGTGATGTCGAACCCGACCACCGACGCGAGCGTGTCGTTCACCGTCACGGTCACCGCCGCGGCGAAGTAGCGTTCCGGTCGACCAGCCGGTGACGCATCCCGACGTGACCGGGCAGCCCGCCGGCGGCGCGGCCGCGGGCGAGGCCCCGTTGAATCCCGTGCCCGGAGAGCACCCCGCGGCGCCCCGCGCCCGGCGCGACCCCGTGATCGATCGGGTCGCCGCGCGGGTGGAAGGGCGGCATCCGGACTGGGTGGTCGACCACGCCTTCGCGGTCGGCTGGATCTGGTTCGTGGCCTGGGCGCTGCTGCTCGTGCCGGCCGATCTGTTCGACTGGCACATCCTGATCTGGGTCGGCATCAGCGTGGTAGCCGGGCTGCCGACGATCGTGGCCGGTGCGATCTGCCTGTGGCGCACACCCGAGTCGCACCTCGCGCGCGAACCGTCGGTGCTGGGGCACTTTCTCACGCGCTTCTTCGCCGTCGTGTTCGGCTTCGGCGTGTGGACGCTGTCGGTGGTCGTGAGCACCGTGCTCGCGCTGGTGCTGCCGACGCTCGACGACGACAGCGACTCGCGGGCGATCAACGACGGGCTCTACCTGCTCGGTGCATCCGTGCCCCTCGTGGCATCGCTGTTGCTCGTGATTCTCACGGTGCGCTGCTCCTACTTCCTGCTTCGACTGCGCGGTGTGGCCCGGCGGCCGCGTCACACCCGGATGCCGCACAGCTTCTTGAGCGAGAGCCCGCGCTCGCACCGGCTCATCGTGGGTCTCGCCAACCCCCTGCTGCTGCTCGCCGGCGGCGGGCTCACCTCGGTGATCGTCGTGGCCGGCACGGTGTTCGACATCACCCTGCGACTCGTCACCCAGGTGTGATCGCTCGCTACCAGTGCGCCGGCGGGGTTGCTGCCCATGGGCGCCGGGGGCAGGGTTGACACATGAAGAGTGTCACATATGCAGGATTGACGTTCGCCACGGCTGACGCCATCGCCGACGCTCTGCTGCAGCTCGCGGCTGCGCTCGGCCAGAACGAGAAGGCCGAGACCGTCGAGATCCCGGTGATCGAAGAAGACGGGCGCCCGAACTCCGTGCAGCTCGTGATCGGCCCGGCGAGCCAGTTCATCAGCCGGCACATCGACTCGCCCTACGACGACCCGCAAGACGTGAAGCTCGTCGACGACCTCGTGAAGCGCACCCGGCTGCTCGACCTGCCCCGGGCATCGGCTGTGACGGCCGCGGAGTTCGACCGGTTCGACTTCGACACTCCGTCGTAGGGCACCCGTCAGATCGACCGTTCAGATCGACCCGTCAGATCGACCGTTCAGATCGTCCCGTCGAGGGCTGAGGGCGCGGTCAGTGCACGCGGTCGCGGAGGGTGATCGACCGGCCGACGATGACAGCGACCGCGGTGGCACCGGCGAGCCACACCGCGGCGACCGCGGCGGCTATGGCGATGAACTCCATGGTGACCTCCTGACGCGCGGGGTGCGCGTTCTGAGAAGAGAGTAGGCCTCGCATCCTGCGACGGCCCTGCAGAATCGCCGCGTTGCGGCTGAACGTCGCCCGCGAAAAGGGGGTGCATTCCGCGCCGCTCGCACGTGACATGAAGAAAGCCGGCCGGAGATCATCTCTCCGGCCGGCTTCTCGTTGTGTTACCTGTGTGTCGGGGTAGCGGGATTCGAACCCACGACCTCCTCGTCCCGAACGAGGCGCGCTACCAAGCTGCGCCACACCCCGATTGGTGGACACGTTTCCGTGTTCGACGCCTCAACAAGGATAGCCGAAATTCTCACCGCGCTCGACCGCGCCCGTGGCCACGAGCTCGCGATCGCGGTCGCCGGGCTCGAACCCAGACGTCAGGACTTGGCGGTGAGCGTCAGCAGCGTGGCCTCGGGCCGGCAGGCGAACCGGAACGGGGCGTAGATCGAGGTGCCGAGGCCGGCCGACACGTTGAGGTAGGCGGAGTGGAAGCCGTGGCGCCAGAGGCTCAGACCCTTGACCTGCTTGCGCGGGATGTCGCAGTTGGTGACGACGGCGCCGTAGCCCGGCACGCAGACCTGGCCGCCGTGGGTGTGTCCGGCGAAGATGACCTCGGCCCCATGGGTGACGAACGAGTTCAGCACGTATTGATAGGGAGCGTGCGCGACGCCGATGGTGACCCGGGGGCCCCGCTCGTCTTCTTCGCGCAGCTCGTCGAGGGCGCCCGGGATGCGCTCCAGCCGGTCGAAATGCCGGTGCGGGTCGTCGACCCCGAAGAAGTCGATGATGGTGTCGTTGACGACGGTGGTGACCGCGCGGTTGTTGAGGTTCTTCCAGCCGAGCGAGTCGAAGTAGGCCTCGAGGGCCGCGGTGTCGAGTCGCTCGGTGCGGCCAGGCGACTTCGACGGACCCATGAAGTAGCGCAGCGGATTCTTGAACGACGGGCCGAAGTAGTCGTTCGAACCGTTGACGTAGACGCCGGGCACGCCGTTGAACACGTCGAGGGCGGCCTTGATGCCGTCGAGCCCGTCGCGGTGGCCCAAGTTGTCGCCCGTGTCGACGATCAGGTGCGGGTCGAGGCGGGCCAGGCCGCGCACCCACGCCTGCTTGTCTTTCTGCCAGGGCGCCATGTGCAGGTCGGAGAGGTGCAGCACCCGGATGTCGGCGGAGCCCGCCGGCAGCACGTCGATCGTCGCCGTGCGGAGCGTGTAGAGCTTGCGCTCGACGAAGGTGCCGTAGGCGAACGCCGAGGCGCCGGCCACCGCGAGCACTCCGAGTGCTGTCGCGGTGGCCCGCGTCGTGGCGGCCACTCCTAGCCTGCCTTCGTGGTGACCCTGAGCTTGTCGGTGCCCGCACGGATCGGCGCGCCGGCCGCCGGGTTCGACGAGGTCACCTTGGCGTTGCCGCCCGACGGGCCGTCGATGACGATCTGGCTGGCATCGATTCCGGCTCCAGTGATGGCCTTCTTCGCGTCATCCGGGCTCAGGCCCACCAGGTTCGGCACCGTGCGCAGCTGGCCGTTCGAGGTGTAGACCGTGATGGTCGACCCCTTCGACGCGGTGCCCGTGGGCGAACTGCTGTCGACCGTGTTCGCCGGCTGCGTGGAGTCGATCACTCCGCCGTCTTGGAAGTCGAACCCTGCCGTGGTGAGCGCGGCCTTCGCCTGGTCGATCGTCATGCCGGCGAGGCTCGGAATCTGCACCTGCACGCCGTTGACGAGCGTGCCGCTGGCGGTGGGGAACGCGTCTCCGCCGTATTTGCCGTCGGCATCGGTCATGTACTGCTTCCAGACGTAATGACGCACGTTACCGCCCGAGTTGCCGGCGATCGAGGTGTTGCGGATCGAGACCGTGCCCACCACGTTGCCCACCCAGACCGCGGTGGCGAGCTTGGTGCTCGCGCCCACGAACCAGGTGTCTTTCTCGGAGTCGGTGGTGCCCGTCTTGCCGAAGTGCGGGATGCCGTCGTTGGGGTTCGACGCCCCCGCGGTGCCGCCGCCGGCCAGCACGCCCTGAAGGGCGGTGGTCATCGCTGCGGCGATCGTGGGATCGACGGCCTGGGAACAAGTCGACTGCGGCACCGGGAGCTCGTTGCCCTGGTTGTCGAGGATCTTCTCGATGGCGATGGGGGAGCAGTAGGTGCCCTGGTTGGCGACCGCGGCGAAGGCGGCGGCCATGGTGAGCGGCGCGATCTCGTTGGTGCCGAGCACGTCGGCCGGGTTCTCGCCCAGCGGGCCACCGTCGGCGCGGTGCACACCGAAGGCCTCGGCTGTCTTGCGGATCTCGCACTGGTCGAGCTTCTGCGCCATGCGCAGGAAGGCGAGGTTGACCGACTGCGCGGTGGCCTGCATCACGGTGACGTTGCCGGGGTTCGCGCCACCGTCGTTCTTCACCGAGTAGGTGCCGCCGTTGCCGCCGGTGCAGCTGTCTTGGAACTGTGCCAGGTTGAGCGTGCCGGCGTTGCCGTTGATGACGTCGCCCAGCGAGTGGCCGGTCTTCAGCCACTCGGCGAGGGTGAAGATCTTGTAGGTCGAACCCACCTGGAAGCCGGTCGATCCGCCGTATTCGTAGTCGGTGCCGTAGTTGATGGCCGAGGCGCCGGCGTTGGTGGCGGTGACTTCGGGATCGTCGCTGAAGTCTTTGTTCTGCACCATCGCGAGCACCTTTCCGGTGCCGGGCTGAACCGTGACGAGTGAGGCGCCGAGGTCGAAGTCGTAGCTCTTCGGAACGTAGTTGTTCATGGCCGACATCGCCGCGTTCTGCAGGTCGAAGTCGAGCGTCGTGTAGATCTGGTAGCCGCCGGTCTTGAAGTTCGTCCACCGCGTCTCTTCGTCGGCGCCGAAGGCGGGGTCGTTCTTCACGATGTGGGTGACGTAGTCGCAGAAGAAGCCGGCCGCGATGGGGTTGGCCGTCTGGCATCCGGTCGAGGGCTGCACCAGGTTGGGCGTCACCGGCGTGGCGATGGCCTCGTCGTATTGGGCCTGGGTGATCTTGTGCTCTTTGAGCATCGCGGGCAGCACGTCTTTGTCGCGACGCGCCTGGTTGTCGGGAATGTTCTCGGCTTCGTCGATGCGGAGGCCGTTGGGCTCGTTGACCGTGGCCACCAGGCTCGCGGCCTGGGCCACCGTGAGGTCGGAGGCGTTCACACCGAAGTAGTACTGCGCCGCCGACTGGATGCCGTAGACCCGGCCGCCGAACGGAGCGATGTTGAGGTAGCCGAGCAGGATGTCGTCTTTCGAGAACTCCTTCTCGAGGCCGATGGCGAGCTTGATCTCTTTGAGCTTGCGGTCGGGCGAGGTGCGGGTGGCCTCTTCGTAGGCCGCGTCGCGCTCGGCCGGGTCTTGGATGGCCTCGGCCTTCTGCACCAGGATGTTGCGCACGTACTGCATCGAGATGGTCGACGCACCACTGGCCGACGTGCCGGCGGCGTTGCCGACCGCGGCGCGCAGGGTCGACGCGATGTCGACGCCGCCGTGCGTGTAGAAACGGGGGTCTTCGGTGGCGATGACCGCGTCTTTGACGAACGGGGAGATCTGGTCCCACCCGACCTCTTCGCGGTTCTGCTCGAACACCGACGCCAGCAGCACGGGCGAGCCGTCGCTCTTCGTGGCGTAGATGTTGGTCTTCTCGGCGAGCGCGTCGGGCTTGATGTAACTCGGCAGGTTCTCGAACATGCCGATGGAGTTGTTGGCGGCTATACCGGTGACCGCGAGGGCAGGCGTGACCATGGCTGTGACGAGGATGCCCGCGATTGCGCTCATACCTATGATGCCCAGAATGGCCCCGACCACACCGCTAGCCGTGGCTTTCGGGGCAGACATAGGATCAAGGGTAAGCGACAAACCTTTAAAAAGCCGAGAAAGGGGTGCCCGTGCCCGCCTGGGAATACGTGACGACACCACTGATGATCCACAACACCGCAGCCATCCTCAACACCTGGGGGTCGGATGGGTGGGAGCTCGTTCAGATCGTCACCGGCCCGGAAGGCGGCCTCGTGGCCTACCTGAAGCGCCCGGTCGCCTCGACCGCCGCCGGAACGGGAGCGTGACGCCCGTGTCGCAGATCACTGCCCGCCTCAGCGACCTGGGAATCACCCTGCCGACCGTGTCGGCTCCCGCCGGCGCCTACATCCCGGCCACCGTGACGGGCAATCTCGTCTTCACCGCCGGGCAACTGCCGTTCGTCGGCGGCGCGCTCTCGCGCACCGGCAAGGTCGGTGAGGCCCCCGGCCTCGTCACCCCGTCGGAGGCCAAGGAGTTCGCTCAGCTCGCCGCCCTCAACGGCCTCGCCGCCGTGCAGAGCGTGCTCGGCTCGCTCGACCGCATCACCCGCATCGTGAAGATCACCGGTTTCGTGGCATCCGACCCGTCGTTCACCGGCCAGCCCGGCGTGATCAACGGCGCCTCGGAATTCTTGGTCGACCTGTTCGGCGACCGCGGCGTGCACGCGCGCTCGGCCGTCGGCGTCGCCGTGCTGCCGCTCGACTCGCCGGTGGAAGTCGAGCTCATCGTCGAATTCGCCTGAGCGGCGCCCCTTCTTGTGGGCGCCGCACCTCCGGGGCGGCGTCAGCGCATCGACTTCGAGATGGTCTGCATGACCATGGTGTCGGCGAGGGTGGTGGTGTCGCCGATCTCGCGGCCCTCGGCGACGTCGCGCAACAGGCGCCGCATGATCTTGCCCGAGCGGGTCTTCGGCAGCTCTGCGACGATGAAGATCTGACGTGGCCGGGCGATGGCGCCGATCTGGGCGGCGACGTGCGCCCGCAACACGTTCGCGGCGTCTTCGTGAGCCGCGGCATCCGCTTGGCTGGCGCGCGTGATGACGAAGGCGACGACCGCCTGCCCTGTGGTCTCGTCGCTCGCGCCCACCACGGCCGCCTCGGCGACCATCGGATGCGACACCAGGCTCGACTCGATCTCAGCGGTGCTGAGGCGATGGCCTGACACGTTCATGACGTCGTCGACTCGGCCCATCAGCCAGATGTCGCCGTCTTTGTCGTAGCGGGCGCCGTCGCCGGCGAAGTAGGTCGTGGGTCCGAACTTCGACCAGTAGGTCTCGACGAAACGCTCGTCGTCGCCCCAGATGCCGCGCAGCATGCTCGGCCAGGGCTGGGTGACCACGAGCAGGCCGCCCTGGTCGGGCTCGGTGGTGCGGAAGCGTTCGTCGACGATGTCGATCGAGACTCCGGGCACGGGCACCTGGGCGCTGCCGGGTTTCAGCGTGGTGACACCCGGCATGGCCGAGATCATGATGGCGCCGGTCTCGGTCTGCCACCAGGTGTCGACGACCGGGGTGGTGCCGCCGCCGATCACGTCGCGGTACCAGACCCAGGCCTCGGGGTTGATGGGTTCGCCCACGCTGCCGAGCAGGCGCAGGCTCGACAGGTCGAACTGCTGCGGAATCTGGCGGCCGAGCTTCATGAACGTGCGGATGGCGGTGGGCGCCGCATAGAGGATGCTCACCTTGTATTTCTGGATGATCTCCCACCAGCGGCCGGGGTGCGGCGTGTCGGGGGTGCCCTCGTAGATGACCTCGGTGGCCCCGTTCGCGAGCGGGCCGTAGACGACGTAGGAGTGGCCGGTGATCCAGCCGACGTCGGCGGTCGACCAGTAGACATCCGTCTCGGGCTTGAGGTCGAAGACGTTCTTGTGCGTGTAGGCCACCTGGGTGAGATAGCCGCCGCTGGTGTGCAGGATGCCCTTGGGCTTGCCGGTGGTGCCGGAGGTGTAGAGGATGAACAGCGGGTTCTCGGCCGGGAACGGCTTCGCCACGTGCTCGGCGTCGACCTGCGCGATCTCGTCGTGCCACCACAGGTCGCGGCCGTGCTGCCAGTCGACGTCGCCCTTCGTGCGTTCGACCACCAGCACGTTCTTCACGGTGCTGGGGTTGCCGTCGGCGTCGTTCTCGAGGGCCTTGTCGACAGTGGGCTTCAGCGGGAAGGCCTTGCCCTTGCGGTAGCCGCCGTCGGCGGTGATGACGAGCACGGCTTCGGCGTCGTCGATGCGGGAGCGCAGGCTCTCGGCGCTGAACCCGCCGAACACCACGGAGTGCACGGCGCCGATGCGCGCCACCGCGAGCATGGCGATGACGGCCTCGGGAATGAGGGGGAGGTAGATGGCGACGCGGTCGCCCTGCTTCACGCCGAGGGCGGTGAGCAGGTTCGCCGCCTTCTTGACCTCGGCGGTCAGCTCGGCGTAGGTGAAGGACTTGTCGTCGCCCGGCTCGCCCTCCCAGTGCAGCGCGATGCGGTCGCCGTTGCCGGCCTCGACGTGGCGGTCGAGGCAGTTGTAGGCCACGTTGAGTTCGCCGTCGTCGAACCACTTCGCGAACGGCGGGTTCGACCAGTCGAGGGTCTGCGTGAAGGGCTTGTGCCAATGCAGCAGCGTCTTCGCCTGATCGGCCCAGAAGCCTTCGCGGTCGGCGCGGGCGGCGTCGTAGAGCTCGCGCGTGGCGACGGCCTGCTCGGCGAATTCGTCACTCGGCGGAAAGCGCCGGGTCTCGTGCAGGAGGTTGTCGATGTTGTTGACGGTCATGCTGAGAGATCGCTCCTTCGCGAGGCACAGAACCTGGGCAGAGGGCGTCTGGATCGGCGCCCGGCTGCGGACGATTACGACGATACTGCACGAGTGCCGGAGCGTGGTTGCATGCGGTTGCAGAGGCTGTCGGCGGCATCCGGAGGCCGTTTGCTGATGGTGGGCTGCAGATCGCTGAGAATTCGCTGGAGTGGTTTGCAGCCATGTTTCCAGCGCGTAAACTTGCCACTACCAAACCTCGTGTTTGGATGCAGCGCAATAGCGATTCCCCCCAATCCAGCGTTGCTGCGGCGGCACCCTTCCCCCCATTGGGTGCCGCCCCTTTATTTTTTAACGGCTGCCTGTGAGGGCATCGTCGAGCGGGCGGTCATCGACGCCAGCGGCATCGCTCGAGGCTCGTTCACTCAGCCACCAGAGCGTGTGCGCACCGAGGAACCAGGCGAGCAGACCGGCCGCTGCCGGCTGCGCCAGGATGACGGTGCCCGAAAACGACACCATGATGAGCCAGGCGGCCAGTCCGGACACGGCGGCGGTGGCGAGCAGCACGGCCAGCCAGCGCAGGATGCCGCCGTAGGGCGGGCGCGAGGTGGCGGGAGGCGCGGCGCGGGGTTGGGCGGGTGGCTGGGTCTCGTCGTCCGGTGCGTCGGGCCGGGTGTTCTCGTCGGGCGCGTCGGGCTGTGTGTTTTCGCCTGGCTTGGGAGCCGGGAGCCAGCCATGCGTGAGCGTGAACGCCGCGATCAGGCCGACTGCGGCGACGAGGGCGGGCACGAGTGCGTCGCGGGGCCACGCTGCGGTGGCGACGGCGATGGGCTGAGACAGGATGATGACGATCACCGGGGCGATGCCGGCGAGCAGCCAGCGCAGGGCCGATCCGTCGGGGCGGGGGGTGCCGAACTGCCGGCTGGCGCGGCGGGCCGTGATGATCGCGGCCACGGTGATGCCGGCCAGGCACCAGGTGCCCACCTGGGCGCCGCCCTCGACGACGGTCAGAACGATCGCCACGAGCAGGGCGCCGGCGCCGATCGACCACGAGGTCCAGGCCACGCGACGGGCGCGCGCTCCGCGCTGGGTGAGGGCCGAGAGCAGGGTGCGGCCGAGGTCGTCGAGCGGGGCGCTCGCTGCGGCCGCGACATCCGCTCGTCGTCGGTCGGCCCGGCGGAGGGCCAGTGCGGCGCGCACGAGAGCGAACACGAGTGCGGCGGCGACGAGGGCGAGGCTGACGACGCCGAGCCAGAATCCGGGATCGGGGTAGGGCGCGAGGGTCGGATGCCCCGACGCGACGATCGCGATGACCGCGGCGAAGACGAGCGCGAGGAACACCGCGCGGATGGGCACCACCACGAACGGCACGTTCACGAGCAGGGGCGGCAGGAGGCCGTAGATGGCGAGGCGGCCGGCGGTTCCGCGACCGGTGGCGGCGGCGCGGAGCGCGATGCGGGAGGCACGCGACGCGACGGCGACGAGGTAGTCGGCGCGCAGGTTGCGCAAGCTGTGGGCTCCGGAGGTCATGCGGGCCGCGGAGTCGGCGGGCGGGGGGAGCGGCGATGGGTCGGTGGCTTGGGGCGGGTCGGCGGTGGCGGCAGCAGCGGTGGCGGTGGTGGCGGTGGTGGCGTCGGTGTCTGCGGCGACGGCAGGAGCGGCGGCCGTGGCGTCGGTGTCTGCCGCGACGGCGGAGGCGCTGGGTGCTGCGCCGGGGTCGGCGGCGGAGGCGCTGGGTGCTGCGCCAGGGTCGGCGGCGGGCGGCGGCGCGAGGGTGGTGGCTGGGGCGACCACGGTGACGGGGGCGGTGGGGGTCGGTTCGGCGGGTTTGGCGTGGGCGCGGAGGGGAGCCTCGGCGACGGAGTCGGGCTTGTCGAAGGGGCGCAGGTCGTCGGCGGCGAGGCAGGCCTGCGTGAGGATCGACTGTTGCGCCGCGCGTGCCGCCTCCTTCACTTCGGCGGGGTCGACGTCGCCGAGGTCGCCGAGGATGCGCAGGAGTCCGGCGGCTGCATCCAGGTGCCCCCACCACCAGTCGTTGGTGCGCCACCGCGTCGAGAAGAAGGCGCCGAAGCTCCACAGCGTGGTGCCGGCGAGCTTGGTCAAGGGCGCGAGGCGGCGATGGCCGAGCGCTTCGGCCGCGCGGGCCGCGTCGAACTCGGTGCGAGCAGCCGCGAGGGCGTCGTCGTCGAGCGACATCCATTTCTCGGCGAGTTCTGAGGCCTGGGCGAGTTGCAGGGCGGTGAACTCCGCGTCGAGACCCCCGGGTTCGTTCGCCGAGATCACGTCGAAACGCAGCGTGGAGCCCGGGCTCGGAATGCCGATGACCGACGTGAACGGAGCGAGATCGACGGCGTCGACCCCTGCATCAGAGTCGGTGAGGGTGGCGAAGCGGGTCCACGGCACGTCTTCGGTCAGCTCCGCCGCCTCGTCGCCGTCGAGGCCGGCCGCGAGCTGCTTGATGAGCGCGATGGCGTCGTCGATCGCCGCCCAGTGCGCGTCGTCGATTCGCGTGAGGTTGCCGTCGACCCAGCCCGACACCACCTTCTCGGCGTCGGCCGACTCCATCGCGCTCACGAGGGCGGCTTGCAACGCGAGGTCGCGACCCGCGCGAGCGGCGGCCGAGACGTCGTTGATGAGTCGGCGGGCCGCGATGCGCCTCTCCTCGTCGTCGGGCGAGAACCAGCGGTGCTGGTCGAACACGATGGTCTCGATTTCGCGCAACCACGCCAGGGCCGAGGCCGCCGCGTCGAGCACGGCCTGGGGCCCGCGCACGATGGCCTCGGCCACGAACGCGCGCAGCCCACCCGCGGGAACGGCCATGCGGTCGGAGTCGGGCCAGCTCTGCGCGTAGTCGCCGAAGATGCGCGACTCGAGGGCCACGATGAGTTCGCGCGGCGCGGCCGGCACCGCGGTGCGTGTGGGCAGGTCGGTGCCGAGCTGCCACAGGGCCGGGTCGGTGAGGGTGTCGCTCAGCAGCGACAGGTCGGCGGTTTCGCGGTAGCGGATGTAGGCAGCTCGGCCGTCGTCGCGCTCGTAGGCCACGCCGAGCGAGGCGAGCGACTCGCGCCGGCCCTGCCAGAGGTAGCGCTCCCGCCGGAACCGCTCGACCTGATCGATCTCGGCATCGCCCGACTCACGGATGCCGCGCAGCCCGAGCCCGTTGCGGATGTTGTCGATCATGCGCGCGATGTGCGGCGACCGCACCTCGACCGACGGCGGCACCGCCGTCGAGGGCGTGGGGTCGCGCGGCACCGACGTCGCCGGGTCGGGCTCGAGATAGAGGATGGCGCGCGACACGAAGTCCTCCGCGGGCATCTCGCGCACCGCACGAAGGGCCCGGTCGATCGGCACGTTGTCGGCCACACCCCCGTCGATCGCGCGGAACGGGCGAAGACGGCCGACCTCCACATCGGCGGCATCCGTGTGCGGGCGGTGGTGGCTGAAGGCGAAGTCGAAGTCGATGTGCTCGGTAGGGGGCTCGGGCCGCGGCTCGTCGCCGACCGGACGGCTCAGGATGCGCGCCGGCTCGAACGCCCCCGGGAACGACGACGTGGTGCGTGCGGCGTAAGAGAGGCGGCGGAACGCGGCCGGGTCGTCGGGGCCGTTCGGGCCCGACGGGATGTCGCGGCCGGAGGGAGCGGGCAGGGCGCCGGTGACGCCGGCCTCTCGTGAACTGGAGCGCCGGCCGGTGAAGCGGAAGTGCGCCCGGCCTTCCTGAAACCCCCATTGCGCCGACGAGTCGGCATCGACGATCGTGCCCGACAGCTCGACCGACACCGCGCGCGCCTGGTGATCGTCGGAGGCCGGTGAGCCGTGCAGTTCCGAGATCGCGTGCTCGACCTGCTTCGCGAAGAACTGGTCGCCGTCGAGCACCGAGGTGTAGCCGCGTGCCCACGGCTTTCGCAGCAGATTCCAGACGGCTCCGGCGTCGAGCCAGGTGTGCAGCACGGTGTCGAACGCGACGCCCGCGCGCTGCGACACCCCGAAGAGCACGGCGTTCAGGCCGCCGGCGCTGGCTCCGGCGAGCACGTCGAACTCGACCTGGTCGTAGCGGGCCTGAATGAGCAGGTCGGCGTAGATGCGGGCGCGCTCGAGCACCGCGGCGGGCTCGTCGACGCCGACGCGCACGAGAAAAGGGCGCGGCTGCTCCGGCGTGCCCAGCACGCGGATGCGGCGCAGCAGGTCGAGCTCGGCGACGGCGCCGCCGATCCAGACAGCGAGGCTGATGCCGCCCTTCATCGCGAGGGCGACCCGCAGGGAGCGGTTGAACGCGGGCACGCGGTCGGCGGATGCCGGGCCGTCAGTGGTTTCGGGGCGCTCGCCCACGTCGCCCAGCGGGATGAGTGCCTCGGTGCTCTCTTGCATGCCGAACCTCTGCAAGGTGAGGGAGCGGCTGCCCGGCTCCGCGTCGGCGCGGTCTCTCCGTGGTGGGGTGGAGCAATATTCACAAACAGTAGCGGGCGTCTCGTTCGGGCGACAGGGTTCTCCTGCACAATCGCGCGAGCAGCGGAGTTTGTGCACAGAAACGCGGATGCCGGCATCCTGAGCTCTTCGCATCATCAAGATGGGCGCATGACCACCCTCTCCCCTCCTCGTTCGCTCGTCTCTTCGACACCCCTTGCCGCTCCTGCCGTGGGCCGCTCGGCGGCCGATTCGGTGTTCGGGCCGCTCGCGCCCTATCTCGACGACCCGTCGGTGACCGACCTGTTCGTCAACGGGCATCGCGAGTTGTGGGTCGACCGGGGCGGAGGGCTGGTGCGCGACGACGAATGGCGGTGCCCGGGAGAAGAGCGGCTGCGCGAGTTCGCGGTGCGGCTCGTTGCGCGCGGCGGCCGCCACATCGACGAGGCCACGCCCTGCGTCGACGTGCGGGTCGAGGGCACGCGGGTGCACGTCGTGCTGCCGCCGGTCGCCGTGGGCGGAACGGTGCTGTCGATCAGGGTGCCGCAGACCGATCATCCGCGTCTCGACGACCTCGACCGGCGCGGCCTGTTCGGGGCAGGTGCCGCCGGCCGAGCTCAGCGGCGCATCATCGACGACGCGGTTCGGTCGCGCACGAACGTGCTGATCACCGGCGCCGGCGGCAGTGGCAAGACGACGCTGCTCTCGGCCTTCCTGGCCGAGGCCGACCCGGCCGATCGGATCGTGGTGATCGAAGACGTCACCGAACTGCGCGTCGACCACCCGCACGTCGTCGCGCTCGAGGCGCGGCAACCGAACCTGGAAGGGGCGGGAGGAATCGGTCTCGCCGAACTGGTGAGGCAGGCGCTGCGCATGCGGCCCGACCGGCTGGTGCTGGGCGAATGCCGTGGTGCAGAGATCCGAGAACTGCTGTCGGCGCTCAACACCGGCCACGACGGCGGGGCCGGCACTCTGCACGCGAACGCCATCGTCGATGTTCCCGCCCGCGTCGAGGCGCTCGGGGCGCTCGCCGGCCTCGACGCCACCGCCATCGCCCGCCAGGCCGTGAGCGCGCTGGGTCTGGTGTGCCATCTGCGGCGCACCCGCGACCGACGCGAGATCGAAGCCTTCGGTGTGTTCCATCTCGACACGCGCGATCGCCTCGCCGTCCGGCCGCTTCCGTTGGCCGAGGCGGCGGCGGTGGCCAAGCGCCGCCACTGACATGGGCAGCTCACGCGTGGGCAGCTCACGGCAGGCGCGCGAGATCCGCACCCGCCCGGCGGCCGAACAGCTCGGCGCCGTGGTGGAGCGGCTGGCCGTGCTGATCGGCGCCGGCGTCACGCCCCAGAACGCGTGGTCGTATGTGGCGGAGTCGAGCGTCGACCCCACTGTGCGGGCGATCGCCGCGCGCGTCGAGCGCGGCGCGCCGATCGCCGCGGCGGTGGGAGCAGCCGCAGTCGGTGCGCTCCCCAGGCTCGAGCTCGGCCGGGGCCGGGGCTCCGCGTCTGCTGCGCGCGTGAAACGCGGGGGTGCGGCCGGTATGGGCGCTGCGTGGGCGACCGTGGCTGCGGCCTGGTCGGTCGCCACCGAGACCGGGGCGCCGCTCGGCCGCTGTCTTGCCGATATCGCCGACTCGCTGCGGGCCGTCGGGCAGGTGGAACGCGAGATCGACGCCGCACTCGCGGGCCCCGCCGCCACGACGAGACTGGTCGCTGCCCTGCCCGTGATGTCGTTGGCGTCGGGCTGGCTGCTGGGCTTCGACACCGCCGGAGTGCTGTTCGGCAGCCCGGCCGGCGTCACGTGCCTCGTCGGCGGACTCCTGCTCATGGCGGCCGGACACGTGTGGAGTTCTCGGCTCCTACGCCGAGCCCGGCAGCTGGCTCCCGCTCCAGGCCTGGCGCTCGACCTCGTGGCCGTCGCGGTCGCGGGCGGCGGGTCACTCGCACGGGCCACCGCCTTCGTCGACGACACCATGTCCCGCTTCGGTCTCGAGCGCGGTGCCGACGATCACGCCGTCGAGTCGGTGCTGTCGCTGGCCGCCCGCGCCGGAGCACCGCCTGCCGAGCTGCTGCGCAGCGAAGCTGCTCGCGTGCGGCGCGACTCGGTGAGTGCCGCCAACCGCCGTGCTGCGGCTCTCGGCGTGTGGCTGATGATTCCGCTCGGCCTCTGCGTGCTCCCCGCCTTCCTGCTGCTCGCGGTCGCGCCGGTCGTCATCGGCGTGCTCAGCTCGACGGCCTTCGTGTGAACCCGACTGCTCTCGCCCCGTCGCCTCATGGCCCCGTCGACCACCGCACCCCATCGATCCATCGACCCCTCACCCCATCGACCCCTCACCCCATCGAAAGGAACACCGTGAACATCCACCATTCCGCTACCGTCCACTCCTATCCGTCGCTTCGTGTGGGCGGTGCCGAGACCCTCCTGGCGCGTGCCCGGATCGCGGTGCGCGACGAGTCGGGCGCCGCCACCGCGGAGTACGCCATCGCGACCCTCGCCAGTGTTGTTCTGATAAAGCGGTTATGGGGCTTGTACGCCCCCGTCTGAGGGTCATGGCAAAGGTGGTTGGTGCGATCATTGAGTCCACAGAGCGTAAAGGGTGAGCGGCGAGGAGTCTCCGAATGATCGACGAAAAAAGCTTCTTAGATTGGCAGTCAAATCGCGGCCGCTATGAATCGCTTTGGGCCGACCGAGCCCGAGCCCGTGCCAATGTCGAGGAAGCCAAGACTGCCCTTGAGGCGGTGCGGCAATCCGAAGTCGGTACCAATTGGGAGCGGAACCAAGACCTACTTCGCGCCCAAGAGGCGCTGAACAACGCGTACGAGCTATTTGTGCTCGCATCCGATTCGGTAAACACAGCGATGGATGGCGACGGTGGCATAGACATTTCCTAGGGTGGTCTCAGTGACTGGTTACCCGAGCTGTCGGAGGTGCTGAGTAGTCTTCGAGATACACCTAGCGAAGGGGGCATTCACCCATGACCGACGAGCCCACGAACACTGAAGGCGCAGCTCCGAGCTACCGAATCGAGGACGATCCGGACCGGCCGGAGCGCGATCAGATTTTCCCGAAAGACCCGTACTTGGCCGATGTGCTTGACCTTATCCTGGGCTCTGATGACCAAGCCGATGGGCAGGCACTCGCCATCACCCTAAATATGGGCGGCCTCCTCGTGAGCGGCGAGGCCATCACGCGCCGCGCGTGGATCGACGCCATGAAGGATCAAGTAAGTTGCATCCGCCACGTTCGCCGATGCGTTAGAGGAGCTCTGGGGAGGTGACCCTGCCAGGCGCACTGAGTTGCAGGAGCGTCGTGACGCTCAGGAGTTGCCTCGTTTCGCGCGGAGCTTTATCCACATGCGCAACGTGAGCTTCTATCCAGCAACCAACGGAGTGTCAGTCACACCGTGGCGTGCCGCGCTGTCGGATGTCTCGGGCTGGACGTTCGGCAAGCTCGGGCCCCGAGCGATCGAGGACGAGGAGTAGCCGAGGAAAGCGCCCCCCGACCTTGGAACCGTCGGGGGGCGCTCGGCGGGAAAGGCACCGCCTCTGCCCTGCCGAGCATGGCTACCCGGCAGGTGTCTGGGGGCTACGTCGTGAACACGACCTGGCCCGAGCCGTTGTCGTAGCGAGTCACCGACTCAAGGTGCATCGGTGTCGAGCCGGCACGCGAGTAGATGGCCGCCGTCTTGGCGTGAGTGGCGATGCGCGCCGCGTTCTCGGGCTCATCGGTCCAGTCCTCGGGGTTGCACGGGTCGACGTTGAACGTCCAGCGGGCCATGGTTCAGCCCTCCCGCTCGGGGGTGAACGTGCCGTCGTTGTAGCGACGGGCGATCGCGGCTTGGATGCGATCGACATCCGACACGATGCCGGTGACGCCCCGGTCGAGCTTGTCGGTCAGGCGCTGCTCGGCGGCGTCGAGCTCGGCGGCCTCGGCCGCGCGCTTGCGCGCCAGGATCAGTTGCGCCTGGCGATTCGTTGTGGTCATGTGCGTTCTTCTCTCTCTCAGTCGTCGGTGCCGAATGGCTCAACGATTTGGTCGGGCAGGGGTGCTGGTGCATCTGGTTCGAGGCGCTGACCGGCGATACGGAGCGCGTGGGCGACCTGTCGGGATGCTGCCTTGATGGCCTCGGCCTCAGGCACGGGTCGTGTCTCAGGCAGCCCGTTCTCGGGGTCGTCCTGACTCGTGCCGGGCAGCCGCTCGACGAGTTCGAGCAGCCCTAGGTCGGATTCGAGACCGTGGATGGCCTGCTCAAGCGCGTACGTATGACCAGCCATCGCGTCGCGGGTCTTGGCGATGTTCTTCCGCAGCCCTTTGGCGATGCCGGGCCCCTCATCGATCAGCGCCACCCGTAGCCGACGCCAGGCCTTGGCCACCATCGAATCCATCGCGTAGATCATCTGCTGCGCGTTCTCGACCTCGGCCGCGGCCGCGTCGCGGGCCGTCGTCGGCATGTTCAGCTGGGCAGCCTCGGCGGCCGGCGCATCGGCGATGAGCTTGTGGAACTCGATGGTGTCGAGGGTGAACGCGTGGGGCAGCGCGTTGTCGGCTTGGAACTTGCGTTCCTGAGCCTGAGACAACCCCTCAGTGGCCTCTTTGAGTGAGTCCAGAGCGACCCGCACGGCAGGGTTGCTGATCGTGCTCGGCAGCTTGACGCCGTAGGGGCGGAAGTAGGTGATCCAGTCACCGTTGTCGGTCATGGGCATTGGTTATTTCTCCTGTTCGATAGGGATTTGAGTGGGTGCCGGGTCGAGGGGCTTGAGGTATCGGGCAAAGGCATCGGCGAAGTCGGACCGATACCAGCCACGGGCGGTGCTGACGCTGTCGGTGCGGATGGTGTGCGGGCTTGGGATGTCGAACTCTTTGAGCATCCGAATGGCGAACTGCCGATCTAGCGGCAGGCCCTGTTTACCGAACCCAGACCACGGCGCCTCGTCGAGCAGCACGAGCTTGTTGACTACGTCCTCGGCGGCCAGCTTGTCGTCGTCGCCGAACACCCGGCGGATGTCGGACAGCAGCCGAACGTTGAGCGCCTGCGAGTCGTCGCGGGATGCCGTCACGAACGCTACGGCGGCCTCACGGATGCGTCGGGGCCACTCTTGACCGGCCAGGTCGGCCAACACGATCAGGGGCTCGAAAATCTCGGCAGCGCGGTTGTCGAGCTCATCGGGGAGAGCGGGCCAGGCACCATCCCAGTCGTCCATCACGATCGCGAGCGACAGCCGCAAACGGTGCTGCAGCTGCTCGGCCTCGTCGGCGACCTCGCGGTGTCGGAACTTGGCCACCTGCTCACCTGGCAGTTTGCGACGCATGGGGATGATGAACGACCTGGACGCGAGGGTGTCGGGCAGACCATGCAGCCCGGCCATGGCTACGGGCGCGTAGGTCGGGTACTCGCGCATGACCCATTCCTTGCCCCTCGATTCCATCCGAGCGACCGAACCGCCCCGCTTGTAGCCGCTATTCAGAGCCCCGCGCAGTTCCTCCGATGACTCGTTCTTGCTGCCGCCGAACACCGTGTCGACCTCGTCGATGAACGGTGTGCGCGGCATCTCAGGGTCGGAGGTCGCGTGAAAGAACGCAGACGTGCTGAGGTTGGCCGTTTGCAGCGGGCGGTTGCTGATCGAGGCGCACACGTCGAGCGCGAGTGTCTTGCCAGACCCGGCTACCGGCGACGTGAAGAAGAGTCGACCGGCGACGTCGAAATAGTCGGCAGCGACGTAGGTCAGGCCGATCCAGAGGGTGACTACGGTGGCCGCGTGCTCGTCGGGCAGTACGACGAATCGGGTGACGTATGCCCTCACAGCATCGAATACGTCGCTGAGCGGGTCGCCGCCACCGTCACGGTAGCCCTCGACGACGAGCTCCGCGACCTCGTCACTGGTCAGAACTGGGGGCGCGACGATGTCGTGCCTCTTCATCGTCTTTCGGGCGGTCTTGGAGATGCTGCGTGCCGCCTTCATGTCTGGGCTCGCTTGCGCCCAGGCGACCGCGTCGGGGATGAGTGGCAGCATGCGGGTTGCTTCCCAGGCAGTACGCCGAGCCCACCACTGGCGCTCTGCGAAATCGGGAGAGGGGTAATGAAAGTCGCTAGGCACGTAGTGCTCATGCACCGTCGCCACCCTCGTTGAGCCACCGACGTCGGAGGTAGCGGGCCTGTTCGAGGCGATCGGCCGGCGACAGTTCGGGCCAGGTTTCGCCGACCTTGAGCCAGAACGGCATCAATTCATCGGTCGGCTCGTGTGCCTGTTCCTCGGCGGCTTTGGCGGCCTGCTCAGCGCGATAGCGTTCCCAACGGATGCGGTTGAGTTCGGCGGCGCGCTCGCGGCGCTCGGCCGGTGTGCTGCCCTGCCACCGTTTCATGCCGCCTTTGCGGCCGTTCTCTCGGTCGCGGGCGCTCATCGCTGACCTGCCACGAGCAGAGCGGCGAGGCGAGCACGCACGGCCTCAGACAGCGGAGGGGCGGCGGCGACGAGCGCGGCGATGGTAGCGGAGGGCTCAGGGCCAGAGGATCGCAACATGATGAAGTCCCGAAAGAATCGGTGAACGCTTCATCCCATTGCGGGAGCCCATATGCATTTTGGGCGGGGCCGAAATTTATAGACCCCGCTGACCCTCGGGGTATGGAAGAACTCTACAGCAAGACGGTACGGATTAACAGTCCGAACCCTGCTCTTTTTCCAACGGCGCCCGCTGTCGGCATTAGGGCGCATCGGAGAGGCCGCCGATCGGGAGACCGAGACCGATTAGAGCTAACCCGAGGGCATCCCGCGCCGACCGTTAGACCGTCGCCGATGTCCGACAGAGCAAGGGGGTGAGGGAGCACGCCGGCGTCACGAGCGTGTGACGTTGTGACGGATGTGACGCGTGACGGAAAGGGTAGGCGAGGGTCGAACCTCTACCCCTCTCCCTTTCTCTTATTTTCAATCTCACCCCCCTCTGACCCTCTAAGCGGCACACGAGGCGCCCCCATACCGTATTTGTCACGTGACACATCCGTCACAACGTCACAGCGGCCCAGCTGCATCGGAGATCGGCGGCACTAACGAGCTAACGCGCATACCTCTGGTGAAGCGTCACAAGCGTCACAACTGAAACAAGCGAGGTCATCGGCCCCGGGAGTGAGAGAACACGGGCGTGGGTGGAGTTTTCTCCCTTAGCGTCCGCGCTCGGCCAGGGTCATCGAATCCGTAGCCGGTACCGTCGGACCTACTCGCGCCACTCGATCGTGACCGTCTTGGCCAGCTGCTCGTCGCTCATTTTGCGTCGGTTCCCCTGGCCCACCGAATGCACGGTCATCGTCATGAGGGCGTCGACAATCTCTCGCTTGACTCCGAGGGGTCGACTCTCCCAGGCAGCCTGAACGTCGGCAGCGCCCACGACGTCGGAGAATGCCGACACGTTCACCCCCGCGCGCAGAAGTTCGTCTATCTCTGCGATCCGCTTGGCGATCCGCTTGAGCGCGGCCAGTTCCTCGTCACGCGGCAGCAGCCCGGCTTCGGCATCCGAACCCACCTCGCGGCGTCGGGTTTCGAGTCGGCGGCGCTCATCCCTCAACGCCTTGACGTCGGGGCGCACGCGTGGCGTCAGCAGGTCGAGCGCGTCGCCGCGGCTGAGCCGGGCAACGACCAGTCGGCCGACGAACTCATCGAGCGGGTCACCTCGGCGCATGAAGTGTTTCATGGACGGGCAGCGATACGAGTGGATGCCCGCCTCACCACCGCCGGCCTGATCGGCTCATGGCACACGCCGCAGACTGCGAGGCCTGAAAGCAGCCAGCGACGCGAGGGACCCGGCGAGGTGCGCCGCTTGGGGTTGCCCATGATCGACCGGGCCTCTTGCCATTCCTCGACGCTGACGAGGGCGGGCCAGTTGCCCTCCGTGGTGTGCTCGCGCTCGATCATCGCCACGTCGTAGTGCTGGCCCCAGCCCCCCTCGGGCGGTACGGGCAGGAGACCGGCGTAGTAGGGCGACATCAGGATGCGGCGCAACGTGTTCGGTCGGAACTCGGCCCCGTCGGGCGTGGCCTTAGTCGGCAGGGTGCGGCGCCCTGCATCGGTCAGGTCACGGCAGATCGAGCCGAGTGGCACCCCGGCCAGAAACTCATCGAACATGCGGCGCACGTCGCCGGCGCGCCCCCCGTCGGCGTCCCTGACTGATTCGAGCTCGGCCAGGTAGAGGTCGAGCGAGCCGGCATCGAGCGCAGCCGTCAGACCGTCGTGGAACCGCTCCCCGCCCCGGATACCACCGAGCACCGGCAGCACCTTGGCAGGGTCGGTCGTGTCGAGGCCTCGGAGGGCGGCGGCCAGCTTGCGGGCGGGGTCGGTCTCGATGCTCCCGGTGTCGGGCTCGTATGCGGCCGGGTCGCCTCGGCGTGCGCGCTCGGCTGGGGTGACCCACCGGTAGCCGTACGGCACCCGCCCACTGGTCGGCATGCCGAGTTTCCTGCCGGCCGCATTCGAGAACGCGCGACGCTCGGCCTTGGTCTCGACCTCGGCCTGCGCGACCGTTGCCAGGATGCCCGCCACGAGCCGACCGTTGGCCGACGTGAGGTCGAGGTCGCCGTCGGTTGTTACGACCAGCACATGGGCATCCTGTAGCTCGGTGATCGAGTGCAGCGCCCGCGTGAGCCGATCGAGTTTGCGCACCACGACGACGTCGAACTTGCCCGACCGGGCATCGGCGATCATCTTGGCCCAGGCGGTGCGCTCCCCGCGCTCTTTCGACCCCGACACCCCGTCGTCGATGTACTCGCCCGCCGGCACGTACTCGCGCAGGTCGATGAGCTTGCGGCAGGCGTCGAGTTGGTTGAGAATTCCATCCTCTTTCGGCACCGATTGGCGGGCGTAGATGGCTGCTCTGAGGGGGCCGCGGGGCTTTGTGGGCATGCTCTAATTATGCTCTAACAGTACAACTGTCGCGGCTGTGGGCTTGGCCGGCCTGCTCGTCGTCGTGCTGCGGGGCGACGACGTCAAGGGCATGCTCACCGAGCTGATCCACCGTGCGCTCACGCTCTGAGGCGCGCGCGACGGGTCGGGGGAGCGTCGGTGCTCCGTCCGGCATCCTCAATCCACCGGGGCGCCGGCCGCGGATCGCGGGCCGGTCCCCAGCGGAGGGTGCCATCGACTCGGAAGCGGGGTCGGTCACCGCCGAGTTCGCGATGATCCTGCCGGCCATCGCGCTGATCCTCGCCATCGGCGTCGGCGTGGTGCAGCTCGGCGCGCTTCAGGTGCGACTCACCGACGGGGCAGCCGACGCCGCGCGCATGCTCGGCCGGGGCGACCCGGCGGGCGCCGCGTCGGCGCGGGTGGCCCAGGCGCAGGCGGGCGCGTCGATGAGCGTGTCCCATCCGGGTGCGCTCGTGTGCGTCACGGCCCGCGCCTCTGCCGGTTCCGACCTCTTGGGTGCGCTGTTCGACTTCTCGGGCACCGGATGCGCGCTCGACGACACGCAGACGCCGTCACCATGACACCGTCGACAGGCCGGCTGGGCGCGCGGCTGCGCCGGCTCACCCAGACTGATGACGGCGGTGGGGGAGTCGCCGGCATCGGGGTGATCGTCGCACTCTGCACCCTGCTGTGCGCGTGCGCTCCGATCGGCGGTGCACTCGCCGCCCGGCAGGAGTTGCGAGGTGCCGCCGATTCCGCGGCCCTCGCCGCGGCCGACACCGCCTCGGGCCGGGTCGCCGGGGCGCCCTGCGACAACGCTTCGGCCGTCGGCGGTCAGCTCGGCGCGAGAATCGCGTCGTGCGACGTCGATGCCGGTGGAGCGGCGACCGTCGTTGCCGAGAGCACCGTGCTCGGCGTCACGATCAGCGCGACCGCGCGCGCCGGGCCGCCGGCGGGCTCCGCCGCCGCGGGAGGAACGTCAGTCGACGATGGCCTGCACGTAGCGGTAGTCGACAGCGCTGGGTCGCTCCGAGTCGGCGAACTCCAGGCCCGACGCGCGTCGGTAGAGATAGTGTTTCGCGGTCGCCTGCACCGGAATCGTGAGCCGAGCCTGCGGCTCGCCCGAATCGGTGAAGTCGGTGCGGATGGTCTTTCCTTCGAGTGGTCCGTCGGTGAACTTGGCGGTGTAACTGCCGTTCTCGATCGCTGCCATACTGCTCAGGCCCTCTCCGTTGAAGTGGTCACACCCATTGTCCCCCCATACGCCCACGGCGCAATGCGAGCGATTTCTTCCACGGCGAACGCCCTGATTAGGCAGCTACCCGTGGGGGGTGTGTATGGTGTGCCTGACGGACCAGCGTGTCCGCCATCGGCCGGAACGGCGCATCATCCACCCCGGAATCGCTCTCTGCCGACGCGTTGCATATATAAGGAGAACAGTTGCCAGGCCCGAGAAAGCTCGTCATCGTCGAGTCACCGACGAAGGTCAAGTCGATCGCCCAATATCTGGGTGACGGCTTCGACGTGATGGCTTCGGTCGGCCACATCCGTGACCTGGTCGAACCCAAGAACCTGCCTGCCGAGCTCAAGAAGGGCTCGCTCGGCAAGTTCTCGGTCGACGTCGAGAACAAGTTCGAGCCCTACTACGTGGTGTCCGACGCGAAGAAGAAGACGGTCGCCGACCTGAAGAAAGCCCTCGCCGGCGCCGACGAGCTCTACCTCGCAACTGATGAAGACCGCGAAGGCGAGGCCATCGCCTGGCACCTGCTGCAGGTGCTGAAGCCCAAGGTTCCCGTGCACCGCATGGTGTTCCACGAGATCACCCGCGAGGCCATCGAACAGGCCCGCGACAACACCCGGCAGATCGACGACGCCCTCGTGGACGCCCAGGAGACCCGACGCATCCTCGACCGCCTCTACGGCTACGAGGTCTCTCCCGTGCTCTGGCGCAAGGTCGGCCCCGGCCTCTCCGCCGGCCGCGTGCAGTCGGCCGCCACTCGCCTCGTCGTCGACCGCGAGCGCGAACGCCTCGCCTTCACGAGCGCGAACTACTGGGACCTCACGGCCCGCCTCGCCCCCGACAAGGCCGCCCCCGAGGTCGACGCCTTCGACGCCCGACTGGTGCGCCTGAACGGCGAGCGCGTCGCGTCGGGTCGCGACTACGACGAATCCGGCTCGCTCAAGGGCAAAGCCGTGGCGCTCGGCGAAGCCGCCGCCACCGCCCTGTCGGCGGCTCTCGAGGCACCGGATGTCGCCATCCGGGTCACCGGTGTGGAATCCAAGCCCTACACCCGCCGCCCCGCCGCTCCCTTCACCACCTCCACGCTGCAGCAGGAGGCCTCGCGCAAGCTGCGCTTCTCGGCCCGCCAGACCATGAGCGTGGCCCAGTCGCTCTATGAGAACGGCTACATCACCTACATGCGAACCGACTCCCCGTCGTTGTCGCAGCAGGCGATCACCGCGGCGCGCAACCAGGCCACCAAGCTCTACGGTGCCGAGACGATTCCCGACAAGCCGCGCCTCTACTCGGGCAAGAGCAAGAACGCCCAAGAGGCGCACGAGGCCATCCGGCCGGCCGGCGAGGTGTTCAAGACGCCCGCCGAGCTGTCGTCGGTGCTGCGCGGCAACGACTTCCGGCTCTACGAACTCATCTGGAAGCGCACGGTCGCGTCGCAGATGGCCGACGCGAAGGGCTCGACGGCGTCGGTCACCATTGCCGCCGGCCCGGTGACGGTCGAAGAACTGGGCGGCGAGACGACCGCCGAGTTCTCGGCATCCGGAACCGTCATCACGTTCCGAGGCTTCATGCTGGCCTACGAAGAGGGCCGTGACGAAGAGCGCAACGCGTCGGGCGAGCCCGCCGAGGCCAAGCTGCCCCCGCTCAAAGAGGGCCAGCAGCTCGCCGCCATCGACGTCGACGCCGCCGGCCACGACACCACGCCGCCGCCGCGTTACACCGAGGCGAGCCTGGTGAAGGCGCTCGACGAGCTCGGCATCGGCCGCCCGTCGACCTACGCGTCGATCATCTCCACCATCATCGATCGCGGCTACGTCACGCCGCGGGGCCAGGCTTTGGTTCCGAGCTGGACGGCGTTCTCGGTGGTGCGGCTGCTCGAAGACTTCTTCGCCGACCTCGTCGACTACGACTTCACCGCCGCTCTCGAGGCCGACCTCGACAAGATCGCCGACGGCGAAGAAGACCGCGTCGACTGGCTCAACGGGTTCTACTTCGGCAGCGAGGGTCACCCGGGCCTGCGCACCGTGATCGACAACCTCGGCGAGATCGACGCGCGCGCCATCAACTCGGTGGCGATCACCGACGACATCACCCTGCGCATCGGCAAATACGGCCCCTACCTCGAGGTGCTCGACCCGTCGGGCGACCTCGACGCGCCGCCGCGCCGCGTCAACCTGCCGCAAGACCTCGCTCCCGACGAGCTGACGGCCGAGAAGGCCCGCGAACTCGTCGACGCCCCGGTCGTGACCGACCGGGTCGTGGGCATCAACCCGGCCAACGGCAAAGAGATCGTGGCGAAAGACGGTCGATTCGGCCCCTACGTGACCGAGCTCGACCCGGTCGTGCCCGAGGAGTCCGCCGCGGCGGCCCCGGCAGCCCCGGCCGCCGCCGCTGCAGCCACGACGACGGATGCCGCCACGCCCGACACCGCGGCCCCCGCCAAGAAGGCTCCCGCCAAGAAGCCGGCGGCCAAGAAGGCCGCGGCCGCCAAGCCGCGCACGGCGTCGCTGTTCAAGTCGATGGATCTCGCGACCATCGACCTCGACACCGCTCTGCGGCTGCTCGACCTGCCGCGCGTGGTGGGCGACGACCCCGAGTCGGGTGAGCCGATCACGGCCCAGGGCGGCAAGTTCGGCCCCTACCTCAAGAAGGGCACCGACACCCGGTCGCTCGAGAACGAAGACCTCATCTTCGAGATCGACCTGCCTGGTGCGCTCGAGCTGTTCGCGCAGCCGAAATACGGAGCCCGCCGCGCGTCGTCGGCCCTGAAGGAGTTCGAGGCCGACCCCGAGAGCGGCAAGCCGATCCGGGTGAAAGACGGCCGGTTCGGCCCCTACGTCACCGACGGCGTCACGAACGCCACCATCCCTCGCGGCGAGACCGTCGAGGAGGTCGACTTCGAGCGCGCCGTGCAGTTGCTCGCCGACAAGCGCGCGAAGGGCCCCGCGAAGCCGAAGGCGAAGACCGCGACCGCGGCCAAGAAGCCCGCGGCCCGCAAGGCGCCCGCACGGAAGGCCGCTCCGAAGAAGTGAGAGGCGTGTTCATCACGCTCGAAGGCGGCGACGGGTCCGGAAAGTCCACACAGGCCGAGAAGCTCGAGGAGTGGCTGACCGAGGCCGGCCGCACGGTCGTGCGCACCCGCGAACCCGGGGGAACCGACTTCGGCAACGAGGTGCGCGAGATCGTGCTGCACAGCCGCGGGCACATCTCGCCGCGGGCCGAAGCGCTGCTCTATGCCGCCGATCGCGCCCAGCACATCGCCACGAAGGTGCGCCCCGCCCTCGAGCGCGGAGACGTGGTGGTGCAAGACCGCTACCTCGATTCCTCCGTCGCCTACCAGGGCGCCGGGCGCGTGCTCGACGCCGACGAGGTGCGGCGGCTGTCGCTCTGGGCGGCCGAGGGCCTGCTGCCCGACATCACGATCCTGCTCGACCTCGACGAAGACCTCGCGCGTGCCCGCCTCGACAGCGCCAACAAGCGGTTCGACCGACTCGAGGCCGAGAAGAGCGACTTCCACCGCCGGGTGCGGCAGGCCTACCTCGACCTCGCCGAGCGCGAACCGCAGCGCTTTCTCGTGGTCGACGCGGCTCTGCCGCCCGATCAGATCGCCGCGATCGTGAGGGGCCGCGTCGAGGCCTTCGTCGCGGCATCCGAGACCCCCTGACCGCTCGACCGTCACGCCCACTGACAGAGCCCCGGCCAGCGCCAACCGCCAGAGCCCACCGCCATGGCCCACTGTCAGAGCCCGCTGTCAGAACCTGCCGATAGATTGACACCATGACCGTCTGGGACGACCTCACCGGCCAGCCGGCCGCCATCGAGGTGTTCCGTGCTGCCGCCGAGAGCTCCACGCTCCCCTCGAGCGCCGCCGCCCGCGAGGCCCTCGCCGCCACGGATGCCGCGCCCACCGCGCCCGACTCGATGACCCACTCCTGGCTCATCACCGGGCCTCCCGGGTCGGGTCGCTCGAACCTCGCCTATGCGTTCGCCTCGGCGCTGCTGTGCCGCAACGGCGGCTGCGGAGTCTGCTCCGACTGCCGCCAGGTGGCGGCCCGCACCCACCCCGACCTCGCCATCCTGGCCACCGACCGGGTCATCATCTCGATCGACGAGGTGCGCCGCCTGGTGTCGGCGTCGCAGTTCTCGCCCTCGGTCGCCCGCTACCGCGTGGTGGTGATCGAAGACGCCGACCGCATGGCGGAGCGCACCTCCAACGTGCTGCTCAAGGCGCTCGAAGAGCCGCCCGAGCGCACGGTGTGGATTCTCTGCGCGCCCAGCGAGGCCGACCTGCTGCCCACCATCCGCTCCCGCGTGCGCTCGGTGCGCCTTCGGGTGCCGAGCACCGACGACGTGGCCGCCTTGATCATGAAGCGCGACGGCGTCGACCACGCGCTCGCCGAGCGCGCCGCCCGTGAGTCGCAGAGCCACATCGGCATGGCCCACCGCCTTGCCACCAACGACGAGGCGCGGGCCCGGCGTGCCGAGACGATCGAGCTCGCACTCTCGGTGTCGTCGGTGGGCGACGCGGTGCGCGGCGCCGCCCGACTGCTCGACATCGCGGGCGCCGACGCCCAGGCCATCACCGAGGAGCGCGACGCCGAGGAGCGCGCCGCCGCGCTCCGGTCGCTCGGTGTCGAGCCCGGCCAGGCCATCCCGCCGGGCCTGCGGTCGCAGATCAAGGCGCTCGAAGACGACCAGAAGCGCCGGGCCACCCGAAGCCTGCGCGACGGCATCGACCGCATCCTGACCGACCTGCTCTCGCTCTTCCGCGACATCGTGCTCGTGCAACTCGGCGCCCGTGTCGAACTCGTCAACGAGGCCATCGCGGCCGACGTGCGTCGCGCGGCCGAGAATAACGATTCGTCATCGACCCTCGCGGCGATGGATGCCATCGCCGACGCCCGTCGCAGGATTGCGGCTAACGTTGCCCCGGCCCTCGCCCTCGAGGCCATGCTCGTCACGGTCGCCGAGGCCGGCCGTTCCGCATCACGAAAGGTTCCCCAGTGAGTCGACGCACCCCCGCGAGGCGGGCCCTGACCGCGCTGACGATCGCCGCCGTCGCGCTGCTCGCCCTCTCGGGGTGCACCACCTGGTTCACCGGCGCGCAGAACGGCTTCGGCGGGGCCACCTCGGCGCCCGCCACCTCGACGCCGACCGGCGAAGACGTTCCCGCCGACCTGCAGCCGTTCTACGGCCAGGTGCTCGACTGGGAGTCGTGCGGCGGCCCGTTCCTGTGCGCCGACGCGACCGCCCCGCTCGACTGGTCGAACCCCGGCGGCGACACGGTCACCCTCGCTCTCATCAAGAAGCCGGCCTCCGGCGGCACGAAGCTCGGGTCGCTGTTCGTGAACCCGGGTGGCCCCGGCGGTTCGGCCTATGACTTCGTGCAGCAGTCGGCCGACTTCGCGGCGCATCCGTCGCTGCAGTCGTCCTATGACCTGATCGGCTACGACCCCCGTGGCACCGGCCACTCCGACGCCGTGCACTGCCTCACCGATGCCGAGCGCGACGCCTACCTCTACGACATCATCCCGGGCGAGCGGGGTTCGCAGGAGTGGATCGACGCCTACACGAAGGCCGCGAAAGACTTCGCCGACAAGTGCGCCGAGAACACGGGTCCGCTGCTCGAGTTCATCGACACCGACAGCACCACCCACGACCTCGACATGCTGCGCTCGGTGGTGGGCGACCCGAAGCTCAACTACCTCGGCTATTCCTACGGCACGTTCCTCGGCGCCGCCTATGCCGAGAACTTCCCCGACAAGGTCGGCCGCATGGTGCTCGACGGTGCCGAAGACCCCGCGTCGAGCGGATTCGACATCTCCATCTCGCAGGCGGCCGGCTTCGAGAACGCGCTGAAGAACTACCTCACCGCCTGCGTGAACGGCTCCGACTGCTGGTTCGACGGGTCGGCCGACGACGCCCTCACGCGCATCCAGCAGCTGCTCGCCCAGGTCGACCAGAGCCCCATCCGGGCGAGCGACGGCCGCGAGCTCGGTTCGTCGAACCTGCTGACGGCGATCTTCTACCCGCTCTACAACGAGGGCAACTGGCCCTACCTCGACGATCTGTTCTCGTCGGTCGAAGACGGTCAGGCCGACTTCGCCTTCCAGCTGGCGGATGCCTACAACAGCCGCAATTCCGACGGCACCTACGCCGACAACCTGATCGAGTCGTTCAACGCCATCTCGTGCGCCGACTACCCGGCCACCACCGATCCGGCGGTCATCGCGAAGCAGAACGCCGACTTGATCGCCGCCTCGCCGACCGTCGGGCCCTATTGGACCTACGGCGACATCGCCTGCGCCCAGTGGCCCTACCCGAGCAAGCGGGTGCCGGCGCCGGTGACCGCCGCCGGATCCGACCCGATCCTCGTCGTCGGCACCACCGGCGACCCGGCGACGCCCTACAAGTGGGCGCAGGCGCTCGCCGCGCAGCTCGAGAACGGCCACCTCGTCACCTTCGAGGGCGAGGGGCACACGGCCTACAACTCGTCGAACTGCGTGGCCGACGTGGTGGATGCCTACTTCCTCGACGGAACCGTGCCCTCGAGCGATCCCGACTGCACGAACTGATCGCCGGGTCGGCGCGCAGGCAAGCACCCACTCCCAGAGGCAGGCACCCACTCCCAGAGGCAGCGAGTCCGCCGCGAAACTGCATGCAGACGCCTCGATTCTGAGATCATGGATGCATGTCCGCTGAACCCGAGGAACTCGGTCTCCGAGAGCGCAAGCGAAAGGCGACGCGCCGCAACATCCAACTCGCCGTGCTGCGACTGACCGCCGACCAGGGCCTCGACCAGGTCACCGTCGACGAGATCAGCAACGCCGCCGGCGTCTCGCCGCGCACGTTCTTCAACTACTTCCCGTCGAAAGAAGCCTCTCTCGCCGGCGACGCGCCGTTCGTGTTCACCGACGAGATCGCCCGCGAGTTCGAGACGGCAGCGCCCGACCGCGACCCGCTCGGCGACCTGCTGGTGATCATGGCCGACCAGGCGCGCGAAGACGGCGCCGTCGACCCCGAGCTCCACGCCCTGCGCCGGCGCGTGATGAACGACTACCCGAAGGTGTTCGCGCTGAAGATCGACAGGATGCGCGAATTCGAGGCCGAGGTCGCGGCATCCGTCGCCCGCCGCCTCGAAACGGATGCCGCCCACCGCGGCGACCCCACCGACCCTGACGACGTGCTCGAGCGGGCCCGCATGATCGCGCTGCTGTCGCTGACGCTCGCGCGGTCGGCCTGGTTGTCGTGGGCCGAACATCCGGAGACCGTCTCGCTGCCCGACGCCCTGCACCGCGCCTACGAGCGCATGCGCGACGTGGTCGCGGTGCCCTCGCGGGTGTGAGCCGCGGCGGTCGGCTCGGTGTCCGCGAGACCCTCGCGGATCGGCTATGCTTTGTTGCTGTGCCGCGCGCTGAGCGTCGGCCAGGCCGCCTTAGCTCAGTCGGCAGAGCGATTCACTCGTAATGAATAGGTCCCGGGTTCGATTCCCGGAGGCGGCCCCGTTTCAGCCCACACAAGAAGCCCGGTGCATCCGGGCTTTTCTTGTCTGCGGGCACGCAGCACTAGGCTCGACAGAGCTATTGAGAGAGCGGAGTCGCGGATGCCGGAGCAGATTCGTTGGGGAATACTCGGAACCGGAGGCATCGCGCACTCCTTCGTCACCGACCTGCTGGCCGAGGGCCTGACGGTCACCGCCGTCGGGTCGCGTTCGCGGGCCTCGGCCGATGAATTCGCGGCGAAACACGGCATCGCGACGGCGCACCCGAGCTACGAAGCGCTCGTCGCCGACCCCGAGGTCGACGTGGTCTACATCGCCACGCCGCACACGTTCCACGCCGAGAACGCCCTGCTCGCCATCGGCGCCGGCAAGCACGTGCTCGTCGAGAAGGCGTTCACGATCAACGCCGCTGAAGCCGCCCGCATCCAGGAAGCCGCCGCCGCTGCGGGCGTGGCCGTGCTCGAGGCGATGTGGACCCGGTTCTTGCCGCACATGGTGCGCATCCGCGAGATCATCGCCGCCGGCACCCTGGGCGACGTGCGCACCGTGCTCGCCGATCACGATCAAGACCTTCCCGACGACCCCGAGCACCGCATCAACAACCCCGACCTGGGCGGCGGCGCGCTGCTCGACCTCGGCATCTACCCCGTGTCGTTCGCGGTCGACCTGTTCGGCGTGCCCGAGCGCATCCTCGCGCAAGCCACGCTCACCGACACCGGGGTCGACCGCCAGACCGCCCTCATCTTCGAGCACGCGGGCGGGCGGCAGGCCGTTCTGCACAGCGCGCTCGACACCGCCGGCCCCGTCACGGCGTCGGTGATCGGCACCGAGGCCCGCATCGACATCGAGCGGGTCTGGTATGCGCCGACGAGTTTCACCGTCACGAGCAACACCGACGAGGTGCTCGAGCGGTTCGAGCAGCCTGTGAACTCGCGCGGCATGCAGTTTCAGGCGTTCGAACTCGAGCGCGTCATCCGGGCCGGTGAGACCGAGAGCCCGCTGCTGCCCGTGGCGGAGTCGGTGGCGATCATGGGCGTTCTCGATGAGGTGCGGGCCCAGATCGGCGTGCGCTACCCGGGCGAGTGAGCGCGATGTTCGGTTCGGGCGCCCACTCGGCGCCGAGGGAATCGAGGCGGCGACCCGGTGGGGTGCGCCGCCACGTGCTCGTGCTGCCCGGCGGGGGCTACGGGCGGCTCGCGCCGCACGAGGGCGAGCCGGTGGTCGAGTGGCTGCAGGGGCTGGGCGTCGAGGCGAGCGTCTTTCGCTACCCGGTGCTCACGCGGCATCCGTTGCCCACCGAGGCGATCCGCGCCGAGATCAGGCGCTGGCGGGCTGAGGGCGTCGACGAGGTGGGCGTGCTGGGCTTCAGCGCCGGCGGTCACGCGGCCGGCATGGCGGCGCTCGCCCCGGCCGACGACCCGGGCGACGTGGCCGACCTCGCGGTGCTGTGCTACCCGGTGGTGTCGATGGTGCTGCCAGGGCACGAAGGGTCACGGCTGAACCTGCTGGGGCCGGATGCCGACGAGCACCTGCGCCGAGCCACCTCGCTCGAGCTGCTGGTGACTCCGGATGCGCCGCCCGTGTTCCTGTGGCACACCTCCGACGACGACGTGGTGCCGGTGGCCCCGGTCTACCGTCTCGGCGAAGCGCTGCACGCGGCCGGGGTGGCGCACGCGGTGCACGTGTACCCCTCGGGCAAGCACGGTCTGGGGCTCGCGATCGGGTCTGGCCTGCCTGAGATGTGGACCGCGGAGTGCGCGGCCTGGCTCGCCGACCGGGGCTGGCTGGGCTGAGCCGGCGGAGCGGCTCTGGGCCGCGGCCGGCGGGGCGCGTGAGCTGGGAGAACTGGGGGCGCGAAAGCCTCGCGGGTAGCATGAAGTGATGTCCGAGTCAGAGACGCCGAGAACTCGCCGCGAGGCGCGCGAGGCCGAAGAGCGGGAGGCAGCGGCCGCATCGGCCGCCGCCGACGCCGCCACCGCGGGCACGCCGGCAGCGGCAGCGGCGACGGCGGCTACGGCGGCCACGGCGGTGGGCGGGCAGGCCGCTGCATCCGAAGCCGCGGTAGGCGCGGGCGGTGTCGCGGCACTCGTGGGGCGGCATCCGCGCATCTGGATCGCCTCGGCCGCGGCCGCCGTGCTGCTCGTGCTCGGCGGCGGAGCGTTCGCCGCCGGAGCCGCGGTGGGCGGCTCAGGATCCCCGGCCTCGACGCTCGCCGTCACCGAGGCCACGGCGACGCCGACCCCCACACCCACGCCCGCGTCACGGGCACAGCCTCAGGCCGCGGCGGCCCCGGCGGTGCTGCGCACCTGCTCCGTCGCCGGGCTCGCCACCGACCCGCGCCTCGGCACGTTCCTCGGCGCGGTGCGCAACGCGGCCACCGGCGAGGTGCTGTTCGACCGCGGCGCGTCGACCTTCGCGCGCACCGCGAGCGTGATGAAGGTGCTCACGAGCTCGGCCGCACTCGCCGTGCTCGGCCCCGACTACCGCGTGCCCACCACCGTGGTGAAGGGAACCGAGCCCGGCCAGGTGGTGCTCGTCGGCGGCGGCGACATCACCCTCGCGAGCGGCTCGTCGAACATCTATCCCGGCGCCGCCAGCATGCTCGACCTCGCGGCCCAGGTGGATGCGGCCTGGAACGCCGATCCCGCCACCGCCGGCACCCCGATCACCTCGATCGTGATGGACGCGAGCGTGTTCTCGGGCGAGCGCTGGCAGCCGTCGTGGAACCGCAAGGAGCAGGTCGACGGCTACTCCTCCGAGGTGACCGGCCTACAGGTCGACGGCGACCGCGCCGACCCGTCGGCCAACGTCTCCACCCGCAGCGACGATGCCGTGCTGCGCGCCGGGCAGGCGCTGGCCCTCGCGCTCGGAGTGCCCGACGCGGCACTCGCCGAAGGCCTGGCGACGGCGGGCGCACCCCAACTCGGGCAGGTGCTCTCGGCTCCGGTGTCGACCATGATCCCCGATGCGCTGCAGCGCTCCGACAACACCGAGGCCGAGATGCTCGCGCGGCTCGTGGCGGTGAGCCTCGGCACGGGCAACTCGTTCGAGGCGCTGCAGGCCGCCATTCCGCAAGCGCTCGCCACCTACGGTCTCGACACCAGCGGACTCACCATCGTCGACGGCTCGGGCCTCAGCGACAACAACGGGGTGTCACCAGCGCTTCTCACGAAGCTCTTCGTCAAGATCAACGCCCGCGAGGGCAACCTCGGCATCGTCTACGACGGCCTGCCCGTGGCGGCGCAGAGCGGCACGCTCGCCGGCCGCTTCGGCGATTCGCCGGCCGCCGGCAACGTGATCGCGAAGACCGGCTGGATCGACACCGGCTACACCCTCTCGGGCATCGTCAACGCCGCCGACGGCACCGTGCTCACCTTCGCCTTCTTCGCGCTCGACGACGTCGGCGACAGCGCGAAGGCCGCCCTCGACGCCCTCACCACGGGTGTCTACGAGTGCGGCAACACCCTCTCGAACAACTGACCCACCCCGCCCGCGGCCTAAACTGGAGGCAACACTTCCCGCGAAGAGTAGGTGATTCTTGATGGCACGAGCGCTTTTCATCATCGACGTGCAGAACGACTTCATCGAGGGCGGCGCCCTCGGGGTCGAGGGGGGAACGGCCGTCGCGAACGGCATCTCGAAACTGCTGGCCGAGCATCCGACGACCTACGACTACGTCATCGCCTCGCGCGACTGGCACGACCCCGACAACGACAACGGCGGCCACTTCGCCACCGACGCCGCCCCCGACTTCGAGTCGACCTGGCCCGTGCACTGCGTGGCCGGCACCTATGGCGCCGAATACCACGACGACCTCACGGCGCAGGCCATCGACCACCACGTGCGCAAGGGCCAGGGCCAGCCCGCCTACTCCATCTACGAGGGCACCACCGAAGAGGGTGGCACCGTGCACGACCTGCTCGACGCCAACGGGGTCACCGAGATCGACGTCGCCGGTCTCGCCACCGACTACTGCGTGCGCGCCTCCGCGCTCGACGCCATCGAGCACGGCCGGCACGTGCGGGTCATCACCGACCTGGTCGCCGGGGTGTCACCGGATGCCTCGCGCGCGGCCATCGCCGAGCTCGCGCACGCGGGGGCCGACTTGATCACCTCCGATCTGGTCGATCGCTGAACCCGAGCACCGCGGCATCCGTCGCCTGCCACCGCCCGGACGCAGCCACCGCGGTAAAGGCGCCACCGGCCCGCATTCGTCACCGGCGGCATCCGCTGGTCTCGCGAAAGGAAACGACATGAGTGCAGCATCCGAGGCCGATCTGCTGGCGGGCGTGCCCGATCAGCTGTTCATCGGCGGCCACTGGGTGGCCTCGTCGAGCGGTAAGACGCTCGACGTCTACGACCCGGCGACGGGTGCGGTGCTGAAGAGCATCGCCGACGCGGGCCCCGACGACGGCATGCGGGCGCTCGACGCCGCGGTCGCCGTCGCCGACGAATGGGCGGCGACGGCTCCGCGCGTTCGCGGTGAGATTCTGCGAGGCGCGTTCGACCTGCTGCAGGAACGAAAAGGCGACGTGGCTCTGCTGATGACCCTCGAGATGGGCAAACCGCTCGCCGAAGCGGCGGGCGAGGTGGCCTACGGCGGCGAGTTCTTGCGCTGGTTCAGCGAAGAGGCGGTGCGCATCGCGGGCCGCTACGGGCGCAACCCCGAGGGCACGGGCCAGATGGTGGTGTCGCAGCGCCCGGTGGGGCCCTGCTTCTTGATCACGCCCTGGAACTTTCCGCTCGCGATGGCGACCCGCAAAATCGCGCCCGCGCTGGCTGCCGGATGCACCGTGGTGGTGAAGCCCGCGGCGCTCACCCCGCTCACCACCCTCTACGTCGCTCGCCTGCTCGAAGAGGCGGGGCTGCCCGGCGGGGTGCTGAACGTCATCACGACCTCGACCTCGGGCGCCGTCTCCGACCCGATCATCGCCGACCCCCGCCTGCGCAAGCTCTCGTTCACCGGATCGACGCCGGTCGGCCGCGCGCTGATGAAGCAGGCCTCCGAGAACGTGCTGCGCACCTCGATGGAGCTGGGCGGCAACGCGCCCTTCGTGGTGTTCGGCGATGCCGACCTCGACAAGGCGGTCGACGGGGCAATGCTCGCGAAGTTCCGCAACATCGGGCAGGCGTGCACCGCCGCCAACCGATTCATCGTGCACCGCTCGGTGGCCGTCGAGTTCTCGCGGCGGGTGGCCGAGCGGGTGGGGCAGTTCCGCATCGGTCGCGGCACCGAGGAGGGTGTGGGCATCGGCCCGCTCATCAATGCCAAGGCGGTCGACAAGGCCGACGAACTGGTGCAGGACGCCGTGTCACGCGGGGCGACCCTGGTGGCGGGCGGGCACCGGCTCGAGCGGGAGGGCAGCTTCTACGAGCCGACGGTGGTGACGGGGGTGCCGCTCGGCAGCGACATCCTGCGCGAGGAGATCTTCGGGCCGGTGGTGTCGGTGGTGGAGTTCGACGACGAAGACGAGGCCGTGCGGCTCGCGAACGACACCGAATACGGGCTCGTGAGCTATGTGTTCACCGAGAACCTCGGTCGCGGGCAGCGCATGATCGACAAGCTCGACACCGGCATGATGGGGCTGAACGTCGGGGTCATCTCGAACGCGGCCGCACCGTTCGGGGGCGTGAAGCAGTCGGGGCTCGGCCGCGAGGGCGGGCTCGAGGGCATTCACGAGTACCTCTCGACGAAGTACACCCTCATCCCCAACGGCTGAGGCCCGCGGCGGTCGGCAGCGGGGTGGGTGAGGCCGCTCGCTGGTGAGCGCTGCGGCCCTCACCAGCCGTGCGTCAGCACCTCGTCGAGCGTGTCGACGAAGAAGTCGGCACTGGTCAGCGTGAGCGTGAGCGGCGGCTTGATCTTCAGCACGCACTGCCGGTCGGAGGTGGGCTGCACGATGACGCCGAGTTCGAGCATCCGGTCGCAGATGGCGGCGGTCTCGTCGGTGGCGGGCTCGAGGGTGACGCGGTCGCGCACGAGTTCGACACCGAGATAGAGGCCGAGCCCGTGCACCGCACCGATGAGCGGATGCCGCTCGGCGAGTTCTTCGAGCCGGCGTCTGAGGTGCGCACCCACCACGCGTGCGTTCTGCTGCAGTCCCTCGTCGTGCAGGATGTCGAGCACCGTGGTGCCGACCACCGAGCTCACCGGGCTGCCGCCGGCCGACGAGAAGAAGGAGCCCTGCGATCGGAAGTTCTGGGCGATGTCGCGACGCGTGATGACCGCGCCGAGCGGATGCCCGTTGCCCATCGCCTTCGCGATGGTGACGACATCGGGCACCACCCCTTGCTGCTCGAACCCCCAGAAGTGGTCGCCGAGGCGGCCGTAGCCGACCTGCACTTCGTCGGCGATGCAGAGGCCGCCCGACGAGCGGATGGCGGCGTAGACGGCTCGCAGATAACCCTCGGGAAGCGGCATCCCGCCGGCGTTGCCGTAGAAGGGTTCGGCGATGAAGGCGGCCGGGGGCCGGCCCTCGGCCGTGAGGGCCTCGATCGCGGCCACGGCGTCGTCGGCGTAGCGGTGCACGTCGGCGCCGCGGTGCCGGCCCCGGTAGGCGTTCGGGGCGTCGAGGGTGTGCACCCAGTCGGGCCTCGTCGAGAGGGCGTCGGGGTTGTCGGCCGTCGAGGTGGAGACGGCGTCGGCCGCGTCGGACCACCCGTGATAGGCCTCGCGCACCGCCACCACGTCGCGGCGGTTCGCCCACGCCCACGAGAGGCGCAGGGCCAGGTCGACCGCCTCGGTGCCGCTGTTGACGAGGAACACCGAGTCGAGCGGATCGGGAACGAGCCCCGCCAGGCGCTCGGAGAGATCGACGACCGACCGGTAGTTGAACCGCGAATTGGTGTTGAGCAGCTGGAGCTGACGCGCCACGGCGTCGGCGATGCGCGGATGCGCGTGACCGACCGAGGCGACGTTGTTCACCATGTCGAGGTAGGGGCGCGCGTCGGTGTCGAACAGGTGGTGCCGCCAGCCGCGCTCGATCACGGGCGGCCGGGCGTAGTAGTGCTCCTGCACGTCGGCGAGGGCACGTGCGCGGCGGTCGAGCAGGCCGGCGGGGGCGGCGGCGGGGGCGGATGCGGGGGCGGATGCCGTGGCGCTGCGTGCGGTGTCGGGGAGGCGCGCGGGGTCGGCGGTGCCACCGCGGTCGTCGGCGGGCTCGGGGACGTCGTCGGGATCGGTGCGGGGTGCCGCGTCGGGCGCGAGGGACGCCGGGGCGGCATCGGTGCCGTCGGCATCCGTTGCGGCATATCTGGTCGAGGGGGTGGTGGCGAAGACGAAGGGGGTCGGGTCGAGCACGACGTGCGCCCACGCGGGCTCGAGGTCGACCGTGGTGAACCACGGCACTCGTGCGAGGTCGACGCCCCGCCGCACGAGTCGCACGCCGAAGGCGACCGCGCCGTCGGCTGCGGTGCCGGTGGTGGTGGTGCCGGTGGTGGTGCCGCCGGGTTGCAGCGGGGCGCCGGCGACACCGATCCACGCGCCGGCCTGCACGTCGCGAGCGCCCGGCTCGGCGTCGTGACCGTGGGGGTCAGACTCTGCGCATGTGCCGGCCTCGGCCGCTGCGCCGCCCGTGGTCGGCCCGCGGCTGCCGGTGGCGCCCGCCGCCACACCCGGCAGCACGGCCGTGGGGGTCAGGCCGACCAGTTCGAGCACGGAGTCGTCGGTGCGCAGCAGGAGGCGGCCGTCGTCGGTGGTGGTCAGCCTTCCGGCCCACGGCGCGTGCACCGGCTGAGCCGCGGCGAGGGCGATCCCGACGCTGAGCGCGACGCACGGGTGCGGCCGCCACGATTCGACCACCGATCGCGTCAGGCAGCGCTCGCCGAAGCGGGTGATCGTGGCGGCCGCGCCGGCGCGCAGCTGGTCGGCGGCGACGGATGCCTCCACTCCCGGCTGTGCGAACCGCCCGCCGTCGAGGGCGGCGCTCGTCGACGACAGGTCGAGGGTCACCGCGTCGGCGGCCTCGACCTGCGGCAGCAGGGGGTGCCAGGCCGCTGCCGACGCCCGGGAGTGGTCGACCCCCGCACCGCCGACCGCGCCGCCGTCGCTGACCGCGCCGCCATCGGCGACCGCGCCGCCATCGGCGACCGCGCCGCCATCGGCGACCGCGCCGCCATCGGCGACCGCGCCGCCATCGGCGACCGCGCCGCCATCGGCGACCGCGCCGCCATCGGCGACCGCGCC
>NZ_JANLCJ010000699.1 GCF_024979295.1 Herbiconiux daphne | reverse complement strand
AGCAAACTCAGCAGCTGTTCCATACGACTTACCGATTCGGTTCGCACTACGGAGAAATCGTTGCTTGTAGTGAGCAGAAGCATTAGCAAACTTTAACTGGTATGGATAAGGTTTATAGAACTCAAGCTTATTGAACTTCAGGTAGTCCCTGACTTTCAAAAGGGTTTGATAATCCAGCAAGTTTTTTAACCTCTTCCATTAATGTATTCACCTGCTCACGAGTAGCTGTATCATTAGCCAACTCATCAGGTAGATCATTATCAAATGTATGAGCCCAGATTAGCTTAATCGCATTGAGAGCATCAGCATCTTTACCGTGCTCAATAATGTGAATCAATCTGTCCCATTGTTTCTGTATTTGTTCAGGCTTGTTTAAGCCCACCAGAATGGACGTAGAGAGCCTATTCTTTGAGCCTTTAGGTCGGCCCGGACCTGGTCCAGGAAATGCCATACAGGGCCTCCTATTGCGTTTGTGTTGGGTTTGTTAAACTGGTTTGTCCATAGATCTGATATATTCAGCTTCCATAGCTTTCTGTTCAGGAGTCATAGCATC
>NZ_JANLCJ010000698.1 GCF_024979295.1 Herbiconiux daphne | reverse complement strand
GAACAGCAAAGCACCAAATGCTCCGGTAATTAACGTTCCGGTTGCTCCGTCGCATCTGATTGCTCAGGCAACTCCGATTGCTCCGAAAACTCCTGCTGTTCCTTCTGTTCAGTCTCAGACTCCGGCGGCTCCTGCTATTCCGTCCCATCTGGTTGGTTCAGAAGTTAACGTGAACATTCCGCATCCGGCAATCAAAGCTGTTAGCGGTGAAGATGGTTCTCTGGCAACTGCTCAGGTATTCAGCCCGAACGTAGTTGAAAAAGAACACGTTGAATCGGCTCCGGCTTACATCGCTCCGTCTGCTCCGGCATACAAAGCGCCTGTAGCAACTCCTGCGGCAGTTCCGTCTAAACTGACACAAACTCCTGTTGCTCCGGTAATCACTCCGGTACTGGCTCCTGAAAGCAAAGCAACGCCTACCGCTCAGCATTACAAAGAGCCGCAGAACGTTGCAGTTCCTACTGTAATTGCTCCTCAGGCTGCACCGGAAAGCAAAGCTGTTCCTGCTGCTGGGCACTATAAAGAGCCGCAAAATGTAGCAATTCCTGCTCAG
>NZ_JANLCJ010000697.1 GCF_024979295.1 Herbiconiux daphne | reverse complement strand
ATAGGCCAACACTTATAATATGGTACGCATAAGATACATTATGTTAAATGCACACCTATTTGATGGGGTACTATCCATAGCTTAGGGGGTGGGGTACATCCTTTCAATCCTGTAAGGCGATAGCCGAAACACTCACATATTCTACAGAATCAAAGGGTTACGATGGTTCAAAAGAAATCTATTGTTCCCCCTTTTCATTTTCTTTTTTCTTTTTTCCTAGCCCCTTTAAGCAAATTATGAAAATGAAACATCCTATATATAAGGTGGTTAATTATGTCTCGTTATAAAATTACCGTAGATAAAGCTAAGTATGTTTTACCCTTAAATAATTGGGGTGAGCCTATTTATCCTGATATATTGAAAGAGGTTAGTTCAAATGGTGATAGGGCTTATAATGCGGGGTTAAAGGGTGTTAAACAACCTAAAGTAGTTGAGCGTATTGTAATTAAAATAGATGGTGAAGAATTTGATATTACTAACATGAGTGATAGATTTAAGCGTAATGTATTAAATGAAATGCGTAATAGATACGTTAGGTTAGATGATGCTTCTTT
>NZ_JANLCJ010000696.1 GCF_024979295.1 Herbiconiux daphne | reverse complement strand
TAAAAAATATGTTGTTGATGATTTAAAGAAAGAGATGAGTACAAATGGTAATGATTGACCAAAGTGATTAGTTGAAAAGATTGATAATTTGGTTATAACAAAATGATATTCACAAGAGTATATTTACTTTATTCTTAAAAATCAATATGGAAAAAGGATTTCATTATTTGAACAAGAAGAATTCCTTGGTTACTTTAAAAATATTTATATTACATATACTCCTATGTTTTTTGTTAGATTATCACAAATCATTGAAGATAAATTAAGTGATTTGATTGATGTCAAAAATAGAGGTTTAAGGTCTAATCTTAAATCTGATAGTAAAAGAAGTATTTCAACATCTCCATATGGAAATACAGCAACTGATTTTACTTCTGCTGATAGTATGGAAAGAAGTATTTATGAATTGGATAATACTAATCTAAACTTGATAGAAAATGCAAGGATGTTAGCAAGTGCTGATATCTATGGTGAAGTTGAGAAATATGTAAATGTCTTCTTTGAACTATTTACACAAGTTGATATTATTACTCCAGCAGTTCATAAATATGGGT
>NZ_JANLCJ010000695.1 GCF_024979295.1 Herbiconiux daphne | reverse complement strand
AAGCAATGGCAGCCGTCGGTCTGGATTACGGTGCGGTGGATATTATCACCAACCGTGAAGAAGCCTGGGTTCTGGAAGTTAACACTGCTCCGGGTATGGAAGGTGTGACTCTGGAAAAATATACTGCTGCGATTTCTCAATTCGTAAGCGGTGAAGAAATCGTTGGTGAGACTGTCGCCAACTTCGCAGACTTCCGTCAGGTAAATAATAATGCTACAACAGCAACCAACGCAGCTCCCCAGCAGAACCGTGCCATCCCACCTGCGCCGGGAGCCACCGAGACAACTGCCACAGCGCAACCGCGAACCGCTCGTGCGGAAACTGCCACCCAAAGCAATTCCCGTACCACATCATCTCGTGCCACCTCCAACCGTCCAGTAAACGGTGGTTACTATTGGCTGACTGTCAATGGTGAACAGACCATTGGTAAATACACCAGCCAGGTTGACAGCTTCGAGATCATCGGCTGGGAAGTTCCGGTCGAACGTGCTGAAGCAACTGTTGGTGCTCGCATCTCTCAGTAAGGTGAAGCATGCAATACGAACTTTCCAACGG
>NZ_JANLCJ010000694.1 GCF_024979295.1 Herbiconiux daphne | reverse complement strand
GTCAGCCAGCAGGTAAAAAAAAAGCGCCGGTTATTAGCCTGGCGCTTTGGGTGTCTTTCACGGACAAATAAGGGGATTAATTCAACATGCCGTTTGCGTTAATGCGGCGCATAATTTCGTGGGCTTCGGCTTCGTAGCGCTTCAATTCTTCCTCTGATACGCCTGCGCCAATCTGTACGCCCGCGCCTTTGCCGGTAGCTGGTGCATCCAGCGCAACCACGGCTTTGATCTTCGCCAGCAGGTTAGCGGTATTCATAGCCGCTTTCTTATCAAGCTCGCGTTGCGCACGGTCAGCCGGTGACAGGTCAGCAGCATCTAAACCGTAGCCCGTCCAGCGGCGCGGATTCGCTTCTTCCACCAGCTCGACGGTGATAGTTTCTGCGATGTCTTTTAGCACTTCGGTATAACTCATCTTCTCTATTCCTATAGTTTGCCGTTGCGCTCAAGCCAGCGCATCGCGATAGATATTTCCCAATTGGTAGCATTCAGCTCTTGGCAGATCCGCGCACGGGTCAGCCCTTCGCGGCGCAGCTCCAGAACCTTAACGCGCAACCA
>NZ_JANLCJ010000693.1 GCF_024979295.1 Herbiconiux daphne | reverse complement strand
ACTTGAATGGAACACCAACTGCTTTCATGTCAGCTGCGTGGCGAGCAGCAGCTGAGCCACTCTCTACACCAGTTCTGTTGGTCTCTAAAGTTAAAGCCATTTAGGTCTCCTATAGGAATAGGGCCTAATAAAAGACCCGATTTATAGCGTTAATCTACCAAGTGGTCAAACATTGAACCTAATTCATCTTGTGTTAAACCACCATTCCCCATTTTACTGGTTAGTTTGGAACGTTTAACCTGATTAGCGTTAGTTTGAGCACTACGGTTAGTTGTTTTACGTGGAGTAGGAGATCGAGTTGCCTGAATCTTGTTCTTCACCACATTTATATTTTGTTGTTTCTTGGAATTAAATGCAATCTCTGCATCACGCTGAGACATCAGTAGGTCAGCTAGTGCTGGGCATAGGGCTCCTTTGAGACTTTCAAAAGGAATACCTTTCTGTACTGCCCATACATACACATCACTACCTTCAGTAGCCCATCTTTGACCATATTTACGGAGCATTGCTGTGTCAGTTTCCTGAATCTTAGCAGCGGTGATCTGAGCCTGTTGA
>NZ_JANLCJ010000692.1 GCF_024979295.1 Herbiconiux daphne | reverse complement strand
GATTGGCGCTGTCTAATTGTGTTGCTTTATACATTAACTCATTGATAAATGTCAGTTTATTACTGATAGTTTTCATCATTTCATTAACTTCTGAAGCATTGATATACATGGCAACTACTTGATTAATCATTGATTCTGCTTCTGTTAATGCTTCTTTACCTTCTTTAACCATTACTTTAACTTTAACCGCGTTGATTGCTGTATTTAAGAACATTTGATTAATTCCTCTTAACATTTTTAACAGTCTGGAAAGATTATTTCCTTTCCCCTATGCAAAGAATTATACGCCTTTCATTCATGGAATCAACAATTATTTTCTATCTTTACAATGTAACGTAAACGTTAATTGAACTAAGCCGAAAGGCTAACAAAGTTACTAAAAGGTTAGATCCTTGTAAACCTCAATGCCTTAGCTTTGAGAAGTGTTATTCCTCAATGCGTTTTTTATTTACACGGAAAAGAAGAAAAGACAAAAGAATTAACACCTCAATAACAATTACTCAATAAGTATTCCTCACTGTAACCGGTGGCATACATAGCCTTATATAGTGTGCTA
>NZ_JANLCJ010000691.1 GCF_024979295.1 Herbiconiux daphne | reverse complement strand
AAATTACGTTCAAACCCAGGAATTAATACGCCTAGAGCGCGAATCGCTTCTACCGGGCTTTGAACATCTAATTTATGCTCCCGCCCGTATAGTTTGGCGAGGCTCCCGCTTAATAAAATTGTTTTCAGCATTTTAAATCCTTATGGCGCACGATCTTAACGGTACGCTCACGCCAATAGCCGCCATAAGGCGTAATATTGGAAAGCTGGCCGTAAAGATGATGTAAAAGCATATCGTTTTCTAAAATTATTCCCGCGTGGTTAGCTACAGGGGCGGAAACTTGCATAATTACCATGCATCCAGGAACGGGTTTTAATACTTCGCGGAACCCTTCTGCATACCAATTATCTAAATAGCGTTGTTCTTTCCCCGATTCCCACCACGGATAAGGGACGCGCCAATCATTTAGCGTGATCCCTTGCTCTTTATGCCAGGCCATAATTAAGCCCCAGCAATCATAAGAGCCCAGCGCAAACGGGCGGCCTAATAGCGGCGGATCTTGCGGGAGAAGTTCCCGATAATCCCCTTCCGGCCATGAAACGATAATCCACGGAAT
>NZ_JANLCJ010000690.1 GCF_024979295.1 Herbiconiux daphne | reverse complement strand
AACGCGGTGACGTGGCTGCGCGATTCGCTGCGGGCGCTCGACGTGGGCGGCTGCACCGACACCCTCCCGATCACGGCGGGGGAGACGGGCGGTTTTTTCCTGGTCGTGGGGGGATGCCGATGACGTGGGTCAGTGTGAAAGAGAGACTCCCGCCCTCGTTCGAGAGGGTGTGGGTCATGACGGACACGGGGCGTCAGGTCACGGGCTACGTGAAAAGCGACGCGAGCTGGTTCATCAATTGCCCGACGGTGCGAGCCACCGGCGCGGAGGTTTTGAGGTGGCGCGATGACCGAGCTGGCTAGATGGTCCTACACTGCGCCGCTGACTATCTGGCGCAGAATCCCGAACTCAAAGGACGAATGGGGCGACCCGATAGCGGGGTTTGAACCACCCGAGCATATTTGGGGCGACTATCAGGGCGGGCTCTCGAAGGGCATCAACGGCATCGGGGAGATCGTCGCCAAAGATACCTATTGGACCGAGTACCCCGACGCGCGCGTGGGCGACTACATCGTGAGGGGATTGTTCAACACCATCGATCCGCTCGCGGTAGGCG
>NZ_JANLCJ010000069.1 GCF_024979295.1 Herbiconiux daphne | reverse complement strand
GAACTTTGAACGGGATTTCAATCAGGTTAATAATGAACTGCCCGAAATCGACTAACTCTGTAGTTTGTGAACTGCTCCCGGTCTGGTCTTTAAATCTTGCCGTGGTGAGTTCGCGCATTACATCGTTATCAACCAGATAAACATGGTTCGTACCGCTTACATGTGTGTGAACCTGAGTTTCGACAATAAACGACACGTATTTATTATCGGCTGGATTTGGTAACGGTAAAGTCCACGTTGCGACGGTTTTATTTTTATTTGGGGTAAAACGTTCGTCGTCAGTTTCAGACATTACGAACCCGATTCTTACGCCGTGTTGGTCTGAAACGAACTCGAACCCCTGTTTAGTTTTCGCCTCTAATACGTCACCGTATTTAAGTTGAACCGGGAAGCCCTGATTATCATAACCATTAACAAACAGGTCAACATTTGCCGCCGCTAATGCGTCATTATCCGCTTGAGTCAGATAATAAGCATTAACAGGTTTGGCCGCTAAAGTAATGCCCAAGAAAATAGAATCATTATTCTGGTCTTTAACTTTAAGCGTGTATTTCCCGGCTGGCTTATTAAGCGTATAACTCGTTTGCGTGGTGGAGTCATTATAATCAACCTCCGCGCCAGTTGAATCTAATAACCGCAACGAATAAGGCGCAACGCCACCAGACCACGACAACACAATGTCTTTATCCGGTTCGCCTTTGGTGGGGTTTGTATCAGCGCCCAACAGAGGCAACGGAGCAACGAAATCAATGTGGTGAATAATAGACTGTCCGACATTATCAGTAACAGTTACAACGCCACCGCCCGGAATGGTAGCACTAAACAAATACTCCAGCGGCTGTCCGGCCTGAATAGTGACAGAGGGTTTATTCTGCCCCATGTTCACAGCGGTTACAGTATACGGAGCAACACCACCCACCCATGTGAACTTCGCAGGAACGCCCGTATTACCATCATCAGGTTTGAGAACCCACGCGAGCGCGGAAACGAACTTGAGTTTAGTCGAACCCGCCGCCCCGGTCGAATCAGTTACCGTAACAGTAACGTCGCCCGGAGTCGCAGACGTAACCGGGTAAGGGCTTGCGCTTGTCGTGTGGTCTACCCCGTTCACGTTCACCGTGTAAGGAGCAACGCCGCCAGCGATTGACACGTTAATGTTTGTATTGACCACCGCAACAGTATTCGACGGCGTGACGGTCAGCGGAGCCGCAACGATTACCGCCTGAGTAATAGGCGTTTGCTTTGTTGCATCGTTAATAGTGATAACAACATTTTCAGCGGTCGGATGATTAAGCGTGTATTTAATAGGGTCGCCCTTATTAATAGTCAGCTTGTCATGATTCACCGTTCCGGTATCAACAGAAACGTCATACGGATAATCGCCACCTGTCCATGTGTAATCCGTAGCAACGCCGATTTTAGCCGTCGCTGGATGTAATACCCATGCGAGCGGGTCAACATGCGCGGGTTTAATCTGAGGCGTTACAGTGAACGAATAGTTACCACTGCCAGCACCGCCGAACGTCACCTCATAAATAGATGTGTCCGGGAAAGTTACTTTAAGCTCTTTGGCCTGTCCGTCAGGGAAAGTATTATAAGGCACAAGATAGGCTTTCGTTGCCTGATTGCGCACAGAGTACCACATAGGAACGGCTGCAAGACCGCCGCTCACTTTAATGGTAACTTTTTCGCCCACATAAGACACGCCTAACGGGTCACTCGTAATAGCAGGAATCACCGCG
>NZ_JANLCJ010000689.1 GCF_024979295.1 Herbiconiux daphne | reverse complement strand
GTATTAACTAGTGTTTGCATCTGAGTGTATTGAACCTGAATCTGATTCAATGCAGTGTCAAACTGGGCAATCTTACCATCAATACCAGCCATAGTTGTCTGGATATATTGAGCTTGTTGGTCAGCGAATTCAGCAGCTTTCTGAGCAGTTGTAACATAGACTAAAATATCTTTGACACTTGTCATGTCATTTGAAGTCCAACCAAATTGAGTTACGTTGACTGGACTTACATTTGAATCCGGAGATGCCGAACCACTTGTTGCTGTGTCAATTAATGATGCAAAATCAGCAGGAACATAAGCAGGTGGCTTCACTGGAACCGGAAGATTTACAGCCATTTAACCTCCTTAGGCACTAAACGCTGGAACAACAAGTGCAGAACCACTCCAATTAGCTTCATCGAGTTGCTGTTGAAGAGCTTGAGCAGCTTCTTGAGCTTTAGCCATCCAATATTGTTCCATCTCTGGGTCACGTAACCAAATAGAAGCATGGCGTAGGCACAGGTATAAAAGAATATCTGGAGCAATCAGAAGTGAGTATGGTTGGTCAGCATCAAA
>NZ_JANLCJ010000688.1 GCF_024979295.1 Herbiconiux daphne | reverse complement strand
GTCGGAGACAGGTTAGAAATCCAGTTGGCAAAGGATTCTTTTACACCATTCAATTCATAGGAAACAAGGTTCTTAATAGTGGCCATGTTCATTCCTTATTGAATTTAGATCAAAAAAAGAGGGGCTCGAGGCCCCTCCTTATATACGAACCTATGGATTAGACTTTAAAAGTCAGGATACCAGAAGCAAATGGGTTGCGATGACGCAGACCAACTTCCATTTCGATCATCCATTTTTCGAATGAACCGGTTTTAGCCAGTTTAGTGCGCTGTGGAGCGCGCAGTACCATCTGAGTCCAATCGCTTGGATCGAAGATGAATACTTTATCAGCAGGCATGAAACGGTTAGGAATCAGTTTGAATTCCTGTCCAAGTGGATCGACCAGTACAGATACATAAGTATTAACTTTAGTATCGGCAGCACCGTCGAACATACGCTGACGGTTACCAGCAGAACCAGACAGCTCCATCAGGCCGCTGAAGAATTTAGCCTGTGAAGGGTGGAACATGATGATGTTAGGCTGTGCGCCTGCCAGGTACAGATCTTTAGTCAGATCG
>NZ_JANLCJ010000687.1 GCF_024979295.1 Herbiconiux daphne | reverse complement strand
GTAGCGAATCGGAAATTGGTCGGCGTGGCAGGATTCGAACCTGCGACCCACTGCTCCCAAAGCAGTTGCGCTGCCAAACTGCGCTACACGCCGTATGCTACCCCCGCAACTTCTGTAGCCGAATCTTATTACTGACACTACAGACGCAGGGTGTTTTATGGTTGCTTCAACTGGACTCGAACCAGTGACCTACCGCTTATCGGGCGGGTGCTCTACCAACTGAGCTATGAAGCAATTGGCGGTACTACCGGGAATCGAACCCGGCTCACTGCCGTGACAGGGCAGCATTCTAACCGATGAACTATAGTACCAATCCAAATGTGGCGATGAAGACAGGACTTGAACCTGTGACCCGCTGATTAACAGTCAGCCGCGCTAACCAACTACGCTACTTCATCATATTGGCTTAGGCCACTCACACCTCAGCAAGCGATGTTGAGATTGGCGTGTAAGTAACCTAACCAATATGTGTTAGGGCATTCAGACTTTGTAAGCGCCAACAAACAGAAGTCACCAGACCGTGGAAGGTAATGGCTGAATACCCTAACAAATAGACC
>NZ_JANLCJ010000686.1 GCF_024979295.1 Herbiconiux daphne | reverse complement strand
CGTGATTGCTCTTTAGCTTCTTCCCTTGCTTTAGTTTGAGTTTTTATAGCTTCCTCACGTTCTTCATTGTGTGTGATAATGACGCTGATAAGAGCTACAACAGCACCAGCAATTAAAAAAGAAACCAGGATAGCTACAATAATTTTACGTCCACGATTACCAATCATGCGCACAATAATAATCACCAACAGGATAGCAATCAGAGCCAGAACAAGAGTTAACATTTTAAACACTCCAATAAGAGAAGAAGAAAAGCGGCTTACACCGCCTCAGATTTATTAATAGAGCGAATCTTGATATTTAAACGAATAAGCATACTGGCTTAAGCCACTTTCAACACAACAAGCAATATCCATTACCATCAGTATAGAACCATCTTTAAAGAACATTTCTCTATGAGTGGTATTTACAGAAACCAGATCATTAAGATGGACATTAAGAATAGTTTCAAACGCTTTCGCCGCATCGAAACTTTTAATACGAGCAGCATTATAAATATCAGCCAACATGCAAGCCTTAGTTACATTCATTGCTAACGCCTCAGCATGAGCAGCTTC
>NZ_JANLCJ010000685.1 GCF_024979295.1 Herbiconiux daphne | reverse complement strand
ATTAATTACCTCCCGATTGCTACGGGACGAGATTGACGAGCTTCCATCTGAGCTTCAATCATCATTTCTTGTGCTTTCATCTCTAATTTACGCTGTTCAATGTCTAAACGACGCTGTTCAAGCTGTAATTTTTGAGAATTAAGCAGATGTTCATCAGCCATTCTGTCTTGACTAGAAGCAGATTCTTGCTTACGAATAGTCATTTCATCAGCGGCTTTCATTTGTTCAAACTCATGCTTACTCTGATTAAGATTAACTTCACTAACCATTTTCTGAGTTTGTACACCAGCTTGTTTAACCTGTTCCTGCATAAGAGCAAGTTGCATCTGTTCTTGAGGACTTGGCTGAGGTTGTGGAATCTGGTCAGGAGGGGTAAGGTAATTACTTACATCCATAATGCCCATACTTTCCAGAATCTGAGTAGCAAGATAGTACGCATTTCCTGCTTGCAAGAACGCACCTATTTGTGGGATTTGTGTCATTGCCATTAGTACAGTTTGTAATTTCTGTGCTCTTTCAGACTTTTCAGCAGGTCCAATAGCTACTGCAACGGTCAA
>NZ_JANLCJ010000684.1 GCF_024979295.1 Herbiconiux daphne | reverse complement strand
AATGATTTCTTTTGTAGGTAGATTCTGGTCTAACCTCACATAACCCTCATTAAGAACCGGTTTAAGGTCGTATAGATGTGGGTGTGTTTCATAAGACACATTTGATAGGTCTTTGACAATTTCTTTCTTTTCGGCCGTGTAGGTAAATGTCTTTTGACCTTTGTTGTTTACCTTTTTCAATTTCAATTCCCCGTCCTCGGTTGATTCCCAAGTTTGAGTGTCTGGGTTGAATTGTTTCTTTTGAATTAACACTTCTGCCTCTTGGTAAACATTAAGAAACTTGTCCTTAATCAGTTTTTCCATAGAGGTAATTTCTTTTTCTCATTCCTTTAATGGTTGTTGTAGAGAATCGACAATTTGTTTTAATTCTTCTTTACGCTTGTCGTAAGTTTTCTTTTTGACTGCTAACGCTCCGGCCGGAACTTTCAAGTCCTCTGGCGTCTTGGCGTTGTCTATAATTGAGATAATTTGTTCTTTGCTCTCAATTTTGTTTAATTGTTTTAATAATGACATATGTGCTCCTTTTATCTTTTTTATTAAAAAACTCCATACCGAGCA
>NZ_JANLCJ010000683.1 GCF_024979295.1 Herbiconiux daphne | reverse complement strand
ATGAGTTTTTCAATAAGAGATATTATTAATTCAATCTCACTTATAATAGGTTAAAAGGTTAATAAGGGAGGTGTTACGTTTAATGAGGTGTTAAATAATGGCAAATCAGCCAACAACACAGGAAGTTAAAGATTATATTGTTGAGAGAGCTAAAGCACTCGGTGTAGATCCTCAACAAGCATTAGCATTAGCCCAAGTAGAGAGTAGCTATAAAACTGATGCAGTAAGTAAAACAGGGGCAGCAGGCGTTTACCAGTTGTTTCCTGATGCGAGTAAAGACGCGGGTTATGATTATAATAAAGTAAAATCTGATTGGAAAACAAATGTTGATGCAGGTATTACTTATTACGGACAAAAGTTAAAAGAAGCTGGCGGTAATGTTCCTGTTGCTTTGGGTTATTATAATCAAGGTAGAGGCGGTTTTAATAAGCAAATGCAAACAGGCCAATTAGCGCCAGAAGTTAAGAAATATATTACACATCCGGCCTTTGCTCCTTTTGTTAATGACACATTGAGTCAAGCAGGAAACCCGCTTAAACCTCTTTTAGCTAAGCAAGC
>NZ_JANLCJ010000682.1 GCF_024979295.1 Herbiconiux daphne | reverse complement strand
AAAGATTATGGTTACTCTCAAGCTGATAGACTTGACCCACAAAAGAATATTGAAATGGGAACTCGTTACCTTGCTTCTAACCTTAAAGCTTTTAATGGTAACACTGCTCATGCTCTTCTTGGTTATAATCAAGGGACTGGTGGTGCAAAACAAATGCTTGCAGGAAAAATACCAATGGCTGAAGAAGGTGTGAATTATGTAAATAAATTCAAACCTGGGTATTTGAAAAAAGACAGCCCAATTCCTTCTGCTCAACAGTACATGGCTCCTGCGACTAGTGATTTGATTCAGATGGGTAAAGCTGGTATGAATCCACAAGCTGATGATAAATTTAAAACTTCAGCATTAGGTAATGTAACTCCGGTGGAACCTAAACAGGAAGAAAAGAAAGAACTAACTGGTGCTCAGAAAGTTTCACTGATTCAGAATGTTCTAGAGAATTTGAAAGTTCCACAACAGCAACAGGTTCGTGCTCCAGCGGCTCCAGTCCAGATTCGTGATGGACAAGTGAATATGAAAATGTTCCAAGGTCCAGAAGATGAAGGGATTCAGTGGAAA
>NZ_JANLCJ010000681.1 GCF_024979295.1 Herbiconiux daphne | reverse complement strand
CGGCTACGTTCCATCCACCATGTCGCTGGCCGCGACAACAGCACCCCCTGTGCATCCATCATATCGCTACGGTTTAAAAGGCGCGTGCCAGGCGGCAGCATGTTAACGCCAGGGAAAATCTGGTTAATCTCGCTCATAAGAAAGCCCTCTTGAAATGTGCAATCAGTATAGCTTGATAGCATTCTATCATGCAAGCACTAGATACAAAAAAGCCCCCATCACCTGGGGGCAATTCAGTTACCAATGCAAAGGCAAAATACTAGGACTACTTCGAGGGATTACCAGCCCACAGCCACACCGGCACCGACAACAAAGTTATGCTGGGTATCGGTAGAAACTGCGGCTTTTACTACGGTGTTCTGAGACGCACGGGAAGAGAAGCCAACCGCTAACGCGCTTTCGCCGTCGGTGTTACCCACGCCCGCACCTACGTTAAAGGTTTGGGACTCGATAACCTGCGGGATAGTCGCGATTGCTGCAACGCCAGCGATACCGGCAGAAGCGCGACGACGGTTGCTTTCGACTTCGCTTTTCAGTTTGCCGAAGTTGGTTTGTGTA
>NZ_JANLCJ010000680.1 GCF_024979295.1 Herbiconiux daphne | reverse complement strand
ACTAGTCTTACCTTGAGGCATTTTATTGATCTTATACATGATGTCAGTAGAAGCAATACCACCAGTTGCCTGATGAAGACCTTCGATAGTAATCCTATCTTGTTCAACAATTACTAATAATGAATCATCAGCCGAAGATGTATTTGCATGGAAAGTAACCCAACCTTCTGTCTGAGCTTGTCTCCAAGTATACACAATAGGATCAGATGTTAAATCAACTTTACGAATCAAAGCACCAGCAGAGTTAAGGATATTAACTTCTGCACCTACTGAACCATCGGCTCCATTCTGGTATACGTGGAAATCAGCACTAACACGAGTGACACCACCAATACTATAGTTAGAAACAAAAGAACCACCAGTACGTTTCCCGGTAGAAGCAGTGCTATCATTTACAATAACATGGAAGTTGGTATCTTGAGCTTCGAAAGTAGCTTTAGCACGAATAATCCAAACACCAGTAGCAGCATTAGGTCTTACTTCATTAGACCCCTCACGACCATATGCATCGTTAGAACCAGAAGCTTTAAAATCAATCTGATTAACGTTTGAGTTAAC
>NZ_JANLCJ010000068.1 GCF_024979295.1 Herbiconiux daphne | reverse complement strand
TTGGCCTCCGACTTTATTAAGGCTTCTGGATGTGTTGTTACAGAGCATTGGTACTTTTCTTAATTAATTTTATAGCCCTCTTAAGGGAGGGCTTCTCTTTGGAGGCTATAAATGGCTCGTACATTAATGCCTAAATCTGGCGTTATTATGCCTTATGTTGTTCTCAATAGAGATGCAGCAGTTGTAGGTGTAGAAAAGGTAGATGGTCGTGCTGGTGATGTTAAACTCGGAACAGAACCAGGTGGACTTGGTTATGTTAAAGCTGCTGATGTTTGGGCTAAAGGTGTAGTTTATCAGAAATCAGAAGTTGATGCTTTACTGGTTCCAACCTTAAAACAGAACAGTGCTATTCTTTTATATAATGATGGTACAACAGATTACGGTTTAAGATCTACTAATAAAGATAATACGGCATATATTGACCTGATTAAAGCAGGTAAGCATACTGTCGTCCTTAAAGATGAACTTACTGGTCAAGACGTCACTACCACTACAGAGAATGCTGTTATTGTTGGTGATATCGATTCTGGTATTGAGGGCATTCACTTCTATTCAGAAGGTCGTACAGACATTATCTATCATGATGCTGATACCAATCAAGTAAGAAGTGCTCCCCTGTACTCAAGACGTTTCCGTCCAGAGATTGCAGACATGCCTTTTGCTGCTATCGGTACTTATGTTAGAGATAGTTTAGGACGTGTAACTGGTGTAGATAAAGCTGCTGGTATTAATAGTGATATTAAACAATTAAACGGTTTGGACTCTATTGGACAAACAACAGATACTACAGCTTTAATTATTAATAAGAAAACACATTTTCCTAAATCACTAGTTACAGTTGATGCTGAGATTCAAGGTAATGTTACCGTTGCTGGGACTACCTCTCACAGTGACGATGTGAATATGAATAGTCACTTGATTAAGAATCTAGCTGATCCTACTTTACCTACTGATGCTGCTAATGCTAAATATGTCCAAGATAATTTTGTGGCTAAGCAAGGGAATGCTGCTATAGAGGGTAACTTCGTTTCTCTTCACACTGGAAGTGCTAGCGATACAGGCATCCAATCTGGTGGACATATTACATCTATGTATAATGTCCCTGGTGCAGGTACTGTAGAAGGTGTTATCTATGCTAACGCTTTAGTAGGAGATCCTGAGGCTGCTGTCACTCTTAATGTTAAAAACATAAATGGACATAATAATGATTATTCCTTCCGTTCTGATGGTCAGGTTTTTGGTGTTAAAACTCTCTTAGGTAATGTGGCTGTTGGTAGTTTACTTACCTGTACGGGTTTACAGTGTAATGACAACGCTCAGATCGTTGGTAATTTAGCAGCTTCTGGAAATATTTCCGGTACAGGACTTACTACCTCAAGTCATGTATCTGTTGGTGGGGCTGTCCAGTTCGGAGGGGGGCATGGTACTACCATGAACTCAACAGTAAGTTCTACCGCTGCTACAGTGAATCTGGCTTCCTATACTGGAGCAACTCGTTTTAGTGTTACTGGTGGTTATGTAACTCGTAAAGGCTCTAATGGTAATTTTGGTGCTGGTGGAACTGGTAACTTATTCAATTTTAATTGGGGCGAATCAACAAAACCTGGAGGACATGCTACTACTGATCTTGGTGGTTCTGATAATCACTCGCATTATATTCAAACTAGCGGTCCTGCTCTTGATTCTTGGATTGATGATACTTTAGTTGGACGTATTGCATTTGCTTATACTTCTGATAAAGA
>NZ_JANLCJ010000679.1 GCF_024979295.1 Herbiconiux daphne | reverse complement strand
TAGACATCGGGCACACCGCCCAGCCCACCCGCGAATGCGTAGAGTTCCCCGTCAACCTCTGTAATAAAGGCGTGTCCGTGGGTCTGCAATAGTCGCTCAAGTTCACGGCGCGGAATAGTGTCCGGCAGTCCAGCCCATTCAAACATGGAGAGAGTTTTCGCCAGCATGTAGCGGTTCATTCTCTTCACGTTCGACGTTTTGTTTTTGTAGTTGTAACCCATTATTCACCTCGTTTATTCGCGGCAATAGCACGAAGGGTTTCAGTGTTGATAAGAATGTTTCTGTTCAGTTCTTCCATCGTCACAACGAGTTTTGCGAGGGTCGTTTTGAGAATCCAGAACAACGCCCCGCAAACAACGATAGGAAAACCGACAGAGTTAATAAGTTCAGCATTAATAATGTCGGTCGTCATTATGCTTACACCTTGCGGCAGATTTTCAGGTAGTTGGCTATCGCGTCGCCCACGTTATTATCCTGATAGAAAACTTTATCGTTAGCAAAGAACCACGCGATTTTGGTTTGAACTTTGTTAACGGGCTTGAATACACTTCTATTATAG
>NZ_JANLCJ010000678.1 GCF_024979295.1 Herbiconiux daphne | reverse complement strand
GGTGACACCAAAGAGGCGGCGGGCTTGCTGGCGAAGAAATCCGGCACGGCAGCGGCAGCGGCCGCAGCGAACTCGCTCAATGCAGCCAATTGGGGGTCAACGATCCTCAGCGTAGGTAACACGGCGTCGGGATGGTTTAGCTAATGAAAATTGATACCGGTAATTTCGGCCAGGCTCAACGCCAGGTAGTTGATACGCGCATTGATCGCGGCAATCCGGCAGAAATGGCGGAAGCGAAGATTAGCAGCGCCCGCAACACGGCGCAGCTTCAGGGCATGGCTAACCAGGCATGGGACCGCTTAGGCAGTCAAATGCAGCAGGTTGGCGCGGAAATGCACCAACAGATTCGCCAGCTCGCGCAGCAGAAATCCGCGCTTGTCATTCAGCAGAAGCAGCTACACGCGCAGGGCGTTTTACAGGAAGCGCAGGACAACGTTGACAGCGGCAAACTCAAATCGGCCGACGTTCAAAAATTCGTGTCCGATGCAATGTCTAAATTTAAATATGACGATATTGACGGCCTCGGAGAAGGTGGACGTATGCAGCTCGAAAAGGGCTT
>NZ_JANLCJ010000677.1 GCF_024979295.1 Herbiconiux daphne | reverse complement strand
ACCGCTTCACCAGTGAAGACAGCATAGTATCTTTCATTCTGGTCACGGTTAATCTGGTAAACTAAAGGTTTATCTCCGATGTAGTTAGCTGCACCAATGCGCTTAGTAAACACCAGAGGAGGACGTTTCTGTAAACCAGCGGTTTCAGATGACCACCCATTAATCTGGGTTGTTCCTTGGTCTGGGAATCTAAGTTGGTGTGGCTGTTGGGAGATACCACCTTTGAGGTTCTTGATACTTTGAGATACAATAGGCATAGATTCTCCTTATGAGCGACCGATACGTCCACCAGTCCAAGAGTCTCCATCAAGCATATTGAAGTTACCGTAATCCATTTCGTATTCCATACACAAACGGTGGGCTTCTTCTTCATCTTGCTGTAATGCCTGTTCAATCTCAGCAGCACCAAAGAAACGAATATTGAATGCACGAGATGCTTTTACGATAATCCATTTACGGAAACATTCTGGCATTTCGTCATAGGCTAACTCTTCAATCATTTTAACTTGAATAGGAGCCGTAAACAGCTCTGTATCGGCAGAAGAGTCATAAACATTAC
>NZ_JANLCJ010000676.1 GCF_024979295.1 Herbiconiux daphne | reverse complement strand
GAGAAAAACATGGAACTAAAAACACTTAACAAATTGAAATTCGCACCAACAGGATTCTTGGTATTCCACTCTGACCACGTCTATGGCCCGCACCTGCGCAAGGTATTGAAAGCAAACGACCGACTCAAAAACATCAATATCACAATCGGTTACAATTCAACATACCTAGTTGATTTCGAGCTTTACGAAGCAATTGTCGCATCATTCATGGAAAGCGCAAAAGAAACACTTGAACTCGGAGCGAAAGTCATGGCTAGTGAAAACGCTAAAATCGCAACTCCTGTAAAAACTCCTGTAAAACGACCACTAACGAAAGAAGTTGCCGAAAAAATCTTAGAGGTAAAAGTACCTGAACCAGTTGTTGAAGTTGCAGAAAAACCAGTAAAACCGAAAAAAGTTTTGACGACAGCTCAAATCATCGATAAAATCCGTAAATCATCTCGGTCATGGGTGGCGGAGTCAAATACGACAAATTCTACATACTTGCTAGGATTGGTAGACGGTGTATGTTATGAAATCCGTGAATCAGACCACGAAAAAGATGGTAGTGCGGGATACT
>NZ_JANLCJ010000675.1 GCF_024979295.1 Herbiconiux daphne | reverse complement strand
TCTTGTTCATCTTTGATTTCTCCTTCTTCATCTTTATCAATAACAAGTGCTAAGTTTTCAATCTCTACATTTTCTCCAAACTTTTCATTTAATTCTTCAACAAATTGTTCTAAATAATTTAAGAAGTCTTGTTCAAGAATATCAAAGTTTATTGTCTCAGTATCAATTTCTCTTGCTATATTTCTTTCAGCTTTTTTATTAGTATTAATTCTTCTTCCTAACATGTAATAGTCTTGCTCAAGGAAAGATTTCAAGTTTTCCCATTGAGGAGTAGCATCTGAATTAGAACTCTCAAAACTAATACTGTTTGGTGTTGTTGAATTTGTAATATCTGCATTTCTTACATTACCATACACTTTGTTAATCAGTTCTTGCTTATAAGAAACTGGTTGTGAGATAACTTGAATTGCTGGTGATTTTGGGTCAAGCATACTTGCCATTTCAATATCAGCAATAGCAGATGAGTTATTATTAACATTTTTCTTAAACTTTTTCATTGAAGCAATAGATGCTGTCAAAGCAGTTTGTCTTAATGTTATGTAATCTTGAATAAAGTCGGA
>NZ_JANLCJ010000674.1 GCF_024979295.1 Herbiconiux daphne | reverse complement strand
GCGCTGGCTATGGTGAGCTTGATCAGTACCTAATGCCACGGGGAACGGGTGAGCAGATCGCCGCCTCTATCCCGTCTTATATGGTAGGTGGTGAAGTGGTAGCCCCTATCAAGGCCGCAGAGAATGCAGGACGTATAGCCCGTGTAGCTACCAGCCTTGCTAATCAGTTGCCAGCAGCTTTAACAGGTGCGCTATCTGAAAATAATCAGGGTGATGCAGGGGCAGTAGCCAAAAGCACAGCCCTTAACGCTGTAGCAGGTGCAACACTGGAAAAGGTAGGCGGGGCCGCAGTAGATAAAGTGCGCAACCTCTTACCAGAATCATTAGGCGGGTTTAGTCAGGCACAGAAGGCCGCTAACGTGGTTAATGAGGATTATCTAAGCCGTGTCCTACAGGGTGGCAATGAGGAAGCACAAAACACATTCAGGGCCGCTACCACTGATGAAGCAGGAAACAGCATTCTAACCCCTTCTCAGGTGTTTAACACTGATCAGGGTGCTAAGTTTATCCGGGCAGAGCAAAGAGATCTAACCCGTGGAACTGGTAGCCAGTATGCAGAA
>NZ_JANLCJ010000673.1 GCF_024979295.1 Herbiconiux daphne | reverse complement strand
ATATAGGTAGTTGTATAGTGTACAGGAGTATCTTTAATACCATCCTGTGCCGCTGGTTGTGGTGCAGGTAGATTATGAGTTACCGTCTCTACCGGAACCCCTGTAGGGTCGTTATGGCCTTGTGCCATTGTATCAGTATTTTTCGTGATAACAGTGGTGCTTACTGGCTGTCCGATTACATCCGGGTTAACAATCATCGGTGTTGATGGGCGCTGAGCCTGAACCATGTTCTGATTACGAATAACAGTTGTGCTATCGCCTGCAAAGGTTCCCTTAATATCTGGAGCCTTAGCCCAAACGCCGCCGCCCTGTGTCTGTTTCTGAGGTGTTTTAATGACAGGTGCAGCCGGATTAGCATGGGCTACTGCTGGTAATGGTTGTGGTACTTTTGCAACATATGCAGGCGGTGTAGCGTGGATAGCTTTAAAGCCAGTTGCTTTTCCACTTTTTGGGATTGAAAGAGAATCATCCGGCACAGAGGCAGGGGCTGCGCTATCGGGATGGCCATCAATGAATTTAACTTCTCCTGTGTAGGGGGAAGGGTTCGTAAGTTCATCAAA
>NZ_JANLCJ010000672.1 GCF_024979295.1 Herbiconiux daphne | reverse complement strand
CTCCCAAAATCCTTAACGTATGCCACCTAGAAACGCCTCATAAAATCAGCAAGGCATTTCATCATCTGTACCCCTTATCGCTTGCTGTGGGCTTGCTGGTGGATGATTTGGCATACATACACGCCTTTTCGTCATTGTAGTACGGCTCAGATTTGAGCAGTGAAATCTACTACAACATAACGTTAACAACCTGTTAACAATCTATTAACATCCATTCCTACCCGTTGTAACATACACAAAAGTAAAAGTCAAGTATTGTATTTCTGGCAATGGCATGTTATACTGAGTAGGAGAGTGCTGGATATTGATTTTTTATCAGTGAGATTCTGATAGGCTGGATTCTATCGCTTGGATTCTGGATGTTAGATACAAAAAAGGGCGATGTATTTCTACACCACCCTTGAATCCAAACTTGGATTTTACTTATTCACTAAATCATTTCTAAACTCAGGGAACCATATAAACAATATTATTCCCAGCAATCCAAATATACCAACAAAAGAAAAGATAATAAGCCTTGCTATATTCAGTGATAAACAACCAACCATTTTATTTATCAC
>NZ_JANLCJ010000671.1 GCF_024979295.1 Herbiconiux daphne | reverse complement strand
ACAGACCGAGGAATTGGGAATGGAGTAAATGTTGAGAATGGGATCTGAGAAATCGTATTGATCTCCAGAATCTGGTCATTCACGGTAAATACTTGATAGAGCTGATTACGACCTGATGGTTTAGATGAACGAATATAATGTTCATGCAACCAAATCTTATCAGTCTTCTGGTCACCAGTACGTACAGTCTCTGTGAGGTCAAGTGGATTAAGATAATTAACACGAGCATTCTCGGTAACACCCATCATCCAATCACCTGAAGTATTGTCCAGACCATCAACAATCTCAGGATTGAAACCTAGCTGACGTAATTCATCTTTAGTCTTACGAACTTTGTGAGCCATGTAGTTAGCATCACACAAAGAACGTGCAGTTGGTTCAATCATAACTTCTTCAAATGGTACGTACATTACTTCAACACCTTCTTTGGTTTTGTAGTAAGTAACACGTCCACTGAATGTTTCCTGGCCTTCAGGTGTATCTTTTTCGTCTGGTAATTGAGCTACTTTTTCTTCTGACCCATCATCATTGATTTTAGTAGATTTAGTTTCATCAACTTC
>NZ_JANLCJ010000670.1 GCF_024979295.1 Herbiconiux daphne | reverse complement strand
GGGGTGGAGGTTTCATAACCAAGTCCATTGGACAGGGTGATGTGAGTACCATCACCATTTGTATCTGTTACAGATTCAACGTCTGCCGCATGAGCAGCAACGTTAGCAAAAGCAACTACAGCAAGAATAGCCATGATTGTACGTTTCATTTTGTTTACCTTTATTACACATTAAAAAAATGCTCCTGCACCTTGGGGGTATACAGGAGCGAATGATGATGATCGCTTTTAACAGCCTTATCTCTTAGTTGATTGGATAATGTCGAACCAATCATAAAAGCCACTCCGAAGAATGGCTTTGAGTTTGATTCATTTCAACTTACTGAGGCCGTAAACAACCACAATAATCTCAACTATAAAGAATCCGAGAGTTAACCAGATGTCGTGAGTTTCAGTCACTTACCAGCTACCGTGGAAACCTACAGAAGCACCAGCCGCTTCACCGTCGTAAGAAGCCTGAACAGTGATTGCAGTGTTGGTAGAAGTGTTGAATTGCAGACCACCAGCGATAGCAGTTGCGCCATCGTATTCACCAACCGCTACAGCGTAACCGATTTCATT
>NZ_JANLCJ010000067.1 GCF_024979295.1 Herbiconiux daphne | reverse complement strand
CAGGTAGAACGCCAGCGGGAATACGTTAGCGATATTGCACAGCGCACAGAGGATATTAATAGCTATATTGCCGGGGTACATGCCCGTAATAAGCTAGCAATTGATATTAACATTGATAACCTTACTCAGAAGCTAAATAGCAATATTACTAATGATGAGTATGCTACTTACTCACGCCAATTGCAGAACGCCAAAGAACAAAGGCAAGCCCTAGATAATCGAGTAAATGAGGAATTACAATTACTCGCTATTCAGAAAATGGATTTAGCTAACTTCCGGGCGGCTCAGGAATTGGATATTAATAGCCGTAAGTATCCTAACTGGGAAAAAGAACGTAATCAGGTTATTAAATTCTATGCGGATAAAGGGATTGATTTTAATACAGTCCAGCACGTATGGACGCCAGAACTAGCAGAAGCGCTACGCAATGGCTATCTATACGAAAAGAACAAAGAGAAACTACAACAGAAAGCGGCTAAGTATGCACAAGCCAAAGCGCCCCGCTCTACTTCCAGTGTAGCTAATGCACAGCGTACACAGGCACAGGAAGCAGCAGCAGCTAAAAGGGAAGCCCTTAAGCAGCGTATGAATAATGGTGGGTTAGATGAGCGTGAAGTATCTAACATGTTTAATTACTTAGTAGATTAATAACACTGAAAGATTAAATGAATTTAAATGAGTCTTTCCTATAAACAGGAAACTCTATCTTATGGGTAAATTACCAAAACAACCTAAAAAGCCACAGCCTAAACCAGCATGGAAAGGGCATTTAAAACCAATTAAACCTAGTCAGTATGCGGAGGTGTAATTGTGGGAGGACTTTTTAAGAAAAAGAGTAGCTCTACTAAGACTACTGAAAATACAACACAGCAAAACCTGTTAGCACAGAATAAAGATTTTATGAATACCTTTAACGCCGCTAACAGGGAACTAGCTAACGCACCTCTACAGCAACAGCAGATAGCAGACTATAGCCAGCAGTTTTTACAGTCAGAGCAAAACCTATTAAAAGGGGTAGACCTTAGCGACTATAAGACCGCTCAAAACTATATGCAATCTATGGGCCAGAGCCAGCTACAACAGGGGCTACAGGGCCAGCAGAGCGCACAGGGTATCTTATCCCGTATTGCTGGCATGACCACGGCAGATTATCAAAAAGCCTTTGCTAGTGAGTTTAATAGTGATTTGGTTAATTCTCAGATTGCAGAAGCTACCAAAGATATTAACGAACAACGCGACCAATCAATCTATGAGCTAAACCAATCCGCTACGCTATCCGGTAATATGGGTAGTAGCCGTAGTGGTGTTGCTCAGGGTGTTATTGTTGGTAAGGCGGCTAGGGCGGTTGGTGCGGCTTCCGTACAGTACCGCACAGCAGAGGAACAGCTAGCACAAAATAGGGTTATGTCTTATTTAGGTATGCAACAGCAAAGCGCTAATAGCCTTGCCTCTATTGCAGGGCAACAGATTAGCACTGGTTATAATGCTTATAATCAGGGTATGAGCTATCTAAATCAATATAACCAGAACTATCTACAGAACCAACAGAATGCTTATAACGTTGGATTGCAACAGCAGCAGCGCCAACAGCAAGCCCTTAACGCTAACCAGTATAACGCATGGTTACTTAGTAATCCTAGCCTTGCTCGTTTGCAGCAATACGGCGGTATCTTGTCACCGTTTGCTAATGCTGGCACTACGGGAACCCGTAATACTACTACGGTTGCCCCGGCTCAGGGTAATGGCCTGATGGGTGGCTTAATGGGTGCGG
>NZ_JANLCJ010000669.1 GCF_024979295.1 Herbiconiux daphne | reverse complement strand
CGATGGGTGAAGTCGTTGACCGTAATGCCCATCCGTTCCAACATGGTTCGATTACTCTGGTTCACAATGGTACTTTGGATAATCAAAGTCTGTTGCCTGATCATCAGAAGTTTGCAGTGGACAGTGAAAACATCGCTTATTCCATTGATAAAATCGGCATCGAAGAAACGATCAAAAAGTTAAACGGTAAGTTTACTCTGGTTTGGTTCGATGCCAAAGACCAGACACTGAACTTTATCCGCAACAAAGATCGTCCGTTCCACTTCATGGAAACATCTTCTGGAGATTGGTTCGGTGCGTCTGAAGAAGATATGCTCATGTGGCTGTCTAAGCGCACCAAAGGGCCGACTGCTAAACGCCACTTCGAAGCAGAAGTGGGGGTTCAGTATGTCTTTGAAATCGCCAATGGTGTGTTCCGTTTCAAGGAGGAACGGAAGCATGAGCTTCCGGTGTTTCGATACGTCTACACCTCTGGGTATCTTGGTACAGGACGCAATTCTATCTGGGATAGCAATGATGACGACGATGGATGGGACAGATACCTCGATAGAAGATATCCT
>NZ_JANLCJ010000668.1 GCF_024979295.1 Herbiconiux daphne | reverse complement strand
CCCCTCTTTTCTCTTTGTGAGATTAGCAAACTTAATCGTTTGAATTCGTCCACGTCGTCCGATAGCAATGCCGCGGCTTTTCGTTTCTTCAAATCTTTGAGCGGTGTCTTTTTGATTTTTGGCTTGGTCTTGTCACGGTACGCACTCATGACCACATCGCGTTTGTCGATGTTCATTAGGTTCATCATGTGCAACAACCCTTCAAGCGAAATATATTTGCGATTGGCAACATTGACGGTGTATCGTGTCCAATTCTTTTGCTTCATGATTTTCAACCATGTGTCCGATGACCCCGTTCCCTTGTCGTCAATCGCTTGAATGGTTTCGGCAAGGCGGAACATCCACACGCCTTCGCCGATTTCTTCGATGGCTTTTAGTAGCATCCGATAAATCAATCACTTCACGTCCTTGTGATGGTATTCTTTGAGCAACAACGACATTGCCACCCAAGACAAATATGCGATTGCCGCGTGTTCCATCAATTCTTTTCTAGCAAATGCAATTGCCACAAACATCCCCGTGAAAAACACGGTTATCAAAGTCAATCTTGAAATTTGAAT
>NZ_JANLCJ010000667.1 GCF_024979295.1 Herbiconiux daphne | reverse complement strand
GCTTTCTCTATTACCTCTAACGTTGACACATACAGCGATAACCCTATGTTTTGATTTAGTTCATATTTATCTATCAGCTTTTTAATATCATCAACGCTCATTATTTATTCCAGTGGTTTTTAACAGATTCTAGGGAAATGGTAAGCTATTTGCTTACCCTTATTTATGTTTTATTGCTGGTTATTGGTAGATTTCATCATCTCGTTTGCGTAAACGCATGATTGTTTGAATGTGGAATCTTGAAATGTTTGTTATATCTGCTATCTGGTGTTGGTTATACCCTTCATCGTGTAATTGATTGACTCTGGTTATCACATCCGGGTTTTTTAAACACCAATCAACCGACCATTTTTTATAACTTTCGCTTGCCATTAACCTTATTACCTTTTCCAGTGATATTTAACAGTTCGGATCGATACATTTAATTTCTCCGCTGTTTGTGCTTGCGTTAATCCGTTCTCTTTGCAATCCTGCACCGCTTTTGTCGTGTCCGTGGCAATTGGTCTACCCACTGGCAAGCCTTGCTCTCTACGGCTTGCAATGGCTTCTTGTGTGCGTTCT
>NZ_JANLCJ010000666.1 GCF_024979295.1 Herbiconiux daphne | reverse complement strand
GAGAGCCGCAGGAACCGCGACGAAGGAAACCAGCGCCCGGATGAATGGCTTCCAGTGCAGGTGATTACGTTCAACGAGCTACAAGCCATCGTGAGAAACCACGAAGCGAGTAAGGCGCTCAAGGCGCGTAAAGAAGCCATCATTGGAAAAATGACGCCGGAGCAAAAGGAAGATTTCGACAAGAAAATTAAGGCACTTGACGATAAACACCGTGAGCTTACCAAAGACATTTTAAAAAGTGAGAGCCACCAGCTTGAGCTATTGCTTAACACCATTCTCACACCTTCCTTTGGTGAATACCTGCAAGATATGTCGGATAAACTGGATGTGCTGGAGTACAGGACAAGCCGAACAATTGACGGCCTGATCCAGAGCGGCAGAGCTGAGGAAAGTTTCATACAGCATCGAGAAAAGCGCCTCATGGTGAGCAGCTTCATAAACGCCGATGCAAGGTTGCGAGTTGTCGTCCAGACGCTACAGCGCATCGAGGACGCACACGAAGCAGCGATAGAGCGACGCCAGTTAAAAACCTATGACGAAAGCGAATGGTATGCACTGGAG
>NZ_JANLCJ010000665.1 GCF_024979295.1 Herbiconiux daphne | reverse complement strand
TTTGGAAGAGGGAATGTGATATCCAGTTCGAAATGATTTTTAGAAGGGTCACCGACTGGTTCAAATTTCACATCAGCATACCACTGAGGTAATTTCTGAACTGCATCCAGAACACCATTGTAAGCAAGCTTACGGTCTTCTACGGGGACATTCATATGCTGGAATGGGTGAGCATGATAGATAAGCTCTTTTAACTGATTAGAATCGAATCCGTCGATTGGGTATTCCCGCTCTTCATCTTCGTCATAATCATCATCCCAATCTTCATCTTCATTCCACATATGGATATAAGACATAAAACCGAAGCACGGTTTATCCATTTCAACGGTTTGTCCATTGTGGTTCACAACTGTCGCTAATACAGACATTGCTTGTCCTTTAATTGCTGTGGTCAGTGTTGTCTACGGCATCACCGTGGTGGTCGTCAGAACCAACGGCACGGAGTTGACTTACATAAACCTGTCCACCATCTTTACCTGTCGTTGTACAGGCTCCAGTGAAAATGCGGAAGTTTGTTGAACGACGTAAGTCGTACTTAGCCGCTACACAATCTTTAAACTG
>NZ_JANLCJ010000664.1 GCF_024979295.1 Herbiconiux daphne | reverse complement strand
ATCACGGTTGCCCTTTTTCTATTATCCGTTTTTTTCGGATATTAATACTATTCTATAACTTGAAATATCAACATACAGAACACACGGAGGTGTTTAATTGAATACTATCTATAAAATCATGTTGGAAAATAGCTTGATTGAAAGGTTTGCTAAGACATTGGATAAAGCAGAGCTTTTAACAGAGCATGAGAAGAAATTTCTTCTAACTGAGATCGAGGCAATCATTGATAACGAAACAGGGAAGGTTAAATAATGAATATCTATAGCAAGGAAAACCGTGATAAGTATCGTGTGTTATATGCTGAGGGATTGGAAAACAGAGCCTATAGAATCGGGCGTAATTGTAAAGTGTGTGGTTGTGATGTTCGTTATATGACGAATAAGCGATGTGTATCATGCAAGCATATAATGGATGCTGAGTTATATCTAAAACGTAAGGCATTAAAGCAAGTGCTGAATAGACACGAAATAGATTAAACACTTTACCTTTAAATTTACAGGTGATTCCTATATAAACTGTGTGGTTTTACCTGTAAATTAAACCTTGCTCTTTAAAAATTTG
>NZ_JANLCJ010000663.1 GCF_024979295.1 Herbiconiux daphne | reverse complement strand
GATGCGCTTCTCTTTAACTTGATCCCACATATCAGAGCGACGAATATACACGTCAGCCGGTACAGCTGCTTTACGGATTTCGATTTCGACAGGCTGTTTGGCATCCATACTGAAACCAGCATACACACCAGTTGAATGATCACCACGAACAATGTCGCAGTACAACAAGCTCTCAAAGAAATCGACGTCACGTGAACTCATCACGTTACATCCAGCAAATACGATTCCACACATGAATCTTTCCTCTAGCGGGGCATGTTCCAGCCCCTCATCTTTATCAACGTTTTTAATTCAGGGAGCGAGCGCTCACCACTCAGGCCCATCACTGTCTTCATCATCGTCTTCACCGACGTCTTCCAGTTCAACTGGATCGATACGCTGAGCTGAGCGATAACGGTTGTACAGAGTGATGAGTGATGAACGATTTGCCTGCGGCATGAACCATTCGATTTCGAAGGTCATACGAATGTCATTCATCATGTCCTGGAGTTCACTTAAGAACTTGAACGTCCAGACATAGTTGTTGCCATCTTCGTCCCGCATACGACGAATGTCTTCGAAG
>NZ_JANLCJ010000662.1 GCF_024979295.1 Herbiconiux daphne | reverse complement strand
AGGCGCAATCAGAGGCACAAGCACAGCCTACTCCAGAGCCTGTTGCTGAGCCTACTGGGCCAGATGTTGCTGGACTTAGTTCTGCTGCCCGTAATGAGGCTGCTGTTGCTCAGCATAGAGCTGATCTGGAAAGAGCTAGACGAGAAGCTGAGGCTTCTGCTCAAGCAGAACCAGAGGCTACTAAACCGTCTCCGGATCAAAATATTGTTCGTACTCCTACTAGACCAGAATCTCGTCCAGAAGGTACTCCTGCTACTTGGAAGAACAAAGATTTTGATATGCCTATTGAGCATGTTTCTGATGAAGCTACCGGATACTCTAAGGTTCGTTCTGCTATTTTAGACTCTAATGGCCAGATTACTGGATACGGTAAAGACACTTTTGTTCCTACACATGAGATTGTCCATCCAGAAGGCAGTGCTAAAGCTCCGAAAGTTGAAGAACCTTCTACAGCTACTCCTCAACCAGATCAGGCTTTAATTCGTGAGCCTACTCGTAGACAAACTGAACCTACTGTTGAAGAACAAGCTGCGGAACCTGAAGAAGCTCCAGCTCCTAAGTC
>NZ_JANLCJ010000661.1 GCF_024979295.1 Herbiconiux daphne | reverse complement strand
TGTAGCTGGTATGAAAGATATCCTACAGCTTTCTGAACTAGAAGCTGACCGTGTAATCTCTGATTACCAAGGTTTTGATTGGGATAAACTTGCTGCCGAAGATCCACAAGCTTACGTTGAAAATAAACGATTCCTTGAACGATATCAAGCTCGTAAACAAGAACTCATCAATGCTCAGCAACGTTTAGTAGCTGAAGCCAAAGCCAAAGAAGATGAAGCGTTCCGTGCTAAGAGTATTGAATGTGTCCAGATTCTTAAACAAGCCATCCCTAATTGGAATGACGCACTGTATGAACAACTTCTGCAATATGCAATCGACAGTGGTGCTAATGAAGATGAGATGTTAAAAGAGAATCGTCCAGAGTTCTTCAAAGTGCTTTATAAAGCCTATCAGTTTGATACTGGTAAAGCTAAAGTTATGGCAAAAATCAAGCGTCCAGGTGCTCCTAAGAAAGTAGTACGTCCTGGAAGCAAGCCAGTCGTCGAAGGCGACAAACGCGAGTTAGCTGCGCAACGCTACGCAAAAGGTCATATGAGTCAGGAAGAAGCAAGTCGGAGGCCAA
>NZ_JANLCJ010000660.1 GCF_024979295.1 Herbiconiux daphne | reverse complement strand
CACTTTAATCTAACTGTTAGAATCCAGTGATTAGAATCCTAACACTAGAATCTAAGAATCTAAATTCTAGTATCATTTCGCTATCGCGTCCTGATGAGATACATCTTACGCTTATGAATTTATAAAGCAAGCATTATTTTTCTCTTTATAAATCAATAACTTATGACACATTACACTGATAAACCATTGATTTATAAGGATAAAATTTAATATCCAATATCTAAAATAATCCAATTAATTTATAAGTCATTGATTTATATAGGTTTTTATATCCTTTCCTTTATTCTATTATACGCAATTATCATACACTGAAAGATAAATCAATCATCTTTACAAATCTTTACAATACACTTATTATACCATAACACTGTATAAATAGCAAGCATCTTTACATAACTTTACAATACTTTACATTCATATACACTGAAGAAAGTCAATAGGATTAATCTTATTTTATTTATTATTTACAATGTTGTTAACTTTTCAGTGAATTTACAGGATATATACATCGTATAACGAATGTGTAACGAGTGTAACGAGTAACGATGAAATGAATAACAATA
>NZ_JANLCJ010000066.1 GCF_024979295.1 Herbiconiux daphne | reverse complement strand
ATTGCTGCCACAAAATACTACTACACAATGAACCCATGGGATGACCATCCCATAATCTCTAAGGCGGAAGCTTATTTTCCTGAAGACAAATTCCGTGAATACTTTGAAAAGGACATAATTGACAACCACACCCTCATGATGTACGTGCCTGAGATTGACACACTGATTGTGCGTGGGACAAAATTTGGTAACAAGATTATCAACATTATGGAAAAAACAATGAGAGACCTTGACATCATTGACCTTAACACATTTGCAGCCAATGCTGAAAAGATTGATTTTGACGCTGATATTTACAAGGACAATAAGATTACAAGGGGGACGTTTGAAAGACACCTCAAAAAGCACATAAAGAGCCTTTACAGCCTTGCTATGGACGCGTTGGCACGTAATGATAAGAAACAGCTTGCTACAATCTTGGGGTTGAAGTATGAAAAGGAAGATTCTGTCAAGAAAACATACAATCTTGAAAACCTTAAGTTGGCTGACACAGACATCATACTTAAAAATTCTTCTGACTGCTCAACTCAATTTTTGGGATGGGACATTGACCAGAGAAAAGGTGGGAGGTTCATCCTGACCCCCGTTACAGTTGTATGAAAGAGAAAAGGCAATTTTGATGATGTGAAGAACATTGTCATAGGAAAACAGTTTGAACTTCCTTCTACGGGTATGGGGAATTTGGGTGAAAGGCTTAAGTTTTATGGTGACACGCTGTCAGACATAACTGACAAGTATGACAAACGCCATAAGGAGCTGACACGCAACCACTACCCATCAACAGTTGCGGTGGATGACAACCAGAGGCACTTCATATCAATGATGTCAACAAATCTTCCTGAACTGAAATGGTTTCCAACCAAATTCAAGACTAAGGAAAGCTGACGTATCCAAAAACGTGAGGTTTGACTTCAGGCAGCAATTGACAGTGGTATAATTATTATGGATAAGGACAACAAGGGACTTATTTCAGACCTATCCAAATCATATGCAAGGCAAGGTGCTGACCAACGTTATGAAGGTGGCGGGCAAGCGGATATATATGATAGGATAAATTCAATGGAGTATGCGTTGTACTTTGTACGCGGTGAACTCAGAAATGACATACCTGCGGGTGATGTTCAAGACTATTTAGGAGATGAAAATGACAAGAGAACAACTTAACGCTTATTTGATTAAGCAAATGAATGGTGCGGATGCAATACAGTTCCAATCTAATTTTGAAAAACTATACAGGGACAGCTTTGCTATTGACTCAGTCAACAAATATGATTCAGGTTATTCACTTGGTTCAAAAGAAATCAAAGAGGTGCTGGAGGCAAATGACTTCCAAACTGTCCTTTCAAGGGTTGGTTACAACCTTTCTTATCATGGAAAAGGGTATGGGATTGTCCTATACAGATACAATGGGGACACAATTATTGACAATGTGCGTATTTTTGGACAGCCAAAGTACATTTTCAAGGAATTGGTTGACATTTATTTCTTCACTGATGACAAATTTAAGGTTGGTGAGAAAGAATTGCAGGTTTTTGGAAGATTTTACAAGATAGAAAATGAGGTTTTCAAGGAAACTGGGTATTTTAATGGGTCTCAATGAACAATTACTGATGACGCCATTAAGTATGATACTGATTTCATACCTGTTCTTCCTATGGAAAACAACGCTCTTGGTACACCAGACATCCTTCCATCAGCTTCAGCATTGCTGAAAATGGCTCAAAAGATGGTCAATATGCTTCCAAATGACGTTGAAAAGTCCAAAATCATTT
>NZ_JANLCJ010000659.1 GCF_024979295.1 Herbiconiux daphne | reverse complement strand
ACAAAATGAATAATTATTCACTAACTATTCATTTTATTAGGAATCATCTGGAGTTTATAGGAGTGTTAATATTGTTACTTGTTTGTTAAATAAAATTTTGGTTTAGAATTGATACCATAATATACACCTTATGAATATATCTTGATAGGGGTCAAATGTAATCAAAGCATATTTTATCAAAACAGGTTATACTGTTATTCCAACAGGTGTATAATGGACAAACCATATGAGAGTAGAGAGTATGAATATCGGTCAATACTGCCGGGAATACCGGAAAAATAAGGGCGTTAAACTTGCCGAAATAACAGGTGATCTAAGTATGCAAACACTATCCGCATTTGAAAACGGACGGTCGAGCAATATTAATCACTTTATGATTTACGTTTGTCTTAGTTGTAAATTCGACGATAGTGATAATTTTCTATCAGGATTTTTAAGGGATGTAATCTGTAATGGCATTAAAGACAAAGAAAAAGACTGTGACCAAAAAGAGGAAAGTAACAAAGCCTCGTAAATCACAATTCACCCCTGCTGAAAAGAAAGAACGTGACAAAATACGTCGC
>NZ_JANLCJ010000658.1 GCF_024979295.1 Herbiconiux daphne | reverse complement strand
CTGGATAGATAGTACCTTTGGTTGCAACAACACCGCCAATAGGGAGTACATAACCAGAATGAACATCTGGCATCAGAGCACCTTTGACGACATCTTCTTGTTTCATTACGTTGATGAACTGCTCGATAGCACTATTCTCAACGTAGTCAGTGTAAATCTTATACGGCTTACCCAACTCGTCAAGTGCTTTCAATCTCAACATAATTCTTACCCTCTAAATAGTCCAATGTATAAATATAAACTTCTACCCAAGGAGTATCACGGAAGGCATATTTAATCAGCTCCTCCACAATATCCCAATACCCACCAGCCAACCCACAGCCGATAAGAGGGAAACCAATTTTAAGCACTTTGTCGCTGGGCCAATATAAAGTCCGACGAGTGCTTAAAACTACACGCATCTTTTCTAACGCTTTGGCAAGTGCCCAATAACGAGTACCATACTCTTCACTTTTATTATCGAAGTGGTATTGACCATAGAGGTTGAATACCCAAAGAGGATCTTTACCCTCCTCTTCGAAAAAGTGAAACGCATGTGATAACGCACCGAGCTTTTCTTTATCA
>NZ_JANLCJ010000657.1 GCF_024979295.1 Herbiconiux daphne | reverse complement strand
CCATGGTTAAAAGGTTGAATCAATATGCCCAACACACCCCGTTCAATACATCGGACACCGACAAGATGGGTAAATATCTATATAACGCCGGAATCGAAGGCGACAAGATGTTCGACACCATGACATCTTTGGGGGATGTAACATCCGCCTATGGTGGTAGTGCCGCGGATGCCGTGGAAGTAACAAGGCAATATGCCCAAGTTATGCAATCGGGTACGGCATACACCGAAGATTTGAACATCATGAACGACCGAGGGATTCCAATCTACCAAGCAATTGCCGAACAAATGGGAATCAACGTTGGTGAAGTCAAAAAGATGGCATCCCAAGGGAAAATATCATCCGAGATTTACGGCAAAGCCGTTGCAACATTAGGCGACAAAGTCAAAGGCTCGATGGATAAGCAATCCAAAACATGGACGGGTATGTTGTCGACATTCGAAGACGTATTCGGGCAATTAATGGGTACCCTTACATCGCCAATTTTTGAAGTAGCCAAACAAGCATTGGGCGGCTTACTTGAATACCTTGGTTCCGAATCATTCATGACATCGGTGCAAGGTC
>NZ_JANLCJ010000656.1 GCF_024979295.1 Herbiconiux daphne | reverse complement strand
ATTTATTATAAATATTATCATTGCGTATCTAAACTTTTTCCTAACTTTTACCCTATACAGTGTTGCTTGATCCATCATCGAGGCGAATAATTGATTCACAAAGCGAATGGACGCGACCAACTTATTTTACGGTTTCCCGTAAGTTTTGAATTGCTCTTTAACAATGGATTGCTATCAACTTTGCCAAATTTCTGGAGCGCCTGTTAGCGGCGGGCGTTCTGGAAAGTGGCAAAAGGAGCTTATTACGTGGCGTTTCAACTATCTGATGAGGTTGCGGCCCGCGATGAGGTGCAACGGTTGATTAATTTAGGGCTAGTTTATACTTTAGTAGCCAAATCAACCGGCGCGGCCAAAAGCCACCATTACACACTGCGCGAAGCAATGCAGGCAAAGACCCGTAAAACTCGCGTTGTGTTAACTCGTAATTTACTAATCGAAAAGGTTTTAACTGATGGCAAGAACAAAAGCATTTACCCTGAGCCAGCACAGTAAAGGTGCGGCCTACCTGTCTGGCGCGGGGTATAAAGGCGTTTTGCGCCGTGGATCAAAATATGGAAAGTCGGA
>NZ_JANLCJ010000655.1 GCF_024979295.1 Herbiconiux daphne | reverse complement strand
CACAAGGTGGTTGGCAGACATTGGGTGGGATCTCTACTCCAGGTCAACAGATGGGGCCAGGTAAAGCTGCTACAACTGGTATCCGAATGGTAGATCGAGCTGTTCAGTTAATGAATAGCGTTCGTAAAAATGGCGGTGATATTCGTGAAGTTATCAAACCTCAGGATATCAAGAAACTAACTGATGCAGAACTTGATGCTCGTGCTGCTGGTGTAAAAACTGATAATGATTATCTTACTCGTGTTAAAGATGGTGAGATGGCTTTGTCCACTATCCAGCGTCAGATTGACGAACAACCAGTTGGTTCTCAACAGTGGGAAGATGCTGTAAAAGCTAAAACTGAGATGGCTGCTCAGAGCGGTTCTGCTGCTGCTACTGCTCGTGCTACGTCACTGATGAACAAAGTTGACATGCCGACTATTTCCATGAGCCATAATGTTGAGTTCACTGAAGTTATTGCCAATCAGAATAATCCTAAAAACCTTATGTCTGATTATCATGGTGTATCTCATGCTGAAGCTCAGAGAGGTCTGGAAGCTCATAAGAAATCCAAACCTATTGACA
>NZ_JANLCJ010000654.1 GCF_024979295.1 Herbiconiux daphne | reverse complement strand
ATATCCATGACATGCACATTGTTTCATATCTTGTCACTCGGCAATGAGATGTTGTCTTTGACCAAATTGGAGAATTCCACCAAATCATTGTCTACCGATTGCCTATGTATCGACTGCAGGTGCGTATGCGGATATGTTCTGCTTTTGATGAAATCGATGAACGGTGTTCCGTCACCTATCGGCGGCAACTGATATGGGTCACCAACCAATATGAGTTTCTTGTTTGGGAAGTCTATCGCCTCATCATTTGCGAATATGTCATATATTTTAGTTCACAGTTCATTGTTGAGCATTGATGACTCATCGATGATGATTGCTTCTTTCCTCAAAAGTTTTGTTTTGTTGAAACCCTTAATCTTGACATTTCCTCAAGTGTCTTCCGTGACATCCGGTTCAAGTCATCTGTGTATTGTTGTGCCCTGTATCTTTTTGGCGGCACGACCTGTCGGGGCAATCTTGGAAACTTCAAAACCTTGCTGTCTCAATGCTTCGGCAATGGTATTTATGGTAAATGATTTTCCACTTCCGCCAGCTCCTGTTATGATGGATAAGTCACTTTTCATTA
>NZ_JANLCJ010000653.1 GCF_024979295.1 Herbiconiux daphne | reverse complement strand
AAAGCTCTATCCGTCGATAACCTGATGGTCTTTAGTGCGATCTTCTCGTACTACAAGATCAAGAAGCAGGAAGATATGCACACGGTGCTAACGTATGGCATCATAGGCGCTATCGTCTTCCGCGCAATCTTTGTCACTGTTGGTGCTGGGTTGTTTAACTCAGAAACAATTCTGACAACAGTTGGTAGCTTCGAAATCACTCTTCACTTAATCATTAGTTGTCTGTTTGCTTTGGTTATCTTCTGGTCTGCTTGGAAGATGCTGACAGCTAACGAAGCTGAAGATGAAGAAGATGATTATGACAATATGTGGTTTAACAAACTGGCACATCGCTGGTTCCCAAAAGCAGGTGCTCTGTTCTTTGCTGCGGTAACTATTGAACTGTCGGATGTTATGTTTAGCTTTGATTCAGTTCCGGCTGTAATCGCTGTGGCTAAAGATACTGCGGTTGTCTATTCCGCCATGCTCATGGCTGTGCTTGGTCTTCGTGCTTTGTTCTTTGTGCTGGAAGCTCTTATGAAGCACCTCTGTCACTTGGAGAAAGCCGTTGTTGCAGTATTGGTAT
>NZ_JANLCJ010000652.1 GCF_024979295.1 Herbiconiux daphne | reverse complement strand
GGGGATTGAATATCCGCTTGCAGGTAAGTTACCGCCGCTTTAGCGAAGTCAGACAGCAGCACACAACGGCGCATATCAGCAGGGGTAAAACGCTCTTTACCGCCCACGTTAAACAGTTTGCTGATTTTGCTCATACGGTCGGCATAAATACCCATCGTATAAGTGGCGAACTTAATAAAGTGGTAGCTGGTCAGCGCATTGGCTACAGTCACTTTATCAGCGGTTGCCGCCTGAGCGTTATACAGCGCCAGCAGGTTAACAGCGCGTCCAGAGGTTTTAGTAAAGTCCAGCGTTTTAGCGCCAGCAGTACCGGAACCGATACCCGCAACCAGAGTTTCACCAGCCATATTATTAATGGCGCGCATAATAAGCGCATCCAGTTTCACGGTCATTGAATTTTCGACGCTGGTAGTAATCATCGAAACAAAGCCGTTAAGCTGTTCGCGGCTAGAGAACGATTCTTTAACTTGCAGTTCGGTGAAACTCATAGGAATTTCAAACGTCACTTTAGAGTTATAGAATTTAGCCTCTACTTTAGGCGCGGTGAATACGTCTTGTTTGTATTC
>NZ_JANLCJ010000651.1 GCF_024979295.1 Herbiconiux daphne | reverse complement strand
GACATTAGCCATCTTTTTCCTTACTATATAGTGGAATCTTTTCTAGAAGTTTTTCACCAAAGCGACGTTGAATTCGATATGCATCCAAATCATCTTCTTCAAATCGAGGACAAACGTCAGTGATGTACAGAAACCCTCTCAGTTTTAGCTGCTCTTTTTGCATCTAAATACCTCTTAAATCAATGGGTGTGTAACCATGACAAACCGATCTTAGCATCGGAAGCCAAAGGACATTCCATTCCTAAATATTCACCTGCTTTCTTAACACAAAGCAAAGTGAGTGCTTCAAGTTTATGAACATCTTCACGATGGACACTGAACTGCCCTTCATCCATTCAGTTATTCCCAAATTCCTTCGGGTGTCGGACTATATCATAACAGCATAGCTAATTTGCTGTTGTTGGCGCTTCGAGGGTTTTCCTATTCACCCCCTACTCCCTACGGATAGTCTCTACACTTTCCACTCACGAATCCACTTACAAGCAGATCCGAAGCACACACCAAACTCTTTTGCAAGATCTACACCTTTACACTTAGTTTTCATCCAGTGCTGTCTAGCAGCCTCT
>NZ_JANLCJ010000650.1 GCF_024979295.1 Herbiconiux daphne | reverse complement strand
CTTGCTTTTGGTGTTCATCAAGATTGTCATAAGTTAGTTGTGTGTTCATGGTCAACTCCTTGTCGTAGTAATTATATAATAAAAAGTCAGTTTATAGACTAACTTTATTAAATCTTGGTTTCTTTGTGTAAAGTATGTAATTGCCTTTTTTGTCAACACGGTAGAAATCATTTTCCCCCAATGACAACGCTTTCACTTGCTCCAGGATAAGTGACTTGTCTGTCGGCGTATCCAATGCTGAGTTGAACTCAGCGATTTCTTGCTCTATCTCTGTAATAAAATCTCTATTTTGCATTTTGCTCCTTAATATAATTTAGTGTGTTTAATATGATTCCCTTTAGTTGTGGGTCAATATTAAATCTTTTGGAATTGTAATCCATCATTTCCTCAAAAGTCTTGTTTCCAGATTTCCTTGTGGTTGACGCTACATATCAATCTGAAATCAGTTCAACGATGTCAATGATATTCATCTTGCTGAAATCATTGTTGAAGAATTCTGGGTGGTGTCTATTTGATTTGGTGTGCTCTTGCACAATTTCTTTTAGTTCTGGGTGTTGTTTATATAGC
>NZ_JANLCJ010000065.1 GCF_024979295.1 Herbiconiux daphne | reverse complement strand
GGAAGGCAAGATAATCGTTATAGTATCTTGCACCTTTGAATACTACGGTAACCATCTTTACCTTTGAAGGATCCTTGGCAACGTCAACGTGTCTATACCTTGACGCGTTAGATGTGTTTTGACCACCTGCGCCTCCGGTTCTTTCTCCTCCTGATGTCCGCCCTAAAACTATTTCGGCAATTGGTATTTTCTTAAATCCCACCCGATGATGATTATTAACGTAGTATTTGATTATTAGGTCACCCCTGATGTCGCGAGGTCCTAATCTCAAGGTTTCCCTGAAACCAACGCCGGCAATTCAAGATAGCGGGTTTTTGGTGTTGGGTCTGAAGGAATCTATTTTCTTTACAACTTTTGTATTTTCAGAACCGAATTTTTCCCTTGCCAATTCTTGCTTTTCAACGTCTGCCACTTCTTTCTCGGCATTCCTTGAAAGCCCGGACGCTAAAACCTTTTCACCCGGTGATGTTTTAAGTCACTCGATCGCCTCTTTGCTGGCATTGTCAATCTTTTCAAGCACTCTATTTACTGATTGAATTCCTTTTTCGGCAGAACCTAACAAGGCAAAATCCATTTTAGCAACTGCTATTTCCTTAAAGTATGGACCAAATACCGCCAAGAAATTTGTAACCCATCATATTGGATCTGATGGCAAATTGCCCCCGTTGATTTGGATTCCCAAGGTTTGACCTGTTATTTGTATTATTCCCGAAATGATTATTCCGGATATTCCCGGAATAAAAAAAGTAGCCAAAGTAGAAATCGCCAATATTCCGATGTCAAATGATATCGATTTTAACAATTCTAAATTGTCCATTTTTTGCTCCTTAAGCTTTGATTACTGCAGGGTCACCAAGCGCAATTAGCCCGTCCCCGTAAAGAATACCTTCTGAACCTGCTTTTGGCAGAACTCATTCTCACGCAAATTTTCCAGCGTTTGATTTTGAAGGGTATTGCACGAATTCTGGGTTTGCGATTGGAACTACCGCGGCACCCCTAATTTCAACGAATGAGATGTCGGAAGTGATATTTTCATATACTGAAACCCCATCGATGTTGAATGTAGATCCAGACTCAAGGATTGCTGAACCTCTGTCTGAACCGATGAACCCCACGGCTCTTTTTAGGACTGTAAGGACCTTTGGTGGAACCGCAACGAAGATGAAGGCACGGTTTGTTCCTTTTCTTCTTGAATTCTTTTGTTTAACTAGTTCAGCGATTGCATCCTGGAACTTGATATAAACGTCTTTTGGGTCAACCAATGCTGTTGTGTCCACAACTCTGGTAACTCCATCACCAAGTGCTGCAGCGTCTGCCGCTTTTGTTGCTTTTCTCAACGCTTCAAAATAACGATCTGCTCTTTCTGATGTTGAAAGGATTGACGCTTGCCCTTGTTTTTCTGTTTGTAGAGTTGCCGCAACCTCAAGTTTTTTGGCATCTCAATTGTCAAGGTAGATTGGTTTTGTTGAACGTTCATCGTCAAGGTCAACTGTGATTTTTGTTAGAGTGATAGGGTCACCGGCGATAGCGGTTCCGGCAGCGTCTGCCGCCACTAGTGTTTTTCTGTCAACCACTGAACCGAATTGATCGGCGTAGTATTCAAATCTAACAATCTTACCTGTTTGTGCATCTGTAACCGGTTGTGCTGACACCGGCCCGTTGATTTGCGCCACGATGTCACCTTCGGATCATACTTTAACTAGTCCTTGGCTGACTGTTGCAGAGTCGAACGCAACGCCTTGCGCGTCTTTAATGGTGTTTGTCTTTGGAACTGGCATTATCTGCCTCCTTTGTCTTCT
>NZ_JANLCJ010000649.1 GCF_024979295.1 Herbiconiux daphne | reverse complement strand
TAGTCTTATAATCTTTTCCATACCTTTTAAGACTAACTCACAGAACTAGGAAACATCATGGCAATTATCGGTTATGTTCGTGTCTCAACAGATGACCAGACAACAAAAAACCAGAAGCAAGAAATCGGCAAGGTGTACAACGTTGAACACTGGTACAGCGATGACGGCGTAAGCGGAACTAAGCAAGCTATGACCCGTCCAGAATTTAGAAAGATGTTCGATTTTATTCGTAAGGGTGACACGCTGATAGTTACAGCGATTGACCGTCTAGGCCGTGGCGTGATTGATGTTCGTCAAACGGTGGATGCCTTACAGAATAAAGGCGTTAAGGTTATCTCTATGCGTGAGGGTTACGACCTGTCAACGCCCACAGGCAAGGCGATGTATACCATAATGGCAACACTGGCAGAGCTGGAGCTTGCGAACATGGCAGAACGCCGGAACGCTGGTATCAAACGCGCTCAATCTGAGGGGAAACATTGTGGCAGACCGACGAAAGGCGACCCTGATATTATCAAATCCATGTTTGATAAGGGTATGACGTGGCAACAGATAGCAGAATCAACA
>NZ_JANLCJ010000648.1 GCF_024979295.1 Herbiconiux daphne | reverse complement strand
GGCATGATCGGCCGGTGTTCGTGTATTACATTGTCACCGATTCAACCGTTGACCGGCTGGCGCTGGAACGACTGAAGACGAAAGCGAGCGTTCAGGAAATTCTATTCCAGGCGATGAAACGCAAGGCGGCGAACGATGATATTTATAGGGCTATAGCATGATATCAAGAAAGCATTCTATCAAGATGCCGAAGCTAACGAAGGCGGAACAGGCGGCGCTACGCCTGCCGCGAACGGCGGCGGATAACGTGGAAGACGCGAAAGAAGCGTTTATGTTCATTACCGATATGCTGATCGGGGCGCTGATTGAGCCGGGCCGCGATCCTGATCGGTGGTGTCGCAAGGTGATGCGCGAAGCCCTGGAGCAAGACAAGCTACGCCGGATCGCCACGCGTGAAATCGTCTGGCGCGCGCAACGTATGGATGATTCCTTTAAGTGGCTACGCCGGTATCACGGAACATTTATGCTTATGGCGGAAGACGTGCCCCAGCTGGGCTATCAATGCAGCCTTGTTAACTTCGACGAACCAGTGAGGCCCAATATATGAGAGTGTTACACCCGCACAAAT
>NZ_JANLCJ010000647.1 GCF_024979295.1 Herbiconiux daphne | reverse complement strand
CCCACTAACCGATTAGTCATTACTGATGTTGGTTGATTCATCCAATACTCAATACCGGTGCTTGGATGGGTAGGTCTGCCAGTACAGAAATGAGGAACTCCATCAGGACAGCCACAAGCAGGGCAACCTGAGCGGCGTGGAGTAAGCTGATAGCGTTTCATCAACTCGTCCAAGCTGGTAGGCTGTTTAACAGTATTCTGGTTACTGGGTTCTTGCTTAGGGGTGGAAGCACGTTTCTGAGCCCCTAGGAAGCGTTCTACGGCGTCTTTGAGGACAGTCAATGCAACTGGGTCACTTGCAGTCTTAGCGTAGCGTAGGGCCAATTCTAAGTGCTGTACGTCCATGTTTAATCTCCATAAAAAAGGGAGCCGTAGCTCCCCTCTTAAATTAACTTGAGTGTACGTCAGTACCTTCAACTACTAAGTCTTCAGTACCTTCTACTACTTTATCCACATCACGTTCAATGTCATTTTCATCAACAACATCTTCCAGTGCGATTGGTTTAGTTTCATCCACGATGTCTTCATCAGTGACACCAGCAATCTGAGGTTCTTCAATTGCCAGAATT
>NZ_JANLCJ010000646.1 GCF_024979295.1 Herbiconiux daphne | reverse complement strand
GTTTATTCACTAAGAGACTTTATTCCAGAAAATAAATGATTATCAATCTCATTTACATTCATAAATGATATTCATTCTCATTACCAGAATGAGGAGCAGGGTCGGTTCTCTCCAAACTGAATTGGCTTTTTACTCTACCCCTTATTATACTTACATAATCATGTAATGCAATCATCTTTACAAATCTATTTAAGTACCACGATCCCTAGTCACCATGCACAATAGGCAGGTGTGCATACATGTGCTAACCTACTGATAACTAAGCACTTAACCCAGACTTGAAAAGACTGTGCCACGTCACACCAAAGAGTTTTGTAAAGGGGCTTGCATCTGTCTCTGACTGTGATATGATACGTGCATCAGTCGGATACGGCAGGGCTGAGGCATAACCTTACGTTCTCGTCAGAGCGTGGAGGGGGTCTTGCCTTTTTTGCATTCCCTCTTTTCTTAAATCCATCCCCCACACTAAATTTTTTAAAATAAAACATTTCCCGCCTATTGACCTTTCATGATTACGTAAGTATTATAACCCCATCGAAAGCAAACGAGATTAAGAAGATGGATAAAG
>NZ_JANLCJ010000645.1 GCF_024979295.1 Herbiconiux daphne | reverse complement strand
TTAGTTGAGGGGAGGTTATTCCAATCACCTAATTTACGACTTGCCCCACCAAAATCTTTAACAGCATCAGAGCTTTCAGAAATAACATATTTCTGCATCGGTAAACCAGTTTCTTTATCAATAACGGGATTACCATCTTTATCTTTCACATCTTGAATACTACCGCCACCAACATCAATAACTTGATCCAAATGGTTAGAATAAGAATCAATATTACCACGGATTGTTTCAGGCTCATTAGCGACTAATTGAGCGGTATCATTTTTAGATGCAATTTGCCAACCCTTCTTAGGATCATAAGTATGATAGTTACCCTGCTCATCTTTATAATAGCCATTTTTAACAGCTAAATTAGCTGTATTCTGATCTACTCCGCCAGGGGCTGGAAGAGTCTCGTTAGCACTACCAGTACTTTTAACAGGATTACCGTTAACATCCAAGCCTGTTTTCTTATCCCAAATACCAACACCTTTAGAATAAGTATAATCAGGTTTCTTAGCTTCTGCTTCTGCCGCTTCTTTAGCTTTCTGATCTTCGCGTGTAACCCCACGTTGCCAAATCGATTGCT
>NZ_JANLCJ010000644.1 GCF_024979295.1 Herbiconiux daphne | reverse complement strand
AAAGGGCGACCAAGGTCCACAAGGTATCCAAGGCGAAAAGGGAGACCAAGGTGTCAAAGGAGACCAAGGAATTCAAGGACCTAAGGGAGACCAAGGAGTTCAAGGACCTATTGGTAGTCAAGGGGTTCAAGGACCGGCCGGTCAAAGTTTCACGCCAAAGGGTCAAGTTGCCACAAGAGCGGACTTACCTACAAATCCTAACGTAGATGACGGATACACAATCAAAGACGAACAAGAGGCATTAGTCGTATGAGACGGGTCTAAATGAGTGGAAATGGGAAGCATAGTCGGTCCACAAGGAATTCAAGGAATACAAGGAATACAAGGAGAAAAAGGAAACTCTATCGTCGTTAAAGGTTCAGTCAACACCGAAAGTGATATTCCGGTAGGACAAGTAATCGGCGACGCTTGATGAGTTGGAACAACAACCAAATCGCTATATGTTTGAAACGGACAAGGTTGAGAGCAAAGCGGAAACCTTAAAGGCGAAAAAGGAGACAAGGGAGACAAAGGGGACGCAGCAACCGGTGGCGAGGACGGACTTGGGACTTGAAAATCACTTGACGAT
>NZ_JANLCJ010000643.1 GCF_024979295.1 Herbiconiux daphne | reverse complement strand
AACGCCTTCTAACCCATCCGTAAGGATCGTCTAGTGAATCAATTCTTCACTCAGAGCGAACTTGATAAGACAGTGCTATTTGATTTAACGAAGTAATTCTGCTTCGCAATCTCATGACACAAGTCTTGTAATTTATTTTCTGTTACTGGGTCAAACGTATGTTTGTCGATAGCTTTGTACAGATAAGCAGAGATACAATCAAGAGTAAGAACCATGTCCTTAATCATTTCAAACTGCATCATTTCTTCACGTGCTTCTGGGAACCATGCTTGCTTGATGTAAGTTGACATACGAGAGTCTACTTTAATATCAAGGGCACGCATACGTTCAGCAATCAGGTCAGCCCATTCAAGTGCCACTTCTTGAACACCATCAAAGGTTTCATGTAGACCAATGAAGTTAGGTCCTGTTACATTCCAGTGAAAGTTTTTGGCTTTGACATACAGCAGTTCAAGATTAGCAACAAGGTCTTGCAGGGTGAACTTCGCTGTAGATGTATCTTTAGGCTCTTCAGGTTTCTCAGCTACGTGAGTAAAAACAATCGGAGTCATTTTCTTTGGTGGCAATG
>NZ_JANLCJ010000642.1 GCF_024979295.1 Herbiconiux daphne | reverse complement strand
TGTTGCCAGAAAATAGATACAGCAAAACCAACAGCAGCAATCTCCCCTGGTCCAGTAAGATTAAAATACTTAGCAACAGGTCCGGCTAAAAAGAAAGCAGAACAGAAACCACCAAAAATGTATATAACTCTTTTAGTAGTTGTATTATACTTCTCGTTTGTCAGTACACCAATTACTGAACCACAAGCACTAGCACCAATAAGCCATATAAATTTTTCACTTATATGGTCGTATAGATTCATTTATTCTTTGCCTTAATCTTATGAGCTTTACTCATGGCAATAGCAACAGCTTGATTACGTGGTTTACCAGCAGCCATTTCTGTACGAATATTTGAACTAATAGCAGCAGGACTGCTACCTGATTTTAATGGCATTATTTCACCTCCATACTGGAGTTAACGAAGTAGTATTGTTTATCAATGTCAGCACACAAATCTTGAAGTTTGTTCTGAGTAACAGCATCAATACCAACATCAGCAATTAGTTCTTGAACATTCTTAGAAATGCAAGTTAATGTTAGTTTCATATCTTTAAGCATTTCTTCAGCAGTCATAGCACGTTCTGCT
>NZ_JANLCJ010000641.1 GCF_024979295.1 Herbiconiux daphne | reverse complement strand
CACTTACAATCTAACCTATGAAGCAATCACGGGTCATGAATCGGCTGAAATGGTCGAGTATCACAAAGACCAAGCCAATGAGAAAGCCAAAGAAGCCAAACAAGCCGCCGAAGACAAGAAAATCGCCGATGCCGAAGCCAAAGAAGAAGCCAAAGCCGCAAAAGAAATCGAAGACAAAGCCAAAGCGGATGCCGAAGCTGACAAAGCCGAAGAAGCTAACGACGACAAATTACAAGATTTCTTGTTGGATGTTCGCCAAGTAGTCCGCACAGGTGGTGCACTTAGTGCCGACACACCTTTGGAACAACCGTATGTCGAGTTGGAACAAAAAGGTTACGGCTTACCGGACGAAGTACGTGAACAACCATTGGTCAAAAAATTATTGGGTTACATTTCGGACAACGCAACATCATATGATTATGACAAAACCGAATCAAAAATTTGGTACCTAGTCGAAACCTTGCAAGACGAAAACTAATCACCGAATCAACCATCTTTGGTTGATTCAAGCGTGCCAATGAAGAAAGGAAGTGACCTATCATTCCTTATACTTCTGACACCACGGAAA
>NZ_JANLCJ010000640.1 GCF_024979295.1 Herbiconiux daphne | reverse complement strand
TGCGTCTTCTGCCGGTGCTGCTTCAACGGCTGCCGGTGCTGCCGCTTCAGTTTTGGCGCGTGCTGCTGCGCGCTCGTTGGCGATCTCCATGTCGCGCATGGTTTCTAACAGCAATTCAATGCGGCGGGTGAAGTCGGCCTTACGGGTGCAATCCATCGCCTGCGTGAAACACTCCAGGACTTCGGCGCGGTCGATGCCCGCCCACTGGCTTTCATAACCGGCAAAGATTTTGCAGCGATTCGTGATCTGCTCTTTGGCGTTCTTCAGGGTGGTCAGGGCGCAATCTTCGTGAGCGCATTCTGCAATAAAGCGGACTTTGGCAATGGTGGCGGCGTTGAAAGTAGTCATTTGTTCGTGTCCTGTCGTAAGGGGTTAATTGCTGCTACAGGACGAACTATACAGGAGGGAGTTAGAATGTGCAATAAAGTTTTTAAACTATTTTGCACATTCTTTTGATGGGGCTACCTGGCCGCGTTCTCTGTCAGGGCTTCAGCGTGGCATGCCTCAACCAACGCGGGGAGGTATGGCGCGGCGATAACGTCGGCCTGAATGTTAGCCATCAGGTTGGC
>NZ_JANLCJ010000064.1 GCF_024979295.1 Herbiconiux daphne | reverse complement strand
TGCGTTTCATAATTTTAATTCCTAAATTGAATGGGTTAGTTAACAGTTGATTGAAAGCCAATCATAAAGGGCACTCGTTAGCGCCCTTGAGTTTAGCTTTCGGATTAAGCCGCTTTCTTAACAGCTTTTTCCTGTTTGATCTGGTCAACTACAACGCTGATTTGATCCTCGCTTGCATCCTTGATGCCTGCTTTCTCAAGGCGTTTAACCGCCTCATCTTTCATCGCAGCCAGCGCCTTATCTTCTTTCGCTTTCAGAGCGGCAGCGGCTTTATCAGCTTTCGCTTTCTCGTCAGCGTCAGTTTTACGCTTAGAGGCGGCATTGTAGAAGGTTTCGATCGTATCCATGATCGCTTTCTGCTCATCGGTCAGAGTCTGACCAGCGAAAGCCTTGATCATCGCGCCGACTTTAGATACAAACGTTGCGTCGAAGTCAAACTCTTTTTCACCAGCAGCGCCACCAGCGGAAGCGTTACGGAAGTATTGAACATCATCGAACCAGGCGAACACGTTCAACGCATAGTCAAACACTTCTTTTTCGCCGGACTCGTTGCGAACTACAGCACCACGCGGCAGGGAAACGCCTTTATCATCTTTAGCCGTACCGATGAATTGAGCGAATACGGTTACGCGTCCAGCGTCGCGTTTCTCATCTTTCGCTTTCTGCTCTTTCTTAGCAGTTTCGAAAGCGGCAACGGTTTTGTAATCCTTTTGCGCCAGGCCTAAATAACCTTTAGCAATGCGGCCTAACACGTCGAAAGACACGATACGGCCTACGTTACGCGGTTCAACATGGAACGGGGTAAGATCTTTCAGGAACTGGAAAATCACTTTCAGATCGCGAGGGTTAGCGGCTAACACCTCATCACGCAGTTTTTCGATCAGGGTGTAATCACCAGTTTCGATAGCGTGAGCAACGGACGAAACCAGGGCAGACGAAACGCCTTCTTTGTAAGCGCCGGATTTAGTGGAGATTGCAGCAACCAGGGCAGCGATTTTGTTTACAGATTTTTCGATACGAATAGCCATGATAATTTACCTTTTTCAGTTGTTAAAAGATTTTAATTTAATTCACTACATTTAGTTTAGCGGATAACACTATTTTTAATGCTATCTGATAAACAAGCCGCTTGCTTTCGTCACAATCCTTTTTATCGGAAGGTATCAGACAAGCGGCGAATTTACCGCCGATTTGTTAGGAAGTTTTCAGCGTTACGGCCTATAAAGAAAGCGCCCGCCGGATTCCAGTTTCTCAAACGGCGATCCCTTATGGGATCATCAATTTGACGGCCTCAATAGTAACTTTCTGCCTTGCTCCTGGTTACTTCTCATCACACTACCATTTATTAGCTTAACAGCCTGTTAACTCGCGTTAACCGCTTATCTTGCTTATCCACTATCTAAGCTGGTCTAACCTTTCGGCTAGATACTAACACGTAATACCCTGCAATTACTGGTTATTCTCCGCAATCAGAGTTTTTAGCCGCCTTGCTGATGGTTGCCCTACTAACGACAATGAAACATCGTTTTCGACTTCTCCACCACGGCTAACCGTTCACTAATCAGATAGAACCTATTTACACCGCGCCAAATTGATAAAGATATCTTTAACAATCTCAAAAGGTTGTAGGTTGTCACACCGTTAACCGCTCTCACTTTCTGCCCGTTTCACTCTACCATGTTCACACCTTAGACGATTCGCCCCCTCAATGACAGGGTAAAGGCTATCGAATAAAACCAGGTGATCACACTTAAAAGTTACTTTAAGCCGGACGATTCAAGCGGGGCGCTACATTATCGCGCTTTGCTTGCCTCGCCTT
>NZ_JANLCJ010000639.1 GCF_024979295.1 Herbiconiux daphne | reverse complement strand
AAAAACTTTTGAAAGAAAACCAAAATCTTGGTAACAGGAAATTCGGTTTCCAAAATAAAGAATCATATACATTGTCAGAAGTGCGTGATATTCTAGATGAACACGCAAGATACAATGTCAACATATATGACGATATTGTTGAAGAATATGTTTCTGGACTTACATCCCAAACAAAAACAGAACTTGAAAAACTGACAAAGCTTGCTGAAGAAAGAGCTGCTAAGATTGTTGAAGTTGAAAATTCTGTAGGTGATGTAGCAAAACTCAAAAGCCAAATTGCTGAGTATGAAGGTAAAGTTAAGTCATATGAAGAAGAACTTACACCATTCAGAACAGAAAAAAGAAAGGCAACCGCAAACGAACTTCTAAAAGGGCTTGTTGCATCAGGAGCGGAACTTGATGTGTATGACCAATTAGCCGACGCACTTAAAGAAGTTGAATTCAAAGAAGGTGAAGACAAGAAAAAGAAAATTTCACCACTATTGACCAAGGTATTTGAAGCAAAACCATATCTAAAACCTGTGGCAGAGCACAAATTCGATTCAGATGAAACCTTCAAGCAACCAAAA
>NZ_JANLCJ010000638.1 GCF_024979295.1 Herbiconiux daphne | reverse complement strand
GTTTGGGTCGTTTCATCGATTTGCGTTTGCGGGAACGTCTTGATCGGCACGTTGATCACCTGTTCCAATGGTTTGTTTGGTGTCTTGTCTTTCAATGGTGGCACGGCAATCGTTGGTGCTTTTGGTGATACCGGAACCGCTTGATCGATCAAAGTTGATGGTGTCTTGGTTGGTGTCGCTTGTTTGATCGGTGCCGGAACTTTTGGTTCCAAAGGAACGATCGGCGCGTTTGGTGCTTTGGTCGGTGTTGCTTGTTTTGGTGATGTTGGGATCGCGGCATCAGACTGTTGCTTGATTGATGTCGGTGTCTTACTTGGCGTTGCTTGATCGATCAATTTGGTTGGCACTTTTGGCGCATCCGGAATGATTGGTGCGTTTGGTGCTTTTGTAGGCACGGCATTGATTGTTGCGGGTGTTGATGGTATTGCGGCATCCGATTGTTGTTTGATGCTTGACGGTGTCTTGCTTGGTGTTGCTTGTTTTGGTGCTTTTGGTGTCTTAGGTTCCAAAGGTTGCGTCGGTGTCGAAGGTGTCTTGCTTGGTGTTGCTTGGGTTGGTGCTTTTGGTGT
>NZ_JANLCJ010000637.1 GCF_024979295.1 Herbiconiux daphne | reverse complement strand
CTTGTGCTATGATTGGTGGTCCATGGGGTGCTGTTGCAGGTGGTGTTATTGGTGGTGTATCTGGTTTGTTCTCAGATGCTGAACTGAAAGACAACATCAAGCTGAAAGGTAAAACCAAATCCGGTGATGCAGTGTATGACTGGGAATGGAATGAGAAAGGTAAGAAGAAAGGTCTTAAAGGTAAGTCAACTGGTGTTCTCGCTCAGCGTACTCCAGATGCAGTCGCTGGCAAACGTCAGGGTGCTCTTACTGTAGATTATGACAAAACTTCTGTCAAACCTAAGATTAAAAAATAAGGAGTACGTAGATGGCTGATTACAGTGATCTCATTAAAAAGTACTCCAAGAAATATGGCGTACCTGAGAAATTAATTCAACAGCTCATTAACGTAGAATCCTCCGGTGATGCAGGTGCAGTATCTCCAACAGGCCCAGTGGGTCTAATGCAGGTATCATCTGCTGTAGCTAAAGAAGCTGGATACTCTAAATCTGATATGTATGATCCTGAAAAGAACATAGATGCGGGTGTAAAGTATCTGGCTAGTAATTTAAAAGCATTTAAAGGCAATG
>NZ_JANLCJ010000636.1 GCF_024979295.1 Herbiconiux daphne | reverse complement strand
ATTATCAGTCTCCTTTTGTCAGAGGTCGCCTTGATACCCCGCAAAGTATTGACCCTAAACAGCGCCGTATTTCAATTGTAGAGCATTACATTTACAGTTCATTCATTCACCCTAAAGGAGAGACACGGCCTTATCAGGTTGTAACTTGTGGGGATGAATTACTTTCATTCACTGAGGTTAAGCGCTTCCCGTTTGTAGTATGTAAAATGGAGCGGTCACAAGGTCAATTCTTAGGCCGTGGTTTATTCCATCTGGCTAAACAGTTCCAAGATAGTCTATCCCTTTCTCAGCGTATGCATGAACAGGTAGCACTACGTACAACCTACCCACAATATCAGGCAGTAAAAGGCCAGTATGATAAACAGAGCCTGTTACAGAATCGTCCTGGCTCAGTGATTGAGGTTGCACAGATTGGCGCTGTAGACAGATTCCAGCCATTGCAGCTAACAGAGACATACGTAGCAGCTAATAACCAGCTTAAGGAAGTTGCTCAGGAGACACTTACTCAGCCAACAGATATTACTAATGGTGATGGCGGTATGAGTCAGGTAGCAACAGCTACTGCTTATC
>NZ_JANLCJ010000635.1 GCF_024979295.1 Herbiconiux daphne | reverse complement strand
ACGATTCGGTTGGGCAGATAGATGATGGATCATATCAATATCTATTAAATCAAGTTCAGGTTCTCAATATTACAACAGCTCCAGTTAAAGAAGACATTCTTAACTCAGGAGTTCGTTATGATATTGTTATTGCAAAATGGGTATCTGATGCTACAAGTGTAACGGTTACTGATGCTCGAGAATATGTGGAATCTAAATCTACATATCTTGCCCCAGTTGGATATGCTAGTGTAATACATTCTGGAGATGGAAAAGCTGTTACACTAACCAAAGCTGGTGGAGGTAACTGGTCGCTAACTGTAAAAGGACAAGCCATTAAACCTGTATCTGTATTTGATCACAACAAAGTAGATGTAGTAGTAAATAATGATGGACCTAGCATCAAGATTACTAATAAAAGTAAGAATCCATTATTATTGAAACATTCATTAGTTTGTGCTATTGGTAAAAATACAACAGCTACCCCATACAAATGGAATATAAACAGTATTATTGCTTCACGAGGTGTTGTTGGTGATACTAACTATGCTGGTACAGACATGGATAAGCCACCAGGACAGGGAGTAGTTC
>NZ_JANLCJ010000634.1 GCF_024979295.1 Herbiconiux daphne | reverse complement strand
GCCGGTATAAACATCTTTATATGCCTGCTGTTGTGCCTGATTACCGCCCTGATAAACATCCTCCGCTTGTTCTCCAAACTTACCAGCCATAGCTCTGGCCTGAGCATTACCACCTAATAGACCGCGCTCCGCTGCTCCACCATAGAGAGCACCACCGGCTTTCTTTGTACCAACACCCAAACCTAACAGGAGCATATTCTCTGTGTCTGCCTGAGCGATGTTTTCAGAGGTAAGAGGAATGCCCTGATCCTGAAGTTGTTTAACAGTCATAGCATGAACGTTAGCCGCTTCACGGAGGAAACCGCCGCCCATTGTATAGGGCAGGGCATTAGCAATAGCCTGGCCTTGTTCAGTTTCAGGCTGTAGAGCCTGACTTACAGCATTATCACTGCCAAACGTATCACGGCCATAAATATCAACCGGGTTTTGTGAAGAATCGCGGGTAATAGTTTCAGGTGCAATAGAATGGCCTAAAGCTACTGATGTATTTATCAGCGTGTTAGGTAGCTGAGCGATAGCCTGTCCGGTTTCCCTTAGACCAGTTACCGCTCCTTTCCAGAGTTGGTAATC
>NZ_JANLCJ010000633.1 GCF_024979295.1 Herbiconiux daphne | reverse complement strand
AAACCCACGCGCGCGAGGTTTTTGATGTAGAGGTTTTCATGGCGCAGCCACCAGCCATTCGTCCTCTCAAACATCGGGATCTCGACGCCCCCGAGGTGGTAGGCGTCGCGGAATAGCGTGAAGCAATCCATCACCCCATGATCAAACTTGCGCCCGAGCAGGTGCGGCACGTTGCGGAATTTGCGGAGCTGGCCGCCCTGCGCCAGCCACCACGGCAGCTCGGTCACGACCTGCGCAGCTCGGTCAGCAGCGGAGAGAACCGGCAGGTCGCCGACGTGCGAGTGGAAAATGGCGGTGATCAGCCCTTGTTCCTCGGCCAGAATCCAGTCGAGCTCGTCGATTCGGAAATGGTTCGCGGGGTCGGGGTGAATGTTGCGGCAGGGGAATAAACGCTGGTCGTCGATGATAAGGCCGCACACCTCGACGTCAGGATGTGCGGCGGCGTAGTTGAGACAATCGAGCTCGGGAGTCATCACGTCACCTTTTGCGCGCCAGGGAAACACGAAATCGGCAGCACTCGCGGGCGCGGGTATCGCAGGCGGCAGCCTGAGCGCCGGTGACTGCATTTGT
>NZ_JANLCJ010000632.1 GCF_024979295.1 Herbiconiux daphne | reverse complement strand
ACCTGGAACGTTGGCGCGGGTGTCGGTCAATACGCTGACGCTTCTGCTGTAGCTGTTGGCGCTAACTATCGCGTGTCTGAACACGTAGCCTTTAAGGTTGGCGTGACCGCTACCCCGACAACGCAGAATTACGGGGCTTTTGCTGGTGTCTCTATCGGCAACTAAGGAACACATGAAAATCAGAGAAGATGAACTGTTAACTGTGACTTTCTTTGAAAGGGCTTTGTTGATTGCTGAAGAAGCGTCTGCAATGCCACAAACAGCAAGGAATGAACCTAAACGGGCTGCACTCCTGACAATGGCAATTTGTTTAGCCAACGTTGCAGAGTTAAGCAAACCGGACAGCGTGAAGACCCCTGAAGCGATTAAGAGTCTTCTGCTATTAGGTGACATCACAGAAGCAGTGATGATTAACCATTAACCAGGAGGGGGCGCGATGATAAGCGCCCTTCTTACCCGACCATGACAACAAGGTTAGAGAATGACAAGACTTATCAACCCGCCCTGATTAACCGCGCTTTACAGGCGCTTAAGAAATTTGAACAGGGTGAAGTTCGGGCTAAACGCTTAG
>NZ_JANLCJ010000631.1 GCF_024979295.1 Herbiconiux daphne | reverse complement strand
CAATTTTTGTGTATTTTTTCTACAAAAAAAAAACGAACTCCCAAACGGGGAATATAAGGGGGTTAATAAGCCATATATTGACTTATATTCTATGAACTGATTAAAAATAAAAATATCAGAAGGTGGTAGAAACTCATTTAATTATGTTGAACTGCTTAAAACATATGAAAAAGAAAAGGTTGATGTTATCAATCCAATCACTATCAATTTTGACCTTAAAGGTGGAAATAATAGGTTAAAAAATGGTAAATAGTTATTCCTATTGAAAAGACATTATTGAAGCTGTAAAGGACAATAAACCCTTACCAGTAGGTCGCATAAATGAAATTGGTTCTCGTATGAGTTCCAAGACTTGGTCATCTATTGATGGGATCATATTGTGTTGTCTTGCAAATATAGTTAAAATTGATGCTTTCAGACACTTTAAAGGTAAGGATAGGCAAGAGTTATTTGAGCAATTTGGTAAGCAATTAGAGTTTTGGGGAATACTAGATAAGGTTGAAGTTCATAAGTCTAATATGACTTATACTTTTCCTATTGGCTCAGTCATTGAGATTGGCGGGTTGCACAG
>NZ_JANLCJ010000630.1 GCF_024979295.1 Herbiconiux daphne | reverse complement strand
ATCAAATCAGCCAGCGGCATCATCGCAGAAATGCGTGTAGCAGCGCCGCTGTTCGAGGCTGAGATCCGTCCTCTCAAAGCAGAGGTACGGGAACTGACACGTGCTCCAGCCACTCCCGAAAACTGCAAAGCAATTTCTAAAAAGGCTAAACGCCTTAATGTGCTTCGCGGTCTTATCACCCAGGTTCAGACTGATCTGACCAACTTCCGTAAAGCGATTCGTACTGACCGTGACAACCTCAAGGTCGTACTGGAAGGTCTGCGAGAATTCTATACCCAAAACCCCGACGCCGATCCTGCAAAACTGGCCGAATGCCAGAAGGATTAAACCATGACGTTTGTAGAAGAAGCTGAAAGGCTAGCTCTACAGCGACATCATGGACAGAAGTACCTTGACCAAACTTACATGGATGGTCACATTTATCCGGTAGCTCTGCAAGCTGAGTTAATAGCTCGTGGAGCTAAGTTGTCGAGTACAGAAATTGAATGTATTCTGGCAATTGCGTACTGTCATGATCTCATTGAGGACACGACTACCACGATAGATGAAATCCGTGATTTGGATCGAGTAC
>NZ_JANLCJ010000063.1 GCF_024979295.1 Herbiconiux daphne | reverse complement strand
AATATTGCCGCTTCTACAGGGCATAAAATTACTGAAAGCATTAGCGATCAGGGTAATGAATTAACTACCGGGGAAATCGTTACTAAAGTAACCGCATTTAATAGCGATACTTTTATTGATGATAAAGCGGTTGATAATCACAATAACGTTGATACTGTTAATGATCGATTCCGCACCATGACAGACGAAGTTTTTTCAATCAAGACCGCATTTGATAACTTGTCTTTATTGCAGAAAACGAATATTATTAACGCTGTTGTTTTGGACACCGTTAACTATTTGACTGTAACAGTGTATTAATGTAGCCGTGTTCTAACCCTTATTTGTAGAGGTGTATTAATGAAAGTCTCACAATTGTATACGCTGGTTAACGGCGTTACCAAAGAAGTATTAGGCGAAAGCGCCGTAATTAACGAAGATCTGTCTAACGTTGTCGATATTGGTAAAGCGATTTTCGACACGGCTAACGTTGATAACTACGTTAAAAAACTTGTCGATCATATCGGTAAAGTAATTTTCGTTAACCGTGTATATTCTGGCGGTGTTCCTTCTGTCCTGATGGATGGTTGGGAATTCGGTTCTGTACTGGAAAAAATTTCTACCGGGTTGCCTGATGCTCAGGAAAATAAATCCTGGGATCTAACTGATGGTCAGGATTACAGCCCTAACGAATTTAAAAAGCCGGATGTGCAGGCTAAATTCTTTAACAGCAAAGTGACCTTTGAAATTCAAATGTCCTTTACTGAACTCCAGTTAAAATCCGCGTTTAGTTCTGCTGAACAATTGAACGGCTTTGTTTCCATGCTGTTGACCAGCGTAGAAAACTCAATGACCGTTAAAATTGACGGTCTGATTATGCGCGCTATTAATAACATGGTTGCGGAAACTCTGGTTGATGATCTGGGTACTGGTACGGCTGGCTCTAAAACTCTGGACTTCTCTAAATCCGGCGTTAAGGCTATTAACCTGCTGAAACTGTATAATGATTCAGTGCCTCCGGCTAACGTTATTTCGGCGGTTAATTGTTTGAGCAACCCTGATTTCATCCGTTTCGCTACTTACAAGATCGCGCTCTATTCAGATCGCATGACCAAAATTAGCAAGCTGTTTAACGTTGGGAAACAACCTCGCTTTACTCCGTCTGATTTGCAGAATGTTATTTTCCTGTCAGACTTTGCGAAAGCGTCCGAAACTTTCCTGCTGTCCACTACCTTTAATCCAGATCGTGTGACCCTCCCGGCTCATGATACTGTCCCATACTGGCAGGGTAGCGGCACTGATTATGCCTTTAAATCTATCGGCGTGATCGACGTTAAAACCGCTAGCGGCGAAACCGTTAAATTACCGTTTGAAGGTAATACTAAGGGTAATAAAAACGCCGCTATTCTGGGTGTTATTTGTGATAAAGAAGCGGTAGCGGTAGCAAATACCGATCGTCGTACTACTGTACAGTACAACGCCCGCGCTGAATTCTATAATAACTGGTTCAAAGCCGACGCCCAATATATTAACGACTTGAATGAAAACTGTATTGTTTTCTTCGTTGGTGAAACGGTCGCTTAATATATCGTAATTAATAAAAGGGCTGGCTATGTGCTGGCCTTTTTTATTGGGGGATTTATGGATCTAATTCTTTGCCGAACTTATGACGCCGAAAATGTCATGGGTAAAAAATTTGATAGTGAAACCACACTTGATATTTATTTAAAGAGGGATATTGATATTTCAAATCCCACTTTGATTTTAAAAAGTGAAGATGGTTTCAATGGGATTAATTACGCTAAAATTCCAATGTTGAAGCGTGTTTATTTTGTTGATAG
>NZ_JANLCJ010000629.1 GCF_024979295.1 Herbiconiux daphne | reverse complement strand
AATGCAGTTTTGTATTTACCGCCACCAGCCGATGTATTAATCATAGCGAATGGTATTGCAGCGGCAGTACCAGCAACTATCTTAAGATGTCTATTACGTTTAGCTTTCTGAGCAGCTTTAGCTTCAGCAAAAGGTTGATTGACCAATTCCTTATAGCGTTGCTCTTGTTGCAATCTATTGACACGTTTTGCCAATTGAGCATCTGTAAGTTTACCACGGTTATGATATTCTTTTTTACGTTGAATAGCAAGATTAGCTTCTTTTTGTGCGGAGGTTTTCTCAATCACTTTAGAAGCTCGTTTTGCTGCACGATTAACTGCTCGAGTAGAAGGAGTCTTGGAGCTACCACGAATATGTTTGCCCCATTTCATACCTACTATACCATGATGTTGTAAATTATCTGTCATACGTCAAATCCCGTTCTGGCTCGGATATATGCTTCTAGAGCGGCATCTTCATACCACTTGATAGTAGCGGGTAAGGGTGGGTCGAACATTAACTTGCATTTCAGCCGGACATATTTAATTGCTTCATCTTCTGCTTGATTACGAACAGGTCCAAAGAACTCTTC
>NZ_JANLCJ010000628.1 GCF_024979295.1 Herbiconiux daphne | reverse complement strand
TTGTAACTCGTGCTCGCATTCTTGGTGCGTCGTCTTCGACAGGTTCTTCTGGTTCTGCTGTTGTTCTGCTATCTTCATAGTTATCTAGAATCCTTCCTAATTCGTCCACTGCTTCATCAACAGTCCCGTTATTAGTTAGGGTATAAATACGAGGTACAGAGTTGGTCAGCACATAAGTACGTGAATCACCTTCAAAAGTGCAACCATCACGATACATATGAACCAGAATTACTTCATTCCCACCTTCAATTAAAGCTTCAACTTCCGGAGCGAAACCACCATCACCAAAGATAAAATGTGATTGCCACGGACGACGTTGGATAAACTGAGCAGCTTGTTGACCGAAATAGTCATTGCCTAAAAATGGTTTGATATACGTTTCGCTAATATGAATCATCAATTCACGAATAGTACGACCATTCAGTTTCTCATTGGGGGAATCCTTCCATTCACGGTCTTGATAACATTCAAGAAACTCGTGATACTCCATACCTAGTGTGGTGGCTGCAATGCGGAACATAGGTTCTTTGAATGAAGTGAATTCAAAACCTTCACGATCTGCAAATGCCATG
>NZ_JANLCJ010000627.1 GCF_024979295.1 Herbiconiux daphne | reverse complement strand
TACGATCCGACTTCACGACGAGTCAATACCAGCATCTTTGGTTCCTTTTAGATTTGACTTTTCAATACGCTCAACCTTATAACCTTCTTTCAGGTATTGGTCGAGCTTATTACGATTACAGGTTGTGTGAACGTCCCTGCGACCATCCGCTTTAAGATGTACATCAAAAAGCATATTACCTCACTGCGGCTTTGATTTTAAGTTGCCACACATGAACAGAATATCCTGTTCCAACAACAAATCATTGCGTGACATCAAATCCCAACGAGGTGGAGTTACTTCGTGTGGCTCAAACTGACTGAGGAATTCAGCGTGAGAGTTCAGACCTTCCAACAAATCCAGAACTATATCACAGCTTTCAACAGTCGGACTTTTACCACTCATTACCACGCTAAACCACTCACGAAGTTTTTCAGTTTCTTCATGAGACATATTAACGCGGAGGAACAACTTGTCGCTTTTAGCAAACATTATACAGTCTCCAGTTTAACCAAGACAGAACGGAGGAGCTTTAACTCCTCCTCGACCTTCTTGCTATGAAAAGTCTTCTTGCCGTGGCAACTAATAAAGTGC
>NZ_JANLCJ010000626.1 GCF_024979295.1 Herbiconiux daphne | reverse complement strand
CAAAGAACAGAGCACGTAGACCTAAGATTGCTGAAAGCATTGCTGCATAAACAATCATCGGCTCTTTAGTAACAGCGATAACAGTCGGAACTGAATCAAAAGAGAACATCACGTCTGAGAGTTCAATGGTTATACCACAGAACACAAGCACACCAGCGGTTGGGAAATACTTCTTCGCCAACTTGTTGTACCATTTATCAGAGTAATCATCTTCCTCACCTTCTGCTTCGTTGGATTGTAGCATCATCACGCCAGAGTAACCGACAATGAGACCAAACAACGTGCTAACGAGGATGTGAATCACTTCTCCAGGTATATAAAGACCAAGAATCGTAATATCACTACCAGCATTAAACAACGAACCACCAACGGTAACGAAGATACCACGGAAAATGATAGCACCAGCAATACCCCACAATAAAACTTTGTGTTGGTCTTTTGCTGATTTCACTCCGAAGTATGAGAAGATAGCCATAAAGACCATCAGGTTGTCCATAGACAACGCTTTCTCAAGGGCATACCCCGCGAAGTACTCAGACGCACCGGTACTACCATAAATGGCATAGACACAGC
>NZ_JANLCJ010000625.1 GCF_024979295.1 Herbiconiux daphne | reverse complement strand
GTGAGCAGGATGTCAGCTTAACATTAAATCTTTATAAGCATCTGTGTAATATGGCCGGTTTTGATGAGTTAAATCCACCCACTATTCATTGGATTGATGTGTAAATGATTACCACGGAACTTAGTAATATTCAAGGACTTGTATCTTCCTCCCGTAAACTGACTGTAGGTATGGAATTCCTGCGTTTGATGCGAGACGAAGGTTTGCTGGAAGCAAACAGAGGTTTCTTCCCTGCTATTTGTGGTGGGGCAGTACGTGATGGTTTGTTCACTGGCAGGGAGATCAATGACATTGATATTTTCCTGTTCCGTGATCAACGAGCACCTACCGTAACTGAGCGTATCGGCACTAACGCCGAGATTCGTAATGAACTGGAAGATATTCGTCAGAATATTTTAGCTTGGCTGGAGGACATGGAGGCAGATAGTGTAAGCCTTCTGTCTGCCAACGCCGAAGCATATTTTGGTGTTCAACGTTTTGTTGATATCACTCAGTTTGTTTGGCGTGAAGTGATCTACCAGATCATGATTCCTACCCAAGCTCAGTTAAGTGGTGGGATCGACCATCTGTTACG
>NZ_JANLCJ010000624.1 GCF_024979295.1 Herbiconiux daphne | reverse complement strand
AAATGACAGACCTCGATATCGTTTTCTTTAATGGGACAGTCATGAACGCAGTCAGCCTTGACGTTGTTCGTGAACGTATTAACTCCTGCGTTGAACAGGCGGTTAAGGCTCGTATGTCTAAAGAAGGTGGTATTAAGGAATGAACCTGATCTATCCTACCCTTGCGGTAGTTGGTGGCGCTGCTTTCGCTGTTGACTTTTTCGGTCACAAGAAAGGCGAGAAAATGAGCATTAAGACCGCATCATTGTGGTCTATCTTCTGGATTCTCTGTGGTATTGCGATGGGTGGTTTGATCTACCTTGAACAAGGTTCCGCAGCCATGAGTCAGTATTTTGCTGGCTATGCGATGGAGAAAGCTCTGTCTGTGGATAACCTGATGGTGTTCGCTGCCATTTTCGGTTACTACAAGATTTACAAACAAGAGGATATGCACACTGTGCTTACGTATGGCATCATTGGTGCTATCGTATTCCGAGCTTTGTTTGTATTCTTCGGCGCTACCCTGTTCAACTCAGAGATTGAGTTGTTCAGTGTGATGGGGTTTGAAGTAACATTGCATTTAGCCATTAGTTGGT
>NZ_JANLCJ010000623.1 GCF_024979295.1 Herbiconiux daphne | reverse complement strand
GGAGCTGCCTGCGGAGCGATAACGTTAGGGATCACTACGTTTTGCGGCTCTTTGAAGTGCTTAACTTCTGGAGCGGCCTGCGGCAGTGGAGCATTCTTAACGAAGTTCTGCGGTGCGCGTGCTTCTGGGGTTGCCGGAGCTTTGTAATTCAGCGCAGCCGGAGAAGATACAGGCGCGATTTCTGGCGCGATAACGGTAGGTTCTTTATGAGCCTGCGGAGCCAGTGGACTGGTTTTAACCAGCGTAAGAGGGATCGCTTTCAGGGCGATTTTACCCGGTACGGCCTGCGCGGTTGGCGCGGCGGCAGGGGTAGCAACTGGAGCGATCAGAGTTGGCGCTTTAACCTGAGCTGCCGGAGCTGCGGCAGGGGCGCGATCTTCGTGCGGCGGAGTCAGCCAGTCTTTAATAGCAACTTTTTCGCGGATAACTGCGGTTTGGTATGCGTTGGTAGCCGCATCCAGTTTCTTACCCGCATATTCGCGTTCGGAAGCTGGCGCACGGTTAAAGGTTTCTAACGCTGCCTGGTAGTTTTCAGCGGCGATTTTCGCGGAATGCTGCGCTTCGGTTACGGATGC
>NZ_JANLCJ010000622.1 GCF_024979295.1 Herbiconiux daphne | reverse complement strand
CATTCAGAATATCGCAGGACTAATCACAGAGCTAAATAATACTAACAAACCAACTGCACCAGAATTTAATTAAGAGAGGTTTTAACTATGTCCGATATGTTTTTTGATACTGATACTTTTGATTTTAATATGATTTCCGACATTGTAGACGAAAGCGGCAATAGATTTAATATCAATGATGCACAGCCAAACCATGCAAAACCTACTAAGGCTGAACCTACCCCGCGTGATTTGATGATTGATGATGCTAGTGATTTGTTTGGTGATTCCAATCCAGAATTTCACGATGATGAATACCGGGATTATAACGAGGATTCAAGCGACTTAGAGCGCCCTATTAATCCTAATGATTCTATCCGTGTTACTGATTACTTTAATTCTGCACCTGATGATGCAGTATTAACAGTAGGCAACTGGGAAGGAACAAAAGCAGATTTAGCTAACTATCTCAAGAAAGCACAGAAGGTAGAGAAAGATGCTGATTATTTTAAAAATGCAGCAGATGAACATGAGGCAATTTCAGAAGGTATTTTGAAACGTGGCTTTATGGGTAAGATTGCTATTGAGCAAAATAT
>NZ_JANLCJ010000621.1 GCF_024979295.1 Herbiconiux daphne | reverse complement strand
CCTCCGACTTCCAAAGCCGGTATGCAAGCGGCTAAGGAAGCTGGTAAGCAAATCGGTAGAGTGAAGAACGTAGAGCTTCATACACGCATACAGGAGCTTTACAAGCAGGGCATGAAGAAATCACAAATAGCGCGTGAGCTTTCTGTTTCCCGTCCGACTATCGACAAGGCCTTAAATAATATTTAAATGCTTAAATAAAAGAATTTTATTTATCTACCTATCTTGACTTAATGCGCATGGAAGCGCATAATACTCACATAAATTAAAAACATCTACACGCAATGCGCTCTTAATGTGAGCGGAGACAATCACTGGTGCTGCCTAAAATAAATATACTTAGCAGGCTAAGTAAGTGGCCTATCAGGGAGATATTTTTTACACTTGCCGGAAATGTTTTTTATTGACACTTGCAAAAGAAATCGCCCTATTAGTTTAAAGCTATCAACATGAATATAATAGGGCATAAAAGCCCCCAGGTTATGAGGTAATATTGATAGGTAGTATTTAGTTGATAAAACAATTATTTTCTCTTTCTTTTTGTTCTTTTGTCTTTCCTAATGGTGGTGAATATTTGA
>NZ_JANLCJ010000620.1 GCF_024979295.1 Herbiconiux daphne | reverse complement strand
AAGTCCATTCAACTGTGGGAATCCCTTCTTCTTGAAGACGCTGGAAAGAGCGAAGCTTGTTACTTGCTGCTTCCAGACGAGCGGGGTTGTTAAGAACACGAGCCTGACCAATGATGTTGGTCGGCATAGAACTTGAACCGTAGTTGAAAAGAATGTCACCTTGACGTCCCACAAATGTGGAGTTATTCCGTTTAACCTTAACTACGTTTACTCCACGTCGAACCAGTTCATCTTTCAACAGATTAATGGAGTCAGACGGTGCATGGCTATATAAAGCCAAACGAGGTTGACGAGTTGTAGTATTACGTGGCATTTAGGTTTACCTTTATTGGTCAAGACGAGCGGAGGCTTTAACCTCCTCCGCTCTTATTTGTTGGTAGATATCGCGGATTTGTTCTCGGCTTCGAGTAATTTTATTTTCGCACTCGGTGTACGTCAATGTTAGTGACCAACGAGCATGGTCAGACAACATCGGCTGAGCCATTCGAATCACTAATCTACTCTCTTCCTCGTTTAATCTAGCAATTTCTGCCTTGTGAACAAGTAAGGCCTCTTGCAAGGCCTTAATAACTTGTC
>NZ_JANLCJ010000062.1 GCF_024979295.1 Herbiconiux daphne | reverse complement strand
TAATCTGTGCAGAGTAACCACCACCTGTCATTGTGAAACCTTTATCAGGAGCATCGTCAGGTTTCATAACAACCTTAATACGAGTGCTTTCCTGCTTAGGAGGAACACCAGGAGAAGGGCTTGGGTTAACACGAAGGATAACAGAAGTCTTACTTGGATTACCTGCTACATCAGGATCTATGATATCAACAGAAGTAACACCAGCAGTGACATTAACACGAGCTTTAGCTTTGACTGACGGTGAGTTAAGAAGTTGAACAGTAATATCAGCACTACCTACACGTAAAGGTTTAATTCTTACTTTAGTTGCAGGATCATTAGGATTTGAATTAGGTGGATACTCAATAGTAAATACTGAAGTATCTGAACTTAACCATTCCACTTGTAACGGGTTGCTAGGTGTTGGTGTTGGATTCAACATAACACTAGCTGTTCCATAGTTATTAGGGTCAGTAGTCCTACGAACATTGTACGTAGACATGTTGGTAGAGATTGAATCCACATTAGGAACTACTGTGACGAAAACAAAATCATTCAATGACCTATCTTGATTGAAAGCATTGATTGTCGTCGTACCAACAAGGTTATTATTGTTTGCGTGAAATGTGATGTGTAATGGGTTATTAGGATCTGTCTGAATTGTACCTAATGTATTATCTGCTAACTCCCAAATGAGATCTTGCTTCTTAACTCCTGTAGGAATCAAAGTAACATAGAAATCATGAGATGCTGCATTCTTAACATTCACCTGACTTTCAGTGAATTTAATGCCAGTCATTAATGGATGAGAGATAACAGAAACGGTAGCAGTTTTAACACCACCTCTAATAGGTTCCCAATAACTGATGTTTTCCCAATGCGTATCTTCTAATTGATACAACCCATCCTTAGTACCTAAGATGTTAAATGGGTGATCATACTGGAAGTCAAATGGCATTGGTTGAATTGCATAGGCCACGATAGAATCTTCTGGGCCATTATAGGTAATAGGTTTGTTACCACCAAATTTAGTAATCTGACCTCCGATAAAACGTGCATTGAGTGCATCAGTGAACGCATTAGGAGGGAGGTCAGTTGGAGATAAATCAGTGACAACGCCTACCTTACCAATATCTTTGATTTGGTAGAATGCCAATTTAATACCCTCCTTAGGTAATACGTCTCCAGATATAAGCACCACGGTATGTAGGAATAATCTCTACAGGAGTCGGTGTTGCATTACCAACGCTAATCGTACCAGTAACACTTTGTGCAGGAATAGTTGCTGAACCTACTAAAGTGGAAGAGTGATTACCGTTCTGAGTATTAAACAGGATACCACCAGAGTCATCATGATGATTACCATCTGCATGACCTGTAGTGAATCTCATACTTGTTGAAGCAGTACTTCCAGATGTAGTTAGTGAAGCACTAGCACTCTGTAAAGGCATGTTTGCCGGTGCAAGAGCCACACTAGAACGTCCACCAGTACCAGATCTAAACTGATACACCTGACCATTAGCACCATCAGAAGAAGCACCAATACCACCAAGGAAACCTACGATAGGAAGCCATACGGTATTAGGAGCTTGAAGCACTGTAGCTGGATTAGTGCTATTCTCTGACATGAAATAACTACCAACAGGGTAGATCCTTTTGAGGATAGCTTCATTAATCAGAGCTTCTACTTTATCAATGGAAGCAAGATCTGTACCATCTTTTCCTACCATTGCATTCTTGATAAGAGTAGGTTCTGAGAACTCTACAATGTTATACGTGTTACCTGAGTCACGTTTAAACTCCATGTACTCAGTGACCTTAGACAAGTCTCCAAAATCAGAAGTAAGAGGTACATCT
>NZ_JANLCJ010000619.1 GCF_024979295.1 Herbiconiux daphne | reverse complement strand
ATGGCAATGAACTTGAATATCTTAAATCTGATGTCTATATTCTTTGAAAATTTCATAAATTAATGGAAGAATTTTTGCCAAGGAACAAATGAAAATTAACAATAGGATCAACAGCTTATAATTTTTGAAGGGAATCATTAGGTGAAAAATTAGTACAAAATGCTTTAAAAAGAGGTGACATAGAAATTGAATATCTTGAAAGAGGAGCATACAGATACAAATTTGAAGATGATAAAGTACTAACATCAACTCAAACATATGAGAGATTAATAAACAAAATTATACCCTGCAAATGACTTGATAAATCACATGATGATCATCAAACAATTCACAATTTTTTGTTCAATTGGTATGATGGTGGAATAACACATGTTAATGAAAATTACAGAGGACAATTTGTTGATAATTTAACATTTTTAGATATTAATTCATCTTACCCATCTCAAATGGTTAAAGATGTTGATATTCCAATTGGTGAGGGTGTGAAAGGTGATGTTAAAGGATTTGATTTCAAATTTTACACACTCATACCAAAGAAAACAATTATTAATAAAAGTGGAATTCCATTTAATTCAT
>NZ_JANLCJ010000618.1 GCF_024979295.1 Herbiconiux daphne | reverse complement strand
CGTTGCAATTACAGCCATTAATTATACTCGATTCCAGTTAATTTTTCAATAACAGTGATTCCTGTATGATAATTTTCGCTTTCGAGGAATTGGTAAACATCATTTAAAATAACTAAACGAGCTTCAATTATTTCTGCTTCAAGCCATGGTTTTGAATGATGTCCGCCTGGTTGGGAAGTATTTATAATGTCCATAGCTCTTTCAAGTTCCATTGGGCCTTTTTCCTTTTGAGATTCGTTATAAGTGTTGATGTAATCTTGAGCCATTGCGATGGCTCCCTCGAAAGTATCTGATTGAGTAATTCCATTAATTTCTGGAATCTCTGCAAGATATTTATATTCAGAACTTTCTCGTTCGTCATTTATAATAATAATCTTTTTATCATCGTAATAACAAGTCATCTGTGCAATTTTATTTGCTGACATGGTTTCTCCTAATCTTCGTCATCATCATCATCTTCATCAAACCAATCTGGTCTTTCAACTTTTAAGACTTCAGATGTATTCATTCCTGAAGCTTCATCAAACTCTTCAAAAAGTTCAATGATTGTTTCATCGTCTGCGCAATCAATGTTGT
>NZ_JANLCJ010000617.1 GCF_024979295.1 Herbiconiux daphne | reverse complement strand
CCCTTTCTACAGTCGCTGTAACGCTCCTGAAAGAGTTATGCGATGGCAGGGATAAAGATAGCCGTCTGATTAACCTTTCAAGTTATGGATTGACCCAGGCTTTCCGGCGTTCTGCTCGGTTAACGGGTGTGTATGGTGTTTGCTTCCATAGCTTGCGCCACACCTGCATAACTCGCTATGCGGAGAAAGGGCTATCAACGCTGCAATTACAACAGATTTCCGGGCATCGCAGCATCGTTATGCTTGAGCGATATACGCACCTTAAAGCCGAATCAATCGTAGGTTTGATGGATTAGTTAATGCGCAAACTAACTCATTTTGAATACGTGGAGCGATTAAGAGATCGCTCTATTAAGGTTTTAGGTGTGTATTCGATTTCAACTGAGAAAATTTTACATCAGTGTTTGAAATGTTTTTATGAATGGAAAGTTAAACCAAAAGATATTTCTAAAGGCAGTGGTTGCCCTGAGTGTATGAAAATTGATTTAGCTAAAAAATTCAGTCGCACTAAACCAGAGTATGAGGAATTAATAAAAAATCGTGGTGTGAAAATCATAGGTGATTACAAAGGGGCTT
>NZ_JANLCJ010000616.1 GCF_024979295.1 Herbiconiux daphne | reverse complement strand
GTGGTGGACGTAGAGTTGAGAAAGCTCTTGAGTTGTCAATGGGTTTAGGTATTCAATTTGCTTTACAGAATATTAAAATCTATGTTCGTTCATTAGGTATGGATGATGAGACAGCAAGAGAATACCGTGAGATGATGCAATCCCCGGCTATGCAAGTTTTCCAATTAGTAACAAGAAGCCCTATGCTTGCTGTTGCAGGTAATGCTTCTAACGTCGCTGCTATGTTGGGGAGTGATTGGGCTAATAATGTTAGAACTACCACTGCTCCTACTCTACCAATGAGACATCAATATGAACCAGAATCTACAAATAAAATTCTGGAGTCAATTGGTGGTAGTTTAGTCAAGAACATTTCTGGTGCTCAGACATTGGTAGATTTATACCAAGTATCTGGACTTCCTTACTCACAAGCACTTCGTTATTTTACAGCAGATGATTGGAAAGACCACGCTGATGCTGCTTATCTTGTTCGTGACTCGCTTCGTAGACTTACTCCTCTCCAAGACCCTTTAACATCAGCCATTCAGCGTCAAATGTTTGAGGCTTCTACCGGATTAGACTGGGATAAACCGAACT
>NZ_JANLCJ010000615.1 GCF_024979295.1 Herbiconiux daphne | reverse complement strand
AAAGCGGATAGACTTGTTTATGTCGATGTCGTGGAACACATGATTTTGCACGCACTCATTGCATTTGAAACGAACCACGAGTTTGGCATTGATGGGTATGTCGACCACCTAGCACCAAGGGTCTTGGGTTGGTACGTCGAAGACCGACCACAAACCGCAAAAGAGAAAAGAGAACATTCGACAAAGCCGAGAAAGAAAAAGGCATTCTTGAAACCATTGGATGCCTTGGAAATTTTGTCCGTCACCGAAGCCATCATCAATATTTCAAAACCCAAGGAGGAAACACACGCATGAAAGACAAATTAAATATCGAACAACGCAAATCAATGTTGCGGGATTTATTGGAGGATTACACCCAACGGGTACAAACCAACGACGACGTCATCGAAGCATTGACGGCACAAATCAAGAAAGAATCCGAACGCCGTGCACTCAACGAAGCTTTTGTGGTTGAAGTCAAAGAATTGCTTGCAACCTTGATTGCCCAAACCGAGCTACCAAATCCATGGCAACACAAAACCATCACAATCGATTTTAGTGATGGGTACCCCGAAGACAAATGGTACAAGTAAGTTGG
>NZ_JANLCJ010000614.1 GCF_024979295.1 Herbiconiux daphne | reverse complement strand
TTCTATAGATTAATTAATGAGTTAGAAGGTATTAACTAGTAATAATTAATTTGCCTGCCTTTACCACCCACCCTAACATAAAAATGTATCAATGTAAAAACCCTTATAAATCAATACATTAGAAACCTAATAGAGAAATAACCCTCCACACTTCCGCAATTTTTAACAACTAGTCTTATAGAACGCAACTACCCGCCTTTTTTACCCGTATTTTCTACGATGATAGAAGCAGATCGCAGCATGATAGAAACAAGATAGCGCATATACAGGAGCGAACATTACCACCCATTAATTTACCTGGTAAATGGGCTGCTACGGAGAGATACGGGCGAACTTACATAAGCAAGTGGAACCAATCAGACACAGATGATTGCTATCTCTTTTTGTATGTATCAGACACTATTTAGAATGGGCGTAAGGGGTATGTACGTCCTAGCGCGAGAAGAAAAAACTTAAAAAGGGGGAATCCAGGAGATTCCTTTACGAAAAAAGGCTTTCAAGCGATTCCAGAAACGATTAACGAAAAGTTAAACCTTTTGCTTAGAGTTATTTCCTTACCCACCCCGGCAGATGTACACA
>NZ_JANLCJ010000613.1 GCF_024979295.1 Herbiconiux daphne | reverse complement strand
TACTTTGGCTTCTTTACGACGCAGATAGGCAGCTCGTGAGTTGGCATCAGATGTCTCTTTAGCTTTGGGGGCTGCTACACCTTTAGGGCTCTTACGAGTCATGATAGCAGCAGCTTTAGCCTGACGGCTAGCCTTGGATTGTCTGTTCTCCATAGCTTCCATAACAAGGAATGCTAACTGAGGTCCGTGAGTCTTAACTACTTCTCGGAAGGCTTCAACAGGGATACCAGCGTTACGAACCAGATAATTCCAAACTTCATTACCCTTCCAGTTATTACCGAGCTGACTACGCATTACACGGTCAGTCTGGAAGAAACCATTATCATACTCCATCTCTTTACGATGTTGGATATTCTTCTCTTCAATTACCAAATCCTGCTCAATTTCCTTCATACGACGTTTCTGGAATTCGAGATCATCGTACAACTGTCCCTTCTGGGTAGCAGTAGTAGCAGGATGTGCTAATTTACGCTGAATAGCATCAATAGTTTTCTGGGTTTCTGTTTGGTTCTTTTGGATAAGCTGTTTGGTGAATCCATTCACCTGGGTCATGTTATCAAAGATGTGTTTAGTGAAGCT
>NZ_JANLCJ010000612.1 GCF_024979295.1 Herbiconiux daphne | reverse complement strand
ATTCGTTGGATAGTAAAATACACATTTAACATAAAATTGCACCACCATTAGAGTAATCATTAGAATAGGCGATCAGTAGGATTTGGGTGAGATTGGTTGATCACCTATGATTAATGACCACATTGGGGTTGTGGTACTTTTGAGGATGTGTTGTATCGTGCACTTCCTGATACGAACTGTCTAGTCGGTATCATAAAGAGCCTTGCCTTAAGCTTCAAGACTCTTGAGTTACGTACTAGCTAAACAGTAAGTGAGCACAGAAAAATAATATTCCGTACACCGCCAAAGCTACAGCAGGGTATAAGAACATTGGTTTCCAGTGTTCAATCATTACCGTTACTCACTGGCATCTGCCCGAAAAACAGAAATTCGGGTAAATCCCACCAGCTACTTTCTTCCATCCGGTAGACCTTTTGGGCGGACAGTAATTTCACTTCTCACTAACGGCTCACTGTCCTGAAACACCGTTAATGCACCATCATACAAACCAACTGCAGTATGTAATTTGGATAGATCACCAAGCGTAATAACATGATCACATTTGATATAAGGTTTTTTATTGCCTACGTGAACAAACCG
>NZ_JANLCJ010000611.1 GCF_024979295.1 Herbiconiux daphne | reverse complement strand
CATGACTTCGTGGGATGAAAAAACAGCACTTAATTTACAGGCTGTGAGACATTTCATTCAAAGTGGGTTCCCTGTAGGGACAGTTATCTCCTGCTATGTGAATCCCGGAACTTTACCGCTATGGGCCGGAACCGCTTGGGTTCCTTTTGCTGTAGGTCGATATTTGATGGGTTCTGGATCGGGTACAGCAACGGGTGGTTGGGATGTAGGCCCCAACATGGAAAACCTTGGTTCCAGAACATTCACATTAAATGCTTCACAGATACCTGCTCACGCCCATAATGTACCTGCTATTCGTGCTAATGGTTCTACTGGCCCCATGAACAGAAACTGGGCACATGGCCATACGAATGGTCTGGTGAATGATGATGGCAACCACGGTAGTTTTGGTAGTTCCGGGAATCAACCCGCTGCTTCTGCATTTAGAGGAGATAATACAGGAAACTCAACCGTAGGTTATCTCACAAGTTCCGCAGATACTAACCATGAACACCCTACGTATGTCGATATTCCAGACAGACAAACAGGTAATTTTGGTAGTGGAAGCCCAATAGAAGTGATCCCCGCAATGGCTTCAAAA
>NZ_JANLCJ010000610.1 GCF_024979295.1 Herbiconiux daphne | reverse complement strand
GGTCTGGTAGCACGTCGGGCCGTGCAGTTTAAAGACTGCGTTGCTGCGAAGTATGACCTTCGCCGCGAAACTAACTTCCGTTTCTTAACGGGAGCATGTACCGCTCAGGGGAAAGATGGCGGTCAAGTATATGTGAGTCAACTTCGTGCCTTTGGTACGGATGACCATCATGATGTTGACGTAGATCACGGACAATAAAATGTCAATTCGCGTTGAGATTCACAACCATAATGGTCAATGGATTGAAATGGATCGCCCATGCTTTGGGTTCCTTTCATATATTAACCAGTGGGACAGTGACGATATCGAAGACCACTCTGACAACTATGAAAAAGATGGTTGGGAAGAAGATGGTATCGAAGGTTTCGAATCTGGTAATCTGAAGTCTGTTGGTTATATTGAAGAAGTTGAAGCTCAATATCTGGCAGATATTCAGAAAGCTATGGCTGGATTACCTCAGTATTATGGTGGGGTAGAAGTCAATGCTGAATCTGAAAGGCACGGTTATAACCGCGTCACTTTCATGCTGCCACTCCATGATAAGCCAATGCAGGTGCCTACTATTGCAGGGATGATGCTG
>NZ_JANLCJ010000061.1 GCF_024979295.1 Herbiconiux daphne | reverse complement strand
AACGTACAAAAACGGTAAATATCAAAGAGAAATACACAACTAACCCACTTGCAAATTGGCAACTGCTGAAACAGTATCAAAAAGAAGGTTCTAAGTATAATTCATTATTCCGTTATACAGATTTTGCTTTTCACGGTATGAATTTATATGACTTCTTGAAAGAGTTTTTCAAAGGTGGTTTAAATTTCTACAATGATGCATACATTGCTAAACACATAAAAGAAGCGATGTTTTCTATCGATATTAATTCATCTTTTCCTTTTGTCATGTTTGCTGAAAAGATTCCTACTTTCATTGTTGAAGCAGAATCATATAAACAACCTACCCCAATTTTTATCGATACTTCTGATAAGAATTACTACTATCAGTATGCAGTTGATATGAAAATTTTTAACGATGAAATTTTATCAAGAATCAAATCAAGGGTTGTCCGTCAAATGCTTGTTAAGTATTATTCTTCTTCATCAAATGAAAAGTATATCAATACCTATACTTTTAAAATGATTGAAAAGATAACAGGTATCAAGATTGAAACATTACCTGTCAATGCATACATTAAGCATCGTTGTATGTATTTTGGTTCCCGTGAAACGTTGGCAGAATTTTACCGAATCAAGACACAAGGCAAGGCAAAATTTAGAATTGAAATGATAGACGATTCGCCGTTAAATATTGTTGTTACTGACGAACCAAATACGGAACAGTTAACCGATGAAGGAATTGCAATTTCTAAGGTGAACATGAACGGGCTTTATGGTTTACCTGCTTTGAAATCACACTTCAATCTATTCCGATTGATGGAAGATAACCGAACATTGTTTAACATGCCTAACGGCTATGAAAACAAAGAAAGAAATATCGTATTTTCTTCATTTGTAACATCTGTTGCATTGTATAATCTTCTATCACCGTTATCTCATTTAACACCACAAGAAATTGATGAAAATTTTGTGTATTGCGATACTGATAGTTTATATTTGAAGAAAGCTATCTTCCATAAAATGCCTGCTGATATGTTTCATGATATGAACCTTGGAAAGTGGGATATTGAGAATCATGAAATCACCGATTTTTATGTTCTTAACCACAAGAAATATTGCTACTATTCTAAGGATATGAAAAAAGGTAAAGTAAAAGGTATTCAGATTCGTTGCGGTGGTGTCCGTTTAGAATCATTCATAACGGAAGGCGTAACCTTTGAGGAATTTATCAAGAATCAATTTTCTAAAGGTTCACTGATTAAAACATTACGATCGATAAGAAACCAAATTGGCACCATTACCTTGTATGATGGTTTTACAGAACTTGATGCAGGTACCGCCTATCCTATTTACTTTACACCTGCTTTAATTAAAGCCCGTAAGATTATTCTCGAAAAAGCACAAGCGGAACAAGCGGATAATATGGAAGCATATGAGAATGAAGATATGCTTTACATTGAAAGTGAATTCGGGTCATTCTCTATGAAAGATATTTACCCGTCACAAGTAGGCACTAAATACAAGCAACCTATGCATGATTGCGTTAAGGAACAAAAACAACTTGAAAATTTAGTAATTAGTTGTTGACAACTTTGCACCGTTCCTTTATACTATCGATAGAAGTTAAATAAATGAACGGTGTGAGGGTTAAGCCTAACGGCAAATGAGTACCACACCGAAAGGAGTTTTGCAAATTGTTGTTTGTCGTCCCGTTTTTGATATTTGGTTTATGTTGCTTTGTCCCTGTATGGTTGGAAAATTAGGAGGAAAATTATTATGAAAAAAACTACATTATTATTGGCTACCGTGGTAGCAGGAATTTCACTGGCATTCGCAACGGAAGCTAATGCAGGTACAATCAA
>NZ_JANLCJ010000609.1 GCF_024979295.1 Herbiconiux daphne | reverse complement strand
GTGCTATTTTAAACGTTGGTAATGATTACGTTTATTCCGATACTGACAGTATTAAGGCGCTAAATTTTGAGAGTCACCAGCCCTACGTTGACGCGTACAATAAGGAAATAACGTTCAAGCTGTTTAAGATGATGGACTATCATCAATTAAACCCTAGCCGACTTTCACCTAAAACTATTAAAGGGGAAATTAAGCCGCTCGGAGTTTGGGAGTTTGAGGGGATGTATTCAATGTTTAAAACATTGGGCGCTAAACGCTATCTGGTTCGTGAAAATGGTCACAACAAATTAACCGTTGCGGGGCTATCCAAAAAGAACGGGATGGATTATATAGAATCCCAATGTGGCGGCGATGCTGTTAAAGTGTTTAATATGTTCGCTGATTCCCTTTATATTCCTGCTGACGCTACAGGGAAAATGACACATAGTTATATTGACGACGAACAGGAATTATTAATTGTGGATTATGACGGGGTTCCGGCTAGAGTTATTAGCCCGTCTGCGATACACTTAGATAAATGTGATTTTACGTTGTCTATGAGTGAGAAATATAATTACTTCCTCAAAGGCTACGAAACAGGC
>NZ_JANLCJ010000608.1 GCF_024979295.1 Herbiconiux daphne | reverse complement strand
AGCGGAAAACTCACCTTTATTAGTAAACAGGTCTTTTTTATCACCGCTGTTAATCCATGCTTGAACGTCCAGCGGGTTAGCGCCTAAATCCTCCATATGATCAGCCTGTGCTAATCGGTCTGCCTTAGCCTGTAAAGCATAGGTAGCCGCTCCCGCTGCATGTGCGCCCTGTCCAACATTACCACCGCTGCTAAAATATGCTTCCATATAACTAGCCGCTGCTGTTAAACCTTGCTGTAACGGTGAGCTATCTACTTTCTCATATCTGTTACCGTTACGGGATGTAATATAATTATCATCCTCATCAGCACTATTTTTAGCCTCACGGTTAAATAGTTGAGCATCACGCTTAAACTGATCCTGTGAGCGGGTATCATTTGCAGGGTCTACAGAAGGTAAATCACCTGTAGGAGTTTTAGGGGCTAGTGATTGCCCCAATACGTTAGACTGTGACGGATTGTAATCACTACCACCAAAGCTAAGGCTATTATTGTTATCACTCTGATTTAAGAAATCCCATAGAGCCATTATTTACCCCCTCGTACTCGTTTAATAATATCCGGGATCTCTGGCTCTGGTTT
>NZ_JANLCJ010000607.1 GCF_024979295.1 Herbiconiux daphne | reverse complement strand
TAATTTAGCTGTTTGTTTACGAATGAATGACATATAAACCACCGTTTAAATAAAATTGAGAGCCAGAATAATTAACAGAGTGATGATAAGCGTGAGCCAGAAACGGCGGTTGCTCATCCCATATTTAATAGAGCCGTATTTAACCATTATTGCACCGGAGTAGATAACCTATCTTGAGTGTATTCTAAACCTGTCAAGATAGGTTTGTAAATAGGTTTCTTACCAACCGATAGACATAGAGCCAGCAACTACCGTATCACCGTTTGATGTACCAGCAGCGGAAAGAGTAGCAGCGGCGTTATCGCTGAATTTATGGCGATAGCCAATAGCGTAACCTTGTTCATTCTTGAATGATGCCGCGCCGATAGCTACAGCATTCTTAGCATCAACATAATGCAAGCCAGCGATAGCAGAGCTACCCGCAATACCACTACGATATTCTTTGCGGTCGTTTGATTGCTGTTTTTCAATATCGCTAAAGCGCTTATTGTTCGCTTGTTCCATTTGTCCAATACGCTGGCTATTAGCCTGGCTACGTGCGCTTGTATCAGCAATAGCACGGCTATTAGCGTCAATCTGAT
>NZ_JANLCJ010000606.1 GCF_024979295.1 Herbiconiux daphne | reverse complement strand
TTCTTTCCCCAAACATCACCAGCAATTGCTTGTTGTTCACCAAAGAAATCACAACCAGAACCAGAACCAATTGCATAAAAACTTTTAGGATCTAGGTTACGTATCTTGTATGAAACTATACGACCGTTTTTATGTTTGGGGTAGAAATGTGAAACAACTTCACGGTTTACTGAAGATAGACCTACACGAACTCCAAAACGTTCAGCAGTTAAACGAGAAATACCACGGGATTTCAATTCCATGATTGGAAGTTCATTTGCTTCTGCAAGAACAGATTCTCGTTCTTCCTCAGTCAACTCTCGTTTGATTTTACGAACAGATTCAATATCTGCACGATTAGCTTCGGTAATTGTCTCTCCATGCCCACAGCGATTGCAGAATGTCCACTCTTCACCTGTCTCTGTATTGCGCCAGTGTTGTAAATGGTTATGAGTTCTATCATTACCAACTTTTATACACTCAGGACATCCAGAATCTCCAAGAAGCTCTTTAACACCATAAATTTTTGCCATATATTGCATTCTCCTTATGCAAAAATTTTTATATCATTTATACACTGTTTTGGATTCAACTAAATCCACA
>NZ_JANLCJ010000605.1 GCF_024979295.1 Herbiconiux daphne | reverse complement strand
GATACTCCGCAACTCATTAAGACTTTGTCCGCTACTCTATTGCAAGAGGCGGACCAAGCAACAAAGTTCACAAGACGCCAAATGGTTAAGGCGATTCGTTCAACTATCCAAAAGGAAATTCTAAGGGTGGAAGCACCGGCAGAAATAACAAGACTTGCCAACTCAACTATAAGTATCAACGAAGCATTGAGAACCGGTAGAATCTCAAAGGCGGAAGCGACAAGACTTGTCCGCGATCAGATTAAACGTCAACGCATAAGACTTGCAAAGGCAAATGCCAAGAAAAGAGCCGGACAATATGCTCGTCCAGTAAGAGTCTTGACTAAAGATCAAATAATGCAATCTAAGCAAATTAGATATTACAAGGGACTGAACGAAATTAAGAATACGAGATTGTCGGTTGAGAGTGTGGAAAACGTTGCTTCAAGAAAACTCCGTTCGCAATTCCAATATCAAGTAAATACCGCAAAGAACCGGAATCCGATTACCAAATTCATCAACTGGTTCGGAACTGAGAAAGGTTCTAAGTTGACACAACGTATTCAACTTGGTTCGGCAACTGTCTCTGCACGTGAAGCCGTT
>NZ_JANLCJ010000604.1 GCF_024979295.1 Herbiconiux daphne | reverse complement strand
TTAGACGGTGTAGCAACATCCGCTTGTCTTTTAATAGAAGCACCAAAAGGATTATCTTTATCGGCTTTCATTTCTTTTAAGACTTTCTCTTTAGGAGTGCCTTTTGATTTATTCGTATTGAATATAACATCAGTTCCTTTAGGGAAGTCTTTTTCATTTCCATAAACAGCCATACCTTTTAGGTAGTGTGTTCCACCACCAGGACCAACTGCAATACGAACCTGTGCATAATGTGCATTTCCCATATTTAGGTCGGGCACGCCAGGACGTAATTCCATTACACCATCTTTGTCGACTCCGCCATCTTCTTTATATCGAATATGAACTTTATCGAAATCTAATGATTTAAATGGTTTTAGTTGTTCCATAGTTGTTCCACCATCGCTGGTATGGAAATCAATTGGACGTATTTTATCCACATTCTGAAATACATCTTTTGCAGTCTTATCTTTTACGAGGACTTTATAAGTTGTTTTCTGATTTGGATTAGTAACTTGAGGAACATGAATAACGTGTTGTTCATATCCTTCATCTTTAAGCTTTTGTACTACAGCTCGAAGTTTTTCTTTAGTGACTCCAAGT
>NZ_JANLCJ010000603.1 GCF_024979295.1 Herbiconiux daphne | reverse complement strand
CATTGTTTGCTGAGCAGCTTCTGGATTAGTAGATGTAGCTAGCTGTTGTTCTGTCTGACGATTAGCAGCTTTAATAGCTTCTTCAACTTCACCTCGATTGTAAAGTTGGTCTGCCATTCTATTGATATCATCAGCAGTGATTTGTTTACCATATGCACTTTGAACTTGATTCTGTAGATCACTTAATTGATTAACACCTTCCTGACCTGCACCTGTTAGCTGAGAAGCATAGGCACGTAATTCAGGAGAAGCCATCATCTGATCTAAAGCAGTTTGCTGATCCGAAGTAAGCCCTGCATACTGTTGATTCTGCCATTGAGGAGTCTTTAAGTTTTGAACTTGACTGCTCAAATCATTAATCATATTTTGAACATATTGCGGGCGAGAGATTTTAGTAGTTGAACTACCTCCGCTACTACCAAAGAGTGCCATTAGGAAGCCCCTCCAAACCAATTACCGATAGTATTGAAAGCACCAGTACCACCAGTGTTATACCATTGGTTTTTATATTCACCTTGATTATTCTGAGCACCAAATCCTTGGAATCCACCCAACTTACCATAAGTACCTAGAGCAGACAAA
>NZ_JANLCJ010000602.1 GCF_024979295.1 Herbiconiux daphne | reverse complement strand
GTTGGTTGTGCTGTTCCTGCACATGCTGCTGATATGGCTAAGTATGATGGTAAGTATATTTGCGGTAATACTGGCTTGAGCGTTGTCCTAGCTCATAGTGACCAGCCTCAGCGCGTAGGTAAGTACATCGTGCGGGAACAGATGGTTAACGTTGTTGATGAAGGGCAGAATCTTTTATTTTCTGATTCTACTTTCGTTGCTGATTCTGTTCCTGATTCTGATATACAGCGTTATGGGATGAATTTTCTAAGTGACCCCAGCACCGCAAAGGGCTTAGTGATTTATCCTACAGCACAGAATGAAATAACTGTTTATCGTACAGTGTTAAATAAAAGGGGGCAGATAGTAGCAGGTTCTACCCAAATGGATTTAATCTGTTCTAAGTAACTACCCCTATAATATGTGGAAAAATTAAACAGCCTTTCACAGTGTATCAGAAACCCCCCGTAAAACGCTCTGTATCGCATTCTACGGGGTTTTGTTGTTAGGTAAGGGGATTTATCATCTTATCGATTTAAAGCGCTTAGAATGGCTCTGGTGAAGCCTGAGAGGGTGATTCTGTGATTCTGTAAGCTCTTGCTCA
>NZ_JANLCJ010000601.1 GCF_024979295.1 Herbiconiux daphne | reverse complement strand
TATTAGGGGCTATTATACCGGGTGTTATTATTATGGGGTGCTATTATATGCCGATTATATTATTCACCATGCTAGTATTACCGATGTTTATTATGTGATGGGGTATTATGTAGCAATGATTATTATTATGTGAATAGATTGTAATGATTAAATATATAGGGTGTTATTTATGGGGTGTTACGTGGGTAAGTGAATACATATTCAATACTTCTGAATAAATATCTATTATATCCATTCTGAATTAAATACTTATGCAAAAAGATTTTCATGCATGAGGACTCCCCTTCCCCCTTTTTCGCTCTCTACAAAAATCCGCCTAGCCTCATATAGCAAAATTGAGAATTAAAACCCTTATATATAAGGATGAAGTCAAACTTCTGTATAAGTGCTTTAATTTTTAAAAAAAATATGACATTAAAAGTCATATATACATGAGGTATTTTTATGCACGATAGTAAACGAGTAGAAGATATGAGCACTGTTGCAGTGTTAGGTGGCGAGAATGACTAATTACATTTTTGACCATGATCACGAACAATACATGAGCCTACCTCCGCAGGAAGATTTCATTCCAGAGAGTTTG
>NZ_JANLCJ010000600.1 GCF_024979295.1 Herbiconiux daphne | reverse complement strand
GTGCTCCAGTAGTTGAAGAGACTCATCACGCTGAGAATATCAACAGTGAAGATCTTTCACAGACTGAGACTCCAGACGTCACAATAACCCCCGCAGACGCTCACGTAAGCGCTTATCACGAACAGACGCACGTTGACCTATCTGATAACGTTACATCTCACGCAAGGCGCTTAGAGATGCAGGAAGGGGCACGTAATCACGGTGTTGAAGACCCAACCTTACTCCCAATGAATGGTAATGAAAGATTCCACGAGTTTGATAATCATTCATATCACGTTCAGGAAGAGAGTGCTGTTAATCCAGATGGAACACGCAATCCATTATCTGGTCAAGCACACGATGCATTCAATGCAAATGGTCAGCGTATGGATGGTGCTTCTCCACATAACCCACATACTCGTTGGCAGAGCCAAGAACTGGATGCTATGACAGCTCCACGTGCTAATCCAAATAGCTCCAATGCTATGATGGCAGCTAATGCTTGGGGAACTGGTATGTTGCGTGGGATGGAAGACATTGGTTTAGCAGCCAATAAGCTTACGCACAAGGTGCTAGGAGAGCTTTTACCACAACTTATGTCCTC
>NZ_JANLCJ010000060.1 GCF_024979295.1 Herbiconiux daphne | reverse complement strand
AACTTGTAGCAGCGGCTGCTGCACCTGCACCAAGACTACCACCAAAGTTCTCTGCACCTGTCTGAACTGCGCTCTCTGCAACTTTCTCTGCTTTCTCAGCATCAGTAAGGAGAATACCATCAGTGTCAATACCCATAGAGTTAGCAAGACGTAAAGTAAATACGTTAACATTGATATCTGGATTAGAGGATAGAGCTTGGAGGGATGCCATAGCATTAGCGAAATCCATTAACTTCTGTTGGTCTTGACCACGACCAATAGCTTCAAGGCCAGTAACAACGGAAGGTGTGATTGCTTCTTTAGGTAGTTCTGGGATTTTCTTAGTAGCTTGTAGCTGAGATAACAGAACACGGATAAGAGATAACTGTAGTTCCTGTGAAAGAACTGAGTAGATGCCACCTAATGTATCCTGCAACTCTTGTGCCACATAACGAATCTCTTCTGCTGTAACCCTATCACCGCCACGTTGGACAGCAGAGTTAAGCATAAAGACGTAAGACAGACGTTGCTCAAGAGCATCAATAGTCTGTTTAGCTACAGAGAAATCACTACCTTTACCAAGTTGTAGGAACTCAATATCCTGAGCACGACCAGGAACGAAATCACCTGTCTGAGCTTTGGAGAGACGTTTAACTTGGGTGTTACCCATTGGGTTAACCAAGCCAACAACTTTGGAACTAATCATTGCGAAACCTACAATCGATTCTTGCAGACGTTCCAGTGACAGTAAATCACCATAGAACTCTTCAACATAAGAACGACCATAGTTCTCACCATCTTGACGAATCATACGGATTGGGATGAAAGGACAAGAGTCCATAGGGTAGGAAGCATCAGTGCCTTCTACTTCAACTCCATCAATCTCTTCGTATTTCAGATATTGATTTGATTCATCATCAAGATAACAGTGAGTGTAAACTTCCATCTGTTCATCAGGTTTATGTTCACCGCTAAGTTTAGAGCGAACATCTTCTGGTAGAGCAGCGAAAGCAATCTTGTCTAGTGTCACACATTGAAGCATAGTGCCAAAGCCATCGCGTTGAACAACGTAGCTTGATAACTTGTAGAGCTTCATTGGTGTGTATTCACCTGTTGGTTCTGGCAAATACAGTAAAGCATTCCCAGCTACAACCAACTGTTTGATTGCTTCGAATAGCGTAACCTTGTAGCTATTGCCTTCCATAAACTTCATCAAGATTCTTTCAATCATTGATAAAGACTGTTGAGCTTTCTCACGGAGAGAAGGGTCATCAACGATTTGTTTCTCCAACCATTCACTGATATCCAAACGCATCCAAGTCTGTTGTGGGAACAGAGCAAGCATAAGTTTAGCAGCGAGGTTGTTAAGGCCACGAGCACCTACTGATTGCCACGGAGTGGTGTATTTAGTAGAAGCATTGTCGCCATCTTTAGGGAAAATGGAAGGGATAGTTACGGCAGCATTATTCTCAGCACGAGTTGTGTATTGGTTGCGGTCAGATTTAAGACGTTCGTAGACAGCCTTAGCTCCATCTGCACCAAAACCAGTGCGTGTATTTGCCATAGTTTATCTCCTTAAACGTTAACACCTGTGCCAGCAGAACGAGCAACAGTCAGAGATTTCTTACCTGCACGAGCAGTAGCTTTCTTCTTGGAAGCTGTAGTCTCTTCATTGCCTGTTTCAGCTTTAGGGACAGCAACGTTAGGAGCAGCAGCAGAAGTATCATCATTCTGTGCAGCCTGAACAGCATCACCTGTGCCAACTGATGGGGACTGGAAAGCGTGACCAATACCTTGGAGACCTTTCTGAATACCGTGACCAATAGCTTCGGCAGCGTGAGTAACTCCGTGAGCTATATCAGTGCCGACATTACCAACC
>NZ_JANLCJ010000006.1 GCF_024979295.1 Herbiconiux daphne | reverse complement strand
CTCGCGCGCCGCGTTCGCCCGCCAGCGCGCCGCCGGGCGCCGCCACCACGGGGCGGCGGCCAGCTCGGCCGTCGCGTCGCGCACCTGCGCCTCGGCCACCACCACGCGGGCGTCGTGCTCGAGCGCGGCGCGCTCGGCCGCCGACGGAACGTAGAGCGACTCGTTGCGGTCCTCGCTCGCGACAGCGATCCAGGATGCCGCCACCAGCGTGATCACGCTCGTCAGCCTGAACCACAGCAGCATCGCCACGAACACCACGAACGTCGACAGCAGCGGGTTGCGCGTCGCTCCTCCGAGCAGTTGCCCGCCGGCCACCTGCAGCACGACCAGCGCGATGCCGCCGAGCAACGCGCCGCCGAGCATCCGTCGCACGGTCAGATTCGCGTCGGCGAGAAAGCGGAACAGCACCATCAGCGCCCCCGTGTCGATGAGGAACACCACCACGAGACCCGCCGCCATCACCAGGATCGTCGACCAGTCGCGCAGCACGTCGCCGAAGAGCGAGAAGAACCAGTCGAGGGCCGCCGTGCTCAGCACGCTCAGCACGGCGGCGGCGAAGAGGGTGAGCCCGATGCCGAGCGACACCACGAAGTCACGCGCTTTCAGCAGCACGTAGGCCCGGGGATCCTTGGGCAGACCGAACACGGCGCGCACCGCCATCCGGGCGTAGCTGATCCAGCCGATCGCCGTCCAGACCAGCACCGCGAGCGCCGCCACGCCGGTCGCCGTCAGCACGCCGCGGCTCGAGGTGGCGATGGTCGTGAGCTCGGCCGGCTTGATCACCCCGTCGTCGCCGATCAGGCCGGGCACGTAGGTGTTGATGAGCCGGATGAGCGCGTCCATCGTGTCGGGCGACCCGACCAGCCAGATGCCGGCGACCGCGAACACGATGTAGACGGCGGCGAACACCGCGAAGATCGCCTGGTAGCTCATGCCCGACGAGAGCAGAAAGCCGTTGCCGGCAAGAAAACGGCGCCACACCCGAGTGGGGAACAGGGCGAGGGTGTCCTGCGTGATGGTGTTCACCCGCGCGAGCGGCTCCTCGAACCGCTGCTCGAGGCGGTCTCGCAGGCGCTGGTCGCTGCTCAGGTCGCCGCTCTCGGCGGTGCGGTCTGGCGACCGGCCGGGCGCATCCGGGGTCATCTGCACAGCCTAGCGACGCAGCGGTGACGGATGCTCCGGGTAGCGTTAGGGCATGCGTGTTGCGACCTGGAACGTGAACTCCATCCGAGCCCGAGTCGGCCGCGTGGTCGACTGGCTGGTGCGCGAAGACATCGACGTGCTGGCCATGCAGGAGATCAAGTGCAAGGAGTCGCAGTTTCCGTTCGACGCCTTCCACGACGCCGGCTACGAGGTGGTGCTGCACGGCCTCAACCAGTGGAACGGCGTGGCGTTCGCCAGCCGGCTGCCGATGACGGATGTCGCGAACACCTTCACCGGCATGCCCGGCTTCGGCAAGGCGCTCGACGACGGGTCGCTGCCGCTCGAGGCCCGCGCGCTCGGCGTGACCGTCGACGGCGTGCGGCTCTGGAGCCTCTACGTGCCGAACGGGCGCCTGGTCGACGACCCGCACTACGTCTACAAGCTCGCCTGGCTGCACGAGCTCGCGGCGCAGACGAAGGCGTGGCTCGCCGCGCATCCCGACCAGCCGCTCGCCCTGATGGGCGACTGGAACATCGCTCCCCTCGACTCGGATGTCTGGGACGTGGCGGCGTTCGAGGGCTCCACCCACGTGTCGGCGCCCGAACGCGCCGCGTTCGAGGCCGTCGAGTCGATCGGGCTCACCGACGTCGTGCGCCCGATCGTGCCGACGGGCTACACCTACTGGGACTACAAGCAGCTGCGCTTCCCCCGCAACGAGGGCATGCGCATCGACTTCATCATGGGCTCGGCGCCGTTCGCGGCGCTCGTCAGCGGCGCCCGCATCGACCGCAACGAGCGCAAGGGCGACGCCCCGTCCGACCACGTTCCCGTCGTGGTCGAACTCGACGTCGACACCGAGGGCGACGACGACGATCGCCCCATGATCTTCGGCTGAGCGGGCCGCACCGCTCCTGCACCGGCATCCGCTGGCTGATCGCGTTATGCACAACTGACACGACCGTCGCTCGGCGACACCGGATGCGTGTATAGATGGAGCCATGTCCTCATCGACGGTCGGCGCCGGCTCGCCCATCACCCCTGGCGAGCCGCGGCCTGAGCGGGTCGACAACCGCTCGGCGCTGCGCCGCTGGCTCACCGACGGGTTGACCGATCGCACCGGGCGGCATCCGGGCCCCGGGGCGGCCAAACCGGTGAAGACGCACTCGTGGTGGCGGGTGATGTGCCTCACCGGCGTCGACTACTTCTCGACCCTCGGCTACCAGCCGGCCATCGCGGCGCTGGCGGCCGGCCTGCTGTCGCCGTTCGCCACCATCGTGCTGCTACTGCTCACGCTGCTCGGTGCGCTGCCCGTCTACCGGCGAGTGGCTCGCGAGAGCTTCCGCGGCGAGGGTTCGATCGCGATGCTCGAGCGCCTGCTGCCCTGGTGGGGCGGCAAGCTGGTGGTGCTCGTGCTGCTCGGCTTCGCCGCCACCGACTTCATGATCACCATCACCCTGTCGGCTGCGGATGCCACGGCGCACGCCATCGAGAACCCGTTCGCCCCGTCGTGGTTCGAGGGCAACCAAGTCGCGATCACGCTGGTGCTGATCGCCGCCCTCGCGGTGGTGTTCCTGCGCGGCTTCAAAGAGGCGATCAACATCGCCGTCGTGCTGGTCGCGGTGTTCCTCGCCCTCAACGCCGTGGTGGTGATCGTCTCGTTCGTGCACGTGTTCGAGAACACGGTGGTGATCGACAACTGGTGGCAAGCCCTCACGGCGCAGCACGGCAGCCCGTTCCTCATGGTGGGCATCGTGCTGCTGGCCTTCCCGAAGCTCGCCCTCGGGCTGTCCGGCTTCGAGACCGGTGTGGCCGTGATGCCACAGATCACCGGGTCGCCGACCGATCGCCCCGACAAGCCGCTCGCGCGCATCCGGGGCGCCCGGCGCCTGCTCACCACGGCGGCGCTCATCATGAGCGCGTTCCTCATCACGTCGAGCATCGTCACGACGCTGCTCATCCCGCAAGAAGACTTCCAGCCGGGCGGACCGGCCAACGGGCGAGCGCTCGCCTACCTGGCGCACCAGTTCCTCGGCGAGGGCTTCGGCACGATCTACGACATCAGCACCATCGCCATCCTCTGGTTCGCGGGCGCCTCGGCCATGGCGGGCCTACTCAACCTCGTGCCCCGCTACCTGCCGCGCTACGGCATGGCACCGCACTGGGCCGGCCTGGTGCGGCCGCTCGTGCTCGTCTTCACCGTGATCGCCGTCATCATCACGGTGTGGTTCGACGCGAACGTCGACGCGCAGGCCGGGGCCTATGCCACCGGCGTTCTCGTGCTGATCACCTCGGCATCCGTCGCCGTCACCCTCTCGGCGCTGCACAAGAAGCAGCGGGCGGCAACCATCGGGTTCACCGTCGTGTCGCTCGTGTTCTTCTACACGACCGTCGCGAACATCTTCGAGCGGCCCGACGGCGTGCGCATCGCCGCCCTGTTCATCGTGGGCATCATCGCGGTGTCGATCGTGTCGCGGGTGCAGCGGTCGTTCCAGCTGCGAGCCACGTCGGTCACCCTCGACCCGACGGCGCTCGACTTCGTGCTCACCGATGCCGAGGAGTTCGACTCCATCCGCATCATCGCGAACGAGCCCGACGACGGGTCGGCGCGGGAATACAAGCAGAAGGTGGCCGAAGAGCGGCGCGACAGCGGCATCCCGCAGCGGTCGCCCGTCATCTTCCTCGAGGTCTATCCATCCGACTCGTCCGACTTCGAAGAAGACCTGATCGTGCGGGGCGAGGCCGTGCACGGTTTCCGGGTGCTCAAGGTGACCAGCGGAAACATCCCGAACACCATCGCCACGGTGCTGCTCGAGATCCGCGACCTCACCGGGGTGGTGCCGAACATCTACTTCGAGTGGACCGAGGGCAGCCCCATTTCGAACATGTTCAAATACCTCATCACCGGCACCGGCGAGGTCGCTCCCGTGACGCGCGAGGTGCTGCGCCGCGCTGAACGAGACCGCCGGCACCGGCCCGAGGTGCACGTCAGCTGAGAACAGGGAATCTGGGCGCTGGGAGGGCGTTAATAGGAGTATGTCCACGAAGACTCTGACCATTGACAACCATGACGAGACCGTCGCCGACGGCATCGTGCTGATCGACTTCTGGGCCGACTGGTGCGGCCCGTGTAAACAGTTCGCCCCGGTGTTCGAGAAGGCGTCCGACGAGCACAGCGACATCACGTTCGCGAAGGTCGACACCGAAGACCAGCAGCAGCTCGCAGCCTCTTACGGCATCACCTCGATTCCCACCCTCGTCGGCTACCGCGACGGCATCCCGATCTTCGCCCAGCCCGGCGCGCTTCCCGGCACCGTGCTCGAAGACGTGATCGCCCAGGTGCGCGCGCTCGACATGGAGACCGTGAAGAAGGACTACGCCGACGCCGTGGCCAAGCAGGCCGCTGCCACCGAGCCTCCGGCCGAGTAGTCGCGATCCGCGTGTTCGGCGCCCCCGGTGGCCTGTCGGCCGACGGCCCCTGGGGTGCGGTCGATCGCCCGTGCTATGGTCCGTGCATGACCGAGCCGATCCCGCTCACCGGCGTGGGCGGGCTGCCGCTCGGGCCGCCGCAGCCGGTGGAGCGATCGGATGCCGCCCGCAATCGCGCCCGCCTGCTCGACTCCGCCCGCCGAATCATCGACATCGACGGCGTCGCGGGGCTGACGATGGACCGGCTTGCCACCGAGGCGGGAGTCGGCAAGGGCACGATCTTCCGTCGATTCGGATCGCGGGCGGGGCTGTTGAGCGCCCTGCTCGATGACACCGAGCGCGAGTTCCAGGCCGCCTTCATCAGCGGACCGGCCCCGCTCGGCCCCGGTGCCCCGCCGCTCGACCGCCTCGCCGCCTATGGCCGAGCGCGCATCGAGCTGTTCTCCACCCAGGGCGACCTTCTACGCGCCTCCGAGGCGGGCGGCATGGCCGAGGAGCGCTACACGGTGCCGGCTCGCCGCATCTCCGAGGTGCACATCGCGTCGCTGCTTCGGCAAGCGGAGGTCGGCGGCGACATCCGCATCCTCGCGTTCAATCTGCTGTCGGTGCTCGAAGCGATTCTTCTGCTCCCGCCCGGCGCGAAGGCCGAGCTCACGCTGTCGCGCCTCGCGCGGGGGTGGGACGAGCTGGTCGACCGACTGCGGCTCTGAGAGCTCGGCGGGCTGATCGTGGTCAGGGCTGATCGTGACCGGGGCTGATCGTGGCCGGGGCTGACCCTGGTCAGGCGCGCAGCTCGATGTGGTGGTTGTGTCGCACGACCCGCGGCAGCACCACCCAGATGCCGATCACCACGGCGAGGATCAGCACACCGATCACGATGCCAGCCGCGCGTCCGAGCACGAAATCGAAGATGAGCATGCCGGTGCCGGCGAGCGTGAGCGCCACCCCGACCATCGTGAACTGCAAGATGCGATCGGTCACGTGCACCACCTGCGACTTCGCGCGCTGGCGGAAGAGCGCCCGGTGCAGGCTCACGGGGGCCAATCCGAACACCGTCGTCAGGATCGACGTGACGACGAGACAGAGGTACACAGCGCGCTGGTAGTCGTCGAGATCGTCGAATCGCGACTGGAACGCCGCCGCGAGCAGGAATCCCGTGAGAATCTGCGTGCCTGTCTGGATGACGCGCAGCTCCTGCAGCATCTCGTTCCAGTTGCGGTCGAGCCGCTCGTTCTCGGTCTCGTCGCGACCGTCGCCGGGGGCGGCATCCGGGCCTTCGGAGGCGGTCGGGAGGGGGGCGTCGTTGGTGGCGTCCATGGTTCATGGGTACCACCGTTGACTGGGCTGCACCAGGGAGCGCGGCGGCTCAGCCCGCCGCGTCGAGAAAGGCGACGTCGCGGAGGATGCCGGCATCGACGACGGCCGTGGCGAAGGTGCAGCGCGGCTGACGACGGCGATCGGTCGGCGAACCCGGGTTCAGCAGTCTCAACCCGCCGGGGGCGGTGGAGTCCCAGGGAATGTGGCTGTGACCGAACACCAGCACATCGGTCTCGGGGAACGCGGCTTCGGCGCGCCGCTCGCGCCCGGAGGCCGAGCCGGTCTCGTGAGTCATCGCGAACCGCACGCCCTCGAGCTCGACACGCGCCACCTCGGGCAGGCGCGCCCGCAAGTCCGCACCGTCGTTGTTTCCGTAGACGCCGATCATCCGGGCCGACCGCGCCTCGAGCGCATCGAGGGTGGCGACGTCGACCCAGTCACCGGCATGGAACACGACGTCGGCGGCATCCACCGCCGCCCACACCGCATCGGGCAGCCGCCGCGCGCGCTTCGGCACATGCGTGTCAGCGAGCAGCACCAACCTCATCACCACGCCCCCATCCTGGCACCCCACCCTCCCCCTCCCCTCCCCCATCCGCCGAGTTGCGCCAAACTCCCCTTCCCCGCCCCGAAAGTGGTCACTCTGGCGCAACTCAACGTCTCCCCTTTGCCGAGTTGCGCCAAAGTGCCCTTCTGGAGGCTCGGGATGGTCACTTCGGCGCAACTCGTCGGCAAGGGAGCGAGGGCCCGGCCACTCTTCTGTTGAGTTGCGCCATAGTGCCCTTCTGGGGGCGCGGGATGGTCACTTTGGCGCAACTCGGCGGAACGAGAATGTAGCCCTTCCCACTCTTTTGTTGAATTGCGCCATAGTGCCCTTCTGGGGGCGCGGGATGGGCACTTTGGCGCAACTCGGCGGGGAGGGGGGACGTAGGCTCGGGGCCAGACGAGGAGACGGGAAGGGAGGGTGGGAGGGACGTGGATTCGCTGGAGGAGGTGGCACACGAGCTGTACGGGCTGCTGCCCGGGGACTTCACTGCGGCGCGCAACCAGCGGGCGAGCGACGCCGGCAAGGGGGGCGACCGGCCGCTCGGGGCGAGCATTCGCCGGCTCGCGAAGCCCTCGGTCGCGGCTTGGGCGGTGAACGCCCTCGTGCGCCACCGCGCCGACGAGGTCGACGACCTGCTCGAGCTCGGCGAGCGCCTGCGCACGGCACAGGACGAGCTCGATCGCGACGCCATCCAGAGCCTCGGCCGCGATCGTCAGCGTTCGCTCGCCGCCATCGGCCGCTCGGCCCGAACGCTGGGCGATGAGCTCGGGGTGCCGGTGTCGGAGTCCGCGGCGATCGAGGTGCAGCAGACCCTGCAGGCCGCGATGGGCGATCCCGCCGCGGCCGCCGCGGTGCAGAGCGGCATGCTCGTGCGCACCTTCGCGGGCTCGGGCCTCGACCCCGTCGACCTCGAGGGTGCCGTGGCGCTGCCCACGGGCACCGGCGACCAGGCGACGGATGCCGCGGCCTTCGACGAGATCGGCGCCCGCCGGCGCCTCAAGAATCGCGCGTCTAGTGGCGGCTCGAGCACACGACCGACGTCGCCGTCCCGCGACTCGGCGCCGGCCTGGTCACCACCGGACGACGACGAAAAGCGCGCGGATCGAGCCACCCGCGAACAGGAGCGCGCCGACGCCCGCGAGGCGGCGCGCACGGAGGCACTCGCCGCCGCCCGACAGGAGGCCGAGGAGACCCGCCAGGACGCCGAAGACGCCGACGCGGAGGTCGCGACGCTCGATCTGCGCATCCGGGACCTGGTCGAACAGCGCGACCGGCTCTCGCAGGAGTTGCGCGACCTCAAGGATCAGGTCGAGGCGGTGCAGGACGAACTCGCCGAGACCGAGAGCGCCAGAGCGTCGGCCCGCAAGGAGCGCCTCGCCGCCCAGCGCACGGCCGACACCGCCGAGCGGACCGCCGCCCGCGCCCGCAAGCGCCTCGACGGTTTGGAGCGCTAGCCCGGCCGACGCCGAGCCGCCCGCGGCCGCGATGCACCCGCACCGTGGACGCCAAGTCGGCCGGCGTCAGGCGGACGCAGCGACGCACCCGCCCCGCCGCCGACGCAAAGCCGCCCCACGCGATGCACCCGCCCCGCCGACGCAGCGACGCATCCCCGCCGCCGCCCCGCAGCGCGACCGACCGCAACGCCCCTACGGCGCCAGCAGCGCCGCCACGAGCACCAGCACGGGCACCGATCCGATCGTCGTCACCAGCACCGTGTCGCGCGCCAGAATCTCACCGCGCCGGTAGCGCGACGCGAAGTTGTAGATGTTCTGCGCCGTCGGCAGCGCCGCGAGCGCCACCACGCCGAAGAGCGCGTCGGGTGACAGGCCGAACACGAACCGCCCCAGAAGATATGCCGCGAGCGGCATGACCACGAGTTTGATCGCGCTCGCGACCACGATCTCGGCCCGCCCTGAGCCCGGCTGCAGCGGCCGCTGCCCCACGAGCGACATGCCGAAGGCGAGCAGCACGAGCGGAATCGCCGCTCCCCCGATGAGTTCGAACGGCGCCAGGATCGGGTCGGGGATGGTGATGCCGAGCAGCGCCACCACGAGCCCGGCGAGCGACCCGAGGATCATCGGGTTGCGCAGCGGCTGCATCAGGATGCTCTTGACCGAGGCCGATCCCCGGGTCGTGATGTCGAGAATGGTCAGCGTGATGGGCGCCAGCACGATCAGCTGTAGCAGCAGCAACGGCGCCACGAGTTGCGGGCTGCCGAGCACATAGGTGGCCACGGGCAAGCCGATGTTGTTGGCGTTCACGTAGGCGGAGGCCGCCGCACCCACGGTGGTCTCGGCCAGCGAGCGCCGGAACCACAGGCGCGACGCCACCACGAACAGCCCCGCCGAGATGACGACCGCGAGCAGCGTCACGAGGATCGACGACGAGAACACGGTCGACGGATGCGATCGCGCCAGCACCGTGAACAGCAGCGCCGGCGTCGCCACGAAGAACGCCACCCGGTTCAGCGCGAGCAGCGAGTCGCGGGGCAGGATGCCGATGCGCTGCACGACATAGCCGACCAGGATGACGAAACCGATGATCCCGAACCCGGTCAGCACCCCCAGCATGTCGGCGGCGCCGCTCAGCCCGAGATCGCGGAGGTCATGGCGCGGGCGATGAACGGCTCGAGCGTGAACGCGAACGTGCGGGTCAGGTGGTCGACGTCGCGGTAGACGTTCGCACCCCCGATCACGGCCGAGCAGGTCGTCGCCGAGCAGTAGGTGTCGCTGAAGTCGAGCAGCGTCACGTCGAGCCCCTGGGTGCCGGCGCCCTCGGCCGCCAGGGCGATCGGGTCGAACTCGGCGAGCCCCTCGTCGCGCGGCTCGGCGCAGTCGGCGGCCGGCGACGTGCGCAGGCACTTGTTGGGGTCGTCCTCCCACGAGGGGTTGTCCACCACGGTCACGATCGGGGTGCCCTGGTCGAGCACCTGCTTCCACGCCTCGCCGTAGCCGATGGCGGCCGCCTGCTCGTCATCGGCGGTGCCGGGCACGTTGCGGTCGGTGAGGGCCGCGGTGAAGATCGCGTCGAACGGCTCGTGCGATCCGAGCTCGGCCGTGAGCGACTCGCGCCAGGTGTCGCACGACACGGCGAACGCGTCGCGGGCCAGCAAGGGGGTGGTGGTCCAGGGGCAGCCACCCTTGAGATAGGTGGTGAGGTGCCATCCGTTGTTCTCGGCCATCTCGATGAACGGGTCCATCAGCGCATAGGCGTGGCTGTCGCCGATCAGCGCGATCTGGGGGGCATCCGGGGCGTCGCTGCCGAACTGGCAGTCGCGCAGGGTGGCGTCGTTGAGGGTCGAGAGGCAGCCGGGGTGCAGCGGCCGGTCGGCGTTGCCGAACCCGGGGCTCGGAATGATCTCGCCGTCGAGCGCCGGGTTGACGCAGAGGGGCGTCAGCGGTTCGAGGCCGTCGGTGGGGCCGGATGCCGCGCCGAAGCACTCCGGCGGGTTCGCCAGCGTCTCGGCCAGCTGAGTGGCCTCGGCGTCGTACTTCGGCTGCTGCACCGCCCAGGCCGTTCCGACGAAGAGGCTCGACACCGCCATGGCCGCGACCACGCCGAGCAGCGTGACGCGGGGCCGGCGCGAGGTGAAGAACGTCCACCGACGCGCGGGGTCTTCGACGAAGCGCTTGGTGGCCCATGCGATCACGAAGCAGAAGGCCAGCAGCGCCAGCCGGTTCCAGATGCTGAGCCCCCAGCCCGGAATGTAGGGCGCGATGATGATGAGCGGCCAGTGCCAGAGGTAGAGCGAGTAGGAGATGTCGCCGACGAAGCTCACCGGCCGCACGCTCAGCACCCGCCCGGCATCCCACGGCTTCTCGCGGTGGTGGGCCACGATGATCGCGGCCGTGCCGAGCACCGGGATGACGGCGATCCAGCCCGGGAACGGCGTGGCCTGGTCGAAGAAGTAGCCGCAGCCGAGCACCACGGCGATGCCCCCGTAGCCGAGGATGTTCGACTGCCACGCGCGGGTGGGCCGCAGGCGCGGCAGCAGCGCGAGGGCGCCGCCCACCGCGAACTCCCACACGCGGGTGTAGGTCACGAAATAGGCCGACGCCGGGTCGGTGGCCGTGTTGACGATCGAGAGCACGAACGACGCCACGCCCACCACCGCGAGCACACCGATGAGTCCGACCCACTTGCGCCGCTTCAGCACCTTCACGGCGAGAACGGATGCCCCGAGCAGCAGCACCGGCCAGAACAGGTAGAACTGCTCCTCGAGCGACAGCGACCAGTAGTGCTGCACCAGGCTCGCCTCGTTGGCCGCGGCGAGGTAGTCGACCGAGTTGATGGCAAGCACCCAGTTCTCGACATAGAAGGTCGAGGCGATGATCTCGCGCACGTTCTCGGTGAGCGCCGAGAGCGGCATGATGAACAGCGTGGCGAGACTGGCGAAGATGAGCACCACGATGGCCGCCGGCAACAGGCGCCGGGCGCGTTTGGCATAGAACGACGGCAGCGCGATGCGGTCGGTGCGCTCGATCTGGCGGGTGAGCTGCTGCGTGATGAGAAAGCCCGAGATCACGAAGAAGACGTCGACGCCGATGTAGCCGCCCGTGAGCCGGCCGGGCCAGAAGTGGTAGATCACCACGAGCAGCACGGCGATCGCGCGGAGCCCCTGGATGTGCGGGAGGAAGTGGTCGGGCCGCGCCGTCGTCGCCGCGCCGGGCGCTGCCGTCTGCTTCTCCATCGCGTCCATGCTACCGGGCGGGCCGAGAGCGGGCCGGATGCCGGAATCCCGCGCCGAATCGCGCCCGCCACGCCGATTTCCGGCTTTCAACTCAAAGAAGCGCGGATGCCGTGCGCCTAGGCTCGTCTGAACGAACGATTGGAGGTTCCACCATGTCCGCACGCCCCGCCGCCGAGTCCGTCACCACCGGATCGATCATCGGAGAACCCGAGGTCGTCGAAGACTCCCTCGCCACGCCCGCGCTCGTGCACTCGGCCGCCTGGGTGTCGCTGAAAGACGCCGTCTCCCGGCTGCAGCCGCTGCAGACGAAAGACGGCTCGGTGCCCGACCCGGTCGATCACCCGGCCGCCCGCGAACTGGTGGCCCGGCTCGTGCACGACATCGAGCGGCTCGAACACCACTTCCCCTCCGATCACGACTACCTCGCAGCCGTGCGCGACGACTTCCGTCGTTGGGCCGACGAGGGCTTCGGCATCCCCGACTTCCTGGCGTCGCTGGTGGCCTTCCGGCCCGAGCTCAATCGGGTCGACGGCGCTCGTCACCTCGTGGTCTTTCCGATGTACACCCAAAACGGCAGCACCGACCGGCACGTCGAGGCGGTGCTGGTAGAGGTGGTGTGGCCCGAGTTCGTGGCCCAGCTCGAGGCCGGCGACTATTCGAACGCGCTGTTCGTGCCCATCCGCTTCCTCGACTTCACGGCGGGCTACGACACCAACTCGGCCGTGCTGTTCCCCGAGTCCGTCGCGACCTCGAGCATTCCGCAGTACACCTGGGGCGCGATCTTCGCCGACCGCGAGGCGGCTCGGTTCCGCCGGGTGGTGCGGGAGGCGGCATCCGTGACCCGGCTGGAACTGCCCGACGACGCGGCGCGGCTGCTCGACGACCAGGCCCTCACCGAGCGCACCTTCGTGATGTGGGACCTCATCCACGACCGCACGCACATGCGCGGCGACCTGCCGTTCGACCCGTTCATGATCAAGCAGCGCATGCCCTACTTCCTCTATTCGCTCGAAGAGCTGCGCTGCGACCTGACGGCTTTTCGCGAGTCGGTGCGCATCCAGCGACGGCTCGAAGCGGCCGAGGCCGAGAACGCCGGCCTCTCGGCGGCCGACGCCGAGTTGCTCGAACACGCGAGGCTCGTGCAGTACGCGGTGCTCTTCGACCGCATCTTCCGGTTCGCCATCACGGGCTCGCGGGTGCGCAACTACGACGGGCTCGGCGGTCAGTTGCTGTTTGCGTGGCTTCACCAGCGCGGGGTTCTGCACTGGACCGACACCAAGCTCACCATCGACTGGCCGGATGTCGCCGACGCGGTGGTGGCACTCGGCGACGCCATCGACGAGCTCTACTGGCGGTCGATCGACCGCCCGAAGACGGCGCACTGGCTCGCGGCCTACGCCCTGATCACCCAGACGCTCACGCCCCACCCGGCGTCGGTGTGGGCGCAGGGGCCGGGCGCGCTGCCGCTCGACGGGCCGCCGCGCGGGCTCACCGACGCCGTGCTCGACGACGAGTTCCCGCTGTCGATGTTCTATGAGGCGCTCGACAAGAAGATGCACGACGTGATCGCGTCGACGGCCGGCATCACGGGGCGCGACTGACCGCCTCGAGGATCGTCGCCCCGGCCTGGGTGCCGCGCGCCCTCACACGGGCCAGAATGAAGGCATGAGCGAGTCAGGCCGCGAGGGCCGCCCGGGTGGTGTCGAGGGCGCCGAGGGCGTCTCCGGCGTCAAGGGTGTCGCCGGCAGACGCGTCGTCGTCGCGGGCGCGACGAGCGCGTCGGGCACCGCCGTGTGCGGCGCGCTCGTCGAGGCCGGCGCCGAGGTGGTGGCGCTCGGTTCGAACGCCGGCCGTCTCGACTCGCTCGCCCTCGCCGTGCCCGGCATCGCCACCGAGGTGTGCGACCTGAGCGACAGCTCGGCCGTCGACACCCTCGCCCTGCGGCTCATCGCGTCGGGCCCGATCGACGGCCTCGTGCACCTCGTGGGCGGTTGGGTCGGCGGCCGCGGCATCCCGGGCCAGACGGATGCCGGCTGGGCCACCGTCGAGCGCTCCTTCCGCACCCTGCGCAACACCACCCGGGCGTTCTACCCCGCACTCGTCGCGTCGGAGGCCGCTCGAGTGGCGTTCGTGTCGTCGATCTCGGTCGACGCCCCCACGGCATCCGGCGCCGACTACACCGCGGCCAAGGCAGCCTCGGAATCGTGGATGCGCTCGCTCGCCCAGGGCTTCCGCACCGACCAGGCCGACGGCCCCCTGCGAGCCGCCGCCGTGGTGTTCGCCGTGAAGGCGCTCGTCGACGACGGCATGCGCCGCGCGGAGCCGCAGAAGACCTTCCCCGGCTTCACCGACGTGCTCACGCTCGCCACCGCCGTCGTCGGGCTCTGGAGCACCCCGGCCGCCGAACTCGACGGCGCCCGCATCCGCCTGCCCTGACCGGGCCGATCCGCGACGCGCGGCGCCGCGCACGCTCAAAGCTGATAAATTCTCTTCTTGCGCCATGTTCGGCGGTGGAAGGGAGTCACAATGGCGGTCGATCTCAGCGGGGTGGCTCTCGCACGACTCGATTTCGACGACGACCCGGTGACGCGGGTTCGGCTCGACCTCACCGCCCGACGGCTCGAGTTCGATGCGGCTGCGGCGACGTTGCTCGACCCGCGGTCGCCCACTCTCGTCGGCAGCATCCGGGAGCTCGACGGGCGGCCGACGTCTGAGCTCCGCCGCGTGCGCGTCACCGTCAGCGGGTGGCAGCTGCTGACCATGCGCGAGTTCGACCGCGACGACCAGGAGTGGTTCTCGTCGTCCGCCTTCGACCTCGTGAGCGTCGGCTGGCTGCGCGCCGAGAAGCGTGCGATCACGATCGCCGGCACAGCAGGAGGCAGCGGGCGGTGGAAGCACGTCGACCTCGCCGGGCCCGACCTCCGGGCCCGCGCCACCGCGGAGTTCGCCTGATCCGATTTGGCCGCGACGACTGCCGGTCCGAAGCGCTCGAGGCCGGCGCCGGCGGCGCTACTTCTTCTTGACGTTCGAGACGACGTCGGCCGAGTGGTCCTGCCGGTCGCTCTTGGCCTTCTTGTCGGCGCGCTTCTCTTTGAGTGAGCGGGCGGCGGGCTTCGCGACCGTCTTTCGAGCGGATTTCTCGGCCATGGTGATTCCTCCATCGCAAGCCACGATGACTCGGTATCCGAAGGGTATGCCCTGCGCGCACCGGTGCCGGCCGATTCGGGCGGATTGGCAGGCTCCTCCGTTTCGGGAGGAGCTGCGCGCACGAGCGTCGCACGCGGGCGCCTCGTGACGCAGCTCCTCCCGAAATCTCACGCGCGGGTTTGAGAGACTGGTGCGGTGACCGATATCGCTTCCGCCCCGACCCTGCACGACCGCGCGCTGCGCGGCTTCGCCTCTGACAACTACGCCGGCGCCCACCCCGAGGTGCTCGAGGCCATCGCGGCCGCGAACGGCGGGCACCAGATCGCCTACGGCGAAGACCTCTACACGGCCGAGCTGCAGAACGTCGTGCGCGGGCACTTCGGCGATCAGGCCGAGGCGTTTCCGGTGTTCAACGGCACGGGAGCCAACGTGGTGGGCCTGCAGTCGATGCTGCCCCGCTGGGGTGCGGTGGTGTGCTCGACAACGGCGCACATCCACACCGACGAGAACGCGGCGCCCGAGCGGGTGGCCGGGCTCAAGCTGCTCACGGTGCCGACCCCCGACGGCAAGCTCACCCCCGAGCTCATCGACGTCGAGGCCTGGGGCTGGGGCGACGAGCACCGGGCTCAGCCGCTCGCGGTGTCGATCACGCAGACCACCGAGCTCGGCACCGCCTACACGGTCGACGAGGTGGCCGCGATCGCGTCGCACGCCCACTCCCTCGGCATGACCGTGCACCTCGACGGGTCGCGCATCTCGAACGCGGCGGCCTCGCTCGGGGTGCCGCTGCGGGCCTTCACCACCGATGCCGGCGTCGACGTCGTGTCGCTCGGCGGCACCAAGAACGGGTTGCTCTACGGCGAAGCGGTCGTGGTGGTGAACCCGGCGGCGGCGACCGGCATCACCTTCCTGCGCAAGCTCGACATGCAGCTGGCGTCGAAGATGCGGTTCGTGTCGGCGCAGCTGATCGCGCTCTACGGCGGCGACCTGTGGCTGCGGTCCGCTACGCACGCGAACGCCATGGCGGCGCGCCTGCGCGAGGCGGTCGCCGACGTGCCGGGCGTGACGTTCACGCAGCCGACGCAGTCGAACGCGGTGTTCGCGGTGCTGCCGGCCGGCGTGGCCGATCGGCTGCGCGAGTCGTTCCGGTTCTACGACTGGAACACCGCGACCGGCGAGGTGCGCTGGATGTGCGCCTTCGACACCACCGAAGCCGACATCGACGCGTTCGTGGCGGCGCTCAAGCGCGAGCTCGGCTAACCGGCTTCGGGGTCGGGCGTGCACCCGGGCGGCTGCGAGTTGCCGCTGATGGCGAAGTCTTCGCAGGTGAGAAACTTCGACTGGTTGAGACCGAGCACGAACGACGCCACCGCGATCAGCAGCACCGACCCGATCACGACGAGCCGCCGCGGCCACGAGATGTCCTCGGCGAACTCGGGCCAGATGATGCGGGCCAGCACCCAGATCGTCGCCGGCACGGCGAGCAGCGCCACCACCAGCGCCAGGAGGTTGACGATGAGGTTCGCGATGTTGCCGTCATCCGCGTCGATCGTGAACGACAGGAAGAGCCACAGGCTCGGCACGAGCAGAGCGAGCGCGCGCCACAGCCGCGGCTTGCCCCGGGGCTGGATGAGCACCACGATGAGGGCGCCGGTGGCCGCCGCCCACACGGTGAGCATCTGATCGAAGAAGAAGTCGCCCCACGCACCGAGCGTGAAGGCGGGCCACCAGACGGCGACACTCATGCCCACGACGATCACACCCGTGATGCGCGAAGGCGCATCGGTGCGACGGGCGGCCGGCTGCGGTGCCGGGGCGGGCTCGGTGCCTGACATGGCCATACGGTACCGGATGAATCGACTGCGCCCCGCGCGAACACGCTTGCGCTGTACCCCCTGGGGGTATACCGTGGCGGCATGAGCACCGACCGCGATCCTGTGTCCCTCTCGCCCGCCACGGAGCACGGTGGGCATGACCACGGCGGGCACGCGGGCCACGATCACACGGGCCACGACCACTCCGGTCACGAAGAGCACGACCACTCCGGTCACGACCACGGCGCGATGGCCAGCCACGACCACAGCGACCATGCCGGGCACGCCGGCCATGGCGGGCACGGCGGCCACGGCGGCCACGGCGGCCACGGCGATCATGTCGGGCAGTTCCGGCGCTTGTTCTGGGTGATGCTCGTCATCGCCGTGCCGGTGGTGGGGTTCAGCTCGTTCAACATGATCGTGGGTTACCCGCTGCCCGAGTCGGGCTTCACCACCTGGATCTCCCCCGTGCTCGGCACCATCATGTTCGTGCTCGGCGGCCGCCCGTTCCTCACCGGTGGGGTCGACGAGTTGCGCGCCCGCAAGCCCGGCATGATGCTGCTCATCGCGCTCGCCATCACCGTCGCCTTCGTGGCGTCGTGGGGCGCGACGCTGGGGCTGCTCGACGAGCAGCTCGACTTCTGGTGGGAGCTCGCGCTGCTGATCGTCATCATGCTGCTCGGCCACTGGATCGAGATGCGGTCCCTGGCGCAGACGACGTCGGCCCTCGACTCGCTGGCTGCGCTGCTGCCCGACGAGGCCGAGCGACTCGACCCCGCTCCGGATGCTGAGGCGAACGGCACCGCCGAGCCCACCGTCACGACGGTCGCGCCATCCGCTCTTCGCCTCGGCGACCTGGTGATCGTGCGCCCGGGCGGTCGCATCCCGGCCGACGGCGAGATCGTCGAGGGCATGGCCGCCGTCGACGAATCGATGATCACGGGCGAGTCGCAGCCGGTCACCCGTGGCCCCGGCGACCACGTGGTCGCGGGCACGGTCGCCACCGACACGGCCCTGCGCATCCGCATCACCGCGGTCGGCGACGACACGGCGCTCGCCGGCATCCAGCGCCTGGTCGCCGAGGCCCAGAACTCCACCTCGCGGGCCCAGCGCATCGCCGACACCGCCGCGGGCTGGCTGTTCTGGTTCGCTCTCGGGTCGGCGGCGGTCACCGCCCTGGTCTGGTCGCTCGTCGGTAGCCCCGACGATGCCGTCATCCGCACCATCACCGTGCTCGTCATCGCGTGCCCGCACGCGCTCGGGCTGGCCATCCCGCTCGTCGTCGCCATCGCCACCGAGCGCGCGGCGTCGGCTGGGATCCTCGTGAAAGACCGGCTCGCCCTCGAGACCATGCGCACCGTCGACACCGTTCTCTTCGACAAGACCGGCACCCTCACCAAGGGCGAGCCGGTCGTCACCTCGGTGACGGCGGCGCCCGGTCACGACGACGACGAGGTGCTCGCCCTCGCGGCGGCCGCCGAGGCCGACAGCGAGCATCCGCTCGCCCGCGCGATCGTGGCGGCGGCCCGCCAGCGCGGCCTCGCCGTGGCCACGGCCACCGGTTTCCAGGCCTCCACCGCCGTCGGCGTCAGCGCCGTGGTGGGGGGCGCGACGATCAGCGTCGGCGGTCCCAACCTGCTCGAGGCGCACGGCGCCCAGCCGCTCGCGTCAGCCGCCGGCGCTCCCACGGGCAGCGTTCGGGAGGAGCATCCCGCGCACGACGCGCTCAGCGCCCCGGCCGGCCCCACCTCCTCCCGAGCCGCAAGCGGCAGCGGCACAACAACGCACCCCGAGACGCCCGCCGCCGCGGCTCCCGCGAGCAGCGTTCGGGAGGAGCACTCCGCGCACGACGCGCCCAGCGCCCCGGCCAGCCCCACCTCCTCCCGAGCCGCAAGCGGCAGCGGCACAACAACGCACCCCGAGACGCCCGCCGCCGCGGCTCCCGCGAGCAGCGTTCGGGAGGAGCACTCCGCGCACGACGCGCCCAGCGCGCCGGCCGGCGTCACCTCCTCCCGAACCATAAGCGGCACCGGCACCGCACCGCATTCTGAGGCGCCCGCCGACGCGTACGCGGGCCAGACCGTGCTGCACGTGCTGCGCGGCGACGAGGTCGTCGGGCTGATCGCGCTGGCCGACGAGGTGCGCGCCGAGTCGCGCGACGCCGTCGCCGGACTGCGGGCCCGCGGCGTCGAGGTCGTGATGATCACCGGCGATGCGGCTTCCGTCGCTCACGCGGTGGCCGCCGAGCTCGGCATCGAGCGTGTGTTCGCCGGAGTGAAGCCGGGCGACAAGTCGGCCAAGGTGGCTGAGCTGCAGTCCGAGGGCCGCAAGGTCGCGATGGTCGGCGACGGCGTGAACGACGCACCGGCGCTCGCGCGCGCCGACGTGGGCATCGCGATCGGCGCGGGAACGGATGTCGCCATCGCCTCGGCCGGCGTCATCCTGGCCAGCGACGACCCCCGGTCGGTGCTCTCGGTGATCGACCTCTCGAAGGCGAGCTACCGCAAGATGACCCAGAACCTCTGGTGGGCCGCCGGCTACAACCTGCTCTCGGTGCCGCTCGCGGCCGGCGTGCTCGCACCCGTCGGGTTCGTGCTGCCGATGGCGGTCGGGGCGATCCTGATGTCGCTCTCGACGATCATCGTGGCCCTCAACGCACAACTGCTGCGCCGCATCGACCTGCGACCGGCGAGAATCGGAGCATGACCATGGATGCCGCCCCCGCACCGGATGCCGCCTCGCCCGACACGCCCGCCCCGGCCGACGCCCACGCCCACCACGGCTACATCTCGAACAAGGACGACTACCTCAAGCGCCTTCGGCGCATCGAGGGGCAGGCCCGCGGGCTGCAGAACATGGTGACCGACGAGAAGTACTGCATCGACATCCTCACCCAGGTGTCGGCCATGACGAGCGCGCTCGAATCCGTGGCCCTCGGGCTGCTGAACGACCACCTCAACCATTGCGTGGTCGAGGCGGTCGCCGAGGGCGGCGAGGTGGCACAGGCGAAGCTCAAAGAGGCGTCGGATGCGATCGCGCGGCTGGTGAAGTCCTGACGGTGGTGGTCAGCCGAGCGAGCGGTAGTGCCGCCTCTGCTCGGCATCGAGATGCTCGGTGGCGTAGCTGAGCATCGTGCGCGGCATGCGGGCGGCGTAGTCGTCGAGAAAGCCGAGCAGCAGGGCGCGGTCGACGCGTTTGCCGACTTCGCGCAGCATCCAGCCCACCGCCTTGTGCAGGAGGTCGTGCGGGTCGTCGAGCAGTAGGGGTGCGATCTCGAGGGTCGTCGTGGCGTCGCCGCTCTTGATGAAGGCGAACGTGGCGAGCACGCCGACCCGGCGCTGCCACAGGTCGTCGCTTCGCGCCAGCGCGAACAGCTCGTCGCGGGGCGCGCCGGTGAGCAGCAGCCATCGGCCGAGGATCTGGTCGGCGGAGGAGTCGACGAGATCCCAGTTGTCGACCCGCCCCCGGCGCACCGCCCTGCGGTACTGGTCGACGACCCGCCGCTCGTCGGCCTCGTCGCGCGTGCGCGGGGCGACGGCTCGGTCGAGGTCGGCGATCAGCAGGAACAGGCCCACCAGGCGGTGCTCGTGCACCCGGCTCTCGAGCAGCGCGTCGATCTCGGCGGGCGCCAGCCGGTTCGCGAACCGCTTGGCCACGGCGCGACTCGCCGGCACCCGCACCCCGATGAACTCGTCGCCCTCGCCGTATTGCCCGGGCCCGGTCTTGAAGAACCGGCGCAGGTTCACCGCGTCGGCGGCGTCGGCGATATCGGCGAGCGCCGCCTCCACTTCGGCGGCGGTCGCGCGCGCGGCGGGGGCGGCTCCCGCGACAGGGGCGTCGCCCCTGGCGGTGCCCGCTCCCGCGGCAGGGCCGGTGCCCGCGGCACGTTCGTTCACGCGCCCACCCTAAGCCCCCCCCGGCGATCAGGGTCACCCCAGCCGAAGCCCCTACCGTTGAGGCATGAGCCTGGCCGCAGCCGACCCATCCGTCTCCCTTCCCCACTTCGCCGTTCCCCGGGCGGCTTCCGAGAGCTCGGGCCTCGGAGCGATCGGCGACTGGGTCGTGTCGCTCATGCAGACGCTCGGCGCCCCCGGCGCGGGCATCGCCGTGGCGGTCGAGAACCTCTTCCCGCCCATTCCGAGCGAGGTCATCCTGCCACTCGCGGGGTTCACCGCGAGCCGGGGCGACCTCGACCTCACCGCGGCGATCGTGTTCACCACACTCGGCTCGCTCGTGGGCGCCCTGGCGCTCTATGGGCTGGGTGCCTGGCTGGGGCGTGACCGCATGCGCAGGCTCGCCCGTCGCATGCCGCTCATCGACGTCGACGACATCGACCGCACCGAAGCCTGGTTCCAGCGGCACGGCAGCAAGGCGGTGTTCTTCGGGCGGATGGTGCCCATCTTCCGCAGCTTCATCTCGATTCCGGCCGGGATCGAACGGATGCCGCTCTGGCGGTTCGCCCTGCTGACCACGGCCGGCAGCCTCATCTGGAACTCGGTGTTCATCGTCGCCGGCTTCTTTCTCGGCGAGCAGTGGCACGTGGTCGAGGAGTACGCGGGCATCTTCCAGGTGGTGGTGATCGTGGTGGTCGCCGCGGCCGCGGTGTGGTTCGTCGCGAAACGCGTGCGCCGGGCGCGGCAGCAACGGGGCCGAGCGCCCTCGACGAGCCCGGTCGACGACGCGGAATAACTGCGGCGGGGAGTCGGTTGCATGAAGCGGACCGCAGTCCGATTCGATCACTGCCCGGCCCGACTCATCCGCTGTCCAATGGCGTGCAGAACACCGCTCGATCCCTTGGAGTCGTCATGACCATCACCGCAGACCCCCGCACGTTCGACGCCCCCGTCTCGCGAGGCTCGTTCGACCGCAGCGCTGAGACCAGCGCCCCCATCCACCCCGTTCTGGCCGACCGCTGGAGCCCCCGTTCGTTCGACGCCGCCGCGCCCATCGACGAGACCGCGCTGACCGCGGCTCTCGAGGCCGCCCGGTGGTCGCCGTCGGCCGCCAACTCGCAGCCCGCGCGATTCATCGTGGCGCGCCGCGGCACCGAGGCGTTCGACAAGGTCGCCGCCACCCTGATGGGCTTCAACTCGGTGTGGGCCACCTCGGCCGCCGTGCTCGTCGTGGGCGTCGTCGCGACCACCGGCGCCGACGGCAAGCCGCTGCGCTGGGCGGAGTACGACCTCGGGCAGGCCATGGCGCACCTCTCGGTGCAGGCCCACCACGACGGACTGCACGTGCACCAGATGGGCGGCTTCGACGTCGCCGCGATCGCGCAGGCCTTCGACCTCGACGACACCCTCACCCCGGTGACGGTCGCGGCGATCGGCACCCTCGCCTCGCCCGACGCGCTGCCCGACGAGATTCTGCGCACGCGCGAGTCGGCGCCGCGCACCCGTCTGCCGCTCGCCGAGCTGCTGCTCGCCAACGAGTGAGCGCGGAGACGGCGGCGGCCTCGGCGTTGGCTTCGCGCTGAGCCGCCTGACACACCGCCGAACAAGCCGCAATCCGCCCACAACACAGAACGCCGGGCCCCCGAACGAATCAGGGGCCCGGCGCGTTCTCGCGTGTGCGCTCGGCTAGCTCTGCACCTCGTCGTCGAGCTCGTCGAGGGCCTCGGCCACCCCGAGCTCGTCGGCCACCCCGAGCTCCTCGGCCGCCGCGGCCTCGTCGGCCCCCGCACCCACGACCAGGCCCTCGCCCGTCGGGTCGAGCCCCACGAGCACGGTGTCGCCGTCGCGCACCGAGCCCGAGAGCAGCGCGGTCGCCAGCCGGTCGTCGATCTCGTGCTGCATCAGGCGCCGCAGCGGCCGCGCACCGTAGATCGGGTCGTAGCCGCGCTCGGCGAGCCAGGCCCGCGCATCCGGAGTCACCGCGAGCGAAAGGCGCCTCGACGAGAGCCGGCGGGCCAGCCGGTCGATGTAGAGCGACACGATCTGCGCCAGGTCGGTCTCGGAGAGCGCCTGGAACACCACGATGTCGTCGAGCCGGTTCACGAACTCGGGCTTGAACGCCTGCCGCACCGCCGCCTGCACGAACTCCTCGCGCTGCTCGGCGGTCAGCGCCGGGTCGACCAGATATTGCGACCCGAGGTTCGAGGTGAGGATGAGGATCGTGTTGCGGAAGTCGACCGTGCGACCCTGGCCGTCGGTCAGCCGCCCGTCGTCGAGCACCTGCAGCAGCACGTCGAACACCTCGGGGTGCGCCTTCTCGACCTCGTCGAGCAGCACCACCGAGTAGGGCCGCCGGCGCACCGCCTCGGTCAGCTGGCCGCCCTGCTCGTAGCCGATGTAACCGGGAGGGGCTCCGAGCAGCCGGGCGACGGAGTGCTTCTCGCCGTACTCCGACATGTCGATGCGGATGAGGGCCTTCTCGTCGTCGAACAAGAACTCGGCGAGCGCCTTGGCGAGCTCGGTCTTGCCGACACCCGTCGGGCCGAGAAACAGGAACGACCCCGTCGGCCGGTCGGCGTCGGCGATGCCGGCCCGCGAGCGGCGCACGGCGTCGGCCACCGCGCGCACGGCCTGCTTCTGGCCCACCAGCCGGCGGCCGAGTTCGCCCTCGAGGTTGAGCAGCTTCTCGGTCTCGCCCTGGGTGAGGCGGTCGAGCGGGATGCCGGTCCACGCGGCGATCACGGCGGCGATGTCGTCGCTCGTGACCTGGTCGTTCACCATGCGCTCGGAGCCGTCGTCGGCCACCTCGGCGGCCTCGGCCTCGGCGAGCGAGCGCTCGAGCACCGGGATCTCGCCGTAGAGCAGCCGCGATGCTTGCTCGAGGTTGCCCTCGCGCTGCGCCCGCTCGGCCCGCATGCGGGCGCTGTCGAGCTTCTCTTTCAGCTCGCCGACGCGGTTGAGCGCGGCACGCTCGCGATCCCAGCGCGCCTGCAGCTCGCCGAGCGTCTCGGTGCGCGAGGCGAGCAGCGTGCGCAACTCGGCGAGGCGCTCTTTCGAGGCCTCGTCTTTCTCTTTCTTCAACGCCAGCTCTTCGAGCTTCAGCCGGTCGACGCTGCGGCGCAGTTCGTCGATCTCGACCGGGGCCGAGTCGATCTCCATGCGCAGGCGCGAGGCGGCCTCGTCGATGAGGTCGATGGCCTTGTCGGGCAGCTGGCGGCCCGGGATGTAGCGGTTCGACAACGCGGCGGCCGCGATGAGCGCGGAGTCGGCGATCGACACCTTGTGGTGCGCTTCGTAGCGCTCCTTCAGGCCGCGCAGAATGGCCACCGTGTCTTCGACCGACGGCTCGCCCACGAACACCTGCTGGAAGCGCCGCTCCATGGCGGCGTCCTTCTCGATGAACTCGCGGTATTCGTCGAGCGTCGTCGCACCGATCAGGCGCAGTTCACCCCGCGCGAGCATGGGCTTCAGCATGTTGGATGCCGCCACCGAGCCCTCGCCGCCGCCCGCACCCATCAGGGTGTGCAACTCGTCGATGAACGTGATGATCTGGCCGTCGGCCTCGTTGATCTCTTTCAGCACCGCCTTCAAGCGCTCTTCGAACTCGCCGCGGTATTTCGCGCCGGCCACGAGCGCCGCCAGGTCGAGCGACACGATCTGCTTGCCCTTCAGCGAGTCGGCCACGTCGCCGGCCACGATGCGCTGGGCGAGCCCTTCGACCACGGCCGTCTTGCCCACGCCGGGCTCGCCGATGAGCACGGGGTTGTTCTTGGTGCGGCGCGTCAGCACCTGGCTGACCCGCCTGATCTCGGCGTCGCGGCCGATCACCGGGTCGAGCTTGCCGCTCGCCGCGATGTCGGTGAGGTTCACGCCGTATTGCTCGAGGGCGCTCTTCTGCTCGTCGTCGCCCGCGTTCGACTGGTTGACCATCGGTGGATTCGACTCCTTGTCTTCTGCTTGCCGGTTCCAAAGTTGAGTTGATCTGACTCAAGTTTAGCAGAGCGGCGGATCTTGTGCCAGCGTTCGCCGCGCATTCAACTGAGGGTGGTAAGACAAGATCGTGCCTGTCATCCCCCCTCGAGTGCGCCTGCTGCTCGGAGTTCTCGGCTCCGTGGCGATCGCGGTCGGGTCGCTCGGAGCAGGGTGGCTCGGACCGGCATCCGTTCTTCGCACCTGGCACCTGTTCGTGCTGCTGCGCGACTACCGCGGAGCCGTGACGATCTGCGGCCTGCTCGTGGTGGCCGGCGCCGTGATGCTGCTCGTGGCGTGGATCGCGCTCGGGATGTCGCTGCTCGAGCGCCGCTCGGGCCCCAAGACCGACGCGCGCAAGAAGGCGGCGCAGGTGCGCCAGGTCGCGCTCTCGGCGGCCGCATGGGCGGCGCCGCTGCTGTTCACCCTGCCGATGTTCAGTCGCGACATGTTCGCCTACGTCGGCCAGGGCCGGCTGATGGCCGCCGGGCTCAACCCCTACACGACCGGGATGGCCGATCTGCCGGGCTGGTTCGGCCTCGGCGTCGATCCGCTCTGGGCCGACACGCAGACCCCCTACGGACCGGTGTTCGTGTGGCTCGAGCGGGTGGTGGTGATGTCGACGGATGCGCTGCCGGCCGAGGTGGCGGTGTTCGCGTTCCGCGCGCTGGCGGTGGCGGGCCTGGCGATGCTCGCCTACTACGCGTGGCGCATCGCCCGCCTGCGCGGGCTCAACGAGGCCGGCGTGCTCTGGGTCGTGGCCGCCAGCCCGCTCGTGCTGATGAACTTCGTGGTGGCGGGCCACAACGACTCGCTGATGCTGGGGCTGATCGTGGGCGGCGTCTACTACGCCCTCAAAGACCGCCCCGTTCTCGGCACCGTGCTGGTGGCCCTGGCGATCGGGGTCAAACCCATCGCGCTGATCGCCCTGCCGATCATCGGGCTGATCTGGGCGGGCCGCGAGGCCGGCTGGGGGGTCGTCGTCCGCCGCTGGCTCGCGGTCGCGTCGATCGCGCTCGGTGGCATCGCCGTGCTCGGCTGGGGCATCGGGGTCGGTGTCGGCTGGATCGGCGCGCTCGCCACGCCCGTCACCATCTCGTCGTGGTACGCGCCCGCGAACATCCTGGGCATCGGCATCGGCGGCCTCGCCAACGGGGTCGGTCTCTCGGGCGACGTCACCCAGAGCGTGTTCAAGCTCGTGCTGCTCGGGCTGGGCGCGGCGGCCGCCGCCGTGCTACTCATCGCGCGGCGCCGGGCCGATCCGGTGTGGCTGCTCGCCGGATGCTTCGCGGTAGTGATGCTCGCCTCGCCCGTGCTGCACCCGTGGTACGGCCTCTGGCTGCTCACCTTCTTCGCGGTGGCCGGCGTCGAGCGGCTCTGGCGCATCCGGGTGGTGCTCTACTCCACCGCCTTCTTCATGCTGATCGGGCTCGCGGAGCCGCTCAACCTCGAGCAACGCCTCGAGGGCGACACGATGATCCCGGTCGCCGTGATCGGCGCGGCGCTCGTGGGCGTCACCGCGGTGCTCGTCGCCACCGAATACCGCCTGCGCCGCACCTTCCCGGCCCGCGTCTTCGCCGCGTCGTCGCTGCCGGGTTAGCCCGCGGCGCACGCCCCGCCCAGCCGGGTCGTGATAAGACATACTGTGCTCTCTCTCCCCCCGCCGCTGCGCCTGGTCATCGGCCTGGTCGGGTCGCTCGCAATCACCGCGGGATCACTGGGGGTCGGCTGGCTGGCGCCCGGCTCGTCGCTGCAGACGCAGCCGTTCATCGCGCTGCTGCGCAACAGTCACGCGGCCGCGTGGGTGTGCACCCTGCTCGTCGTGGCCGGAGTGCTGCTGCTGCTCGCGGCGTGGCTCTCGCTCGGCCTGTCGCTCCGTGCGTCGCCCCGCCTGTCGCCCAGCCTGTCGCCCCGCTTGTCGCCCCGCGGCCGAACGGATGCCGCCGGCACACGGGCTCCGGATGCCGCAGCCGCCCGCCGCGCGAGCACCCGTGCTCCCCTGCGCCAGGTCGCCACCTCGGCCATCGTGTGGTCGGCCCCCCTGCTGTTCGCGCTGCCGCTGTTCAGCCGCGACATCTACGCCTACCTCGGCCAGGGTCGGATGCTCGTGGCGGGTCTCGACCCCTACACCGACGTGATGGCCGACGTGCCCGGCTGGTTCGAGGCGGGCGTCGACATCAAATGGTCGACCACGGTCACCCCTTACGGTCCGCTGTTCGTGCTGCTCGCCCGGATCGTGGTGGTGGCGACATCCTGGCTGCCGATCGAGGCGAGCCTGTTCGGCATGCGGCTGCTCGCGGTAGCCGGACTGGCCATGCTCGCCTACTACGGCTGGCGCATAGCGCGGCTGCGCGGGTTCAACGAGGCGGCGGTGCTCTGGGCGATTGCGGCGAGCCCGCTGGTGCTGATGAACTTCGTGGTCGCCGGGCACAACGACGCCCTCATGCTCGGGCTCATCGTCGCCGGTGCCTACTGGGCGCTGCGGCAGCGCCCGGTGCTCGCCACCCTGCTCGTCACGGCGGCCATCGGCATCAAGCCGATCGCACTCATCGCGCTGCCGATCATCGGCATCATCTGGGCGGGCTCCACCGCGAACTGGGGTGCGCTCATCCGGCGCTGGGCCGCCGTGGCCGCCATCGCGGCCGGCAGCATCGTGGCCCTCGGCGTGGGCCTGGGAGTCGGCGTGGGCTGGATCGCCGGGCTCGGCACCCCGATCGAGATCGGCTCGTGGTATTCGATCCCGCGCATCCTGTCGCTCTGGTCGCGTGATCTCGCCGACGGCCTCGGCGGCGACGGCGACCAGGTGCGCTCGATCGTCGTGCTCGCCTTCCTCGCCATTGGCTGTGCGATCGCGGCGTTCCTCGTGACGGTCAAGCGGCGGGCCGACCCGCTCTGGCTGCTCGCCGGGGTGTTCGCCGCCCTCGCGCTCTTCTCGCCACTGCTGCACCCCTGGTACGGCCTCTGGCTGCTGAGCCTCTGCGCGGTGGCCGGGCTGCGGCGGCTCTGGCAGGCGCGGCTGTTCGTCTACGCCACTGTCTTCTTCGTGCTGATCGGCATCAGCGGCGAGCAGGTCGACCTCATCGACCGGCTGCGCGCCGACCCGGCGATCCCCACCGTCTACGGCCTCACTGGACTCGTCGGCGCGGTCGTGCTCGTGGCCCTGTTCGAGTGGACGCTGCACCGCCGCTTCACGGGCCGGGGCCTGGCGGCCCCGATGCTCGCCCTGCCGGCCGCCGAGCGTGTCAACGCTTCGTCGACACCATCACCGTGAACTTGGCGTTGCGGTCGACCTGACGGGTGGCGCCGACGGCACGCTGCAGGGCGGCGCGATACGACAGGTGCGAGTTGAACACGGTCCAGAGCTCGCCGCCCGGGGCCAGCACGCGGCCGGCCGCCTCGAACAGCTTGAGCGCGATGCCGGCGTGCACGGTCGATCCGGTGTGGAAGGGCGGGTTGAGCACGACGAGATCGGCACTGCCGTCGTCGAAGCCGCTCAGGGCGTCGTCGCGCACGACGTCGACCCGATCGGCGAGGCCGTTGGCCTCCATGGTCGCCGTGGCCGACTCGACCGCGGCCAATGACTGATCGGTCGCGATCACGGCGAGGCCGGGCCGGGCGCGCGCGAGGGCTGCGGCCAGGGCACCGGTGCCGCAGCCGAGATCGATGGCGGTGGCGGCATCCGGTTTCATCTCGTCGAGATGCCCGAGCAGAAAGCGGGTGCCGATGTCGAGTTTCGTGCCGGCGAAGGCGCCGCCCGAGGCGCAGATCCACAGTCCGACGTCGTCGTGGAACTCCCGCCGGGGCAGCGCGACACCGACCCCGGGACGGGGTCCGCTCGCGATGAGCACCCGCGACTTCTGGCGGGCGAGCCGCGCCGTGACCGAGTCGAAGGATGCCGCGAGCACCTCGTTCATGGCGGTCGTCATGTGCTTGACGCGCCCGCCGGCATAGACCGTCACCGAGGGGTCGGCGTAGGCAGCGATGGCACGCGCGATGTCGTCGAGCGCCGCGAGGCTGCGGGGCAGCTGCAGCAGCACCACGGTCGCATCCTCGAGCAGCTGCTTCGAGAGCGGCAGGTTCACGAACCGGCCGCTCAGATCGAGGTCGGTCACCCGGCGCGCGTTGGCGGCGAGAGCGAGCTCGCCGGCCAGGGCGTCTTGATGCACCCGGATGCCGTGCAGCTCGAGCACCGCGGCGGCACCGAGCGTGAGGGCGCCGTAGTTGTCGCCGATCACCACGACCCGACCCGGGTCGCCCACGGTCTCTTCGAGCGCGGCATCCGCCTGGTCGAGGATGAGCCGGTCGCTGGCGTCGACCGCGAACAGATTGTCGGCTTCGACGTCGGGCGCACGCCTCAGCGCGTCGAACGAGAACTCGGTCACGCCTCAACCGTACGGGACGCGGGGCCACCGCCGGGCGAGCGACGGGTCAGTCGCCCTTGCCGAGCGGGCGCCACACCACGAGTTCGGTGCGGCGCTGGGTGCGGGTGCCGTGCTTGAGCGAGATGATCTCGCCCTCGACCCCGGCGGCGAAAACCCGGCGCCCCGGGCGGTTGAGCAGCTCGTCGGCGAGCGTCGACTCGAGCTCGCGCACGCGCGACTCGAGGGCGTTGACCTGGTTCTCGAGCTGCAGGATGCGGGCGATGCCCTCGAGCGACACCCCCTCCGACGAGAGGCGGGCGATCTCGCGCAATTGCACGACATCGCGCATCGAGTAGCGCCTCGACTTGCCCGACGTGCGGTTGGGGCTCACGAGCCCCAACCGGTCGTACTGGCGCAGGGTCTGCGGATGCATGCCCGCGAGCTCTGCGGCGACGGCGATCGCGAACAGGGGCGACGACTCGTCCATCAGCAGCGTTCCTCTCCTGCTACTCCCGCGCCTTGGCGAGCAGTTCGGTGCGCGGGTTCTCCTGCGGCTCCACCTGGTGGAAGTGCTCGAGCGCCTCGCGCTGTTCGGCGGTGAGGTGCGACGGCACCGCCACCTGAACGACGGCGAGCAGGTCTCCCTTGCCCTTCGACGACTCGACTCCCCGGCCCTTGACGCGCAGCACGCGCCCCGACGGGGTGCCGGCCGCGACCTTGAGCTTCACCGGAGGGCCACCGAGCGTGGGCACCTCGATGGTCGCCCCGAGGGTGGCCTCGACGAAGGTGACCGGCACGTTGACGCGCAGGTTGAGGCCGTCGCGTTCGAACACCGGATGCTTACGCACCGACACCGTGAGCACGATGTCGCCGGGCTCGCCGCCGTCGGGCGAGGGCTCGCCCTTGCCGCGCAGCTTGATCTTCTGCTGGTCGGCCACGCCGGCGGGGATCTTCACCGTGATCGGCTTGCCATCCGCTGTCTGCAGCTTGATGGTGTCGCCCTTCACCGCGGTGATGAAGTCGATCGTGGTGCGCGCGGTGACGTCGCGACCGCGCGTGGGACCGCCGAAGCCGAACCCCGCGCGCTGCGAGCCGAAGCCGCCGCCCCCGCCGAACATGCCGCCGAGGATGTCGTCGAAGCCGCCGGGAGCCTGCTGGTAGCTGTAGCTCTGCCCCCGAGCACCCCCGCCGCCCTGACCGAACATGCCGCCGAACACGTCTTCGAAGCCGCCGCCCTGACCCCCGCCGCCCGCGGTGAAGCGAGCGCCGGAGCCCATGGCGCGGATCTGGTCGTATTCTTTGCGCTGCTCCTCGTCGGAGAGCACCGAGTAGGCCTCGCTGATCTCCTTGAACCGGGCCTCGGCCTTCGCGTCACCCTGGTTGGAGTCGGGGTGGAACTGGCGCGCGAGCTTGCGATAAGCCTTCTTCAGGTCGGCCTGCGTGATGTCTTTCGACACCCCGAGCACTTTGTAGAAGTCTTTGTCGAACCAGTCCTGGCTAGCCATTGGGCACCGCCACTACGACCTTGGCGGCGCGTAGCAGCGTGGAACCAAGGTAGTACCCGGATTCGACCACGTCGGCGATCGTCGGAGTCTCGACGTCGGCACTCGGCTGCTGGAAGATCGCCTCGTGCACCTGGGGGTCGAAGAGATCGCCGGCCGCACCGAAGGGCGTGAGCCCCACCCGCTCGACGCCCGACCGCAGCTTCGCCGCGATCGCCGTGAACGGGCCGCCCTCTTCGAGGTCGCCGTGCTTGGCGGCCCGGTCGAGGTCGTCGAGCACCGGCAGCAGAACCTTGACCACGTCGCCGACGGCGCGCTCGCGCTCGACTTCGCGGTTGGCCTCGGTGCGCTTGCGGTAGTTCGCGTATTCCGCCGTCACCCGCTGCAGATCGGCGAGCCGCTCGGCCGCCAGCTCGTCGGCCGTCGTCTGCCCCGAGAGGAACGACAGGTCGGCGTCGGTCAGCGAGGTCTCGACATCAGGTCCTTCAGCCTGGATGAAGGCCGAGTCGGGCGTCTCTTCGGAAGAGGCGCCCGACTCGTCATCAGGCTGACGACCGTTGGTGTTGTCGTCAGTCATGGATTACTTGTCCTTCGGCTCGTCTTCGTCTTCGACGACCTCGGCGTCGACGACGTCGTCGTCGGAGGGCTGCGTCGACTCGGTGGGCTCACCCTGCTCGCCCGCACCGGGCGCCGCAGCATCTGCCTGAGCAGAAGCATAGATGGCCTGGCCGAGCTTCTGCTGGCTCTCGTTGAGCTTGTCGAACGCGGTCTTCACGGCGTCGTCGTCTTCACCCGCGAGGGCGGACTTCAGAGCGTCGACGTCGGCCTGCACGTCGGACTTCACGTCGTCGGGCAGCTTGTCGGCGTTGTCTTTGATGAGCTTATCGGTCGAGTACGCGAGCGTCTCGGCCTGGTTGCGCACCTCGGCGGCCTCACGGCGCTTCTTGTCTTCGGCCGCGTGCTCCTCGGCCTCGCGCACCATGCGGTCGATGTCTTCCTTCGGCAGCGACGAGCCGCCGGTGATGGTCATCGACTGCTCCTTGCCGGTGCCCTTGTCTTTCGCCGACACGTGCACGATGCCGTTGGCGTCGATGTCGAAGGTCACCTCGACCTGCGGGATGCCGCGGGGGGCCGGCGCGATGCCGGTGAGCTCGAACGTTCCGAGGTTCTTGTTGTCGCGGGTGAACTCACGCTCGCCCTGGAACACCTGGATGGCGACCGACGGCTGGTTGTCGTCGGCGGTCGTGAAGGTCTCGCTGCGCTTGGTGGGGATGGCCGTGTTGCGCTCGATGAGCTTGGTCATGATGCCACCCTTGGTCTCGATGCCGAGCGACAGGGGGGTCACGTCAATGAGCAGCACGTCTTTGCGCTCGCCGCGCAGCACGCCCGCCTGCAGGGCGGCGCCCACGGCGACGACCTCATCGGGGTTGACGCCCTTGTTGGGCTCCTTGCCACCGGTGAGCTTCTTCACGAGCTCGACGACGGCCGGCATACGGGTCGATCCACCCACCAGCACGACGTGTGCGATGTCGTTGACCGACACGCCCGCCTCGGCGATGACGTCTTTGAAGGGCTTCTCGGTGCGAGCCAGCAGGTCTTGCGTGAGCTCTTCGAACTTGGCGCGCGTGAGGGTGACGTCGAGGTTGGCCGGGCCGTTCTCGGTCAGCGACAGGTAGGGCAGCGTGATGCTGGCCGACATGCCCGACGAGAGCTCCTTCTTGGCCTGCTCGGCGGCCTCCTTGAGGCGCTGCAGGGCGATCTTGTCCTTCGACACGTCGACACCGGTGGTGTCTTTGAAGTTCTTGATCAGGTAGTCGACGACCCGCTGGTCCCAGTCGTCGCCGCCGAGCCGGTTGTCACCGGCGGTGGCACGCACCTGGATGGTGGAGAAGTCGTCGTCTTTGCCCACTTCGAGCAGCGAGACGTCGAACGTGCCTCCACCGAGGTCGAAGACCAGGATGAGCTCGTCTTCCTTGCCCTTGTCGAGGCCGTAGGCGAGAGCCGCAGCGGTGGGCTCGTTGATGATGCGCAGCACGTTGAGGCCCGCGATCTCGCCGGCCTCCTTCGTGGCCTGACGCTCGGAGTCGTTGAAGTAGGCGGGAACGGTGATGACCGCGTCGGTCACCGCGTCGCCCAGGTAGCTCTCGGCGTCGCGCTTGAGCTTGCCCAGGATGCGGGCCGAGATCTCCTGCGGGGTGTACTTCTTGCCGTCGATGTCGGCGGTCCAGTTCGTGCCGATGTGGCGCTTGACACTGGAGATGGTGCGGTCGACGTTGGTGACGGCCTGACGCTTGGCGGTCTCTCCGACGAGAACCTCTCCGTCTTTGGTGAATGCGACCACTGACGGCGTGGTGCGGAATCCTTCCGCGTTCGCGATGACGGCGGGCTCCCCGCCCTCGAGCACGGCGACCACCGAGTTGGTGGTTCCGAGGTCGATACCTACTGCACGAGCCATTCGGCTGTTCTCCTTCTGTTGTGGATGTTCTGGTAGTACGAAGCTTGTCAAGACTTGAGCCTTGTGACTTCAAGTTTTCCATCCGGCGGCATCGCCGTCAAGTCCTGTCTGAAAAACTTGAGTCACTATGGCTCAACTCTCAGCTTCGCTCCTCTATTCCACGCGGAAGGAGAACAGCCGAACCCGATCAGGCCGCGGGGCCGTCGACCAGGGTGACGGTGGCCGAGGCGGCGGATCCGGCCGAGGTGGTCCAGCTGAGCGACACCTGCTCGCGCGGTTCCATGGCGCCGAGCACGGCCGACAGCTGGCTGCCGGAGGTCACCGCCGTGCCATTCACGGCGGTGATCACGTCACCGGCGGCGAGGCCGGCATCCGCTGCGGGTGTGCCGTCGATCACGCCGGCGACGCCCGCTCCGGCCACGGTGGCGTTCGACGCGACCTGGATGCCGAGGAAGCCCGGGTAGCCGATCTCGATGGTGTCGGTCTCCTGCCCCTGCTCGATCTGCGCCGCGATGTCGAGCGCCGTGGCGATGGGGATGGCGAACCCGACGATCTGGGCCGAGCCCGACGACGCAGCGGTGTCGATGCCCACCACGTCGCCGTCGGCGTCGAGCAGCGGGCCGCCCGAGTCGCCCGAGACGATGTCGGCGTCGACCTGCAGCATGCCGGTGAGGGTCTCGCCGGCCACGCTGCCCTCGGCCTGGGTGGTGACGGGCTGGTCGGTGGCGACGACGGTTCCGGATGCCGCCACGAGGTCGCCCGTGCCCTCGGCGTTGCCGACGGCGGTGACCGCGTCGCCGGTGGTGGCCGGGTCGGCGGACTCGATCGAGGCGGGGGTGAGGCCCTCGGCGTTCTGCAGCTGCAGGAGGGCGACGTCGTGGGTGGCGTCGGTTCCGACCACGGTCGCGGTGTAGGCCTCGCCGGTCGACTCGTCGGTGACCTGGATGCTGGTCGAGCCCTCGACGACGTGGTTGTTGGTGAGGATCAGCCCGTCGGAGGTGAGGATGATGCCCGTGCCGGCGGCGGCCGCGTTCTGGTAGGCGAGCACGGTGTCGATGGTGACCACCCCGGAGGTCTGGGCGGCGGTTGCCGGGACGGCGTCGGTGGCGGTGGAGCCCGAGGCTGAGCCGGAGGAGCCTGAGCCGGAGGAGCCCGAGCCGCCCGAGCCATAGCCATAGCCGTAGGGCGACGATGAGCCGGAACCCGAGCCGTAGCCGTAGCCGTAGGGCGTGACGCCCGACCCCGAGCCGAACGAGTAGCCGGTCGAGGGCAGGCCCCCGGTGACGTCGGTGACGGCGGACGAGTCGCCGGTGCCGGTGCCGGCCAGGGCCGAGGCGGCCTGCGTGGTGGCGAAGGCGGCGGTGCCGCTCGCTCCGAGGGCGGCGACGAGGGCGAGTCCGGCGACGCCGGCGATGAGGCCGGTGCGACGCCGACGGGAGCCGGGCCGGGTGAAGGCGGAGGAGGCAGCGGGGGCTGGTTGCGAGGGGCTCCCGGCGGGAGCCTCGGAGAAGTCGATCATGGTGAGTCCTTGGAATAGGGGCCGCGGATGCGCCTGGCTGACGCGGTGCGACCCATCCATTGCAACTCCCCCAGTCAAGGGCTCGCTGGGCGTTGGCTATGAGCGGGCTATGATCGCGTCTCCCGCGGCCCGCAGCGCTCCGCTGTGAGCGATCTCGAACGGAATCCGGGCCACTACCTCGCCGTTCCGGCGAACTCGCAGGCCGTAGACGCCCGGCGCCAGCGCCCGCACGCCCAGTACCCTGGCCCGGTAGTGACCGAGCCCGTCGCGATCGGCGCCGCGACGGTCGACCCGGATGTCGCCGTGCTCGGCCCCGGTCGTGGCCACGAGCTCGCGCCCGTTGCGGTGGAGGGTGGCGAGCAACTCGGCGGTGCCGTCGGCCGCGTCGAGCGGCATCCGGAACCCGATGGAGAGCACGGTCGCGCCCTCTCGGCCGCGCGCGTCGAAGCCGACGGTGGTCTCGATGATGGCGTGCATGGCGTCTCCGTTCTCTCGTGCGGGATGTGGGCGTGAGTTTTGCTCATCATAAGCAGCGGAGGGCAGGAAGCGTCGTGAGTAATTCGGCGCGGATGCGGGCCCGGCGCGGCGCCGATTGTTCACCCGCTGCCGTTACTGTGGCTGCATGACCGACGGCCCGACGCCCACCGCCTCGACCCCCTCACCGCTGCGCCGGCACGTGCTCGCCTGGGGTCTGTGGGACTGGGGTTCGGCCTCGTTCAACGCGGTCATCACGACCTTCGTGTTCACGGTCTATCTCACGAGCGATTCGTTCGGCGGCGAGACCGCCGTCTCGGCCCAGCTCGGCATAGCCATGACCATCGCGGGCGTGCTGGTGGCTCTGCTCGCGCCGATCACCGGGCAGCGTTCCGACCGCCGTGGGCGCCGTAAGCTCTGGCTGGGTGTGAACACCTACATCGTGGTGCTCATCTCGGCGCTGATGTTCTTCGTGGCGCCCGACCCGGGCTACCTCTGGCTCGGGTTGTTCCTGCTCGCGGCCGGCACCATCTTCTACGAGTTCGCCACGGTGAACTACAACGCCATGATCACCCAGGTGTCGACGCCGGCCACCATCGGCAAGGTCTCGGGCTTCGGCTGGGGCATGGGCTACGTGGGCGGCATCGTGCTGCTGCTCGTGGTGTATTTCGGCTTCATCGAGCCCATCGGCGGCACCGCGTTGTTCGGCGTGCCGGCGAGCGACGGACTGCCGGTGCGGGTGACCGTGCTGGTGTCGGCCATCTGGTTCGGGCTGTTCGCGCTGCCCGTGCTGCTGTCGGTGCCGGAGTACCGCTCGCCCGATCAGCGGTCGGGAGCGGCGGTGCGCATCGGCATCGTCGAGTCGTATCGGGTGCTGTTCCGCGACATCCGGTCGCTGTTCAGGAGCGATCGGCAGACCGCGTACTTCCTGCTGGCGAGCGCCGTGTTCCGCGACGGGCTGACCGGTGTGTTCACGTTCGGCGGTGTGCTCGCGGCGGGTTCGTTCGGGTTCTCGTCGGGCCAGGTCATCATCTTCGCGATCGCGGCGAACGTGGTGGCCGGGGTGTCGACCATCCTGGTCGGTCTGCTCGACGACCGGTTCGGGGCCAAGCCCGTCATCGTGGCGGCGCTGATCGGGCTCGTGGTGTGCGGGCTGGCGGTGTTCGTGCTGCACGACGGAGGCCAGGCCGTGTTCTGGACCTTCGGCCTCGCGCTCTGCGCCTTCGTGGGCCCCGCGCAGTCGGCGAGCCGGTCGTTCCTCGCGCGCCGCATCCCCGAGGGCCGCAACGGCGAGATCTTCGGCCTCTACGCCACTACGGGCAAGGCCGCCACGTTCCTGGCCCCGGCCATGTTCACCCTCTTCATCGGCATCGGCGCGGCCATCGGCGGGCCGGACGCGAACGTGCAGTACTGGGGCATCCTCGGCATCGTGCTCGTGCTGCTCGTGGGCCTGCTGCTCATGCTCGGCGTGCGCGGCGACCGCCGCCCCGCCCCGACGTCGCGCCCCGGCGCGGTCGCGTCGCGCTGACGCCCGCGCCCTCGGGAGGACGTCGCGACACCCGCCCCGAATAGCTGGGCGAGTGCGCGGAGGTTCGCCCGAAGCGGTCGCCCGGGTCAGGGGCGGGTCGGCAGCACACCCCGACGGCGGGTCGGGCGCGTCGCGCTGACGCTCCGCGTACGGGAGGACGTCGCGCCAGGTGGCCCGAATAGCCCGGCGAGTGCGCGGAGGTTCGCCTGAAGCCAGTGCCCTGGGCAGGGGCGGCTCGGCAGCACGCCCCGACGGCGGGGCGGGCGCGTCGCGCCGACGCCCGTGTACGGGAGGACGTCGCGCCAGGCCGCCCGCATGGCGGGGTGAGTGCGCGGAGGTTCGCCCGAAGCGGTCGCCCGGGCCGGGCTCGGCGCGGCAGCACGCCCCGACGCCGGGCCGGGCGGGCGCCCGCCGCCCACCTCCGACGGAGCGCCCCGGGGCGGGCGCGTCGTGCTGACGCCTGCGCCTACGGGAGGACGTCGCACGAACCGGCCTGAATAGCGGGGTGAGTGGGCAGAGGTTCGACCGGGGCCGGTGCCTGAGGCAGGGTCAGCATGGCGGCACGCCCGACGCCGGGCCGGCGGGCGACCACTGCCCCGCCCCGACGGCGCGCCCTGGGCGGGCGCGTCGCGCTGACGCGTGCGCGTACGGGAGGACGTCGCGCTAGGCGGCCCGCAGGGCGGGGTGAGTGCGCGGAGGTTCGCCCGAAGCCGTTGCCCAGGGCAGGTGCGGCGCGGCCGCACGCCAAGACGTGAGCGGGGCAGCGCGGCAGCACGCCTCGAGGTCGGTCAGAGCAGGGAGGCGAGCCAGAGGCCGAGGGTCGCGGCTGCCACGGATGCCACGAGCATGCCGACGCCGTTGGCGAGCGCCGCCCAGGGGCGGCCGGTCTGCAGCAGGCGAACGGTCTCGAAGCTCGCGGTGCTGAAAGTGGTGTATCCGCCGAGGAATCCGGTGCCGAGCACGAGCTGCCACTCCACCCCCACCAGGTGGCCGAGCGCCACGCCCGTGACGAATCCGAGCAGCAGTGACCCCGAGACGTTGATGATCGTGGTGCCGACTGGGTAGGGCCACCGGATGCGCGCCTTGACCGCGCCGTCGACGAAGAAGCGGGTCGCGGCCCCGACGCCCCCGGCCGCGGCGAGCGCGACGAACACGAGGGGGGTCATGAGGCCACCCCCCGCTGCCGTTCCCGGCCCCACCGCATGCCGAGGGCGATTCCACCCCAGGTCGCGATCGCGCCGAGCACCACGGTGAGGCCGGCGTAGAGCGCCGCGGGTGCGGCGCTGCCGTCGCCGAGCAGGAGGGCGGTGTCGGTGGCGAGGGCACTGTAGGTCGTGAAACCGCCGAGCACCCCGGTGCCCACGAACAACCGGATGCGCCGACGCCGACCCTCGTCGGGGCCGCGGAGGGCGAGCGCCTCGAGCAACGCGCCGAGCACGAAGGCGCCCACCACGTTGATGCCGAAGATCGCGATCGGGAATCCGCCGAGCGCGGGCGTGGCCAGCGAGATGGCCTCGCGGAGGCCCGTGCCGATCGCACCGCCCAGGGCGACGAGCGCGAGGTAGGCCGGCCGGAGGTGCGCCGGCCGCGACCCCGCCGGCGCAGGCGGCGCCACCCCGGGCGACAACGCCCCGGGCGACAGAGCACCGGCCGACGACCCAGGCGACGACCCCTCGCCGGCGCCGAGCTCCTCGACGTCGCTGTCCATGGGTAGTTCGGCGTTCGGGTCTGGGCTGTTCATCGGGCTCCTATCTCCGGGCGCGCCGTGGGCACGCAGAACTCTTGAGATAGGGACTGTTGTCGGCCGCCGCATGCGGCCTGGCCGAGGTTGGTTACGGTGAGCCCCACCGCCGTAGCGCCCCGGGAGCATGCGGACGCTGCCATCAGCCTATTCGCGACCCGCCCGCCGACGCGACCTCGCGCATGCGGCCCCTGGTGCCCGCGACCGCGCCGATGAAGAATAGGCGTGCGGGCGACGACGTGGTCACCGCGGAACCCGAGGTCTCACCATGGATCAAGACGCGTCACACGCGCGGCGCCAAGTCGACACCCTCGCCGCGATGGCGAACGACCTGGCCGGGCAGTTCGCGCTCGAGCCGCTGCTCGAACGCATCCTGACCCACACGATGGAGCTGCTCGGCTGCGAGAGCGGATCGATCTGCACCGTCGACGAGGTGGCCGGCACCTACCGCAAAGAGGTCGACCTCGGCGTCGGCTGCCAGTCGGGCCAGACCTTCCCGCTCGACGAGGGCGTCACCGGCGCCGTGGTGAGGCAGCGCAGCGCCGTGATCTTCGACCGCTATGCCGATGTTCCCGGAGCCCACATCGCGCCGCCCGAACGCGACCTGCTGCACGGCGTGATCGGGGTGCCCATCCGCTGGAACGGCGCCGTCATCGGCACCTGCGTCGTGTTCAGCCGCGACCCCGACCGCCGCTTCACCGACGCCGACAGCGGCCTGCTCGAACTCTTCGCCACGCACGCCGCGATCGCCATCACCAACGCCCGACTGCACGCCCTCGCGGCCGAACGCGCCAGCGAGGCCGCGACCCTCGGCGAGCGCGAGCGAGTCGTCCGCGACGTGCACGACACCGTGGGCCGCGGCCTCGCCGCCATCCTGCTGCACCTCGACTCGGCCGAACGCGCCCTCGCCACGCTGCCGGATGCCGCCACCCCACAGCCCCCGGATGCCGCCACCCCGCCGCCCCCGGACGCCGCCGCCCCACAGCCCCCGGATGCCGCCACCCCGCCAGCCCCCGACGCCGAGTCCGCCCGCGCCGCCGTCGCCCAGGCGCGCAGCGCCGCGAACGCCGCCCTCACCGAGACCCGCCGCACCGTGCTCGGCCTCGGCCCCTCGCTGCTCGACGGCCGCTCGCTCGGCGAGGCCATCGCCCTCGAGCTCGGCTGGGTGGAGTCGACCGCCGGCGTGGCCACCCGGTTCGTGGTGATCGGCGAGCCGCGCGCGCTCGCGCCCGAGACGGCGCGCCAGCTCTTCCGCATCACCCAGGAGGCCCTGACCAACGTGCTCGAGCACGCGCGCGCCCGCAGCATCCGGGTGGGGGTGGTCTACGGCGACGAGAGCATCGCCGTGCTCATCGACGACGACGGGCGCGGTTTCGACATCACCGAGCTGACGCACCCAACACGACCGCGCGCGACCTCCCGGCCCCGTCCCGGCCCGGGGCTCGGCCTGCGCGGACTCGTCGCCCGCGCCCAGCATCTCGGCGGCTCGGTGCAGGTCGACTCCACACCCGGCTGGGGCACGCGGCTGCGCGTCGAGCTGCCCTACCAGGCGCCCACCCACCTCGACGGATCGTCGCGCTCCCGCTGGCGCGTGCTCGTGGTGCACGACAGTCCCGTGGTGCGCGCCGGACTCGTGCGCATGCTCGCGCTCGTCGAGCCCGACATCCAGGTGGTGGGCGAGATCGCCGAGTCGTCGCAGGTGGTCGACGCCTACCGCCTGTTGCGCCCCCACGTCGTGCTCACCCACCTGCGGATGCCGCACATCGACGGCGTGCGGCTGACCTCCTATCTGCGGGCGATCGACCGCGACGCCGCGGTGGTGCTGCTAGTCGACACGGTCTCCGACGACGGCGTGCGCGAAGCCGCCCAGGCCGGCGCCGTCGGCTTCGTGAAGCACGACGTGGATGCCGCCGGGCTCGCCCGGGCCGTGGTGGCGGCGGCCCGCGGCGACTCGTTGATGACCGTCGAGCTGTTCACGAGCTCGACCGGCGTCGACGGCCCCGACCACCTCACCGCGCGGGAACGCGAGGTGCGGAGCCTGGTCGAAGACGGCCTGCCCTACAAGCAGATCGCCGCCGCCCTCGACATCTCCGTGAAGACGGTCGAAAAGCATGTCGGCGCGATCCTGCGCAAGACCGGTGCGCCCAACCGGCGCGCCCTCGCGGGCCACTCCTGACGGCGAGCGCCGCCCTACCCCTCCCCTACCGGCCAGGTGGGGGAACCCCCCATTCCCCACCGTCGGCGCGCTGCCTAGCGTGAAGGCAGGCGAATGAGGAGGTTCCCGTGGCGGTCGTGTCATTGAAGCAGATCGTCGATCGGGCGTTCCAGGAGCGTTACGGCGTGCCCGCCATCAACATCGTCAACGACCTCACGCTCGAAGCCGTTCTGGCCGGTGCCGTCGAGGCTCGCTCGCCGCTCATCGTGCAGACCTCGGTGAAGACGGTGAAGCAGATCGGCTACGACGTGCTGTTCGCGATGTGGACGTCGATGACCGAGGGCATCGACGTGCCCGTGACGCTGCACCTCGACCACTGCCCCGAGCGCGAGGTCATCACGCAGTGCCTCGAGCGCGGCTGGAACTCGGTGCTGTTCGACGCCTCCACCCTGCCGGTGGAGGAGAACCAGCGGCAGACCGTCGAGGTGGTAGCCGAGGCGCGGCGGCACGGGGCGCACGTCGAGGGCGAGATCGAGTCGATCACCGGCGTCGAAGACGGCATCGGCAGCGACACCGTCGCCCACCGCCAGTCGCTCGACACCGCCGTGTCGTTCATCGAGACCACGGGCGTCGACGTGTTCGCGCCGTCGATCGGCAACGCTCACGGGGTGTATTCGCAGAAGCCCGAGCTCGACTTCGAACGCGTCACCGACCTGGTGGAGGCCACCGGGGTGCCGATCGCCCTGCACGGCGGCAGCGGCATGAGCGACGACCAGTTCGCCGACCTCATCGCGCGCGGCTGCGCGAAGGTGAACATCTCGACCGACCTCAAGATCACCTACATGAAGTCGAACCTGGCCTTCCTCAAGACCGCCGAAGAGAAGAACAAGTGGGACCCGCCGTCGCTCTTCGCCCACGTGCGCCGCGACGTCGTCGACCTCACTACGGGGCTCGCCGCGAAGTTCGGCAGCGCCGGCAAGGCGTGGTGACATGCCCTCGCTGATCTTCGACTGCGACGGCGTGCTCGCCGACACCGAACGCACCGGGCACCTGGTGGCCTTCAACCAGACCTTCCGCGAGTTCGGCGTTCCCGTGCAGTGGAGCGATGCCGACTACGCCGAGAAGGTGACGATCGGCGGCGGAAAAGAGCGGATGGCGAGCCTGCTGACCCCCGAGTTCGTCGCCGCCAACGGCCTGCCGACGGATGCCGACGGGCAGCGGGCCCTGCTCGCCGAGTGGCACCGGCGCAAGACCGCCATCTACACCGAACTGGTCGACGAGGGTCGGCTGCCGGCGCGACCCGGGATCGCGCGCCTGGTGGCCGAGGCCGCGGCATCCGGCTGGCTGCTGGCGGTGGCCTCGACGTCGGCCGAGCCCTCGGTGCGGGCCGTGCTCGAGCACGCGGTGGGGCCCGAGCTGGCCTCGCGGTTCGAGGTCTACGCCGGCGACGTGGTGGCGCACAAGAAGCCCGCACCCGACATCTATCTGCTCGCCCTCGACGGCCTGGGCTTCGCCGCCGACGATGCGGTGGTGGTGGAGGACAGCGCGAATGGCCTGCGGGCCGCCCTCGCGGCGGGCCTGCGCACCGTGGTGACCGTGAGCGCCTACACGGTCGACGAGGACTTCACCGGCGCGTCGCTCGTGGTGACCTCGCTCGGCGACGCCGATCAGCCCGCCGGCGTGCTCGTCGATCCGTTTGGCATCCAGCCACACGGCATCGTGGCGCTCGACGACGTGGCCGAGGTGCTGCGGCGCCCGCTGCCCGACACCACCGCTGTGCCGGAGGCCGCGCCCGCCCCCGCCGGCACCAACGCTGCGTCCGGCGCCCCCGCGCCCGACCGCCCCCAGGAGGAACGATGACCAGTCCCAGCTTTCGCGACACCGAATTCGTCGTGCGCGAGATCGCGCAGACCTGCCTCGACAACGAGAAGCAGTTCGGCGACCTCGACTCCGTGGTCGGCGACGGCGACTTCGGCTACTCGCTCGCCCGCGGCTTCGAGGTCGTGGTGAACGACTGGGACTCCTACGACCGCAGCGACATCGGCACCTTCCTGCAGAAGATCGCCGTCGCCATCACCGGGCGCATCGGCGGCACCTCGGGGCCGATCTGGGGCACCGCGTTCATCCGTGCCGCCGGGGTGGTGAAGGGCCGCGACGAGATCTCGGGCGACGACGTCGTCGCGATGCTCCGCTCCGCGATCGAGGGCATCAAGGCTCGCGGCAACGCCGACGTGGGCGACAAGACGCTGCTCGACGCGCTGGTGCCGATGACGGATGCCGCCGAGCAATCGATCGCCTCGGGCCAGGATGCCGCCGCCACGATCTCGGCCGCGGCATCCGCCGCCCGTGCCGCCGCCGACGCCACCACCTCGATGATCGCCAAACGCGGCCGCGCCAGCTACAGCGGCGAGCGCAGCATCGGCTCGCCCGACGCGGGAGCCGTGGCGGTGGCCGTCATCCTCGAACGACTCGACACCGACTGGCCGAACAGGATCACAGAAGAAGTGGAGACACCATGAAGAAGTTCGTCAACGACCCGCAGCAGTACGTGCCCGAGATGCTGAAGGGGCTCGCCCTCGCCAACCCCGACACGCTCACCTACGTTCCCGAATACAACCTGATCATGCGCAAAGACGCGCCTCGCGACGACAAGGTCTCGATCATCCAGGGCTCGGGTTCGGGGCATGAGCCGGCGCACGTGATGACGGTCGGCAAGGGGATGCTCGACGGCGCGTGTCCGGGCGACGTGTTCGCCGCGCCGCCGATGGACTACGTCTATGAGACGACGAAGCTGCTGGCGGGCCCGAAGGGCGTTCTGCTGCTGGTCAACAACTACACCGGCGACCGGATGGCGTTCGACATGGCGCAGGAGATGAGCCAGGCCGACGGCGTCACCGTCAAGACGTTGTTCATCGACGACGACGTGTCGGTGCAGGACTCCACCTACACGGTGGGTCGGCGCGGCGTGGCCGGCAACTTCTTCGTGATGAAGGCCGTCGGCGCCGCCGCCGAAGAGGGCGCCGACCTCGACGAGCTGATCCGCATCGGCGAGAAGGTCAACTCCGTCACCCGCACGATGGGGCTCGCGCTCACCGCCTGCACGCCTCCCGCGAAGGGGTCGCCGCTGTTCGAGCTCGGCGACGACGAGATCGAGATCGGCGTGGGCATCCACGGTGAGCCCGGGCGGCGCCGGGCGAAGATCGCGCCGGCGAACGACCTCGTCGACGAGCTGCTCGACCCGGTGGTGGCCGATCTGCCGTTCGAGAGCGGCGATCGCGTGGCCCTCATGGTCAACGGTCTCGGCGGAACGCCGATCAGCGAGCTCTACCTCGTCTACGGCATCGCCCACGAGAAGCTCGCGGCGCAGGGCATCACGGTGGCGCGCAGTTACGTCGGCGAGTACTGCACGTCGCTCGACATGGCCGGCGCGTCGATCACGCTGGTCAAGCTCGACGACGAGATCGAGCGGCTGCTCGACGCTCCTGCGGAGATCGGCTACCGGATCTTCTGAATCGTCGATCCGCATCGACCCGCGACGGGTACCGTGGGGTCATGGGCACACGGAGCGGGTTCGATGCGGCGATGGACGCGCTCGCCAACGCCCATCGGTCGCGGGCGAGCCTGTGTGATCCGTTCGTCGACGTGCTGCCGGTCACCGGGGCGTCGATCTCGGTGCTCTCGCGTGACTTCGGCACCCAGACCATCTGCGCGAGCGACCGCCAGGCGGCGCGGCTCGACGAGCTGCAGTTCGACCTCGGGGTGGGCCCGTGCTGGGATGCCGTCTCCCGCCACGTGCCCATCATCGAGCCCGATGTGCGCAACACGACCACGGCGGCGTGGCCGCCCTTCATCGAGGCGATCCAGCACGACGACGTGGGCGCGCTCTACGCCTTCCCGCTGGTGATCGGCGCGCTCGACGTCGGCGCGGTCGACCTCTACTCCACCTCGACCGGCGGGCTCTCGCCTGCCGACATCCGCCACGCGAGCTCGCTCGCCTCGGTCGCGGCGCGCCAGGTGCTGCGGCGGGTGGTGGCGACGGATGATTCGGCCGAAGCTCAGGGAGACGCCGCCCTGGTCGACGAACTCGACGCCGCCGGCGCCGGCGCATCGGACTTCGCGTCGACGGGGTTCGGGTCGTCGCGGCGCGAGATCCATCAGGCCACCGGCATGGTGCTGGCGCAGCTGTCGATCTCGGCCGAAGACGCCCTGCTGCTGTTGCGCGGCCGGGCCTACTCATCAGGCCGGTCGCTGAGCGAGGTGGCCAACGACGTGGTCGAACGGCGCCTCTCGTTCGCGCCCCGCGAAGACGGGGAAGGCTGACGGCATGGGTGACGGTTCGGGTGACGGCACGCGGGAGTCCCAGCTCGTGCACACGCTCGTGAGGCTCGCCGACACCCTCGTCGACACCTATGACGTGGTCGAGGTGCTGCAGACGCTCGTCGAGAACTGCGTCTCGCTCGTCGACGCCCAGGCGGGAGGCATCATCCTCTCCGACCAGGGCCGCCCGCTGGAGGTGATCGCCTCGACGAGCGAGGAGACCCGACTGGTCGAGCTCATCCAGCTGTCGGCCGGCGGCGGACCCTGCGTCGACTGCATCACGAGTGGCGTCGTCGTCTCGGTGCCCGACATCGCGACGCTGCCGGATCGCTGGCCGCTGTTCCGCGAGCGCGCCGAGCAGGGCGGGTTCGCGGCGGTGCACGCCGTGCCGCTGCGCTCGCGCGGCACCATCCTGGGGTCGCTGAACGTGTTCTGGAGTGCTCCGCTCCGCCTCGACCCCGAGAGCGCCGCTGTGGTGCAGGGTCTCGCCGACGTGGCGACCATCAGCATCCTGCAGGAACGCTCGCTGCGCGAGTCGGAACTCGCGCGGGAGCAGTTGCAGCATGCGCTGCAGAGCCGCATCGTGATCGAGCAGGCCAAGGGCGTCGTCGCCTTCCAGCTGGATGTCGGTGTGGAGGAGGCGTTCACGCTGCTGCGCGATCACGCCCGGTCGCACGGCGAGCGGCTGAGCGACGTCGCCGCACGAGTGGTGGCGCGCGAGCTCGACGTCTGAGGCGCGGTCGCGTTCCGGCGCCTGGCGCGCACGAGGCGGGTGGCGGCGGTTCCGTGGCATCGACGGAGGGCGGCGGTTCGGTGGGATGGCGGAATCGGGCGCGGGCTGCCCCGGTCGCGTCCTCCGGCCGTGCCACGGCGGGCCGGAGGATGACTCGTTCGGGACAGCCCGCGCGGGCCTCAGGCCCTAGGCGGTCGGCCGGCGTCGGCAGCACCGGGGCCTGCCGCGGGCGGCGGGTTCGTGGGATCGCCGGCGGCCGCCGCTGCCGGCGTGGAACGCCGACGACGGCCGAGCACGACCGCAGTGACGACACCGACGACCACGATGACGGCCGCGGCCGAGCCGACGCCGATGAGCAGGAAGGGCAGTTGCACTCCCCCGCCGGTCGACGCCGGTGCGCTGGTCGTGCTCTCGGCCGTCGGTGGCACGCCCGAGGCGGACGCGGCCGCCGAGGGGGTGGTCGGCGTGGCCGGCCCCTCCGTCGCCGCCGGCGTCGAGCTCGGTGCGCCCTCCCCTGATCCGGGCGAGCCCGTGGGGGTCGTCGCGCCCGACCCGCCCGCCGCGCCCGGCACTGCGCCCTCGTAGTCGAAGACGAACTGGCCCGACACGGCGTGCCCGTCACCCGACACCGTCTGCCAGAGCACCGTGTGCGGCCCGGTCGACACCGGTGCGACCGACGTGGTGAGGGTGCTGTTCACGATCGACACCGAGCCGACGGCGATGTTCGCGCCGCTCGGGTCGTGCACCTCGACGGCGATGGCGGCTCCCGCGTCGTCGAGCGGAGGCTCGTTGAACGTGAGCGACACCTCGGTGAGCGTGTCGGTCACCGTCGAGTCGGCGGCCGGCGAGGTCGACACCAGGAAGTCGTGCGCCGATGCGCCGCTCACCGCCCCGATGGTCGCCCCGCCGACGAGTCCCGCCGCCGCAAGGCCGGTCGCCCCGATCACGAGGAGCAGCCGGCGCGCGGCCGCAGCAGCGCGAACCCGACGCGACAGTGACGGTGACAGCGACGGCGATGGCGACGCCCCATGCGCCCGACCCCCCGACCGCGCCCTCACCGAGTGGACCTCACCGCGCATCATTTCGAGCCCGCGATTCGTCCCGCCGCCGGGCGACGCAACAGCGCCACCGCCGCGACCACGAGCGCCAGTGTTCCGAGCACCAGGCCGCCGAGGCCGAGGCCCAGGGCCGCCGATGCCACACCCGCATCAGCGGCCGCATCAGCCGCCGCCGCGACTCCGTCGGTCGAGGCCGTCAGGCCGTCGGCCGATGAGCCGGCATCGGTCGATCCATCGGCGCCCGCGCCGGCCGCGGCATCCGTCGTCGCCGCGCTCGTTTCGTCGCCGGCCGGGGGCGCGTCGGTGATGTAGAGGATCGGCGCCGGGTGCTCGGGCTCGTCTCCCGAGGCCGGAGTCGCGTCAGACCAGTCGACCGTCGTGCCGTCGGAGTAGCCCTGGTGCGCCGCGAGCGCGACCTGCCCGGTGTCGGGCACCGGCCCGAGCGACAGCGGGAACTCCTGGAACTGCCCCGGCGCGATGCCCGACCCCGGGTCGGCCGTCCACACCACCGAGACGGGGGCTTCGGTGACGGTCGCGTCGCCCGAGACGACAGGGGCGGACAGGGTGGCGGTGATCACCCGGGTGGTCCAGCCGGGCACGGGCTGGTAGCTCACGCTCGTGAACGGCGTGTCGGTCGGCAGGTCGACGGTGAGGCTGATGGTGCTGGCGGTCGCCGATTCGGTGGGCACCTTGAAGGTGACCGTGGGGTAGGTTCCCGGCGCCGCCTGACCGGGGTCGATGTGCACATGGGCACTGGCGGCGAGGGGTGTGCCGAGCGCGACCGAGGTGGCGACGGCGAGTGCGGCGGCAGCGGTGGCGGCCGCGCGCGCGAAGGAGTTCTTGTTCACAGGGGTCCTGTCCGGTTCGATTCGGTGGGATGCGGTGCGCGCACGCACGAACGCCCCACCGGCGTCGACCGATGAGACCTAGGGGTGCGTGGCCACCGCCACCGGCGGACCGCGGTGCCGAAGGGCACCGAACAGCACCCCGAGGTCGCTCAAGTGGTCGACCACGGCCAGACCGTCGGCACGCACCGGCGATCGCGGCGGCACGGGCTCGACGAACGCGAGCTGCGGCATCGTCACGAGCGACCGGATGCCGCCACGAGCGAGTCGGCGCAGGCGCGCGAGCGCCCGCTCCCCCCACTGCAGCAGCGCGATCGTGATCACCGCCGAGACACCGTGCGCCACCCACATCAGCGCCGGATCGTGGGCCGGGTGCACGGGCGCGGCGGCGGCATCCGGAACCGTCGCGAGCATCAGGCGACCGTGGTGACCGGCGGTCTCGACCAGCGAGGTCGACCCGTCGCCGGCGCCGACCCCGAACAGCAGGTGGAACGCGAATTGGCTGATCAGCACCGAAATGGAAAGCCTCGGCAGCGATATTCTGCGCCCCGCGAGCAGCACGCAGACCATGGCCGAGAGCGCGAGGGCGACGACGAGGCCGACCCCGCCCGGAGCGCCCCCGCCGGCCGCGACGTGCGAGAAGGCGGCGAGGAAGGTGGCGATGCCCGCGGCGCGCAGACCGCGCGCGGTGCGCGACCACCTGCTGCTCATGCGTGCGCCTTCCGACCGTGTGGGGGCTTCCAGTCTAGAAGGCGCGGCAGCCGCCATCCGGCGACGAAGCCGTAGAGCATGGCACCTTGAGCCGGGTCGTGTCAACCCCCCGTTCCCCCATTAGGGGGGTGCCCTGGTGCGGCGATAGCCTTCGGAACAACCGGGATACGGACTGAATAACGGAGATGAAGATGTCACGCACAGTTGTAGCTTCAGCAACCGAAATCGATGAGAGCGAGCCGCAGGCGCGCTTGGCGAACATCCGCGGTGCCTCAGAGGACCCGGTGAAGGACTACCTGCGCCAGATCGGTCAGACCGCGTTGCTGACAGCAGAGGACGAGGTCGATCTCGGCCGCCGCATCGAGGTCGGCGTGCTCGCCGACGCGAAGCTCAAGGAACAGCCGGTGATGGATTCGAGCCTGCAGCGCGAGCTGCAGTGGCTCGCCCGCGACGGGCAGGCCGCCAAGCGGCAGCTCATCCAGGCCAACCTGCGTCTGGTCGTCTCGATCGCCAAGCGCTACCTCGAGCGCGGGCTGCCGTTCCTCGACCTCATCCAGGAGGGCAACATCGGCCTCGTGCGTGCGGTCGAGAAGTTCGACTACCAGGCCGGCTTCAAGTTCTCGACCTACGGGTCGTGGTGGATCAAGCAGGCCATCAACCGGGCGCTGGCGGACAGCGGCCGCATCATCCGCATCCCCGTGCACACGTCGGAGAAGATCAGCTCCATCACCCGCATGCAGCGCCGGCTCGTGATCGAGCTCGGCCGCGAGGCGACCATCGACGAGATCGCGAGCGCCGTCGACCTTCCGCCGGCGAAGGTGCAGGAACTGCTGCGCCACGGTCGCGACACGGTGTCGATCCACACGCCCGTCGGCGACGACGACGCCGAGCTCGGCGACCTGATCGAGGACTCGACCCAGCTGCAGCCGTTCGACGCCGCTGCCGCATCATTGCAGCACCACGACCTCGAGGTGGCCCTGGCCACCCTGCCGCCCCGCGAGGCGCGCGTCGTGTGCATGCGATTCGGCCTCGACGGGCAAGACCCGATGTCGTTCGACCAGATCGGCGACGCCCTCGGCGTGAGCCGCGAGCGGGCGCGTCAGATTCAGCGCCGGGCGCTCGGGATGCTGCGCGACGAAGCACTGCACGACTACCTCATCGCCTGACGCGAGAGTGTTCGAGAGGGGCCGGTGCGCGAGTCGCACCGGCCCCTTTTTCACGTGAGAATTGCCCAATTCGGTAGTCAAAAGGCTTGACACGTGTCGAAAACGGGAGTTGTGTCGGATTAAGAAACGTCCAGCACAGGGGGTGACTGTCGTGGATCGTTCAATTGAAAAGCCGTCCCGACGGTGGCTCGCCATCGGTCTGGGCGCGTCGGGCCTGGCTGCCTGCTGGATCATCGCGGGCGCCGTCTTCGGCTCATCCTCTGCTTCTGCCGACGAGGCCGACTCCCCCGTCGGATCGCTGCTCGGTGGCGTGACCCAGTCGGTCTCGCAGACCGTCGGCTCCCTCGACGACACGGTCGGAGCCGTCACCGGGGGCGTCGGCGACATCGTCTCGGGCGCCACGTCGCAGGTCGTCACGCCCGCCGTCGACGAAGTCGTCGCACCCGTCGTGGACGAGGTCGTCGCCCCTGTCGTGAGCGACGTGGCGGTGCCGGTCGTCGACGAGGTCGTCGCACCCGTGGTCGACGAGGTGGTCGCACCCGTCGTCGAGAGTCTTCCCGAGCCGGTCGCGGCGCCGGTCGGTCAGGTGGCCGAGGTTGTTCCGGCCGTGACGGATGCCGTCACCGGGCTGGCCGCATCGGCACCGGTCTCGCAGCTGGTCGACCCCGTCGTCGACGCGGTCGACGGAATCGTGGCCGGTGTTCCGGTGGTGTCCGACATCGTCGGGCCGGCGCCGGTCGGCACGATCACCGCCCCCGTCACGAGCGCGGTCGACACGGTGCTCGAGGGCACGGCGACTGCCGTGACCCCCGTGGTTGCAGCCACGAATGACGCTCTGACGCCGGTCGTCACCGGCGGTGGCGCGCCGGGCGGGATCCCCGGAATTCCGGGCCTTCCCGGTTCCGGTCTTCCGGGTTCCGGCATTCCTGGCCTTCCCGGCTCGGGATCCGCTGGCGGATCGGGCGTGGGTTCCCCCGGCGGCCTGCCGCTCGGCCCGGCTGTGCCGACGAGCCCCAGCGCGCCTGCGTCGTCGGCCCCTGCGGCCGTCGTCGGGGCCGCCCTCATCTCGACCGGCTCGTTCTTCGGGTCGGGCGCCTCCGAATCGGCGGCACTCCTCGGCATCGCCGCGGCCGCCGCGGTGGGTCTGGCCGGCCTGGCCGGCTCCGGTGGTCTGCCGTTCCGCCCGGCGGCTCCGGGCGGTGCGTGGGGCCCGCTCGGCCCCGCCAGCGGTGGGGCGCTGCCGACGTCGGGTTCGTCGAGCGGTGGGGCTTCGTCGGGACCCGCCGCCGCGGCATCCGTCGCTTCTGATCTTCTGCTGGGCGCGGTCTTCGCGTCCGCCTTCGCAACACTCTCGGGTCGGGCGGTGAACGACGAACTGCCGTCGTCGCCTGTTTACGACACCGACACCTCTCCTGACTGAGTGAGGCCCGCTCCGCCTGCGCGCGGAGAACGGACCGAAGTCTCCTGCCGCGGCGCTGTGCCGTCGCATCGGAGCATCCTCATTCAATCGTTATGGAGAGTTCAACTCATGAATAAATTCGTCTCGCGAGGGCTGTGGACAGTCCTCATCACCGGGGGCCTGTGCGCTCTCGGCGCGGGCGTCGCGAATGCCGCTGAGACCAGCGGTGACGACGGCGCAGCAGCCGGCAATCAGGCGATCGTCTCGATCGACCTGCCCATCGACCTGAGCGGCAACGCCGTCTCGGTGATCGGCGACTCGGGCAGCTCCGACTCGTCGGCGTCGACCGAACAGGCGGCCTCGGTGCCGGTCGAGCTCTCGACCTCCGGTGCCGACAGCCTGCTCGGCGGCAATCAGGCGGTCGTGGATGTCGACATCCCCGTCACCGTGGGCGGCAACGCCGTCTCGGTGATCGGCGACTCGACATCGACCGACGCCACCAGCACCATCACCGACGACGCTCCGGTGGCCGACCCGGCTCCGGCGACCGACCCGGCTCCGGCCGCGAACGCAGAGGCGCCCGATGCCGCTGCGCCCGCGACCACGTCGGGTGACGACAGTGTGGCCGGCGGCAACCAGGTTCCGATCGATGTGTCGGTTCCGGTGGTCGTCGGCGGCAATGCCGTCTCGGTGATCGGCGACTCGTCGTCGACGGATGCCGCCAACTCCACCACCACGGATTCCGCCGCGGCGGGCTCCGAAGCCGCCCCCACCACCTCGGGTGAGGACAGCGTCGGCGGTGGCAACCAGCTGCCGATCGACCTGGGCATCCCGGTCACCGTCGGCGGTAACGGCATCTCGGTCATCGGCGACTCGTCGTCGAGCGACTCCGACGTCAGCACCACCGACGGCGGCGCCGGCACCTCGGGCTCCGGCAGCACCAGCGCCGGAGACGGCTCCAGCACCAGCGGAGAGGACAGCGTCGCCGGCGGCAACCAGATCGCGCCCGTCGTCGACCTACCCGTCACGGTCGGCGGTAACGGCATCTCGGTGGTCGGCGACTCGTCGTCGAGCGACTCCGACGTCGCCACCACCACCGGCAACGGCTCAGGTGGTGGCGGCGGATCGACCACCACGGGGAGCGACAGCATCGCCGGCGGCAACCAGATCATCCCCGATCTGGGCATCCCGGTCACCGTCGGCGGCAACGCCATCTCGGTGATCGGCGACTCCTCGTCGAGCGACTCCGACGTCACCACCACCGGCAACGGCTCAGGTGGCAACGGCGGATCGACCACCACGGGTGACGACAGCATCGCCGGCGGCAACCAGATCATCCCCGATCTGGGCATCCCGGTCACCGTCGGCGGCAACGCCATCTCAGTGATCGGCGACTCCTCGTCGAGCGACTCCGACGTCACCACCACCACCGGCAACGGCTCAGTTGGCAACGGCGGATCGACCACCACGGGTCACGGCAGCATCGCCGGCGGAAACCAGATCATCCCCGATCTGGGCATCCCGGTCACCGTCGGCGGCAACGCCATCTCAGTGATCGGCGACTCCTCGTCGAGCGACTCCGACGTCACCACCACCACCGGCAACGGCTCAGTTGGCAACGGCGGATCGACCACCACGGGTCACGGCAGCATCGCCGGCGGAAACCAGATCATCCCTGATCTGGGCATCCCGGTCACCGTCGGCGGCAACGCCGTCTCGGTGATCGGCGACTCGGAGACCGACGGTTCGACCGTCACCACCGAGACGGGTTCGGGCACCGGAACGATCGTCACCGACGGTGACGGCAGCATCGGCGGCGGAAACCAGATCATCCCGGGCATCGATCTTCCGATCACGATCGGCGGCAACGCCGTCTGCGTCATCGGGGACTGCACCACCGGGGGATCGACGGTGACCGTTCCGACGGATCCCACCGGCCCGACGGACCCGACCGATCCCACCGACCCGACCGACCCTACGGACCCTACGGACCCTACGGATCCCACGGATCCGACCGATCCCACGGATCCCACCGATCCGACCGATCCCACGACGCCGACGGATCCCACCGACCCGACGACGCCGACCAACCCCACCGATCCGACCAACCCCACCAACCCCACCGACCCCGGTGAGCCGACCACGCCCGGCGTGACGACGACTCCGGGCACCACGGTTCCGTCGGGCTCGACCAGCACCCCGCTGGCCGCGCAGGCGGGTGGCTCGGGCAACTCGGGCAGCCTCGCGCTGACCGGTGGCAACCCGTTCCCGCTCGTGGGTGGACTGGTGCTGCTGGTGCTCGCGGGCTTCGGACTGATGCGGCTGACGCGCCGGACGACACTCGAGAAGTGACATCCGGTCGCTGACGCGGCAGCAGTGCTGATCTGAGAACAGTGTTGAGCGGGGCGCCCTTTCGGCGGCGCCCCGCTTCAGCCTGCCCGCCGCGCGAGTCGCCGGGCCACGAGCCGCACGACCACCCCGACCGCCAGCACGCCCACGCCGACCACGATCGCGACCGGTGGCAGCGTCACCACGAGCACGAGGCATCCGATCGCCCCCAGCACCGGAAGCGGCCGCCAATAGCGGCGGTGCTCCCGCGGCTGCGTGAGGGCGGCGGTGTTCGCCACGAAGTAGTAGAGCAGCACGCCGAACGACGAGAATCCGATCGCTCCGCGCAGGTCGACCGTCAGCACCAGCACCACCACGATGGCACCGAGCACGAACTCGGCCCGACGCGGCACCGAATATCGCGGATGCACCGCGCTCAGCCAACGCGGAAGATCGCCCTCGCGCGCCATGGCGAGCGTGGTGCGGCCGACCCCGGCGATGAGGGCGAGCAGCGCGCCGAGCGAAGCGAGCGCCGCGCCGACGGTGACGACGGGAACCGCCCACGCCCAGCCGTTGGCCACCACCGCCGATGCCAGCGGATCGCTCGCGGACGCCAGCCCCGCGGGCCCCAGGGCGGCCAGGGCGGTGACCCCGATCGCCGCGTAGACCACCACCGCCACCCCGAACGCGATGCCGATCGCCCGCGGGATGGTGCGGGCGGGGTCACGCACCTCCTCGCCCATGGTGGCGATGCGCGCATACCCGGCGAACGCGAAGAACAGCAGCCCCGCGGCCTGCAAGACTCCGTAAACGGTGACGGATGCCGCGCCCACTGCTGCCCCGGATGCCCCGTCGGAGGTGACAGCCGTGACAGCCGTTGCCGCGGCATCCGCCCCGCCGCCCCAGAGGCCCGATGCCACGACGATCGCCAGCACCGCGAGCACCGCCACCACGATCACCCGCGCCACGAAGGCCGTGCGCGTGACCCCGAACGAGTTCACCAGCACCAGCGCTGCGACGGCCGCCGCCGCGACCGGCCGGCCCCAGGCATCCGGAACCGCGTAGGCCGCGAACGTCAGCGCCATCGCCGCGCAGCTGGCCGTCTTGCCGATGACGAAGCTCCAGCCGGCGGCGAACCCCCACCAGGGGCCCAGCCGCTCACGCCCGTAGACGTAGGTGCCGCCGGCGGCCGGGTAGACCGCCGCGAGCTGCGCCGACGACGTGGCGTTGCAATAGGCGACGACCGCGGCGATCGCCAACCCCACCAGCAGGCCCGCGCCGGCCGCGGCGGCCGCGGGAGCGAAGGCCGAGAACACGCCGGCGCCGATCATGGCGCCCAGCCCGATGAATACGGCGTCGCCGAGGCCGAGCCGGCGCGCGAGGGGGGTCGAGGCGGTCACGCCCGCAGAGTACCGCGGGCCGGTGAACTGCGGATGTCGCGGCCCGCCCCCGGCCGATAACGTTGCGCCATGAGCACCCACTTGAGCCGTCTGCAGCACGAGCACGGCCGTCACCTCACGATCGCGGAGGCCACGGCTCGCGGACGGGCACTCCGCGACTCTGTTCCCCGTTCGATGCACCGCGAGGGTGGCCGGCCGACGGCATCCGGTCGCGATCCGCTCGCGATCTTGGCCGAGCAGAACGCCGACCGGCTCGAGCACCTGGTGCCGCTGCGACGCGAACGCATGCTGCAGAGCCCGTTCGCGTTCTACCGCGGAACAGCGGGCATCATGGCGGCCGATCTCGCCGGATCGCCCACGACCGGCATCGACGTCGTGAGCTGCGGCGACGCGCACCTCAGCAACTTCGGGTTCTTCGCGTCGCCACAGCGCAGCCTCGTGTTCGACCTCAACGACTTCGACGAGGCGGCGCCGGCGCCCTGGGAATGGGACGTCAAACGTCTGGTCACCAGCGCCGTCATCGGCGCGCGCGACGCGAGGCTCGGCGAGAAGGCGGTTCGGCGCGCGGCGCTCGCCACGGCGACGGCCTACCGCACCGGCTTGCGCGAAATGATGCGAATCAATGCGCTCGAGCGCTACTACACCCGCATCGACACCGACGAGCTGCACCCCGAGCTCGACTCGGCGGCACAGAAGGTGCTCGATAAGGCCACCCGGCAGGCCAGGCGGCGCACGTCGAGTGCTTATGTCGAGAAGATCTCCACCCGGCTCGACGACGGCACCCTGCTGATCGTCGAAGACCCGCCCGTGCTCACGCACGTGCCCGAGGCAGTCGAGACCGAGGTGGAGGAGCTCTTCGAGCGCTACCGCACGACCGTGCCCGCCGACATCGCGCTGCTGCTGTCGCATTTCGTGCTCTCCGACCTGGCCATGCGGGTCGTAGGGGTCGGCAGCGTCGGCACGCGCTGCTACATCCTCGTCCTCACCGGGCCGGCCGGCGAATCGCTCGTGCTGCAAGTGAAAGAGGCGCAGACCTCGGTGCTCGAGACCTACGGCGGCACAGGCGCCCGCGCCGCCCGCATCGTCTCGCGCGCGATCGGGGGTGACGAGCGGAGCCGCTGGTCGGAAGGCCGGCGCGTGGTCGACAATCAGCGCATCCTGCAGGCCGTCTCGGACCCGTTTCTCGGCTATCTGCGGTTCGGCGGGCGCGACTTCTACGTGCGGCAGTTCCGTGACATGAAGGGATCGATCGACACCGCACGACTCGCGGCCGAGCAGTTCATCACCTACGCCAGAGGGTGCGGCACGGTTCTCGCTCGCGCCCACGCGCAGAGTCTGGATGCCCCCGTCGTCGCCGGTTATCTGGGCGCGTCGCGGGAGTTCGATCGGGCCGTCGCGGACTGGGCGCTCGACTACGCCGACCAGTCGCTCGCCGACTTCGAGGCGTTTCGCGCGGCGGTGTGACGGTCAGTTGCCGTCGGTGTCGCTGTCGCTCTCGTTGTTGCTGTCGGAGCCGCTGTCGCTGCCGGTGCCGGTGCCACCGCTGTCGGTGCCGGTGCCTTCGTTGTCAGCGTCGGTGTCGCCGCGGTCGCCGTCGGAGCGCGGGGCCGGGATGAGGCCGGCCACCAGGGAGTGCCCGCGAGCGGTGAAGTGGATGCCGTCGGCGTTCACGTCGGGCCGCAGGGTCGAGGGCGCCAGCGGGTCGCGCAGCGCGTAGTCGGCGTCGAGCACGCGGTCGACGCCGAAGGGGCCGAGCGAGAGCCACGCGTTCCAGGCCAGGCGGGTCTCCTCTTCGGCGCCGGTGAGATTGCGCGGCGGCTCGGTCATGGCGTACACCACGGCGTCGGGCCACAGGGCGTGCACATGGGTGACGATCGAACCCCAGTCGCGCTGGATGTCGGCGAGCGGCCGGCCGTGGGCGATGTCGTTGGATGCCGCCCAGATGGTGACGATGTCGGGATCGAGATCGCCGAACTCGCGCCACTTCGCGGCATCCCGGGCGAACACGGGAGTCTCGGCTCCCGGCGACGCGAAGCTGATCGCGGCCGCGTCGTTGCTCAGCGCCCATTGCTGCGACCATGCGGTCTGCTCGCCGTGGGTGGGGAACTGTGCGGTGTCGTAGCTGCCCGGAGCGTTGAGCGAATGCCCGATGCTCACCATCAGCGGAGCGTCACCCGAGTAGCGGTACTCGATCCAGATGTCGAAGTAGCTGACCTGGCCGGCCACTCCCTGCGCCGCGGCGGAGCCGGCGAGCGCGGAGGCTCCGTCGGCGGTGGAAAGCCACGACAGGCCGGGGTTCGTCGCGAGCGTCGCGCCGGCCGGTGCCGTGAAACCGAGGGAGAGCAGGTAGCTGGTGTGGGCGTCGAGTTCGGTCTGTTCGGGGGTGATCCAGTCCGACACGAACCCGGCCGTCGAGAGGTTCGCGGTGCCGGAGACGCCGATCGGGGTGTCGGCGAACGAGCCCGTCTGGCCGGCTTCGCCGGTGACGACCTGCTCTCCCACGTAGACGCCGGTGAGCGTGACCGGGGTGGGGAAGGTCTCTTCGCTGTTGTACTGCCAGTTGCGCACGTGCACCCGGAACGAATCGGCGTCGACACCGAGCTCGAACGGCATGCGCATAGCGGCGTCGAGGCGGCGATCCGGGCTCGGCACGGCGCGATCGGTGGTGTGCCCGAAGCTCAGGGCCGCTTCGGTCTGGGGTGCGCCGGCCTGACGGGTGAGCCGAAGCCCGGGGCCGGATTCGACGCCCGACCCGGATGCCCCGGCCGCGGCATCCGGTGACAGCACCATGGTCTGCGACGCACCGGCCTTGTCGTTGGTGAGAGCCCAGACCGACACCGTGGCCGCGGCGAGGGCGATGACCGCGCAGGCCGCTGCCGCCGCCAGCAGAACGCGCGGGCGGTGCTGCGCGTTCGTGAGCCAGGTCGGGCGTTTCATCCACCGATTCTAGGCAGATCGAATGCGCGCTCAGCGCCGCGCAGGCGGGCACCGCCCGGCGAGCGGCCGCCTCGCTAGTACGAGGTGAGCAACCAGGTGAAGATGAGCAGCAGCGTCACGAGGAACCCGCTCACGAAGTTGAGCAGCAGGAAGCGGCGCCAGCCGGCGTTGGCGCTCTCGGCATCCGCGTCTCGAACTGACCAGAACGGCACGATGCTGAGCGCATAAGGGAGGGCGAGCACGGCGGCGAGCGGGCCGGGCCAGGGGGTGACGAGCAGGAGCACTCCGGCGAGCAGGTAGGCCGCGAACGCGAAGCGCACGGTGGCCGGGCCGCCGATCACCGTGGCGATCGAGCCGATGCCGCCCTCGCGGTCAGCCACGATGTCTTGCACCGCACCGAAGGCGTGGCTCGCGATGCCCCAGAGGAAGAAGGCGCCGAGCACCGCCCAGAGCCCGGGGGTGAAGACGGCGCCCGCCAGCACGAGACCGTAGACGGCGGGGCTCACGAAGTGGGTGCTGGAGGTGAGCGAGTCGATGAACGGCCGCTCCTTGAACCGCAGGCCGGGCGCGCTGTAGGCGATCAGGGCGAACACGCTCACGGCGAGCACCAGCCACGACAACGGCGACCCCACCGCCACGAGGAACACCAGGAAGGGCACGTTGGTGATCACGACGGCCCACAACGTCACGCGATGCAACGACCGGTCGAGCACGGCGCCTTCGACCCCGCCCTTGCGCGGGTTGCGCAGGTCGGACTCGTAGTCGAACACGTCGTTGATGCCGTACATCGCGAGGTTGTAGGGAATGAGGAAGTAGAGCGTGCCGAGCACGAACACGAGGTCGACCTCGCGCGTGGTCATCAGGTAGCCGGCCGCGAACGGGAACGCGGTGTTCACCCACGACAGCGGGCGCGACGAGAGCAGCAGTTGGCGGATCACTGGTTCTTTCCGTCCCGCCGCCCGAGCAGCAACCACAGCGAGGGCAGCAGGAACACGGCCGCCAGCGCGTAGGCGAAGTCCTCCAGCGGCGCGATGCCCACGAACGCCCCCGAGATGCGCCCGGCGTCGTAGCCCACCAGCCCGATCGCGATCATCACGTTGTCGAAGATCGCGGTGAGCACGAGCAGGATGCCGAGCGTCATGCCGAACACTCCGGCGGTGGTGCGCCGCAGAGCCGCGTTGCGCCGCACGACGACCACCACCGCCACCACGGTGACGATCACGACCAGCGCGAGGAACACGGCGTTCAGAGCCCAGTAGGTCACGCGGCATCCTCTCGCCGCAGGCGGCCGACGAGCAGCTGTGCGCCACGGAACACGTTCATCGTCAGATAGCAGAGCAGGGTGAGGAAGAAGAGTTCTTCGAGCGGCAGCTCCGCACCGATCAGGATGCCGGTCATGAACGACGTCTCGCCGCGGAAGAAGATGCCGAGGCCGATGCCGAGCACGTCCCACACCAGGAAGAACACGACACCGACCACCAGAACGATCGCGGCCCGCCGAGGCCGATCGAAGAAGAACAGGCCGAAGCGCCGGTCGAGCACCACCATGCCGCCGAGCGACACGAGCAGTGCGAGCAGATAGAGGATGCCCATGGCCGGCCCGCGCTACCGCGGGGGCTCGGGCAGAGCCGTGGTCGTGGTGTCGCCGTGCAGGCGCTTGATGACCAGCTCGGCACTGATCAGGCACATCGGCAGGCCGATTCCGGGGGTCGTCGAACCGCCGGCATAGTAGAGGCCATCCACCTTCGAGCTCACGTTGCGCGCCCGGAACATGGCGCTTTGCCGCAGGGTGTGCGCCGGGCCGAGCGCCGTGCCCTTCCAGGCGTTGAGGTCGTCGGCGAAGTCGGCTGGGCCGACCGTGCGGCGCAGCACGATGCGGTCGGCCAGATCGGTCACACCCGACCATTCGGCCACCTGCGCGATCGCCGCATCGGCGAGCGCCTCGACCCGGGCGTCGCCGGCGCCGTCGACCCCGCCCGATCCGATCGACGGGTCGGCCGGCAGCGGAACGAGCACGAAGAGGTTCTCGTTGCCCTCCGGCGCCACGCCTGCATCGGTGGCGCTCGGCTTGCAGACGTAGAGAGATGCCGGTTCGGGAATGGATGTCTCGTGCGACGGACCGGTGCCGAAGATCTGCCCGAAGTCGGCCTTCCAGTCCTTGGTGAAGAAGAGGGTGTGGTGCAGCAGCTCGGGCAGCTCGCCCCGCACGCCCAGCATCACCAGCAGCGCGCTCGGGCCCGCGGTCTTCTTCTGCCAGTAGCTCTCGGGGTAGGTCTGCAGCTCGGGCAGCAGCATCGAGGTCTCGGTGTGCCAGAGGTCGGCGGTCGACACCACCACGTCGGCCTCGAGGGAGTGCGCCCGGCCGCCGTCGTCGGTGTAGTGCACGCCACCCACGCGCGGCTTTCCGGCATCCGGTGCAGCCGCCTCGGCGACGGCGATCTCGGCCTGGGTGGTGGGCGCGGTCGAGGCCTCGCCGGCGAGAACGCGCCGCAATTCGTCGCGGTCGATCACGTTGGTGTCGAACTCAGTGGTCTCGTAGTCGTAGACGTCGACCGCCACCGGAACGGGCGTCGGGCCGCCCTCGACCGCCATCACGATGCGCGACACCTCGGCGCCCGTGACGATCTCGACGCCCTGCGCGAGCGCGACGCGCTCGACCGCGTCGATGACCGTCGAGAGCCCGCCGCGCGGGTAGAGCACGCCTTCGGCGAGGTCGAGATGGCTCATCAGGTGATACATGCTCGGAGCGGCATATGGAGACGTGCCGAGGAAGACCGCGGGGTAGCCGAGCACCTGCTGCAGGCGCGGGTCGCGCACCGAGCGGGCGGCGAAGGCGGCCAGCGGTTCGGTGAGCAGGCGCACCAGACGCGGCAGGCGCTTGAGCACCGGGCCCGCGAACAACGGCGACACCTTCTCGAAGGTGGAGTAGAGGAAGTACTCCTTGGCGAGCTCGTAGGTCTTGGCGGCGGAGTCGAGGTAGCCCGACATCCGCACGCCCGACCCCGGCTCGAGCGACTCGAACAGCTCGAGGTTCGCGTCACGCGTGGCGGCGAGGTCGATCGAGGCGAACTCGCCCTCGAAGTAGACGCGGAAGCCCGGGTCGAGCTTCACCAGGTCGAGCTGCTCGTCGGCGCTCGTGCCGAAGAGGCGGAAGAAGTGGTCGAACACCTCGGGCATCAGATACCACGAGGGCCCGGTGTCGAACCGGAACCCGTCGCGCTCCCAGACGCCGGCCCTGCCGCCCACCCGCTCGTTCTTCTCGAGCAGCGTGACGGAATAGCCGTCGCGGGCCAGGAGGGCGGCGCTCGCCAGGCCGCTGATGCCGCCGCCGATCACGATCGCCGTCTTGCCGGCCCGGGGCGTGGTGCCCGAGCCGTCGTCGGTCGGGGAGACGTTTGTCGGGGAGTCGTCTGTCACGGAGTCATCTGTCGGGGAGTCGTCTGTCACTGTGTCGTCCTCTGCTGCGGGAGCCTGCCGAGAGCAGCCCCTGCCGCTATTCTCGCCTTGACCGGGTTCGGAACCCGGATGCGCGTGACGGCGAGTACGACGGCGGGCGTGTCGCGCAAGCGGTCGGCGAGCTCGTCGAAGAGCCCCTGGGCGAGCGCCACGGCCCGGCGGCTGGTGGAGGGCAGGCCCGGCAGGCTCGCGCGCGCGATGCGCAGGTCGTCGTCGATGTCGGCGATGATGCGGTTCTTCTCCTGCTCGGTGAACGTCTGCACGTCGATGCCCGGAAAGTAGCTGCGGCCGAGGGTGCCGAAATCGGCGGCGAGGTCGCGCAGGAAGTTGATCTTCTGGAACGCGGCGCCGAGATGGCGGGCGCCGTCGACCAGACGCGCGCGGTCGGCATCCGTCACCGCCTCGCCGTGCAGGAACACGGCCAGGCACATGAGGCCGACCACCTCGGCCGAGCCGTAGACGTAGTCGTCGAACGACTCCGGCGTGTGCCGGGTCTCGGAGATGTCGGCCCGCATGGAGCGGAAGAACGGTGCCGTCAGGTCGTCGCCGATGCCCACCAGGCGGGCAGTGTAGCCGAATGCGTGCACGACGAGGTTGGTGCTGTAGCCACACGCCGTCGCCGCCCTGGTCTCGCGCTCGAGGGCGTCGAGCCGGTCGCAGATCTCGGTGCGCGTGAGCGACGCCGACTCGGCGACCCCGTCGACCACCTCGTCGGCCAGGCGCACGAGGGCATAGATGTTCTCGACGTGCTGGCGCACGGGCTGGGCGAGCAGGCGCGAGGCGAGTCCGAACGAGGTCGAGTAGCGCCGGATGACCACCGACGACGTCTCCATCGCCACGCGGTCGTAGAGGCTCGTCTCACCGCCCCAACGCGCCGCCTGCCTACCGCTCATCTATCGAACCCTACCCAGCACCGACGCCACGACGGGCTGAAACTCCGCACGGGCGGCATCGGGCAGGGCGGGGTTCACGAGCGCCTCCCAGGCGCGGTTGGCGAAGTCACGGGCGAGGGCCTCGGCGAAGCGCCGCGATCCGGTGCTCTCGAGCACCTCGCGGATGCGCCGGGCATCGGCGGCGGTGAGGTCGGGCGAGCCGAACAAGCCCTCGACCGCGGCCCACTCCGGATGCGTGACCGCGTGGGCGAGCAGCACCGTGCGCTTGCCCTCGCGCAGGTCGCCGACGGTGGTCTTTCCGGTGTCGTTCTCGTCGCCGAAGACGCCTAGCAGGTCGTCGACGATCTGATAGGCGATGCCGATGTTGCGGCCGAAGGCGCCGAGCGCATCGACGGCCTCGCCCGCGGCGCCGGCGAGCACGGCGCCGGCCTGCAGCGGGCCCTCGAACGAGTAGCCGGCGGTCTTGAGGCGCTCCATCTCGACGATCTCGTCGACGGTGGGCGGCTCGGCGCGGATCGAGAAGTCGACGTCGTAGAGCTCGCCTGCGGCCGACACGAACATGGCCTCGTCGAGGATGTCGTGCAGGCGGGTGCGCAGGATGCCGTCGGCGCCCGAGCGGTCGATCAAGCGGTAGGCGTTGAACAAGGCGAGGTCGCCGGCGATGATGGCCACCGACATGCCCCGGTGCTCGGCGATCGGCAGCGGGATTCCGGCCGTGGTCGCGATGTCGCGGTAGCTGCCCGACACGTTGGGCCCGCCGCGCCGCACGAAGTCACGGTCGATCACGTCGTCGTGCACGATGAGGGCGGTGTGCAGCAGCTCGAAGGCCGCGCCGACGTGGGCGGCGGCATCCACGTCGGTGCCGCCGAGCGATTCGTAGGCGGCCATGACCATGCGCGGGCGGAATCGCTTTCCGCCCGAGGTGTTGCGCTCGAGAGTCTGCCAGAGCGCCGAATACGGCGCACCGAGCTTCTCGGCCCGATAGCGCGAGTCGCTGAAGAACGCCTTCAGCACGCGGTCGACCTGCTGCTGACGGCGGTCGGATACCGCGACCAGATCGTGCGTGTCCACGTCTCCACGTTACATGGCAACCAAGTAATAAAGCACAATAGTGAAATGACCACCGATACCGAGCAGGTGATTCTGCTCTCCGACGACGGCACTCCGATCGGGGTCGCGGGCAAGATCGAGGTGCACACCGAGAACACTCCGCTGCATCTCGCCTTCTCCTGCCACGTGTTCGACGACGCCGGCCGCGTGCTCGTGACGCGGCGAGCGCTGACCAAGCGCACGTGGCCCGGGGTGTGGACGAACTCGTTCTGCGGGCATCCGGCACCGGGGGAGGGGATGACGGATGCCGTGCTCCGTCGTGCCCACGACGAACTCGGGCTCTCGCTGTCGGGTCTGGAGCTCGCGCTTCCCGACTTCCGCTACCTGGCGATCGACGCATCCGGAATCGTCGAGAACGAGGTGTGCCCGGTCTACACCGCGCGCGCCGACGGACCGCTCGCGCCCAACCCCGCCGAGGTGGCCGAGTGGCGCTGGGCCGACGCCACCCAACTGCAGCTGGCCGTGTCGCTCACGCCGTGGGCGTTCAGCCCCTGGCTCGCCCTGCAGCTGCCGCAGCTCGCCACCGCCTGAGGCCGCTCCGACGTCGGATATCGTGGCGTCATGGCCGAAATCGATCCGGATGCCGCCGACGCGATGATGATGTCGGAGCTCGGCCGCAAGATCAGTACTCGCCGCAAAGAACACGGTCTCACCCTGGTGAAGCTCGCCGGTCTCACCGGCCTGTCGCAGCCCTTCCTCAGCCAGATCGAACGCGGGCGCGCTCGGCCGAGCATGGCGTCGTTGCACCGCATCGCGCAGGCTCTGGAGACGGCCACCCCCGTGCTGCTCTCCTCGGCGGGCGGCACCGCCGACACGACCACGCACGCCGAGGTCGAGACGGAGCGGGTGAGTCTGGTGCGCGCCGACGAGGGCGCGATGGTGAGCCAGGACACCGGTCAGGCGAAGGCTCTGGTCGCCGGGGCTCGCGCCATGTACCCGATGGAGTTCGTGACCCGGTTGCCCGACTTCGAGGAGTACTACGAGCACCCGCATCCGGAGTTCATCTACGTCATCGCCGGCTCGATCGAGGTCGACCTCGCCGACGACGGCGTGCACGTGCTCGGCCCGGCCGACACGCTCTACTTCGCCGGGGGTGTGCGCCATCGCTGGCGGGTGCGCGGACTGTGGCCGGCGCGCCTGCTCGTGACGCAGGCCGGGGGCTCGCCCGATCGCCACAGCGACTTCGGCTGACGCCGGGTCTCGACGAGGAATATCGTCCCGAGTAATATTTCTTCACGCCAGCGAAACACTGCAGCAATAAACTCCCCCCAGAGTATTGAGCACATCAATATTTTCTCTGAGGAGCTTCATCGTGTCCGCACCCCTGGTCACCTTCGACGACGTCACGATGACGTTCCCCGACGGCACCGTCGCACTCGCCGACGTCGACATCGCCATTCAGCCGGGTGAGTTCATCGCGCTGCTCGGCCCTTCGGGCTGCGGAAAGTCGACCCTGCTGAGGTTGGCCTCGGGGCTCGAGACCGCCACCGGCGGACAGACGCAGGTCGGCACCCGGCAGATCGGCTACGTGTTCCAGGATGCGACTCTGCTGCCGTGGCGCACGGTGCGCAAGAACGTGGCGCTGTTCGCCGAGCTCGACGACCTGAGTGCGGGGGAGACCCGCGAGCGCGTCGACCACGCGCTGGGCGTGGTGGGCCTCACGGCGTTCGAAGACCACCGGCCTCACCAACTGTCCGGCGGTATGAAGATGCGGGTGTCGCTGGCCCGCGCCCTTGTGAACCGGCCTAAGCTCTTTCTCTTCGACGAGCCGTTCGGCGCACTCGACGAGTTCACCCGCGAACGGCTGAACGACGACGTGCGCGGCCTGTTCCTGCGGGAGCGCTTCACCGGGGTGTTCGTGACCCACTCCATCCCCGAGGCGGTCTACATGGCCACCCGGGTGATCGTGATGGGCGCGCGCCCGGGGCGGGTGATCGGCGAGTTCGCGGTGCCGTTCGGCGAGGAGCGCGGCGAGGCGGTGCGGTACTCGCCGGAGTTCGCCGAACTCGCCAACGAGATCTCGCAGTGCCTGAAAGGGGCGATGGCATGACCGCCGGCGTCGGCACGCCTGTCCCGCGCAGGCCGCGCACCTCCCGCCGCTCGCTGACCGTCATCCTGCCCATCGCCTTCGGCATCGCCTTCATCGGGCTCTGGTATCTCACGAGCACCCTTCTGCTGTCACCGTCGCGCCGATTCATCCTGCCGATGCCCCACGAGGTGCTCGTCGAGGCCTTCCTCACCCCGAAGAACCTGCTCGCGCTTCTCGGTCCGCTCGGCACCTCGAGCGTGATCGCGATGCTGGGCCTCGCGATCGCGACCGTCATCGGCATCGTCACGGCGGTGCTCATGAGCCAGGCGAAGTGGGTGGAGATCACGCTCTTCCCCTACGCGGTGGCACTCCAGAGCATCCCGATCCTCGCGATCGTGCCGCTCATCGCCTTCGCCATCGGCTACGGCTTCGAGAGTCGCATCCTGGTGGTGGTGCTGATCAGCCTGTTCCCCATCATCACGAACACGCTGTTCGGGCTGCAGTCGACGAGCCCCCAGATGCGCGAACTCTTCACCCTGAAGCACGCGAACCGGTGGACCGTGCTCACCAAGCTGCAGTTCCCCGCCGCCTTGCCCGCCCTGTTCACCGGGCTCCGCATCTCGGCGGGAATGGCGGTGGTGGGCTCGATCGTGGCCGACTTCTTCTTTCGCAAGGGCGAGTCGGGCATCGGGCTGGTCATCGACACCTATCGCAACCAGTTGAACGGCGAGATGCTCTACGGCGCCATCATCCTGGCCTCACTCCTCGGGCTCGTCGCCTTCTGGGTGTTCGGTCTGCTCGGCCGACTCTTCGTCGGCTCGTGGTATCGGCCGGATGCCCGCTGAGCCACCGGCTGATCGCCCCCCCTCTTTTCCATACCGCACTACCGCACCGCCCGTCCGGCACCACCACCGAAATCCCGACACCCTCCAAGGAGACATCCATGTCCCATCCCACCCGCATCGCGGCGGTCGCCGCCGCCTCCGGCCTGCTGCTGCTGTCTGCCTGCAGCAGCGCCGCGCCCGCCGCCCAAGACGCCGAGGCGGCCGGCGGAGACGGCGCGCTCAGCGCCTGCCCTTCGACCGTCGTGCTGCAGACGAACTGGTTCCCCGAGCCCGAGCACTCCGCCGCCTATGCGCTGATCGATCCCGCTGAGGCCACCATCGACGCCGACGCCGGAATCTATTCGGGTCCGGCGATCGCCGATCCGAACATCACCATCGAAGTGCGCGCCGGCGGCCCGTTCATCGGCTTCCAGCAGTCGACCGCACTGCTCTACTCCGACGACTCGATCATGCTCGCCATGATCGACACCGACGAGTCGGTGAAGCTCTCGAACGACCAGCCCACCAAGGCCGTGTTCACGCCGTTGCAGAAGAACCCGCAGATCCTGCTCTGGGACCCGACGAAATACGACTTCTCCGACCTCTCCGAGGTCGCCGCGAGCGACGCCACGGTGCTCTACTTCCAGGGCGCCACTTACATGGACTACCTGATCGCGCAGGGCGACGTGCGCGCCGACCAGGTCGACGGTTCGTTCGACGGCTCGGTCACCCGCCTCGTGGCCGGCGAGCCCGTGGTGCTGCAGGGTTACATCACGCAGGAGCCTTACCGCCTGATGCACGAGTTCACCGACTACGGCCGCGAGGTGGACTCGTTGCTGATCGCCGATTCGGGCTACGACATCTACCCGGCCGCCTGGTCAGGCAAGCCCGATGTCGTCGCGGCGCAGTCCGACTGCCTCGCCCAGTTGGTGCCGGCCATGCAGCAGGCGCAGATCGACTACATGGAGTCGCCGGATGCGGTGAACCAGGCCATCTCCGACTACCTCGTGAAGATCGACCAGTTCTTCCAGATCTCTCCCGAGGCCGCCGCCTATGTGCACGACGTGATGCAGGACGACGCCCTCGTGACCAACGGCACCGACGGCGTGTTCGGCTCCTTCGACGCCGACCGGATGAAGCGGATGACAGACCTGCTCGAAGGCATCTACGCCGGCACCGATGTCGAGGTCGCCGACGGCCTCACCGCCGACGACATCTACACCAACGAATTCCTCGACCCCTCCATCAGCTACACCGAAGGCAAGTGACCCACGTGCGCATCCGCTCCATCACCCCGCTCCCACTACGCATGACCACCGACTATTCGTCGATGACCTATTTCACCGTGAAGATCGAGACCGACGACGGCCTGGTGGGCTGGGGTGAGAGCTGCGACTGCTTCGGCATCTCCTACCCTTCGATCCTGCAGGCGTTCGTCGACGACGTCTACGCACCCGCGGTGGTAGGGCGGGAGCTCGGTGAGGCGCGGAGCGCACTCGACGACGTGCATCGCGCCACCCGGCGCACCCTGGGCGACCAGTTCAGCGCCTCGCAGTCCCGCAGTGCGATCGACATCGCGCTGCGGGATCTGGAGGGGCGCGCGTCCGGAACCTCCTTGTCGAACACCCTGGGCAGGGTGAAGGACTCGGTGCGGATCTACGCCGGCAACAGCCACTTCCTCGACTCCCAGGAGGCGCCTGACCACCTGGCGATGCTCGCGCCGCTGCTCGACCGGGGTGTCTCGATCGTGAAGCTGCGGATCGGCTCCGACTGGCGGAACTCGCTGCGGGTGCTGCGCGAGCTGCGGCGCGAGCTCGACCGCATCGACGAGACCATCGAGATCACTGTGGACGGCAGCGAGCTCTTCACAGTGGCGGAGTCCATCGAGATCGCCGCCCGGCTCGGTGACTTGCGGGTCGGCTGGTTCGAGGAGCCGGTGCAGAGCTACCGACTGGGCGCGATCGCGCAGGTCGTGCGCGCCTCCCCCGTTCCGGTGGCCTACGGCGAGCACTTCTTCGGCACCGAATACGCGCTCGACGCCCTGGAGCTCACCGGCATCTCGGTGATCCAACCCGACGCCTCCATCTGCGGCGGGGTCGACGAGGCGCGAATGCTCGCGCGCACGGCGCTGCTCCGCGGGGCCAGGGTGGTCATGCATCTGCACGGCGGGCCCATCTCGTTCGCGGCCAACCTGCACGTGGCCGCTTCGGTCGCCGGGGTCGAGGTCATCGAGTACCCGTTCCACCTCTCGCCCGTGATGAATCGGGTTGCCGCCGACGCCGGGTTCGGAATCGACGCCATCGTCGACGGACGCATCGCGGTACCATCGGGGCCCGGCCTCGGCATCGCGGTCGACGAATCCGTGATCGAGGAGGCGCACCGCGCATGGCTGGCCTGAACGTGCTGGTGACCGGCGCCCGTGGGAAGGTGGGCCGCGCGGCCGTGACGGCGCTCGTCGCCGCCGGGCACGTCGTGCGCTCGACCGACATCGTGCGACCGGTCTATGACGCCGACGAGTCGAATGAGGTGCCCTACGTGCAGGCCGACCTCACGAACGGAGCGGATGCGTTCGCCGTGGTGCGCGGAATGGACGCGGTCGTGCACGCGGCCGGCATCCCGGAGCCTTCTAAGAACACCCCGAACACCGTGTTCCTCACCAATGTCACGGCGGCGTTCAACGTCGTCGAGGCGGCCGCGCACTCGGACGTGCGACGGTTCGTCAACCTCTCGAGCGACTCGGTGTCGGGCATGACGTGGGCCTCGCGCCCGTTCACCGGGCTCGCCTGCCCCATCGACGAGTCGCACCCCGACCTCGCCCACGACGCCTACGGCCTGTCCAAACGGGTCTCGGAGGTGCTGTGCGACGGCCTCGTCGGGCGATCGGATGCCACGGCCGTGTCGATCCGGCCCACCTGGGTGCTCACTCCCGAGAGTTACGAGGCGAACCTGCGACCGTTCTTCGACGACCCCGACCTCACGAGCGCCGTGTTCTGGGCCTACATCGACGTCGCCGATCTCGCCGACCTGATCGTGCTCGCGGTCGGATCGTCGACTCCCGGTCACGAGGTCGTCTACGCCGCGGCCGCCGACAACATCGGCGGCCGGGACCTCGCCGACGCGATGGCGCGCTTGCACCCCGAGGTGCCGGTCGGCCCGCTGGAGAGGGTCGACGCATCCGGAATCAGCTCGCGGAAGGCCCGGGAGCTGTTCGGGTGGGCGGCGACCCGCTCATGGCGAGACCACCTCGACGAGAGCGGCCGCCGACGCGGGTGACCACGGCCCATGCGGGCTCTGGCATGCTGATGGCATGGACGCCCACGAGATCCGCAACTCCTACCTCGCCTTTCTGCAAAGCAACGGTCACACGGTGATCGAGCGGGCGCCCCTCGTGCCCCGCGGCGACACCAGCACCCTTTTCAACGGCAGCGGGATGCAGTCGCTGCTGCCCTTTCTGCTCGGGGCGGAGCATCCGGCCGGCAAGCGACTCACCGACAGCCAGCCGTGCGTTCGGGCGCAGGACATCGACGACGTGGGCGACAACCGCCACACCACGTTCTTCGAGATGCTCGGCAACTGGTCGCTGGGTGACTACTTCAAAGAGACGCAGATCAGGCAGTTCTTCACGTTCTTGGTCGACATCGTGGGGCTCGATCCGCAGAAGATCTACGTGACCTGCTTCATCGGCGACGCCGAGAACGGCATTCCTCGCGACGACGAGGCCGCGGCGATCTGGCAGACGGTGTTCGCCGAGAAGGGCATCACGGCCGAGGTGGCCGAGATCGGCAGCCAGGCCGACGGCGACGCGCGGGGCGTGCGGCCGGGGGAGCGCATCTTCTTCTACGACGGCGGTGAGAACTGGTGGTCGCGGGGCGGGTCGCTCGCCGGCACGCCGATCGGCGACCCGTGCGGGCCCGACAGCGAGGTGTTCTACGACTTCGGGCCGGAGTTCCAGGATGCGTCGTTCGGCCTCGCGCACCCGGCCAGCGACGGCGGGCAGTTCATGGAGATCGGCAATCAGGTGTTCATGCAGTACCGGCGGCTCGACGACGGGTCGTTCGAGGAGCTCGCCCGGCGGAACGTGGACTTCGGGGGTGGGCTCGAGCGCATCGCGGCGGCATCCATCGGGTCGGATGACGTCTTCCGCATCTCACTGCTGTGGCCCATCATCGCGGCGCTGCAGAACCTGACGGGCCGCTCCTACGAAGACGAGACCTCGTCGATGCGCATCATCGCCGACCACCTGCGCGGCGCGACCTTCTTGGCGGTCGACGGGGTGCGCCCTTCGAACAAGGAACAGGGCTACGTGATGCGGCGGCTGTTGCGCCGCGCCATCCGGCTGGCTCTGTCGCTCGGACTGACCGAGAACTTCTTCGCCGAGATCGTGCCGGTGATCGCGGATCTCTACGCCGACGACTACCCCGAGGTGGCGGCGTCTCGCGACGAGGTGATCGCGGTGCTGGTGAAGGAGGAGAACTCGTTCCGGCGCACGCTCGAGGGCGGGCTGCTCGCCCTCGCCGACTACCAGGGGCAGACGTTGACCGGGGCGGACGTGTTCCGGCTGTCGGACACCCACGGGTTTCCGAAGGAGCTCTCGGTGGAGGAGGCCCGCCGGCTCGGCATCGCCGTGGCCGACGACTGGCAGGCGGAGTTCGCGCTGGCCCTCGAGGAGCAGCGGGCGCGGTCGCGCGGCGCCACGCGCCTCGGCGCGGCGGGCCTGCCGGGTGGTGCCCCCGGCGCGGGCGCCTGACCCGGGGCCGACCATCCCGCGGCTTCGGGAGGCCGATCGGCCCTCGGGAGGCCATAGCGGCCTCCCGAGCTCGACCCGCGCCCGAATGGCCTCCTGACCACAAGCTCGCACCCGCCGGGCTTCCCCGCCGGAGTGGCATGGTCGGCCCCACAGGAGCGGTTCGCACCCGCTCGGGAGGCCGATCCACCTTTCGGAGGCCACCGCGGCCTCCCGAGGGCGGGTGCCGGCCGGGTCGGCCTCCCGAGGAGGGGGGCAGGCGGCATCCGGGCCGCAGCACGATCCAGCGGGCGGCGAGGCGGCATCCGGGCCCGGAGGCTAGCGCGAGGAGCGGATGCCGCGCAGGTCGGCGAGCACGTCGGCCGGCACACCGTCGACGGGCGGCCCGTGCAGGGCGAAGTCGTCGAGGGACTGCTCGAGCGCCCCGCCGCCGGCGAACGAGACGGCGCCGAGGTTCTCGTACCAGAGCAGGGTGGTGCCCGACAGGTCCACCCCGCCGTTGCCCCATTGCCAGCTGCGGTCCATCGATCTCACGGCCCTCAGGCGTCGGGGCTGGTGCCCTCCGACACGTCGCTGCGGTGGAAGTTGAGGTGCGAACGCGACGCGGTCGGCCCCCGCTGCCCCTGGTAGCGCGAGCTGTAATCGCTCGACCCGTAGGGCCGCTCGGTGGGGCTCGAGAGCTGGAAGAAGCACATCTGACCGATCTTCATGCCCGGCCACAGCTTGATCGGCAGCGTCGCCACGTTCGACAGCTCGAGCGTCACGTGCCCCGTGAACCCGGGGTCGATGAACCCGGCCGTGGAGTGCGTCAGCAGCCCGAGCCGGCCGAGAGAGCTCTTGCCCTCGAGGCGCGCGGCGATGTCGTCGGGCAGGCTCACCCGCTCGAAGGTGGAGCCGAGCACGAACTCGCCCGGGTGCAGGATGAACGGCTCATCCGGCTTCGTCTCGATCAGCCGCGTGAGCTCGGGCTGGTCTTCGGCGGGGTCGATGAACGGGTATTTGTGGTTGTCGAACAACCGGAAGAAGCGGTCGAGCCGCACGTCGATCGACGACGGCTGCAGCATCGCCGGTTCGTAGGGCTCGAGGCTGACGCGGTTCTCACGGATCTGGGTGCGGATGTCGCGGTCGGAGAGGAGCACGCAGTCAGTGTAACGGCGCTCCCGCCGTTGTCACCCCGGGCGGCCGCCCGGGGCCGCCGCCGTCACTCGTGTTCGGGCAGCAGCGGTGTCGACACACCCGCATCCCGGCCCAGCTGCGCGGCGCGACCGACGGATGCCGCGCCGAATCGATCCCGCACCGCGTCGAGCACGGTGTCGAGTCGGGCCCCCTCGTTCCAGTCGATCGGCAGCTCGGGCTGCAGGGCGTCGACGCGGCCCAGGTGCGACAGCGAGATGCCGATGAGCGTGATGCCGCGCTCCGCGATCTCGGGCAGCGCGGCCGCGAGCAGCCCCCGCGCCACGGCGAGCAGCACCGCGGTGCGATCGGTGGGCGTGCCCATCGTGTGCGACCGGGTGGCCTTCACGAAGTCGCCGTAGCGCAGGCGCAGCACGACCGTGCGGCACACGCGGTCGCCGTCGCGCAGGCGCCGGGCGAGGCGATCGACGATCTGCGTCAGGAACAGGTCGAGCTCGTCGGGCGAGCGCGGCCGGCTGCCGAGCGCGCGCTGCGAGCCGATCGACCCGCGACGACGGGTGGTGTCGACCGGGCGCGGATCGCGCAGCCGGGCCAGCGCGTGCAGGTGGGCGCCGACCGCCTTTCCGAGCAGCTGCTCGGCGGTCGCGGCCTCGAGTTCGGCGAGCTGACCGACCGTGGTGATGCCGAGCCGATGCAGCTTAGACGCCGTGACGGCGCCCACTCCCCAGAGCCTCTCGACCGGCAGCGGCAGCAGAAACGCCTGCTCGCCATCGGGCTCGACCACGAGCAGACCGTCGGGCTTGCTCACCGCACTCGCGACCTTGGCCAAGAACTTGGTGCGCGCCACGCCCACCGAGATGGCGAGCCCCACCTCGGCGCGCACGCGCTCCCGCAACCGCACGGCGACCTGCTCGGGACTGCCGGCGATGCGCCTCAGCCCACCGACCTCGAGAAAGGCCTCGTCGATCGAGAGCCCCTCCACGAGCGGTGTCGTGTCGCGGAAGATGTCGAACACGTCGCGACTCGCCGCCGAATAGGCCTCCATGCGCGGCGGCACGACCACGGCATCCGGGCACAGCTCACGCGCCTGCCGGCCGCCCATCGCGGTGCGCACCCCGCGCGCCTTCGCCTCGTAGCTCGCGGCGAGAACGACCCCGCCGCCGACGATCACCGGGCGACCGCGGAGCGCCGGCGCGTCTCGCTGCTCGACCGACGCGTAGAAGGCGTCGAGATCGGCGTGCAGCACGGTCGCCTCGTTCCGCATCGGCCCTCCCGCCGGTCGTCGTCGCCGCTATCGTCGCACGCACCGGCGACATGCGCCGCCCGGTTCGGCTATCCTGCTGAAGACGCCTACGACGTAGGCGGCGCGCGGATGTAGTTCAATGGCAGAACTTCAGCTTCCCAAGCTGATAGCGCGGGTTCGATTCCCGTCATCCGCTCCACGAGACCGCCCTGAGCCGAGCGCTCCAAGACCACGCGACGCACGACGCGATGCGTCGTGGGGTTCGATTCCCGTCATCCGCTCCACGAGGTTCTTAGGGCAGCCAGCCCGGGTGCAGGATGAGCACATGACTCAGAAGCGCTCGGTCGCCCGCACCATCGCCCGCATCCTGCTCGGCCTCGCTCTCGTCGGCGCCGGCACCACGCACCTCACGGTCGCCCGCAAAGACTTCCAGGCGCAGGTGCCCGACTGGGTGCCGCTCGACAAAGACACCGTGGTGCTGGCATCCGGAGTCGCCGAGATCGCCCTCGGCACCGCCCTCACCGTGCTGCCGAAGCACCAGAAGGCGGTCGGCGACATCGCCGCGGTGTTCTTCACCGCGATCTTCCCGGGGAACATCTCGCAGTGGCTCAACGGGCGCGACGCGTTCGGCCTCGACGACGACCGCAAGCGCGCGCTGCGGCTGCTTTTTCAGCCCCTGCTCGTGGCGTGGGCGGTCTGGTCGACCCGACCGGCTCGCCGCTAGACGGCAGCAGCCGTGCGCCGCCGGTCGCAATAGAGGTAGAAGCCCGCGAAGGCCAGCAGTGAAACCACGATGCCGCCCACGAACAGCGGCGTCGCGGGCCGCGACCACAGCAGGTCACTCCCGCGGATGGCGAGCGCCGCCGCGATGAACACGAGGCTCACCAGTTCGGCCTGCACCACCCAACGGAACGCCGACCACCGCGCGTCGACGAGCATCCACACGTTCACCATGCCGGGCAGGGTCAGGATGGCGCCGCACACCCTCGCGGTGAGCGGCGTGAGTTGCCACGCCCACCCGTCGATCGCGAACTGCGGCACCACGAAGAGCACGACACCCGTCGCAAGCGCCGCGAGACCGATCACCGCGAGCACGACGCGCAGCCACAGCGGCAGCAGGAAATCGCGCAGCTCGGGCGCGCCGCGGTCTTCTCCGCGCTGCACGACGACCGCCGCAGCCACCAGGAACGGCGTCGTCACATAGAGCGTCACCCACACGATGAACGAGATATGCCCGAAATGGAATCTGTCCCAGTGCAGGAAGGTCGAGATCGACAGCAGCGAGGCGAACACGATCACGGCGGGAAAGCCCCAGCGCACGCGATGCCACGCTCGCTGCCGGATGACGGTGACGAAGAACCAGATGCCGCCGATGTAGGCGCACGCCAAGAACATCGCCGACAACGGCGGCGTGATCGTCCAGGCGAAGAGCTCCTCGGTGCGCCCTGGCAGGATGTGGAGCAGCACACTCGCCACCACGAGGAACGGCACGATGAGCAGCCCCACCCCACGGGTGTAGCGACGGATGCGATCGGTCGCCACCCCGGCGCCCGCCCCCGGTGTGGCCGTGCGGTCACTCACCGCCCTGCCCCTCCCGAGCCGGCACCCCTTCACCCAGCGCCACGGCGACCGCGGCTTCGGGGGTGAGCGCGCGACCTTCGGCGAGCGCCGACTCGAACACCACGGCCGTGTCGCCGGGCTGCGCGCCGGACTCGGCCGGCGGGGCCGGAGCTGCCGGAGCTGCCGGCGACTCGCCCGCCCCCGCCCCCGCCAGCATCCGGTCCACCAACGGCTGATGGAACGAGAACACCGGCGCGTTGTAGAGCCCCGCCCGCCGCCGCAGCGTCTGCGAGGCGCCGAGCAGCAACCCGGCGCGGCGCGCGTCGCCGAGCATGGCCGCCACCGCCACCATGCCCTCGAGCCCGTAGGCGACGCCGTCGTCGTGCCCCAACCGGGTCGAGATCGCCAGGTTCTCGGCGAAATCGGCGTTCGCCTTCGCCGGCTCGCCGAGCAGCAGCTGCGCCCAGCCGAGGTGGTTCAGGGCGATCGTCTCGCCGAGCTCATCGCCCTGCCGACGGGTGAGCTCGAGGCTCTCGTCGAACCGGTTGAGGGCCGCATGCACCTTCTGCTGCAACAGGGCGACCCGACCCAGAGTCACGAGCACCAGCGCCTCGCCCCACACGTCGCCGCTCTCACGGAAGAGCCCGAGACTGGTTTCGAGCGCGTCGTCCGCCCTCGCGGCATCCGGTTCCGCCGCCGCCAGCACGGCCAGCGCGAGTGACACGAGCGCGAGCGCCTCACCGGCCGGCTCGCCCTCGCGATGGAACAGGTCGGCACTCTCGGTCAGCCCCTGCACGACCGTGCCGTCGGGATCTTGCCAGAACGTGATCGCCCGGGTGAAGTACAGCGCGATCGCCCGAGCACGGTCACTCAGGTCGCCCGCCGCCAGCACCTCGTCCATCCAGCCGCGCACTTCGCCGAGATGGCCGTCGACCCACCAGTAGACGTAGAGCGTCCACGCGAACGACGCCACCCGGTCCCACTCGCCCCGATCGAGCAGGTAGCGCGCCACGGACCGCAGGTTGTCATGGTCGTCAGCGAGCTCCTGCATCAGCCGCCGTTGCTTCGGACCCTCGAGATCGAGCTCGGCAGCGACCCCCACGCCGATGAAGTAGCTCGCGTGCCGCTCGCGCATGTCGTCGAGCAGCGCGTCATCGGCGAGCTGCTCGAGCGCGAACTCGCGCACCGTGGCGAGCAACGAGAACCGCGAGCGATCACCGCTGTCGTGCTGGCTCACGAGGCTGCTGTCGACCAGGGTCGCCAGCACGGCGAGGGTGTCGGATGCCGCGTCCGCGCCACTCGGCCCGGTGACGGCCTCCGCGGCCTCGAGCGAGAACCCGCCGTCGAAAACCCCGAGGCAGCCGAGAAGTCGGCGCTCGTCGGCGCCCAGCAGGTCGACGCTCCACTCGATGGTGCTGCGCAACGTGCGCTGGCGGGCCGGCAGGTCGCGCGCGCCGCCCACCAGCAGGGGCAGCTGCCGGTCGAGCCGCTCGAGCATCGCGGCCGGGGTGAGCAGCCGCACCCGGGCGGCCGCGAGCTCGAGCGCGAGGGGCACTCCGTCGAGCGCGGCGCAGATGCGCACCACGGCCGCCACGTTGTCGGGCCCCACCTCGAAGTCGGGGCGCACGGCGTGCACCCGCTCGACGAACAGCGCCACCGAGGCGATGCGGGTGATCGCGTCGAGATCGGAGTAGTCGGCCGACCGCGGCAGCCCGAGCGGACCCACCTCGTAGGCGTACTCACCCGAGATGCGCAGCAGCACCCGGCTCGTCACCACCACGGTCAGCCCCGGCGACGACGTGAGCAGATGCACGATCGCGGGCCCGGCACCGACGACCTGTTCGAAGTTGTCGAGCACCAGCAGCATCCGGCGGCCGCGCAGCGCGGTGAGCAGCTTGTCGCCGATCGGGGCGTCGCCGGTGTCGCGCACGCCGAGGGTCTGGGCGATGGCGCCGAGCACGAGGTCGGGTTCGTGCACCGACGAGAGGTCGACGAAGGCGGTGCCTCCGGGATAGTCCGGCGCGAGCCGGTCGGCCACCTCGATCGCAAGACGGCTCTTGCCGATGCCGCCGGGGCCCGTCAGGGTGACGAGCCGCGTGCCGGGCCGCCGCAGCATCCGTTCGACGTCGTCGACCTCGTGCTGCCGGCCGATCAACGCCGTGAGCGGCACGGGCAGGTCGGCGGGGGAGAGGGGCGCGGGCGCTCCGCCGGGAGGGGTGGCCGCGGCATCCGGCGTCATCGCGGTGAGGGGGCCGGATGCCGCCGCGGCGGGCTCCACCGAGGCACGACCGCCCCGCACGAACGCGCGGCTCTGGTCGAACCGCTCGGCCAGCAGCGTCGCCAGATCGGCCTCGAGCAGCTCGCCGAGCTCGGCGGCATCGCTGAAGTACTTGAACGAGGCGGTGTCGTCGCTGCGCACCCGGTCGAGCAGATCGACCAGGCGCGACTCCCGCGCGTCGGCGGGGTCTTTGATGTACATCAGCTTCGGCAGCGCCGCCGGTGCGAGCACGTACTCGTCTTCGAGCCCCGAGATGCTCTCCTCCGGCGCCACCCAGCCGTAGCGCTCCCAGTAGATGCCGACGAACACGTCGCTCTGGTCGAGGTAGGCGCGATAGAGCTCGCGGGGCGGATGCGGTCGGGCACCGAGCTCGAACATCACGGGCGCGAGGTGAAGTCGCTCGATCGCGGCGCGCGCGGCTTTGCGCTCGGGCGCGAGTTCTTTGAGAGTCGAGCTCACGAACACACGCAAGCGCTGGTCGGGGGTGCGGATCGTCGTAGGGAACGAGTCCATGCCTTGATTGTGTTGGGGCACGCCGTTCAAGTCCAGTCCCCCGAGCAGGGCCCAGCGCCCGTGCGGCCGCTTCACGGGTGGCTCGCAGGGTGGTCTCAAGCGCCGCACGTAGCCTGGCGCGCATGAGTTCGGTCAGCGTGAACGCGGTAAGCACCGGCGGCACGGGCGCGCGACGCTGGAGCTGGGCCTCGGTGAAGAGCGGCAGCGGCCTGGTGCGACGGCTCCCGGTGTGGGCCTGGCGGCTGCTGATGCACACCGTCAGCCGCAGTGAGCGCGTGCGCTTCAACGCCGACCCGATCACCGAGGTCGACTACCGGCTCGACATCGACTTCGTGGGCGACGGCATCCGGGCCCACCGGCTCGACGTGATCTCTCCGGTGCCCTCCGATGGCCGGGCGGCCGGGCCGCTGCCCGTCTACATCTACTTCCACGGCGGCGGCTGGACCTCGGGCGACAAGGGCGCACTCACCAAGTACTGCGCGAGCCAGGCGCTCGGCGGCATGGTGGTGGTGAACGTCAACTACCGGCGCGCCACCCGGTTCACCATGGCGCACATGCTGCACGACGCGAACGCCGCGCTCGCCTGGGTCGACCGCCACATCGCCTCGTTCGGCGGCGACCCGCGGCGCATCGTGCTCGGCGGCGATTCCGCCGGTGGTCAGATCTCGGCCCTGCTCGCCGCCGCGCACTTCCGGCCCGAGCTCGCCGAGCACTACGACCTCGAACCCGCGGTCGACCGCCGGAGCCTGCGAGGCCTGGTGCAGCACTGCAGCGTGGTCGACTTCTCGGTGATGTTCGAGCGGGGATTCATCCTGAGCCTGAATTTCGTGCGCATGCTGCTGCCCGGCGCTAAGGGGCGGGCGGGGTTGCGGCCCACCGAGTTGCGCCGTGCCGCCCGCGTGCTCTCGCCGATCGAGTGGCTCGACGGATCGTTCCCGCCCGTCTTCGTCACCACCAGCGAGCACGACTACTTCTACACCGCGAACCTCAACTTCATCCGCCGCCTGCGCGAGCACCGCGTGCGGGTCGACGCGCTCATCTACGACCGCAACGCCACGAACACCCTGCACACCTGGCAGCAGAACGCCCGCTACCCCGAGTCGCAGGAGGTCTACCAGCGCCTGCAGCAGTTCGTGCACGAGGTGACGACGGATGCCGCGGCCCTCGCACCCCGCGCACGCTAGAACGCGCCTCCGCACGCGATCGCGTCCCCGCTAGATTGGATGGCGTGACGCATCCTGTACTGCTCGACGTCGACACCGGCATCGACGACGCCATGGCCATCCTGTTCGCCGTCGCCCACCCCGACATCGAGGTGCTCGCGATCACATGCGTCGCCGGCAATACGTCGCTCGAGAACGTGGTGGCCAACACGCTGAAGGTGCTCGACATCGCCGACGCGCCCGCCATTCCGGTCGCCGCCGGGTCGCGACGCCCGCTGATCGAGCCCGCCCGGTCGTCGCACGTGCACGGCGTCGACGGTCTCGGCGACCTCGGTCTGCCGGTGTCGGAGCGCACCCCCGACCCCCGTCACGCCATCGACCTGATGCGCGACACCCTGCTCGCCGCCACCGAACCCGTGACGATCGTGGCGCTGGCCCCGCAGACGAACATCGCCCTGCTGCTGCGGCAATACCCCGACGTCGTGCCGCACATCGCACGCATCCTGTTCATGGGCGGGTCGGCGAGCGGCGGCAACGCCACCCCGGTGGCCGAGTTCAACGTGTGGCACGACCCCGAGGCCGCCGCCATCGTGCTCGACTCCGGCGCGCCGGCGTTCATGTACGGCCTCGACGTGTTCAACCAGGTGGTGATCGCCGAGTCCGACGCCGACGCCCTCGCCGCGAGCGGCACCGCATCGGGCCGGCTCACCGCCGCCCTGCTGCACTCGCAGATGGCCGACCCCGAGGAGGAGCAGGCGACGGATGCCGCGGGCCCGGTCTATGGCGGGCACATCGGCGACGCCGGCGCTCTATGCGCCCTCGTCGATCCCGAGGCGCTCCGCATCGGCCGCCATCCCGTGCGGATCGAGCTGGCCGGGGTCGGGCGGGGCCAGACCATCGTCGACCGCCGGCGACGGGTGGGCGAAGACGTGCACCATGGCGGCGGTGGGGAGGCCGCCGTGATCGACGTGGCCCTCGACGTCGACGCTGCGCGCTACGCCCGCCTCTTTCTCGACACCATCGCCCGCCTGCCGTGATGCTGGCCCTGAGCCAGGCGGAATACGACGCCGAGACCACCGGCGGCCGCGCACCTGAGCCCTCCGCGGCTCGCGACGGGCTCTGGGTGGTGCCGCAGCCCATGCCGGGCGAGCACTCACCGCTCTACACGCTCACCTACCTGCTGCGCGACGACCGCGGAGGGCTGCACCTCATCGATCCGGGCTTCGGCTCCGACGCCAACCACGAGCGGTTCGTCGCGTTCCTCGCCGGGCTCGGTGCAAGCCCGGCCGACATCTCGTCGATCACCGTCACGCACCTGCACCACGACCATCTCGGAGCCGCCGAGCGCCTCCGCCGCGACTCCGGGGCGCCCGTCGCCGTGCACCGCATCGAGCAGGCGGCGCTCGTGGCCGTGGCCGAAGAGACCAGAGCGCGGTCGGCGACCCGCCCCGAGCGGCTCGACGCGTGGGGCGTGCCGGCCGAACGCCGGGCGGAGCTCGAGGCCGTGTCGGAGCGGGCCGCCCAGCGCGAACCCTCGGCGCCGTTCGAGGCGGATCGGCTGCTCGAGACCGGAGACCTGCTCGACATCCCCGGCCGCGACATCCGGGTGCTGCACACCCCGGGTCACACTCCCGGCCACATCAGCGTGGTCGACGCCGATTCGCGGGTGCTCTTCACAGGCGACCACCTGCTGCCCACCGTCTTCCCCGGCCTCGGGCTCGGGGGCCCCGCCGCCGACCCGGTGGGCGACTACCTGCGCTCGCTCGACGCCATCGACGCGTTCGGCGATCACGAGGTGTTTCCCGGCCACGGCTACCGCTTCACCGGGCTCACCGAGCGCGTCGAGGTCACCCGGCAGCACCACCTCACCCGTTCGGCCGAGATCGCCGAGATCGTGCGCCTCGACCCGCACGCGCCGATCTGGCGCATCGCGGAGCGCGTGCACTGGAGCGCCGGCTGGCACAACCTGCGCGGGTTCTACCTGCAGTCTGCCCTCGCCCAGACCGAGATGCACGTGAACCACCTGCGGGCGCAGGGGCTCGCGGCATCCTGACCCGCCGCCCATGGACGAGCTGAGACCGGCGGTCATCGCCATCCTGCTCGGCGCTTTCGTGCGCGTCAGAGCACATCCCGGAGGTCGGCGCGACCGCGCACACCCAGCTTCCGGTAGACCGTCTGAAGATGCGTCTCCACAGTGCGAACCGAGAGCACGAGCCGCGCGGCGATCTCCCGGTTGGGCATGCCCGATGCCGCCAGCCGGGCGAGCTCGAGTTCCCGACTCGACAGTTCCTTGGCCGGCGCCGCCGCGATCAGAGGCATGCTTTTCAAGCCGACGAAGGCGATCCGTTCATCACGCAATCTCCCGGAGGCGGCAGCGTGCCGCTTGTCGCCCGCCCGAAGGTGGAGGGTCGCGGCGCGGTCGTATGCTTCCGCGGCGATGAACTGATGGCCGCTGACGGCCGCGGCCGACCCGACGCTGTCGAACTCGGCCGCGAGCGACCTGGTCTCTTCGAGCTCGGTGCGGTCTGAGGCGTCCGACACCTCGCGGGCTGCCGTCGCTCGCGCGAGGCTCAAGGTCATGTCGACGTAGTCACAGTCCATGTCGGCGCCGAGCTGCTCGATGCGCTCGAGCAGATCGTGTGCCGGCCCGACTCGGCCGGCATCGATGAGGGCGGCGAAGCTCGAGAACAGGAAGCCACCGCCGGCGTACGTGTCTGCGGCCTGGATCATCCGTTCTCGCGCGTGCTCGAGGTCACCGGATGCGGCCAGGATCCATCCTTCGATCAGAAGGATCTGGCCAGAGACCGCCGGTTCGGCGCCGTCGTCGCTGTCGCTGGTGACCGGGAGCGCGGCCCGCGCCCCCTCCGCGTCACCCGCTTGGGCGAGGGCGGCCGCGAGGTCCGCCTGCACGCGCGCGAGTGTGCGATCGACACCTGCGCTCTTCAGCACGGCGATGGCCGACTCGAACTCCGCGACGGCATCTTCGACCCGGCCGCAATGCATCAGCAGCGTACCGATGCCCCATCCGCACAGCGCCTGGGCGACGGGTTGCCCGAACGCTCCGGCCGCTTCGCGGATCGCGAGGAGCACCGGAAGGGACTCGGCCGCGCGGCCCCGCAAGACATTGAGGCTCGCACGAACCATGTGCACGTGTGTCGCGTCGGCTCCCTCCGCGGTGTAGGCGGCCTCGGCCTCGTCGAAGGCGTCGGACGCTCGGGCGACATGGCCGAGCATGAGCTCCGTCGCGCCCACGTGAAAGTACGCCTCCGCTCGCTCGACCCCGGCCAGTTCGGGCAATGCGGCCGTGATCAGCGCGGCCGCCTCGAACGGTCGGCCGAGGTTGTAGAGCTGGAGGCCCCGGAGGATGTCGCGGCGCGCGTCCGAGAGGGCGAGCTGGCCCAAGACCTCTCCCGGGATGAGTTCCGCCGCCTGCCTCGTGCTCTCGCGGGCATGGCGGCTGAGAGCTTGAAGGGCTTCCGCGCGCTGCTCGTCGTCGCCCGCCTCGGCGGCCAGGCGTGTGAGTCGCGCCAGAGCCTGCTCGGAGAACCCGGCCTGCACCTCCGCGGCGGCCAGCACGATCTCGGCATCGAACCCTCCTCTGGCATCGACCGCTGCGGTTGCGATCCGGTAGGACTGCAGTGCGCTCGGTGTCCGCAGCGAAGCGCGGGCCGCCCGCGTGAGTGTGGCGGCCGGCAGAGACAGACCGAGGTCGAGGCTGTGCTGCGCCACAGCGACGAGTTCTCCCTCGGTGAGCGTGTCGGCCGACTTCGCCGAGAGCGTCGCGGTGATGGCCGACGCGATCCGCCACCGTCGGAGAACGGCGATCGCAAGCGTGGTGATGAGCTCGTCGACTCCGTCGCGAATGTGCAGCTGCGGATGGGAGAGCACAGTGACATCGACCATTCCGGCTTCTTCGAGAGCCTCGAGTTCCCGTTCGGCGCTGACCCGAGGAACGTCGAGCCGCTCGAGTATCTCCGTGGCGGCGGTCAGGGTCAGGCCCGGCGCGAGACTGAGCACGTCGAGGATGGTCTCGGCGTGCGGATGAAGCAAACGGACGTCCTGGCCGGTGCTCCGCGAGAACACAAGGCTACGGAGGGCATCGTTCTTCGGCACCGGTCCGGTGAACGTCCACACCCCGTCCGTGTCGGTCAGCGCCCCGGCACGGGTCGCCACTGCCAAGGCTTCACTGAGGCCGGCGACGTGGTCTCCGCCTCGAGCAGGGATGAACACCGGAATGCTTCCGGCATCCAGTGGGCCGCCGAGGCGGAGCTCCGCGATCGTCAGCAGCTCGCGGGCGGCCAGCGCTTGAAACGTGATCTCCACCAGGAGGCCTTCGCTGCGAAGGTGCTCGATCGTTTCGGGCAGGCGGAGTCCGGCCAGGGCGGAAGCGAGGGGAACGATCTCGCCCGCGCGCACGGCGCGACCGAATCGAACGAGCTGCGCCTCATCGAGCTGGTGCACGTCGTGTCCCACCCAGAGATTCGACGGCACCTGGTCGCCCAAGCGATCCGCGACTTCGCGCATGAAGCGGGTTCGCCCCGACCCGATGGTGCCGGTGACGATCACCCCTACTCCCGCGCGAAGCGCAGTCAGCGCTTGCTGCAACTCGCTGCGTCGCCCTACGTATGGCACTGGCTCGTCCACCACGGCGTTTCCCATCCCCTACGGTTCACCCGGAGCTCGACGTCGAGATCCGGTCTCGGGAGACCATTCCTACACCGACCCGCCGACGTAGTCACTACGTAGCGCTCACCCTGCTATTACTGAACTTTGCTCGGGTTGGCTCGGCTGCCGTGGTGCCACGCATCACTCGCCCGCGGTCTGGGGCGGCGGTATATGCGGTCGCCGTGCCAGAATTGACCCAACCGACCGGAGGATGACGTGGCCGAATTCGTCGACATCCCCTCCCCGGGCTGGCCGCTGGAGTTCGGTGAGCCGGGCCGGCCGGCCATCGTGCTGGTGCACGATTCCTACGGGCGGCTGCCCTACCTCGAGGCCTATGCGAAATCGCTCGCCAACCAGGGCTTCTACGTGGCGGTTCCAGACCTCTTCGACGGTCTCGCCACGGTGCAGGCCGAGGGCGCGGCAGATCTCGAGGCGCGCGCCGACGACGGCTTCGCGCTCGCCACGCTCGACGACGCGGTCGCCCTCGGCCGGGGCCACGGCGCAGCCCGAGTGGGCCTGATCGGGCTCGGGCTCGGCGGCAGGTTCGCCTTGAGGCTGGCCCAGAGCGGGGCCGCGGATGCCGTGGTCGCCTACTACGCGGTGCTCGGCGACGACGAGGCGGGCGTCATCCCGTGCCCGGTGCTGCTGCATCGGCCCGCGAGCGGGGAGTGGGCCCAGCGCGAGGAGGCCGACGCCGACGCCTTCGTGAGCCGGCTGAAGGAGCACGGAACACCGGTCACCCAACACACCTATGCAGCGGCCGCCGAGGGGTTCGCGAACGCCACGATGCTCGAGCTGCTCGACAAGAACGCCGCCGCCCTCGCCTTCGTCCGGTCGACCTACTTCCTGCAGGCGCAACTGCTCGACTAGCGGCGATTCGGCCGACGCGCCGCCAAGTAAGGTAACCCTCATGAGCACTTTCGCACCCGAGGTCGTCGAGGCGATCCTGCGTCACATGAACGGCAACCACTCCGACGACAACCTGCTGATCGCCCGCGCCTTCGTCGACCCGGCCGCGACGGCCGCCACGATGACCGGTCTCGACGGCGACGCGGGGGTGTGGAACGTGACGGTCGGCGAGCGCACGACCGCGGCATCCGTCACCTGGCCCGCCGGCGCCATCACCGAGCGGGCCGAGGTCAGGCGCGAGATCGTGGCGCTCTACGACGAGGCCTGCGCGGTGCTCGGCGTCGAGCCGCGCCCACACTGACGATCGATTCATCGGGAACCCCTAGATTGCCGACCGGCTCATGCCGCTAAAGTTAGGTCACACTAACTTCGTTTTGGAATGAGCGTATGGCTGCAGTGATCCCTTTCTCGCAAGCTCTTCGTGAGCGCACCTGGACCGGCCACAGCGACAGCGAGGGCGCCGGTTTCATGACCGACCTGATGAGCGGCAAAGGCACGCGCGACGATTACATCGCGCTGGTGGCGCAGCATTTCTTCATCTACGACGCGCTCGAGGCGGCCGCCGATCGCATGAAGAACGACCCGGTCGCCGCCGCCTTCATCTCGCCGAAGCTCACCCGGCTGCCGGCCATCGAAGAAGACCTGCGCTTTCTGATCGGGGAGGACTGGCGCGATCAGATGACCCCGCTGCCCACCACGGCGCGTTACGTGCGGCGAATCGACGAGGTCGCGGCCACCTGGAACGGCGGCTTCATCGCCCATCACTACACGCGCTACCTCGGCGACCTGTCGGGCGGCCAGATCATCCGCACGCTCATGCAGCGGCAGTTCGGCTTCGAGACCAACGGGGTGGGCTTCTACCTCTTCGGCGACATCGCGAAGCCCAAGGAGTTCAAAGAGACCTACCGCTCGCAGCTCGACGCGGTCGGCTGGGACGACAAGGAGCGCGACCGCGTGATCGACGAGGTGATGGTGGCCTACCGGTTCAACACCGAGCTGTTCCTCGACCTCGCCGACGCCAAGGCCACCGCAGTAGCCTGACCCCCCCCTTCGCCGAGTTGCGCCAAATTACCCTTCAGCAGCGCGGGGAAGGGCACTTTGGCGCAACTCGGCGAGAACTATGAGGCTTTGGGAGCGACGCCTGGTCACTGCGATGAGGCTCAGCGCCAGCCCGATCGCGGCGAACACGAGCAGCACCAGGGCCTCCTGGCCGGCCACGGATGCCGCCGCCGAACCACCCCCGATCAGCGCCTGCATGCCCGTGATCGCGTGCGACAAGGGCAGCAGCGTCGACAGCCCGGTGTAGAACGGTGAACTCAGCCCGTTGGGGATGATGACGGCCGCCGCCGCCACCTGCACCAACACGAGGGCGAGCGAGAGCAGGCGCCCTGCTTGCCCGAAGAGCGCCACGAGTCCCTGGTGCAGGGTCACGAACGCGAACGACATGAACAGCGAGAACGCGATGCTCCCGGCCACGTGCGCGGGAGCCGCGCCCACGAAGAACAGCACCAGCGCGACGATCGCCGCCTGCACGAGGCCCAGCACGACCGCCGGCACGAGCGACCCGATCACCACCCGCACGGTCGACGCGCTCGACGCGAGCGCGCGCCGCGTGAACGGCGTCAGCATGAGGTAGATCGCGAACGCGCCGATCCAGAGCGCCATCGGCACGGCGACCGCGGCGATGGCGGCCGCGGGGCTCGGCAGGGCCGCGATGTCGGACTGCCGGGTCACGATCGGGGTCGAGACCACCGTCGAGATGGCAGCCTGCTGATCGGTCGTGTAGGTGGGGATGGCCGCCGTCGCCTGGTGGAGGCCCCCGGCGAGTTGCGCGGTGCCCGAAGCCAGTTGCGCCGCTCCCGGGGCGAGTTGCGCGGTGCCTGACGCGAGCTGGGCGGCTCCGCTCGACAGTTGCCCGAGACCCGTGGCGAGCCCGCTCGTGCCGACCGCCAGTTGCGCCGCCCCCGACGAGGCACGCGCGAGGCCGTCGGTGAGCTGGGGCAGGTCGTCGGCGAAGGCCTGCTGCCCGGTGCGCACCACCCCGGCGCCGTATTCGAGCGCCGCGCCGCCGAGGGTGTCGAACGCCAGCCCGAGGGTGAGTCGATCGGCCGTGTCGCGCACCGCCGCTGCGTTGCCCTCGATGCGCAGCAGCTCCGCCCGGATGGCCTCCGGGTCGTCGGGCAGGTTCTCAGCCAGTGCCCGGATCGGGTCGATCACGGTCGTGCGCTGATCGCCGGCCATCGTGCCGGCGCGCACCGCCTGCTCGCCCACGTTGACGCGCAACAGGCCGATGCCGCCCTCCACGAGTCCGGTGCCGTCGGCGAGCTCCTGGGCGTAGGTGGGCAGATCGGTGGTGGCGGCGCTGATGGTCGCGAGGCCCCCGGCGAGCGATTGCGCCCCCGTGTCGAGCTCCGCTCCGCCGCGCGCGGCGGTGGCCATGCCGGTCGCCAGTTCGGCGCTGCCCGTGGCGAGCTGGTCGGCGCCGGTCGACAGCTTGCCCGCACCGCCGGCGAGTTCGTCGGCCGCCGTCGCCGCCTGCCCGATCGAGGCGTTGAGAGTCGTGAAGGCGCCCAGCGTCGTCGACACGAACTGCTTCGTCGCCTGGGTCGACAGGGCCGCCTGCAGATCAGACGACAGGGCGCTGGCGAGCATCTCGGTGACGTAGCTGTTGGCGCCGTTCGTCTGCACCTGCAGCTGCGCCTGCACCGGGTCGGTGCTCGAGATCGACACGTACGACGCCGAGAACGCGGGCGGAATGGTCACGACGGCCGCGAACCGACCCGATTCCAGCCCCGACGACGCGGTGTCGGCATCCGTCACGTTCCACGTGAAACCCTGCCCCGAGGTTCCGGAGGTGAGTTCGCTCACGAGCAGCTTGCCCGCCAGGAAGGGCGTCTCGGTGCCGTTCTGCTCGACCTGCACCATCTGGTCGAGGTTGACGACGGCCGCCGGCAGAGCGGGGCCGGTCGCCGAGGCGGCGGACTGGCTGGGCGTCACCAGGGCCGTCACCGCCACACCGGCGATGAGCAAGGGGTCAGCACGGCGAGCGCGATGGCGACGCGCCGGGCGACGGGCGACAGGGTGCCGGTGTCACCGCGGCGCACCAGGGAGGACAGGCGGGTCATGCGGTCACCTCTTCTCTGGGCTGGGAGACGGATTCTCTGGGCTGGGAGACGGATCGTCGGGGATGTCGCCGATGGGCGGTGGGGAGACGAGCTCAGCCGGCTGCAGCACGGGCTCGGGCACCGCCGGCGTGGGCCGCAACTCCACCACCACGACCGGCCGCACGCCCATCTCGAGGCGTGCTCCGTGGTGGGCCACGGCCACGGTGGTGCCGAGCGGCAGCGCCTGGTTCACGATGCTGAGCGCGTGCTGCAGGTGGGCGGTCGGCAGGCCGGTGCCGTCGATCGCCACGATTCTCGCCCTCGAGACCGCCGCGAGCGCGACCTGGTAGGTCCACTCGGCAGCCACAGCGGCGCCCCACAGATCGTCGAGCTCGTCACCGAGGTCGCGTCGGAGTCGTTCGAGCACGCTGAGGGCGCCCGGCGGCAGCGGCAGGCGCGCCGCCGCGGCCGGGTCGTCGGCCCCGACCGGCCGCACGACCAGCACGCTCTGCCGCCGGAGCGCCGATGCCTCGAACGGCAGCGGGCGATCGAGCACGCGAAGATGGCCCGAGAGCACACGCTGGCGGCCGGCCAACGCGGCGACGACGGCATCCGGATTCGTCGTGGCCGCGCCCGTGACGAGCACCAGGTCGCCCGCCCGCGCCTGCACGGTGACGGATGCCGCGGCGGCGGCGTCGACGACCGCTCGCTCGGCGGCCACCGCGAACGGCTGCCCGGCGTCGTCGAGCGGGCGCCATGCGGTCGCGTCGAGCATCTCGCGCACGCCCTCGCCCTCGAGGTCGACGTTCGGCAGCACGCGCCGAAGCGGCCCCGGCAGCGCCCACCCGATGCGCCCGAGCACCATCATGAGCGCCGGGATGAACGTCATGCGCACGAGGAACGCGTCGACGAAGACGCCGGCCGCGAGCCCGAGGGCGATCGGCTGCAGCACCGCGTTGCCGCCCGGCACGAACGACGCGAACACGGCGAACATGATGCAGGCCGCCGCGGTCACCACGCGCGCGGCCCCGATGAAGCCATGGCGCACGGCGACGTGCGGGTCGCCCGTCTTCACGAACTCCTCGCGCATGCGCGACACCAGGAACACCTGGTAGTCCATCGCGAGCCCGAACAGCACGGCCATCAAGAGGATGGGGAAGAAGCTGATCACCGGCCCCACCTTCGCCACACCGAACAGGTCGGCCAGCCAGCCCCACTCGAAGATCGCCGTCACGATGCCGAACGAGGCGCCCACCGACAGCAGGTAGCCGATCGTGGCCGAGATCGGCACGGCCAGCGAGCGGAAGACGATGGTGAGCAGGATGATGCAGAGCCCCACGACCACGACCGCGAAGGGCAGCAGGGCGTCGGCGAGCCGGGCCGACACGTCGATGCCGAGCGCGGTCGTGCCGGTCACCTGGTAGGTGAAACCGTTCTTCGCGTCGAACGCCGCAGCCTCGGAGCGGATGGTGTTCACGAGGTCTTCGGTCTGCACCGAATCGGGCGCGCTGGCCGGGATGATCGACACGATCGCCATGTCGGCGGTGGCGTTCGGCACGGCCTGACTCACCGACACCACGTCGTCGAGCCCCGTGAACTGGTCGTGGAGGGCGGTGAGGGCGCCATTGATGTCGAGGGTCTTGCTGATGTCGGCGGTCACGAGCAGCGGGCCGTTGAAGCCGGGCCCGAACCCCTCCGCCAGCAGGTCGTAGCCCTCGCGCGACTGCGAACCGACCGGGTCGTAGCCGGCGTCGGGCAGCGTGAGCCGCATCGACCCGGCCGGGAGGGCCACGATCACGAGCCCCATCACCACGACCGCGATGGTGATGACGGGTTTGGCCGTCACGAGCGCCACCCAGCGGGCGCCGAGGGTGCGGTGCGTGCCGTCGGCGGCGAGCTCTCGCTTCGCGGCCCGCGACGTGGGCTTCGGCGTCATCCGGCGGCCTAGCAGGCCCATGAACGCGGGCAGCAGCGTGAGCGCGACGATCACGGCGATCACCACCGAGATCGCCGCCCCCACCCCCATCACGGTGAGGAACGGGATCTGCACCACCGAGAGGCCGAGCAACGCGATGATCACGGTGAGCGCCGCGAACACCACCGCGCTGCCCGCGGTCGACACGGCCACCGCGGCCGATTCTTTCGGATCCATGCCCCGGATGAGCTGGGCCCGGTGTCGCGACACGATGAACAGGGCGTAGTCGATGCCGACCGCGAGGCCGAGCATGGTCGCCAGCAGGGGAGCGGTCGACGAGATGTCGACGAAGCCCGAGGCGATCGTGATGGCCGTGGTGGTGAGGCCGACGCCGATCACGGCGGTGACGAGGGGCATGCCCGCCGCCAGCAACGAGCCGAAGGTGAGCAGCAGCACGATGAAGGCCACGACGAGGCCGATCACCTCGGTGTAGTCGATGCCGGCCTCGGGAGGATCGGCCACGTTCGAATAGGCCACCGTCACGCCGCCCGTCGCGGCGGCGTCGCCGGCTGCGACCACGGCCTCGTCGTCGGCGGTGGTGAGCGAGGTGGTGGGCACGTCGTACTGGATGGTGGCGAACGCCATGCCGCCGTCGTCGGAGATCTGATTCTCGTCGCCGGAGTCGAACGGGCCGGCCACGCTCGTGACATGGTCGAGGGTGGTCAGGCTGGCGACGGATGCGTCGATCTGCGGTTCGAAGCCGGTGATGCTCTCGCCGTCGGGGGCGACGAAGATGACCTTCGCCGAGCCACCACTGGCCTGGGGAAAGCGCTGGTCGAGCATGTCGATCGCCTGCTGCGACTCGGTGCCCGGAATCTCGAACGACGTCGAGAGGGTGCCTCCGAGAACCTGCGCGCCGGTGATCGCGAGCCCGAGGATGACGACCCAGCCCACGATGACGGCGATGCTCCGTCGGGCGGCGAATCGTCCGATTCGATACAGCAGCGTTGCCATGAGCTCCCTCTCTTGTGAGAAGAGTAGTGGCTAGGCCGCCCCGCGCCTTCGCTGCATGAACTGCAGCACGGCCTGATCGACGATGATGTCGCTCGGCCGGAGCGGCCGCGTGAGATAGAGGCCCTCGAGCGAGGTGAGCCGGCTGAGCGCCACGTAGGTCTGCCCGGGGCTGAACACGCGTGACCCGAGGTCGACGATCGCCTCGTCGTAGGTCTGCCCCTGCGACTTGTGGATGGTGACGGCCCAGGCCAGCCTCAATGGGAACTGGGTGAACTCGCCGATCACCTCTTTGCTCAGCTGCTTCGACTCGGGCGCGTAGGAGTAGCGGTATTTCTCCCACGCCACCGGATCGACCTCGTGCACCTCGCCGTCGACGTCGACGAACACCGTGGAATCGATCTTCGTCACCGTGCCGACCGTGCCGTTCACCCAGCGCTGATCGGCGTCGTTGCGCAGGAACATCACCTGGGCGCCGACCTTGAGCTCGAGGTTCACGTCGGCCGGGTAGGTGCGGCCGCCGAAGTCGCCGCTGATCTCGGCCTTGGCACTGAGCACGCGGCCGGGCAGGCGGGCGAGCGCGCTCTGGTTGATGCGGTTCACGGCGTCGTTTCGGGTGGCCAGGGTGATGGCTGTCTCGGGAGCGGGGGATCGTGCGCCCGCGCCGTTCAGCGCATCCGCGATCTCCTTCGTGACCATGCCGAAGCGCACCGCGTTGAGCATGAACTTGAAGTCGTCGTCGTGCTGGCGATGGATCTCGGTGAGCTCGACGATGGCCAGGTCGGTCTCCTGCCAGACCTTGGCGTCGAAGAACCACATCGAGCGGTAGTGGTCGGCGAAGTAGGCGCGCTCGTCGCCGTCGCCCGGCACCGGCGCCAGCTGGTAGGGGTCGCCGAACAGCACCACCTGCACCCCGCCGAACGCCTCGAGCGGCCGCTGCCGGGCCTGGCGCAGCGACCGGTCGATCGCATCCATCAGGTCGGCGTTCACCATCGACACCTCGTCGATGACGAGCGTGTCGATGGTGTTCAGCAGCTTGCGCACCTCGGCGTTCTGCTCGATGTCGTGATCGGCGATGACCCCGATCGGCAGGCGGAACAGCGAGTGGATGGTCTGCCCGCCCACGTTCAGCGCGGCGACACCGGTAGGCGCCGAGATCACGAGTTGCTTCTCGGTGTTCCACGACAGGTGGTTGAGCAGGGTCGACTTGCCGGTGCCCGCCCGGCCCGTCACGAACACGTGCTTGCGGGTGCCCTCGATCAGCTCGAACACCCGCTGCTGCTCGGCAGAGAGAGTGGGGCGCACCATCGGGGGCAATCCTTTCGCGGGGGCGGAGGCAACACCCCAATGTACCTGCCGCGCGAGGCCCGGATCGGGGGCCCGCCTAAACTGTGCACATGAGTTCGGCGGACGGGGACGAGCGCACCGCGCTCCACCGCTCCATCGTGATCTGGGCGGGGATCTTCCTGCTGACGGTCGCGGCCGCGTTCTCGGCCGTCGGCATCCTGAACCGCGAGCTGTTCAGCGCCTCGGCGTTCGTGCGCATCTACCTCCACACGCTCGCGCAGCACGACGTCGCCGGCGCCCTCGACATGCCGGGGGTCGATCTCGCCACCGACGACGAGCCCGGCACCGGCGAGGCCGCCCTGGTGTCACCGGATGCGATCGGCACCGTCACCGACATCCACGCGGTGAGCGACACCGAGATCGCGCCGGGATGGCACCGCATCGTCTACTCCTACACACTCACCGGGCTCGATCAGCGCACGGCGCGAGGGCAGACGGAGTTCGACGTCGAGCAGAGCGGCACCAGCTGGCTGTTCTTTCCCGAGTGGCAGTTCCGTCGCGCGCCGACCGCGACGCTCGGCGTCACCGTCTCGCACGCGGGCGAGTTCACCGCCGGCACCGCCGAGGTGGCGACATCCGACCCCGCCGCCTTCCACGCCACCGAGCGCTACCAGGTGCTCGTGCCGAGCCTCTACGTGCTCTCGCACGACTCGGAGTACCTCGGGGCGAGGCCGGTGTCGGCCGCCGTCACCGCCACCTCGAGCACGGTGAGCGCGATCGTCGACGTGCAGCCGACCACCCGCTTTCTCGACCGGGTGCAGAACACGGTCGACGACTTCCTCGACGACTGCGCCGCCCAGCCGGTGCTCTATCCGCCCGGCTGCCCGTTCGGGCAAGACGTCAACGACCGCATCGCCTCCGACCCGGCCTGGTCGATCGAGCACTACCCGACGCTCACGATCCTGGCCGGGCAGAACACCTGGGTGGTGCCGAACGCCGCGGGCAGCGCACGCATCGCGGTCGACATCCGCTCGCTCTACGACGGAACCGTGACCACGCTCGACGCGTCGGTGCCGTTCGACGTGACCTTCTCGCTCAGCATCCAGCCCGACAACTCGATCACGTTCGCCCCGCGGGCCTGACTCATCTCGACTGGCCGTCGTGCGCGGCGAGCCGCTCGAGCATGGCGTTGTACTCGCCGAGCTCGGCCTCGCCCGTGCGGTCGGCGTTGCGGTCGCGCCGCTTCGTCTCCTTCTTGTCGCTGCGGCTCCATTGCACCGCCACGACGAGGGCGAGGATGAAGGTGGGGATCTCGCCGATGCTCCACGCGATGCCGCCGCCCGACTGCTGGTCTTCGATCGCGCTCGGCCCCCACGCCCGCCCGGTGGCGCCGAGCCAGTCCGAGAGCAGCAGCCCGGTGCCGCTCATCAGCGCGAGACCGAAGAAGGCGTGGAAGGCCATCGTGCCGAGCAGCAGCAGCAGCCGGAACGGGTAGGGCAGCTTGTAGGGCACCGGGTCGATGCCGATCAGGGCCTGCACGAACAGGTAGCCCACGATCAAGAAGTGCACGATCATCCACTCGTGCCCGATGTGGTCTTCGGTCGCCCAGCGGAACAGCGGGGTGTAGTAGAAGGCCACCAGGCTCGTGGCGAACAGCACGCCGGCGACGATGGGGTTGGCGATCACCGTCGCCACCTTCGAGTGCACGGCGAGCAGGATCCACTCGCGCATGCCGCGGCTGCCGTCGTCGCGCTTGCGGATGGCGCGGAGCGCCAGGGTGACGGGCCCGGCGGGCACGAGCAGCAGCGGCACCGCCATGCTGAGCGTCATGTGGCCGAACATGTGCGCGCTGAACAGGAACTTCTCGTAGACGTTCAGCCCGCCGTTGGTGACGTAGAACAGCAACAGGATGCCCGCAATCCAGAACACCGTGCGATACCACGGCCACCTGTCGCCGCGGCGGTGCAGTCGCACGACGCCCGCGGCGTAGAAGAAGATGGCGAAGGCGCACACCAGCACCCAGATCAGGTCGAAGTTCCACTGCGTCAGGAAGTTCTCGACGGTGAGCTCGGGCGGCAGCGGCGAGCCGGTGAGGATCTCGGCGGCCGTCGGCGTGGTCGGCACCGTCTCGGGCACCGGGGTGGCGGTGCGGGCCAGGGCCGCCGCGAAGCCGGTCGCGATGCCCATGAAGCCGAGTTCGGCCACGATCAGCCACCAGAAGTGCCGGCGCCGCCCGGTGTCGCCGAGCTTCTTGATGACGTATCGGCGGTGCAGGGCGCCGAACACGCCGAGGGCGATGAGCGCGCCCACCTTCACCAGCACGAGCAGCCCGTAGGGGGTCAGCAGCCGGTCGAGCGAGCCGATCCGCAGTTCGGCACTGACATAGCCGGATGCCGCCACCACCACGAAGCACACGATGGCCACGCTCGAGTACCGCCCGACGATGTCGACGAGCCGGGTGTTGTCGAGCTGGCGGCTGAGCAGCGCGATCACCACGAGCCCGCCCAGCCAGGCGGCGGCGAAGATGAGGTGCAGCCCGAGGGCCGTGATGGCCGCGTCGTGGCCGGTGGCTCCGGCGGCGTGGCCCTGCTGCGCCATCGGCACGAGGGAGGCCACGGCGACGAGCCCCACGAAGAAGAGCGCCGTCTGGTTGCGCACCGCGAAGCAGAGCACGGTGACGACCGCACCGATCAGCGTGGTCTGCAACCAGGCCTGGCCGAGGGCGATCTGGGTGAGGAACTGCCCGAGGCCCTGGCTGAAGGCGTCGTCGAAGCTGAGCGCACGCGCCGTCACGCTGAGGTAGCTGAAGAACCCGGTGAACGCGGCGGCGACGGTGAAGACCGCGGCCGAGCCGGCGGCGACGTCGAGCGACCGTCCGTAGGCGGGCGTGTCGGCGGGAATGGCGAACAGCACCAGGCCGATGGCCCCGATCATGCCGGCCGCCGAGATGTTGACGACCATCGACGAGATCGGCAGCCCGAAGCGCACGACGGCGCCCGGGTCTTCGAGCAGCTGCGGTGCGGCGCCACCACCGATCGCGAGCGCTGCGAGGAGTGCGACGAAGGCAACGGCCACCAGCGTGGCCGGCCCGGTGATGCGAACGACTCTCAGCACCTCATTACCTTACGCGTCGGTTCCTGGGCTTAAACACGGAAGGGCGACGACCGAAGTCGTCGCCCTTCCGGCGTCTGGCGGGGCTACTACTTGGCAGCAGCCTTCAGCTTCGAGCCGGCCGAGATCTTCACGGAGTGGCCCGCGGGGATCTCGATGGTGGCGCCGGTCTGGGGGTTGCGGCCGGTGCGGGCAGCACGCGAGGTGCGCTCGACAGCGAGCCAACCCGGGATCGTGACCTTGGTTCCCGAGGCAACCGAGTCGGCCAGCGTGGAGAAGAGAGCGTCAAGAACCTCGTTGACGGAAGCCTGCGTCTGGCCGGAAGCGGCGGCGACGGCTGCGACGAGCTCGGTCTTGTTGAGTGACTTGTCAGCCATTTAAGGTGTCCTCCTCGGACCTTTTCGCTACGGGTGTAGCTGTTTACATGGAACGGTCCCGGCCACCAGGGCCAGTTCGGTTGGTCGGTACGACCGTGGGTAATTTACCAGCTGGACTTCGTAATGCCCGGCAATTCGCCCCGGTGCGCCATATCGCGGAAACGCACACGCGAGATGCCGAACTTCGTCAGCACACCACGGGGGCGGCCGTCGACGGCGTCGCGCGAGCGCACGCGGATGGGCGATGCGTTGCGGGGCAGCTTCTGCAGGCCGAGGCGGGCGGCTTCGCGCTCGTCGTCGGTCGATGCGGGGTTGACGAGGGCCTTCTTCAGCTCGAGGCGCTTCGCGGCGTACCGCTCGACGATGACCTTGCGCTGTTCGTTACGGGCGATCTTGCTCTTCTTAGCCATGTGTTACCGCTCCTCTCGGAAGTCGACGTGCTTGCGGATGACCGGGTCGTACTTCTTCAGCACGAGACGGTCGGGGTCGTTGCGGCGGTTCTTCTTGGTCACGTAGGTGTAACCGGTGCCTGCCGTCGAACGGAGCTTGATGATGGGACGGACGTCTTGCTGCTTTGCCATTAGATCTTCACCCCACGAGCGAGAATGTCTTTGACCACGGACTCGATGCCACGGGCGTCGATGACCTTGATGCCTTTGGCGGACACGTTGAGGGTGACGTTACGGCGAAGCGACGGCACGTAGTACGTCTTCTTCTGAACGTTCGGGTCGAAGCGGCGCTTGGTGCGCCGGTGCGAGTGCGAGATGTTGTGACCGAAGCCGGGAACGGCTCCTGTCACTTGGCACACTGCTGCCATTGTTTCCTCCATTGGTTACCGTGAGACGAGTGCCTCACCCAAGATAACTTGTCGGCAAGGTGCGCCATTTCGGGCACCTCACAATGGGCGGAGGATTCCACCCAACCTGGCTATCTTAGGCCAGGCGCCTCGTCACGGCAAATCAGCCCTGTGACGGCGATCAAGATGCGGCGGGCACCGTCGGCACGCACGCCGAGCAGAACCCGAAGATGTCGACCACGTGCTCGGGCCGGCTGAAACCGTGCAGGCTCGCGGTCTTCTGCGCCCAGGCCTCGACCTCGTCGGCCTCGATCTCGATCGTGAGCCCGCAGCTGCGGCAGATCAGGTGATGGTGATGCGCCATCGAGCACGCCCGGTAGAGCGCCTCGCCCTCGGGCGACTGCAGCGAGTCGGCCTCGCCCTCCTGGGCCAGATCGGCGAGGGCGCGGTAGACCGTCGCCAGGCCGATCTGCGACCCGGAGCCCTTGAGCGACGAGTGCAGGCCCTGCGCGCTGACGAACCCCATCTGGGTGCCGAGCGCGCTGCGCACGGCTTCGCGCTGCCAGGTGTTCCTCTTCACGGCCGCACCACCTCACTCACCACGGGCATCCCGGCCGGGGACGCGCCTTCCCCCGCCGATCGACTCAACCGTAGCTGGCGAAGCTTCGAGATTCCTAGGGCGAGCACGAAGAACACAGCGGCCGTGAGCGAAACGGCGGCGCCGGCCGCGACGCCGAGCGACCGCGACGCGAGCACGCCGATCACGCCCGAGAGCGCCCCGATCACCGGCGCGATCACGAAGATCTGGGTCGTCGTGCGCGCCACCAGCCGGGCCGCGGCGGCCGGCGCAGCCACCAGGGCGAGGGCGAGGATGGCGCCGATCGCCGGCATCGTGGTGACCACCGTGATCACGATCAGGCCGAGGGTGACGACCTCGATGACCCACTCCCGGTAGCCCGCCACCCGGAAGCCGAGCGGATCGAGGGTCGAGAACAAGATCTCCTTGCCGGTCAGCAGCAGGGTCACCACCGCCACCAGCAGCACGACGACCGCCGCGACGAGGTCGGCGTCGGTGGTGGTGAGGATCGACCCGATCAGATAGCTGTCGACGTGGATCGGCAGGTCGGGAAAGAACGCCTGCAACCACACGCCGAGCGCGAACCCCGCGGTGAGCACGACTCCGGATGCCACCTGCGAACCCTGCCGGCCCACTCGGCCGATCAGGGTCATCGCCACGATCAGCACCACGCTCGAGGCGACGGCTCCGATCATGATGTTCACGCCGAGCGCCGCGGCCAGCACGGCGCCCGGGAAGGTGGCGTGGGTCAGCGCCTGCGTGAAGAACGCGCGGCGGCGCAGCACGACGACCGCGCCGACCAGCCCGCAGAGCACCCCGATCACGATCGCGATGAGCAGTGCCCGCTCGAAGTACCCCATCAGAGCACCGCCCCAGCGCCGCGGTGATGGTCATGGTCGTGGTGCAGCCGGTCGTCGACCTCGTCGCCGAGCTCGCGAGAGGGCACCGGCGCACCCGCCCGCCGTCGTGCCGCGGCATCCGTCACCACCCGGCCGACCAGCACCACGAGGTAGGCGGCCACGATCGTGAGCACCACGGTGGCCCCGCTCGGCGCCGTGATGCCGGCGTCGACGCTCAGCGCGAACGACAGGCAGAGGCCGATCCAGCCGAAGAGGGCGGCGAACGCGGCCGCGATGGCGAAGATGGCGCCGAGGCGGCCCGCCACCAGACGGCCGACCGCGCCCGGCACGATCAGCACGGCGAGCACGAGCAGGTTGCCGACGGCGTTCGAGGCGGCCACCACCACGAGGGCGATCGCCACGTTGAGCACCAGGTCGAGCGCGAGCACCCGGTAGCCGGCCGCCGCCGCTCCGTCGGCGTCGAACGCGCGGAACACCTGGCCCTTCAGGGTCACCACCACGAGCGCCAGCGCGATGCCGCACACCACGATCGTCTGCACCAGGTCGGCGTCGGTGACCGTGAGCAGGCGGCCGAAGAGCAGCTGATCGAGTTGGCCCACGTAGTCGCTCTGGGTCGACACCACGATGATGCCGATCGAGAACATCGCGGTCAGCACGATCGCGGTCGAGGCGTCCGACGTCGCCGCTCGGCGCGCGAGCAGGGTCAGCACCACCGCCGCCGCCACGGCCGCCACCACCGCGCCCACGTAGAGTCCGCTGCGACCGGCCACCACGAAGCCGATCACGAGGCCCGGAAACACGGCGTGCACCAGCCCGTCGCTGACGAACTCGAGCGAGCGCAGGTTCACCAGCACCCCGATGAAACCCGCGACCACGCTCAGCACCAGCAGCACCCCGAGCGCCTTCGCCATGAACGGCAGGGCGAACGGGGTGAACAAGAAGTCGACGACATCCATGATCGTCAGCGGCTTCCGTCGGGCCCGGGGGCGGCGGCTCCGGATGCCCCGGACCCGTCGGTCGCGGGAGGCACCCGTTCGACCACGCCCGTCCACGCCGGCACCCCCTGGGCGCCGATCTCGACGTCGCTGAAGGTGTTGTGCACGTTGGGCAGGGTGAGCACGCTCTCGCGGTCGCCGAACGCGACCTGCCGCCCGTTGAGCAGCAGCACCCGGTCGCAGACGCGGCGGGCGAGGTCGAAGTCGTGCGTCGACACGAGTACGGCGACCCCGTCGCGCTTCAGCTCGAGCAGCGTGGCGATGAGGGCCGCACGGTTGGTCTGGTCGAGGCCGTTGAACGGTTCGTCGAGCAGCAGCAGCTTCGGTCGCGACACGATAGAGCGGGCCAGGATGCCGCGCTGCTGCTGACCACCCGACAGGTCGCCGAACCGCACCCGCGCGCGTTCGGTGAGGCCGACTGCCGCGATCGCCGAGGCGACGGCGGCGCGGTCGGCGGCACCCGGCATCCGGAACCAGCCGATGGAGCGGTAGCGGCCCATCATCACGACCTGCTCGAGCGTGACCGGGAACTGCGGGTCGAGGTCGTCGTGCTGCGGCATGTAGCCGATGCTCGAGGCGTAGCGGCGCAACGAGGTGAGTCCGGCGACCTCGATCGAGCCCGCCACGAGTGGCACGGTGCCGAGGATGCCCTTGAGCAGGGTCGACTTTCCGGCGCCGTTCGGGCCGATGAGGGCCACCGCCTCGCCGGGCGCCACCTGCATCGTCACCCCCTCGAGCGCGATGCGGGCGCCGTAGGCGAACGAGGCGTCGTGCAGCCGCAGCACGGGGGCGGCACGCTCGGTCATCGCGTCAGTCTTCCAGGTCTGCCGGCACCGCGCTCGGGGTGGCGCCCCACGACGAGAGGATCACGGTGGCGTTGTGCAGCTGCGAGGCGATGTAGGTCGCGCCGTCGCTGCCGGCCGGGCCGAGCGAGTCGCCGTAGAGCGCCTCGTCGCCCGAGTAGACCTTCACCCCGGCTTCGGCGGCGATCGTGTCGGCCGCCTTGGGCGAGATCGACGCCTCGGAGAAGATGGCTTTCACGCCGGTCTGCTTCACCTTCGCCACGAGCGCGTCGATCTCGGCGGCGCTCGGTTCGGCGTTGTCGTCGAAGCTCGGAATGATCGAGCCCACGTAGGTGATGCCGTAGGCCGACACGAAGTAGCCGAAGGCGTCGTGGTTCGACACCAGCAGGCGCTCCTCGGCGGGCACCTGGTCGATGTTGCTGCGGATCCAGTCGTCGAGCTCGGTCAGTCTGCCCTGGTAGGCCGAGGCGTTCGCGGCGAACGCGGCCTCTTGAGCCGGGCCGGCCTTTTCGAGGCCGTCGGCGATGTTCTGCACCATGATGACGGCATTGGAAGGGTCGGTCCAGATGTGCGGGTTGCCGGCCGCGTGGTCGTGGGCGTCGTCGTCGGTGTGGGCGGTCTCGTCGTCGTGGCCTTCGTCGTGCCCTTCCTCGTGCTCTTCCTCATCGGCCGCGTCGTCGGTGAGCGCGATGCCGGTGCTCGAGTCGATGGTGACGCCGTCGAAGCCCGACGCCGAGATGGCGTCGTCGAGCCACTCCTCGAGGCCGGCGCCGTTCACGACGAGCACGTCGGCCGAACCGAGGGCCGCGAGGTCGGCGGGCGACGGGTCGTAGCTGTGCGCGCTCTGATTCGGCTGGATGAGCTGCGTGACGGATGCCGCCGACCCGGCCACCTCGCGGGTGAAGTCGGCCACCTGGGTCGTGGTGGCCACCACCGAGAGGCCGTCGGCAGCAGGGGTGGAGCCCTGCGAGGGCGACGACGCGCACCCGGCGAGCGCGAGGGCGGCAGCCGCGGCCAGGGCGGGCAGGAGGAGGACGTGCTTCTTCACGTGTGGAGCCTGTCTGATTCGGGGACGGCTCCACGTTAGCTAATTGATAATGATTTTCAAAATCAGTCGAGCAGCAGTGCCGGCTCCTCGATGATCGATGCCACGTCGGCCACGAACCGGCTCGCGACGTCGCCGTCGACCACGCGGTGGTCGAAACTCGCGCCGATGGTGGTGACGAACCGCGGCCGCACCTCGCCGTCGACGACCCACGGCTTCTGCTTGATCGTGCCGAGGGCGACGATCGCCACCTCGCCGGGGTTGAGGATGGGGGTGCCGGTGTCCATGCCGAACACGCCGATGTTGGTGACCGTGATGGTGCCGTCAGCCATGTCGGCCGGCGAGGTGCGGCCCTCGCGCGCGGTGAGCGTCAGCTTCTCGAGCGACTCGGCGAGCCTCAGCATCGAGAGGTCGTGGGCGTCTTTCACGTTCGGCACGATCAGGCCGCGCGGGGTGGCCGCGGCCACGCCGAGGTTCACGTAGTTGCGCACGATGATCTCCTTCTCGGTGAACGCCGAGTTGACCATCGGGTTGCGCCGCACCGCCCAGATGATGGCCTTCGCCATGATGAGCAGCGGCGACACCTTGACCCCCGCGAAGTCGGGCGAGGTCTTGAGCCGCTTGACGTATTCCATCGTGCGCGTGGCGTCGACGTCGACGAACACCGACACGTGCGGGGCGGTGAACGCGCTCGCCACCATCGCCTTGGCGATCTGCTTGCGCACGCCCTTCACCGGAATGCGCTCCTCGCGCACCGGCGCCCACTGCGGGGTCTCGATGTTGTGGAACACCTTGGCCTGATCGGCGTGACGGATGACGTCGTCGCGCGTGATGTCGCCGATCACGCCCGTGGGGGTCACTTCGTTGAGGTCGACGCCGAGGTCTTTGGCGAGCTTGCGGATGGGCGGCTTCGCGATCACCGGCACGCCGGGGATGGGCTGATGGATGCGCGCGAGCCGCTGCGTCGGGCGCTTCGCCTCGGGCGCCTCGCCGATGGCGGGCACCGCGGCGCGGGCGCCGGCGCGACCGGTGCGGCGGCTGGCCACCTGTCCCTTGATGCCGTAGCCCACGAGCACGGCCCCGGGCTTCTCCTCGTCGCGCGCGACCTTCTCAGCCGTCGACGCGAGCGTCTGCGTGGCGGTGAGGTCGGCGGCCGCGGCGACGGCCGGGGCGGCCGGCGGCAGGTGGTGATCGACCACGGGGGGCGGCGGCGGCGCTTCCTGCCCGTCGGTGGCGGTGACGGCGATGATCGCGGTGCCGACATCCACGGTCGTGCCCTCGTCGACGAGAAGGCCCTCCACCGTGCCGGCGAACGGCGACGGCAGCTCGACGAGCGACTTGGCGGTCTCGATCTCGACGATCACCTGGTTGATCTCGATGGTGTCGCCGGGGGCGACCTTCCACGAGACGATCTCGGCCTCGGTCAGGCCCTCACCGACATCCGGCAGGTGGAACTGCGACGTGGTCATGCGCTGATCTCCTTCTGGTCGTTCACGCGCACGTCAGTACGCCATCGCCCGGTCGACTGCCTCCATGACGCGGTCGGCGTCAGGCAGGAACAGCGTCTCGAGTTTCGCGGGCGGAAAGGGCGTGTCGAAGCCCGAGACCCGCAGCACCGGGGCCTGCAGCGAGTAGAAGGCGCGCTCGCCCACGGTGGCGGCGATCTCCGAGCCGACGCTCGCGAAGCCGGGGGCTTCCTGCGCCACCACCAGGCGGCCGGTCTTCGACACGGAGTCGATGATCGGGCCGTAGTCGACGGGGCTGAGCGAGCGCAGGTCGATGACCTCGGCGCTCACGCCTTCTTCGGCCGCGATCTCGGCGGCCTGCATGAGAACACTCACCATCGCGCCATGGGCGAGCAGGGTGACATCCGTTCCCGTGCGCACCACGCGGCTGGCGTGCAGCGGCGCGGCGGTGCCGGCGAAGTCGACCAGGCCCTTGGGCCAGTAGCGGCTCTTGGGCTCGAAGAACATGACGGGGTCGTTCGAGGCGATGGCCTCCTGGATCATCCAGTAGGCGTCGTTGGGGGTCGACGGGCTCACGAGTCGCAGGCCCGCGGTGTGCGCAAAGTAGGCCTCGGGGCTCTCCTGGTGGTGCTCGACGGCGCCGATGTGGCCGCCGTAGGGCACCCGCACCACGACGGGCATCGAGAACGCGCCGCCGCTGCGGTTGGTCAGCTTGGCCAGCTGCGAGGTGATCTGGTCGAAGCCGGGAAAGATGAAGCCGTCGAACTGGATCTCGCACACCGGCCGGTAGCCCGCCATCGCGAGCCCGATGGCCGTGCCGATGATGCCCGACTCGGCGAGCGGGGTGTCGACCACGCGGTCTTTGCCGAACTCGGCCTGCAGGCCCTCGGTCACCCGGAACACGCCGCCGAGCGGGCCGATGTCCTCGCCCATCAGCAGCACCTTGGGGTCGTCGGCGAGCGCCTGGCGAAGGCCGGCGTTCAGCGCCTTGGCCATCGGCAGCTCTTCGACGCGGGCGGCGGGGCGCGCGGCGGGCGCGCTGGTCTCGATGGAACTCATGCCTGCTCCTCTTCGAACATCGCCTCGTAGCGTTCGAGCCAGAGCTTCTGCTCCTGCATCACGGGGTGCGGCTCGGAATAGACGTTGTCGAACATCGTGGCGGGCGCGGGCGGCGTGAGCGCCAGCGTGCGATGCCGGATGTCGGCCGCGAAGTCCTCGGCCTCGATGCGCACCTCGTCGAAGAACGTGTCGCCCTCGCCGAGCGAGCGCAGGTACTTCTCGAACCGGATGATCGGGTCGCGCGAGACCCAGAAGTTGTGCTGCTCGAGGTCGTGGTACTTGGTGGGGTCGTCGCTCGAGGTGTGCGCGCCGATGCGGTAGGTGAGGGCCTCGATGAATTGCGGGCCCTTGCCGCTGCGGGCGTCGTCGAGGTGCTTCGCGCTGACCGCGTAGCTCGCGAGCACGTCGTTGCCGTCGATCTGCACGCTCGGGATGCCGAAACCGCGCGAGCGCAGATAGAGCGGAGTGCGCGACTGCACCGTGACCGGCACCGAGATCGCCCAGTGGTTGTTCTGCAGGAAGAAGACGTTGGGCGTCTGGCTGGAGGCCGAGAACACGAACGCCTCGCTGACGTCGCCCTGCGAGGTGGCGCCGTCGCCGAAGTAGCAGAGCACCGCGGCATCCACGTCGTCGTCGCCGGTGCCGACCACGCCGTCGCGCTGGAGGCCCATGGCGTAACCGGTGGCGTGCAGGGCGTGCGAGCCGATCACGAGGGTGTAGCCGTGGAAGTTGCCGTTGGTGGGGTCGGTCGGGTCCCAGCCGCCGTGGGTGTTGCCGCGCAGCAGTTCGACGACCGCGAGCATGTCGATGCCCCGGATGAGGCCGACCGCGTGCTCGCGGTAGGAGGGGAAGATGTGGTCCTGCGGCTTGGCGGCGAAGGCGGAGCCGACCTGGGCGCCCTCTTGACCGTGGCTCGGAACCCAGAGGCCCATCTGCCCCTGGCGTTGCAGGTTGGTGCCCTCTTGGTCGAAGCGTCGCACGATCGCCATCTGGCGGTAGAACTGCCGCAGGTCGTCGTCGGTCAGCCGGTCGAGGTAGGAGGAGTACTCCCCGGCGGATTCGGTGGGGGCGAGTTCGCCCTCTGCGGAGAGGAACTGAACCGTGGGCGTGGTGTCTGACACCTGCTACCTCCCGATGATCTCTTGCGAAGCGTATAGGAGTTTCTGCACAGACTCCTCCTCGCCGATCGTGACTCTCACGCCGTCGGGGAGGTAGGCGCGGGCGATGATGTCGTGCGAACGGAACACCGCCATCGCCTCGTCGGTGCGGGCCCCGGTGGGGAACCAGACGAAGTTGCCGTGGGGGCGGGGAACATCCCACCCCTGCTCGACGAGCGCGTTCCAGACCTGGTCGCGCCGAGCGACGATGTTCGCGACCCGCTCGTGCAGTTCGTCGGCGCGATCGAGCGAGGCCACGGCCGCGGTCTGGGCGTGGTCGGTGAGGCTGAGCGGCATCACGGTGGTGCGGGCGGCGGCGAGCACGGCGGTCGGGCCGATGCCGTAGCCGATGCGCAGGCCCGCAAGGCCGTAGGCCTTCGAGAAGGTGCGCAGCATGACGAGATTGGGGTAGCGGCGCACGAGCTCGCGGCCCGACACCGCTTCGGGGTCGGTGACGAACTCGGCGTAGGCCTCGTCGAGGATGACGAGCACGTCGCTCGGCACCGCGGCCATGAACACCTCGAACTCGGTTTTGGTGACGACGGCCGAGGTGGGGTTGTTGGGACTGCACACGATCACGAGGCGGGTGCGGTCGGTGACAGCGGCGGCCATCGCCACGAGGTCGTGCCGGTGATCGGGCGTGTTGGGCACGGGAACCGCGGTGGCGCCGGGCAGCACCGTCATCCACGGGTAGGCCTCGAACGACCGCCAGGAGTAGACGACCTCGTCGCCCTGGCCGGCGGCCGCGAGCGTGAACTGCACGAGCAGGGCCACGGATCCGGCGCCGACGATCACCTCGTCGGTCTCCACATCCCACGAGGCGGCGAGGCGCGCGGTGATCTCTCCCGCCGAGGCGTCGGGGTAGCGGTGCATCCGTCGCGTCACGGCGTCGACCGCGTCGAGCACCCCGGGCAGCGGGTCGAACGGATTCTCGTTCGACGACAGCTTGAACCCGGTGGCCGCGGCCTCGCCCTGCTTGTAGGCGGGCAACGCCACGATCTCGGGCCGCAGCCGCACGGGGCTGCCGGCCGGCGTCAGGGGAGCGGAAGTCATCCCTCCATCCTATTTCGCCCTACGAAAGCGCCTCGGGCATATGTCGGGCCCGCCACTCGTCTTCGGTCGATTCTCTTGGAGTATTCATCACTTTGGCCTACGATCTGCTTCCATGACCTATCCTCACTTATTCCGCTTGGCTTCTTCGGCGCGGGTTCTCGTCGTGACGGGAGCGGTGATCGCGGCGATCGCGGCCACGATCGTGGCGCCTGGCTCGGCCGCCCAGGCGGCGGCTCCCGGCCCATCGCAGACGCAACTGGTCAGCGTCACGCCGTCGACGCCGGCGACCGGTGGCAACCGGGCGAGCAGTGACAACGATGCAACCGGTGCACCATCGATTTCAGGCGATGGGCGTTATGTCGCCTTTTCGTCATTCGCAAGCGACCTCACCGCAACCGCGGTGCCCGTGGGCTCCAGCCAGATCTACTTGCGTGACACCGTCGCCGGCAGTACTCGTCTCATCAGCGCCAGCGCTGCCGGGGTCGCCGGAGATCGTCAATCCTTGTTTCCCTCGATTTCGGCCGACGGGAACCGGATCGCCTACGTGTCGTTCTCGACGAACATCACTCCCGGCTACACGGCGGGCCCACCACAAGCCCTCTTGTTCGACAGGGTCTCCGGGTTGACCACGGTCGTCAGTGTCTCGAACGCCTCGCCGCTCGTCCTCGGCGACGGAGCCACTCAAACCGTCGCGATCTCGGCCGACGGTGATGTCGTCGCCTTTGAATCGAATTCGACGAACCTCACGAACGATGACTCCCGCGGCCAGATCCAAGCGTTCACCCGCACGATCTCGACTGGAGTGACCGAAATGGTGAGCTTGGATACATCGTGGGCCGGGCCGGCCGGGGCCGAGAGCGGAGTGCTTACCGGGGCAGGGAGCCTCGCGATCAGTTCGGATGGCGGAATCGTCGCGTTCCTTTCATCGTCCAAGCTCTCATCCGTCGACAATCGAAGCTATTACGAGGTGTACCTTCACACACCAGGCTCTAGAACTCCAGAAATCGCCAGTCTTGACGTCGCGGGTCTGGCAGCGGCGAACGATCACGTCACGTACGTGTCTCTCCGGGGATGGTCGATTGGTGGCCTTCTCATCGAAGGCCACCAATCTGACTCCTGACTCAATGCGGGGGGGAACGACAGCGATCTTCGTGCGGGATCTACGCGCGCAGTCCACCCGGCTCGAATCGCGTGACTTCACAAACGCCTCACCGGCGGATTATGAGTCATTTGCCCCTGTACTCTCTGCCGATGGCGAGCACCTGATCTTCGTCACATCCTCGAAAAATCTCACGCGCGACGGCTCGACGTTCCCGACGGATCCGCCATCGCTACTGCAAGTCGTGAGTCGAGACCTGCGGATCGGCCAAAATGATGTGGTCAGTCGCCCGGTCTCAGGGTCAGGTGCAGGCGACCTCACTTCCGCTCGACCAGCCGTCAACAGCGACGGAACGTTCGTAGCCTTTGCATCACTTGCTCGTAATCTCGTCCCTGAATCCCTTCCTGTGAACGTCAGCCAGGTGTACGTGCGGAACACCGCCGCCTCGCACGACGTGATCCGCATCGGCGGTGCGGATCGCTATGACGTCTCCGCTGCGGTATCGGCAGATCGGTTCATGCCCGATCTTCTGAATAAGGTGTTCGTGGCTTCAGGTGCTGTCTTCCCCGACGCGCTCTCCGCTTCCGCAGCGGCCGGCGCTCTCGGCGGCCCCGTGCTTCTCGCGACTCGGGACGCTCTTTCCCCGACCGTGGAGGCGGAACTCACAAGGTTGACCCCCGACACCATCTACGTGCTCGGCGGGACGAATACCATCAGTGCTGCCGTCGAGGCGCGACTCAAGGACTTCGCCTCGGTGTCGGTGCAACGGCTCGGGGGCGCCGACCGGTTCGAGGTGTCGGCCGCGATCTCCGCAGCACTGTTCACGCCCATGGTGCCCGTCGCGTATGTCGCATCGGGCGAGACCTTCCCCGATGCCCTGTCGGGGTCCGCGGCCGCGGGTCAGGGGAAAGGGCCGGTGCTCCTGACCTCGAGAACCAGCACGTCGAAGGCGGTCACCGATGAACTGACGCGGCTTCAGCCGAAGAAGATCGTCGTGCTGGGTGGAGAGAACACCATCGCGAGCTCTGTGCTGACCTCCTTGCAGGCGGTCGCCCCGACATCGAGGATCGGCGGCGCCGACCGCTTCGAGGTGTCGGCCGCGGTGTCGGCGTCGGTCTTCGCGCCGAACACCGAGACGGTCTACGTCGCATCCGGAGCGGTCTTCCCCGACGCCCTGTCGGGTTCGGCGGCCGCGATCCGAAGCGGATCGCCTGTGCTGCTCGTGCTCAACGACCGCGTGCCCGCATCCGTCGCCGCAGAACTCCGGCGGCTGAAGCCGAACCGGGTTGTGCTCCTGGGAGGCACGGCGACGGTTTCCGACACCGTTATGAACGACCTCAAGGCGATCATCTCCGAGTGATGCTGGCGCGAGGCGAGGGCTAGCGGGCCGAGCCGCCGGCGCGGCCGGCCCGCCACTCGTCTTCAGTGAGGGCGAAGACGAGGTCGTCGGTCCACTCGCCCTTGAAGAAGGTGGCGCTGAGGTGCACGGCCTCCTGGCGCATGCCGAGGCGACGGAGCAGGCGAGCGGATGCCTCGTTGCGGGCGTCGAGGCGGGCGATCACGCGGTGCAGGCCGAAGCTCTCGAACGCGAGCTTGAGCACGGCGCGGGCGGCTTCGGTCGCGTAGCCGTGGCCGGCCATGTCGGCGGCCATCGCGTAACCGAGCTCGCCCCGGGCATCCGTCTCGCTGTCGTATTTGAGCAGCACCTCGCCGATCACGCGGCGCGTCTCGCGCACCTCCATCGCGAGCACCAGCCACTGGCCCGGCTCGAAGACGGTGCCCTGGCGAGTGCGGGAGGCGAGGGCTTCGCGCGTCTGCTCGGGGGTGCGCACCGGCCAGGGGATGTAGCGCACGACCTCGGGGTCGGAGTGGTAGATCGTGAGGTCGTCGAAGTCGCCGAGGCGGTGCGGGCGCAGGGCGAGGCGTTCGGTGAGAACGGGGTAGTGCGGCGCCCAGGGGATGTGGACCATGCAACGATTCTCTCTCGCGGCGGCGTGGCCGGAAGTGGGATAGTGAGTGCATGCGCAGATTCCTGGTGTCCCTGGTCGCGAACGCCATCGCCCTCTGGCTCACGACCCTGATCGTGGCGGGGGTGAAGGTCGACGCCTTCGGCACCGACGACGGCGTGCTCTCGACCGTGCTCACCTACCTGTTCGTGGCGCTCATCTTCGGTGTCGTCAACGGCATCATCGGCACGGTCATCCGGGTGGTCGCGTTCCCGCTCTACATCCTCACGCTCGGGCTGATCTCGCTCGTCGTGAACGCCCTCCTGCTGCTGCTCGCCGGCTGGATCTCGTCGCTGTTCGGCTTCGGCCTCACGGTCGACGGCTTCTGGTGGGCCGTGCTTGGGGCCCTCGTGCTCGCCATCCTCAGCGCGATCATCGGCGCCATCCTGCGGCCCCTCGCCGGCGACCGCCGCTAGCGCCCGACCACCGCAGGCAGCTCGCCACCGTCGGCATCCGACCACCGCAGGCAGCCCGCCGCCTACCGGCGCGCCGCCGCCGGGTGCGACAATGGGTTCCATGCCCCGCGACCCCGATGAGCCCCTCGACGGCGCGTTCCGCATCTGCATGGTGTGCACGGGCAACATCTGCCGGTCGCCGATGGCCGAGATCGTGCTGCGCGATCTGGTCGAGAAGGCGGGCCTCAGCGATCAGGTGATCGTGAGTTCGGCGGGCACGGGGGAGTGGCACGTCGGCGAACACGCCGACCCCCGAACGGTCGCCGCCCTCGAGTCGCACGGCTTCGACGGCCAGCAGCATCGGGCGCGGCAGTTCGACCCCGACTGGTTCGACTCGCTCGACCTCGTGGTGGCCCTCGACCGCAGCCACGAGCGCGTGCTGCGCTCCTGGGCACGCTCCGACGACGACCGGGCCAAGATCCGGTTGCTGCTGAGTTTCGATCCCGAGTTCGCGGGCCGCTCCGACGTGCCCGACCCCTACTACTCCGACGCCGCCATGTTCGACTCCGTGCTCAGCATGGTCGAGAAGGCCAGCCGCGGGCTGTTCCGTCAGCTCGAGCCGGCATTCCACCGGTCGCGCCTGGCCCTCTGACCACCCAATCCGACCGAAAGCCCGCATGTCTCCTCTGCCCCCTCAGCCCATCAGCCCCCTCGACGGCCGCTACCGCCCCGCCGTCGCCGAGCTCGGCGAGTTCCTCTCCGAAGCCGGGCTCAACCGGGCCCGCGTGCACGTCGAGATCGACTGGCTGCTCTACCTCACCGATCATTCGATGTTCGGTTCGCAGCCCATCGACCCCGAGCTGTCGCGCAAGTTGCGCAGCGTCATCCAGGATTTCGGTCAAGACGACATCGACCAGATCGCCGCGCTCGAAGCCACCACCAAGCACGACGTCAAGGCGGTCGAGTACTACGTGCGCCGCAAGCTCGCCGATCTCGGCCTCAACGAGATCGCCGAGCTCACCCACTTCGGCGCCACGAGCGAAGACATCAACAACCTCTCCTACGCGCTCACCATCCGCGAGGCCGTCACCGAGGTCTGGATGCCGGCCTTCGACGCCGTCATCGCCCGCCTCCGGGCCCTGGCCGTCGACCACCGCGACGACGCCATGCTCGCCCACACCCACGGTCAGCCGGCCACGCCCACCACCATGGGCAAGGAATTCGCGGTGTTCGTGCACCGGCTCGAGCGCGTTCGCGCTCAGATCGAGGGCACGGAATACCTAGGCAAGTTCTCGGGCGCCACCGGCACCTTCGCGGCCGACCTCGTGGCCGACCCGAGCGCCGACTGGCAGGCCGTGGCGCGCGGCTTCGTCACGTCGCTCGGCCTCACCTTCAACCCGCTCACCACCCAGATCGAGTCGCACGACTGGCAGGCCGAGCTCTACAACCGCATCAGCCATGCCAACCGCATCCTGCACAACCTGGCGACGGATGTCTGGACCTACATCTCGATGGGCTACTTCACCCAGATCCCCGTGGCCGGCGCCACCGGCTCGTCGACCATGCCGCACAAGATCAACCCCATCCGGTTCGAGAATGCCGAGGCCAACCTCGAACTCTCGAGCGCCCTGCTCGACTCGCTCGCGGCGACGCTGGTCACCTCACGCCTGCAGCGCGACCTCACCGACTCCACCACACAGCGCAACATCGGTGTGGCGCTCGGGCATTCGCTGCTCGCGCTCGACAACATCCGTGGCGGCCTGGGGCAGATCGCCCTGAACCGCGACGTGCTCGCCCGCGATCTCGACGAGAACTGGGAGGTGCTCGGCGAGGCCATCCAGACGGTGGTGCGCGCCGAGGTCACGGCCGGCCGCTCGTCGATCGCCGACCCCTACGCCCTGCTGAAAGAGCTCACCCGCGGCCGCCGCATCGGTCAGGCCGAACTGGTGGAGTTCGTCGAGGGCCTCGACATCGGCGACGACGCGAAGGCCCGCCTGACGGCGCTGACCCCCGCCGGCTACACGGGCCTCGCGAGCGCCCTGGTCGACCACATCGCCCCAGCATGACCCCGCCCCTGAACCCGACCCTCCTTCCGCCGAGTTGCGCCAAAATGCCCTTCTCCCCAGCACTGAAGGTCACTTTGGCGCAACTCGGCAGAGAGAGGCGGGGTTAGGAGTGGGGGGTGTCGCGGGGGTCGTCGTCGATCTCGTGCTGCTCGAGATCGTTGGGCTTGATCGACAGCGAGAACATCGCCATCACCACGAGCGTCACGATGAACGCGATGCCGAAGAACACCACGGCCAGAATCGGCTGCCGGGTCGACAGCAACACGACCAGCCCGACGAACACGGACAGCACGGCAGACAGAACGAGCAGTTCGACCGGCTTCAGCCGATCGCGCCTCGAGGGTTGGTTCACGATGTCTTTCTTGTGGTTCGGGTGACGGGCGCCGCCTGGGTGCCCCAGCGCAATGAGAGCCCCGCGATCACGAGGAACAGCCCGATGATGGCCGTGTAGGCGCCGAAGATTCCCACGGCGAACACCGGATCGGTGGGGAAGAAGATCAGCACCAGCGCGAACACCACCGTCAGTCCGCCCACCACGGCCCAGTCGCGCGAGGCGGGGTTCTTGGTGTTGCGGAGGCCGGCGTAGAGCTCGAGGAACCCGCAGATGGCCGAGTTCATGGTGGCGCAGAACAAGAAGAAGCCGAGCCCGCCCGAGTTGAAGCCCAGGGCGATCGCCCCGAACACGACACCGGAGATGCCCTGGATCACGAAGTTCACGCGCAGCGACCGCTCGGTGAGCGTGCGCCACGACAGTGCCCCGACGAGGATGCCCGACACGACCGCGAAGACGCCGTAGGCCAGCAGGCCGCTCTGCGCCGAATGGTTCGAGTTGAAGGTGATGACCAGCGCCGTGATCACGAACGGGATCGCCCGAGCCACGGGCACGCCCCAATAGGGCGACCGCGCAAGAGTGCGGGGTGAGTCGGTCACTCCGGGGGCCTCGATTCAGTGGGAACGCGTGCCTCTAGTTTATTGCGCTGCGCCTGAGTGCCTCGCGTGCGCCCGTCGTGCGGGGTGCGACGGCCACCAGAACGCCTCTCCGGTGAGGAAGACGAGCGCCGGCACGAGCACCGTGCGCACCACCAGCGTGTCGAGAAGCACGCCGATGCACACGATGACTCCGATCTGCGTCAGCGCTACGACGGGCAGCACCCCGAGCACCGCGAAGACGGCGGCCAACAGGATGCCGGCACTCGTGATCACCCCGCCGGTCGACGAGAGGGCGCGCACCATGCCCTCCCGGGTGCCGTGCCGCCGGGCCTCCTCACGTGCCCGGGTGACCAGGAAGATGTTGTAGTCGACGCCGAGCGCCACGAGGAACAGGAACGCGAACAGGATGACGTTGGAGTCGAACGCCGCGAAGCCCAGCAGGTTCTGGAAGATGACGTTCGACGCCCCGAGGCTCGCGAAGAACGTCGCCAGCACGCTCGCGATGAGCAGCACCGGCGCCACCAGTGAGCGCAGCAGCAGCGCCAGGATGGTGAACACGATCGCCAAGATCAGCGGGATGATGAGCGCCTGGTCGGCCGCGGCCGCCGTGTTCGTGTCGAGCGCGGTGGCGTCGCTGCCCCCGACGAGCGACTCACCGGCGCCGCTGCCGGCGCCGCCACCCGCCTCCGCGTAGGCCGCGCGCAGCGCCTCGATCGTCGCGAACGTCTCATCGCTCTCGGGCTCGCTCGCCAGCGACACGTCGAGCCGGGTGAGACCGCCGGCGCTCTCGCCGGCCCGCACCGACTCGACGCCGTCGACTCCCTCCGCGATGGCGGTGGCGTCGGCCACGGCGGCATCCGGGGTCAGCACGACCGTCTGACCGGTGAGCCCGGCCGAGAACGACTCGTCGACGACGCGCTGGGCGACCACCGACTCGGGGTCACCGATCAGCTGATCGGTCTGCGACAGCCCGACCCGGTAGCCCGAGAGTCCGAGCGCGAGCACCCCGATTCCGAGGGTGGCGACGATCGCCACGATGCCGGGGCGCTTCGAGACGCCTCGGCCGAGGCGCATCCAGAGTCCGGGTCGCGCGGCGGCGTGATGGTGCCCGGCCGCGGCATCCGCTGAGCCCCCGGATGCCGCCCGCGGCACGAACGGCCAGAACAAGCCGCGCCCGCACACCACGAGCGCCGCCGGCAGCACGAGCAGGGCGAACAGGATGGCGATGACCACCCCGATCGCACACGCGAAACCGAGCGCGCGGTTGCCGGCGAGCTGCGCGAACAACAGTGTCACGAGACTCAGCGCGACGGTGCCGCCACTTGCGGCGATGGCCGGGCCCGCGCTCGTCACCGCGGTGAGCATGGCGCGGTGACGGTCGCTCTCGTGGGTGAGCTCCTCGCGATAGCGGGCAACGAGCAGCAGGGCGTAGTTGGTCCCGGCGCCGAACACGAGCACCGACAGTATGCCGCCGATCGAGGCGTCGATCACGATGCCGAGGGGTTCGGCGAGACTCGTCACCACGACCCGCGCCAGACCGTCGGCGAGCCCGACGACGGCGAGCGGCACGATCCAGAGCACCGGGCTGCGGTAGGTGATGATGAGCAGCACGGCGACGACGATCACGGTGACGAGCAGCAGCCGGAAGTCGGCACCGGCGAAGGCGCCGGAGATGTCGGCCTGAAACCCGACCGGGCCGGTGAGCTGGGCGGTGAGCCCGTCGGGCAGGCCCGCCGAGGCGTCGGCGCGCAGGCCCGCGGCGGTGGCCTCGATGTCGTCGTCGGCCTCGTCGCCGTCGAGTGGCACCACGACGAGCGCCGCGGCTCCGTCGTCGCTGAACTGGGGCACGACGGCCTGCGGGGCCATGGAATCGTCGGCGAGCGTCGCGGCGGCGGCACTGATCGCGTCGCGATCGGCCTGCGTCAGAGCGTCGCCGCCTCGGCTGTAGACGAGGATGCCGGCGGTGCTCTCGGCGGAGGGGAACTCCTCGAGCAGAGCATTCACCCGCGCGGACTCGCTCGACTCGGGCAGCCCCGACGGCGGAAAGCTGTCGCTCGATCCGCTCGGCAGCAGGGCGAACAGCAGCGCCACGGCCACGACGGCGAGGCCCAGGGAGACCCACGCGGTGCGTCGAGCGCTCACGAAACGGGCGATCGAACGCATCCGTCCTCCAACGATTCAGTCCACGGCTTTATCGCTAAGCAACTTAGCTACCTATTGGATTAGCATGTCAGTCATGGCGCACGCTCGCAACTCGCACGACGACGAGGTCACCGCTGCCTGGTCGCGTGACGAGCTGGCCGAGCACGTGCCGGATGCGAACTCCATCAACAACGCGCTGCACGAGATCAACACGCTCTCGCGGGCGTTCGAGCGGCGCCTCGGCAACGTGCTCACGGTCAACCAGACCGATCTCGCCGCGATGGAGCACCTCATCCAGGAGGGGCCGCTCACCCCGAGCGAGTTGGCTGCGCGGCTCAACGTGTCGACCGCGGCGAGCACACTCGTGGTCGACCGCCTGGTGGCCCTCGGCCACGTGGAGCGGCACCGCCACGAGCACGACCGCCGCAAGATCGTCGTGGTGCCGTCGCGGGCATCCGTCAATCGGGCGGTCGATCAGCTGATGCCGGTCATCCTGGGCATCTCCGCGCTCGTCGACGACCTTCCCGAGAACGACAGGACGGTCGTCGAAGGCTTTCTCGAGCGGGTGATCGGCGTCTACAGCCGAGCCGTCGCGGCACCGCTCGACGGCGACTGACCGCGCGCCCGAGCTGCGGCGCCGTGGCACACCGCAGCGGCACCCAGCGGTGCTCACGGCTCGCGGTGCGACATCCGCTCGATCACGCGCGGCGCGATGACGAACAACGAGATCGTGCCGATCACCGCTCGCAGCAACGCGAACAGCAGCACCCACCAGCCCACGCCGTTACCCGCCACGAGGTAGCCGACCCCCACCGCGGCCAGCACCACGTCGAGCACGTAGGGCACCCGCAGCCAGAACAGCAGCCGGCGGGTCGGGTCGATGCCCGTGGAATCCATGCCCTCCAGGCTACGCCGCGGGCATGTCGGCGAAGCGGGAGAAGTGGCCGTGGAAGCCGACCGTGATGGTGGCCGTGGGGCCGTTGCGGTGCTTGGCCACGATGAAGTCGGCCTCGCCGGCGCGCGGGTTGTCTTTCTCGTAGGCGCCCTCGCGGTGCAGCAGGATGACCATGTCGGCGTCTTGCTCGAGCGAGCCCGATTCACGCAGGTCGCTGATGGCGGGCTTCTTGTCGGAGCGCTGCTCGGGACCACGGTTGAGCTGCGACAGCGCGATGACCGGCACCTGCAGCTCCTTCGCCATGAGCTTCAGCGCTCGTGAGAACTCCGAGACCTCCTGCTGGCGGCTCTCGACCTTCTTGCCGCTCGTCATGAGCTGCAGGTAGTCGATCACCACGAGCTTGAGGCCGACCTTCTGCTTCAGCCGGCGGCACTTGGCGCGGATCTCGACCAGCGTCATGTTGGGGCTGTCGTCGATGTAGAACGGGGCGTCGTTGATGCGGCCGCGCGTCGAGGCCAGCGTCGTCCAGTCGCGGCCCTCGATGCGCCCCTTGCGCATGCTCTGCAGGGGCACGGATGCCTCGGCCGAGAGCAGGCGCATCGCGATCTCCGAGCGCCCCATCTCGAGCGAGAAGAAGATCGACGGCATGTCGTGCTTGATCGATGCCGCGCGGCAGAAGTCGAGCGCGAGCGTCGACTTGCCGAGCGCCGGACGCGCGGCCACGATGATCATCTGCCCCGGGTGGAAGCCGTTGGTGAGGTTGTCGAGATCGGCGAAGCCGGTGGGCACACCGGTCATCTGGCCGTCTTTGCCGGCGGCCGCCTCGATCTCGTCGATGGCCGCCGTGACCGCCACGGTGAGCGGAACGTAGTCTTCGACCTCGACGCCGCCGTTGACGGCGTAGATCTCGGCCTGCGCGTTGTTGACGAGGTCGGTGACCTCGCCCTCGCTCGCGTAGCCCATCTGCACGATGCGCGTGCCGGCCTCGACGAGACGCCGCAGCACGGCCTTCTCGCTGACGATCGAGGCGTAGTAGCCGGCGTTCGCGGCCGTCGGCACGAGGCTCGTGAGCGTGTGCAGGTATTCGGCGCCGCCGGCCCGGTTGAGCTCCCCGGTCTTGGTGAGCTCGTCTGTGACCGCGATGACGTCGGTCGGCTCGCCGTGGGAGTAGAGGTTGAGGATCGCCTCGAAGATCACCTCGTGCTTGGGAATGTAGAAGTCGACCGCCCGCATGACCTCGACCACGTCGGCCACCGCGTCTTTGCTCAGCAGCATGCCGCCCAGGGCGCTCTGCTCGGCGAGCAGGTCGTGCGGCGGAGTGCGGTCTCCGGCGCGCGACTCCGGTCGCTGTTCTCCGGCGAGACCGAGGTGGGCGATCGACACTGTGACTCCTGATCTGCCGTGGGAACGGCGCACGACGGTATGCACCATTCCTAGCCCCGACGGCTGACATCGGGTTCCCCCTGGGGTGCTGCCCAAGACTAGGAACGCTGCCTCACTCCACACAAACAGCCTTGTGGATAAGGGTGTGGAATGTGTGCGCGAAACGCCGGGACTGGTGTGTGTAATCTGTGGACTGGCCTGTGGAGAACCGGTGGGGTTTTGGTCGAAATAGGTGCTTGACCAGGGTATCCTGCATTCCACACACTGTGAGTCGAGACATCCTTCGACCAACGCTTGAATGTTGGTTTTGGGCCGCGAGCCTGTGTACAGAGTTGGGGAAATCTCGGCGCGAAAAAGGGGCGCCAAGCGCCGTCAGGCTCTTGACACCCCTTCTCGATGTGACTACTTTGCTGCGACCACCTGGAGGGTGATCGTGGCGGAGAGGTCGTCACGAAGGCGCACGGTGGCCTCGTGGGTTCCCGTCACCTTGATGGCGTTGGGGATCTCGATCTTGCGCTTGTCGAGCGACCCGATGCCGGCGGCGGAGACCGCGTCAGCGATGTCGGAGGTCTTGACGGAGCCGAAGAGGCGCCCGCCCTGGCCGGCCTTGACGACGAGCTTGACGGTGGCGTTCTCGAGCGTCTGCTTGAGGTGCTGGGCCTCTTCGATCGTGGCGAGCTCACGAGCGGTGCGAGCCGCCTTGATCTGCTCGATCTGCTTCTCGCCACCGCGGCTCCACGCCACGGCGAAGCCCTGCGGGATGAGGTAGTTGCGAGCGAAGCCGTTCTTGACGTCGACGACGTCGCCGGCCGACCCGAGTCCGGTCACCTCGTGGGTGAGAATGAGTTTCGACATGGTTGCTGCTCCTTAGCGGCCCGAGCCGGCGTAGGGCAGAAGTGCCATTTCGCGGGCGTTCTTGACGGCACGGGCGATGAGGCGCTGCTCCTGGACGGAGACTCCCGTGATGCGGCGGGCGCGGATCTTTCCACGCTCCGAGATGAACTTGCGAAGGGTCGCAACGTCCTTGTAATCGATGACTCCGACGCGAATGGACTTCGCGGGAGCGGCGTTCTTCGCGCCTTTGGCACCGCGGAGCGGCTTGCGGCGGTCGCCGCTTGACTTTCCAGCCATGGTTTTACTGTCCTGTTCTGAAAGAAGAGAAGTTTAGAAGGGGGTGTCGTCGGCGTAGCTGCCGGGAGTGTTCCAGACGTCGCCGCCGGTGCCTGCGGGGCCCGAGGGTGCGCTGGCTGCCCAGGGCTCCTCGACGGCACCCTGGCCGCCGCGCTGACCGCCGCCGAAGCTGCCGCCACCGCCGCCGGCGCCACCACTGGTGGCGCGAGTGACCTGTGCGGTCGCGTAGCGCAGCGAGGGGCCGATCTCGTCGACCTCGAGCTCGATCGAGGTGCGCTTCTCGCCCTCTTTCGTCTCGTAGGAACGCTGCCGCAGACGGCCGGTCGCGACGACGCGGCTTCCCTTGGTGAGCGATCCGGCGACGTGCTCGGCGAACTCACGCCAGACACTCGCGCGCAGGAACAGAGCCTCGCCGTCTTTCCAGTCGTTCGACGCGCGGTCGAAGGTGCGAGGAGTCGAGGCGATCGTGAAGTTCGCGACCGCGAGCCCGTTCTGCGTGTAGCGCAGCTCGGGGTCGGCGGTGAGGTTGCCCACCACGGTGATGACGGTTTCGCCGGCCATGAGGCTTACTCGCTCGCGGTCGCGGCGGCCGTTGCAGGAGCGGCAGCAGCCGCAGCCGGCTTCGCAGACGCAGCCTTGACGGCGGCGGCCGGAGCAGCCGAGCTCGGAGCCGAAGCGGCCGGAGCGGCAGCCTTCGGGTTGGCTGCCTTGCGGGCGGCCTTCTCTTCGGCGAGCTTCGACGCGGCGGCGACCTGGGCGATGGCCTCTTCGGCACGCAGCACCTTGGTGCGCATGACCGCTTCCGACAGCTTCAGCTGACGGTCGAGTTCCTTCGTGGCGTCGGCCGACGCGGTGAGGTTGACGACGGCGTAGATGCCTTCGGTCTTCTTGTTGATCTCGTAGGCGAGGCGACGGCGGCCCCAGATGTCGACGTTGTCCACGGTGCCACCATCGTTGCGGATGACGTTGAGGAACTTGTCGAGGCTCGGTGCCACGGTGCGCTCGTCGATCTCTGGATCGAGGATCACCATGAGTTCGTACTGATGCGTCACAAACCCACCTCCTTCGGACTAGAACGGCCACAGACGATCTGTGACAGGAGGGTTATGCATCTGTCTCGCACCCGCGTGAGGAATCCCACTGGGCACAAGACAACTTCCTTACCCTACCAGATGTGTGAAAGTGAGGGAGTGAGTTTCCGCGTCGCCCTCGTCTCGCTGCACACGTCTCCGACGGCGCATCCGGGCGCGGCAGACGCCGGGGGGATGAACGTCTTCCTCGTCGGTCTCGCCGAGGCGCTGGCCGCACGCGACATCGAGGTCGAGCTGATCAGCCGCGCCACCTCACCGGGCGAAGCGGATGCCGCATCCGCCACCACCCCGCAGGGCGTGCCGGTGCGCTTCCTCCCCGCGGGGCCGCTCACCGCCGTGGCCAAGAACCGGCTGGTTCCCTTGGCGGGCGCCTTCGGACGCGCACTGTCGGCCCTGCCGCGGTTCGACATGGTGCACTCCCACTACTGGCTCTCGGGTCTCGCGGCCCTTCCGGTCGCCGAGGCCTGGGGCGCGCCGCACGTGCAGAGCCTGCACACGGTGGCCGCCGTGAAGAACGAGCAGCTCGCCGACGGCGACTCTCCCGAATCCGCCGAACGCCTCGACGGCGAACGGATGCTGACCCGCTCGTCGGCTCTCACCATCGCCGCCACGGCTGCCGAGCGCGACGCGATCGAACGCGCGTATGGGGCGCCCGCACACCGCCTCGTCGTCGTCGCTCCTGGTGTCGACACCGGGCTCTTCCACCCCGGGCCCCGGAAGGCGCCCGGCCGGCCGATCGCGGTGATGCTCGCGCGCATCCAGCCGCTCAAGGCGCCCGACCTCGCCATCGCCGCGATCGCCGCCATCCCTGCCGAGCGGCGCCCTCGGCTCGTGATCGCCGGTGGCACGAGCCCCGGCCACGACGACTACGCCGGTCGTCTGCGTCGACAGGTCGAGCATCTGGGTCTCGCCGCCGACGTGACGTTCTTGCCGCCCCAGTCGCGCGCGGCGACCGCGGAGCTGCTCCGCGTGGCCTCGGTGCTGCTGGTTCCCTCATTCTCCGAGACCTTCGGCCTAGTCGCCCTCGAGGCGGCGGCGAGCGGAACGCCCACGATCGCGTTCCGCACGGGCGGCCTCGCGGAGTCGGTGGTCGACGGGGTCAGCGGCATCCTTCTGCCCACCAGAGACCCGGATGCCTGGGGCCGGGCCATCGACGCCCTGCTTCACGACCCGACACGCCTGGCGGCACTCTCGGCCGGCGCTTCAGCGCACGCCGAGCGTCACACCTGGGCCCGCGCGGCCGACGAGACCGCCGCTCACTACGAGCGTCTGCTCGCCGGGAACGCGACCGAGATGAAGGAGCCTGACCTGTGAACGCACTGCCTGACCCGGCGCCGCTTGTGCGAGCCTTCGGCGACGCACCGGTCTTTCTGCACGCCCACCCCGACGACGAGTCGATCTCGACCGGCGGCACGATCGCCGCACTCATCGAGGCCGGCGCGACCGTCACGGTGCTGACCGGCACCCGGGGAGAGCGGGGCGAGGTGGTGCCCGGAGAACTGCACGGCCTCGAGGGCACCGACGAGCTCGCTCCCCACCGGGTGGACGAACTCGCCGCGGCTCTTGCGGCGCTCGGCGGCCCCCGGCACGCGTTCCTCGGCGAGGCGCCGGCGCGAGCGCCCGGGCTCCCGGCACGGGAGTATTCCGATTCCGGCATGCGCTGGGGAGCCGACGGATTCGCCGAGCCCGCCGACGATGCGGCACCGCACTCCCTGAGCCTCGCTCCCCTCGGCGAGGTCGTCGACGACGTTCTCGCCGCGGCCGGCCGTCCCACCGCCGTCGTGAGCTACGACCCTGTAGGCGGCTACGGGCATCCCGACCACGTGCGCATGCACTACGCCGCACTCGAGGTGGCGCGGCGTCTCGGTATCCCGTTCTTCGCCATCGTCGAGCCGCGGGTCGAGGCGCGCGTCGAGGCGCCGTCCGGGCTGCCGGCCGGCCGCGAGCTGACCGTCGAACTGGGCGACCTCGTCGCCACCAAGATCCGCGCGATGGCGGCCCATCGAACGCAGCTCACGATCGACGGCCCCGACTTCGTGCTGAGTGGTGGGCAGCGGCATCCGGTGGCCGTGGTCGAGCGGTTCCGCCGAGTGACCTGAGGCACCGATGCCGAGGCTCTCCGCTGCTGCGGATAGAATCGTTGAGTTTTGACAACGAATAACCCGACGACAACAAAACAAGAGGGCTGCAGCGAATGAGCATCAAGGTCGCGATTGCGGGAGTGGGCAACTGTGCGAACTCACTCATCCAAGGAGTGACGTACTACGCCGATGCCGATGAGTCCGAGGCGATTCCGGGGCTCATGCACACGCGCTTCGGCGCCTACCACGTGGGCGACATCGAGTTCGTGGCGGCGTTCGACGTCGACGCCGCGAAGGTCGGCGTCGATCTGGCCGACGCCATCTGGGCGAGCGAGAACAACACCCTCAAGTTCGCCGACGTCGCGCCCACGGGCGTCACCGTGCAGCGCGGACCGACCCTCGACGGCCTCGGCGAGTACTACGTCGAGATGATCGACGAATCCGACGCCGAGCCGGTGGATGTCGCGGCCGCCCTGCGCGCATCCGGTGCCGAGGTGCTCGTGTGCTACCTGCCCGTCGGCTCCGATGACGCGGCGAAGTTCTACGCCCAGGCCGCGCTCGACACGGGTGTGGCGTTCGTGAACGCCATCCCGGTGTTCATCGCCTCCGACCCGGAGTGGGCGGCGAAGTTCGTGGCGGCGGGGCTGCCGATCGTCGGCGACGACATCAAGAGCCAGGTCGGCGCCACCATCACCCACCGCGTGCTCGCCCGGTTGCTCGAGAGCCGCGGCATCAAGATCGACCACACCTACCAACTCAACGTGGGTGGCAACATGGACTTCAAGAACATGCTGGAACGCCGCCGACTCAACTCGAAGAAGATCTCGAAGACCCAGGCCGTGACGAGCAACATCGACATCGACCTGCCCGCCGACGACGTGCACATCGGCCCGAGCGACCACGTGCCGTGGCTCGACGACCGCAAGTTCGCCTTCGTGCGCCTCGAGGGTCACGGGTTCGGCGGCGCCCCGATGAGCTTGGAGTACAAGCTCGAGGTGTGGGACTCGCCGAACTCGGCCGGCGTCATCATCGACGCCGTGCGCGCGGCGAAGGTGGCGCTCGACGCCGGCATCGGCGGCCCGATCGAGTCGGCGAGCGCCTACTTCATGAAGTCGCCCGCCGTTCAGCTGCCCGACGACGTCGCGCGCGCCGCCCTCGAGCACTTCATCGCGGCGAACACCCCCGCCTGACGCCCCGCTCCCGCGGCCTCGCCCGCTCGCTCGGGAGGCCGATCCACCTTCCGGAGGCCACAACGGCCTCCCGAAGGCTGCCGGCCACCCGATGGCCTCCCGAGGAGAGAAGAACCCGCCGCTACCCCTCCGAGCGCGCCGCCCACCACGCGAGCAGCCGCTCGGTGGCCTGCTGCTCCGAGAGCGGCCCCTCGTCGAGCCGCACCTCCAGCAGGTAGGCATAGGCCTCGCCGACCACGCGCGACGGCGGGATGCCGAGGATCGCCATGATCTGCTCGCCGTTGAGGTCGGGCCGAACGGCCGCCATCTCCTCCTGCGCCGCGAGCGTCGTGATGCGGTCTTCGAGGTCGTCGTAGGCGAAGGCCAGCTGGTCGGCCTTGCGCCGGTTGCGGGTGGTCACGTCGGCCCGGGTGAGGATGTGCAGGCGCTCGAGCTGGTCGCCGGCATCCCGCACGTAGCGGCGCACGGCCGAGTCGGTCCACGCGCCGTCGGAGTAGCCGAAGAACCGCAGATGCAGTTCGATCAGCCGGCCGACCGCGGCGATGGTGTCGTTGTCGAACCGCAGCGCCTTCAACCGCTTCTTGGCGAGCTTCGAGCCCACCACGTCGTGATGATGGAAGCTGACCTGGCCGCCGGGCTCGTTGCGCTTGGTGGCGGGCTTTCCGATGTCGTGCAGCAGGGCCGCCAGCCGCAGCACGAGGTCGGGCGGCGACCCCGGATGCCGCGACTTCTCGAGATCGATGGCCTGATCGAGCACGGTCAGACTGTGTTGGTAGACGTCTTTGTGGTGATGGTGCTCGTCAGCCTCGAGCCGTAGCGCGGGGATCTCGGGAATGATCAGCTCGGCCAGCCCGCTGTCGACCAGCAGCTCGATGCCCCGGCGCGGCGCATCCGTCTTTAGCAGTTTCGAGAGCTCGTCGTTCACCCGCTCGACCGACACGATGCCGATGGAGTCGCGCATCTCCGAGATGGCGACCGCCGCGTCGACCGACACCGTGAAACCGAGCTGAGCGCTGAACCGGATGGCGCGCAGCATGCGCAGCGGGTCGTCGCCGAATGACACCTCGGGCGTTCCCGGGGTGCGCAGCACGCCCGCCACGAGGTCGTCCATGCCGTGCGACGGGTCGACGAGCACGAGCTCGGGCACGCGCAGGGCCATCGCGTTCACGGTGAAGTCGCGGCGCCGCAGATCGCCCTCGAGGGTGTCGCCGAACGACACCTCGGGCTTGCGGCTCTTGTGGTCGTACTCATCCGAACGATATGTCGTGATTTCGACGCTCTCGCCGTCGATGCGCGCCGCGATCGTGCCGAAAGCGCGCCCGACGTCCCACTGCGCCTGCGAGATCGGCGTCACGATGGCCAGAATCTGATCGGGCGTGGCATCCGTCGTGAAATCGAGGTCGGTGATCGCGCGGCCGAGGAACGCGTCGCGCACCGGCCCGCCCACCAGCGAGAGCTCGTGGCCGGCTTCGGCGAACGCCGCCGCGAGTGTCGCCACAGGACCACTCGCCGCGAGCTTCTCGAGGAATTCGAGGGACTGCTGAACCGGCTGCACCGATCCATTTTAGCCGGGGCTCGCGCCGGGCCACGGCGGTTGGCGGTTCTCCCAGGCCTGTTCTTCTAGAATCGCGTGTATGGATGCGGCCGCCGACGTGCGTGCCCACGACCACCTATGAACTCATCAGCGCGACGATTGTTCCGAGTGGCGCCCGCGATCGCAGTCAGCGCGCTGCTCGCCGGTGCTGTGCTCGCGACCCCGCTCGCGGCCTGGGGTTCGTCGCTCGCCGACACGACCCCCGCGCCGTCGGCGACCAGCTCGCCCGCCCCCACTGATTCCGGTGCCGATGCCCCGACGTCGGCGACGGATGCCGCGGTCTCCGCCGTCTCGCTGGCCCTTGCGCCGGCCGGCAACGGCGTGGTCGGCCCCGGGGCCGACCTGACGCTCACGTTCGAGATGACGAACCCCGGTCTCGAGACCATCGACGGCGGCTCGGTCGACATCGTGATCGACCGGTCGGAGCTCGACGGCACCGGCGCCTACAGCACCTGGCTCGACGGCGAATCGGCCGAGACGACCGTCACGGCCGAGAACGGCACGGCCACCGGCACCACGACCAGCCCCGCGACCGGCACCACCGCCTCCACCGACGCGTCCACCCTGGTGACCGTGGCGACCACCCCCCTGCCGCCCGGCGGCTCCCACACTCAGCAGCTGACCGTTCCCGCCGCCGACCTGCAGCTCGACGCCTGGGGCGTCTACGGCGTCGGCGCGACCCTCTCCGTCGACGGCGCCGTCGTGGGCGCTGCCCGCTCGACCATTGTCTACGACGACGGCACCACCCCCGCGCCTCCCGTCGCCGGCGTGACGGTCATCGCACCGATCACGAGCCTGCCGAGCAGCACCGGCCTCATTCCGGCTGCCGCGCTCGAGGCGGCCACCAACGAGGCCGGCAGCCTCACGCGAGAACTGGATGCCGTGGTCGACCGCCCGGTCACCCTCGCGGTCGATCCCCGCATCATCGTGTCGATCCGGGCACTCGGCTCCACCGCGCCCGCCTCGGCCGTGGCCTGGCTGGAGCGCCTCGACGCGGCCTCGAATCCCGTCATCCCGCTCACCTTCGCCGACTCCGACATCGCCGGCGAGCACCAGGCCGGCGCCCCCGCCGTGCTCGCCCCGACATCCTTCGCCTACGCCCTCGACCCGGCGAACTTCACCGACGTCGACGAGCTCATCGAGCCCACCGCCACCGCGACCCCCACGCCGACCGTCACGGCGTCACCGGGCGCCGAGCCCACCCCGACCCCCGCCCCCGTGGCGGTGCCGACCCTCGAGCAGCTGACCGACTGGGACTACACGAGCACCTCGATCGCCTGGCCGCGCAGCGGCTCCGTCGTGGCCGACGACCTGCCGTTCTTCGCGCAGTCGGGCCTCACCACCAGCATCGTCGACTCCGCGCAGCTCGTGGCCGCCTCGGGCGCCGGCGACCCGGTCGACGCGAGCGTCACGGCGGGCGATCAGAACGTGCTCGTCGCCGACCACAGCGTGTCGCTGGCGTTCCAGAACGCCCTGGCCGCGTCGAGCGACACCCGCCGGGGTGAGGCCCTCGCCGAGCTGTCGGGTTCGCTGGCGATCGCCGCCCGAGCCGGCACCGAAGCATCCGGCACCGACTCAGCTGGCACGGACGCAGCCGGCACAGACGCAGGCACCGACCCCCGCCAGGTGCTCGCCGTTCTCGACCGCAACGCCATGAACCTCGGCTCGATCGATCAGGCGCTCAGCGTGATGCAGTCCCTGGCCTGGGCCACCCCCGCCCCGCTCGACTCCCTGCTCGCCACGACCCCCACCCAGGTGGTCAGCGTGCTCGACGCCCCGGAATCCGCCGAACGCGTGGCCCAGATCGCCAACCTGCTGGGTGGTTCGCAGCGCATCGACGCCTTCTCGTCGGTGCTCACCGACCCGCTCGTGCTCACCGGCGAGAGCCGCGCCGACCTGCTCGCCCTGCTGTCGAACAGCTGGACCCCCAACGAAGGCGGCTGGAACGTCGCCGTGCAGGCCAACCTCGACGCGACCGCCACCACGCTCGCGTCGGTGCAGGTGATCGACGGCTCGAGCATCAACCTGCTCGCCAACCAGGCCAACCTGCCGGTCACCATCAGCAACGAGCTGCCCTATCCCGTCACCGTCGTGCTGCACGTCACCCCCTCGAACGGCCGGCTCGTGGTCGAGAAGAGCGACGTCGAGGTCACGATCGAGGCCAGCTCGCGCAAGGGCGCCCAGATCCCCGTCGAGGCGGGCGTGGCGAACGGGCCGGTGACACTGAGTTTCCAGCTGCTGAGCCCCACGGGCGTTCTGCTGTCGACCCCGTCACCGGTGGTCGTCAACGTCAGCGCCGACTGGGAGACCTGGGGCACGGTGATCGTGGCTGTGCTGGTGGTCGCGCTCTTCGGGTTCGGCATCGTGCGCAACATCCTTCGCCGTCGCAAGCGGCATCGCGACGGAGATCCGGATGCCGCCGATGCCGAGCCCGACCCCAACGCGCCGATCTCCCCCGAACCGGCACCGCCGGCTGTCGCCGTGCGGGAACCGCATGAGTAGCCCGAGCATCGGGCGATCGAGCGCGCTGCTCGCCTCGGGCACCATCGTGTCGCGGGTGATGGGCTTCGTGCGCACGATCATCCTGGCCCAGACGATCGGTGTCGTCGGCAGCGCGAGCGCCGACGCCTTCGCGGTGGCGAACCAGCTGCCCAACAACATCTACGCCATCATCGCCGGGGGCACCCTGAGCGCCGTGCTCGTGCCGCAGATCGTGCGCGCCATGCTGCACTCCGACGGCGGCAAGGGCTACATCAACAAGCTCCTCACCATCACGATGGTGATCCTCGGCGGCACGACGCTCGCCGCGACGCTGCTCGCCCCCGTGCTCGTCACCATCTCGGCCGCGGCCATGAACGGCGAGCAGCGGGCGCTGGCCATCGCGTTCGCCTACTGGTGCCTGCCGCAGATCTTCTTCTACGGCCTCTACACGGTGCTCGGCGAGGTGCTCAACGCCAAGAACGTGTTCGGTCCGTTCACCTGGGCGCCCGCGCTCAACAACGCGATCTCGATCATCGGGCTCGTCGTGTTCATGGTGCTCTTCGGTGCCGACCCCGACGGCGAGCGCCAGGTTGCCGACTGGACGCCCGACAAGATCGCGGTGCTCGCGGGGTTCACCACGCTGGCGGTCGTGGCGCAGGCCCTCGTGCTGTTCCTCTCGTGGCGCCGGGTGGGCATCCGCTACCGCCCCGACTTCGCCTGGCGCGGGGTGGGCCTCGGCTCGGCCGGCAAGCTCGCGGGCTGGACCTTCGGCATGCTGCTCGTCACCCAGGCCGCCGGGCTGGTCGAGACCAACGTGGCCGTGCTCGCCTCGGGCAACGACTCGTCGGTGGCGGCAATCCAGAACGCCTGGCTCATCTTCATGCTGCCGCACTCGCTCGTGACGGTGTCGATCGTCACCGCCTACTTCACCAAGATGAGCGGTCACGCCAACCGCGGTGAGACGCCGCAGCTGCGCGCCGACGTGTCGGCCGCCATCCGCACCACCTCGTTGTTCATGGTGCTCGCGATGTTCCTGCTCATGGTGGTGGCCTACCCGTTCACGAGCCTGTTCAACCGCAGCTTCTTCGGCACCTCGTCGATGGGCGACGTGCTGATCGCGTTTCTGATCGGGCTCATCCCATTCACCGTGCTCTTCGTGCTGCAGCGGGTGTTCTACTCGCTCAGCGACACCCGCACGCCGTTCTTCCTGCAGGTGCTGCAGGCGTCGATCTTCACCGTTCTGGCCCTCGGCTGCGCGTTCCTGCCCGACGAGTGGATCGCCGTGGGCCTCGCGCTCGCCCTGTCGTTCGCCACCGGCATCCAGACTCTCGTCGCCGCCGTCATCATCAGGCGCCGCCTGGGCGGCACGGGTGGAGCGGCCGTGCTGCGCAGCTTCGGGCGGTACTTCGCGGCCGCCATCCCGGCCTCGATCGCGGGCTACCTGCTGCTGCTCGCGCTCGGCGGCACCACCGAGGGCGGCTTCGCGGTGTCGCGCTACCTGCCCGCCATCCTGTCGATGGCCGCCATCGGGGCCGTGATGCTCGGGGTCTATCTCGGTGCGCTGTTCCTGCTGCGCTCCCCCGAACTCTCGGATGCGCTGGGGCCCCTGCGAGCCCGCTTGAAGCACTGATCCCGCGGAATAGACCGCGGTTAGGATGTGTTGTAACGGACAAGTGAGCGCACCAGAAGTGTGCCCATCATTCATCCTCAGGAGCGGAACGACATGCGCGAGATCATCATCATCGGGTCAGGGCCCGCGGGTTTCACGGCGGCGATCTATGCGGCACGTGCCGGTCTCAAGCCCTTGCTGCTCGCCTCGAGCGTCGAAGCCGGCGGTGAGCTGATGAACACGACCGAGGTCGAGAACTTCCCCGGCTTCCCCGAGGGCATCCAGGGCCCCGAGCTCATGATGAAGCTGCAGGAGCAGGCCGAGAAGTTCGGCACCGAGGTCATCCTCGACGACGTGACGAGCGTTCACCTGGAAGGCGACGTCAAGACCGTCGAGACCGGCTACAGCGGCACCTTCGAAGCCCGCTCGGTGATCTTCGCCACCGGCTCCGCCTACCGCAAGCTCGGTCTGCACGACGAAGAGCGCCTGTCGGGCCGCGGCGTCTCGTGGTGTGCCACCTGCGACGGCTTCTTCTTCAAGACCAAAACGATCGCGGTCGTCGGCGGTGGCGACTCCGCCATGGAGGAGGCCACCTTCCTCACCCGCTTCGCCGAGAAGGTCTACGTCGTGCACCGCAAAGACTCGCTGCGCGCCTCGAAGATCATGCAGGAGCGTGCCTTCGGCAACGACAAGATCGAGTTCGTCTGGAACTCCGAGGTCGTCGGCATCTCGGGCGAGAATGCCGTCGAGGCGCTCAACCTGCGCGACACCGTCACCGGCGAACTGAGCGAGCTTCCGGTGCAGGGACTGTTCGTCGCCATCGGCAACGACCCCCGCGTGCACCTCGTGCACGGCCAGCTCGACCTCACCGCCGACGGCACGATCGCCGTTCAGGGCCGCTCGTCGAAGACCAACCTCTCCGGCGTGTTCGCCGCCGGCGACGTGATCGACCCGCACTACCGCCAGGCGGTCACCGCCGCGGCGTCGGGCACGGTCGCCGCCCTCGACGCCGAAGAGTTCCTCGCCGCGCTCGACCAGGCCGAGGCGGAGCTGCACGCAGACGACTTGGTGCCCGCCAAGTAGAACGACCCCGCATCGGGATGCCCGGTGCGGCCCCAGACTGACCACACGAAAGAAGGAATGATGTCCAACGCCAAGGCTGTTTCCGACGCCAGCTTCGATGCCGACGTCCTGAAGTCCGACAAGACGATCCTGGTCGACTTCTGGGCCGAATGGTGCGGCCCGTGTCGCGCCGTCGCCCCGATCCTCGACCAGATCGCCGCCGAGCACAGCGACAAGATCGAGATCGTCAAGCTCAACGTCGACGACAACCCGCAGACCGCCATGAAGTACCAGATCACCTCGATCCCGGCACTCAAGGTCTACAAGGGCGGCGAGGTCGTGAAGACGATCATCGGCGCCAAGCCGAAGGCGGCCCTCGAGGCCGACCTGGCCGCGTTCATCTAAGACGCAGCAACTCCCCTGAGCCGGCCTCACGGCCAGTTCCTCTCGAGTGGCCCGCCGCATCCGTGCGTCGGGCCACTTTTGCATGTCATACGATTGAATTTCGGTCAACGTCGGGATGTACGTCAGTGAGCAGTCAGAACCCCCCACTTTCCGCGGGTAACAACCTCGACCCGTGGTACTACAACTACGCCGAGCGCACCGCCGGCCTCGCGGCATCCGAAGTGCGTGCCCTCTTCGCCGTGGCCTCCCGACCCGAGGTGGTCTCGTTGGCCGGAGGCATGCCCGCCGTGTCTGCGCTGCCGCAAGAGCTCGTGATCGACTCGATGAACAGAGTCATGCGTGAGCAGGGATCGGTCGCGCTGCAGTACGGCTCGGGGCAGGGTGTTCCGGCGCTGCGCGAGCAGATCCTCGACGTCATGGCCATGGAGGGCATCCGCGCGAGCGCCGACGACGTCGTGGTGACCACCGGGTCGCAGCACGCCCTCGAGCTGGTGACGAAGCTCTTCATCGACCCCGGTGACGTGGTGCTCGCCGAGGGGCCGAGCTACGTCACGGCGATCGTCATCTTCCGGTCGTTCCAGGCCGAGACCCACCACGTGGCGATGGACGAGCACGGCATGATCCCCGAGTCGCTGCGCGAGAACATTGCGCGCCTCAAGGCGGCCGGCAAGAAGATCAAGTTCCTCTACACGATCCCGTCGTTCCAGAACCCCGCCGGCGTGACCCTGAGCTGGGAGCGACGACTCGAGATCCTCGCGATCGCGAAGGAGAACGGCATCCTCGTTCTCGAAGACAACCCCTACGGCCTGCTGCACTTCGATGCTCCCCCGCCCCCGGCACTGCGCTCGGTCGAGCAAGACGGAGTCATCTATCTCGGCACGTTCTCGAAGACGCTCGCGCCCGGCTTCCGGGTGGGCTGGGCGCTCGCGCCGCACGCCATCCGCGAGAAGCTCATCCTCGCCAACGAGGCCGCCGTGCTCTCGCCGAGCTCGTTCAGCCAGCTCGTGATCTCGGAATACCTCGACACCATCGACTGGCGCGCTCAAGTGGACCGTTTCCGCGGGGTCTACAGGGAGCGAAAAGATGCCATGATCGGGGCTTTAACCGAATACCTGCCCAATCTGAAGTGGACCGACCCCGACGGCGGTTTCTACGTCTGGCTGACCCTTCCGCCCTACCTCGACTCGAAGCAGATGCTCCCCCGTGCCGTGAAGGAACTGGTCGCCTACACTCCCGGCACCGCGTTCTACGCCGACGGCGGGGGTCGCAACAACATTCGTCTGTCGTTCTGCTACCCGACGCCGGAAGCGATCCGGGTCGGCATCCGTCGTCTGCAGAATGTGATCAACGGCGAGATCGATCTGCTCGAGACCTTCTCGGCCACGGGACCGCTCGAGACCGTGCGCGACCGCAACTTCTCCGCACCGCCCCCGAACCTGGATTGAACTGATGAGCGAATCGAACTCCCCCCGCACCGTCGTCGTTCTCGCCGGCGGCATCTCGCATGAGCGCGACGTGTCGCTGCGCTCCGGCCGTCGGGTGGCCGACAGTCTGGTCGAGCGTGGGCACCGCGTGATCCTGCGCGATCCGGATGCCGGACTGCTGCAGTTCCTCGACGAGACCCGGCCGGACGTCGTCTGGCCGGCGCTGCACGGCGCGAGTGGCGAAGACGGCGCTCTGCGGGCGTTGCTCGACATGCTCGACATCCCCTACGTCGGATCGCAGCCCAACCCTGCGCGGCTCGCCTGGCACAAGCCCACGGCGAAGGTGCTCGTGGAGCGCGCCGGGTTCGCGACCCCTCGGTCGATCACCCTGCCGCGCGACACCTTCCGCGAGCTGGGGGCGACTCAGGTGCTCGCGCGCGTCGCGGCGGCGCTCGGGGACGACCTCGTGGTGAAGCCGGCCATGGGCGGCTCGGCTCAGGGAGTCGGCGTCATCGACACGGCCGACGATCTACCGCGCGCCGTGGTCGACGCGTACACCTACGGTGAGGTCGCCCTCATCGAGCAGCGCGTGCGGGGTGTCGAGGTGTCGGTGGGCATCATCGACCTGGGCGACGGGCCGTTCGCGCTTCCGGCGGTGGAGATCGAGCCGACATCCGGGGTGTACAGCTTCGAAGCCCGCTACAACGCCGGCGAGACGCGGTTCTACGCACCCGCGCGACTCGACGATGACATCGCCGCCACCGCGCAGCAGACGGCGCTGGCGATTCACGAGGCGCTGGGGCTGCGACACATCTCGCGTGTCGACCTGATCGTCGACGCCAGCGGCGTGTCGTGGTTCCTCGAGGCCAACGTGCTGCCGGGGCTCACCGAGACCTCCACCGTGCCGCAGGGCATCATCGCGGCCGGCTTCACGCTGGGCTCGGTCTACGAAACCCTCAGCGAGGTTGCGATCGCCTCGTCTGCTCGCTCGTAGCGAGGCCGAAGCGGGAGATGTTTCACGTGAAACATCATGAGCCCCGAAACCGCTTCAATGAACGGGGCGCCGATGTTTCACGTGAAACGTGGGCCGCTGCCCGTAGGAACCGCGCCGAAGCCGTCTTCGCCCAACTCGGCGAGGATGCGGTTGAGATCCTGGATCGTCGCGAAGTCGATCACGATCTGACCCTTGGCCCGGCCCAAACTCACGCGCACGCGGGTGTTGAGACGGTCGCCGAGTCGCTCGCCGATCTCGTCGAGATGCCCGCGCTTGGTGCCTGCCGTGGTCTTCGCTCGTGATTGTTTCGGCGCCGACGAGGCCAGCGCCTCCGCTGCACGCACCGAGAGGTCTTCGTTCACGATCTTGTCCGCGAGTTTGGTCATCGCGTCGACATCGCCCACCGCGAGCACCGCGCGGGCGTGACCTGCGCTGAGAACGCCGGATGCCACGCGGTTCTGCACCGCCGGAGGCAAGCGCAACAGGCGAAGAGTGTTGGTGATCTGAGGGCGGGAGCGCCCGATGCGCTCAGCCAGCTGGTCTTGGGTGATGCCGAAGTCATTGAGCAGCTGCTGGTAGGCGGATGCCTCTTCCAACGGGTTGAGCTGCGAGCGGTGGAGGTTCTCGAGCAGCGCGTCGCGCAGCATGTCTTCGTCGGCCGTGTCTTTGATCACCGCGGGAATGGTGTCGAGGCCGGCCTCTTTGGTCGCGCGGAGGCGGCGCTCGCCCATGACCAGCTCATACTGCTGATCGGAGCCGTCTTCGCGGGGGAGTTCACGCACGACGATCGGCTGCAGCACGCCGATCTCACGCACCGAGTGCACGAGTTCCGCGAGATCCGCCGCGTCGAACACGCTGCGCGGCTGCTTCGAGTTGGGCACGATGCTGTTCGGGTCGAGCTGTGCCAGCCGCGCGCCCGGAACGGCCACCAGGTCGGTGCTGGGAGCCGGGGCGTCGAAGAACACGTCGACCGGCCGGGATCCCTCTACGCGGGGCTCGTCGGTGGGGATCAGGGCGCCGATGCCACGACCGAGACCGGCTCTCTTCTTAGTTGCCACGATGAGAAGCTCCTCGTTCTGCTATTTCTGCGGCTGCCTCCAGGTAAGAGACCGAGCCGGGGGATCCGGGATCGAAGCTGATGACGGTCTGCCCATAACTCGGCGCCTCGGAAATGCGCACGGAACGGGGGATCACCGCCGACAACGTCTGTTCGGGGAAGTGGGTGCGCACATCCTCCGCCACCTGGAACGCCAGGCGCGTGCGCCCGTCGTACATGGTGAGCAGAATGGTCGAGACCGCGAGCGTCGGGTTCAGGTGCCGCTCGATCAGGCTGATGTTGTTGAGCAGCTGGCTGAGACCCTCGAGCGCGTAGTACTCGCACTGAATCGGGATCAGCACCTCCCGCGCGGCCACGAAAGCATTGATGGTGAGCAGGCCGAGCGACGGTGGGCAGTCGATGAACACGTAGTGGAAGCCGGCGCCGGCTTCCTCCATCTGCGCCAGGAAGCGGTCGAGGCTGCCGCGGAGCCGCTGTTCGCGCGCCACCATCGGCACCAGCTCGATCTCCGCGCCGGCCAAGTGGATCGTGGCCGGCAGGCAGAACAGATTGTCCGACTCCGGGCTCTGCTGCACGATGTCGGCGATCGACTCGTCGTGGATGAGCACGTCGTAGACACTCGGTTTGTCGCCGCGGTGATCAACACCGAGCGCGGTCGATGCATTGCCCTGGGGGTCGAGATCGATCACGAGCACACGAGCGCCCTCGCGGGCCAGGGCGGCCGCGAGGTTGACGGTGGTCGTGGTCTTACCCACGCCGCCCTTCTGGTTCGCGACGGTCAACACCCGCGGCGTCGACGGAAGGGGAAACTCTCGCATGGCCAGTCGCCGCTTTCGTTGAGACAGGTCTGCAAGCTCGCGAGCCAGCGGAGTCGACGCATCGAAGGCGGTTGCATCACTGGTCATTCACAAAATCCTGTCGGTATGTTTCACGTGAAACATGGGGGGAGCGCGGAGCCCGAACGGACGTCTTGATCGTATCGAACTACTCTGACACCGCAGTCACCGGCACGGCCCACTCACGGAACCCGGGCGCGAATCACGCGGGTGATGTCGACACCAACGGATGCCCCGACCTCGAGCACCTCGACGTCAGTGAGCTTGTACTTGCGAATGGCCTTCTCAGCGGCCTCGATCTCTTTCGCCGCACCCGCGCCCTTCATCAGCACCATCTCGCCGCCACGCTTCAGCAGCGGAGCGGCGAGCGGGATCAACTTGCTGAACGCGCTGACGGCACGGGCCGTCACTTGATCGAGTCGGTCGTGCAGCTTCAGGTCTTCTGCACGCGCCCGTAGCACGGTGACGTTATCGAGACCGAGCAGCTTCCGCTGCTCTTCCAGCCAGGCCACGCGGCGCTCCATCGGTTCGATCAGGGTGAACTCGACGTCAGGCCGTGCGATCGCCAGCACGATGCCCGGCAGGCCCGCACCACTGCCGATGTCGCCGACGGTGCCGGGCCGAAGCAGGGGAGCGACCACGGCACAGTTGATGATGTGCCGACTCCAGATGCGGGGAAGTTCGAGCGGACCGATCAGGCCGAGCTCCTCACCACGCGCCACGAGGTCGGCCGTGAACGCCCGCGCCAACGCGATCCGGTCGCCGAAGATCGCGGCCGCGGCAGCGGGCTCGCTCTCGATCGCGATCGGAGGGTCGGTCTCGCTCGCCGAAGACGAGTCGGGCCGAACCGCCGAGGCCTCGTGGTCGTCGCTCAATGTTTCACGTGAAACTACGCGGGGGAGACCACGGTGTGACGGTCGCGGCCTTCGCCCTCGGACTCCGACGCGAACCCGCGCGACGCGACGATGTCGTGCACGAGCTTGCGCTCGTAGGACGACATCGGCTCGAGGTGCGCCGACGACGACCCGGCCTCGATCTGCGCGATGGCGCCATCGACGAGCTTCTCGAGCTCACGCTGGCGCTGCTCACGACTGCCGCCCACGTCGAGGATCAGTCGCGAGAACTCACCGGTGCTGGTCTGCACGGCAAGCCGGGTCAACTCCTGCAGGGCCGCCACCGTGTCGGGGCGGGAAAGGATGCGCAGGTTACTCTCGCCCGAGGCGTTCACGGAGATGTAGGCGCGGCCGTCGGTCACCTCGATGTCGATGTCACCGTCGAGATCGCAGATGTCGAGCAGCTCTTCGATGTAGTCGGCCGCGACGTCGCCCTCGTCGTCGAGACGTGTCTGGGCGGCATCCGTCACCGGCGAATCCGTCGACTCAGCTGCATTCGACTCAGCAGCATTCGAGGCAGCGGCATTCGACTCACCGGCACCCACCGAAGCTGCACCCGACTCAGCCACACCGGCTTCAGCGCCGACCGACTCGACGTCGACCGACTCGGTGGTCTCGGTCACATCACTCATTTCTTGTCCCCCTGCTTCTTGGCCCGGTTCTTGTTCACGGGCTGCTGGCGCTGTGTCGTCTTCGGTACTTCGGGAATGGACTCGATGGCCGGGGCGCCCTTGGTGGGCTCCAGCTTGCCCTTCTTGGCCAGACGGGCCTCGCGGGCCTTGGCTGCCTCACTGCCCGGCGTCGGCATGTTGCGGATGACCAGGAACTGCTGACCCATGGTCCAGAGGTTCGAGGTGAGCCAGTAGAACATGACACCGAGGGGGAAGGCCACACCCGAGAACACGAACACCAGCGGAAGGATGTAGAGCAGGATGCGCTGCTGCTTGAACATGGGGCTGTTCTTGGCTTCGGGCGACTGGTTCTTGGCCATGATCTGCAGCTGCGTGTAGAACTGCGACGCCGTCATCAGCACGACCATGAGGCCGGCGATGAGCATGACCTGCCAGGGGCCGCCCGCGTTCCAGGCGCCGATGAAGGTGTCGTGCAGGGGAGCGACGCCGAACAGCGTCGCGTCGCCGAACTGCTTGCCGAGCTCCGCGTTCAGCGGGCCGACGCCGGCCAAGCCCTTCTGGGCGTTGTTGAGCACCGAGAACAGGCTGAAGAAGATGGGCATCTGCAGCAGCAAGGGCAGACAGGACGCGAGCGGGTTGGTGCCGGTGCGCCGGTAGAGCTCCATCGTCTCGCGCGACATCGCCTCGCGCGAGAACTGGTCTTTCTTGCCCTTGTACTTGTCTTGAATTTTCTTCAGTTGTGGCGCGACCTCGAGCATCTTGCGCTGACTCTTGATCTGACGCACGAAGATCGGGATGAGCGCGGCACGCACCACGAGCACGAGGCCCACGATCGAGAGCACCCAGGTCAGACCCGCGGCGGGGTCGAGACCGATGAAGGTCCACAGGTAGTGCCAGGCGACGAGGATCAACTCGACGACCCACTTGATGGGCCAGAGGATCGTGTCGAGGAACGGAATTTCCATGGGTGAGGTTAGCCCTTTCCGTGGCTAGCTACGACGAAGCCGAATGGCGTCAGCTGGTATTTGGGGCGACGCACGGGCGGCACGTCATCGACGCCGCCTTTCGCCCAGGGATGGCACCGGGCGATGCGATAGACACCCATCGCCGAACCGACCACCACTCCACGCTGCTGGATGGCTTGAAGCGTGTAAGAAGAGCACGAGGGGTAATAGCGGCAGACATCCCCATATAGAGGAGAGATCACCGCTCGATAACCTCGGAGCAGGAGCACCGCCAGATTGCGGGGGAGCAGCACGATCGCGGTCACCACCGACTTCATGCGAGCACTGATCCTTTTCTGAGAGAACGCGAAAGTTCTTCGAAGAGTACGCCGTAAGGCTGAGACCCAGCTTCAGGCAGAGCCCGCACGACCACCTCGGTGCCCGGAGCCACCTGCGGAAGAAGGGCGAAGCTCGCCGCCTTGAGCCGGCGGCGCACCCGATTGCGCACCACGGCGATGCCGACCGACTTCGCCACTATGAACCCGAAACGCGCATCCGACGAATCGGATGCGCGAATGTAGGTGACCGTGTTCGGCCCGACGAATTTCACACCCCGTCGCACCGTGCCGCGATAGTCGCGGCCGTGCGTGATGCGATTGACTCTGGCCAGCACCGCGATCGTCAGATCGGCGTCAGGCGCGAATCACGCAGAGAGCTCGGTGCGGCCCTTGCGGCGACGAGCCGAAAGGATCGAACGGCCCGCACGCGTGCGCATGCGCAGACGGAAGCCGTGAACCTTCGCACGGCGGCGGTTGTTCGGCTGGAAAGTTCTCTTGCTCATAATGATCTCCGGTGTCCGGCAGGCAATCCAAGGAAAGAATCCAAGAACGGCCCATCGTGAAGTAAGGGGTGTGGCGGAACCCACACAAGTCAACTGATTAAAACTACGGCCTGAAAGCGCTCTGGTCAAACCGGATCAGCACAAAGGATCCATTATCCACAGGCTGTGGACAATATCTGTGTATGACACGCGTACAGTCAATACAGCGAACTTGCCCTGCAGCATGGCAGTCACTAGCTTAGGTGCCTACAGTTACTAACAGGCCGGCGGGGGCGCACAGAAACGGCTCTGGGTCGAATCATCGAGTTCGGCAACGCAATTCACGTTCGACAGGAGTTCCATTGGCTGACGGTGCCGGTTCAACGGAGGACAACTGGCGGACCGTGCTCCAGGTGCTCTCCACCGACGAGCGGATCACACCGCAGCTGAAGGGTTTTCTCGGTCTCGTGGTACCGAAGGGCATCCTCGGCGGCTCCTTCTATCTCGAGGTGCCGAACGACTTCACCCGCGACATGCTCGAGCAGCGCGTGCGGCCCTCCCTTCTCTCCGCCCTCGGCACTCTCGACCCCCAGCTCGATGTCAGCAGCTTCTCGGTCGTGGTCAATCCCGACATCGACGGCTACGAGACCGTGACCGTGGCCGATCACCAGCCGGCGGGCGCCGAATCGACCGGCGGCGGAGGAGGAGGCGGAGCGCCGAGCGCGAGCTACGTCGAGTCGGTCGCCCCTCCGGTGCAGGAGACCGTGGGCCCGCTGCGCAACAACGACACCCGCCTGAACCCCAAGTACAGCTTCGACAACTTCGTCATCGGCGGCTCGAACCGCTTCGCCCACGCCGCGGCGGTCGCGGTGGCCGAGGCGCCGGCGAAGGCCTACAACCCCCTCTTCATCTACGGCGACTCGGGGCTCGGCAAGACCCACCTGCTGCACGCCATCGGCCACTACGCCATCTCCCTCTATCCCGGGGTGCGCGTGCGCTACGTGAGCTCCGAGGAGTTCACCAACGACTTCATCAACTCGATCGCCAACAACCGCGGCGCCGCCTTCCACAGCCGCTACCGCGACATCGACCTGTTGCTGATCGACGACATCCAGTTCCTGCAGGGAAAGGCCGAGACGCAAGAGGCCTTCTTCCACACCTTCAACACCCTGCACGACCACAACAAGCAGGTCGTCATCACCTCCGACCTGCCGCCGAAGCACCTGACCGGCTTCGAAGACCGGATGCGCACCCGCTTCGAGTGGGGCCTGATCACCGATGTGCAGACGCCCGACCTCGAGACCCGCATCGCCATCCTGCGCAAGAAGGCACAGAGCGAGCGGCTGCGGGTGCCCGACGACATCCTCGAGTTCATGGCCACCAAGGTCTCGAGCAACGTGCGCGAGCTCGAGGGCACGCTCATCCGCGTCACCGCCTTCGCGAGCCTCAACCGCACGCCGGTCGACATGGCCCTCGTGCAGACCGTGCTGAAAGACCTGATCACCCTCGACGACGACAACATCATCGCGCCGGTCGACATCATCAACCACACGGCCGAGTACTTCAAGCTCTCGGTCGACGACCTCTACGGCTCGAGCCGCTCCCAGGCCATCGCCACCGCCCGCCAGATCGCCATGTACCTCTGCCGCGAGATGACGAGTCTCTCGCTGCCGAAGATCGGCCAGCTGTTCGGCGGTCGCGACCACACCACGGTGATGTACGCAAACAACAAGATCGGCAAGCTGATGACCGAGAAGCGGTCGATCTACAACCAGGTCACCGAGATCTCGAACCGCATCAAGCACAATCAGCGCTACAAGAGCGCGTGACGCGTCGAGTTTCCACACATTGTGAAAAGGTTGTGGATAACCGCGTCCACGATGTTGATCAGTCACCTCGACGTGTGGATTCGTTCAGATCGGGTTCAGCCACCGGATGCCCGAACCGACAGCCGTTACACACGAGTTCTACAACTCACACGCGTGTAGTTCAGCATCGCGTCGCGGTATTAACAGGGTTATCCACATATCCACAGGCGTTAAGACCATTAAGGATTAACTCTTCAATGAAAATGACATCCCACAACCTTTCGAGGTGTGGATCATCCGGACTCGCCCGATCGACGAGACGCCCGCAGCAGATAACATGGACGGGCCCAGGGTCTCTAATGCCGACAGAGGTGACTTCGTGAAGTTCCAAGTAAACCGAGACGTCTTCAGCGAAGCAGTGTCGTTCGCCGTGAAGCTCTTGCCGCAGCGCACCACGCTCCCGATCCTGAGCGGCGTGCTGATCGAAGCGACGGATGACGGGCTGACGCTGTCGTCGTTCGACTACGAGGTCTCTGCACAGACGCAGATCGCCGCGGATGTCGAGGAGCCCGGCGTCATCCTGGTCTCGGGCCGCTTGCTGTCGGACATCGCGAGCCGGCTGCCGAACGCGCCGGTGAACTTCTCGACCGAAGACTCGCGCATCATCGTCAGCTGCGGCTCGGCGCGGTTCACCCTGCTGAGCATGCCGGTCGAGGAATACCCGACCCTGCCGCAGGTGGGCAAGGAGTCGGGCCTGCTGCCGGCCGACCAGTTCGCCGCCGCGGTGTCGCAGGTGGCCGTGGCCGCCTCGCGCGACGACGTCACCCCCGTCATCACGGGCGTGCAGCTCGAAGTCACCGAGAACAGCATCTCGCTCGTGGCCACCGACCGCTATCGCGTGGCCGTGCGCAACATCGACTGGGATTCGAACGACTCGGGCCTGCAGACAGCGACCGCCCTGGTTCCCGCCCGCACGCTGCAGGAGGTCGGCAAGACCTTCGGCAACGCCGGCACCATCTCGGTGGCCATCACCAACAGCGACGACCGCGAGCTGATCGCGTTCAAGGCCGATCGCAAGACCGTCACCACCCTGCTGATCAAGGGCAACTTCCCGCCCGTGAAGCGCTTGTTCCCCGAGACGGTCGACAACTACGCGGTCATCAACACCGCCGACCTGATCGAGGCCACCAAGCGTGTCTCGCTGGTTCTCGAGCGCGAAGCGGCGCTCCGGTTCACCTTCACGATCGACGGGGTCACGCTCGAGGCCATCGGCTCCGAGCAGGCCCAGGCCTCCGAGTCGATCGACGCCCTGCTCACCGGCCAAGACACGGTCGTCTCGCTGAAGCCGCAGTTCCTGCTCGACGGGCTCGGAGCCGTGCACTCCGAATTCGTGCGCATCTCGTTCACGAAGACCGACAACCCCAACAAGCCGGGGCCGGTGCTCATCACGAGCCAGTCGTCGAAAGACCAGCCCGGTTCCGACGACTACAAATACCTGCTGCAGCCCAACCTGCTGCTTCGCTAGGCCGGCCCGGGTCATCCTCCCGGTCGCACCCCAGTCACTCATTCAAGGAGACGGTCATGAACATTGGACTCATCGGTCTGGGCAAGATGGGCAACAACATGCGCGCCCGCTTGCAGAAAGCCGGGATCGATGTCGTGGGTTACGACACCAACCCCGCGGTGAGCGATGTTCCCGACCTGGCCGCTCTGGCCGCCGCGCTGCCGGCTCCCCGCATCGTCTGGATCATGGTGCCGGCCGGCGCCATCACCGACAGCGTCGTGCACGACCTCTCCGAGGTCCTCACCGAGGGCGACCTCATCATCGACGGCGGCAACTCCAAGTTCACCGAAGACTTCAAGCACTCCGAGTTGCTCGTGCCCAAGGGCATCGAATTCATGGATGCCGGCGTCTCCGGTGGGGTCTGGGGCCTCGAGAACGGCTACGGCCTCATGGTCGGCGGCACCGCCGAGAACGTCGAGCGCGCGATGCCGGTCTTCGACGCGCTGCGCCCCGAGGGCCCCCGCGACGAGGGCTTCGTGCACGTCGGCGAGGTCGGTGCGGGCCACTACGCCAAGATGGTGCACAACGGCATCGAGTACGGCATGATGCAGGCCTACGCCGAGGGCTACGAGCTGCTCGACGCCCGCAACGACATCATCAAAGACGTCACCGGCACCTTCAAGGCCTGGCAGCGCGGCACCGTCGTGCGTTCGTGGTTGCTCGACCTGTTGGTGCGCGCTCTCGAGGCCGACCCCGAGTTCAAAGACATCGCGGGCTACGTCGAAGACTCCGGCGAAGGCCGCTGGACGCTCGAAGAGGCCATCGAGCACGCGGTGCCGATGCCGGCGATCAGCGCGGCGATCTTCGCGCGGTTCGTGTCGCGCCAAGACGACTCGCCCTCGATGAAGGCCGTCGCCGCCCTGCGCAACCAGTTCGGCGGCCACGCGGTCAAAGAGCTCGACTGACGGCCTTCATCGCACAGGCGTGCTAGTCCGGCACCTCAGTCTCACCGACTTCCGCAACTACAAGACCGCCGAAGTCACGCTCGAGCGCGGCCCCAACCTCTTCGTGGGCAGCAACGGGCAGGGAAAGACGAACCTGGTGGAGGCCCTGGGGTATCTCAGCACCCTCGGGTCCCACCGGGTGTCGAACGACCAGGCGCTCATCCGCGGCGCCGAGGATTCCGCCATCGTGCGGGCTCGCCTCGAGCACGACGGCCGGGAACTCCTCGTGGAACTGCAGCTGAACCGCTCCGGCGCCAACCGCGCCCAGGTCAATCGCGCGGCCATCAAACCCCGCGAACTGCCGCGTTACATCTCGACGGTGTTGTTCGCCCCCGAAGACCTGGCCCTCATCAGAGGAGAGCCCTCCACGCGGCGCCGGTTCATCGACGCGCTCCTGGGGGCGAAGTCGCCGCGTCTGCTGGGAGTGTTCGCCGACTACGACCGGGTGCTCAGGCAACGCAACGCGCTTCTCAAGTCGGCCCGCGCATCCGGATTGAAGGATGCGACGCTGCCGACGCTCGAACTCTGGAACGAACGGCTGGTGGAGCTGGGCGCCGAGATCATGTTCGAGCGCATCGGCATCGTCGACGCGCTGGGCCCGTTCGTGCGTGAGGCCTATCAGGCGGTGGCCGGTTCCGACCAGGAACCCACTCTCGACGTGGTGCTCAGCATCCTGTCCGATCACCCCGAGGCCGACTCCGACGTGGGCGGCCCCGAGACGACGGAGGTGCCGGCCGACCGGCTGAGCCGCGAGGGGCTGGCCGACGCCTTCCGCGCCGCCCTCGAGAAGGTGCGCCGCGCCGAGCGCGATCGGGGCATCACGCTCTGCGGTCCGCATCGCGATGACATCCTGTTCCGGCTCAACGACCTGCCGGCCAAGGGCTACGCCAGCCACGGTGAGTCGTGGTCGTTCGCGCTCGCACTGAAACTCGCCTGCGCCGAGCTGCTGCGCGCCGATTCGGTGACCGGAGACCCCATCGTCATCCTCGACGACGTGTTCGCCGAACTCGACCAGCGCCGTCGGGGCCGGCTCGCCGACGCCGTGAAGGACTACGAGCAGGTGCTCATCACCGCCGCCGTCTTCGACGACGTGCCCGAAGAGCTCACCGCCCATACCGTGCGCATCTCGGCCGGCACTATCGTGGACGCATCCGATGACTGAATCGCAGAACGTCTACCTGCGCCTCAAGGCCGCGTTCGGGGATCCGACCTCCCGCGCCGCGAAATGGCGCGCACGCAAGACCCGCGACCGAGGGGGCGACGACGCGAGCGTTCCCTACGGCGTCGGTCGCGACCCCCATGGCCTCGGCGACATCATGTCGTCGCTCTCGACCGAACTCGGCTGGACGTCGTCGCTCGCGAAGTCCGACCTGCTGCTGGCGTGGAGCGAGATCGCGGGCCCGGAGACCGCCGAGCACAGCCGGCCGATCGGCATCACCGACGCCGTTCTCACCGTGCAGTGCGATTCCACGGCCTGGGCGACGCAGCTGCGCCACATGCGCGTGCTGATCATGACGACCATCGCCCAGCGCTACCCGGAAGCCGGCATCGAGTCGATCCGCTTCGAAGCGCCCCATGCCCCATCCTGGAAACGGGGCTCCAGATCGATTCCAGGGCGGGGCCCTCGCGACACCTACGGTTAACAGGGCAAATGTGGTCATCCGGTCGTAAATAATCGCTCACAGCGGCATATGGCGGCCGTTTCCCACCCTTCGTTTGATAGAATTAAGGGTCGTCTTGCCCGGCCGTTGGGCACGACACTGAGGAGCCCATTTCTATATGTCTGAATCGGACAAGGTCCACCCTGACAACGAGTACGGCGCGGACCAGATCCAGGTTCTTGAAGGTCTCGAAGCGGTGCGGAAGCGCCCCGGCATGTACATCGGTTCCACGGGCCCCAGAGGTCTGCACCACCTTGTGTACGAGATCGTCGACAACTCCGTCGACGAGGCGCTCGCGGGCTACGCCACCCACATCGAGGTCGTCATGCGCAAAGACGGTGGCATCACCGTCACCGACAACGGCCGAGGAATCCCGGTCGACATGCACCCGACCGAGAAGAAGTCGACGGTCGAGGTCGTTCTGACCGTGCTGCACGCCGGCGGCAAGTTCGGCGGCGGCGGGTACGCCGTGTCGGGTGGCCTGCACGGCGTGGGCAGCTCCGTGGTCAACGCCCTCAGCCGCGAACTCGACGTCGAGGTGCGCCGGCAGGGCAACGTCTACCGGCAGAGCTACCGCATCGGCGTTCCGCAGGCGCCGCTCGAGATGGGCGAGTCGACCACCGAGACCGGAACCCGCACCACCTTCTGGCCCGACGGCGACATCTTCGAGACCACCGAGTTCGACTTCGAGACGCTCCGCGCGCGGTTCCAGCAGATGGCCTTCCTCAACAAGGGCCTCAGCATCACGCTCACCGACGAGCGCGGTGGCGAAGACGGCGACGGCGACGACGTGGTGGTGACCTACCTCTACCAGAACGGCCTGAAGGACTACGTCGAATACCTCAACCGGTCGAAGAAGGCCGAGCTGGTGAACGACGAGATCATCTCGTTCGAGCAGGAGGACACCGAGCGCCGCATCGCCCTCGAGGTCGCGATGCAGTGGACCACCGGTTACACCGAGAGCGTGCACACCTACGCCAACACGATCAACACCCACGAGGGCGGCACCCACGAAGAGGGCTTCCGCGCCGCGCTCACGACACTGGTCAACAAGTACGCGCGCGAGAAGAACATCATCAAGGAGAAAGACGACAACCTCTCGGGCGACGACGTGCGCGAGGGTCTCACCGCGGTGATCTCGATCAAGCTCGCCGAACCGCAGTTCGAGGGCCAGACCAAGACGAAGCTCGGCAACACCGAGGCGAAGTCGTTCGTGCAGCGAGTGGTCAGCACCGAGCTCACCGACTGGTTCGACCGCAACCCCGTGCAGGCGCGCGACATCATCCGCAAGGCGATCCAGGCATCCCAGGCCCGGCTCGCCGCCCGCAAGGCACGCGAGCAGACCCGCCGCAAGGGGCTGCTCGAGGGCGGCGGCATGCCCGGCAAGCTCAAGGACTGCTCGAGCCGCGACCCCGCGCGCAGCGAGATCTTCATCGTGGAGGGCGACTCGGCCGGCGGTTCCGCCATCCAGGGCCGCAACCCCGAGACCCAGGCCATCCTTCCGCTGCGCGGCAAGATCCTCAACGTCGAGAAGGCGCGGCTCGACCGCGCGCTCGGCAACAACGAGGTGCAGGCGATGATCACGGCGTTCGGCGCCGGCATCGGCGAAGACTTCAACGCCGACAAGGCGCGCTATCACAAGATCGTGCTGATGGCGGATGCCGACGTCGACGGCCAGCACATCACGACCCTGCTGCTCACCCTCGTGTTCCGCTACATGCGGCCGCTGATCGAGCTGGGCTACGTCTACCTCGCGATGCCGCCGCTCTACCGTCTGAAGTGGACCAACGCGCCCCACGAATACGTCTACTCCGACGCCGAGCGCGATGCGCTGCTGATCGACGGCCAAGCCGCCGGCAAGCGCATCCCGAAAGAGAACGGCATCCAGCGCTACAAGGGCCTCGGCGAGATGGACTACCGCGAGCTGTGGGACACCACGATGGACCCCGACACCCGCACCCTGCGCCAGATCACGCTCGACGACGCGGCGGCGGCCGACGAGATCTTCTCCACCCTGATGGGCGAAGACGTCGAGTCGCGGCGCAACTTCATCCAGAAGAACGCGAAAGACGTTCGCTTCCTCGACATCTGATTCGCCCGAGACGGATGCCGCGGCATCCGTTTCTCTTCATGACCACGCGAACCACGACCACGCGAAATTGAGACCTCAATGACAGACGAATCCACTCCGGAGTTCGCTCAGGCGCCCGACGCGTTCGGAGCGACCACCGATCGCATCGAGCAGGTCGACCTGCAGCTCGAGATGCAGCGCTCCTACCTCGACTACGCGATGAGCGTCATCGTCGGGCGAGCGCTGCCCGACGTGCGCGACGGCCTGAAGCCGGTGCACCGCCGCGTGATCTACGCGATGTACGACGGCGGTTACCGCCCCGATCGCGCGTTCTCGAAGTCGGCGCGTGTCGTCGGCGAAGTGATGGGGCAGTTCCACCCGCACGGTGACGCCTCGATCTACGACACCCTCGTGCGCCTCATCCAGCCCTGGAGCCTGCGCTACCCGCTCGCCCTAGGGCAGGGCAACTTCGGGTCGCCGGGCAACGACGGCGCCGCGGCCCCGCGATACACCGAGACGAAGATGGCCCCGCTCGCACTCGAGATGGTGCGCGACATCCAGGAAGAGACCGTCGACTTCCAGGACAACTACGACGGCCGCACCCTCGAGCCGGTCGTGCTGCCCTCGCGGTTCCCCAACCTGCTGGTCAACGGCTCGGTGGGCATCGCGGTCGGCATGGCCACGAACATCCCGCCGCACAACCTGCGCGAGGTGGCCGCCGGCGCGATCTGGTATCTCGAGAACCCCGACGCGACCCGGGAAGAACTGCTCGAGGCGCTGATCCAGCGCATCAAGGGCCCCGACTTCCCGACCGGCGCGCAGATCCTCGGCGTCAAGGGCATCCACGACGCCTACCGCACCGGCCGCGGCTCCATCACGATGCGGGCCGTGGTCAGCGTCGAGGAGCTGCAGGGGCGCACCTGCCTCGTGGTCACCGAGCTGCCCTACCAGGTGAACCCCGACAACCTGGCGATCAAGATCGCCGACCTGGTGAAAGACGGCAAGCTCGCCGGCATCGCCGACATCCGCGACGAGACCTCGGGCCGCACCGGCCAGCGACTCGTCATCGTGCTGAAGCGCGACGCGGTGGCCAAGGTGGTGCTCAACAACCTCTACAAGCACACGTCGCTGCAGGAGAACTTCGGCGCCAACATGCTGGCGATCGTCGACGGCATCCCGCGCACCCTGCCGCTCGACGGCTTCATCAGCGAATGGGTCGCCCACCAGATCACGGTCATCGTGCGGCGAACCCAGTTCCGTCTGCGCGAGGCCGAGGCCCGCATGCACATCCTGCGCGCCTACCTCAAGGCGCTGGAGGCCCTCGACGAGGTCATCGCGCTCATCCGCCGGTCGCCGACCGTCGAAGAGGCCCGCGACGGCCTGATCGACCTGCTGTCGATCGACGAGCTGCAGGCGCGCGCCATCCTCGAGCTGCAGCTGCGCCGCCTGGCGGCGCTCGAGCGGCAGAAGATCCAGGAGGAGTCGGATGCGCTGCAGCTGAAGATCGACGAATACAACGTCATCCTGGCCAGCCCGGCGCGCCAGCGCGAGATCATCGTCGAAGAGCTCACCGAGATCGTCGACAAGTTCGGCGACGACCGTCGCACCGAGATCATGTTCGGCTTCGACGGCGACATGAACGTCGAAGACCTCATTCCCGAAGAGGAGATGGTGGTCACCGTCACGCGCGGCGGCTACGTCAAGCGCACGCGCAGCGACAACTACCGCAGCCAGCACCGAGGCGGCAAGGGCGTGAAGGGCGCGCAGCTGCGGGCCGACGACGTCGTGGAGCACTTCTTCGTCACCACGACGCACCACTGGCTGCTGTTCTTCACGAACACCGGGCGGGTCTATCGCGCCAAGGCCTATGAGCTGCAGGAAGCCGGGCGTGACGCCAAGGGCCAGCACGTCGCGAACCTCCTGGCACTCGCTCCCGAGGAGCAGATCACCCAGATCCTCGACATCCGCGACTACCAGGCAGCGAAATATCTCGTGCTCGCCACCAAGGGCGGCCTGCTGAAGAAGACGGCGCTGACCGAGTACGACACCAACCGTTCCGGCGGCATCATCGCCATCAACCTGCGTGACGACGACGAGCTCGTCTCGGCGCTGCTGGTCGAAGACGATTCCGACGTGCTGCTGGTGTCGAAGAAGGGCATGTCGATCCGCTTCACGGCGAACGACGAGACCCTGCGACCGATGGGTCGGGCGACATCCGGAGTCATCGGCATGAAGTTCCGGGGTGGCGACGAGCTGCAGGGCGCGTCGGTCGTCTCCGACGAGGGATTCGTCTTCATCGTCACCGAGGGTGGCTACGCGAAGCGCACATCGGTCGACCAGTACCGGCTGCAGGGGCGCGGCGGCCTGGGCATCAAGGTGGCCAAGCTGCAGGATGCGCGAGGCGATCTGATCGGCTCGCTCATCGTGGGCGAGGACGACGAGGTGCTTGTGGTTCTTGCCAGCGGCAAGGTGGTACGCTCTGCCGTGGCCGAAGTACCGGCCAAGGGACGCGACACGATGGGCGTGGTCTTCGCCCGCTTCGCGGATGACGACCGTATCATCGCGGTGGCCAAGAACTCCGAACGCAACCTCGAGTCGGAGCTCGAAGAAAGCGCAGACGACGAGACTGCGCCTGGAGAGGATGTAACGACGGATGAGTAATCTTGGCGACAAATTCGCGAAGAAAACGGCAAGAGTCGCCACGACGAAGCAGGTGCGTCTGAAGCTGGTCTACATCGACTTCTGGTCGGTGCTGAAGATCTCCTTCCTTCTGGCGATCATCCTCGGCATCATCACGATCGTCGCCAGCTTTCTGATCTGGTCGGTGCTCAACCAGACCGGTGTGTTCGACAAGGTCAACGTGCTGCTGCAGGACATCGCGGGCGCCGGCAACTTCGACCTGTTCGACTTCGCGTCGCTGCCGCAGGTGATGGGCTTCTCGGTCGTCGTCGCGGTGCTCAACGTGATCGTCATCACGGCGCTCGGAGCCATCTGGGCGGCGCTGTACAACCTGGCGGTGCGCATCACCGGAGGCGTGATGCTGGGCTTCACCAACAAGTAGTGCTGCTCGTCGCTCCGGCGATTCGCAGAACAGACCATCGGTAGGGTAATCTCGACTCTGGTCAAAAAAACGGGGCTATAGCTCAGGCGGTTAGAGCGCTTCGCTGATAACGAAGAGGTCCAAGGTTCAAGTCCTTGTAGCCCCACGTGAGATCTTCACAAGAGGTCTCCACCCGGGGCCTTAGCTCAGTTGGTAGAGCGCCTGCTTTGCAAGCAGGATGTCGGGAGTTCGATTCTCCCAGGCTCCACTCGAACTGATAAATATTCGGGTATCATTCCGAACGTGCCACTCCACTACGAATTCACGGGCGAGACGCGAGTCAACTCAGTTGGAGTGAGGGTGCACCGCATTCGATCCACCCGCCGCCTCCGGAATTCTTCTGTGCCGCGCGGATCGATCGGCGGCTGGCTAGAATCGCTGTTCGTCGGCGATGATGCCCGCCTGTCCGGTGACGCCTGGGTCGCCGATGAGGCAGAGGTCTACGGCAACGCGCGGGTGCGCGACGACGCGAGAATAGCGGACTGCGCTCAGGTCTTCGGCCACGCACGAGTAGCGGGTTCGTCTTTCGTCAGCGGACGAGCTCGTGTGTTCGATCGAGCTTGCGTGCTCGATCTGGCGGAGGTCAGCGGCGACGCCGTGATCAGCGGCTTCGCATGGATCTGCGAAGGCGCCGAGGTGCATGATCGTGCGCGGGTGTCCGATTACGTGCGGGTGTTCGGCCGAGGTGTCGTCGACGACGACGCCCGCGTGTTCGGCAGTGCGCGTGTCTCCGACGAAGCGCGGGTGAGTGGTCTCTCAAGGCTGGGCGGAACGGCGCGTGTCACCGGGAGTGCGCTCATCGGGGGCACCGCGGAGATCACCCGCGCCGACCACGTGCTGCTCGTCGAGCCGGTCGGAGACGGTGCAGCGACACTTGCGCTCTATCGCACGAAGGGTGGAGGGACGATGGTCTCGATGGATCGTCGCGTACGCAACTCACTGCACGAGTTCGCGGAAGAAGTCCCTCCTCGGTCGCGTGCCGCGATCAATGCGCTGTGGAACGAGATGACGTCCACCTGGACGGAGGACCGTCCTTACCGCGACCGATTCGATCGCGATGACGACAGTTCGTGGTGAAAGAGGCCGCGCACCAAAGACAGAAGCCCCGTGCATCTGCACGGGGCTTCGTCGTCGAGGTGAGAGATCAGCTCTCGGGATTGGTCTCGGGCTCGGGGTCTTCGTCGGCGATCCAGAGCTCGTCGTCGGCCCGGAAGGTCTGCCACAGGGCGTAGCCGAGGCCGACGGCCGTGACCACGCCGAGGGTCACGACGACGACCAGTCCGGCCTTCGATCCACCCGACTTGGGGGCGGACTTCTCGAGCGACTTCGCCGCCTTGCCGGCCTTCTTGCCGGCCTCTTTCAAGAACTCGGGGCTCTTCGACGACTGCAGCACGGCCGCGGCCGAACCCAGCGTTCCGGCCAGGGCCGGCAGCACGTCGGTCGTGAAACGGTTCTTCACGGTCTCACCCGCGAGCTTCACCTCGGCGGCCTTGCGGCTCACCGCGACGGCACCGCTGTCGACGGCGGACTTCACACGGGGCTTCACTTCTTCATCGGCCAGGTAGCTGGCCTGTTTTCCTGCCTCACGCAGGATCTCGTTGGCACGGTCGAGCACGGCCTGCTGGTCGACCCACAGGTCTTCTGCCGTTCCCTTCAGGCGCTTGAGCGCCTTTTGACGCTTGCGGGAAAGACTCATAAGAAACCTCCATCGGCGAGAGCACGGTCACTGTCATCTTGCCACGCAATGCAGTGGCGCAGTAGTTCGGCCCACTGATCATCCACTTCGCAAACCCTGGGCCTTCACTGGATGCTTCGCGCCCGTGTGCGAGAATTGTCATCATGCCCGCACATACCCACGTCGCCACCCTCACCACCAACCACGGCCCGATCGTGGTGAACCTCTACGGTCACCAGGCACCGAAGACCGTCAAGAACTTCATCGGCCTCGCCAACGGCGAGATCGAGTGGACCGACCCGAAGACCGGTCAGCCCACCAACGACCGCCTCTACGACGGCATCGTGTTCCACCGCATCATCCCGGGCTTCATGATCCAGGGCGGCGACCCGCTGGGCAACGGCACCGGCGGCCCCGGCTTCAAGTTCGACGACGAGATCAGCCCCGAGCTCGACTTCACCCAGCCCTACATCCTCGCGATGGCCAACGCCGGCATCCAGGGCGGCAAGGGCACCAACGGTTCGCAGTTCTTCATCACCGTCGGCCCCACCACGTGGCTGCAGGGCAAGCACACCATCTTCGGCGAGGTGGCGGATGACGCCTCCAAGCGCATCGTCGACAAGCTCGCCGGTGTGGCGACCGACGCCTACGATCGTCCGCTCGACGAGGTCGTGCTCGAGAGCGTCACCGTCGAGGCCGTCTGAGCCTCTTCGTTCTCGCTGGAGCGGTCGACCGATGACCACGGTCCCGGATTCGTCGAACAACTACTGCTATCGGCACCCCGGCCGGCAGAGCTTCGTGCTCTGCCAGCGCTGCGGGCGCACCATCTGCCCGGAGTGCCAGGTGCAGGCGGCGGTGGGCGTGCACTGCGTGGAGTGCGCCCGTCAGGATCGGCGTGAGGCGCCGCGGGTGAACCGCGGCCGGCCGGCGTTCCTGCGCAACCTCACGGGCCGTGAGGCGCCGGTGGTGACCTACGTCATCATCGCGCTCTGCGTGGTGGTGTTCCTGCTGCAATACCTCCCCGGCGTCACGTCGGCCCTGCAGTTCGCGGGGCTCTACGTCATGCCCTCCACGGGCATCCCCGTGGAGCCGTGGCGCATGCTCACCTCGGTGTTCCTGCACGGCTCGATCCTTCACCTGCTGTTCAACATGTACACGCTGTTCGTGTTCGGCAGCGCGCTGGAACGCATGCTGGGAAAGGGCCGCTACATCGCCCTCTACCTGATCTCGGGCTTCGGCGGCTCGGTGGCGGTGGCCCTGCTGGCCGATCCCCGTCAACCGGTGGTCGGCGCATCCGGAGCCATCTTCGGCCTCATCGGCGCGTACTTCATCATCAACCGGCACCTCGGCGGCAACAGCGTGCAACTGCTGGTGCTCGTGGCGATCAACCTGGTCTACGGATTCGTGGTGCCCGGCATCGCCTGGCAGGCACACGTCGGCGGCATCATCGCCGGCGCCGTGGTGGCACTGATCTATGTGCGCACCAGGGCCATCCGTCAGAAGGGCCTGCAGATCGCCCTGGTGTCGGCGGTGTCAGCAGCGCTGGTCGGCCTGACGGTCGTCGCGGCCGTCGTCTGATCCCTGAGCGCCTGGTCTCCGAGCGTCTGATTCCCGAGTGTCCTATTCCACAGGGTTATGCACAGCTGTGGACTTATCCACAGCGGTTTCCACATTGGGGATAATTACAGCGGTGTAATTAGACCCGAGGTCAGCGCCAGCGAGTGGTCATGATGAACCCGATGAAGGCGATTCCGAACCCGATCAGGATGTTCCAGCTGCCCAGGTCGGGAATGGGAAAGACGCCCTGGCTCACGTAGAACACGATGATCCAGAGCAGACCCACCAGCATGAAGCCGAACATGACCGGCTTGAACCAGACCGGGTTGGGGTTCTTCGCGGAGTCATCACTCGCCGAGCGCTGAATGTCGCGCGAACGGCGGGCGACCTCGTTCGTGGGTGCTTTGTCTCGAGCCATGCCGACGATTCTAACGGGGTTTCATCCACAGTTCTCCACCGGTTCTCCACAGGGCAACGGTCTCGGGGCGGCTGCACAGCAACGGTCTCTTAGGATTGGTCACATGAGCGAGCAGCCGGAGACGGCGCCCGAGGGGGCACAAGCGCCGATGAGGCGCCCGCGCAAGAAGAAACGGGGCGTCTTCTCCCGCATCGTGGGGGTTTTCGGTGAACTCCTCATCACGGCGGGCGTGCTCGTGCTGCTGTTCCTCGGCTGGCAGTTCTCGCTCAACGGCATCATGCTGAGCAACCAGCAGGCGTCGGATGCCAGTTCCCTCTCGCAGTCCTGGGCCAGCGACACCCCGGCAGCCCCCGCCTCCACGCCGTCGCCCTCGGCCTCGGCCGCTCCGACGACCGCGCCCTCGTTCCAATACGGCGACCCGCCCCAGCTGGCGACGCCGTCGAACGCGCAGGAGTTCGCGGTGATGTACGTTCCGCGCTTCGGCTCCGACTTCAAGAAGACCATCGCCGAGGGCGTCGATCCGCGATCGGTGCTGAACAACGGCGGCGCCGGGCACTATCCCAGCACGCAGCTGCCCGGCCAGGTCGGCAACTTCGCCATCGCCGCCCACCGCGACGGGTGGGGCAGCCCGTTCCTCAAGATCAACGAACTGCAGCTGGGCGACTCCATCTACATCGAGACGCAAGACGGCTGGTTCACCTACACCTTCCGCGACCTCGAATACGTCACCCCGTTCGGCGTCGGCGTGATCGATCCCGTGCCCCAGGCCGCGGGCACCGCGCCGACCGATCGCCTCATCACGCTGACGAGCTGCAACCCGCTCTACATCGCGTCGGAGCGCATCATCGCCTACGGCGTTCTGACCGACTGGCAACCGCGATCGGCCGGAGCCCCGGCAGAGATCGCCGGACTCGTGGGGGCATAACCGATGTATGCAGCTCTCTGGCACATCCTGCCCGGCCCGATCTGGGTGCGCATCCTCATTCTCGTCGTGCTCGCCGCGGCCGTGCTGTTCGTTCTCGCGTTCTGGGTGTTCCCGTGGATCGACGACTTGACCGCACCGGTTCAAGAGGTCACGGTAGACCAATGACCCGCGTGCTCGTCATCGACAACTACGACAGCTTCGTCTACACCCTCAACGGCTATCTGCAGCAACTCGGGGCCGAGACGACCGTGGTGCGCAACGACTCGTTCGACGCCTCCGACGCGGCGGCCACCATCGCCGACTACGACGCGGTGCTGCTCTCGCCCGGCCCCGGCAAGCCGTCCGACGCCGGTGTCTCGATTCCCGTCGTCTTCGCGGCGCTCGAGTCGAACACACCGTTGCTCGGCGTGTGCCTCGGCCACCAGGCGATCGCCGAGGCGCTCGGCGCCACGGTCACCAACGCCGAAGAACTCATGCACGGCAAGACCTCGGTGATCCGCCACGACGACGACCCGTTCTACGACGGCGTTCCCGACGGTTTCACGGCGACGCGCTACCACTCCCTCGCGGTGGTCGACGGCACCGTTCCCGACTCCCTCGTGGTGACCTCGCGCACCGAGGGCGGCGTCATCATGGGCGTGCGGCACGTGACCGCTCCCGTCTACGGCGTGCAGTTCCACCCCGAGTCCGTGCTCACCGAGGGCGGCTACAAGATGCTCGGCAACTGGCTCGCCACCGCCGGCCTCACCGACGCGCCCGCGAAGGCCGTCGAACTCAACCCGCTGCTGCGCGCCGTCTGAGCCGCGGGGCGGGCGCGCTCCGCGGCTGCGGGCTCAAGCGCCGGTGCAGTAGCGGATCTCGATCTGCGACTTCTGCATGGCGTCACCGGCGGCGATCGACTGGCTCGACACCGGGTTGGCCGGCGCGGTCTTGCAGCCTGGATCCTGCTGCACGCTGACCTGCAGCAGGATCTTGGTGAGCGCGTCGCTCGCGACGTCGATCGGCTGGCCCGTGACATCCGGAACCGTCACGAGCCCACTCGACACGACGATGTTGATGGTGTCGCCCTTGAACGCCTGTGCACCCACATCGGGATCGCTGCGGATGACCACGCCGTCGGGCACGTCGGCGGAGTTCTCCTTGATGGTCTGCCCCACCGTGAACTCGGCGTTCGTGATGGCGGTGGCGGCATCCGCGGCGCTGGTTCCGGCGAGCGGCGGCACCGCGACCGCCTCTTTGCCGCGTGACACGTTGACGTTCACGACGGTGCCCGGGCTCACGATGGTGCCGGCCGCCGGATCGGTGTCGACCACCTGGCCCTCGGGAATCGAGTCGCTGTAGACGTCGAAACGCGCGGTCACCAGATCGAGCTGCTGCAGCGTGGCATCCGCCGCGTCATAGGTCTGGCCGGTGACGGTCGGGATCTCGCGCGACGTCGACGGCAGCTCGTCGCTCGGCTGGAGCGTGAGCACCCAGAACACGATCGCCACGAGGATGACGGCGACCGACGCGATGCCCGCCCAGATCCACACCACCGGCGGCCGCGACTGCGTGCGCACCGAGTATTCGTCGTCGCCGGCGAGCTGGGTGAGAGCGGAGTCTGTGCCCTGCGTGAGGCTGGGCGGGGCGCCGAAGAGCGAGGACTGGAAATCGTCGGAGGGAACCCGCTTCGACGGGATCTTTCCGGCGCCGGCGATCTCGAGGTCGGTGCGGAACTCGACCGCGCTCTGGAACCGCGCGAACCGGTCTTTCGCGAGGGCGTGCAGCACCACCTGATCGATGGCGGGCGACACCTGCGGGTTGATGCGCGACGGCGCGACAGGCATCTCGCTCACGTGCTGGTAAGCCACGGCCACCGGGGTCTCCCCCTTGAACGGCGGCTCGCCGGTGAGCATCTCGAACAGCACCACGCCGGTGGAGTAGAGGTCGGTGCGGGCGTCGACCGACTCACCGCGGGCCTGCTCGGGCGAGAAGTACTGGGCCGTGCCGAGGATGGCCGTGGTCTGCGCCACCGTGGCCGAGGAGTCGGAGATGGCCCGGGCGATGCCGAAGTCCATCACCTTCACCTGGCCGCCGTGGGTGACCATCACGTTGCCGGGTTTGATGTCGCGGTGCACCACGCCGGCGCGGTGGGAGTATTCGAGCGCCGTGAGGATGCCCTCGGTGATGCGGATGGCCTCGGCCGAGTCGACCGGCCCCTGCCGGATGAGGTCTTTGAGAAGCACGCCCTCGACGAACTCCATCACGATGAACGGCACGATGCCCTCGAAACCGCCGGGCTCGGCCACCCGCTCCTCGCCCGCGTCGAACACGCGCACAATGGTGGGGTGCGCCATGCGCGAGGCGGCCTGGGCCTCCTGGCGGAACCGCGTGCGGAACACCGGGTCGCCCGCGAGCGACGACTTGAGCAGCTTGATGGCGACCTGGCGCCCCAGGCGCTCGTCGCGCCCGGAGTACACGTTCGACATGCCGCCGCGGTCGATCAGTTCGCCCAGGCGGTAGCGCCCGGCGAGAAGACGGTTGTCGTCGGTCACTGTTGCTGCTCCTGGATCGATGTCGTGAAAGGTCGCGGGTCGCTCACCGGTGGCCGGGTGCTGGCGGCCGCTGTCAGTTGTTGCCCTGCGGTGCGTTCGAGGGCACGCCGGCCGCCGAGGTCTGCAGCGTCAGCGCGGGCGAGAAACCCGACGCCGAACCCGTGCAGGTGACGTTGTACTTGATCTCCATCGTCTGACCGGCGGATGCCGCGGCCTGCAGCGTCGCCGCGTTGCTCGTTCCCGGCTCGATCGTGACCGTCGCGTTGGTGGCCTCGATGGAATAGCCCTCGAGCGTGGTTCCCGACGGGCAGCTGTACGACGTCCAGTTGACGACGAAGGTCGCGCCCGGTGTCACGGTGCCGTCGGGGTTCACGCCGGTGGAGGCGGTGGGCGCGCTCGAGGGCGACGGCGGAACGATCACGTCGGTGTAGACGGTGAGATCGATCGTCTGGCCCTTCTGCACGTTGCCGACCGGAGTGGCCTGGTAGACGAAGTCGACCTGATCGGCGCTCGGCGCCGCGTTGCCCGGAACCCGGTTGGCGCTGAGGCCCTGGGCCGAGAGGATCGCGGCGGCGTCGTCGAACGATTTGCCCTTGAGCTCGGCCTCGGAGACGACGACGGTGTTCGACGTGGGGGTGATCGACGGCGTCGGCGTGGCGGACGTCGGGGTGACCGAGGGGGTCGACGACGTCGTGGTGGGGGTCGCGGGCGTGTTGCTGCCGCTGGCCTGCAGCACGAGGGTGACGATGGTGCCCACGAGCACGAGCCCGAGGATGATGATCAAGACGATGAGCGGCCACGTCCACGGGCTGCGCTTCTTCGGCTCGTCGGCCACCTCGCCGCCCGGCGGAGTGGGAGGAGGGCCGGCCGGTGTGTTCGGGGTCGAGAGCACCGTGGTGGCCTGGGTCGGCGAACCGGGCGCGGCCATCAGGCGGGTGGCCATGGTGGGCGGCGGGGGCTCGCTGCCGAGAACCGCCGGCACCGCGGCCGCCGCGGAGGCGATGTCGCCCCGGCGGAGCGCCATGGCGGCACGGGCCAGGTTGCCGGTCGACGACGGGCGGTCTTCGGGCTTCTTGGCGATGCACGAGAGAACGAGGTTGCGCACGGGCTCGGCCACCGTCACCGGCAGGTCGGGCGGGGTCTCGTTGATCTGGGCCATGGCGATGGCCACCTGCGACTCGCCCGAGAACGGGCGCTTGCCGGCGAGGCACTCGTAGGCCACGATTCCGAGCGAGTAGATGTCGGTGGTGGGCGATGCGGGCTGGCCGCTGGCCTGCTCGGGCGAGAGGTATTGCACCGTGCCCATCACCTGGCCGGTGGCCGTGAGCGGCACCTGGTCGGCGATGCGGGCGATGCCGAAGTCGGTGATCTTCACCCGGCCGTCGGGGGTGATCAGCAGGTTGCCGGGCTTGATGTCGCGGTGCACGAGCCCGGCGGCGTGAGCGGCCTGCAGGGCGAGGGCGGTCTGGGCGACGATGTCGAGAACGCGGTCGGTCGACAGCACGTGCTCGCGCTCGAGGATGGTCGAGAGCGCTTCGCCCGGAACGAGCTCCATCACCAGGTAGGCGCTGCCCTCTTCTTCGCCGTAGTCGAAGACGTTGGCGATGCCCTCGTGGTTGACCAGGGCGGCGTGGCGGGCCTCGGCGCGGAACCGCTCGAGGAACCCCGGGTCGCCGAGGTACTCGTCTTTCAGGATCTTGATGGCGACGGTGCGGCCGATGACGAGGTCGGTCGCCTTCCAGACCTCACCCATACCGCCGATCGCGATGCGACTGGACAGCTCGTACCGGCCACCGAAGGTCACCCCTGCTGTGGGTCTCATTTACTCAGCACCGCCTCTAGTACTCGTTTTGCGATCGGCGCGGCCAATTCGTTTCCGGAACCGGATTGGCCCAACCCACCGCCATCTTCCACGACCACTGCGACGGCAACCCGAGGGTTGTCTGCGGGAGCAAAACCAGTGAACCACAGGGTGTAGGGATCGCCTTCCCCGTTCTCGGCAGTCCCGGTCTTACCGGCCACACTGACCCCGTCTATTCTTGCATTAGTCGCCGCGCCGTTATCGACTGCCTCCACCATCAGCTGGGAAAGTGTCGAAGCTGTTATAGAAGTCAGCGGGGTGGAGAGTTCCTTCGCTTCGAAGGTCTCCAGCACGCTGAGATCCGGGGCCTGGATTCGGTCGACGAGCGTGGGCGTCATGATCGTTCCGCCGTTCGCGACGGCCGCCGAGAGCATGGCCACCTGCAGCGGAGTCGCCACGTCGCTGCCCTGGCCGAAGGCCGAGAGCGCGAGCTGCGCGTCGTCGAGGCCACGGGGGTAGAGGCTGGTCGAGACATCCATCGGCACGCTGAGCTCGCTGCCGAAACCGAAGGCGTTCGCCATGTCGGCCAGCGGCGACTCGCCCATCTCGACACCGAGTTCGGCCATCGGGATGTTGCACGAGAGCACGAACGCGGTCGCGATGGTGACGGTGTCGCCGCCGCCGCAGGTGCCGCCACCCGCGTTGCTCACGGTGCGGTCGCTGCCGGCCAGGGGCAGGCGCGCCAGGTTGGGTTCGGTGTGGTCGACGGGCAGGCCGGCGTTCTGCAGAGCCGCCGACGTGGTGACGATCTTGAACGTCGATCCGGGAGGGTTGAGGTCGTTGATGGTCTTGTTGATGAGCGGGTCGCCGGGGGCGCCGAGCAGGGTGTCGTAGGTGTCGAGCACCTGCTGGGTGTCGTGCACGGCGAGGGTGTTCGGGTCGTAGTCGGGCTTCGATACCATGGCCAGGATGCGCCCGGTCGACGGCTCGATGGCGACGACCGCTCCCTGGTAGGAGCCGAGCGCGTCGTAGGCCGCCTGCTGCACCACGGGGTCGATCGTGAGCTCGACCGAGGCGCCCTGCGGGTTCTGGCCGGTGATGATGCGGTTGAGGTAGTCGAGGAACTGCGAGTCGCTCGTGCCGCTGAGGTAGTCGTTGAGCGACTGCTCGATCTGGCTCGAGCCCTGGCCCAGCGTGTAATAGCCCGTGACCGCGCTGTAGAGCGGACCCTGCGGGTAGGTGCGCTGGTATTTGAACTCGTCGTCGGTCGGCACCGACTCGGCGATCGGCTGACCGTCGACGAGGATGGCGCCGCGCTCGGTGTCGTAGCTGGCGTAGATCGTGCGTGCGTTGCGCGCGTCGTCGGCGAGCGCATCCGCTTGGAAGAACTGGATGATCGTCGTCGAGACGAAGAGGGTGACGAACATCAGGAGCACCACGATGGTCACGCGCTTGAGTTCACGGGTCACGGGTCTAGATCACCAGCCTTGGCTGATTGCGAACTGTGTCCGACAGGCGCAGCAGCAGCGCGACGATGATCCAGTTGGCCACGAGCGACGAGCCGCCGGCGGCCATGAACGGTGCGGTCAGGCCGGTGAGCGGGATGACCCGGGTGACGCCGCCGATGACGATGAAGCACTGCAGGGCCACCGTGAACGAGAGCCCGACGCCGAGCAGACGGCCGAAGTCGTCTTGACCGGCGAAGCTGATGCGGAAGCCGCGCGAGATGAAGAGCAGGTAGAGCGCCAGGATGGCGAACATGCCCGCGAGCCCGAGCTCTTCGCCGATCGACGCGATGACGTAGTCGCTCTGGGCGAGGGGCGTGATGTCGGGCCGGCCCTCGCCGAGCCCGGTGCCGATGAGCCCGCCGTTCGCGAGGCCGAACAGGCCCTGCACCAGTTGATAACTGCCGCCCTGGGCGTCGTAGATGGCCGGGTTGAAGGCGTCGAGCCAGTTGGTGAAGCGGTCGTTGACGTAGACCAGCACCTGGCCCGCGATCACCGCGCCCGCGAGGAAGAGCCCGACGCCGAGCACCACCCAGCTGGCCCGGCCGGTGGCGACGTAGATCATCACCACGAACAGCCCGAAATAGAGCAGTGCGGTGCCGAGGTCGCGCTGGAAGATGATGATCGCCATCGACAGCGCCCAGAGCACGAGGATGGGCCCGAGATCGCGGGCCCGCGGAAAGCGCAGCCCCAAGAACTTCGTGCCCACCATCGACAGGCTGTCGCGGCGCGACACGAGGTAGCCGGCGAAGAACACTGCGAGGGCGATCTTCGCCACCTCACCGGGCTGGAACGAGAAGCCGCCGAAATGGATCCAGACCCGCGCGCCGTTGATCTCCTGGCCGATCACGGGCAGCATCGGCAACAGCAGCAGGATGGCCGCCACGAGCATGGCCAGGTAGGTGTAGCGCTGCAGCACCCGGTGGTTGCGGATGACCAGGATCACGACGAGGGCGAGGGCGATCGCCAGCCCGCTCCAGACCACCTGGCGCACGGCCGTGCTCTCCCACCCGGTGAGCTTCTCGGCGATGTCGATGCGGTAGATGATGGCGATGCCGATGCCGTTCAGCAGAGCGGCGATCGGCAGGATGAACGGATCGGCGTTCGTGGCCACGAATCGCAGCGCGACGTGGAGGCCCAGCACGAGCACCGCGAGACCGGCGCCGAGGGTGAACACGGTCATGTCGGCGTAGCCGAGGGCGCCGAACTGCACGAGCACCACCGCGAAGGCGTTGACGGCGCACACGAACAGCAGCAGGAACAGCTCGAGGTTGCGCAGCTTCTGCGGCACGCGGATGCGACGGATGCCGCGGCCCGGCGTGGGCGTCGGTGCATCCGTCGTCGCGGTGGGGCCGCCGTTCGTCACGGCGCCGTTGGTCATCAGGGTGCCCCGGTTTCGGTGGGCGCGGGGGTGGGCGCGGTCGTCGGCGTCGGCGTGCCGGTCGACCCGTCGGTTCCGGAGCCTGACTCGGCGCCGCTCGCGGCCGAGTCGCTCAGGCGCTTCACGATCTCGAGCGCTTCGGTGACCGACTCGGCGCTGATCGTGTTCTCGACCTGGCGCTGGGTGAACGGCGGCAGGTCGTCGGTCTGGATGTCGGTCTGCTGGAACACGTGCGAGAGCGCGATCGGGCCCACGCTCTGCTGCACGCCCTGGAAGATCGCGACCGTGCCGTCGGACTCGCCCACGAAGAAGCGCGTCTGGGTCCAGCGGTAGCCGGCGAAGAGTCCGCCGGCGACGAGCGCGAGCACGATCAGCACCGACACCAGCCAGGTGACCTTGCGGCGCCGGCTGCGGCGGCGGTCTTCTTCGATCAGCTCGTCGAGGTAGTCCTCGGAGCCCGGTTCGAAGTGGCTGGGCTCCGACGAGGCGGGGCTCCGCGGGTGCAGTCGCAGCCCGGGGATGCGCGAGGTGCGCCGGCCGACGGTCTGCTCGAATGCGATCGGCTGCGCGGCCGACCCCACGATGACGGGGGTGACCTCGGGCGACTCGAACGACTGGTGCACGTCGACCACGACGACGGTCACGTTGTCGGGAGCCCCGTGGTCGAGGCTCTCCTTGATCAGCGCGTTCGCGGCATCCTTCGGCGCGATGTTGTTCTTGAGGATCTTCTCGATGTCGTCGAACTCGACCACGCCGCTGAGGCCGTCGGAGCAGAGCATCCAGCGGTCGCCGGGGCGGGTGTCCATGACCTGCAGGTCGACCTCGGGGGCCGCGTCGACGTCGCCGAGCACCCGCATCAACACCGAGCGGCGCGGGTGGGTCTTCGCCTCTTCCGGGGTGATGCGGCCGGAGTCGACGAGTCGCTGCACGAAGGTGTGGTCGACCGTGATCTGGGTGAGGGTGTCGTCGCGCAGGCGGTAGACCCGGGAGTCGCCGATGTGGGCGAGCGCCACGCTGTGGCCCACCCGCACGAGAGCGCTGAGCGTGGTGCCCATGCCGGTGAGCTCGGGATGCTCGTAGACCGTCTCGGTGAGCACCGCGTTCGCGGCGACGATGGCGTCCTGCAGGGCGAACTCGGCGTCGACGGCGGAGTTGTAGTGGCCGTCGATCTCGGCCAGGCGCTTGAGGGCGAGGGCGCTCGCGACGTCGCCGCCCGCGTGCCCGCCCATGCCGTCGGCGACGGCGAACAGGGTCTCGCCGGCGAAGCCGGAGTCCTGGTTGTTGGAGCGGATCTTGCCAACGTGGGATACGGCCGCGCTCACGGTCACAATCGCCACAGGCTACCGCCGCAACTCGAAGCTCGTCGCGCCGATTCTGATCGGCGTGTTGAGTGGGATGTGCACGGGGGCCGAGACCCGCTGGCCGTCGAGGAAGGTTCCGTTCGTGGAGTCGAGGTCTTGGATGACCCACTCGTCGCCCCAGATCATGAGGCGCGCGTGATGGGTGGAGGTGTAGTCGTCACGGATCACGACGCTCGAGTCCGACGAGCGGCCGATGGTGAGCGGCTCGTTGCCGAGCGGGATCTCGCTGCCCGACTTCGCGCCCGAGGTGATGACCAGCCGGCTCGCGTTGCTCGTGGTGGCGTGCGGGGGCCCGCTCAGCTCGGTGCCCGGTGCCGGCACGAAGGTCGGCACCTTGGGAGCCGGGGTCTGCGGGGCCGGTGCGGCGGGGGCGACGGATGCCGCGGCTCCCGCGCCGGCGCCGGCCGATGCGGCACCGGGGGCGCCTGCGGCCGCGACACCGGCTGCCGCCGGCGCGGCATCCTTCAGCTTGCGCACACGCTGCCCGAAAAGGTCGGACCGCATCGCGTACACCACGATGAAGATGAACACCCAGAGCAGCGCCAGGAACGCCAGCTGCAGGATGAGGAGGGTCAGTTCGCTCATTGTCGCCGCCTACCGCCAGAATCCGCCGGGATCGAGGGGAGGGCGTTCGGGGTCGTTGCTCGGCATGCGGGTGGTGGGAGCGCCGCCGCGGGAGTCGGCGTAGCCGCGGGCGGCCGGCTTCGACTGGGCGACGATGCGGAAGACGATGGTGGTGCGCCCGATCTGGATGACCGAGTCGGGCTCGATGTTGGCGCGCTGGAAGGGCTGGCCGTTCAGCTGCGAGCCGTTGGTGGAGCCGAGGTCGCGGGCCTGGGCGTGCGCGCCGTCCCAGAGGATCTCGACGTGCTTGCGGCTCGTGCCGGTGTCGTCGATGGTGATGTCGGCGTCGCTGCCGCGGCCGATGATGGTGCGCGACTTGGTGATGGGATGCCGCTTGCCGGCGATGTCGAGCACCGGAACCCAGCTCACGTTGCCCTGCTCGTTGGAGGAGTCGATCTGCACGACGCCGGTGGTGAGCTTGCCGTCGTCGACCAGGTCGATGGTGACGGGGCCGGCGAACTGGAAGCCCTGCTGGGCGGCGTGCTGCACCACGATCTGGTTGAGGTCGTCGAGCAGGGTCTGACCGATGCCGGTCATGCGCTGGTAGTCGCTCGAGGCGAGGTGCACCCGGAAGCTGTTGGGCACGAGGATGCGGTCGCGTGAGACCACCGCCGCCTTGGTGTCGAGCTCGCGCTTCAGCGCGGAGGAGATCTCGACCGGCTGGAGCCCCGAGCGGAAGGTCTTCGCGAAAGCGCCGTTGACGGCGCGTTCGAGACCTTTCTCGAAGTTGTCCAGTATTCCCACGTCTCTCCCGATCTCCTTGCTCGAACCCGCCTGCGGTTATGTGGATGGGATGCCTCGAGTTGTAAAGGCGTGAATGCTACGTCGATGTTACTTGTCTTGCGTGTTAATGCACTCTCAGGCCGGTTCGGGGGCCACGCGGCATCCGGTTCGCCGACGGCGCGGCATCCGGTTCGCGCGTGTTCGTTCGGCGTGCTAATCTCTCCTAGTTCGCGCGAGTGGCGGAATTGGCAGACGCGCTGGCTTCAGGTGCCAGTGCCCGCAAGGGCGTGGGGGTTCAAGTCCCCCCTCGCGCACGAACGATCTCAATGGCTGCGACTGGATCCGGCTTCGGCCGGGCCAGATCGCAGAGCCGCCGGGGGGCGCGGGATCGGGGGTTCTCATCGTGTCGTTCGAGACGCAGGGTTCGGGCCAGGGTCACGGTTCGGGTTCGGGTTCGGGCACAGCCTCGCCTCGCGGCGGTCGCACCATGCTCTTCGTGTGGATCGGCGTCGCCTTCGTGGTGGTTCTCGCGCTCGTGGCCGGTGTGCTCACCTGGGTGGCCGTGTCGACGGCGACCGCGCGCAACGCGCCGGAGAAGGCGGTCGACGCCTATCTCTCGGCCGTGGTGGAGGGCCGTGCCGAAGACGCCGTGGCGTTGGCGGGCGGAGTGCCGAACGGCGCGCTCGACGCGCTCGTCACCGACGAGGCCTACTCCGCGGCGGGCGACCATGTGACGGGCTACACGCTCGGCCGGGCCGCGATCGATGACGACGGCGCCACCGTGGTCGCCCAGATCGAGCAGGGCGATCGCCGCTACGAGCAGACGTTCCACCTCGGCCGCGTGGGTAAAGAGGTGCTCGTGGTCGACACCTGGGCGCTCGACCCGCAGGAGCTGGGCTACCTGACGGTGGCCTTCGACGGGCCGGCCGGCGCATCCGTCGTCGTGAACGGGCAGACCGTCGACGCGTCGCCCGACGAGATCGTGTCGCGGCCGCTGATCGCTCTGCCGGGCAGTTATGTGGTGGGCTCGGAGTCAGGGGACGACGAGGTGGCGATCGGCGAGGACTCGGTGACCGTGACCTCACTCTCGGCCGCGGGCGACGGCGGGGTGGCGGATGCCACGCTCACGGCGTCGCTGACCGACGCCGGTGTGGCCGGCGGACAGGCCGCGGTCGACGCCTACCTCGACGCGTGCGTGGCGCAGCCCGTGATGGCGCCGGTGGGCTGCGACTTCTATGCCGAGCCCGAGGCCGGTGAGACGGTGACCAACCTGGTCTGGAGCATCGCGACCCGGCCCACCTTCACCATCGGCGGGTGGACGCCCGACGGGTGGGAGGTGCTGCCCGCGACCGGCGGAACCATCTACGCCGACGGCGACTTCACCAACGCCGAGGGCTACGGCACGGTGCGCTACACGCTCTCGAACTACGTCTACAGCGGGGTGCTCAACCTCGTCGACGGCGTGATGACGTTCACCTACACGGGGTCGAACAGCCCGGCGGGGTCGGGGGCGTAGGCGGTCGGGGTCGCGGTCGGCTCGTCGACTGAGTCGCGGGCACAGTGCTCTGACGACGGCACCGGCATCTCGAGAGGATAGCGGTGGGGCGACTCGTCAGTCATGGGCCAGAACCCGTAGCCCAAGCACAGGTAGGCGTCGGAGACGCTCGTCGGCGTCTCGACCAGCGGATGACTCGCCGGCAGGGAGATCACGGTGCCATTGCTCAAGGTCACCTCCAGGTCATGGGTCAGAGCCACGCGGATCGGTCCGCAAGCGTCGTGCACGTTCTTCAGCTGCCCTTCCCCGTTCTCGAAGTAGACCTCGACGGCTGCCGCCTCACCGGCGGCCAGCACGAGGGTGCCTGACTCGATCGCATCCGAGAACGGACCGTTCAGCCGCAGATAACGGGTCTTCGCCTCGATGAAGAAGGAGCCGGCCCGGTCGCACGATCCGTCATCGAGGTCGAGCAGGATGTGTGTCTCGAGCACCGTCACCGGCGTTCGCCCGTCGTTGCTGATGACGGTCCAATACGCGACGACATCGTGCACCACGCCGTGCAGTGAAGAAGAAGCGGATTCGAATTGCTGCGTGAGACGTGACCGCTCGGCCGAGTCGGTCGCGATGGAATTCGCCTCCGAGGCCAAGGTGATCGACGACAGCGAGACGACGAGTGCCGCGGCAGCGATGGCCAGGCCGATGAGTTGACTCGCTTCCACCACGACCCGCCACGGCGTTGACGTCGCGGCCGAGACCGGGGACCTCGCCGTCTTCGTCGCAGCGACCGAGCGGTCGTGTCTCCTCTTGGCCTTCTTTCTCACCCATGCCCCTCTTCGACGCGCGCACCCAGACGTCAAAAGCGACGTATGCTCAGCTTATGATGAAGGGCGTGAGGGCCGCGGTGAGGGCGGCGCGCATGTCGGGGTCGGAGATGGTGGCGGTGCCGTCGCCGGGCTGCAGGCCGTAGTCGCCGAAGCGGGCGTGGTTGGCGCCCTCGATCTCGACGAAGGTCGTGTCGGCGGGCAGGTCGGCGCGTGAGGCGTCGATCTTCGCCGGGGTGCTGAGGCCGTCGTCGCTGCCCGAGATCGAGAGCACGGGCTTGCCGAGCGAACGGATGTCGCCGGCGCAGTACGAGGCGAAGAGCACCAGGCCCGTGACCTCGTCGTCGGCCGCGTACTGGCACGCCTTCACGCCGCCGAGCGAGTGGCCGCCGACGAACCAATCGGTGACGTCGGGGGCCAGGGCGGTGAAGTCGCTGAGGGGGCGGAACTCGGCGATCGCGAAGTTGAGCACCGGGCGCACGATGACGACGGTGGTGCCCTGCTCGACCAGTCCGCTCAGCTTGTAGGCGTAGGCGAGCGGGTCGACCTTGGCGCCCGCGAGGAACACCAGCCCGGTGCCGTCGGCGGCCACCGGGGCGTCGGGGGTCGGCGTCATCACCACCGATCCGTAGCTCCAGTCGACGTCGATCGCGTCGTCGGCGGCGACCTGCTGCACCGGTTCCAGCGTGGCGGGGTAGGTGATGTTGGCGTAGACGAGGAAGGCGCTGACCGACGCGACCAGCGCTGCCGCGACGGCCACTGCCGCGACCCGCAGCCGGGGGTGGGCGCGGCGGGAGGCACGCGGCATCCGAGTGGTTTCAGACATGTTCGACCCCGATTCTCAGGATGCGCCGGCGCCGGCGTCGTAGCGGGCGAGGGCGTCGGCGTCGGTCGCCAGGGTCGCCGCCCGGCGCGCGCCGTCGAGGGCGGCCACGGGATCGGCTTCGAGCCGGGCGAGCTGTAGTTCGCGCTCGGCGGCGGCGAGGCGGGTGCGGGCGTCGGGCCCCACGCGGCCGCGTCGGCCGGAGATGTAGGCGCTCGCCGTCTCGATGTGGCTGGAGGCGATGGCGATGGCGCCGACGAGAGCAGCGCGGGCGGCGTCGAGACGCTGCTGCGCGCTGCGGGCGACCGCGAGGGTGTCGTCGAGCCGGGCGGATGCCTCGCTCAGAGCCTCGGCGTCGGCGAACGGGTCGCGGGCGGCGCGCGCCGTGACCTTCGCGACCAGCGATTCGAGGCGGCTGCTCGCCTCGACGATCAAGGCGGTCGCGGCGGCGTCTTCGACGGTGTCGCGCAGGCGGGCCGCCTCGGCGAGCTGGCCACGGGCGGCCTGGATGGCGGCATCCGTCTCGGCGCGTGCGGTGGCGAGGGCGGCCGGGGTGCGCTCGACGGCATCAAGAAGGGCCGTGCCCCGCCGCACGTCGGACTCGGCCTGCTGCACGAGCTTCGACACGGGCGCGAGGGGATCGGCCTGGAGAGCGCGTTCGGCTTCGGTCGCCGCCTGCTCGGCGCGCTCGAAGGCCTCCGACGCGGCGGCGGTGTCGTTGTCGGCGGCGGAGAGGGCGCTCGGTGCGTAGGCCCCCCTCAGGTCGTCGAGCTGGGCGGAGGCCGCCTCGATGCGGTGCCGGGCGGCGGCGACATCCTGGTGCACTCGCTTCACGGCGGCCGGCGCGGCGGTCTCGAGCCGGCGCTGCTGCTCGAAGGACCGGGACTGGGTGGTGACCAGCGCCAGGGCGGAATCGCTGAGCGCGAGGATGCGCTTGCTCCAGTCGCGCCGCTGCTGGTCGGAGTCGGGATGCTCGTCGTCGAGACGCTGCTTGAGCGCGAACGCCTCCGACGCACGCGAGCGGGCGGTGACGATGGCGTCGGCGAAGGCGCGCGTGCTCTCCTCGCCGAACTCGGCGAGGGCGAAGTCGTGCTCTTCTTCGGCCGAGCGGATGGCGTCGTCCATCTGCACCAGCTGGATGTTGGCGCTGCGCACGAGGTCGTCGACCGGAACGCGGGCCGGGGCGCGACCGATCTCGGGCGCGATGCGGCGGCGAGCCCGTCGTCTCAGGGCGGCGAGCCCCACGATCAGCGCCACGATGACGACACCGAAGACGATGAAGCTCGGGATGAGGGAGAAATCGCCCATAGAGGAATAGTAAGGAGCGCGGATGGGAGGTGGCGGGGTGCCGGGGGGTGTCGGGACCTGAGTAGTAATTGCTCATAACGCTCTGGGGGTGATCGCCGGGATCGTGGGTTGTTCCCCGACTCGTCGTCGCGGACGATGCCCGATGCGAAGCGAAAGAGCCCCCATGAACCAGAAGCCGACGTTCCCCAGCCGACCGGATGATGGCCGCGGCGTGCGCGCCAGGGTGGACCGGCTTCTCTCGGTGCTGGTCACCGTTCTGGGCGTGGCTGCGGTGAGCGTCGGGGCCGTGGGGCTGTCGGCAGTGGCCGCGGGGCCCGCGGCGGCTGTCTCGGCCCCGGTGGCGGTGCCACTCGTGTCGGTGCCGCTCGCCGCGCCGGTCGCTGTTCCCCTCTCGGTGGTGCGGGCGCCGGGCGACGCGACCTCGGTGTCGATGCCGGGGCGCACCCCCGACTTCGGCTGGGTCAAGACCGGCAAGACCGTCTCGCGCACGATCGACCTGCTGAACGACGGCACCGACGGCATCATCATCGATCCCGGGCCGCTCAACGCGCTGACCACGCCGTTCGCGCTCGTGGCGACGACCATCGTGGCCGGCGACGAGATCGAGCCGGGCGAGACGCGCAGCGTGAGCGTCACCTACACCGCCGGAGCGATCGGCACCACGCCGCTGCAGAAGATCACTCTCGTGCTGCAAGACGCGGATGCGCCCGGCGAGACGACGTTCGACCTCGATTTCCGGGGTGAGTCGCGGGCCACCGAGCGCGGTGCGTTCGATCTCACCACGACGACGGGTGCCACCACGGCCGACTTCGGGTCGGTCGCGGTGGGGCAGTCGGTGACCAAGTCGTTCCGGGTGACGGTGCGCGGCATCGACCCGCTGCGCTTCGAACCGGCGACCATCGAGGTGCGCACCTCGGCCGGCATGCCCATCGGCACCATCACCGTCACGGCGTCGTCGTTCGGCACCGGCGTCACCCTCAATCCCGGCGACACCGGAACGTTCGATCTCACTTTCCGGCCGACCGCCGCCGGATCGTTCCCGGGCACGCTCAGCGTGCTCGCCCGCACCGTCGGAGACCCCGAGGCGCCGAGCGTCACGATGACGATGCCGGTGGTGGCGGCGGCTGTCGTGCCGACCCCGACGCCGACTCCCACCCCGTCGCCCACGGGAACGGCCACTCCTGCACCGACCGGCGCACCGACGTCGACGCCCCGCCCCGGTGGCAGCGGCACGGGTTCGGGCACCGGTTCGGGCTCGGGCGTGGCCGGCTCCGGCGGCTCGTCGGTGATCGGTCGCGGCGGCCAGAGTCTCGCGCAGACCGGCGCTGAGCAGGCTTCCGGCGTCGCCGGTGGCGCGCTCGGCGTGCTGCTGTGCGGCGCCGCCATCGTGCTGAGCGTTCGCGGGTCGAAGCGCAAGGGCGAGGCGCGCTAGAAGAAAGGTTCCGGCTCGTCGCGACGCGCCACGTCGCGGCGGGCCGGTTCGCGCCTACGGTGGCCGGTTCGCTACAGCAGCAGGTCGCGCAGCTGGTCGACGGAGTGCACCACCGCGATCGCGCCGACGGCTTCCGCAGGGGAGCCATAGCCCCACTCGACCATGATGGCGGGAACGTTGTTCTCGGCGGCCCCGATGATGTCGTGCTCACGGTCGCCCACGAGCACGAGGTTCGACAGGTCGACCTCGAGGTCGCGGAGTCGTCGGAGGGCTTCGGCGACGACATCCGCTTTGGCGCTTCTGGTCTCGTCTTCTGACGAGCCGCAGATCACCGTGAAGCAGCTGTCGATCTCGAGGTGCTCGAGGATGCGGATGGCCTGAGTCTCCGACTTGGACGTCGTGATGGCCAAGGGGATGCCCCGGTCGTGCAGCAGCCGCACGAGGCCGAGCATTCCGGGATAGACCGCGGCGTCGTCTTGCGGGCCCTCGCTGGCCGCGAGACCACGGTAGACCGTGAGCGCTTCGCGCGCTTCGACCTCGTTCATCGACGCAACGTCGCGGAACCCGTCGAGGATCGGCGGGCCCACGAACGCCACCAGCTCGGCGGGCAGCGGCACGGGCCGGCCCATCGCCTGCAGGGTTCGCGAGAGTCGGCCGATGATGCCGGGGGCGGAATCGGTGATGGTTCCGTCGAGGTCGAACAGGACGCACGACCACGGCTTGGACGGGTTTTTGCGGGTCACCCGAGTCATCCTATGGTCGAGCGGCGTGGCATCCCCAACCCGCATAGACTCACCGACGATGCACGAGAACGCCACGCGGCGGGTCGGACCGATCCTCACCGCCCTCCTCCTGATCGCGGCGGTCGTCGTCGTGATCACCGGAGTGCTGCCGCGAGACGACTTCTTCGCGCTCGCGGGCCGGGTGAGCCCTGTGCTCGCCTTCGTGATCGCCATCACGGTCGTCGCCGAACTCGCCAGCGCGGCGGGCGTGTTCACGGCGCTCGCCGAACGACTGGCGGTGTGGGGCCGAGGGCGCATCTGGCTGCTCTGGGCCTTCGTGCTCGTGCTCGCCATCGTCTGCACGGCGTTCCTGTCGCTCGACACCACCGCCGTGCTGGTGACTCCGGTGGTGATCGTGCTCGCGCTGCACATCGGGGTCTCGCCGGTGCCGTTCGCGCTCGCCGCGGTGTGGCTGGCGAACACCGCCTCGCTGTTCCTGCCGGTCTCGAACCTCACCAACCTGCTCGCCGCGGCCTCGTTCGACGGTGGAACGGCGGGTTTCATCGCGGCCGCGTGGGCGCCCGCGCTCGTGGGCGTGGTGCTCAGCGTCGTCATCCTCTCGGTGGTGTTCCGCCGCTCGCTCCGTGGCCGGTTCGAAGCACCAGCCCGCACCCCCATCGACGACCGGCCGCTGCTCGTCTACTCGGCCGTCGTCGTGGTGGTGCTGCTGCCGATGCTCGTCTCGGGCATCCCTGTCGAGATCGTCGCCGGCGCGGCCGCCGTGCTGCTGCTCGCCGCGTTCCTCGTGCGCGACCGGGGCGCCATCCGCCTCTCGTTGATTCCGTGGCAGGCGCTGGCCATCGCGGTCGGCCTCTTCGTGCTCGTCGAGGCGGCCCATGCCCACGGGCTCGAGAATCTGCTGTCGACGGTGTCGGGAACAGGCGAGGATCCGCTCAGCCTGCTGCACCTCGCCGCCGTGGGCGCTCTCGGCGCGAACGCCATCAACAACCTTCCCGCCTATCTCGTGCTCGAGCCGCTGGCCGACAGCCCGCTGCGACTGGTCGCGCTGCTGATCGGCGTGAACCTCGGGCCGCTCGTCACGCCGTGGGCCTCCCTCGCCACGCTGCTCTGGCATCAGCGCGTGACCGCGCTCGGCGTCACCATCTCGTGGCCGAAGTTCATGGCGCTCGGGGTGATCGCGGTGGTGCTCATCGTGCCGGCGGCGACGCTGACGCTCGCGTTCGTGGGCTGAGGCCGCCGCGACGGCGGCGAGGGTGCCCGTCGCGCCCGTTGTGCTCGTGCGCGCCGTTCCTGACGGGCGTGCGCAGACAGAAGGGGCGCGAAGAGCGGTCAGGCGAGCACGTAATCGCGCTTGACGACCTGCCCGATGCTGCCGACGTCGAACTGCACGGCCACGAAGTCGGCCGTCTCGATCAGCGCCAGCGCGTCGGCCGCCGGCAGGATCATCGCCTGCGCTGTGGCCCGCTGGTCGTCGGGCACCGCCGCGCGCAGTTCGGCGACCGAGGTGAACAGGGGCAGCACCAGTTCGCCCGCGGTCGACAGGATGGTGCGCACGCGCGGATCGGCGGCATCCGTCGTTCCCGTGATGTCGACGACGAGTGCGCCGGTGCGCATCGCCTTCAGCAGGGCGTCGAGGGTGGTGCGATTCGGCAGGGCACCAAAGGCCTCGAGCGCCTTGCGCAACGGGCGGTTGACGTAGGACTTGGGGAATGCGGGTGCTCGACGGGCCACGCGACCAGCCTACGCGGCGACCACGCGGGGTTGCGGGCCCGAGACTGCGCGGCTGGTCGCGGGACGCTCTCTAGAAGAGGCGGCTGTCGGCGTCGTCGAGGCCGCGCATGGCGTCGTAGTCGAGCACGACGCACCGGATGCCGCGATCCTGAGCGAGGGTGCGCGCTTGCGGCTTGATCTCCTGGGCCGCGAACACGCCCTGCACGGGCGCGAGGTGCGGATCGCGGTTCATCAGCTCGAGGTAGCGGGTGAGCTGTTCGACGCCGTCGATGTCGCCGCGGCGCTTGATCTCGACAGCCACCGCGGCACCGGCCGAGTCGCGCGCGAGGATGTCGACCGGCCCGATCGCGGTCATGTACTCGCGGCGCACGAGGGTGTGGCCGTCGCCGAGCAGGGTGATCTGCTCGGCCAGGAGCTTCTGCAGATGGGCCTCGACCCCGTCTTTCACGAGGCCCGGGTCGATGCCGAGCTCGTGTTCGGAGTCATGCAGCACGTCGTAGAGCGACACCACGAGAACATCGTCGGTCTTCTTCTGGGTGACCTTCCAGATCTGGGTGATGCCGGCATCCGTCTGCGCCTCGTCGGGCTCGAGCATGGTGACCGTGCAGGGCGGGCTCATCCAGTTGAGGGGCTTGTAGGAGCCGCCGTCGGAGTGCACCAGGATGCTGCCGTCGCTCTTCAGCATCAGCAGGCGTTTCGCGAGCGGAAGATGGGCGCTCAGCCGGCCGGCGTAGTCGACGGAACAGGTGGCAATGACGAGACGCACCAGTAGAGCGTAACGCTCCGGGCGGGGCCCGTCAGGCCGGGTGGGCTGCCCGTCGGGCGGAGAGGGCTGCCCGTCACGCGGAGGGAGCTGCCCCTCAGGCGGAGACGGTGGGGCGCACGCGGCGGCTGCGCTCGCGGGCTGCCGGCGAGAACAGCCCGGCCAGGGCCACGAGCACCAGCACGAGCAGTAGCGCGTGCAGGATGCCGAAGTGGTTGCCGAGCACGCCGAGCACGGGCGGGCCGACGAGGAAGGCCACGTAGCCGATGATCGCCACGGCGCTCACCCGCGCGGCCGACTGCTTCGGGTCGTCGGTGTCGGCCGCCGCCGACATGCCCACCGGGAACCCGAGCGAGCAGCCTAGCGCCCAGAACGCGGCGCCGACGTAGGCGATCCATGGCACGGGCGCGAAGATGAAGGCCAGGATGCCGAGGAACCCGAGCAGCGCGCTCACCCGCAGCACCGGCACACGCCCGAAGCGGTCGAGCACGGGCCCGCCGGCGACGCGGCCGACGGTCATCGACACCGTGAACAGGCCGAAGATGATCGCGGCGGTGGTGTTGCTCTGGTCGTAGCCGTCGACCACGGCGATCGCGAGCCAGTCGTTGGCGGAGCCCTCGGCGAAGGCCATGCCGAGCATGATCACGCCGATCGCGAGCAGGCGCACGTCTTTCCAGACCGCGAGGCTCGCCACGAGGCGCTGCCGGAACGGCTCCTTCGGTGCTGCCAGACCCGGGTCGTCGGCCTCGACCCCGCGGGGCACGTAGCGGATGGCGACGAGCACGCTCACCACGATGATGACGGCGATGACGGCCAGGTGCACGGCCACGTCGATCGAGAGGGCCGAAGCGAGGGCCCCGAGGCCGGCGCCCGCGACGGTGCCGAAGCTGAAGAAGGCGTGCATGAGGGGCATGAGGGTCTTGCCGATGGCCTTCTCGGCCGCGGCGCCCTCGACGTTCATCATCACGTCGACCGACCCGTTGCCGAAGCCGAAGGCCGCGAGGCCGACGCCCACCACGACGGCCGACGAGAACACCGAGGTGCCGAGGCCGATCACGACCGTGCCCCCGGCGACGATGCTGAGCGACAACACCATGCCGGCGCGCGCGCCGACCCGCAGCATCACAGGCGGGGCGGCGATGAGACCGATCACCGACCCCGCCGACATCGCGAAGATGAGGATGCCGACCTGTGCCGTGTCGAGACCCAGGTGGTCGCGCACGGCAGGCAGCCGCGCGACCCAGCTGGCGATCGAGATGCCGCTGAGCGCGAAGACCACGAAGATCGCGTTGCGCCAGGCGAGCAGCTGTCGTCGGGTGAGGGTCTCCGCCATGGGGTCCGTTCGGGTGGGGGGTGTCGAATCGATTCGATCGAATCGATTCGACTACACTAGCAATCGTGTTCACCCCTGAGCAACCGCGATCGACGCTCTCCGACGTCGCGAAGCTCGCCGGCGTCTCGGCCTCGACCGCGTCGCTCGCCTTCAGTGGCGCCGGCCCCGTATCGGAGTCCACCCGGCGACGGGTGATGGATGCCGCGACGACCCTCGGCTACTCGGGCCCCGACCCGCGGGCGCGATCGTTGCGCCAGGGCCGCTCGGGTGTGGTGGGCATCGTGTTCGACGAACGGCTGCTGTTCGCCTTCCGCGACCCGGTGAACATCGCGACGCTCGACGGCATCGCCTCGGGGCTCGGGGTCGACAGCAATGGCCTGCTGCTGATGACCGAGACCGGAGCGGTGGGGGGCGGCATCCGGTCGGCCGCCATCGACGCCGCCGTGCTCATGGGCTGCAGCCCCGTGCTCACCGAGATCGTGTCGTCGTTGCGGCAGCGCGCGATCCCGCTCATCTCGATCGAGGGCGGCGGGCTCGACGGGGTGGTCGACATCGCCCTCGACAACGCGGATGCCTCGGAGCGCCTGGCCCGGCACCTGCACGATCTCGGCCACCGTCGGGTGGCGGTGATCTGCCTGGCCACCGATTCCGAGCGGGAGACCGGCCAGCTGACGCCCGAGCGCGAGGCGGTCATGACGACGGTGGTGACGGCCGATCGGCTCGAGGGCACGCGGCGCGTCTTCGCCGACCTGGTTGCCTACTCGGCGGGCTACAACCTCGTCGAGGAGGGTGCGGTGGCAGCGCGGGCGCTGCTCGACGTGCCCGCCGAACAGCGGCCGACGGCGATCATCGCGCAGAGCGACCTGCTGGCCGCGGGAGCGTTGCAGGCGGCGGAGGAGCTCGGGCTGAGTGTGCCAGGGCAGCTGAGCGTCGCGGGATTCGACGGGGTGCGCATCGACGGACTCACCGCCCACGACCTCACCACGATGGTGCAACCGGCGGCCGAGAAGGGGCACGCGGCCGGGGTGGCGGTGGCGGCGTTGCTGGCCGGTGACGAGGTGCGGTCGGAGCTGTTCCGGTGCGAGCTGCATGTCGGCGACACGACGGGGCCGGCCGGCGGCTGAGGCTCGGTGCCGGGCCGGGGGCGTCGGCGAGTCCTGCACCGCGAGGTGAGTTCGAGCGGCCGTGCACAAACGGGTCAGACGGCGGGAATGCCACTGTTCGGGTGCACTACTGTCGTGCTCAGGCGATGCGGGGTGGGTGGGCCGGGGAGGATGCCATGGGCGTGGTGAGGGGTTCGGATTCGAGCGCGGGTGGAGCGGCCGGTGGGGCGACGGCGGCCGGCGTCACCGGTGGTGGAGCCGCCCGGGTGGTGGGCACGGCACCCGCGCGCGGTGGGTTGGTGCTGGTGGCCCTGATTCTCGCGTCTGGGGTCGCGAACCTCAACCTGTCGGTGGCCAACGTCGCCCTCCCGTCGATCGGCGAGGCCTTCGACGCGTCGCAGACCGCCCTCAACCTGGTGGCCGTCGGCTTCTCGCTGGGTCTCGCGGGGTCGGTTCTCTACCTCGGCGCGCTCGGCGACCGCTACGGGCGAAAACGCATGCTCGTGCTGGGCCTCGCCCTGAGCATCCCGGCCGCTCTGCTGGCCGCGTTCGCGCCCTCGGTCGAGGTGCTCTTCCTCGCGCGCGTGTTCGGCGGCATCGCGGCGGGCATGGCCTACCCCACGACGTTGTCGTTGATCGCCGCGCTGTGGAGCGGGCCCAAGCGGGTCGCTGCCATCGCGCTGTGGTCGGGTCTCGGCGGCGCCATCTCGGCGCTCGGGCCGCTGGCCTCGGGTTGGCTGCTCGGCATCTTCGACTGGGGCTCGGTGTTCCTGATGACGCCGCCGCTCGCGGCGATCACGCTCGTGCTCGTGCTCGTCGTCGTTCCGGCGAAGGTGAACGAGAACACCGAACCGGTCGACAATCTCGGTGGAGTCCTGTCGGTGGTGCTGGTGGCGTCGCTCGTGCTGGCGATCAACTTCGCCGCGGTGCCCGGCGCCGGCGTGCTGGCGATCGTGCTCGGGTCGATCGCGGTGGTGGCGGGGGTCGGCTTCGTGCTGCGGCAGCGGCGGGCCGCGAATCCGCTCTACGACCTGCAGGTCGCGGCGCGGCGCACGTTCTGGGTGGCGGCGGTGGGCGGCATCATCGTGTTCGGCTCGCTGATGGGTGCGATGTACATCGGTCAGCTCTTCCTGCAGAACGTGCTCGGCTACACGGCGCTCGAGGCCGGGGCGTCGATCCTGCCCGCGGCGCTGCTGCTCATTCTCGCCTCGCCGGTGTCGAGCCGGCTGGTGATCCGGTTCGGGGCCCGCGTGGTGTTCCTGCTCGGGTTCGCCTTCTGTCTGCTCGGGTTCGTCACCATGTTCGTCTTCTGGGATGTCGGCGTCGGTTATCTGCCCGTCGGTGTGGGCTACGCGTTCGTCGGGGCGGGGGTGGGTCTGGCCGGACCGCCGGCGTCGCGGTCGCTCACCGACTCGGTGCCGGTCTCCCGCGCGGGCATGGCGTCGGGCACGTCCGATCTGCAGCGCGACCTCGGCGGGTCGATCATGCAGTCGGTGCTCGGGGCGATCCTCACCGCCGGATACGCGACCGCCATCGCCCGGTCGGTCGCCTCGGCGCCGGCCGACGTGCAGAGCCAGATTACCAGCGGCATCCAGGCCCAGCTGCAGAAGTCGTTCGACGGAGCCATCTCGATCGCGAAGCAATACCCGCAGTACTCCGACGGCATCGTCGCGGCGGCGCGGCAGTCCTTTCTCGACGGCGCCGACTGGGCCTACGCGACCGGCATCCTCACGATGGTGATCGGCGCGGTGGTGGTGCTCGTCTTCTACCCGCGTCGAGACCGTGAGCACGAACTCTTCCGCTCCTATGCCAGTGGCGGTGCCGGCGACAGTGGTGGGAGTTCGACCTGAGGTGGCACGCCTAGGGCCGCGGGCACCGGGAGAATGGAGGCATGCGACTCACTGTGCTCGGAACGGCCACGCCCTATCCGCGCCCGGGCAACGCGTGCTCCGGATATCTGCTCACGAGCTCGGTCGCTCCTGAGACCGAAACCGCGCCGGAGAACGAAACCGCGCCGGAGACCGACGCCGCCGCGAAGGCACGGCCCACCGCACAGACCACCGTCTGGCTCGACGCCGGCACCGGCACCCTGGCTGAACTGCAGCGGCACACCGAGATCGCCGAGCTCGACGCCATCTGGGTGTCGCACCGGCACGCCGACCACTCCGCCGACCTTCTCGTCGCCTACTACGCGCTGCGGTTCGCCGAGCGCGCGCCGGCGGCGCCGATTCCGCTGATCGCGCCCGAGGGCATGCTCGAGCGCCTCGCCGCGTTCCTCGGCCCGAATTCGGTCGCCGAGCTCCCTCGAGTGTTCGAGCACCGCCCGATGAGCGGATTCGGCGACGCCGAGTTCGGTGACCTGCGCCTCGAGTGGGGTCCGGTGCAGCACGGCGTGCCCGCGTTCGGCCTGACGGTGCTCCAGGCCGGCCGCCGGTTCGCCTACTCGGGCGACTCCGCACCCTGCCTCTCGCTCGACGAGATCGCCGACGACGCCGACACCCTCCTGCTCGAAGCGGGCTACGACCACCCGGCCGCGGGAGGCGAAGCCCCCGCGCACCACACGCCCGAAGACGCGGGCCGCACCGCCGCTGCCGCCGGGGTGAAGCGACTCGTGCTGACCCACATCGCGGGCACCGTCACGGCCGACGAGGTGGTGGCCCGGGCAGCCGCCCACTTCGCCGGCGAGATCGTCGTGGCCCGCCCCGGCGACCACTTCACCATCTGACGCGCAGTCCGTCCATCACCGAGGGCCAGCCCTTCCGTCGCCGACGGCAAGCCCTTCCGTCAGCGACGGGATGCCGCCATCAGGGCGCCGCCGCCGGCGCACCCGTCACGATCCACCGCGACCCCCGCGCCCGCAGCCCCAGGGTGACGGCCCGCGCCCCGATGTACCCGAACCCGAACGCCGCCCACAACCAGCCCAGCCCCGCCGCCCCCGCGGGCTGCAGCACGGCGACCGCGGCGAGCAGAGGCGCATACACCGCCAGGTTCACCAGACCTGTCACCGCGAGATACCGCGCATCACCCGCGCCGATCAGCACGCCGTCGAGCACGAACACATATCCTCCGAGAGGAATGCCGGCCGCCATCACGAACAGGCACACGGCCAGCGCGGCCTGCACCGACGCATCCGGGCTGAACACCGCCCCGGCGAACGGCGCCAGCACCGCCAGCACCACACCGAGCACGACCCCCGAGAGCACTCCCCAGCGAATCAGCCGCCGGGTCACCGCATGCACCCGCTCGACCTGCGAGGCGCCGAGCCCGTGCCCGATCATCGCCTGCCCGGCGATGGCCAGGGCGTCGAGAATCAACGCGAGCGTCGCGAACACCGTCATCGCGATCTGGAACGCCGCGAGCTGCACCACCCCGAGCGACGACGCCACGACCACCGAGGCGAGCAGCGCCGCGCGCAGACTCGCGGTGCGCAGCAGCAGCCAACCGCCCGCCGACGCGGCACCGGTGACCCCGTCGAGCCCCGGTCGCAGCGAGACCCCGGATGCCCGTGCCGCACGCACCGCGATCACCACGTAGACCGCGGCCATGCCCCATTGCGCGATCACCGTTCCGGCGGCCGAGCCCGCGATGCCCCACCCGGCACCATAGATGAGCAGGGCGTTGAGCGCCGCGTTGGCCGCGAAACCGGCGACCGCCACGACGAGCGGGGTGCGCGTGTCCTGCAACCCGCGCAGCAGCCCGGTCGCGGCGATGACGAGGAGCATGCCCGGCAGCCCGATGAGCGAGATCGTGAGATAGGTGGTGGCCTCACCCTCGACCGCGGCGGTGCTGCCGAACAACCCGACCACCCCGGATGCGAGCGGCCAGCCCACGAGCGCGAGCACGACACCGACGCCGAGCGCCAGCCACATGCCGTCGATGCCCGCCGTGATGGCGCCCGGGGTGTCGCCCGCACCGAGCCGCCGGTCCACGGCCGGCGTGGTGGCATAGGCCAAGAAGATCAGCAGGCCCACCACCGTCTGCAGCACCGCGCTCGCCACTCCGAGCCCGGCGAGCGGGTCTTGCCCGAGATGTCCCACGAGCGCCGTGTCGGTCAGCAGGAAGAGCGGCTCCGCCACCAGCGCCCCGAGCGCCGGCACCGCCAGACGCAGGATGTCGCGGTCGATCGTCTGCACCCCTTCAGCCTAAGCAGCCCACCCCGTCGTGGCCCGCCCGAAGCACCCTGGCCCTCGCCACGCGGGACTGGTAACGTGCCGATCATCGGCCCGCACGGTGCACCAGCACCCCGCCGGAGGCCGATCCGACGAGAAGGTCACGATGTCCGATTTCACTTACGGTCCGGTCGAACTGATGCTCATCGGTTTCGAGGGCGAGCGCCCCGGCCCCGAGATCGTCGACGCCTTCCGAGACGTGGTCGACGCCGGAACGGTGCGGCTGCTCGACCTGCTCTTCGTCACGCGCTCGCCGGAGGGCGTCGTCACCGTGCTCGAACTCGAAGACGCGGGCGACGCGGTCGGCCTCGACGACTTCGCGCTCGAGGCGACGGGGTTGGCCTCGGTCGACGACATCGAAGAGCTCGCGGCCGAGATCCCGGCCGGCTCGTCGGCCGCGCTGCTCGTGATCGAGCTCACCTGGGCGAAGCGGCTCGCCTCGAAACTCGCCGCCGGCCGGGGCCTGGTGCTCAGCACCGAGCGTATTCCCGCGCCCGTCGTCAACGAGGTGCTCGCGGCCATCGCCGTCGAGTAGAGCCGCCAGCCGCGAGCCGAGCCGAGAGCTCACCGCAGACACGAGCCGAGAGCTCACAGCAGACAGGAGTCAGACGATGCCGATGTTCAGACGAATGGGTCGCCCCGGGTTGATCGGGCTCGCGGCGCGCACCGCCGTCGTGGCCGGAACGGCCACCGCGGTCAGCGGCGGCATGCAGCGCCGCGCGCAATCGCGGGCCGAAGAGCAACAGCAGCAGGAGGCCTACGCCGCCCAGCAGCAGCAAGACCAGATCAACGCCGCCGCCGCGGCTGCCGTGGCCGGCCAGCAAGCGCAAGCCGCGCCGGCCCCCGCCGCCGCTCCCGCCGGCGGCGTCGACATCATCGCCGAGCTGCAGAAGCTCGCCGCCCTCAAGGCCCAGGGCCTCCTGAGCGACGACGAGTTCACGGCAGCCAAGGCCAAGCTGCTCGCCTGACGCCGCCTCCGCGGCATCCCATCCCCTTTCCTCGACCAGCTCTCCTCGAGCAGCTTTCCTCGAGCAGCTTCCCTCGAGTTGCGCCAAATTGACCCAAAGCACCACGGGGATGGGCATTTTGGCGCAACTCGGCGATGAGGAGCGAGGAGCCACGCGGGCGTTCGCTCGAAGCTGCCAGTTGTCCCCCAGAATAGGGAATCGACTCCGACACCTGTAGGTTGCACCTGACGTACCTCACAACGGACCGTCCGGCACGTACCTGCCGGTGAAGGAGAAGGACAACGATGGCTTCTGTAACGTTCGACAAAGCGACGCGCCTCTACCCGGGATCGACGATCCCCGCGGTCGACGCATTCGACCTCAGCGTCGCCGATGGCGAGTTCCTCGTGCTGGTGGGCCCCTCTGGCTCCGGCAAGTCGACCGCCCTGCGCATGCTCGCCGGGCTCGAGGAGGTGAACGACGGCCGCATCCTGATCGGCGACCGTGACGTCACCGACATCCCGCCGAAAGACCGCGACATCGCGATGGTCTTTCAGAACTACGCGCTCTACCCGCACATGACCGTGGCCGAGAACATGGGCTTCGCCCTGAAGATCGCCGGCGTCAACAAGGAGGAGCGCGCCAAGCGCGTTCTCGAAGCGGCCAAGCTGCTCGACCTCGAGCCCTACCTGGCGCGCAAGCCGAAGGCCCTCTCGGGTGGTCAGCGTCAGCGCGTCGCGATGGGCCGCGCGATCGTGCGGAGCCCTCAGGTGTTCCTCATGGACGAGCCGCTGTCGAACCTCGACGCGAAGCTGCGTGTGCAGACGCGCACCCAGATCGCGTCGCTCCAGCGCCGCCTGGGCGTCACCACGGTCTACGTCACCCACGACCAGACCGAGGCGCTCACCATGGGCGACCGCATCGCCGTGCTGAAGGACGGCGTGCTGCAGCAGGTCGGCACCCCGCGCGACCTCTACGCCAACCCGAACAACGTCTTCGTGGCGGGCTTCATCGGCTCGCCGGCGATGAACCTGTTCCCGGCCGACGTGGTCGACGGCGGCATCAAGTTCGGCACCGCGACGGTTCCGGTCGAGCGCTCGCTGCTCGCCAGCGCCGGGTCGGCCGTCACCGTGGGCGTGCGCCCCGAAGACGTGGTGGTCTCGCCGAACGCCGGTGAGGGCCTGACCGTCACGGTCGACCTGATCGAAGAGCTCGGCGCCGACGGCTACCTCTACGGCCACTCCGAGGTCGAGGGCAAGCGCACCGACCTCGTCGTGCGCGTCGACGGCCGCGTGCACCCGAACCTCGGCGACACGCTCTACGTCACCCCGAAGCTCGGTCACGTGCACGTGTTCGACCAGACCTCGGGCCTCCGCCTCGGCGGCGCCGTCGTCGACTAGACACTCCGCACCACGCGAGAAGTCGAAAAGGGTTCCAAGGCTCCGGCTTTGGAACCCTTTTTCGACTTCTCGGCGCAGGGCTCGCACCTGCGTAGAGTTGTCGGGTGACTGAATCCGGAATCGACACGACCGAACTCGACCCCGACATCCGCGCGCAGGACGACCTGTTCCGTCATGTCAACGGCAAGTGGATCGCCCGCACCGAGATCCCCGAGGACAAGGCGCGCTACGGCTCGTTCTATGTGCTCGCCGAAGAGGCCGAGAAGGCCGTGCGCGACATCATCCAAGAGTCCCAGAACGCGCCGGAGGGCACCGAGGCCCGCAAATTCGGCGATCTCTATGCGAGCTTCATCGACGAAGAGCGCATCGAGGCGCTCGGCGCCCGACCGATCGCCCCGCAGCTCGCCCTCGTCGACGCGATCGACGACCTGCGCTCGCTCGCCACGACCCTGGGGCGCCTCGAGCGCGAGGGCGTGCCGGGGCTGCTGCGCCTGTTCGTCGACAACGACCCCGGCAACCCCGAGCGCTACCTGGTGTTCGTCGAGCAGGGCGGAATCTCGCTGCCCGACGAGAGCTACTTCCGCGACGAGAAGTTCGCGTCGGTGCGGGAGGCCTACCTCGGCCACATCCAGCGCATGTTCGAACTCGCCGGCCTCGACGACGCCGCCGCGAGGGCGCAGCGCGTGTTCGACCTCGAGACCCTGATCGCCTCGTCGCACTGGGACAACGTGCGCACCCGCGATGCCCAGGCCACCTACAACCTGCTCACCTGGCCGGAGTTCACCGACCTCTCGGGCGATGCCGCGAACATCCCGGATGCCGACGGCGACGACACCGAAGACGACGACGACGCCGAGATCTCGCTGTTCGAACTCTGGCGCGAGGGTCTCGCGGCCCCCGAGAGCGTCTTCGACGAGCTCGTGGTGCGCGAGCCGAGCTTCATCACCGGCGTCGCCGAGGCGCTCACCGGAGCATCGCTGGACAGCTGGAAGGACTGGCTCGCCTGGCAGGTCATCCACGGCGCCGCCCCCTACCTCTCGAGCGCTTTCGTCGAGGAGAACTTCGACTTCTACGCCCGCACCCTCACCGGCACCCCGAGCATGCGCGCCCGGTGGAAGCGCGGTGTCTCGCTGGTCGAAGGCGCCATGGGAGAGGCCGTCGGCCGCATCTACGTCGAGAAGTACTTCCCCGACACCGCGAAGGCGAGCATGGACGTGCTCGTCGGCAACCTGATCGAGGCCTACCGCGACTCCATCACCACGCTCGAGTGGATGAGCCCGGCCACCCGCGAACGCGCCCTCGACAAGCTCGCGAAGTTCACTCCCAAGATCGGGTTCCCCGCGAAGTGGCGCGACTACTCCACCCTCGCCATCGACCGCGACGACCTCATCGCGAACGTGCGTGCGACGAGTGAGTTCGAGTTCCAGCGCGAGCTCGGCAAGATCGGCAAGCCGCTCGACCGCGACGAGTGGTTCATGACCCCGCAGACGATCAACGCCTACTACAACCCCGGCTTCAACGAGATCGTCTTTCCGGCCGCCATCCTGCAGTACCCGTTCTTCGACGAGACCCGGGATGCCGCGGCCAACTACGGCGCGATCGGTGCCGTGATCGGGCACGAGATCGGCCACGGGTTCGACGACCAGGGGTCGCGCTTCGACGGCGACGGCCGCCTCACCGACTGGTGGACGGCCGACGACCGCGAGGCGTTCGAGAAGCTCACCTCGTCGCTCATCGCGCAGTACGACGCGCTGGCCCCCGAGCAGGTTCCCGACCACCACGTCAACGGCGCCCTGACCATCGGCGAGAACATCGGCGACCTCGGCGGCCTCGGCATCGCCTGGAAGGCCTACCTGCTGTCGCTCCGCGGCCCCGACGGCGAACCGCAGGAGCCGCCGGTGATCGACGGCCTCACCGGGGCGCAACGGTTCTTCCTCTCCTGGGCCCAGGCCTGGCAGCAGAAGTCGCGCGACGCCGAGGTCATCCGGCTGCTCTCGATCGACCCGCACTCGCCGAACGAGTTCCGCTGCAACCAGATCGTGCGCAACATCGACGAGTTCTACGATGCTTTCAACGTCGATTCAAACGACAAACTCTGGTTGAACCCAGGTGAGCGTGTGACGATCTGGTAGTAGGCCATGAGCGGGGGTCGCTCTGCGGCCCGCTGTCACGCCACCAGCCCAAGGAGGTCGTCTGAGCATGCCGGATTCGATACGCCGACGCGCACGATCTGAGCGGGAAGAGATCGCGCCCCGGGGCCGGCGGTCGGACTCGATCGACAACGACGGCGGAATCTTCCGCAAGGGGTTCGCGTCGCTGACCGAACTGGCGCTCTCGGGCGTGCAGGTGACGGCCTGCGCCGTCGACCTCGAGTCGGGCAAGGTGCTGTTCTCGGTCGACGACCACCTCTCGGTGCCCACGGCCTCGATCGGCAAGGTGCTGCTGCTCATCGAGGTGGCCGCGCGCATCTCGGCCCGTGACGGGAGGGCGACGGATGCCGGCACGAGCGCCGCGAAATCGGTGCGGCCGGCACCCGGGGCCGAGGCCCTGAGCATCCTGAACCGCACCGCGCAGGACTCGGTCGGCGATTCGGGTCTCTGGCAGCACCTGCAGGTTCCGGCGCTGCCGGTCGCCGATCTCGCGGCCCTGATCGGCGCCACGAGCGACAACCTCGCCACCAACGTGCTGCTGCGCCGCATCGGTCTCGACGCCGTGCGGGCCCGCGCCGAGTCGCTCGGCCTCAAGCGCACCCTGCTGCTCGACATCGTGCGCGACGAGCGGGGCCCGGATGACGCGCCTCAGCTCTCGGTCGGCTCGGCCCGCGAGCTCGCCACCCTCTTCCGGCGCCTCGCCCGCGGCGAGATCGTCGACGAGACCACGAGCGCTCTGGTGCGCGGCTGGCTGAGCCTCGGCAGCGACCTGTCGATGGTGGCCGGCGCCTTCGGGCTCGATCCGTTCGCGCACGTCGGCACCGACCACGGCATCGCGCTGTTCAACAAGACCGGCACGGATGCCGGCATCCGCTCGGAGGCGGGCGTGGTGACGGGCCCGCGCGCAGGGGTCGCCTATGCGGTCACGATGCGGTTCAACGATGCCGCACTGTCGGGCCGGCTCGCGGTGCTCGAGTCGATGCGCACGCTCGGCACCGACTTTCTCGAATACGTCTTCTGAGTCGCGGGCGGCCTAGGCCGCGGTGGACCGCAGCAGGCGCAGGGTCTCCCGCACGGCGGGGATGTGGTCGGCGCCCGGACGCGTGACGGCCACGATGACGCGGTGGTCATGCCCCGTCGTGGGCAGCGCGACGACTCCGGCGGGCACGGGCGACGCGGTGAGCGCGAGCGCCGGCAGCAGTGCCACGCCGAGGCCGGCTGCGACCATGCTCATCACGGCGACGAAGTTGTCGGTCTCGAAGGCGATGGCGGGCGCGAAGCCGCTGCGCGCGCAGGAGTCGAGCAAGTGGCTGCGGCAGCGCGGGCACCCGGCGATCCAGTTCTCGGCGCGGAAGTCGGCGAGGTCGACGCGGTGCGCGGGGGCGGCATCCGTCACCCCGGGGTGACCCTCCGGTGCCAGCAGCAGGATGTCGTCGCGCATCAGGCGATGCACGACCAGCCCGTCGGCGCTGTCGTGGAACGGGTCGTTGCGGTCGGCGGGGTGATGGAACGCGATCGCGATGTCGCTCAACCCGTCGCGCACCCCGGCGACGGCCTCGGGCGGTTCGGCCTCGAGGTAGGTGAACTGCACGCCGGCGTGCTCGGCGCCCATCACCTGGATCAGCCGCGGAACGATGGTCGACGACGCCGACGGAAAAGCCGACAGCCGCACCCGCCCGGCGCGCAGGCCCGCGAGATCGGAGAGCTCGCCCGCGGCCGAATCCAGTGCCGTCAGCACGGCGCCGGCGTGACGGGCGATGACCTCCCCGGCGTCGGTGAGCCGGATGCCGCGGCCCGACCGGGTCACGAGCGGCATGCCGAGGCGCGCCTCCACCCGTCTCAACTGCTGGCTGACGGCGGGCTGGCTGAAGCCGAGCACGGCGGCGGCGCGGGTGATGGAGCCGTATTCGGCGATGGCGGCGATGACCCGCAGTGTCTGTGAGTCGAGGTCGAACGCGCTCGCCGGCGGAGTGAGGGTCATGCACAAACCATAACGCGAGGTTATGCCGACCATGCGATGCTGGGCGTTGTCGAATGAATCGTGCTCCGTCACGCTAGGAGCATGGTGCTGAGCGCGGTCGTCGGAGCGGAGCCCGCCGCGAGCGAGCCCGAGCTGCTCTCGGTGGCGGAACTCCGCACCCACTTCTCCGTGCGCCCGGGCTACCTCGCCGCCTGCCTGATCGGCGTGCCGCCCCGGGAGTCGGTGCAGGCTCTCACGGCCGACCTCGCCACCTGGGAAGAGGGTCATCGGCAGCCCGCGGTCTACGGCGCAGCGGTCGAGCGCGCGCGGGCCGCCTTCGCGCGGCTGGTGCACGTGTCGGCCGACGAGGTGGCGGTCGGGTCGCAGGCATCCGTGTCGGTCGCCATGATCGCGGCCTCGTTGCCCGAGGGCAGCGAGGTGCTGGCGGTTGAGGGCGACTTCAGCTCGATGGTCTACCCGTTCCTGGTGCAGCAGCAGCTCGGCCGCATCTCGGTGCGGTGCGTTCCGCTGGCCGAGCTCGCGGGCGCCATCCGGTCGACGACGACTCTGGTGTCGTTCTCGCTCGTGCAGTCGGCGACGGGCGAGATCGCCGACGCCGATGCGGTGCTGGCCGCGGCCGCGCGGTGCGGCACGGCCACCCTCTGCGACACCACGCAGGCGACGGGCTGGATGCCGGTCGACGCGAGGCGCTTCGACGCCACCGTCTGTCACGCCTACAAGTGGCTGTGCTCGCCCCGGGGCGCGTCGTTCATGACCGTGCGGCCCGATTTCGCCGCCCGGCTCGCTCCCATCGCCGCTGGCTGGTACGCCGGCGACGACGTGTGGGGGTCGTGCTACGGCCCCGGCATGCAGCTCGCCGCCAGCGCCCGCCGGTTCGACGTGTCGCCCGCCTGGCCGGCCTGGATCGGCACCGCCCCCACCCTCGAGCTCTTCGCGGCTGCCGACATCGCGGCCGTGCAGCGGCACACGGTGGGCCTCGCCGACGAGCTGTGCCGTCGGCTCGACGTGCCCGAAGCGCACAGCGCGATCGTGACCTGGCCCGATGCCGACGGACGGGCGATCGCCGCCTTGACCACCGCGGATGTCGCGGCCTCGGCGCGCGCCGGGCGGGCGCGGGTGGCGTTCCACCTGTGGAACGACGAGGCCGACGTCGACCGCGTCTGCGCGGTACTCGGGGCGTAAGGGGCCCGAGGCTCAGTCGACCGGCACAGGCGACCAGCCTCAGTCGACGAGGCCCAGTCGGCCAGCCTCAGTCGACCAGCCCAGTCGACCGGCCTCAGTCGACGAGGTCGAGCGCGACCAGCCGGCGCAGGGTCTCGGCGCCGGCGGGCGGACAGCGGTGCTCGTCGGCCGAGGTGACCCAGTGCAGGGCGTCGACCTCGCTCGAGGCCACGGGGGTGTCGCCCGTGGAGCCGGCGAACACCTGCATCTCGACCAGTCGGCCCTCGGGCTCGCCATGGGCCTGCACCGAGACGGTGAACAACGGGCGCAAGCTCGCCGGGTCGACCGTGACGCTCACCTCTTCGAACGCCTCGCGCGCAGCGGCCTGCTCCGCGGTCTCACCGGGGTCGATCTTGCCGCCCGGCATGTAGTGCACGTCGCGGCCCCGCGCCGTCACCATGAGCAGCCGCCGGTCACGGATGAGCGCCAGCGCGGCCACCCGGATCGGCGCGAGCGTCTCTCCCGGCAGGCGGTTCGTGGTCACGCGGAGGCACCTCGAGGGGCACCGTCGGGCGCGGTCAGCGCGTGCGGCCGCGGCATCCGCTCGCCTCAGCCCTCGGCGGAGCGTCGGTAGTGCTCGAGCGACACCGCGTCGGGCGAGTGCTGGTCATCGGCTGCGGCAGCGGCGGTCGCGGCACGCTCGGCGGCGGCGGATCCCAGCCCGAACAGCGTCTCGACGGCGGCGAACACCTCGTCGGCGCGGCCGTCGCGGGCGAGCTCGCGGGCACGCACCGAGGGGGAGTGCAGGATGACGCCCACCAGGTGGCGCAGGGCGCGCTCGGTGCTCTCGGCCGACTCGCCGCGCGACCGCGAGCGGTCGATCTCGGCGTCGAGCAGGTCGAACAGGTGCGAGCGCAGGGCGACCACCGCGGGGGTCACGGCGGCCTCGGCCTTGCCGGCGCGGTATTCGGCGGCGGCCTGGTCGACGAGGGCCCGGGCATCCGACTCGGCGTTCAATTCGTCGAGGGGGGCGTGCAGGCTGATGGTCTCAAGGTCGAGCAGTTCGGTGCCGGCGACCGAGGCGACCGAGGGGTCGACGTTGCGGGGCAGCCCGAGGTCGATCACGAGACGCCGGGGCAGCGCGCCGGGCAGTGTGACGGCGGTCTCGAGATGCGCGGCGTCGAGCACGACCGTGTCGGCGGTGCTGCAGGTGATCACGACGTCGGCCGTGGCGATGGCGTCGAGAAAACCGTCGGCGGCCACCGGCTCGAGGCCCTGCTTGGCCGCGAACACGACGGCCCGGCCTGAGGGCGAGAACACCCGGATGTCGCTGACTCCGCGGTCGCGCAGGTTCGCGAGCGTGACGCGCGCGTATTGCCCCGTGCCGACCAGGAGCACCCGGGTCTGGGCCCAATCGGTGACGCGGCTCTCGGCCAGATCGAGGGCGAGGCGCGCGAGTGAGCGGCCGGCGCCACCGAGACCGGTCTTCGTCTTGACGCCGCGCGAGGTGTGCGAGGCGCGCTGGAAGAGCCGCTCGAGGTCGGACGACGTGGTGCCTTCGACCCGGGCGGTGCTGAGCGCACGCTTGACCTGGCCGGCGATCTCGTCTTCACCGACGACGACCGACTCGAGCCCCGACGACACGGCGAACAGGTGGTCGGCCACGTTGTCGCCGCACAGCACGGTGAGCGAGTCACGCAGCTCGCCGACATCCGTTCCCGACGCGCTGCTGAACGACTCGGCCGCCTCTTCGACCGCGAGCGAGATGCCGGCGGTGACGGGCTCATCGATGTCGAGGTAGGCCTCGAAGCGGTTGCAGGTGGCCAGAACGACCGCGCCCTGCACGAACGAGCTCTGCGCCACCAGGTCGCGGGCGACGTCGGCGGTGCCCACCGACAGCTTCTCGAGAAGATCGAAGCTCGCGTTCCGGTGGTTCGCGGTCAGGCAGATGAGCACTGGGTAATTGTACGCCCGCCGAGCATGTGCCCCGACTGAACACCGGTCAATCCCAGAGCACCACCGGGGTCTCGCTCGCCATGTCGACCGACGGCTGGCCGAGCGACGGCCCGAAGAGCAGGTCGCAGGTGCCGGTCTCGCCGTTCTGCGAGCACTGCGCCGACACGTCGATGCCGCCGATGAACTCGCCCTGGGCGAGCGTGGGGTTGTCGTAGCTGAGCGTCGGTTCGAGCGAGTCGATGGTGGTGCTGCTGTCAGCCGTGAGCGAGCGCGTGATGGTGCCGTCGGTGAGCACGGTGCCATCGTCGAGCGTGGCCGGAAGGTCGAGCCCGCAGCCGGCGGCGAGCGTGGTCGACGCGATGCAGGCGTCGACGGCCGAACGCACGAGCGCGCGGAACTGCTGCGTGGCGGCATCCGTCAGCACCGGATCGATGCCCTGGAGGTCGACGGTGCCGAACGGCTCGGTGGCCAGCACGACGGTCTCGCCCGAGAGCGCGAAGTTCGGCAGGGTCGTCGCGAGCTGGTAGGCGCCCGGGAACACCTCGAACTCGTCGCCCTCGGCGGGCTGCCCGTTGACGGTGAAGCCGAGCCCGTCGAACTTCGACACCGACAGATACGACGTGCCGCCGGTGACCTGCCAGACGCCGTCGTCGTCGTAGTCGAGCACGCCGAACTCGCTCTGCACGGGGGTGTCGCCGAGACGATAGGCCACGGTGACGTCGCCCGAGCCGTTGCCGACGGTCTCGTCGAGCACCTCGATCTCGCTGATCGGGGCGAGGGCCACGGATGCCGCGAGCACCTCGTCGGTGAGCAGGGTGTCATCGCTCGGCGCGGAACTCAGCAGCGCGAGTGCCGCGTCGGCGTCGCCCTCGGAGAGCGCCGTGAGGTAGTCGGTGACGGCGTCGGAGGGCGAGGCCGATGCCCCGCCGGTGCCGTCGCCCGAATCGCCGGCGTCGCTGCCGCTCGAGGACACGAGCGCGCGCACCACGACGAGCACGATCACGAGCACCACGATCACGACCACGGCGATGCCGCCGGCCACGATGCCGATGATGGCTCCGGTGCCGAGCCCGCGCTTGGGCGGCGGTGCGGCGGAGTAGGGCGGGTAGGCGCCGGGCGGGAGCGGCTGGCCGGGGGCAGCCTGGCCGAGCAAGGGTTGGCTGTGAAGGGGTTGGCCGGGCGTCGGTGGAACCGAAGCGCCCGCCTGCCCCAGCGACTCGGGCAGCGGCGGCAGCCCCTGCGATGCGTTGTCGCGCGTCGCCTCGTTCGGCTCGTCGTTCTCAGGTCGTCGGTCGTCGGTCATGCAGGCCCCCCGGTTCGCCCCCTTGTCTACCACTGTTCCGCTCGGCTCCGTCGCCGCGAGTCGCGCAGACCTAGTGCCCTGACCCCCGCCCCCAGAGCCCCGCGCCCGCCGGCGCCCCAGCCCCTCGCCGTAGGATGTTCCGGTGACTCTGCCCGCGACGCATCCGCTCTCCGACGGCCGCACGGCCGACGCTCCCCTCGTCACCACCTACCGGGGCACGCGCGGACCGGTCACCCCGGTGTGGTTCATGCGGCAGGCCGGCCGCTCGCTTCCCGAATACCGTGAGCTCCGCGTCGGCACCCGCATGCTCGACGCCTGCCTCGACCCCGAGCTCGCGAGCGAGATCACCCTGCAGCCCGTGCGGCGCCACCACGTCGATGCGGCCATCTTCTTCAGCGACATCGTCATTCCGCTGCGGCTCGCGGGCGTCGACGTCGACATCGAACCCGGTCGTGGGCCGGTGCTCGCGAGCCCCGTTCGAACGGCGGCGGATGTCGCGAACCTGCCGTCGCCGGCGGGCGCCGACTTCTCGGCCATCGAGGCGGGCGTGGCCCGCACCGTCGCCCAGCTCGGCTCGACGCCGCTGATCGGTTTCGCCGGAGCCCCTTTCACGCTCGCCGCCTACCTCGTCGAGGGCGGTCCGTCGAAAGACCACCTGCGCGCCCGCACCCTCATGCACGCCGACCCCGACTCGTGGGCCGCGCTGCTCCGCTGGGCGGCCGAGGTCACCGGGCGGTTCCTGCGCGCGCAGGTGCTCGCCGGAGCGAGCGCCGGCCAGCTCTTCGACTCCTGGGTCGGCTCGCTCTCGAAGGCCGACTACGTGCAGCGCGTCGCCCCGCACTCCGCCGCGGCGATCAGCCACATCACCGACCTCGGGGTGCCCACCGTGCACTTCGGCGTGGGCAGCGGCGAGGTGCTGAAGCCCATGCACGACATCGGCGTCGACGTGATGGGCGTCGACTGGCGCATCCCGCTGGATGTCGCCTCCGAACGACTGGGCGGCGGCGTGACCCTGCAGGGCAACGTCGACCCCGCACTGCTCGCCGCGCCATGGCCGGTGCTCGAGGCACATGTGCTCGACGTGCTCGAGCGAGGGCGTCGCGCCCCGGCCCACGTGCTCAACCTCGGTCACGGAGTGCCGCCCGAGACCGACCCCGACGTGCTGACCCGCATCGTCGAGCTCGTGCACGCCCAGGGGAACGCGCCCGAGGCTCCTGAGCACGCGCCCGCGCCCGTTGTCGAGCCAGCGCCGACATCCGGCGCCGCCCGCGAAGGCCGCTGACCGTGGCCGACCCGCAGCCCGTCGACGTGGTGGTGATCGGCGGCGGCGTCGCCGGCCTCGTCGTCGCCCGCCAGCTGGCCCATCTCGGGCAGTCGGTGGTGGTGGTCGAGGCGCGCGACACCCTCGGCGGCTTCGTCGCCACGCACGAGGTCGCCGGCGTGCGCCTCGACTCCGGCGCCGAGAGCTTCGCCACCCGCAAGGGCACCGTGGCCGCCCTCGCGACCGACGTCGGTCTCGCCGACGCGATCGTGACGCCGAACCCGGCCGGGGCATGGGTCGCCTGGAACGGCGGATCGGCGCCGCTGCCGGCAGCCGGCATCCTGGGCATTCCCGGGGTGCCGCTCGCCGACGACGTGCGCCGGGTCATCGGCTGGCGCGGCGCCCTGCGTGCCTACCTCGACCGTCTGATGCCGATCGTGCGAGTGCGCCCCGAGACCGATCTCGGCGACATCGTGCGCCGCCGCATGGGCCGGCTCGTGCTCGAGCGGCTCGTGCTGCCGGTGGTGGCGGGCGTGCACTCGGCCGACCCGTCGGTGGTCGACGTGCACACGGTCGCGCCCGGGCTCACCCAGGCGATGACGACCCAGGGGTCGCTCTCGGGCGCCGTGATGGCGTTGCGTGAGCAGGCGCCCGCGGGGTCGCAAGTGCAGGGCATCGCGGGCGGCATGTTCCGGCTGATCGAGGCGCTCGAGGCCGACTGCCGCTTCTTCGGGGTGCAGTTCCGCACCGGCACCCGGGTGGCCGCCATCGCGCGGTCGACGGATGCCGCGGGAGAGCCCTCGGGCTTCACCGTCGACACCGAGCCCGCCGACTCCGCCATCACGGGCCCGGATGCCGCAGAGACCCTCCAGGCGCGCGCGGTCGTCGTGGCCACCGGCTTCCGGCCCGGGCTCGAGCTGCTCGGCGAGGCGGGGCTCGCCCAGGCGCTTGCGGCCCCCGAGGAGTGGCCCGACCCGGCGTCGGTCACTCTCGCCACCCTGGTGATCGACGACGCCCGGCTCGACGCGCGCCCGCGCGGCACCGGCGTGCTCGTGGCGCCCGGAACCCCGGGGGTGACGGCGAAGGCGATCACCCACTCGAGCGCGAAGTGGGAGTGGCTGGCCGACTCGCTGCCGGCGCACCGGCACGTGTTGCGCCTGTCGTACGGGCGGCGGAACGCGGCATCCGCCGACTCCGTCGACACGAGCGACGGGCAGGTGGTCGACCGGGAGACCGCGGTGCAGGATGCCTCGGCGCTGCTCGGCGTGCCCCTGGCCGACGCCGACGTGGCCGGTTTCGCGGTCACCCGGTGGGACGACTCGCTCGCCTTCGCGACCGTCGGCCACAAGGCCCGGGTGCGGCAGGCGCTCGACGCTGTCGCCGAGGTGCCCGGGCTCGAGGTGGTGGGCGCGTGGGTGTCGGGAACGGGGCTCGCGGCCACCGTCGAGCACGCGCGTTCCACCGCGTCGGGGCTCGCGGCCGAACTGCGGGGCGACCGCCGCATCGACGGGGACTGACGCGTCCGCCGCGCCATGCGGCCTCAGAGTCAGGGGACTACGCTTGTGGCTGACCCTGCACTCGCGATCGATCGGAGTTCACATGCGCGGAAAGATCATCTTCGTCGTCGGGCTGGCAACCGGGTACGTGCTCGGAACGCGGGCCGGACGCGAGCGGTACGAACAGATCAAGGCGGGCGCGGCGAAGGTGTGGAACACGCCCACCGTGCAGTCGGGCGTGCACACCGTGCAGGAGTTCGCCGGAGCCAGGGTCGACACCGTGAAGGCAGATCTTTCGCAGAAGGCGCGCAACGCGCTCGCGGCGCTGATCGGGCGCGACCCGCTCACCGGGCCGCAGCAGTCGACGGCCGCGAGCAAGGCCGGGTCGACGCGAGCCAAGCCGGTGACCAAGCCCGTCGCGGCCGCCGCCACGAAGCCGGCGACTCCCGCCACGGCCAAGCCCGCGACGCCGAAGCCCGCTGAGCCCGAAGCCGCGGCCGAGCCCGCAGATGAGAACAAGGAAGAGAGCGACAAGTGACTGAAGAACGCGACAAACGAGCGCGTCGTTCGCTCGTCTCGCTCTTCGCCGAGCTGCCGACGCTGATCATCCAGCTGCTCAAAGACGAGATCGAGAACCTCAAGCGCGAGCTCACCGCCCGCCTCGCCAAGCTCGGCATCGGCATCGGCCTGTTCGTCTTCGCCGCGTTGCTGGCCTTCTTCGCCCTGGCCACCCTGATCGCCGCCGCCGTGCTCGGCATCGCCACCGCCCTGCCCGCCTGGCTCGCTGCCCTCATCGTGGCCGGCGGCCTGCTGCTGGTGGCCGTCATCCTGGTGCTGATCGGGCTGTCGTCGGTGAAGAAGGGCCTGCCGGTCGTGCCCGAAGACGCCATCACCAGCATCAAGAAAGACATCAACACGGTCAAGGGATTGGGTCAGCCATGAGTGACGTCGCGAAGCCCACGAGCGCGGATGCCGCGAAACCCGCCGCACCCCAGCGCAGCAAGGCCGAACTGCACGCCGACATCGAGAAGACACGGGCCGACCTCAAGGCCACCCTCGACGCCATCGAGTTCAAGCTCAACGTGCCGAAGCAGGCCCGCCATGCGGCCCATCGGCTGAAGAGCAGCATCAATCGCTTCCGCGCGCAGAATCCGGTCGGATTCACCGCCGCCGCGGTCGGCGCCGTGGCAGCGGTGGGGGCCGCCGCGGTGCTCGGCTTCCGGTTCGCGTCGAAGAAGTAGTTCCACCATCACCGCACCAATCACGAAGAAGGATCATGACTGACCCGACAGTCGAAGACGCTCAGGCGTTCGTCACCCGCGATGTCGAAGATTCCGAGACGGTCCCCGCCGTCGGCTACACGCTCTGGGCGGTGTTCCGCCGCAACCCCGAGGAGTCGCTGGGGCTCGACGGCACCGACGTGCCCGACGCCATCGGCCAGCTCGACGACGCGATCGTGTCGATCGAAGAAGAAGACGTCATGCTGCGGGGCCTCTACGACGTCTCCGGCCTGCGCGCCGACGCCGACGTGATGGTCTGGCTGCACGGCAGCGCGCCCGAGACGCTGCAGTGGGCACTGCGCCAGTTGCGGCGCACCCGCGTGTTCGCGCCCCTGCTGCCCACCTGGAACGCGATGGGCGTTCACCGCGACGCCGAGTTCTCGGCCAACCACCTGCCGGCCTTCATGCGCGGCAAGGAGCCGGCCGCCTGGCTCACGGTCTACCCGTTCGTGCGCTCCTACGAGTGGTACCTGCTGCCCGAAGACGAGCGGCGTGCCATGCTCGCCGACCACGGCCGCAAGGGCTCGCAATACCGCTCGGTGCTCACCAACACGGTCGCCTCGTTCGCGCTCGGCGACTACGAGTGGATCCTGGCCCTCGAAGACGATGAGCTCACCAACCTGGTCGACCTGATGCGCCACCTGCGTGCGACGGATGCCCGCATGCACGTGCGTGAGGAGGTTCCGTTCTTCACCGGCCGGCGCATCGCCACGGCGGAGATCGTCGAGGTGCTGCAATGACCCTCGTGCGCGACGCCAGCCCGGCGGCGGCCGACGGGCCGGAGCACGTCACCGAGCCCACCGCCTACGACGCCATCCTGCTCGCCTCCTTCGGCGGACCGGAGGGGCAAGACGACGTCATCCCCTTCCTGCGTAACGTCACACGCGGCCGGGGCATCCCCGACGAACGGCTCGAAGAGGTCGCGCACCACTACCGCGCCTTCGGCGGCGTGAGCCCCATCAACGACCAGAACCGCCGGCTGAAAGCCGCGCTCGAGGCCGAGCTGGCCGACCGCGGCATCGATCTGCCGGTGCTCTGGGGCAACCGCAACTGGGATCCCTACCTGCGCGAAGCCCTAATCGACGCCGGCGAACGCGGCTACCGATCGCTCATCGCCATCGCGACGAGCGCCTACAGCTCCTACTCCAGCTGCCGTCAATACCGCGAGGACTTCGCCGCGGCCCTCGACGAGACCGGCCTCTCGGGCACGATCACCATCGACAAGGTGCGGCAGTTCTTCGACCACCCCGGTTTCGTGCAGCCGTTCATCGACGGCGTCTTCTCCGCGATCGCCGAGTTCGAGCAGCGCTTCGAGGGCATCGACGTGACGCGTGAGATCGAGGTGCTGTTCACGACGCACTCGATCCCGAGCGCCGACGCCGAGCGGTCGGGGCCTGCTGCGCGCGGGTTCGGGCCCGAGGGGGCGTATGCCGCCCAGCACCGTGCGGTGGCCGAGGTCGTGATGGCCGCGGCGACCGGGGGCGTCGACATCCCGTGGCAACTGGTCTACCAGTCGCGTTCCGGCCCGCCGACCCAGCCGTGGCTCGAGCCCGACATCAACGACGCCATTGCCGAGCTGCCCGCCCGCGGAGTGAAGGCCGTCGTTATCGTGCCGCTCGGTTTCGTGAGCGACCACATGGAAGTGATGTGGGATCTCGACAACGAGGCGCTCGAGTCGTGCGAGGAGCACGGGCTCGCCGGCATCCGGGTGCCCACCCCCGGCGTCGACCCGAACTACGTCTCCGGTCTCGTCGACCTCGTGCTCGAGCGCGTCAACGGCACGCCCGTCGACGACCGCGCCTCGCTCACCGACCTCGGCCCCTGGTATGACGTGTGCCGCCCGGGGTGTTGCGAGAACGTGCGGCTGGGCTTCAAGCCCGCCGATGCGGGGCTGGCCCCGTGACCACCAGGGTGAGGAAAGCAGCGTGACGACGGCCCTTCGCATCGCCACTCGTGGCAGTGCACTCGCGCGCGCCCAGACCGGCCTGGTGGCGGCGGCGCTCACCGAGGCCACCGGCGCCGAGATCGAGATCGTCATCATCACCTCGGAGGGCGACCGCTCGAAGGAGTCGCTCGCGAGTCTCGGCGGCACCGGGGTGTTCGCGAGCGCCCTGCGCGAAGCGCTCGTGGCGGGTGACTGCGACCTGATCGTGCACTCCCTCAAAGACCTGCCGACCGCGCCCTACCCGGGCCTCGTGATCGGGGCGGTTCCGGAGCGCGAAGACGCGCGCGACGCCCTCTGCACGCGGGAGGGTCTGACCCTCGACGAGCTGCCGGAAGGTGCGCGGGTCGGCACCGGGTCGCCTCGCCGCGTCGCCCAGCTGCTCAGCCTGCGGCCCGATCTCACGATCGTCGACATCCGGGGCAATGTCGACACCCGGCTGGGCCGGCTGACCGACGGAGATCTCGACGCCGTCGTGCTCGCGTCAGCGGGGCTCGGAAGGCTGGGTAGGCTAGACGCAGCAACCGAACTCTTCGCACTCGACCTCTGGCCCACCGCGCCGGGGCAGGGTGCGCTGGCGATCGAAACCCGAGAGGGAGACAGCATTCCCGAGTTGTTGAGCATCGAGCACACGCCGACGCGCACGGCCGTTCTCGCCGAGCGCTCGGTGCTGGCTGCGCTGGAAGCCGGATGCGCCGCGCCGGTGGGCGCGACCGCGACCGTGCACGGCGACGAGCTGCGCCTCTCGGCCACGGTGTATCAGGCCGACGGCGAGGCCGAACTCGGCTGCGAACGCTCGGCGGAACTGCTCGGCGACGACCACCTCGTGGCCGAGCTGCTCGGTCAGGCCGTGGCGGCCCAGCTGCTCGAAGACGGCGCGGCCGAACTGGCCCCCGTCGGCGGCGCGGCCGCGAACGGCGGCCACGGCGAAGACTACTGGCCGGGCGGGTCGGAATGACGGCATGGTCGCAGCGGCCGCTCGGCGGCTGGCGCATCCTGGTTCCGCGTGGCGGCCCGTGGGGGCACGGCGTCGCGGCCGATCTGCGTGCCGTCGGCGCGAAGCCCATCGTGGCGCCGATGATCAACTTCGCCCCCACCGAAGACGCCGAGACGCTGGAGCGCGCGCTCGAGGCACTGGCGGCCGGCTCGTTCGACTGGCTCACCATGACCAGCGCCACGACGGTCGACGTGCTGACCGCCCATCAGGCCACCGTGCCGTCGTCGACCCACATCGCCGCGGTCGGCGAGACCACGGCCGCGGCGCTCATGGCCGCCGGCTACACGGTCGACCTGGTGCCGCCCGAAGACAACTCGGCGAAGGGCCTGCTGCGCGAACTGAAGCGATTCGAGCAGTTCGGCCCCGAGCTGCGCGTGCTCACCTTGCGCAGTGACATCGCGAAGCCCGTGCTGACCGAGGGCCTCATCAAGCGCGGCCACACCGTGGAATCGGTGGTGGCCTATCGCACCATCGGCGTGGAGGTCGATCCGCAGATCCGCGCCGACATCGCCGCCGGGGCGATCGACGCCGTCATGGTGACCTCGGGGTCGGTGGCCGAGCAGGTGCAACTGCAGCTCGGCCCGATTCCCGAGAGCACCCTCGTCGCCGCGATCGGCCCGCGCACCGCCGAAGACGCCCGGGCCTACGGCCTGCGCGTCGACGTGATCGCCAAAGGCCGTTCGGCCGAGTCGCTCATCAACGCGGTGATCGAGGTGGCGAACGCTCGCCGAGCCGCCGTCGACTCCTGAGCCGGGGCCTCTCGCCCGCGTCGGCCACACCGGCGGTCACTTCGGCCACACCGGCCGGAACTGCACGCTGATGCGCGGCCCCACCGCCTGCTTCGTCTTGAGGATGGCGTGCTCGTGGGTGCGCTGGCAGCTGCCGCCCATCACCACCAGGTCGCCGTGGCCCACCGGGAAGCGCAGCGTCTCGCCCCCGCCTTTCGGCCGCAGCGAGAGCGTGCGCGCCGCCCCCACCGACACGATGGCCACCATCGTGTCGCGGTCGATCGTGCGGCCCACCCGGTCGCCGTGCCAGGCGACGCTGTCGTCGCCCGTGCGATAGAAGCACAGACCCGCGGTGTCGAACACCTGGCCGGGTGGCCGGCCGTAGTAGTCGTTGAGGGCGTGCTGCGCCCGTGTGAGCACCGTATCGGGATAGGCAGCACCCGAGCCGAAGTGCGACACCAGCCGGGGCACGTCGACGACCCGGTCGTACATCTCGCGGCGGTCGGCGTGCCACGGCACATCCACCGCGAGCCGTTCGAACAGCGCGTCGGAGTTCGTGACCCAGCCCGGCCGCAGGTCGACCCACGCGCCGGCGTCGAGCATGGTGCGTTCGACGGTGCCCGGCAGTTCTTCGAGCTCGGGGTCGGCGTCGATGTCGTCGAAGAGCGAGGTCTGGAAGTCGAGATTCATGGAAGACAGCTTAGCCATATTCGAACATATGTTCGAAGAGTGTTCGTGTCGCATGCGTTCGACGAATACACGATGACCGCGACACGCGCTTCGCCTAGGGTTGCCGCATGACGACCCCCGATCCCGAGCTGAACGCCGAGCCCGACCCCATTCCGGATGCCGACCCCCGACAGTCGGTCGGCCCCGAGCTCGACCCCGCCCAGCTCACCCGGCTGCGCGCCTACGGCACGCCGGCCGAGGTCGCGGAGGGCGACATCCTGTTCCGCACCGGCGACCGCAGCTACGACCTCGTCGTGATCGAGACCGGGCGCGTCGACATCGTGCGCGAGGCCACCCGCGATGCCCCCGAGAGCGTGATCGTGACGCACGGGCCAGGCCGCTTCCTCGGGGAGCTCAACCTGCTCACCGGTCAGACGGTGTTCGTGACCGCGCGGGTCACCGAGGGCGGGCGCATCCATCGCATCGCCCCCGACCGCTTCCGGGTGCTGATGGCCGAAGACGGCGAGCTCTCCGACGTGATCCTGCGCACCCTTCTCGCGCGTCGCCGGCTGCTGCAGGAGAGCGAGGCGCAGCGCAGCCTCGAGATCATCGGCACCCCGCTCTCGAGCGCTTCGCTCGCTCTGCGCACCTGGGTGGCGCGGCTCGACCTGCCGCACCTGTGGTTCGACTCGGAGTCGATGGCCGGCATCGCGCTCATGCGCACGACGTCGGTGGCGGCATCCGATCTGCCGGCGGTGCTGCTGCACGACCGCATCCTGCGGAACGCGACCCCGGGCGAGGTGGCCGAGCAGCTGGGGCTCAGCTACCAGCCGCAGTCGCGCGACTCGGTCGACCTCGCGGTGATCGGCGGCGGCCCGGCCGGGTTGGCAGCCGCTGTCTACGGGGCGTCGGAGGGGCTGCGCACCGTGCTGCTGGATGCCGTGGGCCCGGGCGGCCAGGCGGCGGCGAGCTCGCGCATCGAGAACTACCTCGGCTTTCCGAACGGGCTGAGCGGCGCCGACCTCACCGGCCGAGCTGCCGTGCAGGCCGTGAAGTTCGGCGCCCAGCTGTTCAGCCCGTGCGAGGTCGTGGCCCTCGACACGGGCGCCGATCGGCTGCTGCTCTCGCTCTCCGACGGCACCGAGGTGTCGGCGAAGTCGGTGGTGATCGCCTCGGGGGCGCGTTATCGCGCGCTGCCGCTCGAGCGCTGGGCCGACTTCGAGGGCGCGGGCATCTACTACGCGGCGACGGCGCTCGAGGCCCGGGAGTGCGGCGCGCGGCCGGTGGCCGTGGTGGGCGGGGCGAACTCGGCCGGTCAGGCAGCCCTCTATCTCGCGGGGCTCGGCAGCCGCGTGTGCCTGGTGGTGCGCGGCGACGATCTCTCGGCCGGCATGTCGAACTACCTCGTCGAGCGGCTGAAGGCCGACGAGCGGGTGGCCATCCACGTCGGCGCCGAGGTGACGGGGCTCGAGGGGGGAAGCTCGCTCGCGACGATCGAGGTCACCCATCGCGCCACCGGAGAGACCAGCCGGCACGAATGCCACGGGCTGTTCTGCTTCATCGGCGCCCGGCCGGCGACCTCGTGGCTGACGGGCGTGGCGGTCGACGAGAACGGGTTCGTGCGCACCGACGGGGCGCTCGCGGCCGACGACCTGGGTGAGGCCTGGGACGTGCTGGGGCGGCATCCGCTGCCCTTCGAAACGAGCGTGCCGGGAGTGTTCGCCGCCGGCGACGTGCGGCTCGGCTCGATGAAGCGGGTGGCGGCGGCCGTGGGCGAGGGGGCGAGCGCGGTGGCCTCGGTGCACGTGGCGATCGGATCGGCGGGGGTGCGCGCCTGATCGCGAACCGCAAAGAAACATTTGCAAAGTAGTCTTTGCAACGGTATCTTTGCATTATGGACGACGAGAGAGAACCCGAACCCCGGCCCGCGGGCCGTCGCATCGACATGACGTCGTTGAAGGGTCTCGCGCATCCGCTGCGGGTGCAGATTCTCGACGCCCTGTCGGTCTACGGTCCGCAGACGGCGAGCGGCCTGGCCGAGCGCCTCGGCGAGTCGAGCGGCTCGACGAGCTACCACCTTCGGCAACTCGCGCGGCACGATTTCGTGCGCGAGATCCCGGGCCGGGGCTCGGGCCGCGACCGCTGGTGGGAGCGCCCGCCCGGCGGCATCGAGCTCGATTCGCGTGCGCTGCCCGACACGGCGGCCGCGCGGGCCGCGAGCGACCTCGTCGAGTGGGAATGGGAACGTCAGCGGCAGGCGCTGTTCCACGACTTCATCCGCCGCCGCGACCAGGAGCTGCCGAAGGAGTGGGTGGACTCCAACATGGTGTCGACCATGAACGCGCAACTGACGGCCGAGCAGTTGCGCGAGGTCGTCGACGAGATCGAGGGCGTGATGCAGCGCTTCCTCGAGCGCCATCGCGACCAGCGCAACAACCCCGTGCCGGGCTCCCGGCCGGTGCAGTTCCAGTTCAACGCCTTCCCCGTCATGGACGGGGTCGAAGAGCCCAAGGAGAGTGAATGAGATGTCCACCATCACCCAGGCCGTTCGCTCGGGCCGGCCGCGGGGGCTGAGTCTCCTCGCCATCCGGTTCGGCATGCAACTCGTCGTGTGGGGGCGCCGGCGGGCAACCGCGGATGCCGGTCACGTCGCGTTCGAGGCCGAGTCGACCGGTGTGCGGCGCGAGCGTGAACTCGCCCGGCACGCGGCCGTGGCCGAGCGGGAGCGGGCGCTCGCGCAGAGCCGCATGATCATCCGCTGAGCAGGCGGGGCGGCATCCGGTGCCGTCGGTGGGGCCTGTGCCGCGGCATCCGGTGTCGTCGGCTGGGCCGCATCGACCTGACGGTCAGCGGGCCGATCTAAGCTGGAGTTCATGAACTCAGGCTCCTTTCCCGAGGTGCGCCCGCGCCGTCTGCGCAGCACTCCGGCCATGCGCCGGCTGGTCGCCGAGACCCGCATCGACCCGGCGCAGCTCATCCTCCCGCTGTTCGTGCGCGACGACATCGTCGAGCCGGTCGCCCTGCAGTCGATGCCGGGGGTCGTGCAGCACACGTTCGACAGCCTGCGCGGCGCGGTCACCGAGGCCGCCGAGGTTGGGCTGGGGGGCGTGATGCTGTTCGGCGTTCCGGCCGACTCGGCCAAAGACGCCGCCGGAACCGCGGCGACCGACCCCGACGGCGTGCTCAACGCGGCCACCCGGGTGGTGGCCGAGGAGGTGGGCGACGCGATCGTGGTGCAGACCGACCTGTGCCTCGACGAGTTCACCGATCACGGCCATTGCGGTGTGCTCGATGCATCCGGAGCCGTCGACAACGACGCCACTCTCGAGCGCTACCGCGACATGGCCATCGAGCAGGCGCGGGCCGGCTCGCAGCTGCTCGGCCTGTCGGGAATGATGGACGGCCAGGTCCAAGCGGTGCGCTCCGCCCTCGACGGCGAGGGGTTCGAGGGCGTGGCCGTGCTCGCCTACGCCGCGAAGTACGCGTCGGCGTTCTACGGCCCGTTCCGCGAGGCCGTGGGGTCGACCTTGCGCGGCGACCGCAAGACCTATCAGCTCGACCCGGCCAACCGGCGGGAAGGGCTGCGCGAAGCCGAGCTCGACGTCGCCGAGGGCGCCGACATCGTGATGGTGAAGCCGGCGCTGAGCTACCTCGACCTGGTGGCCGATGTGTCGGCGGCGGTTCCCGTTCCGGTCTGGGCCTACCAGGTGTCAGGCGAATACGCGATGATCGAGGCCGCCGCCGCCAACGGGTGGATCGACCGCGACCGCGCCATCCTCGAATCGCTCACCAGCATCCGCCGCGCCGGCGCCGAGGCCGTGCTCACCTATTGGGCGGTCGAGGTCGCTCGCGGCCTGAAGGGGCTCCGATGACCACCAGCAACGCCGAGCAGTTCGAGCGTGCCCAGCGATCCATCCCCGGCGGGGTCAACTCGCCCGTGCGGGCGTTCCGCTCGGTGGGCGGCACGCCGCGGTTCCTCGTGTCGGCGCGCGGGCCCTACGTCACCGACTCGGAGGGCGTCGAATACGTCGACCTCGTGAGCTCGTGGGGGCCCGCCATCCTGGGCCACGCGCATCCCGAGGTCGTCGCCGCGGTTCAGGATGCCGCCACGCGCGGCCTCTCGTTCGGCGCCACCACTCCGGCCGAGACCGACCTGGCTGAGCTCGTGCGCGAGCGCATCGTGGCGGGCGGCGTGCACCCGATCGAGAAGCTGCGGCTGGTGTCGACCGGCACCGAGGCGACGATGACGGCCATCCGGCTCGCGCGCGGCGTCACCGGGCGCGACGTGCTGATCAAGTTCGCCGGGCACTACCACGGGCATTCCGACTCGCTGCTTGCCGAGGCCGGTTCGGGGCTCGCGACCCTCGCCCTGCCGGCGTCGGCCGGGGTTCCCGCGGCCACCGCGGCCCTCACGATCGTGCTGCCCTACAACGAACTCGACGCCGTGCGCCGGGTGTTCGCCGATCGCGGCGACGAGATCGCTGCGATCATCGTCGAGGCCGCGCCCGCCAACATGGGCGTCGTGCCGCCGCGCCCGGGCTACAACGCGGCGCTCGCCGACATCGCGCACGCCCACGGCGCGCTGCTCATCGTCGACGAGGTGCTCACCGGTTTCCGGGTGGGCCCGGCCGGCTGGTGGGGGCTCGAGAACGCGGGCCCGCTCGCGGCGGAGCTGCCCGAGGAAGCACCGCACGGCGGCACCGTGCCGGGCTACGTGCCCGATCTCGTGACGTTCGGCAAGGTCATCGGCGGCGGCATGCCGCTGGCGGCGCTCGGCGGCCGGGCCGACGTGATGGACCACCTCGCCCCGCTCGGCCTGGTCTACCAGGCCGGCACCCTCTCGGGAAACCCGATCGCGGTGGCGGCCGGCATCACCACCCTGCGCCTGGCCGACGCCGACGTCTACGCGGCGCTCGACGCGACCGCCCTGACGGTGTCGACCGCGGTGTCGTCGGCGCTCGAGGCGGCCGGCGTCGCGCACAGCGTGCAGCGGGCCGGCAATCTATTCAGCTTCACTTTCGGGTCGTCGCGCGCGCCCCAGAACTACGCCGATGTGCAGGCGCAGCAGGCATATCGGTATGCCCCGTTCTTCCACGCGATGCTCGACGGGGGTGTCTCGTTGCCGCCGTCGGTCTACGAGGCCTGGTTCGTGTCGGCGGCGCACGACGAGGCCGCCATCGAGCGGATCGTCGCGGCGCTCCCGGGGGCGGCGGCTGCTGCGGCGTCGGCCGTCGCTCCCCGATGAGGCTTCGGTTCTCCGGGGTCATCCGGAGCTCTCGGGGCAGATTCCCGAATCGTTATATATCCCCGTCGGGCAAATCCTGCCGTTCTTCAGGCTGACCACGGCAGACTAGAAACATGGCCGTTCTCTTCGTCCACACCGATCGCCTCGAGATCCGCCTGACGCGCGCAGAAAAGATCCTGTCGTTCCGCCGCACCGACATCGTGGTGCCGCTCGAGAGCATCCGCTCGGCGGCACTCACCGACGATCCGTGGGTGTGGGTGCGCGGCATCCGGGCCCCTGGTGCGGCGATTCCGCTGACGCTGGCGGTCGGCACGTGGAAGTTCCACGACGGCAAAGACTTCTTGCTCGTGAAGGGAACGCGCACCTCGGTGGTCATCGACCTCGAGGAGCAGGAGTTCTCGCGCATCATCGTCACCACGTCGCACTCGATCGAGCTGCTGCGTGCGCTGCGCCTGCCGCCCCTGGAGGGCACCGAGATCATCGACTGAGGCGCGGGGCGGGCCGCCGCGCGCGGCGCCGCTGTCGCTGGTGCGGCCTCGTGGGCTCGGCGTCTCCGCGCGCCCGTTTTGGTGCGGCGCGCCGGTTAGGATGGGCGCGCACGCACACGATGGGCGCGATCGCTCGTGGGGCGAGCGTGCTGGGGTGGGTCGGGATGTCGGCGTCGGTTGCACCGCGGCATTGGTCGCGCCCGTTTGGACTCGGCGCGCCGGTCGCGATGGGTGCGGAGGGACAGAATGGGCGCGACCGGGCGGTGGTGAGCCGGGGGCGGGGCGAGCCGCGCAAGCCGGGCGGGCAGGGAGGGCCGTGCGAGTCGGGCGGGCGCGCCCGGGCGAGGCGAGTGGGGGCGAGGCCGCCGGTCAGGCGTTGACGTCGACGACGATGCGGCCCGCGACCCGGCCGGCGAGGATCTGCTCGGCTACGTCGAGGGCGCCGGCGAGCGGCACGGTGGTGGTCAGGGAGTCGACCTTGTCGAAGTCGAGTTCGGCGGCGAGGTCGGTCCAGGCGCGGGTGCGGAGGGCGATGGGCGCCTCGACCGAGTTCGCGCCGGTCAGCGTCACCGCCCGCAGGATGAAGGGCATCACGGATGCCGGCAGGTCGCCGCCCTGCGCGAGTCCGCACGCCACGACGGTGCCGCCGTAGGTGGTCTGCGCGAGCACGTTGGCGAGCGTGTGGCTGCCGACCGAGTCGATCGCGCCCGCCCAGACCTGGCTCTGCAGGGGCTTGCCGGGCTCGGAGAGGGTCGCGCGATCGATGATGCGGGCGGCGCCGAGGCCGGTGAGGTACTGCGACTGCTCGTCGGCACGACCGGTCGAAGCGGCCACCGAATAGCCACGGCCGGCGAGGAGCGAGATGGCGAACGAGCCGAGACCGCCCGCGGCGCCGGTGACGAGAACCTCACCCGACTCCGGCGTGACCCCGGCGTCTTCCAGCGCCAGCACGCCGATCATGGCGGTGAAGCCGGCGGTGCCGATCGCGGCCGCCCGCGCGGCCGACACGCCCTGCGGAACCGGCACCAGCGCATCCGGTCGCACCCGCCCTTTCTGCGCCAGGCCGCCGTGGCGGCTCTCTCCGGCGCCGTCGCCGTTCAGCACCACCAGGTCGCCGGCAGTGAACCGCGGCGACCGCGACGAGGTCACCCGCCCGACGATGTCGACGCCGGGAATCAGGGGCCACTCGCGCAGCACGCCGGGTCGCCCGGCCAAGGCGAGACCGTCTTTGTAGTTGATGCTCGAGAACAGCACGTCGAGATCGACCGCCTCGGGGCCGCCGGAGCCCTCGAAGAACTCCTCGTCGTCGAGCTCGAGCAGGCGCCCGTTCGCGCCCTTCTCCGTCACCACGATCGCTGTGCTCACGATGCCTCTGTCGCCTGTCGTGTCGTTGCCGTCGTCTTCACGCTAGTCCTGCGCGTCAGCTGACGTCGCGGCGCCAGCTCGTGAAGTAGCCGATCACGGTCGCGACGGCGGCGATACCGGCGAGCACCAGGCCGCCCTGCCACCAGTCGAGCGACACCGACGACGGCGAGAGCATGGTGTAGACGCTCGCCCCGACGAGCGCATCGCTCGCCGACCCGGGCAGGAACTGCCCGAGCTGGGCCGACCAGTCGGTGAAGCTCGCCGCGGCACGCAACAGCGGTTCGACGAACTGGGTGAACGCCAGCACGATCACGATCGCGGCGATCTGACTCGGCACCAGGGCGCCGAGGCCCACGCCGATGGCCGACCAGAGGGCCATCGCGAGCACCGAGCGGCCGACGAAGGCCCAGGTCTCGGCGTCGCCGAGCAGCGGGTCGATGCCGAAGGCGGAGAGCACCGAGGCCCCCGCCCCGATCGAGGCGATCAGCGCGATGACCCCGAAGACGGCGCCCGCGAGCAGCAGGGTGAGCACCTTGGCGCCGAGCACGATCCCGCGACGGGGCGTGGCCAGGAACGTCGGGGTGAGCGACTGGAAGCGGAACTCGCTCGTCACGGCGAGCGCGCCGAGCAGCACGGGGAAGACGTAGCCCACCGACGTGGCGAAGCTGTAGATGAGTTGCGGCAGTTGCGCCTCGGGAATGGGCGGGCCGTTGTTCGACGAGCCGACACCGCCGAAGATGGCGCCCAGTCCGCCGGCGCAGAGCGCGACGTAGCCCACCATGATGAGGGCCAGCACCCACCAGAGGCGCGTGCTCAGCAGTTTCGTGATCTCGGAGTGCACGGCGGCGAAGAAGCTCACAGCGAGCCCTCCTCTCCGACGAGGGTGAGGAACGACTCTTCGAGCCCCGTTCGCTTCTGCGAGAGGCCGGTGAGCGGGATGCCGGCCGCGAAGGCGAGGCGCCCGATCTCCGCCGCCTCGGCGTTCTCGACCAGCACGCCCGACCGCAGGTTCGACACCTGGTAGCCCGCCTGCCGGATGACCTCGGCCAGGCGGTCGCGGTCGTCGGCGTTGACCTGCACCTGCTTCGAATCGGAGACGTCGAGGCTCGACAGCTCACCCCGGTGCACCAGTTTTCCGTGCGAGATGATGATGACGTCGTCGACGGTCTGCTGCACCTCGCTCAACAGGTGTGAACTGATCAGCACCGTGCGGCCCTCGGCCGCCATCGCGCGCAGCAGCAGGCGGATCCACTTGATGCCCTCGGGGTCCAGGCCGTTGATCGGCTCGTCGAGCACGAGCACCGACGGATCGCCGAGCAGGGCGAAGGCGAGACCGAGCCGCTGGCGCATGCCCAGCGAATAGCCGCCGACCCGCCGTTTGGCGTAGGCCGAGAGACCCACCTTCTCGAGGGCGGCATCCGGAGCCGTTTTCGGCAAGCCGGCTGCTTGCGCATAGACCGCGAGGTGGTTGCGCGCCGACCGCCCGGGGTGGAAGCTCGCCGCCTCGAGGGATGCGCCGACCGTGCGCAGCGGTGAGGCGAGACGGCCGTACGGCGTGCCCCCGAAGGTGGCCGTGCCCGAGCTCGGCCGCACGAGGCCGAGCAGCATGCGGAGCGACGTGGTCTTGCCGGCGCCGTTCGGGCCGAGGAATCCGGTGACCTGACCGGGTTCGATCACGACCGAGAGATCGGAGACGGCGTCGACGTTTCCGAACGACTTCGTCAGGTGAGCGAATTCGATGGGTACGCCGGTGGGCATTGGTGTCCTTCGGTGTCCGGAAGCAGAGCGTGCGCTCGTTAGCGCGCTTCCAGCCTAGGGGTGGCCCTCACGGGTTGTCACAGCATTCAGGGATTCCTGAGAGAATCCGTGTGACCGAAGGGAACCGCGCGATGGCCGAACACGTCTCCGACGAGTCGGCACAGCTCTCGGCCGACGACCTCGAAGACGCGAGTCTGGTCGAGCACATCCGGCTGCGCACCTTCCGTGGCTCGGTGGGCCTCGTGGTCGACAGCCTGTTCTTCTTCTTCGGCACCCTCTCGGCCGGCTGGCTGGCCTTCCTGGTGGCCACCGAATCGTTCGCCAAGGGCTGGCAGCAGCTCTGGTTCCTGCTGGTGTTCTGGCTCGTCGTCGCCTACCTGCTGCTGCCTCGCGTGCACAGCATCCTCACGCTGTTCTACGTGCCCGACTACTTCATCGGCCGCGCCAAGACCCGCGAGGGCCTGCTCGGCGACCCGGTCAACGTGGCCCTTCGCGGCTCGGAGGCGCAGATCCACGAAGCGATGACCAACGCCGGCTGGCACCTGGCCGACGACATGGGGCTCACGTCGGCCCTCCGCACGGTGCGCGGCACCCTCTTGCGGCGCAGTTATCCCGGCGCCCCGGTGTCGCGGCTCTATCTCTTCGGCAATCTCATGAACTTCACCTACCAGCAGGAGGTGGCGGGCAACCCGTCGAAACGGCACCACGTGCGGTTCTGGCGCTGCCCGACCGGCTGGCTCCTGCCCGGGGGGCACAAGGCCGACTGGCTGGCTGCCGGCACCTACGACCGCAGCATCGGCATCAACTTCTTCACCCTTCAGGTCACCCATCGCATCGACAAAGAGACCGACAAGGAGCGCGACCACATCGTGACCTCGCTCGTCGAGAGCAACGAGCTGGCATCGGTCAAGCTCATCCGCAACTTCTCCACCGGCTACCACCACGTCAACGGCGGCGGCGACGCGATCGTGACCGACGGCGACCTGCCCGTCGTCGATCTTCGCCGCGTGCCCACCTGGGACCCGGCCGACGAGAGCCGCCCGCACACGATCGAGCCCTCGGTCGCCCCCACCCCCTCGGCGGTGTTCAGCGAATCACCGATCGCCGGCCGGCGGCGACCCGCATCGATCTATCTCGGAGTGCTGCTCATGGCCCTCCGCGTGCTCTCGGCGCTCGCCGCCGTGGTGGTGGTCGCCTTCTCGATCGGCGACGGCGACATCGACCTGCGCAACCTCACCGGCGCGCTCACGCCGGCCGACTCCCGCTTTCTGGCCTCGATCGTCGCCGCGCTGTTCGTGACCGTCGGACTCCTGATCGCCACCGTCTACTCCGTTCTGGCCTTCCTCATCTATCACGGTCACAACTGGGCGCGTTTCACCGGCATGAGCATCAGCGCCGCCGCGGTCGTGGTGACCGCCATCGACTTCGTCAACGGCGGCCCGCAGATCACCCTGCAGACCAACCTCGTCGGGCTCTCATTCGACGTGCTGGTGCTGCTCGCGCTGTCGGGAACGGATGCGCGCAAGTTCAGCCATCGGCGCGCGCTGGAACGCCGCGAGGCCCGACAGGTGCGTCGCGCCGCCCGGCGGGCGTCGACACTCTCGCTCAGGTGAGGATCTGCGTGCCCTCGGGCAACGAGCCACCGGCATAGAGCACCAGCGCCGACTCCTGAAGCGCCGTGAGCGCGACCCGCTGCGGCCACGGGCCATAGGAGATGCGGGCGATGCCGAGCTGCTGGTAACGCTCCGGCGCCAGTGACCCGGGCACGCCGATCACACTGACCTTGAGGTGCCCGATGCCCTCCACCAGGCGCTCAGCCGTCGGCTCGTCGATCAGGCCGGGAACGAACACGCACGCCGCCCCCGCGTCGATGTAGGCGCGGCCGCGCTCGATCGCGTCGTCGATCGCCTCGTCGAGCGGCCGGTCGCCGCGATGGATGATGGCATCGGTGCGCGCGTTGAGCACGAACCGCACGCCCTCGGCCTCCGCCGCCTTCATGACCTCGGCGACGTTCTCGACCGACTCGATGTGCGGACGCAACTGGTCTTCGATGTTGGCGCCCACGACGCCGACGCCGATCGCGCGCCGCACGGTCTCGCCGGGGTTGCCGTAGCCGCCCTCGAGGTCGGCCGTGACCGGGAGCGAGGTCGACAGCGCGATGCGCCCGACCGTCTCGAGCATGAGGTCGAGCGGGATGCGCTCGCCGTCTTCGTAGCCGAACGAGGCCGCGATGCCGTGGCTCGCGGTGGCGAGGGCCTTGGTCTCGGGCAGATCGGCGACGACGGTGGCGCTCGCGACATCCCAGACGTTCACCAGGGTGAGGATCTCAGGAGCTCGATGGAGGGCGAGCAGGGCGTCTGCCCGATCGTGGATGAGCTCGTGGCTCGTGTGGGTCTGCTGGGTGTCGTGGCTGGTCATGTCGCGAGCCTACGACCGGGTTGAGCGGAGAGAACCCCCTGTGGAGGAATTGGCGGGTTCAGTGCTGCGGGCACCGCACTGTGGAGGAGTGGCTGCACTCGTCGCACACCACGAGCTGCGAGCGGCACGCGGCATCCGCGCAGTTCTGCATGCGACTCGTCGCGGCGCCGCACGAGACGCACTCGCCGATCACCGCCGCCCCCGGGGTGAAGGCGATCGAGCCGCGCCGGTCGAAGACGTAGAGCGAGCCCTGCCACAGCCCGGAGTCGCCGAACGTCTCGCCGTAGCGCACGATTCCGCCGTCGAGTTGGTAGACCTCCGAGAACCCGCGCGCCGTCATCAGCGACGAGAGCACCTCGCAACGGATGCCACCGGTGCAGTAGGTGACCACGGGTTTCGACTTCAGGTGGTCGTACTTGCCGCTGTCGAGCTCGGCGACGAAGTCGCGGGTGGTCGCGACATCCGGAACCACCGCCCCGCGGAACCGGCCGATCGACGCTTCGAACGCATTGCGGCCGTCGAAGAAGACGACCTCGTCGCCACGCGCGTCGACGAGTTCGTGCACCTCGTGCGGCTGCAGCTTCGTGCCACCGCCGACGACGCCGTTCTCGTCGACCTCGAGCTCTCCGGGCGCGCCGAAGCTGACGATCTCGTCGCGCACCTTCACGCTGAGGCGCGGGAAGTCGGTGCTCGCGCGATAGGGCGTGTGCTTCGACGCCGGGCCGCTCTCGAGCGCCGTGCCCTCGCTCCACTTCACGTCGAGGGCGGCGAAGGGGCCGAACTGGCGGGTCTTGCGCAGGTAGCGCTTCACGGCGTCGAGCTCGCCGCCGAGGGTGCCGTTGATGCCGTCGGCGGAGATGAGGATGCGCCCCCGCAGGCCGAGCGATTCGCACAGATCGCGCTGCCAGAGCCGCACCGCGGCGGGGTCGGCCACGGGCGCGAAGACGTAGTAGAGGATGATCTTCGGGATGGCCACGACGAGCGATTTTAGTCGCCGAGGCTGAGCGCGGGGCCAGCCACGGGCGCGCCGCGTTGTAGGTAGTCACAACGGATCTTCCGGCTCGCTGTGCCGAACTCTACGATCGGCCGGGTGCACTTCTTCTTCAGAACCCTGTTGCAGTCGATCCGTGGCCGCTTCCGCTCACCGCTCGGCATGTGGGACGTCGCGTCGACGCCGTTCCGGGTGCTGCCCACCGATCTCGACGTGCTGCGGCACATGAACAACGGGGTCTACTTCTCGGTGCTCGACCTCGGGCGCCTCGACCTGATGCAGCGAAGCGGCATGTGGCGACTGCTGCAGCAGCGCGGGTGGTACCCGGTCGTGGTGGCCGAGACCATGAGCTTTCGGCGGTCGCTCGAGCTCTGGCAGCGGTTCGAGGTGGAGACGCGCGTGCTGGGCTTCGATGCCAAGGCGATCTTCGTCGAGCAGCGGTTCGTGGTGCGCGGCGAGATCTTCGCGCGCGCTTATCTGCGGGCGCGGTTCCTCAAGCGCACGGGCGGAGTGGTGACGGTCGAGGAGCTGCAGGAGCTCGCCGGTCCCGCGCCCGACGACGGCCGCCTGCCGGAGTGGTTGCTCGGGTGGGGCGACGACTCGCAGCTGCCGCCGAGCAAGGCGCCGGCGCCTAGCGTCTGGGCGTAGGCGGGGTCGCCGGGGCCGCCCGGCCCAGGTAGGCGGGTCAGATGGGCAGCCCAGACAGCCGGGCCAGATAGGCGGCTCAGATGGCCGGCTCAGTCGGGGTCGCTCGGATCGATCGGCGCGTGGTGGTCGAGGTTTGCGACCCCACGCCGCCAGTACCCGCTGAGTGCCACCTGATCGGCCGGCAACCCCAGCTCACGGCGCAGGTGGCGCCGCACCGGCACGAGCGCTCCGGCCTCGCCCGCGCCGAACACGAAGGTGTCGTCGCCGATCGCGCCGAGCCCCTGCAGAGCCGCGAGTTGCAGTCCCTGCCCGTTCTCGCGGAACAGCCACAGGATGTCGGCCCGCACGCGCAGTCCGTCGGGCAGGTAGTCGGCCACGGCGGCGTTCTCGACGTCGAGCAGCGCGGTGATGGCGACATCCGGAGGCAACAGTTCGAGCCACCGTGACAGAGCCGGCAGGGCGGTCTCGTCGGCGAGCAGCACCGCCCGCGCGAGACCGGTCGGCGCGAGCCGCGACGCGCGGGGCCCGGCCACGACGAGCGTGTCGCCGGGCCGAGCCGACAACGCCCACGCGGATGCCGGGCCCTCGGTTCCGTGCACGACGAAATCGATGTCGAGCTCGGCCGCCGACGCAGCGTCGCCCGGGCGGAAGGCGCGCGGGGTGTAGTCGCGCGACACGATCGTGCCCGTCTCGGGGCGCCGGATGCCGTCGGGCGTCAACTCGGGCAGCGTCAGTATGCCGGTCTGCGGGTCGGCGAAGAACACCTTGACGTGGTCGGCAGGCCCGTCGCTCGCGAAGCCCGCCAGTCTGTCGCCGGTGAGGGTGATGCGCACCAAGGTCGGGGTGAGGGGTGTCACTCGGGCGACGACGAGGTGCCGGATGGCCATCGGGTGGCGCACGGATTCTCGGGGGAAGGGCACGGATGCTCCTTTCGGTGGGATTCGGGCGGGATGTCAGCCGCGGTCGAGATCGTCGTCGAGCACGGCCATCGCGGCACTGTGGCCGCCGAGTCCCGAGACCGCGCCGCCGCGCTGCGAACCCGACCCGCAGAGCAGCACGCGCGGATGCGCTGTCGCCACGCCCCACCGCTCGGCGGCGGTGGTGAGCGGAGCGTCGTTCTCGGCGAACGGCCAGGTCAGCGGCCCGTGGAAGATGTTGCCGCCAGGCATTCCGAGCGCCGACTCGAGGTCGGAGGTCGTCTTGGTCTCGATGCAGGGTCGGCCGTGCGCATCCGTCAGCAGCAGGTCGGCGATCGGCTCGGCGAGCACGCTGTCGAGTGACTCCAGCACCGCGGCCTGCAGTTCGGCGCCGCTCGCGCCCAGCCGGTGCGGGGTGTGCAGCCCGAACACGGTGAGGGTGTGTGCGCCCTGGGCCTGCAGCTCGGGCGACAGGATGCTCGGATCGGTGAGCGAATGACAGTAGATCTCGGCGGGCAGGGGCCGCGGGATCCGGCCCGCCTCGGCGTCGAGAACCGCTCGCTCGAGTTGGGAATGGAGTTCGTTGATGTGGAAGGTGCCGCCGAACGCGGCATCCGGAGCCACGCCGCCGTCGCGCAGGCGAGGCAGCCGCGAGAGCAGCAGGTTGACCTTGACCTGGGCGCCCTCGGGGGCTGGACGGTCGCCCGACAGGGGTGCCTCGCCCGATGCCGGGGGTTGGCCCGCCGCGAGCACCTCGCCCGATGCGGAGAGCAGGCGGTCGAGAACGGCCGGGGCCACGTTCGCGAGCACGCGGCCGGCGGTGAGGCTCCGGATGCCGCCGTCGTCGCCGCGCCAGGTGACCACTCCGTCGGGGCTCACGCCCGTCACCTCCGCGCCTGTTCGCAGGTCGACGCCGGCGTTCCGGGCCGCGCGGGCCAGCTCGCCGGAGACGGCACCCATGCCGCCCACCGGTACGTCCCAGTCGCCGGTTCCGCCGCCGATCACGTGGTAGAGGAAGCAGATGTTCTGCAGCAGCGTCTTGTCGTGCAGCGACGAGAAGGTGCCGATCAGGGCATCGGTGCCGACCACGCCGCGCACGAGATCGCTCTCGAACCGAGCGGCGATGGCGTCGCCGACGGGCGTCTCGACGAACTCGTGCCAGAGCCGCTCGTCGTCGAGCAGTCGCCGCGCTTCGTCGCGGGTCAGCAGAGGTTCGGTGAGCGTGGGCCAGAAAGCGCGGGCGAGCGTGCCGAGGTCGCGGGAGAACGCGTCGAATGCGTCGGCGTCGGCCGCTGCGCCGATCGAGGCGAAGGAGGCTCTGGTCGCCTCGGCGTCAGCTGTGTCGATCAGGAGCCCGAGGTCTGAGCCCGGCAGAGGCGTATAAGAGGAGTAGCGGCGTCGGCGCAGCCGGATGTCGAGGCCGAGTTCGTCGATGATCTTCTGCGGCAGGAGGCTCACCAGGTAGGAGTAGCGCGACAGCTTCGCATCCATGCCGTCGAAGGCATATGACGAGACGGCGGCGCCGCCCGGTTGATCGAGACGCTCGAGCACGCAGACGCGGCGGCCGGCCTGTGCGAGGTAGGTGGCGGCGACGAGGCCGTTGTGTCCTCCACCGATGACGACGATGTCGAAGTCATCCACAGGGAGCATGCCTTGAGCCTAATGCGGGCGACCACGATCTATCCTCGAAGAATGGCTGACCAGAACGACACCGAGTTCCAGCCCGCGTCAGTCGATCTCGCCCACGAAGCGGTCGAACTCGCGCGGCACTGGCTCGACGAGAGCAGAGATTCCCCCGTCGACCCGTCGGCCGCGCGCCTGGCGGGCGTGCTCAAAGACCCCGACGGCCTGGCGTTCACCGTCGGATTCGTCGACGGCGTCGCCCGGCCCGAAGACCTCATCGTCGCCGGTAAGAACCTCGCACGACTCGCGAAGCGCGTGCCGCGGTTCCTGCCGTGGTACCTGCGACTGGCGATCAAGGCCGGCGGGGCGCTCGGCGAGGTCATCCCGGGCGTGGTCGTTCCGATCGCGCGCCGCGTGCTGCGCTCGATGGTCGGTCACCTGATCGTCGACGCCCGCCCCGCGAAGTTCGGGCCGGCCGTCGCGGCGCTCCGCTCCGACACGGTGCGGCTCAACATCAACCTGCTCGGCGAGGCCGTGCTGGGCGACCGCGAGGCCGCGAACCGGCTGCAAGGCACGAAAGACCTCCTGCAGCGGCCCGACGTCGACTACGTGTCGGTGAAGGTGTCGTCGGTCGCCAGCGATCTGTCGATGTGGGCGTTCGACCAGACGGTCGAGAGGGTGGCACAGAGCCTCATCCCGCTCTACCGCATCGCGTCGCGCAAGGGCCTCGTGGGCCCGGCGACTGTCGACGGCGCAACGGTGTCGCCGGTGCCCGGCCGTAAGTTCGTGAACCTCGACATGGAGGAGTACCGCGACCTCGATCTCACGATCGCCGTGTTCCGCCGGGTGCTCGACGAACCGGAGTTCCTCGACTTCGAGGCCGGCATCGTGCTGCAGGCCTATCTGCCCGACGCGTTGTCGGCCCTGCAGGGTCTGCACGCCTGGGCCGCCGAGCGCCGCGCCCGGGGTGGAGCTCCCATCAAGGTGCGCGTGGTCAAGGGCGCCAACCTGGCGATGGAGCACGTCGACTCCGCGCTGCACGGGTGGCCGCTCGCCACCTACGGCACGAAGCAAGACACCGACACCAACTACAAGCGGGTGCTCGACTGGGCGCTGCGGCCCGAGCACGTCGACGCCGTGCGCATCGGCGTCGCGGGTCACAACCTGTTCGACATCGCCTGGGCCTGGCTGGTGGCGTCGCAGCGCGGGGTGACCTCGTCGATCGACTTCGAGATGCTGCTCGGCATGGCCACGACGCAAGCCGACGCCGTGCGCAAGACGGTGGGGCACCTGCTGCTCTACACGCCCGTCGTCGCTCCCGCCGAGTTCGACGTGGCCATCGGCTATCTCGTGCGCCGGCTCGAAGAGAACTCGAGCGACGACAACTTCATGTCGTCGGTGTTCGACCTCGCCGCCGACGCCCGCGCGTTCGCGAAAGAACGCGACCGCTTCCTGGCGTCGGTCGAGGCGCTCGCCGCATCGGCCGACGACGTGCCGTTGCCCAACCGCCGGCAAGACCGCTTGAACGGCGACCTCGAGCCCGCCGGAGGGCTGTTCCACAACGCCGCCGACACCGACCCGTCGCTCTTGGCCAACCGCGTGTGGGGTGGGCGCATCCTGGCCCGGGTGCCGTCGTCCGACCTCGGCGTCGACACCATCGAGCAGGCGTTGGTGACGGATGCCGCCGCTCTCGAGTCGCTCATCGCGTCGACCGTCGTGGCCGGTGCCGCCTGGGGCTCCCGGAGCGCTGCCGATCGCGCGGGTTTCGTGCGCCGCGCCGGCTACGCGCTCGAGGCGAACCGCGACCGCCTGATCGAGGTGATGGCCTCCGAGACCGGCAAGACGATCGATCAGGCCGACCCCGAGGTCAGTGAGGCGATCGACTTCGCCCACTACTACGCCACGACCGCCGTGGAGCTCGACGCCGTCGACGGAGCGACCTTCGTGCCGTCGAAGCTGACCGTCGTGACGCCGCCCTGGAACTTCCCCGTCGCCATCCCGGCAGGCTCGGTGCTCGCGGCGCTGGCCGCCGGCAGCGCCGTCATCATCAAGCCGGCGCCGCAGGCGAAGCGGTCGGCCGCGGTGATGGTGGAGGCGCTCTGGGAATCGGGCATCCCGCGAGACGTGCTCGTGCTCGTCGACGTCGACGAAGGAGACCTCGGTCGCAGCCTGATGTCCGACCCCCGCGTCGACCGGCTCATCCTCACCGGCGCCTACGACACGGCGGCGCTGTTCCGCTCGTGGCGGCCCGACCTCCCGCTGCTCGCCGAGACGAGCGGCAAGAACGCCATCGTCGTGACGCCGAGCGCCGACCTCGACCTAGCTGTGGCCGACATCGTCAAGAGCGCCTTCGGGCACGCCGGGCAGAAGTGCTCGGCGGCGAGTCTGGTCATCCTCGTGGGCTCGGTGGCGCAGTCGCAGCGCTTCTCGCGGCAGCTCGTCGACGCCGTGCGGTCGCTGCGGGTGGGCTATCCCGACGACCCGTCGGTGCAGATGGGGCCGCTCATCGAACCGGCCGCCGGCAAGCTCGGCGAGGCCCTCACGAGTCTCGGGGTCGGGGAGCGCTGGCTGATCGAGCCCCGGCAGCTCGACGACACCGGCCGACTGTGGTCGCCGGGCGTGCGCGAAGGGGTGCTGCCAGGAACGCCGTTCCACCTCACCGAGTACTTCGGTCCGGTTCTCGGCATCATGCACGCCCCGACGCTCGAGAAGGCGATCGAGCTGCAGAATGCCGTGCCCTACGGGCTCACCGCCGGCATCCACTCGCTCGACGCCGCCGAGATCCACCGCTGGCTGGCCGAGGTCGACGCCGGCAACGCCTACATCAACCGCGGCATCACCGGGGCGATCGTGCGCCGTCAGCCGTTCGGCGGCTGGAAGAAGTCGTCGGTCGGCGCCGGCGCGAAGGCCGGCGGCCCGAACTACCTCGTGCACCTCGGCAGCTGGCTCAACGATCCGGGCGCACCGAGCGAGGGGCTCAGTCTGGCCGGCCTCGACGACCGGGTCGTCAAGCTGCTCGACACCGCCACGTCGGGGCTGGAATGGAACGACTTCGACATCGCCCGCCGCGGGGCGAAGAGCGACCAGGCGGCCTGGGCGAGCACGTTCGAGGCGCGCGACGAGTCGGGTCTCGAGGTCGAACTCAACGTGCTGCGCTACCTGCCGGTGCCGGTGGTCGTGCGGTTGTCGGAGGGTGAGCCGCTGCACCGCCTCGTGCGGGTGCTCGCGGCGGCGACGCTCGCGCGGGCATCGGTGATCGTCAGCTCGGCTGCGAAGCTGCCCCGGCCGCTGCGGGCGCTGCTGAAGGAGTGGGGCGTGCGGGTCGTGATCGAGAACGATGCGGCGTGGCTCGCGCGCGTGCCCGAGTACATCGGGGTCATCCCGCGCATCCGGTTGATCGGGGGTGACGCGAGCGCGCTCGCCTCAGCCCTCGGCGGGTCGCCCGACGTCGCGATCTATGCCGACGAGGTCACCCGCGCGGGGCGCATCGAGCTGCTGCCGTTCCTCAAAGAGCAGGCGGTGAGCGTCACGCACCACCGGTTCGGCAACCCCAGTGCGCTGCTCGACGATCTGTTCGACTAGAGGGCGGTGCGGGTCGCGGGGCTAGCGCTTCGCCGAGCCCGGCGTGGCGACGCCGGGTACGTCGGGCACGTCGACGCCGGGTATGTCGACACCGAGCGCGGCCGCGGCCAGGTCGAGCGCCTCGGCCGCGTCGATGCCGAGTGTCGTCGCCCGGTCGGCGAAGACGCGCGCCGCGGCCTGCAGTTCCTGGCGGGCGGGCGACCCGGTGGTCGCCACGAACGACCCCAGGCGCCCTCGGGTCTCGATCAGCGCATCCGTCTCGAGCTCGCGATAGGCGCGGGCGACCGTGTTCACGGCGAGACCGAGTTCTGCCGCGAGAGCCCGCACCGTCGGAAGCCTCACCCCGGCGGCGAGCTGCCCCGAGGCGACCGCGTCGCGGATCGCCGCACGCAACTGCTCGAACGGCGGCACCGCCGAGGCGGCGTCGACCCGCAGACCGATGCCGAGCACACCGCCCCGCGCCCGCCCCGACTGGGCGCCCCGCCCTGCCTGCGCCATCCCGCTACCGCCGGATCAGGTTCGACAGCACGATGGCACTGCGGGTGTGATCGACGTTGGGTGCGATGCGCACCCGTTCGAGCGCATCCTCGAGGCTCGGGATGTCGCGCGACCGGATGTGCACGATCGCGTCGGCACTGCCGGTCACCGTCCCCGCGTCGACCACCTCGGGCACGCCGGAGAGGATGCGGCGCAACTCGGCCGGAGCGACGGTGCCGCGGCAGAACAACTCCACGTAGGCCTCGGTCACCGTGCCGTCGAGGGCGGGGTTCAGCTGGATCGTGAACCCCGTGATGATGTTGTCGGCGACGAGCCGATCGATGCGGCGCTTGACCGCCGACGCCGAGAGGCCGATCACCTGGCCGATGTCACCGTAACCGCTTCGCGAATTGATCTTCAGCAGGTCGAGAATGCGGTGATCCAATGCGTCCATGGGGCGATCCTACGACCGATTCTTGCGTGAACTCCACAAGTCTGACGATTATGTGAGCGCAGCGCCGCGAAACGACGCAAACCGCGTGTCAGACTGAGAGAGGCGTGCCCCAGTCGGGGCCCAAGGACAGCGCGCTGGTCCGCCATCCGCACCTCGTGCAACTGATTGCTGACACGGAGATCGTATGTCGACGCCCACTCTCAACCCCGCTACCGCCGATCGCCGCGCGAACCCCGCGCGCACCGCTTCACCGCGCCACTACCTGATGTGCCGGCCCGAGCACTTCACGGTGGCCTACCGCATCAACCCCTGGATGGACCCGGCGGTGCCCACCGACACCTCCCTGGCCGTCGAGCAGTGGCAGAAGCTCTACGACCTCTACCGCGAGCTCGGCCACGAGGTCGAGCTGATCGACCAGATCGCCGGCCTGCCCGACATGGTCTACACCGCCAACGGCGGCTTCGTCATCGGGAACGTCGCCTACGGTGCGAGCTTCACCCACGCTCAGCGCCAACCCGAGGGCCCGGCCTTCATGGAGTGGTTCGGCGAGCACGGCTACCGGGTCGTCGATCCGCAGAACGTCAACGAGGGTGAAGGCGACTTCCTGCTCGTGGGCCCGCGCATCCTCGCCGGCACCGGTTTCCGCAGCGCCAGCAACAGTCATGAAGAGGTCGCGGCGCTGTTCGGCCGCGAGGTCGTGACCCTCACCCTGGTCAACCCGAACTTCTACCACCTCGACACCGCCATCTCGGTGCTCGATCCGCTGACCGACGACGCCGGGGCGAACATCGCCTACCTGCCGAGCGCCTTCGACGACGCCAGCCGCGCCACCCTCGAGCGCCTCTACCCCGACGCCATCATCGTGAGCGAGGAAGACGGCTCGATCCTCGGCCTCAACTCCATCTCCGACGGCTACAACGTGGTCATCGCCGCCCGGGCGAAGGGCTTCGAGCAGCAGCTGCGCGATCGCGGCTACAACCCCATCGGCGTCGACCTCTCCGAGCTGCTGCTCGGCGGCGGCGGAGTGAAGTGCTGCACGCTGGAACTGCGCCGATGAGCGCGTCGGTCGAGGCGGTCGAAGCCTCGCTGCTCAAGATGGAAGACGAGCACGCCGCCCACAACTACCACCCACTGCCGGTCATCGCCGCGACCGCCGAGGGAGCCTGGATCACGGCCGTCGACGGCCGCCGCTACCTCGACTGCCTCGCGGCCTACTCCGCCGTGAACTTCGGTCACTCGCATCCGCTGCTCGTCGAGGCTGCGAAAGCGCAGCTCGACCGCGTCACCCTCACCAGCCGCGCGTTCCACTCCGACCGCCTCGGCCCGTTCGTCGAAGAGCTCGCCGCGCTCGCCGGCAAAGACATGGTGCTGCCGATGAACACCGGCGCCGAGGCGGTGGAATCGGGCATCAAGCTCGCCCGTGCCTGGGGCTACCGGGTCAAGGGGGTCGAGCACGACCGCGCCACCATCATCGTGGCCGACGGCAACTTCCACGGGCGCACCACCACGATCATCAGCTTCTCCGACGACCCGGTGGCGCGCGACGACTTCGGCCCCTACACGCCCGGTTTCGTGCGGGTGCCCTACGGCGACGCCGTAGCGCTCGAACGGGCCGTGGCCGAGAACCCGGGCACGGTGGCCGTGCTGCTCGAGCCCATACAGGGCGAGGCCGGCATCATCGTGCCGCCCGCCGACTACCTCCCCCGCGTGCGCGAGATCTGCACAGCCAACGAGGTGCTCCTCATCGCCGACGAGATCCAGTCGGGTCTCGGCCGCACCGGCGCGACCTTCGCGTGCGACCTCGTCGGTGTCGTTCCCGACGTCTATCTGCTGGGCAAGGCACTCGGCGGCGGCATCGTGCCGGTGTCGGCCGTGGTCGCGAACCGCGACATCCTGGGCGTGCTGCGCCCCGGCGAACACGGGTCGACCTTCGGCGGCAACCCGCTCGCCGCGGCGGTCGGTCTCGAAGTGGTGCGGATGCTCGCGACCGGCGAATTCCAGGAACGCGCGCGCCGTCTCGGTGAGCGGCTGCAGTTCCGGCTGCGCGAACTCGTCGGCCACGGTGTCGTCACGGTGCGCGGCGCCGGACTCTGGGCGGGCATCGACATCGACCCGGCGCTCGCCACCGGGCGCGAGGTCTGCGAGCTGCTGATGGAACGCGGGGTGCTCGCGAAAGACACGCACGGCTCCACCATCCGGCTCGCGCCGCCGATCGTCATCTCGATCGACGACCTCGACTGGGCCGTCGACCAGCTCGCGGCCGTGCTCGGCGAACTCGCTCCCTAGGCCGCGCGCAGCGAACGAGCCGTCGACACGATGTGGTCGACGAACCCGTAGTCCCGCGACTCCTCGGCGGTGAACCAGCGGTCGCGGTCGGCGTCGGCGGTGATCTCGTCGAGCGTGCGGCCGGTCTGCGAGCTCGTGAGCTCGGCCATCCGGCGCTTGAAGAACAGGATCTGCTTCGCCTGGGTCTGGATGTCGGCCGCCGAGCCGCCGAAGCCGCCGTGCGGCTGGTGCATGACGATGCTGGCGTTCGGCAGCGCGAACCGCTTGCCGGGCGCGCCGGAGGACAACAGGAACTGCCCCATCGAGGCCGCGAACCCCATCGCCACCGTCACGACGTCGGCCTGCACGAAGTTCATGGTGTCGTAGATCGCGAACCCCGAGGTCACGGAGCCGCCAGGGGAGTTGATGTAGAGATAGATGTCCTTCTCGGGCGCCACCGCGTTCAGCAGCAGCAGTTTCGCGCAGATCTCGTTGGCGACCACATCGCTCACCTCGGTGCCGAGAAAGACGATGCGCTCGTCGAGCAGTCGTTGGTAGAGCTGGGGATCGCCGGTGTTGGTCGAGGCGTCGGTCATGGTGTGCTCCTTTCGTGCGGTGGTGCACTCAGGATGCGACGGGTGCGCGCCGCGGCGGCATCCGTTCTGCCGTCGGCAGATCTGCCGAACGCAGACGCCCGCCAGATTCTGCTCACAGCAGACAGATCGCCGGCCCGCCACGGGCCCGAAATGGGTGCGCCGGGCGGGTCACCCGTCGTAGCCTTGGGCCATGCTCCTCCGCCACGCGATCGGACACGTGCTGCGTCGCATCCGTCTCGACCGCCGCCTCACGCTGCGCGATCTCGCGGCGCGATCGCAGGTGTCGGTGCCCTACCTCTCCGAGATCGAGCGAGGGCGCAAAGAGGTGTCGTCCGAGATTCTCGCGACGGTGTGCCGGGTGCTCGACCTGTCGCTGGCCGAGCTGCTCGACGCGGTGAGCGGTGAGCTCGACACGACGCCCACGGTCGCCCGCGGCGTCGCGCCGGTCATCTCGCTCGAATCCCGCACCCAGCTGCGCAACCCCGCTGCGGAACCTCGCGCGCACGACGATGCGCCGTCGGCACTCCTGCTGGCAGCCTGAGCATCATCGCGGCGCGACAGCGTCTCAGTAGTCGCACTTGGTGAGCTGATCGATCGCCGGTGACAGCGAATTCAGGCCACCAAGCAGCACGATCGAGGTGATGTCGAGCCCTTCGATGCGGTAGTACGTCGCGTTCGGGATGCAATCGCCCGGAACGACGAACAATGACGCGCCGAGCGATCCGGCCAGAGCCCCGCCCGACAGTGCGTCCGGGAAATTGGTGCCCACGGCGATGACGGCCGTGTCGCTCACATCGAAGCCGTCGGCGTTCACGTTGCCCGACACCTCCCAGCGATCGGCACCGTCGATGCGCTCGGCTCGGGCGCCCGGTCGGGCGTTGAGGTCGTCGAGGATGCCGGCGGAGACGGATGCGGGCCCGCCGACCACCGTCACCGACGTCGTGCCGAGGCCGTCCAGAAGGTGCGAGGTGTCTGCGTCGAGATCGTTCGACTGTCCGTTCACGACGATCACCGGTACGTCGTTCTTCGCCGCGGCACCCCCGGCGGAGAGGGCATCCGGGAACTTCAGGCCCGTCGCGAGGTACGCACCCGACGCACCGGTGTCGCCGAAGGCATAGGCGGCGATCGCCCGCGACGTACTGAAGCGGTCATCGCCGGAGACCCGTTCGACCGTGCCGGTGGTGAGCGTCTTCAGGTCGTCGAGGACGGACTGGGCGACGGAGTTCGGGCCCCCGACGACCACGATCCGGTGCGGGTCGAGCCGATCGATCTGCGCTCGAACCGAGGGTGGAACGGTATCGCGGAGGGTCAGGAGGAGCGGCCCGCCTTCCCGCGACGCTGCGGGGCCGGCGGAGAGGGCATCCGGAAAGACCAGTCCGCTGGCCACGTAGACCACCGGCACACCCTTCGCGAAACGCTCGGCGACATGAGCCGAGACCTCGAAGCGGTCGGCGCCGTCGATGCGAGTGACGCTCGGAGCCTTCATCTCGGCGTCGACGACGATACGGCCGCCTTCGCTCAGGTCGGAGTCGGCGGAGACGGCGTGGAATCCATTGGGCACCTCGAAGGCGCCGGCCGAGACCCGGTATCGGCCTGGAACCAGTCCGTTCGACGAGTAGGAACCGTTCCCGCTCACGAACCCGCTGTCCGCGTATTCCCAGCGGCCCGTCGACGTGTTGAGGCGTTTGATCGTGTAACCACCCGATCGGGCCATCTCCCCCTCGCAGCCCGGGCAGCTGATGGTGCCGGACATGTGCCCGTAGCGGAACTGCACGGCGTCGATGCCGGTGAGCACATCGCCGGGCTTCAGCGCATACGAGCCCTGGGTCAGCGGCGATTCGAGCGACGAGCCACCCCACGCGGGCACGTACAGGGGGTTCTCGGAGACGTCGTTGAATCGCACGGTGTAGGTTCCGGGCAGGAGACCGGTGAAGGAGTAGGTTCCGCTGTCGTCGGTGGTGAGGCTCGCGCCGTTGCCGAAGGTGGTGCCGTCAGGGTTCAGTCCGACGAAGCCGTCGAGGGTCACCCAGTTCGGAATGCTCGTGCCGTCGGAGCGCACCACTCGGCCTGAGATGCTCGCACCGAGGGGCAGCGTGAAGTCCGCCTTCACTCCCGGGGCGCTCACCGGATGCAACCACTCGGCGTTGCCCCAGGAACCGGAGTACCAGCCGTCACTGCGAGCACGCGTCGACCACCAGGCCGAGGCGAACCCGGCCGAACCGGTGTAGACGTACTCGACCTTCTGCAAGTCGCCGCTCAGGCCGCTGACGGAGAACCGGCCCTGCGCATCCGTCGTCGTGGAGGCGGACGGATCGGAGCCGGGCTGATCGCCGCTCCAGACGTTCACCGTCACCTCGCCGGCGTGGGCCGGACTGCTCGTCGTGCCGAGCGTCACCGTGCCGCTGACCGTGTCGGCGCCGGCGGCGACCGCTGGAGTCGCGCCGGAGCTGATGCCCATGGCCACCGCCACGGTCAGCGCCAGAATGGCGGCGGTGAGACGAAGTCGTCGTGGCGAGATGGTGAGTGCGTGGAGCACGGGGTCCCTCGATTCCGGGCGGCGGTGCGATCGCCTCACTGTACAGGTGTCGAAGGAACGGCCGTGCGACAGCCGTGTACGGCGAGCGGAAGGGGCCTGCCCTGCGCGTCCGCGCACTACAATCGGTAGCTGAGGGCAGGTGATGATGGCCGTTTCTTCTGAGGCGGGTTCCCGCGTCGACGACGCGTATGAGTGGCTGCTGGCCGAGATCACCGGTTTCCGGTTGCGATCGGGCTCGCCGCTATCGGAGAACCGCCTGGCCAGTCAGCTCGGCATCAGCCGCACCCCGGTGCGCGAGGCGCTGCAGCGACTCGAGAAGGAGGGGCTGGTCAAGCGCACCGACAACGCGCGCTTCACCGTGTCACAGCTCACCGCCACCGAGGTCAACGACGCCTGCGATCTGCTCGAGGTGCTCGACACCTACATCTGCCGCAAGGCCGCGACGACTCTCACCGACGACGAGGCGGCGAAGCTCAAGGGCTACGTCGACGACATGTACAAGGCAGCCGCGAACGACGACCGGCAGGCCTGGGCGCTCGCCGACCAGCTGTTCCACCGTTACGCGAACACCCTCTCGGGCAACGTGCTCGTGGCCGAGACGGTGCGCGAGACCCGGCGCCGCATCCAGCGCTTCTGGCTGCGGGCCGCGTCGATGCAGAGCCGCCTGCGCTCGTGCGCCGAGGAATACGACGAGCTCTACCAGGCGATGGTCGCCCGCGACTACGCGGCGATCGAGCCGGCGGTGAAAAAGCACATCGGGCACATGCGCGAGCGCATGCTCGAGATGATCGCGGCGGCCGCGATCCTGCTCGGCGACGACTGAGGGGCGCGTGCCGCGGGGGGCCGCGGAGTGCGGTCGGTCCGGGGTGGTGGGTCTCAGGGTTGGCTGCTGCTGGGGCTAGGCGGTGGCGGGTGGCTGGGGTCGGGAGGCCGCTCGCCGTTCGGGAGGCCGATTCGGCCTCCGGATGGCTCGGATGGAACGAGTGGCCTCCCGAGCGAGTCCGCGGTTGAGGGCGTCGGGAGGCCGTTCGCCCATCGGGAGGCCGATTCGGCCGCCGGATGTCGCGGATGGCGGGTGATGGCCTCCCGACCGAGTTTGTGGGTGTGGCGTCGGAAGGCCCTAAGAGGGTGGAGCCGAGCGAGTTCGTGGGTGTGGCGTCGGGAGGCCGTTTGTGGTTCGGGAGGGCGACTCGGCCGCCCGAACGCGTGGGGGTCACGAGAGGGCCTCCCGAGCGGGGCCGGGCAGCGGGCCGCCCCAGCCGGGCGCCCGCCGCGCCACGACGTGAGGCCCCTCAACCCGGGTGCGGCACCAGTCCCGCCGCATCGAGGGCGGTCCACAGCTCCTCGGGGACGGGCGCAGCGTAGCGCTCGAGCGTGCTCCTGACGTGGGCGGGGGTGCGGCTGCCCAGCACGACCGACACCACGGCCGGATGCCGCAGCGGATACTGCACCGCCGCATCCGGAAGCGTCACCCCGTGCTCCTCACACACCCGCGCGATGCGGCGCGCGCGGTCGATCACCTCGGCCGGCGCCGGCCCGTAGTCGAAGAACACCTCGTCGGGCACCCGGCGCGCGCTCAGCAGTCCCGAGTTGTAGGCCGCTGCCGCGACGACGCCCACCCCGCGTTCCCGGGCGAGCGGCAGCAGGTCGGCCAGCGCACCCTGATCGGCCAGCGTGAACCGCCCGGCCACCATCACGAGGTCGATGTCGGTCTGCCGCACGAACTCGGCCGGCATCGCGCTCTGGTTCATGCCCACGCCGACGGCCCCCAGCACACCCTGCTCCCGCAACTCGATGAGCGTGGCGATGCCGGTCGTCGAGGCCGCCGCCCAGTGCTCGTCGGGATCATGCAGGTAGACGATGTCGATGCGATCAGTGCCGAGACGGCCGAGACTCGACTCGATCGAGCGCAGCACCCCGTCACGGCTGAAGTCCCAGACCCGCCGCGTGGTGGCCGGCACCACGAAGCCCTGGTCGTCGAGCTGCCCGGCGTTCTCGGGAGAAGGCTCGAGCAGCCGTCCCACCTTGGTCGAGAGCACGTAGTCGTCGCGCGGCACTTCGGCCAATGCGCGGCCGAGCCGCCGCTCCGACAACCCGAGGCCGTAGTGCGGAGCCGTGTCGAAATAACGGATGCCGCCCTCGAGCGCGGTCTGCACCGCCGCCTCCGACGCGGCATCCGTCGTCTCGACGAAGAGGTTGCCGAACTGGGCGGCACCGAAGCCGATCTCGGTGAGCCGCAGTCCGCTCCGGAGCGCTCGGCGCCTCACGACGACAGCACGCCGCTCACCGCGCGACCTCCGCCCCCGAGTGGATGAGGTGGATGACGTCGCGGCTCATCGAGTCGTAGTCGTGGCTGTTCTCGAGCTCGCCGTTGATCACGAACCGGTCCATCACGGCGATCCGGTCGGCCAGCGTGATCATCTCGGCCAGGTCGCTCGAGATGAGCAGAATGGCCATGCCCTCGTCGGCCAGCTTCCAGATCAGTTCGTAGAACGATCGCTTGGTGCGCAGGTCGATGCCCACGGTCGGCTCGTCGATGATCAGGATCTCGGGCTCGGCCGCGAGCCACTTGGCGAGCGACACCTTCTGCTGGTTGCCGCCCGAGAGCCGGCCGGTTAGTTGGCTCTGCGACGAGATGCGGATGTCGAGATCGCTCACGTAACCCGCCACCAGGTCGCGCTCCTTCTTCGCACTGATGAACCCGGGTCCGCGCTGCAGCTTCGACCACACGGTCACGGCGATGTTGCGGGTGATGCTCTGCTCGAGGAAGACGCCTTCCTCCTTGCGGTTCTCGGTGACGTAGCCGACCCGATAGCGATGCAGGGCCTCCCGCAACGAACGGATGCGCACGGGCTCGCCGTTCACCCTCAGCTCTCCGGCGGTGATGCGCTCGAGGCCCACGATGGCGTGGGCGAGTTCGGTGCGGCCCGCGCCGACCAGCCCGTAGAGGCCGAGGATCTCACCCGGCCGCACCTCGAGACCGACCCCGTGATGGCCGGCGGTCGTGGTGACGTCGACGAGGCTGAGCGCGGGTGCTGCCACCGGCCGCGCCCGCCGGTCGGGCACGGTCAGCGAGCCGAGCGCGCGGCCGACCATGGTGTCGACGATCTCGTCGTGCGAGTGCGCCGACAAGGGTTCCGACTCCAGCACGGAGTGTCCGTCGCGCAGCACCGTGACCGTGTCGCAGTGCGCGTAGACCTCCTCGAGCTTGTGGCTGACGAACAGGATGGCGGTGCCCTCGTCGCGCAGGCGGTCGACGACCCGGAAGAGGCGATCCGACTCCGCAGCGCTGATCGAGGCCGTCGGTTCGTCGAGCAGCAGCACCGTCGTCTCGGTGTAGAGCGCGCGGGCGATCTCGACCAGCTGCATCTGCGCCGACGAGAGGTCGACGATCGGCGTCGACGGGTCGAGCTCGAGGTCGAGCAGCTCGAGGCATCGCCGGGCCTCGCGGGTCACTCCGGCCCAGTCGATGCGGCCCGCCCGGCGCGGCATGCGCCCCATCACGATGTTCTCGCCCACGGTGAACCCGCGGATGACGTTGCGCTCCTGGTGCACCACGCCGATGCCGGCATCCCGAGCCGCCGACGGGTCGGAGAGCCGCCGTTCGGCGCCGCCGACCACGATGCTGCCGCTGTCGGGCTGGTGCACGCCGGTGAGCGCCTTGATCAGCGTCGATTTGCCGGCGCCGTTCTCACCCAGCAGAGCGTGCACGCTGCCCGGTGCCAGACGGATCGACACGTCGTCGAGCGCCTTCACACCGGGGAAGGTCTTCGTGATGTGCAGGGCCTCGAGGGTCGCAGTCGCACGGGGAGTGCCGGTCGGGGGTTCGGGGTTCATCGTGTCTTCTCCAAGATCGCGGTCGACGATGCCTCGCGGGCGCGCTCGGCGCCGAGCCGGCGCTCCTGGCGAACCTGTCGCACCCGCCCGAGCGCCACGGTGCCGAGCACGACCGCGCCGATGACGAAGTTGACCCAGGCGGGAGCGAGCTGGAACTCGGCCCGAGCCGTGTCGACCAGGCGCACCACGGTGGCGGCGAGCACCGTGCCGAGCACGGCGACCGAACCGCCGGTGAGGGCGACGCCGCCGATGATCGGGGCGGCGAAGCTCGGCAGCAGCCAGTCGCCGCCGACGCTCTGGTTGATGCCCGGCAACGAGGCGATGCTCACCAGAGCCGCGACCCCGCAGAGCAGACCGGATGCCGCGTGCGCCACGATCACGCTGCGATCGTTCGAGATGCCCGCCAGCCGCGCGGCTTCGGGGTTGTCGCCGCTGGCCAGCAGGCTGCGGCCGGTGACGGTGTAGCGGAACGCCAGCGCCACCAGGATGGCGACGACCACCGAGACGAGGAAGATGACCGGCAGGCCGAACACGGTCGCCTTGCCGATGTCGGCGAGCGGCGCCCAGTTCGCGGCCGACACCGTGCGGGTGCTGACGAGGGCGTACTGCGCGCCGAGCAGGATGGTCATGGTCGCGAGCGTCACGATGAATCCGTTGATGCGGGTGAGCACCACGAGCCAGCCGTTCACGAGCCCGGCCAGTGTGCCGACGACCAGCGGGACGACCGCCCCGAGCCAGACGGGCACGCCGGCATCCGCCATCATCACCGCCGACAGCGCCGCGGCCACCCCGCCGATGGCGCCGACGGCCAGGTTCAGCTGGCCGACCGCCACCGTGATCATCTGGGCGAGGCCGATCAGGATCGGCACGGCCAGGAACTGGAAGAACGTGCGGAACGGGATGGGCGAGAAGAAGTTGCCGCTCGACGCGATGCCGAGCAGCACCGTGCCGACGACGATGATGGCCACGAGGGTCGTGCTCTGCGAGCGCAGCACGGAGGCGATCGAGCGCTTCACGCGGGCACCTCCTCGGTGGAGCGGTCGGCGCTGCGGGCGGGATCCGATGGCGGCGGTGCCGAGGCATCCGGGGTGCGCCCCTTGCGCAGGCGGATCTCGCGCACCCGGTCGGCCGACAGGGCGATCAGCAGGATGACGCCGAGCAGCACGTTGAGGGTCTCGATGCCCACGCCGAACAGCTCGAGTCCCTTGCGGATGACCAGGGTGAGCGTGATGCCCAGAAGGGTGCCGGTCACCGAGACGTAACCGCCCGCGAGCAGCGTGCCGCCGAGGATGGGGCCGACGAACGACTGCAGCATGAACTCGTCGCCGATCGAGGGCGTGAACGAGCCGATGCTGGTGGCGAGCAGGATGCCGGCCAAGGCGGCGAGCACGCCCGAGAGGGTGTGCGCCAGAACGATGCGGCGCGACGTGGGGATGCCCGAGAACTCGGCCGCTTTGACGCTGCTGCCGGTCAGCAGCAGCTCGCGGCCGACCCTCGTCTTCGTGTAGAGCACGGCGACGAGCACCATGACGACGATGACGGGCACCACCATCACCGGGATCGCGGCCGGCCCGCAGTAGCCGAACTGACAGACGTCGGCGAAGGAGTCACGCCCGAGCGCGTCGAAGCCGGCGGGCTTCACGACGAACGCCGAGCCCGTGCTGAGGGCCGAGTACACCGTCGGCACGAGACCCAGCAGGGCGAAACTCATCGCGAGCGTCACGATGAAGGAGTTGACGCCCGTGCGGGCGATGATCCAGCCGGTGAGAGCGCCGATCAGCCCGCCGCCCACGAGGCCGGCGGCGATGCCGGCCACCAGCGGCAGGCCGAAGAGGTCGAACGAGATGCCCGAGATCATGGCGCCGAATGCCGCCATGTTGCCCACCGCGATGTTCATGTGCCCGATCGAGAGCACCACCATCTGCGCGAGGCCCACCACGGTGAAGATCGCGATGCTCGTGATGAGCGGCGCGAGCACGAAGGCGCCGTTGAGGAACGAGGGCTTCAGGGCGACGATCACCGCCACGAGCACGACGATGATGACGAAGAGGAGGAACCTCGGAGTCGTGAGCTGAGCCCGGATGGCGGACCTCACGCGACCACCCGGTCGTCGATCGCGTCGCGGTTCCAGGCGATGCCGAGCCCCGGGACGTCGGGGGCGAGGGCGTGACCGTCGGCGATCGTCATTTCGGCCGTGGTGATCGCGCGCAACTGCGGGATGTGCTCGACGTAGCGGCCGTTGGGCACGGCGGCGGTCAGGCTCACGTGCAGTTCCATCAAGAAGTGCGGGCACACGGCCACGTTGAAGCTCTCGGCCAGATGCGCCACCTTCAGCCACGGGGTGATGCCTCCGATGCGGGCGACGTCGACCTGCACGATTCCGGCGGCTCCGCGCTGCAGGTATTCGCGGAACTGGGCGACCGAGTACATCGACTCGCCGACCGCGACCGGGATGGAGGTGGCCTCGGCGAGACGGCTGTGGCCGGCGACGTCATCGGCCGGCAGCGGCTCCTCGAACCAGAACAGGTCGAAGGGCTCGAAGGCCTTGGCACGCCGGATCGCCTCGGCGCCGGTCATCGACTGGTTCGCGTCGACCATTATGTGCATCCGGTCGCCGACCGCCGCTCGCACCGCCGCGAGGCGTTCGACGTCGTCGACGAGATGGGGACTGCCGACCTTGATCTTCAGCCCGGCCCAGCCGGCGGCCTGGGATGCCAGCGCGCCCGCGACGATCTCGTCGGTCGAAAGGTGCAGCCATCCGCCCTCCGTGTCGTAGAGCGGCACCTCGCGGCGGTAGCCGCCCGCGACCTTCCACAGCGGAGCGGATGCGCGGAGGGCCTTGAGATCCCAGAGCGCGGTGTCGACCGCGGCAAGGGCGAGCGAGGTGATCGCGCCGGTGGTGGTGGCCCTCGTGGAGGCGAACAGCGTCATCCAGTTCGCCTCGATCAGCTCGGCGTCGAGGCCGGTCAGCTGCGCGAGCAGGTGCTCGCGCAACATCGCGAGAACCGCGAGGCCTCCGGTGCCGATGGTGTAGGAGTACCCGGTGCCGGTGAGTCCGTCGTCGGTGGTGATCTCGACGAAGATCGTCTCCTGCTTCAGGAAGCTCTGCACGGCATCCGTTCGCACGGTCTCGACTTCGAGATCGACCAGGTAGGCACGGGCGTTGGTGATGACCGGCATCAGCAGCTGAGGTATTCGGAGTCGAAGTCCTTCATCAGCTGGTCGCCGGCCGCGACGCGCTCGTCGTCGTAGGTGGCCACGTTGTCTTTCGTCACGACGAAGGAGCCGGAGTCGATGATGGCGCCGGGCTCGGCCATGGTGCACTCCTTGCTCGCCAGCTTCGCGAGGGCGTAGCTGCCGACGTAGGCCTGCGCGGTCGGGTTCTGTGCGATGGTCGCATAGACCGAGCCGTCTTCGATGGCGGCGAGGATGGTCTCGTCGTCGTCGATGGCGACGAGCTTGATCGGCAGGCCGGACTCCTTGACCGCGGTGGCCGCAGCGACGGCGGGGTTGTAGGCGGTCGACACGATTCCCGTGATCTCGCTGCCCTGCGAGGCGAGCAGGTCGGCCACGGCCTTCTGGGCGGTGGTGAGGTCGGTGTCGATGTCAGTCACGTCCGGCAGGAGGGTGACGGCGCCGTTGGTCTCGTCGACCGCCTTCTTCACCCCCGCGATGCGGCGCTGGGTGTTGGAGTCGACGTTGACGCCGGTGAGGTGGGCGAGCACGCCCGTGCCCCCCATCGCCTCGATCGTGGCCTGCGCTGCCTTGTACGCCGCGGTCTCGGTGTCGGTCGAGAGGCAGAAGTCGGCGTCGTTGGTGTCGCCTGCCGGGCAGGATCCGAGAGCGGCGGTGGCGATGCCGCTCTGCTTGAGGTTGTCGAAGGTGGAGTTGATGTCGGTGGGGCTCACGCCGAACACCCCGAAGGCGTTGTAGCCGTTGGCCACGAGCGAGTTGATCACGTCGTTCTGCTTCGTCTGGTCCCACGCCGCCGTCTCGTTGAAGGTGGTTCCGCCGAGACCGAAGTCGGTCTTCGCGGCCTCCCCGGCTGCGATCCAGGGCTGGAAGTAGGGGTGCGGCCCGCCGGGAACGAGGGCGACCTGCACGCTGTCGAGGCCGGTGGCCTCGCCGCCCTGCGCGGTCTCGGACTGCGGGGTGCAGCCGCTCAGCAGAACGGCGCCGACGGCGACCGCCGCGACTGCCAGGGTAAGGGTGGTGCTGCGTCTCATCGTTGAGCCTCCATCGGTGTCCAGGAATCCTATTGGATTTCCCTATAGGATTTCTGCCATGGTGCACGATAGATTGGGTCGTGTCAATCGAAAGGCGACACGTGCTCGAAGGAACCTTCCTCACAGCCCTCGATCCGGCCGCGACCGCAGCGCCCCGGCCGACCGAGGCCTATGCGAGCCTCAGGGCGCTGATCATGTCGGGCGCCATCCCGCCCGGGGAGCGCATCAACATCGAGGATGCCGCCCGGCGGCTGTCGGTGTCGCCCACGCCGGTTCGCGAGGCTCTGGCGGGCCTCGAATCGGAGGGCCTCGTGCTCAAGGTGCCACTTCGCGGTTACCGCACCACCGAGTTGCTGACCCGCGAGGAGCTCGTCGAGCTCTACGAGTTGCGTCGTCTGCTCGAACCGGATGCCGCCGCCAAAGCGGCCCGCCGGCACGATGCGGCCCTGCGCCAGGCGCTCGATGCGGAGCTCGCGACGATGAGCTCGCGGCCCGCGCCACTGCCCGCGATCGAACTCGCCGCTCACGACGAGCGCTTGCACGGCATCGTCTTCGAAGGGGCGGGCAACTCGCTCATCGCCCGCACCTATGCCCGCACGCACTGCCACCTGCACATCTTCCGGTTGTCGTATTCGGGAACCTACGGCCACCACACGGTCGACGAGCACGCCGCCATCGTGGCGGCGATCGACGCGGGCGACGACACCGGCGCCGCGGCGGCGATGCGCGAGCATCTCGACCTGTCGCTCGAGCGGGTGCTCGGCATCTACTCCTGAGGCTGCGCCCGCAGAAGGTGCGAGGCCGCCGAGCCGCCGACCATCCGTTGCAGCACCACGGCGCGCAAGGCGGCCGCCGCGGCGCCGCGCGCCCAGTCGTCGAAGGAGTGCGGCCGCAGCACGATGCGGCACTCGCCCGCCGCCCCGAAGGCGTGGGCCGCGAAGGCCGCCCGCAGGCGGTCGTCGAACAACTCGTAGTCCGACACGCCCTCGCCCGTGATCAGCACGATCTCGGGCCCGGTGAGATTCGCCACGGTGGCGATGGCGGTTCCGATCACCGTGCCGGCCAGGTCGAACACCGCGGCAGCGGCGGCATCGCCGGCATGGGCGAGGGTGACCGCCTCGGCCATCGTGACCTCGGCTCCGCGTGCGCTCGAGATCTGCCGCACGATGGCCGACGACGACGCCACCGCCTCGACGCAGCCGCGCCGGCCGCAGGTGCACACGTGCTCCTGCGACGTCAGCGGCAGGTGCCCGATCTCGCCGGCCACGCCGAATGCGCCCTCGACGACCTGACCGTTCACGTGCAGACCGCAGCCGATTCCGCTGCCGATCGTCACGATGGCGAAGGAGCCGGTGCCCACCCCCACGCCGAACCAGTGCTCGGCGATGGTGAGCGCCCGCACGTCGTTCTCGATCAGCACGTCGCGGCCGAGGGCCTCGGTCAGGAGCGCGCCCAGGGGAACGTCGGTCCAGCCGAGCAGCGCCGACTCGCGCACGGTGCCGCTCGCGGTGTCGACGTCGCCCGACACGGCGGCGCACACCGCGGCGACCCGGTCGGAGCGATCGCCGAGCAGCTCTTCCAGTCGGGAGACGACGAGGGCGACCGCCTCGGTCACCCGCTCCGGAGTGGGGTCGTCGACGTCTTGACGCGCCGAGTGCACGATGCCCGACTGCAGGTCGGTCACCACCCCGATCACCTCGTCGGGGTTCACCTTGACGCCGATGGCGAGCACCGCCTCCGGGTCGACCCGCACCGGGCTCGCGGGTCGGCCGGGCGGGCCACCGGGCGCGGGAGCGCCGCCGCCGCGCACCAGGCCGGCGGCGACGAGGGGGGCGACGGCCTTGGTGACGGCAGCCTGCGAGAGGCCGGTCGCCCGCGCCACGTCGATGCGCGCGGTCGGCCCACGGGTCAGCAGGTGCACGAAGACATCGACCGCCGCCGGCGACGCCGACCGCAGCACGGCGAAGACCGCGGCCGGATCACTCGCCGTCGTCGCGTCCACCGTGCCCGCCCTTCGCCCCGCGTGCCGGTGCAGCCCCGTCGCGCGTGTCACCCATTCTGCACGGCGGGCGGCCGGTGCGCGTGAGGCGGCGCGTGTCACGCATCCGCATCCGCCTCGCCGCCGACCCGCTGCAGGTCGAGAATGAGGGCCTGGCCGGGGTCGAGCGTGGGCAGCGGCACACCGGTGACCGCCAGGACGGCGCCCGGCAGCACCTCGGGCTCGGCCCGCGCGCGATCGAACCACTGCGGTCCTTCGCCCTGGTGGAGCGAGACCGCCCCCAGCTCGGAGCGCACGGAGACGCGGTAGTGCGCGCTCTCGTCGAGCCCGGGGAACGGAACCCGGCCGGATTGCCCGGCGGGCGACGTACCCAGTCGCACCCAGGCGAAGAGGGCGCGCGAGCCGTCGGCGGCCACACTGCCGTGCAGCAGGGTCTCGGGGTCGGCGAGGTCGGCATGCACGCGACGGCCCGAGGCGACCAGGCCGCGCATCTGCTTGTACAAGCCTGCCCAGCGCGCGAGGGCCTCGAGCTCCTCGGGCGTGCACGAGGTGATGTCCCACTCGATGCCCGCCGACGCGAACAGCGTCGTGGCGAGCCGGAACGACTGATCCGACCACCGATGCGTGGTGTGCGACCGCGGCGCGCCGACGTGCGACCCGAGGAGCTCCGGCGGCAGGAGCAGCTCCGTCCAGCGCTGGATGCGCTGGCGCTCGAGCGGATCGTTGCAGTCGCTCGTCCACACCCGGTCGGTGCGCTCGATCACGCCGAGATCGATGCGGCCTCCGCCGGAGGCGCAGGTCTCGATCTCGAGTCGCGGAAAGCGGCGGCGCAACTCGTCGAGGAGGTCGTAGAACGCGAGCGTCTGAACGTGCACCGCCGGGGCCCCTCCGCCGGCACGACGCACGGCCTCGCTGAGGTCGCGGTTGTGATCCCACTTGAGGAAGTCGATCGAGTAGCGCTGCACGAGTTCCGACATGCTCTCGAGCAGATGCTCGAAGGCCTCCGGATGCGCGAGGTCGAGAACGTACTGATGGCGGCTCGCCGACCCGAGGCCATCGGTGGGGCCGAGCACCCACTCGGGGTGGGCGCGGGCGAGCTCGGAGTCGAGGTTGACCATCTCGGGTTCGAACCACAGCCCGAACTCCATGCCGTGCCGTCTCACCGCGTCGACGAACGGCTCGAGGCCGCTAGGCCACACCTCGTGGTCGATCTGCCAGTCGCCGAGACCGGCCCGGTCGCTCCGTCTGCCCCGGAACCAGCCGTCGTCGAGCACGATGCGTTCCACCCCGATTCCCGCCGCGCGCTCGACCAGCTCGAGAAGCCGGGGCAGGTCGTGATCGAAGTACACGGCCTCCCAAGTGTTGAGCACGAGCGGCTGCGGGCCGGGCCGGCGGCGGTCGGCGCGCACGTGGTCGTGGAACCGGTCGGCGAGCCCGTCGAGGCCGGTGTCGGAGTAGCCGTAGACGACCGTGGGGGTGCGGTAGCTCTCGCCGGTGCGCAACCGCACCTCACCCGCTCGCAGCAGCTCACCGCCGCCGAGAACCGCCGAGAACGAACCCGCGCCCTCGGGCAGTCGTTCGACCCACCACTGCTGGTCGCCGCTCCAGGCCACGTGCATGGCCCACACCTCTCCCTGCCGGGCGGCGAACCCGGGCGTTCCCGTGACCAGCAGATAGGGCGAGTCGACGCCCGGCTTTCCGCGCCGCCCGTAGCGGGCGTGCACGCCGTCGGTGATCGTCGACCGCTGGGGCTCGCGCTCGCGGCTCCACTTGCCGGTGAAGTCGAGCAGCTGCTCGGCGCGGGCGGGCACGGGCATCAGGGCGACCAGGGAGCCGAGGTCGAACGGCGCGGAATCGGCCGATGCCGTCGACGTGACGACGGCCTCCCACGCCAACAGGCCCGACGGGGCGAGCCCCAGGGTCACCTCGATCGAGAGGTCGGCGACCGCGTCGTCGAAGCCCAGCACCAGGCGGTCGCCGTTCCGGCGGCTGTGCGTGAGCACCGGCCGCGAGGTGGTGGCCGACCCGTCGCGATGGCCGCTCAGCGCCGGGGTGCCCGACCAGTCGCCGTATTCGCCGGCGAGCAGGTCGAGCCGGCGCGCCGAGTCGGGCGCGTTGTGCAGCCGTGCGGTTCCGGCGGTGGCTCGGAGGGCGTCGAGCGCCCGCTCGTCGAGCTCGCCGAGGTCGCGCCCCCAGTGCAGGATCTCGGCCCGGCCGCCGGCCGTGTCGACGACCAGCGAGACCCCCGACGCGCGCAGGTGGACCGGGGGTGACGTGTCAGGGGGCATCTGAAATCTTCTCCATCGAATTATTTGACAGCATCAATTATTCCAACTTATCCTGACTCCGCAACTCGTGGAAAGCCACGAACAAGCATGGATTGGCAGATCAATGGCGATAACGGCAGCACGACGCACGACGGCGGGAGCTGTTCCGCGGGCACGGCGGCGGGGTGCGATCAATGCGCACGCCCCGGCTCATCGGCACGACGCGCGACTGGCCTGGGTGCTCATCGCGCCGGCTCTCATCGGGTTCGTCGTCTTCGCGGTGTACCCGACATTGCGCGGCATCTACCTGAGCTTCACCGACTTCAAAGTGCTCAGCCCGCCGACGTGGACGGGGCTCGAGAACTTCCAGCGTCTGCTCGGCGACCAGGTGTTCTGGTCATCGCTCGGAGTGACCGTGTACTTCGTCGTGCTGTCGGTCGTCATCGGCATGAGCCTCTCGGTCGTCACCGCCGTGGTGCTGCACCGCCTCACCTCGTCGACCGTCATCCGGGGCATCATCATCCTGCCGTTCCTGATCTCGGGAGTCGTCGCGGCGACCACCTGGTCGTGGATGCTCGACTCGCAACTGGGCATCGTCAACCAGCTCATCGAGCAGCTCACCGGTGAACCCATCCTCTTCCTCGGGTCGCGGGCCTGGGCCATCCCGTCGATCGCTCTGATCAGCGTCTGGAAGTCGATGGGATACACCGCGATCATCGTGTTCGCGGGGCTGCAGACCATCCCGCCCTCGATCTACGAGGCGGGCCGGATCGACGGGGCGAGCGAGCTGCAGATGTTCCGCCGGCTCACGCTGCCCCTGCTGCGGCCCGTGCTGGCGATGGTGCTCGTGCTGACGGTGATCGGAGCCTTCCAGGTGTTCGACATCGTGGCCGTCACCACCAAGGGCGGCCCGGCGAATGCGTCGAACGTGCTGCAGATGTACATCTACGACAAGGCGTTCGGGCAGTTCGACTTCGGCTACGGAGCCACGATGTCACTCGCGCTGTTCGCGATGCTCATCGTCATCACCTTCCTTCAGATGCGCTTGATGCGCGCGAGCGAATCGGACACCAACTGATGGTCAGCACAGCACTCGGCCGCCCGGAGGCGGTGCCCGCCCGCAAGCCCCGCGGGCGGAGCACTCGCCGCTTCAGCATCGGCAAGGGGGTGGCGTGGCTCTACATCATCGTCATCCTGGTCGTGACGGTGTTCCCGTTCTACTGGATGCTGCGCACGGCCCTGTCGAACAACTACTCCCTGATCACGAACCCCGGCTCGTTCCTGCCGGTCGACTTCACCTGGGGCGCGTTCGGCCGGGTGCTCGGCATCGCCAGCGCCGAGCAGTCGCTGGCCGAGGGCGGGTCTGGGGCGTCGATTCAGATCGCGCACTTCCTGCTCAACTCGGTGATCTACGCGACCGTGTCGACGGTGAGCATCGTGTTCTTCTCGACACTGGCGGCCTACGCGTTCTCCCGGCTGCGCTGGAAGGGCCGCGAGCTCATGTTCTCGCTGTTCCTCGCGGCATTGATGGTGCCCGGCATCCTGACGCTGCTGCCCAACTTCGTGCTGGTGAAAGACCTCGGGCTGCTCAACACCTTCGCCGGCATGATTCTGCCGGGCGCGCTGTTCTCGGCGTTCAACATCTTCTTCCTGCGCCAGTTCATGCTGGGGCTGAGTGAGGAGATCGAGGAGGCCGCCCTCATCGACGGCGCCGGGCGCTTGCGGGTGCTTTTCCAGATCACGCTGCCGATGACGTCGGGGCCCATCATCACCCTGTCGATCCTTGGTTTCATCACGGCCTGGAACGACTATTTCTGGCCTCTGCTCGTGACCAGCGACGACAGCGTACGGCCCCTCACGCTCGCTCTCGCCGTGTTCAAGCAGTCGTCGCCCCAGGCGTCGCCCGACTGGGCGGGCCTCATGGCCGCCACCCTGGTCGCGGCGTTGCCGATGCTCATCCTCTTCATGGTGTTCGGCAAGCGCATCGTGAACTCGATCGGATTCACGGGCCTCAAATGACGAGCGACGACACCCTCCGCCTGCGCTGGCAGAGCCCCGCGGCCGAGTGGGTCGAGGGCATCCCCCTCGGCAACGGCCGCACCGGCGCCATGCTGCTCGGCGACCCGGCCCGCACCCGGCTGCAGCTGAACGACTCCTCGGCCTGGTCGGGCACCCCCGACCGGCCGGCGGCAGCGCTCGACGCCCTGCTCGCCGGCGGTGCCGGGCCCGAACGCCTCGGTGAGGTGCGGGCGGCCATCGACGCCGGTGACTACCGCACCGCCGAGGAGCTGCTCTACAGCTTCGAGGGACCGTGGAGCCAGGAGTTCCTGCCGTTCGCCGATCTCGAGCTGACGACCACCGCACCGGTGGATGCCGCCGGCTACACGCGTGAGCTCGATCTCGACCGCGCGGTCGCCACCGAGACCTGGGGCGTGCCCGGAGCGCGCGTGCGCCGCACCACCTGGGCGACCGCGGTCGACGGTGTTGTCGTGATGCAGCTCGAGAGCGACGCCCCCGGCCGTCTCGACCTTCGACTCGCGCTGACGTCACCGCTCCGGGTCGATCGCACCCGCGCGAACGGGAACACCATCGCGCTCGGCCTGCGCATCCCGGTCGACGGCGCACCCCTGCACGAAGAATCCGTCGAGCAGCCGTTGCTCTACGACGACGCGATCTCGCGATCCGGCGACTACGACGCCTACGGCGCGATCGCCGTCACGGTGAGCACCGACGGCACGGTGCGGAGCGCGGATGTCGGGGACTCCGCCGAGTTGCGCATCACCGGCGCCCGCCGGCTGCTTCTGGTCGTCGGCACCGACACCACCGCGCGCTCCTGGTGGAACGGGGTGGACCCGGCCGAGTCGCGCGCCGGCGGGCGTGACGCCCTGATCGACTCCGTCGTCGACCTCGCCGAACGTGCGCGCTCCCGCCCTGCCGGGCAGCTGCTCGGCGACCACGAATCCGACGTCGCCCGCCTGCTCGGTGCCAGCACCACCCGCATCGGTCCACGGCGAGGCGGCTCCTTCGACGTCGCCACCGACATCCTGCGCGGTGACGACGACGCGCTCGTGGCCACCGTGCTGCACGAGTTCGGCCGCTACCTGCTCGTGTCGTCGTCGCGACCGGGCTCGCCGCCCGCCAACCTTCAGGGCATCTGGAACGACGAGCTGCGACCGCCGTGGTCGTCGAACTACACCATCAACATCAACACCCAGATGAACTACTGGGCTGCCGAGCCGACCGCCCTCGCGGAGTGCCACGAGCCGCTGCTGCGCCTCATCGACCGTCTGCAGCAGACGGGGTCGGATGTCGCGGCCCGCCTCTACGGCGCACGCGGCTGGGTGGCGCACCACAACACCGACCCCTGGGGCTGGGCACTGCCCGTGGGAGCCGGACACGGCAACCCGTCGTGGGCGATCTGGATGATGGGCGGTCTCTGGCTCACCGACCAGGTCTGGCAGCACTGGAACTACACGCGCGACCGCGCCTATCTCGCCGAGCAGGCGTGGCCGATCCTCTCCCAGGCGGCTGAGTTCGCGCTCGACTGGCTCGTCGACGACGGATCAGGGGGCCTCCGCACCGTGCCCTCGACGTCTCCGGAAAACCTCTTCCGTGGGCCCGACGGGCACCCCGAATCGCTCGCGCAATCGTCGACGATGGACATGGTCCTCATCGGCACCCTGTTCATCAGGGTGCGGCGCCTCGCCGCCGAGCTCGGCCTCGACCACCCGGTGCTCGGTGAGATCGCGGCGGCGCTGCCGCGGCTCGTGCCCTTCGCGGCGGCATCCGGAGGCTGGCTGCGTGAATGGGGGGAGGACCTCACCGAGGTCGATCCCGACCACCGGCACATGTCGCAGATGGTGACCGTCTACCCGCTCGGCGCGATCGACTCCGGCAGCCCCGGGCTGGCCGCCGCGGCGAAGGCGACTCTCGACCGCCGGGGCAACGGCGCGATGGGCTGGTCGTGGGCGTGGAAGATCGCGCTGCGCGCCCGCCTCGGCGACGGTGAGACGGCCCGCGAGCTCCTGCGGGAAGCGAGCGCGCCGTTCGAGCGCGACCACCGGCGGCTGGCGCCGGTCGACGGCTCGGAGTGGGGCGGACTGCTGCCGAACCTGTTCTCGACGCATCCGCCGTTCCAGCTCGACGGCAACTACGGGTTCACGGCGGGCATCCGCGAGATGCTCGTCGGCACCGCCGAGGGAGACCTGCGGCTGCTGCCCGCCCTCCCCGCCGCCTGGCGCGAGGGTGCCGTGACGGGCGCCCGGGTGCCGGGAGCCCTCGCGGTCGACCTGCGGTGGCAGGGCGGTGCGCCCGTCGAGGTGGTCGTGCGCCGGCTCGCGCCCGACGCTCCCCGGGCCGTCGTGGTGGTGTTCGGGGCGACGCGGGCGCATCTCGACCTCGTCGACGACGCGACCCGGCTGGACTGCTCCGTCTTCGACGTCGATGTCGACGTCGCCGTCGAAGGCGCCGTCGAAGGCGCCGAGCGGGCGGGAGCGCGCTGATGTGGGTCGACGCGCCGGTCGAGGTGCTGCGCGAGGTTCGCAGCGGCTCGACGGTGCCCGACGACTTCGACGCGTTCTGGGCCGACACCATCGCCTCCGCTCGCGACGCGGGCGGCGAGGTGCGGCTCAGCCCGGTGGACTGCGGGCTCCGCTCGATCGACGTCTTCGATCTGGAGTACCCCGGATTCGCCGGTCAGCCCGTTCGGGCCTGGCTCCGGATGCCGCGGGAGCGCTCTGCGGCTCTGCCCGCCGTCGTGCAGTTCACCGGCTACGGCGCGGGCCGGGGAGCCGCGATCGACGATCTGCTGCTGCCGAGCGCCGGCTTCGCGCAGCTGGTGATGGACACCCGCGGCCAGGGCGACGGCGGCACGATCGACCCCGGGTTCGGCACGGCCCCGTCGGGGTTCCTGACCCGCGGCATCACCCATCCTGAGACCTATTACTACCGGCGGGTCTACGCCGATGCCGTGCGCGCGGTCGACGCCCTGCGGGGCATCGACGGTGTCGACCCGGAACGGGTCGCGGTGGCCGGCAACAGTCAGGGCGGGGCTCTGGCCATCGCCGCGGGCGTGCTCGCGGGTGGCGTGCGCGCCGTGCTCGCCCAGGCGCCCTTCCTCAGCGACCTCCCACGCGCTGTCGGCATCACCGACCGGCATCCCTACCGCGAGATCGCCGACCTGCTCGGGCGGGCGCGGCACCTCGAACCCACGGTGCAGGCGACGCTCGCCTACGTCGACACCGTCAATCTCGCCACTCGGGCCACCGCGCCCGCGTGGTTCTCGGCCGGCCTGATGGATGACATCACCCCGCCGTCGACCGTCTTCGCCGCCCACAACGCGTGGGCCGGTGAGCGACACATCGTCACCTGGCCGTTCAACGGCCACGACGCTGGAGGATCCGCCGATCTCGCCGGAGCGCTGCGCGTGCTCCGGCGAGTGCTCGGCAGGCCCTGACCGCTGCCTCGCAGCACCCTTCCGCACCATCCGATCATGATCGAAGAGGAACCATGAGAACGAAGAAACTGATCCCCGCGCTCGCCGTGCTGGCGGTCGCCCTGCCCCTTGCCGCCTGCTCGTCGGGAAGCGGGGGAGACTCCGCCGATGGCGGCACCGTGAACTGGTGGACCTGGGACGAGAAGCAGGCGGTGTCGTACAAGGAGTGCATCGCGGGCTTCGAGGAGGAGAACCCCGGCGTCACCGTGAACATCTCGCAGTTCGGCGTCGACGACTACTTCACCAAGCTCACCGCGGGATTCGTGGCCGGCAACGCACCGGATGCGTTCCAGAACAGCGTGCAGTTCTTCGACGCCTACGCCAAGCAGGGCCAGCTCGAACCCCTCGACGGCTACATCGCCGACAGCGGGTACGACCTCGGCGTGTTCAACGTGGGCGTCAAGAACTGGCAGTACACCGACGGCAAGCAGTACGCGCTGCCGCTGGACTGGGCGGGCAGCGCCATCTACTTCAACGAGGACATGGTGACCGCTGCGGGTTACACCGCCGACGACATCGCCTCGATGACCTGGAACCCCGAAGACGGCGGAACCTTCGACGACATCGCGACCCATCTCACCATCGACGAGAACGGGGTGCGCGGAGACGAGCCCGGCTTCGACGGCACCAAGGTGGCGACCTACGGAGTGGGCAACCTGGGCACGGAGGACTACGTCGGCCAGACCACCTGGAACCCGTTCGTCTCGACCACCGGATGGCGCCTCGGCGAGCCGGCGGCCTGGGCCACCGAGTTCCGCTACGACGACCCCGACTTCGTGAAGTCGATGGAGTGGGTGCGCAGTCTGAGCGACCGCGGTATCGCGCCGAAGCTCGGCGAGTTCACCGTCGGTGACACCGAGCAGCTCGGTTCGGGCAAGGTGGCGATGTCGTCGGGCGGCTCCTGGTCGGCCACGACCTTCGCGCAGCTGCCCGGCGTCAACGTGGGCATCGCCCCCACGGTGCTCGGGCCCGACGGCACCACCCGGGCGATGATGAGCAACTCCAACGGCAACGAGATCTGGGCCGGGTCGAAGAACAAGGAGAACGCCTGGAAGTGGATCTCCTACATGGGCACCGAGGACTGCCAGACCAAGGCGGCGCTGCAGAGCGGCTCGTTCTTCCCCTCGATCCCCGGAGCCATGGACGCCGTCGCGGCCGACCAGCTCGCGAAGGGCGTCGACCTCAGCGTGTTCGTCGACGCGGCCAAGAACGGCTGCATCTACCCGGCCTACCCGTCGGCGAACGGTTCGGAGATGGGAACGACCATCCAGCCGTTGTTCGAGGCCTACTTCACGCACGAGCGCGACGACGACGTGTTCCCGGAGATGGCCGAGACGTCGAAGACCATCCTCGCCGGGTGACCATCTCCGACTCCGAGGCCGGCGTGCGGCTCGCGCTGCGCACGCCGGCCTCGGTCGACATCTTCACGCGCATCCTCACCCACGGCCCGATCGGACGCATCGACGTCGGCCGTCAGACCGGTCTCTCGCAGGCTGCCGTGACGAAGGCCGTGGCGCCGTTGCTCGCCGAGGGAATCGTGACGGCGGATGCCGAACGCCCCGTGCGGGCGACCGGACCGGCCGCGGGCCGACCGGTGCAGCCGCTGCGCGTCGTGCCGGATGCCCTGCTCGTGCTCGGCATCAAGGTGAACGTCGACGAGGTGATCGGCGTCGCCACGGGCATGACGGCGAAGGTCAGGTGGTCGGCGCACCGCACCATCGCCGACAGCCGGCCCGAGACCGTCGTCGACACGGTCTGCGCCGTGGCCGCCGAACTCATCGCCCTGCTCGGCGCCGACGCGGGCCGGCTCGCGGGGGTCGGGGTCGCCGTGTCGGGCGACGTCGACTCGGCGTCGGGCGTCGTGCGCGACTCGCCGCTGCTCGGCTGGCACGGCGTCGACCTGGCGGCGCCCTTGCGGGCCCGACTGGGCCTGCCGGTGCTGATCGACAACGACGTGCGTGCGCTCACCATCGCCGAGCACTGGTTCGGAGCCGGCATCGACTCCGGCTCGTTCGCGATCGTGACCATCGGCTCGGGCATCGGCTGCGGCCTCTACCTCAACGGCGACGTGGTCTCGGGTTCGCACGGCGTGGCCGGCGAACTCGGTCACCTGCCGCTCGCCTCGATGGAGGCCGTCTGCGTCTGCGGCCGCCGGGGCTGTGTCGAGGCGGTCGCGTCGTCGGGGGCCGTGCTGCGCGCGGTGCGGGATGCCGCCGGAGCCCCGCAGCTGACGATCGGCGACGCCGCCCGGCTCGCCCGCTCGGGCGACGAGGCGGCGATCGCGGCCTTCGACCGGGCCGGCAGGGCGATCGGCGCCGCGCTCGCCGTGGTCGCCAATCTGACCGGCCCCGACACCGTGCTCGTGGCGGGCGAGGGCATGCAGGAGTTCGAGCTCTACGAGCGCTGCATCCGGGAGGAGTTCACCGCCCACGCCTTCGGCGCCGCGGCGGACTGCGTGCTGATCACCCGCGCGCACACCTTCGACGACTGGGCGCGCGGGGCCGCCGCCTCGCTCATCCGCGCCGTCGTTCGACAGGAACTGCACCGCATCTGACGTCACCACACCACGGGCCGATCCGGCCCACCCCCAACGGAGAGGGAACGAACAATGACGAGAACATTCACGAACGGGCGGGGGGCCGCCGCAGCTGTGGCGATCGCCGCCGTGGGGGCGCTGCTGCTGGGCGCGGCCGGCGCCGCCACGGCTTCGCCGGCGCCGACGCCGACCGCGTCGCCGACGCCGACCGTGTCGCCGGCACCGACGCCGTCCGCGTCGCCGACGCCGACCGTGTCGCCGGCACCGACCGCGTCGCCGACAGCGTCGCCCGAGGCGCCCGCGGCCGCCACTCCGCCGCAGCAGGCGCCCACCCCGGAACCCGCGCTCGAGGAAGGCGACCTGGCGGCCAAGCCCTATCAGGGCTGGAGCAGCTTCAGCCAACAGGTCTACAACGACGACGGTCAGTGGATCACGGCCGATCAGATCGTCGCCCAGTCCGACGCCATGCACGAGAAGCTGCAGCCCTTCGGCTACGACCGCATCAACGTCGACGCCGGCTGGAACGGCGGTGTCGACGCATACGGCCGCCCCACCCCCAGCACCACGCTCTACCCCGATGGGCTCCAGGCCGTGATCGACCACGTTCATGGCAACGGGCAGAAGTTCGGTCTCTACTTCATTCCCGGCATGGGCCCCGACACCTACGAGGCGGCGCTGCCCATCTACGGCGGCGACGGATGCACGACGCACGACATCGTGAAACAGCCCCTTCAGCAGGCGGACTACTGGAACATCGGCTACCGCATCGACTTCTCGAACCCGTGCGCCCAGATCTACATCGACTCGATCGCCGACCAGCTCAAGGCGTGGGGCGTCGATTTCGTCAAGTTCGACAGCGTCACCCCGGGCTCCGGCATCAGCGACGGTTCGCTCGACGCGCGCGACGACGTGGCCGCCTGGTCGACGGCGCTGCGGGAGCGCGGCATCTGGTTCGAGCTCTCATGGGCTCTCGACATCGCCTACGCCGACTACTGGAAGGAGAAGGCCGACGGCTGGCGGGTGGACTGGGACGTCGAGTGCTACTGCGGCAGCGACGCCTTGACCCAGTGGGCGAACATCGAGCGCCTCTTCCCGAAGATGGCCGAGTGGTGGCGTCACGCGGGCCCCGGCGGGTGGAACGACCTCGACTCGCTCAATGTGGGCAACGGCCACATGGACGGGCTGACCCGCGACGAGCGTCGCACCGCGACGACGCTGTGGGCCATCTCGGCCGCACCGATGTACATCGGCAACGACATGACGCAGCTCGACGACTTCGGTCTCAGCCTGCTGACGAACCGCGACGTGATCGCGGTGCAGCAGAACGGCGCGCCGGCTCAGCCGGTGTCGACCGCGACCAACCGTCAGGTCTGGTACGCGCTGAACGCCGACGGCACCTACACCGTGGCGCTGTTCAACCTCGGCCGCACCGATGCCGACATCACGGCGAACTGGAGCGACATCGGGCTCGACGGAGCGGCGGAGGTGCGCGACCTCTGGCAGGGCAAGAAGCTGGGCTCGTTCGACACGTCGTTCACCGGTGAGGACATCCCGATCCACGGCGTGCGCCTGCTGCAGGTGACGCCGAAGAAGGGCGCGCAGCTCACCGTGAACGACGACTCGCTGCGGGTGGCCTACGACGGCGACTGGTCGCGCAACGGCGACCGTCAGGTCGCGGCCGTCACCCAGCCGCTCACCGTGGCGACCATCGACTCCTCCACCGGCGAGGGCGAGCCCGCGGCACCGAGCGACGGACGCAGCGTCGTGCTCGATGACGACGACCCGGGCATCGTCTACTCGGGCTCCTGGAGCCACAGCACGAACCGGGGCCTCGGCGACCACGGCGACGACGTGCACTACACCGAGACCAACGGCGACGCGTTCCAGTACGTCTTCCAGGGCACCGGCATCGACTTCGTCACCGAGACGCACGAGTCGCAGGGCACCGCAGAGGTCTACCTCGACGGCGCCCTGGTGCAGACGGTCGACGCCCACCTCGACCCGAGCGCCGGCCGGGGCGTGCAGCAGACCCTCTACAGCGCCTCGGGGCTGGCCAATGGTTCGCACACGCTGCGCATCGTGAAGACCTCCGGGTCGTACATGCTGCTCGATCGCCTGAACGTCACCGTCGAGAGCCTCTTGAGCACGGGTTCGGCCACCTTCGACCGCGCGGCGCCCGCCGACCTCACGGTCGACGTGCTGCGCGCGCCGAGCGAACTCACCGGAGTGAGCCATGACGGCACGCCGCTGACCGAGGGCACGGACTTCGTGCTCGACGGGAGCTCGGTGACGATCTCGGCGGCCTACCTCGCGGCACTGCCGATCGGGCAGATCAGCCTCGAGTTCTCGTTCCGGGGCGATCACCACGACGACGTGCACGCGACCACCACCGACGGAGACTTCGCCACCTTCACGTTCACCGGCACGGCCGTGTCGTGGATCGGTGCGGTCGCCCCCGACCAGGGTCTCGTACACGTCTACGTCGACGGCGCGTTCGTGCAGACGGTCGACACCCACGCCGACGCGCGTCTCGTGGGGCAGGAGCTCTTCACCGCCGACGGACTGAAGAACGGCGACCACACCGTCACCGTGGTGAAGGCGTCAGGAGAGGTCATGCGCTCCGACGTCCTCGCCTACACGGTCAAGAAAGTGAAGTAGCGGCGGCGCCCCCGGGCCCCTGCCCCTCCCCCGGTCGGGTCGGACGGGCGCGCGCTCGGGAGGCTCTTCGCCCTTCGGGAGGCCGATGTGGCCTCCCGAACGGGCCGGCGCGTGTGGCGGCCTCCCGAGCGATCCCACGCCACTGGGCGCCGGGAGGCCGTTCCCCGTTTGGGAGGCCGCTGTGGCCGCCGGAAGTCGCGGATGGCGCGTAATGGCCTCCCGAAGCCGGGCCGTCACCAGCAGAGGCCCCTGGTCGGGTCGGCGGTGCGTTCGGGAGGGTGTTCGCCGTTGAGGAGGCCGGTGTGGCCTCCCGAAGGGGGCGGGGGGCGTGGTGGCCTCCCGAAGGTTGCGCGGGCGGCTGCGGAGGGCTCGGGCGCTAGGCCGGCTCGGTCACGAAGTCGATGAGTTGCTCCACACGGCCGAGCAGCACCGGCTCGAGGTCGGTGTAGGTGTGCACCCGCGACAGGATGCGTTTCCACGCCCGCGCGATGTCGGCCTGGTCGGCGTGCGGCCAGCCGAAGGCCTCGCAGATGCCGTGCTTCCACTCGATCGAGCGCGGCACGGTGGGCCAGGCACGGATGCCGAGCGCCTTCGGGGTGACGGCCTGCCAGATGTCGACGAACGGATGCCCGACGACGAGAACGTTCGATCCGAACGGGCCGCGCGCAACGGCATCCGCTATCCGGCTCTCCTTCGAGCCGGCGACCAGGTGGTCGACGAGCACGCCGATGCGCCGCTCGCGCGTCGGGGCGAACTCGCGCACCACGGCGTCGAGGTCGTCGACGCCCTCGAGGTATTCCACGACGACGCCCTCGCCGCGCAGGTCGTCGCCCCAGACCTTCTCGACCAGCTCGGCATCGTGCCGGCCCTCGACGTAGATGCGGCTGGCGCGGGCCACCCGCGCGCGTTCCTGCGGGGCTGCGAACGATCCGGAGGCCGTGCGCCGCCGCCCGGCCTCGGCCGCCTTGGTGGCCGCGGACTTCGGATGCACCAGCTGCACCGCTCGGCCCTCGAAGAGGAATCCGGCGCCGAGCGGAAACACCCGCCGCGTGCCGTGGCGGTCTTCGAGCTCGACCGTGCGGCCCTCGACGCGGACGACGGAGCCGCAGAAGTCGGTGGCCACCTCTTCGACCACGAGGTCGAACTCGGCCTCGACCCGGGGCAGTTCCACGGGCCGGGCGCGGCGGTTGTAGTCGGCGAGCACGTCGGAGCCGTAGCGGTCGTCGAGGTCGGCGGTGGGATCGAATGGCACCTCAGAAGGCTACGCGCCGCGAAGCCGCCACCCCGGTCGCGACGGCGGTGCGCCCCCAGGTCGGCTCGGCGGCGGCATCCGGGAGCCCGCGTCCGGGAGCCGGCATCCGGAAGCCGGCATCCGGAAGCCCGCATCCGGAATCTTCCGGCGACCCCTCACCGCCGGGCGGGCGGGCAATACACTGAGAGCCATTCAGCAGAGGGGATGCCTGGTGGCCGCTACCGTGCTCGCGATCGGTGAATCGCTCGTCGACGTCGTCGAGAGCGCCGAGGGTGCGGCCGAGCACCCGGGCGGCTCGCCCATGAACATCGCCTACGGGCTGGCGCGCCTGGGTCGCAGCGTCAAGCTGCTCACCGCGGTGGGGCCGGATGCGCGGGGCGAGTCCATCGTGCACCACCTGCGCGAGGCGGGTGTCGAGATCGTGGCCGCGTCGTTCCGCGATGAGGTGACGTCGTCGGCGACCGCTCGTCTGCGGGCCGACGGATCGGCCGAGTACGACTTCGACGTGCGCTGGTCGGTGCCGGCCGGCGTCGAGCTGCCGGTGGCCGACATCGTGCACACCGGGTCGCTCGGCGCCTTCGTCGAGCCCGGCGGATCGGCGGTGGTGGCGCTGTTGCGCAGCCGGCCCGACGCGATCGTGACGTTCGACCCCAACATCCGTCCGGCCCTCGTGGGGTCGCACGACGCGGCGTGCGCACGGTTCGTCGAGATCGCCCGGCTCAGCACCGTGCTGAAGCTGAGCGACGAGGATGCCGAGTGGCTCTTTCCGCGATCGAGTGTCGACGAGTCGATCGATCGCATCCTGCAGCTCGGTCCGGCGGTGGTGGCGGTGACCCGCGGGGGCGATGGGGCCGTGCTGGCGACGGCATCCGAACGGCGGGTGGTGCCGGGGGTGCCGGTGACCGTGGTCGACACGATCGGGGCGGGCGACTCGTTCATGAGCGCGCTCATCTGGCAGCTGGCGGCGCTGCTCGACGCCGGGGTCGACCCCCTAGCCCTCCGCGACGGATCGGCGTTCGACGCCGCCGAGCTCGCCCGCATCGGCGCCTTCGCGGCCGACTGCGCGGCCGTCACGGTCTCCCGCGCCGGCGCGAACCCGCCCACCCTCGCCGACCTGCCGCGGTAGCGCGCGTCAGCCGCCCGCGTCAGCCGCCACCGCGCCGCCCGCGTCAGCCGCCCGCGGCGACCCGCTCGAACTCGAGGGCCGACTGCTCGGTGACCGGGTCGACCATCATCGCCAGCAGCACGGGCACGTCGGCCGTGATGTGGCTCACGCCGTTGAGCGCGAGCGTGGCCGCCGCGTTCGGCGACCGCACGCTCGCGACGAGCACGCGGGTGCGCGTCGAGGCGAGCACCGTGGTCATGTTCGACACCTTCGACAGGCCGTCTTCGCCCGAGTCGACCAGCCGGCCGAAGTAGGGCGCGATGTAGTCGACGCCGAGGGATGCCGCGAACGTGGCCTGCGCGAGGCTGTAGACGGCGGTCAGCAGCACCCGCACGTCGTGCGCCATCAGGTCGTGGGCCACCCGGAACCCGTCGGGGGTGGCCGGCACCTTCACCACCACGCGATGCCCGAATCCGGCGATGCGCGAGGCGTCGTCGAACAGCGCGGCCCGCGAGTCGCCCGTGGCCTGCAGGAAGATCTCGTCGGCGCCGGCGGCACTGAACTCGTCGTAGAGACGCGGCAGATCGGCCGCTCCCAGCCCGTCGCGCGCGAGGATCGACGGATTGGTGGTGACCCCGCGCACGAGCCCGTCGTGCAGCAGCGGAACCACCGCCGCCACCGAGGCGCTGTCGGCGTAGAGCTTCATCAGATGCCCATCGCCGACTCGTCGAGCGTGCCCTCGGCCCCCGGGGCGTCTTGCACCACGTGACCGGCGAGCGGCAGGATGCGCGAATGCACCGCGTCGACGATGTCGGCCGGGGTCACGAAGAAGTCCCACTCGAGTTCGGCCGGCGGTGCGATCCAGTTGCGGGCGCCGAGCACCACCACCGGGGCATCCAGGTCGTCGAACGCCTCGGTCGAGACGGTGGCCGCGACGGTGTTGAGCCAGCTGCCGCGCAGGTTCGCATCCGACACGCAGACCAGCCGACCGGTCTTCGCGACCGACTCCAGCAGCAGGTCGTACTCGAACGGCACGAGCGAGCGCGCGTCGATCACCTCGGCCGAGACGCCGTAGGTCTCCGACAGTTCGCGTGCGGCATCCAGGCCCCGGTAGAGGGCGGCGCCGACGGTGAGGATGGTGAGATCCGACCCGGCGCGCACCACGTGCGGCGCGCCGATCGGTGTCTGGTAGTAGTCGGCCGGCACGCCCTCGGGGTAGACCGTCTCGACCGTGTCGTAGAGCCGCTGGCTCTCGAAGAACACCACCGGGTCGTTGCCCGAGAGGGCCGACGCGAGCAGCCCTTTGGCGTCGTGCGCCGTGGCCGGGAACACCACTTTGAGGCCCGGCACCCCCGCCACCATCGAGCTCCAGTCCTGTGAGTGCTGGGCGCCGTATTTCGCGCCCACTGACACCCGCAGCACCATGGGCACGGTCGCGAGCCCGCCCGACATCGCCTGCCACTTGGCCATCTGGTTGAAGATCTCGTCGCCGGCGCGCCCGATGAAGTCGGCGTACATCAGCTCGACCATCGCCCGTCCGCCCGAGAGTGCGTAGCCGACGCCGGCCCCCACGATCACGGCCTCCGAGATCGGCGAGTTGAACAGGCGATGCCGCGGCAGCAGCTCGGTGAGGCCGCGGTAGACCCCGAACGACCCGCCCCAGTCGCGGTTCTCTTCGCCCCACATCGCCAGCCGGTCGTCGGCGGCGGCGTGCGTGACGATGGTCTCGAAGAGCGCGTCGCGGAACGTGATCGCCTTCGCCCCCGAGAGCGTCTTGCCGTCGTCGCCGAGGCCCGAGCGCGACTTGCGGGCCAGCGACTGCAGGTGCGGCAGCTCGGCGACCGGCACGAGGGTCTCGCCCGCGGGGGCCTCGGCGAGGTCGATCGACGTGTTGTTGAAGGTGAGTCCCGCCATCACCCGCGGGTCACGCCGCAGCGAGAGACGGGGCGAGACGGATGAATCGATCGCCACCTCGAGGGCCGCCGACACCTTCTTCTCCGCCCACGCCTTCCACTCGGCCTGGCGGCCGGCGGGCACGACACCCCCCTCGACGAGCCGCGCGAAGTGGCTGTCGATCGGGTCGATCGACGCCCACAGGTCGAGTTCGTCTTTGGTGCGGTACGACGAGGCATCCGAGGGCGAGTGCCCCGACTGCCGGTAGGTCTGGCAGTCGATGAGCACCGGCCCGTCGCCCGACTCGAGGTGCTGGCGGGCGATGGTCATGGCCTCGATCACGGCGAGCGGGTTGTTGCCGTCGATGGTCTGCGCGTGCATGTTCTGCGCGTTGATGCCGGCGCCGATGCGGGCGAGCCGGTCGTAGGCCATGGTCTCGCCGATGGTCTGGCCGCCCATGCCGTAGAAGTTGTTGACGATGAAGAACACCACGGGCAGGCCGCCGCGGTGCTCGTCGTCCATCAGGGTGTGCAGCTGCGCCATGCTCGCGAAGTTGAACGACTCCCAGACCGGGCCCGTGCCGGTCGACGCGTCGCCGATCGACGCGACCACGATGCCGGGCTTCGCCTGCAGCCGGTTGTAGAGCGCGGCGCCCGTGGCGAGTGGGCCCGATCCACCCACGATCGCGTTGTTGGGGTAGATGCCGAGGGGCGGGAAGAAGGCGTGCATGCTGCCGCCGAGCCCGCGGTTGAAGCCGGTGCGCCGGCCGAACGTCTCGGCGGTCATGCCGTAGAGCAGGTAGTTGATGGCGAGCTGCTCGAAGTCGTCGTCGGCCAGACGGCTCTGCACGACGTTCCAGATCGCGCCCTCCGACCAACCGCTGAAGGCATCCGTCAGCACCCCGGCGTCGGTGGAATGGATGGCCGACAGGCCCTTCGCGATGACCTCGCCGTGGCTGCGGTGGCTGCCGAAGACCTTGTCGGTCGACGACAGGGTGAAGGCCTGGCCGACCGCGGCCGCCTCCTGTCCGATCGAGAGGTGGGCGGGCCCGGCGTGCACGTAGTCGATGCCGCGGTAGGAGCCCTCGCGCTTGATGGCGTTGAGCATGAGCTCGAACTCGCGCACGAGCACCATGTCGCGCCCGATGCGCTCGAGCGCGTCGTCGCCGTGCAGCGATCGCTCGCGCGCCAGGTCGGGCTCGTAGGTGTTGACGGCGATCGATTCGAACGTGAGCTCCGACCGGCTGCGGGTGGCGGCCGGATCGATGAGCAGCTCTTTTGCCATTGTTCGTCGTGTCCTTCGGTTGAAGCGGGGCGTGGGGGGTCAGAAGGCCGACAGCACGTCGACGGTCTCGATGGCGCGCGCGATGTCGGCGAGCACGCCCGCGGCCGCGGCGCCGTCGAGGGCGCGGTGGTCGAACGTGAGGGACAACGGCAGCAGGCTCGGGGCATCCGGATGCGTGCGGTGCGCCGCACCGACACCGAGGATGCACGACTGCGGCGGGTTGAGCACGGGCGTGAACCAGTGCACGCCGAGGCTGCCGAGGTTCGACACGGTGAAGGTGCCGCCGCTCATCTCGGCCGTGGTGAGCCGGCCCGCGCGCGACTTCTCGATCGCCGCGCGAGCGGCCGCGCCGAGATCGGCGAGGCTCAGCCGGTCGGCGCCGGCGATGACGGGAACGAGCAGCGCCGCCCCGGTGTCGACCGCGAACCCGAGATCGACGCTGTGGTACTGCCGGATGCCGTCCCAGTCGAAGGTGGAGTTGGCCTCGGGATGCTTCGCCACGGCCCTCGCGGTGGCGAACAGCACGATGTCGTTCACGCCGATCTTCGGCAGGCCGCGGTCGTCGGTGACCGAGCGCAGCCGGGCGACGTAGGCGAGCATGGCGGTGGCGTCGGCGTAGCGGGTGAGCGTGACCTGCGCCGAATTCTGCAGCGACTCCGTCATGCGCTGCGCCGTCACCTTGCGGGCGCCGCGCACGGGCACGAGCGTGAAGTCGGCGGCGGCGCCGGCATTGGCTGCTGAGCTGATCGCAGGCGCGTTGTCGGGGTCGGCGGTGGTCGTCGCACCCGCGATCGGGGCGGCAGCACCCGGGGAAGCGAACGAATTGCCGGCGGATGTTTCGCCGGCAGGCGCCGGGCTCTCCGCCCGCGCCTGGGCCCGCGTTCGCGCCGCGAGCACATCGGCGATGATGATGCGCCCGCCCGGCCCGGTGCCGGCGACCGTCGCGAGGTCGACGTCGTTCCGATCGGCGAGGATGCGGGCACGAGGGGAGGCTTTGACGCGCGCCACCGGCGAGGCGGAGGCCGCGGCATCCGTAGCCGTAGCCGTCGCCGTCGCCGTCTCCGCCGAGAATGTCGAAGTGGGAGCCTCGCCGGCCGCCGCAGCCTGCACGGACACGGCCGGGGTTGGTGTCGCCGGCGCGGTGGCCCCCGGATCATCGGCGTCGGCGCCTGGGCCGGCGGAGACCGGCCCAGGCGACGAGCCGCCCAGCACCTCGCCCGCCTCGCCCAGCACCGCGAGCACCTCGTGTTCGGGCACCTCGTCGCCGGGCTCGAACTTGATCGCCAAGATCTCGCCGCCCGCCGGCGCCTCGACCTCGATGGTCGCCTTCGCGGTCTCGAGCGTCACGAGCACGTCGCCGGCGTGCACCTGCGACCCCACCGAGACGTTCCAGTCGACGATCACGGCGTCCTCCCCCGCATTGCCGGTGGTGGGAACTCGAACGTCGATCGACATTGCTCTCCGTCGGGGTGAGGGAGCGGAGACAACCGCTCAAATGTGAAACCAGCGCTCATAAGAGCACGACGCTAGAGTACACTAGCCCCCAGAGCGCGTCAAAGGTCGCGCCATGGAGGAACCCGATGACCGACCCCCGCGCCGTCGTGCGCCGCCCCGGCGACCCGGCCCCCGACGGCCGCCGCGGCACCGCCCCCGTCTCGCTCGAGGCCGCGATCGTCGCCCGCCGCTACTACATCGACGACAAGCAGAAGAACGAGATCGCCGACGAACTGGGCATCTCGCGCTTCAAGGTCGCCCGCCTGCTCGACGAGGCGAAGGCGAGCGGCATCGTGCGCATCTACGTCGACATGCCCGCCGACGTCGACCTCGCGCTCGGCGAGCGGCTGGCCCGGGCCTACGGCATGCCTCGGGCCATCGTGGTGCGCGCCATCGACGCCGCTCCGGATGCCACGGCCGCGCTGATCGGCACGGCCGGCGCCCAGTTGCTGGCCGGCGTCGTGGGCCCCGACGACGTGCTCGGCATCTCGTGGGGCGCCACTCTCACCGGCCTCGTCGACGCGGTGTCGACGCTCGCGCCGGCCGACGTGGTGCAGATGGTCGGCGGCGTGCGGGCGGCCGAGATGGACGTGAGCGGTGTCGAACTCGTACGGCGCCTCACCGGCAAGACCGGCGGCCGCGCCTTTCCGCTGCACGCGCCCCTGCTCGTGCGCACCGCCTCGATGGCCGAAGAACTGCGCGCCGACCCGAGCCTCGCCGACGCCATCGACCGCTTCGGCCGGCTCACGATCGCCCTCGTCGGCATCGGCTCGTGGCAACCGCCCCGCTCGTCGCTGTTCGGCGAGTTCACGCCCGCCGAGCGCGACGACCTGGTGGCGCGCGGCGCCGTAGCCGACGTGTGCTCGGTGGTCTTCGACGCCGCGGGCGCCCCGATCGCCGCGCCCGCGCTCGAGCGCGCGGTGGGCGTGACGGTCGACGAACTGCGCCGGGTTCCCGAGGTGGTGACGCTCGCCGGAGGCGCCGACAAGGTGGCGGCCATCGCGGCGGTGCTGCAGAGCGGGCTGGTCACCACCCTGGTCACCGACTCCGCGACGGCCGAGGCGCTGCTGCTCGTCCGTTCCGACGCGGCGCATCCGGTGACCACTAGGGTCTAGCCGTGGCGATTCGCATCCATCCCAGCATCCTGGCCGCCGACTTCCTGCGCCTCGGCGACGAGCTCGCCCGAGTCGCCGACGCCGACATGATCCACGTCGACGTCATGGACTACCACTTCGTGCCGAACCTCTCGTTCGGCCTGCCGGTCGTCGAGCGCCTCGTCGCGGGCAGCCCCCTGCCGCTCGACGTGCACCTGATGGTCGACGACCCCGCTCGCTGGGCGGGCGACTACGCCGAGGCCGGGGCGCACTCGGTCACGTTCCACGCCGAGGCGGCGGCGGATCCGGTCGACATCGCCCGCGGCATCCGTCGGCGCGGAGCGAGAGCCGGGCTGGCCATCAAGCCGGGCACCCCGATCGAGCCCTACCTGCCCCTGCTCGACGAGGTCGACATGGTGCTCGTCATGACGGTCGAGCCCGGCTTCGGCGGCCAGAGCTTTCTCGCGTCGACCATGCCGAAGCTGCGCCGCTTGCGCGAGGCGGTCGACGCGACCGGCCTCGACGTCTGGGTGCAGGTCGACGGCGGCATCAACGAGGACACCATCGGCGAAGCCGCGGATGCCGGTGCGAACACCTTCGTCGCGGGCTCGAGCGTCTTCGGAGCCGAGCACGCCGGCGACCAGCTCGCCCTGCTGCGCGCCCGCGCCGCGCAGCACGCCCACTAGCGCTCACATCTGCCGCAGCAGCTCCGCCATGGAGTTGTCGGTGACGAGCGTCGTGCCGAGTCCGGCCCGGATGACCGCCCGCACCGCCTCGGCCTTCGACTGCCCGCCGGCGATGAGCACCAGCTCGGGGATGCCGCGCAGCACGTCGATGCCGGTGGCCATCGAGCGGTCCTGCAGGTCGGGCAGCACGGTGCCGTCGTGCAGGATGAGCGTCGACAGCACCTCGGCCGCGACGCCCTTGCGGGTCAGCTCGTCGCGCTCGTGCACGGGCAGGCTCGCCATCATCTGCGAATCCGGCGGATCCCAGCTGCCCACCGCGACCGCCGCGACGGTGATGGAGTCGAACAGCTTCATGGCGGCCGCGACGCCGGGCTGAGTGGCCAGGCTCTGGGCGGTCTGGGCGTTCTGCACGATGAGCGGCACGAACAGCGGATAGGCCTGGCCGCCGCCCACCTCGCTGATCTTGCGCACGAGTTCGAGCGAGTTCTCGGTGATCGACCCCACCATGCCGCCCATCTGCACCACGAGGCAGCGCGCGATCTCGGTCAGCTCGAGCGACATGGCGCTGAGGGTGCGCCCCCAGCCGATGCCGAGCACGTCGGTCTCGGTCACCAGGTCGCTCAGCACCGCGGCGGCGCCGCGGCCCACGGCCTGACGGATGCCGGCGGGCGTGCGCTCTTCGTCGGGCACGTCGATCACGATCACCCGGCGCAGCCCGAACCGCTTGCGCAGCGTCTCGGAGAGCTCGCTGTTGAACGAGTTCGGCGTCGCGATCTCGAATCGCACGATGCCCTCGCGCACGCTCTGCTCGAGCAGCCGGGCGACCTTGAATCGCGACAGTCCCATCTCGTCGGCGATCTCCGACTTGGTGCCGCCGTCGACGTAGAACCGGCGCGCGATGGTGGCGGCCAGGATCGCGGCCCCGGGGGTGAGTGGTGGTGGCATCGCAGCCCATCGTCGGTGAGGTCCGCGCTCGCGGCAGTGGGGGTCGACGGCTGTCGGCCCGAGACCATGATACGGATGCCGGGGCTCTCATGTGCGCTCATTTGAGCACCCTGTTTGACATTCGTGCAGAGGCAGTTTCATACTGAGCGGGACACACCGTCGTGAAAGAGGATCGAGCATGAACGACTCCCCCCAGTCCGCCGTCATCGAGGCGGGCCGCCAGCAGGTTCGCCTCGAGGCGGAAGCCGTGCTCGACATCCTCGACCAGGTCGACGACCGCTTCGTGCGGGTCGCCGCGCTGCTCAACGCGATGACCGGCAAGGTCGTGATGACCGGGTCGGGCACCAGCGGTTTCATCGCCCGCCGCTCCGCTCACCTGTTCTCGGTATCGGGAACCCCCGCGTTCTTCCTCAACCCGGGCGACGGACTGCACGGCTCGATGGGCGCGGTCGAGGCCGACGACGTGATGATCGCCCTCTCCAAGGGCGGGTCGTCGAGCGAGCTCAACGACCTCGTGGCCCGCGTGCAGAGCATCGGAACCACGGTCGTCGCGCTGACCTCCAACGCGAACTCGCCCCTCGGCAAACTGGCCGACATCACCGTGGAACTGCGCAACTACCCCACGGCCGACCCCGGCAACCTGCTCGCCATGGGCAGCACGCTCGCCCACAGCGTGTGGCTCGACGCGCTGGCCGTGGTGCTCATGCGAGCGCACGCGGTGAGTTGGGAGCGCGTGCACTTCACCCACCCCGGCGGCGCGGTCGGCCTGCTCGCTAGCCTGCCCCCGGAGCTGTCGGGCCTCGACATCCCCGAGTTCACCGGTCTCGACGACGGCTTCAGCACCACCGGCACCGCCGGCAGCCGGGAGACCGCCTGATCATGCCCGTCGTCGCCGGGGTCGACTCCTCGACCCAATCCACCACCGTCGTGCTGCGCGACGCCGACACCGGGGCCACCCTGGGCTCCGGCCGCGCGCCGCACTCGCCGACCTTCCCGCCCGTGAGCGAGCAGCACCCGCACGAGTGGTGGGATGCCACGGTCGCGGCCTTCGCCGGGGCCCGCGCCGCGGCATCCGTTCGCCCCGACGACATCGTGGCGGTGAGCGTGGCCGCCCAGTGCCACGGGCTGGTGCCCCTCGACGCGAAGGGCGCCGTCATCCGACCCGCGAAGCTGTGGAACGACACCACCGCCGCCGCCGAGATCGCCGGCCTCACCGAGCAGATCGGCGGCGACGCCTGGACCGATCGCATCGGCACGCTGCCCCCGCCCTCGTTCACCATCGGCAAGCTCGCCTGGCTGAAGGCGCACGAGCCCGAGAACTTCGCCGCGCTCGCCACGGTGCTGCTGCCGCACGACTACCTCACCTGGCGATTGACCGGCGGGGCGCAGGGCGGCCGGGCGGTCACCGATCGTTCCGACGCGAGCGGCACCGGCTACTACTCGGCGCCCGAGGGCGGCTACATCATTTCGGTGCTCGACCTGGTCGACGCCGGCAAGGACTGGCCCGCGATGCTGCCCGAGGTGCTCGACGCCTCGGCGCCGGCGGGCACGGTGCCCTCGGCCGTCGCCGCCGAACTCGGAGTGCGCACGGATGCCGTGGTCGGTGCGGGCGCGGGCGACCAGCACGCGAGCGCGGTCGGCCTCGGCGTCGGCCCGGGCGAGTTCGCCTACGTGCTCGGCACCTCGGGCGTGGTGTTCACCACGAGCGAGAACCCGGTGTTCGACCACACCGGCATCGTCAACTCGGTGGCGGATGCCACGGGCCGCTACCTTCCCCTCATCTGCACGTTGAACGCAGCCAAGGTCACCGACACCGTGGCGCGCCTGCTGGGCGTCGACCATGCCGCCCTCGAGCGCCTCGCGCTCGCCGCCACCGACGGCGCCGGCCTCCGGCCCGTGCTGGTGAGCTACCTCGACGGCGAGCGCACCCCCAACCGGCCGCGGTCGAGGGGCCTGCTCGCCGGCATCTCGAGCGAGACCAGTCGCGAAGAGCTCGCCCTGGCCGCCTTCGAGGGCGTGGTGCTCGGCATGGAGCGTGGTCAGCGCCGCATGCAGCAGATGGGCATCCCGCTCGACGGCCGGCTGCTCGTGACCGGAGGCGGCGCGGCGTCAGCGGCCTACCGCCAGGTCGTGGCCGACGTCACGGGCCGCGCGGTGGAGGTGACCGACGCTCAGGATGCCGTGGCGGGCGGGGCCGCCGTGCAAGCGGCCGCCGTGCTGCGCGGCGCCGACATCCGGGCCGTGCGCGACGAGTGGGCGCCGGCGTCGCGGGTCGTCGCCGAACCCTCGGGGCGCGACTACTCCAGGCTGCGCGACACCTACACCCGCGCAGCGGATTGGACGGGCCTCGATGACGCCTTCAACGACTGACCCGCGCACCACGACACCGATGAAGAACAAGGAGGTTCACGTGAGAAAGCGTCGATTGCCGGATGAGACCGGCATCTTCATCGTGCTGGTGGCGGTGCTGGCGGTCTTCAGCATCCTGTCGCCGAACTTCAGGACCATCGACAACGCCTTCACCCTGCTGGTGAACGGCACCGTGATCGGGTTCCTCGCCCTCGGGCAGACCTTCGTGCTGCTGACCGGCGGCATCGACCTGTCGACCGGCGCGAACATCGCCATGTCGGGCGTGCTGGTGGCCCTCGTGATGCAGGCGGGCGTGCCCTGGCCGATCGCGGTGGTGATCGCGCTGATCGCCGCGACCTCGCTCGGCGTAGTGAACGGACTGCTGATCCACTTCGTGCGCATCCCGCCCTTCATCGCCACCTTCTCGACCCAGGGCGTCGCCCTCGCCATCCCGCTCATCATCACCGGGGCGAACTCCATCCAGGTGCGCGACATCGGCTTCTCGTGGATCGGCCAGGGCCGCATCGCCGGCGTGCCGGTGCCCGTGCTGCTTCTCTTGATCGCCGCGGTGATCGCCGGATTCTGGCTGCGCACCACCCGCCAGGGCGTGCACGTCTACGCCCTCGGCGGCAACAAGAACGCCGCCCGCCTCGCCGGGGTCAACATCGCGCGAACGACCATCCTCGTCTATGCCATCAGCGGGTTCTGCGGCGGCATAGGCGGCATGATCGTGACCTCGCGGCTCATGGTCGGCTTCCCGGCCACCGGCACGGGCAACGAGCTGTTCTACTCCATCGCCGCGGCGGTGGTAGGCGGCATCTCGCTGTTCGGCGGTGTCGGCACCGTGCTCGGCGCCATGATCGGTGCCGTGCTGATCGCCGCCGTGTCGAACGGCATGAACGTGCTGAGCGTGCAGAGCTACTGGCAGTCGCTCGTCATCGGCGTGATCATCCTCGTCGGCGTCTCGTTCGACACGCTCCGGCGGTCGCGTTCCGGCCGCCCGGTGTTCGCCAAACGGGCCTCGGGCCCGAATCCGCCCCCGACCGCGTCACCTCCGACCGCTCCACCCCAGCCCATCACCACCCCCAGCACCACAGAATCACGATGAGAGGACACACCATGAAAACACGAAAGGCACTCGGCGCCGTTGCCGTAGGCGTCTTCGCGCTCACCCTTGCCGCGTGCAGCAATGCCGCCACCGACGGCACGGGCGGCTCGACCGATGCGGCGGGTTCACTGCCGGCATCCTGTTCCGACGACAAGCCGGTCATCGGGGTCGCCCTGCCGAACACGATCAACCCCTACTACATCGCCATGCAGCAGGGCTTCGAAGACCACGCCGAAGAACTCGGCTACACGGTCGACGTGGCGATCGCGAACGACAACGAGAGCGACCAGCTGGCCCAGATCGACGCGTTCGTGCAGAAGGGCGTCTGCGCCATCGCGCTCAACGCCGTGAACTCCGACACGGGCGTCTCGAGCGTCAAGGCCGCGAACCAGGCCGGCATCCCGGTGTTCTCGGTCAACGTCACGATCGACCCCGACGGCCTGAAGAACCAGAACGCCACGATCGTGCAGTATGTCGGCGCCGACCAGAAGACCGGCGGCCAGCAGCTGGGCGAGCAGGCCATCGCCGACCTCGGCACCACCGACAAGCTCGTCGTGGGCATTCTCGGCGAGCCGTCGCAGATTCCGACGAACCAGCGCGACGAGGGCTTCACCGAGGCGATCAAGGCCAACCCCAACGCCACGGTGCTGCAGACGCTCGACACGAACGTCGACCCGGCGGTCAGCCTCCAGGTCACCGGTGAACTGCTGCAGGGCAACCCCGACGTCAACGTCATCTTCGGTGACACCGGACCCGCCGTGGTCGGTGCGCTGCAGGCGATTGCCGAGGCCGGGCGCCAGGACTCGATCAAGGTCTACGGCTTCTGCGCCGCCGACACGCCGCTCGAGGGTGACTACGTGGCCTGCGCCGCGCAGGAGCCCTACGAATACGCGAAGATCGTGCTCGACAACGTGCAGACCTACCTCGGTGGCGACGACGTTCCCGCCGAGATCCTGCAGCCGCTGAAGCTGTACACCACCGGCGAGACCGTCGGTGAGAAGGAATTCGGATAAACCGAACCCGCTGTGAACCGGTGGCCGGGCTTCGCGGCCCGGCCACCACCCCACTCGTCCCCGCGTCAATCGAAGGAGAACGTCAATGACCACCGAGGCAACCGCCCCAGGGCTCCTGGTCGACTCGATCTCGAAGAGCTACGGCCCCACCCGTGCGCTCAGCGACGTGAGCCTGCTCATCCGGCCCGGCCAGGTGACGGCGCTGATCGGCCACAACGGGGCGGGCAAGTCGACGTTGCTGCGATCGCTCTCGGGTGCCGAGGTGCCCGACACCGGCAACATCCGCATCGACGGCGTGGCCCTGCAGCTCGCGGTGCCGCGCGACGCGAGCGACGCCGGCATCGCCTGCGTCTATCAGGAGCTCAGCCTGGTCGATCAGCTGACGGTGGCGCAGAACCTCTTCCTCGGTCACGAGACCGTGAACGGCGGGCTGCTCAGCCGCCGGCAGATGAACAAGACGGCCGACGAGCTCTGCGCCGAATACGGCATCGCGGCGCGCGCGGGCGACCTCATCTCGTCGCTGCCGGTCGCGCAGCGCCAGATGGTGGAGGTCGTGCGCGCCATCAACCAGAACGCGAAGTACATCCTGCTCGACGAGCCGACGACCGCGCTCGAGCAGGAGCAGGTCGACCATCTGCTCGGCATCGTGCGCCGGCTGAGCGCCGATCAGGGCATCGGCGTGCTGCTGGTCGACCACAAGCTCGACGAGGTGTTCGCCGTGGCCGACCACATCGTCGGGCTCTCCGGAGGTCGCGTGGTGCTCGACGGCTCGGCCGCCGAGGTCGACCGGGCGGCCGTCATCGAGGCGATCGTCGGAGACCACGCCGCGGCCGCGGCATCCGTGGAGGACATCGTGGGCGACGGCGTCGGCGAGACCTCGCTCGACTCGGTCGAGACGGTCTCCGAGGCCGTTCGCGCACGCGAGTTCGGGCGCCCGGTGCTCGAGGCGTCGGGGATCGCAGGCAACAACCTCTTCGGCATCGACCTGACGGTGCACGCCGGCGAGATCCTCGGCATCTACGGGCTGGTCGGCTCGGGCCGCACCCGGTTCCTGCGCACGGTCTACGGCGCGTTCCCGCTCGGCGAGGGCGAGTTGCGCCTGCTCGGCGAGCCGTTCCGGCCCACGAGCCCGCGGCAGGCCATCAAGGCCGGCGTCGCCTTCCTGTCCGAGGAGCGCAAGGCCGACGGCTTCGTGCCCCAGATGACGTCGATCGAGAACGTCGTGCTGCCGGTGCTCGGCAAGTACATCCGCGGCGGCATCCTGCGCTGGCGCGCTCTCAAGGGCTCGGCCGAAGACGTGCTGAGCCAGGTGTCGATCCGCGGAGACGTGTCGGCGCCGATCACGTCGCTGTCGGGCGGCAACCAGCAGAAGGCGCTGTTCGCCCGCGCCACGCTGCAGGCGCCGCTGCTTCTGCTGCTCGACGAGCCCACGAAGGGCGTCGACATCGGGGCGAAGCGCGAGATCTACGGCATCATCCGCGCGCTCGCCGACGAGAAGAACGTGGCCGTGATCGTGGTGTCGAGCGAGGAGGAGGAGCTCACCGAGCTCGCCGACTCGATCGCCGTGTTCCGCGGCGGGGCGTGCGACGGCGTGGTCTACCCGCGGTCGTCGGTGAGCGCCGCGCAGCTGCGGGAGCTCGCCTGGGCGGAGACGGCCGACCGGGTCTGACCGGTTCTGCCCGGCGGGCCGGGTTTCGGGAGGATGTGCGCCGCCTCGCGCCGCCGGCGGCGGCGGGTGCGCGCAGCTCCTCCCGAAACGCGCGCTCGGGCCGCCCGCCCGGCGGCTCGGCGGCCCGGCTCAGGCGTCGGCGGCGGTCGCCGCCTCGCGCTTGGTGACGGGTTTGGCCGCCTCCTGGGTGGAGACGGCCGACCGGTTCTGCCCGGTTCGGCCCGGGGGCGGATTTCGGGAGGACGTGCGCGGCATCGGGCCGCCGGCGGCGGCGGGTGAGCGCAGCTCCTCCCGAAACGCGCGCTCGGGCCGCCGGCGGGTCGGCGGCGCGGCTCAGGCGTCGGCGGCGGTCGTCGGTGAGCGCCGCGCAGCTGCGGGAGCTCGCCTGGGCGGAGACGGCCGACCGGGT
>NZ_JANLCJ010000599.1 GCF_024979295.1 Herbiconiux daphne | reverse complement strand
TTTTTCCCAGATACGGTTTATTTCAACCTCTGTATCTACCATATCATTGAGAAAACTCATACCTTTCACCGTACCGCGCAGTTGACGTACACTCTTTCTCGCTAAATTGTGCTTGCTGAGAGCGATAGCGCAATCAATCTCCAAGCACATATAGCGATTAGTCAGATCGTTACTAATATCCACGGCGAGAGATCCTCTCACATTCTTCCCCAACTTTGCAGGTAACAGCCAGCAGCATGTCACTAGCAATATACGCCGCACCTTCTGACATGGCATGAGAAGCACGACGGATAAGCTCTTCAATCTCCGTTGCGAAGTTGAAGAACACACTGTCGGGGTTTTGGTTGGCGAAGAGTTGGAAGCTCTCCTGAACACTTTCGAAAGCTTCCGCACGAGTTCCTAACCCCCGCCATTTGATTAATTTTACGATTGACCGCTCAGGAAAGCCATTGGCAATTTTCTGAGCTGAAATGTATACGTTCAACATATTTGCTTTTTCCTAAGTTAAATGATTGTAGCCATTAGAATAGGCAATCGTTAGCGGCGATCACCTATGATTAATGACCACAAGAGAAGTCGGATC
>NZ_JANLCJ010000598.1 GCF_024979295.1 Herbiconiux daphne | reverse complement strand
GAGGCAGCAGCTCCACCAATAACAGCACCAGCAAGAGCGCCCCAAGGCCCGAATGCACTACCAGCAGCAGCACCTGACATAGCACCACCCAACATACCTCCACCACCGCCAGTTTGTTTCACTGTGGTTGTTTGTCCTAATGCACCATTCATTACTGAGGCAGCATTAATACGATTCTGGATATCTTGGTTAGCCATATTCTGAGCACCAATCTGATTATTGTATGCTGTATCCAAAGCACCTTGCTCATTCTGATAACGTTGCTGAGAAGCATTGAAAGCATTGCGATAAGCCTGATTAGCAGCTTGAGCACCTGTATCAAGTAAGCCAGCTTGTGTACTAGCATTCTGTGTTAAACCACTAAGAGCACTAAGTTGATTCTGACGATTACCTGATAAAATACCTTGAGCTTGTTCAACAGCTGAGTTGTATGCTTGATTTGTAATATCAGCAGAGTTCTGTTGTTCTTGTGCTAATGCAGCCCTAGCAGCATTGTCTTTAGCAAGACGAGCGCTACTACCGAAACCAGCCTGTTGCATTGTTTGCTGAGCAGCTTCTGGATTAGTAGATGTAGCTAGCTGTTG
>NZ_JANLCJ010000597.1 GCF_024979295.1 Herbiconiux daphne | reverse complement strand
ATGGCTAGTTTAATCGACCAAGCATCTCAAGGTGCAGGACAGGGTTACCAAGGTGCAGGACGTCTTGCAGACACTGGTATCGGTAGTCTACGTTATCAAGCTGTCAACATTGAGACACCCAAAGCTGAACCATCCACACTACATCAAGTGTTCGACCAGTTCCTTGCTACTTCATCTTCCATTGCTAAAGAGTATGTGGATGATAAGAAACAATCAGCTGAGAATGATTACCTGATTAAGAAAGCTCAGTTAGAGACAGGTAAAATACCGCAGCAAGAGTTTAATGATTGGGTTAACAAAGGTGATGTCTTCTACAAAGACAACCCATATGCCCGTAAAGTAGCTCGTAAAGACATTGGTCTACAAGCTCGTCACGAAGCAGATGCTTCTGTAATGGATGATATCCGTGCAGGTAAGTTTAAGACTCGTGATGAAATGGACTCTGTGCTGCGCCAGAAGCGTCAGGACGTGCTCAAGACATACCAGACGACCTTTGGTATTGCTGATGATGATCACGACGTTCTAACAGGCGCAGGCAACGGTCTGGTTGAGTCTGACATTGCATTGCACGAAGGTTGGTCAAGC
>NZ_JANLCJ010000596.1 GCF_024979295.1 Herbiconiux daphne | reverse complement strand
TCCATCAGAAGTCCATTTCACTGAACCATTGAAGTTTGGGAATGTATTTTTGAGGTTAGCTTTAATCATACGAATATGATCATCACCTTCCTTCAAGAGGTCCGTAGACCTCGGGAAGTTAGAGTTAAGCTGATTAATATATTGTGAAGCTTCAATAGTCATTTAGATGCTCCTAATCCTAATTTAGCTTTAAGGAATTCACTAATCCCTTGAGCACCAATATAACCAATCATTGCCGCAGCCATTACAGCACCTTCTGGATTCATACCATGTGAACGGAGGAATCCATCAACACCCCAACCAATAGCACCACAGAAGATTACATCAACAAATGAATCTCTTGCAGTGTCCTTACGTTTCCAGTGTACCAGTGCATTAATAACCGCAGCAACTAGGCCGTAGCCTAGCTGATTGCGATACATGTGAAAGAATTGCCAGAAATGTGTGAAATTACTGTCCATCTAGTTTCTCCAGTTTATTAGAGAGTTTAACCACTAGGAAGGTCAGTTCATCAATTTTCTCACCTTGGGCACGAATCTTACGTTCATACTCAAAACGAGCTTCACGTAAATCATTCATTGCATTT
>NZ_JANLCJ010000595.1 GCF_024979295.1 Herbiconiux daphne | reverse complement strand
TCAAGGGGTTTCATACCCACGACATAGCCTTATGCTTGACTCGTATAAGGAATTTGCACTTCATGGGCCTAGCGTACTGAGCAGTGTTACGGTTAAACTTTCTGAATTGGTGGAGAGTTTAGCCATTACCACTTAGATGTTGTGCTTATAATACGTTGTCCTGTAAAGTTACTAAAGTACATAATAAGAGTGATGAAGCAGGCTAGAGAACTTAGGTAGCTGATGTTTTCTATCAACTAGTGACTCAGCTGACACGATTTGTCGGCTACCTAAACTAAACATGAGGGGGCAAGTGCACACGTCTTGCCTCTTTGTGTATTGGCTGTTAGGGACTATCAACCCCTTCAACAATAACAGTCGAGCCAACAAGCCTACCACCTATGGTTCAAATAGGGCATTACCCCCTAGAAATAGGGGGTCTATGTTTTAATTATAGAGGGAACAGAAGTTTATGCGTACCTTAACAATTCGTAAAGCGTACAAAGCGTCTTGCGAACTCAAAGAAAGGGTAGCACCTGCGAAGTCAGCAATTGCTATTTCCTCGAAGTATGAAGTGTTTGATGCCCTTGGCGAATTACCAAATGTGA
>NZ_JANLCJ010000594.1 GCF_024979295.1 Herbiconiux daphne | reverse complement strand
CGCTTGCCTATGGTTCTGCTTAGCACGGATAGGAGCAATACATTTGTGGTAATCCTTAGTCGCTTTGTTCTGCTCACATGCTACAGCTTGTCTTTCAAGCTCATGGTTTTCTTTAGATTGTAGAATAACCAATGATACACATGCAGATAGTATCACAACAATGATCGCACCTAAAAATATACCACTCCAGTCTCTCATGTTATTTTTTGTAACCGATTGATTGGCCTGGCAGATTAACAATAGCTTTAAGTTCATCTGACAAGTCTGAGTAAGAAATTAAGGCTACATCGCCGAAAGTGTAACGAGTACCATAACGGCGTTTACTAGCAACCCACTCTTCACCACGGGTATCAGCGAAGTCAATTGTTTCTTTACCTTCGATTACACCAAAAGCAATAACAGCTTCTTCACGGTTAATTGCTTTCATGGTTGGTACGATGACAAGTACGTCACCAGCACCAGTACGAACTGCATTACGGGTATCATCCCAACGATTCAGACCCTCAGCTGTAACAGTATCAGCACCTTTAGGTGAAGCATCAAAGGTACGAGCAACTACATTAGCAGTAGAGATCATGTTCAGGATA
>NZ_JANLCJ010000593.1 GCF_024979295.1 Herbiconiux daphne | reverse complement strand
AGTACAAGCCATTGGCTTCAATATCAAAAACGTAGACTTTAGAATGGTGATTTAGCTTCTTAGGCATCCTTTGCCAATACTCCTTCCATTTCATCTACGAATCGGAAGTGATCCGACTTATCCACCTCGTCCTCTGTACGCTCTAAAAGACGTCCCGTTTCGTGAACGTATTTAGTATAACAGATACCAGTTTGACCGTAATTACGCTCTTTGAGCAAACGGATCACACTGTTATTCTTTCCTTACCTTCCGCCTGCTTGTCACGCTCAAAGCCGATGATACATTGACACCAACGCATCAATGATCTAGACCCTGTAAACTGAACTTCTTTTACCTGACCACCCTCTTCATGAGGATCGCCAGAACTCGGAGCATTTAAGTGAGACAGCACAAATGCTGTAAACTCAAGCTCTTGACACATCCCAGCAAGCTCAGATGCAATCTTCGAGATTTCAGTGTTGATTTCAGACGGAGTAAGGTGAGATACCAATGCAGTGATGTTATCAAGAATAATAAACTTAACATCATTCTCAATAACCCAAAAACGAATACACTGTTTGATATCTTCCCAATCGTTCTGACCAAAG
>NZ_JANLCJ010000592.1 GCF_024979295.1 Herbiconiux daphne | reverse complement strand
CGCTGGACGCGCGCGCGAATCCGCGAAACGTTGGCGGCCGGTAGTCTGAAACGCTATCGCACATACGAGATCTTACGCAATGCGCAGCTGAAAGAATCCGCGTTCGAATGGCTGCGGTTCTATTTTAATAAATTCCAGCTGACCAAAGCCCCGGAAGGCGGCCATTTGCATAGCGGAAAGATTGTCGATGTAGATTATGGAATGACAGTGGAGGCGAATATTTGAAACCGTTCATTATCTGCCTTTGTGATTTATCCGGGGTAATGGCCGAACCGTGGACGGCGGCGGGGTTCAATGCCGTTCTGGTTGATCCGCAGCATCCGGCCGGGGTTTCGTTCGAACGGCTGCCGACCGGCGCGTTTGTCTACCGTGTCGGCGACGTGGTGAATTCGCCGGATGCGATGAACCTGATTCGCTCCATCATCGAACGCCGGTTAGTCGCCTTCGTTGCAGGCTTCCCGCCTTGCACTGATGTAGCCGGAAGCGGCGCGCGTTGGTGGGAAGGTAAGCGCCTGCGTGATCCATATTTCCAGGCAAAGGCGGCGTTAGTCGCCGAACAATGCCGCATGGTCGGCCAGCTGTCTGGC
>NZ_JANLCJ010000591.1 GCF_024979295.1 Herbiconiux daphne | reverse complement strand
TGCCAACGACCCGTTTGCAAGTTCAGTACTCAAGTGCTGAGTTGGCAAAAACATTACGGAACTCAAGACGCTGTTCCTGTAATGTTTTTGCCAACTCAGCACTTGAGTACTGAACTTGCAAACGGGTCGTTGGCATTGGTGCCATACGAGGGTCTGTCAAGTGAGCGTTGATTCGTTGCTGAGTACTACGAACAGTATGCAGCAAATCATCTTCCGCAGTCACCGTAATCTTTTCGGGTAACAGTGAAATACACTTGTTCAGAAACAGTTGACGACTAATCAACTGGTTGATGGTTCGGTTATCCAGATAAGGAAGGACACGACTATTTGCTTCTGCGATTTTATCACGGAGCAACGTTAATGTACTTAAGCAATTAATTGCCAAAGACATTTTATCTGCATAAACAGTGTCAATCTTATCCAATGCCTCACGGACATAGGTTTCTGGTAAACCATTCTCACTAACTGTATAATTGACACGTTCAGTTCCAATTACACTGGAAGGGATTTTGTTCTTTAATTCACAAGACAGTTTGAATGCCTTACGAATAGTTACATTCATACAAGACCTCTACAATTATCGTAAGTA
>NZ_JANLCJ010000590.1 GCF_024979295.1 Herbiconiux daphne | reverse complement strand
CTGCATCCCCTGTCAAGTGTCTACTCTCTAGAGTCTGTGTTTTCTTTTCAGCGAGCAGTTGTTTCTGTTTTGCTGGAGTACGAAGCCCTTCTGTCACAACAAAAGGAAGACGTGAAGCAGCTAGCTCAATCACTTTAACCAGCTGAGGCTTCACTCCAATCAAATTCTTTTTACTGCGTTCGTTTAGCATCTTATTCACCTAAACCTAGTTTTGATTTAATCATATCACTAATACCTGTAGCACCAATATAACCAATCATAGCAGCAACCAATACAGCAGCTTCTGGATTCATTCCCATAGTGCGAAGGAAAGCGTCAACACCCCAACCAATTGCACCACAGAAGAGAACATCAACAAAGCTATCCCTCGCACTATCGTTTTTCTTATAATGGGCTAAGGCATTAATAGCAGCAGCTAATAAACCATAGCCCAATTGAGCACGATAGAGATGGAAGAAATGCCAGAATGCAGACAAATTATTTTGATCCATCTCTATCTCCTTATTGCTTAGCTTCTAGTTCTTCAACACGTTTAGTGAGAGCTTGAACTGCTTGAGTAAGTTTAGCAATCATTGCTACAGCATCGAGT
>NZ_JANLCJ010000059.1 GCF_024979295.1 Herbiconiux daphne | reverse complement strand
ACTATTACCGACTCTGCTTTTGACCTCAACGCTGTATTTAATAACTTGACACTTTTAGATAAGACTGCTATTATTAATACAGTTCTACACGACATCGCAAACTTTTATTGCGTGTCTATTTATCTCTAAAATCATCCTCAAAATAAGGACTGAAAATAATGAAAGTGACTCAACTAAAGACCCTGCTTGCCTCAGTAATGGGCGAAGTGCTGGGTGAAACCGCTGTTGTCAACGAAGATTTAAGTAACATTGTTGACCTCGGTAAACAGGTTATTGACCAGACTAACGGCCTCGATAACTACGTTCGCAAGCTGATTAACCACATCGGCAAAGTAACGTTCCAATCCCGCGCCTATGCTGGCGGCGTTCCATCTATTCTTATGGATAGTTGGGAGTTCGGTTCTATTCTCCAGAAAGTCAGTACAGAAATGCCTGACGCAGAAGAGAATGAATCGTGGAAGCTGCAAGACGGGCAGGAATACAAGCAAGACATTTTCACCGCGCCGAAAGTTTCCGCGAAGTTTTTCAACTCCAAAGTTACCTTTGAAATCCCGGTGTCGTTTACTGAACTGCAAGTTAAAGAATCCTTTAGCTCTGCCGAACAGTTGAACGGTTTTGTTTCTATGCTGACAACTGCCGTTGAAAACAGCATGACCGTAAAACTCGACAGCCTGATTATGCGCGCCATTAACAACATGACCGCTGAAACTCTGGTTGCCGAACTCGGTTCCGGTACTGCTGGCGCTAAAGTTCTGGACTTCTCCAAAACTGGCGTTAAAGCGGTCAACCTGTTGAAGCTGTATAACGACACGGTTAAACCAACCACGCCGTTAACGGTTGCTCAGGCGCTTACCGATTTCCACTTTATCAAGTTTGCGACTTATCAGATTGGCCTGATTTCCGACCGTCTGACCAAAGTTTCAACTCTGTTTAACGTGGAAGCGAAAGAGCGTTTTACCCCGGTTGATTTGCAGCGCGTAGTTCTGCTGTCTGATTTCAGTAAGGCCGCTAAAACCTATCTGCAATCCGACCTCCAGAATCCTGAAATGGTTGCTCTGCCGTCACATGACAGCGTTCCTTACTGGCAGGGTTCCGGCACTGATTATGCTCTGACTTCTACTGGCGTGATTGATGTCAAGACCTCCAGCGGTGAAACTGTTAAGGTTGCGAAAGCCGCGATTCTGGGCGTTATCGCTGACCGTGACGCGGTAGGCGTGGCAAATCTTGACCGCCGCACCACAACCGCTTACAACGCGAAAGCAGAGTTCTATAACTCATGGTACAAAGCTGACGCGGGTTATTATAACGACCTCTCAGAAAACTACGTTGTTTTCTTCATTGGCGAGAAGTAATAGCCAGCGGCGTAATAAACTGGCTACCCTTCGGGGTGGCCTTTTTTATAGGTGAAATAATGAGACTTGAACTATACCACGTTAAAGACGCGCCTAATGTTATTGGCAAAACTATTGAAGCGCCTATTAAGATGGACGTTTTATTTAAACGCTCAATCGACGTTATTAATCCGCAACTGGTATTAACCGACCCGCAAAAAATCGGGTTCATTGGGATTAACTATTTATACTTGCCAGATTTGAAGCGTTATTATTTCGTGGATTCTATTGAAAACATCGCGGATAATCTCTGGTTATTAAAATGTTCGTGCGACGTTCTGGAAACGTATAAAGCCGACATTCGCTATTCGTATGCCAGTTGGAAACGCACTATTCAGACGGGCGATTGTATTGATTTAAGTCTGGATAAATGCGCCTATACGACAATCACGAAACATAACTCAAACGTTCAGCCTGAAACTGACGAAGTTATGATTCTTTCAACCGTGGGAGTGAGTTAATAATGAGTGCTACTTGGACAACCTCCTCTAACCTGTTTTCAGG
>NZ_JANLCJ010000589.1 GCF_024979295.1 Herbiconiux daphne | reverse complement strand
CTGGTTCTATGCGTCCTCGACTGAATACGTCGCGACCTACCCGAAAAAAATCCTCGCAGCGATCCAGGAGATTCCTGGTCTGGCCGCTATCGTGCCAGCGTCTCGCGTCCTGCCGAACGAAATCCTCGGCGTTTGCAAGCGTCCCGACGTGCTGAGCGTCCTGAACGGGATGCCAGTGACCACTCGCCCGAAAAACCGCCTGAACCCTGAGGATGATTACGTGTTCAGCGTGATCGCCGCTGCGGCCATCGAATTTAAATTCGATGCCGAAGGTCAGGCCGGTTATCTGCATTTCCAGAAGTAACAACAAGGGGCCATCGCGGCCCCTTTTTTACATGAGGTTACGAGATGAAATATTTAGACGAACAGGGTCAATTCTCCACCGTCGGCGCGGCTGGTCCTATCACTGCCCCAACCGTGGACAACCTGAGCGGCGCGGGCGTGACCGGTAAAGCGCTGATGAAAACGGCGACACCGGCGGCGGCCCTGACTGCTCTCGGCATTACGCCGCAGACCAAACCGGCGGACGTCGCTGTGGGCGCTGACGCTGCTGCGCTGGTGACTGCCGTGAATGCTCTGGCCGCTGCGAA
>NZ_JANLCJ010000588.1 GCF_024979295.1 Herbiconiux daphne | reverse complement strand
GAGACCCTGAAATGCTTGAATTTATGTATAATGCCAAATTCAAAGATGGAGATGATGGTATGGTTATACCAGAAAGTAGATTAGGAAATCTAAGATATTTCTATCAATTCAAACTTAATAATAGAGTTTTCACAATGGGTATGACTGATGATGATGTCTGAGTGGCATTACCATCACAAAGAATGGAGGGCATTGTTTATTCACTAACCACTGAAGATGGATTGGTTAGGGGTTCACATGTAAGACCCCAAGATATTGAAGGTTTGATTTCTCCTTTCTATTATGCATTGGAAAATGATAACCTTGTATTTACTGATTTCACTCTAAAAGATGAATTTATTGAATACTTAACCAAAATATATGGAAAAATACAGAAAGTGAGAGACTAAACATGGAACATGGAAGAGTGCCAATAGATGGTGGATTGTTTCAAATGGATGAATATCTAAAAGCTGTTTCATCCATTGGAGATGGTCAATTCTATAAACTTTATGATTTACACCTAAAATATTTCTGTTCATTATATAAGATGATTGGTTCAAAGGATTTCCTTAGAATATGACCAGTAATTATAAGAACAGCATATGAAT
>NZ_JANLCJ010000587.1 GCF_024979295.1 Herbiconiux daphne | reverse complement strand
TTTCCAGATTCTCCGGCGCATCGTTTAAGGGATTGCGATCCTTGTGATGCACTTGCAAATTCGCTGTAGCTGAACATTTCGCGCAAATCCTTTGTTTCATCGTTCGCGCTCTGTAATGCGCCGTACTCCGGTTCGTTAACGGCATTGATAGCCGAAATAATCGATAGCACTTTTGATCGCAATATTTCCGGCGCTTCGCATCCTTCCCCGAAATCGGCTTTCCGCAATGCAAGCACGTTTTCATAAATCACCGTTTCGGAGCCGCATTCGGAGCAAGCGCACACCAAACGCGGGGAAGCCCCATTAGCCAGCGGGAATGTGCCGGGTTCAACTGGCCGGAACTTTCCATCTTTGCAGTAGAGCCAATCAGCACTTCGCCAGAAGCCGTTAAGCGAATGGGTGAATTGCGGCAATAAAGCGAGCTCATTTCCCCCAGATTCCCCGGCGATAGGCTCATTCGCCCCGTCGATTCCCGTTCCTGCCTGCGCTTCTCCGCTCCCGCTTCGCTCCGCTCCGAATTTACCGCCGTGGGCGTTATCCACCCCGCGATATAAACTTGATTGTGTAAGCTGGTCTGGCGGCGTACTTCC
>NZ_JANLCJ010000586.1 GCF_024979295.1 Herbiconiux daphne | reverse complement strand
TTGAACTTTCGCCTGTTTCAGCGTTTCTTGAGCCATTTGATGTTGATTCTTCATAGTTTGATCTTTCAATTTTAGGTCAGCATACCCTTGAGTAGCATCATGAACGATCTTATGAGATTCAATTTGAGCAGACAGATTAATTTCAAGCTCCTGCAATGTTGCCTTATACTGATCCAGACTATGTTGCATCATAGAGATGTTATGTTTCATAGTTTCAACAGTAGCTTGGTTATCAACTTTACGATTCTCAAGAGCCATACCATCAGCAGCATGTTCCTGCTTGAACTGGAGATCTTGCATTTTCATCTGAGTTTCATCAGCAGCTCTCTGTTGTTCGAATGCGAGACGATGTTTATCGTTATCAGCATCAGCATAAATTTTCTGAGCTTCATTCTGAACTTTCTGAACCTGCGCTTGAGCCATTTGCATCTGGAGTTCTTGCATTGGATCAGGTTGAGGCTGATATTGCTCTAATGGCAGAAGGTAATTATGAACATCTTTGATTCCCATAAGAGAGAAAATCTCAGCAGTCATATAACGATCCTGTTGCAGACCAAACAGAGGTGCAATATTAGGATCAGAAGTCGGTTC
>NZ_JANLCJ010000585.1 GCF_024979295.1 Herbiconiux daphne | reverse complement strand
AACGCCGTGATGCGAACCGTCTGTTCCTCCGTGAAATGCAGGAACTGGTTGCAGACATGCCGTGGCTGCAAGATGTGATTACGATTCACCCGATTACTGGTGTGGTTCGTGCTCATATCAAAGACCACAAGGCGGACAAGATTATTACATCTTTGTTCTTAATTCGTAACATCGGTAACTACATGAACCAAGCGGTAACTTATCGCAAAGTTCGTAACATGGGTTACCGTCCACGCTTTGCTGCGATCATTGCCCATAAGGTTTATGCCAACTTGGGCTTTGGTAATTCAGTTCAATACTCTGACCAGTATCTGGGTGAGTACAACTGGATTAACCCGCAGAGCTTCGGGAAGAACGCATTCCTGAAGATGATGGGCGCTGATAAAGACACGGAATTTGATTTCATTCAGAAACCGTGGGCTGAACAGCGTGGTTATCGTCATGATGGTTATTATCGTAACCCGCCACCCCGTACCAATAGAGCAAACAATGATGTGAACGAAAGTTATGTCCATGATGATGCTCTGGCTGGTGAGTGGCGTGTGTTCGATTCTCGCTACATTGTAGCTGAGGCGTGGGACTGGCGTGGTG
>NZ_JANLCJ010000584.1 GCF_024979295.1 Herbiconiux daphne | reverse complement strand
GGTGATGCTACAACAGAAGGGCAATCACTTTTAATTATTGGTTTCTGTTATGCCTATATGGCAACTGGTATTGAAGAATACTGGACCTTGGCTAAGAAGTATTTTGATGCTTATATAAAATATTTCTATGCTGGACAACCTGTACCAATGACAGAGGGTGCTTACATTTGTAACTGGCTGGTGAATGGTAAACAACCAACACTGGCTAACTATCCACTCTCCAATGATAACACAATCACTCATGCTGGTTTTCTTGGCGATGATGAATCTCCATTCATGAACTTCCAGCCAGGTCCTAATGGTCAGCTTCAAGCTAAAATTCCACAAGGTGACCCTCATTACGGTGAATATCTTGACCGTGCTACTTTTGCTTATGAAGGTAGTTTAGGTTGGCGTTCATTAGTTGCAACTGTTTATGCTTCTCAAGCAGATGGTTCAACAGACTGGACATTTGGTTCTTCTGACCGTGGTAAAGAATATCCTGTAGATTGGGCTATTACTTGGGATGGAAAGAAGATGAGTTATGATGATGGGCAGGTGGATGAAAACCCTAATCGTGACAACAAGAATGGTACAGGTTATTACTTATAC
>NZ_JANLCJ010000583.1 GCF_024979295.1 Herbiconiux daphne | reverse complement strand
ATTGTCGCTTTTGCAATAATGCTACTTGTTGCTCAAGCTGTTTAATCTTCAATTCGTTCTTTTTCAACACTTGATTGTATAACTTACTACAATCTACGTTACCCCCTCCCCCTAATGGAATACTAATTCCAACATATCCCCCTTTATCCTCACCTTCATAGTAATGATAAGGGTTATTATCTTGAAACACACCGCCGTTAATAGTTGCTTGAGCGTGAGTAGTATCACAACTTACTTCACCATCTGTAACCCTCTCACTACTGCTAGCGGTGTTATTGTTAATGTAGGGTGCATCAGCCATAGCATTAAAGCTAAGAGCTACCAGAAGCCCTACAAGCCCTTTAGATAGCTTTGACAATTACGCACACCTCTTTTTTAAAACTACTATCATCATCACGCATAGCACAGATTTTAGCGCTATCGTTAACTAACTGATCATTCTTAACCAGTATAGGGAAATCAGCAGTTTCATTAGCAAAAACAAACTGATTAGCCCCCGTTGATAATCCGTTAACAGTGATAGCAAATTCACCATCTTGATTATCTTTAAGATGAACAATAATCATTGTCTCATCTACGCCCTTAGTAGTTG
>NZ_JANLCJ010000582.1 GCF_024979295.1 Herbiconiux daphne | reverse complement strand
GGATGGTTAACGATTACAGTATCAACGGTCTTAACCAGCGGGCCGTCAACGGCGGCAGCTTGCGGAGCTGGCAGCGGACGATTCACGATCTGAGTATCAACGGTCTTAACCAGTGGGCCGTCAACGGCGGCAGCTTGCGGTGCTGGGGTAGCGATAGAAACGTGTTGCACTAACACGCCGTCTTTTGCGGCAGTCTGTGGAAGCGGGGTAGGCACATTAACATTGTGCTCAAAACCAGGTTTCGCCGGAATCGCAATGTTCTGCGGTTCGCCGAAGTGCTGAACGTGCGGAGCTTCAGCAGGTGCCAGCGCCGGAGAAGTCGGAGGCGTCAGCCATTTTTTAATAGCAACTTTTTCAGCGAGTACGGCGGTTTGCGCCGCGTTGGTTGCCGCGTCCAGTTTTTCAGCAGCGTAAGCACGTTCGGAAGCAGGGGCCGCGTTAAAGGTCGCTTGCCATTTGTGCATGTTTTCCAGCGCGATTGCGGAAGAATGCTGGGCTTCGGTAACGTAAGCCGGTGCAGTTGCTGGGGCCTGTGCGAGTGCGTTAGTTGCGAAAGATGCGATCGCCGTTGCAATTACGAATGAAAGAGTTG
>NZ_JANLCJ010000581.1 GCF_024979295.1 Herbiconiux daphne | reverse complement strand
CGCAGTTCGTGACAGCTACCCGCTTGAAGAAATTGAACAACGTGTTAATACGTTCATGGAACGAGAAAACTTAATCGAGGTGGAGCAATGCAACAGCAAATGCCGACTGACCAAAAGGCACAAGCTGCTTTTTGGGAAGCTATCAATAAAGCAGGTGACGGAGGTAAACTTATCCTTGCACCTAACAATTCAACTGTAATCAGTAACACTGGTAACGTACTTGATTTTGAAGTGCGCCCGATCGGTGTAAGAGTGAGGAGCTATTGATGATTCATTTTAAATTTTCGGTAGAAACAAGTCGTCACACACCTTTGAAAGGTGTTACAGTTGAACCTGAAACAGCCGCCGAAATCTTATTTTTTAACGGACTTTGGAAAGAAGGCAAATTGAAGTCATTCAACGGAGAAATTCACACAGACGACTTTCAAACGGTCAAAGAAATCCAGCACCACTTGGAGGAGTTAAAACGCTTAGGTTTTTTCAAAAATGTAACTATCCGTGCCACACAAGACTTAGAATTATAGGAGCAAACAATGTCACAATGGACACATATCACAGCGACTATCTCAGTCGATACATATTTCAGAGAAGT
>NZ_JANLCJ010000580.1 GCF_024979295.1 Herbiconiux daphne | reverse complement strand
TGCTGCTAACTCTGATGAGAACATCGATGGTCTGGGTGCTCCTACCATTATGGCTGCTGACGTTACTGTTGCTGACCTCGCTGACCCATCTAAGAATGGTCAGGTTGGTTCACGCGTAATGCAGGCATTTGCTCAGCTGCGTGGTGCTCTGTCTAAGAACTATGTCCCAGCATCTGATCGTGTTGCATTCGTGACCCCAGATGTGTATTCTGCTATCGTTGCTTCATTGCAGCCATACAGTGCTCAGTTCGATGGTCTGGTAAATCAGCAGACTGGTGTTCTGAACAACATCTCTGGCTTCACAGTGATTGAAGTTCCTCACCTGACTCAGGGTGGTGGCGATGGTAAACACGCATTCCCAACTACTGCTTCTGCTGCTGGTGCTCTGAAAGTTAACAAAACTAACGTTCTGGCTCTGGTTGCTCACCGTTCAGCAGTCGGCACCGTTAAACTGAAAGACCTGTCTCTGGAACGTGCTCGTCGTCCAGAATATCAGGCTGATGAAATCATCGGTCGTTATGCAATGGGTCACGGTATTCTGCGTCCAGAAGCCGTTGCCGCAGTCGTAGTAAAGCCGAAAGTTCAGGTGGCT
>NZ_JANLCJ010000058.1 GCF_024979295.1 Herbiconiux daphne | reverse complement strand
CACGCTCGAAGACTTAGAAAAACTTATCGAGCGTGGGCGCGGGGTTGTTTTTGATATTAAATTTAAAAACATCAAAAACAAAATCGGTGGTACGGAAGCATATATTTCTTTAAGTCAATGTTTCGACGTAACCATAAAACCCGAAGGTGTTGCTAACGGTCGCGTAATGGAAGCTGAAATTTTATGTACGACTATCAACGAAGTTGATTTGCGTATTATTTCCCGTTGCTATACATGGGAAATTTGCAGCGTCCGTAACGTGATCGGGTTCCCGATGAATTACCTACCGAAAGAGTTTTTAGCGTCAATGCTGGAACTCTATAAACTCAAGACCGAATTAAAAGGTGTTGAGGAAAAAGCCGTTGAATACATGCGCTCTAAAGGTATGCTTAATTCCTGTTACGGAATGTGCGTTACCGATTTTGCGAAAGATACATACACCTATAAAAACGGGGTATGGGGTATTCAAAAGGTAGATCTAAAGGGCAAGCTGGACGAATACAATAAAAGTAAGAATCGTTTTCTGTACTACGCTTGGGGGATTTGGATCACCGCCTATGCCCGGCGCAATCTTTGGATGGCGATCCTCGAATTACGCGAAGATTATGTTTACTCCGATACGGATAGCGTTAAATATCTTAACCCGGAAAAACATCAACATTTCTTCGATAAATATAATATCGAAATTCAGCGCAAATTACAAGCAATGGCTGATTACCACGGCTTAGATTCTGTCTTATTTTCACCCCAGACAATTAAAGGTGAAACTAAGACGTTAGGAATTTGGGAACTTGAGGGGATCTATAAAAACTTTAAGACCCTCGGAGCTAAACGCTATTTAGTTGAGAAGCAAGACGGTAGCTTTGAATTAACGGTTGCGGGGTTGCCTAAAAATAAGGGTATGTCTTTTATCATCAAAGAATGTAACGGAATTTCCGACGCGGTTTTTGATTACTTCGATGATGAATTGACAGTACCCGCTAGCGAGTCGGGCAAGCTGGGGCACTGGTATATTGACGAAGAAACGAGCCCCGCCATCAAAGACGATCCTATAAAGGAACTCCGCTACAAAGGTAAATTTGTAGAAGTTACCGCATTATCTGGGGTATTCCTCGGTGAATTGGAATATACTCTATCAATGGCTAAACGTTATATTGAATTTATAGAATTGTTCTGCGGTAATTATATAGATTACGGCGAAATAAGAGGTTTATAAATGTCCCAAAAATATTACTCAACAAGTGCAATTGACAAAAAGAACGCCACCTATAATGTTATTTTTGGTGAACGATCTAACGGCAAAACATACGCCGTATGTTTAAAGGCGCTGAAAAACTATTTCAAGACGGGCAAACAATTTGGCTATGTCCGTCGCTGGAAAGAAGACGTTACGGGACGACGCGCCGCCCAATTATTCGCGGGGCATATTGCCAATGACGAAATCAATAAACTTTCCAACGGTCAATTTACTGGCGTACATTATTACGCTGGTAAATTCTATGCCTGTACTTATGACGACAACGGCAAAGCGGTATATTCCGATACAAATATTATCGGGTATACTTTCGCACTATCCGATAACGAACATAACAAATCCACGTCATACCCGGAAATTAATATAATTATTTTCGACGAATTCCTAACGAATAAATTATATTTAAACGATGAATTCGTGGTGTTTATGAACTGCGTTTCTACTATCGTCCGTCGCAGGGTAGACGTAAAAATTTATATGCTGGGTAACACGGTAAATAAATTCTGCCCATATTTCGCGGAAATGGGGTTAACCAATATCCTGCAAATGAAACAGGGCAGTATTGACGTATACCATTACGGGGAAAGCGATCTAACGGTTGCTGTTGAATACTGTAGATCTACGACTGACAGTAAAACCCAGACACATAAATATTTCGCGTTTAACAACCCGAAATTATCAATGATTACTGGCGGC
>NZ_JANLCJ010000579.1 GCF_024979295.1 Herbiconiux daphne | reverse complement strand
ATTAGAAATCTATGTGGCAGATCACGATCTAATCTGGGAGGAGTTGAAACGGCTCCGTAAATAGCTCATGGAAAGTCCAAGGAGGGCAATAGAGCATGGCAAAAAAGATTTGGAAACCAATTGAGGGCCTTGATGGTTATGAGGTATCGAATCAAGGTGACATACGGTGTTGGAAACATGCAGGAGCTGGAAACAGGATGCGTGAATCTCCAAGACTTTTGTCATTATGTCGAACCTCCACATCAGACTATCTCTACTTTAAATTCACTGGTGGTCAAAAAAGCGTACACAGAACAGTAGCGATCGCTTTTATTCCTAATCCAGAAAATCTTCCAGAAGTTAACCACAAAGATCGAGACAAAAGTAATAATTCTGTTGAAAATTTAGAGTGGTGTACTCGTAGAGAAAACAATGTTCATGCTTTCGGGAAGTCAATAAAAGTTGTTGATCCTGCTGGCAATAAACTAGAGTTTGATAGCATTTCAGCTTTAGCTAGAGCAATGGATTCAAATATCGGAAATGTCTCTCGTTTTGTACGAGGTATTCGATATCGTAACGGGTTAAAATCATGGAGGATTTATGGCTAAGAAGA
>NZ_JANLCJ010000578.1 GCF_024979295.1 Herbiconiux daphne | reverse complement strand
CCATAGGAGCATTACCAGAACCACCGGAACCTTCATAGCCACCATAAATATTGTGAGGAGCATTCTGAGCAGAGCCACGATATTTCTGTGTACCAAATACTCTATCTGCCCATTGAGCAGCAGGATCTACACGAGGTGCAGGTTGTACATTTCTTTGGTTGATATTATTCGTGTACTGCTGAGGAGACGCTCCTACACGACTTGCATAAATTGTAGAATCCACGATTCCTCCTTAAGCGCTAGCAGCACCACCAATAACAGCACCTGCTAAGGCACCCCATGGACCGAATGCTGAACCAGCAGCAGCTCCACTCATAGCCCCTCCAAGAATACCACTACCACCACCAGACTGCTGGACTTTAGTAGTTTGTCCTAGAACGCCATTCATTACAGAAGCTGCATTAATTCGATTCTGAATATCCTGATTACCCATTTCCTGAGCACCGATAGCATTGTTATATGCTGTATCAAGTTTACCCTGTTCATTGGAATAACGCTGTTGAGCAGCATTGATTGCATTAGTGTATGCTTGATTCTAAGCCTGAGTACCTGTGTTAAGTAAACCAGCTTGATTAGCAGCATTCTGTTGCAAC
>NZ_JANLCJ010000577.1 GCF_024979295.1 Herbiconiux daphne | reverse complement strand
TTGAATAATTGTTCTTGTGTCAGTTGTAGGACTAATCACATTAGGACTTGGAGCGGAGGCAGGAGTGTTCTACTTACTTGCCTCAAACTACATAAGTGTAATGAGTGCGATTGAAGCAATGTCAATTCCACTAATTCCTTACTCAGTCGTCAAAGGTATTGAAATGATAGTGAAACGCCTAACTTACATTCCAAATGTTGACACTGCGGAAACACTTAAAGAGGACAAATAAAAAAATTTGTTTCTCTTTTTTTAATTTTTGTTGTAGAATGTAATTGTAGGCAAACCTAATAAAATGGAAACAAGACTTCGGTCGGGAATACAAAAATAAAATGGAATACTACAACACGTGTTAGTAAAGCAGAGGTGGTGGAAATTGCGCTACCTTAGTCCTTGTAGGGGAACACCAAACCTTGAAAGCACACCAAAAGAATAGATTGGTAAGAGCAACCTCGAAAGAGATACCAAAACAAGACTTGACCTAATATAGTCTATAAAGACAAGGACGGTCTATACCAGTTGCTCGGTATGGAGTTTTTTAATAAAAAAGATAAAAGGAGCACATATGTCATTATTAAGACTATTAAACAAAAT
>NZ_JANLCJ010000576.1 GCF_024979295.1 Herbiconiux daphne | reverse complement strand
TAACTATTTTACTGCTCGCTGGTTTATTATCAGCGTGCGATGATAGCAACAAACCTCAGGTAGTAGTGGACAGGAATCCCGCTCCGATGGTTGTTCAACAACAAGAGCCTCAGGTGGTGTATCAACAAGCACCCCAACAGCAACCACAGGTTGTGGTGGTACAACAGCCACCAGCTCAACAGTATGATAGTAGTGGTCATCTTATCAGCAATGTTGCTGCTGGGATGATGCTACATCATGTGCTGAGTAATCGAGCTTCTGTACGTCCTGTAGTCAACAACAAGACCGTGGTCGTTAAGAAGTATTACTCTGCACCTAAGCGCTACTATGGCAGTCGGAGGAATCCGATTCGCTATCGTGGTCGATAATAAATAAGGAGATGTATCACTGTGAAAAAACTTGCAATCGTAGTTAGTGCTGCTCTGGCAGGTCTGGTTTCCGGTCAGGTTGTAGCTGCCACTGTTTACGAAGGTGATGCAGGTAAACTGGATGTGACCAACAAAATCCAGTTCCAGCACAAATTCACCGCACATGGCAATCATAATGGCGTTGATGATTCCTATGACCGTTTCGGTGCCAAAGGGAAGCTTAAAC
>NZ_JANLCJ010000575.1 GCF_024979295.1 Herbiconiux daphne | reverse complement strand
TGAGTAGCAGAACCCTGACAAGGGAATCTGAACTGACCAGTAGGCAAGGTTAGGTGACCAAGAATAGCATCCTGAGCATTGACAGGAGCACCAGCCATAGTGTATGAGTTTCCTTCACGATTACCAACAAACACTTTTACAGTGAATGCACCAGAATCCTGATAGTTAACCCAAGCTCTACGCAACTGTAGACGACCAACATCCTCAGATGTTTGGGTTCCATCATCCGCTTGCTTCTTAATCAAGAACTGAGAGAACGTGTAGGTGAACTGGAATGCGAAACCAACAGTGATTGTCACACCACCCCAATCTCCATCCAACTCAATACCAGTGTTATCATCCCACTTCTTAGTGCTATCAATCTCAAACTGACGAGTAAAGCCATCATTACGGATAATGACAAACTTCAACTGACCATCAAATGTAGAGCCATAGACATCTTTAGGTTTGATAGTTGTCTTATTGGTATTGATATCGAAGTTAGCAGCAGGAACAGCGTATTCGTTCTTATGGTCGATGTATGTGCGATATGGTTCACTAACAGTGTCTTTAATGTTCTGTGTGAAATCTACAGTGCCCATACACAAATCAACAC
>NZ_JANLCJ010000574.1 GCF_024979295.1 Herbiconiux daphne | reverse complement strand
AAACGGTCGATGGCTTTACAACTAAGGTTGTTGCCGTTTCAAGTTTGCTAGTTGATCCAACGATGCAAGATGCAACGATCATTCCAATCTTGGGATTGACCACAGGGATGACCCGAACCCACGAAGCGAGTGGATGGCGATTCGTAAGTACCAACGCCGCACCACAAAGATTCTATTGGTCGAACACATCACCATCGACAGGTAAAGGCTTGTACGAAGGCGCGAAAATGAACCAAACCTATTCGGTCAAAGTCGTGATGCAAGTCCCAACAACAAGCGTCAACAAATCATTTGTCTTACAAGTCGGGGACGCACGTCAATCGATCGTGCCTAAAGATACTTACTTGCGGGAATATGAATATGTCTTGCATTCGGATGCCAACGGTGTGGTGTCACTTTGGATGCCAACATCGGGTGGTGAATGTCTTGTCACTGAAATCACGATCCGCGAACATAACACCAATATCACGACCGTGAAATTCTCACAGGTTGAACAAGATGTCAATGGTTTGAAAGTATCGGTTGCCGATAAAGTGAGTGCGGCGCAACACAAAGTGGAATCCGACAGGATCACCACGGTGGTTTCCCAAGTGAA
>NZ_JANLCJ010000573.1 GCF_024979295.1 Herbiconiux daphne | reverse complement strand
TCAGATTGATATTGATGCATTGAAAAACCACATGACTGCTGATGAAGCAGTAGCGGCTGGTTTCTTAAGAGTTGAGGCAGCTGTTAAGATGGAACCAGATGGTACCGCCATACAAGTTGGCCCAAACTATATAAAAATTAATACTATTATAAGATCATCAGTTGCAAACAGCCCTTTTCTATGGAATACTCCACTCTACAGTATTCTTAAATCTCCATTGATTGTACCTAATGGTAAAACTTTAAAAGTTACCAAACCATACGGACCTGCTCTTATGGAATTAAACCATAGCCCGGGGGGTGCCACTAGATCAGCAGATTGTTGGACACCCAAATTAACTGCTCTCGGATCTGTTATCTTAGCTTCGCCCCCACTTGGTAATACTTCTCAGCAGTTAGATTGGTTGATGATTAAGGATGAATGGTATTTTGATTATGTTTGATTTGTCAACCGAGAACCGTTTATTAGGATATATTATCCTGTAAAATTTTACTAAGGAGTACATCGATGTCCTCATTCATTTTTTCACTCGGTCGTAAAATCCGTGGTGAAGAGCCAATGTATAAGGAGAAAGGCGGTGGTGGCGGTGGTACAAC
>NZ_JANLCJ010000572.1 GCF_024979295.1 Herbiconiux daphne | reverse complement strand
TCATGTTCTGTACCAGCTGGATTCAATACTACCACTGTAAATGGAGCAATACCACCAGTCCAACTAAAATCAAGATCTGTACCAATTGTACCAGTTGCTGGATGTGCATTCCAAGCTAATTTAGGAATCATGGTTAATTTACCATATCCAGAAGTAACTGTAGCACCAGCAGCATCCTTAATTACACAACGATAATGAAGACCGTCTGTATTTGTTTCTACTGTAGGTGAATAAGTTTGACTAGTACCACCTGATGCATTAACCCAATTAGCAAGCATTAATGAGTATTCCCATTGATACGTATATGGAGCTGTACCGCCTTTTGCTTCTACACTGAAAGTAGCTGTAGTTCCTTCAAGAGCAGTAACATCTACTGGGTTAGTTTTAATACCGAGAGCTACTGGGCCTGCTGGAACTAATGGGCAAATAGCAATTGGATCCCACCAATGTTCAGTCAAATCACTTAATGGGATATTCTGCATATCTGGTTGAGCAATAATACAATCATACAATTCTAAATAACGCTTACGATATTGTCTGTAATAACCTGCACGACGTAGGTTATCATTCGCATTGTCTTTGTCAAGACTAAATGC
>NZ_JANLCJ010000571.1 GCF_024979295.1 Herbiconiux daphne | reverse complement strand
GCTTCATCAATACCATCATTGTCAAGGAACTCACGTCCTTCAGGAGATGGAACATTGTCAGTCAGATTGTACAGTGGAGTGTTATGGTCAGTTACCCATTGTACGTTGTAATTGCGAGATACATCAGTGCCTACACAATCAAGGAATGGGGTTTTAAATGGAGAAAGAGTAGCGATGTAATCAGCAAAGTTTTCTTTATAACCAGCGAATTCGAAACTCTTAGCAGGAGTAGTAGTAGCCAAGTAAGGCCTCCTTAAAACGTTAAGTTGGTAGTGGAAGCCCCTCTAAATTGAGGCTCATCAGCATTGGCAGCCATTTCAAATGGAATACCAATACCACCCATAAGGGACATAATAGCATAACGTGAAGCATCAATGACATGGTTATCTTTGTCGATAGGTTCAAATGGCTTCACGTAGAAGTAAGTTCTCTTCTCACGCAGGAATGTAGCCATACTACGACTTACTTTTAACCTACCTTCATAGAAGAGCTTACGCATGTTTGATAGTCCAACCTCAATCGAGTTATAGGCAGTTCTTTGACCACCTAATTGTTTGAACTCAAGGTCAGTTTGGACTGGGTTACGGAATGATTGAC
>NZ_JANLCJ010000570.1 GCF_024979295.1 Herbiconiux daphne | reverse complement strand
TTTCTGACTCTGCATTGGCAACTTCTGTTCATGGTCGTGCTGGAGAGTTGAAATATCAACTTGAGAAAGCTGCTAAAGAACTTAAAAATGTTATGGAAGTTGTGTTCAGTTCTAAGCAAGGTATGGTACAACCTGGTGTAGCCGGTGCTGCTCCTACTGTTGCTGCTAAAACTGCTGGACTCTTCTCTCAGATTGCTCCGTTAGACACACCTAACCCAGATCTTCCAGGTACTGTTGCTGGTACTCCAGATGATACTGTTGTTCATATCAGTTCAGCGCTGGATAAAGATGATTTTGATAAAATCACTTTAGCTCTGTATAAATCTGGATCTAAAGCATGTGTTATTCTTGCCAACCCGATTAATGCCGAGAAATTGAATGCTATTGGTGTTGATGAAGGCAAGGTAGTTCGTCAGCTCCAAGTATTTGAAACTGGAATTGATGATTGGGAACCAGGTAAGAAATTCAATAATGAACAATTCACTATCACTGATATCCGTGGATGCAACTGGTGTGTTTGCTTCTCTCGTTTCTGCCCTGTAGATTTAGTCTACTTCGTAGATCCAGAGACTCTGACTCAACGTGTTCTTCGTGAAC
>NZ_JANLCJ010000057.1 GCF_024979295.1 Herbiconiux daphne | reverse complement strand
TACATATCGCACTTACATTCCCATTCTGGAGGAGCGCTTCCCAATAGCGTTCAACCGGGATAATCCGTTGCCCCTAGAAGTAGGGGTGTTTGAAAAACTCATTGCACTACCAGACCTCGGCATGTGCGATGATGAATTGGATTGTGTCCTGCAATGCTGGACTGCTCGACGTGAATATTGTCGTTCTGCTGTACTTATTGGCTGGCGACATGACTTGATAGGTCAACGCGTCGAACGGATCGGCGGTGAAGACTTATTGACGTATCAAAATCGATACTCACGCTTCATTAGGCGGGGCATGCTCCAATAAAGGAGGTGCCAATGCCTGTATCTGTCGATACTCTCTACACTGCTGTCACTGTCTATAAAGAGGCTCGTGGTGAGCCTAGACAATGCCAAGTGCTCGTTGCCGAAGTTGTCCGTAATCGTATGGACAATAAAGGTAAATCAGCACAACAGATCGTTAAAGAGAGAGGCCAGTTCTCTTGGATGCCGTTAATCAAAGGACAATCCATTAGTTCTGTGTATAACAGAATCCAGAGTAAAGCTAAGAACGGTGATCAGGAAGCTATAGCAACTGCTACTTCCATTGCTAATCAAGTGCTTCAACCTGGCTACGATACAGGGAATAATTTATATTATTTCCATTCAATAAAAGGTCGTAGACATGACGTAAAATGTGGGAACTTATACTTCTCTTATAACCGTCACTAATTAAAAAGTACTATTATGGTACTAAAACAGTCTCTCTTGTAATATATAAGCTATACAAGCTAGCTTGGCTTGATTGCCTAGCGGCTTTTTAGCTTAATATACTATGTTACTTGGGAGGCTGTTTTTCTATGGCTAAGTTCAAAATCAAGCCTAACAAATCCTTTCCCCAAGTGCAGCACTTAGTGCAGCTTCCCCTAAAGATCTGAACGTTATCCGAAAGACGCTCACATCTATTGTAGAGGGACAGCAAGCTAAGAAGAAAGCTCGCGTATCGAAAGCTGCATTGGGTAGCAAATGATTTATTGATGGTCTTCTTAACGAATATATCCACTGCTAGGGGTAGTTAATGGGTAAGTTACAGAGGATCATCACTAAATTAAGAGGATATTGTAATGCCACACAATGACAGACATCAATCAAAGACAGATGCTATTGTTGACTTTGGTGTCAACGCTGTACGTTCTCAAATTGGTAAAGGTAAGTCACGTGAGTATTGCTTAGATTGTGGCTCCCGTATTCCTGATAAGAGACGAGAGGCTGTCAAAGGTTGCTTATACTGTGTTAAGTGTCAAGCCGAACACGATACAGTGATTACTATCCCTTATGGTAAACGTTAGGAACTTAGCTCAGTTTGGTAGAGCAGCGGATTCCAAATCCGTAGGTCTGGGGTTCGAGTCCTCAAGTTCCTGCCAATGGAGAGGTGGTAGAGTCTGGCTGATTACATCTGTCTTGAAAACAGAAGCTCCTTAATCGGGGTCGCGAGTTCGAATCTCGCTCTCTCCTCCAGTATTATGACTCATTAGCTCGAATTGGTAGAGCGGGACACTGTTAATGTCTTGGTTGGTGGTTCGAATCCATCATGAGTCGCCAGTTTGAACGTATCTAATATCATCCCTTCCTCGGTATGCAAACCCGATTAGGTACGTTCAATTCAACTTTTCGTATAAGAAAAGCGCGTAGTACCGTTTGGCTGTATAATCGTTGTGCAATGCTTATCCGAGGCATGCCTGTCCCCATTATACAGTCCTTTTTCTCCGTTTAGCTCAGTTTGGTAGAGCGCACCGTTTGGGACGGTGAGGTCGGCGGGTTCAAATCCCTCAATGGAGACCACATTCTTGATTCTTAGCTCAGCGGTAGAGCACTCGCCCGATAAGCGAGATGTCACTGGTTCGAATCCAGTAGAATCAACCAATTTGCCGCTGCGGTATCTCCATTAATCAAATCGATGTTGATATCACCAAACCGTAGCGGCAATCTATT
>NZ_JANLCJ010000569.1 GCF_024979295.1 Herbiconiux daphne | reverse complement strand
GAATTTAGAAATATAAGCCTGAGCAGCGGCCAGATCATCGCCTTTCAGATTTACATGGGAAGCCATAACTACAGCAGGAGCCACGATAGCGGCAACAGCTACAGCGAGAATAGATTTTTTCATGTTGTACACCTCAGATTAGTAAAAAATTAATATTGTGTTTTGCGTTATTTGAAGGGGCTAATTAAGCCCCTTTCATGTTTATTAGTGAAAATGAGAGTGACCGCCGAAACCCTCAGATTTTGAGTTATCGTGACCATAACCATGACCGCCGAAAGCGTGAGAGTGAGCATTCTCAGCGCCGCGCCCGTTATGACCTTCTGAATGTGAGCCATTAGAGCGATCATTATGATTAGAGCGCGGAGCCGCTGAGAAAACGCTATTAATCGGCATAGAGATTTGAGCTGTAGGATCTACAGCAGCAATAGCCCCCGCCGTGGTTGTTACATTTCCTACCTGTACAGGCGTATTAGGCGCAACCTGATTAGCAGCAACGTTAATAGCGCTGTTAGCCGGAGCGGTAGTAATCGCGGTAGGCGCTGGAGGCGCTGTAGGAGTTACAGGAGCTTTAGGCGGTGCCGGAGCCACCGCAACAGAT
>NZ_JANLCJ010000568.1 GCF_024979295.1 Herbiconiux daphne | reverse complement strand
TTCTTCCTGTTACTGCATTTGCAATACGTTTCATGATTGCATTTTCATGTTTAAACAATTTTGCGTTTTTGTGCATTTCTGGTTTACGATGGTAAACATCAATAAATTCCTTTATCGTGTCTGAATATGCACCTTTTGTAAGTGCCACTGCTTGTGCATAAGAAATAGCGTGACTTATTACAGGTTTGTCAGGAAATATTTTAAATAAATCATCTAAAACATTTTCTGTTTTTTCTTGTAATACTTCATCGGCAAAATTGAATGTGTAGTTATTATACATTTTCAACATCTTCCTTTCATAAGAAAAAACGCCCGCCGATGAAGGCAAGGCGTTTTAAGTGATTTTCTATTAAGCAAATGGATTGCTTTCAGCGATTTCAATATCATCTTTGTTGCCTACATTAATATCTGATAGGCGATAGAAGAAGTCGTTCGTTGCATCTTCATTTTCATTAGGGCATTTTAATACGCAAATACCAACGGGTAAACCATCGATAGTTTTGTAATTATCGCCACCAATTTCAGAAGAAATAGTTTTGATTTTCTTCTTATTTAACCAAACTTTTAAGCCTGTTTTCGGAAGTTTAGCGATAAAGAAA
>NZ_JANLCJ010000567.1 GCF_024979295.1 Herbiconiux daphne | reverse complement strand
TACCACCACCTTCCGACTTGAACATGTTCGGGTTAACAATGAAACGGAACTGGTCGATAGCACCGATTTCACCACCAGCCAGAGTAGTACCAGCAGCATAATGCTCAGCAGAGATGAATGCTGGATTACCGTGCAGGTCTTTCAGAGAACGCAGGGTAGGGATCAGTTCAGAACCGATATACGCATAACGAGCGGCAGGAATGACCTTGGTATCAATGTTACGAGTACCAGTCAGGATGGTGGTGTGCTTCGGAGTACGGTTGTTATCGAGGTCGATAGCCAGACGCATCAGGTCGCCGTAGGTTGGCAGAGTGCCATCTACGTCAGCACGCGAAGTTGCAGCACCAGGGTAGCGCAGAGTACCTGCGTTGTTGATGATGTCGATTTGCAGAGCATCTTCAGTAATCTGGTTTGCAGCAGTCAGCAGTTCACGGTTGATGTGAGACAGCAGGTCTGCATCGGAGTCGAAGTTCAGAGAGTCACGAGTGTACTCAGTGAAGAAACCGAATTTCTCGAAAGTACCTTCCAGTTCCAGACGAGTAGTACCAACACGGTTAACACGACCACCATTCTCACCCAGTACAGGCAGCTTGGATGGG
>NZ_JANLCJ010000566.1 GCF_024979295.1 Herbiconiux daphne | reverse complement strand
CAGCCAGCCACAAATAAAACATTACGAATGCCTGGCCCATTTAACATATCAGTTTTATAGTATTGATGGAAATTCATTACTTCTCCGTGATTGATTCGTACATGTAGTATGTTACCAGTCCAAGAATGAACAGACACACTCCACCGAATATCACCCAGTTATACCACGGAATCATATCAGTCCCACTCAAAGGCTTGCTGTAAAAGTTCTCGCCACGACATCTCTTTGTTGTTCCGGCGTAAGCGAATTAAATCTAACAGCGTATCCAGAGACACGAATAGTAAGCTGAGGATACTTATCAGGATTAACAATCGCATCTTCAAGGGTCTCCCTTGTTAGGACATTCACATTTAAGTGTTGGCCACCTTCAATAGTTGGTCGAGGCTGTTCAGCACTAACTCCCACTGGACGAGACCGAATAATACGTAGATCACGAATAGGATAAGAAGCACCCTCTTCAGCCACGCCTTCTCGCACGACTGCACAGATGGCATTCTCTACATCCTCTTCATTAGTGAGCCAGAATGAACCGTTGAGTTCGGGACGTTCTGATTCTAAAATTTGAATTCCGTTCATTACTACTCCTTAGTCATTATCTGA
>NZ_JANLCJ010000565.1 GCF_024979295.1 Herbiconiux daphne | reverse complement strand
CTTGATAACGTCGTAACCATTCGTAAAATCCCAATGTCTAATGCCGGTTGTGACAACCTCCGTGCAATTCAGAAGTGGATGCAGGAAGGTTTTGGTAAGGTTCTGAAAACTCAGGTTGAAGTTCCTTTCCCGACCGTCATCAATAACGTGTTGGCGGACTACGTGAAACTCAAAAATATTCCGGTGGAGACTCATGTTAGCCCTGCCAAGTCCGACGTCAAGCCAGAGAAATAAAGTGGATGTAATCAAATACTACCGCGATCGTATCTCTGAATTATCCGGGGAACAGCGAAAGCTGTTTCCTTTCGCCTTTGGTTTGATTGATTCACCATCTGATCAAGCTCAGGCAGATGCTTTCTATTCTTATTGGGAAGCGGAAAAGAATATCCAATCGTGCAGAAACGCACTTGTCGAATTGAATAAAGGAAATAAATAAATGACTATTCGTATCGCTCTCCTTCCTTACGGCCCGTCTGACTCTTGTGTTGCTCTTCGTGATGCAGTTCGTCAGGTCATTGTTGATGAGCGTCTGGATGCCCGTATCACTCTTCTCCGTGCAGAAAACAGTGCTTACCGTGCTCGCAATGGTGATGTCCTGAT
>NZ_JANLCJ010000564.1 GCF_024979295.1 Herbiconiux daphne | reverse complement strand
TTTCCAAAGGCTACGCCTCCCCGCTATCACACAAGACCCAACGCCGAAAAGCGGAGTAATGACAGCAGAGAGGCGCAACCCGTACAGGCTTTAAGATGGTTTGGTTTCCCTGCCCCGTCTCCCCCTTCCGCGCCCCTGTATCGCGCCGTAATCAGTTTACGTACCTTGCCGGAACCCTGCGCCTAGTTCTATTGGCTGGCGTCTCGCATATCGGCTTAATCCGTTCTGATGTTAGGCGTGCGCTACGGCGCTGGCTTTATGGAAGGTTCCCCCGTTTAGCCACTGTCACGATTTTACCAGGTAACAAGCAACATAATCCCAACCCCGGTAAACCGGGAATCAGAAATATCAGGAAGGAAGGTTGATTAAAAAATGAGAAGGGGTTAAAATCTCTTTCGTGTGGTTTCCGGCTCCTGATAAGCCTGATTCCTGAAAGCCCCGCTCGCCAAAGTGGGGCTTTTCTTTGTCTGCTATCCTATCGATCCTTCTGGATCAAGTAAAGCCCTCATTTAGAGGGCATAAATTTATCAACCGGATAGCCACGTTCTTTTAAGTGCCTGACTACCATTTCCTGTATTACATCGGTCATTAGCCGATCCGA
>NZ_JANLCJ010000563.1 GCF_024979295.1 Herbiconiux daphne | reverse complement strand
TTGTGTAGTTAAATTTATTCCCGTTTGCCATCTCAATAGTTGTTTTTGTGATTTTAACTATGTTTCTTCTAAAGTTAAATATTCAACCTTTATATTCAGTTTTATTTTCAAAATCTAATGTTCTCATTATAGATTCCTTTCTAAATTGTATTGTGTTTTAATCTCGTGCTTAATGTGTTTTCTTGTGATTCTTTTAGGTGTGATTTCTCAATCTCTATGTATTGCAGAGATAATTAAGCTTTCTAATTCTCTTTTACCTTTTAAATCTCATAGTTTGATTAAAAACCTTTCATATGTTTTTATCATTTTCTGCCCCTTTTGTATTCTTCTATTTCCTTTTTAGCCTGTGCTATTTTTGGTTTCATTTGATTTATACACCCCATAGTATCACATCCCATTTCTTCAAAATTTAGAGTGTTTAGATTTCTTTCTAAATCTCTTAATTTTCAATCTATTTCTTCAACTTTCATCACTGGTTCAATGACCATTTTTTTTGGTTTCTTTCTAATTTTGAAATTCATATTTCCTTCTTTCTTTTATCTCTTGTTTTGTTGCGATTTCCAAACCCCCATCCACCATGCGTTGATGACGATTAGACCTA
>NZ_JANLCJ010000562.1 GCF_024979295.1 Herbiconiux daphne | reverse complement strand
GTAACGCTCTTTCAGGCACCGATGCTGGGGCCATCCCAGTACCACAGGAACAAGCAGATAAGAACTTACAAAGCCGTGTAGGAGCTCTACAAAGTGATGTACAAGGTATGCTTGCTCCAACTGATCCAGCTCACAATCCTGCTGAATCAGCTGCTGCCCCTACAACTGATCCTAACAGTCAGCAAGGTGGTGCAGATGCTCAGGCTAAACAACAGGCTGAATTAGATAGAACTAAGCAGCAAGTTGCTGATGATACAACTAAAGGTGGTGGTGCTAATACACCAATCACTACTCAGAATCCTGCCGATGCATTGGCTACTCGTAACCAGAACATCCAAGCAGGTGTTGGTCATGCCACTACTGGTATTAACCAACCTGAAGTTCCTAAGCCATTGACAGAGACACAACAGAAAAACGTCGCCCTTAATGATGCAGGTCAAGAATCATTCAAATCAATGAACACTATTGGTGATTGGTTCCAATCTAAATCATTTCTTATGGGTATGATGCAGACTGGTTTGTCATTACTAGATGGTAAAGGTTATGCAGAATCATTTGCTACTGGTGCTAAATACTTTGATGATCATTATGGAATGGAACA
>NZ_JANLCJ010000561.1 GCF_024979295.1 Herbiconiux daphne | reverse complement strand
CTGCTGCGATCTGTCCATCCATAACTTGACGTTCTGCCTTGCTATGCGCATCTTGTACCAGTGATTTAGCCTGTGCTTGTGTATGCTCAATATCAGATTGCAATTTCTGTACTTGAAGCTGGTCAACAATTCCAGGTTGTGGCGGCTGATACATTTCAATAGGCAAGTTGAAATCATGGAAATTCGGGAAGCCTAACGCCTCAGTCATTTCATAAAGCATATATGCGGTGTTTTGAGGCTGTGTAAACTGGCCTTGTGGATCAATCAACTGTTTAAATTGTGCAAGCTGTAACAGAGCGGCAGCGCGTTTAGCTTTCTCTTGTGAAGTGAGAGCTACATTAACGCGAACATGACGCCGATCAGGTAATTGACTTGGGTTAATACTTATAACACCGCCCGCTGTAAGTACCTGTACAGGCTGTGAAGCGTTTTCACGAATCAGGCGATAAAGGGCAAGGAATAAATCTTTAAAGCCACCCATAGCCAGATTACGCGCATACATTCTTACTTTAGACTGAGCAAGAGTAATCATCTTATCAACTGTGGCTTCTGCTTGCCGTCCAGTCTCAAGCATATTAGTTACGTTGCCCTGTTGAGTATCA
>NZ_JANLCJ010000560.1 GCF_024979295.1 Herbiconiux daphne | reverse complement strand
CACCGGTGTCGGTGGTGTAACCCAGCGCCATGTTGTAGCGATCGTCGAACACCTTCGGCGCGTGACCGGCTTCGAGCAGGGCCACGACCAGCGGGAAGAATTCTTTTTTGATGATTGGTTTCATGATTCAGTTACCTTTAAGCGGTTGTCGGTTGTTACGGGATATTGTGCAGGAATTACGGGACGTTTGCAAGCAGAAAAAAACAAAGGCCGCAAACGCGGCCCGGAAGGTTAGCGGACTTGAACGTCCGGCAGGATTTGCGTCGGGTTGAACGTCACCCGGTAGCGGTATTCGTCAGCCGGTGCAGGGTCGATCTGCTCAATAAAATAGGTGACCTCCGTCGTCAGGCCCATGAAATGCTTCTTGACCTGGTTCGGGCCGGTCTTACAGGTGATCTCAATCTCCGTGCTGGTGTTCTCGCGAGCGCAACGACCCTCGACGCTCAACAAGTATTCACCGGTGCGGATGTTGATAAACACAATCCGGCGATTCACTTCGAAGTTAGCGGCAGCGGTGGAGACGTTGCGACTTGCCAAGTCGGCAGCATTGTCACACCCGACCAGGGTCAGCGCAGCCAGCGCAACGGCGATCAGTTTCTTTT
>NZ_JANLCJ010000056.1 GCF_024979295.1 Herbiconiux daphne | reverse complement strand
AAAGCTGAAACCTCTTTGGCCAACGAATATTATTGTTCGTCACCCAGGTACAGGCCGATTCATGAAATGGAAACACATCTAATCTAAGGGATCAAGTTGCATGGAGAGCACTTGGGTAAACTCGTTCCTTTTGGAACAAACGATAGCACACGTCATAAGTTCTCAGGCTAAACACGGATGCAACTTTAATATTCCTGAAGCCTCAAGAATTTTGGCAGTGCTGGATAAATCAGTAGCTCGTCTGGATAGACGTCTGATTAAACTTCTTCCACCGGATCGTGTGCCCGGTATTGAAATCAACAAACCATTTAAACTGAATGGTAAGTTGACAGCATTAACCGAGAAGCGTTTAGGTAAAGATGGCTGGACAGAAGAAGAGATGGCCAATGTTGTTGGGCCGTTGACAACTCTGCCAAAGTATATACCTTTTGATATGGGCAAAACCCAGAAGTTAAAAGAGGTTATGTACGAGTTAGGTTGGACTCCTGATGAATGGAACATGAAGAAAAATCCATGGAAACCATTCAGGAGAACCAAACTATCTAAATCAGATTATACACGTGTCTTGGAGGACATGAGAGATGATGAGCTTTCCGATTTCATCGACGCTACAACCAATTATTACAACAAGCATTTTAACCTCGCAACGGGCAAGGTCACAGAGGGACACCGCAAGGCGTTACTCCGTGCGTGTGGATTCGTCAGAGCACCAAAAACTCTCGAAGAATACAGACGACACATGTTGCAACTTGCCTTCTGGCCAACGTCTCCGCAGATTACTGAAAGCTCATTTGACAGCGTAAGTAAAGAGCATGGCATTGCGATGATGTTGCTGAAGAAGCGCATGGTCACAATGCATCGCCGAGGTGTTATCGCAGGTCTGTTAGAGAAACGACGAGCTGATGGTAAGTTATCAGGGGAAGCAAACCCTTGTGCAACTCCAACAGCACGTATGACTCACAGGATTATTGCGAATATTCCAGCGGATGGATCTCCGTTGGGTGCTCGAATGAGAGCATTGTTTATGGGCAATTTCGATCCCACTGATATTGGTGGAGAAAGAAGTTTCCTAAACATTAATGATGGAGAGGAGCATTGGTGTAATGTCCCAGATGGACAACAAGCGTTCGTTGGTGGGGATGGTGCTGGACTTGAGCTGCGCATGTTGGCTCACTATCTGGTATACGTTCCTACTATGCTGCTTGCAAATGAAGATTACACTCTCTTCACGAAGACTCAACTCGAAGCGGCTCTTGCTTCAGCAATTGCATACAGAACGGCACTTCTGGAAGGTGATATCCATACCCATAACCAGAAACTTGCGGGTTTGCCTACTCGTAAATCAGCAAAAACTTTTATCTATGCGTTCTTATATGGTGCGGGTAATGCGAACCTAGGTGCTCAGTTGGGTGGTGATGTTAATGTCGGTCTGAAAGCACGTGAAACATTCCTCCGTGAATGTCCATGTATTCCAGTCTTGATTGAATACATCCAGTGGTTCGCTGCAACAAATGGGTATGTGCCGGGCATTGATGGTCGTCAGTTACGTCTTCGTAAAGATGATAACGGCAAACTGATGACACACAAAGCGTTGAATCTTTTATTGCAAGCGGCAGGTTCAATTGTTATGAAGATTGCTTGTCGTATTCTGACAGAACAAATTGAATCAGAACAATTGAATTGCCATCAGGTTATCTTTTATCATGATGAATTTCAGTTCACATGTCATACCACACATGTCGCACGTCTCAGGACTCTTATTGATAACTGTGTACGTCTTGCTGGTGAAGGTCTTGATATGAAATGTCCGTTGGCATCTGATAGTAAAGCAGGAGCGTCATGGCTAGACACGCATTGATCAGTGACGAGCCAATGGCTTGGATGCATGTTACAGATGTTTGCAATCGTATCGAAGAAAGGGAGCTTGATGAATATCAAGCTTCTCGTTGTTGGGGTGAGACACTTATCAGCGTTATCCCTTTGTATAGAGAGATAGTTG
>NZ_JANLCJ010000559.1 GCF_024979295.1 Herbiconiux daphne | reverse complement strand
AAAGCATTCCCTACTAATCAACAACAGGTATACAACATGGAGGTGAATACCAAGGAAGTGCTTGAATGGCTATTCGAGGTACTCGTATTGGATAATCCAGATGGCAAATGAGGTATGTACCAAAGGTACGAAAATTACCGATATGTCAGGCAAGATACTGGGCTGGTTGTCTGAATCAGATATGAAGAAGATTAAAACCAGAGTAATGCTGGGTGCTGACTTAGCTCACTCAGGTGAGATTACGATAGCCAAAGCAAGCTTTGAGCTATCTCAGCCCTCTCAGCATATCTACCGTGGCTGTCGTGTCGATGGCTACAAGGGTATCTATAAGTTCAGTATCTACCTGACCAAAGCAGAGATGGAGTACCAAGCTCCATACTTCAATAAACATGTAATCATCGAGAAGGTATGAACGTTAAAGGCTTTCATTACAAGCCTTTAGGTATATTGGGTATGCTCGAATACAACGTGTCTGATGTCACTACATCTGGTACAGATGAGGGAACAATCATTGCCACTGTCCATGTCGAGAACATTCAATCACTGCCTGAAGCCAGTGAAGTAATTGTCCCTGTATGGGCATACCCATACCAATTCAATGT
>NZ_JANLCJ010000558.1 GCF_024979295.1 Herbiconiux daphne | reverse complement strand
CTGGGTTTCAGTGCTGCCATCTTCTCATGGTAGTTCGCACCCATCTGCATCAACGAGATTACGTCTTCCGGGTTGGTAATCGTAATTTCTCGCCCATTGGCTTTGAATGCTTTACCTACGATGGAGTCATGAAACGCTTTGTAATCCGGTACGTTCTCAGCTTCAGGTTTAGGTTTCTCTTCCTCAGCCTTAGCAACTGGCTTACCTTTCTCATCTACTTCAGGTTCCGGTTTATTGCCTTCCTCTTCAGGTTGAGGCTCACCTTCTTCTGGAGCAGGCTCCGGTTCAGGCTCAGGTTCTGGCTCTGGTTCAGGTTGTGGGATTTCTTCACCAGGGTTCGGTTCGCCTTCTTCCGGCTTAGGTTCAGCTTGGAATTTGGTTACATCGAACTGGCTTAATTCAGCATCAGACATGGCAAACACATTCACGTCTTGCTCTAGTTGCTCAGTTTCAGTAGACATTAAACTTCCTCGTTACGGCTTTGGAAAAGTAAATCGCTGTTCTCGGCAATCGCCTTTTCAGCGATGGTGGCGTCTTCAAGGACTGAATCCAAGTAAGACTTGAAGTGAGCGATAGCATCAATCTGTCGGCTAGTAGCATCG
>NZ_JANLCJ010000557.1 GCF_024979295.1 Herbiconiux daphne | reverse complement strand
CTACGATCCGACTTGAAAATTTCTGCGAGTTGATCCGCGTCCTGACCTTTAAGGCTTGGGATCAAATCAGTATCGATCATAGCCTGAAAAAGTTTGACCCCCTCTGTTGCTGTTTCAATGTATCTCATTTTATCACTCCCCAAAGATTTTTCCCCACTTCACGAACTGCCATATATCGGCGGTTTCCACTGCGTCCGATCCATGATATCCAAACATAACCACCCGCGGTTATTTTAGAATCGTATTGAACTTTTTGACCTTTTCGGTAGGTTTCACCTGTATCGCTAACCGTTGACACGATCGGACTTTTTCGAATCTTGATCGTTCGATCCGGATACAAAGTTGCGTGTTCTGTGATCCGATCTGACGGACTAGAAACGTCTGCTGAATACGGCGGACGTAGGTAGCAAACGAATTGATACGGTTGACCCTTACCGAACTTATAGAAATTACGTTTCACGGGATCAAGCTTGCCTTGTGAATTCTGATCGAATACCCAAAGCCCCGTTGATTCCACACCGACTACAACGCCCGTGTGTCCGTATTTTCCATAGATTGAACTAGCGACAAATATATCCCCGATCTGCGGTGTGGTGTGTTTTG
>NZ_JANLCJ010000556.1 GCF_024979295.1 Herbiconiux daphne | reverse complement strand
AATCAAGCACTAATTTCACTTTTCGCCGCAAATAATCTTAACTCTTTGATTTTGCGGCTTTTTTATTTGTGAAATAGCACGTAAAGCTAACGAATCGGATAAATCTTACTCTATGTGTGAGCGTTATCACAATCATTTTTTACTAAACAAAATAAGTGTTAAAACTCTGTTTCATTTTAGATAAAAGAAAACCCCAATTAAGGGGTTTAGGTTAAGCAAACTGGTAGACTATAGTTAACAGGATTAGCCAGAATACGACACACCCGCCAAAGGTGAGCCGCCACGCTGTTACAGGAGACATATCACCACCCATAGCCCTTGTTAACTGTTACGTTTACCTGTTGTGGCTGGCGTGAGGCTTCTATAGCCTGTTGCTGTATCGCCATTTGATTTAGATTGGCACTGGTAGCGGCCCATTGTACGCTAGTCTGCTGTGCTATCTGGTAGCACTGAGCCGGGCTAATGGTCATTGTGCCAGCGTTTACGCGCTCTTGTATGACCTGATTAGCATCACTGGCACTGTAGAAGGTATCACCGCTAAGGGATTTACACACTTCCAAATCACTAGCCCCACGGTTAACAGAACAACCGGAAAGCATGGAAA
>NZ_JANLCJ010000555.1 GCF_024979295.1 Herbiconiux daphne | reverse complement strand
GATTGCACAACTCACTGGTAAACGTCATGGTCATGTGATGGATGCTTGCAGAACTATGTTCGAAGCACTTGGGTTAACATCTACCGACTTTTCGGTCGATGTTCCTTACCCCATTGGTAATGGGGCAATAGCCACCCGAGAAGTGTTTGAGTTGGACAAAGAATTGACAATGACTTTAGTATCTGGATACAACATCAGATTACGACACGCCATTGTTCAACGTTGGTTGCATCTCGAAGCAGAAAACGTTGCTCAGAAGGTAGAAATTAAAAACCTTCGACAACAGTTGCGTGATAATTTTACACCGATGATTGAGGCACGTAAGGAACAGCTCGCTGAAGAGGGCAATGGTTTTCAACCCTACCACGGAGGCAATGAAGCTGATCTCCTTAACCGTCTTGTCTTTGGTTGCTCTGCGAAAAAGTTAAAAGAGTTTCGTGGGGTTGACAACGTAAGAGATAACGCAACAGCAGAAGAGATTAAAGCTCTGGATTTTCTGGAACGTATGAATGAAATGCTTATCATCAGTGGTAAGAATTTTCAGGAACGTAAACACAGTTTAACCACTATGCTACAAAAGAAATTTCCATCTTTCGCTTCTCAA
>NZ_JANLCJ010000554.1 GCF_024979295.1 Herbiconiux daphne | reverse complement strand
AGATTTACAAAACATTAACTTTGTAAAGATCAAAAATAAGTGTTGTAATTGGAATCGAAAGGCGTATAATTCTTTGCATAGGGGAAAGAAATTAATCTTTCCAAACTGTTAAAATTAAAGTAAAGGTAAATAAAATGTACATTATTATGCTTATTGTTGTTGCAATCGTTGCATTAGGTTATAGCTCAAATGGTAGCAATTATAAAAAAGCAACACAGTTTGTTGCATTATGTGGCGGTAGTGTAGCAGTTGCGTTAATCCCTTTAATCACAATGATTGCAGTTGTTAAATTCATCTTCTTCTGAGGTAACAAAAATGAAACGTTATCAATTAATTATCATCGTGTTAGGTTTTTTGGCGGCGTCTTTTGTGGGTAGTTCTAAAGCGGCTGATACACAAGTTTCTTTCGGTGGCGCTCAATATGTACAGACAAGCGAGGCGCAAAGCACTGATACCGGTGTAAGTGTTAATGTTAGTTTCTCGTTTTAATGTTATTTTACAGCGTCTTACAGTGAGTAATTAAAGGCGCTGAATAAATAGCACTAATTGCTAAAGACATATTTAATAGCTAGTAAATACTCTTTTGCATAGGGCGAACAAATAA
>NZ_JANLCJ010000553.1 GCF_024979295.1 Herbiconiux daphne | reverse complement strand
AACTTTGTTTTACCGATAAAACTTTTACCATATAGGAACATCTTTATGTTTTTAACTAAATTGTTTTCGTCATTTTTAATAACGTCTACTGTATATGCCATATTCAATACCTCCTTTGCATAATTATTATAAACTAAAAGTTGGTTTTTCATACCAACTATTTTTCAATTCCATATTCTTCTTTCATAAACAACCTTTCATTGTAGTCTTCACCTTTTGCTAATGACTGATAAATTCTTTCTTCAATGGTGTTTTTGGTGATATATCTGTAATAGAATACCGGTTTAGTTTGCCCTATTCTATGTATTCTTGCTAGTGATTGTTCATATTTAATAAATGGTATGCAAGGAGAATAGTATATCTGAGTGTCTAATTCTTGTAAATTAAGACCTTCTGCCCCACTACCATAATTTATAGCAATGATTTTTCTTTGGTTGCCTTTATATTCTTTGAATGCTTCATATTCACTTAAACCGCCTTTAACGACAAACAACTTGATTCCTAATGTGTTTGCTACTAATGTTATGTCGTCAAGTTCGGCATGGAAGTTATAGAATATCGAAACATTTTTATCATTGGTTTCTAGGAACTCTTTGAGTGCTAT
>NZ_JANLCJ010000552.1 GCF_024979295.1 Herbiconiux daphne | reverse complement strand
AACCAGCTTGTGTGGCACTTCCCGACGGTGCTGGTTCTGCTGCGAGTGCCTTAGCTCGTAATCAGAAGTTTGTTTCATCTTTCGCTGAGATTGTTATCTGTATGGATAACGATTCTGCTGGTGAAGAAGCAGTTGCTAAAATCCGACAGATGTATCCAAACATCAAGGTTGCCCGAATCCCAAAGGGTAAGACCAAGGACGGGAAAGAAATCAAAGATGCTAACGACCTTCTTATGGAAGGACGTGGACTTGAACTTAGCAACTGTATCCGATTTAACGCTGCAAAAGAGTCACCATCTGGTTCAGCGACTGTAGCTGAATGTCTTGATGATGCTCTACGTAAACCTGAATGGGGTTTATCTTATCCGTGGCCTGGTCTAACAAAAATGACCTATGGTATTCGGTTTGGTGAACTTATCTCAGTTGGTGGTGGTACTTCTGTAGGTAAGACTTTAATCGCTCATGAGATTGCAGCCCATTTAATGAATGGTGCAGTTAATCCTGAGACTGGTGAAGAGTTCGAGCCAATCAAGTGTGGCATGTTCATGCTTGAAGAGACAGTTGGTAACACAATCAAAAACGTAGCAGGTAAATCGGCTGGTAT
>NZ_JANLCJ010000551.1 GCF_024979295.1 Herbiconiux daphne | reverse complement strand
CATCAACACTAAGATTCACTGGAGCATTGAGCATGTTATCACGCAGCCAATCAGGATCGTTAGGTTGTTTAGTAACAGACGGGTCTACCATCTTGATGATATCGAGGAAGTTACCACGAGTGCTACTAGGAATGAGTTTGTAACGTTGGAACATGCAAGACGGACGAGGTTCAAGTGGTTTACCTTCGTGGTCAGTACCAGTAGCATTAATACCAATCAGTTCAAATGCAAGTTCAACTGCATAGTTCTGTTTGGTTTCAGTGACACCAGTCTTACGATCAGTGTAAGTAAACTCTTGACGGCCTAACATTACGATACGAGTGATACGAGCATCATAATCATCTTTTTTCAGCAGATCATAATTTTTCTTGAATTTAGAAGTACGCGGTTCAGATTTTAATACAGGCATGTAATTATATCCTTATAAATAATATTCAATTTTAAAGCATTAAGCTCAGAGCATATCCAAAAGCTCAAAGCTATATGCTTTATATATTACAATATATATGGTTTTAGTACCAAATATACTATATGAAGATAAATATTTCCCTTAAACACTACCCACGGATAACCAAAGGAGTATCACTATAACGAGAAGAATCAT
>NZ_JANLCJ010000550.1 GCF_024979295.1 Herbiconiux daphne | reverse complement strand
ATTCCCTGAGGAATCATATTTTACTGATTCAAAATGTTTTTCCATTACTTACCCTTTTACATTAACAATTGGTTTGATGTGAGTAATGATTTCAATCAAATCTTCCTGATTACTCATTACCTCACTAATAGGTTTATACGCATTGGGGCACTCGTCGATACGAGATTCATCAATAGTAAAACCATCAGGATTTACTCCGTGCATAATATCACGGAAATCGGTCAAACTGAACGTTTTCTTTGCTTTGGAGCGAGACATAACACGACCCGCACCATGAGATGAGCTGCACAGGCTGTCAGCATTGCCCCGACCACGCACAAGATAGACACCATCACGCATATTAGCCGGAATAACACCCAACATACCATCTTCAGCGTGAGTAGCGCCTTTTCGATGAATCCATAAACCATCTTTTTTCTCCGCATGATTATGGTTACGATTAACCATAGTTTCTTCGTAGAATGTGGCACCTAAAGCATCACAGATGTTACGCATCATCTTTTCACGATTGAACAATGCCCAGCGTAAACAATATTCCATCGCTTGTATGTAATCTTTGCCTAGCTGAGAGTTTTCGTCAAGCGGGTTAATACCTTCACCACCAC
>NZ_JANLCJ010000055.1 GCF_024979295.1 Herbiconiux daphne | reverse complement strand
AGGGTTGGCGATTTTGATTCTAATGTTTAGTTTAGCACCACCGGTCGCTTGGTTAACCATTGACACTAACCTTTCCTCTGGTAGTTCGGTTATTTCCTCAAAGATGTTTATCTCGATGTCTTTCTTAGCACCACGTCTTGCGATACCTAATTTTGCTTGTCCCTTTTTCCTATTTGACATTATACCGAAACTACGAATGAGTGAGTTACCGATTTTCATTGTCTTATCAGTTAGGTTGACATCTTGCCTTTTAAGTTCAAGTCCATATATGTCTTCCACGGCCGATAGCAATTCCCCAAAGGTTTCTTTCGCCCCTTGCGGTTCATACCTTATGATGTTGACATTGGCAACTATGTTCTCTTGCTTACATTTTAGCAGAAACTCAATACATCAACTTCTTAGGACTTGTATTGTCTTGCCACTTAGACGAGAACCGATTAGACCAATTATGATTTCATTGAGTGGTTGACTTAACACGGCCGGTGCTTTAATGGCATTGATACAAATTGTGTGTAAATCGTTGAAGTATGAGTAAGCACTAATTATCGGTTGAATCTTTACTTGGTTCATTTGTTGCTCCTATCGTTAATTTCTTTCCGCTTGTGTTGTTGTTCTCAAAGACTAATGTTTGAGTTTCTTTGTTCTCTTGGTTGAGTTCTGGAATGTATTGCTCTTTGTCGTATGCCCTTAAAGTTAATCAGCAGTTGTAGTATTCTTTTCCGCCATAAGTAAACTTTTTTTCCAAGTGTGCGAGTATCAAGTCCTCGGCCGATTTTATAAGGTCTCACTGTTCTTTGTTTCTTGTTTTGAGATTACTTACATCTTGCTTACTTAATTTAAGACCTATTGCCCTAAAATGCCTTGGGGTAGGTTCTTTCTCGTTTTCAAAGTAAGTTTTAATCAGTTCTTTAAGTTCAGTTGTTGAGTAGAGCATATATACTCATTATAGGACAAAAACCGGTTAGACCGGTAATTGACCTATCTCGTCTATGTGCTTGACAAGAGATATAAACAATTCATAGGGCAGGTATTTTTCGATGTAGAAAGCAACTTGCTCGTATTCGTTTATCGGGTTGTGTCCCCTATCAACTATCTCATTGACATATTGTGCGTAGTGAGTCAGTTCGTGTAAGAGGACTTGGCATTTCTCTTGTTTGCCTAATGACCTTAGAATCAGTATTGTAGCATTTGGTATGTTCGCTTCTGCGTCTGGTTGTAGGAATACGCCCCTATTGCCTCCGCTTACCTTGTCTACTTCCTTGATTTCCAAGTGTAGGTTATTTTCTTGCTTGTATAGCATTTCACGCCTCGTTTACTTGTTTAAGACCTGATACGGCCTTTTTGTGGTGCTTGTCCGCTCACGCCTTGATTTTCTTTTTGTCGGTTGTGATTTCATAACCACGATTATAGGCAATAAGAAATTCATTAGGTTTTAGCAGTTTGCTTGAATTCTCACGAATATATTGAATCGTTTTACGAATTTCTTGGGGCATTTTTGCCAAGTAGAATGCCATTTCTCCACCGGTTAGTAAATCATTGTTTCTAATCAGTTTAATTAGCGTCTTGGCGTCATTTGTCTTGTGTAGTGTCTGCTTTTCAAGAAACTTCTCTTTGAATTGAATTTCCATTACACCCACCCCATAATTTTAGGAATTTCAATAAGTCATTCCATTGGCATAACAAAAATGTAATTTGACTTAATCCATATTAATTTAAAGTAGCCGAACATAATTACTAATTTGTCTTGCGTTTCAGGGTCAATAAATTTTGCTTCAACCTCATTTATACTTTTAAAATCAAAACTCGTCAATTCTTCAATTTGTTTAATTTGTTGTTGGGTCATTATTACTCCTTTGCAACTTTGATTAGTTTTTTATATTTACTAATGATGTCTATTTCCTTTGCTTCATATGCTTTTCAAGCAGGTTCTTTTATTTCTTTGTATGCTTGTAAGGCAGGTTCTTTTATTGCTTTGTATGCTTGTCAGGCAGGTTCTTTTATTGCTTCGTATGCTTTTTTGTTTT
>NZ_JANLCJ010000549.1 GCF_024979295.1 Herbiconiux daphne | reverse complement strand
AACAACTGATTATTCAAGGAAATAATCTTTTGAGAAACAGAAGATAAACCAGTATTAGATTGATGTACTTCATTACTCAGTGTTTCTAAAGCACCAGCAGTAGCACTGTTAGCAATACCACCAGTATCATCAAACAAATAGACACTGGAAACAGAAACAACACTATTAGCTGCTCGGTTACCTACAGATAATGACAGATAACTAGTTCCATCTGGGGATAACTGATCAGCACCAGAACCATCTAAAGAAGCATGCCATGTGATATCATAATCAGCCCAAGCAGTACCAACTTTTACTGTACGATCAAACACATCAAATGGCTGAGCATCAGTTGCATTGTAGAAACTGTTCTTCACAGTGACAACAGTATCTGCTACATTCGCTTTCATTCGAACTACAGCACGGTAGTAACGACCAGATACAGCGGGAACTTTCTCAGCAAGAATAGTTGGGAAAGTATTTGTAGCTGTACGAGTCAGAACAAAACCAGACTTACCATCACCAGTATTCGCACTCCAAACAGCACCTGGAGTAGTTGTCCAATGTGAACTATTAGTTGGGAATGTACCATTCAGGATAAAGTTATTCCCATTAGCAATCAAATC
>NZ_JANLCJ010000548.1 GCF_024979295.1 Herbiconiux daphne | reverse complement strand
GCCTAAGGCTTTTGTCAAGAAGTACATGGATTCACAAGGACTCACCGAAGAAGAGGTCTGTGGCCCATTTACCGCACTTTGGTACACTCCATTCGACACTGGTAAAACAGATAAGGTCAAGGCAGTAATGCTTGACATGGGTTGGATTCCCACCGAATGGAATTCCAAGAAGATGCAGTTTCAAGTCTGGCAGTATCGTAAACGACTTGAGAAAATGTCTTATGCAAATTTCATCAATAATGAGTGTAGTGATGAAGAGCGAGAGTTCTTCACAACTTGTGTTGATGCGTTTGTAAATAAACATTTCAGAAATAAATCAAAAGGTTACATGAGGGCGGTCTTATACGGTATGGGTTTCGATATGAAACGTGTACCTACATTTGACCAAATCAAAAAGAAATTACTTCTTAGTCAGTATTGGATTACAAGTCCACAGATTACAGAAGATTCTTTTGATTCAGTTCCCGAAGATGCTGGCCGAGCTATGCAGCTTTTAAAGCAGCGAATGGTTTGGTCACATCGTCGTTCCCTTATTGCAGGTCTGATTGATTTAGTTAGACCTGATGGTAAAGTCGCTGGAGAGGCTAACCCCTGTGCAACACCCAC
>NZ_JANLCJ010000547.1 GCF_024979295.1 Herbiconiux daphne | reverse complement strand
TTATACGGAATCCATGCATACCATTGCTCCTTAGTTTTGAAAGTAAGAAGAACAGTACCAGTTATAATTAACACTGAAGAGATGCCATCTAAATAAGGCAATTTACTACCCGATTTAAATGCAAAGAAAGTTGAGATAATAATACCAATTACTGTTAACACTGAAACAAGAGAGATTTGACTTTTATTCAGTGTATTAATTTCATCTTTCTTCTTAAACCAATACCATGTACCCCATAATTGAAGTGGCACAAGTACAAATAAATTCATAACAGCATTAGCATAAAAACCAGCTTGGTAGCTTAATATAGCATAGAACACTGAAAGTGTTGCTCCTAATAAAGGTGCTATATTCTTTTTATATGCTACACTGAGAACAAACAAAATACCAATTACAGTTGCTCATAAAATCTCTAAGGGAGCTTTACTTACAACTGCTGCTATTACTACTAAAATAGTAGCTACAAAAGCCCAAATCTTTTTAAACATTATAAATCCATTTATTTAATAATTAGTTTGTTTGTAGTTAGTAAGTTTAATAATCAATACTTACTATATAACCCGTTTTAAAGACCCCAGGTTGACAGAAATATCTTTATTTATTTTC
>NZ_JANLCJ010000546.1 GCF_024979295.1 Herbiconiux daphne | reverse complement strand
GAGCTGGAATGGCTCGACGCGCCCGTCGATTGTCTTGTCGCTGATCAGTTCCTTCCTGATATGCGCGCCGACGGCCACCGCCTATCGTTCGAGGCGTTTAACGCCTTGCTGGACGCGATCCGCGCCAGCCTGCCTATCCTGGAAGAATCCGAAAAAGCCGCGCGCAAACGTTCAAACGTGGCGCATCTTGGCAAGCCGATACAACATGACGCCGTAGCCCTTTTCCTGGACGCCGAAGGCTGGACACTCAGCACCGGCAGCGAAGGGCAGCGCCATATCCGTTCCCCTTTCGAGGCGGAATACACCAATGAACAAGCCGGAAGCGATACTTCCGTTACGTACTTTTTGCCGGGAACCAGAGACTATGAACAGGGCCACTTTGTTAGCCATCACGCATCCGACGCCACTCGCTCAGATGCTGATTTCCTTGATGCTATCGGGTTCGTTAGCGCACAGTTCGAAGCTCTCCCCGCCAGCACCGAACAAACGCGTCCTGATCGCCCCGCCTTCACGCAAGTTCAAGGCGGAAAGCTACACGACCGCATTGAATCCACGCTATTAAACGTCCTGGCTGCGCTCCGTAACCCTGCCTGGCTGGGCCACCACG
>NZ_JANLCJ010000545.1 GCF_024979295.1 Herbiconiux daphne | reverse complement strand
AAAACCTTGTGCAACTCAGCCGGGAAGTTCATTTGTAGCCGCTTAATCTCTTCACTCATTGATAACCCTCTTTTGAATAGGAATAAATCATATCATTTTATGATTTTCCAGACAACCCCGGAAATAATCATAGGATCATATGATTCTGCGAAATCTAAGATACCTACAAGGCGTTATTGATTTACTTTTGAACCCGAACCCGGATTTAAGCTAAAACCCCTTAGAATGCGTTACAGAGCGTTTTAAGGGGTATGCCGTTTAGCTGGTTCATTTTCTCCCATGTAGTAAGGGTAGTTACTTAGAACAAATCAAATCCATCTGCGTAGATACTGCTGCTATGTTCCCTCCCTTATCAATCTCTGTCTTATACACTGTAATTTCATTAGTCGCTGTTGGATAAATCACAACACCATGCCCTGTATGGGGATCACTTAGAAAATTCATCCCATAACGCTGTATATCAGAATCAGGGACAGAATCAGCAACGAAAGTAGAATCTGAAAATAATATGTTCTGCCCTTCATCAACAATATTAACCATCTGTTCCCGCACGATGTACTTACCTACGCGCTGAGCCTGTTCACTGTGAGCCAGAACAACTTTTAAAC
>NZ_JANLCJ010000544.1 GCF_024979295.1 Herbiconiux daphne | reverse complement strand
TCGAAACATTGTTGTCCATAATGACCGTCAAAGTCATATCCTTTCCCTAAACTGTTTGCAATCCATTTATAGGCTTGTGCTAGTGTTGTCATTTCTCTTCCTCCTTGAATTCCTCTAACATTTTCTCGAATTTTGCCTTTTCAGTTTTGACCCTATTCAATAAAGCTTTAGGAACGGGAACGCCACACAAGGCGAGATTTTCAAGAAATGAAATTGCGTAAGTCATGATATAGAAAGAATTCACAAGGACGCCTATTTCTGGTAGTCCAAATTCGGTCGCTACAAGCCACACAACAATCACTAAACAAATAGCTAGGGAATGTTTCAAGGCGCCTTTAAATCCAATCTTTGAGTTAACCACGCCCCATATAAACGCTTTTGCGTTGCCACTGATAAAATCAGCGACAATCAGCAAAAGGAATACATGGAAGGCGGTATTTGATGCTAACGTTCTCCCTGTTTCAATCATTCGGTTGTTTCCTCGTCTTCTTCAAGTTTTGCTTGTAACTCTTCAATTTCTTCATTTTGAGCGTCAATAATTTCGGCGTCTGTTGGTTCTTCTGTTTCACGTGAAACAACTGATTCAGTTTCTAACGCCGTTGCGTCTT
>NZ_JANLCJ010000543.1 GCF_024979295.1 Herbiconiux daphne | reverse complement strand
CTCAAGGTAAGATCATATGACGTGTTGAAAACCTTGATGAGAAAACCGCAAAAGCACTTAGAAAGGCAAGACTGGAACAACTTGGCGAAATAGCCGAAAGACATTTATCTCTGAACGGGGATCTATTCGTCGCTTGTCTTAAAAATGAAAAAGGCGAAATATTCTTTTCACTTGAATATGGTAGCGGTAAACTTGATAGATTCGGAAACGTTATTGAAGCCGATACAACCGAGTTCTCCACATTTGCCTCAGTAAGAGGAAACGACGTTTATCTAAGTAAGAAATACGAAATTGGAAAAGAAATTGTTTTCTCATTTGTGGATAAGGACGGAAAAGAAATTACACTTGATGAGGACGAAACTAAATTCCTTAAAGAAAGAATTAAAATTAAGAACGAAGTTTTCACAGATTACTTGCCAGTCGCTTATTTCACAAACTTTGCCGACGCAACAACAGACTTGCAATATTCAACTGAAATGGTATTGACACTTGGGGAACTTATCTCTGATATTCCAGAGGAGTGAAAAGTATCACGTCTTAAATACATTTTTAACACACTTATCAATCCAGATCAACAAAACGACTTGCAAAAGGGAATTAAAGATAAAC
>NZ_JANLCJ010000542.1 GCF_024979295.1 Herbiconiux daphne | reverse complement strand
GATAAGGCGCTAAGTCTACAGCATCACCAGTGAGGTGCTTACTTTTCAGCGTTTTACTTGCTCCTTGTGCTACTAATTCTTTCTGACGATCTAAAGATCTGGTACCTTCTAACACTGTAATATCAAAAGGCATAGTTTCAAATGCTTTGAGACAAACTTCACGCAGAGCAGGCTTTATAGTTGCCAGCTTCGCCACGGAAGATTTGCCCAGTTTTACGTTGCTCATTGTGACTCCTTTCACGACGCTCCCACATTTCCTGCATCTGGAAATAATTGTAGGCATCATTTCCGTCTTTTGCTTTTGCTGACATTTCCGCGCACCACTGGGATGGCAGTTTTTCCTCTGACACTTGGTAATCCTTCTCTCAATAGTTTCAGAAGTTTTCTCTTTGCTTTCGGCATTAAACTATCTTGCTTGGCACGAATTTGTTGAAGAGAAATAGGTGTGTATCCAATTTGTTCGCAGGAAGTATGGATGTAATTATATTTATCACCCATCTTTCCTTCGTGCAGGTGAGCATGGATATTCACACGACCACGGAGGTGGTCTTTGTGTAAAGGAATATGAGAGATCCAGAACTCTTTGTATTTGAAATCACCACTTACCCA
>NZ_JANLCJ010000541.1 GCF_024979295.1 Herbiconiux daphne | reverse complement strand
AACTAGCTGGTAAGCAAATATAAATTATAGAAGGAATATATAATGAAAAAAGATACACAAATTAAAATCGCAATCGCTTTGATCCCCACAATTATTGCAGGGGGTCTTGCTTTTAAAAAAGCTAAGGATTTCAAGAAACTTAGTGAAGCAGAACAAGCAGAAATTCGTGAACAAAATAAACGCGAAGAAGAAGCTAGTGAATTAGCTAAAGAAGAACCTGTAATTGCAGCAGGTATGGCAGGATTGTCAGCAGCACAATCGGCACAAACAGTCATTGAAAATTATGACAATATTAAACAAGCAGCAGAAAAAGGGGTAAGTAAATTGAGTAAAGAAGTATTGGTAAAAGGTGGAATCGCAGTAGGTGTAACAGTAGTTGCAGTTGGTATTGGTGTAGGCGTATACAAATTGGTACGCAAACGCAAATTGCAAAAGTCACTCGAACATGCAGAAGATGTGTTAGCGGAAGTTAAAGAACATTATAAAGAAGTGGAAGAAACTGAAGAAGTAAGTGAATAGGAGAGTGAACCATGAGCTATAAAAAATATATTGCACCAGGGATTGCAGTTATTATTGTAGTTAGTGGTTCTATTTTTTTCTATAGAACTA
>NZ_JANLCJ010000540.1 GCF_024979295.1 Herbiconiux daphne | reverse complement strand
GACTCACTGTGTAATTAGCAGCAGGTGGTTTAGTTGTACTAGATGTGTTGTAGCGACGGATATCGTAAACAGTTTTGTCGAATGATAGAGCATCAACATTAGGGATAATATTGATAGAACAGAAATCATTCAAAGTATCATCTGTGTTAGAAACACTCAACACTCCAGAGATAGGTGTATTGATTGCTGTGAAGGTCATGTGTTTAGGATCGTTTGGATCAATCCTAATAGAACCAATACCTGACGGAGTTAGTGTCCATTTCAGGTTCTGTTTCTTAACGTGGTCAGGAGTAATCTCTGCATAGAAGTCATGAGATTGTCCAACCTTCAATGTTAACTGGTTTTCTGATAAACCCAAACCAGTCATGAGTGGGTGAGAAGTTATGGTGGCTGATGCCTTTTTCTCAGAACTAGCGATAGGTTGCCAGTAACTGATATTCTCCCAATGTTGATCTTCCAGTAAGTAAAGTCCATCCTGAGTTCCAAGGATATTGAAAGGATGGTCATACTGGTAATCAAAAGGCATCGGTTGAATGGCGTAAGCAATGATATTATCTTCTGCACCATTGTAAGAAATAGGTTTATTACCACCAAACTTCGTAATCTGATTT
>NZ_JANLCJ010000054.1 GCF_024979295.1 Herbiconiux daphne | reverse complement strand
GTTACTACAATCGGTGGTGTTCTATTCGTTTTAGCAGTGGCATTCAAGAAAAATGTAGCTCCTTTGCTTGGAGCAATTTTATCAGTGTTATATGGAGTTCTTAGTTATGATTCTGGTTTCTATGCTAACGCTGCTTTGAATATGATCATCTTAGCTCCTCTCCAGATTTGGGGTTGGAGACATTGGATGAAGCATGGTGATAAAGCATTTGAAATCAGTGACACTTGGAAACGTAATATCTGGATTGCTACAGGTGTTGGTATTGTAGCAGCTACTATGTTCTCTATTCACAGTGGAAGTCATCTGCCTTATCTTGATGGCCCTTCTTCAGTGTTAGCAGTAACTGGTACAGTGTTACTTTCTCTGAAAACTAAAGAACAGTGGTTTGCTTGGATTCCTTACAATCTGATTGAATGTATCATGTGGTTCTTTGCTATGTCTATCGAACCTTCAGTGATTGCAATCTTTGTTATGCGTTTAGTGTTCCTGATTAACTCTCTCATCGGTGCCAAGGAGTGGTTCAAAAATGAGAAGTGATTTCGGTGGTTCTGATACCCCGGTTAATATTCGAGATTTGTGGCAAACCCCTTTCAACATCTATCAAAATCTAAATGATGAATTTAATTTTGTTGGTGATGTGGCAGCCTCTGATATTAATCACCTGCACATGAACTATCTCACTGAGGAAGATGATGCTCTTACTACTGATTGGAATTCTGTGTTTGGTTCTGGGTATAAGTGGTGTAATCCTCCTTATAGTGATATTGGCCCTTGGATTGATAAGGCTGCTTCTGAGCGTTCTCTTGTTATGCTTATACCCGCCGATGTCTCTGTGGGATGGTTCAAGAAAGCTTTGGCTACGGTGGATGAGGTGCGTCTCATTACTGGTGGTCGTATCAGTTTCGTAAGAGCAGATACGCAGGAACCACAGAACGGTAACAATAAAGGATCGATGTTACTGATTTGGCATCCACGTCGTTGTGAGGATTCACCTCGCTTTACTACAGTGGATAGAAATGAACTCATGGACAGAGCAATGGTGAGCGTACTATAATGGGAAAAACATTCAAACGTAATGATGAAGATTACGATGAAGTGCAATTGCGTGAATCTCGTAAAGAAGCTAAGGCTGGTAAACGTAAAGAATACGAACTAGAAGAATCTACGACACGCGGGGAGAAGCGGTGAGAAAACGTTTCTTTGAATCTAAACGTAAAGAGTTAAAAGGAACTCCATATGATTCGCTGTTGGAAAGGGATCTCCATGCTGGGATCTTATCGGGCGCTCGCTTTCACAACAAGGAAGATCGGGTTAGTTATTCGGTACCACACACTTACGAACCCGACTTTGTATTGGACAAAGAAGGTCGAACTTACTTGGTCGAAGTCAAAGGACGATTTCGTGACAACACTGAAGCTTCGAAATACGTACATATCCGCTCGTATCTTCCGGAGACCCACGAGCTTGTCTTTCTGTGGGATCGCAGCAATGTAACATTCCCTTTCGCTAAGAAGCGTAAGGATGGTACTAAAGCGACTCACGAGGAATGGGCAACAAAACATAAGTTCCGTCATTGGAACCGTGATACATTTTCGTTAGACGTTCTATAAAAGAAAAGCCCCAAGAGCTAATAACTCAAGGGGCTTTTTTATTATTTACCTTTTCTCAAACCTTTCCGAATTTCCTGAAGTCTATTACCTAATGTCTCTAGGTAGCGTCCTTCCCCAGGGTTGCGATTTTCAAATCTACCAAGTTTACGTTTAGCTTTACCCACATAAGTAATTAAGTTACTCACTTGTTCTTCACTAAGTCCCTTGGTCATTTCATCAGCAACTCTCTGAACTGGTCTAGGTGTCATAGGGTCAAATGCTTTCAAAGCTGCACTCACCACTTTTTCATTCCTTTGATCCATTTGATACTGGGTTTCTTTACGAGGCTTAGGCTCAGGAGCCTTTACTTCCTTTGGGGTTGGAATGCTTCCTTCATTGTTAGTTGGTTTAGCAACAATGTCAGGTAGAGCTTCACCGAAATCACCAGTACCAC
>NZ_JANLCJ010000539.1 GCF_024979295.1 Herbiconiux daphne | reverse complement strand
AAAATTTCTTTACGCTTGTGGTGCATCTCTTGGGAGATTACAACACGGCGTTTATCCTTGACGTCACCAAACACAGACATGATAACGTCGTCAGGATAGGTGAAGGTGTCCATTAACTGAATGGCTGCCTCATGGTCTACTGATACAGCGAAACCATGATCACCTTCTTCATCACCAAATACATCAACTACGTGGTTTTTGCACTGGTAGATGATGCCCTTTGCGGTGCTTGTGGTGCCTTTATGAGTCTCCGCATGAACAGAAAGGCCGCTAACCATAGCCCCCAAAAACAGAGCGCAAAGTGCGACGTAACGAAATCTAACATACATAGACTTCCTTCTCCTTTGTGTGCAATGTCACTTCACTGCGAAGCAACTCTTCATCATCATGGAAGACAGTGAGAGCGCCGTCATAAAGACCCACGCCAGTGTGGAGCGTAGATAGGTTCGTTAATGTTACAACGTGATCACACTTGATGTAAGGTTTCATCGTTTTAAGACAGACAAAACGCTCACCGGAACGTAACTCTTTAATGACGACACTCTCACTACCCATCATTTATCACCTTTGTATTTCTCCCACTTAGCAGTTAAACATTACTCATCGAGAAG
>NZ_JANLCJ010000538.1 GCF_024979295.1 Herbiconiux daphne | reverse complement strand
TTTTTTCCCCTTGAAAGCAAGTTTTGATATGCCCTAATGCTTTCAAACACGAATTGTTCACTTTCAAAATCAGTGAATAGTGATTGATATTCTTCCATTGAAAGCACACCTTTGGTTGCACGTGCGATGATTACGCTAATTCTTTCCTTGATGGCATTTTGTGTATCAGCAGTATCTGAATATATTTCAAATGGGTCATTCGAACACACAATCAGGTTAAAAATCTTATAAACCACTTGTGTCCCCTTGTTCATGGCACGAATTGACATAACCTTAGATGTCTCATCAAGTCATTCTTTTCATAAGTTAGTTTTGTCTCTTGCTAGTGTAGATGAACCTTCCGGAACAATTCAAGTAGGTTTATTGACCCCCATGTAGAAAGCAAATTGGTCTCCACCGGTTTCCATTATGTCTTTGGCATTGATTAGGTGAGTGGTTTTATTTTGCCTTGACTTAGTCATTGCATAACCCAATAACTCTGATAAAGTGGTCTTACCGATTGAACCCCTACCAACTAGTGACAATGCAACCCCACTGTGTTGCCCCATGAGGTGATATGCCATATGCTCGTATATGAGTGCCTGCTTGTTAGGCGTCATGTTGTCTATCAT
>NZ_JANLCJ010000537.1 GCF_024979295.1 Herbiconiux daphne | reverse complement strand
ATAAATTTTATTATCCAGCTTCTTAATCAATTGGTATTGCTGATAGTTTTCCTCGCGTGTTTTTAATTCGTGAGGTTCCGTATTAACGATAGCTTTAATTAGATCGGCTTTTACTTCTTCAAGTAACCCGCTAATTAGCTTTTCTTGACCCTGTAAACGAGCTACAGCGGCCTTTTGTTCAATGGTAAGCATTTATCTAATCTCTCTTTGATAATGCAACAGAGGCGCTTTTACACGCCCCTATTTTATTAATTATTGCTGAATGGTTGATAGGGATTGTTTACGGCTTTCTAACATCGCTTGAGTTTGAACTTTCAAAGCTTCTGTATCCGCTCTTTCTTGCTCAATATCTCGTTTCTCTGCATGTTGCTGATAGCGTAATACATCCTGATCACGTTCACGCTGAATACGCTGGCCTTCAAGATAAGTTTTATCCGCTGCGTTCTGCATCAAGAATTGTAACTCAGCATCTTTACGGGCTGTTTCATCTGCTGCGATCTGACCATCCATAACTTGACGTTCTGCCTTGCTATGTGCGTCTTGTACCAGTGATTTAGCCTGTGCTTGTGTATGCTCACTATCAGATTGCAATTTCTGTACTTGAAGCTGGT
>NZ_JANLCJ010000536.1 GCF_024979295.1 Herbiconiux daphne | reverse complement strand
CAGTGTTAATCAGCTTAGTGTTGCTTGCTGCATGAGATTCAGCAGCTTCAGCTTCATTGTGAACCGACTGAACAGAAGCCTTATCAGCTTTGTCAGCAATCAGCGTGTCCTGTCGTGCCTGGTCAGCGGTGAAGACAGATTTTTCAACCTTGTTAGCTTCAACACCCTTAGCGCGGGTCACTTCAGCAGTCAGGTCAGCAGAGTTAGCTTTACCCTGAATCAGCTTAGTGTTCGCCTGTTCAGCGGCCTTAGCGCGGGTCACTTCACTGGTGACGGTAGAAGCGTCAGCTTTACCTTTAATCAGTGTGTCCTGTGCGCCGTCAATCGCTTTCTGAGAAGCTTTATCAGCGGTGTAGGCTGATTGGTCAACCTTAGCTTTCAGACCGTTCACAGCCTGATTAGCGGTGTTCTGTGCGGTGTCAACTTCACCCTGTAATTTAGCATCACCAGCAATACGCGCCTGACCTTCTTTATTGACGTTAACAGCAATATTATTGTCTGCTGCTTTGCGGTCAGCAATTTCTTTAGTCAGTGCAGAAGAGTCAGCTTTATTATTCACTGAAGCGGTCAGGGTTTTATCTGCTGCAACACGATCAGCAGTTTCTTTAATTA
>NZ_JANLCJ010000535.1 GCF_024979295.1 Herbiconiux daphne | reverse complement strand
TGCTGATGCGTATGTTAAAGGACTATTCGGTGCTAATGATACTTACATTCCTACACCTATGCTTGAAGAGCGTACAGATGCCGTCTCACAAGCACTTACACCACGTTCTCGTTCAGGACAGACAGTAGCAGATATCTTACCATTCGTAGTCTCAGAAGGCGCTACAGGAGCTGCTAGGACTATTCCTGCTGTTAACCGTGCCTATGAAACACTTGGACCTATTGCTAAAGAATTCTTAAGCAGTGTCGTTCCATCATTCAGTGGAGCTCACAGTGGTGAAGAGTATGCTACCAACCTTGGATTAAACACAGGTATTGGTGTAGGTGCTCGTGCTGGTGGCAATGTAGTACAAGGTGCTTTGAATAAATACACTCGTCTACCTGAACAGTTTGCTAAATTACAGCAAGGCCTTGATGCTCTGTCTAAAGAGACTCAGGATGCTAAAGCAGCACATATGGAAGCATTGGATGCTCTTAAAACATCAAGAGGTACTGACTTCGAAGCTTCTTATCGCGCTGAACAAACTTATCAGAAATATCAGCAAGCTGCTCAAGCACATGATGAAGCTTTGGCTGTTCTTAACCGTTCTTACACCTCAAGTAATGCTTCCCG
>NZ_JANLCJ010000534.1 GCF_024979295.1 Herbiconiux daphne | reverse complement strand
CGTCTAACGTGTCTTCATCCGGCACAGGTACAGTCCAGAATCCATTAGCCAATACGGCATCATATCGCACGATTTCAATATATGGCGTGGTTACGTGGTTATCGCCGCCCAAAGTAATCGACGTATTTTCAGCGGAGCGAGTAGTAATTAGCGTCGTGTAAGGAATATTAACACCTAAATCAACTTCCTTAGATACGATAATATCACCGCCGATTTTCGATGAACCGATATTAATTGTCGCACGTCCTGTATATGCGTCAATAATATATTCTACCGTGATTGTCTCACCAATAACATATTCCGTACCGATATTAATTGCCTCAGTTCGCGGCAAATGTAATAACGCGGTAGTATTCTGATAATCCAGAAACGTATCAGTATCACGCGGAGTATAAATAGAACCCAAATCCACGCGCGGTTTATCAGTCGATACAACCGGAGCCATTACTTTTGAATCAAGCGTAGCTAACCGGATGGATTCAGGTTGCAGAATATAGGACGGGTCAAGCGAGAAAGGCAACTGAATCAGACCGAGAATAAATTGACCGTAGTCATACACCGCATAACCTGTAGTCACCACGTCAGACGCAACGAAACGGGCGTTGTTCAAATG
>NZ_JANLCJ010000533.1 GCF_024979295.1 Herbiconiux daphne | reverse complement strand
ATCTTGCAGAATTGAATGGTGTTTCAAATGATGAGGTACTATCTTGGGGTCATATGAAGATGTTCTTCAGAATGATGTACCCAAAAGATTCATTGTTTATTACCAATGGTGTAAATCCATCTTCATTACCAATGTTTGCAGGTACTTCTTGGTCACGCCATTGGCCTGGTCGCTATTTGATGAGTTCTACTGATCATGGTGCTACTAGGGAGGCTGGCAACCCATGGACAGTTTCAACTAATGCTGCTGGTGGTTCATTTAATTTCACATTAAGCACTGGGAACTTACCAGCTCACAACCATGGAATGGGACATACTCACCATATAGACTTCATGTCCCAGGCTATGGACAGAAACTCATCTCACTCACACCACGGTGTTGTTGCTAGAGGTAGTTGGGAAATTGGTGGTAATAACTGGACTTACTGGAATTTTCAAGGTATAGGTAATACTGAAGCTACAGATACCAACCACTTACACCACATTGTTGGTGACACACAAGGTACTAGAAACCAAACAGATAACACTGGTAGTGGTTCTGCTATAAGTTATGCTCCGGCGGTATCTGGTGTGTGCATGTGGATTCGTAATGATACCAAACAACCGTGGGAGCTT
>NZ_JANLCJ010000532.1 GCF_024979295.1 Herbiconiux daphne | reverse complement strand
ACGGCCCACAGTACAACCTGACAGTGTGGTAGCAGCAACTACCCGACCTAATAACATTGCGATCTTTTTTACGTAATCAACCCTTTTGGTTTAGCTTTCATGAAGATAGAAAGGAAGATTGCAGATTCAGCAGTCAGGTGAGTTTCAGAACCATCATCATGTTTTATAACGACTGGCTTCTTCTCACCTTTCTTGAACTCAGCATTAAATACAGGCTTCTGGCTCATACAATGATACCTCCACGAGTTAATTGCTGTCGGCGCTGATCTGCTTCCCATTCACGACGTTTCTTCACATCTAAGCCGTGGTTATAAACAGCACGGCGCAGACGCATTTGCTGTTCATAACGGAAATCACGATCAAGTTCAGTATCTTCACTGAGTGCGCACAACAAAGTGTTCATCCCGATAATTACATCGAGTTCTATTGCTTTATCAACAGCAGCAATAACATCATCATTATGAGCCATGACCAGTCTCCTTACGAACTAACGCAGGATAAGAATGCTCACTACGAGCACCAGATTTTAAATCCAGCACTGTATAGCGAGCATCAGGGAAGCGACCCGTCTTTGACAGTACCATCATAGAGCCACCACGTTGATTTTTGAAAAT
>NZ_JANLCJ010000531.1 GCF_024979295.1 Herbiconiux daphne | reverse complement strand
GATGCTTAATGATTATGTTAACTCCCGGCGTAGAGCCCGCTGGGGTAAAAGCCCGCTTCGTGATTGGGCGCATTCCGTTAAGCAATGGCCAACGCCGCAGTAAAGCGAGGTTCCGCGATGATTAAGAACCAAAGCTTCAGCCGGAAGAAGCTGCCGAAGCTTACCGCTAAGCAGCAACGCGCGATCCGGAAAGAGCCAACCGATTTAGACATTATCCACGATGCCAAAGAGCTCTATTCGCTCTTTACCGATATCCTGTTAGGGGCGCTCATTGAGCCCGATCGCGATAAGGAAGCCTGGGTTCGTCGCCAGCTGCGCGATACGCTCGCGATGAACAACGTGCGCCGGGTGCGAACCTTACAAACTATCTGGAATGCCCAGCATAGCGAAAGCGCATTTGCCTTCGTTCGCCATCACTGGCAGCAGATGGATTCCGCTAAAGCGGATGATGAAAACGGATTTAGACTTGATAATAAAATCATTATGATCAATTTTAACGAAACAGTTATGAAAAACGTTTAAATCCCCCATCCACGAAGAAAATTAAATGAAAGCCTTATTACTGGTATTTGTCTGTTTATTAGCCGCGTGCGACGAAGGCGCGGAAAGTAAAAC
>NZ_JANLCJ010000530.1 GCF_024979295.1 Herbiconiux daphne | reverse complement strand
AAAGAAGGACAAGAAATAAAACTACTACCACTTTTCCCACTGTCACTATTTGGGGTTGATTTTTCACACGGGGAGGGGTACAATAACTGTTGAGGGGAATAATGACGAACAACTATTTCAATGAACACATCCTAACACAAACAAAAACTCAAGTCAACCTATTGACATTACACTCTAACCATGTTATTATTACTACTCAATGACAAATCGAGGAAATACGCATGACCAAATCTTATCGACTCGCTCGTCGGCTGGCAAACTTTCGCATAGATGCACTTGACATGACTCAAGAACAGTTAGCCAACCTGCAAGGCGTACCAACACAAAACATCTCAGCTTTTGAGAATGGACGTTCAACCAATGTAAACTATCTATTCCTTTACATTGAAGCATGTAACCACAATCAGGAACTGTTGAACGAACTTTTACAACACGTTTATGAGGCGACCAAATAATGCAAGTTTTCCGCAACTACGCACCACTGCAAAAGTTTATCCAGCAAGTGCAAGAAGGAACTATGACACTACGCCAGTTTGCCGCAATAGTCGCGCAAGATAAAGCAGCCGCTAAAATGCTGTCCGGTGTAGCTCAAAAACGTTTCGACCGCGCTATTAA
>NZ_JANLCJ010000053.1 GCF_024979295.1 Herbiconiux daphne | reverse complement strand
GACTACGATATCCAACTCAGTTTCACAATATCCCCACTCTTTTCCAGTCAAAGGCGTTTCATTGTGTCGCCATTTCTCATAATCTAAATCACCGCTTTTTTGGATCGGTGTTTGCAGGTTTTCCCCGACTTTTGCAAGGCTCAACCCGCTTGCGATATAGGAACAACGGAATTCGATCCCTAAGTCACTTCTAACCGCGATCGGGCTGTGAGTTTTGGCGAAAATATGAGGCTTGCTTTCCCAAGTGAACATATCGCGGATAAACTCGAATTCATATCCCAAGTTATGGACGTAAATCACTATGCAACGTTTTGCGAAACGCCGATCTTTTTTCCGTTTCCGTTGGTTCTTTCCCAAAAATAAGAACTGTGAAATTTTCTCACAAAACTCCTGAAATTCATGCCAATAACGGAATGATATTTTCATACCGTCAAGCGAAACCATACAAACATACATGTTCGCAAGAAAAAGCGTCTGATCCCCATTCTTATGTTTCCAAGAAGTGGTTTCAATATCAAAGCTTAAAGGCGCGTTTAACATTTGAAGCCCCGTAGTGGTTCCGCGTTTATATTCAAATTTATCTTCTAATTTTTCAAGGTGGTTTTCTAACTCAACCTCGAATAACTCACTATAAGGGATCATCAATGTTAGCTACTCCTTGCGATTAGATTTGATCTAACGGCGTTCCGTTTGCCGATTCTACCACCGTTGCGTGTCCTAATTTTTCAGCAATATCGATCAACGCGTCCTCGATTTGATCTGGTGAAAGATTCGCGCTTGCCTCTGCTAGTTCTGAAGCGAGTTGCATTGCCTTATCATACGTGCCTGCGTGCATTTGTTCGATAATGTTACCCTGCTCTTTCATCAACTTCGCGATCTCGTCAAAGAGTTCATGAGGGTTGCTGTTTCGGAATTTTGAGTTCAATCGTGCCACCGCTTGTTTTGGTGTCAGTCCTTTTGCGTCCTCTCCGTACAATTTCAGTTGTCGATCGATCATCTTTTTCGTCCCGTTCACGTTTTTCGTGACGTAGGTGTCAATTTCTTGAAGTTTGCGTAATAGCGTTCCGACTTCACGATCACCAAGTCCGCGAATTGTGATATACCCGCCCTGCTTGTCGGTCAAGGCTTTCCATGATTTTACCGACTGCGCGAACGTGCCGTATTTCTTTTCAACGTTCCCGATTGATCGGCGTAAGTTCTTGATTAATCGGCTCGCCTCTCGCCGTTCCGCTTTTGCTCTTGCCAATGCCTGCGCGTTAGCTGTGACTTTTGCTTTGTCAACTGCCTGAATGTTTACTACCCGTGATCTTACCAATTTTTAAATACCTCCCTTAGTGTGTCGTTATGAACGTCAGTGATTAATCTTTTCAAAGTTTTGTAGAAACCGCCCTGCGCGCCTGTGTGGTCAAATAGAAAATTGTCAACTTCCCATGATAATTGGATATAGAACGCAAGAATCAAATAATTCGTAGAATCACCGCGTTCAAACGATTCGATCGTTCGATTCTTAAAACCTGAAAATTTTTCGATATCGTCACGCGTGAACCCTACTGTGTTTCTAATTTGCTTGCATAGCGCCCCAACTTGCTTTTTAAGCGCCTCTTTTTCGTTTTCCATGATATACCTCCTAAAATAAATAAAACGCCGTGACGGTTAAGCCACGGCGTTGTGTGAACTATACGAATTCTAAACGGTTGAAATCTTGCTTTTCGCCTTCTGCGTTTTCAAAGGAATCAGCTACCACCTGAAAAATTAATTCGCCTTTATTAATGCTTGCGATTGCCGCGCGTTTGTTTTTAGGGTTGAGGATCGTTTTCAAAGCCCGCTCAACTTTCTTGCTAGGGAAAATCTTCACTAGGTCGCCTGTTGCTTTACCTTCCTCGTCAGTCGGAACCGCTAGGATAAGAAAGCCGTTATGCTCGTCTACCCAATTCCCCTCAAAGTCTGTGCCTGCTTTGATTACAACGTTCGCGATATTGATAACTGTTAACTGTGTTCCTGCTTCAAGTTCACGTAATGGTGTAGGTCGATCCTCGATCACTGTTTGATCTGCGAATAAGGGATCAATAGTTCTT
>NZ_JANLCJ010000529.1 GCF_024979295.1 Herbiconiux daphne | reverse complement strand
ATACTTTCTTAAAAGAAACTGGACTACGTGCAGACGCGATTAAGATTGAAAACTTGATTAACACAAAAGGACGTGAATTGCGTGTGATTGATAAAGGGGACAAAGAAAGAACAATCTTTATGCCGAAAGGTTGAACGTTCAAAAATGTGTAGAATATGTGTAAAGCATTTCCTACATATAATTCAATTTACAACGCCGTAAAGAAACTTGAATCTTTCGGAGAGTGAATTACACCTCACTCATTGCGTTATACATATGCAACCAACTTGTATAACTCTGGAGTTGAATTGCCAGTCATATCCGACTTGTTGGGGCACTCGTCATTAGATCAGACTTGATCGTATATCAAGACAGACAAGTCCAATTACGAAATTGCCAACGATATGCAATACCTAACACCAAGTGAACGCTTTGATATAAAACTTATCAAGGCGGAACGTGATAGGTTCAAAAAATTATTCTTTGAGGCAAAAGCCGAAATGGAAAGGAGGGAAAAAGATGAGAGAGTGAAATAGGTGCGAAAATTGCAACATATCTTACGGAGAACAACACACCAAATGTAATGAGTGTGGAAAAAGTTTGATAGAAAGAAAACCGATTAAAAAGGAGAAAAAT
>NZ_JANLCJ010000528.1 GCF_024979295.1 Herbiconiux daphne | reverse complement strand
CTTAGGAGCTTCCTCATAGACAACCTGTTGTTGCTGTTGAACAACCGGTTGCTGCTGAATAGGTTCACGACGAACAGCCGTATCACTATTGTCACAGCCAGAGAGCAGCAGAACTGCTCCCAGGATCGTAAGTGCAACTTTCACGTTACACTCCGAATTTGGCCAGATTAACGCCCAGCACTGATGCGATTTCGCCCAGAACTTTCTTCTCTTCTGTTTCGATAGAGCCAGAAGCATCAGCGACGGTCAAGATGCAGTTCATGACCAGTTCAGCATCATCAGGGTTTTTACCACGCAGGTCGCCGATTTCACGGAGAGCTGTCATTTTGCCCAGACGAGGTGCTTTCATCAGTTGGGTGGCGTACTTCTCAATCAGTTTCTGGAAATCAGATTCCCACGGTTTGAACTCATCAGCAGCACCCAGAACAACTTCCAGAGCACCCAGCTCATCATCGCTAATACCGTCGTTAGCAGCCGCTACGAGCAGAGAACCAGCAATGGTAGCTTCCACTACATCTTTGGTGATTTTCTTCTCTACGCTCGCTACAGCGCCTTTGGCAGCATCCCCGAATAACTTAGCAAAAAGGGACATTAATTTTCTCCCATAAGTCGGAGG
>NZ_JANLCJ010000527.1 GCF_024979295.1 Herbiconiux daphne | reverse complement strand
CATTAAAGGCTCCACCAATCGCATTGATAATTTTACCAAGAGAACTGAATGCATTTGTTATGGCTTGAACCATCTTATCACGTCCGCCCATAGACTGCCACAATTGGAGCATACTATTACGGCTATTAGACATGTTATTAATGATTGGACCAATGATATTATTAATACCAGTCCAGAGAACTTTAGCTTGATCGGCATTACCGAATACAAGTTCCCATGTAGTCGCCCATCCAGAACCAACAGATTCTTGAACAGTACCAACTAACTCCCCAAAAGTCTTAACCTGAGTTGCAGCTTCCAAGAGAGATTTATCTGTAGCGAATTGTTTAAGAGTAGCAAGCAATACGTCAGTAGTTGCCCAGCCATCTTTAAGTGAATCATTGAAACCATTTGATAAGTCTACGTTTTTACCCATTGCTTTTGCATTCTCAACAAGAGCATTTTGAAATTTAGGACCACCCATACCAGCTGACTGCAATTGCTTCCAGTTGGCGTAATCCATCTTACCTAATGAAATCGCTTGGTTCATCGCTGTATCTAATAATCCACCAGCACGAGCAGCTTCAATACCAGTACCCGCCGCCAAGTTATAGAAACCTTGGATAGAAGTCGATGC
>NZ_JANLCJ010000526.1 GCF_024979295.1 Herbiconiux daphne | reverse complement strand
AACCAGGATGAAAAACATGTTTTCAGTACACAATAACCAGATAAATAAAAACAGTGTAAAGCATAACGCCGTACATGATACCGCAAAAATACTTTGAAAAACGTATGACTTGAATTTTAACGCTTTCATAAAATCACCTTTGATAAAAGAATTTCGCTACCTGGTTATAATATCATAACCGTTATTCATTGCAATCATTTTCGATGAAAAGAGTTAATTTATTTGCTTTCGTTGCGTTAATCAAAATAGTCATTTGATTATAAATTGCCGTTACTGGATTTTTGTTTTCTTTCACCGCTTCATAAATATCAGCGTTACCGATCATTTCAATATTTGAATATTCTATTAATCCTTTATTCATATACTGATTAGCGGCGTTAATAAACTTGCTTTCTAATTTAATGTTATCGTGTCCGACAATAGCGGCGCATTCTGCAAAATGTACGGCAATATTAATATTTTCGTTTTCAGTTGCTTTAACCTGGGAGGATAAAACGGCCAGGATAATAATGATTAATGCTTTCATGTTTTCACCTTTTAAATAGTATTGTTTCGACCTGGTTATAATACCATAATCAGGATAAAACACAACAAAAGAATGAGATTTTCATCATTC
>NZ_JANLCJ010000525.1 GCF_024979295.1 Herbiconiux daphne | reverse complement strand
CAAGGATTTGATCATTTAATTGGACAGTGGTCTGTTGAAACTGTTGTTCCTGTTGATCTGTCTTATCTTGTAATTGTTTCGTGACGTTCTGTAGATCGATAATTTCATCAATCCCTGTGACGGCACGTTTTGCTGCATCTTCTGCATCTTTCGCATACTCAGCAGCCTGTTTGTAACGCTCTACGTTACTGTTATCCGCACCAAACTGACCTACGTCTTGAGCGTACGGATTGCCATAAATGTCAACCATTTTAGTCTCCTATTAATGACGAATAACACCGAAGTTAATATGCGTACGCATTGTGCTATTATCAAGAACGTTAGGAATAACCAGAGGGCTACCAGAGTACTCAGTTTTATCAGCTTGTTTCTGAACAACTTGAAGAGCAGCTTCTGCCATAAACCCATACTTCTGAGCAGCTTCATCATCCTGTACAAAAATACAAGCGTGTTTCATTGCCATATAAAGAAGTAAATCTGGAGCGATAGTAAGGAGGTTACATGAATCAGTGTCTGAATGTAGTTCAGGACTATCTGAGTAATACCCTACGATAATATCACCCGAAGTTAGGCCATCAGATGGTGCTGTAAACTCAGGTGCAAAGAATAAACGTTTAC
>NZ_JANLCJ010000524.1 GCF_024979295.1 Herbiconiux daphne | reverse complement strand
CATAGGTTCCACTGTATCTTTGGTTAAATCAGAATACCATTGATAAGCAGCACGGCTATGAAGAGAAGAAGATTCACCTAAGTTATCAAAACCAAACCAACCATTCTTAGTTGCATAACCATAAGTGGATAACATCTTAGTTAAAGTTCTGGCTAATGAGTTAGGGTCATCAACACGAGCACGACCAGCAATCAATTTCAGCATTTCATCTACATCTCTGAATGCTTTCACATTGTTCAAATGCTCAGGAGTTTTCTCAACACCGTCACTGATACCTGTGATTTCTTTTCTTGCTGTATTAAGAGCTGTCATAAAGTCTTTGAAATGTAAACCAGTTGAACCAGTGATAGCTAAGTGACCATTCATCTGACGATTATACAAAGCAAATGTCCTATCGTGGTCGTGACTTAACATATCAGCCTTACGCAATGTCTTACCATTGACTTGGAATTTACCTTCATAACCAAATGGACTACGAGAACGGAGTGAGTTAGCATTAGCAATACCAGCAACAGGGTTCTTATCTAATGCCCTTTCAATTGCTTGTAATGTATTAGCATCTTCTTCAATCTCATTAACAATACCATAGTTACTGTCGTGTGACATCTTACGAGCACG
>NZ_JANLCJ010000523.1 GCF_024979295.1 Herbiconiux daphne | reverse complement strand
AACCCTCTCAATCTCTGTTTTATCACGAAGCAAGAAGAAGGTGGGGGATTGGTGTCGCCCTTCACGATTAATGATGTAACCGCTAGGGACTTTTTCACAAGTAAGATCGCCTTCCATTATGTTATTCCTAGTTTATTTCTAAGGTTTTCAACCCAAGAGATTGCTTCTTCCATCGAATCACATCTTTTTGAATGGCTCTCTTCTCCGAATTTCAGTTGAGCTTTCCACTTACCTCTTGCTTTATCAAAAGATACACCTTTAATGCCAGATTTGCTATTCTTGTTAGCTCCTCTGTTGAAGCCATTTAAGGTATGACACGATGCACGAAGATTTTCGATACGATTATTCTCCGTGTTTCTGTCTATGTGATCCAACACCCCAGGAACATATCCATTATGCCATAAATAGATAATTCTATGGACTAAGTATAGTCTGTCGTTAATACTAACACGCCAGTATCCATCACTTCCACGTGTTCCGGCTTTATCTCCAACTTTGACGTTGTTAGAAGGAGAAATCCTCCATAGAAGATCTCCTTCGTGATAATCAAAAAGAGCTTTAACATCAAACACCTTTTGAAGCCTCTACGCTTGCAGAATTGTTATACCGTCCTTTAATG
>NZ_JANLCJ010000522.1 GCF_024979295.1 Herbiconiux daphne | reverse complement strand
AAGAGCGTGGTATCTTCGGTGTTAGTACACTGGATGTTCCATGTGATCGAGTCCTGTTCTACCTGATGGTTCATCGTGAATTAGACGGGTTCTGGGATTCTAAGAAGATGCAGACGTTTTTGCATCTCCACTATAATGTAGGGAAACCTATTATGGTGGCTTTCTTAGTATCTCGTCTGGTTGCATATGGGAACAATAACGTTCCTTATTTTGCCGGTGAAACAGGGGATAGTTGCATTTTACCTGCCACCTATTTTTGGGTTGGTTGTGGTAAACGCTTCAAAGAGCCTACTACTGTTGAATGGCGGCAACACGCTTATACCAGTGGTCAAGGTCACGAACGTGACGACGATATGGGATTCTTTGAGATGAATCCTGTTATTGAAGGTTATGAAGATCAAACTTACGAAGATTTTAACGACTCTTTGTTTGGTGCGATTTTCGGTGGTGTCCTTCAAGATCGTTTACTGCTGGATGAAGCAGGAGGTAAACCAGTAGCTAATTTAGTTTCTGAGTTCTACCGTACCGTCGCGAAGTACGATGTTTACTCGCGTAGAGGGGGCAATAAATATTGCCTATATTGGACAAGCGAGCGAGCATTGCAAGGTGTTTCCTCCCA
>NZ_JANLCJ010000521.1 GCF_024979295.1 Herbiconiux daphne | reverse complement strand
TTGGTAATAGTGGTACATTAATGTTTACAATGACGTATGGTGAAAACCCAGCTTGGATTGATACTGATACCAACCACGTGAATATTGTTGCTAAGCCATAATAGAATTGCCCTCTTCGGAGGGCTTTCTTTCAGGAGATTTAAATGCAAAACATTAACACTTATTTGGATTTAAAAAATTCAGTAGCAGCATGGCTTAACCGTAAAGACCAAGCTACTCTTGATAATATTCCAAACTTTATTAACTTCGCTGAGAAGCAATTTACTCGTCTTGTTAAATTGCCTTATTATGAAGTTACAGTGAATTTTCAGATTGACCCACAATACCCATTCATTGTTCTTCCTCAAGATTTCTTGAGTGCAAAACATATTATGGTTAATAATGAACCTTACAACCGAACAGATGTAGAAACATTCTACCGTCTTCAAGGTACTCGTCAATTCTCTGGAACGGTAATCACAACAGATGATGTAGTTGGTATGGATAATTTTAAAGCCTTTACTCGTATTGGTGAACAGATTCATTTCTACCCAACACCTCAAGCTGGTGATATTGTTACTATGATTTACTCTCAAGATATCCCAGAGATGCAATTTGTTGCTGACCAACCATACTCACTT
>NZ_JANLCJ010000520.1 GCF_024979295.1 Herbiconiux daphne | reverse complement strand
CACAGCGCAACCGCGAACCGCTCGTTCGGAAACTGCCACCCAAAGCAATTCCCGTACCGCATCATCTCGTGCCACATCCAACCGTCCAGTAAACGGTGGTTACTACTGGCTGACAGTCAACGGTGAACAGACTATCGGTAAGTTCAATTCTTCAGTTAACAGCTTTGAAATCATCGGCTGGGAAGTTCCTGTAGAACAGGCTGAAGTAACTGTGGGTGCTCGTATCACTCAGTAAGGTGGACAATGCACTACGAATTATCAAATGGGGTTAAAGTAAACCTCTGCAATAATTTCGAAACTGCTAAATTCTTACTGTTCAAATTTCCTCTTTTACATGTAACCTTTGTGGGAGCAATCCCACACATGGTTGTGAATGCTAAGATTGAGAAATTGATTCAGGTGAAACGCAGAGTTGAAATGAACCGTGAGATCAAACAGCGTCGTATACTTGCTCGTCAAGAATTTATTGACGCTGATTTGATTGACCCTTGGGATGATGACATCCCATTCTGAGGTAGCTAATGAATGTAGTTTTACCTATCAAAGATGGAAAGGTATTACTAGTCCGCGGCAGTGACGGATACCTCCGTCCTGCTATGGGTAAAGGTAATGCAGGGACT
>NZ_JANLCJ010000052.1 GCF_024979295.1 Herbiconiux daphne | reverse complement strand
CTTGCCTTCATTGAAGAAAGAGATTCTTAACCGCGATGGCAAATTGGTTATCCGTCCAGACAGTGGCAACTCTGTTGAGGTGTTGCTTGGTGGGTTTAAATTGACACATCCAAACACAACCAAAAACGATAAGAAGAATGCCAAACTTGGACTATTCAAAATCATTGAGAAACACTTCGGTTCAACAATTAATGCCAAAGGTTATAAGGTGTTGCCTATCACTTTCTTGTGAGGTGAAGGTATGACACCAGAGAAAATTGATAAACTTTATGGAGCAATGGCGAAAGCCGGTTACGCTTCTGAAAATGTCATCATCGGTGTTGGTTCATATGCTTACCAATTCCACACAAGGGACACACATGGAATAGCTGTCAAGGCAACATATGCGGAGTTTGAATTCAATGGCAAAACAATTAAAGCGAACTTGTTAAAAGACCCAATTACTGACAGTGGAGTGAAGAAATCGGCAACAGGATTGCTTGTTGTCAATCCAGACCTTACATTAAAAGACAAAGCAACATGAGTTGAAGTCAAAAGCAAGAACAACTTGCTAAGGAAAATATAATCAAAAAGTTGGTTATGTTTTTTTATTTTCAGTGTAAAATATAGTTGTATATGAAAGGAGCATTCAATATGCCAAGAAAAACAATTAAGAAATTAGTTGAAAAAGAAGTTAAGAAACATACACTTAAATCGACTAAGCAAGAAACAAAAGCAAAACAAACGATTACAGAATATGTAGGTGAAGGACACCCTGATAGAGTTGCAGATAAAATTGCTAAAATTATCAATGACTATGCAACTACATCAGCAACAGAAGTGATTATCAATAGAGCAGGTCTATATCTATCTGGTGAAACTTCTTTTGCAAACAAACAAGAGTGAAAGAAAGCAAAGCAAGAACTTAGGGCACTTCTAGACCAAATCGCTTCTGACTATGGTTTCAAAAAGAAAGTTAAGATTATTAACAAGTTTATTTCACAAGACACTATGCTTGCAGAAAGAAAAGTTAATAAGTTAGCAGGAGACCAAGAGGTTGTGTTCTACACAAAACTGAATGACAATGACCCACACCAAATTTTGAGAAACATTGATGAAAAGGTGTCATCAATCACAAAAACATTTGATTACAAAACACTTGTTAATACAAGAAACAAAACAATGAACCTATCAATTAACACTTCACATAAAAATTATGAAGAAGTGAGAAGACTTATTGTTGGTGAGTTATTCAAACACTTTGAAGGGTTTGACCTAAATGTATGTGGGTTTGTGGGTGGAAGCATCTATAACGACACAGGAGTAACAGGCAGAAAACTTATTGTTGAGCAATCAGGTGCTGGTTATCCACACGGGGGTGGGGCTTGTGTTGATGGTGAAACAGAATTTTTATCACCTATTGGGTGAGTTAAAATTAAAGATTTCAAACAACACCAAGTCGCGCAATGAAATGATGGCAAATTAGAATTTGTTACTCCTCTAAATTATATCAACATCAAAGGCGAATGACCGGCAATCAAATTTAATACAGAATCGTTAGATATGTTGCTGACAGAAGACCACGATGTGCTATATCAAACAGCAAAATTTAACTTAAACAAAATTAAAGCAATCGATGTGTACAATAATTTCCATAATTCAACTGGTTTTAGGGGCGGAATTCCGTTATATTGAATTTATGATGGCGGCAAAGGAATTGATTTAACTGATGAACAAATTAGAGTGCAAGTTGCCTTTAGTGCTGATGGTACAATCCTTAATGATGATAAAGGTAAAATAAGAATTAAGAAACCATTTAAAATAGAAAGATTAAAGTCGCTATTAAATGAGGCTAATATTCCATTCACTGAAAAAGTGGAAGAAGGTAATTTCCATTCATTCTTCTTTGTGCCACCAATTCTTGAAAAAACATTTACTAGTGAGTGATACTCTGTAAATAGACATCAAGTTAGTGTTATTGCTAATGAAATCACAAAATGAGATGGCGATAGAGACTTAACTTATCGCACAACAATTAAAGAAAATGCTGACTTTGTGCAATATATTTTTATGACTAATTTCCAATTATCGACTTCAATTTATATTGATGA
>NZ_JANLCJ010000519.1 GCF_024979295.1 Herbiconiux daphne | reverse complement strand
ACTGTTCGTAGACGTCCAGGTAGTCGAGCTGGCGTAGGTAATGTTCCTGTTAAAAGGACAGCCCCTGCGGGAAAGCCCCTAAAGGCTGAGCAACCTAACAAACCTGCTCAACAGGAACCAACTAAAAGAAAAGAGTATGGATACGAAGCTGATGCAAGGAATGATAAGATTATTAGTGCTGCACTTAAAGCACATAATCCTAACACACCAGAACCAGTTCGTAAAGTGGCTCGTGAAATGTCTAAAGGTTGGGATGAAGATCAATTAACTAGCACTATCAAAGCTGTAGGTAAAGCTAAACGTAGTCTTGGGAAATTTGAGAATCGAAGCCCCGGAGAAGGGAGATATTTAGATACTCTGGGATACGAGTTAGATCGTATTAGGAAGGAGTTGAGAAAAGGTAAGTAAGAAAGAAGCCGCCTCAAAAGGGCGGCTTTTCTTTTTGTTAAAACGGAATGCTTTCAAATCCAATGATGTTATCAATGGCGAAAGTACGCATATCCTGTTTGTCTAAATCAAATGCTTCAATAAGCCAAGTGGGCTTACCGTCGTTATACCAAGCAGATGTTCCCCAAACTAATCGAGGACTTACTACATGACGTAATCCAACATTACCTTTG
>NZ_JANLCJ010000518.1 GCF_024979295.1 Herbiconiux daphne | reverse complement strand
TGTTGTAATCTCCCAAGAGATGCACCACAAGCGTAAAGAAATTTTCGGTACTTTCATCGCTGTCATTGGTCAGGATGGCAAGGAAGTGTGGTCTGATGATTTCTGTCGTGAGTTAAAGTAATAAATGGTAATGCAACTTTTTACTGTCAACGATATCGAACCTAATCTTGAAGAACGATACAAAGCTGCAACAGAAGCAGCGGCAAGCACTGGTGGTGTTGTACTTATCTATAAAGCTGACTCACCTAATGCGGCTGCTAATACGCTCCACAAGGCTCACTGTGGCTTTGTTGTCCATAAGAGTAAGTTAGATGGGGTGACTAATAAAATCGTCGCCTCAAGCCTTCTGGAAGGTACAGTAGCAGCTTCACGGTTTGGTGTTAGGTACAAATTGTGTGGTATCTGCTTCAAGAAAGAATTGAAGGGGAATCAAGATGAACGAATGTAGTTGGTTGGAACTTCCTGAGTTTTTATACTTCGGACAAACTCCAGTAAGTAACGGTAATGATTGAGCACTGGAAGATAATGTTCTTATACCCCGCCTTAACTTTGGCGGTGTATTTAGTGCTGGCCTACGGTGCTTATCTAACGTTCGGTTAGTAACTCAAGCTCACCTATATGG
>NZ_JANLCJ010000517.1 GCF_024979295.1 Herbiconiux daphne | reverse complement strand
CAGTAATGCCTCATAATGACAGACATCAATTGAAGATGAATGCTACAATTGATTTTGGCATTGCAGCTGCACGTTCACAGCTAGGCACTGGTGAATCTGAAACCCACTGCCTAGACTGTGGAAAATCAATACCACAAAAACGTCGTGAGATTGTCAAAGGTTGCAAATACTGCATAACCTGTCAAAGTAATCACGATAAGCGAATCACTCTACCTTATGAGAGGCAGTAATGGTCGTCGGTCAAACAATCAAAGTTCGTCGTAAAGGCATGGGCTGGTCACGTGAACGTGATTTCAAGATCTCCGCAATCGGTGATAAGGGGATGCTGGGTTATTTTGATGGTATGAATGATTTTGAACAGCATATCCATCAGTCCACTCATGAGTGGAGGGAAAATGGCAAGAATTGATGTTCGTATCAATAAACCAGAAATGCAGTTCACGTTCGCTGATATCAAACCCGGTCATACTTTCTGGTGTGCTGATGGTTATATCAGTATCGCTTGTAAGCAGCAATCAGGTACAAGCAAACGCCAGGCTGTTGTTCTGGAAGATGGTCAGATTTGGTATCCATCACCAACTGAGCGTGTTCGTCCAGTTAACATTGCTGTGATTGAGGTGTAA
>NZ_JANLCJ010000516.1 GCF_024979295.1 Herbiconiux daphne | reverse complement strand
CTGGACTCAGATGGTTCTTCGTGCTCCACAGCGTACAGAATTGGCTAAAAACGGCGATAGCACTCAGTACATGATCACCATGGAAACTGGTCTGCGTCACCGTAACCCGTACGCATCTGCGTGGGGTACAGTAAAGTAAGCGGCGCTCCAGCTCCAACAATTACTATCGGAACTCAGCCGACTGCTACTTCTGTAGTTGCTCCGGCTGCATTCACACTGACTGCTGCTGCTACTGTAACTGGTGGTGGCGCAGTATCTTATCAGTGGTTTGGACCTTCCGGTGCTATTAGCGGTGCAACGAGTGCGTCTTATACTAAGACCCCTTCTGCTGTAAGCGACACTGGTGATTACCATGTTGTCGTATCCGCTCCTGGTGCGCAAGACGTAACTTCTAATACAGCTACTGTTACTGTAACAGCGACTACTACCCCTACTCTTAAAACAATTAAGATTAGTAAAGGTACTGGTACCTCTGTTGTAGGTGGTACAGATGCTGCTCCTACCCTGTCCGATACTACTCTGGTAGCTGGTGGTTCAGGTGAGGCTACAGCTCAGATTGATGTTGTTACTGATGTAGGTGCTTCATTACCTACTAATACAACCTTCACTTTGACTGGTACAGA
>NZ_JANLCJ010000515.1 GCF_024979295.1 Herbiconiux daphne | reverse complement strand
AAAAAAGGGCAGACCAAATTAATGATCTGCCCTTGTGTGTTACCTGTTACAATAACTATTTGTTATCTTCTGGAGGGATGCCGAATACAAGCCCTCTGGACGGCGTAGGCGCATCGGTAATTGCTAGCTTACCGTAGACACAATCAGCACCCTGCGCAACCTTATTAAAGCCCGTAGGTTGCTTACTGCCGCCTTTCACCTTCTCTTTACCCTTCACCGTTAAGCAATCGGCGGGAGTCTCAAAACCTCTCTTATTAATCAAGCGACGTTTTTTCATTCGTAAGTATTTCGCTTGTGCTTCCAAGTTTGCAACACGGTTAGCCATAAATCCCCGTTTGTTATGTTGATATGAGAACAAATAATAAAGCGCCCCGTAGGACGCTTGATATTAGCTCTATTGATTAGTAGTGGAAACCGCCACCAGAACGACCGCCACCAACATGGCTATCAGCCAGGCCACCAGCAGAGCGGCTATTCTGCGCATTGCTGCCACCGTTACCAGTGCCATGCTCACTGTTATTGCTGCGATTGTTTTCGCTATGACCGCCTTTGCGAGAAGGCGCAGCAAATGCACTGTCCATCGGTACGCTGATTTGAGCGGTAGGGTTAACAGCGGCGATAGCG
>NZ_JANLCJ010000514.1 GCF_024979295.1 Herbiconiux daphne | reverse complement strand
ATGACTGAAAATATGAAGGATAGACAGGAAAGGGGCAGAACTTCTAACTTTATTCCAGATGGAGTGGAAGAAAAGATCAGGGTTTTAAGAAAAACTGGTCTTTCTCAATTAAAGGTAGCCACGATTGTAGGTTGCAGTCAAATGCATATCTCCAAACTGGAACGTGGTAAATATAAATTAAAAGGTAAGCTGGAAAGGGATTTATCCCTTGGAGAGGATTAGTAAATTTGCGGTATAGTCTTTGCAGGTGGTAGTTTGTCGTCCAGCGATCTGGAGATCTTTAACCAGATGCTCTACTGTGACGTTTTCCGTGGTGCTCATGCGACTGGTATTTACGCTAAGCGTCAAGGTGAGAAAGAAGTCAAGTATTGTAAACAGGCTACTGAACCGTATCCGTTTATGCATACTGAGGAGTACATCAATCTTACTCAAGGTGCGGGTAAGTATGTTGTAGCTCCGGTCTTTGTTGTAGGTCACAACCGTCATGCCACTCGTGGCAATTCGGGAGATTCTAAGAACGCTCATCCGTTCCAGCATGGCAACATCACGTTAGTCCATAACGGTACTCTAATGGATCAGGATTTACTTCCAGATTCCAGTAAGTTCGTTGTGGTCAGTGAAAAC
>NZ_JANLCJ010000513.1 GCF_024979295.1 Herbiconiux daphne | reverse complement strand
CAACAATAATAGTGCTAAAAACAAGACCTAAAGGAGTAGACCAAAAAGATTCACCTGCAATCATAGGGAAAGCATTATCGGTGAACATACCGATGTCACTCAGCAGATGGTGCATTTGAAGTCTCCTTCACTACAGTAGATGTTGCTTGTTCAGTTTGATTCTGAAGAGGCAACTTGATATTATTCACTATGTTAGAGAATCGGGCAATTATAGTTTGCCAGACGATAGCAATACCAAAACCTACTGCGGATATTTCACCCAGGTCCTGTAGACCGAAATGTCTTGCAATTGGTTCTGAAAGAAACATAGTACATGCTAAACCACCAAACACAAACATGACGCGTTGGCCCCAAGTTTTAATGTCTGGGTGTAAGTTTATGCCGACCACACCACCAGACACACCAGCGAGCCCTAGCCACAAATATTTTGATGGAAAAACCATTTACCTCTCCTCCTTGAATGCGCCCACGTTTTTATTTATTACTCGTTACGTGGATCGAGTGCCTCGGAAGGCAGCAACGGATCACTCTCAACCCGCAGGGTTGTTTCTAAGCATCCTACTTAGTCGGCAGCTTCATCATCGCTCGCAACTGTTCCTTTTAACAGGTCACGTAGACGTGCATC
>NZ_JANLCJ010000512.1 GCF_024979295.1 Herbiconiux daphne | reverse complement strand
AAAGAAGACTAAACGCATAATGAAGATAGCAAAGACAGAAGGTTCAATGGATGCAGCAAAGAACCACATCACAATCTCTATCAAATTATAAACAATCCAAACAGGCCATTGTTCTTTGGTTTTCAAAGAAAGCAGGATTGTACCAGTAATTACTAATACAGATGATGGCCCATCTAACAGTGGTAAATGACTTCCGTGGATAATCGCTAAACAAGTAGCAATAATCATGCCAGCAATTGTCAAACCACTGATCCACAATTTGTTAACTGGAGACAGTTCAACAATTGTGTGTTTGTTATTCATCCAATGATACCAACCCCAGAGTTGTAAAGGGACAAGGAGGAACAGGTTCATAGCTGCATTAGCATAAAACCCTGAATGATAGCTTAACAAACCATACATCAATGACAATACAGCACCTAACAGCGGTGCTATTGATTTCTTAAATGCGACAGCGAGTACAAACAGGACACCGATTACAGAAGCAACAGATACTTCCACGGATGCATGAGTGAGTGCTGTTGCAACAATTACAGAGATGACAGCGATACAAGGCCAAATTCTTTTAAACATTAGGGGACAGCTCCTTTTTAATTTCATCACATTCATAAAAATCTTTACCGTC
>NZ_JANLCJ010000511.1 GCF_024979295.1 Herbiconiux daphne | reverse complement strand
ATAAGCCAGCATAGAAAAACACGATCTAGCCGTTTTATAATTCCTTTCAGTGATAAACTGAATAATTAACGATGAAATATCATTAGCGTCATTTACGCCCATTCTATCCAGTTTAAAACCGTAATATTTTAAACGTTCTGATACTTTTTTATTAATAGCCATAATTCACCGCCTCAAAAATTAACGCAAGTTACAAGGATAATAAACACGGTTAAAATAACAAATACCGCTTTACTGTTATATTTATAAGCCGGGTTTTTAGTTGTAGGCTTAACAACATAATCATTTTTAGTAAATTTATTACGATCCATAATATCACCTTTCAATTAAATAACTTTTATAAATAGCCCGTATTACCGGACTATTGAAAAAGCAATTTTAATTATTATTAGTCGCTAAAACATCCGACGTTTTAAAGATAGTATCATTGATTGTCTCAAATTTACCAGTTTTAATATTTTTCAAAGAAAGAAAAGTTTCAACCTGGTTTTCACCTTTATAGATTTTAACGCCGATCATCGCGTTACCGTCACGGCTTAAATAAGTATTGAATGAATATTCATTCCCGTAATTATCAATTTCACTTGATCCGGTATCAATTCGATTAAATCTCATTGCATCGCCG
>NZ_JANLCJ010000510.1 GCF_024979295.1 Herbiconiux daphne | reverse complement strand
GATTTCTCAACAAGACTTCATGTCGCAAAAAATTACTCTTTGGAATTCAGTAACTGGAGCATTTGCAACTACAGATAGACAAAACTGGTATAACGCTGGTCCTGTAACTATCTTACAAGCTACGTCGTCTTATACAGGCCCATATTCACTCGCTTCAGCTGACCACTTTGGTAGAATTGTTGCTGTCGCAGCAGATAACATCATTAATCTATATAATGTTGAAAATGGAAAACTTGTTCTTGAATCTACTTCTCAAGGCACATATCAAACTGATTTAGTTCAAAATAACACTCATAATGGTGGGTTTTATGGAGAGGATGAATCATGGAGCCATCCGGACGTTATCTCGCTTCAAATCTTTAATCAAGTACGTAGGCAAAACGAGTACAATAATGAATTTACAATCATTGCAACTCCTAGACCAGGCGTATTTCCAGCTAATACAACTGCTGGAAAAAGCTCTACATATAGGATTTACGCCCTTGGAAATAATGTTGCTTCATTAAAACCAGTCCTTCCTAATCACAATAATGCTTCAGTATCTTCAAAAGACCTTGAACGTTATGGAGATGCTACAGGAAAAGGATTTGCAGGATTCTCATTCGAGGGTTCATTTGCAGTAGGTG
>NZ_JANLCJ010000051.1 GCF_024979295.1 Herbiconiux daphne | reverse complement strand
AGCACTAATGGAAGGGGGTCATATCTCCTTCCTTTTAGATGAACTTAAAAAAGACATAGCCCTGAGTATAATTCGTACCGAATTCGAGCAAAATGCCAAAAGGGAAGAATTGTACGCGCTGACTAAAGCTATAGATGCATTAGATGTTAAGCTTCAGGAGTGTGTAAATACTTACGACCAAATTCAGGAGAGTGAATAATTATGAGTAATCCTAACGATATGTACATTGATACCGACAACTTTGACTTCTTTTCTTTAAATGATGTAGTCCTTGATGTTGATACAAATGGTAATGAAATTCCTAATTCAGACGCAACTGCTAAACACAATCCAAGTAAAGTCGCAGAAGGTGCGGGTAATCCGGATGGTGGTATTATCGATGACACATCTGATTTATCTTTTGATTTCGGTGAGGAAGATGAAGTTGAAGAAAGTGATGAAGTCGAAGAGGCAGTCGAAGAAGTTGAGGAAGAAGTTGAAGACTCCGAAGTTGAACAAACGGAAACTCCTGATGAACAGGAAGTAGACTTCGAAGAATATGAAATCACTCTACCTACTGGTGAGAATGTAGTACTCAGTGAAGTGATTAAAGGCTATAAAGATAACCAAGCTCTGGAACAAGCTATTGCTGAATTTAACCAGACTCAGGAAGCCTTTGTTAAAGAATCTGAGGGTGTTTACAAACATCTGGAACTTGCACGTCTTGAAGCAGACCGCGTAATTGAAGATTATGAAGACTTTGATTGGGCAACCTATAAGCGTGAAGACCCAGCTGGCTATGTCGAAAACCGTGAGTTCTTAGACCGCTATATTGCACGTCGTAAAGAAATCATTGACACTATGCAACACCTGGAATCTCAGAAAGCTGAAGCAGAAGCTGCCACTAAGCAGAAAGCAGCAGAAGAAGCTGCCGCTGTTCTTCAGCGTGATATTCCTGGTTGGAGTAAAGATTTGTATGTTGAATTGATGGAATTTGCAATTGCTCAAGGTGCTGAAAAAGATTACATTGAGAATTGTATTGACCCACTGACCTTTAAACTGTTGCATAAAGCTCTCCAATTTGAGAAAGGTAAAAAGACTGTTGTTGCTAAAATGAAACGTGTTGGCTCACCAACTAAAGTAGTTCAAGCTCAAGCTAAACCAACTCCTACAGAACAGAAAGTCGATAAGAAGAAAGAAGTCCTGTTGAAGAAAATCCGTAATGGTGGCTTAGATGAGCGTGATACTTCGGATATGTTTAAATATTTAGTCGACTAATTTCCAATTTGTCAACCACTTTTTACAAATTATTACATATATAGTTCGTATACGTTGAAATGGCTGGGCTATTAAATTAGCCTAGCATAATGAATTGACAAAAGGAGGCCTCTTAATGGCACAAACTAATTTAGTTTCCTACGACCTTCAGGGTATTAAGGAATCTTTCGCAAACTGGGTATCTAATCTGTCTCCTACCGATACTCCGTTCGTTTCTATGACTGGTAAAGAAGCTATTACTAATAAGCTGTTCCAGTGGCAGACTGACAAACTGGCTAAAGCTGATAAAGATAACGCCGTTATTGAAGGCTCTGACGTTACTGATGCTCCATTTACTTCCGGTACTGAAGTTATCCAGAATAACACTCAGATTCTGCGTAAAGTTGTTAAAGTATCTGATACAGCGAATGCTCTGGCTAACTATGGTCGCGGTCAAGAACTGCAATACCAAATGGAAAAAGCTGGTAAAGAGATTAAGCGTGACTTGGAAGTAATCCTCCTGTCCGACCAAGCTCTGAATGCTGGTGTAGGTGGTGTTACTACCAACGCAACAACAGCTACTCCTCCGGGTACTGCTGCTACAGCTGCTGCTCCAAAAACTAAAGCTTTCCAAGCTCTGGTTGCTCCAAGTGCTACACCTTCTCCGGAAGTACCAACTAGTGGTGTTGCTGCTGATTATGCTGTAACTCGTAATGCTGGTGGTGGTGCTACAGCAACAGCCACCTTCGATGAAGGCGACATCTTTAAACTGACTAACGCTTTGTACCTGAACGGCTCTAATGCAAACATCATCATGTACCATCCTAAACATGCTCAGACATTCTCTAGTCTGATGGAA
>NZ_JANLCJ010000509.1 GCF_024979295.1 Herbiconiux daphne | reverse complement strand
TTGGCCTCCGACTTTTCTTGTTCCATTTGTCGCAGCCGAGGCGGCCAGCAAATGAACCAATGACGCCAGTTTGAATATCAAAACCCATCAATTCTGGATCTGAACCCAAAGAAATTACAGACATCTTTCTTCCTTATGAACGGATTGAAACGCCTGCTTCCGTACAGACTCGCTCGATTTCAGCGATTAATTCGTCTACAACATCCGGTGTACGACGATCAGATTGGTGATTGAAGAGGGTCATGCCTTGAACCGGGTTCCAGCTCATGACATTATCCAGCGCAACATCACCAGAGATGCTATACGCATCAACTACATTACGAGTGTAGAGATGCGAGCAGCGGTTACGGCTGATAGAATACTCGTTGTTAGCTCGGTTGCGATGATGATCCCAACCATCAGCCAAAATATAACGAGTATCGAACGGCAGCCATCCACCATTTTCAGGTGTGAATTCTGGCTCGTCTACTGGTCTGGTCATATCAATACGACCATTGCCATAACGATAGAAACCATCACGGCGATAACCACGCTGAACAGACCACGGCAACTGAATGAAATCAAATTCCGTATCTTTATCAGCGGCCATCATACGCAGCAGTGCGTTCTTGCCGAAGGACTGAGGAT
>NZ_JANLCJ010000508.1 GCF_024979295.1 Herbiconiux daphne | reverse complement strand
GCCAAGTTGCTCCTCAAAGACTACAAGGCTTTGTACTACACAACCAAGCGTCACACTCAACAGGACAACCGATTCCGCATCATGCTGCCCATTAACTATGAGCTGCAACTGGATGCGAAAGAGTACAAAGAGTTCATGCAGAACGTAATCGAAGGATTGCCGTTCGAAGTGGACGAGTCCTGTAGCCATCGTTGCAAGAAGTGGCTGACCCATCCCGGTCACTACGAGTATACCGATGGCGAAGTATTCGATGTGCTCCCATACATTCCTAAAACCAGTAAAAACGAAGAGCGTAAGAAACTCCTCGATGACCAACAGTCACTGGACAATCTGGAACGTTGGGTGCTCAACAATACTGGTGATGGTAATCGCAATAACATGCTGCTCAAGTACGCCATGATTCTCGTTGACGGAGGGTTTGCGTTAGACGTAGTTCGTACCAAGCTCCTCGACCTCAACGATAAGTTGCCGGGCAAACTGGAGCATAGTGAAATTGATGGTTCCATCATGATCACTGTAGCGAAACGTCTACAGAAACCTTGAGGTAAGCATGTCCGATATTAAGTTATACCAATGTCACAAGCAGGTTCACGCTAAGCCGATGACTCTCGGTGAGTTCAAGATTCA
>NZ_JANLCJ010000507.1 GCF_024979295.1 Herbiconiux daphne | reverse complement strand
GGCAAGCGGGAAGCGTGGCCGAGTTCCATCGAGTAGTTGATGATTGTGTTTAAGTCCTGCGGTACTGCGCGCACGGCCGTGCGGGTTAACTTCGTTGCGGAGTGCATCGAGGTGAACCAGCGCGCGGCGTCGACGACGGCGCTACGAAAATCATCTTCGTGGCCTAACAGGGCTTCGGTCAGCTGTTCCGGGTTAACACCGGCGACTGTGCGCTTGCCGCGCGTCTTGTCAGCGCCGATTGTGTCGGCGTGCGTATCATCGAGCGTATGCGCTACGTCGATTAGCTTCGCGATGTTCTGCTTAGCGTCCGGGCCGAAGCGTTCCACGACGGCCAGATCTTCAGCTGTGCGCTGTAGGTGCTGAATGAGTAGGCCCGCCGGTTTTAGCTCGCTGTACTTCGCGTGATAGGCTTCGTGCGCTGCCGCGTCTTTAAAGTGAATCTGGCGGCTGAAGCTGGCCGCGCGCTGCATTACTGAGCGTGCGCCTAGCGGCCCTTCGAGCTGAGCGGCGGCCTCGTTGTATTCCTTCTTGGCGCGGCCGTCGGTGGTGATCGTCTCCCACATATCGCCGAGAATGCTTTTAATCTCCGCGTCGCCCAGCTGGTTCCCTTCGTCGTCGATAAAGCTA
>NZ_JANLCJ010000506.1 GCF_024979295.1 Herbiconiux daphne | reverse complement strand
ATATGCTTTTAAACTCACATTTTGACGGCACATAATTTACCCCTGCATTTCATCTAATAGCGCTTTCGCGGCCTGTTTATCTTCATCACTCGAATTCTCATCCGAAATGATAGCCTCTAATTCTGCGATGTTTTGTGCTGCACTCGCGGAATCTGATTCAGTTTCTTCTGCCAAATCGGGATTAAATTCACTCCCCGTTTGTTCGCGGCCAGAATCATCTGACTGAGTTTCACCCTGATTTTCCCCCTGATTGGTTTCGTCGCCGGATTCGGTGGTCGTGGCCTCGCCCCCGTTCCCGTTCCCGTTCCCGGTATCGTTTAACGTTTCTTTCTCAGGATTATCTCCAGAATTCGAATCGCTATTTCCGCTAGTCTCCAGCCCGTTCGATTGATTTGCCGCATCAGGAATTTCCTCTTTATCAATTACACCATCAACCAGTTTCTTATTTTTGAAATGCCAGACAGAGCCGAAATCTACCTCTACCGACAAATCAAACATTTTATTCAGCGCCTCGATTCCAGAGATTCGATTTTGCATCATGTTATAAACCAGTGGGAAAAGTGAATCCTCCTGATTTACCTCAGCAGTGATTAGGCGCTCTTTTTTCATGTTGAAGTTGGCAGAAAT
>NZ_JANLCJ010000505.1 GCF_024979295.1 Herbiconiux daphne | reverse complement strand
TAAGTTTACTGTTAAGTCTAAAACAACTGGTGGCGTAGCTGTTGGTCCTGTTGAATTGACTGTAACTGCTGCACCTGCTGCTCCAGTTAAATTGACAGTTACTTTCATCTAATAAATAGCTCAGGCTAATATGATAAGCCCTGCCCTTATAGGGTGGGGCTTTTTTGTTTATAAATTTTAAGGATAAGTACAAAATGGCCACTTTGTATTCTTATGATCTGCAAGGTAAGAAAGACAGTTTTGCGGACTGGATTTCTAATATTAGCCCTACAGATACGTTTATTGTTACTGGCTCTAAGAAAGAAGCCACTCCGCAGCCTCGCTATAAATGGCAGATTGATGCTCTTGATAAAGTAGTGTATGACTTAGCTTCTGTTGAATCAATTCTTGAAGGTGCTGATTTTAACCCATCTGCTACCCCTGTAATCAAAGTACGTTCTACAGAAGAGAAAGATGGAATCACTCAAATCTTCAAGAAAACCTTTACCATCTCTGACAGTGCATTAGCTGTAGCTACTCATGGTCGTGCTAGTGAACTTAAATATCAGTTAGAGAAAGCTGCTAAAGAACTTAAGAACGTAATGGAAGTTGTGTTCAGCTCTAAACAGCTTAAACGTCCAGCATCTGC
>NZ_JANLCJ010000504.1 GCF_024979295.1 Herbiconiux daphne | reverse complement strand
CTAAGATGGTTCGTTCATCTATCACACCACCTGCTAAACCACCACGTCCAATGGATTGGTCTAACCCATATGCATATCAAGCGAAAGCTGGACAGCTAATGTCTCAGGCATTCCCTGCTGCTACACTGTTCAGTGGTGCTGCTTCTACAGTGGCTTCTGCTGGTCAATATGCTATGGCTGATAACACCAAACAAAGACGTGATGCTTTAGATGATGCTTTCAATGCTAGTCGTCAAGTTGTCCCAACTGACCCACTGACTCTTGCTCTGCACAAATACCTATTCAAACAGTTAGGTGCTGATGTTGACGCCAAGAAACACTAACAAATAATGGGAGGGTAGGAAACTACCTTCTCTTCTTACTCTCTCATTCATAGGAGGAACAATGGCTGTCTTAACAACTATTGCTACTTACGTTTTAGATGGAACAACTACCAAGTTCACAGTTCCATTCGAATACCTGTCCCGTGCTTTCGTTGAAGTATCACTCCGTAGCACAACAGGTTCTTCAAAACAACTTACTGTTGTGACTGATTTTGTTTGGAACTCACAGACAGAGATTGAGATTCTCGCAACTCTCGATACAACTGGCTTTGACCAACTGGAAATCCGTCGTAACACTTCTACAAC
>NZ_JANLCJ010000503.1 GCF_024979295.1 Herbiconiux daphne | reverse complement strand
CCGCCTTATCCACAAAACCGGACGGAATCCCCTTTTCCGCCCATTGGTTGAGTGTTCTTTGCAATGCTTGGTCTAATGTCGCAACCCCCGTCAAAGCTTCGGCGGCGGTCTTGTTGACAATATCCCGATACATTTGGGCAACCGTGCCAAAACCTTGGCGGGTCATCAAAGTTTCGTTGATTAGATTGTCCAAGTTGTATTTGGCACGGTTGATGTATTGGGTCAACAAGATTTGCATCGGGTTCATCGATGGAATGATTCGATGCCCACCCATCAAACTATCCACTTCTTTTTGGGTAGCGTAGCCGGCTTGACGGATGGCATTTTCGATTTCTTCGGGTGCTTTTCCGGCAACCTCGGCAATGACCTTCAATGTTTCTTTGGTCAATTGACCCGTTTCGGCAAGTTTGTTGATTTGCCATTCGGGGATGGTGATTGTTTCGCGGTCACCTTTCGCCAAACGTTGGGTCACGGTTTCCAAGATGCGGATGTTCAAATGGTTGTAAATTTCTTCGACCTTGGCGGTGTAAAAATCCAATTGTTTTGGTTGCATTTAATCACCTATTCTTGGGTTACGTCTTCGGGTTGATTCGTATCAACGGCATCCGGTTCACTCGTTCCAAAGACTTC
>NZ_JANLCJ010000502.1 GCF_024979295.1 Herbiconiux daphne | reverse complement strand
AATTTATTACTCCGCTGAATTGGATAACCAGTGACGACAGAAATGATTTTGTTTCTGCTATCAAAAATGGTTTCATTATTGAATAATGGAAAATGAATAAGGAAACTAAACGATGATTAAAACCGCCAACAGATATTTTAATATTGGGTTGGCGGGTAAACTGGAATTGATTGATTATTATAATCACCACGTTTACCCGTTGATTAAACCCGGTAGAAAATATCGGATGAAACAGACTGATGAATGGTGTGCAATGTTCACAAGTTGCATTGCATACATGAAAGGAATCCCGGCGAATCATTTCCCGTATGAAGTTTCTGTGGCTCAACAGGTACAATGGGCTAAAGAGAATGGAGCGTTTACAAGGGATGTGAGAATGGTAGATCCGGGTGATTTGATCGTGTATGACTGGAAATTAAACGGCACGTTTACACATGTTGGCTTTGTGGAAATGGTGAATGGTAATGAGATCCTCACAATTGAGGGTAACTATTCAGGCACTGTAGGAAAGCGTAGGATTAAGGCTGATAGCAAGTATATCGCCGGGTATATTCAGATTTAAGGTAATAAAAAGCCCCGGTTAAGGGGCTTAAATAAGTTAGCGTAAAGCGTCAGGATATGAGGTAGTGA
>NZ_JANLCJ010000501.1 GCF_024979295.1 Herbiconiux daphne | reverse complement strand
GCAACAGGATTACGACGAGCAGCTTCTGCTGCACCAGCACCTTGGATGTTACGTAATGTAGTAGGAGCACGAGCAATAGAGCGAGCGATAGGGGTTGCTGCATGAGCACCTAAACCACCAGCCGCACCCATCAGAGCTGCTTCACCTACACCTTCATTAATGTCTTTACCATTAGCAAGGTTAGAGATCATCTGCATAGATGCACCACCACCTGCACCACCACCAGTAGCAGTCAATGTTTGACCTACTGCACGGTTAGCAAGGTTAGGCATAATACGGCCAACCACTTTACCAGCGATTTGACCTGCACCTTCCGCAGCAGCTGCCTGAGCAATACCTGTCTCAGCGGCTTTCTGCAAATCATAACGACCTGTTTCTTCAGCCTGTTGACGTAATTGGTCAGCAGTACCTTGAGCAGTAAAGTAACCAGCAGCTAATGCTGGGTTAACTGCACCTAATCCCAAACCTACACCGATGTCAGCAGCACCAACACCGATTTTTTGCATACCACTTAATTTTGATTCTTGTACACGTGCTTCCTGGTTGGAACGTTCTGCACGTTTCATGGCATAGCGTGAACGGTCAGTGCCTTCATCTTGTAACATGGACGCTGCGGCAGCATCAACACGAG
>NZ_JANLCJ010000500.1 GCF_024979295.1 Herbiconiux daphne | reverse complement strand
GCTTTGATTGATTTGATACCTTTGCGTAAGGAAAATAAAGATGTGTCATTACGTGAACTTATACGACGAGTGTTTGAGTATGATTAAATGAACTATCACCAATACTACCCAACTGACATGTTAAATGGCCCCGGTATACGGAATGTTCTATTCGTTGCTGGGTGTAATCACGGTTGTAAAGGATGTTATAATGAATCAACTTGGAACCCAAACTCTGGTTTCAAATTTACACAAGAAATTGAAGAGACAATCATACAGGATCTCAAGGATGAACGTATCGTTAGGGATGGCATCACGTTCTCTGGAGGAGACCCTCTCCATGAACGAAACATTGATACGTTATTGTCTCTCGCACGACGTATACGGGAAGATTGCCCGACCAAGACAATTTGGTGCTGGACTGGATACACTTTAGAAGAACTCGCCAATGACAAATCTGAAGTTGGTTTAGTGCGTTGGGAACTGGCAAACACCATAACGCATCTTGTTGATGGAAGATTTGAAATTGATAAACACGACCCGTCACTTCATTTCCGTGGATCGTGGAATCAGAAAATTTATGAAATGCCATCACAAAAAGATGTGACACCGGATGATGTTCCTAAACGTGCTACTTTTGATAAGATTGAAT
>NZ_JANLCJ010000050.1 GCF_024979295.1 Herbiconiux daphne | reverse complement strand
CAACGTACCAGTAGCTGTAACAGTACTACTATCAGAGTTGTTCGTTACAGTGACTTTAACATCAACGTTCGGGTCAACGGTACCTGGAGTCCAAGTTAACTTACCATCAGGACTAATATCTGCACCAGCTGTAGTTCCATCAAGCTCCCACTTAACTGTATACTTAGAAGCATCAACCACATTACCACTAGCATCAAGTGCTCTGATAGGAGCCGCAGGGTTGATGATATTAGTGTTATAAGGGGCAGCAGCATCAGAACGCAATACATCGAAACGTTTAGCAATCTGTACAGATGCAACTTTAGGTTCTACAGGAGCAGTACTCTTAACAGTAATTACTAAATCTGAATCACCTTTCATATCAGAAGTGGTTAAACTATAAGTGGTTGTACCAGCTTTAACACCAGCAATTACTAATGTCCTCTTATTGGTATCAGAAGCTTTGATAGTTCCTGTAGCAATAGAAGAATCACCAGCCAGAAGAATCTTGAAGTTATTACCTCCACTAGCAACAGCGGTATTTGTTAATTCATCAATTTTCTGAACTGTCAGCTCAATAGTTTTACCTTCATCAATTTCAAGTGCTTGATTATATGTAGCTGGGTTATAAGCAGCTAATGTACCATCTCCAGAAGATTTAACCAAGTTGATATGATAATCATGCAAACTTGTAATACGAGATTGTAATGTCTTATTAGGTGTAACACCTTTATCTACAATATCAACCCTATATGTACCGGCTTTCTTATACGCTTGGTTGTAACGGTCTCCAAATGTCTCAAACTTATAAGTACGACCAGCTTGTGTTGAGTTATTAACAAGGTGTTCTGGTGTATCAGAAGTTCTGATTTCACGAACCTCAAAAGGACCAACACCATCTTGCCATTCAATATCAAAATCTGTACCAGCATCAAGTGTTGTAGGCATATCAGCAACCCAAGAGGCATCTGGGATAACAGTAGCACTGACAACAACTGTCGCTTTAGGGGTTGTAATAGTTGTCGGACTAGCACCAGCATCAGTGTTAGTAACCCAGCAATAGTACACACCAGCTTCAGCAAGAGTAGCATTATCAATGTGGAAGTTCTGAGTAGTTATACCTGTATCTACACCATTAGCACTACCATCATCTTTAACCCATTTATAAGTAACTGTACCCATTACAGATTGGTTCTTCATTGGGATTACAATATCAATAGGCTGTCCAGCTTGTACATTAATATCATACTTGATTGTACGGTCGTAATCAGGCATTGTAGATTGTTTCTGTTCAACAGTAACAGCAACAGAGTTAGAAGATTGATATCCATTAACTGTTGCACTGATAGTTGCTGTACCAGCACTAACACCTTCAAGAGTTATAATCTTACCAGTAGAGTCCAACGTAGCTTTAGCTACATTATCATTACTAGAAGATAGTACAATCGTGCCAGTAGAACCTTGAGGAACAAATGTGTAAGCAATAGTGGTTGTATTACCCGATGTAATTGTTTCTGTTGTACGAGTGAACGACATGCCAGTAGCTTGAGCATCAACAACAGATAGGTTGTAGTTATTTGAGGTTACTACAGTGCCGTCTGATTTAGTGATTGTTGCACTAATAACAGCAGAACCTTTCTTCAGAGCGGTAACCACACCAGTAGTACTTACAGTAGCAATCAGTTGGTCAGAAGAGTACCAAGTAACAATAGCAACAGCACCTGTAGGTGTAAGTGTAACTGTAAGTGGACGAGTAGTACCAATTGCAAGACCACCAGTTGGTCCACTGATAGTGATACCGGTAGCTTCAATTACAGCTTGAGTTACAGTAACATTAGATGTATTTGAAGTAACAGTAATCGGTCTTTTACCGGACTCTGTGTTAGTTACACGAACACTATAATTACCAGATTGCCCAATTGTAGCATTATTAATTGTTAATGTATCAGATTTCTGGCCTAGGATAGCAGAATTGTCTTTATACCACTGATAAGACAAAGTACCTGCTGTAGATGTTGCAGTCACAGAAAGTGTAATAGTACCACCAGATGTTGTACTGAATGTAGCAACTGGTTGTTTTGTAATTACAGGAGTAACAGAAGGTGATACATTCGGTGGATTACTTCCTGGAATGTGATTAGTACCACCAATCCAGCAC
>NZ_JANLCJ010000005.1 GCF_024979295.1 Herbiconiux daphne | reverse complement strand
GAACATGACACAAGTCAAACACCCAACACTGACATTCACTCACTTTCACGCCGCAGGCCAACACACCAGCACGACCCCACCCCCACCCACTCCCAGCCCCAAAAAGCAAGGGGGCAGCGAATATCCATCACAGGACGAGTGTGGACACCGGGCGGCGCACAGCGGCCCGAAACCAACGGAGGCTCGGTATGTATTTCCACGTTCAAGAATGGATCAACGACATCGCAGACGACGAGCCCGACCCCGCAGCGGCGAACGCCCTGCAGGAGGGGCTCGGCGGCCAGTTCGGCGAGATGCGCACGATGATGCAGTACCTGTTCCAGGCGATGAATTTTCGCGGCCCGTCGGCCAAGCCCTACCGCGACCTGATCCAGGGCGTCGGCACCGAGGAGATCAGCCACGTCGAACTCATCGGCACCACCATCTCCCGCCTGCTCGACGGCTCACCGCAATATCAGGGCAAGCTCACCGACCCGCTCGACACCCCGGGTGCCGGCGGCGCGACCCCGCTGAACATCGCGCTCGATCACGGCAACATCCACCACTACCTCGTCGGCGCCCAGGGCGCGCTCCCCGTCGACGCCGCCGGCAACCCCTGGCTCGGCAGCTACGTCTACAACTCCGGCAACCTCGTGCTCGACCTGCTCTACAACCTCATGCTCGAGTCGACCGGACGCCTGCAGAAGTGCCGCATCTACGAGATGACCGCCAACAAGACGGCACGCTCGACCATCGCCTACCTGATCGTGCGCGACCAGGCGCACGAGAACGCCTACGCCAAGGCGCTCGAGACGCTCGGCATCGACTGGAAGAAGACCCTCCCGATTCCGAAGACCAACGCCGAGAAGTTCCCCGAGGTGAAGAAGCTCGTCGACCTGGGCCTGCAGAGCAAGCAGTTCTCGTTCGACCTGACCGGCGCATCCGAGGCCGGCCGCATCTTCCAGGGCGCGTCACCCTCGAACGACGGCACCGAACTGGATGCCACCGAGCAGGCGCCGAAAGGCACCCCCTCGTTCATCTCGCCCGAGCGCCTCGAGGAGTTCTCGCCGGGACTCGACCCCGACCTGCTCAAGCTGATTCAGAAGACGGCCGAACTCGAACTCGCCGAGGTCGAGAACAGCTTCGGACCCGTCAAGGCCTGATGCTCGACGACTGACCGGCCGGGGCGGATGCGTCGCTCGAGCATCGCATCCGCCCCGACCCACGGCCTACGCCTTCGACAGCTTGTTCAGTGCGTCGTCGGCGACGGCATCGGTCAGCCCCAGCCGACCGGTCAGGAACGCGTGCGCCGCGGCTCGATCGCCCTTCTTGTAGGCGTTGTAGGCGGCTTCGGCCTCCTGCGCCGTCTGGGGCGAGAGGGTTCCCTTCGCCCCGAGCTGGTCGGCGAGCTGCTGCGCCGTCTCGACGCCGAAAGCGCTCCGGATGCCGGCCGGCAGGCGATACGAGGCGAATTGTCCGAGGTCCATGATGTCTCCGATCGGTGTGCACGCGAGTGCCGCGTGCTCGGAACCCTAGGCCGGGCGCATCCGTTCGGCAGGGGCTGGACACACGGTCGCCGCTGTGGAAGACGTCAGCCCCGGACTGCAGCACCCCGACCCCGCAACACGCCACGAAACCCGACCCCCGCAACCCGTCATCCGCAGTGCCTGCGGAGATTGTGCACCGACATGCCCGAACCACAGCCCGCGCACTCCCCCGTCGCACCCCTCACCGTCAGCGTGGTCGTGCCGGTGCGCGACGACGCCGCGAGCCTGCGCGCCTGCCTGCGCGCGCTCGCCCGCCAGACCACGGCACCGCTCGAGATCATCGTGGTCGACAACGCCTCCCGCGACGACTCCGCGCAGGTCGCGAGGGCAGCGGGCGCGCGGGTCGTGCGCGAGGAGCGCCGCGGCATCCCGGCCGCGGCCGCGACCGGCTACGACGCGGCATCCGGTGACGTCATCGCCCGGCTCGACGCCGACTGCATCGCTCCCCCCGACTGGATCGCCTCGATCACCCGCTCCCTCAACGCGAGACCGGATGTCGCGGCGATCACCGGCACCGCCACCTTCCATGACGGCCCGCCGCGCTGGCGCCGCCTCGGCGCCCACCTCTATCTGGGCGCCTACTTCGTGTCGCTGGCCCCCGCGCTCGGCCACGTGCCGCTGTTCGGCTCGAACCTCGCGCTGCGTCGGGACGCCTGGGAGCACGTGCGCTGGGCCGTGCACCGTCACGACCCCGAACTGCACGACGATCTCGACCTGTCGTTCCACCTCGGAGCGCCGTGGAAGCTCCGATTCGATCGATCGATCGAGCTGCAGATCTCGCACCGTCCGTTCACGAGCGCGAGTGCGTTGCGCACCCGGCTCGGCCGCGGATTCCGCACGGTCTTCGTGCACTGGCCCCGCGAACTGCCGTGGCTGCGCTGGCGCCGGCTGATCGCCGCGCGCCGCGCCGCCCGAGCCGCGGGCCGCGGGCTCCCGCGCCCTGGCCGGCACCAGCTCGACGCGCCTAGCGACCGGCCGGGCCGCGCCTGGGCAGGATGAGCAGATAGGCCAGACTCACCACGACACCCCCGATGGCGAGCGCGGTGGCGGTGAGCAGACCCTGAGCGCCCCCGCTCGCGACATCCGCGAACGTGTCGCCGCGCACGAGGGCGGTGATGGCCACCCATTCGCTTCCGACGGTGTTGACGATGAGGCCCGACCACAGCCACCGTCGTGCCGCGCGCAGGAGACGGTCGGGTGAGCCCAGCCCCGCCGCCCGTCGCAACCCGGCACGCGTCGCCCGCCGCACGAGCAGCACCGCGACCACGGCGAACAGCCAGGTCACGAACGCGACCCCGGTGCAGGCGGCGACGAGCGGCGCCTCCGACGGCCGATCGCGACCGGCGAGGCGCGTGGCCGCCACCGCGATGGCGGCAACACCGACGGCGTCGATCGCCAGAACGATCAGCACGGCCGCGAATCGTCGGCGCAACTCGGTGCCTGCACGGCCGCCGTCTCGATCGCGGCCGTCTCGGTCGCTGCCCATGGTCCGCCTCGCGCTCGGCCGCTCGCACCGACCGGCACTCCCTTCCTACGCGCGCCGAGCGGATGTCGCGCCCGCTGGACAATGGCCCCGAAGTGTGGTGCTCGCGGCCGGCGAGTAGCGTCGAAGGGTGAACCAGAACGGAGCCTTCGCGAGCCTGGTGCGCCTCAACGGCCCGGGCGGACGCTGGCCCATCGCGTTGCGAGCCGGGCTGGCGGTCGCCATTCCGATCGCCGTGTTCTCGCTCGCCGGCGCTCCGGCCCTCGGGCTCCAGGCGAGCATCGGCGCGTTCACGGCGCTCTACGTGGCGAACGCGCCCGTCAGGGAACGGCTGCGCGTGCTGCCGCTCATCGCCGTCGGCCTCGTCGCGTGCGCCGCAGCCGGAGCCATGCTCGCGGGGTCGTCGCTCGCCGTCGCGATCGGGTTGGTGCTCGTCTCCGCCGCCGCGAGCATCCTGCTCTACGGCTTCGCGGTGGGGCCGCCCGGGCCGGTGTTCTTTCCTCTGGTGTTCGGCGCCGCCGCGCACATCACCGCGCCGGTCGACGGCGTGCGCGTGGTCGATCCGCTGCTCTTCGTGACCCTGGTGGCCGGCGGATGCCTGTTCGCCTACCTGTTGGCGATCGCCCCGGTGGTGCTGCCCCGCTCGCGCCGTGTGCCGGCCCGCACGCTGCGCCAGCGGTTCCCGACCCCGCGTTTCACTGATGAGCCGACCCGCACCCTCATCCGCCGATCGATCACGGTCGCCGTGCTCGGCAGCGCCATCGCCCTCGCCGTCGAACCCGAACGTGCCTACTGGGTGGTCTGCGCGGCGCTGGCCGTGGTGAGCGGCGGCAGCAGCCGCGCCCTCACGATGACCCGCGGGCTCCACCGCGTGATCGGCACCATCGCGGGCGCGGTGCTCTATCTGGGCCTCGCCGAGCTCGCGCCGAGCGGCCTCTGGCTGGCGCTGCTGCTCGGCGCGCTGCAGTTCGCCGTGGAGCTGTTCGTGGTGCGCAACTACGCGTTGGCGCTGGTGTTCATCACGCCGCTCGTGCTCACCATCACGGGCACGGCCGCGAGCGCAGGCTCGGGCACCGGGGCCGAACCGCTGGCCTTCGCCGTCGAACGCCTCGTCGACACCGCGATCGGTGCGGCGCTGGCCGTGGTCGCCGCCCTGGTGTGGCACGAGAGGCATCCGTCTGCGGATCATTGAGAGACACCACGGCCGTTGACGACTCCACGGCCGTTGACAGGCAACACCGCCGTTGACAGACACGACCGCTCTTGCGAGCATCGAACCACGGCGCGACGCCGGTGTCGCGCCCGCTCGCAGCGCGGCCCGCCGCGGTGCCGGAAGGAGATCATCGTGTCCGGTCGCATCCAGATCGACCTCTTCAGCAGTCTCGACGGGGTGCAGCAGGCACCCGGCGGCCCCGACGAGGACACCACCGACGGGTTCGCCTTCGGCGGGTGGCAGGCTCCCCTGATCGGCGACGACGACGGCGCCCAGGTCGCGGATGGCATGAAGGGCATGGACGCCCTGCTGCTCGGCCGCCGGACCTACGACATCTTCGCCGCGTACTGGCCCCACCAGGGCAACGGCTCCGAGGCCGACATCGCCCACGCGCTCAACAGCATCCCGAAATACGTCGCTTCGCGCGGCAACCCGGCGCTGACCTGGGCCGACTCGCACCTGCTCGGCAGCGACCTCGCCGCCGCCGTTGCCGACCTGCGCGACCGGCACGACGACATCCACGTGATCGGCAGCATCGATTTCGCCCGGTCACTCGTGACCGAGGGCCTGTTCGACCAGCTGAACCTCTGGATCTACCCCGTCGTGCTCGGCGCCGGCAAGCGGCTGTTCCCCCACGACGGGCCGCCCGTCGGTCTGACGCTGCTCTCGGCGTCGCCGGCCTCGAAGAAGGGCGCGGTGCTGCTCAGCTACGGCCCCACGGGAGCGCCTCCGGCGACGGGCGACATGACGACGCAGCAGTAGCCCGGGTCGGCGCGCGAGCCCAGCCCCGCTCGGCCTACTCGGCCGCCTCAGCTCAGCGACAGCTCCTTCGGCTGCAGGATCACGTCGACCAGCGCGCCGTTGCGCCACACGGTCATCTCGATCAGACGGTCGATCGCGTTCTCGACCATGAGCCGCTGCACCGCGGTGGCGCTGACGATGGTCTGCCGGTCGAGCGAGACCACGATGTCGCCGCGACGGATGCCGGCCACATCGGCCGGGCTGCCGGTGACGACGGTCACGACCTGCATGCCCTTCGCCGAACCCACCTTGGCCGCGACATCCGGCGGCAGTTGGATCTGCACCCCGGCGATGCCGAGCCAGGCCCGGCGCACCCGCCCGTAGGCCACGAGCGAGTCGATGATCTCGCGCGTGGTCGAGTTGATCGGCACGGCGAGCCCCAGCCCGATGCCCGCCACGGCGGTGTTGACGCCCACCACCGCGCCCGAGCCGTCGGCCAGCACTCCCCCGCTGTTGCCGGGGTTGAGAGCGGCATCTGTCTGGATGACCTCGTCGATCACCCGGCCGGCCTGGGTCGGCAGCGACCGGCCGAGGGCCGAGACGATGCCGGCCGTCACGCTGCCCGCGAGCCCGAGCGGGTTGCCGAGGGCCACGACGAGCTGACCCACGCGCAGGTCCGCCGCATCGCCGAGGCGCAGCGGCGCGGGCGTGCTGCCGGTGGCTCGCAGCACCGCGAGGTCGGACAGGGGGTCTTCGCCGACCACCCGCGCCTCAGACGAGCGGCCGTCGGCGAACGCGACCTCGAGCTCGTCGGCACCGGCCACCACGTGGGCGCTGGTGAGCAGCAGCCCCTCGTCGCCGATGACTGAGGCGCTGCCGGCTCCGGCGCCCCGCCGCGAGCGCACCGAGACGCTCGCCACCGAGGGCAGCACGCTCTCCGCGACACCGACGACGGTCTGCGAATAGGCGTCGAGCGCCTCACGATCGTTCATGCAGACATTCCACTCCGTCGCCGGCCCCCGGATGCCGCGATTCGCTGACAGCGCACGCGGCCGTCACGCCGTCGCACGTGGCCTCCCCATCCCTCGAGTGGCCTCCCCTTCCCCCGAGTGGTCACTTTCGGCGGTTCCCGGGTCGTTTTGGCGCGAAAAGTGACCACTCGCGCGGGGAGGAGGGGGGAGGAGGAGGGGAGGGGGAGGAGCGCGGGGTCGACACCCGATTGAGGGGTTCTCCGCACATTCGGGGCGCCGCCGGGCGAGATTGAGGGATGCTCCCGACGACGGGCGCGGGTGCGGCGCGCCAGAGTCGAGATGCGGCGCGATCCGTGTCGCCCCACGTCTCGAGGAGTTGCCATGACCATCACCCCATCGCGCACCGACGCCGACCAGCAGCACGACGACGGCAGCGGCATCCGGCCGTTCACCTTCCATGCCTCCGACGCCGAGCTCGCCGACCTCACCCGCCGGGTGCGCGAGGCCCGCCTGCCCGAGAAGGAGCTCGTGGCCGACGCGTCTCAGGGCGTGCAGCGCCGGGTGATCGACGACCTGGTCGCCTACTGGGGCGACCAGCACGACTGGCGGGTCGTGGAGTCACGTCTCGACGCCCTGCCGCAGTTCGTCACCACCATCGACGGTGTCGACATCCACTTCCTGCACGTGCGGTCGCCGCACGACGACGCCCTGCCCGTCATCATCACCCACGGCTGGCCGGGCTCGGTGATCGAGCAGCTGAAGGTGATCGGGCCGCTGACCGAGCCCACCGAGCACGGAGCGAACGCCTCCGACGCCTTCCACGTCGTCATCCCCTCGCTGCCCGGTCACGGGTTCTCGGGCAAGCCCGAGGAGCTCGGCTGGGACCCGATCCACATCGCCCGCGCCTGGACCGAACTCATGCGACGCCTCGGCTACGACCGCTATGTGGCGCAGGGCGGCGACTGGGGCAACGCCGTCACCGAGCAGATGGCCCTGTTGACCCCGCCCGGACTCATCGGCATCCACACCAACATGCCGGCCACCGTGCCCGACTCCATCCAGCAGGCGCTCACGAACGGCGACCCACCGCCCGCCGATCTCACGGCCGACGAGCGCGGCGCGTGGGATCAGCTCGCGTTCTTCTACGCCCACGGCCTCGCCTACGCGCAAGAGATGGGCAACCGGCCGCAGACCCTCTACGGCCTGGCCGATTCCCCCGTCGGACTCGCGGCCTGGATGCTCGACCACGACTCCCGCAGCTACGACCTCATCGCGCGGGTGTTCGCCGGTGAGGCCGAAGGTCTGACGCGCGACGACATCCTCGACAACGTGACGCTCTACTGGCTCACGAACACGGCGGTCTCGTCGGCGCGGCTCTACTGGGAGAGCACGCTGCCCTTCTTCGCTCCCAAGGGGGTGACGCTGCCGGTCGCGGTGAGCGTGTTCCCCGACGAGATCTACGCCGCGCCGCGCAGTTGGGCGACCGAGGCCTACCCCAATCTCATCCACTTCAACCGGCTCGATCGCGGTGGTCACTTCGCCGCGTGGGAGCAGCCCGGGCTGTTCTCGCAAGAGCTGCGCGCCGCGTTCCGGTCTCTGCGATGAGCGACGCGCTCGGCCCCATCCGTCAGCTCGATGCCGGAGAGCTGAACGTCGGCTACGCCGATCTCGGACCCTCCGACGGGCCGGTCGTGCTGCTGCTGCACGGCTGGCCCTACGACATCCACAGCTATGCCGACGCCGCGCCACGGCTGACGGATGCCGGCTACCGCGTGCTCGTGCCGCACCTGCGCGGCTACGGCAGCACGCGTTTCCTGGCGGCCGACGCGGCGGCCGGTGCCCCGGGCACCGCACCACGCGCCTCCGAGGGAACCGTCCCGCGAAACGGCCAGCAGGCCGTGTTCGCGCTCGACGCGATCGCGCTGCTCGACGCCCTCGGCGTGACGAGTGCCGTGGTCGCCGGTTTCGACTGGGGCGCGCGAACCGCGAACATCCTGGCGGCTCTCTGGCCCGACCGCTGCCGAGCGCACGTCGCGGTGAGCGGCTACCTGATCGGCAGCCAGCAGGCCAATGCTGCTCCCCTGCCGCCCGCCGCGGAGTTGGCGTGGTGGTATCAGTTCTACTTCGCCACCCCGCGCGGCCGCGAGGGCTACGACCGCTACCGCGCGGAGTTCGCCCGGCTGATCTGGCAGACCGCCTCTCCCCGCTGGTCGTTCGACGACGCGGTCTTCGACCGCAGTGCCGCGGCGTTCGAGAATCCCGATCACGTCGACATCGTCATCGACAACTACCGCTGGCGACTCGGTCTCTCGCGCGGCGACCCCCGGCACGACGACCTCGAGCGACGACTGGCCGGGCGGCCGCCGATCGCGGTGCCCACCATCACCCTCGAGGGTGACGCGAACGGCGCGCCGCACCCCGATGCCCCGGCCTACCGCGCGATGTTCACGGGGCCGTACGAGCACCGCGTCGTCACGGGCGGGGTGGGCCACAACCTACCGCAGGAGGCGCCCGCGGCCTTCGCCGACGCCGTCATCGCGGCCGACCGGGCCGGGCAGCAGGCCGGCTGGGGCCCCGCCGTGCTGCCGGGGATCAAGCCGGGCGCGCTTCGGGATGCCCGCCCCTCGACCCCTCCGGATGCCGCCGCGGATGCCCTCGCGGATACCGCCGTGGATGCCCCCGTGGATGGCAGCCCCGCGCTCCGCTCCCCCGCGCAGTCGGAGGTGTCCCGTGCCCGCTGACCGCCTGTTCCGGTCGGTCGCCAACCGCGTGGCGGGTGACACGCGGGTGCTGCCCGACGAGGGCCGACTGCCGTCGTTCGACCGCGCGACCGGCTGGCTCGGCTCAGAACCCGTCTCCCCCGAAGCCCTGCGAGGCCGGGTGGTGCTGGTCGATTTCTGCACCTACACCTGCATCAACTGGCTGAGAACGGTGCCTTATCTGCGTGCCTGGCACGCGAGCTACGCGGATGCCGGCCTCACCGTGGTCGGCGTGCACACCCCAGAGTTCGGCTTCGAGAGCGACCCGGGCAACGTCGCGCCCCGGCTGCTCGAGCTGGGCGTCCGCTACCCGGTCGCCCTCGACGCCGACTACGGCGTGTGGGGCGACTTCGCCAACCACTACTGGCCCGCGCTCTATGTCGGCGACGCGAGTGGGCGCATCCGGTTCCACCATTTCGGTGAGGGCGAATACGCGATGACCGAGATGGCGATCCAGCAGCTGTTGAGAGAAGCCGGCGCTCCGGATGTCGACCAGTCGCTCGTGATGCCCGAAGCCCACGGGCTCGAGGTCGGTGCGGACTGGGCGACGCTCCGCTCGCCTGAGACCTACCTCGGCTACGGGCAGAGCAGCGGCTTTGTGGCTGAGGACCCGGAGCTGTTCGACGTGGCGCACGACTACCGCGCGAGTGCTCGGCTGCCGGCGAACTCGTGGGATCTGCGGGGCACCTGGACGCTCGCCCGCCATGCCGCGGTGCTGAACGAGGCGCCCGGGGGCATCCGGTTCGCCTTCCACGCGCGTGATGTGAACCTCGTCATGGCGCCGGGCGCCGCGGGTGGGGCCGGCGCGGGGGGTGGGGCCGGTGCGCGGGGTGGGGCTGGTGCCGCGGTGCCCTTCCGGGTGCTGCTCGACGGGCAACCGGTCGGGGCCGCGCACGGAACCGACGTCGATGCCTCCGGCGCGGGGCTGCTCGACGCCGCCGACACCTATCAGCTGGTGCGCCAGTCCGGAGCGATCGTCGATCGCGTGGTCGAGATCGAGTTCGCCGCGCCCGGCGCCGAGGTGTACTGCTTCACGTTCGGGTGATCCGGGCCGGTTCCGGATGGCGTAGGCGGCACGTGCCCGGAACCCGCCTCACACCACGCCGCCTCAGACCACGCCGCCTCAGACCACGCCGTTGCGCAGCGCGAACGCCGTGGCCTCGCTGCGGCGTGCCACGCCGATCTTGCGGTAGAGACTGGTGATGTGGCGTTCGATCGTGCGGTCGCTCAGCCACATCACGCCGGCCATCTCCTTGTTGCTGAGCCCCTGCGCGAGCAGGCCGAGCACCTCGAGCTCGCGACGGGTGAGTGGTGGCACGGCCGCGCCGGCGCCGACTGCCGCAGCGGTCGGGCGGCGGTCCGCCTGGCCGCCCACCTGTGCGTTCGGCGAGCCGGCGACCAATCGCGCCGCCTCGTGCACTCGGCGGATCATCGCGTCGAGGGTCGGCTCCAGGTCGTCGGCCAGCGAGCGCAGGAGGTCGTTCTGGCGCAACACGATGCTCTCGGCGCTCGCCCGCGCGTCGCGTTCGCGGGCCAGCCGGCGCGCGGTGTGGATCGCGATCGCCGCCTGGCTCACCGCCACGCGCACCAGATGGGTCTCCATCGCCGTCGGAAAATCGCTGCGCCGAGCCGACACCGCCACCAGCCCGGCGCCCCACGGCAGAGCGATCGGCAGGCTCGTGACCCGCAACGCGGCATCGGCGCCCTCCACCACGCTCGTCGCGATACCCGGCGTCGACGTCCCCGGAGTCATCCGTGGCGCAGTCATCCCCGGCGCCGACATCCCCGGCGCAGAGATCCCTGCAGCAGTCATCCCCGGCGCCGGCACCCCTGGTGCAGTCATCCCTGGCGCCGGCATCTCGCGTGCGGTCCTCCGCGACGGTCTTCCCTCCGCAGACCTCGCCGTCGCAACGCTGCTGGTCGCCGACCTCCCGGAAGGCGGCATGCCTGCCATCCGTGCTCCTGGAGGCGCTCCGGATGCCGCCGCTCCGGATGCCGCCGCTCCGCTCCGCCCGAGAACCCGCACGAGCTCGGCCGGAGGCGCCGGCGCCGACGGGCGCCAGGTCTCCAGTGGCGCACCGCCCTCGGGGTCGTCGAACCGGGCGTAGCCGCCGTCGAGTTCGAGCATGCCGAAGAGCACGCTCAGCAGTCCCGCCGCGATCTCGGGTGGTTCGTGGTCGACCCAGAGCGCCGGAAGCGCGAGCAGCGCGCCCATGTCACGCAGCCAGCGCCGGGTGTCGGCCTCGGAGACGTCTTCGGCTGCGGCATCCGCTCGGTCGTCTGCTCGGCCGGCCGCGCGGTCGTCTGCCCCGTCGTCGCGTGCGCCGTCGGTCATGTCGGCCGTGTCGGTCCGTCGCTCCGACGGGGGGATCCGCGGGCGGAGCGTTCTTCGATGAATTCGGAGGGCGGCAGGAAGAACGGGTTCACCTGCAGCACCCCGCCGATAAGCACGAGCGGGTGGGTGCGCAGGATGTCGATGATGAACGCTCCGTCGAAGCGGGCGACGTCGTAGGAGCAGATCACGACGTGCTCGTGGCGGGCGTGGATGAAGTTCGCACGGGCCTCGAACTCGATCAGGCTGTCGGCGACGTCACGCCGGTCGGCGGCCCAGCCCATGTCGGCGACCAGACGGATGCGGGGCGGTCTCTGCCGCACGAGCATCTCATCGAGAAGGTCGAGCATGTCATCCTGGTCGAAATGACCGCCCCGCAGGTAGGTGTCGGTCCAGGTGTGCACCTCGCAGCGATGACCCTCGAGCAGACCGGCGGCGTCGTAGCCGAGGTGCCGAAGCCGGTTCACCGGGCCGGCGGACTCGGCCGGATCGACCAGATAGACCAGACGATCGCCGCGATCGACACCCTGGCGCACGAACGGATCGAGCACGGCATCCTGCTCCTGCGGGCCGTTCACGAAGGCGCAGACATGGCGGTAGCGGTCGAGCACCCCGCCGGCGAACGTGGCGGGATCGGTTGCGGCGCGATCGGCACCTGCCATCTCAGCCATCTCGATTCGCGGGTCAAGGCATCGGATCAGGTCATCCAGGCGCGCTCTGTGACAGGCACCGGGTGACCGCGAGCGCCCTACGCGAGCGCCAGTTTACGGCCGTCATTCCGGGCGATCAATGGACGATCGTCGTGAGCTGTAGCGCGGGCGGGCCGGTTGTCGCGGGCTCTCCACACCCGGCCCAGGCAGTTTCTCGCGCAATGCTGATACCGGAGTCACGCGGGGCGTCAGCGCTGGGCGGCCCGGTCGAGGTGGGCGCGCAGCGCGTCGGCGATCTCGCCGGCCGCCACCACTTGGGCCGGGGTGAGCGCGTCGACGAAGAGTTCCCGGATGGCCCGCAGATGCGGCGCCGACGCTCCCCGAAATGCGTCGCGGCCCGCCGCGGTCGGCGTGATCTCGGCGCCCCGGTTGTCAGTGAGGCATTCCACGCGCTCAATGAGTCCCCGCCGCTCCATGCGGCCGATGTGGTGCGACAGCCGACTGCGCTCCCACCCGATGTGATCGGCCAACTCCGACGACCTCAGTCTCGACTTCTCCGCCTCGCTCAGCGCGAGCAGCACCGCGTAGTCACCGGCCGACAGCCCGGATTCCGCCTGCAGGCGCGACCCGAGCACCGACCTCAACTCGTCCGACGTCTCGATGAAGCTGCGCCACGCCCGCAACTCATCCACCGTCGGAGTGCGGCGACCGGATGCCGCGGAGTCTGCCTTCGCCATCTCTCGAGTCTAATTGACACATCAACCACCGGGTCCCTGGCGGGACGGGCGCGAGATCATCTAAAAGTCAGTGCGCGAGGTACTTCTGGAGATCTCGCTCGACCTGGGCCGAGATGGAGTTCGTGCCGCCCAGCACGACGATGTGGTTCGGGTGCAGACGCGTCAGCTCCGCGTCGATGGGGCCGGGGATCGAATTCTTCGACACCAGCAGCACCGGAGCAAAGCGCGAGATGGCGGCCGGCGAACCGGAGAGCGCGTCGGGGAACACCTCACCCGAGGCGACGTAGACCACATGGGACTGCGGCGGAGTGAATTCCGACGACGAGACGGCTGCCGAGACTGCATAACGATCAGCGCCCGCGGCCCGCAGAACGGTGGGGCTGATGCCGCGCAGGGTGGTCAGCACGTCATCGGAGACGGAGTTCGCTCCGCCCACGACGATGATGGCGGACGGCGCGAGTCTCGTGAGCTCTGCGCGGATCGCGGCCGGCACGACGCCCTTCTGCACGAGCAGCACCGGCGCATCGACGGCACCGGCGACTGCGGACGCCGAGAGTGCGTCAGGGAAGACCTCCCCTGAGGCGACATAGGCTACTCGCGCTCGCGGCCCTGGCGGGAACACGCTCGCCGAGACCGCCGCCGACACGTCGTAGCGATCGGCACCAGCGATTCGCCTCACGTCTGGCGCGAAGTCATGAAGAGCCGCTTCGACTGCGGAGCTCGCGGTGTTCACACCTCCGAGCAGCACGATCTTCTTCGCTGCGAGCCGAGTCAGCTCTGCCCGCACCGCGTCGGAGACCGTGTCTTTGCTCACCAGGAGCACCGGACCTTTGCTTACGCCCGCCGCCGCACCGGCAGAGAGCGCGTCGGGGAAGACCGCACCAGATGCGACGAACACCGTGTCGACTCCCGGGGCGAAACGCGAGGCGGAGACAGCCGCCGACTGCGCGAACCGGTCGGCCGCACCGATGCGATCGATCGTACTGTGCACGGTGAGCGACACGGTAGCGGTGTTGGACAGGCATCCGGCACCGAACGTGATGCAGTAGGTGAAGCTGTCCGATCCACCGAACCAGACGTTCGGGGTGTAGGTGAACGCACCGGAGTTGTCGGGCACCATCAATGTTCCGTGAGCCGGTTGGGTGACGATGAAGACCCCGGCGCCCGGGAAACCGACCTCGCTGTCGTTCGCGAGAACCCCGGCACCCGCAGGCGGGCTGAACGATGTCTCCGCCGTGACGCCGTAGGCGTCGTCGACCACCATGGGCGCGGCGTTCGCTGCACCGGGCGCGAGCAGCACCGTGCCGCCGACAGCCAGGGCCGCGACGATGGCCGCAACACGCGAGCCCCGCCATCGGGGCGAGGACGACGAGGATGAAGACGAGAACGACCAAGATTCAGGGCGACGGCGACGGCGACGGCGACGGGTCTGCGAGAGCTGCATCCCACGAGGATACCGCGTTAATGAGTTTTAATCACTAACCACGACGCGCTCATGAGAAATCCCGATAGCCCGCGTGATACGCATCCCCCAGCAGACTGTAGGAACCCGTGATGTAGTCGTGATGCGGCTGGGCGACGAGCGCCTCCCAGAGGTCTGACGGCTCGAGCGGCGCACGCCCCTCCTCGGCGTGGTCTCCGCCGAGCGAATATGCGGCCGCGAGGTCGGTCTCCGAGAGTTCGAGCATCATTGCTTCCTGAACCCACAATAGAACCGCCGACCCGCGACGAGAAGTCACTCCGCCGACGTGGGCGCCCCCGCGATGCTCGACCGCCCGTGGAAGATCGTCAGTTCGTCGGGCCGGAACTCAGTGACGTCGTCGACCCCGTCGAGGATGACGCTCACGTAGCCGTCGGCGGCAGGCCCGACGAGCACGCCCTGACGACCGGTCGCGGTCACCTCGAGGCGCGGATGCTTCTCATGCCGGGTCACGTTGAGCAACGCTGGCACGGTCGGGCCCCCGCCGCAACGGAGCCAGGTGACATCGCAGGCTCCGAAGAGGAAGATGTGCACCACCCGATGGAGGGCAGGTGCCATGAAGAAGTGGGCTGTGGTCGTCATCCTGGGCGCCGCCCAGTTCGTGATGGTGCTCGACGGCACCGTGATGAACGTCTCCATCTCGACCGTGGTCGACGACCTCGGCACCACCGTCTCGGCCATGCAGGCCGCCATCACCTTCTACACCCTCACCATGGCGGCGGTGATGCTGCTCGGCGCGAAGCTCGGCGACATTTGGGGTCGGCGCCGGGCCTTCGTCGTGGGATCGTGCGTCTACGCGGCCGGGTCGCTCATCACCGCGCTCAGCCCGAGCATCCAGGTGCTCTTCCTCGGCTGGTCGATCATCGAAGGTCTGGGCGCGGTGCTCGTCATCCCCGCCATCGCCGCGCTCGTCGCCGACAACTACAAGGGCAGCGCGCGCATCACGGCCTACGCCATCATCGGCGCCGTCTCGGGCGCAGCCGTGGCCGCCGGCCCGCTCATCGGCGGCTTCGTGACCACCTACTTCAGCTGGCGCTATGTCTTCGTGGCCGAGGTGGTGATCATGGCGGCCGTGGTGATCTTCTCGCGGCGGGTCACGGATGCCACCTCCCGCCAGCGCGTGCGCATCGACGTGCCGAGCGTGCTGCTGTCGGCCCTCGGGCTCGTGTTCGTCGTGTTCGGAATGCTGCAGAGCAAGACCTGGGGCTGGATCCGCCCGCTCGCGTCGCCCGAGATCGGCGGCGTCGAGATCGCACCCCTCGGCATCTCGCTCACCGCCTGGCTCATGCTGGCCGGCGCAGTCCTTCTCTACGCCTTCGTGCGCCGGCAGGCGTCGCTCGAACGCCGCGGCCACGCGCCGCTCGTGCACATCGGCATGTTCTCGATTAGGCAGCTGCGCAGCGGCCTCTCGGTGCTCGGCGCGCAATACGCCGTCACCGCCGGCCTGTTCTTCATGGTGCCCGTCTACCTGCAGATGACCCTGGGGCTCGACGCGCTCGAGACCGGCATCAAGATCTTTCCGCTCTCGGTGTCGCTCATCCTGTTCTCGATCGTCGGCACGCGGCTCTCGAGACTCTGGTCGCCCCGCCGCATCGTGCGGGTCGGCCAGCTCGTGCTGGTGTTCAGCGCGGTGCTGCTGCTCGGCGCCGCGACGGCCGACCTCAGGAGCTGGCTGTTCGCCGCCGGCATGTTCCTCGCCGGCGCTGCACTCGGACTGCTCGCGTCTCAGCTCGGCAACGTCAACATGTCAGCGGTCACCGAGAAGCAGACCAGCGAGGTCGGCGGGCTGCAGGGCGTGTTCCAGAATCTCGGATCGTCGCTCGGCACCGCCCTCATCGGGTCGGTGCTCATCGGCGCCCTCGCGACCTCCTTCGCGGGAGGCGTGGCCGCGAGCGATCTGCCGGCCGATGCCCGCGCCCTCGTCACCGAGGCCACCGAGGGCGGCGTCACCATCGTGCCCGCGGCCACGGTGGCCGAGCTCGGGCAGGAATCGGGCCTGGATGCCGCCGAGGCCACGACGCTCGCCACGATCTACCGCGATTCGCAACTGTCGTCGCTGCGGATCGCGTTCTTCGCCCTCATCGTCATCTCGGTCGTGGCCCTGCTGTTCTCCCGCGGCATCCCGGGCGAGAAGCCCGTCGCCGTGCGCCCGGGAGCACCCGCCCGCGGCCGCCTGGACGACCCGTCGGCCGACAGTCCGCGATCAGGCGAGGCCGGATCGCCGCGAGGAGCGTAGGCTCGCAACCGCCCGACCTGGGCCAGAGGAAAGGCGGCGCATGGCCTTTCTGCTGACCATCCACGGCGACAGATTCCGCATCGAGCGCGATTCCGACCTCGCGCGGGTGCGCTCCGACATCGAGACCGCGGCCCGCGCCGGGGGTGCGTTCGTCACGATTCCCGATGACGACCGACGCGTCGAGGTGCTCGTGACCGGGAGCACGCCGGTGCGCATCGACTTCTCGACCAGTCGCATCACGGCCTCTCCCCTCGCCGGTTCCTGGTCGGGCGACGGCGACGGCGACGACGGCGGGGACCTGACCGATCTCGACTTCTACGACCTCGAGACATTCGGCCTGAACTGATCGCCGTGTTCCGCGGCGGGGCGTGCGACGGCGTGGTCTACCCGCGGTCGTCGTGAGCGCCGCGCAGCTGCGGGAGCTCGCCTGGGCAGAGACGGCCGACCGGGTCTGACCCGTTCTGCCCGGCGGGCAGGTTTCGGGAGGACGTGCGCCGCATCGCGCCGCCGGCGGCGGCGGGTGCGCGTAGCTCCTCCCGAAACGCGCGGCCGCGCCGGCCGCCGGGCCGGCGGCGCGGCTCAGGCGTCGGCGGCGGTGCCGCCAGCCGGTGCCCTACGGTGGCAGTCATGAGAATCGCACTGCACTCCGTCGTGCGCCCCGGCCTCGAGCAGGGCTACGACAGCACCCACGCCACCATTCCGCCCGACCTCGTGGAGTCGTTCGGCCGGGTGGGCATCCACGACTGGTCGATCTGGCGCAGCGGCGATCAGCTGTTCCATCTGGTCGAGTGCGACGACTTCGAGGCGGCACTCGCGGCGCTCGACGACGACCCGGCCAACATCGCGTGGCAGAAGACGATCGGCCCGTTCGTCGACCACTTCGAGACCACCGGCCCCGGCCATGCCGGCATGCCGGTGCCACTCGTCTGGCGGCTGCAGGACCAGCGCGGGAGCTAGCCCCGACCGGCCCTGGCCCCGACCGGCCCTGACGGGTTCAATGGACTCATCATGGTCGAGTGGTTCGGCGCCGGCGACTACGAACTGGCGCGGCAGGTGCTGCAGCGCGGGGTCGCGGCCGTCTACCTGATCGCGTTCCTCTCGACCGCCGCTCAGTTCCCGGCCCTGCTGGGCGAGCGCGGGCTGCTGCCCGTCGCCCGTGCGCTGCGGCCACACGGAGGCCGGCGCCCGCTCTCGGTGTTCCGCTGGCACTACTCCGACCGCCTGCTGCGCGTCGTGGCAGCCGGCGGCGCCGCGATCTCGGCCCTGCTCGTGGCCGGCCTGCCGCAGTTCGGGCCGCCCTGGCTGCCGCTCGTGCTGTTCCTCGCCCTGTGGGGCGCTTACCTATCAGTGGTGAACATCGGCCAGACCTTCTACGGCTTCGGCTGGGAGACGCTCCTGCTCGAGGCCGGCTTCATCGTGGCGTTCCTGGGCTCGAACGAGGTGGCGCCACCCGTCACGGTGCTCTGGTTCATCCGGTGGCTGGTGTTCCGGCTCGAGTTCGGGGCGGGCATGATCAAGATGCGCGGCGACCGGTCGTGGCGCGACCTCACCGCGCTCTACTACCACCACGAGACCCAGCCGATGCCCAATCCGCTGAGCCGCTGGGCGCACCTGCTGCCGAAACCGGTGCACCGGTTCGAGGTTCTCGGCAACCATCTCGCGCAGCTCGTGGTGCCATTCCTTCTGTTCGCACCCCAGCCCGTGGCATCCGTCGCCGCCGCCGTCGTGATCGTGACCCAGCTCTGGCTGGTCGCCACCGGCAACTTCGCCTGGCTCAACGTGCTCACCATCGTGCTCGCCTTCGCCGCGATCGACGACGGAACGGTGCACGCCCTGCTGCCCGCCTGGCCGGCGAACGGCGCGCCGGCCACGGCAGCCGCGCCGCTCTGGTTCGTCGTGGTGGTGCTCGCGGCGACCGCGTTGCTCGTGGCCCTCAGTTGGTGGCCGTTGCGCAACCTGTTCTCGCGGCGTCAGCTCATGAACGCGAGCTTCAACCGCTGGCATCTCGTCAACGCCTACGGCGCGTTCGGCTCGGTCACCACCAGGCGGCGCGAGATCGAGATCGAGGGCACCCTAGCCGAGGTGCCGAGCGACGCGGCATCCTGGCTCGCCTACGGCTTCCACGGCAAACCGGGCGACCCGGCGCGCATCCCGCGCCAGTTCGCGCCCTACCATCTGCGGCTCGACTGGCTGATGTGGTTCCTCGCGCTCGGAATGCGCGACAGCGGGTGGTTCCGGATGCTGCTGCAGCGGCTGCTCGAAGCCGATCGTGCGACACTGCGACTGTTGCGGGTCGATCCGTTCGACGGCGAACGGCCGCGCTGGGTGCGGGCGCGGGTCTTCCACTACCGGTTCGCGACCCGCGCCGAGCGACGCCGCACGGGGCTGTGGTGGATGCGCGAGGAGGAGGGGCTGCTCGTCGCGCCGTTGGGGTTGGAGCGGAATGGGGGTTGGCTCGAAGCAGACCGCGACGAGAACTGACCGGCCAGATCCGACTGCACAGACCTGACCGGCCGGACCCGGCCGGCGAGCGAAAGGAAGACCCATCATGCTCACAGACAAGCCCATCGACGTGGTGCTGCTCGTGACCGACCTCGACCGCGCGAAGCGGTTCTACGGCGAGACGCTGCAGCTCGAGGTGGTCGACGAGAACGAGAAGGTCATCGTGTTCCGATCGGGGCAGACCCGGCTCAAGGCGTCGAAGAGCACGGTGGGCACCAAAGACGAGCAGACCCAGGCCTCGTGGCGGGTCGACGACGTGCGTGCCGAGGTGGAGTGGCTGCGCTCGCGCGGCGTGAACCCCGAGGAGTATGACGACGACGAGGTGACGACGGTCGACGGCGTGGCCGACCAGGGTGACGCCTGGGTCGCCTGGATCACCGACCCCGACGGCAACGTGCTCGGCATCGAGCAGTCGAAGGAGTGACGCCCGGTCAGGGCGCTGACGGCGCGAAATCGGCGTCGACGGAGCCGAACGGGAACGGGAACAGGTAGTTCGCGGTGACGCCGTCCCACTCGGCCACCGGGATGAGGGCGAACCACACCTGACTGATCACGATGCTCGCGATCGCCACCGCGGCCACCACGACGGCTGCGCGGGTCAGGTAGCGCACAGCGCCCTCCTCCGTCGTCGCCCGGCGGAGTGCGACCGAGAGGGCGATCACGACGATGGCCACGAGCGCCACGAAGACGAGCGGGTTCGGCCGCAGCGTCAGCGAGATGCAGCTGTCGGCCACGCACGTCGCGCTGCCGGCCGAGGTGAGCAGGCCGTAGACCACCGCGGCACCCAGCGTGAAGACGATGAGGGCGCGGATGCGGCTCACCACCGTTCGCCCGGGAAGCGCCGATTGCTGCACGGTCGCACTCGTCATCGTCGTCTCCCCTCGTGGTTCTTCCACGCTAACTTCAACAACTGACGATTACCAGGGTCATCCAGGGCATGTTCAGGGCGGAATGGGCGTAGCGTCGGGAGCAGACGGGCGGAGAGGCATCCGTTCGTCGTCGAGCGGAGGGAGCCGCGATGAAGAAGCTCTTCGGTGGCAAGCCCGGGTTCTACGGGTTGATCATGGCGTCGATGGCCGTGCTGATCGTGGGCCAGCTGATGCGCCTGGGCGACGGCGGCGCCGAGCTCAACGTCGTCATCCTGGTGTCGTGCGCGGTGCTGTTCGTGATCGCGGCCGTGGGGCTGGTCTACTCGCTCCGGCTGCGGCGCTCCCGCCCGCGCCCCGACCCGCGCCGCGCCTGAGCTCGCGACGCCGCCCGCCCGCCTGAGCTCGAGGGGCGCCCGCCTAGGAGGCGAGCGGGGTGCCGCCCGTCGTCACGCCGGGGTGGTCGCGCTCGAGCGCCGCGCCCTCCATGTCGACGTTCGGCAGGATGCGGTCGAGCCATCGCGGCAGCCACCAGGCCGACCGGCCCAGGAGGTGCATCAGGGCCGGCATGAGCAGCATCCGCACGACGAACGCGTCGAGCAGCACGCCGAACGCGAGTCCGAAGCCGATCGAGCGGATGATGGTCGACTCCGAGAAGATGAACCCGCCGAACACCGACACCATGATGAGAGCCGCCGCGATCACTACCGAGCGACCGGCCCGGAAGCCCTGCGCCACCGCGAGGCGGGCGGGCGAACCGTGCACGTAGGCCTCCCGCATGCCGGAGGCGAGGAACAACTGGTAGTCCATCGCCAGGCCGAACAGGATGCCGACGAGAATGACCGGCAGGAAGCTCAGGATGGGCCCGGTGCTGTTCAACCCGATGAGGCTCGCACCCCAGCCGAACTGGAACACCGACACGATCAGCCCGTAGGTCGCGAACAGCGACAGCACGAATCCGCCGGTGGCGATCACCGGCACGAGCAGCGACCGGAAGACGACGATCATGATGAGCAGCGACAGGCCCACCACCACGACGAGATAGATCGGCAGCACGTCGCTGAGCGCCTCGGAGATGTCGATGTTGATGGCCGCCTGCCCGGCCACCCCCAGCACGATGTCGTCGTCGACGGGCGGCAGCGCGCGGATGTGCTGCACGAGCTGCTCGGTCGACGCGCTGTTCGGCCCCTCGGCCGGCAGCACCTGGAACGCGATCAGCGTGTTGTCGTCGGAGGTCGCGATCGGCGCCACCGCGACGACGTCGGCCTGGTCGGCGAGCGCCTGGCCGATGTCGACCTGGGTGGCCAGCAGGTCGTCGTCGCTCACGCCGCCCGGAATCGTGGCGGTCACGAGCAGCGGACCGTTGGCGCCCGCGCCGAACTCCTCGTCGACCGTCTGGAACGCCCGGTAGCTGGTGGAGTCGGCCGGCTCGCTCGACCCGTCGGGCAGGCCGAGCCGCATCGACATCGCCGGAATGGCCACCACGAGCAGCGCCACGACGCTGACCAGCACGGTGACGACGGCGCGCAAGGTCGACATGGGCTTCACGGGCTTGTCGCCGGCGTGCCGGTGGCCGATGATCGAGCGGGTCTTGCGGCGCAGAAGGCGCACCCCGACGAGGCTCAGGATGGCGGGGGCCAGCGTGATCGCCACGAGCACGGCCACCGCGACGCACACGGCGCCGACGGTGCCCATCAGCCCGAGGAACGGCACCCCGGTGACGTTGAGCGCGAGCAGCGCCACGATGACGGTCGAGCCGGCGAACACCACGGCCGTGCCCGACGTGCCGGTCGCGAGGCCGATCGATTCGCGGATCGGCACGCCCGCGATCACCTGTTTGCGGTGGCGGTTGACGATGAAGAGCGAGTAGTCGATGCCGACCGCGAGCCCCAGCATCACGCCGAGCACCGGGGTGACCGATGCCATGTCGACGACGCCGGAGAACGACAGCGAGGCCGTCACGCCGACGCCGACTCCCACCAGAGCCGTCACGATCGGCAGGGCGGCGGCGATCAGAGACCCGAGCATGACGATCAGCACGATGGCGGCGAAGATCAAGCCGACGGCCTCGCCGACCCCGAAGATCTCGGGCACGCCCTGGGCGATGTCGGTGCCGAAGTCGACCTGCACGCCGTCGATCGAGGCGTCGGCGAAGTGGGCGATGGTGGCCTGCTTGATCTCTTCCGAGAGTTCCAGCCGCGGGTCGACGAACGAGACGTTGACGATGGCGGTCGAGCCGTCGGCCGACACCACGCCGATGCCGTCGGTGAGCCCGAGGAGGGTGGTGCCCAGGTCGAGCTCGGCGGCGCCCGTCTCGAGGTCGGCGCGGGAGGTGTCGAGGGTGTCCTGCTGCTGCTGGAGGGCCGCCGTCTGCGCGTCGAGCTGCGCCTGCTGGGCGTCGAGGGCGGCGAGCTGCTCCGGCCCCGCGCCCGACGACTCCGCCTGCGCGCGGGCGTCGTCGAGCTGCTGCTGTGCGGCCGCGAGTTGTGTGCGGCCGTCGTCGAGCTGGGTCTGGCCCGAGTCCAGCTGCGCGCGGCCGTCGGCGAGCTGCGTCGAGCTGTCGGCGAGCTTCTGGGCCTGGTCGGCTTGCTGCTGCTGAGCGTCGAAGGGGTCGACCACCGCCGCCACCCCGTCGAGGTCTTCGGCGCTCGTTGCCGCCGCCGAGATCGCCTTCTTCTGCGCCTCGGTGAAGGCCGCGCCATCCGTGGTCTGGTAGACCACCGTGCCCGTGCCGCCCGAAGTGTCGGGCAGCTTCTCGGCGAGTTCGTCGATGACGGCGCCCGACGCGGTGCCGGGGATGTCGAAGCTGTTGCTGAGGGTGCCGCCGAGGGCGAAGAAGGCGCCGACCGCGAGACCGAGCACGACCACCCAGGCCACCACCACGGCCCAGGCCCGGCGGGCAGCGAACGATCCAAGACGATAGAGCAGGCTGGCCACGGGTGTGTTCTCCTTCAGACACGAAGATCATACGCTACGTCTCGTCTAGAGTCTGGCGGTATCCTGAGCGGGTGAATGAGCACCGGGCGAACGAGCACCGCAACGGTCCCGTGCGCAGCGCGGCGGCACGGGACGCCATCCTCGAGGCCACGGCCCGGCTGTTCCAGAGCGAGGGCTACGACCACCTGACGATCGAGGGCATCGCCAAAGAGGCGGGGGTGGGCAAGCAGACGATCTACCGCTGGTGGCCGACCCGCGGCGCGCTCATCGCCGACTGCCTCTCCGACGGCCGCCTCTTCGCGGTCGACTTCGCCGTGCCCGACACCGGCGACCTCGTGGCCGACGTGGAGCAGTGGCTCGACACCGTGATCCCCATCCTCGACGCCCCGGGCGGAGGGGCCCTGCTGCGGTCGCTCGTGGCGGCCGCGGCCGAGGACTCGGCGGTGGGCGACCATCTCAGCGAGAGCCTCGGGGTGGAACGTCACCTCTCTGAGAGGCTCACCGCCGGCATCCGTGACGGCCAGCTGGCCCCGGGCGCACCGGTCGACGAGCTGGGGCACGCGATTCTCGGCACCATCATCGTGCAGGTGCTCAGCCGGCAGGATGACGCCACCGACCGGCTCCGTCAGCTCGTGCGGTTCATGCTGCGGTCGGGCAGCCCCCAGAACGGGCCGCTCAGCCCGACCGACGCGAAGTAGCCGGCCGCCGACGCGGGGTCGCGGCGCTCGTAGGGCGTGTCGAGCCGGCCTTCGTACCACGAGGCGGCGAGGCGCCAGAGCGTGTCGAGCGTCAGGACGTAGCCGCGCTCCGCGCCGGTGCGATCGAGCCAGCGCGACACGCATCGCTCGTCGCAGAACAGCAGCTGGTTCTCGCAGGCGTGGGCGGCGTCGGGCCAGATGTCGTGCGCGGGCACGAGGAAGTGGGCGACCTGGTCACCTCGCGGTGGCGCCTCGCGGCCGACCGTCCAGGCGTGCGCGGTGCCGCATGCCGGGCACGTGGTGGCGACGAGCACCTCGGGGGCGTCGGGCACGAGGTGCGGGATCGCGAACGCGTCCCAGGCGCAACCGCCCCACCACAGCGTCTGCGGCCCCATCACCGAGAAGCCGAACGACCGCGAGGCGAACGGATGCGCCAGCTCGATCTCTCCCCCAGCGAGCACGATGTGCCGGGCCGCGGCGAGCTCGTCGAGCACTCCCTCGAGCGCCGCGTCGTCGATGCCGTAGGCCGCGGGCATCTCGCGCCGGGTGGGAACCCGGCCGGTCTGCGCGAAACCGCGGTAGACGGCGAGGCGGATCCGCTCCGCCTCGGCAGAGATCGCCACCGTCGGGCCGTCAGTCGGTGACGTCGATCACGACCTGGCGCCAGTCGGAGTCGGACTCCACCTGGCGCGACGGCGACAGGTTGGTGCCGAGCCACTTGCCCTCGCGACGGTTGATGTGGGCGATCAGCTCGTCTTCGGCGTGGATGGTCCAGGTCGGCTCGTCGTCTTCGCTGCCGTCGGCACGGATCGTGTGCTGCACGCCATCGCGCCAGAAGGTCGCTTCGCCCTGCTCCGGGATCTCGATGTCATCGATCGTGGGTCGATCATCCTGATTCGTCATGGCCGCACACTATGCCTTGTGCTGTCCTGGGGCAATCACGTGAACCCACTCGCGCGCGAGCCCCGGTTCACGGCAGGATCGGAACACGACGTATGGTCGCCGGTCATCGGCGCACCGATCATCCGAACCTGAGGAGCATCCATGAGCAGCCTTGAATTCGACGCAGCGATCACCGGCGCACGGGAGGCCGCGAGCGCCGCGAGCTTCGACGTGCAGAAGCTCCCGGAGGACTCGGTCGAGCGGCAGGCGCTGCACAACCTCGTCACCGCGATCGACCACCTCATCCAGGCCGTCGACCAGCAGGCCGCCGACACCGACGCGTGACTCGCGGGGCCGCCGAGAGCAGCCGACGAGTGCGGCCTAGATGGCGCCGCCGGTGACCGCACTGGGCTTGGCCCGGCCGTAGAGTTCGTCGGCGCGCCAGCAATACCACGACAGCACACTGCGGAACGGCCGGTAGGCCTCGCCGATGGCGAGCAACTGCTTCTCGGTGGGCACCTCGGTCTTCCAGCCCAGGGCATAGCCCTTGCGGATGCCGAGGTCTCCCACCGGCAGCACGTCGGGCCGGCCGAGATGGATCATCGTGAAGATCTCGGCCGTCCACGGCCCGATTCCGCGCACGGTCGTGAGGCGCGCGATCACCTCGTCGTCGCTCTCGGCCGCGATGGAGGCCTCATCGAGGGAGACCGAGCCGTCGAGCGTCTTCGCCGCGAGGTCGAGCACCGAGGCCGTCTTCGCGCCGGACAGGCCTGCGGCCCGCAGGTCTGCCGGGGTGAGACGCGAGAGCCGCTCCGGCGTCACCTCGTCGCCGAGCGCGGCGACCAGCCGGCCGAAGATGGCGCGGGCCGCCGCTCCGGCGAGCTGCTGATAGGTGATCGCGCGCACGAGGGCGGCGAAGTTCGAGTCGGTCTGCTGCGGCAGAACGATCGGGCCGGTCTTGGCCAGCAGGTCGGCGATCACGGGGTCGCGTTCCGCGAGCTCGCGTGTGCCTTCTTCGAACACCGCGGTGTCCGTCACGGATTTTCTCCCATGTCCAAGTGTGCACGGCTCGTGGCACGCAAAAGCAACCCGTAGCCGCATCCGCGGTTTCGAACCACACTGAGATGGTGACTTCTTCCCCCACCACCCGTTCGCTCCCCTACCCGCTCGGCTTCTCGTTCATCGACGGCCGCGCCAACTACGCCCTCTACTCCGAGACCGCCGACGACGTCTACGTCTGCACCTTCGACGAAGACGGCACCGAGACGAGAGTGCACCTCGACGAGCGCACCGGCCACGTTTTTCACGGCTTCGTCGACGGCGCGGGCGTCGGCACCCGCTACGGTCTGCGGGTCGAAGGGCCGTGGGATCCGGCGCACGGCCTGCAGCACAACGTCAACAAGCTGCTGCTCGACCCCCACGCCACCGCCGTGCAGGGCGGCTACGACTGGGGTCAGGCGGTGTTCGGCCACGACCTGAACCACCCCGAGGAGCGCGACGACACCGACTCCGCCGCGTCGACCCCGCGCTGCGTGATCACCGACGACTCGTTCGACTGGGGCGACGACCGCGCACCGCGCACGCTGCTGTCGGAGTCGATCATCTACGAGGTGCACGTCAAGGGCTTCACGATGCTGCACCCTGACATCCCCGATGAGATCAGGGGCACGTATGCCGCCCTCGGGCATCCGGCGGCCATCAAGCACCTGACCGATCTCGGCGTGACCGCGGTCGAGCTGCTGCCGGTGCAGCAGTTCGTGCAGGACAGCCATCTCGAGGAGAAGGGGCTGCGCAACTACTGGGGATACAACTCCATCGGCTTCTTCGCCCCGCACAACGAATACGCGGCGAGCGACGACGGGTCGCAGGTGGCCGAGTTCAAGCAGATGGTCAAGGCGCTGCACGCCGCCGGGCTCGACGTCATCCTCGACGTGGTCTACAACCACACCGCCGAGGGAAACGACCTGGGGCCGACGCTGAGCTTCAAGGGCATCGACAACGCCTCCTACTACCGCCTGGTCGAGGGCGACGAGCAGCACTACTTCGACACCACCGGCACCGGCAACAGCCTCAACGTCGGCCACCCGGCGGCACTCGGCCTGATCATGGACTCCCTGCGCTACTGGGTGACCGAGATGCACATCGACGGATTCCGCTTCGACCTCGCCACCACCCTCACCCGTCAGGGCGGCGACGCCGAACTGCACAGCGCCTTCCTCACCCTCATCCAGCAGGATCCGGTGCTGGCCCCGGTGAAGATGATCGCCGAGCCGTGGGACACCGCCGGCTACCAGCTGGGCGGCTTCCCGGCCGACTGGTCGGAGTGGAACGGAAAGTTCCGCGACGACGTGCGCGACTACTGGAACGGCACCGACTCGGTGCTCGGCACGGTGTCGCAGCGCATCCTGGGCTCGCCCGACGTCTATGAGGCCGACCGCCGCTCGCCGCTGTCGAGCGTGAACTTCGTCACCGCCCACGACGGCTTCACCCTCGCCGACCTCACGGCCTACAACGAGAAGCACAACGCTGCGAACGGCGAGGACAACAACGACGGCGAGAGCGACAACCGCTCGTCGAACGGCGGCGCCGAGGGCCCGACCGACGACGAGGCGGTGAACGCCCGGCGCGATCGCAAGCGCCGCAACCTGCTGGCGACCCTGCTGCTCTCGGCCGGCGTGCCGATGGTGCTCGGCGGCGACGAACTCGGCCGCACCCAGGGCGGCAACAACAACGCCTACTGCCAGGACAACGAGGTGTCGTGGTTCGACTGGAAGCACGTCGATCTCGAGCTGCTCGAGTTCACCCGGTCGCTCATCGCGCTGCGCCGCGAGAACCTCGCGTTGCATCCCGCCTGGTTCCGACAGGCGCCGGATGTCGGCGGTCAGGACACCGTGCGGGTGCTGCGCTCCGACAACCGCGAGTTCACCGACGAGGACTGGGACAACCCGGATGCCCGTTCGATCACGTTCGTCTTCGAGCACGAGGGCGCCGACTCGTTCGCCCTGCTGCTGAACGCCGCCGAGAACGGCGTGGAGTTCGCGCTGCCCGACGCGCCCGGCAGCGACTGGGAGCTCGCCATCTCGAGCGACCCCGAACAGCAGGTCGACGGCACGGGCACGACCCTCATCGTGCGCGACGGCTCGATGACGCTGCTGAGGTCACGATGACGAGCGACGACGACAAGGCCCGACTCGGCGAGCGGCTCTACGGCCATCACGATCCGCACGACCCCGACGGCCTGCTGACCCTCGACGACGTCGCCGACGAGAAGGTCGTCGAGCCGGATGTCGCGAGCGACGACTACCCCGCGATGCCGGGCCGCCACAAGTCGACGCCGCACCAACGCGACAACGGTCCGATCTGAGCTGATCTGAGCGGTCGGTTCGCTCCGGGTCACTCGGCCCGGCGTCACTCCCCGTCGGCGGCATCCTCGCGCGCCATGCGCGCCCGGATGCCGCCGTCGACGGTGGTGCCTTCGGCCATCGGTTCGTGCAGCGCGCCCGAGGTCGGCGGCAGGGCCGCACCCCGCTTCGATTCCGCATCCGCCGTCTTCGCCGAGAGGCGCTCGGTGAGCCCGGCGAACAGGTGGTGCGAGACATCCGCCGTTCTGGCCTTCGCGCCCACGGGCTGCTGCTCCCGGGGGTCGGTGCACGCGGCGACGATGGCGTCGACCACGAGTTGCGGGTCGTCCATGGCGGCCATGCGCGCGGTGCGGCCGCTGTAGTTGGCCGCGTGGGTCCACCAGGGGGTGTCGACCGCCCAGGGCATGATCGTGCCGACCGAGATGGTGTCGTGCTCGCCGACGAGGCGCAGCTCTTCGTTGAGCGAGCGGCCGAGACTCAGCACCGCGGCCTTCGAGGCCGCGTACGACGCCTGATAGGCCAGCGGCACCTCGCTGTCGATCGAGCCGACGTTGACGAGCACGCCGGCGCCCTGGGCCCGGAACTGCCGCAGGGCGGCGTGCGCGCCGTAGAGCAGGCCGGTGAGGTTGACCTCGACGAGTCGCGCATGATCGGCGACCGGGATGTCCCAGAAGAGTCCGATCGCGCCCACGCCCACGTTGTTCACCCACACGTCGATGCGGCCGAAGCGCTCGACGGCCGCCTCGGCGAGCCGCGTGACCGCGTCCGGGTCGCTGACGTCGGTGGGCACCGCCACGGCGACACCCCCGGCGGTCTCGATCTCGGAGACGACGTCGTCGAGCACGTCGCCGCGCCGCGCGGCGAGCACCACATTCGCACCGGCGGCGCCGAGGCGCACCGCCACCCCGCGGCCGAAGCCGCTCGACGCCCCGGTCACGACGATGGTCTTGCCCGCGACATCCGCGGTTCTGCTCATTGCCGGCTTCTCATCGCGGGCGTCAGAGGTTGCCGGGTTCGATGCGGTCGGAGACGTCGTTGAGAGCCCGGGCGACGCACGCGGCGTCGGAGGGCGAGAGCCGGCCGATGACGTCGACCACGGTCTCGTGGAAAGTGCGATAGCCGTTCTCGATCTTCTGCGCCGCGTCGGGCGTCGGCCGCAGCAGCTGGGCACGGCGGTCGGACGGGTGCGGCGCCCGCTGCAGGTAGCCGAGGTTCTCGAGCCGGTCGACGATGTTGGTGACCGAAGCGTTCGAGATGCCGAGCATGGCCACCAGGTCTTTGGGCCCGGTGTCGCGGCTCTCGCGCTGCGCCTGCAGCAGGTAGCGGATGGCGCGGAACTCGTTGTTGTTCAGGCCGCTCACCGCGCGCACCCGGTCGACCTCGCGCTCGCCCACGCTCTGCAGGCGCAGGATGGCGTCGACGGCGTCTTTGGCCGCCTCGACGGCGGGAGCCACCGCGTAGAGGTGGCGCGCCTCGCGGCGCACCACGTTCTGCGGCATCAGGCCACCACTCGCAGCACGGGGCCGGGAGCCTTCGACACCACCGCGGACTGGGCCCGCGAGAGGTCGGTGTAGTCGCCGAGGTACTCGCCGAAGTGGTTGCGGGCATAGTAGTGCGGGCCGCTCTGGTCGACCGTTCCGGCGAACGATCCGCCACTCGTGCAGACCCAGAGCCCCTCTTCGGCGACGCGCCAGCGCACCGATCCGACCGCCACGTCGTCGTGTTTCGAAATCGTCATCGTGTTCCTCCTGACAGCGCACGTGAACGCAGAATCCGTTCACCCTTCGAATATGCCAGGACGTGAAATACACGGCAAGTAACTGGTTCAGGGCTTGACACACTCGGGCGCGAGCGATACGTCGCAGCGAACGGTCGACCCCGGTCGGGGGTCGGCCGCTCGTGCGCCGGGGGCGTTCGCTCCGGGTCAGGAACCCTGCACGGAGTCCTTCGCCTGCTGGGCCTGGTCCTTCACCTCGCCGGCGGCGGAGCCCGCCTCGGCCTTGACGTTGTCGACCGCACCGGTGGCGGCGTCCTTCACGGCGGCAGCGGCGTCTTGGGCCGGCTCCTTGAGGTTCTGGCCCACCTCCTTGGCGGCATCCGTCACCTGCTCGACGAGGGGCTGCGCCTGCTCCTTGAGGTTCGACGCGACCTCCTTCTCTTTCGTCGAGGCGGGAATCAGCGAGGCCGCGAGCAGGCCGACGCCGAACGCGATCAGGCCGACCGCAAGGGGGTTGCCCTCGGCCTTCGCCTTCACGGTGCCGGCCGCGTCGGACACCGCGCCGGCCGCGGATGATCCCGAGCCGGCCACCTGTGACGTCACGTCGTCGGCGACGCCGAACACCTTGTCCTTCACCGAACCGACGGCGCCCTTCACCTTGTCGGTCTGGCGGTGCACGATCTTCGACGGGGTGACCTTGTCGGCCAGCGCGTCGACGTCGCCGCCGAGTTCGCGGCGGGTGCGCTCGATGTCGGCACGGATCTGCTCGGGTGAATCGCTCATCGGTTCTCCTCATTCCTTTTCAATGTCTCGGGGATCTTCTTCAACGACTCCACCGTCTTCGGGGCGCCGTTCACTTCTTTCAGCTGCTTGCGGCCGATCACGAACAGGATCAGCGCGACGATCGCCCAGATGACGGCCACGACCACGCCCGACCATCCACCGCCGATCAGCGTGCCGAGGGCCCACCAGAGAGCGATCGACAGGAACAGGATGGTCATGCTCGCGGCGTAGCCCGCGCCGCCGAGCATTCCCGCGCCCTTGCCGGCGCGGCTCGCCGACTGCTTGAGTTCGGCCTTCGCGAGCTCGAGCTCCTGCCGCATCAGGGTGGAGAGGTCTTTGGTGACCTCGCCGAGCAGGTCGCCGAGCGACGTGGTGGCCGCTTTCTGCTCCGATGGGGTGGCGTCGCTCATCGCTGGCTGCCGTCTGCGGGCAGATCGTCGCCGAAGCTCGCCACGCGCTCGGTGTAGAGCGGGGTGTCGTCGACGACCCCGGCCGTGCCGGAGTAGGCGGGAGCACCGGTGAAGGGCGCGTCGGCCACGCCGTCGGCTGCGGGGTCGGGAACCGGCACGACGGGTGCCGTCACGACGGGGGCGCTCGCGGCGGGCGTGCCCGACGCGGATGCCGCCTCGGCAGCCTGCTTCTCGTCGGCCGCGCTGCCCGCGAGCGCGCGGGTCAGGCGCCCGGCCACCACGCCGGCCACGGCCGCCACGGCGATGAAGGTTCCGGGCTTGCGACGGGCATACGACTTCACCTCGGCCAGCAGCGACCCGGGGTCACGGGCGTCGAGCCACGACGCCGCGCTGCCGGCCCGCTCGGAGACCTGGCGCACCAGGTCGGAGGCGAGCCCCGAGTTCTCCGACGAGCTCGCCATCTCGCCCAGCTCGTCGCCGAGGGAGCGCAGACCGGATGCGACGCGCTGCTGCTGCACGCCCGCCTGCTCCTTGAGCTGCTGCTGGCTCTGCAGGTAGAGGTCCTTGGCCTGCGACTTCGCTTCGCGAGCCACGTTGCCGGCTTCCTCCTTCGCGGTTCCAGCCACGTTGCCCACCTGCTCGGCGGCCGTGTCCTTCAGATCGGCGGCCTCCTGCTTGGCGGTGTCCACCTTGCCCGGCTCGTCGTTGGCGGCGGGTTCGAAGCCGCTCGGCGGCACAGGAACATAACTTTCCGACATCGTGTCTTCCCTTTCGATTCCCCGGCCATCGCGGCCTGGTACCCCTCTCCCTACGCGCGAAATCCCGTCGTCGCTGCGGGTGGACAAAGCGCCGCAGGTGTGCGTCACCGTGCACGGCTCCCGAAGATGCGGCGAACGCGGCCGCGGGGCCACACTGGACTGGTGACCCCTCCCGCTCGGCCCGAATCGCGACGCCGGTGAGCGTCGACCGCCGCGCGCGACTCCGCGAGCGGAGCGCACTCGTGCGGGCCTGGCGGCTGCTGAGCACGCGGCATCCGGAGACCTTCACCGAGAAGGTGCGCTACAAGATGCTGCGCGACCACCGCCCGTTGCTGACGACCTATGCCGACAAGGCGGCCGTGCGCGATCACGTCGCCGCCCGCATCGGCGCCGCCTACCTGCCCGCCGTCTTCGCGATCGTCGACGATCCCGGCGCGCTCGAGGGGCTCGAGCTGCCGGACCGTTACGTCGTGAAGCCCACCCACGGCAGCGGCGCGGGTGTGGTGGTGAGCCCGGCCGCTCCCGCAGACGCCGTGCTGCCCGACCCCGAGCAGAGCTGGACCTACCGGCACGTGCGCCCCGAGGCCGCCGACCGGCGCCGGCTCGTCGCCATCGCCCGTTACTGGTCGAGCCGGCTTTATGGCCAGGGGCCCAACCGGGAGTGGGCCTATGGTGCCGTTCCGCCCCGGGTGATCGTCGAGGAGATGCTGACCGGCGCGGGCGACGGCATCCCCGACGACTACAAGTTCTTCGTCTTCCACGGCCGGTGCCGGTTCGTGCAGGTCGACTCCGGCCGCTTCGACACCCGCACCCAGGACTTCTACCACCCACATTGGGAGCACCTGCCGATGAGCGGCGGGCCCCCGTGGATCGACCCGCCCCGCGAGCGACCCGAACGGCTCGACGAGATGATCGCCCTGGCCGAGACCCTGGGCGCCGAGACCGATTTCGTGCGCGTAGATCTCTACCACCTGCCCGATCGCATCGTTTTCGGCGAGCTGACGAGCTACCCCGCGGGCGGCGACAGCCCGTTCGAGCCGTCGTGGTTCGACCGCGAGTTCGGCCGTCACTGGACGGTGCCCCGCCGCTACGCATCCTGAGGGGTCACGAACATGGACAGTGGATGTCCAGTTGTCAACCCGGGTGCCGGAGTCGCCGATACCCCGTTTACTGAGGAGCATGGCCCTCACACGTATCGTCGAGCACTCGGGCGAGCCCCCCGAGACGTTAACGAGCCGTGAACTCGTGCGGGTGGCATCCGTGCCGTCGTCGCATGTCTACATCAGGCACCTGACACCGGATGCCGCGACCGGCTACCCCGTGGTGCGCCTCGCCGACCCCGACCCCGACGACACCCGGCGCTCCGCGGTGTCGCGGTGGTGGCCGCCCGCCATGCTCGACCCGAGGTGGGTGCACGAGCACGCCTCGGAGTTCGACCTGTTCCACCTGCAGTTCGGCTTCGACGCCCGCACACCCGACGAGCTGCGTGCCCTGACCGCGGCGCTGCGCGAGGAGGGAAAGCCGTTCGTCTACACGGTGCACGACCTGCGCAACCCCCACCACGCCGACCGGCGGGAGCACGACGCGCAGCTCGACGTGCTGATTCCGGCGGCCGACGCCCTCGTCACGCTCACGCCGGGCGCGGCCGCGGAGATCGAGCGGCGGTGGAAGCGCACGGCGCACGTGCTGCCCCACCCGCACGTCGTCGACCTGCCCACCATGCGAGCGGTGCAGGCGGCGCGGCGGGCGGGGCGGCGGCCGGCCGACGAGGTGGCGGTGGCGGCGCCGGGGGCGGCGGCAGCAGCAGTCGCCGGCGAGTTCCGCATCGGCGTGCACGTCAAGAGCCTGCGCGCCAGCATGAACCCGCTGCCGGTGGTCGCGGCGCTCGTCGACGCCGTGGCGGCCATTCCGGGCGCCCGGCTGCAGGTCGACGGGCACTCCGACGTGCTGCTCGACACCGGCAAGCGCTTCGATCCCGCGCTCGCCGGCTTCCTCCGCGCGGCGGAGCGCCGCGGCGAGCTCGAGCTGAGGGTGCACGACTTCTTCACCGACGCCGAGCTGTGGGCCTACCTCGCGTCGCTCGACGTGTCGGTGCTGCCCTACCGGTTCGGCACCCACTCGGGCTGGCTCGAGGCCTGCCACGACCTCGGCACCGCGGTGATCGCGCCCGACTGCGGCTACTACGCCGACCAGGGCCCGGTGTTCTCCTACCATCACGACGAGCGCGGCCTCGACGCCGGCTCGCTTGTGGCCGCGGTGCGCGCGGCGGCCTTCGCGGCCCCGGCTTCCCCGGCGTCGATCGACGAGCGCGTGCGCCAGCGCGACGAGGTCGCCGCCGCTCATCTCGAGCTCTACCGCGGGCTGCTCGGGTGAAGCGGCTGCGAATCTGCCTCATCGCCTCGAGCCGGTTTCCGGTGGCCGAGCCCTTCGCGGGCGGCCTCGAGGCTCACACCCACGCCCTCGCCCACGCCTTGCGCGCCCGCGGCCACCAGGTCACGCTCTTCGCGGCGCCCGGCTCCGACCCCCGGCTCGCCGTCGACACCCTCGACGTCGATCCGTTCGAGTCGAGCGACACGGCGCGGGCGGATGTCGGCGCCTCGCCGGCCGAGTGGATGCAGGAGCACCACGCCTACCTCGGCCTCATGCTCGAGCTCGCCCGCACCGGCGCGAGCCGGTTCGACGTGGTGCACAACAACAGCCTGCACCACCTGCCCGTGGCGATGTCGGCGACCCTCGGCGTGCCGATGGTCACGACGTTGCACACGCCGCCGACGCCCTGGCTCGAATCGGCGATGCAACTGACGCCCTCGGCCCGGTTCGTGGCTGTGAGCGATTTCACCGCACGGCAGTGGTCCGAGACCACTCGCGCCCGGGTCATCCTGAACGGGGTCGACACCGAGCGCTGGAGCCCGGGCCCCGGTGGGCCAGGAGCCGTGTGGATCGGCCGCGTGGTGCCCGAGAAGGGCGCCCACCTGGCGATCGAGGCGGCCCGCATCGCGGGCATGCCGCTCGACCTCGCGGGGCCGGTGCACGACCTCGACTACTTCGAACGGCGCATCCGGCCGCGCCTGGATTCGCGCATCCGCTACCTCGGGCACCTCAGCACCCGCGAGCTCGTGCAGCACGTGGGCCGGGCCGCCGTGACCGCGGTGACTCCCCTGTGGGACGAGCCCTACGGCCTGGTGGCCGCCGAGTCGATGGCCTGCGGCACCCCGGTCGCCGCCTTCGAACGCGGCGCCCTCGGCGAGATCGTGTCGCCGTCGAGCGGGCGGCTCGCGACGCCGGGCGATCCGGATTCCCTCGCCCGCGCTCTGGTGGCCGCCGCCGCTCTGCCGCGAGCCGGCGTGCGGCGCCACGCCGAGGAACATTGCTCGCTCGACGCCATGGTCGATCGCTACGAGCTGCTCTACGACGAGCTGGCCGCGCCGGCGCGAGCCGCGTGATCGGCTACTACATCCACCATGTCGGCAGCGGCCACCTCGCGCGCGCGGCCGCGATCGCGGCGCAGCTGAGTGAGCCGGTGACCGGACTGTCGTCGCTCGCGCGACCGGCCGGCTGGATCGGCGACTGGGTGCGGCTGGCGCGCGACGACGGGGCGGTCGCGGATGTCGCGGAGGCGGCGGGCGCCGAGGTGGCGGGCGCTGGCGTGGCCGGCGCTGAGGTAGCCGGCGCTGAGGCGGCCGGCGCTGAGGCGGCCGGCGCTGACGTGGCCGGCGCTGAGGCGGCCGGCGCAGACGTAGCCGGCGCTGACGTGGCCGGCGCCGAGGCGCCTGACGCCGCGGGCCGACTGCACTGGGTGCCGGTCGGCGACGCCGGGCTGCGTGATCGCATGGCGCAGGTGTCGCAGTGGATCGCGGAGACCGCTCCGTCGGTGCTGGTGTCGGATGTCTCGGTCGAGATCGCCCTGTTGGCCCGCCTGCACGGCGTGGCGGTCGTGACCATCGCGCTGCCCGGCCGCCGCGACGACGAGGCACACCGGCTGGGCTTCGCGGTCTCGAGCGTGCTGCTCTCGGCCTGGCCGCCCGAGGCGACCGGCATGCTCACGGGACTCGACGACGCCGCCGCTCAGAAGCACGTGGCCGTCGGCGCGATCTCGCGGTTCGTACCGGAGCGTGGCGCAGGCGCCCGCGAACCCGAGCCCGCTGCCGAGCGGGAACTAAAGCACGAGCACGAGCACGAGCACGAGCCAGAATCCGAGCGACAGCCCCTCGGCTCGACCCGTGCGCGGCGGGTTCTGGTGCTGAACGGGTCGGGCGGCGACGACCTCACCGCCGACGCCGTCGCCCGGGCCCGCGCGCAGACGCCGGGCTGGCACTGGGACGTGATCGGCGGTGGCACCGGCCGCTGGTGCGACGATCCGTGGCCGCTCATCCTGGCCGCCGACGTGGTGGTGTCTCACGCCGGCCAGAACGCCGTCGCCGAGATCGCCGCCGCTCGGCGGCCCGCCGTGATCGTTCCCCAAGCCCGGCCGCACGACGAGCAGCAGCACACGGCCGCCGTGCTGGCCGGTGGCCCCTGGCCCGCCGTGGTGGTCGACTCGTTCGCCACGGCCGACTGGCCCCGCGCGCTCACCGAGGCGCAGCGTCTCGACGGCCGCGACTGGGCCCCGTGGAACGACGGTCAGGGCGCCGCGCGCGCCGCCGCCGCGATCGCGAACGTCGCCGCCCGTCGAGGGCTTCCGGCATGAACGACATCGCGCTCATCACGATCGCCCACGGCCGGCACGACCACCTGCGGCGACAGCGCGAGGCCGTGCTCGCCTCGCTCGTCGCACCGCGGCTGCAGATCGTCGTGGCCATGGGCGACCCGCAGATCGGCCGGATGCCGCAGCTCGCGCCTCCGGTGCGGGCGATCTCGATCGACGCCGAGCCTCCCCTGCCGCTCGCTCGCGCCCGCAACCTCGGGGCGGAGGCGGCCCTGCAGGCCGGCGCCGACGTGCTCGTGTTCGTCGACGTCGACTGCCTACCGGCGCCCGACGCCGTCGGCGCCTATGCTCGCGCCGCCGCCTCACCGGTGACGGGCGATCGGCTGCTCTGCGGACCGGTCACCTACCTCGGCCCGCCCCCCGCCGGCGGCTACCGCCTCGATCGCCTCGCCGAGCTCGACGACCCGCATCCGGCCCGCCCCGCACCGGCTCCCGGCGAGGTCGAACTCGGCGGCGCGCACGAGCTGTTCTGGTCGCTCTCGTTCGCGCTGCGGGCGAGCACCTGGCGGCTGATCGGCGGCTTCGACGAGCGCTACTCCGGCTACGGCGGCGAAGACACCGATTTCGCCTTCGCGGCGCGCGAGGCCGGGGTGGAGCTGGCGTGGGTGGGCGACGCGCGGGCCTACCACCAGCATCACGCGGTGCGGCATCCGCCGGTCGACCACGTCGACGACATCGTGCGCAACGCGAACCTGTTCCACGAGCGCTGGGCCGAGTGGCCGATGCGCGGCTGGCTCGACGCCTTCGAAGCCGACGGTCTCGTGAGCCTGGGCGACGACGGCTACGTCGTCACGACGTGAGGGCACGGGTGGCCGGCCCGCGGGCCGGAGCCGCCGTCGTCACTCCGCGAGGATGGTGCGCAAGACGCTGATGCGACCGTCGCGCACGGTGATCAGGTCGATGCCCCGAGCCGCCGGGTTGCCCGCAGGGCCGAACGTCCAGCTCTGTGCCCCCATCTCGGCGTCGGCATAGGCGATGCCGTCTTCGGCGAAGACGAATTCGGCCGGAGCGCCGTCGAGCAGCGACGCCGCCTTCTTCTCGAGCGCGTCGCGGCCGACGACCGTCTCCTCCGGATCGGTGAACTCGACGTCGTCGGCATAGGTCTCGTCGATCGCACGGCGGCGCGAAACCGCGTCGCGGTTGCCGAACACGTCGCGAAGGTTCGCGAGCAGCAGTTCTCGGGCAGTCGCCATGCTCAGTAGTCTTCGTTGGCTTCGCGGGCGGCGTCGGCGATCGGCTCGAGGGCGGCGAGCTCGGCGAGCGCGAGCTCGAGCTGGCGGGTGAGCCACTCGGTCGTGGCGGCGTCGGAGTCGACGGCCGCGAGCTGCTCGAGGCGCTGGGCGGCGGAACCCTTCAGATCGTGCATCGCGGTCTCCTGTCGTTCGGTGGTCGTGCCGGGCGGGTATTCGTCTCGCTCCACGTTAGTGAATGCCGGCCGACGTGACTACGGCTGAGCGGTCCGGGCCTCGGCCCTGGCCTCGGGCCGCGGCTCGGCCCAGTCGAGCACGCGCCGGGCGCGCAGCGTCACCCAGCGGCTCGGTTCGCCGGGGGTCTCCATCACGACGTGCTGATGGCTGAGGTCGTGGTCGTACAGCAGCCAACGCCCGTCGGACCGACGCTCGTCGCGCACGAGCTGCACGGCTTCGGCGATGCGCGGATCGGTGGCGCGCTCGCGGGTGCCGGCGGCCCGATCGGCCGCGCGCAGATGCTCGAGCCCGCGCAGCACGTCGAAGTCGGAGTTCGGCGGAAAACCGAAACGCGCCCAGCTCGGATCGATCAGCTCGCCTGTCGTCTTCGACCGCAGCAGGCCGCGCTCGAGCAGGTACTCCTCGCCGCGCCGGCGGGCCTCGCGGGCTCGGCGAACGGTGTCGTCGGCCGCCGCTGGAGCCGCGGCATCCGTGTGTCCGCCCGCTGCCGGCTCCTGCGTCCGCTGAGTCGCCTTCGGCGACGTCCGCGCCTCTTCATAGGCGAGCAGCCCCTCGAGAACGCACACGGTGCTGTGGAACGACGAACGGATGCTCGGGGGCGCGTCGCAGTTCCAGCCCCCGTCGTTCAGCTGCTCGCCGACGAGCCGGGCGGCGAGAGCGTCGCTCGGCACACCGAAGGAGGCGCCGATGGCGAGCACTCGGCCATTGATGCAGGCCTCCTCCTCGCCGTCGAAGAACGGGCTGTCGCCGAACTCGGGCCCCCAGGTGAAGCCGAGGCGGGTGCGGTCGACGGCCTCGCGCACCCGGGCATCGGCCGGATCGACGCCGAGTTCCCGCAGCAGATGGAGCGTGTAGAGGGCATAGCGCCAGCGATCGCGCTCGTGGTCGCCGCCCCACGATCCGTCGGGCCGCGAGGTGGCCAGCAGCCGGCTGCCCCAGCCCTCGGTGGCGATGCGGTGCCGCTCCGCCTGGGCTCGATCGTGCGCCCCCTGGTCACGCAGCACCTGCCACCGGATAGCGGGGTCGGAGTCGAGCAGCCATTCGGTCAGCTCGTCGTCGATGGAACACCACCTCCTCGTTCGCCTCCATCTCTACACCTTTCCGCCGCCGAGCACAGTTCTCCACAGATCGAACGTGTTTGTCACAGATCGGCCGGCCGCGCGGTCAAGCTTGAGGAAGGCAGCGGCACACGGCGACACAGCACACGACGACACCGCCCACGACGACACCGCACGACGAACGAGGAGCACCGATGCAGCGCCACGACGACCACGACGACGATGACGACGCGCTCGCCCTCTTCTCGAGGGAGCGGCGCCGGGTCTTCGGCACCGCCTATCGCATGCTGGGCTCCGTCTCCGACGCCGAAGACATCGTGCAGGAGACGTGGATCCGGTGGCAGGCCGTCGACCTCCACCAGGTCGACGAGCCGGCCGCCTACCTCACCACCATCGCCACCCGCCTCTCGATCAACCTGCTGCAGTCGGCGCACTCCCGTCGCGAGACCTACATCGGGCCGTGGCTGCCCGAACCCGTCAACACCGAGGCCGATCCGTCGCTCGGCGCCGAGACCACCGAAGCCCTGGAAATGGCCTGCCTGCTGCTGCTCGAGAACCTGACGCCCACCGAACGGGCCGCCTACGTGCTGCGCGAGGCGCTCGACTACCCCTACGAGCGCATCGCCGAGGTGGTGGGCTCGTCGACCGCCAACGCCCGCCAGCTCGTCAGCCGGGCCCGCAAGCACCTCTCGGCGAGGCAGCGCGACGCCGTGCCCGCGGCCGAGTCGCGCCGGCTGCTCGAGGCCTTCCTCGTGGCGGCCCAGAAGGGCGACGTCGCCGAGCTCGAGCAACTGTTCGCCGACGACATCGTGAGCTACACCGACGGCAACGGCGTGAAGCTCGCCGCCCGCAAACCGGTCGTGGGCCGTTCGCGGGCGGCGAGGTTCATCTCGGCGTTCTCGAGCCACTTCTGGGCGGGCAAGAGCATCGGCTGGGTCACCGTCAACGGCCAGCCGGCCGCCACGCTCTCGGTCGACGGCGAGGTGACGACCGTGGTCACGGTCACGGCCTCCCCCGGCGGCATCCTGCAGCTGCTCTGGGTGATGAGCCCCGACAAGTTGCGCCATGTCTCCGCGGTGGAGGCATGACCCGGCGACCACTCGCCGGCTGGCTGCAGCGCCTCACCACCACGGATGCCCGCGCGAAGCGGCGCTGCGACCGGGCAGTGCGCGCGCTCGCCACGGCGCTCGAATCCGGCGACGAGGAGGGCGCGAGGCGGCTGCTGCACGACGACTCGCAGCTGACGATCGACACCGGCGGCGTCATCCGCGTTCCCGCGACCTCGGCACGCGGGCGGCGGGCCGTCGCCGAGGCGCTCGCGGCGTTGTGGGCCGCGAACGACGTGGCCGGGGCCACCTCGCACCTGGTCAACGGCGCGCCAGGCCTGGCCCTGCAGCGTGCCGACGGCCGGGTGGTTGCGGTGCTCACGGTCGCCATGCTCGGCGCGTCGATCGAGCGGCTGTGGGTGGTGGTCAACCCGCAGAAGCTGCGGCACTGGAACGAGCGATGACCTCGCCGGGGATGGCAGACTGAACTGACCGGACGACGACCGGGGCCGCCGCCGGCGGCTGAGGAGCACACCATGACCGAACCGAACGATTCCCGCGTCGGTCTCTACATCGATTTCGACAACATCGTCATCTCGCGCTACCAGCAGCTGCACGGGCGCAACGCCTTCCAGCGCGACGGCATCCGCGATTTCGATCGCACGAGCCCGGATGCCGACCCCGAGGTCGCCGCTCGGCTCGCCGCGGCCACCGTCGACTTCGACGCGATCATCGACTTCGCGGCCTCGTTCGGCACGATGGTCGTGAACCGGGCTTACGCCGACTGGTCGGTGCCGGTGAACGCGAGCTACCAGCGCCAGCTCATGTCGCGAGCGGTCGACCTGACCCAGCTGTTCACCACCACCACGCGCGGCACGAAGAACGGCGCCGACATCCGGCTGGCGGTCGACGTGGTCGAAGACCTGTTCCGCCTGCCCGACCTGACGCACGTCATCATCGTGGCGGGCGACTCCGACTACATCGCCCTGGCGCAGAAGTCGAAGCGCCTCGGCCGCTTCGTGGTGGGCATCGGTGTGGCCGGCTCGACCAGCACCTCGCTGGCCGCCGCGTGCGACGAGTTCGAAGACTACGACTCGCTCCCTGGCGTCGAGAAGGTCACGGCGGCGCCCAGCGCCCCGCCCCCGGCGACGACGTCGAGCCGGCGAGCGAGCGGCCGCCGGGCCGCGGCACCCACCGGGGCCGCACCCGAGCCGGAACCCGCGGCAGAGAAGGCGCCGGGCCGGCCGCGCAAGGCCACCACCATCCCCACCTTCTCGCACACCGAAGACGCCCAGTTCGACGAGCCCGAGCCCGGCGACGACATCAACCCGCAGACGGTCGCGACCGAGCTGCTCGTTCGTGCACTGCAGATCGGCCACGCGAAGGGCGACGCCGACGAGTGGCTCAACACCGGCACCGTGAAGAACCAGATGCGGCGCATGGACCCGTCGTTCAACGAGAAGCCGCTCGGCTATCGCTCGTTCACCGATTTTCTCTCGTCGCGCTCCGACGTCGCCGAACTCGAGGAGGAGGGCCCCCAGCGGCTCATCCGCCTGAGGCCCGGGGTGGCCGCTCACCGCTGAGGCCGTCTCTCGTAACAGCATGACGAGGGCCCGCACGGTTCGTCCGTGCGGGCCCTCGTGCTGCGGTGGGGGCGCTACTCGCCGATCGCCTCGACGGCGGCGAGGATGGCCGCGATCGAGACATCCGGATGCGACACCATCGACACGTGCGAAGCTGCGACCTCGGTGATGGTCGCCCCGGCGCGCTCGGCCATCGAGCGCAGCACCGCCGGCGGGATGACGAGGTCTTCGGTGCCGACGACGGCCCACACCGGGCGGCCCTTCCATGACGGGGCCGCCGAGGGCGCGGTGTTGGCGCTCAGCGTGATGGGCCTCTGGGTGGCGTGGATCAGCCAGCGGTCGGCCTCGGGCAGGTCTTGCGCGAACGCGTTGTGCACCGTGTCGGCCTTGAGGAAGGCCTCGAGGTCGCCCTCGGGGGCGCCCGGGTAGGGGATGAGGTCGAGCACGGTGGTGGGATCGGGCACCGCCAGCGCCGAACCCGAGCCGCCGAGCAGCTGGAACACGAACTCGCCCTCGTCGGGAATGAAGGCGTCGACGTAGACGAGCGCCTTCACGTCGTCGGTGAGCTGGGCGTTCGTGATGACGAAGCCGCCGTAGGAGTGGCCGACGAGCACGACCGGCCCGGTGGTGCGCTCGGCGACGAAGGCCGAGATGTAGGCGGCGTCGCTGGCGACGCCGTGCAGCAGGTTCGGCGGCACCAGAACGGTGAAGCCCTGGCTCTGCAGCTCGGTGGCGACGGCGTTCCAGCTGGAGCCGTCGGCCCAGGCTCCGTGCACCAGCACGATGGTGGGTTTGGTCACGTCAATTCCCTTTCGTGGAGCATTTCGACAGCGGTGATGTGGCTGAAGAATATGCCCGAGGGGCCGACGGCGATTACGACTTTTGAAGCAGGCTTGTCAGCCCACCTCGACGAGCACCCGGGGCAGCTCGGCCAGCAGTTCGTGTGCGAGGAAGCCGAGCGGCCCGACCGCCACGGCGAGCCGGTCGCCCGCGGCCGCGTGGGCATGCGTCGCCCACACCGCCGCCTGCTCGGGCGAGGCGCCCCGGGCGCACAGGCCGGCGATCGCCCCGGCCAGCACGTCGCCGCTGCCCGAGGTGCCGAGGCCGCCGTGCCCCGAGCCGATCAGCCAGAGCCGGCCGTCGGGATGCGCCACCCGGCGCTGACACGACACCACGGCACCGTAGGCGCGCGCCACCGAATGCGCCGCGGCGTCGAGGGCGTCGTCGTCGGGGTCGTCGCCGAGCCCGGCGTCGGCGCTGCCGGCCGCTTCGAGCAGTCGCTCGACCTCGCCGAGGTTCGGGGTGAGCACGAGCCGGCCGGCGAAGGCGTCGCCGACCGTCGATCGCGGCAGCACGCCGAGTGCGTAGGCATCGAGCACCACGACGGTCTCGTCGCCGACGAGCGCCGGCAGGCGGTCGACGAGGGCCAGCGCCTGCTCGGCGTCGTCGAGCCCGGGCCCGGCCAGCACGGCGTCGGCGTCGCCCAGATCGTCGGCCGCCGCATCGATCGCGGTGCCGTCGATCTGCCGATCGTCGGTCTCGCGCAGCGCGACCACCCCGCTCTCGGGCAGCGCGACCGCGGCGGCGATCGCCGCGCCCTCGGCCAGGGCGAGGGTCAGTCGCCCGGCGCCGACCCGCAGCGACGCCTCGGCCGCGAGCAACGCGGCTCCGGGCGATCGGCGGTCGCCGCCCACGATCACCACCTGGCCGCGCTCGTATTTCGAGGCCCCGGGCGACGGCAGCGGCCATTCGCGCAGCATGCCGGGCGTGACCGTCACCCCCGGCGCGGCATCCGGATTCCCGGCGGCCCCGTCGGTGGTCTCCTCGTCAGCGTTCGGTTCGTCAGTGGATGTCGACATCTTTGTCTCCCGGGTGCTCGGTGGTCTCGACCTCGAGCTCGTCGAGGTGCTCGTGCTCGGCGAACGACGCGACCTGCCAGCGGCCCACACCGCTCGGGCGCACCAGCCGCGTGACCGAGGCGTTGGTCACGACGTGGGTGAGCGAGAAGTCGAGGATCTGCTCCTCGCTCAGTTCGTTGCAGACGTAGAGGAACAGCATCACGACGGCGTCGTGGGCGACCACGAGCACGGTGCCGTTGTCGTCGTCGGCATCGACGTCGCTGAGGAACGAGCGGATGCGCAGTGCCACGTCGGCCCACGACTCGCCGCCCGGTGGCCGGTAGTAGAACTTGCCGAGCCATCGCCGCCGGGCCGCCTCGTCGGGAAAGCGGGCCTCGACGCCGTCGGGGGTGAGCAGGTCGAGGATGCCGAGCTCGCGGTCCCGCAGGCGCTCGTCGACGCGAGCCGTCATGTGGATGCCCGCCTCGGCGAGCGCGAACGCGATCGTCTGGCGCGCCCGAAGGTAGGACGAGCTCCAGGTGGTGGCCGGCACGCCGTAGTGCGCGTGCTCGGCGATCCAGTGCCCGAGCGCCGCGGCCTGCTTCTCGCCCGTGGGCGACAGCGGCACGTCGGCGTCGCGCCACTCGACATCGATCTGCTCGGCATGCGCCTCTTGCGCGGCGGTCGCGATCACGTTCGCGACACTCTCGCCGTGTCGCACCAGCCAGATCTCTGTGGCACCCATTCCCTCACGCTATGCCGAACCACCCGCGAGCGGACATTTTGCCGCGACGATCGCTTTCGGCGGCACGAGCGTAGGGTGGGCAGTGCTGGCCAAGACCTCGCCGGCGGATGGCCACAGCGACGATTCGCACGACCGATACGACGGGCCTCACGGGGCCCCGGGAGGCAGGCGACGCATGGTGTTCTGGGTGAAGATCCACGAGGACAGGTTCAGGCTCCACGATCGGCAGTCCGTGGAGCGGCTGTGTACCGACATCGAGACGGCGGTGCGCGCCGGCGGTGCGTTCGTGATGGTCGAGGAGAAGAGCCGGCGCACCGAGGTGCTGATCACCGCGAGCAGCCGGGTGCGCATCGACGACGTCTCGAGCATCGCGGTCGCCGCCGAGTCGTGGGGCGAGACCGGGCGGGCGTCAGAGCTCGACTTTCTCGATTTCGAGCTCTACGGCCAGGATTGACCGGCGCCCGGGGTTGCGCAGACGCCGATCGGTCGTAGCGTCGGAGCATGGCGATTCAGAGCGGTAACGACGAGGGCACGGTTCAGAAGGACATGTCCTACAGCCCCGGCAGCGGGCGGGAGACCGAACAGGCCCAGGACGAGCCGCGAACCTCGGCCCACCTCGACGATCCCGACATCGACTCGTCGGCGGTGAAGTCGGTTCCGGGTGTCGGCGGCCCCGACGACGTGGGTGAGATCGACGTCGACGAAGAGGCCATCCGCGAGTCGATCGCCGAGCGCGCCCGCAACGTCTGACGGCAACCGGCGCCGCCAGCTCCCGTATGCCGTCAGTGCCAGTAAGCCGTCAGGGCCACTACGCCGTCAGCTCCAGTAGAAGTCGCCCACGAGGGCCAGCACGCAGAGCGTCGGGGCGAGCACGAAAAGTGCGAGCCCTGCTCGCAGCAGCCACGTGATGCGACGGCACGACCGGCGCGCATCGCAACCGCCCGGCACCGCGGCCGCGGCGAAGACCGCCACCATGAGACCGGCGAGCAGGGCGCCGGCCCAGAACAGGCGTTCCCAATGGTCTTCGATCACGCCGGCGAACCAGCCCGACGAGATAACAGCACCGCACACGATCGCCATTGCGAGCGCCGCTCCCACGAAGAGCACGGCGGCGTGGCGCTCGAGCCGGGCGAGTCGCCGCTCGTCGGCGGATTCCGCGGTGGCGAGTGTGCTCATGCCGTCACAGGTCCGTCACGGCGCCGTCACAGGGCCGCAGCGTGGTCGGGCACGAACCGGTGCTCACCGATCGGGGGTCGCGCCTCGTCGAGGGCTCCGGGCCGTTCGGGAAAGTCGACCGCGTCGGGGTCGAGGTGCTCGTAGGGGATCTGGCTCAGCAGGTGGTTGATGGTGTTGATGCGCGACGACCGCTTGTCGTCGCTCTCGATCGTCCACCATGGCGCCTCGTCGATGTCGGTGACGGCGAACATGGCGTCTTTCGCCCGGGAGTAGTCCTCCCACTTCGTGATCGACAGCAGGTCGGTCTCCGAGAGCTTCCACCGCCGCATCGGGTCGTTGAGACGCGACCGGAACCGCTTCTCCTGCTCGGTGTCGCTCACCGAATACCAGTACTTCAGCACGATGATGCCGTCGTCGACGAGCATGCGCTCGAGCGCCGGCACCTGATCGAGGAAGCGGTCGTACTGCTCGTCGGTGCAGTAGCCCATCACGCGTTCGACGCCGGCCCGGTTGTACCAGGAGCGGTCCATCAAGACGATCTCGCCGGTCGTCGGCAGCCGCTCGATGTAGCGCTGGAAGTACCACTGGCCCTTCTCGCGCTCGCTCGGCTGCGGCAGCGCCACCACGCGGGCACTCCGCGGGTTGAGGTATTGCATCACCCGCTTGATCGCGCCGCCCTTGCCCGCCGCGTCGCGCCCCTCGAAGATCACCAGCACGCGCGCGCCGTTGGCGGTCACCCACTGCTGCATGCTGACGAGCTCGATCTGCAGCCGGCGCAGTTCTTTCTCGTAGGCCGTCTTGTCGAGGCGGCGCGAGCCTCCGTGCCCGTGCTTCTTGCCACTCTTCGAGGCGTTCTTGGCGTGCTTCTTGTCGTGCTTCGTGTCGTGCTTCTCAGACGTCATCTCTCTCAGATCTCTTCGGTCCAGCGCAGTTGCGGCGCGGGCTCTTCGGTCGCGGTGACGGGCGCCACCGCGTGCCGGTGCAGCACCAGGCGGGTCTGTTCGGTGAGCCAGGTCACGAGCGCGGCATCCGTCAGTTCATCGTGCTCGCCCGGCACGAAGTCGGAGACCAGCTGGCTGGCCGGCCCGAGCAAGAACGTCGACCGCCCCGTTCCTCCGTCGTCGAGCCGCGTCGGAATGTCGACGGTGGCCGAACGCTCGGCCTTCGCGAGCGCGTCGGCGTAGACCAGCAGTGCCCTCGCGATGTCGGTTCCGGTGAGCACCGAGTCTCCGGAGTAGTGAACTCTGTCCATGCCCTCAGCCGACCACCGACCGCGCGGCGCGGCGAGGGGTTGCGCTCGGATGCTCAGCGGACTACCGGCCCTCGGCGATGTAGGCGAGCCGCCGCAGCGTCTCGACGTTCCGGATGTGCAACGGCACGTCCATGATCGGCCCCGGCACGAGCGCGCCCGGGCCTTTGATCGCCTCTTCGTCGATGCGCACCACACAGCCGTCGCCGCGGCGCTTCACCTGCAGGGTGACCTTCGCCTCACCGAGGGGCCAGCCGGCGGGCACGATCACCATGCGGCGCGGCGGATCCCACTCGAGCACCGTCGTGACGTCGTCGATCACGGCGGGCCACACCCCGAACGAGTGATGCAACTCACTGCCCTCAGCCGGCCACGCATCGTCGACCGCTCTCATGCGCGAGGCGCCGACCACCCAGACCGGAAAGAGCCAGCCGTCGGCGAGCACCTCGAAGACCTTCTCGGGCGGGCAGTGGAACAAGCGGGTGTTGGTCGACACGATGTCATCCGATCTGGGAGGGGTGGGAACCGCGCGAGGAGGGTGCGGTCGGGGAGCGGGCGCGGTCGCGCAAAGTGCTCTCTGGCGTCCACTTTGGGTGCCTTTTCGCGACCGGAGACGGCGCGAGACCGGCGGGGAACAAAGCGCGGCGCTGGTTGGGCCGACGCCGCTCGCTCGTGGTCGCGCAAAGTGCTCGCTGGGAGGCGGCGTAGGTGCTTTTCCGCGACCGGAGACGGCGCGGGCCCGGGTAGGGGCGAGGGTTCTCACGCGATCACTCATGATCACACGGCGAGCGAGGGCGGCACGGCGATGCCGAACTCGGCTGAGAGGGCGCGCCGGGCGGCATACCAGCCCGCCAGGCCGTGCACGCCGGGGCCGGGCGGCGTCGACGACGAGCACAGGTAGACGCCGGCGGCCGGGGTCGCCCAGGGGTTGAGCGACAGCACCGGGCGGGCGGCGAGCTGCCAGAGACTGGCGGTGCCCGACGCGATGTCGCCGCCGATGTAGTTGGGGTCGTAATTCTCGAGGTCGCGGGCCGTGCGCGAGCTCGACGCGAGCACGAGGTCGCGGAACCCGGGTGCGAAGCGCTCGATCTGCCGAGTGATCGCCTCGGTCTGGTCGACGTCGGAATCGCGGGGCACGTGCGTGTAGGCCCACAGCACGTGTGACCCCTGGGGTGCGCGGGTGTCATCGAAGGTCGACGGCTGCGCCACCAGCACGTAGGGGTCGTCCGAGTGTCGGCCCGAGGCGACGGTGGCTTCGGAGGCGGCGATCGCCACGCGGGTGCCGCCGACGTGCACGGTGCCGGCCCGGCGCAACTCCTCGTTCTGCCACGGCACCGGCCCGCTCAGCGCGAAGTCGACCTTCGACGCCGCGTTGCCGTAGCGGAAGCGGCGGAGGGCGGCGAGGTAACCCGCCGGCAGCCGGTCGTGTGCGATGCGGGCGAGGTTCTTCGGCGCGACGTCGAGCATCACCGCTCGCGCGGCCCGCACCTCGTCGAGGTGCTCGATCGGGGCATCCGTCACGATCTCCCCGCCGTGCGCCACCAGATCGGCGGCGAGCGCGTCGACGATCGACTGGCTACCGCCCACCGGAACGGGCCAGCCGCGCCCGTGCGCGTAGGCGCCGAGTGAGAGGGCCGCGCCCGCGGTCGACAGGCTCGGCATGGGGCGGATGCTGTGGGCCGCCACGCCGGTCAGCATCGCCGGCGCCTCGTCGCCGCGGAATCGCAGGTTCCACAGCGGCGACCCCTGCTCGAGCGACCGCAGGCCGAACCGGGCGGCGGTGACCGGATGCGCCGGGATGCGCAGCAACGGCGACCCGGCGAACTGCGCCACCTGGTCGGCAGCTCGGGCGAGCGGGCCCATCAGCCGGCGCCAGGCGTCGCCGTCGACGCCGAGACCCTGCGCGGTGCGCTCGAGGTCGCGGTAGGCGATTCCGGCTCGGCCGCCGTCGAGCGGATGCCCGTAGGAGACCTCGGGAACCACGAGGCCGATGCGCTGCGACAACTGGAACTGCCTGAAGAATCCCGACGCCAGGGCCATCGGATGCACCGCCGAGCACACGTCGTGCCAGAAGCCGGGCAGCGTCGACTCGGCCGTGCGCGCGCCGCCGCCGATCGTGGCGTTGCGCTCGTAGAGCCGCACCGACAGACCGGCACGCGCCATCGTGACCGCCGCGGCGAGGCCGTTGGGGCCCGCGCCGACCACGGCGACGTCGACGGCGCTCGGCATGGGTCAGGCCTTCTTCCGCACCAAGGCGAGCAGACCGGCGGCCCCGACCGCGGCGCCACCGCTCGCGACGGCGACGACGGGCCGCCGATGCCGCAGGAACCAGGTCTGCAGCGAGTGCGACTTCGCGCTGTCGCTGAAGATGCCCCGCGCTCCCTGGTCACCGGGCACGGGCTCGTAGAGGTTGTCGGGCAGCATCGGCTCGCTCTTGTCGGGCGCCTGCTGGCCGTCGTAGCCGGTGCGCGCCAGGTACCAATCAAGGAACCCGGCCACGAACCGGTTGCCGATCACGGTCTTGGCGGTCGGCAGGCCCACCCAGGTGCGGCGGCGCGGATGCTCGGCCACGTAGGCCACCACGCGGGCGGCCACCTCGGGCTCGAAGATGACGTCCATCGGCCGCGGGTGGTCGGGCAGGGCCGATTTCACCCAGTTGAACTGCACGGTGTTCATGGCCGGCATGTCGATGGTCGAGATGCGCACCGGGCTCTTGCGGTGGATGAGCTCGGTGGTGACCGACTCGGTGAAGCCCTGCACCGCGTGCTTCGCCCCGCAGTAGGCCGCCTGCAGCGGGATGCCGCGGTGCGCGAGCGCCGAGCCGATCTGGATGACGTGACCGTGGCCACGCGGAACCATGCGCGAGAGGGCGGCGCGGGTGCCGTTCACGAAGCCGAAGTAGTTGACCGCGGTGGCACGCTCGAAGTCGGCGGGCTCGGTGTCGAGGAACTCGGCGAAGGCGCCGACCATGGCGTCGTTCACCCAGAGGCTGATCGGCCCGAGTTCGCGCTCGACCCGGGTGGCGGCCTCCTCCACGGCCTCGCGGTCGGAGACGTCGGTCGAGATGCCGAGACCCTTGCGGTGGTAGGCCGTGATCTCGTCGACCACGGCGTCGAGCCCGTCTTCGCCACGAGCGAGCACCGCGACATCCCAGCCCCGTCCGGCGAGAGAGCGCACGATCGCGCGCCCGAGGCCGGCGGTGCCCCCGGTGACGACGGCCACGCCCCGGCTCATGATGATGCCTTTTCGGTGGAACTCATGGCTGTCGTCCTTTTCGGTCGGGTGACTCCTGACCCTGGCCGGAGTTCGGCCTCACCGCAACGGGTGCGCGACTGTGAAAATGCGATGAACCGTCACTCCGCCAACACCGCCAGTTCGCCGAGCACGCGTGGGTTGGCGAGGATGCGGAAGTGCCCGCCGGTGTCGAGCTCGACGTTGGTGGCGCCGGGCAGTTCGCTGCCGCCCGGGATGTGCGGGTCGAACTGCCCGTAGACCGACACGATGCGGGAGTTCACGGCGGCCTGGTGCGACAGCGCCACGATGGTCTCGTCGTCGGGCCGGAAGATGCGCAGGCTCGGCGCGAACAGGTAGCGGGCGTAGCGCGAGCCGCCGAACGGTGCCGCCACGGCGAGCATCGACTCCACGCGTGCGGCCCCCGCGCCGAGCGACATGACGTGCTTGCCCACGAGCCCGCCCTTGCTGTGGGCGGCGATCACCACACCGTGCAGGTCGTGCTCGGTGAGGTAGGCCGTCACCTCGCCGGCCGCCTCCGCGACGGGCCGCCGGTTCCAGCGCAACGCGTCGATGACGTGCACCGGATGCCCGCGCTCGTGCAGCGCCCGGATGAGCGGTTCCAGAAACCGCCAGGTCTCGTAGACCCCCGGGATGACGACGATCGGCACGCGCGACCCGCCGCGGAACGACGCCGGGTCGGTGCGGTCGACGAGGGCGCGCGCCTGCCAGTAGAGCGCGTAGGCGTAATCGCGCACCCACCAGTCGAGCGCTCGCGGCCACGACGTCGTCATGACACCCAGGCGCCGGCCCGCGGCTCACCCGCCGCGATGCCGGCGAGGAACGAGCGGATGCCGGCCGCCACCGCACGCGGCGCGGTGAACTGCACCACGTGCCGATGCCCCGGCACCACCACGAACCGGCCATGAGGCGCGCGATCGCGCAGCCGGCGGCACCACGACGTTCCGGCGATCGGGTCGTTGCCGCCGCGCAGCACGAGGAACGGCATCGTGAGAAGGGCGACCCGGTCTTCGAGGGGATAGGTCAGCATGGGGCGCGACTCGCGCAGGAACCAGACCGGCCCGCAGCGCAGGTAGTCGACCAGCACGACGGCGTTGACGGCCGGCGTCTCGCCCAGCACGTCGAGGCCGAGCGCGGCCGACTGGGCGAGGAGCGTGCGGTGCCGGTCGTCGGCCACGGGGCCGATGGCCACCACGGTGGCGGCCAGATCGGGCCGCTCGACCGCGAGTTCGACCACCCACTGCGCGCCCATCGAGTGGCCGACGAGCACGGCGTCGCTCACGCCCAGTTCGTCGAGCACCCGGGCGAGCCCGGCGGCCATCGCGGCCACACCCGGTGCGGTGCCCGGCTTCGGCAGCCCAGCGAAGCCCGGCAGGTCGATGGAATAGACGTCACCCGCGGTCTCGAACTCGGCGTGCAGCTTCGCCAGGTAGCGGTGCGACGTGCCGATGCCGTGGATGAGCACCACGGCGTGGGGCCGGGGCCGGCCTGAGGTCGCGGCATCCGGTGCCCTGATCGACGACAGCACGCGGTAGACACCGGCGCCGGTCGTGATGCGGCGGTCGTCTCGCGTCAGCCGCTCCCCCACGGTGCACCGCGCCTTGCTCTGGAACCCATTCCCTCACCGTATGCCCCGCGGCCCGAACCGGCACGGGGTGCGCCGGCAGACGGCACGCGGGCACCGGCACGGGTGCGCCGGCAGACGGCGCGCGGGGTCAGCGCCCGGAGAGCACCCGGATGAAGTCGGCCAGGAACGCCGGCCGGTCGACCTCGAGCACCACGAGCGTGTCGGGCGCGGGCGTGGTCGGCCAGCTCACCGGCAGCCCCTCCGCCGTGCGCACCAGGTGGGCGCGCGACGCGTAACCGTCGGTCGTGATGTTGACCGGCCCGCGCACCGACTTCGTGATCCACTCGGGCTGCACGAGCAGCGCGGCGGCGAGTCCGTCGTGGGCCGACGACACCCGGCGGCCCCACGCGGTCTGGTAGAAGTCGACGTACGCCTCGAGCACCTGGGCCGAGAAAGTGCCCCACTCGGTGCCCGCGCGGTGCAGGGCCTGCATGGCCTGTTCGTCGACGATCGTGCCGGCCGTCACGTTCACGCCCACCATCACGAGCTCGTTGCGGGGCGCGGCGAACACCCGGGCGGCCGCCTCGGCGTCGTTGTTGATGTTGGCGTCGACCATGAGCACCTCGCCGAGCGGCGGGAACGGCCCCGATCCGCCCATGATCACGACCGAACGGTAGAGCGTCAGCAGGTCGGGCTCGATCTCGAGGGCCAGCCCCAGGTTCGTCAGCGGGCCGATCGGCAGCAGGTCGTAGTAGCCGGGCCGCGACCGGCCGAGTTCGACGAGCAGCTCGGCCGCCGACAGCGGCGAGAGGTTCTTCGGCGCGATCGGGTCTGACCACAGGTCGCCGAGGCCGTCCCGGCCGTGCACGGCGGCGGCGATCAGGGGCTCGCCCGAGAGCGGCCCGGCGGCGCCCTTGGCCACGAGCACGTCGTCGAGGCCGGCCACCTTCAGCACCCGGGCGATGTTGGTGACGGATGACTCCACCGGCGTGTTGCCGTAGACGCTCGTGATGGCCGAGATCTCGACGTCGTCGCGGCCGGCCAGATAGAGCAGCGCCAGCGCGTCGTCGATGCCGGTGTCGGTGTCGACCACGACGTGGCGCACGGAGTCGGTCAGGGTGTCAGGGGCGGAGTCGGTGGTCGGCACGAGTCGAGACTAATGGGCCGCGACCGCACCCGAGCCGTTCACTACGGGCTGTTACGACCGGGGTTGGCGCCCGGTCGGCCGCACGACCTATGCTCGGCGGAAGTGAACGCCAACGCCCCTCTCACCCTCCACCGCTCGCCGGTGCTGCTGCCCGTCGGGGCGCCGCCCATCGCCGACGGGGCGATCGCCGTGCGAGGCGCACGGGTGGTCGCCGTCGGCGGCCACGACGAGCTCAGCGCGACCTTCCGCGACGTCGACGGAACCCGCCGGGTCGAGTGGGGCGGAACGATCACGCCGGGCCTCGTGAACGCCCACACGCACCTGCAGTACACCGACATGGCCGAGGTCGGCCGGGGCCGTTACAGCGGCTTCGAGAACTGGTCGCGATCGTTCCAGGCCGCCTACGTCGCGCCGCACGACTGGGCCGCCTCCGCCGCCGACGGCGCTCAGCAGGCCATCCGGTCGGGCACGACGGCGGTGGCCGACGTCGTCACCGACCCGGCCGCCGCGAGCGCCCTGCACGATGCCGGGCTGCACGGAGTGGCGTTCTGGGAGGTCTTCAACTGGAAGGCCGCCCGGTGGCGCGACGAGGGCCGGCGCACGGTGCTCGAACAACTCGCGCGCATCCCCGCTCCCCCGGCCGCCGGGCTCTCGCCCCACGCCGTCTATTCGCTCGACACCCACGTGCTCCGCGACCTCGTGGCCCTGGTCGCCGAGCTCGGTCTGCGCCAGCACATCCACGCCGCCGAGGCCGCCTCCGAAGACGAGTTCACCCGCACCGGCACGGGCACCCTGGCCGACCAGTGGCGGCGCTACGGCCATTCCGACCTGCAGCTGCTCGCCGGCGGCGGAGTGGGACTCGGCAGCATCGCCTACCTCGACTCGCTCGGCGCCCTCGCGCCCACGACTCATCTGGCGCACGGCATCTACGTCGACGCCGACGACCGCGCGCTGCTGCGGGCGCGCGGTGTGTCGGTGGCCCTGTGCCCGCGCTCGAACGCCGTGATCGGGCTCGAGCCGCCTCCCGTCGCCGCCTATCTCACCGAGGGCAACGCCCTCGCCGTCGGCACCGATTCGCTCTCGTCGGCTCCGTCGCTCTCGGTGCTGGCGGATGTCGCGGCCCTCCACGCCCTCGCCCGCGCCCAGGGCTACCGCGCCCCCGACCTCGCCGCCCGCTTGCTCGACGCGGCGACCCTGGGCGGCGCCCGCGCGCTGGGACTCGCCGACGGGCCGGACGCGACGGGCGCCCTGCGCCCCGGCACGAGGGCCGATTTCGCCGTGTTCGACACCGCGAGCGCCGACCCGTCCGACGCCCTGCACGAACTCGTCGAGACGGGAACGACCGCGACGACTGCGACCTTCACCCGTGGCGAGCCGCTCTGGCTCGCCACGGCGGCCGACGAACGAGGAGGCATCCGTGTCTGACCGAAGCCCACTGCTCTGGGGCCTCTACGAACAAGCCTGCATCGGCAACGGCTCCGGCGCGGTCAGCCTCTGGACCCATCCGGCCGACGAGCGCCTGTCCGCTCTCGGCCTGCGGTACTGGCTCGATCTCGGCAGGCGGGCCGAAGAGGCCGGCCTCGACCTGTTCTTCTTCGGCGACGTGCTCGGGCTCTACGACACCTACCGGGGCTCGGCCGACACCGCGCTCGAGTGGGGCGTCGAGCTTCCGGCCCACGACCCGCTGCTGCACATCCCCGCCCTCGCCGCCGTCACCGATCACATCGCCTTCGGCGCGACGGTGTCGACCACCTACGAGCATCCGTTCGCCCACGCTCGCCGGTTCAGCACGCTCGACCACCTCACCGCCGGGCGCATCGCCTGGAACATCGTCACCTCCTACCTGCCCGGCGCGGCCGCGAACTTCGGCCTCGACGTCATAGCGCACGACACCCGCTACGACCGCGGCGACGAGTTCCTCGACGTGGTCTACCGGCTCTGGGAGGGCAGCTGGGAGCAGGACGCCTTCATCGGCAGCAAGGCCGAGCGCCGCTTCGCCGACCCCGCCAAGGTGCATCAGATCGACTACCGCGGCAGCCTGTTCCAGGTCGCGGGCCCGCACCTCAGCGTGCCGTCGCCGCAGCGCACGCCGGTGCTCATCCAGGCCGGCTGGTCGCCGCGCGGGCGCGAGTTCGCGGCCACGCACGCCGAGCTCATCTTCGTCGGCGAATCCGATCCGGTGAAGATCAGAGAGGGGCTCGCCGACATCCGCCGCCGGGCCGAGGAACTGGGTCGCGACCCGTCGCAGATCCGCGCGGTCGTGGGCCTCAACCAGATCGTGGCACCCACCCGCATCGCGGTGCAGCAGAAGATCGACGACTTCCAGTCGTACTACTCCTCCGAGGCGCAGCTCGCGGCCTACGCGGGGTGGAGCGGCATCGACTTCTCGGCCTACCGCGACGACGAGCCGCTCGCCAAGCAGCAGACCAACGCCACGCAGATCGCGGGCACCAAACCCGACACACCACCGCTGCTCGCCGGCGACGTGCGGCGGCAGTTCAGCAAGGTGACCGCCTTCGCCGACGACCGCTTCATCGGAACGCCCACGGAGGTCGCCGACAACGTGGAGCGCTTCGTCGACGAGTCCGGGGTCGACGGCTTCCTCATCCACCAGTTCATCTCGCCCGGCTCGCTCGACGAGTTCACCGAACTGCTCGTGCCGGAGCTGCGCGAGCGCGGCCTGTTCGGCGGCTTCCCGGCATCCGGAACCCTGCGTTCGCGGTTGCGCGACGACCGGGCCGACCTGCTGCCGGCCGATCACCCCGCCGCCGCCGTGCGTCGCGGCTGAGCCCTTCCTAGGGCTCACGGGCGCCGTGCGGAGGCCGGTTTGTTACGGTTTCTTTCGCTGTGTTTCCCCCGCATTACGATTCGGTGGCGGCCCGGCCCAGCGTTGATAAGACTGAGTGTCCCAGCACGAACAAAGGACCTCGATCACATGGCACTGATTCCGAAGCGCGCCCTGCCGACCACGCTCACCGCGGTCGCCGTGGCGGGCGCTCTCACCCTCGCGGGCTGCTCCTCGTCGGGCACCGCGTCATCGACCGACAGCGGCTCGTCGACCGACTTCGGCGGCGTGAAGCTGACCGTCTGGAACAACATCGACTACGACCCCTACCAGAGTCTGCAGGAGAAGTACTTCGCCGACTGCGCCACCCAGCTGAACATCGAAGTCGACAACCAGACCATCACGGGTGACTACACCTCGAAGCTGCTGCAGGCCGCGAGCTCGAAGTCGCTGCCCGACATCGCGCTGCTGTCGACGGACGTGCAGATTCCGCTGCTGGCCTCGCAGGGCGTGCTGTCCGACCTGGGGCCGCTCGGCGTCACGACCGACGGGCTCGAAGACAGCGTCGCCGCGCTCGGGCAGTACGAGGACACCCTCTACGGCCTGCCGGTGCAGGTGGAGGACTACGCGCTGTTCTACGACAAGGCCGCCTTCGAGGCCGCCGGCATCACCGAGCCGCCCGCGACCTTCGAGGAGCTCGAGGCCGACGCCCGCACCCTCACGCAAGACGGCCGCTACGGCGTCTCGTTCGCCGGCAACGCCGTCGACGGCGCCGCGCCGGTCTACTTCCTGCCGTTCCTGCTGAGCGCCGGCGGCGACCCCGCCGACCCCACCAGCGACGGAGCGGTCGCGGCCGTCGACCTCTACAAGACGCTGGTCGACGACGGGAGCCTCTCGAAGGAGTTCGTCAACTGGGGCTGGGACGCCACCGACCAGTTCACCGGCGGCAAGGCCGCGATCACGGTGACCGGCCCGTGGCAGCTCGTCACGCCCACCGACTTCGACTACGGCATCGCGCCCTTCCCGACGCTGACGGCCGGCGAGGAGCCCAAGGTGGGCCTGCTCGGTTACGCCTACGGCGTCGCCGCTCAGAGCGACGAGAACAAGGCGAAGGCCGCGGCCGCTCTGGTCGAGTGCCGTGCGTCGGAGGAGAACCAGCTCGAGACGGCCGTGCAGGGCGGCTACATCCCCGCCCTGACGAGCGCTCAGGAAGGCTTCGTCGAGCAGGTTCCGGGAGCCGCGCCGTTCGTCGACGCCGTGCCCACCGCCGTCAACACCGCCACCCTCGGCACCGACTGGAACACCCTGCAGCAGCAGTACGTCACCGCCATCCAGAACGCCACCGTGAACGGTGTCAGCGCGAAGGACGCGCTGGCAGAGGCAGTCAAGAGCCAGTGACCCGGGCAGTCGCCGGGCCTCGCCGGCCGGAACCCTCGCGGTCCGGCCGGCGAGGCCTGTCGCTGGCCGGCCGCAGCCGGGCCGAACAGCTGGCATTCCTCGTTCCGGCGATCGTCTTCTTCGCCCTGTGCTTCGTGTTCCCGCTCGGCTACGGCGTCTACATGAGCACCACCGACTTCACCACCGGCACCTTCTTCACCGGCAAGGCCCCCTTCGTGGGGCTCGACAACTTCGCCGACATCTTCGCCTCGCCCCTGCTCGGCAAGGCCGTTCTCAACACCGTCGTGATCACCGTCGTCTCGGTGGTGGTGGAGCTCGTCGTCGGCTTCGCGCTGGCCCTGCACTTCAACCGCCGCTTCCCCGGCAGCCGCTGGCTGCCGATGCTGCTGCTCATCCCGTGGTTGCTACCGGCCGTGGTGGTCGGCACCATCTGGAAGTGGCTGCTCTCGGGCGACGGAGCGGTCAACGACATCCTGCACACCCTCGGCCTGCCCACCAACGCCTGGCTCGCCGACCCGACGACCGCGCTCTGGGCCGTGGTGGCGGTGGCGATCTGGAGCGGGCTGCCCTACTGGGTGACGATCCTCGGCGCCGCCCTCAAACAAGTGCCCGACGAACAGCTCGAGGCCGCGCAACTCGACGGCGCCGGGGCGTGGAAGCGGCTGCTGCACATCGTGGTTCCGGCGATCTGGCCCGTGATCTCGGTGCTCGTCGTGATGAGCGTCATCTACACCCTGCTGATCGTCGACCTCGTGCTCGTGCTCACCCAGGGCGGCCCGGCCGACAACACGGTCACCCTCGGCCTGCTCTCCTACCGCTCGGCGTTCCAGTTGTTCGAGTTCGGCAACGCCGGGGCCTACGGCATCGTGCTGCTCGTGATCAGCCTCGCCTTCGCCGCGGTCTACACCTGGCTGTCGGGCCGGCGGGAGCGCAGCGAACGATGACCGCCGTGCCCGTCTCCCGCCGCCGTCGCCGTCGCGTCGGCTGGCTGCTCACCCTCGCGAGTGTCGCCATCCTCGTGGTGTACCTCTTTCCGATCTTCTGGATGCTCTCGGCGTCGCTCCAGCCGGGAGTCACGTCGGCGAACATCGAATGGGTTCCTCCCGCGCCGTCGCTCGACGGCTACAGCACGGTGTTCGAAGACGGCCTCGACGCCCTGCGGGTGAGCCTGATCGTGGCCTTCGGATCGGTGGCGCTCACCCTGGTGATCGCGGTCCCCGCCGCCTACGCCCTCAGCCGGGTGCGCTCGCGCACGGTCGGCGTCGCCCTCGTGCTGCTGCTGCTCGCCCAGATGATCCCGAGCATCGTGCTCGCGAACTCGTTCTACGCCATGTTCAACTCGTGGGGCATCCTCAACACCTACGTCGGGCTGATCCTCGCGGATGCCACGGCCGGTGTGCCGTTCGCGGTGATCGTGCTGCGCGCCTTCATGCTGCGTCTCGACCACGACATCGTCGAGGCGGGCAAGCTCGACGGGCTGGGCCCGATCGGAAGTCTGCTGCGCATCGTGGTGCCGCTGTCGCGGAACGCCATCATCACGGCGGGCGTCTTCACGTTCCTGTTCGCATGGGGCGACCTGCTCTTCGGGCTCACGCTCGTGACCCAGGACCAGATGTATCCGATGACCGTGTTCGTCTATGCCCTCACCAGCTCGCAGGTCACCAGCTGGGCGGCCGTCATGGCCGCGTCGCTCGTGGCGAGCGTGCCGGCGCTCATCGTGGTGTTCGCGGCGCAGCGCTACATCAAGGCCGGCATCGCGGTGGGCGGCGGGCGCTGATTCACCGGGGGGGGTGCCGGGGACGGCGGCTCGGGTCAGCGCCAGCTCGGGTCAGCGCCAGGCGTCGGCCAGGAGCTCGTAGGAGCGGATGCGGTCGGCCAGGGCGTGCGCCTGCGTCGAGACCACGAGCTCGTCGGCGCCGGTCGCGGCGGCGAGGGCCCGCAGGCGCCTGACGACCGTCGCGGGTGAGCCGACGATGCGGCTCTCGAGCCGGTCGGCCACGATCGCCGTGTGATCGGCGGTCCACGGGAAGCGTGCGAAGGTCTGCGGGCTCGGGAACGGGTCGGCGGCATACCGCGTGCGCACCGTGTGCAGCCATAGCGCAAAGGGTGCCGCGAGCCGTTCGGCTTCGTCGTCGGTGTCGGCGACGAGCACGTCGGCCGACACGGCGAGGTGCGGGCGGTCGAGCTCGGCCGACGGCACGAAGGCCTCGCGGTAGGCCGCGACGGTCTCGAAGACGGTCTGCGGCACCGAGTGGTAGTTGGCCCCGAACCGCAGGCCGTTGCGGCCGGCCACCTCGGCGCTGACGCCGGCCGAGCTGCCGTGGATCCACACCTCGACGTCGGCACCCTCGGCGGGGGTCGCGACGACCGGCACGCCCTCGGGCGCGCGGTAGTCGCCGCGCAAGAACCCGAGCACGTCGTCGACCTGCTCGCCGAAGTCCGCGGGGTCGCCAGGGGTTCGCGAGAGCAGCCGGTCGTTGAGCCCGGCGCGCACGTCGGCGAACGGATGCACCACGCGCGCCGGCACGACGACGCCGTCGACCGTGTGGCTCGGGCCGACGGGCCCCGGCCGCAGGTCGCCGCCCTCGAGGCGCGCATTCGACGCCCGCCCGCGCTCGCGCACCTCGGCGCCCGGGCCCCCTCGGCCGATGCCGAGATCGAAGCCGCGGCCCGTGAGCGCCGCCGCCGTGCCCGCGATCTCGGCCACCTGCAGCGGCGAGTGGTTGTCGATCACGATCACCGCCGTGCCGACCCGGATGCTGCCGGTCGCCGCCGCGATCGTCGGGGCGAGCAGGTACGACGCCGCTCCGGCGCCCCCAGGGTAGAGGTGGTGCTCGGCGAGCCAGAACCGGGCGTACCCGGCCCGGTCGGCCGCGCGGGCCAGCTCGACCGACTCGGCGAGCGCCGCCGCGGGCGTGCCGCCCTCGGGCACCAGCACCAGGTCGAGCACGGAGAGGGGGATTGCGGTCATGGCAGGTCTCGCAGCACGTGCCCATCCTGCCAAACCCGGGCCGCGCATCCCGGCGCGTGGTCACACAGCGACATCTGCCCTCGTGCGCCGTCGCGCTCCCCTAGATTAGGTGTGATGAGCGACGGTCTTCGGCAGGTGCACCTGGGCGCCTTCTACCCGAACGACCACCATCACACGCTGTGGAGCCATCCGGATGCCGGCAGCCAGATCGAGTTCGAGGCCTTCCGGCACTTCGCCCGCAGCGCCGAGCGCGGCGCCTTCGACTTCGTCTTCCTCGCCGAGGCCAACTGGCTGCAGGAGCATCGCGGGCGGGTGATCGACCATGCCATCCTCGACAAGCCCGACTCGCTCACCGTGCTCTCGGCGCTGGCCGCCGAGACCGAGAGCATCGGGCTGGTCGCCACCATCGGCACCACGTTCTCCGACCCCTACGACGTCGCCCGGCGGCTCGCGGCCGTTCACCACCTCTCGGGCGGCCGGGCGGGCTGGAACGTCGTGACCTCGCACACGACCTTCGGCATCGGGGCGTCGTCGAACTTCCGGCCCGACCGCATGGTGGCGCACGCCGACCGCTACAGTCAGGCCGACGCCTTCATCCGCGAGGTGCAGCGGCTCTGGTCGGGCGACGACGACGACGCCGCCTTCGCGCCCGTGGCCGGCCCGCAGCCGTCGATCGTGCAGGCCGGCGGCTCGGCCGAGGGCCGCGATCTCGCGGCCGCGCACGCCGAAGTGGTGTTCGCCGGGCGCCGCAGCATCGAGGAGTCGCGGGCGTTCTGCCGCGACATCCGTTCGCGCCGGCGGGCGCTCGGCCGCGACGACGACGTGGTGATCATGCCGAGCACGGCGTTCGTGCTGGGCGACACCCCCGCCGAGGCCGAGGAGCGGTTGCGGGAATGGCGCGCACTCGAGATGACTCCCCGTGTCGCCGCCTTTCTGCTCGAAGAAGTGTGGGGGCACGACCTCAGCGACTTCGACGTCGACGGGCCGCTGCCCGACTTCGACCCCGACTGGCATCACGCCGACGCGTTCGCGCGCGGCCAGGTCGGCGGCGAGCGGGATGCGCGGGTGCTGGTGGCCGGCTGGCGGCGCATCGCCGAAGAGCAGCAGCTCACCACCCGCCAGCTGCTCAGCACCGTGCGGGCCCGGCGCGACTTCGTCGGCACCCCCCGGCAGGTGGCCGATCAGATCAACACCTGGGTGCAGTCCGGCGCGGCCGACGGCTTCGTGGTGAACCCCTCGGTGGTGCCGAGCGGTCTCGACGAGTTCGTCGACCGGGTGGTGCCCGAGCTGCAGGAGCTCGGGGTGTACCGCGCGGGCTACTCGGGCGACACCCTGCAGCACCATCTGCGCGAGGGGGCCGCGGTGGTCGGCGATGACTGACGCACCCGGCGCAGGCGCCGCCGCGGCATCCGGCGCCTACCCGAAGATCGAGCTGCACGTGCACCTCGAGGGGGCCGTGCGGCCGGCGACCCTGTTCACGCTGGCGCGACGCAACGGTGTGGCGCTGCCGGTCGACACGCTCGCCGAGCTGGAGCGGTTCTACGACTTCCGTGACTTCGACCACTTCATCGACGTGTGGAACGTCACGACCGACGTGCTGTTCACCGCCTCGGACTTCCGCCAGGTGGTGGTCGACTACGCCCGTGAGGCGGCGGGGTTCGGGGCCGTCTACCTCGAGGGCATCTTCTCGCCCGGCCAGTACTACGCCAGGGGCATCGAGGGGCGCGAGCTGTTCGAGGGGTTCACCGACGGCATCCAGGACGCCTTCGAGCAGACCGGGGTTATCGTGCGACTCACTCCCGACATCGACCGCAACCGGCCGCCCGCGCTGAGCCGGGAGCTGGTGGAGGAGTCGATCCGGTTCCGCGATCGCGGCATCGTGGGCATCGGGCTCGGCGGGCGCGAACGGGCGGCGCCGACCAGCGCGTTCGCCGAGCTGTTCGAGCGGGCGCGCGATGGCGGGCTCGCCGCGGTGCCGCACGCGGGTGAGGATGCCGGGCCGTCGTCGGTGCGGGAGGCCGTCGAGCTGCTGGGGGCGGCGCGCATCCGCCACGGCTTCCGGGCGATCGACGACCCGGCACTGGTGGCCGAGCTGCGCGATCGCGGCATCGTGCTCGACGTGTGCCCCACCTCGAACCTGCGCACCCGGGTGGTGAGGAGCCTCGACGAGCATCCGCTGAGGGCCATGCTCGAGCTGCGCCTGCCGGTGACGGTCAACACCGACGATCCGGCGATGTTCGGCACCGATCTCGGCGTCGAGCACGCCTTCGCCCGCTCGGTGGGAGCCGACCCGCGGAGTCTGTTCGAGGCCGGCGTGCTGGGGCAGGTGTCGGGGCCCGAGATGGCGGAGCGGCTGCGCGCGATCGGCGAGGCCCATTGGGCGGGAGGCCAGGGCTCGGGCAGCGCGGGCCCGGGCGGCGCGGGCCCGGCCGGCGCGGGCTCGGTCGGCGCGGCGTACGGGGAGGCGTCGTGAGCTCATCGCAGGCGCCCGGGAGCACCGCGGCGCGCGTGCTCGTCGGGCTCGGGCTCGACGGGATCGGCGCCGACGGCGGGGCCGCCGGGGTCGCCGCGCTCGCCGATGCCGCGACCCGCGCCGACGCGCTCGGCTTCGACTTCGTCGCGCTCGACGATCCGCTGGCGCGCGTGGCCGACGGCGGCCCCCGCCTCTCCGCGGTCGACGCGCTCGCGTTCGTCGCCCGCCGCACGAGCCGGGTCGCGTTGCTCGCGAGCGCGTCGAGCCACTACGCCGAGCCGTTCCATGTGGCGAAGGCCATCGCCACGCTCGACTTCGCGAGCGCCGGCCGGGCCGGCCTCCTGCTCGACCCGGCGCGATCGGCCACGGCCGACCGGTTCTTCCCCGCCGCGACCGATCTGGATGCCGCCGGCCGCGCCGCCCAGGCCGTCGAGTTCGCCGTGGTGCTCGGCGACCTCTGGGACTCGTGGGAAGACGGCGCCGAGATCCGCGAGATCGCGACCGGGCGCTACGTCGACAACGCGAAGATCCACCACATCGACCACGACGGGCGGTACTTCCGGGTGAAGGGACCGCTGATCACGCCGCGGCCACCGCAGGGCCGGCCGCCGGTGTTCCTCGCCGACGAGCAGGGCGCCGCGCGGCTCTCGGCCCCGGCGACGAGCGACGACCGGTCGCCCAGCGGCGTGCCCCCTGCCCGGATCGTGCGGACGAACGCCGGTTCCGCCGCCGGCCTGCTCGACGAGGTCGCACGGCAGACGGGGCGGCTCGACCCCGAGCGCACCGCCGGCTCCGGCACGACGCTCCTGCGGGTGACCGTTCCGGCCGGGCTCCTGAGTCACGTGCTGGGCGACCTGGAGCGTTCGCCCGCGGCGCTCCCGGGCGCGACCACCCCGTCCGCACCGGCGCCGACCTTCGCCTCCCGCCTCGGACTGCCCTGGCAGCCCAGCCGCTTCGCGAAGCCCTCCGCCTAGCTCCGGCCGGCCACCTCGTCACGCGCGAGGATGCCTGCGAGATAGTCCATCGCCAGCTCCTCGGCGAGCGCCCGCTTCTCGACGTCGTGGCCCTCTCGCCAGCGCCGGTAGAGCTCCACGCTCGCCACGACCGCCCGAGCGGCATCCGCCCGGTCGTAGCCACTGACGGTCGCCCGCAGCTCGGCCGCCTCGACCGGCGCGAGCCGCTCGAGCTGCCGCACTCCCCGCGGTTCGACGCCCGCGTGCAATGCCGCGAGCGGGCCGAGCACGGCGCCGCGCACGAACGCGAGATGATCGAGCACCTCGAACAGCTCGCCGCGACCGAGCTTGGTGGCGGCGTAGTGCACCCAGACCCAGAACCGGTCCTCGACCCACTGCACGTCGAACGGGCGCGAGACCAGCGGATGCTCGGCGATCGCCCGGGCGAGCAGGCCGGCCGGGTCGTGCACGATCGACGGGTCGGCCACGCGGTCGGCGAAGCCCGCCAGGTCGACGAGCTTGACGTCGACGTGCACGAGCGGCGGCCCGGCCAGGGTGATCACCACCCGGGGCTCGCCGACGTGCTCTCCGGTGAAGCCGGCGACGAGCCGCGCCCACGACCCGACGGCCTCCAGCCGATCGGCGGAGACGTCGGGGTAGGCGGCGTCATCGATCACCACCACGAGATCGATGTCCGAGAACTCGTCGCCGGTTCCGGAGGCGAGCGATCCTGCGACCGCCACCCCCACGACCCGTTCGTCGGCCGCCATCCGCGGCAGAACGAGGTCGAGCAGCGATTGCTGCAGCTCCGGAGAATTCATGGGCCCGCTCCTGCCTGGAAGAAAGTCTTCCAGACTAGCGGGCCCGGGCCGGCGTCAGACCAGGATCATGCCGCCTTCGATGGCCATGATCTGGCCGGTGATGTAGTCGGAGTCGCTCGAGGCCAGGAAGATGGCGGTCGGCGCGATGTCCTCCGGCTCCGCCGGGCGCCCGAGCAGGATGCCGGAGGCCATCGAGTCGAAGCCCGAGTCGCCCTCGCCCATCTTCTCGAGGTCGGCGTCGAGCTTCTTCCACAGCGGGGTCGCCACGACGCCCGGGGCGAACCCGTTGACGGTGATGCCGTGCTCGGCGAGCGACCGGGCGGCCGCCTGCGTGAGCGAGATGACCGCGGCCTTCGAGGCGCTGTAGGGGGCGAAGCTCGCGAAGCCGGTGCGGCCGGCGATCGACGCCGTGTTGATCACCTTTCCGCCGCCGCCCTGGGCGATGAACTGCTTCGCCGCCTCCTGGGTGCCGATGAGCACGCCGAGTGCGTTGATGCGCATGATCAGCGAGAAGTTGTCCTCGGTGATCTCGAGGAACTTCATCGGCGCGTTCATGCCGGCGTTGTTGAAGTAGGCGTCGAGGCGGCCGTAGGCCTCGACGGCCTTCGCGATGCCCGCGGCGACGGTGGCGCGGTCGGCGACGTCGACCTGCACGGCGATCGCGGAGCCGCCGGAGGCCGTGATCTCGTCGGCGACCGCCTGGGCGGCGTCGAGGTTGAGGTCGGCGAGCACCACGTTGGCGCCCTCGTTGCCGAGGCCGCGGCCGATGCCGGCGCCGATGCCCGAGCCGCCGCCCGTGACGACGATGGTCTTTCCGGTGAGACGAGCAGTCATGTCTTCTTCCTTGAGGTGAGAGGGGTGTGAACGAGAAGGGGTGATGATCGTGGGGTTCGGCGCAGCCGGCTCAGTGGAAGAGCACCCCGCCGTTGACGTCGATCGACGCCCCGGTGATGTACGAGGCGTGGGCCGAGGTGAGGAACTCGACGGCGTCGACGATGGTCGAGGCGGGCCCGGCGATGCCGAGCGGGATCTTCGCCCACTCGATGGCCTTCATCTCCTCGAACGTGATGCCCCGCGACTCCGCCTCCTCGTGCAGCGCCTTGCGGTGCATCTGGGTGTCGATGTTGCCGGGACACACCACGTTGGCGCGGATGCCCTTCTCGGCGAGCTCGGCGGCGATGGTCTGGGTGAGGTTGATCACGCCGGCCTTCGAGGCGCAGTAGGCCGAGAACAGCGCGTGGCCCGACCGGCCGTACCAGCTGCCGATGGTGACGATCGAGGCGCCGTCGTTGCTCGGCATGAGCGGGATGAACGTGCGGGCCATCAAGAACACCCCGCGCAGGTTGATGTTCTGCGTGCGGTCCCACTCGTCGATCGAGAGCTCGGTGATCGGGCCCGCCTTCTGCAGCACGCCGGCGATGAGGGCCAGCACGTCGACCTCGCCCGACCACGCGGCCACGGTGTCGCGCGCCGCCTCGACCGACTCCGGCGAGGCCACGTTGCACGTCACCTCCAGCACGTCCGCCGAGGGGAACTGCGCACGCAGCTCCCCCGCGACCGACGCGAGCGTCGCGGCATCCACGTCGAGCAGTGCAACGCGATCGCCCAGCTCGAGATAGCGGGCGGCGGCTTCGCGGCCCATGCCTCCGCTCGCGCCGGTGATCACCACGGCGCGGTTCGACTTCGTCGTCTTCATCTGAATTCCTTTCTAGAGGGTCGCGCGAACGGATCCACCGTCGACGCCGAGCGTCGACCCGGTGGTGAACCCCGCGGCGTCGGAGCTGAGGAAGAGCACGGCGTTGGCCACCTCTTCGGGCGTGCCCATGCGGCCCATCGGGATGCCGCGGTCGGAGATGAGGGCGTCGACGGCATCCTGGCCGCTCTTGCCGTAGGCGGCCTCGATGTTCTTGAGCCAGCCCTTGTCGGCGTCGCTCCAGAACGGGGTCCAGATCGGGCCAGGCGCCACGTTGTTCACCCGCACCCGCGGCGCGTAGGCGCGGGCGAGCGACTTCGACACGCTCGCGACGGCGGCCTTCGAGGCGGCGTAGTCGACGATGACGTCTTCGGCCTGACGCGACAGGTCGGAGGTGACGTTGACGACCGCTCCCTTGCCGGCGGCGTACATCGCGGGAACGAGCGCCCGGCACACGCGCACCATCGAGAAGAAGTTCAGCTCGAAGGTGCGGTGGAAGTCGTCGTCGGTGAGTTCTTCGAACGATGCGAGCCGGCCGGCCCCGACGTTGTTCACGAGGATGTCGGGCGCGCCGCCGAACGTCTCCGTCACCTGCTCGAGAGCGCTGCGGATGTCGTCGGCCACCGTCATGTCGGCGTGCACCGCCGTGATGCTGTCACCGAAGCCAGTCTCCGCGGCGTATTCCGTGATCAGATCGTCACGGATGTCGACACCGACGATCCGCGCTCCCTCCCGGGCGAAGGCCTCGACCACCGACCTGCCGATGCCCGTCGCGCTTCCGGTGACGAGCACGTTCTTGCCCGTGAGTCCAAGATCCACCAATGTCAGCCTCCTTGTTGACAGGTCGATGCCGACGGCTTCGTCGGATGTTCAGCGCCGTCAGAGCGGCACGACCATAATTCAACGTTACTGAACGCTTTGCAATGTGTCCAGACGTCGGCGAGTCGCCGCGCCGCCCCGCTCAGACGAGCGGATTCACGCCGACTATTGCCTAAATTGCCCGGGACATCGATGATGTTTCTCGGTCAAGTTATCAATTTGTTAGTGTGCAACGGTTGTGCAGTGAGGCTCAAGACACGATAGTTGACCCGACAGTGTGGTTGTACACTGGTCCCCAAGCGCGGTGACGAGCCATTGAGCCACGACCGATCCCGCCAGGACTGATCACGAAGGAGTGACATGAAACGAACATTCAAGGTCGGCATAGTCGGGGCGGCGGCTCTGAGCCTGGTGCTCACCGGCTGCAGCGCCGGCGGCGCCTCGTCGACATCCGGAGCGGGCGCGACCCAGAGCGCTCTGCCCGAATCGGTCGACCTCAAGGGCGAGACCGTCGTCTCGTTGTTCACCTCGCTGAACAACGACTACTACTCCGGATGGGATCAGGGCGCACGTCGCGCCGTCGAGGCCTTCAACGGAAAGTACGTCGCGCTCACCAACGAGGGCGACCCCGCCACCGAGCTCGCCCAGTTCCAGCAGCAGATCGACGCCGGGGCGAAGATCATCTTCGTCACCGCACCCGACCCGGCGAACGTGCCGGCGATGGCGAAGCTGGCCCAGGACAACGACGTCTGCTTCGCCAACACGTGGGAGCAGCCGAACTGGACGTCACCGTTCGACACCGGCGACCAGTACGTGCTCTACCAGACCCCGCAGTCCACCCAGGCCGCCTATGAACTCGCCAAGAAGCTGTTCGACAAGATCGGCGGCAAGGGCAACGTCGTGCACATCACCGGTCACCCCGGTGCGACTCCCGACACCCAGCGCACCGAAGGCTTCAACAAGGCCCTCGCCGAGTACCCCGACATCAAGCTGGTCGCCGAGGAGCCGGGCGAGTGGAACCGCGATGACGCCCGCACCGCCATGGCCGGCATCATCTCGCGCGTCGACAAGATCGACGCCGTGTTCGGCCAGAACGACGACGTCGGAGTCGGCGCCCTCAACGCCCTCACCGAGGCCGGCATCACCGGTGTTCCGATCACGGGCATGGACGGCAACGCCTCGACGGTCGAGCTGATCCAGAACGGCCAGATGTACGCCGTGTACTCCAGCCTTCCGCAGTGGACCGCCGGATTCTCGTTCGTGCAGGCGCTCGACTACTGCAAGGGCGCCAAGGTCGACCCCCTCAACCGCCAGCTGTGGTGGGACGGCATCATCGTCGACGCCGACAACGCGGCCGACTACCTGTCGACCTACGCCGGCGAATCCGACCCCTACGACTGGGTGAAGATGAGCAAGGTCGCCTACCCGGATGACTGGGACCCGCAGAACGGCGTGCGCCCGCTCAACATGGAGGAGATGTGGTCGTTCGCCGACCAGCCGGCCGGGTTCAGCTACCCGCCGGAGTACGAGGCGGCGCTGCCCAACATGGACGCGGTCACCCAGGAGTGGGACGACCACTGGAAGCTGTTGCGTCGCGACTAGCACCATCATCGGTCTGGGTGGTTCGGGGCATCCGTGCTCCGAACCACCCAGACCCCTCTCTGCTTGACCCCATCAACCATTCGAAACCGTACGGAGTCCGATCATGAGTGGCCGAAACAACGTTGTAGTGCGGGGGCTCAAGGGGGTGGCGTTGCCGATCGGCGGCATCATCGTCCTCCTTCTCCTGTTCTCCCTGCTGGCGCCGTCCTTCTTCCAGCCCAACACCGCCGTCACGATCCTGCGCGAGTCGTCGGCACTGCTCGTGGTGGCCATCGGCATGACGTTCGTCGTCTTGATGGGCAGCATCGACCTCTCGGTCGGCGCCACCGTGACCCTGGCCGGTCTCGTGTCGGCCACGGTCGCCAAAGACGGCTCCTGGGTCGTCGCGATCCTCGCGGGCATCGCGGTCGGCGTGATCGTGGGTCTCGCCAACGGCATCATCTTCGCCTACGCCAAGGTGCCGAGCTTCTTGACCACGCTCGGCATGAGCCTCGTCGTCGGCGGCATCGGCCTGTGGTTCGTGGGCGGGCGCCCCGTGCAGGTGTTCAACCTCGACTTCACCAACATCTCGCAGGGCCGGTTCCTGTTCGGGCTGCCGAACATCGCGCTCTGGGCCATCCTGCTCTGGCTCATCATCAGCTACGTCGGCGCCAAGACCCGGTTCGGCCGCTACACCTTCGCCATCGGCGGCGCCGAGGTGGTGTCGGGGCTCGCCGGCATCCCGATCCGCCGCATGAAGCTCTGGGTGCTCGTGCTCTCGGGTGTCATGGCCGCGATCGCGGGCGTGCTGCTCGCCTCGCGCATCGGCGCGGCGACGCCCGGCATGGGCGACCGGCTCACCCTCGACTCGATCGCCGCGGTGGTCATCGGCGGCACGGCCCTCACCGGTGGTGTCGGTGGCGTGCACCGCACCATCCTCGGTGTGCTCGTGATCACGACGCTCAGCGTCGGCCTCAACACCATGGGCGTCGCGCCCTACCTGCAGGACATCATCCAGGGCGCGGTCGTCATCCTCGCGGTGGCCCTCACGCTCGACCGCTCCAAGCTCACCGTCATCAAGTAGGAGACGTCATGACCGATGTGATCATCGAGACCCACGCGCCTCTGTTGCAGGCGCGCGACATCGTCAAGAGCTTCGGGCCGGTGAAGGCCGTACGGTCGATCTCGCTCGACGTGCGCGTCGGCGAGGTGCTCGGCCTCGTGGGTGAGAACGGGGCCGGCAAGTCGACCCTGCTCAGCCTGATGAGCGGCACCCTCGCGCCCGATTCGGGCGAGCTGATGTTCAACGGCTCCACCACGCAGTTCGACAGCTACCGGGCCGCCACCGAGTCGGGCATCTTCCGCATCTTCCAGCACCAGGCGCTCGTGCCCAACATGACGGTGGCCGAGAACGTCTACCTCGCGCACGAGAAGGCCTTCACGCGGTTCGGCATCATCAGCCAGCGCCGCATGGTGCAGAAGACGCAGGAGATCTTCGACGAGCTCTCGGTCGATCTCGACCCCACCGCCGAGCTCGACTCGCTGAAGTTCGCCGAGCGCCAGGTGGTCGAGATCGTGCGGTCGCTCGCGCAGGCCCGCCTGCTCGGCATCACGCATCCGGTCATCCTGCACGACGAGCCGACGAGCGCCCTCTCGCGCGAGCAGATCGAGTTCTTCTTCGACTTCGTGCGGCGCATCAAGAACCAGGCCGCTCAGGTGTTCGTGTCGCACCGGCTCGACGAGATCATAGAGCTCTGCGATCGCATGGTGGTGCTGAAAGACGGCACGGTCGTGAGTGTGCAGAACGACCCGACCGCGCTGACCGAGAAAGAGATCCACTCCCTCATGGTGGGGCGCGAGGCCGAGCGGCACACCCGCGCGGCGCGCACGAACGACGAGACCGAGCCGCGGCTCGAGCTCTCGGGCTTCACCGGCGAGGGCTTCAGCGACATCTCGCTGCAGATCCTGCCCGGTGAGGTGCTCGGGGTGGCCGGCGTGGTGGGTTCGGGCAAGTCCGACCTCGGGCGCGCCGTGTTCGAGCTCGGACAGGGCGCCACCGGCACGTTGAAGGTGAACGGCGTCGAGCCCGCGCGCCAGGGTTCGCGGGCCGGCATCCGGTCGAGTCTCGGCTACGTGTCGAACGAGCGTCACCGTGACGGCATCATCGCCGGCATGTCGGTGTCGCACAACATCTCGCTGCCCGAGATCGGCGCGGCCCTCGGGCCCGTCATCGTGAGCGGCAATCGTGAGACGACCAACGCCGACACGGCCATCAAAGACCTCAACATCAAAGCCCCGGGCCCCGACACGCTCGTCGGCAACCTCAGCGGCGGCAACCAGCAGAAGGTGCTGCTGGCCCGCTGGATCACGCTCGGATCGAAGCTGCTCGTGCTCGACAACCCCACCAACGGTGTGGATGTCGGCGCGAAGGCCGAGATCTACCGCATCATCGAGGGCCTCACCCAGCAGGGTGTATCGGTGATGCTGATCAGCGACGACCTGCCTGAGATCCTGTCGATGTCCGACCGCATCGTGGTGATGAAAGACGGCAAGGTCACCTCGACCGTGGCCGTCGACGTGACCGCGCCGCCGTCGGAGGTCGACCTCGTCGCAGCGATGGTCTGACCTGACGCCGCGTCAGGCGACGTGCCGCCAGGCGGGCACGTCGTCGAAGTGCACGTCGTAGCGCTCCTGCTCCGGAATGAGCGACGCGAACTCGGCTTCTCCCCGGCTGATGGCCGCCAGCCGCTCGAAGTAGCCGAAGCGCTCGATGCCGGGACTCAGCACGACGTAGACATCGGCGGTCTCGCCCTCCGCCGCACCGAACACGTGGGTGAGGCCCGGCGGCACGATCACCACGCCTCCCTGCGTCACCGTGACCAGCTCGTCGCCGAGCCGGAACAGCATCGTTCCGCCGAGCACGTAGAACACCTCGTGCGAGCGCTGGTGGTGGTGGGGCGGTGCGCCGTCGGCGCCGGCCGCGAGGGTGAGCCGACTGGCGCTGACCGCACCGCCGTCGACGAGCAGTTCGAACGTGCCGTCGGCGAGTGACACCGTGGCCGCTTCTCCGGGCTGAACCACGAGGGGGTGGGGACGGTGATCCACGAGTGATCTCCTTTGTTTCTTCGAGCGCTCCCTACGCGCGGGGTCGGGTGATCGAGCCGGGGGTGAGCAGGATCGTCACGCCGTCGGGGTCGTGCACGGTGGCGATCGTGATCGCGCCGGCCGGGGTCTCCTGCACCACCCGGTTCGGCGCTCCTCCCAGCCCGAGCGCGGCCAGACGGTCGAGCGTCGCCTCGACGTCGACGAAGAACGACAGCAGGAACAGTCCGGGCGACAGAGGCGACCGCGGATCCGGCTCGGCGACCGGCTCGAAGGAGTTGAGCTCGAGCACCCCGGCGTGGTCGTCGACGACATCCGGGTCGCCCAGGAAGACGGCCCGGAGCGTGGTGGTGGGCGCGCCGAACAGTGCGGGCCAGTCGCCCGACACGGTTCGGTCGGTGAGCACCGCGAGCCCGATGCCGTCGCGGTAGAACCGCACGCTCGCATCGAGGTCGGCGACGATGATGGCGGTGTGGTGGATGCCCGGCGACGTCATGACCTAGATCTAGCGCACATGCTCGACGGCGTCCACCGGTCGCCGTAGGTTTGCGGTGTGGGAGTTCGAGGCGTGCTGATCGTGCTCGGCTGCGCGATCGTCGCGGGCGCCATCCCGGTCGCCCTGGTCGCGGTCTTCGGCCCGTCCGGCTCGTGGACCCTCGTCATCTTGAGCAACCTGCTCTGGGTCGCCGCCGCGCTGACGGTCGTGTTCTGCCTGGCGGCACTGGTGCGCCTCTGGGTGCGCCGCCCTCCCCGCGCCTCGAACCGTCGCTAGCGAGCGGCCGACGGGCGAGCGGGGGCGAGCCCGCCCGCCCGTCAGGCGTTCTCGGGCAGGCCCAGCTGCCACTGGTGCGTGGCCGTGTCGGGGCGACAGGCCAGCACCGCCTGCAGCAGTTCCTCGTCGATGGGGGCGGATGCCGCCTCCACGGCTTGACGCAAGTGGTGAAGGTTCGTCGTGCCGATGACCGTCGTGATGGCTCCGCTGCGCTGGATGGCGTACTGGTTGGCCAGGAACGCGATGTCGGCGCCCGCGGCCTCGCACACCTCCGACATCCGCAGCGCCGCGGCGACCACGCCGTCGGGCGACATGTGCCCCTCGGCCGCGATGCGGTGGATGGCGGGGGTCAGCAGCCCGAGCGCCACCGCGGCGGCGTTCATCAGGGCCACCCCGCGCTCGCGGGCGACGTCACCCAAGGTGTCCGAGAGCGAGTTGTCGAGCAGCGTGCCGTGCGCGAAGTTCAGCAGCACGTCGACCTCGGTCTCGGTGAGCACGCGGCGGGCGGCGGCGAGCGAGTAGCCCGTCATGCCGATCGCCCGGCACTTGCCCTCCTCGCGCAGCGCCAGCAGGGTGGCGTAGCCCTCGTCGAGCACCGGGTCGAGGTCGACGAACTCGATGTCGTGCAGCTGCAGCACATCGAGGTAGTCGGTCTGCAGCCGCCGCAGGCTCTCCTCGACGTTGCGCCGGATGCCCTCCGCGCTGAAGTCGAAGATCTCACCCGGGTTGCGCCCCGCCTTGGTGCCGACGAGCACGCGGTCGCGCTTTCCCTTGAGGGCGATGCCGAGGCGCTCCTCGGCGTCACCGTAATAGGGCGACGAGTCGAAGAACGTGATGCCGAGGTCGATCGCCTCGTCGACGGCGGCCACCCCGTTCTCGAGCGGAACCGGCCCGAACAGCTGCCCGAGCGGGGCGGTGCCGAACGACACCGACGAGACCTCGAGCCCGGTGGCTCCGATCGTGGTGAGCTGCATGCGTTGTCCTTTCGACGGTCGACGGTCAGGGGTGCCCGGGCGCGTCGGCCTGATCGAAACAGGCTCGCACCTCCCGGGCCAGTTCGGGAAGGGATTCTTCGATCGGGCGGGCCCGGTGCTCGGCCGAGATGATCTCGACCCCCCACGGCCCGTCGAACCCGGTCGCGCGAACGGCCCGCGCGAAGGCGGGCACGTCGAAATCACCGCGACCGGGATAGCGCCGGCGGTCGATGGTGTCGCTCCAGAGCGAGCCCGTCGGCTGGGCCGCCCCATCGTCGAGCTCCACGACGAACACGTAGTCGCGCGGCAGCCCGGCCACCACGGAGTAGTCGGTCTGCGTGCGGTAGACGTGCCAGATGTCGATGCAGAGGCCGGCCCCCGGGTTGCCGATGGCGTCGAGCAGAGCGGCCCCCTCCTGCACGGTGCGCAGGTTCGACGAGAACGGCATCGGCTCGAGGGCGACGCGCGTGCCGTGTTCGACGGCCTCGCTCGCCAGCGCATCGAGCTCGCGGGCGAACACGTCGGGGTCGTCGATCGCCTGGTCTTCCATCGCCGCCGCCACCTTCACGGTGCGGGCTCCCAGCGCTTCGGCGGCGTCGAACAGGTCACGCCGGATCAGATCGGATGCCGCACGCCGCTCACCCTCGGTCCACCACTCCCCCAGGAACTCCAGTTCGACGAACCCCATGCCGTTGTCGCGCAGGATCGCGTCGAGCTCCGCCAGCCCGCCCCGGGTCTCGCGGAAGGCGATCAGGTCGGCGTGCACGAGGCCGAACCCCGACCATCCGCTCGCGGCCGCCGTCTCGATGCGCCGGCGCAGGTCGATCGGGCTGCGCTCGTCGCCCACCTGCGGCGCCGCGTCTCCCGCGCTGGTCCAGCAGGTGGCGAGCAGCGGGATGTCGCGGCCGGTCATGCCGCCGGCTCCAAGAGCGACGCGAGCTCGGCGACGTTCTCGACGTCGGGGCGGAGCTCGCCTCTCTCGATGCGCTCGGCCACGGCGAGGATCCCCTCGTTCACCGGCACCGGCACCCCGACCTCATGGCCCTTCCGCACGATGTACCCGCTGAACGCATCGAGCTCGGCTCGCCGCCCCTTCATCCAGTCCTGCAGCACCGCGACCCGGGTGTCGGGTCGCGAGTAGAACTGCAGCACCTGATCGAGCAGCAGCAACGAGTAGGAGTCGTCGGGCGGAACCTCGGCCTCGGTCAACCCGAAGATCGGAACCATGTGCACTCCGAGCGCGATCGCCACCGCGTAGGCCTCGCGCGACGCGGCATCCATCACCGGCCGCATGCCGTCGAAGCCGACGGCGGTCAGCAGCGGAACACTGAGGATCGCCGACGGCAGCATCTCGGGCACGTTGGCGATGAGCTTCATCCACTTTGCCGCCCGGATGTCGTCGGTCACGCTCGCCACGGAGGCATGGCCGAGCGCCTCCGCGGCCAGCGCGACGCCGGCCGACGGGTGGCCGTCGAGCGCTCCGACCGTGATCCAGGTCTCGGTCTTGTCGTACTGCCGCACCACGACGCCGGGCTCGAACATGTTCGCCGCGATGCCGAGCACCGCGCCCACGCTGCGCTCGGCGCCGCAGATCTCCGCCACGTCGTCGACCGTCATGCCGTTCTGCAGGCCGACGACCACCGATTCCGGCCCGAGCAAGGGGCGGATGAGCTCCGCGACCCAGCGTGTGTCATAGGTCTTGACCGAGATGAACACCACGTCGAAGGTCGTGCGCAGCTCGGCCACCTGACAGAAGTGGTAGGCCTCCACCGGCGTGACCTCGGTGCGATCGGGCAGGTGAACGGTGAGTCCGCGCTCGCGCATCGCCTCGACGTGCGACGGCCACTGCTCGATGAACACCACGTCGAGGCCGGCCCGGATCAGGTCGGCACCGATGGATGCCCCGTTGGCTCCTGTCCCGACGAATGCGAACGTGGGATCGGCCATCGTTTTACCTCTTCTTCGAGTTCAACACTGATTAACATCGTACGCTAGCACTGTCGCAGACCACTTGTCATGTATATTGCAACTGTACAAACACTGTACAAGGGAAGGTGCAATGGAGCACACGATGAAGAACGCCGCCCCACGGATCGCGGTTCTCGGCACCGGCGCGAACGGCTCGGCCATCGGCGTCGATCTGGTGCGAGCGGGCCTGGATGTCACGTTCATCGACCAGTGGCCCGCCAATGTCGAGGCCATCCGCCGTGACGGCGTGCGGGTCGAGCTGGCGGGCGAGACCACCGTCACCCCGGTCGAGATCCTCCACCTCTGCGAGGTGGCCACCCTGCGCCGGCCCTTCGACGTCGTGCTGCTGCTTGTGAAGGCCTACGACACACGCTGGGCCGCTGAACTCATCGCGCCCTACCTCGCCGACGACGGCGTGGTGGTGGGCGTTCAGAACGGCATGACGGGCGAGGCCATCGCCGACGTGGTCGGTGAGCACCGTGCCGTCGGCGCCGTCATCGAGATCACCTCGGCCATGTACACGCCCGGCGTCGTCGAGCGGCACAGTGCCCACGACCGCTCCTGGTTCGCGGTCGGCGCCGTGCACCCGGCGGCCGCCCACCACGTCGAGACCGTGGCCGGCCTGCTCCGCCACGCGGGCACCGTCGAGGCCACCGACGACATCGATTCCGCCAAGTGGATGAAGCTCATCCTCAACGCCGCCGAACTCGTGCCGAGCGCCATCCTCGACCTGTCGATCGCCGACTGCGCCCGCTACCCGGGCATGCGCGAGCTGATGCTCGAGGCCGGCAACGAGGCCGTGCGCGCCGCGCAGCTCGACGGTGCGACCATCCGGCCCATCTTCGGCATGCCCGACACCACCCCCGAGACCTTCGTCGAGACCGTGCTCGACGAGCTACTGGCCCACTACATCCTCACCCACTCGCGGTCGACCGTGCTGCAGGACTGGATCAAGGGCCGGCACAGCGAGGTCGACGAACTCAACGGCCACGTCGTCGCGACGCTCGAGCAGCACGGCGAGTCCGCCCCGGCGAACGCGGCCATGGTCGAGCTCGCCCACGACATCGAGCGGGGCGAGCTCACCCGCGGCACCGAGCTGTTCGAGCCGCTGCGGGCCCGCACGGCCGAACTCAGAACCACCACAACACGACCCAACACACATGGAGGTAATTGAAGTGTCAGAGAGCAGAGTCGCATTCGTCACCGGCGCCAGTGGCGGCATCGGCCGTGAGACCGTGCGCAAGTTCGTCGCCGCAGGCGACCGGGTGGTGCTGGCCGACCTCTTCCTCGAGGCCATCGAGAGCGTGCAGGCCGACATCCTCGCCGACTACCCCGACGCGGAACTGCTTCCGCTCGTGGTCGACCAGTCGTCGGAGGAGTCGCTTCGCGACGCCGCCGCCGCGGTCAAGGAGTGGGCCGGCCGCATCGACACGCTCGCGCTCGTCGCCGGAACCGTGCAGACCGAGGGCGCCCCGGTGCTCTCGCTGTCGACCGAGGAGTGGGACCGCGTGCACAACACCAACCTGCGCGGCGTCTTCCTCGCCTCGCGCGAACTCGTGCCGCTGCTGCCCGAGAACTCGGGCGCCTCGGTCGTGGCCATCGCGTCGTTCTGGGGCCGTCAGGGGCACGCCTTCTACTCGTCGTACTGCACCTCGAAGGCCGGCGTGATCAGCTTCGTGCAGTGCCTCGCGTCGGAGCTCGCCGAGGTCGGCATCCGGGTCAACGCCGTGGCGCCCGGCAACATCAACACCCCGATGCACCAGAAGGCTCTCGCGGGCGAGGCCGCAGAGCGCGGCATCACGTTCGAGGAGATGCGCGACATCGAGTGGGGCAAGATCCCGCTCAAGGTCGCCGGCGACCCCAAAGCCATCGCCGACGCGGTCTATTTTCTCTCGACCGGCGACGCGGCCTACATCACCGGTGCGACGCTCGACGTGAACGGCGGCGTAATCTTCGTCTAGCCGCGCCGTCGTTGTGGTGCCGGTTGCGCGTCGCGCAGCCGGCATCACGCCAAGATGGAGTCGCACGGTACCGAGAGACTGACTAGGGCGGTTTGCACATGAACGAGATGCTGGGGCCTCGGTTGAGAGCCGTGCGCGAGAGCCAGAAGCTCAGCCTGCGATCGGTCGCGACGTCGATCGGGGTGTCGCCAAGCCTGCTGTCGCAGGTCGAGACCGGTAAGACCCAGCCCTCGGTGAGCACCCTCTACATGCTCGTCAACCATCTGGGCGTCTCGATCGACGACCTGCTGGCATCGGGCGCCACTCCCCCGCCGCCGGCTCCGGATGCGCCGCCGCAGGAGAACGCGGCCGTCACGCCGAGCGTGGAGACACCGGGCGACCAGCCGGTGCAGCGCGCGTCGGAGAACCCGGTGATCGAGATGGAGAACGGGGTGGTCTGGGAACGCATGGCAGTGGGCCCGACCCACACCGTCGACCCCCTCATCGTGACCTACGCACCCGGCGCCTCGAGCTCGATCGAGGGCAAGATGATGCGCCACGCCGGGGTGGAATACGCCTACCTGCTCTCGGGCGAGCTCACGCTTCGGCTCGACTTCGCCACCTACGTTCTGGGCCCGGGCGACTCGCTCTGCTTCGACTCGGTGCGGCCGCACATGTTCTACAACCACACCTCGGAGCCGGCGCGCGGCATCTGGTTCGTGGTGGGCCGCCGCGAGTTCCTCGAGCAGTGGGACGTCAAGAGCGAGGGCAGCGGCGAGCTGCTGCCCGGTCAGGTGCCCTGACTAAGCTCGGCAGACCTCGGCCCTTTGGGCCTAGAAGCCCGTGTCGCCGGTGATGAACCACACCACCCGGGCGGGGTCGTCGCTCTCGCCGGTGACGTGGTAGCCCCGCTTGCCGTCGATCACGATCGAGTCGCCCGGGCCGCATCCCCAATCGCGGTCGTCGACCGCCAGCCGCACGCTGCCCGACACGACGTAGCCGTGCACCCATGACCGCGCCTCGGCCGGCGGCACCGTCTCGCGGTCGCCGGACCGGTAGGTGCTCTCGTGCATGTCGACGTTCCGCTGCGGGGGCGTCGGGGCGATGTGCTGCAACGGATGCTGCAGGCGGAGCGGTTCTGCCATCTCATTCTCCCAATCGCGCGGCGGCGGCACGGGCTGCCTCGAGCAGGTCGGGCACACCGTCCTTCAGCCGGGGTCCGAAATCGTCGTCGGGTCGTTCGCCGTGCCGCCAGCGGGTGTAGATCGCCTCGCAGAACACCGCCGACTTCCACAGGGCGAGAGTCTCGTACCAGGCCAGCCGCGACACATCCGCTCCCGACCGGGCGGCGTAACGCTCGACGATCTCGTCGCGGGTGAGGTATCCCGGTGCGCGGGTGACCGAGGTCAGCTGCATCACCGTGGGCGGGGCGGAGGCGTCGGCGTACATGGCCGTGAGGTAGCCGGCGTCGGCGAGCGGGTCGCCGAGGGTCGACATCTCCCAGTCGAGCAGCGCCCGCGCTCGGGCCGGTGCCTCGGGTCGGAACATCACGTTGCCGAGCCGGTAGTCGCCGTGGATGAGCGCCGTGCGCTCCGACACCGGCAGGTGTTCGGCGAGCCACGCGCCGAGCTCGTCGACCACGGGCAGCTCGCGCTCGGAATTGCCGCTCCAGAGCCCGCGGAACCGCGCCACCTGGCGTTCGAGGTAGCCCTCGGGGCGGCCGAGCCCCGCAGCGTCGTCGCCGTCGACCGGCACCTCGTGCAGGCTCACCAGCAGGTCGACCAGTTGCTCGCTGGTCTGCCGCCGCTGGTCGAGGGAGTCGAGCGCCGCGGGGATCTCGTCGGTGATGACGAGCCCGTCGATGTGCTCCATCACGTAGAACGGCACGCCGAGCAGCCCGGGGTCGTCGCAGACGGCCAGGATGCGCGGCACGGGAACGCCGTGGGCCGCGGCGAACCACTGAACGCGGGCCTCGCGGGCCATGTCGTGGGTCGACTTCGGCAGCGGCGGCCGGGGCCCCCGGCGCACCACGAAGCGGTCGTCGCCGCGGCGGATGGCGTAGGTGACGTTCGACTGCCCGTCGCCGATGCGCGTGGCGGTGATCGCTCCCGCGCCGATGCCGCGCGCGTCGAGGAACGCCGTGAGCGGCTCGATCACGAGCAGCGGGGCCGGGGAGCCGCTGGCCACGAGCGCCGCGGCATCCGCCGGCGTGTCGACGACCTCGGTGACGTGCACCGTGGGCACGGGGGCGCCGTTCGCGGTCACCTCAGGCCTCCGGTCTCTCGATGGCGCCGACGTCGGCGAGCTCGCGCCGGCGCGTCGACGACGCCCGTCGTGAGATGGCCCAGCGGTGGGTCTCGTTGGCGCCGTCGTAGATGCGGAACGGCCGCACCTCGTCGAGGTACGACGCGAGGGGCAGGTCGCTCGACACCCCGTCGCCGCCGCAGAGCTGCATCGATCGGTCGATCACCCGGAAGATCGCTTCGGAACAGTGCACCTTGGCGATCGACGACAGCCGGGCTCCCTCGCGGGGGTCGCGCTCGAGCGCCTCGGCGGTGGCGGTGATGATGGCGTCGGAGGTCTCGATGTCGATCACCGAGTCGGCGATGAGCCCCTGGGCCAGACCGAGGTCGCGAAGGCGGGCGCCGAACAGCTCGCGCGACTCGGCACGGTCGAGGGCGATGTCGAGTGAGCGGCGGGCGAGCCCGAGCCAGCGCATGCAGTGGGTGAGCCGGGCCGGGCCGAGCCGCACCTGGGCGTAGCGGAAGCCCTCGTGCGGGGCGCCCAGCACGGCGTCGTCGCCCACCCGGCAGTCGTCGAAGTGCACGTAGGAGTGGCCGCCGGCGATGGCCCGGTCGATGGTGTGGATGTCGCGGCCGAGCGTGAGCCCGGGGTTGTCGGCGTCGACCAGGAACATGGTGGCGCCGTGCTCGGTGCGAGCCATCACGATGAAGAAGCCCGCGCCACGGGCGCCGCTGATGAACCGCTTGTCGCCGTCGATGCGCCAGCCGCCGTCGACCGCGGTCGCGGTGGTGAGCAAAGCCTCGGGGTCGGAGCCGGCGCCGGGGTGCGGCTCGGTCATCGCGAACGCGGAGCGCACGTCACCGCGCACGAGCGGGGCGAGGTAGGCCTTTTTCTGGGCCGGCGACGCGATCTTCTCGAGCATGTGGGCGTTGCCCTCGTCAGGCGCCATGCAGCCCAGGGCGCTCGGCCCGATCGGCGAGTAGCCGGCCGCCTGGAAGACGGGTGACCACGCGGCGATCGAGAGGCCCTGGCCGCCGTATTCGGCCGGGGCGTGCGGGGCGTAGACGCCGGCATCGCGCGCCTCTGCCTGCAGACGGGCCAGAACCGCGCTGTCGACGCTCGTGCCGGGCTCGGGCTCGGCCGGGATGACGACGTCGCGGATGAAGGCCCGGGTGCGTTCGAGCAGGTCGCCGGGCGCGGTGACGGTGGTGTGCTCGTTCGGGTTCTGGTTCATGTTCTGGTTCTGGTTCTGGTTCTGGTTCTCGGGCACGCTCACGCCACCCCTCCCGCGGCCAGCAGGCCGCCGTCGATGGTGAGCACTTCGCCCGTGATCCAGCCGGCGTCGGCCGAGGCGAGGAACGCGACCGCCGAGGCGACGTCGCCCGGTTCGCCGAGCCGGCCGAGCGGGTAGCCCGCGGTGACGGCCTCCTCTTTGCCCTCGTAGAGCGCCCGCGAGAACACGGTGCGCACGACCGCCGGCGAGACGGCGTTGACCCGGATGCTCGGGCCGAGTTCGACCGCGAGCGTGCGGGTGAGGTGGGCCACGGCGGCCTTCGAGACGCCGTAGAGGCCGATGCCGGGCGACGGGGTGGTGCCGGTGACCGATGACAGGTTCACGATGCATCCGCCCCGCTCGGCGAACTGCAGGCCGGGGTGGGCCACGAGGTCTTGCACCCAGGCGAGCGGCGTGATCACGTTCACCTCGAAGATCTTGCGGGCGGCGCCGAGATCGACGCCGATCAGGTCGCCGAACACGGGGTTCATGCCGACCACGTTGACGAGCACGTCGACCCGCCCGAACTCGTCGGCCACCCGGCGAAGCACCTCGGCACGGTGCTCGGGGTCTTCGGCCCGGCCGACCACCGAGATGCAGCGGCCGTCGGGCAGGGTGGCCGCAGCCTCGTCGAGAACGTCGGCATGGCGCGCCGTGATGCACACCCGCGCCCCCTCGGCCACCAGACGCTGTGCGATCGCGAGGCCGATGCCGCGGCTGCCGCCTGTGACGATGGCCACCGCGCCGGCGAACCGGCCGGGCGCGACGCCGGGCGCTACGTCCGGAGCGGCATCCGTGGCGGCATCCGTCGACGCCTCCGTAGCGGCATCCGTGGCGGCATCGGTGGCGGCATCCGTGGCCGGTGTGGGGTCAGCGGGCATTGACCAGCACCTTGACCTGCTCGCCCTTGGGCGAAAGCAGCACCTCGAAGCCCTTCTCGACCAGGTCGGCCGCTCCGATGCGCCCCGTCACGACCTTGTCGACCGGCAGGCCGCGATCGGCGATGAGGCCGATGATGCGGGGCCAGTCGGTGAGCCGGTAGCACCAGGTGCCGTTGTAGGTGATCTCGCGCTGGGCGAGGATCATCGGGTCGATCGACGCGGGCCGCGTGTGCAGGCCGGTCTGGGTGACGCGCCCGGCGGAGCGCACCGCGTCGAGGGCGGTCTGCAGGGCCCGTTCGTTGCCCGAGCACTCAACCACCTGGTCGACCCCGATGCCGCCGGTGGCGTCGCGCAGCACCTCGATGACGTCGACCGCCGACGGGTCGAGCACCTCGCCGACGTCGAGCGACCGGGCGAGCGCCGCGCGCACGGGGTTGACCTCGGAGATGAACACGCGCGCGCCGAGCGATGCCGCATAGATCGACGCCAGCGCGCCGATCGGGCCGGCGCCGGTGATGAGCACGGCGTCACCGGGTCGCACGCCCGCCGAGTCGACGCCGTAGGCGGCCACAGCGGTCGGCTCCACCAGGGCGCCCTGCTCGTCGGTGAGGGCGTCGGGCAGCGCGAACACGTGGGTCGCCGGCACCACGGCGAGTTCGGCGATGCCGCCCCAGGCGTAGCTGAGGCCGACGCAGGCCATGTTCACACACAGGTGGCCGAGCCCGCGCTGACAGTAGAAGCAGTGCCCGCAGGCGAGGATGGGCATCACCGACACCCGCTGGCCCGGCACCACGTTGGTGACCCCGGCCCCCACCTCGAGCACTTCGCCCGAGAACTCGTGACCGAGGATCTGCGGGGCTGACGCCCCCGTGAGCGCGTGCGCCTCGGTGGGGATGACGATCGGCCCGGCCGCGTATTCGTGCAGGTCGGTGCCGCAGATGCCGCACCAGAACGGGCGCAGCAGCACCTCGCCGGGCCCCACGTCGGTGGGGGCATCGACGTTCTCGATGCGGATGTCGTGTGCGTCGTGGAAGACGGCGGCTCGCATGGTGCTCCTTCGCAGTGGCGGGTCGAGGTGGGGTGAGGTGGTGCCGCCGGCGGGCGACAGTGACGCGGGCGATGTCGCCGAAGAGCGACGCCGGCGCGTCAGGCCGGCACGGACTCCTGGCCGAGCGGCTTCAACCGCTCGACGAACCAGTCGGTCGCCGCGGTGGCGGCCCGGATCAGCAGCGACTGGTTGCTGTAGAGCGCGAGGTGGTCGGACTTGTCGATGACCACCAGGCGCTTCTTCGAGGTCGGGATGGCGTTGTAGGCGCCGATCGCCTCGTCCCAGAGGGTGATGTCGTCGTTCTCGGCCACGATCATGAGCGTCGGCGTGTTGACGATGCGGTGCAGGAACGGCCGGATGTCGTAGGTCATCAGCAGGTCGACCGACTCCAGTGTGGCGTCGAAGTCGTAGTTGGGCGCCTCGTTCTGCTGGAAGGTGTGGAACACCTCGTAGCCCTCGGGGAACGGCCAGGCCGAGATCTCGTTGCCGGTGTCGAGCGTGAAGTGCGGCACCATGGTCTCGCCCTCGCCCGCGAACCGCTTGCGGCGGGCCTCGAGGATGGCCTTCTCGAGCCGGCGGAAGTTGACGGTGCCGTTCGCGAGGCGCATGTTGAGGTAGCCCTCGACCACGGGGATCTGCGACACGGCGCACTTGATGCGCGAGTCGATGGCCGACAGGATGAGCGAGTGGCCGCCGCTGTACGACAGGCCCCACACGCCGATGCGCGAGGAGTCGACCTCGTCGAGCGTCTCGGCGAAGTCGATCGCGTGCCGGTAGTCGGCGATCTGCATCCACGGATCGATGTGCTGGCGACGCTCCCCGCCGGAGTCGCCGAAGTTGCGGTAGTCGAAGAGGATGGCGGCGATGCCGTTCTGCGCGAACATCTCGGCGTAGGTCGGCTGCACGATCTCTTTGACGTAGCACCAGCCGCCGGCCATGACGACGGTGGGGAACGGGCCCTCGCCCTCGTCGGGCGTGAACAGCCATCCGCGGATGGTGTCGCCCTCGCTCTGGAACTCGATGTCACGCCGCACTGATGATCTCCTTTGATCGCAAAAGCCAGGTTCAACCGACCGGTGGGCCGGTCGGTACAACTCTCATTATGCCGTGATGGCGCGATTATCGCTATGCTGAGTTCGTACACGACCGGCCCGCGGGCCGGTTGTTTCTTCGCAAGGCATGATCCGCAAGGGAGCGGCATATGACAACGGCCCTCGAGCCAGACGCGATCTCGCTTCCGCCGCTCGCGCCACCCGCCGTGGCCGAGATGGAGGAGCTCTACTCCGGTGTGTGCGAGGTGCGCACGTTCGAACTGCTCACCTCCGATCTCTATCGCGACGGAGCCATCCCCGGGTTCGTGCACGTCTCGCTCGGCCAGGAGGGCTCGGCCGTCGGCGCGTGCCACGCGTTGCGGGTGAGCGACATGATCACCTCCAACCACCGCGGCCACGGGCACTGCCTGGCCAAGGGCATGCAGCCCGAGGCGATGTTCGCCGAGCTGTTCGGCCGGGCGACCGGCGCCGTCGAGGGCCGCGGTGGCTCGATGCACATCGCCGACCCGACGCTCGGCATCCTGGGCGCCAACGGCATCGTGGGCGCCGGCCTGCCGATCGCCGTCGGCGCCGCCCACGCCGCCCGCACCAGGGGCGACGACGTGGTGGTCGCGTTCTTCGGCGACGGCGCGGTGGCGCAGGGCGTCTTCCACGAGGCCGTCAACCTCGCGGCCCTCTGGTCGCTGCCGGTCGTCTTCTTCTGCGAGAACAACGGCTACGCCGAGTTCACGGCCGCCGCCGACGGGCATCCGGCGACCCTCCGCGAACGAGCGGCCGGCTACGGGCTGCCCTACCTCGAGATCGACGGGGCGGATGTCTGGGCCGTCGCCGACCGCATGGCCCGCGTGGTCGACGGGGTGAGGCACGGCAGCGGCCCGGTCGTGGTCGAGGCGATGACCGACCGCTGGCACGGGCACTACGAGGGCGACCAGCAGCAGTACCGCGACACCGACGACCTGCGCCGCGCCCGCTCGACCGACCCGGTCACGCGCGCCGAAGACCGGCTGCGCGAGCTCGGCGTGTCCGACGAGCGCATCACCGCCCTCCGCGAGGCCGCGACCGAGAGCGTCACCGCCGCAGCAGAGCGTGCGAAGGCGGCTCCCGAGCCCTTGGCCGCCGACGCCGGCCGCTACGTCACCGCTCCCCGCCCCGAGGTGGTCGAGCAGAAGCCTGCAGCGGATGCCGCCCCGGTGAAGTACATCGAAGGCATCCGCACCGCCCTGTCCGACGCGCTCGACGACGACCCGCTCGCCTTCCTGGCCGGCATCGACGTGGCCGCCGGCGGCGGAGTGTTCGCGGTGAGCCGGGGGCTGCACGCGCGGCATCCGGATCGGGTGCTCGACACCCCCATCTCCGAGGCCGCGGTGCTCGGCCTCGGCGTGGGTGGCGCGATGGCGGGGCTCCACCCGGTGGTCGAGATCATGTATCTCGATTTCATCGGGGTGGCCTTCGACCAACTGCTCAACCAGGCTGCGAAACTCCACTTCATGACCGCGGGGCGAGCATCCATGTCGATGACCGTGCGCACCCAGTTCGGCGCCGGGCGGTCGGCGGGCAGCCAGCACTCGCAGAGCCTGGAGGTGCTGCTGGCCCACATCCCGGGGCTCACCGTGGTGATGCCATCGACCGCGGCGGATGCCTACGGGCTGTTGCGCTCGGCCATCGACGACCCGAATCCGGTCGTCTACATCGAGAACCGCACCCTCTACGGCCGGCGCTCACCGGCGGCGCCCCGCGGCCACCGGGTGCCGATCGGCCGCGCGCGCATCGCCCGTGAGGGCACCGACGTCACCGTCGTGAGCTACTCGCGCATGGTGCTCGAGTGCCTCGAGGTCGCCGAGCGGCTCGCCGGCGAGGGCATCGACGTCGAGGTGGTCGACCTGCGCACCATCTCGCCCTGGGACCGCGAGACCGTGCTCGCCTCGGTTCGGAAGACCTCGCGGCTCGTCGTCGTGCACGAGGCCGTCACCGACTTCGGGGTGGGCGGCGAGATCGTGTCGACCGTCGTGGGCGAGGCCTTCTGGGCGCTCGACGGACCGCCGCAGCGCGTCGGCGCCGGTTTCTCGCCCGCCCCCTACGCCCCGCCGCTCGAGACCGCGTGGCTGCCGCAGCACGCCGACATCGAGCGGGCCATCCGCGCGACCCTGGAGCCGTTCTCATGAGCCGTCCCGATTCCGCCTCGCTGGCCGATGCCCCCGCGCTGGCCGATGCCCCCGCGCTCGCACCCGGAGGCGTCGACACCGCGCCCCGCCAGGCTCCGCTGACGGCGTCGGGCGAGCTGCGCCGCGCCGAGATCCTCGAGGCCGCCGCCTCGCTCTTCGACGAGCTCGGCTTCCATCGCACCACCACCGCGGCGATCGCCGACCGGGTGGGCACGGCGAAGGCCACGGTCTACCACTACTTCAAGGCGAAGCACGACATCCTCTACGCCATCCACGACGAGTGGATCGACGAGCTGCTGTCGCTGTTCGAGGCGACCACCGCCACCACCGACGACCCGGTGCTCGTGGTCGGCGCCGTCATGCGCGACATCGTGGCCCTGATCGACCAGAAGCCCGGCCACGTGCGGGTGTTCTTCGAGTACTTCCGTGAGCTGCCGCCCGAGATGCAGCGGTCGGCCAAGGTCAAGCGCGACCGCTACGAAGAACTGGTCGAGTCAGCCATCCTGCACGGCATGAAAGAGGGCTCGATCGCCTGGCAGAACCCGCGCACGGCGTCGTTCGCGCTCTTCGGCATGTGCAATTGGGCTTACCAGTGGTACCGGCCGGGCGGCGCCCTGACGCACGACGAGGTCAGCGACCAACTCTTCAACATCTTCATGTCGGGCGTGGGTTCGCGGGGCTTCACCGAACGGTCCGCCGATGCGTGAGCACACCCGCACGGCACCCGTCGCCTACGCGTCGCTCGAACCGTGGCAGCGCTCGATCGGCGAGATCTTCGCCGAGTCGGCCGCCCGGCAACCCGAGGCGGTCTACGTCGTCGACGGCGGGGTGCGCGCCGATCGCGCCACCATGGCCCGGGCCGCGGCGACCGTGCGCGACGCCCTGCTCGCCGCGGGCGTGCGGGCGGGCGACGTGGTGAGCATGCAGCTCTCGAACACCTGGTGCACGATCGCCGCCATGCACGGAGCGTGGGCGATGGGCGCCGTGGTGAACCCCATCACCACCATCTACCGCGGCAGCGAGCTCGGGGCCATCTTCGGCAGTGCCGCGCCCGCCGCCGTGCTCGTGGCCTCCACCGCCCGCGGGGTCGACTTCGTCGCCCAGGCGCGCGACGCGGTGGCGGCGGCCGGCATCTCCGCGGTCGTGCTCGACATCGACGAGATCCTGCCCGCCCCGCCCGCGGCAGCCGGCCCTCTCGCGGAGCCTGCGCATCCGCTGGCCGTCTCCCCGGTGAGCCCCACGGATGTCGCCCTGCTCATGTTCACCTCGGGCACCACCGGCACCCCCAAAGGGGTTCTGCACTCGCACCAGACGCTGCTCTACGAAGCGGCGTCGATCGGCGAGGTGTTCGGCCTCGACGGGGAGGCCGTGTTCATGCCGTCGCCGCTGGCCCACGTCACGGGTCTGCTCTACGGCGTGCTGATGCCGTTGCTCACCCACGGCAGCGTGTCGCTGCTCGACCGGTGGGACGCCGACGTCGCGGCCGACCTGATCGAACACGACGGCTGCGCGTTCACCGTGGCCGCCACCCCGTTCCTGCGCGGCCTCTCCGACAGCTACGCGCGGCGCGGCACGCCGTCGTCGCTGCGCGCGTTCGTCTGCGGCGGCGCCGACATCCCGCCCACACTGGTGGCCGAGGCCGAGCAGACCATGGGCCTGCGAGTGTCACGCACCTACGGGTCGACCGAGATGCCGACCCTCTGCATCGTGCGCCCCGACGACGCCGGCCCCGACCGCCTGACCTCGGAAGGCCACCTCATCGGCGAGGCCGACGCCCGGCTCGCCGACGACGGCGAGCTCGAGGTGCGCGGCCCGGAGCTGTTCGTCGGCTACCTCGATCCGCGCGACGACGAGCCTGCGTTCACGAACGACGGATGGTTCCGCACCGGCGACCTCGCGAGCATCACGCCCGACGGCCTCATCACCATCACGGGGCGCCGCAAAGACCTCATCGTGCGCGGCGGCGAGAACATCAGCGCCAAAGAGGTCGAAGACCTGCTGCTCACGCACGAGGCCATCCTCGACGTGGCGATGATCGGCGTGCCCGATCCGCTCATGGGCGAGCGCGCCTGCGCCGTGGTGGTGCTGCGGCCCGGCGCCGAGCTGCGACTGGCCGACCTCACCGCACACCTCGACCGCCGCTCGATCGCCCGGCAGAAGTACCCCGAGCTGCTCTGGAAGGTCGACGCCTTCCCCCGAACGGTGTCGGGCAAGGTGCAGAAGTTCGTGCTGCGCCAGCAAGCCGCCGCCGCCTCCGCGGCCGGCGCCCTCGAGCGCCGCTAACCCCCTCCCGCCCGCGCCCCCCGCTCCCCGCTCTCCTCCCGCGGTCGCGCAAAAGCACCTCGAACCGCCCCGGAAGCGCCCTTTGCGCGACCGCCCGCTCCGCTCCCCCGACACCTCCGCGCCCGCGGTCGCGCAAAAGCACCCACTGGGGGCGCGGAACGACATTTTGCGCGACCCCTCGGGCCCGAGGGGGCACGAGCGGCAGCGGCGGGTCAGCGCGAGGGGTCGACGAGGATCTTTCCGTCGACCTGCCCGGCCACGAGGCGGTCGAGCTGCGCGCCGAGGTCGCCGAGGCCCACGACCTGCTCGATCAGCTCCTCGCCCAGAACTCCCTCGGCGAGGATGTCGAGCGCGGCGCCCAGATCGCTGTCGCACACGTGCGCGAGGCTCGAGTCGAGCGTGATCTCGCGAAAGACGAGCGAGTGCACGTCGATCGTGGGCTGCACCTTGGGCAGCCCCACGGCGAGCACCCGGCCGCCGTCGCGCACGAACGCGATCGCGTTGGCCAGCTGCCCGGGGGCGCCACTGGCCTCGATCACGACGTCGGGCCGCGAACCGCCGAACGACTCCCGCACCTGGTCGCCCAGGTCGTCGCCGGGGCTCACCACGCTCGAGGCGCCGAGCCGCAGCGCGCGTTCCTGCTTCGGGCCGGGGAACTCGACCACGGTCACCTGCACGTCGAACAGGTGCTTGAGGCCCGCCAGCACGAACGACGCGATCGCGCCGCCGCCGATCACGAGCACCTTGTCGCCGTCGACGGCGCCCGACCGACGAGCGGCATGGATGCCGACCGCGAGCGGCTGAGCGAGCCCCGCCGCATCGATCGAGAGCCCCTCGGGCACCTTCGCGAGATTCTTCACCGGGGTGGAGGCGTATTCGGCCATGCCCCCGTCGAGGCTCAGGCCGAGCGTGTAGTAGACGTCGCACATGTTCGTGCGCCCCTCGAGACAGCGATCACACTCGCCGCACCAGACGCCGGCTCCGGATGCCACGACGTCACCGGCCTCGAATCCCGAACCCTCGGGCGCGGACACGATCTCGCCCACGAATTCGTGCCCGGGGATCATCGGGCCGACGTGCCCCGTGACGCGGTGGGGCTTCGTGATGGGAAAGATCTTCGGCCCGGCCACCCACTCCGTGGCATCCGTGCCGCACATGCCCGAACGCAGCACGCGCACGACGGCCTCGCCCGGCTTGGGCTCGGGCACGGGCACCGTCTCGACCCGGATGTCTTTCGCCGCGTGGAAGACGGCGGCCGACATGGTGGAGGGCAGCTCGGTGGTGGCGGTGATCGAGTCGTGGGCAGTCATGGCAGGTCTCTCGTCGATGGAGCGGTGCGGTCGGTCGGTGCGGTCGGTCGGGCAGCGGGTTCGGCGGCGATGGCGCAGGCGCGGCGGCGCCGCCCTCAGCCGATCAGCGGCGCGTCGAACTCGATGTGCGCCTTGATGGTGGTCTGCGGGTGGTGCGCCGAGTCGAGCGCGTCGAGGGCGTCGGAGGCCGGGTAGACGTTGGTGATGAGCGGGCTCAGGTCGATCTTGGTGTTGGCGAGGAACCGCAGCGTCGCGGGCCACAGCCCCTCCGACCCGATCACACCGGTGATCGAGAGCTCCTTCGACTGGATGAGGCCGAGCTTCGCCGGTGCCGAGCGCCCGACGTCGATGCCGACGTAGCAGACGCGGCCGCGGTGGCCCACGTACTCCAGGGCGAGCGCCATCACCTCGGGCCGGCCACTGCACTCGATCACCACGTTCGCGCCACGACCGTCGGTGACCTGGGCGATGAAGTCGATCGCGTCATCCGGGTGCACGGTGTGCGCCGCGCCGAGCTGGGTGGCCGCAGAACGGCGGTCTTCAGAGGGCTCCACCACCACGGTCACCGCACCGAGGGCGGCGGCGCCCGCGGTGACCGCGAGGCCGATCGGCCCGGCGCCGAGCACCACGAGCGTGTCGCTCGCATTCACGTTGCCCACCTTCATCAGCGCCGAGTAGGCCACGCTGAACGGCTCGACGAGGGCTGCGTCGGCGAACGACAATCCCTCGGGCACCTTGTGCAGCCAGGCCGGCTTGGCCACGAAGTAGTCGGCGCCGGCACCCGAGATCGAGAAGCCGAAGTGGTCGTCGCCGATCACGCACTCCCCCACCACGGTGTCACCGACGGTGAACCCCTGGGTCTTGGAGCCCACGGCCGCCACCTGACCCGACCATTCGTGGCCCGGGATGATGGGGTAGCTGAACGGAATGATGTAGCGCCCCTCGAGCAGATCGATGTCGCTGTGGCAGACCCCCACCCGGCGTGCGGCGACGAGCACCTCGTCGTCGGCGATCTCGGGAATCGGCAGGTCGAGCACCTCGGGCTCGTCTTGGCTGGTGAACTGCAGAGCCTTCATGGCGGTCAACTTCCTCGTCGTCGTGTGCAGGGGTAACGCAGGGATGGATCAGTGCGCCGAGCGCTTGCGGGTGACCTCGGCGATCGACGCCCAGTCCCACTCCGCCTGGCCGTCGGCGATGGCCTCGTCGAAGATGTCGCGCAACACGCCGGCGGTGGGCAGCACCACCCCGCTCGCGTCGGCGGCGTCGATCGCGAGGCGCAGGTCTTTGAACCCGAGCTCGGTCGTGAATCCCGCCGGCAGGTAGCTGCTCTGCGAGATCTCGGCGCCGTAGCCCGAATAGACCGGGCCGGGGAACAGGCTGTCCGACGCCAGCTCGATGAAGCGGCCGGTGTCGACCCCCCGGGCTTCGAGAATGGCGACCGACTCCGACATCGACTGCAGGGCGTGGATGATCATGTAGTTCATGCCGATCTTCACGACGTTCGCGTCGCTCGGCGTCGAGCCGAAGTTCCACACCCGGCGCCCCATCAGCTCGAAGTAGGGCGTGGCGCGTTCGACCGCCGACTCGTCGCCGGCCACGAGGATCGACAGCGACCCCGCCGCCGCCACCGTCGACCGGCCGAGCACGGGGGCGGCGACGTAGCCGACTCCGGCCTCGTGGTGCAGGCGCGCCAGCTCGTCGGCGCCCGCCGCACTCACCGTGGCCATGTTCACGTGCACCGCTCCCTCGGGCGCGGCGGCCAGCGCCTCGGGCGAGAACACGTCGAGCACGGCCCGCTCGGCCGAGAGCATCGAGAACACCAGCGTGGTGGCGAGCGCGTCGTCGACTCCGGATGCCGCGGTGGCGCCCTTCTCGACCAGGCGCGCCGCGGCATCCGGTGACCGGTTCCACACCACCACGTCATGGCCGGCCTCGACGAGCACGCCCGCCATCGCCTCGCCCATCGTGCCGAGCCCGACGAACCCGATCGTCTCGCGATCCGCCGCCATCTCAGGCGCCCGGCTCTCCGCGACCCGCGGCGGTGTTGAGGTTCGACTGGGAGTCGCGCAGCGTCGACAGCGGGCCGCCGACCGTGAAGTAGCGCTGGCCGGCCACCATGAGGTCTTCGGCCGGGAACTTCGTGATCACCTGGCATCCGGTGGCCGTCACGACGACCTCCTCCTCGATGCGGGCGGCGCCGATGCCGTCGGCCGACGGCCAGTAGGTCTCGAGCGCGAACACCATGCCCTCCTCGATCACCTCGGGGTTCTCGAGCGACACCAGGCGCGAGAAGATCGGCTTCTCCCAGATCGAGAGGCCGACGCCGTGGCCGTACTGCAGGGCGAAGGCGGCCTCTTCGTCGGGGAATCCGAACTCCTGGGCGGTGGGCCAGACCTGCACGATGTCGGCCGTCGTGGCGCCGGGGCGCACGAGCGCGATCGCGCGGTCCATGTATTCGCGGGCCCGGATGTAGGCGTCGTTCTGCGCCCGGCTCGCCGAGCCCACCGCGAAGGTGCGGTAGTAGCAGGTGCGGTAGCCGTTGAAGCTGTGCAGGATGTCGAAGAACGCGGGGTCGCCCGGCCGGATGAGCCGGTCGGAGAACACGTGCGGGTGCGGCGAGCAGCGCTCGCCCGAGATGGCGTTGACGCCCTCGACGTACTCCGAGCCGAGGTCGTAGAGCTTCTTCGACACCAGGCCGACGCACTCGTTCTCGCGCACGCCAGGCTTCAGGAATTCGTAGAGGTCTTCGTAGGCGGCATCCACCATCGACGCCGCGGTCGTGAGCAGGGTGATCTCGTCGCCGGTCTTGATGCGGCGGGCCTCGAGGAACACCTGCTGGCCGTCGACCACCGTGATGCCGGCACGCTGCAGTGCGAACAGGATCGGCAGCTCAATCACGTCGACGCCGAGAGGCTCGTCGGCCACACCGAACTTCTCGAGCTCGCGCTTGATCTTGGCGGCCACCATGTCGGCGATGCCGGCGTCGGGGCTGAACGCTCCGCGCAGCAGCGAGATGCCGGCGCGGGAGCCGGGCTCGAGGCGGGGCCGCACGGCGCCGTGATGCGGAGCGTGCGGGTCGGCGTCGGCCTCGGCCGTCGTGGTGTCGAGCCACGGGTTGAAGAGGCTGTGGTGCTTGGCCGCCGAGCCGAAGTCCCACATGATCGGGTCGGTGTGGCGGGTGAGCAGGCTGAATCGGATCAGCTTGTCCATCGCCCAGGTGCCGATGTGGGTGGAGGTCATGTAGCGGATGTTGGCGAAGTCGAAGGCCAGCACGGCCCCGAGCTCGCTCGTCTCGAGCTGCGATTTCAGTCGCGCCAGGCGTTCGCTGCGGAGCCGATCGAAGTCGACCCTCTGCTCCCAGTCGACCGACATGGTTCCTCGGGTTGCTGTACTCATGGGAGCCCTTTCACTGAACATCACCGTTCAGGTTGCGTGCCTCGCCGGCACTCGTTCACCGACGCTTACAAAATGGAGGTCTGATTTCCATCTGTGAAGGCGTGATCATCTCAACATGTGCAGTCACACTTGTCAAGCTGTTCATTGAGACACCATATCCAATGCCTCGTCGGGGTCGCCCGGGCACGGAGAAATGCCTTGATCAAGCGGATCTCAGGCGCTCTGTGGCGTACACTATTCGCCACGGTCGATCACTCGGATCCGTCGTGAACCTCAACTGCACATTCTCGGTTGTGCAGCACTACCGGACAGGGAGTCGAGCCATCGAAGACGACATCGGACCAAGGTTGCGAGCGGCACGCATGGCGAAGTCGCTCAGCCTTCGAACCGTCGCGGCGGCGGTCGGGGTCTCGGCCAGCCTGATCTCGCAGGTGGAGACCGGCAAGACCCGGCCCTCGGTCAGCACGCTCTATGCCCTGGTGAACTTTCTCGGCATCTCGTTCGACGAGCTCGTTGGCGAACCCGGCACTGCCGCGGCGGCCCCTCGCCGCCGGGCGGCCGCGGCGCCGGCGTTCGACGACGAGGCGCGACGCACCGGCACCATCGTGCAGCAGGGCTCCGACAACCCCGTGCTCGAGATGGAGAACGGCGTTCGCTGGGAACGCCTGGCCACGGGAGTGGGCGGCCCGGTCGACCCGCTGCTGGTGACCTACGAGCCTGGGGCGTCGAGTTCGGTCGAAGGCAAGATGATGCGGCACAGCGGCACCGAATACGCCTACCTGCTCTCGGGCGAGCTGACGGTGCGGGTCGACTTCGACACCTTCGTCATCCACCCCGGCGACTCGCTGAACTTCGACTCGGTGCGGCCGCACATGTATGTCAACCACGGCACGGTGCCCGCCAAGGGGCTGTGGTTCGTGGTGGGCCGCCGCGATGTCGGCGACGAACTTCCGACCTCGGGCGTGCCCTCGCTCGGCGCGGCCGACCAGCTCAACTCCGCGGTCGACATCCTGCAGGCGATGGACCGGCTCTCGTAGCCCGACCGCCGGCAGCCGCCTCACTCGGGCCGGATCACCACGACACGGCGATGTACTTGCTCTCCATGTAGTCGAGCACGCCCTCGTGGCCGCCTTCGCGGCCGAGCCCCGACTGCTTGACCCCGCCGAACGGCGCGGCCGGGTCGGAGACCACGGCGCGGTTGAGTCCCACCATGCCCGACTCGAGCGCCTCGGAGACCCGCAGCCCCTCCGCCAGATCGGCGGCGTAAACATAGGAGACCAGGCCGTATTCGGTCGAGTTCGCCAGCCGGATCGCCTCGGCGACGTCGTCGAACACCACGATCGGCGCCACCGGCCCGAAGATCTCCTCGCCCAGGATGGCCGAGCCCGCCGCCACCCCGACGAGTACGGTCGGCTCGTAGAAGTAGCCGGCGCCGGCCACCGAACGGCCGCCGACCAGCACCTGGGCGCCCTCGCCGACCGCGCCCTCGACGAGGGAGGCCACTTTGGACCGCGTCTCCTCGTTCACCAGGGGGCCGATGTTGGTGGCGGCATCCAGGCCCGGGCCCACGACGAGCGAGCGCATGGCCGCCGCGAGGCGCTCGGAGAACTCCTGGGCGACCGAGCGGTGCACGAAGAAGCGGTTCGCCGCGGTGCAGGCCTCGCCGCCGTTGCGCAGCTTCGCCACCATGGCGCCGGCCACGGCGTCGTCGAGGTTCGCACTCTCGAGCACGAGGAACGGGGCATTGCCGCCGAGCTCCATCGAGGCGTTCACCACGGTCTTCGCCGACAGCTCCAGCAGCACCCGGCCCACCTCGGTCGAGCCGGTGAACGAGATCTTGCGCACCCGGCCGTCGGCCAGCAGCGTGCTCGAGATGGCTCCCGAGCGCTTCGACGGAATGACGTTCACCACCCCGGCCGGCACGCCGGCCTCTTCGAGGATGGCGACGAGCGCGAGCGCGGTGAGCGGGGTCTCGGATGCCGGCTTCAGCACCATCGTGCAGCCGGCGGCCAGTGCCGGGCCGATCTTGCGGGTGGCCATCGCGGCCGGGAAGTTCCACGGCGTGATGAGCAGCGCGACGCCCACCGGCTGGTGCACGACGACGATGCGGTTGGCGCCCGAGGGGGCGGTCTCGACCGTGCCCTGGATGCGCACGGCCTCTTCGGAGTACCAGCGGAAGAACTCGGCCGCGTAGACCACCTCGGAGCGCGCGTCGGTGAGGGCCTTGCCGTTCTCGAGCGTGATCAGGCGGGCCAGGTCGTCTTGCCGCTCGATCATCAGCTCGAACGCGCGGCGTAGGATCTCGGCCTTCTGCCGGGGCGCCACGGCCGCCCAGCCCACCGCGGCCGCGGCGGCGGCATCCACGGCGGCGAGCGCGTCGTCGACCGAGGCCGAGGCCACCTCGGCGAGCACGTCGCCGGAGGCCGGGTCGAGCACGCCGAAGCTGCTGCCGTCAGAGGCGGGGCGCGAGGCGCCGTCGATCCACAAGCCGGTCGGCACGGTCAGCGAGAGGGCCTCGAACGAGCTGGCGGCCGAGGCCGGGGTGATGGTTGTCATGCGAAGGGCTCCTGGGTCGAAAAGCGGGTTAGATGAGCACGCTGAGCGGGTTCTCGATGCGGCGCGTGAACGCCGCCAGCCACTGGGCTGCGAGGGCGCCGTCGACCGCACGGTGGTCGACCGAGAGGGTGCAGCGCATCACGGTGGCCACGGCGAGTTCGCCGTCGACGTCGACGACCGCCTGCTTGGTCGCCGCACCGACGGCGAGGATGCCGGACTGCGGCGGGTTGAGGATGGCCGAGAACTCGAGCGTGCCGTACATGCCGAGGTTGGTCACCGAGAAGCTGCCGCCCTCGAGCTCCTCCTGCCGCAGCTTGCGGTCGCGCGCCTTGGCCACGAGCGCCGCGATGCCGGTGCTCACGGCCGTGAGGCTCTTCGAACCGGCGTCGCGGAGCACGGGCGTCAGCAGGCCGCCCTCGGTCGCGACCGCGACGGCGATGTCGACCGTGTGGTGGCGCCGCATGACGGTGTCGGTCCAGGTGACGTTGGCGTCGGGCACGTCGGCGAACGCGGCGGCCACGGCCTTGACCACGAGGTCGTTGACCGAGATGCGCACGGGAGAAGTCTCGTTGATCTGGGCGCGCAGAGCGAGCAGGTCGTCGACCCGGCACTCGGTGGTGAGATAGAAGTGCGGCACCGTCGACTTGCTCTCGGTGAGCCGTCGGGCGATCGCCTTGCGCATGCCGGTGTGCGGCACCTCGTCCCAGTCGCCGGCGCCGGATGCCGCGGGCTCGGCGACGCGCGGAGCAGCCGCGGGTGCAGCGGCGGCGGGAGCTGCTGCGGCTGCGGGCGGAGCGGCGGCAGCGGCTGCAGCGGGCGTGGCGTCAGCAGTCGACACGGGCTCGGCCGGGGCGGCGACCGGGCTCGCCTCGGCGCGCTCCACGTCGCGCCGGCTGATGCGGCCGCCGGGGCCGGTGCCGGCGATGGCGGCGATGTCGAGGTTGCGGTCGCGGGCGAGGCGCCGGGCGATGGGGCTGGCGAACAGCCGCTTCCCGCCCGACTCGGAGCCGGATGCTGCGCCCGAACCCGCGGGGGGCGCCGACGCCGAGGTCGCGGCCGGAGAGTCTTCGGCGGCCGCCGCGGCGTCGCCGACGCTCGAGGCCTCGACGACCGGGCTCGCCGACTCGGGGTCGCGAGCGACGACCGAGGGGTCGGCCTCACGCGGCGCCGCCGACGGTGCCGATCCTGAAGGCGCCGATCCTGAGGGTGCTGACCCCGATGGCGCCGCCCCTGAGGGCGCCGGAGCGTCATCCGCTCCCGCTGCGGCGGCCTCGCCGACGCTCGACGCTTCGACGACCGGGGTGGCCGACTCGGGGTCGCGGGCGACGACCGACGCGTCGGCTCCGTCTGCTCCGCCGCCTCCATCGCCCGCGTCGGCCTGCGACCCGCCGCCGGCAGGCGCCGCCGACGTGCCGGCGAGAACGGCGTCGATCTCGGCGTCGCCCTCGCCCTCGGCCTGCAGCACGGCGATGGCCGCGCCGACCTCGGTGGAGTCACCCGGCCCGACCAGTGCGCGCCCGAAGACGCCCGCCGTCTCGGCGGCGTATTCCACGGTGGCCTTCTCGGTCTCGATCTCGGCGATCGGGTCGCCGACGGCCACCTGGTCGCCCACGGCCACCAGCCAGCCGGCCAGCACGGCCTCTTCTGCGCCGGCCAGAACGCCGGGCATGCGAATGATGGTCGCCATGATCAGTTCCCTCCGCCGAACGCGGCCCGCAGGGTCTCGAGGCCGGTCACCACTTCTTCGGTCTTGGCGATCGCGGCTCGCTCGAGCACCTTCGAGATGCTCGGCGACGCCTCGCCGCCGGTCACCCGTTGCACGGGCTGGTCGAGGTAGTCGAAGAACCGGCGCTGGATCTCGTCCGACAGCCAGCCGCCGTACGACGTGCCGAGCGCCCCCTGCTCCACGATGAGCACCGCGTTGGTCTTCCTGATGCTCACGCCGATGGTCTCCCAGTCGATCGAGGCGCGGTCGAGGAACCGCAGGTCGATCAGCTCGGCGTCGACGCCGGTCTGCTCGATCGCCTCGGCCGCGTGCGCGACCATCGAGAGGTAGGTCAGCACCGTCACGTCGTCGCCGCTGCGCCGCACGGCCGCCTTGCCGAACGGGATCTGGTAGTCGAGATCGTCGTCGGGCATCAGGCCGCTCGAGGCGTAGAGGTCGACGTGCTCGATCACGAGCACCGGGTCGTCGATGGCGAGGGCGGCGTTCATGAGGCCGATGTAGTCGAACGGCGTCGACGCGGCGACGATGCGCCATCCGGGTGACGTCGAGAAGATGCCGGCCGGGTCCATCAGGTGCTGCGAGCCATAGCCCGAGCCCATGGCCACCTTCGTGCGCAGCACGAGCGGCACCGGGTTCTCGCCGCCGAACATGTGGCGGGCCTTGCCGATCTGGTTGAACACCTGGTCGGCGGCCACCCAGAGGAAGTCGGGGTACATGAACTCGACCACGGGGCGGAACCGGCCGTCGAGCGCCACGCCGCCGCCGAGGCCCGCGAACGCGTTCTCGCTGATGGGGGTGCCGAGCACGCGGTCGGGGAACTTCTCGCTGAGCCCCTTGGTGGCGCCGTTCGTGCCGCCCTTCAGGCGGTGCACGTCTTCGCCGAGCACGATCACGCGGTCGTCTTCGGTCATGCGCCGGTCCATCACGGCGGCGACCGCGTCGATGAACTTCTTCTTCGAGAGGCCACCGGTGAACTCGGCCTCCTCGGCCGTGCGCGCCCCCGCGATCTCGCTGAGGTCGCCGCGCACACCGATGTCGCTGAACCCGGGGTCGGGCCAGAGGTCGGGGCGGATGCGTCGGGTGCCCGGTTTTCCGTCGGGATCGGGCTCGAGCAGCTCGGCGACGGCCGCCGCCATCGCTTCCTGGGCCTGCCGGCGCACGGCCGCGATGCCGTCGTCGTCGATGAGCTTCAGGGTGCCCATCTCGCGGCCGACCCGGGCCACCGGGTCGCGGTCGCGCCACGCGGCCTCTTCGTCTTTGGTGCGGTAGCCGAACGCACTGCCCGGGTAGGCGCCGTTCTGGTGGAAGTAGCGGTAGACCTCGGCCTCGATGACGGCCGGCCCCTCCCCCGCGCGCATGCGCTCCTCGGCCTTCTGCATGGCGAGGTGCACGGCGAGCGGGTCCATGCCGTCGACACGCCAGGCCGGGATGTTGAAGCCGAGCGCCCGCGCCGACAGCCGCGGCTCGGCCGTGACCTCCTCGACCCGGGTCGACACCGCATAGAGGTTGTTCTCGATGAAGAAGCAGAACGGCAGCTTCCACGCGGCCGCCAGGTTGAGCGACTCGAGCACCGAGCCGATGTTCGTGGCGCCGTCGCCGAAGTAGCTCACGGTGAGGTCGCTCGTGCCGGCGTGCTTCTGGGCCCAGGCGTTGCCCGCGCCGAGCGGAACGCCGCCGCCGACGATGGCGTTGGTGCCGAGCGCTCCCGCCTCGAACCACTGCAGGTGCATCGAGCCGCCGCGACCGCGGCAGTAGCCCTGGGCCAGACCCAGGATCTCGGCGAGCGTGCGCTGCAGAACGCCCTGGATGTCGCCGGTCACGAGCGAGGCGAGGTCGAGCCCGTCGGGGGCCACGTGGTTGAGCGCCTTGGCGAGGAACTGGTGGTGGCCGCGGTGCGACCCGTTCACGCCGTCGCTCGAGCGCAGGCCCACGATGGAGCCGACCGCGCCGCCCTCTTGGCCGATGCTGGAGTGGGCCGGGCCGTGCACGAGGCCTTCGCCGGCCAGTTCGAGCACGGTCTCCTCGAAGGCCCGGATGAGGTGCAGCTGCCCGAGCATCGTGGCCAGCAGGGCCGGATCGGCGGCCTTCCAGTCGGCAGCCGTGGTGGTCAGCTCGACCCAACTCGATCCCGGCTGCAATCGCTTCTCGCGCGGCATCCACTTCTCCTTCGACAGTGTCTGGGCTCCGGGGCATCGAGAACGACGCGCAACCGGCTGCCATCAGAGTAACCGTCGAATGGATCCATTGCAACCGATTTCGACGGATTTGACTAGACACCAGGCGAGGTTGCGGGCATATTGGATACATCAATGAAGATGGGAGCGGCATGAGCAGCGGAATCCCGGGGTTGCGGGGCAGTGATCACATCGGCTTCACGGTGCCCGACCTCGAACAGGCGCACGAGTTCTTCGTCGACGTGATCGGGTGCGACTACGTCTACTCCCTCGGCCCCATGGCGCACGACGACGACTGGATGGCCGAGCACCTCAACGTCGATCCCACGAGCGTCGTGCGCGAGCTGCGGTTCTACCGCTGCGCGAACGGGGCGAACTTCGAGGTGTTCGAATACCTCCCCCAGCCGGGGCAGCGCGACCAGCCCCGCAACAGCGACATCGGCGGCCACCACATCGCCTTCTACGTCGACGACCTCGATGCCGCCATCGCCCATCTCGAGGGCCACGGCATCCGCATCCTCGGCGAGCCCACCGCGAGCAGCCGGGCCTCGGCCGGGCAGCGCTGGGTCTACTTCCTGAGCCCCTGGGGCATGCAGTTCGAGCTCGTCAGCTACCCGAACGGCAAGGCCTACGAGAAAGACGCCGACGTGATCCTGTGGCACCCGGCCCGCCCCGCAGAATAGGAGACCCCATGACCGACACCCCCGAGGTCGACCAGCAGGCGGATGCCGCTGCTCTCACCGCACTCGAAGACCGGCGGTTCGCGGCCATGCTCGCCGGCGACGCCGACGCCCTCGAGCCGTTGCTGCACGACCGGCTCGGCTACGGCCACTCCAACGCCAACCGCGAGACGAAGGCCAGTCTGCTCGAGAAGATCCGCGCCGGCGTGCTCGACTACTCGCGCATCGATCACCCGATCAGCGACATCCTGCTGAGCGGCGACACCGCCGTGGTGGTGGGCACGATGAACGCGAGCGTGCTCATCGGCGGCAACCCCGTGGAGCTGAACGGCAGCACCATCTCGGTGTGGGTGCGGCAGGGTGCCGGCTGGCAGCTGCTGGCGTTCCAGCCGACGCCGATCCCGGCGGCCGCCTCGTGAGCGCCGCCACCCCCCGCATCGCGGTGCTCGGCACCGGCGCCAACGGGGCGGCCATCGGCGCCGACCTCACCCGCGCCGGTCTCGACGTGACGTTCATCGAGCAGTGGCCGGCGCACGTCGAGGCGATGCGCCGCAACGGCGTCACCGTGCACACCCCCTCGGGCACCACGGTCACGCCCGTCACCGTCATCCACCTCTGCGAGGTGGCCGAGCTGCGCGAGCCGTTCGACATCGTGTTCGTCGTGGTCAAGGCCTACGACACCCGGTGGGCGTGCGAACTCATCAAACCCCTCGTCAAGCCCGACGGTCTCGTGGTGGGTCTGCAGAACGGCATGACCCTCGACGACATGGCCGACGTGATGGGCGCCGAGCGAACGCTGGCCGCCGTCATCGAGGTGGCCGCGAACATGTTCGAGCCCGGCGTCGTGAACCAGCAGGCCGCGGCGTGGTTCGCACTCGGCAGCTTCCACCCGTCGACGGCGGGGCGCGAGCGCGAGGTGGCCGACGTGCTCGGCCACGCCGGGGTCGTCGAGATCTCGGCCGACATCCGTTCGTCGAAGTGGATGAAACTCGTCGTCAACGCGGCCGAACTCGTGCCCTCCGCCATCCTCGATCTGCCGCTCGCCGACGCGGAGCGGGTGCCCGGCATGCGTGAGTTCATGGTCGAGACCGGAAAAGAGGCCGTGCGCACGGCGGTCGCCCTCGGCAACCGCACCATCCCGATCTTCGGCATGGAGGCGACGGCGGATGTCTCGCCCGACCGTTTCGCCGAAGACCTGCTCGAGATCGTGCTCGACCGCTACACCCTGCCCGACACGATGACCACGGTGCTGCAGGACTGGCGCAAGGGGCGGCGGTCGGAGGTCGACGAGCTCAACGGACTCGTGGCGCGCGCCCAGGCGGGCCTCGGCGGCCGCGCTCCGTTCAACGAGCTCGTGACCGGGCTCGCCCACCGCATCGAGCGGGGTGAGCTCGACGCCGGCCCGGCCAACATCGACCTGCTGGTGCCGGCCGCGGCACCGGATGCGAGTACCGTCGGCTGAGACGCCGCCGCGACCAGCTCGCCGTCGACCGACGCAGACACCCCGGGGAGGACCATGCCGACCGACGCCGCACCTTTTGACACCGTGGCGACCGGCACCACGCCGAAAGGCGCCGTGCCGAAAGACGCGGTTCCGAAAGACGCCGTGGCGAGCCATCGCATCGCCACGACGCTGCGCGCCTCGATCCTGCACGGCGACCTCGCGCCGGGGCAGCGCATCCGGCAGGAGATCCTCGCAGAGGAATACGGCACCAGCCGCATCCCGGTGCGCGAGGCGCTGCGGGTGCTGCAGGCCGACGGTCTGGTGACCCTGGTGGCGAACTCGGGCGCCTGGGTCGCGAGCCTCACGCAGCAGGAGTGCTCGGAGGTCTACCAGGTGCGCGAGCGGCTCGAGCCGCTGCTGCTGCGCATGAGCCTGCCCGGCATGACCGACGAGATCGTCGCGGAGCTCGACGTGCTGGCCACCTCGATGGAGCTCAACAACGACGTCGAGACGTTCATCGACCTCGACCGGCAGTTCCACCTGCTCACCTACAGCACGGCCGACTCCACGCTCGTGTCGGGCATGATCGACAAGCTCTGGAACACCACCCAGCACTACCGGCGCGCGTTCAGCCGCCTCGTGGGCATCGGGGGTTCCGCCGTGACGCACATGGAGCACCACCTGCTCGTCGACGCGCTGCGGCGGCGCGACGGCGACGACGCCGAGCGCATCCTGCTGAGCCACATCCGGCGCACGCGGCTCGAGCTCGCGCGGCATCCCGAGATCTTCGTGCCCGTGCGCTCCTGACGCCGGGCCTGCGCCGCGACGACACGGCTCGCTGAGGCTCTGCCGCTACGACACGCCTCGCTACGACACGCCTCGCTACGACACGGATGCCGCGGCATCCGCTCGCCGGCCGTGCAGAGCCGCGAGCACCCAGGTGACCCCCGCGAGCAGCACGAGCACGACGCCGAGTTCGCCCACCCGGGGCATGCCGCCGTCGGCGAAGGCCAGCGGGCCGAGGGCCGCGCCGGTCGATCCGCCGAGGAACACCATGAACATGAAGAAGGTGTTCGCCGGCGCGGTGCGACCGGGGTTGGCGGTGAGCGCGCGACTCTGGTTGGCCGACTGGATGGCCTGGTTGGCCCAGGTGGCCACGAACATCGTGACGCCGAAGAGCACGATCGCGGTCGCGTCGACCACGATGGTGGCCGTGGCGACGAGCAGCACGGCGAGCGCCACCCCCACGACCGGCATCGGCCCGAACCGGTCGATCCAGCGGCCGCCGAACGGCGCCACGATGCCGGCCGCGAGACCGACCAGGCCGAACAGGCCGGCGCCGAGCACGCTCCAGTCGAACGGCGGGGCGGTCAGGTGCAGCACCATCACGGTCCAGATCGAGTTGAAGGTGGCGAAGACGAAGAACTGGATGACGGCCGACTGCACGAGGGCGGGGCTGCGGCGGGCGAGCACGAAGGTCGACAGCAGCAGGCGGCCGTAGCTCTGCGGCAGGCCCTCGACCGGCAGTTCGCCGCCGAGCGCCCGGCGCACGAACGGCAGCGCCACGAGCACGAGGCCGGCGAACACGAGCACCACCCAGCGCCAGCCGATCGCATCGACCAGAAGGCTCGCCACGATGCGCCCGCCGAAGATGCCGATCACCAGGGCGCCGACCAGCGTTCCGGTCGCGGCGCCGCGGCGGTGCGGCGGCGCCAGCCGGTTCGCGGCGGGGATGATGATCTGCGCGATGTTGGCCACCAGGCCCACCACGAGGAATCCGAGGGCGACGCCGACGAGATCGGGCAGCGCCGCCGAGGCCGCGAGGGCGGCGGCCAGCACGAGCGACTGCACGGTCACCTGCGTGCGCACCTGCACGCGGTCGCCGAGCGGCACGAGCAGCAGGATGCCGAGGGCGTAGCCGGCCTGCACCGTGGTGGCCACGACCCCGGCGGCGCCGGGCGCGACACCGAGGTTCTCGGCGAGGTCGGTTAGCAGCGCCTGCGGCAGGTAGATGGTGCTGACCGCGATCGCGGCCACGACCGCGAGCACGGCGAGACGGCGGGTCCACGCTCGCTCGCCGGTTGCGTCATCCACGAGTCCATCCTCACAGCAATTCACGTCAGATGTCGCTTCCCCTCCCGACCGGCGGCGCGGTTGGATCGAGTCACCGCGAACGGAAAAGGAGAGAGCTCATGGATTCGAGCACCGACCCCACGCCCCATCACGAGACCGCTGTTTTCGGCGATCCCGATCTGCCCCAGGAGGGCATCGTCAACACCCGCGGCGACGCCGGGAGCACCGTCATGACCGGGCCGCAGAACCCGGTGATCGAGAGCCAGTTCCCGAACCAGACGGATGCACCGCCCACCGACATCAGCACGCAGCCGTTCTTCTGGTCGTCGTTCAACATCTCGCCCCGGCGGGTGCAGCGCGGCGGCTGGGCACGCGAGCTCACCAGCCAGGATTTCGCCATCTCCGACGAGATCGCGGGCGTCAACATGTATCTCGAGGCGGGCGGCATCCGCGAGCTGCATTGGCATCAGACCGCGGAGTGGGCCATCATGACGCGCGGCAACTGCCGCATCACCACACTGAGCCGCAATGGCCTACCGAGCGTCGACGACGTGCAGGAGGGCGACCTCTGGTACTTCCCGCCGGGGCTCCCCCACTCGCTGCAGGGGCTGGGGCCGGATGGCGCGGAGTTCGTGCTGGCGTTCGACAACGGCGACCAGTCCGAGAGCAACACACTGCTGCTCACCGACTGGTTCGCGCACACCCCGCCCGAGGTGCTGGCGAAGAACTTCGGCGTCGCGCAGGAGGTGTTCAAGGACATCCCGTTGCACAACCTCTGGATCTTCCCGGGCGACGTGCCCGGCGACATCGAGGCCGATCGCGCGTCGGCGGGCGTGCAGCCCGGCACCGAGGCGGTGATCTTCCGGCTCTCGCGGTCGGAGCCGGTGCGGCAGAACAGCGGCGGGCGCATCCAGATCGCCGACAGCACGAACTACCCCGCGTCGAAGACGGTCGCCGCGGCCCTCGTGACCATCGAGCCCGGCTCGATGCGCGAGCTGCACTGGCACCCGAACGCCGACGAGTGGCAGTACTGGTTGAAGGGGTCGGGGCGCATGACGGTGTTCAACACCGGCCCGCACGCCAACACCACCGACTTCAAGGCGGGCGACGTGGGGGTCGTCGGCCGCAACTTCGGCCACTACATCGAGAACACCGGCACCGAGACCGCGGTGTTCATCGAGACCTTCAAGAGCGACCACTACGAGGAGGTGTCGCTGGCGAACTGGCTCGGGCACCTGCCGCCGTCGCTGGTGTCGGCGCACCTCAACATTCCCGAGCAGGTGCTCGCGACGTTCCCGCGCAGCACGCAGGGCATCACGCCGTTGCGGTAATGGCCGGGCCGGGGCCGGTGTCGGGGTCGCTGCCTTCGGGCGGCGCGCTCCGGCCGCGGCGGGCCCAGAGCACTCCGGCGCCCACCAGCAGCGCGGCGATCACCGTGAGGGCGGTCGCCGCGATGGTGGTCGCCGCGCGGAACTCCTGGGTCTGAACCTCGCTCCAGTCGCCGGCCGTGATGCTGCCGGTGAAGAGCGCGGCGATCACGGTGCCGGCGAGGGCGATGCCGATGGCGGTCGTCAGCTCGCTCGCGGTGTCGATCAGTGCCGCCCCGATCGTGGTGCGGTCGGCGGGCAGACCGCCCATCACGTTGTTGCCCGCGACGACGCCGACGATGCGCATGCCGGCGGCGACGAGCACGAGCGAGGCCGCGACGAAGCCGTAACCGAGGTGCCCGAAGGCCGCGTAGACGCCGAGCCCCAGCACCACCACGACCGCGCTGAGCCAGGCGGCGTTCGCGAGCCCGATACGCGAGACGAGTGGTGAGATCACCGCGCCGCCGGCGATCAGCACGATCACATGGGGCAGCATGCCGAGCGCGGCTTGAGCGGGCGTCCATCCCCAGTCCAGCTGCAGTTGCAGGGTGACGAGGTAGCTCAGGCCGGCGACCGCCAGGCCCGAGGCCCCCTTGAAGGCGAGGCCGCTCGACACGAGGGGCCGTGCGATGAGGGCGAAGTCGAGCAGCGGATGCCGCGCCGCGCGTTGCCGCAGAACGAACAGCGCCGCGAACCCCGCGGTCGCCACCAGCGCGGCCAACGGCATCCATGACCCCGTGCCCTGCTCGACGATGAGGGTCGGCACGACGAGGGCGCCGACGATGGTGAGCGTGCCGGTGATCGCGCCGAGCACGTCGACGGGCTCTCGGGTGAGCTCGTCGGCCCGGTCGGCGGGCACTCCGAGGCGGATGCAGACGAGCGCCACGAGGGCGATCGGCGCGTTCGCGAGCAGCAGCACCTGCCACGGGGCGACGCTCAGCACGAGCCCGCCGGCGGTGGGGCCGAGCGCGAGGCCCACGAGGCCGACCGTCGAGATGAGGGTGAGCGCGCGCACCCGCAGCCCCTCGATGTCGAACAGCCGGAAGGCGAGGGCGAGCGAACCGGGAGTGGTCATCGCGGCGGCGAGCCCCATCAGGGCGCGCACGGCGATGAGCTGCTCGACCGTGGTGACGAACAGGGTGGCCAGGCTCGCGAGCGCCAGCAGCACGAGTCCCACGACCATGATCCGGCGGCGTCCGACGCGGTCGGCCACGGCGCTCAGGGCGATCATGAGTCCGCCGAACACGACGGCGTAGCTGCTGGTGACCCACTGCAGAGCGGTCGTGGATGCCGCGAGCTCGCGCCCGATCGTCGGCAGCGCCACGTTGAGCACCGAGTTGTCGAGCATCTCGAACAGGAACACGGCAGAGAGGCCGGCCAGGGCCACGGCCGCGGCGCGAAGGCTCTGCGGACGCTGTCGACCGGGCGGCGGCAGGGGCTCGTCGGTCGAGAGGGGAAGGGGGTTCAGGTCGCTCAAGGCGCACTCCTCGTCATGGGAGAAGTGGCGGCTCGTGGAGCGGCGTGCGTGCGCAGACGAAATCTGCGGTTTTCCTTCTTGTCACCCCAGGCTACGGGCGGCGCGGGGCGGGCGCAAGCGGGCGGAGGGACACTCCGAGCGTCGGGTGGGGCAGCCGCTAAAGCGACGCAGCCGTCAGAAGGGTGGGTCGTCAGGCAAGGGTCGTGTCCGCGGCGGTCGCGAAGTGAGGGACGAGTGCGCCACGTCACCTGGCGGTTGTGGATGAGGAGCATCTGACAGCGCTGGCCCTCGTGCCCCTATCGGCGGGGCTGATGTGGGTGGGCTGTGCTTGGCGGGTGTGGTGGTGTGGCGGGCGCCGGAGGGTGAGGTCCAGTGGAGGGTGCGGTTGGGGCCTTGGGTGACGGTCCAGTCGGTGTGGTGTTTGACGGTGTGGTGGCAGCGGCAGAGGGCGGCGAGGTTGTCGAGGCTGGTGTGGCCGTTGTTCGCCCAGTCGATGGTGTGGTCGAGATCGCACCGGTCGGCGCGGCGCACGCAGCCCGGGAACCGGCAGGTCTCGTCATCGAGCTGCACGGCGGCGCGGAGGTCGGCCGGCACCGTGTAACGATTCCGTCCCACCGTCAGCCGCGCCCCCGTGACCAGGTCGGTCAACAGCCGGGTCACCGAGGGGGCGGTCGCGGTCAGTCGTCGCGCGGTGTCGACATCGATCGGCCCGTAGCCGATCAGCTCCGCCGGCTCATCGCTGTGCCCGAGGAGGGTGAGAGCGGGAACGGTGATCGTGACATTCGCCCGGACACCCTTCACCCGAGCGTCACGGCTGTGCGGGTCGAGGAGGAGGTCGGTGAGGGTGTCGGCGCGGAGCTGGGCGTGAGTGCGAGGCTCCTCCGCACCGGCGAGGGAACGGGCGTGCTGGTCGAGAGTGTCATCGATCGCGAACACACTCACCGCCGGCAGGTGACACACCAACGTCGCCATGCCATCCCGCTCCGGCTCCACCCAGACCGCCCGCTCCGCCACCGCCGCCCGATGACGCACATCGATCGACTCCGGATGCAACCGCTCCCGCAACCGCCGCGCCCACGACGAACTGCGACGGCGTCAACCCCGCCACCCCCGCCAGCGCCACCACCTCGAACCCCGCACGCGCGTTTTCGGGCAGCGACACCGCCTGCCGCACCATCACCTCCGCACACCGATACCCGATCTCGCCCCCCGCGAGAGCAGCCAACGTCGCCGGCAGGAACTCGACCAGGAACTGGGCGTCATCGACCCGCCGCGCCGCCACCCCCTCCGACACCACCAGAGTCGTCGCGACCTCCGCCACCAACGACCGCCTCGCGTGCACCATCGACCCACCCGGCAACCCCGCCAACCGGTCAGCCTTCGCCGCAGCCGCCGCCAACCACACCACCGACCGCGCCTCCCACACCGCCTGCTGCCGCTGAATCAGCGCCACCGAATCCACATCAGACCCGATCCCCACCAACAACGACTCCCGCACCCCCAACCCCGCCACCCACCCAGCCCCCAGCCCACCGTCAAACACGGGCACGAGAGCAGGCGCGTGGGCATCCGGGGGACGAAGTGAGGAGCAGCCGAGCCGCCCCCGGCGCCCCTCACGCGCAGTGCGGCGTGTGCTTCCAGAAGCCCGAGAACGTGATGCGCGACTTCGGCAACCCGGCCCGATGCAGGGCGCGGCGCCCCTCGGTGGCGAGGGTCGACTCCCCCACGACGAAGGCGTAGTCGTGCGGATGCGGCGTGACGCGCGACCGCAGGGCCGCGAGCGCCGAGGTGCCCGGCACGCTGCCGTCGCCCGCGCCCCGCGCGATCCACACGACGTCGACTCCGGCCGGAGCGGCCAGCGGCTCGATGTCGTCGGCGTGCGGCACCTCGATGATGGCCGTGCCCGTGACGTGTTCGCCGAGGTCGCGCAGGATGCCGCGCACCGCCGGCAGGCCGCTCTCGTCGGCCACCAGGTGCACGCCGCGCATGTCGTCGGGCGGGTCGAAGAGCGGGCCCTGGTCGAGCAGGCCGACCGGTGAGCCGGGCTCCGCCGACACCGCCCACCCGGCGACGCCCGCTGCGATGTCGCCCGAGGCATCCCAGTGCAGCACGACGTCGACGTCCATCTCGGCGACCCCCGAGCCGGCGCGGATGTCGGCGACCGTGTAGTTGCTGCAGTGCGGGCGCTCGCGCTCGGGAATCGCGAGGTAGGGCTTCCACCACGACCGCCCCGACACCACCGGCAGCCGCAGCGGCGCTCCGACCGCGGGCGGCAGGAAGATGCGGAACCAGTGGTCGAACCCGTTCCACTCGAAGGAGGCGAGTTCGTCGCCGGCGATGGTCACGCGCTGGAACGACGGCGACATCCTCACCGACGAGGTCACGAGGGCGGTGAACAATCGAGGATGCGTGGGCATCAGGCGCGGGTAACGGGTCATATCGACGACTCTATTAGGTAAGGCTACGCTTACTCCATGCCCCGCTCCGTTGCCACGTCGTCCCGGCGCGCTCTCGTGCTCGTGGTGCTCGGCCTCGGCGTGCTCGTGATGACCGTCGTGAGCCTCATGCTCGGCAGCAATCTGCTCGGGGTCGGAACGGTGCTGACCGGCCTGTTCGATCCGTCGCAGGATGTCGGCTCGGTGGTGTGGGGGTCGCGGGTACCGCGCACGGTGCTCGGACTCTTCGTGGGCTTCTGCCTCGGCATCGCCGGCGCCGTGATGCAGGGCCAGACCCGCAACCCGCTCGCCGACCCCGGCATCTTCGGGGTGTCGGCGGGCGCGAGTCTCGCCGTCGTGATCGGCGTCTACGTGCTCGGCACGAGCTCGATCACCACGACCCTGTGGCTCGCCCTCGCCGGCGCAGCCGTGGCGAGCGTGGTGGTGTTCGGGGTGGCTGCGCTCGGCCGGGGCCTCTCGAGCCCCGTGCCCCTCGCCATCGCGGGCACTGCGGTGTCGGCCTTGCTCATCGCGCTCACGTCGTATCTGGTGCTCTCCGACGAGACCACCCTCGCCGCCTACCGCATCTGGGTGGTGGGCTCGCTCTCGGGCCGCACGCTCGACGGGGTGGATGCCGCCCTGCTCTTCGCGGTGGCGGGCCTCGTGTTCGCCGCGGCGAACATCCGGTCGCTCAACAACCTGGCGCTCGGCACCGAACTCGCCCACGGACTCGGCGAGAACCTGCTGCGGGCACGGCTCGTGGGGCTCGCCGCCATCACGCTGCTCACCGCGAGCGCCGTGGCCATCACCGGTCCGATCGGCTTCATCGGCCTGACGGCGCCGCACATCGGCCGGTCGCTTGTGGGCGGCGACCACTACTGGCTGTTGCCGGCATCCGGGCTCATCGGCGCGAGCCTGCTGCTCGCCTGCGACGTGATCGGGCGCCTGATCGGCGGCAACGCCGAGGTGTCGGTCGGCGTCGTGCTCACCGTGCTCGGCGGCATCGTGTTCATCGCCATCGTGCGTCGCGGAAGGATCGCGGCCCTGTGACCGGCCTCGACACGAACCGCACTGCCGGAGTGAGCGCGGGAAACCGCGCCGGCCGTGGCGTGCCCGCGCGCGTGGTGGCCGTGACGGTGGCCTGCCTTCTCGCCGCCGTCGCGCTGGCGCTCGTCGGCATCGCGGTGGGTTCGTCGTCGCTGACGGTGCCGGATGTCGTGCGAACCCTGTTCGGCGGCGGCTCCCCCGCCCACGAGCTGGTGGTGTTCGAGTTGCGGCTGCCGCGGGTGGTCGGCGGCCTGCTCGTGGGCGCGGCGCTCGGGCTCGCGGGCGCGCTCACCCAGACGTTCGCCCGCAACCCGCTCGCGACACCCGACATCCTCGGCGTCACCTCGGGCGCCGCTCTCGGCGCGGTGTCGGCGATCGTGCTCGCCGGTGGCAGCTACACCGTCGGCGCCGGCCTGCTCACCCTGGGGCTGCCGGCGGTCGCCACCCTCGGCGCGCTGGGCACGGCGGCCGTGGTCTACGGCTTCGCCTGGCGCGGCGGGGTCGACAGCTACCGGCTCATCCTCATCGGCATCGGCGCCACCGCCACCCTCGGCGGCCTCACCAGCTACCTCATCGCCCGCGCCCAGATCACCGAGGCCGCGGCCGCGTCGCAATGGCTCGTGGGCAGCCTCTCGGGCATCTCGTGGGCCAGTGTGTGGCCGGTGCTGCTGGCCCTCGTGGTGATCGTTCCGATCGCGCTGGCGCAGTCGGCGAACCTCGGCATCAGCCAGCTCGGCGACGACATCTCGGTGGGCCTCGGAGTCGCGGTGCAGCGGCATCGGCTGATCGTGATCGTCTGCGCCGTCGTGCTGACCGCCGCCGCGGTGTCGGCGAGCGGACCGATCGAGTTCGTCGCCTTCGTGGCGCCCCAGATCGTGCGCCGCCTGGCGCGCACCGGCCGGCCGCCACTCGTGTCGTCGGCGCTGATGGGGGCCGTCATCGTCACGGGAGGCGACGCCTTCGCCCGCGGGGTGCTGCCCGGCGAGGTGCCGGTCGGCATCGTCACGGCCGTGATCGGCGCGCCGTATCTGATCTGGTTGCTCACGCGCCGCAAAGAACGGGAGAGTCTGTCATGAGCACGAGCCCGAGGCCTGCCGCCCCGATGCCGGCCGTTCCGGCGATGCCCCCGGCGACCCACCCGGCCGGCGCCCTCGAGGCGCGCGGGGTGACGCTCGCCTACGAGCGCTCGGTCGTCTTCGAGGGTCTCGACCTGCGCATCGAGACGGGCGAGATCACGACCCTCATCGGCGCGAACGGCAGCGGAAAATCGACGCTGCTCAAGGCTTTCGGGCGGTTGCTGGCCCCGACGGCGGGGGCCGTGGAGCTCGGCGGTCGCGGCATCCGTTCGATGGCGACGCGCGAGGTCGCACGGCAGCTGGCCATCCTGCCGCAGAAGCCGCTCACGCCGCAGGCCACGAGCGTGCGCGACCTCGTGTCACGAGGGCGGCACCCGCATCAGAGCCTGTTCCGGCCCTGGACGCCCGACGACTCGCGCATCGTCGACGCCGCGCTTCGCGACACGGGGCTCACCGAGCTCGCCGACCGCGACGCCGCGTCGCTTTCGGGAGGCCAGCTGCAGCGCGCCTGGATAGCCCTCGTGCTCGCCCAGCAGGCACCGATCATCTTGCTCGACGAGCCCACCACCTTCCTCGATCTCACCCATCAGCTCGACGTGCTGCGCCTGGTGAGGTCGATCAACCGCGAGCGCGGCGCCACGGTCGTGATGGTGCTGCACGACCTCACCCTCGCCGGGCGCTACTCCGACCGGCTCGTGGTGGTGGGCGGCGGCCGGGTGATCGCCGACGGGGCGCCGTGGGAGGTGCTGACGCCCGGCATCCTGCGCGAGGCGTTCGACCTCGACGCCATCGTGATCGCCGACCCGTCGACCGGCTCGCCGCTGATCGTGCCCGTCGACCCGGCACCGGATGCCGGCACTGCCACCGGCAATGGCACTGGCACTAGCGCCAGGACTGGCATGCAAGGTTAGGTTCGGCTAACCTAACTTTCGTGAAGAATCTCGCCGTCGTCCGCCGTACCGCCCTCGTTCTCGCCCCGCTGATCGCCCTGATGGGTCTGGCAGGGTGCTCCTCCACCGCCGACGCCGGCACGAGCGACGGCGGAGCCGACTCGGCCGGGGCGTGGAGCTACACCGACGACGCCGGCACCACGGTCACCCTCGACCACGAGCCCGAACGGGTCGCGAGCTACAGTGACTACGCCATCGGGCTGATGAGCTACGGCATCGACCCGGTCGCCGTGTTCGGCCGCGCCGACGTGGCCACCGATGCGCGCTTCGCCGATTACGACCTCAGCGACACCGCGATCGTGGGCAACAGCTACGGCGAGATCGATCTCGAGGCGCTGGCCGAGACGGCCCCCGACCTCATCGTCACCGGCATCTACCCCACCGACCGCGAGGGCACTCTCGACACCGAGGGCGCCTACTACGGCGTCGCCGACGTCGAGCAGCAGGCGCAGCTCGAGAAGATCGCCCCGGTCGTGGCGATCGAGGTCGGCGGAGCGGGGTCGGATGTCATCGACAGCATGAACCGCCTGGCCTCGTCGCTCGGGGTGAGCGACGACACCATCGCCGCCGCGAAGACCGACTTCGACGCAGCGGCCGCCGATCTCACCGCGGCCGCCGGCGAGAGCGGCCTCGAGGTCACCCAGCTCTACGCCGACGCCGACGGCGTCTACGTGGTGAAGCCGGCCGACGAGCCCGAGACCGAGCTCTACCGCAGCCTCGGCGTCGACTTCACCGATCTCAACCCCGACGGCTACTACTACTGGGACATCTACAGCTGGGAGAACGCGGCCCAGATGATGACCGGCGACGTGCTGCTGATCAACGTGCAGGGCTACGGCGAGGCCGACCTGCTCGCACAGCCCACGTTCGCCTCGCACCCCGCCCTGCAGGCCGGACAGGCCTACGCCTGGGACGGCGCGGCGCTCGACTACGCGTCGCAGGCCGCCCACATGAAAGAGCTCGCCGACATCCTGCGCGAGTCGAAGAAGCTCTGAGCCGGGCATGCGGGTGCGGATCGGCGGGGCCGACCTCTACTACGAGGTGACCGGAGCCGGCGAACCGCTCGTCGTGCTGCACGGCGGCTTCTGCTCGCTCGAGCCGCTGCGCCCGCTCGCCGGGTCGCTCGCGGGCGACTTTCGGGTGGCCGCCTACGAGCGGCCGGGGCACGGCCGTTCGGCCGACACTCCGGGGCCCTACGACTTCGAGCAGGGCGTGACGGATGCCGCGGCCTTCCTCGACTCGCTCGCCCTCGATTCGGCGCACGTCGTGGGCTACAGCGACGGCGCCACGATCGGCCTGATGCTCGCGCTGCGGCATCCGGAGCGTGTGCGATCGCTCGTCGCGATCAGCGGCAACCTCGATCCGTCGGGGTTCACCGGCGACTCGGGCGACCTGCCTTGGGCCGGAGTCAGCGCGGCCTCGGTGAGTGGCCGGGTCGAGTCCGGCGCGGCGCAGCCCGACCGGGAGCGCGATCTCTACGACGCACTCTCGCCCGACGGGCCCGAGCACGCCGACGTGGTGCTGGGCAAGCTGCGACGGTTGTGGACCACCCAGCCGCAGATCGACCCGCGCACACTCGGTGGCGTCACCGCGCCCGTGCTCGTCGTGTCGGGTGATCGCGACACCATCCGGGTCGACCACAGTCAGCTCATCGCCACGTCGCTACCGCGCGGGCAGCTCTGCATCGTGCCCGACGCGACCCACGACCTGGTCGCCGAGCAGCCCGCGTTTCTGGAGGTCGTGGTGCGGCGGTTCCTGGCCGCCGCGACGGGCGCGGGCGCCGACGCAGGGGCCGACGCGGGCGCCGACGCTGACGCCGGCTGACCCGCGTCGCCCCGCTGCTGCGGCGCGTCAGCTGACGAAGGCGACGCCCAGAGCCACGAACCAGGCGATGAACCCGACGTAGATGAGTCGCTCGAAGGCACCGAACAGGCCGGAGAGCGCAGGCACGAACCGTGCCACCAGCAGGCCGACCGCGCCGACCGCCATGACGACGCCCATGACGGTCGACCAGAGCGAGGCGGCGGCGAAGCCCGCGTCGTGCAGGCATCCGGCGGCCACGAAGGCGGCTGCCGTGACGGTGCCGAAGGCGGCGAACGCGAGGATGTTGTGCATCCGGCCCCTGCGCGTCGTCGGTGCGCCGGGCGAATCCATGGGCACGGCCGGGATGACGGCCCGCGCGACGGCGAACACCGCGAGCAGCACGATCGTCACGGTGCTGCCGGGCACGGTCATCAGCGCCACGATCGCACCGAGTCCGGCGACGGCCGCGCTCCACGCCGCCACCGCGTAGCCCAGCCGGTAGCGGGTGATGCCGTACTGACTCACCGGATCACGCAACGGCGAGAGTTTCGTGGGCAGAAGGTGCAGCACGATCAGGCTGATCAGCGTGACCGCGATCGCCACCAGGGCGATGAGGCCGCCGGTGTGCAGCATGGTGACGTCGAGCCCGGCATCGACCGGCAGCGCGGTCGCAGGCAGCGCGGTCACAGCCAGCGCGGTCGCAGGCAGCGCGGTCAAGGCAAACGTGTTCGGCATCGATGTCCCCCGTCGATCGGTGCTCCCCCCTCCGGGGCCGCCGTCGATGGTTCGACCCTATCGCCGATCGGGCACCGCTCCGCGTTCGGCCGTGCAAGGCTGAGGTGGTGGCACGCACATCTGCAACGACGCACCCCGGGCCGGTCGGCGACTCGCCGTTCTGGGTCGACGGCGCGCTCTCCCCCGCGGGGGCGCGCGAGTGTCTGCGCACCCTCGACGCCGATCCCGGCCTCGAGGCCCTCCTCGCCGTGACCCTGCCCGCGGGCACGAACCCGCGCACCCTGCTGGAACAGCGGCGCGACGGCGAGCTGGGCAGCGCCGACGAGCGCCGCCTGCTCGGCGAGCTGGAACGCGTCGTCTACGGACCGGGCGGCGATCCGGATGCCGGCGAGCGCCTGCACCAGCTGCTCGCCACCCTGCACGACCGCGGCCGTGGCCTCGACGCAGCGGTTCGGCGGGCGGGCGTGCTGGAGCGCTCCGCCCTCGCCGCGGGTGCCGACGGTTCCCACCACCCCGACCTCGACGAGCTCGGCGCCCCCGATGTCGGCCCCGCCGACCTCCCCGCCGGCGAGCGCCCGCGCCCCGCAACGCCGACCTCGCCGCGGCGGCGGCGGGTGCTCTACGGGGTGGCGCTCGGGTTGGTGTCGGCCGTCGCGGTGGCGGCGGCATCCGTCATCGTCGTTCAGGCCCTGACACCGCGGCCGTCGCTCGAGGTGTTCACCAAGCCCGGAGATCTGCCCGACGGCCCGGCGGTCACGCAGGTGATCGACATCGTCGGGGGCGCCGACCTGGGGGCCGGGCCGATCCGCTACGTGGGCTCGATCGGCGAGGCGACCTTCTTCGCCACCCTGGTGCAGGACACCTTCCACAACCCCGACGATCCGCGCGAGGGCGTGTGCCTGGTGGGTCATTTCGGCGACCAGGTGGCCGGCACGGTGAGTGTGAACTGTGTCGAGCGCGACGTCTTCACCGAGCGCGGGGTGACACTGCCGCTCACCCTCACCCCGTCGGGCGAGTATGCCGGCATCAATGTCGACGTCGACGGCGCCAGCCAGGGCGCGGCCTGGGGGCCGACCGGCGACCTGCGCCAGATCGGCGTCGACGAGCTGCGCGCCCTCAACGAGTGACCCGTCGAGCTGCGCGCAGCCTTATTTCTTCTTGTCCTTCTTGTCGTCGACGATGCCGCCGAGCAGACCGCCGATGGCGCTGCCCAGCACGGCACCGGCCGGGCCACCGATGAGCGACCCGATGCCCGCGCCGATTCCGGCGAGGCTCGAGCCGTAGCTCTGGCGGGCGATGGTGACGGTCGTCGTGCCCCCGGGGTCTTGCGACACCTCGAACGAGCCGACCGCGGCCGAGGCCACGACCAGGGCGACCGGGCTCGGCGCGTCACTCGCCGCGAGCCTGTCGTAGAGGTCACGCGACTCGAAGAACGCCCGTTGCGGGTCGCCCTTCGGCTCGCCGGCCTGGTAACCGAGCGTGTAGAGCTCGATGAGCGTCTTCGCCTCGTCACCGGTGATGAGGCCGGCCTTCTGCAGCCGGTCGAGAATCACCTGGTGATCGGCGACGAGATCGCCCTTGTTCGCTGCCATGACGCGCCGCGATTCCGCTCGTGCTGCGTGCATCAGACCTGCGATGTCGGTGCCTGCATAGGCTGGGATCTCCATCATGCGCCTCCTCGTCGAGCCGCTTCGTGTGAATGATGGCTCCCAGTAAACCACTCGCGAAACGCGGGCGCATCGGGCATTTCGCCCGCCGGCACCCGAGCAGGGACAGGATGGGAACGGCCCGGCCACGGAGCGCACTCGCACGCGACTCGCACCGGCCGCGGCCCGACCCGAGGAGACCCGATGCCCCACGACGACCAGACGATTCCCGACGACTCGACGGCTCCCGACGATTCGACGGCTCCCGACGACGCGACGGCTCCCGCTTCACCCAGCGCCGCCATCCGTCGCGCCCTCGTGCTCGGTGGGGGCGGGGTCGCGGGCATCGCGTGGGAGACCGGGCTCGTCGCCGAACTGCTCGACCGCGGCATCCGTCTCGCCGACGCCGACGTCGTGGTGGGCACCTCGGCCGGCTCGGTGGTGGCCACCGGGCTCCGCGCCGGTTCGCTCGAGCGAAGCTACGCGGCCTACGTGGCCGACGAGCCCTCGGGTGAGGCCGGCGCGCCCGAGCCGAGCGGAGGCCGCGACCTCGCGCGTACCACGGCGGTCATCACGGCCGGGGTCGCGAGCACCGAGGGTGAAGCCGCCGCCCGGCGCACCATCGGCGAACTCGCGCTCGAGGACTACCAGCGCTCCGACGACAAGGCCAGTCTCGCGCGCATCCGCCCCCTGCTACCCGGCCCCGACTGGCCCGAGGGCGAGCTGCGCATCACGGCGGTCGACGCGAAGACCGGCCATTTCACGGTGTTCGACCGCGACTCCGGCGCCGATCTCGCGAGCGCCGTCGCCGCGAGCTGCGCCGTGCCGGGGGTGTTCTCTCCGGTCACGATCGAGGGCTCGCCCTACATGGACGGCGGCATGCGCTCGGCCACCAACGCCGATGTCGCGGCCGACTGCGCGCGCATCCTGGTGATCGCGTGCGGGCCCGAGCCCACCGTGAGCGGCACCGGCCCGACCCTGCCGGCCACGATCGAGACCCTGCGCGGGCAGAGCGAGATCTTCGTGGTGCAGCCCGACGACGCGAGCGCGCGGGCCTTCGGCACCAACCCGCTGCTGGTCGGCACCCGCACGCCGGCGGCCGAGGCGGGGCGCCGTCAGGCCGACGCCGTCGCCGACGCCGTGCGCGCGTTCTGGGGCTGACGCCGCGGCTCGCACGGGCCCTGCAGCGTGGGTCGACGACCGCATCCGGATGTTTCGCCGAATTGCAACCCGTCGCCATCACGAGAATTCGCCTCCACACTCACAAGAGAGCCACACACTCCCCCGCGCCCATTTCTTCACGGATCGAGAACCGATTGACCGAGCAACTCCTCGCCACCAAGACCGCCGCCGTCGTCTACAATCCGATCAAGGTCGACATCGACGCCCTGCGGAGCGCCGTCGGCGCCGAGCAGCGCGCCGCCGGCTGGGGTGAGACGCTGTGGTTCGAGACATCCGTCGACGACGTCGGCCAGGAGGTGACCCGCCAGGCGCTCGAGGCCGGCGCCGACCTCGTCATCGCGGCCGGCGGCGACGGCACCGTGCGTGCGGTGGCCGAGGCTCTGCGCGGCAGCGACGCCACCCTCGCCTTGCTGCCCTCGGGCACAGGCAACCTGCTCGCGCGCAACCTGAAGCTCACGCTCGACGACATGGCCCACTCGCTGAACGTCGCCTTCACCGGCGACGACCGCGCCATCGACCTCGGGGTCGTCGACATCGAGCGTGAAGACCGGTCGCGCGACCGCCACGTCTTCGTGGTGATGGCCGGCATGGGCATCGACGCCAAGATGATCAAGAACACCGACGACGACCTCAAGGCCAAAGCGGGGTGGGCCGCCTACGTCGACGCGATCGTGAAGTCGCTACGCGACCCGAACGAACTGCACCTGCGCTTCCAGCTCGACGGCGGCCCGCGCAAACGCGCCACCGTGCACACCCTCATCGTGGGCAACTGCGGGTCGTTGCCGGCCAACATCCTGCTGATGCCCGACGCGGTCGTCGACGACGGGCGCTTCGATCTGCTGCTCATGCGGCCCGGCAGCGCGCTCGGCTGGGTGCGGGTGTGGTTCAAGGTCGCGTGGACGAACGGGGTCGTGCGCCGCACGAAGGCCGGCAAGGCCCTCGCCGGCGAGCGCCGCAACGACGGCGACCTGCACTACGAGACCGGCACGCGGTTCGTCGCCCGGCTGTCACGGCCCGAGGAGATCGAGCTCGACGGCGACGCCTTCGGCGAGGCGACGGCGTTCAACACCTGGATCGAACCGGGCGCCCTCACGGTGCGGGTGCCGCGGAGCGCCGACGGCGGCACCGACAGCGTGAGTGCTGCTGACACCTCCGCCCCTGCGGTTGCCGAAGACGCAGAATCGCGGGTGAATTGAGTCATGGAGAGAATCCACTACGCCGGCGACTCGCTGCTGACCGGCACCGAGATCGCTCGCGCTCTTCTGGAATACGCCAACGCCCTGGCCAAGAACGAGCAGTCCGCGACCGTCTACATCCCCGTGCGGCACGCCGACGGCTCGATCGGGCGCGCGAACTTCTTGATCGGCCCGGCGAGTCAGCTCGTCGCCGAGTCCGAGTCGAGCCCGTTCGACGAGGTGGTCGACCCCGAGCTGGTCGAGTGGCTCACCAGGCAATCCGACAAGCTCCGTCCCGCCCGCCCGGTGTCCGACGACGGCGAGCCCGACGAGCACCTCAACCAGGTGGACGAGCTGTGAGAGGTGACCTGCCATGGGAAAACTGACCTACGACTCGACCCTCTCGGTCGACTTCGACGATCGCACGCTCGCCCATCTGCAGCTCGTGATCGGCGCCAAGCTGCGGCGCGGTGAAGCGTTCTTCTTCGGCTGGAAAGACGACCCGGCGAGCGGCGACGGGCGCACGACCATCTGGATCCACCCCGTCATCCCCATCTCGTTCAAGTTCTACGGCAGCCGCCAACCCACCATCAACCGGGTCTGGGTCGACCAGCTGATGCTCACCGCCAACTCGCCGCAGGGCCTGCAGCTCGTCTCCGAGCCCGAGGAACGCGTCGAACAACCGCAGGAGGCGCACGAATGAAACGCGTCAACATCTTCTACGGCGGCCTGCCGTATTCGATCGGCCACCGCTCGGTCGACGACGTGCAGAACGAGATCGACGCGGGGCTGGATGCCGGTGGCCGCGTCTGGCTGACCGTCAACTACGGCGAGGGACTCGCCCAGCGCACGCGGCTGCTGATCACTCCCGGCGTCGACATCGCGCTGATCGGCATCGAAGAGGACGACGACGACGACGACGACTGACGCGCACGCTGCGGTCGTCGACGCAGAAATCTCACGCTAGCTTGCGTTTCGCAAGCTAGATCGTTAGTCTCGCCGCATGACCATTCCGCAGCTCCGCGTCGCGCGGACATCCCCCGCCCTGTGGCGCGTCGCGTTCGACGCTCCCCCCATCAACCTGATCGGCCCCCAACTGGTCGTCGAGCTGCGCCAGCTGCTCGACGAACTCGAGACCGACCCCTTGGTCTCCGTCGTGGTGTTCGAGTCGGCGGTCGAGGACTACTTCCTCGCCCACTGGGACATCGCGGCCGACCCCGCACTGGTCGACGACCTGCCCGACGGCCCCACGGGCTTCCACCCGTGGCTCGACATCCTGATCCGGCTCAGCAAGCTACCGGCGATCACCATCAGCTCGATCCGAGGCCGTGCGCGCGGCGCCGGCAGCGAGTTCGTGCTCGCCACCGACATCCGGTTCGCCAGCCGCGAGAAGGCCGTGCTCGGTCAGTTCGAGATCGGCACGGGCGCGGTGCCCGGCGGCGGCACACCGTCGCGGCTGCCGCGCCTGATTGGGCGCGGTCGAGCCCTCGAGGTGCTGGTGAGCGCGGGCGACTACGACGGCGAGCTCGCCGAGCGCTACGGCTACGTCAACCGCGCCCTGCCCGACGACGAGCTCGACGCCTTCGTGACCGAGTTCGCCGAGCGCGTCGCGCGATTCGACCTGCGCGCGCTGCAGGAGGTCAAGGCATTCGTCGACGCGGCATCGCTTCCGGCCGACGACGAATTCCCGCCGCAGATGGCGGCGTTCTGGGTGTCGGCGAGCCGCCCGGAGACGCAGAACCGCGCCGGCCAGCTGTTCGCCCGCGGCCTGCAGCAGGCCTCCGACACCGAGTTGCGCCTCGGTGCCGCCCTCGGCGAGCTCGAGGTTCCCGAGCAGCCGCCTCGCGAGGCGGCCTGAGGGTGGCCGACGAGCTGCTCGAGGTCCCCGCCGGCGACCTCTGCCCCTACCAGCGCACGATGGGGCTGGTGCGCGAGCGCGGATCGTTCCTCATTCTGCGCACCGCCCTCGCGGGCGACCCGACGACCTACGACGCCTTCCTCCGCATTCCCGAGCTGACCCCCGCGGCCGTCGACGAGAGGGTCTCGTCGATGGTGCGCGGCGGCGTGCTGGCCGAGGTCATCACGCCCGGCGGAGCGACGGGCTACCGGCTCACCGAGGCCGGGATGCAGCTCGTCATCATTCTGCGAGCGCTGGGCGACTGGGCCGAGGAGTTCGGGGCGACGGCATCCGATCGACCCGTGTAGCTTTCATACAGCAATTCAGCCTAGACTCGATTGCATGAGTACGAATGCAGTTGTCACGACGCCGGCGAACGACGCGTTCTGTTCCATCGAACGCACGCTCGGCATCGTGGGCGAGCGCTGGACGTTCCTGATCCTGCGCGAGGCGCTCACCAACGGCGCCACCCGGTTCGCCGATTTCATCGAGGTGCTGGGAATCGCCCCCAACATCTTGACCGCACGCCTGAAGACCCTGGTCGAGGCCGGGGTCTTCAAGAAACGCGAATATCGCGAAGAGGGTTCGCGCCCGCGAATGAGCTACCACCCCACCGAGGCCGGCCGTCAGTTGCTGGTGGTGCTGGGCGCGCTCGGGCAGTGGGGCGACGACTACATCCCACCGGCGGCAGGCGTCACCCAAACCCGCGAGACGGCGAGCGGCCGCAAGCGGCTGCGGGTGGGCTTCGTCGAAGACCCGGCCGTGCTGAAAGACGTCGACGACATCGAGTTCGTGCGCACGCCGTCACACCCCCGCTACGCCGAGAGCTGAGCCGCCGGAGCTGAGTCGGCCGAGCGCTGGGTCGGCCGAAGGCACGACAGCGCAGCCGGTCAGCCGGCCGCGTCCGCGCGCGCCCGGCGCCGCCACAGCACCTCGTCGAGCACGACGACCAGCACGAGCACCCCAGTCGCCAGGAGCGCCGACTCCAGCCGCGAGGGCTCGACCGCCCGGGCGGCGCCGAGGGCGAACAGCGCGGCGAGTGCTCCGACGCCTGCGACGTGGGCGGGAATCCAGCTCGGGCGCACCCCGATCGACATCTTGAAGGTCACGAGGCCCGCGAGATAGAGCGCGGTGCCTCCGAACACGAGCGCCTGCGCCACCAGGTCGGCCGCGGCATCCGGATGCTCGAGCGCCAGTTCCGATCCGTGGGTCGAGAGCACGAGGCCGAGCACCAGCACGACGTGCAGGTATGTGTACGAGACCCGGGCGACCGCGCCCGGCGACGACCGGCCGGCGAAGTAGTGCCGGCCGCGGTCCTGGCCGTGCGCGAAGTAGAGGAACCACATCGCCACCGCGTCGACGAAGGCCGCGACTGCCGCGGCCACGACCGGGGCGCTGAGCTCGTGCGTGGTGAGTCCGCGGCCGACCACGAGAATCGACTCGCCGAGCACTATGATGATGAACAGCGCCGCGCGCTCTGAGAAATGCCCGGCCCGGATGCGCCAGGCCGACCAGCTCGAGCGCCCACGGCCCGGAATCCAGAACAGCGCCCACGGCCCGGCGTATTCGATCGCGATCGCCACCGCCCAGGCACCGAGGCGCACCCAGGGGCTCTCGGCGACGACACCGCCGATCCAGAACACGCCGGCAACGGCCGTCCACACCAGGATGCGCGCCTGGCCGCCCGCGATCTCGGGAGCGTCGCGGCGGGTGCCCGCGATCACCCCGAGCGTTCGGATGACGCCGTAGCCGAGATAGGCCACGGCGAACACGGCGGCGCGCGTCGTGAACGCGGCCGGGATGGCCTCGCTGATGACGAGGCCGACGGCGGTGAGGGCGAACAGCAGCCAGAGCACGCGGCGCCGGCCCGGATCGAGCCAGTTGGTCGCCCAGGCCGTGTAGACCCAGATCCACCAGACGGCGAAGGTGACGATCACGCCCTCGAGCACGCTCAGCAGGGTGGGTTCGTCGCCGAGCACGCCCGAGATCTGCGTGATGGCGAAGGCGAACACGAGGTCGAAGAACAGCTCGACGTAGGTGACGCGTTCGGCTTCCGCGCCCTCGCCGCGCAGAAACCCCCGGGCGCGCGATCGGGTGTTCGCGGTCATGACCGGCCACCACCGGCGAGCGAGCGCGTGTAGCGGTCGATCACCACGAAGCCGATGGCCGACGCCGCGATGGTGAGCGCGCAGAAGGCGACGGCCACGGGCGCGGTGCCGAACACCGGCATGACGATGCCGGCCACGATCACCGGCAGGCCGAACGTTAGGTAGCTCACGACGTACATGGCCGAGAACACGCCGGCCCGGTCGTCGGGCTGGGCGGTCTGGATGACGAGACGGATGTAGCCGGAGAAGCCGACGCCCGCTCCCACTCCCGCGATCGCGGCGCCGGTGGAGAACAACCCGACGTCGAGCGTGACGATCGCGGCGGCCTCGACGGCGGCGCCGGCCACGAGGGCGATCGCCGACACGAGGGCGCTCTGCCGAGCCGAGAACCGCCGGCTCAGCACCACCGACACGGCCCCGACGCCCGTCAGCAGGGCGATGATGCCGCCGTTGGCGATGCCGCTGCGGATGCCGAACACGTCGCGGTCGATCTGCGGCAGCAGCCCGAGCACGAGCGACGTCGTGAGCCACACGCCGACGTTGAGGAACGAGCTGGCCAGGAAGGCCGGACGCGAGCCCGCGGGCACGTGCAGCCGGGGCGCGAGCGACCGCGCCGCCACGGGGCGGCGCGCGATGGTCTCGGGGGCGGCGAGCACGAAGACGAGCGCCACCGCCAGCACACCGAGCAGCGCCGTGAACACCACCGGGATGGGCGTGTCGACGGTCTGGATGATCAGCCCCGAGGCGAGCGAGCCGACGGCCAGGCCGGCGAGCGGCGTGACGCTGCCGACGGTCGCGCCGAGCTGGCGGTTGCGGGCCGGCGAGAGGTCGGCCAGGGCGGCCGACACCGTGGCCGTGGCCACGCCGGTGGCGAACCCCTGCAGGGCGCGGGCGATCAGCACGTGCGTGATGTCGGTCGCGACGAGCAGCAGGGCGAGCGCGGCGAGCTCGGCCAGCACGGCGCCGATCAGCACCGGCCGCCGTCCGAGGTGGTCCGAGAGCGAGCCGACCGTCAGCAGCGCGAGCAGCAGGGTGAAGGCATAGATCGAGAAGGCCAACCCGAGCAGCCAGGAGTCGACGTGCCAGGCCGCCTGAAACAGCACGTAGATCGGCGACGGGGCCGCGGATGCCGCGATGAACGCCACCGACACCCACGCCAGGCCGAAGAACGCCACACGGCGGCGACCCCCGGGGATGCCGGCCGGACGCCCGGCGCCCCGCTCGCCGGCCCTCCCCGACGTGCGCACGGCGGCGTTCCCGGCAGCGCCCTCGTCGCCACGGCTCACGCGAGAGCGGCGGTGGCTGTGCGCGCGATCGGTGCGATCTGCTCGCCGAGCCGGTGCTCGACATCCGTGTCCTGCTGCAGGCCGTGCTCCACCAGCGCGTTCTTGACGGCCTGGAACGGCGCCAGCGCGGCGGCCGCCCAGAAGGCGTCGGACTGCGGCGGGAACTTCGCGTCGGCTGGCAGGGTGTCGGCGTTCACGGCGGCCTTGATCTCGCGGATGATGCGGGCATCCCACTGCGAGACCCGGGTGGCCCACGCCGAGACGAACGTCTCGAACTCGGCGTCGTCGATGGCACGGTTCACGTAGCCGTAACGCTCGGCGAGGTCGCCGTCGAAGTCGGAGCCGCTGAGCAGGATCTCGAAGCTGCGGGCGCGACCGACCAGCGGGCTGAGCCTGGCCTCTGCGCCGCCGCCGGGAAGAGCGGTGAAGCCCACCTCCATCTGCCCGACCACGGCCTTCTGCCGGCTGGCGAAGCGGATGTCGGTGGCGAGCGCGAACTCGCTGCCCGCTCCCCGGGCGATGCCGCGGATGGCGCTGATGGTGACGGCCGGCAGCTTGCTGAGCCGCACCAGCACATCGGGCCACGCGGCGAACCCGGTCGGGCTCGGCAGCGACTCGGCCTCGGCCGGATCGGCCAGCAGGTCGTAGTGCGCGAGGAAGAAGTCGGGGTTCGCGCTGTCGAAGACCACCACGTTCACCCCCGGATCGGTCTCGAGTTCGGTGAGCAGCAGCTTGAGCTCGCGGATCATGGCGGGGCCGATCACGTTGACCGGCGGGTTGGAGAAAGTCACTCGCCAGAACGTGTCGGATTCGGCGGTGAGCGTGAACTGGGTGGGCTGGAATTCGTCGAGGAAGGTCATGGTGGCAGGCTAGACCTCTGACTATAGTTATGCAAGTTAGATCCACCGACTTCTTCACGACACGAACGCTCGACAGGAACAGAGGACACACCATGCGCTACACGACACTGGGCACCGAGACCGGATTGCGGGTGTCGGAGTTCGCTCTCGGCACATCGAACTTCGGCACGAAATGGGCCACGGGGGCCGACCAGGCCGCCTCGAAGCAGATCTTCGACAGCTTCGCCGAGGCGGGCGGCACGTTCGTCGACACCGCCGACACCTACCAGCAGGGCGACTCGGAGCACTACCTGGCCGACTTCTTGGCCGTCGATCGCGACCACTTCGTCGTAGCGAGCAAGTTCACCTTCGGCACGGCCGGTCAGACGGGCATCAGCAAGACCGGCAACAGCCGCAAGACGATCGTGCGCTCGCTCGAGGCGACCCTGACGCGCCTCGGCACCGATTACCTCGACCTCTACTGGGCGCACAGCCCGGATGGCGTCACCCCGCTCGCCGAGATCACCGACACCCTCGACGACCTCGTGCGCGGGGGCAAGATCCTGCACGGCGGCCTGTCGAACTTCGCGGCCTGGCAGGTGGCGCAGGCCGTGGCATCCGCTCGCGCCGGCGGCCGCAATCCGGTGATCGCGACCCAGTTCGAGTACAGCCTGGCCGCTCGCGACGGCGAGCGCGACCTCATTCCGATGGCGGAGTCGCTCAGCATCGGCGGGCTGCTCTACTCGCCGCTCGGTGGCGGCCTGCTGACGGGCAAGTACCGCACCAGCGCCGAGGGCCGGCTGACCACGCTGAACTCGATCATCCAGCGCGAGGACACGGCCCAGAAGACGGCGGTCGTCGACGCGGTGCTGGCGATCAGCGCCGAGACCTCGATGCCGGCGGCGGTCGTGGCGATCGCGTGGCTGCGAGCGCGCAACGCCCGCTCGCGCACCGCGCTGGTCACCATCATCGGCCCGCGCACGCTCGACCAGCTCGGGTCGTATCTCGCCGCGCTCGACGTGGAGCTCTCGGCCGAGCAGTACGACCGGCTCGACGCGGCTAGTGCTCCGGTGCTCGGAATCCCGCACGACTCCGCGACCGCGTCGCGGAACCGCGTGCTCGGCGGAACGGCCGACTCGTTCGTGCGCCCCGACGAGCACCTCGTCGCGCCCTGATTCTGTGCTTGCCGACTTCGGACCGCCTGACTATTTACACGCAAGCCAGGAGGTAGTGTCGATGCATGGCGATGCATCTCAGCAGCGCACTCGGCGACGAGGGCGAGTGGCGCGGCCGGGAGTGCCCGGTCGACACGGCCGCGAGCATCATCGGCTCCCGGGCCACGCTTCTGGTGATCCGCGAGGCGTTCTACGGCACCACGCGCTTCGACGACTTCGTCACGCACACGCGCCTCACCACCGCGGTGGTGTCGTCGCGCCTGAAGACACTCGTCGAGCACCACGTGCTCGAGCGGCGCCCCTATCGCGACGCCGGAAAGCGCGCGCACCGCGAATATCTGCTCACCGCGCGGGGCGAGGCGCTGCTCCCCCTGGTGCTCGCGCTCATGCAGTGGGGGTCGGACCAGGCACCGGATGGCGGCCCGGTGCGGGCGAACGACTCGGCGAGCGGCGCGCGGGTCGTCGTCGAGCCACGGGGCGGCGACGACCGACCGCTCGACGCCGACCGGATCGTGATCGAACCGGCCCCCGCCTGGACATCCGGGCCCGATCGGGTTTAGCTTGCATTTTGCTAGTCAGCCCCTCCTTCCCCGATTCGATTAAGGAACCCCCATGTCAGCTGCAGACGCAGACACCGTCCTGTTCATCCCCGGCCTCTGGATCCACAGCGATTCCTGGGCGCCCTGGGCCGCGCTCTACGAGAAGGCCGGCTACACGGCCATCGTCGAGGGCTGGCCCGGCCAAGCCGCCACGCCCGCCGAGACCCGGCGCAACCCGGCACCCCTCGACGGCGTGGGCCTCGAGGCGATCACCGAGCACTACGCCCGGCTCATCCTGCAGCTGCCGGCCGTGCCGGTGGTGATCGGGCACTCGTTCGGCGGTGTCGTGGCTCAGAAGCTGCTCGCCCGCGGTCTCGCGTCGAGGGCCGTGGCGGTCGACCCCGGGCCCATCAAGGGCGTCACCAAACTGCCGTTCGCCCAGATCCGGTCGGCGCTGCCGGTCGTGAAGAGCAAGAAGAACCGGTCGACGACTGTCGCCCTCACCCGCAAGCAGTTCCGCTTCGGCTTCGGCAACGCCCTCCCGAAGAGCGAATCGGATGCGCTGTTCTCGCGCTGGGCCATCCCCGGCCCCGGCCGCCCGCTGTTCGAAGCCACCGAGGCCAAGAAGACCGACAAGTCGCCGGCCCAGATCGACACCCGGCTCGCCGATCGCGGCCCACTGCTCATCATCGGAGGCGGCAAGGACCACACGGTTCCCGAGGTCGTCACGCGTCAGGAGTTCGAGCTCTACGACACCCCGGCGATCACCGACTACAAGGTCTTCGCCGATCGCGGGCACTCGCTCGTGTTCGACTCGAACTGGAAGCAGATCGCCGACTACACCCTCAGCTGGGTGGCGGCGCATCGCGTGAACGCCTGAGCGGCCCCGCGCCAGGCCCGGAGCCATAGCGCCAGTCAGTCTGGCCGGGTTCGTCAGACCTTGCGCTTGTTGACGATCGACCGGCGCACGAACGCGATGATCGCGGTGGCGACGAAGAGCACGATCGCGATGATCGCCAGCCACACCAGACCCTTAATGGCGAACCCGACGATGGCGAGGATGACCCACAGCGCGAGCAGGACGATGACGAGGATCAGCATGGTCTCAACCTACACGCGCCGGGCGCCCTCGCCATCGCCTGCGCCGGCCGGGAACGCGGCGAGCGCGCGGTCGACGACACGCTGCAGGTCGTCGCGGCGGGCGCCGGCCGCGGCCTGAACGGCGATGCCCGCCGAGACGGTGCTGAGAAAGCGCGCCAGCTCGGCGGCATCCTCGTTCGCGGGCAGATCGCCCTCGTCGATCGCGCGCTGGAAGCGGCGCGCGAACTCCCTCTCCGCCTCGGCCCGCCGGGCGGCCAGGTAGCGCACGATGGGATCGTCGTCGGGGGCCGACGAGAGCCCGCCCTGGATCGACAGGCACCCCGGCGGCCGGCCCGGCGCGGTGACCGCGTCGACGTTGTCGGTGAGGTAGCGGCGTGCCACCTCGAACGCAGTTGGCGCGGCGAGTGCGCGGGCCGCGTAGGCCATGTCGATGCGGGCGTAGCGGTCGACGGCGAGCTTGAAGGTCTGCTCCTTGTTGCCGAAAGCCGCGTAGAGACTCGGCCGATTGATGCCCATCGCCGTCGTCAGGTCGCTGAGGCTCGTGCCCTCGTAGCCCTGCCGCCAGAACACGTCGATCGCCTGGTCCAGCGCCTGCTCCGGGTCGAAACCCCGGGGTCGCCCCCTCGTCACCGTCATGCGGATCCTCTCTGCGTACGCCGGGTCAGTCGACCGTCAGCACGAACTTGTCGTGCGAGGCTCCGGATGCCAGCTGCCGGTGCGCCTCGGCGGCATCCGTCAGTGGCAGCTCCTGGTGCGTCTTCAGCCGCAGCGACCCGTCGGCGAGCATCGGCAGGGTCACCGCCAGGGCGTCGGGCGCGCGGCCGGGCCCCGGGTCGGACATGCGCGCTCCCGCGGCCGCGGCACCGGCCGGGTCGGCGAGCGTCACCACGCGCGATCCGTCGCCGGTCGCCGCCACCGCCTCGGTGAGGCCCCCGTGGCCGGCCGCGTCGACGACCGCGTCGACCCGATCGGTGAGCGCCGCGACCCGGTCGAACACACCGTCGCCGTAGACGACGAACTCGCCGCCGATGTCACGCACGAACTGCTCGTCGCGCTCCGACGCGGCTGCGATCACGCGCAGGCCGAACGACCGTGCCAATTGCACCGCGATCACTCCGACCGAGCCGCCCGCGCCCAGCACGACGACGGTCTCGCCGGCGGTAGCCGCCACCTCGCGCAGGGTGCCGAGCGCGGCCTTGGCCGACGCCGGGAGCGCCGCGGCGACCGCCCAGGAGACCTCCGGCGGTTTGGCGAACCACACGTCGGTGGCGACGAGCTCGCCGTAGCCGCCCTGCTTCGGCAGGTAGACCGCGACCTCGTCGCCGATAGCCACCCCGTCGACGCCGTCGCCGAGCCGCTCCACCACGCCTGCGGCCTCGAAGCCGAGCACCGATCCGGGCCCCTGCGGGAAGACGTGCGCCAGGTGACCGGCGCGGATGTTCAGGTCGGTCGGGCCGACCCCCGCCGCCTTCACGCGCACGAGCACCTCGCCCGGCCCGGCGACGGGCGGCGTCACCTCTTGCCATTGCAGAACTTCGGGCTCACCGAAAGCGGTCAGCACCATGGCGTAAGACATCGGTTCTCTTCTCTCTCGTGCGTCGCTCGTGCGTCGCTCGTGCGTCGCTCGTCGTCGCTCGTGCGTCGCTCTGACTAAATCTGGCTTGCTCCGCCGTCGACGTAAAGCTCCGCGCCGGTCACATAGGAACTTCTCGGGCTCGCGAGAAAGAGCACCGCCTCGGCGATCTCACCGGGCGCGCCCAGCCGCTTCATCGGCACGCCGGCCGCGAGGGCACCGAGCAGCGCCTCGGCCTGCTCGGGCGCCGGGGCGAGTCCGCTGAGCCCGGGAGTGGCGACCGGGCCCGGTGCGACCGAGTTCACCCGGATGCCGCGGCCCACGAGTTCGGCCGCCCAGCTGCGCGCGAAGCTGCGGATCGCAGCCTTCGACGCGCCGTAGACGCTGAACGACGGGTTGCCCTTGACGTCGATGTTCGAGCTCGTGAGCACGATCGACGCACCTTCGTTGAGGAGCGGCAGAGCCTTCTGCACCGTGAACACCGTGCCGCCGACGTTCGCTTCGAAGGTGTCGGTGAAGTGCTTCCAGGTGATGTCCTCCAGAGCCGCGAACTCGCCGCCGCCCGCGTTGGCGAACAGCACGTCGATACCGGCGCCGCGCTCCGCGACCACGGCGAACACCGCATCCAGCTCGTCGAGCACCGCCACGTCGGCGCGCACCGGGGTCACGGCCGCCCCGAGTTCGTCGGCGACCGCCTCGAGTTTCTGCGCGTCGCGACCGGTCACCACCACGTGCGCGCCCTCGGCCACGAACCGGCGCACCACCGCCAGCCCGATGCCCGACGTTCCGCCTGTCACGACCGCCGTCTTACCCGTCAGTTCAGCCACGATTCATCCTTCCATTGTTCTGTATCGCTTGGTACAGAAAGTAGACCCCTCATCGCGCGTTGTCAAATTTCTGTACCGATCGATAAAAAATACTCATCCGGGTTGGCAGTTAGTCGCAGTGCCTCCCGCCGGCCGCGGGTTCGGCCTACCGTGGGGGCATGGCCGACACGCGTGCAGAGATCAAGGAGTTCCTCAGCTCCCGGCGAGCCCGCATCACGCCGGATGCAGCGGGGCTGCCGGTCTACGGCGGCAACCGCCGGGTGGCGGGGCTGCGCCGCGAGGAGGTGGCGATGCTCGCGGGCGTCTCGGTCGACTACTACGTGCGCCTCGAGCGCGGCAATCTCGCCGGCGTCTCGGAGAGCGTGCTCGACGCGCTCGCCCGCACGCTCAAACTCGACGCCGCCGAGCAGGAGTACTTGTTCGACCTCGCCCGCGCCGCCGGGCCCGCGCGAAAGCCCCGGGCGCGCGCATCGACGACGATCCGGCCCGCGGTGCAGCAGATCCTCGACGCGGTGTCGGATGCACCGGCCTGGGTGCGCAACGGCCGCCACGACATCCTGGCCGCGAACCGCCTGGGACGCGCGCTCTACTCCCCCGTCTTCGACGACCCTCGGCGCCCGGTGAACACCACCCGCTTCACCTACCTGAACCCCGCCGCGCGCATCTTCTGGCGCGACTACGACCAGATCGCCAACGATGCGGCGGCGATGCTCCGCATGGAGGCCGGGCGCAACCCGCACGATCCCGAACTGATCAAACTCGTCGGCGAGTTGTCGACGCAGAGCGAACTCTTCCGCGAGCGCTGGGCGTCGCGCGACGTGATGCACCACCGCAGCGGCGTGAAGCGGCTGCGCCATCCGGTGGTCGGCGACCTCGACCTGAACTTCGAGTCGATGGAGCTGCCGAGCGAGCCGGGCCTCGTGATGAACGTCTACACGGCACCCGCCGGCTCCCCGACCGCCGACGCCCTGCAAGTGCTGGCCTCGTGGGCGGCCACCCACGAGCCGCACGAATCCGTCGAGGCGAGAACCACGCTCTAGACGGGCGACACTCTCAAGGTCACGGGCCAGAGCGCGGGGCCGACAATGCCCCCGATGTCGCCGAAGTAGCCGTACTTGGTGCGGTAGGCCGCGTCGATCGCCAGCTGGTCGGCGTCGTGAGCCTCGGCGAAGGTCACGTCGAGTTCGGTGCCGCCGGCGCGGATGCGACCGCTTCCGCTCGCGAGCGCGCGCCGATACCAGCCGTTCTGTGGCCCGGCCTGCGACCGCACGTACAGCGCGTCACCGACCACCACACCCCAGATCGGCACGAATGGGCGCAGGCTGCCGTCGCCTCGGCGTGAGCTGATGCGGATTTCGTCGGCCCCAGCGAAGGCGGCGAGGTGGTTCTGGGGTGTCATCGTTCAGGTCCTTTCGGGTGGTGTGGGCATTCCCTCGATCGATGCCGACGTCACTCCCATTCGGGCACGTGGCCCTCGGGATATCGGGCGCCGAAGCCTCCGTCGGGAAGCACCTCCTGGATGCGCCGAAGGTCGTCTTCCGTCAGGGTCAAGGTCGCGGCAGCGTCGTTCTCGATCACCCGGCGCACACTGCGCGTGCCGGGGATGGGCACGATGTGCTCGCCTCGGGTGAGCAGCCAGGCGAGTGCGAGCTGGGCGACGGTCGCTCCGCGCGACGCCGCAAGACGCTCGAGCTCCTTTGCAGCCCGCACGTTCTTCTCGAAGGCGCCCGGCTGCCAGCGCGGGTCGGTGCGTCGATAATCGCTCTCGTCGTACTCGGTAGCCGGTTTCACCGCCCCGGTGAGGAATCCACGCCCCAACGGGGAGTAGGCCACGAGGCCGATGCCGAGCTCGTCGAGGGTCGGCGTGAGGGCCTCGACATCCCGTTCGAAAAGGGAGTACTCGGTCTGCAGCACCGACACCGGATGCACGGCGTGGGCTCTGCGCAGGGTCGTGGCGCCGACCTCGCTGAGACCGAACCAGCGCACGACGCCGGCGTCGACGAGGCCTTTCATCGCTCCGGCGACGTCGTCGATCGGCACCGCGGGATCGATGCGGTGCTGGTAGAGCACGTCGATGTGGTCGACGTCGAGGCGCCGGAGACTCTGCTCGACGACCCGCCGGATGTGCTCGGGCCGGCTGTCGACGCCGCCGGTCGGGGTGAGCCCGAACTTCGTCGCGATCACCACCTCGTCGCGGAAGCCTTTGACGGCGCGCCCGACGATCTGCTCGTTGGCGCCCCACCCATACGACTCCGCGGTGTCGAAGAGTGTCACGCCGTCGTCGTGGGCCTGGCGGATGGCCGCGACTCCCTCCGCTTCGTCTCCAGGCCCGTAGGCGAGCGAGATGCCCATCGCCCCGTAGCCCAGGGCCGACGTGATGAGGCCGTGCCGGCCCAGTGTGCGCTGCTGCATGATGCCTCCTGGAAGTATCAAACCAAACGGTTCGGTTCACCCTAGATCAGCTGGCGTACAGCGTCAAACCGAACAGTTCGGTTGTACGCTGGCGACATGGTTTCCGGGCAGAGCGACCCCGCCTCGGCGAAGGGCGACGGGGTGCGCGATCGCATCGTCGACGCCGCGATGAAGGAGTTCTCGCTCTACGGCATCGCCGGCGCCCGGGTCGACCGCATCGCGAAGGGCGCGAAGACCAGCAAAGAGCGCGTCTACGCCTACTTCAGCAGCAAAGAGGCGCTCTACGCTCAGACCGCGGCGGTGCAGCTCGGAGTGATCCTGGAGGCGACCGCGCTCGACGCCGACGATCTGCCCGGGTATGCCGGCCGGCTCTTCGACTACTACCAGGCGCATCCCGACCACTACCGTCTGGTCAGCTGGGGGCGGCTCGAGCTCGCACCCTCGACCAGGATCGACGAGCAGAGCCGATCCGCCGCCATCGTCGCGAAGCTCGACGAGGTGCGGCGGGCGCAGCGCGAGGGAACTCTGGAACCGTCGCTCGATCCGATCGACGTTCTCGCCCTGGTGGGCCAGATCGCGACCACCTGGATGACCCAGCCCGAGCTGGCGGAGGCGGCGGCCCAGCTCGCGACCGATGCCTCGACCGCTGCGCGGCGCGCCGCCGTCGTCACGGCCGTGGAACGCCTCTTCCCCAAAAGCACCTGACCGCGCACCCACGGGAGTGCCCGCCGGCACAGGTACCAGCAGACCCTCCCTCCTCGGCCGCGACCGGCGTAGCGTCGCCCGCATGAGCATTCCGAACCTGACGTTGAACAACGGCATCGAGATCCCCACGCTGGGATTCGGTGTCTTCCAGTCCGCACCCGACGAGACCACGGATGCCGTGGCCGAGGCCCTGAGAGTCGGTTACCGGCACATCGACACGGCCGCCGCCTACGGCAACGAGCGCGAGGTGGGGCAGGCGATCGCCGCGTCATCCGTCGACCGCGACGAGCTGTTCATCGAGACCAAGGTGTGGATCAGCGACTACGGCTACGACGAGACGCTGCACGCATTCGACAAGTCGGCCGGCAAGCTGGGCCTCGAGCAGATCGACCTGCTGATTCTGCACCAGGCCCTGCCCGGCGCGTTCCCCCGCACCCTCGAGGCCTACCGGGCGCTCGAGCAGCTCTACGCCGACGGCAAAGTTCGCGCCATCGGCGTGAGCAACTTCATGCCCGAGCACCTCGACTCGCTGCTGACCGTGGCGAAGGTCGTGCCGGCCGTGAACCAGATCGAGGTGCATCCCTATTTCCAGCAGAGGCCGCTGCTCGCCTACGACACCGAGCACGGCATCCTGAACCAGGCCTGGTCGCCCATCGGCGGCATCACCTTCTACCGTGACAGCGGCCACACGAGCGCGCTCGAGGATGCGACCATCGGCGCGATCGCCCGCGCCCACGGCAAGTCGCCGGCGCAGGTGATGCTGCGCTGGGGCATCCAGGAGGGCCGGTCGGTCATTCCGAAGTCGGTCAAGCCCGCCCGCATCGCCGAGAACTTCGACGTGTTCGACTTCTCGCTGACCGACGACGAGGTCGCGCAGATCGACGCCCTCGACACCGGCAAGCGCGGTGGCCCCGCGCCCGAGCAGGTCACGCTCGAGGCGTTCGGCCGCGCCATCCCGGAGGCCTGAGACGCATGGAGTACCGCACCCTCGGGCGCACCGGCGTCAAGGTCAGCCCGCTCTGCCTCGGCACCATGATGTTCGGCGCGTGGGGCAATGCCGATCACGACGACTCGATCCGCGTCATCCGCACGGCCCTCGACGCGGGCATCAATTTCGTCGACACCGCGGATGTCTACTCCGCCGGTGAATCGGAGCAGATCGTGGGCGCCGCCCTCACGGGCCGTCGCGACGACGTCGTGCTGGCCACGAAGTTCTTCATGCCGATGGGCGACGGCCCCAACCAGGGCGGCGGTTCACGCAAGTGGATCATGCGCTCGGTCGACGACTCGCTGCGCCGCCTCGGCACCGACTACATCGACCTCTACCAGGTGCACCGGCCGTCGCCCGATACCGATGTCGACGAGACCCTGTCGGCGCTGACCGACCTCGTGCACCAGGGCAAGGTGCGCTACATCGGCTCGTCGTCCTATGCCGCGAGCCAGATCGTCGAGGCGCAGGTGGTCGCGCGCGACCGCACCCTCTCACGCTTCGTCACCGAGCAGCCGCCCTACTCCATCCTCGTGCGCGGCATCGAAGAAGACGTGCTGCCGACGGCCCGCCGTCACGGCATGGGCATCCTGAGCTACAGCCCCCTCGCGGGCGGCTGGCTCTCGGGCCGTTGGCGTCGAGACGCGGATGCCGCGCCCACCTCGTCGGCCCGTCCGCCCGCGCGTTTCGACATGTCGAACCCGGCGAACCAGCGCAAGCTCGACGTCGTCGAGCAGCTCGCCCAGCTGGCGGAGTCCGCCGGCATCCCGCTGCTGCAGCTCGCGATCGCCTTCGTGATCAGGCACCCCGCCGTCACCTCGGCCATCATCGGTCCGCGCACGCTGGAGCAGCTCGAGTCGCAACTGCCCGCCGCCGACCTCGTGCTGAGCACCGACGTGCTCGATCGCATCGATGCCCTCGTGCCGCCGGGCGTCACCCTCAACCCCGACGACAACAGCTATGGGCAGGCGGAGCTGGCGGTGTCGGCGCGGCGTCGCTGACGGGCTGTGATCGGGGGCGGCGCGTGGCGCGCTTCGCTTCGCCTACCTCGCCCGCCCCACCTAGCCTCGCCCAGCGGCCGGCTCAGGCGCGGTCGTGCAGCGTGATCTGGTAGCCATCGAGGTCGGCGAAGGTGAACGTGCGCCCGAACGGGCCGTCGATCGGGCCCGAGACGATGGTGCGGCCATCGGCGGCGAGCGTGTCGTGGATGGACTGCACGTCGGTGGCGTGCAGCCAGATCGCGGCCCCGATGCCGGGCTGGGCGACGGAGGCCAGGTCGGTGCCGGGCACGATGTCGCGCAGGGCGAACGCGATCGGCGCGGTCTCGAACACGACCGCGTGCGGCGGGCCGGCCGGGGAGCGCACGAGCCCGAGGTAGTGCTCGTAGAACGCCTGCGAGGCGTCGAGGTCGCGAACCTGCAATGAGATGAAATCGGGGCCGGTCACGGGCATGGGGATTCTCCTTCGTCGTGTGTCAGTTGCGTGTCAGTTATCTGACATCCATCAATCTATGTCAGAATACTGACATGAGTCAAACCCCGGACCGCCCCGCAGACGGAATCGACCTGCAGACCTCCCTGGGCTACCTGCTGAAAGAAGCGTCGAGCGCCCTCCGGGCCGCCATGGAGGCCGTGCTGAAGCCGCTCGGCATGACGGTGACGCACTACTCCTGCCTCGAACTGCTGGCGCAGCGCCCGGGCCTGTCGAACTCCGAACTCGCGCGCGGGGCGTTCGTGACCCGGCAGTCGATGAACGTGCTGCTGCAGAGCCTCGAGCGCGACGGCTTCGTGACCAGGCCGTCGCAGCCGGTCGCCGGCAAGGTGCTGCCCACCCGCCTGACGGCGAGCGGTCGCCGCAGTCTCACGAAGGCGACCGTCGCCGTCAGATCCGTCGAGCTCCGCATGCTCGCCGGCATGACCGCCGACGAGCAGGCCGTCGCCTTCACGGCCCTGCGCAGCATGATCCACTCGTTGCGCGACACCGACACCCACCCCGACTCCGGTGCCGGCACCGACACCGACACCGCCGGCGGCTGACGCACGACCGGCGTTGCCCTGGCTCGACCACCCGGAGCACAGTGACTCATGGGCTCGCGCTCGCATGACCCCGCAGGCGCCCCGTCGGCATCGCAGGCGACCGGCTCACCCGCATCGCGATCTTCTTCACCCTCGTGTCGGCGGGCCTGGTGAGCCTGGCCCTGATCGGGCAGGTCACCGACTTCACCGACTCGTTCTCGTGCTTCTCGCTCGGCATCATCGGCTTCGTGTGCCTGGTGGCCTACTTCTTCTTCCTGCCCCGGCGCAGCGATCTCGCGCAGGTGCTCGCGAGCAGCATGATCTTCGTCACGGTCGTCGAGGCGGCGCTGGTGGGACTCTTCGCGGGCGCGATCACGATGTCGGTCGGCGGCCACCGGCAGGCGCGATCGTGGCCGGAGCGGTCGTGGGCCTGCTCTGGCTCGTCGCGTCGACCGTGCTCGGCGAGCGCAATTACCGCGCGGTCTGGCGCACGCACGTGCCCCTGTTCCCGAGCCCGCCATCCCGGCCCAGCTGACCTACCCAGCCCAGCTGACCATCACCGCCCAGCTGACCGGCCGGTGCTTGCTCAGCCGCGCGGCCGGGCTCCGGAGGCCGACAGCGGATATCGCGAATGACGGTAGAGCGTCGTCATCCAGCCGGGCGACGGGCTCTCGGCCGACTCGAGGCCGTCGTCGGCGGCCGGGGACGAATGGGTGTCGGCCTGGGAGCGGGACTGATCTGCGGTCATCTCTGGCACCTTGCGGTCGGGTATGCGCGCGAACGTGGCGGCGGATCCCAGTATGCGCAACCCGCCCCCAGCCCACGCGGCCTCCCGCGGCCACTGGCCACAGCAGGTCAGGAGCCGTGCGATCGGAGCCGCCCGATCGCCCGCTGCTCGGGGAATGTCCAGGTGAACCGAACGGCGGCCAGTCGCACGCCTGCAGCGACCACGACGCAGACGATCCCGTCCACGACGACCCCCACCCCGAGCGCTTCGAGCAGCACGAAGCTCGCGGCCCCTGCCGCAGCGGCGACGGCATAGAGCGACCCCACGTGCAGGAAGGCCACCGGCAGCCCGAGCAGCAGGTCACGGATGATCGACCCACCGACTCCCCCGATGACGCCGATCAGCACGGCACCGGCCGCACCGACCCCTAACGCCAGCGCCTTGGAGGTGGCGATCGCGCCGAACGTGCCGATCACCACCGCGTCGAGCACGATCACCACCCAGTCCACCCGCCGCAGCAGGGGCTGCACCGCCATGCCGAGCAGAGCGGATGCCGCAGCGACCACCAAATACCAGCTGCTCCACACGACGACCGGCCGCTCGTCGAGCAGCACGTCCCGCAGCAGGCTGCCGCCGAGCGCGACGCCGATGCCGATCACCACCACGCCCAGCACGTCGACTCGGCGCTCCTTGAGCCCCGCCGCGAACATCGCGCCCTGCAGACCGCCGAGGCCGGCGGCGACCAGCTCGGCCCAGAGCGGGATGCCGAAGGAGGTGAAGGTCATGACGTCGGTCATCGTGTCGGCGGTCATGGTGTCGGCGGTGCCTCGCGGTCGGCGCGGGGGTCGGCGAGCGGGGTCGGCGGTCAGCGGCCGCCGTCGCTCGCCGCCTCGAGCACCGGCGAGGTGGCCACCACGGCGTCGAGGATGAGGTCGGCAACGGCGTCCGGCTGCGAGACCGTCACGGCGTGAGATGCCTCGATCTCCACCGTGCGGGAATTCGCTCGAGCGGCCATGAACCGCATCGACTCGGCCGGAATCGCGAGGTCGCGCAGGGTGACCATCGTCCACGAGGGGATGCTGTGCCAGCCGGCCTTCGTCGCCTTGTCTTCGAGCCCCGCAGCGGCGATCGGCCGCTGGGTAGCGGCCATCAGCGCAGCGGTCTCATCGGCAACGTCGGCGGCGAACACCGCCGGGAACGCGTCTTGGTCGATGTAGAGGTCGTCACCGCTCTGCGAGCCCGCAACGAACGGCTTGGCCACGAGCGCGGCACCGAGTTCGCCCCCGGGGAACTTGTTGGCGAGTTCGCCGGTGCTCTCACCGGCCTCCAAGGCGAAGCTTGCGACGAACACGAGCGCCCGCACGTTGGTCGCACCTTCGGTGGCCTCGCTCATCACCGAGCCGCCGTAGGAATGGCCGGCGACGACGACCGGGCCGTCGACCTGATCGATGATGCTCCGCAGGTAGGCGGCATCCGGAGCCAGACCGCGCAATGGGTTGGCAATGGCGAGAACGGGCAGCCCTCGCGCCCGAAGACGGCTGACGACACCGTTCCAGCTCGACGACTCGGCGAAGGCTCCGTGCACGAGCACCACGGTGGGCGACTCCGGCGGAGGGGCGAAGACAGATGCGGACATGATTCCTCCAGTGGGTTGTATTTTGTGATACGCAATATATTGCATGTGGAATTTCAACGTCAAGAGGGGTGACGTATTCCCGTTCCGCCCTTTTCTTCCCGTCGGGTGCCGGATCTCGCGCCGCCGAATTGCGGATGCCGACCCGATTGTGTGCAATATGTTGCATGCCGATTCCCGCCGACAGTCCTCCTCTCAGCCGCACCCTGCTCCGCAACGACGTCTATCGCCGCCTGCGAGACGCCGTGGTCGACGGCACGTTCGCGCCCGGGGAGCAACTGAGAGACGGGGATCTCGCAGCGTGGCTGGGGGTGAGCCGAACTCCGGTGCGCGAGGCGCTGCTGCGTCTCGCGGCGAGCGGTCTGGTCGTGACCCAGCCCGGCCGGTCGACAACCGTCAGCACCATCGATGAGAGCGCGGTGCGCGACGCCCGCGATGTTCTCGCTGCGATGCATCAGCTGGCGGTGCGTGAGTCGGTCGGCATTCTGAGCGACGGCGATCTCGACCGCATGCGCGCTGCGAATCGGGCCTTCGCGGCCGCCATCGATGCCGGGAACGTGGATACGGCCCTGGATGCCGACGAGGAGCTGCACGATGTGCCCGTCACGGTGCTCGGCAACACGGCACTGATCTCGGTGCTGAACCAGTTCGGCCCGGTCGTGCGGCGTGCCGAACGCCTGCGGTTCATGTCGGGCGGCCGGTCATCCGTTGAGGCGCACGAACGGTTGATCGACTTGTGCGCCGCCGGCGATGCCGAGGCCGCGGCCGCGGTGGCTTTCGAGACCTGGCACAGCCTTCCCGTGGCGAGCGACTGACGCGCCTGACGTGCAGTAAATCCTCTGTTGAACCATATGGTTCACTGTCATATAGTGAACAAAATGGTTCAGTAATGGAGGTCACCATGGCCCACTTCACTCGATATGCCTTGGTCGGCGGAGTCGTCGCCGCACCGCTCTTCATCACCCTGTGGGCGCTGCAGGCGGTGACCCGAGACGGGTTCCGGCCCACGTATCACCCCCTCAGCCTTCTGAGCCTCGGCGAAGCGGGGTGGGTACAGATCACGAACTTCATCCTCACCGGGCTGCTGCTCGTCGGTGCCGCGATCGGGCTTCGTCGCGCTGGCGGTGCTGGTGCCGGTTCGAGGTCGACGGCGGTGCTGGTCGGACTCATGGGCAGCGGACTCGTCATCGCCGGCATCTTCGTCACCGATGCCGGGGCGGGCTTCCCGGCCGGCGCTCCAGCGGGCGCTCCGGTCATGAGCTGGCACGGTGCTGTGCATGAGCTCGGGTTCGTGCTGACGCAACTCTCGTTCGTCGCCTTGACGATCGTGCTGGCCGTTCGTTTCGGCCGCGCGCGGCAACGCGGATGGCTGATCGCCAGCATCCTCGCCGTCGTGGGTGCGCTGGTCGTCGCTGTCGTGGGATCGCCCGAGACGATGGCCATCAGACTGGTCTTCAGTTCCGCGATCGAACTCGGGTTCGTCGCCGCGATTGCTGCCCAGACCTTGCGCCAACAGACATCGTCCCGCGTCGACCAGATCGAGGCACATCGCGCAGGTCGACGCCTTGGAACGCCTCTCCGCTGAGCACGATCGTCGAGTGACGCGACGCGGGCGAGCGGCAGCCGCCGGTCGTGCCGGGCGCCGACAGCGCTTCGTTTGCGACGGTCTGATCGCGAAGGTTTACAGGGTGATCTTCACCGAGTGACGAACCCCGGATGCCGGCACGCGCCGTTCGAGCCAGGCACCCTACTCGCGCGCCACGCTTCACCGCCGAGGCGCGCCTCTGCCAGGAACTCAGAACGGCGGATCGTCGGGCAGCGACCCCGTCGATCGCGGTCGCACCGGTCGCACCGGTCGCTCCGGTCGCTGAGGATTCGCCGCCTGTGAACTGGGTGGTCGCGGATCGAGACCGAGGCTTCGGGGAGCATGATCGGGAGGCCGCGTGGTGTATTCGGCGCCGCTCGGCGACGTCCAGTGCAGAGCCCGGCCCTCGCCCGAGCGAACCGTCCACTCCGTGTGGTGCTTCACGGTGTGGTGCCGCCGGCACAGCGCCGCGAGGTTCGCCAGACTGGTCTCGCCCGCGTGGGCCCAGTCGGTGGTGTGGTCGAGGTCGCAGCGATCGGCGCGGCGGGTGCAGCCGGGGAATCGGCAGGTCTCGTCGTCGAGGATGACGGCGGCCCGGAGGTCGGCGGGAACCTTGTAGCGGTCACGACCCACGCTGAGCCTCGCACCCGTGATCGGATCGGTCAGGATGCGCAGGAACGACGGCGCCGCCGCCGCGAGACGGCGCGTGGTGTCGAGATCGATGGGACCGTAGCCGAGAAGCTCCCCCGGTTCATCCGAGTGGCCGAGCAGGGTCATGACAGGCACGGTGACGGCCACGTTCGCGGTGATGCCGCGGGCGCGCACCGAGCTGCCGCCCTCGCGATCGAGCATCAGGTCGACGAGTCCGTCGGCGCGAAGTTGCGCGTGCGTGCGGGCTTCGTCGGCCGTGTTGAGCGCGCGGGCGAGCTGGTCGAGCGTGTCGTCGATCGCGAACGCCGAGACCGCGGGCAGATGGCAGACCAGGGTCGCCATGCCGTCGCGCTCTTTCTCGACCCACACGGCCCGTTCGTCGCGCGCCTCGCGATGACGCTGATCGATCGACTCCGGGTGCATCCGCTCGCGCAGCTTGCGGGCCTCGGAGGCGAGCTGCACGCAGGTCTGCGTCGTCGCTTTCTCCAGAACGACCGCCTCGAACTCCGCCCGAGCCGACTCCGGCAGCGAGCGTGCGTGGCGAACGACCGCCTGCGCGTGCCGATAACTGATCTCGCCGCGGCTCAGCGCCTCGACGGTCGCGGGCAGGTCGTCGACCAGCAACTCGGCCTCGTCGATGCGCTGCGCAGCCAGTGCCTCGGAGATCCGCAGGCCCGTCGCGACTTCGGCCACCAACGACCGGCGTGCGTGCTCGAGGGAGCCGCCCGGCAACCGCGCGAGCCAGTTCGCCTTGCGCGCCGCGGCCCCCAGGCGCTCGGCCGATCGGGCCTCCAGTGCCGCTTGCTCACGCTGCAGCGCCGCCACGGCCGAGACATCCGAGGCGATGCCGGTCAGCAACGACTCCTCCATCTCGACGCCCGATCGGATGGCCCGGGCGTCGAGCGCGCCGGTGCCGGTGGGGGCGAAATGAGGAGCGGTGGTCGAGTTCATGAGCGTAGCTCAATTATAGTCGAAGCACCTCGCGAGACAAGGGAAATCGCCGATCAAACCGCCTATTTCACGAGCGAATTCGCACCATTAGGCCAACGAGGGCGGGACGACGACGAGGCCGGTTGTCCACGAACGAACGCTAACGCAGACAACAAAAAAGGCCCCTCAGAGAGGGACCGGATCTTGCTGACCTTTTGACCCTCTGTTCAAACCAATCAAGCATTCCGTTCACCCCTGTGGAATTACTTCGGCTTGCCACCCCAGGAGACCGCGAAGCTCCTGTCCATGCTGCGACGTATCGGCCACATGAGCTATCAAAACGGCTCGGCAGCGCGAAAGTACAGGAGCTGGTCGATCGGGCTCGAGCAGGCGAGAGCGCACGGACTTTGGCCTTCGAACTTGGAGTGGCGCCGTCCGCATTGATTCGATTGCTTCGCGAGCAGGGTGTGATTATTGAGAAGCGGCGAGTGACCGCTGCGGACGAAGTGGCGCTAGCCCGTGACTATGCAGCGGGATCTACGGTCGCCGAGCTTGAAGAGCAGTTCGGATTCTCACACGGCACGGTCCTGCGGGTACTTCATCGGGAGGGAGTGGAGATGCGGGCGAAGGCGCCGCGCCGACTACTTCCGTGATCGGTTGGGAGGTGAGGTCTTTGGATTCGATTTGGGGAGCTTGCCGTTCATATCGTCCTGGATGAATCGCACGGTCGCACGAGCGAGAAGGTCAAGCTTCACCTTGGGGTGAGCAACACCGAGTGCTCGGATCTTTCGAGTCTTCCCGGCATGTTCCACGGTGACTGTGGACTGCTCGAGGTGCCGATCGACCATCTGATTCGGTTGGCCGTTGACGTGCGCGTTCACTGCTTGGAAGGCTCGGCCGGCGGTCTGAGGTAGAGAGGGAAAGGCCTTCGTCATGGCAGTGCGGTGGGCAAGTGCTTCCCTGTCAGTCATGGGCACAGTGAAGGCGAAGTAGTCGTGAAGGTCACGCTGCGCGTGGCCAGAAAGCACCGCGAACACAAACCCATCCGTTGCTGTCCAGAGTTGAAAGAGGGCGGAGCGGGTCGAGAGATAGTCGTTGGAAGTGAGTCGTGGCATCGTGGCGTATCACTATGCACTGGTCCCCCAGGAACTCAAAGCATGAGCATGTCGGTAGTGCTTGCAAAAGGGGTGTCGATAGCGCATAACTAGGTGCATATGAGCGAGCCAAACCAGCCACAGGAAAAGCCCCCAGTCGATGCCCCGATTACCTCGTCGAAGGATGATGATCTTGGCCGGGCGCCCGTTGCGCACGATTTTGCTGAATCGATTCGTGAACTTGATACAAGCGATGGTCTCGTGGTGGGGATCCTTGGCCCATGGGGACATGGTAAGAGTTCCTTCATCAACCTGATGCGAGAGCAATTCGCAACAGAACCCGCCCTGACCGTCATTGATTTTAATCCGTGGATGTTCTCGGGTTCGAATCAGCTGGTCAACTTCTTCTTCACTGAGATCGGCGCAGAACTCAATGTGAAGAGCAAGAGTCGTTTTGGAAAGACGGCGGATTGGCTAGCCAAGTACGCCGGCATACTCAAGCCTGCTTCTCAGTTCATACCCTTTCCGGGAGCAGGAATCCTCGGTGATGCAGCAGCTGCCGCACTCACCGGATTGGCCGACACAACCGAAGCAGACGTCAGCGCCAAGAAAGTTCGCGAAGAGATCACGAAGGAGCTCAGCGCACTCGATGAGCCAATCGTCGTTGTCGTGGACGACATCGACCGCCTAACAACCGCCGAGATACGCGAGATCTTCAAACTCGTGCGTCTCACCGCAAGCTTTCCAAACATCATTTATGTACTTGCGTTCGACAGAGAACGAGTAGAGCAGGCTCTCACGGAAGACGGGGTACCAGGTCGCGCCTACCTAGAAAAAATCGTGCAACTAAGCTTTGACGTCCCGCAGGCGCCAAGCACGCTTCTTCGCTCTCAGGTCTTCAAGGAACTCGATCGCATCATTTCCCCCGTTGTCAACGCAACGCTGGACGAGGGGCGGTGGAGCGACATCTACTGGGAGATTATCGATCCGCTTCTCTCGAATATGCGAGACGTCACGCGCTATGCCATTTCATCGAGAGCCACCATCAAGAGCCTTGGTGAAGAAGTCGATCTCGTTGATCTCCTGGCCATGGAAGCTGTGCGCATCTTCCGGCCCGAACTCGCCCAGGCACTGTCACGACTTCGGAGCGAGCTCACCAGCACACGTGACGTCATGGGCAACAAAGATGGCCGAAAGCAAAAGGCAATTGATGAGTTGAGAGAAAAGTTCTCCATTGACGACCAGCTGATCCGAGCACTATTCAACCGAGTTTTCCCAGTTGCGCTCCAGTACGTCGAAAACAACCACTACGGATCCGACTGGGCTAGCACATGGAGAACCGCTCATCGAATGGCACACGTGGACTTCCTCAATTTGTACTTCGATCGTGTCGCGCCAGACGAACTCGTGGCATTTCGAAGCTCTGAGCGAGCCTTCACACTTCTGACCGATGCCGGGGCACTCAAGGCATACCTGAATGGGCTCGACCCCGAAACGCTCGAGACGATTCTCGAAGGCCTGACGTCGTATGAGTCGAAGTTCACTACAGAAATGATCGTGCCGGCATCCACAACACTCTTGAATCTCATCGACTCAATTCCGGAGAAGAAGCATAAGGGCTTCTTCGATATTGGTCGCCCCGATATGACAGTCGGCCGAGTCGTTTATCGGCTCCTTCGGCGGATAGATGACGAGGGCGAGCGGGAATTCCTCGTGACACAAATTCTCGCGGGTGTCGAGACGTACTCGTCGCAGCTCGATCTCATTCACAGCGTCGGCTACAAAGAGGGCGCGGGCCTCAAACTTGTCAGTGAGCCATTTGCACTTCAGCTGGAGGCCGAGTTCTCGGACCGGCTAGTAAAGCAAGCGCCTTCAGATCCTCCACGCGAATGGGACGCGTGGCGGATCTATAACGTGGTGCTTGAGGCCACAGGCAAACCACCACTAAAGCCCAGCTCGGACCCCTCGATAATTCGAGCTGTGCTCCGCTCAGCGAAGTCGACGTCACGCTCACAATCCATGGACTCTCGCCAGGTGAAGACTCAAGATCATCTTGGGTGGGATCTACTCATTGCTCTATTCGGCACGGAAAGTGCGGTGAAGAAGGCTGCGGACAATGTACGGAAGAAGCTCGGAGACGACGAAGTACTGCAGCTGGTTGACAAGTACGCATCCGGATGGAGACCAGAGCGCTTCTGACGACCAACCGGGTATCGGTACATCTCACAGAGGTGGCGAAAGCGTCAAAAGCTTGTCCCGATGCTCTGTTTCGCGTCTATTCGAACCAGAGGTAACGGGGGTGCCAGGAAATTCGATCGGCGGAGCGATCGGTACCGAGAATACGGAAAATCACCCCTGATGCAGAGGTGATTTTTGGTGATAATTACTCAGCTTGGCTGACCTTTTGACCCTCTGTTCGGACCAATCGAGTATCCCGCTTACCCCTAATGAATTGCTCAGGCTTGCAGCGCTTGGCGATCGAGAAGATAGCGAAGTAGTTGCTTCGTATCGACCACACGAACTCTCGAAACGCCTTGGTAAGGCGAAAGTAGAGGAACTCATGAACCGCGCTAGGGCAGGCGAGAGCGCACGATCCTTAGCCGGCGAATGCGGCATCGCGCCGTCAGCGTTGCTTCGACTACTGCGGGAGCGTGGCGTGACGATCGAGAAGCGGAGGGTGACTGCAGATGATGAGGTGGCACTCGCTCGTGAGTATGAAGCGGGAGCTACGGTCGTCGCGCTACAGGAGCGGTTCGGACTCTCGCACGGCACGGTGCTGCGAGCGCTTCACCGAGCGGGCGTTGAGATGCGAGCGAAAGCACCACGCCCATCCAATCGCTAGTTGCCTCTGCGGAGGGCGAAAGAACACGGTTGCTCAGGCAGCGGATATCAACTCGACTTGCCTAGTACATTCCGCCACTACGAACTCCGGCACAGAATCGAACTCGCGAGGATCCAGCTGCATCACGTATTCGTTTTCGATATGGAAGGTCTCGTTCACAAATTTCTTGAACGTGTCGTCTTCCCCCGGCTCGTTGATCTCGAGCATCATCCTGAAGATCTGCACCTTTTCGTAGCCGACAGTGGTCGCGGCAAATTTCGCTTTCAACAGGTCAAGGTCTCGAAACTCCTGGACCAAGGCGTCGTAATCGAAGCCGGGTATTGACTTGCCGATCTTGGCGACAGCCTCGGCCACTTCGGCGGCTTCGAGAGGCTCGCGGTCGCCACCTCCGATCGGGCGGTCGGGTTCCGCTCGAAGGTGCAGCAGGCTCGACAGGACGTCCGAGCTGGCGTCATTCATTCCGAGAATTTCGAACTTGCGACGTAGATAAATGAGCTTGATGGCGATGTCGCTTGCCGCAGCAATATTCGCGTCACAGACCTCACCAAAGGTCTTCAGATCGGAGTGGAGAATCGGCTTTTCGGTGATCGTTCCCGCCTTGCTCGTAAGGAAGTGCGCCACCGGCTTCGCCATGGCAAAAAGACGCCTGGTCGAGAGCCGGACAATGTCGATCGCTGGCTCGAGATCGTGGGTCAGCATCAGCGTCGTTTGGTCGCGAATGCTGTGCTTGCCTCTAAACAGTTCATGGAGAATTGCAAACTTTTTCGTCTGGTCGAAGCTAGAGACCGGATCGTCGAGAACGACAAGGTCCGGCTTTTCGTGGCGCACTTGATACATGAACAGCACGAGGGCGAAAGCGTTGCGCTCTCCGTAGCTGAGGTGGCTGTTCGCCGAGCCGAGGTGGCCAGGTAGATCTTGATGCTCGATAAGCATTCGGTACGAATCTTCGTTGGGTTGAATAGAGACCTGGTAGCGGTAGCCTGCAGACTCGAGGAATGCGTTGATCTGCCGTTGATTGTCTTCGATAAGCCGCTTGACGCGCCCGCGCTGCTGACCAACGCGCTCCTTGACCACAGAGATCTGGGAGGCAACTTCCTCCAGCTTTGCGTTGATGAGTTCAACAACCGAGCGAGTGGCGTCTGAGTTCAAAGATCGTAGTAAGGCGAGATTGACCTTCAGGCCCGAAAGGTACTCGTCAACCTTTTCCTGGTCGCGAAGCGTATGAAAAGCGAGACCTCGCAGCAACTTAAGTCGATCCAGAAAGACCTCAACTTCGCCACGAAGGGTTGCGAGGAACTGAAGTTGCTCGGGCTTTGGCTCGGAGATGAGTGTAAACATCTCGCTGAGCTGTTCGAGGTATGACGGGTCGAAGTAGTGACCCGCCGTCTCAACCGCGGCCCTCAGCAAACTCATGTTCTTGACCGTTGCCGTCTCGTACTCTCTCGAAACGAGTTCAGCGGTAGCTTTGTCCACGCTCTCCACTGAGCAGAACGGGCAGTTGTCCGAGAGCTCAAGGAAGCTCTTGCCTTTAGCTTGCCAAGCCACCCAACTCGCAGGGTCTTCACTTTGCAGGAAGCCTGAGTACCCACGCAGCGGCTCGGGGATCTTGTTCAGCTTTCCGCCGACCGCCATCGCCTTGTAGCCCCTGGTGCTCTTGGACAGAACGCCGGTCTTTGTCACGCCGAATACATCGCAAAGATGAGTGAACGCATGAACTGCGTCATTGAACTCTTCCTGCTCCACGAACGTCGTTTGAAGTGCCGCGAAGAGGTCCTCGATTTCCTGATTGCCGTTCTGGAACTCGACGGTATTGATGAAGATCTCGAAGCTGTTCTTTAGAACCTCGTCCTGTTGAAAGACGAACTGAGACACGTACCGATCATCGAACGTCAGAACTTTCCTTATGGAGTCTGCTCCCGTGACGGTTGGATCCGGATGACCCGTTCCCCCTCGGTACTTGAAGGGTATGAGCTGCTTGAGCGCATCGCCGCCATCAGCACGCAAAGTCAGCGCCTGAGCGATAGTGCTTTTGCCAATTCCGTTCGGGCCGTACTTGATGTTTAGGGCCGACTTCACCAACGTGATCTCGGCGCTATCCAGGTTGTTGCAGTTCGAGATTCGAATAGACAATGGGCTGCTCGAGACCGGAGTGCTCGCATGTTCTGTCAGTTCGGGAGTCGGCATGATGCCACTGATTATGACGCACCGGTACATTTGGTCAATAGCTATCGGTACATCCAATAGAGGTGACGAAAACGCCGAGCTGGGCAATCACTTCCAGCTGCGCCCGCAGGCCGCCGGTGATCTGCACGCTCAGCCGGCGGATCGGGCCGAGAGCCTTCGCCCGCACCTCAGCGGGTTAATTCTCAGCCATGCTGAGCATCCTCATCGGAAGCGATGGACGACCCCCCGATGGATCCTCTACATCGCACACCGACGAGGAGTGGATGACTCAGTTTGACCAGCTCAGCTTGAAAGCCAATACCCGTTGTGCAATCCACAACGAATAGCCCTTCTAATTCGACTCTCCACATGGTGTCGATGTCAGGGGCCTCTGCCACGATATGGCCATGACCGAACTGGCGTACATGACCCGCGACGACTGGGCACAGCATGCCACGGCGATGGTGCCGCAAAGCGCCGTGATACGCGACTGGCTCGGCGAGGAGCCGTACCTCTTCGCGATGACCGAGATGAAGAGGCATGGCGGCGACGGAAGCGTCGACCTCGAAGCGGCTCGCTTCATCGCCCCAGACAAGGCCACACGCATCGTGTTCGACGTCTCGGAGCTCGGTGCCTCCGCCCGTCAGGGAAAGACCGTTGACCATGCCGTCGTGGTGTTGCACCCGCGCGATGAGCGCTCCCTCGAATCGATGCGGACTGCGGTGGAATCTGGAGCGGTGAGCCGACTCTTCGTGTTGATCTGGTGGCCGCTCGACATCGTTGCGATCTGGCTTGATGGTCACAGTGCGCTCAACCTGCACACTGGTGAGGCGAGGGAAGTGCCCGACCCGCTGATGGTCGAGGCTTGCACCATGATGATCTCCCACCAATACAACGGCCTCGGCTCGGGGCGGGGGAAGGAGGCGGTCGTGCAACTGGCCCGCGCCTTCCACGCGGAAGGGTATCCCTACGATGTTGATTCATGGCTTCGCGCCTACTTCGCGGCCGGTGGCGACTTTCGCCATGCAGAATCCATCAAGAAGCTCGTCACGGAGATGAAGGCTGGCGTGAAGCATCGCATTGCGGCCCGATATCGTGACAACATTTTCGAGATCATCCGCTCGGGTCAACTGCAGCAGGAACAGTAGAGCCGTGCTTTTCCTCGCTCGCGGCGTCGAAGTCGACCACTACTGGGTGGTCCAGGGGGTCGACGGTACGCTCGAGGAAACACCATGGCGCATCGAACAGGAATCTGATCGGTACCGACTGAGTAACGCAGATGACATGTTGCAAACGGACCTGGTCTTGGGGCTGGGCGCCTTCGCAACGGCGGAGGCGGCGGTCGCCCGACTCCGGGAGTTTCTCTAGGTGCAAGACTCGGGCGCCGACAGGCGGTTCAAGACAGCGAAGCCCTCGGTCTACCTCGATCAGTGGGTCTGGATTCGCCTCGCGCGAGCCAATGTGGGTCGGCCCTCCAAACCGTCCGATGTCGCCCTCCTTGCGTCTCTGAAGACCGCCGCTAAGGCAGGCGTCGCATTCCCACTATCGGCAACGCACTATGAAGAGACCATCCGCATCACGGATCCTGCGCAGCGCAGGGAGATTGCCCGCGTCATGGCTCCTATCGCTCTGGGACGCACGATCCGAAAACAGTCCGACCTAGTGCGCCATCAGCTCCTGACATCGTTGCATGAAATGATTGGGCGCCCGACCTTCCGCCCCACACCGCTCCAGACCCTTGGCATCGGCGTGCACTGGTCGTTCATCGGCACAGAGGGGTTCATGACCGTCGTCGACGCCGATGGGCGCATTGTGAAATCCGTCGATCCGAACTGGACTCGTCGGCTCAATCAGTACTGCGAGTTCTCACTCATGGCCGGCCCCACCGACGCCGAGATCCCGAATCTCGAAAAGGTCGGCTACGTCGATCCTCGCTACTTCGAAACCAACGAGGGCAATCGGCTCGCGTGGGAGCAGTCGTACGTTGAACAGGCCGCGAAGATCAAGTCCCGTGAGGAACTCCGCGTGGCACTCTTCGCCCGCGAGATCACGCACGAGTACGGCGTCACGTTTCAGACGATCCTGAATGAATATCACCTAACGATTGGCTCCATCGTCAGCGGAACCAAGGCGGATACGCGGGCCCGGATGATGACCTTCAGCGAGCGCGTGCCTACGATGCGTATTGCGGTCGACATGAAACTTGAGTTGTTTCGTAATCCCAGTCGCCCCTGGACTTGGAACATGGTGCGAGATATCGACGCTCTCAGCGTCGCCGTTCCGCTCTGTGACGTGGTCGTCGGCGACCGCGATGCGCTCCACCTCCTGCGGCGCTCCGGCGCACCCGAGCGCTATGGAACGACGGTCACCGAGAAGCTCGAGGACCTACCGGACCTGCTCGCGGACCTGGCTGGACTTTCTCGCGCGACTCAGCCGGATCTTTCTGACTGGTCGAGCATTGGTCCCGGCAACGAGTTTTCGGTCGTGGAGCCCGAACTGTCAATATCCATCCCGGTCGGGTCTAGAACTCAGCTCCTCGATCGCAGCGGGACGCCGCTGCCTGCGCCAACGGGCGCAAAGGCCGGTTAGCGCGTTTGGTGTCAGGAGCGGGTAGCTACGCTAAGCAGGTGAGAGGGAACGCGCTTTGAGTCTTGTCCTGCAGCAGGGATCGACGCGTTCGTGCCAAGCGCCCCTGGGCTTTACGCCATGCGAGTTCGCACTGTGGAGGCGCTCCAGGAGCCACTTCGCATCCATGCGGTGACTCACGACAGCGACCTCATCTATATCGGCGAAGCAGTTGGGCAGACGCTTCGCAAGCGGTTCCTTGGGAACGAGCTGCGAGGAAAAAGACATGGCACCTTCTTCCGGAGCCTGAGAGCTGTGCTGGGCTAGCGTCCTAGCCCAGGCTCACTGGCAAGGTCGGTCAACAAAATTATCGCTTTGCGTCAACAGACACGCAGGCGATCGTGTATTGGGTCAACGCAAACCTCTTGGTCTCATGGATCACGCTCGACGAGGGCATCCACGACGTCGAGGTCGCACTCATCGCTAGGCACGCCCCGCTCTTCAACCTTCGTGATAATCCCCGAGTGCTCGCGGAACTCGCTGCACTACGGGTCGCCTGTCGCTAGGTCGCCACACAACCCCCAGGCCCGTAACTGGATTCGCTCTCCCTGTCGAAACAACGATGGGCAGTGTCGGCACGGACGCGTAGCCTTGCTCACACTCACACTCGCCCTCGACCCAAAAGTAGGCACCGTGGACACCGTTAGGACCGATGAGTACAGAGCCTGGGAGGCTCGACTTGGACGGATCTCTGAGGCAGCAACCCAATGGCAGCAGTCATTCAATGGCGCGCCGGCCACAGTTGAACCTGGAAGTGACCTGGCCGACGACGATGTCACCTTCGAAAGCTTCAGCATCTTAAATCTCGTTGGATACAGCCTTGCCGCGGCGACCGAGCATTTAGATTTCACACTCACCGCCATGAAGCAGACAAGCACGCTGTACCCGACGGCCTACCTGACGGTGCTCAGGACGTCGCTGCTGGCGGCTTCACATGCCGCCTGGATGCTGACACCAACGCAGCGCTCGGAGCGCCAGCTGCGGGCGCTCCAGTTCCTGTCCGACGATGTGCGAACACAGCTGGTTATGGTGCGAGAAGCCTTCGCACCGAAGGATGCCGAGCGCACAGCGAAAGAGCGAATGATTGAAGTTCTGCTCGAGCGGCAAGCGCAGCTGCAGCCCATCGCTGACGCATTGAAGCCGGGGCTTCAGGTGGATAAGTGCAGAATCAACAACACGAGCATCATCGAGAGCGTTGCCCAAGCCGCGCACGACGAGGACGTCGTACAGGGTGGCGTGAACCACATATGGCGGAGCGGCAGCGCCGCCGCGCACGGTTCCCGCGGCTTCGCCACCATACGCCTCAAGCAGAACACCATCGTCGAAGCTCCTACCGGAGGCAAATACTCGCTCCTCCGCGGCGACCTGGTCAATGACATCGGCCCCGCCGCCGCCGCCGCGACACTCGCCCTCAGTTTCGCATTTAAGATGTTCGACGAGCGACGACTAGAGCCAAACACAGCATCGGCCGACAACACCATCCAGATGCCGTACCGCTATTGACCTATATTCATATTTATGCGATAGCGAATTCACTCTTGGCCACCTGACGCCAAGATGTTTCGCATTCTTCGCGCATTACGGCGCAGCCGAACTCACAAGACATTCACGTCATGTCTGGTCACCTGCGTCTGCAGGGGCGCACCTTGCCAGGGATCCGGTTGCAGCACCGCGCGCACGTCTCCAGCGGAGACCTGCGGGGTAACCTGACCATCTAATGACTCGAACCACCAGGCCCGCCACAACACTCGGAAAGAGCCCGTCGTCGGCAGGCTCTTTCATGTCACCCGAAGAACAGCACTTGACTCAGGGGCGACGGTCCGGCTGATGACCGAGCGGCCGCAATAAGACCCAATCCGGCTCTTCCCCAGCAGTCGGCAGCGCGCGGGTAGCCATTCGCCATTCACGCCCATCCACTTCCACAACGATCCCCGACGGTCGACCGAGTGCGAGCAATTCCCCCAGGGTCATAGTGCGGCGCACATTCGGATCATCGCTGACAGCATCCGGATGATGGATTGTCCCGAGCGGCTGATCAACCCGGTCTACGGCAAGGCGGAGCGTACCGGTCGCAGCGTCGAACGTCGCGCCGGTGACCGCGCCCCACTCAACGAATCCCCATCCAATCGCGACCGGATTGTCCGGCGCGGACGACGCCAGGCCTGTTAAATACTCCACCAGCTCGCTGCTCGCCGCCTTCACCTCGTCGTCAATGAAGTCCTGAACGCAGGTGAAACCCTCGTACGCCCGAATACGGCGCGCATCGACACCAAGGGCGACGAGCCGATTCGCAACGGCAACCGCGTCAGGATTGACGACTATCACCTCCTGCGTGGCGGCCGGCCCGATTGTCGTCATAAGCAGTCTCGCAAGGGCAGTATCGGTGAGTGGGAGGGAGTACCCCATGAGCACGATGCGTTCCGCCTCACGAAGACCATCTCGGGCCTGCTGCCAGGTGAATCGAGTCTTTGGATTGTCGAAGTATGTGCCTTTCGTCGAGGTGGGTGGCACGATGAACACCTCGCGGCCACCGACCGTGGCGCGGTGGACGGACTGACCGCGACTTTCGACCATCGGGATCCGCTCCAGGGTCGCTCCCGTGTGGTCACCAGGCACGGCGAACCAATCGATCGATCCGTGAAGCTTGTGCAGTCGAAACGTCGGACGGTCCTCGAAGTACGGACCGGAGCCGAACATCAGGCCTCGCCCATTGGGGAAGCCGGTGACAACGTCGGCAGAACTGATAGCGCTGTCACCGCCGAAACGCGGGCTCTTAGTGAGGGTCGTCTCAACGATGGTGTCATAGTTGAGCGTCACGACAGTGCTCTGCGACCAGTGCAACAGATCGACGAACTCGCCAAGCCACCGCGGGAAGCCAGCCGTATCGGCCGCAACCTGGCTCGCCGCCACCTCAATGGCGATCGCTTCAGACAACTCGGCGAACCGAGCACGGTCTTGGAGATGCTCCGCCTCGCTGAGGAACGGCTGTCGTTCTGCGAGCCACGTAAGCCAGTTTTCGAAGGTAATCCCGTCCGGACGAAAGTCGGGGAGGTCCTCGAGGCCGAGACTCGCTGCCGCGCGTCGGCCAAGCTCATCCGTGGTGGGCATTGCGGCCGAGGCTGCGAGGGAAAATCCGGCCCCGAGCACGTAGGCGGTGCGTGGAGAGGTCGGAGCCACAATCTGATGTGCCATGACTCAATCATGGCGCTGGGTCGTTTGGTCTGACGTTTCGAGTGAACGCGGACGATGCGCCTACGACCCGGCAGACGATCTCTAACGGAGCGGGAAGCGAACTCAACGCGGCTCTATGGCTCCCCTCCAAAGCCAAGCGGTCGAACGACTCTGATCCGGGTTCACCCATACGATGATCTGTCGCGCCGCGCTGCATCGACTGTGACCGCTCGGGCATGCCGTTCCCGGGCTTCGACCGTCTGGTCCTCAGCCACGTCGAACTGCAGGCAGTGATGCGCGAGCTCCGATACGCCTCGTGGCGCACGGCACTCTCGTCGGTCTTTGGGATCTACCTCTTAACGGATACGCGGGACGGCAAGCAGTACGTCGGCAAGGCAGACGGGGAAGAGAGCATTCGGCAGCGCTGGAGCCTCTACGCCACCAACGGGCACGGCGGCAACGTCGACCTGCGCGGTCTCGACCCGTCGAGTTTCCGGTTCTCGCTGCTGCGCGTCTTCGACCCGGCAACGCCGACGCGAGACATCAACGCTGCAGAGAGCCACTTCAAAGACGCGCTCGCGACTCGCCAGCATGGGCTTTATCGAAACTATGGCTGCCGCACAAATCAGTCGCCTGAGCACAAGCAGTCGAGCAATGAGCATTGGTGCGATCGTCGTGAGGACGAAGGTCGATTGCCCCTTCCCGCTTGAGGTGCTCTCCGGAAAGCCAGCGACTGGCGAATCTCTTTGTTGCCAGCCGGCCGTCGCTGTCGTGTCGGAGGCGTATGCGAGGCTTGCGACAGGGAGGAACGGCATGGGAAATGGTCTACCTGTATCCACGATGCTTGCGATCTCAATGCAGTCGCAGCCGGGCGTTTACGCAGTACTACTCGGGTCCGGGACCTCGACGGGGGCGGGCATTCCTACGGGCTGGGGAGTGGTACGCGACCTCGTGCGGCAAATTGCCGTCGCGGACGCTCCTGGTGACGTGGAGTCTCACCGTTTGGCGGTGGAGGAGCCCGAAGCGTGGTGGAGCGAACACGGGGAAGGCGAACTGGGCTACTCATCACTCCTCGAGCAACTCGCCCCAACCGCCGCCGCACGCCAAGGACTTCTCGCGTCGTACTTCGAACCAACCAGCGAAGACCGCGAGCGCGGAACGAAGTTGCCGAGCAAAGCGCACCTCGCTATCGCGCAGCTCGTGAAACAGGGCCACGTCAAGGTCATCGTCACCACAAACTTCGACCGTCTTATGGAGCAGGCGCTGGAGTCTGTAGGGGTGGCCCCGCAGGTCATAAGCCGGCCGGAAGCGGTCAACGGGATGGCGCCGCTGACGCACGCGTCGGCAACAGTCATCAAACTGCACGGTGACTATAAGGACCTCGGAAGCAAGAACACGCCCACCGAGCTCGAGTCATACCCCGAACAATGGAATGCGCTGCTTCACCAAGTGTTCAGTGACTACGGTCTGATCATCAGCGGCTGGTCGGCAGAGTGGGACACGGCCCTCGTGACCGCGTTGGAAGCTGCCTCGCGCCGTTACCCGCTCTACTGGGACAGTCGCAGTAGTCGAGGCGAATCTGCCAGCCGCCTTCTTGTCAATCGCGACGGTCGAGTTCTCCAGTTCGAGGGTGCCGACGAACTCTTCACGGATCTCGCCGCCAGTATCGAAGCACTTCAGGGCCTGAGCGAATCCCCGCTGACGACCGCGATGGCCATTTCGCGCCTCAAGCGCTCCTTGCTCGACCCGACGCGCCGCATTGAGCTTTATGACCTCGTGATGGGTGCAGCTGACCGTGTCGCCGACGCAATCCGCGCCGAACCTCTCAGTGCCGGGCAGGAGGTAAACGAAGCGTTCATGGAGTCATTGTACGAACGTCACCTAGCGTCCGCTGGGTCCCTGCTGCCGCTTCTGATCACTGGGCTGTGGCACGATACCGACGGCACGCACGATCAGCTCTGGTTAGATGTCCTGCAGCGACTGGTCGACGCGGGCACGACGCCAGTGAATTCCGCCACGCAGGTTGTAGCTGCTGCCCGCCTTATTCCGGCCCACCTTGCTCTTGCCACAATGGGCGTTGCAGCAGCAGCTCGTGGTCGCGAGTCTCTGTTCATTCGTGCTGCGACCACCATCGAAGGTCGCACCCAAATGGGACACGGAGAGGCCGTGCCTTCGGCGCAACTCTTGCACGCGAATCATGTCTTCGCGAGCGGGCTCATTAAAGTCATGCCACGCTGGGGAGACACGCGATGGGTCTACCCGATCAGTCATCTCTTGCTGACTGATCTTCGAGTGTTCTTCGCCGACTTCATCCGCCTCGATGCTGACTTCGTAGCTGCATTCCACGGCTACGAGTATCGGATCGGACTTATCCAGTCGCAGTTGGCCATCGATGGATACGGTTACTCCCCCGCAGACGGCGAGTACGTCGGCGAGCGCGGGTGGTCGTTTGCGAGTGATAGAAAACCACTCGCGGAGATCACGTTTGTTCGCGAGGCGTCGCGACGCGCCGACTGGCCGTGGCCGGAATACCTCGGAGGACCAGATGGGCTCGAGAAGGTACTAGAAGCACACAGGGAGTTGCTCCGCTCCTACAGCCGCAGCCGGTGAAGCGCAGGCGGCATCACATATCATGCACGCCTAGAGACTGCCGTCGAATTATCTTGTAGGTAGCAGGAGTCCAGGGACCTTGTTCATTACACGCTGAGAGTAGCGCAGCAAAATGAGGCGATCGCTCGCAGGTTCCGCCTGCGAGAACGAGATTAGAGGGACCGTCTTCGGGAACCGATCTAAGTCAGTCGAATAATGCCGCTAACGAGCAGTCGGCGAACGACACGCAGCGTGTCCGGGTCGATAACGCGACCGCACTGACCGCAAAAATAATGACCCATGACCCACTCCGACTCAACCGGTTCAACCTCCGCATTTCCCTCACCAATTGGATAGAAGCCCGCCCCTGACGGTGTATTTCCGCAGAGGCAGACCCACGCCTCCTCGTTGTTTGCTTCATACGCAACTTTCTCTGTCATAGACCTCGGACTATGCGCTTATGCTGACAATTTGTCAATAGAGACTTGTTTCGCGCACCTGCGCGATGTCCTCAGGCGAGAGCCCCGCCGGAATGCCGCGACGAAGCCGTGGGCGATGAGGTGCGTCAGTTGCGGCGCCTGTATCCCCGGAGGGTCAATGGCGCGTCGGCGACTGGACTGATGGACACCCCCGCATCTGACAAGAGTCCGGCGCAGAGACCGCGAGCCGTGAAGTAGAGGCCATTAGCCCGCCCATATCGGCGCAGTCCCATCGAAGGTGCAGTAACGGATCGATGCCTGAAACTCAGGCGTGCGCTTGTCTGCTTGATACCCTAAGGTGACTTACACTCGCTAGTAAGTGACCCGCGTTGCAGTGCGGCCATCCAAAATCTACGTGCGTTATCGGGGGCAACGTCACATGATCGGACGACCTTGGCAATAGAAGTAGAGCACACCAAGGAGCTTCTAGCTGCCGTCAATAAGCAGACTGGCGAGAATTACCGCTTGGCTGGATCGCCTGTCGACCTTCATCTCAAGCCGTCTGGACGCGCAATCTTCGTGACGAAGGAACTGGCGTCAATGAAGACGAATTCAACGCACGTCTTGCACGAGTACTCGCTCGATGAGGTCCTCGACGAGGACTCTACGGTGTCGAAGAATGAGGCACACTTCGCAGATCAAACCGCCCTCCGGATCGGCGAAAAGCTCGTCACGGTCCGAGCGTTCGTCACATTAATGAGCGGCACCGGCGTGCTCAAGAGCGTGTCATATGACCAAGCCCGAGGGTGGATCCTCGACGTACTTGCCGGGCTTGTTGAGCGTCATTCGGATAATCGTATACATGGAGATGTACGTCCGGAGAACGTGCGGGTGATCGGTGACAAAGCAGAACTTATCGACCCAGGAGTGCGGGTGCGATTCGAGGAGCTTGACGCAACCGCACGTGACTACGTAGCCCCTGAGTTGCGCGGCGATGCTCGCTCGAGAGGCACGTCAGCAGGAGACGTTTACTCATTCCTCCGATTCGCTCGAGCGATTCTGCGGCCATTCCGTGACGCCGGAGGCATCGGCCACATCAGCCGGCTCGAAAGTCAGATTTCATGGCTATTTGATGCGAGCGTGGCCGCCGATCCCGACGAACGCCCAAAGGCCGCCGAACTCCAGAAGGCGTTCGAAAGCGGCCTCATGGCAGCTGAAACATCCGTGGATCCGTTTCTCGATGGCTTCAATAGTGCGTGCCGTGCGCTGAAAACCGCAAACTCAAGTATTCGTGTCACGAACGCCGTCGCGAAGGCGGTCCGAGCAGACGCCCTTGCAAGCCCCGAGACTTTGCTCCACCTCAACGAGTTCACGTCACGTAGCCTTCTCACCTGGCGACTACTTGACAAGGAGATGAGAATCGCTCACACTCGGGGTTATGAATCACCCGTTAGGCCTCACGAAGACGGACTAACCTCCGTGTCGTCTTCCGAACTGCCAGCATCCATAGACGATCGGTGGAAGAACAAAATCCACCGAGACTTCTTTGGGTTCGGCATTGGCCCAGATCACGATGACCGACTAACCTCACCGGAGGCCTTAGCGAGTTACACCCCAGGGTTGATACAAGAGTACGAACAGTACGTCGAACTATCGGCCATCCTGCGGGACGAGATTCTTGGTCGGAACGACTTCATCTATACGCACGACGTTGCCCAGCGTCTGTCGCAAGTGCTCGGTTCTGAGATCCGTGACGTCGACGTTGTAGTGATGCGTCGGTGGGGTTGGTTGCTTGCTGTGCCTGATCATGATCGTTGGTTGTACCCGGTGTTCCAGTTCGACAGCGCCAGTGGTTTGCCATCGCCGATAATCCGCGACGTGCACGATGCCCGAGTTGCCTCGGTCGGAAGCGACGCCGATGACTGGTCGACCCTGGCTTTCTGGGTTCAGCCCCTAAATCGCCTTGGAGGAAATTGCCCGAGGGACTTTCTGTGGGTTGAGAACGGCGACGCGATTATTAAGTCAGCCATAGCCCCGCAGAGCTGAGCTGCAGCTTTATCAATTAGGACCTGGGACCGTTCATGCCGCTGCCCGTCACCAATGATGAGCGCCCGATTCCCGATAGCACTCATTACCCGAACGCTTCTAATGTGCAGCGGATTGAGGCTGGCAGCTTGGTCGCCCGTATCTTCGATCACGTACGCGCGGCTTCCGGGGGGTACTCAGCTCGTACCTACAACCCGAATGTCATAGACCCCGATCTACCTTCGTCCCGTGGCCGCTATCACGGAACCAAGTCGTTTCCGTTCGATGCCCTCTACTTGTCTCAATTTCTTGGAAGCGAAGAAGTCGTAGTTCTTGAGACGATCGACTTTCGAATTATGGCGCTAGACCCGGCGAGGAGTATGAGGGTTCTACGGCGCGCAGACGTCGTTGATTTGTCGGTCGCCTATTTTGAGCTCAGCGAAGCGATCGAATTGGTCGACTTCACGACGCGCCCCGCTTGCCGAGATTTTTACTTTGCTGATCAACGAGTGTTGGAAGGCAACGACTTTACAAAGACGCGAGCTTGGGCGAGATGGGTGCGCACCAATGCTCCTCACGCGGACGGCATTTTGTACCGCTCTCGGGCTTTTGGATCGACAGATGCCGGATTCCCTCTTGTCATGACGGCCACGCATCAGCGGGGTCTCGAGGATCGCCTCGTACCCTATGGCGACGCCACCGAATTGGGTAGTAGTGAAGGGTACCGACTCTTACGCGACCTGGCGCCAAGGACACACTATTTGCCAGAGTCGCCTTGGGCGCCTCCGACTCCGTAGTTTCAACCGCATCACCAGTGGTAGGCGTAGCGATCATTCGCGAAGTAACGTTACTGAACGCTGGCATGCAGCCTTCGATCGACGGATTGACCTCATCGTCGAGTCGCGCTTAGCTCCGGGCGCACGTCACGCGACCTGCTGATGCTCTCCAACGTCAATAAGCGAACCGCAGTGAGGTCCCAGGACGTTATACCTGCTCCCATAGTGGGCAGTGACCCAGAACCGCGGGGAATATGGCTTAGAGCACACGTTCGTACTGGATGAAATCACAGGGCACGAGGAGCATTGGCGCTACCTCAGGATGAACCTCCTCGACCGGCACTCGACCCACGACCACGTAGCCGGCACGCTCATTCCAGTCAGTCATGAACTCCGTGGCCTTGCGGTCGATGTAGCGCGGAGCGATGTTGTCAATGCGAAGTGTAGTGATACCCAGCCTTCGCAGATAGTCGAAGACATACTGGCGGAGTTGACGAGCGAGTCCTTGACCGCGGTGATCGGGGTGGGTGACAAGCATGCTGGAGTATGCGGTCCGGTCGTCAATCCTTTGGACACGTATGACCCCTACTAGCTCCCCGTCCAGTTCAGCTACTACGAGTTCGCCCGACTTGGCCATTTGCACAATCCGGTCGACAGAGGTGCGAGTGTGGCCGGGCCGCCACATGCCCTCATCCTCGATCGAAAAAACATCATTCACCATGTTCGTAATGGCGTTCATTTGCTGGCGGTCTTCCGCATCATCGCTGCCGAGGCGATAAATTACGTGCGTTGCGTTCATGATGCTCCAATCAAGATTCACGGGTTGAGCGCCCCGCGGCGCATCGTGCCAGAACGCGTTGCTGCGTCGTTGACTGCACCACCAAGTTGGGGGAGCAACTCAATGCGGACGTGATCGGAACCGTTCCAGCTCAAATTGACCATTTCACACTGATGTGATTAGTGTCAATATATGCGCATTCTTTTGAGTGGTGTGCCCGCGTTCGGCCACCTCCTGCCCCTTGCCCCTTTAGCTGCCGCAGCGCTTCGCGCTGGTCATGATGTTCGCCTTCTAACGAGCGGTGGGATCGGTGATCTCATCGCGCCCGAACTGCCGGGGGTGAGGATCCTTGCCGCCGGACCGATGCCGGATCGCATCTTTGAGGAGGTCGCACTCCGATTTAGCGGCTCCAACCCCGCCATCGATCCAAGGCCCGAGACTGTCGCTGACTTCTTCGCGGGAAGCCGCGTAGATCTAACCTTTGATGAGGCGCTATCGGCCGCACGGACATGGGTGCCGGATATTGTCATCGCCGAGGCCACAGACTTCGTCGGACCCATGATTGCCTCAGCATTGAGCGTGCCATGGAGTGTGCTGGCATTCGGTCCAGCAGTGCCGGAAGCATTCACAGCACCAATGTTCGCTTTGGCTGCCGCACAGTACGACAAGCGTCGGATTGTCCCGACCGCGCCTACCAATTACATCGATCCGAGTCCTCGCTCCCTACAGCTCCCTAGTTGGACTCCGACGGTTCATCACTTGCCTCTTCGCCCCGAACCTCATCGCAGGAACCCACCGGCCAGACTCGACTCACCATTCCGCCATTCCGCGGCGAAGTCGAAGGTGTTGGTTACGCTCGGCACCGTTTTTTCCGACAGTTCGGTGCTGCGAGCGATCATCGAATCGATCGACCTGTCGAGGTTTGACGTCGTTGCGACGACAGGTTTGGTAGACAGACCGAGAGAATTTGAAGACGAAGTCACGTACGTGGGCTTCACCCCTCTTGCAGAACTCCTGGAAGACGCCGACATCGTCGTTACTTCTGGCGGGGCGGGAACCGTTCTCGCTTCCCTGAGCCGCGGCCTGCCGATGGTCATCTTCCCTCAGGGCGCCGATCAATTCATCAATTCACAACGCGCCGCCGCGGCTGGGTGCGCAGTTGTTGTGTCTCAGACGTCCGAGGTCGGTCCGGCACTAAGGACTGTCTTGTCGGATGCTGGTTTCACGGCCGCAGCCGGAGAGTTGGCTGACGAAATCTCGATGTCTCCCACCGCAGCCGACGTCCTGGAAGAGCTAGAGCGCCAGATCGCAAGGAACGCGAAGTGACCTCAGGAAGCAGTTCTGTTGTGCTGCGTCGTCCTTCTGTCGCGGTAGTTGGAGCTGGCGCCATTGGTACTGTCATCGCCGACGCGATGACAGGCGTGGCCAGCGTGACGCTGTGCCGGCGGAATACCAATCACTCGATGCTGATCGACAGAGGGAAGGGCGGTGAACAAGTGCGTGCCCGCGTCGCGAGCTCACCGAAAAGCGTAAGCGAAGTTGATTGGGTGGTACTGGCGACGAAGGCACAGGACGTCCCTGGTGCGTCCGACTGGCTCGATGCGCTAGTCGGCCCAAACACAAAGGTCGCTGTCCTACAAAATGGTATTAATCACGCTGACCGAGTTTCTTCCTGGGTCCCGGCCACGCGGGTGGTTCCAGCGATCGTCTATATCTTGGCCGAGCGCACTGCACCAGACCTAGTAGCCGTTCGTCAGATAGACCAGCTTGTATTGCCGCACACAGAGCTTGCCAGCGAGTTCGCAGCACTGTTCGCCGAAGACTTTCCGGCCCGTGTGGACCAGGACTTCGACACATACGCCTGGCGCAAGTTAGTCATGAATGCCGCCCTCAATTCAGTGACTGCCCTCACGGGCCGTCCGGTGTCGGTGGCCCGAGAAGACGCCGGCCGTGAACTCATCGCCACAGTGCTTACCGAGGGCGTCAACGTCGCGCGCGCGCGCGGCGTGATGTTCGACGAGGATGAGATCTCGCTGATGCAGCGGAAGATCGATGGGCTTCCACCCAGCGCGACGACCTCCATGCAGCTCGACCGAGCGAATGGTAGATCGCTTGAGTACCAATACCTCACCGGAGCCGTGCTAGAGGAAGCCGAAACCGCGGGGATATCAGCGCCCACAACAAAGACGCTGCACGACCTGATCTCAACTCTCTAGCTAAGGAGCGCTCTTCTGGCGTCCCCGACTAAGCGAGAAGAGCGCTCCGTACCTGCCGACTGAGCCAGTCCTGCATTCGCAGCCAAGACCATCCCATTTCGCTAAGGGTACGCAGGGCTGAAATTCCGAAGTGAAACCACAACATATCTGCGACATCCTGCTCCGACAGTTCCGGACGCAGCCAGCCGTTCGCTCGCAAATGGTCGGCAAGAGGCTCGAGATTTCTTCGATACGCCTTCTCGCTGGCAATTACTGCGGCAGCGATGGCCGGATCAGCCGGCGCAGTGTCGTACATCAACCGAATCAGCGGCATTAGCTTTTCGGTGGATGCGCACACACCTGCCGCGAGGTGACTGATGGCTGCGTCAGGGCTGTCGGATTGCCGGATCTTCTCAATAGTCGCGGCAATTGCTGGGTCCTGCGCGCCATCCTCGATGAGTGCGAGCACGATGCCTGACTTGTTTCCGACACTTCCGTATACGGTTGTCACGGCAACGTCGGCCTCCCGCGCAATTTCCGCGACCGTAGTAGCGGCGTAACCGCCTTTAGCAAACAATTCCTGGGCAACCTGCAGGATGATCTGTCGGGTGTAGGCGGCAGACCGTTCGCGCTGCGACGAACGATAGGTGCGGGTCATAGCATCACCCTATTCGCTGTAGCGTCACACATCGAATTGCGCTGGCGTGAACACCTGATGGGACCTTCCTCATTGAAGCCCCAGCCTGCGAAGGTCGGCGTCCGAGTTATCGTCGCGGACCTAGCCACATCCGGAACAACCGAGTCCCCCTCGGGCGCGACGCTGGTCGAAGCGTCGCGGCGTGTCCCACGCAAGAGGTCTGAGGAGTGATTCGGTTTCGTTTCAGGCGCGCGAGCTTCGCGTCTGTATGAAACATTTGCAGCTCCACAAAATTGTTCGCCCTGCGTGCCGGTGAGACCCAAATACAAGGGAGGGAACCGCCTTACCGTGAAGAACTTTGACTCTCACTAGCCGTCCCCGAGCGGCTTGAATTCCTTACGTAATTAGCGGCCCGAGCAGGATAGGGAATCCAAAGACAGGAGCCCCGTAGACCTGAGAGCGGGCGGGACCAATTGCGGGAAGCGCAGACAGCAGCTCGCGACGTCCTTGAATATGGCCGAGCGGCTTGTGTGCGGTCATCCAAGAATTGGTAGGGAAAAAGAATGGCAAGACTAAGTGGAAAAGTAGCGATCATCACCGGTGCGGCGAGCGGCATGGGCCTGTCAGGCGCGCAATTGTTTGCGGCAGAGGGCGCGAAGGTTGTCGCGACCGACGTAAGCGCAGATGCGCTTGCGCAAGTTGTTGAGGGGATTAGGGCTGGAGGCGGAGAAGCAATCGGGATCGTGCTTGACGTTTCATCAGCTCGCTCATGGGCGTTGGCTGTCGACGAGGTCGTCACGACCTACGGAAAAATCGACATTCTTGTGAATAACGCAGGCATCCACCTCGCCAAAGGTGTGCTCGAGACCGAACCAGAAGAGTGGGACAGGATTCTCGCGGTCAACACCACCGGGGTCTGGCTGGGCATGAAGTCCGTCATCCCTCACCTTCAAGCTAATGGAGGTGGATCGATCGTAAACATCTCTTCGATCGCCGCCATTGTCGGAGGATTCGCGGATGGCGGCGGGGCGGCGTATAGCGCCTCGAAGGGCGCTGTACGGTCGCTGACAAAGCACGCTGCTCAGAACTTTGCCAAGGACGGGATCCGAGTCAACTCCATCCACCCCGGAGCGGTGTTCACCGGTTTGGCGGCAGCTGCCGGCCTGACCTCTCAGTCCATGGCAGAGCTATACGGGCCTGAGATTCCGCTCCCTCCCCACGTTGGGGAGGGATCGGATATTGGCTTTGGGATGGTGTACCTGGCATCGGACGAGTCGAAGTTCGTAACTGGCGAGGAACTTGTGATCGACGGCGGTTGGACGACCCACTAGACAGTCCATTGGCTGACTATCCGAAGTAAGGGGCGACTCCTCCCGCCCGTCCTTGACCTCGATGGACCCCGTGAGACAACGCATCACGGGGTCCGCAAGTCGTGAAGTCCCAGTTTGCTGGCGTACCTGGTCGTTCACGGTAGCGTCGTAGCTCGTGTTCGATTCCCCCTTTCGTGATCCAGAGTTCATCGCTTGGAGGGAGCAGACCTTGCCGTCGGCGGCGGTCGCGGTGGCGGTACGCGAGGCAGACTGGGAGTCGCAAGACGGTCGGTGGATGCGGTGGATTCAAGCAGCATGCGAATCGACCTACATCCATTCTGTCGAAGGCAACAGACTGACAATAAGAGATCAGTTGGTTCTTCTGGCAGAAATTGAGGGCACACCGGTCGGCTTCTGTCTCTCGCTCATAGGCCGCACAAAGCCTGACCCACTGTTTGTCCAACTTGTAGCGGTAGTTCCATGGGCACGACGGCGAGGAGCAGGTCTCTCCCTCCTCTGTGCCACCGCAGCTCTCGAGCCGCAGTGCAACATTGCGCTAGCCACCCTGGACGATAACATCGCTGCGTTGGCACTCAATAGTCGCTTAGCCGAATCCATGGGCGCTAACATCACTCGCGTGCCACTCCGCAGGTACCGGCGATCAGACCTAGAATCTGCCCGGTCAGAGCGCCATCGCCCATGGGTTATCGAGCCTCCGCCTCGGCATTGCCATCGTGATCTGGACCGAGCGCTACCACCGGCTCCGGAGAGACTAGCCACTGTACGTCGTCCGCCAACGACAACTCAGTCTTGAAACCGTCCGCCGAACCAGCGGCGCCGCGAACCTGTCGCCTCTGTGCAGGGTCAAGGACGCTTCTCCCCGTTAGTAGCGATTGAACGCCACCGGACGATGGAAAATGCGCCCATCCGGGTTAGCGGTGATGTAGACGCGCTCCTCCCAGTCGTGGTTCCGCGCCACAATGGGCGCAGACCCATTGAGCGCACTCTCGTTGCTGATAACCCATCCGCTGTGAAGTCGGTTCTCGCCGTAGTTGTAGATTGATCCCCATGTGCGGCCGTCCAACCCCTTGACCACCGCATACGTCCAGGTGTTGTTCGCGGTATATAGCGCAGGCTGCTCGATCGCAGACACATCGCCAGCCTTCCATTTCAGCACGTCTGGCATGATCGGGTAATTGTTGCCCCACGCGAAAGTACCGGTGTAAACGCGATTGTCAGTGCCGACGTGGGCCAAGATAAGCGCAACCTGCGAGTTCGTGGCGATTGAAGGGGCATATCGCGTCCGTGAATCGAAGCCACCCTCGGCGGTGCGCCTGAATGCTGCGTCGTAGCTCAGTTCATAACGGTTGAGAGCACGGAGCTGTACTTTCTCGGTCGAGTTCTGGCGGTATGTGTACCAAATCTGGCCTTCCGCGGACACGACGGCGACGGATTGAGTCGGATCCAACTGGCCGGCCGGCTCCTGCTGGGACCAAGGAGTCCAACTCGAGCCGTCGTAGGCTGCGACGAAAACCTGCCCCGAAGTCCCGGTGTGGAACAGCCAAAGTTGATTGAGCCTGGGGTGGACAACAGCAACGGGCGCTGCGTTTGTGCGAGTGTTCGAAGGAAGACCGGGGATATTCTCCCAACGCAGCCTATAGTTCCACCAAATCTGGCCGTCGTTGCCTCGGACGAAGTTGTAGTCGACCCCGTTGTATGCGGCCATAGCGGGTGCCTTCTTCGTGAGGGCGCCGCCGGATATCTCCCGCCAACCCGGTTCGATCGCAGAAGCGGCTCTGGGCACGAGAAAGTCGCTCCCGGCACCGAGACTTGCGCCGAGCGCGGCCGCGCCTAACGCGGCTGAGCCGCCTACCAGGAGGCTGCGCCGGCTGATCGGGCCCTGCTTCTTCGATGGTGTACTCACGTCAACTCCAGATGTTTCGCTCGACCGGCTTCAATGTCATACCCGCCGCCTAGTCGCTAGTTGTCTGACGGCTGCCAGTCTGCTCATTGACGCAGGCGTGACTTGTATATGTGCCGGTAGTGATTTCACTATTCATAATAGGCACATACATTCATTATTACTATCTATATTTCAGGTCTACCGTTCTGGATGGTGGCTGAGTGGTCCTCGAGTCGGCGACCGAACTTCGGATGGAGTCGCCTGGCGATGTGCGCACGGTGATACGGACGCCATCGACGTCGTATTGAGCTCGCACGGCTTGCCAGAAAGATCACGAGGCGGCCTCAAGCGCACGAAGGATGGGATATCGGCTGCAGGCTTGGGCAAAATGTCGGCCGGAGCGGGTCAGCTCACAGCGAAGTTGTACTCATGAAATGCCGCGATTTTGCCATCACGAATGCTCAAGCGCACACTCCCCCGGGTCGTGTAAGTCGACCCGCCTTGAACTGTTCCGACACTGATGTCCTCGTAAATTACATCGTCACCGCTCACAATCCGAGCTATGGGCGTGAAGTGATCCAGACGGTAAGTTTCGGGGCGGCCCAGATGACTCACAATCTCCTTCAGGGTTGCCGAACCTTCCCGCCCTTCGAAGTGACCGGCCATCGGGGGCGTGGGCCACACAACATCGACCTCCTCCGCGAGGAAGTAGAGGAACGGGTCCCATTGCCCGGTGTTCAGCCCATGGATCAGGGCAGCGTAGGCGGCATCGGCAATTTCTGCGGCTTCGGTGTTCGTCATGTCGTCATTGTTCCGGGAGAGTCTTGCGCCCAGAGAGGTAAAGATATTCCTACCCAGGATCGCTGGCGTGCGGAATAGCCTTGCGGTATGAAGGTCGTGAATGACTGGAGCCCCGCCGAACTGGCCCATCTTGAATCGGTTGAAGAGCTGCAGATATCCCCACTATCCCTGGACGGCACTCAGAGTCGCGCCGTCACGATTTGGGTGCTTCGCGACGGGAGCGATGTGTATGTGCGCTCCTCGTTCGGTCAGCGCAGCAACTGGTATCGGCGCGTACTAGCCAGTCAGCGCGCCCACGTCGCAACGGGTCCGGTGGACAGAGATGTCGACGTGAGGCATGTCGACGATGAAGCCAGCATCGCTCTGGTCAACCGCTTGATCGAATCAAAATACGGCCGCTACGGGCCGACCTACCTGGACACTCAGAACGGTACCGCCGCAATGGCGGCGACGCTTCGGCTCACCCCCGCCTGAGGCGGGCCGTGACCAAACACATTCAATCCGGCCAGCCGCGATTGGCCCCAGCGGGGTCCAAGAGGTGAGCGCCTACAGACCACGGTGCCTCCGATTGAGAAGGCGGACGAGTGCCAGAGCCGTAAAGAGGGTGCCCGCCGCGATCTCCAGCAGCCAGTACACGGGGCTTGTTGTTTCGCCCAGAATTGTCAAACCATAGACGCCCTCGACGACCAACACGAGGCTAAGCAGTCCTGTTCCAACCACACGGAGCCTGGAACCACGTCGCACGAGCGTTGCGGATGCTCCGATTGCTAGGCCTGCTAGAAGACCGATCGGAATCCACATGGAAGTGAACGGATCGGCGAAGTCATAGCCGCGCACTGCGCTGACCGCTCCGTAGGACTCGACCATGAGGATGAAAGCCAATGCGCCGAGTATGGCTCCAAGCCGCGGACCCACTTTCGACAGCCAGACGAAGACGAACGCGAACATGCTCCAGCCGCCGGCGGAATTGGCTAGCGACCTGAACGCGTCGGGCAAGTATTGTTGCGCCGGACTAGTCAGTCCGCCTACGACGACACTGCCGACCACGACTAGTCCGATTGACAGAACGGTATTGCGCCGCCGACCCCGACTTCTAGGATCGTTTGCCGATCCCGAAGCCGGGGGCATGCCCTGCCGGCCCATGATCAGGCCGGCGGGTACGCAGTGACGAGACCTCCATCAACGACAAGATCCTGTCCGTTGACATATGCCCCGTCGTCTGAAAATAGGAAAGCTACGGCGCCGGCAATATCGGCAGGAACACCGAGACGGCCCGCCGCCACTTCTGCCGCGTATGAGCCCTTCTGCTCTGATCCAATCCCGTCGAACATGCCCGTGACGATGTAACCCGGGCTGATGGAGTTGACGCGGATTCGCCGTGGCGCGAGCTCAGAGGCGAACGTCCGCGCGAGATTGTGAACGGCCGCCTTCGTCGCTGAGTAAAGGGCGTTCGCGCCTCGTCCACGGTAGATGGTCCAGGAAGCGTTGAGCACAATCGAGGCGCCATCCGACAGCAGAGGCAAAGACTTTTGAACAGTGAAGAACACGCCCTTGAAATTCACGTCCACGAGGCGGTCGAAGTCAGTCTCGGTCACTTCCGATGTGGCCTTGAATCCGCCCATTCCTGCGTTGGCGAAAACAGCGTCCAGTCGGCCGAATCGATCTTGAATTGCCCCCATGGCGTCGTCGAGGTTGGCGAGGTCTGCAACGTCACCGAGGAGCGGCAAGAGGCGGTCCTGCGCCTGCAGCTCTTCGATCGCCGTTTTGAGGTGACCAGCGTGTCGACCGATGATTGCGACCTGCGCTCCTTCGTCAAGGAGCCGATGCGCCGTCGCTAGGCCCATGCCGTGGCTGCCACCTGTGACCAGCGCCACCTTGTTTTCGAACCGCCCTGCGGCTCTGATCGTGTTTGTCATTAACCCAGGCTGCGGCACGTTAGGAGTAGTGAACCAGTATCCATCTTTCCTAGGAATGCTGTTACCTGTTTCTGCGATAACAGCAGCACAGACTCTCTCTACTTCACGCGATCTCAAGATTGGTCGAGGCTTGCCGGAGCATCTTCGCATAGGCATTGGGCGCTGTAAGGGGATGGCTACCCGGCGAGTCATTCGTTGCTCGGGGTTTTCGGCGGCGTTCTGCACGGGCACCATCCCATTGGCCTGCGCGCTAGGTCGGGTGGCGATCGGTACGCGACCTTCACAACAAGCGAAATTGGATCGCCGTCAGTAAACGGCGAGGCGTCTGAGGCGGACGAAGGCTGGACGAGACGACTTACCTTTCTAAGAATGGGGCCGCGACATCGTCGGCGATGCGGCAATCGAGCAGCATCACGCCCTCCGCCCCGTTGTCGAGCCAAAGTTCGAGATCTTCTAGATCCAGCAAGGAGGTCACAACGATCGCGCGCATCCCAAGCGCCTCGGCCGCGGCGGCGAAGTCGGTAGTCGGAAATCTCATAGGGCTGCTGGAAAGGCCGGCGGCTTCGTACTGGTGTAGTTCGGCACCATATGCGGAGTCGTTATACACAACGATGAGCCCACGGTCTACGAGCCGGGCTGCCGACTCAAGATCGGCGAACGACATAAGTAATCCTCCGTCGCCGACGGCCAGAACTGGCAATCGGTCGCGGCGCCCAAGTGCCGCCCCGATCCATGCAGGGAGACCGAGGCCAATGGACTGGAATGAAAGACCCGCAGGCACGAACGCGTCGGTTGACCGCACCGGCCATGCATCCAATGGCCAAGCCATGAAGTTGCCACCGTCGAGAACGATGCTGGTGTTTACCGGAAGCAGCCCGGCGATACCGTGCGAAAGCAGTTGGGGATGAAGTCCCCTCGCACTGTCCTGTGCGGATGCCCCAGCGGTACGCTCGGCCCACGGTTCAGGGGACGCGGAGTCGTCATGCGCATCAAGCACCTGGCTGAGGAACTCTGCTACATCCATCTTGAGATAGTCAGTGACGAGATCTGAGGTCGGCTGCTCAAGAACGTCGACCTGGATCACTCGGGCCGCCGGCGAGAAGAGGGTACCGCTCCTAGTCGTACTCTCGTTGAGACTGGCTCCGAGCACGAGTACGACATCCGCCGTGCGCATCTGCTCGGCGGCATCGTTCGAGCTGAAACCTCCCGCAAGCCCGAGGTGACCTCGTTGTCCGGTGAATAGACCGTGTGCCATCACAGTGGTGGCCGAAGCCGCCGACCTCAATGCGACCAATCGTGCGGCCAGGCGCTGCGCTCCAGCCAGAACGACGCCGTGTCCCGCGATTACCAGCAACCGCCGAGCACTGAGGAGTGTGGTCGTAAGGCGCTGCGGCACGACGGCGCTCGCGTGGCTGACCACTCCGCCGGGCCGCAGGCCTACATGCGGCCGGAAGATTGCGTGAGGATCGGCGATTGGCGCATCACTGAGGTCGTATGGCACCGAGATGACCGCGGGGCGGGCATCTCGCACCGCGCTTTCGAATGCGAGCCTGGCAATTTGCGCCTCTCGGCCGGGCACGAGCGTCCACGAGGTGGCGCCGACGCCTCGGACTAACGCTGGGACATCGACATCGGCCGTTCTGTACCCGGTCGAGGGCGCGTCCCCCGTCACGACAACGATCGTCGACCGTGCGCGGACGGCATCAGCCAGGGCAGTGAGGGTGTTCGTGAATCCGGCGCCGAACGTCGTGGTCGCCACACCGACTCCCCCAGTTGTGCGAGAGTACGCATCAGCGGCTGCCACTGCGCCGGCTTCATGCCGGAGCGAGTTGTAGTGCACCCCCGAGCCAATAAGTGCGTCGATGTACAAAGCGTTTCCATTGCCCATCACGCCGAATACCTGGGTCACATACGTGCTTGTCTCTTGCGCGATCCAGGTTGAGACGGACAGCGTATCGAGTTGTACGTCGTAGAAGGGCATTGCATCCTTATCTCCCTCGCTAACGGTCTAGGAGCACGTGAGCGAGAATCCGAAGTTGCTGAAGTTGGAAGCCGAGATCGGCAGCGAGCGGCTGAATAGCCACGTGATCCGCGCCCGCGTCAAGGTGAGCTTCAACGCGATTCTGAATTTCGTCGAGGGTTCCCCAAGCGACGATGTCGTCGACGAGCCTGTCGCTGCCGCCGCCAGCGAGATCGTCGTCGCTGTAGCCAAGTTCCCGCAAGTTGTTGGCGTAGTTCGGTAACGCAAGAAATCCGGCTGTCGTCCCCCGGGCTAATGCGCGAGCTGCTGTGGGGTCGCTTTCGAGGATGACCATGAGCTCGGGAGCGAGGATCCTGTCTGGGCCTAGAACTTCTCGCGCTAGTTTCGTGTGCGCCACGGGAACGAAATAAGGGTGGGCTCCGGCCGTTCGATCGCGAGCAAGCTCGAGCATCCGCGGCCGCAGTGCACCGAGCACTCGCGGCACCGCGGCAGGCTTTGGCGGGGCGTATGAGACGGTGTCCATGGCGTTCAGATAGTCGCGTACGGCAGTCAATGGCCCGGTGTAGCTGTGACCGCGGGCCTTCACCAGCGGGGCGTGACTTGCTCCGAGGCCGAGGATGAAGCGGTTGTCGAATGCGTCGGCGAGCGCGTTTGCCGCGGATTCAGCAGCGAGCGGGTCTCGACCGTAGACATTGGCAATACCGGTTGCGATGGTCATTGCGCTCGTGGCTTGGAGCAGAATCGATGCATGCACGAGAGCTTCCTTGCTGTGAGGAGTTTCCCCGAACCACAAGGCCCCATATCCGAGCGACTCGATCGTTTTCGCTGCGGTCCTCTCCGTAGATGCGGAGGTTTCGCCGATTCGATTTGACCAGACGCCAACTGGACCGAGCTGCGCACGAAGGCTTGCGGTGTTTGGACGGTTCACGAAGGTGTTGTCTCCTCGCCGACGACGAATGAGGTTGTCGTGCCGACGGTCATGAACCCCAGCCGTCGGTAAACGGGTTCCCCCGAGCCGCTTGCTTGCAGGACAGCCGTACGCGCGCCGTGTTCCTTACTCCGCTCGAGGGCATAAGTAGACAAACTCGACGCGATTCCTTCTCGTCGCCGGTCCGCCACTGTGGAAACTAGGAAAAGGCCAGCGATGTCGCCTGTTACGAGTGTCTCTGCCGTGCCGACGATCGCCCCGTCCACCTGGGCGTGAAAGCGATGGAACGGCAGTCCTGCGTATGTTCGTGCCCGCTCAACAGCTAACGTCCGGTCGACTTCGCTCGGGGCGACTCCCATCGAGGTCGAATATGCAATGACGTGCCGGTCTAGGTCGGACGCGTTTGTTTCTGTAAGGACCAGGCCTGGGACACGAGGTTCCCGGTAAGTCAGGGAGCCCAGTTCCCGGGCCATTATCGGCATGGATCCCGCATGGATCGCCCCAAGTTGAAGCAAAGCGGCTTCAGTTTCGGGTGCACTGTCCACATTCAAATCCCAGAGCCAAGGCACACCCTGAAGTGCGGAACGCGCTCGCCCAAACTGCGAGATGAGGTCCAAGCCCTCGGTGCGTAGCACGGCGTTGAGCCGTGGGTGGTTGATGCCGCTGCGGTAGTACGTGAGGCTGTCATCCTCGGAGCGGTCGATACCCCATCCGAGCCAGTAGGCGCGAATGTTTGCCAACTGTTCCAGGAGTCCCGGGATACCTGGGATCCCCGAGTACAAAGCGATTTCATTTTCGTTCACTTGCGGTTCCTCTCTTTCGGGAGTGTCGTCGTAACAAGTCGTGTCAGCGATCCCGTCTGACGCCCGCTTCATGCTCACGTGCGGACTTGGCTGCGGTGATCGCGTCTTCGATTTGCTGCGCAGCTGAAGCTCGGCGTTCGCGCCGCACGCGCGACCCGTGCAACAGGGCGATTGCTAGAGTTCCGACCCCTACGATCGCGAGGATCAAGAGCTGCGTGGTGCCAAATGCGTCGGCGTAGATGCCGGCATTGCCAGGTTCGCCGGACGCCACACGGTCGGCGAGTTCGGAGTCGCCGACCTGCGCGGCCACCAGGAAGGCGAGCACCGCGGCATATCCGCCGACAGCAACCGTCTCGCCACCCAGTCGCATGAAGTTCAGCACTCCCGAGGCTGTACCGCTGAGGTGCGCAGGAACCGCCCCCATCGCCTCGCCGTCAACGAAGCCGAGCGGCAGGCCCATCGAGATACCGAGCAGCACGAGGGGAACGACTAGCCAGCCGAGAGCGAGCGACGGACTGACGAACAGGAGGAACGCGTTGCCCACGAGCATGCTGCCAAGCGCGATGTAGGCGATCGTCATCGCGGAGATGCGGCGGTGACGGGCGATGAGGCGCACACCGAGAGCGGGCAGGAAGAGCACTGGAGCGGTCATGATAAGCATGACAAGTCCTGCGGCTCCGGCATCGAGTCCCCAGATCGCGCTGAGTGCCACGGGGAAGTAGGTCAGCATCGTCACGAAACCAAACGCCTGCACGACAGGAACGAGGGTCATCGCCAAGAAGTGCGGGTTGCGCAGCACTCGGAAGTCCAACAGGCGGCTTCCCTCGACTCGCTCGTGGCGGATCCGCGGGATTGCCGCGCTGAGTGCCAGCGAAGCCGCAACGGCAACTCCGAAGGCGACAAACACGCCCCGCCATCCGAGCGCGGATGTAAGCAGACCAGCAACGACCGGCCCGAACGCGATGCCAATTCCGAGCACTGTTCCGAGCAACCCAAAGGCCTTCGCGCGCACACCTGGAGCGAATGCGTTGCCGATGATTGCGGCGGCTGAGGTGAACAAGGCTGCTGCTGCAATACCAGCCGCGACACGGGCGAAGTCGAGCACAATGAGGTTTGGTGCGAATGCGCTGAGCAACGAGGCGGCAATTGAGATGATCGCACCAATGATGAATGTGGTCTTGTAGCCGATTCGGTCACCCACCACTCCCCATACCAAGGTGAATAGCGTGAATGCCGCGTTAAATCCGTTTACCACCCATTGCAAGGGTCCAGGGTCGGCGCCCAACTCTGCGGCTATCGAGGGCAGGGTTACCGCGGTGCCGGCGATCTGAGATGGCACAGCGAAGACCGAGATCAGCAGCGCGATAAGCAGAATCGGGGCTGCTTTCAGACTCGGGAATTCAGTGTGTGTGGTCATGGTGAGTTCTCTTTCTTCGGGTTTCTTAGACGGTTCTAAAGACGGAACAGACTGGTTCTGTCAGTGGTCGCGAGCGGGGATGAGGCGCAGGGTCACACCGTGAACCCCTTCGCCTACGACGTCGCCGACGATGCGGGGGCCGTAGCGGTCATACTTCGTGTGGTACGCGGCATCGATCTTGTATCCGTCTGCGGGGTCGTCCAGCTCGAACGTCACTTCGCGTTCGACCGCGCCGAATCGGATGACACCTCTGCCCGTTTGTAGTGCGCGCACGAACCACGGGTTCGTGGCGCCGTACGCAGAACGCACGTAGACACTGCCGTGCTCGGAAACTGCCCACATGATGACGAAATTACGAAGCGAACCATCGACGCGACGCGATGCGACCGCGACCTCATCGGTCTGATCGATGCCCGCCAGTTCTACGTCGCTCCACGAGGATGTTGTTGTCATAGCAAGCAGTAAAGTCAAGGTTCAGCCGCGACTGAGAGTCAGCAGTTTTCGGGGGAATATCTTTCCCTCCCACCTCTGGCGTCCTTCGGCGTAGCCTTTTTTTGTGAGCCACAAAGACGAAGTGCGCGACTTTCTTGCGTCCCGACGCAGCCGGATAACCCCCGCCCAAGCAGGCATCACGGTCTCCGGTCGGACACGACGGGTGCCTGGACTGCGACGTGAAGAGGTCGCCACACTTGCCGGAGTAAGCGTCGACTATTACGTTCGTTTTGAGAGAGGCGACCTTTCAGGGGCGTCGGACGCAGTACTTGAGTCGCTGTCCCGGGCGCTTCAACTCGAAGATGCAGAGCGCGAGTATCTTTTCGAATTAGCTCGAAAGGCTGCACCGCAACCGCGTTCACGCCGATCACGGCCGCCGCAGGTACGTGCCGCAGTGCAGAGTGTGCTTGACGGCCTCGAAGGCACGCCAGCCTGGGTAAGAAATGATCGTTACGACATGCTGGCGACAAATTCGATGGCCAGAGCTCTCCACGCCCCAATGCTCTCGGGTTCGCACCACCCGGCAAACGTCGCCCGATTCGTCTACCTCGACCCCCGTGCGCCGGACTTTTTTGTTGATTGGGAGTACCTTGCCGACGACATAGCTGCCGTATTACGGCAGGAGGCCGCGCGCCACCCTTACGACAAGAGTCTGACCGAACTTATCGGGGAGTTGTCCACGCGCAGTGAAGTCTTCAGGCAACGTTGGGCGGCACATATCATCCGCTTCCATAGGTCTGGCGTCAAGAAGTTGCGCCATCCAATCGTCGGAGAGCTCGAACTCAATTACGAGACTATGGAGCTTCCGGGCGACCCTGGAATCGCAATGATCGTGTACACAGCAGTTGCCGGAAGTCCATCTGCGGATGCCCTCAAACTCTTAGCAAGCTGGGCGGCGACACAGGTTTCTGAAGTTCCGTTTCGAGCTTCCCAACCGAACGACGCGCACTGACGTAGCCGACAAGGCGCGTTGCGCCCTCCCGAGGACGCTATTTCAGGTCGGCCGCCGAATTGTTCTCAGAGTTCCTCTCTGAGTCTTGGAACCCTTCGGCATGCTGCCTACATCGTGGTGCGCGGTTTTAGCGACTTCGTAAGTACCTCATCGAGACCTTCACGCTCGCCCGTATCGCAATCCGCCAAATAGAGAACCATCAAGATAGTAAGGACTCGCCACAATGACCACCATCGGATTCATCGGCAGCGGCCAAATGGCTACCGCCTTAGCGGCACTCGCAATCAAGGCAGGCAACGACGTCGTGTTATCTGGTAGGCCCAACCATGCCAAAGCGCTACACCACAAGGTGGCAGAGCTTGGCCCCCTCGCAAGAGCAGGATCGGCCGAGGACGTAAAGGGACTGAGCGACGTGCTTTTCCTCGCAATCCCTTTCTGGGCCTATCGCAACGTCGATCCACAAATCGCTTCTCACAGGCTACTAATCGATGTCACCAACTACTACCCAGGAATGTACGATCCTCCTGCACTACTGAACAGTGGTGAACTCACGAGCAGCGAACTGATTCAGCAGCACTTTTCCTCTGCGCGCGTTGTCAAGGGGTTCAATACGATCGCTGCTCACCACGTCCTGGCACTGGCCCGTGATACGGACGCCGATGACCGCTCTGCCATCCCGATTGCTGCGAACGATGGCGCCGCTATGAATGAAGCAGCTACCGTGCTCGACGAGTTTGGGTTCGATGCCTTCCGTGTCGGGACACTAGCGGACAGCTGGAAATTCGGACCAGCAACCCCAGCATGGGTCTCCGTCTATCAAGCGGATCCAGGCTTGCCGTGGACGATAGATCCCGGACGCCCGGCCTCGTTAGACCGAATTCGTGTCGCTATCGACTCCGCCACAACTGACTAGTGATGAACTCCCCCGTCAGCAAAGGTGACTTGATCCTGCTTAATCCTTCGTACGTTGGTCTTGCCCAACCGACCTGGGCTTTCGTTGAACTAGTCGAGTACCACGCCGACCCTGGCGATCTCCCATGGAATACGGGGCCTACCCACCCTTGGCGAGTGGGGTTTCGGAGTACCACCGTCTCGGCCGGCGTGATCACTGAGCGCTTCGGGACGATCTGGCTGGACGACAATGGGCGTGACGTAGAGGACCTGGTGATGCGCATCCAGCAATAGTCGCAAGCGACGCCAGCAAATCTCGCGAAGAACCGCTTTGAATGGAGATGCATTGTCCGACAGATTTTCCTCGTATGACCCAAGCTTGTTGCCGGCGCCGGTCCTGAGCTACCTCGACGCCCACGACGCGAGGCGATACTCGGACGCAGCTGCTCAATTCGCGGAAGACGCTTCTGTCGTCGACGATGGACAAAGCTACACAGGTAGGGTCGCGATACGACGATGGTTGGAGGCGTCATCTACTGAGTTCACTTACACCAGCTCCCGGCTCAGCCAAGAGGTGATCGACGCAACACACTCAGTTGTCCGGATAAGAGTGGAAGGAAACTTCCCGGGTGGCGTGGTCACCCTTGAATATCAATTTGAGGTTGACGGACGGCAAATCCGGCAGCTCGCTATTGAACCTTGATTTGCGGAAGCAACGCGTGCGAACTCTAAGTTGCTCCCGACCCTAGGCCTGGAGCAGAAGCTGGGCGCGGCGGATTAGCCACGACTCGGCCTCGTCCCACCCGAGACCGAGATCCCGCGTTACCGTTCCCCACGCCTCGAAGCCGAAGCAGAACCATAAGGTCTCTCCCGCCTCTTTGGCCGACATGCCGGACGGCAGTCCGCCCATGGCGTCAAGATGCATCGCTGCCTGGTGGAGCAGATCAAGGTACAACTGCGTTGCGACCCCGCGTAACTGATCTGCCTCTGGCTCTCCCACCGTCGATCGGGCAAGGTCGAAGATCGCACGATTTGATTGGTTGCCAGCTCGAGTGCCACTAGCTAGGAGCTGAAGAACCTCAGCTGTTTTTGTCGACCTTCTGACCTGTTCCAAGACTTCGGGCCCACCTGAGTACGCGGCGGCACGAGAGATCACGGCGGCGAGTATCTCCGGCTTACTCCCGACGCTTGTGTAGACGGTGCGCACTGCTACCCCAGCGTGTGTGGCGATCTCGGCGATTGTTACGTGCGCATACCCTTTGGCGGCGAGGAGCTCAAGCGCCGAGTCGAGGATAGAGCGCCGCGTATCTAGGGAATCCCGAAGCCTCCGCGGCGAGTTGTAGCTGCGAGTTTTCTCTGTGACCATGAACCGATCTTAGTTTGATTGCAGTTAATGTGCAATGATTACATTTAATCTGCACTAGATACATATGGAAGAAAGAAGAATGATGACCTCCACCGACACGACTGAAATCGCCCGCGATCTCTTCCGCGTGCTCGAAACTCAGGACGTCGAGCTCGCTAAGCGCATCGTCGCCACGGACAACCACAACGAGACCGCATCCGCGTCCCCGACCGCTTGTCAAATTCCAGGCCCCGCCGGAGCTTTGGCGTCGAGCGCTTGGTTAACGTACGCGTTCTCCGACCTCAATTTCGCTATCGAGGAGACAGCGATTGGAGCAGAATCCGTGTGGCTCCGAATGCGTATGCGCGGTACCCACACCGGCGCGTTCGTCCGGTTTGATAACGGTCAGCCTGCTCAGGTAATCCCGCCAACCTACCGTTCAATCGACGTGGAGCAGATCCATATCGTGACGATCCGACACGGTCAGGTGGTGCGCCACGAGGCCTTGCGGGATGATCTCGCCATGCTGGAGCAACTCCGCGTATTCCCTCCCGGCCCGTCTGCTTTGGCCATGGCGGGCTGGAAAATTAGCGGACGTTCAGCGCGCGCAGCACGTGATGTCTCCGCCGTGGCGGCGGCGGCGGCCGAGACCGCGAATTGAAGATATTCCTCGCGCCATAATCGCTATCAGCCGAGACGTCGGCGCACATAAAGCGGTGACGCGGGGATAACCCCCTGGCCCGTGAAGCGTGGTCACTTCACGGGCCAGGGTCTCCCCCAGAGTGGATAGATGTTCGACTGCGTCATCCGCTGCGCGAAGGGGGGATCGCCTTTCCCCCGAAAATCTCTGACTCTCAGAGTCGAATAAACTCCGCGTTGACTACTGGCTATGAGAATAAACCTTTCGCCGATCAGCCCCGTAATGGTCGTCGAGTTGCTTCGGGAAGTCGGAAGCCGGTGACGAATATGCGCGCGATCGCCGCGGCTGGACCTGGCGGCAGGCTCATCGACGTCGAGGTACCGAGACCCGCGCTCCGAGAGCACGACGCGCTCGTGGCCGTGGAAGCCGTTTCGATCAACCCCGCTGACGTAAAACTCGCAGAACGCACGACCTCCCGATCTCGCATCCTTGGTTTCGACGCTGTCGGTACCGTGATCGAGCTCGGACCATCAGCGACAGGCTTCGCGGTCGGTGACGAGGTCTACTACGCAGGGGACATCACCCGGCAGGGCGCAAACGCTGACTACCACGCGGTCGATACGCGACTCATCGCGCACCGGCCAATGTCGCTTACGGTAGCTGAAGCCGCCGCCCTACCGCTGACCACCATCACGGCCTGGGAATCGCTCTTCACCCACCTCTCGGTCAACCGGGAGACAACAGGCGACCTGGTCGTCGTAGGTGCGGCCGGCGGAGTTGGTTCGATGGTCATTCAGCTTGCGAAACTGAGTACCGCACTTCGCGTAGTCGGAACAGCCTCCCGCCCAGAGTCTGAAGCCTGGGCCGCCAAGATGGGTGCAGACGAACTCGTTGACCCCCGAGACCTCGTGAAAGGCGTCAAGAGCATCGCCCCGCTCGGCGTCGACGCAGTGTTTTCCTCCTACTCCAGCGGCAACATTCGGCACTTCGCCGAAATCTTGAAGCCGTTCGGGCACATCGTGGCCATCGACGACGGCCACCTCGATCTGTCCCCGCTGAAAGCCAAGAGCATCACATGGCACTGGGAGTACATGTTCACGCACTCGACCCAGAAGACACCCCAGATGTCGTCACAGGGTGAGTTGCTGAGAGGAGTCGCGAGCCTCGTCGATGCCGGCATGCTCCGTTCGACACTCACTACCGAAATCCAGGATTTCACAGCGGCGGGCATCCAGCGCGCACACGATCTCGTGGCGACGAGCACGACCGTCGGGAAAGTTGTCGTTCGGCGCTGACCCGTCGGAAGTGTACCCATACGCCGCAGCGCACGTGTCCAACACACCACGTGTCCAACACACCAAATAGTCCCACTTTCAATGTCATTTCATCAATCTCATCCAGGAGTTGCACCATGTGGACCCTTCCCACAATCGTCTTGTCCCACGGCGCCTTCGCCGACTCATCGAGCTGGAACGGCGTCATCAAGCGCCTGCGGGAGTCAGATTTTCCAGTGATTGCCGCGCCGAATGCTCTCCGCGGCCCGATCGCCGACGGGGATGCATTGCGCAGCCTCCTCGACACGATTGAGGGGCGAATCGTTCTCGTCGGCCACTCGTATGGCGGGACGGTTATCAGCCGCGCTGCCGCCGGGCTGGATAGGGTCGCAGCACTCGTCTACGTCGCGGGCTTCGCACCAGAAAATGGGGAGAGTGTCGGCGACATCGCCGGAAAATTCACTGGTAGCACTCTCGGCGAAACTCTGATTGCCCGCCAGCTGAGCGATGGAAGCGTCGATCTCTACATCGACCCGGGCAAATTCCACGATCAGGTTGCGGCCGACCTTCCGGTGGCTGACGCAGAGCTCGCCGCCCTTACTCAGCGCCCCATCTCGAACATCGCGATCGAGCAGCCATTCGCTGCAGAGCCGCCTGCCTGGAAAACCACGCCCTCCTGGTTCGTGTTCGGTGACGCCGATAAGAACATCCCGCTTCAGACGCACCGTTGGATGGCAGACCGTGCTGTCGCTACCCGCGTTCTCGAGATTCCACGCGCATCACACGCGATCCCTATCTCGCACCCCGACGAAGTTGCATATCTGATCGCTGATGCGGCTGCATCTGTGACACGTTAGGCGGGGCTCGGCGGGACGACCCGAGCCAGGGGACGGCGTTGACCGCGCAGGCAATCTGTCTGGCGACTCAGTCGCTGTAGCCATGCATCATTCCAGGCAGCGAAGCTGAAACGACAACGATTTGCGAGTTGCCCGGCACGTGTCTGGCTCGCGCACGGATAGAGCGCTTCGATTCTTCGCGAGCGACGACGGCGATTACCGGTGAAGTCGAGGTCGACCGCAGAAGGACCTACAATTTCGTCGTTGTTGAATCGACCGTCGCCACGTCCGCGCCGCCAGTCGTCTGAGTTCGGCCTGAACCCAGAGATAGGACTGTCGGGAGGCCATCACTCTACGTCCGCCGGTTCCTCGACCTGAAGTCTTATGCTTAGAATCGCCGCGCTTCTATTTGGCTCGACACTGAGCCATCGCATCACGGCCTCGGCGCGATGGGCTCTCGCACTGCCAGTCCTCACCGACAACAGGCGCCGAGCGACCCGACCCGTCGACTACGTCAACACCGCGATCACGGGAGCAATCGGGCGCCTGAGTCGACCACAGTCGGGGCGTCAGACAGACTCCAGGCGCCAAGTTGCTTTAGTGCATCTGCCGATGGCGAGCCGGGATCCGCGTGGTAGATCACGAGAGTCTGGTCCGGATCTCCCGTGGCTTGGAACGTCTGATAGTTGAGCGTCAAGCGGCCAACCGCATGATGCACCAGTCGCTTCTTGCCAGACGAGTGCCGAAGCACTCGGTGCTCGGTCCAGGCCTGGCGGAACAGATCACTGCCCTTCGATAACTCACTGAGCAACGCGTTGAGTTCCGGATCGGTGGGGTGCGACCCAGCGTATAGACGAAGCATTGCCACCACGTCGCGCGCAGCGCTCGCCCAATCAGCGAAGAGAACCTTCGCGGCTGGGTCAAGAAACATGAAGCGGGCGAGGTTGCGGTCCCGAGGATCAAGTTGCATGAAATTCTTGTACAGTGCCCCAAATAGACTGTTGTGGGCCAACACGTCCATACGGCGTCCCTGGACCATTGCCGGCACCTGCTCCATGGACGCCACCACGGCAACTAGGCCACGATCTGCTCGTTGCCTCGAAGAGGACACGACTCCTGGCTGGGACATTGCGGTCTCAGCAGCGACGAGGTCCAGCAGATGCATTCTTTCGACCTCATCGAACTGAAGTGCACGAGCGACCGACTCCCAAACTGCGCGGGACACTCCGCGGGTCCGTCCGCGCTCGATCCTCAGGTAGTAATCGACGCTAACGCCGGCAAGGCGAGCCACTTCTTCGCGGCGTAGGCCAGTTACTCGACGAACCCCTAGATCGTCCCGGAGGCCTGCAGACGCGGGCGAGATGCGGGCACGGCGAGCTCGGAGGAACTCTGCTACAACTCCTATCGGCATACATTCAGGCTACTAACCAGGCGAATCCACCCCGCACTGAAAACAGGTAAGGTCTTTACCCCTCAAGGCCACAGCGATCAAGCGACACGCAGCTGCGAGTCGGTGTCGACGCCATCTTGACCCAAGCGCAGGGCTGGCGGGGCCGCGGTCTCGACAGAGACGTCGTCTTCCGACGGGTTTGGAACGCAGCAGCGGGCGCCGCTTGTGGCGGCGCCCGCTGCTCCATGCCACGTCAGCCTCGTGGGCTATCTTCCGCGACTACCGGACGGTTAGAGAAATTAGGGAGTATCCGTACCCGGTGCCCCGCTCCAGTCCTCGGACGCGAAGGAATTTCGCCGCGTCTGCGGTGTCGAGGCTCACGCGATCGTCCCCACCATCGCCGTCTACAACTTTCGCAAGCTCGGTCCAGGGGCCATCGGCGGTCAGTGCGCCTTCGAGGACATACGACTTCCCAAAAGCGTCCTCCCACTTCAACTCGGCCGTACTCGGTTTGACCGCCGCAGCGAGCTCGACCTGAAGCCACTCGTTATCGGTCCACTCACTGGCCCATCGCGTGCCGATATTGCCGTCCGTTGCGCCGGTAGGGGCGAACTCACCTTGCGTCGAACTCGCCACGGTGGGCCGGTTCAGAGCGAGGTCCGGTTGCGGTGCGCCCTCACGGGAGTACACCTGAAACTCCCATAGCGAGTAACCCCAACTCGTCGCGCGAGTCACCGCTGCGAGGCGTACATAGCGAGCGTGCTCTTCGGGGACCGCGTACTCGGCCCGTCCTGCGTGTCCAGACTCTTCAGTCACGATCTCGCGCCACGGATCGCTCTCAGAGGCGCGCACCTCGAGTGTGTACTGGCTGGCGTATGCGGCCTCCCAGTTCAGCGCGATCTTCGTGATCGGCACAATCTCGCCGAGGTCGATCTCAAAGGATTGCGCATCGCTTGCCTCGCTAGCCCAGCGCGTGGTGTCGATACCGTCGACCGCGAAGGTGCCGTCGAAGTTGGACGACTCGCTCGATGACGCGGTTACATTCTTACCGACGGCGATGTTGCGCTCAGGCTGAATAGTGGAGGCGCGGCGGTCGACGATCACCTCTGCTTCGCCGGATATGCCCTTATAGCTCGCCGTGATGGCAGCCGTGCCGTTCTCGGATCCGGAATCGAAGACTCCCGTCGCTGGATCAACAGCGCCGACCCCTCCGGTCGCCGCCCACACGGCGTCGATCGTGCCGCCATGTCCAAGTGCGTCGAACGCATAGGCCCCGAGAGTCGTCGAGCGCCCTGATGCGACGGTGGTCAAACGTGGTGCGATGAGGACCACCTGCGGCTCGATGTCGGATGCCGACCGGGTGCCGTACACCTCGAACTCGTATAGAGAGTAGCCGTAGCCCGTCAGCCGCGAGATGCCTTGGAGTCGAACATAGCGCGCGGTGGTAGCCACGTCGACCACGTCGTCATCCGCGTTAGCTTTCTCGACCATGGTGCTCACCCACGGCCCGGCTGGACTGTCGGCGAACTGCAGCTCGTACCGTGCTGCCGCCGCGCCTTCCCAATCGACTCGGACGGAGTCAACGTCGTACCGATTTCCCAGGTCGAGCATGAGCCACTCGTTGTCGTTGCCCTGCTTGCTCTCCCAGCGTGTGCCGGCGTCGCCGTCGGTCGCGAACTGAGGCGAGTTGTAGCCCTCAATGCTCGACGCGGTGGGAACTGAGTTGATTGCCATGTTCGAGAGCGGCGCGACGGTCGCTGCGACTGCCGAGCCCTCGAGTTCACCGAGGTGGGCGACCACATGACCCGAGCCGGGGGCCGTAGCCGACACGGTACCACCGGAGATGGTTCCTCTACCGGTGTACTCCCAGGTGACCTCACCGCCCAATTCAATTGGATCACCGTATTGGTCGCGTCCGTCAGCCGTGAACGCTGTGCTCGCATCCACCACAATCTGTGCGAAGCCTGGCGAGACGGAGATCGACGTCAGTACCGGCGTAGCGCCAATTCTGAGGGTGGCCGACCCGATGATCTTGCCGGAGCGCGCCCGGATGGTGGCGTTCTCGCGCTCATCACCGGCGGTGAAGGAGCCGTCCGCCCCGATCGTTCCGCCATCGGTCTCCCAGATAACGTCATCGAGCTCGATGACCGCGCCGTACTGGTCGAAGGCAGTCGCGGAATATTGAACCGTTGAACCGGGCTCGACAGTGCGGGCCGTGGTGTCTCCCGTAACCTCGATCTTGGCGAGCGCTGCGTCCAGGTGGTGAGTGACCTGGCTGCGGCCTGGCACGTCGATGGTGCCGATCACCGTACCACGGTCGTACACCTGATAACGCTGCTGCGTGTCGCTCGGGTTGTAGATCACATAGCTGTAGGTGTCGCTCTTGGCGTCGTAGTACACCTGGCTGGTCGGACTGCTCGTCCAACGCTCCGGCGCGGGCGTTCCGACGGTGCGGTTCGCCATGGCCTTGTAGTAGACCAGACCGGCCATAGACGTCGAGGTCGCAACAGCGTCGCCGCGGCGAAGCAGTTCGGCGTGGATATCGGCGTAGACCTCGGGATCGTACTGCGCGACCATCCCGAGCAGCACGTTACCGAGAGCGTCGCCGATCCGTGAGAAGACGTCCGCGGCGTGTGCGGTGTCCTTGCCGATGGTGTAGTTCTTCATGTCGATGGAATGCAGCAGGGTCGCCGCGTCCGTGTCGGCCTCGTACTTCATCGATAGGGCGTTGCCCACCGGGTAGTCGACACTCCACTCGCGCGGTGGCTTGTTGACCTCCTCCTTAGCGACCGCGACAGGTACCAACGCAGCAGGGAGTGTCTCCTCGGTCCAATACTGGGCCGGGAAGACAAGCGTTCCATCGGCCGCGCGTGACACGAAGAAGGCGTTGTTTGCGCTGTCGTAGAACGGGTTGTCTGCTACTCGACGCTCAGTCACCCAGCCCGGGTTGTTGAGTTCGGCGGCGCGAACCGCGCCCTTGATTTCCTCGAGCGCTGCCGGGCGGTCCTTCGTGATGACGACGTCACCATAGGTGCCGATGCCGTACCACTTCTTGACTGCCATCTGCAGCCGAGAGCCATTTTCACCGATGGTGGTGTTCTGTCCGATCTCATGCGGTCGCAAGTCGAACATGTCCTGCATCAGAGAGCGGGAGAAATTCTTGTCCCAGGCGAGGTAGTCGAGCTGCTGGCCGAGCGGAAGCCACTGGATGCCGTAGATCCAGCCCGGGTCTCCTGAGAAGTAGGTGCCGAAGCCCTGACCGTTGTCGTACAGGATGCCCGTCGTGGTGTGGTCGTACTGCTCCGGGAACACTCCTTCGCCGTTCGGCTCACTGGCGGACTCGCTGCCGTGATAGTCGAGGTAGTACTCCAGCACTGCCTGGCGCTCAGTCGCGAAACCCATCGCGCCGGTCGCCTGCATGTCCGTATTGCCGAGTGCGGTGCCAAGCAGGAAGAGACCGTACCAGGACTGGATTGCCTCGGAGCTCGACTCCTGATTATTGCCCCCGGGCGATGAGGTGCCCCCGGCATAGGAGTGACCCTCCCATGTGTCGAAGGTGCGCAGGTATGGGAAGTCCTTGTCCGAACGGTCCCAGTTCGCATACTGCTTCGCCACGAGTGTGGCCATATCGCCGTATCCAGCAGCCCACTCCGGGTCTTCGAATGCCAGCAATGCTGACGCGAGAGCGAAGTAGCCGTAGTGGAAGTGGTTGTCTGTGAACTCCGCCGACTGGTAAGACTCCCCGAAGCCGATGAGCGCCTTCCAGGTGGGGTATCGGGCGAAGAAGTGGCCCGTCTCGCCGTCGGTGTAGGTGTACCAGTCCTCCAGCGCGGTACGGAGTGAAGACTTGATCTTCTCGTAAGCTCCCATCTCTCCGATCTGCTTCGCGGCAAGCATGTACTGGGCCCACTCCTGAAGCGTCTTGGCTCCCCAATAGGTATCCGCGCCATACTCCGTGCGCTTTGCGTAGTCGCGGACGTAGTCCCGCATGACGTTGAGCTGGTAGTCGTTTTCACCACCAAGCTCAAGTGGTGTCGGGGCTATTGGGGCGATGCCTTCGAAGTCGTACGACATCGTCCAGGCGTCATGTCCGATGCTCATCTTCATGAGACCGCGCGGCACGTCGTAGGTCGATCCGGTGAACTGTATGTCGTTCTCGGTGCCTCTGTAGTGGTGAGGCAGGAAGCCCTGGACGGTGTCGAGATTGGAACCCTCTAGGGCGCGGGTCTCGACGCTCCAGCTCTGCACGACCTTGGCCTTTTCCGGGTCGTAGGTGTATTCCATCTTCGTGTTCTGTGGAAGTGCGAACGCGTGCGCGTGCATGTCGTCGAGCGATGCACCTTCAGCCGGGATGGCGCTGAAAACTAGGTAGTCGGCGCCGCTGACTGTCAGGATGCGCCCGGCTCGTTCGAAGGCTGCGGTGTCGGGGGCGTGCACGCCAAAACGGCGACCGTCCTGCTCCACGACGAAGCGATCGACCGTAATGGGGAAGGTCAGTTCCTGACCGTCGCCATCGGTGATCTTCGCCTTGTCGCTTAGGGTGATGCGTGGTGCGACTCCCGAGAACTCGAAGTATGTGTACGGGATGCCACGCGCCGCGGTGACGTCTACGTGCGGGCCACCGTCCTCGGCAGCCATCCGCCAAGTCAGGTTCCATTCTCCCCAGGCGGCGGCCTTGGCGTTCTCGGGACGGAAGGCCGTGCCGAAGCGCTCCTCAAGCCCTGCCGTGTCGTCGGTGCGCATGATCTGATCGACGAGTATGTGGGCCCAGCCAGCCTCCAAATTGTCGACAACCTCAAGGTGTGCGGTACGCCCCTTTAGATCGCCCATGTCCCAGGTCACCCAGCGCAGGTTCTCGCTGTTCTCGCCGCTTGATGTGCGCACCGTTTCGCCGTCAATGACGAGCCGAACTTCCTCGTTATCGACGTGGGCCCCGCCGGCTACCTTGAAGACGATCCAGTCGCGGTCGACGGTAAACTCCGGCGAGGTGAGCAGGCCAGTAGCGCCGTCGCCCTTCGTAGCGGTGAAGGAGTTGAGGAGGCCCTTTCCGAGCATGCCGTTCACTTCGATCTGACCGGGGGCGGTGCCCGATGCGGGTGCATCGAAAGCGTCACCTGTCTCGGTCCAACCTTCTGGGAGATTTCCACCCTCGAAATCGGCCATGACGAGGTCCGACGGCGCGGGCGTTGGTTCCGTCATGCCACCGACCACAATCGGTGACTCGAGAACACGCTGGGTGCCCTCTTCGTTCCACCGCGTGGGATAACGAAGGGTCGTGCCCTCCTCGGAATTGCTTACGACGAGCGGGTTCGCCCACAGGTCACCGGAGTATTTGCTGACCAGGAGGTCAGTCTCCCAGCCATTTGTGGGAACGGGCTCGCCAGACAGCGTCTTCTCGATGTAGAGCGGGCGGTTGACGATGTCTTGGTACTTCTGGCCGAGATAGTCGGGCGGGGTCGGAGCGAACGAGCCCTCACCTACCGGCTCTCCGCTCGGGGGCCCCGGAACCGCGGACGCGGTAGGACCATCGACCAGGATCAAGCCGCCTATCAGAGCGACGGTAATTGAGAATGCGGCGCTTGAAGCCGCTAGCCGGGGGGATTTCACTGAGGTTCCTTCGTAATATTGGGAGATACCGAGGCCGGCCGTGCGGTTGGAAATCGATCACGATCGTTCGCAACTGGTTCACGCGAGCGAGGATGGGACCGGCGAAGGAGTTCACGAACGGCTCCAGCCAGCCCGGCCGGGTGGCACTAGAAAGAAGTTACTGTTGCGGTCCAGCGTGCGGCAGCGCTAGGGGGGGTCTGTTCGTCCGTTATCTGAGACGCATATCGAGAGCTCGCGCGTGATGTCATTCCAGGGCGATTTCGGATGCGACGCGTCAGGTAAATGCGCGAATGGCGGCGGCAACGACGGCTGCCGCGATCACTACAACGGCAAACGGCACACGCAAGGCGTAGAGCACGGCCGCAACCAGCACCGCGGGCAGCCGAGCGTCGATCTGCACGGTCTCACCGGCACCCAAGGTCTGCACCGCGATCAATGCCGCAAGTAGCGCCACCGTGAGCAGGTTGGAAATACGGGCTACGGTCGGGTGCTGCAACGCACGCGGCGGCACCAGATAGCCTGCGACCTTCAGAGCCACGCAGATAATGGATGCGAGGATGATTATCTCCCAAGTACTCATCATTTCGATGTCCTCCTCGCAAAGAGATTCATACTGCCCACCACGATTGCGACAAGCGCCGCAGCGATAACGGGGAGACCCGGCAGGAGTACGGGTGTGAGGCAGGTCGCGACGACGGCTGCCCCCACCGCGACCGCTTGGGTCTGCCGCTCCTTCAACCGCGGCCAAAGGAGTCCTAGGAAGGCCGCCGCCGCCGCCGCATCAAGCCCATACGCACTGACGTCGCCGAGTAGGTCGCCTATTAGCGCACCGATGAGCGTGGTCAGGTTAAAACCTGCATAGATCACGATCCCCGTCACCCAAAAGCCCACGCGCTGCGCTCGGCGCGTCGGCTGCGCCATTGAAACTGCGACCGATTCGTCGATCGTCAGTTGAGCGGCCGCGGCTCGGCGGAAGAAACCGTGACCGATCACTGGTGCCATCCGGATCGAATAGAACACGTTCCGGGTACCAAGCAAAGCCGCGCTTGTGACCGCTGACCCGCCCGCCGCAAGGCCGCCCGACGCCAACACACCAATCAAGGCGAATTGAGATCCGGCGGTGAACATGACGAGGCTGAGGAAACAGGTCTGCCAGACATCAAGCCCGGAAAGGGTGGCCAGCGCACCAAACGAAACACCATAGATCATCGTGGCGAGCCCCACGGCCAGACCGGCACGCCACGCGGTGCGCTCCGGAGCGATGGTCGAGTCGTTCATCGCTGAGACTTCCCAGCGCGACGAGGGCAGCCCAGGGGGATCCAGGGGCTAGGGTCACCTTCCGCTCGCTTGCCTTCGATGGCTGGGAGAAGATCGACAGGTGATTTTGCGGTAGGGGCGAATGATGCAACGCAAATTACCCTCAGCCGTGTGGTTCTTAAGGACACTCTTTTCTGGTTCAAATGGCGCATCGACTGCCAGCCGTTCGGCTGTGTATCGATGAGCCGGGCGGATTGACTTTCCCATTCGCTCAGAGGCACGCGAAAAACGTACTTTCGCCGCGGGTCCAACGGCAGCACGAAGGGGGGCCTGTCAGTCCGTTACCGGATGTTCACCTGGAACCCTGCCGCTCGAAGCTTCGGCAGCGTTTGCGGCCCGGCTTGTATTGTCGAAGTGTGCTCTATATCGCGCGAGGAATCGAGGATGACCACTATTGGGTGGTTCAGAACATCGATAGCGCGTTGACAGGGACTCCGTGGCGAATCGAGCGCGAATGGGACGGATATCGCGTGAGCCACGCAGACGACAGGGCGCTGTCGGCTCTCGCATTTGAACTGGGTGCGATTGCAACACCTGAAGATGCAGTTGACGCCATCCGCGGCGACCTTCTCTGACCGGTTTCGCCTTTCGGTCGGTCCGTTCGCGAAACAGATGGCGGAAGAATTGTCGTATTGACGGCATGAGCCAGCTTCGGTTCTGGCGATCGGCGGATTGACCGCGCACTCAGACCGCGCTTAACTCAGAGCGGCCGTTGAGCGCAGCTCCGGCATCTCCTCGTTGCCATGCGACTTCCACAGGAGAACCAAAAGGTTCGCCGGTCGCACGCAACCGAGGAGGTGGGTCACATGAGTGACCTCATATCGCTACCACCCTCCGGCTTGGATGCCGGCAGCACCATTCGCCCCATGTCCGTTCGCATGACCGACGACCTACGTGCCCAGCTCGATGTGCTCGCACAGGTCAACGACCGCAGCGTCACCGAGGAGGTGAGGCTCGCACTGGAGCGATGGGTTGATCAGAGTAAGTCGGATCAACAGGTTCAGAAGCGCGCCGATGCGGTCCGCGCCGAAATCGAGCGAGACGCGGCCGTCCGACGGACCGCCATCGAATCGATCTTCGGATCAACTCCAGCGGTCGGGGGCCGTCCGGCCCCCGCGGCCCGAGGCAGCAAGAAGGAGGGTGAGTAGCCATCAATGCGGCGGAGCGCTTCCTGAGAACCGTGAGTTCTCGGAAGCCGCTTCGGCGCTGACATCCCTCGCCTTCGTGGGCGTCGTTCTCCCGCTATCCAGCTGGAGATAACCCCCATGAAGGAGTGAAGTCATGCCAATCGGAATCGTGATCCCTCACGACGAATCAAGCGCGATGTACGAGCAGAACTTTGAAGGTCTGAGTTCCTACCAGGCTGCCGTAGGAGGATACATCGAACCCGTTCGACTCGAAGAAGCCAAGCTACTGATCTACGCCAATGAAGAAGGGAAGATCCGGCGACTCCCGGTCAATCGTCGCGCAACGGCGATCTGGTGGCTGCACGATCGAATGTTCCGCGAAGTCGATGAGCTCGTGGGCGACGTGGTCCTTCTGGGTCGAAGTGGCAACGTGCCCAAGGAGCTGGCCGAGCTGGTCTTACGAACGTCCAGGTTTCGCGTCGAGGTCCGGATTGCTGATCGTCTGGGTTGGCATGACATGGAGACGGAACTCAATAGTTACGTCGACGCGGCTTTGTTCGCGCTGCTTGACTTTAGGTCCTCCGACGAAGTGACCGATATCCGAGTCGTCTCAGCCTGAAGGTAGCTAACGACTACATTAACTTGGTGGAGCAATAGGGCAGGTCAACAGACCAACCTATTGCTTCACCTATTTCATTTCCGCCAGCAGCGCTAGACCATCCCACACACTGAGCAGCCCTTGGAATGTTGGACCGTGCGCCGGGACATCCACTCGATACTTGAGCGTCCTGTCACTGGAGCTGGTCGGCGATGACTCAATGCGCGTGTGACCTCCAAACGTGTTTGTTTGTCAGTCCCAGGATGTAGCGCCAACGCTCCTAACGCTTCTCTACAGACCACGACGCTCCTCGCGTCATCGCACATCGACGCGACCAGCTCCTTTCGCCCTGTTGCATCGAGCGAAAGCACCTGTCCGACAAATCGTTCGACCAATTCCTCGCCATCGAGGAGCCGAGCTAATAGATCTATGTACCGCTCATAGCCAGGCACAAGAACATTCGCGAATCCAAGCTTCAAACTCGAAATCGACGCGAAGAACGAATCTTGGACCCGATCGGCCGAACTCTCTGGCACGCAACGCCCGAGCCAATCCCAAAATATGCTCAGCTCATGCACCATAAATAAAGTGGTTGGGCGCATTGTTGGAACAGCCTCCGAAGGAGCCGGCGCCAAGAGATCTAAGACTTCCGACCACCGTTCGACTTGGGGCCGTTCGGTCATTATCGATGATAACTGAGCAACGCGCCACGACTCAACGAACCTGCGCCCCGCCGGAGAGAACAGATCGCACTCGACCGAGAGAACAAAGCGCGCGGGCCCCGCAGCCCTGTGCTCGGCGAACGTCTTAAGTAGGCGTTTAAACTCACCCGACGATGCAGGTTCGTTGCGCAATGCCACAGGGACAAGATCGATGATCCAGCAAAGGACTTTCGGATCTGTTTCAGCCTCGGCAAGAGCGGTGACTTCGCTCGAAGCGACTGAAATTAATCCCGTCCCAACAAGGAGTACCAAGTTCTCTGCCGCAGCGGCACGCACTACGATGTTCGACTTCACGAAATCGTCCATCAAGTTGATCTTGATTCGGGCGGCCCGAGCTTGCAGCTCTGCCATCAGTTTAGTGGGCCGAGAATCGTTAACCTCGGTGCTACCCGCCTGCAGTTTTCTGAGAATTGACCGTCCGGTACCGATCTCGACGGACCGCGCAATCGCATGGACGATCTGGTCTTGCGTTCGCCCGGAGGTTGCTTGCAAAAGGTCAAGCAATCCGTCTACGGATGGCAGATATAACTCACCATTCGCAATTAGCTCAAGGGCGCTTAGCGCACCAGGCACACCTACAGCTACCGCTTCGGGAAGATAGGAAAGCAGTCCGGTTTCTAACCATGGCTCGGGGATATCGCGCGCTTGGTCCGGCACTGCGTCTAGAAAGAAGGACACGGCGGCTGATCTGATCGTGTACTCGTCGCGCCAGGTAACGAACGCCTGATTTGCGTAAGCCGTCGCAATCATTCCCTGGACCACACGCCTGTGGAAGTTCCCACCACTCTGCTCGCCGAGCTCCCACAGCACTCGGAAGATCGAGTCTCGCTCGTCCGTGGGAGCCGGAAAGAATAAGTGAAAATTAGCGTCAACGAACTCTCGCGCATAATCACGCCACAGAGGATCCGAAAGGGCGAGAAGGACGATGGCTCGCTGTAGCTGGTCTACTTTTCGACCCGGCGCCTTGCGCGTGGAAACCTCGATCGACGCGGTCCCGGGCGTAGCGAGAGACAGCCAGACCCGTGGCACGACCTGGGCGGCAGAAAACGGAAGATCCCCTGGGCCGTCAGTAATCACCCTCATCCAATGCCTAAGCACGCCAATTCCCAGAATCGAGTAGTTCCGACGAATCAATTCAGCTCGATGCTCCCAGGGGTCGTCGGTCATGTGACGATCTATTTTTTCGCCGTCCGCTCCGGCATCTACCCACTCGTGTACTACGCCGCGAAACCAGGTCGGACTTGCGTCGGCCAGTCGAGACAACAGCCCTTGCCACGCTGATCCCCCTACGAACTTGTCACCGCCTGGTCGAATGTAGACATCAACTTCCGGGCGCGCCATCAGCTTCAGTACTTCAGACGACTCGCTTGCCGCCCAGGTGCTGAGGAGCTCGCATAGTTCAGTGGATATGTGTTGTCGATCTGAAAAGTAGGTATCGTCACGCGAGAGGATCTCTCGAAGTAGGGCCGAAACTACGGCTGGTCCTATCTGGGCCATCCCAAGCCGCGCGCCGGCGTCTTGACGTTGGCGTCTATCGCCTAGTCGCAGAACGTTCAGAGGATCATCTTGCAAGAGCTCTGGCCTCGCTACCCAGAGCGCGACGAGGCTCGACTGGGCGGCTTGCCCCTCAGCCTCCAACAACCTGTCAACGACATCGGCCAGAATCGGATTCCGACGGTCCTCTTCATAGAGGATCAGAAACATCGCTTCGAAAACCGAGTTCTGCAAACTTCGAGCCGAGGCGGCGCAGACTAATTTTGCGACCCCAGCAATCTCGTCTCGACCTCGGGCGAGAATGGCCCCTGCGGCCACGTACTCCAAGAAGCTCTGATGAAAAAAACCTACTCGCCTGGAGCTGCCCAGTTGCAGAATACCTCGGCTTACGAGATCTTGCAGCCCCGCTTTCGCGCGGTCCTCTCCTCCGGCTTTGGTCGCGACGTGACGCACTAGCGCATCAAAATTCATGTCGGTCCTGTCGTGTGACAACATCACGATTGCAACTGAATTGGCAAGCTCGGCGAGGTTTGCGCTCGAGCTCGTCCGAGGCCAATGTGCGCGACGATCAGACTCGACTCGCAACTGCCAGAGAATCCGGAAGACCTCAACCTCGCCTTTCTTGAAAGAGAGATCCTTCGCACCGGGACCATCCATTAGGTCGCGGATCAGTGAGTAGTTCAGAGGCAGGCGCCAGAAGGTTCGTGGAGATAGCTCATTGAATATGAGGGAAGCGAGGCGTCCCCCAACACCACCCGCAATTGCCAGCTGTTCAACCTCCTGGTCATCGAATGGACCCAGTTCTACTCGTTCTCGGCCATCGATGGTGAACGCCCCAACGGCGTCAGGCCGGCAGCTGAGAATAATGTGACCCTGGCACTCGATTACCCGTTCGATTAGAACCGAGAGATCACTGCGCACCTCGTCGATGTGAACTACGGCGTCAGCTGCATCTATCAAGACGACGATCTTCCGTCGATTGGCAGCGTCTTCGATGCCGCGGATGAGATCATCGAATTGCACGATCGGTGAGGAGCCGTCGCTTGCGAGAAGACTCGACGCAGGTATAAAGAAGCACGCGGAACCGTGCTCTGTTTCCCTCGAGTAAGTCGACCACAACAGACTGCTCTTGCCCGCTCCTGAAGGACCCGAAACTAGCAACCAACCGGGTTTTGAGTCACGCGCGAGATATCGTCGCAACGTCTCCTCTGCGGTGCGACCTACGATCGCTCGAGACTCAGTCGTATGCGACGCTGATCCGTCATCAACCCAGTTGATTCGAGGATCAATGTCGTTGGCGAACTGTTTTGACAACTTCAATAACCTTTGCGCGATCCCGTTTCCAGACGGAAAATGGTCGCTGCTCCTCTCGGAACCAGCCAATTCCGGCGCGTAGAGTTCGAGGAATTGTAGACGAATCTGAGAGCTCTCCGGGCGAAGAAGGGCACTGATCGCGCTTGATAGTTCCAGAGCGCACCTGTTGCGCAGGCTTGAAAAGCCACCTGGCCCTCGAGTCTCTCGAGAACTGGAGCCGAGTGCGCGCGCGTAGCGCGTCATCGCCCAACTCCTTCGCGCCCTAGCTGAGTGGAGCAGCGCCTGCTTATCTTGAGTTGGAAGGTCCTCCACGATTTGAGTAATCAGGTTGAGGTCACTGGAACCCACGCCGCGAGTGACAGGGCTTTCGCGCGGCTCGTCGTCAGGTCGTCCGTCGCCCATTGGATCGTTTCGCTTGAGGTAAAGATAACCGCGAATGCATTCTCGTACCGCACGATCTTTCGATCTCTGGATATCGGTTGAATGCGGAGCTGACTTGGCGTCAGCCGCGTCGAGTGAAAATGCAATCAGGTGGCTCAGTTTGAAGGTCTCAATGGTGCTGAGGGTGCCTCCCGTTAACCTTTCAAATTCCGTGACAACCGCGACACATTCTTTGAGTGCCGCGTCCACAGCGTCATGCATCCGGGGCCGAGCTCCCTGGTTGATCACACCAGCGAAAACGCGCTGAATCTGGAGCTCAACTTCCTTGAGCGGATCGGCGTCAGACATGGGATCGCTCGCATGCATGGGCAACGAGCCTGTCAGTGTAATCACCTTGATTCCAAGCTGATGAAAATTCCACAACGCTCACTTGACCCCTATAAGCAAACAGAATCTCAACACCGAGCTATTTACACTTTGCCGACGATGTGTCGTAATAACGCGGGGATTGGTCTAACCGATACGGAGGCCAATCATGCAATATTCTCATGCTCAAAACGCGGCGCTTCGGTTTTATGAGTTCTACGAGCTTTCTTGGGAACTCATCTGCACCGATCGCGGCACAGAAGTCCCTGGAAAACTAAATCTCTCTGCGGCTTTGGGTGAGCTACCGGAGCATGACGAATTGACGACGGCCAAGCTTGAGTTCCCAACGGACTGGCTGCAGTTTTGGCTATTGTCCGGGCTCGGAAGCAAGCTGACGTTGCGCGACTACTCGGTATACATGCTGTGCGTCGCACTGATCATTGGCGAATGGAACGCTTGGCGAAAGTCCGCCGGATATGCGCCACAGGACGAGTTGTTCCCGTCGACTTGGCGACAAGGCCGTGTCGATCGGATTGGACTCCCGGTGCGTGTCAGTTCACCGCTACGAGATGTGCCCGTCTCTATCACGGCTGAGTTCTACCAGAGTGCACTTCAGCTCAATGACAGAGAGCGCGCAAGCGCGATCGGCGCTCTGCTGCGGTCACCCGAACAATACCGGTTCGGAGACATTACGGGACTCGGAATCTACTAAACGCGAACACTCACAATTCCACCAATCCCCACACGCCCCTCTCGCAGATCGAGAGGGGCACTTTTACGTCGAGAAGCGGATCCGTCATTCAGCCCAGTCACATTTCAGTCAGGTCAGCCAAGCAGCCGGTCACTCCGACAGTCAGGGTCTATTCGGGGCCCGCTCCTGCTCAATAGCGTCGAAGTACCCCTCAACGGGGATCAAATCAACCGACCATCAAGCCCACTAGAGGAGAACCGCCCAATGATCAGCTACCGTCCCGATCCAGCCTTCAATCCGGTCGATAGTCGTTTGAACGAGACCGACCCATACGAGACCGACCCATACGCGACGTTCCTCCAGGCAGACGCCGAAGAACTGCCTTCTCGGCTCCTGCTGCTTCGCCACAAGTTGGCGCTGCAGCGAAACCGTTTGCTCATTCGCGAGGTGCGTGCCGAGTTGGCCGCGATCCACCGCTCGAGAGGGATCTAAGCGGGCGAGAGACCTTTTCGTGTGCGGTGGTGGTTCGGCGGCAACCGAACCACCACCTATCCCGCAGTACCACACATCACTCCTAGCTCTAGCAATCATGAAAGGACGCGAGATGCGTTCAACACTAGTAACCACCATCGCCATGGGCCTCTGCCTTACCGCGGCAACCACCCTCAACGCATGTTCGACCGTTCCACCAGGGGGCAACCTCGCTGAACTCCAGGGGCTGGCGGCCTCGTGCGAGCCGACCCACAAACCGGCGACGTTGGTTCGTGCTGACGGCAGCGCGACTGCACAGTCAGACGCACTCCGCGAGCAATACATCGCGGTTGCTAGAGATAAGGCCTTAGCCGCCGCCATCTGTGGCGGCACCTTCCGCTTCGACATCTTCGGCGCAAGTCTCACGGACTCGATCACCGTCGCGTCCGTCTCCTTCGATCCAATCGGAGCGACGGAGACTGCCCAGCTTCGCTCAGCCGCGAAGCGCGCCCAGGAAGTCGTCGACGCGATCGAGGACGCTTATCCAGATGCCCTGGCGAAGCTGTCCTCCAACGGCACCGACGTCGTTTCCTCGCTTCAGGCTGGGCGCGAGTTCATCGACCAGATCAACGTCAACGGGCCCACGCATTCGCTGAGCTTGGTCCTGCTCACAGATGGTCTTGACAACCATTCGGCACCGCTTGACGACCCGGGGCTGACCACACCGCAGGCACAGTCCTACGTGGGAAGCATCCCGGTACCGGACCTCGCGGGCGCATCCGTGTCGATCTTCGGAGTGGGCAGGGTCTCGGGCACAAGTCAGCTGCCTTCTTCCCATACCGACGCCGTCAGGGCGTTCTATGAAGCCCTTTTGGCCCGCACTGGTGCAACGACGGTGACCATCGCAACCGACTACACGGGTGGACGGTGAGCAGCGTGAACCCCCTCACCAAGATCGCCCAGGTGACCGGGCTGGCGACCACTGACTCGGTCATTGAGCACACAATGGCTGCGGAGCAGATCAGCCTTCAGCGAGTTGACGAGGCGGCAGCAGTGCCCCGTCCCGAATCCGTGTCCAAGACATGGGTCGAGAACGAGTACGACCAGCTAGAAGCCGAGCAGGGACCGCTGTGGGCCGCAGCGGGAATCGAAGCGTCTCGACCCGCGGAACTCGCGGCAGCCGGACTCATGCGGGCAGCCGAGGGAGCAGATCATCTCGCTGCCGGACACGAACAGGTCGTGGACGCCGCGCGCGATCGATACCTCACCACGACCGAAGCGCTATCGCCATTTCGCCGCCGCGCGCACGGCGGCAAGGCACTTCACGTCTGCGCGAAGGGCGCACTGGTACTCGGTGACGCCGTCGGGGTGACACTTCTCGGCATCAACATCGGGGACTACCCCGTGCTGGCAGGGCTCATGTCAATCTCTGCTGCAACTGCCGCCGTGATCTCTGGCCTGATTGGATCCGAGATTCGGGTCCTCCGAGACACACGACGCCGTCAGTTCGACATCGGCCTTCTCACCGACACTCAGAAGCGATTTATGCACCTCTTCAGCGGGACCGACAAGGGCGCCAAGGTCATCAAGGCAGTCGTCGGAGTCTCGACCGCAGCAGGGCTGCTCATCGCCTCAGCGATCTTCGCCGGCAGGGCAGAGCTTGAGGGCGCCATGACAGGCCTCATCTACGGAGGGATCGCCGCCGCGGTTGCGGCCGGCTCCTTCCTCGAGTCATACGCCTACGCCGACGAGATTGCCGACCAGATCGACAACGCAGAGCACGCCTACGAGAAGGAACTCGCTCGACACCAGCGGCTTGCCGGCGCAGGAACGCTACGCGACCAAGCAAAGCGCCTCGCCGAAGCCGAGTCGATCGTCAGAGAGCACGATCAGCGCGGAGAAGCGGCCATGAAGCGAATTCGCTCCCTCATGTACGGGATCCTTCGCCGCTCCCCCGGCGTTGTCGGGCATGGCGCCGCCTCCGAGCCACCCATCGGCCGCATCAACCGCGCAGGAGGCCCCCAGTGAGCGTTCACCTTCAACCAGCTGGCCTTCAATCTGCTGGCATACTTCCAGAGCCAGCGCTCTCGATCGCGCCAAACGAATCGACGATCCATCTAGGTTGGCCGGGTCTCGATCCCATCGATCCCAGCCTCGACGTAATGGTGTTCGACCACTCGGGTTCGGTAACCGGTGTCGGCGGCACCGACCCAATTGGCAACCGATTCAACGAAGCAGCCATGGCCTTGCAGCTGGTGAGTCGCTGGTCGACTACGAAGCGGTCAAAGGCCGCGGTGGTGCACTTTGACCAACCATCAATCGCGGATAGCGGCGTCGTACCGTTGAACGGAAGGCTCGGACGACTGATGAGCTCGCTACGAGTTCCGTTGGGCGCGTACGGGACAAGCGAGCTTTCTCCATCGCTTTTCACAGCGGAGCGGCTTGCGGCTCGTTATGCAGATCACGTTCGGCGTTTGACCATCTTCTCCGACTTCGCGCTCACAGACGCCGACCCCTCAGCGATCTTCAATCGACTCGCTCAGTTCCCTGGGCAGGTTCATGCCGTGGTCTTACGCGCCGCACCGCCGTTCGATCTCGCGGCGGACAACATCAGCATCACGAGAATCAGCCACGACGATCCTCCTGGCGCCCTAGCGGCAGCGCTCCACCGCTCGCTGACGGCAACTCGACGAGGTCGGCGGCTGTCACCTCAACATGAGAGCCGAACGTACCCGTCGATCCCACCACTTTCGCCGGGCAACCCCGCCTAACCAGACCGTCCTGAATGGCGCACGGGGGCGCTCAGTGTGGCAAAAACCACAACGCTCGCACAACGGCCTTCCGCACCGCCAGAAACCCGGCGAGAGCCCCTTTGGGCACCCGTCTGGTCGATCCGCCGATCGAGCCCCACCGCAAACGATCGGCGGATCGACCCACATCTTCACATCGTTTTCACTACGAGTGTTTCCCGGAGCAACTCGCTCCCCACGAAGCGCGGAAACCAGAAGGAGGGACTCCCCCAAATGACCGAAACACACCAACAAGACACCTGGAGGACGATCTTGCTCGACTTTCCATGGCCCGGCCAAGGCGGGGACAAGCACTACAACACAGAACCCCTCGACCGACTCCGCCGCTTCCCATTGAAAGACCTCGTCGACCCCACCGGATGTCACGTCTGGTTCTGGACGACGAATCGATACTTGAAGGAGTCGTACGAGATTCTCGAGGCGGCCGGCCTGACCGTGAGATCACCACTGACATGGGTGAAATTCCGCCTGGGGCTTTCTGGCAGGTACAGCCTCCGCAACTCCACCGAGCATCTCCTCTTCGCCACCAAGGGGAAGCTCGAGCTCGGAAACCACTCGACGCCGACGTGGCTCAACGCGCCTGTAGGCGCACATTCGGATAAGCCAGGGGCGGCATATGAGCTGATCACCGCGATATCTCCGTCACCGCGTCTGGAACTCTTCGCCCGCCAGCACCGTCCTGAATGGGACGACGTATGGGGCGACGAGGTAGAAAGCACCATCACCATCCCCGGATGGCCCGTGCCATCCGACTTCACCAAGGAAGAGGGAACTCGCTGATGAAAGGAATAAGAAATGCCCGAATCGAAACCACCCCTGATCAGCCGGCTGTGGAGCATCGTCTGGCTCGTCATCTTCGGAGTTATCGCGATCTGGCTCCTCAGCCAAGTCCTGGCCGCAGTTTGGGGGTGGTTGCTCCTGGCCGCTGGGCTCATTGGCGCGGTGGTCGTGACCTGCTTCTGGATCCGCTCCCGTCGCGACCGCTGGTAACCGGCGCTCAAGTCGTCCTTCGGACCCCTCCGTTTATCACCTCCGCTCCACTCGAGGTGGTGCCCACCCGATCGCTCCACCGATCGCAAATTTCAGCCTTGACTCAGAAGGCCAGATCGTTCACAAGTAAAGGCAGCACAGATTCAAATGGCGAGTCGAGCAGACCAGGTCTGCTCATCGTGCTGAGGAGAATGCGATGAAAGGTGGGGCAGAAAAGAAGCAGCGACGAGCGACACGGCGTGATCGCCGTGTAGTCGCCTATGGCTCTCGACGACCAACCGTTGACGCGCACAAGCTATCACGAGCCATCCTGGCACTGGGCGAAGCTAAGGCCGAGGCCGACGCACAGGCCGCCCACGACCAACAACGGGCTTTGCCCCCGGAGGGAGGTGACCATGAATAGCGTCGGCCGGATGATCTGGCAACAAGTGCATTGGCCTGTCCCGCTGGAGAGCTCCGTCGCACTTCGCTTCATACGGAGCGTAGCCAGTGATCGGCGCCGCGAAAACATCGTCTTTGAAGCTCGGGCTGCCGACGGCCAGGTAGAGCACTTCGTCGGAACTGAGGCCAGCCAAGTTCGCAGCCTGAGCGATCTCCTAACCAACCTGGTTCCTGGACTCGTTCTCGAAGCTGACACCCAACTCCCGGGCTCCCCCGACAACGTCTCGGTACGTCTGTCCATGAAAGGGAAAGAGCTTCCACTGGTGATCGCGCAACCGGCCGACAGTTCACGCGCCGTTCTCGCTGCGCTGGCGCAAGCCCATTTTAGAGGCGAGCGGATCCGCCTGCAGGTCGTGATTGGGCAGAGCAGAGGAGGTTCGCTGACACTGCGCCCCGCGGATCCGACACAGCCTCTTATGCAGAGGCTGCTGAGAGGAACCCAGCCCGCTAGCGGGGACATCCTGTCTCGGCTTCGAACAAAGCAGAGTGAGCCAAGCCTCCGTCTAGCAGTCCGTGTCGTCGTATGCGCCAACTCCGTAGGACGACGACGTACCCTTCTCCAGGGTCTCCTCGCCGCCTTCCGTACCGTAGAGAGCGCGGGTACGAGGTTGGGGTTTGTCGGTGGCCAAGGTGCGCTCGAGAGGCGCCCTCGAAGCGGATGGATCCCTTTCGCGGTCTCCGAGACGCTCGCGCTCTTGGGGTGGCCACTTGACGCGGTCGAGCTCCCAGGTATGCCCCCGCCCCACCCGAAGCAGTTGTTGCTTCGGGCCTCCAAGATGACCACTGAAAGGACTTTCGCCACAACTACCGCCCCAGGCGCTAAGCGCGACATCGGCCTCTCAGTTGAAGACTCCAAGTTCCATGCCCACATCACCGGCGCAACCGGCGCGGGAAAGTCCAACGTGCTCGAGACTCTCATCCTGGGCTCGATAGACGAGGGGCAAACGGTGATCGTATTGGATGCCAAGAACGATCTTGCTACTGACATCGAATCGGTGCTGCCCCGCGAACACTGGGACAAAGTCGTGGTCCTCGATCCGGGCGCGGAGGGCGAACCTGAACCTGTCGGTCTAAACCCGTTCTCCGTTCCGGGGATCCGGCCCGAACTCGTCGCCGACGGCGTTCTGGCCATCATGAAGGACTTGTTCCCGGATGCGTTCGGGCCGCGGGTGAGCGAGGTCATGCACGCCGCTCTCATCACCCTGGCTCACAGACCAGACTCAACACTGGTTGATCTCCCTCGCTTGCTGACCGACTTCGAATTCCGGCGTGATGCCACGCGTTCGCTTGATCCGTTCCTACAGGAGTACTGGCGCGGCTTCGACTCGTTGAGCGATGCACAGCGCGCTCAAGCGATCGCGCCGGCACTATCACGCGTGAATCAGTTTCTGCTGCGCCCCGGGCTTCGACGCACCCTCGATCAGCCTGATCCTCGCTTCACGCTCTCGGACCTGTTCAACGGCGAGCAGCGAATCCTGCTCGCTCCGATGAATGCCGGCCTGCTCGGTGAATCGAGCGCCGCCCTCGTAGGCGGCATGCTCGTATCGCTTCTCTGGAACCTCACCCTGGCACGTGCATCCCAACCTAAGGAACGGCGTCGCCCGGTCAGCATCTTCATCGATGAGGCGCAGGTCTTCGTGCGATCGAGCGGCGCAGACTTAGCCGATTTCTTGGCTCGCGCGCGTTCGCTCGGCGTCTCAGTCCACGTCGCGCACCAGCATCGGAGTCAGATGAACCGGGAGACTCTCGACGCTCTAGACGCCAATGCCCGGAGCAAGGTGGTGATGGCTCCGAGTCCCGCAGACGCCAAACTACTGGCCGGCGTCATACCTGAGCTCACCGCCGAGGACTTCAAAGCGCTACCGCCATACAACGCCTACGTCGATCTCATGAGCGGGGGCAGGAGTACTGGATGGTTCTCGACCGAGACGCTGCCGCCGCGACCACGCGTGAACGACCCGGCCGAGCTTGTCGCTCACTCTCTGGCGCGCTTCGGCGGAAGCCGAACGACGAGTCGACCGACGGCAACGAGGCCAGTCACTGAAGCACCGATCGGACGACGGAGGCGTCGCTCATGACTCGACGAGACTCCGAAAAGATCCCTCAGAACACTCCGCCGGTCGCCCACCCGATCGGCCCGTCCTCAACCATGCTCAATCCCCCCAAAACCAACGGTCATGCCCCTTCTAGGGATACGACTAACACCCTCTCCAGGGTGTACGTGCCTTCGGTCTCCCGAGCCGGGAGTCCAGTGTCATGAGCACCAGTGGCCGCATGGGATTGACGAGACTTCGGGAACACGCCAACGAGAGAGATCTTGCCATCATTCGCAGCATCCGGGCTTTCAAGTTCCTCACGACCAGGCATGTCTACGAACTTCATTTCGCCCTCCACGCTAGCTACGTCTCAGGCATCCGAGCATGCACTCGAGTACTCACGCGGTTGGAGTCTCACCGATTCATCACGCGCCTCCCGCGCTCGGTCGGCGGCACAGGCGGCGGCTCAACATCCACTGTGTGGAGCGTCGGGCCGGCCGGTGACCGACTGCTTCGATCAGGAAGCCCCGACCAGCCGGCGGGCCGCTCACGAAGCTTCGAGCCGACGCTAATGTTTTTGAGCCACACCCTCGCGATCGCCGATCTCAGGGTTCTTCTCGAGCAACACGCTCGCGCCGGAGAGCTTGAACTTCTCGATGTACAGCCCGAACCACACAACTGGCGAAAGTTCACAGGTCGGAGTGGTCGATTGCTGACGCTCAAACCAGATCTCACGACAGTCTCCGCGATCGGAGATGAGGAGTTGTTTCACTTCTGGGAAGTAGATCTCGGCACAGAACCAATTCATCGGCTGATCGACAAGTGCAGGAGCTACCAGCAGTACTACGACAGCGGCATCGAACAAGCCAAGACAGGTGTCTTCCCTCAAGTGGTGTGGCTGCTCGGCGACGAGAGACGCCGCCAAAGGCTTCGTCAGGCGCTCTCGGCAGACTCTTCAATGCGGAATGACCTATTCCTCATCTCCACTCCGGATCGGCTTTCTGGGGCGCTTTCGTCCGAACCAGCGGCGGCGAACTAGGGGCGAGATGGCGAAATCCGTTGTAAAAACCACACCAACCACGTGCCTCGGGGTCGTTGTCGTGTTAACAACAACGACGACCCAGATTTGGCCAGCTTTACCTCGACTGAACACACCTTCTGAGCTATTTTCAGGAGGCCCATCTGGCCCTCGTTTCAGCCCACGGGCCGCCACTCTAGAAAGGAGGATCTAGTAATGACCCAGTACATAATTCCGCCCACTGCATCGATGACAAGCGACGAAGGACTAGATCCGGGTCCCCAACTTATCGCGCAGTCCCTTGCACCCGAAATTATGGCAGGGGGAATCATCAACAATTCAGTCGCAACAACGACGACCATAGAAGCACCCGAAGCCAGAGAGATACAGATCACTCCCATCGACGGCCTGGAGCATCTCGCAACAGACGCTGTGGTGGAAGGACCGGACACTGAATTTACGGTTGCTCGCGCCGTCGTCTACCTTCGCGTGTCAACAGTGCGACAACTACAGACCGCAGCGGATGTCGACGAGGATGGCAACAGCATCGCCACCCAGCGGGAATGGGTACAGGCCAAGGCTCTCGAGCTTGGCGCTTCAATCGTGGCCGAGTTCGTAGAGCCCGGTCAGTCCGCCCAGACGATCGCCAAACGAGCGGAATTTCGCCGTCTCTTAGAGTACGTAGACCAGCACCCCGAAGTCAGCCACGTCATCATCTATATGCGCTCGCGGGTGTTCCGCAACTTCACCGATGCAGCCGTCACAAAGCGCGAACTGCTCGCAAAAGGTGTTCGCCTTGTCTCCGCCAAAGAGCAGTTCGGTGATGGCTATATGGGCGACGCGATGGAAGCCATTACCGACATCATGAACGAGGTCCAAGTCCGTCAAAGTGGGGAGGACATCGCCGTCAAGATGGCACACAAGGTCGCTCAAGGCGGCAGCGTCGGACGCGCCAAGATCGGCTACCTCAACGCTCGGAAGGACTTCAACGGCAACCTCGTCAACACCATTGAAGTGGACAAGCATCGAGCTCCACTGGTCACATGGGCATTCGAACAATACGCCACCGGCAACTACTCGATTGCGCAGTTGTGTGCTCTTCTCGAAGAGCACGGGCTCACGACCCGTCCATCTAGGCAGCGACCGGCTGCAGCGCTCTCCAAGAGTCGGCTGGCACAGATGCTGCGTGACCCGTATTACACGGGAATCATTCGGTATAAGGGAAAGCTGCACGGCGGTCGCCACCAGCCTCTCATCTCTAAGCAGCTGTTCTTGGAAGTCCAGGCGGTACTCGACCAGCGCCACCGGCAGGGTGACCGAGACCGCACCCACTTCCACTATCTCAAAGGCCTTATCTACTGCGCCGCCTGCAAGGCAGCCGGCCGGAACAGCCGAATGATCTTCACCCAGCACACGGGCAACGGCGGTACATATGAATATTTTGTGTGCACGGGGCGTCAGCGCAATGTGTGCCCGGTTGGCTTCATCCGCGTGGAGTTGGTCGAGGCTGCTGTCGCAGAAAGGATGGCAGCGGAACAGCTAAGTACTCCCGAGGTGGACGAAATCCAAGACCTCATTGCAAGCGCGATCGACGATCTCCTTGAGGCCGATAAAGCAGCGAAAGCGAGTCTTCACAAACAGCTCGACAAGCTGACAGCGCAGGAATCACGCCTGGTCGACCTTGCCGCCGATGGCACGGTTGATATTCCTATCCTCAAACAAAGACTGGAACAGACTCAACTGCAGAGAGGTGCCATAAACGAGAAGTTAGCCCAGACCGAAAAACGGCTAACTTACGGCGCCGAGAAGGCGACCGCTTACCTAGAACTCCTTCGAGACCCCGGCAAGCTCTACGCTCAGGCCCCAGACAACGTGCGAAGAGACTTGATCGGAGCGTTCTTTGAGCGTTTGAACATCGAAGTCATTGATGACCCAGAGGAAACGCTGCAGGAACTACTGGTCATCTCGGGAGAGCGCACCGAAGCAAATTATGCAGTTCGATCAGTTCAGCGCACCGTGGGCATTACGGGCCAACGTAAACAACAAAGCCCCTTTGACGTAATTGCCGAAGGGGCTACTGAGCCGAATAACTGGTTCACTCGCGCTGTTGGTTCGAATAAGAACTATCTGGCTGGGGTACCTGGACTCGAACCAAGAACAACTGAACCAGAATCAGCCGTGTTGCCAATTACACCATACCCCAATGGCCCGCACCGAAGCCCGAGCCGACTGTTTACTGTAGCCCATCGAGCGGTCACCACTCAAATCGGCGAGGGCCTAACGTTGCTGGCATGACTGTGAAGACGATCGGCATCCTGTTGTTCGAGAACGTCGAAGAACTCGACGCCTTCGGTCCGTGGGAAGTGCTCTCCTTCTGGACCCTGAAACACCCCGAAGACGGCTACGAGGTGCGCATGCTCGCCGACTCGCTCGACCCGGTGCGCTGCGCCAAAGGCCTGCGCGTGCTGCCCGACACCACGCTCACCGACGCTCCCCCGCTCGACGTGCTCATCTACCCGGGCGGTCAGGGCACGCGGCCGAGACTCGAGGATGCAGCCGAGCTCGACTGGCTGCGCGGCCAGCGCGAGACCGTGCCCCTGATCACGAGCGTGTGCACCGGCGCCCTCGTGCTCGCAGCGGCCGGCATCCTGAACCGTCGGCCGGCCACGACGCACTGGCAGTCGGTCGATCTGCTCGCCGAGCTCGACCCGAGCATCGAGCTGCGGCCCGACGCGCGGTTCGTCGACGACGGCGATGTCATCACCGCGTCGGGCGTGTCTGCGGGCATCGACATGGCGCTGCATCTCGTCGATCGGCTCGCCGGGCGCGAGCGCGCCGTCGAGGTGCGCCGCGGCATCCAGTACGACCCCGCGCCGCCGGTCTGAGCGGGCCGCCGGAGCAAAGGTCGGGTCCCCTCACGCGGGCGCGATGCGGTCGTTGCGCAGGTGCTCGTAGACGACGGATGTGCGCACGTCGGCCACCTCGGGGCGCTCGGTGAGCCGGTCGATCACGAAGGCGTAGAGGCTCTCGTTGTCGGGCACGGCGACGTGGATGAGAAAGTCCTCCGACCCCGACGTCACGAACACGCCGAGGGTGTCGGGCAGCTCGCTCACCCAGTTGCGGAACGCCTCGATGTTGCGCCGCGACGGCGGCCGGATGCGCACGGCGATGAGCGCCTGCACCGGGCGACCGATGGCCGGCAGGTCGACGTCGAGACGGGCACCGCGGATGACGCCCCGCGCGCGCAGGGCACGGGTGCGATCGAGCGCCGTGGTCGGAGAGACGCCGACCGCCGCCGCGACATCACGATTGGTGCGCCGTGCGTCGGCCTGCAATTGGCGCAGGATCGCCGTATCAAGTTCGTCGAGCATCGCGATATCGCCCTCTCTGCCGCACGAAGTACGGATGGTTTGAACCAACGTCGAATCAGTGCTTATCATTCTGCTCGACCTCCGAACAGACAGGAAGCGCATGACCGACACCGACCCAGACCGTGTCCCTGACCCGGGCACCGATACCGATGTTCCCGGCTACTCGCCCGACGAGATCCGCACCGGTGAGTCGACCCGGGACGCCCGCCTCAAGTGGGTCGTCGTCGTCGACACCGCGCTGGAGCCGGGGCGCACGGTGAACGCCGTCGCCTGCGTCGCGTCGGCCACGGGGCTCGCGATCGCAGGACTAGAAGGACCGAGCGGTGCGGATGCCGCCGGCCACGAGCATCCGGGACTCCCCTGGGCGGGCTGCACCGTGCTCGGAGCCTCGGCCGAGAGGCTCGCGACCGTGCACGCGAAAGCGGTCGCGGCCCCGGGCGTCTGGATGGCGGACATGCCCCTCAGCGCGCAGACCACCCGGGTCTACGACGACTACCTCCGCGAGCTCGCGGCCACCGATCCGGCCGACCTCGCGGTCTGCGCGCTCAGCCTGGTCGGCCCGCGGGCGGCGGTCGACGCGATCGTGAAGAAACTGCGACTGCTCTAGCTCGCGCGCCCCCGATGCGCGCCTCGTCAGGGGCTGTGCCCCTCGTCGCGTCCCCATTCCCTCATCACATGCACAGCTCGCATCACATGCACAGCTCGGTCGCGCGCACGAAGTAGGCGCGCGCCTGGTCGGCCACGTCGTCGCCGCCGGCCTTATAGGCCGCCTGCAGCTGTTCGAGCTCGGCGACCTCCGTCTCGTCGAGCAGTGGATAGCAGCGGGCCGTGATCGCCGCGGCGAAATCGGTGAGACCGGCACCGAGGTTGCTTCCGCCGCTGGCAGTGCCGTCGAACTCGGAGTTGGCGAGCGCCCAGAGTTGCCCGAGCGACGCCTCGCCGGGCTGCAGCTGGTTGTTGGTGCTCTGGTCGTAGTCGGCGGGCAGGGGCGGATCGGACGGCCGGTTCGTCGAGTGCGGGATGGTGTGGAACACCCCGGTCACGTAGCCCGTGGCGACCGCGGCTCCGGCGCCGCCGATGACCAGGATCGCAGCCCCGCCGAGCAGCAAGCCGGCGAGCCCGAATCGGCGCCGCTTCTGGCGGGTCGCGGAGGCTTGCTTCAGCACGCGGCCCTTCACCGCGACGAGCATGGTCGTGAGGTCGTCGCCCTCAGGGGGGTCAGTTCTCATCGTCGATCACCACCTTGCGGAGTCGGGCGCGGGCTCGGGCCACCCGCTGCTTCACGGCGCCGACGCTCGTTCCGAGGGTGGCCGCGACCTCGTCGTAGGGCCGGCCCTCGATCAGGCACAACTGGCAGACCTGCCGATCGACGGGGTCGAGGCATCCGATCTCCGCCATCACCCACCGCAGCTGCTCGGCGGCGTCGGAGTGGTCGATCGCGCCGAGGTCGTCGGGCAGCGGCACAGACCGGTGACGGCTGCTTTTGCGCCGCTGATTGAGAGCGTGGTTGCGGCAGGTCACCAGCAGCCACGGCAACACCGAGCTGTCGACGAGCCGGATGCGGCGAGCGCTGCGCCAGAGCGTCACGAACGTGTCCTGCAGGAGTTCCTCGGCGTCGTGCCGGTTCTCGGCGAGCGCCCACGCGTATCGGGCGACCGCCGGAGAATGCCGGTCGTAAAGCGCCGACAGTGCCCGGTCGTCGCCCGACCCCGCCGCATCGACAAGGGCCGAGTCGAGCAGCGCCGCGTCACGCGCATCCGTTCGCCCCATGAACACCCCCTCACTCATGAGATGTCCCGGAACGGCGAAAGGTCACAGAACTCGTCGAACCCGTGCCGCGGCTCCCACCTCCGGTCGGCGTCAGACCGGGGCCGGCGGGTCTCCGGCCGTGGCGAACCGCCGCCCGACCGCGAACCACACGATCGACCCCAGCAGCGGAAGGATCAGCACCACCACGATCCAGATCACCTTCTCGCCCGTGGACGCGCGCGGTGCCCGCGCGATGCTCACCAGCGCCGCGATGAAGAGCACGAAGGCCGCGATTCCCACGAGGATGATGACGAGATGCCAGATGTTGAAAGAGGAGACCATCACTCCATCCTGTGCCATCCGCCCGCACTTGCGAAAGAAATCGGCTCGCGCGGCGGCCTCGAATCATAGCTCCCGCTCGACGCCTTGCCTCGCCTACTCGCGCTAGCCGAGAATCCGGATGAACGCGTTGGTCACCAGAACGGCACCGCAGACCATTCCTATGCACCCGATGACGGTCATCCCGCCGACGCTGACGACCTGTTGTCTCCCCCGCGGGTTCCACCCGAACTCGCGGTTCATGCCGTTTTGCCAGTTCGTCAATCGCGTGCGGAAGGCGACGATCAGCGCACCAGACGTGCACGTGAGAACGCCGAGAATCATCATCACGATCGTGCTGCCCATCGTGACCACCTTAAGGCGCAATCAACGAAGTGCTTCGCCGCGCCAGACCCCTCTGATCGACGATTGTTCATCGAGGGTGCGCCAGACCGCGGCGGCTGCGACCGGAGCTCGAGGCCCCTTGCTACTGTCAGGTCTCGAGTCCTACTCGGCGCGCGTGCACCGCGAAGCGGTCGCCGCAGCCGCAGGCGCCGGCATCCCCACCGGCACCTCCACCCCACCTCAACCCCCACACCCTGAGACGAGGCATCCGATGGCGACGACGCCGACGATCTTCTTTCACGACCACCTGTTCGACGACCAGTTCGCCCGAACGCTCGCGGCCGTCTACGCCGGCGCTTCCGACCTCGGCGAGGCCTTTTCGGCAGCCCGCTCCATCGGCGCCCGCGCCACCCCCGACAGCTGGCACACCGGCTGGCTGGCCCTCGCCCGACGAGTGGATGCCGCGGCGGCGGCCGCAGACGCCGCCGGCCACTCGGCGACCACCTCCGGGGCCTACCTGCGCGCCGCGGAGTACTACCGGCAGGCGTTCTTCTTCATCCGGCACGACATCGACGACCCGCGCGTGCTCGACGCCTACGCCGATCACGTGCGCACCTTCCAAGCGGCGGCACCGCACCTGCGCGCGGCGAGAGCCGAGGCCGTCGAGATCCCCTACGACGGCACGACCCTGCACGGCTGGTTCTTCGCTCCGGATGCCGCCACCCGGCCCCGCCCGACCGTCATCTCGCCCGACGGCTACGACTCGACGGCCGAAGACGGCCTGGCCTACGTGATCGGCGCCCTGGAGCGCGGCTACAACGTCGTCACCTTCGACGGTCCCGGCCAAGGCCGCGCGCTCTACCGCGAACACCTCTTCATGCGACCCGACTTCGAAGCGGTGCTCACCCCCGTGGTCGACTGGCTGCACACCCGGCCGACCGTCGACGTCGAGAGACTCGTGCTCTTCGGGCGCTCGTTCGCCGGCTACCTCGCACCGCGCGCGGCCGCCTTCGAGCACCGCATCGCCGCCCTGGTCTGCGATCCGCCCGACCCGAACCTGGGCTCGCACCTCCCCGACGGGATCGCCGAGCGCATCGCCGCACCCACCATCGACCTCGAGATGCGGCTGAGCGCCGAGAAGCGCGAGTTCTTCGGGGCGCGCATGGCCACGCACGGTCTCACCGACGTGGCCGAGTACTTCGCCACGTTGCGCACGTTCGACATGACCCCGGTCGCCGGCCAGATCACCTGCCCCACCCTGCTGGTCGAGTGCGAGGGCGACCCGCTCGCCGCCGGCGGCGGCGCTGACGCCCTGGCCGCCGCGCTGACGGCCCCCACCACCCGCATTTCGCTCTCTGCCGAGAGCGGTGCCGGCGGCCACTGCGGCGGCCTCGGCCAGAGGGTCTGGGATGCCGCGGTCTTCGACTGGCTCGACACCGTGCTCCCCGAGGTCGCCTGACCTGCGCCTCGCCGGAGGGGTGGATCGACGGGCCGTGGATGCCGCGGCCCCGACGCGGTACAAACGAAGCCCGACCCCATCAGGAAGGAGCACGCCGTGCTCGATCGCGAAGGCCTCGCCGCATTCCTCCGCCACCGCCGCGAAGCGCTGCAGCCCGAAGACGTCGGACTCGCGCGCGGCGAGCGCCGGCGAACCCACGGCCTGCGGCGCGAAGAGGTGGCCGCGCTCTGCCACATGTCCACCGACTACTACGCCCGGCTCGAGCGGGCCACCGGCCCGCACCCCTCCGAGCAGATGATCGCGTCGATCGCCCAGGGCCTGCACCTGACGCTCGACGAACGAGACCACGTCTTCCGGCTGGCCGGGCATCGCCCGCCGGCGCGGGGCACCACCAGTGAGCACGTCAGTCCCGGGCTCCTGCGCATCCTCGACCGACTCGACGACACCCCGGCCGAGATCATCACCGAGCTCGGGGAGACCCTGCGCCAGAGCCCGCTCGGCGTCGCCCTCACCGGCGACGCGACGAAGCGCACCGGCCCCGGCCGCAGCATCGGCTACCGCTGGTTCACCGACCCCGCGGCGCGAGAGTCCTACTCCGACGACGAGCGCCGGCAACTCTCCCGGCTCTACGCCTCGGGTCTGCGCGAACTCGTCGCCCTGCGCGGGCCGGCGTCACGGGCCGCGGAGCTCGTCGCACTGCTGCTCGACGACGACGACTTCCGCCGCGTCTGGAACGCGCACGAGGTGGGCATCCGGCCGCCCGACGTCAAGCGGTTCGCGCATCCGTCGGTCGGGAGCATCGACCTCAGCTGCCAGACACTCCTCGACCCCGATCAGTCGCACCGCCTGCTGGTCTACACGGCCGAGCCCGGCAGCGAGAGCGCCGCGAAGCTGCAACTGCTCGCGGTCATCGGCGCGGAGTCGATCGCGCTCTGAGCTTTTCGAAGAGCTCTCGAAGAGTCTGAGTTCGTCGTAGAGCGACCGCGGCTTCCGCAGCCGTGGATCGACAGGCCCTGGATGCCGCCACGCGCCCGTTCGAGGATGTGTGCATCACCGACCTCGACGAAGGATCCTCATGCCCCGCACCCCCGACCTCATCATCCCCGATCTGCACGGAAGGCTCGCCGTCGTCACGGGCGCCAGCGACGGCATCGGCACGGTCATCGCCACCCGACTGGCCGAGGCAGGAGCCGAGGTGATCATGCCGGTGCGCACGGCGGCGAAGGGCGAGGCCGCGGCCCGGCGCATCCGTGACGACGTTCCCGGCGCCACCGTTAGCACGCGGGCGCTCGACCTCTCGTCGCTGGAGTCGGTGGCCGCACTCGCCACCGACCTCGCGTCGGAGGGCCGGCCCATCCACATCCTGGTCAACAACGCCGGGGTCATGCGCCCGCCGCACCGGCAGGTGACGGCCGACGGCTTCGAATTGCAGTGGGGCACCAACCACCTCGGTCATTTCGCGCTCACCCTCGGCCTGCTGCCGCTGCTGCGCGAGGGCCGGGCACGCGTCACCCACCAGACCAGCGTCGCCGCCCGCCGGGGCGCGTTGAACTGGAACGACCTGAACGCCGACACCGACTACGACGTCATGACGTCGTACGGCGCCTCGAAGATCGCCGTGGGCCTGTTCGCCCGCGAACTCGACGCCCGCAGCCGTGCGGGCGACTGGGGTGTCAGCAGCAACCTCGCCCACCCCGGCATCTCGCCCACCAACCTGCTGGCCGCGCAGCCCGGCATGGGTCGCGACCGGGTGCCGCCGGAGCGCCGTCTCATCGGCCTGCTCTCGAGGGTCGGCATCGCCGGAACCGTTCAGAGCGCTGCCCTGCCCGCTCTGCTGGCCGCGACCGGCCCCGCGTCGCGCGGCGACCAGTTCTTCGGCCCCAAGCGCACGGCGGGCGGCCCGCCCACCGAGCAGGAATTCTGGCAGCCGCTGCGCAGCATGGCCGACGCTCGCCGGCTCTGGGAGGTCTCCGAGCGCCTCGTCGGTCTGAACATCGACGAACGGTCGGGAAATGCAGGCGACGAGACGGGGCAGAACCGCGCCTGATTGAACAGGTGTCGGAACATCGCGAACCCCGCCCCTCAGGGCATCGTGGCGGCGTTACGGTTGAGCCACTCGCCCCCCACCGAGGCGCGGGAATAGCCAACAGTCGTTCCGAGGCCTGGCCTCGTTCGACGTGAACACGGAGGTCGACCATGCCATTTGTGACCACAGACGACGGCGCAGAGATCTACTACAAAGACTGGGGCAGCACCGACGCCCAGCCCATCATGTTCCATCACGGGTGGCCGCTGTCGTCCGACGACTGGGACGCGCAGCTGCTGTTCTTCCTCGCCCAGGGCTACCGGGTGATCGCGAGCGACCGACGCGGCCACGGGCGGTCGTCGCAGATCGGCACCGGCCACGACATGGACCACTACGCGAGCGACGCCTCCGCCGTGGTCGAGCACCTCGACCTGCACAACGCCATCCACATCGGTCACTCCACGGGTGGCGGCCAGGTCGCGCGCTACGTCGCCCAGTACGGCGAGCCGCAGGGGCGCGTGGCCAAGGCGATCCTCGTGTCGTCGGTGCCGCCTCTCATGGTGCAGACCGACGCCAACCCCGACGGAACGCCCATCTCGGTCTTCGACGGATTCCGCAGCGCTCTCGCCGCCAACCGTGCCGAGTTCTATCAGGATGTCGCATCCGGCCCGTTCTACGGGTTCAACCGGCCCGGAGCCAAGGTCTCCGACCCGGTGATCCGCAACTGGTGGCGCCAGGGCATGACGGGCAGCGCGCTGGCGCACTACGAGGGCATCAAGGCGTTCTCCGAGACCGACCAGACCGACGACCTCAAGGCCATCACCGTTCCGGTGCTCGTCACCCAGGGCGACGACGACCAGATCGTGCCCTACAAGGATGCGTCGCTCAAGCAGCACGAGTTGCTCAGCAACTCGACCCTCAAGATCTACGAGGGCTACCCGCACGGCATGCTCACCACCCACGCCGATGTGCTGAACCCCGACCTGCTCGCGTTCATCAAGTCGTCGTAGTTCGCGGTCGTTCACGTTCGCGTTCGCGATCGCGTTCGTCGCAAGGCGCACTCCGGGGCTTCCCGGGGTGCGCCTTTCGTCTTACCGGGCGGCCCGCAGGGCGTCGAGTCGCCGGCGCGTGGGAACGGAGAGGGGCTGGAGGCCCGATAATCAAGCATGGCGCCAATTGACGACATCGTCCTCGTCGCAACCGAGTTCCAGCCGATCGTCGACATCGCCACGAAGAAGGTGGTGGCGCACGAGGCGCTCTCCCGGTTCGCCGATGCGGCCGGCGCGGTCGCCCCCGACATCGCGTTCCGTCGGGCCTACTCCGACGGTTCCGTCGACGACGTCGATGCCGAGTGCATCGGGCTGGCGGTCGACTCCGCGGCCCGGATGGGGGCCCGCCGGCCACACGAGCTGTTCGTGAACGTCGAACCGTCGACCCTCTGGCGCACGGTGCTCCCCCGGGGTCTCACGGTCGGGCCGCCCCTCACGGTCGAGATCACCGAGCGGGCACTCGGGCGCGACATCCGTCGTCTGCTCGCCGCCATCGGCCGGCTGCGCGAGCTCGGCCACGCGATCGCCGTCGACGACCTCGGGGCACAGCCGGCGACCCTCGCGCTGCTGCCCCTGATCGCGCCCGACGTGATCAAACTAGACATGGGTCTCATCAGGCAGGAACCCGACCGCAATGCGGCGAGGATCATGACCGCGATCGCCGATCACGTGGCGCATTCGGGCGCCCTCGTGCTGGCCGAGGGGATCGAGAACGAGCAGCACGAGGTGATGGCGCAGGCGCTGGGGGCGACGCTGGGCCAGGGCTGGCACTACGGCAGGCCACGACCCGCGGAGGCCGCGCGGGACAGGACGGCGGCGCCGGCGACGTCGCCGAGCGTGGCGGAACCCGGCCTCGACGTCGGGGGCGACTTCCGCGCACGCCTGGCCCGGTCCACACGGTCTGCGCCCCCGTCGCCCGAGACCCCCTTCGACATCGTCGGCGCGGCGGTCGAGCCCCGGCGCGCCAACCGGGCCCTGCTCGTGCAGGTCAGCACCTTCCTCGAGGAGCAAGCCGTGGCCAGCGGCGACAGCGCCCTCGTGCTGGCGACCTTCCAGCACACCTCCAACGTCACGCCCGCCACCGCCCGTCGCTACCGACGGCTCATCGACAGCGGATGCCTGCTCGCGGTCTTCACGGTCGGCCCCCCGACCGGTCTTCCCGACGAGGCGCAGTCCCACGTGATCGGCCCCGACGAGGCGCTGGCGGCGGAGTGGGACGTCATCGTGCTCACCGCCGATCGAGCCGCCGCACTCACCGCCCGCGAGGTCGATCCCGGCCGCCACACCGAGGGTCTGTACGACTTCGTGCTCACCACCGACCGAGCCCTCGTGACGAGGGCGGCCAGGGCCTTGATGAGCTGAGGCTCAGACCTCGATTTGTGCGGTTAACCGCAATGCGCACCGGGCGCGGGCGCGGTAACCCGCACGCTTCGCGCACACCTCTGCGTCCGGCCCCCGCTACCGGCCGACACGTGCCTACGCTCAGCGGAGTTCGTTGAAACAGGCCCCCACCCGTTCGGCGAACCCGCCCGGTCGGGCGCACCCTGTGCAGCCCGACCGGGACTCCGCACCACCCAGCAGAGAGTTCGAAGTGACCGTCTACCCCCGCATCCACCTGGCGCGTCGCCGCACCCCTCGCGCGAACCTCTTCCAGCGGATCAAGACCCGGGTGCAGTCCGAACTCAAGGCCCTGGACAGGATCTTCGACCGCATCGGTTGACTCAGGGCACGACCCCGCACCGGATCGTGTTCAGCCGTTGAATCGCCGCTTCTGCCGCGTTCAGGTCAGCCGCGTTCGGGCCACCCGCGTTCGGCCACTCGCTCCCGGGCCATCCTCGTTCTGGTCATCCGCACGGAGTGAGCGCCTGAACGCTCGAGGTGAGGGTGGCCGTGCCGCCGAGGAGGGTGACGTGCGTGACGCCCTCGCCATCGATCGCGGCGAGAGCAGCGGACGGCACGCATGCCGTGTTCGACACGAAGAGCGGTGCATCGATCGCCCCGGCCCACGCCGAACCGGAGAGCGCGTCGGGGAACTTCAGGCCCGTGGCCAGGAACGCCCGGGACGCCGTCGGGAAGGCGCGCGTGTTGATGTTCACGGATGCCGCGAACCGGTCTGCACCGCCGTCCCGCGCCACGGTGGCGATCGTCTTCAGCCCCGTCTCGATGCCCGCGCTGACCGAGTTCGGGCCTCCCGCGATCACCACGTCGGTGACATGCAGGTCGGTGAGCGTGGACGCCGTCGCCGCGTCGAGCGTCGGCGACCCACCGGCGACGAGAACCACCGGGCCCCCTCGGGTGGCTGCCGCCGGACCCGCGCTGAGGGCATCGGGGAAGTTCACGCCGGTCGCGACATACGCGGTGCTCGCACCGGATTCCCCGAAGGCGAAGTCGGCCAGGTTGCGGGAGGCTTCGTAGCGGTCCGCGCCACCGATCCGCACGGTGTCGGGCTGGATCGCCTTCAGCTTGTCGAAGACCGCGGGCGCGATCGAGTTGACGCCGCCGACCACGACGATCTGATCGGGGTCGAGGCGTTCGATCTCGTCCTCCACCTGCGGCAACAGGGAGTCGGTGGTCGTGAGCAGCAGCGGCCCACCGAGTTTCGCTGCGGCAGGACCCGCCGACAGCGCGTCGGGGTAGTTGGCGCCCGTGGCGACGAACACCACGTCGGCCGTCTGCGGATACGCGAGCTTCGAGATGTTCACCGCGACCTCGAATCGGTCGGCACCCGACACCCGGTCGACGATCCTGCCGTCGTCATCGGCGTCGTCGAGCACCCCGCTTGCGAACAATCGATCCGACCCGCCACAGCCCACTCCTGCTCCCGGCACGTTGTCACAGCTCTCGAGTTGGTAGAGCGCGACGACGAGCGACTTCGAGCGGTCGAGGGGGAACGATCCGGTGAAGTGACCGGTCTCACGGGTCGGCGACTGCGCGGCGAGATCAAGATCGAGCCATTCCTGCAACTCGGGTTGTGAGCCGATGACGGGGCTGGGGCGCACGGGGGTGTCAGCAGTTCCTTCGAACGCGAGGAAGGTCACGTCGCCGCCGTAGAAGAGATCGGGGATCGTGGGGCTCGGCACCGAGGCGTAGTCGAACTCCACGGTGACGCCCGTGTCGGTGCTCACGAAGCTCAGGTCGGTGATCGCCGGCGCCACCCAGTCGCGCGGCCCTAACGTCGGTGCGGGCGCGAGACGCACCGGCACATTCCCGTTCGGGGCGAGCGAGGGAGCAGCCGGACCTTGCGCGTTGGCGGCCATCGGGGCGCCGAGGCAGAGCACGACGGTCGCGAGCACGGCGGTCGTGATGACGGTGAAGAGCTTGGGCATGACTGGTCTACTCCTGTAGGTGAGGCCGACACCTGAACACTAGGGACAACGAGGAGCGGTCGCTGCCCCCAATCTCAGGGTGGTCGCCGCATTGAGTGCTGCCCTCGGTGTCAGAAGCCTTGACCCCCGGCGCCGCCGCTCGCGAGAATCGAGCATGGCATCCGTGGAGCATTTCGAGATTCCCGTCGACGACATCGCCCGGGCGAGCGCCTTCTATCGGGCGGTGTTCGATTTCGGCTACGAACCCTGGGGCGACGAGATGGGCATGCTGCGCACCGGCGGCGGCATCGACGGCGACCTGCATCTGCGCGGCGCCGCGCCGCATCCGACCGTCGTCATGACGGTGGATCGCATCGAAGACACCATCGCCCTCGTCGTCGAGAACGGCGGTGAGCAATTGGGCGACATCCAGCCGCTCGACGAGAACTCGCGCTGGGTCTACGTGCGCGACTCCGAGGGCAACCTGATCGGGCTCTACGACAAGATCCCCGCACACGACGCCTGACCGCCGGATGACCTCGCCCTCTTCGGCGCCGCCGGCTACCCCCGCCTCGGTCCTCGCCGACCTCCGGTCGCGCCTCAGCCGCTTCCGCACGGTCGCGACAGCGGATGCCGCCCCCTGGAGCCGCGGCGTCGACGCCGACTACCTCCGCGACCTCGTCGCCTACTGGGCGACCGACTACGACTGGGCGGTGCACGAGCGGCGCATCCGGAGCCTGCCCTGGGTGCAGGCCGGGCAGCACCGGCCGCTGCGGGCGATCCACCAACGGGCGGATGATCCCGCCGCGACGGCGGTGGTGCTGCTGCACGGCTGGCCCGACTCGGTGCTGCGGTTCGAGCGCGTGCTGCCGCTGCTGACCGACCTGAACGTGATCGTGCCCGCGCTGCCGGGGTTCCCGTTCGCGCTGCCGATCGCCGAGGGCGGGCTGTCGTCGCTGCGGATGGCGGATGCCGTCGCCGACGCCGTGGCCGAGCTCGGCTACGACCGCTACCTGATCTCGGCGGGAGACGTGGGGTGCGACGTCGCCGAGGCGCTGGCCGCGCGGCATCCGGAGCGCGTGTCGGCGCTGCACCTCACCGACGTCTCGCAGTACCACTTTCTCGTCGACCCACCCGACGACCTGTCTCGAACCGAGCAGGAGTACGTGCGTCACGGGCACCACTGGCAGGCCGCCGAGGGCGGCTACATGCACGAGCAGTCCACGAAGCCGCAGACGATCGCCGCCGCCCTCGGAGATTCCCCGGCGGGTCTCGCGGCCTGGATTCTCGAGAAGCTGCGCTCGTGGACCGACAACGGCGGTGACCTCGCGTCGGTGTTCACCCGCGACGAGCTGCTCACCTGGATCACCGCCTACTGGGTGACCGACAGCATCGGCACCTCCTTCACCCCGTATGCCGAGGGCGGCATCAAGCCCTGGGGGCGCATCCCGGCGCCGGCCGCCTTCACGGTGTTCCCACGCGATCTGGTGAACGCTCCGCGCGAGTTCGCGGATCGTTTCTTCACCGTGTGGGAGTGGCAGGAGTTCTCCGCGGGAGGGCACTTCGCGGCCTGGGAGCAACCCGCGTCATACGTGCGCGGCGTGCGGTCGGCGGTGGAGCTGAGCGGCGACGGCGAGCGCGTCGCGGGAGCGCCCCCTCAGTGACTCAGATCGGCGAGCACGTGCTCGATGCGGCCGCCGGCGAACGTCAGGTCGAAGGTGCCTCCGATGCGGCCCCCGGGAAAGGTGCCGGTGAACTCCACGTCGACGTGCACCTTCTCGCCCCGCGCCTCGAGCGCGACCAGGCGGGTGCGGGTGTCGTAGCCGACGAAGTACGAGGTGAAGTACTCCGCGATGCCGCTCCTGCCCGGAAAGGCGCGGCCGACGGAGGGGTCGTCGAAGATCGCGTCGTCGGTGAAGAAGCTCAGGTAGCGGTCGAGATCGAACGCGTTCGCCGCCTCGATCCACTCGGCGATGACGGCGGCGTGGGTGTCCGGGGCTTGGACGTCTGGGGCTTGGATGGCTGGGGCTTGGATGTCTGGTGTCTGCATGCATCCCAGTCTGGGAGGGCACCGCGGCGCGAAGAAGGGCGGCCCACCGGGGGTGCACCGCACCCTGCCTCGGCTCACCGGCAGCGGCTAACGTGAAGGCATGACCGACCAGCCCAACGCCCTCGGAGAGTTTCTGCGAGCGCAGCGCGGCCGCGTCACCCCGGCGGCGGTCGGCCTGCCCCAGATCGCAGGACGCCGCGTCGGTGGCCTCCGCCGCGAAGAGGTCGCCGTGCTCGCCGGCGTGAGCGTCGACTACTACACCCGCCTCGAGCAGGGCCGGGAGCGCACGCCGTCGGCCCAGGTGGTCGACGCCCTCAGCACTGCGCTGAAGCTGAGCCCGGATGCCCGTCAACACGCCTATCGGCTGGCTCGGCTCGCCCCGCGGTTCGAGCCGCCGCCGGCTGAGGTGAGCGCCGAGCTGCTGCAGTTGATGGATGCGTTCCCCGGAGCGGCGGCCTACGTGGTCGACCCCGCCTTCCGCGTCATCGCCACCAACGCCACGGCCCGTGCGCTGCTCGGTCCGACGCAGCTCGCGGCGGGCGGGCTCGAATACATCTTCCTGGAGCCCTCGGCGCGCGACTACTTCGTGGAATGGCACGTCGTGGCCCGGGCCTCGGTCAGCGCACTGCGATTCGCGGCGGGCTTCGCCGCCCCGCATCCCGCTGTGCCGCCGTTGGTGGAACGCCTGCAGCAGAACAGCGCAGACTTCAGGTCACTGTGGGCCGATCACACCGTCGCCGGGCTGAACATCACCGAGAAGATCATCGATCACCCCGAGGTCGGCCGACTGGAACTGACCTACCAGACCCTCGACGTGCGCGACGCCCCGGGCCAGCAGCTCACCGTCGCCACCGCTCCCGCGGGATCATCGAGCGCCGACGCCCTCGCCCTGCTCGGAACCATCGACGCCACCCGCCGGGCCGCGCGCTGACCGGACTCCCCCGTGGCCGGCCACGACCGTCGCCCGCCACACGTCGGCAGAGCGACCGCACGTCGGCAGAGCGACAGCACGCCGTCAGTGCATCAGCACGCCGTCAGAGCGACAGGTGGAAGCGCAGCGCGTGGTCGACCTGCTGCATCACCCACCCGGGCGCCGAGCCCCGGATGCCGGCGACCCGCTCGACCGAGACCGTGCGCACCTGTTCCGCCTGCACCTTCGACGTGCTGGTCAAGCCCATCGACTCCAGGGCCTCCCCGTCGACGACGAGCACCTGGAACTCGCCGCGCGCGTTCGACACGTTCGTGGTCAACGGCACGATGGTGATGGTTCCCCGGCCCGTCATGGTGGCCGCTTCATTGGCACCTTCGTTGCTGACCACGAGGCACGGCCGGGTCTTCGACGCCTCTCCGGGTTCAGCGGAGTCGAGGCGCACGGCGACGACCTGGCCTCGCCTCACCGGGCGAGGCCGTCGGCGTCCGCCGCCTGCCACGCACGGGACTCGCCGGAATCGATCCACTCGTCGTTCGCCCTCGCGTAGTCGCTGACGGCCGCGCGCTCCCGAGCAATCCGCACGAGGTCGTGGATGGCGGCCGAACGATTGCCCGACTGCGCGCGGGCGAGCTCGTCGATGAACTCCAGATCGCTCTCGGAGAGACTGACGCTCAGCTTCGTGGTCATACCGAAATGCTACCGCGGTGCGACGGTCACGCGGCTGAGTGTCCCGTGTGCATTCAACCCACCTGCGCGACAACCGTAGATGATCGAAGGAGACCGACCATCACCCATCGAGCGTGAGAGGGGCCCATCGTGGAACCGTTCTGGATCGACGTGATCGCAGCAGTGCTGGCGATCGCACTCATCGTGGTCTTCTTCGTCGTGTGTCACCGCCTTCGAGCCAACGACTACCACCCGAAGGTCGACCCCGCAGACCGGCCCGACAGCTCGCAAGACGCGCGCATCGAGACGGCCAGACGCTTCTCAGACCGAACCGGTTTCGGCGCGGGCGGCGGGGTCTGACCGCGCCTCACCGACCTCGGCGCGGCCTGGTAGGGCGGCGAGCGCCAGACCTGCGGTGACCGCCGACGCGCCCACCACGATCCATGTCACCACCGGGGTGCCCGCGGCCCCCACGATCGCTCCCGCGACGAGCGTGCCGGCCCCCACGCCGAGCGTCATGGCGCTGACGACCCACCCGTTCGCCTCCGTCAGAGCGGCGGCGGGGCTCAGCTGCGCGATGCGCTCGAACACCTGACCGAGCGTGGGAGGCAGCATCAGGCCCGAGATGCCGGCCGCGACGACGTAGGCCCAGGTGGGCAGCGCGGTCGCCGCGAGCGGCAGATAGCCGACGGCCAGCAGAGCTCCGCACGCGGTCAGCAGGCGCGCCGGGGTGGAGCCGAGCGGCCGGATGCCGACCACGGTGGCCCCGATGAGCGCACCGAGCGCGTTGACCGCGAGAATCCACCCGGCGAGCCCGTCGCTGTTCCGCGCCACTTCCGAAGCGGTCGCGACGATGGTCAGCGCGCCGACGGGCACGCCGATGCCGAACGTGCACACGGCGATGCGGGCGACGGCCGGAATGAGGATGGGCGTGCCTACGCGGGGGCGGGCAGCGGCATCCGGATGCCGTCGAACCGAAGCGGCACGGGGTGCGGGGTTGACGACGAACGCTAGCGCCCCGACCAGACCGAGGCCTCCGGCGAACAGCAGGTTGCCGACCGGCCCGAACACGGCGATGCCGGCGACGGTGAGCAGCGGGCCGATGATGAAGATGATCTCCTGGGCGCCGGCATCCAGGCTGAACGCCGCTTTGAGGTGCGGGCCCGGGCTCACCAGTCGCGGCCACAACGCCCGCAGGGCCGGTTCGAGCGGCGGCGTGAACACTCCGGCCGCGGCGGCGAGCGCCACCGCCAGGGCCGGCACCGGCTCGAGGGTCAGAGCCATGCCGGTGAACGCGAGAAAGCTCAGGATGCCGCTGACGGTCAGAATCGCGACCTGGCCGAACCGGTCGATCAGCCGGCCGAGCAGGGGTTGCCCCACAGCGCCGGCGACCACGTAGACCGCGGTCACGAGCCCGGCGAAACCGAAGTCGCCGCTCGTGGAACGCACCAGCTGCACGATCGCCAGGGCGGCCATCGCCCCGGGCAGACGCCCCACCAACGAGGTGAACAGCAGATACCCGGTGTGCGGGGCGCGCAGCACCGAGACGACCGGGTAGGACGAGCTAGTCATGAGGGTCAGTCTTTCGTGTGCGGGCGACATCGCGATGATCCGCGGGGGCCGCGAGCGTCGTGCACGACGTGTCGCCGGGCAACGGCATGCGCATCGTGCAGCTGACGCCTCCGGGTTCGGCCTGCTCGATCGTCATCGGCACCGGGATGTCGGCTGCCGACGCGGCTCCCGTGCAGGGCATCCACCTCGTGGTCGACGACATCGACGCGGCCCGCGCCGAATTGCGGGGGCGCGGTGTCGACGTGTCGCCGGTCTCCGACCTGGGCGGCGGGTTCGCTACGCCTACTTCGCCGACCCCGACGGCAATTCGTGGGCGCTCCAGCAGATTGCCCCACGGCCCGATCTCACGACGAGCTAGCGGCGGCGCCGAACCCGCCGTCGCGTTGCCGCCGTCGTCGGGTCAGCGGATGCGCTCGATCAGCATCTGCGCGACGGCAGCCATCCCCGACGCACTCGGGTGAAAGGGCGCGCCGCCGCGCAGCGTGAGGTGAAACCGGCGGGTCCAGGGCTCCGCCGACCAGGCGTCGTGGTGCCGCGACCGAGCACCGACGTCGAGCAAATCGCAGCCCTCGGCCGCGGCCACCGACGCGAAGGTCTCCGTCAGTCTCGTGGCGACGCCCCTCCCCCACTCGACCAGGTCGCCGCCGCGGTGGCGGCGCAGAACATCCGGCCCCCGACCTGACGCGTCATCGGGCGGCAGGATGGTCAGATAGTCCACCAGCACCACGCGCGCGTCGGGCGCACGGCGCTGCACCTCGCTCACGATCGTGGTGAGGCCGGCAGTCAGGGCACCGAACCGGTCGTCGGTCGTCGCGGCATCCGTCACCGCAGCGACCCGATCGCGAAACCGTGCGAGGTCGCGCACGGGCCACGGAAGGCTCGCCAGGGTGAGTGCGGGCAGGTAGCCGACGTCGTTGCCGCCGGCGGTCAGGGTCACCAGGCGAGTGCGAGCCGTGACCGCGTCGATCTGAGCCGACCGACCCGCCGATGCGGTGAGGATGTCGGTCGTGGTCGCGCCCGAGAAGGTCACGTCGTTCAGGGCCAGCCCGAGGTGCGCCGCGGCGACATGGGCGTAGTTGCTGTCGGAACGGCCGGAGGCACGCGGTGCGCCGGGGCTGCGGGGGCGGAGCCCCGGGCCGGCCGCGAACGAGCTGCCCATCGCCACGTATTCGCTGCCCGGTGGGATCTGCATCTCAGCGCCCGCCCAGAACGAGCAGCGTGTAGGCGACGGCGGCCGAGACGGCGGCGAGCAGCAGCCAGGCCGCGACGAGGAGGGCGCGCCGGAGGGGGCGTTTGCGCGTGCTGTCGAGGGGCGTCGTCACGGTGTTGGTCGTCACGGGGTTGGTCGTGGCGGTGTTTTTCGTCACGGTGTTCCCTCCAGAGAGCCGAGAAAATCGAGGGTCGAGTCGAGTGCGGTCTGCGCCTGCGGCACCGAGAAGTCGAACTGGTACTCGTGGCCGAGGCCGTCTTGCGTGCCGTTCCAGAACAGGGTCGTCACCGGCACGCCTCGGCTCTGCAGCGTGGCGGCGAGTTCGGTCGCCTGCGTGCGGAATGGGTCGGCATCCCCGACGCTGAGGAAGGTGGGCGGAAAAGCGCTCGTCGCCGTCTCGGTGGTGGAGAGCGCGTCGATCTCGGGGTAATCGGTCCAGTCGCGCGATCCGGTGTAGGCCCAGAGGTAGGTGCGGAGCGCCGGGAACCCCGTGGCGGCCACGGTGCGCAGGTCATACAGGCCGCAGAACAGGATCACTCCCCGCAGCTGACCCGGCGCCAGTGCCGGAGCGATGTCGAGCGTCTCGGCCAGCGCGGGGTTGGTCTGCAGGGCGGCGACCTCACCGGCGATCTGCGCACCGGCGGAGTCGCCGCCGAGCACGATGCGGGTCGGATCGCCCCCGTAGTCGGCGGCATGCTTGCTGAGGTAGCCGAGCGCCGCGTTCGCCTGGCGCACCGGCACCGGATGCCGCGACCCGGGCGCCAGCGAGTAGTCGAGGTTCGCCACCAGGTAGCCGTGACCGGCGAGGATGACGACGTAGTCCCGAACGGTGTCGGCCGAACTCGAGATGAAGCCGCCGCCGTGAATCCACAGCACCACGGGCAGAGCGCCCGGGGTGGCGGCCGCCCCGACCGGCGTGGTGATGGTGAGGCCGGCGTCCGGGGTCGCGCTGGAGGTGAGGGTGATGGGGTCGCTCTCCGTGACGGCGGCCTCCACCGCGTCGAAGCCGGCCGGCGGAGTCACTTCGGGTTTCGCTTCGAACACCGCTTCGACGAGCGCGGCGCCGGGCTGCACCGACACGCCGTAGGTGCCGAACGCCGCGGCCAGCCCGAGCAGCACCGCCGTCGCCACGAATGCGAGCCGACGCATCCAGCGCCCCGCGTTCGCCTTCTCTCGTCGCACGACCATCGTGTCAGCTTGGACTATGCAGGTTTGCATAGTCAAGCTGATTTATGCTGAAACACATATCCGCGCCGCGAGGAGCTCGGAGTCGATCGAGGAGTCACGATGGCCAAGGACACCCGTCAGCAGATGATCGACGGAACGGTGCACCTGCTCGCGCGCGGCGGCATGCAGCAGACCTCGTTCGCCACCGTGCTCGAGCACACCGGCGCCCCGCGCGGATCGATCTACCACCACTTTCCTGAGGGCAAAGACCAGCTCGTGTCAGAGGCCGTGGCCCTGTCGGGCGCCCGGTCGATCGCCCTGATCCGGGCCTGGCGAGGCGAGCCCGCCGACGTGATCGCAGAACGCTTCCTCGCCGCCTGGCGCATGCTGCTCACGGCGACGAACTTCAGCGCGGGCTGCGCGGTCGCCGCGGTGACGACTTCCACCGACTCGGCCGAGGTGCGGGAGGGCACGGCGACGGTGTTCCGTACCTGGCGTGAAGAGCTCGCCCTGCTGCTGGCCGAGGGCGGCATCCCCGAGCGTCGCGCCCCCGCCCTCGCCGCCCTGCTCATCGCCGCGGCCGAGGGCGCCGTGCTGATGAGCCGGGCCGAACAGCGCATCGAGCCGTTCGACGACGTCACCGCCGAGGTGCTCGCTCGCGTGAGGGCCGCGCTCGGAACAGACTGATCACCTCGCCGACATCCCGCCGACGCGCGCCGCTCGCCTCACCCATGACCCACGACCCACGACCACCAGCAGAGGAACCCGACCGTGCCCGCAAACCCCCTCGGACGCCTGCTGCGCAATCGCCGCGCCGGCGACGACACGCTCGCCTGGGCGAACCCCGCCCTCCTGGCCCCCGAGAACTTCACCCTCACCAGCCCCGCGTTCGAGCACGGAACGCCCATTCCCGAGAAGCACCGCGGCAGAATCCGCGGCCAGAACATCTCACCCGCCCTCGAGTGGACCACCCCGCCCGCCGGCACCCGCGAGCTCGTGCTCATCGTGCAAGACCCCGACGTGCCGTTCGGCACCCCCGCCTCGCACGCCCTCACGATCGGCATCGACCCCACGATCGCAGGCATCCCCGAGAACGGACTCCGTCAGCCGAGCCCCCTCCCCGGACTCCGCCACGGCAGAGGCGGACTCGGCCGACGCGGCTACTCCGGCCCTCTCCCCATCCGCTCGCACGGGCCCCACACCTACGCGTTCCAGCTGTTCGCCCTCGACCAGAACCTCACCCTGGCCGACCCGTTCACCCTCGATGACACCCTCCACGCCCTCGCGGGGCACGTCATCGGCCGCGCGCGACTCGACGGCACCTACGAGATCCGCTGACGGCGTCAGCGGCCGGCGATGACGCCCTGGATGACCTGTATGGCGACCGCGATGAGAAAGGCGTTGTAGAAGAAGCTCGTCACGCTGTGCAGCACCAGCACGCGCCGCACCTTTCGGGATGCGATGGTCGCCCCCGACACCGCGAACGAGGTGCCGACGGTGAACGAGAGATACAAGAAGTCGCCCAGAGTCGGGTCGTCGTCGATGCCGGGAAAACTGATCATGCTCGCTTCGGGCAGGCGCTCGTAGACGCTCTCGTAGATCTCGGCGAAACCGGTCTGCAGCAGCACCCACGCGACGATCACCCCGACCGAACCGAGCACGCCCACCAGCACCGCTCCGCCCTGACCGGGGGTCGGCGACGCCTCGGTGAGGAGCGTGACGGCGGCGGCCACACCGGTTCCGCTGGCGGCGATCGGCACGATCCAGGACAGGTACTCCAGAACTCTCGCCGGCACCGGGCGGCTGCCTGCCGGGGCGCGGCGGGTGGATCGATTCCGGAACCTCGTGAGCACGAGCACCACGTAGACGACGGCGACGACCTCCCACGCGATGAGAACGGGCAGCGCCGGAACCACGACGTAGACGATCGCCAGGATCGAGATCACCGTGGCGACGGCGATGCTCGCCAGCTCGTCGCCCCGCCGGGGAGGCCGCGGGCGGGGCTCGGCCGACGAGCTCACCCCGCGGGCCCTCTCCGGCGACCCACGACGGCACCGATCACCACGAGCACAAGGCCGACGCCACCGAGGGCCAGCCCGGCGAGCGACAGGATGCCGGCGCCGATGTTCGCGTCGAGTGCGACCGGATCACGCAGAAGCACGGCCACGGCGAGCAGAACGAAGCCCACAGCCAGAAGAATCGTTCCTACGTTCCTGATCATCGGATTCCTTCGGTAGGGGCACCTCCACCGATCGTAATGACCGGGGGCGGCGCCGCCTAGACCATCGGGGCGGCCGGCTCGAGAGGCGGCGCTGACGCGCAGGGTCCACCTCCCGAGCCGGCATCGTGCGGGGCTGGCTAGCCGTTGTAGGTGTCGGGGTCGTCTCCCGTGCGCTGCCCGTTCTCGAGGGTCGCGATGGCCGCTCGGTCTTCGTCATCGAGCGAGAAGTCGTAGACGTCGATGTTCTCGGCAAGACGCTCTGGCGTGATCGACTTGGGAATCACGACGTTGCCCTGCTCGACCTGCCAGCGGATGACCACCTGGGCGACGCTCTTTCCGTGCTTCTGGGCGACTCCCTCCAGGGCGGCGTTCCCGAAGACGCGCCCGCGACCGAGAGGTGACCAGGCTTCGGTGAGGATGCCGTTGGCCGTGTTGAACTCCCTGACCGCCACGTTGGGCAGGCCGGGGTGCAGCTCGATCTGGTTGAGCACCGGCCTGATGTCGGTCTCGTCGAAGAGTCGCTGGAGGTGAGCGGGCTGAAAGTTCGACACACCGATCGACTTCGCGCGTCCGTCTCGCTGAAGCTTCTCGAACGCACGCCAGGTGTCGACGTACTTGTCCACCCCCGGCAGCGGCCAGTGAATGAGATAGAGGTCCACGTAGTCGAGGCCCAGCTTGTCGAGGCTGGTGTCGAACGCCCTCAGGGCACTGTCGTACCCGTGGCTGTCGTCGGCCAGCTTGGTCGTGACGTACAGCTCCGCGCGATCGATCTGCGAGCGACGGATGCCGTCACCCACCCCCACCTCGTTCTGATAGAGCGCGGCGGTGTCGATGCTGCGGTATCCGATCTCGATGGCCGCGGCGACGGCGTCAGCGGTTCCTGAGTCGTCGGGTCCGTAGATTCCGAGGCCTATCTGCGGGATCTCCCGGCCGTCGTTCTGGCGGAGCAGGGGGACTGTGGTCTGGGCATTCATGGGGATTCCTAGTCTGTAGAAGAGATTGCGGTTGTACTGGGCGATGATGCTCGCAACGGCACGGGTCAGCGTCACGGCGTGACGAGAAGGTCAGCTGACGGCGACAGCACTGAGTCGCTCGAGCACGGCGTCGACGGCCGCTTCGGCGATGGCCCGGTCCTCGTCCATGTTGCTCTTGCCCGAGACGCCGATGGCGCCGATCAGCTCGTCCTCGAAATAGATCGGAACGCCGCCGCCGAGGAACACCAGTCCTTCCACCTTGCCGACGCCGTGCACCAGCCAGGCCTCGTCGCGGATCATCTGCCAGAACTCGTGCGTGGCCTTGCCGTTGCCGGCGACCGAGTACGCCTTGTCCTGCGCCAGCTGCGCGGATTGGAAGGGCGCACCATCCATGCGGTCGTAGGAGACCAGATGCCCCGACGGATCGAGAACCGCGATACACGTGAGGCAGTTCCGCTCGATGGAAGCGGCCACCGCCGTGTCGATGGCGACCCGCGCGAGCTCGCGGTTGATGGAGCGAGGTTGCAGAAGCTGGGACATCAGTGTTCCTTTACTTGTCGTGATGGTCGGGATTCGTGGAAAGACTGGTCGGCGAGCACCTGCTCCAGGAACTGCCGGCTGATGCGCGCGGCATCCGCGGGATCGCCGTCGTAGTAGTCGAGCTCGACCATCAGCCAGCTGTCGTAACCGGTCTCGCGGATCGCCTGGATGATGCCGGGAAAATCGAGTTCTCCCTGGCCCAGCGGCAGGAACCTCTTGGTCGAGGAGTTCCAGTCCTTGAGGTGCACGTGCGCGAGCCGGTCGCCGTACTCCCGGATCAGGTGTGCCGGGTCGCCTCCACCGGCGGCGAGGTGGGCCGTGTCGGGGCAGAAGGCGATCGTGGTGAGCGGCATGAGCTCGCTCAGGGCCTCGGGTGTCTCGACGAGCGTGCCGAGGTGCGGGTGGTAGCTCGCCTGCAAGCCGTGCTCGGCCGCGATCTCGGCCGATCGGTCGAGGCCCCGCGCCAGCCGCGAAAGATCGCCGTCTGCCGGGCCGCCCGCGCGTTGGGCTCCACCCCCGACGACGAGCCGGGAGGCGCCGAACTCCGCCGCCAGTTGCGCGGCGCGGCTGATCTTCGCGAACTCCTCCGCCGCGATCTCCTCGAAGATGAAGTTGGCCCCGGTGTAGACGCTGACGAGTTCGAGGCCCGTCTCCTCGAGAACCCTCGAGAAAGCGGATGCGCCGCCCTCGAAATCGAGCAGGTTGCCGTCGAAGACCTCGGTGCCGGTGAAGCCGGCGGCCGCGATGTCTCTGAGCGCATCGGCTGTCGAGCCGTTGGTGCGGTAGAACGAACTCGCGACGCTCGTCACGCCTTCGGGAGTGCCGACGACCCCGCCCCAGGTGATGGTCGGATACCCCAGCTTCATAGTGCAGCCTCCGCGAACACGCGCCGGGATCCGGAGTCGGCCTCGGCTGCGTCCACCGGCGCGAACTCGCGGCCTCGTGCGAACGCCGCGATGCGCTCGGCGGTCATGATCGTGGTCAGCATGCTGTTCGCTGCGGGGGTCGTCGGCACCACCGACGCGTCGGCCACCCTCAGACCCGATATGCCGTGCACCGAACCGTGCTGGTCAACGACCCCGCCCCGATCAGGAGCGGCCATGAGGCAGGTGCCGGTGAAGTGGTAGCCCGACGCCGTCTTGTTCTCGATGGCGGCATCCAGTGCGGCGTCATCGGCCACCGTCTCCGCGTCGAGGCCGATCGGCTCGAGCAGCATCGACGCGAGCGGCTCGCTCGTCAGCACGCTCCAGCCCAACCGCACGATCTCCCGGATGGCGTCGCGGTCGATCTGCTCGCCGAGGTAGTTCGGGTTCACCGCGGGCAGGTCTGCGGCATCCGTCGACACGATGCGAACGGTGCCCACCGAGCGCGGCTTGTTGAGCACGCAGCCCATGCCGGCGACGTTCTCGAGCCCCACTGACCCTTCGCCGGCGAGACCGCGCGTGCCTTCAGCGGTCGTGCGCACGTTCAGGTAGGAGAACATCGTGAGTTGAGCGTCGAGCGACCCCGGCTGCACCGACGTCGACGCCCTGAGCACGGTCTGCAGGCTGAAATCGTCGAGGTGCCACGATCCCTCGCGGGGCGGCGCCAGCAGCGGCACCGAGAAGTGATCTCCCAGATTCGAGCCGACCGGCAGGTCGGAGACCACCGGGATGCCGAGGCTGTCGAGAAGGTCTGCCGGGCCGATTCCGCTGCGCTGCAGGATCGCCGGCGTGATGATGGCGCCGGCGGTGAGCACCACCTCGCCTGCGTCGATGACCTCGCCGCCCACCAGCTCCACCCCGGTCACGACCGTGCCCTGCAGCACGATTCGATTGACGACGGTCTCGGCCCGGATGGTGAGATTCGGGCGGCCGCGCGCTGCATCGAGGTGACTCGCCGCGGTCGAGAGTCGCCGGGTGCCGACGCGGGTCATGGGCGCGGGCCCGAATCCCTCGGCGTTCGGCGCGTTGAGATCCCACGCCTCCTGGTGGCCGAGGCCCCGGCAGGAGTCGACGAACGCCTTCTGAAGCGGCGCGTACTCGTGCTCGTCCGATCTCGAGATCGTGACGAGGCCACCACGGCCGTGGATGGCGAGGTCGGGGGCCGTGTCGTCTTCCATGGCACGGAACGCCGCGAGCGCGTGCGGCCAGTCCCATTCGGGGTTGCCGAGAGCCACCCACTCGTCGTAGTCGGCGGTCGCTCCGCGAAGAGCGATCATGCCGTTGATGGCCGAGCCGCCGCCGATCAGGCGCGCCTGCGGCACGGCGATCAGGGAATCGGCGTTGCCGATCGCGTTGAGGCCCCAGTCGTGGTCGGGGTCGAACTCGGGAGCGTGCCCGCGCATGGGCACGTAGCGCGCGTCCTTCACCCCGACCGGGGTCTCGGAAACGCTCGGGTAGTCGTGTCCGGCCTCGATCAGCAGCACCGTGCGCTGGGCGTCCTCGCTCAGCCGCGCGGCCAGGATGCATCCGGCCGTGCCACCGCCCACGACGACGACATCGAACTTCTCGCCCATTCTCAGTCCTTCCTAGTCATTCCTGATTGGCGAACGCCGCATCGAAGGATGCCTCGGGGCGCTTCCAGAGCAGAGACCGCACGAACGCGACGGCCTCCTCGGCACCGTGCAGGCGATCCATCCCGGCGTCCTCCCATTCGATCGAGATCGGCCCGGCGTAGCCGATCGAATCCAGCGCGCGGAACGAGTCCTCCCAGGGCACGTCGCCGTGCCCGGTCGAGACGAAGTCCCACCCGCGCCTCGGGTCGCCCCAGGCCAGGTGCGAACCCAGCACGCCGGAGCGCCCGTTCGGCGCGCGAAGACGGGTGTCCTTGCAGTCGACGTGGTAGATCTTGTCGGCGAAGTCGACGATGAAGCCGACCGGGTCGATGCCCTGCCACATCATGTGGCTCGGGTCCCAGTTGAAGCCGAAGGCCTCTCGGTGGTCGATCGCCTCGAGGCTGCGCACGGCGGTGTGATAGTCGTAGGCGATCTCCGACGGATGCACCTCGAGCGCGAACTTCACGCCCTCGGAGTCGAAGACGTCGAGGATCGGATTCCATCGATCGGCGAAGTCCTGATAGCCCGCGTCGATCACGCCGGCGGGCACGGGCGGGAACATGGCGACGTAGGGCCAGATGCTCGACCCGGTGAACCCCACCACCGTGTCGACCCCGAGTTTTCTCGCGACGCGGGCCGTGAGCTTCAACTCCTCGGCCGCTCGCATCCGGACGCCCTCGGCTTCACCATCGCCCCAGACCCGCGACCCGACGATCGCCTGGTGCCGGAAATCGATCGGATCGTCGCAGACGGCCTGGCCCTTGAGGTGGTTGGAGATGGCCCAGACGTTCAGGCCGTGCCGGTCGAGCAGCTCTCTCTTCGAACGGAGGTAGGCCTCGTCTTCGGCGGCCCGCCACACGTCGAGATGGTCACCGCTGCAGGCGATCTCCAGGCCGTCGTAGCCCCAGCGGCTCGCCAGCTGTGCAACCTCCTCGAGTGGCAGGTCGGCCCACTGCCCCGTGAACAGGGTCACCGGTCGAGTCACGCCCGCGCCTCCGAGCTGAGCTCGGACCTCAGGAAGGCCAGCCCGTCTTCAGCGAGCGCGTCCATCGACGCAGCGACCGGGCGCCAGAGCGACACCGCCCGCGCGATCTCCACGACGGTGGGCAGGAACGACTCGACCACGATCTGCCCGCGGTAGTCGATGTCGCGGAGCGCTTCGAAGAACTCGGCCCAGGGCACATGGCCGGAGCCGGGGGTTCCACGGTCGTTCTCGGAGACCTGCACGTGGAACACCCGGTCACCCGCCAGTCGCACGGCGTCGCCGAGGCTCTTGTCCTCGATGTTCATGTGAAAGGTGTCGATGAGCAGACCCACGTTGCTGCGCCCGATGAGGTCGCACAGGCCGAGTCCTTGCTCGGTCGTGTTCACCAGATCGGTCTCGAATCGGTTCAGGGGTTCGATGGCCAGGGCCACCGACCTCTCCCCCGCGTAGTCGGCCACCTCGCGCAGGCTCTCGGCGGCCCACGCCCGCTGCTGCCGCCGGCCCTCGGGGTCGAGCATGCGGGTCTTGCCGGTGGCGGAGTACATCGGGCCGGCCACGTGGGGCGAACCGACCGCCTGCGCGAGATCGATGCAGGTCTTCAGGTAGGCGATGCCGAGCGCGCGCCGGTCGGCGTCTTCGTGCGACACGTCGCGGTCGGGCCCGAACGCTCCGCAGATGCCCACGGTCAGACCGTTCGCAGCGGCTTCACGGTTCAAGAACTCCGCGGTGACGATCGCCGGGTCCTCGATGCACACCTCGATCACGTCGTAGCCGAACTCGGCGACGCGCCGGAACGCGGCGGAATCGGAATCGGAGAAGGGCGACGCCAGCACGAAGGTGCTGAGACCCAGCAGGTTGTCAGCCATTCAGACCAGCCCGAGTTGCTTTTCGATGTTCTTGGTGTGGGTGATCGCCGCCTCGGTGTACGGGTCGAGGAACTCCGGCGCTCCGGCACCGGAGAGCACGCCCCAGACGTCACCCGCGGCGGGGAGCAGCTCGTACGACACCCAGCCCTGGTAGCCGACGTCGCTGATGGCCTGCACGATCGGCGTGAAGTCGGTGTGACCGAACCCGGGAGCAGCGCGGTTGCTGTCGGCCAGATGCACGTGAACCAGCCTCGAACCCAGTTTCCGGATCTCCTCGGCGATGTCGCCCTCCTCCAGACTCATGTGGAAGGTGTCCGCCATGACCCCGATGTTGGGCAGCCCTACCTCGTCGACGAACGCTGCCGACTGCCCGACGCGATTGATGAGGTAGGTCTCGTAGCGATTCCACGGCTCGACGGCGATCGTCACACCGACATCCGCCGCGCGACCGGCCACGGCCGATGCCGCCTCGACGGCCCAGGCCCATTCCTGGGCGAGGTCGACCTCCGGGCTGATCTTCATGCACGCCGTCGGGGTGAAGGTCACGACATCCGCCCCCACCTCGGCGGCGAACGCGACGTTCTCGAACAGGTAGTTCACGGCGTTCCGGCGGATGTCCGGGTTCGAGCTCACGATGTCGCGTTCGGGCGTGAAGATGCTGATGATGCTCGAGGCGACGACGCCGTTCTCGGTCAAGGCCGTCTTGATGCTCGACGCGTCGTTCTCGCTGGGCTCGCCGACCAGCTCGACTCCGTCGTAACCGAACCGGGCGACACGAGCGATGCCTTCACTGATGGGCTCGTGGCCGTAGACCAGGGTGTTGTAGGTGTAGCGGAACATCGTTCTCCTTCTGCTGGTGCTGCTATTCGGTGCGGAAGTCGTCGAGTGCGGCATCGACGTTGTCCGCCGTGTAGACGGCCGGGTCGCCGAGCACGACCACTCCGTTCGCGCCGACCGTGCGCTCGCCGAGCCGTCCGGCGTCGAACGTGTCTCCCTCGGCCCCGGTGATCTGCCCCGACACCAGCGCCGCAGTGGCGTGGTAGGTGAGGTACCCGAGATCGACGGGGCTCCAGAGAACGAACGCGGAGACCTTGCCGTCTTTCAGCAGCGAGGCGTCCGAAGGCGGCCAGCCGAGACCGGTCAGCACGAGATCAGGATTGGTGCCGAGATCGTCGCGAGCTTTGACCGAGGCCTCCAGCCCCGCCGGTTCGGGCGACAGGATGCCGCCGAGGTCAGGGTAGCCCTGCATGAGAGAGACCGCGGCGTCGTAACTCTTCTTCGAGTCGTCGTCGCCGTAGACCGTCTTCACCAGGGTCATGTCGGCATAGTCCGGTTTGGTCAGCTCTTCTTCGACGGCCGCGATCCAGGAGTTCTGATTCTGCGCGGTGCTCTGCGCGGAGAGGATGGCGAAGGTGCCGGTGTAGTTCATGTCTTTGGCCAGGATGTCGAGCATGGCGACCCCGAGCGCGGTGGCGTCGGCTTGATTGATGAAAAGCGTGCGCGCATCCGGTTGCACGTCGGCGTCGAACGCCACGACCTTCGTGTCCTGGTCGAGCGCCTGCGTCAGTGCGGGAGCCGTGGCATCGGGATCGAGCGCCGCGATGTTGATGGCGCACGCCTTGTGGAGGGTCGCGTTCTGCACGCGCTGGATCTGGCCCTGCACGTCGGCCTGCGCGGTTCCGACGAAGTCCACCGGTTTGCCGCCGAGTTCGGCCGCGGCCTCATCGGCCCCGACACGGATGGACGCGAAGAACGGGTTGTCGGTGCTCTTCGGAATGAGGCTGATGTCGCAATCCGCGAGCGATCCCGCGGCGGCATCCGAGTCGGTCGCCGACGGCGTGGACGATGCGCATCCGGCGAGCGCCAGCGCGAAGACGATCACCGCTCCCGCGGCTGGGATGAGTTTGTGGTGCATGAGACGTGTCCTTTGTGATGGAAGATCTGAGGCGGGCCGGGGCGATTGTCCCCGGCCCGCCCGGGTGACTAGTTCGTGGCCTCGAAGTCCTTCTCGATCGCGGCCTCGACGTTGTCCTTGGTGTAGACGACCGGGTCGCCCATGATGATCTCGCCGTTGGCGCCGATCGTCTTCTCACCGAGGCGCCCGGCGTCGAAGGTCTCACCCTCGGCGCCGGTGATCTTGCCCTCGATGTAGGCGGCGGTCGCGTAGTAGGTGAGGTAGCCCAGGTCGACCGGGCTCCACAGCACATAGGCGGGAACCTGTCCGCTCGTGAGGAGCTCGGCGTCGTTGCCCGGGTTTCCGAGCCCGGTCACCACGATCTGATCCTGCACGCCCAGGTCGTTGACGGCCTTGACGGCAGCCTCGAGGGCCACCGGGGTCGGAGCCATGATGCCCTTCAGCTCGGGGTAGGCGCGGATGAGCGAGACGGCCAGGTCGTAGCTCTTCTTCGAGTCGTCGTCACCGAACGTGGTCTTGACGAGTTCCATGCCCGAGTACTTCGGGTCCTTCGCCATCTCGTTCATGGCGTCGATCCAGAGGTTCTTCGAATCGGCGGTGCTCTGCGACGAGATGATCGCCCACTCGCCGGTGTCGTCCATCGCGTCGGCGAGGATCTCGAACTGCGACTCACCGAGCGCCTGGGCGGTGGCCATGTTCACGAAGATGCCCCGCGAACCCTGAGCGACATCGCCGTCCCACGCGACGATCTTGGTTCCGGTCTTCGCCGCGGCGTCGAGCGACGGGGCCACAGCCGTGGCATCCAGGGCCGCGATGCCGATCGCGCAGGACTTCTGCTGTCCGGCACTCTGGATCCGCTGGATCTGCGCGGTGACCTCACCGGCCGCCGGGCCCACGTACTCGAGCTTGCCGCCCAGTTCTTCGGATGCCTGGATGAACCCGGTGTGCACGGCCGCGAAGTACGGGTTGTCGGTCGACTTGGGGATCATGGTGACCGTGCAGTCGGCGATGGTGCGGTCTGCGCCGGCGCCTTCGGTCGAGGAGGGAGTCGTCGACGCACAGCCGGACATGGCGACGGCGAGCAGCGCTATCGCGGAAACCGCGAGCAGCTTGGGCTTGATCATGGTTTGTTCCAATCTTCGTTGATGAGGAATTCGGTGCTGGAAAGAAGGGTCTTGCGATGCTGCTGAACGTCGAGCCGTTGTCTAACCTCGCCTCCTCAACACGGCGTTCTTGAATTTCGAGATGAGAGCGGGCAGTACCACTGCGCCGATCATGAGGAGGCCGATGACGGTGTACTGGATGTTCGTCGGCACGTAGCCGAGGGTCATCCAGCTCGTCAGGGTGGTGACCAGGAGAAGCGCCAGCATGACGCCGATGAACGACCCCTTGCCGCCGTACATGCTGACTCCACCGATGAGCACGATGGCGATCACGCTGAGTTCCAGGCCCGTACCGTTGTTCGCTCTGGCACTCGAGACGTAGCCCGCGTAGAGCACTCCGGCCAGACCGGCGACGGAGCCCGAGAAGATGAACAACCCGCGCTTGACCCGCTTGACCCGGATGCCGGAGAACCGGGACACCTCGACGCTCGACCCGACGGCATACGTCTTTCTGCCGGCGGAGCCGCGGGCGAGCACGATTCCCGCGACGATGGCCACGACGAGGAACACGATGAAGCCGTTCGGAATGAGAGTGCCCGGGATGTTGCCCTGCGCGAATTGCGTGAACTCGAGCGGCAGATCGCTGACCGATCGACTCTCGAGCAGGATGAACGCGATCCCTCGGAACAGCGCCAACGTGCCGACGGTCACCACCAGCGACGGCAGGCCGACGTCGACGGTGAGGAAGCCGTTGATGAGGCCTGCGATCGCCCCGACGACGACCGCCAGGATGATCGCGAGGGCCAGAGGCATCCCGTTCTCGATCGACAGGCCGAAGATGACGCCGCACATGCCGAACACCGATGCGATCGAGAGGTCGATCTCCTCGGCGATCATCAGCCACGCCATCGGCACGACCATGAGCGACAGGCCGACGGCGCCCGCCGCGGTGATGGCGAAGTTCTCGCCGGTGGCGAAGAACGGCGAGGTCACCGCGCCGGCGATCATGACGATCACGACCAGGCCGAGGAGCGCGAACTCCCAGGGGCCGAACCAGCCGGGAAGGCTGAACCTCTTCTTCGCGGGTTCGGCGACGGGTGAGTCTGCCGGCTTCGTGCGCGTGTCCACGGTCATGAACGTGCTCCCTTCCTGCGGGCCTCGACGCGGCGGCGGATGAATATGTCGAAGACCAGGGCCGCGACGATGACGAGGCCCTGGATCGCCTGCAGCCAGAACTGCGAGACGTTGAGCAGGGCGAGTCCGATCGCGATGACGCTCAGGATCGCCGCCCCGACGATCACGCCGAGGATGCTGCCGTTGCCGCCGTTCACGCTGACACCACCGACGACGACGGCTGCGAGCACCACGAGCTCGAATCCGGTCGCGACCGAGGAGTCGACGGTGCCGTAGCGAGCACCCCACAGCACCCCGGCGAAGCCGCTGAGCACGCCGCTCAGCACGAAGGCTCCGAAGATCCATCGCTTGGAGGCGATACCCATCTTCTCCGCGGCCAGGGGGTTGCTGCCGAGGGCCAACAGACTGCGCCCGGAGTAGGTGTGGCGGATGAACACGTGCGCGATCCCCGCGATGATCAGCGCGTAGACGAAGATGCCCGGAAATCCGAAGATCGTCCACGAGGCGATGGTGTTGTACTCGGGGCTCAGGTTCTGCGCGGTGACCTGGTTCGCTCCCGCCAACGCCGAGTCGATTCCGCGATAGATGTAGAGCGTTCCGAGCGTCACCATGATCGAGGGAACCTTCAGCGTCGCCACGATGCCGCCGTTGATGGCGCCGAGCACACCGCCGAGCGCGCAGGATGCCAGCACGACGAAGATGAGCGGCAGATCGGGGTTCTTGGCTGACAAGTCGGCGGCGAAGAACGCCGTCAGCCCCACCATCGAGCCGGTCGACACGTCGATGTTGCGGGTGAAGAGCACCATGGCGACGCCGATTCCGACGATGACCACGATCGACATGTCGGTGACGATCTGGCCGAAGTTCGCGGCGCTCGCGAATCGCGGGCTGAGGATGGAGAAGAGCACGACCAGCGCGACCAGCACCAGCACGAGGCTGGTCTCGCGACGCTCGAAGATGCGGCGCAGCCCGCTCTTGCGGTGCACGACCTCCAGCTCTTCCGGGGCCTGCTTGGTGTCATCGAGCGTTGACATCGCTCACCTCTCTCGTCATTGAGGCCAGTACCTTCTCCGCGTCGAACGGCCGCTCGGTGAACTCCGCGCCCTGCCGGCCGCGGTAGAACGTGATCACGCGGTCGGAGACGGCGAGCAGCTCCTCGAGTTCGTTCGAGATGAGCACGATGGTCAGCCCTGCCTGCGCCATCGTCGACACGATCCGGTAGACCTCCGATTTCGCCCCCACGTCGACGCCCTTGGTGGGGTCGTCGAGAATGAGGATGTCGGGGTCGGTCGACAGCCACTTGGCCAGAACGACCTTCTGCTGATTTCCCCCCGACAGCGCCGACACGTCCTGAGCCGGGCCACTCGTTCGGATGCCGAGCCGCTCGATGAACGAGGTCGAAAGCCCCCGGTCCTTGGTCGGCGAAATCAGCCCGAGCCGTGTCAGCGTGTCGATCACGGCGAGCGAGAGGTTGAACTGGATGGACTGGTCGAGGATGACGCCCTCGCGGGTGCGGTCCTCGGGAACATAGGCGACCCCGTGGCGCATCGCGTCGGCGGGCGAGTGGATCGTCACGGGCGTTCCGCCGATGATGATCTCGCCGCCATCGATCGCGTCCAGTCCGAAGATGCCTCTCGCAATCTCGGTTCTGCCGGCGCCCACGAGTCCGGCGAGGCCGAGGATCTCGCCCTTGCGCACCGAGAAGTGGACGTTCTCGTAGCTGCCCTCACGCGTCAGGCCCTTGACCTCGAGGTGCACCGCACCCGGAACGACATCGACCTTCGGGAAGACCGAATCCAATGCTCGGCCCACCATGTAGGTCACGGCCGATTCCGGAGTGAAGTCGGCGACCGGGCCGGTGACGATGGTCGTTCCGTCACGGGACACGGTCACGCGGTCGGCGAGCGCGAACACCTCGTCGAGACGGTGGCCCACGAACAAGATGGCCACACCCTCGGACTTCAGTCGCGCGATGACCTCCATCAGGCTCTTGACCTCGCGCTTGCTGAGGGCCGCAGTGGGCTCGTCGAGAATGAGCAACGCCGTGTCGTCCGAGAGGGCCTTGATGATCTCGAGCAATTGCTGTTCTGCACTCGAGAGGTTCTTCACGAGTTCGCTCGTGTCGAGGTGCACGTTCAACCGGGTCATCGCCCGCAGTGCGTTCGCCTCGACCCCTTTCCAGCTCAGCAGGCCGGCGCGGTTGTGTGGCGGTGCATCGGCGAACATGATGTTCTCGGCCACCGTGAGGTCGGGGAAGAGCACCGGATGCTGGTGCACCACCGAGATTCCGAGCGCCCGCGATTGCCGCGGATTCGCGATCGTGACCTCTTCTCCCCCGACGATGATCGTTCCGGCATCCGGCCGAACGATACCGGCGAGGATGTTGACCAGGGTGCTCTTTCCGGCGCCGTTCTCGCCGAGTAGCGCGTGCACCTCGCCCCGGTAGAGATCGATCGACCCGTTCTTGATGGCGGTGACGCCGCCGAACCGTTTGACGAGGCCGGACACGCTGACCAGCAGCTCGCCCTGCGTCGCGATGGTGGGCGTCTCGCCCGGGATCACTGTCATGTGCGTCTTCCTGTTCGAATCGGGGGCGTCAGCCGGCGAGCAGCGCTGCGGCGGATTGGAGGGTGACCGGATCGCCGTCGTGGCGAGCGGACTCGAGGGTGGCCAGGATCAGCTGGAGGCTGCCGATGTTGTCGCGCACGTCGGTCTCCGGGGAGCGCCCGGAGACGATGGCCCGGCGGAACTCCGCCAGCACACCCAGGCGTTCTTCGACGTCGAGCACGTCGAGCGACACCTGCATCACTCCGGCGTTCTCGAGCGCACCGGCGAGGAAGACGGTGTCGAAGAGCGAGGTGAAGGTGATGGTGATCTGGTTGTTGCGCCACGCGATGGCACCGCGTTCGCCCTGGATGTCCCAGTCGCCGTCCCAGCTCGTGGTCTCACCGCGAGACGCCCACGACCCGGTGTAGAGCACGCGGGCGCCGCCCGCGCACTCCACGTCGAGAGCGACCGAGGCGTTTCCGGCGAACTCCGACCAGGACGGGTTCCAGCTGCGAGCCCGCAGCACGGTCGGCTCCAGCCCGACGACGCCGCGGATCTGGTCGAGTTGGTGGGCCATTCCGTCGACGATGAGCGGTTCCTCCATCTCGACGCGGAACCCTTCGAAATGCGGAGCCTTCTGGAAGTTGACGAAGACCTGCTGCACCTCGCCGATCACTCCCTCGGCGATCAATCTCTGAACCGTGCGCGGGGCTCTCTTGAAGCGGTAGTTCTGCGACACCATGGCGATCGCCCCGGAGGCCTCGGAAGCGGCGATGATGCGGCGGGCGTCGTCGAGGGTGGGTGCGAGAGGCTTTTCGATCAGCACCGGGAGTCCGGCCGCCAGGCTCGCGATCGCGACCGGTGCGTGGTTCTCCGGCGGGGTCACGACGAGAACCGCGTCGAACTCGTCGCGAACCTCGAGAGCGGCCTCGATGGTCGGATACGCCGTGGCGCCTGTGCGCTCCGCGGCCTCGGTCGTCGCCTCGAAATGCTGCGAGACGATCCCGGCCAGCGTGAAGCCCTCGCTCTTCTGCACGACATCGAGCCACGAGCTTCCCCAGGACCCGATCCCGACCTGCAACAGCCTGAGGTCGCTCATGCGGGAATCCCCTCTTCGCTCCGCGACGATCCCGCCAGGTCGGTCACGTGCTCCGGAAGGCTGACCCATTCGCCGAGCGCGTTGGAGTCGAGGATCGCCTTGGTCAGCACGGCCGCCCGGAGTCCGTCGGCGAACACGGGCAGTCCGTCGACCTCTTCGCCTCGCACCGCGCAGTAGGTGTCGGAGACGAAGGAGTTGAACGCATCCTGGTAGCCCTGCGCGTGCCCCGCGGGAACGACGGAGTACCGCGCGGCGGAGGGGTCGAGCGCGGCCTCGTCGCGCAGCGCGAGTTGCGAGCCCACGCGCTTGCCGATCCACAGGTATTCGGGGTTCTCCTGATCGAACACCAGGCTCTCCACGGTGGCGCCGATCTCGATCGCCAGCCGGTTCTTCCGGCCCGGGGCGAGCTGGCTGATCATCAGCGTTCCGACGACACCCGCCCGGGTCTCGAACACCACCGACACGATGTCTTCGGTGGTGATCTCCTTGTGATGGGCGCGGTCACCGAAGACGGTGCGCGTCAGCGCCGCGAGCTTCGCGATGCGGTCGTCGAGCACGAACTCGATCAGGTCGCAGAGGTGCGAGCCGATGTCGGCGAACGCTCGCGACGGGCCGCCGAGACGCTCATCGACCCGCCAGTCGTCGTCATCGCTCGACAGCAGCCAGTCCTGCAGGTAGGAGCCCTGCACGCTGAGCACCCGACCCGAGGCGCCACTGCGCACCCGAGCCCGCGCTTCCCTGACCATGGGGTGGAACCGGTAGGCGAATGGCACGGTCGCGACCGCGTCCGAAAGGGCGGCCAGTTCGACCAGGGCGAGGGCGTCGGCGACACTGGTGGCCAGCGGCTTCTCGCAGATGACGTGCTTGCCGGCTCGGAGAGCCGCGGCGGCGAGCGATGCATGCGTGGTGTTGGGGGTGCAGATGTGCACGACGTCGACGGCCGGGTCGGACAACAGTTCATCGAACGAGTCGTACGCCTTCTCGGCGCCGATCCTCGACGCGGCGCGATCGGCGCTCGCCAGGCTGGACGATGAGACCCCCACCAAACGTCCACCCGCCGATCGGGCGGCTCGGCTGTGCACTTCGGCCATGAACCCACCACCGACGAATGCCGATCCGAGCTTCGTTGCGCCGAAACGGCTGACGTTCGTTGTCATGTCGCAATCTGATCGCATCTCGACACCTTTTGTCAAATAAAAGTTTAAGTCGACGATTCCGCAACATATCCCTCTGTAGGGGCGTGATAAGTTGTCGCATTGAGATTAATGCCTGGCCTCGTCCGAATCTGAGCACAACGATTCGCGACAATCGCGGTCGAGGAGAGAGTGAGGTCATCGTGCCGAAAGCACCCAGCGGATTCGGCGCAGTGGAGTTGTTCCAGTTGCTTCGCGATGGACACCCTCGCACGCGGGCGGAGCTGGCGTCGATGACCGGCATCTCGCGCTCGACCATCGGGCTGAGAGTCGACGCCCTGCTCGAGAGCGGGCTCGTGCTCCCGCTCGCCGACGGCATCTCCACCGGCGGACGCCCGTCTGCCCTCGTGGTGATGAATCCGAACGCGCGACTCGTCGCCGCGGCCGACCTCGGGGCCACCCATGCGACGGTCGCCATCACCGATCTGGCCGGCAACATCCTGGTTCAGGACCGCTCGACCATCACCATCGACTCCGGACCAGAGGTCGTGTTGGGATACCTCACCCGTGCGATCGGCGCTCTTCTCGAGCAGGTCGACCGCGGGCGGGGAAATCTGGTCGCCATCGGAATCGGGCTACCCGGCCCGGTCGAGCATTCGAGCGGAATTCCGGTCAAGCCGCCGTTGATGCAGGGTTGGGACGGCTTCGACGTGCCCGAATTCGTGCGGCGCTCCTATGACGTGCCGGTGCTCGTCGACAACGACGTCAACATCATGGCGCTCGGCGAGCGCTCACTGAACTGGCCCGACGTGTCTCATTTCATCTTCCTGAAGGTCGCAACGGGCATCGGATCCGGAATCATCAGCGGCGGCGTCCTCCAGCGCGGCAGCGACGGCGTGGCCGGCGACGTGGGGCACATCCCGGTGTCGCGTGGCGCCGGGGTGGTCTGCCATTGCGGCAACACCGGATGCCTCGAAGCCGTGGCGAGCGGGCCGGCGATCGCCGCGGCGTTGCGGGCCAAAGGTCTCGACGCACAGACCGGCGCCGACGTCGTGTCCTTGGTCGCCGACGGCGATCTCGACGCGATTCGAACGATCCGGCAGGCGGGTCGCGACATCGGCGAGATGCTCAACATGTGCGTCAACATCATCAACCCACAGGTCATCGTGATCGGTGGCTCCATCTCGCAGGCCGGGGAACACCTCATCGCCGGCATCCGGGAGGTCGTCTACTCCCGGGCGATGCCGTTGGCTACCCAGCATCTGACCATCGCCCAGTCCCGCAGCGGACCGGAATCGGCGATCATCGGCGCGAGTTCGATGGCCGTCGAATACGCCCTTCTGCCCGAGAACATCGATCGGCTCGTGGGCGCCTCACAGCAATCGCGATCGGCGTGATCCCGGCCCGCTGAACGCGCCGGCTATTGCTCTTCGTGCGTGTCGGGGTCGCCGCCGAAGAGGCGGCCGTCGGGGCGGCCGAGAGCGGTGATGGCCACGACCTCGTCGTCGCTCAGTTCGAAATCGAACACATCGAGGTTCTCGGCCTGGCGCGAGGGTGTGCCGCTCTTCGGGATCGGCACGCTGCCGAGCTGCACGTGCCAGCGCAAGATGACCTGGGCAGGCGTCACACCGTGCGCGCGGGATGCGGCGACGACCGGCGGTTCTTCGTAGGGCGCGCTGCCTTTGCCCAGCGGGCTCCACGCTTCCGTGAGGATGCCGAGCTCAGCGTTGATCGCTCGCTGCTCCACCTGCGGAAATGAGGGATGCATCTCGATCTGGTTGACGGCGGGGGTCACACCGGTCGCTTCGATGACGGCCGCGAGGTGGGCACCCGTGAAGTTGCTGACGCCGATCGAACGCACCAGACCCTGCTCGCGAGCATCCACGAGGCGCTGCCACGTTTCGACGTAGTCGCCCACGCTCGGGTTCGGCCAGTGGATGAGGTAGAGATCGAGGTAGTCCAGGCCCAGGCGCCACAGCGACTCCTGCACCGTGTCGAGGGTGAACGCTCCTTGGTAGCGGCCGGGCAGCTTCGACGCGACGAACAGTTCGTCGCGGGGAACTCCCGCACGACGGATGCCCTCGCCCACGGCACCTTCGTTGTCGTAGTTGAACGCGGTGTCGACAGACCGGTAGCCGATGCGGATGGCGGAGGCGATCGCGTCAGCCCCGTCGTTGCCGCGAAGTGGGTAGGTGCCGAAGCCCAGCGCCGGGATGTGATGGCCGTCATTCAGGGCGAGTTCGGGTGCAAGCTCAGTCATGCGCCCTACGCTACTCCGGTCGACCTCAGGAGAGCCGTTCCGGATGCTGCGAGCGGCGACGGATGTCGTGCAGCGCCACCGGCCGGGCGATCACGAATGCGACCAGGTCGCCGGCCCGGATGTCGAGGGGCAGCACGCACTGCAGGTCGCCGTAACGGCGGCACGGCCGCGCCACGAACAGGGCGTCCTGCGCCCGCGATTCCCGGCCGATCAGGCGGAACGTGCTCTCGAGGGGCTCGCATCCGTCGAGCTCCGCATCCAGCCAGAGGTCGTACCCGTCACCATCCGGGGCGACGGTCACGGCCTCGACAGCGGTCACGACGATGGCGCAGTGCCGGTCGCGCGTGGCCGCAGACCACGAGCCGACGGCGGATTCGCTCACGCGCGTGCACGGCGTGCCGACTGCGCGCGCCATGCCGGCCATCGACTCCCCGGCGATGGTGACGTCGTCGCGGGTGACCGCGGCAGCGCGCGGCCACAACGCGAGGTCAGGGTGCTCGAGGTGGTGCCGGCGATACCAGTTGAGGCTGTGGATCATGCTCACGACTAGAGGTCTACGCCGCTCACCGCGTCGATCGACCACTCCTCACGGAATGCGAACGCCCGCGCCCCGAATCCTGACGGCGACTATTCGTCGCTCGATCCCGAGCCCGAGCCCGAGCCCGCGCCCGATGAGGCCGCCGAACCCGCGGACGCATCCGCCGCGCCCTCGCGCCGCGCCGCCGCCCGCTGCCGCAGGTAGGCCACCAGCGCCGATCCCACGGTCAGCACCACGATGCCGATGAGCACCCATTCCATGTAGCGCTGCACGACATCCGCCACCTCGGGAATCGACCCCAGGGCATAGCCCAGACCGATGATCACGGACGCCCAGATCGCCGCACCCAGCGCGTTGTAGCCGATGAAGTGCGTGTACTTCATCTTGCCCACCCCGGCCGCCACCGGCGCGAAGGTGCGCACCACCCCCACGAACCGGGCGATCGTGACCGCCCAGCCGCCGAACCGGGTGAAGAACGCCTGCGTGCGATCGACGTTCTTGCGGCTGAAGAAGCCCGAGTCCCGCCGCTCGAAGATCGCGGGCCCCGCCCGCCGGCCGATCAGGAACCCGACCTGATCGCCGAGAAAAGCCGCCGCGAACACGCACAGGATGACCACCGGCAACGGAAACGGGATGACACCCGTGTAGGTGAGCAGCCCGGCGAAGAACAGCAGCGTGTCGCCCGGCAGGAAGAACCCGATCAGCAACCCGGTCTCGGCGAAGATGATGACGCACACCACCAGCAGCCCCCACGCTCCTGCGCCCTCGATCGTGCTCTCGAGGTTGAAGATGTCGGTCGGGGCCATGGGGTCGACATTACTGCCCCGCGGAGTGGCACTCTGGACGTATGCAGTTCGACCGCCGGTTGACCCCAGACGAGTTCTGGAAGCACGTCGACGACACCGACGAACGCCTGCGCTCGACCTTCGCTCCGATCGAGGCGTACGGGCTCGCCCGCTGGCCCGGGTTCTCGATGGTCACCGAGTGGGACGACAGCGGCCACACCCGCGTCATCTCGTTCGCCCGCGCGATGCCTGCCACGATTCCGACGGCCAGCACGGCCCCCTTTGCTACCACCGCGGCCCCCGAGACCGTCGGCGACGGGGTTCCGGATGCCGCCGCGCTCGACCCCCGCGACCGCCCGCCCGCTCCCCCGGTGCCCGACCCGTTCGACGTGCACGTGCACTGGCGGGTGGGCGAGAGCCGCGCCGTCGTCGAACAGCTCCGCCGCCGCGAATCGGCCCTGGAGGCCCGCAACACCGCCTGGTACCGCCCGGTCTACCCCACCGAGCACCTGCCCGACCGCATCGTCGACATCAAGGTCGACGGCCGTCGCGAGCCCTTCGAGGTGTGGGTGCGCGGCGCGGTCTGGTGGGCCGCCACCACGCTCGGCGGCCGCACCCTCGCCGTGTCGGCGCGCGACGTGCCCTTCGAAGACGTGGCCTTCCGGCGGGTCACCGACGTCGAGCCCTACCTCGAAGGCCGCCGCGCCTGGCTGCGTCGCGTGCGCGGCGAAGCCTGACGACGGCGATTCGCGAGCCGCGCGCCGGATGCCGCGCGCCGGATTCCGGATGCCGCTACAGCGCGCCCAGCAGGTGACGGTTCACGGATGCCGCCACGCGTGCCCCCGCCCCGGCCGCCACGATCAGCTGCTGCGGCCCGGGCGGCGTGATGTCTCCGGCGGCGAACACGCCGGGAACGGAGGTCGCTCCCCCGTCGGAGACCACCACGAAGCCGTCGCCGTCGAGCACGAGGTCGAGCTGCGACGCGAAACCGAGCGGCACCGACCAGATCGGCCGCACGAATCCGCCGGTGCGCGGCACCACGGTGCCGTCGGCGAGGGCGACGCCGGTGAGCCCCGAGCGGTCGCCCACGACATCGGCGATCTCACGGCGGTCGACCGCCACCCCGCGGGCGCCGAGCCCGGCCTCTTCGGCTGCGGTCACGGCATCCGACCCGTTGGTGAACACGATCAGGTCGCCTGTCACCTGCGAGATGAGCAGCGCACGCTCAGCCAGATCGGCGGTCTCGCCGATCAGCGCGAGCGGCTCGCCGGCCTTCTCGTAGGCATCGCACTCGATGCAGCTGTGCAGGCTCGTGCCGTAGTAGGCGCGCATGCTGGGCAGCGCCGGGAGGGTCTCGCTGAGCCCGTTCGCCAGCACCACGACCGGCGCGGTCACGCGGCGATCGGCCGACCCGCGCACCCCCCGCGACACGACGAGGAAGTCGCCGCCCGCGTCATCCCCTTCCGGCGGCGTGATCGAGTCGACGAGCCCCTGGTGGAACTCGGCGTCGGGGTAGGCCGAGAACTCCTCGCGGCCGAGCGCCCGCAGTTCGAGGGGCGAGACGCCGTCGCGGGTGAGGAAGCCGTGCGAGATGAGCGTGGCCGAGTGCCGGGGGCGGTTGCTGTCGAGAATCAGCACCCGGCGTCGCGCCCGCACGAGGTTGAGGCCCACGGAGAGCCCCGCGGGGCCGCCCCCGATGATGATCGCCTCGAACCGGTCGCCGCCGTAGGGCGTCAGCACCTCGGAACTCATCCGATCGTCGCTCACCGGCGGTTCACGAGCTTGGCGAGTCGCGCGATGGTCTCCTCTTTGCCGAGGATCTCCATCGATTCGAACAGCGGCGGCGACACCTTGCGGCCGGCCACGGCCACCCGCAGCGGGCCGTAGGCGATGCGCGGCTTGAGGCCCAGGCCGTCGACGAGCGCCGTGGCGAGCGCGGTCTGGATCGCGTCGTGCGCCCACTCCGACAGCGGAATCTCCTCGAGCGCGTTGATGGCGCCGTTGAGCACGAGCCCCACGTTGTCGGGCAGGGTGGCGAGGGCGTCGTCGGTGTAGGTCAGCGCCTCGGTCGTCACGAAGAACGGGCCCACCAGGTCGGGGGCCTCGCCGAGCAACGCCATGCGGGTCTGCACGAGCGGCGCCACGGCCGCGAGGGTCTCGAGCTGGCCGTCGTCGAGCGGCACCGTCACGACGCCGGCGGCCTCGAGGTAGGGCACCATCCGCGCGGCGAAATCGTCGACCGCGAGCAGGCGGATGTGGTCGCCGTTGATCGACTCGGCCTTCTTCAGGTCGAACCGCGCCGGGTTCGGCAGCACGTCTTCGACGTCGAACGCGGCCACCATCTCGTCGAGCGAGAACACGTCGCGGTCGGGCGCCAGCGACCAGCCGAGCAGGGCGAGGTAGTTCACGAGACCCTCGGGAATGAAGCCGCGGTCGCGGTGGTGGAACAGGTTCGACTCCGGGTCGCGCTTCGAGAGCTTCTTGTTGCCGTCGCCCATCACGTAGGGCAGGTGCCCGAAGCGGGGCACGAAGGTGGTGACGCCGATGTCGATGAGCGCGTGGTAGAGCGCGATCTGCCGCGGTGTCGACGAGAGCAGGTCTTCGCCACGCAGCACGTGCGTGATGCCCATCAGGGCGTCGTCGAGCGGGTTGACGAGCGTGTAGAGCGGATGCCCGTTGGGCCGCACGATCACGAAGTCGGTGAACGAGCCGGCCGGGAAGGTGATCTCGCCGCGCACGAGATCGTCGAACGAGAGGTCGTCGTCGGGCACGCGCAGGCGCAGGGCCGGCTGCCGGCCCTCGGCGCGGAAGGCCGCCTTCTGCGCGTCGGTGAGGTCGCGGTCGCCGTTGTCGTAGCCGAGCTGCTTGGCGCGGCCCGCGGCCTCGTTGCGGGCGTCGATCTCTTCCGCCGACGAGAAGCTCTCATAGACGTGGCCGGCGTCTTGGAGGGTCTGGATGATCTCGCGGTAGATGTCGTAGCGCTCCGACTGGCGGTAGGGAGCGTGCGGGCCGCCGACGCCGACCCCCTCGTCCCAGTCGAGGCCGAGCCAGGTCAGCGCGTCGACGATCTGCTCGAAGCTCTCTTCGGAGTCGCGGGCGGCATCCGTGTCTTCGATGCGGAAGACCATCGTGCCGCCGGTGTGACGGGCGTAGGCCCAGTTGAACAGGGCGGTGCGCACGAGGCCGACGTGCGGGGTGCCGGTGGGGCTCGGGCAGAACCTCACGCGAACGTCGGAGCCGGTGGCGGAGGAAAACGGATGCGGGGAAGTTGCGCTCATGACCCGCCAATTCTAGGGGCTGTGTGCCCCGGGCGTCCCGGATGCCCCGTGGTCATGCCACGCTTGTGACATGACCACGACCCCGAAGCGGGCGGCGCGCGACGTCAGCCAGAGCCGCGTCTTCCGCACCCTCGCCCGTTCGGGCTATGCCGTGAACGGGCTGCTGCACATTCTCATCGGCGGCATCGCCATCGGCATCGGCGTGGCCGGGGGCTCCGGCGGCGAGGCCGACCAGTCGGGCGCGCTGCGGCAGGTGGCGCAGACGCCGGGCGGCCTCATCGTGCTCTGGCTCGCGGTGGTGGGGCTGTTCGCCCTCGGCCTCTGGCAGGTGGTGACCGTCGTTCTCGTCTCGAATCCCGACGCGAAGAAGAAGTGGGGCAAGCGGGCCGTCGAGGCCGGCAAGGGTGCGGTCTACTTCGTGCTGGGCGGCACGGCGCTCGTGTTCGCGCTCGGCGGGTCGACGAACTCGTCCGACTCGAGCCAGTCGTTCAGCGCGCAGGCGCTCGCCACGCCGGGCGGTGTGTTCCTCGTGATCGCGGTCGGGCTCGCCGTGTTCGGCTTCGGAGTGGGCTTCGTGTTCATCGGCGCGCAAAAGCGCTTTCGCAAGCTGATCACGGTGCCGCCGGGCGCCGCGGGCCGCACCGTCGTGGGGCTCGGCATGGCCGGCTACATCGCGCAGGGCGTGGCGATGGCGGTGGTGGGCGTGCTGTTCGTCGTGGCCGCCGTGACGGTCGACCCCGAGAAGGCCTCCGGGCTTGACGGTGCGCTTAAGGCCCTCGCCGATCTGCCGTTCGGCATCGCCATCCTCATCGCGGTGGGCATCGGTTTCATCGCCTACGGGCTGTTCCTGTTCGCCCGCGCACGCCTGGCCCGGTTGTGACCTCGGCCGGGTCACCGTGGGCCGGTGCCGCCTCCGCCTCGGTCGACGCGCACCTCGACGCGCTCGCGCACCCGCGGCGGGCCGAGATCGAGGCGCTGCGCGCGATCATCCTAGCGGCGGGAGCCGGGGCCGACGCCGGGGCCGACACGGACACAGGCGCCGAGCCCGTCGCACGCATCACCGAGAGCGTCAAGTGGAACTCGCCGAGCTACGCCACGGCGCGCGGAGACTTCGCCACGATGAACCTGCGCCCCACCGCGGTGCGCGTGGTGCTGCACACGGGCGCGAAAGCCGACCCGGGGCATCCGGATGTCGCCATCGACGACCCCTCGGGCCTGCTCTCGTGGCTCGGCCACAACCGCGCCCTCGTCTCCTTCTCGACGCTCGCCGACATCGACGCCGGGCGCGACGACTTCATCGCGGTGCTGCGGCAGTGGATCGCCCAGTTGTAGCTCGGAGGCTCAGGCGGCGCTGCGCTGCGACTTGAGGCGCACGAGCAGGTCGGGGGCCGCACGGTCGAGCTGCGCGCCGCCGATGCGGAGGCCGAGCACGAGAAAGACGGTGCCGAGCACGACGCCCACCACGAGGGTGAGCCAGCCGAGCAGCGCGGAGTCGAACACGAGGCTGAGCACCGCGAGCACCGTGGCCGGCAGCACCAGCAGCAGCGACACGCCCCAGGTCGCGAAGCCCGAGAGCGCCGTGGTGAACCCGGCTCCGGGCGCCGACTTGAACGGGTTGTCACCCGCCTGCGGCACCGGGATGATGATGCGCGCCGACGAGATGCTCACCACGCCGAAGCCGCCGAGCAGCGCCGCGGCGGCGAGCCCGAACAGCAGCGGCAGCACGCTCCACGACGAGGTCAGCGCCACCGGCACGACCGTGCCGAGCACCACGAGCGGCACCGCGATGATGGCCAGTGCCCACACGCGGCCCAGCCGGTCGTCGATGCCGCGCACCCCATCGGCGATGTGCGCCGCGAACGCGGTGCCGTCGTAGGAGATGTCGGCGTAGATGCCGAGCGCGAGGAAGAAGGCGATGAGGGGCCCGGTGAGGTTGAACAGCACGGGCGAGCCGATGTTGTTGGAATAGAACCACAGCAGCACCGGCACGAGGGGCACGATGATGAGCTGCCGGGCATAGCGCGGGTCGCGCCGCCAGTAGGTGAGCGAACGCGCCGCGATGGCTCCGGCGGGCGTCGCCGGCAGCACGCCGAACAGCCCGGTCTTGCCCTTCGCCACCCGCTTCGCCGACGACGAGGGAGGGGTCACAAGCGCCACCCCGAGGCTCCACCGCCACACCACCACGAGCAGCGCGAGCGTCGCGAGCGCGATCGCGAACTTCGCCGCGGCCGGCCCCCAGTCACCGATCGCGACATCCGCCGGCACCGACCACGCGGCCCCGAGCGGCGACCAGCTGAGCCCCCGCGCGAGGCCGGGCAGTGCGTCGGCCGAGGTCGCGATGCCCTGCGACAGGCCCGCGATGAGGGGCCCCAGCAGAATGATCGGAATGAAGATCAGGATGCCGCTCAACTCGCGGAACCGCCGCTTCGACGACAGACTCGTCGAGAGCGCCGCGACCGTGCGCGACCCGACCACGCAGATCAGCACGGCCACCGCCCCGCTGATCACGGCGGCCACGGCGGCGGCCGGCGACCGCAGCCAGGTGGCCACGGTCGCGAGGGTGGCGATCGACGTGATGATGCCCGGCACCCCGAGCACGCCCGCCAGCGTCAACGCCACCAGCAGCTTGTTCATCGGCAGCGGGAAGACCATCAGCCGTGCCGGGTCGAGCGTCTGCTCGATGCCGAAGGCGACGAGGGGCACGAGGATCCAGCCCAGGATGAGCGCCGACCCGGCGAGGATGAGGATCGTCGACGCCAAATCGACCGGCGCGAAGCCGAGGAAGATCAGGCCGACCACCGCGAGCCCCAGGATGGCGAGCCCGTAGAGCGCCCCGATGATCGTGGCCACCAGCTGCCACGTGCTCCGGCGCAGCGAGTTGCGCAGAACGAGGAAGCGAAGGGCGATCAGCGTCGCAACCATTCCGGCCCTTCCGCGTGGGTGCGACCGCCGACGAGCTCGACGAAACGGTCTTCCAGGGTCGACGAACCGCGCACCTCGTCGACCGTGCCGGCCACGAGCACGCGCCCGGCGGCCACCACGGCGACGTGGTCGCACATGCGCTGCACGAGGTCCATCACGTGGCTCGACACGATCACGGTGCCGCCGTTCTGCACGTAGCCGGTGAGGATGTCGCGGATGTTCGCCGCCGACACCGGGTCGACCGACTCGAACGGCTCGTCGAGCACGAGCAGGCGGGGAGCGTGAACGAGCGCGCACGCGAGCGCGATCTTCTTCGTCATGCCGGCCGAGTAGTCGACCACGAGCGTTCCCGCCGCCTCCTCGAGGTCGAGCAGCTTCAGCAGATCGGCCACCCGCTCGGCCACCTCGGCGCGCTCGAGGCCGAACAGCAGGCCGTTGTAGGTCACGAGCTGCTCGCCGGTCAGGCGGTCGAACAGCTTCACCCCGTCGGAGAGATTGCCGATCAGCGATTTCGCCTTGATCGGGTCGTGCCACATGTCGACGCCGTGCACGAGCGACTGACCGGCATCCGGTCGCAGCAGTCCCGTGGCCATCGAGAGCGTCGTCGTCTTGCCGGCGCCGTTCGGGCCCACGAGGCCGTAGAACGACCCGACCGGAACGGTCAGGCTGAGGTCGTCGACCGCGACCTTCTCGCCGAACCGTTTCGTCAGGCGGTTGAGTTGCAGCGCGGGCTGCGTCTCGCCGGCTGGAATCGACATGCGGATGTCCCCTCACCTGTGTGTCGTGTGTCACGAGCGGCGACGACCTGACCGATGCCGTCACCGCCCTTCCACTCTGGTGGCTGCCGCGCAGATCGACAACCGTGCACGCCGCAATCGCGCAAATCGCCGTGAACTCCCTGCGCGAAATGCCCGCGCCGCACGCGAGGAGTTAGCTGAGGGCATGACCGCTGATGACGCCGTGACGCGTGACCGACGCCGCGAACGCGGCACGCTCGCCGCCCGCTGGCGCTCGCACCTGTTGTCGACGCTCTCGGGTCGCGACGACGGGCGGCCGGAGTGGGTCGGCGACATGGTGACCGGCGACGACGTCGGGTTCTTCGGCCCCGGGTCGGCCGCCTGGGCGGTGCACGGGGGCATGGCGACGATGGTGGCCGGCATCCGGGCCCTGCTGATGCAGACACTGCACCCCGGCGCGATGGCGGGCGTGCACGACTGGTCGCGCTACCGCGAAGACCCGCTCGGCCGGCTCTCGGGCACCATCCGGTGGCTGGTCACCGTGACCTTCGCCGACACCACGATCGCCCGCCGCGAGTCGGGGCGGGTGGCGAGGTTCCACGAGCGGGTTCGCGGCACCTACACCGACGCCTCCGGCGTCGAGCGCGCCTATCAGGCCGGCGACCCCGAGCTGCTCTCGTGGGTGCACGTGGTGTTCACCGACGCGTTCCTCGCCAGCCACACCCTGTGGGACGCCCCGATTCCCGGTGGCGCCGACGCCTACGTGCGCGAGTGGACGGTGGCCGGCGACCTCATCGGCGTGCCGAATCCGCCGCGCAGTGCCGCCGAGCTGCACGAGCAGCTCGAGGGCTTCCGGCGGGCCGGCACCCTCGTGAGCGACGAGCGGGTCGCCGAGGCGGTGCGCTTCATCCGCCGCCCTCCGCTCGCGCGGGGCATGATGCCCGCCTACCGGGTGATGTTCGCGGGGGCGGTAGCGTCGCTGCCTAGAGAGTACCGCCGCCTGCTGGGCCTGCGACGCTCGCCCCTGCCGGTGATCTGGGCCACCGGGCGGGTGCTCGCCGTCGTGCGCTGGTTCATGGGCAGCGCCTCGTCGTCAGAGGATGCCGCCATGACACGGGTGCGCCGGCTCGAGGCCGAGGGCAAGGCCACCGAGCCGGCGGCATCCGTGTGACGTCGCTCGCCGCGACGGTCGGGTTCGGTTCCGCTTACGCGGCGACCGACTCGTCGTCGAGCTCCTCGGTGCTGACGCTGGGGGCGTGCAGCGGCTCGAGCGCCTTCGACCACGCCACGAGCTGATCGAGCATGGTGTCGACCATGGGCTCGAGGTAGTCGCCGGGGGTGAAGACCGAGAAGTTCTCGAACTCGGTGACGAGCGAGATCGCGACCTGCGCGCGCACGGTGGCGAGCTGCAGCTCCGAGGCGATCAGGCGCAGGTGCTCGACGGCGCGGGCCCCGCCGACACCGCCGTAGCTCACGAAGGCGGCGGCCTTGTTGTTCCACTCCTTGTAGAGGTAGTCGAGCGCGTTCTTCAGCACGCCCGAGGTGGAGTGGTTGTATTCGGGGGTCACGAACACGAAGCCGTCGAACTCCGAGATCTTCGCCGACCAGGCCTTGGTGTGGTCGTTCTGGTAGTTGCCCCAGGCGGCCGAGCCGGGCTCGTCGAGGTGCGGCAGCGGGTAGTCGGCGAGGTCGATCAGCTCGAACTGGGCGTCGTCGCGACGCGATGCGATCTCGAGCACCCATTTCGCGACTGCTTCTCCGTTGCGGCCGGGGCGCGTGCTGCCGAGGATGATGCCGATCTTGGTCATTGTTCTCCTTAGGAACTTTTCGTGCGTCTTGCGCGTTGTCAGTAGTGCGAAACAGTCCAGACGCCGATTTAGTCCCGTCTCGGGCCACGCACTTCTATGTGCCCCACGAACACGAAGGGAAGTCTTGCGCGATGACGACCGTGCCTCCTCGGATCATGATCGACGCCCTTTCCGACAGCCGCCGCGACGCCGGCTCCGACGCCCGCCCCGGCTCCGGAGCCGACACCGGGGCCGGCATCGAGCAGGCCTGCTCCGTTCCCGAGACGCGCGGCCTCGTGCGCGACCTGTTCACGATGACCGCCGACAAGTGGTCGATGCTCGTCATCCGCGCCCTCGAAGACGGGCCGCTGCGGTTCACCGACCTGATGAAGGCGGTCGACGGCGTCTCACACCGCATGCTCACCCGCACGGTGCGCGGCCTGCAGCGCGACGGCATGCTCTCGCGCACGAGCTACCCCGAGTCGCCACCGCGCGTGGAGTACGCGCTCACCCCGCTCGGCGTCACGCTGCTCGAACCCGTGCGCGCCTTCGTGGCATGGACCCACGAGCACGAGCACGAGATCATCGTCAGCCGCGCCCGCTACGACGGGTGAGGATGCCGCACCACCCTCGTTAGCGGGGGATGCGGCCGGCTCCCGCCACCCCCTACAGTTCACGAGGGGGCGCACCGTCTGGGCGCGTCATCGATGAACGCCGGCCCCCGGGCCGAGATCGGACACGTCATGACCGCACCCGCCGGCCCACGCCGCCCGGCTGCATCCGTCGCGCTGCTCGCCGGCGCCGGCGCCCTGCTCGTGGCACTGGCCGGCTGCGCGAGCTCGCCGGCTCCGGCGGCCACGGTGACCGCGACGGTCACGGTGACGGCCACCCCGGCCGCGCCCTCCCCCGCCCCGGCTCCCCTGCCGCCGGTGTCGCCGACCGGAACGGCGCTCGAATACGACTGCACGAGCATCCTCGACCCCACCGCGCTCGACTCACTCGCCCCGGGCTTCTCGCCCGAGGCCGGCTACGTGCCCGCCGCGGGCTCCTTGGCCGCCGACGTGCTCGTCGTCGACGGCACCGCGTGCGGGTGGCTGAACGCCGACGACGATCGGCTCACCGTCGCGATCGGCGAACCGGATGCCGCCTCCCTCGCCTCCTACGAGGCCGCGATCGCGGCATCCAGCGACCCCACCTCCGACTTCGGCCGCACCGTCGACGGCTCGGGCTACTTCACCGTGGTCAACGGTGTCGGCGACGCCGAGATCTTCACGAGCGACGGCTACTGGGTGTCGATCACCGGGCCGCAGTTCGCCGCGCCCTCCGATGCGGGCGGCGTGCTGAGTGCGGTTCTGCAGGTGCTGCCCACGGGCTGAGTCGTCAGCCGGTAGAGTTTCGTGAGACACGCGTGACCGCGCTCAGGTCGCGCAATCGAAGAAGGAGCGTTCGACGTGACTGTTGTGCTGCCGGAGTCGCCGGGCAAAGAGCTGGCCAAGCCCCTCAAGGGCGGCGTGTTCGTGCTGTTCTGGCTGGTGGCCCTCGCACTCTGGATCATCGCTCCGCACATGACCGACCCGCGCTGGGGCGCCTTCCTCATCGACTCGGGAATCGTGTTCGCGTCGGTCGGCTTCGCCGCGCAGTCGATCACCTGGCTGCGCCCCTTCCGCAACACCCTGGCCTTCGGGTTTCTCGCGCTCGGGCTGTTCGCGCTCGGCGACTTTCTCGAGATCACCGCGCTGGTCTACTTCTTGCGCATGTTCGTGCCCTTCGTCGCACTGCTCTCGCCGCTCTACGCCACGGTCGGCAAGGTCAAGGTCTGGTACAGCTGACCTCAGCGATCGTGAAACGCGGATGTTCGGTTGCCGAAACATCAGCGTCACACGACTGACGTAACGTCGTCAGCATGAGGTTGTCGCACGAATCCAGTGGCTTTTGCCAGTGGTTCTGCCTGCGCCGCCAGAGCGGCCACCACAACACCTCTGTCTTCTCCTTCAACTCGTAGCCACGCCCCGCTCCGGGGCAGGAGTGTGTCTGCGACCGCCTGATGGGCGGCGCGCGTCGACCGCTCGACCGGCTCTCATCGACGGCCGGCAGACCCGGGCCTCCATCGTTCCGCGATTGCGCGCCGCCGCACCGACGGTGACCGGATGTCGCCACCCGCGCATCCGGTGACCCTCGGAGTCGCTCGGCGGTGACCTCCGGCGCCGGCCGGCGACCTCCGTCGGCCGTCGAAGATCTCCGTCGGCCGTGGAGGATCACCCAGCACGGGCGGCGCCGGCGGCGCCGACCCTGCACCCGCATCCCTTCGGCGACCCTGCGAAACGCATTCACCTGCCCTCTCCCGCGCCTCTTCGCGCTCCGAACAGAAGGTCTTCTTCGTGGCCACTCTCTGGCAGAACGCCCTCGTCATCGCCATGGACGACGCGCACGGCGCCGAGCCGTTCCGCGCCGACGTGCTCGTCGACGGCGACCACTTCGTGTCGGTGCGCGCGGTCGACGAGGCCGCCGCCCCGGCACCGGGCCCGGGCCCCGAGGACATCGGCGCCTCCGCGGGCGACGAACGAGACGCCGCCGACACGACGACGGTCGTCGACGCCTCGGGTCTGCTGCTCGTGCCCGGCCTCGTGAATGCGCACACCCACTCCTGGGAGGTGCTGCTGCGCGGCACGAGCGACCGGGTGCCGCTCGAGGTCTGGACGCTGCTGAGCTACCCGCCCGTGGGGGTCGCCCCGGTGCCGCAGCGGCTCGTCTACCTGCGCACGATGGTGGCGGCGATCGAGTCGCTGCTCGGCGGCACCACCACGGTGCTCGACGACGTCGGCGAACTGCCCCGTCAGACGCTCGAGAGCATCGATGCGGTGTTCGCGGCCTACGACGACGCCGGGCTGCGCGCGACCTGCACGGGAACCGTCGTCGACGTGCCGATGGTCGACCGCCTGCCGTTCGCCGACGACGTGCTGCCGGCCGACGTGCTGGCCGCGAGCCGCGAGGCGATGCGGCCCTCCGCCGAGATCCACGACGAGTACTTCGCGTTCTGCGACGCCGCCCGCACCGCGGCGAGCCGGCATGCCGGCGGCAGCGGGCGCATCCGGTTCGCCGTGGCGCCGAGTGCGCCCCAGCGGTCGACCGACGAGCTGCTGCTGCGGGCGTCATCCGAGGCCCGTCGGCACGGCGAGGTGCTGCACATGCACCTGCTCGAGACCAAGCTGCAGGCCGAGGTGGCGCGCACCCGCTACGACGGGCGCACGATCGTGCAGCACCTCGACGATCTGGGAGTCCTCGGCCCGAACGTCACCCTGGCCCACGGCATCTGGCTCACCGCCGACGACCTCGCGCTGCTCGCGCGGTCGGGCGCGACGGTCGTGCACAATCCGCTGTCGAACCTCAAGCTCGGCTCGGGCGTGCTGCCGTGGCGGGCGATGCACGACGCGGGTGTGCGGGTGGCGCTCGGCTCCGACGGCGCCTCGAGCAACGACTCGCTGCGCATGCTCGAGGTGATGAAGGCCGCGGCGCTCGTGCACACGCTCACCGAGCCCGACTACCGCGCCTGGCCGCGGGTCGAGGAGGTGCTGCGAGCGGCCACCACCGGTGGTGCCCGAGCGGCCGGACGGGCGGGCGAGGTGGGCTCGATCGCGCCGGGTCTGAAGGCCGACTTCGTGGTGTTCGACCTCACCACGTCGACGAGCTTCACGCCGCTCAACGACGCCGCCCGGCAGCTCGTGTTCGCCGAGAACGGTGCCTCGATCGCCCAGGTCTGGATCGACGGCCGCCTGGTGGTGAGCGACGGACGGTGCACGCTGATCGATGCCGACGCCCTGCTGGCCGAGTTCCGGGTCGAGGCGGCCCGCTACCTGGTCGACCTGCCGCAGTGGGAGGCCCTGCGCGACGAGCTCGAGCCCTTCGTGCGCGACGCCTACCGCCGCACCTGGTCGGCCGATCCGGCCACCCAGCCTCCCGCCGCCCGCGCCGCCGCCGCGGCGGCATCCGCCCCGCACCCCGAGACCGACCACCGAGCCGCCCGCCGAGAGGACACCACCCCATGAGACTCGACGACATCTGCCTCGTCAATGCCGACGTCACGGCGTCCGACGACTTCTACCGCGAGGGCGTGGGCCTCGAACGGCGCATGCGCAACGTGCGCTTCGCCGACTTCGTCATCGGCACCGGCCCACGCCTGGCCATGTGGATGCGACCGAGCATCGCCGAGACCGTCGGCGCCGCGTTCCCCTCGGCGCCGGGGCTGCCGTTCCGGGTCACGATCGAGCTGCCGGATGCCGCCGCTCTCGACGCGGCATCCGCTCGCGTGCCGAGTGCCGTGCGTCTGGCGCCCCGCCGGGCCTCGGGTTCGGCGGCCTACGCGGTCACCGACCCGGACGGGTTCACGAGCGTGCTCGTGGCCTCGGCCACCGGCCGGCCGCGCATCGCCGAGATCGAGCTGGCGGTCACCGACGTGGTGCGCACCTACGACTTCCTCGAGCGGCTCGGCTTCACGCCCGTCGCGGCCGACGGCCGGCTGCACTTCGACGGCGGCAACGTGAAGCTCACGATCGTGCAGGCCGACGCGACCGTGCAAGCCGCCGCGAGCGTGCCGGCCGACGCGAGCGGGGCGCCCGCCGTCTCGGCCGCCGAGTTCGCCTCGTGGAGCCGCAACGGCGGTCACCTCATGCTCGCCATCGAACTCGACTCGGGTGAGGCGGTCGACGCCCTGCACGCCGATCTGAAGGCGCGTGGCCTGGCCGACTCCGGCGAGCCCGCCCTCTATGAGTGGGGCGCCCGCTCGGCCTACTTCGTCGACCCCGACGGCTACATCTGGGAGATCTACGCCTGGGTCGAGGAGCCGCGATGACGCGCGCGACCGCGGGTCCCGGCGCCGAGCGGGCCGGCCGGCCCCCACGCACCGCCGCCGCACGCACCGTGGCCCCACGCCTCGAGCCCCCACGCCCCTCCCCCGCGTCTCGCCTATGGCGAGCGCCCCTCGACGTTCCACCCCGCACCACCGGCACCACCGTTCCACCCGGCACCACCGCCCCACCCCGCACCCATCCACGTCCCACCGATCAAGGAGCACCCATGTCCCCCTCCCCCGTTCCCTCCCGCGCACCCCGCGCCTCCGGCCCGTGCGCCGCCTGGCCGCCGCGAGCGCCCTGGCTCTCGCCGGCACACTGGCGCTCGTCAGCTGTGCCAGCGCCCCGAGCGACGCGACGTCGTCAGACACGGCGGCCGCGACATCCGATTTCCTGCCCTGCATCGTCAGCGACCAGGGCGGTTTCGACGACCAGTCGTTCAACCAACTGGGCCTCGAGGGCGTCACCGACGCCGCCGAGACGCTCGGCACCGAACACATCGACGTGCAGTCCGAGACCGAGAGCGACTACGCGCCGAACATCGCGAGCCTCGTCGAGCAGGGCTGCACCACGATCGTGACGATGGGCTACCTGCTCGCCGCCGCGACCGAGGAGGCCGCCACGGCGAACCCCGACATCGACTTCATCATGGTCGACGACAACACCATCACCGCCGACAACGTGAAGGGCGTGGTGTGGGACACCTCGCAGGCCGGCTTCCTCGTGGGTTACGCGGCGGCCGACTACACGACCACGGGCAAGGTCGGCACCTACGGTGGCGCGCAGATTCCGCCGGTCACGCTCTACATGGACGGCTTCGCCCGCGGCGTCGACTACCACAACGAGCAGAAGGGCACCGACGTGCAGGTGGTCGGCTGGAACCCCGACACGCAGGAGGGCCAGTTCACCGGCAACTTCAGCGACATCAACGCCGCGAAGGTGCTCTCGCAGGGCATCCTCGAGCAGGGCGTCGACGTGATCGTGCCGGTCGGCGGACCGATCTACCAGGGCGCCGCGCAGGCCATCCGCGAGTCGGCCAACCCGGTCGCGCTGGTGGGCGTCGACACCGACATGTACGTCAGCGACCCCGACTACGACGACATCTGGTTCACGTCGATCGCCCGCGACATGCCGAAGTCGATCTCCGAGGTCATCCAGGCCTCGGCAGCCGGTGACTTCTCGAACGAGGAGTACGTCGGAACCCTCGACAACGGCGGCGTGCTGATGAGCCCGTTCCACGACTTCGAGTCGAAGGTCGCGCCCACCCTGCAGGGCGAGCTCGACGACATCCAGGCCGGCATCATCGCCGGCGACATCACCATCGACACGCCCTCGGCCCCCTAGGCCGGCCGCGGTCAGTCGCCGGCGCGCCACCATTCGTCGAACATGGTCGCCGGCGGCTGCCGCTTGTGCTCGGTGGCGCGGTAGCGCTGCTCGATGAGCTCGGCGATCGCGGGGTCGACCTCGCGGCCCTCGAGGAAGTCGTCGATGTCGCGGTAGCCGATGCCGAGGTTCGCCTCGTCGGTCTGGCCCGGATCCTCGTCGAGCAGATCGGCGGTCGGCGCCTTCAGCCAGAGCCGCTCCGGGGCGCCCAGGTGCTCGAGCAGCGCGCGCCCCTGCCGCTTGGTGAGACCCGTGAGCGGAAGCAGGTCGGCACCGCCGTCGCCGAACTTCGTGAAGAACCCCATCACCGCCTCGGCGGCGTGGTCGGTGCCCACCACCAGCAGCCCGTGCTGGCCGGCGATGGCGTACTGCCCGACCATGCGCGAGCGCGCCTTCACGTTGCCGCGCGTGAAGTCGCGGATCGGCTCCCCTGTCGCATCGGTGAACTCGTCGTCGAATCCGTCGACGGCACGCGCGATGTTGAACACGATGCGGAGATCGGGCTGGATGAACTCGAGTGCCAGCTGCGCGTCGTCTTCGTCGGCCTGCACGCGGTGCGGCATCCGCACGGCGTAGAGCACGGCGTCATCGCCCTCGGCGCGCAGCTCGTCGACCGCCCGCTGCACGAGCTTGCCGGCGAGCGACGAATCCTGCCCCCCGCTCACCGCGAGCAGGAAGCCGCGCGCCCCCGCCCGGCGCAGGTAGTCCTTGAGAAACTTCACGCGCCGCTCGACCTCCTCGGCGGGGTCGATGCTCGGGAGCACATGGAGGTCGCGGATGATCTGGCTCTGAAGGTCTCGCATGCTCTTCACCGTAGCGCGTGCGCTAAACTCGAGCCCTGACCAACCCCCGGTTGGTGTGGTCGGCTCCCGCGCTCACGGCGCCGCAGTCGATCCGAGGCTGGAAACCTCCGGCACCCGTTCCTGCCCGGAGGTCTCCCCGTGTCTGCATCCCCTTCTCGCCCCGCGCGACCGCCGCGCACGCGCACCCGCACGAAACCCAATCGCTGGCTCGCTCTCGGCGTGCTGGCCCTCACCCAACTCGTCGTCGTGCTCGACGGCACCATCGTCAACATCGCGCTTCCCCAGGCGCAGCTCGAGCTCGACCTCACCGACGGCCAGCGGCAGTGGGTGGTCACGGCCTACGCGCTGGCCTTCGGCGCGCTGCTGCTGCTCGGCGGCCGCATCGCCGACTACTGGGGCCGCAAACGCACCTACCTCGTGGGCATGCTCGGCTTCGGCGTGGCCTCCGCGTTCGGCGGCCTCGCGCAGAACGGTGTCGAGCTCATCGTCGCGCGGGGCCTGCAGGGTGCGTTCGCGGCGCTCCTCGCACCCGCGGCACTCGCCCTGCTGACCGTCACCTTCACCCACGGCCGTGACCGCAACACCGCCTTCGCCGTGTTCGGCACGATCGCGGGCGCCGGCGCGGCGGTCGGACTGGTGCTCGGCGGGGTGCTGACCGAATACGCCGACTGGCGCTGGTGCCTGCTGGTGAACGTGTTCTTCATCGTCGTCGGACTCATCGGCGGCATGCTGCTGGTGACCGAGAGCAAGGCCGAGGGCGACAACCGCTACGACGTGCTGGGCGCGATCACCGTGACCCTCGGCCTCGGCTCGCTCGTCTACGGCTTCAGCCTCGCCGAGCACGGCTGGGGCAGCCCCGACACCATCGGCTTCCTCGCACTCGGCGTGGGCCTGCTCGTGCTGTTCGTGTTCATCGAGACCCGCGTCGCGCAGCCGCTGCTGCCGCTTCGCGTCGTGCTCGACCGCGTGCGCGGCGGGGCGTTCCTCATCCAGGCCATCGCCGGAAGCGTGATGATCGGCGCGACCCTCTACCTCGCCTTCCACCTGCAGATCGTGCTCGGCCTGCCACCGCTCGAGGCGGGCCTGGCCAACCTGCCGCTCACCGTCGCCATCATGATCGTGGCGCCGTTCGCCACCAAGGCGCTGCCGGTCATCGGACCGCGCCCGCTCATGATCGCCGGCCCGTTGATCGTCGCCGCAGGGCTGCTCTACCTCAGCCGCATCACCGCCGACGGCGACTATTTCGTGCAGGTGCTGCCCGGGCTCGTCATCATGGGCGTCGGCATGGCGCTGGTGTTCGTGCCGCTGCAGAATCTCGCCCTCACGGGGGTGGCCCCGCACGACGCGGGCGCGGCATCCGCCACCGCCAACTCGGCCATGCAGATCGGCGGCTCGATCGGCCTGTCGGTGTTCACGGCCATCTACGCCGCCGCGGTCGCCGGGGTGACGGTGACGGATGCCGCCACCCAGCTCTCGGCCTTCACCGCCGGTTACTCGGCGACCTTCGTGGCGGCCGCGGTCGCCATGGTGGCCGCGGCCGCCATCGCCGTGATCTTCATCCGGGTGGGCAAGCCCGCGCCGGAGAAGACCACGGCATCAGAGGGCGACTACTTGCCGGTGGGGATGTAGCCGGCGTTCGTGAACAGACGCCGCAGGTCCACCACGGTCTGCTCGTCGATGTCTTTGTGCTTGGGCTTCGTGAGCACGAGACGGTCGTCGGCGAGCTTCACGACGAACTTGCCGTCGTGCTCCTCGGTGACGTCGGCCACCTCGTCGAGCAGGGCGATCACGTCTTTCCACTCGAGGTTGTGCGACGTGGGGTGGGCCTCGATGTGGGCGAGCGTGGTGCGGTGGTGCTGGCTCAGGTGGTCGGGGCTGGTGGCGTCTGACATGGTCGGTCCTTTGCTGCTCGAAGTGGGCTCCACCACGTTAGCGGGTCGCAGCCCGGGTCAGGGGCGCTTGGCGCGCGGCAGGCCGGCCACCACGAGGTCGTAGGAGTTGACCACGAGGTCTTCGACCAGCCGGCCGTCGGTCGAGGGCCCGAGCGTCACCGTGATCCAGTGCTTCTTGTTCATGTGGTAGCCCGGAATGATCCAGTCGTGCTCGCGCACGAGCGCTTCGGCGTGCGGTGGCGCGGCCTTCAAGGTCACCGTGCACGGCTCCTCGTCGAGATTCGTGAGGGCGAACACCTTTCCCACCACCTTGAACACGGATGTCTCGGGCCCGAACGGCCGCTCGTCGGTGGTCGCGGGCAACCCCGCGCACACCTCGAACACCTGTTCTCGGGTCAGCGTCGTCTTCATGGCACGAGGCTACTCCGCCGGCAGCCGGCGGCCCGTCACGCCCCCGAACGGGAGCCGCCGCGGGGCGCCGGAGCCCTGTCGTCGTCGAGGTCGCCGACGATCGCGGCGAGCGCGGCGGTCGACGGGCGCGATCCGTCGCCGTTCGGCGTGGTGCGGGCCGGGGCCACCGTCGGGCCGGCCTCCCGGGCGATCTCGGCCGATTCGTCGGCGCCCAGGTGGTCGTCGACGCTCATCGTCGACTCGTCGAAGGGGCGCCGCCCGGCGAGCACCTCGGTGACCTGCTCGCGGTCGATCTGCCTCGTCCAGGTGCCCACGAGCAGCGTCGCGACGGCGTTGCCGGTGAAGTTCGTGAGCGCCCGGGCCTCCGACATGAACCGGTCGATGCCCACGATCACGCCGACGCCGTCGACCAGGTCGGGTCGATGCGCCTGCAGGCCTCCCGCGAGGGTGGCGAGGCCGGCGCCGGTGACGCCGGCGGCGCCCTTCGAGGCGATCATCATGAACACCAGCAGCGAGATCTGCTCGCCCAGCGCCAGCGGGGTGCCCATCGCGCTGGCGATGAACAGCGACGCCATCGTGAGATAGATCGCCGTGCCGTCGAGGTTGAACGAGTAGCCGGTGGGGATGGTGATGCCGGCGACGGGCTTCGAGACGCCGACGTGCTCCATCTTGGCGATGAGCCGCGGCAGCACCACCTCGCTCGACGAGGTCGACACGATCAGCAGGTATTCGCGGGCGAGGTACTTCATCAGCCGGAAGATGTTCACCCGGGCCACCGCCCAGAGCAGCGACCCGAGCACGACCACGATGAACAGGGCGCAGGTGATGTAGAACGCCACCATGAGGGTGCCGAGACTCACGATCGCGGCGAACCCGGTGTTGCCCACCACGGCGGCGATCGCGCCGAAGGCGCCGATCGGTGCAACCCACATGATCATGGCGAGGATGCGGAACACCAGCGCCTGGATCTGGCGGATCGCCCCGAGGATGGGCGCGCCCTTGGCCCCCATCTTCTGCAGCGCGAACCCGACCAGCAGCGCCACGAACAGCACCTGCAGGATGTTGCCGGCCGTGAGCGACGACAGCAGCGACGTGGGGATGATGCCCAACAGGAACTCCGTGGGCGTCGCGGCCTCGGTGCTCGCCGCGTCGTAGCTCGAGGCCGCGATGTCGAGCCCCTCCCCGGGGTGGATGAGGTTGCCCACGACGAGCCCGATGCCGAGGGCGAAGGTCGACATCACGATGAAGTAGAGCAGAGCGAGCCCGCCCACCTTGCCGACCGTGGCGGCCTTGGCGATGGAGCCGACGCCGAGCACGATGGTGCAGAAGATGATGGGGGCGATCATCATCTTGATCAGCGCCACGAACGCGTCTCCGACGGGTTTGAGGTTCACCGCGAACTCGGGAGCCGCCAGGCCCACGAGGGCGCCCGAGACAACCGCCACGATGACGGCGATGTAGAGATAGTGCGACGATTCGAGCCGCCGGCGCCGTGTGCGGCCGGTGGTCGTGGGGGTCTGGAGCGCCATTGCTGCCCTCTTCCGTGAGATCGACGGGTCGAACGCCGGGTGGCCTCGACCTGATGCATTGCCGACAGCCTGCGGGTGCGGCATCCGTTCGTCGTCGTTGTGTTCATAGTGTTCGCGGGCGACGGTTGGGGGCCGGCCGGTCGAATGCCTACAGTGAGACGACGGGCCAGGCGACGGAGCGGGGGTGACGGATGATTCGACGGTGGAGCATCGCCACGAAACTCTTCGCGCTGCAGTTCATCGTGATCCTGGCGCTCACGCTCGCGGCCGTGCTGCTCATCTGGGCCGACGCCCGCGCCGACGTGGAACGCGACGCCGCCGCACGCAGCCTCGCCGTGGCCGAGACGATCGCGCAGGATCCGTTCGTCGCCGGCGCGGTGGCGGGCGACGACCCGAGCGCGACGCTGCAGCCCTACGCGGTGGCGATCATGGACGCCACCGGGGTCGATTTCATCACGATCATGTCGACCGACGGCGTGCGATACACCCACCGCGACCCGGCGCAGATCGGCAAGACGTTCCTCGGCACGATCGACCGGGCGCTTGCTGGCGAGCCGTTCACCGAGACCTACACGGGCACCCTCGGGCCGAGCGTGCGGGCCGTGGTGCCGATCGAGGATTCCGCCGGCCGGGTGACCGCCCTGGTGTCGGCGGGCATCACCGTGTCGGCGACGCAGGTGGCGCTCGGCGCCCGCATCTCGACCGTGCTCGCGGCCGCGGGGCTCGCGCTCGTCGTCGGCGCCGTCGCCTCGTGGGCGCTCAGCCGCTACCTGCGCCGGGTCACCCGGGGCCGCGGCGCCGAGGAGATGAGCCGCATGTTCGCCTACTACGAGGGCGTGCTGCACTCCATCGGCGAAGGCCTCGTGCTGCAACACCCGGCGCCGGGTGGTGCTCTACAACGACCGCGCCGCCGAGCTGCTGGGCATCACCGCGCCGGCCACCACCGAACCGGTGTCGCTCGAGCAGCTGGGGGTGCCGGCCGCCACCGCGGCGGTGCTGTTCCGCGACGAGGTGACGGTCGACGAGATCGTGATCACTCCGACCCACGTCATCGTGGTCGACCGCGACCGTATCGTGTCGCAGCGGCCCGAGGGCCGACGCGGCGGTTCGCACTTCGTCGGCACGGTGACGACCCTGCGCGACCACACCCGGCTGCAGGAGCTGACCGGCGAACTGGCCACCCTGACCACCCTCTCCGACGCCCTGCGGTCGCAGGCGCACGAGTTCGCGAACCGTCTGCACACGATGATCGCCCTGATCGAGCTCGGCCGCGCCGCCGAGGCCGCCGAGCTGGCCACGTCGGAGCTCACGCTCAGCCAGCAGCTGGCCGACCGCATGCTCACCGCCGTCGACGAGCCGGTGCTGCTCGCGCTGCTGCTCGGTAAGTCGGCCCAGGCCGCCGAGCGAGGCGCGGTTCTCGACGTGTCGTTGCCGTCGCGGCTGCCGGGCGATGCCATCCCGACGCGAGAGCTCATCACCATCGTCGGCAACCTGCTCGACAACGCCCTGGATGCCGCCACCGCGGCGTCGCCCGACACCGCACGGGTCACGGTCGAGGTCGACCTCGAGGCACCCTCCGAACCCGCGACCGCCGAAGCCGATGGGCGCCGGGCGCGGGGCGTTCTGCGCATCACCGTGGGCGACAGCGGACCGGGGCCGAGCGCGGAGGCCACCCGGTCGCTGTTCGAGTTCGGGGTGACCACGAAGGCCGAGGGCCACCACGGCATCGGGCTCGCGCTCGTGCGCCAGGCGGTCGCGAGGCTCGGGGGCACGATCGAGGTCGAGAGGTCGCGCTTCACGGTGCGGGTGCCGGTCGCCGCCACGGGCTCGGCGGCTGCGGGAGTGGCGGCGGCGGGCACGGCGGCTGCGGGAGTGGCGGCGGCGAGCACGGCGACGGCGGGAGTGATGCCGTGACCGCCGCCGCGTCCATCGGTTCGCCGACGCGCGTGCCCATCCGGGTGCTCGTGGTCGACGACGAGCCGCTCACCGCCGAGGCGCACGCCGCCTACGTCGGCCGGCTCGACGGCTACGCCGTCGCGGCCATCGCCCACTCGGGGCACGAGGCCATCCGGGTGCTGCGCGAGGGGCCGGCATCCGGAGTCGACCTCATTCTGCTCGACATGAACCTGCCCGACACCTCGGGCATCGATCTGTGCCGCGGGCTGCGCGCGGCCGGCATCGAGACCGACGTCATCGCCGTGACCGCGGTGCGCGACGCCGCGGTCGTGCGCTCGGCCGTGTCGCTCGGCATCGTGCACTACCTGATCAAGCCGTTCGGCTTCGCCGCGTTCGCCGAGAAACTCGGCGCCTATCGCGACTTCCACGACCGCCTGGCGGGGTCACAGGTGACCGACCAGCAGGAGGTCGACTCCTCGTTCGCCGCTCTCCGCCGCGGGTCGGGTTCGCAGTTGCCCAAGGGGCTGACCACCGAGACCCTCGACCGGGTGCGTTCGGCGCTGCGATCGGCCGCCCCGGCGGGTCTCTCCGCGGGCGAGCTCGCCGAACGCCTCTCGCTCTCGCGCGTCACCGCCCGCCGCTACCTCGAGCACCTCAGCGACGCGGGAGCTGCCGATCGCGTGCAGCGCCACGGCGCGCCGGGCCGCCCCGAGGTGGAGTACCGCCCCGCTCGAGGTGCCTGATCCCGCGTCACGCGAGTAGGGTCGGCTGCATGTCGACTCAGCCACCGCCCTACGTTCCGCCCGAGCAGCCCGCTCCCCCGCCCGGCGCACCGACCGATCCGCCCGAGGCGCCGCCGGAGCCGCCGCAGTTCTAGCGGCATCCGGGGTCATCGGGCCCAGGCCCCGGGTCAGTGCCCGAACACCGCGCCCTCCGACGCGGCGCCGGCCTCCTCGTCGAGCAGCTGCTCGTCTTCGGGCGACACCGCGGGGCGCCGCACGAAGAACGCGGCGACGATGCCGAAGGTCGAGATGATCGCGCCGCAGAGGAACGCGGCCTGGATGCCGGCGGCCGAGGCGCTGATGGCCGACGCCCCCGCCGTCTGCTGCGACAGCGTGACGCCCGCCATCACGGCGATGAACAGGGCGGTTCCGCTGGCGCCCGCGAGCTGCTGCACCGTGCCCACGATGGCGGAGCCGTGTGAGTACAACCGCGGCCGCAGCGCTCCGAGACCGGCGGTGAACAGCGGCGTGAACATCAGCGCCAGGCCGATGCTCAGCGTGACGTGGGCGGCCAGCACCCACCACATCGAGGTGTTCTCGTTCACCATGGTGAGGCCCCAGAGCACCCCGCTCACGATCACGGCGCCGGGCACCAGCAGCACGGTCGGCCCGAAGCGGTCGTAGAGGCGGCCCACGAACGGCGCGAGCACTCCCATCACGATGCCGCCCGGAAGCAGCAGCAGGCCCGTGGTGAGGGCGTCGAGCTGCAGCACGTTCTGCATGAAGAACGGCAGCACGATGATGGTGCCGAACAGCGCCATCATGCTGATCGCCATGAGGATGATGGCCACGGTGAAGGTGCGCGAGCGGAACGTGCGCAGGTCGAGTAGCGCGCGGTCGGTGCGCTGCAGCGCGAGCTGCCGCATCACGAAGGCGCCGAGCGCCACGATACCCACGATCAGCGGCAACCAGCTCGACAGGAAGGTGGCGCTCGCCCCGCCGATGTTGCTGAGGCCGTAGACCAGCCCGCCGAAACCGAACGCCGACAGGATGACCGAGAACACGTCGATCGGAACCGCTCGCGGCTCGGTGACGTTCTGCACCCGCATCGCCCCGAGCACCAGGGCGCCTATGGCGATCGGAAGCACGAGGATGAACATCCACCGCCAGGTCAGGGTGCTCAGGATGATGCCCGAGATCGTCGGCCCGATGGCGGGCGCCACCGAGATCACGATCGAGATGTTGCCCATGGTGCGGCCGCGCGTCGCGGGCGGCACCAGAGTCATCACGGTGGTCATGAGCAGCGGCATCATGATGGCCGTGCCGCTGGCCTGCACCACGCGGGCGACGAGCAGCACCTCGAAGCCGGGGGCCATCGCCGCGATCAGCGTGCCGAGTGAGAACAACGACATCGCCACGATGAACACCGGCCGCGTGTTGAAGCGCTGCAGCAGGAACCCGGTGATCGGAATCACGACGGCCATGGTCAGCATGAACGCGGTCGAGAGCCACTGGGCGGCGACCTCAGTGATGTTGAGATCGACCACCAGGTGCGGAATCGCGACACCCATGATGGTCTCGTTGAGGATGACGACGAACGTCGCCACCAGCAGCAGGTTGATGACGAGGCGGTTACGCCGTGCGAGCCGGTCGCTGTCGGGGCCGGGCGCGGCGGATGCCGGCACCGAGGCCGCGGGGGTGTCGGTGATCGCGGGCGATGAGCTGTCGGTCACAAGAGTCCTGTTCAGAAGAAGGCGAGAGGGCTGGCGGCGACGCCGAGGAGAAGAGGTTCTCAAGGGGAACACCGAGGATGGTGCGTGGTATTCCATCTGAACCGGAACACCGATGTAGACAGTGTACACATTGGCGGCCGGCGCCGCCAGGCGGTCACCGTTCGAGCAGCTTCTTCAAGCTCTCGAGCAGGTATTCCCACCCGGGGGTCGTCTCCCGGTCGAGCACGCTTCCCGGCTCGACCCCGGAATGGGTCAGGTTCACCCGGGTGCTCTGTGCGTCGCCGATGTCGTCGAAGGCCGAGAGCTGCCAGTCCACGCGCGTGGCCCCGCTCTGCTGCACCTCGTTCGACCACACCGGCAGGAAGGTCGTCGACAGCCGTGACGGCGGCTCGAACACCAGCACCTCACCGAGGATGTTCGGCAGCCCGAGCTCGTCGACGAAGGTGATCGGCGCCCCCACCTGCCATGTCGACTCGACCGTGTTCGCGAACCACCACTCGGTGGTGTACTCGGGCGAGGTGAGCGCCGTCCAGACCCGAGACGGCTCGGCCTCGATGACGATGGTGAACTCCCGCGTGACCGTCTCGTTCGACTCCATGCCTTCATTCTGGGCGCTCCGGCCCGGCCGGTCTACGCACGCGGCGGAATTCGCGACGGATGTCCCTTGCGCCCGTGAGAGCGTTCCCACTAGCGTCTCGATCACAACCGACTGGATCACCGCGCAGTCTCGCCTCCTCCCCCGGAAAGGACGTCCCGTGACCACCCTCACCGACACCGAACTCCAGCAGATCGAGCGTGCGAACGCCACCGGTCTGCAGCCCGTCGTCTTCGTGCACGGCCTCTGGCTGCTCTCCAGCAGCTGGGACGCCTGGCGCGCCCTGTTCGAAGAGAACGGGTTCACCACCATCGCCCCGGGCTGGCCCGACGACCCCGCGAGCGTCGACGAGGCCCGCAAAGACCCCGACGTCTTCGCGCACAAGATGGTGAAACAGGTCACCGAGCACTACCTCGAGGCCATCGACGGCCTGACCCTCACCCCGGCTGTCGTCGGGCACTCGTTCGGCGGGCTGATCGCGCAGAAGATCGCCGGCGAAGGGGCGAGCGAGGCCACCGTCGCCATCGATCCGGCACCCTTCCAGGGTGTGCTGCCGTTGCCGGCCTCGTCGCTCAAGTCGTCGGCTCCGGTGCTGGCCAACCCGCTCAACTTCGGCCGCGCGGTCTCGCTCACGCTCGAGCAGTTCACCTTCGGGTGGGCGAACGCACTCGACGCCGACGAGGCCGAGGAGCTGTGGAAGACCTATCACGTGGCGGCATCCGGTGTGCCCCTGTTCCAGGCGGCCACGGCGAACTTCAACCCGTTCACCCAGACCAAGGTCGACTCGAAGAACCCCGAGCGCGGCCCGCTGCTGCTGATCGCCGGCGCGGCCGACAACACGGTGCCGCCCGCGATGGTCGAGGCGGCCTACAAGATCCAGTCGAAGAACCCCGGCACGACCGAGTACCTCGAGATCCCCGATCGCGGGCACTCGCTGACGATCGATCACGGCTGGCGCGAGGTGGCCGACGAGGTGCTGGTGTTCCTCACCAAGCAGACGGGCAACGACTGACGACTTCGCCGCACTCGCGCGTTCGGTCGGCGCGAACGTCAGCGGCATGTGGAAGACTCGTCCCTACCCTTCCACCCGGTGACTGAGAGCCCAACTCGATGACGAACCATTCCGGCCCCGACCGTTCCGAGGTCGCCGCGCGCCTCGCTCTCGCCGTGGGGCGCCTCAACCGGCGCATCCGGGCCACCAGCGACACCCTGACGCCGGGGCAGGTGTCGGCGCTGTCGACGATCGTGCGCGACGGCCCCATCCGGCCCGGCGACCTCGCGCGCGTCGAGCGGGTGGCGGCACCCACCATCACCCGGCTGCTGGCCGATCTCGAGACCCGCAAGCTCGTGTCGCGCACGTCAGACCCCGACGACGGCCGCTCGTTCTTCGTGCAGTCGACCGAGGCGGGCGACGAGGCCATTCTGCGTGCGCGCTCCGAGCGGGCACGGCGGGTGCTCGAGCTGTTTCACGAGCTCGACGACGAGCAGATCGACTCGCTGGCCGCGGCGCTCGACGCGCTCGACGCCGCCGCGGGGCTCTCGCCCGCGGCCGACGTGAGGGCCTAGCCCGCGCCTGTGGTGCTCAGACGACGGTCGCGCTCAGACCACCGTGTTGCGCAGCACGCCGATGCCCGAGACCTCGACCTCGACGGTGTCGCCCGACTCCATCTGCTCGATGCCGGCCGGCGTTCCGGTGAGGATGACGTCGCCCGGCAGCAGGGTGAACACGGCTGAGGCGTAGGCCACGATCGCGGGCACCGAGTGGATCATGTCGGTCAGCGGCGCGCTCTGCTTCAGCACCCCGTTGAGACGGGTCTCGAGGTTCGACGCCGCGAGATCGAACTCGGTCTCGATCACCGGGCCGAGCGGGCAGAAGGTGTCGAACCCCTTCGCCCGGGCCCACTGGCCGTCGCTGCGCTGCAGGTCGCGTGCGGTCACGTCATTGGCGATGGTGTAGCCGAAGATCACGCCGGCGGCGTCGGCCTCGGCGACGTTCTTCGCCACCGACCCGATCACCACCGCCAGTTCGCCCTCGAAGTCGACCCGCGACGACTGGGGTGGCCGCACGATGCGGTCGCCGGGCCCGATCACCGAGGTGTTCGGCTTCAAGAACAGCAGGGGCTCCGACGGCGCCTCGCCACCGCCCATCTCGGCCACGTGGTCGCGGTAGTTCTTGCCCACGGCCACCACCTTCGACCGCGGAATGACCGGGGCCAGAATGGGGGCGTCGGCCAGCGGAACCCGCTCGCCCGTTGTGTCGAAGCCGGCGAACATCGGGTCGCCGTTCAGCACCACCAGTTCGGTGGCGCCGGTGTCGCTCTGGTCGACGATGCCGAAGTTGATGGCGCCCTTGTGGCTGAACCGTGCGATCTTCATCGCCGGCTCACGCGTCCAGACGGGTCAGCCAGCCGTGGCGGTCGGGCCGCCGGCCGTACTGGATGTCGGTGAGCTCCTGCCGGATCGACATCGTCAGCTCGCCCGCCGGCGCGTTCTCGTCGCCGATCGTGAAGTCGGGCGACTTGAGCGCCGAGATGGGCGTGATCACAGCGGCCGTGCCGCACGCGAAGACCTCGGTGATCTCGCCCGAGGCGATGCCGTCGCGCCACTCGTCGATGGTCACGTCACGCTCCTCGACGGTCAGCCCGCGATCGTGGGCGAGCTGGATGATGCTGTCGCGCGTGATGCCCTCGAGAATGGTGCCCGTGAGGCGCGGGGTGACGATCGTGCCCCCCTGGTGCACGAAGAACACGTTCATGCCGCCGAGCTCATCGACGTGCTCGCCGGTCTCGCCGTCGAGGAAGAGCACCTGGGCGCATCCGTTCTCGTAGGCCTCCTGCTGCGGCAGCAGCGAGGCCGCGTAGTTGCCGCCGCACTTCGCGGCCCCGGTGCCCCCGCGGCCGGCGCGGGAGTACTCGGTCGACAGCCAGATCGACACCGGTGCCACGCCGCCCTTGAAGTAGGCGCCCGCCGGGCTCGCGATCACGTAGTAGCCGACCTTCTGCGAGGGCCGCACGCCGAGGAACGACTCGTTCGCGATCATGAACGGCCTGATGTAGAGGCTCGTCTCGGGCGCCGACGGCACCCACGATCCGTCGACAGCGACGAGCTGGCGCAGCGACTCCACGAAGTCCTCCACCGAGAGCTCGGGCAGCGCGAGGCGGCGGGCGGATCGCTGCAGGCGCTCGGCGTTCTTCTCGGGCCGGAAGGTCCAGATCGAGCCGTCGGCGTGACGGTAGGCCTTGAGCCCCTCGAAGATCTCCTGCGCGTAGTGCAGCACGGCTGCCGACGGGTCGAGCAGCAGGGGGCCGTAGGGAATGACGCTCGCGTCGTGCCAGCCCTCGTCGACCGTCCAGTCGATCTTCACCATGTGGTCGGTGAAGTGCTTGCCGAAGCCGGGGTCGGCGAGGATGACCTCGCGCTCGGCCTCGGCACGCGCATCCTGTGACGGCGTGAGGTCGAACTGCAGCGGAAAAGTGGAGGTCGGAGCGAGAGTCATGGTCTGTCTTTCGTCAAAGGGTCTGAGTGAGGGCCGGTGCGGCCAGCGCGGAGGCGATCGCGTCACCGATCTGCGACGTGGTGCGCGAAGAGTCGGTGCGGGTGGCGATGTCGGCCACCACGGCGTCGCGAACGCGGGTGGCCGCGTCGGTCAGCTGGAGGTGGTCGAGCAGCATCGCGACCGAGAGGATCGCTGCGGTGGGATCGGCCTTCTGCTGGCCTGCGATGTCGGGAGCGGATCCGTGGACCGGTTCGAACATCGAAGGGTAGGTGCCGTCGGGGTTGATGTTGCCCGAGGCCGCCAATCCGATTCCGCCGCTGATTGCGCCGGCGAGGTCGGTGAGAATGTCGCCGAAGAGGTTGTCTGTGACGATCACGTCAAATCTAGCAGGGTCGGTCACCAAGAAGATGGTCGCGGCATCGACGTGCAGGTAGTCGACGTCCACTTCTGGGAAAGTGGCCCCCACCTCGTCGACGAGCCTCTTCCAGAGGCCGCCGGCGAAGGTGAGCACGTTGGTCTTGTGCACGAGGGTCAGCTTCTTGCGACGAGCGGATGCCGCGGCGAATGCGAAGCGCACCACCCGCTCCACCCCGAAGGCGGTGTTGACCGACACCTCGTTCGCGATCTCGTGCGGCGTTCCGCCCCGGATGGCGCCGCCGTTGCCGACGTAGGGGCCCTCGGTTCCCTCGCGCACGACCACGAAGTCGACGTCGCCGTGGCTCGCGAGCGGGCTCGGCACACCGGGGTAGATGGTGGTGGGGCGCAGATTCACGTAGTGGTCGAGCGAGAACCGCAGCTTCAGCAGCAGGCCGCGCTCGATGTTCGCGTTGGCGAGCCGCGGGTCGCCCGGCACTCCCCCGACGGCGCCGAGCAGGATGACGTCGTGGGCGCTGATCGCGGCGAGATCGTCGTCGGTGAGCACGTCACCGGTCTCGAGATAGCGCGTGGCGCCCAGCGAGAAGTGCGTCTTCGCGAACTCGATGTCGCTGCCCGCGGTGACCGCGTCGAGCACCTTGACGGCCTCGGTGACGACTTCGGGGCCGATCCCGTCACCGGGAATGAGTGCGAGCTTGATCGTGCGTGCCATGTATAAACATTAGCCGCCCGGGCTCACCTGGTCTGGCTCGCTCTCTCACCCCCAGAAGTCACTTTTGGGTCATCCCGAGCCCTTTTTCGACCGATCTGTGACTTCTCGAGGGGGTTGTGGGAGTGTCAGGGCCTCCAGTTTTTGGGTTAAGAAAGCCCGCAAGGCACCGTTGGCCTCGAGTGCCACGGCGACGCGGTAGGCGGCGGATGCCTCGGCGGGGCGATCGGCGCGGCGCAGCAGGTCGGCGCGGGCGGCCGCGAGCTGCGCGGCGAACGCCGGCGCAGCCGCGGGCGGCGAGTCGCGCTCGAAGGCGTCGAGTTCGGCGAGCGCGGCCTCGGGCCCGACGGAGTGCAGGAAGCTGCGCGCGACGATGCGGTTGAGCAGCACCGCCGGCGAGGGCCAGCGGGCGGCGAGAGCGTCGTAGAGCGACACGATCGACACCCAGTCGGTGGCCTCCCAGGCCGAGGCGTCGGCGTGCAGCCCCGAGATGCCGGCCTGCAGGGCGAAGCGGCCGCGCCCGGCGAGGGCGATCGTGGCCTGGGTGAGGCCCTCCTCGATCAGGTCGCGGTTCCAGAGCGAACGGTCGGCGTCTTCGAGACTGACCGCGGCGCCGTCGGCGTCGACGCGGCCGGGTGCCCGTGCCTCCGAGAGCAGCAGCAGCGCGAGCAGCCCGCGCGCCTCGAGGTGTCGCGGGGCGAGCCGCACCACCGAGCGTGCGAGCCCGAGGGCCGCCGAGGTCGTGACCGATCGGCTCAACTCGTGACCCGCCGGTGCGGTGTGCCCGGTGGTGTAGAGCAGGTACACGGTCGTGAGCACGTCGTCTGTGCGCGCGGCGAGCTCGGCGGCATCCGGCATCTCGAGGCGGATGCGCGGCGGAGCGCCCGCGGCATCGCCCACTCCCCCAGGGGCTCCGCCGTTCTGGATGCGCTTCTTCGCGCGGGTGAGCCGCGCGGCCATGGTGGCCTCTTTCACGAGGAAGAGGTCGGCGATCTCGGCCGTCGGCACACCGCAGACCGCGCGCAGGGCGGTGCAGAGCCGCGCCTCCTCGCTCAGGCCGGGGTGGCAGGTGAGGTAGATCAGCTGCAGGCGGTCGTCGTCGAGCGACACCGCGAACGAGTCGGCGCCCACGGCGTCGGCGGCCCGGGCGGAGGCGTCGGCGGCATCCGCGGCGAGCTTGCCGAAGTTGCGGGCCAGGCTCGCTTCGCGTCGCAGCTGGTCGACGGCGAGGTGCTTGGCGGTCGTGGTGATCCACGACGCCGGGTTGCGCAGCGTCTCGGTCTGCGCGGCCGTGAGCGCGCGGGCGAACGCCTCCTGCACGCAGTCCTCCGCGAGCTGGAGGTCGCCCGTGAACCGCAGCACGCTTCCGAGGATGCGCGGCCACTCCTCACGGAACGCGACCTCCAGCTCGCGATGATCGCCCATCAGGACGGGTTGGCCTGGCCGTTCGTGTCCATCACCGGGAACAGCTCGACCCAGCCGCCGGTGGGCACGCGGGCCGCGAGCTCGCGGGCCTGCTCGTCGCTCTCGGCGCCGATCTTGTAGAAGCCGCTGACCACCTCTTTGGTCTCGGTGAACGGGCCGTCGGTGTAGACCGCGGGCTGTCCGTCGCGCGCGGGCTGGATGCGCACGGCCTTCGCGCTCGACTCGAGCGCGTCGCCGCCGAGCAGCTGCGCGCCGGCGGCGGCCACGGCCTGCATGAAGGCGCCGTGCTCCTGCATCGCCGCGGCCCACTGCTCTTCGCTGACCTGCGACGAGTCCCACTCCGGCTCGCGGATGAGGATGATGTATTCCTTGGTCATGATGTCTTCTCCTACGGTTCGACGTGTGTCATGCGACATCCCTACGACGAACGGTAGCGGCCGGAATCGACAGCCGCGAAGAAAACTTTCTCGACCTATTCCTCGGTGACGTCGATCTCGAGCATCGTGTCGGCGTCGATGTCGACGCGCAGCTTCTCGAGCAGGCCGTCGGGCACGGGCGAGTCGACGGTCAGCACGCTGAGCGCCTTGCCGCCGGCCTCGTGGCGCGCGATCTGCATGCCGGCGATGTTGACGGATGCCTCGCCGAACTCCTTGCCGTAGACCGCCACGATGCCCGGCCGGTCGGTGTAGAGCATCACGATCAGGTGCCGGGCGAAGGGCACCTCGACGTCGTAGCCGTTGATCTCGACGATCTTCTCGATCTGCTTCGTGCCGGTGAGGGTGCCCGAGACCGAGATCTGCGATCCGTCGCTCAGGGCGCCGCTCAGGGTGACGACGTTGCGGTACTCCTCCGACACCGGCTCGGTGATGAGCCGCACCGTCACACCGCGCTGTTCGGCGAGCAGCGGCGCGTTGACGTAGGAGACGCTCTCGCTCACGACGTTGGTGAACACGCCCTTGAGCGCGGCGAGCTTCAGCACGCTCACGTCGAAGTCGGCGAGCTCGCCCTTCACCACCACGTCGATCGACGTGAGCGGGCTCTGCGCGAGACCGGAGAACACCTGCCCGAGCTTCTCGACCAGGGGGATGCCGGGGCGCACGTAGGGGTCGATGACCCCACCGGCGACGTTCACGGCATCCGGAACCAACTCGCCCGACAGCGCGAGCCGCACCGACTTCGCCACCGAGACCCCCGCCTTCTCCTGCGCCTCGTCGGTCGAGGCGCCGAGGTGCGGGGTGACGATGATGTTCGGCAGGCCGAGCAGCGGCGACTCCTTCGGCGGTTCGCTCACGAACACGTCGAGCCCGGCGCCCGCGATCACGCCGGCGCTGAGGGCGCGGTAGAGCGCGTCTTCGTCGATCAGGCCGCCACGGGCGACGTTGACGATGAACGCCGTCGGCTTCATCAGCGCGAGCTGCTCGTCGCTGATCATGCCCGTGGTCTCGGGGGTCTTCGGCATGTGGATGGTGACGAAGTCGGCCTGGGCGAGCAGGTCGTCGAGGGTCACCAAGGTGACGCCGAGCTGCTGGGCGCGGGCGCTGGTGACGTAGGGGTCGTAGGCGATGACGTTCACGCCGAAGGCCTGCAGGCGAGCGGTGATCAGCGCGCCGATGCGCCCGAGGCCGATGATGCCGACGGTCTTCTCGAAGAGCTCGACGCCGGTGTAGGCGGAGCGCTTCCACTGGCCCTGCGCGAGCGCCGCGTGCGCGGCCGGGATGTGACGGGCGAGGCTCAGGATGTGGCCGACCGTGAGCTCTGCGGCCGAGATGATGTTCGAGGTGGGGGCGTTGACCACCATGACGCCCGCGGTCGTCGCGGCCTTGATGTCGACGTTGTCGAGCCCGACGCCCGCGCGGGCGACGACCTGCAGGTGGGGAGCCGCGGCGATGGCCTCGGCGTCGACCTTCGTCGCGGAGCGCACGAGCACCGCGTTCGCGTCGGCGAGCGCCGCCAGCAGAGCCGGTCGATCGGTGCCGTCGACGGTGCGCACATCGAAGTCGGGCCCGAGAGCGTCGACGGTGGCGGGAGAGAGTTCTTCGGCGATCAGCACGACCGGTTTCGACACGGATCGGGTCCTTTGGTTCTGGGGCGGGAACCACTCAACTGTAGTGCAGGGCAGACTGGAGGGATGCCCGCCGAGACTCTTGCCGTCATCATCACGGTTCTGCGCATCGTGATCGCCGTGGTGTTCATCGGCATGGGGGTGAACCACTTCGTGCCGCGCTCGGCGCGCACCATGGCGGCGATGATCCCGCCGTGGTTGCGGCCCGACGGGAGGGTGACCCCGCTGACGCTGGTGTACATCACCGGGGTGTGCGAGATCGCCGGGGGCCTCGGGCTGTTGTTCCCGCCGACCCGCGTGATCGCGGGTGTCGCGCTCGTGGTCTTTCTGGCCTGCGTCTTTCCGGCCAACGCCTACGCGTCGACCCGCCGCGACCGGTTCGGCTCCCTCGCGATCCCCTTCATCCCCCGCCTCCTCGCCCAGATCGCCCTGGCCGCCCTCGTCCTGGCAGCCACCTTCCTCTAACCCCCTCTCTCTCCCCTCTCGCCGAGTTGCGCCAAAGTGACCACCCCGGGGCCCCTATGGGGCACTTTGGCGCAACTCGGCGAGAGGTGGGGAGGGAGCTTGGGGTGTGAGGGGCTAGAGGGAGAGGAGGCTGAGCGAGATGGTCGACACCACGGCGAAGCCGACCGCGAAGACGACGGCTCGCTCCCAGGTGCGCAGGGTGCGGCCGACCAGCAGCGCCGCGGCATACACGACGACCGGCACGATCGCGTAGCCGACGATCAGGGCCCAGAGCCCGCCGTCGGGCGCCGTGCCGTAGATGTTGAGCAGCGAGACCACGCCGATGAGGTTCGCGATGCCGCCCCACAGGTGATAGGCGTAGAGGAACGCGAACACGATGGCGACGGTCCAGCCGCCCTTGCCGTAGCGGCGGAAGCCGCGCTTCGCCGGCGCGACCGCGGTCATGCGCCGCCTCCCAGCAGGAACGGCCAGGGCACGAGGACGAGCACACCGATCACGAGCCACAGGAACCGGTAGCGCACGTCGCGCCGCTGGGTGATCAGCAGCGTCGCCACGAACCAGAACGGCGGCGCGGCGATCGCGAGCGTTCGCGCGATCAGGTCGGAGAAGACGCCGAACGACATCTCCGCCGGGGTCACGTAGCGCCCGAAGCTGACGATCCAGCCGATCGTGTAGAGCAGATAGATGCCGCCGAGCACGCCGAGACCGATGAGCGCAGCCGAGCTGAGCTGCTTCGAGGCCGCCTCGGCCTCGGCGAGCTCTTTCTCGGCGGCGCGGTCTTCGGCGTCTTCGGCCTCGTCGAGCACGGTGCGGCGGGCGGGGGTGGGCGCGGAGGCGGGCGAAGGCCCGGGGGCCGCCGCGGGGGCCGCGTCGCGCTCCGGAACCCCGACCGGCGACAACGTCGGATCGTCGTCGCCCGCCCAGCCGAGGGCATCGTCGTCGCGGGAGTCGCTCATGCCATCACCCTATCCGGAGTGCGGCGGCCAGTAGGCTTCGTTCCGAGCGGCTCACGCCGGTTCGCGAGCGAGAGGATGCCTGCATGCCCAGCGTCGACTACTTCCTCTCGGGCGACCATGAGGCCGCTCGGTCACTGCTCGCCGAGGCGTTGCAGAGCCAGGGCTTCACCGTGACGCCCGAGGCGACCGGGCAGTGGACCGTCGCGCGCGGCTCGCAGGCCATGACCGTGCTCTTCGGCGGCCTCGCCGGCAGCCGGCAGCGCCTCGTCTACGGCGTGCGCTTCTTCGATGCCGAGGGAAGGCTGGTGGCACGGTTCGCGCGCGACCCCGGCACCGGGCTCATGGGCGGAGCGATCGGCATCAACCGCGCGAACGCGGTGTTCGGCGAGCTCGACACCGTGGTGTCGGCACGACTCGCGGCCGCCGGCATCCTCACCGACGCCGTGCGCACGGCCTGAACGGCAGAAGGGCCCCGCAGCTCACGCCGCGAGGCCCCTCCGGTGGTTCGGTCGATCAGCGCGCAGCTGAGCCATCCGTGTAGTCCTCGTCCTGCTGCTTCCAGGCGAACAGAGCGCGCAGCTCCTTGCCCGTGGCCTCGATCGGGTGCGAGGCGCCCTTCTCGCGCAGGGCGAAGAACTCGGGCGCACCGGCATCCTGGTCGTCGATGAAGCGCTTCGCGAAGGCACCCGACTGGATGTCGGCGAGAACGGCCTGCATGTTCTCCTTCACGTGCGGGTCGATGACGCGCGGGCCCGAGACGTAGTCGCCGTACTCGGCCGTGTCGGAGACCGACCAGCGCTGCTTGGCGATGCCGCCCTCCCACATCAGGTCGACGATGAGCTTCAGCTCGTGCAGCACCTCGAAGTAGGCGATCTGCGGCTGGTAGCCGGCCTCGGTGAGGGTCTCGAAGCCGTACTGCACCAGCTGCGAGACGCCGCCGCAGAGCACGGCCTGCTCGCCGAACAGGTCGGTCTCGGTCTCTTCGGTGAAGGTGGTCTTGATGCCGCCGGCGCGCAGGCCGCCGATGCCCTTGGCGTAGCTCCAGGCCAGCTCCCAGGCGCTGCCGGTGGCGTCGTTCTCGACGGCGACGATGACGGGAACGCCACGGCCGGCCTCGTACTCGCGGCGCACGGTGTGACCCGGGCCCTTCGGGGCGACCATGATCACGTCGACGCCCTCGGGCGCCTGGATGTACCCGAAGCGGATGTTGAAGCCGTGCCCGAAGAGCAGGGCCTTGCCATCGCTGAGGTTGGGCTGGATGTCCTGCGCGTAGATGCCGCGCTGGTGCTGGTCGGGAGCCAGGATGACGATGACGTCGGCCCACGAGGTGGCCTCGGCCACGGAGAGAACGGTGAATCCCGCCTCCTCGGCCTTGGCGGTCGACTTCGACCCCTCCTTTAGCGCCACGACGACCTCGACGCCGGAATCGCGAAGGTTCAGCGCGTGGGCGTGGCCCTGCGAGCCGTAGCCGATGACGGCCACCTTCTTGGACTGGATCAGGGACAGATCGGCGTCCTGGTCATAGAAGATCTCGGTCACGTGATTTTTCTCCTTGTTGTTGTGCTGTCTGATCGAGGCGAACGGATGCCCGCACTCAGTTCTTGAAAACGCGCTCGGTGATGCTCTTGCCGCCACGGCCGATGGCGAGCAGACCCGACTGGGCGATCTCCTTGATGCCGTAGGGCTCGAGAACGCGCAGGAACGCCTGCGTCTTGCCGGAGTCGCCGGTGACCTCGATCACCAGGGCGTCGGTCGACACGTCGACCACGCGGGCGCGGAAGAGGTTGACCGCCTCGAGCACCGGCGAACGGGTCGTGTTGTCGACGCGCACCTTGACGAGCAGGTGCTCGCGCTGCACCGACTGCGCCGGGTCGAGCTCGACGATCTTGATGACGTTGATGAGCTTGTTGAGCTGCTTGGTCACCTGCTCGAGCGGGAGGTCTTCGACATCGACCACGACCGTGATGCGCGACAGGCCGTCGATCTCGCTGTGCCCCACGGCGAGCGATTCGATGTTGAACCCGCGACGGGCGAACAGGCCCGCGACCCGGGTGAGCAGACCGGGTTTGTCTTCGACGAGAAGGCTCAGAACGTGTGTCGACATGGCCTACTCCTCATCCCACTCGGGCGCGTGGTCTTTCGCGTACTGCACGAAGCTGTTGCTGACCCCCTGCGGAACCATCGGCCACACCATCGCGTCGGCCGACACCACGAAGTCGATCACGACCGGGCGGTCGTTGGTCTCGAGGGCGAGCTTGATGGCCGCGTCGACGTCTTCAGCACGGGTGACCCGGATGCCCAGCGCACCATAGGCGTCGGCCATCTTCACGAAGTCGGGCACCATCTGAGTCTCGTGCCCGGTGTTCAGGTCGGTGAACGAGTGGCGGCCGTCGTAGAACAGTGTCTGCCACTGGCGCACCATGCCGAGCGAGGAGTTGTTGATGATGGCGACCTTGATCGGGATCTTGTTGATCGTGCAGGTCGCCAGCTCCTGGTTGGTCATCTGGAAGCATCCGTCGCCGTCGATCGCCCACACCGTGCGCTCGGGCTCGGCCACCTTGGCGCCCATGGCGGCGGGAACCGCGTAGCCCATGGTGCCGGCGCCGCCGGAGTTCAGCCAGGCGTGCGGCCGCTCGTACTTGATGAACTGGGCCGCCCACATCTGGTGCTGACCCACGCCGGCGGCGTAGATCGCCTCGGGACCGGTGAGCTCGCCGATGCGCTTGATGACGTATTGCGGCGCCATCAGGCCGTCGGTGGGTTCGGAGTAGCCGAGCGGGAACTTCTCCTGCAGGCCGCGCAGGTAGGCCCACCACTCGTCGAGCTCGAGGGTCGAGCCGCCCGACACGTCGGCGTAGGCGCGGAGGAGGTCGGCGATCACGTCTTTGGCGTCGCCCACGATCGGCACGTCGGCGATGCGGATCTTCGAGATCTCGGCCGGATCGACGTCGACGTGCACGACCTTGGCGTTGGGCGCGAACTCGCTCGCCTTGCCGGTGACGCGGTCGTCGAAGCGGGCGCCCAGCGAGATGAGCAGGTCGCTCTCCTGCAGCGCGAGCACCGCCGGAACGGTACCGTGCATGCCCGGCATGCCGAGGTGCTGCGGGTGCGAGTCGGGGAAGGCGCCGCGGGCCATCAGGGTCGTGACGACCGGAACGCCGGTGGCCGCCGCGAGCGCCGCGAGCTCTTCGGTGGCCTCGGCCCGGATGACGCCGCCGCCGACGTAGAAGACGGGCTTCTTCGACTCCACCAGCAGCTGCGCCGCGGCCTGGATCTGCTTGCCGTGCGCCTTCGTGATGGGGCGGTAGCCGGGCAGGTCGACCTTCGGCGGCCAGATGAACGGCGCGGAGCCCTGCTGCGCGTCTTTCGTGATGTCGACGAGCACCGGGCCGGGCCGGCCGGTCGAGGCGATCTGGTAGGCCGCGGCGATGGTGGCCGGGATGTCTTCGGCGCGCTTGACGAGGAACGAGTGCTTCGTGATCGGCATCGTGATGCCCACGATGTCGGCTTCCTGGAAGGCGTCGGTTCCCATCAGGTGCGAGAACACCTGACCGGTGATCGCGAGCAGCGGCACCGAGTCCATGTAGGCGTCGGCGATCGCGGTGACGAGGTTCGTGGCCCCGGGGCCGGAGGTCGCGATGGCGACGCCGACCTTGCCGGTCGCGGCCGCGTAGCCCTCGGCCGCGTGACCCGCGCCCTGCTCGTGGCGCACGAGGATGTGACGGATGTCGTCTTGCGTCATCAGCTCGTCGTAGAACGGGATGATGGCGCCGCCGGGCAGGCCGAACACATCGGTGACGCCGAGGTGCTTGAGCGAGCGGAGCACGGCTCCCGAGCCGGTGAGGATCTCGGGCTGCGCCGTCGGTGGGCTCTTCTTGGTTGGCACGGGGATGGATTCCGTGGACATGTGGGCTTCCTTGAACGGAGAGGAGTGGAGCGCCGAGAGATCGAGCGCGATTGATGGATGCGCGAGCACTACCCGGTGATGGCGCCGACAGCGGCGGAATGCACCAGTTTGGAGTACTTCGCGAGAACGCCACGGGTATAGCGCGGAGGAAGTGGAGCCCAGCCGTCTCGGCGAGCTGCTAGCTCAGCGGGTTCGACAAGTAGGTCGATCGAGCGAGCTGCGATATCGACCCGTATTAGATCACCATCGCGCACGAAGGCGATCGGACCAGCGTCGACCGCTTCGGGTGCTATATGGCCGATGCACAGGCCGGTTGTGCCGCCTGAGAATCTGCCGTCGGTCAATAGTAGTACATCCTTGCCGAGCCCCGCCCCCTTGATGGCGGCGGTGATGGCGAGCATCTCGCGCATGCCGGGGCCGCCCTTCGGGCCCTCATAGCGGATGACCACCACGTCACCGGCGTCGATGCGGCCCTCGGTGAGGGCATCCATCGCCTCGCGCTCGCGCTCGAACACCCGCGCGGGGCCCTCGAACACGTCGGCGTCGAAGCCGGCCGACTTCACGACCGCGCCCTCCGGAGCCATCGAACCGCTGAGGATCGTGATGCCTCCGGACGCGTGAATCGGGTTCGACAACGGCCGCAGCACCTCGCCGTCGAGCGGCGCGATGTCCATCTCGGCGAGGTTCTCTTCGATCGTCTTGCCGGTGACGGTCATGGCGTCGCCGTGCAGCAGGCCCTCGTCGAGCAGCGCCTTCATGACGGCCGGCACGCCGCCGTGGCGGTCGACGTCGTTCATCACGAAACGGCCGAACGGCTTGAGGTCGCCGATGTGCGGCACTTTATCGCCCACCCGATTGAAGTCGGCGAGCGTCAGGTCGACCTCCGCTTCGGCGGCGATGGCGAGCAGGTGCAGCACGAGGTTGGTCGAGCCGCCGAAGGCCATGCCCACGGCGATCGCGTTCTCGAGCGACTTCTTGGTGATGATGTCGCGTGCCGTGAGGCCGAGACGCAGCATGTTCACCACGGCCTCGCCCGAGCGGTGGGCGAAGTAGTCGCGGCGGCGGTCGGCCGCAGCGGGGCTCGCGGAGCCCGGCAGGCTCATGCCCATGGCTTCGGCGGCGCTCGCCATGGTGTTCGCGGTGTACATGCCACCGCACGAGCCCTCGCCCGGAGCGAAGGCGCACTCGATGCGGTGCGCGTCTTCCATCGACATGCGGCCGGCGCGCACGGCGCCGACGGCCTCGAACGAGTCGATGATGGTGATGTCCTTCTCCGTGCCGTCGGAGAGCTTCACCCAGCCGGGCGCGATCGATCCGGCGTAGAGGAACACGGATGCCAGGTCGAGACGGGCCGCCGCCATCAACATGCCCGGCAGCGACTTGTCGCAGCCTGCCAGCAGCACCGAGCCGTCGAGCCGCTCGGCCATCATCACGGTCTCGACGGAGTCGGCGATGACCTCGCGCGAGACGAGCGAGAAGTGCATGCCCTCGTGGCCCATCGAGATGCCGTCGGAGACGGAGATGGTGCCGAACTGCAGCGGGTAACCGCCGCCCGAGTGCACCCCCTCCTTCGACGCGCGCGCGAGGCGCTCGAGCGACAGGTTGCAGGGCGTGATCTCGTTCCACGAGCTCGCAATGCCGATCTGGGGTTTCTCCCAGTCACCGTCGCCCATTCCGACGCCGCGGAGCATTCCGCGAGAGGTCAGGGCTTCGATTCCATCGGTGACGGTGCGACTCCGCGGCTTGATGTCTATTTCGGGCATGTTACGAGTTTAGAGCCGCCCGACGGTCTGCAAGTCGCTCCAGCACGCGGGCCACGCTCTGCGGATCGTCGACGCGGTAGGCGGCCGCCGTGTCGCCCTCGCCGACCTTCAGCCCGAGGTCGGTCTCGCCCAGCACCCGGAAGGCGTCTTCGTCGGTGACGTCGTCGCCGGCGAAGAGCACGGCGTCGGCTCCCGTGACCTCGCGCAACCGCTCGACGCCCTGGCCTTTGGTCTCGCTGCGCACCGCGAACTCGAGCACGTTCTTGCCGCGTCGCGTGGTGAGCCCGGCGAATCGTTCGGCGGCGGCGGAGGCGGCCCGTTCGGCGCGCTCGCGCACGTCGTCGGTCGCCCGCCGGGTGTGCAGCGCCGACCCGGCCGGTTTCACCTCGACCCAGACGTCGTCGAACGGGTCGGCCGCCTGCTCCAAGGCCTCGCGGAGCTCATCGGCCCGTTGCCGTTCCTCGGGCGTCAGGGTGAGTTCGGCCGCGCCGTCGAGGCGCACCTCGACGCCGTGCGAACCCACGAGCAGCGTGTCGGCGGCGGCATCCGACACCCGTTCGAGGCTCTCGAGCGAGCGCCCCGACACGAGCGCCACCCGGGTGCCGGGCAGGGCCGCGAGCCGCCGGAGCGCGTCGGCGGCCTCGGGAAGGGCACGCGCCGCTTCGGGCGAGTCGACCACGGGCGAGATGGTGCCGTCGAAGTCGAGAGCGATGAGCAGGCTCGGAACAGCCGCGAGACGGTCGACCGCCTGCAGCAGGCCGGCGTCGAGGTCGACGACGCTCATCGGGCCTCCTCCGTCGCGCGCTCCTCGGCGCGGGCCTCGGCGCGGGTGATCTGCGGCCGAGTGCTCTGGGACCCGTTGATTTGGGGACCATTAGCCTTCGGCAGCGCGAGATCGTGCGACGGCGTGGTGAGGGCCTTCAGGAACGACGACGACCAGCGGGCGACATCGTTCTCCTGCACCCGCTTGCGCATGGCGCGCATGCGGCGCGCGCGCTCGCTGCGGGGCATCGACTTGGCCTTGAGGATCGCCTCTTTCAGGCCTTCGATGTCGTGCGGGTTGACGCGCAGCGCCGTGCGCAGTTCGTCGGAGGCACCCGCGAACTCGCTGAGCACCAGCACGCCGTCGTTGTCGAACCGCGAGGCGACGTATTCCTTCGCCACCAGATTCATGCCGTCGCGGAGGGCCGTGACGAGCATGACGTCGGCCGCCAGGTAGAGCGCCACCATCTCCTCCCGCGGGTAGCCGTGGTGCAGGTAGCTGATGGCGGTGTGGCTGATCGTGCCGTAGTCGCCGTTGATGCGGCCGACGGTGAGCTCGATCTCGTCGCGCAGCTGCTGGTAGGCGCTCACCCGCTCGCGGCTCGGGCTCGCGACCTGCACGAGGGTGACGTCTTCGACGTCGATCGTGCCGTCGGCCAGCAGCTCGCCGAAGGCCTTGAGCCGGTGGCCGATGCCCTTGGTGTAGTCGAGTCGGTCGACGCCGAGCATCACGACCGCCGGGTTGCCGAGCCCCTCGCGGATCTCGCGCGCCCGGGCCTGGATGTCGGGCCGCCGCGCGAGTTCTTCGTAGCTGGCCGCGTCGATCGAGATGGGGAACGCCTTCGCCACCACGGTGCGCACGAGCTTGTTGTCGCCCACGGTCGAGATGCGGTGCTTGGCGCTGGCGACCTCGGCCTCCTGCTCGATCGGCACGTCGATGACGGTGCCCCGGGCCTGGTAGCCCAGGAGCCGGCGCACGGCACGCGAGAAGTTGCCGGCATCCGCGGTGCGCTGAAAGCCGATGACGTCGGCGCCGAGCAGGCCCTCGATGATCTGCGTGCGCCAGGGCAGCTGCGAATAGATGCCGTATGCCGGGAACGGAATGTGATTGAAGAAGCCGATGGTGAGGTCGGGTCGTTGCTCGCGGAGCATGCGCGGCACCAGCTGCAACTGGTAGTCCTGCACCCAGACGGTGCCGCCTTCGGCCGAGATCTCGGCGGCCCGGTCGGCGAAGCGCTGATTGACGATGACGTATCGCTCCCACCACTCGCGGTGGTAGGCGGGCGGTGCGATGACGTCGTGGTAGAGCGGCCACAGCGTGTCGTTCGAGAAGCCCTCGTAGTAGAGCTCGATGTCGTCGCTGGAGAGCGGCACGGGAATGAGGTGGATGCCGTCGTTCTCGAACGGCTCCGGCTCGTCGTCTGGGCTGCCGGTCCAGCCCACCCAGGCTCCGTCGGCCTCACGCATCACGGGCTCGAGCGCCGTGACGAGGCCACCGGGCGAGGTGCGGAACGAGGGGTTCCCGTCGGCGTCGACGACGCGGTCGACCGGAAGGCGGTTCGAGACGACGACGAACTCGAACTCGCCGAATCGAGGGGAAGAGGTGCTGTCTGAGGAAGGCATGGGTCCGTTCGGCTGAGTCGGACCACCATTCGGCTTCGCTCGAATACAGCCCGGAATTCCAGCCCCGAGTCTACCAGGGCGAGTGCGGGCCGGAACGGGTAGCGTAGTCGTCACGACAGAACAGAACGGGGACAGTGTGCGCAAGTTCATTCTGAACAGCAGCATCATCAGCGCGGCCATCGGCGGCTTCTCGGCCATCCAGGCCACGCGCAAGGGCCCGCGCGACTGGCGGCTCATCCTCATGTGGGTCAGCTGGGGCATCACGCTCGCTCTGGCCATCGGCAGCGTGCTGCAAGACGACGACGAAGCACGCGAGCTCGGAGACTCCTGATGTTCTACGGCGGTGGCGGCGGCCTGTTCCCGATCCTGCTCGGCATCCTCTCGAGCGTCGTCTCGGTTCTCGCGGGCGCGATCGTGCTCGTCGTGGTGCTCGGCGTGCTCTTCCTGCTCGTGCGGTTCCTCTGGTTCGGCACCCGCGCCGCGCAGGTCTACCTCGTGAAGAACGGCGAGTCGGGCCGGTTCACCTGGCCGGTGCGGCCGGTGGGCCCGGAAGAGCCGGCGCCGGAGGGTGCGGCTCAGGACAGCACGGCCCCGGAGGGCACGGCTCCGGATGCCGCGGCTCCCGGTGCCCCGGCGCCCGCGTCGTGGGCTCCCGCCCCCGAGTCGGCCGCTGCTGCGCCCGACACGACCGCGCCTGCGCCTGCGCCCGTGAGCGGCGACACGAATGCTACCGAGGTGCTGCCGAACGCGGCATCCGTTCCCCCGCCGCCGCCCGCGCGGGCGCCGCGCAAGCCGAAGTCGCCGCCGGCCGTCTGAGCACGTCTCCGCAGCCGACGCCCGCGGCTACCGGTCTCGGTCGGTCTCGCGTGGTGCGCGCGGCGCGTCGAATCCGCCGGCCGCGCGGTCCGTGGTCTCGATCGGGCCGGTGAACAGGCTCGCGCGCCCCTCGGCGCCGCTGTCGCCGTGGAACAGCCCCGACGCCTCGGGGTCGCCTCGCCGCGCCCGGTGCGAGACATCCGGTTCCTCGTCGATCACCCGCACGCGGGTGCGTGGGATCGACTGCGGGCTGGAGCGGTAGAGCCAGGCGATCATCTCCTCGCGGATGAAGCAGCGCAGGTCGAAGAGGGTCGGCGCATCGATGGCGGTGACAAGGATGCGCACGCGCACGTAGCCGCCCACGGCGTCGGTCACCTGCAGCACCGAGACGCGCTTGTCCCACAGATCGGTGCGGGCGAGCACCCGCTCGAGTTCGGCCCGCATCTCGCCGGGCGTCACCCGCCAGTCGAGGTCGAACTCGACCGAACCGAGCAGCTCGGAGTTGCGCCTGGTCCAGTTCTGGAACGGCTTCGAGGTGAAGTAGGTGCTCGGCACCACCATGCGCCGGTCGTCCCAGATGTGCACGACCACGTAGGTCAGCGTGATCTCCTCGATGCGGCCCCACTCGTTCTCGACGATGACGACGTCGTCGACCCTCACCGCGTCGCTGAACGCGATCTGCATCCCGGCGAACACGTTCGACAGCGTCGACTGCGCAGCGAGACCGGCGATGATCGACACCACGCCGGCCGACGCCAGCACGCTCGTGCCGACCGCCTGGGCGCCCGGGAACGTGAGCAGGATGGCACCGAGCGCGACCACGATCACTACCGCCATCGCCAGCCGCCGCAGGATGAGCACCTGGGTGCGCAGCCGCCGGGCGATGCGGTTGTCGGGGCGGTCGATGGTGTAGCGGGCGAGCGCCACGTCTTCGAAGAACAGGGCGAGAGCACACACGAGCCAGGCCCCCGTCGCGATGGCGACGATCATGAAGGCCTGGTCGACGAGCGGCTGCCAGTCGCCCTCGGGCATCGTGAGAGTCGTCGCGAGCCAGAGCAGCAGCACGACGAGGAACACCCGGAAGGGGATGCGCGCCCGGCGCACGAGGGCCTTCGGCCATTGCTGGCGCCGGGCGGCCAGACGGATGATCAGGGTGACGATCGCGGTCACCGCGATGGCGATCAGCAGCGCGAGCACGGCGGCGATCGCGAATGCGAGCCAGGTCTTCTCGACGGGCATGATGTCCTTCTTTCGCGCCCGATCGGGCGGCGGTTCGGCGGGGGGTGCGAAATTCCAGCCTAATCAGCCCATTGCATCCCGCATCCCGGCGTGTCGATTGCCGCTTGCACGGCCCCAGCACGCACACTGTTGTCACGACGGGGCAGCGGAGGGACATTGCGATGATCGGCTGGAGACGGCGGGCCAAGGCGGCACGAGAGAGCACGGTCAGCCCCGAGAGGCTCTACGAGCTCGTGAGCCAGACCCTGATGGAGAATTTCGGGCCGCTCGGGTCGTTCGCGATCACCCGCAGAAGCGCCGCCGACACCGACGACATCTTCCACACCGCGCTCGCCCGCTCGGTGGCGCACGACATCGTCACGAACCTCGCCGAGCACGGCATCACCGTGCGTTCCACGGTCGGCCACGCGAGCACGACTCCCCTCGCCCCGGTCGAGTCGGTGCCGGTTTCCCGCCAGCTCGCGCGGGCGGTGTCGGCCGCGGTCGCGCCCGCCGCTCCTGTGGAGCGTTCCGTGACCCGTCCCGTCCGCCTTCCCGTCGCGGTGCCGGTTCCGGCCTACCCGTCGATCGCGGCCGGAGTGGCCATCGGTGCCGCACCGGTCATCGACGGGCCCGACCCGCGCGACGACGACGCGCTCCGCGCCCTGGTCGCACACCACGCCGAGGTCACCGAGGCCGTGGCGCAGCGCCAGGCCGCGGGCGGCGCCGGCATCGCGATCTGACCCGAGGGGTCAACCGCCCGAGCCAGGGCGAGCTGCCAGGCGCGGCGGCGCTCAGCCGATCGGCTTCCAGCTCTCGGGGCCTTCGCTGCCAGCGGGGTAGTCGTCGATCGGCACCTCGTCGGCCGCCCACGCGGCGATGACGGGAGCCAGGATGCGCCAGCCCTCCACGGCCGAGTCGCCGCGCACGCTGAGGCTCGGGTCACCGTCGAGGATGCCGGCGAGCACCTCGCGGTAGGCCAGCAGCTGGCCCTCGCCGAACGTCGCCTCGAGGCTCGCGCGTTCGAGCTCGAACGGGTCGCCGGGGCCATTGATGTCGATCTCGAGCGCCATGGCGTCGGGGCCGAGGAAGATGCGCAGCACGGTCGGCTCGTTCGCGCCCTTGAGCCCCACCGGCAGCTGCTGGGCGGGTTTGAACGTCACCACGATCTCGCGGCGGCGGGCGCCGAGCGCCTTGCCCGAGCGCAGGGTGATCGGCACGCCCTTCCAGCGCCAGGTGCTGATCTCGAGCGTGACCTCGGCGAGCGTGTCGGTCTTGCGGGCCGGGTCGACCCCCTCTTCGTCGACGTAGCTCGGCAGGGTCTTGCCGTCGATCGTGCCGGCCGTGTAGCGGGCGCGGCGGCTCGACGTCGTCGGGTCGTCGGCCCAGACGTGGGTGGCGCGCAGGGCGAGCTCCTTGGCGTCGCGCACGTCGTCTTGGCCGAGCGTGGCCGGCGGCTCCATGGCCACGACCGCCATCACCTGCAGCAGGTGGCTCTGGATCATGTCGACCAGCGCCCCCGCCTGGTCGTAATAGCCCGCGCGGCCCTCGAGAGCGAGCTGCTCGTCGTAGACGATGTCGATCGACGCGATGTGGTCGGAGTTCCACACCGGCTCGAAGATGCGGTTCGCGAAGCGCATGCCCATGATGTTGAACACGGTGGAGCGGCCGAGGAAGTGGTCGACCCGGTGGATCTGGTTCTCGGGCACGAGCTTGATGAGGGCCGCGTTGAGGGCTTCGGCGCTGGCGACATCCGTTCCGAACGGCTTCTCGAGGGCCAGCGCCATGTCGGCCGGGTAGTCGACGCTGCCGAGCGCGGCGACCACGTTCACGGCCACGGCGGGCGGAAGCGCGAAGTAGATGGCCGGAGTGCCCTTCGCGGCCGCGAGCACCTTGCCGAGATCGTCGGGGTCGGTGACATCCGCGGCGATGTAACGGGTCGACTCGAGCAGAGCGTCGATGGCGGCTCCGGATGCCGACACCTCACCGAACGACTTGGTGACCACGGCGCGCCACTCCTCGTCGCTCCAGGCCATGCGGCCCGACCCGATGAGTTCGAGCCGCCGGTCGGACTGCTCGGTGAGCAACTGGCCGAGACCGGGAAGAAGAAGGCGGGCGGTGAGGTCGCCGGTGGCACCGAGGATGATGAGCGTGTCGACGCGTTGGGTCATAAGGATCACAGTACTGGGAGGGGAAAAGAACGGGAGCAGCCACCCGAAGGCTGCTCCCGTTCTGAGATCATCGCGCGTGTGTCAGCAGCGGGAACTGACGAGTGAACCCGCTCTGGTGACAGACACCAGTGGAACTGACACCGTCGCAGTGGATGATCTGGCGCTGTGCCGATACCGAGTCTGGTCGACTGCCGGCACAGGGCGTTATGAGTAATTTCTACTTGCTCGCCGACTCGGTCCCGTAGCCCTCGTAGGGGCTGGCGAGCCTCAGCTCGGTCAGTTCCGCCGACAGCTCACGGCGGCCGGTGATGCCGAGCTTCTTGTAGATGCGGGCCAGATGGTTGTCGACCGTGCGCACCGAGATGCCGAACTCGTCGGCCAGTTCGGCGCTCGTGCGGTGGGCTGCGGCCCCGGATGCCAGTTGCCACTCGCGATCGGTCAGTGGCATCACCCGCGGCTGCGACGGCGACCGTCGCGAGCCCATGGCCACACCGGCCCGCACGGTCCACGAGTCGGCCAGACGGTGCGCGTGCGAGGCCCGAACGAGGTCGGCGCCCGACTGGTCGGCCACCCACCGGGCGGCGTCGATCGCCGGCCCGAGGAGGCCGGCCTCGGCCAGTTGCCGGGCGATGGGCAGCACGTCGTCTCGCGCGACGATCGCGCGCGCGTGCGCCTCGCAGAGCGGAAAGGCCTGGGCCGCCGCGGTCAGGTGCGGCAGCATCACCGAGGCGCCGATGGCCGGGTCGATGCGCAGTCCCTCGTAGGCGGTGAGGGCCGCCAGGTAGAGGTGCCCGCCGTCGATCGCCGTCTTCAAGGCCGGTGCGAGGCTCCGGATGGCGAAACCCGGCCGCCCCGACGCCGCCGACACCCAGGCCCGGGCGAGCGACGCATACAGCTCGACCTTCGGGTCGCTCACCTCGGCCGGAGTCAGCTGGTCGAGCCAGCTCCTCGCGATCGCGAACCGTCCGGTGCGGGCGGCGATTGCCGCCGACAGGGCATCGGCCGAGGCCAGCAGGCCCGCGACATCCCGCCACACCAGATCGCGGCGCCCCTCGGAGATGAGCTTCCAGGCGCGCGACGGAGAACCGGCGTGCAGTTCGATCATGGCGAGCACGAACTTCCAGATGCCCCGAGCACTGGGGTTGGCGGTCTCGGCGCGACTGAGGTTGCAGGTCGCGGCGCCGCGGGCCTCGACGAACCGGCCGGTGAACGACAGCACCAGCACCTCCGAGAGCTGCAGCAGATCGCGGGCGTTCGGAAGCACGTCGCGGAACCGGTCGCATTCCGCCAGCCCGCGTTGCACGGCGCGATCGGCGAGCGCGAGGTTGCCGCCCATGGTGTGCAGCATCGCCGTCATGATGAGCAGGTTGAGGTCGCCCGCGGTCTCGACCGGGCCGAGCGACACGAGCTCGTCGAGGTCGACGGGCAGCCCCTCGCCCGACATCAGGCGCCACTTCGTGAGATCCGACTCCACGAGCGCGCGCATGCCGTCGTCGCCGATGCGGTCGAGCACGGGAGCCACGCGGCCGACCGCGAGGTCAGGCCGCAGCTCGCGGAACGCCAGGTGGTTGCCCTCGGCCTGCGCGAGCACGGCCACGAAGTCGTCGCCCGGCTCTCCACCGGCTCCGGTGACGTCGTCGACCGCGGCCCACGCGGCGGCGAAGTGCCGGCCGGCGGCGGCCGAGCGGCCCACCTGCGAGTGCGACTGCGCCTGCACGTACTCCCCCGCGGCGCGCAGGGTCGCGTCGGCGCCCGCTCCGCGCACCGCGTGCTCGCCGAGGGTGATGGCCGTGCTGTAGCGCTGACGGCTCAGCTCGTGCCGGGCGAGGTCGAGCAGCACCCGCGGCTGCACCTGCTGGCCGGCCCGCAGCTGCAGCAGCGTGCGCCGCACCCGGTGGTCGGGGTAGCCGTCGAGCATGTCGGCGCCTGCGGCGCAGAAGCTCGACTCCCACGAGCTCGAGACGGTCGAGAGCATGACGGCGGCGTAGAGCGGATGCGCGAGCGACACCCAGATGCGGCCGTCGTGGCGGCGGGTGGTCACGAAACCGGCGGCCTCGGCGCGTTGCGTCGCGCCCTCGGAGACGCCCGAGGTGCCGGCCTGCTCGACCGGCAGGTCGCCCGCGACCGCGAGCACGGTCAGCAGGTCGGCCACGAGCGGCGGAGCCGAGATGGGGTTCGCCGGCAGCGACGCGACCATGCCCTCGCTGACGTACGACCAACGCTCCCGCCAGTGACCGACGTCGTCGCAGAGATCGGTGGCGCCGATCGCGGCCTCGACGATCTCGGCCAGCGTGCGAACGCTGCCGGCCGAGAGGCGCACCATCTCGTCGGCGGCGAGCTCGCCCACGCTGGGGCCGAGGCGGTCTTTGATGAGGGCGTGGGCGTCGGCGGCCGAGAGCGTCGGCAGGTCGACCGCGAGGCAGGCCTGTCGGGCGAGACCGGATGCCGCGGCCGGCTGCCCCTCGGACACCCCCCGGATCGCCCGTGCTACGAGCATCGTGGCGACGCCCGCGTGCGCCACCTGCTCGAGCACACCGAGACTCGCCGAGTCGAGGAGCTCGGAGTCGTCGACCACGAGCACGACCCCGGGACGGTTGACGGCGCGGTGGAACTGCACGATGGCGGGCTCGCCGGCGTCGTCGCCGGGGAAGGTCGCCATCACCGGCGCGAGGGCTCCGAGGGGAACGGCCGTGAGGTCGGCGTGACCCCGCACGGTGATGACGCAGCGGTCGGCCGGCAGAGCGGCGCAGAGGGCGTCGAGGAACGCCGTGCGGCCGCAGCCGGGCTTGCCGGTGACGAGCACGAGCGTTCGCCGCTCGGCGAGCTCGAGCCGGAGGAGTGCCTGCTTGAACGGGCGGTCGCGCCCGCGAAGGCGCCGGCCGTCGGGCAGGGTGGGACTGTTCTTCTGCGATGGCATTCGTCGAGTGCTTTCTCTTCACGCCGCGACGGGGTGGGTCGCGGCATCTCGGGCCAAGATGTCTACGGCCACGGGGTGGCCATGAGTAGGTTTTACTCACTCTCGACGTCGAAATCGCTCGACTGAAGAACATGTACGTAGTGACGGCGGCAGGAGTACGTAGCCCCCGCCGAAGGGAGTGCGTGCCGCTCAGGCGACGCGGATGAGCTTCTTGTTCACGAACTCCTCCATGGCGAAACGGCCCATCTCGCGGCCGGAGCCCGAGCGCTTCACACCGCCGAACGGCAGCTCCGCGGCGTCGCCGAGCACGAGGTTGATCCACACCATGCCGGCGTCGATCGCGTCGGCCACCCGCAGCGCCTGCTCCTCGTCGGTGGTGTAGACGTAGGAACCCAGCCCGAAGGGCGTGTCGTTCGCCAACCGCACGGCCTCCTCCTCCGACGACACCTTGTAGAGGGCGGCCACCGGGCCGAAGAACTCCTCGCGGTAGGCATCCATCGCGTCGGTGACGTCGGCCAGCACGGCGGGCGGAAAGAAGTTGCCCGACGGGGTTCCGGAGGCCAGCACGGTCGCGCCCTGTGTGCGGGCTCGGCCGAGCTGCTCCTCGAGCCGTTCGGTGGCGGCCGCCGACGAGAGTGGCCCGAGCAGGGTGCCCTCGGCCATCGGGTCGGCCGGCTGCGCGGCGGTGAACACCTCGACGAACTTCGACGCGAAGGAGTCGTAGAGCGAGTCGATCACGATGAAGCGCTTGGCCGCGTTGCACGACTGCCCGTTGTTGTCGAGGCGCGCGTTCACGGCATCCTGCACCGCGGCATCCAGGTCGTCGGTCGAGAGCAGGATGAACGGGTCGGAGCCGCCGAGCTCGAGCACGACCTTCTTGAGGTTCTTGCCGGCGAGCTCTGCGACGGCGGCTCCGGCCCGCTCGGAACCGGTGACCGAGACGCCCTGCAGGCGCGGGTCGGCGATGACCGTCGCGATCTGGTCGTTGCTGGCGAAGATGTTGACGTAGACGCCGGCGGGTGCCCCCACCGACGCGGCCGCCTCGTCGAAGATGCGGGCGATGGCCGCGGCCGACTCGGGGCATTGCGGGGCGTGCTTCAGCAGGATGGTGTTGCCCGCCACGATGTTCGGGCCGGCGAACCGCGCCACCTGGTAGTAGGGGAAGTTCCACGGCATGATGCCCAGCAGTACGCCGAGGCCGCCGCGGCGGATGAACGCCGAGCCCGAGCCCTCGGCCAGGTCGATCGGCTCGTCGGCGAGGAAGTCGGCACCGTTGTCGACGTAGTACTGGTAGATCGCGGCGGCGAAGTCGACCTCGCCGAGCGCCTGGTCGAGCGGCTTGCCCATCTCGCGCACCGCGATCTCGGCCAGCTCGTCACGCCGCTCGGTGTGCAGTTCGGCCACGCGCGCGATCAGCGCGGTGCGGTCGGCGACCGGCACGCGTCGCGACCAGCCTTCGAAGGCCGCCGCGGCCGACCCGATCGCATCCTGCAGCTCGGCGTCGGTGATGGTGGGGTATTCGGCCAGGGTCTCGCCCGTGGCGGGGTTGATGACGGCGTAGTGGCTGGTCATTCGGTGTCTCCTCGGTCGGTGTGGGGGTTGGTCGGGCCGGATGCGCGGAAGCCTACGCCCCGAGGCTCTCGATGCTCTCGATGGTCTCGGCGGCGAGCCGGCGCCCCACCCGAATGGCGCCGTCGACGTGCTGGTAGCCCTCGGCGGCGAGGTCGCTCGATCCGAAGCGGAGGGGCCCCACCGGTTCGAGCTGCAGCGCCCCGTAGCGGGTGAGGCCCCCCAGGTCGAAGCTCGCGGCGTAGGCACCCTGCGTCCACTCCTCGGCGGCCCAGTCGCTCTCGAAGTAGACGACCGGCTCGAGCGCCTTCGGCCCGTAGTAGGCAGCGAGCGACTCGAGGATGCGATGCCGGCGCTCGGCGGCGGGCAGCGCGAGCAGGGCGTCGGCCTTCTCGTCGGAGACGAAGCCCACGAGCGTGCCCCGGGTCTCTCCGATATTCGAGTTGTCGTAGGCCTCGTGCACGACGCGGTAAGGGCTGAAGGCGGTGCCTGACAGCCCCTCCTCGCGCCAGAAAGGGGTGTCGTAGGTGGCGTGCACCTTGATGACGAGGCCGAGCGACTGGTGCTGCGACAACTGCTGGCGCAGGCGCGGCAGGGCGGGTGCGTAGTCGATGCGGTTGTAGAGGTTCGGCGGCACGGCCACGATCACGCGCTTCGCGGTGACCACGAGGTCGTCGGTCGAGACCTCGACCGACTCGGCGGGCTCGGCGCGGGCGGGCTCGGCGTCGGCGGGCTCTGCGTCGGCGGGCACTGCCTCAACGGGCAGCGCGGCCGACGACCAGCGGATGCCGCGCACCGGCTGCCCGAGGCGCAGGTCAACCGGGTCGAGCGTCGCCGCCAGCGCGAGCGGCACCCGCTGCAGCCCGCCGACCACGCGCCGGTCGAGAATGAAGTCGGCGTCGACCAGATGGCTGAAACTGCCGGCGCTGGCGGCCATGAGCAGTGCCTGAAGCGCCGAGAAGGAGTGCGCGGGCTTGGTCAGCATGGCGTCGGCGATGAACAGGGCGATGTTCTCGCGTGCCTCGGCGTCGTCGCTCTGCTGCCGCAGCCAGGCCGAGAACGAGATGCGGTCGAGCTCGTCGGCGTTCGGATGCTCCCACGGCGCGGCCGGGTCGGTCTCGGCCACGAGCTGGTCGAGCAGCACGATGAGCCGTTCGATCTCGGCCTCGGTGTGCGGGTTCGTCGGCACGACGCCGCCCGTGAAGCGCTTGGCGACCCCGTCGGCGCCGATGTAGACGCTCTCGCCGTCGCGATACCGCTCGTAGGTGTCGAGGCCGAGATCGTCGAGCACCTCGAGCAACGCCGTCTGGTCGGGCGACACCCATTGGCCGCCGATCTCGTAGAGCTGGCCGTCGACGTGATCGGTCCAGACCCGGCCGCCGACGCGGTCGCGCGCCTCGAGCACGATCACGCTGCATCCGGCCTCACGCAGCGTGACCGCCGCGGTCAGCCCCGTCACTCCGGCGCCGACGATGACGACGTCTCGCTCCAACCGTTCCACAACAACTCTTTCCGTGGCCGAATCGACCTCGCAGTGAGGAAGTCAGAACCATAGTGTCATTGGCGCGGCACTTTTCGATAGTCGGCGCGGCGGAGCGGCCCACGATCAGCGCACGCTGTCTCGCGGGTGCAGACCGGATGTCGCGTCCGAGCCGGATTCGATCGACGGTCAGGGCACGGGGTCGACCGGCGCCGGATCGACCGGCGCGGGGTCGACTGGAGCGGGGTCGACCGGCGCCGGATCGACCGGCGCGGGATCGACCGGAGCAGGATCGACCGGCGCCGGGTCAACCGGCGCGGGATCGACCGGAGCGGGGTCGACCGGCGCCGGGTCAACCGGCGCGGGATCGACTGGCGCAGGGTCGACGGGCACCGGATCGGGCGTCGGCGTGACGACGGGCGGCTGGGTGGGTGTGGGAGTCGGCGTGGGCGTGGGCGACGGTGTGGACGGTGTCGTGGGCCGGGTCGGGCTGGTGGGAGTGGTCGGGCGCGACGGCGTGGTGGGGTTCGCGGGCGTGGCCGGCCTGCTGGGCGCGGGCGGATTCGCGGGATTGGTGGGGGCGACGGGCCGGCTGGGCGACGAGGGGTTCGAGGGGCTCCGGGGAGCGACCGGGGCGGTGGGCGGCGTCTGCGAACCGTTGGTCGGCGCCGGAGTGCCGACCACGGGGGCTTCGGTGGTGTCGCCGGTCTTCTCGATGGTCGGCGATTTGGCCCGGCTGGCGGCATCCGCATCTCCGGAGCTAGCGGAGCCTGAGCCGCTTGCCGAGTCGCCGACGGATGCCTTCGCCGAGGTCGCCGAGGCGGGGTCGCGGGTCTGGATGAGGCCGCCGAGACCCACCGCGCCGGCGGTGGTGGCGAGCACGACCGCGGCGGCGACGGCAGAGGCCAGCACGAGCCGGCGCCGGCTGCCGTGGATCATGCGGTTCCACTGCGCGCCCACGACGCCGACGGCAGAGGCAGGCGCGGCGATCGACGCGGCCTTCCCGGCGGCGGCGCTTCCGGGCGCGAGGCTTTCGTCGCGCCCGATCGGAGCGACCGCGGTCACCGCGGCGACCGGCTCGACGGCGGGGCTCATGACGAACAGCGACGCCAGCAGCAGGCCGGCGCCGTGCTCCGGGGTGCCCTCCCAGGCCTCGGATGCCGCGAACGCCTCCTGCTCGCTGTAGAGCTCGACGTCGTCGAGCCCCTCCACGGCGAGCGCCGCGGTCATCAGCTCGATCTCGCGACTCCCCCAGGTGTCGGGATGCACGAGCGCCACGGCCTCGGGCTCGTGGCCCTCCTGCTCGATGGCGACGTCGACGATCCACGCCACCTGCGCGGCGACGACCTCTTCGGGCCGGATCTCCGGCGTCGTGCCCGGTTCCGCTTCCGGCTCGGGTTCGCCGACCCGGTCGAGCACGCCGCGTAGCGCGCGTTCGGGTTGCGCCAGGCTGCGCTCGGCGGCTTCGTCGCCGAAGTAGGCGTAGCCGTCGTCACCGATCCAGACGGTGCCGTCGGCGGGCTCCGTGCGCGACAGGGCCACGGAGCGCACGTCGCCGTTGCGGTGCGACGATCCGTCGACGAGATCGATGACCGCCGCCGCCGCGATTCCTTCGCCGAGGTCGATCGCAATAACGTATGACATGAGTCCCCTAGCAGCAGTCGTCATCGATCGCGCGCGCCCTGGCGCGCCGCAGCCGCACCTTCCAGGTGAAAGAGTCGCACTGCTAGGAGTTCTGAACGACGGAAGGCCCCATTCCGCGCTCGCCCCTGGCTGAGGGTACCACTCGGGTCGGCCAATGGGAAAGGGCCCCTGTTCAGCGCAATCGCTGGGCAGGAGCCCTCTTCGTGGTGCACCCCCGGGGACTTGAACCCGCTTTCCCGGTCGAGAAGGCCGGTGCGAAGTCGCGAGTCCCGCATATTTCCGAGACTCTTCGATCACACAGACGGTGGTGAATCATGATCCCTGGCGCCCAAGTGTGGGCAAAGTGTGGGCACGGGTACCCGTCTGAACTCACCCTTGACGCACTCAGAAGAGGCGAGTGGGCTATCGCTGATGCCCCGTCACTCGGCAGCCTCCCCGAGTTCGCGCTCGATCTGCTCGATGGTCGGCAGCGCCGTCTGCAACTGGTCCGGCAGCGCCTCCGGAAGCTGAAACTCGCTATGCCGAGCGGCTGACTGTCTCCGCGTCCTTGAGTGTTGACAAGAGCACGATACTAGGACCCCACAGCAATTGGCCAACAGCCTGTTGGACAATTGCATCGTCCCAGGTTCCGGCGAAATCCCTCATGTCATTGAAGTTGGCACGTGAATCACTGAGATTGGGGAACGACCGCTGGGGATCATGCGCGAGCCGTTCAATCTCCCTGAAACACTGTCCCTACTGCGTCTGCCTGTCGAGGATGCACGCCCGATCTGCCATACACGCGCAACATCTCGCTGTTGACGCGGGATTTGCGCGATGCTATGCCGAGTAGATTCGCCTATCGCGGTCAGCAAGCAGCACGGTGACCACATCTGGAGGCCCGACTAGCGCAGGCTCCATGTCGGCGCAGCTACATTGTCGCAGTGGCATCCGACACCGCTTTGCCGTAGGGGGCGAACGTCGTGCCGCAGAGCGTCTCTGCACAGCCTTCACGTTCGCGCCGGAGGATAAAAAAGGAACCCCGACCGTCACACTGGGTGCGCTGCGTCGGGGGCTGTCTCCTAGTCTAGATCCAATACTGTTGCCATGCAATTAGGAGCCACATGGACCGTCTTCGAGCAAACATCCCAGAGGCTCGTATGCAGAGGTACGACGCCGCCTGCCGCTTCGACCCAGATGTCGATGGGATTGAGCTCTACCGGTGGGCAAGTGCCGTCGCTCTCGCCGTTTTCGATGACCTTGCCCATGTGGAGGTTGCGATGCGGTCCGCCATGGCGAGAGAGCTTGCAAGTTCGTACGGGCTCGTCTGGTACAGAGATCGAACCATCCTCGATCAGCAGGCGACTCATCTGGTCGAGGAAGCAATGAGTCGAACCCGTCTTGGGAGCCTGCCCGATGACCCACAGGTCGTTCATGGGAAACTTGTTGCATCGCTGACCTTCGGCTTCTGGGTCAAGTTGCTTGGTCGCGGACAATATGCCGAGGTCGACGGAGAACGTCAGCGTCGCATTTACGACACCGTCATCTGGAAGGCTGCTGTGCGCCGCGCCTTCCCTCAAGTGAACGACCTCGATCGCCAGCGAGTTGAGGGCGTCGCGCGGCGTGTGCAGGCCTTGCGAAACCGCATTGCACACCACGAACACATTGTTTGGGGCGTTCCGATTGCTGGAGGGTCCACCGCAGATGGTGAGCCTCTCCGTCTCCCCCTGATGACCGCACATGCCTCGATCATCGAGCTCGCCGGCTTTCTCAATAAGGACCTCGAGTCGTGGCTCCGGGAGCACAGCCAAATCTCCGACCGCATCGAGCAATGCCCCATCTATGCTGGCGAACTGATGCTCACGGACGAGGAAACTTGAGGCCGAAATTGGACGATGCGCCGTGGGATCGTGGGCCGGCCCGACTTCACGGAGTTTGCCGTTGAAAGCAACGGGGGCGCCATGATGACCTGCGCCTCGTGGGAGCACGTCGCCGCCTTTCCAGCCGAGGTTTCGCCTGCGAATGCGCGCCCTGCGCTCGATGCCGGCTTCGAGGCGGTCTGGAAGGCAATCGTCGCTATACGAAGGGAGATGGCCAAATTGTCCGGCTCTCGGGACGACCTCGTCCAACTACCCATGTCCAACTTCGTCCTCCTCAGAGAAACCATGGAGGCGATGGCATGACGGAGAAGCTGGCGCTAGGCGTGACCCGCATCATGCACAGCCGGTCGGGAACGGCTGGGACGGACGAGGTGATTGTCGTCGCACTCGACGACCGCGGTGCTGAAGTGACTTGGCCGCGAGCGCTGGGTTTCGCCGATGCGTTCGATCTCAACTCGAAGCTGCCGCTACCCGATCCCCTCGTCGCTCGGGACGGACAGGGCTGGGTAACATTGCAGGAGGGGCGGTCAGCCGGCGCTTCCGCCTCAACGCTGGCCCACTCTGAGCAATGCATTCGCTATCGCTTCGCGATCGCAGCCGGGTCGAACGATGTGGACTACTCGAAGATCAACGGCCTACGCACTGAAGTCGAGGGCCTTGCCCGCTGGACGAGGATGACGAGCGTGGAAACTCGACTCCACTTCAAAGACGGGGAAGGAGTGACCGGTCTGGAGCTGTTGGCGAAGAACCAGCCCGATCACGTCCTTGGCGGCGCCTTCGACCTCCGGCTCACTACGTCATACTCACATCAGCCACAACCGAAGAATGGTGTCTTCACCATTACCGACCGGCTGACGGTGGAGACCCGCACTCGCAGCAGGCGTTCCTGGAATGATCACTCCGCTCAACATCGAATGATCCAGGACCTCATGAGTCTCGCCTACGCGTTCCCGTGCGCTGCAGTGATGAGGTCGGCGATGCGCCACGACGATCAGCCAATGGACATCAGGAAAGATAAGCGACGCTGGTGGCCAGACGCCTTCGAGCCAACGTTCGGGCGCGGCGACGGCCTGCACGACTCACTCGATGATCGCGAGCCGTTGTTCTACCTCGACGAAACTGACCCGGCCCGGGTCTCCGCGTGGCTCACTGGATTTCAGAAGTGGTCGCGTCCTACCTGGATCGCAGTCACCACGCTGTTCCAACGTAACTCGACCGTCGAATCCCAGTTGTTGCAGATCGGGGTGGCACTGGAGGCGCTGGGCTATGCAATCTGGCGGCAGGCGCATCCGACCTCAAAGAAGGCACCGAGCTATCCCGACCTGTTGAAGGTCGTGACCGATGCGGTCGGAATCGCGAGTGCCGCTACGTACGGAAAGGCGAAGCGCGCCGATCTGTGGCGCGATCGCTTCAATCGAGCATTCAAGGGCGCGAAGCACGCCGATAACGCTGCAGTCACGTCGAACGAGGCGATCGAGCGGGCGCGGCAGGGGTTCGTCCTCATTCGGTGTTGGCTTGCGCTGGAGCTTGGGGTCAGCAAGACATTGCTGCGCAAGCGACTTGACGAGGTGCGGACGGGGGCGCGTCGGTGAAGACACCAAACGGCCGTACCGAGGGCGCGGCCTGATGTGGATCACTGGCGACGTCGAGCTACCCGACGAAATCCTCGATGCCCACGAGCGCGGCGAGCTCGTGTTCTTTGTCGGCGCAGGGGCTTCGCTGGGTAAGCCTTCGAATCTTCCCCTATTTGACAGCCTCGCGAGGAAGCTTGCTCGACTGGCGTCGCACCCATTCTCGAAGCGCGGCGGACTGGACTTCTTCATCGGGCAGCTGGAGTCGCTGCCACAGGGGTTTGACGCGCATCACCACGCACACACCCTGATCTCCAATCCGAAGTCGAAATTCAATTCACTCCATGATGCGATTGTTGACCTCGCGGGGATCGGAGGGGCATTCCGTGTTGTGACGACCAATTACGACGATCACCTTGCTTCTGCTGCGCGCAGCGGATCGATCGCGGTCCCGGACATCTGGTACGCCCCGGCGTTGCCACTCGGGCGCGACTTCGCTGGACTCGTCCACCTGCATGGCTCAGTACAGCGCCGGAAGGAGGAGATGATTCTCACTGACCGAGACTTCGGCCACGCATACATCACCGATGCCTGGGCAGCACGGTTCCTCCTCCCCATGTTCGATCGATACACCGTAGTGTTCATCGGCTACAGCCACGACGACGTGATCATGCGATACCTCGCGCTCGGGCTGCCGTCGAGCGGCAAGGCCGTTGGCCCCAAACGGTTCGCGTTCACAAACGACCCGTCGAACAGCAAGTGGGGCTACCTAGGGATCCAGCCGATCACCTACCCGGTCGTCAGGCGTGATCATCAAGCGCTTGTGGCGGCTCTTACCGTGTGGGCGGACCGCGCGAAGATGGGACAGACCGACCACCAATCGCGCGTACAGGCGATCATCGGCGGCGGAACCGCGATGCCACTGCCCGACCGCGACTACCTCCATGCTCGTCTCCGGACTACGGACGGCACCCGCGACTTCGCGGTTGCGACTGGATCGCTGCCCGACAAAGACAAACTCGAATGGCTGACATGGCTGGAGGATTTCCCGGAGTTCAAGGCTCTGTTCTCGCTCCATGAGGTGCCGGACGCGACGGCGGTCCTAGGCAACTGGTTCGCAAGAATCTTCATCGAGTCGACGACCCTGAACGGTGCAGCGCTCCAGACCATGCAACGACTCGGGCAGTCGATGACGCCCTCGCTCTATCGGACGGCCACCTGGCTCGCCAACGACCTAGGCAAGCACGATGCGTCTGCCGGAGAAAGGTGGCAGGCGCTCCTCGCTACCTCGATCTATGGACAGTCGGCGCCGTTAGAAACCGACCTCCTCATGCCGTTCTTACCCGAATCAACGGTGCGCAGCGTGGCTGTGCTGCGGACGGCGCTGCGCCCTTTCCTCAAGCTGGAACGGCGCTGGTTCCGCGAGGAGCCCGAGGAGCGCACGAACTATCCCGATGCGAAGGTCACCTGGAACTCCGAGGAATACACGCTGACGCAACATGTTCAGCTCGTCATACAGGCATCCGACCCCGGGGATCGCTCGCTCGGGGGCGTCCTTGAGGAAGCCATCGTCGCGGCGTACGACCTGCTCGGCGCGTATCACGGCGACCGAGGCTGGGATCCGCTCGCGCATCACCGATCTGCGATCGAGCCGCACGCCCAGGACGAAATGCGGGAGCCGCTCGATGCGATCATCGATGGCCTCCGGGAATACGGGATGAAGGCGCTGCCCGTTTGGCCGGGCCTGCCTGATCGATGGTGGAGCCTTGGCCGAGCACTAATGCAACGGCTGGCCGTGCATCTGGTATCCGACGATCCGGCACGGAGTGCGGACGACAAGCTCTCGTGGCTCCTCGATCGCACGGGGCTCTATGCAGACCATCTGAAGCACGAAACCTATCAGGTGCTAGCCGCCGCGGTCGGTACCGCGGCGCCGTCGCTAAAACAGCGGATCTTGGACGCCGCCGCCGCTGGACCCGACTACCCCGAAGAGGTTCCTGATCGTGACGGCCACTTCGCGTACGCGAAGTACAACTTGCTCGCATGGCTGACGCAGGCCGACCCTGACTGGGCTGAGGCGCAGCTCGCGTTCGACGCGGCTCAAGCTGAGAACCCCGACTTCGAGGTGCGAGAGCATCCTGACTTCGATAGCTGGATGACGAGTGGAACCTGGGGTGGTCAACCGCCGATGGACTTCGAGGAGTTCATTCAGGCGCTCGCTCAGAACCCGAGCGCTGCACTCGATGACCTGCTGGCCCACGACTACTCCGAACGCCACTTCGATCAGCCTCAGTGGCGAGATGCGCTCGGGCTCGTGCAGCAGGCCGCAGAGCGCCGCCCAAACCTAGGCGTGCTGCTCTGGGACGCCATCCTCGACCGCGACGAAACTGACGACAAGCAGTTCGACCTATGGCGGGCGATCGCGGAAGGCTGGGGGAAAGCCGAACTCGGTGATTCGGGACTCGGGGCTGTCCAGCGCCTCAGCACGCTGCCGCGGGACAAGGGCTCCGCCCATGCGATCGGGCGTTTCCTGCTCGATCAGATTCGACAGCAGATCGACGCACATGAATCGCCGGTGCTCGCGTCCATGCGCGAACTGGCGCGAGCACTCTGGCGAGAGCAGGGCACAGGATTCACGCACCCGGAGGACTCGACCCCCTTGTCGCTCGCGCCGCTGTACATGAACTCGTGGCCGGGGTTCTTGGCTCAGTACTGGAACAGTGAGGTCGATCGTCGCTGGCGGCACTCGCGTGCGGAGTGGGCTGGACTAAGTGACGAGGAGTCGGATGCGCTCGTCGCGCTGCTGAACGGCAGCGAACATGCGCTAGATGCTACTCAACCTGCGATTGCCGGAGAGCTGTTCTTCCACTTCGCCGCAGATGCAGTCTTCGCGGCAGCACACCTGCTGCCGCTCTTCAACGACCCGCGGCGGCATGCCTTTGGCTGGAACCCCTTCCTGCACCATGCCAGGTGGAATGACCGGATCCTCGCGGCCGGGCTGTTCGACAGCTTGGTCGCCGAGCTCAGCCGTCTCGACGAGTTGTCAGACCAGAATCTGCGTCACATCTTTCTTGGGTTCACTACATCCGTGGTGTCATACGCCGGCATTACGAGTGCCGACCGGAGGCGTCTGCTCGATCACACGGTGCTCGCGTCAGGTGGCTCGCATGCCGCCGGCTTCGCTGAGGCCGTGGCCCGCTTCCTGCGTGAGGACGGCGTAGATGGTGCCGAGGTGTGGCGCCGGTGGCTCGGCAAGCACTTGGAACGCCGCCTCGGCGGACGGCCTCGAGTCGCATCCGCCGAGGAGCTTTCACGCTGGGCGGACGTTGTCCCTGTCGTCGGTGAGTTTGTCCCCGCCGCGGCGACTCTTCTCGGCGGGCACAGCATCGGTCTCGGCGAGCGGTTCTTCAATCGGGAGTTTCCGGACGGCGTCCTTGCCGCCTATGGCCCTGAACTCGTTACTTTTTTTGCCGAGCGGGTCCGGAGCACGATGGGCCCGGACCATATGGTGAGTTACCGCGTGCGGAAATTGGTCGAGACGATACGAGGAGCGGTCGGCGACACTATCGCCAAGCCGCTGGTCGAAGCGGCGACAGAGAAGGGATTTCTCGCAGATTGAAGACAACCTCGAATAGAGGGATCTCGCTCTCCTCGAGGAGCTCGGCCGCGTGAGGATGCACGAACCCGATATCGAGCCAGGAGGCGGGTAGTTGCACCACGAGGCTGGCTGCCTGTGACACTCCCGCGCGTAGCCATCGACCGGATTCAGCGGCTCGTTCGAATCACCATCCCGCCGCGTTACCCCTGGTCGCCCCGATCGCCTTTTGCTCGTCAAGTTCATCGGGCAACTCACGCGCCCCTGTCCTATCGGCCCTCTATTCTCGCGCTTCTTGTCTGTCCTTCTTCTTGCCTGCGCCACCGCCACCCCTTTACTTTCCAACCTCCGCCAGACTGCAACGAATTTTGGGGGAGGTTGGAAAGCGAGCACCGCTCGGGGGTGGCGGTGGCGCAGGCAATGAGATGGACAAACCCTTCCGTTACCCATTCCCGCCTAGGGAAGAGTCAACGGAATACCCGCTCAGCGAGGTGTTGACGCCCGCATATCGTGCTCAAATCTGACGCTAACGCGCGTCGCGCGTACTGCTCCTGTTCTGCTCCTTCCTGTTCTCTTCTTGTTAAGGGGGCAACTGAGTGGTCCCCTGATTGACAAGTTTTTGGTCCCCTTAGGGGGTCAAAGACTCGCCCCCTACGGGGACCATTCTGTGGACCCCTAGCCGGTGGAAAATGGAATCGATAGCAGGGGAAGGGACGACAGCACATATGGCAACGATCACGCCGTACGAGACGAACGCTGGGAAGCGATACCGGGTGAGGTATCGCAAGCCGGACCACTCGCAAACGGATAAACGTGGGTTCAAAACCAAGCGCGAAGCCGAGCTGTTCGCGGCGACAGTCGAGATCGCGAAGGCGACCGGGGAGTACATCGACCCGGCGCTGTCGAAGGTCGCTGTCGGACAGCTGGTCGATCGTTGGCTCGCCGGGAAGAAGGTTTTGAAGCCTTCCGCCTATGATCCGCTGCCGCGAGCGTGGAGGAACCATGTCGCACCTCGGTGGGCGTCTCGCGAGATCCGCTCGATCGAACCCTCAGAAGTGCAGGAGTGGGTCGCCGAGATTCATGCGCTTCGCTCGGCAGCGACGACTCTTCGCGCACTCGGTGTCCTCGCCGGCATCCTCGACATGGCGGTCAACGATGGACGAATCAAACGCAACCCTGCCCGAAACGTCAAAAACCGGCCGAGCAAGCCGAAGAAGAAGGCGGGTCGCTCGTACCTGACCTTCCAGCAGCTCGAACTCCTGGCCCGCTGTTCAAGCCGACCCACGCTCGTTCGCGTCCTCGGCCTGACAGGCCTCCGATGGGGAGAAGCGACCGCGCTCCGCATTCGAGATGTCGACCAGTTGCGTCGCCGCCTTCACGCCGAGGAGAACGCGGTCACGGTCAACGGAATCGTCCACGTCGGGACTCTCAAGGGCGCCGAAGACCGCTGGGTGCCCTATCCCGCGTTCATTGAGCCTGAGATCGCCCAGGCGGCCGGCGCGCGTGAAACCGCGACGCTGCTCTTCCCCGGCCCCCATGGCGCCCACCTACGCCGTGTAGAGAACGGCACGGGTTGGTTCGAGGGCGCCGTCTCCCGCGCTCAGATGATCGATCCGACCTTCCCCCGGGTCACACCCCACGATCTGCGCCACACGGCCGCCAGCCTCGCTGTGCGGGCAGGCGCGAACGTTAAGGTGCTGCAACGTATGCTCGGCCACCAGTCTGCCTCGATGACTCTCGACACCTACGCCGACCTCTTCGACGACGACCTCGAGTCGGTGGCCGCCAAGCTCGACGAGGCGGCCCGGTCGGCGGCGGCCGATCCGGAATGGGAGCGGAAGCTCCTCGAGGCAGTCGCGTAGATCATTTGTGGGCAAAGTGTGGGCAAACGCTCTGACCCGGTAATTGAGAAAGGCCCCCGATCCCAGCAGTTACGCAGGGCCAAGGGCCTTCGCCGATGGGTGCACCCCCAGGGACTTGAACCCTGAACCCACTGATTAAGAGTCAGTTGCTCTGCCGATTGAGCTAGAGGTGCATGGCTCTTGGCGAGCCAGTCGTCAACATTAGCATGCTCGTCGGCGTCTCGCGAACACGGGCGCGGAGCCGTGAGGATGCGAAATACTGGAGCCATGACAGACACGAGCGACCGCATCGAAGCGGGCCGGACCGCCCCCGATTTCACCCTGCTCGACCAGGACGGCGAGTCACGATCGCTGTCGGACTACCGCGGTGAGCGCGTCATCCTCTACTTCTATCCCGAGGCCGGCACGCCGGGGTGCACCACCGAGGCGTGCGACTTCCGCGACAACCTCAACTCGCTGAGGAGCGCCGGCTACACGGTGCTCGGCGTCTCGCGCGATCAGCCCGCGAAGCTCCGCGGCTTCGTCGACGAGCAGGGGCTCAACTTCACCCTGCTGTCCGACCCGGATGCCGCCGTGCACGGGCTCTACGGCGCCTGGGGCGAGAAGTCGCTCTACGGCAAGACCGTGATCGGGGTGCTGCGCTCCACCTTCGTCATCGACGAAGAGGGCGTCGTCACACTCGCGCTCTACAACGTCAAGGCCACGGGGCACGTGGCCTCGTTGCGCAAGAAGCTCAAGATCGACGCCTGAGCGCGAGGGGCGGCATCCGCTCGGCCCCGGTCACACCTTGCGACTCACACCTCGCGACGGGTCGCCGCCACCACCGAGGGCGCGAACAGCAGCACGAGCGCCAGCACCGCGGGCACCAGCAGGTACCAGCCGATAGTCGGCGTGGCGACGATCCCCTGGAAGCAGCCGATCGCGATGACGGCCTGCAGCAGCTGCCAGGTGAACGTCGCCGCGCGGGTCCAGGGGCGCGCGCGGAGCGTGTGCACGGCCACGAACGCCAGGAAGACGGCGGCGATGGCCGACAGCACCAGAATGGCGAGCGCCGTTTCGTAAGAGGCCGGGCGCTCGGTGAGCAACTCGACGGTCAGCCACACCACGACGCCGGCCATCACGAGCGCCTCGGCGCCGACGATCGCGGCGAGCAGAACGAGCAGCGCCGGGCGCCTCGGCAACTCGCGCCGGCGGTCTGCCGCGCGTTCAGCTGCTGTTCGCCGGTCGTTCAGATCGTCAGTCACTGCAGCACTCCATACAAAAGCCTTGATTTGCAAATACCAGTATGCGACCATATTTGAGGTCAATGTTGCTCACAGTGACGTGAGCGGGTGCAACCCAAGTCTGGTTGCAGCGTCCACCGTGCCATTGACCTTCACCCGAATCCTTTAGGTCGTTCGACCAAAGCACCCTGCTATTTAAGGAGCTCCCGCTATGGATTGGCGCGACAAAGCCGCCTGCCTGACCGCTGACCCGGAACTTTTCTTCCCCGTAGGAAACACCGGCCCGGCCGTCGATCAGATCGATAAGGCAAAGGCCGTCTGCGCCCGATGCTCCGTCACCGAGGTCTGCCTCCAGTACGCACTGGAGACCGGTCAGGATTCCGGAGTGTGGGGTGGCCTGAGCGAAGACGAGCGTCGTGCGCTGAAGCGCCGTGCCGCGCGCGCGCGCCGCGCCTCCTGAGACTCCCCCGACTCTCGAGACACCCCTAGCAAACCGCTTACCCACGGACTTACCCGCCGTCACCCACGGTCGACGATCGTCGACTCCCGCCTTCGTCATGGCTTCTTGAGCCAGCGGAACGGGATCTCGATCGTCACGACCGTTCCGCTGCCGACCATGGTGTGCCAGTCGATCGTGCCGCCGAGTTCGCCCTGGATGAGCGTGCGCACGATCTGCGTGCCCAGCCCTGAGCCGACCTTGCCCTCGGGCAGACCGGTGCCGCTGTCGCGCACCTCGACCGTCAGCGTCTCCTCGGAACGGGTGGCCACGATCTCGACCTCACCCTCCTGACCGGCGAGGCCGTGCTCGACGGCGTTCGTGACCAGCTCGGTGAGCGCGAGGGCGAGCGGCGTCGCGTATTCGCTCGGCAGCACACCGAAGCTGCCCGACGACTTCGGGTGCACAGTCGTGTTGTGCGCCGAGGCGACCTCGGCGACCAACAGCAGCACCCGGTCGAACACGGTGTCGAAATCGACCCGCTGGTTGAGGCCCTCGGAGAGCGTGTCATGCACCACTGCGATGGCCGCCACGCGGCGCATGGCCTGCGTCAGCGCCTCGCGCGCCTCGTCGGAGTGCGTGCGGCGGGCCTGGATGCGCAGCAGCGACGCGACGGTCTGCAGGTTGTTCTTGACCCGGTGGTGGATCTCGCGGATGGTCGCGTCTTTCGTGATGAGCTCGCGCTCCTGGTGGCGCAGCTCGGTGACGTCGCGGCTCAGCACGATGGCGCCGAAGCGGTGTCCCCTCGTGCGCAACGGAATCGCCCGCAAAGACACTGTCACCCCTTTGGCCTCGATGTCGGTGCGCCACGGCGCCCGGCCGGTGACGACCAGCGGCAGCGACTCGTCGACGATGAGGCGGCCGCTCAGCAGCCCGGTGGTGACCTCGGCCAGCGACTGACCCTCCAGCTCGCCGGCGAACCCCATGCGGTTGAAGGCCGAGAGGCCATTCGGGCTGGCGAAGGTGACGATGCCGTCGACGTCGAGCCTGATCAGACCGTCGGATGCGCGCGGTGCGCCGCGACGCGGACCGGTGGGGGCGCCGAGGTCGGGGAAGTCTCCCGCCGCGATCATGGCGAAGAGGTCGTTGGCGCACTCGTTGAACGTGAGTTCTTGACGGCTCGGGGTGCGCGCCTCACTCAGGTTGGTGTGCCGTGTGATCACGGCGATGGGACGATCGGTGGTGGTCTGCTCCGACACCGACAGGCGGCGCAGCACCGGCACGGCCCGCACGCGTGTGGGGGTCTCTTCGTACCAGTCGGGGGCGGCGGTGTCGACGATCTGGGCGCTCTCGAATGCGTCGGTCACCTGTTTGCGCCACTCGGGTTTGATGGTCTGGCCGACGAAGTCGCGATAGAACAGCGTGGCCGAGCTCGACGGGCGCGAGTGCGCCACGGCCACGAACGTTCCGTCGACGGTGGGCACCCAGAGCACGATGTCGGCGAAGGCCAGGTCGGCCAGAAGCTGGCAGTCGCTGACCAGAAGGTGCAGCCACTCGACGTCGGCTTCGGTCGAGCTGCCGTGGGCGGATACCAGATCGCTGAGTGTTGACACGTGTTCTAGCCTACGGTGACCCTGCCTGGGGAAAGAGCGGGTGGCGCCTGCGGGCTCGTGTAGCTGCTGATGCAAACAGGCTCCCGTGACCGCGTTTCCCTACGAAGCGGCCACGGGAGCCGTTTCATTCCGACCGGGATTGCGGTAGGTCGGGGGAACGGGCATCCCCGGTCGGAAACTTCAACTCTTTGTGTGACTACAGTTCACCAGCCGGAGCGGGGGTGGTGTTATGAGCAATTGCCACCTAATGGCGACCGCCGGATTGTGGAATCCACAGGGCACAAACGCTGCTGGACAACCCAAGTCGACACTGGTTGAGTAACAGCCTCCAGCAGTGAAATCGAGCATTGCTTACCGAGATACCGATCGAAGGAGCTCCATTGACCACGCGTTCGATCGCGACATCCACGGTGCCGAGGCCGGCCGCTGACACCAGGGAACTTCCCGACCCCCGACCACTCGCCGAGAACCTCGCGCGCTGCGTCGTGGAGATCCTCTCGGGCACGCGCGACCTCGATCAGATCGCGCGATGGCTGTCGGCCGACGTGCACGCGCACCTGATGAAACGCGTCGTGCTGTCGAACCGGGCGCGACAGGCCCGCGGCGAGGTGCCGTCGCGGCTCACCTTCACCATGGGCACGACCGTGCTGTGCGAGCCGCAACCCGGCGTGGTCGAGGCGGTCGTGATCGTGCACGGCCGCGCGCGGTCACGGGCGGTCGCCATCCGGCTCGAAGTGCTGGGTCAGCGCTGGCGGGCGAGCGCCATCCACGTGCTCTGAACGGGCTCCCCCGAGCGGTGGGCTCTGACCGACTTGCTCTCAGCCGTTGCGCGCGGGGCGGCCGGAGTGCGCGGGCGTCAGCCCTTCTTCTTGCCCTGGGCGCGGCGCTGAGCGCGGTTGCCGCTGCCTGACGAGCCCGACCCGGACGGCTTGGGACCGCCGGACTGCTGCTTCTGAGCTGCGGGCTTTTGGCCGCCCTGCTGCTGACCGCTCTGCTTCTGCGCGCCCTGCTTCTGGCCGCTCTGGCCGCCACCCGTCGAGGGCCGTGCCGCCGGCGCGGACTGCGCCGGCGCGGGCGCCGAGCCGGTGCGCGAGAACGCGCTCGTGACCGGTGCCGACTTCTCTTGCGCCTCTTGGGCACGGGCACTGGCGGCCTGCTCGATCTGGCCCTTCTGGTTGCGCACCTCGACGCCGCCCGAGTCGCTCGGCGCCGAGAAGCTGAGCTTCTCGGCCGGAGCGGTGGGCTGGGTGAGACCCTTGGCCTCGACCTTCGGCGCCCCCACCTCGGTGGGCGAGGCGTTGACCTCGACCTCAAGGTTGAACAAGAAGCCGACCGTCTCTTCGCGGATCTGGCCCATCATCGACTGGAACAGGGCGAAGCCCTCACGCTGGTACTCCACGAGGGGGTCGCGCTGCGCCATCGCGCGCAGGCCGATGCCGTCTTTCAGGTAGTCCATCTCATAGAGGTGGTCGCGCCACCGGCGGTCGATCACCGAGAGCACCACGCGGCGCTCGAGCTCGCGCATGGCGGCCTCGCCGAGCGTCTCCTCGCGGCGCTGGTAGGCGATCTTGGCGTCGGAGAGGATCTCGCGCGACACGAACTCGCGGTTCACGCGGCCTTTGGCGCCGGCCTCGGCGATGACCTCGTCGATCGTGATCGAGATGGGGTAGAGCGTCTTCAGCTCGGTCCACAGGGCATCGAAGTCCCAGTCGTCGCCGTTGCCGGCGGCGGCGTGGTCGGAGATGATCTCGTCGATGACCTCTTCGAGGAACTTCTGCGAGCGGTCCTGCAGGTTGTCGCCCTCGAGGATGTGGCGGCGGTCGCTGTAGATCGCCTCGCGCTGGCGGTTCAACACGTCGTCGTACTTCAGCACGTTCTTGCGGATCTCGGCGTTGCGGCCCTCGACCTGCGACTGGGCGCTGCGGATGGCGCGCGAGACGACCTTCGACTCGATGGCCAGGTCGTCGGGAACGCCCGAACGGCCCATCAGGCTCTCGGCCGCGCCGGCGTTGAACAGGCGCATCAGGTCGTCGGTGAGCGACAGGTAGAAACGGCTCTCGCCCGGGTCGCCTTGGCGGCCGCTACGACCGCGCAGCTGGTTGTCGATGCGGCGCGACTCGTGGCGCTCGGTGCCGAGCACGTAGAGGCCGCCGGCCTCGACGACCCGCTCGGCCTCTTTGGCCACGTCTTCTTTGACCGATGAGAACACGTCGTCCCACGCGGCCTCGTAGTCGTCGGGAGTGTCGACGGGGCTCAGGCCGCGGGCGTTCATCTCGGCGACGGCGAGGAACTCGGCGTTGCCGCCCAGCATGATGTCGGTGCCACGGCCGGCCATGTTGGTGGCGACGGTGACCGAGCCGAAACGACCCGCCTGGGCCACGATGGCGGCCTCACGCGCGTGGTTCTTGGCGTTCAGCACCTCGTGGCGCACGCCGCGCTTGGCGAGCAGGCGGGAGAGGTATTCGCTCTTCTCGACGCTCGTCGTTCCGACCAGCACGGGCTGGCCCTTCTCGTGACGCTCCACGATGTCTTCGACCACCTGGTCGAACTTCGACTGCTCGTTCTTGTAGACGAGGTCGGGCTGGTCGATGCGCTGCATCGGCTTGTTGGTGGGAATGGCGACCACGCCGAGCTTGTAGGTGCTCATGAACTCGGCGGCCTCGGTCTCGGCCGTTCCGGTCATGCCCGACAGCTTGTCGTAGAGCCGGAAGTAGTTCTGCAGCGTGACGGTGGCGAGGGTCTGGTTCTCGGCCTTGACGGCGACGCCCTCTTTCGCCTCGATCGCCTGGTGGATGCCCTCGTTGTAGCGACGACCGGCCAGGATGCGGCCGGTGTGCTCGTCGACGATGAGCACCTCGCCGTTCAGCACCACGTAGTCTTTGTCTTTCTTGAACAGCGCCTTGGCCTTGATGGCGTTGTTGAGGAACGAGATGAGCGGAGTGTTGGCCGACTCGTAGAGGTTGTCGATGCCGAGGTAGTCTTCGACCTTCTCGATGCCGGGCTCGAGCACGCCGACGGTGCGCTTCTTCTCGTCGACCTCGTAGTCTTCGTCGGCGACGAGCTTGGTGGCGATCTGGGCGAACTCGTTGAACCACCGGTTCGCCTCACCGGATGCCGGGCCCGAGATGATGAGCGGGGTGCGCGCTTCGTCGATGAGAATGGAGTCGACCTCGTCGACGATCGCGAAGTGGTGGCCGCGCTGCACCATGTCGGAGGCCTGCCAGGCCATGTTGTCGCGCAGGTAGTCGAAGCCGAACTCGTTGTTGGTGCCGTAGGTGATGTCGGCTTCGTACTGCTTGCGCCGCTCGGCCGGGGTCTGCCCCGAGAGGATGCAGCCGGTCGTCATGCCCAGGGCGCGGAACACGCGACCCATCAGCTCGCTCTGGTAGCTGGCGAGGTAGTCGTTCACGGTGATGACGTGCACGCCCTTGCCGGCGATGGCATTGAGGTAGGCCGCGGTGGTGGCGACCAGGGTCTTGCCCTCACCGGTCTTCATCTCGGCGATGTTGCCGAGGTGAAGCGCGGCTCCACCCATGAGTTGCACGTCGAAGTGGCGGAGGCCGAGCGTGCGGGTCGCGGCTTCGCGCACCGCGGCGAAGGCCTCGGGAAGAAGGTGGTCGAGGCTCTCGCCGCCTTCGAAGCGTTCGCGCAGGCGGGGAGTCTCGTCTTTGAGCTCGTCGTCGGAGAGCGCCTGGAAGTCTTCTTCGAGTGCGTTGATCGCCTTCGCGTAGTTCTGGAGCTTGCGAAGGGTTCGGCCCTCGCCGACACGAAGGACCTTTTCAAGAACTGAGGCCACGGAGTTTCTCCCACTGCAGTAGTCGCTGCGCTGGTCGCGCAAGCGTAAGCAATACTAGTTGCTCGCGCCTGAGCGTCGGCGGCGCATCCGCTGCGTTCGCAGTGGGAGAAACCCCGCGAGAACGCCCTAGCCCGCGGCGGCTCCGACCGCAGCGGGGGTCTGCTCGGCGAACGCGTCGGCGTTCTCGTCGAGCCCGATGACGCCGTAGTCCCAGCCCTTGCGCCGGTAGACGACGCTCGGACGCCCGGACTCGGCATCGATGAACAGATAGAAATCATGACCGACGAGCTCCATGTGGTAGAGCGCGTCGTCGACGGTCATCGGAGTGGCTCCGAAGACCTTCGTGCGGATGACGACGGGGCAGTAGACCTCGTCGTCGGCCTCATCACCGGAAAGGGAATCGGTCGAGCCGGACGGCGCAGCCGACGAGACCTCGTCGACGGGCTGCGGCTCGCGACGACGGGTGATCACGTCGGAGTCGGCCGGGCGCACGTCGATCACGCTGAAGCCGCCGGTCGCGGCCTCGTGCAGCGAGACGGGGCGATGTTGGCCCCGGTGCACCTTCTTGCGGTCTTTCGCTCGGCGCAGGCGCTGCATCAGTTTCGCGAGGGCGAGATCGAATGCGGCGTACTTGTCGCTCGCAGCGCTCTCGGCCCGCACGAGAGGGCCAGGCCCGATGAGCGTGAGCTCGACCTTGTCATCCCCACTTTGCGTCCCGTTGGCCGAATTGTGTCGACACACCTTGATCTCGAGAGCCAGAGCCTTGTCGGCGAGGTGCGCGACCTTCTCTGCCTTCTCGCTCGCGTAATCGCGAAATCGATCGGTGATCCCTAGGTTTCTTCCAGTGATGTTGACTTCCATGGAGACCTCCTAGCCATATTGGGTGGCGCCCGCCCCGGCACAAGGTCGGGAACATTCGCGCCTTGTGCAGATCACGCTACCTCGGGCGCACCGGGCTGTCACCGGTTAAACCCCTTCACGTCACCTTTCGTTTCACTGTGCGCGCCAGACACGCCGCCCCGACGACCCGGCCGCCCGCCAGAGTGATGGCACGATGCGCCTCGGCCAACGTCGACCCGGTGGTGAGAACGTCGTCGACGAGCAGCACCTGCGCGCCATCGCCGTGCCAGGGCGCCCGGCCACCCGCGCGAGAGCGCCCGTTCGCCCGCATCGCTCCACGCAGGTTGTCGCGACGCTGCGCCGCCGAGAGCCCGGCCTGGTCGGCGATCTCGCGCACGAGCTCGAGTCTCGGCGCCGGCGCGACGCGGTGGCCGGCGAGCCGCACGAGGTCGTCGACCGGGCGGTGGCCCCGCCGCCGCACGGCGGAGCGCGCCGAGGGCATGACCACCAGCCGCAGGTCGGGCGGGCGGCATCCGCTCGCCGCCACGGCCGCGTCGAGGGCGGCACGCATGGCCGGAGCCAACGACCGCAGCACGTCGGTTCGGCCGTGCTCCTTCACGGCGCCGAGCAGGCGTGCGACCACACCGCCGTAGTCGAGGGCGGCGATCACCGGCACCGCGAGACCCGGCGCACCCGCGGGCGACGGGCCGGCGCGCACCGTGACCAGCCGGGGTTCGAGGCACGCCCGGCAGGCCGCGCAGACGCCGACGTCTAGCGCACCGCACCCCGCGCACACCACCGGCGCGAGCACCGCCGCCGCCTCGCCGAGCCACCCGGCCAGCGGATGCCGCCGCCATCGCGACCCCGCCTCGAAACCCTCGTTCGCTCTCATGACCCCATCGTGAACGGACGACGAGATCAGGGGGCGCGCGGAAGCGGATCTGTGGAAAACCTCAGTTCTGCACAGCCAGGCGGGTGATGCCTGTCGCGGTGGCCTGCCAGGCGTTGCCGCGCAGTTGGAGCAGCCCGCCCTCGCTGGTCAGCACCCGCACGCCGGCGAGATCGTTGCCGCCGGCCATGGTGACGGCGCCCGACGGCGCGCCGAGCTCGGAGGTCTGACCGCCGAGCTGCTGCGATCGGGCCCGCGCCTCGCCCGCGGGCAGCACCGTGATCGACGCGACCGTGAGCTGGTCGACCCAGGTGGCGTCGACCGGTGCTCCGCTGCCGCTCGCGAGCTCCACCGGCTGGCCGAGCTTCTGCGGCACGCCGTCTTGGTTGCGGATCACGGCGGCGACCACCAGTCGCGGCAGGCCACCGACCGACAGGAACGCGAGCGCCCGGGTTCCGTCGCGCGAGATCTCGAGCGAAGTGATGCCCGAGGCGCCGTCCCACGTGGTCGGGATCGTGATCGCCGCGCCATCGGTGCCGTAGGCGCTCACCGACGTCGGCGAGGCCGCGGGCACCGACCACACGTAGCCGAACGGGTCGACGGCGGGATCGATCAAGCCGGCGCGCTGGTCGAGAACGGCCGGCGCGGTCGACCCGCGAACCGCCCAGACCGCGCCGTTGCCGGCCTTGACGGCCGCCGTCTCGGACGTGGCGGAATACGCCGCCGCGAGGGGCTGCAACGACTCGACGCCGTCGCTGATGCCGTCGATCGGTGACACCGACTGGCCGGTGAGGTAGCCGAACGCGTTGTCACGCAACACGAGAGGCAGCGCGTTGACGCGCGGCGCGGCATCCGCCGGTCTCACGTTCGAGGGCGGGATGGGCACGGCGTTCTGGTCGACCGAGATGGTGATGTTCGACGCCGAGGCGAGGTCGCTGAGGCTGGCGCGTAGCTGTTCCTGCATGCGCACGAGGTCGACGGCGTCGGACTGCAGCACGTTGCTCGAGAGCTCGACCTGCGTCTGGCCCCCGGAGGTGACCACCGCCGTGGTCTGGGTGCCGTCGGGGAACGCCGTCACGACGGCGCCGTCGCCGAGCCAGGCCGTGGGGCCGGCGAGCAACGCCTTCACCACTCGGGTGCCGACCGCCGTCGTGGTGGGGAACCAGCGCAGGTCGGGCACCAGGAAGGTGAACGTGGGGTCGTAGAAATAGAGGGCGTGCGAGCTGAACACCTGGTCGAAGAACGCGTTCTCGATCACCACGCCGTCGTCGAGGCCGTCGATGCGCCACTCCCCGTCGACCTGGGTGAACGTGAAGCGCAGCGCGGTCGGCGGGGCCGGCGGGTTCTCGGAGTAGGAGCCGTTCGAGTCGACGTCGGCCACCACCGTGACCGACATGTCGAGCGTGGTGTCGTCGACCGTCGAGATCGGGCGCGTGCCGGAGTCGACGGTGGTCTTGGCGTTGGGCTTCCAGGTGTCGGCCGCCGACTTGGTGAGGTAGCGGCGGGCGATCTGGTAGTCGTCCTGCGGGCTCTTGGCGGCCAGGATGAAGCCGGTCAGGATCTGCTGCTGGGTCGCGCCCTTGGTGGGGTCGGCGGCGAGGAAGATGACGTCGATGTCGTCGTCGGTGCCGATGGCGTCGCCGGCCTCGACGGAGCCCGACCGCGGGATGCCGCTGCACGCGGTCATCGCGACGAGCAGGATGGCGCCCAGCATCGCGACGACGGCGCTCAGCAGTTTTCGGCGTCTACGCATGATCGGCCCCGCTCTCTGCTGGTTGGGGCCGGGCTGCTTCGGACCGGGCTGGTTCGGGCCGGGCTGCTTCGGGCCGGGCTGGTTCCGGCAGCGCCGGTTGCCGCTCGGCTGGTCGCGTCTCGGTGGCGCGACCGGATGCCGCGGCCGCCGCCGCCGCGGTGACGGGCGCGATCGGCGTGATCGGCCCCGTGGCGCCCGCGGGCGGGCGCAGCTCGGCCACCGCGGGGGCCTCGCCGAAGGCGTCCGCGGGTTCGAGCGGCAGCGGGGACTCCCCGATCTGCCGCCCCTGCACCCGCGGCAGCGTGAGGCGGAAGCACGTGCCGCCGCCCTTCTTCGACCACAGGTCGAGGGCTCCGCCGTGCAGGGTGGCGTCTTCGAGCGAGATCGCGAGGCCGAGCCCCGTGCCGCCGATGGTGCGCTTGCGTGAGGGATCCGCGCGCCAGAACCGGTCGAACACCCGCCCGGCCTCGTCGTCGGTCATGCCGCTGCCGTAGTCGCGCACCGACAGGGCGACCGAGCGCTCGTCGCTGTCGACGCTCACCACGATCGGCTTCCCCTCGCCGTGCTCGATCGCGTTGCCCAGCAGGTTGCGCACGATGCGCCGGATGCGCCGGCCGTCGACCTCGGCCTCGAAATAGCCGCCGGGAGCCACGAGCCGCAGGTCGGAGCCCGCCTGCTCGGCGAGCGACTGCATCTGGTCGATCGCGTCTTCGGCGAGCCGCACGAGGTTGGTGGGCTCGGTGTCGAGGTGCGCAGAGCCGGCGTCGAACCGGCTGATCTCGAGCAGGTCGCCGAGCAGCGCCTCGAACCGCTCGATCTGGGTGTGCAGCAGCTCGGCCGTGCGACCCGTTGCGGGCGGGAACGTGTCGCGCTGGTCGTAGAGCACGTCGCCGGCGAGCCGGATGGTGGTGAGCGGTGTGCGCAGTTCGTGCGAGACATCCGACACGAACCGCTGCTGCACGAGCGACAGATCGGCGAGCTGGGTGATCTGGGACTGCATGCTGTCGGCCATGCCGTTGAACGACCGGGCCAGGGTGGAGATGACGTCTTCGCCGCGCTCGGGGATGCGCACCTCGAGCTGGCCGGCGGCGAGCTTCTCGCTCGTCTCGGCCGCCATGCGGATGGGCTGCACCACGAGCCGCACGATCACCCAGGCGACCAGCCCGATCAGAATGACGAGCGCGAGCCCGCCGAGCCAGAGCGTCTGCTGCACGAACACGAGCGTCTGCTCGGCCTCGGCGAGGTTGTAGCCGATGTAGAGCTCGAAGTCTCCGGCCCCCGGGATGGTGAGCGGCGAGCCCACGATGATGCCCGGGTCGGTGCCGCCCGACTCGTTGTCGAGGGGCACCGACTGCCAGTACTGCTCCACCCCGTCGGGATCGTCGGCCACCTGCTGCTGCAGTTCGTCGGTGATGACTCCGGATGTCGCCAGCTCGGGGCTTGCGAACGACAGCACGGTCGTGGCATCCGTCGTCTCGCCCGGCGTGGCGTAGAGCGCGATTAGCCGGCTCGACGACGACGCGATGATGGCCGACTTCGCCGAACTCAGGAGCGAGATGGTGGAGGCCTCGCCCGACGCGTCGGAGGAGTCGAAGATGGTCTGTGCGGCGGTGGCGGCGTTCTTCGACTCGACGAGCACCTGGTTGAGCCGCGACTGGAAGAGGTCGTTGCCGATCGAGACCGACATGTAGGTTCCGGTGGCCACCACGGCGATGGCCGAGAGCGCCACGGTAATCACGATGGTGCGGAACTGCAGCGAACGTCGCCACGCGCGGGCGATCTGCCGGGGCCAGGTGCGCACGTTGCGGGTGTTGCGCAGCACCGTGGGGCCCAGACGGCTCCGGCGGATGCCCGGCGAATCGGTCATGGCCGTGGGCGCGTCAGGACGTGCCGGCGCGGTAGCCGACACCGCGCACGGTCATCACGATCTTCGGGTTGTCGGGGTCTTCTTCGACTTTCGCGCGAAGCCGCTGCACGTGCACGTTCACGAGCCGGGTGTCGGCCTTGTAGTGGTAGCCCCACACCTGCTCGAGCAGCATCTCGCGGGTGAAGACCTGCTGAGGCTTGGTGGCGAGCGCCAGCAGCAGGTCGAACTCGAGCGGCGTGAGGTTGATGCGGTCGGCGCCGCGCTTGACCTCGTGGCCGGCGACGTCGAGCTGCAGGTCGCCGATCTGCAGCAGGTCAGGCGTGTTCTCGGGTGTCGGGCGCAGACGGGTGCGGATGCGCGCCACGAGTTCTTTGGGGTTGAACGGCTTCACCACGTAGTCGTCGGCGCCGGATTCGAGCCCCTTCACGACATCCGAGGTGTCGGTGCGGGCCGTGAGCATGATGATGGGGGTGCCGGACTCGGCCCGGATGAGACCGCACACCTCGATGCCGTCGAGGCCCGGCAGCATGAGGTCGAGCAGCACCAGGTCGGGCTTGGCGTCGCGGAAGGCCGCGAGCGCCTCGCCGCCGTCGGCGCAGAACACCGGATCGAAGCCTTCGGCACGCAACACGATGCCGATCATCTCTGCAAGGGCGGTGTCGTCGTCGACAACGAGAATGCGAGGGTCCATTTTGCTGTTTCTTTCGGGTCGGCAGGCGTTGCCACGAGCTCCGTTGCGCGCGGCGCCGCCGAATCAGGCGTGCACTGCGACAAGAGTAGTCGAGCCGTCGGGGCACCTTCTCGACGGATGCCGAGAAAACTCTGAGCGAGTATGGAAGCATGGAGAGTGTAGGACGGGTGGCTCGCACACCAGCGCTGGGGGTTGAGGATCACCGATGAGCGACAACGACAACTGGGCTCCGCCGACGCCGGGGGGCCCGGGCGACACCCGTCGACCTGAGCCCGGGAGCGGGGCGAGCGAGGGCGAGCCGGAGGGCGGTGCCGCGGGCGGGCAGGCGGGGGCGCCGGTGCCACCGGTGGGGCAGCAGCCGCAGGCGCCCTTTGGGCAGTATGCGCCGCCGGCGCAAGCATCCGATCCACTCGTCACCCCCGCGCCGTCCGCTCTGCCCGCGCAGCCCCAATACGGGCAGTATGCGCCGCCGCCCGCGCCGCCCGTAACGCCCGCGCAACCGCAGTATGGGCAGTACGCGCCACCGACCGCGCCGCCTTCCGTGCCGCCCGCTGGGCAGTACCCGCCGCCGCCCGCCGGGCAGTACCCGCCGCCGCCCGCTCCGCCGTACGGGCCGAACGGCGCCTATCCGCCGCCGCTCGGCTCCGCGACCGCCTCGGCACCGGCACAGCCGCAGTACGGGCAATACGCCCCGCCGCAACCGCCGGCCGCGCCGCAGTACGGCCAGCCGGGTGCGTATCCCCCGCCGCCGGCCTACGGACAGGCCGCATACGGACAGCCGGCCTACGGACAGCCGACCTACGGGCAACCCGCCTACGGACAACCGACCTACGGACAGCCCGGCTACGGACAGCCCGCCTACGGCGTGCCCGCCTACGCCCAGCAGGGCTATCAGCAGCCCGGCGCCCAGGGGTGGGCGCCGCCGCCGAAGCCCGGGCTCATCCCGTTGCGTCCGCTCGGATTCGGCACCCTGCTCGGAGCGCCCTTCCAGGTGCTGCGCCGCAACCCCAAGGCGACCTTCGGCAGCGGCCTGATCGTGCAGCTCGTGATCGTCATCGTGACGGTGCTCTTCGTCGGCGCGGCCGCGGTGTGGGCGTTCTCGCGGGCCGCCAACGTCGCCTCGGCCGACGCCGACGCGGTGAACTCGGGCAATGTCGCGATCCTGCTGGTGTCGGCGCTCATTCCGCTCGCCCTCTCGCTGTTCGCCTCGGCGCTGCTGCAGGGCGTGCTCGTGGTGGAGGTCGCTCGCGGAACCCTCGGCGAGAAGCGCCGGCTGGGCGAACTGTGGCGGGCCGCGTTCCGGCGCATCCTGCCGCTCACCGGATGGTTCGCCCTGCTCGCCCTCGCCGTGCTGATCGGCGTCGCTCTCATCATCGGCGTGATCGTGCTCGTCGCGGCCATCGGGCCCGGCGCGATCGTCGTCGGCGTGCTGCTCGGCCTGCTGCTCGGCGCCGCGATCACCGCCCTGTTCGTCTGGCTCGGCACCAAGCTCTCCCTGGTGCCGAGCGTCATCGTGCTCGAGAAGGCGGGCGTCGGCACGGCGATGCGGCGATCGTGGCAGCTCACCGCCGGCAACTTCTGGCGCACCTTCGGCGTGATCGCCCTCGTCTACGCCATCCTCTACGTGGCGACGCAGATTCTCTCGACGCCGATCTCGTTCCTGCTGCCCGCGGCCGCGGCGATCGTCGACCCCAACAACACCGGTTCGGGCATCGTCGCGATCGGCGCGATCTACCTGCTGTTCGTGGCGTTCACGATCGTCATCAGCGCCATCACCTCGGTCATCCAGGCGTCGACCATCGCCGTGATCTACATCGATCTGCGCATGCGCAAAGAGGGGCTCGACATCGAGCTCACCCGGTTCGTCGAATCGCGCCAGTCCGGACTCGACGACTGGCCCGACCCCTACCTGCCCCGGCAGCGCGGATGACGGCTGCCGCGTCGATCGCGAGCCTCGCCGCTCGCCTGCCCACCGACATCCCGGTCGACCCCGACGCCGACCAGGCGCGGGAGTGGCTGACCAACGAGCTCGGCAAACCGCAGTACCAGGCGGCCCGGCCGACCTGGTTCGACCTCGTGTCACAGGCGATCGGCGACTGGCTGGCATCGCTCCGTCTGCCCTCGGGTGAGGGCCTCGGCGCCCTCGTGCCACTCATCGTGGTGCTGGTGCTCGTGGCGCTCGTGGTGGTGGCCTTCCTCGTGTTCGGGCGCCCGCGGCTGAACCGGCGGAGTCAGGTCGCGACGGGGGCCCTGTTCGGTGCCGACGACACACGCTCGGCAGCCGAGTTGCGCGCATCGGCGGCGCGCGCCGCGGGCGACGGCGACTTCACGACCGCCATCGAAGAGGCCTTCCGCGCTCTCGCCCGCCAGCTCGCCGAGCGCACGATCGTGATGACCGCACCCGGAACCACCGCGCGCGACTTCGCCCAGCGCGCCGGCGTCGCGTTCCCCGCCGCGAGCGCCGAGCTCATCGCCTGCGCGATGCTCTTCGACGGCGTGCGCTACCTCGATCGGCGCGGCACCCGCGAGGAGTTCGATCGCGTCACGACCCTCGACCGGCGGCTGCAGGCGGAGCGCCCGGTGGCCCTCGACCGCATCGAGAGCGAGGTCGTGCGATGACTGCCGCGCCGCCCGCCGCCCCCGTGCCGCCGATGCCTTCCGCGCCGGCCGGGCCGGGCGGGCTGGTCGAGCCCGTCGGGCCCGTCGGGTCGGGCTCGCCCGGCGCCGCGGCGGTCACCGCGTCCGCCGTGGCGGAGACGCCCCGGCTGCGCACCACCGCCCGGCGCTGGCTGTTCTGGGTGGTCGTCGTGGTCGCGGCCGTCGTGTTCGCCGTGATCTCGGTGCTGCTGACCGCGTCGGGTGCGCCCGACGCCGAGCGGTTCTCCATCGGCTCGGCCGGCCCGAGCGGCAGCGAAGCGGTGGCCGAGGTGCTGCGCCAGCAGGGCGTCGACGTCGTGGCCGCCGGCACGATGGCCGAAGCCGTGGCGGCTGTGGACGCCGCCGACGGCGACGCGACCGTGCTCTTCATCGACCCCTACGGCTACCTCGACGACGACCAGTTGGGGCAGGTGGGCGGCCTCGGTTCCGAACTCGTGCTGGTCGAGCCGGGCAGCGCCGAGCTGTCGGTGTTCGCCCCGGCCGTCGCACCCGCCGGTGCCGCCGAAGAGGCCGACGCGGTCGACGCCGGATGCCGCCTGCCGGCCGCCGAGCGGGCAGGCGACATCTCCCGGCCCACCGCCACCTACCGGATGATCGATGCCGGGGCCGATTCGGTGACGTGCTTCCGGTCGTATGACGACGCGTTCGGGGTCGTGCAGGTGCCGGGCGATGCGGATGCCGGCTCCGGCTCCGGCTCCGACTCCGGTACCGTCACCGTCTTCGGCGCGGGCGACGCGCTCACGAACGACGGGGTGTTGCTGCGCGGCAACGCGGCGCTCTCTCTGGGAGTGCTCGGCACGCATCCGACGCTCGTCTGGTACATGCCCACCTACGCCGACGTCGCCGGAGGCCCCGAGCCGACCATCGGTGAGCTCACGCCGGGGTGGGTGACGCCCGTGATCCTGCTGCTGCTCGTCGTGGTGGTGGCCGCCGGCGTCTGGCGCGGGCGCCGGTTCGGACCGGTGGTGGTCGAGAACCTGCCGGTGACCGTGCGCGCGAGCGAGACCATGGAGGGGCGCGCCCGCCTCTATGCCAAGCAGTCGGCGCACGTTCGGGCGCTCGACGCGCTGCGCATCGGCACGATCTCGCGGCTCACCGTGGCTCTCGCGCTGCCGCGTCACGCATCCGTGGTCGACGTCAGCCGTGCCGTCGCGAGCGTCACCGGACTGCCGGTCGACCAGGTGCACGACACGCTCGTGGGGGCGTTGCCGCGCTCGGAGGCCGACCTGCTCGCTCTGAGCGACCGTCTGCTCGTGCTCGAGCAGGCCGTGCACCGGGCGACGCACGACGGGCCGCCGGCCACGTCGTCGCCTTCCGGGTGACGGTCGCCGCGGCATCCGTGCGTGCACTCACTCGCGCACCCGCACCCCCACTCGCACTCGCACTCGCACTCGCACGACCCTCAGAACAGTAAGGACAACGGATGACCGACCAGCCTCAGTTCCCCACCTCCGCCCAGCCGGGCGGCCAGGCCGAACCGACGCCCGCCTCGGCAGGCGCCGCGGGCGATCAGCTGCGCCAGTCGCTCGCGCGGGTGCGCGCGGAGGTCGGCAAGGCGGTGGTCGGGCAGGACGGCGCCGTCACCGGCCTCATCATCGCTCTGCTCGCGCGCGGGCACGTGCTGCTCGAGGGCGTGCCGGGCGTCGCGAAGACCCTGCTGGTGCGGTCGATCAGCCAGGCGCTCAGCCTCGACACCAAGCGTGTGCAGTTCACGCCCGACCTGATGCCGGGAGACGTCACCGGGTCGCTCATCTACGACGCGAAGGCGGGCGAGTTCTCGTTCCGGCAGGGGCCGGTGTTCACCAACATCCTGCTCGCCGACGAGATCAACCGCACTCCCCCGAAGACGCAGTCCGCGCTGCTCGAGGCGATGGAAGAGCGCCAGGTCAGCGCCGACGGCGTCACGCGAAAGCTGCCCGACCCCTTCCTCGTGGCCGCTACGCAGAACCCGATCGAGTACGAGGGCACCTACACGTTGCCCGAGGCCCAGCTCGATCGCTTCCTGCTCAAGCTCGTGCTCGACCTTCCGGAGCGCGACACCGAGGTGTCCGTGCTCACCCGTCACGCCAACGGCTTCAACCCGCGCGATCTGGTGGCGGCGGGAGTGACCCCGGTGCTCGGCCCCGTCGAGTTGCGCCAGGCTCAGGATGCCGTCACCGCCGTTCAGGCGTCGCCCGACGTGCTCGCCTACATCGTCGATCTGGCGCGGGCCACCCGGCAGAGCCCCTCGGTCAAGCTCGGCGTCAGCCCGCGCGGAAGCACCGCGCTGCTCGCCGCGGCCAAGGCCTGGGCGTGGCTGAACGGATACCCCGGCGTCACCCCCGACCACGTGCAGGCGATGGTGCTGCCGGTGATGCGCCACCGCATCCAGCTGCGCCCCGAGGCCGAGCTCGAGGGGGTGTCGGTCGACGCCATCCTGCGCTCGATCCTCACCCAGGTGCGGGTGCCCCTATGAGTGCTCCCGCTCGGGAGGCCACCGTTATCCCCACGGTCGCTCGGGAGGCCACCGTTATCCCCACGGTCGCTCGGGAGGCCGAAACGGCCGCCCGACGGGCAAACGACCGCCCGACGCTCGGAGACTCTGATCGCTGGCAGGCCGGTCAGCGGCATCCTGCGACCGTTTCTCAGCGCCGAGGAGCCGGCGCCGCTGCTAGAGCGGCAACGTCCTTGCGGGTCGGCGGCCGTGCTGCTCGGGAGGCCACCGGCACCCCCACGCTCGCTCGGGAGGCCGAAACGGCCGCCCGACGGGTAGATGGCCTGCCGAAGCACGGGCGTCGAGCTCCCGGGACTGTTGGTCGGCGGCATCCAGCGCCAGATCCTTACCCACGAGCGGGTGCCGCCTCGAGCGCGGCGCCCTTCACGCTGCTCCTCGCGGGTCCCGTTCACGAACTCGCCAGCTTCCGAGCTGGTGCTCCCGGTCGGGAGGCCGTCGGCACCACCAAGCTTCGTCGGGAGGCCGATTCGGCCGCCCGACGGGTGGGTGGCCTCCCGCAACTGCGGGGGCGGGCGCGATGACGGTTTCGGGGCGGTTGGTGGCGCTGCTCGCGGTTGGGGTGGTGCCGATCGTGTGGCTCGGGGAGCTTTATGACTCGGCGTACGCGGTGCTGCTGGGGTGGTTGGGGCTGATGGTGGTGCTCGTGGTCGTGGACCTCGTGCTCGCGGCATCCCCTCGGCGGCTGGCCGTCGATCGCACCGTGCCGGCGCGGGTGCGACTCGGCGAGACCGTCGCCAGCACGCTCTACCTGACCAACACGGGCAGGCGCACGCTGCGCGCGGTGGTGCGCGACGCGTGGCAACCCTCGGCGGGTGCGAGCACCACGCGCTCCCCCGTTGTCATTCCGCGGGGTGAGCGGCGGGCGATCACGATCGCGCTCACGCCGTTCCGCCGCGGCGAGCGGCGCACCGAACGCGTCACCGTGCGGTCGTTCGGCCCACTCGGTCTGGCCGCTCGGCAGGCGACACTGCGGGCGCCCGGGCGCATCCGGGTGCTGCCGCCATTCAACGCCCGCAAGCACCTGCCCTCGCGGCTCGCTCGGCTGAGGGAGCTCGACGGGCGGGCGAGCGTGATGATCCGGGGGCAGGGCACCGAGTTCGACAGCCTGCGCGAATACGTGCGCGGCGACGACGTGCGCTCGATCGACTGGCGGGCCACGGCCCGGCACAGCGACGTGATGGTGCGCACCTGGCGGCCCGAGCGCGATCGTCGGGTTGTGATCGTCATCGACACCGGTCGCACGCAGGCCGCGCGCATCGACGACGAGCCGCGCATCGACACCTCGTTCGAGAGCGCGCTGCTGCTCGCCGCCCTCGCCACGCGCGCGGGCGACCGCGTCGACCTCGTGGCCTATGACCGGCGGCTGCGCGGACGCGTGCACGGGGCATCCGGGCCTGAACTGCTCTCGCGCATGGTCGACGTGATGGCGCCGATCGAGCCCGACCTGATCGAGATGGATTGGACCGCCGTTCCGGGCCTCGTGCGCCAGGTCACCACGCAGCGCTCGCTCGTGGTGCTGCTCACCGCCATCGACGCGCCCGGCATCTCGCGAGAGCTCATGTCGATCGTGCCGCAGTTGACGCGCAATCACCTGGTTGTCGTGGCATCCGTCACCGATCCGGATGTCGTGGCGGGCGTTCTCGAGCGCGGCGACCGCGACGAGGTCTACCGCGCCGCCGCTGCCGAACGCGCCCTGCTCGACGTGGCCCGGGTCACGACGGTGCTGAAGCGGTACGGCGCCGATGTGATCACGGCCGCTCCTGCCGACCTGCCGCCGGCCCTCGCCGACCGCTACATCGCGCTCAAGGCCGCCGGGCGCCTCTGAGTGCGGCGCTCGCGCGCCGCCGCGAGAAGTCACGATCTGTGGGTTGCGGGGCGGTTTTGGCGCCAATAGTGACTTCTCGGCGGGGTGGAAGGTGGCGCGCGGCCTGCTCGAGCGGGCTGACCGGGGCACGCGGCCGCCGAGAAGTCACGATCCGTGGGTTGCGGGGCGGTTTGGGCGCCAAAAGTGACTTATCGGCGAGGTGGGAAGTCCCGCGCGGCGAAGCCAGCGCGGGCGGGCCTGCAGGCTTTCGCGGAGGGGCGCTGGCTACACGGGCCGGGTGTGCGGGCGCGCGCCGTCGAGAAGTCACTGTCGGTGGATGTGGGGCGGTTTGAGCACGAAAGGTGACTTCTCGGCGGAGTGGTGATTGGGCAGGGGCCCGGGCCAGCACCGGGCGAGCGCGACGCGGGCGTGCGGGCGTGGGGTGCTGCGGGGGTGCGCGAGCGGGCTTAGCGAGTGGGCGGACCGGGCGGGATGCGCCGGCCCGCCAGCGAGAAGTCACGATCTGTGGGTTGCGGGGCGGTTTTGGCGCCAAAAGTGACTTCTGGGCGGGGTGGGGAGGTGGCGCGGGGGCTGGGCGGGCGAGCTGCGGGGGGTGCCCCGCTGTCGAGAAGTCATGATCTGTGGGTTGCGGGGCGGTTTTGGCGCCAAAAGTGACTTCTCGGCGGGGTGGGGATTTGGCACGGTTCGGGCCAGCACAGGGCGAGCGTGCGGGGCGGGTGGTGCGGCGGGGCTGCGCGGGCGGGTGTAGCGGGCGGGCGCCGGCGGGCTGCGCCGGCCCGCTGCCGAGAAGTCACGTTCTGTGGGTTGCGGGGCGGCTTTGGCACCAAAAGTGACTTCTGGGCGGGTGGTGGGGCCGCGCGGGGCACGCGGGGTGCGGCGGCTGCGCGGGCGGGCTAGGCGGGACCGCGCTGTCGAGAAGTCACGCTTTGTGGGGTGCGGGGCGGTTTTGGCGCGAGAAGTGACTTCTGGGCGGGGTGGGGGCAGAGCGGCGCGCGCGGGACGCGGTCAGCCGGCGACGAGTTGCTTGGCGCCGGACTCGAATTCGTCGAGGTCGCCGGTGTGGCCGGCGCGGGCGGCGCGACCGCCGATGACGAGCATGTAGAAGAGGAAGGCCAGCAGTGCGACCGCGCCGATGCCGATCTTGAGCCACCAGGGCCAGGGTGCCGGGGTCACGAAGCCCTCGATGACGCCCGAGACGAGCAGCACGAACACGAGCCCGATGGCCACGGTGAACAGCGACCGCCCGTTCTCGGCGAGCGACCGGCCGCGGGTGAGCGCGCCGGGGGCGACCCAGGCCCAGAAGATGCGGATGCCGGCCGCCGCAGCCACGAAGATGGCAGTGAGCTCGAGCATGCCGTGCGGGAGGATGTAGAGGAAGAACGTGTCGCCGTGCCCGGTCTCGAACAGCACCGCGGCGCTGATGCCGAGGTTCTGTGCGTTCTGCAGCACGATGTAGGGCACGTAGACGCCCAGGATGCCGAAGGCCAGGCATTGGGCGGCGATCCAGGCGTTGTTCGTCCACACCTGGCCGGCGAACGAGGCGGCGGGGTTCTCGGAGTAGTAGTCGACGAAGTCTTCCTCGGCGAACTTCTTGAGCTCGTCGCTCGAACCGAAGGCGGCGAGCACGGCGGGGTTCTGTGTGATCCAGAGCGCGTAGAGGGACGCGATGACGACGGTGGCCACCGCGACGGCGAGCGTGAGCCAGCGGATGCGGTAGAGCGCCGCCGGCAGCTGCACCCCGAAGAACATCGGCAACTGCCGGAACAGGTTGGTGCCCGCCCCGGTGAACCGCAGCCGCGCCCGCGAGAGCGACACCGACAGACGATCGCCTTGCGCAGTGGAACCCGCGACCGTCTTGATGGCCGAGAGCTGCGTCGAGCCCGACTGGTAACGCTCGATCAGCTCGTCAGCCTCGCGCCCGGTGAATTCACGGCGTCGGCCGAGTTCATCGAGACGATCCCATTCGTCGCGATGGGCTGAGGAGTAGGCGTCGAGATCCATCTGATTAGATGATATTCATGACGCAGCCGTTCAGGGTGGAATCAGGCAGCACCGCGAGCGCGGCAAGCTCCGCGAGCCCGGCAAGCACCGCGAGCCCGGCCGGCTGGGCCGAAGCCTCCGCCGTCGGCGACGACGAGCTGCTGACCGGCGAGGCCGTCGCCCTCGACGTGCGTCCGGCCGGCTTTCTGCTGCGCAGCGCCAGCGGGGCCATCGACTTCGCCGTCTACGTGGGCGGCTTCATCCTCTTCGTCGTCGGCTATCTCGTCGTGCTCGCCGACGCGGGCATCGACGCGGCTCTGGCGCAGGCGCTGTTCACCGCCACGCTGGTGGGATGTCTCGTGATCGCGCCCATCGTGGTGGAGGTGGCATCCCGTGGCCGTTCGCTCGGCAAGCTCGCCATCGGCGCCCGCATCGTGCGCGACGACGGCGGGGCGATCTCGCTGCGGCACGCGTTCATCCGGGGCGTCACGGGTTTCGTCGAGATCTACCTGACACTCGGCGTGCTCGCCTTCGTGACGGCTCTGCTCAACGGGCGCTCGAAACGGCTCGGTGACCTGCTCGCGGGCACCTACAGCCAGCACGAGCGGGTGCCGCATCCGTTGCCGTTCACCGTGGGCGTGCCGCCCGAGCTGCTCATCTGGGCGCAGACGGCGGATGTCGCGAAGCTTCCCGATCGGCTCTCCCGCCGCGTCGTGGCGTTCCTCACCCAGGCCGACCGCATGACCCCGGCCACCCGCGAGCGCCTCGCCCTGGAGCTCGCCGGCGAGGCCGCCCCCTTCGTGTCGCCGCTGCCGAACGTGCACCCGCACACCTTCTTGCTCGGCGTGGCGGCCATGCGGCGCGACCGGGAGTACCGCGCGCTCATGCTCGAGCGCGACCGCCTCGCCCGGGTCGACCCCATTCTGCGCGGCCTGCCGAACGGCTTCCCCGACCGCTGACGCCGGCGGGGCGACGCCTCAGTAGCGGTAGTGGTCGACCTTGTAAGGACCATCGACGCTCACACCGATGTAGGCCGCCTGGTCGGGGCGCAGCGTGGTGAGCTCGACCCCCAGGGCGTCGAGGTGCAGGCGCGCCACCTTCTCGTCGAGGTGCTTCGGCAGCACGTAGACACCCACCGGGTATTTCTCGGGCGTGGCGTAGAGCTCGATCTGGGCGAGCACCTGGTTGGTGAACGAGTTGCTCATCACGAACGACGGATGCCCCGTGGCGTTGCCGAGGTTCATCAGGCGCCCCTCGGAGAGCACGAGCACGCTGCGGCCGTTCGGCAGCCGCCACTCGTGCACCTGCGGCTTGATCTCGACCTTCTCGGCGCCCTCGAGCTTCGCCAGGCCGGCCATGTCGATCTCGTTGTCGAAGTGCCCCACGTTGGCGATGATCGCCAGGTGCTTCATGGCGAGGATGTCGTCGACGCCGATGACGTTCACGTTTCCGGTGCCGGTGACCCAGATGTCGACCTCGCCGACGACCGAGTCGATGCGGGCGACCTGGAAGCCGTCCATCGCCGCCTGCAGCGCGCAGATCGGGTCGACCTCGGCCACGATCACGCGTGCGCCCTGCCCCCGCAAAGCCTCGGCGGCGCCCTTGCCCACGTCGCCGTAGCCCACGACGAACGCGACCTTGCCGCCCATCAGCACGTCGGTGGCGCGGTTGAGGCCGTCGGGCAGTGAGTGGCGGATGCCGTACTTGTTGTCGAACTTCGACTTCGTGACCGAGTCGTTCACGTTGATGGCGGGGAAGATCAGCTCTCCCTGCGCCGCCAGCTCGTAGAGCCGGTGCACGCCGGTGGTGGTCTCCTCCGAAACGCCCTTGATGTCCTGCGAGATGCGGGTCCAGCGCGTGGGGTCGTTGATGAGCGAGTCGCGCAGGGTGTCGAGCACGATCGCGAACTCCTCGCTGTCGGCGGCCGACGCATCCGGAACCCGGCCCTCGGCCTCGAACTCGACGCCCTTGTGCACGAGCATCGTGGCGTCGCCGCCGTCGTCGAGGATCATGTTCGGCCCGATGAACGACGCACCGGATGCCGCGGCCTCGGTCGACCAGTCGAACGCACGGTCGGTGCACCACCAGTACTCCTCGAGCGTCTCGCCCTTCCAGGCGAACACCGGCACGCCGGCCGGGGCCTCCACGGTTCCCGTGGGGCCGACGACGACCGCGGCCGCCGCCTCGTCTTGCGTGGAGAAGATGTTGCAGCTCACCCAGCGCACCTGCGCCCCGAGTGCGACGAGCGTCTCGATCAGCACCGCGGTCTGCACCGTCATGTGCAGCGAGCCCATGATGCGTGCGCCGGCGAGCGGCTGGGTGGGGCCGAACTCCTCGCGCAGAGCCATCAGCCCGGGCATCTCGTTCTCGGCGAGGCGGATCTGGTGCCGGCCGGCTTCGGCCAGGCCGAGGTTCGCGACGCGATAAGGAACGGACGTGGCGGTGGTGGAGGAAACGGTGGTCATGGCCCCATTCTCGCAGAGACTCGCTGGGAACCGGCTCGTTCACCGATGCGAAATATCACTGGTAGTGCGACTATCGATAGTGTTACTATCGGTGCGTGCTGATCTCCGAACTCACCCGCCTCTCGGGCACCCCCGCCCCGACGATCAAGTACTACGTGCGTGAGCGCCTGCTGCCCGCGGGCGAGCGCACGGGGGGCAACCGCACCGAATACGGCGACGAGCACGTGCACCGCCTGCGACTCATCCGCGCTCTGCTCGAGGTGGGCAAGCTCTCGATCGGCTCGGCCGGCGCCGTGCTGGCCGCCCTCGACCGGCCCGACCAGCCCATCGCCGAGACCTTCGAGGTCGCGCAGCGCGCACTCGCCCGCGACGCGGTGACGGATGTCGCGGAGCCCTCCCCCGAGGGCCTCGCCCGCGTCGACGCGCTGATCGAACGCGCCGGCTGGTCTGAGTGGTGCCACGGCAACGTCGGCGCCGGCATCGCCGCCCAGGCCATCGATGCCTTCGCGAGCGCCGGGCACCCGCTGCCCGATCACTACCTCGACGCGTATGCGGCCGCCGCCGAGCAGGTCGCCCGCGCCGATGTGGGCGAAGTCGCCGGCATCCGTGACCCCGCCGACCGCACCGAACTGATGGTGGTCGGCACAGTGCTCGGCGACACGCTCTCGGTGGGCTTGCGGCGCATCGCCCAGGCGCACATCACCGCGGAAAGGAATCTCTCATGACGTCGATCTTCGCCTGGCACCGCCCGTTGATGACGGTGGCGGCGCTCATGGTCGTGTGCATCGTGGTGTGCACCATCGGCCTGCTCGTCGACCACCGGCAGGTGACCGGGGTCGACGCCTGGCTGAAGCCGCTCAAGTTCTCGATCTCGATCCTCGTCTACTCGGTGACCTGGGCCTGGCTGATCGCGCACCTGCCCCGCCGCCGGCGGGTCGCGCACGTGGCGGGCACGGTGATCGCCGTCGCCCTCATCGTGGAGCAGGTGGCGATCGTGCTGGCCGCGGCGCTCGGCACGTCGAGCCACTTCAACGTGTCGACGGGTTTCGCCACCACCATCTGGGGCGTGATGGCGACGTCGATCACGGTGCTCTACGTGTGCACGTTCGTGACCACGGCGGCGGTGTTCTTCTTGCGGCTGCCGACGCCATCGCTCACCCTCGCGGTGCGGGCCGGAGCGGTGATCGCGCTGGTGGGCATGGGGCTCGCGTTTCTCATGACCTCGCCGACGTCGTCGCAGCTCGCCGACTTCGAGGGGGTCGCCGGGGCGCACACCGTCGGACTGGACGACGGGGGCCCCGGCCTGCCGCTGCTCGGCTGGAGCACCGTGGGCGGCGACTTGCGCATCCCGCACTTCATCGGCATGCACGCGTTGCAGGTGCTGCCGCTGTTCGCCATCGCCATCGGCGCGCTGGGCCGGCGGTGGAGGGCCGTGGCCTCGGATCGCACCCGCGTGCGACTGGTTGTCGTGGCGACCGCGGCGTATGGCGCGGTCGTGGTGCTGGTGACCCTGCAGGCTCTGGCCGGGCAGTCGATCGTGCGGCCGGGGGGTGGGTTCCTGGTGGCGGGGTGGGTGCTCGGAGCGGGCGTGGTGGTCGCCGGGGCGCTGGTGCTGCTGGCGGGGTGGCGGCGGCATCCGGATGTCGCGGCGGGTGCGGTGGGCGGCGCGACGGGCGCTGCGCGTGAGGCGGCTGCGGCGGCTGCAGTGGGCGCTGCGGGAGGCCCATCACAGTTCGCGGTCGGGGCCGTGGCGCCCGCGCCGGGCAGCACTCCCGTCGGGGCGGCACCGACGAGCACGGGGCGCCGGTCATGAGCCGGGGGTGGAGCCCGATGGCCGTCGTCTACCTGGTGCTGGCGGTGGCCGGACTGGTCGGAACCTGGTGGTTCAACATCGCGGCGATCGTGGAGCAGCGCGACTTCGTGGGCGAGTGGTTCGGCAGTGGGCCGTCGGTGAACTCGCTCGGGGTCGATCTGCTGATCGTGGCCGTGGCGGCGATCGCGTTCATGGTGACCGAGTCGCGCCGGCTCGGGCTGCGGGGCGTCGTGCTCTACGTCGTGCTCGTGCCTCTGGTGGCATTGGCGTTCGCGCTGCCGTTGTTCCTGTCGGCGCGCGAGCGGCACCTCGCGCGCGAGAGACGTCAGTCGACGTAGACGTGACGCATGATCTGCCAGCCCTGGGGTGCCGACAACCGGTCGGTGTGGCGGGCGCAGAGGTCGTAGCTGTGCGGTTCGGGCAGCGGGCTCAACGGACCGACGACGATCAATGAATCGGCGTAGTCGTAGGTGAGGGTCGTGGTGGCCTCACCGCGGCACGAGGGCCGCGAGCATTCCCTGTTCGTCATCGATCTCAGCCTAGGCGCGTTGGTGGCGTTCGGCCGGGTAGGCGGCCTCCGTGTCGCGGCGGCGGGGGCGGCATCCGCTCGCCTCTCGCGTCGGGCCGCGCCGCACGCGGTCGGCGGTCGGCCGTAGACTCGGAGCATGGCTCGTTCACGCAGGGCGCCGCGGGCGGCGACGATCCGGGCGCGCACCCGCAATCGCCACGGGCGCGACCTCCGCTCCTCGGTCGCCGGGCCGCATCTGCCGTTCCTGCGGTCGCGCATCGACCTCTTCGACATGACGGTCGCGTCGACGGCGGAATACCTGCGCAGCCTCTGGCCCAACGAGCTCGCGAACGTCACGTTCGAGGTGGCGACGATGCCGTTCGGGTCGTTCGGGTCGCCCGATCACGTCGACCGCTGGTCGGTCACGAAGAACCGGGTCATCATGTTCCGCCTGCCGATCGAGCGGATGTCGCGACTGCACCGCGACGACGAGGTGCACCGGCGTCTGGCCATCGAGTCGTGCGTCTTCCGCGCGGTGGCGGAGCTGCTCGGCAAAGACCCGTGGGATCTGGCCCCCGACCGGTTCCGTCACTTCTGAGCCCGATCGGCGGCCGTTCGATGTGGTTCGGCCGCGGCATCCGAGCTGCCGCGTCGCGCCTGCCACACCTGGTGCCGGCTACGGGTAGATGACCACCGGAGACGCCGCCGGGCTCGGATTCGCGATCGGGAACGACGACGAGAACCCGTCGCCGAAGTAGGTGACGGCCGCCGACAGCGGGGCCGACGTGGTCACCGTGTAGGAGACGCCCGCCTCGAGGGGCACGTAGCGGGCTCCGGGAACGATGGTGACGTTCGTCTGCACGCCGGAGGTCGTGGTGAGGGTGGTGTCGACATCCGCCCCCGTCGTGTTCACGAGGTGCAGGCGCGGGGTCGGTCCGTTGGCGGTGGCCACGAAGAAGGAGTTCGCGAGGGGCTCGACGGCCTGGTACCAGGCGAAGTCGTTGGCGCCGTTCACGATGGTGGAGGTGCGGGCGCCGACCACGATCGGCTGATCGGACTGGGTCTCGATGGTGTAGATGCCGTCGGGGATGTCCTGCAGCGGGAACTCGGTGACGATGCCGGGAGTGAGGCCCACCTGGTATTCGGTCTCGGCGCCGCCGGTCTTCTCCTCGGCGATGCGCACGGTGACGGCGGCGGGCTCGGTGCCGGGCAGGAACAGGCGCAGCACGCTCTGCAGGTCGGAGGCATCCGGGTTTCCGAGGCGCTCGGCGATGGCCGAGGTGCCCGAGATCTGCACGCCGGTGACCGTTTGAGTGGTCGCCGGAGCGGTGGAGGGGCCCGCCATCTCGACGCCGCCGGGCTCGAGACCGCGCACGACGCTCTGCTGCACGGCAGCATAGACCGAGCCGACGCCGGCGGTGACGTGGATGACCGGGTCGGCGAGGTCGGGCGCGAGGCCCGCGAGCGACAGGATGCGGGTGGAGCGCGCCGGCACGTCGAGGTTCTTGGCGCCGGGTGACTCGATCAGGCCGCCGTCGCCGTAGATGGTGAGGTCGACGACCGCGGGCACGTCGCCGGGGTTCGACAGCAGCACGAAGCTCGTGCGGCCGACGGTGGTGGCGCCGGCGACGAGCCAGCTGTCGGCGGTGGGCTCGCCGCACGAGGTCGAGGCGAAGCCGACGAGGTCACCGGATGCCACGGACTGCGACTGCGAGGCCGCGAACAACGCACCCGAGGTCGCGTCACCGGCCGGCAGCGCGACGCGCGCGGGGGCGTTGGACTCGCTGGCCACGGTGTCGTCGGGCGAGGCGAGCACGCTCTGATCGAGCACGACGGCGGCTTGGTCGGCCGCGGCGACGACCGAGGCGGAGCCGACGCTCGAGATGGCGGTGGCGTCTTGGCCGGTGTCGTCGGAGAGGCGCACGAGTGGTCCGGTGCAGGCGCGCACCTCTTCGGCCGCAGCGGGATCGACGGTCACCGAGGCCGGCGTGGCCGTGATCGACGGCAGGGGCACCACGAGCGCGGCGCCCGCGACCACGACCGCGACGGCGCCGACCACGATGCCGGTCACGACGCGGGCGCCGGTGGCGACGATTCTGCGATTAGCGGCCATCGGTGCGGCCCTCCTCGGTGCGGTCGATTGCGTCGCGCACGCTCAACACGGTCTCGTCGTTGGGGTCGTAGTCATCGGCGTCGGGGGCGGCGGTAGTTGTGGTTGGCCCGGTGGATTCCGGTGCTTCGGTTGCGGGGATCTCGGTCTCGGTGAGCGGATCCACGCCGGGCGACTCGAGGCCCGCGGTGTCGCCGAAGGGAGCGGCCGCTTCGGCGGGCGGCAAGACGTCGCCGCCAACGGGAGTCGACCCGTTGGGCGCGGCCGTGGCGTCTGCCGGTGCCGGAGCCGGAGCCGGTGCCGGTGCCGGTGCCGGTGCCGGTGGCACGATCTCGGTCTCGGTGAACGGGTCGACGCCGGCCGGTTCGGTCGATGCATCGGCAACGATGGGAGTCTCGGGGGCCGGCTTGCCTCCGCCGGCCGGGCTGGTGGGGGCCTGGACGGGCGCTGAGTCGGCAGGGGCCTGGATCGGCGCTGAGTCGGTGGGGGCCTGAACCGGCGCCGAGTCCGCAGGTGCCTGAACCGGGTCCGAGACCGCATGGGCCTGGACGGGCGACGAGTCGGCGGGTGCCTGAACCTGCGCTGAGTCGGCGGGTGCCTGAACCGGCGCCGAGTCGGCGGATGCCGGAATCGGCGCCGAGTCGGTGGGGGCATCCGCAGGCCCGCCGGTGTCTCGGGCAGCCGCCGGAGCGGAGAGCGTGGCGGCGTGGTCGTCCGCGGCGGAGGTGGTGACGCTGTCGGTGGTGGTGGAGGCCGTGGCTGCGTCGGTCGCGGGTGCGTCGGAATCGCGGTCGCGGTCGAGCACACCGGCTGCCACGGCGCCTGCCATCAGACCCGCGCCTGTGGTGACACCGGCACCTGCCCCGGCGGTCCCCGCCGAGCTCATGGCCGAGGTCGTGCCGACTGCGCGAGAACCGGCGCCCGCACCGACCGACTCGGGCTCGGCGTTCACGACGACCGCGGTGTCGACGACGTCGGGCTCTTCGACCACCTCGAGCGCCTCGGGCTCTTCGCCCACGGCGACGTCGTCGTCGAACTCCGAGTGCTTCTCTTCGGCGATCTCCTCTTCGACCGAGTCGGCCGCACCGACGTGGGCCGTGGTGCTGACGGCGCGGTTGCCCTGCACCTGGAGGCGGCCGGCGGGCAGCGCGAGCAGCAACGCCACACCGAACACGAAGCCCTGGATGACGAGCACGAGCACGCCCAGCGGAGTGCCGGTGTTCGTGGGAACCGGCTCGGGAAGCGTGGCCAGACTGCCGTCGGACGACACCTGCCAGAGGTCACCGGCGAAGGTGCTGCCGATGAAGGTGAGCTGGGGATTGCTGTTCAGCGCGTTGGCCGCCCGCGCCGAGATGCCGTCGGCGGCGATGCCGGTCTGGGCCGGCGAGACGGGCTCGAGCAGCACGAACTCGACACCCAGCGCGGTGAGGCGGGTGGCGACATCCGCCCCGCTGATCGACGACGCGTTGCCGACGATGGCGGCGAGTCCGGTGCGCTTCTCGTCGTCGACGGCCGAGAAGGCGGCGGTCGACGCGAGCGTGGACTGCTGGTTGAGGGTGGGGCCGGCGCCGTGCACGACGCTCGCGGCGAGGCCACCGCTCTGCTGCGGTTCGAGAACGGCGGTGCCGACGCGGGGCGTGTTCGACGCCTCGGCGGTGACGTAGGCCGGCAGGGCGCGCCCCGAACCCGGCACGACCTCGGCCGTTCCGAGCAGCACACCGAGGCTGAGCGGCAGCGCGATCACGCCGATGGCGACGGTGGCCACGAGGGCGGGAGCTCCGGCGAAGCGGGGCAGGGCGCCGAGCCCGAGCACGGCGGCGCCGACGAGGCCCATCCAATAGAGCGAGAGGCCGGAGCCGGGCCAGATCGACACCGCCTGAGATCCGGATGTCGCGATCGCCAGTTGGGTGGCGGCGACGGCGGTGACGAACCCGAGAATGCCGACGATCACCGCGAAGACCGCCCGGTAGGAGCCCGGGAGGAAGAGGGAGGCCAGCGCCAGCAGCCCCAGCGGCACGGCGAGCAGCCCCACCACGAGCAGCACCACGCCCGAGTCGATGCCGAAGGTGGCGCCGACCGACTCCCAGCCGGCGATGCCGGTCTGCGGGAGTCCCATCAGCAGGTCGACGATCGGCAGGCTGGGACGCCACACCGGCAGACCGGGGTCGGCCAGGATGGCGAGCGGCGTGCCGCGCTGGAACTGGTTCCAGGCCAGCGGGCCGAACAGCACGAGCGCGGGAATCGGCAGGCCGATCAGGCGCGCCACGTTGCGGCGGCTCGCGACCGTGGCGATGAGCCAGATGACGATGAGGGCGGGCCACAGCGACGGTGCCGCGGCCAGCACGGCGGCGAAGAGGATGGATGCCATGGCCGACGCCGACCACGACTTCGGCGCCGAGAGGATGGCGAGGATCAGCCAGGGCAGCAGCAGGTGCGCAAGCACCGGCCCGATCATGCCGGAGTCGAGCGCCCCGAGGAACGGAGGCGCGAGCACCCAGAGCACGGCGGCGACGGTGCGCAGCAGCGGACGCCGGGTCAGGTGCGCCGCGCAGAACCACGCGGCCAAGGCGGCCAGCGGCAGGGCCACGAGGTAGAGGCACACGATCGCGAACGACGGCGACCAGAAGGTGATGGAGCCGAGCACGGCGAGCACGGCCGCGAACGGATCGGCCGCACCGACGAACCCGAGGCCGATGTCGCGGAATCCGGTGCCGATCTGGGCCCAGAGGCCGCCGACCGTGGTCTCGAGCGGCAGCGCTCCCCCGCCGGTGATGGCGGCCGCGCCGAACACGGGCAGGAAGACCACGAACCCGATGAGGGCGACCACGAGCACCGTGGCGACTCCGCCGCTCGCGACGAACTGGATGCGATCGCGTTCGCCGCGCAGATAGGTGAGTGCGATCTCGCGCTGCAGCGATCGGCGGCGGCGGATCTCGTCGCCCGGCATGCGCAGCGGGGCGATCGCCTTCCAGCCGACTTTTCGCGCGGCCTTGAGGCGGGATCTCGACTCGCCGATCTTCGATCCGAACGCCGTTTTGAAGGCGGCCGCGAACTCGCCGCCGATCGCGCCGGGCTGCTTGCGAACGAGCTGGAACAACGAGCGGGCCACCGCGAGCGGCACGAGCGAGAGCCAGTGGAACACCACGGCGAACGGAGGTGCGTAGACGAGGCGGCGATGGAGTTGCGCGGCACGGCGGGCGGTCTGCCGACGGCGTCGTGCAGAGCCCTTGATCGAGCGGCCCGGGCCCGAGAACCCGTCGCCGTCGGTGGCGACCCGCGCGGCGGGCACGGCGAGCACGCGGTGACCGGCGAGGCGCACGCGGATGGAGAAGTCGAGGGCGTTGTCGGCCGTCGGCAGGGCCGGGTCGAACCCGCCCACCTCGTTCCAGACGGTGTGGCGCACCAGCAGGCCGGCCGCGCCCATGGCGAGCACGTCGCTCAGGCGGTCGTGCTGGGCCTGGTCGAGCTCGGTCTCGACGAGCGGAACGCTCGCGCCGAGGCGGGTGATGGTCTCGCCGAACTCGCTGATGTAGTCGGGGTCGTTCCACTCCATCTGCTTGGGCCCGGCGGCGGCGACCGAGGGGTTGACCTCGACGGCGGCGAGCAGAGCGGCCAGGGCGTCGGGCTCGGGAGCCGTGTCGTGCGCGAGCAGCCAGAGCCACTCGTTCTCGGAGGCCGGCGGGGGTGCGACGCCGAGAGCGTGGGTGACGGCGGTGCCGAAGCTCAGGCGGCTCGAGGCGGAGATGTAGCCGGTGGGCTTCGCGGCGGCGAGCAGCGGGCCCGTGCCGTCGGTCGACGCGCAGTCGACCACGACGACGGCGTCGGGCGCTCGAGTCTGCGCCGCGAGAGCTTCAAGGGTTCGCGGAAGGTGTTCGGCTCCGTTCGAGGAGACGAGGACGGCAGTGACTCGGGCGTGCATCGCAACGACTCTAAGCGGCGCCCCCACCATTCCCGGGCGACCTCCCCGGCGTGCCGAGGTTCTTATGAATCCCGTGTGAACGCCCGAGCGAGCGCCCTATCGCCCTCCTAGACGAACCCACGCGTCCCAACGAAACGCACCATTACAAACCCGCCGGGCTCGGAAGAACGCGGCGACCAGCGCGCCGCGTTCTTCGAAGAGAGCGGCCGAACCGGTGGCGCGATCAAACACCCCGCAAGGCACGCCGCAGCGGCGGCGGCGTGCAAGACGAACTCAGACCAGCTCAGCCCGCGCGCTTACGCAGCTTCCTGCGCTCGCGCTCGCTCAGCCCGCCCCAGATGCCGAACCGCTCGTCGTTGGCGAGGGCGTAGTCGAGGCACTGGGCCTTCACCTCGCACGACGTGCAGATGCGCTTGGCGTCGCGGGTCGAGCCGCCCTTCTCCGGGAAGAAGGCTTCGGGGTCGGTCTGCGCACACAGCGAGTCGGCCTGCCACGCGAGCGGGTTCTCCTCGACCTCGGGCTGACGAACTCCTGGCACTCCCAGATTGACGGGATCGACGAACCAGTCGTCCGGAACGCCCGAGCGATACTCTGACATTGCCATATCACGCTCCACCCTCTGAACTAGTCTGCGACCTGCCGAAATCCCCGTTCCCTAATTACACCGTTGTAGTTCGCTCGCGTCAAGTCGCAGATCGTAAACCCTCAAGCCCTCGTCGAGAGTTGCGACACGGTAGCCATTCGCCCCCCGGCTGGACATTCTTGAGTGCCCGTCGATATCCTGCCAGCATGTTGCGAAAAGTCGTGCTCCTGGCCATTCCCGGCGTCGCGCCGTTCGAGTTCGGCGTCGTCTGCGAGGCGTTCGGCATCGACCGCACGAGCCACGGCGGCCCCGTGTTCGACTTCACCATCGCCACGGCGCATCCCGGCTCCGTGCCGACCAGCATGGGCTACGACATGGTCATCGCCGACGGGCTCGACGTGGCGGCCGACGCCGATCTCATCGCCGTTCCCGCGCACGTCATCGACGACGACGTCGACCCCGCCGTCATCGCCGTGATCCGCGACGCCGTCGCACGCGGCGCCTGGGTGCTGAGCGTCTGCAGCGGCGCCTTCACGCTCGCCAAGGCCGGAGTGCTCGCGGGCCGCTCCGCGACCACCCACTGGATGCACGCCGACCGCCTCGCCGCCGACTTCCCCGACATCTCGGTCGACCCCGACGTGCTGTTCGTCGAAGACGGGCGCATCATCACGAGCGCCGGCACGGCCGCCGGCATCGACGCCTGCCTGCACCTCATCCGCAACGAGCTCGGAGCCTCGGCGGCGAACGTCGTCGCCCGCCGCATGGTGGTGCCGCCGCAGCGCGCGGGAGGGCAGTCCCAGTACATCGCGAACCCGATCCCGGTCAGCCAGAGCGACTCCTTCGCCGCCGTGACCGAGTGGATGCTCGAGAACCTCGACCAGGAGCTCACCATCGACGAGCTCGCCCGCCGCGCCCTGATGTCGCCGCGCACCTTCGCGCGCCGGTTCAAGGCCGACCTCGGGGCGACTCCCGGAGCCTGGCTCAACCGTCAGCGCCTGCTGCGGTCGCAGCAGCTGCTCGAGGAGAGCAGCCTGGGCCTCGACACGGTGGCGGCCGAGAGCGGCTTCGGCACGGCGTCGGTGATGCGCCACCACTTCGCCAAGACCCTCAACACCACGCCGGCGGCCTACCGGCGCGCCTTCTCGGTGCGCGCCACGGCGTGACCGGATGCCGCCTACGGCAGCTCGTTGGCGGGCGCTCCCGGTGCCGCCACGAACACGGTGCCGTCGCCCGCGAACACGAGTTCACCCTCATCCGGGGTCACGAACACCGACTCGCCACGGGCGATCGTGACCGACCCCGAGGCCCCCGCGATCGACACCGACCCGCCGATGCAGATCGCGATCGCCGGCCCCTGCGGCGCGAACGCCACGGTGGGCGCCACCGACGGCACGCCGCTCTCGAGCGGGAGCACCTCGGCGTCGCCCACGTCGATGCGCGCGAGCTCGAAGTCGGGCACGTCGGGCGCGAACAGCTGCAGCCCGTCGACCTGGCGCTCGGGCCGCAGGTAGGGCACCGGCAGCGGGTCGAAGTCGAGCACCTCGAGCAGCTCGGCGACGTCGACGTGCTTCGGCGTGAGCCCGCCGCGCAGCACGTTGTCCGACGCCGACATCAGCTCGACGCCGAGGCCGCGCAGGTAGGCGTGGATGTTGCCGGCCGGCAGGTAGAGCGCCTCGCCCGCCGAAAGGGTCACCCGATTGAGCAGCAGCGAGATGATGATGCCGGGGTCGCCCGGGTACTGCTCGTTCAGCAGCACCACCGTCTCGAGCGACTTCGTGTAGGGGTCGGTGAGGTGCGCGTGCGCGGGGTGCAGCGCCTTCTCGGTCGTGCGCACGAGATGGCCCACGAGCGCGTCGACCTCGGGGCCGCCCTCGAGCAGCCACGACACCACCGAACGCAGCACCTCGCCGTCGGGCTCCCCCACCGTCTCGGAGTCTTCGAGCAGGTGCACGATCGGCCCGTAGAGCTCCCACCGCGGCGCGACCTGCGAGCCGTCGAGCATCACCAGCAGGTCGACGATCTCGCGCACCTCGGCCAGCGGCCGGAATCCGCAGAGCGCCTCGTAGGTCGGGCTGAGCGCCACGATGATCTCGGGCTTGTGCAGTGCGTCGCGGTAGTTGCGCTCGGGGGCGTCGATCGGGATGCCGGCCGCGTTCTCGCGGGCGAACCCCTCGCGGGCACGCTCGAGCGTCGGATGCGCCTGCAACGACAACGGATGCGCCGCGGCCAGGATCTTGAGCAGGAACGACAGCGACCCCTTCTCACCCACGGCCGTGGCAGGGTCGCTCGCGATCCACGCGGCGAGGTCGGTCGCGCCGCCGGTGCGGGCCGGATCGAGGATGCGGCTCGGGCTGCCCGGGTGCGCCCCGAGCCAGAGCTCGGCCTGGGGCTCGCCGGTCTCGGGCGTGCCGAGCAGCCGGGGAATCGCACTCGTCGACCCCCAGGCGTAGTCGCGCGGCGTATTGGCAATCGATACGAACATGGTCCCAATCTCGCTTTCACGGCAGCGGCGGCGCTGCGGTTATCCCCGACCTACAATCCGCGGGTCGCGCGGGTTCCGGCCGGTTAGACCAAACTACCAACCGACCGGCGACCGGCCGACACACCCGGTTAGGCTCTGCAGGCCGAAAACAGCACACACGCAACGGAGCACACATGACCTTCGAGCCACTCGCCAGCGACTTCTACGGCTACGAGAACCTTCTCGCCGACCACGAGAAAGAGGCGCTGGCCACGTTGCGCAGCTACCTCGAGACCGAGGTCAAGCCCGTGGTCAACGAGCACTGGGAGGCGGCTACGACACCGCCCGGAATCTTCAAGGGCCTCGCCGACTCGGGCGTGTTCAGCTTCGCGTGGGACGAGACGAAGCCGTTTGAGAACTCGGCGGTGTTCCGCGGATTCGTGGCGCTCGAACTGGCGCGGGTGGATGCATCCGTCGCCACCCTCGTGGGCGTTCAGAACGGTCTCGCCATGGGGTCGATCAGCGTCACCGGTTCGCCCGACCAGCGCGCGGAGTGGCTGCCGAAGATGGCCAGCGGCGAGGTCGTCGGCGCGTTCGGCCTCACCGAGCCGCTCTCGGGTTCCGACTCGGCACAGGGCCTGCGCACGACGGCAACGCGCGAGGGCGACGAGTGGGTGCTCAACGGGTCGAAGCGCTGGATCGGCAACGCGACCTTCAGCGACATCACCGTCATCTGGGCGAAGGACACCGCCGACGGCCAGGTGAAGGGCTTCATCGTGCCCACGAGCACGCCGGGCTACACCGCCTCGAAGATCGAGGGCAAGCAGAGCTTGCGGATCGTGCAGAACGCCGACATCACCCTCGAGAACGTGCGTGTGCCCGAGAGCCTGCGTCTGCAGCAGGCGAACTCGTTCCGCGACACCGCGAAGGTGCTGCGCCTCACCCGGGCCGAGGTGGCGTGGGCGGCGGTCGGCAACTCCGTCGGCGCCTATGACGCCGCGCTGCACTACACGAAGGAGCGCATCCAGTTCGGCAAGCCGATCGCGAGCCACCAGTTGATCCAGGACCTGCTGGTGAAGTCGATCGGCAACATCACCGCTAGCCTCGGCATGGTGGTGCGCGTGTCGCAGATGCTCGACGACGAAACCCAGCGCGACGAGCACTCCGCCCTCGCCAAGGCGTATTCCACCGCCCGCATGCGCGAGACCGTGGCGTGGTGCCGCGAGGCCCTCGGCGGCAACGGCATCGTTCTCGAATACGACGTGGCGCGGCACTTCGCCGACGCCGAGGCGCTCTACTCCTATGAGGGCACGCGCGAGATGAACACCCTGATCGTCGGGCGCGCCCTCACCGGCCTCGCCGCCTTCGTGTGACGCGGCCCGGCCGGCGCGCACGGTCGAAACGGAGTAAGTAGGCTTCTGCATATGCGATACCCGACCGACGCCGCCGCCCGGTCGCTCTCCGTGCTCGTCGTGTTCACCCTGTTCGCGGGCGACTTCTGGCGCGACCTGATCAGCTGGTGGGGCTATCTCGCCCTCGTGGGCGCTCTCACGGTGCTGCTCGCCGTCGTGATGACCAGGCGCAAGCTGTGGTCGAGACTGCCGCTGCGCCGGATGCCGCGAACCCTGGTGCTCTTCGGAGTGCTCGCCGTCGTCTCGCTCGCCTGGTCGTTCTATCCCGGGGCGACCGTGCTGGGCCTCGTGGCGCAGGCCGCCACCACGCTCGCCGCCCTCTTCATCTGCGTCTCGCTCAGCTGGCCGCAGCTGCTGGCGGCCCTGTCGACCGCGTTCGCGTGGATCCTCGGGCTGTCACTCGTGTTCGAACTCGTCATCGCCGTCTTCGTGCGCCAGCCGGTGCTGCCGTTCTTCACCGACTACGGCGACACCGTCGTGCCGAAGGCCTTCTACTGGTCGCAAGGGCTGCTGTTCCAGGGCGGCCCCATCCAGGGCATCGTGGGCAACCGCAACATCCTGGCCTTCGTCGCGGTGCTGGCGCTCATCGTCTTCGGGGTGCAGCTCGCCCAGAAGCTGCGCCGGCCGCGGCCCACGATCGCGTGGATCGCCATCGCCGTCATCGTGCTCGCGCTCACGCGCTCGGCCACGGCGATCGGCGCACTCGTCGTGACCGCCCTCATGCTCGGTGTGCTGCTGCTCGCCCGCCGCGCGGGCCATGGCCGCCGGGTGTGGGTGCTCGCGGGAGTCGTGGTGGTCTCGGCCGGCGCCATCGTGGCGGTCAGCACCTTCTGGCAGCAGGTGCTCGGGCTCTTCGGCAAGTCCGAAGACCTCACCGGCCGGGTCGACATCTGGAACGCGGTCGCCGGGCTCGCCGCCCAGCGTCCGGCGTTCGGCTGGGGCTGGGTGAGCTATTGGGCGCCCTGGGTCGAGCCGTTCAACGACCTCGCGGTGCGCAGGGGCGTCGTCTACCTGCAGGCGCACGACGCATGGCTCGACGTGTGGTTCCAGCTCGGCTTCGTTGGTCTGGCCCTGTTCGTCTTCCTCGTGGTCGCCACCTGGTACCGCGCCTGGTGGTTCGCGGTCGACCGCCCGCTCGACTCGCTCGGGCTGCCCATCTCGCGGGTGCCGCTCACGCTAGCCCCCGCCCTGCTGCTCACCGCGATGATCGCCCAGAGCTTCGTCGAGAGCCGCATGCTGGTCGAGGGCGGCTGGCTGCTGCTCGTGGTGTTCGCGGTGAAGACCAAGCTCGATCAGTCGCTCGTGGCCATCGATCTCGGCAACGACCCCGAGGCCGTCAATCCGCGACCCTCACGCGCGGCGCTTGCCCTCGAGGCGCATCGGCCTGCCGTGGCCCCGCGGCTCGCCCGAAAGGCGTCCGCACGCCGATGACGGCGTCGCCGGATCGCCGCCACCACCCCGTCGCCACGGCCGTGGTGGAGTTCTTCGGCTCGACGCGGTTCACCCGCGCGCTCACGCTGACCATCATCGCCACGGCGTTCCTGTCGTTCCTCATCCGCTCGACCCTCGGCTGGCCGGGGCTCATCGGCGTCGTGTCGGCGCTCGTGCTCTTCGCAGCGATCTCGTTCATCGGCCGCTGGCGCGAGCTCGACTGGCACGGGCTGCTGCCGATCTCGCTGCTGGTGTTCCTGGCCTGGAGCGTCATCACCCTGCTCTGGAGCAAATACCTGCCGTCGACGCTGAACGGCCTCGCCTATCTGCTGGCATATGCCTTCCTGGGCATCTATGTGGCCGTGGTGCGCGATCTCATCCAGATCGTGCGCGCGATCGGCGACGTGCTGCGCGTGGTGCTCACGGCGTCGCTCGTGCTCGAGGTGGTGTCGGGCGTGCTGCTCGACGTGCCGATCAGGTTCCTCGGCATCACGGGATCGCTGGCCTCGGCGGGGCCGATCCAGGGTGTGCTCGGCACCCGCAACATGGTGGGCTTCGTCGGGCTGATCGCGATCGTCACGTTCGCCATCGAGCTCGCCACCCGGTCGATCCGGCGAGGAACGGGCATCTACAGCGTGGTGATCGCGGGGCTCGCGATCGTGCTCTCCGGATCGCCGGTCACGGTGGGGGTGACGATCGTGACCGCCGTCGCCGCCGTCATCCTGCTCGCCCTCCGCCGCGCGGCGCCCGAGACCCGGCGCGGCTGGCACTTCGTGCTGCTCGCGGTGTCGTTGCTCGCCCTGTTCAGCGCCTTCCTGCTGCGGGGGCGCATCCTCGAGATCCTCTCCACCCGACGCGAGTTCACTTACCGGCTCGAGATCTGGCGCGAGCTCTGGCGGCTGATCACCCTCAACCCGCTCGAGGGCTGGGGCTGGGCCGGCTACTGGCGACCGAACGTGTCGCCGTTCTTCGCCCTCGACGTGATCGGCAACCGCGCCCACACCTCCGCGCTCAACGCGTTCATCGACGTCTACTTCCAGACCGGGCTGATCGGGTTCGTCATCTTCGTGGGATTCGTGGGTCTCGCCTTCGGCCGGGCCTGGGTGCTGGCGGCGTCGAAGAAGAGCATCGTCTACCTCTGGCTGGCGCTGATCGTGGTGGTGCTCGTGGCCACGGCCATGGCCGAGAGCGCCATCGTGGTCGAATACGGCTGGCTGCTGCTCGTGATCTGCTCGGTCAAGGCCGCGCGCGACCTCAGTTGGCGCGGCCGCCTCCGCCGCGCCGACGACCCGCGCGCCGTGGGCAAGGACTGACGGCGTGCAAGGGTTGACGGCGTGCAAGGAGTGACCGCGTGACCCTCGACATCATGATGCCCTTCTACGGCCGCTTCGACCACCTGCGCGAGGCGGTCGAGAGCGTGCTCGCGCAGACCGACCCCGATTGGCGGCTCGTCGTGGTCGACGACGTCTACCCCGACCCCGCCCCCGGCGAGTGGGTCGCCGCGATCGACGACCCGCGCGTGCACTACCGGCGCAATGCCGTGAACCTCGGTGTCGGCGGCAACTTCCGGGAGTGCGTGCGCTTGATCGAGGCCGAGCGGGCGGTGCTGATGGGCTGCGACGACCGCATGCACCCCGGCTACGTCGAGCGGGTGGGCGAGCTGGTGCGGCGGCATCCGGATGTCTCGATCGTGCAGCCCGGGGTCGACGTCATCGATGCCGACGGCGCCCGGCACCGGCCTCTCGCCGACCGGGTGAAAGACGTGCTGCGCTTCGGCGGCACCGGTGCCAGGGTCTTCGCCGGCGAGCGCCTGGCCACGAGCCTGCTGCGCGGCAACTGGGCCTACTTCCCGTCGGTGGTCTGGCGGGCCGACGAGTTGCGGCGGTTCGGGTTCCGCGAGGGTTTCGAGGTGGTGCAAGACCTCGCGCTCATGCTCGACATCATCGAGGCGGGCGGATCGATGGTGCTCGACGACACCGTCTGCTTCAGCTATAGGCGGCACGCCACGAGCGTCTCGGCGGTCACCGGGCCCGACGGCGCGAAGTTCGCCGAGGAACGCGCGCTCTTCGACGAGGCCGACGCCCGCATGCGCGCCCTCGGCTGGAGCCGCGCCGCCCGGGCCGCGCGCCACCACCTCACCTCACGCCTCAACGCGCTGAGCGAGCTGCCCGCCGCCCTGCGCGCGCACGACCCCGAGGGCCGCCGCGCCCTGCTCCGCCACGCCCTGGGCCCCTAACCCCGCTCCCCCTCGCTGAGTTGCGCCAAAGTGCCCACCCGCGGACGCGGGTAGGGCACTTTGGCGCAACTCAGCGGGAACGGGAGCGGGAGCGGGCGCGGCGGGCGGCCTCGAGGATGGCGCGCACGAACATCCAGCGCGCGGCGACGATGGCGTGGGCGCCCCGGATGCCGAGCGGCGTCTGGTTGGAGTCGTGCAGGCGCCGTTCCACCACCACCTCGTCGAGGTGCCGGATGCTGCGGCGCACGTTGCCGGTGATCGCTATCCACACGTCGTGCGACTCCACGATGAAGTCGGGAATGGGCAGGATGCCGCCCGCGATCGCCTCGCGCCGGAAACCCATCGCGCACCCGAAGTAGGGCCGGTAGCCGATGAGGATGCCGAACAGGTTCGCCACGTGCCGGCGCGACCCGCTGGCACGCAGCGGCGGATACCAGAGCCTCGCCCCGTTGCGGCCGAGGATCGAGTGGTTGCCCGCCACGACGAGCGAGCGCGCGAGGCCGGCGATCATCGCCTCGTGCCGGCCGGGGGTCCACACGTCGTCTTGATCGGAGAGGAAGACGAAGCGGCCCCGTGCCCGCTTGATGGCCGCCTCGAACGCGCGCACGTAGCCGACGTTGCGGTCGGTCTTCGTGAGGAACACCCGCGACTCCCCTAGCCGGTCGATGGTGGCGACGATGGTGGCCACCGTGTCGTCGGGCGAGCAGTCGTCGACGATGACGAGCTCGTCGTCGGGCCCCAGCTGGGCGACGATCGACTCGATCTGCTCGGCCACGTAGGCCGAGCCCTTGTAGGTGGCCATGCAGACGCTGGCCCGAACGGGTGTGCCGCTCATGACGTGGCTCCTTCCGGCGCTCGCGCCGCGGCGCCCGGCCGCAGCGCCAGGTAGTGCACCACGAGCCCCGCCACCGGCCCGATCACGAGCGCGAGCACCGCCCGCGCCTCGATGCCGACGCCGAGCGGCAGCAGCAGGATGACGATCGCCAGCACCGTCGCCGCGATCCAGCCGAGCGAGAACGACCGGTGCCTGTCGATCGCGAGGCACAGCGCTCCGGTGAGGGTGAGCAGGGCGAGCATGCCGGCCGCGATCACGAGCCCCGCGATGGTCGCGGGCGCCACGACATACGTCGGCCCGTAGAACACGGTCAGCAGCCACGGCCCGAGCAACCAGCCGAGCACGGCGCCGACGACCGCGACGAGGGCGAGCAGCCTCACCACGGGCACCAGGGTGCGGATGCCGGCCGAGCGGTTGTTCACGAAGTGCGCGATCGCCACCCCCTGATAGGCGTTCAGCGGAATGAGCAGCGGGGCCCGGGTGAGCGTGATGGCCGCGAGCAGCGGCGTGGCCAGCAGGTAGGCCTCCGGGCTCGTCGTGAGACTGAGCACGACCGGGAAGCCGACCACGAGCACCGCGCTCGACCCCGACGCGAGCGACGCGTGCCCCACCCGCTTCAAGAACTCGGGCAAGCGGTTGTCGGCGCGCGCCCGGGCCGCCGAACGCAGCGTGGGCGAGAACAGCAGGCCGATCAGCCAGGCCACGGTGGAGGCGCTGGCGGCCACCGCGAACCCGGCCACGCTCGCCGCCACGACGGCCACCACCACGACCAGCACGATGCGCAGCACCGAGTCGCCGATCACCAGCCGCACATAGGTCGGCCACTGCAGCCGCCCGCCCAGGATGCCCACGATGGTGGCATGCCCGGAGTAGAGGGCGATCGCGGCACTGAGCGGCAGGGCGAGATAGGCGTATTCGTGCAGCAGCACCGGTGCCCACCAGAAGCTCGTCGCCCACAGCAGCACGCCGAGCGCGACGCCGACGCCGAGCCCGACCGGAAGCATCCGCGGTTCCCGTCGTTCGGATGCCGCTACCGGGCTGCGATCGCTCGCGTGCACCGCACGGGTGGTCTCCGACGACAGTCCGCCGAGGATGCCGAACCACGCGAACAGGAACGCCCAGAAGGTGAGGAAGAGCGTCGCCTCAGGCTTGTCGAGCACGTTCGGAACGATGATGATGACCGCGAACCCCACCGCCGCCGAGACGAGCGAGGCCGCCCCGACGCCCACGAACGAGCGCCGCCCGATGGTGGGCACCCGGGCTCCGGTGTCGTCGCCCGGCTGTGTCTCCGGGCTCGATTCGGTCATGGAGTGCAAGCATAGTAGTCGCTCCCGAGGATCGTCCGGGGAGCGGAGAGGTGCCTGTGACCGAGCTCGTCAGCCCCGCGGTCAGCGCTGTCGTGACGGCGTTCCGCCCTGGTGAGCGGCTCGTTCCGCTGGTGCGCAGCCTCGTGGCGCAGACGGCGCGGGTGGTGGTCGTCGACGACGGCAGCGGCCCCGCGTCCGACGCCGTGCTGCAGGCGGCGACGGATGCCGGCGCCGAGGTCGTGCGCCACGCCGCCAATCGCGGCATCGCCGCCGCGCTCAACACCGGTGTGCGCACCGTGCTCGCCGCCGAGCCCCGCCCCGCGTTCGTGCTGACCTTCGACCAGGACTCCCGCATCGCCGACGACGTCGTCGCGGCCCTCGTCGCCACGGCGGGCGACGCGGCGGGCGCCGGACTACGGGTGGGCATGGTGGCGCCCGTGCACGTGGAGGGGCTGCCGTCGCCGGTCACCGGCTACTCGCGGGGCTTCATGCTCGGCGGCACGCCCATCCAGTCGGGTCTGCTCATTCCGGCGCCGACCTTCGACCGGGTGGGCCTGTTCGCCGAGCCGTTGTTCATCGACGGCGTCGACACCGACTTCGCCCTGCGCGCGGCGCGGCTCGGCCTCGTCGTGGTGCTCGCGCCCGGCGCCACCCTCGGGCACAGCCTCGGCGACCGGTTCACACCCACCCTCCTCGGGCGGCCCCTGGTGCTCGGCGGCGCCCCGGTTGCCCTCGTCGTCAGCAAGCCGTTCCGCTACTACTACCTGCTGCGCAACCGCATCCTGCTCAACCGCCGGCACGCCCGGGGCAACCGGGCCTGGTGCGTGCGCGAGACGCTCGCCGACCTGCGGCACTGCCTCGTGGTGCTCGCCGTCGCTCCCGGTCGCGCCGCCCGACTGCGGGCGATGGCCGCGGGGGTGCGCGACGGCTGGGCCGGGCGCACCGGGCGCATCCCGGGTTCGCTCGAGCGCCGTCTGGCGGGGCGCTGAGCACCGTGCCGCACGGCGGCGTCACCGGATTCCGCCAGGGGCCCGCGTCTATGATGGTGGGCATGCCGACCGCCCTCGAACGCACGCTGATCGTCATGCCTGCGTTCAACGAAGAAGAGGCCGTGGGCGCCGTCGTGCGCGAGGTGTTCGCGAAGGTGCCCGGCGTCTCGTGCCTCGTGGTCGACGACGGATCGACGGATGCCACCGCGCTCGAGGCAGCCGCGGCCGGCGCCACCGTGCTGCAGCTGCCGATCAATCTCGGTGTCGGCGGCGCGATGCGGGCGGGGTTCAAGTACGCACGCTCCAAGGGCTTCGCAAACGTGGTGCAGGTCGACTCCGACGGCCAGCACGACCCGGTCGGCATCGAGGCGCTGGTGAGCCAGCTCGACACCTACGACCTCGTGCTCGGCGCGCGGTTCGCCGGCGTCGGCGACTACGCGGTGCGAGGCCCGCGCCGCTGGGCGATGCAGGCGCTCTCGGGCATCCTGAGCTCGCTCACCAAGACCAAGCTCACCGACACGACGTCGGGCTTCCGCGCGAGCGGCCCACGGGCGGTCGCCCTGTTCGCCCAGCACTACCCGTCGGAGTACCTGGGCGACACGGTCGAATCGCTCGTCATCGCCTCGCGCGCCAAACTCACCGTCACCCAGGTGCCCGTCGCCATGCGCCCGCGTGCCGGCGGCGTGCCCTCGCACAACCCCTACAAGGCGGCCGTCTACCTCGGCCGCGCCGCGATGGCGCTGTTCGTCGCGCTGATCCGCCCGCCCGTTCCCCTCGCAGAACCGATTCCCACGGCATGAGCGTCGCCACCTACATCCTCGGCATCGTCGCCGCCCTCATCACCCTCGGGGTGGTGGTGGAGTCGCTGCGGCGCCACCACCTGCGCGAACGCCACGCCATCTGGTGGCTGTTCGCCGGCACCCTGGCGCTCGTCGTCGGAATCTTCCCCGACCTGCTCGGCTGGGCGGCCAGCGTGGTCGGCGTGACCGTGCCCACCAACCTCGTGTTCTTCGTGAGCATCGCCGTGCTGTTCCTGGTGTCGATCCAGCACTCCGGCGAACTCACCGAGCTCGAGAGCGAGACCCGCACCCTGGCCGAGTCGGTCGCCCTGCAAGACCTGCGCATCACCGAGCTCGAGAAGGCGCTGGCCGAGGCCCGCCAGGCGCTCGAGTCCCGAAGGAACCAATGACCTACGCTCCATCGCCGGCCGTCGCCGTCGGCGCTCCCGCCCGGCCTCGACGGTCCGTCTGGAAGTCGCTGCTGCTGCCGTGGCTGCTGCTCGCGGCGCTCGGCTCGCTCTGGGCGCTGGCGACCCCGATCGGCGGGTCTCCGGATGAACCGGCCCACGTCGTGAAGGCCGGGTCGGTGGTGCGTGGCGAGCTCCTGCCCGAGACCATGATCGCCGCGGGCGGCGTGCTGCACGTGCCCGCCGCTCTCGCGTCGGAATATCAGCAGGGCTGCTTCGCGTTCTTCGCCGACACGCCGGCATCCTGCGCTCCCCCGTTCACCGGCGACCCGTCACAGATCGTCGAGAGCCACTCGTCGGCGAGCCTCTACAACCCGGCCTACTACTGGCTGGTCGGCTGGCCGTCGCTCGTGCTGCCCGACTTCTCGGGCATCTACGCCATGCGCATCGTGAGCGCCGTGCTCACGTCGTTCTTTCTGGCCGTGTGCTTCTGGGTGATCGGCTCGTGGCGCTCGCGCCGGGTGCCGACCGTCGGCGTTCTCGTGGGCATCACGCCCATCGTGCTCTACCTCATGGGCACCGTGAACCCGAACGCCCTGGAGTTCACGGCCGGTCTCGCGATGTTCGCCGGCATGCTCAGCATCGTGCTCGAGCCGAACCCCAAGCTGCTCGGCGGCCGCCTGACGCTCGTGGTCGTCTCGGCGGCGCTGGTGTGCAACACCCGGGGCATCTCGCCGCTCTGGGTCGCGGTGCTGCTCGTGCTGCCGCTGGTGCTGCTGACCGGGCGCGACCTGCTGGGGCTGCTGCGCCGCCCCGGGGTGATCGTGACCATCCTGCTCATCGCCATCAGCGCCGTGGTGAGCCTCTGGTGGACCTTGCAGAGCAACTCGCTCGGCACCGGACCGAGCTCGGGGCCCGACGTCGTGCCGTCGAACTCCGGCGTCGGCCTCAGCCCGATCGAAGGATTCTGGGGCCTGATCGGCAACTTCTACGGCCAGGCCCGGCAGATGGTCGGCATCCTCGGCTGGCTCGACACCACCCTGCATCCCGCCGTGTACCACGTCTTCTACGCGTTCGCCGGGCTGCTGGTGCTCGGCGTGATCATCTGGGTGCGCGGCCGCAAGCTCGTGTTCGTCATCGCGATGGCCCTGGCCTTCTTCTTCCTGCCCCCGCTCGTGCAAGCGGCCTACGTCACGAAGGGCGGGTTCATCTGGCAGGGCCGTTACACGCTCATCCTGCTGATGACCCTCCTGCTCGGCATGGCCGCGTGCATCGCCGCCTCGGAGCGCTTCGTGCGCTGGCGCCGTGGCCGCGGCATCCTGACCGTCATCGCGTGGCTGGTGGCCGGCGCCTGGGCCTTCGCCACGGCCTACGCCTTCGCCACCACCCTGCGCCGCTTCGCCTCGGGCTACGCCACCGACTGGCCTGCGATGCTGGAGCCAGGCGCCTGGGTGCCTCCGCTCGGCTCGGTCGCCCTGATCGCGCTGTTCACCGCCCTGACAATCGGCTTCGCGCTCTACGTGGCGATCGCCGGACGCGACCGCCGCGTGCTCGTCGCCGCGCCGCTGCCGCCCGTGGCCGGTGAACCCGATGCGCGCACGCCCTGGCCCGAGCAGCACTGGCCCGGCCAGCAGCCCGCTCAGCAGCCCTACATTCCCGCCCACTCGATCGATCGAAAGGAACGACCATGGTGAACGAACTGACCGCCGCGGCCTATGACAACCTGCTGCTCTCGCTGCGCGACGAAGAGGGCGTCAAGGTCACCTCCGAGGGCCTGCTCGTGCACGGCAAGCTCTTCGCCTTCGTCGAGGGCGACGACCTCGTCGTCGAACTCTCCGAGGCCCGCACGGCCGACCTCACGACCCGCGGGGTCGCCGCCCCGTTCCTCGACGGCGAGAAGTCCGAGCGCAACTGGGTGCGCGTGAGCGACCTGCAGCTGTGGCCCGAGCTCGCGGAAGAGGCGCACGACTTCGTGGGCGAACCGCCCGTCGGCGGAGAGTCCTGACCTCCCACCGAGCTCCTCTACCCTGGTCGTCGTGACCCACGAGACTTCGCGCACCCGGCCGAGGCCGGCGACCGAGGCGACCCCGTGGGTCGCGGCGGGCAGCAGCCGCGGTCGCGTGGTGCAGTGGGTGGCGTTCGCGGCTGTGTTCGCGTGGGGTCTCTACCTCGCGTTCTGGAACCTCGGGGCCGCGAACTTCAATGCCGACGAACCCATCTACCTCGACGCCGGCTGGGCCTACGTGCACGGCGACTTCTCGGCCAACCGCGAGCATCCGCCGACCGCGAAATACCTGATCGGCCTGGCTCAGCTGCTCTTCGGCCAGGGCGCCCTCGCCGGCCGAATCGCGGTGGGCGTGTGCGTGATCGTGGGCGCGCTCATCCTCTACTTCTGGATGCGCCGCGAGATCGGCTGGGTGGGCGCCCTGAGCGTCGCCGGTCTCTGGCTCGTGCTGCCGCGCGGGGTGCAGAGCGGGGTGCGCATCGACCGGTTCGCCCTGCTCGAGCCGTTCATGGTGGTGTTCGCCATCGCCGCCATGGCCGCCGCATGGCTGTGGTTCCGCAGAAGATCGTGGGTCTGGCTCGTGGCGTCCGCGGTGCTGATGGCCCTCTCGGTCACGTCGAAGATCTCGTCGGTCGTGATCGTTCCGGCCCTCCTGCTGCTACCGCTGCTCGACCGCCGGATGCCGCTGCGCAGGCGCTGGCGTGACACCGTGCTCGGCGGCCTCGTGTTCGGCGCCGTGTTCGCGGTGGTGTTCGTCGCGGCCTACCTGCCGCTCGGCATCCGGAGCGCCCTGACCTACATGGTCGAGTTCCAGGCCACCCACGACGCCCAGGGCCACCTCGTGGTGGTGGCGGGCGTGCCGCAGCTGTTCCCACAATGGTGGGCCAACCTGCTGTTCATGGTCGACGGCATGGGTGTCGCGGCCGTGGCGGTGCTGGCCATCGGCTCCCTCGCCTCGCTCTGGGCCCGGCGATGGAGCCTGGTGCTCTACCTCGGCGCCGCCGTCGCCCTGCTGTTCGTGTTCTACCTCGGCATCTCGAAGGTCGCGCTCACCCACTACTACTACGCCTGGGTCTGGCTGTTCTGCGCCCTCGCGGGCATCGGCATCGGCGCGCTGCTGGCGGCGAAACGCGGCCGCGCGGCCACCGTGGCGACCCGCGTGCTGGGCGGTGCCCTCGTGCTGCTCGCCGTCGTCTCGGGCGCCTACAGTTCGGTGGCCATCTGGAACGAGCGGGCCGCGGGCGTGGCACTCGTGCTGCCGGCACTCGACGAGCTGGGGGTCGACGACGGCGACATCCTCGTCGACGGCATGGCCGACTGGGAGTACACCGAATACCTCGACGACCGCGAGACGAAGGATGCCGCCGACCCCGACGTCGTGGCCGTGATCTCGAAGGACTCGCTGCGCTTTCCGCCGACGCCGGCGGTCACCGAGTTCCTCGACGAGCACGCCGGCGATCTCACCGTCGAGAAACTCGACGACGTGACGCTCTACGTGCTGGACGAGGCCGCCGCGGGCTGAGCCGCCTCGGCCGCCGCGGCCTCTTTGTTCTTGAGGGCCGTGTAGCCGTCGGCACGCGTGGGCGCGAACACCCAGAAGCGGTAGAGGAAGAAGCGGAACGCCGTGGCGAGCACCAGGCCGATGACGTTGCCCGAGATGTTGTCGGCCAACAGCGACGTGAGGCCGAACAGGTAGTGCGAGACGTAGAGGCAGGCCAGCGAGATGCCGAGGCCGATGACCGCGATGAGGCTGAACTCGGCCAGCTCGAGCACGAAGTTCTTGCGGCGGTGGTCGCGGAAGGTCCAGTAGCGGTTGCCGAACCAGGTGGCGAGCGTCGCGACGGTGACCGAGATGAGTTTTCCGCCCAGCGGGGTCTCGTACCATCCGTCGCCGAGCGCGCCCGACCAGAGGAAGTTGGAGATGCCGAAGTCGATGAAATAACCGATGAGCCCCACCACGCCGAACTTGAGCGCGTAGCGCACCAAGCGCTCCCAGAGGTAGTTCCAGATCTTCTTCACGTAGCAGGCTTCCTGAGCATCCTGACGCCCGGCGAGTGTGCCGAGCCTTCAAAATGATAACCGGCCATGTATCCTTGCGATTGCTCTACTGCTGTCGACACGGGCAGAGAGTCGCGAAAAACATCCCCTACAACAAGAGGTCAGGCGTTTGTCCACCAACTTTGACAGAGACGTAGTCGTCATCGGCGGAGGTGGCCACGTCGGCCTTCCTCTGGCCATCGCCCTGGCCGACCGTGGTTCGAAAGTCGTCGTCTACGACGTGAGCGAACGCGCGGTCGCCGGCATCAACGCCGGAGTCATGCCGTTCAGCGAGCCCGGTGCCGAACCCGTGCTGCAGAAGGTGCTGGCCAACGGCATGTTCACCGCGTCGACCGACGCCAGCGTGGTCGGCACGGCCGAGAACGTGATCGTCGTGATCGGCACGCCGGTCGACGAGCACCTCAACCCCGACCCGAACGCCATCCCGGCCGCGCTCGAGACCTGCATGCCGTTCTTCTCCGACGACCAGCTGCTCATTCTGCGCAGCACGGTCTACCCGGGTGTCACCGCCCTTGTCGAGCGCCGCCTGCGCGAGGCCGGCCTCGCCACCGAGGTCGCCTTCTGCCCCGAGCGCATCGCCGAGCACAAGGCGATGGAAGAGCTCTTCACCCTGCCGCAGATCGTCTCGAGCCGCACCGACACCGGCCGCGCCCGTGCGTCGAAGCTGTTCCGCACCCTCACCGACCAGATCGTCGACCTCGAGCCCGAAGAGGCCGAGCTGGCGAAGCTGTTCACCAACACCTGGCGCTACATCAAGTTCGCCGCGGCGAACCAGTTCTACATGATGGCGAACGACCGCGGGCTCGACTTCGAGAAGATCCGCAAGGGTCTCACCCACGACTACCCGCGGGCCAAAGACCTGCCGGGCCCCGGCTTCGCCGCCGGGCCGTGCCTGTTCAAAGACACGATGCAGCTCGCCGCGTTCAGCGACAACAAGTTCTCGCTCGGCCACTCGGCGATGCTCGTCAACGAGGGGCTGCCGCTCTACATCGTGACCCAGCTCGAGAAGCGCTTCGACCTCGAGAACCTCACCGTGGGCATCCTCGGCATGGCGTTCAAGGCCGGCTCCGACGACATCCGTTCCAGCCTCTCCTACAAGCTGCGCCGGGTGCTGAAGTTCCGCGCGAAGGCCGTGCTCGGCACCGACCCCTACGTGACCGAAGAGACCGACGACACCCTGCTGCCGCTCGAGTCGGTGCTCGAGAAGGCCGACATCCTCATCATCGCGACCCCGCACAGCGAATACCGCGACCTCGTCACCGACAAGCCGGTCGCCGACGTCTGGAACATGCTCGGCCAGGGGGTCGTGATTTGACCGACGGGCTTCGCGCCTCGATCGTCATCCCCGCCTACAACGAGGGCGATGACATCGTTCCCGGCCTCGACCGCATCTTCGAGGCGGTGCACCTCGACTCCGAGGTGCTCGTGGTGGTCGACTCCCCGAGCGACACCACGGTGCCCGTGGTCGAACGCTATGCCGAGCGGCATCCGAATCTCAAGGTGCTCGTCAACGACTACGGCCGGGGCCCCGCCTACGCCATCCGCTACGGCATCGACCACGCCACGAGCGAGACCGTCGTGGTGACGATGGCCGACGGATGCGACGACCCGCGCCAGATCGACGACCTCGTGCGCCTGGTCGAACGCGGTGTCGTCGTGGCCGCCGCGTCGCGCTACATGCCGGGCGGCCAGCAGGTCGGCGGGCCGCGCTTCAAGAGCTTCCTCTCGCGCACGGCCGGCATCACCCTCGAGCTGTTCACCAACGCCGGCACCCGCGACGCCACGAACTCGTTCAAGGCCTACAACGCGGAGTTCGTGCGCCAGGTGGGCATCAACTCCAAAGACGGCTTCGAGATCGGGCTCGAGCTCACCGCGAAAGCACGCCGCCTGCGGCTGCCGGTGGCCGAGATCCCGACCATCTGGCTCGACCGCGCGTTCGGTCAGTCGAACTTCAAGCTCGCGAAATGGCTGCCGAAGTACTTCCGCTGGTACCGTTTCGCGTTCGGCCGCAAGCTCACCGTCGACGAACTGCACGAGCTCGCAGCGAAGTCCGCCCCCACTCCCTGATCACCCACCAGAAAGAAAACACATTCATGAAGAAGGTCCTCGTCACCGGCTCCGCGGGATTCATCGGCGGTTACATCGTCGAAGAGCTGCTCGCCAAGGGCTACCAGGTCGTCGGAGTCGACAACTACTCCAAGTACGGCCCCGTCAAGAAGAGCTATGACGACAACCCGAACTACGAGCTCGTGGTGGGCGACGTGCAAGACGTCGAGCTGATGACGCGCCTGCTCGAGGACTGCGACCACTTCATCGCCGGAGCCGCCCTCATCGGCGGCATCTCGTACTTCCACACCTACGCCTACGACCTGCTGGCGCAGAACGAGCGCATCATCGCCTCGAGCGTCGACGCCGCGATCGCCGCCCACAAGAAGGGCCGCCTCGAGAAGGTGACCTACATGTCGAGCTCGATGGTGTTCGAGTCGACCGACCGCTGGCCCTCGAAAGAAGGCGACGAGCGCCTCGTGCCGCCGCCCCTGTCGTCGTACGGCTTCCAGAAGCTCGCGGTGGAGTACTTCGCCCGCGCCGCCTGGGACCAGTACAAGCTGCCCTACACGATCCTGCGCCCGTTCAACTGCGTCGGCATCGGCGAGAGCCGCGCGCTCGGCGACGTCGAGATCGACTCGGGCAACGTGAAGCTCGCCATGAGCCACGTGGTGCCCGACCTCGTGCAGAAGGTGCTCAAGGGTCAAGACCCGCTGCACATCCTCGGCTCGGGCGAGCAGGTGCGCCACTACACCTACGGCGGCGACCTCGCGCGCGGCATCGTGCTCTCGCTCGACCACCCGGCGGCGCTCAACAACGACTTCAACGTCTCGACCGCCGAGGGCCACTCGGTGCTCGAGCTCGCCGAGACCATCTGGCGCAAGATCAAGGGCCCGGATGTGCCCTTCAACTACACCAGCGACCCGGGCTTCGAATACGACGTCGCCAAGCGCGTTCCGGATGTCTCGAAGGCGAAGGAGCTGCTCGGCTTCGAAGCGACCACCACGCTCGAAGACATGCTCGACGAGGTCATCCCGTGGATTGAGAATGCCGTCGCAGACGGCACCATCTGAGTCGATGCGCCCGGTGGGCGTGCGCCGGTGGCTGACACCCGCGCACGCCCACTACGCCACGCTCGCCCTCGCTTTCGCCTTCATCTGCTGGTATGGCAGAGACCAGTGGTTCTACTACGACGAGTGGGACTTCCTGACGACCGGCGGTCTCGACTTCCTCGCGCCGCACGTGGGTCACTGGAGCACCGTTCCGATGCTCGTCACCCAGGCGCTCGTGCACACCGTGGGGCTGCACAGCTACTGGCCCTATCTCGTGCTCGTCATCCTCGTGCACGTCGGCCTCGCCCACGTTCTCTGGCGCGTGATGAACGCCGTGCGTGTGCAGCCATGGATCGCCACGGCCTTGGCGCTCGTCTTCGCCCTCTACGGGGCCGGCGCCGACAACATCCTCTGGGCCTTCCAGTTCGGCTTCGTCGGCGGCATCCTGTGCGGCTCGATCGCCGTGCTGCTGGCTGACGGCCTGACGCGCGAGAACCTGCGCCGGCGGGCGCCCGTGATCGCCCTGATCATGCTGCTCGGCCTCATGTTCGCCGGCACCGCCGTGCCACTCGTCGCGGCGCTCGCGCTGCTCGCCCTGCGACGCGTGGGACTCGTCCGCGCCGTCATCGTGGCCGGCGCCCCCACCGTCGTCTACCTGGCCTGGTATCTGTTCGCCAAGGCCAACCCCTCCTACTCGATGCCGACGCAGTGGCAGCCCGATTCGGCGGGGCAGCTGCTCATCGACGTTCCGCTGTATGCGGGCCGCATGATCGTGGGCGCCTTCCAGGGCCTCTCCCCCCTTCCGTTCGCCGGCCTCGTCGTCGCCGTGGCCCTGCTCGTCTTCGCCGTCGCGACTCTGCGGCGTCAGTGGCGCGCGGCCCCCCTGGCGCTCGCCTTCGCCCTCGCCGGCATCGCGTTCGGCCTGCTGACCGGCTTCTCGCGCCTCAACATCGACCCCGCGCTCGCCACCTCGGGCCGCTACCTCTACTTCGTGTTCGCCATGGCGGTGCCGCTGTGCGGGGTCGCGCTCACCGCGCTCTGCGCGCTCTTCCGCTCCCGCCGGCGCGTGGCCCTGGCGGCCGTGCTCGCCGTCAGCGCGGCCGTGGGCGTGTGGGGTGCCCTCGGCATCCGGCAGCACTCGGCCGAGATGGCCGGCATCGAGCTGCCCACCCGGGCCGTGGTCTACGCGGCTGCGTCGCTCATCGACGACCCGGCCGTCACCGTCGACGACGACGCCTACGTCGAGCCGCTCTACGCGCCCACGCTCACGGTGCACCAGCTGCGCGGCCTGGTCGACGCGGGCTACCTCGACGTGGGCGAGTTCGATCAGGCGGCGCTCGACCTGGCGATCAAGAACATCGTTCCGGCATCCGGAGGCGACGAGTGACCGGGCTGGTCGCCGCCTCGCCGGTCGCGCGGCCGCGGCATCCGGTCGCCACGCGACTGCGCACGATGCTCACGCCGGCCACCGTGCACTACGTCTCGATGGCCGTCGCGTTCGCCTGGCTCGTCGTCTGCGGCCGGGGGCAGTGGTTCTTCTTCGACGAGTGGGACTTTCTGAAGCTCTCGTCGATCGACTACTTCACGCCCCACCTCGGCCACTGGAGCACCGTGCCGATGCTCGTCACCGCCGCCACCCGGCAGCTGTTCGGGCTGGGCAGCTACTGGCCCTATCTCGTGCCGACGCTGCTCATCCACCTCGGCATCGCCCACGCCCTGTGGCGGGTGATGCGGCGCCTGCGGGTGGCGCCGTGGATCGCGGTGGCCCTCGCGTTCGTGGTCGCACTGTTCGGCGCGGGCAGCGAGAACGTGCTCTGGGCCTTCCAGTTCGGGTTTCTCGGCGCGGTGCTGCTCGGCCTCGTGGCCGTGCTGCTGACCGACCGGATGACGCGGCAGAACTACCGGCGCCGTTTTCTCGCCGTGGCGCTGGTGTCGGTGCTGTCGCTGCTGTTCTCGGGCACCGCGCTGCCCATGCTCGTGGCGATCGGCGTGGTCGCCCTGCGGCGCGTCGGACTCTGGCGCACGGCGCTGCTGCTGACGCCCGCGGTGGCGGTCTACGGCGCCTGGTATGTCTACGCGAAGCTCAACCCGGTCTACTTCATGCCGCCGGGCATCAAGCCGGGTGGCGTCGACAAGTTCGTGATCGACGTGCCGGCCTTCGCGGTGCGCATGATCGTGGGCGGGCTCGACGGGCTGACGCCGGTGCCGTTCTTCGGATACCTGCTGTTCGGTGTGCTGGTGCTGTACGGCGCGATCTTCGCGCGCCGGCTCTTCACGGCCTCGCCGGCGGCCCTGGGACTCGCCGCGGCCGCCGTGGCATTCGCCCTGGTGACCGCGGTCTCGCGCATCGACTTCAGCGCCGACACCTCGATGTCGAGCCGATACATCTACCTCACGACGGTGCTGCTCGTTCCGTTGATCGGGTTGCTCTGCACCCGTCTGGCCGCGGCGAACCGATGGGTCGGCATCGCCATCGTGGCGGCCCTCGGGCTCACCGCGGTCTACGGCGGCTACGTGATGCGGGTCACCGGGCAGGCACAGGCCATCACCGAGCAGGCGACGAGGGATGTCTTCTACGCGACCGTCGCGCTCATCGGCGAGCCGGGCCGCGACGTGAACATCTCGGCCTACCCCGACCCTGCCTTCGCCCCCAGCGTCACGGTCGGGGACATCCGGGCCTTCGTCGACGCCGGCCTTCTGACGGCCGGGCCGTACTCCGAGCGGGGCTGGAACATCGCGCTCAGCCGCCTGACACTGCCCGACGACGCTCCGGCGACGGTGACCTCACCGGCCGAGCCCGCGGAATGAGCCGCGACAGATTCGCCGACTGGGCCTTCGGGCGCGCCCTCACGCCCGCTCGGCCCCTGCTGCTGCGGGCCGCGGTCGTGGTCGTGCTGTTCGCGGCAGGGATCGTCGTGACCATCGGGCGGCTGCCGCGCGAGCAGCGCAACGTGCTCTGGTCGGAAGACGGCAACCAGTTCTTGGCCGGTGCCTTCCACGCCGACTACCTCACCAACCTCTTCACGCCTTACGCCGGCTACATGCACTTCCTGCCCCGCACGGCGGCGCAGATCGTCGAGGGCGTCGTGCCCACCGGCTACCTGGGGCTCGGCATGAACCTCGCCGGCGCCGCCGTGTGGTCGGCGGCGGCCCTCGCGGCCTTCGTCTTCACCCGTGACCGGGTGCAGGTGCCGCTGCGCGCCCTGCTGTGGATTCTCGTGCTGATCGTGCCGATCGGGTCGATGGAGGTCGCGACCAATACGTCGAACTCGCACTGGTTCCTGATGTTCGGCCTGTTCATGGCGCTCTCCGCCCGCAGCGGGGGCGTCGCCCGCACGGTGTTCGCCGCCGCGCTCGTCGCGGCCGCGGTGATGAGCGACCCGCTCGCCCTGGCATTCCTGCCGCTCGTCGTCGCGCGGGCTCTCGCCCTGCCCCGCCTGCGCGAGAACATCGTGAGCATCGCCTTCGTCGCCGCCGGGGTGGTGCAGGTGCTGGTGGCGCTCGGCACCGAGCGCGACCGGGGCGAGCCGCAACTCCAGCCCGGACCGATGGCGGCCACCTACCTGGTGCGGGTGGTCTGGGGCGATCTGGTGGGCCAGGTCGACGGCACGCGGCTCTATGCCGAACTCGGCCGGCAGCCGGTGGTGTTCCTGGCCGCGGCGGCCATGGTCGTGCTCGCGGCGCTCATCGCGCTGCGCTGGCGCCGTAGCGGGCTCGCGGCGGTGGCCCTCGCCGGGTCGCTGGGCTTCTACGCCGTGACGGCGGTTCTCACCTGGGCGTCGCTCGGGCGCCAGGAACCCGGGGTGGAGGTCTTCCTCGGCGGCCGTTACCTCGTCGTGCCGTCTCTGCTGCTGATCGTGGCCATCGTGGCGACGGTCAGCATGTGGCTCCCCGGGCCCGAGGCCCGCGGCGCCCGCCGGGTCGTGCGCATCGTGGTGGCGCTCGTCGTAGCCGCGGCGCTCATCGCCCCCGGCATCCTGAACTACCGCACGCCCGACAACAAGGCCGGCGTGCCCGAGCTGAGCACCTCGGTGCCCGGTTTCCGAGCGGCCTGCGAGGCGCGGCCGCACAGCTCGGTCGACGTGCCGATCGCGCCCCCGGGCTTCACCTTCTCCGTGCCCTGCGAGCGCATCCTTGCCGACTGAACGCCTGACGCCCGGTGGCCGCGGAGTGCCGCGAGCGGCGCACAACTCGACGAGTGTAGTGTCGATCCGTTCCCCCAGTGAAACGAATGGTGCCCGGAATGAGTGACCACTCCCCTGCAGGATCGTCTGTGACGCGGTTCGACACCGCCGTCGACCGTGGAGTGACGGGTGCCCACCGACGCCTCCTCGGCCTCTGGCGACGCCTCGATCCCGTGGTCGTGGCGCGCGTCGCGCTGGTGCTGCTGCTCGTCGTGACCGCTCTCGTGCTGTGGGCGAACGTGCGCGGTCAGTGGTTCATCTACGACGAGTTCGACTACCTGAACCCGCCCGAGGGCGCGAGCTGGATCGGCTGGCTGATCACCCCGCACAACGAGCACACCATCCTCTTCACGAAGCTCTGGTTCTCGCTGCTCTACAACACGATCGGGTTGCAGGGCTACTGGCTCTATGCGGCACCGATGATCATCAGCCACCTCGCCGGCGGTGTCGCCGTCTACAAGCTGCTCCGCCTCGTCATCCCCTCGCGCGCGGTCGCCGTGGCCGCGGTGGCTCCCGTGCTGCTCATGGCGGCCGGCGTCGGCACCCTCACCTGGGCCGGGCAGTTCCAGTACACCGCGGCGACGGCGGCCGGCCTCTGGGTGCTCTACTGCGCCCTGTCGCCGGCCCTCGGCGACCGAAGCCGCTGGGTCTGGATGATGGCGCTCTCGATCGTGGGCACGTTCAGCGGCTCGGCCTACATCCCCCTCGGGGTCGCGGCCGGTCTGGCGGCGATCAGCCTGCGCCGCTACCTGCTCGGCATCGTGACCGTTCTCATCCCGGCGGTCTGGTTCGTGCTCGCGCGCGTGTTCTGGACCATCCCGAGCTACAACAGCGCCCACAGCATCACGCAGGTGCTGCGCGACGGACCCGAGTTCGTCTACGCCCTGCTCAACAAGGCCGTCAACGACTCGATCCCGGTGAGCGACTCGTTCACCACCCCCCTGCTCGTCGTCAGCACCCTCGGCGTGATCGCCTACCTGGCGGTGCGCAACGCGCCGGTCGGCAGTTCGCGGGCCCGCCGCACCTACCTCTTCCTGCTGGTCGGCCTCGTGCTCTCACTCGTCATCACCCTCGTCGGCCGGCTGAGCCGCGACGTCGCCGAATCGGCGAGCGGGGGCTACAGCTACTTCATCCTGATCGCGGCGATCCCGCTCTTCGTGGCGACGATCGCCCGGTTCGTCTCAGCGACGCGGCTGGCCGTCGCCGTGATCGTGCTGCTGCTCGCGGGCTGGAGCGCCATCAACATCGTCGGGTTCGGCGAAGACGCCCGGGGGCTCGCCGACTGGAAGGCCTCGAACGCGGCGTTGCTGACCGGGGCCGCCTACCTCAGTCAGCAGGAGTTCCCGGTGGTGGCGGATGCCGCGCCCTCGCCCGGTCTCGCCCCCACCGTGACCTGGAGCGAGCTCACCGGCATGGTGGACGCCGGCCGCATCGACGGCGAGGAGCCGTCGCAGCTGACCGCCGACCAGGTGTCGCTCAACGTGCAGTGGGCGGCCGTCGAGGCGGATGCCGACGCGGGCACGAGTTGTTCGACGGTGCCCGCGAACACCACGGTCGCGGTGGCGGAGGGCACCGACCTCGAGATCGCCCCGATAGACGGCGCCGCGACATCCGCGACCCTCGCCTACCCGACGAGCGACGCCACCCGGTCGATCGCCGTGCCGGCCGACGGAACGGAGCTCGAGTCGGTCGCCGGTCGCCCGGCCACCGTCACCGCAGCCGGCACCGCCCTGACCCTCTGCCGGTAGGCTCCCGTGTCGATGTGGCTGGTGCTCGTCTGGCTCGGCGTGCTGGCGATTCCCCTGGGGCTCGTGTTCCTCGGCGCGATGACCGCGACCCGGTCGCTGTGGCAGCACACGCCACAGCTCGCGCCCCTGCTCGCGACCGTCGGGCTCGCCCTGGCGGCGTGGCTGACCTTCGTTGCCTACTGGGTGGCACCGGCGGCGGGTCTCGTGGCGGCATCCGTTCTTCTCGGCGGCGCCATCGTGGCGGTCGCGCACGGCGGGGTGTGGCGGCGCTGGCGCGAGGCCGTGCCGGTGCTCGCCCTGATGGCCGGGGCCATCACCTTCGCCATCGCGTTCAGCTATCTCTGGGGCGCCGCGACCGACCCCTACTCGGTGGTCGCCGGGCGGTTCTTCCACTTCCTGCTGCCGAGCGACAACACCATCCCGATGCTCTTCGCCGACAAGCTGGCCCTCGGCCAGAGCACCACCTTGCTGCTCGGCGACTGGAACGGCGGCGACCGGCCTCCGCTGCAGACCGGGTTCGAGCTGCTCGTCAGCCCCGTGGTCGCCGTCGCGCAGGCGATCTCGGGCCTCACGCCGGTCGGGCTCGGCGGAACCCTCCCGCTCGGGGCGTCGTTCGCCGTCGACGTGCTCAGCCAGTTCCTCTGGCTGCCGGTGGGCTACAGCCTGCTGAGACTGCTGAGGTTCCGCGCCTGGGTCGCCATCGGCGCGCTCGTCTTCGCGACCGTGGTGCCGACCATCCTGGTCGACTCGGTCTACACCTGGCCCAAGATGCTCTCGGCCGCGCTCGTGCTGGCCGCCCTCGGTTTTCTGCTCGCCACCCGGCAGACCACGACCGGGGCACTCTGGCCGTTCGTGTTCGCGGTCATCTCGGCCACGTTCGCGGTGCTCGCGCACGGCGCCGCCGCCTTCGCCATCCCGGCCCTGGTCATCGTGGGCCTCGTCTCGCTGCGCGGCCGCGGCATCCGCGCGTCGTTCAGCCCGATCGCGCTCGGCGCGGTGGCCGGCATCCTGCTCTATGCACCGTGGTTCATCTATCAGCGGTTCACCGACCCGCCCGGCGACCGCCTGCTGAAGTGGCACCTGGCGGGCTGGGTGCCGGTCACCCAGGACTCGTTCGCCGACGTGCTCGTGGCCCAGTACTCCGCGCTGCCGTTCAGAGACCTGGTCGGAAACCGGCTGGCCAACCTGGGCACGGTGTTCGGCGCCGACCAGTTCTACCGGCTGGCCGACCCGAACGTGAACCCGTTCGTTTTCCTGCGCGTGGTCGACTGGACCAGCACGGCCTTCGCCCTCGGCGTGATCGCGGTCGGATGCCTCGTCGCGATGATCGCGTGGAATCTCGCCCGCCGGCGCCGCCTCGATTCCGCCGGCCGCCAGCGGCTGCTGATCGTCGGAGCGATGCTCGTGTGCATCGTGGTGTGGGTGATCGCCCTGTTCTCGGCGAACGCCGCCATCGTGGCGCAGGGGTCGCACGCCTGGATCCTCGTGCTGGCCACCGTTCCGTTCGCCTGGCTGTTGGAGCGCGTGCCCCGGCTGGCGCTGCCGCTCGTCGGAGTTCAGGCGGTCGGCCTGATGGTGGTCTACTTCGCCCTGCTGCGCCCGGATGCCCCGCAGCGGTTCTCACCCGCGGCTCTCGTGGTCGGCGCGGCGGCCCTCGCGTTCACCCTCGTGGTGCCGATGCTCCTGGCACGCCGCAGCGGGGTGCGGCACGGCGCTGCCTGAGGTCACCGGCGCGGCGGCCGGCACCCGTCACGGAACGGTGACGGTGCTGCAGCCCATGTTGCGGTTGTCGAAGGTGGCGGTGATGCACACCTGGTGGCTGCCCGAGCTGGCCGGCAGGGTGCTGTCGATGCCGTGGTTCGGCCCGACGCCGGGGAAGTAGGCGTTGATCCAGTCGAGTTTGCTCGCCGCGGCGATCGCCGTGCCGACGCCGTCGATGTTGACCCAGATGTAGGTGGTGGCGGTGGAGTTGCGGTCGACCGACCAGCCGGTGATGCGCACGCCGCCCTTGACACCCGTCACGGAGTCGATGCTCGTGGCACCCGTCGAGGGCACCTCCACCGTGCGGCATCCGAGGTCTTGGTTGTCATAGGTGGCCACCACGCAGACGGTGTGCGGCCCGGCGCCGGCCTTGATGGTGATGTTGAAGCCGTGCCTCGGGCCGACGCCCGGGAAGTAGCCGTCGATCCAGTTGAGGGCTTCGCCGGCCATGTAGGGCCCGCCGACGCCGTCGACGGTCACCCAGACGTATTTGATGTCGGTCGAGATGCGGTCGACCGCCCAGCCGGTGAGGTTGATCTGCTGCTCGGTGGCGGTCAGCGTGTCCCACGAGGCGGCACCGCTCGAGGGCACCGTCACCTGCTTGCAGCCATAGGAGACGTTCTCTGACGTGCCGACCACGCAGACGTTGTGCACGCCGGCCGAGGCGCTGAAGAAGCCGCTGAAGCCGTGGCGCGGGCCCTTGCCCGGGTAGAGCCCCTCGATCCAGTTCAGCTTGCCGCCGGCCCAGATCGCGCCGCCCCCGCCGCCGTCGATGGTGACCCAGACGTAGGTGGAGTCGGACTTGGTCTGGTCGAGCGACCAGCCGCTCACGTTGATGCCGCCCATGACGCCGGTGGCGGAGTCGAACGAGCCGACCTCGTTGTGCGGCACGGTGACGGTGCGGCAGCCGTAGGAGGTGTTCTCGAGGGTGCCGAACACGCAGACCTGGTGGTTGCCGGGCTTCGCGGCGATGCTGGTGGTGAAGCCGTGGCGCTTGCCGGTGGAGGGCCAGGCGGCCCCCGCGGTCTCGGAGTTGTCGGCGGCGTAGACGGCCTTGCCGGTGCCGTCGACGTCGACCCAGACATAGGTGGATGCGGTGGTGCGCTTGTCGAGGCTCCAGCCGCTCACCGTGATGGCGCCGAGCACGCCGGTGGCCGATTCGACGGTGCCGGCCTCGTTCGAGGGCACGTAGGCCGTCTTGCAGCCGAGCAGCACCGACGCGAAGCCGTAGACGCACACCTGGTGCTTGCCGGGCGCCGCCGGCACGACGCGGTCGTAACCGTGGGTGTTGCCGATGTTCGGGTAGAGCGCCGGGGTCCAGCTGAGCTGCTTGTCGACCTTGAACGGCTGACCGACGCCGTCGATGTCGACCCAGATGTAGGTCTGCGCGGCACTGGCCTTGTTGAGCGACCAGCCGGCGATGTGCACGCCGCCGACGACGCCGTCGGCCGTGTCGAGGTAGCCCGCGGCCGTCGTCGAGGCCACCGTGACCGACTTGCAGCCGAGGTCGGCGCCGTTCGCCTTGGCGACGCACACGGTGTGGTTGCCGGGAGACGCTCCCACGATGCCGCTGAACCCGTGGTTGGGGCTGAGGCTCGGGTAGAGAACGGGGATCCAGTCGAGGCGCACGTTCGCGGTGAGGGTCGAGGCCACGCCGTCGACCGAGACGGTCACGTTGACGGGCGCGTCGCTCGCGGGGTCGACCGCCCAGCCGGTGACCAGAACGCCGCCGGCCACCGGGGCCGCGGTGTCGAAGGCGCCGTGCGGGTTGTTCGAGCCGCGGGGGTCACCGAACCAGTCGGTGTAGAGCCGCCAGAAATTGCGGTTGCCGTAGGAGGAGCATCCGTCGGTCTGCCCGCCGTAGACGTTCGACATCGCCACCGCGTTGGGCTGGTAGGGCGTGTAGTAGTAGAGACCGGCCGTGGCCTGGTTCTGGATGAGCACGGGCGACGAACCGCACGCGGCGTTCGGGTGGTAGCGCACGTTGGAGTACTTGCCGACCGGGAACCAGTTGAAGAACGCCGAGGTGCCGGGTGGGTTCGAGTAGCGCTTGTACTGCCAAGCCGCCTTGTAGACCTGGTTGTAGAAGCCGGAGTACTCGGCGTCGCACGGCGCGGTGTCGGGGCAGGCGAAACCGGTGGCCGAGGTGTACTGGCTCTGGCTCGGCCAGGAGTCGGTGACGAGCGACTGCTCCTTCTGCAGCAGCACGATGAGCACCGACTGGCTGACGTTGCAGGCCTGGCCCACCTTGGCGATGATGGTCGCCGCCGACTCGTTGCCGGCGCCCGTGTAGGTGTTGCACATGGCGTCGGCCGGTCTCGTCCAGGTGGACTGCTTGTAGTCCTTGAGACAGGTGTAGCCGGCGCGGCAGCTGGAGACCTGCGCGTTGAGGAAGTTCTGCACGGCGCCGGCCGACATGGCGTTGCCGTTGAAGAAGTTGGCGTCGCTGATGATGTTGCCGGGGTCGAAGTCGCTCGCGGTGGCGGCGGGAGCCGAGGCGGCGGGGGCCGAGGCCGCCGCGGCCGTCGCGCTCGTGGTCGTCGCGCTCGCGGGGGTCGTCGTGGTCGCGGCCGCCGCCGGCGCGGCGATGGCCGTCAGGCCGCTCACGGCGAGCACGGCGCTCAGCATGGCGGCGAGAGCACCTCGTCGGAATTGGCTGCGCGTCATCGTCGTTCCCCTCACCCGTCCATAGTAAGGAGAAGGTGGGCGTCAGCCGGGGACTCGCTGAACTGCGGCGTGTCCGTGCCGATGGGCCGGGCCCACGGGTTGTTGGCCGGGGCCCGCGGGCGTGCGCCGACGGGTCAGCGGTAGAGCACGTCCCTCACCGCGAGCAGGTAGGTGCGACCGTAGCGCTGCGACGGTTCGAGCACCGCACCCTCGGCCCACTCGTTCCAGGCGTTCACGAACACCACCCGCTCGTCGCGGTCGCGGTCGGCCACCGACGACACGGTGGTGTTGAGCCAGCGGCGGAACGTGTAGGGGTTCGATCCGTACCACATGTCGGGCTGCCACTGGCGGCGGGCGGTGTTGTCGAAGTTCACCATCACCCCGGGGTAGCGGTGCTCGGGCGGCGTGGAGTTGAGTCGCGCCTCGGCGTGCTCGGCCATGGCGTTGTAGCTCAGCAGGTTGCCCTGGAACCGCTCGTCGAGGCCGCGGTTGTCGCGCGGCAGCGACGCCCAGAACATGTTGTGCGGGGCGAACTCGAGGTAGGCGTCGAGGCCGTGCGCCGCGAGCTCGCCCTCGACCCCCTGCATCGAGGTGCCGACATCCACGGTCACCAGGGTGAGGCCCGGCAGACCGGCGTCGAGCGCGACCTGCCGCCAGTAGGCGACCACCTCGACGTGGTCGGGGATCTGGGTGATGCGGTAGACCGCGATCACCGGCTTGTCGTCGATGCGGATGTAGCGCGGGTCGGTGACGAGGTGCAGCACGTCGTGGATGAACTGCTTCGCCGAGACGCGGTCGTAGTCCTGGGCGATGAGGATGTTCTTCTCGCTGCCGTCCCAGCGCCTGGTCCAGTTCTCGTTGGCCCACATGATGCAGAACTTCTGGTCTTCGCCGGATGCCGCGAGCTGCTCGATCGGCAGGTCCATCAGTTTCTTGCCCGCGAACCAGTAGTAGTAGTACATGAAGCCCTCGATGCCCATCGAGGTCGCCAGGTCGTACTGCGCGTCACGCACGCCCGGCGTGCGGAGGTCGTAGAAGCCGAGCTCGCTCGGCAGCAGGGGCTGGATGTGCCCCGGGTAGAGCGGGGTGCCCGCGGCCACGTTCGACCACTCGGTGAACCCCTTCTCCCACCACTCGTCGTTCTCGGGGAAGGTGTGGAACTGCGGCAGATAGAAAGGGATCACTCGGGCCCGCGGCGACTCCGGATGCTCGGGGCGATAGCGCTCGAAGGCCCGGCCGTCGCGCTCGGCCGTGAGGCTCGTGACGTCGCGCACGTCGTAGCCGGCCTCACCCGCCACGATGCCGAGGATGCGCTCGATCGCGTGCGCCGTGGTGGCGTCGACCTGACCGGCCTCCTCGTCGAAGTCGTCGGCCGACAGCTCGAAGGCGCGCAGTCCCTGCAGCAGGAAGCCCCGCACCCAGTAGATCGAGCCCGCGGCGAACCGCAGGCCGTCGACATCGAGGTCGAGCTGGATGCGCCGCAACAGCGATCCGACGATGGCTTGGTCGCCGCCCCAGAACTCCGGGCCCAGCACATTGCCCGACGAGGTCAGGATGCCGAGCGCCGGGTCGGAGGCGAACTCGTCGAGCACCCGCTCGACGTTCTGCACCGACCCGAGCAGCTCGCTGAAGAAGCTCTCGCGCCACTGGTCGCCCGAACCGCCGAGCTCGGTGTGCGCCTCGCGCCACGCGCTCTTCTTGGTGTGCACCTTGAACACGAGCTCGTAGGGGTCGAGCAGGCCCGCGTTCACCACCGACACGAGCGGCAGGATGTCGCGGCCGTGGTTCTCGATGTCGAACACCTGCACGCGGTCGACGTTGGCGAGCGCGCTCGTGTCGAGGTCGAGCGGTGCCCCCGAGGCGTTGGTCACGATGAGGTCGAACTGCACTGGCAGCGCGGCGAGCGACTCGATGATCTGGGCGACCAGGTCGACGTAGAAGACGTGCACCACGACCGCGACGCGGGAGGTCGGCGCCTCGCTGACGAATTGCTTCTTCCAGGCGCCCGGATAGAGCGCCTTCAGCCGGTTGGTGCGGTTCTCCGACCACGCCGTGAATCCGGCCGGGAAGTCGTCGCCCACCGGCGCGACGGGCATCTCGGCGAGCTTCTCGCCGGCTCGTTTCAGCACGCGGCCGGTGCGACGCTTGACGCCGCCGATGGTGATTCTTCTCATAGTCCTCTCACTGACCGGGCGGAGGGCATCAGAGCCAGTCCGCCGGGTTCACGCCGTATCTCTCCTGCACCACGGCGGGCACCTGGAGACCATCGGCAACGATACTGGGGTTCGTCACCAGCTCGCGTTTGACGAACGGGAACCCTCGCTCGAGCAGCCCGCGCCAGCCGATGATGGTGGGGTTCTGCGTGTACTGCACGACGAGCTCGTAGTCGAACCACGCGCCCGACACGAAGCCCTCGCCGTAGAGCAGACGGCTGAGCCCGAGCTCGTACTTGTTGATGATGTCGAACTTGTTGGTCTCGTCGGGCAGGTTCTGCCAGAAGTACTTCAGCGCCGGGTCGTCGAGCACCCCGTTGCGGAAGCCGAGCAGGAAGCTCTGCAGGTGCTGCATGTACTGACTCGTCCAGGTGCCGCCCCAGACGTCGAAGTAGGAGCCCTCGAAATCGGCGACCATGGGCTCGAGACTCGTGAACGGCCCGACCAGCGAGTCGTTCGTGATGATGACGTAGGGCAGGCGCCTGATCTCGGGGAACATCTCGAGACCGGTCGCCCACGACCCGAAGTCGTAGCCGATATTGGGCTTGCGGATGACGATCGCGTCGTTCGCCGGCCCCCGCGACCAGTCGAGCGGAGCGGTGTCGTCGGAGGCCCGCACCACGACGACCGCGTAACCGGCCTCTTCGAGCCGGGCGACCATCCACGACAACGACAGCGACACCCGGGAGTCGACACCCCAGCTGGCCACCACGGCCACACGGTCGGTGCGGGGCAGCGTGGTGCGTTCGCTTTCGATGGTGGCACTGGGGAGCACGAGCTCCAAGACGTTCGGAGCCACCCCGCTCACGTCCAGCCGTTGTTGAGGGCCTTGCGCCGGCGCATCCGGAGCGGCCGGGTGATGCTCCAACTGGTCGATGCCCGCAGGGCCTTCAGCTGGCTGCTGTAGCGCTCGCACTGGTTGCGGCTGGCCACGAGCATCTTGCGGTACTCCTGGGTCTCGGCCGCGCGGCTCGCCAGCTGCGAGCGCAGGGCGACCACTTCGAGGCGCAGTTCGCGCAATTCGTTGGCGACGTCGGCCGGAAGACCGGGGTCGCCGGATGCCGCAGACGAAACTGAGGCGCCGTCGCCTGTTGGTGAGAGTCGTGAGCTCATCGCTACCGCTACTTTCGGACAGGGGAAACGCTGCCCATAGTATCCAGGTTCGAATCATCCCGCCTGGCAGGACGCCGTATGGGAGCCCGGGTCAGCCGACCTCGACGGTGCCCGACACCGATCCGGAGTGCGTCGCGTCGGCGAAGGCGAGATCGATGGTCCAGGTGCCCGTGCTGCCGGCCGGAAGGGCGAGCGTGAGGTCGGAGCAGTAGGTCTCGGCCGTGTTCGCCATGCCGGCCGACTGGGCCGTGACGGACTGGCCGTCTTGGCTGGCCGTGGCCGTGCAGGTTCCGCTGTCGCTGACGAGGCCGACGACCTGACCGGCCACGGAGACGGTCGACGTCGACGGGTCGAAGGCCGCGTTGAGGATCTGCACCGAGACCGACTCGACCGGCGGCGTCGTGGGGGTCGACGGCGGGGCGGTGGGGGTCGACGGGGGTGTGGTGGGCGTGGCAGTGGGGGTCGGCGTCGGGGTGGCGGTGGGGGTCGAGGTCGACGCCGTGGGGCTGGCGGTCGGCGTGCCCGGCCCGCCGATGCAGCCCGTCATGCCGACGGTCGCGAGCACCGCCACGGCGCTGCCCAGGGTCACACGGAGAAGAGTCGAACGAGCCATGACACGATCCTAAGGACGATGCCTCCGGATGCCCGATGACCCTCCGACGATAGGCTGATCGGGTGAAGAATCCCGTTCCGACCGTCCAGCCCGGCGTCGTCTCGGTGGTGGTGGTCAACTACCGCGGAGCCGACGACACGATCGAGTGCGTCACCGCTCTCGGCGAGGTCGACTGGCCGGCCGACCGCCTCGACGTGGTCGTGGTCGAGAACGGATCGGGCGACGACAGCCTCGCACGCCTCTCCGCCGCCTTCGCGGCCGACGACCGCGTGCGGGTGGTCGAATCGGCCGAGAACCTCGGCTTCGCCGGCGGGTCGAACCTCGGTGCGTCGGTCGCGCGGGGCGAGTTCATCGCTTTTCTCAACAGCGACGCCAAGCCGCATGCCTCGTGGATCCGCGGGGCCGTCGAGCAGTTCGAGACCAGCCCCGCCGTCGCCGCCGTCGGCAGCAAGGTGCTGGATTGGGACGGCAAGGTCGTCGACTTCGTCAACGGCTCGCTCACCTGGTTCGGCATGGGCTACAAAGACCACGAGAACGAGCCCGACGACGAGCGGTTCCAGACGCCCCGCGACATCCTCTACGGCACGGGCTCGGCCCTGTTCGTGCGGGCCTCGACCTTCGCTGAGGTCGGCGGGTTCGACGAGCGGTTCTTCATGTTCTACGAAGACGTCGACCTGGGGTGGCGCCTCAACCTGCTCGGCTACCGGGTGCGATTCGCGCCGGCATCCGTGGTCTTCCACCGCCACCACGCCTCGATGCGCAGCTTCGGGCCCTACCGCGAGAGCTACCTGCTCGAGCGCAATGCCCTAGCCACCCTCTACAAGAACCTGTCCGACGAGAACCTCGCGCGGTTCCTGCCCGGGGCGATGGCGCTGCTCGCCCGCCGCGCGGTGTCGAAGAGCGATCTCGACTCGCAGCTGTTCGACATCCGCCGGTTCGATCGCACCGCGGAGGGCGAGTTCGACGAGACCACGCCGGTGGCGAAGGAGTCGCTCGCCGGGCTGTTCGCCCTCGACCAGTTCGTCGAGGAGCTCGAGTCGCTGAGCGTGTCGCGCGACGACATCCAGCGGCGGCGGCGGCGCACGGATGCCGACCTGTTCCGCCTGTTCGGCAACATGATCCACCCGCTGCTCGGCGGCTCGTCGTATCTCTCGGGCTTCCGGGCCGTCGTCGACGCGTTCGACATCGAGTCGTCGGCCGACCGGCGGCACGTGCTCGTGATCACGGGCGACTCGCTCGGCGAGAAGATGGCGGGCCCGGGCCTTCGCGCCTGGAAGATCAGCGAGGCGCTGTCGGCCGAGCACGACGTGCGGCTCGTGACGTGGAACGCCGCGGCCCGGCACTCCGACGCGTTCGAGGTCGAGCACGTGCAGCTGCAGAACGAGCGCCAGATGAAGGTGCACGAGCAGTGGGCCGACATCATCTTCTTCCAGGGCTACGCCCTGCACCACTTCACGACCCTGCAGCGCTCCGAGAAGATCATCGTGGCCGACATCTACGACCCGATGCACCTCGAACAGCTCGAGCAGGGCCGCGAGTTCGGCACCGAGCGCTGGACGAACATCGTGCGCTCGGCCACCGAGGTGCTCAACCAGCAGCTCTCGCGCGCCGACTTCTTCCTCTGCGCCTCGGAACGCCAGCGCCTGTTCTGGCTGGGGCAGCTCGCCGCGCTCGGGCGCATCAACCCCGCGAACTACGCGGCCGACGACTCGCTCGAAGAGCTCATCGCGATCGCGCCGTTCGGGCTCGACGCGACACCCCCGAGACACACCCGCGACGCCATCCGCGGCGTGGTGCCGGGCATCGGCAAGAGCGACAAGGTCGTCATCTGGGGCGGCGGCATCTACAACTGGTTCGACACCTTCACCCTCGTGCGGGCGGTCGGGCAGCTGGCGTCACGGCGCCCCGACGTGCGCCTGTTCTTCATGGGCGTGGCGCATCCGAACCCCGACGTGCCCGAGATGGCGGTGGTGCAGAAGACGCGCCAGCTCGCGGCCGACCTCGGCCTCACCGGCACGAACGTGTTCTTCAACGACTCCTGGGTCGACCTCGACGACCGCCAGAACTACCTGCTGGAAGCGGATGTCGGCGTGAGCACCCATTTCGACCACATCGAGACGACGTTCTCGTTCCGCACCCGCATCCTCGACTACCTCTGGGCGGGCCTGCCGATCGTGACGACCCGCGGCGACAGCTTCGGCGACCTGGTCGAGAAAGAAGGGCTCGGCGTCTCGGTGCCCGAGCGCGACGTCGACGCGCTGGCCGACGCCCTCGAGCGCATGCTCTACGCGCCCGCCGAGCGCGAGGCTGCCGTCGAGGCGGTGGGCCGGGTGCGCGAGCGCTTCACCTGGGACGAGACGCTCCGCCCCCTGGTGGAGTTCTGCCGCGACCCGCACCCCGCGGCCGACCGGGTGCTCGGTTCGCTGTCGGCCCCGCTCGACGTGTCAGGGACCCGACGCGCGCGGCCGGTGACGGCCGAAGAGAAGTTCCAGGCCATCTCCACCAGGCGGCACGGCATCCGTCGCGATCTCGCGCTCGCCCGGCACTACCTCACCAACGGCGGGCTCGCCTCGCTCGGCGGCAAGGTGCGCTCGCGGCTGCAGCACGCCCGCGCGGCCAAGGGCTGAGCCTGAGCGTTCCCCGCGGAACGGTCATGTATTCTTCTACCCGGCAGATCACCCCTGCCTGACCATGTGGCTTGGAGGCCGTGATTATGGCTGGCTCACTGGAGTCCCCCACCGAGCGCTCGGCCCGGCTGCTCGCCGAACCGTGGCAGTATGCCGGCGGGCCGAGTTCGGGCGTGTCGGGAACCATCGCCTCGATCCGCGAGATCTGGGAGCAGCGGCGACTGCTGCGGCTGCTCACCGGCCGGGAGCTCAAGTCGCGCTACAAAGACAGCGCCGGCGGGTTCTTGTGGAGCCTCGCCAAGCCGCTGACGCAGCTGTTCATCTACTACCTGGTGATCGGCCAGTTCCTGGGCGCCGCCCGGGGCATCGAGAACTTCGCCATCTACATCTTCGCCGGGCTCACGGTCTACACGCTGTTCAGCGAGATCGTCGGCGCCGGCACGGGGTCGATCATCGCGAACTCGGGGCTGGTGAAGAAGGTCTACCTGCCGCGCGAGATCTTCCCGCTCGCCGCGGTCGGATCGGCGCTGTTCAACTTCGCCGTGCAGTTCGTCATCCTCATCATCGCGTCGGTCGTGGTGGGCACGCTGAGTTTCGGCCCGCAACTGCTGTTCGGGCTCGGGGCACTCGTGCTCATCCTGCTCTGGGGAACCGCGATCGGGCTGCTGCTCGCCGCCCTCAATGTCTATCTGCGCGACATCCAGTACCTCGTCGAGGTGGTGCTGCTGCTGCTCATGTGGGCCTCGCCGATTCTCTACTCGTGGCAGCAGGCCGCGGCGATCCTGCCGCAGTGGCTGCTCGAGATCTACGTGAACAGCCCCATCACCCTCGCGGTGCTGGGCTTCCAGGAGGCCTTCTGGTCGGAGGCCTCGAACGGTGTTCCGCTGCCGCACCTCGCGCTGCGCATGCTCATCGCGGGCGCCGTCGGCCTTCTCGCCCTTTTCGGGGCGCAACGAGTCTTCAGCCGCCTGCAGGGCGACTTCGCACAGGAGCTGTGATCCGTGGCTAGTCATGTCCCCGTCGTCGAGATCAACGACGTCTCGAAGCGCTTCATCATCCGCAAGGAGAAGAGCCTCAAGGAGCGCCTGGTCAACGCCGGGCGGTCGAAGCAGTTCAAAGAGGACTTCTGGGCGCTGAAGAACATCTCGCTCGAGATCGAGTCCGGCACCACCATCGGCCTGATCGGGCAGAACGGCTCGGGCAAGAGCACGCTGCTGAAGACCATCGGCGGAATCATCCAGCCCACCTCGGGCACGGTGCGGCGGCGCGGGCGTCTCGCCGCGCTGCTCGAGCTCGGAGCAGGGTTCCACCAAGACCTCACCGGGCGCGAGAACGTCTACCTCAACGCCTCGATCCTCGGGCTGTCGCGCAAGCAGACCGACCTCTACTTCGACGACATCGTGGAGTTCTCGGGCATCAAGGACTTCATCGACACCCAGGTGAAGTTCTACTCCTCGGGCATGTACGTGCGACTCGCCTTCGCGGTCGCCGTGCACGTCGACCCCGACCTGCTGCTCGTCGACGAGGTGCTGGCCGTGGGCGACGAGGCCTTCCAGCGCAAGTGCCTCGACAAGATCCGTTCGTTCCAGCGTGAGGGCCGCACCATCGTGCTGGTCACCCACTCGCTCGGGCAGATCACCGAGTTCTGCGACCGGGCCGTGCTGCTCAACCGCGGCGAGGTGCTGTTCGACGGCGTGCCGCACGAGGCCGTCAAAGACTTCCGCGAGGTGCTCGAGGAGCGCCGTCAAGACGAGGCCGAAGAGCACAACGCCACCCACGAAGAGAAGGTGCCCGTGAACAACGGGCGCATCCTCGCCACCACGGTGCACGCCGCCGGCCGAGCCGAGGGCGACCCCGTGCAGCCGGGCGACGACCTGATCGTGCGGGTGACCTACGAGCACCCGACCGGCATCGACGACTGGATCGCCGCCATCCAGATCGACAACGTGCAGGGGGTGCCGGTCTACGGCACCGCGTCGCTCCGCACCGGCCTCGAGCTGGGCACGCTGCGGGAGCCCCGCACCGTGGAGTTCGTGCTGCGCGACGTGCAGTTCGGCACCGGCAAGTACTTCATCAATTCCACCCTGATGAACAGCGAGAAGGTGCACCTGCACGACGTGCCGCAGGCGGTCTCGTTCGACGTTCCCTATTACGATCTCGCCGTCGGCCTCGTGCACGCCGTGCCGGAGATCCGGTCGTTCGGAGCCTGAGATGCCCGCCGCGGCGTCGTCGGGCCGGATCGCGGTCGCCGCGATCGTCGTCAACTGGCGGCAGCCCGATCTGACGTCGGCGGCCGTCGCCTCGCTCGAGGCGCAGACCGGGCTCGGCGACGTCGACCTGTCGGTGGTGATCGTCGACAACGGGTCGGGCGACGGGTCGGCCGAGGTGCTCGCGGCGCGGCATCCGCAGCACGCCCTGGTGGCGGTGGCCACGAACGGCGGGTTCGGAGCCGGCGTGAACGCCGGCATCCGGGCGGTGGCGGCGGAGGTGTACGTGCTGCTCAACAACGACGCCGTGGCGTCGGCGGGCTTCGTGGCGGTGCTGGTGGGGGCGCTGCGGGCGGAGCCGTCGGTGGGCGCCGTGACGGGGCGGATCGTGCTGCGGGAGCGGTATCGTGAGGCGGCGATCCCGGTCGGGGCCGAGTCCGGTTCCGGGGCCGGCCCGCGGGATGCCGGTGCGGCACTCGTGGCGGCTGACGGGGCGCGATGGGTCGTCGATGCCGAGGGTCAGGAGCTGGTGAACAGCACCGGCAACGAGGTGACCCGGTCGGGCAACGGGCGCGACCGCGACTGGCTGGTGCCCGTCGACCGTGATCGCCGGCCGGCCGGCGAGGTGATGGGGTTCTCGGGGGGCGCGGCGGCGTTGCGGGCGAGCGCGCTCGCGCAGGTCGGGTTGTTCGACGAGAGCCTGTTCATGTATTACGAAGACACCGACCTGTCGTGGCGGCTGCGGCGGGCGGGCTGGGGCATCCGGTACGAGCCGTCGGCCTCGGTGCGGCACGCTCACGCGGCGTCGACGGGCACCGGGTCGCACACGTTCCGCTTCTACAACGAGCGCAACCGCGTTCTCGTGGCCGCGAAGAACGCCCCAGCCGCGGTGCTGCTCACGGCCCTCGCCCGCACCATCGTGGGCACGGCGCGAACCCTGGCGACCGCATTCGTGGCCTCCGCTCGCGCGGGCGACGCCCCTGACGCCGGCGACACGCTCGCCGACGCGCAGCGGCGCGTGCGGTCGCTGTCGGCGGCGCTCGGGCGCCTGCCGGCCGCGCTCGGCGAGCGCCGGCGCCTCGACCGCGCTGCGGTCGTGCCACGCGCGGCGGTGGCCGCCTTCCTCGTGCGCGACTGACGTCGGGTTGCCGTCGAAAAAGCTGCAAATCACGAGGAGTGGAGCCCTATACGGCCTCGCTCGTCGTGAATTGCAGCTTTTTGGCGCACTCCGCCGACGGGCGGCGCGCTCGAAGGTTGCTCAGGTGGGCGCGGGTATGCTGGTGGTTGCTCGATTTCGGCCCAAGCAAGGACTATCGGTGAGCCCCCACACATCCGTTCTGTTCGACGCGACGTCGTTGCCGCCGAACTGGGGAGGCGTCGCCCGTTACATCCAGGGCGTGCTGGCCGGGCTCGACGAGCTCGGCGTGAGCGTGCACGTCGTGGCGAAGCCGGCCGACATCGCGCGGCTGCGGGACGCGGCTCCCGGACACCGGTACCACCCGGCTCCGGCGGCCATCAGGGCCCGCCCGGTGCGCTTCGCCTGGGAGCAGCTCGGCCTCCCCCGGCTGGCGCGCACGCTCGGCGCCACCGTCATCCACTCCCCTCACTACACGCTGCCGCTCGTGTCGCGCGCGGCGAACGTCGTGACACTGCACGACGCAACCTTCTTCACCGACCCCGAGGTGCACTCGCGCCTCAAGCGCACCTTCTTCACCTGGTGGACCAGGCGCGCCGCCGGCCGCGCCGCCGTGCTCATCACCCCGAGTCGCGCGACCGCCGACGCCGTGCGGGCGAGCATCCGCGACGTGCGGGCCGCGATGCTCGTCGCCTACCTCGGCGTCGACCCGGCGGTGTTCCACGTGCCGGCGTCTGCCGAGGTCGAACGGTTCGCGCGCGAGCACGCCCTCGACTCCCCCACGGGCTGGATCGCGTTCCTCGGCACCATCGAACCCCGCAAGAACGTTCCCGCGTTGTTGCGCGCCCACGCCCTGCTGCGCGAGCGGCTCGGCAGCGGCACCCCCACCCTCGTGCTCTCGGGCTCCCGCGGGTGGGACGAGGATGCCGCCACCCGCCTCGACGCGCTGACCCCCACCGACCTCGTGGTCGAGGCCGGCTACCTCCCCCTCGACGACCTGCCCGCGTTCCTCGGAGGCGCGAGCGTCGTGGCCTACCCGAGTCTCGGCGAGGGCTTCGGGCTCCCCGTGCTCGAGGCGATGGCCTGTGGCGCCGCGGTGCTGACGACGCGGCGCCTGTCGATCCCCGAGGTGGGGGGCGACGCCGTGGCCTACACCGAGCCCGACAGCGAGTCGATCGCCGCGGCCCTCGAGACGCTGCTCGCCGAGCCCGAGCGCCGCGCCGGCCTCGCCAGTCAGGCGGCCGCACGCTCGACCGAGTTCACCTGGCTCGCCTGCGCCCGCGTGCACCTCGACGCCTACGAGCGCGCCGGAGCCGCCGCATGACCGCCGCCGGCCCCGCCCGCCCCGCTGCCGCCGACCACACCCCTGACCCCGCCGCGCAGCCCGCAGCGGCACCCGAGGCCGCCCCGGTCGCCCCCGAGGTCGCCGTCGTCACCGTCAACTTCGACTCCGCCGTGGTGCTCGAGCCCTTCCTCGCCTCGGTCGGCCCCGCCGCCCAGCAGGTGCGGGCAGCCGTCTACGTCGCCGACAACAAGCCGGGCTCCACCCAGCGCCCCGAGATCGAGCGCATCGTCGCCGCCCACGGCGCCACCTACCTGCCGATGACCGGCAACCTCGGCTACGGCCACGCCATCAACGCCGTCGTCGCCACCCTGCCCCCCGCGACCGAGTTCGTGCTCGTCAGCAACCCCGACGTGGTGCTCGCCGCCGGCGCGATCGACGTGCTCGTCGCCACCCTGCGCGAGTTCGACGACGTGGGAGCCGTCGGGCCCAAGATCCTCGAGCCCGACGGCAGCGCCTATCCCTCCGCGCGCGCCGTGCCCTCCATCCGCAACGGCATCGGCCACGCCCTGTTCGCGAACGTCTGGCCCGGCAACCCGTGGACCCGCTCCTACCGCAACGAGATCGGCGACCACCCCGTGCGCCGCGACGCCGGCTGGCTCTCGGGCTCGTGCTTCCTCATCCGCCGCACGGCCTTCGAGCAGCTGGGCGGGTTCGACACCGGCTACTTCATGTATTTCGAAGACGTCGACCTCGGCTACCGCCTCGGGTCCCACGGATGGCGCAACCTCTACGAACCCGCCGCCGAAGCCCTGCACACCGGCGCCCACTCCACCACCGGTGAGTCCGAGCGCATGCTCGTCGCCCACCACGACAGCGCCAAGCGGTTCCTCGCGAAGAAGTACTCCGGGCCACTGCTCTGGCCCGTGCGGGCCACGCTCTCGTTCGGGCTGTCGCTGCGGTCGCTCGTGGTGCGCCGCCGCAACCGCAGGCTCGCAGACGAGGCGCGAAGGCGAGGATGAATCCGACGCTAGGGTGTTCTGAATGCCGAATCCCGTCCTGACCCGATCCGATCCGACTGGAAGGAAGGCCGACCCGTGAAGCTCGCACTGACGCTGATGGTGCGCGACGAAGCCGACATCGTGTCGTCGATGCTCGACCACCACCTCGCCCAGGGTGTGGATACGATCATCGTGACCGACAACGGCTCGATCGACGGCACCACCGACATCCTGCGCGACTACGAGACCCGCGGCCTGATCGAGTTGCGCCACGACCCACGGCATCTCAAGCAGCAGAGCCCGGTCGTCACGCAGATGGCCCGCGACGCCGCCACCGTGCACGGGGCCGACTGGGTGATCAACGCCGACGCCGACGAGTTCTTCCTGCCCGTCGACCGGTCGCTGACCCTGCACGAGGCCTTCGAGGGCATCGACCCGGCCATTCAGGCGTTCCTGGTGCCGGTCACCAATCTCACCGGCCCCGGCGCCGTCGCGGGCTCGGGCCTGCAGCGCCTGGTCTACCGCGACCTCCGCTCCGACGAGCAGCTCGCCGCCGCCGGCCTGCGCGCCCACCCCACGGCCGACGCCGTGCACATCGGCGACCCCGAGATCGACGTCATCCAGGGCAACCACTTCGTGAGCCTCGAGGGCCGCGGCTTTCCGCCCGCCGAACTCGCGATCGAGGTGCTGCACCTGCCCTGGCGCTCCTATGAGCAGTTCCGCCACAAGGTCGACGTGTCGGGCCGGGCCTATGAGAGCAACCCCGGCCTCACGCCGAGCCCCAACCACCACGGCATGCGCGACTACGCGCGGCTGCAGGCCGGCGCGCTCGAGGACTATTATCTGCTGCGGCATCCGAGCGCGGCCGAGCTCGAGCAGGGGCTCGCCGACGGCGTGTTCACACTCGAGACCGTGCTCGCCGACCACCTCACCTCCGTCGTGGCCGATGTGCCGTTCTCGCCCGAGGCCGCGGCCCGTCACGACCGCGTCGCCCCCGCTCTGCGAGACGCCGAGGTGCGCCTCGGCCGTCTCGGTGCCACCACCGCCCGTCAGGCCGAGCAGCTCGACGAGAAAGAGGCGCAGCTCGACGCCGCCACCGGGCGCATCGCCGAACTCGAAGCGCAGGTGCTGCACCTCGAGCAGGTGCAGGCCCTCACCGACAAGCACGTGGCGAACCTCGAGCAGCACCTGCACGCGGTCAACGACCGCTGGGAGGTGCGGGTGTCGAACCGGCTCCGACGAGACGGCCGACGTGTCTCCGGCTGACGGACCGGTGCGATGAAGGTCGTCGTCACCGGCGGCGCCGGCTTCATCGGCAGCAATCTCTGCAGCGTTCTCACCCGTGAGCCCGACACCGACGTGGTGGTGCTCGACGACTTCTCGTCGGGCTCGCGCGAGCACCTCGCGGCGCTCGACGTCGCCGTCATCGAGGGCTCGATCCTCGACGAGGCGGCACTCGACCGGGCCTTCGCCGGCGCGGCTGCCGTGGTGCATCTGGCCGCGATCGCCTCGGTGCAGGAGTCGATCAACAACCCGCGGCACGTGCACGAGGTCAACGTCACCGGCACCGTCGAGGTGCTCGAGGCGGCGCGGCGCGCGGGCGGAGCCCACGTCGTGCTCGCGTCGTCGTCGGCCGTCTACGGCAGCAACCCCGCCCTGCCCAAGCGCGAAGACATGCTGCCGCGCACCGAGAGCCCCTACGGCGTCACCAAGCTCGCCGCCGAGGCCTACGCCCTCACCTGGCAGCGCGCCTACGGCCTGCCGGTGCTCGCGTTCCGCTTCTTCAACGTCTTCGGGCCCGCGCAGCAGAGCACCTCGGCCTACCCCGCCGTGGTTCCCGCCTTCCTCGAGGCGGCCCTCGCCGACGAGCCCCTCATCATCCACGGCACCGGGGAGCAGTCGCGCGACTTCACCTACGTGGGCTCGGTCTGCGAGGTCATCGCCGACGCCGTGCACCGCCGCGTGGCATCCGACATCCCCGTCGACCTGGGCTTCGGGGTGCGCACCAGCCTGCTCGAACTCATCGGCCTGATCGAGGCCGAACTCGGCCACCCCGTGAAGACCGCCTTCGCACCCTCCCGCGACGGCGACGTGCTGCACTCCCAGGCCGAGGGCGCCGAGCTCGCCCGGTTGTTCCCCGCACTCGAACCGATCCCGCTCGACGCCGGCCTGGCCGCGACTCTGGCGTGGATGAGGAATCGATAGGCTTCGCGGGTGACAATTTCGAGTCGGGCGAAATCGTGGGTGAAGGCGGGCATCCGCCGACGCCTGCTCGACGGGCGCTTCCGTTCGACCGAGAAGCGGTTCGAGCCGGTCGCAGGCCGAGCGGATGCCGCCCCCGTGGCCGTTCTGATGTGCCTGTGGAACCGTCCCGACCACTTCCGCACCATGCTCGAGCTGATCGACGCCCAGGCCGACAGCCCGCCGATCGACCTCTATCTGTGGAACAACAACCGCCGCGCCCACCGTCACTACCGCGACACCGTGCGCGACTTCGCGGGCGGCGGCGCCATCCGGTCGGTGCACCTGGTGCGCACGCCCTACAACCTCGGTTCGATCGCGCGGTTCTACTGGGCGCGCCTGCTGGCGCGGCAGAAGCAGCAGCCGATCATCGTCATCGACGACGACGAGATCATCGAGCCCGGCTTCGTGCGCACCGCGCTCGACGCCTACCGGCCGAAGTCGGCGCACGCGTTCTGGGCGTTCACCATCGCCTCCGACGACTACTTCGATCGGGTGCCCGCCGTGGTGGGCGGCCCCGTCGACCACGTCGGCCCGGGCGGCATGGTGTGCGACTCCGACCTCTTTCTCGACGACACGTTCTTCACGGCGCTGCCCGACCGCTACTGGCTGCTCGACGACCTCTGGTTCACCTGGTTCGCCAAGTCGCACGGCTACACGCTCGCGAAGCTCCCGGTCGAGATCGAGTTCGTGCTGCACGACACCAACCAGCACTGGTCGCTCGGCGACCTCAAGCGCGAGTTCTACCGCGAGCTCTCGGCGCGCTGACCGCGGCCGCCCGGCCGCCGCCCGCCTCGTCAGCCCCGGCCGGCGCCTGCGCCGTGACCAGGCGCCCACATCGTCACCAGGCGCACGCCGCCAGGTTCTGCACGGCGGGCGCGAGCGACGCCGGCCCGCCGAGAACCGTCACCCGCGTCACCCCGAGCGTGGTGAGCGCGCCGAGCACCGTGCGGGGCACGCAATCGGTCGGCACCACGAACAGCGGCGCATCGAGAGCACCCGCGAGCGCCGCTCCGGTGAGGGCGTCGGGAAAGGTGACACCGGTGGCGAGGTAGGCGCTCGTCGCCCGGGAATAGGCGTCGAGGTTGATCACCACCCCGGTCGAGTAGCGGTCGGCATCCGCCAGGCGTGTCACGCCGCCGACGGCCAGGAGCGAGCTCTGGATGCCGCCGCTCACCGACAGCGGGCCCCCGGCCACCTTGATCGTCGCGCTTCCGAGGCTCCGCAGCGTGGCGAGGGTGGCCGAGTCGGCGGCACCGGCCGTGCCGTCGACGAGCAGCACCGGGCTGCCGCTGTGGCCTCCCGCTCCCCCGGCGGCGAGGGCGTCGGGAAAGTTGAGGCCCGTCGCGACATAGGCCGTGCCGGCCCCCGTCGACCCGAAGGCGGTGCGCGCGATGGCGCGCGAGACGTCGAACCGGTCGGCGCCCGCCACCCGGGTGACCGTGGGCGCGAGGGCGCGCAGGCTTCGTTCGACGTCGGTGGAGACGGATGCCGGCCCGCCGACGATCACGACGGTCGCCGGCCTCAGCCTCGAGATCTCGGCGGCCACGGCCGACGGCAGCGCGTTGCCCGCGGTGAGCAGCAGCGGGCCGCCCTGCGATGCGGCTGCCGGGCCGGCGCTCAGGGCATCGGGGTAGGTGGCGCCGGTCGCGACGTAGACCACCGGAGCGGTGCCGGGGTAGCCGCGTTGCGCGAGCGCGATCGCCACCGCGTAGCGGTCGGCGCCCGCGAGGCGGTCGGTGGCGAACGGCGAGGTGACCGGGCTGGTGGGCGCGCTCGTGCGGCTGGCGCTCTGGTAGCCCGGACGCGAGCCGGTGACGGTCACGGTGACCGTCTTTCCGACCAGCGTCTGGTCGGGCAGGAAGGAGCTCGCGGTCGCCCCCGCCACCGGTGCACCGCCCGCGTTCCACTGGAACGACAGCGACACCGGGGCCGGGCCCCACGTTCCCGCGGTGGCCGTGAGGGTCTGGGCCACCCGGGCGGTGCCCGAGATGGTGGGCGTCGGCGAGACAGTGAGCGGCGGTGGGGGCGGGTTGCTCGCGTAGGCGCCGAGGATCTGCACCCAGGTCGGGCCCTTCGGGGTGGCCGCGTAGCCGATGCCGATGCGGGTGAAGCGCCCGTCGAGGATGTTGGCGCGGTGCCCGGGCGAGGCCATCCAGGCGGTCATCACCTGGGTGGCCGAGGTCTGGCCGACCGCGATGTTCTCGCCGTTCGCGCTCCAGCCGGCCGGCAGGCGCGACGCGCGCCACTCGTTCGAGCTGTGCGTGAGCGGGTCAGGGATGGTGCCCATCCAGTTGGCCCACTCCTCGGCGGCGGCTTCGATCTGCGCGTCACGCACCAGCGGCGGCAAACCCGCCGCCGCGCGCTCGGAGTTGACCCGGTCGAAGACCTGGTCCTCCTGTGTGTCGGCCTTCGCCGGCGACGCCGGGGCGACGACGAGCCCGAACAGCCCGGCCGCCACCGCGACGAGGATCGACGAGACGGCCGTCATGAGACGGCGGTGTCGCATGCCCACCACCTTGCCACCGGGCGGCGCCCGAGGGAACTACCAGCTGCACGCCGAGAGGCTCGCGACCGACGCGTTCAACGAGTTGACGCCGCCGAGCAGCACCACCTTGCTCGCCTTCATGGCGCTGATGTCGGCGATGACGCCGCGGGGAACGCAGTCGGTCGGCACGATGTAGAGCGGGGCGTTGCCCTTGCCCGCGAGCGCCCCGCCGGCCAGGGCGTCGGGGTAGTTGAGGCCGGTGGCCAGGTAGATCGTGCTGCTCGTCGAGTAGGCGGCCCGGTTGATCGCCTGCGACGCGGTGAAGCGGTCGCTGCCCGTCAACCGGGTGACCGGCCCGAGCACGGCGAGCGAGTTCTCGACGCCGGTCGAGACGGAGTTCGGCCCACCGGCGATGGTGGTCTGCGTGGTGCCCATCGCACGGAAGAGGTCGAGAGTGGCCTGACCGGCGGATGCCGCCCCCGGCCCGTTCACCAGCACGATCGGCACGCGTTGTGAGCTGGCAGCCGAGCTCACCGACAGGGCGTCGGGAAAGTTGGTGCCCGTCGCCACGAAGCTCTTGGCCGTGGTGCCGAACGCGAAGGCCGCCACGGCGCGGGATGCCGCGAACCGGTCGTCGCCCGCGATGCGCGTGGCGTCGGGCACGAGCGCGGCGAGCTGGGCGAAGACGGCGTCGTTGACCGAGAAGGCGCCGCCGACGACCACGAGTTTCGCGGGCTTCAGCCGGGCGATCTCGGCCGACACCACCGGCAGCAGCTGATCGCCGGGGGTCAGCAGCAGCGGGCCGCCCTGCTTCACGGCCGCCGGCGCGGCGCTCAGCGCATCCGGGTAGTTGCTGCCCGCAGCGACGTAGACGACCGGAGCGGTGCCCGGGTAGCTGCGCTGTGAGATCTTCACCGCCACGTCGTAGCGGGTGGCCCCGTCGACGCGCTCGACGGTCGGGCGGGTGGGCAGCAGCTCGTAGCTGTCGCTCACCACCGGCGAGTCGGTGACGTCACCCCAGTGCGAACCCACGGTGAACGTGTGCTTGCCGGTCTGCAGGGCGGCCGGGATGGGCAGCGACCACTGGCCGCCGGCGCCGGGGGTGACGCTGTAGGCCGTTCCGTCGATGGTGACGACCACACGGTGCCGCGGCCCCGCGTTCTGGAGGGTGCCGCGGATGGTGTCGCCGACGAACGACGGCCGCACGTAGGTGGGCTGGGCGAGCTGCACTCCCAGCTCGAAGGTGGGCAGCGCCGTGGCCACGCTGGGCGAGCCGTCGGTCGTGAGCAGCGGGAAGAAGGCGGTGATCGCGTTCGGCTGGCTCGCCCGGTCGCAGTTGTTCACCCAGTCGCCGGCCGACCCCAGCCCGAAGGCGCTGTTGCCGATCATGGCGGCGCTGCCGCTGTCGCCCGGCAGCGCGCACACGTCGGTGAGCGTGAGGTTGACGAACTGCGGCACGCCCGCGCGGTTGTAGACGGGATAGGACTCGTTGACCACGAGGATCTCGCCGCAGGTCCACCCCGTGGTGCGGCCCGACTTGCACATCGGCGACCCCACCACACCGGTGGTGAGGTCGGTGACCGTCACCGGGTTGCCGTCGCCGAGCGCGCCGGCGCCACCGCCCCACGTCGACACCGTGGGCTGGGTTCCCCAGGCCGGCGAGACGCCCACGGCGCCCACGTCGGCTCCCCCGCCGAACTTGTACTGGTCGGCGATCGGCGCGCCGATGATGCCGCCGCGGGAGGGGGTCGAGCCGGCCGACGACTGCTTCGACTCGTAGTAATAGGTGCCGTCGGCGTGGTCGGGTTCGATGCAGTGCCCGGATGTCACGAACTGCAGTTGCGGGTAGGCCTTGTAGCGCCCCGTGAAGCCGACCGAGCACACCCAAGTGTAGCCCTCGGCCAGGAACTGGAAGCCCTGACCGCCCACGATGTCGGCGAGCGCCTCGAGGTGGCGGTCGGAGTAGTCGGTCGCGGGCGGCTCGCCCACCTCGGCTGTCGCGCCGAGGGATTGCACCGTGGCGGCATCCGTGTCGTTCGCGACGTTGACGACGAGGGTCGTGCCCTCGAGCCTCGACCCGAGCAGGTTCATGCCGCTCGCCTGCAGCGCTTCGACCACGTCGGAGGCGTCGGCGGCCGCGTTCGCCCGGGCGAGGTATTCCTCGGGGGTCTCGCCCAGGTCGCGCTCGACGGCGGTGGCGAGCTCCCCGGGCAGCTCGGCCGCCTCGCTCAGAAACTCCGCGGCCGGGTAGTCCGACATGCGCGGCAGTTCGGTGGGCGCGACCTCGATCGGCGGCTCGTCAGCCGCCGTCGCCGCGGCCGCGGGGCCGCTCAGTCCGGAGGCGACGACGAGGGCCGCGGCAGCGAAGGCGACGACCGCGAGGGAACGCAGACCGCGCCGGCGAGGTCGGGAACTGAGGGAGCGCACGCTCACACGCTAGGGCCTCGAGCGCCTGCCGCGAGGGAGCCACGCCCCGAGTGGTGGGGTCAGTCGTCGGCGGCGATGAGGGTCTCGAGGTAGGCGCCGTAACCGCTCTTCACCAGCGGTGCCGCGAGTTTCGCGAGCTGCGCGGTGTCGATCCAGCCCGCGCGCCACGCGATCTCCTCGATGCAGCCGATCTTGTAGCCCTGCCGGTCTTCGATCACCCGCACGTACTCCGAGGCCTGCATCATAGACTCGAACGTTCCGGTGTCGAGCCAGGCGGTGCCGCGGTCGAGCACCTGCACGTGCAGGTCACCGCGCTCGAGGTAGCGCTCGTTCACGGTCGAGATCTCGAGCTCGCCGCGCGCCGAGGGCTCGATCGACTTCGCGATCTCGACCACCGAGTTGTCGTAGAAATAGAGGCCGGGCACCGCGTAGTTCGACTTCGGCTGAACCGGCTTCTCTTCGATCGACACCGCCGTGAAGTCGTCGTCGAACTCCACCACGCCATACGCCCGCGGGTTCGCCACGTGATAGGCGAAGATGCGGGCGCCGTCGATCTCGTCGTTGCTGCGCAGGCTCGAACCGAGCCCCACACCGTGGAAGATGTTGTCGCCGAGCACCAGGGCCACGCTCTCGTCGCCGATGAACTCCTCACCGATGATGAACGCCTGCGCCAGGCCGTCGGGCGAGGGCTGCACCGCATATTCGATGCGCATGCCGAGCTCGCTGCCGTCGCCGAGCAGCGCCTTGAACTGCTCGTTGTACTCCGGGGTGGTGATGATGAGCACCTCGTTGATGCCCGCCATCATCAGCGTCGACAGGGGGTAGTAGACCATGGGCTTGTCGTAGATCGGCATCAGCTGCTTCGAGATGCCCTTCGTGATCGGCCACAACCGCGTGCCCGACCCGCCCGCCAGAATGATTCCGCGCATCAGCGGCCTCCCTCGTTGAGCGACGCGTAGAACGCCTTCGCCTCGTCCCACGTGGGCAGCAGACCGGATGCCGCCGCCTCGGCGAGGCTCGGGGCATCCGTGTCCTTCGGCGACAGCAGCAGGTTGCCGGCCTCGTCGGGGAACCGCAGCTCGATCTCGGGGTCGAGCGGATTGATGCCGTGCTCGCGTTCGGCCGCGAACGTCGAAGTGACGAGGTAGGAGACGGTGGCGTCATCCGTCAGCGCCACGAACGCGTGCCCGAGGCCCTCGGCGAGATAGATGCCCCGGCGGTCGACGTCGTCGAGCAGCACCGAGTCCCACTGGCCATAGGTGGGCGAGCCCACCCGGATGTCGACGACGAAGTCGAGCACCGCACCGTGGGTGGCCGTGACGTACTTCGCCTGCGACGGCGGGATGTCGGCGAAGTGGATGCCGCGCACGACACCCTTCTTCGACACCGACGTGTTCGCCTGAGCGAGGTCGAGCGAGTGGCCGATCTCGGCTTCGAGCTTGTCGAAGCGGTACCACTCGAGGAACACGCCCCGATCGTCGCCGAACTGCTTCGGCGTGATCTCGTAGCTGTCAGGAATACTCAGTTCGCGGAATTGCACGCACCGAGTCTAACCAACCGGCCGCTCTTCCCACTCCACGGGCCCGTCGGCGCCCGGCGAGCCCGGCGCAGCAGCGTCGGCGTCATCGACCTGGAACTCGAGGATCTCCGCGAGCGCCTGCACGAGCCGCTCGCGGCCGAACACGCGGTCGACGTGGGCCCGCGACTGGTCGGAGATGCTCTGCCACAGCTCGCGATCGCGGTGCAGCCGCACTACGGCGGCCGCGAACTCCTCGGCGGTGTCGGCGACGATGCCGGTTCGGCCGTCGTCGACCTGCATGCCCTCCGCCGCGAGCGCGGTCATCACCACCGGCACCCCGTGCGCCCAGGCGTCGCCGACCTTGCCCTTCACACCGGCGCCGTAGCGCAGTGGCGCGATTGACACGATGCTGCGGGCGTGAACGGGAGCGACATCCTCGACCCAGCCGAGGTAGTCGATGCCCGGATGCGGCACGTCGAGCAGATCGCTGGGCGGAAAGCGCCCCACGACCGAGAGGTGGGCCGAGGGCACCTGCTGTCTGACGAGCGGGAACACCTCGCGCACGAACCAGCGGATCGCGTCGGCGTTGGGGTTGTGCTGAAAGCTGCCCACGAAGGTGATCTCGGTGCGCGGCAGCGCTTCGGACACCGGAACGCTGTCGTGCGAGTTCGAGAGCACGTAGACCGGCTTCTGCGGCTCCAGCTGCTGCAGCACGCTGCGCTCGAACTCCGAGACGACGAGCGTCAGATCGGAGGCCCGCACGATCGCCAGCTCGAGCTCGCGCATGGCGTGCACCGACTTCGCGTTGCCGCCGGCGGCGAGATCGAGGCGCCGCTGCTCGCGCAGGAAGTGGAGGTCGACCGTGTCGAACGCCAGCGGCACATCGGGCAGCACCTCGCGCACGTGACGGATGTAGGTCGAGGCGACCGTCGCCCGCGAGAGCACGACCAGCGCCACCACGTCGCGGATCGCCTCGAGGTGCGCCCAGATGTCTCCCCAGCCGTACCAGACCAACACGCCGAGCCGCTGCAGCTCGGCGGTGTAGGGCTGCGCCTGGTCGCGGTTGTCGGGAAGGAACACGACGTCGTAGCCGAGTTCGATCATCGTGGTCATGAGGCGTTGCATGCGCAGCGACCCGGAGTCCTCCCGCCAGCGCGGCACCATGTGGTCGACGATGAACACCGTGCGGCGCCCCGATCGCCGCATCGAGGCCACCGTGGCGACCGACGGATCGTTCTCGAACTGGCCCTCGAGTTCGACCGCCCATTTCTCGAGGAACTTCTCGCGGTTGATCGCCTGGTATTTCTTGGTGCCCGAGGCCTCGTCGGTGCCGTGCGAGATTCCCTCGTGATGGATGACCGTGGAGCGCGGCTCGTAGACCACCGTGAGCCCGTGGCGCCGGGCCTCGAAGGCGAGGTCGGTGTCTTCGTAGTAGGCCGGCGCGTAGCGCTCGTCGAAGCCGGGCACGACGTCGAGCAAGGCGCGGGTGATCAGGATGGCGGCGCCCGAGCAGTAGTCGACCTCGCGACGGAAGTTGTATTCCGGCGCGTTCGGGTCGCCGTAGCGGCCGTAGTTCCAGCCGCTCGCGTCGCGGAAGATGATGCCGCCCGCCTCCTGCAACCGCCCGTCGGGGTAGACGAGTTTCGCGCCCACGATGCCGGCTCCCGGCAGCTCGGCCGCGTCGAGCAGGGCGTCGAGCCAGCCGTGGGTCACCTCGGCGTCGTTGTTCAGCATGACCACGTGACGGCCGCGGGCCGCACGGATGCCGGCATTGGCCGCCCGGGTGAAACCGGCGTTCTGCGCCAGAGCGACGACGCGAACGCCCTCGAACTCCTCGAGGCGGGCGAACGAATCGTCGGGCGAGGCGTCGTCGACCACGATCACCTCGAACGACTCACCGTTGTGGCAGCGGATGAGCGAGTGCAGGCAGCGCTCGGTGAAATCCCACTTGCCGTGGATGGGGATGACGATGCTGACGAGCGGCACGTCGGCCGTGGGCATGGCGAACCGGGGCGGCGCGGGCACCGCCGCCGGCGCGCGACGCACGGTGCGTGCCGCGACACCGACCGCCCGGAGGCTGCGCTCGTAGAGACCGCGGCGGTGCGTGCCCCACGGCGCCAGCCGGTCGAGCCGGCGGCGCGAGAACGCGAGGGCCCGGAACGCGCGAGACGACTGCAGGGCCTGCAGCTCGCTGCGGGCGACGAACGTCTCGTCCTGGCTCTGGTGCAGCAGGCGGGCACCCTCGCTGCGGGCCGTGCCGAGCTCGTTCTCGGCCGCGCGCAGCTGGAACTCGGTGTCCTGGTGCCGGATCTCGAGCTCGGTCACCCGCTGCGCCGTGGCGAGCAACTCGGATTCCAGCCGCAGCACGGCGGCCTCCGCGGCCGCGCGTTCGGCCGTGAGCTCGCCGGTCACGGTCGCCAGCTGCTGCTCGGTCTCGGCGAGCTCGGCGGCGAGGTCGACCAGGCGCCCCTCCGCGCTGTTGAGCACGTCGTTCACTCGCAGTCCGAGCGGCCCGGCGATGAGGTCGGAGTCGAGCATGCGATCGAGCTCGCTCTGCCAGAGCCCCACGGCGTCGGGCCCGGCGAACCGGGTGGTGACCTCCGCCTGGAACCGGGCCTCCGCCTCGACGGCGGCGCTCACCCAGGCCCCCGACGGGTCGAGACCGGCCAGTGCTCCGAGACCCACCACGAGCTCCCGGATGCGGCCGTACTGCGGCCACACCTCGGGGGCGGTCGTCGACGCGAGCTGGGTGCCGAGCCACAGCACCCCGCGTTCGATCACGAACTCGACGCGGACGTCGGGCGACCGGAACTCGATGTCGATCAGCCGCAGCGCTCCGGATGCCTCCACCCGCACGTTCTGCGGAATGGCGTCGATCGGCACTCCCTCCGCGTCGACCGACGCGTCGACGAGCTGCCTCCAGGCCGTCAGCAGGCGGCGGCGCTCGTCGTCGTCGGCGGCCACGAAGACCTCGTCGAAGGCGCGGCCCGCCACGAACTCCGACTCCGCCATCTCGGTCGAGATGAGGGGCGAGGGGTCGGCCGCGAACGATCGCGAGAACCGCACGGTGTCGCCCTCGCGCCACACGGTGGTCGAGGCCGAGGCGTCGCGGGTGCGGTCGCGCGAGAAGAAGCGCGCGAGCGTGGCCGACGGCCAGAGCGCGTCATCGGCGGCCTCGGCCGTCGCGATCACCACGAACGAGTTGGCGAAGTCGCGCCCCACCCCCGCGTCGACGAGGCTGCGCCAGAGCAGCCCTTCGTCGACGAGCGCCACCCGGCGCCCGGCGGTGTCGGGGCTCGGGAACGACGGGATGCGATGGAGCAGCTCCGTGGCGGCATCCGGAACGTCGTCGAAATCGAGCACCACACGAGCCGACGTGTGATCGGGGAAGGCGCCCAGGGTGCGCGAGGTGAGCCCGGCCTGCTCGAGCAGCACGAGGAGCTCGGCGCGGCTGAACGAGCGGGCGCCGGTGCCGCGAGGGTAGTCTTCGAGGCCGTCGAACAGCCGCCCGGTGTGATCGTCGGGTGCTCCGGCGAGGTATTTCACGCCGAGCTTGTTCTCGATGGCGAGCACGATGCGGCCGCCTGTCGCGAGGCGCGAGGCCGCTTCGCGCAGGAAGGCGACGTAGGGCGCGCGATCGGCCGAACCGTGGCCGACGTGTTCCAGCACGTCGACCATGACGATCACGTCGTAGGCCGGCTCGGCCGGCAGATCGGCGAGAACGCCGGCGAACACCTCGACGTTCGCGAGGTCGCGGGTGCGCTCGCGGGCGACCGCCGCGCGGGCGTGCTCCGTCTCGAGCGCGTCGACCACCGCCACCGTCTCACCGAGGTAGCGCGTGATGGCGCCGTACCCGGCGCCGATCTCGAGCACCCGGGCTTCACGGGGCAGCGCCAGGGCCCGCAGCACGTTGGCCCGGGACGGGTCGACGTGACGGCGGTGCAGCGACCCGGCAGCGATGGCGGCTTCGAGCAGCTCGGTGCTTGCCGCGCTCAGGTCTCGGGCGCTCCGCACGATCGGCAGCAGAGCATCGTCGGCGTGCTGGTCGGGGGCGCTGTCGTCTTCGTGCGGGCCGAGCGGCCGAACACCGGAGGCGTCGGCGTGCGCGGCGATTCTGCGCGCGGGTGTGAGGTCGGTGGTCATCGTGCAATCCCTTTGATCAGGTGTGGTCGAACAACGGGAACCAGGGTCTCCACCGTGTCAGGCGGCATCAGCATAGCGAATTCACATTTCCTTGTTTGAGACCGGTCGTCTCATGCCACGAGAGGTTCCGGCAGCGCCTTGACGGGCCCTGTACGCACCCTGGTCGCGCGCCGAAAAGCGTTTGTGAGTGGCTGCTCGACGGTGCGCGCGAGCACGAAGCCCGCGGTGGGGGCGAGCACCAGCGAGGCGACGAGCAGAGCCGCCGCGTGATCGGTGCCGAACGTCTCGGCGAGGGTCTGCTGGATGGGGAAGCCGGTGAGGAAGGCGCCATAGGTCGGATTGCCCCAGCGCCCGGCCGCCGACACGACCGGGATCGGTGCGGAGCCGATCGCTGCGACCGCCACCGGCACCAGTGCCCAGTCGGCGAGCTGCAGCTGCGCCGGCAGCCAGAGCTGCACGACGGCGAGCAGCGCGGCGGCGGCGACGCCCCACCGCACGCGGGGTGCGCCGACCAGCTCGCGCAGGGCCGCCGCGAAGAAGAATGCCGGCCACACCCGCAGCACGTCTTGCGGAGCACTGCCCCACACCGAGAAGGTCGCGAGCGCGGGCAGCTGCGACGCCACCGCGGCGACGATGCCGAGCACGATCCACAGGGCGCCACGGGCCGGGCGCGCGGGCAGCACGGCCACCACCGGCACGAAGAAGTAGCACGCGAACTGGGCCGGCAGCGACCAGAGCGAGCCGTTCACGGCGAAGGGATAGTGGTTGTCGGCGAACACCCCGGGCAAGAAGTAATGCGGGTTGAGCGCGATGTTGCCGAGGTAGGCCCAGGTCTCGGGCGATGAGAAGTAGAGCTCACCGTCGAGCGTCGTCGTCAGCGGGCCGAGCACGAACACCGTGAGCAGCACGACGATCGCGAGCGGCGGGAAGATGCGCACCACTCTCGCCCCCGCATAGACGGCGAGGTTCGGTCGGCGCTCCCAGCTTTGCACCAGCAGGAATCCGCTCACGGCGAGCAGAACGTAGATGCCGAGCGGCGGCAGCGTCTGGAACCAGGACGTCTCGGCGTCGCCGCCGAAGATCGGGCCGGAATGCCGCAGCACCACGAGCAGCGCGCCCGCGACCGTGAGCGCCGTGAAGGCGTTCGGTCGCCGGCGCGGATCGGGCGCGGGCCGGGTGATCATGCGGGTGCGGCTCCCTGCGGTGGCGGCGACCGCCGCTGCGGGCGGCACCGGGCCGCTGCTCGACAGTCGTAGTGAAGCCGTCAGCATAACCGACGGAGGTTAACCGATGTTAATCAGTCGTCAGGTCGGCCGGGGCACGGCCACGCGCACGGGCACTGGGCAGCCCGCGCTCCCCGCTGTCACGCCTCAGCGGTACGACCGCACGCCCTCGATCACGCGCTCGACCTGCGCATCCGTCATGCCGGCCCAGAGCGGCAGCCGCACGAGGCGCGACGAGAACCCTTCGCTGCGGTCGAGCGGATGCGCCGTGCGGCCGAAACGCCGGCCGGCGGGCGAGGAGTCGAGCGGCACGTAATGGAAGGCCGCCCGGATGCCGAGACCGCGGAGGTGCTGGATGAGCCCCGACTGCCCCTCGTGGTCGGGCATGAGCGCATAGAAGAGGTGCGCGGTGTGCTCGAGGTTCGGGTCGTCGGACATCAGGCGCACCTCGGTGTCGTCGGCCCAGTCGCCGAGACCGTCGGCATAGGCGTTCCAGACCCGGTTGCGCGCGGCCTGGATGGTGTCGAACGAGGCGAGCTGGGAGTCGAGCACGGCGGCGTTGAGCTCGCTGAGCAGGTAGCTCGAGCCGACATCCTGCCAGGTGTACTTGTCGACCGCACCGCGCAGGAAGCGGGCGCGGTTGGTGCCCTTCTCGCGCACGATCTCGGCGCGCTCGACGTAGCGCTCGTCGTTGATGAGCAGGGCGCCGCCCTCGCCGCAGTGCACGTTCTTGGTGTCGTGGAAGCTCTGCGTGCCGAAGGCGCCGACGGTGCCGAGCCGGCGCTCCCCGTCGCGGCCGCCCAGGCCGTGGGCGTTGTCTTCGATCAGCGCGATGCCGGCGCGCTCGGCGATGCCGACGACGGCGTCGAGGTCGACCGGCACCCCGCCGTAGTGCATCACGGTCACCGCCTTGGTGTGCGGGGTCAGCGCCTCGGCGACCTGCTCGGGGTCGATGTTGCCGGTCGAGAAGTCGATGTCGACGAACACCGGGGTCGCTCCCCGCAGCACGATCGCCGTGGCCGCGGAGGGGAACGTGAAGCTCGGCAGCACGACCTCGTCGCCGGGGCCGAGATCGAGCAGCAGCGACGCCATGTCGAGGGCGTGCGTGCACGACGTGGTGAGCAGTGCCTCGGACGCCCCGGTCACCACCTTCAGCCGGGCGGTCGCCGTCGCGGTGAAGGGGCCGTCGCCGTGCGAGTGGTCCGACCGCAGAACCGTGTCGAGGTTCGGCAGTTCGTCGGGCGTTCGCAGCGGGCGGCTGAAGACGATCTCATCGGGCACCGGGGTGGTTTTCCGTTCCGTGGGGAGCGACGGTCGGTTCGGGCCGGACTGCCTGTGGTTCAGCGGGGTCGAGGTAGGGGATGGTGGCCGTGTCGGCCGAGCGCATGGTCTCGGGCGTGACGGGTTCGTCTTCGGGCATGATCGTCTCGGGGTCGTCGACCACCAGATAGAGGGGCCGCCCCATCGCCACGTTGAGCGACACCCCGATGTATTCGGCGATCACTCCGAGCGACACCAGGATGGCGCCCGAGCAGAGCAGGATGACGACGATGAGCGACGCCCAGCCCGCCGTCTCGGGCTCTTGCCCGACGTTCGGCGACGCGATGATGTAGATCGCGATGATCACGCCGATCACCGCGATGATGCCACCGAGCACGCTGACGAAACGCAGGCCCGTGGTGCCGCTCGTGAGCACCATGCGCCAGAAGTAGGCGAAGAGGGCCGGCAGCGAATAGCCCGACACCCGTCCGTCGGCGGTGCGCAGGCGGGTCGGCGACGTGGCCACCCGGTTCGTCACCCAGCTCAGCGCGACGTCGAGGTAGACGCCGGTCGCCGCGAACCCCGCGAGTTTGCGGCCCACGTCGCCGCGCACGAGACGGTAGCTCTGGAACTGGCTCGCGTCGGGCAGGCGGAACGCGGCCCCGAGCATCCGCTTCGACGACCGCGACGCGGCCGCCCGGAACAACCCGTGCGGGCGCTCGTTGGTGAAGCGGGCGTAGACCACGCCCGCCCGCTCGCGGATGGCGGTGTCGAGGAAGGCGCCGATCGAGGCGGGGTCGTGCTGGCCGTCTTCGTCCATCGTCAGGATCCAGCGGCCCTTCGAGGCCGCCATTCCCGCGATGGTGGCGGCGTGCTGACCGAAGTTGCGGCTCAGCCAGATGATGCTGACGAACGGATACTGCACCTCGAGCGTGCGCATCACGATGTCGGAGTGGTCGGGGCCGTTGTCGTGCACGAGCAGCACTTCCGAGACGCGGTAGGCGACGCCATCGGGCGTGCGCGCCCCGCGGGTGTAGGGCTCGAGCTCGGCCACGACCGCCGCGAGGGTGCGTTCGCCCTGATACACGGGCACCACGACCGAGATGGAGTACACCGTGGAAGCGGTCGCGTCGACATTGTCCACGAGACCAGAAGCTATCACGGCACGGTGCGGATGAAGCTGAAGCGGCCGTCGGGTGAGTCGAACGACGACGCGGCGTCGCCGGTCACCGATTCGAGCTGGTCGACCACCGCGGCGCCGCCGTCGGCATAGGCGGCGCGGTCGACCACGATGCCGCACGCGTCGATGCCCTTCAGCGCCATCACGAGCGCCGGCACAGGCAGCGAGGCCAGCGCGCCGACCTCGTCGACCGGCGCCCGGCCCTTGATGCCGCCCGCCGACCAGCGCAGATCGGTGGAGTGCAGGAACGGCCGCAGCTCGTCGGCATCGGTGGCGCCGTTGACGGGTGGCGACTCGGGGAAGGCGATGTAGGGCAACTGGTAGAGCAGGCATCCGCTCGCCACCGTCTGCTCGACCTGCTTCGTGAACGCCTCGTCGGAGTCGAAGCTCGCCACGGTCGCCGCCCGGGCGGCGTGGTCGATGGGGGGAATCTGGTCCCAGACGGCGAGCACCATGAGCAGCACGGCGAGCGGCACGGCGACGAGCCAGCGACGACGGGGGCGGGCGGCGGATGCCGCGGAAGCGCCGATGCCGCCGTAGCCGCTCGCGGCGTCCAGCGCGGAGGCATCTCGCGCCGCGGCACGCCGCTCGGCGCGGCGCATCACCGACCGCACCGCGCGGTCGAGCAGCAGCCCCACGGCGGCGAGCGCGAGCATCGCGATCAGGATGGCGATGCGGTTCCACGACCGGATCGGGAAGTCGACGAACGAGAGCAACGTCGAGAGCCCCCCGACGGTGCCGAACAGGAAGGCGACGAGCGTCAGCCCCGACAGCACCGAGAGGGTGCGCACGTAGCTGCGCGGCGCCCGCCACCGCGTCTTGCCGGCGGTGAGCAAGAAGTACACGGCGAACACGATCAGCGCCACGAATCCCGCCGCGGCGATGAGCCCGAGCGCCGGCGCCTCGGAGGGCAGCGGGTAGTAGGTGTCGTAGAGCTGCCGCAGGTTCGCGAATGGGGCGAAGCGGTGCCCGGGAACAGGCAGCAGCAGCGACGCGATCTTGAACGAGTAGAGCTCGGCCTCGGGTGGGCTGCGCACGAGCACCGCCTCGTTGGCCCCGTTGGCCAGGCGGTAGATCAGGTCGGGCAGCAGGTTGAGGAACATCGTGAAGGCGATCACCAGCCCGGCCGCGGCCGCGCCGAAGAACCGCCGCCAGGCGTGCGTCTGCCAGAGCTTCGCGAGCCCCGCCACCGCGAGCACCAGGGCCACGAACACCGAGTAGTAGCTCGAGGCCGTGCCGAGCAGCACCAGGATGCCGACCGTCGCGAGATTGCGCCGGCTGAGGATGCGCCGCGACCACACGGGCTGCCCCGTCGCCACCAGGTAGAGGATGCCGAGCGCGAGCGGCACCACGAAGTAGGCGGCGAGGAAGAGGTGGCCCTCGCCCTTGATGAAGTGGTAGGGCGCGATCGAGAACGCGACGCCGAGCGCGACCGAGAGCGTGCGGCTCACGCCGACCAGCCGCAGGAACCACACCGCCGTGACGGCCGCGAGCGGGAAGCCGATCACGAAAGAGATGTTCATCAGGGCACCGAAGTCGCTCGTGAACACCCGCAGCACGCTCGCGGCGATGAAATGCAGGTTGTCGGCCTGCGGATAGTCGTTGTAGAACTGCCCGTAGGGAGCGCCGAGGTCGGGCTGGTGGGTGAACCATCCGGTCTCGATGATGGTCTTGAAGTGCGAGCCCACCGCGAGGGCGTCGCCCGTGTAGTAGAGCGGCACCCTCCAGTCGAGGTGCCACAGGTCGAGGCCGAACCAGACGGCGACGAGCGAGAGCAGCGCGGCGAGCGCATAGGGGAACCAGCGCCAGGTGGTGAGGCGGGCGGCGGCCCGGTCGAGGGTATTCATGCGGCTCGCATCCTGCTCGCGGTGACGGTGTAGTAGGCGCGGCGCGCGAGGGCCATGACTTCGGCGCGGCGGTTGCCGATCCAGACGTCGCGGGCGCTGATGGTGTCGGGCGCCTGCTCGCGGCACCACCGGTTGTAGGCCTTGGCCTGCTCGGCCTGGTCGTTCACCAGCGCCACGCTCCACTGCCCCTGGTTCACCCGGAAGCCCGCGAGCGCGCGATCGACCGGCAGGTAGTCGCCGCGCAGCAGCACCTTGGAGTAGCTCGTCTGGTCGATGAGGTAGGGGAACCGAGCGTCCCAGCCGCCGGCCTGCTCGAGCACCGAGCGGCGCATGGTGACGCATCCGGGTTCGCCGAAGACGTTCGTGCCCCGGCGCACGGTCTGCCGGATGACCTCGACCCCGGGCTGCACCCGGCGCGGCACGCCCTGGAGTCCGCGTTTGCGGATGGTGACGCGGCCGCGGGCGTCGAGGATGTCGCGTGGGCTCGAGACGAGCACGACCGACGGATGCGCGTCGAGGGCGTGGGCGTGCAGCTCGAGGGCGCCGGGGTAGAGCAGGTCGTCGCCGGGCAGGAGTTTCAGGTAGTCACCGGTGGCGGCATCCGTCACCCGCCGCCAGTTCGCCTCGGCGCCGCCGCCCGCCGGAGTGTCGAGCAGGGTCACGCGGGGGTCGCCGGCGAAGCGCTCGAGCAGCGCTCGGGTGTCGTCGGCCGACGAGTGGTCGGCGACGATGAGCTCGAAGTCGCCGTAGCGCTGGTCGAGCACCGAGCGCACGGTGTCGACGATGAAGTCGGCGTTGTTGAACGCGGGGATGACCACGGAGAGCTTGGGCATCAGCGGCCGGCCCCCGATCCTGTGGTGTCGCCGGTGTCGCCGGGTCGGCCGGGCTCGACCTCGGTGGCGGCTTCGGCCTCGCGGCGGAACGAGAAGCCCTTGTGCCCGAACCAGCTGATGAGCGTGGTGATGATGAGGATCGAGAACTGGGCGAGGATGCGGTTCCAGCCGAACCCCACCAGGATCGGCAGGATGATCGCGTTGATGACGATCGCCACCAGGTAGACGCTCTCGAATCGCGCCAGGTCGCGCCAGACGTGACCGGTGACCCGGAACACGAACCGGCGGTACATCACGAAGGCGAAGAGCACGCCGAGCACGTGGGCGCACGCCAGCGTGGCGAGCGAGCCGATGGTCTCGTTGACGGCGTCGTCGAGCCAGTTGCCGACGGTGAGGTCGAAGGCGATGAAGAAGAGAAAGCCGACGCCGGTGTTGGTGGCGCCGACGAGCAGAAACGCGACTCTCTGATCTTTGATGAGGCGGAGGATGAGGCCGGGGCGGGCGGCGCCGTCCTGGTCCGGCTGTGTCACGGGCCCACTCTAGGGGCTGGTGGCTGGGTGCGGCCTCACGACACCCCGCATCTCCGTCCTGCTATATAGCAGTTCTGGTATAGTGTTTGCATGAATGGCATGGGAAACGATCTGATCCGCGAGGGCCGTCTGCGCGTCGCCATGACCCAGGCCGAGTTGGCGCGCCTCGCCGGCACGACCCAGTCGGCGATCGCGCGACTCGAGTCGGGCCGCACGTCTCCGAGCTTCGACGACGTCATGCGCTACCTGCGGCTGATGGGCCTCGACCTCGACGTCATGCTCGTCGACCGCGACGAATCCGATTGGAGGCAGGCGCAGTCGCGAATGAACTCGAGTTTTACTCAGAACCATGATGAACTGATAAGATGGAACGCGCTCAACTCCGACATGGTCTCCCAGTTCAATGAGACAACCGCCTGACATGCCTTTCGAGCCTCTGCCGATCCTCGAGTGCTTGACCCGACATGGTGTCGAGTTCGTCGTGATCGGCGGATACGGCGCCATTCTGCAATCGGCGCCCTTTGTCACGCAAGACATCGACATCACCCCTGCCCGGTCGACCGACAACCTCAGTCGTCTATCCGAGGCGCTCCGAGAACTGGGCGCACGGATCTACACGAGCGAGGAACCCGCCGGTCTTCCGCTCAATCACACGGGCACGTCGCTGGGCGAGAGCGCGGTGTGGAATCTCGCCACGAAATTCGGCCAGCTCGACATCTCCTTCGTCCCGGACGGAACCACCGGCTACGACGACCTCAAGCGAGATGCGGTCACGGGCGACATCCACGGTGTCACGGTGCGGGTCGCGTCGCTGGCCGACATCATCCGCTCGAAGCAGGCGGCCAACCGGCCGAAGGATCAGCGGGTGCTGCCGACTCTGCGCGAGATCCTGGCGTCGCGCAATCCCCGCAACCGGTCCGGGGAGTAGGCCCGGCGAGGCGCACAGGGGCCTCCCGCTACAATCGAGGGCGACATAGATGCGAGGAGACATCCCCCACCATGAAGATTCTTGTGACCGGCGGCGCCGGATTCATCGGCTCGAACTTCGTTCGACGCACTCTCGAAGACGCCTACCCCGGCCTCGAAGGCGCTGAGGTGGTCGTGCTCGACGCGCTGACCTACTCCGGCAACCTCGACAACCTGCTTCCGGTCAAAGACAACCCGCGCCTCACCTTCGTGCACGGCGACATCCGCAACGGCCAGCTGCTCGACGACCTCTTCCCGGGCCTCGACGCCGTGGTGCATTTCGCCGCCGAGTCGCACGTCGACCGCTCGGTGCGCGACGCCTCGATCTTCGTCGAGACCAACGTGCTCGGCACCCAGCAGCTGCTCGACGCGGCGCTGCGCAACAACCTGCCCCGCTTCGTGCACGTGTCGACCGACGAGGTCTACGGCTCGATCGCCGAGGGCTCGTGGGCCGAAGACCGCCCGCTCGAGCCGAACTCGCCCTACTCGGCCTCGAAGGCCGGCAGCGACCTGCTCGCCCGCAGCTACCACCGCACCCACGGCATGAACATCTCGATCACGCGTTGCTCGAACAACTACGGGCCCTACCACTTCCCCGAGAAGGTCATCCCGCTGTTCGTCACGAACCTCATCGACGACAAGCACGTGCCGCTCTACGGCGAGGGCAACAACATCCGCGACTGGCTGCACGTCGACGACCACACCCGCGGCATCGCCCTGGTGCTCACCAAGGGCCGCGCCGGCGAGATCTACAACATCGGCGGAGGCACCGAGCTGACCAACAAGGAGCTCACGCAGCTGCTGCTGGATGCCACGGGCAAGGACTGGTCGTACGTCGACCGCGTCGCCGACCGCCTCGGCCACGACCTGCGCTACTCGGTCGACATCTCGAAGATCACGGCCGAGCTCGGCTACGAGCCGCTCGTGCCGTTCGAGCAGGGCCTCGCCGACGTGGTGCAGTGGTACCGCGACAACCGCCCGTGGTGGGAGCCTCTCAAGGCCCGCGCCGCGCTCGTCTGATCCGCGGGCTGAGATCGTCATGACCCGCTACCTCATCACCGGCGCCGCCGGCATGCTCGGCCACGACCTCGTCGAGGCCCTCGACGGGCGCGACGTGGTGGCGCTCTCGCGCGCAGAACTCGACATCACCGATGCCTCGGCCGTGGCATCCGCTCTCGCCGGCGTCGACGTCGTGTTCAACTGCGCCGCCTACACCGCGGTGGATGCCGCCGAGACCGACGAAGCGACCGCCCACGCGGTGAACGCGATCGGCCCGGCGACGCTCGCCGCGGCGACGGCCGCGAACGACGCCAAGCTCGTGCAGATCTCGACCGACTACGTCTTTCAGGGCTCGGCCACCTCGCCCTACCCCGAAGACGAGCCGCGCGACCCGCTTAACGCCTACGGCCGCACCAAGGCCGACGGCGAGGAGGCCGTGCTGCGGCTCAACCCGGCCGGCGGTTACGTCGTGCGCACGGCCTGGCTCTACGGCCGCAACGGGGCCAACTTCCCGGCCACCATGCTGCGCCTCGGGCGCGAGCGCGACACCGTGACGGTGGTGCACGACCAGGTCGGGCAGCCCACCTGGACGGCCGATCTCGCCCGCCAACTGGTGCAGCTGGTCGACTCGGATGCCCCGGCCGGCATCTATCACGGCACCAATTCCGGGCAGGGCTCCTGGTTCGATTTCGCCCAGGCAACCTTTCAGGAAGCGGGACTCGACCCTGATAAAGTCAAGCCCACAGACAGTTCGCAGTTTGTTCGTCCTGCCCCGCGTCCCGTGTACTCCGTGCTCGGGCACGACGCGTGGTCCCGAGCAGGATTAGAGCCCATGCGTGACTGGCGGGCTGCTTTACACGACGCAGTCTCCTCGGGAGTTTTTGGAGAATAATGGCCACGCTGCGGGTGATCGTCGACCAGCTGGTCGCCCCCGTTCCCGGCGGCATCGGTCGTTACACCCTCGAGCTCACCAAGCAGCTCATCGCCACCGCGCCGCGTGACTGCGACGTCGAGGGCATCATCTCGGCGGTGCCGCCCGAGACGGTCGCGTCGGTGCGTGAGCGCCTGCCCGGCCTCGCCGACCTGCACCGCGCCTCGTTGCCGCGGCGCGAGCTCTCGGCCGCCTGGCAGCACGGCATCATCGGCTCCTCCGGCGGCGGCATGGTGCACGCCACCAGCCTGCTCGCCCCGATGCGGCGGCACGACCGCCGCGAAGAGCTCGGCACGCAGACGGCCGTCACCATTCACGACGTGGTGCCGTGGACGCATCCGGAGACCCTCACCCCGCGCGGCGTCACCTGGCACAAGGCCATGGCCAAGCGCGCGGCCAAGTTCGCCGACGCGATCGTGGTGCCGACCCACGCCGTCGCCCAGGAGCTGTCGCAGTACTTCAACTTCGGCGACCGCATCCGCGTGATCGGCGGCGCCGTCAGCGACGAGCTGCGGCTGCCGCTCGACCCCGCAGAACGCGCGCTCGCGCTCGGGCTGCCGGAGCGCTACATCCTCGCCGTGGGCACCCTCGAGCCCCGCAAGGGCCTCGCCGCGCTCATCGAGGCCCTGGCCGAGCCCGCGACCGACGACCTGCCGCTCGTGATCGCGGGGCCCGAGGGCTGGGGTGAGGTCGACGTGGCGTCGGTCGCGGCGGCCGCCGGCGTCGACCCCGCGCGCATCCGGGTGCTCGGCTTTCTGAGCGACTCCGACCTCGCGCTCACGCTGGAGCGGGCGACCGTGTTCGTCTACCCGAGCCAGGCCGAGGGCTTCGGCCTGCCGCTGATCGAGGCCTTCAACTTCGGCACCCCCGTCATCCACGCCGATGTGCCGGCGCTGCTCGAGGTGGCGGCGGGCTCGACGTTCGTGGTGGAGCGCACGACGCCCTCGGAGTTCCCGGGCCAGCTGGCGGATGCCATCCACACCGTGACGACGGATGCCGCCCTGCGCAACCGCCTCTCGATCTCGGGCCTCGACCGGGCGCGCGCCTTCTCGTGGCGCGACTCCGCCGACAAGGTCTGGCAGCTGCACGCCGACCTCTAGCCCCGCGCCTCTACTTCTCGCCGAGTTGCGCCGAAGTGCCCATCCCGCGTGTGCGGATGGGCACTTCGGCGCAACTCAACGAGGTGGGGGCTACTGGGCGGTATCGGTGGCGGTGGAGAGCACGAGGGCGCTCGAGACCGTGGAGCGCACGACATCCCAGTCGGGGTCTTCGGGGTCGATCAGGGGCGGCGTGAGGTCGACGCGGTCGATCGGCAGGTCTTTGGTCTTGAGCGCCAGGTCGATGAAGTACGACAGGGTCGACTGCGGGATGTCGGTCTGCACGACCTGCGTGCCGGCCTCGACGATGCCCTGGAACTTGGTGAGCACGTTCACCGGCTGGAACTGCTGCAGGATGGCGGTCTGCAGTTCGCCTTGGCGCTGCATCCGGTCGTAGTCGCTCGTCGTGTGCCGCGAGCGGGCGTACCACAAGGCCGTGTAGCCGTTCATGTGCTGCTGGCCGGGCCAGATCCAGCCCTCGATCTCGTTGCCGTCTTCGTCGCCGCCCATGGGCAGCGCCTCGGTGACGTTGATGTCGACGCCGCCGAGCGCGTCGATGAGGTCGGAGAAGCCCTGCATGTCGATCATCACGTAGTACTGGATGGTGATGCCGAGCGCGCCCTCGATCGCATCCTTCGTGGCCTCGACGCCCGAGTTCGAGCCCTCGGCCTCGGCGTTCGGGTACATGTCGGGATTGAAAGCCATCACGCGCGGGTAGAGGAAGCTGATCTGGCAGTCGCTGCCGCAGTCGTAGCTGCCGTCGGGCGCGTAGTCGCTGCCGATCAGGGGCGAGCCCTCGGCGAGCGGCACGTCTTGCAGGTCGCGCGGGATGCCGATCATCGTGGCCCGGCCGGTGTCGGCCTCGATCGACACCACGGTCATGCTGTCGGGGCGCATGCCGTCGCGGTCGGGTCCGGCGTCGCCGCCGAGCAGCAGGATGTTGTAGCGCCCGTCGACCGGCGGCTCGGCCGCGGCCTGCGCCGAGAACACGGCGTTCAGCCCGCTCTGGGCGACGTTGGCGAAGTAGGCGCCGGCTGCGGCGCCACCGGATGTCACGACGAGCAGCAGCACCGAGAACACCGCCAGCCACGGCCGAGCCCGCGTGCCGACCCGCACGAGTCGCACCAGCCGGAGCGTGTCGAGGGTGAGGATGACCCACAGCACCGCATAGACGCCGAGCACCACCTGCACCAGGCCGAGCGGAATCGGGTTGGTGGCGATCGAGAAGATCACCTGCGGCCAGATGAGATAGATGACGATGCCGAGGATGGCCATCACCCACAGCGCGAACGTGAAGTAGAGGCCGAACCGCCCGAGCTTGCGGTTGCCGGCCAGCACCTGCGCCGAGCCCGGGATCACGAAGTTGAGCACGACGAGCCACCAGCCGCGCACCGTCATCGCCTTGGGTGACGACGTGTCGGGGTAACGGATGGGGCTGGCGGTGGCGTTCGCGGTGGAATGCGCGGCGGATGCGGAGGCGGTCATAGGCGGGCTTGGAGATCCGTGTTCTTCTGTTCGACGAGCTCGCGGAGCTCGGTGCGGTAGGCGTCGAGTCTGTCGGCAAGCTCAGCATCCGATGTCGACAGAATGCTGACAGCGATGAGGGCGGCGTTCTTCGCGCCACCGATCGAGACGGTGGCCACCGGGATGCCGGCGGGCATCTGCACGATCGAGAGCAGCGAGTCGAGGCCGTCGAGCCGCGAGAGCGGGACGGGCACGCCGATGACGGGGAGCGTGGTGACCGAGGCGAGCATTCCGGGCAGGTGGGCCGCCCCGCCGGCGCCGGCGATCACCACCTTGAGGCCGCGTTCGCGGGCCTGCTTGCCGTAGGCGATCATCTTCTCGGGCGTGCGGTGCGCCGACACGACCTGCACCTCGCAGGGCACGCCGAAATCGGCGAGCACCTGCACGGCATCGCTCATGACGGTGAAGTCGGAATCCGACCCCATGACGACGCCCACGACGGGATTGGCTTCGGGCATAGGCCCAATGGTAGGTCTCAGTTCTGGAAGAACGCCGCAGCGGCACGCGCCTGGAAGACAACCTCGTCGAGGTCTTCTCCGCTCACCGTGACGTGCCCGATCTTGCGGCCCGGGCGGGGCTGTTTGCCATAGAGATGCACCTTGGCCGCCGGCTGATCGGCCATCGCGCGTGCCGTCGGGCCGTCGAGTTCGCCGTCGGCCGGGCCGCCGAGGATGTTGATCATCACGGACCACGCATCGCGCTGGCCCGTCGCGCCGAACGGCAGGTCGAGCACGGCCCGCAGGTGCTGCTCGAACTGGCTCGTCGTGCTGCCGTCGATCGACCAGTGGCCGGTGTTGTGCGGGCGCATCGCGAGCTCGTTCACCAGGATGCGCTCATCCGTCGTCTCGAACAGCTCGACCGCGAGCACACCGGTCACGCCGAGCTCCTCGGCGATCGTGGTGCCGATGCGCGCGGCCATCTCAGCGACCCGCCCGGCCGAACCGGGTGCGGGCGAGATGACCTCGGCGCACACGCCGTTCTGCTGCACCGACTCGACGACGGGCCAGAGCGTGACGTCTCCGCTCGGCCGCCGGGCCACCAGCTGGGCGAGTTCGCGCCGGAAGTCGACGAGCTCCTCGGCGAGCAGCGCGCCGCCCGCCTCGCTCGGACCCCCGTCTTCGTCGAGCGCGAGGAACCACTCCTCCACCTGGGCGGCACTCGTGACGACCCGCACGCCCTTGCCGTCGTAGCCGCCGCGCGCGGTCTTCACCACCGCCTGTCCGCCGTGATCGGCGATGAAGTCGTCGAGTTCGGCCGCCGTCGACACCCGAGCCCAGTCGGGCATCGGGATGCCGAGCTCGCCGAGCCGCTCCCGCATGCGCAGTTTGTCTTGGGCGAACTGCAGCGCATCCGGACCAGGGTGCACCGTCACCCCGTCGGCCACGAGGGCGCGCAGCACCGACTGGGGCACGTGCTCGTGGTCGAACGTGACGACGTCGACGTCTTTGGCGAACTCGCGCACGGTGTCGAGGTTCGTGTAGTCGCCGACCGCGGTCGCGGCGATGGATGCCGCCATGCCCTCGGTCTCGGCCAGCACCCGGATGTCGATCCCCAACTCGATCGCGGGCGGCACCATCATGCGCGCGAGCTGTCCGCCACCGATAACGCCTACTCGAAAAGTCACTGTGTCAGTTTACGGTGCTGGCTGCCGGCGGGGCCGTGCTTCGCGCGGCCTCGCCGGGCGGCGCCGGTCCCTGCCCGGCGCCGGGCGACATGTGAGCGGGCGGTCGCTGGCGCGGCCACCCGCTCACCCTGGGTCGTCGAGCGCGGCCTGTTGCGTGCGGTGCCGTGGCCGGCGTCCGGCGGGCGCGCGCCACGCGCGGCGCGGGTCGCGGTTCGGTGAGCACGTTGCGGTCGGTCGGGAGGCCGTTCGTGGTTCGGGAGGTCGTGGCGGCCACCCGAGCGCGGGAGAGAGGTCGACGGCCTCCTGACGGCTGAGGGGGGGGCGAGCGCGGGCCTGCGGGAAGGGAGACACCACCCGCCTGTTCGGGAGTCCGATTGGTGGTCGGGAGGCCGGAGTGGCCTCCCGGCGGGGAGCGCGGGGCCAGCGGCCTCCCTAGGGCGGGGCAGAGCGGGGCGGGGCTAGCGCTGGGCGGCGGGACGGGGCGGGGCGGGCGAGCGCGGGGCGAGCGGGCGCGGGGCGGAGCGGCGGGCGGCAGAGCGCCGCGGCGGTCAGGGTGGGGGGAGGTGGGAGGGCGGGGTGGGGTGCTCGGTGAGGTCGCCGAGGAGGTCGGCGACGAGGCGGGCTGAGGGAACGTCGTGGATGATGAGGACGAGGTCGGGGCCCGCCACGACCCGCACGTTGCCCGAGGCGAAGGCGGCCTGGAGGGGGGTGCGGCGCAGGCGAACGTCGCTGATGCGGGCGAGGTAGACGTCTTGGCGGTGGCGCACGACGAGGCCGTGGCGCGCGATGATGCGGCGGGTGGTGATGGTGTAGCGGTGGCCGACCCAGGCCAGGAACGGCAGCAGCACTCCGAAGAACACGAGGGCCCCGGCGGCGGCGAGCGCTGCCCAGTTCTGCCACTCCTCGGGGAACCGGCCGCCGAACCATCCGTAAGCCGCGGTCGTGGCGAACAGCAGCAGCACCGGGATCGTCAGCCGACGTGCATGCGGCCTCGTGCGGGCGATGATGGCCTCGGGCGTCGTGGGGCGCGGCGGCTCGACCGCCGAGGTGTAGCCCGCCATGTCGTCGTATTGCGGCGGAGAGTAGGAGTTGCCCGATCCGGCGACCGCGTAGGGCGAGCCGACGCGGCTTCCGCTCTCATAGAGCGATGCGTCGCCCTCGAAGGTGGCCGCTCCCCAGCCGAAGCGTTCGGTCGCCGCCGTGTCGGCCACGCCCCGCCCACCGCGGGCAGCTTCGGCGCGGGCGACTTCGGCCCGCGCGGCCTCCGAGCGGGCGCGCGCCTCTTTTCGCTCCCGGCGGCTCGGCCGGCCCTGTGGCGATGCAGAAGGCCCTGACCCGCCAGCCGCACCGCCCCCGTCAGCCCCCCTCGCGGCGTCGCCGCGCAGCACCGACTCGAACGAGTCCGCTCCGGGCGACGATTTGGCCATGGGGCCATTCTTTACCGCGAATCGCGATCTCAGCTGTCATCGTGCCGGAGATGCGTCACATCGCCCGCCGCGACCACGAGCGGATCCGCCGCCCCGTCGACCTCCACCACCAGCCGCCCCGTCTCGTCGATCGACCGGGCGACCCCCGTCTTCACCTCGCCGCCGGGCAGCTCGACGCGCACCCGGCGCCCGAGGGTGCCCGACATCCGCACCGCCGCCTCGAGCACACCGCTCGCCACCGCATCGCCGTCGGCCGCGAGCCAGTGCCGGTAGAGCACCGACAGATCGCGCAGATACCCCGCGAGCACCGCGTCGGCCGACACCGCGTGCACGCCCGCCAGCGCGAGCGAGGTCGCGACCGGCGTCGGCAGTTCGTCGGCGGTCAGCGTGAGGTTGATGCCCGCACCGATCACGACGCCCTGACCCTCCGGCAGCAGTTCGGCCAGGATGCCGCAGACCTTCCGGTCGCCGATCAGCACGTCGTTCGGCCACTTGAGCGACACCTTCTCAGCCGCATGCTGCTGGTTGCTGATGTGCGCCGACCCGACGAGCCGGCCGACCACCTGCGACATCGCGACCCCCGCCAGCAGGGGCAGCATGCCGTACCGGTTGAGCGGCACGGCCTCGCCCGAGACCCGGCGCGGCCGCAGCAGCACCGAGATGGCGAGCGACCGACCGGCCGGTGCGGTCCAGGTGCGGCCGAGCCGGCCGCGCCCCGCGACCTGGTCGTCGGTCGCGAGCACGGAGAGGTCGGGCCAGTCAGCCGCGTCGGCCCCCGTGGCCGCCTCGACGAGTTCGACGTTGGTCGACCCCGCCTGCGGCCGCCAGACGAGCTTCGGCACGGTGGCCTCGGAGAGCGGGAAGGAACGGTGCGCCATGCCGCAAAGCTACCGGACGCGGCATCCGGAGCGTCAGGCCCTCCGCGCCCCGGCTGCCGCTCGCCGCACAAGCGCACCCGCCCCTTTTGTAGGGTTTCGGCAACCGGATGCCCCAACCCCTGGCCGGTAGAGTGAACGGCGTGAGTGAAGACGCAACGACCGAGCCCGACATGTACACCACGGCGGGCAAGCTGGCCGACCTGAAGAACCGCTATCACGAGGCCGTGACGGCGTCGGGTGAAGCCGCCATCGAGAAGCAGCACAAGCGCGGCAAGAAGACCGCCCGCGAGCGCATCGAGCAGCTGCTCGACCACGGCTCGTTCGTCGAGCTCGACGAGTTCGTGCGCCACCGCACCCACGCCTTCGGCATGGAGAAGTCGCGGCCCTACGGCGACGCGGTCGTCACCGGCACCGGCACCATCCACGGCCGCCAGGTGGCCGTCTACGCGCAGGACTTCACGATCTTCGGCGGGTCGCTCGGCGAAGTGGCCGGCGAGAAGATCATCAAGGTGATGGATCTGGCGCTGAAGACCGGCGTGCCCATCATCGGCATGCTCGACTCCGGCGGCGCGCGCATCCAGGAGGGTGTCGTGGCGCTCGGCAAGTACGGCGAGATCTTCCGCCGCAACACGGCCGCGTCGGGCGTCATCCCGCAGATCTCCATCATCATGGGCCCGGCCGCGGGCGGCGCGGTCTACTCCCCCGCCCTCACCGACTTCGTGATCATGGTCGACAAGACCAGCCAGATGTTCGTCACCGGCCCCGACGTCATCAAGACCGTCACGGGCGAGGATGTCGGCATGGAGGAGCTCGGCGGCGCGCTCACCCACAACAGCGTCTCGGGCGTCTCACACTACCTCGCGAGCGACGAAGACGACGCGCTCGACTACGCCCGCGCCCTGCTGAGCTTTCTGCCGCAGAACAACCTGGCCGAGCAGCCGGTCTACGACAGCGAGGTCGAGCTCGAGATCACGGATGCCGACCGCAAGCTCAACACGATCATCCCCGACTCCCCCAACCAGCCCTACGACGTGCACACGGTGATCGAGCACCTCGTCGACAACGGCGACTTCCTCGAGACCCAACCGCTCTACGCGCCCAACATCGTGGTGGGGTTTGCGCGCATCGAGGGGCGCTCGGTCGGCATCGTGGCGAACCAGCCGAACTCGATGGCGGGCACGCTCAACATCGAAGCGGGCGAGAAGGCCTCGCGGTTCGTGCGGTTCTGCGACGCGTTCTCGATTCCGATCCTGACGCTCGTCGACGTGCCGGGCTACCTGCCGGGCACCGACCAGGAGTGGACGGGCGTCATCCGCCGCGGTGCGAAACTGCTCTACGCCTACGCCGAGGCCACCGTGCCGCTCGTCACCGTCATCCTGCGCAAGGCCTACGGCGGCGCCTACATCGTGATGGGCTCGAAGCAGCTCGGCGCCGACATCAACCTCGCCTGGCCGACCGCCGAGATCGCGGTGATGGGTGGGCAGGGCGCCGTCAACATCCTCTACCGCGGCGAGATCAAGCGCGCCGAAGAGGCGGGCGAAGACGTCGTGGCCGTGCGCACCAAGCTCGCGAACGAATACACCTACAACGTGGCATCCCCGTTCCTGGCCGCCGAGCGCGGCGAGCTCGACGGGGTCATCGAGCCGGCCGCCACACGCGTCGCCGTGACGAAGGCGCTTCGCGCGCTCAAGACCAAGCGGGCCTCGCTGCCGCCCAAGAAGCACGGGAACATCCCGCTCTAGGGACGGCGCGCTCGGCTCGGTCGGAAGACGCGCTCGGCTCGGTCGGAAGAGGGGCGGCCGTTCGCTCAGACGGTCGCTGCCGCCTCGCGGGCCTGCCAGGCCGAGACGACCATGTCGTCGAGGGTGTGGCGCATGCGCCAGTCGAGGTCGCGGGCGGCGAGGTCGCCGGTGGCCACGATGCGCGCCGGGTCGCCGGGGCGACGGGGCGCGATCTCGGGCGTGAACGGGATGCCGGTGGCCGAGGCCACGGCCGTCATGATCTGTTTCACCGAGACGCCGTCTCCCGAGCCGAGGTTGTAGGCGGGCTCGAGGGTGTCGCCGGCATCCAGCTTTCTGGCGGCCTCGACGTGCGCCAGCGCGAGGTCGGCGACGTGGATGTAGTCGCGCACGCAGGTGCCGTCGGGCGTCGGGTAGTCGTCGCCGTTGATGCGCGGCGTGCGACCGGCGAGCAGCGCGTCGAAGATGAGCGGGAAGAGGTTGTGCGGGCTGGTGTCGTAGAGGTCGAGGCTGCCCGAGCCGACGACGTTGAAGTAGCGCAGCGAGGTATGCCGCAGGCCTGCCGCGATGCCCTGGTCGCGCAGCAGCCACTCGCCGATGAGCTTCGATTCGCCGTAGGGGCTCTCCGGAGCCTTCGGGGTCTCCTCGGTCACGATGTCGGTCGGGGGCGTTCCGTAGACCGCGGCGCTGGAGGAAAAGACCACCCGGTCGACACCGGCATCCTGCATCTCCTTCAGCAGCACGGCCATGCCGGTGACGTTCTGCTCGTAGGTGTGCAGCGGCCGCTGCACCGAGACACCCGCGTATTTGAAGCCGGCGATGTGGATGACGCCGGTCACCGCGTGCTCGGCGATGGTCTGGCGCACCAGCGCGGCATCGAGGATGCTGCCCCGCACGAACGGCACGTCGTCGGGCACGAACGAGGCGTGCCCGCTCGAGAGGTCGTCGAGCACGACGCTCGGCATGCCGGCCTCGCGCAACGCCGCCACGACGTGCGATCCGATGTAGCCTGCTCCGCCGGTGACTAACCAGGTCATGGTTTCCTCTCGCTCGAGGGCGCTCGATCGCGCTCGATTGGCTCGATCGCCCACAGAAAACCCTACCGGGGCCACGGGAAAGCCCTGGCTGCGTGAACCCGGCTCAGCGCACGAGCGTCCGCACGAGCGAGACGGCCTCCTTCGGCGACATCGACGGCAGGTAGGCACGGCCGATGGCGCCGCCGATGGTGGGCAGGGCCAGCGGGTCGGGGTAGGCCATGTAGATCGACGAGTAGGTCGGGTTGAACTTCGCCTTGAACTTGAACAGCGACGAGAACCCGTAGGCCGGTTCGAGCGTCTTGGCGAGGAACTCGAGCAGCCCCGTCATCACCGTGGGTTCGGGCTCGGGCTCACCGGATGCCACGGGGGCGGCCGCGAGCGGCGCACCACTGAGGCTCAGCACCTCGACCCCCTCGTCTTTCATGTGCAGGGCCGCAGACGCGATCAGGTATTCCATTGTGCCGCTCATCGACTCGTCGGCGCGGCGCATGAAGTCGAGGGTGTAGCCCACGGGCACGCCGTCGCGATACATCGGCAGCCAGCTGGTGACGGCGGCGATGCGGCCCTGGGCGTCGAGGGCGAGCATGAGCTTGACGTCGGGGTCTTTGATCTCTTCGAGCGCGCCGAGGGTGAACCCCATCTCGGGCAGCTCCTTCTCAGACACCCAGGCTTCCGAGATCGCGTTGATCTGCGCGATCATCGTGCGCGGCAGTTCGTCGTAGGTCGTCCAGAGCGTGGTCATGCCCTCGCGCACGCCGCGGTTGAGCGCCGACCGCACGTTCTGCCACGACTTGCCCGTCATCTCGAGCGACTGGGGGTGCATGAGGGTCTCTTCGCCCACCGACATCCGTTGCCACCCCATCGCGTCGAACACGGGCACGACGTTCTCGTGCACGCTGTAGAACACCGGCGTCCAGCTGTGGGCGTCGCAGAACGCCGCGAAGGCGCGCACCGTCGCCTCGTCGTCGCCCTCGCGGCAGACCGGGTCGGACATCGTGATCGCCACCCCGTTGATGACCCGATAGGCCACCGCCGCGTCGCCGGCCTCGTTGAACCAGTAGACGTTGCCCGGCCAGGTGGTCATCCAGCCGAGCGTTCCGCCGCCGCCCCGGCGGAGCAGAGCCCGGATGCGCTGGTGGTCGCCCACCTTCACGGCGTGCTCGGTCGACGTGAGCAGCTGGAACGAGGCGATCGTGAAGATGAGCCAGAACACCGGGCCGATCCACTGGAAGACGAAGAGCGCCACTCCCGCCGCGGGCACGACGACGTCGCCGGTGACGCCCACGAGGGTGACCGGCAGGAAGCGGCGCGGCAGGTCGAACACGAGCTCGACGATGGTCGTTCCGGGCGGCGAGTAGCTGTCGAGGGTGACCGCGCCGACGCCGACGTTGACGATAGAGAGAATGGCGAGCGCGCCCACCACCACGACGAGAAAACGGATGAACGCCTCGCGGGGAGCCCTGATCTGGAACCGCTTGCGGGTGACGAACAGCAGGATCGCCACGGCGAGCGGAACGGCGACCGTCGACCCGCCCCACACGATGTACTCCCCGACGTCGACCGGCTGCAGCTCGGTCGCCGAGTCGTCGGCCGAGGCCACACCGGCGGCGAGCGACACCACGAGGCCGAGGAACACGAAGGCCAGCGCGATCAGGGCGAGGTTGGTGACGATGCCCAGCCAGAGCGCGAACCGGCGGCCCTTGCGCAGCCCCCAGGCCGACACGAGCAGCAGGGCGAGCGGCACGAACGTCTGCACGACGGGCCCGACCCCGCCGAGGGCGGCCAGTCGTTGCATGTCGTCGCACACTCCGGTGGTGGCGGTGGAGCAGAAGTCGTCGATGTCGGCGGCACTCGGGAAGATGTCGCCGTAGAAGCTACCGGCGAGACCGAACGCGCCACTGCCGTCGGGGTTCAGCAGCGAGATGAGGGGGCCGATGGCGGTGATCAGCACGATGGCGGCGATGAGCACCCGCACCTCGCCGAACGAGCTGCGCAGCAGCACGATGCGGTGGCGGCGAGCGCTGAGGAAGTGCCCGATCACCACGCCGGCGATCGCGGCGATCAGCCGGTAGACGGTCGAGGTGTCGCCGTCGTAGAGGGCGAACATGATGAGCAGTCCGAAGGTCACCAGACGCACCCGGCGGCGCCAGAGCGGGCCCATGAACGCGCTCGCCACGAGCAGCGAGCCGACGATGGGGGTCAGCGGGTCCATGGTGAGGTCGGCGCTCGTGCCGTCGGCCCACCACTCGCCCGCGAGCGACCCGATCCACTGCACGAGCACTCCGAGCCCCACACCCACGATGCCGGTGGCGAAGAACACCGGAATCAGGCGTCGCCGGCCCAGGATGCGCTCGGCGACGCCCATCAGCACGAGCGCCGCGAGCACGCAGCCGATGAGCTGGAACGGGTCCCAGGGAATGAAGAGGGCGGTGAAGATCGTGTACCACCGGCCCATCTCGACCACGGTGATGACACCGGCGCTCCAGTAGGCCTGGGTGTCGGCGGAGGCCTCGCCGAAGAACGTTCCGGTCACCAGCGCTGTCACCACGATGATGGCGGCGAACGCGATGCTGAGGGGCACCGACCTGAGGTAGCGGCCCGCGAATGCGATGGTGTTGCTCATGCCGACGATTCCCCTCCGAAGCCAGGGTTCTAATGTAGCCTCGTCGATGTGAACGACTCGACCCCGACTTCCGACTCCGAACCGGCGATCCGGGTGCTCACGCGGGGCGTCACCGCCGAAGAGCTCGCCGCCGTCACCGCGGTGATCGACGCCGCGGTCGACGAAGAGCTCGCCGAGCTGCACGACGACGTGCGAGCCGATCCGTCGGCCTGGGAGCGGAGCCAACGGTCACTGCGCGGCCCGCTGCATCCGGATGCCGGCGCCTGGCGTTCCTTCTCTGCGTGAGCTTCTCTGGGTGAGGCTTCTCTCCTTGAGGCTTCTCTCCTTGAGGCTTCTCTGGGTGGAATCTGAATACTCGCTGTAACCGTTCGCGAGAATGTCCACCGAAATACCTACTGTGCGGGTGTCGACGGTTCAGCACTATAGACAGTGCTAGGTGTGTCTCTTTGAGTTACACCGCCGGATGCAGGCCGACTAGGGTAAGCGGGCTTGCGTTCCGGGGGCGAGTCAGGGCGATATTCGGGTTATCGTCCTGGCTCGAAGCTTCCGGGGGTCGATGAGAATCGGCCCCCGGTTCTCATTCCGGGGGGAATGCGGGCGTCGCGCCGGTGGGGGCCGGACCGCGGCCGCCTGTCGCGCCGGTGCCGGCGCTCGCGCCGCTGCTGGTTGCGGTGCCGGCGCTCGCGCCGGTGTCGGTGCCGGAGCCGCTGCCGCTGTCGGTGTCGGCGCCGATGGCGCGTGCGGCGGCATCCGGAGCGTCTTCCCGCGGAACTTCGAGCCAGAGGTCGAGCTGGGCGTCGTCGTCGAGCACCGATCCGTCGCTCTCGGGGGCGGCCCGCAGGCCCACGATGGTCACGGCGACCTCGTCGTCGGCGTGGCCGGTGCGCACCACGACGCGATCGGCCGTGGTCTCACCGATCTGCTTCGCGATCACGGCGGTGACCCGAGCGTGTTCGGTGCGGTCGAGGTCGTCGATGCCACCGTCGTCGAGCAGCGTCACCTCCACACCCCGGCGGCGCGCGGCGAGGACCTCGCGCCGCACCGCGTCGTCGAGCAGACGGCGGCCGCGGATCTCGTCGCGCATCGCCGCCTCGAGGTGCAGGCATTCCTGCCGGTCGCCGTCGCCGAGCCGGCCGTCGCTCATCACGATGCGGCGCAGCATCGGCTCCACCACGCGCTTCATCTGGCCGAGCCGCACCTTGCGCTCGAAGAACTCCGCCTCCTCCTGCGCGTGCCACTCGGCGGCGCGCTGCTCCGCCTGCTCGAACAGCGTCGCGTCGCGGGCGGCGCGCACGATGGCGGTCGTGGTGGCCTGCGCCACGCCCACCCAGATCGGGCCGCCGACCGCGCCCAGGGCGGGCAGGCTCAGGATGTCGCGTGACCAGATCAGCACCGACACGAGCATCACGCCCAGGCCGAGCCAGGCGAACAGCGGTCGCTGGCGCACGACGGTGATGGTCATGAGGGTGCCGACCGCGCCGACGATCCAGGTGGCGTAGCCGTTGTCGTCGGCCGGATCGAGCTGCGTCAGCACGAGCACCAGCCCGAACGCGGTGACGCCCACGTTGGCCGCGGCCATGCCCACCGGCATCCGCATCGCCGCCGAGGGCGCGAGACTCACGGCGGTCGCCGCCCCGTACAGGGCCATCGCGACGACCGAGGGCCACGGCGACGCCGGAATCGCGAGCGAATAGAGCCCGAGCACCACGTGGTAGGCCGAGAACAACGCGGCGAGCCCGACGAGCAGCCCGCGCGGCATCGAGATCATCGCTCGCCCTCCGCGTCGCGGGCCGGCGGGCCGGGGCGGGTGGCGTGGGGGCCGGCGTTCGCAGCGTCGGTCGGCTCCGGGTCAGTCGGCTCGGATGCGGTCGGCTCAGGTGCAGTCGGCTCAGCTGCGGTCGCCTCCGGCCTCGTCGGCTCGGGCCCTGACGGCTCGGAGCCGGTCGACTTCGGCCCGGTCGGCGCGGCGACCTTCGCCTCCGGCACGGGGCCATTCCAGCTGGCGCGCTCGTGAGCGGTCGCCTCCGGCCCCGGCGCGGGGCCGCCGGACACGGCCTGCTCCGACCCGGTGGCGCCCGGCCCCTCCGGCCCCGGCGCGGTGTCGCCGGGCACGGCCGGCTCCGACCCGGCTGCGGCCGGCCCCTCCGGATCCGGCCCGGCCTCCGGCTCCGGCCGGGGTGCGGCCATCGGCTCGGGCGCCGCACTCGCGAACGCGGGCACGCCCTCGGCCGGCCACGAGAGCACCACCGAGGTGCCGCTGCCCGGCACCGAGCGCAGGTCGGCCTCGCCGCCGACCGACGCCACGCGTTCGCGGATCGAGATGCGCACACCCAGCCGGTCGGCCGGCACGCCGTCGACATCGAACCCGGCGCCGGTGTCGGCCACCACCACCGTGAACCCCGAGCTGCCGCGGCCGTGCAGAGAGATGGTGCGGGCGACATCCGCTGCGCCCGCGTGCTGGATGCTGTTCACGATGGCCTGCACGGTGGCCGAATAGACCCCCTCGATCACCCGAGCCGGCACCGAGCCGGCGAGATCGCCCTCGGTCGAGAACGCGATGGGCGCCGAGAGGGTGTCGGCGAGCGCCCGCGACCGCTCGACGAGCACGGCGATCGGCAGGTCGGCCGCGCCCTCCGACTCGGCGTCGGCGCTCTGCAGTGCCACCAGCGCGCGCTCGGCCATCTGCACCGCCACGTGACGGTCGGCCGCCGAGCGGCTGCGCGACGCGGCGAGCAGGGTCGAGAGCACGCGGTCGTGGATGACGGTGTCGACCCGGGTGCGCTCCTGCTCCGCGGCGTGGCGCTTGGCGGCATCCGCATATCGGCCGACGGCGGTGGCCTGGGCCTCGTCGACCCGCGAGGCGGCGTTGCGCAGCACGGTGATCACGACCACCACGAACGAGCCGAGCAGCAGCGTGTACATCGCGTCGAGGATGGCGAGCGGCCACGACACGCCGCCCCCGGCCGGCAGCACCCTCAGCACCGCGAAGATCACCGGCACACCCACCGCGTACACACCCGCCCACAGCGTGGGGAACGAGATGCCCGCGGCCGCGATCGCCACGATCATGATGTACCAGAGCCAGGGCTGCGTGCCCATCGCCGCCGCCGGCGTCACCACCGCGAGCGGCCACAGCACGAGCGCCACCACGAACACGCACGCCACCACGGCCATGCTGACCCGGATGCCGCGGCCCACCAGCGAGCACACGAACGCCACCGCGATCGAGCCGAACACCGCGATCGTCACGCCCCAGGCCCACTCGGGTTTCAGCGTGTGCGCCGACTGCCCGAGCGCCGGAATCGAGATCAGCGCGAAGACGAAGCCGAACAGCCCCTCGAGCCGCGCGAGCGTCGTGTCGATCTGCGCCCGGCTGAGCGGCGCGCGGGAGTTCGCGGCGCCCGAGGCGGCCGGGCCGGTCCAGAAGCTGCCTCTGGCGCTGGTGGGGCCAGGGCTATTCGACATGTCCGTGCTCGTCGAGGGCCAGGATGCCGTCTTCCACCGCTCGTCGCAGCAGCTCGACCTTCGACCGCGCGGGGCGCCCCACCTCGACGTACTTGGCCCGGATGCGGTCGAGGTATTCCTTCGCCGTCGACACCTTGATGTTGAGCTTGAGCGCCACCTGCGACAGCGGCAGGCCCGATGCGTAGAGGTGTAGCACGTCGCGCTCGCGCTGCGCGAGCTGCGCCTTGCCGAACTCGCGATCTGCGTCGATGGCGCTCGCCCACTCGAGGTTGTTGAGCACGTCGCCGCGCGCGACCGCCGCGATCGCCGCCATCACGGTGCTCGTGGCCGCCGACTTCGGAATAACTCCGGCCGCCCCCGCCGCGAGCGCCTCGCGCACGAGGGCGACCCGGTCGGCGATGCTGTGCACGAGCACGGCGGCGCCCATCGAGCGGGCGTGCTGCACGTTCTCGGTGACGGTGAACCCGTCGCCGAGGCTGAGGTCGAGCACGATGACGTCGCAGCTGCGGCCGGCCATCGCGACCCAGAGCTCGCTGACGGATGCCGCGGCGGCGGTCACCTCGAAGCCCGACTCCAGGCAGGCCGCCTTGAGCCCGAGACGCACCGACTCGTGGTCGTCGACGATGGCGACCCGAACCGCCGCCGGCTGCGGCATCCCGCCGCTCGACTCCCCCGGAGTCACGTCGTCGTCGCCCACCATCCACCCCTCGTCGGCCTCGACACCATCATCTCATTCCCCGCGAAACGTCACTTTTCGGTCTTCGCGACCGTGTTTGGGCACAAAAAGTGACTTCTCGGAGAGGTGGGAGGGGCGCGGCGGGTGGGGCGCGGCGGGTGCCCAGGGCGCGGGGCGAGGTGCGGGTGTCGCGGCGCGAGGCGGGTGCGCAGGACGCGGGGCGACGTGGGCATGGCGCGAGGCGCGTCACGCGCGGACGAGCACGCCGACCGACTCGACGTGGTGGGTGTGCGGAAAGAGGTCGAACGCCCGCAGGGCGTCGAGCTCGTAGCCCGCCTCGCGGAACGTGCCCACGTCGCGGGCGAACGCCACGGGGTCGCAGGCGACGTAGACGACCTGCGCCACGCCGAGCCGCGCAAGCGAGGAGACCACCTCTTTGCCCGCCCCCGAGCGGGGCGGATCGATCACCATGGTCGCGGCGGCGAGCCGGCGGCGGTCGTCGGGTGAGGCCTGCCGCTCGAGGTCGGCGAGGTAGCGGTCGACGCGCGCGGTCACGGCCCGGGCGCCCACCCATTCGGCGAGGTTGCCCGACGCGTAGTCGGTGGCCGCCGCATCGCTCTCGACGCTCGTGATGCGGGTCGCCGGGCCGAAGCGGTCGCCGATGGCGGCGGCGAGCAGCCCGACTCCGCCATAGAGGTCGTGGTTGGCGGCACGCGGATCGAACAGGTCTTCGCGCGTGAGGCTCTTCACCGCGTCGGAGAGGGTGGCCGCCGCATCGCGGTGCACCTGCCAGAACCCGTTCTCGGCCAGCCGGAACTCCCGCTCCCCCACCCGCTCCACGATGGTGGCGGGGTTGGGGGGCGTGCCGGCGGCGGCACCGCGGGCGCTCGCGACATCCGACCCCGTGCGCGCGGGCGCGCGCCGGCCACGCCCGCGCTCGCTCCGCCCCTTAGCGCCGGCCCGAGAACGGCCACCGGTCTTCGACTGCTCCTCGGTCACCCGGATGACGCGTACCTCCCCTTGCGAGGTCTCGACGAGCTCCACGGCGACCGCGTCGTGCACCCGGCGGCCGAGCGCCGCCGCCTGCTCGAGGGCCGGGGTGGCCAGCGGAAGATCGTCGACCGGCACCACCTGGTGCGAGCGCGCGGCATACGGGCCCACTCGCCCGTCGGGCCCGACGTGCAGCCGCACCCGCGTGCGCCAGCCCGTTCCGGCGACGCGCCCGCCCGCCGGCTCGGGCGCACCGTCGGCGCCGGCACCGGCATCTGCATCGGCGTCCGCGTCCGCGTCCGCATGAGCGTCGGCACCGACGGCCTCCACCTCGACGGCGCGATCGACACCGCCCATGCGCCGCAGCGCATCCGTCAGCACCTCGCCCTTGAGCGAGCGCTGGCGTTCGAGCGCGATGTGCCCGAACTCTGCCCCGCCCGCCCGCTCGGCCGGAGCCCGTTCGAGGCCGGCGGCCGGCCACACGTGCGGCACACGGGCAGGCGACGCCTCGAGCACCTCGATGGTGTCGGCCCGCCAGAACGACGACTTCGAGTCGTCGGCGATGCGCGCCAGCACCCGCTCGCCCGGAACGGCGTCGGCCACGAACACGACGCGACCGTCGAGGCGCGCCACCATGACACCGCCGTGGGCTACATTGTTGATCTGCAGCTCGACGAGCTCGGAGGGGCTGACGGGGTCGTCTCGGTCTTCAGACATCCTTCGAGCATTGCACAGCAAAGGCGGCACCGTGCGTCTCTATCTCGCCTCGACCTCCCCCGCGAGGCTCGCCCTACTGCGGCAGATCGGCATCGAACCGGTGGTCGTGCCGTCGGAGGTCGACGAGGATGCCGCGGTCGCGCGCGCCGAGGCGGCCGATGGCCCGTTGACCCCGGATGCGATGGTGCAGCTGCTCGCGCGGGCGAAGGCCGAGGCGGTGGTGGGCCTGCAGCCCGGCGGCGAACCGATCGACGGGTTCATCTTCGGCGGCGACTCCGCGTTCGAGCTCGACGGGATCGCCTACGGCAAGCCGCATCACCCGGAGGTCGCCCGCGAGCGCTGGCTGCTGCAGCGCGGCCGCACCGGGGTGCTGCACTCGGGGCACTGGCTGATCGACCACCGCGGCGGCATCCGTCACGGCGCGGCCGGCCGCACCGACCACGCCGAGCTCACCTTCGCCGACGACATCACCGAGGCCGAGATCGACGCCTACATCGGGTCGGGCGAACCGCTGCTCGTGGCAGGCGCCTTCACCATCGACGGGCTCGCCGCCCCCTTCATCCGCACCATCACCGGGCCGCCCTCGGCGGTCATCGGCATGTCGCTGCCGGTGCTGCGCGACCTGCTGCACGACTTCGGGGTCGACTGGACGAGCCTCTGGAACATCGAGCGCCCGTAGACAGTGCTCGTCGACAGAGATCGTCGACGCGCCTGCCGACAGCTTGTAGACACTGCGACCAGTTCGCGCCCCATTTTTGTGCCTATATGCCAAATCAGTGATGTGACGCGGCAATAAGCTAGGGGATTATGCCGCGAATCACCAAGGTCCTCATCGCCAACAGAGGCGAGATCGCAGTTCGAGTGATCAGGGCGGCCCGCGACAGCGGAATCGCCTCGGTGGCGGTCTACGCCGACCAGGATCGCGACGCCCTGCACGCTCAGCTGGCCGACGAGGCGTACGCCCTCGACGGCACCACGAGTGCCGAGACCTATCTCGTGATCGACAAGATCCTGTCGATCGCCCGTCGTTCCGGCGCCGACGCCGTGCACCCGGGCTACGGCTTCCTGGCCGAGAACGCCGACTTCGCGCGCGCCGTGATCGGCGCCGGCCTCACCTGGATCGGTCCGTCACCCGACGCGATCGAGAAGCTCGGCGACAAGGTCTCGGCCCGTCACGTGGCCGAGAAGGTCGGGGCGCCGCTGGCCCCCGGCACCATCGACCCGGTGAGCGGCGCCGACGAGGTGCTCGACTTCGTCGCCATCCACGGTCTGCCCGTCGCCATCAAAGCGGCCTTCGGCGGCGGCGGTCGCGGCCTCAAGGTCGCGCGCACCATCGAAGAGGTGCCCGAGCTGTTCGAGTCGGCCACCCGTGAGGCGATCGCGGCGTTCGGCCGCGGCGAGTGCTTCGTCGAGAAATACCTCGACCAGCCTCGACACGTCGAGACCCAGTGCCTCGCCGACGCCTACGGCAACGTCGTCGTGGTCTCGACCCGCGACTGCTCGCTGCAACGACGCCACCAGAAGCTCGTCGAAGAGGCTCCCGCACCCTACCTCAACGCGGAGCAGACCGCGCTGCTCTACGAATCGTCGAAGGCGATCCTGAAAGAGGTCGGCTACCTCGGCGCCGGCACCTGCGAGTTCCTGATCGGCAAAGACGGCACCGTCTCGTTCCTCGAGGTGAACACGCGACTGCAGGTCGAGCATCCGGTCTCCGAAGAGGTCACCGGAATCGACCTCGTGCGCGAGCAGTTCCGCATCGCCGAGGGGGGCACGCTCGACTACGACGACCCGGTGCCGCACGGCCACTCGTTCGAGTTCCGCATCAACGGCGAAGACCCGGGGCGCGGGTTCCTGCCCTCGCCCGGGCCAATCCACGTGTTCAAGCCCGCCGGCGGCCCCGGCGTGCGCGTCGACTCGGGCGTTCAGGCCGGCGACGTGATCTCGGGCTCGTTCGATTCGCTGCTCGCCAAGCTCATCGTCACCGGATCGACCCGCGAAGACGCCCTCGACCGTGCCCGCCGCGCGCTCGACGAGTTCGAGGTGGCCGGTCTGCCGACGGTGCTGCCGTTCCACCGCGACGTGGTGCGCAACCCCGCGTTCGCCCCCGAAGACGGCGAGCCGTTCTCGGTCTACACCCGCTGGATCGAAACCGAATACGTCAACCCCGCCGAGCCGTGGAGCGGGTCGCTCGAAGACGCCGCACCGGCCGCCGAGCGCCGCACCGTGATCGTCGAGGTCAATGGCAAGCGCGTCGAGGTGGCCCTGCCCGCTCGCCTCGTGGCGGCCGGCGCCCGCGCCGCCTCGCACGGCGGAGGTGCGGGCAGCACCGCCGGCGCCGCCCCTCGTCGCCGCGGCGCCTCGTCGGCCGGCCAGTCGACCGCCACGGGCGACTCGGTCAAGGCCCCGATGCAGGCCACCGTCGTGAAGATCGCGGTCGAGGACGGCGACAAGGTCGTGAAGGGTGACCTCGTGCTCGTGCTCGAGGCCATGAAGATGGAGCAGCCCATCACCGCCCACAAAGACGGCACGATCGCCAACATCTCGGCGATCGTGGGGTCGACGGTGTCGTCGGGCCACGTGCTGCTCGACATCTCGGCGTGAAATAAAGCTGCAAATAAGACGGACCGAGGGCCTATACGCCCTCGGTCTTCTTTTTTTGCAGCTTTTTCGACGCTAGAGCACGATGTGCATGGCCCGCGCGGCATCCGAGATGCTGCCCGAGAGGCTCGGGTAGACGGTGAAGGCGCGGGAGACCTGGTCGACGGTGAGGCGGTGTTCGACCGCGAGAGCGATCGGGAAGATGAGTTCCGAGGCGTTCGGCGCCACGACGACCCCACCGATGACGGTGCCCGAACCGGTGCGGGCGAACAGCTTCACGAAGCCGTCTTTGATGCCCATCATCTTCGCCCGCGGGTTCGAGGCGAGCGGCAGCTTGTAGATGTCGCCCTGGGCGATGCCCTCCTCGATCTGGCGCTGGGTCCAGCCCACCGTGGCGATCTGGGGCTGCGTGAAGATGTTCGAGGCGACGTTGCGCAGCTCGGTCGGGTTCACGGCGTCGCCCATGGCGTGGAACATCGCCGTGCGCCCCTGCATCGACGCCACCGAGGCCAGGGGCAGGAACGTCGTGCAGTCGCCCGCCGCGTAGATGTTGGGGGCGCTCGTGCGGGCCACGCGGTTCACGCGGATGTGCCCGGAATCCGACAACTGGATGCCGGCCTCCTCGAGGCCGATGCCCTTCGTGTTCGGAATCGAACCGACCGCCATCAGGCAGTGCGTGCCCTCGACCTTGGTGCCGTCGGAGAGCGTCGCCACGACACCGGCCGCCGTGCGCTCGACCGAGTCGGCGCGCGACTTCGACAGCACGGTCATGCCGTTGCGCTTGAACACGTTCTCGATCACGGCCGCGGCGTCGGCGTCTTCGCCCGGCAGCACCTGATCGCGCGACGAGATGAGCGTCACCTTCGAACCGAGGGCCGTGTAGGCCGACGCGAACTCCGCACCGGTGACACCCGACCCCACCACGATCAGGTGCTCGGGCACGGCGGTGAGGCTGTAGAGCTGGGTCCAGGTGAAGATGCGCTCACCATCGGGCACCGCCGACGGCAGGATGCGGGGGCTCGCGCCCACCGAGATCACGATCGTGTCGGCATCCACCTGGTCGAAATCGGTGCCCTCGGGGCCCGCCGAGGTCGACACCACGACCGAGTCGGGGCCGTCGAGGCGGCCGTGACCCGAGATGATCTTGACGCCCGCGCGGATGAGGTTGGCGCGCATGTCTTCGGACTGCTGACGAGCCAGCCCCAGCAGACGCTTGTTGACCTGGGCCAGGTTCACCGCCACTTCGGGCCGCACCGGCCGCCCGTTCTCGTTGCGGCTGAAGAACTGCACCCCGAGATCGGCGGCCTCGCCGATGGCGTTGGTGGCCTCGGCCACGGCGATGAGCGTCTTCGACGGCACCACGTCGGTGATCACGGCCGAGCCGCCCACGCCGACCTGCTCGACGAGGGTCACGTCGGCGCCGAGCTGTGCTCCGGCGATCGCCGCCTCGTAGCCTCCGGGGCCTCCCCCGACGACGGCGACTCTCTGCTTGCGCTCGAACTCATAGGCCATGCCGCCCATTCTCCCGGTAAGCCGCACGCCGACCAAACCAATGCTGCGTGAACGCGAGGCACCCCCCGTGACTCGGCACGAGCGGCATCCGTTGAATAGAGTGGATGAATGGCCTCCACCAGCACCAACCCGCTCGACATCCCCGAGACCGATCCCTTCGACGTCGCCCGCGAGGCGGCCGCGCAGATCGCCGAACTCACCGGCGCGGCTCACCACGACATCGCCCTCACCCTCGGCAGCGGATGGGGCAAAGCGGCCGATCTGCTCGGCGAGACGGTCGCGAACATCCCGGCGACGGATGTCGTGGGCTTCAGCATGCCCGCGGTGCCCGGCCATGTCGGAACCCTGCGTTCCATCCTGCTGCCGAACGGCAAGCGCGCGCTCGTGATCGGCGCCCGCACCCACTACTACGAGGGCCACGGCGTGCGCCACGTGGTGCACAGCGTGCGCACCGCCGCCGCGACCGGTGCCACCGTGATGGTGCTCACCAACGGGGCCGGCGGCATCAAAGAGACCTGGACCCCGGGCACCCCCGTGCTCATCAGCGACCACATCAACCTGACCGGCGACTCGCCGCTCGAGGGGGCGACGTTCGTCGATCTGACCGACCTCTACTCCAGTCGCCTGCGCGACGTGGCGCGGTCGATCGACTCCTCGCTCGACGACGGCGTCTACGTGCAGTTCCGCGGCCCGCAGTATGAGACGCCCGCCGAGGTGCAGATGGCGAAGACCTTCGGCGGCCACATCGTCGGCATGTCGACCGCGCTCGAAGCGATCGCGGCGCGCCAGGCAGGGCTCGAGGTGCTCGGCTTCTCGCTGATCACGAACCTCGCGGCCGGCATCCAGAAGACCCCGCTCAGTCACGCCGAGGTGATCGAGGCCGGCAAGAACGCCGAGGGCGTCATCGGCGACCTGCTCGCCCGGGTCGTCTCCGCACTGTGAGCCCGTCGGTGAGCGAGAGCGGCGGCATCGGCGGGGCTGACGACGGGCGCGACGGGGGCGCTGCCGCCGACGGTCCCGGCGGCATCGGTGTCGACGACGGCGAGGCGATGAACGACGTCGAGGTGCTCGTCGAGCAGGCCGTCGCCTGGCTCAACCAGGATCCCGACCCCGAGACCCACGACGAGCTGCACATGCTGCTCCGCCGGGTGGGCGCGAGTCACCCCGATGCGGTGGCCGACCTGCGCTCGCGGTTCGGCTCGCGGCTCGCGTTCGGCACGGCGGGCCTCCGAGGCGAACTCGCCGCGGGCCCCAACCGCATGAACCGCGTGCTCGTGGGGCAAGCGGCCGCGGGTCTTGCCGCCTTCCTGCTCGAGCGCGCCGAGCCCGGAACCCGCCCCTCGATCGTGATCGGCTACGACGGGCGCAAGAACTCCCGCGTGTTCGCGACCGACACCGCCGAGATCATGGCGGGCGCCGGGGTGCGCGCCATCCTGTTGCCCCGTCTGCTGCCGACGCCGCTCGTGGCGTTCGCGGTGCGCGACCTCGGCACGAGTGCGGGCGTGATGGTGACCGCCTCGCACAACCCGCCGCGCGACAACGGCTATAAGGTCTACCTCGGCGACGCCGACGCGGGGTCGCAGATCATCCCGCCGGCCGACGCCGAGATCGCGGCCGCCATCGACCGCGTCGCGGCGACGGTCGAGCTGCCCGACGTGCCCCGCTCCGACTCTTACGAGATCGCCGACGAGACCGTGGTCGACCGCTATGTCGCCGTCACCGCCGCGATCGCCACTCCTCCCTCCCCGCTCGCCGAGTTGCGCCAAAGTGACCCTCCCGGAACGGGAGATGGTCACTTTGGCGCAACTCGGCGAGCCGGGAGCCTGGGGGTTGTGTACACGGCGATGCATGGGGTGGGGTGGGAGACGTTCGCGCGGGTGCTGGATGCCGCCGGGTTCGCCCGCCCCGAGCTGGTGTCGGCGCAGATCGAGCCCGACTCCGCGTTCCCGACGGTCTCGTTCCCCAACCCCGAGGAGCCGGGCGCCCTCGACCTCTCCTACGAGGCGGCCCGGGCCGCCGGTGCCGACCTCATCATTGCGAACGACCCGGATGCCGACCGGCTCGCCATCGCCCTCCCCGACGCGGCGTTCGAGTCGGGCTACCGCCGGCTCACCGGCAACGAGGTGGGCCAGCTGCTCGGCTGGCGGGCCGCCGAAGCGGCCCAGGCCGCCGGCCGCGCGGCGTCGTCGGCACTGGCCTGCTCGATCGTGTCGTCGCCCGCACTCGGCGTCGTCGCCCGCGCCTACGGTCTCGGCTTCGCCGAGACGCTCACCGGGTTCAAGTGGGTCTCGCGCACGCCCGGCCTCGTGTTCGGATACGAGGAGGCGCTGGGTTACCTGGTGAACCCCGAGACGGTGCGCGACAAAGACGGCATCTCGGCCGCGATCGCATTCCTCTCGCTCGCCGACGAGCTCGCGGCATCCGGTCGCACCGTCGCCGACCGCCTCGACGAGTTCAGCGAACGCTTCGGCCACTACGGCTCGGTGCAGATCTCGCTGCGCGTCAGCGACCTCGCCCAGATCGCCCACGTGATGGAGCGCCTGCGCACCGCACCCCCCGCCGACCTCGGCGGCGTTCCGGTGGAGCGCATCGACGACCTGGCCCAGGGCGGGGCCGGCATTCCGCCGAGCGACGTGCTGCGCCTCTCGCTGCCGGGGGCCCGGGTGATGGTGCGGCCGAGCGGCACCGAACCCAAGCTCAAGATCTACCTCGACGCCTGGAGCACCGCCGGCGGCCTCGGCGAGCGCCGCGACGCCGTCACCGAGACCCTGCAGCGACTCGAGGGCGGCATCCGCGACCACATCTCCTGAGCGGGCCGTCGCGGGACTAGCGTGGTGGCAGGTCGAGAGAATCGAGGCAGCCATGGCGACAGTCGCCGACACCATCGTCGAGATCATCGCGGATGCCGGCGTCGAGCGGGTCTACGGGTTGCCGGGTGACTCACTCAACGGCTTCACCGACGCCATCCGCCGCGCCGACACCGTCGAGTGGGCCCACGTGCGTCACGAGGAGGCGGCGGCGTTCGCCGCGGCGGCGGAGGCGGCCCTCACCGGCGACCTGACCGTGTGCGCCGGCAGCTGCGGCCCGGGCAACCTGCACCTGATCAACGGGCTCTTCGACGCCAACCGCAGCCGGGTGCCGGTGCTCGCCATCGCCGCGCAGATTCCCACGGCCGAGATCGGCAGCACCTACTTTCAGGAGACCCACCCGCAAGAGCTCTTCCGCGAGTGCAGCGTCTACTGCGAGCTCGTGAGCATTCCCGAGCAGCTGCCGCGGGTGCTCGAGATCGCGATGCGCACGGCGATCGAGCGGCGCGGCGTGGCCGTGGTCGTGGTTCCGGGCGAGGTGTTTCTCGCCGACTCTGCCGGTCGCAAGAAGTCGGCCCCGATCGTCGCGACCAAGAGCGTCGTGCGGCCGGTCGACAGCGAGCTGGCGCGGGCGGCCGGCATCCTGAACTCGGCGAAGAAGGTCACCATCCTCGGCGGCGCCGGCACCGAAGGCGCGCACGACCAGGTGGTGGCGCTGGCCGAGAAGCTCAAGGCGCCGATCGTGCACGCGCTGCGGGGCAAGGAGTTCCTCGAATACGACAACCCCTACGACGTCGGCATGACGGGGCTGCTCGGCTTCGCGTCGGGCTACCGGGCCATGGAGAGCTGTGACGCGCTGCTGATGCTCGGCACCGACTTTCCCTACCCGCAGTTCTACCCGTCGAAGGCGACGATCGTGCAGGTCGACATCCGGGGTGAGAACCTCGGCCGGCGCACCCCGATCGATCTCGGCCTCGTGGGCGACGTGGGCGACACCGTCGACGCCCTACTGCCGCTCCTCGATGCCAAGAAGAGCAGCCGCCACCTCGACTCGTCGACCGCGCACTACGCGAAGACGCGCAAAGAACTCGACGGGCTGGCCGACAACGACCGCAACCGTGAGCCGATCCATCCGCAGTACGTCGCGCGGCTGGTGAGCGAGCTGGCCACCGACGACGCGGTATTCATTCCGGATGTCGGCTCCCCCGTGGTCTGGGCCGCCCGCTATCTCACCATGAACGGGTCGCGCCGGCTGATCGGGTCGTTCAGCCACGGCACGATGGCCAATGCGGTGCCGCACGCGATCGGCGCACAATCGGCCTTTCCCGACCGGCAGGTGATCGCGCTCGCCGGTGACGGCGGGCTGGCGATGCTTTTCGGCGAGCTGCTGACCATCCGGCAGAACGAGCTGCCCGTGAAGATCGTGGTGTTCAACAACTCCTCGCTCAACTTCGTCGAGGTCGAGATGAAGGCGGCCGGGTTCGTGAACTTCGGCACCGGTCTCGACAACCCGAACTTCGCCGACGTCGCCAACGCGATGGGCATTCACGGTCAACGGGTCGAGAAGCCCGACGACCTCGAGGGGGCGATACGCGCGGCGTTCGCGCACGACGGCCCCGCGCTCATCGACGTGGTCACGGCCCGCCAGGAGCTGTCCATTCCGCCGGCGATCACCGCGGCGCAGGTGAAGGGGTTCACCCTCTACGCCCTCCGCACGGTGGTGTCGGGCCGCGGCGACGAGCTGGTCGACCTGGCCGACACGAACGTGTTCCGACGGCTGTTCGACTGATGGCGGGCGGGGGCACCGCAGAGGCTTCGCCCGAGCCCGGCGGCGCCTCGGAGAGTCTGCTCACCGTCATCACGGCGTTCGGTGCGAACCTGCTGATCGCCATCGCGAAGACGATCGCGGCGATGCTCACGGGGTCGGCGTCGATGGTGGCCGAGTCGGCGCACTCCTGGGCCGACACGGGCAACGAGATCTTCCTCCTCATCGCCGAACGCCGGTCGAAGCGGCGACGCGACCCGGCGCATCCGCTCGGCTACGGCAAAGACGCCTACATCTGGTCGATGTTCGCGGCCTTCGGGTTGTTCACGGCCGGCGCGGTGGTCTCGATCCAGCACGGCGTTCAGGAGTTCTTCGACCCGGAACCGGCGAGCGACTACTTCATCGCCTACATCGTGCTCGCGCTCTCGTTCGTGCTCGAGGGCGTCTCGTTCCTGCGCGCCTACCGCCAGGCCCACAAGGCGGCCGAGGAGCGCATGACGGGCACCCTCTCGCACGTGCTCGCGAGCTCGAACCCCACCCTGCGGGCCGTGTTCGCCGAAGACGCGGCGGCCCTGATCGGGCTGGGACTGGCGTTCCTCGGCGTGCTGTTGCACCAGCTCACGGGCTCGGCCTACTTCGACGCGGCCGGATCGATCCTCGTCGGCGTGCTGCTCGGCATCGTGGCGATCGTGCTGATCAACCGCAACCGCCGCTTCCTGCTCGGCCAGGTCGTCGACGACGACACCCGCCGCGCCGTGTTGCGCGAGCTGCTCGAGCGGCCCGACATCGACCGCATCACCTACCTGCACCTGGAGTACACGGGGCCGGGCGCCGTGTTCCTGGTCGCGGCGGTCGACGTGGTGGGCAACCGCACCGAGCGCGACGTGGCGGTGGCGCTGCGCACCATCGAGAACGACCTCGAGCGCGACGAACGGGTGGCCGAGGCCGTGCTCACGTTGTCGGCACCCGGCGACCGCGATCTGGTCGTCTGAGCGGCGCCTTCGGTTGACGGATGCGGAAATTTCGACGACCGAGGCCGTATATGACCTCGCTCATCGAAATTTCGGCATCCGTCAACCAGGTCGGTCAGCCGACGGCGATCTCGAGCTTCGCCGTGATCTCCTCGAGGTCGAAGTAGTTGTCGATCACCACGACGTCGGCGTTCGTGGGGCCGATCGCGCCCACGAGCTCCTGCGACGTGAGGATGACCTGGGCGTCGGCGGCCGCGACCCCCACGCTCGCGACATCCGTCGCCGTGACCTCGGCCTCGATGTCGAGCCGCTCGAGAGCGCGCGTGGCGTTCACGCGCAGAATCTCGGACGTGCCGATTCCGGCACCGCAGATGGCGACGATCTTCATGGCTTCAGGATACGGCCGAGCAGCTGCCTGACCTCGTCTTTCGTGGTCGCCGCGGCGAGCCCGGGAATGACGGAGGCGTCGTTGAAGACGTTGGCCAGGGTGGCGACGGATGCCACGTGCTGGTCGCTCTCGGTGGCGGCGAGCCCGATCACCACCGACACGGGGTCGTTGTGGGCGTGGCCGAACGACACCGGCTCGGCGAGCGTCACGATGGCGAGGCCGGGGGCGTGAATGTCGGACCCCGGGCGGGCGTGCGCCATGGCGAGGCCGGGCGCGATGACGATGTAGGGGCCGTATTCCTCGACGAGCGCGATCATGCGGTCGCCGTAGCCGACGTCGGAGTAGCCGGCCGCCGCGAGCGCCTCGGCCGCGAGACGCACGGCCGACCGCCAGTCCGGCGCGATCGCGTTCAGTGCGATGGCCGAATCGGGCAGCTGGTCGAGCGGAGGGGGCGTGAACGACATCTCCCGTGAATCATGTCAGCCCGGCGTGGGCGATAGCGGGGAGTTGGCTGGGACCGCGGATCGCATGCGCGCGGCCGTCTCGGCGGCGAAGGCGAGGAACTCGGGCGACCCGTGCAGCGTGTACTCGACGCCGGCGGGAATCCACATCACCGAGGTGAGCATGGTCTCGAAGCTCTCGCCGCGGATCGGCCAGCGCGTGGTCTCGGCGTCGATCGGCTCCGCTTCGGCGGCCCACCCGCCGAACTGCTCGCGCATCACGTCGACGGGCAGACGCACGTGGGCCTCCGCCGTCAGCCGACGGTGCAGCGACGAGAGCGCGGTCTGCACGAACTGCGCGGCATCCGCTGCCGGCAGTTCGCGGGGGTCGAAGTGCAGGCGGGTGCCGAAGAAGCCGCTCATGCGATCGACGCGGAAGGTGCGCCAGTCGGAGCGCTGCAGGTCCCAGCAGACGAAGAACCAGCTGCGGGATGCCGCGACGAGCGTGTGCGGCTCGACGACGCGATCGGTCTCGGCGCCGTTCGCCGCCTCGTAGTGGAACCGGATGCGCTCGCGGTCGCGGCAGGCCAGCGCGAGTTGACCGAGCAGCTCCTGCGAGACCGGGGAGCCCTGTGAACGTGGCGTCTGCGGCAGCACGAAGCCGGCGAGGGCGTTGACGCGGTGCCGGAGCGCCGAGGGCAGCACCTGCTCGAACTTGGCCAGCGCCGTGAGTGTGGTCTGCTCGCCGTCGGCCAGGCCCTGCGTGGCGGCGACCCGCAACCCGATGGCCATGGTGACGGCCTCGTCGTCGGTCAGCAGCAGGGGCGGCAGTTGCGAGCCGGCCTCGAGCCGGTAGCCGCCTGCCACGCCGCGCGTCGCCGCGACCTGGTAGCCGAGCTCGCGCAGGCGCTCGACGTCGCGCCGCAGCGTGCGCTCGGTGACCCCGAGGCGCTCGGCGAGCTCGGCGCCCGGCCACTGGCGGTGGGTCTGCAACAGGTTGAGCAGAGAGAGGATGCGCGAGGTCGTTTCGGCCATGGTCGATATTCTCTCGTATTCAGGACAGAAAGTGACCTGATGTCTTCGTACCGTGGTGCCATGACAAACGACACGATGATCACCGCTCGCGGTTTGACCAAGCAGTTCACCGTCAAACGCGCCACCGTCGACGCCGTCACCGACCTCGACCTCGACGTCGCCACGGGCGAACTCGTCGCCTTCCTCGGCCCCAACGGAGCGGGCAAGTCGACCAGCTTGCGCATGCTGACCACGCTGCTGCCACCGACGCGCGGCACGGCGGTCGTGGCCGGGCACGACATCGCCACCGACCCGGCGGCCGTGCGCCGGCGCATCGGCTACATCGGGCAGGGAACGAGCGCGGGCAACAACCAGCGCGTGCGCGACGAACTGCTCAGCCAGGGCGCGTTCTACGGCATGAGCCGTGCCGACACCGCCCGGCGGGCCGGCGAACTCTTGGAGTCGCTCGATCTCGCGCCGCTGGCCAAGCGCCCGGTGCTCGGGCTCTCGGGCGGCCAGAAGCGCCGGCTCGACATCGCCCTCGGCCTCATCCACTCCCCCGCGCTGCTCTTTCTCGACGAGCCGTCGACCGGCCTCGACCCGCAGAGCCGCGCCAACCTCTGGCGGCACATCCTCGATCTGCGCGAGCAGCACGGCACCACCGTCTTCGTCACCACCCACTACCTCGACGAGGCCGACCAGTTCGCTGAACGCGTGCTCGTGATGGACCACGGCCGCGTCATCGCCGACGACACCGCCTCGTCGCTCAAGTCGACGCTGGCCGGCGACGTCATCACCCTCGGTTTCGCATCGGCGGATGACGCGACGCGGGCACGGGGGGTGGCGGCGCGCGTCTCGAACCCTCGCGGCGACTCGGGGAAGGGTGCCGGCGGGGGCGCCGGTTCGGCTCCGGTGTCGCGGCGTGACGACGGCCGTGCTCTCGAGCTCGTGGTCGATCACGGCGAACGCGTGCTGCCCGTGCTGCTGCGCGAACTGGATGCCGCGGGGGCGCCCGTCGTCACCGCGACGCTTCGGCAGCCGACGCTCGACGACGTCTTCCTCGCCCTGACCGGTCGCAGCCTGCGTGACGAGGGCGAGACCACCGAGTCGGCCGACGCGAAGGGCCGCGGCGACGAGGTGTCGTCAGACGCCGGCTCGACCGGCGCCTCGGCCGCCGCCCCCACGTCGTCGAGCGTCGACACCCGCACCGGCACCGCCACCGGCGCCCCCGCTTCGTCCGCTCCTACCTCCTCCAACCCCGGCACCACCTCCTCAGAAAGGGTCTCCGCATGAGCACCGCCACCGCACTCCCGCCCCGCGCCACCGCCGGCCCGTCCGCCGCCGGGGTCACGCGCCCCACCTCGCTCGTTCGCGACACCTGGAACGTGCTGATCCGCGAGCTGCGGCCCGTCGTGCGCGATCCGTTCTCGCTCATCTTCAGCCTGCTGCAGCCGCTGGTGTTCCTCGGGCTGTTCGGGCCGCTGCTCGTCGCGAGTTCCGATCAGCCCGCGAGCGTCACGCTGCAGTGGTTCGTGCCCGGCATCCTGGTGATGATCGCCCTGTTCGGCACCGGCACGACCGGCTCCAATCTGCTCTTCGAGATGCAGACCGGATCGCACGAACGCACCCTGGTGGCCCCGATCGCCCGCTCGTCGCTGTTGGTCGGGCGAGCGCTGAAGGAGATGGCCCCGATCATCGTGCAGGCGGCCGTGATCGCTCTCGTGACCATTCCGTTCGGCTTCAGCGCGAACCCCGTGGGCATGCTGATCGGACTGGCACTGCTGGCGGTCTTCGGCCTCGGCTTCGGGTCGCTGAGCTACGCCCTGGCGCTCGCCAGCCGCAATCGCGACTGGATGTTCTGGGGCGTGCAGCAGGCCACGATCTTTCCGCTGCTCATCCTCTCGGGCATGCTCCTGCCGCTCGACGACGGTCCGGCCTGGATGCAGGTCGCCGCCGGCTTCAACCCCATCAGCTACGTCGTCTCGGCCGAGCGCGCGCTGTTCGCCGGCGATCTCGGCTCCCCAGCCGTGCTGTGGGGCTTCGTCGCGGCGGTCGTGCTCGCGGCGATCGGCCTCGCGGTCGGCATCCGGGCCATGAAGAAGGCGCACTGACGATGCTTGAGAACACCGACACCCGAAGCCACCATGGAATCACCCCCGAAAGGACAACTGCAATGGACTGGAAGATCGAACTCGTCGCCATCCCGGTGACCGACGTCGACCGCGCGAAGAGCTTCTACGTCGACCAGGTCGGCTTCAACGCCGACCACGACCACGTCGTGAGCGACCAGCTGCGCTTCGTGCAACTCACCCCGCCCGGCTCGGCCTGCTCGATCGTGCTCGGCACGGGCATCACCGACATGGCACCCGGCTCGCAGCGCGGAGTGCAGATCGTGGTCTCCGACGCCGAGGCGGCCCGGGCGCAGCTGCTCGCCAACGATGTCGAGGCGAGCGAGATCGACGAGCAGCCGTGGGGCCGCTTCGTCTACTTCGCCGACCCCGACGGCAACACCTGGGCCCTGCAGCAGCTGCCCGAGTGGGCACCCGCGAACCAGCAGGCAGACCCCGCCGCCGCGAGCTGACGCCGACGCACCACGCCGACCGACGCCGACACCCACGCGTCGCACGAGAAGAGCGGATGCCGCGAGCCACCCGGCCGCGCGGCATCCGCTCTTCTCGTCGAGCGTTCCGCTCGCGGATCAGGCCTCTTCGAAGCCCTCCGAGATGGCATCGGCGAGGTCTTCGCGGTCTTCGATCGGCAGGAACGACGCCGCTGCCGCGTTGAGCTGGAAGACCTCGATGTCGGAGAGGTCGTAGCCGAACGCGTCGGTCAGGAGCGCGAGCTCGCGGCTGATGGTGGTGTTGCTCATCAGCCGGTTGTCGGTGTTCACCGTCACCTGGAAGCCGAGCTGGTAGAGCAGGTCGAACGGGTGATCGACGAGTTCGTCGCCCCACTCCGAGATGGCGCCGGTCTGCAGGTTCGACGACGGCGAGAGTTCGAGGGCGATCTCGCGGTCTTTGACCCACTGCGACAGCAGACCGAGGGTGACGTAGGTGTTCTCGTCGTCTTGGCGCTCGATCTCGATGTCTTCGGCGATGCGCACGCCATGGCCGAGCCGCAGGGCTCGCCCGTCGAACAGCGCGCCGCGGATGCTCTCGAGCCCGTCGGCCTCGCCCGCGTGCACCGTGACCGGAAAGAAGTTCTGGGCCAGATAGTCGAATGCCGCGAGCTGGTTCTTCGGGGGAAAGCCGAGCTCCGCGCCCGCGATGTCGAAGCCGACCACGCCGCGGTCGCGGTGGCGCACGGCGAGCTCGGCGATCTCGAGACCGCGGTTCGCGTGACGCATGGCGGTGACCAGCTGACCGACCCGGATGCTGCGGCCGTCGGCCCGGGCGTCGTCGGCGCCCTGCTCGATGCCTTCTTGCACGGCCTCCACGACCTCGTCGAGGCTCAGGCCCTTGCTGAGGTGCTGCTCGGGCGCCCAGCGCACCTCGCCATAGATCACGCCGTCGGCGGCGAGGTCGTTGACGAACTCCCGGGCGACCCGGGTGAGGCCCTCGCGGGTCTGCATGACCGCGATGGTGACGTCGAAGGTGGCCAGGTAGCTCGGCAGCGAGCCGGAATCGGCGCTGTCTTCGAACCAGTCGCCGAGCTCGACCTCGTCGGTCGACGGCAGAGCCAGGTCGAGGGCATCGGCGAGTTCGATGATGGTCGCGGGCCGGAGACCTCCGTCGAGGTGGTCGTGGAGCGACACTTTCGGCAGGGAGTTGAAGCTGATTCCGGTTCCGGGGACGAGGTATTCCTCTGGCGCTGCAGTCATGGCTCCAGCCTAGGGTCTCGGGCCTCGGCACCGGGTGCCAGTGCGAGCGATCGACCGATCTCGGCGGCGGCGTCACGGGCCCGGCCGATGACGACCTCGGGTGCCTCGGCGCTCAGGCTCGTGGCCACGTAGGGCACCGTCAGCGCGGCCACCGCGGTCGAATCGGCACGCAGGATGGGGAACACGACGTCGGTGATCGACGGCTGCCGCGCATCCGGCCGCTCCAGGTAGCCGTCGCCCCGGATTCTCTCGGCCAGCAGACGCTCGAGCGCCGACCCTCCGTCGGCCGGCACCTCGGGCCTGAACGCCTCGAGCACCATGCCGGTCGCCGTCTCGGTGACGGAGAACAGGGCGCCGACCCGCACGCTGAAGCCGAAGTCGCCCGGGCTCTCGACCTGGGCGATCACCCGCACCCGCTCGGCGTCGAGCACCGAGAGGTTGCACGACTGCTGGATGTCGCCCGCCAGCTCGCGCATCACCGGAAGCGCGGCGGCGGTCAACGACCGCAACGGCTCGTGGCGGTGTGCGAGATCGAACAGCCGCAGTGACAGGACGTAGAGACCGGATCGGTCGCGGAAGACGAAGCCGCGACGTTCGAGTGTCGTCAGCACGCGGAAGATCTGGCTCGGTGAGCGCTCGATCGCCTGAGCGATCTCGAGCTGGCTCAACCCGTCGCCTCGGTCGGCGAGCAGTTCGAGGATGTCGAGTGCTTTGTCGAGGGCCGGCACCGAGTAGTCGGGAGCCGACTTCAGGGGCCGGCCGGCGACATCGTCGCTCGGCGAGGCGATCGGCGCGATCACGGCGTCACTCCGATGCGTTCATGGTGAGCAGCATGCGCCGCGCGATGGTGCGGTCGACGTCATCCGGAACGGGCTGCGCTCCCGGCGTCAACGTCGCGGCCCCCGTCGCGATGCGCTCGAGCGAGAGCGTCTGCAGCAGGAACCCCAGATCCATCGACTCGATCGAGTTTCCTTTGGGCTCGCGCCCGGCCAGATTGAACATGCGGCCGCCGGCGATGAGCACGACGTGACGGCCGTCGGGCAGGGCGAAGCGCTCGATGGCCTCGTCGATCTCGCGGCTGCCCGTCGCGGCGGCGCGAAGACCGTCGGTGTCGATCTCCCAGGGGAAGTGGCCGCAGTTCGCGAGCACGGCGCCGTCGTGCATGCGCTCGATGGCCTCCATCGTGAGAACGCCGGCGTGCCCGGTCGCGGTGATGAACACGTCGCCCCACTCGGCGAGGCCGACCGCGGTCGACACCCGGAACCCGTCGAGAGCCGCCTCGAAGGCCTTCAGCTCGTCGACCTCGACGACCGCCACTTTGCCGCCGAGAGCGCGCAGGTAGTGGGCGACGCCGCGCCCGCACCAGCCGTAGCCGAGCACGACGAAGCGGCGACCGGGCACCATGAGGTTCGTGATGCGCATGAAGCTCTCGACCACCGACTGACCGACCGCGTGCTTGTTCTCGCCGATCGCCTTCAGCAGGCTGTCGTTGATGACGATGACCGGGAAGGGCACCGCACCCGCGAGTTCGCGGCGCAGCCGATCGCCCCCCGAAGTGGTCTCCTCGGTGCCACCCAGGATGCCCGCGGTGGCGCCGCGCGCGACGACGCCGGCCACCAGGTCGCCCCCGTTGTCGAGCAGCATCGTCGGCTGCGCGTCGAGCACGCTCAGCACGTTCTGGTGGTGCTGGTCGAGCGAATCGTCGCGAGTGCCGAACAGGGTCATGCCCTGTTCGCGCAGGAAGGCCACGATGTCGTCTTGGGTGGAGCCGTGGTTGCCGGTGCCGACGATCTCGGCGCCACCCGCGGCCAGCGTCTCGAGCAGCACGGCGGTCTTGGGTTCGAGGTGCAGCGACATACCGATGCGGTGCCCGGCGAACGGCTGGGTCACCGCGAGCTCGGCACGGGCACCCGCGAGCAGCGGCATGCGGGAACGGATCCATTCCAGACGAGCGGCGCCGCGCGAGGCGAGGGCGGAGGACGAGGAGTCGGTCGAGGTCATGACGACATCATTGCACAGATGAATCTCGATTTCATATATGAATTCACTCGAAATGATGTCAAGATGGTGCTCCCCCTCGAACGGAGAACCATGCCGCAGAAGATCATCCTCGATTGCGACCCCGGCCACGACGACGCGATCGCCCTGCTGCTCGCTCACGGCAACCCCGAGATCGAGTTGCTCGCCGTGACCACCGTGGTGGGCAACCAGACCCTCGACAAGGTCACGCGCAATGCGCTGTCGGTGGCGCGGGTGGCCGGCATCACCGGCGTTCCCTTCGCGGCCGGGTGCGCCCGGCCTCTGGTGCGAACCATCTCAGTCGCCCCTGACATCCACGGTGAATCGGGGCTCGACGGGCCCGCGCTGCCCGATCCCGTGATCTCGCTCGACCCCCGGCACGCCGTCGACCTGATCATCGAGACGATCATGGCGCACGAACCGGGCACGGTGACGCTCGTGCCGACCGGAGGGCTCACCAACATCGCACTCGCGGCCCGCCGGGAGCCGCGCATCGTGCCCCGGGTGAAGGAGGTCGTTCTCATGGGCGGCGGCTACCACGGCGGCAACTGGAGCGCCACCAGCGAGTTCAACATCATCATCGACCCCGAGGCCGCGCACATCGTGTTCAACGAGTCGTGGCCGCTCACCATGGTGGGCCTCGACCTCACCCATCAGGCGCTCGCGACTCCGGATGTCGTGGAACGCATCCGGTCTCTCGGCACATCGCCCGCGCAGTTCGTGGTGGAACTGCTCGAGTTCTTCGGCGGCACCTACCTCGAGGCCCAAGGCTTCGAGCATCCGCCCGTGCACGACCCGTGTGCGGTCGCGCGCGTGATCGACCCGTCGGTGATGACGGTGCGGCGCGCCCCGCTCGACGTGGAACTCAGCGGAGCTCTGACGCTCGGCATGACCGTCGCCGACTTTCGGGCACCCGCTCCCGACGACTGCACCACCCAGGTCGCGGTCGCGCTCGACAACGAGAAGTTCTGGAACCTGATCGTCGACGCCCTCGAGCGCATCGGCGAACCGGTCGCCTGATGCCCGGGGCCGCTCCAGAAGCCGGCGGCGGGCCGAATGACTGCACGCATTCGGACCACCGCGGGCCCCTGGAGGCGCGGCCCCGACCACCCCGGGGCGGGAGACGCCGGCGGATCAGCCCCGCACGTCGTGCAGGTGGTGCACCGGGTCGTGGATGAAGTAGCGCGCCAACGTATCGACCGTGAACACCGAGCCGTCGCCCCGAAAGCCCCGCCGCTGCCACGCGTCGTCGGGAACCTGCTCGAACGCCGTCGCGAGCTCTTCGGCGGCAGCGGTCAGCTCGGCCGAGACGACCGCCGGGTCTTGCTCGTTGTAGCGGTCTTCCACCGCCGTGGCGTCCTGGTCCCAGTTGGCGAACTCGGGGTCGTCGTCGTCGAGCATCAGGCCGAGTCGCACCCGGAAGATGCGGAACACGTCGCGCACGTGGGCGGCGTATTCGAGGTTCGACCAGGTGGCGGCATCCGGTCGCACCGTGACGTCGTCGCGCTCGAGCACCGCCGGCCACGCGGCGGCGTTCGCGCGCAGCAACGCGGGCACGGCACCGGCCTCGGTGGCCGACGAGTCGAAACCGCACTCAGGGCACTCGCGTTCGAGCACCCACGTCCAGTTCTTGGTGTCGGGAACTATCGCCATGACGCGAGCCTAGGTGCACCGACCAGGCGCGAGCCACCGCATTCCCGCCACGCTCCCGGCACTTCCTGCCACACCGCGACCTCCGACATGCGGTGCGCTCCGCGACCTACGAGATGCGCTCCGCCACCAACGGGCCGGTGGGCACGTACTCGCCGGCGTCACCGATCGAGTACGCGTCGTCGAGCGCCGCCAAGGCCCGCGGAAAGCGCTCGGCCTCGTCGGCCGAGAGCGTGAACAGCGGCTGACCCTCCACGACGGTGTCGCCGGGCTTGGCGTGCAGGTCGATGCCGGCGGCGTGCTGCACGGCGTCTTGGGCGCGAGCGCGACCGGCCCCCAGTCGCCACGCGGCCACACCGAACGGCAGGGCGTCTTGACGCAGCAGCACGCCCGAGCGCGGCGCGAGCACCGTGTGGGTCTCGCGAGCGACCGGCAGGGGCGCGGTGGGGTCGCCGCCCTGGGCCCGGATGACGCGGTTCCAGGTGTCCATGGCGCGACCGTCGCGCAGCGCCGCCTCGACGTCGGCGTCGGGCTGCCCCGCGAGCCGGAGCATCTCGGATGCGAGGGCGAGCGTGAGTTCGACGACATCCGTGGGCCCGCCGCCGGCGAGCACCTCGACCGATTCGCGCACCTCGTTGGCGTTGCCGATCGCGAGGCCGAGCGGCACGTTCATGTTCGTCAGGAGCGCGGTGGTGGCGACTCCGGCGTCGTTGCCCAGGTCTACCATGGTGCGGGCGAGCTCGCGCGACTTCGCGATGTCCTGCATGAACGCGCCCGAACCGAACTTCACGTCGAGCACGAGCGAGTCGGTGCCCTCGGCGATCTTCTTCGACATGATCGACGACGCGATGAGCGGAATCGCCTCGACCGTTCCCGTGATGTCGCGCAGCGCATAGAGCTTCTTGTCGGCCGGCGCGAGCCCGGAACCGGCCGCGCAGATCACGCCGCCCACCGTGCGCAGCTGCTCGAACATCTCGTCGTTGGTGAGCGACGCCCGCCAGCCGGGAATGCTCTCGAGCTTGTCGAGCGTGCCACCGGTGTGTCCGAGCCCGCGGCCCGAGAGCTGGGGAACCGCCACCCCGAACGACGCCACCAGGGGCATCAGCGGCAGCGTGATCTTGTCGCCGACGCCGCCGGTCGAGTGCTTGTCGACGGTCACCTTGCCGAGGTCGGCGAAGCTCATCCGCTCGCCCGACGCGATCATCGCGAGCGTCAGGTCGCGCACCTCGTCTCGCGACATCCCGTTCAACAGGATCGCCATGGCGAGGGCCGCCATCTGCTCGTCGCCTACGAACCCGCGGGTGTAGGCGTCGATCAGCCAGTCGATCTCGGCGGTCGACAGGGTGCCGAGATCGCGTTTCGTGCGGATGAGGTCGACGACGTCGAACTGCTCGGTGGCCATGGGTGGAACCTTTCTATTCCGCGAGTGACTCTTCGCGGTAGGCGACGAGGGTGCGCGGCCCGAACGCATCCGGGATCACCTCGTCGATCGTCTTGAACCCCGACACCGTGTCGAGCACCATGCCCTCGGCCGAGTGCTCGAACAGCAGCTGCCGGCAGCGGCCGCACGGCATCAGGGTGTTGCCGTGCCCGTCGACGCAGGTGAACGCCACGAGCTTGCCGCCACCGGTCATGGTGAGGCTCGACACGAGCGTGCACTCGGCGCAGAGCGTCAGGCCGTAGGAAGCGTTCTCGACGTTGCAGCCCGAGATCACCCGGCCGTCGTCGACGATGGCGGCGACCCCGACGGGGAACTTCGAATAGGGCACGTAGGCCTTCTCCATCGCCTCGAGGGCGACCGCCCGCAGAGCCGCCCAGTCGACCGACTCAGCACCAGCAGAAGCGGCACCGGAAGCGGCAGCACCAGCAGAACTCATCGAACCCACCTCACGCGCTCACATAGGGTCTACCGGCGGCCGCCGGGCCCCTCACCCGCCCGACGAGCCCCGCCACGGCGAAGATCGTGATCAGGTAGGGCAGCATCAACAGGAACTCCGACGGCACCGGCGAACCGATCACGCCGAGCACGTACTGCAGGTTGGTGGCGAACCCGAACAACAGCGCCGCGAGCGTCGCGCGGATCGGATCCCAGCGCCCGAAGATCACCGCCGCGAGGGCGATGTAGCCCGCGCCCGCCGTCATCTCCTTGTTGAACTGGCCGACCGACCCGAGCGTGAAGTACGCCCCGCCGAGCCCGGTGATGGCGCCGGCGAGCAGCACGTTCCAGAACCGGGTGGAGTTCACCTTGATGCCGACGGTGTCGGCGGCTTGCGGATGCTCGCCCACGGCGCGCACGCGAAGGCCCCACTTGGTCTTGAACAGGCCGTAGAACACCACCGCCACGGCGATGTACATCAGGTAGACCACGATCGTCTGCCGGAACAGCGTCGGCCCGATGATGGGGATCTCCGAGAGCAGCGGGATCGGCAGCCGGTCGAAGCGCGGCGGCGAGTTGAGCAGGTCGGGGTTGGCGGTCAGCACCTGCGAGTAGAGGAACGACGTGAGGCCGGTGACCAGCACGTTCAGCACGACACCTACGATGACCTGGTCGACCAGGTATTTGATCGAGAACGCCGCGAGCACGAACGACACCAGGGTTCCGGCGATCACGGCGCCGAGCAGCCCCACGAAGAGGTTGCCGGTGACGGATGCCACGACCGCCGACACGAAGGCGCCCGCGAGCAATTGGCCCTCGATCGCGACGTTCACGACACCGACGCGCTCCGAGATCACGCCACCCAGGGCGCCGAAGATCAGGGGCACGCTGAGCGACACCGTTCCGATCAAGAGGCCCGGCAGCGGGATGGTCTGGCCGGCCGAGGCCCAGGTGAGGAAGGCGATGAGGAACACGACCGCGAACACGGCCATGAACCAGACCCTGATCTTGCGGTCGGTCGCGACGAACCAGACCGAGATGGCCGCGAGCACGACGAGCACGATCGACAGCACGATGCCCGTGGCCCTGGTCGGCAGCACGACGGCCGGCAGCTGGATCAGATCGGAGTCGGTCGACAGACGGAAGGTGCTGTCGCCGTCACGCCCGAACACGATGAAGAGCACGATCGCTCCGAGCGCGAAGAAGCCGAAGGCGATGGGCGCTTTCCAGCTCTTGACGAGCACGGTCGGCGGTGCATCGATCGCGGCATCCGGGTGGTTGTGCTCGGTCGGAGGCAGCCCGCTGCCGCCGGCCAGTCCGTTGGTGGTGACGTTCTCAGGAAGCCGGTCGCTCATTTCGCCGCCACCGCCTCTCGGGTCTCAACTGCGGGTTTCGGGGTCTTGGGCGCTTTGGGCTTCTTCGGGTTCGCCGGGTCGGGCAGCCGGAACACGGCCCGCACGAGCGGCGGCGCCGCGATGAACAGCACGATCAGCGACTGCACGACGAGCACGATGTCGATCGGGATGCCCTGCGAGGCCTGCATCGCGAATCCGCCGGCCTTGAACGCGCCGAACAGGATGCCGGCGACGAAGATGCCCCACGGCTTCGACCGCCCGAGGAGGGCAACCGTGATGGCATCGAAGCCGATGCCCGCGTCGATGCCCGACGAGAAGCCGGTGGTGACCGTGCCGAGCACCTGGAACACGCCCGCGAGGCCGACCAGCGCGCCGGAGATCAGCATGGCGTAGACGTACATGTTCTTGACGTCGATGCCGGCAACGCGCGCGGCGTTCGGGTTGAGCCCGACGGCGCGGAACTTGAAGCCGAGCGACGACCGGTTGAGCAGCCACCACACGAACACCGTCGCGGCGATCACGATGATGAACCCCAGATGGAGGTTGAACTGCGGACCGAGCAGGTCGGGCAGCACAGCGGTCGCGTCGATCGGCGGCGATTTGGGGTTGTTCGATCCGGGCGCCTGCAGCACCGGGGTGCGCAGCAGGTAGGAGACGAGGTAGAACGCCACGTAGTTGAGCATGATCGTGACGATCACCTCGTGGGCGCCGGTGCGCGCCTTCAGCAGGCCCGCGATGCCGCCCCAGATGCCACCGCCGATGACACCGGCGAGGATGGCGACGACGAGGTGGATGCCCCACGGCAGGTGCAGGGTGAAGCCCACCCACCCGGCGCACGCGGCGGCGATCAGCATCTGGCCACGGCCACCGATGTTGAACATGCCGACGCGGAACGCCAGGCCCACGCCGAGACCCGCCGCGATCAGCGGGGTGGCGAAGGTGAGGGTCTCGGTGATCGGCTTGATCTGGTCGACGAACTCGGGACGCTTCGGGTTGAACACCGCGCCCTGGAACAGGGCGACGTAGGCGCCGGAGACCGACTTCCAGATCTCGGCGAAGGTGTCGCCGGGCCGGGCGAAGAAGTAGCCGGCGGCCTTCTGCACGTTCTCGTCGGTCACGGCGATCAGGATGCCGCCCGCGACGATCGCGAGCACCACGGCGAGCACCGAGATCATCACGCTGCCGCCGATGATCTCGTTGAACGCCTTGCGCCACCGCGAGGGCGGCTCGACGGCGGGCCCCGACGCGGGGGAACCCGACGCGGGCGAACCGGATGCCGCGGCCGAAGACGCGGGGGTGACGGGCGCCTGGGAGCCAGGCGTGACGGGCGAGTCGCTCACGCGGCTGCTCCTTCCGGGTCGGCGGGCAGCACCCCGGCGGGCACCTCGCCCGCCATCATGAGGCCGAGCACGTCGCGCGGGGTGTCGCCCGGAACGATGCCGACGATTCCTCCGCGGTACATCACCGCGATGCGGTCGGCGAGCGCGACGACCTCGTCGAGCTCGGTCGACACCACGATCACGGGAATGCCCTCGTCGCGGGTGGCGACGATGCGCTTGTGCACGAACTCGATCGATCCGACGTCGATGCCTCGGGTCGGCTGGGCCGCGACGAACAGGCGCAGGGTGCGGCTCAGCTCACGGGCGAGCACGACCTTCTGCTGGTTGCCGCCGGAGAGGCGGCCGACCTCGGTCTGGATGCCCTGGGAGCGCACGTCGAACTCCTTCGACTTCTCTTCGGCGAAGGTGTTGAGGAACGACAGCTGCAGACCGCCGCCCTTGACGAACGGCGAGCCGTCGGCGCGGTCGAGCATGAGGTTCTCGGCGATGGTGAACTCGCCGACGAGGCCGTCTTCTTTGCGGTCTTCAGGAACGAAGCCGACGCCCGAGTTGAGCACTTTGCGCACGCTCAGGCCGCGTAGCGTCTTGCCGTCGAGCGTGATCTCGCCGGTGACGCGGTCTTGCAAACCCATCAGCGCTTCGGTGAGCTCGGTCTGGCCGTTGCCCTGCACGCCGGCGATCGCGAGGATCTCGCCGGCCTTGACGTCGAAAGAGACGTCGCGCACGACCACCTGGCCACGCGGGTCGATGACCGAGAGGTTGTCGACCACGAGGGCGGCGGCCCCGGGCTTCGCCGGGTCTTTCTGCACCGTCAGCTCGACGGCGCGGCCCACCATGAGCGAGGCGAGCTCGGCGTTGGTGGCCGTGGGCGAGGCCTCGCCCACCACCTTGCCGAGCCGGATGACCGTGATGCGGTCGGCGACCTCGCGCACCTCGCGCAGCTTGTGCGTGATGAACACGATCGAGGTGCCGGATTCTTTCAGCTGGCGCATGATCGCCATCAGCTCGTCGGTCTCCTGCGGCGTGAGCACGGCGGTGGGCTCATCGAACACGAGAACGCGCGCGTCGCGCGAGAGGGCCTTGATGATCTCGACCCGCTGCTGCACGCCGACGGGGAGGTCTCCGACCAGGGCGTCGGGATCGACGTGGAACCCGAACCGGTTGCTGATCTCGCGCACGACCTTGCGCGCGGCCACCAGGTCGAGCTGGCCGGCGAACCCGGTCTGCTCGTGGCCGAGCATCACGTTCTCGGCCACCGTGAACACGGGGATGAGCATGAAGTGCTGGTGCACCATGCCGATTCCGGCGTTCATGGCGTCACCCGGGCCCGCGAAGTGCTGCACGACCTCGTCGAGCACGATCTCGCCCTCATCGGCCTGGTAGAGGCCGTAGAGCACGTTCATCAACGTGGACTTGCCGGCCCCGTTCTCGCCGAGCAGCGCGTGGATCTCGCCCGGCTCGACGGTGAGGTCGATGTGATCGTTGGCGGTGAGGGCACCGAATCGTTTCGTGATGCCCCGAAGTTCGAGCTTCATAAAGTCAATCTACCTACTCCGCGTCATGGGGTTCGTTAAGTAAAGAGGTCGGGGGAACCAGCAGCGCTGATCCCCCCGACCGGAAAGCGTTCGAGAACGCCGGTGCCTTACGGGGTCGAGGGCGACTCGACCTCGATCGAGCCGTCGATGATGCCCGCCGTGATGGCGTCGAGCTCACCCTGCAGGTCGGGCGAGACCTTGCTCTCGAAGTCGTGGAACGGTGCGATGCCCACGCCGTCGTTCTCGAGGGTTCCGACGAACGGGGTCGCGTCGAAGTCGCCGGCTGCGGCGGTGTCGGTCACGTCGACCACACCGGCCTTGACGCCCTTCAGCACCGAGGTGAGGAAGAGGTCGGCCAGGTCGGGAGCGGTCTCGTAGTTGTCGGAGTCGACACCGATCAGGGCGATCTCTTTGCCGGAGTCCTTGATCGCCTCACCAGCGGAGAGGAAGATCGGTCCACCGACGGGGAGGATGACGTCGGCACCCTGGTCGATGAGGCCCTGGGCCGCGGTCTTGGCCTCGACGCCGGCAGCGAAGCCGCCGGTGAAGGAACCGGTCTGCGAGGCGACATCCCAGCCGATGGCCTTGACGGCAGCACCCTTCTGCTGGTTGAAGTAGTTGACGCCGTCGACGAAGCCGTCCATGAAGATGGTGACCGACGGGATCTGCATGCCGCCGAAGGTTCCGACGGTGCCCGACTTGCTGTAGCTCGCCGCCGCGTAGCCGGCGAGGAACGCGGCCTGCGCGGTGTCGAAGACGATGGGCTTGACGTTGTCGGCCTCGATCGACGAGTCGTCGATGATCGAGAAGTCGACGTCGGGGTTCGCCTCGGCCGCGGCCTTGGTGGCGTCGGCGAGCAGGAAGCCGACCGAGATGATCAGGTTGCAGCCGCCCGAGACGAGCTGGTCGATGTTCGGGGCGAAGTCGGTGTCGGCGGAGGACTCGACCGTGATGGGCTCGACGCCGAGCTTGTCAGCGGCCTCGGTGATGCCCTCGAAGCCGGCCTGGTTGAACGACTTGTCGTCGAATCCGCCCGAGTCGGAGACCATGCAGGGGATGAAGTCGCTCGCGGCGTCTCCGCCGCTGGTCGATGCGGTGTCCGACGGTGCGGATGCACACCCGGCGAGAAGAGCTGCCACGCCCAGGGTGGCGAAGCCGGCCAGACCGGCGCGGCGCATGTTGATGCCCAAGTTGTCCTCCAAGATGCTGCCCTGCAAGGCGCGCAGGGGCTGTGTGTGAGACACGTTACCGAAAGTTACGACCCGCGGCAGGGGCTGGCCTGGTTCGCCGCGCAAGCGTTACAAAGCCGCGATCACGTCGTAATCTGCCCGAAATGTCCACTGCATACGCCTGAAACAGACGGCGACGCTCACGGGGTCGACGGGGAGTCGACGGTGATGGTGCCGGCCACGATCTGGTCGTTCAGGGCGTCGATCTCGGCGCTCAGCTCGGCCGGCACCGACGCGGCGAGATCGTGGAACGGCGCGAGGGCCACTCCCCCGTTCTCGAGTGTTCCGACGAAGGGGTCGGGCGAGAAGGTGCCGTCGATGTCGTCGCCGATGATCTGCACCACCGCGTCGCCGGTGTTCTTCATCACGCTCGTCAGCACGATCGGCTGGTATTCGTCGGGCAGCGTCTCGTAGCCGTCGTTGTCGACCCAGATGAGCGACACCCCGCCGGCTTCGAGAGCTGCGGATGCCGCCCCCTCGCCGACCTGGCCGGCGACCGGCAGGATGACGTCGGCACCCTGGTCGATGAAACCCTGCGTGACCGTCTTGCCCTTGTTGATGTCTTCGAAGTCGCCGGTGAACACGCCGTCCTGCGCCTGCTTGTCCCAGCCGAGCACCTGAACGGCGGTGCCGTGGGCCTCGTTGTACTTCGCGACGCCGTCGACGAAGCCGTCCATGAACAGCGTGACCGGCGGCTGGTTGCCGCCGCCGAAGGTCGCGACCTTCCCGGTCTTCGACACCCCCGCGGCCAGGTAGCCGGCGAGGTAGGAGGCCTGCGCGGTGTCGAACAGGATCGGCTTCACGTTGGGCGCATCCACGGTCTCGTCGACGATGGCGAAGTGGATGTCGGAGTTGTCGGTGGCCTCGGCGAGCGTGGCGTCGGCGAGCTCGAAGCCGACGGTGAGCACGAACTGGCAGCCGCTGTCGACCGCCTGCGTGACGTTCGGCGCGAGGTCGGTCTCGCCGGTCGACACGAGCACCTCGGCGCCGATGCCGAACTCCTGCTCGGCCTGCTGCATGCCCTCCCAGCTCGACTGGTTGAACGACCGGTCGTTCAACCCGCCCGAGTTCGTCACCATGCGCGCGCAATAGTCGCCCGCACCACCGGTGGCGGCATCCGTCGCCGGTGTCGGCGCCGGAGCGCACCCCGCCAGGGCGACCGCGATCGCTCCGATCAGCAGTCCGGTTGTGACGCGTGCGCGTGTGCTCACGATGCTCCTCCTCGACGAGAGTGAACCGTCAGGATACCGGCACCTCTGGGTTACAACACATCTCCGGAGCCGCCGGCCCGCAGCGCGTCGACGACCGACTTCACCCGCTGGGCGTGCTCGCTGGTCGTCACCAGCAGCGCATCCGGGGTGTCGACCACCACGATGTCGCGCACGCCGATGAGGCTGATCACGCGCTTGGACTGCGACACCACGATGCCGCTCGACGAGTCGGAGAGCACGCGGGCGTTCTTGCCGAGGATGGCGAGCTCGCTGCCCCGCCCGGTGGAGTGCAGTTTGGCGATCGAGGCGAAGTCGCCCACGTCGTCCCAATCGAAGTCGCCCGGGATGACGGCGAGAACGCCCTGCTTGGCCGCGGGCTCCGCCACGGAGTAGTCGATCGCGATCTTCTTGAGCGTCGGCCACACCCGGTCGACCACGACGCCGCGGCGCGGGGTGTCCCAGGCCTCGGCGAGCTCGAGCACGCCGGCGAGCAGCTCGGGCTCCGAGGCGCCGAGCTGCTCGAGCAGCTTGTCGGCGCGGGTGATGAACATGCCCGCGTTCCAGAGGTAGTTGCCCGAGGTCAGGTAGCGCTTGGCGGTGGGCAGGTCGGGCTTCTCGACGAAGTTGTCGACGCGCAGTGCCGACGGGGCGCCCTCGATCGAGAGCGGCTTCTCGCAGCGGATGTAGCCGAAGCCGACCGCGGCATCCGTGGGGGTGATGCCGATCGTGGCGATGAACCCGGCGTCGGCCACGGCGACGGCCTGCACGACGGCGGCCCGGAACCGCTCCGGGTTGGCGATGACGTGGTCGGCGGCGAACGAGCCGATGATGACCCCGGGCTCGCGCTGTTCAAGAATGGCGGCGGCGAGCGCGATGGCGGCGGTCGAGTCGCGGGGTTCGCTCTCGAGCACGACGTTCAGGTCGGTGAGGTTCGGCAGCTGCTCCTCGACGGCGGCACGGTGCGCGCGGCCGGTCACGACCATGATGCGCTGCTCGCCCGACAGCGGCGCGAGCCTGTCCCACGTGTCGCGCAGCAGGCTCTGGCCCGACCCGCTCAGATCGTGCAGGAACTTCGGCGCATCGGCGCGCGAGAGAGGCCAGAGGCGGGAACCGATCCCCCCGGCGGGAATGACGCTGTAGAGCCGATCGATCGCGGAGGGTGCATTCATGTGGCACAGCCTAGCGATGGAAGCCGAACGATCACTCCGCCGCCACCTCGGCGTCACTCTCCCGCCATCTGGCGTCTTTAGCGTCGAAGCGCGGCCCGATGAGGTCGCACGACTGCGGAGGCACGTCATGCGAGTTGCGATCGTCAGCGAGAGTTTTCTTCCCACCGTCAACGGAGTCACCAACAGCGTCTGCAAGGTTCTCGACTACTTGGCCGACAACGGTCACGACGCCATCGTCATCGCCCCGGCCGCGGGGTCGCCGTCGCACTACCGCGGCTTTCCCGTGCACCAGGTGCCGGCCGTCGCCTACCGCCAGTTCCCGGTGGGCATCCCGAACGCCCAGGTCGCCCGCCTGATCGGGCGGTTCGCCCCCGACGTCGTTCACGCGGCCTCCCCCTTCCTGCTCGGGGCGCAGGCCATCGCCGCTGCGAACCGGCTCGGCATCCCCTCGGTCGCCATCTTCCAGACGGATGTCGCGGGGTATGCCCGGCGCAACCGCCTCGGTTCGGCCTCGAAACTGGCCTGGCGGCTGGTGAAGTGGGTGCACGACGGCGCCGACCTCACTCTCGCGCCCTCACGGGCCTCGAAGACCGATCTCGAGAGCGCCGGCGTCGAGCGCATCGAGCTCTGGGGGCGCGGCGTCGATCTGACGCGCTACCACCCGAACAACCGGATGCGCCCGACCGCGCGCGCCCTCGGCTCGCTGCTGTCGTCTCGGGGCGCCGACACCGTGGTCGGCTACGTGGGCCGCATCGCCCCGGAGAAGGGGCTCGAGCGTCTGGCCGGGCTGCACGGGCTGCCGGGGCTGCACCTGGCGATCGTGGGCGACGGGCCGAGCGACGACCAGATCCGCGGGCTGCTGCGCGGAACCCCGGCCACCTTCCTCGGCCGGCTCTCGGGCGAGCAGCTCGCCGACGCCTACGCCAGCTTCGACGTGTTCGTGCACACCGGCACCGAGGAGACCTTCGGCCAGACGCTGCAGGAGGCGCACGCGAGCGGGCTGCCCGTGGTCGCCCCGGCGGCGGGAGGCCCGATCGACATCGTGCGGCACGGCGAGAACGGCTACCTCTTCGACCCCGACGACCCCGATGACCTGCGCCGGCGCATCCGCTCGCTCGTGGCCGACCCGGCTCTGCGGTCGCGCATGGGAGAAGCCGGGCGACGGGCCGTGATCGGCAAGTCGTGGCAGGCTCTGTGTGACGAGTTGATGGCGCACTACGCGTCGGTCATCACCGCGGCGCCGGTGTCGGCCCGAGCGCGCCGGCGCACTCCAGCCGGCTCACACGCGTGAATACAACAGGGTATTCAGGAGCCGTCTCGCCGCGTGTTTTCGCGGGAGCGGCGACTCAGCCAGTCTGTATACAGATAAGGTGCGCCTAACAAGCGACCGCGGAATTCTGCGCGTAGACTGACAGCGGTCGTGGATCGAGTGCGCACTATCCGACGGTGCGGGCGACGCGAACTCAACTGAAGCCAAGGAGGGTTGTTCATGCCTGAGAATTCGGCAGGAACGATGACGCCGAGGCGGCCAGCTGGCACCCTGTATCGCGGCCGTGAAGGCATGTGGTCGTGGGTTCTGCACCGCATCACGGGCGTCGCGATTTTCTTCTTCCTACTCGTGCACGTGCTCGACACCGCGATGGTGCGTGTCGCTCCCGAGGCCTACAACGCGGTGATCTCCACCTACCAGAACCCCATCATGGGGCTGGGTGAGACCGCCCTCGTCGCCGCGATCGTGTTCCACGCGTTCAACGGCATCCGCATCATCCTGATCGACCTCTGGTCGAAGGGCGCGAAATACCAGCGCGTGATGTTCTGGATCGTGATCGGCCTCTGGGTGGTCGCGATGCTCGGCTTCGCGCCCCGCCACCTGATCAACGTCTTCACCCACGCGATGGGCGGTGCCTGATGGCCACGACGATCGACTCCCCCCGCGCCCCGCACACCGTTCGCCGCAACCGCGGTGTGAACTGGGAGAAGTGGGGCTGGATCTACATGCGCGCCTCGGGCGTCGTGCTGCTGATCCTCATCTTCGGCCACCTCTTCGTCAACCTGCTGGTCGGCGACGGCATCTCGGCCATCGACTTCGCCTTCATCGGCGGCAAGTGGAGCGACCCGTTCTGGCAGGTGTGGGACACCCTGATGCTCTGGCTCGCGCTGATCCACGGTGGCAACGGCATGCGCACGATCGTGAACGACTACGCCACCCGGCCGCTGACGCGCAAGATCCTGCTCGCCGGCATCCTGGTCGCCGTCGTCGCCGAGATCGTGCTCGGCACGCTCGTCATTTACACCTTCGACCCGTGCCCCGTGGGCTCGCCGGCAGACCTCCTGCCCTCGTTCTGCCCCGTCAACCAGTAAGAGTGAGTTCTTCAGTGCCTATCAGCAACTCCGCGCCCCAGTTCGAAGACGGCGCCGTGATCGACGGCGTGCACTACCACCAGTTCGACATCGTGATCGTGGGGGCCGGCGGCGCCGGCATGCGCGCGGCGATCGAGGCGGGGCCGAAGGCCAAGACCGCGGTCATCTCGAAGCTCTACCCCACCCGCTCCCACACGGGCGCGGCCCAGGGCGGCATGGCGGCGGCGCTCGCCAACGTCGAAGAAGACAACTGGGAGTGGCACACGTTCGACACCGTCAAGGGCGGCGACTACCTGGTCGACCAGGATGCCGCCGAGATCCTGGCGAAAGAAGCCATCGACGCGGTCATCGACCTCGAGAACATGGGCCTGCCGTTCAACCGCACGCCCGAGGGCAAGATCGACCAGCGGCGCTTCGGCGGCCACACCCGCGACCACGGCAAGGCGCCCGTGCGCCGGGCCTGCTACGCGGCCGACCGCACCGGTCACATGATCCTGCAGACGCTGTTTCAGAACTGCGTGCGCCTCGGCATCAACTTCTTCAACGAGTACTACGTGCTCGACCTCGTGATGACGTCGGTCGACGGCGTCGACAAGCCGTCCGGCGTCGTGGCCTACGAACTGTCGACCGGTGAGATCCACGTCTTCCAGGCGAAGGCCGTCATCTTCGCCACGGGCGGCTTCGGCAAGATCTACAAGACCACCTCGAACGCGCACACCCTCACCGGCGACGGCGTGGGCATCATCTGGCGCAAGGGCCTGCCGCTCGAAGACATGGAGTTCTTCCAGTTCCACCCCACGGGGCTCGCGGGGCTCGGCATCCTGCTCACCGAGGGAGCGCGAGGCGAGGGCGCCATCCTGCGCAACGCGTCGGGCGAGCGGTTCATGGAGCGCTACGCCCCCACCATCAAAGACCTGGCACCGCGCGACATCGTGGCCCGCTGCATGGTGCAGGAGGTGGCCGAGGGCCGAGGCGCCGGGCCGCACAAAGACTACGTGCTGCTCGACTGCACGCACCTGGGCGCCGAAGTGCTCGAGACGAAGCTGCCCGACATCACCGAGTTCGCCCGCACCTACCTGGGCGTCGACCCGGTGGTCGAGCCGGTGCCGGTGATGCCGACGGCCCACTACGCGATGGGCGGCATCCCCACCAACAACAACGCCGAGGTGCTGAGCGACAACGACACCGTGGTGCCCGGCCTCTACGCCGCCGGCGAGTGCGCGTGCGTCTCGGTGCACGGCTCCAACCGTCTCGGCACCAACTCGCTGCTCGACATCAACGTGTTCGGCAAGCGGTCGGGCAACAACGCCGCCGCCTATGTGCAGACCGTCGACTTCACGCCGCTGCCCCCTTCGCCTGCGAAGGCGATCGTCGACCTCGTCGCGTCCCTTCGCAACTCCACCGGCACCGAGCGCATCGCGGCCATCCGCAAAGAGCTGCAAGACGAGATGGACAAGAACGCCCAGGTGTTCCGCACCGACGAGTCGCTCGCCTCGGTCACCAAGACGATCCACGGGCTGCGCGATCGCTACCGCAACATCCAGGTGCAGGACAAGGGCAAGCGGTTCAACACCGACCTGCTCGAGGCGATCGAGCTCGGGTTCCTGCTCGACCTGGCCGAGGTGGTCGTCTACTCGGCCCGCAACCGCCAGGAGAGCCGCGGCGGCCACATGCGCGACGACTACCCGAAGCGCGACGACGACACCTACATGAAGCACACGATGGCCTATCTCTCCGGAGACCCGCACTCGAGTGATGCCGCCGACCACATCCGGCTCGACTGGAAGCCCGTCGTGATCACGCGCTACCAGCCGATGGAGAGGAAGTACTAGATGACACTCGTAGCCGACGCCCCCGCCTCGGGCCCCGCGCCCGAAGCGCCGATCGAGGCCTTCACCGTCACGCTGATCATCCGCCGGTTCGATCCGGATGTCGATGACGAGCCGCGCTGGCAGGACTTCGACGTGCAGATGTTCGCGACCGACCGCATCCTCGACGCGCTGCACAAGATCAAGTGGGAGCAGGACGGCTCGCTGACCTTCCGCCGGTCGTGCGCGCACGGCATCTGCGGCTCCGACGCGATGCGCATCAACGGCCGCAACCGTCTTGCCTGCAAGACGCTCATCAAAGACCTCGACATCACGAAGCCGATCTACGTCGAGGCCATCAAGGGCCTGCCGCTCGAAAAAGACCTCATCGTCGACATGGACCCGTTCTTCGAGTCGTTCCGCGACGTGCAGCCCTTCCTGCAGGCGGCCTCGGTGCCGCCCAAGGGCAAGGAGCGCGTGCAGTCGGTCGCCGAGCGCGCCCGCTTCGACGACACCACGAAGTGCATCCTCTGCGCCGCGTGCACCTCGTCGTGCCCGGTGTTCTGGACCGACGGTCAATACTTCGGCCCCGCCGCCATCGTCAACGCGCACCGCTTCATCTTCGACTCGCGCGACGACCAGGCGCAGACCCGCCTCGACATCCTCAACGACAAAGAGGGCGTGTGGCGCTGCCGCACCACTTTCAACTGCACGGATGCCTGCCCCCGCGGCATCCAGGTGACGCAGGCCATCGCCGAGGTGAAGCAGGCGATCATGCGCGGCAAGCCGTAGGCTGCGGACCGGTCTGCCGGTCGGTTTCGTTCGGCCTCCCGAGCGCCCTCGAGGGTGCTTCGGGAGGCCGTTCGTCGTTCGGGAGGCCGTTTTGGCCTCCCGAACCCGCAAGACCACCGCTGTGACCTCCCGTTCACGGGCCCTCGACTCGTCTTCTCCACCCCGGATGACGCCCCCGCCCGAATTCTCCACAGAAGCCGCCCGACCCGTTTCCCCGCCGTCGCCCTCGGCCACGCTGGTGGCATGTCCAGCTCGTTCTCGTTCAGTCGCCCGGCCGTCATCACCACCCGTGAACTCCTCGAGCGCGGCGCGTCGCCCGGCGGCATCCAGGCGCTCACGGAGTCGGGCCGGCTGACGAGGGTTCGCCGCGGTGTCTTCGTCACGGCCGGCGCGCCGAACGATCTCGTGCGGGCCGCACGCATCGGCGGCAGACTCACGGATGTCTCGGCCCTCCGTCTTCACGGAGCGTGGAGTCGCCCCGACCCACGCCTTCACGTGCAACTGCCCCACTCGTTCGGTCGCGCTCGCGACCCCGACACCGGGCAACCCTTGCGTGCGCGTGACGACGTCGTCGCGCACTGGAGCCGCGCACTGGCGCCTCGCGACCGTCTCGCCTACCCGGGAGTGGCACCGCTCGCCGCTGCGCTCCGAGGCGCCGCCACCTCGTGGGCGCCGCACGAGGCGGTCGCCGCCCTCGACTCCGTGTTGCATCGACGTCTGATCAGCCGGGGCGAACTCGCCGCGACGTTCGAAGGGTCGTCGCGCGCGCAGCGATTGCTGGCCGACGCCGATCGACGTGCAGAGTCGGGCATCGAGTCCATCGCCCGCGTGCGATTCACCGCCGATGGCCTCGAGTGCACGCCGCAGGTCTGGATCGCACCGAAGATCCGCGTCGATCTGCTCATCGACGGGTGGCTCGTGATCGAGCTCGACGGCCGCGAGTCGCATGGCTCGGCCGACGCCTCCTCACGCGACTACCGGCGTGACGCCGAGGTCGTGCTGCGGGGGTTCGGGCTGCTCCATTTCGACTATCACCAGGTCATGTCCGACTGGAGCACGGTGCTCGCGGCCACCAGATCGGTGCTGTTCGCCGGCCGCGACGCGTTCGGCCGGGCATGAACATGCGCACGGCCGAGGGGCGCCGAGCGCGCGCGGCGACCACGCGTGCCCGCGGCGCGCGGGAGTTTCGAGCGGCAGGTCCTCCGGCGTGCCTAGGCTTGTGCCATGAGCGATGCGCGGGGCAAGACGACGGATGCGGCCTCCCCGAGTGGCGAGGGCGCCGACGGCGTCGAGAAGACGGCGGTTGCCGACGATCGTGCCACCACGAAGTCCGATTCGGCAGGGGGCAAGCCCGCCATCGACATCGAGGCGAAGGCGGAAGCTCCCGAGAAGCCGAAGACCGGCATCCAGAAGCTGATCGCCTGGGTGATGGCGCTTCGAGCGGTGCGCGTCTTCATGCGATTCTCAGCCAGTGGTGGCGAGATCATGGCCTCGGGCATGTCATTCCAGGCCGTGTTCGCCATCTTCGCGGGCATCTGGGTGGGCTTCTCGATCTTCGGCATCGTGCTGGCGGGCAATCCCGACCTGATGGATGCCGTGGTCGACCAGTTGAGCAAGGCCATTCCCGGGTTGATCGGCAAGGGCGGCGCCATCGACCCCGACCAGCTGGCGTCAGCGCGCATCCTGGGGTGGACAGGCGCGATCGCTCTCGTCGGGTTGGTGCTCACCGCGGTGGGCTGGCTGGCATCGACCCGCGACTCGATCCGCCGCATCTTCCGGCTCGCGCCGCCCACCACGAACTTCGCGCTGCTGAAGCTGAAAGACTTCGGGCTGGCGCTCGCGTTCGGCATCGCGATCGTGCTGTCGTCGGCGGTGAGCCTGATCAGCAGCCAGGGATTGTCGCTCGCCTTCGACCTGCTCGGCATCGACACGGCGTCGCCGTTCGCGACGGTGGTCGGGTGGCTGGTGGGGGTGCTCGTCGTGTTCGCGTTCGACAGCTTCGTGCTGGCTTCCGCGTTCCGGGTGCTCTCAGGGGTGAAGATCCCGCTGCGACGGCTGATCGCGGGCGCTCTCATCGGCGGCGCGGCGCTCGGGGTGCTGAAGATCCTCGGGTCGGCCCTTCTGGGCGGTGCCACGAGCAATCCGCTGCTCGCCTCGTTCGCCGTGATCATCGGCATCATGATCTTCTTGAACCTCGTGTGCCGGGTCATCCTCATCTCGGCGACCTGGATCGCGGTGGGCATGGACGACGCGGGCATCGACCCGCGATCGTTGTCGCCGGAAGAGATCGAGAACGAACGCGAGCGCAAGATCGCGGATGCGCGAGACGTTCTGGTGTCGGCCGAGCGGGAGCGCCTCGAGGCCGAGCTGGCGAACGCACGCGGCTTCCGGCGGCGCCGGGTGGCCAAAGAGCTCAAGCGGCTCGACGAACTCGATCAGGCCGCGGCCCTCCGCCTGGCGAAGAAGCGCTGACGCGGCGGGAGCGGCGCGGGCAGCGTCGGCGGCCGCCGGTAAACTGGGCGGCATGCCGTCGAAGCCCCTCCGAATCGCCACCGTGAACGTGAACGGCATCCGTGCCGCCTATCGCAAGGGCATGGGCGAGTGGCTCGAGGGGCGCGGGGTCGACGTCCTGGCCCTGCAGGAGGTGCGCGCGTCGACCGAAGACATCGAGGGGCTGCTCGGGCCCGCCTGGAACATCCTGCACGACCCGGCCACCGCCAAGGGGCGGGCCGGCGTGGCGCTGGCCAGTCGCGATCGCGCCAACATCCACCGGGTGACCTTCGGCCCCGACGACTTCGACAGCGCCGGGCGCTGGCTCGAGGCCGACTACGAATGGGGCGACACACTGGTGACCGTGGTATCGACCTACGTGCACTCCGGTGAGGTCGGCACGCAGAAGCAGGTCGAGAAGTTCACCTTCCTCGACGCGATGCTGAAGCATCTGCCGCTGCTGCAGGAGCACAACCCCCTGTCGCTCGTGCTCGGTGACCTGAACGTCGGTCACCGCACCCTCGACATCAAGAACTGGCGTGGCAACCAGAAGAAAGCCGGCTTCCTGCCCGAAGAGCGCGCCTACTTCGACAGGTTCGTCGGCGCTCAAGACGATCCCGCCTACAACAACGGCGCGGGGCTCGGCTGGGTCGACGTCGGCCGCCGCTGGGCCGGTGAGGTCGAGGGTCCCTACACCTGGTGGTCGCAGCGCGGCAAGGCGTTCGACACCGACACCGGTTGGCGGCTCGACTATCAGCTCGCCACCGCTGAGCTCGCGGCCACGGTCGCCGACTACGCGATCGACCGGGCCTCGGCCTGGGACACCCGGTGGAGTGACCACGCCCCCGTCGTGGTCGACTACGCCCTCTGATCCCCCACCTTCTAGCTCTGGTTGACACACACTCATGACTACTGAAAAGCCCCGCCTGCTCTCGGGCATGCAGCCCTCGGCCGACTCGCTGCACCTCGGCAACTACATCGGCGCCCTGCTGAGCTGGAAGGCTCTGCAAGAGACGCACGACGCCTTCTTCTTCCTCGCCGACCTGCACGCCATCACCGTGCCGCAAGACCCCGCGCAGCTGCTCGAGAACACCCGCCGCACCACCGCGCAGTACATCGCGGCGGGCATCGATCCGTCGAAGTCCACCCTGTTCGTGCAGTCCCACGTTCCGGCACACGCCGAACTCGCCTGGGTGCTCAACACCATCACGGGCTTCGGCGAGGCCGCCCGCATGACCCAGTTCAAAGACAAGGCGGGCAAGCAGGGTCAAGACGCGGCATCCGTGGGTCTGTTCACCTATCCGATCCTGCAGGCCGGCGACATCCTGCTCTATCAGGCGGTCGATGTTCCCGTGGGCGAAGACCAGCGGCAGCACGTCGAGCTCACCCGTGACCTCGCGACGCGGTTCAACTCCCGCTTCGGCGACACCTTCACGGTGCCGAAGCCCTACATCCTCAAAGACACCGCGAAGATCTTCGACCTGCAGAACCCCACGGCGAAGATGTCGAAGTCGGCCGAGTCGACCGCCGGCCTGATCTGGCTGCTCGACGACCCCAAGGTCACCGAGAAGAAGATCATGCGCGCGGTGACGGATGCCGACGGCGAGGTGCGCTTCGACCGCGAGACGAAACCGGGGCTGGCCAACCTGCTCACCATCTTCGCGATCCTGGCCAACCGGTCGATCGAGTCGGTGGTGGAGGAGTTCGCGGGCGGCGGTTACGGCACGCTGAAGAAGGCGCTGGCCGAGGTCGTGGTCGGCACCGTCGCCCCGATCCGCGCGCGCGCGCTCGAGCTGCTCGACGACCCGGCCGAGCTCGACCGCATCCTGTCGCACAACGCCGATCGCGCGAATGCCGTGGCCGAGCAGACGCTCAAGACCGTCTACGACCGGGTGGGCTTCCTGCCGCGCCGGTAGCCGGCAGTTCGGGGCTGCAGCCGCGCTCTACTTGTCGATCGCGCCGACGATCTCTTCGCGCACGCGCCGGAGGTCTTCGAGCAGCGAGCCGATCACGATCCAGTGCTCGGGGCTCGGCATGAGGGCCTGCAGGGGCGCGGTGAGCGCGGGTGGTTCGTCGCCGAGCAGTTCCACCTCGGCCACCGGCAGGGCGGCGTTCTGCATCACCAGCCGCAGGTCGTGGGCGGCCCGGCGCAACTCCTCGGCGATGCCCGCCGCCGTGGGCTCCTCGTGCAGGCTCTCGTCGAAGTGGTCGTTGAGCGACCGTGCCATGCCGAGCACGCGGGTCACGACGATTCCGAGCATGGTGAGCAGGGCGGCATCCGTCGCCAGCTCCGCCCGGTGCGACGAGCGCCGGGGGTTGAAGCGCAGGCTCTCCTCGGCGAGGTCGACCGCCGCCTGCGCCTTCGCCTGCATCGGCCGCAGCAGTCGCGCCTCGACGAGCAGCAGCTGACGCGAGGCCGAATCGGTGGGCTCGCTCAGCACCCGTGCGAGGCCCTCCATGATGGCGGCCACCTCACGTCCGAGCGACGCGACCGCGTCGTGCGCCGGCTTCAAGGCCACGGGCGGCACGATCAGCCAGTTGATGACCACCCCGATGAGTGCGCCGATGATGGTCTCGATGATGCGTTCCACCGCGTAGCCGGGTGTCTGGGCGCCGATCGAGAGCACGAGCATCGCGCTGATCGGAATCTGCACGGTCGACGACTGCGGAAAGCGCAGGGCCCAGCCGACGAGCAGCGAGATCACGATGGCGGCGAGGATCAACCAGCCCGGCGAGCCGAACACGAACGCCGCCGCCTCGGCCACGACGACGCCCACGATGACACCGATCGACCGCTCGAACGCCCGCGTGAACGACTGGTTCACGCTCGGCTGCACGACGATGATGGCGGCGATGGCGCCGAAGACAGGCACCTGCTGCGGGGCGATGAACGAGCACACGATCCAGGCGATCACCGCGGCGACCGCGGTCTTCAGCACCTGCAACAGCGGCGTGCGCGACGACGTCTGAAAGGCGCGCGCCGGTGCGAGCGACGCCCGCGCGATGCGCGCCCAGCGGCCGCCCGGGCCGCCCGCCGTGCTCTCGCTCGAGTTCGAACTCACGACTCCACAGTAATGCGGCTGCCCCGCCCGCCGAGTTGCGCCAAAGTGACCTCCCGCGACCGCGGGACGGTCACTTTGGCGCAACTCGGCGGGGCAGTCAGCACTCGACGATATTGACGGCGAGGCCGCCGAGCGAGGTCTCCTTGTATTTGTCGCTCATGTCGCGCCCGGTCTCGCGCATCGTGAGAATCACCCGGTCGAGGCTCACGTGGTGGCTGCCGTCGCCCCACAGCGCCATCTTCGCGGCGTTGATGGCCTTCGACGCCGCGATGGCGTTGCGCTCGATGCAGGGAATCTGCACCAACCCGCCGATCGGGTCGCAGGTGAGGCCGAGGTTGTGCTCCATCGCGATCTCGGCGGCGTTCTCGACCTGCTCGGGCGTGCCGCCCATCACCTCGGCGAGCCCCGCGGCCGCCATCGACGACGCGGATCCCACCTCGCCCTGGCAGCCGACCTCGGCGCCCGAGATCGATGCCTGCTCCTTGTAGAGCACGCCCACGGCCGCGGCCGCCAGCAGGAACCGCACCGACACGGCGTCTTCGTCGGAGAGGCCGGTCAGGGCAGCGCGGCCGTCGGCTCCCCCGGCAGCGCCGGTCACCTCTCGACCGTCGACCACCTTGAGGTAGTGCCGCGCGTAGTGCAGCACCGCCGGAATGATGCCGGCCGCGCCGTTGGTGGGCGCCGTCACCACGCGCCCGCCCGACGCGTTCTCCTCGTTCACCGCGAGGGCGACGAGGTTCACCCACTCCTGCCAGAACTCCGGGCTGCGGTCGGGGTCTTCGCGCTCGAGTCGCGCCCGCCACTCCGGGGCGCGCCGGCGCACCGACAGGCCGCCGGGCAGCAGTCCCGTGCGGGCGACGCTCGTGGCGACGCACTCGTCCATCACCCGACGGATGGCCAGGATGCGATCGACGATCTCGGCGCGATCTCGCGAGACCTCCTCGTTGGCGAGCATCACTCCCGAGAACGAGAGCCCCGTCGTGCGGCAGTGCTCCAGCAGTTCGGCAGCGGTGCGGAACGGGAAGGGAACGGGAGGTGCCGAACTGCCGGTGGCCCCGGGCGCCACGGCCGCGGCATCCGTCGGCGCAGCCTCGCGCTCGATGAAGCCGCCGCCCACCGAGTAGTAGGTCTCGGTCAGGAGCAAGGCGCCCGATGCGTCGTATGCCGAAAATCGCATGCCATTGCTGTGCCTCGGCAACAGGGTGAGCGGATGCATCACAATCGCGTTCTCGGGCATGCTCACCGGGCGGGCTCCCGCGAGCAGCACGGAGCGGCTCGACGTGATGGCGGCGCCGCGTTGTTCGACCTCGCTCGGCGTGATCGTCTCGGGCTGGTAGCCCTCGAGCCCGAGGAGAACGGCGCCCGGAGTGCCGTGCCCGACGCCGGTCGCGGCCAGGGATCCGTAGAGATCGACCGTCACCGACGCGACCTGCGGCAGCAGCTCGTCGAGCGCCAGCGCGTCGGCGAACGACGCGGCGGCGCGCATGGGCCCGACGGTGTGAGAGCTCGACGGCCCGATGCCGACCGAGAAGAGGTCGAAGATGCTGAGGGTGATGGGGGGCTCCAATGCTGCACGGCGCACCGGTGCGGCGGCGTCGTAGGATTCCCTCTCCGCTCTGTACCTGACCTGAGAGATTCCGCGGCGATCGGCCGCTTGCCCCGTCGGTGGAACGCCGGCGTGGTGGCCGCGCGTTCGCTCTCCAGAGTCGCCCAACGGCAGCGGTGCATGGGCCTGAGAGTTTCCCGGAGAGGAATTGCTCCTACGGCGCCACCCGATGGATCTCGGGAGGACTCTCCCGCTGCTGTTGCCAGCGGCCGCGAGCGACCGCTGAGGCGTGTTCAGTTGACTGCTCCAGAACCTAGTCGATCCGCTACCCGGGCGCCAGTAGGCTGGGCCCGACGACGAAGGAGGACGCGTGCTCAAGGGAATCGATCCGCTGCTGAACGGGGACCTTCTGAAGGTGCTCGACCAGATGGGCCACGGCGACGAGCTCGTGCTCGCCGACCGCAACTTTCCGGCCCACTCGGCCGGCCGCCCCGTGATCTGGCTCGGCGAGTCGGGGGTGGTGCGCGCGGCGACCGCCATCCTGAGCGTCTTTCCGCTCGACACGTTCGTGACGCATCCGCTCGGCCGCATGGAGATCGACGACGACGCCTCGCTCGAGAACGCCACCCAGCAGCAGGTGCTCGCCGTGGCCCAGCAGGCCAACCCGCACGTCACGGAGTTCGAGGTCATCCCCCGCTTCGACGTCTATGCCCGGGCCAAGAACGCCTTCGCGGTCGTGCAGACGCTCGAGACCGCTCCCTACTGCGTCTTCGTGCTGACGAAGGGCGTCGTCTGAAGAAGGGCGTGGTCTGACGAAGCGCGCGGTCTGACGAAGGGCGCGCCTACGGCAGCAGCGTCGTCTTGCCGGCCGCCTCGACGTTGGGCGCCGGAACCCGCAGCCGGTGCTCGCCGAACACCCACACGCGGTAGAGCACGAAGCGGAACACGGCGCCGAGGATGAGCCCGATCACGTTGCCCGAGATGTTGTCGGCCAGCAGCGACGTGTAGTGCAGCACGTAGTGCGACACCCACAGGCAGGCCAGGCCGATGCCCATGCCGGCGATGCTCACGGCGAAGAACTCGACGCTCTCGCGGAACATGTCGGTGCGCCGGCGGTCTTTGAACGTCCAGTACCGGTTGCCGAGCCAGTTGACGAGAATCGCGAGTGCGGTCGAGATGAGCTTCGCGATCACTGGACCCTCGTGCATGTGCGCTGGATCCATGACCGTGGTGCGAAGCAGATTGAAGACGCCGACATCCACGATGAACCCGAGGCCGCCGACGAGGCCGAAGCGGATGAATTCCCCGATGAGAAGACGGAGGCGCGACGGCGACGCGGTGGAACTGCTCATGGATGAAGACCGTTTCTGACGTGCGAAACCAGGGTGGAGAACTTTTCGTATCCTCCCGGAGAATGCTGAGCGTAACTGGGGAAAATGAACAGAAATCATCGGTACGCTTTCCAGCGCGTCCAGACTTGGCAACATCAGATCGATTGAGGATAACTGTGGCGAAAACTGTCGTGGTGATACCCACCTACAACGAGATCCGCTCGATCTCGGCCGTGACCGAGCGGGTGCTGCGCACCGTCGCGTCTGCTGATGTGCTCATCGTCGACGACAACTCGCCCGACGGCACCGGCGACCTCGCCGACACCATGGCCGAGAGCGACCCCCGCATCCACGTTCTGCACCGCTCCGAGAAGAACGGGCTGGGTGCCGCCTACGCCGCCGGGTTTCGTTGGGCTCTCGATCGCGACTTCGATTACATCGTCGAGATGGATGCCGACGGCTCCCACCAGCCCGAAGAGCTCCCCCGCCTGATCGCCCTGCTCGACGGCGGCGCCGACATGGCCATCGGCACCCGCTGGATTCCCGGTGGCGTCATCAAGAACTGGCCGGCCTACCGCAAGCTCATCTCGCGCGCCGGCACCGCCTACGCCCGCATCCTGCTGCAGTCGAAGCTGCACGACCTCACGAGCGGTTACCGCGGCTTTCGGGCCGACTCGCTGCGCCTGATCGACTTCGGCACCGTGAACTCGCAGGGCTACTGCTTTCAGATCGAGCTCGCCTGGCTCTTCGAGCGCTCCGGCGGTCGCATCGGCGAGTTCCCGATCACGTTCGTGGAGCGCGAAGAGGGTGTGTCGAAGATGTCGACCGGCATCGTGGTCGAAGCCCTCACGAAGGTGACCGGCTGGGGTCTCGCCAGCGCGTTCGGCCGGGCGCCCGAGCGCCTCAGCCTGCCCGCCGCGGGCGCGACCTCCCGCTGATCGGCCCCTCGCGGCCCCGGGAATAGTTCGGCCGTCGGCGCGTTGAGGTATAACTGAACATAAGAAAACGTGCTCCGGGGTCAGTGAGATTCTGAACCGGCGGTGATAGTCCGCGAGCCAACGGCACCCTGTTCGCAGGGAGTCGGCGGTTGATCTGGTGAAATTCCAGAACCGACGGTAATGGCAGGTCGTCAGACCCGCCTCAGTCCGGATGGGAGGATGCACGGGCGGTCGGTCGACTCTGCGACCTCCGTCGGCGTTCTCGAGCGCACCCCCGGAGCCACGTCAGCAGACGAGGATCGACCGGATGACCACCACCGCCCTGACCGAGCACGACGCGATGCGCCGCGCTCTCGAGCTGGCCCTCCGCGGCCCGCGGCACGGCGTGAACCCCCAGGTCGGCTGCGTGCTGCTCTCCCCCGACGGCGACGTGCTCGCCGAGGGCTGGCACCGCGGCGCCGGCACTCCGCACGCCGAGATCGACGCGCTCAGCGCCCTCGAGGTGCCCGCGCTCGCCATCGGCGCCACCGCCGTGGTGACCCTCGAGCCGTGCAACCACCACGGCCGAACCGGGCCGTGCAGCGTGGCCCTCATCGACGCCGGCGTGGCCCGCGTCGTCTACGCGGTCGCCGACCCGGGCGTGCGATCGGCCGGCGGCGGCGAACGGATGCGCGCGGCGGGCATCCACGTCGAGTCCGGCCTCGAGGCCGACGCGATCGACGACGCCATCCGTCCGTGGCTGACCGCCACCCGCCATCGCCGGCCCTTCGTCACGGTCAAGTGGGCGTCGAGCCTCGACGGCCGCGCCGCGGCCGCCGACGGCACGAGCCAGTGGATCACGGGCCCGGCCGCGCGCGCCGACGTGCACCGCCGCCGCAGCGAGGCCGACGTGATCGTGGTGGGCACGGGAACGGTGCTCGCCGACGATCCTGCCCTCACAGCTCGCGACGGGTCGGGCCTCGCGCCTCATCAGCCGGCACCGGTGGTCGTGGGCCGCACGGAGGTGCCCGAGAGAGCGCGAGTTCGGCGGCATCCGGAGCCCTTGCGTCACTTCACCACCCACGACCTGGCCTCGGTGCTGGCCGAGCTCTACGACGACGAGGTGCGCTCGGTGTTCGTCGAGGGCGGCCCGACGCTCGCCAGCGCGTTCATCGCCGCGGGACTCGCCGACGAGCTCGTGGTCTATCTCGCACCCACCCTGCTCGGCGGCCCGAAAACCGCCCTCACCGACGTCGGGGTCGGCACCATCGCCGACCAGCGCGCCCTGCGCATCACCGACATCTCGCAACTCGGCGACGACATCAGGATCGTCGCACGACCGGGCGACCCCTCGCCCTCGAAGGAGTAATACGTGTTCACCGGAATCATCGAGGAAGTCGGCGAGGTGCTCGCGCTCGACGTCACCCCCGACGCGGCGGTCATCACCGTTCGGGCACCGCTCGCCGTGAGCGACGCCAAGCACGGCGACTCCATCTCGGTCTCGGGCGTGTGCCTCACCGTCGTCGGCCGGACCGCCGACACCTTCACCGCCGACGTCATGGCCCAGACGCTCTCGATGTCGACCCTGGGCGCGCTCGGCGCCGGCTCGCGCGTCAACCTCGAACGCGCGGCCCGCGTGGGCGACCGCCTCGGTGGCCACCTCGTGCAGGGCCACGTCGACGGCACCGCCACCGTGCTCTCGGTCACGCCGGGCGAGGCGTGGAGCGTGCTGCGCTTCTCGCTCGAGCCCGAGCTCGCGCCGCTCGTCGTCGACAAGGGGTCGATCTCGGTGTCGGGCGTCTCGCTGACCGTGTCGGGCCTCGGCGACGAGGCCGACGGGTCGCACTGGTTCGAGGTGTCGCTCATTCCCGAGACACTCGTCGCCACGACGCTCGGCGCCCTCACGGTGGGCGACCGGGTCAACATCGAGACCGACATCCTGGCCCGCCACGTCGAACGCCTCTACTCCCTCACCACCCGCAACCTCATCCCCGAGAGCGAGAGGAGCAACTCATGACGCTCTCCCCCATCTCCGACGTGCTCGACGCCCTGCGCGCCGGCCGCCCGGTGATCGTCTCCGATGCCGCCGACCGCGAGAACGAGGGCGACGCCATCATGTCGGCCGCGCTCGCGACCCCCGAGTGGATCGCCTGGATGGTGCGCAACACCTCCGGCTTCCTGTGCGCGCCGATGCCCGCCGAGCTCGCCGACCGGCTGGCACTCCCGCCGATGGTCGTCAACAACGAAGACACCCGGCGCACCGCCTACACGATCACGGTCGACGCCTCGTCGGGCGTCACGACGGGCATCAGCGCCCACGACCGCGCTCGCACGCTCAACCTGCTGGCCGACCCGGAGTCGACCCCGGCGTCGTTCATCCGGCCCGGACACGTGCTTCCGGTGCGCGCCGTCGCCGGCGGCGTGCGCGAGCGGGCGGGCCACACCGAGGCGGCAGTCGAGCTGCTGCGGGCGGCGGGGCTGCCCCCGGTGGGAGTGATCGGCGAGATGATCGCCGACGACGGCTCGGCCATGAAGATGGACGAGCTCATCCGGGCCGGCGAGCGCGACTCGCTGCCGGTGACCACGATCGAACTGCTGATCGAGTGGCTGAACGAGCTCGACGGCATCGAGGCGACGGATGCCGGTGACGGCACCTCCGGGATCGACGGCGCCTCGGGGACCGACGGCACCTCCGGGACCGCCGGCACCGACGCCCCTGCCGCCCCGCGCGTGCAGTTCGAGGTCGAGACCACCGTGCCCACCACGCACGGCCCGCTGCGCATGCGGGCCTACCGCGACCTCGAGACCGGCAGCGACCACGTGGCCATCGTGTCGGGCGACCCCACGGCGCCGGGCGCTCTCGTGCGGGTGCACTCCGAGTGCCTGACCGGCGAGGCCTTCGGCTCGCTCAAGTGCGAGTGCGGGCCGCAACTCGACGCCTCGCTCGACCTCATCGCCGAGCACGGCGGCGTGGTCGTCTACCTGCGCGGCCACGAGGGTCGCGGCATCGGTCTCGTGAACAAGCTGCGCGCCTACCGTCTGCAGGAAGACGGGCTCGACACCCTCGACGCCAACCTCGCGCTCGGGCTGCCCGAAGACGCGCGCGACTACGGCGCGGCCGTCGCGATTCTCGACGACCTGAACGTGTCGAGCATCCGGCTGCTCACCAACAACCCCGACAAGGTGCGTCAGCTCGAAGAGCGCGGCATCGTCGTGACCGAGCGCATCCCGCTCATCGTGGGCGCCTCGAGCTTCAACGAGAACTACCTCGCCACCAAACGCGACCGCATGGGGCACATGCTGCCCTCGGCCGCTCGCTGAACCACACGAAAGGAACCCCTCGCAATGAGCGGAGCAGGAGCACCCAGCCTCGACCTCGACGGCACCGGACTCGCGATCACCATCGTCGCCGGCTCGTGGCACGAGCAGATCACCGACGGACTGCTGGCCGGCGCCCGCCGCACCCTGGCCGAGGCCGGCGTGACGGTGAGCGAGGTGCGCGTGGCCGGCAGCTTCGAGCTGCCCGTCGTGTCGAAGGCCGCCCTCGAGGCCGGGGCCGACGCGGTGGTGGCGCTCGGCGTCATCATCCGTGGCGGCACCCCGCACTTCGAATACGTGTCGGATGCCGCCACTTCGGGTCTCACCCAGGTCAGCATCCTCACCGGCAAGCCCGTCGGCTTCGGGGTGCTCACCCTCGACGACGAACAACAGGGCCTCGACCGAGCCGGCCTCCCCGGCTCGAAAGAAGACAAGGGCCGCGAAGCCGCCGAGGCCGCCATCGCCACCGCCCTCACCCTCCGCCACCTCCGCACCCCCCGCTAACGCCCCGCGCCTGGCACTACCCCTCCCCTCCCCTCCCCTCCCGCGAGTGGTCACTTTCCGCGCCAAAACCCCGTCCTTGACGCCAAAAGTGCCCACTCGCAGAGAAGGCCCCTCCGCCGAGTGGTCACTAATGGCGACAAAACGTCGCTCTTGGCGCCAATAGTGCCCACTCGCGGGAGGGGAGGGGAGGGGAGGGGACGGGCCGCGCGAGCGCACGGGGCGCGCGTCAAGGCGACGCGCAGCGGAAGTACGGGGGGACGAGGGCGCCCGCAACAGGCCCCACTCGACGACCCAAGGTGAGCGCGTGGCCGCGCAGCGACCGCGCGCTCACATGCCGCGCGGCGCCGGGCAGGGACCGGCGCCGCCCGCGGACGCCGCGCGAAGCACGGCGCCCGCGGCAGCAAACTCAGCCCTGCGCCCCCACCCACCCCACCGACAGCGCCGCGGCGGCCGACGCCGCCTCCATCGCGTCGGCGGCCGCGAGACCCGCCGCCAGCCCGGCCGCGAGGGTGCCGCAGAAGCAGTCGCCGGCGCCCGTGGTGTCGACGACCTCGGTCACGGCACCCGCCGGAACCACGGTGTCGCCCCAGCGCGATCCCCGCGAGCCGAGGGTGACGAGCACCGACCGCGGGGTGTAACCGTCGGCGGCGAGCAGCTCGTTCTCGTGCTCGTTCACCACCACCGGGTCGGCGAGGTCGAGCACGTCGCCGGGCAGCCCGGCGTAGGGGGCGAGGTTCAGGATGACGCGGGCTCCCCGAGACGCGGCGATGCGCGCGGCCTCGGCCACGACATCCGTGTCGACCTCGAGCGAGGCGAGCAGCACGTCATCGGGCGAGAGGGTGGTGAGCGACGCGAGATCGGCCACGGTGACGCGCCCGTTCGCGCCCGGCGACACGATGATGGTGTTCTCGCCGTGGGCGTCGACGGCGATCGCCGCGTGTCCGGTGGCGACCCCGGCGGTGCGTGAGAGGTGCGTGGTGTCGATGCCGTAGCCGGTGAGCCGGCGCAGGTAGGCGTCGCCGTCGGCGTCGTCGCCGACCCGGCCCACGAACGCCACCTTGGCGCCGGCGCGAGCGGCCGCGATGGCCTGGTTCGCGCCCTTGCCGCCGAAGTGCTTCACGAGGTCTCCTCCGAGCAGCGTCTCGCCGGGCAGCGGATGCCGCGCCACCTCGACCACCGAATCGATGTTCAGCGAACCGACCACGACCACTCTGCCCACGCGTTGCTCCTTCGAAAGACGTTCCCAGAGCATCCTAAGGCAGCGTAAACTGACGGTTTGCGAGTGATCCTCGCGATCATTGCCGACGCCGACGCCCTGCTGTGCCCGACCGGCGCCACTTCGCTTGAGCGGCTCCGACTTCTGCCATCCGAAAGCCCTTACGCCTATGTCCTCCACCGTGCTCGACGCCCCTCCCGCCACTCCCAGCAACACCCGCGGGCGGGTGATCCTCGCGAGCCTCATCGGCACCTCGATCGAGTTCTACGACTTCTACGTCTATGCGACCGCCGCCGTGCTGGTGTTCCCCACCCTGTTCTTCGCAAACGCCGACCCCACCATCTCGCTGCTGCAGTCCTTCGCCGTGTTCGGCGTCGCGTTCGTCGCCCGCCCGATCGGCTCGATCCTGTTCGGCCACTTCGGCGACCGCATCGGCCGCAAGAAGACGCTCGTCGCGTCGTTGCTCACCATGGGCATCGCGACCGTGCTCATCGGCGCCCTGCCGACCGGTCTCACCCCGGGCTGGGAGATCCTCGCGCCGGGCCTGCTCGTGCTCTTCCGCTTCTGCCAGGGCCTCGGCCTCGGCGGCGAGTGGTCGGGCGCGGCGCTGCTGGCCACCGAGAACGCCCCGAAGGGCAAGCGCGCCATCTACGGCACGTTCCCGCAGCTGGGCGCGCCAATCGGCTTCATCATCGCGAACGTGGTCTTCCTGGTGCTGAGCACCACCCTCGACCCCGAGCACTTCCTGGCCTGGGGCTGGCGGGTGCCGTTCCTCGCGAGCGCCGTGCTCGTCATCATCGGCCTCTACGTGCGGTTCAAGCTCGTCGAGACCCCGGCGTTCACGAAGGTCGTCAACGCGGGCGAGGTGGCCAAGCTGCCGCTCGCCCGGGTCTTCAAGACCAGCTGGCGCCCGCTCATCCTCGGCACCTTCATCATGCTGGCCACGTACGTGCTGTTCTACCTGATGACCACGTTCACCCTCACCTTCGGCACCACGGCCTCGTCGGTCGAGGCCGCGCAGGCGGCAGCGGATGCCGCGGGCAAGCCGTTCGACCCGTCGACCTTCGTTCCCGGCCTCGGCTACGGCCGCAACGACTTCTTGATCATGCTCGTGGTCGGCTGCGTGTTCTTCGGCATCTTCACCCTCGTGGCGGGCCCTCTGGCGGAGCGCTTCGGCCGCCGCAACACCCTCATCTGGACCACGATCGGCATCGCCGCCTTCGGCCTGCTGTTCGTGCCGCTGTTCGGCGGCGGCTTCGTCGGCGTGATGGCGCTGCTCATCATCGGGTTCACCCTGATGGGACTGACCTTCGGGCCCATGGGCTCCGAGCTGCCCGAGCTGTTCCCCGCCAACGTGCGCTACACCGGGTCGGCGATCAGCTACAACGTGGCGTCGATCCTCGGTGCGGCGGTGGCGCCGTTCATCGCGGTGGCGCTCTGGCAGGCCGCCGACGGCAGCCCCGCTCTCGTGGGCAACTACCTGTCGCTGATGGCGCTCATCACCCTGGGCGCCCTGTTCATCAGCAAAGAGACCCGAGACGTCGACTTCGACAACAACCTGAACTGAGCTCGACGACCGCGTTCGCTCGCGGCGGAACGGCCCTCGTCAACCTGAGTTGACGAGGGCCGTTTTTGTCAACTACGGTTGACGACATGGATGTCACCGACGTACACACCCTGGCCGCGGCGGCGGGCAGCGACGACCCGATCGTCGCGCTGCGCGCGGTCGCCGGTCTGCGCCGCGAACTCGACCGGGTCGAGGCCGTCGCCGTTCGCCGCGCCCGCAACGCCAATGCCTCCTGGCAGCTGATCGCCCTGGCCCTCGGAGTCTCGCGGCAGGCCGTGCACAAGCGCTACGGCCGGCATTGAGCCCGGCGACCGCGCCGGTTGGCGCGCATCCGTGCCCCGTCCCTGACCGCATCGAACCCCCCGAAGCTCCGGAACCCACAGAGAGAAACCCACAGAGAGAAGAGCATGACCACCACCACGTCGCCCGCCCCGCGCGAAGCCGACAAGCCGGCGCGCTCCCGCAGCCCGTTCGGCCGCGGCCGCAAACCCGACGACGGGCCGCGCGCGAAGTTCAGCCAGCTGCTGCCCTTCCTGCTCGAGCACAAGAAGGTGCTGGGCGTGGTCATCGTGCTCAGCATCATCGGCGCGGCCGCCAGCCTCGCCCAACCGCTCCTCGTGAGCCAGGTCATCACGGTCGTGCAGCAGAACGAGCCGCTGGGAATGCTGGTGTGGGCCCTGGTGGCGCTGGTCGTGGCATCCGGAATCATCAGCGGGTTCCAGCACTACCTGCTGCAGCGCACCGGCACCAGCGTCGTGCTCTCGGCCCGCCAGCAGCTCGTGCGGCGCATGCTGCGCCTGCCGATCAGCGAGTTCGACACCCGGCGCACGGGCGACCTGGTGTCGCGCGTCGGCTCCGACTCCACCCTGCTCTACGCCGTCATCACGCAGGGTCTCGTCGACGCGATCGGCGGGTCGCTGGTGTTCATCGGCGCGCTGGTGGCCATGCTCATCATCGACCCGGTGCTGCTCGGCCTCACCGTGCTGGTGATCGCCATCTCGGTGGTGACCGTGGTGCTCATCTCGGGCCGCATCCGCACCGCGAGCCGCAAGCAGCAGGAGAAGGTGGGCGACCTGGCGGCGGCCGTCGAGCGCTCGATCAGCGCCATCCGCACGGTGCGAGCGTCGAACGCCACCGAGCGCGAGATCGCGGCCGTCGAGAAAGACGCCCAGGGCGCGTGGGAGCAGGGCGTGAAGGTCGCGAAGATCTCGGCCCTCGTGGTGCCGATCTCGGGCATCGCGCTGCAGGTGTCGCTGCTGGTGGTGCTGGGAGTCGGCGGGTTCCGTGTGGCGTCGGGCGCCATCACCATCGCGAGCCTGGTGTCGTTCATCCTGTTCCTGTTCATGATGATCATGCCGCTCGGCCAGGCGTTCGGCGCCCTCAACTCGGTGAACCAGGCGCTCGGCGCGCTCGGGCGCATCCGCGAGATCATCGACCTGCCCGTCGAGGGGCAGGACGACCGGGCGCTGGCCGCCCTCGCGGCGCCGGGCTCGGCGTCACCGAATGCGCCGGCGATCGAGTTCGTCGACGTGCACTTCGCCTATGACGAAGAGGCGAAGCCGGGCGACTCGTCGTCGCAGGACAGCGTGGCCGAAGAGGTCGAGACCGGCGTGCTGCACGGCGTGAGCTTCGCGGCCGGCCGCGGCAAGCGCACGGCCATCGTGGGGCCGTCGGGTGCGGGCAAGTCGACCATTCTGGCGCTGATCGAGCGCTTCTACGACCCCACGTCAGGGGCGGTGCGCTTCGGCGGCGTCGACGTGCGGCAGCTCGACCGCACCGAGCTGCGGGCCCAGATCGGCTACGTGGAGCAGGATGCGCCGGTGCTGGCCGGCAGCATCCGGCAGAACCTGCTGCTCGCGTCGCCCGAGGCGACCGACGAGGAGTGCATCGCCGTGCTGCACGCCGTCAACCTCGGCGAGGTGCTCTCCCGCTCGCCCGAGGGGCTCTCGGCGGCGGTCGGTGAAGACGGGGTCATGCTCTCGGGCGGCGAGCGCCAGCGGCTGGCGATCGCCCGCGCGCTGCTGTCGGCTCCCCCGGTGCTGCTGCTCGACGAGTCGACGTCGTCGCTCGACGGGCTCAACGAGCAGATGCTCCGCGGGGCGATCGACGCCGTGGCCGAGAACCGGTCGCTGATCGTGATCGCACACCGGTTGTCGACGGTGGTCGACTCCGACCAGATCGTGGTGGTCGACCACGGCCGGGTCGTGGGCGTGGGCACGCACTCGGAGCTCGTGGCATCCACCCCGCTCTACCGCGACCTCGCAAAGCACCAGCTCCTCGTCTAACCCCCCTCGCCGAGTTGCGCCAAAGTGACCTTCCCCGCAGGGGAAGTGGTCACTTTGGCGCAACTCGGCGGAAGGAGAGGGCGGTCCAGGAGACCGGGGGGAGCGTCACGGTGAGGATGCCGGCACTGAGCGTTGCGGTCGCGTTGGGGTGAGGGGTGACGCGGTTCTGGTCGGTGAGCGTGTTCTTGGCATAGACGTCGTCGTCGGAGAGGGTGAGGCTCTCGACGAGTTGTGCGGCGCCGAGGCTCGACGCGTCGATCGTGACCGTGCGCTCCGAGGTCTGGTCGCGATTGACGAGGAACACCGCGCCTCGCCCGGTGGCGGCATCCCAGGTCGCGACAGAGTCGATCAGGTCGACCTCGCCGTAGACGGCGGTGTCGTAGCGCGGGCTGTCGATGACGGGCCGCAGCACCGTTCCGGCGGCCAGCCGGCTCGTGATCGAGAACGGATGGAACGTGGTCTGCCGCCAGGCGTCGCCGCCGGGCTCGGTCATGATGGGCGCGATCACGTTCACCAGCTGGGCGAGGCTCGCCGACGCCACCCGGTCCGTGTTCTTCAGCAGCGTGATGAGCAGCGAGCCGAGCACCACGGCGTCGGCGGCCGAGTACACGTCTTCGAGCTGGCGGGGAGCGAAGCGCCACTCGTCGTTGACCTCGTCGGAGGCCTGGTGCTCGTCGAGGTACCAGATGTTCCACTCGTCGAACGAGAGCAGCATCGTCTTGGTGCTGCGCAGCCGGTGCTTCACGTGATCGGCGGTGGCGATGACGGTGTCGATGAAGAACTGCATGTCGACGGATGACGCCAGGAACGACCCGAGGTCGCCCTTGCGCTCCTGGTAGTAGGCGTGGCAGCTGATGTAGTCGACGCTGTCGTAGGTGTGCTCGAGCACCACCCGCTCCCACTCGCCGAAGGTCGGCATCGACGAGCCCGACGACCCGCACACCACGAGCTCGAGCGAGTCGTCGGCCATCTTCATCGCCGACGCCGTGCGCGACGCGATCTTGCCGTAGTCGTCGGCCGAGAGGTGGCCGACCTGCCACGGCCCGTCCATCTCGTTGCCGAGGCACCACATGCGCACGCCGTAGGGCTCGGTGCCTCCGTTCGCGATGCGCTGGTCGCTGAGCGCCGTTCCCGAGGGGTGGTTGACGTATTCGAGCAGGTCGAGCGCCTCGGCCGTGCCGCGGGTGCCGAGGTTGACCGCGAGCATGAGCTCGGAACCGGTGAGCGCGCACCAGCGGGCGAACTCGTCGGTGCCGACCTGGTTCGACTCGAGCGAGTGCCAGGCCAGGTCGCGGCGCACCGGGCGCTGCTCACGGGGGCCGACGCCGTCTTCCCACTTGTAGCCCGACACGAAGTTGCCGCCGGGGTAGCGGATGGTGCTCGACCCGAGTTCGCGCACCAGCTCGACCACGTCGAGCCGGAACCCGTCGTCGTTGGCCGTGGGATGCCCCGGCTCGTAGAGCCCGTCGTAGACGCATCGCCCGAGGTGCTCGACGAACGACCCGAACGTGCGCCGCCGCACCGGCCCGACGGCGTGCAGGGGGTCGAGGAGGATGGTGGCTTCCGGCATGTCGTCCGCGCCCTTCGTGGTCGATCGGCGAGCCGGGAGTCGCGGCTTCGCGTGTTTACAACGTTTACCTATAACGTTGTAAACCGATGATGGCGGCCGCTGCCGACGCTGTCAAGACCGCTCAACCGCCGGTGGACTCGCGCGTCACGATCCGGAACGCCGCCTCGTGCAGCACGAACGGCTCCGTGCTGTCGCCTCCGATGCGGGCGGCCAGCAAGCGCACCGCCGTCTCGGCGATCTCGTCGCGCCCCGGGTCGATCGACGTGAGCGCGGGCATCGAGTAGCGCGCCTCGTCGACGTCGTCGAAGCCGATGATCGCCACGTCGCGGGGCACCCCGAGGCCGGCGTCGCCGAGCGCCCGCATGGCGCCGAACGCGAGCGTGTCGTTGAACGCGAACACCGCGTCGAAGCCCGTGCCCGCCGCGAGCAGCTCGCGCACCGCGCGCGCACCGTCGGCGCGGTGCCACGGGGTCGCGTCGACCACGAGCTCGTCACGGAAAGGGATGCCGGCTGCCTCGAGCGCCTCGCGGTAGCCCCGCAGTCGCAGCCCGGCCGACCCCGACACCTCGTGCGGGCGAGCTCCGAGCGCCACGATCCGCGAGCGGCCGAGCTCGATGAGATGCTCGGTCGCGGCGCGGGCGGCCTCGACGTTCTTCATGGTCACGTGGTCGGCCCCGGCGCCGAAGATACGCTCGCCGAGCAGCACGGTGGTCACGGGGAAGGCGACGGTGGCGGCATCCGCTTGATCGAGGCCGGTGACGCTGAACAGGATGCCGTCGGCCATGCGCATGCGAGGACTGGCGAGAACGGCGAGCTCCTGTGCGCGGTCGCCGCCGGTCTGCTCGACGAAGACGGCGAGCCCGTGCTGCGAGGCGGCCCGCATGACCGAGCCCGCCAGCTCGGCGAAGTAGGGGTTCTTGAGGTCGGGGATGACGAGGCCGATCGCCCCCGTGCGGCCCGAGCGCAGGCCGCGGGCCGAAAGATTGGGCTGGTAGCCGAGGTCGGCGACCGCCTTCTCGACGGCCTCGCGGGTGCGGGCGCTGATGTGGGCATAGCCGTTGATGACGTTGGAGACGGTCTTGATCGACACCCCTGCGGCCGCGGCCACCTCGCGCAGGGTCACGGTCACGGCGGCCCCTCTCGCTTGATCGCTCGATCGCTCGATCGCTCGATCGCTCGATCGGGAGTCTACAACGTTGCAATCGCCCGCCCGCCGCACCGCGACCACCTCATTCGGTTAGCCGATGCAGAAATACCGAGGAGCGACGCCCTCTTCGACGTCGCTCCTCGTTATTTCTGCATCCGCTAACCGCATCAGGTCTTCGGCGTCGCCCGGCGCAGCAGCAGGAACCCGGCGAGCGCCGACACCGCCGTGGGCAGCAGGCTCCACGCCACCACTCCGGCCGGCCCGTTCACCGCGAACCACTCGCCCACCGCCGGCCAGCTGTTGCTGAGGGTGATCACGCCGACCACCGCGACCAGCGCCAGCGTGAGCACGGCAGTGAACACCACCATGCCGTTCACGCGCCACCGCTGATAGATGGCGGCGATCGCGGCGCCGACGAAGAAGAAGAACAAGAACGCCGCGAAGAACAGGAAGAACCGCTCGAACCACGGCGCCTCCGTGCCGCCGAAGTAGAGCGCCGTGAACATGCGGCCGCCGAAGCCCCAGCCGTTCGTCCAGACCTCGATGGCGGCGAGCAGCGTCATGCCGGCGCTGTAGAGGGCCGACAGCACCACGAAGGTGAGCGCCGTGCCGAGCCAGAAGTCTCGCCGGGTCACGCTGTAGCCGAGGGCGAACGGGAAGGTCATGGCGATGGCCTGCACCCCCACCACGGCCATGTAGACGAAGATGTAGAACGATGCGCCGCTGTACTGCAGGCCCTCCGAGACATCCGCTCGGTCGGCCGGGTCGCTGACCGACGAGAAGATGATCCACCAGATAGCCAGGTTCACCACGAAGATGAATCCGAGAATCATCCAGGGCAGCCCGAGAACGGCGAACCGGTTGACGAAGTTGAGCCGCAGCACGGCGATGATGCGGCTGCCGCCGAGGCGATCGGATGCCGCGGGGGCGGTGGGTTCGGTCTGAATGGTCATGCGCTCTGCTCGAATTCCTTCTGGGAGACGTTCGTCTTTCTGACGATCAGCTGCTGCAGCGACACCGGCGAGAGCTCGAGGCCGGCGTCAGCCGCCTCGAGGCGCTCGGCCTGGCCGAGGCGGCCGACCGTGACGGATGCCAGTCCGCCCACGTAGTCGCGGTGCAGCACCTCGCGGTCGGCCACGAAGGCGTCGACCGCCGTTCGGGTGCCGACCACGGTGGTAGCCGAGCCGCGGAGGGTGTCGGCATCCTGATCGACGATGATCTTGCCCTCGTCGATCACGAGCACGTGTTCGAGCAGGTTCGAGACCTCGTCGATCAGGTGCGTGGACAGGATGACGGTGCGGGGGTGCTCGCCGTAGTCTTCGAGCAGGCGGTCGTAGAAGATCTGCCGGGCCACCGCGTCGAGCCCGAGGTAGGGCTCGTCGAAGAAGGTGAGCGGCGCGCGTGACGCCAGACCGACGATGACGCCGATCGACGAGAGCTGCCCGCGCGAGAGCTTCTTGATGCGCCGGTTCAGCGGCAGCCGGAAGTCGTCGATCAGTCGCTCGGCGAAGTCGGCGTCCCAGAACGGGAAGAACCACGGTGCGCTCTTCAGCACGTGCTTGGGCTTGAAATCGTCGGGGTACTTCTGGCTCTCTTTGATGAAGCTCACGAGCTGCAGCACCGGGGCGTTCTCGACTGGATTCTCGCCGAACACGCGGATGTCGCCGCGGGTCGCGAAGTCCTGCCCCGTGAGCAGCTGCATGAGCGTCGTCTTGCCGGCGCCGTTGCGGCCGAGCAGGCCGTAGATCATGTTCTCCTCGACGGTGAAGCTCACGTCGTCGACGGCGGTGACGCTTCTGAAGTTCTTCGTGAGGTGCGAGACCTCGACTACCGCGCTCATTCGGCGCCTTCCTCTCTGATCATCTCGACGAGCTGGGTCTCGGTGATGCCGAGCTTGCCGGCCTCGGTCACCAGTGGCCGCACGTACTCGTTCTGGAACTGGTCGCGGCGCTTGGCCACGAGCCGGCTTCGGGCTCCTTCGGCGACGAACATGCCGATCCCCCTCTTCTTGTAGAGAATTCCCTCGTCGACCAGCAGGTTCACGCCCTTGCCCGCCGTGGCGGGGTTGATGCGGTGGAACGCCGCGAAGTCGTTGGTCGAGGGAACCTGCGTCTCTTCCGGCAGGGCTCCCCCGATGATGTCGTTCTCGATCAGCTCCGCGATCTGAACGAAGATCGGCCGTGAGTCATCCACGACGGCGATCCTTGGCTGGTTCATTACTCATGTAACTAACCAACCAGGCTTGGGCCGATCTGTCAAGGGATGCGATGATCATGGAGTGACCTCCTCAGACGGCGCCCGCTCGTTCGCCGTGGCGATCACGCCCGCGCCCGTGGTTCCGGTCGCGCTCGCGATGCGGGTGGCAGCCGAGGAATTCGGCCTGACCGCGGGCCCGGGGCAGTCGCTCGAGGTGACAGCGCTCGGCAGCCAGCAAGACGCCAACTTCCTCGTCGACGCGGGCAGCCGTGGTCGGTTCGTTCTGAAGTTCGCCAACCCCTCGGCGCGGGTCGACGAGCTCGAGGCGCAGTCGCTCGCCGCGGCCCGATTCGTGTCGAGAACTCCGGATGTCGCGGCTCCTCGCACCCGGCCCACCGAGAACGGCGGACTCGTGAGCTCGGTGCAACTCGCGGATCAGACGTTGCACGTGCGCCTGCTGTCATTCTTGCACGGCACTCCCCTGTCGGGTTCGCGGTATCTGCGACCGGCCGCGGCCGAGGCCCTCGGGTCGTTCGCGGCGCGGTCGGTGCTCGCGCTCGACGGGTTCGAACACCCGGGAACCGAGCGCGACCTCGAGTGGGACCTGCGGAACGCCCAGCGCCTCGTCACCGACCTGATGCCGTTCGTCGACGACTCGGAACTCGCCGCGCGCCTGCAGGCGGCGTTCGACGAGGCCTGGGCCGCGATCGGCGCCGTGCGCGACGACCTGCCTCGCCAGGTGATCCACGGCGACCTCACCGACGACAACGTGGTCGCCCTGACCAACCCGGCCGGGCAGCCGGAGCCCGTGGGCATCATCGACTTCGGTGACGTGATGCACTCCTGGGCGGTGGGCGAGATCGCGGTGACCTGCTCGTCGCTGCTGCATCACCGCAGCGCGACGCCGGTGTCGGTGTTGCCCGCCGTGCGCGCGTTCCACGCTCGGCGCCCGCTCTCCGACGCCGAGGTCGACGCGTTCTGGCCCCTCGTGGTGGCACGCGCGACGATGCTGGTGGTGAGCGCCCGTCACGCCGCCGCGACCGACCCCGACAACAGCTACACCCGAGCGAACTTCGCCCACGAGCACCGCATCTTCGACGTGGCGACGAGCCTGCCCCTGCCGGTGCTGACCGCGCACCTGCGGGGCGCGCTGGCGGTGGCGGCCGCCGGAGGGCCGGGGGCGGATGGCGGCGCGGTCGGCGGTGGCGGCGCGGTCGGCGATGGCGGCGCGGTCGCCGATGGCGGCGCGGTCGCCGATGGCGGC
>NZ_JANLCJ010000499.1 GCF_024979295.1 Herbiconiux daphne | reverse complement strand
CTGATGATCTCTTGAATAAAGGTTATGACCGTCAAGAGATTCAACAGTATATTGAGACAGGGAATTCCAAAATCCTTACATCCCCTGAACAACGTGCTATGCAACAGCTGCAACAGCAGAATCAGTTGCAACAGCAGAATCTTCAGATTCAAACAGGTCAGCAGAATCTTGAGAAAGCTCAGTATGAGAATACTCCTGAAATGCGTGCTCTGGATGTACAGGAACGTCAGAATAAGATGCAGTACAACCAAGCGATGATGGATCAGATGCGTGGAAACATGGCACTGAAACAGCAAGAAGCTCCAATTCGTCTTCAGACTCTGCAACAGAATGCTCAGACTGCTCAGATGAAAGCTACAGCAGCAGCTGCTAAAGCTCAGGGTATGCAGGCTCATGTTGTTCAGGGTGCTAATGGTGCTCAGATTCCAGTATCACCATACAAAATTGGTGAATACAACGTTATGCTTAACAGCCGTGGTAACCCAATCATCAACTCCAAAGGTGTTGCAACAGTGTATGATGCTAAGACTGGTCAGACATTCGCTGTTAACACTAACAAACAGGCAACCGAAGCAGCTCTTGCTTCTGTGGCTCGTTCTAACCGTCTTATCAATAACAAGTCGGAGGCCAA
>NZ_JANLCJ010000498.1 GCF_024979295.1 Herbiconiux daphne | reverse complement strand
ACAAACTCATTGCAGCCAAAATAGAATCTATGGACTCAGAGCGTCTTACAGCAGAGGCTTACCAAAATGCTATTGCAGCAATGAAAGGATATTCTCCCACTCAGTCTAATGAGACTCTTGATGGTGAGTTTATAGAGTTGGATTAATGGCGGATTTCGGATTATCATATTCAGAGATGCTACAGTTCGACAACTTTGCTGAGCGTTTGAATTATCTCAGCCTTGCAGGTAAATCGCATGAATCTCCTAGATCAATGTCCAATAAGTTCTATAAATCAGAAGCTTGGATACAATGTCGAGAAACAATTATCAGACGGGATTTAGGGTCCGAGTTCGGACTCGAGGGACATGATATCTCAGGGTTGATCATTGTCCACCACATAAATCCCTTATCAGAAGAAGATATTGTTAGCAACTCTTATAAGTTGTTCGACCCTGAAAACTTAATATCGGTATCAATTCAAGTGCACAATACTATCCACTATGGTCAACCCAAAGATGACTTTGTTGAGCGCACTCCTGGAGATACAAAACTTTGGTAGAAAGGAGAAAACGATTTGGCAAATGATATCTTAACGAAAGTTAAAACAAGTATAGGCATTGGGGAAACAGATACTGGCTTTGATAATGAC
>NZ_JANLCJ010000497.1 GCF_024979295.1 Herbiconiux daphne | reverse complement strand
ATGCCGTCCGGCAGCTGGGGCAGGGCATCAACATCTACCGCTTCGCCCTTGTATAAGCGCCGTTCGCCGTTTGCAGGGCCTGCATAGCAAACTTGAACATCACGATAAACGCTGCGATCGAAGAGGACGGGCTTACCTTTATACTGCCAACATCCCAGGCGCGAAGAGGATTTTTCCTCTTCGTAGGTAGCGCTGATGCTGCGCATAAGGGCGAATTCGAAGCGAAGGCAGGCATCGAACTTTTCCCCAGGGGCGAATACCCGATTAGCCTCGATGATAAAGCGCAGGCGCGGTTTCGTAGCCGTATGGCTGTACGTGGTATAGCTAATCGCTGAATGCTGGGTAAGACGCGCCGCAGGGCCTGTAGTGAGCCGTTTAAACAGGCTGGGCGGGCATTGATCTAAATCAAATGGCATCAGGCAGCCCGGAGCAACATTCTCCAGGCGGCGGCGATGGGCGAAGTTTGGATCGTTATCCGGCGTAGCCGTTTTGCTGGTTACGCCCTTCGGGGCTCTAAGATTTTTCTCAGCGCTGCCGCCTGATTTCAGTTCACCGGTGACGATATAGAAAGCTTCAGCTTTAAGGCGCTGCCGCTCTTCGTCGCTTACCCCCGCAGGGAGCTCCGCCGAATG
>NZ_JANLCJ010000496.1 GCF_024979295.1 Herbiconiux daphne | reverse complement strand
GGCAATAGCGATTTTATTTTTATGTCTGTATGAACCAAATCTATCATATCTATGAAAAACTTGTTTTAATTTTGGTGTATTGTCTTGTTTAGTTGCTGAGTAGTGCATAATGAAATTATAGATTCCTTTTTCAATTAGAATAACTTTGTAATTTTTTAAAACTTGTGATGCTGTTGCAACATTTGAATATTCTTCTAACAATGTCATGTCAGTTTCAACAATTTCACCAACTTTCATTGCAATTTCCCCAATATTAAATACCCCTGATGTAATATCAAACTTGTAATCAGTTGATCATGACTTATCAAGAATTAGAATAGCATTTGAAAGATTCAATTGATATTCAAGTCCAGTTGTTGCCCCTACTGGCTTTTGTTTTAGGTGTGTTCTTGATGGGGTTGAAAGTGAAATTAGTTTGTTTTTAAGTTCTTTTGCTTGTTTGTTTATGTCTGTTGCATCAGCAAAAGTAACAACCTCATCATATGTTGATGTAGCATCAGAATCTAACCATGTGATTAACTCTTGGTACATCCTTTTTGCAAATGGTTTTACAATTGCAAATTCAAAATCATTTACTAGTGCAATGAATAATCCCACTGAAATTGTTACATCATTTAGAATAGTATCTAAGA
>NZ_JANLCJ010000495.1 GCF_024979295.1 Herbiconiux daphne | reverse complement strand
AGCTTGCCGGAAAGAACAACATTTCCTATGGTTCGCCATTAGGTCTTGGGGTCATCGACAATGCTTATAAACAATTCTTTGACCTTAACGAAAAGTATGACCAATTCATGTGGGAAATCGAAGAAGCCGGACGCAAGATTTTGGCATCCGACCACTTTTTCCGTGTGAAGTATGACGCCAATGGTCGACCAATCCGTCGCTTTGATTCTAAGACTTCGGTGTTCCAAAAGTTACGTGCCGATGAAGAATTCATCGACGAGTTTGCGCCATCATTGCGGTCAAGCGAATTCATTGAATCCATCAACTTCATTTTACGCATCATCGAAATGCAAAACGGATTTAGTGCGGGCACCTTCTCATTTGATGGTCAATCGGTCAAAACGGCGACGGAAATCGTGTCCGAGAATACCGACACATTTCAAACACGACAAGACAATGTGCTAATCGTTTCGGAATGCCTAAGCGACCTAGTTATCAGCATCTTAGAACTAGCGAGTGCCATGGGTGTTTATTCGGGTAATGTTGCACCGGACATCACCGTGGACTTTGATGATGGGGTCTTCACGGATAAGAACACCCGCATGGATTACAGCGGCAAAGCAATGACATTTGGCATCATGTCCAAAATGACGG
>NZ_JANLCJ010000494.1 GCF_024979295.1 Herbiconiux daphne | reverse complement strand
TTAGAGATAAGGCCGCTCGCAATTATCAATATTATCATGGTGAGTTGCCTGTATTTGGTGATGATTGCGTATTGCCTATTACAGATCGAACCTGTAAAACATTTACTAATGGTGCTTTGAAAGATTTAGTTGAAGTATTTCTTTCTAATGACCATGAGCCGATTCAGTTTGTACCTGAAAGCGCGGGTGATGATAATGTATTAGCTATGGCTGCAACTAAGCTTGTACGCCAGGCATATAATGATAATGATGGTGATCTTTTAATTGCCTCGGTGCTTAAAGAAAGCCTTATTAATGGTGTTGCCTTTGTAAAACGTCATTATACAACACAGCGTGAAACAATCACTACACAGGCCAAAGGGCTTAAAGATGAAGCTGAGGCGCAAGGCTATATTCTTGCATGGCGTGAAGGTGGTTTAAAGATTGATGATGCTGATATTGAGCTAACAGAAAATGAAGATGGTACTTTTGATTTAGTTTGCACTTATGAAGGTGAGTTTGAAGGGGTTAAGATTTATCATGCTCCTTTAGAAGAAATTCTTTTTGATCAGAAAGCAAGCTCTATTAATGGTGCTCTTAATGGTTGCACTTATTTCTGTCATAGAGTAAGAAAAACCAAAGCAAAGTCGGAGG
>NZ_JANLCJ010000493.1 GCF_024979295.1 Herbiconiux daphne | reverse complement strand
TTTCATCCGACCGTATCACTATACCACTGTTGGTGATTATATTTGTAGTAATCATCCCACTGTTATTGTTGATGGAATGGAAGCTGATGATTGGATGGGGATAGAGCAACGTAAAGACATTGATAACAGTATTATTGCTTCCCGTGACAAAGATTTAAAAACAGTATCTGGGTGGCATTATCGTTGGGCTTGTGGTGAAAACCAACCTGAAGTATTACCACACTGGATTAGTGAATTTGAATCCAAACATTTCTTCTTTCATCAAATGTTAATTGGCGACAGTACTGATAATATTTGTGGATGTGGTAGGCGTAGAGAAGTAATGTGGGGTGGTAAGTTGTGTATGCGTCGTAAAGGTATTGGTGAGAAGGCTGCAATCAGTCTGCTTTCAAATTGCAGATCAATACAAGATCTTTATGATGTTGTTTCCCAATGTTATCAAAATGAATTTGGTGATACATGGGAAGATGCAATGTTAGAGAATGCTAGATTGCTTTTTATAGGCCAGACTCCTGATAATTTATTTGACTGGGACTGGATAGATTACACATTAGAAAAGGAAATTATTAATGACGAAGTTATTTGTGGTACTGGAACAGAGCCTGAAAACAACAGTAGTGGTGAATCCAGAGA
>NZ_JANLCJ010000492.1 GCF_024979295.1 Herbiconiux daphne | reverse complement strand
ACCACCTTCTATAGCAACTTCGATCATCATCGCCAAAATGATCCACATTTTGATTCATTAACTGGTGAGATGACTAAGTTGGCTACAGGTCTTCGTAAGCAAGTTGAAGCTGGTTATATGCCACCTCAGATTGCTCAAGATAACCTGAAACAATTTATTCAGGACAGCTTCTACAAACGTGGTGTTGCTGATCCACATATCAAACGTCAACAAGCTCAACAGGCAGAAGCCGCTGAAACTCAAGATCGTGCTGGTGCATTGCTTAATCAGATTGCTCAACAGGCTGTTCTTAACCCAGCAGAAGGTTCTCCTATGGCTAAACCAGACCAAGGGCCAGCTATCCAGAACTTGAGTGATCAAGGACAGGGTGGCATTAATGTTGGTATTGGTGGTGCTCAGTCTAAAGCTATTGGCGAATCACAATCAACTGATTCTGGTGCTAGTATCCAGCTCAGTGGCTCTTTCTAAGGAGATAACATGGCAGGTTTTTATGACAGTGTCTCTGAAAAAGGGATCCTGAATGCCATTGGAGACAATCCAGTTGGTAGATGGGTACAGAGTAAGTATCCAGAATCACAATTAAAACACGATGTTGGTGGTGCTATTGTAAGCGCACGTAACGCTCTTTCAGGCA
>NZ_JANLCJ010000491.1 GCF_024979295.1 Herbiconiux daphne | reverse complement strand
ATATCCATTATTTTAGAGGCAATACCTCCAATGATAGGAATGTTACTTACAAGGTTCTTAAGACTAGCACCAACACCTTTAGCAGATGCCTCGACTCCCTTAAGTCCTTCAGTTCGTACATTACCTAGTGAAGATCCAAAATTACTAAACGCCTGAGCTGACTCCGAAAGCGCTCTTTTAAAGTTAGCATTATCGACGGATAGTTTAACAATTTTTTCTTCAACTGGTCTACTAGCCATTTCGAAGTCCTTTCTCTACGTTTGTTGATATTCTTTCGCCTAATGAGTTCACAATTGGATCTATGAATCTAAACGGTGGAACGTAACCCCCAGTACGAGTACCGTGTCCAGTGTTTATAATCACAGGAATTGGAACACCACTATTCGTAAGACTATCATTTGAAATTATCAGATCATAACCATATTTTGTGGTAGCTACATCACTGTGCCAAGAGCCTGCTGTTTTACCAGTATCTCGAGGAGTGTTTGCAGCAAATTCTGTAACTGCTGCTCTACCTTCACTTGCTAGCATACTACTGTAATCAGTTTTACCAAGATTTTCCATAGCTCGGATAAATGATCCACCAGTGTTACTAACAGATGTTGTTATTTTCATAGACACTACCCTTTCGAGTTC
>NZ_JANLCJ010000490.1 GCF_024979295.1 Herbiconiux daphne | reverse complement strand
ATTCTAACGAAACATTAGGCGATGATGTTGGTTTCTCTACTCTCGCAATCTTTGATTCTAAGACAGAGCTTCAAAAGAATGCAGCCGTAGTACTCTCATGTATTACCTCATTCCAAGATGACCAGTCAGTTGATGCCACAGATGCTTCTTGTTTGGACGGTGGTTACAATCCTGATACACTTGCTGTATCTAAGAGTATCACTGCTTCTACAATGACACAGAACTCATTCTGGCTCAATCCTTTGGAACACAAAACTGATAATATTGACGGTTTCTTCCCAGTTACTGTTAAATCAGAAGTACTTCCTTATAAATGGAATGGCGATGATTACGGTGTAATCTACATTACCGACATTGCTCCTGATAATTGTGGTTGGGTTACCGTATCATCTGATAACAAATGTGAGCAAGTGTTCCAAGCAACATACGCTTCTCACGCTATCCAACTTGACGATACTGAGTTCATCGAACTTAAAGGTAACTTTAATGCCGTCAACAATGGAGCAGTTCTTGTCAATAAGAGCTACGTTGGTCAATCATTACTCGTTACATATCCTCGTTCTATCACAGTCGAAGAATATGTTGCCGATGATTCTCGTCTTGAAGGCTGGCACGCTGAGATTCAAGTACCAGTTA
>NZ_JANLCJ010000049.1 GCF_024979295.1 Herbiconiux daphne | reverse complement strand
TGAGTATTAACTTAGGTGCAGCACGTGCTGATTTTTACAGCAAAGTGACCCGCCATTCAAACAGAGAAACTCGCAACTTTAATATCGATTTTGAATCTCACGACAAAGGTGTTCTCGACCCAATGAGATTAATCCTGCGTCATGAATTCATTGAAGATTCTTTAACAGTGCTCTCCGAAACTGAGAAGCAGGTGTTCCTAGGTTATTACATCCGTGGTAAATCAATCAAAGATTTAACCAACGGAAAATCTCCTGGCACGATAAAGACTTTGCTCTATCGTATCCGTGAAAAGCTTATTGCTTACCACAATCCAGAGATTAAGGAATAACCATGGAAATTATTTACGAGAACGGATACTATAAAGTTGTTGCCAACCCTTATGCTCACATTTATTACATTGTGAACACTCGTACCGAACAAGTTGAAGGAGAAGAAGCAGCAGAGCCTACAGCGAAGTATAAAGCTGATGCTCTTAAGTCTGTTACTATCAAATTTAATGAGAAGCGTGGCGAGGAAGATGCAGCTAAATGAGAGCACTAATCGACTGTGACATTCTGAGATACCAGATTGGCTCAATCGCTCTCGAACACCCGTTCCTTAAAAAAGAGCGGGTTCCTGCCCCCGTTTCAGAGATTGAAAGAATCACTGAAGATACGATACAGCACGTAATCAAAGCTACTGGTGCAGATTCTTATGTTTGTGTACTAAGTGGCAAAGGGAATTTCAGGATTGAACTTGCTAAACAAGAACCTTACAAAGGGAACCGTAACGCATCGGTGGGTCGTCCTTATCACTATGATACTGTTGGTGACTATATTAAACGTAGTCACCCTACTGTTGTTGTGGATGGTATCGAAGCCGACGATTGGTTAGGTATTGAACAACGTAAGGATATTGAAAATAACATTATTTGCTCACGTGATAAAGACCTAGGCACTGTTCATGGTTGGCATTATCGTTGGGCTTGTGGTGATAAGCAACCTGAAAGATTAAATCATTACTTGTCAGAATTTGAAGCTAAAGAGTTTTTCTTCCACCAAATGCTTACTGGAGATAACACAGATAATATTATGGGCTGTGGTATTCGAAAGGAGGTTAAGTGGGGTGGTAAGTTGATGCTTCGTCGTAAAGGCGTTGGGTCAGGTGCTGCTGATAAAATTCTTGGAGCTTGTGATACACTACAAGAAATGTTTGATGCTGTAAAGCAGGAATATGAAGCTGTATTTGGTGATAACTATGAGGAAGTGATGCTTGAAAATGCTCGCTTACTCTATATTGGCCAGGAAGCTGATAACCTATTTCAGTGGGAATGGATTGATTATACATTAAAAAGGAATTGTGATGAAATTATTTCAAGTAACGAACGCTCTGAGCAAAGAAACTCTGTTTGTGAATCCAGAGAAGATTGTAACAGCGACACCGATGCCTCAATATCAGAACGTCCGTTTGACGTTTGATGATGGTTTTGGTTTGGAGATTGATGCTAAAGAGTTTGTAGCAATTAGCAACGCTCTAGAAGTAGAAATCTATCATATTGACGAAAAGATTCAAGGTGTCACGGATGATGACATCACGGATGAATCTATCGATGGCGTTAATGGTGACGATATCGTAGTCGAATAAAATTAAGGGGGCTTAGGCTCCCTTTCTTTTTGCCTAAGGAAAGGTATGAAAAAGGAATTATTTGCTCTTAATAAAGATGGAAAATTCAAGCACTGGATTGTCGAGGTAGAAGATGACGTAATAACAGTACGGCATGGACAACTTGGTGGTAAGATGCAGGAACAGATTACCATCTGCACTGGAAAGAATATCGGACGTTCAAATGAAACAACTCCTGAACAGCAGGCGTTACTTGAAGCTGAGAGCAAGTATAACAAGCAGATTGATAAATGCTATCGACCTACACAGGAAGAAGCAAAGTCAGTCGGAGAAGTCCTTCCGATGCTTGCCAAGAATTACTTGGACTCAGGACACAGGATTAAATGGCCTGCTTTTACTTCTCCTAAGTTGGACGGTGTGCGGTGTATTGCTAGTATTACTCAAAGCGGCGATGTAACACTTACATCTCGTGGAGGTAAAACTTATCCAGTACCTAAACATATTGGAAAAGCGTTAGCTTTACTGAAACATCGTTCTGGTATCAATATTTTTGATGGTGAGTTGTATATCCATGGACTACCTTTACAGGATATAGTATCATGTGTGAAGAAAGAAAATGTAAATACACCTCGTCTCGAATTCCACAT
>NZ_JANLCJ010000489.1 GCF_024979295.1 Herbiconiux daphne | reverse complement strand
GCAAATTGGACTGTTCAACGTCTACCTAAAGATGCTGAATGGGGTAGATTGCCAGCTATTAAATATACAACCATGCCATTTAAACGTAATACATGGTTAAATATTTATGAGGTAGGGGAAACTGAGCTTAATGATTTAAAATTTGCTCTGGCTCTGGCATCTATTAGTAACCAGCCGTCAGGATCTGCTAAACCCCAAATTGATTATAGTAAGTATGTTTATAATCTGGTTGAAACTCCGTATGAATTGCCAAATGTACCTGTAGATAAAAATGCAGATATCCATATTTGGGGGTTCTCTACAGGTGTTAAGGCTAGAATGTTCGGGGATGCTGTAGTTAAATATGACTTAGGTACTATTAGTGTGCCTAAATCAGTTATCCCTACATATGATTTTAATGGTTCTGCACAACTATTTTTACCTCATTGTGACCCTGTAGATATTGATTTAAACTACGTGTTTGGTTATAATATCCGTATTGAATATTTGTTCAACCTCACTAGTGGAATTGTTGTAGTAAATATTTACTGTGATAATCCAGCGTTGCGAGAAGGGGCGTTAGTTTCAAAAGAGGTTGATTGGGGAGTACAAATTCCGTGGGATGCTACAGATTGGAATGGAATTACCCGAACTGAA
>NZ_JANLCJ010000488.1 GCF_024979295.1 Herbiconiux daphne | reverse complement strand
GAGTTTCGAAACTACAAGAAAGAATTGGAAGAGGTAACAGATTATCGCCAACTCTTCGCCCAATTACTCAAGTCAGATGATAAGCATTTGACTGGCAAGCTGATGATTCGGATTAGTATTTGCTTGCGAGGTTGTGACAAGTTTCTTGATATGCCGTCCAGAAAGAGGCGTGGGGTTACTGGTCACAATGAGTATTTGAAGCTGATTCAATCAATCACTCAACTGCTCAATGCAATGAAAGCCCATCTGAAAAAGGAAGGTGTTATTCCACCAAGACCGGCACAACCGGTTCAACAAATGGTTACTCGTCCCGTAAAGATTACGCTTCGGGTTGACCCAGATTGGAAACAATCAACTAAGCCAAGCCCAAGGAATCAGGAAGAACGATTCGAGTTTGTGAAATGGTGCAAGGCGAATGTTGAGCTTCTGGGAGATATTCCGATTGAAGACCGTTACGAGTTCTATCTCGAAAATAAGTAAGTAGATAAGCACCATTAGTCTAGATGATAGTGGTGCTTAGTGTATTTACTTCACATCAAAGGTACATCCTTATGACACGCTTACAGGCAATTCTCGCATTAACTACAGTGATGGCGCTGGGTTCTATTAATTTTGACGCAGCAGAAGTCGGAGGCCA
>NZ_JANLCJ010000487.1 GCF_024979295.1 Herbiconiux daphne | reverse complement strand
TCCACCAAAAGCTGGCCCTACACATGAACAAGGTGGAGCTGTAAATGAAGCACAGTTTACAGGTTCAAGGGCTTTTATGAGGTTCTCCCAACTGATGCTTGGTTTTGAAAGGAATAAACAGGCAGAAGGTGAAGCTAAAAACTTAAGCCAAATACGATTGTTGAAAGATAGAAATTTTGGTCAGTCTGGTACTATTGGGACAAAGTATAATCCAATCACAGGTAGGCTTACTGAACGACCAGAAGGTGAATACGATCCCAAAAAACCGTTTGTGCTTATGAGCGATGGTGAAAGTAATACACCTATACCTTCTGATAAAGAGACTGATTTTTAATGAAGATATTCTTTACAGATATAGAAACAAATAACTTTTATCACGATGTGGATACTTTTCATTGTTCTTGGATTATTGATTTAGTATCTGGAAAACGAAAGGGGTTTCGTCCACACCAGCTTGAAGAGTATCTGAAAACATTAGCCAAAGGGGATGTAATAGTAGGCCATAATATCGTGGACTACGACCTCCCTGTATTGGCAAAACTTTCAGGGACTGATTTGAGTTTCAACGTATTCGATACGTTGGTATTGTCTCGTCTTCTTGACCCGGATATGTTTGGAGGGCATAGCCTAAAGGCAT
>NZ_JANLCJ010000486.1 GCF_024979295.1 Herbiconiux daphne | reverse complement strand
GTCTTACTCTGTAGTGATTCGATGTCTCAAACTATACGCTTTGACAGTCTCAATGTAAATAAACAAACGAACGTTTTGAGATTTACAGTGTGACAGAGTTGTTAAGTGTGCCTTTTAACGATTCTGCAACATTTCACATAGCACACTTCACAGAGAAATTGCAAGTGATATTTTCAGATTTTGCAAAACGATAATACTTCTCATTCGCACCGTGTCAAGCAGGTATCTATCAGAACAGTGAAATGTTGAAGAAGTTACGACACCAACAGACAACCGTTCAGGCAACTACCAACTGAAGCAGGTATCTATAGAACTGGTCAAAATGCTGACAAGATTATGACCTGTATATCTATACAGGTGCTATGAAATAGCGCCCTAAGATATTTTCACAGATGACCTGAACCGGATTCTGAACAGTGGTCACTGTGAATTTTAGAAAAAATTACCTTCAGAATTATCTTAAGAGACTTGCTAAGTCTGGTCTTTTACAGCATATGTGATACTATAATCTTAATGATAATGATTCTCTTTCTCATCTACTTCTTAACGATACGGGCAACCTATGCTAAATGAAAGACCTGACCCCTGAACAGAAAAAACAGAACAAAGCTAAGTTCTCAAAATTTGACCGCTACAGC
>NZ_JANLCJ010000485.1 GCF_024979295.1 Herbiconiux daphne | reverse complement strand
GCCTGAGCCGCTGCTTTGCGAGAGTTCAGAACACGACGAACAATCTCAGCATCACGTTTGCTAACCACGAACATTTCAGAGTTAGAGTTACCAGACACTGCCTTGCTCATTGCGTTGATCAGAACCTGACGTTCCATCGCGTTACCTTCTGAGAACTTCTGAGCCATCAGTTCGACCAGAGAATCCAGAGTCATTGCCGCTGCTGCTTTATCGTCTGCCTTAGCATCCTTCGCTTTAGATTTGACGTTCTGACCAGCTTTGCTTGCACGTTCGATACGTTTCAGAGCCTGATTGAATGCCGCTACCGATACACCTGCTTTGAATGGTGCGCAGTCGCGCATTTCCATCATCTCAGTTTCAGCGTTGAACTGATTCACCTGAACAACCAGTTCGTCGTCGTTCATAAACGCTTCCCAGAAAGCGACACGCTGCTGAGCATCAGCGACCAGCTCTTTCACTTTCTCAGCCAGCTCATCATCAGTCTTAGCCATTTCAATGATCGCGCTGGCGTCAACTTTATCGTTACCTTTCAGAGATTCTTTAGTATTGAACCACTGAGCAGCAAGTTCAGTTGGAGTCTTGCGTTCACCGAAGTAGTAAAGAGTTTCATACTTCGCAGAGATTGCGAGATCAGAGGG
>NZ_JANLCJ010000484.1 GCF_024979295.1 Herbiconiux daphne | reverse complement strand
GAACGTGATGTTACGAGCGTTAGGAGTCTGTCCAGAATGGTCGAGCAGTTCACGGATGAAAGCCTGTTCATTCGACAGTTCAGCAGACTTAGCAGCAACTACGTTAGCGAAGATGGTAGACAGAGTAATAGCAGACATAATAAACCTCTTAAACTATGGGATATTCCCATTGAGCGGAATGCTCGTTAATACACAGAACACCTATGTATTATGGAACACTCTGAGGAATTGGCCGGTGATGCAACTGGTTTACACTTTAGCTTGTCAGACCTTTCTCAACCGCGTTTAGCACTTGTTAACTCTTGCGTAAGTGATACTCCCCGCTCTTAGATAGGTGACAACAACGATGGTAGCCGGTTATTGTGCCTTGTCCTGTTAGTGTTATCCGCTGGCATACAGCTTCGTTCCCACGCTTTCCCGCATCACTTTGGGTAGGGCTTCACTAAGAAGATTCCCTCTGACGGCTAAGCAAGCCGTTTACTCTTTCGCATATCGCTATCACAGCGAGGTTATTTGCGTATCAATCCCGATACATTTTGTGAAACTTAGTGGATTACAGCGCCACCACTTCCCGCCTGTTACCATTTGTCCTACGTTGAACTTGCTTCACTTTCGACACTGAGACACAAGGGCTAACCG
>NZ_JANLCJ010000483.1 GCF_024979295.1 Herbiconiux daphne | reverse complement strand
GATAAAAAGAAAAAAGAATCAAACCATTATAGTTTGAATTTCTTCTTGATAATTAATACGATCAATATAACGATAAGTATATCTAACATGTTGTTCTCCTTAAATGTTCTTTACAAGCCAAATAACCAATAGTACGATGAGCCAAGCTCCGCTAGTGATTAGTGTCATGAATAAGTGAAATAAGATTTTTAACATAGTGATGTTCTCCTTAAATTTTGTTCTTAATTTGTTCATTATACGCGTTGTTTTTCTTGCGTTTGTATGTGAAAAAGATAAAAAAAAAATGAGCACTTTTAATGCTCTATCCTGAATAGCCTGCAATTAATACTGCGGCAAATCCAATCAAGATGATTAAAAATGCTATGATTTCTGTTGTATGGTCTTGTTTCATTATAGACCTCCTTTTCTATTATACGCCTTGTAATACATGCGAAAAAAAAGAAACGTATATGACTTACGGGAATCGAACCCGTGACCTCTATATTATTAGTGCTCTCCCTTCTGAGCTAAAGTCTATTTCTTCACTATAGTCGTTGTTTTTCTTGTGAAAAGGCAAAAAGAAAGACCCCTTGTATTATCAAAGGGCCAATCTTCTTAGTAACAGAGTCCGGTACGATAATTATCTGAGAGTCGTTTGAC
>NZ_JANLCJ010000482.1 GCF_024979295.1 Herbiconiux daphne | reverse complement strand
CCTTATTTTTTTTGATGAGTTCTTGACGAATCGCCTGTATTTACAGGATGAATTTGTGCAGTTAATGAATACAATCTCAACGATTGTACGCCGCCGTGAAACTGTTAAGATTTATATGCTCGGTAACACGGTAAATAAATTCTGCCCTTACTTTAAAGAAATGGGGCTAGAGCATATCCAGAAAATGAAACAGGGTACTATTGACGTATATACATACGGCGAAAGTAAATTAACGGTAGCGGTTGAATATTGTAAATCGTCGGCAGATTCGCAGAATAAAGAGGCAAATAAATACTTTGCTTTTGATAACCCGAAATTGGCAATGATTACGGGCGGAGCGTGGGAATTGGCGTTATACCCTCACTTACCATATAAATATAAGCCCTCGGATGTTCTTTTGACTTACTTTATTGAATTTAACGATAATATATACCAGTGTAATATTATCACTGTAGGCGAAAACTGTTTTACGTATATTCACGCGAAAACTACGGAATTACAAAACCCTGATTCTGATATGGTGTATTCGCTGGAATTTGTACCGAAACCGAATTATAATAGAAACATCTTCAAGCCAATTAATAATATCCAGAAAAAGATTATGTGGTTCTTTAATACTGACCGCGTATTTTATCAGGATA
>NZ_JANLCJ010000481.1 GCF_024979295.1 Herbiconiux daphne | reverse complement strand
CCAATTGAGATTTGGCAGGCGGTTTGAAATACACTTTTGGCGCACAAGTCTGAAGTCGTGCGATCAATTCATCACTAGCCTTAGCCATGCCACACCTCCCCTAAAGTTACAATAACTGCAGGATCTTGTGTACGGTCAATGTTAGTAATCTTGTATTTCACGCCGAAGTATACGATATACATTAATCGAGATAAACGATCAGTTTTAACATTACTTAAAAGGAACGAGATCCTTATGTTTGGACGTTCATTTTGATTGCCAGAGGTTGCATCGTCAACAAAAGTTCCGCTCTGGAGAAGAGTAGCCTTTACAGGTTGTTCCTTAAAGTCATACTCATAGATTCCAGGACGAACTTCTTTCTCTAATGCACTACGTATGCCAACTATTGTCGAAACTTTAGTCGCCATTGATTCTCCTAAATAGGTTTAAGATTTAACGTCATTAACGAGTACTCTACGGACCAGTAGTGGTTGATGTAGTCGTAGTAGTTGTTGTCGTAGTCGGCTTCACTGTTGTAGTCGTACTAGTTGTTGTCGTTGTTGACGTTACGGCTTTACCGTTGTAGAAGTAGTTGTAGTTACTTTACCAGTTGGCCAAGACGGTTTAGCTGTTGCTCCTTTAGTGAAGTCAATAGCTGGGAT
>NZ_JANLCJ010000480.1 GCF_024979295.1 Herbiconiux daphne | reverse complement strand
ATTTCGCGGATGTACGCCATGATTAATCCTTACGATAACGATCCGCCTCGAATCCAGCGGCGGCCAGGGGCATGGATTGCGCCCACGATGGATTGATAGCAAGCAAGCTTGATAGCTCGCTAGCGTTATATCTTGCTGTGTTGATAGCTTCGGTAATTACTTCATCGTGTACGGTCAACACGATTTCATAACCGGCGGCCTCGATGGCGGCCATGTTGTTAGCGAGTACGTCGCGAGCGATGGCTTGCACGATGTTTTCAACCAGTTTCCCGCCGAATGTCTTTAACCGTTTCCATTTACGGGAATAGGGGCAAACGCCCATATAAGTAATTTGTCCGGTTTCATCGACGCGGGGCGAGGGGTAAGAAAGATAACGGCCAGACGGCAAACCGATGCGCAGCCATGCGCCGCGTTTGTCGAACGTCAAACCGTGGGTAGAAGTGGGGCGGCCATTGATCGCGCTCCGGGCGGCATCCTCGACGGCGGCCCAAAGTTTTACAATCTCCGGGTGCGCTCGACGCCATAGCCTTTTAAGCGAATCACACGCTAACCAGGTATCTAGCGGAATGGCGGATAGATGGCCTTTTTGCTTCAGGAACATAGCGAGATTTTCAGCTTCCGCCCACACATCCGCCGGGATG
>NZ_JANLCJ010000048.1 GCF_024979295.1 Herbiconiux daphne | reverse complement strand
GTGTTGTAACTGCTGGTAGCCTGCCTGCTGGTACTCAGGTCGCAGTGCCACACGTTGACGCTATCATCGGTAGCCCAAAAGTGAAAGGCGGTCAACAGGGGCACGATCACGGCAACAACAACCACGGCGGAAACGGCAACGGTCAGGGCAACGCTGCTAACTCTAACAGCGCACACGGTCTGGGTGGCGGTAATCACATCGGTGGCGGTTCTGCTCAGTCTGGTTCACGTAACGTTGGTCACTGGTAATAAACTCAAGACTGCTGGGTAACCAGTAGGCTTTATGATTATTATCACATAACAGTAAGGGTCGAAATCATGGCAAAAGATACAATCGGTAACTACATCGAAAAAGGTTTTTATACTGGCGCTGCTGCAACTGTTGGCCTGCTCGTTGTCGCTGCTGCTCCTGAAATCGCAATCGCCGTAACGGTTGGTGTGGTCGCCTACAAAGGCGCTGAACGTTTCAGCGATCAGGTTTCTCGTTTCAAACGTGCTTGGAAAGAAAGCAAGTAAGATTATAAAGCGCCTCTGAAATGATGGGGCGTTTTAGTAATTTTACTAAAACATAAATTGTAAGGGTCGAGACTATGAAAATCAATTCAATCAAACGTATGTTCGCTGTTGTTGCTCTGCTGGCTTCTGCTGCTGCCATGACTGGTTGCGCTATTGATCCTGCTAAAATGTCAGATGCTCAGTTGTGCGCTGAATATGGTCATTCTCAGGCACAAGGCAACACTCGCAATTTCACTGCTGTTGTTGGTGAAATGAAACAGCGTGATGCTACTCATCGCAGTGTGATTGATGCTGATACCTGCAAAGTGATGGTTCAGACTGGTATTAATCAGGCGCGAACTGAAGCGCAACAAGCGGCCATGTGGAGCCAGGTATATCAGACTCAAATGATGGCTAACGCAATACAAAATCAAAATGTCAACGTTAACGGTTCAATGATGGTTTACTGATTAACGAAAAGTAAAAGTCGAGGCTGCTGAGTCCAAATCAGTTAGCCTCTATCATTTACTTTTGAGGTAATCAAAAATGGCAATGACATTCTTACGCATCTTTGCAATGTTGTTCCTGATGTTGTTCGTATTAAAATTCCTATTCGCTATCAGCACTGGATTCGCAATCATCGTAATCCTTGCTGCCTTATTCACAATCGTTTCAACGGCAGATAAGAAATGCAAAAAAGCACTGGGCAGTCTGTGGTAATTGGCCACACTGAGGATCTTTTAGATAAGCGTGACCGCTTGCTTAACGCTAAGCGTGAACGTGACACTGAAAAGAAAATGGAACAACAATCTATCCTTGACTTCCTCAATGAGGGTAAGGAAACACCTGTTGTGTTCTTCCGTTAATTTTCTCCCATATATTACTAAGAAATATTCCTAGAAGTAGTTAAGATCATATTTACTACTTCTTATAATATTCCTTAGAAATATTCCTTATCAACTCCTTAATAATATATGGGAGAAAATGAAATAGATTAGATTTACCCTTACCTTGTGGAATGTATTGCCACAGCCGGAACTCAAGAGCCGGTTTTTTCGATTACATTTGAGGTATGTATGACACTTAAATACGCTAAGCGTTCGAAGTTGAACAGGATGGTTCAGCGTATTCTTTCAGCCAGTAAGTTTGAAGTTGACGATTTCGTACTAGTTCACCTCATTCCGCAGGTTGAAGAAAAGCGCAGACCTGACCTGATCCAAATGATTCACTCACTCCGTAATAACTTCCTTCATCCGTGGGAAGCAGGCACAGCGCTTGCTAACTTCCTCGGATACAACGTCATCAACGAGGATACACATGAAACTCATTAAAGCTCTTGTCGCCATCACTGTTCTGGCTGTTATGGGTATGACCACTGCAAACGCTGCCAGCGTTACTTACCACATTGCAGACGCTGGTAAAATCGTCTGGGAAAACGATACGCTACAAGCTATCGATCTGGAAGGCAATGCGACGCCTTACACGTTGGATGCGACAACCAACGATGTGACGCTGGATAACGGTGATGTGAATGACATCATGATCTTCCACAAGAACGACGAGCCAGCCCGTCAAATCATCATTGCTCATGACAAGAGCAAATCAATGTCAGTTATCATGCCAGTCCTGCACGGCAAAGAACTCGGTCAATATATCGTTGACGACCGTTACACCACCTTCCACAAGTAAGGTTGAGCGATGAAACATGTTGTTACAGCTACGGATAAAAACCCGGCGTATAGCGAAGCGGCTGGCATGTTTAAAGCCGCTATGCTTTGCTTCCTTGTGGTTGTGTTGCTTGGTATTGCTTCATTGGCTAGAGCTTCTGATGCAACCG
>NZ_JANLCJ010000479.1 GCF_024979295.1 Herbiconiux daphne | reverse complement strand
GTTTTAGTTGTATAAATCCAGTTAATGCCATATTCCCTAGCAATCTGGAATAACCACCTGTAAGCGCCAGTTAGTAAACCGGGCTGTAATGAACAGGCCATTACGGGTATCAGGACGGGTTCGCCTATATGGGCTTCTTCATCGTCACAAGTAATCACCATGATAGCCGCTGTACGGCCTTCATCGTCGATTGCGTGAAACTCAAAACGATTCTGAGACTCAAATAGGCGCTGCATCCTGTCTTGCATCTTCTCCGGGCTGGTATGCCTCCAAATAGGCAGCATATCCTGTACGGCCTTACAGAAATCTAAATCAGCACAGTCTGTAGGTTCACCCACTTCTTTAAACTGTTTGCTTATTTTCATGGGTAAACCTCCTTAATTAAGCAGATTTATAAGCTGCTAGAACCTTGCCGAAATAAGCATGATCGTTATCGTTGCCTCTCCAGCGTTTAACAGTCTTATCTAGGCTACCGCCATTATCTTTTACCATCTGCTGTAGCATCTTACGCACCACAATAGAATACATTCTCTGATCTGCTGGACTATTAAGAACACCAGAACCACCCATGCCAAATACGGGATCATTTTTATCAGCATGTAACATTCTATGCCCTTGAGCACTGAAACGCTGAATATAATC
>NZ_JANLCJ010000478.1 GCF_024979295.1 Herbiconiux daphne | reverse complement strand
CCCCAACCCTCTTCTGACTCATCTTTCCATTTCTCCGTGGCATTTCTCATACGTTGTACCGGACCAACACAAAAATCTTGTGCAGCCCAGTTCTCCGTAGGAGCTTCACCAAACATGATTATGGAAGCTTCATGGAGTCCGATGTAACCCAAGCTAATCGAGCTTCTGCCATTCTTAAAGAGTGAGAGAATCTCATCCTCGGGTTTAAGGCGTACTCCAAACGCTCCTTCGGTGTAGAGAATCGGGGCAACGGCTGCTCTAACTCCTCGTAGACGGTCAATGCGAGTGTCAAGAGCTCGTTTAGCAAGAGCAAGACGTTCTTCAAAGAGAGTGTCGAACTTGGCAAAGTCACCGCCTGATTCGATGGCAATACGAGGAATATTGAGTGTAATGACCCCGAGGTTGTTACGCCCGTCGAGCACCTCATTTCCATCGCTATCTCTCCATACACTGAGGAATGAACGACAGCCCATTGGGCTAACAGGCACCGAGCTACCAGTGGTGGCACGATTGTTGACTGCGGAGATGATATCGGGATACAGTCGCTTAGTTGCACATTCGAGTGCAAGCTGCTTAATATCATAGTTCGGGTCATTTTTCTCTTGGTTTAATCCTTTTTCAACGAAGAAGACTAATTTTGGGA
>NZ_JANLCJ010000477.1 GCF_024979295.1 Herbiconiux daphne | reverse complement strand
TTCTATTACTCTTGACGTCTGTAAAGATGTGTTCGAGCGATTGGAAGCCAAGGGATTCGCAACCAGCAACGTGGTTCTTGGTATTGGCTCATTCACATATCAATATGTGACTCGTGACACCTTCGGATTCGCCATGAAGGCAACTTATGGTGTAGTCAAAGGTGAAGGTCGAGCTATCCAGAAATCTCCTAAAACTGACGATGGTACGAAGAAATCCCTCAAAGGGCTGATTCACCATAAGTTTAAGTTTGGTGAGTGGATTGCCACTGACAGTGTTACACCTGAACGTGAGGAAGAGTCTGACCTTCCGGTTATCTTCCATAACGGTGTTGTGTTGAATGAGGTGAACCTTGAACAGGTTCGTACTCGTGTGTCCAAATACGTTGGTAACGTTGTGAAAGCCTGTCTGGCTCAATAAGGAATATATGTTCGGTCTATCACATGATGTGTCTTTAGGCATTGTCCTTGCGATTATGCTGGTTCTGTCTCTGTCAGTGGATTTCGTATTCCACAAAGGCGATGATATGAAGTCAGCAGTCCTCTGGTCAATCTTTTGGGTTGCCTGTGGTATTGCTGTAGGTGGCTGTGTCTATGCCATTTATGGTAGTACCGGTGCGTCTGAGTACTTCGCGGGGTATGCGCTT
>NZ_JANLCJ010000476.1 GCF_024979295.1 Herbiconiux daphne | reverse complement strand
CAATGCCAGTGCCAGACGTCAGGGTACAACACCGGCGGTGTCTCGTTTCGATAATTACGAACAAGCTGTACGCTATATTCGTGGTGAACGTCAGGCAACTGGTTTTGATAACTATGTGATCATGCGTTCTGTATCATTTGTAACACCAACCACTAATATTGCAATGTAAGTAGTAAATTTTGCGTCAGGAGGATGCAAGTTTGTCAAAAATCTATGGAGTAAAAGAATTACTTGGCGACAGTGCTTGTCCAGAATGTCGCAAAGCTGGTGGGGATAAAACAGGTAACCACTTACAGCACTGGAAGAACACTGAGACTGGAGAAGAGTGGACTCATTGCAATCGGTGTGGGCATGGTGAGAAAGTCACTGATGCCAACCGAGCAGACATCGAGTCTGTTCGACAGATCAAACGTGAACTGACAGATGAAGAACGAGAAGCAATTCTAGCAGAAGCAAATGAACTTCCAATCATGGCACTCACTACACGAGGTATCACTCGTGCTGTTGCAGAGCGTTATGGTGTTCGTTGTGGTTTATCATCTGTAAACCGGGAACCTATTTCTCACTTCTATCCCAAACATAAAGATGGTGTAATTGTTTCTTACAAGATTCGTAATCTTGATCCTAAGAGCTTCTATGCAATCG
>NZ_JANLCJ010000475.1 GCF_024979295.1 Herbiconiux daphne | reverse complement strand
GTCGCAGTAAATAACACTTATACAGTCGCATCTGAAGCTGACATGCTCGCCTTATCAGCTAATGTTGGGGATATAGCTATCAGAACCGACACGAAAACGACTTACATCTTATCCCAAACTCCTGCAACTGACCTCGCTAACTGGATGGAATTACTTTCCCATCAAGTCGATATCACCCCAATAACTTTAGGTGGTACTGGAAGAACTGATGGTAAAGTTACACAAGTTGCCGTTCAAGTTGCTCCCGGGAATATAGATACGCTTTATGCTACAGGTGTATATCAAATCAATGGTTATAAACCAACTGGTTATCCTGCCGACGAGTCTCAGAGCTATGCCATGTTAGAAGTTCAAAACTCTGCCAACAATGACACAGCTAATTCATTTGCTTTCCAAAAATTGACTGTTGTTGGAGGCCATGTTTGGTTACGTCAACGTTCTGGGAACCCAGTAGTTTGGGGTTCATGGGCTAGAATAGATGAAACGAGTGATGTTATTGATAACAACACCGACTTGAACACTATCACCTCAAGTGGTCGTTATCATGCTGGCGGAACGACTGGTCTGACGAACAACCCTGCTGGTGTAAATGGTTGGTTCACATTGGTTGTTGATGCTTTGAACGCCAATAACGGTTCACAAACT
>NZ_JANLCJ010000474.1 GCF_024979295.1 Herbiconiux daphne | reverse complement strand
CCAAGTAGAAGCATGGCGAAGAGAAAGATAAAGCATGATATCTGGAGCAATCAGCAAGTTATAAGGTTGATCCAAATCAAACTGCATTTCAGGGATATCCTGAGAATAAATCATTTCAACTAAATCACCAACAGCAGGTGTTGGGAAGAAGTGAATCTGTTCACCAATACGAGTAAACAAACGAGCAGTTGTTTGGATTGTAGAACCAGCATTAGTAGCAGTCATGCCATCATAAGCAATCGTGTGTTCAGCTGATTTCTGGTATTTTTGTTTAACACGTTGGAATGTTTCAACATCCACACGGTTATAAGGTACACCATTTACGTGTACGTGCTTTGCACTCAAGAAATCTTGAGGAATAACTACAAACTTAAATGTGTCTGTAATATTAAATTGCACCATTGTTTCGTAATACGGTAATTTTACGAGACGTGTAAACTGCTTTTCAGCAAAGTTTACAAACATAGGAATCATATCAATCGTTGCTTGATCTTTACGGTTCAACCATAATTTAACTGCCTCTTTTAAATCCGCATACGTATTAATTTGTTGAAGTGCCATGCGCATGACTCCTTGTTAGATAAATTAAAACATATACTGCTACATGGGCCGATATACTGATAGCTTCTTCCAAAAGTTGACTTGG
>NZ_JANLCJ010000473.1 GCF_024979295.1 Herbiconiux daphne | reverse complement strand
CAAAACTTATGTTTCAGGCACAGCACCAAGCAATCTTGGAATGATTGATGGTTGGAAATCTCCAATGTTTACTGGTAAATAATTAAAGGAGAATTTCAATGAACGACCTTCAATTATGTATGGACCAATTATTGGACCACAACGAAGTTTTACACAATCACGCTGACGTATTAGAGGAACACGAAGTTCGTCTTGCAGCTCTTGAAAGTGTTATTAAACCTCCAGCTCCAGAACCAGCGACAATCGTCTTGGCTGAAGCTAAAGTTGATGAGCCAGAAGTTGGCGGACAAGAGGAAAAAGACCTCGGAGACGTTAAAGAGGCGGCAGATACCGCTGAATAATTAAAATTTTACCAAAAGGAAATAAAGAGAATGAATGATTTGATTGAACAGCTTCAAGCTGCAATCGCCGATATTCCACAACAATTTGGAGAGGGCGATGAAATTGTTGCTAGCGTAACACCCGAACTTTCGCTATTACTTGCCGAAACTAAAAAAGAAGGCGAAGAAGTAATTGCGCTTCAAGAACAAAAAAAAGGTCTTCAAAAAGGAATCAACGACCTTTCTACCAATATTATGACAATGGCGCAAGAAACTACTCAACGTTTTAAACCAATTGCCGTTAAGAAGTCTGAATACGAAGAAAT
>NZ_JANLCJ010000472.1 GCF_024979295.1 Herbiconiux daphne | reverse complement strand
GGCACCATTCGACTCCCATTCTTTTTTTGTGACAACAGTCCCATCAGCAGTTACCGCTGAGACTGCTTCTTCCTCGTCTTCTTCCGTGATCTCTTCCTCGGCTGTTTGAGGAATGTCCGTAATTACACGATCATAGCCCGGCAGAGGTTTATCAACCACGAATGGAAGATTAGTTAACGTATCAATCATTGATGCAAGATTGATAGTTTGTTCATGTTCACGAGGTTTTGGGTTGGCTACAACCACATGCAGAATGTAGTTCATAACATAGCAGGAAAGAATCCGGCCTGTATATTCACGACCTTCCACAAAGACTTCGGCCCCAACACCCGGCGCTTGTACTTCAACGTACTCGTCGAGTGACGACATGAAGCCAGTCATTTTACCCTTACCACTAGAGTTCGGGTACGCTTCCCACTGGAAAGCTTCAAAGAACAGACCTTCGCCGAGACGAACATGGATACCATGATCTTCCAGCATCTGATTCAGACGGTCTTTAGTACTCTCTTCAGCAGTTTTCGTGAATGTTTGAGCTTGATTCCCGCTTGTTGCGCCACGTACTGCGCCAGCTGATGACTGCGAAGGATATCTTCTATCGAGGTATCTGTCCCACCCGTCATCGTCATCATACTGATCCCACTGAGAAT
>NZ_JANLCJ010000471.1 GCF_024979295.1 Herbiconiux daphne | reverse complement strand
AGTCGCCATCGATGTAATCGACCTGTGATGGTTGATAAGAACGCATCGCTTCGATTGCCTCTTGGTAGGCTTCTGCATTTTGTCGCTCTGCATTAAGCGTATCAATTTTCGCTTGTATCAGTGCATTTTCCATTTCAAGTTTTTGCCGCTCTAGTCGTACGACTGGTGATGATAATTTTAATAAATGCACAATCTCAGCAGAAGAGGCAGTCCCGTCGATTAAACGTTGCTCTACCAAATCAACTGCAAGTGCAACTAATTGCTTCTCACGCTGTTCGGGTGTCCTAGCAGGGCGTTGTTTTCTAAGTTCGTTAGGCATTCGCTTTCCACTTTCTTTTAGATTTCGCAAAACTTTGGAGTACTAGTAGAAAATGATTTTAACCTTCGATTTTATCATTCTGTTCCACTGGTGGATTCATGATAGCTCGAACACGGTTAACAGCATCTTCAATGTATTCACTAGCTTGATCTGATGATAAATCTATTTTAAATTCAGATGCAATCATTCCTAGTTTTGTAACCGCCATTTGTTTCTTGACGATGTTTTCAAAACCTGATTGATCTAAAGCTCGGACAATGATCTCAGCTCGAGCTCGCATTATTTTAATGGACTTATCATGTGCATCTTTTGTAAGCTTGACATAGAC
>NZ_JANLCJ010000470.1 GCF_024979295.1 Herbiconiux daphne | reverse complement strand
CCCAACGCCTTGTTAGGGTACAATCAAGGGACTGGTGGGGCACGTCAGATGCTCTCTGGTAAGAAGCCAATGGCACAAGAAGGTTACAACTACATGCGCAATAAGAAATTCTCTCCGGAGTATATTGCGAAAGATGCTAGTGTACCTGTGCCGACTCAAGCTCCTGCCTCAACGGAGATTGTCAATTTAGGTCAAGAGGGTGTTCAACCCCAGACTCCTGACAAATTCTCTCAAGCCTCTCTCATGAGTAACACCCCTGATCAAGCTCCACAACAACCACAGCAACAACCTCAACAGCAACAACCACAAGAAAGAGAACTGAGTGATTCTGAAAAGATTAACCTGTTTGCTTCAAAGATTCGTGGTCTGTTCGATAATGCTTCTGTATATCAAAATACAGCAGCCAATCAGGTTCGCAGTGGTGTAGTAGATCACTGGATGGTATCCTCCCCTGGAATGCGTAAAACAGCTGCCTTATTTGGAGGGTTTCAATAATGGCCACTATGTTTGATAATAAAGGAGCCTTGTCTGGTAATTCTTTCGGATTTGGTAATACATTTACTAATCCACTAAGTAATCAGGTTTCTCCTTTGGCTAATTACAATTCTACTGGAATCATATCCCAAGCCCCTAGCGAAGATGGAGGTAT
>NZ_JANLCJ010000047.1 GCF_024979295.1 Herbiconiux daphne | reverse complement strand
GTCAGTTAGACCTACCTAATGCCTTGCTTTCCAATCTGCTGAACTCTTTGGCGGTTGTTGTAGCAATGTAAGCATCAAGTTTCGCTTTTGCCACCGCTTCACCAGCAAATTTTCCAGCAGCTTGTTTAGTTGCCATCTTACTTGCTTGTTCCGCTAACTTAGGAGTAACCTTTGCCATATATGCTTGTTTATACAATCCACCAAGTGCCACTCTTGTAGCAAGTCTTGCGGCACGGTTGATTGAAGTACGCACGAATGCCCTTTCAAACTTATCGAATCATTTTGAGAAGTATTCCCCCTTTGCCATTGAACTCACGTTTTCCACTCAGTTGGAAACTATCGACATGACGTTTCTCAATGCCGGAATCGGCACGAATGACAGGAATAGACTTAGTGATGATGAAACAGTTGACAGGGAAGTTGACACTTTCCGTCCACCTTTGCTTATTCATCAACCTTTTCTCTTTCCTACACGTCAGTAGTATTGAACTCCCTCTTCCCTCAACATCTTGAGGTCATGTTCAGTGGCACGGATTAGAACATCCGCTTTTCCGTTTGTGGTTTCCTTGACAAACTTAAGGAACACAGTATGTCATCCGTTGACAGGATTTCTGTCCACTATCTTGTAACCGAACAGGTAGTTACCTGGTATCTGCCCGTTTGTTCCGGGTATCATAAGTCCACCAGACCTCTCAAATGCGTTTTGGAGGTTTTGGCTTTCCTTTATTACTTTTTTGGATGCGACCCACGCTTTCTTGAAGGCAGACTTTTCGAGTATTCCTTCAATTTTATCTTTAAGGAACTGATATGCACGTTCTGGTCCATATCTACCGAAGTCATTGGCATCAATAAGTTGAGCAGTTTGAACCCACTTGTCATTGAAGTCCCTTGAACCTGCTTTCTTTATCAAACGCACGAGTTTTGAAGGGTCGGAGTGTTTCTGGAATGACATGAACATTTCAACTATCGCCTTGGGGTCAAGTTGCCCCAATTCCGAAACTATCCTTTGACCTTCCAGTGAAAGTGATGACAACGCCCCTTGAACCAACGCCACATTGTCACGGTAGGCGACTTTAGAGGTCACTCTCCCAACATTGCTTTGGATTTTACCCATTTGTGTAAGACGGTTTCTCAATGACTGTCATATCATCGCATCAGCAGGATTGGTTGCCGCCAACTTTTCACCTATTTGACGTACAGCACTAGTAGAAGCAGCACGAGAAGCAGTTTGTGCCAACGCAAGTCTTCCAGTTCAAGTTTGACCACGAATAGCATCACCATATGCTTCTTGAAGAACTTCCAACACAAATTTGTTATCAGTTTCTTTTTCAAGTTGTTTCATGAATGAACCTGTTGACAATCTCTTGACTACATTGTAATCCTTAACACGGTCGAATATGTCATGCATTTCCTGTAGACCTTTCATGATGTCTTCCATTGTCGTGTGGTATTTTGCAGCGACATTGGCAAGTTCATGTCCCAAACCGACTATCTCACGATTTTGGCGAGTGACTTTAGCAGATAACGCTGATATGTTTTTTTGACCGATACTTCTTGTTTGGTTAAGCATCGCCCTTGATTCCGCACCACGGACAGGAGTCAGTTTACCGAATAAATGGTCAATGGCATTATCTCTTCTTCCTTTGGCGAATGCCCTGAATGCCTGGTGCTGTGCCAAGAAAGGAGAGTCAGTACCAAGATACATTTCAAGTATTGCCTTTTCGCGATTTGTAAGTTTTCCTGTGGCAAACCTAACCCTGAAATCCGCTGCTTTCTGCATATGTCTGGCATTGTTTGCTTTTATCTGGTTGTATCTACCGGCAACCCTATCTGCTTGTCTTTGTTTTGCGGCAGACATTTTTGTAAGTGTAGATTGCCTTCTTTCTTCCGTTCTACCTATTCTATTCCGCAAACGATTAGAATTTTTCTCAACCGCCTCATTTGCCGCTTTGGTCGCCTTGTCAGCAAGTTTGGCATCAAGTGCCGCCTTGTCTATCTTAGTACCGGCACGTGCTATTCTTCCGGCAGAAGCCAACCCCATAGCACCAGGTATGAATGCCGAAGCAAAATCAAATGCCGTGCTTAATGCTGGTATTTCACCTTCTGCCGCAGATACGCCTAAGTTAGCACCAGCACCAGCAAGTCCTATGCCGACGTCAATGGCAAGTGAGGCACCACCTGTGAAAGGAGCGGCAGCGGCAGCACCAACCATTAGTCCAACTTCCAATATCGCCACAAGTATACGCAAAAATGAAGTCATTGAACTCTTTGGAGCAGATTTTACTTCCACTTTTCCTATCTGTGCTGTGCTTAATGGGACGATTGCTCTCAT
>NZ_JANLCJ010000469.1 GCF_024979295.1 Herbiconiux daphne | reverse complement strand
ATTCCGTGATCCATTCAAACTTGTTCCAGTTGAGCAAATTGCACAAATTGCAGATATCTTTACACGTAATGCGATTCTCACTCCTAATGAGATTCGTAAATTCGTTGGTAAAGAACCTCATCCTGATCCTACTGCAGATCAACTATTTAACCGTAACATTGCTGATGGAAATCAAGCTGGTGGACTCGGAACAGTTGGTCAAGGAGGAGTTACAGATCAAGCATCATTGGAACCCGAATCGTCGGTCCCAGAGACTACTCCAGCCACACAAGGTAATGATAATAATGTTCCGGAAGTTCCAGACTTTATTTCAAAACTTCAACAGACTGATATTATCAAGCATTCAGTCAATCAACAGGCTACACAACGTAAACGAACCAACTTTGTTCAAAACTCTAAGAACTATATGGTTCGAAGTGTAATTAAGAGACGATTAGAAAAATAATACTATTTGGTCAGCAACGTCCCATGCTTGTCAAAATGGTTGTAAATCTCAAAGGAAGGGTATAACTTTAATGCAAAGAAAAGATTATGACTTTGCCGGTTATGTCACAAAGAATGATATTCGATGTACTGACGGTGTAGTCATCAAACAAGATGCATTCAAAGGTAATCATGAACGTCAAGTACCACTTGTATGGCAGCATAAT
>NZ_JANLCJ010000468.1 GCF_024979295.1 Herbiconiux daphne | reverse complement strand
ACACGAAACGTTCTCCAAAAAGAGTTGTTCGGTACATCTGCTGGTAAAGATGAGCAAGCATTAGGAACTGGTACAATCCCACAAGATTGTATTAACTTTGATACTATTGTCCGTGATGGTAATCGTATTATCGAATGTCAGATCAAACATTATGATAAGAACGGTGAATTTGATGGTCATACCATTCTCCAGTTTAAATCGACTCAACAGGGTGAACATGTTCTCATGGGTGCTACTGTAGATTACATCTGGCTGGACGAAGAAGACCCATTCAAATCAATTGAGATTTACTCTCAGTGCGTTACTCGTACAGCAACCACAGGTGGTTTGGTAACCATCACTGCTACTCCAGAAAACGGTCTGACAAAGCTAGTCGATCTGTTTATGAAGAACAAAGATGGTATGTTGTATTTCCAGAACGCTACTTGGGATGATGCACCCCATTTGTCCGAAGAGGATAAGAAAAAGCTGTTAGCTTCTATTCCAGAATGGCAGCATGAAATGCGTACTCGCGGTATACCAACAATGGGTGAAGGTTTAATTTATGATGTAGCAGAGAGTGGGATTATTTGTGATCCTATTCAGATTCCAAATCATTGGAGACGTTGTGCTGCTGTCGATATCGGGATTAACCACCCGACTGCTGTGGC
>NZ_JANLCJ010000467.1 GCF_024979295.1 Herbiconiux daphne | reverse complement strand
GCGCTGGGAGTATTGCATCGGTCATGTCTAGGAACCGAGAGTTTCTGAATACGTTCGATGAAATCGTTATCTGTATGGATAATGACACGGCAGGTGAAGATGCTTTAGTTAAAGGTCGCGCTTTATTCCCTCAAGCTAAATTTGCTCGTATCCCCAAGGGTACGTTCCAGATGAATGGCCAGGACAAAGAGATTAAAGATGCGAACGATTTGCTGTTAGCAGGTCGTGGTCAGGAGTTGTTCAACATCTTAAAGTTTTCTGCCAGACGTGAATCTCCGGCAGGTGCTGTAAGTGTGTTTGACTGCCTTGAAGATGCGCTTAAGAAACCAGAATGGGGTGTTCCTTACCCATGGAAAACTCTCAACGATATGACGTTTGGTATTCGTTGGGGGGAAATGGTTGCAATCGGTGGTGGTGTTGGTTCAGGTAAAACATTGATTGCTCACGAATTAGTGAAAAGTCTTTGTCTGGATCATGGCTTTAATGGTGGTGGCTTCTTCTTGGAAGAGAAGGTAGGCATGACCGTCAAGAACATCGCTGGTAAAGCTGCATCTATTCCGTTCCATCGTCCTGACGTAGAGTACGATCAAGACGTTCTCTATAATGAGGCGTTGAAGTTTGCAGACAAGTTCTTCTTGTATGACAACTTTGG
>NZ_JANLCJ010000466.1 GCF_024979295.1 Herbiconiux daphne | reverse complement strand
CCTAACAAACCAATGAACAAACCATTTAACAAACCATTACTAAACCAATAAAAGAATAAGGGATAGTTTTGATAGAAATGGAAATAGAAGATGAGGTCGCCTTTGACCTTGTCTTTTCTTCAGTGTATTCCCTTGACCTCAGTGTCAAGCTTAAACGGTCGTTGAAACCGTTCCAAAGTTTTTAACTTTAACTGTGGTTGAATTGACCTAAGGCATTCCCACAGAGCATCCTAAGGAGCTACAATGATTTTAAACCCTATCCTATCGGAGACAGACCTTCAAGTGTCTTGCCACTCCCTTGTTGCTACAGGTCAGTTAGACAGAGTAATTGATTACTTCATTAATGAGCAATGGGAGAAAGCACGTAAGGTTACGGAGAAAGACTTAGTTCGTTATCAGAAGATACTACAGAACTATGAAGACCTCGGTAACAAAATTAAGAATGCAGCTGTTTCCTCAGAAAAACCAGTATTAAACTTTTAAGGAGTGACTAATGTCCGAACCTACTACTACCTCTATGTTCATCGATACCGATAGCTTTGACTTTGAACATGAAATCGTTGATGATGTTGATGCCCTTACTCAGAATAGCCCCTCAAACGCTCTGAGAGCCACGGAGAGCGATTATTCTGATGAAGATGATACAGACTAC
>NZ_JANLCJ010000465.1 GCF_024979295.1 Herbiconiux daphne | reverse complement strand
CTTGTCTGCTCGATCATCGATTTAAAACTACAAGCCTCAGATGCCACGAACGCGCCCGCGCCAACAAACGGCGCAGCGTTCAAAGCGGCCGACGTCGGAAAGTATATCCGTGTTAACGGCGGCGTCGTGAAGATCAAGACGGTAGTAGATGCGGCGACGGCCACCGGCGAAATTACATCCCTGATGTATGGCGGCGCCGGTAGCTCGAACCTGATCGCAAGCCCGAACAGCTGGACGCTCGAAGAGGGTGTTTGGTCGGACGCGAAAGGCTGGCCCGGATGCGTGGCCTTCCACCAACAGCGCCTAATCTTCGCCGGTTCTAAACTCTTCCCACAAACGATATGGGGAAGCGCGATCCGCCAATATCTTAATTTCGAATTAGGGTACGTGGACGATGCCGCGTTTTCGTTTACGCTCGACAGTGACCAGGTTAACCCGATCTCTCACCTGTTTTCGCTTAACAGCCTTGTCGCCCTGACTCACTCCAGCGAATTTATCATTAGCGGCACGAATAACGTTATCTCTCCGACTAGCGTTTGCGTGCGCGTACCGTCGAACTATGGCGCGTCTTCCGTGCGCCCGATGCGCGTCGGCACAGAGCTAATCTATATCCAGCGTGCGGGCCGTAAAGTTCTCACTATGAGCTACGACCC
>NZ_JANLCJ010000464.1 GCF_024979295.1 Herbiconiux daphne | reverse complement strand
TCACTATTTCACTAAAAATAAAAAAAGTGTATACGAGTCCTATTACGTGCTACAATTTCTCGGAATTAATTTACATTCTGGAGGGCAGTTTTATGATGGTTGAATTTTTTGCTAATCAAGTGGTCAACTACCTGAAACATTCTATCGAGGAAGCAGGGCAGCATATACAGCCCGATACACTGTTTATTAGTCCAGACAGTGAAAACGCTATCTGCTGTAAGTTATGTGATGGTGGGGTCTCCTATTGGGTATTATCGGCTAACCCTGATACCAACAAATACCACGTTCATCAGGTGGTGATCGACCGCAATAACGATTGTGTTTGCGATGATGTTTTTATTTACACTACAATTAAGGAAGTGCTAGAATACATTCACAGCGTTGCAGTCCAGAACGCGAAATGGATTCAATTAAACTCAAAATCCTGAAGGGGAATATCATGCAAAAGAAAATTTCGATTTATGTTGTTACTGTTGGTGAAGGTGAAACCGCCAAGAAAGCCCGTTTCACCACCAAATCCCGCGCAACTGAAGCCGTTGAACTGCTGGCTAAGTTCGATGTGGTTGCGGAAATCGTAACCGTAAAACACACCGTCACTATTGATTGATAGTTTCGGTTGTCCAACCGGGGCTTTAATTAGCCCCTCCTCAAACT
>NZ_JANLCJ010000463.1 GCF_024979295.1 Herbiconiux daphne | reverse complement strand
ATTCCAGATTCTTTCAGTGCAGCTTCAGATTCTCTAGTTGCATTGGTTGGATCATTACGACGCAATGCATTCTGGATATGTTCTTCAGATGCAACCATCTCTCCTTCAGGTGAAGTAGAACGAGTAGGAGCTTTAGCACCTCTTGCCATAGCAGCACCACGAGCCATAGACTGTGTTGCTTTCATGGATGAAGTAGCACCACTAACCACAGCTTTAATTGGTTTAGTCCAAGTAGCTGGTTTAGTAACATCAAACCCTTCAATACCAATCTCTTTAGCAGCAACCATATCTTTGAACTGACCTTTAGGTGCAGTTGGATGCATACCACGAGTACGGGTATTAAAGTTATGCCATGCTTGCAGATCAATCGCTGGGTTAAACACACCAGTCTCGCCGTTGATACCTTTAAACTTATCACTCAAACCAAGAGCAGTAGAATCACGTGTGATTTCTCTTGCTTTCATTTCAAGACGTTCAGTGTTAATAGGTTTACCATTGGCAACTTCGGTGGCCATGCTATTATAGTCACGCAGGTTCTCTGTAAGGCGCTGTGCGCTCTCGTAGAGTTCTGGTTGTTCTGCACTACGTAGTTGTTCACGAGTCTTCACAGCAAGCTCGTAGTTGCCGTTAAAAGCATTCTCAACTTTCTGTTGT
>NZ_JANLCJ010000462.1 GCF_024979295.1 Herbiconiux daphne | reverse complement strand
AAACGTCGGTTCGATGCCGTTGTTTACCCGGCGTTGCATCCAGCGCGCAAAACTTGCCTGGTCGACGTCGGTATCGAAACCGGCGGTATTAAAGCCGCGAGCGACTAAACGAGTCGCAAGCGTGCGGGATAAGCTAGACTTTTTCACTCCGCCCTTCCCGGCTAAAACTGCAATCTTCAGCATGTTGTAAGCCCTCGTTTTGGTGTGAGAGCAATATAGCTTGCTAGCGTGATATCATGCAAGCACTATTTTAAATTAATTTTGCGATATACCAGGAGGATTTTTTAAAGTCCTGAATCGCATCGCCTTTTTTACCGGCGCGCCAGATATACTTTAACGCGTTGCCTTTGCAGAACCCGGCGAACTCTTCCGGGGTCAGCGCGGCTTTGATCGCGTCGATACACTCGATATCACCGGCGTTATAGTGCGCCGGGTTGTTTACCATTTCCGTCATTCTTCGCCTTCTCCGGTTCGGGTTGTACGTAGTTGCTCAGGGTTTTACTGATTTGGGCGCGTAGTTGCTGCGTGCCCTGGTAAATGATCACCGTGTCTAACAGGTCATTGACCAGCTTCGCGTATTTGTGCGGGGGTAACACTCTCATATATTGGGCCTCACTGGTTCGTCGAAGTAACAAGGCTGCATTGATAGCCCAGC
>NZ_JANLCJ010000461.1 GCF_024979295.1 Herbiconiux daphne | reverse complement strand
CTTTCAGCTCACGCAGACGTGAGGCAATCACTTTACGTGCCGCCTTAATAGCATTTGCGCTGTTACGAAGTTGTTTCAGATCCTTATGAGCTGTATCCAGATCCTTACCTTCTTGCTTAACCAGATCACCCAAAATACTTGCGAGAGTAATAGCCATTGTACAAATACCTTTTAACGTTTGTGTTTTGAATGGTGTTTATACGAATAAGAATGAGCTTTAATTGTCTTGGTAGAAAAATAAAGTTCATGGGTCTTAGGCGTATAATCATGTGCTAACGATTTCGACGCAATATCAATAGCCTGAATCCATATGATAGGAGACTGGTGTCTTTCTTTACGTCTAATCATTATCTGCTTAGCGTGATTTAAATCTTCTGTGGATTTATGTCTATACTTTGACGTCCAAGCAAATTGCCCACGCTGATAAATAACGCCATCTACTGTGTTAGGGAACCGGGGGTTATGAACGCGGTTGATAACCGTATCAGCCACAAAACTCATCGCCTGAGTTCCCTGCCCACCAGCTTCATCATAAATAGTTAAAGCCATAGATAGCAGCAGATAGATGTATGCCATGATTTTCCTCCTTATTGAAGGGAGTGAATCAATGGTAGAGCATCCCCATCACGCCACTGATGGGAAATTAACATTAGCAAA
>NZ_JANLCJ010000460.1 GCF_024979295.1 Herbiconiux daphne | reverse complement strand
TGATTACAAGATTTCAAGTCAACTAAAGATTACATGAAATCTTGATTTATTCTCCGATCGCTTCCTCCAGATACCATTTCGCTTTCTTAAACTCCTGAATTTCAGCATCTTTTTTGCCAGCTCGCCATACGTATTTGATCGCGTTTCCTTTACAGAAACCTTTAAATTCTTCTTCAGTTAACGCCGCACGGATAGCATCGATGCATTCGATATCACTTCCATTGCCCCCCGCGTAGTGGTTCGGATGGTTCACCATTTCTTTTTCGGGCTGCGAATTAACAGCTTTGGCCGCGTGGTTATCAGGCGCTTTCGCAGTGGTGATCTGGAAATCTTCCGGAGTAATCTTAACGCTGACGGGGGTGTTAGGGCTTGCCTTCTGGCCTGGGCAGAAATGGATAGTGCCAGGTTGGTAAAGGCATCCGCAGATAGTGCAATTAACGTAGCTACTTCCACGCCGCCCCAGGATATCCCCTGCGATCGTCTGGCGGTAAGTTTCACCGGTGCGAATGCCGCCCGTGATTTTCAGATCAGCCCCCGTAAGGGTGCCGATATCGTGAAAGCGTTTATCAGTATTGTTCATCGTTCGCGGCCTCCATATAAGTGCGAATAAAGTTTTCAGCTACCGGAGCTACTATCGCGTTTCCGTATGCGCGTAAA
>NZ_JANLCJ010000046.1 GCF_024979295.1 Herbiconiux daphne | reverse complement strand
TGACTTCATACTCATATGCCTGAATCCCGTCGTAAATTTCCTTGGCGGTGCGTTGTTTAGCAAACGCCACAGGGTCAGTAATTTGCCATTCCTGTGCGGTAGTGAGCCACTTATTGTAGGACTTCTCTGCATATGGAGCAAGAACCTGATCTATATTGGCGAAGGTTGTTCCGCCATATTGATGTGAAGCAACTTGAGCTGTGATTTGTGCCATGACAGCACACGCTACACCGATTGATTTAGGAGATTCAATCTGTGCGTTCCCTAGCTTAAACCCGTTCTCAAGCATCCCCTTGAGATCGACCAGACAACAGTTGGTCATGGGTAAGAAAGGAGAATAGTCCATGTCGTGAAAGTGGATGTCGCCATCCTCATGGGCTTTCAATACGTCGGCGGGTAAGATGGAATGTGCAAAGTGCTTAGACACAATGCCAGCCATCAAATCTCGTTGGACGGGAAAAACTTTAGCATCTTTGTTCGCATTCTCATTGACAATAGCTTTATCAGTGAGTGTGATCAGACCTTTAATAGATTGCGCCAGTTGTGATTTTCCTTCACGAACACGGTCACGCTCATGGCGATATTCAATGTATTTACGAGCAACATCAGGAGCTTCCTCCATCAGAGCTTGTTCAACCCAATCTTGAATCTCAGCAATATTGATTGTATCCATGTAAGCGATTCGATCAATCACTGCATGGGCAACAGCATAAGCTAAAGATTTACGACTGTTATTAGCAGCTTCTTGAGCAGCTTTTACAGCATTAATGATTCGGTCAACACTGAAAAATACAGTTGAACCATCGCGTTTAATTACTTGCGTCATTAGAACCTCCATGTTCTGTTAAAAAGGAAAGTGGATCATAAATATATTACGACCCACCTTCTTTCAGTATCACTGATTAATAAAAATCAGGATTGCTATGACGTAAGCTCGCAAACGAATCAAACTCAGCAGCCATTAGCCGTGAGATTCGTCTACGTTGATTAGCAAGATTAGCAATACGCTTCACTTTAGGGGAGAAGCGATACCCCATTTTGTTCTCGCAAAAATAGATGTAACTCGGATCACGTTGAGCTACTTCACCAACAGTGAATCCTTTCCATTTACCGAAATTAAAAGTTTTGCCAGAACGTATCATGTGATTATCCTTTCACGTTAACAATCGGTTTGATGTGATGAATCACCTCGATCAACTCCTTCTGGTTTTCCATCACTTCATTAATATCTTTGTACGCCATTGGAGATTCGTCAATACGCTTCTCATCAACGGTCATTCCATCCAGTTTCATATCTCCCATCGAGGAACGAAACTCTTCGAGAGTATATGTTTTCTTAGCTTTCGAACGAGACATAACACGCCCAGCCCCATGCGAAGAAGAACATAAACTATCATCATTGCCGAGACCACGAACAAGGAACACACCGTCACGCATATTGCTTGGAATAATACCCAACATGTCTTTTTCGGCGTGTGTCGCTCCCTTGCGATGTATCCATAGCCCATCTTTTTCTTCCGCATGGTTGTGGTTACGGTTTACCATCGTACTATCGTAGAAAACTACTTTCAGCGCTTCACAGATATTGCGCATCATTTTCTCACGATTGTACAAAGCCCAAGCTAAACAATAGTTAAGAGATCCAATATAATCTCTGCCAAGTTGAGTATCAACTCCAATAGGGCAGACCCCTTCTCCACCCGATGCATCCATAAAGCGAGAAGCAACAGTATGGCCAAGACCACGGCTCCCACTATGAATACTGAGCCACGTGTTGTCCCGTTCATCATAACCTATCTCAATGAAATGGTTGCCGCCACCTAAGGTAGCAACTTGATTAAGATGGCTGTCAACTAAGTCACGAATGCACTCAGGAGGACGTCCAACGCGACGTGACAGGCTTTCAGGATTAAAGTTATGGTGATGTACGTTGAAACCTACCGGAACAACCTGACGTATTACATCGGCGATTTCACCAGCTCGTTCTTCCAGTTCTTGCTTGGATAAACCAATTTGCACAGCACTGACACCGCAGCCAATATCATAACCAACGAATGCTGGGTAGATTGTACCTTTGGTAGCAACTACACCACCAATAGGCATAACATAACCAGAATGCACGTCAGGCATTAGAGCACCTTTAACAACATCCTCTTGCTGCATTACTTTGACGAACTGGTCAATTGCTCCAGACTCTACGTAATCCGTGAAGATGTTATAGGGTTTCCCCAACTCATCCAATACTTTCAACTTCAACATATTCTTTATCCTTTAATTTATCGTTTAGTGTGTAGATGTAGATTTCAGCATTAGGAATATCACGGAATTGATTTTCAATCATTTCTTCCACAATACTCCAGTCTCCTCCAGCTAACCCACAAC
>NZ_JANLCJ010000459.1 GCF_024979295.1 Herbiconiux daphne | reverse complement strand
TCCCTCAAAACGAAAAACATCCGGTCCGCTACCCCGCGCGGGTGGGCGCTGGCCGTCTACCACAACATGAAGTAAGGAGGCCCAAATGGCCGAAAATGAGAGCGCTGGCGGCGTCATCGTCGAGATCAGCGCAGACGTCTCGGGGCTCATTACGGCCACGCGGCGAACCGAGGCCGAGCTGAGGAACGTCGGCACCGCTGCCGACACTGCTGGCACCCACGTCGCGGGCCTCGAAACCCAACTGACCCAAACAGCCGCAGCGGTCCGAACCGCTGGCGCAGGGTTTGGCAACCTCCAGCGCCAGCTCGCGGGCGCGGGCAACCAGGTCACGGACTTTTTTCTGATGGTGACAGGCGGCCAGGGCGTGATCCGTGCGCTCTCCACGCAGGCCAACCAGCTCGGCATGATGTTCGGCCCTCAGGGCGCAATCATCGGCGGGATCATCGGCCTCGGGGCCATGCTCGTCGGCGTCCTATTCCCGAACCTCGACAACACCAAAGAGAAGATGAAAGAGACGCAGGACGCCGCGAAAGCGCTGGCCGACATCTTTCAAATCACCGCCGAGGGCGCGGTGGTGCTCTCTGAGAAATTCGAGAAGCTGGCCGCAGCGAACGAGGCCGCAGCTCACGCGCAGCTAATCGGCGCAATTAGCCAGGC
>NZ_JANLCJ010000458.1 GCF_024979295.1 Herbiconiux daphne | reverse complement strand
TGATATGAAGTTATAACTATCCACTACATATTTATAATGGAGAGATAACCCCGTAGAGAAAGATTGATGAGCTACAAACTCACCATCAAGAAAATATTCAAACTCTCTTGCTTCGATGGAAGGATAGAATATAGAGCACCATTCATAGAACTCTTCTTCTGACATAGCAGGTTTGCATTCGTCATAGAACCATTTCTCAGCGATACGCCTGCATCTATTAGTCTCTTCAACTGTAATCATTCTGGCTTCTTACCAGCACGAATCTGGGAGATGTGAATAGCAGTAGCTTGTTTCTCTGCTTTCTTTTTGGCACCTCGTCCTTTGTAGAGTTTGCCAGATTCGCCATACCGGTATCCGCCTGATACACGTATAACAGGCATAGGATACTCCTTACTTAGATAGCACCTTGGGGCTTACGTTTAATTTTACTTGCCTTGGTAGGAGCAGTTTCTTCAGTTGTCACTGTAGTATTCTGCTGATAAGTAGGGGCAGTGGTAGGAACTACTTCGGTAGGAGTGGTATCTTTGGTTACAGTTGCTTCATCATTTCCACTAACTGTATCATCCATACCACCATACTGAACACCAGCTACTTCAGGGGCAGCACGGATTGGTTCAGGTAGGGTAAGAGTTTGAGTTGAAGGTTTTGGAGTCTTCAC
>NZ_JANLCJ010000457.1 GCF_024979295.1 Herbiconiux daphne | reverse complement strand
ATTTATCGCCCCAACTATTGTTTTGTCAGTGGTGTTAAGTCCATTGTCTGACTTAGTTTGGAATGTGGCATTTAAAGTGTTTTGTGCTATGAATTTATCATTTATTCCGGTAGCACCATTTATTGCTGTTTCAGTAGCAGTAATTCTTGTTGTTAAATTAGTAATATCAGAAGTATTCGTGTTGATATTTGTTCTATTAGTAAACACATCACTTGTTACTGCCGCTAATTCTGCTTGGTTAACCAAGTTACTTGCTTTGGTATAAACTAATTCTTGAATTTGGTTAACTGTTACTGTTGAAAAGTTAATAACCGAGAATGTAGGTATTGTTCCATCCACATTGATTGTTTCTAATGTCAATAGCCCAGCAGTAGATAAGGTTGCCTTTAATATAACACCAGCATTAGCGTTGTTTCCTGTTCTATCATTGAACACTAATATTGTAGGTTCAGCATCTCCTGTGTTGATATTAAATATTAAGTTTCTGTTATCTGCCGGAGCAGTTCCTCCGTCCACAGTGAATCTAATTTTGATTGTGAAGATTGATTCATCAGTGAAATCAAATACTGGATTTGTCCCTGAGTTGTCATTTACTAGTGCTGCTAAGTTAAATGTTGCTTTTGTAGTTGTTGCACCAGCAACTTGAGGTTGCCCTAAAT
>NZ_JANLCJ010000456.1 GCF_024979295.1 Herbiconiux daphne | reverse complement strand
AATATCATTTAAAGAATATGTCGAGAATATGCGTTTTAAAAAGCTGCTCGAGAAAACAATTAGAGAAGACATCAACAGACATATTCTTAATGGGTATTTCTATTTAGACGAAAAAGGCAATTTAGCCTGGAAGAAACAGAAAAGGGGATGTTAATGAAAAGACAACAAACTGTATTTGGTTGGATATACGTATTGATTACACAACTGTGTTTAGGAGCTCTAGTATTGGGCTTCTGGATATGGCTTGGTGGATATTTAGCTTGGATTGGATTTGGTAGTCCAGGCATGAAGAATGTATACCACTTGGGTAGTATGGTAATGTTGTGGTCATTCTGCATTGGTATATTCACACTTGTATCAGCAATCATAATTGGGGTTGTACTTAAATTGATTAAGAGGAAATATAATGGGAACTTATAAAATCAAACAATATTTCAAAGAACACGAAGCAATTCAAGCACATCAACGACTGCTTGTTAATGATGAATTCTTTATATTTTATGGACATCATCCGTCTGAACAATCATATTGGTTGCGAATTAAAGCTAATGTAGACTATACAGATCAGCAAGATTTGGTAAATGAAGTCATTGATATCATTAAAAAAGACGCAGATAAGGTTGGAAAAGACCTAGAATTCCAGTATTATTGGGAAGAAAC
>NZ_JANLCJ010000455.1 GCF_024979295.1 Herbiconiux daphne | reverse complement strand
GGGGCTTGAACAATATTCGTTCACAAGGTGGCTTACTATTATCACGGCTCGATAATAATAAAAGGCACTCAGCGAATGCCTTTGATATTACGCCGATTAATAAGCGTGGAAGTTGCCATAGGCGTCGTAATAACCTTTCACACCGTCTTGATAGACAACACCGTTGTTGTCCATAGTCTGATGTTTGCCGTGATGATGGTGACGGCTCTGGTTATAACGATACTGCTCCTGCTCTTTCTGCTCTTCGGTCTGGTAACCATTCTGACCATAAGCAGCGTCATGAGCATTCTGTAAAGCCTGGCCCATGCTAGCACCCAGAATAGCAGCACGATCCTGGCTATTCAGTGGACGACCAGCACAGCCAGACAGAGAAGCTGTAGCTACAACAATACCTAATACAATTGCAATCTTTTTCATTAGAACAGATGTCCTATATAAGCCCCGATAGCAGCACCAGCGGTGGCTGAAGTTACTGCTACTGTAGTTACAACAGAGGTCATATCCACAGTAGCAAAGATTGGTATAGCGAACAGGAATGGCATTACCAGTGATACCCTACGCCAATGTTGAAAGTGGATGCTGCTGAACCTTTAAATTCAACATCATCAAACTGGTAGTTATCAGACAGAGCAACACCCTTAGCAGAACCACTAACACCAG
>NZ_JANLCJ010000454.1 GCF_024979295.1 Herbiconiux daphne | reverse complement strand
TAAAAATAAATATGATTGAATATGAAAAATGAACACAAATAAGAGCTAAAACTATATCAATGGTCAACTCAGGAGCTATCAAAAAGCATCCTACTAAGAGATTTATCATTCACTTGGATGGAAATACATCTAACTGAAATATTGATAATCTCGGCTGAACAAATATGAATAAATATATGCACTCTAACCAGATCGCACAAAACACAAATACTAAACAGGCATTAGAAAGAGCAAAACAATATTTCTCAGAAATTGAAGAAAGAATTAGAAAAGGAAACATAATTTTATGCAAAAATCTGTAACAAAAACTAAAAAATCTGAAATTATTCGCATATGAGATGTAATAACTGTATGAGATGAAGACACAAAAACTTGAAAATTGGAAAGGAAATTAAGAGATGAAAGCAAAAAATAACTTGGAACAAACAATAAATGACACATTTGTCAGAAAAAATTATGGTGGGCAATCAGTGCTACCATTCGATTCTATGGCAAATAATATCAGTTGATGATTGAAAGGGGTGGCCACTAAAGAGGACTGTGAGGATGCGATAATGGATAAATTTATGCATTCATTGGAAACTGGTGATGTAAATGTTACTGGTAGACAGATCAGAAACAGAGCAAATTCAGCTGCTAAAGTTGGTGCTTACAACAGAAT
>NZ_JANLCJ010000453.1 GCF_024979295.1 Herbiconiux daphne | reverse complement strand
TTTGGTTGACCAGACTCAAGTGGCATTGAAGCACAAAGCAAAGATGTATGAACTCATCCGTAAAGCTGGTGAGTTTGAAAGTATCTGTCGTCGTGATGGCTATGCCCTAAGAGGTAGGCTGTTGCGGATAGATAGTAGCCTGCCTAGTCTGATCGACTTGAGCAAAGGCAAACTGCTGTAAACTTTAACTCTTGAAACTTTAATCGTAAGGTAAATCCTAATGAACAAATCATTATTGGCTGTCGTTATCGCAATGGGTCTGGCTGTATCAATGGGTGTTGCTCACGCTCAGATAGATAGTTCTGGTCATTTCAAACTGACTCACACACCAACTCAGCAGGACATAACGTTTGCTCAGAATGCTCAAGCTATTCTTGGGGAGATCAAGGCAGCGGTTGAAGATAAGAAACTAAATGGTTTCTCTCAATCCAGATTCGAAGCGCTGAATAACCGCGTAACCTCTATGAGTTACGGCGGAGCTAATCAGGATACACAAGCTGCCATTCAGCAAATGTTAAAAGCTGCCGTCGGTGAATATCAAATCAACAGTAGCCAGCAAGCAGCAAGTGCTCTGGATCTTGCCCAGCAAAAGCTCGGTATGAGCAATACAAATCCGGCTGATTCTGTTCAGCAGAAGATTGATAAGATTCAGGTTGCCTTGT
>NZ_JANLCJ010000452.1 GCF_024979295.1 Herbiconiux daphne | reverse complement strand
TAATACTATTCCATTTGAATGCCCACCGAAGTGGGCGTCCATATTAACCGCCGTGTGGTACGTAACCATTAGCGAAAGCAGCACGTAACTGTGCTGTTGCTTTCTTCTTGGTAGTTGGTTTGTTATGACCAAACTTGTACTCAGTACGACCCTTAACTTTTACCTTGTGAACCATAAGCCCTCCAGTTAAAGTTAAACCTCTGCCAAACCTGGCAGTCCCTCGAACAGATCTTCCAATGAACCAGCCATGTGAAGACCTGCACGAATCGCTTCATGCTCATCGTCCTCATCATTCAAACCAATGTGATATGAAGTCACACGGCTTGTAGCACGAGGCATAAGTTCGATAGCAAACCCACAAGCAAGGCACTCACGCGCCCAATCCAAATGAATTTTATCTTGCAGTAAGCCGTATTTTTCAGCGCCACAGCAAGGGCACGGTTCGAATTCTTTGCTCATAGGAATTTAATCTCAATAGTTTCAGCAGTAGCACGTTTCGGAATGTCGTCAGGAGTGACGTCTTTCTGTGCTGGCATTTCATAAATTTTCTGGTTCCATGACCCACGGAATTGAAGAGCTGGGTCATGTTTCTTATACTCGAAACGGCCATCAACAAGATGCGTGATAGTGTTAACCAACTCCCAACGAAGTAAACCTTCTTCG
>NZ_JANLCJ010000451.1 GCF_024979295.1 Herbiconiux daphne | reverse complement strand
AGACATGACAGTTGGTGAAGCGGAAGGTCGTCTTGCTCAGTATCGAGCTCAGAAAGCTCGTCAGGAAAATGCTGCTGGTATGGCTCAACAGCCAGGTCCACGAGTAGAACCTGAAGGTGCTGCTCCTGAAGTGTCACCAGAGGCCGTACAAGCCGCTCAGGCAGCCGCAACAGAACGTGCTGCTGGGTATGTGCCACCTCGTGAAAGCGAAGCTGTACGTGCGTCTCAGGAAGCACAGCAGGCTGCTCCACAAGAGCCTATTCCAGAAGCTACAGAAGCTCGTCAGTTGACTCCAGAAGAATTGGAAGCTGCTCGTCGTGCTGCAACTGAGAATGCTGCTCGTAACATTCGTCCACAAGAAAGTGAAGCTGTTCGTCAATCTCAGACTCCTCCTGAACCTGAGGCACAACCTGCTCCAGAAATCACACCTGAACAGATTGAAGCTGAACGTGCTCGTCGTACTGCTGAAGCTGCTAAAAACGTTCCGCCTAAGGAGTCAGAAGCAGTGAAAGCTGGACGTGAAGAGACCGCCCCAGAAGGGGAGGCTAAAGCAGAAGAAGCTCAGGCTGCGGAACCAAAAGAGACAGATGTGCGTGAAGGTGAAAGTTCAGAAGAGCGTACAAAACGTGTTGCTGAAATGGCTAAACGTCCAGCGGAAAAACG
>NZ_JANLCJ010000450.1 GCF_024979295.1 Herbiconiux daphne | reverse complement strand
AGAAAGATTAGTATTCATGATCTCAAGACCATGAGCCGGGTTATTGATACCCATTACCATTTTATTTACCTTTACGTTGTTTCCGCTCATCTAACCAGCCACGGAGCAGGGCGGTTACTACTGCCGTGATCTCTAATCCATCCTCTCTACAAGCCTTTCTAATTTCTTCCTGAAAAGCGTGTGTGATGTTCATTTGAATACGAGGCTGTTTAGCTGGAGCTTTCTTAACTTTCATAGCCTCGATAGTGCCTATAAATGATGGTTGTTTACTCATATGATTAGCCTCCTGAATGCTCATATGTTTGATCAATTACCTATTATATACATGCTCACATGCTTATATCAACCGTTATCTAACAATATGCTCAGGTTATTAAGTATTCTATAAACTTCTACAGATTAATCAGATCTTTACGATTAAGAGCACTGGCCTTAATCAGTGTTATCCTCATGGCTATTGTGATAGAATAGGCTCTCTTGCTACGCAAGGTGTAACAGGCTCAGGCGTTATTACATGAGAGAAGATCCTCAGTGTATTAGCTCAGTGACACAGTGTAATCTTTACCCTCACTTGATGGCGGCGGGGCCGGATTTTATCAAGATAAGACCCATTTCTTATTAACGTTATAATTTCTCATCTAGATTAGTTAGTATGCTAATAAT
>NZ_JANLCJ010000045.1 GCF_024979295.1 Herbiconiux daphne | reverse complement strand
GGCAACCCCTAAACCCATACTTGAACCGGTGCAAGAGAGTGGGGCAGTTGGAATACAAAGTGCTACAACTCCACAAAAGACCGATAAAAAAAAGGGGCATATCGAATTCAATCAAAAGTGAATTTTTGTTTCAGAGAAATTGACTATATGCCTATACACCTAAAAAATTAAAATCGCGGCGTTGGCATTCAGCCAAATTGTATATAATCTGTCTGGTGATGGTGCGGCGCGACTCCTTGCGTGTCCGACCTCGCTACTTTTTTTTTTGATTTGAAGGTGCTAAAATGAAATTATGGCAAAAATGACAAAAGCAGAAAAAGAGATCATCGGCAAATTAGAACCGATCATTGACGGCTATTTTGACAAACTCCAAAGCGGAAACCTCATTACATGGCAAACAATAGCGAGCAATTTAAGCATAGACATTGCGACATTAAAAACGCTTGCTTCAAATTTTGGCGAATTGGCAATAATTCAAAAAATGGAATCTGTCCTTCGATATTCATTTTTCTACTATTCGCTTTCATCAAAAATAAATTCTGGTATTGAGTTATTCATAAAGCAAGAATTACCGACCAACGCATCGCAAAATAACCTTAAAGTTTCGAAAGACCTTACGGACCTTCAGAAAAAGGTTGCCGCTTTCTCCATCAACTCTGCTGATGACTTGGGAGTTCCAAACATTGATAATGACTACGATGACGTTATAGTCATCAAAGACCCAGACGTTGACGCATGGGATGAATATAAGGAAATGACGGAGGAATTAGATGAATAAAATTCTAGCCCTTAATAAATCGCTTTCATTGCGTCGTTATTTCGGCAAGAACTACGACGAATTTATTACATTGAAAAAACTATATACAATTTTCAAAACCGGAAAGTCAGCAAAGAAATCAACAGAGATTGCGCGCTATATTGTCCTCATGGCGTTTTTAGACCAAAGATTTTGCGCCGTGGTATTGCGTAAGGTTTTGCTGGATCATGAGAAATCTACATTCCCGGCAATAATCAAGGCATTTAACAGACTGCAAGAACAAACAGGCTATAACTGACGTGCCGATTGAGAGGTTTACAAAGGCGCAAAGAACCCGCACATAATCAACGTTAAGACAGGTCAAATTTTCCGTTTTGTTTCTTTTGACAAACCGGAAAGTATGGCGGGTTTAGAATTAGAGGATGAACGCCTTTACTACGGCATAATATGATTTGAAGAGCCGATGCAGATTGCCGATAAGAACGAAAACGGGTTCATTGACTCACAAAAGCAAAAGCAGGAAAAGGAAAATTTCGATATTATCCGGTCGTCTGCATTCCGTGGTAAGCAATTACCAGGTCAGCATAGGGAAATTATTTTCTCTTTTAACGATTGATCGGATGGCGATTATTGAATTATTGAAAAATACGTGAAGAAATTCATTGCCGAAAATTCCGGCATATTAGACAAAAAGGGCAAGCAAGGATATTATGACCCCGATTTTGAGAACGGGAGTGGCATTTTGGTTATTATTGCGTCCGGTGGAATCAATGAGTTCAACGACCAGGATTACATTAACTTTATAACCGATGTTAAAAAGAACGATCCGGAATTTTACAAGGCGCTTTGACTTGGGACGGCTGCATCAGTGATTGGAAATGCCTATTCATCGGCAAACATTAAGAAAATCAGAAGAGATATAGATTTATCGATAATTGACGAATGGTTGATCGGTATTGACTATTCAGTCCGTAAAGACTACACGGTGGTGACATTAAACGCAAGAAATACATCGACTTATGAGTTTCAGACAGTGGACGCCTGGCGTTACCACAGAGGAAAACAAAATCAGCCAATGGCAGAGCCGGAATTGATTAAATTCATATGAAACAAAATCATCGATTGAAGAAATGAGTTTAATTTTGCCAAATACAAACTAAAAACAGCAGTTCATTTTGACAACAGGGATGCAACCATGGGGGCATTCCTACACAAAGAGTGGGAAAGTCCAGAAATTGAGGCGGCGGCAATAAGGGTTGACATTGACGAACCATTGCCTGCAGCAAAACACAACAACGCGGCAAGTTTTATCAGAATAGGAATCATGCGTTGATTAATCGGTTCAGGGCTTTACAGAATTGCGCCACATCTTGATTGATTGCTTGATGAATACAAAGCAAGAACCATAAAAAAGGACGGAATCGTTGACGGTGGTGATGATGGAGTTCAAAGTGTGGAATATTCTTTCAGTTTCCAAATCGAACAGATGGCGCCGCTTGAGGTATATAATTCAATTGCCGAGGCATACGGGCAAATAACACCAGCAAGACAGGAGTGAAACAATGAATCTAATCAATAACTTAAATGGTTTTACAAATATCAAAGAAGGACTTGAGAAACTAATCAAGGGTTGGGAATTGTTAGGATACGATAAGCAAGTTCCGATCGAATACGAACAGATGAAAAAACAACTTTCTACAATAACGGAGGAAC
>NZ_JANLCJ010000449.1 GCF_024979295.1 Herbiconiux daphne | reverse complement strand
AGCTAAAGACGGTTCTACGATTCATATGGTAGGGAATAAATTAACCGTTCCTTATGAACCGGCGAACGGTATTCAAAACATGGAACTACACGCGAATTTTATTTTCTCTCAAGGTTGGAAAACTAAACTCGCTCAATTCAAGCGTGAGGGTCAAACGTTCTACAATGACGTGTGGAGAACGACCGGACAAGAGGGAACTGTTGCCGGTGTGGTTTATTCAAGTATTGACACTAGCTATAAAATTGAAATGGAACCAAGTTCAACGCCACCGCCGATTGTTGGTGAATCTTATCAAAGAATTCACGTCAAGACAAATGACCCTAACGGCTTAAAAACGGTTGTAATCACTGAAGCGTCAGACGGTAAAAGTGGTATTCATATCGGACAATTTAACGGTCAAGAGTGGTTAAAAGACGTTGCAACCGGTCAAGAAGTTCGCGCGGAAAGTAGAATTTTCAAAGTGACCGCTAAACCAGAAGCCGGATATGAGATTGAAAAAATTGTGTGGTATATTGACCCTGCAAAAGAATCTCTTGGAAGACCGCTAGACAATACCGCGCCTTATCCAATCGGTGAAAACGACCAAACAGACGGCGAAATTGTTCGTTCTTATGACGGTACAGGCTCGCGTTTTGTGGTAGGTGAAGAACAAGAAGTTCATAT
>NZ_JANLCJ010000448.1 GCF_024979295.1 Herbiconiux daphne | reverse complement strand
TGGAAGTTCACACCTTCCATTTCCGGCGGTGGTGGCGGCAATGCGCCATCACGTAGCATCAGGGAGAAACAACGCTCTACGAGCGGCGTCAAATATTCCGCCTGATACCGGCCGAAGACCGGGCCGAGCTGCTGGCGTAAGAGGTTCAAGCGGGCTTGAACTTCCGTGGCCGTCATTGGCGTACCCTGGTTCGCTTGGCCCAGGGTGTCGGCCATCATGATTTTGCGGATCTGGCCCTGAAGGTTCTGTTCGGTGGTGAAGCTGACGTTAAAATCACTGCCGGTCATTAACGGCTTCATGCTGTCGACGCTGTTCGCGACGATGATCTTACGCGGGCCTACTGTCACCGTTTGCGGGTTAAGAATGCCGTCGTCTTCTGCAATCCACATACCGGCGTCGGCTAGCTCTGCCACCTGCTTCTGCCAGCGTTTAAGAACGTTTAGTTCTTTGATATCCGGGAGCGCCAGCGATACCGCGCCGATCCCGTACTGGCTACCCGGTACGCGTGACCATCGCGGCGCTACTACAGGAAACTCCCTGTAGCCGCTTTCCTGTACGACGGTCTTACCGGATAGGCTAACGTTGATCGATTGGAACGGCATGTTCCGCGCCAGCTTGCCGCCAGGGGCATACGAGGCGCGCGGCTGGATAACGTGGAGGAACT
>NZ_JANLCJ010000447.1 GCF_024979295.1 Herbiconiux daphne | reverse complement strand
TGAGTAACTTTCATAGGATATATACCCTTATTAATAAACAGAGAGAGTTAAATAACTCGCCACGTCTTTCAGAACAATATTAATTATATTTGTTCGCTCGACTAATGGCAAGTTTTCGAAAGCGGCTTTAACGCTAAATGTTTCGTCGGTCGTGTCTTTGATTACTTCCTCCGTAATAGTTTCCTGATTATTAAAATCGGTCGCGTTATCCTTAACCATATTAATGCTGTTATATGCTGCAACAGAATTAATCGTTTCGCCGTCCCCTAACTTATGCGTATTAGTGGTAACATTACCACCAATTTTACGCCCGCTGGTAACGCCAATATTCCCGGCGAAATTCTGGAAATCCATTACCTTATCCCACTTATCCTTATACAACAGGATAATCTGAGCGGCAGCATCATCAACAGTTACGCCAATAAATGCCTTAGCCATAATACGCTCGCCATAGTTCAAGGTTTGCATATATTCCAGTTGCACCTCGTCTGTAATAAACGGGAATGGTTCAAGCGAATTAATCGCCGCCCAAATACTCCCTGCATTATCAAGATACTGGCGCAGAGTTACGCAATTATTATTCTGACTCATCATTTACCTTCTCCATTTCCTGAAGTTTGGCGCGGGCTTCCTGCACTTCCTCATCAGAATATAAGCCCTCGACG
>NZ_JANLCJ010000446.1 GCF_024979295.1 Herbiconiux daphne | reverse complement strand
AGATAACGCAGACGATCAACATCAGTTGTTCGACAAGTAAACTGAAACTCATCATGATAAAAAATAACTTGATGGCAATTTAGTTTCTCTTCTTCAACTTGAACGATGAGGATACGGCATGCACGTTTCATAACGATAGAACCTGCTGCTTGCAACAATAAGTTCAAGGCTTTGTGGGTCATCAATTTACCGCTCTCATCTTTACGGAGACGCAGTTTACGACCATCAATACCCGGGACATATCCATTTGTTGCAGCGAACCATTGAATGTATTCGATTAATACTGGAATACATGGACACTCACGGAGGAATGTTTCACGAGCTTTCAAACCAACTTCTGTATCACCACCTAACTGAGCACCCAAGTTAGCATTACCTGCACCATACAAAAATGCATATATACCTAATGTTCAGGAGAGGTCGCAACACCTCTCCCCGGATATTCAATCCAGCTGCATGTTCCCATGCAGAGCAGACTATATCATCACCACTTACGTGGGCTGTGCGCTTCCATCACCGTTTGCTTGTGATGTACTCCCTTTCGGGATAGTCGTTGCACTTTCCATCCAGTTCACCAATTTTTTGAGTTCGTCTAGACTAGCATCGTACTTGATTCGATTAGCGCGTCCGCTGATCCAAGCCACGTTGCCTCTCACATAACCCTT
>NZ_JANLCJ010000445.1 GCF_024979295.1 Herbiconiux daphne | reverse complement strand
AACTGATTATATCGTTAAACCTACTACTAAAAATCCGGCTCGTGTTAAAACTCCGCGTTGGTTAGTTATCGCCCTTGTAGCTGGTTTCCTTGCCTCTTGTTACGTTGGCAACACTAAAGCAGCAGATACACAAGTTTCTTTCGGTGGCGCTCAATACGTCCAGACAGGCGAAGCGCAAAGCACCGATAGCGGCGCAAGCATTAACTTTAGTTTCTCATTCTAAGAGAAGGTTTTACATAGGGTACACAACGCCCTAGATAAAATCTTCTTTCACTCTTGAGGCTATAAAAATGAATACTGTTAAATCTAATCCTATGCGTAATGCTAACGTTGATTCACTCGTTAAGCAGTTCAAATTTGCGGCTAAACGTTTCGGCGTTAAGTCTGTTGAAGCGGAAACAATAGCGGCTAAGTTGGCAATCCTTGCGCCTCATCTGTTCAAAGCAGCGCATACAATCGGCAACGTTAAAGCCAGTAGCAACGGCGCACCGCGTATCAGTGCAGAACGCATGATGCAATTTAGTGCAGACTCTAACGCAATTGATAGAAACTAATTGTTGACTATGCCACGGAAAGGCGTAAACTATCCCTATCGAAACAACGTAGCGGAGTAAAAATCATGGGCGCATCATTCAAGTCAACCAAAGCACCAACAGCTTTACCAAC
>NZ_JANLCJ010000444.1 GCF_024979295.1 Herbiconiux daphne | reverse complement strand
GGAAACTACGACATCCCATTGGTGACACAGGAACACTAGAACCTGTTATTTTTCTATTAATTTTGGCTGAGATGATATCTGGGTAGAGACGTTTGGATGCACACTCAAGCGCTAATTGTTTAATATCATAGTTTGGATCAGTTGGGTTTACATTCAAACCTTCTTCAAGAAACATAACAAGTTTCGGGAAAACAGAAGTTAATCCATCTTTACCCAATCCTTTGATACGAACTTTAAGGATTGCTTTTTGGATTTGTCTTTCAAACCAAGTCCTTCCCATTCCGAACGAGAATGTGCAGAATGGAAATTGACCGTTGGTTGTGAACAGTGTATTAATCTCATATTCCAGTGACTGTACACCATCATATATTTCTTTAGTTGTCCGTTCTTCTGCAAATAAAACAGGGTTTTTAATTTCCCATTTGTAAGCCAACTCTAAATACTTGTTATAAGATTCTTCTGCATATGGCGCTAATACTTGGTCAATGTTTGCAATGGTTGTCCCTCCATATTGATGGGAAGAGACTTGAGCGATTATTTGAGCCGTAACAGCACATGCAACTACAACTGATTTAGGCGATTCAATTTGAGCATTACCAAGCTTGAACCCATTGGTTAACATACTTTTTAAATCTACTAAACAACAATTCGTGAAAGGGAGAAAGGGG
>NZ_JANLCJ010000443.1 GCF_024979295.1 Herbiconiux daphne | reverse complement strand
AAACCCATTACACCGAGATAAGCATCATTAGCATGAGACTCTTTAGGACGGTCATAGGTGAATCCAGTAGCTTTAGATGTGTATTTGTCTGAACTATCTGTGTTCTGTGCTTGATTAGGAGCATTGACAATATCACGACGAGCTTGGATTAAGTCAGAGCGTGTTTTATCAGCAGGGTCATCAGTTGTAGGTTGTACAGCTGGTGATGCCACTGGTGTATACGCTGGAGAAGTAGGTTGTAGATTCTGCTGAGACTGGTTATTTGAAGGTGTATTCAAGGAGTCCCAAGCAGAACTATTTGTATCAGGGGTAGCAACAAATACATCCCCTTTACCCTCATCATCGAGGAAACTTTTGTAACTGTAGTCTGCCATTATTAGCGTACTCCCATTTTATGAACACCATTCAGAACATCAGAGTGAATTAGAGAACGAGGTTTAGTCTCATCACCATGATGCTCAGCGAATGTACCTGAAGCATACTTATCCAGTGTCTTAGCAGCGACTTCCATAGCTTTAGAGTGTGTGAATGATGGATCATCTGCCATCATCTTACGGAGCTGTTGAGCCATAACCAGAGCATCTGGTGCGATAGCTTGTACTGCTGGGTCTTCTGGGAAGTTTTCTTCAAAATGTTTGTAATGTTCGCTATCACGATCCGCACTCATTG
>NZ_JANLCJ010000442.1 GCF_024979295.1 Herbiconiux daphne | reverse complement strand
TGGACAAGATGAAGAGGAAGACCAAAGCAATTGTCTGGAAATTGCAGCATCAGGTGAGCTTTACACAAAAAAAGAGTGGGAGAGCAACGGGGCTTTAAATACCTGTGCAAACTGTGGCTCTCCTATATCTTTCGACGAGGTTGAAACGACCGTCATTCGTCAGGGTTTTGCATGGTGTGAAGGCTGCGCTGGCGACGTAGACGAGATGGGATACCCAAAAGATTCTGGTTCTGAGCGTCCAGTATATTTATTCCCTTGTAATGTTTGCGGTGGGGAATATCATGAAGATTTAATGAGTGAGCAAGACAATATGTGTGTTCATTGTTTCAAAACTCATTATGTCCGTGCTCCAGAACCAGCGAACAATATTCTTGTTTACCGCAAGAAACTACAAAATGGCATGAGTGTCACCAAACCACTGTGGGAAAAGATGTGTAACTGCAACTGGTGTAATAAACCAATCCCTTGGTCTATTGCAGAGAACGCAGAGTTTGTTGGTGCTCGTGTCACTTGTGTAGAGTGTTCTATGAAACTGGATGTAGGCGTAATCCCTTACCCAGCGTCGAACACTTAACTAAATGTAAAATCGATAACAAAGGAGTGAAATGTAAATGGACAATTCGATGAATGAAGTCAAAGTGTTACGCCTTGATACACCGGTTGTGGTTCG
>NZ_JANLCJ010000441.1 GCF_024979295.1 Herbiconiux daphne | reverse complement strand
GGCGATTACTACGCTAAGCGCGGCTTTCATTAGATCTTCATCGTCGTAAAAAGCATTAAGCCGGATGGCATCACGAAGAAACTCTTTCGCCGCTTTCATCGATTCCGTACGTAGATGAACTTCAGCGCCTTCGATGATAGGCAACATGAAGCGGGCAATTTTTAAATTCATGGTTGGCTTCCTGTAGAACGTGTTTAACGCATGAATACTAAAGCTTTCAAGATTGCAAGTCAACGTATGTAATCTAATGCAATCTTGAAAGTTTTAAAGGATAAATGATGGATAGCATAAAGCATATGATTCTGCTTGCCTGCGCTGGGGTGTCGGGGGCAATCATTGGCCTTTCAATTCACCCTAACGAACGTACGCCGCTACAGCGCTTTATGTTCATCCTCTCCGGCTTGCTTGTAGCCTTCTGGCTTACGCCGTTCATTTGTCGCTACTTCGGGCTTACCGCACCGGAAGAGATTAGCGCAGTAGCTTTCGCAGCTGGCGCTTTTTGGAGCTCGATAGTCGATAAAGTAGGGCAGGTGGTTAAAGGATTTTCATTCTTTAACAAGGGGGATAAGGGGGATAAGCAATGATGCCGCTTTCCCTTATCGAATGCCCGCCGCCGCAGCTTTATGGCTTCTCTTATGATAACGCGTTTACCTGGGGCACGTTTTTCCTAT
>NZ_JANLCJ010000440.1 GCF_024979295.1 Herbiconiux daphne | reverse complement strand
TGAACCGGATCAGACACTTCGTGTTCGGTCTGGATACTGACGTACCATTTCCCGCATGACTGGCTGACAGTGACGTTTTTCACTTCGCCAATGACTTCACGGCTGTTTCGGTAACGTATCCATCCCAACTTTGGCAAGGATATGCGGCTATTAGTCTGATCGAGCTTAACGCCCTGCGGATAGCGGAATGCATCATTTTGCCCTCGTTTTTTGAAGCGGGGAAAAGCCGTGCGTTTCTGAAAGAAATTTTTGTAAGCTCGCTCAAGGTCTTTGAGTGACTGCTGAAGCGGTTGTGATGGTGCTTCTTTCAGCCATTGTGTCTCCGGCTCGGATTTCCACTCAATGAGCCATGAAGCCATTTTTGTGTAGGGAATATATTTGTTCCCTGCTTCATAGTTCTCATTCTGGAGTGCCAGCGCTCGATTGAAAACGAAACGACAAGCCCCAGCGAAGCACCGCATATTGCGCTCCTGCTGACCGTTTGGTCTTAACTGGAATTTAAAGGCTTGAAGTCGTTTCATGACTACCATTATACTTTGGTCTATGACAAAAGAAACTAATATTCGTAGGGGAAGACATTGTGTTTTCCTGATGCACGTTCACTTGGTATTCGTCGCAAAATATCGACGAAATATATTTGATCGGGATGCCATCGAAAAACTACACAGCTAC
>NZ_JANLCJ010000044.1 GCF_024979295.1 Herbiconiux daphne | reverse complement strand
AGTGTTGATCCCAACACCAAATCAAATGCCTTGTCTATATTTGTCGTCTGACTGTTTTCGTAGTCCGAATGTGCCACAGACATAAATTTTTCGCGGATTGTGTTACCAACCATTCTCACAAGTCTCGGTGTTTCACTGAATGTCATAAAGATGTTTTTGAAAGCGCCCTTGTTTCTTTCGGCGGTATAGATTGCCAAAGCGACAGATGAGTGGATTGGTTGTAGTTTTCCTCAACCAAAAGGTCTCATTGAACCAGACACGTCTGCCATAACTAAAACATTTTTATCTGTTTCAAAGAAATCAGGCAAGTTATTTCACTGTCCGTCAGAAATGGCAATGTCATTTTTGTAATCTATGTCAGATATGATTTGTGAAGGTCATATGGCACCAGCATTTGCCTTTGCTTCACCCTTAACAAGTTTGTTTTTGTAGTCTTCATATCTTTCCTTGTCATTTTTGTAGAATGCTTTAACGTGTTTTCTTAGTGCTTGTGAAGGCACTTTTGAGTAATCGACCTCATCATATGTTTTTGCAGACATGTTGACTTCAAGCACATTGAGATATTTTCTCATTTGTGACAGCATAAGTCTATAGTCAGCTTCGGTTTGGTCAACAATCAGAATCTTGATTAGCATTCTCGCTTTTGATTTGGTTTTTTCACTTGAGGCATTGATTGACGGAAGTCATTTTGCCAGTAATGAGATAGGTATGTTCTTGTTCATGTTGTCAACGTCTTTAAGAAGTTGTGTTTTGATGACATTGAGTGCATACTTTCCGTATTCCTGACCTATGAAGTCCAAAGCGATGTCAACAAGGTAATCAAATCTTCCCAATTCGCCGATATTATCGATAAGTTTGTTAAGAAGTGTTTTCGTTTCATCGTTGTATTTGTTGACCAATAGATATTCAATCAATATCTTTGCAGCACGTCTTTCACCTTTTCCTGCTCTTATGTCTAGGAAGTTAAGAACGTTTTTGACCGCAAGTTCCTTGTTTTCAACTCAGGCATTGCCAATAAGTCTCTCCAATTCACTTGCGTCATCATGTCTACCTTTTGTGGCAAACAGGTTTAGGTTGGAATCAAATGTGTCCCCATGGTATATTCCGCCCTTTGTGTTTTCCTTTTCGTTTAGCCCTTGGATAAATGTGTTCATATGTTTCTCCTTATTTCCATTTCGGTAAATACATTATAAATGAATAATGAGAAATTCACACCAACTTTTTTTGAAAAAGAAAACATCACCAGAAGTGGTGATGATGGGACTTAAATGTTTATTGGTTACAAGATGCAGACACTTAAGCCCCGTTTAAAAGTACAATTTTAAATGGTTTTTGGTTTGCTGTATGCATCTTACTTTACAAGGCACGCTTTTTTTACAAGTAATTGGTTTGAAGTTTTGTGTTGCTGTGTGTGCCTTAAATACATTATACACCATATGTGTGTTTTCCTTACCAACTTTTTTTTAGGTGAATAGTCCAAAGAAAAAAGAAGAGTTTTTTAATAATCAGAAAAAAAAGGAGGAATCAGATAAAGGAAAAAATGATAAACATGAAATGTCAAAGCTATAACATAATTGTAAGGTTTAACACACACATGTTTTTGTAATGTATGGGTGAATTATGTTCACCATATGGTGGCAACGGTAGGACTCGAACCTACACCGCCCAGAAAGCGAGTGTTTTTTTATACACCTTGATTTCCCATTTATCTACGTTGCCATTGGAAAGGGCATTATTTCAATGCTATGCCCTTGGAAAGCATTTTAAGTAAATTGATTTTGGACTGCTCACGTTTCAATGCCACCTTGCAGCCATTGCATTGGCAAGACTTATCCACATTGAATGTGGCACAAAGTTCTCATTGTGGCGGTCAGCCCTCTTCAATTACTTACCCAATTTGAAAGATACGTTTCTGAATGGGTCTTTCCCTTCTTGTTTTGAAGGAACAGATTTGATTGACAGTTCACCAATCGTTTCGTCAAATGCAAGTTCAACAGGTTTGCTTGACACGTTTTGTGTCTTGAACTCTGCGTATGCGTTGTTGATTAGTTCAAACCCTTTCGCTTCATCAATACCATATTGTGTGAAAATGTTTTTGATTCTCGCAAGGTTCTTTTCCAGTCTGTCTACACCTTCTGGTGTTTGGTCAGCGACGTTAAGTGTCACATTGCTGAACTCAAGTCTGTTGGTGAATTCTCCAGAAACAACTTTGTAGACGAATGTAACCTTAGGTTTTGAACCGTCGTTTGTGTCACCGATTTGAATTTTGTCGATGATTGCGGCATATGTTCCGTCTGGAAGATGTGAAGAGTTGCTTTCTTTTGCCTTTGTTCAAAGTGCCCCAAGACCTGCCAAAGCATGTGTATGAGCTGGTGGTGTTACCTTGAACCCACCGTCATTGACAACCTGTTGTGAGAACGAAGGTGTTTCCACTTGAAGGTGCTGTTGCTGTGCCACTACTTGTGGTTGAACCACTTGACCATTTA
>NZ_JANLCJ010000439.1 GCF_024979295.1 Herbiconiux daphne | reverse complement strand
TTAATGGTTTCATGTGGTCACCTTATTTGTAATAGGTCAGCGGATCGCCTGCCATGCCTTCACCCGCGCGGAAACGGATCATTTCGCTGACGGAAACTTTAATCAGGAACGTCAGCGTTTGCAGCGTGTCGACGCCCGGCGCTTTATAATTTAACTGAACGGTCAGCGCCTGGTCGGTCACGTTGGCGACACCGGTTGCGAAGATATCGCCGGTTAGCGGATCGACGCGGGTTGTCATGAACGCGCCCGTGCCCAGTACGCTGATCGCGATCGGTTGAATGCGACCGTAAGCGTCCGGCACACTCAGGTTCGCGATCTTAAACTCCTGCCCGATATAGGTGTTATGGCTGACCGCCGTGAACACCGGGCGCGCTACCGTGAACGTGTTCGACTGACTGTTCGACACTTCCGGGGTGCCGTTGCGGTTTCGCAGTGTAATGGAGATTGTCGCCGGATTGGTCAACCCTGCCGCCGTCGGTGCCACGGTCGCGGTCATAGTCTCGCGGTTAGACGACCCGGTAAAGCGGACGCCGTTAACCGTTGGGATTGTCCAGGTCGGGATCGTGTGCGGATCCCGCAGACCTCTGTTAAACGCTTCCGGGTCGCCACTGTTATGCGCGTTAACGAAGCCCCACGTATAAACACCGCCAGGGATCAGCGGATCGTTGGGGTAC
>NZ_JANLCJ010000438.1 GCF_024979295.1 Herbiconiux daphne | reverse complement strand
CCTCCGACTTAATATGCCGCCAATGTTGTAATCAATCGATTTGTATGACCGATTTGTTCTTCTTGAAATTCTCATAATTACTCCCTTGGACCATCGTCCGCCTTGAAATTGAAGATTGGTTTGACAATATCAACAACTTCAGCAAGGTCTTTGATTCCTTCTAGTATTTCATCAATACCCTTATATGCCTGTGGTGCTTCGTCAAGTGTGTTCTTGTTTATCGTGAATGAAGTGATGCCTTCCATGGACTGCTGCTTGTCCAACAGCTTCTTAGCCACTTTCAACTGGTCCTCAACACCAACTTCATATTTACCGTATAGTTTTACTTTAGTTGTTTCCATATTCTTCTCTTTCTAACATTCAGGATAACGTCCCGAACACATATGTCAATGGCAATATGATGGCAGCCATAAAAATGCAATGTGGACTGATTAAGTCAGTGCATATGATTGTGGCGGGAATGTCTGCCAACATCAAAATGAAAGTTATGACCATACCCATTAAACAGATGTTTCTTTTCATTATTTCCTCTTTCAATTTTTCCTCAAATCTTTTTTACTTTTATTTTTTATATCTAATGTTTTCTGTTTTAATAGATACCTTTTTCCATATTTTTCCATTACACCCACCCCATAATCTTTGTAATTTCAATAAGTCATTTTAATGATATTCAA
>NZ_JANLCJ010000437.1 GCF_024979295.1 Herbiconiux daphne | reverse complement strand
TAAAGGGTTCTATCATTTGATAACTTAATTTAGAAATTATAATCATCTTGTAAAACTCTATATTGAATATCTTCAACGTATAAGAAAATTACCGGGAAACCATCACACATCATTTGTTCTGCCATGTTCACCTCCTTTATTGTGTTTTAATGTTTGGCGCTTTACCGTATATGCATACCATAGACGGGAAGGGAGCGCTGCCCTTTGATGAAAACTTAAGGCGTCCTTTTATGAATCTGACCTCACAAAATGGTGCTATATGCTCGTGAAAATAACGGGTATCTGTCCTTGCTGGTATCAACAAAACTATTGCTCTCTCTCTCTCTCTCTCTCATTCGCTTCTTGCCTTAATAATTCATTGTGAAATATCAGAATAAGGTGGATTGCAAAATACATTACCTTTTCATTCTTTGTCAAGTCCATTATCTTCTTCTGTGAAAAATTCTTTTGTCCCAAGGCGATTATCTTTTGTGGTTGCTGGATCTAAGTCAAATTTAAATTCTGCATTCAACTTCTCATAAAAAGGAATTGGAGTGTATCACTCATTGGAATAATAATCATTAGTTAATTTTTGGATTGTTTGTTTCATTATTATTCCTATACATCTTTGAATAATTGTTTGTAGTTTTCTAAGATGTCTCTTTCCTTTGCTTGGTATGCTTTTCGAGCAGGTTC
>NZ_JANLCJ010000436.1 GCF_024979295.1 Herbiconiux daphne | reverse complement strand
TAACTGGTATTAAAACCAACATAAAGAAACAGGCGAAAGAGCTAAATATTCCAGTTAAAAAGCGCAAGGCTCAAGATCTCGCAAAGCAAATCGGGTTAAATTTCAAGCTGTACAACAAATTAATGCAGCACTTGGAACATACTTTCGAACGCGCTTACGAAGTATCTATGGGTAAAGAAGCGCAGCGTTTTATGGCTCGGTATATCCAGAATACCGATATTGAAATTACAGAAGACACCGATTTAGACACGTTAGCCGAAATGCTGTCTAATTTGTTGGATGTTTTCTTAGGCTCTCCTAGCCGTGGTGTAAAGGGGGGCGGCGAGGACTTTTTCTTTTGAAACCATATACGGAACTCAATTTTGACACCCTCCCAGACCAAAACTGGGTTTCTACAACCCGGAATAAGAAGACGCTCAAGTATCTTAATATTCCGGCTGGTTTCGATATAGAGACAACGAGCGTAACGCTCTCGGATGACTCGAAATTTGCTTTCATGTATGTCTGGATGGTTTGCATCGGGGGTGATGAAAACGTATTTTACGGGCGTACATGGGAGCAATTCGGGGAATTCGTAGACTCCATAAAGGATCACTACACAATTGATTGTAAAAACCGCATGGTTATATACGTCCATAACCTTGCATATGAGTTTCAATTCATCCGTAAATTGTT
>NZ_JANLCJ010000435.1 GCF_024979295.1 Herbiconiux daphne | reverse complement strand
GTTTGGATTTCCTTTTGGCTATGAGCGTGGGGCGTGAGTTTAAAGAAGTTGCCGAAGCGTTGCTGATTGAACCAACGGGAGGTAAACGCGGAGAACGTGCGGCCTAGACGTTGGCCCTTGTCGATAAACCAGCATTGCCCCCACAAATCGATCAGGCCGTTGGGGGCCGGTGTACCGGTGAGGTTAACAAAGCGGGGCGTTTTGCTGTGCGCAACTTTCGCCAGGGCCATCGCGCGCTTACTTCCCGCCCGCAGCCTGAATCCCTTCAGGCGTGTGGATTCGTCCGCGATAATCATCGCAAACGGCCAGTGATCGCCGCACTCCTCGACTAACCACGGCAAATTTTCATAGTTGCAGGTATAGACCATCGCATCAACGGCCAGCGCCTTGCGGCGCTGCGCAGCCGTGCCAACGATGGGCGAAACGGTCACGTCGGAAAGGTGATCCCACTTCGCAACTTCATCGGGCCAGGTCGATACCGCCACGCGCAGCGGCGCAAGTACCAAAACAGGCCCGTCTAAATACATTTGATGGATGGCCGTTAGACACGACACGGTTTTACCCACACCCATAGAGGCGAAGATATTAACACGCTTAATAGTGGTGATCGCCTGAATGATGGGGTGTTGATATGGGCGCGGGTTAAATTTTGCCATTCAACTTGTACTCCCGCCAGT
>NZ_JANLCJ010000434.1 GCF_024979295.1 Herbiconiux daphne | reverse complement strand
CTTCGATCCGACTTTTAACAGCCGCCGGATTTTGCACGTCTGTATTATCTTCATTATTGTCGGTCACATCATCAACCAACTCTTTATTTTTCAGCGCCCAAATAGAGCCGAAATCAACGCTGATAGATTGTCCGTACATCGCGTTAATAGCTTCAACGCCAGCAATACGGTTTGCCATCATTGAATAAACCAACGGAAACAGGCTATCTTCTGCCGCGTCTAATTCTGACGAAATAAGGCGTTCAGCTTTCATATTGAAGTTGGAAGAAATACCCACTTCATTATAAAGATTAGATTTCAAATACTGGTGATAAGCAATAAACGGCGTTGAATCTGCACCCGCCGCCGTACCGCTTGCCTGTACCTTTACACCGTCAAAGAACGGGTTTTCACCGATTACCGCTAATTCACCGTCAACAATCTTTTTCAGATATTGATTAGCTGAATCTTTGGTTTTATCGTCAGGCGCTGAAATCAACTTTTGAGTGCGGGAATTAAAGCCCCACATTACCAAGTTAATATCATTTTCAACCAGCAGAGAATTACCCTTTTCAAAGATAGGATATAAACCCATCTTCATATCGTCGTTACAGATTAATACGCCGTCTGTTTTCAGGTCTAGCGTCTTATTAAAATTCAACGCTGGATTACTGATAACAATTTGCGTAGGGTTTCCG
>NZ_JANLCJ010000433.1 GCF_024979295.1 Herbiconiux daphne | reverse complement strand
AAGTTGCATTTACAGCTGCGACAGTAGCATCACTGGAAGACCAAGTCACTGCTTTGTTAGAAGCATTGGCTGGAAGAACAGTAGCAGTCAGAACAACAGCAGCATCACCAACTACTTTAGTCAGAGTAGTAGGAGCAACAGTTACACTTGCAACAGCAACGTTAGCAGCAGTTACATGGATAGTAACAGTAGCGGTTGCAGTAACACCATTCAGAGTACCAGTTACAACAGTATCACCGACTTTAACACCAGTCAGAGTTTTACCATCAGCACCAAGGGTAGCATTACCACTTGCATCTACTGAGAAGGTTGGAGTACCACCACCAGTAACAGTGAACAGAGTGCTTGCGTCCAGAGTAGAACCAACTACCAGACCATGAGTGCTAGAGATAGCAGTAATGGATGGGGTAGTGCCAGCAGTAATTTCCAGGATACCAGAAGCGAACTGGTTTTTGTGACGAAGGCCAACTTCCATCTCAATCATATACTTGTCATGAGAACCAGTTTTTGCTAACAGCTGAGTAGTAGGAGCACGGAGCACCATCTGAGTCCAGTCAGCAGCACGGAAGAAGTAAATACGATCTTCTGGCATAAAGCGGTTTGGAATCAGCTTATAAGTGCAACCCAGTGGAGTTACCAGAGTAGATACATAAGTATTGACTTTGATATCACTAGCG
>NZ_JANLCJ010000432.1 GCF_024979295.1 Herbiconiux daphne | reverse complement strand
ATACTCGACCTTGTCGACGGTTATCATCAATTCGCCACTGTAGTAGCGTCTTGGTTTTAAACCTGTCTTTATTCTTGTCTAACCACTCTTTAAACTCCTTCACATCATAAATCCACCAGTAAGGTTCATCCTTATAGGTAAGACCGATGCCATATTTATCAGCTTCACATGAAGCATAATTCCCTGGCTGACGATGTTTTGTTTTTGAGTTGATTAGTTCCATTTCGAATGAAATGTTACCAGTCTTTTTTGAAATTGCAACTTGGTCTTTAATTGAGTAAGTATCACCATCAGCACCCATCCGAATATCAATATCACGATATTGGTCAGATTTATCTGGAGTCAAGTGACCACCAAACTGTTTGATGAAATCATTCTCAGCCTTACTACCACGTTCAATACCAGCTTGACGGTTAGCTTCCTGCCACTCAGTAAAATCCATTTTAACCATTATTGATTGTTCCTTGTCATAGTGTTAAATTCTTCCATGTTGCCATTCTTCCAATTGGCTACAGGTTTAGATTCGAGTTCACGAATCAAACGTTTACAAGCTGTCAGAAGCACCATAAAAGCTGCTTCTTTCTTATCCGTGCTTTCTGCTACTGCAACTGCCCGACGTAAAGATTCAATAACCCCTGCTGGTACATGTTTCATTCTATTGGATTCCCTTCACTATC
>NZ_JANLCJ010000431.1 GCF_024979295.1 Herbiconiux daphne | reverse complement strand
GACTATACTGTCACTGGCCAGTACAAACTGGAGACTACTCAGTCTCTGGAAACTGGCAAGCACAAAGATCAGGGTGCCGCATATGGTGTCTCCGTGGTGGGCAACAACATTAATGGTTCCGGTGTATTTGCTGGCGCTACGTATGCCAACCAGAAAGGAGCGACTGCGGGCGCTGCTGATAGCAACGTCTACGGCGTTGGTGCTGGGTGGACAAATGATCGGGTATATGTCGCTGCGTCATCACTCGTCGGTAAAAACGTATCAGGTGTCAAATCCTTCTACGACAACGAAGTGATCGCTCAGTATAACTTCGAGAATGGTATCACTCCATCTCTGGGTTATGTTGATTCTAACGACGGCGGCTCACGCGCTAAATTTGTCGAAACCGGCCTGACCTACGCCTTCAACAAAAATGTCTCGGCTGATATTGGCTATGGCATTGATGTGACTGGCGGCGACAATAACCAAGTCAAAACCGGCCTGAAGTATAAATTCTAATTTAGCTTCAGGGAGGTGTTATGATCTTGGAAAGGATTTTCCATTTCGCGCTTTCAGTAATTGCGGTGATTGCCCTCTGTGCTCCTTTTGCCATTGGTAAAAAGGTCAATGGATGGGCGGTCATCCGCCTGATTGCGTTGGAAGTTGTGGCGGCCTATGGTTTGCTGCACACTTCAATCG
>NZ_JANLCJ010000430.1 GCF_024979295.1 Herbiconiux daphne | reverse complement strand
TTCTGGAGTTTCAAAACCATATACATGATATGATTTACCATCTACCGCTATTTGTGCTCTGTATGTGTCACAATCTGGACGGGTCTTAGCCACTCCAGCATAACCAGTAGTATTAGTAATAGATTTACCTCTATTCCATCCGTTCTGGCGATGAGTACAGGCCCGTAAATTCTCTGGCCTGTTGTCTGTGGTGATTCCGTTCTTATGGTCGATTACTCCGGGCCACTCATCATAAGTAAGCCAGTAAATCAAACGATGAATAGAATAAGTGCGGTAATAACCGCCAGATTCCATACGGGCTGTTAGGTAGCCACGGGAGTTAATAGAGCCAATAGGCTTATCTGTACGCCGTTTATTCTGGTAGTGAGGTTGCCAGTATAGATAACCTCTTTTCACTTCCAGAATATCACGGAAGAAAGACGGGGGCGGCGTGGTAGCTGCTGGCATTATTTAGCCCCTACAATCAAATCACCTAAAATATTAAATGCTTTGGTTAGGCTTTCCCGGCCTTGCTCAATAACATTCTTTAGCTCTTGATTCTCACGCTCTAGCTGTTGGATTGTAAAACCCTGCTCTAGAATGGTGGTATCTTTTTTATTAGCCTGTTTAGCTAATTCAGCATTACGCATATTAACTAATTCTGTATTTTCCATAATTATTAAATCTCCATATTATGAT
>NZ_JANLCJ010000043.1 GCF_024979295.1 Herbiconiux daphne | reverse complement strand
TATTGTTGAAGACTACACACCAATTGAAAAAAGAAATAAAGCTCAAATTAGATATGGTAAAAACAAACAATTTATTCACAAGTCTAATTACTATGTGCGTGATACTTTTAAACATATTGGTGTTGCATCAAAAATTACATCTCTGGCACGTAGTATTTTATACGCATCATTCCATGATAATAAAGATAAATGGATATATTCAGACACTGATTCAGGATACTATACAGGTCCTATTTCAGGTATTGAAATTGATGAGACTAAATTTGGGGCATGAAAACCTGAAAGTAGATTTAATGAGTTTAAAGTTCTTAGGGCAAAGTGTTACATGTATAATCAAACACACACATATAAAAATGGTAAATGAGTTGAAAACATTGTTGATCATAAATCAGGTGAAGTTAAATCTGTTAAAGGTCTAGTAAGAAAAATTTCAGGTCTTTCTAAAAATGGTAAAAATAAAGTTGATTGATCTAACTTCAATTTAGGAAGTATAATTAAAGATGGAAAGACTGGTATGAAAAATGTTGAAGGCGGACTTCATATTGTGACTTCTGATTTTAAATTAAATGAAGATTTAGAAGGTGAGGTGTAATTTGGGATTTTTTGGGAAAATAAAGAGTGGGTTTAAATCACTGCAAAACAAATCAAAACAGGCATCGCTTGATAGATTGGCAAAATCTAAAGCTAATCGTAAAAAGATGACTGATCGTTTTAAATGGCTTGATAGACTTGATAAGTTTGAAAAGCACATGAAGTATAAAGAAAGAAAACTAAAGAAAAAGTTTAAAAATTTCTTTAAAAAGAAAAAAACTAAGTCTGCAAAAGAAACAAAACCATCAAATATACTCACTCAAAAGAAAAAAGATATTGATTTTAAGAAAGTTGTTGGTAAAAACAAATCAAAATATTCAAGTGGTGGAATTACTGATATTTCAAAACGCAATGCTCATGTTGCTAAAAATCTCAATTCCTCGCGTGAATCAAGAGATCATTGAATAAGCAAAATTGTTGATAAAGCTGACTTTATTTCAACAGTTAAAGAAGATGTACGTGAAATACTTGCAGGTCAAAGCTCAGCAATCGTAAATATTGATGAATTTGTCAAAGATATTACTTTAAATAGAAATAGAATGGGATTTTATTCAAATGATGAACTTGAAAAATTTGATGATATGATGAATAAAATTCTTGATGAGCTTGGATTTGATATTACTGATTTTGATGTTTCAAAAGTAAATGAAGAGATCAGAGAAAATAAAGATGAATATTATGAAATGATTAAAAAGATTTCATTCAATACATACATGGATAATTGAAAAACTCGCTTTTTTGGCTCTGATGAAATTATTTCTGATGGTGTTACACTTGATGATGAAGGTCGTGCTAATTTGTGAAAACAAATAGAAGAATCCAAATCTCAAGTGTGATTTGATGAGTATAAAGCTAGAAAATTAAACGAATAAAATCACCTTTTGGTGATTTTTTATTTTATATTACGTTGTCTTTTTTCATCAAGTAATGATTGTCATCTTTCGATTTGTCAGTTAATTTTTTTAATCTTATGCTTAAGTTTTGTTGTTTTAATAAGTTCAACAGAAAATAATTTATCTTCAAGTTTAGCTTTCTTATACTTGAGACGGCGAATTAATTCAAGTAATTCAGCGTTAGATCATTTTCATTTACGTACTTCATGTATGTTTATTGTTCAAAACATTATAAATGTAATTCTTTCTGTACAAGTTTATATGTTTGTGTTTGTGCGTTGTATGATGAAGCCCTATTAACTGATCTATTTGCGAATCTAAAGCTTTCAATTTCTTCATAATCAATGTGATAAGCAATTTCACTTTCAACATCTTTTGCTGAAATTAAATATGTTTTTTCGTCATTTAATTCTTCATTTCTATAATCAGCAATTTCAATTTCTATAATTTGTGTTGCTCCTGAAGTTAATTTAACTTCAAAGTCTGCTAGTAAAAAGTGTTTCATTATTCATTTACCTCAAACCCTCTGTCTTTTAATTCTTTTTTTGCTTCTTCAACTGTCATTGTGTAATAAACTGTAAATTTGTCGTTTGATGCACCATTAATAGTAAAGTGTGTCATTCCGTCTTCAAACCTAACATTTACATAGCTTGTGTAATTGTCTAACTTAATTTCATGTTTCATAATCTCTTCTTTCTTGATCAATTTATTCATTTTTTATTCTCCTTGAAGGTAGTTTTTATTTCTCTAACCTTACCTACTAATTATACCAAAATAATTGGAAGTTGTAACAACTTTTTTAATTTGATTAACATATAGCAACAACTCCTAAAGTTTGCATTGTAATATTTAAAATAGATCTAACAAAGTTTTTATTGTCATTCATCATATCAGCTTTAAATGAAGCTTTATTTAAATTATTGATCTCATTAATAAATATAGTTTTATTTTTAATTAGAAAATCTAATTCACTATCAGATATATACCCGTTAAATTTTTGCATTTTTAAATAATTTAAGAATTTATTCATATTTTTATTTCTCCTTGAAGGTAGTTTTTATTTCTCTAACCTTACCTACTAATTATACCAAAATAATTGGA
>NZ_JANLCJ010000429.1 GCF_024979295.1 Herbiconiux daphne | reverse complement strand
GTTTATTCTGTTTAATCCATTGGATTTCTTCTGGAGAGGTTACACGGAACACATCACCAGTTTTTCTATTAAACACATATTTAACTTCAACGAGATCTGTAGGTACATGTGCAATACCATCTACAATATTAAGATAGATTTCTCGTTGAAGAGAAGGGATTCGTAAGCGACGATAAATGTCTTTCTCAGCAAAGTTGATGAAGTTGTGACATTGATCTAAGAATTCGGGGTCATCACGATTCGACCAAAGGCTAATCGCTTTCTTCAAATCCCCCATTGTTTCAATCTGAGTATTCAGTGAAGGTAATGCCATAGGGAGATCTCCATATTTGTTATATAACGTATGTTATATATTACAGATTATATTGTCTAAGTTCCAGATACAAAAAAGCCACCCGAAGGTGGCCTTAGTGTTACGAAACGACAATGTGAATTGTTCTATGAGCTGACGTATCACCAGATTCTAGCAGATAATCTACTGTACCTACAGCCTTAGCAGTGATAGTTACATTGTTACCACCATCATAAACATAGGAAGCTACAGTATCAGAAGAAGCTGGTGTAAATTTACAACCAATACCTGTACCACCGAGAGCAGAACCATCAGCAGCCACTCGTTGAGTAATACCTTTATAGGTTTCACCAACTTTCAATGTGATTGTTTGAGTGTTTCCAGTT
>NZ_JANLCJ010000428.1 GCF_024979295.1 Herbiconiux daphne | reverse complement strand
GTTTCAATGATAGGTTTCGGCAGGTAGTTTTTATGCGCGTACATCGCGTTTGAAACTTCCATAGAATCCCAGCGGTAGCATTTACGGATAATGTCGAAATCTATTTCCGTGATGGAAATCGTGATTTCCTCTGCGAGTGCTACACGTCCGTTATTCTCCGTGACTTTCTTCCCGTCGCGGCATTTGGACGCTGAGAGATAACACTCTTGCGGTATGCTCGCCACGATGTTATGAAAAGTGATGTCCATCATAACAGCGTATTGTGAACACGCCTTTTCCAGTTCCGCAGCGGTGTTTATTTCTATCGGCTTGAATCGTGACATCGGGAACTTTTCCGACAACATGACCGACGGATAAGAGGATGTGAAATCCACCGACGATACGTTGTGAAGAGTTTTCCCGGCGTGGTTCGCGTTAGCGTGGGTAAATCCTCCCATGAACGTTTGATTCGCCTGTAAATAAACCTCCGGCGTCATGGTGAGTTGCTCCATGATTCCCCGGTAGCGGTTGAACTGGTTACGGTCTGGAACCCCCTTAGATTTCATTAAGCAGTTATCGCGCATCTTCTCACGAACGCGCCCGGTATTAGTTGCGGGGATTTTACAAATGCTCCCGTACTGGCTGATTTGCTCGTCAATGTAGGCGGTGATAATAACGATGTCGTTTTCACAGTACCCCA
>NZ_JANLCJ010000427.1 GCF_024979295.1 Herbiconiux daphne | reverse complement strand
AGACGGTTATACAATTTATGAGGATGAATTTAACCTATGAAATATTACAATACAAACGCCATAGACAAAAAGAACGCCGTCTATAATGTAATTTTCGGTGAACGTAGTAACGGTAAAACATATGCCCTACTCCTGAAAGGGCTAAAAGAGTTTATCAAAACTGGTAAACAAATTGGTTACGTTCGCCGCTGGAAAGAAGATATTACAGGTCGCCGGGCGGCTTCTTTATTTAACGGTATCAATGAAAATAAAGAGGTAGAAAAATTAACCAAAGGCGAATATACAGGGGTTCATTATTTCGCTGGTCGCTGGTATCTTTGCACCTATGATGAAAACGGTAAAGCTGTATATTCCGATACAAATATTCTTGCCTATTCATTCGCCCTATCATCCGGGGAACATGATAAATCTACGTCATATCCAAATATAGGCATCATTATTTTTGATGAATTTCTTACTAACCGTCTTTATTTAAATGACGAATTTGTCCTCTTTATGAACTGCGTTTCTACAATTGTACGAAAAAGAGAGGACGTAAAAATTTATATGCTCGGTAACACGGTCAATAAATTTTGTCCGTACTTTAACGAGATGGGTTTAGTACACGTTCCCAAAATGAAACAGGGAACAATTGACGTATATTCATATGGCGAATCAAAACTCACTGTAGCGATAGAAT
>NZ_JANLCJ010000426.1 GCF_024979295.1 Herbiconiux daphne | reverse complement strand
GCATGGACGCCAAGATAATTGTTCACGTCCTTTTGAATCAAGCGTGGGAACATTTCTTCTTCCAAAACCAAGTCGAAGTCCTTTTCCCATTCTTTCCAAATGGATTTGTAGCAATCGGGGTCGTGCGGGTTAGTGGTGAACCCAATCCCGTCGGTGTTCAAATTGACCAATGTGCATCCGGCTTCATGAAGTCGGCGGCTTAGGTCGTATAATGCAATTTGTCCAAAGACACAAACGCTTAGTGATGCTTTTGGATTGAACAATTTGGAATGCTTGTTCTTCAATAAGCCGTACACCGAATTGATGATAAGCTTCAAGGCATCGGCTTTGACCTTATCGCCTTTTCGTTTTGCCGCCAAACGTTCTTCAACGATTGCCCAAAACTTATCGGTGTATTCACCCAAGGCATTCAACACCCGAATGATGTTTGGATATAGCGATGCCACATCAAGAAATATGACATTGGTGAATTCTTTGCGTCCATTGTCCGGAACCCCGTGAATCCCTCCGGATGCCACGACTATTTCCAAACCGAATTCGTGCATCGTGACGGAACCTTCATCCGGTTCTTTGCACCAAAAATCGCGAGCTTCTTCGGGCACTAGCTTGAATAAATCATAAGTGTGCAACTCGTCTTTGCCCAACGGTCGTTCCCCGTGCTCGTACCGCTTCAAGCGGATG
>NZ_JANLCJ010000425.1 GCF_024979295.1 Herbiconiux daphne | reverse complement strand
AGAAAAAGCCATGACTGAAAAAGTCGAGGGCGTTAATCCTGATGTAGTACAGGCTTACATTCAAGGTCTTGAAGATGCTGGTGTTGAGAAGATTGAGGTAGTCGGTCAAGAGACAGAGGATGGTCTTATTGACGCAGAAGTTAGTTATGTGTTACGAATTAAGAAAGTTAAAATCCAATATGTTCCATTGGAAGAAGTATTAGTTGACCAATGGGCACAAAGTATTCAGACTGCGACTTACTTCGCTCATCGTACGCGTAAAACGAAACAAGAACTCTTAGCTTTGGGTTTTCCTTCGGATGAAATCGATAATGTTACTGAGTGGAATACTACCGAGGAAATTACTCAGCAGCAGATCGTAGCGTGGGCACGAACAGACTGGCGTAATGATTGGCATCAGGATATCGGTACAGACAGTGACGACCATGCACAGCAAACTTGGCTGTATGAGCAGTACATTCGTACGTCAGACTTAGCAGACGACGGCATTGTCAGGTTGTATCAGGTATTCGATGCAGGCGACCGCATTCTAGAAATCAATGAAGTAGATGATATTCCTTTTGAAACATTCTGTCCTTACCCAATTCCAGGTACAATCTTTGGTGAATCAGTGTATGACATTACGAAAGATATTCAAGATCTTCGTACAGCACTGCTTCGTGGTATGATTGATAACATTCA
>NZ_JANLCJ010000424.1 GCF_024979295.1 Herbiconiux daphne | reverse complement strand
ATATAAATTAACTACCAGATGGTTCGCGAATATGTATGATGTAATTACATAGGTGCTTTACGTGATGTGGCATTAAATTGCCCTTCGCACGGGAGCATAGATGTTTGAGTTTTATAGGCAAATTTCTCCAAAAAATTTCCACTTCATATGCGAGATAGTGTAATGGCAACACATAGGTCTCATAAGCCTAAGACTACAGGTTCGACTCCTGTTCTCGCTCCCATATGGGGAAGAAATTCCCCGCCGCTTGTTCAATCAAGTCTCGGTCTTAGCACAAATTTAGTTATTTAACCTTTTAGAGCATTCCTTTCAATCACGTTCTAATTTATTACTTAATTCCAAATAGCAAAATTTTTCTTCCATTTTAAAAAAAAGGTTTTACAAGTTGCACCTTTACAAAAGCAACTTTATCACGGGGTATTAGTTTAATAGTAAAACTTCTGACTTCCAATCAGATGTCGGCGGAGCGTAACCGCCATACCCCTCCATATGGCAGTCAATCGGCAATTTACTTTTCGTGGTGATTTGTAAAATAGATAATGTTGTGACTGCCGCCAAATTTATATATAATTTAAGGAATTTAATTCCTTTTATTGTATGGGAGTAGTTCAATGGTAGAACATCGGTCTTCAAAACCGAGTGCTTGGGGATCGAGTCCTCACTCCCATGCCATATGCTATAT
>NZ_JANLCJ010000423.1 GCF_024979295.1 Herbiconiux daphne | reverse complement strand
CAGGTTGCTTTCATAGCAAACCCGAAGGTATCACGGGTTACGTACTGGTAGGTATAAGAACCAATACCCAGCACTACGTTTGACGCTGCAAATCCCTTCTGCTTGAGCAGAGAGAAGATCTTATCAGCACGTTCCATAGTGATGCTATCACCATAAATCGCACCGATATGCTTGTCGAGTACTTTGTAACCTTTCTTATTGATTACACCACCAAAAGTGTCCCACAAGCAAGAGATAAGACCCTTGACTACGTGTTCGGGGATTTTGGTTAACGCCCCATCAATAAAATCGAAATACTCACCCTTGAATTTGACGACAGCACCTGCTTTTACAAGTGGCGATTGAGCAGCAATGGTCTGGACTTGTCCAAGATGCATCACGTTACTCAGATCTACCACTTCACGACCGCAGAGAATGTGAACAGGATCACCAGAGTCGGGGCGGATAACAACAGTGCCCTGACGTTTTGTAATTTCGTCTTTCAACGCTGGTAAGTATTGAGTCACCACCTTCCAAAAATCCCACGTATCACTAACGATAGAAAGGATTCCCGAAGGATAAACCTCGTTCATCAAACGTTTGAACGTATCGATTTCCGATTCTTTCTGACCCATGCACATTACTGAGTGTTCGGTCGCATTAACAGAACAACCGATGATACCTTTCGGATGGTACTGACCTTC
>NZ_JANLCJ010000422.1 GCF_024979295.1 Herbiconiux daphne | reverse complement strand
AGAGATCTTGGATATAGTGCAAAAGATTCTGATAAGGTTGTATTCATTCCTAAAAATCAAAATCATCTTGCTAAACCTGGTTCAACAGTATATTTTAAAATAAAACAAACTCAAGCTATTCTTGGCTATGGTATTGTATCTGGTGAGGAGGTTAAATAATGTCAAAATGCAACTTTGAAGCACCAACATACAAACAGCATTTGGAAGATATTATTTGGGACAGACTTGTTAAGGAGGCCAAATTAGAAATCATTAATGACTGTCTTATCAATGGTAAATTCAAATTAAATGAAAATGGTGAAGTAATCTGGAATGGTAAGAAACCAGAAGTGACCCATTTCTTTGCCGATGACCCTAAGAAACCATATGTAACACTAGAAGGAGCTACAGATGCACTCAACAACGTTTAGTAAAGTACCAGCAGATGGCTTATTCGAAGGCCTTAAAATGCGCAGGAAGAAAGGAGTAACGCCACCTACAAGCAGATTGATTGCATCATTACAAAATCATAAATTCTATTGGCATGATAAACGTGTCTATAAAGCAAAGCCTGGAGAGACAATTGCTCCTGATCTTAAGAGCGAATGGGTTGGAACTTGGGTTGCTAAGAAACGTGAACAAGTTACTTTAAATGACACTATCATCACACAAGAGATACATGAATTCAAATGGCGTAAAGATCA
>NZ_JANLCJ010000421.1 GCF_024979295.1 Herbiconiux daphne | reverse complement strand
CCAGCAAATATCTTGATTGGTATGGATAAAGTAAGCAATGCAGTGGCCATTAAATTCATTGCGGCTGCTCCTGCTAATACCCCAGGTCCCATATTACTCATAAGTTTAAGAGTCCCCACCATTACACCCATTGCACCTGCTACGGTCGCTAATGATGCAGCTAATTGCGCAGGTTTAATGGTGGATAATACTTTAAGTGCTGCAGACATGGTAAGCATAGCAGTAGCCATACCGTTCATTGCTAGGGCTGCTCCTGATATAGAAGCAAATTTCTTAAAATTCATTCCTGCTATTCCACTCATACCTACTTGAAGAATTTTGAGTGATCCAACAACAGCTGCAAGTGAAGTACCTAACTTATTAGCATCAATAGTAGATAGAGTAAATAACGATGCGGCTAATATACCGATTGCTACTGCTATATTCATAAGCGTTTTGGATTTAATATTTTGTGTTAATGCTTCTAAGTGCTCAGGAAGAGCTTTAAAAACGTCTAAACTGGATGCAATATTTTCTCCAAACTCTTTGAATCCGCTAGCAACTCCATGGAATGATTTAGCAAGTCCAGAGACTTTACTAGCAATTGTACCTAGAATTGCAAGAGCACCTAAGTTAGTGATGTCAGTATTATCCATTGCACCAAAGATACCTTTAAGACCATCTCCGATTGACTTGAATACGAAACC
>NZ_JANLCJ010000420.1 GCF_024979295.1 Herbiconiux daphne | reverse complement strand
GTCGGCAACGTCCCATGCTCGTCAAAATGGTTGTAAATATTTATAGAAAGGGTTTGACTTAATGCCTAAAAAACCAGACTTCGCCGGTTGGGTAACGAAGAAGGATATTCTTTGTACCGATGGCGTGGTAATTAAGCAAGATGCTTTTATTGGAAACAGTGGTACTCGTGTTCCTTTGGTTTGGCAGCATAATTATGATAAGCCAGGAAATGTCCTAGGGCACATGGACCTTGAAAATCGTCCTGAAGGTGTATATGGATATGGCTACTTTAATGAAACTGCTACTGCCGATGGTGCTAAAGAACTAATTCGTCATGGTGACATTCGCGCAATGTCTATCGGGGCTAATAAGATTCGTAAACAGGGCCGCAATGTTGTCCATGGATCCATCTATGAAGTAAGTCTAGTGATGGTCGGAGCCAACTCAGGTGCCACTATTGATTATACCAACTTAGCGCATTCATCGGAAGAAGATTTCGATAATGGCGAGGGTATTTTCTATAATGGTATGCTTGTGCATTCAGGTGAAGACGAACCGGAACTAGAAGAAGAAACAGCGGAAAAAGTCTCAGAGGAATCTGAAGAACTTACACATGCTGATGGAGGAGCCGACGTGGCTGACAAAAATGACGAGCGTACAGTTGGGGATGTCCTCGACACGCTTACTGAAGAACAAAAAATTGCAG
>NZ_JANLCJ010000042.1 GCF_024979295.1 Herbiconiux daphne | reverse complement strand
ATTTTCTTCTCTACGCTCGCTACAGCGCCTTTGGCAGCATCACCGAATAACTTAGCAAAAAGGGACATTAATTTTCTCCCATATATTATAGTCAATCACAAAGAGCCACTGTTAAGGCACTTTATGGGCTTCGTAATACTTGATCATTACTTCTCTAACCTGCTTACACAACCGCAGGAATTTAGCACTTTCATCTGGCGTATTATAGGATAACTCTTCCCTTTCGATTTCAGAAAGTGCTTCCATAAATTTACGCTGACGATAGTAAGTAACTTCTGTCAATGCTTCTTGATCAGTTTGAAGCTGAGTCAGACGTTTATTCATCCGCTTTAAAGAAGTTTTTCTTTTCTTCTTTACTGGTTCAGCGACCACTGTTACTACTTCTGGTTCTGGTTCCAGTAATACTGTACGATACTTGTAACCAAACTGAACTTGATAAGGTACACACTTATGCGTCTTGGTATTACCGAAGATACGAAAATGTGTACGACAAGCGGCCATAGTAGGAAACAAAGTGCGGTTTTCTAAGATAACATCTTTCATGATCATCTCCGGTTAATATTATAAAGCATTCCAACATACACAAAGCACTCATTCAATAGAATGCTAAGTCTACAACGATATGAAGAAATGCTTGAAATATTAACAGAACTTTTTCAGCTTCTTGATATACTCAGTTCGTGAGTATAACTCTTGTGCGTCTTCATCATTATCGTAAGCACGATTGATATCGACCCACCACCTTTGGAACTCTTCGCACTGCTCAGCCGTTCAGGCTTCTTCGCTTTTTGCTGGGAATACCAGAGAAGAGACTACGCCCAGGGCCAGAAGTCCGATGACAACGCCAACGCTAAACAGAGGGCTAATATCAAGGCCCAATGGCTCGGCGATAAGCTTGATGCCAATGAATACAAGGACTGCAACAACGGCTTTCTCCAAGTGACAGAGGTGCTTCATCAGCGCTTCCAGCACAAAGAATAGAGCACGAAGGCCAAGCACAGCCATGAGCATGGCGGAATAGACAACGGCAGTATCTTTAGCCACAGCGATTACAGCCGGAACTGAATCGAAGCTAAACATAACATCTGACAGTTCAATAGTTACCGCAGCAAAGAACAGAGCGCCTGCTTTCGGGAACCATTTACGGGCCAGTTTGTTAAACCACATATTGTCATAATCATCTTCTTCATCCTCAGCCTCGTTAGCTGTCAGCATCTTCCAAGCAGACCAGAAGATAACCAGAGCAAACAGACAACTGATGATCAAGTGAAGAGTTATTTCGAAGCTACCAACCGTTGCCAGAATCGTTTCTGAGTTAAACAACCCAGCACCAACAGTGACAAAGATTGCGCGGAAGACAATAGCGCCTATGATGCCATACGTAAGCACCGTGTGCATATCTTCCTGCTTCTTGATCTTGTAATACGAGAATATCGCACTGAAGACCATGAGGTTATCAACAGAGAGAGCTTTCTCCATCGCATAACCGGCGAAGTACTGGCTTGCTGCTGCTGAACCCATTTCAAGGTAGATTAAACCACCCATAAGGATACCGCAGAGAATCCAGAACACAGACCAGAGAGAAGCGGTTTTAACGCTCATCTCATGCCCTTTCTTATGACCAAAGAAGTCAATAGCTAGGGCAGAACCACCAACTACCGCGAGGGTAGGATAGATAAGGTTCATTTCTTACCTTTATTGGTTAACTACTACAGTTGCTTGGACAGGGACAACCAGTTCTGACCGTGGCATTTGTAGAGCACAGTTAGTATTGAGGGAAACCACTACTACATTAGAAGTCCCACAACGAATAGCGCCTTCACTACACTGCTGATGTAATTTCAGGCATAAATGACCACCCCGATCATAAAAGGTAGTACCGTCTTCAAGGCTACCAAGCATCTTTTTGTTGCCTGGGCCATTGTCAACTATTTTCATGGCAACTCACCAGTTACATTGACTTCAATAGTAGTCGGAACGACTTCTACATCAGTGTGTAGATGACACAAACAACCATCTACCAAACGTAGCGCATTGTGAGTGTCACTATTAGTACGCTGATAAAGGGCTTGGTTATACCAGAACGGAGTACCTTTAGGTACATGGCGTAAGAAGAAAACTTTCTTTTCTTTTTTCGGACGTTTAATGATAACCGAATCCACTTGTTTCACTTCTGACACTTCCTTCTCCTTAATTTCAACCAAAGTACGCCAAGAGAAGATCTCTTTATCCGCATAATGAAGACGATCCCAGCTGCGATTACAGGCGAAGGAATTAATATGACAATTCGCTTTGAAAGAATTGCGTTCAATTCTCTTTCTGTAATTCCCGACATATTCGACAGTAACCTTATGCCTATAACCAGCTAGATCAGACAGCTCTACACTGACAATGCCGATGTGATACTGACCAGCCATCAGTTTGAACTTCTTACCAACATACTGATCGAGATTGTTGATGAAGTCGCGCTTCTTGATAGAAGTTGTCATAGGAACACCTTCTTCAGATGATCAAGACGTTTATTCAAACCATCTTTACCAACAGGAAAATTACAGAGAGCACCACCAATAACACCGCTCTCCATCATTTCC
>NZ_JANLCJ010000419.1 GCF_024979295.1 Herbiconiux daphne | reverse complement strand
TGATAACGTGCCTGAATCTCTTCTGTAGTTGAAAGATTATTGTCTTTCAGATACTGTTGATGGACTGATTCACTGTAGGCTTTCTTGTCATCTGTGATGTCTCTACCACGTGCTTCACCTTTAGCTCTGCGTTCCTCCGCATTCTTAGCCAAAGCCTCCGCGTGTTTCGCTGCTGTCTCACGTTTCTTCACCTCAACTGAACCTTGCCATTCACTTTCCATCAAAGCATTTACATCAGCTTTAGTTTCTGGAGATGAATAGTAATCTTTGAGGAAGCCTTCTTTCAAATATTGAACAGCAGTTTCTTTGCTATCACCACAAACATTATGGACAAACTCATTGATGTGACGAGCATCCCATTCCACTGAGAAATAGTGGTTAGGGTCAATGTTATCTCCAATCAAAGAGGTAGCATCTGTTGCACCCCAACGTTGAGTATTGGTCATTTGGAAGTGTTTATCATTCATCAGAGCACGGTAAGATTCAGCGAATGCTTTCTCTGGTGCTGATAACTGATTCATTGCCTGACCTGAACGGTCTTCTAATGCCTCTGCAATACGACGACCAAACACTTGGTTAGCTTCATCACGACCCATTTGAGCGTAGCGAGGAGAACGATAGATGTTCTTACTGGCATTACGCATATTCAGAAGATGATTTTCATCTGTAGCCTGAACCTCAGTAAGAA
>NZ_JANLCJ010000418.1 GCF_024979295.1 Herbiconiux daphne | reverse complement strand
GTTTATTGATAAATACCCAATTTTCCAAAGATTCACAGATGAGAGCAATGTCCTTATATTCGGATTTATGAAACTGACTCATTTTCCTATTTGGGTTATTGATATTCATCCATATTCTCAGCGGAAAAAATATATTCTTGAGCATGATAAGGAATTTCAGAAATATTTCAAAGAGATTCCAGAAAAGCCAAAGAAAGTCAAAAGGAGAAAAAATGAAAATCGAAGTAACTGAGCAAGAATTCGACCGGATTGAAAAAGGGGAGCAGATTTATGCTTGCGTTAATCGCTTATCCTCAATGAATGCACTTCTTATTGGATTCAATAAGGGAATAGATGTTGTATGTCGTAGAAAAGCTGATAATGTTCTCGTTGTTAAGACAATTATTAGAATGAAGGCAAGTGGTTATCTTAGATACACAGATGGATATTGCCAGACAAATATTCCAACAGAAGTCGAACAAAAAATAATCGATAATATCCACAAAACAGGAGTCGATAGAAAATTCTTTGAATCTGAGACCTATGATATTTTAGGAATCGAATTAAAATAGTACTGCAAACGCAGTATTATTTTTTTAGGAAATGCCTTTACAGATGTATTCTTTTATATTATAATTGTATTATAACTTAAAATATGAAAGGGGAAGTAATGGCAGACAATGAATTGTGGAAACCCGTAAAGGGACAAA
>NZ_JANLCJ010000417.1 GCF_024979295.1 Herbiconiux daphne | reverse complement strand
ATGACCAAAAAGGTCAAGTTCTGTTTGAAATCAAACTGGCTGAAAATGCTGCATTCTCTACCTGCGTAGAGTTCGTTAAGCTGACTCGTAACGATGCTGGTGAGTGGACAGTAACCAACCTGACCAATCCTATCGGCGTGAGCAAAGCTAATGGTCTGGAAGACCTTCTGGATAAATACAACAAGTAAGGAATACTAATGGCTATTATCCTCAAGAAAGGTGAAGAGACTGTACTGGTAAACGACAAAGGTATGCCAGTTCTGAACCTAACTGTTGGTGCAAATTGGGGCAAGATTAATCGTCTTGGCTCTGCACCAAAAGCTGGTTTCATCGACCGTCTGATTGGTAACGTTGCTAAGGTTACTGGTCAGTTGGAAGATGTAGACCTTGACCTTTCTCTGCTATTCTTCAATGGTAGCAAAGAGTTCGTAGAGAAGTGTTACTTCGGTAACAAAACTCTATTCGGTGGAGCAGTAAGTCATACTGGTGACGACCTCACTGGTGATGATGAAGTTGACGAAGCTGATAATGAACGTATCAAGTTTAAAGGTGCTGTAATTCCAATGACAGTTCAGACTGTCTTTGTGGTACTTAACAGCTACCGTCACCAGAACTTCGGTGAGATTCCATTCGTTGGTTTCTCAATCTACGACGGTCTGTATGGTCTTGGTGACAAAGCTCCTCGTCTGG
>NZ_JANLCJ010000416.1 GCF_024979295.1 Herbiconiux daphne | reverse complement strand
AGAGATGCTGTCAGGTCAGTGTGTTTTCACAACCGCTGATGGGTTTAGCTTTCAGAACGCTGTTCATACTTGCCGACTGCCTTATATAGCATAGTTATCACTTATACTTCCGTTCCAAATTAATGGAATTTCCATATAAGCTGTCCTGCTGACTTTCTTTAGGTCCGCCAGTAAAAAACCAACCTTAGATAAGCTGATTAGGCTTATTGTAGTTTGAGTGCTATAAGTGATTTGAATATTGTCTTATGGAAATATCTTCAGAAACTGAGTGGTACGTGATGGCTCGCTCGATGTGATGAATATCAGCGATGATGGTTAGATTTCTCTTAGGAGTGCCCTGAGCCCTTAGGTGTTTCACAACATTCTAAGCTCCGCGAAAATAACTTTCGGAAAAATCCCTGTTTCTGTCGATGGCCTGTGCATCATAGAGTGAACTCGCTTAAACCCTCGCAGTTGTTGGGATAAGTACTATCGAAACCATGATGAGATAAACCCGTTTCGTGGATTTACCATTTCTCTATATTATACTATAAAAAAATAGATTTGTAAAGCGTTAATGTATATAAATACTGTATTTGTTAGCATTTTGGTATCACGCGCATTTAGGTTTTTACTTTACAATTGATATATATTGTAGTAAGATAATAGGATAATGAAAGGAGCTTATAAAAATGGCAAATGTAAATGGAT
>NZ_JANLCJ010000415.1 GCF_024979295.1 Herbiconiux daphne | reverse complement strand
ACACCTGTTAGCTTACTTTCTATGTTTGATTCTTTGGCGAGCACCAAACATTGACAAGTCTAGCAGGGTTGGAACGTATGCGCAACGTCCAATTTAAATACTAATCAACTGCGAATATCTACCCCTTAGTAACTGCGGCCCTTGATGCGGGGCGCTCACCAGATGAGCATAAACAGGCAAAGTAGGAGAAACCTATACTAACTAACCCGGTAAAGTGGTTAGCTCTCTCCGGGCCTCACGTAGCCTTAAATGCGTACCTGATAAACTAAGCGTTCTTTCAATACTCGCCACTGTTTAAGATACTAAACGGAAAATCTAAGGATGAGCCTTACGGCTCCTATTTTTGATGTCTCCTACACGGCATCATAAATAGACACTATTCCTTAATCACTGTATAAATATTCATCAATTCAGGATAGGCCCGTAAACGCTCTAGAATCAATTCTAAGCGCCTCTAAGCATTGGTAATAGGGTTGGGTAGGTAGATAAAGAAAAAGCCCCTAGAGCGTGTCTGAGGGGCTTTATTTACTATTGAATACTCAAGGTGTGGTAGTTATCAACAAACAAGGAGAGTTTAGGCTCATCCCAATTATCAGTAATCACCGATTGAATATACTTCACTTTGTTACAGTACAGCCTTACAACCTGTTGCCCTGCCTCATCAGTAACAATCTCTACTTTATGAGGCTTC
>NZ_JANLCJ010000414.1 GCF_024979295.1 Herbiconiux daphne | reverse complement strand
CATATGAACAAATCTTGGAAATAATTGATTTACTAATTCATCATTTAGTATTGATGATCCTGTATTCTGTAACTGTCTTGGTGCATTTTGAATATCTTGCCTTTGGGCCATTTGTTGAATTATTCCTTGTGCTGAATTTACAGCTTGGGAAATTGCACCTAATCCTAATAATGATCCTCCTCCTGCAACAGCGCCTGCAAACCCTGTTGCAGTCCTGATGGTATTTGTGAAAAGTTGAGCATTTTGTTGTGCAGTGTTATTTGTTAAAAAATTTGATCACTCATCAATATCTGTAGGTAATTTATAGTTAGAAATATCTTCAAAAAAATTAGATGCTGCAAGTTGTCAGTTTGTAGATGTTTTATTATAATAATTACTTATCACATATGTATGAATATATGTATCAGTTGTTAAACCATACATTAATTGTCCCTGAATAAAATCATATGAACTATCTAAAAATTGTGGTTTTATTTCTAATATTGATTTTGAACTTGTTTTTAGCAAATATTTGTTATAAGGGTAACATTTCAATTTTGATTCAAATAATGAATCTCTCTTATTATTAAATGAATAATTATTGTTAAATGGTGAATATATATCTAAACTCAACTGTTGAAACTGAGGGGAATAATCATGAAAATAATTTGATGATAAGCTTGCAATTCTTAATCCTGAAAATATAGAATTA
>NZ_JANLCJ010000413.1 GCF_024979295.1 Herbiconiux daphne | reverse complement strand
AATATCTTTGTTTCTTGCAATCGCGCTTATTCAGATGTTTGCCAATGAATTTGCTAAAGTGTTAATTGAATCGATGTTATTCTCATCAAAGTTTTTTAATGTTGATTTTGGAAACTTCATTGTTCCCATCGTATTTCCTTTGAAATCTTTTTCGAAGAAGTCAAGGAACTTATCTTCAAATCATGTTGTTGCATCGTGTTGTATCATAGTACCTACTTTCTATTTAATTATAACAAAAGCCAAATATCGCTATTTGACTAGATTTGTTATCTTGTTTACTTTTGTTTTGTATCTTCTTGATACGCCGTAAGCCCGTTGCGCTTCGGTTCTTCTTAATCTTGGCGCTGATCCGGTAGATAATGATCCGGCAGCTCTACCAATTCTTCCGCCACCGGCACTTGTTGCTACGGTTGATCTTAAACCAACCTTTGCTTTTTGCTTCATTTCATCAGATCATTCTTTCATGAAATCATTTACTGTTGGATGATAATACTTTCCAACCGCGCGTTTTATTCTTGTTGCCATAATCAATAGCTTGTTCAATGTTCCGATTGGAATGAAAGCGCCGACGTTTCCAAGAACTTCATCAATCATCTTCATTGATTCGGGAATCTTTCCACCACGAGAAATGGCTCAAGTATCCAAGTAGTATCTCATTCCACGTTCGCGTAAGCTTAGCAATTGTTGATCAG
>NZ_JANLCJ010000412.1 GCF_024979295.1 Herbiconiux daphne | reverse complement strand
CAGAATCATATCAGGTGACATGTTCATTCCTGCTACAGTTCAATACAAGGATTCACAAGCAAACTCAACATTGGAAGCACACAACCTTATTGCCGTAATTGGTACATATGACTCAGTTCTTCACTCAATCGACATTTCTGCTGTTAACTCAGGACCAATAGGAATTTCAAATGACCTTGGTACATACCTTGAAGCATCTGACATTGCCGCAGTTCCAAAGAGAACAGTGACAAACGGTCTATTAAGACTTGTTGTTGAAATTAACTAATCCGTAAGGGTTAAACAAATTTCGGGAAATTGGCAGTAAAATGTCAGTTTCTTTTTATTTTTAAAAAGTTGGTATGGAATTTTGAAATATAGTGTATAATATATATACCACACAATTTATAGGAAGTTTCTAATGATGCTAAGTTAGAGATGGGCGATAGGTTGTGTATAGTTGTATGTGCCGAAATACCCTGTGGCAAGGGTGATGATGTGCATATGGCGGCAATGAGATGGATTGACCGGCGGGTTATGAAGTTGAGTTGTATGGAGCGATTGATTTATTAGATTGATTTCAAAAGCATAGAAGGTAATTTATTACCAGACAATGGGAGTAGAAAGAAGTTGAACGAGCGATTGCTCTTTTTTTATTTTTGAGTTGGGTCGGTTACATTGATATTGTGTTATAATTTTAATATATTGATTAT
>NZ_JANLCJ010000411.1 GCF_024979295.1 Herbiconiux daphne | reverse complement strand
GTGGACAGCATAGCGGCACGGGTACCTACGCCAAACAGACGGCTTTTGAGAACTTCGATTCCCCAGCTATCAATGATTTCCAGTTGAGGCAGGTATTTCTCAAGCGAGTCAATGTACTCTTTTCCGCCCAGCATTTTGAAAGCAGAAGTCCAGCTAGAGTTGCAGAGACGGGAAGTTGGATTCCAGTCAACACGCTTACGAGCATGGAACCCTTCTTCCGCAGCAGTTTCGGAGGTCAACTTACTGCAATACGCTTTGTAGAGTTTGTGAACCTGAGCCATGTCAGTGCAGTGATAAACAACTGCAAACAGAGTGCTCGGCTTTTGAAGCTGTCCACGCTTCCACGCCGCAGTACGGCTGTGGCCATCGATTTTGAAGCGGGAGACCTTATGCTCTCCGCCAACGGTTTCGGTCAGTTCAACGATAGCCACTACACGTTGGGCATTACTGGTGATATCACCTTTCATGTGAGCTTTCGTCATACGACGGTTTACATTGCGGTTCGCATAGTAATCGTCCAGGTCGATGAAATCATTAGTAGCAATGTTCTCACCGGTAATATGAACTTCTTCAAAGACTTCGGTAGTCATTATATGTTACCTTTAATATGTAGGAAGGGTGGAGAGTTGCCCCCTCCACCACATTGGTTCGTTTACTGTTAAGGTATAAACGATACTAAAAACACCTTTTGA
>NZ_JANLCJ010000410.1 GCF_024979295.1 Herbiconiux daphne | reverse complement strand
TTTCCAAACTTTCTCATTATTCGTATGGAAAATATGAGCACCATAATCATGGACGTTAATTCCATTGATTCTTGTCGTGCTTACATTTCCACCTACTTTTGCTCGTTTGTCAATTACAGTAACTTTATGTCCTTTTTTAGCAATTTCAGCTGCGAATATTGAGCCATATAATCCAGCACCAACAACAAGATAATTTTTCGATTTAGATTCCATTGCAAGTGATTCCTTATGCTCTTTCCAAATATTAATGGCGTCATAAGTCAACTTGAGAATCTTATCTGTATAACTATCACTAAAAATTGGAGTTTGTTTTGTAAGTGCTTTGATTTTGTGCTTGAAGATAATGTAATCGTCTCCTTGGTTTTTACCAAATGAAGCAACATTGCTCAGCCCTTTAGAGTACATGGCACCATAATTTATTTTTGAAAGCTCTCCACGAAGATTTCCTAATTTTTGATATGCCGCACGAGACCCTGTTGAATCTTTTGCTTGGATTTCCCTAACCTTATCATAACGAAACGATGATACCTGAACGACAGGATAACCTTGGTCCCTATTGTGGAAACAATTATTAATATCATCTTCGGTTGAGCCAGTATAAGGAATTGCAAAATCTGTATCTGTACAGAAAAAGCTATATGAAAAGCGGTCAGATAAGAAAAGTTTATCGTTTGGAGTTTGCATATCAAATC
>NZ_JANLCJ010000041.1 GCF_024979295.1 Herbiconiux daphne | reverse complement strand
TGTAGTCCTAGGTGATAAAGGAATTTTATGACAGTATGGACCAGAAGACCTTGGGAATAAATTTGAAAGAATTTTTAGGTCACCTGAGAGCCAAATCAAGTCTATGACAAGGCGTGTTATTGACAAGGTTAAAGAAAGAAGTGAACGCATAAATTCATTAAATCTACAGATAGAAGAAATAAATCAAAAGTGATCTCAAAATAATAATAAAATTCCTAATACTACTGAGCATACAATTGCAAAACTTAAAAGCGGAAAAGTTACTCCTAACTCATTTATAGAAGCAGAAGAAGCTATTACAAGATCACAAGTTGTTGGAGATGCATCAATTGCCACTCTTTCCAAAACTGAAGATATTAGAAAATGGGTTAAAGCAATAAAGGAATTTATAAACAATGGTGAAGGTACATCTGCTGAGCTAATTGCTGAATTTATGCGTGACCCACGTATTCAAATGTTATTAAGAGGCCTTTCAAAAGCAAAACAATCAGAACTTCTTGCTGCATTTACTACTATTGCCACTGAAGATGCTAAAGTTAGAGCCGTTTGATATAAGGACCCAACACGTATTTCAAAACTATCAAAACAAGTAACTGGTACAACATTTAGAATTTCTAAATATATTGTAAACCCAGCAAAACTTGCTCATGACATTTTTGATAGAACTATTGCTAAAGCGTTTGAGCCTCTTGCTGAGTTAGGTGAGTTTGCTAAGAAGGTATTTAAGATTGGCAAGAAAGCGGAAAACATTGAAAAGACATTTGAAAAATATGGTGGAATACTTGTAAAATCAAGATGAATTCTTGGGTATAAAGTGATTGAGTCAGACCCAACAGGTTCTATGATACAGATTTCATTTGTGCCTTCACAGACTGTAACTGAGGAATTCAGGACAGGAAAACCACCAGTCTACACTAAGATGTCACGCATGGAATTGCTTAATTTCCTTGAAGCACGTTCAAAAGGTGAATACTACCTTGATAATATTGCTTATGGTACTCCAGGTAGAAAAGGTAATTCACCAGTATCATTTGATTTAACCGGTTCAGGTCTTTCAAGTGGTTTCCTTCAGATGCTTTCATTTATGCCAGTAACTGAAGTAAGAAATATCTTAGGTATAATTAAAGCTGGAATTGAAGTGTCAAAAGGTAAAGCAATGTTTGGAAATCTTGACAAGTATGTTGATGGTTTCTGAAAAGGTATGCAAAATGAAATATCAGGTGAAATGCAAAAGCAAGTTACTGAAAATGTTCCTCATAGGTTTGCGTTTGCCAAACGTGCCGCAAGAAAGGCTATCTCAGGACAATCAGGTGCTAAAATTAGCTCATCAGAACTAACAAGAGCACTTGGTGTTAGAGTGAAAACTGCTCAAAGATCATCAAACCTTGGTTTAGCATCTGTTAAAGTAATGCGTGGCGGCTCATCAACTGTGTCAGGTATTACAGGAATTAAGAAAATTAAGTAAAGGCCATATGGGCCTTTTTCATTATATAATATGGTTATGATTAAACATGACGTAAATACTTGATTCAGTAACTTCCTTGTGGCCGGTGAATTGCCGGTTGATTACTTTGAAAACAAGTTCAAGACAAACACTATGGGTGGGTTCAAGGTGCCTGCTTCCACCGCATTGAGACATCAGCTTACAACTCAGGCTGAGAAGAACATTCTTTTCACAAGAATTGCACAAATCTACATTGAGGCAATTGTGAAGTTGAAATACGGAAAATTAAAATCAATTCCATTTAAATGACTTCTGACTGAGGACCAGGAGCAACTAGTCAATGTTGTGTGTGAGGCTGTTCAGCATGCAATGTTGAATGCCAACGTGTGACAGAGACTCAACGGGTCTAACATAGCAGTTGGTGGATTCACTTTCAACGTGGACAACACACCGTGAATTATGACATCAGACATGTTTGGCACAATTGGTTGAGTACTTCTGACTAATGCCCAAATTGATGAATATGAATGAATTGCTGACCCACACGCCTACATAAGAACAGCCAATGGCAACATTCAGATTATTGGCAAGACATCAGATATTGACCTGATTGCAGAATTGTCAATTTAAGGAGATTATATGAAAAGAGAACTTTTTTTAGTAAAGAATAGAACAGTTATTGGTGAAGGTATCCAAACTGTTGATGAAACCAAAGTGGTTGATTTTAACAACATGCGTATTGACGGATATGTGGATGGTAAAGTAACCACACTTCCTACAAAAGAAGAAGTCATCAATATTGCTTTAGGTTTCAGAAACATTGTAGAAACCGTTAAATGAACATTGACTATTGACAGTGAGGATATGCTACCTTCAACTGAGCAACTTGATGCTTTATATATCACACCAGGACTTCCTGTTAAAGATGTTGTTACCGGTGCTGATGTACTATTGCAAAAAGGTGGAACTGAAGCACTTGACGGTGAGGCTATTTTAGTTATAGTTGGTTCAACAGGTGTATTTGACACTGCCGTTATGTTCCAAGGGTCTTGACTAATCTCAAATATCAAAGACCAAACTTCACAAGTTATTCAACAAATGGAACAAGACTTACTTGCTAAAGCGGATGTTACTTATGTTGATGCACAAGATGTTTCTATGCTATCACAGGCAAAAGCATATGCTGACAATGGTTTCCTGAAAGT
>NZ_JANLCJ010000409.1 GCF_024979295.1 Herbiconiux daphne | reverse complement strand
ACAAAGCCTTTGTTGTTACATGTACGAAAAAAGCTATTTCAGGCGGATCGGGTAATATCGATACTTCAACAGGTGTGACGGGTTTCAACGGATATCGACTTGTGAAAGACGAACGCGGGATCACTACACTTCTGAATGATATCTATCAAGACGGATCAGGGATCGATTGGAGTTTAATCATTCAAAGCGTGATTAACTACCCGATCAGGTTTCCTGACGAGGTTTACGGATCAGAGGTTCATATTGTAGGGAATAACGGACTTTCTAATTCAACGGGGCTTAACGTGCTTGTATCGAACTTTGAGATCGTTATGAGTAACTGGTTGATCCTTGAAAAATACGCGAACGTGTACAATTATCAAGGCGCAGAGTGTTATCTGAAATTGCCGTTCACAGCGCCGTATATGCTCGACTTAGAATTAGTAACAAATCGAGAATTGAAAGTTACCCTTGTAATCTATCTAGGATCAACAACGGCAAACTACAATATTTATGTAGACGATAGCCTAGTAGATACGATCGAATTTCAGTTAGGTAAGGAATACGAGTTATTCAGATCAACTGACAACACAGTCAATAACCAAGGCGATACAGGCGCAATACTTAACGGGGTTCACAAACCTTATGTAGAGATTCAACGACAGATTCCGATTGTTGATCCGATAGGTTACGAGTGTAATCGTGAGGGTGTCT
>NZ_JANLCJ010000408.1 GCF_024979295.1 Herbiconiux daphne | reverse complement strand
AATTTTTTCTCCTAGTTTGTTGATCGGATTCAAAATGTTCCGTTGGTGGTTTAATCTGGTAGGATAGGCAAGCGAGAAAATTAAGTCCTTGTTAGGATTCTGGATCGGAGTTGTTTTCTCATGAATGAACGTGAAGAATTCTTCACCGATTGACACGATCTCACACTGGTAGAGTTGATTGTCAAAGTCAATGAAATAAATGAATTCGATATTCTTAGGTTGCCATTTGCATGGAGCATGAGGGAATAAATCGAGTTCCCAAGCCCCTCCCGTAATCATTTGAAGTTTCTCATTACCGAAGGCAAATAGATAGCTGTTTGGCTTAGATTCCGCCATTGAACTACAATACTCAACTGCGACTTTCAAACCTGAATTGCCGTAGGAATAAACGTCAATCGTTCCCTGTTCCATTTGCAGAACGTTCGTCAATCCCATTTCTTGGAAAATCGGACAATACTTATTGACCGTGTTCCCTAGTAGCCAAATCTGGATATCGGTTCGAAGTCGAATGATCGTAGAAATTACGTTCATAAAAATAACAAACTCGTCTGTGAGGTACAAACCACGGGAAAGGAATTCATCCCAAATGATCGTTGTTACATCTGGATAAGCAGCCCCTTTGTCGTGTTCATATTCATTCAAGGCGAATGCAAAACCAATAATATCATACTGACTATAAATCGGTTTGCCTTC
>NZ_JANLCJ010000407.1 GCF_024979295.1 Herbiconiux daphne | reverse complement strand
GCGTTGAGTTACGTTGTGAATCAAAGACTCACGTAGTTAAATGGGAGCTTAACCATGAGTGCTAAGCGCTTCTGGTGGTTAGCTACGTTCTCACTCTGCGTTATTATTTGGGCGATTACGTTAACTGCTCTGTTTGAGCATTTTAGTTAGTGAGTCAGACTCAAAGCCATTCATTGAGTGGCTTTTATGGTTGGTTCATTACGAGAGTGTATTAATGTGAAAAAGAACAACAATCCAGAAATAATCATAAGCAAGCGTGAACAACGTAAGGCAGAAGATGAGCTAGACGTTGAAGATGGTGATCAACAGCTTACAATTAAGCAGAAAGTTGATTTAGAGATTGCTAGACGCAGGGTGACAGTAGCTCCACCTGTGGCTAGGGATGCAATGAGTTATGTTCAAGTGAACAACTCAAAAGGGCGCACTGTTATGAAACGTGAAAGCCCACACAAAGAAGGCCAGATTCTTATCTTGAATTTGGGCTGACAGATGTTAGAACATAACATATGGCTAACGATCTGTGTTTATGTAATCGAAGTAATCGTGGTAGTCTACGGACTAAGTAAATTTAAATGAGGTGTTAAATGAAACGTATCCTGATCGCAACAGTTCTTATGGTACTGACTGGCTCTGCTATGGCTTGTCCGGCTGGTACTCATCCGCATGGTGGCACTGGTAGCCATCACGCTGGGGG
>NZ_JANLCJ010000406.1 GCF_024979295.1 Herbiconiux daphne | reverse complement strand
GTACTTTCTTTTCACTCATTGAATCGTCCATCTCAATCTCCTATCTTATTAGTCGTTTAGTTCTGGCAGAGAGTTTATTCTCTTTCAGATTTTTATCACAGTCAGAGCAAATAATACTACCATTGCTTCCGTCTGTAAATTCAGTATTTTCTGCATCATCCCACTCAACACTTCGTTTGCAGGATACGCATTTATTCATTTGATTCCACTGAGAACGAGTAACACGCATACCGTTTTTTAATGTGGATCGTATTTTAAGAATTTTATTCGGGACTGGTAATGGTTCTGAGTTTTTACACATAACACAAACACCATCAACATTGCTTTCAAGATCTTTATGTTGAAGATAACCACATTTGCTGCATTTAAAGTGGTATGTTGAAGCTATGTTTGCACTAGTATTTAACTCAGAACCACCATCTTTTGGGTAGCCATAACCTTCTTCGTCGTTCTCATTCAATTTTGATGCGCAATCTTCGCAGAACGAGTTTCCATCAATAATGGTTGTGTTTTCTGCGTCATCCCACAAAATAGGAGAAGAACAGTTTGCGCAAGTATTTAATGCACCGTTCGACTCCCATTCCTTTTTTCCAATTATTGTTCCATCCTGTGTAATAGCTTGGACTGCTTCTTCCTCTTCCTCAATCAGAACATCTAACATACTAGAAATTGAGTTAAGACGGTTTTTCGTAGT
>NZ_JANLCJ010000405.1 GCF_024979295.1 Herbiconiux daphne | reverse complement strand
CTGGATACCTTTGACTGGATTCTCAGCAATACGGTTTACTTCATTCTCGATACCTTGAGTAACGTGAGCAATAGGCTGACCGATTACAGGAACTTTAGAAATAACATTGTTAATCTGACGTTCAACCTGTTGGACTGGTTTAGTAACAGTGTGGACAACCTTTGAGATTGCGTGTGTAACGTGATGAAATGCGTGGGACATTAATGCACCTCCTAAAAGACGCGGGTTGTATTTACCCTCGACACGGAGGGAGTTAGATGAACGCTTCTAACCAGCAATGGAATACCTGCCTCACGACAGACTTGCTTCGCTTGTTCGAGCATTACTTTGAGGAGGGCACGATTACCGTGAGCATTCGGATGGATGACAGTGGAGATATTCACCACTGCTGGGTAATGAAGTGTGAAGCCTTGTTCACAAGCGAGGAATCCAACGTGTTCACCATTATGGTAGAACTGGAAACGTCTCGCTTCTGATAAATCAAAATACCAGTTCAAGCGATTGACTGTGTATTCAAGGCTCCATTCAGGATAGAGTTTATCACGGAACCACTCGAAGGCTTCTTCACTACCGTCGTGTGTTTCAATGACAGTAATCATTCCGTAGGCTTACCTGCTTTGATTTGAGAGATGTGGATGGCAGCAGCTTGTTTCTCTGCTTTCTTTTTCGCACCCTTGCCTGTGTAAAGTTTACCG
>NZ_JANLCJ010000404.1 GCF_024979295.1 Herbiconiux daphne | reverse complement strand
GCCTTTATTTTTTTAATTCAACGATATCCTTATTCTGTTTAATATTGTCCTTTTGTAAAGCATTCACATTTTCTTTAGCAACCTGTGTATCAGCTTGTGTTTTATCCAAACGATCCTGGATAATAGATATTTTGTGATTCAAATCTTTTTCAGATTTTTCTTTAGCTTCTTGAGTAATCTTAATTTGATCTTTAAGATTCTCTGCTTTATAGGTCGAGGTAATACCCGTTCCTAATCCTGTAATGGCTACGAATGCCAATAATGTGAAAGATACTCGTTGTTTAATTGTCATATATAATCCTTTATTCCCTATTTTTACAAACCCATATGTTTGCTTTTACTTGTTTATAGTTAAAATAGTCTACTTTGGCTAAATCAATAGCCCATACTGTGTGGTCAATAGATTCATAGTAAATCAATTCTGCATCTTGAAAACAATTACAAAACCATTCTACGCCAGCCCAGTCAAAAAATAAAATACAAGTAGAGCCATCCGATTTGAATAGCTTTACTGCATATTTTGAATTGTCTTCATCCATATATTAAATGATTTCTACTGGAGGCAATGTGATACTAAATCCACGACCTCCAAAGTTTTGTACTACACGTGCCATTGATAGATCTGTCCAGCCATATCCATGATCTGTGAATTCTGTTGGAATATCCAATAAATCTTTATAATCGGCAACTGATAC
>NZ_JANLCJ010000403.1 GCF_024979295.1 Herbiconiux daphne | reverse complement strand
GTTTCACGGACATAGGGAGCATATGCTGAATCGGATCGTACACATATTGGAAAACCAGATGCCAAATAGCATGAAAGTTTGTAAGACCAAGATAATTTGTTGTATTCAGAATAACGCTCACCTTGTTCTGTATTATTTCCATCATGAACTAAACCAAAGCCACCATAGAAATTCATGAACGAATCTAGAATAACATGGTCTCCATTTGGAAATTCAATAATATGCGGATTATCTTTCAAATCCTGCAGATCATGATATGGAGTAAATACTCTAGTCTCTGGACTATACTTCTCTAACTCTTGAACTAGTTCTCTTAAGAAACCAACTTTGTCTTCCGACATATTGCCGAAGTACATTAAGTCTCTAGATAGTTCAGGAGTGTTGTAAGGAGTATCGGTTGAATATCCCCAAGGTTTATCTTGAGCGACAGTCTTGTGTAAGAGTTCCATATTCATACCATGTTCACGCAACCATTGTCTTCCACCATTTCCTTGAGCAATCAATCCATCATATTTATTGAGAGTTTCAATAAGTTCAGCATTTTGCTCGTCGCTTGTAGCAAATCTAATAGGATTAATATCAAATAGATATCCAATGATTCTTCCGCCTCGTTCATGAACAGCATCAATAAATATAGATTCATGATCTGCACCAGAGATATATGCTGGGTGAGGATATACTACGATATCTCAAGT
>NZ_JANLCJ010000402.1 GCF_024979295.1 Herbiconiux daphne | reverse complement strand
CGATTTAGAAAGAAGTTTTCGATCGCTACTGCAAGGATCATTACAAAGATGGCCATATTACTTATCTGGGCATCCGCGCCGATGAACCCCGCCGCCTAACGCCCCGCGAAGGCGTTCGCTATCTTGCCGATTTTGATGATTCAGAGAAGCCGGATATTTTAGCATGGTGGAAGAAACAGCCGTTCGATCTACAGATCCCCGAACATCTGGGTAACTGCGTTTTCTGCGTGAAGAAACGCCCTAATAAAATTGCGCTGGCCGCTCGCGATGAACCGGAGTTAGCCCGCCAGTTTTTAGAAGTTATCCATTCGCCAACTGTTCGACCTGTCCCGCATCGTAAGCAGCAAGATAATAAAATCATGTATCGCTTTAATACTTCACTGGAGCAAATTATTGCGACTAGCGCCCCGCTAAGCCGCGATGAAATCTATGAAGCTTTGAAAGGCGATCATTCCTTCGATACGGGTAGCTGTTCGGAAAGCTGCGAAGTATTTAACGATGATTAACCCCCGCCAGGGGGTTTTATTCGGGGTGATCGATGGCCTATTTATATTGCGATTTAGAAACATATTCGCCCATTCCGCTTAAATACGGCTCCCATAAATACGCCGAAATGGCGGAAGTGATGTTATTCGCTTACGCGCTGGGTGATGAACCCGTAAAAGTATGGGACGTGACGCAAGATCCGCAGATGCC
>NZ_JANLCJ010000401.1 GCF_024979295.1 Herbiconiux daphne | reverse complement strand
TCCTGAGTTCACTCAATCACTGGGTGGAATCATTGATGATGTATCCGATACTCTGTTCAGTGTGATCGGTGGTAATCACCTTACCTCTGGTAATAATAGTGGCTACACTCCGGGTCAGGTATGGTCGCAGGCTATCGTTGATGGCAAGGCTCCATTCATGACTAAGGCATTAGCTGCTGGCTTCCAGATGACAGACCAAGAAGCCTTTGCTATCGAGTCCATTGAGACTGCTGTTGCTGCCTCTCTGAACTCTGGCTTCGGTTCTGCTGTTAACCGTGAAATCCGTAAGTCATGGGAAGCTGCACGTAAGCAGATCAAACCAGAGGACTTCCATAACGGTTCATGGGCAACTGCGACTCAAGCGCAGAAAGACCTTGCTCAGGCTAAGTGGGATCACCTGTTTACTCTGGAGACTTCTGGTACGGGTACTAACCGTTACCTGTCTCAGTTCGTGGCTATGACCTTGGGTCATGAAGAAACCAGTAAGCTGATGGGCTTTACTGATACCGTGATGGATACCGACATGACTGGTAAGTCTCACTTCGAGACTGCTGCTCGTTACGCATCCCACGCATATAACTATGCGTCTGGTTTGCTGTCGAATACTCATCCGGGTCAGTTGGTAAGCCAGAAGGCTCAGGCATTGGCTAAGCAGTTAATCCAGATTGACCTGAAGAACCGTGATAAGTCCGTAGGC
>NZ_JANLCJ010000400.1 GCF_024979295.1 Herbiconiux daphne | reverse complement strand
TTCATGGTAATATCTATGAAGTTAGTCTTGTTTTATCAGGTGCAAATGAAGGGGCTACAATCGATTATACCAATCTTGAACATTCTAGTGAACAAGATTTTGAAAATGGTGAAGCCCTAATCGAGCCAAACTTCTTAATTCATTCTGTTGAAGAGGAAGAGAATTTCCTACCTGCAGATGAAGATCCTGAAGAAGATGTAACAGAAAATAATGAAGAGAATATAACAACTGAAGAAGTTGAAGAACTCTCTCATGCTGCAACCAAAGGAGGTACTAGCGTGGCTAATACACAAGAAACGGAAGATAACCGTACTATTAAAGATGTGCTTGACACATTGAATGATGACCAAAAAGCAGCAGTGGCTTACCTACTTGCGAATCAAGAAGGGGGAAGTGATGAAACTGCACAACAATCTGATGAATTCGAAGGAGACGAAACATTGAAACATTCAGTATTTAACGATGGCCTGGCATATGCAGAAGCTGGATACTTAACGGAAGACGGAAGTGTCCTTACGCATGGAGATGCAAATGCAATTCTCGCACAAGCAGCTACTTCTAAAGTGACTTCACTTGTAGACGTATTTGCCAATGCTGGTATTTCAGAAGATGATCTTAAACATGGTATTTCAAATATCGAAGCTCTCTTCCCTAACACTACTGCTCAAGGCAGTGTCACTGTTGTTAACCCTAAAGG
>NZ_JANLCJ010000040.1 GCF_024979295.1 Herbiconiux daphne | reverse complement strand
TCATATTACGAATTCCATCTTTGTGGAATACTTGCGCATACGCTTTGATTGCTTCAGAAGCTAAATATTGCAATCCTTCTTCATTGTTGATCAATTGAGTGATTTCTTTCGTATTGAACAAGTAAACGCCATCTTTGTTCATCTCAATGTTCAGGTAGATTAAACGTTTTTCTAACGCATTGTCCAAGTCGTGAAAGAACAATTCCTTATTTGTAAGCGCAATGATCGTAGGCGAGTTATTTACCGCTTCTTGGTTTGTTCCTTTACCTTCGATTTCTTGCTCTGATTTCGAGTCGGCAAATGATTTGATTGTCTTGGTTGTTTCCTTATCAATCACCATTGGCAATTCATCAAAGAAGACCGAATCAACGCCTTTAATCGCTGACATCGCAAATCTATTACTTACACCAAACACTTGGCTATCTTTAAGTTCTCTTGAGCTCTTTGTGGCACTTTTAACAATTTCAATGATTGAACCTTTACCTGATGTTGAGTGGTTTGAGTGCAAGATTGTAAATACTGACGGGTTATGTGGGAAGAACGCTGAACCGATAACTTCAAGTAGAAGTTTTCTTTTCGCCCTATCATTTCCTGAAAGTTCATTAATGAAACGTTCCATTAAATCATTCTTTACTTGATCATTTCAATCATATGTTTTTTGTGATGTAGTGAACGGAATTTTGTTTGGCACGAATGACTTAGTTTCAAGGTCAAAATAACCGTTTTTGAAGACCGCAATGTTCTTGTTAATATCTTTTGATTGAACGACATGATTAAGCGCTAAATCAGCCTTTAAAACGAACGCTGCGGCCGCTATTTTGCCTGAGTCATCAAGTTCATCACGTCTTTTAACTAAACCAGCAAGATAATTGTTTGTTAATTCTTTCGTTCCCATTTCTCTGCTTACATTTTTTCAAATATTGTTATTTAAATGATAATACTCAGCTTTGTAAATCTTAACAACAACGTTTTTATCATTTTGCTTTTGATTAAATCACTCAACGTAATTATCTTTCTTGTTGTTTTGCTTTGCGAACAATTCACCTTTGTCGTACTTGTCAGCCGCTCATTGACGCGTTTGGTCAATAGAATAACCGGAAATACCACCCGTTATGATTTGATGTTCAAGAACAAGCTCAATAAAGTATTGCTTTTGCATTCCTTTTGTTGCCATCAATGTTGCAAACTGAACCAATTCGGTATCAGAATGCGATGTTCCTTTGTTTGCCTTCATTGTTGATGGAAGCGCAAAAACCTTTGGAAGTTCAGGATGCGGATAAGTTTCAATTGTTTGGATGAAAGTTGTTGGATCAACTCTTCAATTTCCATATTTTTTTATACCAACATATCCTCTATCATTTCCTTTTAGATCAATTTGAGTTCCTTCTTGCTCACTTTCTTCGCCTTTGTCATTGATTGTGATGTATTTTACAAGCTCTCTCATAGTTGCTTTTGTATTAGAACCAAGCGTTGGATATTGCTCAGTTGTTGTATAAGCATGCCCATCGGTTAATTTATAGTAATAATGTTTATGATCAGTTGATGATTCATAACTAAAAGGTTTTAAACCGAGCTTAGCATTAACATTTTCGACATATTCCGTCGCTTCTTTTGAATCAGTGTCAACAACAATCAATCCTTCTTCTGGAACAAAACCAATTGATTTTTCGTTAATCAAATCTTTTAATTCAAATCTATTGTTTTCATCTTGTCAATTTACTAATGGCACTTTGCCAACTATCTTGATAAAGCGCTTCATTATTTGGCCTCCAGAACGCTTTTAACGGCCTTTGTAGCCTCGCTTTTAACTTTGGCTAACATTTTATCAGTCTCGACTTGCATCATCGCTAAATCGAGCTCTATTTGAAGCATGCGTTTGTTCATGGCTTCGAATCTTTCATTCATTTCTTTTTCTCATTGTGACATAGAGATTATCTTCTTTCCGACGGTTCGAATGAAATATGTTATAATTCATTAGATAAGATGGTTGTACGAGAACCGTCTTTTCTTATCTATATATATTATATACTAAAGCTGCTTTGAAAAAAAGTCCTCCACCAACTCCTGCCTGATCTTGTCTAACTTTTCTTGTTTTTCCATACCAAAATCATAGCAAAATAGCATAAACATCACCAAAACGTAACCTGTGTAACCTGAGTGTAACCTCTAAAACCCGCATGAATACTACAAAAGTTACAAAGTTACACGGTTACAGTGAAAATATATAAATCCTATAGAGATTGCAAATTTGCATTTCCGTACAGACAGTTTTTTCGTCGTTGTAACCGTAACTTCGTAACCTTTCCATAAAATCAAGCTTGATTATTATCATCATTTCACGAACGAGCGCATTCCGGTTAGAAAATCGCATTCCGGTTAGGTCCGGTTAGGTTTCGGTTAGGCCGGAAACCCGCATGAATACTACGTTTTCTCCATTTCCTAACTATCTAACCCAAATTATAATATTCTGTATACAGACTCTTACATGCATGTAAACGCCATAGCTGATGGAATGAAAACACGGTTAGGTTAGGCGTTTTCGGTTAGAAGTTGCCTTTTCGCCTTTCCAGCCTTCTCTCATGGTAGTGGCTTGATCACGACGAAGACGATGGAGATGATGGAGGTGTTGAATATCCGACATAGTGTCGTTTTTTACCACCCGATACACT
>NZ_JANLCJ010000004.1 GCF_024979295.1 Herbiconiux daphne | reverse complement strand
GGCCTGCTCACTGCCGCGCCCGCCGCCGCCGCGCCCGCCGGCATCCCGGCCGCCGCCGCTGCCGGCACCCCCGGCGCCGCCGCCACAGCTGACACCCCCACCCCCTTCACCGACGGCCGCTACATCGTCACCCTCAAGAGCGACGCGGTGGCCGGCTACCGCGGCGGCCTCGCCACGTTCGACGCCACCCAGCCCGCCCCGGGCGACGAGCTCGACTTCACCTCCGCCCGGGTCGCCGACTACTCGACCTACCTGAAAGACCAGCAGACCCAGGTCGCCGCCTCGGTCGACGCCGACATCACGACCTCCTACACCATCACCACCAACGGGTTCTCGAGCGCGCTCACCGCCGAGCAGGCTCAGGCGCTCGCCGCCGACCCGCGGGTCGCGCGGGTGGTTCCCGACGAGCTCCTGCACCTGCAGGCCACCCCGTCGACCGACTTCCTCGGCCTCTCGGGCGACGACGGCGTGTGGGCCCAGACCGGCGGCGTCGACGTCGCGGGCGAGGGCATCGTGGTCGGCGTCATCGACAGCGGCATCGCCCCCGAGAACGCGTCGTTCGCCGGCCAGCCGCTCGGCACCGGTGCCGACGCCGCGGGCGACCCCTACCTCGACGGCGACACGATCGTGTTCGACAAGGCCGACGGCACGACCTTCCACGGCGAGTGCGAGACCGGCGAGCAGTTCACGGCCGACGACTGCTCCACCAAGCTGATCGCGGCACGCTACTTCGTCGACGCCTACGGAGCCGACGCCATCAACCGCGACCGCGGCGAATACCTGTCGCCGCGCGACGGCAGCGGCCACGGGTCTCACACCTCGAGCACGGCGGCGGGCGACGCGGATGTCGCGGCATCCGTCGCCGGCCGTGACCTCGGTCGCATCTCGGGTGTCGTTCCCGGCGCCAAGCTCGCCATGTACAAGGCGTGCTGGACCGGCGAGACCCACGACTACGACGGCTGCCAGACCGGCGACCTGCTCGCCGCGATCGACGCGGCGGTGGCCGACGGCGTCGACGTGATCAACTACTCCATCGGCGGCGGCTCGGCCCAGACCACCATCTCGCTCACCGACGAGGCCTTCCTCAACGCCGCCACCGCCGGCGTCTTCGTGGCGGCCTCGGCCGGCAACGACGGCCCGACCGCATCGACCGCCGACAACGCGTCGCCCTGGATCACCACCGTCGCGGCATCCACGATCCCCTCCTATGAGGCCACCGTGCGTCTCGGCGACGGCCAGGCGCTGCTCGGCGGGTCGATCGGCGTTCCCGAAGACCAGCCCGTGACCGGCCGGTTCGTCGACGCGACGGCGGTCGCCATCGCCGGTGCCGCCGACCCGGGCCTGTGCGCCCCCGACTCGCTCGACCCGGCCCTCGTCGACGGAGCGATCGTTCTCTGCGACCGCGGCGTCTACGACCGCGTCGCCAAGTCGGCCGAGGTGGCCCGCGCGGGCGGCATCGGCATGGTGCTCGTCAACACGCACCCCGACTCCATCGACCTCGACACCCACTCGGTGCCGACCGTGCACATCGACTCGCCCGCGGCCGACACGCTGCACGCCTACGCCGTCACGGCGGGCGCGACCATCACGCTCGAAGACGGCAACACGGCCTCGCTGCCCTCGCCGCCGACCCCTCAGGTCGCGGGCTTCTCGTCGCGCGGACCGATCCTCGCCGACGGCGGCGACATCCTGAAACCGGATGTCGCGGCTCCCGGTGTGGCCATCCTCGCCGCCTACGCGAGCGCCGCCGACCAGCCCGGCCAGTACGCCCTGCTCTCGGGCACGTCGATGGCATCGCCCCACGTGGCCGGTCTCGCCGCGCTCTATCTGGGCGAGCATCCGGATGCCTCGCCGGCCGAGATCAAGTCGGCGATGATGACCACGTCGTACGACACGGTCGACGCCTCCGGCGCGCCGATCACCGACCCGTTCGCCCAGGGCGCCGGCCAGGTCGACCCCACCCGCTACTTCGACCCCGGGATGCTGTTCCTGAACGGCGTCGACGACTGGTACGGCTACATCCAGGGCGTCACCGGTCTCGACCTGGGCGCGCAGACGATCGACCCCTCCGAGCTCAACCTCGCGTCGATCAGCGTGGGAGCGCTGGCCGGCACCGAGACCATCACGCGCACCGTCACCTCGACCCGGGCGGGAAGCTTCACCGCCGCCCCCGTCGAACTGCCGGGTGTCGACGTGGTCGTCTCGCCGTCGACCCTCGACTTCACCGAGGCCGGGCAGACGCTCGACTACACGGTGACGTTCACCCAGAAGGACGCCCCCCTCGACGAGTTCGCGACCGGACAGTTGATCTGGAGCGACGGCGCCGAGACGGTCACCACGCCGCTCGCGGTGCGGCCGATCTCGCTCTCGGTTCCGCACGAGGTCGCGGGGTCGGGCACCGACGGATCGGTCGAGATCCCGGTCTCGGTCGGCGCCACCCGTGAGCTCGCCATCACCACGACCGGACTCGCGAAGGGTGACGTGCTGCACGGCACCGGCACGGAACCGGTCGACGGCGTGCCCGCCGCTCGCGACCGTTACCTGGTCGACGTGCCGGAGGGCACGAGCTTCGCGAGGTTCGCCCTCGACGCGGCCGACGACACCGCCGACTTCGACCTCTACCTGTCGGAGTACGACACCTTCGGGTCGGTGCATCCGAACTCCTCCGCCGCGACGCCGAGCGCCGACGAGACGCTCGACGCCCGCGACCTGCCGGCGGGCCGCTACCTGCTCGAAGTCGAGACCTACGGCTCGGGCAGCGCAGGCGACCTCTCCTACACGCTGACCGACTTCCTGCTCGGCTCGTCGTCGACCGCGGGCGCCTTCACGGCGACACCGCAGACGCTGCAGACGACGCTCGGCGAGCCGGCATCCGTCACCGCGTCGTGGTCGGGCCTCGAACCGGGGGCCGTCTACTTCGGTCGCGTCGGATTCGGCGACACCGGCAACAGCACGAACGTCACCGTCACGACCCCGGGCGCCACGCCGCCCCCGGTGGACGCTCTCGCCCTCGGGCTCGACCGCGAGTGGGTGCAGCCCGGGTCGGATGTCGTCCTGCACGCGACGGGCATCGTGCCCGGTGAGCCGTACACGATCGTGGTGACGGATGCCGCGGGAGCGGACACCGGCATCGCGCTCGCCGGTGCGGGCAGCAGTGCGGGCCGCGCCGATCGGGCCTACCGGCTGCCGGACGACCTCGCGCTGGGCGACTACACCGTCACCCTCACGAGCGGGGGCACGTCGGTCTCGGCGCCGATGCACGTGGTGCCGCTCGTGCTCTTCAACACGCTCGCGTCGATCGAATACGGTGCCGACGGGGTCGCGAAGGTGAGTGCCGACACGACCTTCGTGGGGGCCGGCGACATCCAGGTCACCATCAGCGGGGCCGGGGGAGTGATCCTCGACGAGAGCCTGCACGGCGAGAGCATGCCCGGGTTCACCTCGGAGACCGTGCGGTCGTCGACCGTCGACGCGACGCCGGGGGTCTACACGGTGGTCGCCCGGGTGGTGAACGCCGACGGGGTCGGGGAGCAGCAGGTGCAGCAGACGTTCACGGTCGAGACGAAGGCGCCGAGCGCGGTGACGGTGGTGCAGAACCCCGCCGACGAGAACCTGGCCGACTTCACTTACGTGAACCCGACCGGCAACTACTTCTACGTGCGACTGAGGTACAAACTCTGCAGCGGCCCGGTGGTGTTCTCGGCGATCGACATCAACAAGGACGTGATCACCACGACCTTCGACATGACCGGTGCGGCCTATGTCGAGGTGCTCGACCCCGACGACAACGTGCTCACCAGCTACCAGAACACCGGTTCGGCCCGGTGCGCCGAGCAGCCGAAGATCACGCAGGACTGGTGGGTCACGTTCCGCGACGACCCGGCGGTGGCCGAGGCGGGCAAGCCGGTCTCGATGACCTTCAGCAACCGCTATGCGGCCTGGAGCCACGGGTTCGACTTCACGGCGGGCTTCGGTCGCACCTTCCGCGACGGCCAGTTCTATTGGCAGGCGACCCCGCACGACCTCGTCACCGAACCCGGCCCCGTGATCGACATCACGCTGCCGGTGGAGGAGGACAAGGCGATCTGGACCCGCGCGAAGTACGAGACGCTCTCGCCCGACAAGCACACGTCGGAGGAGCGGGTCATCTACGCCCTGCCCGTGAACCTGGCGATGCTGCAGCCGGTGGCCGACGCCGGTGGGCCGGGAACGGGCGAGCCCGGGACCGGTGGGCCTGGTGCGGGTGACCCCGGAACCGGTGGGCCTGGTGCGGGTGGGCCTGGTGCCGGAGACCCCGGTGAGGGTGCCTCGGATGCCGCGGGAGCCTCTGACGCCATGGCGTCGACGGGCTCGGGAGCCGCGTTCGGCGTGATCGCCGCGGTGGTGCTGCTGGTCGGTGGGGTGCTGACCATGCTGGTGCGCCGTCGTCGGAGCCGCGCCTAGCGGCGGGTGATTCGCGGCCGGCTGTTCTCGGCCGCAGTTCGCGGCCGGCGTCTGGTGGGTGACGCCGGCCGCGGGCGGAGCGGGGTGTCCATTCGGGTGGGGCACCCCGCTTTCGCGTGGGCGGGCGGGGCTGCGCTCTTGATAGCCTTGACGCGACTCGACATCACCAGACTCACGGAACGGGAGGCGCTCATGGCAGAGATTCTGCTCGGCATCGTCGGATTGATCACGCTCGTCGGCGGCGTGCTCGCCATCGCCGCCCTGGTCGAAATGATCAAGTCCCCCTACAAGGGCAGCTGACCCGCCGCCTCACCGGCCTCACCTCGACTCGCCTCCTCGGCCCGCCCTCCGCGGTCGGGAGGCCCTTCCCCGTTCGGGAGGCCGCAGCGGCCTCCCGCTGGGCCCCAAACGCCCGCTGGCCTCCCGCGAATCAGGTGAGGACGTGCTGTTCGCGCTCGGGAGGCCGTTCCTCATTCGGGAGGCCGCGGCGGCCTCCGGAGGTGGCGTGGCGCGCCGGACGGCCTCCGGGAGCGCAGGACGGAGGGGCGGGGGACAGCCGCGGCGGCGGGCGGAGCCGTCAGTCGCGGGAGCCGACGACGACGGTGCCGTCGAGGTCGTCGGAGTGCTCGATGCGGGGGAGGAGGCCGGCCGCCGCGAAGAGCGCCGCGGTCAGCGGCGCCTGGTGTTCGCTGGTCTCGATGAGGAGGTGTCCGTCGGGGGAGAGCCATGTGGCGGCATCCGTGGTCACCCGCCGTTGCACGTCGAGTCCGTCGCCACCGCCGTCGAGGGCGACCCGCGCCTCGTGCAGGCGGGCCTCGGGCGGCATGGTCGCGATCGCCTCGGTCGGCACGTAGGGGGCGTTGACGACGAGGATGTCGACGCGACCGCGGAGACTCGCCGGCAGCGCATCGTAGAGGTCGCCCTCGAAGACGTGCCCGGGCGACGGGATGTTGCGGCGCGCGCTGCGCACGGCCGCCGGATCGATGTCGGCGGCATACACGTCGAGGGGTTCGTCGGGCCACAGACCGACGGATGCCGCGGCGAGGGCGGCGCCGACGGCTCCCGATCCGCAGCAGAGGTCGAGCACCACGGCGCCGGGCCGGGCGAGCTCGAGCGCGTTCTGCACGAGGAACTCGGTGCGTCGCCGGGGCACGAACACGCCCGGGTCGACGGCGATGCGCTGGCCGGCGAACTCCGTCCAGCCCACGATGTGCTCGAGTGGAAGCCCCTCGACGCGCCTCGTGACCATGCTCTCCAGCGCCGCGGGCGTGGCGGCCGACGCGAACAGCACGGCGGCCTCGTCTTCAGCGAACACGCATCCGGCTGCTCGCAGGCGCGCGACGACCGCGTCGACGGCCGGGAAGTCTTCGATCTCACTCATGCGACCGCCACTCTACGCACCTGGGCCGTGCCCGCGTGCGCCCGCCCGCCCGCCCGGCGCGCCCGCGCCTAGACGCTCGGCGCCCCCGAGCCTGGACGCTCGATGCCCACGGACTCGCGCCCGCCCGCTCGGCCCGCCCGCGCCTGCAAGCTCAGCATCCGGGCATCCGCGGGCCCGCCCGCTCGGCGCCCCCGCGCTGGCCCGAGCCAGCGTCGCCGCCGAAGCCCTCCGCAACGCCCCCCGCGCTCAGCTCTGCGCCGGCAGCGACGACTCGATCAGCGCGACGATCTCGGGCGCATCGGGCTCGACGGTCGGGCGGAACCGGTGCACCTCGCCGTCGGGCGTGATGACGAACTTCTCGAAGTTCCACTTGACGCGCCCGGCCTTGCCCGAGGCATCCGGAGTCTTCGTCAGCTCGGAGTAGAGCGGATGCGCCGACTTGCCGTTCACCTTCACCTTGTCGAACATCGGGAAGGTCACGCCCCACGTGGTGGAACAGTATTCCTTGATCTTGTCGGCGTCGCTCAGCTCCTGCAAGAACTGGTTGCTCGGAAAGCCGAGCACCGTGAATCCGCGGTCGCCGTAGGTCTTCTGCAGTTCTTCGAGCTTCTCGTACTGCGGGGCGAGGCCGCAGCGCGAGGCCACGTTGACGATGAGCTTCACCGGGGCGTAGTCGGCGAGGGTGGCGGGCGCGCCGTCGATGGTGGTGAGCGGGATGTCGTTGAGCGATTCGGTCACGGATGAATCCTTCGAACGGGGAGCACCGCCCTGTTGCGGCGCCCGGAGGTAGACTTACCGGTAACTCTACGCCCGACCCCGAGCCGAACACGAGACGGGAACCCGTGAGATGACCGAGACCGCGACCGAGACGGCACCCGACGCCGCGCCGATGCGCGACCGCATCCTGGCCGCCGCCTCGCAGCTCTTCTATGCCGAGGGCTTCCGTGCCGTGAGCGCCGAGAAGATCATCGCCCGGGTCGGCATCACGAAGGTCACGTTCTACCGCCACTTCCCGTCGAAAGACGACCTCATGGTCGCATACCTCGAGCAGCGCGCCGCCCTCGAACGCGGCTTCTTCGAGCAGGTGCGCGACACGGCCGAGAACGACCCGGATGCCGGCTTCCGCCTCGCCCTCCAGGCCCTCTCCGCTGCGGGCGCAGAACCGGGCTACCGCGGCTGCCCCTTCATCAACGCCGCAGCGGAGTATGCCGACCCCGAGCATCCGGTGCGCCGCATCGTCGCCCGCCACCGCACTTGGCAGACCGAGCAATTCGCGCGGGTCGCGCGCGACTTCGGCGTGAGCGAGCGTGAGGCTCCCGCCGCCGCCGCCGAACTCATGGTGTTGCGCGACGGTGCCGCGGTCGGCGGCTACCTCGACTCCCCCACCACCGTCGCCCGCGCCGTCACCGCCCTCGGTCGCGCCGCGCTGAGCGCCCACCTCGACCCCCCGGTCGCACTAAACGCTCCCGAACCGCCCCGATAGAGCCCTTTCCGCGACCGCGACGGCTGCCGCGAGCCACCCGCGACCCCCGCGGTCGCAGAAAGTGCTGCATAGGGGGACTCGTGGAGCCCTTTGCGCGACCGCGACGGGCGCCGAGGGCGCGAGGGCGCGGGGGAGTGCGAGGCGCTAGGGCTTGCCCTCTTCGCTGTAACGGGTGGTGGCCTCGTCGGTGTCGGATTCGGTCAGCCCGCCCCGCTCGGCGGAATCCGGATTGGCCAACCCGTTGAACGCCGCGCCCAGCACCCCGCCGGCCGCTGCGACCCCGTCGCCGTCGCGCCCGTCGCCCAGGCCCGAGGGGGAGTCGAGGCCGTCGGTGTCGTCGTCCACGGCGCCACCGTCGTCGCCGTCGAGTCCGGCCACCAACCCGTTGGTCTGGTCGAATGGTTCACCGGCCACGCCGGCATCCGTCTGGTCACTCATGATGTCTCCTTCGACGTCGTCCGTCGCGGCAGCCCCGCGCGGAGGCCACGGATGCCGAATCGCACCCGCCCCTTCCCCAGCAAACGCCCGCCCCCGGATGCCAGCAACACCCCGTCCCCGGCCCCCTCTTCGACTCGCACCCCTGCTCACCGCACCCGTCCCACCGCGCCACCGCCTGGCATCCGGTCCTTGCTTTTCCCAACTCGCCCACCTGCTCAACGCACCTTTCTTGCCCGCGCCCTCACCCCGCATCCGTCCTTGCCCTTCCCAACTCGCCCACCCGCCCACCGCACCCGTCCCACCCGGGCCCTACCCCGCATCCCTTCCTCTCCCACCCCACCCCCACCCACCCCACCCCCCCACATCTCCCAGCCACCCTGCATACGATGACGCTCAATGGAACTCATCGTCGACATCGTGCTGCTCGTCATCGCCCTGCTCGCCGTGCTCGGCGGCTGGCGGCGCGGAGCCCTCGTCACCGCCGCATCCCTCGTGGGCATCGTCGGCGGTGCCCTCATCGCGACCCTCGTCGCTCCCCCGGTGGTGGAGTGGCTCGCCACATTCGGCTGGAGCAACCCCGTTCAACGCACGGTCGCGGCGGGGGCCGTGCTGCTTCTGTGCATGATCCTCGCGGTCGGCATCCTGACGGTGATCGCCAGGCTGCTGCGCAAGGTGATCGGCTCGATCTCGATCGGCCGCGGCCTCGACTCCATCGGCGGCGCCGTTCTGGGCCTGGTCACCTGGGGCGTCGTGGTGTGGCTGCTCGCGGGGTTCCTGCAGGGCACGGGGCTGATGCCCGTGACCCAGGTGGTGTCGTCGTCGCGGGTGGTCGCGACGCTCAACGCCATCTCGCCCATTCCGGCGAGCACCGCGCTCGGCACGATCGACACGGCACTCGGCGATTCCGGATTCCCCCAGGTCTTCGCCTTCGGCGCCGAAACCATCCAGTCGGCCCAGCCGCCCGACCCGAACGTGCCCGACGCCGTGAACGCCGCCGCGGCCGGTGTCGTGCGCGTGCTGTCGTCGGCGCCCCGCTGCGGATCCGACGCCGAGGGCAGCGGGTGGGTCGTGGCACCAGAGCGCATCCTCACGAACGCCCACGTCGTGGCCGGCTCCGACGACCTGTTCGTGCAGGCCGGCGGCACGGGCGAGCTGCTCGAGGCCACGCTCGTCGTCTTCGATCCCGGCCGCGATCTCGCGGTGCTGGCCGTTCCCGGCCTGCCGCTCTCACCCCTTCCGCTCGGCACCGAACTGCCGGCAGCGGCGCCGGCGATCGTGGCGGGTTATCCCGAGAACGGCGGCTACACGGTGGTGCCGGCCCGCGTGCGCGAGGTTCTGGATGCCGTGGGCCGCGACATCTACGAACAGAACGACGTGACGCGCGAGATCTACTCGCTGCGCGGCACGGTGCGCCCCGGAAACTCCGGCGGCCCGCTCTTCGACGAGAGCGGCCAGGTCGTGGGCGTGGTGTTCGCGCGCTCGACCATCGACAGCGAGACGGGCTACGCGCTCACCCTCGACGAGATCGCCCCGGTGGTGGGCGCCGCCGGGTCGACCGCCGCCGTGGCATCCGGAGCCTGCTCGGCCTGACGAGGGCGGGCCGCCGCACCCCGCTCGGCCCGACCGCGGCCGTGCGCGCGACCGGATGCGTCTGACCGCGACGACGGATGCGCCGCGCCCGTGTCAGCACCCCCCGCCTCAGCGCCCCGCCTCGCGCCGCATCGCGACCCCCGCCAGCACGGTCGCCGCGAGCACCAGCGCCACGAACACGAGCAGCACCGCGGTCGCCGGCGCCAGCGTGAGCGCCACCCCCACGAGCAGGGCGGGGATGGCGAGCCCGGCGTATCCGATGAGGAACATCAGCGCCAGCGTCTCGCCGCGCCGGCCCGGGTCGGCCAGCGCTCCCGCCGTCGCGAGCGACGACTTGAACAGCAGCCCCACCCCGAGACCGGCCGCGATGCCTCCGACCAGGAACACCCCCAGCTGCGGCAGCACCGCGCCCACCGCGACCGCCGTCAGCCCGGCGGCGCAGCACACGATCGCGATGGTCAGCTGCACCCGCAGCCGGAGCCCCGCCAGCAGCAGCTGCCCGGCCGCGGCGGCGCCGAACACCGCGAACGTGGTCGCACCTGCGAGCAGGTGATCGGGCGCGCGGAAGGTCGAGATGAGAAACGTCGGGGCCAGCGACGTGAAGAGCCCGAGCAGCGCGAACGCCGAGAACGCGCCGAAGGCCGCCACGACGAACGAGTGCTTCGACCGCCCCGGAATCGCGAGCCGCTGCGGCCGATACCGCGGTAGCGGGTCGGGCGCCTGCACCGTCTCGGGCACCGTGAGCAGCACGAGCGCCGCCACCAGCAGCAGCACCAGGAACACCAGGTGCGGCAGCATGAGCGGCGCGGGCAGGAACTCGGCGAACAGCCCTCCGATCAGCGGCCCGAGTGAGAGCCCGCCGATGTTGGCGGCTCCCGAGACCGACGACGCCACGATGGCGTTCTCGTCGGGCCTCGCAGTCGCCCGCAGTTCCGAAAGATGCGCGGTGGCGGTGGCGGTCAGGATGCCGATGCTCGCGCCATTGACCAGCCGTGCCACGATCAGCCCCGGCACGTCTTGCCAGATCAGGAAGAGCAGAGCCGACAGCGCCGAGACCAGCACCGCCACGACCAGCACCCGCCGCCGCCCGAGCCAGTCGCTCACGTGCCCGGCGAGATAGAGGCTCACGATCACGCCCGCCGCGTAGGCCGCGAAGATCACGGTCACGACGAACGAGTCGAAGCCGTCGCGCTGCTGGTAGAGCGGATAGAGAGGAGTCGGAACGGTGGAGTAGGCCATCACGATGAGGAACGTGACGGCCACGATCCAGAAGCCCACACCGTGGCGCACCGCCGGGATGCGGGATGTTCGGGGAAGCGTCATGGTCCATTCTCCTCATACGAGGCCGTGTCGCGCCGAACTCCACCTGACCCTGTCATTACCACCCTCTGTCGCTGGCGGCACCGGTTCTGCTTCAATGGAGCCATCGTTCAAGAATTCGCCTGCTAGTCATGTGCCCGTTCTGACTGGCAACACCAGGGTCACGTTCCCGAACTCGCGACTCCCTACTGTGAAAGACGCCGCACCAGCGGCGTGACGCGACGAGAATCGGAGATGACGATGACGCTCCATCAACTCACCGGACACCAGGATCAGGCCGGCGCACGCGAAGAGGCGTTCCCACGCGGTAGCACCCGCGACGACACGATGAGCCGGCTGCTCGACGACGCCGTCGCCGTGCGCCGCGCGACCTTCGCCGAGGCGGTCTCCCGCCGCTGGCTCGACCGCGGCGTCAAGACCGTCGTGCGCGCCGTGCTGATCGACGACCGCACCAACGTGCTGCAGCGCCAGGCGTTCGGTCGGCATCTCGCCGCCGCGACCCCGACGCAGACGACCTTCATCCGCGACCACGAGGGCTTCCTCTACCTCGTGACGCGCGACACCCGGGCCGGCTTCGACCTCGACGCCTGGATCCGTGACGAGTCGGTGCGCCAGCGCATGCCGCTTCTCTCCATCGGGTCGGCCTCGCACGATCCGGTCTCCGACGACCTCGCCGACGCCGCCGAACAGGCTCGTGTGGCCGCGGAGCTGACCGCCGCCGTGCCCGAGCTGCCGCCGACGGCGAACGTGAGCGACCTCGGCGGCTGGCTGCTGCTGCACGCCGTGGCGACGAATTCGCGGCGGCTCAGCGACATCTCACCGGCGGCCGAAGAGCTCTGCCGCGCCGGCGAATCGGTGCAGCGGCAGACCATCGAGACCTACCTCGACGCCGGATGCCAGGCGCGCGTGGCGTGCGAGCGGCTGCACATCCATCGCACCACCCTCTATTACCGGCTCGACAACATGCCCGAGGTCGTGCGCGAGGCCCTCGACGACGGCCTGAAACGAAGCACCCTGCACCTCACGCTGAAACTGATCCGGCTCTGGGCGGCGACCGGGGCGCTCTGACCGGCGGCTCCGCTTCACCGCGCTGAGATCGCGCGGCCCCGCGCCGCGGCGAGTTATGACCCGCGGGGCCCGAGCCCGGCCGCGCCGACCACCACCACCGCCGCGCCATCCCGGTCGAACGCCGCCTCGAGCGCCGGCACGAGCTGCTCGGCCCGGCCCACCGGATGCGTCGAGAGCCCGCCCGGCAGACCCGCCGCCCCCCGGTCGCCGAAGACGACGACCTTCACCGGCACCCCGGCGGCGCCGATGCCCTCGATCCCGCGTCGCACGGCGGCCCCGCCGTCACTCCGCACGAAGACGATCACCTGCCGATCCGGATGCGCCGCCTGAGCCCCCACCGCCATCGCGAGCGCCGACCCCGGCGCCGGGTCGTCGAACGCCCCGAGCAGACGGCGACCGCCGTTCATGCGCAGCGCCCGAGCGGCTCCCTCGAGCAGCGCGGCCGCATCGACCACGAACACCGCGTCGGTCTCCGCGAGCCGGCTCGCCACGGCGAACACGAGGTCGGGGCCGCTGCCCGCACGCTCGCGAGCGAGGTCGCCGAGCGGATCGACGGATGCCTCCGCACGACGAGCCCGGGCCACCCACCGCTCGAGGTGCTCACCGCCGCGTCGCGGCACCAGCCGTGGCTGCAGAGCACGCAGGGTGTCGAGGGCTCGGCCGCTGAGCGGGATGTCGACGCGGTGGCGCCGCCCGAGCTGCCGCCCGTGCAGATCGAGCTGGATGACGGTCGCATCGCTCGCTCGATCGAGCAGCAGAGGGTAGTCGGCGCCGATCACCACCAGCACGTCGGCACCGGCGATGGCGCCGTCGCCTGGCCCGAGGCCGAGCCTCCCGACCATGCCGGCATCGAACGGGTTGTCGAACGCGACATGCTCCTTGCCCCGCAGGGTGTGCACGATCGGCGCCTGCACCGTGCGGGCGAACCGCACGAGCTCGGCGTGCACGCCGGCGACCCCGGCGCCCGCGAGCACGGTCACCCGGTCGCTGGTGTTCAGCAGGCTCGCGACCACGTCGAGGTCGGCATCGCGCGGCCGGATGATCGGCCGGCTCGCGATCACGGGCGAGGTCGCGGGGGACTGCGCACCCGCCGGCGCCACCGCACGAAGCACGCCGGCGGCCACCGGCACCACGGTCGGCCCGTCGCCCTCGACCGAGGCCCGCATCGCCGCCGCGACCGCCTCGGGCAAGGCGCGCCCATCGCGCAGCGCCCCGTCGAACACGCGGTCGAGCAACGACGGCGGTGCGCCGAACGGCCGGCTCGCGGCATCCGTCGGTCTCGCGGCATCCGTCGGTCTCGCGGCATCCGTCGGTCTCGATGCTCCGGCAGGGAAGAGCGCCGGCGTTCGTTCGGGCTCGCCCGCCGCCACCCGACCGGCCGTGGCCACCGCGCCGCTCTCCGCGGCCCCCTCGGTCACGCCCACGATCACCACCGCGACCACCGGGGCCCGCGAGTGCCGCGCCTCGGCGAGCCCGTCGAGAAGCGTCTCGTCTCCGAGGCCCCCGTGCCCGACGCACACCGCGAGCTCGCCGGTGAGCTGCGCATCGGCGGTGGCGGCCGACGCAGCCGACGCGTCGTTCCGCACGGGCCAGTACGTCATCGTGCCCGAGCGTCGCACGGCCTCGATCAGGGCGGCGAACTCGTCGCCGCCCTGCCCGTAGACACGGGTCACGCCACTGCCGGCGAGGATGCGCACGAGGGCGTCTGCGGCGGTCGGCATCGGATGCCTCCTCCTGCGACCTGCCGGCCGGCCCCCACGGACCGGCCCACTCCGACGCTAGGCACTCGACGGCGGAAAGGGTTCCGCCGCGTGTCGAGGTGTTCTTCTACGATCGTCGAAGAGATGCGGCGAGACGCCGAGAGACGCCGATCGACACCGCGAGACGCTGCAAGACGCCGCGAGAACCGAAACCAGCCCGAGTGCGCCGAGCCGCTCAGGCCGCGCGCACCGCCGCCCGCGTGGTCGCCGCCGCCGCGATCGAGCGCAACCGCTCAGGCGTCGCCCCCGTGCGGCTGAGCTGAATCAGCCCCTGCGACACCAGCACGATCTGCGCACCGAGCGGCTCGATCTCGTCGGGAGCCAGCTCGAGCTCACCCGCCGCGACCGCCGAGGCCACGCGAGCGCCGACGATCTCGTCCATGCGCGACACGGCGCGCGTGCCGATGGCCAGCACGTCGGGAAAGCGGGTCGCGAGCTCGGTCAGGCTGTTCACCATGAGGCATCCGCGCCGGTCGGCGTGTGACGTGCAGTCGGCCACGATCTCGTCGAGGTAGTTCGCCACCGCCTCTTCGAAGCTGCCCTCGTGCGACCGGATGACGTTGTCGACCAGAGCGACCCGTCCGTCGCAGTAGCGGCCGAAGACCGCCAGAAAGAGGCCGAGCTTGCTGCCGTAGGCCGCATAGATGCTGCCGTTGCCGACCCCGGATGCCGCCGACACCTCTTCGATCGAGGTGCGGTCGTAGCCGCGCACCCAGAAGATCTCCTGGGCGCAGTCGAGCAGCGACTGCTCATCGAAACGGCGGGTGCGAGCCATGGCACAACGCTACAGGCTGCGAACCTTGGCCGATGACACACGGGCGAGAGACGTCGCGGAACGTCTTGTGTACACCGTCCACATGGTCTGTTATCGTGCCGTCATGACCACTAATCTGAACCCCTACATCAACTTCAAGGGCCAGGCGAGAGAGGCGATGGACTTCTATCAGTCCGTGTTCGGAGGCGAGCTGGCGCGCAGCACGTTCAACGAATTCGGCATGGCCCACGACCCTGCCGAGGGCGATCTCATCATGCACTCGCAGCTCACCACCGAGGGTGGACTGGTGCTGATGGCCGCCGACAGCCCTGCCGACATGCCCTTCACGCCCGGCAACAACATCAGCGTCTCGCTGAGCGGCACCGACGAGGCCGAACTGCACGGCTACTGGAACAAGCTGGCCGACGGCGCCACCATCGCTCAACCGCTCGAGAAGGCACCCTGGGGCGACAGCTTCGGCATGCTCGTCGACAAGTTCGGCATCAACTGGCTCGTCAACATCGGCGGCACGCCGCAGGAGCCCACGCCGCAGCCGTAGCTGAAGCGCACGGGCGGCAGGTCAGGTCAGCTCGCGGCCTTCTTCGCCTCGCGGCGAGCCTGCAAAGCGTCTTTCTCGGCCTTGAGGGAGTTCACCGTCGACTGGTCGAGTGCCGGGTCGGGCAGGTCGACGAACGGGCTCGCGGCCCCGGTGCGGGAGTGGATGACCGAGGCGTAGTGGAAGGCGGCGGCGTGCACCCGGGCGGTCGCCCGGTCGCGCTTTCCACGGTTGCTCTTCGGGTCTTCGAGCGTCTCGACGTGCTTCTCGAGAGCCTTGATCAGCTCTTTCAGCGCGGTCTTCGTCTTCTTCGCCATAGCGGCATTATGCCGCTTCAAGGTGAACGGGGTGCATGCTTGTCGGAACGTAGTAGTGATCACATCCGATGTTCGCGGGGCGCCAGGCCCCACCGACGAGGGGACCGAGCATGACGACGACCACACCCGACACGGGGAGATCCGAGCCGGAACCGGGCGCAGAACCCGAGCTCAAGAAGGTGATGGGCCCGAAGCTCCTGCTGCTGTTCATCATCGGCGACATCCTCGGCACGGGCATCTACGCGCTCACCGGGCAGGTCGCCGCCGAGGTCGGCGGGGCGGCCTGGGTGCCGTTCATCGTCGCCTTCGTCGTGGCCACCATCACGGCGTGCTCCTATCTCGAGCTCGTCACGAAATATCCCCAGGCCGCCGGTGCCGCGCTTTATGCGCACAAGGCGTTCGGCATCCATTTCGTGACCTTCCTCATCTGCTTCACCGTGATGTCGTCGGGCATCACGTCCGCGTCGGCGGCGGCGGGAGCGTTCGCGAGCAACTTCGCCATCGGCTTCGGTCTGGGCGACGGCCCGGGGCTCGCGCTCGTCATCGCGCTGGCGTTCATGATCCTGATCGCCGCGGTGAACCTGCGGGGCGTGGCCGAGAGCGTCGGGCTCAACGTCGTGCTCACTCTCGTGGAATTGTCGGGCCTGCTGCTCGTGATCCTCATCAGCATGTTCGCGATCTTCGGCGGCCAGGCCGACTTCTCGAGGGTGGTGGCGTTCGCGACCCCCGACGACAAGAACGTGTTCCTGGCCATCTCGACCGCCACCTCGCTCGCGTTCTTCGCGATGGTCGGCTTCGAAGACTCGGTCAACATGGCCGAGGAGACCAAGAACCCGTCGAAGATCTTCCCGAAGGTGATGCTCACGGGCCTCGGCATCACGGCCGTGATCTACGTGATCGTCTCGATCGTGGCGGTGGCGATCGTGCCGGTCGGCGAACTGGCCGGCAACGACACCCCGCTCGTGACCGTGGTCGAGACGGCGGCGCCCGACTTCCCGATCTCGGCGCTCATCCCGTTCATCTCGCTGTTCGCCGTGGCCAACTCGGCCCTCATCAACATGATGATGGCGAGCCGGCTGCTCTACGGCATGAGCAAGCAGGGCGTGCTGCCGCCGTTCCTCTCCAAGGTGCTGCCCGGACGACGCACCCCGTGGGCCGCCATCCTGTTCACCACCGCGATCGCACTCGGCCTCACCTCCTACGTGTCGATCGACCCGGCGAACCCGATCGCCGTGCTCCTCGGAGGAACGACCTCACTACTGCTGCTCGCCGTCTTCGCGGTGGTCAACGTGTGCGTGCTCGTGCTGCGCCCGAAACGGGTCGACCACAAGCACTTCCGCACGCCCACGGCCCTGCCGATCATCGGTGCGGTCGCCTGCCTGGCACTGGTGCTGCCCTGGACCTCGGGTCGCCCCGCCGAGCAGTACACGATCGCCGGCATCCTGCTCGTCCTCGGCATCGTGCTCTGGGCGATCACCTACCTCCACCGCCGCAAGAGCGGCTACGGAGCCGCCGAACTCGACACCCAGGCCCTCGCCGCCGTCACCAAAGACCCCGCCGACCCCGCCAAGTAGCCCGCCCCCGCTCGGCCCTGGTGTCGCGCAGGTGGGGTGCCCTAGGCGAGAAGTCACTTTTGGGTGCAAAGTGCCCTTGCGAAGAACGGATGGTGACTTTTCGCGGCAGACCCATTCCCGCGAGAAGTCACTTTTCGGTGCAAAACACCCTCGCGAAGACCGAAAAGTGACTTCTCGACGAGGTGGGTGGGGCGGCGGCCGCGGGGGCGGGCCGCGCGAGCACAAGGGGCGGCCGGGCGGGGGCGAGCGGGGGCGCCAGCGGGCGGGCGGGCCGGAGGACTAGCCGGCGCGGGGGGCGGCGAGGGCCGCCTCGAAGGTGCGGAGCATGGGGTCGCTGAAGAGGGCGAACGAGACGGTGCCGGCGAAGGGCGAGGCGCGCACGGTCTCGACGGCGATGCGGGCCGCGTCGTCGGCCGGCCAACCGTAGATGCCCGCGCTCACGGCCGGGAAGACGACGGATGCCGCGCCGAGCTCTGCGGCCACCTCGAGCGACCGGCGGTAGGCCGACGCGAGCACGGCCGAGCGGTCGTCGGTGGTGCTGTAGACCGGTCCGACCGTGTGGATGACCCACCGCGCGGGCAGCCGGCCCGCCGTGGTCGCGACCGCGTCACCGGCGGGCAGGCCGTCGGGGTAGCGGGTGCGCCGCAGCTCGCGGCATTCCTCGAGAATGGCCGGCCCGCCACGACGGTGGATCGCGCCATCCACCCCGCCGCCCCCGAGCAGGGAGCTGTTGGCGGCGTTGACGATGGCGTCGGCCGCCACCGTGGTGATGTCGGCGCGCTGCACGGTGATGTCGGCGGTCATGCGGCCGACCCTACGCGCGCGTCAGCTCATGCGCACGACCGCGCGGCCCAGGATGCGTCCGGCCGCGAGGTCGCCGAACGCCCGAGCCACGTCGTCGAGGTCGTAGCGGCGGGTCACCGAGCGTTCGAGATCGAAGGCTCCGGATGCCGCCAACCCCACCACCGCCGGAAGATCGACCCTCGTGCGCGCCCCGAACGACCCCACGATCTGCTGGCCCCGACGCACCAGCGGCGTGATCTCGATCGCCGCCGTAGCGGCGCCCGCGGCGATGCCGATGGCCACGAGCCGGCCGCCGTCGGCCAGCATGCGCGAGGCCTGCTCGAAGGTCTGCGGCCGGCCGAGCGCTTCGAACGCGACATCCACCCCGCGCCCCCCGGTGAGCGCCCGCACCGCCGCGACCGGGTCGGCGTCGCGAGAGTCGACGACATCCGTGGCGCCGAGGGTCATGGCGAGTTCGAGTTTCGCGGTGTCGATGTCGACGGCGATCACGCGCGCGGCGCCGAGCGCGCGCGCGATCTGCACGACGCTCATGCCCACGCCGCCGGTGGCGACCACCGCCACGGTCGCGCCGGGTCGCAGCTCGGCCGCCCGGGCGACGGCTCCGTAGGCGGTCATCGCCGCGCAGCCGAGCACGGCCGACGCGTCGAACGGCAGCCCGTCGGGCAGCGGAACGAGCCCCGAGACCGGCGACACGCAGTACTCGGCCATGCCGGCCATCGAATACATCGCGAGCGTCTCGCCGTCGGCTCGGGCCAGCCGGCTCTCACCGTCGTAGAGCGTGCCCTTCAGGCGGTTCATCGAGAAGAAGCGCTCACACAGGTCGTCGCGCCCGGCGAGGCACGCGGCGCATTCGGTGCACGGCATGATGAACCCGCCCACGACCCGGTCGCCGACACGGATGCCGCGGCCGCCGTCGCCCTCACCGTTGCCATCGCCGACACGGATGCCGCGGCCGCCGTCGCCCTCGAGCGCTACCACCACCCCGCTGACCTCGTGCCCGAGAACGCACGGCGTCGGAAACGCCACCTCGCCCTTCAGCACGTGCACGTCGGTGTGGCAGAGCCCGCAGGCCTCGACCCGCAGCAACGCCTCGCCCGCCCGCGGAACCGGCACCGGGATGCGCTCGACCCGCACCACTCCGTCGGCCGACAGCACGGCCGCCCGCATGTCGTGGGGCAGCGCGCCCGGGTCGCTCATGCGCGACGCTCGGCCCGCACGGTGTTCGTGATCGAGCCCACCCCGCCGATCTCGACCGTGACGACGTCGCCGTCGCCCAGCGCGAGCGGCGGGTCGCTCCGGTAGCCAACGCCCCCCGGCGTGCCGGTGAGGATCACGTCGCCCGGCAACAGCTCGGTGAACACCGAGATGGTCGACACGAGATAGGCCACGGGGAAGATGAAGTGCGAGAGGTCGGAGTCCTGCACCAGCACGTCGTTCACCAGGGTGCGGATGCGACCGGATGCCGCGTCGGCCTCGTCGAGGGTGACGATGTCGGGCCCGAGCGGTGTCGAGTCGTCCCAGGCCTTGCCCTGCAACCACTGGTGGGTGAGGTACTGGTAGTCGCGCACCGTGGTGTCGTTCGCGACGCTGAGCCCCAGCACGTGGGACAGGGCGTCGGACTCGGCGATGCGGCGGCCCGCGGTGCCGATCACGACGGCGAGCTCTCCTTCGTAGTCGAAGAACCCGGCCTCCGGCGGCAGCACGATGTCGTCGGCGGCACCGATCAGGCTCTGGGCGAACTTGGTGAACAGCACCGGGTAGTCGGAGTCCTTGCGGCCCGACTCCTCGAGGTGCGCCTTGTAGTTGAGGCCCACGCAGATGATCTTGGCGGGCCGGGTGACGGCCGGCCGCAGCACCACCTCCGAGGCGGGCACGGCTTCGGCGGTCAATCGCCGCGCCTGCGCGAGCACCTGCGCCGAGACATCCGGGCCGATGTCGCAGATGCCCTCGAGTGGAACGATCGAATCGCCCTCCCGCACGCCGACCGCGTCGACTCCGTCGTGGGTGTAACTCGTGTACCGCATCAGATCACCGCCGAATATCCGCCGTCGACGACGAGGGACTCGCCGCTGACGTAGCTCGAGAGGTCGCTGGCCAGGTAGACCACCGCGTTCGCGATCTCGTGCGCCTGCCCTTTTCTGCCGAGCGGGATGCGAATGGGCGAGCCGCCCTTCATCTCGACCCGCAGCATCTCGGTGTCGACCTGCCCCGGATGCACGACGTTGGCCCGGATGCCGTAGGGCGCGACGGCGTCGGCCAGGGCGTAGGTGAAGGCGCGCACGGCGCCCTTCGACGCCGTGTAGGTGGAGGCGTGCGAGAAACCGCGCATGCCGCCCACCGACGAGATGTTCACGATCGTGCCGGGTTTGCCGTGGGCGATCATCGAGCGCGCCGCGGCCTGGGCGCCGAAGAACGTGCCCTCGAAGTTGACCGACATCACCCGGCGCAGGCGCTCCGCGTCGACCTCGAGAAAATCGACCCGGTCGCTTATGCCGGCGTCGTTGACCCACACGTCGCAGCCGCCGAACTCGTCGGCCGCGGCCACCACGGCGCCGAACGCGCCGGGTTCCGAGACATCCGTCGGCACGAATCGCGCGGTGAAGCCCAGCGAGCCGAGCATCTCTGCGGTCGGCTGCGAGCCCTCGCGGCCCACGGGGTCGAGGTCGGCCACGATGACCGCGGCCGCGCCCTCCTCGGCGACGCGTAGGCAGATCGCCCGGCCGATTCCGCTCGACCCCCCGGTCACCACGACGACCCGGTCGTGCAGGAGTGCGTGTCCGGCGCTCACCGCACCATCGTCTCCATCGTGCCGATGCCCGAGATCGTCGTGACGAGCGTCTCTCCGGCTTCGATCGGCCCCACGCCGGGAGGGGCCCCGGTGAAGATCACGTCGCCCGGGTTGAGGGTCATGATGCGCGAGGCGTAGGACACGATCTCGGGCACGCTCATCAGCAGGTCGGCGGTGTTCACCTGCTGGCGCACGGCGCCGTCGACGGTGAGCAGGATGTCGAGAGCGCCCGGGTCGAACTCCTCGTCGGCGACGCGGATCCAGGGGCCGATCGGGCTGAAGGTGTCGTAGCTCTTGCGCCGCGAGCGGTCGGCGGGGCTGCGCACGGTGATGTCGAGCCCGACCGAGTAGCCGAACACGCGCTCGAGCGCCTCGTCGACCGGGATGTCTTTGCCGCCGCGCCCGATGATCACGACGAGCTCGGACTCGTGGTGGATCTCGTGGCCGTCGGCCAGCACCGCGGGCGGAAGCACGATGGGCCCGGAGGGCCCGGTGATCGACGACGGCGCCTTGAGGAACACGTCGAACTCCATCATCCACGGGTGCACCGTGCCGAGCGTGCGCTCCTGCACCTGGTGCATCTCGTCGACATGGGCGCGGTAGTTGCTGGCCGCCGCGATGACCTTCGACGGGTTGAGCACCGGCGCCTGCAGGGTGACGCCGTCGAGCGGCAGCGAGTCGCGCGACTTCGCCGCATCGGCGATCCGCGGCGCGAGTGCGGCCCAGTCGCGGCAGAGTCCCCGCCACCATCCGGCCGTCTCGGCGTCGTTCTCGTGAGACGTCACCGCGGTGGTGACGTCGACGATCCGGTCGTCGATCACGACTCCCAGGCGGTGCTCGTCGAACAGGGCGAGTTTCACGGGCGACTCCCATTGTCGTCATGCCGACGGCAGGGCCGGGATCGGCCGATGACGACGACGTCGGTGCGGTACGGCCTCACGCTACTTCGCGCCGATCGATCATCTCCAAGCGCCATTTGTGATCCTGTGAGCACTTCGGGTGATCGCTTGCCGCCCGCTCGAAGCCACGCTCGAGGCCCTGCACAAGTCGCCGCCCGAGTCGCTGAGAGGGCCGACGCCACTGATTCCTCGAAGTGATCACAATGATGCATTCCGGTATTAGGTTGAGCGCCACCGAACACTTACAGTGATCACCGAGTCCGATCGCGCAACGCCGCGCGATCGTGCAAAGGAGCACTGTGACCGACGAACGCATCGAACGGCTGACCCTGCACGGCGGGCAGTTGCGCACGATCACGGCCGGCGACGGCCCACCCCTGGTCTACCTGCACGGCGTGGGCGACAACGGCGCCTTCCTTCCCGTTCTCGGCGACCTGGCCGAGCGGTTCCGCGTCATCCGGCCCGACCATCCGGGGTTCCTCGAGAGCGACGACTTCGCGGTCGAGAGCGTCGGCGATCTCGCCGCCGTGCACCGCCAGGCCCTGGATGCGCTGGGCATCGATCGCCTGACGCTCATCGGTTGTTCGCTGGGCGGCTGGACCGCGGTCGAGCTGGCCCTGCTCGTGCCGGAACGGGTGGAACAGCTCATCCTGATCGACCCGGCCGGCCTCGCGGGCGACGGCACGGCCCCGAACGTGTTCGAACTCGATCCCGTATCGGCGCTCGAGGCCACGGTCTTCGACGAGGATCGCCGGGCCGCGGCGCGGGCCAACCCGCGGGAGCCCACCGTCGCCGCCCTGCTCGCCCGCAACCGGGCCACCGCGAGGCGCATCGCGGGCGACCCCTACATGCACGACCCCTCCCTCGCCGCCCGAGCCACCCGGTGGGCGGCCGAGCACCCCGTTCCGGTGCACCTCGTCTGGGGCGAGAACGACGGCGTGGTGCCCGTCAGCTACCTCAGCGCCTGGCGGCACGTGTTCCCCGAGGCGCGGGTCACCGTCATCCCGCGCGCCGGCCACCTGCCGCACGTCGAGCGCCCGCAGGAGTTCCTCGAGGCGACGGGCTTGCTCACCTCGAGCGGAACGGGGGCACCATGGAACTGAGGCACCTGCGCTACTTCGTGGCCGTGGCCGAAGAGCTGCACTTCCGCAAAGCCGCCGAGAACCTGCACATCGTGCAACCGGCACTCAGCAAGCAGATCAGCTCGCTCGAGAACGAACTGGGCCTGATGCTGCTCGAACGCGACCGCCGGCACGTCACCCTCACCGAGGCAGGCAAGACCTTCCTCGAAGAGGCGATCGCGGTGCTCGCCCAGGCCGACGGCGCCAAGGCCCGGGCGATGGCGGTGAGTCGTGGTCAGGTGGGGCATCTCAACATCGGCTTCATCCAGCCGGCGCTCGCCGACCTGCTGCCCCGGGCGCTTCGTCGCTATCGCAAGGAATACCCCGACGTGCGCATCCGACTCGCAGAACTCACCAGTCGGCAGGCTCTCGACCAGACCGCGAGCCGCACGGTGCACTGCGCGTTCACGCGACTGCCCGTCGAGCTGCGCGACGACCTCGCCTTCGAGCCCGTGTCGCAGCAGGACGTCTCGCTGGCGATTCCCGAAGGGCATCCGCTGACCGAGAAAGACGAGATCGACCTGCGTGACATCGCCGACGAAGACATCATCCTGATCGACCGCCGGGTCGAGCCGGCCCTGCACGACTACTACATCTCGGTCTGCAACGAGGCCGGGTTCAGCCCGCGGGTGGCACACGAGGTGAACTCGACCTGGGTGGCCCTCGGCCTCGTGGCCGGTGGCCTCGGCGTCGGGTTCGCTCCGTCGTCGGCGAAGCTCGCTCCCCAGCAGGGCGTGGCCTACCGGCCCATCGCCGACATCGCGCCGCGACTGAGCATCGGGCTGATCTGGAACAACCGCGCCAAGCCTGCGGTGCTCACGAACTTTCTCGACATGCGACCCTGGAACGGACGGTGACGGCCACGATGACCACGACCACGAGACCGGAGTCGTCACGACCCGACGTGCTCTTCGCCGTCGCCGGCCGCGGAGCGGTGGTGACCGGCGCCGCCAGCGGCCTCGGCTTCGCGATGGCCCGCGTGCTCGCGCGCAACGGGGCCCGGGTGCTGCTCGTCGACGCCGTGCCCGAGACGCTCGACGCCGCACGGGCCGAGTTGGCGGCCGAGGGCCTCGACGTGCGGTCGGCCTGTGCCGACGTGCGCGACGCCGACGCGATGGATGCCGTGATGCGGGATGCCGCCGCGTGGGGCAGTGGGCTCGACATCGTATTCGCGAACGCCGGCATCTCGGCAGGCCTCGGGCAGCGCTTCGGCGTGGGCCGGCTGGCGGAGTTCGATCCGCAGCGCTGGAGCGAGGTGCTCGACGTCAACCTCACCGGCCTGATGAACACCGTGCGCGCGGCGGCCGAGCACGTCAACGACGGCGACGGCCGCATCATCGTGACCTCGTCGGTGGCGGGCCTCGGCCCCGACCCCCTGGTGGGCTACGCCTATTCCAGCTCGAAGGCGGCCGTGACCCTGTTCGCCCAGAACGCCGCCGCCGAACTCGCGCCCCGGGGCATCAACGTGAACGTGATCGCACCGGGGTCGTTCCTCACCGCGATCGGTGCTAGGAATCCGGGCAACACCGGCATGATCGACGCCCTCACCCGCGCCACGGCTACCAAACGCATCGCCGATCCGGCCGAGATCGAGGGCCTGGCGCTGCTTCTGGCCTCGCCCGCCGCCCGTCACATCACCGGTGCCGTCTTCGTCATCGACGGTGGCGTCATGGTCACCAGGAACTGAGCAGGCCATGTCGACCGCCCTCGTCACCCTTGCATCCGCGAACCGCTCTCAAGCGTTATCACGTGAGAGCTTTCGGGCCACTCCGGAGCATCACACGGAGATTAGCCTGAACGAAAGTCGCGGCGGGCGAGGCCTGCCCCGCAGTCACCGCACCGCCCGGACACGGTCGATCTCGACGCCGAGATCGCCGGCCCGGATGGCGCACACAGCACAGGCGAATCCCGTTCGCCGCCACTGCGAAGGAGCAGTTCTGACAGTGACCTCGATCGCGAGCGACTCCAGCACTCACATCTACCGAAAGGACATCCCGAATGTCTAGAAAAGCACTTCTCGCGGGCGGAGCACTCCTCGCCGCAACGGCGCTTCTCGCGGGCTGCGCAGGCAGCTCCGACGCGACGAGCACCGACGGCGCTGCCGCCGGCGGGGGCGAGACCACCAAGATCACGGTCGCCACGAACCCGTCGTCGCAGACGGCGCCGATCTACCTCGGCATTCAGGACGGCATCTTCGCGAAGCACGGGCTCGAGGTCGAGCTCGTGCCACAGACGGATGTCGCGGCGATCATCTCCGGGGTGGCGAGCGGTCAATACGACTTCGGGTTCGCCACCGTGGTGCACGTCATCAACGCGAACGCCAACGACATCCCGATCCGCGCCGTCGCCACCGTCGAGGGGCAGCAGAAGGCCGAGGAGGAGCCGGATGAGGGCAACGCGCTCGTCGCCGGCCCCGACTCGGGCATCGCCTCGGCGGGCGACCTCGGGGGCAAGACGCTCGGCGTGATCGGCCTCTCGTCGCTCAACACGCTCGCCGCCTGGGACATGGCCGCCAAAGAGGGCGTCGACACCACGTCGATCAACCTCGTGCAGCTGCCCTTCGGCCAGATGCCGGCCGCGCTCGCCGCGGGTGACATCGACGCCGCCGTCGTGCAGGCGCCGTTCATCGCCGAGGCCGAGGCGGCTGGAGCGACCATCATCGGCAAGCCGAACGTCGAGACCTTCCCCGACATGGCCGTCGGTCTCTACACCACCAGCCAGAACTACATCGACGCCAACCCCGACACCGTGAAGGCCTTCGCCGACGCGATGGTGGAGTCGCAGGAGTACGCGACGGCGAACATCGACAAGGCCAAGGAGACCCTGGTCACCAACCTCGGTCTGACCGAGGAGGCCGCCAAGGCTGCCAAGTGGAACACCGGCTCGAACCCCTACGTGAACGTCGAGGGCTTCGAGACGGCCAAGAAGCTGCTGTCGAAGTATGCCGGCCTGACCAAGGATCTCGACGTGAACGAGCTGGTCTGGCCCGGAGCGCTGGAAGAGAACAACTAGCTCCACCACCGCACCACCACCCGAAACCCGAGTCGAAGAGGATTCCGAACGATGAACGCAACGACGCGTCGGTCAGTGCGCTGGCTGGCCCCGGCAGCCGCGGTCGTGGTCGCCCTGCTGCTGTGGCAGCTGGTGACCGCGGGCGGTCTGTTCCGTGCCGACCAGTTCCCGACGATGTTCGACACCGTGCAGGCGCTCGGCAAGGCCGTGGCCACGCCGGCGTACTGGATGTCGATCGGCTCGACTCTTCAGGCCTGGTTCCTGGGGATGGTGATCGCCAGCGCACTGGCGATCACCATCGGGTCGGCGCTGGCGTTCAACGACTTCGCCTTCCGGAGTGCGGCGAGCGTGATCGAGATCTTCAAGGCGATCCCGGCCATCGCCATCCTCCCGCTGGTCATCCTGGTGCTCGGCTCGACCCTGCCGATGAAGGTTTTCCTCATCACGTTCGGCGTGTTCTGGCCGCTCGTCATCCAGGTGATCTACGGGGTGCGGTCGATGGACCCGATCGTGCTCGACACGGCCAAGGCCCTCGGCGTGGGCGGGTTGCGCCGCTTCGTCACCATCACCATCCCGAGCGCCTCGCCCTACATCGCGACCGGGCTGCGCATCGCGTCCGCGTCGGCGCTCATCCTCGCGGTGGTCTCCGAGCTGGTGGGTGGTGCCGCCGGCATCGGCCGCAACATCCTGCAGGCGCAGAACGGCGGGTCGTCGGCCTACCCCGTGATGTACGCCTACATCCTCACCGCGGGTCTTCTCGGCATCGTGCTCACGGGAGCGTTCTTCCTGCTCGAGCGCAACGTCATGCACTGGCACGAATCGCAGCGGAACATCCGCTCCAACGCCGAAGGGGCCCTCCGATGAGCCAGACCATCCTGCCCGAGGTCGTGCCCGAGCGGGCCGACGGACCCTCGATCGGCGAGACCACCGACCTGCTCGTCACCCCTCGCGGCCGCAGCCGCGGCACGGTGGTGCGCAACGTGCTCATCGCCGTCTGGCTGCCGATCGTGCTGCTCGCCGCCTGGTGGTTCCTGTCGGCCTCGAGCACGTCGCCGTTCTTCCCGCCGCTCAGCCGCATCCTCGAGGAGTGGTGGAACCAGTGGGTGATCGGCGACGCCAAGTTCCAGCTCAGTTCGAGCCTGCGCAACCTGCTGCTCGGCTATGCCGGCGGCGCGCTGATCGGCGTGGTGTTCGGAACCCTGCTGTGGCGCTTCCCGCCGGTGCGCCGGGTGTCGAACCCCATCATCTACTTCCTCTACGTGCTGCCGGCCCCGGCGCTCCTGCCCGCCATGATCGCCCTGTTCGGCATCGGCGAGCTGCGGCAGATCGCGCTCATCTCGTTCGGCGCCATCTGGCCCACCCTGCTCAACACGCTCGACGGCATGCGGGGCATCGACCAGGTGAAGTTCGACACCGCGCGCGCCATGAAGCTGAGCCCCGTGCGCATCCTGTTCTCGCTGGTGCTGCCGGGCGCCGGCCCGCAGATCGCCGCCGGTCTGCGCGCCAGCCTGCAGACCTCGATCATCCTCATGGTGGTCACCGAGATGGTGGCCGCGAAGCAGGGCATCGGCTACTTCATCCTGCAGGCGCAGACGGTGTTCGCCGTGACGACGATGTGGACCGGCATCCTGACGCTCGCCATCATCGGCACCGTGGCCAACTACGTCTTCGTGCTCGTGGAGCGGATCGTGCTGCGCTGGTACTACCGCTCCCGCGCGCTCGGCAACTCGTGAGCACCGCGCCCGATCAGCTCGAACCCCTCCCGCTCGAACCCCTCCCGCTCGAACCCCTCCCGCTCGAACCCCTCCCGCTCGAACCCCTCCCGCTCGAACCCCTCCCGCTCGAACCCCTCCCGCTCGAACCCCTCCCGCTCGAACCCCAGAAGACCGGAGAACACGCCATGTCCAACGCCACGGCCACGTCTGAAGTGCTCACCGTCGAGCACCTTCGCAAGATCTACAACGAGGGCAAACCGCAGGCCAAGACGGCCATCGACGACGTGAGCTTCACGGTGTCGAAAGGCGAGTTCGTCTGCATCGTCGGCCCCTCGGGCGCCGGAAAGACGACGCTGCTGCGCTGCATCTCGGGCCTCGCGAAGGCGAGCTCCGGCACCCTCGCCTTCGAGGGCACGCCGCTGACCGCGGTGCCCGACCAGCTCGGGCTGGTGTTCCAGGACTACGGGCGTTCGCTCTACCCGTGGTTCACCAACGCCAAGAACGTCGGGCTGCCGCTCGCCGCCCGCGGCATGCCGAAGGCGCAGCGCGCCGAGCGTGTGAGCGAGGTGCTCGCCAAGGTCGGGCTCGGGCACGTCGAGAAGCAGTACCCGTGGGAGCTCTCGGGCGGAATGCAGCAGCGCGTCGCGATCGCCCGCGCCCTGTCGTACAAGCCCGACCTGCTGCTGATGGACGAGCCCTTCGCCTCGGTCGACGCGCAGACCCGGTTCGACCTCGAAGACCTCATCCTCACGGTGCGGCGCGAACTCGGCATCACCGTCGTGCTCGTGACCCACGACATCGACGAGGCGATCTACCTCTCCGACCGCATCGTCGTGCTCTCGGGCTCGCCGAGCCGCGTGCGCGAAGTGGTCGACGTGCCGCTCGGCCGCGAGCGCGAGCAGGTCGCCACCCGCGCGAGCGACGAGTTCCTCGACCTGCGCCGGCACCTGCTCGACCTGGTCATGCCGCACGCGCCGCACGCCGCATGAGCGACGGGCCTGCGCAGACCGTCGCCCAGCAGCTCGCCGCGATCATGGCGGCCGAGGGATGCGACCACCTGTTCACCCTGATGGGCGCGGGCAACCTGTGGCTCGTGCACCACCTCGACGTGGAGCACGGGGTGTCGATCCACCACCTGCGGCACGAGAACGGAGCCGTCGGGGCGGCGGACGGCTATGCCCGCAGCACCGGACGCCTCGGCTGGGCGACGGTCACGCAGGGCCCCGGCTTCACCAACACCATCACCGCCATGCTCACCGCCGACCGCGGCCGCTCGCCCCTCGTGCTGCTCGTGAGCGATTCCTCGAACCTCGATCCCGGCCGCTTCCCCTTCGCCGGGGGCATGCAGGCGCTCGCCCCCGAGGCGCTGCTCGACCCGCTCGGAATCCTCACCGTGCGCGCCGAGGGGGCGGATGCCGGCTCCCGCCTGCTCGAGGCGATCCGGCGGGCCCGGGGCGAGCGGCGTGCCATCGCGTTCGTGATGCCCGCGGGTCTCGACAAAGTGACGGCGGCATCGCTCGAGCTCCCGGCCGGCGGTTCCGGAGAGGCCGGGCCGGCGGCCGCGGCTGCGACTGCTGCGGCTGCGCCTGCGCCTGCCGGTGCGGGTGCGCCTGCTGCTGCAGCGGCGCCTGCGCCCGACCCGCAGCAGATCGTCGCGGCGGCCGACGCCATCGAGGCGGCTGCGCATCCGCTCGTCGTGGCCGGGCGCGGTGTCATCGAGGCGGGCGCGGCTGCCGACGTGCTCCAACTCGCCGAGCTCCTCGGCGCGCGCGTGGCCACCACCGTGCCGGCCTCGGGCGCGCTGGGCGACCACCCGGCGGTGGTGGGCCAGTTCGGCGGATTCTCGATCGGCGCCACCGAGGCCCTGGTCGAACAGGCCGACTGCCTCGTGGTGATCGGGGCGTCGCTCAACACCTTCCAGACCCGCAAGGGCGAGTTCACGCGCGGCCGCACCATCGTGCGCATCGATCTCGACCCGCGCTCCGAGCTGCCGGCGATCGGGGCCGCCGACGTGGTGCGCCGCGCTCCGGTCGACCGGAGTTCAGGCGCACTGCTCACCGCCGGGCGCACGGTCGTGGTGGAGGCGGATGCCTGTGCCGGCACGGCCGCCATCGTCGCGGAGTTGCGCGCCCGCGGCCGGATGCCGAAGATGCAGGAACGCCTTCCGGCCGAGACGGTCGACCCGCGCGACGACCGCTCGGGCGACGGTCTCGTCGACCCCCGCCTGCTGAGCCTCGAGTTCGAGCGGCTGCTGCCGCGAGACCGCCGCGTGTTCGTCGACAACGGCCACTTCGGGGCGTTCCCGATGCTCTACCTGACCCACCGTGCGCCGAGGTCGCTTGTGTGGATGCCCGACTTCGGCGCGGTGGGCAGCGCTCTCGGTGCGAGCTTCGCGAGTGCCGTCGCCGACCCGGCCACGGCATCCGTTCTCTTCATCGGCGACTGCGGTCTCTACCTCACCCTCGGCGACCTCGAGACGGCCGTGCGCGAACGGGCGCCCCTGCTCGTGGTGTGCATGAACGACGGGGCCGCCGGCAGTGAGCTCGTGCACATGCAGGACTGGGGCGTGCCCCTCGACCAGGCGATCTTCGGCTACGCCGATTTCGCGGCGCTCGCCCGCGGGTTCGGCGCGCAGGGTGCGGTCGTCACCGCGGTCGAGCAGCTCGAGCCCGCGCTGGCCGGGTGGGACCGCTCGCGCGGCCCGTTCGTCGTCGACGCCCGCATCACGCGCGAGGTGCGCTCGCCCATCTACGCGCACGTCTGACGCGAGCGGCGCGAGGCTCAAGGCGCGCGGCTCAGGGTGCGAGGAAGGTCTTGCCCGAGAACGCGTCGGTGTGGTCGACGATGCCGTCGAACACCGCGCCGCCCTCGGCGAGGTCGACCACGCGAAAGCCCGGGGCGGGCGCCACCGTGCCGTCGGCCAGCCAGCCGAGCGCCACCTCGAAATCGGCGGGTGTGAAGCAGTTCGCCCCGCGCACGGTGATCTCGCGCCTCACCAGGTCGAACCACGGCACGGCCACCTCGTCGGCGCCGAGTCCCACGGCGATCACGGTGCCGCCGTTGCGGGCGCGCGAGATGGCGGCTCCGCGTGTGGCGGCGATGCCCACCACGTCGAAGACGGTGTCGAAGGATGCCGCCGGCACCTCGTCGGCCGAGCTCACGCAGAGTGCCGCACCGGCGGCGCGCGCCGAGTCGTGCTTCGCGGCATCCGGGTCGACGACGGTGACCCCGGTCGCGCCCTCGAGCCGCAGGGCGTGCACGATCCAGAGTCCGATCGAGCCGCTGCCGATCACGAGGCACTCGCCCAGCGGGCCGAGCTCGGCGGCGCGCAACACGTCGTGACGGGCCTGGGCGAGCGGTTCGGCCGAGGCGGCCGCCTCCCACGAGAGCGAGTCGGGCACCGGATGCGCGTTGCCGGCCGGCACGGCGACATAGCGCGCGAAGGCGCCGGGCCGGTGAACGCCCACGATGCGGATGGCCGAGCACGAGCTGGGGCGGCCGTCGAGGCAGGCCGGGCAGGTGCCGCACGGGATGACCGGGTCGACCGAGACGCGGGTGCCCGGCGCCAGGGCGGAGCCCGCGGCATCCGTCACCGTGCCCGAGAATTCGTGGCCGCGCACGGCACCGGGTTTCGAGATGCCCATCACGCCCTTGTGCGCCGTGACGTCAGAGCCGCAGATGCCCACCCGGGCCACCTCGACGAGCACCTCGCCGGGCCCGGCGACCGGGGTGTCGAGCTCCTCGAGCTGGTGTGAGAACGGGCCGCGCCAGACCAGAGCCCTCATACGGCGGCGGCCAGTGCCTGGCCCGCCGACATCGTGCTGCGGAAGAACACCAGGGGCGCCGAGTCGGGCTCGTGCACGGCACGGGTGACCTGGCAGACGATGAGCATGTGGGTGGCCTGGGGCTGAACGTCCATCACCGTGCACTCGAGCGAGGCCATCGACCCCTCGAGCAGCGGTGCGCCGTTCTCGCCCGAGGTCCATTCGACGCGGTCGAGCTTGTCGCTCTCTTTCGACGCGAACACCCGGGCGACCTGCTCCTGGTCGTGCGAGAGGATGTTCACGGCCAGCCGGCCGCTCGCGAGCACGTGGCCCAGGGTGGCGGTGGTGCGGGCCAGGCACACGATGATCTGCGGCGGGGAGGCCGACAGCGAGGTGAAGGAGTTCACCGTGCTGCCGTGCACGCCGTCGGCCGAGCGGGCGGTGACCACGGTCACCCCCGTGACGAAGCTCGAGCAGACGGCCCGGAAGTCGGCGGCGGTCAGCGAGTCGGGCGCCGGTGCGGTGGCATCGGGAAGTGCGGGTGCGGTGATCGACATGAGCCTGCCTTTCGTCGGGCGGTCATCGGCGACCGCTGCTCGCCTTCAGGTCTACGCGCTTCGTGATCGCTTCTCCAATAGCCGTTGGCTGCCAGTGATAGCGCTCGGTGATCGGCGACTGGATGCAGCAGAGCGATAACGAATGGCTCTCAGTCGGCGGTCAATGCCTATCACCGACGTCTGGTCAGGGCCGTGACCGCTGGGTTAGCGTCGCCAACAGCATCTTCGCCACGAACATTGGAGTTCACCATGACCGAGCTAGCCGAGCGCCGCACGTCGACGGCACTGGACAGCGCGCCGAGCGCGAGCGACGTGCTCACGGCCGTCGCCGGTCTGCACGACCTGGTCGACTCCTACGGCGCCGAGAACGACGTCGAGGGCCGCATCGCGGAACCCGTCGTCGAGGCGCTCTATGCCAGCGGCGCGATCGGCGTCATCACCCCGCGCGAACTGGGCGGCAGCGAGATGACGCCGCGGCAGGCGATGGATGTCTACCGCACGCTCTCCTACGCCGACCCGTCGACCGGGTGGGTCACGATGGCCCTGGCCATGTCGACCGGCCTCGCCGGCGCCTTCTTCGATCGCGACGCCGCCGAGGCGCTGTTCGCAACACCCCGTCTCGGCATCGCCGGGCAGGGCACGCGCGCCGGCCGGGCCGAGCCCGTCGACGGCGGCTACCGCATCAGCGGCCAGTGGTCGTTCGCCTCGGGCATCAAGCACGCCACCCACCTGCACACGGCCGCGGCCGACACGAAGACCGGCGAGACGCGGTTCTTCATCGTGCCCGTCGACCAGGTCGACTTCGTCGACAACTGGGACGTGCTGGGCCTGCGTGGCACCGCGAGCATCGACTACTCGCTCGACGGGGTGTTCGTGCCCACCGAGATGAGCTACCCCTCGCTGAGCGTCGAGCCGGTCACCGGTGGCAGCCTCTACCGCGTCGGCATCGGCAACTTCGCCAGCATCAACCACGGCGCCTGGGCGCTCGGGGTGGGGCGGCGGCTGCTCGACGAGCTCGCCGCCACCGTGCGGTCGAAGGCGGGACGCGCCGGGTCGTCGGCCGAGAACCCGAGCTTCCACGAGCAGTACGCCAACGCCGAGCTCAAACTGCGCGCCGCCCACGCACTGCTGTACGACGTGTGGGAAGAGATCGAGGCCGAGCTCGCGACGGGCGACCGCATGTCGATCCGGCTCGAGACCCTCAACCGGGCGGCCCTCTCCAACGCCACCTGGACCCTCGACGACGTGGCCGGGTTCGTCTATCGCAGCGCGGGAACCGACGCCCTGCGCCGCGGCACGATCCAGCGCCTCTACCGTGACGTGCACGGCGGAACCCAGCACATCTCGTCGTCGCCCATCATCCTGCAGTCGGCCGGGCGTCAGCTCGCCGGGCTCGCCGAGGGCCAGAAGTGGGTGCACTTCCAGCTGGTCTGACCTGGCCGCATCGACTGCCCGTCAGCTGAACAGAGGAGTTCGAATGACCGACCACAACACGATGAACGACGTCGAGAACGCGATGGAGGGCGGCGAGCAGAGCCCCGAACTCACGCAGCTCTACGCCGACTTCGAGGCGAAGAACCTCAGCCCGCTCTGGACCCAGCTCGGCGAGGTGATGACGGATGTGCCGCGATCGAAGGCGGTGCCGTTCGTCTGGCGCTGGAACGAGCTGCTGCCGCTGGCCGCGCGCTCGGGCGACCTCGTGCCGGTGGGCCGCGGGGGCGAGCGCCGGGCGATCGCCCTGGCGAACCCCGGGCTGAACGGCCACCCCTACGCCACCCCCACGATCTGGGCGGCCATCCAATACCTCGGGCCGCACGAGACGGCGCCCGAGCACCGGCACGCGCAGAACGCCTTCCGCTTCGTGGTGGAGGGCGAGGGGGTCTGGACCGTCGTCAACGGCGACCCGGTCGCCATGCGGCGCGGCGACTTCCTGCTCACGCCGGGCTGGAACTTCCACGGCCACCACAACCAGACCGACCAGCCGATGGCCTGGGTCGACGGGCTCGACGTGCCGCTGGCCGATCACCTCGACGTGGGCTTCTTCGAATACGGCACCGAGCGGGTGACCGACTACTCCACCCCCTCGGTCTCGCGCGCCGAGCGGCTCTGGGCCAACCCCGGCATCCGGCCGCTCTCGGGGCTCGACTCCCACGTGAACTCGCCGATCGCCGCCTACCGCTGGGAGTACACCGACCGGGCGCTGCGCGAGCAGTTGCTGCTCGAGGAAGAGGGCTTCCCCGCCACCGTCGAACAGGGGCATGCCGGCATCCGGTTCACCAACCCGACGAACGGCGGCGACGTGATGTCGACCCTGCGCGCCGAGTTCCACCGCCTGCGGGCGGGGGCGCAGACGCCGAGCCGCCGCGAGGTGGGTTCGTCGGTCTGGCAGGTGTTCGAGGGCCGGGGCGAGATGGTGGTGGCCGATCACACCTGGCTGCTCGAGAAGGGCGACCTCGTCGTCGTTCCGTCGTGGGAGCCCTGGGAGCTGCGCGCCGAGACCGAGCTCGACCTGTTCCGGTTCTCCGACGCCCCCGTCATCGAACGACTCAACTTCGACCGCACCTACGTGGCCGGCCGCGAGCGATGACGGTTCTCACCGATCGCGCCACGGATGCCGCGGTGCTCGACGATCTGCGCCAGGTGCGCCTCGGGCAGGCCAACTTCAGTCGCAAACTCAACGAGCTGCAGAACGTCGACCTCTACGAGATCTCGCGGCTGCCAGGGTGGACGCGCGCGCACGTCGTGGCGCACGTGGGCTACAACGCCCGGGCCATCGCGCGGCTGGTGGAATGGGCCGAGACGGGCGTCGAGAACCCGATGTACGAGTCATCCGCTCACCGCGACGCCGAGATCGACCTCGGTGCGACGCTGTCGCCGCGCGCCCTGCGCCACCTCTCCGATCACGCCGCAGTGGCCCTCGACGTGGCCTGGCGGGATCTGCCGCCCGAGCGCTGGTCGTTCCCTGTGGTCACCGCCCGCGGGCGCGAGGTGCCCGTTGCCGAGACGGTGTGGATGCGCACCCGCGAGCTCTGGCTGCACGCTCTCGATCTCGGCAACGGCGGGCGCTTCTCCGACGTGCCGGCACCGGTGGCACGCCGGCTGCTCGGCGACGTGCTCGGCACCTGGGCCGCTCGTGACAAGGCCGGCGCCGGGCCCCGCCACGTGCTCGAGGCCACCGACACGGGCGAGGTCTTCCGCGCCGACGGCGGGCCGGATGCCCCGGACACCCTCGTGCGCGGCACCCGCAGCGACCTGCTGGCCTGGGCGACCGGCCGCTCGGTGCTCGGGGTCACCCTCGCGAACGGCGACGCCCCCGACGTCGCCCCCCGCTGGCTCTGACCGCGCGCTCGCGCCCCGCCTTCTCGCGAGTGGTCACTTTTCGCGCCAAATCCTGCGTTTTTTCGCCGAAAGTGACCACTCGGCGAGAGGGGCGGCGCGGGCGGGACGGGCAGCGCGGGCGGGCCGGGCGGCTCAGGCGGCGAGCAGGCTCCGCAGGGCTGACGTGAACATGGCGAGACCGTCGACGCCCGAGCGCATGGCGGCGGGGGTGTCGGGGCCGAAGCCGGCCTCGACCGCGTGCTCGGGGTGGGGCATGAGGCCCACCACGTTGCCGCGCTCGTTGGTGACGCCGGCGATGTCGTTCAGCGACCCGTTGGGGTTCACACCGAGATAGCGGAACACCACGAGCCCCTCGCCCTCGAGCCGCTCGAGCGTCTCGGCCGAGGCGATGTAGCCGCCCTCGCCGTTCTTCAGCGGGATCGTGATCTGCTGGCCCACCTCGTAGCCGTTGGTCCACGCCGTCGACGTGTTCTCGACCCGCATCACCTGGTCGCGGCAGATGAACGAACCGTGATCGTTGCGGATGAGGCCTCCGGGCAGCAGGTGCGCCTCGGTCAGCATCTGGAAGCCGTTGCAGATGCCGAGAACCGGCACTCCGCGCTCCGCCGCCGCCACGACCTCGCGCATGATGGGCGAGTGCGAGGCGATCGCGCCGCAGCGCAGGTAGTCGCCGTAGCTGAAGCCGCCCGGCAGCACGACCGCATCGACGCCCTGCAGGTCGTGGTCGCCGTGCCAGAGCGCCACGGGGTCGGCCCCGGCGAACCGCACCGCCCGCTGCGCGTCGCGGTCGTCGAGCGAACCGGGAAAGGTGATGACTCCGACCCGGGTCACGCGAGGGCTCCGGATGCCGCGGCGGCGCTGTGCGTGCCCGCGGCGTCGACCACCGAGATGTTCACCACGTCTTCGATGACGCCGTTCGAGAGCAGGTCGTCGGCGATCTCGCGCACCGATGCGAGCACGGCGTCGTCGACCGGGCCGTCGACGGTGAGCTCGAAGCGCTTGCCGACGCGCACGTCGGTGAACCGATCGTTGCCGAGGCGGGCCAGAGCGCCGGCGACGGCTTTGCCCTGGGGGTCGAGCAGTTCGGCTTTGGGCATGACGTCGACGACGATTGTGGGCACGAGTTGCTCCTGCGGTCGGTCGGGGGAGGACTCGCCCAGTCTACCGTTCCCGCGCGACCTCGGCGTCGGCGACCACCCGCCCGAGTTCCCGGCGGGTGCGCGCCCCCACCTTCCCCCGCGCGGTGTAGACGTGCGACTCCACCGTGCGCACCGAGAGGAACAGGCGGCGCGCGATCTCCTTGTTGCTGAGCTGTTCGGCCACGAGCAGGGCGATTTCGTACTCGCGCTCCGAGAGCTCGTCGACGGCGTCGATGGTCTCGGTGGGCGCCGGGCTGCCGCCCGTGCGGTCTGCGGGCGCGGTGTGGCGATCACGGTGGGGAAAGCCGGGCGTGAGATCCCGTCCGCGGATGCTGTCGGCTCCGGCCCGTAGCGCTTCGGTGTAGGTGGTCAGCCGTGCCTGCTCGTAGGCGGCGACGATGGTCTCGTTCGAGGGTCCGAGATGCTCTATCGTCTCGTTCAGCAATTCGACGCCCTGACGCACGTCGCCGCTGGCGGCGTTGAGACTCGCTTCGACGGACAGCGCGGTGTATCGGTAGAGCTTGTGGTGCCCGAGAACGCGATCGTCGATCAGGTCGAGCACGAGGCTCGCCTTCTGCGTGTCACCCAGCCGGGTCAGGGCGTAGGCGCGCATGTACGACAGCAGCGGGCGCCAGACCGAGTACTCGATCTTGTCGAGGCGGCGCAGTGCGGCCGCGAGCTCCCGCTCGGCCACGCTGTCGTCGCCGCGCGCGAACCCCAGCACCATGGCCGTGGCCGCGTTGCCGAGCGCGAGTGTGTCGCTGTCGTTGCGCGCCGCGGCCAGCTGCACCGCGATCTGCAGTCGATCAGCCAGCGTCGGGTTGTGCCGGCCGGTGAACGAGCCGGCCACCGCCTCGAGGCAGAGCATCACGAGTTCAGCGATGACGGAGATCGGTCTGCCGCTGACGAGGTCGAGATTCCGACGGGCAGCCGCGAGGAACCTCGCCTCACCGCTCTCGAACCGCTGCAGCAGCATGTCGGAATACGCGGCGATGATGGTGCACCGCAGGCGTGTGATGCTGTGCGTCTGGCGTGACCGGATGACGGTGTCGGCCAGAGCGCACGCGCTCTCCCAGTCCATCGCGAGGGCCGCGAACTCGGCGCGCTGGGCATCGAGCTCGCTCCACACCCCCGCGTCGTCGATGCCGGCCGCATCCAGCGCCTCGGCGAGCCGGTCGATCGAATGCGATTCCGGCACCCAGGTGGTGAGACTCGCCCACCAGCGCACCAGACGCCTCAGGTCGTGACCGTTCAGCTGCTCGGGGCCGTCGATGGCCAGCACCGAGAACGCCTCGTCGAATCGCCGCAGCCCTGCGTAGGCGCGCGACGTCTCCAATCGCAATGCGGCGCACTGCCCGACCTCGGCCCCGTGGCGGGCGAAGGCGAGAGCCAGGTCGTAACGACCGTCGCCGTTGGCACTGCGGGCCGCACCCGCGAGGATGCGCCGGCGCGCATCGGCCGGCACCTCGGCGGGCCCCGGCACCGAGTCACGCATCGAGTGCCAGAAACCCGCGATCAACCGGTCGACGGCCAGACCGGCCGGCCGCTCGGGATTCTCGAGAGCTCGTCGCGCGAGCAGGTCGAGCGCACGCTCGAGGGTTCCCGCATCGAGCATCCGCTCGGCCTCTCGCGCAAGCGCGGGCACGACATGCAGCTCGCGTCGCCCGCCCTCGGTGCGGAGCGACTTGCCGGCGATGAGCGAGTCGAGGTCATCCGGGTCGACGCATCGACATGCGGCGGCGAATTCGATGCCGGGGAGTCTGCCGACGACGGCGATGGCCAGATGCTGTTCTTTGCTCAGATCGGTGAGCGCCGTCGCGTAGGCGTCGGACAGGCGCGATCCGACCGGTGCATGCCGAGCCAGGTCGAGCGGATCGCGGTGAGCCGCGAACTCCGCCGCCGCGTCGGCGCAGAGTTCGTGCAGCAGCATGCGTGAACCGCCGGAGCGGACGAACAGCGCCGCCTTCGTGACGGAATCGAAGTCGCCGCCCCCGAATTCGGAGATGAGCACGTCGGCGGTCTCGGGATCGAGGGCTTGGAGGTCGTAGCGGGCGACGATGCCGTCGAGCCAGAGCTCACGGAACGGATCAGGAGCGGCGGAGAGCCCCGAGGTCACGTCGCTGCTGACGGAGAACAGCACACGTGCCCGGCCCGCATAAATGGCCCGGGAGACCACATCGATCGACGCCGAGTCAAGGGCATGAGCATCGTCGATAGCGATCACGAGCGGCGTTTCGGTGGCGCCCCCGCCCTCCCAGAGCGTCTCGAGGCGCGGGTCGCCCGCCGCGCGCAGAGCCCCGAACGGGATCGTCTGAAGGGGAGCCGCCCCTCGAACGACGGCGGCGAAGACACCCCGGTGCGCGAGTTCGGCCACGATCGCCCGAGAGAAATAACTCTTTCCCGACCCATAGGCTCCGACGATCATGGCGCTGCCGGAGCCTGCGAGGCGGCCGGCCAATTCATCGACCCGGCGGTCGCCGCCGACGACCGCCATGCCGCCGGGCTCATCGCTCTGCAGCGGTCTCCGATTCACTGCCATTCAGACCCCCCGATCAAATAGCACCGCCGGCGTCGACTGCCTGCTGCCACGCGGTCCGCCCCACTGCGGTACAGCAACATTACCTAGCGCCCGTCGCACCGCGACAGCGCTCCCCGAGCTTCGACTACTCAAACGAGACATCGTCGACTACCGACGACTACCTAGAGCGGCGAGATGTCGGGGTGAAATCGACCGAGGTCCCTCTCGTGTGAGGGTGAAATCCAGCCAGAACGCTCGGTGCACCTTGAGCGAAGGTGGGTGCACAACCTAGAATCTGACCCCCGAAAGGGTGACAATCTTTCACATTCTCTAAGTTAACCTCGCCGAAATGTTCAGTCTTTCTTTCGTCACTCGAGGCTCCTAACATGGCCGAATCCGTGTGTCCCGAGAGGTCGAGGAGAGCCATGCCAGAGTCAGCCAGGAGGTCCGTGAAAGCGGTCCTCGCGACGGTCGTCGGGGGAGCGTTGTTCGCCGCCCCGCTCATCGGGGTCGCGTCATCCGCATCCGCCAGCGTCGACGGAACCGGTGTCGTGATCAACGAGGCCTACCTCAAGGGCGGCAGCGCCGGCGCTCCGTTCAACAAGAAGTTCGTCGAGCTCTACAACCCGTCGGATGCCGCGGTGGCGCTCGACGGCTGGTCGCTGCAATACCGTTCCGCGACGGTGGTGACCCCCGCCAACGTCGCTCCGCTGAGCGGCACCATCGCGCCTGACAGCTACTTCCTCGTGCAGATCAACGGCAACGGTGCCAACGGGTCGGCACTGCCCACGCCCGATCTCGACCTCGGCGGCGCCATCACCCCGTCGGGCACCACCGGAACCCTCATCCTCGCCGACACCACCACCGCCCTGGCACCCGCCGCGGGGTCGGTCACCGGCGCCGAGGGAGTGGTCGACCTGCTCGGCTACGGAGCCTCCAACACCTTCGAGGGCACGGTCGTTCCGGTCGACGGGGCCAACAGCGTTCCCAACTCGCTGGTGCGCACCGGGTTCGCCGACACCGACGTCAACGCGGCCGACTTCACCACCGCCACCACCGTGACCCCCCAGAACTCCTCCGGCGACGAGCCCGCCGAGCCGGGCGACCCGGTCGAGGCGACGATCGCCGACATCCAGGGCGCGACCGACACCTCCCCGCTCGCGGGCCAGACCGTGATCACCACCGGCGTCGTCACAGCCGCCTACGGCACCGGCGGATTCGACGGCTACTACATCCAGACCCCGGGCACCGGCGGCGCGGTCGACCTCGCCACCCACACCGTCTCCGACGGGCTGTTCGTCTACTCCGCGAGCACCGCCGGTCTCGTGGAGCCCGGCGACTACGTCGAGGTCACCGGCGCGGTGAGCGAGTTCAACGGACTGACCGAGCTCGCCGTGGCCGAGGCCACCGACCTCACGCAGCTCGACGCATCGACCGTCGAGGCCCCCACACCCGCGACCGTCGGGCTGCCGGCCGATGCCGCCCAGCGTGAGTCGCTCGAGGGAATGCTCGTGGCGCCGCAGGGCGACTTCACCGTGTCGGACACCTACTCCACCAACCAGTACGCCGAGATCGGCCTGGCCTCCGGAACCACACCGCTGATCACGCCCACCGAGATCGCGCGCCCCGGCACGCCCGAATACACGGCCGCCGTCGCCGACAACGCCGCCCGTGCGGTGACGCTCGACGACGGATCGAGCACCAACTTCCTGCCGCAGGGCGGAGGCGCGGCGCAAGACATCGCGCTGCCCTACCTCAAGGCCGCCGCGGCGAACGCCCCCATCACGGTGGGCGCCGCCGTCGACTTCACCGCTCCGGTGATCTTCGACTACCGCAACGACACCTGGAAGTTCCAGCCCACCGGTCAGCTCACCGCCGACGGCACGGCTCCGGCCACGTTCTCGAACGTGCGGGCCGCGGCTCCGGCACCGGTCGGCGGCGACATCCAGATCGCCGGCTTCAACGTGCTGAACTACTTCACCACCACCGGTGACGACCTCACCGGATGCTCGTTCTACGTCGATCGCGACGACGACCCGGTGACCGTGAACACCGGATGCGACGCCCGCGGTGCCGCCGAAGACGAAGACCTGGCCCGCCAGCAGGCCAAGATCGTCGCGGCCATCAACGGTCTCGGCGCCGAGGTCGTGTCGCTCGAGGAGATCGAGAACTCGGTCAAGTTCGGCGAAGCCCGCGACGAGGCTCTCAGCACGCTGACCGCTGCGCTGAACGCGGCGCTGCCGGCCGGCGAGGGGGAGTGGGACTTCGTGCCCTCCCCCGCGGCCGACCAGCTGCCGCCCGTCGCGCAGCAGGACGTCATCCGCACGGCCTTCATCTACAAGGCCGACGCGGTCGAGCCGGTGGGCGCCTCGCGTGTGCTGCTCGACGCCGCGTTCGCGAACGCCCGCCAGCCGCTGGCCCAGGAGTTCGTGCCGGTCGGCGGCAGCGACGACGAGTCGTTCATCGCCATCGTGAACCACTTCAAGTCGAAGGGCTCCGGATCGGGCGCGGACGCCGACCAGGGCGACGGGCAGGGCGCCTCGAACGCCTCGCGCGTGGCTCAAGCGCAGGCGCTGCTGACGTTCTCGACCAGCCTGCAGACCGAGCTCGGCACGAGCGACGTCTTCTTGATCGGCGACTTCAACGCCTACTCGCAGGAAGACCCGGCCGTGACCATCACGGATGCCGGCTACGTCGACCAGGGCGCCAAGAGCGGCAAGTACAGCTACTCGTTCGACGGGGCATCCGGTTCGCTCGACCACGTCTTCGCGTCGCCCTCGGCGAACGCGAAGGTGACCGGGGTCGACATCTGGAACATCAACTCCGGTGAGTCGATCGCGCTCGAATACAGCCGTTACAACTACAACGCGACGAACTTCTACGACGAGAGCGTCTACCGCTCGAGCGACCACGACCCCGTGGTCGTGGGCTACTCGTTCGCCCCGGCTGCGTCGACCGTCGATCTCAACCTGATCGACATCAACGACTTCCACGGCCGCATCGACGCCAACACGGTGAAGTTCGCGGGAACCATCGAGCAGCTGCGGGCCGCCGGCGGTGAGGCGAACACCCTGTTCGTCTCGTCGGGCGACAACGTGGGCGCCTCGCTGTTCGAGTCGGACTTCGCGCAGGACCAGCCGACGATCGACGTTCTCAACGAGCTGGAGCTCGACGCGAGCGCCGTGGGCAACCACGAGTTCGACAAGGGATTCAGCGACCTGACCGATCGCATCATCGGGCCGGATGCCGCGCCGAACGCGCTCTGGGACTACCTCGGCGCCAACGTCTACGCGAAGGGCACCACCACCCCGGTGCTTCCCGAGTACGCGACCTATGAGAAGGCCGGCCTGACCGTCGCCGTGATCGGCGCCGTCACCCAGGAGACCCCGACCCTCGTGTCGCCCGCCGGCGTGGCCGACCTCGACTTCGGCGACCCCGTCGACGCCGTGAACCGTGTCGCCGCCGAGCTCACCGACGGCGACGAGTCCAACGGCGAGGCCGACGTGATCGTGGCGACCTACCACGAGGGCGCGCCCGACAGCGAGTCGGCGACGATCGACCTCGAGACCGAGCTCGCCAAGAGCACGGTGTTCGCGAAGATCGTGAACGACACCGCCGCCGCCGTCGACGTGATCTTCACCGGTCACACCCACCAGAGCTACGTGTGGGACGGCGCCATCCCCGGTGAAGCCGGCAAGACCCGCCCCGTGCTGCAGACAGGCAGCTACGGAGCGAACGTCGGGCACGTCGTGCTGACGGTGGACGCCGAGACGGGCGACCTCGAGTCGTACACGGCCGAGAACGTGGCGCGGCTCGCCGCCCCGGCGGGCAGCACGCCCGCCGAGACCGCGGCCAACAGCGCGGCGCTCGACGCCCAGCTCGTGGCGACCTACCCGCGGGTGGCCGAGGTCAAGGCGACCGTCGACGCCGCCATCGCGGCCGCCGCCGTGGTCGGCAACCAGCCGGTCGGCTCGGTCACGAAAGACATCACGACGGCCTACACCGGCGGCTCCTACGTCAACGGTGTCTACACCGGCGGCACGCGTGACGACCGGGCATCCGAGTCGACGCTCGGCAACCTCGTCGCCGACTCGCTGGTCGACACCCTGTCGGCCGCCGATCGCGGCGGCGCCGAGATCGGTGTCGTGAATCCAGGCGGCCTTCGTGCCGAACTGCTGTTCGCGGCCGGAGACACCACGGCCAACCCGGCGAATACCGCGGGCGTCGTGACCTACTCCGAGGCGAACGCCGTGCTGCCGTTCGTGAACAACCTCTGGACCACGAGCCTCACCGGCGCGCAGTTCAAGACCGTTCTCGAGCAGCAGTGGCAGACGGATGCGAGCGGCAACGTGCCGTCGCGGCCCTTCCTCAAGCTGGGGCTCTCCGACAACGTCACCTACACCTACGACCCCGCCGCAGCGCAGGGCCAGCACATCACCGGCATCTTCGTCGACGGTGCGCCGATCGACCCCGCGGCCAGCTACCGCATCGGAACGTTCAGCTTCCTCACCGCGGGTGGCGACAACTTCCGTGAGCTGGCCAACGGCACGGATGCACGCGACTCGGGCCTGATCGACCGTGACGCGTGGATCGCCTACCTTCGCGCGAACCCGGGCCTCACGCCCGACTTCGCACGGGGTGCGACCCAGGTGACGGGCGTGCCGGAGTCGGCCATGGCCGGCACCAGCATCACCTTCACGGTGGGCGGGCTCGACCTCACCTCGCAGGGTGCTCCGCAGAACACGGCGCTCGCCGCGACGTGGACCGGTTCGGCCGCCACGTTCGACAGCATCCCGGTGTCGAACGGGTCGGCCACCGTCACGGTGACCGTTCCCCTCGACGCGCCGATCGGCGACGGGGAGCTCGTGCTCACCGCCTCGCCGAGCGGCACCGAGGTGCACGTGCCCGTGACGGTCACCGAGCCCATCGACGTCGACCGCATCGACGGCGCCAGCCGCTACGACGTCGCGGTCAACACGTCGAAGCAGGGCTGGCCCGAGGGCGCCGACACCGTCTACGTGGTGTCGGGCGAGGTGTTCCCCGACGCCCTGTCTGCGGCCCCTGCCGCTGCGGCCGACGACGCGCCGATCCTGCTCACCACGGGCGACCGGCTGCCGCCGGCCGTGCAGACCGAGCTCGAGCGTCTCGCACCCTCGTCGATCGTCATCGTCGGTGGCGAGAACTCGGTGAAACCAGCGGTCGAGACGGCGCTGAAGGCGATCGCCGACGACGTGACCCGCATCGCGGGCGCCGACCGGTTCGCCGTGTCGCGGAATGTCGCTGCGGCCGCGTTCCCCGACACCGCCGACGTCGCCGTGCTCGCCACGGGCACGACCTTCGCCGACGCCCTGTCGGCCGGAGCGGCGGTCGGCGGCGCCGGGCCCGTCATCCTGGTCGACGGCGCCGAGCCGTCGCTGGACGACGCCACGATGGAGCTGCTCGAGGGCCTCGCGCCCGACGAGATCGCCATCGCAGGAGGCCGCCTGTCGGTCTCGTCGGGCATCTTCGAGTCGGCACAGTCGATCGCCTCGACCGTGCGCCTCGGCGGCACCGATCGCTACGCGGCATCCCGGGCCATCAACAAGCACTTCTTCGACGAGGCCGACCGGGTGCTGATCGCCACCGGTGTCACGTTCCCGGATGCGCTGTCGGGCTCGGCGTTCGGCCCCAAGGTCGACGCTCCGCTGTTCACGGTTCCCGGCACCTGCATCCCGGCGGAGACGCTGGCGCAGATCCAGGATCTCGGGGCGGACCGGGCGACCCTCCTCGGTGGGGTGAACTCGCTCTCGGAGGCGGTGGAGAACCTCACCACCTGCCCCGCCGGCTGATGGCCTGACACCGCGCGCGGGCTGATGCCCGACGCGCCCATCCGTAGCCGCTAATTATGAACTACTCATAATTAGCGGCTACGGTCGTCTCATGACCTCGGAACTGGAGACGCGCATCCGGAACGCCGGTCTGCGCGTCACGGGCCAGCGGCTGGCGGTACTCGAAGCCCTCGAGACCGCCCCGCACGCCGACGCCGATTCGGTGCACCGGCGCGTGCAGCACGAGCTGCCGGGCACGTCGCTGCAGGCCACCTACGTGGTGCTGGGCGCGCTGACCGACGCCGGGCTCATCCGGCGCATCGAGCCCGCCGGCTCGCCCGCGCTCTATGAGCGGCGCATCGGTGACAACCACCACCACGTCGTGTGCACCCGCTGCGGCGCGGTGGCCGACGTCGACTGCGTGCACGGCGAGGCGCCCTGCCTCGCCCCGTCGTCGACGGCCGGTTTCGCCATCTCGACCGCCGAGGTCACCTTCTGGGGCCTCTGCCCCAGCTGCCAAGAGAACGACCGAGGAGAATCTTGACCGACTTCACCACCCGTAACGCCACCACCACCAACTCCGGAGCCCCGGTCGCGAGCGACGACCACTCGCAGAGCGTCGGCGCCGACGGCCCCGTCGTTTTGCACGACCACTACCTGGTCGAGAAGCTCGCGCAGTTCAACCGCGAACGGGTGCCGGAGCGCGTGGTGCACGCGAAGGGCGGCGGGGCGTTCGGCACGTTCGAGACCACGGGTGACGTGAGCGCCTACACACGCGCCTCGCTGTTTCAGCCGGGCGCCAAGGTCGACATGCTGGCGCGGTTCTCGACGGTCGCCGGCGAGCAGGGTTCGCCCGACACCTGGCGCGACCCGCGCGGCTTCGCGCTGAAGTTCTACACCGACGAGGGCAACTACGACCTGGTCGGCAACAACACCCCGGTGTTCTTCATTCGCGACGGCATCAAGTTCCCCGACTTCATCCACTCGCAGAAGCGCCTGCCGGGCAGCCATCTGCGCGACCACGACATGCAGTGGGACTTCTGGACCCTCTCGCCCGAGAGCGCCCACCAGGTGACCTGGCTGATGGGCGACCGCGGCCTGCCGGCATCCTGGCGTCACATGGACGGCTTCGGCTCGCACACCTACCAGTGGATCAACGCCGAAGGCGCCAAGTTCTGGGTGAAGTACCACTTCAAGACGAACCAGGGCATCGAGATCCTGTCCCAGGCCGCCGCCGACCAGATCGCCGGGGAAGACGCCGACTTCCACATCCGCGACCTCTCCGAGGCGATCTCGCGCGGCGACTTCCCGACCTGGACGCTGTCGGTGCAGATCATGCCCTACGCGGATGCCGCGACCTACCGCTTCAACCCGTTCGACCTCACCAAGGTGTGGCCGCACGCCGACTACCCGCTGATCGAGGTGGGCACCATGACCCTCGACCGCAACCCGTCGAACTACTTCGCCGAGATCGAGCAGGCCACCTTCGCGCCCTCGAACTTCGTTCCCGGCATCGCGGCGTCGCCCGACAAGATGCTGCTCGCGCGCATCTTCAGCTACGCCGACGCGCACCGCTACCGCGTGGGCACCAACCATGCGCAGCTTCCGGTCAACGCACCGCTGGCGTCGAACTCCTACTCGAAAGACGGCGCGATGCGGTTCAGCCACAACGATCCGTCGGTGCCCGTCTACGCGCCGAACTCGTTCGGCGGCCCGCACGCCGACCCCGCGCTCGCCGGTGACGACTCGGGATGGGATTCCGACGGCGCGCTTCTCCGTGTCGCCGCGACCCTGCACGCCGACGACGACGACTTCGGCCAGGCGGGAACCCTCGTGCGCGAGGTGCTCGACGACGCCGCCCGAGCCCGCTTGGTCTCGAACATCGCCGGTCACGTGTCGAAGGTGACGATTCCCGAGCTGCGGGTGCGCGTGCTGGAGTACTGGCACAACGTCGACCCCACGCTGGCACTGCGGGTGGCCGAGGCCCTCGAGCCGTCGGCGCCGGGCGCGGATGTCGCGGCCGAAGAGGTGGGCATCCCGGCGTAGGGCGTCTCACCTCGGGGCGGGCCGCTTCCGGCGGCTCGCCCGGGGGTGGCTCGCGCGGCGGTGGCGTCGTCAGTCGGCGGCGGGGCGCAGCACGATCGTGTTGTCCCACGGGTCGCTGACGGTGACCGACCGGCCGTCATCGGCGGTCTGCAGCCCGTGATGGCGCAGGCGCTCGTCGGCGGCCGCCACCTCGTCGGCGTCGGGCAGCACGATCTCGACCTGTCCGAGTCCCAGGGCGGGTTGCCGCCGCCCGGCGCCGCGCGAGTTCCACACGTTCATGGCCATGTGGTGGTGGTAGCCCCCCGCCGAGACGAAGAGGGCCGACGGCCCGAACGCCGTGGTGACCTCGAAGCCGAGCTTGTCGACATAGAAGTCGCGCGCCTGCGGCACGTCACCGACCGAGAGGTGCACGTGCCCGATGCCCGCGCTGCCCACCCGTGGGTCGGCGACCAGCTCGTCGGTCAGGTTCTGCTGCAGGAACACGTTGGGGTCGAGGAACAGCGTCGACATCTCGATCTGCCCGTGCACCCAGCTCCACTGGCTGCGGTCGCGGTCCCAATAGAGCTCGACGCCGTTGCCCTCGGGGTCGGTGAAGTAGAACGCCTTCGACACCAGGTGGTCGCTCGACCCCGTGAACGACTGCGGAAAACGGCTGGCGACCGAATACACCGCGGCCGCGAGCGCCTGCTCGCTGTCGAACAGGATGGCGGTGTGAAAGAGTCCCGCCGCGCGCGGCTCGGGGCTCGTGAGCTCCGGGGCGTGCTGCAGCACCAGGGCCGGCACTCCGCCGCGCCCGAGCACCGCGGAGTCGCCGTCGCGGCTGATCACGTCGAGCGTCACCGCGTCGCGGTAGTAGGCGACCATGCCGTCGAGGTCGCCCACGCGCAGAGTGACCGCGCCCATCGCGGTCGACGGGGCGAGAAGGTCGGGGGAGTTCGTCATGCTCCATTACAACACTTGTAGCCACAACTGAATTCCGGATGCCGCCCCCTGCGCGACATCCGTCGATCGGGTTCTTGACCACCCCTGAACGGGGGTAATAGGCTGGGCACCCGTAGAAAGCGCTTTCCAGGGGATGGGTATTCAAAGATGAATCGTTTCAGAACTGTGCTGCGCGCCGGGATCGTCGCCACGACGACCGCCGCGCTGGCGTTCACGGCGGCACCGGCCGCTTTCGCTCTCGACACCGCGCCACATTCGAATGACGTGGGCACGGAGGCCGACGTCTCGTCGGGAGGCCAGAACGGCCTCCCGAGCGCCGCCGCCGCGGCATCCGGCCTCCCGAGCGGCGGCGCGGGAACCGCCGCACCGCAGCTCGAGTCGCTCGACCGCGGGCTGATCGCGGTGACCACCTCGGGCGGACAGTTCCTCAGCTGGCGGTTGCTCAAGGGCGAGGCCTACGGGTCGAACGCCACCGGCCTCACCGGTGCCGACTTCGCCGTCTATCGCGACGGCGAGAAGATCGCCACCGTCACCGACAGCACCAACTACCTCGACGCCGCCGGCTCCACCGGCGCCGAATACCGGGTCGCCGCCGTTCTGGGCGGCCACGAGCAGGCGCCGAGCGAATCCGTCGTGCCACTGGCCCAGAACTTCGCGAACCTGCCGCTGCAGAAGCCGGCCGACGGCGTGACGCCGATGGGCGAGGCCTACACCTACTCCGCCGGAGACGCGTCGGTGGGCGACGTCGACGGCGACGGCGACTACGAGTTCGTCGTGAAGTGGGACCCGTCGAACTCGAAAGACGTCTCGCAGGTCGGCTACACCGGAACGGTCTACATCGACACCTACGAGCTCGACGGCACCCTGCTGAACCGCATCGACCTCGGCGTCAACATCCGCGCCGGCTCGCACTACACCGAGTTCATGGTGTACGACTTCGACGGCGACGGACGGGCCGAGACCATCATGAAGACGGCGCCCGGCACCAAGTCGACCGGCTTCGCGCCCGACGGCTCGGTGACCAACGAGGGCTTCGTCACCATGCCCGCCGCCGACATCGCGGCCGGCTACAGCAACAGCGACGACTACCGCCTGAGCGCCGCCGACTACGCCGATCATCTGGTCGAGGTGTTCCAGGGCTGGGCGACCCGGCCCGAGGTGCTCGACGGCAGCTGGCCGGCCACCCTCGAGCAGGCCTTCGGCATCCCGGTGACGCACAGCTACCCGCTGTCGGAGGCGGATGCGCGTGAGTTGGTCGACTACTTCATCGACGTCTACGCCCCCTCGCGGAGCGGCAACAACAAGCTGCGCAACTTCAACGGCTTCATCGTCGACGGCCCCGAATATCTCACGGTGTTCGACGGCGCGACCGGTGCCGAGCTGCAGACCATCCCCTACGAGCCGGGCCGCACCGACGACGGACTGCTCTGGGGCGACTACGCGATGGCGCGCATCGAGCCGGGCAACCGCGTCGACCGTTTCCTGGCCGGTGTCGCCTATCTCGACGGCGAGCATCCCTCGGCCGTGTTCGCCCGCGGCTACTACACGCGCGCGACCGTCGCCGCCTGGGACTGGAACGGTGAGACGCTCTCGCAGCGATTCCTCGTCGACAGCGGCTTCGTGCCGATGACGAACCCCTTCAACGACTCACCGCACGGCCGCGAGGGCACGTCGCCCGAGTGGGGCCGGCTCACGACGCAGGGCTTCCACTCGCTCAGCGCCGCGGATGTCGACGCCGACGGCAAGCAGGAGATCGTCTACGGCTCGGCCACCCTCGACGACGACGGCAGCCTGCTCTACAGCTCCTACGACACGTTGCCCGCGGGCAGTGCGGCGCCCGGAACCGAGGCGAAGCTCGGTCACGGCGATGCGATGCACGTCACCGACATCGATCCGAACCGGCCTGGCCTCGAGATCTTCACCGTGCACGAAGGGGCGACCTCGGCGCCCTACGGCTACGCGTTGCGCGACGCGGCGACGGGCGAGGTGATCTACGGCGAGTACAGCGGCCGCGACACGGGCCGCGGCATGATCGGCGACGTCGACCCATCGGTGCCGGGGCTCGAGACCTGGGCCACCCGGCTGCGGTCGGCCGCGGGCGACAGCCTCGGTTCGGCGATGCCGGGCACCAACCAGTCGATCCACTGGAAGGGCGACTTCACGACGCAGCTCGTCAACGGCAGCGGTGACGCGACGGTCACGATCGACGACTTCACCCGCGGCCGCCAGCTCACCGCCGACGGCACCCGCTCGAACAACGGCACGAAGGGCACCGCGAGCCTCGTGGCCGACGTGCTGGGCGACTGGCGCGAGGAGCTCGTGGTGCGCACGGCCGACTCGAGTGCTCTGCGCATCTACCTCAGCACCGAGGTGACCGCGCACAAGCTCTACACGCTCATGCACGACGCGCAGTACCGCGCCGAGGTCGCCCGCCAGAACACCACCTATAACCAGCCGAGCTACACCGGCTTCTACCTCGCCAGCGACATGTCGTTCGCGAACGTGCCGTTGCGCGCGGCCCCGCTGCCCGTGGCGGCACCCTCGATCGGGGTCGACAGCGCGGGTGTCAACGTGACCTGGAAGGCTCCGGATGCCGCCGGCACCTCACCGCTCACCGGCTACGTCGTGACGCTCACGCCGTCTTCCGGGGCCGCGCCGCTCTCGGTCACGGTCGGTGCCGACCAGGCGCGCGCGTCGTTCGCGGGCGTGCCCGCGGGCCGCTATGCGGCGACGGTCGTCGCGGTGAGCGACGTCGGAGCGTCTCCGGCCTCCGGGCCGTCGGCCACGGCGGTGGTGACCGGATCGCAGCCGGTGCCGATCGGCGCGAACGCCCGATCGCAGTGCGTGAACGGCACGGCGCACGTGGCGGTCTACGGCTACAACAACGCGGCGCAGAAGGCCGACATCCGGCTCTCGGTGCTGGGCGTCGACAAGAAGGAGTCGGCCGTGGCCCCGGGCAAGGCCGTCTACAGCCTGGTGCCGGCGGGCCAGACCTCCGTCGCCGCCGGGTCGGCCACGGTGACGGCGTTCTCGTTCGTCGACGGGGTGGGCTACCACTCCACCTACACCGTGCCCTTCGCGGCGCTCGCCTGCTAGCGCCCCCCGGATGGCGCGGGGCTCGCGTGCCCCGCGCCATCCGCGCGCGCCCGCTCGCGCCGCTCCGCCCCACCTGCGTTTCCCGTGCGCGCCGGCTCGCGCCCGCTCCGCGCCCGTCGCGCCCGCTCCGCGCTACCCGCGTGCGGCGTGCGCGACCGCTCCGCGCCACCCGCGTGCCGGGCGCTCCACGTCACCCGCGCGCCGAGCGCTCCTTACCGCGGCCGACCGCTCCACCCCGGTCGCGGTCGCGCAAAATGCTCCCCGGGCGTCCTTGTGGCGCGTTTTGTGCGACCAAGAGCACGGGTTTGGCTACCGCTCGACGCACACCGTGCCCCCTGCGGCGGTCACTTGCTCTCGGACAACCGGATGATGCGGCACTCGCGGGCCTCGCGCCATCCACGTGCCCGGTCGCGCCCGCACCGCGCCCGGTTATGGGTCCCGGTCGTGGTCGCGCAAAACGCTCATCCGGCGTCTGAATGGAGCATTTTGTGCGACCGGCCTCGTAGGGTCTGGCGTCGTGGTGGGCTACCGCTCGACGTGCACCGTGCCGCTCATACGTGTTTCCCGGCGCTCCCGGTCGTGGTCGCGCAAAATGCTCCCTGGGCGTCTTTGTGAAGCATTTTGTGCGACCGGCTGCGTGGGTGCGGTGTCGGGGTGGGCTGCCGCTCGACATGCAGCGTGCCCCTCATACGTGTTTTTCGGGCGCTTGCGCTTGCGGTCGCGCAGAGTGCTCCTCGGGCGTCTTTATAGCGCGTTTTGTGCGACCGACAGCGTAGGTGTGGTGTGGGGGTGGGGCGACCACTCGAGGTACACCGTGCCCTTCGCGGCGATGGGATGCCGTGTCTCTCGGTCGCGGTCGCGCGGAATGCTCTGCGGGCGTCTTTAACGCGCGTTTTGTGCGACCTGAGCCTGGGAGTGGCGCGAGTGGCGCGGGGTGGGCGGGGGGTGCGGGGTGCGGGGAAGGGCGGGGGCGATGCCGGAGCCGGGGGCGGCGAGTAGCCTCGGGGCAACGGGAACGTGTGGTTCCGGGCCGAGGAGGGTCGACGTGCGAGCGCTGTCGGGAGCCGCGGGACCTCTGCGGATTGCGGGAGTCGTGGCGGTTGTCGTCGGGCTGCTGGCTAGCGCGGTGTCGCTTTTCTCGGTGTCGTCGACGTGTTCGAGCAACGGCGGGTGCCGCACCGACAACGACGTGCTCTATCTGCTCACCTCGGTCGGTCGGGTGCTCGGTCCGGCGTTCGTGGCGGCCGGGGTGATCGCGCTCGCCCTTGGGCTGCTCGTGCGCGCGAGGGGCGGAGTCGCGCGGGCCGTGGGCCCGCAACTCGCCGAAGCCTCGTGGCAGCGGGACGGGAGCTCACGCATGGCCGGCACCAACCCCTTCGCCGACGTCATGCCCCGAGCGGCCGTCGGCGGTGACCTCGACAGCGACTCCATCCGCGACCGCGGAGGCGATGCCGACCGCGACCGCGACGGCACTGTCACTTCCGCTCCTTCGCGCCTCCGTCGCACTCACGGCCTCGCCGGCCACGACGCCGACCCTGACCACGACCTCGACTCCGAGCTCGAACCGGGGCGCGCGCCCGCGGTCGCGCTCTGGATCTTCGCCGGGGCACTGCTCGTCGTGGCTCTGGGCGCCGCGGTGTTCGTGTCGCTGCCCCAGACGCTCAATCTCTCGATGGCCAGTTGCGATGCCTTCGGGTGCACGCGGCCCGCATCCCTTCTGCTCGTGCAGCTGGCTGGACTCCTCGCGCCGAGCCTCGTGCTGGCCGCCCTGCTGATCGCCGCGATCGCGATCATCGCGACCGCCGTCAACCGCCGCGCCGCCGCATCAGCCCGCGCGACCTCGACAGCGACCGCCACCGCGACCTCGACGGCCACCGCCACCTCGACACGCACCACCGCGCTCACCCCCGGCCGCCGCGCCCGCCGCCGGGGTGCCGGCTCCGACCCCTCCGACGACTTCGCCGCCTTCCGCCGCCCTCCCGACGACAGCGCCGCCGACCGCCGCTGAACTAAAGCTATTGCAATTAGCCAAAAAGCTAGCTACAGTAGCCACATGAACGCAACGGACAACAAGAGCGAACTCCGCTACCTCGACCGAGGCGAGGGCCGACTGGCCTTCGGCCTCGCCGGCGACGGCCCCCTGGTCGTCACCTCGCCCGGCATGGGCGACCTCCGCTCCACCTACCGTGAACTCTCGCCGCAGCTCGTCGCGGCCGGCTTCCGCGTCGCCGACGCCGAGCTGCGCGGCCACGGCGACAGCGACGCGACCTTCACGTCATACGGCGACTCCGACACCGCCGACGACCTGATCGCGCTGATCGAGCACCTCGGCGGCCCCGCCGTCGTGGTCGGCAACTCGATGAGCGCCGGGTCGGCCGTGCTCGCGGCCCGCCGCCCTGAGCTCGTGGCGGGCCTCGTGCTCGTCGGCCCGTTCGTGCGCAACCCGCCGATGAACCTGCTGCTGGCCGGTCTCTTCCGCGTGATGATGGCCCGCCCCTGGGCCGCCGCGGTCTGGAACGCCTACCTGCCGACCCTCTTCGCCGGCCACCGCCCGGCCGACTTCGACGCCTATCGTGCCTCGGTGTCCGAGGCCCTTCGCCGGCCCGGCCGCACCCGGGCGTTCTCGCGCACCACGCGCACGAGCCACGCCGAGGCCGAGGCCGCGGTCGGCCGCGTGTCGGCGCCCGCACTCGTGGTGATGGGCGAGCGCGACCCCGACTTCCGAGACCCGGCGGCCGAGAGTGCGTGGATCGCCGAGCGGTTCGCCGCGCACGCCGGCGCCGAGGTGGTCATGGTTCCGGATGCCGGCCACTACCCCCACGCGCAACGCCCCGAGATCGTCACTCCCGCGGTGCTGGCGTTCGCCGAATCCGTGCGGGCGGCGGGCGGCTTCACGAGCGCCGGCGCCGAAGGCGACCGTGCCTAGGGCGGGAGTGACCAGCGAGCGCGTGGCCCTGGAGGGCGAGCAGCTCGCCGACGAGGTCGGCCTCGAGTCGGTGACGCTCGCTGCTGTCGCGGCGCGCCTCGGCATCAAGCTGCCGAGTCTTTACAAGCACATCGACGGCCTCGGCGCCCTGCGCGCCACGATCGCCGAACGCGCCATCCGCGAGCTCACCGACGTGATGGTGCGCGCGACCGTCGGCCGCTCGGGAGCCGACGCGGTCTCCGCGCTCGCGCACGCCCTTCGCAGTTGGGCGCAGCAGCATCCGGGTCGCTACGCCGCCACGATCTCCGCTCCGCGCGACACCGCTCCCGAAGCCGAGGTGGCCGCCGCCGACCAGGCGGTGCGGGTGATCTTCGACGTGCTCGCGGGCTTCGGACTCAGCGGCGACGACGCCATCGACGCCACGCGGGGCCTCCGCGCCGTGCTGCACGGATTCGTCGCGCTCGAGGCGGCCGGCGGCTTCGGCCTGCCGGTCGACGTCGACCGCAGCTTCGACCGACTGATCGACTCGTTCGTGCGCTCGCTGCCCTCGTACTGAAGGCGCAGAGCGCCCCGACCGCGCCGGACCGGTTGACGCCTGCGGATTTTTCGCCGACCGACCCCCTATACGGCCTCGGTCGGCGGAAATCACGCATCCGCCAACCGCCAGCCCCAGAAGTCGCCGCGGCACCCGCCGCTACGCGCCGGCGTGCCCCCGCAGCAGCGAGCTGAGCTCGCAATACAGCGCCCCCACCCGCGGGCTCGCGTTGCAGCCGAGCCACAGGTGCAGGTGATCCCCCGGCACGGCGGCTTCGGGCATCCACTCGGCGACCCACGCCGACACCGCCGAGCGGATGAGCTCGCCGCGCGGCGCGGTCTCGAGCAACCCGTGCGGCACCAGGTCGCGGCGCAGCCACGTGATCGACACGCCGGCCGGAGCGACGAGTGGCCTGATCTGCACCGGTGACACGATTTCGAGATAGACCCGCCCGTAGGCGTCGGCGGGTAGTGCGTCGAGGATGCGCCGGATCGGCGCGATGTCGCCCGTGTCGCCCGCGAGCAGCACGCGCACGAGTGCGGCGTGGTCGTCGGCGCGTGAGGTGTGCATGATTCGGCTCCTTGTGCCAGAAGAGGGGCCATCCGGATGCCGGACAGCCCCTCTCGAGTGGTGAAGCGGTGTTCCCGCGCTGCTGCTAGAAGCTGCAGGCCGTCAGCGACTGCACCGCCGGGGTGAGCGAGTTCGGCCCACCGAGCAGGGTGACCTGCCCGGCACCGAGGCGCTCGATGTCGGCCACGACGCCCTTCGGCACGCAATCGGTCGGCACCACGTAGAGCGGCGATCCCTTGAGTCCAGCCAGTGCCGCGCCGGCCAGCGCGTCGGGGTAGTTGTAGCCCGTCGCGAGGTAGACCGTGTTCGCCCAGCTGAACGCGCTGTTGTTGATCGAGATCGAGGCCGCGAAGCGGTCGGCCCCCGACAGGCGGGTGACGACGACCTTCTTGGCGGGGTCGGTCTTCGATGCGAGTGCTTCGATGGATGCCTTCACGCCGTCGCTGACGGAGTTGGGGCCACCGGCGACCGAAGCGCTGTCGATGCCAAGCTTCGTCAGCAGCGCCAACGTAGGAGCGTCGATCGACGCGGCGCCGCCGTTGACGAGCAGCACGGGCGTCGCCGTGGCACCGCCGGCCGCGCTCGCCGACAGGGCGTCGGGGAAGTTCGACCCGGTGGCGACGTAGGCGCTCGCGACGCCGATGCCGAACGCGTAGTCGACGACGTTGCGGGATGCCTCGTAGCGGTCCGTCCCCGACAGGCGCACCACGTCGGCGGCCAGCGTCTTCAGCTCGGTCTCGACCGCGGCCGAGACCGAGTTCGGTCCACCGACGATCACGATCTTGTTCGGGGTGAGCCGCTGCAGCTCGGACTCGACCGGTGCCGGCAGTTCGTTCGTGGCGGTGAGCACCAGCGGAGCCTTCTCCTTGACCGCGGCGGGCGCGGCGCTCAGTGCGTCGGCGAAGCCCGAACCCGTCACCACGTAGGCGACATCGGAACCATCGGGGTAGGCCTTCATCGACACGTTGATCGCGACATCCGTTCGCGTCGCGCCCTCGATGCGGTCGACCGACGGATCGGCGAACGTCACCGGCGTGAAGGTCTCGAAGGGCGCGAAGACCGCGCCACCGCCGGCGTAGGTGTAGACGCCGAAGTTGCCGTCGGCGTGGGCGCCCGAGAAGCCCTTCTTGACGGTCATCGTGGCGCTGAAGGAGCCATCGGCCGCGAGGGTGATCGCGCCGCGTGCCGCGCCGCCGATGGTGGCGACGTCTTCGGCGTGCACAGCCCACTTGGTGGTGCTGCCGTCGGCCTTGCGGGCGGTCGAGGGAGCGCCCTCGGATGCCTTCCAGGTGTCGAGGAAGGTGTCGAAGGATCGAGGCTGTCGGTCTTCGAAACGGTGACGGTGGGCACGGCCGTCGCGGTGTAGCTCACCGTGAGCGGTAGGGCGGCCTTGTTCTCGTCGGTGGACCCGACGCTGGAGTACCAGTTAGAGGACTGCCCCGTGAGCTGCTGGAAGTCGACGAAGCTCTGCGGGAACGCGTCCCAGCCGGCGACGGTGCGGTTCTGCGCCGTGGCCGTGGCGGGGGTGGTGATCTCGACGCCGGCGTAGTCGGGGGTGGCGATGAAGCCGGTGGCGGTGACCTCGACCTCGCCGAGGTCGGCGAGCGTCACGACGGTGTCGGCGATCGGAACCCAGAGGGTGGGGTCGTTCATGTCGGCCTGGAATCCGCAGAGGGTGGCGGTGACGGTGCCGAAGCCGTTGTCGACGTCGAGCGTGGGGTCGCTGACGTAGAAGTAGGTGAGGCCGCTGTAGAAGGCCACGGTGAAGTCGCCGTCCCAGGTGATCTCGGCGTCTTGGTTCGCCGGGTCGACCGTGCCGGTGCCGTTGTCGACGACGACCTGGTGGTTGCTGAACTTATCGCTCGTGGGGTTCGGGATGGCGGTGCCGTCGGGCTGCGTGGCCAGGCCCGCGAAGGTCGCCGTGGCGTAGCCGCGGGCGCGGCGGCGAGGGCGGGGGGAGGCGGGCATGGCGGGCGCAATCGTCGGGGGCGGGGTCGCGTCGGGGCGATCGTCCTGAGCTTCGTTAGGTACGGCACCTCGTCAATCCAGGGGCGGCGCGCCCTCGTGGGCGCTGGCTTCTCGACTCTGCGGCCAGCGGGCGTGCCGGCGAGTGCGCGGGGCCCGCCGTCCGGGGCGGTCAGCGCGCCCTTCTTGTTTCGAGGCGCCGGTTATTCGCGGCGCGCCGGGCCAAACTGGGCGCGATCGCGGGCAGGTGGGAGTGCGCGCGGTGTCGTCGATCGCGAAGGTGGGGGAGCGCGGCGGATGCGCGGCGCGCAGTGCCAGACGAGGCGCGATCGCGGGCATGTGGGGGGGGGGGGGGGGGGGGGCGGTCGTTGATCTCGAGGGTGGGCGAGTGCGGTGGATGCGCGGCGCGCCGAACCAAACTGGGCGCGATCGCGGGCACGTGGGAGTGCGGCGGCTGCGCGGCGCGCAGCGTGCGCGAGGCTAGCCGGCCGCGGGGGTGCGGCCCGGGGCCTCGGTCGGCGTGCCCGTGCCGGTGTCGTCGGTGCCGGTGCCGTCCGTGCCCGTGCTGTCGCCGGCCGCACCGGGGTCGGTGGTGCCCGTGGCGGCGGAGAAGACCTCGGTGATGAGCGCGTTGAGGGCGTCGGTGTCGTCGAGGGCGCCGGAGTAGGCGGTGCCGTCGATGATGACGAGGGGAGTCGCGGTGAGGGTTGCGACATCCGAGTTCGGCACGTTCTGCTGCGCGCGGGCGGTGGCGCCCGCCACCCAGTCGTCGAACTCGTTGCCGGTGATGCAGGAGGCGATGGCGGCATCCGTCGCGCCCGCCTTCTGCACCAGTGCGACAAGGTCGTCGTTGCTGAGGCCACCGTCGGGCAGCGTGGGCTGCGCGGCCACCAGGGCGTTGTGCACGGCGAGGGTGGCGTCGGGCGTCGAGTTCGCCACGCACGCGACCGCGTTGGCGGCGCGGGTCGAGTAGCCGCTTGCGTCGCCGTCGAGGGCTACGGGGTGCAGCTCGATGCTGGCGTAGCCGGCCGACACGTAGGACTGCAGGGCGGAGGCGTTCGCGGTCTCGAAGGTGGCGACATCCGGGCTCGCGTAGTCGACGTATTCGGTTATGCGCAGCACCGTCGAGGTGTCGAGGTCGGAGGCGACCGGCTGCGCATCGGGTTGCAGGGCCGCGGTGGTGACGGCGGTGGTGGTGCTGCCATCGCCCTCGAACAGGATGCCGTCGCTCAGCATATTGAGCGGCCCCACGAACGTGGAGCGGATGCCGTTGTAGACGGCGAACCCGGCCACCGCGAGCACGGCGACGCCCGCCACGATGAGCGTGGTGCGCACGGCGATGCGGGTGCGCCGCTTGCGCTTGCGCTCCTCCTCCCGCTGGATGCGGGCGATCTCGCGGGCGAGGGCCTGGCGGTCCTTCTTCGAGAGTCCGTCGTACATGCTCTTGTCGGACCTCGCAGAACTCATGCCGCATCGGCTCCTCTCGCTCGGTCGTGACGCTAGGGACGAAGTCTATGAGCCCGCTTTGCGCGGAGTGGGAAAATGGTGACATGACCCTCCCGCGCGTCGACACCGTCGTGACCTATCCCGCCGGCGCCGTCTCGTCGACCGGCCGCGTGCTGCACGTCGAACCGCTCGGCGACGGGCGTGCCGCCGTGCTGCTCGACGAGACCGCGTTTCACCCCGTGGATGCCGCGTGGCCCGACCAGGGCGCCGACCGCGGCGTGCTCGTGGTCGGGGTCGACGGGGGTGACGGCGACGGTGGCGGCGGCATCCGCCCGGCCGCGGCGCTCGACGTCGTGGACTGCGTCGTGGGCGCGACCGACGGCGAGACCCTGTTCCTCGGCGCCGACATCCCGGTGCGCAAAGGCACCGACGGCTGGGCGTTCGTGGTGGCCCACATCGTCGAGACGGGCGATGCGACGGGTGGCACGACTCCCGCCGACGGGGTGACGGATGCCGCCCCCGGGCCGCTCCTCGTCGAGGGCGCCGCCGTGCGCACCGAGGTCGACCCGCGCCTGCGGCGCGCCCTCTCGGCCGGGCACACCGCCTGCCACCTCGCCTCACTCGCGTTGAACGAGGCGCTCGCGACGGCCTGGACAAAAGACGTGCCTCTCGACGCCCGCGGCAACCCGAACTTCGACGCGATCGCCATCGAGTCGTCGACCATCGAGCCGTTCGGCTCGACCGATGTCTACCGGGTGGGCAAGTCGCTGCGCAAGAAGGGCTTCGCTCCCGCGGCGCTGACCGATGACCTCGGGGCGGTCGAAGCTCGGGTGAACGACCTGCTCGCGCAGTGGCGCGCATCCGGAGCCCCCGTCGGCATCGACCGCGAGGGGGATGGCCTCACCTCCCGCCGCACCTGGACCTGCGCGCTGCCCGACAGCACGGTCGCCATCGCGTGCGGCGGAACGCACGTGGAGTCGCTCGGCGAGTTCGCGACCCTCGGCGTCGAACTCGCCACGAACGAGCTGCCAGGCGCCCTCGAGCTGCGCATGGTGACGTGGGCGACCATGAGCGAGGGGGGATGACCGGGGTGGGCGGGGTCGAGTTCGGCGTCCACCACCTCGCCCGACCCGATCGGGGTGCGCCGTGCCGGTGAGGAGTGCCGGCATCCTGCTCTGGAGGCGGCGCGGCGACGGTCTCGAGGTGTGGCTGGCGCACATGGGCGGGCCGTTCTGGGCGAAGAAAGACGAGGGTGCCTGGTCGGTGGTGAAGGGCGAGTTCGATCCCGACGAGAACGCCTTCGCGGCGGCCCGGCGCGAGTTCGCCGAGGAGACCGGTCAGCCGGCACCCGACGTCGCCTATGACGAGCTGGGCGAGTTCCGGCAGCCGTCGGGCAAGCTCATCACGGTGTTCGCGGGCGAGAGCGACACCGCTCCCGACCCGGTGGTGAGCAACACCTTCGCCCTCGAGTGGCCTCCGCGCAGCGGGCGGATGCGCGAGTTTCCCGAGATCGACGACGCCCGCTGGTTCTCACTCGCCGACGCGCGGGCGAAGATCGTGAAGGGGCAGCGCGCCATCCTCGATGCGCTCGCCGCGCGGCTCGCCGGCGGCTGAGCCGCCCGCCCAGCGCGCCGCGCCGGCCGCCGCCCGCCCCGCGCGCCGCGCCAAACCCGGCTAGACCACCCCGGCCGGCATCCGCGCGAGCGGCAGGGCCTCGAGCTCGCTCCGCATGCGGATGAGTTCTTCGGCGTGCGCGTCGAGCCGCCGGTCTTCGTCGGACACCAGCGGAAGCGGCGGCACCGCCCGCGCGGCACCATCGGGCCCGAGGTCGACGAACACGCTCATGCACTGCGTGGTCAGCTCGAGCGACCGCGGTGAACGCGGCGACCCCGACCGCACGTGGATGGCGATGTGCAGACTGCGCGGACCGGTGTGGATCAGCCGCGCGTCGACCTCCACGATGTGCCCGATGCGGATCGGCCGGTAGAAGTGGATGCCGCCCGAATACACCGCGACGGCCGCCTCCGACGTCCAGCCCGCGGCACAGGCGTAGGCGGTCTCGTCGATCCAGCGCATGACGGTTCCACCGTGCGCGTTGCCGCCCCAGTTGGCGTCGGCCGGTGCCGCGAGAAAGCGGAAGACCGTGCGCGGGGTCGTGCCCTGCGCCGAATAGATCTGCTGCTGCATCGCGTCACGGATGGCGCGCCGCGGGGCGAGCCTCTCCTCGGCGCGCTCGTGCAGCATCCGGTCGCTCTCGGTGGTCGGCGACCACGGCGACACCTCGCGCGGCCGGCCGTTCTCGTCGACGGCCACGAAGACGAGGATGCAGTGGGTCGCGGGGGCGAAGTCGCGGCTGCGCACGTCGGCGGCCTCGACGGTGACGAGCACCTGCATGCTGCTGCGACCGGTCTGGATGATGCGTGCCGTGGCCTCGATCATCTGCCCCGACGCGATCGGGCGCGTGAAGTGCACGTTGCCCACATAGGCCGTGACGCAATACGACGAGCTCCAGCCCACGGCGCAGGCGTAGCCCGCCTTGTCGATCCACTCGAGCACTCGGCCGGCCGCGACGGTCGCCCCGCCGGCGGCCGTGTCTTGGGGTGAGGCGAGAAAGCGCAGGGTGATCTTGTCGTCCATCTTCTCACTGTGCCATGCGGCGGGCGCTCTTTCGGCGGATCAGGCCGCGAAGAAAGGCCGATCTTTGCGATGCGTCAAACGAGGCGGCGAACACGCGGGCGACCGAGTGGGGGAGTGCGGCCGCACCCCGCTCACGGCTTGCGCGCCTCGAGCAGCGCCCGCTCGCTGTGACTCACGAACGAGCCCTCGGCCAGGATGCGCGCGTGCACCGCGGCGAGCCGGTCGCGGTAGCGTTCGACCGTGAAGTCGGGCACTGTCCACAACACCTTGCGCAAGAAGTACACCACCGCCGCCACGTCGAAGAACTCGACCTTCGTCGACTCGGTCAACAGATCGACCACGCGCAGCCCCGCGTCGCGCGCCCCCGTGACGAGATTCACGGGGCTGCGCGCGTCGTTCTCACCCGACGGCTGCGGCCCCATCAAGAACTCGTAGAGCTCACGGTTCGATCCCGCCGCGACCTGCTGCGAGAGATAGGTGCCGCCCGACCGCAGCACCCGGGCGATCTCGTGCCACTCGACGACCTGCGGATGCCGGCTGAGAACGAGATCGAACCGCCCGTCGGCGAACGGCAACCCCGCGCTCTCGCCCACCAGCACCACGTCGCCGCGAAAGAGCTCGAGCCGCTCGTGCGCCAGCCGGAAGTTCGGCTCCCACCCCTCGGTCGCCCACACCGTCGACGGAATGCGGCCGGCCGCGCTCAGGATGCCGGCGAACACCTCGCCCCCACCGGTCTGCAGGTCGATCACCGCGTCGACCGGAGGAACGGATGCCGCGATCCGCTCGGCCGCGAGCCCCGAGTAGCCCCACGACGGTCGCTCCTCGGTGGCGCGCCCCTCGAACCACGAGAAGTCCCAGCCCTCGACCGGAACCGACTCCCCTTCGGCCAGGAGCTCTTCGAACGTGCGCGACGCATCCATGCCCCCAGTCTGCCCCAGGGTGCGAAGAGTCAGACCCGGATGACCTCCGGGCCTCCGAGGTCGGCCAGCGCGTCGTAGTCGGCGTCTTGGGTGACGATCGGCAGGTCGTTCGCGAGCGCCACCGACGCGATCCAGAGATCGTTCACGTTCACCCGCCGCCCGGCCTCGTGCAGCCGATATCGCAGTCGAGCCCACTCGGCCGCGGCACCGTCGTCGACCGGGAGCACCGCGACGTCGCCGAGGGCCTCCAGGGTGCGGAGCCGCCGAGCGCGGGTGTCGGTGTCGACCGCGGCCAGAACGCCCGCGCGCAACTCGGCGAGCGTGATCACGCAGAGGAACGACTCCTCCGGCAGCTTCTCGGTGTCGAGTCGCCGACCGGCCTCCGACGCGATGAGCACGCTGGTGTCGAGCAGTCCGCGCGGCGAGCGAGAGCTGGAGGTGGTCGCGCTCACCGGATGGGGCCGAGGTCGTCGGTGGTGTCGCCCGCGAGCTCGTTCAGGTCATCGCGCAGAGCCGCGTCGGCCGGCTCGTCGAGCAGAGCGATGAGGTCGATGCGACCGAGAGGCGACCGCCCCCCGCGCACGGGAGTGAGCTGGGCGACCGGCACGCCGTTGGCGGTGATCGTGATGTCTTCGCCGCTCTGCACGCGCCGAACGACGTCGGCGGTGTGGTTGCGCAATTCGCGCACGGGCACGGCGGTCATGACTGGATCGTAGCACTCCGTAGCCGTGCGTAGCCATCCGTAGCACTGGATGTGGCGCCCAGTCAGACGGATTGTTGTACTCAGTCCAATTAACCTAGACTCGGCCCATGACAGACTTCGTGGTCGAGGGCGTGGGGCGGCGACTCGTTCCCTACGCCGAGGGTTTGACGCTGCAGTCCGAGCTGCACGATCGCGTGGTGGCGGGCGATGCTCCCGACACGCTCGTGCTGCTCGAGCACGAGTCGGTCTACACGGCCGGCAAGCGCACCGAGCAGAGCGAGCGCCCCACTGACGGCACCCCGGTGGTCGACGTCGACCGGGGCGGCAAGATCACCTGGCACGGCCCCGGACAACTCGTGGGCTACCCGATCCTGCGCCTGCCCGACCCCATCGACGTGGTGGCTTATGTGCGCTCGCTCGAGTCGCTGCTGCTCGAGGTCGTGATCGAACTCGGCGTGGTGGCGCACCGCGTCGAGGGGCGCTCCGGCATCTGGACCACCGTCGACGGCACCACCTCGAAGCTCGGCGCCATCGGCATCCGGGTCGCCTCGGGGGTCACCACCCACGGCTTCGCGCTCAACTGCAGCAACAGCCTCGAGCCCTACTCGCGCATCGTCGCGTGCGGCATCCGTGACGCCGGGGTCACGACCATCAGCGACATCCTGGGCCGGCGGGTCGACCCGGTCGACGTCGTCGATTCGGTGATCTCGAGGTTCGAATCGCCGGGCGACCGGATGTCGCGGCTCGTCGAGATCGGACACGCGGCGTTCGCGGGTGCCCGATGAGCGCGGGCGCGGGGTGCGGCCCGGTGGGGGCGGGGGCGGGTGTCGCTGCGGGTGCGGCCGGCACCGCGACATCCGTTCGCCCGACGGGTCCCGCGGCCGGTGCTCCCGAGGGCCGCAAGCTGCTACGCCTCGAGGTGCGCAACGCCGAGACGCCGATCGAGCGCAAACCGCCGTGGATCAAGGCCAAGGCCAAGTTCGGCCCCGAATACCGCGAGCTGCAAGAGCTCGTGAAGACCCAGGAGCTGCACACGGTGTGCCAGGAGGCCGGCTGCCCCAACATCTTCGAATGCTGGGAAGACCGCGAGGCGACCTTCCTCATCGGCGGCTCCCAGTGCACCCGCCGGTGCGACTTCTGCCAGATCGACACCGGCAAACCGGCCGACTACGACACCGACGAGCCGCGCCGGGTGGCCGAATCGGTGGTGTCGATGGCGCTGCGCTACGCGACGGTCACCGGCGTGGCCCGCGACGACCTGCCCGACGAGGGGGCGTGGCTGCACGCCGAGACGGTGCGGCAGATCCACGCGCTCAACCCGGGCACGGGCGTCGAAATCCTCGCCACCGACTTCTCGGGCGACCCGTCGCTGCTGCAGGTGGTGTTCGACTCGCGCCCCGAGGTGTTCGCCCACAACGTCGAGACGGTGCCGCGCATCTTCAAGCGCATCCGGCCGGCCTTCCGCTACGAGCGGTCGCTCGACGTGATCTCGCAGGCGCGGGCGGCGAACCTGATCACGAAGTCGAACCTCATTCTCGGCATGGGTGAGACGCGGGCCGAGATCACGTCGGCGCTGCACGACCTGCATGACGCCGGGTGCGACATCCTCACGGTGACGCAATATCTGCGCCCGTCGCCGCGGCATCTGCCGGTGGCGTCGTGGGTGCGGCCCGAGGAGTTCGTCGACATCAAGCAGGAGGCCGAGCAGATCGGGTTCCTCGGCGTGCTCGCGGGGCCGCTCGTGCGGTCGTCGTATCGCGCGGGGCGGCTGTGGGCGCAGTCGATGCAGCGCAAGGGCTGGCAGATTCCGCCGGCACTCGCAGGGCTGGCCGAGCGGGCGGCCGACGCGGACGGGTTCGCGCAGGCGGTCTGATCGAGGGGTGGGCGGCGGTTCTGCGCACCCCTCACGGGTGTGGTTCTCGTCGCCCTCGCAGGCGTCGGTTCTCGAGCCCCTCGCGGGCGTCGGGGGCGCGCGCTACCGTGTTGCCCATGGATCAGCGACTCGATTTCATCACCCTCGCCACGGCCGATCTCGGTGCGGCCCGGGCGTTCTATCGCGACGGCCTCGGCTGGTCGCCGCTGCTCGACGTGCCCGGCGAGATCCTGTTCTTCCAGGTGGGTCGCGGGCTCGTGCTCGGGCTGTTCGACGCCGCCGCGTTCGCGGCCGATCTCGCGTCGGGAGCGGCATCCGGTGCAGCGCCGGACGGCGGCTCGCTGGGCGCACCCGGGGCCGCGGCGTCCGGAACTGCGGCGGCGGCGGCATCCGCCGCGGCGCCCGCTCCGGCCGGCCTGACGCTCTCGCACAACGTCGACTCCGCCGACGCCGTCGATGCAGCGGTCGAACGGATGCTCGCCGCCGGCGGCGCGGTCGTCAAGCCTCCGCAACAGGCGGCTTTCGGTGGTTACCACGGCCACGTGGCCGACCCGAACGGCGTCATCTGGGAGGTCGCCTTCAACCCCGGCTGGAGCGTCGACCCCGACGGCACCGTGAAACTCGAGCCGGTGGAGTAGCGGGCGGGTGGAGTAGCGGGCGGGTCGGTGGCGGGGCGACGGCCGAAACATCCGCCGTGCTCTCCGTCACGTGCGCGTGCGCACCCGGCGCGCGACGAGCGGACCCGTCGCCAGGTGCAGCACCGTGTCGACGAGCATCACGGTCACCACCACCCACGGCGCCCATCCCGCCCCGAACGCGATCACGAACGCCGAGATCGCGATGCTCAGCACGCCCCACACGAGCAGCAGCCGCATCGGCAGGCCGTAGCGCCAGGCGATCAGCACCTGGGCGGCGTGATAGAGCGCCGTGCCTCCGCAGAGGGCGACGAGGGTGCCGAACGCGAGCCGGGCGCCGTCGGCCTGTTCGATCGCGCCGCCGAGCCCGGCCGCCACGCCGATGAGGCCCAGCACGATCACGTAGTGCGCCACGCCGAGCACGTCTCGCAGCACCGCGACCACGTGCGTCGCGTGCGCGCCGACCCCGTCGCTCGCGTCGACCGCGTCGGCACGGCCCAGCACCCGCTCGGTGACGGGCGCGCCGGCGGCGAAGTACAGCCACCAGAACGAGCAGATGATGCTGAAGCCGAGGGCCGAGATGATCCACGCCGTCGCCGATTGCCCGATGTCGATGGCCAGGATGAGCTCGACCAGCGACTCGCCCAGCACGATCATCGTGAACAACCCGACCCGCTCGATCAGGTGCCCGGCGATGAACCGGGTGCCCTTCAACCCGGTCGCGACGATCGCCATCTCGGCCACCACAAGCGCCGCCCACACCCACAGCCGGTAGCCGTCGGGCACCGCGATCGAGGCCAGCCACAGCACGGCGATCCCCGGTCCGTAGAGGGTCGGCCGCAACGCCCCGCGGCCGCTCCGCCGCCGGGCCCGCACCCACACCGGCCAGATCGCCACCCGCGCCACGGCGTAGCCGATCGCGAACAGCGGGGCGCCGTCGCCCGTGACCTCGGGGATCGACACCGCGATCAACCCCACACCCGCCATCGACACGAGCACCGGCACCCGGGCGCCGCCGGGCGTGCCTCCCACCATGTTCACGAAGGTGACCACGTTGAGCCACGCCGCCCAGACGAGCACCAGGATGCCGGCCACCAGCAGAAAATCGTCGACTCCGGGGTCGCCGTGCAGCAGGTCGGTGAGCTGCTTGACGATCACCACGAAGACGAGGTCGAAGAACAGCTCGAGCCAGTCGACGCGACGGAACGCGTCGCCGGTGCGCTGTGCGGTCGGTGCGGTGGGCGAAGGCATCAGCCCGGGATGTCGGCCGGGGGCGCGGAGGCGGCGCGGGCGCCACCGGGCGGGGCGGCGGCATCCGGGGTGTTCGCGGCATCCGGTGGCGCCTTCTGCCAGGGCCAGCGTCCGGTGATCTCGAGTTCGAGCGAGAAGCTGAGGAACGTGCGGATGAGCACGATCGCGCCCAGCACCGCCACGCTCTCGAGTGTCGGGGTCACGGCGACGGTGCGGATGATGTCGGCCGCCACGAGCAGTTCGAGCCCGAGCAGGATGGCTCGCCCGAGCAGCCGGCGGAACTGCGTGTAGACCGGCCGCTGCCGGCGAACGGCCCGGCTCAGCGCGTTGAGCGCCGCGAACAGCGCGCCGATCACGATCGCCGCGACTCCGGCCGCGTCGATCACCTTGCCGACGATCTCGATGACGCCGTAGAAGTCCATGCACGCCTCCGTCTGCCGAGCCGTTCGCGGCCGCCGTCGGTCGGTGGCTGGTCACAACAGTGGCAGTCCGCCGCGTCGGGTGCAACGGATGCCGCGGGCTGAATGCGAGTGGGCCGGTGGCGACTGTCGGCCGCACCCGCTACATTAACTGAGGCATTCTCAGAAGACCCATTGGGAGTGTCTTCGCTGATTCGAAAGAAGACCCATGAAACATCCGTTCTCCTCTCCGTCACGTCGTCGCACGGCCGGCATCGCCGTGTTGGCGCTGGCCGCCCTCTGCTGTTCTCCGCTCGCTGCCGCCTCGAGCGCTTCGGCGGCCGAATGCCGGTTCAGCCCCGGGCTCAAGGCGCCCGCCGAAGCCGCCGGCATCTCATGCCTCGACGTCACCGACGCAAGCGGTGAAGGCCATGCTCCGGCGGGCGGGCAGCACGGTGGTGCGTGCCGCTACTCGGCCGATGCGAGCGACTTCCCCGACGGATTCCTCGACTTTACCAAAGACCCCTACGACGAGAAGTTCATCGAAGACGCCAACGGCAAGTTGACCATCCATACGCACTACAACGAGGAGGGGGAGATCACTGGCCGCGTCGAGATCGCGGTCGAGAAGGCCGATTCGTCGTACACCTGGTGGATCAACAACCCGATCACGATCTACGGGGTCAAGATCAACCAGATCGCCTCGTTCAGCTGCAAAGACTCGCAAGACGGGTGGTCGTTCGACGTGACCGACGAGCAGATGGGGGTCGACGATCCGACCGGTGCCACTCCAGCAGCGCCGACGGTGCCGGCGCCGTCGCCGCGCATCCTCAACCCGGTGGCCGTGACCGACGCCATCACGCCGCTTCCCGGCCGTCCCGACGAATACCTGTTGCGGTTGAACCTCACGAACACCGGCAGCAAGACCGCACCCTACGTCGACACCGCGTTCGATCTCACCGACTGGGCGTCGGTCGAACTCGTCTCGGGCGTCGGGGCCACCTGCGAGGTCGACGCCGCTCTGGAGCTCTGCGAGGTCGTGGGCGTGCCGGCGGGCTCGACCACGACCCTCGTGTTCCACGTGGTGGCGCACGAGGCGGCGGGCGACTACCTTCCGGTCTCGATCCTTAACGACGGCCGGCTCAAGTGGAGCTGGTCGGCGGCCGATCACCTCACCTGGAAGACAGCCCCCGTGCAGAACACCTTCTTCGTGACCCGCCCCTGACCGTCGCGCTCTCCCTCACCCCTCTCTCGCCGAGTTGCGCCAAAGTGCCCGAAAAAGCCCTCGCGAAGGGCACTTTGGCGCAACTCGACGAGTCAGGCCGCCGCGAACACGTTGAGGCGGCCGCCGTCGACGTCGAGCACCGTGCCGTGCACGAACGACGCGGCGTCGCTCGCGAGGAACACCGCCGCCGCGCCGACCTCCTCGGCCAGGCCGGCGCGACCCGAGGGGCTCGTGAGCATGAGCGATTCCGAGGGCAGGTCGGCATCCGCGGCCGATCCGAGCGGCCGGATGACGCCGGGCGAGAGCGAATTGACGCGCACGCCCTGCGGTCCCAATTCGGCCGACCAGGCGCGCGTCAGCGCCTCGACCGCAGCCTTCGACGAACTGTAGAGCGGGCTCGATGCCACGCCCACCCGCGCCACCCACGAGCCCAGGTTGATGACCACGCCATCGCCCGACGCCACGAGCGCCGGCGCGAGAGCCTGCACGAGATAGAACGGAGCGCTCACGTTGACGTCGTAGATCTGCCGGAACAGGTCGTCGCCGGCGCTCGCCGTGGAGTGGCGGGGATACACTCCCGCATTGTTCACCAGGATGTCGAGGCGGCCGCCGAGAACCGCCAGCGCCTCCTCGGCCAGGGCTCGGCTCGCCGTCGCCGAGCCGTCGAGGTCGGCGCGCACGAAGTCGGCGCGGCCTCCGGCACGCCGGATGGCGGCGGCGGTCGCCTCCCCGCGTTCGGCGTCGCGCCCCGAGATCACGACGTGCGCCCCGGCCGACGCCAGGGCTTCGGCGATCGCGCGCCCGATGTTGTTGGTCGATCCGGTCACGAGGGCCGTCTTGCCGCTGAGCTGCTGATTCATGGCGTCGACCGTACGTCGCCATTTCTGGACTCACAAGTCCAGAAATGCGCTACCATCGACCCCATGACCCTGACCGCCAAAGGCCGCGCCACCCGCGATCGCATCGTCGACGGCGCCGCCACCTTCCTGCGCGAGAACGAGCTCGGCGACATCACCCTCGACGACGTGCGCGCGGTCACGAACACGAGCAAGAGCCAGCTCTTCCACTACTTCCCCGGCGGAAAAGAAGACCTGCTGCTGGCGGTCATGCACCACGAGGCCGACCGCGTGCTCAGCGATCAGCAGCCCTACCTCGGCACCCTCGACGACTGGCCCGCCTGGAACCGCTGGCGCGACGCCGTCATCGCCCGCTACCGCGCCCAGGGCGCGCATTGCCCCCTCAACTCGCTGATCGGACAGGTCGGCACCACCCCCGGAGCCGACGAAGTGGTGCGCGCCCTGCTGTCGCAGTGGCAGGGGCTGGTGGCAACCGGCATCCGTTCGATGCAGGATGCCGGGCTGATGCGCACCGACCTCCCCGCCGAACGCCTCGCCGGGGCTCTCGTGGCCGGCATCCAGGGCGGCGTCGTCATCATGTGGTCGACCGGCACCACCGACCATCTCGAGGCCGTGCTCGACGCCCTCTTCGACTACCTGCGTGCCTGAGCGTCGCTCCGCACGACGCACGCAAGCCACCCCGGCACGCAAGCCGCCCCGGGCACGCAAGCCACCCCGGCTCGCGCCGCCGCCCTCAGTACTCGAGCCGTTCTCCCTCGGGGATGACCCGCAGCCAGGTGAACCCGTAGCCGTCGAGCTCGATCGTCGTCCGGCCCGACGCGCTGAGCGAGCTCGTCGCGCCCGTGAGCAGGTCGCTCACGCGGCATCCGGCGTGCGCACGCCCGAGATCGAGCGGCACCGAGACCGGTGACGCCGAGAAGTTGTGCAGCACCACCACGGTGCGGTCGTCCCAGGTCAGTGAGTGCGCGAGCACCGAAGGATGCGATTGCGGCAGCACCGCGAACGCGCCCCAGCCGAACTCGGGCGCGTTGCGGTAGTGCTGCACCAGGCCGCGGATGAACGAGTAGAGCGAATCCGGGTCCCTCCGCTGCGACTCGACGTTCACGTGCGCGGGGCCATACCCTCCCGGCACCACGGCGTTTCGCAGTCGCGACGGGCGGGCCGCTGAGAATCCGCCGGTCGGCTCGGAGTTCCACTGCATCGGCGACCGCACCGCCATGCGCCCTGGAGCCTCGGGGTTCTCGCCCATGCCGATCTCTTCGCCATAGAACAGCACGGGCGTGCCGGGCAGCGAGAACAGCAGACTGTAGACCATGCGGATGCGTCGCGGATCACCATCGAGCATCGGCGGCAGCCGACGCACGAGCCCCCGGCCGTAGACCTGCATCGAGGCCTCGGGCCCGAAGGCGGCGAACACCTCCTCGCGCTCGGCATCGCTCAGTTTGTCGAGCGTGAGCTCGTCGTGGTTGCGCACGAAGTTGGCCCACTGCGAGTCGGGCGAGCCGGCCGGTCGCGATTCGAGGGCGGCGATCAGCGGGCCGGCATCCTGCCTCGCCAGTGAGAGATACAGGTTCTGCATGGCGATGAAGTCGAACTGCATCGTGAGCTCGTCGCCCTCCGCGCCGCCGAAGAACAGCTCCTGCTCGTCGCGCGGCAGGTTCACTTCGCCCAGCAGCACGCCCTCGCCGCTCCGCCGGCCGAGGAACGAGCGCAGCGACCGCAGGTAGGCGTGCGGGTCGGGCAGCAGCTTCGCGCCGTCGATGACGCCCGATTCGTCGAGCAGGAAGGGCACGGCATCGACCCTGAACCCCGACAACCCGAGCTGCAGCCAGAAGCCCATCACCTTCGCGATCTCGTCGCGCACGAGCGGGTTGGTGATGTTGAGGTCGGGCTGGTGCTTGTAGAAAACGTGCTGGTAGTACTGACCGGTCTTCTCGTCGAGCTGCCAGTTGCTGGTCTCCTGGTCGGGGAACACCGGTGCACCGTCGTGGGCCGGCGGCGAGTCGCGCCACACGTAATAGTCGCGATACGGGTTCCAGCGGCTCGATCGCGCGGCCTTGAACCACGGATGCCGGTCGCTCGTGTGATTGATCACGAGATCGGCGATCACCCTCATGCCCCGGTCCCGCGCGATGCGGATCACCTCGACCAGATCGCCGAAATGTCCGAGCCGCGGGTCGACGCCGTAGAAGTCGACGATGTCGTAGCCGTCGTCGCGATCGGGCGTGGGGTAGAACGGCATCAGCCAGAGACAGGTCACGCCGAGCTCGGCCAGGTAGTCGAGCCGGTGCGCGAGCCCGGCGAAGTCGCCCACGCCGTCGCCGTTCCAGTCCATGAACGTCTCGACGTCGAGGCAGTAGATGACGGCGCTCTTCCACCACAGGTCGCTCGTGTCGGTGATCTTCATGCCCCCAGTGTGCGCACATCCCGCCCCTTCTCCCTCCCACCTCCCCGCCGAGTTGCGCCGAAGTGCCCCAAAACGCGTCCGCGAAGGGCACTTTGGCGCAACTCGGCAGCGGGGAAGGCCCCGAGCTAGGAATGCAGAGGGCCCTGGAGGGGTTTGGATCTGCATGACTTCTGCAGACACCATCAACGCCTCCGCCGCCGGAACCTTCGCCATCGGCGGCGACCTCGTCGTCAACCGCCTCGGCTTCGGCACCATGCAGCTCACCGGCCGCGGCGTCTGGGGCGAGCCCGCCGACCGCGCGGGCGCCATCGCGGTTCTGCGCCGTGCCGTCGAACTCGGCGTCACCCTCATCGACACCGCGGATGCCTACGGCCCCTTCGTCACCGACGCGCTCATCCACGAGGCGCTGCACCCCTACGCCGACGGCGTCGCCATCGCCACCAAGGTCGGCTTCACCCGCCAGGGGCCGAACCAGTGGATCCCCGTCGGCCGCCCCGAATACCTCCGCCAGCAGACCGAGCTGAACCTCCGCCACCTCGGCGTCGACCGCATCGACCTGCTGCAGCTGCACCGCATCGACCCCAAGGTTCCGCTCGAAGACCAGATCGGCGAGCTCGCGGCCCTGCAGGCCGAGGGCAAGGTGCGGCACATCGGGCTCAGCGAGGTGACGGTGGCGGATGTCGCGGCCGCGCGTCAGATCGCCCCCATCGTGTCGGTGCAGAACCTGTTCAACCTCTCCGACCGCAGCGCCTCCGAATTGCTCGACTACTCCGAGGCCGAGGGCATCGCGTTCATCCCGTGGTTCCCGCTCGCCACCGGCGAGCTGTCGGCTGCGGGAACGCCGCTCGCCGAGCTCGCCGCGTCGCACGACGCCACGCCGAGTCAGCTCGCGCTCGCCTGGCTGCTGCACCGCTCGCCGGTGACGCTGCCTATCCCGGGCACATCCTCGGTCGCGCACCTCGAAGAGAACGTGGCCGCCGCCGCGATCACCCTCTCCGACGACGAGTACGCCGCCCTCGACGCCCTGAGCTGACCCCGCCCCCGCCCCCGGGCCCTAGTGTCCTCCCCGCTCCCGTCCCTCTCTTTCCGCCGAGTTGCGCTAAAGTGCCCTTCCTGAGCCTGTCTTAGGGCACTTTGGCGCAACTCGGCGAAGGGGAGGGGAGCGCGGGGTGGGCGATACTGGAGGCATGCGACGCGTCGAGGTGAGCCCCCGGCCGAACTGGCGGCAGCGGTGCGACGCCGTGGGGTTCAGCTTCTACGATCTCGAGTCGGAAGACGGGCGCCCCTACTGGAATGAAGAGGCCGCCTACGCCTTCGCGCCGCCCGAGATCGCGCTGCTCGAGACGGCGACCGCCGAGCTCTTCGCCCGCTGCATGGACGCGGTCGAGCACGTCGTGCGGGCCGGCCGGTTCGCCGAATTCGGCATCCCGGAACGCTTCCACGAACTCGTGCGCGCCTCGTGGGACGACGACGACCCCACCGTCTACGGCCGCTTCGACCTCGCCTACGACGACGGCGCCGGGCCGCCCGACCTCTCCGGTCGCCCAGCACGATTCGGCACGGTGCGCTCGCCCGCGGTGAAGTTGCTCGAGTTCAACGCCGACACCCCCACCTCGCTCGTCGAGACCGCCGCCGCCCAGTGGCAGTGGCTCGAAGAGCAGACCGCCGCCGGAGTGCTCCCCGCCGGCGCCGACCAGTTCAACGCCGTGCACGAGCTGCTGATCGAGCAGTGGGAGCACATCCGCACCGCCCGGTGGGGCCTCGCACCCGGCGCCCGGCTGCACCTCGCATCGCTGCACGACAACGGCGAGCCCGAGGCCGAACTCATCGTCGAAGACTTCGACACCATCGCCTACATGGCCGAGACCGCGAAGGCGGCGGGCTTCGACCCGAAACTGATCTTCATGGAAGACCTCAGCTTCAGCGTCGACCGCCAGGCGTTTCTCGACGCCGACGACGAAGAGGTGCACCGCATCTTCAAGCTCTACCCCTGGGAGTGGATGCTCGCCGAACAGTTCGGCGGCTTCCTCCCGAACACGCGCGGCCGCACCGCCTGGGTGGAGCCGGCCTGGAAGCTCCTGCTCAGCAACAAGCAGCTGCTCGTTGTGCTCTGGGAACTCTTCCCCGACCACCCCAACCTGCTTCCCGCTTTCGAGGCTCCGGATGCGCTGCGCGGCGGCTCGGCCGGCTACGTCGCGAAACCGAGACTCGGCCGTGAGGGCGCGAACGTTCGGGTCTTCGACGGGACCGACGCACTCGTGGCCTCGAACGAGGGCGGCTACGGTGACGAGGGCTTCGTCTATCAGCAGCGGGCGCGATTCACCCCGATCGCGACGGCGGCCGGGCGGCCGAAGACCGCGGTCATCGGCAGCTGGATCGTGGGCGAAACGCCGGCCGGCATCGACCTGCGCGAGACGGGCGGCCCGATCACCGGCGACCTGGCCGAGTTCGTGCCGCACTACATCGAACCCTGAGCCGCCCGAACCCTGAGCACATTCCCACGCCCGTGGGGCAGGATGGAACCCTCATGGCCTCCCGTTCCTCCTCTCTCGCCCTGTCCGGCATCGCGGCCACCAAACGCGCCGCGCTCCGCCGCCCGGCAGCCGCCCGCGGCGTTGCCGTGGTCTCCATCGCCGGTGCCGTGCTCGCCCTCTCGGGCTGCGCCCCCACCGACGAGGGCATCGTGCTCGAGGGCGCCGACGGCGAGAAGTACGTCGTGCCCGAGAACGCCGAGCGCCCGATGTACGACTCCAAAGAGGCCTGCATCGCCGACGTCACCGAGCAGATCGCGGTGCTCGAGCGGCAGGGCGAAGACATCGTCGACACCCCCGAAGACCTGTGCGAGCCCTCGTCGCGCTACCCGGGCGCGCACTACGCCGGACTGTGGCTCGGCCCGCTCCTGTTCGCCGGATCGCGCTGGAACTCGCCCAACGTCTCCGGCTGGGCCACCGTTCCGAACGGCGGCTTCGCGGCCCCCGGTTCGAAACTGCAGTCGGATGTCGTGACTCCGGCCGCGGCCGGCGCCAAGACCGGTGACCGCGCGCCCCTCAAGGCCGGCTTCGGCTCGTCGGGCAAGTCGGGCTTCGGCTCGTCGGCCGGCGGCTGATCGCGGGAGAACGAGCACGCGCGGCATCCGGCGCCCTGCACCCGGCCCCCGGCACGCCCCAGCGAGCACGCCGCCATGACCGCACGCCGCGGCATCCGGTCACTGCGTCGTGTAGCCCCCGTCGATGACGAGCTCGGCACCGGTCATGAAGCTCGACTCGTCGCTCGCGAGAAAGAGCGCACCGAAGGCGATCTCCTGTGCCGTTCCGAGCCGGCCCAACGGCGTCTGCGCCACCACTCCCGCCGTGATCTGCGCATCCTGAGCCGCGATCAACGGGGTGTCGATGATGCCCGGGTGAATCGAGTTCGCCCGTATGCCGTCGGCCGCATACGACAACGCGAGGTTCTTCGTGAGCAGCCGCACCGCGCCTTTCGAGGCGGTGTAGGCGGCCACTCCCGCGGCTCCCGCGATGCCCCAGATCGACGACGTGTTGATGATCGATCCCCGGCCGGCGGCACGCATCCGCGGCACGACGGTTCGGGCGCCGTAGAAGACGCCGTTGAGATTGACGTTCATCACCCGAGCCCAGTCGTCGAGCGCGATCGAGTCGACGGGTTCGTACGAGCCGACGAGGCCGGCATTGTTGAACAGCACGTCGATGCGGCCGTGCTCGTCGACGATGCCGTTGACCACCGTCTGCCAGGCCTCCAGATCGGTGACGTCGAGTTCGACGAATGTCACCGCCGGCGACTCGAAGGGCTCGTCGACCGACAGGTCGGCCGCGTAGACGGTGGCGCCCTCGGCGGCGAAGAGTTCCGCGGTCGCGCGCCCGATGCCCCGGCCCGCGCCCGTCACCAGGGCGATCTTGTTCTGCAGTCTCATCGCTGTCTCCGCCGGACGTTCGCGCTACTCGAAGGTGTCGGCGTCGCTCGGCACGAAGTGCGGCTCGCCGCCCGGCGGGTAGGCGGTGTAGCCCACCTCGTCCTTCGGCATGTAGCTGATCGCGAAGGCGAGCGCGCGGAATCCCTCGCCCTCCTTCGCCCGGATGCTGTGGATCTGGTTGCGGGGAATGCGCACGAGGTTGCCGGGGCCGACATCCTGCTCCTCGTCTTCGATGCGCATCACCGCGGTGCCACGCAGCAGGTAATAGAACTCGTCGGTGTTGTGCGAGTGCGGCTCGAGGGCCGTGCCCGCCGCGAGCTCGAACTCGTCGATGAACTCGAGGTAGCCGCCCTCGGTCTCGTCGCGCAGCTCCTCTTTATGAAAGAAGAACCACGATCGGCAGGTGCCCCCGTGCTCGAGCATCGTGGGGACGTTGGTGTCTTTGACAATCACGTTGTAACCTCTCCCTGAACAGCGCTGTTCACTTACGATTAACACTACAGTGTGGTTGTACACGATTCACAAGGGAGTGACAAGACATGACCGCAAGACTCGAGGGCAAGACCGCCATCGTCACCGGCGCCGGCAGCGGCATGGGCGAGGCCATCTCGCGCCTGTTCGCCCGCGAAGGCGCGGCCGTGGCGCTCGTCGACATGTCGGATTCGGGCGAACGGGTGGCCCAGGAGATCCGGGATGCCGGCGGCACCGCCCAGTTCTGGACCATGAACGTCACCGACGAGAGCCGCATCGAGCAGGTGTTCGCCGAGGTGGTCGAGCGGTTCGGCGCCCTCAACATCCTCATCAACAACGCGGGCATCGCCGGCCCCGTCGAACCCACCGACAAGGTCGACTTCGCCGATTGGGAGAAGGTCTTCAAGGTCAACGCGGGCGGCCCGTTCCTGTGCACCAAGCACGCCATCCCGCACATGCGCAACACCCCGGGGCAGAAGAGCATCGTCAACATGTCGTCGATCTACGCCATCATCGGCAACGCCGACGTTCCCGTCTACCACGCCACCAAGGCCGCCGTGCGCACCATGACGAAGACGGATGCGATCACGTATGCCGCCGAGGGAATACGCTTCAACGCCATCCTGCCCGGCACCATCCTGACGCCCATGAACATCGAGAAGGCGCGCCAGACCCCCGGCTACATCGAGCAGATGAAATCGGAGCATCCACTCGGCACCATCGGCGAGCCCGACGACGTCGCCTACGCGATGCTGTTCCTCGCTTCTGACGAGTCGAAGTTCACCACGGGCAGCGAGCTGGTCATCGACGGCGGCTACACGGCGCAATAGCAGGCATGTCGGCGCCTGCTGAGATGATCGAGGCATGACCGAAACGGATGCCGCGGCACACCCCGAGCCAGAGTTCGACCCCCACGGCGGCACGTGCGCGTGGGCCAACGGCAGTCTCGCCATGCGCCGCTACCACGACGCCGAGTGGGGCGTGCCGTCGCACGACGACCGGCATCTGTTCGAGATGCTCGTGCTCGAGGGCGCGCAGGCCGGGCTGTCGTGGTCGACCATCCTGGGTCGCCGCGCCGGGTACGAACGGGCGTTCGCGGGCTACGACGTCGTGGCGGTGTCGCAGTTCGACGACGAGCAGCTCGAGGCCTTGATGAGCGATGGCGGAATCATCCGGAACCGCCTGAAGATCTTCGGCACGCGCAAGAACGCTCTCGCCTTTCTGCGGGTGCAGGAGGAGTTCGGCAGCTTCGCCGCCTACCTCTGGGGGTGGGTCGACGACGAGCAGATCGTGAACCATCCGCGCGGCCTCGGCGACCTGCAGGCCACCACACCGCTCTCGGACCGCCTGAGCAAAGACCTGAAGAAGCGCGGTTTCACGTTCGTGGGGTCGACCATCGTCTACGCCTACCTCGAGGCCGTTGGCGTGGTCGACGACCACGTCGACACCTGCCCGCGTAAGGGCGCGGGAAGCCAGATAAAGTGAGGGAAGCTCGTGTATGGTTAGCGCATGAGATTCTCCACGATCATCCTGACCAGCACGATCGTGTTGCTGGCATCGATGGGGCCGGCGGCTGGCGCCCACGCGGCCGTCGCCCATAACGAAGTCGCCGAAACGTGTCCGCCGACGGAATCGATCCCGCCAGGTGTCGAGAGGATCTCCGGCGCTGACCGGTTCGAGGTGTCTGCTCGCACGTCTGCGAGAAGCTTCCCGGGCGGCGCGGCGGTGGTCTTCCTCGCCACTGGGTCGGGCTTCGCCGATGCACTCAGCGGTTCGGCAGCGGCCGGGCACCTGCATGGCCCAGTGCTCCTCGTGACGAAAGATTCCGTTCCCGCCTCGGTGCGTGCCGAGATCGTGCGTCTCGCGCCCAGGGATATCGTGATCCTCGGTGGAACCGCCTCGATCTCATCCGAGGTCGAGCGCTCGGTGTCGGGCCTCGCCACCGGGTCGGTCAAGCGCATCTCGGGCGATGACCGCTACGACGTGTCGGCGCGTCTGGCGTCGCAGATGTTCGGCACCGACGTCGACACTGTCTACGTGGCGTCAGGAGAAGTCTTCTCCGATGCACTGTCGGCGGCGGCGGCGGCCGGTGACGCGTTCGCACCGGTACTCCTGGTTCAGAAGAATGGAGTACCGCCGGAGATCGCCCGCTATCTGGCCGCTCGGGGCGACGTCGAGCACATCATCATCGTCGGAGGGCCGTCGACTGTCAGCGACGCGACCGCTTTGACGCTGGCTGCAAATGCGCCGACCCAAAGGGTTCCGGGTCCCGATCGCTATGCCGTCTCGGCCGCGACGTCGGCGAATCAGTTCTGTGCCGAACGATCGATGGTGTTCGTTGCGTCAGGCGAGGTGTTCCCCGATGCGTTGTCGGGTTCTGCGGCTGCGATCGCGTTCGGCAGTCCCGTGTTACTGGTTTCGAAGAATGGCATCTCGTTGCAGGTGGAACAGGAGTTGCGACGTCTCGATCCACAGCGGATCATCGTGCTAGGCGGCCAGGACACGATCTCGAAGTCGTTGGAAGACAAGCTGGCGAACTACTTACGCCCGTAGTCCATGAACTGAGCGGGAACGAGCGCGCCCCCGGTCGCGGGTTAGGCTCGAAGCATGGTCGACTCTTCCTCCTTCTCCGTTCCGCAAGCGCGCAAGATCGTCACCGAACTGCCCGGGCCGAAGTCGAGGGAGCTGCACGAGCGCCGCCGCAAGACCGTGTCGCGAGGTGCCGGAACGCTCGCCGACATCTACATGGATCACGGGTCGGGCGCCATCCTCGTCGACGTCGACGGCAACCAGATCATCGATCTCGGGTGCGGCATCGGCGTCACGACCATCGGCCACGCGCATCCGGCTGTCGCGGCTGCCGCTGCCGAGCAGGCGTCGAAGCTGACCCACACGCTCTTCACGGTCACGCCCTACGAGAACTACCTGCGGGTGGCCGAGAAGCTCGCCGAGATCACCCCGGGCGACTTCGAGAAGCGTTCGATCCTCGTCAACTCGGGCGCCGAGGCGGTCGAGAACGCCGTCAAGATCGCCCGCAAGTACACCGGCCGCCGCGTGATCGCGACGCTCGACCACGCGTTCCACGGCCGCACCAACCTCACCATGGCCATGACCTACCGCCCCTGGCCCGAGCGCGCCGGCATGGGGCCGATGCCGGGCGACATCTACAGCGTGCCGATCAGCTACCCCTTCCGCGACCCCGACGGCATGACCGGCGACGAGGCGGCCGAGCGCACCATCGACTACATCAACACGCACATCGGGGCGACCGAGCTGGCGGCGCTGTTCGTCGAGCCGATCCAGGGCGACGGCGGCATCGTCATCCCCGCTCCCGGCTTCTTCAAACGCCTGAGCGAGTTCTGCACCGAGAACGGCATCGTGTTCGTGGCCGACGAGATCCAGGCCGGCATCGCCCGCTCGGGGGCGTGGTATTCGATCGAGCACCACGGCGTCGTGCCCGACCTCGTCACGAGCGCCAAGGGCATCGCGGGCGGCTTCCCGCTCGCGGCGGTCACCGGTCGCGCCGAGATCATGGATGCCGTGCAACCCGGCGGCATCGGCGGCACCTTCGGCGGCAACCCGGTGTCGACGGCCGCGGCTCTCGCCGTTTTCGACGTGATCGAGTCGGAGGGCCTCATCGCCGAGGCGCAGCGCGTCGAGCGTGCGTTCTTCGCCCGCATCGGCGACTGGGCCTCGCGCTTCAGCGTGGTCGGCGAGGTGCGCGGCAAGGGCGCCATGTTCGGCGTCGAGCTCGTGCACCCCGGCACCAAGAAGCCCAACCCCGAGGCGCTCACCGCCGTGATCAAGCACGCCACCTCGAACGGCGTGATCGTGCTGGATGCCGGCAGCTGGGACAGCGTGCTGCGATTCCTGCCCAGCGTCGTCATCTCTGAGGAACTCATCGACGACGCCGCCACCGTGATCGAGCAGAAGCTGGCCGAGCTCTCCGCCTGACGGCGGCTCGCCGCGGCACCCCGCGGTCACCCCGCGGTCACGCCGCTGCCGCGCTGCGGACAACAGCAAACCTCGGCGCAACCGGGCCGTATGCGGCCGAGGTTCGCTCGAGGTTTGCTGTTGTCCGCGGGTACGGTCAGCGCGCCGGCGCCGGCGTCGCCCCGCCCGCGGCGAGCCAGGCCTCGAGGGTCGTGCCCGCGGCATCCGGTGCCGACTCGGGCACGAGCGACGTGTCGTCGACGTGGGCGCCGAAGTACGTCGCGGCGGGGTCGGCCACCACCGTGCGCTCGTCGCCGCGCGCCTGAAGCACGCGGGCCACAATCCGGTCGAACGGCGCGCGCTCGGGCCCGGCGATCTCGACGATGCCGTTCACCGGCGCGCCCACGGCGGCGCGGGTCACGGCGGCGGCGACGTCATCGGCCGCCACCGGCTGGAACGCCACCGGCGGCAGCGTCACGGTCGTGCCGCTCGTCGCGGTGTCGGCGATGGCGCCGATGAACTCGAAGAACTGCGTGGCGTGCACGATGGTGAACGGCTGCCCCGACTCGCGGATCAGCGTCTCCTGCGCCGCTTTGGCCTGAAAGTAGCCGCCGTCGGAGGGCCGCTCCACGCCCACGATCGAGAGCGCGACGTGGTGCCCGACGCCGGCGCGCCGCTCGGCCGCCAGCTGGTTGGCGGTCGAGGTCGTGAAGAAGTGCATCACGTCGGCGGGCGCGAACGAGGGGGAGTTGGTCACGTCGACCACGACCTCGGCCCCCGTGAGAGCCTCGTCGAGCCCCTCGCCCGCCAGGGTGTTCACCCCGGTGTTGGGCGACGCGGCGGTCGCGGTGTGCCCGAGGGCGGTCAATCGCTTGATGACGTTCTTGCCGATGAGTCCGGTGCCCCCGACGACGACGATGTTCATGATGCTGCCTTTCTGCGACGCGACTCTCGCGCCCGTCATCAACTACGACCGGGCAGCCGTCTCGAATGTGACAAGGTCTGAGTTAGCGATAACTCGCCGTCTACAATCTTGAGTCGCCCGCGCTCACCTCGCTCGGAATTCCCCGATGTAACTGTGCGTTCAGAAATGACCCCTGATCAGGTAAACAACTCACATACGGAATTTGCATTAGCTAAGAATTCGGCCTCGATTCAAGAAAAGGCCTTGTCAACCGCGACTGATAGTGCGCTAACATAGCGATCACGAACCAACAACGAAGGAGTTGACGTGACTGAGCCGTACACCGTCGTGGCCCTCTCGCCACTGCAGATCCCGGTCGTCGAGCCGGAGGATGCGCTCAAGAACACGAAGCGCATCATCGGCTTCATGAAGACCGCGGTCGGAGTGGCCGCTACCGAAGGCCACCCGGTCAAGCTCGTGGTCATCCCCGAGATGGCCATCCAGGGCATGCACATGGCATTCAATGCCGGAAGCCGCGAGGCGGAGAAGAAGTTCGCCCGCACGATCCCGGGCCCCGAGACCGACGAACTCGGCAAAGCGGCACGGGAACTGAACACCTACATCGCCGGCGAGCTCTACCTCGTGGCCGACGATGACTTCCCCGACCGCTACTTCAACTGCGCATTCATCATCGACCCGAACGGCGACGTCATCTACCGGCGCGCCAAGGCGACGAGTGACGGATTCGAAGGCGGAACGCTGGGCACCACGAACCCGCACGACCTCTGGGACGAGTGGATCGTGAAGAAGGGCGACGGGAACGTGATGGACGCCATCTACCCGGTCGCCAAGACCCCGGACATCGGCAACATCGGCTACGTGATCTGCCACGAAGGTGCCTACCCCGAGATCGCTCGCGGCCTCGCCATGAACGGCGCCGAGATCATCATCCGGGCCACCTTGATCGAGCCCCAGACCTCGCACGGCATGTGGGAGGTGCAGAACAAGGCGCACGCCCTGTTCAACAACGCGATCGTCGTGGCGCCGAACCTCGGCCCCGAACTCGGACCGGACGGCGTCATCAACGACCTCTTCGGTGGTCGCTCGATGATCGTCAACCAGCGCGGCAAGATCATCGTCGAGACCCCGGGCGTCACCGCCGGCGACACGTTCGTCAGCACGACCATCGACGTCGACGCCCTCCGTCGCGATCGACAGTCGAACGGTGTCTTCAACGGCTTCAAAGACCTGCGCACGGAGCAGTACGCAGCCATCTACGAGAAGCCGATCTACCCGAAGAACCAGTACCTGGATGCGCCTCCCGGCGAGAACTGGCTGGCCCGCGAGCGCGAGACCCGTGCCCGCAACATCAAACTGCTCGAAGAGCGTGGGGTCTTCACCCCGCTCGACTGAGTCATCCGGCTGCCGGAGCCTCACCAGCTCCGGCAGCCGCGGAACGGCTCGATCTCCGGGCATTCCGCGCCCCTTCAATCACAGGTGAGTGCACAAAGGAGTGTCAAATGCAACGAATCACCAGCACGACGTCTCGCAGAGGTCGAGCCGTCCACCTCATCCGCCGCTCGGCCCTCGCGGGTCTGGTCGCGTCCACCGTTCTCGTAGCGGCAGGGTGCTCCACCGGCGGAGCGTCGAACGCCGATTCCGGCGAGACCTGTGACGAGACGAACACGCATCTCGTGATGAGCTTCCGCGGAATCGACAACGAGTACTACATCGCAGTCGAGGCGGGGGCGAAGGCCTTCGCCGAGTCCGTCGGCGCGGGCGACCGCTACCAGTGGATCGAGAACAAGAACGATTCCGCGAAGCAAGTGGCACAGATCACCCAGATCCTCGCAGAGACGGGCAAATGCACCGCGATCAACGTCGACCCGAACGAGAACGCCATCGTTCCGGCGATCCTCAACGCCGCCAAGAAGGTAGGCGCCAAGGTCGTCGTGCAATGGACCCTTCCGCCGGGCGACGTCACGCCCGAATCCTACGGCTCGACCTTCACCTCCTTCATGGCGGAGAACGCAGAAACCCAGGGCTACGGCATCGCGAAGGCGCTGTTCGACTCGATGGGCGGCAAGGGCAACGTCGTCGCGATCCAGGGTCTGCTGGACAACACCGCCCAGCAGGGCCGGCAGGCCGGCCTCGAGCGAGCCCTCGAGGAGTACCCCGACATCACGTTGCTCGACGCTCAACCGGCCGACTGGGATCGCACTCTCGCCCAGAACCTGATGCAGTCGTACCTGACCAAGTACGGTGACCAGATCAACGGCGTCTGGGCAGCGAACGACTCGCTGGGGCTCGGAGCACTGGCAGCGCTGAGGGCGCAGGGCCGCACCGACGTGGGAGTCGTCGGCATCGACGGCCTGGAAGAGTCGCTCAACGAGATCGCCAAGGGCACCGGCAAGGGTGGCTACATCGCGACGAACATGTCCAAGGGATCCATCCAGGGCGGTATCGGACTCGACATCGCCTACCAGGCCGTGACGGGAGCCATCGATCCCGACAAGGAGCCCTCGCTGAACAGGGCCTTCTATCTCGAGACCGAGATCATCACCAAGGACAACGCCGAAACGGCGCTCAGCGCTCCGCTCGTGGCCGACATGGACTTCGACGACCCGTTCGCCGTCGCGTTCGAGCCCGTCTTCGACGACAAGTAGTCCCTCGCGGTCGGCCGTGGGGTCACGCCTGCGAATCGCGGGCGTCCACGGCCGACCGCCCATCCGTTCCGCTTCCGAGAAGGACTCATCGTGGACAATTCTCTCCTCGCGCGCTTCCGGCGCGCGACTCACGGACAACCGGTGCCGGCGCTCATCGCGCTCGCGCTGATCGTCGTTGTGATCGCAGCACAGGCGCCGGTTTTCATGACTGCGGGCAACATCGCAAACGTCATCGATCAAGCGGCCATCCCGGCGATCATCGTGGTCGGCCTGAGCTTCGTGATCCTCATGGGCAGCATCGACCTCTCCGTCGAGGGGGTCATGGCCGTCGGTTCGATGTCGGCTGCGCTCCTGGTGGCGAACGACCGCAACTCGCTCGACTTCGGTCTCTGGGCCCTCCCCGTGGTGATGATCATCGGTGGCGTGCTCGGACTCGTGAGCGGCCTCGCCGTCACACGGCTCCGCATCCCGTCGTTCCTCGCCACCATCGCCATCGCCAGCGTTGCTTCGGGCATCGCCCTGATCCTGTTCGGCACCAGCGCCAAGCCGCAGATCGTGGACCCGGTGTTCATCGATCTGACCCAGGGCACCTTCCTCGGTTTCACGAAGGTGTCGTGGCTCGCCTTGGTCATCGTGTTGCTCGGCCTCGTGATCCAGCGCTATACCCGCTTCGGCCGGTACGCGTACGTCATCGGGGGGAGCGAGGAGATCGCCAAACTCTCCGGCATCGACGTGAGGCGCTACCGCCTCCTGGCTTTCGTGATCGCCGGGATGTGCTCGTCGCTCGCAGGGGCGTTGACCGCCAGCCGCACGAGCATCGGCTCGACCACGCCGGGAGACGGCCTGTTGTTCCTCACGATCGCGAGCGTCGTCATCGGCGGAACGATCCTGACGGGCGGGCGGGGCGGGGTGCTCCACTCCGTCATCGGCGTGCTCATCATGGGCGTGATCGTGACCGGGATGGTGCTCATCGGGGTGAGCGGGTTCTACCAGCAGATCATCCAAGGCGTGGTGCTCCTCGTCGCCGTCACGGCGGTGGCATGGAAGCTCCGCCGACCCATGAGAGTGGTGATGTAAGTGTCCGCAGCAGAACCGACAGTGGCGCAGACCTCGACCGAGGCGCCCGCGTTGCGTCTGACCGACGTTTCCAAGTCGTTCGGCGTCGTCAACGCCCTGACGAAGGTCTCGCTCGAGATCCGTCCACGCGAAGTCGTGGGGCTGATCGGGGAGAACGGAGCCGGGAAGTCGTCGCTCCTGAAGATCTTGAGCGGCAACCAGACGGCCGACAGCGGCACCATGGAGCTCAGGGGGCGGCCGGTGACGTTCTCTTCGATCTCGCAGGCGATGTCGAACGGCGTCGCGATGGTCTACCAGGAACAATCGCTCCTGCCGAACGTCAGTGTTGCTGAGAACATTCTGCTCGGGAACGAGCGTGGTGCGGTGCGGGACGGGTTCTATCGCTGGAAGCAGATGCACCGCACGGCTCAGCGTCATCTCGACGAGGTCAAAAGCGGAGTGTCCCCGAGCGACATCACCGACACGCTTCCCTTCGCCCAACGTCAGATGGTCGAGGTCGCCAAGGCTCTTGCGACCGGCGACGGCTCGCCTTACGACCCGGTGATCCTGCTCGACGAACCGACCTCGGTGCTCGAATCGGGTGACATCGAGACGTTGTTCTCCGTCATCCGCCGGGTCAAGGAGCACGCATCCATCGTCTTCGTCTCGCATCGCCTCGAGGAGGTGCTCGAGATCTGCGATCGCGTCTACGTCATGCGAGACGGCGAGGTGGTCGCCGAGGTCGACCCTGCCGAGGCCGACGTCGACCAGCTGTTCCGGCTCATGGTCGGACGCGATCTCACGAGCGGGTACTTCCGGGAAGATCTCTCGACGGAGCCCACGCCCGACGTGCGGCTCGCGATCGAATCGCTCACCGGCCCAGGATTCTCCGATGTATCGCTCGGAATCAATCGGGGCGAGATCGTCTCGATTCTCGGCGTGCAGGATTCCGGACGAGAGAACCTCGGCCGCGTACTCTTCGGGGCGCTGCCGGCCGCGCACGGATCGGTCAGGATCGACGGCGAACGGGTGGGCCTGCGCAGCACGCGCGATGCGGTAGCGAGAGGGATCGGTTACCTTCCCAGCGAGCGCAAGATCGACGGCGCGATCATGGGTATGTCGGTGGCCGACAACATGACACTCGCGCATCCTGACGTCGTGTCGACACTCGGTGTGATGCGATCCCGCCGAGTGCGCGAGGTCGCAGACGAATGGATCCGCCGGCTCGCCATAAAGACCTCAGGGCCGGCAGCCGAGATGGTGAATCTCAGCGGCGGCAACCAGCAGAAGGTCGTGCTGGCCAAATGGATGCTGGCTCCCGACCTCCGGGTGCTCATCCTCGACACCCCCACTCGCGGACTCGATGTCGGTGCGAAGTCAGAGGTCTACGCGATCCTCCACGGACTCGCCGCGAAGGGGGTTTCGATCATCCTGCTCGCCGATTCGCTCGAGGAAGGCATCTACGTCTCCCATCGGGTCATCACCATGGCCGACGGCAAGGTCACGGGGGAGTTCACGTCACGGCCGGGCAACCGCCCGAGCCGAACCTCGCTCATCGAAAGGATGCTGTGATGCCGACCAGCTCAGAGGTCACGCCTGTGGTCGAGGTCGAGAAGGGGCGCCGCCCGGCTGGATCGACAACGCGCTCGGCGAAACGAGGGGAACGGAAGGGCGCGGCCGCACGGGTGCTCGGCTTCGTCAACCAGAAGGGGCTGACGCCGGCGATCGTCGTCGTTCTCATGATCGTGGTCTTCTGGGCCATGAATCCGTCCGGCGTCACGCTGAACACGCTCTCCACACTGTTCGACCAGTCCGCGGCCTTGCTGATGTTGGCGCTCGCGCAGTCTCTGGTCGTTCTGATGGGGCGGATCGATCTCGCGAACAGCGCGTTGGCATCGTTCCTCTGTGTGCTGCTCGTCATCTGGCTGAACACACTCGGGCCGATAGCGATCCCCCTCGTGCTTCTTCTCGGGGTGGCCATCGGTGCGCTTCAGGGCTGGGTGCACATGTACTTCCAGATTCCGTCGTTCGTCGTGACGCTCGCCGTCTCGGGGATCGTCGGAGGGGCAGGCCTCATCGCGTCGGGTGCTTCGGCGGTCAGTCTCATCCAGAACTTCGAACTGGTGCAGTGGTTCTATGAGTCGCCCGGCGGAATTCCGCTCGCCTTCGTGATCGGTGCAGCGATCGCGGCGGTTCTCGCGTTCTTCGTCGCGAAGACGGCACGCGGGCGCACACTGAAGGCGATCGGATCGAACCAGCGCGCCACGGCGTACAGCGGAATCAGGACGACGGTCACCGTCGTGCTCGGGTTCGCCCTGGCGGGCCTTCTGATCGGCATTGCGGCCATCATGACCGTGGGTCAGCTCGGCACGGCATCGTCGGGAATCGCGAACAGCCTTCTCTTGCCGAGTATTGCAGCGGTGGTGGTGGGTGGAACCGCCATCTCCGGCGGCACCGGTGGCCCGGGACGGATCGTATTCGGCGCCTTGATCATCGCCCTGTTGCGCATCGGGCTCGACATCATCGGCGTGCCCCAGGAGTTCCAGCCGATCGTCTACGGCGTGATCGTCATCGCCGCGATCGCCATCACCGTCAACCGTTCGCGCACGCTGTCCGTGGTCTAGGGCCACAGCGCGTCGACTGAAGAAGGAAGCAGCATGACCAACAGCGACAAGACGACTCCGGAGCACGCCGATGTGCTGATCGTTGGGATGGGCGCTTCAGGAGGAACGGCCGCAAAGGTGCTCTCCGAAGCCGGCTACAGCGTGGTGGGCCTCGAGCGAGGTCCGTGGTTGACACCCGCGAAGCACTTCTCGGGTGACGAGGTGAAGTTCGTCAACCGCAACTATCTCTGGGCCGATCCGCGGATCGCGCCGCGCACGCTCCGCATGTCGGAGGACGAGGTGGCGGAACGTTATCCCTTCTCCATGGTTCCCTTCACCGTGGGAGGCGGAACGACCCACTGGGCGGGCTGGTTTCCACGGCCGCGAGAGTCCGACTTCCTGCAGCGGAGCCTGCATGGCGACATCCCCGGCGCGAGCCTGGTCGACTGGCCGTTCCGATATGAACATCTCGAGCCGTACCTGACCAAGGTCGAGTGGGCATTCGGATGCGCCGGGCTCGCCGGCGCCGACAAGTACGAACCGTTCCGGAGCGCCGGATACCCGACGGCACCGCTTCCGCCCACCAAGTTCGGCAAACGGTTCTACGACGCGTGCAACAGGTTGGGGATCAACGGATTCCCGATTCCGCAGGCGACGATCTCCGAACCGTATCGTGGTCGCACACCGACGAACTGGACGGGATTCTGGAACACCTACGGCGATCCGACATCCACTCGTTCGTCGACCCTGACCACGTTCATCCCGGATGCCGTCGCCACAGGCAACTTGGAACTCCGGCCGGAATGCTACGTGCGAGAGGTGATGGTCGGACCGGACGGGCGTGCGACCGGTGTGCTCTACACCGACGCCGACGGACGCGATGTCGTCCAAACCGCGAATGTCGTCATTCTCTGCCTTGGCGCCATCGAATCCGCGCGCCTGATGCTGCAGTCGACCTCGAGCAGTTTCCCCGATGGCATCGGAAACTCCAGCGGGCAGGTCGGCCGAAACGCGACCTTCCACGAGTACGTCTTCGCCGTCGGCCTCTTCGATGAGCCACTCGACGGCTGGGTGGGCAACTACATCAGCGGGGGATCGTTCGAGTTCTACGAGACCGACGAATCGCGTGGCTTCATCAACGGCGGTTTCATCGGAGCGTCGATGACGGGGCAGCCCGGGAACTGGATCCTGCCCGGCCGCCCCGCCTGGGGTCAGTCGGCGAAGGACGCCGACCGCGAGTTCTTCGGTCGGGCGATGAAGATCGGGAACACGGTGCATGACCTTCCGGTGGAATCGAACCGTGTCGATCTCGACCCGACCGTGAAGGACGCCTGGGGTTTGCCCGTGGCGCGCATCACGCATCGATCGCATCCGAACGACGTGGCCCTGTCGAGATGGCAGGTGAACAAGAACGCGGAGATTCTCGAAGCCGCCGGCGCCCGCAAGACCATCCCTGTCTACATCAACGAAGGCCACAGCACCGGCAACTCGTGTCATCAGCACGGCACCGCGCGCATGGGCACCGACCCGTCGAAGAGCGTGCTGAACGAGTGGGGACAGTCCCATGACGTCGACAATCTCTTCGTGCTCGACGGCTCCGGGTTCCCGACGGCTACCGGAGTGAACCCCACGCTCACGATCATGGCGAACGCGTGGCGGTGCGCGGAGTACATCGACGAGGTGTACGCGCGAGGCCGGGAGGCGGAGATTCCACGAGAGCATCGAACCTCGTCCTCGAAGGTGGGCACCCGATGAGCTCCAGCAAAGCCGACTGGCGAGTGGTCGTGCCCGAAACGGTCGACGACAACCAGCCCTTGTTCTTCAGCCCGCACGAATGGTCGACGATCGAGGCGGCTACCGCCCGGATCATGCCCACCGACCACGACCCCGGGGCGAGAGAAGCGGGAGTGGTGCGCTTCATCGACAGATACCTCTCGGGGATCACGTACATCTACGCAGCTGCAGACGGGTCGGGGTTTCTCGAACTCGCCGGCAAAGAAGCTGAAGCGTGGCGGGCGCGCATCTTCGACATGCGGCACACCTACCGCTGCGGCATCCGTGATCTCGACGCGTCCGCCGCGGGCCGGAGCGGGGGCCTCGACTTCGTGAGCCTCAGCGAGCCGGAACAGGATGCCGCGCTCGAGGAGCTCTCTGGTGCGAACAAGCCGGACCCATTGAGTTTCGAGACCGACACCATCGCCGGTGCGTTCCAAATGGGTGCGTTCGATGAGGGCCTGCCGTTCTTTCAGGCGCTCCTGCTGCACACCCGGCAGGGCTTCTATGGCGACCCGGTGTACGGAGGCAACCGCGACCGCGTGGGGTGGAAAGTGATCGGGTTCCCCGGCCCGGACTCCCTGGCCGACACCATCTCGGGAGCGTACAGCCTGCGCGATTCCTATCTCGCGGACTACTCCTGGCCAGAACTCATTCCGCACCTGAGAACGAAAGAAGCACGATCATGACTGCAGGACTGGTCTCCCTCGAGAGCGTCGGATTGGACCTCGCTCGCGCCGGCGTCGACGCGGCGGTGGCTGAATCGCGAGCGCGAGAGTTGCGCACGTGCTGCGCGATCGTCGATGCCGCTGGGCACCTCGTAGCGTTTGCGCGGATGGACGGGGCGCCTTTTCAGACCATCGACATCGCACGGGCCAAGGCCTTCTCCGTGGCCGGCAACTTGACGGCAACGCATCAGTACTGGGCCGATATCGCCGACGACGCTTGGCTCGTCCACGGGGTGCGGAACATCGACGGGCTCTCCCTCCTCGGGGGCGGAATTCCCATCCGCATGGGCGATACCGTCGTGGGTGCTGTCGGGGTCTCGGGTCAGAGTTCGATGAGCGATGACCAGGCCATCGCGGAGGTCGCCGCCGCCGCCATCGAGAGGCTTCTCGGATCAAGGCCGTCCCCGTGACGGGCTGGCATTCGATCGGCCGCCGTGGGGGCGGAAGCCATGACCGAGAATGACCCGAATTCCCCGATACCCGGGCCTTCACCTTTTCCGGCGGGGCCACCGGCAAAGAAGTCCGTGCGGATGGTCGAGGTCGCGCGGCTCGCAGGCGTTTCTCAGCAGACGGTCTCCCGGGTCGTCAACGGCAATCCGAACGTCGGAAAGGACGTCTTCCGTCGCGTCGACGAGGCCATTCGCCAGCTGGACTACCGGCCCAACAAGGCGGCGCGCGCACTGGCCACGAACAGGAGCATGAATCTCGGCGTCATCAGCTTCGGTCTGGCGCAGTACGGCCCGTCGGTCGCGCTGTTCGGCATCGCGGAGGAAGCACGTCGACACGGCTACGCCACGAGCCTGGTCACCCTCGGCGACGTCGACAAGCGAACCATCCAGTCGGCCCTCGATCATCTGACGGCGACCTCCGTGGACGGCGTTCTGGTGCTCGCGCCGGTGCAGGCAGCACGCGTCGCGCTCAGCGGAATGGACTACGGGATACCGCTCGTGGTGTTCGACCCTGGGAGCGAAGGGCTTCCCAATCATGTCGCGGTCGACGAGGTCAGGGGAGCCCGGCTCGCGACGAGGCATCTGCTCGAGCTCGGGCATGAGACCGTGTGGCACGTGCGAGGGCCGGCCGGCTGGACCGGCGCTGAGGCGAGGGTGCGTGGTTGGGCCGCCGAACTGTCGGCCCAGCACCGGTTCGCACCCGATACGTTCGACGGCGACTGGACGAGTGAATCCGGCTACCGCGCCGGCCAGCTGGTAGCCGCAGACCCACGCATCACTGCCGTCCTCGTCGCCAATGATCAGATGGCTCTCGGACTGATGAAGGCGCTCTCGGAAAACGCTGTGCACATTCCGGGTGACGTCAGCGTCGTCGGGTTCGACGACATCCCCGAGTCTGCCTACTTCCGGCCGAGCCTCACGACCGTGCGGCTCGACTTCGACGAGGTGGGTAGCCGCGCGTTCGACCGCATCCTCGACCTGATGAAAGGCGCGCGGACCGACGACCCCATCCCGCTGATCGCTTCCGACCTCATCCTGCGAGACACCACCGGACCGCCGCCATCGCGCGCCCGCGGTCAGCAAACACAAGTCACACGAAAGGACCAATGATGACCACAACGACGAGCACACGAACACTGGGACGAACGGGGCTCGACGTCTCGACGCTCTGTGTGGGCACCAGTGCGCTGGGCAGCTTTCCCGAGCAATACGGCTACGAGGTCGACGAGGGGGTCGCGATCTCGACGATCCGGCGGGTGTTCGACAGCTCGATCACCTTCATCGACACCTCGAACGAGTACGGCAACGGCGACAGTGAGCGGCGTATCGGCGCGGCGATCGCAGCGGCCGGTGGCGTACCTGCGGGCACGGTTGTCGCAACGAAGGTCGATCCCCTTCGTGGTAGTGACGATTTCTCCGGAGCCCGCGTCAGAGCCTCGGTGGAGGAGAGCCTGGAGCGCCTGGGCCTGGACCGCCTCCCGCTGGTCTACTTCCACGATCCCGAGAAGATCGAGTTCGACGACGCCATGGCGTCCGGCGGCGCTGTGGAGGCGCTCGTCGCCCTCAAAGAACAGGGTGTCATCGAGCATCTGGGCGTGGCGGGCGGTCCGATCGATCTCGAGCTGCGCTACGTGCGCACCGGCATCTTCGACGTGGTGCTCAGCCACAACCGCTACACGCTGATCGACCAGACCGCCGCCCCGCTCATCGATGAAGCATTCGAAGCAGGGGTGGGATTCGTGAATGCAGCTCCGTTCGGCGGCGGCATGCTCGTGAAGGGGCCGGATGTGGTCAAGACCTACATGTATTCGCCCGCCAGCCAGTCGACTCTCGACCGGGTCGCCACCATCAAGTCCCATTGCGACCGGCACGGGGTTCCGTTGGCGGCACTCGCCCTGCAGTTCTCGACGCGGAACACCAAGGTCGCCTCGACCGTGGTGGGGATGTCCGACCCAGTGCGGGTGGATCAGACCCTCGAGCTCGCACACTGGGCCATCCCCGACGAGCTGTGGGACGATGTGCTGCCTCTGACCCGCGCGTAGGGGAGCCGGCCCCGCGAGCCGGGTTGCATAATGGGGTCATGCGGATCATCTCAGTCGGTCGTGACTCCGCGATCTGTTCATGAACAGAGCCGCATCCCGATCGCGGGGCCCCCGGATGGTCGACGTGGCGAAACTCGCCGGGGTGTCGCAGCAGACCGTTTCGCGGGTGGTCAACAATGCCACCAACGTGAGCCCCGACATTCGGGAGCGCGTCGAGACGGCGATCGAGCAGCTGCGCTACCGGCGCAACACCGCGGCCGCCGCCCTCGCGAGCAATCGCACCATGAATCTCGGGGTGGTGAGCTACGCGCTGTCGGTGCACGGCCCCTCCGTCGCCCTGTTCGGCATCTCGGAGGAGGCGAGGCTCAATGGCTACTCGACGCGCCTCATCACCATCGGGTCACTCGACCGGGCCAGCATGAGGGCAGCCCTTCGCGAATTGAACTCCGACGAGGTGGACGGCGTGATCGTGCTGGCCCCGCTCTATTCGGCGGTCGAGATGCTGCGCGGCATCGAGACGGATGTGCCGGTGATCACCTTCGAGCAGGGATCTCCCGAGACCTCGATGAGTGTGTCGATCGACGAGGTGACGGGCGCTCGCCGCGTGGTGCGGCATCTGCTCGACCTCGGGCACGAGACGGTCTGGCACGTCGAGGGACCTCCCGGCTGGATGGCCAGCACGGCTCGACACCGGGGTTGGTCCGCGGAACTCTCCGCCGCCGGGCGGGTCGTTCCGCCGGTGGTGACGACCGCCGATTGGAGCGCGGAATCGGGTTACCGTGCCGGCCTCGAACTGGCCGACCGACCGGGAATCACCGCGGTGTTCGCCGCGAACGACCCCTTCGCGCTCGGCGTGATGAAAGCGTTCGACGAGCGGAGGATTGCCGTGCCCGCCGACGTCAGCGTCGTGGGCTTCGACGATGTCGCCGAGGCCCGTTACTTCCAGCCCGCGCTGACAACCGTGGTGCTCGACTTCGAAGAGGTCGGGCGGGTCGCGGTCGAGCGTATCCTCGCGATGATGCGCGGCGAAGACGCCGAGACCATCCCCTTGATCGAGCCGATGCTGGTCGTGCGAGACAGCACCGCACCACCTCCCGAGCGCGGATAACCGATCGCTCCATGTGACACGGATGCCGCGGCCGACGCGCGGGCCGGCTCGAGTCAGGGCGCTCCCGCCGCCGGCAGCGCCGTGCGCGCGGCCGACGTCTGCAGCCCGTCGAGCGCGAGCGCGAGGTAGCGTCGCCACAGCTCGGGCCGCGTCGCACTGAGGGGCGCGGCGGTCTGGTAGATGCCGCTCAGCAGCAGCACGATGTCGTCGCCGGTCACGTCGGGCCGCAGAGCCCCCTGGCTCTGAGCGCGGGCGGTCAGTCGCGCGACCACGTCTTCCAGCGCCGCGATCGACTCCCGGATGCGCCTGTCACCCACGGCTGTTCCCGCCACGACCTCGCAGAATGCGCGGTCGTGCGCCTGCAGTTCGATGGTCTCGCTCATGAACGCCTCGAGCGCCGCGGCGGCATCCGGAGCCGTTGTGAGGTCTTCGCCGCGGCGCAGCAGCGTGTCGAGCACGTCGCCCACGATGGTGCCGAGCAGTTCGTCTTTCGAGGCGAAATGCCGGAACACGGTGCCCTTGCCCACCCCGGCACGCTCGGCGATGTCGGCAACGGATGCCTCGGTGCCCACCGTCGCGAACGCCTCCGCCGCGGCGCTCACCAGCCGCTGCCGGTTGCGCCGGGCGTCGGATCGCTGTTCGCTCATGGCTCGAGTCTAACGTGACCGGACGGTCCGCTTGTCGACTACTGTGAATGTGACCGCCTGGTCCGTTTCGGAACCGGCGCTCGACGACCAGCACTCGAGACCAGCACGCGAAGACCAGCACTGAAGGAGATCCACGATGAACACCACGCCCACACACACCAGCACGCTGACCGGCAAGGTCGCCTTGATCACCGGAGCGTCATCGGGCATCGGCGAGGCGATCGCCCTGACCCTCTCGCAGGCCGGAGCCCTCGTCGCCGTCGGAGCGCGACGCACCGAGCGGCTCGCAGGCCTGACAGAACGGATGCCGGGGGAGACACTCGTGCTGCACCTCGACGTCACCGACGCCGAGTCGGTGCGCGCCGCCGTCGACGCCACGGTCGAGCGCTTCGGGCGACTCGACGTGCTCGTCAACAACGCCGGTGTGATGCTGAGCGGGCCTGTCGCGGGGGCCGACCCGGCCGAGTGGAAGACGATGATCGACACCAATCTGCTCGGCACGATGTATGCGACGCACGCCGCCCTGCCTCATCTGCTGCAGAGCAAAGGCACGATCGTGCAGACGTCGTCGACGTCGGGTCGCGTCGCCTCGGCAGCGGGAGCCGTGTATTCGGCCTCGAAGTTCGGCGTGAACGCCTTCTCGGAGGGGCTGCGGCAGGAGGTCACGGCCGAGGGCGTGCGGGTCGTGGTGATCGAGCCCGGCTTCGTGGCCACCGAACTGGCGAGCCACACCACGAACGCCGATATGCGAGCCCTGGCCCAGCAGCTGCATGAGTCGATGCGCGCGCTCCAGCCCGACGACATCGCCCGGGCCGTGCTCTACGCGGTGAGCCAGCCCGAGCACGTCTCGGTGAACGAGCTGCTCATCCGCCCCACCGATCAGGTGCGCTGACCGCCGAGGGCGAGTGGGAGCGAGCGCGACCGGGCGGGCGGGAGCGGGCGGCACCGCGCCGCGTCCCGCGCCTACTGGCCCGGGGCCGGCGCGGCGCCGCCCGTGCCCGGGTCGGCGCCCGGCGTGGGCGCGACCGTGGGCTCGGGGGCAGGAGTCGGCTCGGCGGGAGCCTGGGTCGGCGCGGGGGCCGGGACATCCGGAACCGTCGCCGGGGGAACCGTCGGCGTCGTGCCGTCGGAATCACCCGAGCCCGAACCCGTGCCCGAATCCGACCCCGACCCGGTGCTCGTGCCGTTCGAGTCGAAGCGGGTCGTCGAGCCGTCGACGAGCGCCTCGTCGGGCTCGGGGAACTCACCGCCGCCCAGCACGTCGTCGTTCGCCGTCATCACCGACCGCCAGATGCGGTGGCGCACGGTGCTGCCGGCGTAGTCATTGGGATCGATCTCGGTCATCGACACGTTGCCCGACACGTTGCCCACCCACACGGCGGTCGCGGCGGCGGTCGAGGCGCCCACCATCCAGGTGTCCTTCTCGTTGTCGGTGGTGCCGGTCTTGCCGATGTGGGTGATGTCGTCGTTCGGGTTCGACGCGGTGGCGGTGCCGTCTTCGATCGGGCCCAGCATCGCGTAGGCGAGCGTGGCGGCGATGTTCGGCTGCACCGCCTGCGTGCAGTTCGCCTGCGGCGGGGTGATCTCGGTGCCCTCGGGGTCGACGATGCGGTCGATCGCCACGGGCGCGCAGTAGAGGCCGCTCGCCGCGATGCCGGCGTAGGCGGCGGCCATGGTGAGCGGCGCGATCTCGTTGGTGCCCAGGATGTCGCTGGGGTTCGTGCCGAGCTCGTCGCCGTCGGCCCGGTGCACGCCGAGCGACTCGGCCGACTTCTTGATGTCACACATGTCGAGCTGCTCGGCCATCACGGCGAAGGCGTTGTTGACGGAGTTGGTGAGCGCCGACTGCACGCTCATCGTGCCGGGGCGGGCACTGCCGTCGTTCTTCGGGGTCCAGGTGCCGCTCGTCGGTCCCGTGCACGAGTTCGTGAACTGCGAGAAGTCGTAGGTCTGCTCGTTGCCGCTGACCCGGTCGCTCAGCGTGTGGCCCTTCGAGAGCCAGTCGGCGAGGGTGAAGACCTTGTAGGTAGAGCCGACCTGGAACCCCGACGACCCTCCGTAGTCGATGTCGGTGTTGTAGTTGACCGCGGTCGCGCCGGGGGTGGTGGTCGACGGGTCGTCGTCGAAGGTCGTGTTCTGGGCCATGGCCAGGATGCGCCCGGTGCCCGGCTCGACCGTCACGATCGTGGAGCCGAGGTCGGCCCCGTCGTAGGTGGCCGGGATGTACTCCTTCATCGTCTCGTCGGCGTTGGCCTGCAGCGCGGTGTTGAGCGTGGTGTAGATCTTGTAGCCGCCCTGCTTGAAGTGCTGCCAGCGCTGGTCGGCGGTGTCGCCGAACGTGGGGTCGTTCTTCACGATCCAGGTCACGTAGTCGCAGAAGTAGGCGGCGCCGCTCGCGGCGGCCTGGCATCCGGTGGTCGGCTCGGTGATGTTGGGGGTGACCGGGGTGGCGACCGCCTCGTCGTACTGCGCCTTCGTGATGGACTGCTCCTTCAGCATCGAGGCGAGCACGTCTTCGTTGCGGCGGGCCTCGTTGTCGGCGATGTTCTCGGGCCGGTCGATGCGCAGGCCGTTCGGCTCGTTGACGGTGGCCGCGAGCGTCGCCGCCTGGGCGATGGTGAGATCGCGTGCCGACACCCCGAAGTAGTACTGGGCGGCCGCTTCGATGCCGTAGACCGAGCCGCCGAAGTTGGCGATGTTGAGGTAGCCGAGCAGGATGTCGTCTTTGGAGTACTGCTTCTCGAGCGCGATCGCGTAGCGCATCTCCATCAGTTTGCGGTCGAGCGATTCCGTGGTCGCGGCCTCGTAGGCGGCATCCCGTTCGGCTTTGGTGTCGAGCATCTCGGCCTGCTGCACCAGGATGTTGCGCACGTACTGCATGGTGATTGTCGAGGCGCCGCTCTCGACGCCGCCCGACGTGAGGTTGCCCACCGCGGCGCGCAGGGTCGACGCGAGGTCGACTCCGCTGTGCTCGTAGAACCGCGGGTCTTCCGTCGACACGACGGCGTCTTTGACGTATTGCGAGATGTCGTCCCAGCCGACCTCCTGGCGGTTCTGGTCGAACACGGTGGCGAGCAGGCTGGTCGAGCCGTCGCTGTTCGTGGCGTAGATCTCGGACTTCTGCGCGAGCGTGCCGGGCCGGATGCCGTCAGGCAGCGTGTCGAGCACGTCGACCGACCGCGAGGCGTAGACCCCCGTGACGGCCATCGCCGGCACCGCCATCACCGTCACGAGCAGCGCGGCGACGACCGAGAGACCGAGGATCATGCCGACAGGACGCTTGGTGCCGTCGACCAGCCGCTGGAAGGCGTTGACGAGACGGTTGGGACTTTCGGGCATATCGGCCAGGGTACGGCGCTTCGTTCAGAAGACCCTGATAGCGGCGTAGGGTGGCGCGCATGACGACCAGCACCGACCTTCTCGAAGACGCGTTCACGCGCATCCGCGACACCGTGCGCCGGGCCGCCGGCGGGCTCTCCGACGACGACCTGGCGTTCCGCGTCGACCCGGCGGCCAATTCGATCGCGTGGCTGGTGTGGCACCTCACCCGCGTGCAGGACGACCACATCGCGGATGTCGCGGGCACCGAACAGGTGTGGACGCGCGACGGCTGGCAGCAGAGGTTCGGCCTGCCGTTCGACGCCGACGCGACCGGCTACGGGCAGTCGCCCGAGCAGGTAGGGCAGGTGAAGGATGTCTCGGCCGAGCTGCTGGTCGACTACCACGAGGCCGTCTACTCCTCGACCGTCACCTACCTGCGGTCGCTCGGCGAGGTCGATCTCGCGCGCGTGGTCGACGAGTCGTGGAACCCGCCGGTGACGCTCGCCGTGCGGCTCGTCAGTGTGATCAACGACGACCTGCAGCACGCCGGCCAGGCGTCGTTCGTGCGCGGCATCGTCTCGCGGCGCTGAGTCGCTGCGGGTGGGGCGCAGCCGGGCGGCAGCACCGAACCGCCGCGCCGCCGCCGAACGGCCGCCCCGCCGCAGCCCTCAGCTCTCGAAGCGCGCCCGCTCCACCCCGTCGAGCGCGTGCCGCACCCGGGCGCGCATCTCGTCGCTCATCTCGGGCAGCTCGTGCGGCGCGAACCAGCGCGCCTCGGTGTTCTCGCCGTCGGCCGGGAACGGCTCGCCCGACTCGTAGCGCATGCGGAAGGTGATGTCGAGATAGAGCGAGCGGTCGCCGTTGGGGTAGACCACCTCGGGAATGGTGTGCACCCACGCGAGGTGCTCCGCGGATGCCACGACCGAAGCCTCTTCGAGCACTTCTCGCGCCGCGGCGATCGCGGGCTCCTCGCCCGGGTCGACGATGCCGGTCACCGGGGTCCAGGCGCCGTTGTCGCTGCGCCTCACGAGCAACAGGTCGTCGCCGCGGGTCACCACGGCGGTGATGCCGGTGAGCCAGAGCTGGTCGTTGCCGATCTTCTCGCGCAGCGCGAGCACGAAGTCAGGGGTGGCCATGTCTCGAGCCTAGCGGCGCCTGCTGCCGCGACATCCCACCCGCCGCCGGGGGTGCACCGCGGTCAGGAGAGCTGGTTGGCCTCGACCCAGGCGAGGTATTCGGGGCTGACGCTGCCGGTGACGTAGTCACCCGTGAAGCAGCTCATCTCGAGGTCGGTCACGTCGGAGCCGAGCGTGATGGCCTTGCGCATGTCTTCCACCTCTTGATAGATGAGGTGGTCGGCGCCGATGGCCTGCGCGATCTCGGGGATCTTGCGGTCGTGCGCCACGAGCTCGTGCCGCGACGGCATGTTGATGCCGTAGACGTGCGGGTAGCGCACGGGAGGCGCGGCCGAGGCGAAGGTGACCTTGTTGGCGCCGGCCTGGCGTGCCATGTCGACGATCTCTTTCGACGTGGTGCCGCGCACGATCGAGTCGTCGACGATCAGGATGTTCTTGCCCTTGAACTCGCTCGACATGGCGTTGAGCTTCTGCCGCACCGACTTCTTGCGCGCGGCCTGCCCGGGCATGATGAACGTGCGGCCGACGTAGCGGTTCTTGTAGAACCCCTCGCGATATTCGACGCCGAGCTTCTGCGCCACCTGCATGGCCGCGGGCCGCGACGAGTCGGGAATCGGCATGACCACGTCGATGTCGCCCATCGGCGTGTAGCGCGCCACCGTGTCGGCGAGGTAGTCGCCGAGTCGCAGCCGCGCCTCGTAGACCGAGATGCCCGACATCACCGAGTCGGGCCGGGCGAGGTAGACGTATTCGAACGAGCACGGCACGAGCACCGAGTTCGGCGCGCACTGCTTCGTGATGAGTTCGCCGGCGAGCGTGATGAACACGGCCTCACCCGGCGCGACATCCCGCAGCACCGTGTAGCCGAGGCTCTCCATGACGAGCGACTCGGATGCCACGACGTATTCCATCTGGCCCGAGTCGAGCAGCCGGCTGCCGAGCGTGAGCGGCCGGATGCCGAACGGGTCGCGGAACGCGAGCAGCCCGTGCCCGGCGATCATCGCGATGGTGGCGTAGGAGCCCTCCACCCGCTCGTGCACACGCTCGACGGCGGTGAAGATCTGGTCGGGGTCGAGCGAGAGGCCGGTGATCTGCGACTGCAGTTCGTTGGCGAAGACGTTGAGCAGCACCTCGGTGTCGGAGTTCGTGTTGAGGTGCCGGCGGTCGATGCTGTAGAGCTCGTCGGTGAGCTCGCGCGTGTTCGTGAGGTTGCCGTTGTGCACGAGGATGATGCCGTAGGGCGCGTTCACGTAGAACGGCTGGGCCTCCTGCTCAGCCGAGGCGGTGCCCTGGGTGGCGTAGCGCACGTGCCCGAGCCCCATGGTGCCGAGCAGCGAGCGCATGTCACGGGTGCGGAACGCCTCGCGCACCTGGCCCTTGGCCTTCACGATGTGGAAGATGCTGCCCTCGGCGGTGGCGATGCCCGTCGAATCCTGCCCCCGGTGCTGCAACAGGAGGAGGGAGTCGTAGACGAGTTGGTTGACGGGGTCTGACGAGACGATTCCCACGATTCCGCACATTGCGCCAATTCTACCGTGCCGAGGAGGTGCCCGGTCGAGAGTTCGGTGAGCGCGAACCCGACCCTGTTGGCGTTAAAGATCACATGTATGATCAGCCGCGTGCGCACCCTCGTCGACTCCCACGCCCACGTCTGGAATCGCGCCCGCACACCGATCGACTGGATCGACGAATCACTGCCCGAGATCGACCGCGACTTCTCGGTCGCCGAGCTCGACGACGTGGCTGGTGCTGCGGCGGGCGGCTCGGCGGGCGTGCGGATGGGCGCCGCCGTGCTCGTGCAGGCGCTCAACGACGCGGGCGAGACGCGCGACCTGCTCGCGACGGCTCGGGGACCGGTGGTGGGCTGGGTCGACCTCGCCGCCCACGACGTGAGCGAGCGATTGGATGCCACGCGCGAGCTGCCGGGGGGCGCGCGCCTCGCCGGCATCCGTCATCTGGCGCACGTCGACGCCGACCCCGAGTGGCTGCTGCGCCCCGAGGTCGGCCGGGGGCTCGAGGCCCTCGCCGAGCGCGGGCTCGTGTTCGACCTCGTGGTGCGCGCCTGGCAGCTCCCGCAGGCGGCGCGGCTCGCCGATGCGCACCCCGACCTGCTCTTCGTGCTCGATCACCTCGGCCAGCCGCCCGCCGGCACGACGGATGCGCCGCTCGACACAGACGGCAACGGCGGCGGCGGTAGCGCCGGTGGCGACGGCGCGCCCGGCTTCGAGCGGTGGGCGGCCGACCTGCGAGCGCTCGCCCGACGCCCGAACGTGCGGGCGAAGGTCTCGGGCGTCGCCGTGCGGGGCGCGGCGGCGAGTGCCGCGCGCCTCGAGCGCGTGGGAGCGGTGGGGCTCGAGGCGTTCGGGCCCCACCGGCTCATGTTCGGGTCGGACTGGCCCCTCGTGCGCCTCGCCGACGGCTACGGCGCCTGGCTCGAGCAGTACCTCGCGTGGTCGTCCGTGCTCTCGCACGATGAACGCCGCTCGATCGACGAGCTCGCCGCCACCGAGGCCTACGGTCTCGGGCGAGTCGCCGCCGCGCCCGACAGACCCGCCGCGCCCGACAGCGCCCCCGCACTCGACAGCGCCGCCGCACCCGAGGCCGCCCCCGCACCCACCGCACCCCACCCGCCCCGACCCCAAGGAGCCGCCGGATGACCCGACCCCTCCCCGTGCGCGCCCTCGCCGGCACGCCGATCACGGTCACCGAGCTCGGGTTCGGCGCCGCGAGTCTCGGCAACCTCTACCGCGAGACCTCCGATGCCGAGGCCCGAGCGGCCGTCGACCGGGCGTGGGAGCGCGGCATCCGCCTTTTCGACACCGCGCCGCACTACGGGCTCGGGCTCTCCGAGAGGCGTCTGGGCGAGGCGCTCGCGGCTCATCCCCGCGACGACTACGTGCTCTCGACCAAGGTGGGGTGCCTGCTCGTGCCCAACGAGCATCCGACCGGCCGCGACGCCGATTTCGTGGTTCCGGATGCGCTCCGTCGCCAGTGGGACTTCTCGCGCGACGGCATCCTGCGCTCCCTCGATCAGAGCCTCGCGCGTCTGGGCACCGACCGCATCGACATCGTCTACGCCCACGACCCCGACCAGTTCGGCGAGCGGGCGGCCTGGGATGCCGCGGAGACCCTCACCGAACTGCGCGACCAGGGCGTGATCGGCGCCCGCGGTGTCGGCACCAATGACGCAAGCCAGCTGGCCGAGCTCTTCGCCGCCGATGCCATCGACGTGGCCATGCTCGCGGGCCGCTACACGTTGCTCGAGCAGGAGTCGGCGCTCGCGGCTCTCGAGGCGGCGGTCGCCCATGCCAAGTCGGTGGTGGCGGTGGCGGTGTTCAACTCGGGGCTGCTGGCCACCGATCGGCCGGCGCCCGATGCCCGCTACGACTACGGCCCGGTGCCCGACGAGCTGCGCGCGCGGGCGATCGCGCTCGCCGAACGGTGCGAGGCGTTCGGGGTCACCCTGCCGCAGGCGGCCATCGCCTTTCCGCTCACCCACCCGGCGGTGGTGAACGTGACCCTCGGTATGCGGACGGCAGCGCAGGTCGACCGCAACGCCGACCTCTACGAGAGGCGCGTGCCGCCCGAGGTCTGGGCTGCGGTCACCGACCTCTAGCGGCCGACATCCGGACTCCACACCTCACGCGATTGGGAGGGGCGCGAGACGAAGAACGTATGATGTATGCTCTTTAGCAGCCGCACCGCCGCGGTGCAGAGCGCCCCGCGCCGACGGAATCAGGGACAGCATGAAGATCACCGGCTTCACGAGCCTCAGCACCGTGCACGACTGGGGCCGCCCGGTCGGCGACGTCAACGGCGTGATCACCGGGGGAGTCACCGAGGTGGGTGTGCTGCTGCTGCACACCGACGCGGGGCTCACCGGAGTCGGGCTCGGCGCTCACGGCGACATCGGCCGGGTCTTTCCTGCGATCGAGGGCGAAGACCCGCGGGCCGTCATCGCGCTCTACGACCGCATGCTCGCCCACGTGTTCAAGACCGGCCACGCCGGCGCGACGTTCGGCACCATCGGAGCCGTCGACATGGCGCTCTGGGACCTCAAGGCCAAGATGGCCGACGAGCCGCTCTGGCGCACCCTCGGCGCCCGCGACAGATTTGTGCCGGCCTACGCGTCGGGCCTCGACATCGCGCTCGGCGACGAAGAACTGCTCGCTCTCTACGAGCGCTACGCCGACCACGGGTTCACGAGCGCGAAGCTCAAGGGCGGGCTGGATGCCGAGACCGACATCGCGCGGCTCAAGGGCGTGAGCGACGTGCTGCGCCGCAACACTCCTCGACCGGCGCTGATGCTCGACGCGAACGAGGCGTGGAACCGCAAACAGGCCGTGCGCTACGTCTCCGAGGTCGAGGCGCAGGTGCCGCTCACCTGGATCGAGGAGCCCGTCAGGCGATGGGATGCCGAGGGCCACGCCGTGGTGGGCCGCTCGGTGAAGGCCTCGATCGCCACGGGTGAGAACCTGGTGGGGCTCGAGCAGTACGGCCCGTTGCTCGCGGCCAACGCCGTCGACGTCGTTCAGGCCGGCATGATCTGGGGCATCACCCACTTCCTGCGGGTGTCGGCCGTCGCCCACGCCCGCGACCTGCCGGTGAGCCCCGTCGGCTACAACGGCAACCCGGTCGCCCACGCCGCCGCGGCCGTGCCGAACCACCTCACCACCGAGGTGCAGGATCTCGCCTTCCCCGTGGGCCTCGCCGTCGACCAGACCATCGCCGACGGCGGCATCGTGCTCGGCGACTCGCCCGGGCTCGGCATCACCGTCGATCTCGACGCCATCGCCGCTCTCGACGAGACCCCGGGTTGGCGCCTGCCCGCCGGGCCGCACGTGCGCCCGGAGCGCGCAGGGCTGCGCCTCGTTCCCGGGCAGTGAGCATCCGTCTTCTCCGTTCCCCGAGCAGAAAGCACTCCGCATGAAGTTGCAACGCCGTGGCCCCCTCGGCCACGAGACCCCCGCCGTTCTGGTCGACGGGGTCGCCTACGACCTCTCGCCCGTCACCGCCGACATCGACGGCGCCTTCTTGGCCGGTGACGGTGTCGCCCGGGCCGAGGCCGCGCTCGAGGCCGGCGAACTGACCCCCCTCGCCGATCAGCAGGCGCGGCTCGGCGCGCCGCTCGCGCAGCCGACCAAGATCGTCTGCATCGGCCTGAACTACCGCGACCACGCCGATGAGACCGGCGCCGCCTACCCACCCGAACCCGTGGTTTTCATGAAGGACCCGTCGACCCTCGGTGGCGCGACCGACCAGGTGCCGATTCCGCGCGCGTCGGTCAAGACCGACTGGGAGGTCGAGCTGGGCATCGTGATCGGGCGCACCGCGCGCTACCTCGACTCGGTCGACGAGGCTGCCGGGCACATCGCCGGCTACGTGCTCTCGCACGACGTGTCGGAGCGCGAGTTCCAGCTCGAGCGCGGCGGCCAGTGGGACAAGGGCAAGAGCTGCGAGGGCTTCAACCCGCTCGGCCCGTGGTTCGCCACCGCCGACGAGTTCGACGACCCGCAGGCACTCGGCCTGCGCCTCTGGGTGAACGGTGAGCTGCGGCAGAACGGCTCCACCGCCAACCAGATCTTCGGTCTGCAGCACGTGGTGTGGTACCTCAGCCAGTTCATGGTGCTGCGCCCCGGCGACATCATCAACACCGGCACCCCGGCGGGTGTCGCCATGGGCATGCCCGACCAGCCCTACCTGCGGGTGGGCGACGTGGTCGAACTCGAGATCGACGGCCTCGGCCGCGCACGGCAGGAGTTCGTGAGCCATGACTGACCCCAGCGGCACCGACACCGGCAGCGACATCCGCACCGCCGCCACCAGCACCGCCGCCATCAGCACCACGGATGCCGGCACCACCGCCCCCGGCGAACTCGCCGGCCTGACCGCGATCGTCACCGGCGGCGCCTCGGGAATCGGGCTCGCCACATCCCGCCTGCTCGCCGCCCGCGGTGCCCGCGTGGCGGTGCTCGACCTCAACGCCGACGGGCTTCCCGAGGGGCTGACCGGCTTCACGACCGACGTCACCTCGCGAGAATCGGTCGACGCCGCCGTCGCCGCCGTGGCCGAATGGGCCGGTGGCATCGACATCGTCATCAACAACGCCGGCGTCAGCGCCATCGGCACGGTCGAGGCCAACGGCGACGACGACTGGCGCCGGGTGCTCGACATCAACGTCATCGGCGTGGCCCGCGTCTCGGCCGCGGCGCTTCCGTGGCTGCGGCGCTCGGCGCACGCCGCGATCGTGAACACCTGCTCGGTGGCGGCGAGCAACGGCATCCCCGACCGGGCGCTCTACAGCGCCTCGAAGGGCGCCGTGCTCGCGCTCACCTACGGCATGGCGGTCGACCACGTTCGCGACGGCGTGCGCGTGAACTGCGTGCGGCCCGGCACCGTCGACACCCCGTTCGTGTCGAACTACCTCAAGCGCTACGACGACCCCGCCGCCGAGCGCGCGGCCCTGGACGCCCGGCAGCCGACAGGACGCATGGTCACGCCCGAGGAGGTCGCGCACGCGATCGCCTACCTGGCGAGCCCGTTCGCCTCGTCGACCACCGGCACCGCGCTCGACGTCGACGGCGGACTGACGACCCTGCGCATCCGCCCGCTCGCGACCTGACGGGGCGGCCGCAGCGTCGGCCGAAGCAGCGACTCCTAGTCGCGGCCGCGGCTCCCAGCCTGGAACTACCGCGGCAGCCGGCGCCGCTCCCACGACCGCGCGATGTGCTCGCGCATCGCCTCGGCGGCGTCGTCGGCATCGCCCGCGGCGACGGCGTCGAGCACGCGCTGGTGCTCCACGAGCGTGAGCGCGAAGCCCTCCGGGCCGGGATCGCCGTGGAAGCGCGCGTACTCGCTGGCGCGCTGCACCAGGGTGTGGGCGATCGACTCCGCCAGCCGGCTGCCGGAGGTCTTCATGACCACGTCGTGAAAACGGCGGTCGAGCTGCTGGAACGCGTCGAGGTCGCCGAGCGCCTCCCGCTGCACCTGCAGCGCCGCCGTCAGGTGCTCCACATCGTTCTCGGTGCGTCGCCGGGCCGCCTCGGCCGCCATCGACGACTCCAGGTCGCCGCGCACCTGGGCCAGCTCGTCGAGGATGCCGAGGGTCTCGTCGTTCTCGATCATGGTCGAGATCACCACCCGGTCGAGCAGGTTCCATTCCGAGGGAGCCGTCACGACGGTGCCGCGACCCTGCGACACCGTCACCAGGCCCTTCTCCTCCAGTCGCTTCACCGACTCGCGCACGACCGTGCGGCTGACTCCGAACGAGCTCACGAGGTCGCCCTCGGGGGGCAGCGGCTCGCCCGGCTTCACCGCGCCGGTCACGATCGCGGCGACGAGATCGTGCACCACGGCGACGCCCAGTCGTGCCGCCGGAGCCCGTCTCTCGCCACTGCCCAGGATGCCCGAAGTCGCGGGGGTGCTCGCCACAGTCATGTCGCACAGTGTAGACGGCGTACGTATGATGACTCCGCTCGGCGCGGAGAACTGCGAAGATGGAGCCGTGGCAGCGCTAACTATTGCTCATACGTAAGATGTATGATCTGATAGAGCCACCGCCGCACAGCGGCAGATCGTCAACGACGCCGACACGAAGGATCCGCTCATGGCAGCACAGCACCGCCGCCCACTCACCCGACTTCTCGCCACCGCCACGGCGGTCGTGGGCATCGCCGCACTCGCCGGATGCTCCGGCGGCGGCAGCGAGGTGAACAGCGACTACGGCTTCGCCTCGGCCGAGCAGACGGCCGACAGCACCATCACCGTCTGGGTCGACGCCGCTCGCGAGCCCGTCGCGAAGGCCTTCGAAGAGGCCAACCCCGACGTGCCGATCAGCATCGAGACCTACGACGGCAACGCAGGCGGATCGGGCTCGTTCCAGACCAAGGTCGCCCTGTTCGACCAGTCGGGCGAGGGATGGCCGGATGTCGTCTTCTCGACGCAGACGAACGACGCGTCGTGGGCGGCCAAAGAGACCAACGGCGTGCAGGCCTTCGCGGCCCCGCTCAACAAGGGCTACCTCTCCGACGACTTCCTCTCAGGATTCACCGACGGCGCGAACGACCCGATGACGGTCGACGGCACGGTCTACGGCCTGCGCAACGACCTCGCCCCGGTGGTGCTCTGGTACAACCAGAAGCTGCTCGACGAGTTCGGTTACGCCATCCCCACCACGTGGGAGGAATACCAGGCCCTCGGCGACAAGCTCGCGGCCGAGCACCCCGGCTACATCCTCGGCTCGATCGGCGACTCCTTCGTCGGCACCTACGTCTACTACTGGGGCGCGCAGGCACCGATCTTCCAGCTCGACGGCGACACCTTCTCGTCCGACTTCGACGACGACCACTCGGTGGCCATGACCGACATGCTCGACAGCATGGTGGCCAACGGCACGCTCGTGCAGGACAGCGTCTTCAGCGCTCCCTTCGTCGAGAACTACTCCGACAAGATCGTCGCCATGCCGGGCCCGGCGTGGTACGCAGGCGCCCTGTTCCAGAACCCCGACAGCCTCAACTCCACGGCGGGCGAGATCGGCGCCGCCGACCCGCTCTACTGGGAGGGTGAAGACAAGGTCACCGGCAACGTCGGCGGTGGTGTCTGGTATGCCTCGAGCCACTCCAAGAACCTCGCGGCGGCCAAGACGTTCCTCGAGTTCGTGACCTCGTCCGACGAAGCGGCGGCGCTGGCCTCCGGCCTGCCGGCCTACGACTCGGCCGCCTCCACCTGGCTCGACACGCAGGCCGAGAGCAACTTCTTCACCGGCGACTTCAAGTCGGCCGTGCAGACCGCCGCCGGTAGCGTGTGGGGCGGCTGGGGCTTCCCGAGCTTCAGCCCGGAGACGGCCTATGCCGCCGTGGTGGTGCCGGCCCTGGCCGACGGAAAGACCATCGCCGACGTCGTGCCCGAGTGGCACGACCAGATTCTGAACGAAGCCCAGGTTCAGGGCTACACCGTCAAGTAGACAGGCGAGCATCATCACCACCACCGCTCAGATCACGGCTCCCGCCGTCGGCCCCCTCGATGAGGAGGGCCGGCGGCGCAGCCGCCGTCGTCGCAAGCCCGACCGCAGCCAGACCCGCATCGGCTACATCTTCTCGAGCGGCTACGCCGTTCTGCTGATCGTCTTCGGCATCGTGCCGGCGATCTACGCGGTGTTCCTCGCCTTCACCAAGAATGGCGCGTTCGTCGGAGTCGACAACTTCGTCAAGGTCTTCGGCGACTACCGCTTCTGGCCCGCCGTGCAGCACGTGGCGCTGTTCGTGGTGATCTGGCTCATCTCGCTGACCATCCTCGTGGTGCTGCTGGCACTGCTCGTGCACGCCGTGCGGGTGCGCTGGCTCTCGTCGGCCTCGCGATTCCTCTTCTACATCCCCGGCGCGCTGGCGGGAGCGTCGAGCGTCATGCTCTGGCTGTTCCTGCTCGACCCCGCCGTGAGCCCGGTAGCCGGCATCCTGCGCCTGTTCGGCTTCGAGACCTTCGTGCAGACCGTGTCGATCGGCAACCTGCCCGTCATCTTCACCCTGATCGCCTTCTGGGCGGGGGCCGGCGGCTGGATCATCATCATGTACGGCGCGCTGAACAACATCCCGGTCGAGGTGATGGAGGCGGCGCGCATCGACGGCGCCGGCCCCGTGAAGACGGCCTGGCACATCCAGATCCCGCTGATGCGCAAATGGATCTCGTACATGGCCGTCATGTCGCTCGCCGCCGGCACCCAGCTGTTCGTCGAACCGCGCGTGCTCTCGCAGGCGTCGAAGGGCGTCGTGCCACCCGACTACTCGCTCAACCAATTGGCCTATCTCTTCGCCTTCCGCCAGAACGACTTCAACGGCTCGGCTGCGATCTCGCTGCTGCTGCTCGTGGTCGCCGCCGGGCTCTCGGCACTGTTCGTCTTCCGAGGAGGCCTCTTTGAGCGCGACTGAGCGACTCGCACCGTCGCCCGCCCCCGCCCGCTGGATCGGGCGGGTGCTCGGCTGGAGCGTCATCGGCGTCTTCGTGCTGTTCTTCGTCATCCCGATCGTCTGGCTCGTGCTGGCCCCCACCAAGACGGCCCGTCAGCTGCTGCTCGACGGCCCCTTCACCTTCGGCGCCTTCGACACGCTCGCGTCGAACTGGTCGGAGCTGATGGCGTTCCAAGACGGCATCGTCTGGGTGTGGCTCGGCAACGCGACCCTCTACACGGGCGTCGCGCTCGTCATCACCCTCGTGGTGAGCATCCCGGCCGGCTACGCGCTGGCCATGGTGGAGTTCCGGTTCCGGCGGGCGCTGCTCGTCACGACCCTGATCGTCATGCTCATTCCCAACACGGCGCTCGTGCTGCCGATCTTCCTCGAGCTGAGCTCGGTGCGGCTGGTGGGAACGCCGCTGTCGGTCATCCTGCCGTTCTCGTTCTTCCCGTTCGGGGTCTACCTGACCTACATCTACTTCTCGACCGCGGTCTCGCGTGATCTGCTGAACGCGGCCCGCATCGACGGGGCCGGGGAGTTCCGCGTGTTCGCGCAGGTGGCCATGCCGCTCGCCACCCCCGTGGTGGCACTCGTCGGGTTCTTCAGCCTGGTCGGCAACTGGAACAACTACTTCCTGCCGTTCGTGATGGTGCCGGGGCGCAAGTCGCCCATCCAGGTGGGGCTCGCCGAACTGCTGTCGAACGTTCCGCTGTTCAACCCCACCACCGCGGGCTCGGTGACCATCTCGCTGCCCGTGCTCGCGCTCGCGACCATCCTCTCGGTGGCGCCGGTGCTCGTGATCTTCCTGTTCTCGCAGCGGTTCCTGGTGAGCGGGCTGACCGCGGGCGGCACCAAGGAGTAACCGCCGGCGTCGCCAAGCGAACGCCAAGAATCCGCAAGAACCCCCAAGAACGCGCCAACCGGCGTGCGGGATCGTCTATCTGCGCCACTTCGGCCCTTCGGGTCGGGCGCCACCGGCCATTGCCAGACGATCCTCACGCCCGTTTCCGTTCAAGGAGTTCTCACCACCATGTCCACCCGGTCTGCGGCCCTCGCCGCTCCCGTTCTCCTGCTCGGAGCAGCCTTCGCGCTCTCCGGCTGTTCCTTCTCCCTCCCCGGCATCTCGCCGGCCGGAGGCGACACCTCGGCCGCCGTCGACTTCGACGGCGTGCAGTCGGCCACCGTGCAGATCGAGTCGGTCGGCACCTTCGTCTCGCCCGAGGAGGGCGGCTACGAAGCCGCCGGCCGCGGCTCGGGATTCGTCATCTCGCCCGACGGTCTCGTGGTCACCAACAACCACGTCGTCGCCGGCGCCGGCACGCTCAAGGTGTGGCTCGGCGGCGACACCTCGACCACCTTGAACGCCAAAGTGCTCGGCTCGTCGGAGTGCATGGATCTCGCCGTCATCCAGTTGCAGCAGGGCGACTACCCCTACTTCGACTGGCGCGAGGGTGAGATCGAGACGGCGACCGATGTCTACGCCGCCGGCTACCCGCTCGGCGACCCCACCTTCACCGAGACCCGCGGCATCGTGTCGAAGGCGTCGACCGCCGGTGAGACCCCGTGGGCCTCGATCGACAGCGTCATCGAGCACGACGCGCGCATCCGGCCCGGCAACTCGGGCGGGCCGCTCGTCGACACCAGCGGACACGTCGTCGGCGTCAACTACGCCGGCAACGACCTCTACGACACCAACCTGGCCATCCACCGCGACCAGGTGCTCGCCGTGCTCGACGACCTCCAGCAGGGGGTCGACCACGACAGCATCGGCGTCAACGCCGAGGCCATCACCGACGACGAGGGCAACGGCCTCGGCGTCTGGGCCTCATCGGTGGTCGCGGGATCGGCTGCCGATCAGGCCGGCATCCAGCCCGGCGACCTCATCACCCGCATGGCGGGGGTGACGCTCGCGACCGACGGCACCATGGCCGACTACTGCGACGTGCTGCGCACCCAGGGCAGCGACGCCGCCATCGACGTCGAGGTCTTCCGCCCGAGCGAGGGCGTCTACTACGACGGTCAGGTGAACGGCACACCGCTCGCCGCCGTGCAGCAGATCGCCCAGGGCGGCTCCACCGCCGACGGCGACTACACCACGATCACCGACGACAACGGCATCATCCAGGTGGAGGTGCCGAGCACGTGGTCGGATGTCGACGGCGCACCGTTCACCGACGAGACCGGCGCCGCGTGGGCGGGCATCATCGCGAGCCCCGACGTCGCCTCGTTCACCTCGAGCTGGGACACCCCCGGCGTCTCGATCGCCGCCTCGCACGACGCCGTGCCCACGAGCACCGTCGACGGGCTGCTGCAGCCGTCGATCGACTTCCTCAACACCCAGGGCTGCACGGCCCAGGGCGTCGAGGAGTATGCCGACGGCTACCACACCGGCCGCTACGAGATCTTCGACAACTGCGGCGGCGTCGGCGCGAAATACGTCACCCTCGCCGCGGTGGCCGACGACGGCTCCTACGTCATCACGGTGAACGTGCAGGCGAACACCGACGACGACCTCGCGGCCATCGACCGCATCGTCGGCAGCTTCATCGCCGAGTTCTGATGCGCCTCCACCGATCCCACCGACCACAACCACCACACCCACTCACCACCCCACCTCAAGGAGAAGAAGACACCATGACCACCATCCCCGTGCTCACCGAGGGCACCTTCGATGAGCTCGCCGCGAGCCTCAGCGGTGCGCTGCACCTGCCCGGCACGGCCGACTACGAGCGGCTCGCCACCCCCTGGAACGTGGCCGTGCCGGCCCGCGCCGCCGCGGTCGTCGAGGCGGCCGACGCCGCCGACGTGGCGACCGCTGTGCGGTTCGCCAATCGTGCGGGCATCGTGGTGGCGGTGCGCGCAACCGGCCACGGCGCCTCGAGCGATCTCGACGGCCAGCTGCTCGTGCACACCGGCCGCCTCGACGAGCTCGTCGTGCACGAGGAGGGCTGGGCGCGCATCGGGTCGGGCGTCAAATGGGGCCCGGTGCTCGAGGCGGCCGCGCCGTTCGGGCTCGCCCCGCTGGTGGGTTCGGCTCCGGATGTCGGCGCCGTCGGCTACCTCACGGGCGGCGGACTCGGCCCGGTGGCCCGCACCTACGGCATCGCCTCCGACACGGTGCGCGCGTTCGACGTGGTCACCGGCGACGGCGAACTGCGCCGCGCGACGCCCGACGAGAACCCCTCGCTGTTCTGGGCCCTCCGCGGCGGAAAAGGCGCGCTCGGCATCGTGACCGCCGTCGAGATCGATCTCGTGCGTCAGCCCACCGTCTATGGCGGAGCGCTGTTCTTCTCGGCTGCCGACACCGACGACGTGGTGCGGGCCTGGGCCGAGTGGAGCCCCGGCCTCGACCGTCAGGGCACCACCTCGCTGGCCATCAACCGGCTGCCGGAGCTGCCGTTCCTGCCGGAGCCCATCGCCGGCAAGCAGACGGTCTCGGTGCGGTTCGCCTGGACCGGCGACCCGGCCGAGGGCGAACGGGCCTTCGCCGCGATGGCGTCGGCGGCCGCGCCGGTGTTCGGCGGCATCGGCGTGATGCCCTACGCGGCGATCGGCATGATCCACTCCGACCCGGTCGACCCGCTGCCGAGCCACGAGGAATTCAGCCTGCTGCGCGGCTTGCCCGCCGACGCCGTCGAGGCGCTTCTCGACGTGGCCGGCGCCGGCGCGGCGAGTCTGCAGCTGGTGACCGAACTGCGCCTGCTGGGCGGCGCCCTCGATGAGCCCTCGGCGCAGCCGAGCGCTTTCGGAGAGATCGACGCGGCTTACACGTTGCTCACGGTGGGCATCGCGGCGGGCCCCGCCGTCGACCTCTCGGTAACGGATGGCCGCGGCATCCACGAGGCCCTGGCTCCGTGGGCCACCGGTCGTCAGCTGCCGAACTTCGCCCCGGCCGACGATGCCGAGCACATCCGGCGCATCTACGACGAGTCCACGCTCGCGCGGCTCGCCAGCCTCATCGCGGCGTTCGACCCCCGTGGCGTGATCGCGGTCGGCCGCCCGCTGCGCGCGGCGGTCGCCGCCGCGACGGCGTAGCGCCCGCTGGGTCACTTTGCTGCGGGCATCGGGCCGATTCGGGAGGAGGTGACGCGAGCCGGGCGCCATAGAGGCCCGCTTCGCGTCACCTCCTCCCGAGATTCCGTTCGGCGGCTTCGTCGGCGCGATCGGCGGCCTCGCGGGCCTGCCGGGCCACGCCGTGCATGCCGAGGCGAGTGGCATCGTGGGCGATCTCGTCGTAGACGGAGGCCGCCGCCTGGTCGAGCTCGGCCTCGAGCAGGCGGCACCGCAGCAGGGCGCACCGGCCGCCGTTCGACTCCGCCAGGGCGCGGGCCGCGGCCACGCGCCGCCGGGCGTCGTCTCGGCGCCCGAGCAGGGCGTCGAGTCGTGCGAGGGCGAGACTCACGGGCCCGGCGCCACCGATCTGGCCGAAGATGGCGATGAAGCCCTCGAAGGGTTCGAGCCGGGCGGCGAGCGCCTCGGCATGACGGGGGCGCCTGGCATCCGCCATCTGATGGGCCAGGAAGGCCATCTCGCCGAGGGTCGTCCAGAACTCGCCGGTGGGGCGGGCGAGCACCTCGCCGAGCAGGCGGTCGGCCTCGTCGGGATCGTCGGCGAAGGTCAGCGCGGCGACGGCCCAGGGCAGCGCGGCGGCGTTGTCTTCGGGCATGGCGTTCACCTCGTCGAGCCGGCCCTGCTCCCAGCGCAGCAGCAGCATCGCGATGTCGTAGACGCCCGAGGTGTACATCTCGGTCTGGATCTGCAGCTGGATCGCCAGATCGTAGAGTGCCTCGGCCCGGTCGAGGTCGCCCGACCAGAGGGCGAGCTCGCCTTCCGACCAGCGCATCTGCATGCGGGTGACCGGCAGCCGCAACGCGTCGCTGCCCGTGGTGCCGTCGCGGATGAGCTGTTCCACCCGGTCGCGGTCGCCGACCATCGCGTAGCAGAGGTGCAGCAGAGCGGTGCCGATCACCTCGTCGATGCGTCCGGTGGTGTGCGGAAGGGCGCGCGGCCGGCCGACGAGCTCGAGCTGCTCGGTGCGGTGACTCGGCACCGCCGTGAAGGCCAGCGCGCGACCGAGCAGCGCGTCGGCCAGTGCATCCGGGTCGCCGAGCCGCTCGGCGATCTCGATCGCCCGGCGGCTCAAACGGTCGGGAACCTCGGCGTCGATCTCGTAGTAGCTGCCGACCGCGAGGGCGGCGAGCACCCTCACGTGCGCGGCCGCGTCGGTCGCCACGAGCGGTTCGATGCCGGCGAGGCGGGCGAGGAGTCGCTCGGGGTGGTCGCTGTAGATCCAGGGCCACGAGCCCGCCGTGCGCAACAGTGTCGACGCGAGGCGCCCCGCCGAGTTGGTGCGCCCCTCGCGCATGGCGTCGAGCAGGGCCTCGTCGACCACATCGAGCACCGTCTGCCGCCGGCCGGCGCGGGCGAGGGCGGCGACGCGGGCCACGAGCAGGTCGTCGCGCACCGATTCCGAGCGGTCGGCGGTCGGAAGCCACTCCCACGCCTGGAGGGCCCGGCCCCACCAGTCGGCGGCGGCCTCGGAGTTCCAGCGCTCTTCGGCGTCGAGCGCGGCGTCGCGGCAGCCGTCGAGCACGTCGGCCGCGGCGACGAACGGATGCGCCGCCACGAGGTTCACGGCCCGCCGGGCCACCCAGTCGTCGCCGCTCTGCCGCAGGGCGTCGGCGATGCGGGCGTGCAACCGCTGCCGCCGGGGAGCGCTCAGGCCGGCCAGCACCTCGTCGCGCAGCAGGCCGTGGGCGAAGATGTAGGTGGCGCTGCCCGGCGCCAGCACGATCAGCTGCTCGTCGGCGGCCTCGTCGAGCAGATCGGCGAGCTCGTCGCGGCTCAGGCGGGTGACGGTGCAGAGCAGGTCGATGTCGAGCGGGTCTCCGGCCACGGCCGCCGTGCGCAGCACCTGCAGCACGTCGGCGTCGACGGCGGCGAGCCGCCGCCCGAGCACCGAGCTCACGGCCACGGGCACACCGGCCGTCGCCCGCTCCTCGCGCGGCACGCGGGCGTATTCGGCCACGAGGAACGGGTTGCCGCCCGTCTGACCCGAGAGCTCGAGTGCCTCGGCCGCGCCCACCTCGTCGCCGCTGACGCGACCGGCGAGCGTGGCGATCTCGCCCACGGCGAGCGGGGGCACCGTGAGCTGGCGGGCTCCCTGGTGGCGGGCCAGGGTGGCGAGCAGTTTGTCGAGCTCAGGGGAGTCGACCCCGCTGCGCACCGTGGTGACGAAGGCGAGCGGGATGTCGTGCACCGACGAGGCGACATGGGTGAGCCAGCGGAACGTGCTGCTGTCGGCCCATTGCACGTCGTCGACCAGCACCGCGAGACCGTGTTGCGCCGCCTCGCGCAGCAGCAGGTCGAGCCGTTCGTAGACGGCGAACCGGGCGGCATCGGCATCGACGCCGTGCGGCGGAGTCAGCACGGCGTCGGGATCGGCGCCGAGCGAGCGCACGATGGCGCGCACGGGCCACCAGGGCGGGGTTCCGGCGTCTTCGGGGCAACTGGTGCGCACGACCCGTCGACCGTGCCAGCCGGCGGCGATCGCCTCTTCGGCGAGCCTCGTCTTGCCGATGCCCGCCGGCCCCGTGAGCACCAGCCACCGGGTCGACGCGAGCGTGTCGAGCACCGAACCCATGGCGTGCAGCTCGCCTTCCCGCCCCACGAAGTCCGAGCCCCCGGCGGTGCCCGGGGCGCCGGCCCGGGGGCCCGGATGTTCGGGCGGCGCGGCGGCGGGGGTGCTGCTGCCGTGTGCGCCGGTGCTCCTGGGGGCAGTGTCCGTTGGCGGGTTCGCCCCGCCGGGACCATCCGCGGGCCCTCCCGCCTCGCCGAGAGGGTCGGCGCCTCGCGGGTCGTCGCCGTGCCCCGGGTCGTCGGGGTGCCCGGCGCTCGCACGGCCCGGGGCAGCGGCCGCGGCATCCGGAGCGTCGGCCGGCGCCGGCGACGGCGATGGCTGCGACTCGCGGCGTGGCCAGCGGTCGAGCCAGCTCTCCTGGCGCAGCAGCGCCGTGTGCAGCTCGCGCACCGCGGCGGCGGGTTCGAGCCCGAGCTCGTCGTCGAGGGCCTCGGCGTGCGTGCGGTAGAGCTCGAGCGCGTCGAGCGAGCGGCCCACGCGATAGAGGCTGAGCATGCGCAACCACACTCCGCGCTCGCGCAGGGCATCGGCGCGCACCACCTCGTCGGCCACGGCGAGGGCGGCGGTCGGCTGTCCGAGGGCGAGCAGGCCCGCCACGAGGTGCTCGCGGCACTCGAGCCGCAGCGGTTCGAGCCGGTCACGTTCCGCGCGCGCCCAGTCGTCGTCGGCGAAGTCGGCGAGCACCGGTCCGCGCCAGAGCGACAGGGCCGATCGCGCCGCCTGGACCACCTCGTGCCAGGCGCCGGCCGCCGTGGCGTCCCGCACGGTCGAGACGAGCCCGAGAAACACGTCGCGGTCGACATCGGCGGCGGGAACGTCGAGCAGGTAGCCCGGCGCCCGGCGCACGAGCGGCGACGCCGCGGTCGACTCGTCGCGCAGCACCCGCCGCAGATTCGACACGTAGGCCTGCAGACTGGCCGCCACGCTCGTCGGCGGTTCATCGCCCCAGACCGCGTCGACGATCGCGTCGACCGACACCACCGCGCCGCGCTCGACCAGCAGCACCCCCAGCACGGCACGTTGCTTGGGCGCACCGAGTTCGAGCATCGACTCGCCGCTCTCGACTTCGAGCGGCCCCAGCAGGCGGTAGCGCACGACAACATTGTGATGCGCCGGGCGCCTCGAGCCAATCCCCGATCCGGGGGCGGATGCCGCGGCCACCCGGTCGGCGAGCCGCTCGCATCTTCATAGCCGCCTGCAAGCATCGCGCAATCCCCTTGATAAGCGCCGTTTCTACGCTCGACGAGTCCGACGCCCGCCCGGGCCGCTCCGGCCGTTGAGGGAGAACATGAAACTCGCCGCATTCGTCACACGCATCCGCCTACGAACCTGGATCATCTGCGGCGCCGCCGCGCTCGTTGTGGTCGGCGGGGGCGCCACGTGGGCCGCGCTCGCGTTCTCGTCGTCGTCGGCGCAGGCGCAGACCGCGCCCACGGCCATGAGCGTCGCCGCCTCGTTGCAGACCCTGCAGAAGACGGTCGACGCCACCGGCACCCTCGCCCCGACGGTGCAGCAAGACGTCGACTTCGCCGTGGCCGGCACCGTCACCGCCGTGAACGTGGCGGCCGGCAGCACCGTGACCGCGGGCGACGTGCTCGCCACGGTCGACACCCTGACCGTGCAGGCCGATCTGCTCGAGGCACAGGCCACCCTCGCCTCCGCGGCGGCCAAGCTGTCGTCGGCTCAGGCCGACGACGACGGCAGCGACGCGTCGGCCACGCAGATCGCCGCCGACGCGGCATCCGTCGCCGTCGCTCAGGCAGCGGCCGACAAAGCCGCGGCCGCCGTGGCCGACACCACGCTCACCGCGCCGGTCGCCGGGCTCGTGACCGCGGTGAACCTCGAGGTCGGCGACACGACGACGGGGTCGGGGTCGGCCTCCGGGTCGTCGGCGTCGGGCTCGGGCTCGGCGGGCGACTCGGCCTCGGGCGCCTCCGGCAGCGACACGAGCACGGCGCAGTTCACCATCGTCAGCACCGACTCGTGGCAGGTGAGCGTGTCGGTCGGAGAGACGGATGTCCCGCAGGTCGCCGCGGGCGACCAGGTCGAGCTCTCGACCGACGACGGCACCGCCTTCTTCGGCACCGTCAGCGAGGTGGGGCTCCTGCCCTCGACCGATTCGGGAGCCGCGACCTATCCGGTCACCGTCGCCGTCACCGGATCGCCCGACGGTCTGCACGACGGGGTGTCGGTGACCGCGTCGATCGTCTACGAGCGCCGCACCGACGTGCTCACCGTGCCGAGCGCGGCCGTGACGACGGATGCCGACGGAGCGACATCCGTCACCGTCGTCGACGCCGACGGCAACGAGACCGTGAAGTCGGTCACCGTAGGCGAGACGGTCGGCACGCTGACCGAGATCACCGACGGGCTGGCCGAGGGCGACCTCGTGCAGGTCACCGTGTTCACGCCGGGAGGCGGCGGCAGTGGCACGGGCGGCGCTGGCGGCACCGGCACAGGCACAGGCACCGGCACCGGCGGCCAGCAGGGCGGCACGGGCACCTTCCCGGGCGGGGGCACTCCACCCGACGGGTTCGATCCGACCCAGCTCGGCGGCACCGGCACCGGCACCGGCCCCGGCGGAACGGGCACCGGCGGCTTCGGAGGGGTGACGAACGGTGGTTGACACGCAGGGCACCGCGGGGCTCCTCGCGCAGTCCAACCAGCCCAATCAGCCTGACCAGCCCAGCCAGCCCAGCCAGCGCAACCCGCACGACACCCTCGAGCGCTACGGCGAGCCCGTCATCGAGCTGACCGCCGCCCGCAAGGTCTACTCGACCGGGTCGATCGAGTTCGAGGCGCTGCGGGGCGTCGACCTCGAGATCCGTCAGGGTGAATACGTCGCCATCATGGGCCCGAGCGGTTCGGGCAAGTCGACGCTCATGAACATCCTGGGCTGCCTCGACGTGCTCACCAGCGGCCACTACCGGCTCGCCGGGCACGACGTCGACGATCTCGACGAGGCCGAGCTGGCCGAGATCCGCAACAAGGAGATCGGCTTCGTCTTTCAGCAGTTCAACCTGCTGCCCTCGCTCGAGGCGTGGCGCAACGTCGAACTGCCGCTGATGTACGCCCGCGTTCCGGGGCACGAGCGGCGCGAGCGTGCCGAACGCGCTCTCGAACGGGTGGGCCTCGGTTCGCGACTCGGCAACAAGCCGGGCGAGCTCTCGGGCGGGCAGCAGCAGCGGGTCGCGGTGGCCCGAGCGCTCGTGGGGGAGCCCACCATGATCCTGGCCGATGAACCCACCGGCAACCTCGACTCGGTGTCGACGGGCGACGTGCTCGCACTCTTCGACGAGTTGCACGAGCTCGGCCGCACGATCGTGCTCATCACCCACGAGCTCGAGGTGGCCCGTCGTGCGCGGCGCATCGTGTTCGTGCGCGATGGCGAGATTCAGGATGCGCCGCCCGGCCACGAGGAGGGCGCGCCCCTCCGAGAGGCAGATCCGCCACGCCCCCAGGCCGATGCGTCCGAGGCCGATGCGTCCGAGGCCGAGGCTGACGCACCCGCGGCCGGCCGCCGGCAGAACGGGGCCGTCGCATGAACTGGGCCGAGACCTTCCGCACCAGCTGGGCGGCCGTGCACTCGCACGCGATGCGGTCGCTGCTCACCGTGCTCGGCATCCTGATCGGAATCGCCGCCGTCATCATGACCGTGGGCCTCGGCCTCGGCACCCAGAAAGACGTGAGCGAGCAGATCAGCTCGCTCGGCAGCAACCTGCTGATCGTGTCGCCCGGATCGAGCACCGACAGTTCCGGCGTGCGCGGCGGATTCGGCACCGGCGCCACCCTGACGACAGCGGATGCCGCCGCCCTCGCCTCCTCGGTGAACGCGCCCGACATCGCCGGGGTCGCCGCCGAGAAGACCACGTCCCTCTCGCTCGAGGCCAACGACACCAACTGGACGACCACCGTCACCGGCACCACGCCCTCGTGGCTCGACGTTCGCTCTCGCGACCTCATCGCGGGCGAGTTCATCACCGACGACGACGAGGCCTCGTCGGCCGCGGTCACGGTGCTGGGCTCCGAGGCCGCCACCGAGCTCTTCGGCACCACGAACGTGGTGGGGCAGTCGGTCACGATCGACGACCGGACGTTCGAGATCGTGGGGGTGCTGGCATCCGCGGGTTCCGACTCGTCGTCGAACCTCGACGACGTGGCGATCGTGCCGATGTCGACCGCCGCGACGCAGCTGATCGGAGGGGTCGGCAGCAACACGGTGTCGACCATCTATCTGAAGGCGGCCGGCGACGGGGTGCTCGCGGCCGCCTACCAAGAGGCGCAGGGAGTGCTGCTGAACCTGCACTCCATCAGCGATGCCGACTCGGCCGACTTCACGATCAGCAGCCAAGACGCCCTGGTCGACACCGCCACGTCGATCTACCGCACCCTCACGGTGCTGCTGACCGGCATCGCGGCGCTGTCGCTGCTCGTGGGCGGCATCGGTGTGATGAACATCATGCTCGTGTCGGTCACCGAACGCACCCGCGAGATCGGGTTGCGCAAGGCGCTCGGGGCGCCGCCGTGGGCCATTCGGCGGCAGTTCCTGGTGGAGGCCGCGATCCTGGGCCTCGCCGGCGGCCTGCTCGGCGCGGTGCTCGGCATCGGCGCCGCCCTGGCGCTGCCGGGCGTGATCGGGTCGTCGATCGTCGTGTCGCCCGCGGCCGTCGGCGTCTCGATCGGCGTCGCCATCGCCATCGGCCTGGTGTTCGGCGTCTACCCCGCCACCCGCGCGGCCCGCCTCGCGCCCATCGACGCGCTGAGGAGCGAGTGATGGGCGGGCTCGCGCGGTCGTTCGCGGGCCAGCCGCTTTCGTGCCAGCCGGTCCGTGACCACATCCCGTATCTCGACCACCCGACCAGAGGACAGACCCGATGAACATCATCCGACCTTCCATCGACCGTTCCGAGCGCCGCCGCGTCGCGGACCGGCCCGCCGCCCGCCCCACCGCCCGCCCCGCCGCGGGCCGGCGCGCGGCCACCCGCCCCGCCGCCATCCGGTTGGGAGCCGTGCTCGCCGCCGTGAGCGTGTTCGCGCTCGCCGGCTGTGCGTCGGCGGGGTCGTCGACGACGAGCGGCAGCACCCCGGCCGCCACCAGCGCACCGAGCGAGCAGCGCATGCCGGGCGGCGGCGGAGTCTCCGGCGAGATCGCCGCCATCTCGGGCAGCACCCTTCAGGTGCAGGACACCGACTCGCAGACCGCCGTGACCTACTCCGACGCCACGGCCATCACCCGCACCGTCACCGCCGCCCTGACCGACGTGACCGCGGGAGTCTGCGTCACCACCATCAGCGGCGCCGGCTTCGGTGCGGCGCCCGGCACCGACTCGGCCCCGGGCTCGAGCACCGACAGTGGAGGCGGCACCGGATCCACCGACGACACGACCGCTGTGGCGACATCCGTCACCATCAGCGAGGCCGTCGACGGCGCGTGCACCACCACCGGTTTCGGAGGGGGCGGCGGCATGGGCGGCCTGCCCGACGGCGCCACGCCGCCGACCGGAGCCCCGGATGCCGCCACCCCGCCGACCTCCGCCCCCGATGGTTCGGCACCCGATGGTGCTGCCCCGGGCGATCTACCCGACGGCGCGGCTCCGACCGGCGGCGCCGGCGCTCCCGGTGGCGCGGGCGGCTTCGGCGGGTTCACCAGCGGCCTCGTCACCGCGGTCGCGGCATCCGCGATCACCGTCGAGACCACCGCGGCCGACGGCACCACGGCGAGTTCTGACGTTTCCGTCGACGATTCGACCACCTTCACGAAGACCGAATCGTCCGACGCCTCCGCCCTCGTGGTCGGGGCGTGTGTGTCGGCGACGGGCGAGTCCGACGACAGTGGCGCGGTCGCGGCCACCACCCTCGCGGTCTCGACCGCCGGCGACGACGGATGCTCCACCGGCTTCCGCGGCGGCCCCGGCGGCGCTGGTGGTCCCGGTGGCCAGGGCGGTTCCGCCACCTCCTCCGGTTCGGCCACCTCTGGTTCGGCCAGCTCCGGTTCGGCCGCCTCTGGTGCCCTCGCCTCCCGATCCACCACCTCGACGAGCGGAAGCTGACGTGCCGAAGAATCCACCGCGCAACCCCGCCGCTGCTGACCCCGCCGCCGCTGACCCCGCCAACGGTACTGAGCGCCACACGCCGCCGGCGTCCTCGCGCCGCGCCGCCCCGACCGCACCCGGCGCCGTCGCGGCATCCGGGGCATCCGGGGCATCCGGCGCCTCCGCGACCACGACGACGAGTGCGCGCCCGGTGCTGTCGGCCAAGCGAGCGGCGGCGAAACGACGGCGCACGAGACGGGCGCTCGCCATCGGCATCACCACGGTGGTGCTCTGCGCTTTCGGCGGGGGAGCGGTCTTCGCCCTCTCGCAGCAATCGGGCAACGCCTACCGCACGGCGGTCGCCGCCCTCGGAACCGTCGACGAGACCCTCGCACTCAGCGGCACCGTGGCGTCGGCGACCCGGCGCGACACGGCGTTCCAGGCGGGGGGAACGGTGAACGGGGTGTCCGTCGCCGTCGGCGACACCGTCACCGCCGGGCAGCAGCTCGCGACCATCGACACCTCCGACCTGCAAGACGCCATCGACACCGCTCAGGATGCCGTCACCACCGCCGAAGACCAGCTCGAGAGCGACCTCGAAGCGCAGTCGTCGACCGACACGTCCACAACCGGCACGGACACCGGCAGCGGCACCACCGCTGGAACTCCGGATGCCGCGGGCACGGGTGCGGGCGCGGGCTCGGGTGCGGCTTCCGGCACGGGCACCGGCGCCGGAATCGGCTCGGGAGCTGGCACCGGAACCGGCTCGGGCACTGGCCCCGATTCCGGCGACGGCTCGGGCACCGGAACAGGCGGCGGCTCGGGCGACGGCACCGGCACTGGCACGGGCGACGGCACCGGCGTAGACACCGTGGCGCTGCAGGCTGCGGTCGCCGCCGTGACCTCGGCCCAGCAGGCGTTGCTGGCGCAGTACTCGGTCGCGTCCGACGCGCTCGCCGCAACCCAGCAGACGATCGCCACCTCCGACACCACCTGCCAGCCGTTCCTCGAGGCCACCCTCGACGACCTCGCCGCGGGCGCCGGTGACGGCACCTCGGGCACGGGGTCGGGCACCGACGGCACCGACCCCGCTTCCACCGACCCCAGCTCCTCCGACCCCACCTCCAGCGGCTCGGGCACATCCGCTGACGGGTCGACCGCCGCCGACGGCAACGCGCTGCTCGACACCATCAAGGCCGACCTCGCCGCCTGCCAAGGCGCGATCACCCAGGTGCAGACCGAACAGACCACCGCGAACGACGCCCAGACCACCGTCCTTTCCCTCATGGACCAGCTCGACTCCGCCGTCGCCACCCTCCAATCGGTGCTCATCACCTCCACCCCCGCCGAACCCTCCAGCGACGCACCGACGACCGACGACCCCACGCCGGCCCCCACGTCAGACCGCTCCGCCACGCCAACCACCGACTCCGACTCCGCCGTCCCCACGGCCGCCGTCCGCACGGCCGCCGTCCGCAACGCCGCCGCCACCGGCGCTCCCCTGTTCGCGCTCGCGTCGTCAGTCACGCAGCCGGCCTCGGCCACCACCGCGGTCGACGACCCCACAGGCGGCACCGGAAGCACCACCACCGGCACCAGCGGCACCGGAACCACCGGCACGGGAAGCACCACCGCCTCCACCACCATCACCGCCGAAACCATCGTCGCCGACCAGGCCCAGATCGACCTCGCCCAAGCGAACCTCGCCATCGCGCGGCAACAACTCACGCTCGCCACCCTCACGAGCCCCATCGCGGGCACGGTGGCGGCCGTCGCGCTGAGCGTCGGCGACACGGTGAGCGCGGCATCCGCCACCGCCGTCATCACCGTCATCGGCGACGACGGCTTCGTGGTCGACACCACCGTCACGCTCGCCGACGTGGCGAAGCTCGCCGTCGGCCAGGCCGCCGCCATCACCCTCGCGAGCACCGACACCGCGCTCACCGGTGTCGTGAGCGCGATCGGCGTGCTCGACGTGTCGACCGACTCCTCCACGCCCACCTACGACGTCACCGTCGCGATCGACCCCGCGGATGCCGCCCTGCTCAACGGCGCCTCCGCTCAGGTCGAGGTTGCCGTGGCCTCGCAGCAGTCCGTGCTCACCGTGCCCACCTCCGCCGTGCACCGATCGGGAACCGACTACACCGTCGACGTGCTCTCGAACGGCGATTCGACGGCCACGCCGGTCGAGGTCGGAGCCATGGGCGCCGAGCGCACCGAGGTCACATCCGGCCTCGCCGAGGGTGACGTCGTCGTGCTGGCCGACCTGAACGCCGACGTGCCCGGCACCGACGACACCACGGGCACCGGCACCGGCTCCGGCCTCACAGGCCTCGGCGGCTCCGGCACCACGGTCACCGTTCCGGGCGGCTTCGGCGGCGGCTCCGCGCCGTCGTTCCAGGGAGGTCCGCCCGCGCGCTGAGAGCGCCGTGCGAGAGCACCCGCCAGTGCCCCGCCAGCGCCCGGCCAGCGCCCCGCCAGGGCCCCGACACGGCGCGCGCCGCCGTCGCCAATTCGACACATGATGCTATTAGGATGAGTCCGATCCGAGCCGGGGGGACGCGGGCGTCGACGCTGACGGCAACCCTGGGATGCGACATCCGCTCTCGGCACGACCGAGAGGCACGACGCTTGTCCCTCCCCTTCCGCCGCGCAGGTCTGACCGGCGCTCTCACCGCACTCGTGCTCGCCGGAGCCTCGCTGGTCGGCGCCCCGCTCGCCGCCACGGCCGATGAGTCCCCGGCTCCGGTCGCTCCCGACGAGCGCGTGGTGATGGGCGACTTCTCGCCCGAGCTCTACGCCGAGCAGGCCGCCGTGACGCCCACCGAGCTCGCGACCGCCCTCCAGAACGACCTCGGCCTCACCCCCGCCGAGTACTACGCCCAGGCGGATGCCGCGGCCACCGCCGTCGACGTCGTCGACGAGCTCACCGCCGCCGGCACCACCGTGCTCGGCTCCCGGGTCGACGGCACCGAACTCGTGGTGAACGTCGCCTCCGACGCGGATGCCGCGGCCGTGGAGTCGCTCGGCGCCACCGCCGAGTTCGGCGCGCCGGTCGCCGCCGCGTCGCGCGACGTGATCGAGGCGACCCCCGACACCGCATTCCTCGGCGACCTCGTCGGCGGCCAGGGCTTCTACAGCCCCGACGACGCCGGTGGCGGATGGCTCTGCTCCACCGGTTTCAACGGCCGCGACCGCTCGAACAACTCGAACCTCTTCCTCACGGCCGGCCACTGCTACGTGCCCGACTCCAGCTGGGACGGCACGGTCTTCGAGCTGCAGCAGAGCGGCCCGGGTGTCGACCCGACCGGCGGCGCCATCCTCGGCGAGCCCATCCCCGGATCGGCCCACCTCGGCAACGGCTACGACGCCAGCCTCTTCTCGACCTACCCGTCGTGGACCTCGAAGCCCTCCGTCGGCACCTGGAACAACAACCAGGGCACCGTCACCTCCGGCTCACCCGTGCCGGTGCGCGACTACACCAAGGCCATCGTCGGCCAGTCGATCTGCAAGTCGGGCCGCACCACGGGCTGGACCTGCGGTGTCGTCGGCGCGGTCGACGAGGTCTACTCCATCGGGGGAACCCTCGTGAACTCGTTCACGTCGAACATGTGCTCGCTGAGCGGCGACAGCGGCGGCGCGGTGCTCTCGGGCAACTACGCCGTGGGCATCGTGTCGTTCGGCAACTACCAGAACAGCTGCTGGGATCTCGGCAGCATCACCGGCGCCTTCCCGATCGACTCGAACTACGAATCGGTGCTGAACGCCGAGCCGAACTACGAGCTGCTCGTCGATGTGCCGAAGCCCTCGAGCGCGACGCTCGGCGGCGGCGCCCCGGTCTACCAGGGCGGCAACGCCACCGGCACGGTGCCCGGCGGCAGCACGCGCTTCACCGTGCACCTCGCGATCGACGGGGGAGCCCAGGTCGACGTGCCGGTGGCGAGCAACGGCAGCTGGACCACGACCGCGACATCCGGTCTCGCCAACGGCCCCCACACCTTCAGCATGTTCGCCACCTACGGCCAGACCGGGCAGCAGTCGGCCACGGTCAGCGGCAGCTTCGTGGTGGCCGACCGGCCGGCGGTCGACCGCATCTCGGGCGCCACCCGTTTCGATGTGGCCGTCGAGATCGCGAACCGCATGTATCCCGACACGGCCCCCGTCGTCTACGTCGCCACCGGCTACAACTACCCCGACGCCCTGAGCGCGGGCCCCGCCGCCGTGAAGCAGGGTGGCCCGCTGCTGCTGACGCTCACCGACGGCGTGCCCGACGTCGTGGCCGCGAAGATCACGTCGCTCTCGCCCGAGCGCATCGTCGTGGTGGGCGGCCCGAACTCGGTCAACGAGTCGGTGCTGTCGACCCTGCGCACGCTGGTTCCGGATGCCGCCATCGAGCGCATCTCGGGCGCTGACCGCTACGCGGCCAGCCGCGCCGTGGTGGAATCGGTCTTCAGCACCGCCCCGCACGCCTACGTCGCCAACGGTGGCAACTTCCCCGACGCCCTGTCGGCGGGCGGCGCCGCGGGCTCGAAAGACGAGCCCGTCGTGCTCGTGAACGGCGGCGCCGGATCAGCGGACGCGCCGACGCTGTCGCTGTTCAAGAAGCTGCAGACCACGTCGCTCACCGTGGTCGGCGGTGTGAACTCGGTGTCGGAGTCGGTGAAGAACTCGCTCGCGTCGGGCATCCCGGCGACGGTGGACCGCGTCGCGGGCGCCGACCGCTACCAGGCGTCGATCTCGCTCAACCGGTCGGCGTTCACCACTGCCGACACGATCTACCTGGCGACCGGCTCGAACTTCCCCGACGCCCTCGCCGGTGGAGTGCTGGCCGGAAAGACGGATGCGCCGCTCTACGTGGTTCCGGGCGACTGCGTGCCGCGCGGGGTGCTCGCCGACGCGGCGGCCTTCGGCGCCACGAAGATCGTGCTGCTCGGCGGCCCGAACTCGCTCTCGCCCGCGGTGCAGAACCTCACGGCCTGCGCCTGGTAGGCGAGCGCGCGGTTCGCGTGCGCGCGCATCCGGGCGTCGTCCGCGAGAATGGAGACATGAGCAACAGTTACGCCGAGGCCGGAGTCGACACCCAGGCGGGCGACCGCGCCGTCGAGTTGATGAAGGCGGCGGTGCAACGCACCCACGGGCCCCAGGTGCTGGGCGGGGTGGGCGGCTTCGCCGGGTTGTTCGACGCGTCGGCTCTGAAGGAGTTCGCGCATCCGCTGCTCGCCACCTCGACCGACGGCGTCGGCACCAAGGTGGCCATCGCGCAGGCCCTCGACAAGCACGACACCATCGGGCAAGACCTGGTGGGCATGGTGGTCGACGACATCGTGGTGGTGGGAGCGAAGCCGTTGTTCATGACCGACTACATCGCCTGCGGGCGTGTGGTGCCCGAGCGCATCGCCACGATCGTGGCGGGCATCGCGCGGGCCTGCTCGGCCACCGGCACCGCCCTCGTGGGCGGCGAGACGGCGGAGCACCCGGGGCTGATGGGTGTCGACGACTACGACGTGGCGGGCGCGGCGGTCGGCGCGGTCGAGGCGGATGCCGTGCTCGGCGCCGATCGCGTGCGTGACGGCGATGTCGTGCTCGCGCTCGAGTCGTCGGGGCTGCACTCGAACGGCTACTCGCTAGTGCGGCACATCCTCGCCGGCGCGGGCCTCGGCTACACCGACCGGTCTGACGACTTCGGCGGCGTGGTCGGCGAGGTGCTGCTCGAGCCGACCCGGCTCTACACCGGCCCCCTCGTGCGGGTGCTCGCGAACCCGGCGCTCGGCGGCGCCATCCACTCGCTCTCGCACGTGACCGGCGGCGGCATCGCGGCCAACCTCGCGCGCGTGCTGCCGCGCGGCTCGTGGATCGAGGTCGACCGGTCGACCTGGTCGCCCGCGCCGGTGTTCCGCGTTCTCTCGTCGATCGCCGGCAGCTCGCTCGAGAGCGCCGAGGGCACCTGGAACCTCGGCATCGGTTTCTTCGCCGTGGTCTCCGCGTCGTCGGCGGCGGCCGTCGCGGCCGCGATCGAGGCCGAGGGCATCCGCACCTGGCCGGTCGGCACGGTGTCGACGGCCCCGCGCACGGCCGAGTCGCTCGCCGAGCAGGGCTTCGAACAGGGCGCCAAGGGCGTCGACGGCGGGGCCGTGCGCCTCGTCAGCGCCTACCCCGCGGCCTGAGCCGGGCGCGCGGCGCGGCGAGGGGGGCGCCTGCGCCCGTGAGCTGCGCGCCCGCGCGCGTCGGCACCTGGGCGCGTCGGCACCTGGGCGCGTGGGCGACTGGGCCGCTGGGCGCGTCGGCACCTGGATGCCTGGGTTGCGCATCGGCACCCGGGCGCGTTGTGCCTGGCTGGCGGCGGCGGGCCCCCCGAAACATGGGCGCAATGCGCGCGGGGCATGATCGAGCGATGGATGCCACCACCGACTCGCTCGCGCAGCTCGACGCCACCACGATGCTCGCCGCACTCGAGGCGCGCGAGCTCAGCGCGGTCGAGCTGCTCGAGCGGCACCTCGCGCTGATCGAGGCGCGCAATCCCGAGCTCAATGCCGTGGTCGCGACGGATGCCGCCTCCGCGCGGGCCACGGCGGCCGACGTCGACCGGCGCCGCGCGGCCGGCGAGGCGGTGGGCGCGCTCGCCGGGCTGCCCATGACCGTGAAGGACTCCTTCGACGTGCGCGGCCTGCGCACGTCGCAGGGCCGCCTGAGCGACTCGCGCGTCGCGGGCGACGACGCGCCGGTCGTGGCCCGCGTTCGCGCGGCCGATGCCATCCTGCTCGGCAAGACGAACCTGCCGCTCTTCCTCGCCGATTCGCAGACCGTGAACGACGACTTCGGGCGCACCGACAACCCGTGGAACGCCGAGCACACCCCCGGCGGATCCTCCGGCGGCTCCGCGGCCTCGGTCAGCGCCGGATTCGCGGCAGGCGAGATCGCCAGCGACCTGTCGGGATCGATTCGCGTTCCGGCATCCTGGTGCGGCCTGTTCGGGCACCGCCCGAGCAACGGCGTCATCTCGAAGCAGGGCCACATGCCCTGGCCCGAGGGCGGCCTGCTGGAGCCGTCGCTCTCGGCGACCGGTCCGCTGGCGCGTTCGGCCGTCGACCTCGACCGTCTCACCCGCGTGATGATGGGCGCCGCGCCGCAGGATGCCGTGGGCTGGCGCCTCGACCTCCCGGCGCCCCGCGTCACTCAGCTGGACGGTGCCCGGGTGGCCCTCTGGCTCGACGACCCGGCGGCGCCCGTCGACGACGAGACCCGGCAGGCCATCGAACTGTTCGCGCAGCGGCTCGAAGACTCCGGATGCCTCGTGACCGAGCTGACCGCGCCGCCGGTCGTGGGCGACGCCGCCATGCGGCTGTTCGAGCGGCTGCAGGCAGCCGAACTCGTGCACGCGCTCGACGACGAGAGCTGGTCGCGGCTGGTGGACATCGCCGGGCAGATGCCCGGAGCGGCCGGGAGCGCCGAATCGTCCGAGATCGAGAACGCCCTGCTCTACACCCAGCCCGTGCGCGCGACCTGGGCCGACTGGCAGCAGCAGCGCCGCATCGCCGCGGAGTGGAACGCGGTGTTCGAGACGGTCGACGTGGTGCTCGCGCCGACCGTGCCGACGGTCGCGCCCTGCCACTCGACGGTGCCGGCGGAGTCGCGCACCCTGCTCATCGACGGCTGGGAACATCCGGCCCAGGCGGTCATCGGGGCGTGGAGCCGGCTGGCGAGCCTCGGCCGTGGACCGTCGACCGTCGTGCCGCTCGGCGCGGGCGCGGCATCCGGACTCCCGGTCGGCGCCCAGCTCATCGGCCCCTACCTCGAAGACTTCACCCCGCTGCACGTCGCCGTGATCGCCGAGCGCGAGGGACTCATCGCCCACGAGCCCCCGCCCGGCTGGTGACGGCGCCGGCCGGACGCCCTCGACCGACACCGGGCCGCCGGACGCCGGGGGCCTGACTCCGGGCCGCCCGACGCCGGGGGCCTGACTCCGGGCCGCCTGACGCAGGGGCGCCTGACTCCGGGCCGCCTGACTCCGGGCCGCCTGACGCCGGGGCGGCTGACTCCGGGCCGGCTGATGCCGGGGCGCCCCGACCCCGGACTCCGACTCCGAAGCGGCTCGACCGGGTCGCGTCGCGGCGCTACGCTGTCGGCACGCGTCGGTTCGGCAGCCGTCCATTCGGTAGCCGACGGTGCGGGGAGTGCGACGAGAGGCGGGGGAGCGGATGGCGGCACCGGTGAGTTCCGAGGCCGCACTCGAGCAGCTCGACCTGCTGGTCGCCGAACTGGGTGACCCGGCGATCGCGCGCGGACGCATGATGGGTCGCCCGATTCTGATGCACAAGGGCGTGATGTTCGCGTGCCTCAACGGTGATGCGCTCGGCCTCAAGCTCGGTGCGGCGAGCCCGGAGCACGCGGCGGCCCTGGGCGTCGACGGCGCCGAGCTGTTCGACCCGTCGGGCAAGGGTCGGCCGTTCAAGGACTGGGTCAGCCTGCCCCTCGAGGCCTCCGCGGAGTGGGTGCCGTTCGCCGAGTGCGCACTGGCGTTCGTGGCGACCGACTGAGCCCGACCGCGCCCGTCGCGCGTGCTCAGTAGACGTGGAAGGTCACTCGCGCGATGTTCGACTCCACTCCGCCGTGCGCCTCGAGCCGATAGAGAAAGCCGTCGTCGCCCGAGAACCCGGGGTCGGGGCGATAGGTCAGGTCGCCCGTGAGCCGGTCGAACGTCAGCACGCCGTGCGTCGTGGGTGTGGCTCCCGCCTGAATCCACCATCCGCCGCTGACGCCGGTGACCTTGTCGTTGTCGAGCAGGCTCACACCGCTCAGTGTCGCGCCCCGGTCGATCGAGAACTCGTCGTCGACCGCCTGCGCCGGCTCCGCGACTGCGACCTGGAACGTGGTGGTGGGGCCGGTGCCCTCGCGCGAAGTGATCGCGGTGACCGTGATGGTGTCGATGCCCGAGAATGTCGCATCGGCCGCGTAGGTGAGTGACCCGAAGCTGTCGATGACGACCGTGCCGTGCGCAGATGAGGCCGACATGCCGCCCCGGCTCGTCGCATGGCAGAAGGTGCGCAGGTGCACGGTGACGCTCGCGATCACCGTTTCGATGGGTGCATCGTCGGCATCGGCGTAACCGCAGACCGGTGGCCCGACGGGTGGCGCCCAGGCGGCCGCCGGATATGCGATCGCGCCGACAGCCGCGAGAGGCAGCAGGCACGCGACGAGAACGGCGGCGATGCCGGCGGCGCGCGAGCGCAGAGAGGCAGCGCCACGGCGCGAACGGGCGGAGTGATTCATCGAACTCTTCTTCCTCGAGCGATCGACCCGTTCCCCAGGACGAGAATAGTCGAAAGTCGATCGAAAGTGAAGAAAGCTCGGAAAACTACCGAGCCGCGTCTGAGTCAGCCAGATCGTCTTCGTGTTGCGTGCGCAGAAGCAGGGTGGCCCAGGTGCGGAACGGCGCCCACGCCGCCGAGATCTCGGCCAGCTGCTCATCCGACGGCGGCGCGTCGAGCTCGTAGGCGTCTGCGACGGCGAGGCGCAGATGGGTCTCGTTCAGCGGCGCCCAGTCGGGGTCGCCCGCACCTCGCAGCAGGATGAGCTCGGCCGAGAAGGGCCCGACACCGGCGAGCGTCTCGAGCGACCGCAGCGCCTCATCGCGCGGGAGCGCGCGAAGGCTCGCACTGTCGAAGTCGTTGCGGCGGGCGGCATCCGCCAGCGCGCGCAGCCGCTCGACCTTGGCGACGGTGAGCCCGGGCATCCACTCGAGCCGCGCGAGGGCGGCCGGCGCCGGGAACGCCTGTCGGGCGACGCCGTTCACGAGCACCGGGGTGCCCAACTCGTCGGCCAGCCGCTGCTTCACCACGGCGGCCTGGGTGCGGCGCACCCGCTGCGAGATGATCGCCCAGGCCGCCGCCTCGTACCACGACCAGAAGCACACGGGCCGCAGCCCGGGATGACGCCGCTGGGCGGCACCGATCACCGGGTCGCGATCACCGACCCCTCCGGGCCCGGCGAACCCGGTGCCGTCGATGTCGAGCGACAGGATGCGCTCGACCTGCGCCCGCACCGCCGACAGCTCCGATCGCTTCAGTGCGCGCTCGGCGAACACCCGGCCGCGAACCTCGCCCGACACATCCGCTCCAGGCCGTCGCGCCCCCGCCTGCTCGGCCCCCATCTGCTCCAGGCTCACCCCCACCGTCAGCCACGACTCCTCGAGCGCGAACGCGAAGTCGAGCGTGCGCGCGGCCGGCGCCTCGTAGGTGACCGGCGGAAACCCCTCGAGAAAACGGATGCTCGCCTCGAGCGAGAACGCTCCGCGCGGTGCGATCGCGAACGTGCCGCGGGGAGCGGATCGCGCGTCGTCGTGCTCTTCGGTCACGGCTGCCTCCTGGGGTGCTCCGCCCATCCTGGCGGATGCCGCCGACAACCGACAGCGCATCCGGGTAGCCTGGGGGCATGACAACACCAGCTCTTGCGCACCTCTCCGGCGGACCCCTCCACGACCAGACCATCCCGCTCGACGACGGCGCTCCCGATGAGCTCGTTCTGCCCTACAGCGACGGCCAGATCGTCTACGTGCTCGTTCCGGCCGAAGACGGCGACGTGGTGCCCGAGGGCCCCGCCACTGCCGAATACCGGTTCACCGAGGTCTCCGAGATCCTCAACCAGAACCAGTACAACGACAACGACTTCGACCAGCGCTGACCGGCGAGCCGGCGCCCGCGAAGACCGGCTCCGGCGCCGGCGCACGCCCAACCGCCACCGCTTAATACCCCTGTAACGAGCGCGCGCTACTCTCGGGTCACTATGACATTCCAGGTTCCCGTGGTCGACATCGCCCCCTACGTGCAGGGCGGCTCACCCGACGAGAAGGCCGCCGTCGCCAGGGCGATCGACGTGGCGTGCAGCACGGTCGGGTTCATCCAGATCCTCGGCCACGGCATCCCGCTCGACACCCGCGCCGGCCTCGCGGCCGCCATGGACGAGTTCTTCTGCCTCACCCTCGACGAGAAGAAGACCTACCGCACCCCCTCGGGCATCAATCGCGGGTACTCGCCACCCAAGTCGGAGTCGCTGAGCCTCAGCCTCGGCGTGGAGTCGGCGAGCCGCATGAACGACTTCTTCGAGGCGTTCAACGTCGGGGCCGCGCAGTCCGACTACCCCGACGCCGAGGTCGACCCGGTGCACTACGCCGAGAACGTGTGGCCGGATGCCGCGCCCGGCTTCGAACCGCGGGTCAGCGCCTACTTCGCCGAGGCGCGCCGCGTGGCGAACACCATGACCGACATCTTCGCCGACGCCCTCGGCCTGCCCGCGGGCTTCTTCGACGCCTACACCGGTCACTCGCTCGACGTGCTGCGCATGAACAACTACGCCCTGCCGCCCGGCACGGTCGACCTCGACGGCGACCTCACCGGCATGGGCGAGCACACCGACTACGGCATCGTCACGGTGCTCTGGGCCGACCAGGTCGCCGGCCTGCAGGTGCTCGGCGCCGACGGCAGCTGGAACGACGTCAGCCCCGCCGACGACGCCCTGCTCATCAACCTCGGCGACGTGACGGCACGATGGACCAACGAGCGCTGGATGTCGACACTCCACCGCGTCAAACCGCCGATCGTCGACGGCACCATCGAGCGCCGCCGCTCCGCCGCCTACTTCCACGACGGCGACTTCGACGCCCTGATCGAGACGCTTCCCTCGTGCATCTCGGCGGAGCATCCGAATCTCTATGAACCCGTCACCGTGGGCGAGCACATCGCCGCCAAGCTCGCCGGATCGCGAGCGGGCGTGCGCAACGAGAAGGCCGCGCGCGAGGCTGCGCGCGTGCTGGCCGCCCAGCAGCAGTGACCGGCCCATTGCCTTCCGTCGCCCGCGCGGGCAGGGTGGGGGAATGTCGAGGGTTCGAGATCTGATCGAGGGTCTGCGTGACCCGCGCGCGCCGCTGCTGCACATCGCCGAAGACACCGGCGAGCCGGCGGGCGGCGGGGCGGCGGGCAGCGGGGCGGGGGGCGAGGCCAAGCCGGTCGTCGTGATGATCCACGGCATCGCCTCGTCGTCGAGCACCTTCTTCTACGTTTTGCCGCTCGTGCGAGAGACCCACCGCGTGATCGCCATCGACCTGCTGGGGTTCGGCGGGTCGCCGGCTCCGGATGACGCGGACTACACCCTCGAGGAGCACGTCGCCGCCATCGCGCACACGATCCGCTCGCTGCATCTCGAGCAGCCGTTCGTGCTGGTCGGGCACTCGCTCGGCACGCTCATCGGCGCCCGTTACGCCGCCACCCACGGCGACCACGTGCGCAGCCTCGTGCTCGTGAGCCCGCCGGTCTACCTGTCGCCGTCGGAGATCGGCGATCCTCGCGTGCGCCAGCGCATGGCGGGTTATCTGCAGGCCTACCAGTTCTTTCGCGAGAACAAGGACTTCACGATCGCCCGCGCCGCCTTCGTGTCGAAGCTGCTGCCGGTGGAGCACGTGATGGAGATCACCGAGAAGAACTGGGTGCCGTTCGTGAAGTCGATGTCGAACTGCATCGAGTCGCAGACGGTCATCAGCGACCTCGCCCGCGTCGATCAGCCGATCGAGATCGTCTACGGCCGGCTCGACGAATTCCTCGTGCCGGGCAATCTGGCCATCATCGAGAAGATGCGCAACGTCACCACGCACGTGGTGAACGTGAGCGACCACATGATCCGCAAGCCCATGGCGCGGGTGGTCGCCTCGGCGATCGACGCGGCATCCGTGGGCTGATCGCCCCGGCCGGTGCCGCTCAGTCGGTCGGCGGCGCCCGGTCGACTGGCGCCGCTCAGTCGGTCGGGGCCGCCCGATCGTCGATCGAGCGCGACAGGTCGTCGATGCGCGACAGCACCTGGTCGAACAGGGTGACGGTGGCGAAGAGCGCCGGATGCCCCAGCCGCACCTGCTCGAGGGTGTCACCCAGGTGCTCGAGAGCGCCGAGGTCGAAGCTGAGGTTGACGCGGCATCCGGAGATCGCGGCGCGCAGGGCGCCGAGCGCCACCGCCGCATCGGCGATCAGCGCGCGGTTGCCGTTCGCGGCGAGCCACTCGAGGTCGGGCAGCAGCTCGACGGCGCGTTCGCCGAGCGCGGCCGCAGCCCGAGCGCCCTGGATGCTCGCGGCCCGCACAGACTCGTCACGCTCGGGCCCGGCGGGCAGCCGGTAGGCGCCGCCGAACGAGTTCGAGGCGCTCGCGTCTTCGTCGGCCAGGGCGAGCGCGGCGAGCCGGTGCTCCCGCGCCCGCTCCAGGATGCGGTCGCGCTCGGGCGACGGCTCGGTGTAACCGGCCACCATCGACGTGAGGGCGGCCGCGATCGCCAGCATCACACCCGAGGCGGCGCCCCCGCCGGGTGACCCGTGCGACTGGGCGAGTGCCGCCATCCACGTCTCGACTCCCACATTGCGGGCGGATGCCTCGTGCGCCTCACTATCCATGCCCCCATTGTCTGCCGTCCCGCCCCCGCGCTGCCACCCGCCGCCGTGGGCTGCGACGCCCCGCAGTCCGCCGCGCTCTTCTTGTTCGTCCGCGCCCGTCAGGAGCGGCGCGCTCGAACAAGGAGGGCGCGATGCGGGGCAATGGGCGCGCCGACGGGGGCCGGGGGCAACGGGGCGCGACGCGACGCGCGGCGGAGCGCTCTAGTGCTGCGCGAGCACGCGAGCGCGGGCCGCCTGATACTCGTCGGGCGAGATGGCGGCGGAGGCGCGCAGGCGGTCGAGTTCGCCGAGGCGCTCCTCGGTGGAGCGTTCGGCGCTCAGGGCGTCGCTGTCGAGGAGTTTGGTGGCGAGGTCGGCCTGCAGGGTGAGCGGGTTGTGGCCCGAGCGCCTCACGCGCCGCGCGTTGGCGACCACCGACACGATGACCACCACGAACACGACCGCGATGATGGCGGCGACCACGACGAACAGTATGGGAAACAGACTCACGAGATCGGACACGATGGCCCCTTCCTGTCGTTCCCTCCAGCCTTGCGCGCTCGCCGACCGATCGACCCGATGGTCAGAAACCTCGGAGGAAACCAGAAACGGCCAGTAGCAGGCTCACCGCCCGACCGCGTCGAGGATGGCCTGCGCGAGTTCGGCCGGCTTCGTGAACTGCGGCCAGTGCCCGGTGGGCAACTCGACGATGGTCGCACGCTCCATGAGCGGCACCTCGCTGAAGTAGGGCACGCCGGCCGCGATGGCCCCGTCGATCTCGGCGCGGGTGAAGGTCGACGAGATCAGTGTGATGGGCACGGCGTAGCGCGCCGTGTCGAACAACTGCTGCGGGTCGTGAGCGACCCGCGCGGGCTCGGGCACCGCGATGCTGCGGAACCACGAGAGCTGCTCGTCGGAGAGATCACGCAGGTCGGCGTCGCCGAACTCCTCCCACGGTGGCAGGGGCGCGTCGGCGCCGGTGGCGTCGAGACGCTCGTTGATGGCCACGCCCTCGGGAGTCGGCCCGCTGTCGACGTAGATCGCCCGCGCGACGCGGTCGGGCCGGGCGTCGACGGCGCCGTGGATGATGGCCCCGCCGCCCGAATGCCCGACGAGCACCAGCTCGTCGGCGGGGTCGAGTTCATCGACGAGCGCCACCACCTCGGCGGTCTGCGAGGCGAGGGTCACGCCCGAGCGGTCGTCGTCGACCGAGCCGAGCCCCTGCAGCGTCGGCGTGTGCACAGTGAGGCCGGCGGCCTCGAGCGATGGCACGACCTCGGCCCACGAGTCGCCGCCGAGCCAGAAGCCGGGAATGAGGATGACGTTCATGGCCAGACCCTACTCCCGGCCGCCGACACCCCCGCCGACACAAGACTCAGACCGCTCCCGGCCGCCGACAGCCCCGCCGAAACGCGACTCAGGCGGCCCCCGTCAGCCGCGCCAGCAGCTCCCGGTAGCGCAGCACGGTCTGCTCCACGATCTCCTGCGGCAGCGTGGGCGGCGTGCCCGTCTGGTCCCAGTTCGCCGCGAGCCAGTTGCGCACGATCTGCTTGTCGAAGCTCGCGGTGCGCTCGCCGGAGTCGTAGGCGGCGGCATCCCAATATCGGCTCGAATCGCTCGTCAGCACCTCGTCGGCCAGCGTGATCTCGCCCGTCTCGGGGTCGCGGCCGAACTCGAACTTCGTGTCGGCGAGAATCACCCCGCGCGCCTCGGCGATGGCGGCGGCGCGGCGGTAGACCTCGAGCGACAGGTCGCGCAGAGCCGTCGCCGTCTCGAGCCCCACCAGCTCAACGGTGCGCTCGAACGTGATGTTCTCGTCGTGCTCACCCATCGGCGCCTTGTAGGCGGGCGTGTAGATGGGCTCGGGCAACCGGTCGCCGTCGTGCAGCCCGGGCGGCAGCGCCACGCCGCACACGCTCTGGCTCGCCTGGTACTCCTTCCACCCGCTGCCCGAGAGGTAGCCGCGCACCACGCACTCGATCGGGAACATCTCGAGCGACTTCACCACCATCGACCGCGCCGTGATCTCCGCCGGAACCGGCGGCAGCCCGGCATCGTCGCCCACCAAATGGTTCGGCACCCCCTGCAACTGGTGGAACCACCAGCGGCTGAGCTCGGTGAGCAGCTCACCCTTGCCATGGATGCCCGGCTCGAGCACGTGGTCGAACGCACTCACGCGATCGCTCGCCACCACGAGCAGAGCGGCGGGGGCGGCATCCGGTGCCGTCGTCTCGGGCACGAACAACTCGCGAACCTTGCCGCTGTAGAGGTGGCGCCAGCCGGGTGCTGCCGAGGCGCCGGCTCCGGATGCCGCGGCCGAGCTCTGCGGCGAGACGCCCGAGTCCCCGGCACGCGCCCCGGCCACAGCGTCCGCCCTCACCACCTTCGCGGCGATGTCGGTGCGGTGCTGCGACCCCTCGAGATGGATGCCGTCGATCGCCGCGTAGACGCGGTCCCGCGCGAGCGCGAAGTCGGGCGCGGTGGCGACGACGCTCAGCACGCGGCCGCCGGTGGCGCGCAGGCGGTCGCCGTCACGATCGGTGGCGGCGTGCATCACGGTCACGCCCTCGAAGCCGGTGCTGCCGGGGCCGAGCGCGTCGAGCCCGGTGATGACGCGGCCGGTGACGGGTGACCCGGGGTAGTTCTCGCTCGCCAGCACGACCGTGACGGCGACGTCGTCGCGGAACACCGGGCGCTCGTGCTCGCCCAGTGTGCCGGTCGCCGCCGCGAACAGCAGGCCGCTCAGCGGGGTCTCGAGCCTGGGCAGCACGACCTGCGTCTCGGGGTCGCCGAAGCGGGCGTTGAACTCGATCACACGAACGCCCTTGGCGGTGAGGATGAGACCGCAGTAGAGCAGGCCGATGAACGGCGTGCCCTCGGCCGCGAGCTGACGCACGGTCGGCAGGGCGATGGTGTCGATCACCTCGTCGACGAAGGCCTTCTCGCTGCCGAACCGCTCGTCGAGCCAGGGCAGGGGGGAATAGGCGCCCATTCCGCCGGTGTTGGGGCCCTCGTCGCCGTCGAGAAGGCGCTTGTAGTCCTGCGCAGGCGAGAGCGGCGCCACCGAGTGCCCGTCGCTCAGCAGGAACAGCGACACCTCCTCGCCGTCGAGGAACTCCTCGATCAGCACCTCGCCGTGCTCGAGCCAGTGCCGCGCGTGGGCGGTGGCCTCGGCGAGATCGTTCGTGACCAGAACGCCCTTGCCTGCCGCGAGCCCGTCGGCCTTCACCACGTAGGGCGCGCCGTAGTCGGCGAGCACCGCCTCGGCCTCGGCGAGGGTCGACGCGTTCTGTGCACGCCCGGTCGGCACGCCGGCCGCCTGCATGATGCGCTTCGCGAAAGCCTTGCTGCCCTCGAGTGCCGCCGCCTCGCGACCGGGGCCGAACACCGGGATGCCGCGGGTGCGCAGGGCGTCGGCGACGCCCGCCACCAAGGGCGCCTCGGGCCCGATCACCACGAACTGCACGTCTTCGGCCAGCGCGTAGTTCGCCACCGCCTGCGGGTCGTTCGGGTCGAGCTCGACGGTGGTCACGTCGGCGGCGATGCCGGCGTTGCCCGGAGCGGCGATGATCTCGTGCGCCTGCTCGCCGAGCAGCGCGGTGATGATGGCGTGCTCGCGCGCGCCGGAGCCGAGGACCAGAATTTTCACGGCTCCAGCCTAGGGTGTGGCGCGGGCGGGCACCTGGCCGGGCGCCGCGAGTAGCGTGGGGGCATGACGGTGCAGATCGAGCGGGTGACGGATGCTCGCGCCCTCGCCCGCGGTGCCCACCTCTTCGACGAGGCGGTCGACGACTCCGCGGCACGGCGGTTCCTCTCCAGCCCCACGCACCACCTGCTGTTCGCCTACCGCGCGGGCGATGCCGACCTGGCGCATCCCATCGGCATGATCTCGGGCGTCGAGACCACCCACCCCGACCACGGCACCGAGATGTTCCTCTACGAACTCGGCGTCGACGACGAGTTCCGGCGCCAGGGCGTGGCGACGGCCCTCGTGCACGCGCTCGCCGACCTGGCGCGCGACCGGGGCTGCTATGGCATGTGGGTCGGCACCGAGCCCGACAACGAGGCCGCGCTGGCCACCTATCGCGCAGCCGTGCCCAGCCGGGTGGAGCCCTTCGTGTCGTTCACCTGGACGTTCGACGACCCCGCCTGAATCCCTGGCGGGTAGCGTTGAGGCATGGGCAAGGCACGCATCGGCGACAGCGAGGGCAACGCGGCGGTGAGCGCCGCGACGGGTGATTTCGAGGGCGCGAGCCGCGACATCCGGGCCACCGCCGTTCGTTACCTGCTGCAGCTGCTGGCGGAGCGCGCCGAGGGCAACTCGGTGGAGGTGCGGGTGCCGCCGTTCGGCGCCGTGCAGTGCATCGAGGGGCCGGGGCACACCCGCGGAACGCCGCCGAACGTGGTGGAGATGGATGCCCGCACCTGGCTCGAGCTCGCCACCGGCAGCCTCAGCTGGGCGGAGGGCCGGGCGGCGGCGCGCATCCACGCGTCGGGCCAGCGCGCCGATCTCACCGGCTACGTTCCGGTCGTGCACCGACGTTCTGAACCCTGATCTCGCGCACGCCGCTTTCAGGCGGGTGCGGGAGAATGGAGGGGTGAGTGATCGTCGTGAAGAGACTGCCTCGGTTCGCCGGGCGCCCCGCTACTACCGTTTCATGGCGGTGGGGCTGGCCGTCGGTGTGATCGTGACGCTCATGCTGACCTTCGGGTTCCCCGAGCAGGAGGACTTCAACCGGCTGCAGGTGTTCGGCTTCGTCGGGCTCTTCGTGGTGGCGATCTGCGTCGGGCTCGGTGCCGTGGTGGCGATCGTGATCGACCGCGCGAGCCGCCGGCGCGCACGCACCGTGAAGGTCGAGCGCGTCGAAGAGCACGAGAAGCCCGCGTCTGCTCCTGCTTCCGCTTCCGTGCCCGCCGAGGGCGAGCCGGTCATCGAGATGATCGCCGAGCCGGTCAAGCCCGAGAACGACGAAAGGGCCTGACCCTCAGCGGATCAGACCCTCTGGTGCCGAGAAGCGCTGTGGAGCGCTCGCGTCGCCGCGGAGTGACGGGTCGGAGCGTCAGGCGCGCTTCTGCTCGTCTTTCGGCTCGAACGAATCGTCGGAATCGTCGTCTTCTTCGATCCACTTCGAGTAGTCGGGCTCACCGGCTTTGCCCGTGAGTTCACGCTCGAGCGCCGAATAGTTCGTGTCGGGGCTGAAGTACTTCAGCTCGCGAGCGACCTTCGTGTGCTTTGCCTTCTGACGGCCACGCCCCATGCGAGACCCCCTCACGAATCGGGCCGGGGGCATACGCCACCCGGATGAGACGAATAACTACGAAAACTTGCGTCAGTTTAGCACGCAGGGTCCCCACGAATTTCAGTCCGTGCACCTATTGCCAGCGTGGCGTCAGGCTCGTCGCCGGCGTGGCGTCAGGCTCAGCCCCGGGTGCGCTTTCGGGCCGCCATCGCCTCGGCGTGCGGGCGGCGCACGACGGGGCGCACGGGCTCGCCGCGGCGCTCCTGGCCGGGCAGCGGCCGAGACCGCCGGCCGTAGAGCAACTCCGACGAGTCGAGCAGCCAGGGCACCAGCGCGATCGTGACGCCGTGCACGAGCATCAGCTTCTTGCGGATGCGCCGGGCCTTGTGGTTGTGCAGGATCGTCTCCCACCAATGACCCACGATGTAGATGGGCGTGTAGACCGTCACCACCTCGCCGCCGTGCTCGGCCTGGTGCTTCATGATGTACTTCGCCAGCGGCACGGCCACGTCGCGGTAGGGCGACTCGATGATGTTGAGCGGCACCTCGATGTTCATCGCCTGCCAGTCCTTCTCGAGCTGGGCGGTCTGCTCGTCGTCGATCGAGAGGTGCACCGCCTCGATCGAGTCGTGCCGGGCGGCGATGGCGTAGTCGAGGGCCTTGAGCACGGGCTTCTGCATGCGGCCCACGAGCACCACGGCGTGGTCGCCGGTGGCGCCGAACGTCGTGGTGGGGTCGACCTCGACCTCTTTGTTGACGTCGCGGTAGTAGCGGTTGACGCCCATCATCAGCAGGAACAGCACGGGCATGATGGCGAACACGAGCCAGGCGCCGTGGGTGAACTTGGTGATGGTCACCACGATCAGCACGATCGCCGTGAACACCGCTCCCACCGCGTTGATCGCGAGCGAGCGGATGACGGCGCCGCGGTCGCTCGCGCCCTCGCGGAGCATCCGCACCCAGTGCTTCACCATGCCGGTCTGCCCGAGGGTGAACGACACGAACACGCCGATGATGTAGAGCTGGATCAGCTGGGTGAGGTTCGCCTGGTAGACGATCAGGATGGCGGTGGCGGCGAGGGCCAGCACGATCATGCCGTTCGAGAACACCAGGCGGTCGCCGCGGGTGAGCATGGCCTTGGGCGCGTAGCTGTCTTTCGCCAGCACGGAGCCGAGCAGCGGGAAGCCGTTGAACGCCGTGTTGGCCGCCAGCAGCAGCACCGCGGCTGTGGCGGCCTGGATGACGAAGAACATGATCGAGTTGTTGCCGAACGTCGCGGCCGCCACCTGCGCCATCAGGCTGCGCTGCGGTGTCGTCTCGCAGTTCTCGAAGCCCACCAGGTGGCAGGCGTTCTCGGCGTAGTGCACTCCCGAGATGAGCGCGATGGCGGTGAGCCCGGCGAACAGGCAGATGGCGATGCCGCCCATGAGCACGAGGGTGCGCTGGGCGTTCTTGATCTTCGGGGTGCGGAACGCGGGCACGCCGTTCGAGATGGCCTCGACGCCGGTGAGGGCGGAGCATCCGCTCGAGAACGCGCGCAGCAGCAACAGCACCATCGCGGCCTGCGTGAGTTGATCGGCCTTCACCTCGAAGCCGGCCGACTCCGACACCGGGGCGTCGCCGAAGGCGGTGCGCGCGAGCCCGATCAGGATCATCACGGCCACGCTCGCCACGAACACGTAGGTCGGAATGGCGAAGGCCTTGCTCGACTCGCGCACCCCGCGCAGGTTGACAGCCATCAGCAGCACGACGAAGCCGACCGCGATCTCGACCCGCCACGGGTTCAGCTCGGGGATGGCCGAGATGATGTTGTCGACGCCCGATGCGACCGACACGGCCACGGTGAGCACGTAGTCGACGAGAAGAGCGGATGCGACGACGAGACCGGCCTTCTCACCCAGGTTCTTGTGGGCCACCTCGTAGTCGCCGCCGCCCGACGGGTAGGCCTTGACGAGCTGGCGGTAAGACGCGACCACCACGATCAGCAGCAGCACGACGGCGGCCGCGACCCAGGGCGCGAAGGTCAGAAAAGAAAGTCCTCCGATGAGGAGGATCATGAGCAGTTCTTGCGGCGCGTAGGCGACGGATGAGAGTGGGTCGCTGGCGAAAATGGGGAGCGCGAGTCGCTTGGGGAGCAGCTGACCCTCGATCTTGTCGCTCGGCAGAGGATCGCCGATCAACCAGCGTTTCGCCGAGCGGGTTTCGTTAACCACGAGTGAGAACACTACTCTCGCGAAAGGGCCTGTCAAGTTGAACGGGGCCCGGTTTATTCCCGATCAAATCGACGATCATGAAAAACGCCGCGCGGCGCGTTCTCGCGCGCCGCACGGCGTCTCGTGACGTGATGATCGGCTACTCGTCGCCGGGGATCTCGCTGTCGGTGTATTCGCCCGCTTCGGGCTCCGGCTCGATCACGTTGTCTTCTTCGGTGTCGGTGTATTCGCCGTCGCGTTCCCCGCGACCTTCGTGTTCTTTCCTGTCGGTCATGAGATCCTCCTCGATTGTCTGGCCGTTGGCTTGCTCGTGAAGCTACCACTCGCGCCCGACCCGGGCCAGAGCCCCGCCCGCCATCCGCACGGATGTGCAACCGGGCCCGGCCTGCAACTCACCGTAGATAGCCCCGCAAGCTCTCATAGACCGCGTCGCTGATGGTGTTGGGGCCGCCGAGCACGATGAGGCGGGTGGGGTGGAGTTGGGTGAGGGCGGTGGTGGTGGCGGTGGGGAGGGTGTCTTTGGTGGTGAGGAGTACGGGTGCGTTGTTGTCGGCGGCGGCGGGGGAGCCGGAGAGGGCGTCGGGGAAGACGGCGCCGGAGGCGATGTAGACGGTGTCGGTGCCGGTGGGGTAGGTGGCGGTGGCGGTGGTGGCGGCGACGTCGAAGCGGTCGGCGCCGGCGAGGCGGACGGTGGGGGCGTAGTCGCGGAGGTGGTTCTCGAGGTCGGTGGTGATGGTGTTGGGGCCGCCGAGGATGATGATGGCGAGGGGGTGGAGGCGGGTGAGTTCGTCGGTGGTGGCTTTTGGCAGGGTGTTCTTGGTGGTGAGGAGCACGGGGGCGTGTTTGGCGCCGGCGACGGCGGAGCCGGCGAGTGCGTCGGGGAAGACTTCTCCGGATGCGACGTAGGCGAGGTCGAGGCCGGGGGTGAAGGTGTCGTGGGAGACCTCGGCGGCGACGGCGTAGCGGTCGGGGCCGGCGAGGCGGGTGACGGTAGGGCTGTAGGCGGCGAGGGTGGTGAGCACGGTGTCGTTGATGCTGGCGGTGCCGCCGAGGACGATGATCTTCTTGGGTTTCAGCCGGGTGAGTTCGGTGCGGATGCTGGTGGGGAGGGTGTCGGTGGCGGTGAGGAGCACGGGTGCTCCGCGGGAGCCGGCGGCGGCGGAGCCGGAGAGGGCGTCGGCGAATGCGGTGCCCGAGGCGATGTAGGCGACGTCGACCCCGGGCGAGAACTCCGCGGCCGAGATCGCGGCGGACACCTCGAACCGGTCAGCCCCACCCCGACGCGACAGAGTCCCCGTGCTGTCGACGACGGCCACGGTGTTCGATGTCTCCCCGGTGACGAAGGCTTGATGGTGCACCGGATCCGCGGCGATGCCCCTGATGCCGGTGCCGTAGTCGCCATCGGTTCCGGAGCGCATGATGCCGGTGACGTTCAAGGTGACCGTGTCGAACGCCGTGATCTGAGTGTTCGACGCGACTAACAGCTGGTGGCTGGCACTGTCCACGCTCACAGCCTCAGGCGTGTCTCCGATCCCGTTCGCCGGGTCATGCGGAAGCACAGCTATGACCGTGTCAGTCGTCGTGTCGATCACCGAGACGGTGCCGCTGGCATAGTTCGACACGAAGGCGCGGTGGGCGTCTTGGTCGATGGCGATCTGTGACGGCTCTGAGCCGATCCCGCGCGTCTCGTCGTGCGGCAGCACCGTGATCACAGAGTCACTCGTGGTGTCGACGACGGAAACGGTGTCGTCGCCGTTGTTGGCCACATATGCGCGGTGCGTGGTGGCGTCGACGGCGACGTCCGTCGGCTGGGAACCGATCCCGTTCGTGGCGTCGTGGGGAATGACCTTGAGGACGGTGTTCGTGGCCGTGTCGATGACGGAGACGACCGATTTCAGAAGGCTGGAGACATAGGCGCGACCGGATGTCGTGTCGACGTCGATGGCGTACGGTACGTCGCTGAATCCCGTCGACGGAATCACGGTCGTCACCCGATTCGTGATGGTGTCGATCACCGAAACCGTGGCGCTGCCGGAGTTGACCACATACGCCTGATGGTGGGCGGCGTCGATGGCCACGGCGCGAGCGCCGGTGAATGTTCCCGGGACGGTCGTGGTCAGCGTTCGCGTGCGGGTGTCGATCACGCTCACGGTGTCATTCGCGCTGTTCGCGACATACGCCTGCTGGGTGTCCGGGTCGACAGCCACGCCGAAGGGACCCGCCTCGCGCCCACCGGCCGACGGAACGGGAATCAGCGCCGTCACGAACACCGCCGCCGAAGCCGGGCTCACTGAGACCGGCAGCACGACGACGCCGACGAGGAGCGCCGCGACCACCGAAACCGTCGCGGCAACCCTGACGACCAAAGATGAGTACATCTCATCATCGTATCAGCCCGAGCGAAAGTGTCACCCCTCGCGGCGCACCTCGCCGGGCGACTTGTCGGGGCGCCATCCGCGCCACGACGGCTGGCGCAGCCGGTCGGTGTCGGTCCACTCGGCGAACTCCACCTCGCCCACCAGCTTCGGGGTCACCCAGTTCGCGTCGCGCGCGTCGATCGAGGGCACGTCGTCGAACGGCGACGTCTTGCGGGCGAGCTTCGCGAGCGTGCCGGTCACGGCGTCGAGGTCGCGCTCGCTGAACCCCGTGCCCACGCGACCCACGTAGTGCAGCCGGCCCTCGGCATCCGGAACCCCCATCAACAGCGAACCGATCTGCGTCGCCCGACGGCCCTTGCCGGGGCGCCAGCCGCCGATCACCACCTCCTGGGCGAGGTGGTGCTTGAGTTTGATCCACGAGCGCGAGCGCCCGCCGGTGGAGTAGGTGCCGTCGCGGCGCTTGGCCATGACGCCCTCGAGCCCGAGCTCGCGGCTCGACGACATGGCGTGCCCGAGGTCGCCGTCGAACGCGGGCGGCACGTGCAGCGGCCCGTCGCTCTCGGGCGCGGTCTCGGTGAGGATGCGGCGGCGCTCGTCGTAGTCCTTCTTCACGAGCGATCGGCCGTCGAGGTCGAGGATGTCGAACAGCATCAGATCGACCTTCGTCGTGGCCCGCGCGGCCTCGACGTCTTTGGGTTTCGAGAGGCCCATGCGCTGCTGCAGGCGGCCGAAACTGGGCCGGCCCCGATGGTCGAGGGCCACGATCTCGCCGTCGAGCAGCAGCGTGCGGCCGGCGAACACCCGCGCGAGAGCCTCGGTCAGCTCGGGGTAACCGGCCGTCACGTCGTTGCCGTTGCGGGTGCGCAGCGTGACCACCCCGTCGTCGATCGCGACGAGGGCCCGGATGCCGTCCCACTTCATCTCGAAGGCGTAGTCGGCCTCGTCGTCGATGTCGGCCGCCGTGCCGAGGGTGGCGAGCATCGGCTTCACCGACGCCAGCCGCCTCGCCGTCTCGCGCGAGGTGGCGGCCCGGGCAGCGGTCGCGTCGGCCGGGGATCCGCTCGCGCCGGCCGGGGCGTCGGCCGCCTTGCCGCGGGGCTCGCCGCTCTTCGCGCCGCGTTTCTCACGGGCTCCGGATGCCGCGGCGGCGGTGTCGGCCTCGGGCACCATTCTGTGGATCAACCAGTTCTTCTCCGAGCTCTTGTCGGCCCCGCCGCGGCCGGTGTGGATGAGCGCCACCTTCACCGGGTCGCCGAGCCCGCCCGACGGCTGGCCGTGCAGGGTGACGATCACCTCTTTGCCGTCGCGCCACTTCTCGAGGTCGTAGGTGCCGAAGTCCCAGATCACGACGGATCCGGCGCCGTATTCGCCCGAGGGGATGGTGCCCTCGAAGGAGCCGTACTCCATGGGGTGATCTTCGGTCTGCACGGCGAGATGGTTCTGTTTCGGGTCGTCCGGAACCCCCTTCGGCAGCGCCCAGGAGACGAGCACGCCGTCGTGCTCGAGCCGGAAGTCCCAGTGCAGGCGGCGGGCGTGGTGCTCCTGGATGACGAACGAGCGGCCGTCGGTCGACGCCGGCCGCGCCGCGGGCACGGGCTCTGGGGTCTTGGCCTGGTCGCGCTTGGAGCGGTAGACCTCGAGGCGGTCGCGGTCGCTGCTGCCGGCGTGGTCGTCGGTTCGGGAGGAGGTGCGCGCGGCTGAGGCTCTCGCGGCGCCAGTGCTGCGCTGCTCCTCCCGAACCGACGGCCGCGCCGACGCCGGGGACGGATGCGCGTCGGGCTGGTCGTCGGCGCCCTGGTTCGAATGCCACTCGCCGGCCGGCGCCTCGACCGCGCCGGGAGCCTCGGCGCTCTCGGCGAGCGGGTCGGAGCGCCGCTTCATGCGCGCGAGCACCTCGTCGAGCTCGAGCTGGCGCAGATCTTTCGACGCGAGTTCGCGCCAGGTGCGCGGCACGGCGACGGTCGGGCGCGACCGGCCGCGCAGCGAATAGGGGCAGATCGTGGTCTTGTTGCCGTTGTTCTGGCTCCAGTCGACGAGCACCTTGCCGACGCGCAGGGTCTTCTTCATGTCGCTCACCACGAGATCGGGGTGGTCGGCCTCGAGCGCCCGGGCGAGTTCGTGCGCCACCGCCGAGACCTGGTCGGAGGTCTGCGACCCGTCGAGGGCGGCATAGAGGTGGATGCCCTTGCTGCCGCTGGTCACCGGCACCGGCGACAGCCCCATGTCGCGCAGGATGCCGCGGGCGAGCTTCGCCACCTCGACGCACTCGGGCAGGCCCGTGCCCTCGCCCGGGTCGAGGTCGATCACGAACCGGTCGGGGTTCTTCTGCCGGCCCTGCGCGTCGACCCGCCACTGCGGCACGTGGATCTCGAGCGCTGCGATCTGCGCGAGCCACGCCAGCGTGGCGGCGTTGTTGACGAGCGGGTAGACGTTCTCGTGGTCGGAGTGCTGGATGGCGACGCGCTTCACCCAGTCGGGCGTGCCCTCGTCGAGGTTCTTCTGAAAGAACACCTGCTCCGGATGCTCGAGCGTGCCCACCCCGTGCACCCAGCGCTTGCGCGTGGCCGGCCGGTTGCGGGAGTGCGGAATGAGCACGCTCGCGATCTCGGCGTAGTAGCGCAGCACGTCGGCTTTGGTGGTGCCGGTCTCGGGGTAGAGCACCTTCTCGAGGTTGGTGATGCGCAGCCGGTGGCCGCCGACCGTGACCGTCTGCTCGTTCGATTTCGCCGCCATGTCATCATCCTGGCCCCCAAAAGCGGCCCGGACTATGTGAAAAGACCCGGTGCGGGGTCTAATTGAGGTATGCGATCGATCTGGAAGGGCGCGATCACCTTCGGGCTCGTCAACGTGCCCGTGAAGGTCTACAGCGCCACCGAAGACCACGACATCTCGCTGCACCAGGTGCACGACAAAGACGGCGGGCGCATCCGCTACCAGCGCCGGTGCGAGATCGACGGAAAGATCATCGAATACGATCACATCGCCCGTGCCTACGACGACGGCGATCGCACCGTCATCCTCACCAAAGAAGACCTGTCGTCGCTGCCCGAGGAGCGCAGCCGCGAGATCGAGGTGGTGGAGTTCGTGCCGAGCGAGCAGATCGACCCCATCATGCTCGACAAGAGCTACTACCTCGAGCCCGACTCGAAGTCGCCGAAGGCCTACGCGCTGCTGCGCAAGACCCTCGAATCCACCGACCGCACCGCCATCGTGCACTTCGCCTTGCGCCAGAAGACCAGGCTCGGGGCGCTGCGGGTGCGCGGCGACGTGCTCGTGCTGCAGTCGCTGCTCTGGGACGACGAGGTGCGCGAGGCCGCCTTCCCGGCACTGGATGAACCAACTCGCGTCTCGTCGCAGGAACTCGACATGGCCATGTCGCTCGTCGACCAGTTCGCCACCGACTTCGCGCCCGAGAAGTTCACCGACGACTACCAGGAGCAGTTGCGCACCCTGATCGAGGCCAAGCTCGCCAAGGGCGACGCGATGGACACCGACGAGACCTTCGGCCGCGAGCCCGGCGAGGGCGACGGCGGCGGCGAGGTGCTCGACCTCATGGAGGCGCTGCGCCGCTCGGTCGACAAGAGCCGCTCTGGCTCGGGCAGCTCGGGCTCGGGCAGCTCGAGTTCAGGCGGATCGGGTTCAAGCGGATCGAAGTCGAAGTCGAAGACCGAGGCGACGGATGCCGACGACGACGATTCCGCGAACGACGACTCCGGCAGCGGCTCGACGAAGAAGGCCCCCGCCAAGCGGACTGCGGCCAAGAAGCCCGCGGCGAAATCTGCGGCCGCCAAGACGCCGGCTGCGCGCAAGTCGACCAAGGCCTCCTGAGCCCGACCGCAGCGGAGCCCGCCACCCTCAGAGTTCCGGCGGCAGCACCGTGAGCGTGAGCTCGGCCGTCGCCACGGCGCGCCCGCCCGTCGACGCGGTGATCACGAGCCCGTAGACGCCCGGGGGCGAGCTGACCGGCCCGCTGAGCACGCCGGTCGCCGGGTCGAGCGAGAGCCCGGCGGGAAGGGACTCGCCCTTGGCCGGCGCGAGCGAGAATTCCGGCGACGGGATGCCGGTGGTGGTGATCGTCACGGAGTAGGCCGCGTTCTGGTGGGCATCGGGAAGGCTGCTCGTGGTGATGCCGGGGACCGGCGCGATCGTGTCGCCGATGACGCTCACCGTGCCGTCGGCCGAGTTGGCCACCAGGCCGACACCTGTGCTCGCCTCCACCGCGACCGCGCTCGGCCGGTGACCGATGCCGTCGGCGGCGCCGAGGACGGCGATGCGGTGGTAGTCATCGGCGTCGACCACCGTCACGGTGTCGTCGCCCGAGTTCACCACGTAGACCCGTCGTCGAACCTCGTCGATCGCCACTGCGGAGGGCTGGTGCCCGATGGCCGAGGCCGAAGCCAGCAGCCGATCGGCCGCGTAGGTTCGCGTGTCGATCACGCTGACCGTGTCGTCGCCGGCGTTGGTGACGAAGACATGATGGGTGGTGGCGTCGACGGCGACCCCTCGAGGCGTTCGGCCGACAGCCGAGCTGAGGTCGTTGAGCATCCGCAGCACCTTCGGCAGCCGCGTCTCGACGACGGAGACCGTGTCGTCGCCCGAGTTGGCGACGAAGGCGCGGTGCACGGTCTCGTCGATCGCGATGCCGGCCGGCCCCCGGCCGATGCCGATCACCGTGCCGAACGGGATGACGGAGACCACGCGATCGGTGGAGGTGTCGATCACGGCCACCGCCCAGTCTCCGTGCTCCGTGACCATGACACGATGCCGACTCTCGTCGACGGCGACACCGGTCGGCTCGCGGCCGATGCCGGTGCCCACAGCGTGCGCGATGACCGACACCACCGAGGCCGTCGAGGTGTCGATCACCGAAACGGTGCCGCTGCCCGTGTTGGCGACGTAGGCCCGATGCGCACTCTGGTCGACGGCGATGCCCGATGGCCCGTCGCCGATGCCGCTCACCGGATCGTGGAGGATCACCCCGATCACGGTGTTCGAGGACGTGTCGATGACCGAGACGGTGCCGTCGGCGGAGTTGGTGACGAAGGCGCGCCCGAGGCCCTGGTCGATGGCGATTCCCGCGGGCTCACCCCCGACCCCGTGCGTGGGGTCATGCGGGATCACCGCGGAGGCGACGTGAGCATTCGCGGGCAACGACAGGGTGAGGGATGTCAACACCCCGGCCAGAGCGAGGATGCACACGAAGGGCCGGCGGGTAACGTGAGCAAAACTCATGTCAAGAACGCTAGCATCGCCTCTCTCACGCAGCAAGACCCCAGCGGGGGTAGAGCAGCTCGAACGCGCGCGCGAAGCCGTATTCGATGGTGGCCGACTCGTGCCCGGTGCCGGGGGAGACGACGAGGTGCGCCTGCATGCCGGCGTCGCGCGCGGCGGCCGAGAGGGTGCGCGACGCCGTGAGGTAGGGCTCGTCGTCAGACCCGTCGGCGAAGATCGCGAGGGTGTCGGCATAGAGCGCGGCCGTGGCCGGGTCGGCGGCCCCGCGCGCGAGGAGCACGAGGGGCTTCGCCGCGTCGAAGTCGGCCTGCGACCCGCCGAAACCCTCCTCGAGCGTCTCGGCGTCGGAGCCGAGGTCGGGCTCGAGCTCGCCCGAGATGTCGACCACGCTGCCCCACACCGCCGGGAACCGCGCCACCGATGCGATGGCGCACTCGCCGCCGTTCGAGAAGCCGGCCAGCGCCCACGACCGCCGGTCGGGCACCACGTTGAAGGTGCGCGCGATGAACGCGGGAACGTCGACGTTCACGTAGGTCTGCGCGTCGCCCTGGTAGCCGTCGACGCAGAGCGGGTTGTTGCCCGACGACCCGCCGAGGTGGTCGACCGACACCACGATGGGCGCGAGCCCCTCATGGGTTGCCGCGAACCCGTCGAGCACCGAACCGATGTCGGCGACATCCGGAGCCCCCGGCTGTCCGCTCAGGAACACGACCACCGGCAGGGCCGGCGCCGCCGGAAGCTGTGCGGCAGGCGGCAGGTAGACCACCGCGTTGCGGGGGGTGAACCCGGGGTCGGAGGCGGGGATCGCCACCGACCGGTGGATGCTCGTCGCGGGCATCGCGGCCGGCGGCACCCACGACTCCGCGAGCGGGCCGGGCGGGTTGGTCGAGTGCGGGGCGAGGGCCGCGACATCCAGCGGCTGCTCGATCTGGATGTCGAGCAGATCGCCCACGTTCTTCAGCACCCCGAAGTCGGCCGAGATGCCGAGAGTGGTGGTGACGCCGAAGAGCGCGATGCCGAACACCGCGATCAGCTTGCGCCACCAGCGCGAGCGCCAGAGGTTCACGATGGCCAAGGCGACGGAGGCCCCGGCCGCCACGATCCACAGCCGGGCCGTGAGGGTCATCGGCGAGTTGAAGACGTTCAGCAGGTCTTGCACGATGAAGGTCGCGACGAGGGCGATCAGGATGCCGCCACCGAGGGCGCTCGCGACCGTCACGATCCATCGGCGAGTGGGCGGCCGCAACAGGAGGTAGACGAACACGGCCGCGGCGAGCAGGTAGGTGCCCCAGAGCACGGGGCCGTCGACGATGCGGATCGAGAGGATCCAGGCGCCGGTCACTCCGATCCGCGCCCGGGTTCGATCATGCCGTGCTCGACTTCGCCGGGGTGCGGGGAGGTGCTGTGCCCGTGCGGGATCGGGGCACCGGGGTGGCTGATCGGCGCAGGGCCGGAGGGTGCGGCGTGCTCGGCGTCGGCCTCCACGTCGACCGGCGCTCCCGCCGTGGCGCGGTAGGCCGAGCGCACCGAGAGCGCCGTGCGCGCCTCGCGGAACAGCGGGTCGTAGAACTTCGCGCGGTAGGCGCTGTTGGTGGTGACCGAGACGAGGAAGTTGAGCGACGACACGCACGACAGGAAGATCGAGGTCTTCACGAGCGCCCAGGTGAACGGCAGCTCGATGCCGAGCACGCTGAGGGTGGTCGCCCGGGCGCCGACCCACTCCTCGAGCACCTCGGCCGAGAACGCCAGCACCCCGAGGGCGAGCAGGAAGACGCACACGAGCACCGCGAAGATGAACACCTGAAAGCCCAGGGCGAGCACGAACACGGTCTCGAAGTTGAAGCGCTCGAACCGACTGAGACGCGGACCACCCGCGGCGGCGCGCTCCTCGAGGCCGGGCAGCCGGGTCGATCGCACCGCCTCGATGCGCTCGGTGCGATCGATGCGCTGCTCGAGACCGTGCATCTCGGAGTGGGTGATGGGAATCACGAAGAGCAGACCGAGCACCACGAAGAACACGGCGACCGCGAACAGCCGGCCGGCCGACATCGTGCTCGTCACCTCCCAGAGCGGGCGGGCGAAGAACGCGAACACGACCACGAGCATGAGGATGGGCAGGGCCCTCGTGGTGAGGGTGCCGATGGCCGCCACCTGCCGCAGGGCCGACCGCACCGCCCAGGCCACGAGGGAGCCGATGCCGAGCCACGTGAACAGGTAGGCGAGGCCGACGATGAGCAGGTCGCCGACGAAGGCCGTGACGAAGTCCTCGACCGGAGAGGTGAAGAGCTCGGCGACGGGCACGACGACGACGAACAGCCCGAGCAGGCCCAGTGCGACGGGCAGGCGGGCGCGCGGGAACCGCCGCAGCACCCGGGAGGCGAGGGCAGAGAGCACGATCGGCAGCACGAGGGCGGCGAGCAGCACGATCAGCACCAGCGCGAACAGCAGCACCCCGATGGCCGGGTCGTCGGTGTCGACGTCGAAGTCGATGGTGAGCAGGATGGTCAGCGACAGATCAGCCAGCAGCACGAAGAGGATGAAGGGCGCGATGCGGATGGTCAGCCGGTCGCCCCAGGCCCGTGCGCGCACGAAATAGGGCAGCCCCTCGCGTCGCAGCCAGCTCTCGGCTGCGCGGTCGACGTCTCGGTCGCTCTTCTCGCGCATCTTCCCCCCATTAGAATTGTCGCTGATCCAACGCGAGCAGCCGGCCGCGTGGAGTTACCGGAGCCTACATGCCTGCCTCACGCCTCGATTCTGTCATCGCCCTCGCCAAGCGCAGGGGATTCGTCTTCCCGACGGGCGAGATCTACGGCGGAACCCGGTCGGCGTGGGACTACGGGCCCCTCGGCGTCGAACTCAAAGAGAACATCAAGCGCCAGTGGTGGAAGTTCATGGTGCAGGGTCGCGACAACGTCGTGGGCCTCGATTCCGCCGTCATCCTGCCCCGCCAGGTGTGGGAGGCCTCGGGCCACGTCGAGGTGTTCACCGACCCGCTGGTCGAGTCGCTGCACACGCACAAGCGCTACCGAGCCGACCACCTCTTGGAGGCCTACGAGGAGAAGCACGGGCATCCGCCGGTCAACGGCCTCGCCGACATCCGCGACCCCGACACCGGCCAGCCCGGATCGTGGACCGAGCCCAAGAACTTCTCGGGCCTCATGAAGACCTATCTCGGCGCCGTCGACGACGAGAGCGGCATGGCCTACCTGCGCCCCGAGACCGCGCAGGGCATCTTCGTCGACTTCAACGCCGTGCTGAACTCCAGCCGCCAGAAGCCGCCGTTCGGCATCGGCCAGATCGGCAAGAGCTTCCGCAACGAGATCACGCCCGGCAACTTCATCTTCCGCACCCGCGAGTTCGAGCAGATGGAGATGGAGTTCTTCGTCAAGCCCGGCGAAGACGAAGAGTGGCACCAGTACTGGATCGACCAGCGCTTCCAGTGGTACGTCGATCTCGGCATCGACCCCGAGAACCTGCGCCTGTTCGAGCACCCGAAAGAGAAGCTCTCGCACTACTCCAAGCGCACCGTCGACATCGAGTACAAGTTCGGCTTCACCGGGTCGGCGTTCGGCGAGCTCGAGGGCGTGGCCAACCGCACCGACTACGACCTCTCGACGCACTCGAAGGCCTCCGGCACCGACCTGTCGTACTTCGACCAGACCACGGGCGAGCGCTGGACCCCGTACGTGATCGAGCCCGCGGCCGGCCTCACGCGCTCGCTGATGGCGTTCCTCGTCGACGCGTTCCACGAAGACGAGGCCCCGAACACCAAGGGCGGAGTCGACAAGCGCACCGTGCTGAAGCTCGACCCGCGGCTCGCCCCGGTGAAGGCGGCCGTGCTGCCGCTCTCGCGCAACGAGGCCCTCTCGCCGCTAGCCCGCACGCTCGCTGCCGACCTGCGCAAGAACTGGAACGTCGACTTCGACGACGCCGGCGCCATCGGCCGCCGCTACCGCCGTCAAGACGAGGTGGGCACCCCGTTCTGCATCACGGTCGACTTCGACTCGCTCGACGACAACGCGGTGACCGTGCGCGAGCGCGACTCGATGGCGCAGGACCGCATCTCGCTCGACCGCCTCACCGGCTACCTCGCCGAGCGTCTCGTCGGAGCCTGAGCCGCCGGGCTGCGCCCTGCTCGATCCGGGGGCCTCGCCCTCGCCTCAGTGCCGGGCGAGCCAGTCGACCACGTTGTCGGCCAGCCGCTGCGCCAGGTCGGGCTGGAACGTCGGCAGGTCGTTGAGGGCGAACAGGTGATCGGCGGTGGGATAGAGGTGGAGCTCGCCCTCGGAAGCCTCCTCGATCAGCGCCTTGGCGACATCCGGTTCGAACCATTCGTCGCGCGCGCCACCGTGCACGGCGAGGGGAACGGATGCCGGCCACGGCACGCCGAATTCGGCCGAGGGCACGCAGGCGTCGAGCAGGATGGCGCCGCGCGCGCCGGGTCGCGTCTGCGCGAGCTTCTGGGCGGGCACCGCGCCCAGGGAGAAGCCCGCATAGACCAGGTCGGGCGGCAACGACCCTGCCGCGGAGTCGCCCCGCCGCACGATCTCGTCCATGCCGAGCTCGTCGCGATAGGCGAGTCCCTCGCTCAGCACGCTGAACGTGGTGCCGTCGTAGTAATCGGGCGTGTGCACGACGTGACCCTCACCGCGTAGGTGGTCGGCGAAGGCGACGACCCCCGGCGTGAGGCCGTAGGCGGCGTGGAACAGCAGGATCTCGCTCATGCTCGGCAGCGTACGCCGTGGGCTTTGCCGAGACCACCACAGAACTCGTACTTGCACTCCGGAGGAATCGGGGATATCTTTTTGAAACGTTTTACATAGAACGTTTTAGATTCCACAACAACGAGGTTGCCCGATGTCTGACACCACTTCCACCGCGACCGACTTCGCGCTGAGCGCAAGCCACATCACCCGCCGATACGGCGCCGTCGTCGCTCTGGCCGATGCCTCGATGCAACTGCGCCGCGGTGAGGTCATGGGTCTCGTCGGTGACAACGGGGCGGGCAAGTCGACGTTCCTCAAGATTCTCTCGGGTGCCGTCATCCCCGACGGCGGCGACATCGTCGTCGGTGGTTCGCCGGTGTCGTTCCGCCGCCCCTCCGACGCCCTCGAGGCCGGCATCGAGACCGTCTACCAAGACCTCGCCCTCGTCGACACCATGTCGGCGGTGCAGAACGTCTACCTCGGCCGCGAAGAGCTGTCGAAGAACCCGTTCCTGCGTCTGCTCAACGTGGTGAACGACGGCGGCATGCGCAAGCGCTCGCGCGAGGTGCTGACCGAGCTCGGCGTCGGCATCCAGTCGGTCAACGTGTCGGTGAAGGGCATGTCGGGCGGCCAGCGCCAGTGCCTCGCCATCGCGCGAGCCCTGCTCTGGGGCCGTCAGATCGTCATCCTCGACGAGCCGACCGCCGCCCTCGGCGTGCGCGAGTCGGCCCAGGTGCTCGAGCTCATCGGCCGCCTGCGCGACCACGGCGTGAGCGTCATCCTGGTCAGCCACAACATGCAGCAGCTCGTGCAGGTCGCCGACCGCGTCACGGTCATGCGCCTCGGCCGCACCATCGCCACCCGCGATGTGGCCGACATCACCCCCGAAGGCATCGTCGGTCTCATCACCGGCGCCATTCCTGCGGACGTCTCGACGCCCGAGGACAGCGCGACCATCGTCCACTGACGACCGCGCGCCCACACCACCACCACCAACACCCTCGCAATCCCTACCCATCTCATTGAGGAGAACACTGCAATGACGCACTTCACCCGCGGGCGCCTCGCCCGCCTCGGACTGGTCGGCGTGGCCGCCGCCAGTCTTCTGCTGGCCGGCTGCAGCACGGTCGGCAGCACGTCTGACGCCGGCTCGAGCGACGCGGCCGACGACGGCACCTTCACCGTCGGCTTCGCCGTGGGCGGCCAGCCCGACGCCGACTGGCAAGACCTGCAGGGCGACGTCGCCAAGGGTCTCGCCGACCAGCGCGGCTGGGACTTCGTGGAGCTGTCGAACGACAACAGCGAAGCGACGGCCACCAAGAACGCCGACATCTTCATTCAGAAGGGTGTCGACATGGTCATGATGTTCAACGGCCAGCCCTCGGCCAACCCGGTCATCGCCAAGAAATACGCGGATGCCGGCATCCCGGTGGTCACGTTCGACATCGCGCAGCCCGGCTGGTACTTCGTCGGCGTCGACAACGCCGCAGCAGGCACCGACGGCGGCACCGCGCTCGGCGAGCTCGCCAAGGAGAAGTGGGACTGCAAGGTCGACCTGGTGATCGAGGCCGAGGGCACCGCCGCCGGCCAGATCAACACCTGGCGCACCGGCAACGCCGCTGACGCCATCGGCACGGTCTGCCCCGACATCCCCGAAGAGAACTACGTCAAGTACGAGGCCGACGGCAACCTCACCACGTCGCTCGCCAACGCCCCCGGCGTCTTCGCCGCGCACCCGGATGCCAAGAACATCCTCGTCGTGGGCCTGAACGACCAGGCCGTGGTCGGCGCGCTTCAGGCTGCTACGCAGCTCGGCCGCGACGGCTCGATCATGGGCTGGGGCCAGGACGGCGGCCTGATCACCGGGCCGAACGTCGACCCCAACCTCGTGGGCAGCGTCATGTACTTCCTCGAGGGCTACCCCGCCTCGGCCTTCGAGATCGCCGACGAGATCGCCGCCGGCAACCCGCCGGCCGTGAAGGACACCGGTGACGACGCGGCCGCCAGCGTGAAGCCGTGCGCCGTGACGGCCGCCGAGGCCGCCGCCATCCCCGACATCAACGAGCGCGTCAAGGAGCTCGCCTCCGCGCCCAAGGGCACCTCGGAGTACGACCTCTACTGCAAGTCCTGATCGACCATCCTGATCGATCATCTCTGATCACCCGTTGAATCCCGCATCCGGATCAGCCTCGAACGGTACTGGAAACATGACCACGTCACTCATCACCCCGGCCGATCCGGCCGCACCCCGGAGCCCGGGCGGCAAGACCCGCCGCCCGGACTCCCGGGGGCTCCCCGTGAGCGCCCGCGATGCCCTCAGCATCGCGGGCGTGTGGGTCGCCCTCATCGTCGCCACGACCATCGTGCGACCCGACTTCCTCTCGACCCAATCGCTGCTCGCGATCACCTTCACGATGTCGATCACCGGCATCCTCGCGGTGTCGCAGGCGATCATCGTCATCTCGGGCGGCCTGCTCGACCTGAGCCTGCCCGTTTCGCTGATCGTCAGCGCGTGGGCCACGGTGACCGTGCTGAACAACGGCCTGCCGACCTGGGTCGCCATCCCGGTCGGCATCCTCACCGGCATGGCCTGGGGTGCGCTGAACGGCATCATCGTGGTGTTCGGCAAGCTCAACCCCATCATCGTCACCCTGGCCACCGGATTCGGCGGCCTCGCGGTGATGCTCATCTTCTTCAAGTCGGCGCAGATCCCGGCGCAGTCCGACCTGCGGCTCTACGGGCTCGGGCGATTCCTCGGCCTGCCGAACATCTTCTGGCCGATGGTGATGGTGATCGTGCTCGGCGGGCTCGCCTTCGCCTACACCCGGTGGGGACGCCGCCTGATCGCGGTGGGCGGCAACGCCTCGGCCGCCAAGGCCCGCGGCATCAACCTGCGACGGATGCGCCTCGGCAGCTTCATCGGCGCCGGCGCCGTGGCCGGACTCGCCGGCGTGATGTTCAGCGCCGTCACCCCGAGCTTCACCCCCGCGGCCGGAGCGAGCTTCCAGCTCATCGTGATCGGCGCCGTGATCCTCGCCGGCATCAGTCTCTCCGGGGGCAAGGGAAACCTGCTCGTGCTGCTGCTGAGCATCGGCTTCTTCGCCACCATCCCCACCTCCATCGCCTTCTTCGGCCTCGCTCCCGCCTGGGCCCTCGTGTTCCAGGGCGCGCTGCTGATCATCGCCGTCGGCATCGACGGCTACCGACTGAAAAGGACGGCGCGATGACCACCACCGCCACCCCGGCCACCACGCTCTTCGACGACCCGGTGCTGCCGGCCCACCGTCGCATCCTGAACTCCTTCCGCGGCCCGGTGGGCAGCATCACCGCCACTCTGGTCGTGACGCTGCTCGTCGGTCTCATCTGGGTGGGCCCGAGCTTCTTCTCGCCCTCGAACATCCAGATCGTGGGCGTCAGCGTCGCCATCCCCCTGATCGTCGGCGTGATGGCGTCGTTCGCCCTGCTCGCGGGCGTCGTCGACCTGTCGATCGGGTCGATGGTGGGCTTCGGCGCCGTCATCTTCAACCAGCTCGTGGCCGCCGGCCTCAACGCCTGGCTGGTCGCGCTCATCACCGTGGTGGTGGGTGTCGTGGTGGGGCTCACGAACGCCTTCGTCATCGTGCGCTTCGGCGCCGAGCCGCTGGCCGTGACCCTGGGCATGCTGACGCTGCTGCGCGGGCTGTCGCAGGTGATCGTGGTGAACGCGCCGCCGTCGACCCTGATCGAACCGCTCTACAACGTCACGCAGGGCGCCATCGCCGGCTTCCCCACCCTGCTCCTGATCGGCATCGGGGTGACGCTCATCGCCGCCGGCATCGTGTCGAAGACGCGCATCGGCCGCAAGGTGCAGGCCGTGGGCGGCGACGACCGCGCCGCCGCACGCGCGGGCATCTCGGTGTCGAAGGTGCGGGTCATCGCGCTTGTCGCGAGCTCGGTCGGCGCCGCCGTGGGCGGCATCCTCTATGTCGGCCAGCTCGGCTCGGCGTCGAACGTGCTGGGCACGGGCCTGGAGTTCCAGATCTACGCGGCGCTCATGATCGGCGGCTACTCGATCACCCGCGGCGGCGTCGGCAACCCGATCGGCGGCCTGCTGGGCCTGCTCGTGGTGGCCGGCATCACGAACATCCTCAACGTCACCTTCACCGACCCGAACTACCTCGACCTCATCACGGCCGCGATTCTGCTCGCCGCGGTGCTCGTCGACCGGTTCCGCGGGGGTGACTCGTTCGAATGACGACCAGCACCATCCCCACGGCCGTGCTCGGCCGCACCGGGTTGCGGGTGTCGAGCATCTGCGTGGGCACCGCGGCCTGGGGCGTCGACTCGCCCGTGCACGGCGTGACCGTGAGCGAGAGCGACGCCGTGCAGACGGCCCTTCGCGCCTTCGCCGGGCCGGTGAACATGCTCGACACGTCGAACAATTACGGCGACGGCGAGAGCGAGCGCCGCATCGGCGAAGCCGTGCGGGAAGCGGGCGGCGTGCCCGACGGCTTCGTGCTGCAGACCAAGCTCGACCGGCATCCGGTGTCGGGTTCGTTCGACGCCGACCGCATGCGGGCCTCGCTCGACGAGAGCCTCGGGCGCCTGGGCGTCGATCGCCTGCCCATCCTCTATCTGCACGACCCCGAGCACATCGGCTTCGAGGCCGCGATGGCCCCTGGCGGCCCGGTGGAGAGCCTGCAGCGGTTGCGCGACGAAGGCTACGCCGACCACATCGGCATCTCGGGCGGGCCGGCCTCGATGCTGCTCGAGTTCGTCGAGACCGGGCTCTTCGACGCCCTGATCACGCACAACCGGTTCACCCTGGTCGACCGCACGGCCGATCGGCTGATCGGCGCGGCCCACGCGGCCGGGGTGGGCGTGGTGAATGCCGCGGTCTACGGCGGCGGCATCCTGACGCAGTGGCCACGGGCATCCGACCGCTACCACTACTCGGCGGCGCCGACCGAGCTGCTCGACGCCGTCGACGCCATGGGTGCCGCGTGCGACCGGCACGGCGTGCCGCTCATCGCGGCCGCCCTGCAGTTCTCGACCCGCGATCCGCGCATCGCGTCGACCGTGTGCGGCGTGGTGTCACCCGCGCAGCTCGACGACGCGATCGAGAACGTGTCGCTGCCCGTTCCCGACGACCTCTGGCGCGAGCTCGAGCAGCTCTGCCCGAGCCCCGCCACCTGGATCGGTGACTGAGGGTCAGCCCGGCTCGCCTGCCCCGACGACCTGGCGGGTGAGCAGTGGGGGAGTGCGTCAGACCGGCTCGGCGGCCCAGACGACCAGGCCGGTGACCAGACGGCGGTGCTCCGGGGAGTCGAACGACTCCACGCCGTGGCCGAGAGCGTCGTATGCGACGCGCCCGCGCCCGCTCGCTCGCGCTGTGCCGCGCTCGGCGTCGCGCTCGTCGCGTTCGGCGCCGCGCTCGCGGCCCCAGACGAGCGGATGGGTCATCCCGTCTTCCGTGTGCTCGGCGAGCACCCGGGCGTCGGCGCGGGTCTCCAGGGCGGTGTACCGCTCGTCGTACAGCACGAAGTCGTCGAGCCCGTCGAGCAGATCGCGGCCGGCATCCGTCGCCTGCACCACCGCGTGGCCGATCTGCGGATGCATCGTGGTGCCCGGCACCCACCGTCCGCCGAGCAGCGCGGCCCAGCGCGGGTCGTCGCCGAAGGCGAGGCTCGACGAGTGCAGCGCCACGATGCCCCGTCCCGCCGCCGAGTGCGCCTCGAGCGCGTCGACGAGCGCGCGCGAATCGGCCGGCGGCGCCGCCAGGTCGCCGCTCACGTTCACCACCACGACGTCGGATGCCGCCATCTCACCGGTCAGGGCCGGGTCGTCGGTCGCCACTACCCGCACCTCGCCGAGCGGCGCGAGCACCTCGGCAACGCGGGCACTCGTCGCGGGCAGGGCGTGCCACGGGTCGCTGTGCGCACCGACTCCTGAGACGACGACGATCGACTGCATTCCGGCCTCCTCCGCACGGCAGCTCGCCGGGCGCATCCGAGCATGCAGCCTCAGCGCGCCGAGCACAAGTCGGCCCGCGGGAGCGTGCCCGTGCTGACGCCATGGGGCGACGTGGCCGCCGACGCCCTCGACTACGAGCTCATCTGGCTCGGCTACGACCCCGCGCGCACCGCGCTCGGCCGGTTCGCCGACGCCCACGCGACCTCGGCGCCCGTGTGGCGGCTGGTGAGCGGTTATCTCATGCTCGCGGCACGCACGGATGCCGCGGCCGATCCCGCGCTGGGCGTCTTCAGCCACGGCCACCAGGTGGGCCAGATCACCGCCCACGCGGCCGGGTTCGTGCTGCGCTTCGACGACGACGTGCAGTTCGACGGCGTTGTCGTGCGGAGCGACGCCGGCATCGCCGTGGTGGCCGACGACACCACGCGCCTCAGCCTCTCGCCCGATCGCCGCACGGTCACCGGCGGTCCCGCCGCTCACAGTGACGCCGCCCACGACGACGCCGCACCGCGGCCCGTCGCACCCGACCTCGCCGCAGCCGATACAGTCTGGGGCATCACCGTGGTGCACGGCCCGGCGGCCGTCAAGATCGACAACCGCCTGCGACTGCTGCGCACGCTGCAGCAGGTGGGGGGTCGACGTGCCTGAGATCGGAATCCGCGACGTGGCCGCGCGAGCGGGAGTCTCGGTCAGCACCGTGTCGAACGCGCTGAACCGACCCGAGCTGGTGTCCAAGCGCGCTGCGGCACGCGTGGCCGAAGCCATCGACCTGCTCGGCTACGTGCCCAACATCGCCGCCCGCCAGCTGCGGGCGGGGCGCAGCGAAGCCATCGGCATGGCCGTGATCAACATCACCAACCCGTTCTTCTCGGATCTCGCCCTGGGTGCCGAAGACGCCGCCGAACAGGCCGGCTACTCGGTGATCGTGGGCAACAGCTACGACCACGTCGATCGCGAGCGGCGCTATCTCGACCTGTTCGAGCGGCAGCGCCTCGACGGGGTGCTGATCGCGCCGGTCAGCGAGTCGCTCGAACTGCTCGAGCGCTTCCGGCAGCGCGACGTGCCCGTGGTGCTCGTCGACCGGGTCGACCCGGCCGGGGTCTACCCCTCCATCTCGCTCGACGACGTGCTGGGCGGCACCATGGCCGCCACCCACCTGCTCGAGAACGGATGCCGCCACATCGCCTTCATCGGCGGCCCCCTGCGGGTGGCGCAGATGCGCGAACGTCTCGAGGGCGCCCGGGCCACGGTGGAGGCATCCGGTGCCCGGTTCACCTTCTTCGGCACCGAGACGCTCAACCCTCAGCTCGGCCGTGAGATCGGCGACCGCATCTCGGCGATGCCACCCGACGACCGGCCCGACGGCATCTTCGCCGGAAACGACCACGTGGCGCTCGGTGTGCTGCAGAGCCTGATCAGCCACGGCATCTCGATTCCGGGCGACGTGCTCATCGTGGGCTACGACGACATCGACTACGCCTCGACGGCCGTGGTGCCGCTCACCTCGGTGAGGCAGCCGAGTTACGAGATGGGCGCCAACGCCGCCAAGCTGCTGCTCGAGCAGCTGAACCCGGCGGGCGCCTCGACCCTGCAGACACGCTTCGTGCCCGAGCTCGTGCCACGGCAGTCGACCGGGCACTGAACCGACCGGGCACCGAGTCGACCGGCCACTGAACCGACCCCCGCACCACCCGCGACCGAACACCACTGAAACGAGAGAACGACATGCATTACGGCGGCGACTACAACCCCGAACAATGGCCCGAGACGGTGTGGCACGAAGACGTCAGGCTCATGCGCGAGGCGAACGTCACCATGGTGAGCCTCGGCATCTTCGCCTGGGCCCGCATCCAGCCCGATGAGAACACCTTCGACTTCGCCTGGCTCGACACGGTGCTCGACCTGCTGCACGAGAACGGCATCCAGGTCGACCTCGCCACCACCACGGCGTCGCCGCCGGCCTGGGCGGTCACCGCCTATCCCGACATGCTGCCGCGCGACGAGAACGGCGCGATCTACTGGCAGGGCAGTCGTCAGCACTACGCGCCGAGCTCGCCCGACTACCGCCGCCTGGCCGCGCGCCTCGTGCGAGAGCTCGCCGGGCGTTACGCGAATCATCCGGCGGTCGCCCTGTGGCACGTCAACAACGAATACGGCTGCCACCTGCACTACGACTACTCCGACAACGCGGCCCGGCACTTCCGGCTCTGGCTCGAGCGCAAATACGGCACGATCGACGCGCTCAACACGGCCTGGGGCACGATGTTCTGGTCGCAGGTCTACGGCTCGTTCGACGAGATCGTGCCGCCGCGCAAGGCGCCCTACAGCCACAACCCGGCCGGCGCGCTCGACTTCAAGCGCTACACCTCCGACACCCTGCTCGAGCTCTACACGATGGAGCGCGACATCATCCGCGAGGCCGGCGCCACGCAGCCCATCACCACGAACTTCATGGGAGCCTTCCCGCCGCTCGACTACTGGAAGTGGGCGGCCGAGCTCGACTTCGTGAGCGACGACAACTACGCCGACCCGAACGACCCGGAGTCGTTCCGCGGCGCGGCGTTCACGCGCGACCTGATGCGCTCGCTGAAGCCCGGCACCCCCTGGGTGCTGATGGAGCAGGCCACCAACGCGGTGAACTGGCGGCCGAGCAACGCACCGAAGGCCCCCGGCCAGATGGCGGCGCTCAGCGCGCAGGCCATCGGCCGGGGCGCCGACGGCATCTTCTTCTTCCAGTGGCGGCAGTCGCGCCGCGGCAGCGAGAAGTTCCACTCCTCGATGGTGCCCCAGGCGGGCCTCGAGACCCGCACCTGGCGCGAGGTCGTGCAGCTCGGCGGCGAGCTGGCACAGCTGCCCACCCTGCCGGCCGGAGCCGCGGGTGGCAGCGGGGCATCCGTCGCCATCGTGTTCGACTGGGAGAACTGGTGGGCGCTGTCGAACCCCGACCACCCGGTCGTGCTCGACTACCTGCTGCTCGTGCAGCGCTGGTATGCCGCGCTGCACCGCCAGAACCTCGGCGTCGACTTCGTGCAGCCCACGGGCGACCTGTCGGGCTACTCGCTCGTGCTGCTGCCCCATGCCTACCTGCTGACGGATGCCGCGGCCGAGAACCTCTCGGGCTACGTGCGCGCCGGCGGCCACCTGCTGGCCACCGCGTTCAGCGACGTGGTCGACGAGTCGGACGCATTCCGCGACGGCGGTTTCCTCGTGGGCCTGCGCTCCGTTCTGGGCGTGACGGTCGACGACTTCGGCGCGCTCGTGCCGCCGCCGGCGGCCGTGGTCGCGTCGTCGGCCGGTGAGGCCGGCGCCACGGGAGGCGGCGGCGGCGCGGCACCGGGCGAGAACCACGCCACCGTCGAGGGTCCCTTCGGCGCGGTGCGCGGGCAGTACCTGGCCGAGGAGATCCGCGTGCTGGCCGCCGATGCTCCCGCTCTCGGCGGGGAGGCGCCGGCCGAGGTGCTCGGCCGCTTCTCCGACGGCCGTCTGGCCGGCTTCCCGGCCCTCACCAGCAAGGTCGCGGGCGCCGGGCGGGCGCACTACCTCGCCACCATCCCCGACGACGCCGGAATGGTGTCGGTGCTCGGCTGGGCGGCCGGGCTGGCCGGCGCCCGGCCCGTCATCGACGCCCCGAACGACTGGGTCGAGGCGGCGCGGCGCGGAGACGTGCTGACCGTCATCAACCACGGCACCGAGACGGTGCGGGTGCCCGTGCGGGGAACCGACCTGGTGACCGGGGCATCCGTCACCGACCTCGAACTCGGCCGCTTCGACTGGGCCATCGTGCGCACCGACGAGGAGGCGGCTCGATGAAGTACACCCACCTGGGCGCCTCGGGCGCCACCGTGAGCCGCATCGCGCTCGGCACGATGAACTTCGGCCCGGTCATCGGCACCGAGGAGTCGTTCGGCATCCTCGATCTCGCGATGGAGTCGGGCATCACCTTCGTCGACACCGCCGACGTCTACGGCGGCGGACCGTGGGGCGACAACGAGGGCCAGACCGAAGAGCTCGTCGGCGAATGGCTGCGGGCTCGCGGCAACCGCGACGACATCGTGCTGGCCACGAAGGTGCAGGGCCCGATGGGGCCGGGCAAGAACGACCGGGGGCTCTCGGCCGTGCACATCCGGGCCGCCGTGGATGCCTCGCTGCGCCGCCTCGGCACCGACCGCATCGATCTCTACCAGATGCACCACATCGAGCGCACCGTGCCCCTCGACGAGGTGCTCGACGCGTTCACGTTGCTGCGCGAGCAGGGCAAGATCCTCTACCTGGGCTCGTCGAACTTCGCCGGGTGGAACATCGCGCAATACCGCGAGCACGCGCAGGCGAACCGCCAGCTGCCACTCGTGACCGAGCAGTCGGTCTACAACCTGGCCCAGCGCACGCTCGAGCTCGAGGTCGTTCCCGCTACCCTCAACTACGGCATGGGCCTGCTGCCCTGGTCGCCCCTGGCCAGCGGGCAGCTCGGCGGCGTGCTGAAGAAGACCGACCGCAGCCGGTCGCAAGATCTCGACCGGCTGGGCGACCGCCGGCCGAAGATCGAGGCCTACGAGGCGTTCGCCGATGCGAACGGCTTCGACCCGGCGCAACTCGCGCTGGCCTGGCTGCTGCACCAGCCGGCCGTCACGGCGCCCATCGTCGGCCCGCGCACGGCTGAGCAGCTCACTGGGGCGATCGCGGCACTCGACATCGCCCTCGATGACGCGCAGCTCGCCGAGCTCGACCGCATCTGGCCCGGGCCCGGCGGACAGGCGCCGGAGGCCTATGCGTGGTGACCGGCCGGGTCGGCTGCCCGCCGCGTTCTTCGTGACGCTGGGGTTCATCCAGGCCATCTGGCCGCTCACGATGGACCTCTACCTGCCGTCGTTCCCCCAGATCGAGCGCGAGTTCGCCACCAGCCCCTCGTTCGTGCAGTTCACGCTCACCGGGGCGTTCATCGGCATGGCCTGCGGGCAGGTGATCGCGGGGCCGCTCAGTGACCGGGTGGGGCGCATCCGCCCGCTGCTCGTGGCCCTCGTGCTGTATGCGGCGGCGAGCACGGGATGCGCCGTGGCGCCCTCGATCGAGGTGCTGGTGGGGCTGCGGCTCGTGCAGGGCATCGGCGCGGCGGCGACCGCGGTGATCATCCTCGCCATCGTGCGCGACCGCGCCGAGGGTGCGGTGATGGTGAAGCTGCTCGCCCGGCTGCAGCTGGTGAACGGGGTGTTCGTGGTCGCCTCGCCGGCTCTCGGCGCCCAGCTGCTGCGGCTCACCGATTGGCGGGGACTGTTCTGGCTGCTCGTGGCCTATGGCTGCGCTCTGCTGATCGCCGCGCTGCTGGTGCTCGCGCGGCACGAGACGAACCCGCCGGCGCGACGGGCGCTGCGCGAGAAGGCCCGGTTGCGCGACGACTACCGGGCGCTCGCCGGCGACCGGCTCTACCGCTCGGCCATCGGGGCGGGAGCCCTGCAGTGGGCAGCGATGATGAGCTACATGGCGTCATCCGCTTTTCTGTTCCAGGGGGTGTTCGGGCTCGATCCGACGCAGTACGCCATCGTGTTCGGCGGGCACGGCGCCCTGATGATCGCGGGCGCCCAGATCAGCGCGCGGCTCGCCGGCCGCATCGACGTCACGGCGCTGGCCCGCGGCGGCACCCTCGTGCTGTTCGGCACGGCGGGCGTGCTGCTGATCGGTCTGATCGCCGCGCCGGGGCTCGGGCTGCTCGGCTTTCTCATTCCGCTGTTCGCCTTCACGACCACCTTCGGGGTCATCTCGCCGACCCTGCAGAGCACGGCGCTGCGCCACCACGGCGTGCGGGCCGGCGCCGCCGCGTCGCTCATCGGCGCCACCAACATGGTGGCCGGAGCGCTCGCAGCCCCGCTCGTCGGGGTCTTCGGCGTCACGTCGCCGGTGCCGGCGGCCGCGGTGATGACGGTCTGCGCGGGCCTCTCGGCGGTGGTGCTGCTCATCGGCTTCCGGCGCCCCCGGGCGATCGAGCCGGCGTCGGCGCCGATCTAGCGCGCTACTTCGTGCCAGAGTCCTACCTCGTGTCCGAGTCCTTCTTCGCGTTCGGGTCGGGCGAGTGGGTGCCGTCGACCGAGTCGAGCGTGCCGAAGAGCTGCCCGTTCTCGTTCTGGGTCTCCATCAGGGCCGCGAACGCCTCGGCGTAGGTGTCGGGCTCGGGCTCGCCCTTGACGCCGTATTTCGCGATCAGCAGCCCGAGCAGCCCCTTCGCCGGATTGCTGATCGGCTTCACCCGCTGAGCCTCGGATGTCGCGTCGAAGCTCACCTCGGGGTTGGGCGGTGTGTACTGCGGCATGGTCTGGGGCCACTCGCTCGCGGGGCGGGGCTTCTTGAGGTTGACCGCGTTGAACATGTCGCGGGAGTTCAGGTCGCGCCGGGTCAGCGGCTTCAGCCCGTGCAGCTTGGTGAGTGTGGCGATGACCGACCCGTGGTCCATCTGCTCGTTGATGATGGTGTTCTTCGCCGTGTAGGCCGAGATGGCGATCGCGGGCACCCGGCAGCCGAAGCGGTCGAAGGTGAACCCCATCTCGCCGGCGTCGCCGTTGCGGGGCGGTGTCGCGGCGGGCGGGGGAACGTGGTCGAAGGTGCCGCCGTGCTCGTCGAAGGTCACCAGCAGCATCGTGTTCATCGCGTTCGAGCCGCTCGCGGAGTCGCTCTTGCGGATGGCCGAGTAGATCGCGTGCAGCAGGGCGTCGCCGGCCCGCGCATCCGACACTGCGCCGTCGACCACGACCTCGTCGATCGCGGTGTCGCCGTCGGTCTCGGTCATGTCGCTCTCGCGCAGCACCCCGTGCGGCGGATGCATGTCGTTGTGGTTGTAGATCATGCGCGGTTCGATGAAGGAGTAGTCGGGCAGGTCGCCGTTGGCGACGTCGTCGTAGAACTGCTCCATGACCCGGAAATTGGTCTTCCAGTAGGGCTCGAGCACCGGGGAGTGCAGCACGCCCGTCATCGACACCAGCTGGGCGGCGTCGTAGTAGACGCGCCAGGAGAGACCCGCCTCTTCGAGGCGGTTGAAGATGGTCGGCGCCTGTGCCGTGCTCGCGTCGAGCCACTTGTCGTAGCCGCCGTCGCCCTTGTTGGTGACGTAGCCGTGCGAGGTGGAGGCGTGGAAGAACACGCGGTTGCAGAAGGTCTGCGACGGCACCGCGGCGAACCAGTGGTCGTAGACCGCGAAGTTCTTCGCCAGCGTCGAGAACACCGGCAGCATGTCGGGACTGAAGCCGCCCATCGCGAGCTCGTACTCCTTGCGGGTGGGCTGCTTCTTGTCTTTCGTGATGCGGCGGTAGTTGATGATGTAGTCCTCGACGAAGCCCTTCATCGTGGGCGATTCGTTGGGACCGGGGGCGTTGAACGGGTAGCTCAGGCCGTTCGCGTGCAGGTCGCGGTTGTCTTCGGGGTCGACCTTCTGGAACAGCTGGGTGTTGACGTGCGGATACTCCTCGCCCGGGTCGGGGTTCGGGCTGCCCATGATCTCGTCGGTCGACCCGGTGTAGGCGTGGGCTTTGATGACCTCGTCGGTGCCCGGCACCGGGTTGGAGTAGTCGCCCTGGTGCAGGCCCTCGAACGACTGGCCGTTGGTGAGCTCTTCGTTCTTGTAGAGCCAGCCGAACAGGTTGTCGAACGAGCGGTTCTCATACATCAGCACCACGAGGTGCTCGAAGCCGGCCTTCTGCTCCTTCTGCTCGGCGGCGAAGTCGAGGGTCGACTCCTGCGCGTAGACGCCGGCGCCGATGGCCGCTCCGGCGACGCCGCCCGCCGCCGCTCCGGCGGCGCCCACGGCGGCGGCCTTGAGGAAGGCGCGGCGCGAGGCCACCGCCCCGGCGGCATCCGGAGCGCTCGGCGTCGGCTCGGGGCGGTCGGGCGACTGCGGGTTCTTCTTGCCGCGCCGACCGAAGACCGGAGTCACGCGTCGCCCCCGGAAGGCCTCCAGGCCGAGACAGCGTCGAGTCGGGCGACGTCGTCGGCGCTGAGCTCGACGGTGGCGACCGCGAGCAGGTCGGCGACCTGTTCGACCCGCGAGGCGCTCGCGATGGGCGCGACGACGGTGGGCTTCGCGAGCAGCCAGGCGAGGGCGGTGGTGGCGATCGAGACGCCGTGCTCACCGCCGATGCGCTCGAGCTCGTCGACGATGCGCAGCCCCTGGTCGGTGACGTATTTCGCGGCGGCCTTCGCGCGGGCGCGGTCGTGCTCTTCGGTCTTGGAGCGGTATTTGCCGGTGAGGAAGCCGCTCGCGAGGGCGTAGTAGGGCACGACGCCGAGGTGCTCGCGTTCGGCGATGGGCGCCAGGTGGTCTTCGAAGTCGTTGCGGTGCACGAGGTTGTAGTGCGGTTGCAGGGCGACCGGCAGGGCGTAACCGTTGGCCTTGCAGATGGCGATGTAGGCCTCGATGTTCTCGGGCGAGAAGTTCGAAAGCGCGGTGTAACGCACCTTGCCCTCGCGCACGACCGCGTCGAAGGCTTCGGCGGTCTCTTCGAGCGGCGTGTTCGGGTCTTCGAAGTGTGCGTAGTAGAGGTCGATGCGATCGGTCTGCAGGCGGCCGAGCGACGCGTCGGCGGCGCGGCGGATGTTGTCGCCCGAGAGCCCGGGGAACTGCGGATGCCGGCTCACCTTGGTCGCGATGACGGTCGCGTCGCGCGTGCCCCGGGTCGTGAACCACTCGCCGATGATCGTCTCGGACTCCCCGCCGGAGTTGCCCGGCACGCTCGCCATGTAGCTGTCGGAGGTGTCGATGAAGTTGCCGCCGCCGGCGGCGTGCGCGTCGAGGATGGCGAGCGATTCCTCGTGATCGGCCGTCCAGCCGAAGACGTTGCCGCCGAGTGAGAGCGGAAAGACGTCGAGTTCGCTGTCGCCGATGCGTGCCATGTTTCGACGTTACTACGACTGCGGAATCGTCCCATTGCGCGGCTCTTGACATTGACGCTGCGTCAACTCGTAGGGTCGATGACGAGCGACGGAGAGGAGAGCCGGATGGACTGGCCGATTCAGGAGGTGGCCCGATTGGCGGGCACGACGAGCCGCACGCTGCGGCACTACGCGCAGGTGGGGCTCGTGCAGCCGAGCCGCGTCGGGGCGAACGGCTACCGCTACTACGACGAGGCCGCCCTGGTGCGACTGCAGCGCGTGCTGATGCTGCGCGAACTCGGGCTCGGGCTGCCGGCGATCGCCGGCGTGCTCGCCGAGCAGGCCGACGAGCCCACCGCGCTGCGCGCTCACCTCGAGTGGCTCGAGGCGGAGCGCGCACGGCTGGCGCGGCAGATCGCCTCGGTTCGCCGCACGCTCGACACGATCACGGAGAAGGGACAACTGATGGCAGAGAACATGTTCGACGGATTCGACCACACGGTCTACAAGGACGAGGTCGAAGAGCGCTGGGGCGCGGCCGCCTATGCGGCCGGCGACTCGTGGTGGCGGGCCAAGTCGCCCGAGCAGAAGAAGGCGTGGCAGGCCGAACTCGCGCGGCTCGGCGCCGACTGGCAGGATGCCGCGGCCCGCGGTGTGGCCCCGGCCGGTGCCGAGGCGCAAGCGCTCGCGCAGCGCCAGTACGACTGGCTCGCGGCCGTGCCCGGCACGCCCGGCAGCGATGGCGGCGGGCCGACGAAGGCCTACTTCACCGGGCTCGGCGAGTTGTATGCGAACGACGAGCGCTTCGCCGCGAACTACGGCGGCACGGCCGGAGCGGCGTTCGTGCGCGACGCGATGGCGGTGTTCGCCGAGCGCCATCTCTCGTAGGGCGTGGCGGCCTACCGGCTCGGCCCAGCATGTTCGAAGCAGAACGTGTCCGCGCCGTTATCTCGCGTTGCTAGCGTGAAAACCCAGGGCGAGCGAGGAGCGCGGCATGAGGGTCGGCAGCATCACGAGAGCGATCGTGCTGGCCGCGGCCGCCGTGGCGGCATCCGTGGCTCTAACCGCGTGCGCCTCGGGTGCCGGCAGCGGGAACCCCGGCTCGGGCGGTAGTTCCGGCAGCGGTTCGGGCGGCCTCGCCGACGCCGAGCCCGCCACCGCGCAGACCATGGTGAGCGCCTGGGTCACCGGCGACGACTACGAGGCCCCCGATGTGCCGTTCCTCGCGTTCGCCGACGACGGCACCTGGACCGGTTCCGACGGCTGCAACGGCGCCCGAGGGCGCTGGGCTGTCGCCGCCGACGGCTCGCTCACCACGTCGTCGGGCATGCAGACCCTCATCGCGTGCGCCGGAGCCGCCCTGCCGAGCAGCCTCCACGACGCGCGGGTCGCGCTCATCGCAGGCGACGACCTGGTGCTCGCCGACGCCGAGGGCACGCCGATCGTGACGCTCGTCGCCGCTCCCGAGGGAACGGTTCCGGATGCCGCGGCGGCGGTCACCGGCACGTGGAGCGCCGGCCCCCTCGCCGGCACCGGCGCGGAGGCCTACCTCACCCTCACCGACGACTTCGAGGTCTCCGGCAGTGACGGCTGCAACAGCCTGGCCGGCACCTGGAGCGAGGGCGACGACGGCACGGTCGTGCTCTCGTCGATGATCTCGACCCTGATCGGCTGCGAGGGCGCCGAGCCGTGGCTCACCCGGGCCGGGTCGCTCACGATCGAGGGCGACACCGCGACGGTGCTCGACGCATCCGGAACCGAGATCGGCACACTCACGCGCACGAACTGAGCCGGCGGCGCGGTCAGTTCAGTTCGCTTCGGGGCAGTTCGACGCCGTTCAGCTCAGCGCGCTCAGCGCAGTTCAGCTCACCGGTGCGAGCGACTTCACCATCTGGATCTCGCGCTGCGACCGGTCGAGCGGGTAGGGCACCGTGACCCCGGTCTCGACGAACCCGCGCTGCGCATACGCGGCGCGCGCCCGGCCGTTGAGCTCGTGCACCTCGAGCGTGAGGGTGTCGCCGCGGGTGGACGCCCAACGCTCGATCTCGCCGAGCAGGGCGTCGGTCACGCCGGCATCCTTGCCCCGCATGTCGGGGGCGACGTAGACACCCAAGAGGTAGGGCCCGGATGCCCCGAACGGCACCTTCGACATCATGGTCGCCACCCAGCGCCCGCCGCCGGTGATCGCCACCACCGTGATGGCGTCGGCCGACGAACCGTCGCGCGCCCACGAGCGCCACTCGGCCTCGGAGCGCCGCTCGGCGTGCGCGAGGGTCTCGAGGTAGGCGAGCGGGGTGTCGGCGAGCATCTCGAGTCGCAGCCGGCGCACCTCGGGCCAGTCGGCTTCGACGGTGCGGCGAACGGTGAATGCCTCGGGCATGCTCTCGACTATACGCACGCCTCTGCTCCGTGCGCCCGCTGGTCAGGCGGGCGGTCGGGCGGGCGACCGCGGTCGCGCAAAGTGTCCTCCGACGCGCGAAACAGAGCCGTTTGTGCGACCGGGCGGATGGTGCCGCCGACAGCACCCGGGGTCAGGGCGTGAGCACGGCGGCGGTCACGCCCGACACGATGAGGTCGGCGCGCGGCGCGGTGCTCTCGATGAGCACGGCGTTCTTGCCGTCGACCGTCTCGGCCCAGGCCTTCGCCGCCTCGGGCGAGCGGCCACCCAGCTCGTGACGCACCACGAGGCGCCGCAACCGCTCGGCGTCGCTCGTCTCGCAGAACCACGCCTCGGCCAGCATCCCCTTCACCGACGCCCAGGGCCCGTCGTCGACGAGCAGGTAGTTGCCCTCCACGATCACGAGCCGGGTCTCGGGCTCGACCACGAGCTCCGCCGCGATCGGCTCCTCGACCGTGCGGTCGAAACTCGGCGCGTAGACCGGATGGTCGAGTTCGTCGCGCAGCCGCCGCAGCAGGGCCACGAAGCCCCAGCCGTCGAACGTGTCGATGGCGCCCTTGCGGTCGTGCCGCCCGAGCCGGTCGAGGGTGGAGTTGGCGAGGTGGTAGCCGTCCATCGGCAGGTGCGCCGCGAACGGCGCTCCCGGCCCGCCGTCGCGAGCGCTCAGGGCGTTCACCCGGCGGGCGAGGTCGATCGCGAGCGTCGTCTTGCCGGCCCCGGGACTGCCGGCGATGCCCAGGATGACGCGGCTGCCCGGTCGCACGAGCCCGAGCGCCCGGCGGGCGAGGTCGTCGAGCCGGTCGTCGCCGGAAGCCCCGGATGTCGCGGTCGCTCCGGATGCCGCGGTCGCCGGCGTCTCCGGCCCGGTCTCAGTAGGCACGGGTCCCCTCGATCATGTTCGTCAGATAGCCCTTCGAGTGCGCAGCGAGCGCCGGACCATCGTTCCAGAGGTTGCGCCAGATCGCCAGGTCGTTCGAGAGCGTCGGCGACACCACGGCCGACGAGAACGATTCGAACGTGATCGGTCCGGTGTAGTCGATGTCGGCCAGAGCATGGAAGAACGAGGTGAAGTCGAGGTGCCCCGAGCCCAGGTAGCCACGGTGGTTCTCGCCGATGTGCACGTAGCCGAGACGGTCGCCCACAAGGTGCACGGGGCGCACGAAGTCGTCCTCCTCGATGTTCATGTGGTAGCTGTCGAGGTGGATCAGCACGTTGTCGTGACCGATGTCGTCGGCCAGGCGCAGCGCATCCGCCGCCGTGTTGATGACGTTGGTCTCGTAGCGGTTGCAGATCTCGAGGCCGAGCGTCATGCCGAGCCCCTGCGCTTCGACCGCGAGTTCTTTCAGGGTCGAGACCACGTTGGCGCGGCCCGTGGCGGTGAGGGCGTGCCCGTACTTTCCGAGGGCGCTGTAGAGGGCGCCGGTGAAGTGCGTGCCGCCGAGCTCGTGCGTGATGATGAGCGAGTCGTGCAGCAGCTGCGCCCCGCGGGCCACGTTGGCCGGGTCGTCGCTCGATACGTCGGCCTCGAAGGCGAGACCGCGCGAACACACGATGTCGAGACCGGCCGCCTCGAGCGAGGCCCGCGCGGCAGGAACGTCGAGGTTCTTGGCGTCGTGCAGCGAGAGCTCGAGCAGGTCGTAGCCCGCTTTCTTCGTCTCGGCGATCGTGTAGTCGACCTCGGCCGGCGTGGTGCCGCCCGAGAAGACGAGGGCGTGGACTCCGAGAGTGTTGATCGGCATTGCGCTTCCTTCGGTTGAGAGGGTGGTGCGGAGAGATGGGTACGAAGAGGGGGTGCGGTGAGGCGGGTGCGGAGACGTGGGGGCGGAGTGGTGTCGCCGCCGCGGTCAGGCGACGGACCGGGGAACTGCGGTGGTGGGCGCGCCGGCACCGGATGCCGCGGCCTCGTCGAGCCCGCGGGCGATGAACTCGGCGGCCTGTGCCGACACCTCGGCGGGGTCGCTCCACAGGGTGCGCCAGAGGCCGATCTCATCGCGCGTGGCAGCCGACGCGACATCCGCCGAGAACGACTCGAAGGTGAGCGGGCCGCTGTAGCCCGACGCGGCGAGGGCGCCGAACAGTCCGCTCCAGTCGAGCGAGCCGGTGCCGAGTCGCCCGCGATGGTTCTCGGCGAGGTGCAGATAGCCGAGCAGCGGGCCGGCGTCGCGAACGGCGTGCGCGAGCGACGGCTCTTCGAGGTTGGCGTGGTAGGTGTCGATGTGCAGCAGCACGTTGTCGGCGCCGAGCACCTCGAGCTCCTCGATGAATTCGGCCGTCTGGGCCGCGGTGTTGAGCAGGTTGCTCTCGTAGCGGTTGACGTATTCCAGGCCGATCAGCACGCCGAGTCCCCGTGCCGTCTCGGCCACGCGGTGCAGCACGGCGAGCGAGTTCGCCCGCGACGCCGGGGTCGCCGGATGCGCGTACTTCGTCATCGCCGAGAACGTCACCCCGCCGACGTAGCCGGCCCCGATCGCGGCCGCGTAGTCGACGGCATCCGTCAGCTGCTGCTCGCCCCGCGCCGACACCCGCGGGTCGTCGGTGTTGATGTCGGTGTCGACGCCGAGCGCGAGCGACACGACGGCGTCGAGACCGGATGCCTCGAGCAGCGTGCGGGTGAAGGCGGCGTTCCGCTCGTCGGGCGTGGGCAACGGGATTTCGATCAGGTCGAACCCGGCCTCGGCCGCGCCGGCGATGGCGGAGCGGGCGGCGTCGTCGCTCCAGCCCGCGGTCCAGGTGCCGGCGTGCACCCCGATCGGGTTCGTCTTGCCGGCCGCGCGGCGCGCGAACGCGATGCGGGGCGCGACGAGGGTGCCGGAGCCGGGGTCGGCGCCGGATGCGGTGGTCATCTCAGGCCGCCTTCGCGCCGGTGATGAGAGCCACGAGCTCGTCGCCGTCGGTCTCGTTGGTGCGGCGTTCGGCGACGGCGAGGCCCGCGCGCATCACCCAGACGTGGTCGGAGAGGCGCACGACCTGGTCGAAGTTGTGGCTGATCAGCAGCACGGCCACGCCCGCGTCACGCAGCGAGTTGATGACGCCCTCGACTCGGGCGGTCTCCTGCACGCCGAGCGCGGCGGTCGGCTCGTCCATGATCACGATCTTCGATCCCCAGCCCGCGGCGCGGGCGATGGCCACCGCTTGCCGCTGGCCGCCCGAGAGACGCCGCACCTTGCTGGTGACGGGCGGCACGTTGACCGCCAGGTCTTTGAGCAGGTCTCCGGCCGTGGCCTTCATCAGCTTGCGGTCGAGGGTGCGGAAGGGCCCCACTCCATGGGTCTTCTCGCGGCCGAGAAAGAAGTTCTGCCACACGGTGAGCTCTTCGACGAGGGCGAGGTTCTGCTGCACGGTCTCGATGCCGCGCTCGCGGGCCGCGTTGGGCGTCTCGAACGTGACGTTCTCGCCGTCGAGCAGGATGGTGCCCGAGTCGGGCCGGTGGATGCCCGAGAGGCAGCGCACCATGGTCGACTTGCCGGCGCCGTTGTCGCCGATGAGGGCGGTGATCTCGCCCCGGCGCATGGTCATCGACGCGCCTTTCAGGGCGTGCACGCCGCCGAACGACTTCTTGATGTCGGTGGCCTGGAGGATGAAATCACTGGCCGGAGTCGTGCCGGTGAAGGGGGCGACATCCGGTCGGGAGTTGTATTTGTCGGTCATTTCTTCTGGAACCTCGTGAGTAGCGGCCAGGACCACGACGAGTCCGACGGCGAGCGGCTGGTAGAACTGCGAGACACCGAGAAGCGTGAGCCCGTTGGTGAGGGCGGTGAGCAGCAGCGCACCGATGACGGGGCCGACGATCTTGGCCTTGCCGCCCGTGAGGCTCACGCCGCCCAGCACGACGGCGGCGATGGAGTTGAGCAGGAACTGCGTGTTGATCGCGGGCTCCGCCGCGCCCACACGCGCGACGAGCAGCAGGGCCGCGACGCCGGCGAGTCCGGCCGAGATGAGGTAGACGGCGATGCGGATCTTGGTGGCGCTCACGCCGTTGGCCACCGCGCTCTCTTCATTGCCGCCGACCGCCTGCACGTGCAGGCCGAACCGGGTGCGGAACATGAAGAACCAGGCCAGGGCGGCGATGACGGCGGCCAGGATGATCGGGAACCCGAAGATGCCGATGGCGCCGGAGGTCAGGGTGAGCAGCTCGGGGCTGAAGACGCTGATCGGCTTGCCGTTCGAGACGATGAGGGCGAGGCCGGTCGCCACCGAGAGGGTACCGAGCGTCGCGATGAAGTCGGTCACCTTTCCCTTCGCGATCAGCAGCCCGTTGATGATGCCGATCAGAAGGGCGGCGATGACGGCGACGAGGGCCGACACCCAGAACCCCAGCCCGGCCTGGAAGGCGAGGCCGAAGCCGATCGCCCCGAAGGTCATCGTGGCCGAGATCGAGAGGTCGATGCCCCCGGTCGTGATGACGAAGGCCTGGCCGACGGCGAGGATCACGAGGATGGCCGCGGCGACGAGCATCGCCTTGATGTTGCCGAGGGTGAGGAAGGTGGGGGAGAGGATCGAGAACACGATCACCAGGGCGATGAGGCCGATCGGTGCGGCATTCTCGGCCCAGAAGCTCAGCTGGCGGGTCTGAGCGAGCACCGCCTGCATCCTTCCGGGCCGGTGTGCTTCGGTGGTGGTCATTGGCGTCACGTTTCAGTCGGGGGCGAAGAGGGGTGCGCGCAGCGGGCACGCACCCCCCGGGGTGGTGAGGGACTACTTGGCGGGGAGCAGGTCTTCGAGCGGGTTGTCGAAGGGCGCGAAGGGCTGCGGGAAGGCGGCGATGGCGTCGTCGGCCTCGGCGCTCGTGACCAGGGCGGTCGGCGACTCGATCGTCTTCGGCAGGGTGCCGCCCGATGTCGCGACCTCGCAGGCCTGCAGGCCGAGCGAGCCGATCGCGTAGGGGTACTGGGCGACCGTCGCCGAGAGGCCGCCGGCCTTCACCGACTCGAGGGCGTCTTGGTTGCCGTCGACCGACACGACGGTGATCGTGCCCGTGAGGCCGGCGTTCTCGACGGCCTTCACGATGCCGAGGCCCATGTCGTCGTTGGCGGCGAAGAAGGCCTTCACGTTCGGGTTGGCGGCGATGATGTCGGTCGCGGTCGTGAGGGCGACCTCGCGCTTCCAGTCGGCGGCCGACTCCTGGATGATGTCGACGTCGCTGCCGACGGCCGCCTTGAAGCCGTCGACGCGGGCGCCGCTGGTCACGTCGCCGGCGATGCCGCCGATGATCGCGACCTCGGAGCCGGGGTCGACCTGATCGAGCACGAAGTCGCCGGCCTTGCCGCCCGCGGCCTCGTTGTCGGTGCCGATGTAGGTGGCGATGTCGAGGTTCGCGGTCTTCGCGGCATCCGCGTCGATCGGGCTGTCGATGTTGACGATGGGCTTGCCCGCGCCCGAGACCTGGCTGAGCGACTGCACGAGGTTGGTGCCCGAGATCGGGTTCACGATGAAGCAGCCGAAGTCCTGCCCGGCGAGGGTGGTGAGCTTGTCGGCCTGGCCGGTGGTGTCGCCGATGTCGGCGGCGGCCTGGATGGTCACGTCGACGCCGTCGGCGTCTGCGGTCTCTTGGATGCCGTCTTCCATCGCCTGGAAGAAGGGGTTGTCGAGGCCCTTGATCACGGCGGCGACGTTGCTGGACGAGGAGCCGCCCGAGCCGCCCGTGCTGCCGGCGTCGCCACCGGAGCAGCCGGCGAGAGCGAGGGCCGCAAGACCGGGGGGCACTGCGATGCGTGCGGTGCGCATCCATGTTGCGTCTTTGCTGAACATTGTCATCCTTGGTGGTTGGGGCACTACTGCGTGCCTTCGGTTTTCGAAACTACGCGCACTTTTGATTTATTGCAACACAAAAGTTGGCTGACTTTCTCTTTTATGTGGTTACAATGACTGCACGTCAATTCGATGACCGCGATGGAGCTCTGCGTAAAGTGAAGGATGTGCGAACCCACGTCGGTGAAGTCCTCGCGCTCTTTCGCGAGCACGGCGAACTGAGCCGCACCGACGTGATCGAGATCTCGGGTCTGTCACGCTCGACGGTCAATCAGCGGCTCGCCTCGCTGCACTCCGCCGGCCTGATCGAGGAGATCGGCGGCGGCGAGTCGACCGGAGGGCGGCCGTCGAGCCGGTTCGCCCTGAATCGCCGGCGCGCGGTGCTGCTCACCGCCGACATCGGGGCCACCGGATTCGTGGCGGCGGTGTGCGATCTCGGCGGAACACCGTTGCGGCACGTCAGCGAGCTGGTCGACGTGTGGGACGGGCCGCACCGCGTGCTCGGCGCAGTCGGCGCCGCACTCACCGAGTTGCTCGGCGACGAAGAGGTCTGGGGCATCGGCATCGGCGTTCCCGGTCCGGTGGAGTTCGCCGCCGGGCGCGTGGTGAACCCGCCGATCATGACCGGCTGGGACCGCTTCGACATCGTCGGCTGGTTCGCCGACTACGGCGTGCCGGTCGTGGTCGAGAACGATGCCAACTCCCGCGCGGTCGCCGAGGCGCGCCCGCACCGGCACGACAACCTCATCAGCCTGAAGCTCGGCACCGGAATCGGGTCGGGGCTCGTGTTCAACGGCCAGATCATCCGCGGCAGCGAGGGAGCGGCCGGCGACATCGGCCACACCAGGGCCGCGGTGCCGGATGCCGCGAACCCCCTGCCGTGCCGGTGCGGCAACGTCGGCTGCGTCGAGGCCTACGCGGGCGGCTGGGCGTTGATCCGCGACCTCGAAGCGGCCGGGGTGCACGTCGACAACGTGGCCGAGGTCGTCTCGCTCGTGAAGCTCGGCAACATCGAGGCCGTGCGGCTCGTGCGTCAGGCGGGTCGGGTGCTCGGCGACGCGGTGGCCGACCTCGTGAGCATTCTCAACCCCGAGATGATCGTCGTGTCGGGTCAGCTGGCCGATTGCGACGAAGTGCTGTTGTCGGGCGTTCGCGAACGGGTCTACCAGCGCTCGCAGCCGTTGGCCACGCGCAACCTGGCCATCCGGGTGTCGCAGCTCGGGGAGTTCGCCGGGGTGACGGGGCTGGCGTTGATCACGGCCGATCAGCTGTTCTCGACCGACCGCATCGACGAGCTCTTCGAGTCGCTCGGGGAGCCACCGGTTTCGGCTGTGCAGTAGACAGGCAACGGATGCCGGTGGTGCAGTAGGAGAAGCAGAACGGGACTTCTCCGCATCACGAGGGGGTCGACGATGACCATCTGGACCTGCGCAACCTGTGCGATCGAGCATCCGGACACGCCGTCGCCGCCGGCGCACTGCGCGATCTGCAGCGACGAGCGGCAGTGGGTGCCGGCATCCGGGCAGCAGTGGACCAGCCGCGACCAGCTGGAGGCCGAGGGCTACCGCATCGTGGTGCGCGAGCTCGAGCCCGATCTGTTCGCGGTCGAAACCGACCACGAGCTCGGCATCGGGCAGCGCGGACTGCTGGTGCGAACGCCGGGGGGCAACCTGCTCTGGGAGCCGCCGGGATTCATCGACGCCGCAGGCATTGCTGCGGTGGCGGAGCTCGGCGGGGTGGCGGCGGTGACGGCGAGTCATCCGCATCTCACCGGCTCGTCGATCCAGTGGAGTCACGCCTTCGGCGGCGCGCCCGTGCTCGTGGCTGAAGCGGATGCGCGCTGGATCAGGCGGCCTGACCCAGTGATCGGGTTGTGGAGTGGCGATCTCGAGCTGCTGCCGGGAGTGCGGCTGGTGCAGTGCGGCGGGCACTTCGCCGGCAGCGCCGTGGCGCAGTGGCGGGCGGGCGCGTCGGGCCGCGGGGTGCTGCTGACCGGAGACACGATCATGGTGGGGGCCGACCTGGCGTCGGTGTCGGTGATGCGGAGTTACCCGAACCTGATTCCGCTGCCGGAACGACTCGTGCGACGCATCGCGGGCACCGTGGGGGAGCTGGAGTTCGACCGGGTCTACAGCGCGTTCCGGGTGATCGAGTCGGGGGCGGCGGGGGTCGTGGAGCGGGGGTTGGAGCGGTATGTGCGGTGGGTGCGGGGGGATGTCGCGGAGGATTGAGGGTTTTGGTTCGACTGGCGCTGGCGGGGTCGGGTCGGGTGGTGGTCACGGGTTTCCGGTTCGGCACTGGGGCTAGGGGTTGAGCGGAGCTCAAAGGCGCCCCAGCACCGAACCGGAAACCCGTGACCGCGAGTTAGGGGCGCGGGCTGCGCCGCGATGGGATCGGGTAAGTGGCCTCCCGGCGACGGGGTGGTGGTGGGTGGGGCCTGGCGGTGGGTTGGATGCGTTGGGGTGGGGCTGCCGGCGGCTTGAGGGGGAGGTCGTGGGAGTGGGGGTTAGTGGGGGAGGGTGGATTGGTGGTGGTGGAGGGCGGTGCGGAGGTGGGGGTCGGTGGTGAGGGTGAGGGCGCGGGTGTAGGCGGTGTGGGCTTCGGTGGGGCGGTCGGAGCGGGCGAGGAGGTGCGCTCGGGTGGCCCAGGCGGGTTGGAAGCGGGCCAGGTCTGGTGCTTCGGTGGCGAGGTGGTCGAGGTAGGCGAGGCCGGCTTCGGGGCCGTCGACTTCGGCGATGGTGGCGGCGAGGGAGACGTGGGCGCCGAGGGTGGGGGCGACTCGCACGAGGGCTTCGTTGAGGGTGCGGAGGGTGCGCCAGTCGGTGTCGCCGGTGGATGCGCGGGCGCAGTGCACCGACTGCATGGCGGCCTCGAGCTGGAAGCGGCCGAAGGGGATGGGTTCGGCCGTGCCCTCACGGGTTGCGAGGGCGTGTGCCCGGCGCAGGTGGGACTCGCCGCGGGCGATGAGGGCGTGATTCCAGAGGGTGGGGTCTTGGGCGTCGAGGGGAATCCAGTCGCCTTCGGGAGTGGTGCGGGCACCCGTTCGCGCGATCGAGAGGCAGAGCAGAGCGGCCAGTCCGTGTGCTTCGGGCTCGGTCGGCAACAGGTCGGCGAGGGTCTCGGCCAGGTAGAGCGCTTCGGCTGAGAGGGACTCCCGCAGCGTCTCGCCCGATACGCGCTGCCAGTCGATGGCGTAGGCGCCGTAGACCGCTTCGAGCACGGGGGCGAGGCGGCCCGGCATCGCCGTGCGGTCGGGCACCGTGAACGGGATGCCGGCCGATCGGATGCGCCGCTTGGCTCGCACGAGCCGCTGCGCCATGGCGGGAGCAGGCACGACGAAGGCGGTGGCGATCTGCTGGGCGTCGAAGCCGAGCACGGTCTGCAGCATCAACGGGGTGCGCACCGCGGGGTCGATGGCCGGGTGGGCGCAGACGAAGAGCAGTTCGAGTCGCTTGTCGGGAATCGCTTCAAGATCGGGCGCATGGTCGTGCGCGAGCGTCACCGCGAAGGGGTCGTCGACGGTGGTGGGGTGCTGGGCGCGGCCTCCGCCCGCATCGCGAGTCGACTCGGTGGGTCCGGATGATTCGATCAGCAGGTCGAGAGGGACCGACGTGCGGTGGGCCGCTGAGCCGAGTTCGTCGCGCTGCCGATTGCGGGCGACGGTGAGCAACCAGCCTTCGGGATTGTCGGGCACCCCGCTCTCGGGCCACCCGCGCAGGGCCCGTTCGAATGCGTCGGCCAGGGCGTCTTCGGCCGCGACGATGTCGCGGGTCGGTGCCGCCAGCAGTGCCAGCAGCCGCCCGTAGGCCGTGCGGGCCACCTGTTCAGCCGTCACCGCCGCGGCATCCCCCGCGTCGCGCCTCGTCGTCGCCGAGGCATCCGGCGCATTGAGGTGGGCCGTGGCCGCGGTGGTGTCGCGCTTCGCGGCCGCCGGCCCGCCCGTGGTGGGCGAGGCGGCCGGACCGGTCGAGGGCGCGGGAGGGATCATCCGAGTTCGTGCCATTGCCCGTCGCTGAACGACAGGGCGGTCGGACGGATCTCGATCACGCCGTACTGCGCGCCCGGGCACTTCTCGGCCCAAGCGATGGCGGCATCGAGGTCGGGCACGTCGACGACGAAGGCGCCCGCCAGTTTCTCTTTGGTGTCGGCGAATGGGCCGTCTTGCACCTCGAGGGTTCCGTTGCGGAGTGTGATCGTCGTGGTGGCCGCGGAGGGCTGCAGGATGTCGGCCGAGATCAGCACGCCCGCCTGTTCGAGTGACTTGGCGTAGGCGTCGAAGGCCGCGCGGAACGGTGCCATGTCTTCTTCGGTGACGCCGGCGTCTTGTGCTTCCTGGTTGGTGAGGAGCAATGAGTAGCGCATGCTGTGGTCCTTTCGTGGTGGTCAGGTTAGCCGCGTTCACGGGCGGCTTCTACAGTGATGACGATCGAACCGGGCCGCGATCGACACCCCCGGCAAATTCACGTGACGAACTCTCCCGGTCAGAACGGTGGCGGGTCGTCGTCGAGCTCGCCGCTCGGTGGCGCGGCGACGGGTGGCGCGAGAGATGGGGGCCGCGGTGTTCGTGGCGCGGCGATCTGGCCGGTCGGTAGGGGTGGTGCGGTGCTCGAGCCAGACGGTGGGGGTGGTGCGGCGCTCGGGGCGTGCGGGCATGCTGGGGCGCTTGCGCCAGGCCGTGGGGCTACCGGTTCGGGTGGCGTGCCACCCGGGTGCGTTGCGTAGCGGGTGCCGCGGGGGCTGGTCCAGTGCAGGGTGCGGGTGCCGTCGTCGGAGCCGGTGACCTTCCAGCCTCCGTCGTGCTTGAGGTGGTGGTGCTTCGGGCAGGGGTGGGCGAGGTTGTCGGGCGTGGTGCGGCCGCCCTCGGCCCATGCGTGCGTGTGGTCGAGCTCGCACCGCGACGCCCGTCGACCGCAGTTCGGGAACCGGCAGGTGTCGTCGGCGAGCATCAGCGCCGTTCGCAGCATCGGGGAAGCGTCGTGCTGGTCGCGCCCGACCGCAGCATCGGCGACCGGGCGTGCGCGATGGCGGGTGACCACGACCGGCCCAGACGAATCGGGCCTGGTGAGCGCTCGCAGGAATGTCGGGGCGAGGGCCGCGATCTCGCGGGCCATGACCGGATCGATCGGGCCGTAGCCGTGCAGCTCGGCCGGATCGTCGTCGGCACCCGCGATGGTCGACGCCTTCACCGTGACGACCACGCTGGGCGTGATGCGCGGGCGCTCGCCGCGACCGAGGATGAGGTTGGTGAGCGCGTCACTTCGGCGCTGGGCGTGGGTGCGTCGAGCCTCGGCGCTGACGATCGCGGAGGAACTCGCAGCGGCATCCGCGCCGCCCGCCGTGGTCGCGGCCGACTCACCAGGGGTGGGTGGCCCGCCTAGCCGCTCGCCCGGGCCGCCCTCACCACGCTGGGAGCGCGCGATCTTGTCGATGAGATCGTCGATGGCGAGGGCGTCGACGACGGGAAGGTGGTGACGGATGCTCGCCATGCCGTCACCGTCGACCGAGAAGGCGACGTGCCGCTCGGCGTGGGCTGCCCGAGTGCGGTCGATGATCGAGTCGGGGTGCACCCGCTCACGCAGCCGATGGGCCTGAATGTCGAAGCGGTGCGGCGCCAGCGCCGCCGCGACCGGAAGCAGCTGCTGCTCGAACGAGGCCCGCGCCGAGGCCGGCACCGTGATGGCGTGCCCGATCATGACACGGGCGTGCCGATAGGAGATCTCGCCGCTCTCGAGGGCCGTGAGCGTCGCCGGCAACTCGTCGACCAGCCGCTCGCTCTCGTCGATCAGGCGCGAGACGGCACCCTCGGTGCGATGGGTGGCGCAGCCGATCTCTGCCGCGAGCTTGCGCCGCACCCATTCGCGCCCCGCGGATGTCGCCGCGGTGCCGTCGCGCCGCGACATCCGCGCGGCGACCGCTGCGATAGCGGCCAGGTGGCGGGCCCGCCGGGCCTCGGCTGCTGCGATCGACGCGTCGTCGGCCGCGATGGCGCGCAACAGTTCGTCGAACTGCAGGCCGAGCTCGTCGAGCTCGAGCGAGTCGGAGACGGAGACGGAGTCGGAGTCGGAGTCGGCATCGGCGCCCGACCCCCCTGACGACCCGGAAGCCCCGAACGGCGCGAGCGCAGCACCGAGCCCGCCCGGCACCGAGGAGGGTGCCGAGGAGAACGAGACGCTGGATTGCTTCATGAGGATCAGTCAATACCATGCCTCTGACATTGGGGATTCGGGGTGCGATCGACACCGCCCCCCGCCCCGTGCCAGCATGGAGCATGGCCATCTCGCTCCACATCACCGGCGATGCCGCCGCCGATGAACTGCTCTCGACCGATCCGTTCGCGCTCATGATCGGCATGCTGCTCGACCAGCAGATCGCCATGGAGACTGCCTTCGAAGGGCCGAAGAAGATTCTCGACCGCGTCGGCGCCCTCGACGCCCACACCCTCGCGAACTACGACCCCGAGGCCTTCGTCGAACTCTTCCGGCAGACGCCCGCCGTGCACCGCTACCCCGGATCGATGGCAGCCCGCGTGCAGGCCCTGAGCGCCGCCATCGAGTCGGAGTGGGGCGGCGACGTCTCCCAACTCTGGACGCGCGACCACCCCGACGCACCCACGCTGCTCAAACGCCTCGAGGCGCTCCCGGGCTTCGGCAAACAGAAGGCGCGCATCTTCGTCGCCCTGCTCGGCAAGCAATACGGGGTCACACCCGCCGGCTGGCGTGAGGCGGCCGGGCCGTATGGCGAAGAGGGCTCGTTCCGCTCGGTGGCCGACATCGTCGACGCCGACTCGCTCACCCGCGTGCGCGAGACCAAGCGCGCGGCGAAGGCCGCAGCCAAGCAGGCCTGACCCGCGAACCTCGGATGCCGCGGCCCTCGGATGCCGCTGCCCACGGATGCCGGGGCCGGCGTCGCTCGCGCCGGCGGATGCTGCGAACTCCGGATGCCGCCGCTACCCGACGGCGCCGGCCCCGACGCCGCCGGCCCCGACGACCCTCCCCGCTGTCTCCACGGCCTCGAGCGTCGTCGTCGCGTGCACCGCGAACCGGATGCGGTCGTCGGCGTGCAGCGTGCACGTCACCCCCGCGGCGGTGAGCCGAGCGTGCACAGCAGCCGCCCCGCCCGCCCCGAACCCCGCCACCACGATCCCGGCCCGCGACTCCGCCGGCCGCGGCGAGAGCACCAGGATGCCCGCGGCATCCAGGGTGTCAATCAGGGCCGACGCCATGCCCTCGATCCTCGCCTCGATCGCGGCGACGCCCACCGAAGAGGCCAGTTCCGCGGCCGCCGCCAGCGCCCCGCTCGTGAACGGCGACAGATTGGTCACCGAGAACCGCTCGGCCCCGGGCAGCAGCGCGTGCTCCGCGCCGTCGTAGAGCGCGGCATCCTCGACCGCCGACCAGCCAGACAACGTGGGGGCGAACGCCTGCAGCCCGCGCTCCGAGAAGCCGATGAACCCGGTGCCCCACCCCGCCCGCAGCCACTTCTGGCCGCCCACCACCACCGCATCGGCCGGCGACCAGTCGGCATCGATGGCCCCGAACCCCTGGATGCCGTCGACCACCAGCAGCCGATCCGGCCCGATCACATCCCGGATGCCCCACAGATCGGCCCGGTACCCCGTGCGAAAGTCCACGGCGCTCACCGACACGACCCTGGTCGCGGGAGTGAGCGCGTCGGCGACCCGCTCGGGGGTCACCATCACGGGAGAGACGGCATCTGACCCTGCCCCCGACCCCGGCAGCGGCCGCACCCGCACCCGCCCCGCGTCGGCCGCACGCCGCCACGGAACGAGATTGGCCGGAAACTCGTCGAGACTCACCAGCACCTCACCGCTCACCCCGAACGCGAGCTGCATCAGTCCCTGCGACGTGCTCGTCGTGAGGGCGATGCGCTCGGCCGGAATGCGCGCCAGCGCCCCGACCGCCGTGCGGGCGCGCCCGTCTTCGCTGTGCAGGGTCGCGGATGCCGCCGGACCACCCTTCGCCGCGATCGCGAACAGGCGCTGCACCGTGTCGGTCACCGCCCTCGACGGCGGGCCGTAGCTCGCGTGATTGAGGTAGAGCGGATCTTCTGAGAAGGCGTCGAGATAGTCGGCCAGGGCCATGGTTCTCCTCGGTGGGGCTGCGGGCGAGACGACCTTACCGCGGCGCCGGCAGCGCGGGTGGCGCGCTCGACGAAGGCGGCGGTGCCGACACCGGCGACCGCGACGACTTCGACGACGGCGACCCTGGCGATGTCGACTGCGACCCTCGCGATGAGGGCCCGGACGATGAGGGCCCGGACGATGAGGGCTCGGACGACGGCGATCCCGCCGAGCGCGGCCGTGACCCCGACGACCGCGACCGCGACGACCGTGACCGCGACGACCGCGACGCCGGCGACCCCGACGCCCGCGGCACGGCGCCGAACAGCGGCAGCGTCACCGCGCAGAGCGGCCCGATCGCCAGCGCGAACACGAGCGTGCCGATGCCCACGTCACCCCCGAGCAGCCAGCCGACGAGCAGCACCGATCCCTCGACCACGCCACGGCCCAGCCAGATCGGCCAGCCGAAGCGGCTCCGGATGCCGGTCATCAACCCGTCGCGCGGACCGGGCCCGAGATCCGCACCGATGTAGATGCCGCTCGCGACCGCGAGCAACAGCAGCCCCGCCACGAACAGGCCGACCTGCATCCCGAGCATCGACAGCGACGCGCCCGAAGATCCAGATGACCCCGACCACAACGACGCTGACCACAGCGACCCCGACCACAGCGACGAACTCGACCACACCGCCGACCCCGACCCGGTCCCCGCCCACGACTCCACCGGCGGCACCAGCCGCAGGCCGAGGTCGATCGACGTACCGACGACCAGCACGTTGAGCACGGTGCCGAGCCCCGGTCGCTGCCGCAGCGGAATCCAGAGCAGCAGCACGCCGAGGCCGATGACGTTCGTGAGGATGCCGATGCTCCACCCCGTGCGTTCGGCCACGCCCTGCGCGAGCACGGTCCAGGGTTCGACGCCGATCGACGCCCGGATGATCAGGCTGTCGGCGAACCCGTAGAGCACGAGCCCTGCGAGCAGACGCAGCACCCGCAGGGCGCGCGGCACCCCCGGAGTCCGCGGCACGCGCAGCAGGAGCAGCACGCGGAACAGGCGGAAGGATCGAACGCTCACTCGCAAAGCCAATCGCGTCATTGGCCGTTGATCAAGTAGCCAATGTCGATAGGGTGGTTGCATGGCTGACGCACGAATCGGAACCCGGTCGCTCATCGCACACCTCGGTGACTGGCGGCAGACGACCGGCCCCTCCTATCTGGCGCTGTTCGATCGCATCCGGTTGCTCGTGCTCGACGGCCGCATCGCGGTCGACACCCGCCTGCCCGCCGAGCGTGACCTCGCACAAGCCCTCGGCGTGAGCCGCACGATGGTGTCGGCCGCCTATCGCGAGCTGCGCGACGCCGGTTACACCCAGAGCGTGCGCGGCTCGGGCAGCGTGACCCGGCTGCCCGGGCGTGCGCCGGTGGGCGGCCAAGACGTGTCGGGCGACTTCATCGACTTCAGCAAGGCCACGCTCCCGGCCTATCCCGGTCTCTATGCCGCCACGCAGCGGGTGATGGATTCGTTCGCCGTCGAACTGGGCGGCAGCGGGCTCGATCCCTTCGGCTCCCGCGCGCTGCGCGAAGCCGTCGCCGACCGCTACACCGCGCGTGGACTGCCGACGAGCGTCGACCAGATCATGATCACCATCGGGGCGCAGCACGCCATCTTCCTGCTGGCGCGCGTGCTGCTCGGCCGGGGCGACCGGGCCGTGGTCGAGCTGCCGAGCTACCCGCACGCCTACGAGGCGCTGAAGGCCGCCGGCGCGCGCCTGGTGCCGGTGGCGGTGGGCGCGAAGGGAACCAGCGACGACGGCATGCACGGCTGGGATGCCGTGGGCCTCGAGCAGGCCTTCGCCCGCACCAGCCCGGCCCTGGCCTACCTCATGCCCGACTTCCACAATCCCACCGGGGAGTCGATGCCGGCCGAGCTGCGCAGTCAGGTGCTGAGTGACGCGGCCCGCCAGGGCAGCCTGGTGATCGCCGACGAGACCACCGGTGAGCTCGACATCGACCGCGCCGAGTCGTTCCTGCCGTTCGCGGCCTACGGCGACGCCGCCACGGCCGACTCGGCCATCACGATCGGCTCGGTCGGCAAGACGGTGTGGTCGGGGTTGCGTGTCGGCTGGATCCGCGCCACCCCCGCGATCATCCGCAAGCTCGCGGGAGCCCGGTTCGCGGGCGACCTCGGCACCCCGGTGCTCGACCAGCTGATCGTCGCCGAACTGCTGCGCGACTTCGACCCCGTGCTCGAACTGCGCTCGGCGCAACTGCGTGAGGGCCGCGACACGATCGTGAGCATGCTCGGCGAGCGGTTCCCCGACTGGCGGGTGCCGCGGGTCGACGGTGGTCTCGCGGTCTGGGTGAACCTCAGGGAGCCGTTCAGCTCACAGCTCGCCCTGTCGGTGCGATCGCGCGGAGTGCTCATCACCGCGGGGCCCAGGTTCGGCCTCGACGGGGCCTTCGAGCGGTTCATCCGCATTCCGATCGGCCACCAGCTGCCCGAACTGAAACGGGGCCTCGACGCCCTCGCGGCCGGCTGGAGCACGCTGTCGCACCACCCGATGCCGCCGTCGGAGCTCTACGCCGACGTGGTGTGAGGTCGTAGCCTGACGGCATGGAATCCGACGACGCATCCGCACCTCCACCCGACGCCGCCTCGCCCGACGCAGATTCACCCGACGCCGCCCCACCCGACGCAGCCCGACAACCGGTCCGCCGCCGCCTGGTCGAGTGGGACGACCCCTTCATCGGCGTCAAGGCCGCCGCCGGCCTGACCGGCCTGGAGTTCCTGCAGGCCATGATCGACGGCGAGCTCCCGCCGCCGCCCATCGGCAAGCTCGTCGACATGACCCTGGTGTCGGCCGAACCCGGCACCGCCACGTTCACCTGCACCCCGAACGAGTCGCACTACAACCCCATCGGCATCGTGCACGGTGGCCTGGTGTGCACGCTGCTCGACTCCGCGGCCGGCTGCGCCGTGCAGACCACTCTGCCCGCCGGCGTCGGCTACACCTCGATCGAGATCAAGGTGAGCTACCTGCGCCCGCTGCACCACGACAGCGGCGAACTCACGTGCGTGGGCCGCGTGGTGAAGCCGGGCCGGCGGGTCGCGTTCGCCGAGGCGTCGGTGACGGATGCCGCGGGCAGAGTCGTGGCCACGGCCACGAGCTCACTGCTCGTGTTCCCGCTGGCGGCCACCGGCTAGCGGCCGCCGCTAGTCGGCCGAGACCGCCAGGTCAGCGCGACTTGGCGGGCTTGCGGTTCTCGGCGCTCACCATCCAGGCGTGCTGCTCGAGCTTCTCGATGATGCCGTGCAGGATGTCGGCGCTCGTCGGGTCGGCCTCGTCGACGGTGTCGTGCACCTCGCGCATGGTTCCCACCACGGCCTCGAGCCGCACGGTGACGAGATCGACGGTCTCGGCCGTGTCGATCTCGCCGTTCGGGTATTCGGGCAGCGTGGTCGTCGCGGCCACGGTGTCGCTGCGCCCGTCGGCGACGGCGTGCAGGGCGCGCAGGCGCTCGGCCACCACGTCGCTGAACTCACGGGCGTCGTCGATGATCTCGTCGAGCTGCAGGTGCAGGTCGCGGAAGTTCTTGCCCACCACGTTCCAGTGCGCCTGCTTGCCCTGAAGATGCAACTCGATCAGGTCGACGAGCACCTTCTGCATGCTGTCGGTGAGCTCTTTCGACGCCTTGAAGCCGCGCTCGGCGTTCTGGCGGCGGGTGGGCTTGGCTCCGGCGTCGGAGGGGGCTTCGACGTGCCGTTCGATGGTGGAGGTCATGATGAGTCTCGCTTTCGTCGTGTGGGGGGTGTGCGGGTGAGGGGGTGCGGAACTGAGGGCGAAGAGCCGGTCGCGCGGCCGAGTGACCGGCGACCCATGCCTCAGAGCTCGACGGTGCGGTTCTCGCCCACGTCGGGCTGGCCGCCGGTGACCGCTGCCTTCGCGATCTTGAACAGGGTGACGGCCCGCGGGTCGTCCATCGACCAGTACTCGGCCGACTCGGCGTGCAGTTTCAGCAGCGCGACGGTGGGGTCTTCGCGGCCCTCGGGGAACCAGGCCTCGACGCCCTTCGACCACAACTCGTCGATCTTCGCCTGGTCGCGCTCGACCGTGGCGGTGCCCGAGACCGAGAGGTAGCCCTTGCCGGATTCGAACGCGGCGTTCACCTGGGGGTTCACGGCGATGTCGTCGGTCTTCTCGCTGGGGTGCTGGGTGAAGAACCAGAGGTCGCCGTCGAACTCCGCCTCTTGAACGGCCAACGGCCGGCTGTGCAGCTCGCCGTCGGCGGTCTGGGTGGTGACCAGGGCGATCTTCGACGCGGAGATCAGTTTGGAGATGGTTGCGATGTCGTCTTCGTGATCGGTCATGCCGCCGAACCTACGCCGGTCGGGGCGAGTCGGTCAGGGGTTGCGTCAGGCTCCCAGGCGAGGTACAGCGATGGGCCGACCGGCTCCCAGGCGGTCAGAGCTTGGCGTCCTGCTTCGGAAAGACGACCTTCTGAATGATGATGATGCCCGAAGCGGCGATCGGGATGGCGACCAGCGCGCCCAGCACCGAGCCCAGGGTGCCGCCCGCGACGGCTGCGATCACGACGATCGCGCCCGGCACCGAGACGGCACGGTTCATGATGCGGGGGCTCAGGAAGTAGGCCTCCACCTGCATGTAGATGATGTAGTAGATCGCCGCGACGAGGGCTGTCAGCGGTGACGCGAACAGGCACACGAGCACGATGATGATCGAGCCCGAGAGGGTGCCGACGAGCGGGATCAGCGAGGCCAGGAAAGCGACGAACGCGAACAGCGCCGGCAGCGGGGCCCCGATGATGCTCAAGAAGATGAGGCTCAGGATGCCGTTGATGGCCGCCAGGCCGATCTGCCCCACCACGTAGCGCCCGACGGCCCCGGTGACGTCGTCGGTGAGCGATGCGAACGCGGGCCGCTTGTTGGCGGGCACGAAGCGGTAGGTGACCCGCTTCATGCTGCGGAGCGACGCGAGGAAGTAGAGCGTCAGGATGAGCACGATGACGGCGCCCGTCGCCCCCGACGCGATGCCGGTGCCGACGGCCAGCAGGCCGCCGCCGACGGCGAGCAGGTTGTTCGGGTCTTGCACGAAGTCGGTGGCGCCCTGCACCGCCTTGTCGATGTCGATGATGCCGCCGAGCTGCGACTGCACTCCGGCGACGAAGTCGCTGTTGGTGAAGTCCTTGAGAATCTGCGGGAACTGGTCGATGAAGTTCGACGCCTGGTCGACGATGAGCGGGATGACGGCGAAGAGCAGGCCGCCGAACACCAGGATGACCACGGCGAAGACGATCACGATGGCGAGCCAGCGCTTCATCTTCTTCTCGAGCCACGACACCAGCGGGTCGAGTCCGAGCGCGAGGAACAGGGCGACGCCGATGTAGATGAGCACCGTGCTGAGCTGCGTGATGATGCCGCCGATGAGGATGGCGAGCAGCACGCCCAGCGCGCCGACCAGACCGATGCGGAAGGCATTGATGCGCACCGCGGGCACGGTGTCGTGCCCCGCGATCTCGAGGTCGGACCCCGGCTGCAGGGCGGCCCCCTCGGGGGTCTGCGGCTTCTTCTTGAACACGAACACCTCATCTCGACGTGCTCGCAACACTAGTGCGGCGAACGGATGCCCGCCCGTATGCGGTACTCAGGCCGGTTGCGTGCGTTAATGGGGGCATGGGAAAGCTCTTGTACGGCACATCGAGCATCGAGATCGAGTTCGACGACCGCACACTCACACACCTGCAGATCGTCATCGCGGCGAAACTGCGGCGCAAAGAGAGCTTCTTCTTCTCCTGGAAAGACGACCCCGCGATCGGCGACGGGCGCTCGAGCATCTGGCTCGACGCATCCATTCCTCTTTATTTCAAGTTCGCAGGCGGCCGCGTGCCCTCGATCAACCGCGAGTGGCTCGACATCCTGACCCAGTCGTCGAACGGCAGCGGTGGGCTGCAGTTCACCGAGGAGCCGGGTGCCAACGGCAACGGGCACAACGGAAACGGGCACGGCGGTGCCAACGGGCCCGCCACCGTGCGCTAGAGAACTGCCTCCAGCGCCGCCTTCGCGTCGTCGAGGCTCGGGTAGGTTCCGAGGTGCTTTCCGCTGCGCCCGGTCACGACGAAGCCGTGAACCCACTTCTCGGTGACGATGCCGATCGGCCCGGCATGTGGTGTGGTCGCGACCCACAGGCCCAGTTGGGCCTCGCGCCAGGTGATGGCGCGCGCGGTCAGAGTTTCGGTCATGGTTCTCCTTTGAACTCGACTCGAAAAGCATAGGTCGAACCGGGCGCGTATGGAACGCGTGGGGTTCTCGCGGCGTGGCGACAGGAAATCGTTAGGACCGACAGGGGCTGCCCGGCAGCGGCGTTGAATCGACATCCGTCAGTCAACACCGTTCGGATGGAGATACCCGTGCTCGACATCGTCTATGTCGCTGCGATCCTTGCCCTATTCGGCATCGTCGCCCTCGTCGCCTGGGGGGTCGGCAAGCTGTGATCGTCATCGAACTGCTCGCCGCGGTGCTCGGTGTCGCCGCCGTCGCCTACCTCGTCTACGCCCTCGTGAAGCCGGAGCGTTTCTGACATGGAGACCTGGCTCGCCGTCGCGCAATTCGCGACCCTCGCCCTCGCCATCGCGCTGATCTATCGGCCCCTCGGCGACTTCATGGCGCACACCTTCACCTCGGCCAAGCACCTCAAGGTCGAGCGCGGACTCTACCGCGTGGTCGGGGTCGCCCCCGACTCCGAGCAGAGCTGGGGGGCCTACCTGCGCGGTGTGCTCGCCTTCTCGCTCATCGGGGTGCTGCTCGTCTACCTCATCCAGCGCCTGCAGGCCGTGCTGCCCTACTCGCTCGGGTTCCCCGCGATTCCCGAGGGGCTCTCGTTCAACACCGCCGTGTCGTTCGTGACCAACACGAACTGGCAGTCGTATTCCCCCGACGTCACCATGGGCTACACCGTGCAGTTGATCGGCTTGGCCGTGCAGAACTTCGTGTCGGCCGGCGTGGGTCTCGCCGTGGCGATCGCCCTGATCCGCGGCTTCTCGCGCCGCTCCACCGGCACCCTCGGCAACTTCTGGGTCGACCTGACCCGCGGAACCTTCCGGGTGCTGCTGCCGCTGTCGTTCATCGCGGCGATCGTGCTGATCGCCGGCGGCGTCATCCAGAACTTCTCCGGGTTCACCGACGTGACGACCCTCACCGGAGGCACGCAGTCGATCCCGGGCGGGCCGGTCGCGTCGCAGGAGGCCATCAAGCTGCTGGGCAACAACGGTGGTGGCTTCTTCAACGTGAACTCGGCGCATCCGTTCGAGAACCCCACGCCCTGGACCGACCTGTTCGAGATCGTGCTGATGCTCGCCATCCCGTTCTCGCTGCCCCGCACCTTCGGCACGATGGTGGGCGACAAGCGGCAGGGCTACGCCGTGCTGGCCGCGATGGGAACGATCTTCGTGGTGTCGCTCGCGGCGCTCACGACCTTCGAGATCATCGGCGCCGGCACCGGTCCCATGGCCGCGGGCGGGGCGCTCGAGGGCAAGGAGCAGCGCTTCGGCGTGGCGGCATCCGCTCTCTTCGGCTCCACCTCGACGCTCACGTCGACCGGTGCGGTCAACTCGATGCACGACAGCTTCACCTCGCTCGGCGGCATGATGACGATGTTCAACATGATGCTCGGCGAGATCGCGCCCGGCGGCATCGGGGCGGGCCTCTACGGCATGCTCGTGATCGCCATCATCACCGTGTTCATCGCGGGGCTGCTCGTCGGCCGCACGCCCGAATACCTCGGCAAGAAGATCGGCCCGCGCGAGATCAAGCTCGCGAGCCTCTACATCCTGACCACCCCCGTGCTCGTGCTGCTCGGCACCGCGCTCAGCTTCGCCATTCCGGCGGTGCGAGCGGATGTCGAGGGCACCTCGATCTGGAACCCCGGGTTGCACGGCTTCAGTGAAGTGCTCTACGCCTTCACCTCGGCCGCCAACAACAACGGCTCGGCCTTCGCCGGCATCACCGCCAACACCCCGTGGTTCAACACTGCGCTCGGCGTCGCCATGCTGCTCGGCCGGTTCATCCCGATCGTCTTCGTGCTCGCGCTCGCCGGGTCGCTGGCCGCCCAGGGCAGGATCCCCGTCACCGCCGGCACCCTGCCCACCCACCGCCCGCAGTTCGTGGGCCTTCTCGTGGGCGTCGTCGTGATCGTCGTCGCCCTCACCTACTTCCCGGTGCTCGCACTCGGGCCTCTCGCTGAAGGGCTGCAGTAACCATCATGTCGATGTTCACGTCACAACTCGCCACGGGCATTCCCGGGGCCTTCCGCAAGCTCGATCCGCGGGTCATGTGGAAGAACCCGGTGATGTTCATCGTCGAGGTCGGAGCCGCGCTGACGACGTTGATCGCCATCGTGCAGCCGTTCCTCGGCTCGGGGGACGCGGCCGGTTCGGTCGCCTTCACCTGGGGCATCGCCGTCTGGCTCTGGCTCACCGTGCTCTTCGCCAACCTGGCCGAGGCCGTGGCCGAGGGCCGCGGCAAAGCCCAGGCCGCGAGCCTGCGCAAGACCCGCACGAGCACCATGGCCGTTCGCGTGGTCGACTACGACCCGGCGCACGACCCGGCGGCCGAGCGTGCCACGACCACGCAGGTGGCCTCGGCCGATCTCAGACTCGGCGACACGGTCGTCGTGGTTGCGGGTGAGCTGGTTCCGGGCGACGGCGACATCGTGCACGGCATCGCCTCGGTCGACGAATCGGCCATCACGGGCGAGTCGGCGCCGGTGGTGCGGGAGTCGGGTGGCGACCGCAGCGCGGTCACCGGCGGCACCCGCGTGCTCTCCGACCGCATCGTGGTGCGCATCACCTCGAAGCCCGGCGAGACCTTCGTCGACCGCATGATCCGGCTCGTCGAAGGGGCCTCGCGGCAGAAGACGCCGAACGAGATCGCCCTCAACATCCTGCTCGCGAGCCTCTCGATCATCTTCTTGATCGTGGTGCTCACCCTCGGGCCGATCGCGGGCTACTCCGACGCCGCCCCGTCGGTCGCGGTGCTCGTGGCGCTGCTCGTCTGCCTCATCCCCACCACCATCGGTGCGCTGCTCTCGGCCATCGGCATCGCCGGCATGGACCGCCTGGTGCAGCACAACGTGCTCGCCATGTCGGGTCGCGCGGTCGAGGCCGCGGGCGACGTCACCACGCTGCTGATGGACAAGACGGGCACGATCACCTACGGCAACCGTCGCGCATCCGAGCTGCGGTCCCTCGTGGGGGTCGACAACATCGCGCTGCGGGATGCCGCTGCACTTTCGTCGCTCTCCGACCCCACCCCCGAAGGCAAGTCGATCGTCGACCTCGCCGAACAGCAGGGCTTCCGCCGGCCGTCGACGGTCGACGGCGAGATCGTGCCGTTCACGGCGCAGACCCGCATGAGCGGCATCGACTTCGCCGACGGTCGCCAGATCCGCAAGGGCGCCGGCTCGGCTGTCACCGCCTGGGCCCGCGAGACGGGCACCAAGGGCAGCTCGCTGTTCGACGAACTGCAGGAACAGACCGACGCCATCGGCGAGCTCGGCGGAACGCCGCTCGTGGTGGCCGTGCGCGAGCCCGGCCGCCCCGCGCAGATCCTCGGTGTGGTCTACCTCAAGGACATCGTGAAGGAGGGCATCGCCACCCGGTTCGCCGAACTGCGCTCGATGGGCATCCGCACGGTCATGGTGACGGGCGACAACCCGCTCACGGCCAAGGCCATCGCGGCCGAGGCGGGCGTCGACGACTACCTGGCCGAGGCGACGCCCGAGGACAAGCTCGCCCTGATCCGCCGCGAGCAGGAGGGCGGGCGTCTCGTCGCCATGACCGGTGACGGCACCAACGACGCCCCGGCCCTCGCGCAGGCGGATGTCGGCGTGGCCATGAACACGGGCACCTCGGCGGCCAAAGAGGCCGGCAACATGGTCGACCTCGACTCCGACCCCACGAAGCTCATCGACATCGTGGCCATCGGCAAGCAGCTGCTGATCACGCGCGGGGCGCTCACCACGTTCTCGATCGCGAACGACGTGGCCAAGTACTTCGCCATCATCCCCGCGATGTTCGCCGCGGTCTTCCCGGGTCTCGCGCTGCTCAACATCATGCAGCTGCACTCGCCGGCCTCGGCGATCCTCTCGGCGGTCATCTTCAACGCCCTGGTGATCGTGGTGCTGATCCCGCTCGCGCTCCGCGGTGTGAAATACCGGCCGATGTCGGCATCGCGCATCCTGAGCCGCAACCTGCTCGTCTACGGGCTCGGCGGCGTCATCGCCCCGTTCATCGGCATCAAGCTCATCGACCTCGTCGTGAGCCTCATCCCCGGTTTCTAGAAAGAAGGCTCCTGCTCTCATGGCTCCTACACGCGGTTTCGCCCGCCCCTACTGGGTGGCGTTGCGCTACATGATCGTCGCCACCGTCACGCTCGGCATCGTGTTCCCCCTGGCGGTGCTCGGCGTCGGTCAGCTCGTGCTGCCCGCCCAGGCCAACGGCTCGATGGTGACGGATGCCGACGGCACGGTCGTCGGTTCGTCGCTGATCGGGCAGTCGTTCACCGACGACGACGGCAACGCCCTGCCCGAGTGGTTCCAGTCGCGGCCCTCGGCCGCAGGCTATGACGCGGCGGCATCCGTCGGCAGCAACTACGGCCCCGAGAACCCCGACTTCCTGGCCGAGATCGACGCCCGCAAGGCCGCGATCTCGGAGCTGGAAGGGGTGCCGGTGGCCGACATCCCGGTCGACGCGCTCACCACGTCGGGCTCCGGACTCGACCCGCACATCAGCCCCGCCTACGCTCTACTGCAGGTGCCTCGTGTCGCAGAGGCGCGCGGACTGGAGGAGTCGCAGGTTCATGATCTGGTCGAGTCCTTCATTCAGGGCCGTGACCTCGGCTACCTGGGCGAGCCGACCGTCGACGTGCTGCGGCTCAACATCGCGCTCGCCGCGCTCTGACGAGGTGGGCCCCTCGGCGCTCCCTGACGGGGGCCGGTCGTGAAGCAGGGCAGGCTGCGGGTCTTGCTCGGCGCCGCTCCCGGCGTCGGCAAGACCTACGCCATGCTCGAAGAGGGGCGGCGCCTGCGGGCGGCCGGAAAAGACGTGGTGGTCGCCGTGGTCGAGACGCACGGGCGGGCGGCCACCAAGGCGATGACCGCCGGCTTCGAGATCGTGCCGCGCGTGCTCGTGTCGCACCGCGGGGTCGAGCTCGCCGAGATGGATCTCGACGCCGTGCTCGCCCGAGCTCCCGAGTACGCGCTCGTCGACGAGCTGGCCCACACCAACGCCCCTGGCCTCGCCCACGAGAAGCGCTGGCGCGACGTCGAGACCCTGCTGGATGCCGGCATCGACGTGATCTCGACCGTCAACATCCAGCACATCGAGTCGCTCAACGACGTGGTGCAGCAGATCACCGGCGTGCCGCAGCGCGAGACGATTCCGGATGCCGTGCTTCGCGAAGCCGACCAGATCGAGGTCGTCGACCTCGCGCCCCAGGCGCTGCGCGACCGGCTGGCCGAGGGTGTGGTCTATCCCGAAGCGCGGGTGGATGCCGCGCTGTCGAACTACTTCCGGCTCGGCAACCTCACGGCGCTTCGTGAGCTCGCCCTGCTCTGGCTCGCCGACGAGGTCGACTCGTCGCTGCAGAAGTACCGCAGCGACCACGGCATCGGCGACAAGTGGGAGGCGCGCGAACGGGTGGTCGTGGCGCTGACCGGCGGGCCCGAGGGCGAGACGCTCATCCGCCGTGGCGCCCGCATCGCGGCGAGGTCGTCGGGCGGGCGGTTGCTCGCCGTGCACGTGACCAGCCAAGACGGGCTGCGCGACCCGAATCCGGGCGCGCTGGCCGCGCAGCGGCAGCTGGTCGAGAGCCTGGGTGGCAGCTACCATCAGGTGATCGGCGACGACATCCCGACCGCCCTGGTGGAATTCGCCCGGGCGAGCAACGCGACGCAGCTCGTGATCGGGGTGAGCCGGCGCACCCGCCTGAGCGCGCTGCTCACGGGTCCCGGCATCGGCACCACGGTCATCCGCGAGTCGGGCGACATCGACGTGCACATCGTGACGCACGCGGCAGCCGCCCGCGGTCTGCGCGTGCGGTTGCCGGGGTCGCACGGGGCGCTCTCGCTGCGCCGCAGGCTCTACGGCTTCGCCTTCGCGCTCGCCGCGGGGCCCCTGCTCACCTGGCTGCTGTCGGCGTTCCGCAGCGAGGAGTCGATCACGTCAGACGTGCTGAGCTACCAGCTGCTCGTGGTGGTTGCGGCGCTGATCGGCGGCATCTGGCCGGCGCTGTTCGCCGCGGTGCTGAGCGGACTCACACTCGACTTCTTCTTCGTGGCACCGCTCTACACCGTGACGGTGAGCGACCCGCTGCACATCCTCGCGCTCGTGCTCTACGTGGTGATCGCCGTGCTCGTGAGCATCGTGGTCGACCAGGCGGCCCGGCGCTCGCGCATGGCGCGGCGCTCGGCGGCCGAATCGGAACTCGTGGCCACCGTCGCCGGCAGCGTGCTGCGGGGCGAGGACGCCCTGCAGGCCCTCGTCACCCAGACCCGCGAGGCGTTCGGCCTCACCGGCGTGCGCCTGCTGCGCGCCGGCCGCCCCCTCTACACCGACGGCGAGCCCGCCCCCGCGGCCCCCGCCGCGCCCCCGTCCGCCCCCGACGCGCCCCCCACCCCCTCCACCCCTTCGCCGAGTGGTCACGAAGTGCGCCAAAACGCGCCGGATGCCGCCGAAAGTGACCACTCGCGGGAGGGTGGGTGGCGCGAGGAGCGCTCGGGAGGCCGAGGACGCGAGGAGCGGGAGGGTGGGGACGGGGACGGGGTCGTCGAGGTGCGGGTCGACGACGAGACCGTGCTCGAGTTGCACGGGCGGGAGCTGGCGGCATCCGATCGCCGGTTGCTCGCCGTGATCGTGGTGCAGCTCGCGGCAGCACTCGAGCACGCGGGGCTCGAAGAGACCGCGCGCGAGATGGCGCCGCTGGCCGCCGCCGACCGGGTGCGCTCGGCCCTGCTCGCCGCCGTGGGCCACGACCTGCGCCGCCCGCTCACCGCCGCGACCGCCGCCGTCACCGGGCTGCGCGCGCGGCAGTCGTCGCTCACGCCGGCCGACCGCGACGAGCTGCTCGAGACGGCCGAAGAGAGCCTCGCCTCACTTGCGCAGCTGCTCACCGACCTGCTCGACGTCAGCCGCGTGCAGGCCGGGGTGCTCGGGGTCTCGCTCGAGCCCGTCGATCTCGACGACGTCATCCCGGCCGTGTTCGACGAGCTCGGGCTCGGCCCCGAAGAGGTCGACCTCGACATCCCCGCCGATCTGCCGGCGTTCGACGCCGACCCCGTGCTGCTCGACCGGGTGCTGGTCAACCTGCTCTCGAACGCCGTGCGCTACAGCCCCGAGGGTGAGCGGGTCGTGGTGGCGGCGAGTGCGTTCGCCGACACGGTGCAGATCCGGGTGATCGATCGCGGCCCGGGCATTCCGAGCGATCGGCGCGACGAGGTGTTCGTGCCCTTCCAGCGGCTCGGCGACACCGACAACCTCACCGGGCTCGGGCTCGGTCTGGCCCTCTCGAAGGGCTTCGCCGAAGGCATGGGCGGCACCCTCGACACCGAGGAGACTCCCGGCGGAGGCCTCACAATGGTGGTGACGCTGCCGGTGGCTGCGCCAGTCGACCAGGAGGGCGCCGACCGATGAAGATCTTGATCGCCGACGACGACCCGCAGATCCTGCGGGCGCTGCGCATCACCCTCGGCTCGCAGGGCTACGACATCGTCACGGCGGCCGACGGCGCCGAGGCGATCCGGCTCGCCGCCGAGAGCGCTCCCGACCTCATCATGCTCGACCTCGGGATGCCGCGGCTCGACGGCCTCGAGGTCATCCAGGCCGTGCGGGGCTGGTCGGCCGTGCCCATCCTCGTCGTGTCGGGCCGCGCCGGGTCGGCCGACAAGGTCGACGCCCTCGACGCGGGGGCCGACGACTACGTCACCAAGCCGTTCGCGATGGACGAGCTGCTCGCGCGCATCCGTGCCCTCACCCGGCGCGCCACCCCCGGAGCCGCGAGCGACGAGCCCGTCGTGACGTTCGGCGGCGTCACGGTCGACCTGGCGGCCCGGCAGGTCACCCGAGCCGGCGATCGCACCGCCATCCGCCTGACGCCCACCGAGTGGAAGGTGCTCGAGCTGCTCGTGCGCAACCCCGGCCGGCTCGTCACCCATCAGGAGCTGCTCACCGAGGTCTGGGGCACCCATCACGTCAAGGAGACCGGCTACCTGCGTCTCTATCTCGGCCAATTGCGCAAGAAGCTCGAACCCGAGCCCGCGCATCCGCGCCACCTGCTCACCGAAGCGGGGATGGGCTACCGCTTCGTGCCAGACTGATGGTGTGGTAACGATACAAGACGTGGCGAAAGCGGCCGGGGTGTCGCCGATGACGGTGTCGCACGTCATCAACGAGCACCCCCACGTCAAGACCGCGACGCGCCAGAAGGTGCTCGTGGCGATCTCGGCCCTCGACTACCGCGTCAACATCGCCGCCCGCAACCTGCGCACCGGGCGCACCGGCACGATCGGCCTGGCGGTGCCCGAGCTCGACCGCCCCTACTACGGCCACCTCGCGGCCCTCATCACCGAGGCCGCCGCCGAGCACAAGCTCCACGTGGTGGTGGAGCAGACCGGCGCCACCCGCGAGAGCGAGCTGCGCGCCCTCGCCCTCTCACGCAACCGGCTCTACGACGGGCTCATCCTGGCCACCGTGGGGCTCGGCGCCGCCGACTCCGACCTGCTGCGGGTCGATCACCCCGTGGTCATTCTGGGCGAGCGCATCTTCGACGGACCGGTCGACCACATCGCCCTGCCCAACGTCGACGGGGCGCAGACGGCTGTCACGCACCTGATCGAGAGCGGATGCCGCCGCATCGCCATCCTCGACGCCGCCGCGCCCGAGGCACCTCACCCCGACGACGCGGCCCCGGGCGAGCGTGCCGCCGAGGTGAACGTCTCCACGCTGCGGCACACCGGTTACCGCACCGCCCTCGCGGCCGCCGGCATCGCCTACGACCCCGCCCTCGTGACGGGCGTCGAGCGGTTCACCATGCGCGGGGGCGCCGAGGCGGCCACCCGTCTGGTCGAGAGCGGGGTGCCCTTCGACGGGGTGTTCTGCGTCACCGACACCGTCGCGATGGGGGCGCTGCGGGCCTTCGCGACCCTGGGCATCCGGGTTCCCGCCGACGTCAAGGTGATCGGTTTCGACGACGTGCCCGAGAGCGAATACCTGGTGCCGTCACTCTCGTCGATCGCACCCGATCACGACGAGACGGCCCGCACGGCGGTGCGACTGCTGGTCGACAGGATCCAGCACGGCGCGACGGGTCGTCCGGCGCGCGAAGTGGTGAGCGGCTACCGGCTGGTGGCTCGTGAGACCACCGCCGGCTGAGCCGGCGCCCCCGAACACCGAAGACGCGATCGGCCACTCGCCGAGAACAGGATCACCCCATCGTGACCGTGTTGAAGAAGTCCTTCTCGACCATCGAACTCGACCAGCGGCATCCGGTTCGCTCGGTCTTCCACCTGCTCGGCCGCTACCGGGGGCGCGTCGTGGCGTCGGTGGCGTTCTTCGCCCTGAAAGACACCCCGCTCTGGCTGCTGCCCGTCGTGACGAGCGCGATCATCGACGTGGTGGTCGCCGGCGGCCCGGCATCCACTCTCTGGCTCTGGGCGGCCATCGCGCTCGTGGCGCTGGCCCAGAACTACCCCAACCACGTGCTCTACACGCGCTATTTCATGAGCGTGGTGCGCCAGACCGGCGCCGACCTGCGCAACGCCCTCGCGTCGCGGCTGCAGAGCCTGTCGATCGGCTACCACTCGCGGGCCAGCTCGTCGATCGTGCAGACGAAGGTGGTGCGCGACGTCGAGAACGTGGAACTGATGCTGCAGCAGGTGGCGCATCCGCTGCTGTCGGCCACCATGGTGCTGATCGGGGCGATCGCGACCACGGCCATCAACGTGCCGGCGTTCCTGCCCGTCTATGCGCTGGCGATTCCGATCGCGGTGCTGCTGCGGGCCTTTCTCAGCCGGCGCTCGCGGCACGAGAACGAGCAGTTCCGGCTCGAGGTGGAGCGGTTCTCGGCCCGGGTGGGTGAGATGGCGACGCTCATGCCCATCACGCGCGCGCACGGCCTCGAGCGCACCGCGGTCGATCGGGTGGCTCAGGGCGCCGAGGGGCTGCGGTCGGCGGGTTTCAGCCTCGACCTGCTCAACGGCCGCTTCGCGTCGCTGTCGTGGGTGAGCCTGCAATTGCTGGGTGTCGGATGCCTCGTGCTGGCCGCCTGGGTGTCGATCAGCGGCTGGCTGCCCATCACTCCCGGTCAGGTGGTGCTGCTGAGCTCCTACTTCGCGCTGATCACGGGCGCGATGACCAACCTGCTGATGCTGCTGCCGGTCGTGGCCCGCGGAACCGAGTCGGTGCGCTCGATCGCCGAGGTGATGCAGGAGCCCGACCTCGAGTTCAACGAGGGCAAGCACCGGTTCGAGAACGTGACCGGCTCGATGCGGCTCGAGCACGTCGACTATCGCTACGCTCCGGATGACGCGCCGGCGCTCTCAGGCATCGACCTCGAGGTGCGGGCCGGCGAGACCGTGGCGTTCGTGGGGTCGTCGGGGTCGGGCAAGTCGACCATGCTCAACCTGGTGCTCGGGTTCTTGCGGCCAACGGCCGGGCGCATCCTGCTCGACGGCATCGACATGGAGACGGTCGACATGCGCAGTTACCGCCGCTCGGTGTCGGTGGTGCCGCAGGAGTCGGTGCTGTTCGAGGGTTCGATCCGCGACAACGTGACCTACGGGCTCGGGTCGGTGAGCGACGAGCGTGTGACGGCGGCGCTGCGCGACGCGAACGCCCTCGAGATCGTGGAGGCGCTGGCCGACGGCTGGGACTCGGTGGTCGGCGAGCGCGGTGCTCGCCTGTCGGGTGGCCAGCGGCAGCGCATCGCGATCGCCCGCGCGCTCGTGCGCGACCCGCGCCTGCTCATCCTCGACGAGGCGACGAGCGCCCTCGACCCGGAGTCGGAGGCCCTCGTGAAGCAGGCGCTCGAACGCCTGATGAGGGGGCGCACGACGCTCGTCGTGGCGCATCGGCTGTCGACCATCCGCTCGGCCAATCGCATCGTGGTGCTCGAGCACGGCCGTATCGTCGAAGTGGGCAGCCACGACGAGTTGCTCGCCGCGAAGGGGCGCTACGCGACCCTGCACCACGTGCAGTCGGCGTGACGGGGGCGGTTCGCCGCGCGCCTGCCCCGACTGCCGTGCCCTGACCTGCCTTGCCCCCTGACCTGCCCGACCTTGACCCGCCTGCTCCCGCCTGACCTGCCCCTCCCCGCCCCCCAGAAGGAACCCCGCTTGCAGCCCATCACCTACGTCACCGACACCGCCCCCGGCTCCGGAGCGCGACGCGCGCCCCGAGCCCGCCTGAACTCCGACGCGCCCACGCTCTCGCTCGACGGCGACTGGCGCTTCCGGCTGCTTGCGGGCGCTCCCGGCACGCCGGGCGGGTCGGGCGTGCTGCCCGAGGGTGAGGCGACCGACGACGTGGGCCGGCCCGACTACGACGACTCGGGGTGGAGCAGCATCCCCGTGCCGTCGCACTGGGTGCTCGAGGGCGACGGGGCCTACGGGCGGCCGATCTACACCAACGTGCAGCTGCCGATTCCGCTCGACCCGCCTTTCGTGCCCGACGAGAACCCCACCGGCGACTACCGCCGCACCTTCGAGCTGCCCGAGCGGTGGGGCGCCGCCGACGTCGACGCCATCGCGCTGCGTTTCGACGGTGTCGAGTCGCGCTACAAGGTGTGGCTGAACGGGGTCGAGATCGGCGTGGGCAGCGGCAGCCGTCTGGCGCAGGAGTTCGACGTGACGGCGGCGGCGCATCCGGGGCTCAACACCATCGCGGTGCGCGTTCACCAGTGGTCGGCCGCGACCTACGTCGAAGACCAGGATCAGTGGTGGCTGCCCGGCATCTTCCGCTCGGTCACCCTCGAGGCCCGGCCCGTCGGGGGTCTCGACGACCTCTGGCTGCGCGCCGACTACCGGCACGACGGCACCGAGGGCGGCACCGACAGCGGCACCGGCATCCTCACGGCCGAGCTGCGGGGAGCGGGCTCTCCGGTGACCCTCCGGGTGCCCGAGCTCGGCGTCGACGTCACCTGGAACACGGCCACGGATGTCGCGCCGATCGTGATCGCCGGCGTCGAGCCCTGGTCGGCCGAGCAGCCGCGGCTCTACGACGCGGAGGTGTCGAACGCGGCCGAGACGGTGTCGACGCGGCTCGGCTTCCGCACGGTCGAGATCAGGGGCGACCGGTTGCTCGTGAACGGCCGCCGGGTGGTGTTCCACGGCATGAACCGGCACGAGATCCATGCCGAGCGCGGGCGGATGTTCGACGAGGAGTTCGCCCGGGCCGATCTGGCGATGATGAAGCGGTTCAACGTCAACGCCATCCGCACGAGTCACTACCCGCCGCACCCGCGGTTGCTCGATCTGGCCGATGAGCTGGGGTTCTGGGTGGTGCTCGAGTGCGACATCGAGACGCATGCGTTCCACAAGCCGGGCCAGGGCGCCGAGTGGCGCGGCAACCCGAGCGACGACCCCGCCTGGCGAGAGGCCTACCTCGACCGCATCGAGCGCACCGTCGAGCGCGACAAGAACCACCCCAGCATCGTGCTCTGGTCGCTGGGCAACGAGGCGGGCACCGGCGCGAACCTCGCCGCGATGGCCGCCTGGGTGCACCGGCGTGACCCCGGGAGGCCGGTGCACTACGAGGGCGATCATGCGGGGGAGTACACGGATGTCTACTCCCGCATGTATGCCGCGATCGCCGAGGTGCAGGCGATCGGCCGCGACGACGACCGCTCCCTGCTGATGGACTGCTCGGCGGCGCAGTCGGCCTGGCAGCGCACGAAGCCGTTCCTGCTCTGCGAGTACGTTCACGCCATGGGCAACGGCCCGGGCGCGATCGACCAGTACGAAGACCTCGTCGACCGCTACCCGCGTCTGCACGGCGGATTCGTGTGGGAGTGGCGCGACCACGGGCTGCGCACCCGAACGCCCGCCGGCGTCGAGTACTTCGGCTACGGCGGAGACTTCGGCGAGATCGTGCACGACGGCAACTTCGTGGTCGACGGCATGGTGCTGAGCGACGGCACACCGACCCCGGGGCTGTTCGAGTGGAAGCACGTGGTGGCCCCGGTGCGGATGCGGTTCGAGGGCGTGACCGGCCGTGCCGAGCACGTGGGCGGAGGCGCCGGTGAGGGAGCGCTCACCGACGGGCGGATCGTGATCGAGAACCATCGCCATTCGGCCGACACCGGTGACCTGGAGTTCCGGTGGAGCCTCACGCTCGACGGGCGCGACGCGGCCGCGGGCGTGCTCGAGCTCGACGCGCCCGTGCGCGCGGGGGCGACTGCGGCCGTGCCCGTGCCGCGGGCGGCGCTCGACGCGGTGTCGCTCGATGCGGAAGCCTGGCTCACGGTCGACGCGGTGCTCGCTCGCGACACCTCCTGGGCTCAGGCCGGCCATCTGGTCGCGCGCTCGCAGCTGGACGTATCGCTGACGCGCGTGCGGCCAGCGTGGCTGGACTCCGCGACGTCGTCGGCGTTCGCGCGCCCCGCGGTCGGGGCGGCGCCGGCGGTCGAGGTCGCCCCGGCGGGAGTGCCGGCATCCGCTCGGTTCGACGCTCGAGGGCTCGTCGAGCTCGCGGGGCTGCCGGCATCCGGGCCGCACGGCGAGTTCTGGCGGGCGCCGACCGACAACGACAACGGGGGCAACTTCCCCGGTGGCGAGGGGAGCTTCGGCAGCTACGATCTCGTCGATCCCTGGACGAATCGCGGGCTCGGCGTGCCCTCCTACTCGTCGGCCGAGCTGTGGCGCCAGGCCGGTCTCGACCGGCTGACCGCCCGCACCGAGCAGGTCGCATCCGACGGCACCTCGCGTCGCACGCGCTACGCGGCCGCCGATTCGCTCGAGAGCTTCGTGGTGGAGGAGTCGTGGCAGGTCGACGGCGAATCGGCCGTCGTGACCATCGACATCCTTCCAGTGGGCGATTGGCGCATCCATCTGCCCCGCCTGGGCGTGCGGTTCGGCCTGCCCGGCTCGATCGACCGCGTCGCGTGGTTCGGCGCGGGGGAGCGCGAGTCCTACCCAGACAGCCGCCGGTCGACCTTCGTCGGTCGCTACGAGGCCGCGGTCGACGACCTCGTGGTCGACTACGCGCGGCCGCAGGAGAGCGGTCACCGTAGCGACCTGCGCGAGCTCGTGCTGTTCGAAGGCGGCCGCCCGGCACTGCGGATCGAGACGGCACGCGACGCCGGGGGAGCGCTGCCCGGCTTCGCCCTGCGCCGGCACACGGTGCAGCAGGTCGATGCGGCCGAGCACCCGCATGAGTTGCCGGCATCCGATGGCGTCTTCCTCTGGATCGACGCGGCGCAGAACGGACTCGGGTCGAGGGCGTGCGGCCCGGATGTCTGGCCCGACCACATTCTGCGGCCGCGCGCGTGCACGCTCACGCTGCGGTTCACGCCTCTGGCGGAGGGTGCGGCCGGCCCGAGTACCTAGATTGCGGAGCGAATACCTACACGTCGGTTGTCGAATACCTAGATTCCCTCGGGCGCTGTTCAGCGCCACCTAGGGTTGCAGCACGTCGGACCGGGCCCCGTCACACGGGCGCACCCACCGGGCTCCGACACAGCATGGGGGACTTGCTATGACACAGAACCGCCGTCATTCGCGCATGGGCTGGGGAGCGAGGTCGCTCGCGCTCGTCGGGGCGACAGCGCTGCTGGCCTTCGGATCGGTCACGGCCGCGCACGCCGATCCGGGGGATGTGTCGAATGCGACGGGCACCTATCTCGGGGGCTCGATCCTGGGGCTCAACACCGACGTGATCGCCGAGCTCGCGGGCGAGTCGGCGACGAGCGACGGCGTGACGCCCGAGACGAACGCGAATAATCTCGACCTCTCGGTGCTCGACATCCTGACGCTCGAGGCGGGCGGGGGCGTGCAGCTTCCGCTGAGCCTCGTCGACGCCGGCGTGGTCAGCCAGTATGCGAGTGCGCAGACCGATGGGTCGTCGGTCGGGGCATCCGGGCTCGTCAGCGAAGGCGGCCTGATCGGCACCGGCGTGACCCCCGCACCCGGCGTGGCGCCGGGGCCGCTGTCGCTGGAGTTGAGCGATGTGGTCGCGGCGCTCGGGCTCGACGCCGACATCACGGCCGAGCTGGCCGACCTCAGCCTCCAGGTGGGTGTCACGAGCGCCCGCGCGAGTCAGGCGGCGCCGGCTGCGGCAGAGGGCAGCTATGAGATCGCGGGAGCCGACCTGCTCTTCACCAGCCCCACGGTCGCCGGTCTGGCCGGCGAGGTGGGTGACCTGGTCACCGCGCTGCAGTCCAGTGTCGATGAGCTGAGTGTCAGCCTCGACGCGGCGCTCGGGCTGCTCGACCTGGGCGCCCTGGCGACGGTCGACGTCGATGTGAGCTCGGTCACGCTCACCGATGCGATCGCCGGGCTTTTCGACGGACCGGTCACCGACCCGGCCTACCCCGGGGTATCGGTCGATCTGTCGACCGGTGTGGTGTCGGTCGATCTGGATGCGATCCAGCCGCTGAACGGGCTGGACCCGAACACGCAGATCCTCACGCCCGCGGTGATCGAGCAGATTCAGGACTCCGTCTTCAATCTCATCGACGGCGTGCTCGACGACGTGGTCGAAGACCTCACGGAGGCGATCAACGGCATCACCATCACCGGTGGTGTGACCGTGCTGGTCGTCGGGCCCGTGATCACGCTCGACACGAGCGTCGGCGCACTGCTGAGCGGTGACACGTCGGGCATCTCGCTCGCGGGCGTCGGTCTCACGCTGGGGCTCGACCTGATCGTCGACGCTCTGACCGCCCCACTGGACGACCTGATCACCTCGGTCACCTCCGTCGCGACGACGGCGTTGATTCCGGTGAACGAACTGCTCGTGCCGGCGATCACCGACATCCTGTCGCTCGCGCTGTCGCTCGAGGTCAACCACCAGGAGACGAACGCCGGGGTGTTCTCGGAGACCGCGCTCGTGGTCACCGTTCTGCCGGGCCTCGACGCGGTCACCCTCGAGATCGCGAATGCGACGGTCGGGCCGAACGCGATCGACATCACCGACGTGCTGATCACAGGCCCCACCGAGGGCGCGGTGATTCCGGCGGGCCAGGCCACCGAGACCGCCACGGTCATCGTGTCGGGAGAGGGTGAGCCTCTCGCCGACATCGTCGTGTCGATTCCCGGTCAGCCGGATCAGCCGACCACGGTCAACGAAGACGGTACGTGGGAGGTGACGTTCCTCGACCTGCCGGCCGACACCTACACGGCCACCGCCGTGCAGACCGCCGGTGAGGCCGAGAGCGACGACACCGTCACCTTCACCGTGCAGGTCGAGGCCGCCGACGCCGACGCCGACACGGATGCCGCGGCCGACGCCGACGTGGCGGCCGACGCCGATGCTGCGGCCGACGCCGATGCTGCGGCCGACGTAGATGTGGACGTGGACGTCGACGTTGATGCGGATGCGGATGCGGATGTGGATGCGGCGGCTGACGCCGATGCTGCGGCCGACGCCGATGCGGCCGCTGATGTGGACGTGGATGCGGATGTGGATGCGGCGGCTGACGCCGATGCTGCGGCGGACGTGGATGCGGACGTCGACGTTGATGCGGATGCGGATGTGGACGCCGCTGCCGATGCCGCGGCCGACGCCGACGCGGCCGCTGATGTCGACGTGGATGCTGACGTCGATGTAGATGCGGATGTGGATGCAGCGGCCGACGCCGATGCTGCGGCCGATGTGGATGCCGCAGCCGACGTGGACGCGGCGGCTGACTTGGACGTGGACGTGGATGCCGACGCTGATGTGGACGTGGATGCCGACGCTGATGTGGACGTGGATGCTGCGGCTGACGTAGACGCAGCGGCCGATGTGGACGCGGACGCGGATGCTGACGTGGATGCCGCGGCAGACGTGGATGCTGCAGCCGACGTTGATGCGGATGCAGACGTGGATGCCGCTGCTGATGTCGATGCGGCGGCCGATGTGGACGCGGCTGCGGATGTGGACGCCGACGCGGATGCGGATGCCGACGCGGATGTGGATGCTGCGGCGGACGTGGATGCGGCGGCTGATGTGGACGCGGATGTTGATGCTGCAGCCGACGTGGATGCTGCGGCCGATGTGGACGCTGACGCTGATGTGGATGCAGCGGCCGATGTGGACGCTGACGCTGATGTGGATGCAGCGGCCGATGTGGACGCTGACGCGGATGTTGATGCGGCTGCGGACGTTGATGCGGCAGCCGACGTTGACGCTGACGCTGATGTTGATGCGGCCGCGGACGTCGATGCTGACGCGGATGTTGATGCTGCAGCCGATGTGGATGCAGCTGCGGACGTAGACGCAGCGGCAGACCTCGATGCGGACGTGGACGCTGCGGCCGACGCGGACGCTGACGTTGATGCAGCGGCAGATGTGGATGCCGATGCGGATGTTGACGCTGCAGCCGACGCGGATGTTGATGCGGCCGCTGACGTAGACGCGGCGGCTGATGTGGATGCTGCCGCTGACAGTGATGCCGACGCAGACGCTGCAGCCGATGTGGATGCGGCTGCCGACGTCGATGCGGCCGCTGATGTGGACGCCGATGCTGCCGCAGACGTGGATGCTGATGCTGCGGCCGATGCGGACGCGGATGCCGCGACCGACGCTGATGCCGCGACCGACGCTGATGCTGACGCCGCGACTGATGCTGATGCTGCGACTGACGCCGACGCCGCAACGGACGCAGATGCTGCAGCCGACGTGGACGCGGATGCCGCAACTGACGCGGATGCCGCGACTGACGCGGATGCCGCGACTGACGCCGATGCCGCGACGGACGCCGATGCCGCGACGGACGCCGACGCCGATGCCGCGACCGACGCCGACGCCGCGACCGACACCGACGCCGCGACGGACGCCGACGGCGACACCGACGCCGACTACGCGCCCGAGTCGTCGGTCAAGTACTCGAGCATCGTGCGGGGTATGGGGGTGGTGCAAGAGATCTACGGCACCGGCTTCGCCCCCGGCGAGACCGTCACCGCGACGCTCGACGGCTTCACCTTCACCCCGCAGGTCGCCGATGCCGCAGGCAACGTGACCTTCACCCTTCCGATCGGGGCCCAGTTCCCCCTCGGAACCCACGTGGTGTCCCTGACCGGCAGCCAGACCGGCCCGGTTCCCTCAGAGAGGAACAACGCCTCGTTCACCGTCACCGCAGCTCCGGCCACGGCGGGCAGCGGCCCGGCCACCCCGGCCGGGGGCCTCGCGAACACCGGGCTCGACGGCCCACTCATCGGAGGGTTCGCCCTGCTGCTGCTACTCGCCGGCGGAGCAGTGATGGGCGTGCGGAGAATGCGCCTACGATGACCGACCCGGGTGGGCCACGCGACGCCACGTGACCCACCCGCCGATCTCAGACGCAGTGGATGCAACCGTCCACTGCGTCTGAGGTTTCTGAGGGGAAGACAATGACTACTCGCACACAGAAGGTCGCGGCATCCGTCGCCGTCGCGGTCGTGGCCGTCTACATCTTCGTGACGCTCGTGACCGTGCTGCCGTCGAGTCCGCTGCGAAGCTCGGTGGTCACGGCGACCGCTCCCTACTTCTCGCAGAAGTGGAACGTGTTCGCGCCGAGCATCATGAAGACGAACACCGAATTCGTCATCGAGGCCCAGTGGCGCGGCGACGGCGGCGAACTGGTCAAGAGCGACTGGGTGAGCGTCACCGGCATCGAACAGCAGTCGGTGCCCGGCCACGCGATGCCCTCGCGCATCCAGAAGTCGTCGTGGAACGCCATGCTCGCCTACTACGGCCGCTACGTCGCGCTCAACGAACAGCAGCGCGAGGTGGTGCGCGACACCTTCATCGAGCGCGACGGCGAGGGCGGCTACCGCGCCAAACCGCCGGCGCCCCTGATCGAGCAGCTCGAAGCGGTCGACGGAACGGATGCCGCCGCACAGGGCGACATCGTGCGCTTTCTGCGCTACGACTACATGCTCAAGGAGTACGCCACCGACTTCGCCACCGCCTACTTCGGCAAACCGATCGAACGGGTGCGCTGGAAGCTCGTGCGCACCAGGCCGAACGACTTCGACCATCGCTTCGACGAACAACAGCAGTTCGACCCCTACACGGTGACCTTCGGATGGCGCCACGTCGACGACGTGGTCGACCCCGAGACGCTCGCCGTCTACGACGACATGCTCAAGCGATACGGACCGACCTCATGAACCAGCCGAACGCATCCCGTCGCCTCCTGCCGGCACTCCCTGAGCCTCGGCAGGTGCCCGCGCTGCTGATCGGCTGGCTGACCCGGTCGAAGCACGCCACGTTCAGCCTCTCGTTCCTGCGCATCATCTACGGCGGCATCATCCTGGCGTTCCTCGCCACGAACGTCGCCGACCGGCACTACCTCTGGGGCGTCGCCTCGCAGTGGGTCGAGCCCGAGGCGAAGCGCCGCGGCTGGATCGGCCTGTTCCAGATCGCGTTCCCCAAAGACGACGCCGCTCTGTTCGACCTCTCCTACGCGATTCTCGCCATCCTGGCCCTGCTGTTCCTGATCGGCTGGCAGACGCGCTTCGTCACGCCCCTGCTGCTCGTCTTCTGGGTGGGCCTGGCGACGAACAGCACCGTGCTCACCAACGGCGGCGACACGATCATGCGCATCACGCTGCTGTTCCTCGTGGTCGCCGATCTGTCGCAGCACTGGTCGGTGGATGCGTGGCTGCGCCGGCGAGGCGCGCGTCAGGTGCGACCGCTCTGGCGAGGTGTGATCGCCGAGACCGTGAAGAACACGGCGAGCAATGCGGCCGTCGTCCTCTGCGCCTACCAGATCATGCTCGTCTACGTGAACTCGGCCATCTACAAGCTGAGCGGCGTCGAGTGGCGCGACGGCACGGCCTTCTACTACTCGCTCGTGCTCGACGTGTTCCGGCCGTTCCCGGCGCTGAGCGACCTGGCGTGGCAGTGGGACGTCGGGGTCTTCGTGGCCACGTTCCTCTCCGTCTGGGTGCAGCTGCTGTTCCCACTGCTCGTGCTCTGGCGGCCCACCCGCATCGCGGCCCTCATCGTCATCCTCGGCATGCACCTCGGCATCGGCCTGTTTCTCGGGCTCTGGCCGTTCTCGCTCGCGATGATCGCCCTCGACCTGCTGTTCGTGCGCGACTCGTCGTGGCGGCGCATGCTGGCGTGGGGTCTCAGCGCCGTGAAGGCGCTGGTGGGGGCGGTGCGGCCGCTGTTCACCGACCGGCGGCCGGCGCCGAAGCCCGCGGCGACGACGTCGGGGGTCGGGGCTGCCGCCGGGGTCGCGGCGACGGCTGCGGTCGCCCAGCCCGACTCAGGGCGCTGAGCCGGGGCCGTCCGGCGGCAGCACGGGGCCGGTCAGCACCTCGTCGCGATTGCAGACGAGGGTGCCGTCGACGACCCGCACCCGCGCGACCTGGATCGACGACCGCCGCTCGGCGACCGTGTCGAGCGGCCCACCGGTCTGGCGCCCGGGATGGGTGAAGTAGAAGATCGAGGCCATGGAGTCCGACGTCGGCACGACGTCGGCGTGATGACCCACGGATGAATCATCCGGCCCCCTTCCCGGCTGATCGAGAATCAGGCCCTGCGCGGTCCACCCCGCCAGATCGTGGGAGCGGAAGACGCGCTGCCCGTTCCATTCGTCGACGATCATCCACCACCAGCCCCCGAGCGGGAAGACGTTCGGGCCCTCGTGCGGGGCGTGCGTGAGCACCGGGCCGACGACGGTCCAGGTGGCGAGGTCGGGGCTGTCGGCGGCCCAGGTGTGGCTGTCGTCGGCCTCGTCTTTGAACCACATGCGGTGGCCACCGCCGGGCAGGGGAGCGACGGCCGCATCGATGACCCGGTCGGACGAGAGGTCGAGCGTCGACACGAACGCCCAGCGCACGAGGTCGTCGCTGGTGTAGTGGCGGATGCGGCGCGGGTGGCCCGGCCAGCGGTCGGGAACGCCCGTGACCACGCTGACGTACATGTGGTAGCGCGAGCCGTCGTCGATGATCTCGGGCGCCCAGTAGGTGTCGCGGCCCCAGCCGAGGTCGAGCCCGGCGATCGTGCCGCGGTAGAGCCAGGTGAGACCGCCGTCGGGGGTCGAGGCGACGCCGAGGTCGGTGCCGTGCATCCATTCGACGCCGGGCAGCTCGGGGCCCCAGGCGCGGCGGGCGGTGTAGACCATCCACCAGGCCTGCTCGTGGCGGTTCCAGACGAGCACCGGGTCGGCGGCGCCGTCGAAGACGGGGTCGCGGAAGAGGGGTTTCGGCACGGGCGACGGCTTCGTCGGGATGGGGCGTTGCGACATCCTGTAACGATACAACGGCGAGTACCCAGCCGCAGCGAAGTACTCTCAGCACAGGAATCGCACGCGAGGAGGCAAGACGTGGTGATCGTCGACAACGCGGTCTATGTGGCGGGGCGTCGCACCGCCGATCCGGAGAACCTCGACGAGACGTTCGAGGTGATGCGTGCCCGTGCCGGCTTCGCCTGGATCGGCCTCTACCGGCCCGGCCCCGACGAGCTCGACGCGGTGTCGAAGGAGTTCGACCTGCCGCCGCTCGCCGTCGAAGACGCCCTGGCAGGCCACCAGCGGGCGAAGATCGAGAAGTACGGGTCGTCGACCTTTCTCGCCCTGCGGCCGGCGCGCTACATCGACGCCGACGAGCGGGTGGAGTTCGGCGAGCTGCACGTCTTTCTCGGGCTCGACTACGTCATCACCGTGCGGCACGCCGAGTCGCCCGATCTCGCCCAGGTGCGCAAGCGGCTCGAGAACGACCCGGCGCTGCTCGCGAAGGGACCGCTCGCGGTGCTCTACGCCGTGCTCGACCAGATCGTCGACGAGTATTCTCCCGTCATCAACGGCCTCGAGAATGACATCGACGAGATCGAGGACCAGTTGTTCAACGGCGACCAGGAGGTGTCGAAGCGCATCTACCAGCTCTCGCGCGAGGTGATGGCGTTCCAGCGCGCGACGCATCCGCTCTCCGACATCCTCGAGACACTGAGGGATGCGCTCGCCGAGCACGACGCCGACACCCAGTTGCGCGACAACCTGCGAGACGTGCACGACCACGTGCTGCGGATCGTGGAGCGGGCCGACTCGTTCCGGCAGCTGCTGCAGAACGCGCTCATGGTGCACACCACCCTCGTCGGACAGGATCAGAACAACGAGATCAAGAAGATCTCGTCGTGGGCGGCCATTCTGTTCACGCCCACCCTCGTGGGCACGATCTACGGCATGAACTTCGAGTACATGCCTGAGCTGCACTGGCTGCTCGGCTACCCGTTCGCCCTCGCCCTCATGCTCGGCCTCGGCTTCGCCCTCTACAAGATCTTCAAGCGGCGCGGCTGGCTGTAGTCGTTGCGCGGCTGCGTGTGAGTCGCGACCTTCGCGAAGGTGACGGCTGGGCCGGCCCGGGTGGGCGGGGTGCAGGGTGCGGCGGGCCGACGGCTACGCGGCGGGCCGACGGCTACGCGGCGGGCGGGGCCGGCAGGTCGGCGAGGGTGCTCGAGGGGAGCGCCATCCAGCCCTCGCGGCGGGCGCGGGCGAGGTAGAACAGGGGCGGGGGTGCGTAGAGGCCGAGGGCGGCGTTGCGCGCGGCGAGGGCTGCGATGACGGCGTCGAAGGCGTCGCCCGAGGTCACCATGAGCTCGGCGAACGGCGCGAGCGACAGCCAGGGCGCGGCTTCGGCGAGACGCTGCAGCAGGGCGGAGCGCGCGTCGGTGTCGGTGCGGTATCCCGCGGTGTCGAACCCCCAGAGTCGCAGCGAGGCGCCCGGGTACACCTCCACCACGAGTCCGCCGCCCGCCCGGTCGACCTCCACGCCGCGGGCCTCGAGCCTCGCGAGCAGGCCGGCGCAGCGCATCGCCGTGAGACCGAGCCGATCGGTCGACACGCTCAGCGGCCACCGACCGGTGATGCGGCGCGCCTCGCGGTCGGTCTGCCGATAGGCGAGGCTGCGGCGCCAGTCCATGCCGCCGTCGACCGCGGGCGACGACTCGTGGCGGGCGTGCGCCGCCACGAAGCGCACGAACTCGTCGGGCCAGCCGAGTGCGCAGTCGATGCCGAGCTTCGCCACCCCGTGCCCGAGCGCCGCATCGACGATGGTGGCGTCATCCGCGCCGGCCGTCAGACCGACGAGCGTCGCGCCCTGATTCGACCAGTCGATGAGGGCGAGGGCGGTGCCCTTGGCCTCGGCGGCGAGATCGACTCCTGCGGTGAGCATCTGCCCACCCTAACCGGGGCGTCTGCGCCCGTCAGGAGCGTTCGGGTGAGGATGCGATAGTTAAGCGACCTAGCCGTTTCAGAGGGAGTCGACAACGTGCATTTTCTCGCCGTTCTGAGCATGAAGAACCGTGCGCTGATCGCCCTCGTCACGATCGTGGTGGCGGTGTTCGGCGGCCTGGCGCTCACCAGCCTGAAGCAGGAGCTGATCCCGTCGATCGAGTTCCCCCAGCTCGCCGTGCTCACGACCTACCCGGGCGCGAGCCCCGAGGTCGTGAACGACGACGTCTCGACGCCGATCGAGAGCGCCATCCAGGGCGTCGAGGGCATCGAGACCACGAGCGCCACCAGCAGCACGAACCTGTCGATCATCTCGGCGACCTTCACCTACGGCACCAACCTCGCCACGGCCGAGCAGAAGATGACGCAGGCGATCAATCGCATCAAGTCGACGCTGCCCGAAGACCTCGACCCGCAGGTGCTGTCGGGCAGCATCAACGACCTGCCCATCATCTCGATCGCCGTGACGGGCGAAGACACCAAGACCCTCGCGCAGCAGCTCGAGACATCCGCGGTTCCCGACCTCGAAGAGGTGGAGGGCGTGCGCGCCGCGGAGGTGCTGGGACAGGTCGGCCAGCGGGTCACCATCACCCCGTCGCCCGAGTCGCTCGCCATCACGGGCGTCACGACGCAGAACATCAGCGACGCGATCTCGACCAACGGCCAGCTGATCCCTGCGGGCACCCTGACGCAAGACGGCCAGAGCTACTCCGTGCAGGCGGGCTCGAAGCTCACCTCGACCGACGACATCGCTGCGCTGCCGCTGCCGGCGCTGAACGGCGACGGCACTCCGGTGACGATCGGGCAGGTGGCATCCGTCGCCCTCGTCGACGACCCGGTGACCTCGATCTCGCGCGTCAACGGCGAAGACGCCCTGACGATCTCGATCACCAAGCTGCCCTCGGCCAACACCGTCGAGGTGTCGAAGGGCGTGCGCGACCTGCTGCCCCAGCTCGAGAGCGCCCTGCCCGGTGCGACCTTCACCGTCGTGTTCGACCAGGCGCCCTTCATTCAGCAGTCGATCGAGTCGCTCGCCACCGAGGGCCTGCTCGGGCTGTTCTTCGCGGTGCTCGTGGTGTTCGTGTTCCTGCTGTCGATCCGGTCGACGATCGTCACGGCCATCTCGATTCCGACGTCGGTGCTCATCACCTTCATCGGACTGCAGACGGCGAACTACACGCTCAACATCATCACGCTGGGCGCGCTCACCATCGCCATCGGCCGCGTGGTCGACGACTCGATCGTGGTGATCGAGAACATCAAGAGACACCTATCGACGCTCGACCCGCGCGGGCTCACGCCGAAGGAGTCGGGCGCCGCGCGCTCGGCCCTTATCGTCGACGCCGTGCGCGAGGTCGCCGGCGCCATCACCGCCTCGACCATCACCACCGTCGCCGTGTTCCTGCCGCTCGCCTTCGTGGGCGACACCACCGGCGAGCTGTTCCGGCCGTTCGCGCTGACGGTGACGATCGCGCTGCTCGCGTCGCTGCTCGTGGCGCTCACCATCGTGCCCGTGCTGGCCTATTGGTTCGTGCGCCCGCCGAAGCCGAAGGGCGCCTCGCGGGGTGCCGCCCCGGCTGCGCCGACGGATGCCGCCGCCCTCGCCTCGACGGATGCCGGTGCGACCTCTGCCGCCCCTGACTCCTCGCACGCTCCCGCGCACGCGGCCGGGCTCGCGCCTGACGACGCGGCAGCCGCTGAGCACGTGCCCGCCCACGCGGCGCCGGGCGGCGCGGCCGCCGTGCCCGCCGCCGCAGTCGCCGTGGCGCCCGCCCCGACGCGGCGCGAGCGCAACCACAACAAGGCGACGATCGACGAAGAGCCGCTCACCGCCCTGCAGCGCCGCTATCTGCCCATCATCACCTGGACGCTCAAGCACTCGGTCGTCACCATCGTCATCGCGATCGTGGTGCTCGTCGGCACCCTGCCGCTGACGCTGCTGATGAAGACCAACTTCCTCGGTTCCAGCGGCCAGAACACCTTCACCGTCACCCAGACCGTGCCGGTCGGGTCGAGCCTCGATGCGCAATCGGCCGCGGCATCCGACGTCGAATCGGCGCTGGAGGGCATCGACGGCATCGCGACCGTGCAGCTCACCATCGGCTCGAGCGGGTCGGCGCTTCGCGACGCGTTCGTGGGCGGCGGCGACAGTGCCATCACCTACAACATCACCACTGACGACGACGTCGACCAAGACGCCCTGCAGGACACCGTGCGCACCGAACTCGAGAAGCTGCCCGACGCGGGCGAGATCTCGGTTTCGGCGTCGGCCGGTTTCGGGGGCAACTCCGACATCGCCGTCGACGTGACCGCAACCAACCAGACCGACCTCGGCACGGCCGCCGCCGCGGTGCTCACCAGCATGCAAGCGCTGGATGCCGTCAAGCAGGCCTCGAGCAACCTCACCGATTCCCGGCCCTACGTGCAGGTCGCGGTCGACCGGGCAAAGGCCGCGCAGGCCGGACTCAACGAGGTGGCGGTCGGCGGGATCGTCTCGCAGGCGATGCAGCCCACCACCGTGGGATCGATCGTCATCGACGACACCAACTACACGATCTACATCGCGGCCGACAACCCGCCCACCACGGTCGACGCGCTGTCGAACCTGCAGATCCCGACTGTCGCGGGGGTCGTGCCACTTTCGTCGCTCGCGACGGTGTCGATCGTCGACGGTCCGGCCGCGATCACCACGGTGAAGGGGGTGCGCACGGCGACCGTGTCGGTCACGCCGAACAGCGAAGACCTCGGCACCGCCAGCGCGGAGGTGCAGCAGGCACTCGCCGACGTCGAGCTGCCGGCGGGAGCGACGGCGACCGTGGGTGGCGTGGTGACCGATCAGTCCGACGCGTTCTCGCAGCTCGGCATCGCGCTGCTGGTCGCCATCCTGATCGTCTACGTCGTCATGGTGGCCACGTTCAAGAGCCTGCTGCAGCCGATCCTGCTGCTGGTCTCGATTCCGTTCGCGGCCACCGGCGCGGTGGCGCTGCAGGTGATCACGGGCATCCCGCTCGGTGTGCCGTCGATCATCGGCGTGCTGATGCTGATCGGCATCGTGGTGACGAACGCCATCGTGCTCGTCGACCTCGTGAACCAATATCGAGGCCGGGGTCTGCCCGTGCGCGAGGCGTTGGTCGAAGGGGCGAGCCGTCGATTGCGGCCCATCCTCATGACGGCGCTCGCCACGATTTTCGCGCTGCTGCCCATGGCCATCGGCCTCACCGGCCACGGCGGCTTCATCTCGCAGCCCCTCGCGATCATCGTCATCGGCGGCCTCGTGTCATCGACGCTCCTCACCTTGATCGTGCTGCCCGTGCTCTACAACCTCGTCGAGGGCACCCGCGAGCGCCGCCGCAACCGCCGCGAGATCGCGGGCTGACCGGCTGGCTGGCTGGCTGCGGTTGCGGCCGTGCTGCGCGCGGCTGCAACCGGGCGCGCCGCCGCCTCTGCGGCGCGCCGCGACACCTGAGCACGCGGTCGCTGCGCGGCCACGCGCTCAGCCTGGGTCGTCGAGCGCGGCCTGCAGCCTGCGCCCCCGTTCCCCACCCCTCCCGAGAAGTCACGTTCAGCTGCTTCGAGCGCGAACTTGCACCAAGTATTGGCTTCTCGCGGGGGTGGGCGTGCTGTTGACTTCTCGCGGGACGGCCGGCGCGGCTCGCGGCACCCTCGTCCAGTCGCGCACCCTGGTCGACCCCGCCCACCCTCTTTGCCCCCTCCCACCCCCTCGAGAAGTCACTTTTGGGTGCTTGGAGGGCGGATTTGGAGCGAGATTTGACTTCTCGCGGGGTGGGTGGGGGTGCCGCTAGCTCAGCACGAAGAAGATCAGGCCCAGCAGGGGCAGCGTGCCCTGGGTCGCGGCGGCGCGCAGGCGGGAGCGGCCGGTCGAGAGCAGCACGAGCGAGGCCGCGAACATGGATGCCGCCGAGAACACCGCGAGGGCGAAGCCGGCGTCACGAGCGCCCGCCCAGTAGAGGATGACGCCGAGGCCCGCGCCGATGGCGAGGAAGAGGTTGTAGAAGCCCTGGTTGTAGGCCAGGGGAGCGGTGGTGTCGGCATCCGCTTGGCTGGCGAGTCCGAAGCGCTTCCAGATGGCGGGGGTGCGCCAGGCGAGGCTCTCCATGTACCAGATGTAGACGTGGAGCAGGGCGGCGAGCCCTACCAGAACGGATGCGACGACGGCCATGCGGTCAGCCTAGCGGCGAGGCAGCAAGAGGCCCGCGGAAGCCCCGCGCGAGCCCAACGCAAGCCCGGCGCGAGCCCCGCGAGGGCTCCCGCGGGATACTGGAACCACACCCCGACCCGAGGAGCACACATGACACGCATCGTCGTCACTGGAGGAAGCGGAAAGCTCGGCCGGGCGGTGGTGACCCACCTGCTCGACCACGGCTACGACGTGGTGAACCTCGATCGGGCGCCCTCGACGCATCCGGATGCCCGGGCGCAGTTCGTGCGCATCGACCTGAGCGACTACGGCCAGGTGCTCGAGGCGTTCACGTCGGTCGACGACCGCTACAGCGAGGTCGACGCCGTGGTGCACCTGGCCGCCATTCCGGCACCGGGCCTGCTGACCAACTCGGCGACCTTCGCCAACAACGTGCCGAGCACCTACAACGTGTTCGCCGCGGCGCAGGCCGCCGGCATCGACAACGTGGTCTGGGCGTCGAGCGAGACCGTTCTGGGGCTGCCGTTCGGGGAGACCCCGCCGCCGACCTTCCCGGTCGACGAGGGTTACCCGGTGCGCCCGCAGTCGACCTACTCCCTCGGCAAGGCGGTGGAGGAGGAGATGGCGCGGCACTTCACCCGCTGGAACCCCGACCTCAAGCTCATCGGGCTGCGCTTCTCGAACGTCATGGACGAGGCCGACTACGCGGCGTTCCCCGCGTTCGAGAGCGACCCGCCGAGCCGCGCGTGGAACGCCTGGGGCTACATCGACGCCCGCGACGGCGCACAGGCGGTGCGGCTGGCGCTCGAGAGCACCATCACCGGCTTCGAGGCGTTCATCATCGCCGCCGCCGACACCGTGATGTCGACGCCCTCGGCCGAGCTCGCCGCCCGCTACTTCGCCTCGGTGCCGTTCACGCGCCCGGTGGAGGGCGTCGAGACGCTGCTCGGCATCGACAAGGCGCGGCGCATGCTCTGGTATGCCCCGCAGCACAGCTGGCGCGACCACGTCGCCACCCCGGAGGCGTGACGTGAAGTACACCAAGCTCGGCAACACCGGCCTCGACATCTCGGCAATCGCCCTCGGCTGCATGACCTACGGCGACCCGAACCGCGGCAACCACGCCTGGACCCTGCCCGAAGAGCAGAGCCGCCCCCTCATCCGCCAGGCCGTCGACGCCGGCATCACCTTCTTCGACACGGCGAACGTCTACTCCGACGGGTCGAGCGAAGAGATCGTGGGCCGCGCACTGGCCGACTTCGCCGATCGCGACGAGATCGTCATCGCCACGAAGGTGCACGGCGTGATGCGCCGGTCGCCCAACGGCGGCGGCCTCTCGCGCAAGGCCATCTTCACCGAGATCGACGCGAGCCTGCGCCGCCTGGGCACCGACTACGTCGACCTCTACCAGATTCACCGCTGGGATGCCGCGACGCCGATCGAAGAGACCCTCGAGGCGCTGCACGACGTGGTCAAGGCCGGCAAGGCGCGCTATCTCGGCGCGTCGTCGATGTGGGCCTGGCAGTTCAGCAAGGCCCTGCACCTGCAGCAGACCAACGGATGGTCGCGGTTCGTGTCGATGCAGGATCACTTCAACCTGCTCAACCGCGAAGAGGAGCGTGAGATGTATCCGCTCTGCGCCGACGAGAAGATCGGCGCGATTCCGTGGAGCCCGCTCGCGCGCGGCAAGCTCACGCGCGACTGGCACGACACCACCGCCCGGTCGCAGACCGACGAGTTCGGCAAGACCCTCTACTCGGCCGACCTGGGCGACCGCGAGATCGTCGAGACCGTGGCGGCGATCGCGGCCGAGCGCGGAGTGAGCCGCGCGCAGGTGGCGCTGGCCTGGGTGTCGCGGCATCCGGTGGTCTCGGCGCCGATCGTGGGCGCCTCGAAGCCCGAGCACCTCGACGACGCCGTCGCGTCGCTCGAGCTGTCGCTCACCGACGACGAGCTCGCGCGCCTCGACGCGCCCTACCGCGCGCATCCGGTGGCCGGCTTCTGACCCGCGACCGGCGGATGCCGCCAACTGCCTGAACCTGACAGAAATCTCCTAATCTGACCGATCGTGCAGGCGCTGACCGATCGGTCAGATTAGGGTCGGAACGTGTCTTCGATTCAGCCGATTCCGCGCATCCAGAACGATGTGAACGCTGAGTTGCGCCTGATCGCCCTGCAGATGTTCGCCGAGAACGGCTACGCCGGCACGAGCCTGCAGCAGATCGCCGACGCGGCCGGCTACTCGAAGTCGAGCGTGCTCTACCACTTCCGGTCGAAGGAGGCCCTGCTCGAGGAGTCGCTCGCGCCCGCGCTGAGCGAGCTCGGCGAGTTCCTCGACTCGGTCGTCGCCCGCGCGTCGAGCGACGAACTGCGTGCGGCGTTCGTGGAGGAGTTCGTCGACCTGCTGCTCGAGCACCGTCTCGCGGCACACATCATCATCAACCAGGGTCAGACGCTCGCCGACATCCCGGCCATCGACGCGGCCCGCGGCTACATCGACCGCATCGGCGAGTCGTTCATGTCGGAGCTGCCGACCACCAAGCAGCGCATCCGTCTCGGTGTCGCCCTCGCGGGCGCCGCCTACGTCCTCGTGGCCGCGCGCCCGAGCACCGCTGAGATCGAATCCGTCGACGAGATCAGGGAGGCTCTCATCGACGTCGTGTCCGAACTCATCACCGGCCTTTCCGCCTGACCGCGGATCGACGAAACCGGCGACCGAACACCACCCCAGGCACCACCCCCGAACACAACACCCGAGATCACCGAGGAGCCCTCCCGTGGCGACACTGCTCTACCGAATCGGACGATTCGCCTTTCGCAAAGCCTGGTATGTCGTCGCGGCCTGGGTGCTGATCCTCGGCGCACTGCTCGGTGGGGGCATGCTGCTCGGCGGCCAGACCCAGGAGAGCTTCACCATCCCGGGCACCGAGTCGCAGCAGACCATCGACAAGCTCGAGAACCTGTTCCCCTCGGCGGCCGGTGCGGCGGCCACGGTGGTGGTGGTCGCACCCGACGGCCAGAGCGTCAACGACGACACCGTCAAGCAGCAGATCAGCGACGTGGCCGACGACCTCGCCGACCTCGACCAGGTCTCCGCGGTCATCTCGCCCTACTCCGAATATGCCACGAACGCGATCTCCGAAGACGGCACGACCGCCCTCGTGAAGGTGCAGTTCGACGGGCCGGCGACGGATGTCACCGACGCCACCCTCGAGCAGGTGACCACCGCGGGCGACACCCTCGACGCCGACGGCATGACCGTCTCGTACGGCGGCGAGGTGTTCTCGAACCAGACCTTCGGCATCACCATCACCGAGGGCCTCGGCGTGCTTTTCGCCGGAGTGGTGCTGTTCATCACGTTCGGCTCGCTGCTCGCGGCGGGCCTGCCGCTGCTGTCGGCGCTGATCGGCGTGGGCGTGTCGTTCGCGGGCATCTCGGTGGTGGCCGCGTTCACGAGCGTGTCGAGCACCGCCCCGATGCTCGCCGTGATGATCGGTCTCGCGGTCGGCATCGACTACGCGCTGTTCATTCTGTCGAGGCATCGATCCCAGCTCGCGCGGGGGATGGGTCCCGAGGAGTCGGCGGCCCAGTCCGTGGCCACCGCCGGCGCCGCGGTCGTGTTCGCCGGTCTCACGGTGATCATCGCGCTGCTCGGCCTGCTGGTGGTCGGCATCCCGTTCCTCTCGGTGATGGGCGTCGCCGCGGCCTTCGCCGTGTTCGCCGCCGTGAGCATCGCCATCACGCTGCTGCCCGCCATCATGGGCATCGCCAAGGGCAGGCTCGCCGCCAAGCCCGGGTCGCGGGCCGCGCGCCGCGCGATCGCCGAGGCGTCGCACGACGACGAGGAGACGACCGCGGCTGCCCAGGGCACGCCGGCCACCGCGGCGGCGCAGGGCGCGCCGGCCACGCCCGCGAAACCCGCGAAACCGGCCAAGCCCTCCCTCGGCGGCCGCTGGGTGCGGCTCGTCATGAAGGCGCCGATCGTGTTCATCGTCGCGGTGATCGGGCTGCTCGGCGTCGTGTCGATCCCGGCGTTCAGCCTCGACCTCAACCTGCCGACCGCGGCGTCGCAGCCCGAGGGCAGCTCGTCGCGCACGGCCTACGACACCATCGCCGACAAGTTCGGCGCCGGCTACAACGGCACGATCGTGGTGGTGGCCGACATCACGCAGACCACCGACATCCAGAACGTGCTCGAGGGCATCCGCACCGACCTCGAGGCGGTCGACGGCGTCGCGACGGTGGGCCCCGGCATTCCCGACGAGACGCTCGACACCGCGATCTTCCAGGTGGTGCCCACCACCGCGCCCGACGACCCCGCCACGAAAGCATTGGTCGAGCGGCTGCGCGACATGAAGGGCGAGGTCGACGACCAATACGGCACCCCGTTCACGGTGAGCGGCCAGACCGCGGTCGCCATCGACGTGTCGAACCAGCTCTCGAACGCACTCATCCCGTTCGGCATCCTGGTGATCGGCCTCTCGATCCTGCTGCTCGCCATGGTGTTCCGCTCCATCGCGGTGCCCGTCAAGGCGGCCCTCGGGTTCGCCCTCTCGGTCGGCGCCTCGTTCGGCGTGACGGTGGCGGTGTTCCAGTGGGGCTGGCTGGCCGACCTGCTGAGCGTGCACTCGCAGGGGCCCATCATCAGCTTCCTGCCGATCCTGCTGATGGCCATCCTGTTCGGCCTCGCGATGGACTACGAGGTGTTCCTGGTGTCGGGCATGCGCGAGGAGTACGTGAAGACGAAGGATGCCCGGCGCGCCGTGCGCGTCGGCTTCCAGCACGGCGCCCGGGTCGTCACGGCGGCCGCGCTCATCATGTTCTTCGTGTTCTTCGCCTTCGTGCCCGAGGGCGAGGGCGCCATCAAGGCCATCGCCCTGGCGCTCGCGGTGGGCGTGTTCGTCGACGCCTTCCTGGTGCGCATGACACTCGTGCCGGCCATCATGACCCTGCTCGGCGACCGGGCCTGGTACCTGCCGAAGTGGCTCGGGCGCATCCTGCCGAACGTCGACGTCGAGGGCGAGGGTCTGCGCGACCACATCGACGAGACCGAGTGGGCCGCGCAGCACACCGCCGACGCCATCACCGCCGAGGAACTCGCCGTCGAGGGTGCGGGCGCGCCGGTCTCGTTCGCCGTGCCGGCCGGATCGGTCGCCGTGATCACCGGCCCGACCGCCGCTCGCCGGCTCGTCGGCGCCGCGATCGCCGGGCGCATCACGCCCGAGAGCGGGCACCTGCAGGTGCTCGGCCACAGCCTGCCCTCCGAGGCGAGCGCCGTGGCGAAGCGGGTGAGCCTGGTCGACCTCGAATCGCGGCGACCGGATGCGACCACCGCGGTCGGCGACGCCATCAACGAGCGCTTGCGGCTCGGCCGCCCGTGGTTCCGGCGCGTTCCCCGCGACGGCGCCGACCACCTGGTGCAGCGCATCAACGCCGGGTTGTCGTCGGTCGAGGGCGAGCAGCCGATCGACGTGCACCGCACGATGGACGAATTGTCACCGGTGGCGAGCGCCCTGCTCGCGGTGTCGCTCGGTGTGGCCGACGGAGCGTCGGTGCTGGTGGTCGACGCCGGTGACGGCGAGTTCGCGCAGCCCGCGAGCCCGTCGTTCGCGGGCGCCGTGGTGACCGTGGCCGGCCCCGACATCACCCTCGTGCTCGGCGTGCTGTCGGAGCCCGCCACGCACGCGGCAACCGTGGGCGGCCGGGCGCTGACCCGCATCGAGCTGAGCGACGCGGGCGACCCGAACGACCCGACCGGTTCGAACGGCCCGGGCACAGCGGCGCCGAGCGGCCTGGCGGCATCCGTCGGCGCGTCGAGCGGGCGCGCTCCGGGCGGCCTCGCCGCGTCGGGGGCTCGCTCCGCGGCATCCGATTCCCCCTCCGGCGGCCGCAGCGCCGCCCCCGATTCCTCCTCGAAGAAGGGCCTCCGATGAGCGCCTCCACCACAACGCCGACCCCCCGCACGCGCCGGCGCACCACCATCGCGATCGTGGTGCTCGCCGTGCTGGGCGTGATCTTCACCCCGCTCGCCGTGAACGGCCTGTTCGCCGGTGCCCTCTCGAACGCCGACACCAACCTGTCGACCATTCCGGCCGCCATCGTCAACAACGACAAGATGACCACCACCACCAACGCCGACGGCACCGAGACCACGAACTTCGCCGGCCGCGGGCTCGTCACCGAGCTCACCGGCGACGGCGAGACCGGCTTCGACTGGCAGGCCACGAACTCCGACGACGCCCAGAAGGGGCTCGAGAACGGCACCTACTACGCGGTGCTCACCATTCCCGAAGACTTCTCGGCCACCCTCAACACCGTCGCCACCGCCGACCCGAAGCAGGGTCTCATCGACATCACCACCGACGACGCACACGGCTACCTCTCGGGCATCGTGGCGTCGACGGTCGCCTCGGCGGTGCAGTCGGGCTTCGGCCAGCAGATCACCGCCACCGTCGTCAACGGGCTCTACACCGGCCTCGGCGGCGTCGGCACGAGCCTCTCGGATGCCGCGGGCGGAGCGACCCAGCTCGCCTCCGGTGCCGACCAGCTCGCCACCGGCGCCGGCCAACTGGCCGACGGGCTCAACCAGCTCGGTTCGGGCGCCGCGACGGCCGCGTCGGGCGCGACGCAGCTGAGCACCGGCGTGACCGCCTACACGGGCGGGGTGTCGCAGCTCGCGACCGGGCTCGACCAGCTCGCGGCACAGACGGCGCCGATCGCCCAGCTTCCGGCGGGCATCACCGGCTACGTCGGCCAGGTCGACGTGGCGAAGCAGAATCTCGACAACGCGCTCGCCGAGATCCAGACCAACCCCACCGTCTCGGTCGAGGCGCAGACGGCCCTCGCGACCGCGCAGGGCTACCTCGCGGGTCTCAGCACCACCGGCCCGGGCGGCTCGCAGCTGATCAGCAGCACCGCCGGGCTCGGCAGTCTTCCCGGCGGCATCGCCCAGCTCGCCTCGGGTGCCGACCAGCTCGCCGCCGGCGGCCCCGAGCTCGCGAGCGGGGCATCCGGTCTCGCCGATGGCGTCAGCCAGCTCGCCACCGGCGTTCAGCAGACCGTGCCCGGCGCCCAGCAGCTCGGCACCGGCGCGACCCAGCTCGGTGACGGCGCCCGCACCCTGGCCTCGGGGCTGCAGTCGGGCGCCGACCAGATCACGGCCAACGCGTCGAGCGACGCCGACGGAACCTCGAACGCGGCCGATGTGATCGCGCAGCCCGTGAAGGTCGACGTGAACACGGTCAACCAGGTCTCGAACATCTCGCAGGTCGTGTCGACCATCCTCGTGCCGACCGCGCTGTGGATCGGCGCGCTCGCCGTGTTCCTGTTCCTGCGGCCGTTCTCGCGGGCCGTGCTCGCCAGCTCGGCGTCGACCGCCCGGCTCACCACGCGCACCTTCGCGCGAGCGGGCGGCATCGCTGCGGCGCAGGTCGTGCTGCTCGTCGGCTTCCTGCACATCGGTCTGGGCGTGGCGTGGAGTTCACTGCCGGCGACCCTCGGCTTCTCGCTGCTGGTGGCGCTCGCCTTCACCGCGTTCCACCAGCTGCTGTCGACGGCCTTCGGCCGCGTCGGAGCGGTCGTCTCGCTCGTGCTGCTCGCCCTGCAGCTGGCGGCGACCGGCGGGCTCTACCCGGTCGAGATCCTGTCGGGGCCGTTCCAGGTGATCAGCGCGATCAGTCCGATGAGCTACGCGGTCTCGGGCATCCAGACGATCCTCACGGGTGGTGACGCGGGCACCGTGGTGACCGCGGCCCTCGTGATGGCGGCGCTGCTGCTCGCCAGCATCCTGCTCTCGGGCGTCGCGCTCGCCCGTCGCCGTCGGCCGGTCGAGATCGGCTGGCTGGTGCCCGCTCGCGGCGCCTCGCCCCGGCCGGTGCGGCACCGGCCCGCGTCGCCCTCCTCGAAGCCCACCACCCCGACGCGTCCCAAGCTCGCCTAGGGCGCGGATTCCTGTCGGCTCAGTCGCTCTCGGGGCTGCGGAAGCCTGTGCTGGAGGTCACGGCGAGGTCTCCTGATTCGAGCGCGATGCGGGTGGGGCCGCGGCGCACCTTTCCCCCGGCGGTTCTCGGCAGGTGATTCACGGGCAGTGTCGCGATCGCGAGAGATGGCAGCGAGAACGTGCTCATCAGGCTGTCCTTCACCCGCTGCACGAGCGACTCCAGGCTCTCTCCGGAGGTCGCGACCGTCTCGTCGTCGACCTCGAAGACGAGGCCCACGGCGGAGGGGTGACCGGTCAGCTCGAAGGCCGACCCGATGCCGACGGCGGGCGAGACGGCTCGGGCTGCGGCCTCGATGTCTTGCGGGTAGAGGTTGCGGCCCCGGATGATGATCATCTCCTTGAGCCGGCCGGTGACGTAGAGCTGTCCGTCCACGAGCGCCGCGAGGTCACCCGTGCGCAGGTACGGCAGGTCATCGCCCGGCAGGGAGAGGCCGAAGGTCTCCGCGGTGGCTTCCGGGCGGTGGAAGTAGCCCGGCGACACCATGTACGACGACACCCAGATCTCGCCGACGCGGCCATCCGGCAGCACCTCGAGGGTCTCGGGGTCGACGATCTTCATGGTGACGTCGTCTGCGACGCGGCCGCACGAGACCCACTCGACGGTGTCGTCTCCCTCCCCGTCAGCCGGCACGAGTTCGCCGGATTCGAGCGCCTTCAGGTCGAACCGCCGGATGATCAGGGGCTCGCCCGCGAACTTGGCCGAGACGAGGCCCGACTCGGTCTGACCCATCGAGGGCGCGATGACGTCGGGCGCGAGACCGGCCGGCGCGAACTTCTCGATGAAGGCCCGCATCGTGCCCGGCAGGATCGGCTCGCTGCCGCAGATGAGTGCTCGCAGGCTCGACAGGTCGAGATCGGCCACCTGCTCGTCGGTCACGAGCTGGGTGCACAGCGCGAAGGCGAAGTTCCCCGCTGCGCTCACCGTGCCCTGATGTTTGCTGATCAACTGGAGCCAGAGGATCGGCCTGCGCTGAAACTGCTCGGTCGGCGTGATGACGGTGTCGACGCCGATCGTCGCCGGGATGAGGAGGCTGATCGACAGTCCCGTGATGTGGTGCAGTGGCGCCCACCCCACCATCGTCGAGTCGCCGTCGACGTCGCCGTAGAAGGGCCGGTTGCCGAAGCAGGTCGACGTGATGCTTCCGTGAGCGGCGATCACGCCTTTCGGGTCACCCGTCGAGCCCGAGGTGAAGAGCAGGTAGGCGAGTGAGTCGCCGTCGATGTCGGGTCGCACCCACGCATCCGCATCGCCATCGGCCAAGAGGTCTTCGACGAACACCGTCGAACCTTCGAATCCGGGCAGCGACCCGCCAAGCTTGGCGAGTGCCTGCCGGTCGGTCACGAACAGGCCGGCTTCGGCGGCTCGCCCGATCCCGGCGGCTTTCTCGGCGATGCTGTCGGCCGACCCGTACCCCGCGATGGGCGCCGGAACGAAGCCGAGGCCGGCATACATCACGCCGTACACGGCCGGGGCCCACCCCAGGCCGGGCGAGACGGCGATGAGTGCCGTCTCGCCGACCTCGTGCCCCGCGGCGATCAGGCTGACGGCGATCGAGCGCGCGTTCCGGTCGATGTCGGCGTAGCCGATGAACTCCGACGACGTGGGAGTGCCGTAGTAACGAACGCCTCGATCATTGCCGTGACGGCTGACGGTCGAGCGGAGTGCGTCGACGAGGGTCTGAGGGGGGACTGACATGACGCACCTTTGCGGAGAAGGGGGTGCAGACGGCGCTGGGAACTCGTGACTGCGCTGTCCGACCCTCGGGAGGGCATTCGAGCGTCGGGGGAAGCCCCCGCCGCCTCCAGTGTAGCCAGCGGCCGGTGGGATCGAATCGGCGAGGTGCCGTCAGCATCGGGTGCGAGCGAGCGGGCGCCTGGGCGCGAGCGGGCGCCTAGGCGCGGCCGTCGACATAGACGCGTAGGCGGGCGTAGGCCGCCGACAGCAACGGCACCGAGACGCCGAGAGACGCCGCCCTCGCCACGAGATCGCCGACGATGGCGTCGGCCTCGACGGGCCGGCCGGCCTGCAGGTCGCGGTACATCGAGGTCGTGAAGCCCGAACCGGGCTCGGTCACCTGGCGTTCGACCGCCTCGATCGATCGAGGAGGCAGCGCGAACCCGGATGCCGCCGCCACCGCCGCGCACTCCGCCACGATCGCCCGTGCCGTCTCGGGCCCGGTCGGCGTCGCCGTGATCTGGCCGACCGTGCCGTTCAGCAACGTGGTGACCGCCCCGCCCGACGAGAGGAACACCCATTTCGACCACAGATCGGCCTCGATCTGCTGCGACGCGCGCGCCTTGAACCCGCCGTCGGCGGGGGCAGGCAGCTGGAACTGCTCGTCGAGGGCCCGGATGCGTGGCGACAGCGATCCGTCGAGCTCGCCGTAGGTGATGGTCGCGCCCGGCGCGAGCAGCCGCACCGTGCCGTCGGGGTCGAGTTGCGCGGCCACCACGCACAGGCCGCCGAGCACCCGGTGCTCGCCGAATCGCGCGACCAGCGTGTCGATGTGACGCAGTCCGTTGAGCAGCGGCAGCACCATCGTGTCGGGCCCCACGAACGGCTCGATGTCGTCGAGGGCGGCGTCGAGCGCATAGGCCTTCACTGCCACGACGATCACATCGAAGGGGCCGCCGACCGGGGTGGACCCGTCGGCCACCACGGCGTGCACGTCGTGCAACACCTCGGTGGCGGCATCCGGGGCCGGGCCCAGGGCGACCCGCAGACCGTCGCGGCGGAGCGCTTCCGCTCGCCCGCGGTGCACCAGGAACGACACGTCGCGCCCGGCCGCGGCCAGTCGCGATCCGAAATAGCCGCCGACGGCTCCGGCTCCGACGAAGAGTATGCGCATGAGGTCCTTTCGGGTCGACTCTCACGCTACGCGTAAGATCGAGGGTGCACCCCGCGAGAACACCGAAGACGGACCGCCCTTGGCGGTGACCGACGGCGGCCCGGGAATCGAGACCAGCAGATGAACCGGAAGCGCCGATGAACCGGCTGACCCGCAACGGGTTCCCCTGGACTCTCGTGGTCGGCATCGTGTTCATCGGGTTCATCCTGCGCGGGCCGCTCGTGGCCGTCGCGCCGATCACCGGCCAGATCAGCGAAGACCTGTCGATGACCGCCGCCCAGGCCGGGCTGCTGACCAGCCTGCCGGTGCTGTGCTTCGCGCTCATCACGCCGTTCGCGTCGCTGTTCGTCGGCAAGGCGGGCGCGAACTTCGCCACCACCGTCGCGATCATCGGCGTGGGCATCGGCTCGATCGTGCGATCGGCCGGGGGAGTGGAGGCCACCTTCACGGGCACGATCATCATGGGGGCGTTCATCACGATCGGCAACGTGGTCATTCCGGTGATCATCAGGCGCGACGTGCCGACCGAGCGGGTGGGCATCGTGACCGGGGCGTACACGTCGGCGATGAACGTGAGCTCGATGATCACGTCGCTCGCGACCGTGCCGCTCGCCGTGCTGTTCGGCTGGCGCGGGGCGCTGCTCGCCTGGCTCGGGTTCGTCGTGCTCGCCGCGGCGGCCTGGCTGGTGGCGGTCGGCCCGAAGCGTGCGCTGCACTGGGGGCCCGTGCGGCCCGCCATCGAGACCGGCGCGTTCGAGACGGTGGCCATCGACACCCGCGGCATCCCGCTCGCCGCGCCCGAGCCGCGCACCTGGCGCAATCTCTCGGCCATCTTGCTCGCGCTCGCGTTCGCGGGGCAGGCGTTCTCGTACTACGGGCTCACCGCGTGGTTCCCCACAATCCTCGAGCAGGAGGTGGGCTACACGGCGGCGGCGGCCGGCACCAGCTCGTCGATCTTCCAGATCGCGGCAGTCGTCGGAGCGCTCGGTGTGCCGCTGATCTCGCAGCGCATCGGCATCCCGAAGACCTTCATCGGTGTGGCCGTGCTGTGGATCAGCTTTCCGCTCGGCATGATCCTGGCGCCCGAGGCCTGGCTCGCGTGGGGCTTCTTCGGCGGCGTCGCGCAGGGCGGCGGCATCACCATCGTCTTCATGCTGATCGTGCAGCTGTCGCTCTCGGGCACGCACGCACGGCGGCTCTCGGCCATGATCCAGGGCGTCGGCTACGCCCTCGGCGCCACCGCCCCCACGCTCGTGGGCGCCGTGCACGACGCCACCGGCGCCTGGACCCTCCCCATCGGCGTCGTGCTGGTGGCCACCCTGGTGTTCAGCGGGGCGGGCCTGGCCGGCGCCCTGCGCGCCACGGGCAAGCGGCCCCGCGCGACATAGGGTTGTCGGGTGGACTTCAGAATCTTCACCGAGCCCCAGCAGGGCGCGAGCTACGACGACCTCCTCGCCGTCGCCCGGGCCACCGAGAGACTCGGCTTCGACGGCTTCTTCCGCTCCGACCACTACCTGCGCATGGGGCCGGGTGACCCGGGCTACGGACCGACGGATGCCTGGACCACCCTGGCCGGCCTCGCCCGCGACACCGAGCGCATCCGGCTGGGCACCCTGGTGTCGTCGGTGACCTTCCGCTGGCCCGGTATCCTGGCCGTGCAGGTCGCCCAGGTCGACCAGATGTCGGGCGGCCGCGCCGAACTCGGGCTCGGCACCGGATGGTTCGACGAGGAGCATCGGGCCTACGGCATCCCGTTCCCGCCGAAGCGCTTCGACCTGCTCGAGGAGCAGCTCGAGATCGTGACGGGACTCTGGGCCACCGAGCGGGGCGAGACCTATTCGTTCGCGGGCGAGCACTACACGCTCGAGAACTCGCCGGCCCTGCCGAAGCCGGTGCAGTCGCCGCTGCCGGTGATCGTGGGTGGCAAGGGGTCGAAGCGCACTCCGCTGCTGGCGGCCCGCCACGCCAGCGAGTTCAACGCCCCGTTCCCCGACCCGGGCACGATCCCGGGCTTGTTCGAGAACGTTCGCCGCGCCTGCGACGAACTGGGTCGCGACCCCGACGACCTGGTCTACTCGGCCGCGCTCATCGCGGTGGCCGGCGCCGACGAGGCGGAGTTCCGCCGCCGGGCGGCCGCGATCGGCCGCGAGCCCGGCGAACTGCGCGCCAACGGCCTGGCCGGAACGCCCGCCGAGATCGTCGACAAGCTCGGCGCCCTACGCGACCAGGGCGTCGAACGCGTCTACCTGCAGATCATGGATCTGGGCGACCTCGACCACCTCGACTTCGTCGCCGCCGAGGTCGTGCCGCACCTGGCCGACTGAGCCAGCCGAGTCAACGTCGACACCATACTATTGGTTACGCCATAACCAATAGTATGGTGATCGTATGATCGCGGATGTGCGGAGCTCGCTGACTCCCGGTGGATGGCCGGCAGTAGGTTACGAGCCGAGACCCTGGGCGGCGGAACCGTCACCGTTCGCGTCTCGCCGGCAATCGCTGCGGGCGCGCGGGCCGTACTCGGCCGCGGTGCCGGCGACCATCGCCCGACTCACACCGACCGTCGACTCCGCACTCGCCGCGCGCGCGGAGGAAGCGCTCACCGAGCTCTCGCGATTCGACGCCGAGGTCGGGCGCATCCCGGCGCCGTTCAGCGCGATCCTGCTCCGCAGCGAGAGCGCCTCCAGCTCGGAGATCGAGAACCTCTCGAGCGGAGCGCGCGCTCTCGCCCTCGCGGAGCTCGGTGCGAAGAGCACACCCAACGCGCGGCTGATCCTGGGCAACGTCAGGGCGATGCACGCGGCGCTCGAGCTCGCCGAACACCTCGACTCGACCGCCATCGTGCGCATGCACGATGCGCTGCTGCGTGACTCGCAGCAGGAACACGTGGGGAGTTTTCGCCATGAACAGGTCTGGATCGGCGGTGCCGGCCCCCACTCGGCCGATTTCGTGGCTCCCCATCACGAACGCGTCGCGGAAGGCATCGACGACCTACTGGCCTTCGCTGATCGCACCGATCTGCCGTTGCTCAGCCAGATCGCCATCGTGCACGCCCAGTTCGAGACGATCCATCCGTTCCCCGACGGCAACGGGCGAACGGGGCGCGCCCTCGTTCAGGCCCTGCTGCGGCGAAGCGGCACGACGCGGCATCTCACCGTGCCGGTGTCCGGCGGTCTGCTGGCCGACACCGGTCGCTACTTCCGCGCCCTCTCGGCCTATCGCGAGGGAAGCATCGAGCCGATCGTGTCGGAATTCGCGGATGCCTCGCTCGCCGCGGTGTCGAACGGGCGAGAACTGGTCGCCGATCTCGCGTCGATCCGAGCCGATTGGGCGCGGCGATCGACGTCGCGCCGGGGCTCGCTCGCCGATCGGTTGCTGGACGTCTTGACCGAGCAGCCGGTGATCGATGGCACCACGGCCGCGCGCATGGGCGGGGTGACCCTGGCGAACGCGCTTCTCGGCATCGAGCGACTGGAGGCCGACGGCGTGCTCAGCCGCGTCAACCAGGGCGCACGCAATCGCCTGTGGCAAGCCGCTGAGGTTCTCGACGCGCTGGATCGGTTCGCCGAGAGAGCGCGGCGGGGCGCACGCTGACGGTTCGGGCGGAATCGCGCCTACTGTGTCGCACCCGTCGAGCCGCTGAAGGGGTCTTCGATGGCGGGGTCGTGCTCGTTGATCAGCGCCTTCACGATCTGGTCCCAGTCGCTGCCCTCGACGTTGCCGGGGGAGCCGTCGACCAGGCGGGTGCCGTAGACCGGCTCGCCGCCTTCGCCGACGGGCGAGATGAAGATGAGGTAGCCGAACAGCAGTCCGTCGCGGCCGATCGCCCACTCGGGAGGGTTCTCGCTGAAGGTGAGCGTGTAGGTGCGGTCGCGGTGCAGCATGACCGCATCGCCGAGTTCGAGTGCCATCGCAGTTCCTCTCCCGGCCGGCCAGGGCGGGCGGCCACTCCAAGCATCCGCCCGTTCGCCGCGCCGCACCACCTCGGCGCGCGACCGGTAGACCCGTGCGGGCGAACTCGTCAACCCCCTCACGCAAACCGCCCGACCGGCGTAAGCCGGAAGCATGAGAGCTTTGACCTGGCAGGGAACGATGAAGGTCCGCGTCGACGATGTGCCCGATGCGGTGATCGAAGAACCGACGGATGTCGTCATCCGCGTCACCTCGACGGCGATCTGCGGCTCCGACCTGCATCTCTACGACGTGCTCGGGCCCTTCCTCGCGAAGGGCGACGTGCTCGGACACGAGCCGATGGGCGTGGTCACCGCGGTCGGATCGGCGATCACGAAGTTGCAGGTCGGTGACCGCGTCGTCATCCCGTTCGTGATCGCGTGCGGCCACTGCTACATGTGCGAGAAGGGTCTCACCACCCAGTGCGAGACCACCCAGAACCGTGAGCACGGCACGGGCGCCGACCTCTACGGCTACACCGAGCTCTACGGATCGGTGCCGGGCGGCCAGGCCGAACTGCTGCGGGTGCCGTTCGCCGACTTCAACGCTCTGAAGGTGGGCACCGAGCTGCCCGACGAGCGCTACCTCTTTCTGAGCGACATCCTGCCCACGGCCTGGCAGGGTGTGCAGTACGCCGAGCTGCCCGAGGGCGGTGTGCTCGGCGTGATCGGGCTCGGCCCGGTGGGCCAGTTCGTCGCCCGCATCGGCAAGCACCTCGGCCACCGCGTGATCGCCGTCGACCCCGTGCCCGAGCGCCGCGCCATGGCCGAGCGCCACGGCATCGAGACGCTCGACCTCTCTGACGACGTCGCCGACAGCCTGCGCGAGCTGACCGACGGCCGTGGCCCCGACGCCATCGTCGATGCCGTGGGCATGGAGGCGCACGGCAACCCCGGCGCCGCATTCGCGCAGTACGCGGTGGGCCTTCTGCCCGACGCCATCGCGAAGAAGGCGATGACCACGGTGGGTGCCGACCGGCTCGCCGCCCTGCTGCTCGCGCTCGATGCGGTGCGACGCGGCGGAACCGTCTCGCTGAGCGGCGTCTACGCCGGTGCCGGCGACCCGATGCCGTTCATGACGATGTTCGACAAGCAGATCACCCTGCGCATGGGCCAATGCAACGTGCACCGCTGGCGCGACGAGATCCTGCCGCTGGTCGAAGACCCGGCCGACCCGCTCGGCGTCGACGACCTCGTCACGCACCGGGTGTCGCTCGAGGAGGCGCCCCACATGTACGAGATCTTCAAGAAGAAGCAAGACGGCTGCATCAAGGTGGTGCTCACACCGTGACCGCCGGTTCCGCGCCGGTGCGGTGAGGAATAGCCTGAGCCCATGACAGTGATCTCTCTGCTCGACCTGCACGTCAAAGCCGACGAACTCGACGGCGTCGAAGCGGTGCTCCGCTCGACACTCGTCGCCACGAGGGCGTTCGACGGGTCTCTCGGAGTCGACGTCGTCGTCGACGTCGACGACCCGGCCCACTACGTGCTGGTCGAGAGGTGGCAATCGATCGAGCACGACGACGCCTACCGCGCGTTCCGGGGCACGCCCGAGGGGGCGTCGCCGCTCGGGGCACTGATGGCGGGGCCGCCCACGTTGACGCGGTTCACGGTGGCCGACGGGGTCTGATCGGCCGCGGCATCCGGATGCCGCCGCCGCGGTGGTCGACAAGCCGGCGTTGCTCGTGTAACGTTGGTCAGTCGGCTCTGGACACCGCGAGTTGCATCGCGGAAGGGTTTGTAAGTCTGGTGGGCCGGTTTCCCAGTCAGTGCAATGGATGCGCTGGTCACTGGTGAATGTCGCGTACGACACGGCCCCGGCTACTCCCCGGGATCTAGTTAGCACTGCCAACACATTCGGTGTTGAGGTGTGCGCATTTCGAGATAACCCGGAAAGAATCATGCCCAAGACCAACAAATCCGGTGGCTTCAAAGCCGCCAAGAACTACGAGCCCCGCACGCCCGGCAAGGGCGGCCCGAAGGCCGGCAGCCGCAGCCCCGGACACCGCGGCTACAAGGCCGTCGACGAGACCTCGCCGCGCAAGCAGCGCTGGAACGCCGACGACCGCGCCTCGCGTGGTGCCGCGCCCAGCGGCCGTGGCGCCGAGCGCCCCTCCTACACGGAGCGCTCTGAGCGACCGCTCTACAACGACCGCAACGGCGGCCGCCCGGCCCGCGAGGGCGAGCGCGGCGGCTACGATCGCCCGGCACGCGGCGGCTACGAGCGACCCAGCCGGGAGAACGGCTTCCACAAGTCGGGCACCGGAACCGGCCGCTCGGAGCGCCCGGCCTATGACCGCGGCGACCGTTCCGACCGCCCGTCGTACGACCGCGGTGACCGGCCGGCCTACGACCGCGGCGACCGCCCGGCCTACGACCGCGGCGAGCGTTCCTCCTACGACCGTTCGTCTTCTGACCGTTCCTTCTCCGACCGTTCCGCTCGCGAGGGCGGCCGCGGTGGCGCTCCGAAGCGCACCGACCGCCAGCTGTGGAACGACGCCCGCAACGAAGAGCGCCGTGCTGCTGCCGCCGCCGAGCGTGGCGCCGAGCGCGCCGCGGGTGGCAAGCCCCCGCGCGCCGATGACCGCGGCTACAACCGCAGCGCGCGCCCCACGGCCGACTACCAGCCCGGCGAGCGCGCCGACCGCCCCGCGCGCAGCTACGACGACCGCCCCAAGCGCAGCTACGACCGCGCCGACCGTCCCGCCTACGGCGACCGCGCTCCGCGCACCGGCGGCTACGACCGTGCCGAGCGTCCGGCCCGCACCGAGCGCCCCGCCTACGGCGACCGTCCGGCCACGAGCGACCGCGCGCCCCGCACGACCGGCTATGACCGTGCCGACCGCGCCGACCGCCCGGCCCGTGCCGACCGCAGCGAGCGCCCCGCCTACGGCGACCGCGCCCCCCGCACCGGCGGCTACGACCGCCCGGCCCGCTCGTTCGACGACCGCCCGAAGCGCTCGTTCGACCGCGACGACCGCGCCCCCCGCAGCGGCGGCTACGACCGTGCCGACCGCGCCCCGCGCAGCGACCGCGCCGACCGCGGCAGCGACTTCTACCCGAGCCGCGACGCCAAGCCCGCCTTCCACGGTGACGACGACGTGGTGCTCGAGCGCCTCGAGGCCCAGGCCACGCTGGCCGAAGAGGTCGAGGGCGCGACCTTCGCGAGCCTCGGACTCGGCGGCAACATCGTGCGCGTGCTCGGTGAGCTCGGCGCCGAGAGCCCGTTCCCGATCCAGTCGGCCACCATCCCCGAGGTGCTGAAGGGCCGCGACGTGCTCGGCCGCGGTCGCACCGGATCCGGCAAGACCATCGCCTTCGGCGCCCCCCTCGTGGAGCGCCTGATGGAGAACGGCGGCGGCGCCAACCGCAAGCCGGGCCGCAAGCCCCGCGCGCTCATCCTCGCTCCGACTCGCGAGCTGGCCCTGCAGATCGACCGCACCGTTCAGCCCATCGCGCGCGCCGTCGGCCTCTTCACCACCCAGATCTACGGTGGCGTGCCCCAGGCCCGCCAGGTGGGTGCCCTGCAGCGCGGTGTCGACATCATCATCGGCACGCCCGGCCGCATCGAAGACCTGATCGAGCAGCGTCGGCTCGACCTCAGCGAGGTCACCATCACGGTGCTCGACGAGGCCGACCACATGTGCGACCTGGGCTTCCTCGAGCCGGTGCAGCGCATTCTGCGTCACACCAAAGACGGCGGCCAGAAGCTGCTCTTCTCGGCCACCCTCGACAAGGGCGTGGCCAACCTCGTCGACGAGTTCCTCGTGAACCCGAGCGTGCACGAGGTCGCCGGCGAAGACCAGGCGTCGTCGACCATCGACCACCGCGTGCTGATCGTCGAGAGCCGCGACAAGAGCGAGATCATCCGCCAGCTCGCCGACCGCGACGGCAAGACGCTCATCTTCGCCCGCACCCGCGCCTATGCCGAGATGCTCGCCGAGCAGCTCGAAGACGCGGGCTTCCCGGCCACGAGCCTGCACGGCGACCTCAACCAGTCGCGCCGCACGCGCAACCTGGCCCAGCTCACGAGCGGCCGCGTCAGCGTGCTGGTGGCGACGGATGTCGCAGCCCGCGGCATCCACGTCGACGACATCGATCTCGTCATCCAGGCCGACGCGCCCGACGAGTACAAGACCTACCTGCACCGCGCCGGCCGCACCGGCCGCGCCGGCAAGAAGGGCACCGTCGTCACGCTCATTCCGCGCAGCCGTGGTCGCCGCATGCAGGAGCTGCTCGGCCGCGCCGAGATCGAGGCCGAGATGATCACGGTCGCTCCGGGCGACACCCTCGTGCGGGAGCTCGCCGCCGATCACGAGATCGTGGCCGCGGGAACCCGCGACTGAGGCGCCCACTCGTCGCATGACCACCGCACCACCGTCGAACGCCGGCCGTCTGCCCCTCTGGGCGGCGGTCGGCGTCGCCGTCGTGTGCGGGGTGCTCATGGCGACGCAGTCGCGCATCAACGGTGAACTCGGTCACCGTCTGGGTGACGGCTTCACCGCCGCGGCGATCAGCTTCTCGATCGGGCTCGGAATCGTTGCCCTCATCGTTCTGGCGATGCCCTCTGCGCGGCGCGGAACGAGCGTCGCCCTGGCCGAGGTGCGCGGGCGCCGTCTGCCGGCGTGGATGCTCTTCGCCGGGGTCGGCGGCGCCGTGTTCGTGCTCTCGCAAGGACTGGCGTCGGCCGTGGTGGGGGTCTCGCTGTTCACGGTCGCCTTCATCGGCGGCCAGACCGTGAGCGGCCTCGTGGTCGACCGCATCGGCATCGGCCCGGGCGGCCGCCGCTACCTCACCGTGCGCCGCGTGCTGGGCGCGGCGATCGCGCTCGCCGTCGTGGCCTGGTCGGTGTCGGCGCACATCACCCCCGACATCCCGCTGTGGATGCTCGTGCTGCCGTTGATCGCCGGCGCAGCGGTCGCCGTGCAGCAGGCGGCGAACGGACGCGTCGCGGGCGCGAGCGGATCGGCCGTGACATCCACCCTGTTCAACTTCATCGCGGGCGCGCTCGTGCTGATCGTGATCGCGCTCGTGCACGCGGCGCTCGCCGGCGGGTTCCCGGCCGTCTACCCCACGGAATGGTGGCTCTACCTGGGCGCACCGCTCGGCGTCACGTTCATCTTCGGTTTGGCGACCGCCGTGCGCACGACCGGCGTGCTGCTGCTCGGCCTGTGCTCGGTGTCGGGCCAGCTCGCCGGGTCGATCGTCATCGACGTGATCGCCCCGGGCTCGGGGCACTCGATCGACTGGACGACCCCCATCGCCGCCGCCCTCGTGGTGGTCGCCGTGCTCGTGGTGTCGCTGCCGTCGCGCGGCCGGGTCTGACGCCGTAGAAACCCCAGCCCTACGCGCCGTGCCCTACGCGCCTGGCGCTCAGCCCGCGGCCGCGTGGCCGGAACGCCAGTAGCCCACGAAGGTGATGTCGCCCTTGCCCATCCCGGCCGCTACCAGATGGCGCCGCAGACCGGTCACGAGCGCTGACTCGCCCACCAGGTGCGCATACCCGCGGCCGGGTTCGAGCGGCCCCCCCGCGACGGTCTCGAGGGCGAGCACCCCGGGGGTGCGATGGTCGGTGCGCGGCAGCCAGTGCACGGCGAGGCCGGGTGGTGCGTCGAGGGGTTGGGCGTCGGCGGCATCCGGAAGTTCCAGGAACGCGTGCCCCCGGGCCTGGCGCGGTAGTGCGGCCAGCACCCCCGCGGCCGCCGGCAGGCCGGTCTCGTCGGCGACGATGAGATGCCAGTCGACGGCGGGGTCGGCCACGTAGGTGACACCCTGGTCGAGGATGCCGGCGGTCGCGCCGGGTCGGGCGCTCACCGCCCAGTCCGACGCGGGGCCCGAGGCCGGCTCGTGCACGACGAAGTCGACGTCGAGCTCGGGATGCGCGAGCACGCCCCCGCCGGCCGGGGTTCCCGCGGCCCGGTAGGCGCGCACCGTGTAGTTGCGCACGTAGGGCCGCTGCTGCTTCGGCATGCGGAGGAACTGCGCATACCAGAGGGCGCTCGAGCGGGTCGGCAGACGCAGCACGTCTTGCCCCGCGCGCGGCAGGAAGAGGCGGAACCACTGATCGAGCCCCATCGGCTCGAACTGCCGCAGCGCCTCGCCGCCGAAGGTCACCCGCACGACGTTCGGGCTCACCCGCTCGGTGCGCGCCACCTCGGCGAGGATGACGTGGGCGTTCTGGGGTCTGACCTGTTTCATGCGTTCATCACTCCGATCACGACGGCGGCGGTCGCCGCCCAGAACACCAGCACGAACACCACGTCGCGGGCCCGGAACGGCACCAGGTGCCGCTCGGTGCGGTGCGGTGAGGCTCCGAACGCCCGTGAATCCATGGCGAGGGCCACGCGCTCGGCATGGCGGATGCCACCGGCCAGCAGCGGCACCACGTAGCCAATACGGCGACGGATGCCGGCCACCGGCCCGCGCCCGCCCGCCATGCCGCGCACCCGATGCGCCTGCCGGATCACCTCGAGCTCGTAGCCGAACCGCGGCACGAAGCGGTAGGCCGCCAAAGCCGTGTAGCCGATGCGGTAGGGCACCCGCAACTGCTGCACGGTGGCGCGCACGAGGTCGGGCCCGGTGGTGGTGAGGCCGGCGACGAGCGACAGCAGCAGGATGCCGGCGAGCCGCAGCGCCGTCGTGCCACCCACGCCGAGGGCACCGAGGTAGAGCCGGTAGTCGCCGACCTGCACGAGCACGGGGGTGCTGTCGACCCGGCTCGCGTCGGTCCAGAGCCCGAAGCTCACCGTCAGCACCGCGACCGCGAGCGGCAGCACCACGAACAGCCCGAGCGCGGAGCGCGCCGACAACTGGGCGCCCACGATCAGCAGGGCGAGCGCGATCACGATGAAGGCGAGCGGCACCGCGACGTCGTGCGAGAAGATCAGCACGATCATCGCCGGCAGCGGCCCCGCGATCTTCGCCAGCGGGTTGAGTCGGTGAAGAAACCGGAGCGGCCCGTGGTCGGCCGCCTCGGCATAGGGGTCGCGCGCGGCATCCGTCACGACGCCGCCACCCGGTCGAGGTCGCGGAGCCGGGTGACCGCGTGCCACGCCGGGTCGGCGGCCGCACGCATGGCCCGCACGAGCGGCGGTGCGCGAAGGCCCGCCGCCTCGAGCGCACCCGAGGCGAGGATGCGGGCGGTCGGGCCCTGCGCCTGCACCTCTCCGTCGGCGAGCACCACCATGTGACTGGCGTAGTCGGCCACGAGCTGAACGTCGTGCGTGACCACGAGCACGGTGGTGCCGGCGTCGTTGAGCTGCTTCAGCATGTCGAGCAGCTCGGCGGCGCGCTCGCGATCCTGCCCGAACGTCGGCTCGTCGAGCGCCAGCACCGGCGCGCCGGCGATGAGCGCGGTGCCGACCGACAGGCGGCGCTTCTGCCCGCCCGAGAGCAGGAACGGATGCGTGTCGCGGTGGTTCTCGAGACCGAAGCGCTGCAGCATGCGGTCGACCCGGCGGTCGATCTCGCTGCGGTCGAGGTGCTGCAGTTCGAGCGAATGGGCGAGCTCGTCGGCCACGGTGCTGCGGATGAACTGGTGCTCGGGGTTCTGGAAGACGAACCCGATCGTGCCGGCGAGCCGCCGCACGTCGGCCCGGGCCGGGTCGAGGCCGAGCACGTCGACCGCTCCGCGGGGCGGGGCGACGACGCCCGCGATCGCCTGCAACAGCGTGGTCTTGCCCGCGCCGTTCGTGCCCACGACGGCGACGAACGACCCCGCCGCCACCTCGAGATCGATGCCGTGCAGCAGCTCGGTGCGCGACCTCGACACCCGGAGGCCGGTCACCCGGATGGCCGGCAAGGGGTCGGGTGCCGGTAGGGCAGACGGGAGGGCCGGAGCTGACGGAAAGGCCGGAGCGGCCGGAAGAGCCGGCCCGGCTGCACGACCGGGCAGGGCGTCGAGCAGCGCGGTGAGTTCGGCCGGGGTGAGCGGCAGCCGGGCCACGGCGACGCCCGCCGCGCGCAGGCGCAGCGCCGCGAGCGTGGCGGTGGGCAGCCACACACCGAGACCGAGCAGTTCGTCGGCGTGGTCGCGCATGACCTCGTCGACCGGGGCGTCGAATGCCAGCCGGCCCTCGCGATCGAGCACCACCACCCGGTCGACCAGCCCGATGGCGGCGTCGAGGTTGTGCTCGATCAGCACGAGCGCCCGCGAGCCGTCGCTCACCAGGTCGGCGAGCACCGCGTAGACCTCGTCGATGCCCACCGGATCGAGGTTCGCGGTGGGCTCGTCGAGCACGATCACGGGCGATCGCAGGGCCAGCGCGCAGGCGATCGCCAGGCGCTGCCGGCCGCCGCCCGACAGCCGATCGGGGTTCTCGGTGCGCCGGTGCCAGAGTTTCACCTGACGAAGTGCCGTCTCGGCCCGCTCGAGAACGTCGGCGACCGGCAACGACAGGTTCTCGGGCCCGAAGCACACCTCGTCGAGCACGGTGCCCGTGACGATCTGGGCATCGGGATCTTGGAACACCATCGACACCCGCTCGCTCAACCACGCGACCGAGGTGTCGACGGTCGGCACGCCGTCGACGGCGACCGTGCCCTCGAGCGTCGCCGGAACCGCGTGGGGAACGAGCCCGTCGAGCGCGAGGGCCAGCGTCGACTTGCCGCTGCCCGACGGGCCCAGCACGAGCACGACCTCGCCGGGCCGCACCTCGAACGACACGCCGTCGGGCGTGTCGATCAGGCTGTCGAGGTGCCGGATGCGCACATCCGACACCCGGATGGCGGGGCGGGTCGAACTCATGGCGCCTTTCGTGCCGGCGGCCATCAGCGTGCGCCGCGCACCCCCAGCTTAGGTAAGGCTGCCCTGCCTCGAAAGATGCATGTCGATGGAGATCGGCGCGCGCCCTGGAATTTTTCAGGCAGCACCGGCTAATGTCGAAGGGCCCGCGGCAGTGGCTCCACTGCCCCGGATCAAGGCCAGCACCAGAACCCGAAAGCTCTCCAGTTTGACACCTCCGGACTCGCGATCAGACGGCATGCCGTCTCGCGGAGCGAACCTCGACGCATCCTCGTCGACCCCGCTCACCCGGCGGCACCTGCGCGAGCAGCGCGAGGCGGAGAAGCGTGCGGAGGCACAGCAGCGTGCGGAGTCCGAGCGCGAGCAGCGTGGGGCCGAACGGGCGCCGGTGCCCGTGGTCACCACCGAGATCGTGGTCGTGAAGCCCGCCGAACCCGCTCCGCTCACCCGCCGCCAGGTGCGCGAGCGGGAGCAGCTCGAACGGCAGCGCCAGCTCGAGCTCCAGGCCGAGGAGCTCGCGACGCTCGAGATCGCCGAGATCGGCTCAGCACCCCTCGAGCCCGCGGTGGAGCTCGCGCTCGAACCCGTCGAGGCGGAGTCGGAGTTCGACGGCCTGGCCACGACCGAGATCCCGATGCACGTCGCCGCGACCTACACGCCCCGGGCCCGCTCGCTCGCGCTGAGCCGTGACACCCACGACGCCCGTGCCGCCGCGCTCGCCGAGGCGACGCCGTCGGCCCACGCCCTCGCCCTTCCCGCGGCCGCCGCACGTTCACGCCGCTTCGCGAAGCGCTCGGCCGGCGCTCCGCGGTCGCGGCGCTCGGCCTGGGCGAAGACGGGGCTCAGCGGCGTCGCCATGGCCTTCGTGCTCGGCATCACCGCCGTCACCGCCATCCCGTCGACCGTCTCGGCCAGCCCGGTCGATGTCAACGTGGTCAACCTCAGCCTCAACGCGAACTCCGCTCCGGCCACCCAGCAGCTCATCACCGCGGGGGCGTCGTCGAGCGAGGTCGTCGACCGCGACGGCTACGGCGTGACGGATGCCGGCGAGCTGCAAGCCGCCGGTTACTCGACCGCGCAGCTGCTGGTGGGCCGCTCACTGGCCCAGGAGCTCGTGAACGCCATGGATGCCGGCAAGCTCGTGGGCTCCACGCCCGACCACCTGAAAGAGATCCGCTGGATCGCGCAGGGGGTCACCGTCGCCGACTGCGGCGTCGACTACCGCATCCTCGAGATCATCGCGATCGCCGTGCGCAACTTCGACCAGGTGGGCGTCAGCGACATCAACCGCAAGTGCACCGGCCAGATCGAGGGCGCGGGCTCGAGCTCGTCGCACTACATCGACGGCGGCGGCCACGCGGTCGACTTCTACCTGCTCAACAACCAGAGCCTCAACGGCAGCGACGTGAACACCCTGCGCATGATCACGCTGCTCGACCCGGTGATGCCGGTCGGTGCGCGCGTGGGTCAGGCGGGCTGCCGGGCCTCGGCGGGCGTGTCGGTGCACCTGACGAACTGGACCGAGTTCGACGACACCTGCACGCACATGCACGTCGACGTGCCGGTGACGGATGCCCCGCTGCTGCTCACCGACGCCGACGCGCCGGTGCTCGCCTCGCAGTAGCCGCCGCCCGGTCGTCGACCGGGCGTGCGAGCCCTCGGGCCACGCCGGTCGCGGCCAGAGCTCGGGCGAGGGCGAGCGCGACGAACGTGAACACGATCGGCGACAGCACCGAACCGGCCACCAGCACGACGGCGCCGACGACGTCGAGGTCGCGCGACCCGACGAGGCGGTACATGCCGAACGCCAGCACGATGCCCGAGAAGGCCGCACCGACGACGAACAGCCAGATCGGCCAGTAGCGGTAGCGGGCGATCAGGAACGGCAGTTCCTGCACCGCCCCGATGCCCACGGCGATCAGTGCCGCGCCGAAGCCGAGCGGCTGGAAGGCGGCCGAGACGAGCCCAGAGATCACGGCGACCAGCAGTGCCACGCCGCCCCGGCGGAAGAGGAACTGCGCGATCGCGCCCGGCACGAAGTAGACCCCCAGGGTGAGGCCGTAGAGCATCGGCACGACCGCGTTCACGGTTCCGCCGACGTAGGAATTGACGACGAACAAGATGCCGCCGGCGACGCCGATCGCGGCGCAACTCAGCAGCAGACGGGTGCTCGTGTTCTTCATGGGGCCTCCGGCGCAAGTTTAGAGGCCGCGAGCGTGCTCACGGATGCCGCCCGGCGTGGGACGATCGACGCATGGAGGAACGCTACACAGCCGAGAAGCGCCGTCGCCGTGCCCGGGTGCGCTTCGCCGTGATGGGCGTGGTCGGCGTCGCCGTCACGGTCGTGCTCATCCTGCTGGGCCAGGTCGACATCGCGGCCATCGCCGGCTGGGCGGCGGCCTGCCTGGTCTACCTGGTCTGGATCTGGGCGACCATCGGGGGCATGGACGCCCGCACCACCGAGATCCTCGCCCACCGCGAAGACCCCACCCGCACCACGAGCGACGTGCTGCTCGTGCTCGCCAGCACGGCGAGCCTCGTGGTGGTGGTGTTCATCCTCGTGCTCTCCAACGGCAAGGCCGGGCTGGCGCGCGACGTGCTGAGCGGCGTGGCCATCCTCAGCGTCGTGGTGAGCTGGTTCCTCATCCACACGCTCTACACCCTGCGCTACGCCGTGCTCTACTACTCCGGCACCCGCGGCGGCATCAGCTTCAACCAGAAGGAGCTGCCCACCTACGGCGACTTCGGCTACCTGGCGTTCACCCTCGGCATGACGTTCCAGGTCTCCGACACCAACATCGAGTCGTCGGTGATCCGCATGGCCGTGATCCGGCACGCCCTGCTGTCATATCTCTTCGGCGCCGTCATCCTCGCCACACTCGTGAACCTCATCTCGGGATTCACCTTCTGAGCGACCCGAGCGACGGCAGTGGCCGGCGCCTTTCGGCACCGGCCACGAGTCGATCCGTCGCGAATCTAGTTCTTGAACGCGTCTTTGACGTTCTCGCCGGCCTTCTTCACGTCGGCCGACGCCTGGTCGGCCTTGCCCTCGGCGACCTTCGAGTCGTCGTTGGTGGCCTTGCCGATGGCCTCTTCGGCCTTGCCCTTGAGGTCCTGGGCGGCATTCTTGATCTTGTCGGATGCGCTCATCGCGATCTCCTTCGTTGTGTCGTCATTTCATTTCGGTCAGCAGTGGCACCGGGAGACCCGGGTCACTGCAACCGCGACGCTTTCGCGACGCGGGTCGAGAGCCCGCCGCTGATCTGGATCAGCACGGGAACACGGATGCCGAGCAGCTCGTCGAGCGCGCGCACGGCACGCTCGACCACTTCCACCACCACGGCCGGCGAGACGCCCCGACGGGCGGTCGCCGAGATCTTCAGCACCGGCGTCTTCTTGACGCGGTAGGTCGACACGTGGCTCGACACGATCTCGGGGGAGTCGGCCAGGGCTTCCGAGAGCGCCGACTCCGCGAATCCGGAGTCGATCAGCGTGCGGCCGTCGGCATCCGGTTCGCTCTCGAGCACGCGGCCGTGGTGGCCGCGACCCTGGCGCTGGATGAACACCACGAGCAGCACGACCACGACGGCCAGTGCGGCGAGCGCGACGATCCAGAGCACGCTCAGGGATGTCGCGGCGACCCCGGTCTCGGCGCTGAACGAGCCGAGGGTGCCGATCGCCGACGACGCACCCGTGTCGAACGCGTCTCGGGCGCCGGCGACGAGCCCGAGCGCGATGGCGCCGGCGCCCAGGGCGAGTGCCAGCAGGCCGAAGAGAAGAATGACGAGCCGGTTGGCGCCGCGGTTGGTGCTGTTCATGCGCCCACCACCCCTCTCTTCTCGATCGTCGTGCGGGAGCGCAACGTCGGCGCGAGCCCGCTCTCATCCAACTCCCGTTGCACGGCCTCCGCCGCGGCTGCCCGGTCGATCGGCTGGCCACTGCGCGGGGTCATGGTGACGACGGCCGATCGCCGCGAGACCGAGGCGCGCACGCCGTCGGGCGACACCAGGGCAGCGCGCGAAGCGGTGCGGGCGAGAGCAGAGGCGATCACCTCGTCGTCGACCACCACGGCGCTGCGCTCGGTCACGAGGCGGTGGCGGGCACGGCGGCCCGGTGCGATCGCCACGATGACGAGCCACAGGCCGATGAGCGCGACCACGGCCCCGGCGACCACGAGCAGCCAGGTCTCGACCGAGCTGATCGAGGCGATCGCCGCCGCGATGTCGGCAGGAGCGGCCAGCAACGGCGCGACGCCGAGCAGGTGCAGCACGATCTCGGTCGCGGCGTAGAGGCACGCGACGATGCCGACGATCGCCAAGACGATCGCGAGCGTCGAGCGCGGCGAATGCGACTCGCGTCGCAACAACCGCTTGTAGGGGGCGTCGTAGGTCATGCCACTCTCCGTGTCTGCCTGATCTGTGCCGAGGTGACGCGCAGTGCGACGTCACCCACGTGCGAGCCGGTGAGTTCTTCGACCCGCTCCCGCACGATGCGTCGCGCGTCGTCGGCCCGAGCCACGACCGTGCCACCGAAGTGGTCGATCACCGTCGGGTCGTCTTCGATGCGTCCGAGCGCCGGAATGGCGATGGGGGAGCGGATGACGACTGACACGGCCCCGGCGGAGTCGGTGAGGTCGACCGAGACGCGTGCGGGGTTGACCTGCAGCGCCTCGCCCGCCACCGCCGACACCACCGCCGAGAGGGCGCGAGCCGTGACACGGTTGCGTCCCCGGAAGGCGGCGGGTGCCGCGGCATCCGCCGGTTGCACGGGCGTCGGCCGGTCGGTGGTCACAGTGACGTCCGTCGGCCTCTGACTGCATCGACGAGCCCGGTGACGCTGAGCTTTCCGTCGATCGCCCGGCCGATCAGGGCGCCGATGGCCATCGCGACGGCGACGAACACGAACACCCAGAAGCCGAACACGACCCAGGTGAGGGCGAGCACGGCGCCGATCAGGATTCCGGTCTTGGCGGAGGTCACTGGACTCGCACCTCGGCCTGGGCGTCGGTGTCGTCGGAGGGCAGGTGCACGTCGTTGACGGTCACGTTGACCTCGGTGACCTGCAGGCCGACGAGCGTCTCGATGGCGTCGACGACGGCGGAGCGCACGTCGTCGGCGACCTTCTGCAGCGGCATGGGGTATTCAGCGACGATCGAGATGTCGGCGGCGACCTGGGTCTCGCCGACCTCGACCGAGACACCCTGCGAGAGGTCGGTGGCGCTGATGGCGTCGCGGATGGCTCCGAACGCGCGGGCCGCGCCGCCGCCGAGGGCATAGACGCCGGGAACGTCGCGGGCAGCGATGCCGGCGATCTTCGACACGACGCCGGTGTTGATGACGGTCTTGCCCAGGGTGCCGGTGAGCGGGTCGATGCCCGTGTAGGCGACGGACTCGCCGGAGGTGGACGCGGAGCTGGTGGCGCTCGTGGTGTTGGCCATTGTGTGATCCCTTGTTCGGTGACCGGTCGAGCCGGCCTGCGGGTGGTTCACTAGTAAGACGCATCTCGACCCGAGATCGTCACGAAATCGCTCGAGAAAAATTCTGAACGGGGTGCGATGGCCGACGTGGATCGCCTCTCGTCGCTCGCCGAGGCATCCGATCGCATCCTCGCCGGGCGCGCGGCAGACGGCGACGTGCGCGGTTTCGAGGTGCTGATCCGGCGGCACGGTGCGCTCATGCGCGCCTACGCCGCGCGCATCCTGGGCAGCAATGCCGACGTCGACGACGTGGTGCAGGACGCCTTCATCACGGCCTGGGACAAGCTGCCCGAGCTCGAAGACCTCTCGGCCGTGAAGTCGTGGCTGATGCGCATCGTCAACCACAAGGCGATCGACCGCATCCGGGCCCGGCACGACCACGCGCCCATCGAGGACTGGGACGACCCGGCCCCCGAGCGCGAACAGCCCGAACGGCAGGCCGAGACCCACTCGCAGCAGGACAGCCTGGTGCGAGCCCTCGAGTTGCTGCCCGACGCGCAGCGCAACTGCTGGGTCATGAAGGAGGTGGGGGGCTTCAGCTACGACGAGATCTCGGCCGAGCTGGGCGTGCCCCCCTCGACCGTTCGCGGACTTCTGGCTCGGGCTCGACGACGACTGATGACAGAGATGGAGGAGTGGCGATGAACGCAGCGAACGACGACCCGGCCGACGACATCGTCGACGTGTTGAGCGACTACCTCGACCGCGGCGTCGAACCTCCGCGGGAGCTGATCGAGCAGTCACCCGAGAACCACCTGGCTCTCGCGGCGCTGCTGCGGGTGCGTGAGGCCGCCCGATCGCTGATCGACGTCGACGAGGGCGGGTTGTCGACGGGCGACGAGGGCTGGATCGACTCCATCCTCACCAACCTGCACCGCGAGGTGAAGGCGGGCCGCGCGATTCCGCTGACGCACCCGTCGCCGCGGGCGAACCTGACGCTCACCGAGGGAGCCGTGCGCGGGCTGGTGCGCGCTGCCGGCGACTCGGTCGACGGCGTGCTGGTGGGGCGCTGCGTGCTCGACGGCGACGTGACGGTCGCCGGTTCGCCGGTGGTCGTGCGCGTCGAGGCGAGCGTGTTCTGGGGCGAACCCATCCCGGCCGCGGCGGAGCGGTTGCGGGTGGCCATCGCCGGCGCACTCATCCAGCACACCGAACTCGCCATCGAGGCGGTCGACGTGACCATCACCGACGTGCATCTGCGACGCACCGATGACGAGGGGCAGCAATCGTGAACGACAGCGAACTCGCCCGCGAACTGGGCCGGCTCGTACTCGAGGTGCCGGGCGTGCTGCAGAGCTACGACACCCGGCCCGCGGTGGTTGCCGCCGTGACGGATGCCGCGGCCGCGCTTCTGCGCCAGGCACCGGCCGAGCCCATCACGCTCAGCCGGGGGCCCGAGGGCATCGCCGTGGCGGTGAAGATCGCGGTCGACGACGACCGGCCGGCGGCCGAGACCTGCCGCGACGTCTATTCGGTGCTGATGGATGCCTTGCAGGAGCAGGGGCCTCCCGCCGGAGTCGCGTCGATCTCGGTGGAGGTGAGCCGCATCGGGTGAGCGGGCCAGGCACAGCGATCAGAGCAGCACGATGAGCGCGAACACGGCTCCGAGCGCGGCGGTCGCGATGAGCAGCACGGCGATGCGGGTGAGGGCGGTCCACGGCGAGGTGCCGGTCGATCGTGTGGCCCCGCGGCGGGCGGCGAAGAGCGTCGCGCCCGCGCCCAGGGCGATCAGTGCGGCGATCGCGGTGCCGACGAGAAAGCCGCCGCGCAGGCACGCGAACGCCAGCAGCAGCGCGATCATGGCCACCGACAGCGCCGTGCGCTGCCACGCCAGGGCGGTGCGCTCGGGCTGAAGGCCCGGATCGCGCGCGGGAGGCGGCTGGCTCATCGGCGCACCCGGGCAGGCTCGGCCGTCACGCCGCCTGCGCGATCTCGACCAGCGCGAAGACGCCCAGCACGAGCGCCAGCACGACCACCCCGCCCACGAGCCAGGGCAGCGCGGCGGGAGCGGGCAGCGGCCGGTCTTCGCGCAGGGCACGCTCCACCCGCCGCCACGAGAACAGGGCGGATGCCGCCAGGGCGCCCCCGGCCAGACACGCGACCAGGGCGACGAGGTCGATCACCCACGGCAGGTCGGCGATCGCGGCCACCGTGGTGAGCGCCACGCCGCCGGCCACGAGCGACAGCCCCGTGCGCACCCAGGCAAGGGCGGTGCGCTCGTTGGCCAGGCTGAACCGCACGTCGGGATCGCGGCCGACGCCGTAGACCGAGCGCGGGCGGCGCTCGTCGTGCGCGCCCGGGGTCGCCCCCTGCGCCGATCGGTCGTCCATACCGGCACTCTATTGCGGCGCAGCCAGTCAGCGGATGCAGAAATAACGACGACCGAGGCCGTAGAGGGCGTCGCTCGCCGATATTCCGGCATCCGCTGACCGATCCCGGCCGACGGGGGTCAGGCCAGGGAGAGCATGGCTGCGGCGACGAACGCGAGCACGAGTCCGACGACCTGCACCGGCGCGACCCGTTCCTTCAGCAGCACCGCGGCGAGGACGACGGTGCCCGCGGGGTAGAGCGCGGTGAGCACCGACACGACGGTGAGCTCGCCGGCCCGCAGCGCGAGCAGCAGAAGCACGTTGGCGAGGGCGTCGACCACCCCGCACACGATCGCGAGCGCCAGGGCGTTGCGCGCCCACCGCGGCACGGCGGCATCGGCGGGGGTCGGCGTGGCGGGCCCGTCGGCCGCCGGCGCGGTGAGCGCCGGGTCGGCCGCTCGCCGTCGCCGCAGGGCGAGAAGCGCCAGCACCCCCACGGCCGCGCCCGTGACGACGGTGTTCACGGCGCGACTGAGCAGCAGCGGGGCGAGGCCGGAGTCGGCGGGCGTGAGGTCGATCACCACGAGGAAGACACCGATCAGCGCGCCCGACCCGACCGCCATCACGAGACCGCGCAGACTCGGCCGCGCCGCCCCCTTCTCGGGAACGAAACCCACGAGCACCACGGCGACGAGAGCGATCGCGAGGGCGATGTAGCCGATGAGGGGCAGGCGCTCGCCGCTCAGCAGCCCGACCGTCATCGGCACGAGCGCCGACACGAGAGCGGTCAGCGGCGAGAGGATGCTCATCGGGCCGATCGCGAGACTGGCGTAGAGCAGGGCGATGGCCCCGGCCCCCGCCACTCCGGAGACGATGCCCCACAGCACCGCCTCGGGCGACCAGGCCGCGCCGAGAAGAGGCGAGAGCGCCACGAGCAGCAGCAGGCCCGCGAACGCGGAGAGGGCGGTCACGCGCAGGGGGTTGATGCGCCGCGACGCCAGCGCGCCGAGGAAGTCGGAGCCGCCGTAGATCATGGCTCCGGCCAGGCCGAGGATCGCAGAGAGCATGTGCCGGCCAGCCTAGAGGCAGCCTCGTCGGCCGAGCCACCCGACGGGCCCGCGCGGCGCGGGAACGCCGGAAGGCCGGCCGCGACGAGCGCGACCGGCCTTTCGGCTGTGGAGCGGATGCCTTACATGGGGGGCATCAGCACCGTGTCGATGAGGTACACGGTGGCGTTGGCGGTGTGCACGCCACCGCAGATGACGGCAGACGAGCCGTTCACCGTGAGGGTGTCGCCGCTGCCCTCGACCGTGAGGTCGGCGCCTTCGACGGTGGTGTGGGTTCCGACGATCTCGTCAGGAGCGATCTGGCCGGGAACCACGTGGTAGGTGAGGATCTGGGTCAGCGTCGCAGCGCCTTCCGGGGTCTTCAGGGAGTCGACCGTGGCGGCGTCGAGCTTGGCGAACGCGTCATCGACCGGGGCGAAGACGGTGAACTCGCTGCCGTTCAGTGTGTCGACCAGGTTGACGTCGGGGTTGAGGCCGCCCGACACCGAAGCGGTGAGGGTGGTCAGCAGCGGGTTGTTCGACGCGGCGGTGGCCACCGGGTCTTCGGCCATTCCGGCGACCGAACCGGAGCCGTCCGGCACGGCGTCGGCGTAGGCGGCGCAGCCGGAGCCGACGAGGTCGGCGGCCGGGTCCATCGCGGCGGGCGAGGTCTCCATCGGCGCTGCGGAGGTCTCGGGAGCCGATGACTCCTCCGTCGACGACGCCGTCGTGCTGGAGCCGGAACAACCGGCGAGACCGAAGGTGGCGACGGCCGCGATTGCGAGGGCCGTCAGGGTGTGGCGCTTGGTGATACGCATGGGACTTCTCCTTAGAGGAATGGATGAATCCGGCCGCTGACCTGGGATATCAGCGTGCCGAGCCTTCAGAGGGTCTTCGGAGGAGCCCGGAGATCGGATTGGAATCCGGCTAAGATCGGCTACACCCGACCACGCGTGCGAACGTTTCAGCATGACTCGACGAGGAGAACCAGATGACTCTCAGTTATGACGTCGCGACCGCCCCGGCGGCGCTGGCGGCCACCGGAGCGAACGGACAGCTCGCCCTCATCATCGGCGGCATCGCCGTCGCGGCCCTCATCGTCGGCGGCATCGTGCTGTTCGTGATGCGCCGTCGCCGCTCGGGCGGCAACTAGCCGAACGCCGGTCTGAGCCGAACGCCGGTCTCAGCAGAACGCTGGTCTCAGCCGAACGCCTCCACGATCGGGCGGAACTTCATCTTCGTCTCGAGGTATTCGCGCTCGGGGTCGGAGTCGGCGACGATGCCACAGCCCGCGAACGCGGTGATGTCGCCCGACGGGCTGACCTGCGCCGACCGCAGGGCCACGGCCCATTCGCCGTCGCCGTCGGCGCCTACCCAGCCCACCGGCCCGGCATAGCGCCCGCGGTCGAAGGGCTCGAGTTCGTGGATGAGCGCGAGCGCCTCGGCGCGCGGCGTGCCCGCCACCGCCGCGGTCGGGTGCAGCGCGGCGATCAGGTCGAGCGAGGTGGAGCCGTCGCTCAGCGTGCCGACGACGTCGCTCGCGAGGTGCCAGAGGTTCGGCAGCTTGAGGGTGAACGGCACCTCGCTGGTCACGAGGTTGCGGCTGTGCGGGGTCAACGCGGCCACCACGCTGTTCACGGCGTAGCCGTGCTCGTCGAGGTCTTTGGCCGAGGTGGCGAGAGCGACGGCCTTGTCGTGGTCGGCCGCGGCATCCGCCCCTCGTGAGGTGGTGCCGGCGAGCACGCGGGCGCTCACGGTGCCGTGGTCGACGCGCACGAGGGTCTCGGGGCTCGAGCCGATGAAGCCGTCGACGGCGTAGGTCCAGCAGTCGGGGTAGCCGAGGGCGAGGTCGGTGAGCGGGCGTCGCAGGTCGGACTCGGCCGGCAGGTGCCCCACGAGGTCGCGTGCCAGCACCACCTTGCTGAGCTCCTGGTCGTCGATGCGGTCGACGGCGGCGTCGACCGAGGCGCGGAAGGCGTCGGGCGACACGGCGCCGGGCAGCAGGCTGAGCCGGAACTCCGGCCCGAGCGGCCGGGCGGTGGGCACGGGCACCGAGGCGGGGTCTTCGCCCTCCACCAGGATGCGGGTCACCCAGAAGGTGCCGTCGCGCTTGCCGAGCAGCAGGCGGGGAACGATGAGCACGCTCACCGCGGCGGAGTCGTCGGCGAAGGCGAACGATCCGAAGGCCACGAGACCGGTGCCCGGAGCACCGATCGGGTCGACCACGGTGGCGGCGTCGGCGACGGCCTTCCAGGTCTCGCACGCGTCGCGCATGCGGTCGGGGCCGGTGAACTCGAGTCGCAGCGCTTCGCCCACGCCGGCCATGCCCTGCCCCTTGCGCATCCAGATCAGCGGATGCCGGCGGTCGATGAGAGGGATCAGCAGTTTCAACTCGTCGACCCGGGTCGTTTCGACGTGCAAACGGGGAACCGGGTGCGATGTATCGCTCACATCTCGAGCTTACGCCCGGTCTTGCAGGGCTCAGGCTCCGCTGTCAGGCAACTGAACGTAAACTGAGACGGTGACTAAGGCAGACCTCACCAAACGACCCGAACAGGTCTCCGCGATGTTCGACCAGGTCGCCGCCGGTTACGATCGCACCAACACCGTGCTCTCGGTCGGCAACGCCCTCTTGTGGCGCGTGGCGACCACGCGTGCCGTGGCGCCGCGGCCGGGCGAGCAGATCCTCGACCTCGCCGCCGGAACCGGCACCTCGAGCGCCTCGCTCGCCAAGAGCGGCGCCCACGTGGTGGCCGCCGACTTCTCGCCCGGCATGATCGAGGTCGGCCGGGATCAGCAGGCCGGTGTGCCGAACATCGAGTTCGTCGTGGCCGACGGCATGAACCTGCAGTTCGCCGACGACACCTTCGACGCCGTCACCATCTCGTTCGGTCTGCGCAACATCGTCGAGCCGCGCACGGCCCTCGCCGAGCTCTACCGGGTGACGAAGCCGGGCGGCCGCATCGTGATCTGCGAGTTCAGCACCCCGCTGAAGCCCATCCGCTCGTCGTACTACTGGTATCTGAAGCACGTGATGCCCACGCTCGCGAAGGCCGTCTCGTCGAACGTCGACGCCTACGACTACCTGTTCGAGTCGATCGAGTCGTGGCCCGACCAGAAGACCCTCGCCTCGTGGCTGCGCGACGCCGGGTTCGCGGATGTGCGCTACCGCGACCTCAGCGCCGGCATCGTCGCGCTGCACAAGGGGGTCAAGCCGCTCGGCGCGGCCGACTCCTCCGAAGAAAAGTAGGCTAGTGTCCGTGCCCCCCAGCCTTCGCCGCGCCACCGGCCGGTCGACCCCGGTCTCGCTGGCCGACCGCCTCTTCTCCACCGGCGAAGACCGGCGCACCGCGAAGCTCATCGAAGCGTCGATCGAGTCGCTCGAGGCGCGCCTCGCGACCGAGACCAAGTTCGCCGGTGGTCTCGTCGACGTCGTGGCGCGCTACCTGCTCGACGCCGGGGGCAAGCGGGTGCGGCCCATCCTCGCGTTCCTCACCGCCCAGCTCGGTGACGGCGTGACCGACGAGGTCGTCACCGCCGCCACCTCGATCGAGCTCACCCACCTCGCGTCGCTCTACCACGACGACGTGATGGATGACGCCGACCAGCGCCGCGGGGTGCCGAGCGCCCAGAACGTGTGGGGCAACTCGGTGGCCATCCTCACCGGAGACCTGCTGTTCGCCCGGGCCAGCGCCCTGCTCGCCCAGCTCGGGGAGCGGGCCATCCGCCTGCAGGCCGACACCTTCGAACGACTCTGCCTCGGCCAGCTCAACGAGACCATCGGCCCGCAGCACGGCGAAGACCCGGTCGACCACTACCTGCGCGTGCTCGCCGACAAGACGGGCTCGCTCATCTCGGCGTCGGCGCAGCTGGGCGTGATCTTCTCGAACGGCTCGCCGACCTTCGAGCAGCCCGTGCGCGAGTTCGGCGAGAAGGTCGGCATCGCCTTCCAGCTGGTCGACGACGTGATCGACATCGCGCCGAGCGACGAGGAGTCGGGCAAGACGCCGGGCACCGACATCCGTGCCGGTGTGGCGACGCTGCCGGTGCTCTACCTGCGCCGCGACGCCGAGACCGACCCGGCCGCCGCCGCCCTGCTCGAACGCCTCACCCCGCAGGCGCTCGAGGGCCACGACAGCGACGACGCCATCACGCTGCTGCGGGAGCATCCCGTGACCCAGCGAACGATCGATGAAGCCCGCCGGTTCGCCCGCGAGGCCATCGAGGCGCTCGACCCGCTGCCGTCTGGCACCGTGAAGAAGACCCTCATCCGCTTCGCCAACACCGTCGTGGAGCGCACGAACTGACCTCGCACCTCTGCGCATCCGCCTCGGGTGCGCGCACCTCAGGCGCACAGCGCCTCTCACCAACACGAAGGAATTCACCGTGACCAAGCTCCGTTTGGCCATCGTCGGAGCCGGCCCCGCCGGCATCTACGCCGCAGACCTGCTCGTGAAGGCCGAGCGTCATTTCGACGTCTCGATCGACCTGTTCGAGCAGCTGCCCGCCCCCTACGGCCTCGTGCGCTACGGCGTCGCGCCCGACCACCCGCGCATCAAGGGCATCATCACCGCTCTGCGCGAGGTGCTCGACTCGGGCGTCATCCGCTTTTTCGGCAACGTGCGCTACGGCGTCGACATCACGCTCGACGACCTGAAGAAGCACTACAACGCCGTCATCTTCTCAACCGGCGCCATCCGCGATGCGTCGCTCGCCGTTCCCGGCGTCGAGCTCGAGGGCTCCTACGGTGCGGCCGACTTCGTGAGCTGGTTCGACGGGCATCCGGACGTGCCTCGCACCTGGCCGCTCGAGGCCCAGTCCGTGGCCGTGATCGGCAACGGCAACGTGGCGCTGGATGTCTCGCGCATCCTGGCCAAGCACGCCGACGACCTGCTCGTGACCGAGATTCCCGCCAACGTCTACGAGGGTCTGAAGACCTCGCCCGTCACCGACGTGCACGTGTTCGGGCGCCGGGGGCCGGCGCAGGTGAAGTTCACGCCGCTCGAGCTGCGCGAGCTCGGCGAGATGAACGACGTCGACATGATCGTCTACGACGAGGACTTCGAGCTCGACGAGGCCTCGAAGGCCGCGATCGAGTCGAACAAGCAGGTCTTCGTCATCAACAAGGTGCTCAACCAGTGGCGTGAGCGCCCGGTGGGGCAGGCCTCGCGCCGGCTGCACCTGCACTTCTATGCGAAGCCCCTCGAGATCGTCGGCGACGACGCCGGCCGGGTGGCCGCCATCCGCTACGAGCGCACGAGGCCGGATGCCGCGGGCGGGGTGACCGGCACGGGCGAGATCCGCGAGATCCCGATCCAGGCCATCTACCGCGCCGTCGGCTACTTCGGGTCGCCGCTCGACGGCATCCCGTTCGACGAGCACCACGGCGTCATCCCGAACCACGAGGGCCAGGTGCTCGACGACTCGAACACGGTCATTCCGGGGGTCTACGCCACGGGCTGGATCAAGCGCGGGCCGGTGGGCCTCATCGGCCACACGAAGTCCGACGCCATGGAGACCCTGTCGCACGTCGTGCGCGACCAGGCCAACTGGTGGGCTCCGGCCGAACCCGCCGAAGAGGCCATCCCGGCGCTTCTCGAGTCGCGGGGCATCGCCTACACCGACCTCGAGGGCTGGCACAAGCTCGACCGGCACGAGCTCGCCCTCGGCGAGGCCGCCGGGCGCCTGCGGGTCAAGGTCGTGCCGCGCGACGAGATGATCGACATCTCGCGCGCGTGATCGCGGTGACGCCCGGGCTCTACCGGCACTACAAGGGCAACGACTACGAGGTTCTCGGTGTGGCACGCCACAGCGAGACCGAGGAGGAGTTCGTCGTCTACCGCCCGGTGCTCGGCACGTCAGGGATGTGGGTGCGGCCGCTCGCCATGTTCGCCGAGACCGTGGAGGTCGACGGGCGCACGGTGCCGCGCTTCGCGCCCCTCGCCTGAGCGGCGGGCGCGTAGGCGCGTGGGCGCGTGGCGCGCCATAAATGGTCGGGCGCGCCGGTCATGACGGGCGCGGTCGACCGAATCGGGCGCGCTGAGCGCCGCGCGCGTCGGGGCGCCCTTTGTGGTCGAACGCGCGGGGGCGACTCACTGCCGCCGCACGCGGGCGCGCACCGCGAGTGCGGCGCACGCGATGACCGCGAGCGCCCCCACCACGGTGAGCACCGTCAGCGGTTCGCCGAGCAGCAGTGCCGCCCACGCGATCGTGAGCACCGGTTGCACCAGCTGCATCTGGCTGACCGAGGCGATGGGGCCGATGCCGAGCCCGCGATACCAGGCGAAGAAGCCGAGGAACATGCTCACGACCGACACGTAGGCGAACGCGAGCCACCCGTCGAGAGGGGCGGCGAGCGGATGCGTCGCCGCCGAGAGCACGGTGAGCACGAGCATGACGGGCGAGGCCACCAGAAGCGCCCAGCAGATGACCTGCCACGAACCGATCTCACGAGCCAGCAGGCCGCCCTCGGCGTAGCCGACGGCGGCCGCGACCACCGCTCCGAGCAGCAGCAGGTCGGAGACCTGCACCCCGCCGAAACCGCCCGACGAGGCCAGGGTGAAGCCGATCACGGCGGCGGCCCCGGCGAGGCTCGCCACCCAGAACAGGGGGCTGGGGCGCTCCTTGCCGCGCAGCACGGCGACGGCCGCGGTCGCCGCCGGCAGCAGCCCGATCACCACGGCGCCGTGACTGGCGGGCGAGGTCTGCAGCGCGAACGAGGTGAGGAACGGAAAGCCCACCACGACGCCGGCCGACACGACCACGATGCGCAGCCAGAGCCTCCGTGGCGGCAGGCCGGTGCGGGTGACCAGCAGCACGATGCCGGCGAGGATCGCGGCGACCACGGCCCGCCCGGCCCCCACCACGAGCGGGTCGAGCGTGGCCACCGCCACGCGCGTGAACGGCAGGGTGAACGAGAAGGCCAGCACGCCGACGAACCCCCAGACGAGCCCAGGCGAGAGGGTGCGGGCCCCCGATAGCGGACGAGCGCTCGAGACAGTAGCGCTATCATCGTGTGTCATGAGCAACAGTAGCAGTGCTGCGCGCATCGCGGCCGACATCCGGAGCGACCTCGGCGGGCTGCGTGCCGGGGCCCGGCTGCCGTCGACCCGCGCGCTCACCGTGCGCTTCGGGGCGAGTCCCGTGACGGTGCAGCAAGCGATCCGCATGCTGGTGCGCGACGGGCTGGTCGAGTCGCGCCCCGGCGCGGGCAACTTCGTGCGGCACGAGCGACCGGCACCGCGCAGCGACTTCGGCTGGCAGACGGGCGCGCTCGGCGCGCTGCCGCCCCACGGCGCCTTCGTCGGATCGACCATGCAGACCCCGGCCGACGACGTGATCGCCCTGCACAGCGGTTATCCCGCCGACGACCTGCTGCCGGCGCGGGCCGTGCAGTCGGCCCTCGCTCGCGCGGCGCGGTCGCGGTCGGCGCTCGACCGGCCGCCGGCCGCCGGGCTGCCCGAGCTGCGGGCGTGGTTCGCGCGCGAGGTCGCCGAGACGGCGCCGGCCGGCGGAGCCGCCCCACCGGCATCCGACGTCGTCGTGATGCCGGGCGGGCAGAGCGCGCTCTCGTCGGTGTTCCGGGCGCTCGCGCGGCCCGGCGACCACATCATCATGGAGTCGCCCGGCTACTGGGGCGCGATCGCGGCGGCGCGTCAAGCCGGGCTCGTGGTGGTGCCCGTTCCGCGTGACGGCGGCGCGGTCGATCCGATCGTGCTGACCGAGGCGTTCGAGCGCACCCGCGCGCGCCTCCTCTATGCCATGCCGCACTTCGCGAACCCCACCGGCGGCAGCTGGTCGGCGGGGCAGGCCGCGGCGGTGCTCGACGTGGTGCGCGAGAACGCCGCCTTCCTCGTCGAAGACGACTGGGCGCACGATTTCGCGCTCGATGCTCCGGTGCGGCCGCTCGTGGCGCAGGATGCCGACGGTCACGTCGTCTACGTGCGGTCGCTCACGAAGGCCATCTCGCCCGCCATCCGCATCGCCGCCGTGATCGCGCGCGGGCCGGCGCTCTCGCGCATCCGCACCGATCGGGTGGTCGACGGTCTCTACGTCAGCGGGGTGCTGCAGACCGCGGCGCTCGAGGTGGTGACGTCGCCGGGCTGGCAGCCGCACCTTCGGCGCATGCGCGAGCAGCTACGGTTGCGGCGTGACGGATTCATCGCCCTCGTCGACGAGCTGCTGCCCGCCGGCACCCTGACCGCGGTGCCGTCGGGCGGCCTCAATCTCTGGCTGCGCCTGCCGCCGGGGGTCGACACGACCGCGTTCGTGGCGGCCTGCGCCCGCGACGGGGTGCTCATCTCGCCGGGCGACGAGTGGTTTCCGGCCGAGCCCACCGGGGCGTTCGTGCGCGTGAACTATTCCGCCGCCCCTCCGGCGCGCTTCGAGCAGGCCGTGCGGGTGCTCGCGGCGAACATGGCCTGAGCGTCGGCCGCGCGGGGCGACTCGGCACCTCACGGCTGCGCGGCGCTGGATTGACGAGGCGCTGGATTGACCAGGCGCTAGCGCTGGATTGACCAGGCGCTAGATTGACCAGATGACCCCCGCGGCCGAACGCTGGCGCCCCGACATCCTCGGTCCCCGGTTCGAGCAGCGCACGCTCGAGCTCGAGCCCGACGCCGAGGGCGAGGTGGTGGCGACCCTGGTGCGCTACCGCCCGCCGTTCGCCGCACGCTTCTCGGACTCGCCCGTGCGCGGGGCCGACGTGCTCTACGTGCACGGCTGGTCGGACTACTTCTTCCAGACCGAGCTCGCCCGCTTCTGGGGCGACCGGGGCGCCCGGTTCTTCGCGCTCGACCTGCGCAAGTACGGCCGCAGCCTGCGCCCGCACCAGACCCCTGGCTACATCACCGACCTGGCGGCCTACGACGAGGAGATCGGTGCCGCGCTCGCCGTGATCGCGCCCGCCGACGGCCCGCGGCGGCCGCTCATCCTGATGGGGCACTCCACCGGAGGCCTCACCCTGAGCCTCTGGGCATCGCGGCATCCGGATGCCGCCCGGGCGGTCGTGCTCAACAGCCCGTGGCTCGAGTTCCAAGCCGGCCAGCTCGGCCGGGAGGCCCTCGCACCGCTCACGCAGTGGCAGGCGCGCCACCGCCCGCGCGACCCCTACCCCGTCGTCGACCTCGGCTTCTACACCCGCTCGGTCTCGTCGGCGTTCGAGGGGCACTGGCACTACGACCTCGCCTGGCGGCCAGAGCACGGGTTCCCGGTCTACCCCGGCTGGCTGAACGCGGTGCTGCACGGGCACGCGCAGGTGAGCGCGGGGCTCGGCATCGAGGCGCCGGTGCTGACGATGCTGTCGAGTCGCAGCATCCTGAGGCCGCGCTGGGAACCCGCGATGGCGTCGGCGGATGTCGCCCTCGACGTCGACGTCGTGGCTCAGCGGTCGCTGGCGCTCGGCCAGACCGTGACCGTGATGCGGGTGACCGACGCGCTGCACGACATCACGCTCTCGGCACCCGAAGTGCGGCTCGGGGCCTATCGGCGGCTGGGCGCCTGGATCGACGGCATTTTCGCCGATTGACGGCCGATGCACAACGGCCCGGCACCGCATGAATTCTGCGGTCGTAGGTCTGGATCGCTGTCGGTGCTGGTCGCTACAGTCGCTGTCATGACCTTCACAGACGAATCCTTCGCCGAGCTCGCCGGTGGCGTCTCCGGCGTGGTCTTCCGCCGGGGCGACGCCGGTGTCGCCGACGAGACGGCCGCCCAGAACGTGCTCGTGAAGCACGACCCCGACGTCGTGGTCGGTGCCGCCGACGAGCAGGATGTCGCGGCGGCGGTGCGCTTCGCACGCTCCAACGACCTCGCGGTGCACGTGCTCGCCACCGGGCACGGCGCCTACGTGCCGGTGACCGACGGGGTGCTCATCACCACGTCGCGACTCTCGGCGCTCGCCATCGACCCCGAGCGCCGCGTCGCCCACATCGGCGCGGGCAACCACTGGAGCAGCGTGGTCGCGGCGGCGGCCGAGCACGCTCTGGCGCCGATCACGGGCGCTTCGGGGCACGTCGGCGTGGTCGGCTACCTGCTCGGCGGCGGGCTCGGGCCGCTCGCCCGCACCTACGGCTTCTCGAGCGACTACGTGCGCTCGTTCGAGGTGGTGACGGCCGACGGCGAGGTGCTGCGGGCCTCGGCCGACGAGAACGCCGATCTGTTCTGGGCGCTTCGCGGCGGCAAGGGCGGGTTCGGGGTGGTGACGTCGGTGCACCTGGCGCTCGTCGACCTCGAGAGCTTCTACGGCGGCTCGCTGTTCTACGACGCCGAGAGCATCCCGGCGGTGCTCGGCGCCTGGGCCGACTTCACGGCGACGGCACCCGAGCGGGCCACGTCGTCGGTGGCCGTCATCCGGTTTCCGCCGTTCGACGTGGTTCCCGAGCCGTTGCGCGGCAAGACGGCCATCACGGCGCGCATCGCCTACATCGGAGACCCGGCCGAGGGCGAGCGGCTGTTCGCCCCGGTTCAGGATGCCGCGCCCGCGATCTTCGGCCACGTCGGCGTGATGCCGGCGAGTGAGGTGTCGATGATCCACAACGACCCCACCGACCCGTCGCCCGTGTTCGACCGCGGAATGCTGCTCGACACGGTCGACCACGACTTCGTCGCCGCGTTCCTCGAGGTGCTCGGGCCCGAGCAGCAGGTGCCGATCGTGGCCGCCGAGCTACGCCACATCGGCGGCGCCACCGCTCGCGACGTGCCCGAGGGCAGCGCGGTGGGGGGTCGGTCGGCCGGGTACACCTTCATCATGATCGGCGCGCCCGACCCGTCGCTCTTCGGCACTGTGCTGCCGCAGATCGCCGACGGCGTCACCGCCCACCTCGCGCGGTGGGTCTCGACGGAGAACAACGTCAACTTCGCCGGAGACCTCTCGGTTCCCGGCTCCTACGAGGCCAGCTGGCCGGCTGCCACGTTCGATCGCTTGGCCTCGGTGCGCGAGGCCTACGACCCGACGCACCTGTTTCCCTATCCCGACGCCCCGACGGCCTCGTGAGGCGTCGAAGCCCGGGCGTTCTCAGCGGCTGAACGGTCCCGTGAGCGCCGCCCACTGCAGCAGCATGATCGTCTTGGCATCGATGATGTCGTCTCCGATGCGGCGCAGCGCCTCGTCGATCGTCAGCTCGACCAGCTCGATGTCCTCGCCCTCGTCGGCGAGCCCGCCGCCGGCATCCGCTCGCTCATGGGCGAGATAGGGGGCGGCGAAGAAGAAGAGCTTCTCGGTGACCGAGCCGGGGCTCATGTAGGCGTCGAAGAGGTGCGTGACCTCGCCGATCTCGTAGCCGGTCTCTTCGCGGGCTTCGCGACGGATGGCGGTCTCGGGGTCGTCTTCGTCGAGCAGACCGCCGGGCACCTCGAGCAGCATGCCGTCGTCGAGCCCGTTGACGTAGGCGGGGTAGCGGAACTGGCGGATGAGCAGCACCGTGCGCCGCTCGGCGTCGTAGAGCAGAATGGTGGCGCCGTTGCCGCGGTCGTGGGTCTCGCGCTCTTCGCTCGACCAGTGGCCGTCGCTGTGCTGGTAGTCGAAGCGCGTGGTGCGCGTGACGTACCAGTTCGACGTGAGCAGCTGAACGTCGGTGACCCTCACCCGCGGGTTGCCGGTGAGGTCGTAGCCGAGCCGGTCGAGGCCGGTGCGGCCGCGGCGGTCGGGCACGTCGATGCCGGGGGTGCCGGGGCGGCCGGGGGCTGCTGCCGCGGCATCCGTCTCGATGCTCACCCGCGTCAGCGGAAGTTGATGAACTGGAGGGCCACGTCGAGGTCGGCGCCCTTGAGCAGCGCCATGGTGGCCTGCAGGTCGTCGCGGCTCTTCGACGACACCCGCAGCTCGTCGCCCTGGATCTGCGACTTGACGCTCTTGGGGGCTTCGTCGCGAATGAGCTTGTTGATCTTCTTCGCGTCGTCTTGCGCGATGCCGTTCTTCATGGAGGCCTCGATGCGGAACTCCTTGCCGCTCGGGAACGCCTCGCCCGCGTCGAGCGACCGCAACGAGATGCCGCGCTTGATGAGCTTCGACTCGAACACCTCGAGGATGGCCTTCACGCGCTCTTCGGAGTTGGCCTTCATGAGCACCTTCTCGCCGCTCCACTCGATCGACGCCCCCACGTTCTTGAAGTCGTAGCGCTGCGCGACCTCTTTCTGAGCCTGATTGAGGGCGTTGTCGGCCTCCATTTTGTCGACCTTGCTGACCACGTCAAACGATGAATCTGCCATGCCCTCCATTTTACGCGGCCCGGCCGTTGTGACGAAGTCTCAACATGGCTAGGATTTGTGGCTAGGGAGGTCGGGGAGACCATGGAGCGATACGACGTGCTGTACACGAGGAACAATCTGTCGAAACTGATCGCGCGCGCTGAGGGGGGTGAAGAGATAGAGATCACCCGGCGAGGAAAACCGGTGGCGAAGCTCGTTCCGACGCAGCCGAGACGCGGCTGGACGGGCACGGAGATCGTGCAGTGGCTGGAGGCCAATCCCATCCCGAACGAGCAGCAGAAGACATCGAAGCAGGTCGACGAGATCATCCGCGAGATCGCCGCGGGTCGCGAAGATCGCGAACTCGACTTGTGATCTACGTCGACACCAACATCCTCGTCTACCTCGTCGAGAGCCGCTCTGAGCGAGGAGATGCGATCCGTCAGCGATTTGCCGAGATGTCGGCCGAGGTCGCCATCAGTCCTCTGGTCGTGTTGGAGTGCCGGGTCGCACCTCTGCGGCGCGGTGATGTCGTGCTCGCCCGCCGGTACGACCGGCTCTTCGAGAGCCTGACGATGCTGGAGATCGGGCCGGAGATCTACCGTGCCGCGGCCCAGTTGCGAGCCACCCACGGGTTGTCGACGATCGACGCGATCCATCTCGCGACGGCGCAGTTCCATCTGTGCGACGGATTCTGGACGCATGACGCGAGGCTCGCGAGAGCCGCGAGCGGGCTGACGGTCGAGGTCGTCTGAGTCCGGCGCGGCGCCGGCTGTCAGACGGGTCTGGTTGAGTGGGGGCGTGCGAAAGACGTGGGGTGCTGCTGTGGCCGGGGTCGGGGCGGCGGTTCTGCTGCTGAGCGGCTGCACCGTGGGTGACGGCAGTGCGGCTCCGAGCGGGCCGGATGCCACGTTCGCGGTGTTCGCGCCGGCGGAGGCCGCGGCATCCGTCGGCACCTACCGCGACGGCACCCCGACCGCGCAGTTGCCCGACGGAGCCTGGCTCGACCGGGTGGCCGATGCCACCGGCATTCCGCGGCGCGCGCTGCAGGGCTACGCGGGCGCGGCCCTGGCGTCGAACGAGGTGCGCCCCGAGTGCCACCTGGGCTGGAACACCCTGGCCGGCATCGGCTGGGTGGAGTCGCATCACGGCACGATCTTCGGCGGGCACATCGACGACGACGGAGTCACCAGCGACCTCATCATCGGCGTGCCGCTCGACGGCGACGGGTTCCAGCAGATCGCCGACAGCGACGAGGGCGCGGTCGACGGCGACACGGAGTGGGATCGCGCGGTCGGCCCCATGCAGATCGTGCCCACCACCTGGGCCGCCTGGGCCACCGAGGCCAACGGAGACGGGGTGCCCGACATCCACAACATCGACGACGCGTCGCTCTCGGCGGCCGAATACCTCTGCTACTCGGGCGGCGATCTGGGCACCGAAGACGGGTGGCGGGCGGCCATCACCGGCTACAACGAATCGCCCGCCTATCTCGACGAGGTGCTCGACTTCGCCGACCGTTATGCAACCGAGGCCGAAGCCGCCCGCTGACACCGGCAACGGATTTCGCGCTGGGAACTCTGCCGGGTATTCTTGTCCAGCGCCTTCGGTTGTGTTGCAGAACGTGGTCGGGTGCGCCTGGCGAGTTACCCAAGTGGCCAAAGGGATCTGACTGTAAATCAGACTGCTTCGCATTCGGGGGTTCGAATCCCTCACTCGCCACTCGTTCTACGAAAGACGGTTCATGCCCGCTTCGCCCGCTGACTTCCTCGAGATCGCCCGCTCGATCGGTGTGGAGGCCGGCGCTCTCATCGCCAAGCGGCGTGCCGAAGGCGTGACGGTGGCGGCGAGCAAGTCGTCGCCCGAAGACGTGGTGACCTTCGCCGACCGGGAGTCAGAAGACTTCATCCGTGCCCGACTCGCCGAGCTGCGGCCCGACGACGGGTTCTTCGGCGAGGAGTCGGCCGCCACGCTCGGCACCTCGGGCGTGACCTGGGTCGTCGACCCCATCGACGGCACGGTCAACTACCTCTACGACATCCCCGCCTACGCGGTCAGCATCGCGGCGGTCGAGGGCGACCCCGACCCCTCGACGTGGACGGCGCTCGCCGGCTGCGTGGTCAACCCCGTGCTCGGCGAGGTCTTCACGGCCAGCGCCGGCGGGGGGGCGTTCCTCGGCGAACGACGGCTCGCTGTGAACAGGGATGTCGCGCTCGCCCAGGCGCTCGTCGGCACCGGTTTCGCCTACAGCGCCGACCTGCGGGTGAAGCAGGGCCAGTTCATCACGGGCCTCGTGGGCCGGGTTCGCGACATCCGGCGGGCCGGTTCGGCCGCCCTCGACCTCTGCTCGGTGGCGGCCGGGCGGCTCGACGCCTATGCCGAGCGGGGCCTCAACCCGTGGGACCACGCTGCCGGCGCCCTGATCGTGCGCGAGGCCGGCGGACGCGTGGGCGGATTCCTCGGCGCGGCAGAGAGCACGGTCATGACCTTCGCGGCCGACCCGGTGCTGGCGGCCGAACTCGAACCGCTTCTCTACGAACTGCACCGCGACGCGGGCCTGCCGCTCTGATTTGTCGCGACACCCGGGGGTCACGCGGGTTTCTTGCGCGAGGTGGCATTTCGATACCGGCGTATGTAGCCTTGATCAGTCCGTCATCGCGCTTACCCCGAGATGAAATCCGACGTTCTACCCGGAAGCTCCCACATCTTGACACGTTCGACTTCACGCCCGGATGACGACTCATCCAAACGCGAGGCCCACGGTTCATCGAAGCACCCCTCCCCGTCTCTGCCGTCGCGCCGCAGCCTGCGCGCGAGCCCGTCGGGCGACGCCGTGAAGGCTGCCGCGGGCGACGGCGACGGCGCTGTCGATGCGGCTGCTGCTGCAGCTGCTGCCCCGGCGCCCGCTCGTGATGAAGCGGATGCCGCGGCCGCCGCGTCAGGCGGTGCCGGTGCTTCTTCCCGCGCCACCGCCGCGCCGGTTGCCGGGTCGACCCCGGTGAGCCGCCGGGCCCGTCGTGCGGCCCAGCCGGCGACGGATGCCGCAGCTGCGGACTCGACCGACACGTCTGGTCGCCCCCAGCCCGCTGCGGCCCAGGCCGACGAGGGTTCGATGGCGCCCCGCCCCGGTCGCCGCCGCGCACGCACCGAGGTCGTCTCGGCCCCGGCCGGCGACGGCGCCACTGAGGTGGAGATCGCGACGGAGTCTTCGGCCGCTCGCGAGGTCACGGCCGCTGCTCCGACCGCGACCGCTGCTCCCACCGCGACCGCCGCACGCGGACGACGCGCTGCCCGCGAAGCCGCCTCGCCGACGGTCGGTGACGCCGTGATCACCCCGTTAACCCCGGAGTCGGGCAGCGCCTCGAGCGCCGAGACGTCTGCAGACGCTGCGACCGCGCCGCACGACGAAGCCGTCGTCACCCCCATCGCTCCCGCTTCGAGCAACTCGTCGGCGGCGGCCAGCACCGTGGCGGCACCGCGGCCGCACTCGCCCCGCATCGGGCGCCGGGCGGCATCCGCGTTCTCCGATTCGATCGAGAAGCCCGCCGGTGGTCGTCGCGCGATCGTCTCGACCCCCACCACCGCGCTGCCCGCCGTCGACGCGCTTCCCGCGGCGGAGAGCGCCCCTTCGGCCGCACCGACGCCGGCTGACGACGCCATCGAGGTCGAGATGGTCGCCACCGGATCGGTCGACATCTCCACCACGGTCGCCCTGCCCGAGCCGACGATCGCCGAGATCGTGCCGCTCGCCGAGCAGCCCGGGCCGGGGCGCGAGTCCACCGCCGCCGTCGCTCCGACGCAGAAGGCCCCGGATGCCGCGCCGAAGCAGGTCTCCCGGCGCACGTTGCGCACGGGGCTGGCCGAGTCCGGATCGGGGGACGCAGCGCCGGTCGCTCCGCACGAGAAGGCCATGCGTGACGCGGTGGAGGCCGCTGCATCCGATACCGCTGCATCCGACGCCGCTGCATCCGAAGCAGCCAAGACGACCCGTCGCGGCCGCCGCGCCAACATCGCTAAGGGCGGGCTGAGCGCGCTCGCCCTCATCTTCGCCACCGGAATCGCCGTCGCCACGTCGATGCCGGCCTCGGCGCTGCACGCGGCATCCGCGGGGCCCGTGGTCAGCGAGAACGTGCTCGCCGACATCGCGCCCGCGCTGCCCGGACAAGAACTCACAACCAGCGCCGACGTGCCCACCTCGAGCATCGCGCGCGATGGCTACAGCGTGCGCGACACGGCGGCTCTGAAGGCGGCGGGATTCCGGGTCGCGGACACGTTCACGAACAACCCGACCGGCACCATCCAGTGGCCGTTCCCGGTCGGCGTGCCGATCAGCGACTACTTCGGCGCCCGCGAGTCGCCCGGTGGCATCGGCAGCACCGACCACAAGGGCGTCGACTTCGCGCCCGGTCAGGGCACGCCCATCCAGTCGATCGCCGACGGCGTCGTGAGCAGCGTTCAGCCCTACGACAACAGCGGCCTCGGCGTGCACGTCATCATCGACCACATCGTGAACGGCCAGAAGGTGTCGAGCGTCTACGGGCACATGCTCACCGGCTCGATCCAGGTCGAAGAGGGACAGGTCGTGAAGGTCGCGCAGACCATCGGCCTCGTCGGCAACACCGGGGCGTCGACCGGCCCGCACTTGCACCTCGAGATCCGCCTCGACGGCGTGACCGCGGTCGACCCGTGGGCGTGGTTGCAGAGTAACGCGAACTAGCTGCTGTGCTAGCTGCTGCGGGCGGCGTGCTGCGCGCGGCGTGCGGAGGGCGCGCCGGTCCCTGCCCGGCGCGCCGCGACATGTCACGACGCGGTCGCGGGCGCGGCCACGCCGCCACCCTGGGTCGTTGAGCGCGGCCTGCGGGTTGCGCTGCCGTGCCGGGTGTGGCGGGGTTCATCGGGGTGGGGGCGGGTTGGACGCCGTGCGCCGGGCGTGCCGTCCCCGGCCGGCGCGCCGCGACATGCTCACCTTGGGTCGTTGGGCGCGGCCTGCGGGTTGCGCTGCCGTGCCGGGTGACTCGGGGTGGGGCGACGTGGGGCTCGGTTGGGTGGGTTGTTCGTAGGCGTGTGGCAGGTCGGATGCGCCGGTATTGGTTGGGGGCGCCGGTTTGGACGGGCGGGGGGGCAGGAGGGGCGCGCAGGTTTGTCGGCGGGGGCCCGCGCGAGGGATGTGCGCCGGGCCGAGGCCGGCGGGGGCCGCCTGCCCGGCGGGGCACCGCCGCCCCCGCGGAGCGCCAGGCCTCCCCCCGCGGGGCGGGCTAGGCGATGAGCCAGACGGTGGTGTCGGCGGGGAGGGCGGGTTCGGTGAGGGATTCGCTCGAGAGCAGCACGTCGGCGGCGTGGGATTCGACCGGGAGTTCGACGGGGGTGGTGCCCGTGTTGGCGATGACGGTGACCTGGCCGTTGCGGAACGCGATCACGTCGGCGCCGTAGCCGGGCAGCCACTCGACCGAACCCGTGCCGAGCTCGAACTTCGAGCGCAGGGCGAGCGCGAGCTTGTAGAGCTCGAGTGTCGACCCGGGCACGCCGTCCTGCGAGTCGCGCGCATACGCATCCCAGTCGTCGGGCTGGGGCAGCCAGCTGAGGGAGGATGTCGCGGGGCCGAAGCCGTAGGTGGGGCGGCCGGCCTCCCACGGGATGGGCACGCGGCATCCGTCTCGTCCGTAGCGCTCGCCGTTGGTGCGGAACCAGGTCGGGTCCTGCCGCGCGGAGTCGGGCAGGTAGATGCTCTCGGGCAGGCCGAGTTCTTCGCCCTGATAGATGTAGGCGCTGCCGGGCAGGGCGAGCATGACGGCGGTCGCGGCGCGCGCACGGCGCAACCCCACCACCGGGTCGGGCAGCCCGGGGGAGTCGGGCCCGATGCCCGCCCCCTGCAGGTTGTCGGCCGTCAGCGCGAGGCGGGAGGCGTGCCGCACCACGTCGTGGTTCGACAGCACCCAGGTCGAGGGGGCGCCGACCGTGCCGAACGCGTGGATCGAGGTGTCGATCACACGCCGCAGCTCGGGCGCCGACCAGCCGGCCGACAGGTAGGTGAAGTTGAAGGCCTGCTGCATCTCGTCGGGGCGCACCCAGCGGGCGAGCTTCGTGAGCGGCTCCACCCATGCCTCGGCGCAGAGCACGCGGTCGCCCTCGTACTCCTCGAGCACTGCGTGCCAGCCGCGGAAGATCTCGTGCACGCCCTCCTGCGCCCAGTAGGGCGGGGTCGACGGATCGGTCGACGCGTCGGCGTCGATGCCGGGCTCGAGACCCACCGGGGCTCCGTCGCGCGACTCGCCGCTCGCGGCGAGCTCGGTAATGGCATCGAACTCGTCGGCCAGCGCGGGGTCTGATGCCGGCACTCCACCGCCCATGCTGCCGGCCTCGGCCGGGGGCGTGTAGTCGGGCAGACCGTCCTCCTTGACGAGGCCGTGCGCCACGTCGACCCGGAAGCCGTCGACTCCGCGGTCGAGCCAGAACCGCAGGATGTCGTGGAAGCGCTCGCGCACCCACGGGTTCTGCCAGTTGAGGTCGGGCTGCGACTTGTCGAAGATGTGCAGATACCACTGCCCGAGCGTGCCGTCGGGGCGCACCTCGCGCTCCCACATCGGGCCGCCGAACACCGACTCCCAGTTGTTGGGCATGATGTCGCCGTTCGGGCCGAGCCCGTCGCGGAACATGTAGCGGTCGCGCTCGGGGCTGCCCTCGGGCGAGGCGAGTGCCTCTTGGAACCACCGGTGATCCCAGCTCGTGTGGTTGGGCACCAGGTCGACGATGACCCGGATGCCGAGGCCGTGCGCCTCGGCGAGCATCGCGTCGAAGTCGGCGAGTGTGCCGAAGAGCGGATCGACGTCGCAGTAGTCGGCGACGTCGTAGCCGGCGTCGTGCTGGGGCGAGATCATGAAGGGCGAGAGCCACACCGCGTCGACGCCGAGGTCGGCGAGGGCCGGCAGACGCTTGGTGATGCCCACGAGATCGCCGATGCCGTCGCCGTCGTCATCGGCGAACGACCGGGGATAGATCTGGTAGATGACCGCCGAACGCCACCATTCCGCACCCGTTCCGACGAGGGTCTGGGTGGGCTGCGCATCCGTTTCGACGTCGGTCACCTCCGTGGTGGGGAGGTCGGATTCGGGGGTGTTCGCGATAGTCATGAGGAGAACTCTAACCGCTGGGCCTGCAGACCTGGAACCGTTTGCACACAGGCTGGCGCGGAGGCGACCGAGCCGCCCGGTCACCGGCGGCGAAACGCCGTCGCGAGGGATGCTATTCTCTACTGGTGCCAAAAGCCGTTCGCGGCTTCGCGCGCCCCCTTAGCTCATTGGTAGAGCACTTCCTTGGTAAGGAAGAGGTAGTGGGTCCGATTCCCACAGGGGGCTCCGGCTTCGGCCGGCCCGGCCCTCGTGGCCGCGGCCAACGTTCGGAGTCAAGGCGGGGTAGCTCAGGTGGTTAGAGCACACGGCTCATAATCGTGGTGTCGCGGGTTCAAGTCCCGCCCCCGCTACGAAAACCCCCAAGATCTCGCCATCTTGGGGGTTTTCGCTTTGCCGTACGGGTGCGGTGTCGAGCTTCCCCCGCGCGCCTGGGCCGGCGTGATCCCGCCGGTATGACACAGCGGCAAATTACGCGATTCTTTTCGAGATGCCTTCCGTTGCGCGGGGCGAATTCTCTCTAGCCTCGGAAATATGACGATGTTTTCGGGCCAGCCCGGCGAGGTGCACAGGGTCGACAGGCCTGCGTCTCCGGTCGTTCGGGTCTTCTTCCTCTCGGACAGCACGGGCATCTCTGCCGAGACCATGGGAAACGCACTCCTCCTGCAGTTTCCCGGGTTCGCATTCGAGCGCCGCCTCTACCCCTTCATCTCCACTCCCGCCGAGGCGGACAAGATCGTCGCGGTACTCGATGCCGCCGCTGCCGCAGGGCCGGCCATCGCATTCTCGACCACCGCCGTCGACGCTGTGCGGGAGCGGCTGCACCGCAGCCGTTGCGAGCTCATCGACTTCTTCGACACCCACATGTCGCGGATGGAAGAGCTGCTCGGAGTGTCCGGCGTGCGCCAGCCGGCCCGGCTGCACGGCATCGGCGACGCGGTGCGCTACAACGCGCGGATGGCGGCGGTCGAATACGCCCTGGAACACGATGACGGCCAAAGCAGACGCGCCCTGGAGAAGGCCGACGTCATCCTGATCGGACCCTCGCGCTGCGGCAAGACGCCCACCACCATGTACCTCGCCCTCCAGCACGGCCTACTCGTGGCCAACTATCCGCTCGTCGACGAAGACCTCCGCTCGGGCGAGTTGCCGGGCGCGATCGCCCATCTCGCTCCCCGCCTCTACGGCATCACAACCACCGCCGCGCGACTGGCACAAATCCGCACCCAACGCCGTGCCGATTCTCGCTACTCATCGCTCGAGCAATGCACGTGGGAACTTCGGCAGACCAACCGGATCTATTCGGCCCACCGCATCCCGCACATCGACTCGTCCACTCGATCCGTCGAAGAGATGTCGACCGTCATCATCCAGAATCTCGCGCACCGCGACTGAACGAAAGCAGAACATGAGCCGAAACATCCTCTGGTTCACAGACCTCTCTTTGTCCGACGTCGACAAGGTGGGCGGCAAGAACGCATCCCTTGGCGAGATGGTGAACAATCTCGCGCACCTGGACGTGCGGGTGCCGAACGGATTCGCCACCACCGCGGATGCCTATCGCGACTTCCTGTCGGGGGAACTCGAGAGCCAGATCGATGCGATCCTCCGGGGCTTGGACGCCGACGATGTCGACGCTCTCGCCTGCGCGGGCAAGGAGATCAGAGCGGCGATCCTTGCGCGGCCCTTCTCGGCCGGTCTCGAGGCCGACATCCGGGCCGCCTTCGCCGACCTGGACGGCGGCCGCGGCAACTCCTACGCCGTTCGCTCCTCGGCGACGGCGGAAGACCTGCCGGATGCATCGTTCGCCGGTCAGCAGGAGACCTTCCTCAACGTCACGGGTATCGAGGCGGTCCTGCGCTACGCCCACGAGGTCTACGCCTCGCTCTACAACGATCGGGCCATCGCCTACCGCATCCACAGTGGTTACGACCGACTACCCATCGCCCTCTCGGTCGGCGTGCAGCAGATGGTGCGCTCGGACCTCGCCGCATCCGGTGTCATGTTCACGATCGACACCGAATCCGGGTTCGACCAGGCCGTTTTCCTCACGTCGTCCTACGGTCTGGGCGAGATGGTGGTGCAGGGAGCTGTGAACCCCGACGAGTTCTATGTCTACAAGCCTGCGCTGCGGGACGGGCGGCCCGCCATTCTGAAGCGCTCTGTCGGAGGCAAGGCTCTCAAGATGGTCTACAGCGAGCCCGGGACCACCGAGACCACACGCATCGTGCCGGTCGAGGAGGCCGACCAGCGCAAACTGTCGCTGACCGATGAGGACGTGACGCAACTGGCCCGGTATGCCCTCGTCATCGAAGACCACTACGGGCGACCCATGGACATCGAGTGGGCGAAGGACGGTAGCGACGGAGGCCTTTACATCGTGCAGGCTCGGCCGGAGACGGTGCAGTCCCGAAGGAGCGCGGGCACCGTGACCCGGTACTCGCTGCGAGAGAGCGGCGACGTCGTGATCGAGGGCCGCGCCATCGGTCAGAAGATCGGCACCGGCCAGACCCGGATCCTCACCGATCTGCGCGAGATGGCGGAATTCCGTCCCGGCGAGGTGCTGGTCGCCGACATGACAGACCCTGACTGGGAGCCCATCATGAAACGAGCCTCGGCCATCGTGACCAATCGCGGCGGCCGCACGTGCCACGCGGCGATCATCGCACGTGAACTCGGCATCCCCGCCGTCGTCGGAACCGGCCACGCGACGGAACTCCTCGCCACCGGCCAGCCGGTGACCGTCTCCTGCGCCGAAGGTGACACCGGCCTCGTGTACGCCGGAGAACTGGCCTTCGACCTGGAGGAGACCGACGCCGGCGAGCTCCCACCGCTCCCGGTCGACATCATGATGAACGTCGGCACCCCCGACCAGGCTTTCGCCTTCGGTCAGCTGCCGAGTGCCGGCGTGGGCCTGGCGCGGCTGGAGTTCATCATCAACCGGCAGATCGGCATCCACCCGCGCGCGCTGCTCGAGCCCGAGCTCGTCGACGAGAGCATCCGCGCTGCGATCGCTCTGCAGACAGAAGCCTATGCATCCCCCCGCGACTACTTCGTGACCCGACTGGCCGAGGGCATCGCCACGATCGCTGCCGCGTTCGCCCCGCGGCCCGTGATCGTGCGACTCTCGGACTTCAAGTCGAACGAGTACTCGAACCTGCTGGGCGGTGAGACGTTCGAGCCGGATGAAGAGAACCCGATGCTCGGCTGGCGCGGGGCGGCACGGTATCTCACGCCGGAGTTCCAGGACTGCTTCGCCATGGAGTGTGAGGCGCTGCGATTCGTGCGCGACGAGATGGGGCTCACGAACGTCAAGATCATGGTGCCCTTCGTGCGCACGGTCGCTCAGGCGCAGGGCGTCATCGAGTTGCTCGACGCGAACGGGCTCCGCCGCGGCGAGAACGGGCTGAGCATCGTGATGATGTGCGAACTGCCCTCCAACGCGCTCCTCGCCGACCGCTTTCTGGATCATTTCGACGGCTTCTCGATCGGCTCGAACGACATGACCCAGCTGACACTGGGCCTCGACCGCGATTCCGGCCTGGTCGCGGATGTCTTCGACGAGCGCGACGACGCGGTCTTGGCGCTGCTGGAGATGGCGATCTCGGCTGCGCGTGCGAGGGGAAAGTACATCGGCATCTGCGGCCAGGGTCCGAGCGACTACCCCGACTTCGCCGAGTGGCTGATGCGGCGCGGCATCGGCAGCATCTCGTTGAATCCCGACACGGTGGTGTCCACCTGGCAGAGCCTCAGTCAGTCCGTGGCCGCGCGGTGATCGGGAAACGGCGCAACTCTCTGGAGTTGACTGTATGAATGTCATATAGTTGGCCTACTGACTAAAAAACAGGAGGCTGCGATGGAGCAGATGGACGGATCGGCCGACACCCCGGAACTCGAGCAGCTCTACCGTGATTTCGCCGCCAATGACATGGCTCCGCTGTGGACCCAACGCGACGACCTGATGCCGATGACACCGGCTCCGCAGGCGATTCCCTTCGTCTGGCGCTGGAAGACCCTGTTCGACATCGCCGAGCGCTCGGGCCGGCTCGTGCCGGTCGGCCGCGGCGGCGAGCGTCGCGCGGTCGGCCTGACGAACCCGGGGCTACCGGGCACCGGCTACGCCACGCCGACGCTCTGGTGCGCCATCCAGTATCTCGGCGGTCACGAAACCGCCCCCGAGCACCGCCACGCCCAGAACGCGTTCCGGTTCGTGGTGGAGGGCGAGGGAGTGTGGACGGTCGTGAACGGCGACCCGGTGCGGATGAGCCGCGGTGACCTGCTGCTCACCCCGGGCTGGAACTTCCACGGCCACCACAACGACACCGCGAACCCGATGGCCTGGATCGACGGCCTCGACATCCCGTTCTCGAGCCAGATGGATGTGGGCTTCTTCGAGTTCGGTTCTGAGCGAGTGACGGATGAGGCGAGCCCGGAGTTCTCGCGCGCCGAGCGGCTCTGGGCGCACCCAGGCCTGCGACCGATGTCGGTGCTCGAAGACAAGATCTCCTCGCCGCTCAGCGCCTACCGCTGGGAGCACACCGACGCCGCCCTCACCGAGCAACTGAAGCTCGAGGACGAGGGCTTCCCGGCCACGCTCTCGCAGGGGCACGCGGCCATCCGCTACGTGAACCCCACGACCGGCGGCGACGTGATGTCCACCATCCGGTGCGAGTTCCACCGGCTGCGTGCCGGCGCTTCGACGCCGCCCACCCACGAGGTCGGCTCGGCCGTCTGGCAGGTGTTCGAGGGCTCGGGCACGGTCGTGCTCGGCGACACCGAGACGAGACTGGAAACCGGCGACCTGTTCGTGGTGCCCAGCTGGGTGCCGTGGTCACTGCACGCCGACACGCAGTTCGACCTGTTCCGCTTCACCGACGGCCCCATCATGGACCGCCTCAACTTCGCCCGCACCTACACCCCCGCCCAGCACGAGAACGAGAGAGCACGATGAAACTGGCGACCCTGAGAACCGCATCCGGCACCGTGGCGGTGCGCGTCGAAGCCGATCAGGCGATCGAGATCGCCGGATGCACCGACGTCGGAGCGCTGCTCGCCCAGCCTGACTGGCGCACCGTCGCCGACACGGCCGACGGCCCCACGCATCCGCTCGCCGCGATCGACGACGCGTCGTGGGCGCCCGTCGTCCCGTCCCCGTCGAAGATCATCTGCGTCGGCCTCAACTACCGCAACCACATCCTCGAGATGGGGCGGGTGCTGCCGGAGTTCCCGACCCTGTTCTCGAAGTATCCCGAGGCGCTCATCGGCGCATTCGACGCGATCGTGGTGCCTGAATACGCCTCCCACGCGCTGGACTGGGAGGCCGAGCTGGCCATCGTGATCGGCTCGCCCGCGCGGCGACTCGACCGGGACGCGGCGGCCGCCGCCATCGCCGGCTATTCCGTGATCAACGACATCACCCTGCGCGACTACCAGGGCCGCACGCTCGAATGGCTGCAGGGAAAGACGTTCGACAAGACCGCTCCCTTCGGGCCGGTGCTGGTCACCTCCGACGAGTACGGGGTCGACACGGAGATCCGCGCCGAGGTCGACGGCGAAGTCATGCAGCGCTCCGACACGGGCGACCTCGTGTTCGACCCGCCCACACTGGTGTCGTACATCTCGCACGTGCTGACCCTGAACCCGGGCGACGTGATCGCCAGCGGCACCCCCGGCGGTGTCGGACACGCGCGCAAGCCACCGCGCTACCTGGCTCACGGCAGCACGGTGGTGACGACGATCGAGGGCATCGGCACCCTGGTGAATCACGTGGTCGTCGAAGAGGGCCCCGGTGGGCGCGAGGACTGACCGCACGAGCGACCCGGCGCTCCAGCGCGCTCTGCTGCTCGCCCGCCACGGGCAGGCCTACTTCGCGCGCACGGTGCATCGGCTGAGCGACGAGGAGTTCGACGCGCCCTCACTGCTGCCGGGCTGGAACAGGCGGCACGTCATCGCCCATGTGGGACTGAATGCCCGCGCCCTCACCCGCTTGATCGAATGGGCGGACACGGGGGTGGAGACGCCGATGTACTCCTCGCCAGGGCAGCGCGCCGAGGAGATCGACCTCGCGGCCACTCTTGCGCCGCAGGCCTTGCGAAACCTGTGCGATCACGCCGCCATCCACCTCTCGGTCGAGTGGAGGGACCTCCCCGACGAGAGGTGGTCGAACCTGGTGCGCACCGCCCAGGGGCGCACGGTTCCGGCCTCGGAGACCGTCTGGATGCGCACCCGCGAGGTCTGGATGCACGCCGTCGACCTCGCCAGCGGCGCCGCGTTCGCCGATTTCCCGCCCGAGCTCGTCGACGCTCTCCTCGCCGACGTGCGTGCCTCCTGGGCGCGCAGGGCCGCGACCGAAGAACTGCCCGAGTTCGTCTTCGAGCCGACCGATCGCCTCTCGACCACGGCTGAGCCACACCCCGGAGTCGTCGTCGTCTCCGGCCCCGCGGCCGCCCTCGCGAGCTGGGCAACCGGCCGAGGCGGTGCCGGCGTCGAGCGCGCCGGCGGGGGAACGCTCCCGGCCCCGCCGCGCTGGCTGTGACGGATGCGACAGTCGATCACCATGCACCCGACCCAGCTGAGCGAGTACACCGGCTATCTCATCCGCCGCGCGCAGCAGGCCCATGTGGCCGTCTGGCAACGGGAGGTCTCGGCCGAGGTGACGAGCGTGCAGTTCGGCGTGCTGAACGTGCTCGCGGGAACGCCCGGCGCCAGTCAGCAGGAGTTGGTGGTGCAGCTCGACCTCGATCGCTCCACCATCGCCGACATCGTCTCCCGGCTCGAGCGGCGCGGGCTGATCGCACGCGCCCGCGATCTCGGTGATCGCCGACGCAACGTGCTGCGGCTGACTGACGACGGCCGAGCCGAGCTCGCCGCCTTGCAGCCTCGCGTGGCGCGGGTCGACGAGGTGCTCACCGGCGCACTCGATGCGTCGGAGCGTGAACAACTCAGACACCTCCTCGCCGCAGTCCTGCGCGCGACGGCACCACGGAAAGAGGAATGACCATGGCAAGACTCGACGGCAAAGTCGCCATCGTGACCGGAGCGGCAGGCGGGATCGGGGATGCGACAGCGCGCCTGCTGGCCCGGGAGGGGGCCCGGGTGGTGGCCACGGCGCGATCGGCGGCGTCACTCCAGCCGATGGTCGCCGAGATCACGGCCGAGGGGTTCGACATCATCGCCCTGTCGCACGACGTGTCGCGGGAGGCCGACTGGAAAGCGGTCACCGAACGGGCCGTCGAGGCGTTCGGCACCGTCGACGTGCTGGCGAACGTGGCCGGCAAGGCCGACGAAGACCCCTTCGATACTCCGGAGACCATCACCGAGGCCGAATGGGACCTCATCCTCGACACCAACACCAAGAGCATCTTCTGGAGCACGAAGTACGTCATCCCGATCATGAAGCAGAACGGTGGCGGCTCGATCGTGAACGTGGGATCGTTGTCGTCGTTCCTCGGCAGCGTCAGCGGCTTCGCCTATTCCGCCTCCAAAGGCGGCGTCGCGGGCATGACGAAGGACATCGCCTGGCACTACGGGCCGCACAACATCCGCTGCAATTCGGTGCATCCCGGGCCCACCGACACACCCATGATGGGGGCGGCCCTGGAGAACCCGGAGATCAGGGCCAACATCCTGGGCGAGATCCCGCTGCGCCGGGTGTGCGACCCGATCCAGCAGGCCTACGGCATCCTCTATCTCGCCTCCGACGAGTCCGACTTCGTCACCGGCACGTCGCTCGTCATCGACGGCGGATACTGCATCCAGTAGCCATGACCGCTGAGAACCCGCCCCTCCCGCCCTACGCCATCGAGTCGGTCGACAACGCCCTACGCCTGCTGTTGCTGTTCCAGACACGGCAGAAGCTGAGAGTGAGCGACGTGAGCGCCGAGCTGGGTGTCGCCCGATCGACCGCACACCGGCTGCTGGCGACGATGTCCCACCGTGGGTTCGTCTTCCAGGAGCGCGGTTCGCGCTGGTACTACCTGGGCAAGGCGCTGCTGGAGATCGGACTCGCCGGCGCCGGCGGCCATGGACTCCGGATGCTCGCCCGGCCGCACATGCACGACCTCGTCGACGAAGTGCGCGAGACGGTCAACCTCCTGGTTCTCGAGGGTGATTGCAGCCGTTTCATCGAGAGTGTCGAGAGCGATCAGCTGATCCGGGTGGCCTCGCGCACCGGCACCCTGCTGCCGGCGCAGTCTTCGTCGGGCGGCAAGGTGCTGCTGGCGGGGCTCTCGGAAGAGGAGCTCGAGACGGTGTTCCCGAACGGGTTCAGCACGCTCACCGGCCAGACCATCGGCAGCTGGGACGAGCTGCGCAGCGAGCTGCGGCTCGTGCGCGCTCGCGGCTACGCCACCAACCGCGGCGAGACGCTGGCGGGGCTGCGCGCCGTCGCCGTTCCGGTGCACGACCGGGCCGGCGCGGTGGTCGCCGCGCTGGCGGTGAGCGTTCCCGAACAGCGTGGCTCGTCGACGGCGCTCGAGGCTCTGGTGGCGCCGCTGCGGCGCACGGCCGATCGCATCGAGCAGGCGCACTGACCAGATCGTTCCGCCGAGAAGAATCTTCGGGCTGGAATTCTGGCAGCCGCACCGATCGGCTTACGCTCGCTCCAGAACGACGAAGGAGTGCGGCATGGATGAATCGCGGGTTCTGATCATCGGAGGCGGGATCGGCGGCCTCGTGCTGGCGCTCGAACTGCACGCGGCCGGCATCCCGTGCACCGTGTTCGAGGCGGCGCCCGAGCTGCGTCCCCTCGGGGTGGGAGTGAACATCCTTCCGCACGCCGCTGGGGTTCTGGATCGGTTGGGACTCACCGAGGCGATGCGCTCCATCGCGGTGGAGACCCGCGAGTCCGCTTTCTACAACCGCTTCGGGCAGGAGATCGTCACCGAACCGGCCGGGCGCTTCGCCGGCCACGAGCACTACCAGTTCAGCGTGCACCGGGGCGAGTTCCAGATGATGCTCTACCGCACCGCCGTCGAGCGGCTGGGTGCGGATGCCGTGCGCCTCGACCACGCCCTCACCGGCTTCGAACAGGACGACGACCGGGTCGTCGCGCGCTTCCGGTCGATCGCGACCGGCGAGGAGCGCGCCGAGGTCACCGGCCGGGCCCTGATCGGGTGCGACGGCATCCACTCGGTGGTGCGACGGCAGCTGCACCCCGAGGAAGGGCGTCCACGGTACTCGGGCATCAAGATGTGGCGCGGCACCACTGTCTGGTCGCCCATTCTGAGCGGCGCCACCATGGTGCGCGCGGGCTGGCTGCAAGGCGGCAAGCTCGTCATCTACCCGATCCGCGACGACGTCGACGGCCGCGGGGGCCAACTCGTCAATTGGGTCGCCGAACTGGAGAGCCCCTTCGAGGCCGACCGCAGCTGGGGCGCCCGCGGCAATCCCGACGAGTTCCTTCCTGCCTTCGCCGACTGGCACTTCGACTGGCTCGATGTGCCGGCTTTGCTCGCGGGCGCTGACGACGTGTTCGAATTCCCGATGGTCGACCAGGACCCGCTCGAATGGTGGGGGACCGGCCGCGTGACCCTGCTCGGCGACGCCGCGCATCCGATGGTGCCCCGCGGATCCAACGGTGCGGGACAGGCAATCCTCGACGGGCCGGCACTCAGGCAGCGCCTCGAGCAGATCCCGGATGCCCGTGAGGCGCTCGCCGCCTACGAGCTCGTCCGGCGGCCGGCGACCACGGCGGTGGTTCTCATGAATCGCGAGAACCCGCCCGACGCGATCCTCCGGGAAGTCTGGGAACGAACGGGTGACCGTCCGTTCGAGAACGTCGACGACGTGATCTCGGCCGACGAGCTGGCGAGCATCTCCGGGGCCTACCGGACGGTGGTCGGGTTGGACCACCGCGAGACGCTCCCAGATGTTTCAAACAAGTAACAATCAAAGGGTATGACATTTATACCCTTGCGGGCCCCCATATCGAAAGTAGTAACATCCTACAGTAGGCTATTTGACTATGAGGGGTCCGCATCGGCGCGGCCAACCGAACAGCTGCACGGTCGCAGCTGCTCGCATCGGAGGTGCCGAAGCGAAAGACTCTCGAAGGAATTCGTGTGTCAGGCTCCATGCACCCGATGCTCGGCCGGAGTCATCCGGTCGACGGAGAAGAGGATCGAATGAACAGGTCACGGCAACGAAGCCTGGCTGTAATCGCAGCGGTCGGATTGGTCGGCGCGCTCGCCGCCTGTTCGTCCTCCGGAGGCTCGCCCGACGCCGGCGCCTCATCGGCACCCACCGGCTCCGACGTGAACGTCTGGACCACCTACCCCGCCAACGTCAACTCCGATCAGATCGGGGCCGGCGTCAAGGCCGGCGTTCGGGCGATCAACGCCGACGGCGGCCTCGCCGGCCACAACGTCGTGGTCAAAGAGTGCAAGAGCGACCTCACCCCGCAGGGCGAGATCGCGTGCTTCCAGCAGGCCGTCGACGACCCCGACGCGGTCGCGCTGATCAGCCCGCTGGTCATCACCGCCGGCGACGACACCGACGCGATCATCGAAGAGGCCGGCCTCCCCGCCATCAACTCCAACCCCGACACTCCGGCCGCGCTCAAGGGTGCGATGCAGTTCCCGCTCGGTCAGAACCTCTACGACCAGCCCGGATGCGCGGTGCTGGGTGGCGACGCCGTCGGCGCCAAGAGCATCACCCTGGCCGTGTCGGAGACGCCGAACGCCCAGGAGCAGGCCGCTGACGCGGCGGCTCTCGTCGAGGCACGCGGTGTCACCACCGAAACCCTCACCTTCCCCGTCTCGACGACCGACATCTCGCCGTACGTGCAGCAGGCCATCGACACCGACGCCGACCTCATCATGCCCGCGGCGCCGCCGCAGCTGATGGGCGCCTGGATCACGGCACAGGGCCGCAGTGGCTACGAGGGCGCGATGTGCGTCTCCGACGGCCTCGCCCCCTACCAGGTGCTGGCGGGGCTCGGCCCGGACATCTCGGACATCTACCTCACCGGGTCGTTCCCCGAGGTCACCTGGGACTACCCGCTGCTCGACGAGTTCAACAAGCAGGCCCAGGCGGAGGTCGACGCCGGAGACGCTCTCGCGAGCCCGGCTCCCGAGAACAACCCCAACCTGGTCTTCCGCGGATGGCTCGGAGCCTACGCGCTGGCTCAGGCGGCTGAGAACCTCTCGGGCGACGAGCTCACGAAGGAGGCGCTCGTCGAAGCGCTGAACTCGACGACCGTCACCTTCGGACCGGAGGGCGACGCGCCGATGCCGCCCATCGACTTCTCGGTGCCGAACCCCAACCCGGACATGCCGCGTCAGTTCAACACCGGTGTCATCCTGAAGAAGTGGAATCCTGAGACCGTCACCATCGATCCCGTCGGCGACGGACTGCCGGTTCCCGGCGACGAGCTCTGACCCGCCCGCACCCGAACACCATGTAGCACTCGGCCAGGGGCCGGCGCAGGCGACTGCCCGGCCCCTGGTCACTCAAAGGAGAGTCTTCGCACATGAGCGACATCATCCAGTTCGGCCTGCTGGGCCTCGGCCTCGGGGCCATCTACGCCCTGCTCGGGCAGGGCGTGCTGCTGATCTATCGCGGTTCGGGCGTCGTGAACATCGCTCACGGCGGCTTCGCGATGATCGGCGCGTACCTCTATCTGCAGTTCAGCTCTCCCTCGAGCTTCAACGCCTCCGTGCCGGTGACGGCGGGGCTGCCACCGGTGCTGGCGTTCGTGCTCGCCGTCGTCGTGACCGCCCTGCTCGGGCTCGCGGTCGACCAGCTCGTCCTGCGCCGGATGCGCAACGCCTCGCCGCTCACCCGCCTCATCGCCACGCTGATCGTTCTGCTGGTGCTGCAGGCCGGAGCTGCGAAGATCTGGGGCTACGCGCCCCCGTTCGTGAAGCCGATCCTGCCCTCCAGCCTTCTGAAGATCGGCGACGCGTCGATCTCCGAGAGCTACTTCTGGCTGCTCGGCATCGGCATCGTCATCACCGCGGCCCTGATGATCGTCTGGCGCTACACCCGCATCGGCTGGGTGACCGCCGCCGTGTCGCAGAACGAGCGCGGTGCGGCCGCCCTCGGCATCTCGCCCGGCTTCGTCTCCTCGGCCACCTGGGTCGCGGGCACGGCCCTGGCCGCCGTGGCCGGCATCCTGGTGGCGCCGATCACGCAGGTGTCGCCCACGGCGCTCAGCCTGCTGATCATTCCGGTGCTCGCCGCCCTCGTGCTGGCCGACTTCAAGTCGTTCCCCCTGGTGCTGGCCGCTTCGCTGTTCATGGGCGTCGCGCAGACGATCCTCATCCGCTTCAACGCCGACTTCAAGAACCTCACCGGCATCGCCGCGGTCTCCGACGCGTTCCCGCTGATCGTGCTGATCGTGGTGCTGCTGGCGAGAGGCTCGAGCCTGCCGCTACGCGGCCAAGCGGGTGAGCGGCTGCCGCTGATCGGCAACGGCCGCTTCCGCTGGGGCATCGTCATACCGCTGTTCGTGGTGGTCATGCTGCTGATCTTCCTGGTGTTCCCCACCACCTGGCTCTCCGCGCTGTCGGTCACGTTCGTGGTCTCGATCATCCTGCTCTCGCTCGTGGTGCTGATCGGCTACACCGGGCAGGTGTCGATCGCACAGTACGCGATCGCCGCAGTGGGCGGCCTGATCGGGGCGCGACTCACGGTCGACCTCGGTTTCACCTTCATTCCGGCACTCATCGTCGGCACGCTGGCCGCGGCCGTCATCGGGCTGCTGTTCGCGCTGCCCGCCCTCCGCACGCGCGGCGTCAACCTCGCCGTGATCACGCTCGCCGCCACCTGGGCGGTGAACGACATGATCCTCACCAACTCGAACTTCTCGGGCACCTCGGCGGGCCTGCGCGTGGGCCAGGCATCGATCCTGGGGCTGGACATCAGCGGCTCGACGCATCCGGAGCGGTATGCGGCCTTCACCTTGATCGTGCTCGTGATCGCCATGTTCGTGGTCACCAACCTCCGTCGTGGGCGGCTCGGGCGCAGCATGATCGCGGTGCGCTCGAACGAGCGAGCCGCCTCGGCCTCAGGGGTCAACGTCTCGCGCACCAAGATGATCTCGTTCACCATCTCGGGCGCGCTCGCCGGCCTCGGGGGCATCCTGCTCACCTACCAGTTCACCACCGCGTCGTTCACGCAGTACGACACCTTCACCTCGATGCTCGCGGTGGCGTGGATCGTGATCGGCGGTGTGGGCTTCGTGGTCGGCGCGATCTTCGCGGCCGTCGGCGCACCGAGTGCCCTGTCGTCGTTGATCGCCCTGAACTGGCAGGGCTTCGTCGACTGGCTGCCGCTGATCGCAGGTCTCGGTTCGCTCGGCGCCATCATCTTCAATCCGCACGGCATCGTGCAGGATCTCTCGGTGCGCTTCGGCAAACTCGAGAAGCGCATCGCGCCGAAGCTGCCGTGGGTGCGGCCCGTGAAGCGGTTCGAGCCGTCGACCGAAGCCGTGACGCCCACGCGGGTCGAGCCCAAGAACCTCACGGTCACGGGTCTGAGCGTGCGCTACGGGGGAGTGGTGGCCGTCGATTCGCTCAGCTTCGAGGTGCGGCCGGGCCAGGTGGTCGGCTTGATCGGGCCGAACGGTGCCGGCAAGACCTCGCTGATGGATGCCGTCTCGGGTTTCACCCCCTACTCCGGCTCGGTCTCGCTCGGCGACGAGAAGATCGACGGCTGGGCCCCGCACCGCAGGGCCGGACACGGCATCGTTCGCTCCTTCCAGGGACTCGAGCTGTTCCCCGAGATGACGGTGCTGGAGAACCTGCAGGTTCCGCAGGACCGCAAGATCGGGCTCAAGGCCCTGCTCGAGCTCGTTCGACCCTCGAAGACCGTGCTCGACCCGGTGACCATGGCGGCCGTGCAGGACTTCGGCCTTGCGCCGCTGCTGCACAAGACACCCGACGACATCTCCTACGGCGAGCGGCGTCTCGTGGCGATCGCCCGGGCCGTGGCCGCGAAGCCTTCGGTGCTGTTGCTCGACGAGCCCGTGGCCGGCCTCAGTGACAGCGAGTCGGCGGAGTTCGGCCGCCTGGTGCGCCGCCTCGCCGACTCGTGGGGGATGGCGGTGCTCGTGATCGAGCACGACATGAACTTCGTGATGAGCATCTGCGACCGCATCACCGTGATCGACTTCGGCAAGCACGTCTGCGACGGCACCGCCGGCGAAGTGCGCGAGAACCCCGCGGCGATCGCCGCCTACCTCGGCGACGACGCGGAGGAGAACGACTCCGAGCCGACCGGGGCGACACCGGTCGTGGCCGGGAAGGGAGCACACCGCTGATGCCCGAGACCTTGCTGGAGGCGCGCGGTCTTCGAGCCGGATACGCCGGGGTGGACATCGTGAAGGGCATCGACCTCCACGTGAACGAGGGAGAGGTGGTGGCCCTGCTGGGTGCCAACGGCGCCGGCAAGACCACCACCATGCTGACCCTGGCCGGTGAACTCTCGCCCCTGGGCGGGGAAGTGCTCTTCCAGGGTCACTCGAAGGCCGGCGCGTTGCACAAACGGGCGCGCAACGGCCTCTCGTTCGTCACGGAGGAGCGCTCGATCTTCTCGAACCTGACCACTCGGCAGAACCTCTCGGTGGGCCGGGTCGACCCCGACGACGCCATCGCGATCTTTCCCGAGCTGCAGGCCCTGCTGGGTCGCCGCGCCGGGCTGCTCTCGGGTGGCGAGCAGCAGATGCTCACCCTCAGCCGGGCGCTCTCGCGCGCCCCGAAGCTGCTGCTGGCCGACGAGCTCTCGCTCGGACTCGCTCCGAAGACCGTCGGCCGGCTGCTGCGCGCGGTGCGAGCCGCGGCAGACCGGGGCGTGGGAGCGCTGCTGATCGAGCAGCACGTGCACCGGGTGCTCGACATCGCCGACCGGGTCTACCTGCTGCACCACGGCCGCATCCAGTTCGAAGGCACCGCCGCGGAGACGCGTGCGAGCCTCGACGACATCCAGGCCGCCTATCTGTCCTCCGGATCGGATACGTCCGCCGCGGAATTCGCGGAATCAGACTCGGCCGGCTGAGATCTCTCACCGGCCGGCCCACCACTAGGTACGACGAAAGGAAACCACTGTGCCTGAAAAGACCACGATGCGCGCCCACCGACTGCGCACCCGCGAGGCGAAATGGACGATCGAGACGGTGCCGATCCCGGTCCCCGGTCCCGACCAGGTGCTGATCAAGGTGGCGTTCTGCGGCATCTGCCACTCCGACCTGAGCTTCAACTCCGGCGCCTTCGAGGTGGCCAACGACCAGACGTCCGGCTCGCCGCTGCGCCGCGTTCCCGAGGTCGTCACCTCCGGCCACGAGGTCACCGGCACCATCGCCGCGCTCGGACCCGGCGTCACCGGATGGGAGATCGGCGACCGTGTGATCGCTCCCACCGGCCAGCCTGACCACACCTGCGAGGTCTGTCGCACCGGCGTGTTCGAGGACTGCCCGAATCTCGAGGTGCTCGCGGTCACCAAGGACGGCGGCTGGGCGGAGTACGTGCTCTCGCGAGCCATCGCCCCCATCCGCATTCCCGACTCGCTCCCGCTGGACCAGGCCGCGATCATCCCCGACGCCCTCTCCACGCCTTATGGGGCCGTGGTCAACACCGGCCAGGTCAAGGTCGGCGAGGCCGTGGGTGTCTGGGGCATCGGCGGAGTCGGCACGCACCTGGTGCAGGTGGCGCGCCTGGTGGGCGCCAACCCCATCATCGCCTTCGACATCAGCGAAGAGACGCGTCAGCGCGCCCTCGACCGCGGAGCCGACTTCGCCTTCGACTCCCGCGACCCCGACCTCGAGCAGAAGGTGATGGAAGCCACCGGTGGCCACATGTTCGACGTCACCTTCGACGCCGTCGGCATCAAGCCCACGTTCACGCAGGCGCTCGCCTTCACCCGTAACCGCGGCCGGATGATCGCGGTCGGCGAGACCATGGACGAGGTCTCGATCGGCACGACCCTGCACTTCGGCGTGAGCCGCAAGCAGGTGCGCGGTCACCTCGGCTGCCCGAACGAAGACGTGGAGGCGCTGGTGAAGCTGGTGGCCGCCGGCCGCCTCGACGTGAGCCAGTCGATCTCGAACGTGGTGTCGCTCGAGAACCTCGCCGACGGCATCGACCAGCTGCACCACCACACCGACAACCCCATCCGCATTCTGGTGAACCCGAACCTGTAGCGGCTGTTCACGAAGAAGGCCCGCACCCCTCGGGGATGCGGGCCTTCTTCGTGTCGGCGGCACTGCCCCGCGTCAGACCTCGGTGCGGAACAGGGCCGCGTCGAGCACCACGAGCTCGCCCTCCGCGGTGACGGCGACCGGGTTGAGATCGAGGCCGCCGAGTTCGCCGTCGTGCTCCACGGCGATGCGCGCGAGGGCGTCGACGAGTGCCGAGAGAGCGGCCGGGTCCACCGGGGTGCGGCCGCGGGCTCCCCGCAGCAGCGGCGCGCCCTGCAGGTCGTCGACCATGCGCTCGGCCTCGTCGGGGCCGAGCGGGAGCCCGCGCATCGTCACGTCGCCGAGCACCTCGGCCCAGATGCCGCCGAGCCCCAGCAGCACGACCGGGCCGAAGGTCGGGTCGATGTGGATGCCCGAGATCAGCTCGAGCACCGGCGTCACCATGCGGCTCACCGTCACGCCCTCCAGCACGGCGTCAGGGCGTGCGGCGGCGGCCGATGCCAGCACCTGCTGCGCGGCGGCCTTCACCGAGGCGGCATCGCCGAGACCGAGGGCCACTCCGCCGACCTCGGTCTTGTGCGCGATCTGGGGCGAGCTGATCTTCACGGCCACCGGGTAGCCGAGCTCCTCCGCCGCCTCGGCGGCGGCCTCCGGGGTGGCCGCGAGCAGCTGCCGGGCCACGGGCACGCCGTACTCGCTCAGCCACTGCAGGGTGGAGTTCTCCGTGATGGTCGCCGGGAGCGGGATCGGCTCACGCTCCTCAGCCGGGGCGGCCGGCTGCGCGGCGGACTCCACGGCGCGACCGAAGCGACGCAGGAGCTGCAGCGCCTCGACGGCGGCGGCGGGAGACGAGAACACGGGCACCCCGCGGTCGCGGAGGCGCTGACGCAGACCGTCGGACTCCTTGCCCGAGAGGATGACCGAGACCACCGGCTTCGGCGAGCTGTGCACCGTGTCGGCGAGCCGGTCGACCCACTGGCCTCCGGCAGGGCCGCCGCTGCTCGGCACCGCGTGCACGACGCCGCCGACCGCCGGGTCCTCCACCAGCGCGTCGACGATGTCGACCATCGAGAACGGTCGCTGCATGCTCTGCGCCGTGACATCGATCGGATTGCCCACCGCCTGGTCTTGAGCGAAGGCGGGGAGATTCTCGCGCACCTTGCCCTGCGCGAGCTCGCCCAGCTGCGCCAGCGGCACACCCAGTTCGTCGGCGCGGTCGGCCGCGATCGCCGCTGCGCCGCCCGAGTTCGTCACCACGGCGATGCCGTCGACGGTGGGGAGGTGGCCGAGCAGCGCGGCGGCGACCATGCCCGGGATCTGATCGAGGTCGGTGACTTCGATCACCCCGTACTGCCGCAGCAGCGCCTTGAGCGTCGGGTAGGAGCCGGCGAGCGCGCCCGTGTGCGACTTCACCATGGCCGACCCGCTCTCGGTGCGGCCCACCTTGAGCGCCACCAACGGCTTGCCCAGCTCGCGCAGCCGCCGCAGCACGGCGATGAAGCGGGTGCCGTCGCGCACCTCTTCGAACACCGCTGCGATGACCTTCACCCGGTCGTCTTCGGCGAGGTGTTCGAGCACGTCGACCACGGTGACGTCGGCCTCGTTGCCGGTGGCGATGCCGTAGCCGAGCGGTAGCCCCGCGTCCAGCAGTCGATCGCTCAGCGATGTCATGCCTGAGCCGCTCTGCGAGACCACGGCCACGGTGCCGGCGGGGTCGGATGCCTTGCGGCCGTACCAGACGAACGACAGCGGCAGTCCGCGCACGTAGTCGTGAACGCCGAGCGTGTTCGGGCCGAGCAGCAGCATCCCGTGCTCGCGGGCGATCTCGCCCATCCGCGCCTGGGCGGCGGCGCCCTCCGCGCGATCGCCCTCGCCGAATCCGGACGAGATCACCACGGCGGCCTTGGCGCCGCGCTTCGCGAGCGCTTCGACGGCGGCGACGACGGCCTGGGCGGGCACCAGCACGAGGCCGACGTCGGGCGCCTCGGGCAGTGCGGAGGGATCGGGGTAGGCGGTGTAGCCGCCGATCTCGTCGCGCGAGGGGTTCACAGGATAGACGGCCACGTCGACCCCGGAATCGCGCAGGAAGGCGACCGGCTTGCCGGCCAGCGCGGTGAGGGTGCTCGAGGCGCCGACGATCGCGATGCTGCGGGGAGCGAGGAGCGGGGTGAGGTCACGCATCGGCGGCGTCCCGGCGGTAGGCCGCGAGGCCGGGCTTAAACTCCTTGGTGTCGAGGAACTGCGACAGGCCCTTGAGGCGGCCCTTCTCCGGGTCGCGCGAACCCAGCTGCGCCGACTTGGCGGCGAGGTAGTCGGCCGACTGCTCGTAGTTCATGTCGGCCGAGTGGCGCAGCGCCTCCTTCGTGGAACGCAGGGTCTGCGGGTTCAGTTTCAGCAGGGTGTCGGTGAGTTCACGCACGGCCTCGCCGAGTTCCGCGCGCGGCACCGAGTCATTGACCAAGCCGATCTCCTTGGCGCGCTGCCCGCCGAAGGTCTTGCCGGTGAGCGCGTAGTACATCGCGTCGCGATAGCCGAGCGCCAGCGTGACGTCTTTGGTCACCAGGCCGCCGGGCAGGATGCCCCAGTTCACCTCGGACAGCCCGAACTGGGCCTCGTCGGCCGCGATGGCCAGATCGCACGACACCAGCGGCATGAACCCACCGCCGAAGCACCAGCCGTTGACGGCGGCGATGGTCACCCGGGGGAAGAAGCGCAAGCGGGTGTACGACCACTCGCGCATCGTCCATTTGGCGCGCTCGGAGAGCACCGGGTCGTGTTCCGTGCCGCGGAAGTACTCCTTGAGGTCCATTCCGGCGGTGAAGGCGTCGCCCTCGCCGGTGAGCACCAGCACATCGGTGTCGGGGTCGGCGCCGAGGCGGATCAGGGCGTCGAGCATCTCGTCGTTCAGCTGCGGGCTCATCGCGTTGCGCTTGTCGGGCCGATTGAGAGTCACGGTGGTCACCCGGTTCTCGTTCTCGACCTTGATGCATTCATAGTTGGGCATCGTTGCTCCTTGGTGTCCATCGAAGTTGTGGCGAGCAAAACGTATAACGATCAGACGGCGGCCGTCAATCAGCTGATACAGACCCGAGATCCAGAACGCGCGCGTAGTAGTCGGCCGATCCCTCCGACAGCAACGAATGCGCGTCTTCGAAAAGACGCCGCGCCTCGTCGCCCTGCCATCCGGCCGGCTGCAGGTCGACCGGGAACTGCGGGTCGCGACGCGTGAACGACCGGTAGGCATGCACCAACTGGATGCGTGCAACCAGCGCCTCGCGCCCGTCGAGCGCGGCTTCGCGGTAGGAGGGCAGCTTCGCCCTCACGTCGCGGATGAAGTCGGAGTAGTCGGCGCCGAGTGCATCCAGGTCCCAGCAGCGCGCGGCGATCGCGCGGTCTTCGGCCAGGCCCGACGTGCGGGTGGTGAGCAGCGTGAGCCGGGCGGCCGAGAGGGCTGCGACGGCGTTCGCGATGTCGTCGAGCTGCGGGCGTGGCCGGATCCAGGTGGCGGGCGCCAGAGGGCCGAAACCGAGCCAGGCCAGTTGCCGGCGGAGTTCGTCCCTCGTCTGGCGGTCGCTCTCGGGCACGGTGTAGATCACCATCGACCACTCGCCCGCCCAGCGTTCGGGGGCGGGGCGGTGCAGCCGCTGCCCGCCCTCGTGGATGGCGACCAGTGCGAGCGGGCTGAGTCGGTAGATCGACTCCCGGCCCTCGCGCTCCACGTCGAACCAGCCGCGCTCACGCAAGCGGGCCAGCGTCACCCTCATCGTCGGCCCGGCGATGCCGAGCTGCTCACCGAGCTCCACCAGGGCCTTGAGGCGCAGTTCGCGACCCCCGATGCGGTTGAAATCCCCCAGCAGATCGATGACCAGGGCGCCGGAGCGCACCTTCTCCTCGTTCGTCATCATCGAATAATAGCAATCAAATGTGTAACATATATGCGTCGGAGTGTGCAGAAACGCTATACTACCGAAACGAGCCAGCACCCGAAGGAGCGTGATGAGCAGCAGCACCCCCACCCTGAGCCCGACACCCGGAGGCGCTCTCGACCCCGGCCTCGACGCCGAGGAGCTCGAGGCCCTGCGCGAGTCGGTGCGCGGGGTGAGCGCGCGCCTCTGGGCCGACGCGACGCAGGCGGTCGCGGCCGACCCGGCAGAACTCTGGCGCATCGCCGCCGAACAGGGCTGGACCGGTTTCGGCGCCCCCGAGTTCCTGCCGGCCGCCGTGGCCGTGCACGAGGAACTCGGCCGGTTCGCCGTGCCGTTCCCGGCGGTCGACGTGTTCCTGGCCGGTCTGGTGGCCGAGGCCCGGGGTGATGACGAGCTCGCCTCGGCCATCGCCGAGGGCACCGTGCGGCCCGCGATCGCGCTGGCGGCCCTTCCGGTCGACGGGGGAGTCGTGGCCCGCCACGTCGAGGCCGGCTCGGCGCTCACGCACCTGATGGTGGTCGACGAGGCATCCGGTCGCCTCGGCTGGTTCGCACTCGACGGCGCAACCGTGACGGCTCTCCCGGGCCTCGCCGTTCCGGCGTGGAGCGAGATCCGCACGGCGCAGAGCGCGGAATGGGTCGACGACCTCTCCGCGCATCCGGAACTCGTGCGCAACCGACGGCTCGGACTCGCCGCGCGCGCGACCGCTGCCGTGGCCCGCACTCACGAACTGGCTCTGGAGTATGCGAAGCAGCGCCGGCAGTTCGGCACCGTGATCGGCTCGTTCCAGGCGGTGTCGCACCGGCTGGTGAACTCCGAGATCGCGCTCACCGCGGCCCGTGAACTGCTGGCACATGCCTTCGAGCTGCGGCAGGCCGGAGACCCCGCGTGGCACGTGGCCGCCGAGATCCAACTCGAGTTCGTGACCGCGCGGCTGGCCGGCCTGCAGTTCGACGCGCACCACACCCTCGCCGCCACCGGTTACTTCGAAGAGAGCGAGGCGCCCTGGCTCTTCCGCCGGGCGCACGCCGACCTGGCCGCACTCGCGGCGATGGGCCGCGATGCCTCAGTGGGCGAGTACCTCATCGACCACGGCCTCCGGCTGCCCGAGCACTACCGCGGCGAGTCGGCCGACCGGGTGCGCAACGAGGTGCTCGAGGCCTTCGCCCCCTACACGGCGGGTGCCCCCTCGCACCTGCACTCCTGGGACGACGCAGCCCGCGCGGTGCTGCGCGATCGCGGCTGGATCGGCGTGGGCTGGCCGAGCGAGTTCGGTGGGGGCGGATGGCCGGTGGGCGACGTGCTCGCGTTCAGCGAGGCGCTCGCCTACGCGAATCCGCCGCTGGGCAACATCATGATGGGCATCAACTCGATCGCACCGATGGTGATGAAGGTGGGCACCCCCGAGCTGCGCGAGCTGGTGCTCTCCGAGATCCGAAAGGGCGATCTCTCGATCGCGCTCGGCTACTCCGAGCCCGAGGCCGGCTCCGACCTGGCGTCGCTGCGCACGCGTGCCGAGCGGGTGGAGGGCGGCTGGCGCATCGACGGCCAGAAGATGTGGGGCACCTGCTTCCCCGACTCGCGCTGGGTGGTGCTGGCCGCACGCACCGATGCCGAGGCGACGCCCAAGCACGCCGGCATCACGCTGTTCCTGGTCGACACCGATTCCGACGGCATCACCGTGAGCCCACACACGGCGCTCGGCGGCGATGTGTCGGCCACGACCTTCTGGGACGACGTGTTCGTGCCCGACAGCCGCGTGATCGGCGAGGTGAACGGCGGGTGGGCGGCCCTCACGCAAGCACTGGCCGGTGAGCGCGTGCTCATCGGCGCCAGCGTCATGCGCGGGCACCGCGCCTTCGACCGCCTGCTCGACATCCTCCGCAGCACGCCCGACGTCGTGGTGCCCGGTCACCGCTCCGACTACCGCGCCGAGGCCGGGCGCATCGCGGTGCGGTTGCAGGCAGCGCGGTCGCTGGTGAACCTCGCGGTGCGCGGCATCGTCAACGGATCGGCATCGCGCGTGGCGCCGCCGATGGCCAAGATCGCGGCCACCGAGCTGGCCGAAGATCTGAACGCCACCGCTCTGGCACTGCTCGGACCCGACGCACTCTACCAGTGGGGCGTCGACGGGGCGGTGGGCGACGGCTACTTCGAAGACGGCCTGCGCGCCTCGATCATGGGCGTGATCGCGGGTGGCACCGGCGACATCCAGCGCAACCTGGTGGCTCGTGGCCTGGGGCTTCCGAAGTGATGCCCGTCTCGACATCATCCGCACCGCTGCGGGAAAGGAGGACGCGATGAAGATCGTCGTTCTGGTGAAGGAAGTGCCTGACACCTACGGAGAGCGCAAGCTCGACCTCGAGACGGGGCTGGCCGACCGCGACGCCGGCGACCGCGTGCTCGACGAGATCGGGGAGCGCGCCGTCGAGCTGGCGGTCACCCTGGCCGAACACATTCCGGGCACCGAGGTGGTGCTGCTGTCGGCCGGTCCGGTCACCGTGCCGGCGAGCCTCCGGAAGGGGCTGGCCATCGGAGCGTCGAGCGCGGTTCACGTGCTCGACGACCGCATGCAGGGTGCCGATCTTACTCTCACGGCGCAGGTGCTCGCCGGTGCGGTCCAGCGCATCGGTTTCGATCTGGTGATCGCCGGCGACGTGTCGACCGACGGAACCGGCGGGGTCATCCCGTCGATGGTGGCCGAGCTGCTGGGGGTGGCGAGTGCGACGAATCTCGCCGAGGTCGAGCTCGACGACGGTCAGCTGCGGGGCGAACGGCTGAGCGATGCCGGCGTCACGCGCCTCTCGGTCGCACTGCCCGCCGTCATCTCCGTCACCGAGCGCCTGCCGGAGGCTCGTTTTCCGAGCTTCAAAGGCATCGTGGCGGCCAAGAAGAAGCCGCTCGACGTGCTCACCCTGGGCGAGATCGGCGTCGACCCCGATGCGCAGATGCCACGTTCGATCATGGTGGCCGTGGCGCAGAAACCGGCCCGCGCCGCCGGCGTCACGATCGTCGACAGCGGAGACGGAGGAACGCGAATCGCCGAGTTCCTCGTCGAGAACCGACTGGTGTGAGGAGAGATCATGAGTTCATTCCCGACTGATTCGATTCTGGTGCTTGCGGAGCTGACGCCCTCGGGTGCCGTCGCCTCGAGCTCGGCCGGCCTCCTGGGGGCAGCGGCCTCGGTGGGCACGCCGGTGGCCCTGCTCGTCACCGAACCCGGGGCCTCGCCGGCTGCCGCGTCGGCGCTCGGCGATCTGGGCGCGGCGCACGTGCTGGTGGCCGAATCGGCCGAGCTCGCCACCAGGCTCACGACTCCGGTGGCCGACGCGCTGGCCGCCGCCTACGACCTCGTGCAACCCGGGGCCGTGCTCATCTCGAACTCCGTGGAGGGCCGCGACGTCGCAGGCCGGTTCGCCGCGCGCGCCGGCATCCCGCTCGCGGTCGACGTGGTCTCCGTGGCGCGCGACGAGGAGGGCATCACCGCCCACCATTCGGTGTGGGGTGGAACCTACGACACCGACTCCGCCGCGAGCTTCGGAGCGCTCGTGGCGACGGTGCGGCAGGGTGCGGTGACCGATCGGGCTGCGGCGGTCGAGCCCCGGATCGAGGCGCTCGCCGTCGCGCCGTCGGGGTCGGCTGCCGCCGAGATCCTGTCGTTCACACCCGCCCAGGCTGTGTCGTCGCGGCCGGAACTGCGCGGTGCCACGACGGTCGTGGCCGGAGGCCGTGGACTCGGCACGGCCGAGAAGTTCGTTCTGGTGGAGCAGTTGGCCGACGCGCTGGGCGCAGCGGTGGGAGCATCCCGAGCCGCCGTCGACGCGGGCTACATCGCCCACGGCAGCCAGGTGGGCCAGACCGGCGTGTCGGTGTCGCCGCAGCTCTACGTGGCCCTCGGTATCTCGGGAGCCATCCAGCACCGGGCGGGCATGCAGACCTCGAAGACCATCGTGGCCGTGAACAAAGACGCGGATGCGCCGATCTTCGAGGTGGCCGACTTCGGCGTGGTGGGCGACCTCTTCACCGTCGTGCCCCAGCTGATCGAGGCCCTCGAGGCCAGAAAGCACTAGCCGTGTCCGAGCCACCGCCCCCCGTTCGCCGCGGTCTGCCGCGCACCCCGACTCCCGCTTCGGCCGCCGATGCGCCCGCGCCCCCAGAGGCGCCCGCCTCGGTGAAGCCCGAGGTGCCCACCGCTGCGCCCGCTCCGCGTCGGGGCCTCCCGCGACCGACGGCAGCCGCCGTGTCGGCACCCGTCGGGCCGGCGCCCGTCGAGCCGGCGCCCGTCGCCACCGCATCCTCCGCCCCCACGTCCGGCGCGGGCTCGCCCGAGCGCCGCACGCTCTCGCGGCGCGCCATCCGGTTCCTGCTGGGCGGCGTGGTGATCGTGCTGCTCGCAGCGGCCGCCGTGCTGCTCGCGCGCTGGTTCGTCGGCACGGCGGGGGTGGGCGACTTCCTCGCTCGGTTCCCCGGTGAGACAGAGCTGCCCGAGGGTGCGCCCGTCGGCATCCCGGCCTGGCTCGCCTGGCAGCACTTCCTCAACACTCTGCTGCTCGTACTCATCATTCGCACCGGCTGGCAGGTGCGCACCGAGAAGCGGCCCGCCGTGTTCTACACGTCACGCTCCAGCCGAACCAGCCGGCGCAAGATCAGCATCACGCTCTGGCTTCACCAGGCATTCGACCTGCTGTGGGTGCTGAACGGCGTGGTGTTCTTCGTGCTCCTGCTGGCCACCGGCCAGTGGATGCGTGTCGTGCCCACGAGCTGGGAGGTCTTTCCGAACGCCCTGTCGGCCCTGCTGCAGTACGTGTCACTCGACTGGCCCACCGAGAACGGCTGGGTCAACTACAACAGCCTTCAGGTGCTGGCCTACTTCGCCACCATCTTCCTCGCTGCGCCGCTCGCCATCCTCACGGGCGTTCGCATGTCGAGTCTGTGGCCCGCCAAGGCGCCGCGCCTGAACCGGCTCTACCCGATCGAGTGGGCCCGCGCCGTGCACTTCCCGGTGATGCTCTTCTTCGTGGCCTTCATCGTCGTGCACGTGGCCCTGGTGCTCGCCACCGGAGCCCTGCGCAACCTCAACCACATGTACGGGGGGCAGGATGCGGTCAACTGGGTGGGCTTCGGCATCTTCGCCGGTTCCCTCGTCGTGATCGCCGGCCTCTGGATCGCCGCCCGGCCGGTCGTGGTTGCGCCCGTCGCGAGCCTCTTCGGAAAAGTAGGTCGCTGACCGCGTCGCGGTTCTTGTAGCCGGAATCCCGGTTCGAATGTATGATCTTTATATGTTGAATCCAACGGCGGAAGAAACGCGACATGACTGACCCGATCACCAGGCCGAGCATCCGGAATCTGGAACCGATCCACTCGAGGTCCGACACGCGGGATGTGCTCTCGCATGCGACCAAGCAAGCAGCCAAGAGCTACGACGACTACTTCATCGTTGACATCGACGCCCACGTGTCGGAAGACCAGTTCTGGTCGGAGGTGCTCGAGCTCGTCGACAACGACGTCTGGCGCCAGATCGGGCAAGACCAGAACCGCGGCTTCGGAGGGAACAACGCCCTCCTGAACATCACTCCCGGTCTCTCGCAGCAGAGCGTCGGAGGCCGCATCGGGCACCAGGGCCGCCGCGAGCCGGTGGAGGGCGTCGAGGGGCATCCCTTCGTCATCTCGGCCCGGCGGGGAATGGATGCGCTGGGCCTGGACTACCAGGTCGTCTTCCCGAGCGCGATGCTGCTTCTCGGCATGCATCCGCAGGACGAGGTGGAGGTCGCGCTGGCACGCGCCTTCAACCGCTGGATGACCGAGGTCACCCTTCCGCAGGACGACCGCCTCAAAGGCATGATCTACCTTCCCTACAACACGCCCGAAGCGTGCGAGGAGATGGTGGAGCGCTTCGGGGCCGACGACAACATCATCGGCTTCACCGTCTGCTCCACCCGCAACAACGCCATCCATTCGGATGTCTACATGAAGCTCTACGCGATGATCGAGGAGACGGGCAAGCCGCTCGCCTTCCACTCCGGCTACCACTGGGGCGACCCGTCGTTCGCGCAGCTGAACCGCTTCCTTTCGATGCACGCGCTCTCGTTCACGCACTACAACCAGATCCATGTGACGAACTGGCTGATCAACGCGATGCCCGAGCGCTTCCCCAAGCTGAAGATGGTGTGGGTCGAGAGCGGCCTGGCCTGGATTCCGTTCCTCATGCAACGGCTCGACCACGAGGTGCTGCTGCGGCCGAGCGAGGCCCCTGGGCTCAAGCGGCTGCCGAGCGAGTACATGAAGGAGATGTTCTACACCACGCAGCCGATGGAGCGCACGAACATGAAGCTCCTGCAGGCCACGATGGAGTCCTTCAACTCGGAGACGCAATTGCTCTACTCCTCCGACTGGCCGCACTGGGACTGGGATGCCCCGTCGACCATCACCGAGCTGCCGTTCCTCTCGGAGCAGGCCAAGCGCAACATCCTGGGCCTGAACGCGGCCCGGGTGTTCAATCTCGACACCACACGCAAGAAGCCCGCTGCAGCGCAGGTGCTTCAGGATCGACCGGGGGTTTCCTGATGAGTGACCAGGCCACGAAGACCGACCTCGAGCTCTACGCCGAGACCGTCGCCACCCTGCGCGAGGTCGCCGCGCGCCTCGCCGCCGACGGGCTGGCGGCCGAGGTGCGGCCCGAAGACGTCGCCGAGCCGCTCTACGTCGCGGCCCGGTTGTTCTCGGCCCAGACCGACAAGCTCGGCCGGGGCGCCCAGTGGCCGCTCGAAGAGAACGCGCTGAACGCCACCGACACCGTGGTGCTGGTGACCGCGTTGCTCGAAGCCGCCGACGTCAACCTCTTCGACATGGCGATCTGGTACCGGAGGGCCCAGTGAACGACGGGTCGCCGCTGGCCCCGGAGACCATGCCCGACATCGTGCAGCCCGAGACGGCCACCGGCCCCGCGCTGCAGGATGTCGCGATCGCCCGCCTGGAGGACCTGCAGGAGAAGGAGCGCATCGTCGTCGACATCGACGGCAAGGAGGTGGGCGTCTACTTCCTGAACGGCGAGGTGCGTGCCTGGGTCAACATGTGCCCGCACCAGGGCGGGCCGGTGTGCCAGGGCAAGATCATGCCGCGCACGCTGCAGCTGGTGCGGGAGGGCATGAAGAGCGGCGGGCTCGGCTTCTCCGAGACCGAGCGGCACATCGTGTGCCCGTGGCACGGCATGGAGTTCGACATCCTCACCGGGCGGCATCCCTCCAACCAGGAGGTGCGCCTGCGCGGTGTGCCGGTGCGTGTGGTCGACGGCGAGGTGGTCGTCTCCGTCTGACGGGGCGACGACCTGATGGAGACCCCCACGTGAAGCCGGCGGAGATCCGCGCCCTCGTGCGCCTCAAACCCCCGGAGTTGCGACCGGGCGTGCGACGGCTCGCCTCGGCCCACGACATCGACGGGCTGCGCAGCGCCGCCCGTCGCGCGAGCCCGCGACCGGTGTTCGACTACGTCGACGGCGGCGCCGACGACGAGGTGAGCCTGCGGGCCAACCTCGACGCCTTCCGCCGTCGCCGCTTCGTGCCGCGAGCGCTCGCCGGGGTGGCGGATGTCGACGCCACCGCCCAGATCCTCGGGCGCTCGTCGGCGCTCCCACTGGTGCTCGCACCGACGGGACTGACCCGGATGATGCACTCGTCGGGCGAGACGGCCGTCGCCGCGTCGGCCGCTCGGGCCGGACTGCCCTACGCGTTGTCCACGCTCGGCACCACCTCGATCGCCGACCTGGCCGGGTCGCCTCACGGCGAGCTCTGGTTCCAGCTCTACATCGGCCACGACCGCGCCCGCACGGCCGAGCTGGTCGACGAGGCGGCGGTGCACGGCTATGGCGCCCTGGTCATCGCGGTCGACACGGCCGTCTCGGGGCGTCGCCTCCGCGACACCCGCAACGGGCTCACGCTGCCACCGGCTCTGAACCTGAAGAGCCTCGCGGGCATCGGCATCCGCCCGGGCTACTGGCTCCGGATGCTCAGCAGCCCCGGCATGACCTTTCCCAGCTTGCACGGCGGCGCCGCCCCGGCCCGGGGTCTCACCGGCGCGGCCACCTGGTTCGACCCGTCGATCAACTGGACCGACGTGGCCGACATCCGGCGGCGCTGGCGCGGCCCATTGCTTCTCAAAGGGCCTCTCGGCCCTGCGGATGCGCGGCGTGCGGTCGAGGCCGGAGTCGACGGCGTGCAGCTGTCGAACCACGGCGGTCGTCAACTCGACCGCTCGGCCGCACCCATCGACCTCGTGGCCGCGGTGCGCGCGGAAGTCGGGCCGCAGGCCACGGTGATCGTCGACTCAGGTGTGCGGAACGGCGCCGACATCGCGCTCTCGGTCGCTCTCGGCGCCGACGCCGCGGCGGTCGGCCGGGCCTATCTCTACGGCCTGATGGCCGGAGGTGAAGCCGGGGTCGACCGGGCCCTCGGCATCCTCGGTTCGGAGTTCCGGCGCACCATGCAGTTGCTCGGCGTCACCTCCGTCGCCGAACTGCGCGCCCAGGGCCCCGACCTCGTGCTCTGAACCTTCCGCCGAGTTGCGCCAAATTGCCCTTCCCGGCACGGGAATAGGGCAATTTGGCGCAACTCGGCGGAAGGAGGGTGGGGTGCTAGTGCGCTTGTGCTGCGTGCTCGGCCTGAAGCTCGCTGTAGTCGGGCAACGTGATCGAGGCGGGAGCCGGCCGCTGGTCGTGCATGGCCGCCATGATCGCCGGGTCGCTGATCGCCGCGTTGCGCGCGGCGAGGTCGCCTTCGCTCCGCGGAGCCAGCTGGAACACCATGCCCTCGATGCCGGCCTGCGTGGCCTCCACGAACGGTCGCAGCAGTGCGTCGTACGACGCGAGCGCGCTCTCGAGGTCGGCGCCCCGAGCGAGCTCGCCGGCCAGGATGTAGGCGCCGATCATGGCCATCGTCGAGCCCTGTCCGGTGAACAGCGACGGCCCGTAGCCGGCGTCGCCCACCAACGCGACGCGACCCGTCGACCACTGGGGGGAGGCCACGTAGTTGGCCGAGTCGTAGTAGGAGTCGTCGCTGGTGCGCAGCTCCTCGAGAAAGCGCGGGATCTCCCAGCCGTAGCCGGCGAACTGTTCGGCGAAGAGCGCGTACGCCTCCTCCCGGGTGCCGAAGATCTCGGCCGGCGGCTCGGGAGTCGCGAAGGCGAGCATGGCGTGAAGGTGCGTGTCGCTCTCGGTCGGCAGCATCACGGCCATCTTGCCGGGGATGTTCCACGACCGGTTCTCGTGCTCGAGACCGAGGAAGTTCGGCATCGAGTAGAGCGCGAACGTGTAGCCGAGGTACTGCACGGCGTCACCCGCCGGGTCCATGGCCAGCCGCCTGGTGCGCGAGCGCACACCGTCGGCGCCCACGACGAGGTCGAAGCTGCGCCGGATGCCGCTGCTGAAGGTGACCTCCGCCGCGTCGGCGCGGTTATCGATCGCCACCACCGAATCGTCGTAGATCCACTCGGCGGCGTCGCCCGTGACCTCGACGATCGCCCCCACCAGTTCGCGCCGGGGGATCTCGATGTCGGTGCTGGTGTCGCCCCCGGAGATCGCCTCGATGTCGATCATGCCCACCGGCTCGCCCTCGCCGTCGACGAACGACACCTTGCGGATGTCGACGTTGTAGGAGCGTGCCAGGTCGAGGATGCCCATCTTCTCGGCGATCGCGATGGTCGGCCCGCTGACGTCGACCGAGTGGCCGTCGACACGGAACGTGGGCGATTTCTCCACGACCGTGACCTCGAAGCCGTAGCGGGTGAGCCAGTAGGCCAGCGTGGGGCCGGCGATGCTCGCGCCCGCGATGAGGACGGTGCGGATGCCTGAATTCGTGCTCATCGATGAGCCTCCTGGTTCAATCGTCATTGATCAAAGCGCGGCCGGAGGGGTCGCGCTGAAGATAGTACCGTCATAACTTGACGACAGGCAAGGAGCAATCAGGCGGGTGTGATGTTGTGGTTCAGGGCGAACACGTTGTGCGGGTCGACCTCGCCCTTGATGCTCCGCAGGCGCGCGAGCACCTCGGCCGGGTAGATCGCCTCCGCGGCGCCCGCCCGTTCGTCCATCGTGAAGTTGCCGTACATGCCGAGCGTGAACCCGGCGAGCTTGGCCCAGCGCTCGGCGATGATCTCCTGCTGGCCCTCGGTCGAGGCCCCGGGCGGAAAGACGACGGCGGCCACGACGAGGGCCTCCGCGGCGCGGTGGGCGAAGGCGGTCTCGTCGGCGGGCACTCGGTTGAGCGCGCCGGCGATCCAGCGCACCATCAGCACCGAGCTCTCGGCCGCCCGGTTGAGCACCACCAGTGCGTCGATCAGCTCGTCGGTGACGTGCTCGACGAATCCGTTGTTGTCGAGGATGGTCAACCCCTCGGGCAGGTGCTCGTCGCTGAGCATGTCGGCGTAGTCCTTCTCGGCGATGTCGGAGTCGAGAGCCGTCGGCAGGTCGAGCAGCGGCTGGATCGCGGCATCCGCCGCCGCCCGGTCGGTGCCCGGGTAGCAGAGCGTCACCGTGATGCTCGGCGGCACATCGGGCCCGAACGCCGGTCGCACGGTGAGGGTGGAGTTGAGGTTCTCGGGTGCGCCGCGCATGACGTCGCGCCATCCGGCCAGGGCCGTCTTCAGGTCGGTGGCGTCGAGGCTCACCCAGCCGGCGATCACACGGCCGAACGGATGCGCCTGGAACGTGAAGCGGGTGACCACGCCGAAGTTGCCACCCCCGCCCCGGATCGCCCAGAACAGCTCGGGTTCAGACCCGGCGGAGGCCGTGACGACCTCGCCCGACGCGAGCACGACCTCGGCCGAGACCAGGCTGTCGATGGTGAGGCCGACTTGCCGAACCAGCCAGCCGATCCCTCCGCTCAACGTGAGGCCGCCCACCCCGACGGTGGTGGCGTCGCCCGAGCTGAGGGCCAGTCCGTGCGGTGCCAGGGCGGCCGCCACCTCGCCCCAACGGGCGCCCGCGCCGATGCGCACGAGACCGTCGTGGAGAACTTCGATGTCATGGAACTCGGCGAGGTCGAGCACCAGCGAGCCGTCGACGCTGGCGTAGTCGGTGTGGCCGCCGCTGCGCACCGCGAGCGGCAGTTGCTCCGCGGCCGCGTAGGCGATGGCAGCGGAGACGTCGGCCGTCGTGACCGGCCTCACGATCAACGCGGGGGCGGCGCGCCGGGCCCGGTGGGTCACGATGGCGGTGTCGTAATCGGTCGTTCCGGGGGCGATGACGACGCCCCCGAATCCCTGAATCTGGGTCATCGGAGGTGTCCTCTGCTGGTGGTGTCGGAGAAAATCGGGTGCTCGTCCATGGCGTCCTCGCTATCGATCGGGAGCATCACTGTCTAAATAACGTAATGTAGTACATTAGAACCGCAGAGGCCGAGAGCCTGGGCGCAACTGTCAGAGAGGACGGCGTTAGATGCTTGGCGACTACTTCATCGTGGATGGCGTGATTCACGGATACAACTGGTCGGAGCCGAATTGGCACATCCCGGAGGCGCGATTCGCGGCTCACGGAGGATTCGGTGGCCACCGCGGGCTGCAGCCCAACCCGGCCTGGCACCTCAAGTGGGAGGAGTTCAGCCACGACTGGCAGATCGACGAGCTCGAAGAGGCCGCCTTCCTGGAGTCGGGCACCGACCTCGTGGTCTACCACGGCACCGCCATCCGCGACCTCTGGAACGACGGTCACTCGGCCGACGCCAAAGGCGTGGAGTGGAAGAAGCGCGAGCCGAACCGGGTGATGTACTACGGCGGCGCCAACCCCCTCGACGGCAAGGCGGCTCTCGACGAGATCTCGCGCAACCGCGACAACGGCGCCGACGCCGTGAAGATCTACCCGGCGTTCTACCACGGGCACGGCGACACCCGTCGCATCTCGCTCGACGACCCGGAGTTCGGCTACCCCTTCATCGAGAAGGCGATCGACCTGGGCTACAAGACCATCGCCACGCACAAGGCCATCCCGTTCGGGCCCGTCGACGTCAACCACTTCGATCTCGCCGATGTGCCGAGTGCGGCGGGTCGTTACCCCGAGGTGAACTTCGAGATCCTGCACGCGGGCATGGCCTTCGTGGAGGAGACCGTGCTGGTGCTGCAGTCGTTCCCCGAGAACACCTACGTGAACCTCGAGGGCTCGAACAGCCTGCTTCTGTCGCAGCCCAAGCGGTTTGCGCACTTCCTCGGCCAGTTCCTCAACGTCGGCGCCGAGGATCGCATCATCATCTCGAGCGGCATGACCTTGGTGCACTCGCGTCCGGTGTTCGACGCCATCATCAACTTCGAGATGCCGGAGGACCTGCAGCGCGACTACGGCTACCCCGCCGTCACGCCCGAGATGAAGCAGAAGTTCCTCGGCGGCAACTTCATGCGGCTGCACGGCAAAGACATCCCTGAGTTCCAGAAGACCGTCGAGGGCGACTACTGGGACAAGCGGCAGAAGGAGGAGGGCACCGATCACGAGTTGTGGTCGCACTACCGTGCCCTCGCCGCCGCGAAGCAGCTGGAGACGGTCCGATGACCGACGAGGCAGCGCTCAAAGAGGCCGTGGTCGAGGCCCTCAACGGGGTCGTCGACCCGTGCGGACTGTTCAACGGCAGCATGACCACGATCGGCGACCTGGGCATGTACCGCGACATCATCGTCTCGGACGACACCGTGCACATCGAGGTCTTCCTCGACGACCCGAGCTGCGCCTTCGCGGGCCAGATCATGATCGACATCGCCAAGGCCGTCGATCCTCTCGCTGAGGGCCGAAAGGTCGAGATGAGCCTCGTGGTCGACGACTACTGGGATGTCGACCGGGTGAACGCCACGGGGCGGCAGAAGCTCGACCAGGCGCAGGAGAAGCGTCGCCGGATGCTGCCCCTGCGGGTGGCGTCGGGCACCCGGAGCGCTTCGTGAAGGTGCACGAGGTCTTCGCCGACGCCCTCCTGCAGCACGGCGCCGACGTGGTCTTCGGGCTCATGGGCGATGCGAACCTCTCCTACCTCGCCGACTACCGCGACCGTGGTGGCCGATTCGTGGCCGCCGTGCACGAGGGCAACGCGGTCGGCATGGCGGATGCCTGGCACCGCCGCTCAGGCCGCATCGGCGTCGCGTCGATCACGCATGGCCCCGCACTGACCAACTCGATGACCTCGTTGGTCGAGGCCGTGCGGGCGGGTAGCCGCATGGTCGTCGTCACCGGGTCGACACCGCTCGAGCCCACCCATTTCCAGCGCCTCGACCTGTCGGCGAGCGCGCTGGCCAGCGGTGCCGGGTTCGAGGTGGTGACCAAGGCGCAGAACGTGGTGCGTCACCTCAACCGAGCACTGCAGCGCACCGTGGCAGAGAATCGGCCGATCGTGCTCGACCTGCCGATCTGGATGATCGACGCCGACGCCGGAGATCAGCGCATGATCTCGCCGCCCCAGCACGCCTCACCGCAGGTGCCCGACCCCGACAGCCTCGACGAGGCACTCGGGCTGCTCAGCTCGACGCCCCGCCCTGTCGTGTTGGCCGGTCGTGGTGCCTACGACGCCGGCGCGAAAGACGCCCTGATCGAGCTCGCCGAGCGTATCGGCGGCGCGCTCGCCACCACGCTCTGGGCGCGCGACCTGTTCGCCGGGCATCCCTCCAACATCGGCATCTACGGCAATCTGGCCCACTCGGTGGCTTCCTCCGCCATCGGCGAGGCCACGTGCGTGATCGCCTTCGGTGCGAGCCTCAACCCGCTCACCACCTACCGCGGTGAACTCACTCGGGGCAAGAAGATCATCCAGGTCGACACCGATCCTGGCCGGTTCGGCTGGTTCATCGGCGTCGACGAACCGATCTCGGGCGATGCCAAGGCGGTGGCCGAGGCGATGAACGAGGCGCTGACCGATGCCGAGCACGAGCCATCGACCGGATGGATCTCAGGCATCCAGGCGGCGCTGGCCGCCCACGATCCCCACGACGACTTCCGCGACATCTCGGGCGTCGACACGGTCGACATGCGCTCGGCCTCGATCGTGCTCGACGAGCTGCTGCCCGCGCAGCGCACCGTGGTGGCCGATGTGGGGCGATACATCCGGGGCACCCTGCCCTTCCTGGCGGTGCCGGAGCCTCGCAATTTCGTGGGCATGGGCGCCTTCGGCTCGATCGGCTTGGGCCTGGCCGGCGCCATCGGCGCGGCCGTGGCCGCTTCCGGCGAACTCACCGCGCTGGTGGTGGGCGACGGGGGGCTGATGATGAACTTCGCCGAGTTCTCGACGGCGGTGCGCGAGCGGCTGCCCCTGGTGGTGCTGACCTTCGACGACGGCGCCTACGGCGCGGAATGGGACAAGCTCGTCGCGGGCGGCTCCGATCCGCTCTATTCCACGATGGTGTGGCCTGATTTCGCCGACCTGGCCCGCGCGTTCGGCGGCCAGGGTCTCACCGTTCGCACCTTGTCCGACCTCGACGGGCTGCCGACGCTGCTCGAGGGGCTCGCCGGGCCGTTGCTGGTGGACATCCGCCTGGATCCCGCCGCGATCACGGTGTGACCGCGGCATGCGGATGCGGGCGGACAGGTCTGCGGTAGCCTGCCCCCATGCCACGGCGTAGCGGGAGAACCCGGGAGGACATCAGGGAGGTGGCGCTCGAGTTGATCGCCGAGCGCGGTTTCGAGCAGACCAGCTTCCGCGACATCGCCGAGCGGCTCGACATCACCAAGCAGGCGGTGCAGTACCACTTCTCGTCGAAGGACGCGCTCATCGACGAGCTGATCCGGCCGATGATCGTCGACCTGGAAGCCTTCCTCGGCGAGGCGACCGAGGCGGGGGCCGAGCGCCCCCGTCTCATCCTCGAGCTCTACCTCGACCTGCTGCACCGGCACCGCCAGATTCTGCAGGGCCTCATCCGCGACCACAGCGCGCTCGCCCGGCACGACGTGATCCACACGCTGCTGCACGAACGATCGGGCCTCGACGAGCTGCTCGTGGGCACCCGCCCGGCAGACCGAACGCGGGCCATCGTGGCACTCGGCGGGCTGCAGGACTGCGCCGTGCTGCTGGCCGACGTGCCGCTGGCGGAATACCGCCGGTCGGCTGTCGACAGCGCGCTGCGGGCCCTGACCCCCTAGCGGTATTCGCCGTCGAAGGTGGAGTGCCGCTTCACCTTCGTGGTGATGAACTCCAGCAGCGCCGGCCGCCCCTGCTCGGTGGCCTCGATTCCGCGCAGAATGGCCGGGATGATCTGCTCGGGCGTGGTGACGCGCTCGCCGTAGCCGCCGAGGGCGACGGCGAAGTCGGCGTAGTTGCCGGAGATGTCGGTGGAGTTGTACTTGGCGGTCGAGGTGGGCATCACCGGGATCTCCATCGCCATCGAGAAATTGTTGAACAGGATCGACAGGATGGGGATGCCCTCGCGCACACCGGTCTCGAAGTCCATGCCGGTCATGCCGATCGCGGCGTCGCCCCAGACGTTGATGCAGAGCTTGTGCGGTTGCGCCAGCTTGGCCCCGAGGGCGAGCCCGAGGCCGTAGCCCAGCTGCGTCGACTTGCCCCAGCCGAGATAGCTGAGGGGTGCGATGCTCTGCCAGAACGGCACCAGTTCGTCGCGTGGGCTGCCGGCATCGTGGGTGATGATCGTGTTCTCCACATCGACGGTGGCCATCAGGTCGCGGATGACCCGGTAGGGCTCGAGGGGGGAGTCCTCGCTGTCGAGCAGGGGAGTCCATTCCGTGAGCCACTCGGCGCGCTGTGCGTCGATCCGCGCCACCACCGCGTCGAGGCGCCCGCGTGGCGCGCCGCCCAGCCGCCGGCCGACGGCCTCGATCAGGGCGCGCAGGGTGAGCCGGGCGTCGCCGAGCAGCAGGTGCCGCGTAGCGATGTTCTTGTTGAAGTCGGTGGGGTCGACCGTGCTCTGCACGAAGACCTTCCCGCGGGTGGGGAAGCGGATGCCGAAAGCCGTGTCGCTGAAGCTGGCCCCGATCCCGAACACCAGGTCGGCATCCTGAACGTGGCGGAACACCGGGCCCGGCATCGCGAGCCCGCCGGAGCCCAGCGACAGCGGATGGTTCTCGGGAAAGGAGCTCTTTCCGTTGAGGCTCGTGGTGACCGGCGCCTCGAGCAGTTCGGCGAGCTCGCGCAGCTCGGCCCAGGCGCGCGAGTAGTGCACGCCCTGGCCGGCGTAGATCAGGGGGTGCGAGGCCGCGATCAGGGCGTCCGCCGCCTCGTCGACGGCGTGCGGTTCGGGTGCCGAGAGCACCCTCCGGGTGGGCTCGTAGTCGAGTTCGCCGTCGAGCTCGGCGCCCCAGACCTCGCGCAGGATCTCGACCAGCACCGGGCCCGGCCGGCCGTTGCGCGCTTGCGTGAACGCGCGCCGCATCGCCTCCACCACCCCGTGGGGTGAGGTCACCTGCTCCGCCCACTTGGTGACGTGCTGGAGGTTGAGGGCGGCGTTGAAGGCCGGCTTCACCCAGGTGCGGTTGTGCGCAGCCCCGACCGGCATCACGATCATGGGCACGCCCTCGGCGTAAGCCTGGGCCACCGCGCCGAAGGCGTTCTCGACGCCGGGGCCGGACTGCATGCAGAACACGCCAACGTCGTCACCGGAGGAGAGCCGGGCGGCGGCGTCGGCCATGTGCCCGGCGATGCGTTCTTGACGAACGATGATCGGCCGGATGTCGGCTCGCGCGGCGGCCTCGATCAACGGGTTGAGCGGGTAGGCGAAGAGGTGTTCCACCCCTTCCCGTCTCAGGATCTCGGCGACGACATCGGCGACCTTCATCCGCAGCTCCCTTGCTTCCGACCCCCTTGACTTCGGGGCGCGTGTTAAACATCATATATTCAGGTAGTTAGTCCGCGACGCCGTTGTCGTGCATTTCTGCCGCAGAAGGAGAGATCGCATGTGGGCTCACACGCTCGTCGCCCCGGGCCGATTCGAAAGCACCGAGGCGTCGACCTACACCGAAGCGGATGTCCGCGAGGGAGAGGTGCTGCTCCGCGCACTCGTCGGTGGGGTATGCGGCAGCGACCTGCCCACCTTCCGGGGTCGAGCGCACCACCATCCGGATGACGCCGGCGGATGGGCGAGCAACGTGGCGGGTGTGCCGTTGCACGAGATCGTCGGCGAAGTCGTGTTCTCGCGTGATTCCGCGTTGTCGGTAGGGGATCGAGTAGTGGGGTGGGCCTCCCGGTTCGACGGCATCTCCGAGCTCGTCATCAGTCACGGCAGCGGTCTGGCACCCTACGACCCGTCGCTGACCCCGGCCGAAGCCATCACGATCCAGCCTCTGGCCTGCGTGCTCGGGGCCGTGGAGCGACTCGACCTGCACCCCGGAGTCGCGGTGACAGTGCTGGGCCAGGGTCCGATCGGCCTCTTGTTCAGCCATGTGCTCAACCAGGCCGGCGCCGTGGTCACCGGTGTCGACCGCATCGACCGCAGCGAGGCGGCGGAGACGTTCGGCGTCACGAACACCGTCACCACCACGGCCGACCGCTGGGCCGGTGCCGTCACCGACGCCGAGCGTCCCGAGATCGTCGTGGAAGCAGTGGGGCACCAGATCGGAACGCTGGAGGATTCGCTCGCCGCGGTGGCGTTCGGCGGTCAGGTCTACTACTTCGGGGTACCCGACGACCCGATCTATCCGATCAGCATGCGCGCGATGTTCCGCAAGAACCTCGTGCTTCTCTCGGGCGCCACGCTCGACCGGCGCCGGCTGCTGCTGGTGGCGAACGACTACCTGCTGGCGCATGACGCCCTGCGGCGTGAGTACGTCAGTCACGTGTTCCCGGTCGACCGGGTGCAGGAGGCCTTCGAGGCCGCGATCGAGCCGCGACCCGGGCAGTACAAGATCGCACTCGACATGGTGGGCTAGTGACGGCGCCGCAGACGGCTCCCGAGACGACGGTTCCCCGCGCGGCGGCCGAGCTGCTCGAACAGCGTCTGCGCGAGGTGGTGGAGGGCGTCGTCGACGGCTCCACCCGGCGCCGCGCGGAGTACTCCAGCGACGCATCCAACTACCGCGTGGTTCCCGAGCTCGTGGTGTTCCCGACCGATGTCGGCGACGTGGTGCGCGCACTCGGTGCGGCGCGGCGGAGTCAGGCCCCCGTCACCGCGCGCGGCGGAGGAACCTCGGTGGCCGGCAACGCCGTCGGCCCAGGCGTCGTGATCGACTTCTCGCGCCATGTGAACCGCATCCTCGACGTCGACGGCGAAGCACGCACGGCCCGCATCGAGCCGGGCGTCATCATGAGCGACCTCCAGAAGGCGGCTGCGCCCCTCGGTCTGCGGTTCGGGCCCGATCCATCCACCCAGAACCGAGCCACCCTCGGTGGCATGATCGGCAACAACGCCTGCGGTCCGCACGCCGTCGCCTACGGCCGCACGGCCGACAACGTGGTCGAGCTCGAGGTGGTCGACGGCAGCGGCCGGCGCTTCTCGGCGGGGCGAGGTGACCCGGCCTTCGCCGCGGTGCCGGGTCTGGCCGAGCTGGTGCGCGACAACCTGGCCATCATCCGCACCGAGTTCGGGCGGTTCAGCCGGCAGGTCTCGGGCTACAGCCTCGAGCACCTGCTGCCCGAGAACGGTTCCGATCTCGCCAAGGCCCTGGTCGGCACCGAGGGAACCCTGGTCACGGTGCTCGAAGCCACGGTGCGCCTGGTGCCGGTGCCTTCCGAGCCGACCCTCGTGATCCTCGGCTACCCCGACATGCCCTCCGCGGCCGACGACGTGCCCGGTCTGCTGGATCTCAAGCCGCTCGCGGTCGAGGGGATGGATGCCCGACTCGTCGACGTGGTGCGCCGGGCGCAGGGTGCCGACGCGGTGCCGCCCCTGCCGGCCGGCGCGGGATGGCTGATGATCGAGGTGGGCGGTGCCACGGCCGACGAGGCGCTCGTCACCGCTCAGGCCATCGTCGCGGCCTCGCAGAGCGATGCGTCGATGATTCTGCCCGCCGGGCCCGAGGCGACCAAGATGTGGCGCATCCGGGCCGATGGCGCGGGGCTCGCCGGCCGCACTCCTTCGGGCGAGCAGGCCTGGCCGGGCTGGGAGGACTCCGCGGTGCCGCCCGAGAGACTCGGCGCCTACCTGCGCGACCTCGACGCGCAGATGGCGCGATTCGGTGTCGACGGATTGGCCTACGGACACTTCGGCGACGGATGCGTGCACCTCAGGATCGACCTGCCGATGACGGAGTCGACCGCCGTACTGCGCGCTTTCATGACCGAGGCGGCGGCCTTGGTGGCCCGCTACGGCGGCTCGATGTCGGGCGAACACGGCGACGGTCGCGCTCGGTCGGAACTGCTGCCCGTGATGTACAGCCCCGAGGCCATCGCGTTGATGGCTCGGTTCAAGGCCCTGTTCGACCCGCTCGATCTGATGAACCCGGGCGTGATCGTGCGACCGGCCTCCCTCGACGTCGATGTTCGCCGCCCACAGGCGCATCCGGTTCTCTCCGCCGTGGGGGGCGACCGGCACGCGAGCCTGATCAGCCGCCGTGCGGGCTACACCGGATTCTCGTTCGGGCACGATCACGGCGACCTCACCGAAGCCGTGCACCGCTGCGTCGGCGTCGGCAAGTGCCGCTCCGACAGCAGTGCGGCCGGTGGATTCATGTGTCCCTCGTATCAGGCGACCAAAGACGAGAAGGATGTCACCCGAGGGCGCTCACGGGTGCTGCAGGAGGCGGTCAACGGCACCCTCGTCGGCGGTCTGCGGGCTCCCGAGGTGCTCGAGTCGCTCGACCTCTGCCTCTCGTGCAAGGCCTGTTCCAGTGACTGCCCAGCGGGCGTCGACATGGCGCAGTACAAGTCGGAGGTGCTCTACCGCACCTACCGCGGCCGTCTGCGCCCGATCGACCACTACGCGCTCGGCTGGCTGCCGCGCTGGGCCCGCCTGGTGGGCGTGGCGCCGAAGCTCGTGAACGCCGCTCTCGCGGTGCGCCCGATCGCCAAACTCACTCTCTGGGCGGGAGGCATGGACACCCGGCGCACGATGCCGAAGTTCGCCGAGACCCCGTTCCGGGTGTGGTGGCGACGGAGTGAGCGGCGTGCCCGTGCCTCGGCTGGATCGCCGGCGAGCGGATCGCGGCAGGCCGGCTCACGGGCCGTCGTGCGCGAGCGGCCGCGCGTCGTGCTCTGGACCGATTCGTTCAGCGACTCCATCTCGCCCACGGTGCCGCAGGCGGCGTTGGAGGTGCTGGATGCCGCGGGCTACGACGTGGTGGTGCCCCGCGAGCAGGCGTGCTGCGGCCTGACCTGGATCAGCACCGGTCAGCTCGACGGAGCCCGGCGCCGGTTGGAGCACCTGCTCACGGTGCTCGGCCCGTATGCGGTCAACGGCATCCCGATCGTCGGGCTGGAGCCCTCCTGCACGGCAGTGCTCCGCAGTGATCTGGTCGACCTCTTCCCCGACGACCCGCGGGCGCTCGCCGTCTCGCGGGCGACGCGCACGCTCGCCGAGCTGCTCACCTCGGTCGACACGGCGCCCGGCCTCGGCGACGGCTGGCGGATGCCCGACCTCTCCGATGTGACCGCGGTGGTGCAACCGCACTGCCACCAGCACGCGGTCATGGGTTTCGGGGCCGACGAACGGCTGTTGCGCGATGCCGGGGCGACCATCGAGACGCTGGCCGGATGCTGCGGGCTGGCCGGCAACTTCGGCATGCAGAAGGGCCACTACGAGGTGTCGGTGGCGGTGGCCGAGAACGCGCTGCTGCCGGCTCTGCGCGCGGCTGCTCCCGGCACGGTGTACCTCGCCGACGGCTTCTCCTGCCGCACGCAGGCCGACCAGCTGGCCGGAGTCAAGGGCGTGGCGCTCGCCGAGCTGCTGGCAGAGAGACTGCCGCGGCGTCAGTGATGCTGCGAGGGGTCCACCGACATGTGCTCGAGGTGCTCGCTCATGGCGGCCGCCGCCTGGTCGGGGTCGCCGGCGGCGATCGCGTCGAAGATCTTCTGATGCGACTCGCTCACGTCGCGGGCGCGGGCCTCTGAGGTGTTCGGCTCGAACTTGAGCGACTGCACCGAGCGAAGGGCGCGCACCGAGGCGCGCAGCGCGCGGTTGTGCGATGCCTCGGCCACCAGCAGATGGAAGTCGAGCGACCTCTCGGTGAACGAGTGCGGATCGTCGACGCGATCGCCCGCAGCGGCCAGTGCGGCGCGCAGGCGTTCGAGGTCGTCGGGATCGGCACGCTGCGCCGCGAGCCGGGCCGTCAACGGCTCCACGGTCTGCATGGCCTCCACGACCTCCTGCCAGGTGATGCCGAGCAGATGCAATTGCACCGAGAGGGCATCGGCGAAGCGATCGGGGTCGGCCTCGGCGATCCGCAGGCCGCCACCGGACCCCACCTTGACCTCCACCACGCCCTGCACCTCCAGGGTGCGGATGGCGTCGCGGATGGTGATGCGGCTGACCCCGAAGCGGGTCGCCAGATCGGCCTCGGTGCCCACCCAGTCGCCCGAACTCATGCCGTCGAAGAAGGCTTCTTTGATCTGGTTGACCACGTCTTCGGATGCGCGGGCATTCCGAACCTGCTTCCACCGTGCATTGATCGCTGGTTCCGTCATGTCGGCACCTCTCGCGTGACGCTCGTAAAGATACAACTTTCGCACATTCGGCACTCCACCCGCTCGAATCTCTTATTGTATTACCAACAGCTAGACAACGACAGGATCGATCAATGACGAATTCTCTCCAGGGTCAGACAGCACTCATCACCGGCGCGGGTCGCGGAATCGGGCGGAGCATCGCGCTGGAGCTCGCGCGGGCCGGCGCCTCCGTGGGCCTCTTCGCCCGACGCCAGGACGACCTGGAGACGGTCGCCGGCGAGGTCGAGGCCGCGGGAGGGCGGGCACTCGTGCTCACCGGTGACGTCACGAGCAAGGCCGACGTCGACTCGGCGGTCGCTGCGCTCACCGACGCCTTCGGCCCCATCGACTTCCTGGTCAACAATGCCGGCCGCAGCCAGCCCTACGGCCCCGTCGGCACGGTCGACCCCGAAGCCTGGTGGGACACCCAGGCCATCCACGTGCTCGGTCCGATGCTGTTCATGTCGGCGGTGCTCCCGTCGATGCTCGAGCGCGGCCATGGGCGCATTCTCAACGTGGCGTCGATGGCGGGCGTCATGATCGGCACCGGATCGTCGGCCTATACGGTCTCGAAGGCCACCGTCATCCGGCTCTCCGAGCACGTTCACGCCGAACACCACGACGCGGGTGTCTCCGTGTTCGTGGTGCACCCCGGATCCATCGTGACCGACATGGTGCGCACCTCGCAGAAGGATCCCGCCGCACCCCAGCGCTTCGGCGGCCTCAAGCCCGAGCGCGCCGAGGCCGACCTCGAGCGGGTGGGCCGGCAGGCGGTGGCCCTCGCCTCCGGCGAATACGACGCACTCGCGGGGAGTCTGCTCGACCTCGAGAAACCGCTCGACGAGTCGCTCGCCGCAGCCACCGCGTGAGCGGGTGACTGCGGCCGGGCGGCTCTGGTCGCGTGCCGCGCTCAGGAGGTCGTGATCTCCCAGAGCTGACTGACCCTGGCCTCCGTGATGCGCCAACCCGCATCCGTGCGCGCGAAGGTGTAGCCCGCACGCGCGCCGCGGGAGGTGTGCGGCGCCTCGCCGAGTCGGTAGCCGTGCACGAGCAGATTGAGCTCGACGTTCGCGGTGTCGCCGTCGACGTCGAGGAGAGGGTCCGTGAAGAAATGCTGATGGCGGTCGTCGGGTTTGGGCCCGATGCGCTTCAGAGCCTCCTCGAGTCCGTAGACGTTCCCGCGCGCACTGCGGAGGATGACATCGGGCGAGTAGAGGTCGGTGGCGACGCCGCCGTGCCCGTCCATCCATGCGGTGTTGCGAGCGAGCAGCTCGCGGATGATCTCGCGATCGGCCAGTTCCTGGGCAGTCGTCATCGGTGCTCCTGTTCTGAATGAGGTGACCCGTCGCCGCTCCGTCGTCGTCGACAGGGCAATTGAAAAAGCGAAAGGTACATTCATCATATATTTGCTACTGTTGTGATCAGAAGGTGCCATCGAAGCGGATGTCATCGTGAGGAGAGGTCGTACTCGATGGAGATGTCCGGCGGAGAAGCACTGGCGAGACAGTTGGTTCTCGAAGGGGTCACCGACCTTTTCGGTGTTCCTGGAGTGCAGCTCGACTTCGCGGTCGACGGCCTGGCCCAGGTGCGTGACCAGCTCGTCTTCCGGCACACCCGGCACGAGCAGGCGGCGGCCTACATGGCCGACGGCTATGCGCGGTCGACCGGCAAGATCGGCGTGTGCATGGTGGTGCCGGGCCCGGGCATGCTGAACGCCATGGCGGCGCTGTCGACCGCCTACGCGTGCTCCTCGCCCGTGCTGGCGATCGTCGGCCAGATCCCCTCGGCCCTCATCGGCGGCGGTCACGGCATCCTGCACGAGGTCAACGACCAGACCCGAACGCTCGGAACCGTCACGAAGTGGACCGGGATCGCGCTGACCCCCCAGGAGGTGCCCGGCCTCGTGCACGAGGCGTTCCGCCAGCTGCGCACGGGCTCACCGGCTCCGGTGGGCATCGAGATACCGCCGGACGTGCTCAAGGCGCGAGCCGAGATCACCCTCGTCGACGAGCCGATCGAGCCGGCGCCGGTGGTCCCCGACGAGCGGGCCGTCCGCAACGCGGCCACGCTGCTCGCCGCCGCCGAGCGCCCCGTCATCTACGTGGGCGGCGGTGTGCTCGCCGCAGAAGCCTCCGGCGAGTTGCGCGAACTGGCGGAGCTGATCCAGGCGCCGGTTGTGATGAGCCTGCACGGCCGCGGCGCACTCGACAACAGGCATCCGCTGGCGCTCTCGAGCCTCGCGGGCCGCGACGTGCTGCGCGCGGCCGACGTGGTGCTCGTGGTGGGCAGCCGTTTCATCGACGGCCACGCGCATCCGCTGGTCACCGCCGCCGGAGCGAAGGTCATCCTGCTCAACTCCCGCGAGCACGACCTCGGTGAGCCCCGCCGCAGCGACGTCGACGTGCTGAGCGACGCCCGGCTGGGCCTGGCCGCGCTGAGCGAGGTGCTGACCGCGGTCGAGCGGCCCGAACAGGGCGCCGTGCTCGACGCGGTGCGCACCCGGGCCGAGGAGCTGGTGGCGCTGGTCGAGCCCCAGGCGTCGTGGGTGCGCGCGCTCCGCGAGGCCATCCCCGACGACGGCGTGCTGGTCAACGAGCTCACCCAGATCGGCTTCCTGGCCGAGGTCGGCTACCCCGTCTACGGGCCGCACACCTACATCACCCCCGGCTACCAGGGCACCCTGGGCTACGGCTTCGCCACCGCGCTCGGCGCGAAGGCGGGCAACCCCGAGCGCGTGGTCGTGTCGATCAACGGCGACGGCGGCTTCGGCTGGAACCTGCAGGAGCTCGCCACCGCCAAGCTGCACGGAATCGGCCTGATCACCGTGGTCTTCGCCGACGGCACCTTCGGCAACGTGCAGCGCATGCAGAAAGACCAGTTCGACGGCCGCATCTACGCCACCGACCTGGCCAACCCCGACTTCGTGAAGCTCGCCGAGGCCTTCGGCGTGGCCGGGGTGCGCGTGAGCACTCCGGATGCGCTGGTCACCGCCATCCGCGAGGGTGCGGCCAGCGGTGAGCCGCTTCTGATCGAAGTGCCCACCGGCAAGGGGCTCCCCAGCCCCTGGCATCTGATCCACGAGCCGAAAGCGTAAGGAAGGACCCCCATGATCGACAGGACGAAGATCTACATCGGCGGCGAATGGGTCGCCTCCACCTCCGAGGCCGTCACCGAGGTGTTCAACCCGGCCTCGGGCGAGCTCGTCGGGCGCACACCCTCGGGCGGTGCCGACGACGTCGACCGTGCCGTGGCCGCGGCCCGCGCCGCGTTCGAAGGCTGGGCCGCGACGCCCGCCGCCGAGCGCATCGCGCTGCTCGACAAGGTGCGCGACGGATTGCGCGCCCGCAACGAGGAGATCGCCGATCTGATCAGCGACGAGATGGGCTCGCCCCGCAGCTTCGCCCGCCTCTCCCAGGTGGGCCTGGGCGTCAAGAACTTCGACTTCGCCGCCCGCGCCATGGAGGAGATCGCGGCCGAGGGCGAGGAGGAGATCGGCCCCACACTGGTCATCCGTGAGCCGATCGGAGTGGTGGCCGCCATCACGCCGTGGAACTTCCCGCTTCACCAGATCTCGGCCAAGGTCGCCCCGGCGCTCGCCGCCGGCTGCACCGTGGTGCTGAAGGCCAGCGAGGTGGCGCCGCTGAGTGCCTTCGTGCTGGCCGATCTGATCGAGGAGGCCGGTTTCCCGGCCGGTGTGTTCAACCTGGTCAGTGGACCGGGCCGCACGCTCGGCGAGCACCTGGTGCAGCATCCGGATGTCGACATGGTGAGCTTCACCGGCTCCACCGGCGCCGGCCGCCGCATCGCCCAGCTCGCCGCGCCCACGCTGAAGAAGGTCGCGCTCGAGCTCGGCGGCAAGAGCGCCAACATCGTGCTCGACGACGCCGACCTCGCCGCCGTCATCCCCACCGCCGTCAAGCAGTGCTATGCCAACAGCGGCCAGGCCTGCGCGTCGCTCAGCCGGCTGCTCGTGCCCCGGGCGATGCTGCCCGAAGCGGAGCGCCTCGCCACGGAGGCTGCCGGGTCGTGGACCGTGGGCTCGCCCGCCGACCTCTCGACCAAGCTCGGCCCGCTGGCGTCGGAGTCGCAGCAGCAAAGCGTGCTGACCTACATCAAGAGCGGCATCGACGAGGGGGCCCGCTTGCTGATCGGTGGCACCACACCACCGATCGAGACCGGTGCCTACGTGCCGGCCACGGTGTTCTCCGACGTCACGCCCGAGATGACGATCGCCCGCGAGGAGATCTTCGGCCCGGTGCTGGCGATCATGCCCTACGACGACGAAGACGACGCCATCCGCATCGCCAACGCGGCCGAGTACGGCCTCTCGGGCGGGGTGTGGTCGGCCGACCGCGACCGCGCGGTGGCCATCGCCCGGCGGATGCGCACGGGTCAGGTGGTGATCAACGGCGAGCCGCTCAACCTCCGCGCCCCGTTCGGTGGCTACCGGCAGTCGGGTCTCGGCCGGGAGTACGGCCGCTATGGGCTCGAGGAGTTCTTCGAGATCAAGTCGCTGCAGGGCGCCCAGAGCTGAACACCCCTTGTCGAAAGAGAGAGCAGATCGATGAAGATTGACGTCCACGGTCACATGTCGGCACCCGACGCGTTCTACGCGTGGAAGGCCGGGCTGCTGGCCCACCGCGGCTCGCACGGCATGCGCCCGCCCGCCATCAGTGACGACCAGCTGCGCGACTCCTACTTCTCGCCGCACCCGAGCTTCGGCAACATCTCGCACATCGAGCACCTCACCGGCGCCGGCATCGACCTGCAGCTGCTCTCGCCCCGGCCCTACCAAGCCATGCACAGCGAGAAACCCACCAAGATCGTGGAGGCGTTCACCGCCGAGAGCAACAACCTCATCAAGCGCGCGGTCGATCTCTTCCCCGGTCAGTTCAAGGGCATCGCCGGCCTGCCGCAGAGCCCCGACCTCACGCCCGAGCAGTGGCTGCCCGAGCTCCGCCGCGCGGTGAACGAGCTCGGCTTCGTGGGCGTGATGCTCAACACCGATCCCTACGAGGGCACCGAGATCCCGTTGGCCCTGGGCGACCCCTACTGGTACCCGGTGTTCGAGGCCGCCATCGAACTCGACATCCCGATCCTGCTGCACTCGGCCGGCTGCAAGGCACCGACCCGGGAGCCCTACAGCCTGCACTTCATCCAGGAGGAGACGGTCTCGGTCTGGAGCCTGCTCGACTCGAACGTGCTCGAGAAGTACCCCGAGCTGAACATCATCGTGTCGCACGGCGGTGGCGCCATCCCCTACCAGGTGGGACGCTTCCTGCCGTCGATCGCGCGCAGCGGGGTGTCGTACATCGACAAGCTGCGCAAGCTCTGGTTCGACTCCTGCCTCTACACGCAGGATTCGCTCGAGTTGCTGTTCAAGGTCGTCGGCACCGACCGGGTGCTGTTCGGTTCGGAGAAGCCCGGCACCGGATCGCAGATCGACCCGGCCACCGGCCGCTGGTTCGACGACATCCACCTCCTGATCGACGACATCGACTGGCTCACCGACGAGCAGCGCGACCAGCTCTTCGAGAGCAACGCCCGCTCGATCTTCCGCCTCTAGCCCGCAAGAAAGGACGAACACCATGGCACGCATCACGCTCGGCATCGGCTCCTCCCACGCACCCCAGCTCGCGACCCCTCCCACCGAATGGGGGCAGCGCGCGGTGGCCGACCGCAAGAACAAGCAGCTCATCTACAAGGGCATCCAATACGACTTCGACGAACTGCTCGCCCTCCGCGGTGCGGTGTTCGACCAGGAGCTCACCGCGGAGGTGTGGGCCGAGCGCTACGCCCGGGCCCGCGCCGCCATCGCGAAGCTCGGCGAGACCATCCGCGAGTCCGGGGTCGACGTGCTGGTGATCGTGAGCAGCGACCACAAGGAGACCTTCGACGACGAGGTGCTGTCGCCCTTCGTCGTGTACTGGGGCGAGACCGTGGAGCACGTGCCCTTCACCCAGGAAGCACTCGACCACTTTCCCCCGGGGCTGGCGATCGCCGAGGTGTCGAACGTGCCCGAGGTGGCCACGACACGCCAGACGGATGCGGAACTCGCTCTGCACCTGATCCACGGCATCCAGGAGGAGGGCTTCGATCCTTCCGCCTCGCAGCGTCTGCCCAAGGGCAAGTACGACGACTACGGCATCCCTCACGGCTGGGGCTACATCCTGCAGCAGATCCAGGGCGGCGAGGACGTTCTGCCCTTCGTGCCGATCTTCGTGAACACGTTCTGGCACCCGAACCCGCCTACCGCGCGCCGCAGCTACGACTTCGGGGTCGCGCTCGGAAAGGCCATCGAGAGCTACCCGAAAGACATCAAGGTCGGTGTGGTCGCCTCGGGCGGCCTGTCGCACTTCGTGGTCGACGAGGAGCTCGACCACGAGTTCCTCGAGGCCCTCAAGAACAAGGACGAGAGCGTGCTCGCCGGCTACGACGCCGACGTGCTGCGCTCGGGCACCTCGGAGCTCCGCAACTGGATCGTGACCGCGGGCGCTCTCGCGGCCACCGACCTCGAAGCGACCGTCGTCGACTACGTGCCGGCTTACCGCTCCGAGGCGGGAACCGGGGCCGGTCTCGGCTTCGTCTCCTGGAGCGCCCCCTCAGGCGCCGCCTCGGCCTCGGCCGAGTAGGGGCGACCGACGTGACCGAGAGCTCTTCCGCCCGGGCGGCCCTGCTACCGCCGCTGGCTGATGACGAGTGGCCCGACGAGGTGCCGGTTCTCATCGTCGGCGGCGGGCCGGTCGGCCTCTCGAGCGCCGTGCTGCTGGCGCAGCGCGGCATCGAGGTTCTGCTGATCGAGCGCCGCAACTTCGAGACCCGTTTTCCGCGGGCGCACCTGCTGAACGTGCGCACCATGGAGATCTTCGAGGAGATGGGGGTGGCCGACGACATCTACGCGCAGGCCCCCGACGACGAGGGTTGGCGCAAGGTGGTCTGGTACACCACCGTCGACGGCCCGACCCCGGAGCACGGCCTCAAGCTCGGTGAGGTGCCGGCGTGGGGTGGGGGGGCGGATGCCGCACGCTATGCCCAAGCGAGCCCGCAGTCATTCGCGAACCTGCCGCAGATCCGCCTCGACCCGCTGATCTGGGCGCACGCCGACGCGGTGGCTCCCGGGCGCATCCGCGCCCACCAGGAGCTGGTGGGGTTGGAGCAGCTGCCGGAGGGCGGCATCGTCGCCAGCATCCACGACCGGCAGGCCGACGTCACGCGCACCATCCGCGCCCGATACGTCGTCGCCGCCGACGGCGGGCGGGTGAGCGCCGACCTTCTCGGCGTCGATCGCGAGGGACCGAAGGCCATCCGCGACATCATCAGCTGCTATGTGAGCACCGATCTCTCGATGTGGCACGAGCCGGCCGCCCTGCTGGCGCACTTCATCCAGCCTTGGGCGGGTGGCCACAGTGCGGGCACGTTGCAGGCGCTCGGCCCGGTGCAGTACGGCCGCAAGTCGCGCGAGTGGCTGGTGGCCAAGGCCCGCCGCGCCGGTGAGGAGCAGACGGAGGATCCCGACATCCTGATCAGCCGAACCCGCGACCTGCTCGGAGTGCCCGACGACCACCCGATCACCCTGCACGCCGTGAGCCACTGGCAGTACGAGGGCGTCGTGGCCGACCGGTTCCGGGTGGGCTCGGCCTTCCTGGCCGGCGACGCGGCGCACCGGCATCCGCCCACCGGGGGCCTCGGTCTGAACGGCGGCGTGCAGGATGCGCACAACCTCGCCTGGAAACTGGCCGCGGTGCTGAAGGGGAACGCCCCCGAGTCGCTGCTGGACAGCTATGAACGGGAGCGCAGGCCGATTGCGGCGTACTACACGGCGCACTCGCTCGAGAACGCGGGGCGCCACGCTCCGGTCGGCGCCGCCCTGGGCCTCAGCACCGACAAGACCGAGCAGCAGAACTGGGCGGAGATCGAGGTCTTCACGAGCGACACCCCCGAGGGCGCCGCCCGTCGCGCGGCCGTCACCGAGGCGGTCGCCGAGAACGCGAACGACTACAGCCAGCTCAACGTCGAGGCGGGCTTCCAGTATGCCGCCGGGGCCTTCGTCCCCGAGGGCAGCACGGTGCCGACCGAAGACCCGTCGCCCATCGACTACCGGCCGAGCACCCTGCCCGGCAGGCACCTGCCGCACGTCTGGCTCACGCACAGCGAGAGCGGCACGGCCGAGACGCCGGTGTCGACACTCGACCTGGTGTCGACCACCAGCTTCACGTTGTTCACGGATGCCGCCGGGGCCGAGGGATGGCGAGCCGCCGCCGCGGCCCAGGCCTGGCCGGTGCGGCTGATCGTGGTCTCCGACGACGATCGGGAATGGGCCGAGGTGCGCGACGTCGGTGCCGGTGGCGCCATCCTGGTGCGGCCCGACCGCAAGGTGGCCTGGCGCTCGGCGACGCGGCCGGCCGATCCCGCGGAGGCGCTGACCGGCGCTCTCCAGGCGATTCTCGGCGGTGGCTTCGCGCTCGACGACGACCCGGCCGAACCGTTCCTGGAGCGCATCCGGAACGCCGCAGGACTGCTCGTGCGCAGACCGCGCACGGGAGAACGAGGTGAGGAAGACGTGTCAGAAGACGTAGAACAGACAGACGAGGCGATCCGGCGGCTGGGCAGGCTCGACGCCTGCGCGGTCTCGGATGCTCTCGACACGCTCGAGCTGCCCGGGGCGACCACGGGCATCCGTGCGCTCTGGGCGGCGCCCGAGCGGGTGGTGGGCCGAGCGCGCACCGTGACCGCGGGGCGGCGCCAGAGCGACGGACCGGCCGACCACATCGCGGCCTCGGCCATCGACGCGGCCGGGGTGGGAGACGTGCTGGTGATCGCCAACGGTGGTCGCCTCGACGTGTCATGCTTCGGCGGGCTGTTGACGCTCGCCGCCTCGACCCGAGGGCTCGCCGGTGTGGTCATCGACGGGGCCTGCCGTGACATCGCGGAGAGCGAGGAGCTGGAGTTCCCGGTGTTCGGTCGTGCGGTGGTGCCCGTGAGCGCCCGCGGTCGTGTCGTGCAGATCGCGATGGGCGAGCCGGTGTTCTTCGCCGACGTCACCGTGACGCAGGGTGACTACGTGATCGCCGACAGCAACGGCGTGGTGTTCGTGCCGGCCTCGCGCATCGACGACGTGCTGGAGCTCGCGGAGCGCATCGTTGAGCGGGAGGCCGGCATGGCCGAGGCCGTGCGCGCCGGGCAACCCGTGGCCGAGGTCATGCACGACAGCCGGTTCCCGACGGTGCAGGCGGTGGCGCGATGAGCGAGCAGCACGGCCTGGCGAAGCACTCCACGGCCACCATCTCCGACGCACTCGACAAGCTCGGCCGCCCCGGCTCGTTGCACGGTCTCGCCCCGCTGTTCGACGGAGCGCGGCTCTGCGGTCGCGCCTTCACGGTGCGCTACGTGCCGGCCGGCTCGCCACCGGGCACCGTCGGCGACTATCTCGACGACGTCGAGCCCGGTCAGGTGGTCGTGCTCGACAACGCCGGGCGCACGGATGCCACCGTGTGGGGCGACATCCTCACCGCCATGGCGCACGACCGCAAGGTGGCCGGCACCGTGATCGACGGGGTGTGCCGCGACGTCGAGCGCGCGCTGGGCGAGGGCTACCCGATCTTCAGCCGCGGGCGTTTCATGCGCACCGGCAAAGACCGCGTGGAGGTCGACGAGGTGGGTGGCTCCGTCTCCATCGGCGGCGTCAAAGTGCGCGCCGGCGATCTGGTCGTGGGCGACGCCGACGGCGCCGTCGTGGTCGCACGCGAGATCGAGGACGAGGTGCTGGCCATCTGCGACGGCATCGCCGCCCGCGAGGCTGCGATCCTGGCCGACGTGCTCTCGGGCGTCGGCATCGCCGAGGCGCGCAGGCGCCACGGCTATCATCTGCTCCAACGTCATGAGGAGGACGTGTCGTGACCGACAGCTATGACCTGAACGAACTGCGCGAGGAACTGCTGACCCTCGGCGCGGCCACCCTCTACGAGGCCTCGGGATGGGACACCTTCCTTCCGCCCCAGATCAGACCGGCGTGGCCCGGTGCGCGCATCGTGGGCCGCGCTCTTCCGGTGAAGGCCGCGGCCGGCGACAACCTGCCACTGCACCTCGCCGTGGAGCGGGCACAGCCCGGCGACGTGCTGGTGGTCGACGCCGGCGGAGCGCCGCACGGGTACTGGGGCGAGGTGCTCGCCGTGGCGGCGCAGAGTCGTGGTGTGCTTGGGCTCGTGATCCACGGTGGCGTGCGCGACGTCGATCGTCTGGAAGAACTCGGCTTCGCCGCCTTCAGCAGCCTGATCGCGCTGCAGGGCACCCTGAAGGACGACGCCGGAACGGTGGGGGACGCCATCCGCATCGGCACGGCCAGCATCGAGGAAGGCGACATCGTGATCGCCGACCGCGACGGCGTGGCCGTGATCCCCGCCGGCATCTTCGCCGACACCCTCGAGTACGCCCGTGCGCGAGCGCTCCGCGAGGAGCAGTACATGAACCGCCTTCGCGACGGTGAGCTGACGATGGACCTGTTGGGTCTGCGCCTGCCCGCTGAGCCGTGAGCACCTGAGGAGACACTGTGGACTACCCCGAACTCGCTCTGCTGATCGGCGGGGAGTGGCGCGACACCGCCGGCCGTGACACGCTGCCCGTGATCGACCCCGCCACGGGTGGCGAGATCGCCCGCCTGCCCGTGGCATCGATCGCCGACCTCGACGACGCGCTGGAGAGCGCGGCGAAGGCCTTCCCGCTGTGGCGCGACACCCCGGCCTTCGATCGCTACAACATCCTCCGCCGCGCCGCGGAGCTGTTGCGTTTGCGCGCCGACGCCATCGGCCGGGCGACGACCATCGAGCAGGGCAAGCCGCTGGCCGAGTCCACCGCCGAGGCGCACGCCGCCGCCGACATCTTCGACTGGTTCGCCGAGGAGGGCCGCCGCACCTACGGCCGCATCATCCCCACCCGTGTGGCCGGGGTGCGCGACATGGTGCTGCGCCAGCCGATCGGCCCGGTGGCGGCGTTCACGCCGTGGAACTTCCCGATCACCATTCCGGCGCGCAAGATCGCCGCCGCCATCGCGGCGGGCTGCACCGTCATCCTGAAGCCGGCCGAGGAGACCCCGGCCACCGGGCTCGCTCTGGCCCACGCGCTGGTCGACGCCGGGTTGCCGGCGGGCGTGCTCAACGTGGTGTTCGGCGTGCCGGCCACCATCTCGGAGTACCTCATCCGCTCGCCCGAGATCCGCAAGGTCACGTTCACCGGCTCCACCGCGGTCGGACGCCAGATCGCCCACCTCGCGGCCGAGGGCATCAAGAAGGCGACGCTCGAGCTCGGCGGCCATGCTCCGGTGCTGGTGTTCGATGACGCTGACGTCGAGAAGGTCGCACGCCTGGCGGTGCGGTCGAAATTCCGCAACGCGGGCCAGATCTGCATCGCCCCGACCCGCTTCTTCGTGCAAGAGGCCTCGCACGACCGCTTCGTGGCGGCCTTCGCCGACGCCATCGGCACCCTCCGCGTGGGCAACGGTCTCGACACCGGAACGACCGTCGGGCCGCTCGCCCACGAGCGCCGCGGGCCCGCGGTCGGCGCGCTGATCGACGACGCCGTCTCGCGTGGTGCCCGGGCCGTCGTGGGCGGATCGCCCGTCGACGGGCCCGGCTACTTCTGGCAGCCGACCCTGCTCACCGAGCTCGACCCGGCATCGCGCATCATGAACGAAGAGCCCTTCGGCCCTGTGGCGCTCGCCGTGCCGTTCACCGACACCGACGACGCGCTCCGCCGCGCCAACGAACTCAGCTACGGCCTCGCGTCGTACGCCTTCACCGAGTCGGTGCACACCGCCTACGAGGTGTCCGAGCGCATGGAGGCGGGCATGCTCGCCATCAACCACTTCCGTCTCACCGGTCCCGAAACCCCGTTCGGTGGGGTGAAGGAGAGCGGCTACGGCTCCGAGGGCGGCTCCGAGGGCATCGACGGGTTCCTGCACACCCGGTTCGTGAGTCAGGCATGAGCGACGAGTTCGACGCCGACGTCATCATCGTGGGTGGCGGTCCGGTGGGCCTGACCGCGGCGATGGACCTGGATGCACGGGGTGCGAGCTCCATCATCATCGAATCGCGCGCCTACCTGGCCCCGCCGAACGTGAAGTGCAACCACGTGGCCTCGCGCACGATGGAACGGTTCCGCCAGCTCGGTCTGGCCCGCGCCGTGCGCGACGCGGGACTCCCCGCGGAGTACCCGCAGGACATCACCTTCCGAACGACCCTCACCGGCCAGGAGTTCGGGCGCATCCCCATCCCCTCCCGGGCCGACCGCGACCGGTCGCCGGTGGGGCCCGACGCCGACTGGGCCACGCCCGAGCCGCCGCACCGCATCAACCAGACCTTCCTCGAGCCCATCATGATGGAGCACACGGCGGGGCTACCCTCGGTGACCCTGCTGAACGAGACGCGCTACCTCGGTTTCGAGCAGGACGACGAGGGCGTGACGGTGCGCATCGTCGACCCGGACGGGGCCGAGCGCGTGCTCCGCGGCCGCTTCCTGATCGGCGCCGACGGGGGCCGCTCGGCGGTGCGCAAGGCCATCGGAGCCGCCTTCCACGGCGACCCGGTGCTGCAGCGGGTGCAATCCACGTGCATCCGGGCGGCCGGCCTCTACGACATCCTGCCCGGCAAGCCCGCCTGGTGCTACTACACCTTCAACCCGCGCCGCAACGGTCACGTCTTCGCAATCGACGGCATCCAGACATTCCTGGTGCACAACTACCTGGCCGAGTCGGAGAGCGTCGAGTCGGTCGATCGCGACGAGGCGGTACGCCTGATTCTCGGCGTCGACGAGTCGTTCGAGTACGAGGTGGTGTCGACCGAGGACTGGATCGCCCGTCGCCTGGTGTCGGACACGTTCCGCGACCGCAGAGTCTTCATCGCCGGCGATGCCGCTCATCTCTGGGTGCCGTATGCCGGTTTCGGCATGAACGCCGGAATCGCCGACGTGCTCAACCTCACCTGGACCCTGGGCGCCTACCTCGCCGGCTGGGCCGACGAGGGCATCCTCGACGGCTACGAGGCCGAGCGCCTGCCGATCACCGACCAGGTGTCGCGCTTCGCGATGTCGCACCAGCGCAAGATCGCCCAGGCCGACGTGCCCGCCGAGATCGAAGACGACACCGAAGCCGGCCGCGTGGCGCGAGAACGCCTCGGCGAGGCGGCCTATGCCCTCAATGTGCAGCAGTTCGCGGCCGAGGGCCTCAACTACGGCTACTCCTACGACCATTCGCCGCTGATCGAATACGACGGCGAGCCGGCCCCGGCGTACTCGATGGGCGGCTACACCCCGTCGACGGTTCCCGGATGCCGCGCCCCGCACTTCTGGCTGCCCGGCGGCCGCTCGCTCTACGACGCACTCGCCCGCGGGTACACCCTGCTCGTGTTCGACGATCGAGACGGGGTCGCCGGTCTGATCGAGGCGGCCGAGACAGCCGGTCTGCCGCTCTCGGTGCTCGAGATCGCTCCTGGCATCGCCCCCGCCGAGTACCGCCACCGCTACCTCGTGGTGCGCGACGACCAGCACGTGGTGTGGCGCGGCGACGAGTCGCCCGCCGACAGCACGGCCCTGGTCGATCGCCTCCGCGGCGCCCGCCCGCTCGTCGCGGCCGGCTCCATCCAGGAACAAGGGAGAAACGACCATGTCACGCTCTGACGACACCGCTCAGCCCGAACCGGCTGCCGCGCCTTCCGATGCGACCACGGAGACGGAGGAGGAGGTCGAGGCCGATCCCGCCTTCGTCGCAGGGACCGGGGCCGGTGCCGGCGCGTACGCCGGGCATCCGGAACCCGAGGACGACGAGCAGTAGGCGCACGCAGCGGCCCGAGCGGTCATTCCGCCCGGGCCGCTGTTCGTCTGTGTGCTAAACGCCGACCGGCGCCGTCGATGCCGCGACGGGAGCGCCGGCGGCAGCGAGAGGCACGATCGTATCGGCGCTGATCTCGAGGTCCACCTCGCGCCCGGGGGCCAAGTCGTCGGGCCCGAAGAGGGCGAACTCGCCCTCGTCGACCTGAGCCCGGATGGCCACACCGCCCACGTCGACGAGCACCCGTTGCGAGCTGCCGAGATAGCTCGTGCGGCGCACCCGGCCGCGCAGAACTCCCGGTGAGGTGGAATCGCCGATGCGCACCCGCACGTGGCCGGAGCGGAAGGCGATCGCGATCTCGTCGCCCGGGCCCCATCGACCGCTGTCGTCGTGCAGCCGCAGCAACGACGGTGTTCCGGTCAGCGACACGACCAGCTCGCCCGGAAGCACCGACTCCACGCGAGCCGGAAGCACGTTCTGGAATCCCATGAAGTCGGCCACGAAGGCACTCGCCGGGCGTGTGTAGAGCTGAGTGGGCGTGCCGAGCTGCTCGATGAGTCCCGCGTTCATCACCACCACTCGGTCGGCGAGAGCGATCGCCTCCTCCTGGTCGTGTGTGACATAGACGGAGGTCGTGCCGAACTCGTCATGGAGCTCCCGGATCTGGGCGCGCATCGAGAGCCTGAGCTTCGCATCCAGGTTGGACAGCGGCTCGTCGAACAGCATCACCGCCGGTCGGTTCACCATCGCCCGCGCCAGAGCCACTCGCTGCTGCTGCCCGCCCGAGAGGGCCACGGCCATCTGCGACGTGCGGTCGCCGAGGTGCACCCGCTGCAGCAAGTCCTGCACCTGGCCCGCGGCGGTCTTCTTGTCGACCTTCGCCAGTTTCAGCGGGTAGCCCACGTTGGCCCCCACGGTCATGTGCGGCCACAGCGCATAGCTCTGGAAGACCATGCCGATCTTGCGCTTCTCGGGGGGAACGAACAGCGACTTCTCGGCCGAGAACACCGGCTTCTCGCCGATGCTGATCTCGCCGCGGGTGGGCACCTCGAGCCCCGCGAGACAGCGCAGGGTGGTGGTCTTGCCGCACCCGCTCGGACCCAACAGGGCCACGAACTCGCCGGGTGCGATGTCGAGGTCGATGTCCTGCACCGCGACCGCCGACCCGTATTCCTTGCGCAGTCCCGCGATCCTCACCCCGCTCATCCGAAGGCCTGCCCGACCTTGTCGAGGTTGTCGTTGGAGATGTCGGTGACCGCTTCGAGGGGGAAGGGCTTGAACAGGTCGAGCTCTTCCTCCGCGGGGTAGCCCTCCGGGCCGGGTGCTCCGGGCATCAGGGGGTAGTAGCCGATGTCGGCGCACGCCTGCTGGCCCTCGGGGGTGAACAGCCACGTCATCAGCAGCTTCGCCGCATCCGGGTTCGGTGCTCCCTTGACCAGTCCGAGGTAGTGGGGCGAGATGTGCACGCCTCCCTCCGTCGGGAAGACGAATCCGACCGGAGCGCCGTTCGCCTTGTCGCGCAGGTAGTAGCTCAGCGGATAGAAGGGTTCGACCGCGGCCTGGCCGGTGGCGACATCGGTGCCGGCGAGCGCGGTGTTGGACTCCATCCGGAAGTCCTGGGCGCCGAGCTGGTCGAGGTAGTCGTCACCGAGCCGCCCGTCCCAGTTGAGGTGTGCGAGCGTCGAGAAGCCGCCGCCGAAGTGGGTGACGGTGTCGCTGGCGAACTGTCCCTTCAGCGACGGGTCGAGCAGGTCCTCCCAGCCGGCCGGCGCCTCCTCGGCGCTCAGTGCGTCGGTGTTGTAGAGGTAGCCGAAGGCCGTGGCGGATGCCGCGTGCACCGTGTCGGTCGAGTCCTTGTAGTCCTCACCCAGACCCTCCGCGGTCACGGGGTCGAATTTCTCGAAATAGCCCGCGGGGATCTGGTCGACCACGGAGGTGTCGCCGGACTGCACGAGGTCACCGACGTGGTTGCCGCTCGCGACCTCGCCCTGCAACTTGGCGGCGTAGTCAGGGCCCACCATGAAGACGCCGTTCACCGTGATGCCCGGGAAACGCTCGGCGAACTTCTCGTAGACCGGCACTTTGTCGATCTCGCCGGGCCCGTAGACCGTCACCGTGGTCTGGCCGGCGGCGATCGCGGCGTCATAGAGCTTCGTCAGCTCGGCGACCGCGTCGGTGCCGCCGAGCGCTTCGTCATCGGCTGACGTCAACTCGCCGCCGATGGAGCTCGCGCCACCGGCATCCGGGCCGCTGGCGGCGCAGCCGGACGCGAGCAGGACGATGGCCGGTATGGCGGCCAGCCAGAGGGACTTCTTGCGCTTGTGCATGTGTGCTCTCCTTCGAGGACGGTTCTAACGGTTGGTGCGGGTGCGGCCGAAACGGCGGCTGAGGATGCGGCCGATGACGGCCACGACGGCGAGCCCGAACAACAGGCCGACGAGCATGATCACGAACAACGCGGCTGCCTGGGAGGTCTGCCCCTGGCCGTAGAGCTGGTAGACCAGCAGCGGCACGGTGGGTGAGGTCGACGACGACAGCAGGATCGGAATGGCGAGGTTGCCCGACATCACGATGGCCACCACGAACCAGCCCGACAGGAAGCTCGGCATGATCAGCGGCAGCACGATGCCGAGCACCATCCGTCCGGGCTTCGCGCCGCTCACCCGCGAGGCCTCTTCGAGCTCGCGGTTGATCTGGATGACGGCCGGCTGGATGGCGCGGGTCGCGATCGGGGTCACGGCCACCACCAGGGCGAGCGCCACCAGGAAGACCGAGCCGTAGAGCTGGCGGAAGCCCGGCAGACTGACGTAGGTCCACGCGAGGCCCAAGCTCAGCACGACCCCGGGAACCGCGTAGGGCAGCCAGGTGAGCATGTCGAGCAGACGGCGCAGGCGGGTCTCGTTGTGGGTGATGGCGTACACCAGGGTGAGGGCGAGGACCATCGCCACCAGGCCGCCCACCAGTCCCACGAAGAACGTCGACTGCAGAGCGGTCACGGTCGTATGGTTCGTCAGCAGCTTCTGGTAGTTGGCCAGGGAGTAGACCGTGCCGGCGCCGAAGTACGGCTGCAGGCTGCCCAGCACGAGTTGGAACAACGGCGCGACGATGGCGACCAGCAGGTAGATGCCGATGAACACCGCGCCGACCCAGCGCCACGGCCCGATGTTCCACGGCTCGGTGCGGTAGCTCTTGCCGCCCACCGTGGTGAACCGGCGTCGGCCGAGAATGCGCCACTGCAGCAGCACCAGCGCGATCACCACCACGACCAGCAGCAGCGAGATCGCGCTCGCGCCGCCGTAGTCGGCGGGGGACCGGCTCGCGATCAGGCTGTAGATCTGCGTCGAGAACACGTCGATGCCCGCCGGGGTGCCGAGGAACAGTGGCACGTCGAATGCTTCGAGGCCGATCACGAACGTGAGGATGGTGACCCCGGTGATGGCCGGCGCGAGCATCACGAGGTCGATGCCAAGGATGGTGCGCAGCCGCCCGGCGCCCGCGACCTGCGCGGCCTCCTCCAAGCTGCGGTCCAGCGCACGGAAGGGGCCGATGATCAGCAGATAGGCGAAGGCCGCGTTCTTCAACGACACCACCAGGATGAGCCCGGCCCAGGAATTCACGTCGAAGAGGGCATCGCCCGACCCCGAGAGCTGCTTCCAGACGGTGTTGATCAGACCGATCGTCGGGTTGCCGAGCATCCCCCAGCTGATGGCGTAGAACAGGGGCGGCAGGGCGACCACGAGCACCATGGCCGGAGTGACGAGGCGCCGGAGCGGAGTGGTGGTGCGGGTCACCAGGAACGCCAGCACGAGAGCCACGACCACACCGATCGCGGTGCTCGAGCCGGCCAGGATGACGGAGTTGCCCAGAGTCGTGTACGAGGCGGGGTCGGTGTAGGTGCGCACGAAAGCCTCGAACGACCATTGCGCCGGGGCGCCGGGGGCCGCGTTGCGGAACGCGCCAACGACGAGCATGACGATCGGCAGCGCGAACAGGAACAGCGAGATGACGATCAGCGGCAGCAAACCCCGCGCCGTGGTGAAGGGGCCGGTGCTCGGCATTCTGGCTGTGCGCGGTTTCGCGGTGGTGGCCACGTCGCCTCCCGTCTCGATGTCCGACACCGCTGTCGGATGTCCTCCAGTCGATCACGTAAAACCGTCATATGGAATGAACAACATAAGATTCCGCCATTAGGAATCGCAATGTCCGAAATAAGGATTCGGAGATACCCTCCCCAGCGCAGGCGAGTGCAGAGTGGGGCCCACGGGCGACGGAGCCCGAGGATGAAGGGCAAGTGATGATTGAGGTCGTAAGCGTCGCCGAAGCGGTCGGTCGCACTCTCGCCGCGATGGGCGCGGCACACATCTTCGGCGTGGTGGGCAGTGGCAACTTCCACGTCACGAACGCCATGATCCGGGAGGGCGTGCCGTTCACGGCCACGCGTCATGAAACGGGCGCGGCGTGCATGGCCGATGCCCACAGCCGGGCCAGCGGCCGCGTCGTCATCACCACGGTGCACCAGGGCTGCGGGTTGACCAACGCCATGACCGGCATCACCGAGGCCGCGAAATCGCACAGCCGCGTGCTCGTCGTGACGGGTGACACCGCAGACGGCGACACCAACTCGAACTTCTTCATCGATCAGGACCAGGCCGTCGCCGCCCTCGGCGCCGTGCCGACGCGCATCCATTCCGCCGCGTCGGCCGTCGCAGATGCGGCGCGCGCGTTCTCGGTGTGCGCCGGCCAGCGCAAGACGGTCGTGCTCTCGCTGCCGATCGATCTGCAGCTGGAGACGATCGAGTGGGATCCCTCGCTCGTCCCGGTGCACCACGATCCGGCCCCGACGGCGCCCGCGGCCGAAGCCGTGCTCGGACTCCTCGACGAGATCGCCGCCGCCGAGCGGCCGGTCTTCGTCGGCGGCCGCGGTGCGGCCCGGGCTGCCGGGCAGATCCGTCGGCTCGCCGATCGGGCGGGCGCACTGTTGATCACCTCGGCCGTCGGACGCGGGGTGTTCGAGGACGACCCCTGGGCGCTGGACATCATGGGCGGCTTCTCCACCGATGGCGCGGCGGAGCTGGTCGAGGGCGCCGACCTGGTGGTTGCGTTCGGCGCGAGCCTGAACCGGTGGACCACGCGCAGCGGCTCGCTGCTGCGCGGCGCCACGGTGGTGCAGATCGACGATCGTCTCGACGCTCTGGGCGTGCATCATCCGGTCGCCCTGGGAATCGTGGGTGACTGCGGACTCGTCGCCGCAGCGGCCGCCGACGAGCTGGAACGGCGCGGCACGTCGTTCGAGGGCTACCGCACTCCGGTGGTCGCCGAGCGGGTGGCGGCCTCGCGCTATTGGAGCGAACAGCCCTACTTCACCCGGGCCGAAGCCGACCGCGTCGATCCGCACGAGTTGAGCAACGTGCTCGACGAGATCTTGCCGATGAACCGGATCGTCGTCTCCGACGGCGGCAACTTCAACTGCTACCCGGCCGCCCACCTGCGGGTTCCCGACAACATCGGCTACTGCCTGCCGCTGGCGTTCCAGTCGATCGGCCTGAGCATCGCCAGCGCCATCGGCGCGGCGGTCGCCGTGCCCGGCCGGCTGCCGATCGTGGGAATCGGCGACGGCGCGTTCACGATGGCGCCGACGGAGCTCGACACGGCTGTGCGCCTCGGTCTGGGCCTTCTGGTCGTCATCTACGACGACAATGCCTACGGCGCCGAGGTGCACATGTTCGAGGGCGACACCGACGAGCTCGCCGCGGTGCAATTCCCCGACACCGATCTGGCGGCGATGGCGCGGGGATTCGGCTGCGAGGCCATCACGGTTCGACGTCTGGGCGACCTCGCGGGGCTCCACGAGTGGCTGAACGGCCCGCGTGACCGGCCCCTGGTGCTCGACGCCAAGGTGGCGCGGTTCCCGTCGTGGATGATGGCGCATTCCCTCGAGCGCAAGCTGGCGGCATCCGGAGCGCACTGATCGGAGCTGTCCCCACCGAGGCTTTCCCGAGAGGATGAGCAGGTGGATCTCAACCTGCTCAAAGTCTTCATCGCCGTCTACGAGCTCGGCAGCCTGACCGCGACAGCCGAACGGCTGTTCATGAGTCAGCCGGCCGTGAGCCAGGCTCTGGGCAGGATGCGCCGCGAGCTCGACGACCCGCTGTTCCAGCGCGAGGGTGGCACCATGGTGCCCAGCATGCTCGCCGACTCGCTCTACCCCGACTTCCGCGACTCGCTCTCGCGCATCGAGCAGAGGCTCGACGAGGTGAAGCACTTCAGCCCGGCCGTGGCCGAGCGCCGGTTCCGCATCGCGCTGTCCGAGCTGGGTGAGTTCGGCTACCTCCCGACGATCGTCGCCGCCGTGCGAAAGGCGGCGCCCGGCGTGGGCATCGACGTCTCGCCCCTCGACATCGGCCTGCTGCCGCAGTGGCTGAGCCGGGGGAGCATCGATCTCGCGATCACCTCCTCGCCGGTGCCGGCGGAGTTCGAAGGCACCACGATCAAGTCGGAGACCTATGTCGCGCTGCTGAGCGAGGAGCACCCCCTGAGCGCCGGCGAACTCACTCTCGAGGCCTACGAGAACGCCGACCATGTCTTCGTGAACGGGGACTCCGGCCGGCTCACGGTCGAGCACGCCCTGCGCCAGGCCGGAATCGCGATCCGACCCGCCGTCACCGTCAACCGGTTCTCAGCCGTCCCGCGCCTGGTGCGGACGAGTGGGTTGGTCGCCACCGTGCCGTCGGGGCCCGCGTTCGAGTGGGAGCGCAGCCTCGGGGTGATGACCCGGCCGCTGCCGTTCCGGCTGGCTCCGCTCGAGGTGAGGGTCTACCGGCGACCCCCTGGCCATCAGACCGCGGCATTGCGGTGGTTCCATGATCTCGTGCTCGGTGCCATCACCCGCTGAGGGCGCCCGCCGGACTGGTCACGCGGCGGGATAGGTCGCGACCAGGCGGCCGACCACCTCGCCGCGCTCCAAGCGCTCGAGGCCGTCGCGGATGTCGTCGAATCCGGTGGTCGTGATGAGCGGCTCCAGCGCGCCCGACGCCATGAGGTCGTAGACGGCGGCGGTGTCGGCCATGGTGCCGCCGAGGCATCCCTTGAGCGTGATCTCCTTCATCACGAGACTCTGGATGCTGATGGTTGCGTTCAGACGGCCGAGCCCCACCTGCACGACCCGCCCGCCGTGGCGCACCGTCTCGATCGCAGCGGCGGTCGTGGTTCCGAAGCCGGCGAAGTCCACGACGAGGTCGAGATCGACTCCGGCGAGTTCGGAGATGTCGTCCACCACCCGCGTCACGCCCAGGTCGGCGGCCAGCGGCCAGACCGAGCGCTTGATCTCTGCTGCGTAGACCGTGCACCCGTTCAGCACGGCGATGCGCGCCCCGATCTGGCCGACTCCGCCGAGCCCGATCACGCCCACGCGCTGACCGGCCGCGATCTCACCGTCGACGACCATGGCGTGTTGAGCCGTCATGCCGGCGTCGTTGCCGGCAGCGGCCTGCTCGAAGCTCACGGAGTCGGGAATGCCCAACAGCACCTCGACGCCGACCCGCACCTTCGGCGCGTACCCGCCGTCGCGGGTGATCCCGGTCACGTCGTCGCCGACCTGGCACACGCCCACTCGGTCTCCGACGCGCCATTCCGAGACGCCCTGGCCGACCGCGGCGATGACTCCGGCGATCTCGTGTCCGATGGTCAGCGGTGGCCGCACGAAGGGCGGCAGGAAGTTCTCGATCGTGAGGATGCCGACGTCGGAATGGCACAGTCCCGCCGCCCGGATGTCGACCACGACCTCGCCCTCGCCCGCAACGGGTTCCGCCACCTCGTTGAGGGTGAGCGGCTGATGGGTGCCGATGAACTGCCACGCCTTGATGGGATCACGTCCTTCGCCGGGAGCCGCCCGAGTGCGACCCGCGGTGCCGACCGTACGCGGGCGGGCGGCCGACGCACAAGGCGGGCAGGGGCCTCGGGAGCCAGAAGTCCACTCAGCGGTCGCCGGCGGTCGAAAGCGTGGCTCGACCGTGCCGCCGCCGCCCGGCCGCTGCAATACTGGGGCCCGATCGAGGGAGAGGGTTCCGATGCGCACGTCGTGGTTCTCCGGCCCGGGCCTGGTCTCCGTGGTCGAGGTGGATGATCCCGTCATCCTCGACGCCCGGGACGCCGTGGTCGACATCGACTACGCCGCGATCTGCGGCTCCGACCTGTGGGCCTATCGGGGGCTCGTTCCGAAGGCTCCGGGCAGCACCGGGCACGAGTTCATCGGCCGGGTGCGGGAGGTCGGCCACGCGGTCACCGGGTTCGCGCCCGGAGACAGCGTCATCGCGCCGTTCGTCTACTCGGAGGGCTCGTGCGCCGAATGCCGCCGCGGACTCCAGCCGTTCTGCGCCGAGGCCGGGCTGTGGGGTAAGGACGGCCCCGGGGCCCAGGCCGAGCGCATCCGCGTTCCCTTCGCCGACGCGACCCTCGTGGGTCTGCCGTGGGCGGCCGACGAGATCGACGTCACGCTGGCGCGAAAGCTCCTTCCGCTCGCCGACGTCTACGCCACCGGCACGCACGGGGCGGCGCTCGCCGAGGTGGGCGTGGGCGACACGGTCGCGGTGATCGGCGACGGGGCGGTCGGGATCGCCGCTGCGAGTGCCGCCCGTGCGCGCGGGGCGGGCAGGGTGGTGCTGCTGGGCGAGCAGGACTCGCGGCTCCAGATCGCTTCGGGCTTCGGTGTCGAGACCCTGAAGGTGCAGCGCGACGAACCGGCGGCAGAGCGGTTCCTCGACCTCAACGGGGGAGTGCGAGCCGACTGCGTGATCGAGTGCGTCGGTCTGCAGGCCTCTTTCGACACGGCGATCGACCTGGTGCGCCCGGGCGGCCGGCTGGGATTCGTCGGAGTGCCGCACGGGGTCGCAGCGCTGCCGCCGATGACGGTCTTCAACCGCGGGATGCACCTGGCCGGCGGAACCGCCCCGGCACGCCACTACCTGCCGCGCCTGGTGTCAGACGTGCGGGAGGGGCGGCTCGACCCCTCGCCGCTGATCGACACGGTGCATCCGCTGGACGCCGTGGCCCAGGGATTCGACGACATGCATTCGGGCCGGGCATTGAAGGTGTTGCTGACGATCCGGCCGCAGCCCGTCCGCCGAGTGGACGTTCTCTCGTCGAACCACGGAGGTGGATGATGACGGCACTCGCCCGCGAACTCGACCAGGGCGTCATCGACGTCGGCGGCGCTTCCGTGCGCTGGTTCGCCGCCGGAGCCACCAGCGGGCCGCTGCCGCCGGTCGTGCTCATCCACGGCACCGGTGGGTCGACCGAGGGGCACTTCTCGTTCGTGTTCCCGATGCTCGCGCGCACCCAGCGAGTGATCTCCGTCGATCTCGCGCCGCCCCCGGGGAACGCCGAGCTGACCGTCGACGACCTCGAGCGTCAGGTCGCCGCGGTGGTCGATCGCGAGGCGCCCACCGGGCCCGTCTCCGTGCTGGGCTACTCCCTCGGGGCCGTCGTCGCCGCCTCCTACGCGGCCCACCACGCCGACCGGGTGCAGAACCTGGTGCTGGTGGCCGGGTGGATCACGACGGACACCCAGCAACTGTTGCGACAGGATGTGCAGCAACAGCTCCGCGGCGGCGACCCGGTGGCATTCAAGAAGCTCTCGCTGCTGCTGGCCTTCGGGGTGCCCTTCCTGGCCAAGCGCTCGTTCGACGAGCTCGCCACGGTCGCACCACCGCCGTCGGGCACCCCGGAATTCCTCGCCCGTCTCGCCTCGCTCAATCGCCGGATCGACATCGCCGACGAGGTCGCCGCCATCAGGGCGGTCACCCTGGTGATCGGCTGCACGCACGACCTGATGGTGCCGCGGCACCACAGTCTCGCCCTGTTCGGGGCGATCGAGGATGCGCGCTACCTCGAGCTCAGTTCGGGGCACGCGCTCGTGTTCGAGCGGCCGGCCGAGCTGCACCTGGCGGTGCGCACCTTCTTGTCGCAGCCGTCCCGTCACCCCGCGGGCACCGTGATCCCGGCGGAGCAGCCATGACCGAGCAGGTGGAGGTGGTGGTCATCGGCGCGGGTTTCGCAGGGATCGGCCTCGGCATCCGACTGAAGCGCCGGGGGTTCGACTCGTTCGTGGTGCTCGAGCGCGCGCACGACGTGGGCGGAACCTGGCGCGACAACACCTATCCGGGTGTGGCCTGCGACGTGCCCGCCCATCTGTACTCGTACTCGTTCCGGCTCAATCCGAACTGGTCCGCCGTTCAGGCGCCCGGGGCGGAGATCTGGCAATACCTCCGCGACGGTGTGCGCGAGGAGGGCGTGACGGAGCACGTGCGACTGAACACCGAGGTCACGGCTGCCCGCTGGGACGAGAGCAGTGCGCGGTGGCAGGTGGAGACCTCGAACGGCTCCTGGTCGGCGAAGTTCGTCGTGACCGCGTGCGGGCACCTCTCCGACACGCGTCTGCCCGACATCGAGGGCCTCGATGCCTTCGCCGGCGAGCTCTTCCATACCGCCAGGTGGAACCACGGGGTGCCGCTCGAGGGCAAGCGGGTCGGGCTGGTGGGCACCGGGGCCTCTGCCGTGCAGGTGCTGCCGGAACTTCAGCGCGTGGCCGCCGAGGTCGTCGTCTTCCAGCGGAGCGCCCCGTACTTCTTCGTGCCGTCCGGCAGACGGCCCGAGTTCAGTGCTGCGCAGAAGAGGTTGTTCGCGCGCTATCCCGCCGCCATGCGCGAGCTCCGCTCGGAGGTCTTCTGGTACAGCGAGGGCAACTTCCCGGCACGGGTGCGGGTGCCCGCCCTGCTGGAGCGCGCGCGGAACGCGTCGCTGCGCTACCTGGAGTCGGCGGTCACCGATCCGGAGCTTCGCGCGAAACTCACCCCCGACTACGAGATCGGGTGCAAGCGCATCCTCGGCCCCGGCCGCTACTACGCCTCGATGGTGCAGGACAACGTGACGCTCGAGGCCTCGGCTCTCAGCCGCATCGAAGGCTCGACGGCGCACAGTGCCGGCGGGGCCGCGTTCGACCTCGACGTTCTGGTGTTCGCCACAGGCTTCGACGCCACGGAGCCCCGCTTCGCCACCCTCATCCGTGGCCGCGACGGAAGCACCCTCGCCGAGTCGTGGAGCGACGGGATGAAGTCGACGGCGTCGATCAGCACGCCGGGATTTCCCAACCTCTTCATCACCAACGGTGCGAACACCTCGCTCGGCCACAACTCGTCGGTCTACATCATCGAGTCGCAGATCGACTACATCCTGAGCGCGCTCGACTACGTCGATGCCACCGGGGTCGCCTTCGTCGAGGCGACGCCCGAGGGTGAACACGCCTACGTCGACGACCTCGCCCGGCGAAGCGAGGGCAGCGTGTGGCTGTCGGGAGGGTGCCACAACTGGTATGTCGATCCCCGCACGCAGACACTCACCGTGACCTGGCCCGATTTCGCCTACCAGTTCCGCGAAGAGAACTCCCGGTTCGATCCGGCCTCCTACCACCTGGCGACGCGGGAATAGGATCGTCGCGTGCCGCGCAGCAGCCCCGTGACCACCGGCGACGCCGAGACGGTGCAGGTCATCCGCCGCGCCTCGGCCATCCTCGCCGCCATCGCGCGCGAGGGCGTGGACGGCATGCGCTTGGTGGACATCGCCCGCGTCACCGGCATCGCCCGCCCCAGCGTGCACCGGATGCTGCAGGACCTGCTGGCGATCGACTACGTCGAACGCCATTCCGACAAGCTGCACGCCATCGGGCCGGCACTGTTCACCCTCGGTCTCGCGGCGCCCAATCCCATCCAGGACCCCATCCTCCTGCGCTCCCTCGCGGTGGAGCTCGCCGCCGCGACCGGTGACACCGTCTATGTGTCGATCCGGCACGTCGACGGGGTGCACTATCTCATGCGCGAGGAGGGGCAGTACCCCATCCGTGCTCACTACATCGCGGTCGGCGACGTGCGGGCCTACACCAACACCTACAGCGGGATCGTGCTGCTCGCCCACCTCGCAGAGGCCGAGCGCGAGCGCGCCCTCGCGCAGCTGCACCTCAACGCCGCTGCCGACTCGACCGCGGCGGCGGATCCGGATGGGCTCCGCGAGGTGCTGCGAGAGAAGGTGGCCGAGGTGCAGCGCGACGGCTGGTTCTTCGGCGCGAACGTGGTGCGGCCGGGTGTGGCCGGACTGGCCGCACCGATCCTCTCCGGAACCTCGGCCCCCTACATGGCGCTCTCGATCTCGGCCGTCGAGAGCCGGCTGCCCGCGGAACGCCTGCCCGAACTGCGAGCGAGACTGCTGGAGACGGCCGCCCGGATGAGCGGCGCCATCCTCTGAGTCAGGGCGCTTCGGTGATCGACAGCCCCGCCAGGCCGCCCTCCTCGCGCCAGGAGTTCAGCACCTCGACGTAGGCCATCGGGCCGCCGCCGTAGGCGCCGTTCTGGATGGCGATGCGCGACGGGGCGCCTTCGTTGTTGTAGTAGCCCGGGGTGCACTCCTGTTGGAAGGCCTGGTTCTGGGCTGCGGCGCTGTTCTTGGTGACCAGTTCGACGATCTCGGTCACCCACGCCTGCTCCGCCTCGGCCGTCACCTCGATGGTGCGCGTGGCGCCGCCCGAGCCGGCCTCGAACACGTAGCCGAGGTAGGCGGCCTGCTCCGAGATCATGTGCGCGAAGTTCGCCGTGCGGCCGGCCTGCTCGAGCCCGCCGACATAGAAGTAATTCGGGAAACCGTTGACATGGATGCCGTGCAACGAGCGGAAACCGTCGGCCCAGTGCTCGTCGAGCGTCACCCCGCCGCGGCCGCGCACCGCGAAGCCGTTCTTCGCCGCGAAGCCTGTTCCCACCTCGAAGCCGGTCGAGAAGATGATGCAGTCGACCTCGTAATGCTCGCCGTTCACCCAGAGGCCCGTTTCGTCGATTCGTTCGACGCCCTGGCCGTCGGTGTCCACCAGATGGACGTTGGCGCGATTGAACGTGGCAAGGTACTGGTCGTGGAAGCACGGGCGCTTGCAGAAGAAGTTGTACCAGGGCTTCAGGGACTCGGCGGTGGCCGGGTCGTCGACGATCGAGTCGACCCGGGCCCGCACGTCCTCCATCTTGAGGAAGTTCGACATCTGGAACGGCGACACGATGCCCTGAGCGGCGATGTCGGTGGCGTCGAAGAACGATTCCGTCCACGCGTCGTGCACGAGGTCCTCTTCTACCCGGCCTCCGTGGAACACCGTCGTGAAGTTCGCCATCCGCTCGCGCTGCCACCCCTTCGGCTGATTGCGGAACCAGTCGGCATCCGTGGGACGGTCGGCCCGCACGTGCACCGAGGAGGGCGTGCGCTGCACCACGAACAGCTCCTTCGCGCCGGCCCCGAGGTGCGGCACGCACTGGATGGCGGTGGCCCCGGTGCCGATGATCGCCACCCGTTTGTCGGCGAGGCCGGTGAGACCGCCCTCGTTGTCGCCACCCGTGTAGCCGTAATCCCAGCGGCTGGTGTGGAACATGTGACCCTCGTAGCTCTCGATGCCCGGGATGCGGGGGAGCTTCGGATGCGCCAGCGGCCCGGTCGACGTCACCAGGTAGCGCGCGGTGATGACGTCGTCGCGGCTGGTGCGGATGGTCCGCTTCTCGGTCTCGTCGTTCCAGCGCGCATCCGTGATCTTCGTCTGGAACAGGGCATCGCGGTAGAGATCGAACGTGCGGGCGATCTTCTTGGTGTGCTCCCAGATCTCGGGGGCCCGGGCGTACTTGTTCTTCGGCATGCCGCCCACCTCCTCGAGCATCGGCAGGTAGATGTAGCTCTCGATGTCGCAGGCCGCTCCGGGATAACGGTTCCAGTACCAGGTGCCGCCGATGTCGCCACCGCGCTCGATGATCCTGATCTTCTCGACGCCCGCACGCCGGAGCTCTGCGGCGCTCAGGAGCCCCCCGAATCCGCCTCCGACCACCACGACGTCGACCTCGTCCTGCAGGGGCTCCCGCTCGAACCCGGGCTCGACGTAGGGGTCGTCGGCGAGTTCCGCGAAGGGGCCGGTCAGCTGGCGGTACTGCGCGATCCCGTCGTCGCGGATGCGCTTCGCGCGTTCCTGGGCGTACTTCCGCTTGAGTTCCAGAGGGTCGAAGTCTGCGACCTCGACCGCCCTCACGTTCGAATCGGTCATTGATTCAGGCTCTCGTTCAGGATGGGCTGCGGCTCGAACCTACCGGCCCGGGCGGCGGCGTTCCACCGGGCGCCGGGATGGCGTTCGGCCAGCGGACTTTCGCCCTCCACCCACCATTCGCGGCTAATGTCATACTATTCACAACCGGAGGGGAGCAGGCCCGTGCACACCCACGACATCGTCGTCTACGGCGCAACAGGCTTCACGGGACGCCTGGTGTGCGAATACCTGGTGGAACGTTCGGCCGAGCTGGGCGGGCTCCGCTGGGCGATGGCAGGCCGCTCGATCGAGAAACTGGAGAACCTGCGTCACGAGATCGGCGCGGACGGTGCTGCGCTCCTGGTGGCCGACACCGCCGACCCGGCGTCGATCGATGCGATGGCGGCATCCGCTCGGCTCGTGCTGACGACCGTGGGCCCCTATCAGCTCTACGGCAGCCCGGTGGTGGCGGCCTGCGCAGCCGCGGGAACCGACTACGTCGATCTCTGTGGCGAACCGCATTGGATGCGCGCGATGATCGACGAGCACTCGGCGGCTGCGCGGCAGAGCGGAGCGCGCATCCTGTTCAGCTGCGGTTTCGACTCGATCCCCTCGGAGCTGGGCGTCTGGACGGTGCAGCGGGCGGCGATCGAGCGTTTCGGTGAACCACTCCCGCGCGTGCGGGGCCGTCTGACCACTTTCGTGGGCGGTCCCGGCGGGGGCTCGATGGCCTCCGGACGGGCGACGGCCGAGGCGGCCGCCGACGATCCGGCGATCGCGGCGCTTCTCGCCGATCCGTTCGCTCTGACCCCCGGCTTCGTGGGGCCGCCGCAGCCGTCTGGCTCGGAGGCCGGGTCTGAACCCGATGTGGGTGCGGTGCGCCCGTTCTTCTTGGCGCCGACCGATGTGCAGAACGTGCACCGGTCCAACCTGCTGCTCGGGCATCGCTACGGCGCCGATCTCGTCTACGACGAGATGCTGGTGGGTGAGAGCGCCTTCACGCCCCCACCCGGGGCGCCGCTCGCGCCCGGCGAGGGACCCTCGACGGCGGCGATGAACGACGGCAGTTTCGAGACCGTGTTCATCGGGTCGCACCCTGACGGGCGTGAACTGCGCGCTGTGGTCGCGTCGTCGAAGGACCCGGGCTTCCTGACGACCTCACGAATGGTCGTGGAGACCGCCCTGGGTCTCTTGGAGCGGCAGGACGTGGCCCCGGGCGTTTGGACGCCGGGCGCTGCGCTCGAGGGTGACCTGGTGAATCGTCTGGCGGAACGGGCGTTCATGACCTTCGCGGTGCTGGACTGACGAACCGCGAGGGGGCGGTGGCGCCCGAGTTCTCGTCGCCGCAGCGCAGGCGCGCGCTGATCGTGTGCCTGGCGGTGACCGCGCTGACCGTGCTCGACGTCACCAAGGCCAATGTCGCCCTGCCGTCGATCGAAGCGGCACTCGGCGCGAGCTCCACCGAGCTGCAGCTGATCATCTCGGGGTACGTGCTCGCCTTCGGCCTCGCGCTCGTTCCCGCCGGCCGGCTGGGTGATCAGCGCTCGCGGCGCTTGCTGTTCATCGTCGGACTGTCGATCTTCACCGCCATGAGCCTGCTCTGCGCGCTCGCGCCGACCTCGGAGGCCCTGCTGGTCGCACGGTTCGCACAAGGCGTCGGAGCCGGCATCCAGTCACCCCAGGTGCTCGGGCTGTTGCAGACGATCTTCCGCGGGCCTGAGCGTGCGAAGGCGTTCGGCGCGTTCGGGGTCACGGTGGGAATCGCCATGGCGATCGGTCCGACGCTCGGCGGGCTGGCCATCGTCATCGGCGGCCCTCAGGACGGTTGGCGCGGCATCTTCTTCATGAACGTGCCGCTGGGGCTCACCATCCTCGCGCTCGCCGTCTGGGCACTGCCCCGGCTGCCACGCGGCGCGCCCGCCGCCCTGGACATGGATCCCGTCGGCCTGTCCCTGCTGGGCGTGGCCGTGCTCGGGCTGATGTGGCCGTTCCTGTTCACCACCGGCTCGCCCGACGACGATCCCGCGCGGTGGTGGGTGCTCCTCGTCTCCGGCGCGGCCGTGCTCGCGCTCGCACGGTGGGAGCGGCGCTATGCCGCGGCGGGGCGGCGCCCGATCCTGCCGCCCGGACTGCTGCGCACCCCGTCGTATCGCAACGGCATCGCGCTCGGCACCGCCTACTTCGCGGCCAATCCGTGCCTGCTTCTCCTGACCTCGCTCTACCTGCAGCAGGGCACCGGACTGGCGCCCGTGTTCGCGGGCATGGTGAGCATCAGCTTCGCACTGATGAATGCCGTCGCCGCCTGGCTCGGGTCACGGGTCGTGAACCGGATCGGGCGGCCACTCGTGGTCGTCGGGCTGACGATCGTGCTGCTCGGCGCGACCTTGCTGGTGCTCGGCGTCTTCCTGACCCCCGCCCCTGTCACCCCGTGGGTGCTGGTGGGCGCCATGGCCGTGACCGGGGCCGGGGGAGGACTCGTGATGTCGCCGAACCAGACGCTGACCCTTGCGGCGGTGCCGACCGAGCAAGCCGGACTGGCCGGCTCGGTGGGTCAGCTGGGGCAGCGTATCGGGGGGTCGATCGGCACGGCCGTCGCGCTCGCATTCTTCTACTCGACCGTGTACCGCGAGTCGGGCGCCGTCGTCACTGCCGACCGGGCCGTCTACCAGCACTCGTACCTGATCGGCATGCTGGCGGCGGCAGCCTTCGTGGCCGTGGCGCTCGCGATCGGCATCGCCGACGTTCGGACGCGACGACGACGGCTGTGAGGCTATCGCTCCGCGGGGCGCTCCTGCACGACCCACGCGTTCCCATCGGGGTCGGAGAAGAACAGGAACGAGTTCCACTCGCCGCCGCGCCCCTCGCGCCGCTCTCCGCCTTCGAAATGCTGGACGGTGCTCACGTCGACAGCCTGATCGACCAACTGTTTCCGGGCGACATCGATGTCGTCGACAGTGAGTTGAAGCCCGTCGACCCGAGTGGCTCCTTGCCGGAGTTGTATGCTGCTCGCCGACCCCGGCGGGGTGAGCTGAACGATACGAACCTCTTGGCTCAGGTCGATGTCGAGGTCGACGTGAAAGCCGACTTGTTCCTCATACAACTTCTTCGCCGCATCCAGATCGGTGACGCTGACCGGCACGACCTCCAGGTTCCATCTCATGGAGCGATCGTATCCTCAGCCCTTGCCGTAGCCCTTTGGGCCGATGCAGCTCAGGCGGTGCGGATGCGCACCTCGCGCTCCATGCGCGCCTCGTGTCGCTGACGGCCCTTGATGGCCTCGACCTCGCGGCTCTTCGGCGGTGCGTTCGTCACGAGCCCGTCGAGCAGGCGTCGGGTCGCGACCGCGATCTCGTCGATCGCCTGCTCGAACGCGGGGGTGTTGGCCCGGGAGGGGTGGGTGGAGCCGCTGACTTTGCGCACGAACTGCAGCGCGGCCTCGCGCACCTCGTCGTCGGTGGTGGGCGGTTCGAAATTGTGGAGCACACGGATGTTCCTGCACATGCGAGCGAGGATACCCCCTTCGCGCGGCCGCTACGAGGTGCGTGACGGGCTCGCGAGGGCCGCGAGGAAGGCGCCCTGCAGGGTCTCGCTGATCTCGTCGGGCTCGCCCAGGTATCCGCCGACCATCGCGCCGTCGCGCAGCATCATGAGCTGGCGAGCCGTCTTCTCGGGGTCGGCGACGCCCGCCTCTTCGGCGATGCCGGCGAAGAGGTCGCGGGTCCAGCGCCGGTGCGTGTCGACGACGAGGCGCACCGGGTCGTCGGCATCCGGCGTCTCGGCCGCCGCGTTGATGAACGCGCAGCCGCGGAATCCCGGCATGCAGCTGGCGATGCCGATGAAGCCGGCGATGTTCTCGAGCGCCTGCGCAGCCTCGACATCGGCGCGAGCCGACTCGAAGGCCGCTCTCTCCATCGCGGCCTGCCGCTCCAGATAGGCGACGACCAGATCGGTCTTGGTGCGGAAGTGCCGGTAGAACGTGACCTTCGTGATGCCGGCCGCTTCGATGATGCGGTCGGCGCTGGTGCCCCGGATGCCGTTGGAGTAGATGAGCTCGCTCGCCGCGTCGAGGATGCGGTTGCGCGCGACGCCCTCGTGCCCGCGGCCGGTCGGCTCGACGGGCCGGGCCGCCGCCTGGGTCTCGCTCACTGCTCTCTCCTCTCCGCATCGCGACGACTTGCGTCGCAAGAACTCTCACTCTAGAGTCTCCATTGTAGACGTACTAGTTCGTCTACTAACGCAGAGATGAGATTTCCATGACCACCCTCGATTCCCCGCCGGCCCCTCTCCTCGCGAGAACCCTCCGGCCGCTCTACTTCTCCCGCTTCGGCTTCGCGATCGTCTGGGCCCTTCTCGTGGCCCTCGTCGCGCCGCACTCCGCCCCGCTCCTGACTGTGCTGCTGATCGTGTACCCCCTCGTCGACGCAGGCTCCGTGGTCGTCGAGCTCCGTGCCGCGGGCACCTCCGGCCGCTCCCGCATCAGCGAGGTCGTGAACATCGTGGTGAGCATCCTGGCGGCCATCGCCCTCGGCGTGGCATCCGTGGTCTCGCCCGGTGCGGTGCTCGCCGTCTGGGGTGTCTGGGCCGTTCTCGCCGGCGCCTCGCAGCTGGCCACGGGCCTCAGCCGGCGCCGCCTAGGCGGGCAGTGGCCCCTCATGTTCAGCGGCGGGCTCTCGGTGCTCGTCGGTTTCGCCTTCCTCGCGCAAGGTCTCGGGGGAGCCGACAGCGTGACGTCGATCGCCGGCTACGCCACGCTGGGCGGCGTTCTGTTCCTCGTCTCGGCCATCCGGATGTCGCGGGCGGTGCGCGCATCATGACCGACCAGATCCCCGCCACCCACGACTACGACCTCATCGTCATCGGTGCCGGCCCCGTGGGCGAGAACGTAGCCGACTACGCGGTGAAACGCGGCATCCGGGTCGCGATCGTCGAGGCGGAGCTCGTCGGCGGCGAATGCTCGTACTGGGCCTGCATGCCTTCCAAGGCACTGCTGCGGAGCGGGCAGGCCCTCCGCGCGCTCGAGCGCGTGACCGGCGGGCCGTCGACGGCGGGCTCGCTGTCTGCGCAGGCGGTGCTCCAGCGCCGGAACGCGTTCGCGAGCGACTGGAAAGACGACGGCCAGGTCGCCTGGCTCGACTCGGCGGGCATCGATCTGCTGCGCGGGCACGCCCGGCTCACCGGCGTCGGCTCGATCGAGATCGACGGTCGCCGCTACACCGCGCGCGCCATCGCCGTGGCCACCGGTTCGATTCCGGTGCTGCCCGATGTTCCCGGGCTCGCAGACGCCGAGCCGTGGAACACCCGCGACGCCACCAGTGCGGCGAGCGTTCCGCCACGCCTGCTCGTCGTGGGCGGCGGTGTCGCGGGCACCGAGCTCGCCACGGCGTGGGCGTCGCTCGGATCCGAGGTCACCCTCGTGGCACGAGGAGCGCTGCTCGAGAAGGAGGAGCCGTTCGCCGGTGAACTCGTGGCGGCCTCGCTGCGGCAGATCGGCGTCGACGTGCGTCTGGGAGTGAACCTCACCCGCGTCGACCGCGACGGGGCCGGCGTGGTGTCGGCCGTTCTCAGCGATGGCACGGTGGTCACCTCGGACGAGATCCTCGTCACCACCGGGCGCCAGCCCAACACCCTCGACCTGGGCGTCGAGACCGTCGGGCTGACGCCTGGCGAGTGGCTGCCGGTCGACGACACCCTGCTCGTATCGGGCACCGACTGGCTCTACGCGGTCGGAGACGTCAACGGGCGCGCGCTGCTCACGCATCAGGGCAAGTACCAGGCGCGGGCGGCCGGCGAGGTCATCGCCGCCCGACTCACCGGCGCCGTCGTGCACGATGAGCCCTGGGGTGAGCACGTGGCCACCGCCGATGCCGCCGCGGTGCCCCACGTGATCTTCACCGACCCCGAGGTGGCCCGGGTGGGCCTCACCGAGGCGACCGCCCGCGCCGGCGGTTTCGACGTTCGCGTCGTCGAATACGACCTCGGCTGGGTCGCCGGCGCCAAGCTCCACGCCGACGGCTACTCGGGTCGGGCCGCGTTCGTCATCGACGAGAGCCGCAAGGTCATCGTCGGGGCGACCTTCGTGGGTCAGGATGTCGCGGAGCTGCTGCACTCGGCCACCATCGCGATCGTCGGCGAGGTCACCCTCGACCGGCTGTGGCATGCGGTGCCGTCGTATCCGACGATCAGCGAGGTCTGGCTGCGGCTGCTCGAGACCTACGGGCGGCCTGGGCTGTAGGGGCATCCGTCACCCGCTGCACGACCGCACGACCGCACGACGCGGGAATTCACGAATACCAAATCACGAACATCAACAGACCGAGGAAGGCATCGTTCACGGGGCTGTTCTCAGACATCGAGCAGGCGCACCCGTGCGGAATCGTTCACACCGGCGTACGTTCGGTCGCGCCGCCGGCGTCGCCCGCATCCGCTCGATGAACGACCGGCGAAACGGAGGTGCGACGTGTCAGAGAAGACGGATGCGGCGGGTGGCTCGCCGAAGGTGAAGAGCGTGCGGAGCCTGGTGCCCGCCCGCATGGACAGGCTGCCGTGGACGAGATTCCACTGGATGGTCGTGTTCGGGCTCGGGGTCTCGTGGATTCTCGACGGACTCGAGATCCAGATCATCGCCTCGAACGGCTTCCAGGAGTCGCTCGGCATGGACTCCCAGCAGGTGGGCCTCGCCGGCACCATCTACCTCGTCGGCCAGGTGGTCGGCGCCCTGGTCTTCGGCCGCCTGAGCGACAAGTTCGGCCGCAAGAAGCTGTTCATCATCACGCTCGCCATCTACCTCGTCGGGTCGGCGGCGGCCGGATTCTCGCCCAACATGGAGTTCCTCTTCGCGATGCGGTTCATCGCGGGTCTCGGCATCGGCGGCGAGTACGCGGCCATCAACTCCGCGATCGACGAGCTCATCCCGAGCCACTACCGCGGTCGCGTCGACATCGCCATCAACGGCACCTACTGGGGCGGCGCCGCCCTCGGATCGGTGGCGAACCTGTTCTTCCTCAACCCCGACAACTTCGCCGAGAACATCGGATGGCGCCTGGCCTTCTTCATCGGCCCGGTGCTCGGTCTCGTGATGATCTACATGCGCCGGCACATCCCCGAGAGCCCGCGCTGGCTGATGACCCACGGCAAGGAGGACGTCGCCGAGAAGACGGTCGACGACATCGAGGCCCGGGTCGAGAAGGAATCCGGCAAGAAGCTCGACCCGGTGCCCGACGACCAGGCCATCGAGGTGCAGCCGCTCGACCGGCTCCCGTTCAAGAAGATCGCCAGCGTGCTCATCCGCGACTACCCGAACCGCACGGTGGTCGGGCTCACGATGATGATCACGCAGTCGTTCCTCTACAACGCCATCTTCTTCACCTACGCGCTCGCCCTGCAGAACTTCTACGGCGTCGAGAACGACGCGGTGCAGTACTTCTTCTTCCCGTTCGCCATCGGCAACCTGCTCGGCCCGCTCGTGCTCGGGCACCTGTTCGACACCATCGGGCGGCGCAAGATGATCCTCGCCACCTACGGACTCGCGGGCATCATCCTCACCATCTCGGGCTTCCTGTTCCAGGCCGACGTGCTGAACGCCACCACCCAGACCGTGTTCTGGTGCGTCTCGTTCTTCTTCGCCAGCGCGGGGGCGTCGTCGGCCTACCTCACGGTGAGCGAGCTCTTCCCCCTCGAGATGCGGTCGCAGGTCATCTCGTACTTCTTCTCGATCGGTCAGATCGTCGGCTCCGTGGCCCCGCTGCTGTTCGCGACGCTCATCGGCGAGGGCGAAGACCGGGGGCCGATCACCATCGGCTACATCGGCGCCGGCCTACTGATGGTGGCGGGCGGCATCGTGGCGTTCATCTTCGGGGTCAACGCCGAACGCAAGCCTCTCGAGGCCATCACCAACCCGCTCTCGGCGGTGAGCAGCGGCAAGCTGAAGGTGGAGGGCGAGCGCACCACGCGCGAGCGCGCCGAGCGCACCTAGATGGTGCGCGCCGGCGAACGCGTGCCTTTCGTCCGGGTAGCGTAGACCCATGGAGCCCCTGAGCATCGACGAGTCGATGCGGCCGACCGTCTCGCTGGGCGGCCTGCTCACCGAGGTGGGTTCCACGGTGCTCGACGTCGCCTACGGGCGTGTCGATCCGGATGCCGCGGTCAGCGCCGTGGTGCTGCTCGACCCGTTCGACCCGCCGACGTCACTCGAGGGCGCGATCGTGCTGGGGGCCGGTATTTCCGGGCCCGCCGCGATCATCGACCTGCTCGAAGTGCTGTCGGAGGGCTCGGCGGTCGCCCTCGTGCTGCGCGAACCCGTGGGCTTCGACGCCGACGTGGCCGACGCCGTGGCCGAGACCGGCATCGCCGTCTTCGGCCTGAGCCGCGGAGTCGGCTGGGTGCAGGTGGCCACGGCCTTCGCCAACATCCTCGCCGTGCACGCTCCCGCAGGCGCCGACGAGGCAGGAGCCTCGGGCCGGATCGACACCGAATACCTCTTCGAGATCGCGAACGCGGTGTCGCAACTGCTCGACGCCCCGATCACGATCGAAGACCTCAACTCGCACATCGTGGCCTACTCCGACGACCAGGGCCGCGCCGACGACGCGCGCAAGCGCTCGGTTCTCGCGAAGCAGGTTCCTGAGAACTACGTCGAGTCGTTCCGCAGCAACGGTCTGTTCAAGTCGGTCTACGCGGCCGACGAGGTGGTGCACCTCGACAGCATCGGCGACGGCGTGCACCCGCGCGCGATCGTGCGCGTCGCGGCGGGCAACGAAGTGCTCGGCTCGCTCTGGGCGGTCGTCGACGAACCCCTCACCGGCGCCCAGGAGCGCTCGTTCGTCGAGGCGGCCCGACTGGTCGCCCTGCAGCTGATGCACGGCCGTGCGGAGTTCGACGCCGAGAGGCGAGCACGTCGAGCGGTGCTCACCGGTTTGCTGGCGGGCGGGGCATCCGCTCGCTCCGTGGCTCGCCAGCACCAGCTCGACTCCGGCTCGTTCTGCGTGCTCGCGGTGGAGCTCGTGCCGGGTGAGAGCGACGATCGCGACCATCAGGCCGAGTCGGTCGCCCGGCAATCGCGCATCGCGCACGCGCTCGCCCTGCACCTCTCGGCGGTGCATCCGGGGTCGGTCGCCGGCACCGTCGGGGGAACCGTCTACGGCGTGCTGCACCTGCGCGCCGAGCCCGAGAGCCGCAGCGCCTACACCCAGCAGGTGGCGCAGCGGTTCGTCGACCGCATGGCCAAGGATGCGGTGGTGGTGACCCTCGGTTCGGTGGTTCGGGATGTCGCCGACATCGAGACCTCCCGCCGGGAAGCCGATCGAACCATGCAGCTCGTGCGCTCGTCGGCCAGGTGGGCGGGGCCTCGGGCCGTCAGGTCGGAGGACGTGCAGATGGACGTGCTGCTGCTCGAGGTGCACGAACGCATCTCTGCGCGCAAAGACCAGCTGGTCGGCCCCGTTCCCGAACTGATCGCGTTCGACGACGAGAACGACACCGATTTCGCGAAGACCCTCGACGCGTTCCTCTCGGCGTTCGGCGACATCGCCAAGACCGCCGCCGTGCTGCATCTGCATCCCAACACCTGCCGCTACCGGCTGCGCCGCATCGCGGAGATGACGGGCCTCGACGTCAACGATCCGGACGCCCGGTTCAACGCCATGCTGCAGCTCCGACTGCTCGCCATGTGACGATCGCGCCGCCGAATCGGGGGCGCGAAACAGCGACGAAACATTCCCGGGCCCGTGGGGCGCGCCACGTGTGCGAACTCCCAAGTGCGGCTGGGCAACGTTGGCTTCCTCGCCATGGTTGCCGGATGCACCGATCTCTACCGTGGGGTGAGTCGGCCTTCGCCGGCGTTCCCGACCACCCGATCGTGAGGATCTCATGGCCGCCCCCGCCCTCTCCGTCGCCGCCATCGGCAAGAGCTACGGTCGAAACCGGGTGCTCGACGAGGTGAGCTTCGAGGTGATGCCGGGCGAGACGGCGGCACTGCTCGGCGAGAACGGAGCCGGCAAGTCGACCCTCGCCAAGATCATCGCGGGGTCGATCGGTCAAGACGAGGGCGAGCTGACCGTCGCCGGCGAGCGGGTGCGGTTCGCCAACCCGCGTGAGGCGCTCGACCACGGCGTGGCCTTCATCCCACAAGAGCTGGTCTATGTGCCCCGGCTCACGGTGGCCGAGAACATCTGCCTCGGCCGGGCGCGGAGCCGCCTCGGCTTCACGAGCCCCGGCGGCATCCTGCGTCAGGCCCGTGCCGATGCCGATGCGCTGGGATTCGACCTGCCCCTGCGCGAGACGATGGACTCCATTCCGCTCGTGCAGCAGCAGCTGGTCGAGATTCTCAAGGCGTTTGCGCGCCAGTCGCGGGTGGTGCTGCTCGACGAGCCGACGGCCGCGCTCGAGAGCGAAGACAGCGACCACCTCCTGGGCCTCACGGCTCAGCTGGCCGCTCGCGGCGTGGCCGTGGTCTACATCAGCCACCGCATCGACGAGGTGTTCCGCTCCTGCGACACCGTGCACGTGCTGCGCGGCGGCTCGCTCGTGCAGTCGCAGGCCATCGCCGAGACCACCCCGCGCGAGGTGATCTCGTCGATGCTCGGCCGGCCCGCCGATGAGGTGGTCGTGCCCAAGCGGCAGACCGGCCCCACCCCGAACGCCCTGGTGGTGAACGGGTGGAACCGTGCCGAGGCGCCGGTGCTCGACGACGTCAGCTTCACGGTCGAGAAGGGCGAGATCGTGGGCCTCTACGGCGTGCGCGGGGCCGGGCCGGAGACGATCGCCGAGACGCTGGGCGGGCTGCACCCGGGAACCACGGGTGGCACCGAGGTGCTCGGCAGCCCGATCGGCGATCTCGGATCGCCCATCCAGGCGCAGCGGGCCGGCATCGCCTACGTGCCGGCCGACCGCAAGTCGCAGGGTCTCGTGCTGCTCAACTCCATCACCCACGCCCTCTCGTTGCCGACGCTCTCACGGCTCACCCGGTTCGGCTGGATCCGGGCCGCACTCGAACGCCGCACGGCGAGCGATCTGGCCCAGCGCACCCGGGTGCGCAGCCAGTCGCTCGCGCAGCCGGTCGGCGAGCTCTCGGGCGGCAACCAGCAGAAGGTGCTCGTCGGCTCGCGGCTCGCCGCCGACGCGGGAGTGCTCGTGCTGCACGAGCCCACCCGTGGCGTGGATGTCGGCGCGCGGCTCGAGATCCATCGCCTGCTCCGCGAGCTGGCCGACCAGGGGGCGGCGGAACTGCTCGTCACCTCCGACATCGAGGAGGCCGTCATCCTGAGCGACCGCCTGCTCATCATGCGGCAGGGCCGCATCGTGCACGAGATCAGCAAGCCCGGTCTCGGCTCCCAATCCGAAGCGCTACAACACGCAGGAGGAACGCAATGACGTCGACCATCAGCCCGACGGGTGGCACCGAGACGAAGGCCGCGCCGCCCTCCGTGCCGTCGCGCATCCGCGGTGCACTCGGCGCCAGCGGGTCGCAGTTCATCATCCTCGTCGTCTTCCTCGTGGCCATCTGGCTGGTGTTCGCGAGCCTCGACGGCCGGTTCGGCACCGGCAACAACATGCTCACGATCATCTCGGTGTCGAGCGTGATCGGCCTGGTGTCGCTGGGCCAGGCGCTCACCGTCATCTCGGGCGGCTTCGACCTCTCGGTCAGCGGCGTCGTGCCCCTCGGCGGCATCCTCTACGCCATCCTCACCAACGACGGCTGGCCGCTGCTGCCCGCACTGCTGGCCGTGATCGTCGTCGGCTCGGTCGCGGGGCTCGTGAACGGCATCATCATCACGCGCTTCCGCATCAACCCGATGATCGCGACCCTCGGCATGCTCTCCATCACGAGCGGGTTGGCGCTCACGCTCTCGAACGGCCTGCAGATCCCGTTCGACGACATCGACGCCGGCGTGCTGGCCGCCCGCACCTTCCTCAACGTGAACAACCACGTCTGGCTGCTGCTCGTGCTCTCGGTGGTGCTGTTCGTCGTGCTGCGCTACACCTCCTACGGCCGGCGCATCTATGCCGTCGGCGGCAACCGCGAGGCCGCGCGCCTGGCGGGGGTGCGGGTGAACGCCATCACCGCCTCGGTCTACGTGCTGTGCTCCGCCTTCGCCGCGCTCGCCGGCGTGGTGCTCGCGAGCCAGCTGCTGACCGGATCGGGCACGGCCGGGATCGACTCCAACCTGCAGTCGATCACGGCCGTCATCCTCGGCGGCGCGGCGCTCACCGGCGGTGTGGGCGGCGTGCCCGGCACGCTCATCGGCGTGCTCATCCTCGGCGTGCTCTCGAACGGCATGGCCATCCTGCACGTGCCCTCGTTCTACCAGACCATCGCCACGGGAGTCGTGCTCCTGCTGGCGGTCGGGTTGAGTCAGCTCCGCGTGCTGCGCCGCCGCAAGAAGTGACGGCGACGTGACCCGCTCCCGACCCACCCGCTCCACCGCCCTGCACCACCGAGAGAGGAAAAGTCCCATGAAGAAGAAGATCCTGATCGCCGGCGCCGCGCTGGCGACCGCCACCGTGGTCCTGACCGGGTGCTCGTCGGGCTCGGCGGGGTCGACCGCCTCCGGTGACGGCGCCTTCACGCTGTCGTTCGCCAACTACGCCGAGAGCGTTCCGCTGTTCAACGTCATCCACACCACGCTCGACGACATCAACACCGACGAGTCGGGCCTCGACATCAACTGGTACGACAACGACGGCGACGCCGCCACCATGCTGCAGAACGTGCAGCTGATGATCGACGAGCAGCCCGACGCCATCGCGCTCTACCCCGTCTCGGCGGCCACCGACGGCGTGTCGCAGCTGCTCGAGCAGGGCGGCATCCCGTGCGTGTCGATCAACATCGACACCCCGGCCTGCTCATTCCTCAACATCGACAACAAGCAGCTCGGCATCGAGACCGGCACCATCATCGGCAACCTCGCCAAGGAGAAGGGGTGGGATGCCAGCAACACCACCATCCTGCTCGGGCAGAACGCGGCCGCGGGCGAGCAGGTCAACGACTGCGTGCGCTACTTCTACAGCACCATCGCCGACATCCTGGGCCTCGAGGTGGTCGACGTCTCCGACATCACCCCCACCACGACCACCATCGGCGCGAACGCCATCCAGTTCGACGGCCAGTCGACCCTGCAGCCCAGCTTCGACGCCATCCAGGGGCTCATCCCGAGCATCCCGGCGGGCAACAACGTCATCCTCTACACCGTCAACAACGACTCCACGAGCGGTGCCCTCCGCGCCCTCGAAGACGCCGGCCTCGGCGGTGACGACACGCTGATGATCGGCGGGCTCGGTGGCGACACCACCGGCATCACCGCTCTCGCCAACGACCCGCGCTGGGTGGCCGAAGGCGACATCTTCGTCTCGTACTGGGGCGAGTACGCGGCCGCGATGGCCGAGGCGCTCGCCGCGGGTGTCACCCCTCCGGCCGACGTCACGCCGCTGCCGCAGAAGGTGCTCGACAAGAACGACTACCTCGACTACCACCCCGACGGCACCACGGCGGTCACCATGCTGCCGGCGCTCGTGCCCGACAACGAGTTCCTCGCGGACACCTCGTTCCTGAAGTTCGTCGGCAACGTGGACGGCGTCGAGTGACCTCCGCCGACCAGGCCGCCTCGATCCAGTCCCGGATCGAGGCGGCCGCCTCCCGTTTCAGCGGCGAGTTCAGCCTCCAGGCCGAGAACCTCGACACCGGAGAGACCGTCTCCTACAACCCATTGGTCGTGCTGCCGACGGCCAGCGTGATCAAGGAGCCCATCCTCGTCGCCCTGCTGCGCGCGGTGGAGGCCGGTGACGTCGACTTCGGCGCCCGCCTCACCATGCACGCCGACGACCGCGTCGGCGGCTCCGGGGTGCTCAAGCTGTTCGCCGGCGGCCTCGAGCCCACGGTCGAGGATGTCGCGACCATGATGATCGCGGTCAGCGACAACACGGCGACCAACATGATCGTCGACCTGCTGGGCGGCGTGGCCGTGGTGAACGCGGCGATGGACGACCTCGGGCTGCCCGGCATCCGTCTGCTCAACCGCATCGACTTCGACATCATCGAGCCGGATGCCGGCAACCTCGCGGTGTCGTCGACGGCCGACATGTGCCGGCTCAACACGCTCATCGCGGCGGGAGAAGCCTTCTCGCCCTGGGTCTCCGAGACCGCGGAGCGCATCATGGGCACCCAGCAATACCTCGACCAGACGCTGCGCTACGTGCTGGTCTCGCCCTACGCCGCTGAGCTCGGCCTGACCCCGGAGGTCTCGTCGGCCTCGAAGTCGGGCTTCATCTCCGGCGTGCGGGTCGACAGCGGAATCGTGCGGTTCGCGGCCGGTGGCGGGTTCGCCTTCGCGCTCGCCAATCGGGGTTCGCGCGACCTCACGTTCCTGCCCGAGGCCGAGGGCGCTGTTCTGAACGGCGTGGTCGGCCGGGCGCTCACCGAATACTGGTGGCCCGGCGAAGCCGGCACCGCGCCGGTCGTCGGCAGCGGACTCCTCGCCGGGTGGGAGTGAGCCGCCCACCCGGCGGCATCGCCGTCAGGCGGTGATCCACTCCACCTCGGTTGTCACCTCGTCGAGGAGCTCCGGGATCGGTGTCACACCGATCCCGGAGCCCGTGGGCACCCGGATGTAGCCGTCTTCGAGCACGATCGGCTCGGTGATGTCGGTCGCGTAGAAGCGGTTCGACGCCGAGATGTCGCCGGGCAGGGTGAACCCCGGCAGGGCGGCCAGGGCGGCGTTCGCCGCACGGCCGAGCCCGGTCTCGAGCATTCCGCCGCACCAGACCGGCAGGCCGTTGGCGCGGCAGATGTCGTGGATGCGGCGTGCTTCGAGGTAGCCGCCGACCCGCCCCGGCTTGATGTTGATGACGGATGCCGCCCGCAGTGCGATGGCATCGGCGGTGGCCTCGGCCGAGACGATCGACTCGTCGAGGCAGATCGGGGTGGTGACCAGTCGCGCCAGTTCGGCGTGCTGCCGGATGTCTTCTTCACCGAGGGGCTGCTCCATGAGCAGCAGCCGGAATTCGTCGAGCCGCCTCAGGTGGGCGGCATCGCCTAGCGTGTAGGCGGTGTTCGCGTCGACCTGCAGCCCGAATCCGTCGCCGAACGCCTCGCGCAGCACGCGCACCGGCTCGATGTCCCAGCCCGGCTTGATCTTGATCTTGATGCGCTGGTAGCCGGCCTCGAGGTATCCCCCGACGGCGCTCACGAGGTCGTCGAGAGTGTCCATGATGCCCACCGAGACGCCCGAGGGCACCCGGTCGACCGTGGCGCCGAGATAGCGGGCGAGCGACTGGTCGGCCGCTCGCAGTTCGGCGTCGAGCACGGCCATCTCGAGGGCGGACTTGGCCATGCGGTGTCCGACGATGCCGTGCAGGAGCGGCGCCACCTGCAGCGCGCTGACGTCGCCGGCAGCGAGCAGGCGCGGCAGCAGGTAGCTGCGGAGGATCTGGTGGGCGCCGGCCGTGTACTCGGGGGAGTAGACGGGGTCGGCGAGCGCCACGCACTCGCCCCAGCCCTCGGCGTCGGCGCCGACGGCGCGCAGGATCACGGCCTCGCGGTGGTGCTGCGTGCCGAACGACGTGGTGAACGGCGACACCAGCGGCAGCACGACCCGCCTGAGCTCGAATGCGGTGAATTTCATCGGACTGCCTCCATCACGTAGCCTGCCTTCCGGTCGAATGCGGTGATGCGCCAGGTCGTGGCGCCGATCGTCGCCCGCAGGGCGTCGTTGACCACGGCGCGCCACTCTGCGGCCCGCTCGGGGTCGCGCACGCGGAGCTCGTCGTAGTCGTCGGGGATGCGCAGCACCGCGCGCCCCTGACGCTCATGGGCCGAGTCGAGCCCCGGGGCGAGAGTCGGCCGGCCGTCGACGACGCGCACGACCTCGAACCCGGGGGAGGTCGAGCGGGCACGCGGATGCGGTTCCGCCGCCGTGCGGGCGACGTTCGGCTGCATGAGCGGCCAGGTCACCACGAACCGGTCCGACATCTGGCCGCTGTTGCGCTGGTCGGCCATCACGCCGTAGAAGTCGGGCAGGTAGTCGGTCACCACGGCCCCGAGGCGCACCAGGTTGAAGTGGGCGTTGCGCGCGATCAGGGGGTCGAAGGTCCAGCTCATGTCGACGACATCGCGTTCGAGGCTCCAGGCGCGCTGATGCAGTTTCATCGCCCGGCCGATGCCCCGGCCCGTGTGGGCCGACGTGACTCCGGCGATGTGTGAGTGGATGTGCCGTTCGGCGGGTGGCGCGAAGAATGCCACGCAGGCGCCGACGGCCGACGTTCCGTCAGCGGTCCAGGCGATCGAGATGTAGTTGCCGGCATACGCCAGCGCGCGCACGAGGTTGGCCTCGACCTGCGACGCGCCGTTCGGCTGGGGCCAGATCTCGGCCAGCACCCGCGCCACGACGTGCGAGTCGGCCGCGGTCTCGACGGTGCGGATCATCACCCCGGAGGCGTCCGCCGCCGCCGCGGCGGAGCGCCAGGCGTCGTCGACGACCGTCCGCGTGTCGTGCTGCTGCACGCTCGACGCTCCGCTCGACCCTCCGCTCCAGCCCCCGTTCATCGCGCCGCTCCCGTCGCGAGGCGCCCGTCGAGCACGGCCTGTGCCAAACGGCGCAGCAGCAGCATCCGTGGTTCGAGTTCGCTCGCCAGAACGTGCTCGTCACGCGCGTGGGCGCCGCCGCCGACCGCGCCGAGGCCGTCGAGCACCGCCGCGCCCGTTCCCGCCGCGATGTTGCCGTCGGAGGCGCCGCCGACCGCGGCACTCGACACGGGTGCGAGACCCGACTCCGCTGCCACGGCGGTCGCGAGTGCGAAGAGTGCGGCGCTCGACGACGCCTCCAAGGGCGGGGAGGCGAATCGGCGCGTGACCGTCAGGCCGGTGCCGGGCAGCACCGCGTGCAGGGCCGACACCGCGGAATCGACCGCGTCGAACGCGGCGGTCGTGCGGGCGCGCACGTCGACGTGCAGTCGCGCGAGCGCGGGCACCGTGTTGGCCGAGTCGCCGGAGGTCAGCAGGGTGGGCGTGACCGTGGCATCCGGATGCCACGCGCCGAGCTGCTGCAGAGCGAGCACCTGGTGGGCCAGCTCGACCGTGGCATTGATGCCCTTCTCGGGTTCGAGGCCCGCGTGCGCGGCGCGCCCCCGGGCTTCGACGACGTAGTGGGCGACACCGCTGCGCTCGGTCTTCAGCGCCCCGCCCGGGGCGGCGGCCTCGGTCACGAGCACCACCCCGGTCGCCCGGGCGAGAGTCTCGATGGTGGGGCGCGACGTGGCCGAGCCGGTCTCCTCGTCGCCCGTGACGACGATGACGATGCCATCGCGCTCGGCGAGTCCGGCGACGGCGTGCAGCATCAGCACGACCCCGGCCTTCATGTCGAACGCGCCGGGCCCGCGCACGACCTCGCCGTCGAACGACCACAGGTCGGGCCATGATCCGAGCGGCCAGACGGTGTCGTGGTGGCCCAGCAGCAGAAGCCGCTCGCGGTCGCCGAACCGCCATTCGAGCAGGGGCACGCCGTCGACGGTGCGGCGCGTGGGCGCCACGCCGAGCAGTCGGGTTCCGAGCGCGGCGACGGCGTCGGCGCTGCGGTCGAGCGCGGCGCGGTCACTGCTCGGCGACTCGATCTCGACGAGGGTTCTCAGGTCGGTCAGCAGCGGCTCGGAGCCGTGCAGGTCAAGGTCGTCCACCGGGCGTCAGCGCACGTGACTGCGGATGGCGCGGCCGGGGCGGCTCTCGGGAACGACCGCGCCGTTCCGCACGACGTAGACACCCCCGACGAGCACGTGGCGGAAGCCCGTCGAGGCGCTCACCGTCTCGAAGGTCGCCAGATCGGAGATGGTGTCGGGGTCGAAGATGGTGAGATCGGCGTCGGCTCCGACCTGCACCCGCCCCTTCTTGCGCATGGCCGGCGCGGCCTCTTCGATGATCGTCGCGGGAATGAGGGTGACCCGGCGGATGGCTTCGTTGAGCGAGAAGACACCGAGGTCGCGCACGAGCCACCCGAACGTGCGGGCGAAGCATCCTGCGCTTCTCGGATGCGTCGACGCGCCTGCGGGCACCGGCCACTCGTCGTGGAGGTGGTGCGCTCCGTGGATCAGCGGCATCGCGTCCGACGCGATCGCCCCGCCCTCGAGGGTCAGCCCCCGCAGCAGCATCGCGAGCTGGGCCGGATCGTCGGCGTCGAGGTAGTCGATGATGCAGAGCCCGCCGGGATCGGTGGCGCGCAGTTGCACGAGCCGATCGACGTCGGCGATGCGCTCGCCGGTGGGGAGGTACTGGATCGACTCGGTGGTGATGCCCATGCGATGGAGCTTGTCGGGCTCGAAGAAGGCGGCGCCGACGCCGGTCGACGAGCGCGCGTAGGGGTAGCCCTCGGTGGTGATGCGGTTGCCTCGCCGCTGGGCGGATTCCACGGCCGCGGAGACGTCGTCGATGCGCTGCAGCGACGTGCTGTTGATGTGGCAGATGTGCATCGCAGCACCGGTGCCGGCGGCGGCGGCGATGATCTCCAGGGTGCCGTCGAGCGACGACCCCGGCTCGACGTTCGACATCTGCCGCGAGTGCGTGAACGCGGGCACCCCGAGTCGCTCGGCGAGCACCGCCGTGCGGTAGTACTCGTCGCGCCCCGACTCCGGCGAGTAGCCGAGCAGCACGCCGATGCCGATGCCGCCCTCGTGCACGCCCTGCTCGACCCGGTCGAGGATCGCGGCCACCTCGTAGTCGCTCGCCAGCGAGTTCCAGCGGGGCCTGGTCTGGTTGTCTTCGAAGATGTGCACCGAGCTCGGCAGCGGGTCGGCGTAACTCTCGTCGGGCAGCTCGACGCCGTCGAGCACGGCCATGCGCGCCAGGGCCCACGAACTCGAGAAGCCGAAGTTGATCGGTCGTCCCTCTGACTCCGCGCGGGCGTAGACCAGGTCGATCGGCAGGCTGCCGGCCTCGAGGTCGAGCGAGGTGGTCACGCCGTCCTGAGCCTGGAGCAGCAGACCGGTGGGCGACTGGGCGTGGCTGTGCAGATCGATGAACCCGGGCGAGACCACGAGGCCCGTCACATCGACCACGTCGTCAGCGGGCGGTCGCTCGCGGCCGATGTAGGTGATCGCCCCGTCTCGCACACCGACGTTCCGGATGCCGTCGAGCCCGGTCTCGGGATCGATGACCCGCCCCCCGACGAACAGCGTCTGGCACGGTTCATCCGGGAATCTCTCGATTGTGTCCAACACTGTGCTCCTTCGAGATCCGACGGTTCGTGACGATGGATTACACCGTACGGAACAGCACCGCACCCGGTCTTGTCGGGCGCGACACATTGTGCCCGGCGCGGCTGTCCGCTTCGCCAAGCGTCGTGGCTGCGCCTTCATGCGCCCGGGTCAGCGCCGGAAGGCGGCCACGATGCCCACCGCGACGAGGGCGACCCCGGCGGCGATGACGCCGACGAAGGCCCACAGGTAACGATCGGCGTCGAGCCCGGGGCCGAACTGGCTGAGGGCCACGAAGCCGCAGAGGGCGAGCAGCAGGATGCCCCAGATGATGGTGCCGAACTGGGCCGGGTGCGGCCTGGCCGGGGCGGGGGGCCCGGGCACGGCGGCTGTGGGTGCGGGGGTGGCGGTGGGTGCGGGGCCCGCGGGCACGGCGGTGGGCGTGGTCTCTGGGGTGGTGTCGTCGGTCATGGTGTCGTCACCTCTCGTTCTCGTCGTTCTCGGGCACGATGCTGACGGTTCCGGCCAGCAGCCAGATGCGGATCACCGGCAGCCGGTCGAGCTGCGCCGGGGTGAGGTCGTCGACGGCCGAGTCGGCCGATGATCCCGCCACCGGCCCGGAGGCCGTGAAGAGGCGGTCGTCGTCGACGAAGACCCCGCTGCGCTCGGTGCCCAGCGTCGAGGTGACCGTGCCGGCGAACACGTGCGACTCGACCCGGAACGGCAGGCCCGACGGCACGCGCACCTCGGTCTGGCCGGCGCCCAGCCAGACGTCGACCGTGCCGCCCGGCGATCGCGCGGTGAGGTCGTCGGCGTCGACGACGGTCTTGCCGGCGATCAGCAGGTAGCTGTCGGGCCCGTCGGCCACCGCCTGACTCACCTGAACGGTCTGGGTGCCGAACGGCTGCACCTCGGTTCCCGCGGGCAGCACCCCGGTGAAGAGCACCACGAGCGCGAGCAGGAACGCGAACGGCCCCAGCCCGCCACTCGTGCGGCCCCGGATGCCGGCGATCACGATCCCGGCCGCGATCACGCCGAGGGCGGCGATCGAGATCACGAGCACGAGCTTGCCGTCGGGCACGACCGCGCCGTAGCCGATGCCCACCACGGCGGCCGCCATCAGGGCGATGCCGAGCACGACCGACGAGAACGCCGCCCCCGCACCACGGGGCTGAGGGTGGGCGGCCTTCCAGGCCTCCGCGCGGGCCCGCGCTTGCTCCCGGGCCTGCTCGTGGCGCTCGCGGTGCCAGTCGGTCTGGGTCCAGGGCGGTGCAGCAAACGGTGCGGCGGGCGGTGCAGCATACGGTGCGGTGGGTGGTGCGGATGCCTCGGGGCCGGCGTCCGGGCGGACCCCGAGGCCGGCGTCGGGGCCGAGCCACGTGTCGTCGGCACCGGGGGTGGGTGCCAGGGGGTCGGCGGTGGGCGCCAGGGGGTCGGTCGCCGGGTGCGCGCCGGTGGCGGCATCCGGAGCCGTGGCGGCTTGGAACGATGAGGGCTCGGCGGTCGCGGCGGCCGGTGGCGTGCCCGGGTGCTGGGCGGCCCGCCGGGCGATCACGACCGTGAGCCAGATCGCCCCGGCGATGAGGGCGAGCACCCAGAGGGTGCGCAGGGTGCCCTCGAGCCAGTCGGGCATGCCCCACAGCTGCGGCACCGCGTCGAACCAGATGCCCCGCGTGAACGGCAGGAAGGTGAGCACGGCGGCGATGCCGATGAAGATCATGGGGTAGGTGAAGCGCCCGTTCACCGCGCTCTCGGCGTGGATGTGGCCGCGGGCGTCGGGCAGCAGTGCCCAGCCCACGGCGTAGGCGAGAAAGACGGGGCCGCCGAGCACGGCGACGACGATCGCGATGCCGCGCACGAGCAGGGGGTCGAGGCCGGTGCGGGCGGCGACGCCGGCGCAGACGCCGGCGATCCAGGCGCCGTCGGGGCGTGTGACGCCGAGGCTGCGGATCCAGCCGAAGAACGAGGCACCGACCGGGCGTGGGGCGGGGGGAGCGGGAGGCGTTGTGGACATGGTTCGATTCTGGCGAGCACCACCGGTGCGCCGATATCGGGGATGACCCTGATTCGACCCTGAGATCGGCCCCGCAGACTGCGGTCGGGGTGCGCGACCTGCTTGGATGCTGGAATGGAGACCACCGCCACGATCGTGCGCCCTCGCCTGCGCGTGGTGGGCGGCGTGTGCGCGGGCGTGGCCGGCCATCTCGGCGCCCCGGTCGCGGTGGTGCGCACGATCGCGGTGCTGCTCGCGCTCTGCGGCGGCGCCGGGGTGCTGCTCTACGCCTGGCTCTGGGCGACGACGCCGGTGACGGATGCGCCGGTGGACCCCCGCATGCGCGCGAGCCTCACGACGCCCGCCGCGGGCGCCGCCGCGGCATCCGGTTCTGCTGTCGACTCCTCACGCACCGAGCATCTGCGCCGCGCGCCCGTCACCGAGATCTTGCTCGGCCTCGCCCTCATCGGCGCCGGTGGAGCCCTCGTGGTGAACAGTCTCGGGGTGGAGGTGCCGCTCGCGGTCGTCATCCCCGCCATCGTCGTGCTCGCGGGCGTGGCCCTCGCCTGGCGCCAGTTCGCCGACCTGCGTGCCGGCACCGCGGCCTCGGCCCCCACTCTCGTGGTGCGCTCGCTCGGGGCTCTGGTGCTCGTGGCCACCGGCATCCTGCTGTTCTTCGTCACGGGCGAGACGCCGAACGTCTGGACCGTGGTGGTGGCCGCGGTGTCGGTGCTGCTCGGTGTGGGGCTCGTGGCACTGCCCTGGGTGGTGCGCCTCACGCGCGACCTGGGCGAGGAGCGAGCGGCCCGTGAGCGCGCGAACGAGCGCGCCGAGATCGCCGCCCACCTGCACGACTCGGTGCTGCAGACCCTGGCGCTCATTCAGCAGAAGGCCGGCCCGCGTAGTGAGGCGGCCCGGCTCGCCCGCGCCCAGGAGCGCGAGTTGCGCGACTGGCTGTTCGACACGGCCCCGGCCGACGATCGCGATCTCGCGAGCGAACTGCGCCGGCTCGCCGACGTGATCGAGCACGATCACCCGGTGCGCTTCGAGCTCGTCACGGTGGGTGCCTCGGTTCCCGCTCCCGAGAGCCTGCTGGCCGCCGGGCGCGAGGCGATGCTGAACGCGGCCCGGCACGCGGGTGGCGACGTCTCGATCTTCGTGGAGGTGGGGCCGGAGCGCATCGATCTGATCGTCACCGACCGCGGGCCCGGCATGAGCCTCGACGCCATCCCGGCCGATCGACTGGGCGTTCGCGAATCGATCATCGGGCGACTGGCGCGCGCGGGCGGCAGCGCCGTCATCGGCCCGGGTCGCGGCGGCTCGGGCACCGAGGTGCGGCTCAGCCTGCCGGTAGCCGTCGTGACCGCCGCCGAACGAGGAACGGATCACCCATGACCCAACTGCGCATCGCCATCGTCGACGACCACTCGATCTTCCGCTCGGGACTGCGAGCCGAGCTCGACGCCGCGCTCGAGGTGGTGGGCGAGGCCGCGACGGTCGACGAGGCCATCGTGCTCGTCGAGGCCACGCGGCCGCGGGTCGTGCTGCTCGACGTGCACCTTCCGGGTGGCCACGGCGGTGGGGGCGCCGAGGTCATCCAGCGCTCGGCGGGCGCGTCGCCCGAGACGCGCTTTCTCGCCCTGAGCGTGTCGGATGCCGCCGACGACGTGGTTCGGGTCATCCGCGCCGGTGCCCGCGGCTACATCACCAAGAGCTCGTCGGGCGCCGAGGTGTCGGAGGCGGCCCGGCGCGTGGCCGAGGGCGACGCCGTGTTCTCGCCCCGGCTCGCGGGGTTCGTGCTCGACGCCTTCGGCGCGGCGGCCGGCGAGACGGCGGCCACGCACGACGAGCTCGACCGGCTCTCGCAGCGCGAGCAGGAGGTGATGCGGCTGATCGCCCGCGGCTACTCCTACCGCGAGGTGGCGGGCGAGTTGTTCATCTCGGTGAAGACGGTCGAGACCCATGTGTCGTCGGTGCTGCGCAAGCTGCAGCTGTCGAACCGGCACGAGCTCACCGCCTGGGCGCTCGAGCGCAAGCTGCTCTGAGGCGCGAGAGCGCAAGCTGCTCTGAGGCGCTCGAGCGCACGCCGCTCCGAGGCGCGCCACACGCTCAAGCCGCCAGGCTGCGCTCCGGCACCCGGATCGTCAGCCCGTGGTGCCGCACCGACAGGCTCGCGGCGCTCACCAGCCCCTGCGGATCGCCGTCGAGCTGCAGCTCTTGCGGCTCGCTCAACCGCAGCTCGAAGTGCTTCGCCTGCGCCCACTGGATGGCGCGGGGCTTCGGCGTCACGCGGGCGACCAGCCGGCCGAACCGGGTGCGGTGCAGCACGCGGTTGAAGGTGAGGCGGTAGCCGATGTTGGTCCAACCCGGGCCGCGCCCTGGCCGGAAGACCACCGCGTCGAGCAGCCCGTCGTCGACCACCGCGGCCGGCAGCAGCAACAGTCCGGCCGGCAGGCTGCCCGAGTTGCCCACGATGACCGTGTGCGCCCGGGTCGCCACCTCGGGCCGGTCATCGAGGCGGTAGACCATGTCGAACTGCCGGTTGCCGAGCACGCTGCGAGCGATCGGGTCGGAGTAGGCCACCCAGCCGATGCGCTTCTTCAGCCGCTCGTTGGTGTGGGCCGCCATGTGGGCGTCGACCCCGATGCCCGCCATCACGAGGAACGCGTGGCGCGACTCGGTTCCGTCGGGCCGCTGCAGCACGGCGAGGCCCACGTCGATCGGGCGGTCGGCGCCACGGAAGGCCGTGGCGACCGACTCGGCGAGCCCGTTCAACGGAAGCCGCAGCTCGCGGGCGAAGAGGTTGCCGGTGCCGGTCGGCAGCAGTCCGAGCGGGATGCCCGTGCCGGCCAGGGCCTCTGCGGCGGCCCGGAGGGTGCCGTCGCCTCCCGCCACCAGGATGAGGTCGGGCCCGGATGCCGCGGCCTCGACCGCGGCCGACAGCCCGTCGTCGTCGGCGCTCGTCTCGAACCACTCCGACGGGCCCCAGCCCGACCGCGCCTCTTCGAGACCCACCACCGATCGCAGCGCGGCGACATCGACCTTCGCCGGGTTGAACACCACGGCTGCTCGACCGCGGGGCGAGACCGCGCCAGGCTCTTCGCTCACGCGAGAATGATAGCCGACCCCGCCCATGCCCCTATTCGACGAGCTTTCCCGCCACCGAGACCTCCTCGATCAGCGCTGCGATCTCGGCCGGAATCGGCGGGATCGCCTCGCGCACCACACCGGTGGTGGGCGACCACACCAGGTTGACCTGCAGCTCGGGGTCGATCTCGGGGTAGTCGCTGCGGTTGTGCGCCCCCCGGGTCTCCCGGCGCTCCAACGCCGCCTCGAGCGTGGCCCGCGCCGCGAGCGCCGCAGACTTGAGGTCGAAGGCGTGAGCGAGGTCGTGGTAGCCGGCGACATCCGGATGCACGCCGATGTCGGCCATGCGGGCCTCGATGGCGTCGAGCTCGGCGAGACCCCGGGTCAGCCCGTCTTCGTCGCGCACGACGCCCGCGAACTCGGTCATCGTGTCGCGGATGGCGCGCTGGAGGGCGCGCACGTTCTCGTCACCGGATGCCGCCAGCAGGGCGTCGATCTCGGCGCGGGCCTCGGCCACCGCCGCTGCCGACCGCACCTGAGCGGGCAGCGCGGCCGAGTAGGCCGCTGCCGCCTGCCCGACGATGCGGCCGAAGACGAGCAACTCGATCAGCGAGTTGCCACCCAGCCGGTTGGCGCCGTGCAGACCGCTCGACGCCTCGCCGATGGCGTAGAGGCCGTCGACCTCGGTGCTGTGGTCGTCGGAGCGCACCCACACGCCGCCCATCGAGTAGTGCGCGGTGGGCGCGATCTCGATCGGCTGCTTGGTGATGTCGAGCATCTGCAACTCGAGCATGGTCTGGTAGACGCGCGGCAGCCGGGTCATGATCGTCTCGCGGGGCAGGTGCGAGACATCCAGCCACACACCGCCGTTAGGGGTGCCGCGCCCCTCTTTGATCTCGGTGTAGCAGGCCAGCGCCACCCGGTCGCGGGTGGAGAGCTCGAGCCGCTCGGGGTCGTAGTTCTGCATGAAGCGCTCGCCGAGGCCGTTGCGCAGGATGCCGCCCTCGCCGCGGGCCGCCTCGCTGATGAGGGTGCCGGCCGCGTTCTCGGGCTCGATGATGCCCGACGGGTGGAACTGCACCAGCTCGGGGTCGCGCAGCCGCGCCCCCGCCTCGACGGCCAGGCGGAACGAGTCGCCGGTGTTCTCGTCGCGGCGGCTCGAGGTGCGGCGCCAGATGCGGTTGTGGCCGCCGGCGGCGAGGATGACCGCGTCGGCGTGGATGAGGTAGCGGGTGCCGTCGTCGAGGTCGAAGCCGTAGGCGCCGAACACCACGTTGTCGTTCACGAGCAGCCGCGTGATGTAGACGGTGTCGAGGATGGGGATGTCGAGCTGGGCGGCGCGGTTGATCAGCGTGCGCTGGATCTCGAGGCCGGTGTAGTCGCCAGCGAACGCCGTGCGGCGGTATTTGTGCGCCCCGAAGAAGCGCTGTGAGATGCGGCCGTCGTCTTCGCGGGCGAACGGCATGCCGTAGCGCTCCAGGTCGTCGATGCCCTGGGCCGCGCCGGAGGTCACGATCTCGACGGTGTGGGGGTTGGCGAGGAAGTAGCTCTCTTTGATCGTGTCGGCGGCGTGCTGCTGCCAGCTGTCGTCGGCATCCATCGTGCCCAGCGCGGCGTTGATGCCACCGGCCGCGAGAGAGGTGTGGGCGTCGCTCTTCGGACGCTTTCCGACGGCGGTCACCGCGACGCCCGCTTCGGCGAGTTCGATGGCGGCACGGAGCCCGGACCCGCCGGTGCCGATGACGAGGACGGAGGTGCTGATCTGACGTTCTGGTGCGCTCATGCCTGCCACGCTAGGCGGATCTCGCGCATTACTCCAATGCATATAACTGGTCATGACGATGCGAATAGACTATGGACGTGAATCTCGAGCAACTGCGCAGCTTCGTCGCGGTGGCCCAGGTCGGCAACTTCACCCGCGCCGCCGAAAACCTGCATCTGGCGCAGCCGTCGCTGAGCCGGCAGATCGCATCGCTCGAGCACGACCTCGGGGCCGAGCTCGTGCAGCGCGGGCGTGCCGGCAGCACCCTCACCACGGCGGGCGAGTCGCTGCTGCCCCTCGCGCGCCGCATGCTCGCCGACGCCGACTCGGTGCGCCGCGAGCTGGCCGAGCTCGCCGGCCTGCAACGCGGCCGGGTGCGGCTCGGGGCCACGCCGACGCTCTGCATCAGCTTGGTCGCCGAGGTGCTCAGCGCCTTTCACGCGGCGCACCCCGGCATCGAGCTGCACCTCTCGGAGCACGGCTCGCGACGCCTGCTCGACGAGCTGGCCGCCGGAGAGCTCGACCTGGCCCTCATCACGACCTCGGACGCCGCACCGGCCGACCGGTTCTCGGTGGCCCCCCTGCTCGTCGAAGAGCTCGTGCTGATCTCGTCGGCCGCGGCACCGCCGGTCACGAGGCGCCGCACCATCGGTCTCGCCGAGATCGCCGCGCTGCCGCAGATCGAGTTCAGCCCGACCTACGACCTGCGCAGCACCACGGATGCCGCCTTCCGCGCCGCGGCACTGACACCCGACGTCGTGCTCGAGGGCGCCGAGATGGATGCGGTGCTGCGCTTCGTCGAACGCGGCCTCGGGGTGGCGATCGTGCCGGCCATGGTGCTGATCGACCGCCCGGGGCTGCGCTCGGTGCGGCTCGAGGCCCCGGCTCTGGCCCGCACGATCAGCCTCGCCCGGCCCACGGATGTCGCCACGACGAGCGCGGTGCGGGTGATGCAGCGCACGATCGCCGCCACCGCCACGGCGTTCGCCGCGCGAGCGGGTGCCACCATGCGGCTCGCCGAGGACGGTTCGGCCGTCAGTCGGGGATGACCTGCAGCACCGTCTTGCCGGGCCGGTGAAGCGACGGGCCGTCTTCGAACGCCTCCCGCCCACGGGCGAGCGGAAAGACCTGCGCGACGGTCACGTGCAGGTCTCCGGCGTCGGCGAGCCGGGCGATCTCGTCGAGTTCGGCGGAGTTCGCGGCCACGATGAAGAAGATGCCCGCGACATCCCGCCCCTCGAGCAGATCGGGGTCGACCGGCTGGCTCAGGGTGACGAACCGGCCCCCGGGTCGCACCATGTCGAGGGCCTCGGCGGTGGCGGGGCCGCCGACCGCGTCGATCACGACGTCGGCCTGCACGCGAACCGTCGCCCCGGTCACGGCGCGGTAGTCGAGCACGACGTCGGCCCCGAGCCCGCTCACGACGTCGAGCGCCGAGGCGCCGGCCGTCGCCGTCACCCGGGCACCGAGGTGGTGGGCGAGCTGCACGGCGAACGCTCCCACTCCGCCGGCGCCGCCCAGCACGACGACGTGCTCACCCGGCCGCACGGCGGCGTGGTCGACCAGCGCCTGCCACACCGTGAGTGCTGCGAGCGGCAGCGTCGCGCTCTCGATGTGGGTGAGCGAGGTGGGCCGTCGCGCCAGGTCGTCGACGGGGACCGACACGTAGTCGGCGGCCGCTCCGTCGTGGTTGAAGTCGATGCGGCCGTAGACCTCGTTGCCGACCGCGAAGGCGTCGACCCCGTCGCCGAGGCCGGCGACGACGCCCGAGACCTCGTGGGCGGGAATGATCGGCGTGCGGTCGTCGCCGTTCGCCGAGAGCCAGGTCTCGTCCCAATCCAGCTCGGCGAACGTGATCGCGGCGGCGTGCACACGCACGAGCACCTCGCCGGGGGCGGCGTGCGGGCGTGGTGCAGCCTCGTAGGCCAGGGTCTCGGGGCCGCCGCGCCGGTGCGCACGCAGCGCCATCATCGTCTCGGCCATGTCACCTCCGGAAGTAGTCGTTCGCCCGCCCGGTGTAGAGCAGGATCAGGCCGATCACCGCGAGCGCGGCACTGATGATGGGCGTCACCACGCTGGCCGGGTTCGCGACGATCGCGTAGGCCGCATTGGCCAGCGAGAGCACGAGCACGATGGTCGTCAGCACCCGGGCGACGCCACTGCCGCGGAGCAGCCCCACGCCCACGGCGATGGTCACCACGCCCAGCACGATCGACACGATCCCCGCGACGGCGAAGCCGCCCGACAAGGAGCCCTGGGCCGGTGACACCGCGAGCGACACCACGCCGCCGATGAGGGTGAACAGGCCCTGGATCCAGACGATGACGGCCACCAGGGTGACGCCGGCCGGTCGAGTTGCCACGAGATCTCCGATGGTCGCGGGGTGATGGTTGCTCCATCACCCTAGATCGCGGCGCGTTGCGCAGCCAAGGGGCAGTCGAAGGGGTCGCGCTCGCCGAGCCCGACCCGGTTGATGTAACCCACCACGATGCCGTACGACTCGATCAGCCCGGTCTGCCGGTAGGGAACCCCGCGCGCCTCGCAGTAGGCCGCCACGATCGGCGCGGCGCGGCGCAGGTGCGGCCGCGGCATCGACGGGAAGAGGTGGTGCTCGATCTGGTAGTTGAGCCCGCCCATCGCGACGTCGAGCACCCGATTGCCCCGGATGTTGCGGCTCATCATGACCTGGCGGCGCAGGAAGTCGAGTTTCAGCGATCGCGGCACCAGCGGCATCCCTTTGTGGTTCGGTGCGAACGATGCCCCCATGTAGAAGCCGAACAGGCCCAGTTGCACGCCGAGGAAGGCCGCGGCCACGCCGGGCGACAGCACGACGAAGGCCAGGGCGGTGAAGCCGCCGATGCGGATGACGAGGAAGGCGATCTCGATGCCCCGTCGCTTGAGGGGCTCGCGGCCGAGCACGCGATGCACGCCCGAGGCGTGCAGGGAGAGCCCCTCGAGCAGCAGCACCGGAAAGAAGAAGGCTCCCTGGTGCGCGATCAGCCACGACGTGACGGGCCCGCGTCGGCGCTCGATCTGCTCGGCGGTGAACGAGATCGCGGGCACCTCGATGTCGGGGTCGGCGCCGAGTTTGTTGGGGTTGGCGTGATGGCGGGTGTGCTTGTGCTGCCACCATCCGTAGCTCAGGCCGACGAAGAGGTTGCCGAGCACGAGCGTCGTCCAGTCGTTCCAGCGGCCGGATCGGAAGATCTGCCGGTGCGCCGCGTCGTGGCCGAGGAAGGCGGTCTGGGTGAACAGCACCGCGAACAGCGCGGCCGTCGCGAGCTGCCACCAGGTGTCGCCGATCGCCACGAACAGCCAGATGGCGGCGGCGAACGCGACCGGCACGAGCAGCAGCTTCGTCCAGTAGTAGCCGTAGCGGCGGCGCATCAGCCCCGACGCGTTGATGCGCTTCGCGAGTTCGGTGAACTCGCTGTTGCGGCGGTCGGCGCGCGCAGCCGTAGACGATGGATTGACGGTGGTCACGATGGCCCCTGCCGTGTGCAACACCGGTCACGATGGCCGGTGGCGTCGCTGCCGGGTCCGGGGAGCGCCTTGACACGAAGCTACGTCTCGGCGTGCGGCCCGGCAAGCCCCCACCGCTGTGGGTTCGCCGAGAGGTCAGCGGCGACCGGCGGCCTCGACCACCTCGCGGGCCACGACCGACAGCAGCTGGCCGCTCGCGCGCGCCCGGGAGCGCAACCGGCGGAACGCCTCATCCATGTCGACCTGGTCGCTGTAGGCGATGATGCCCTTGGCCTGCTCGATCACGATGCGGCTGTTGAGCGCGTGCTGCAACTGCTCGCGCGCGGTGTCGGCCTCGCGCAGCGCGCGTTCGTGCAGGATGCCGATGGTGGCGATGTCGGCGAGCGCCTTGGCCGCCGCCGCGTCTTCGGGATGGATGGGGCCCACCCGGTCGCTGAACAGGTTGAGCGAGCCGATGGTCTGGTCGCGCAGCTTCATCGGGATGGCGTGCATCGCCTGGTAGTCGAGGCTGGTCGCCAGCGTGGCGAACTTCGGCCAGCGCGCGTAGGTGTCGGCGATGTTGTCGACCGACACGATCTGACCGGTCTCGTAGGCGTCGACGCACGGGCCCTCCCCGGCGTCGAGCTGCAGCAGGCCGATCAGGCGACTGCGTTCGCTGGTCGATGCGATCACCTCGAGGGGCCCGTCGGCGGTGGGCACCAGGATGCCGGCATCCGCCGCTTCGAGAATGAGCGAGCATCGTCGCACGAGCGTGTGCAGCAGGTCGACCACGTCGTAGTCGGCCACGAGGGTGTCGGCGAGGCCGACGAAGGTCTCGACGAGTTCTTTCTCTCGAACCCGAGCCATCATGATGCCAACTTACCCCGGCCCGTTTTGCAGCGCGACGCCCGACTGCAATAAGGTCGCTGCGGGGGCGACGACACTGGTCGCTGTGAACGTGGGGAACATCATGGAATCGTCGAATTCTGCTGCGCCGTCGACGGTGCGGGCGTCTTTCTGGCTCTGGATCGCATCGGTCGTGCTGGCCGTCATCTCGGGCATCGTCGTGCTCGCGACGGGCACCGAACCGCGCGCGGATGTCGGCGACGACGCCCAGGTCGCGGCGGCCGTCGCGCCCGTGGTGCTGAGCGTCGGGCTGCTGATCGGCGCCGGTCTGCGGGTGCTGTTCGCGGTGTTCATGTACCGGGGCCGCAACTGGGCGCGCATCGTGCTGCTCATCGTGGCGATCCTCACCACGCTCGGCGGCATCAGCACGATCCTCGTCGGCAACGTGCTCGACATCCTGACGCTGGTGGCGACCGTCGTCGCCGCGGTGCTGATGTTCGTGCCGGCGTCGAACCCCTACTTCCGCCGCCGCTAAGGCGTCAGGCCGCGAGCCGGCGTTCGGCCTCGAGCCGCAGCGCCCGCAGCCGCCGGTAGGAGGCGGCGAGCGTCGACACCAGCACGGCGGCGATGACGATCGAGATGCTCGAGCCGAGCAGCACGGCCAGTGTGCCCTCGTCGGCGACCTCGGGGTCGGCCGCGAACGCGAGCTCGTTCATGAGCAGCGAGACCGTGAAGCCGACGCCTCCGAGCGCGCCGGCGGCGAGCAGTCCGTGCAGCGAGAGCTGCGGTCGTCGTTCGCGCGGGCCCACGAACCCCGAGAGCCATCCGCCGAGGGTGATGCCGATGATCTTGCCCACCGGCAGGGCGATCAGGATGCCCCAGAACGCGGGTGCGAGCTCGGCGGGCGCCACCTGCGGAACGGCCACGAGCGCGGCCGAGAACGCGAACAGCGGCAGGATGACGCCGTTGGTGACGGGTTCGAGATGATGGCGCAGGTGCATGGCCGGTTTTCGCACCATCACGAGCCCGAGCGCCACTCCGGCGATGGTGGCGTGCACTCCCGAGAGCACGACCAGCGACCAGGTGACCAGCGCGACGACGACCATGGCCGCGGCGGCGAGCATCCGCAACCGCGTGCTCAGCAACCGGCTCAGCAACCCGAAGGCCGCGACACCGGCCGCAGCGAGCGCGATGAACAGCAGGTTGGGGTCGGCGGTGAAGAAGACGGCGATGATGAGGATCGCGACGATGTCGTCGAGGATGGCGAGCGCGAGGATGAAGATGCGCAGACGCGACGGAATGCCCGTGCCGAACACGGCGAGCACCCCGAGGGCGAACGCGATGTCGGTGGCGGTGGGGATGGGCCAGCCGCCGGCGTAATCCGATCCGGCGGTCACACCGAGGTAGATGAGCGCCGGCACGGCCACGCCCACGAGCGCGGCGATGGCCGGGCGCACGGCCTTCGACACCGAGTCGAGCTGCCCCACCGCGAACTCGTTCTTCAGCTCGACCGCCACCACGAAGAAGAACACGGCGAGCAGGCCGTCGCTGATCCAGTGCCCCACCGAGAGGTCGAGCGGGGTGCCGGGCACGGCGAGATGGGCGTCTTGCAGCTGCATCAGGGCGGGGCCCAGCGGTGAGTTCGCGGCGAGCAGCCCGAGCGCGGCCGCCGCGAGCAGCAGGAAGGCGGCGACGCGTTCGGATCGGATGAAGGCCATGCCGGGGTCGCCGGTCTCAGGCCTGGGCGCGCGAGAGCTCGTAGAGCTCGATCAGCCGGGCCGGCGGGGTGGCGGCGATCGAGTCGGCGATGACGTCGGGGGCGAGAGCGTCGAACCGCGAGAAGCGGATGCAGCTCTTGCCCATGTCGAGCTTCCTGCCGGTGGCAGCCCAGGCCGTGCGGAACCTCTCGACCTCGGCGTCATCGCTCGAGAGGCAGGTCAGATAGAGCGAGGTGTAGTTCTTCTGCGCCGCCACGGCGGCGACGGCAAGTGGATGCCCGTTGTAGGTGGACGGGTAGCGGCCGAGGGGCACGACCCAGCTCGGCATGCCGAACTCGATGGCGTGCTCGTAGCCGTCGGGCACGGCGCCGTCGACGAGGGCGATCACCTGGGCCACCAGCTCAGCGCGCTCGGGAGGGAGGGCTCGCAGGTACTCCGCGAAGTCGGCTCCGGTGGGCTCGGGCATGAGACCAGGGTAGCCGCGGCATCCGTCACCGCGCACGGGTGGCTCAGTCGGTGACGCGCAGTCGCATCGTGAGGGCATGGATGCGGCGGGCGATGAGGGCGAACGCGTTCTCGAACGCCTCGGGCGTTCCGAGCGGTGCCGGATCAGGGATCGACCAGTGCAGGTCGTCTTGGCCCACCATCTGCTCGTGCGCGCTGTCGCAGACGGTGATGACGAGGTCGCGCTCCTCGACCACCTGGCTGACGTGCTGGGGGCGCCGGTCGCTGTCGATGGTGAGGCCGTGGCGAGCTGCGGTGTCGATCGCCCCGGGGTTGACCGCCTCGCCCGGGCTCACTCCGGCCGAGAGGGCCGGGATGTCGCTGGCGTCGCGCCAGATGGCCTCGGCCAGTTGCGACCGGGCGGAGTTCGCGGTGCAGACGAAGATCACGCGGCCCGGCACGGCGACACCGCCCGGAGTGAGGGTGTCGAAGATCTCGGGGTGCAGGCCGATGTAGGTGCGGCGCTTGTCGAACTCCGATCGGGTGCGCGAGACGATGTCGGCCCGCTCGAGCACTCTCAGGTGATGCGCGACGAGGTTCGAGCGGAGCTTCAGCAGGAGTTCGATCTCAGACGACGACAGATCGCCGAGGGTGAGGAGGTCGACGATGCGCAGTCGGGTGGGATCTGCGAGCGCGGCGAAGATGGCCACTCGGCGTTTCAGATCGGTCATGGCGCACACCCATCAACTTTGACTCAATCGCAATTGACTCAATCATGGTAGGCATGTTGCAGAGCAGCACCCCCGTCGCGACGATCAGACAGCCGATTGTCAGGCACGGGCGCTCGTGTGAGGCGAATCGCTCGCCCCACGATTGGAGAAGAGCACATGGGTATCGGCACAGGGATCGGCTTGTTCGTGATCGGGGCGATCTTGGCCTTCGCGGTGAACATCGACCTCGGCGGCGTGGTGAATCTCGCCCTCATCGGCTACATCCTCATGGGGGCCGGCGTCGTCGTCTTCCTCATCAGCCTCGTCTTCCTGCTGCGCCGGCGTCAGTCGGTCGCCACGACGCGCACGGCCGTCGACCCGGCCAGTGGCGAGCAGGTGACCCGCAGCACGCGCGACACCAACGACCCGCTGGTCTGATCGATGTCGGTTCTGCTGCCGGAGAGCTCGCCGAACACCGGCGAGCTCCTCGACGGCCGCTATCGCCTCGACTCCCGGGTGGGCGTCGGGGGGATGGGCGTGGTCTACCGCGCGCACGACGAGACGCTCGGGCGCACGGTGGCGGTGAAGGTCTTCAACGACTCCGCCGCCGGTGCCGCGCGCACGGCGTCGGAGACGCGGCTGCTCGCCGCACTCAACCACTCGTCGCTCGTCACGCTGTTCGACGCCCGCGTCTCGGGGGAGCCGCCCGACTATCTCGTGATGGAGTACGTCGAGGGCCCCACGCTCCGCGACCGCATCGCGGAAGGCGCGATCGACCGCCACGACGTCGAGGTCATGACGCGTGACCTGGCCGAGGCCCTGCATGTCGTGCACCAGGCCGGCATCGTGCACCGCGACGTGAAGCCGTCGAACGTGCTGCTGCGCCGGTCGCACGTGCCCGGAGAGGGATTCCGGGCGAAGCTGGCCGACTTCGGCATCGCCCACCTGATCGACTCGACCCGCATCACGAGCGTGGGAACGGTGGTCGGCACGGCCGCCTACCTGAGCCCCGAACAGGTGCGGGGTGAAGAACCCGCGCCCGCCGCCGACGTCTACGCCCTCGGGCTCGTGGTCATCGAGGCGCTCACCGGCACGCGGGCGTTCGCGCAGACCGGCGCCCACGAGGCCGCGCTGGCGCGGCTCACGAGCGACCCCGTGATTCCGGGGGCGCTCGGTTACCCCTGGAAGTCGCTGCTCACGGCCATGACCACGCGCGACCCGGCCGAGCGGCCCACCGCGCTCGAGGTCGTGCTCGCGATCGATCGCCTGCGGCTCACCGGTGCCGCGGAGCGAGCGGCAGAACCGGGAGACGCCGCCGACGCGACCGACGCGACCGTGCAGTCGGCCGCTCCCGGTGGGGGCACCGTGCGGCTGGGTGACCCCACCGACGTGACCGAGCGGATGGTCGCCGGTGACGGAGTGGCCGGGCGGCTGGCCGACCCTGATGTCGTGACCGAGCGGTTGACCGGTGGCGCTGGCGCGGGGCGGGTGGCCGATCCGGAGGTCACGCGCGTTCTGCCGAGTGCCCCGGCCCCGACGCAGACCCCGACGGCACCGTCCGCCTACGTGGCCGCGACCTCGGCGCTCGCCGAAGACACCGCGCCCATCCGGCGTCGTGCGCCCTGGCGCATCATCATCGCCGTGATCGCCCTGCTCGTCGTGGCGGCCATCGTCGGCGCGCTGCTCTGGGCACTCAGTGCCTCGAGCCCCGCCCAGGCGCCGACGCTGCCGGCCCTGGTCGACCCGCTCGGTGCCGACATGCAGCGCCTGCTCGATTCGGTGACGCCGTGAGCCCGGCTCGGCTGAGGGCCGCCTCGGCGGCCGCGGTCATCGTGGTGGCCCTGACGGTAGGACTCGCCGGGTGTGCCGGTGCGTCATCCGGAATCTCGGCGGGAACGGGCGAACTCATGCAGTCGACCGTCGTGACGGCCGCGAACCAGGCGGCCGCCGGCGACAGTGCCGCGGCCCTCGCCACCATCGACAACCTCGAGACCCAGCTCGAGCAGGCGTCGTCGAAGGGCGACGTGTCACCGAGCCGCGCGGCCACGATCCAGCAGGCCATCGACGCCGTGCGCGCCGACCTGCTGACGCCCGCGCCTGCCGCGACGCCCGAGCCGGAGCCTGAGCCGAGCGACGAGCCGGTGCCGGCGCCCGAGCCGGTGCCGTCGGATGCCGTCACCGACCCGGCCGTGCCCTCGCCGACCGACGACACGGTCACCGACGACCCGGCCACCGACGACGACGGTTCGGGCGACAGCGGCAACGGCGACAGCGGCAGCGGAAACAGCAACGGCAATAGCGGCAGCAACGGCGGCGGCAACGGCAACGGGAACAACGGGAACGGGAACGGCAACGGCGGTTCCGGCACCGACGAATAACGTCCACCCACAAGGTGGCGACAGCGGCCGACGGCCGTCCTTCACAATCAAAAGGAGAACACAGTGAACATCCTGCTCATCGTCATCGCGGTCATCGCGGTCATCCTGCTGTTCACAGGCGGCTTCGTCTCGTCTCTGAACTTCTTGCTCTGGGTGGGTCTCATCCTGCTCGTGCTGGCGGTCATCGTCTTCATCGTGCGGGCGATCACCGGCAACCGCCGGGTCTAGCGAGCAATCGATCGAGAGGGAACACCACCGATGACCGAAGCCCACCACACCGAGGTGATCGAAGCGCCGATCGCGGCCGTCTACCAGCAATGGCTCGACGTCGAATCGTTCTCGCGTTTCATCCCCGCGGTCAAGGCGGTCACGACGTCAGCCGACGTCTACAGCCATTGGACCCTCTCGATCGGCTCGCCCGGCGCGATCGGCGCGCTCACGCGCGAGTTCGACGCCGAGATCACCGAGCAACTCCCCGAGGAGCGCGTCAGCTGGCGCACGCTGTCGGGCGACCTCTCCCTCACGGGTTCGGCGACCTTCGCCGAACCCGCTGAGGGCACGACCGAGGTGACATTGAGCGTGACCTGGGCGCCGAAGTCGGCGGCGGAGCACGCGGCGGCGACCCTCGGGGTCGACGACCGCATCGTCACGTCGTCGTTGCGCGAGTTCAAGCACTACGTCGAGACGCACGACGGGCCATCCGGTCACTCCTATGTCACCCTGCGATCGGTGGATCCGACGGATTCATAATGTATTGATTGGTCTAGCTGTGGTTGCTTGCCCGTATTGGATGGTTTAGCCTGGTCTGATACGAACGGCAAGCGGTTTCCAACCGCTCACGATGAAGTGAGGACACAGCAGATGGCCATCGCCACCGTCGACCCCAGCACCGGAGAACTCCTGCGCGAGTTCGCGCCCCACACGCCCGCCGAGGTGGAGGAGCGCATCGCGGCGGCCGACGCCGCCTACCGGCAACTCGCGTCGACCACGTTCGCCGAGCGAGCCGAGTGGATGCGCGCGGCGGCCGGCATTCTCGAGGCCGAGGTCGACCAGGTGGCCGAGCTCATCACCACCGAGATGGGCAAGACGCTCGCCACGGCGCGTTACGAGACGCTGAAGTCGGCCACCGGCATGCGTTTCTTCGCCGACAACGCCGAGCGCTACCTGGCCCCGGAGCAGCCGGTCGAGTCGTCGGCCGTCAACGCCTCCGCCCTCTCGGTGCGGTTCGACCCGATCGGGGTGGTGCTGGCCGTGATGCCGTGGAACTACCCGCTCTGGCAGACCATCCGGTTCGCCGCGCCCGCCCTGATGGCGGGCAACACCGGGTTGCTCAAGCACGCATCGAACGTGCCGCAGAGCGCGCTCTACCTCGGCGACCTGTTCGAGCGCGGCGGCTTTCCGCACGGATCGTTCCAGACGCTGCTGATCGAGGGCGGGGCCGTGGCACCGTTGCTCGACGACCGGCGCATCCGGGCCGCCACCCTCACCGGGTCGGTCGCGGCCGGAGCCTCCGTCGCCGAGGCGGCGGGCCGCAACGTCAAGAAGACCGTGCTCGAGCTCGGCGGCACCGACGTGTTCATCGTGCTGCCCACCGCCGACATCGCGCGCGCGGCCGAGCTGGGGGTCACGGCGCGGGTGCAGAACTCGGGTCAGTCGTGCATCGCGTCGAAGCGCTACTACGTGCACGCCGACGTCTACGACGAGTTCGAGGCCGCGTTCGTGGCCGGCATGGCCGCCACGGTCGCGGGTGACCCGCGTGACGCGGCGACCACCTTCGGCCCGCTCGCGACCGAGCGCGGCCGGCGCGACGTGCAGGAGCTCGTCGACGACGCCGTCGGCAAAGGCGCGACCGTGCTCGCCGGGGGCGAGGTTCCGGATGCCGCGGGCTGGTTCTATCCGGCCACGGTGCTGGCCGGTGTCACGCCCGACATGCGCATCTATCGCGAGGAGTGCTTCGGGCCGGTCGCGTGCCTCTACCGCGTGGCCGATCTCGACGAGGCGATCGAGCGCTCGAACGACTCCGACTTCGGCCTGTCGTCGAGCGTCTGGACCAACGACCCCGACGAGATCGTCCGTCTGGGTCGCGAGATCGACGCGGGCGGGGTGTTCGTGAACGGGCTGACGGCCTCGTTCCCCGGGGTGCCGTTCGGTGGGGTCAAGGACTCGGGCTACGGGCGCGAGCTGTCGGCGTTCGGCATCCGCGAGTTCACCAACGCGAAGACGGTCTGGCAGGCCTGATCGGGGCGGCCGCCCGCCCGCGCGTGTTGGGCGCACGGGTCGAAGGCGGCGCGGTGGGGGTCGTTGCGGCGCCCGCCGGTGTGAACTCAGTGCAGCGCGAGCATGAGGGCGAGCTGGACGGCGCTCGCCACGAGGGCGAGCGCGTGCGCACCACCGGAGCCGACCCGGGACGGGGCGGTTCCCGCGCGGCCGCTGCGAGCCCCGATCGGGGAGCGGGTGGCGGGTGTCGGTGACCCGCCGACCCGGTCATCGTGGCCGGTTGCCGCTGCCGGGGAGGCGCGGCGGGCGAGGGTGAGCGCGATGCGCACGACCAGCCAGGCGGTGACCACCGCCAGCGGGCTGGTCGCCAGGTCGGTCAGCGAGGCCGCCGACGTCGGTGGGGTGACCAGGTGATGCACGCCGGTGAGCAGCGGGAGCGACGCGGATGTCCCATCGCCCACGGTGCCGTTTGCTGCGCCGTCTCCCGTGCCGCCGCTCGGCAGCGCGCCGACCGCGCGCCCGGCCATCGGCAGCGTGAGCAACGCCATCGCCCACAGGTCGACGATCGTGGCGCGCGCCCACCAGGCAGTGCGGGCGGCAGGAGCGAGCACGAAGGCTGTCGCCAGGCACACTCCGGTCACGACGAGAGCCACGCCTGCGATGGAGCTCGGCCCGGTCACGACGAGCGCCACCATGCCGAAGGCCATGACCGTGTGCGCCCCCACCGCACCGAGCCGAGCGGCCCATGCGGCACGCCGGCCCGCAGCGCGCGGACCGCCCCGGCGGTCGCCGGCAGACACGACCGTCGCGTGCGCGTGCGCCAGCGGTGGGGTGGCGGTTGTCGGTGTCGACGAGGCCTCCGCGGCGGGCAGAGGGCCGGTTCGCGCAACAGCCACCGGGGTGAGGGGCGGCGCGGCGGCGACGGGGGTCATCGGGGGAGGGGGGCTCCGGCGCCGACGAGGCGGGCGGCGAGCTCGACGGCTCCCACGACGGGGTCGCGGTCGAGCAGGCGCACTCGCAGGCTCTCGTGGCGCGCGGTGACGAGTGCCGACATCCGGTCGAACAGAACCGGTTGCGATGCCACGACCGAGCCCGCCGCCACCACGTCGGGGCCGACGGCTCCGTGGGCGAGCAACTGGTCGACCAAGCGGGCGAGATGCTGCGCGGCAGCTTCGACGACGATTCCGGCCTCGATCGAACCGTTGCGGGCGGCGTCGAACACGGCAGGGGCGTGCGGGCCCCAGTTCTCGGTGGTCGGGTCGTCGTTCACGGCGCGGGCCAGGCGCTCGGCGTCGGCCACGCCGAAGCTCTCGAGCAGAACGCCGAGCAGCGGGTCGTCGAACCCGTCGTCGTGCCGGCCGAGGGCGCGCTTCACCGCCTCGCGCACGATTCCCGCTGCCCCGGCGTCGTCGCCGATCACGGAGCCCCAGCCGCCGGCGGTGAGGAAGTCGCCCTCGTCGGTCCAGCCCACCCCGATCGCGCCCGTGCCGGCGATCAGGCCGATCACCCGGTCGAGGCCGGCCGCCGGAGCGATCAGAGCGGCGTCGTTCACGGCGATCGTGGGCACACCGAGCCGCGTGGTGAGGGCGGCGCCGTAGGCCAGCATCAGTGCGGTGTTGTCGAGGCCCTGCGCCCCGATGCCCAGGGCCGACACCGGCGACGAGAGCGATTCGTCGAGCGCGCCGAACGTGCCGGCGATCCAGCGGATGCCGGCATCGATCGGCTCGGCGTCCCAGTCGAGCGACGGCACCGTGAACTCCCGTGCCACCGAGCGATCGGCGTTCTCGATGCGCACCGCGGCCTTCGTGCCGCCGATGTCGAACCCCACCAGCAGGCTCATGCGCGCTCGCCCGGGGTGCTCGTCTCCACCTTGGTGTCGGCGTTGTGAAACACGAACTCCTCCACGTCGATGCCGCGCACGAACGCCATGTCGTTGGCGAACGCCTGCATCACGAGCGCCTCGAGGATGGCCCGTTGCGCCGCGTGCCGCCGCGGCAGCGACACCGTGGTGAGCGAGTCGGTCTGCGGAACGTCCTGCGACGTGATGAGCACCACCCGGTGACCGGCCTCGCTCAGCGTCTGGGCGAGATCGATCTCGCGTTCGTCGCCGAGCACGATGTGCATGCCGTCGCCGGCCGACTCCATCGAGCCGTGCAGGTATTGGCGCGTGCTCATCGCTGTGGAGTGTACTCGGGCCACCTCGCGGAAGAGCAGCGCTCCCGCCTCGGCCGAACCCACCGCCGGGCCCGCGCCGACGAAGTCGGCGGAGGGGGCCGCGGCGAACCGCTCGGCGATGCCGATCGACCGGCGATCGAGCTGCTGCTCCAGCGCGCGGAAGTCGTCGGCCAACAGGGCCCAGTCGGCGTCGAGACTGCCGCCGTCCCACAGGTCGGCGATCATGCCGAGCGCCACGATCGTGGCCGTGTAGCCGATGGTCGACGCGTAGCTGTCGGGGATGTTGCCGAGCACGAGCGACCGCTCCACGATCGACGAGATCGGCGACGGCGCGTTGTTGACCACCGCGAGCCGCAGCGCCGGGTCGATCGACTCGAGCACGGCCAGGGTCTCGGAGCTCTTGCCGCTCTGCGAGATGCCGATGATCGGGTGCGCACTCACCGGGTAGGGCAGAGGATGGTCACCCGCCCCCAGCCGCCAGGAATGGATGCCGCGCTTGCGCAACGCCCACACCGGAGCCGCCGCCGCGGCCAGACTCGCCCCGATGCCCACGAAGATCGGGCCCGGCCCCGCGAGCGCGCCCGACGCCTGAAGGGCGAGCGCCCGGTCGGCGATGCGCGCGAGCGCCTCTTCGAGCTGGTCGGCCTGCTGGCGGCGTGCTTCGACGAGGGGAACGTAGCCCTTCACGCGAGGCCTCCGATCTGGTGGTTCTGGTGGTTCTCACGCGGGTGCTCGTGGTGCTCGTGGTGCTCGTGCGGGTGCTCAGAATCGTCGTGGTGCCCGTGCCCGGTCGCGCAGTGGTCGCCCACCGCCTCCGGGATGTCGAGCGTGGGATTGCGCCCGAAGAAGTTGTGCGGCTTGAACCGGAAGCCCGCCGAATCGACGGGCATGATGGGCCAGTCCTCGAGCCGGGGAAAGTGCGTGAGCCCGAAGGTGTGCCAGAGCACGATGTCGGCGTCATCCACCGAGCGGTCGCGCGCCGTCCACTCCGGCAGCCCCGATCCGCCCGGGTGCATGTTGACGAAGTCGCCCGCCGGGTAGTTCTCGTCGGGGTCGTAGGCCGTGACCCACAGGTGCTTCGTGGCGTAGGTCGCGCGCTTGTGAATGTCGGAGTCGGCGTCGGCGAGCAGGGCCGGCTGCCCCTCGGGCGCGAGCACCCAGCCCACCGGGTTGCCGAGCCGGTTCGTGACCGACGGGTTCACCACGTGCCACACCCGGCCCCGCGCGTTGTCGGCCACCCGCTGCGCCTGCTGCTCGGTGGCGAGCCGCGTGACCTTCTGGGTGAAGCCCGTGCCTGTGGGGTTCAGCGGCCCGCGGGGCACGAGCTCGGCCTCGAGCTCGTCGACCGCGTTGCCGAGCCCGTCGATCATGGTGTCGAGCCGGGCGCTGAACAGGTGCTGGTGATAGGGCGCACCGAGCCCGGGGGCGAGCTCCGAGGCATACCGGTAACCGGTTCCCGGATAGGCCGAGGTGAACACGACACCGGTCGCCTTCACCTCGAGCTCGATCGTGCCGTCGAGCGAGAAATACCAGTAGAACCCGTAGTCGTAGTTGCCCACGGTCACGAAGAACGACACCACGAGCCGGCGGTTGCGACGGGAGTCCGACGAGCCGTTCCAGTTGTCGGAGTGCTTCCAGAGGATGCCGGCATCCTCCTCGTGGATGCAGATCGCCTGCGGCACCACCCGGGCGTGCCCGTCGTTGCCGGCCATCACCGCGTCGAGGTAGGTGATGTCGCCCACGCAGTCGCAGCCGAGCTCGAGCGAGTTCGCGAACCCGCCGAGCAGGTATTCGCCGCAGTCGAAGAAGTTCTGGAACCACCGCTGCGGCGACGGGTCGCCGTAGGGCACCATCATCTCGGCGATCGACGCCCGGTAGAGCACCGGCCGCACCTCGCCCGACGCGGGGTCGCGGATGCCGATGTTGTGCAGCACGAGCCCCTCGCGCTGGTCGAACCCCACCTGCAGCCGCCAGCCGAGCCAGTCGAGCACGCCGTCGTCGTCGATGGTGAAGCTCGGGCCCTCGGGCTGCGAGATCTCGATCGGCTTCAGGCCCGGGCGCGGCGGCTCGTTCACCCACGAGGCGAGGTGGAAGTTGCCGTCCTCCTGCGGCACCGGCAGCTCGACGTAGTCGATCACGTCGACCACCTCGCGGCCCGCGACGTCGACGATCACCGTGACGCCGTCGACCGGATGCGCCCAGCCCAGGTCGTCGGGCGTCTTCTGCACGAAGGTGAAGCAGCGCTGCAGTCGCCTTCCGGCCTCGTCGACCGAGAGCACTCCGGCCGACAGCGGGTTGACCCGCAGGGTGCTGAGGTCGGTCAGCCCGCGCTTCGCCATGGCGGCGAGCCACCGCTCGTCGCGATGCACGAGCTCCTCGACCAGCGAGAACTCGAGCAGCACCACCGGCGCCTGCCCGTCGGTGACCGGGTCGAGGTCGTGCACCGAGGCGACGGCCCCGGTGGCCGGCACCACGATGACGTCTTGCGACAGGGCGGTCGCCATGTCGACGAGCATGACCCGGATGCGCCGGCTCGCGGCATCCGGAGCCCCGCCCGCGAGCAGCGGCCGCTTGTCGGGCTCGGCGAGCCCGAGGTAGGCCACGTGCGTGTCGGCGCCGAGCAGCCCCGCCTGAGCGAGGGCGTCGCGCACCCGCTCGATCTCGTCGGCGGTGATGGTGCGCAGCACCGGCGCGAGCCGCTCGGTGAGGTCGGGAGCGACGGATGCCGCGGGGGAGGTGTCGCGAAGAGATGTCATGCGGGGTACTCGACCTTCTGCCACTGGCGGGTGCGCATCGAGCGGTAGCACGCGTCGATGATGGTGTTGACGACGAGGCCGTCATGGAACGTCTCCGAGGGGGCGGTTCCCGCTTCGAAGTGCTCGACGAAGTGCCGGAACTGCTGCGAGAAGCCGTAGGCCCGGGTCTCTTCGGGCACGGGGTAGACCCAGCCGGTGTCGGCATCCGCCTTCTCGACCAGGTAGCCGATGGGTTTCTCGATGAAGCCCCACACCGGGGTCTGCGAGGTGTCGGTGATGATGCGGCCGCCCGAGCCCACGAATTCGTGGCGCAGCGCCATGCCGCCCCTCTCGACCCACGACGACTCGATCGTGGCGAGCTGACCGCCTTCGAACCGCAACCAGGCGGTGGCGGTGTCTTCGCCGGTGGTCTTGTCGCCGTGAACCAGGGTGGCGCCCCAGGCCATCACCTCGACCACCCGGTTGTCTTTGCCGAAGAAGTGGCGCGCCGACTCGACCGTGTGGCAGCCCATGTCGAGCAGCGCGCCGCCGCCGGCGGTCTCGGCGTTCCAGAAGTGAGGGGCGTGCGGGCCCGAATGGCCTTCGCGGGCGCGCATGGTGAGCAGGTCGCCGATGCCGCCGGCAGCCACCATCTCGCGGGCCTTCACGATGTTGGGTGAGAACACCGAGCTCTCGGCGTAGCCGTTCCAGATGCCCGCGTCGAGCGCGATCGCCACGATCTCGGCGGCTTCTTCGGCCGTTCGACCGAGCGGTTTGGTGCACACCACGCCCTTGCCGTGCCGCGCTGCGGCGCGAACCGCCTCGACGTGCACCTCGTTGGGCAGGGCGACGACGACGAGTTCGACGGCCGGGTCGGCGCACAGCGCGTCGATCGAGTCGTAGGTGTGCGGGATCGCCCAGCGCTCGGCGAGCCGGGCGGCCGACTTCGGCGTGCGAGAGTAGTTCGCCACGAGTTCGGCCGACCGCACGTCGACGAGCGCGTCGGCGTAGCACTCGGCGATGAAGCCCGAGCCCAGGATTCCGATTCCAGTCATGGAGATGACCATACCTCTAGAAACATCGCTGAGACAATTGAGCGAAACATGTTTGTTACATAGATACCTCTTGTGACCTCATGTACTCGATGTATATGCTGTCGAAAACCCGCAGTCACAACCCCTAGAAGAAGGAGGCGCCGTGCGATCGAAACTCGCGCCCATCGCGATCACAGCAGCAAGCCTTGTCATGCTCGGTCTGGCCGGATGCTCCACCGGCGGCTCTGCGTCGTCGACCGACGGGGGTGACGACGTCACCCTCACCTTCGCCACCTGGCGAACCGAAGACACCGCGATGTGGGAAGACGAGATCATCCCCGCGTTCGAGGAGTCGCACCCCGGCATCACGGTCGACTACGCGCCGGTCGGCACCGACGACTACAACGCGGCCATGCAGTCGCAGATCGAGGGCGGCACCGGAGCCGACCTCATCATGTGCCGCCCGTTCGACGTCAACCGCGCCTGGATCGAAGACGGCTACTTCGAGCCGCTCGAAGGCACCGACGCGGTGTCGAAGTTCGACGACACCGCGCTCGCCGCGTGGACCGACGTCGACGGCAACCCCTACTGCGTGCCCATCGCATCCGTTCTCGCCGGCTTCTACTACAACACCGCGATCTTCGACGAGCTCGGCCTCGAAGTGCCGACCACCCAGGCGGAACTGCTCGACGTGCTCGACGCCATCAAGAAGGACGGCACGTATGCGCCGCTCGCCCTCGGCTCGGCCGACGGCTGGCAGCTGGCCTACAACGTGCTCTACAGCCTCGGCCCGAACTACTGGAAGGGTGAAGACGGCAGGCTCGCCCTGATCGACGGCACCCAGAAGCTCACCGACCCCGACTTCGTCGCCGGGTTCCAGGCGTTCGAAGACCTGAAGCCCTACCTGCCCGACGGCTACGAATCGCTCACCTACGAAGACATGATGCAGTTGTTCACCCTCGGCAAGGCCGCGATCATTCCCGACGGTTCGTGGGACATCAGCGCCGCGACCGCCACCGGGCTCGACGTCGACGTGTTCGGCGCCCCGGTCGCGAACGCCGGCGACCAGCGCTACCAGCAGGAGATGCCCGACCAGGGCGTCGGCATGAACGCCAAGAGCGAGCACAAGGAGGCCGCGCAGGAGTTCCTCGACTGGCTGGCGACGCCCGACTTCCAGAGCCTCTACGTCAACAAGCTGCCAGGATTCTTCTCGATGGGAACCGAGCCGGTGACCTACGACGACCCGCTGGCCCAGAAGTTCGCCGACCTCAAGACCGACGCGGACCTCACCCCGCGGCTCGCTCTCGACCGGCTGAGCGCGGGCACCCCGCCGCTCGACGACGAGATCTGGGTCGCCCTGCAGAACATGTACAACTCCGACCTGAGTGCCGAAGACGCGACCGCCGAACTGCAGGCCGGTCTCGACTCCTGGTACAAGCCGGGTCAGTAGCCGATGAAGAGCACGGGCCGCGCCTATCGCAACCTGATCCTGTTCAGTGCACCCGCCTTCGTGGTGTACGCCGGGTTCCTCGTGATCCCGCTGATCGCCTCGGTCGTGCTCAGCTTCTTCCGGTCCGGCGAAGGCGTCTCGACCTTCGCCGGACTGGACAACTACGTCTACCTCTTCACCAACGGTTCCACGAGCGAGCGGTTCTGGAACGCGCTCATCAACAACTTCGAGTTCTTCGGGGTGCACCTGCTGGTCGAGCTGCCGATCGGCCTGCTGATGGCGGCGCTGCTGACCTCGTCGACGCTGCGGCGCTCGCGCGGGGTCTACCGCACGCTGCTGTTCATTCCGGCCACGCTCTCGGTGGTCATCGTCGGCTTCGTCTGGCGGCTCATCATCAACCCGCTCTGGGGCATCGTGCAGTTCCCGCTGCTCGGCGACGAGAACACGGCGCTGCCGACCATCGCCCTGATGTCGGTGTGGGAGTACGTCGGCATTCCGATGATCTTCCTCTACACCGCCCTCATCGCCATTCCCGACGACATCCTCGAGGCCGCGAAGCTCGACGGGTCGAACGCCTGGTCGACGTTCTGGCGGGTGAAGTTCCCCCTGATCGCGCCGCAATTCGGCCTGATCGCCATCCTCACCTACATCTGGACCTTCAACGGGTTCGACATCATCTACGCCCTCAACGGGTCGGCGCCCGGCCCCGACTACAGCACCGACATCCTCGGCACGCTGTTCTACCGCACCTTCTTCGGGTCGAGCGGCCAGGTGGCCAACCCCGACCTCGGCGCCACCGTGGCCTCGGTCGTGTTCTTCCTCATCCTCATCGTCACGGCCCTCTACTTCTTCGTCGTGCAGCGACGGCTGAAGAACTACGAACTCTAGGACCCGCTCATGACCTCTGCCACCACCTCCCGCAAGGCCCGATCCGACGGCCTCGGCCTCACGAAGCCGGCGCGAGCGGATGCCGGCACCCTCGTGGTGCACGTGCTGCTGATCGTGTTCGTGGTGCTCGCGATCGCCCCCATCCTCGTCGTGGTGATGAACTCGTTCAAGACCACGCCGGGCATCTTCAACGGACCGTTCGCCCTGCCGACCGCCGAGACGTTCAACCTCGACGGCTGGGCGAACGTGTTCAAGCGCGGCAACTTCGCGCTGAACTACGGCAACAGCATCATCGTGACCGTGGTGTCGACTGGTCTCACCCTCGTGCTCAGCACGTTCGCGGCGTTCGCCATCACCGAATACAAGGTGAAGCTCGCGCCCGTGCTCGCCGGGTTCTTCATCATCGGCATCATGCTGCCGATCCGGCTCGGCACGGTGCCGATCCTGCAGACCATGGTGGCCTGGCACCTCGTCGACACGCTCACGGCGCTCATCCTGGTCTACACGGCGATGAGCCTGCCGCTCGCGATCGCGCTGATGGCCACGTACTTCCGGCGGGTGCCCACCGAGCTCAAGGAGGCCGCCAAGATCGACGGGGCGGGCGAGTTGCGCACGCTCTCGATCGTGCTGCCGCTGGTGCGCCCGGGGCTCGCGGCCGTGGCATCCGTCACCATGCTGCCGATCTGGAACGACCTGTGGTTTCCGCTCATCCTGGCGCCGAGCAAAGAGAACCAGACCGTCACGCTCGGGGTGCAGCAGTTCGTCGGCCAGTTCCAGAGCGACTACCCGGCGCTGCTCGCCGCCCTGACGCTCGGGGCGCTGCCACTGATCATCTTGTTCACGGTCTTCTCGCGCAACTTCATCCAGGGCCTGAGCCAGGGGTACGGCAAGTAGGCCGCGCCGCGGCTCAGCGGCGCGACTTGGAGCGGGTGAACACCGTGCGCAGGCGGTAGCGGTCGCCGCTGTACTCGATGGTCGAGATGAGCACCGGGCGGTCGCGGGTGTCGACCGAGAGCTGCTTCATGACGAGGATGGGGCGGCCGACCTCGATGTCGAGGTGGCCCGCGATTGCGGCGTCGGCGTCGCGCGCCTCGATGGTGGCTTCGGAACGGGCGATGTCGATGTCGTTCTCGCCCAGGGTGGCGAACAGCGAGGCGGTGCTGAAGTCGATGTCGGCGCCGCCCGCGATGAGCGCGGCCGGCAGGCGGGTGTTGTCGATGGCGATGGGCACGCCGCCGAGACGTCGCACGCGCCCGAGTCGCAGCAGGGGGGTGCCCGGCGCGACGGCGAGCTCCTCGGCCTCGTCGAGGGTGGCGGGCGAGACGCGGTGGTCGATCACGATCGAGTCGGACTCGAGGCCCATGCGTGCCGCGGTCTCGCTGAACGACTCGAGCGAGTTGGGCCAGTCGCCGGCGGCGGGCTCGGCCGTGCCGGGCTTCGAGACATACCAGCCGCGACCGTGCGAGGCGCTCAGCACCCCTTCGTCGACGAGCGAGACGAGGGCTTTGCGCAGGGTGACGCGGCTGACGTTGAGGGTCTGGCAGAGCTCGCGCTCGGGCGGCAGCCGCATGCCCTCGCTGTAGGTGCCGGTGGCGATGTGCTCGCGCACGAAGTCGGCGGTCTGAGCCCAGAGCGGCTCGGCCTTCGAACTGTCGATCATGTCGTTCCTCGAATCGTCAGCCCTACGCTATACCACCGCCCATACCACACCACACATTGACGGCCTCAGCCGCGCAGCGACGCCGATTGGGGCAGGTTGCGGCCGGCGCCGAGAGCGTCGACCAGCTGGTCGAGCGCGGCGGTCGACGAGATCGTGGGGGCCCAGCCGAGCTCGGCCCGTGCGCGCGCGGTCGACATCACGGGGATGGCGGTCGCGAGGTCGATCCAGCCGGGGTCGGTGGCCTGCAACCGCAGTCGCCAGGTGAGGTCGACGATCGCCCGCAGCACTCCCCGCCGGAAGGGCACGGTTCGGGGCACCCCGAGGGCGGCGGCGATCTCGGCCGGGCCGAGCACGGGGTCGGCAGCGATGTTGAAGGCTCCTCGGGCCCGCCGCTCGATGGCCCGCCAGAAGGCGTCGGCCACGTCGTCGGCGTGCACCGCCTGCGCGATCAGGGAGGTAGGCAGTGGCAGCACGGGCAGGTGGCGCATCAGCCCCAGCAGGCGCACCGGCACGAGACGGCCGGCGAACAGGTGGGCGATCTCGGTGGCGGCATCGGGTTGAAAGACGAGGCCGGGCCGGATGCGGGTGACCGCGACATCCGGGTTCGCCTGCTCGAAGGCGTCCATCGCCCGCTCGTTCATGGCCTTGTGGCGGCCGTAGTGCGAACTCTGCACGCCCCCGGTTGGCCAGTCCTCGCCGACCGCACGGTGCTTGGGGCCGAAGCTGTAGGCGCCGACCGACGAGGCCACGAGCACCTGGGGCACGCCCGCGAGACCCGCGGCCTCGAGCACGACCCGGGTGCCCCGCACGTTGGTGCGCGCCATCGCGGGCTCGTCGTGATTGGGCTGCAGTGCCCAACCGAGGTGAACGACGGCGTCGGCCCCGGCGAACACGCGCGCGAGTGACTCGGCGCTCGCCGTGGAGATGTCGGCCTCGTGCCACTCGGCGAGCGAGTAGGGCTCCTCGGGTCGTGGCGCCCGGCGCGAGATGCCGACGAGCTCGACCCCGGGCTCGTGAGCGGCGCGGCGCAGCAGGGCTGTTCCGAGGTTGCCAGAGGCACCCACGATGACGATTTTCATGAGACCTCCGTGCTGATGCGGCTCGGGGCCGGTGATCCGAGTATGCCGCGAACCGCCGTCGGCCGCCGCGGAGGAAGCTGGTCGAATGACCTTCACGGCGTCGCAGCGGCCTCGTCGAGCACGATCGACAACGTGGCGGGGTGCCGCAGCACCTGGAAGTGGCCCCCGAAGGGCAGCCGGATGTTGCGCGCACCGGGGAGCACGCTGCTCTCGGGGATGATGGGGTCGAAATCGCCGAACACCGAGGTGATGCGATCATTCACGCGGTCTTCGGCGGCCAGCAACGAGGTGACCGGATCGTTGGCGCGAAACGCTCGCAGCGTCTTGTTCGGTGCCCAGTTCGCGTAACGGCTGCCCGAGAACGGGCTCGCGATCGCGACCATGCGCTGCAGACGCCGCTGCGGGTCGAGCCGCAGCATCGCATACTTGCCGATCAGGCCTCCCTTGCTGTGGGCGGCGATGAAGACGTCCGTCAGGTCGTGCTGTGCGACGAATCGCATGATGAGCTCGGCGGCGTCGATCACCGGTCGCCGGTTGTGGCGCAGATCGGTGACGACGAAGACGGGATGCCCGTTGGAGTGCAGCGCGTCGATCACGGGGCGCATGAAGTGCCAGGTCTCGTAGACGCCGGGAATGGCGAGGCACGGCCGTGCGGTGCCGGAACGGTAGATTCGCGGATCGACACCGGAACTCATTCCGCCGAGCTGCAGGCCAGCGGCAGTGAGGTAGTCCTCGGCCCACCAGCGCGCGCGGGCGCGCCACGGAGAGCTCATCGCGCCCTCTTCGCCGCGCCGTCTGCCCGCGGCCCGGCCGCGTGGAACTCCGCGATCGCGGTGGCCACGGCCCGCGTGGCGGTGTGCTGCAGCACGTGGCCCGCCCCGGCGATCTCGATCACCCTGCCGTCGCGTGCGGATGCGGCGAGGTCGTGGCACCAACCGCGTCGGGCGATCGGATCGTTCTCGCCCCGCAGCACCAGCACGGGGCAGGCGACCTCGCTGATACCCGCTTCGATGCGGTAGTCGAGCATCGCGCGCAGCTCGGTGAAGAAGTAACGCGGGCCGGTGCGCAGGAAATCGCCTGTCACCAGCGCGGCTGATGAGGGTGACTCCACCACGAGGTCGCGCACGAGGTCGAGACTCTGCTGCCGGGCCGTGCGGCGGGCGGGGTCGACCACCGGTGCGGCCAGCACCAGGCGCTCGACCAACGACGGTCGCACCCGGGCGAGTTCGACCGCGAACTGCGACCCCATCGAGTGGCCGATGATCGTGGCCCGGCAGATCTGCTGCCGGTCGAGCGCCCGGGCGATGGCTGCCGCGTAGTCGGGCACCGACATCCGTGGCGCCGCTCGGCGTCGCCCGGCGAAGCCTGGAAGGTCGAGCGACACGACGTGGTGCGTGCGTGCGAGCATCGCGCGCAGACGGGCGCTGTAACGATGGGACATCCCGATACCGGGAACGATGACGAGGGCCCCGGAGTGCTGCGGGCGCGTGCTCACAGGAGTTCCACCGCGCGAGCGCGGTCGCCCTTCATCGTCATGAGGCGCATCCCTTCGTTCGTTCCAGCATGGGCCGCCCGGGACCATTCGGCTCGCGATTGACCGGGCGGGTGCCGTGACGGACATGGCTCATGGACGAGACTGGGGGGATGAACCCGACCGAGTCCTTCCGGGCCGCCCGCGACACCCTGCTGCAGCACCGCACCGATGCGAGGGCGGCGGCGGAATCGTTCCGCTGGCCGGATGTCGGGCCCGCCTTCAACTGGGCCGTCGACTGGTTCGACGCCATCGCCGTGGGCAACGAGCGGCTCGCGCTGTGGATCGTCGAAGAAGACGGCCGCGAGCAGAAGATCACCTACGACCGGATGCGCGTGCGCTCCGACGAGGTCGCGGCCTGGCTCTCGGGGCTCGGCGTCGAACAGGGTGATCACGTGATGCTCATGCTCGGCAACCGGGTGGAGCTGTGGGAGTCGATGCTCGCCATCATGAAGCTCGGCGCCGTCATCCTGCCCACCACGACGCTGCTGTCGAAGGGCGACCTCGAAGACCGCATCGAGCGCGGGCAGGTGCGGCACGTCATCGCCGACCGGGCCGACGTGGGCAAGTTCGAGGGCATCGCGGGAGACTTCGGGCGGATCGTGGTGGGCGGCACCGCCCCGGGCTGGCACAGCTACGACGACTCGCTCGAAGGTCTCGGTGTGGCGCCGAGCGTCACGGTGAAGACGAGCGACCCGTGCCTGATCTACTTCACCTCGGGCACCACCTCGAAGCCCAAGATGGTGGTGCACACCCAGGCCTCCTACCCGGTCGGCCACCTCTCGACGCTGTACTGGCTGGGGGTCGAACCGGGTGACATCCATCTCGCCATCAGCTCGCCCGGGTGGGGCAAGCACGCCTGGAGCTGCTTCTTCGCGCCCTGGAACGCCGAGGCGACGGTGTTCGTCTACAACTACGGCCGCTTCGACCCGATCGCTCTGCACGCGCGGCTCGACGAGGCGCGGGTGGCCACGTTCTGCGCGCCGCCGACGGTGTGGCGCATGCTCATCCAGTCCGATCTCGGCGCGCGACCCCGCGGACTGCGCGAGATCCTCTCCGCCGGCGAGCCGCTCAACCCCGGCGTGATCGCGGCCGTGGAGCAGGCCTGGGGCCTCACGATCCGTGACGGCTACGGGCAGACCGAGACGACCGCGCTCATCGCGAACCCGCCCGGCGCCGCCGTCTCCCCGGGAGCCATGGGCCGGCCGTTGCCGGGCGTGGCCATCACGATCGTCGACCCGCTCACCGGCGCGCCCGCCTCGACCGGCGAGATCTGCCTCGATCTGACGGTGGAGCCGGCCAACCTCATGGCGGGCTACTGGGGCGACGAGGAGCGCACCGCCTCGGCCCGGGCCGACGACCTCTTCCACACCGGCGACGTCGCCGAGCTGAGCGACGACGGCACCATCACCTTCGTCGGCCGCACCGACGACATCTTCAAGTCGTCGGACTTCAAGATCTCGCCGTTCGAGGTCGAGAGCGTGCTGCTGCAGCATCCGGCGGTGGCCGAATCCGCCGTGGTGCCGGCACCCGACCCCACGCGGCACAGCATCGTGAAGGCCTACGTCGCCCTCGCCGAGGGCTGGCCGGCGGATGCCGCGACCGCCCACGCCATCCTGGCCCACTCGCACCAGCACCTCTCGTCGTTCGAGCGGGTGCGGCGCATCGAGTTCTTCGAACTGCCGAAGACCATCTCGGGCAAGATCCGCCGGGTCGAACTGCGTGAGCGCGAGAACGCGGCCTTCGAGAGCGGCGAGCCCATCGAAACGGAGTGGCGCGGCTGACCCTGGACTAGGTTAATCCGCGTTCGCGGAAATAACATTGCCTGCATGTCGCAGATTCGGATAAAAGAGGCCGCGAGCTTTCTCGGCGTCAGCGACGACACCGTGCGGCGCTGGATCGACAACGGTCTGCTCGCGAGCACGAAAGACCAGGCGGGCCGAGGTGTCGTCGACGGACTCGCCCTCGCTCAGCTGGCGCGCCAGAATGCCGTGCTTCCGGCCGACCCGTCGGAGATCGGCCGCTCGGCGCGCAACCGGCTGGTCGGTGTCGTGACCGAGATCATCATGGACACGGTCATGGCGCAGGTGGAGCTGCAGTGCGGGCCCCATCGCATCGTCTCGCTGATGAGCAGCGAGGCCGTTCGCGAGCTGGGCCTCGAGCCCGGCTCGGTCGCGATCGCCGTGGTCAAGGCCACGACGGTCATCATCGAAACCCCCGGCGGAAAGGCCCACGAATGACCACACGCACCTCCGCGATCGCCGCGACGCTGCTGACCGCGGCGGTCGCGTTCACCCTGGCAGCCTGCTCGAGTTCGGGCAGCGGCACCGAGACCCCCGCCGCCGAGACGCCCTCGGCCACCGCCACCGCACCCGCGCTCGAGGGATCGATCACGGTCTTCGCGGCCGCATCGCTCAAGGGCACCTTCACCGAGCTTGCCGACGAGTTCGAGGCCGCGAACCCCGGCACCACCATCGAGCTGAACTTCGCCGGCTCCTCCGACCTCGTGACCCAGATCACCGAGGGCGCCCCGGCCGACGTGTTCGCCTCCGCCGACGAGAAGAACATGGCCAAGCTGACGGATGCCGGCCTGATCGACGCGGCCGCGCCCGTCGACTTCGCCACCAACGTGCTCGAGATCGCCGTGCCGCCGACCAATCCGGCGGGCATCGCGAGCTTCGCCGACCTCGCGAAGCCCGAGGTGAAGACCGTCATCTGCGCGGCCCAGGTGCCCTGCGGCGCCGCCACCGTCACGGTCGAGCAGGCGACCGGGGTCACCCTGACGCCCGTGAGCGAGGAGTCATCCGTCACCGACGTGCTCGGCAAGGTGACCTCGGGCGAAGCGGATGCCGGCCTGGTCTACGTCACCGACGTCATCGCCGCGGGCGACGCCGTGGAGGGCATCGAGTTCCCCGAGTCGGGGGAAGCGGTCAACACCTACCCCATCGCGCCGATCACGGCCTCGAAGAGCGCAAAGCTCGCCCAGGCGTTCGTCGACTTCGTGACCGGCTCGGTGGGCCAGGGCGTTCTCGCCGACGCCGGGTTCGGCAAGCGGTAGTTCGGGCGCGCATGCCCTCCCGCAGAAGACCCGCCTACGCCGGCGTGCCCGGCTGGGTGGTGGTCGTCGCCGTCGTCGGAGCCGCCTTCGTGGTGCTGCCGCTGGTGGCGATGGTGACGCGGGTGAACTGGGCCGAGTTCGTTCCGCTCATCACCTCGGAGTCGTCGGTCGACGCGCTGTGGCTGAGCCTGCGCACCTCGCTCACGGCGACTGCGCTCTGCGTGCTGCTCGGGGTGCCGATGGCGGTGGTGCTCGCCCGCACCGACTTCTGGGGCCAGAAGATCCTGCGATCGCTCGTGCTGCTGCCGCTCGTGCTGCCGCCGGTCGTGGGTGGCATCGCTCTGCTCTACACCTTCGGCCGCCGCGGACTGCTCGGGCAGTCGTTCGAGGCGCTCGGGGTGACGATCGCCTTCTCGACCACGGCCGTCGTGCTCGCGCAGACCTTCGTGGCGCTGCCGTTTCTCGTGCTGAGTCTCGAGGGGGCACTGCGCACCGTGGGCACCCGCTACGAAGCGGTCGGCGCGACCCTCGGCGCCCGGCCCACGACGGTGCTGCGGCGCATCACCTTGCCGCTCGTGCTGCCCGCCCTCGTCTCAGGGGCCGTGCTGTCGTTCGCGCGGGCGCTCGGCGAGTTCGGCGCCACCCTCACCTTCGCGGGCAGCCTGCAGGGAGTGACCCGCACCCTGCCGCTCGAGATCTACTTGCAGCGTGAGACCGACCCGGATGCCGCCGTGGCGCTCTCTCTCGTGCTCGTCGTCGTGGCGGTGATCGTGGTGGCCGTCGCCCATCAAGCCGGTGAGTCCAACGGCTTCCGCCGCCGGGCGAGCTCGTGACGCTGGAATTCGCCGCCGTGCTGCGGTCTCGCGGCTTCGCGGTGCAGCTCACGGTGGCCGCCGGCGAGACGGTGGCCGTGCTGGGGCCGAACGGAGCAGGCAAGTCGACGCTGCTCGGCGTGATCGCCGGGCTCATCCGGCCCGACTCCGGGCGCGCGCGCCTGAACGAGCGCGTGCTGTTCGATCTCGGCGAGCGGGGCGGAGGCCGCTGGTCGCGCCCGCATCAGCGGGGTGTCTCGTTGCTGGCGCAGGACGCGCTGCTCTTTCCGCACCTCAGCGCGCTCGACAACGTGGCGTTCGGGCCGCGCAGCGCCGGGGTGCCGAGGGCGGAGTCCGATTCCCGGGCGCGCGCGTGGCTCGAGCGCGTCGATGCGGTCGACCTGGCGGGCCGCAAACCCGCACAGCTCTCGGGCGGGCAGGCGCAGCGCATCGCGGTGGCGCGGGCCCTGGCATCCGAGCCCGACCTGCTGCTGCTCGACGAGCCGATGGCCGCGCTCGACGTGTCGGTGGCACCGGCGCTGCGACGGATGCTGCGCGACGTGCTGCGCGACCGCTCGGCCATCATCGTGACCCACGACGTGCTCGACGCCTTCACCCTCGCCGATCGGGTCGTGGTGCTCGAGGGTGGCCGCATCGTCGACGCCGGGCCGACCCGCCACGTTCTCGAGCGGCCATCGACCACCTTCGCCGCCGGGCTGGCGGGGCTGAACCGGCTGGCCGGCACCGCCGACACCGAGTCCGTGGTGACCGACGCGGGCGATCGCCTGCGGGTGCGGTTCACCGAGCCGGTGGCGCCGGGAGTGCGGGTGGCGGTGGCCGTGCGACCCGCACTCGTCGCGATCGCTGTCGAGGCGCCTGCCTCTGACGACCCGGCGACCAATGTCGTCGCGGGGCACGTGATCGACCTCGAGACGCGCGGTGACCTGGTGCGGGTGCGTTCGGGCACCCTCGCGGCCGACGTGACCCCCGGGCGCGTGGCCGACCTCGACGTGGCGCTGGGCACCGAGGTGTGGTTCAGCTTCCGGGCGGAAGACGCCCTCGCCTACCCGCAATAGGATCGGCATCTGGGCCGGATCATCCGTCGCTCACGAAGGAGCAGTCATGCGCATCAGTGCACGCAATCGCCTCAAGGGCACCATCGTCGAGGTCACGAAGGGCGCCACCACGGCGCATGTGCGCATCGACGTGGGTGGGTCGGTCGTGACGGCCGCGATCACCAACGAGGCCGTCGACGAGCTCGGCCTCGCGGTGGGCGGCGAGGCGTGGGCCGTGGTGAAGGCGTCGGACGTGATGGTCGCGGTCGACGACTGAGCCGGCCGGCTGCGCCGGGTCGGGTCGCGCCGGGGGAGCTCGTCCGGGGCGGCTCGCGCCGGATCAGGTCACGCTAACGGATGGTGCCGTAGCACGACGACGTCTTCGGGCCCCCAGTCGTCGACGACGCGGCTCGGGAAGGATGCGCCGCCGCCGTCGCCGCTGACGGAGGCCGACACCAGATGGGCGAGGGCCGGTCGTAGCCCGCGATAGGCGGCCTCTGCCACCGCCGCCTCGGGCGAGGTGGCGTCGAGACCGAGGGCGCAGAGCCGGTCGACGATCGCGCCCGCGGCGAGCAGGTCTTCGACCGTGACGCGGAACGAGCCATCCGGTCGCGTGTCGCCCGCGGCGATGATCGCCACCATGACCCGGCGGGCCAGGTGCTGCTGCAGCATCAGCACCCACTGGGCGACCGCGGCGGCCGAGTCGATCGACCCTCGCACGATCGCTGCGCCGAGCGGTAGTTCGTCGGCGGGCGACGGGAGCGACGAGGAGGGCGCGAGGGCGGCATCCGGGGCGGTCTGAAGCTCGACCGCGTCGACCCAGACGAAGACGTCGACGTCGCCGGTGGCATCGACGGCGCGGGCGCCCGCCGGCATCCAGTCGAAGCGGATCTGGTAGCGGCCCTGTTCGCTCATGCCTGCCTTTCGTGCCGGATCCATTCTCGCCGAGCGTGCGCTCGCGCGGGTTCAGAACGCGCGCACCCGCCAGGTGAGCGCGGTGCTCTCGCCGGGTGCGAGCACCCGCAAGTCGGTGCCGGAGTTGAACGCGTCGGGCGGGCAGGTCATGGGCTCGATCGCGAGAGCGTGACGCCGCGTGCCCGGCGGGGGCAGGTCGGCGGAATAGAGCTGAACCCAGGGGGCATCCCAGCTCACCTCGACGCCGTGGCCGTTGGTGCCCGTGAGGCGCGCCGTCGCGAAGCCGTCGGTGTCCCGGTGCAGTGCGGTGAAGGCGTGGTTGAACTCCGTCGGCCCGATCTCGTGCTCGTGCCGGAAGTCGAACCGGCCGGCATCGTGATCGCCGACCCGCGCGCGGGCGAGGGGAAGCAGCCGGTCGTCGCTCACGAGCAGCAGTTCGTCGGCCGGCAGCGTCAGGCGCCAGCCGTCGACGACGGGCGACGCGGGGGAGGTGGCGTCCCCTGCGCTGGCGGCCCGCGTGGCGGCACCGGCGAGAAAGTAGGGGTGGGCGCCCAGCCCGATCGGCGCGACTCCGGCGCCGACGTTCGTGGCCGTGATCGTCTGTCGCACACCGTCGTCGAGGGCGCTCACCTCGACGTCGATGCGCACCGTCCAGGGGTAGCCCGACCGGGCCTCGATCCGGGCGCTCAGCGCCACCCCGCTTGCCGTGGCGCCCACGAGAGCGAACTCGAGCTCGTGCACCAGCCCATGCACGGCGGTGCCGGTGGCGGGTTCGTCGACCGCGAGCTGGTGCACGGCGCCGCCGAACTCGAAGCGCCCGTCGGCCAGCCGGTTGGGCCATGGTGCCAGCACGGCGCCCTCCATCGCGGAGGCCTGCCGGCGCGACGCCACAGGAACGATCAGGTCGCGACCGCGGAACCGCGCCGACAGCAGCGTCGCCCCCACCGCTCCGACGCGGGCGTCGTAGTCGCCTGTGCCGACCGCGAAACTCACGGCGTCGACGGCGACACCTCAGACGCCACGGCCTCCGCGCAGAGCGCGCGTCCTTCCGCCGCCCGGCCGCGCAGCCGGGCGGCGAGTTCGGCACGCGCGTCGGCCGTGTCGATGTCGAAGAGCAGCAACTCGGGCAACGAGGTGGCGAAGTAGTCCACGGCCGGCTTCTCGTGGTCGAGCTCTCGCGCCCGGTTCTCGAGGGCCAGCCAGACATGCTCCGCCTCGGCGAACTCCCGCAGGCGGGCGTGCGCGACCCCCACCCAGAAATCCGACTCCTCGGCGGGCCGCGGGGCCACCGCGAGAGGGCCGGCACCCGATCGCGCACGTCGCCAGGCCTCCGTCGCCCCGACGGCGTCGCCCGAACGATCGAGCGCATCGCCGACGAGCAGAAGGCGTTCGGCCGTGCTCGACGCCGGATGCCGCCCCTCGCCGAGGTTCGCCGGCACCTCGATGCCCTGCTGCAGCCTCGCGGCGACCTCGGCAGGGCTCGACTCGAGCTGCGCGCGCGCCACGGCGACCGACGCGTCGTCGAAGACCGCGATCACCCGGCCCTCGCCACCCTCGAACGGCTGAAAGCGGCGGGTGGCGAGAATCGCGAGGACCTCATCGGCCCGGCCTTGCGTCACGAGCAGCTCGAGGTAGTTCACCGTGAGGTCGTCGCGGCTCAGCACGAGTGGCACCAGATCGTCGAGCGCCCGCAACCGTTGAGCCGCGCCGACGCCCCGCAACCGGGCCAGGATGTCGCGCTCGACGATCAGGCGCGCGTCGCCGGGGCTCAGCCGCAACGCCTCGGCGAAGAAGGTGTCGGCGAGGTCGGCGTCGCCGCCGGTGTTCACCGTGGCGATCGCCGCGTTGCGCCAGGCCACCGGATCGGCGCTGCCGTTCTCGAGCGCGACCTTCAGCGTGGTGAGGGCGTCGCTGGTGCGGCCCGCGTCGAGCAGCCAGCAGCCGAGCAGCGCCGCCGCCACGGGGTCGGTCGGGTCGGCGTCGAGCGCCGCCACAAGAGCGTCGTGTTCGTCGAGGCCGTAGGGGAACGCCAGCCGCGAGTCGGCCTCGCGGGCGAGCTGCCGTTCGCGAGCGGCGCCGCCCGGGTCGCCCGACCGCTGCCGCCACTGGGCGCGCAGGTAGTGGGCGATGGGCACAGGGTTGCCGAACGCCGGATGCGCCGCCGTGCCGTCGGTGCGCGGGGCGACCACGCGGTCGGTGAGGGCGAGGGCGTCGGTCACCCGACCCCGCCGGGCGAGCTCGACCGCGACGGTGAGAGCGGTCTTGGGGTCGGCGAACCGGGCGAACCCGCCGTTCCGCAGCGCGGCGAGCGACAGCGCGACCGCGTCCAGCGGATCGGCGGCGAGCCGGGCCTCGAGGCGCTGCCGCGCGCCGCTCTCGTCGCCGAGGGCTTCGAAGGCGAGAACGGCGAGCACCGGGGCATCCGGGTTCGACGCGTCACGGTTGCCGGCCTCGACGGCGTGCTCGAGCGCGTCGGTCGCGCGACCCTGCCTCAGGGCGATGCGCGACAGGGCGAGATGGGCGGGCAGTGCCCACGCGGTGTCCCAGGCGGCCTTGCCGAAGTGGTCGGCTGCCCGGGCGAGGTCGCCCTTTCGTTCGAGAACGAGGCCGAGCCGGTAGCCGGCCTCGCCGCTCGCCGGGTTGAGATTGCGGCGCGTCAGCCGGGCGAGCGCCCGCTCGAAGCGCTCGCGGGCCAGGTCGTAGCGGCCGTGACGGTAGTCGATGGCCCCGACGGCGATCAGCGCTCGGGAATCGTCGGGGTCACGGCGAAGCACCTCGTCGAAGTAGGGCAGCGGCGAGCGGGTGGGGTGCCGGTATTGCTGCAGGTGCACGCCCGTGAGGTAGAGCTCGTCGATGCTCAGGATGTCGGCCGGCTGCGGCGGCTCGGTGGCCAGCCACGGCTCCTCGCCCGCGGTGCCGGTCTCGTCAGCGGGGCCGGTCTCGTCAGCGCTGCTTGTCTCGCCCGTGGTGGCGGTGTCGTCAGCGGGGCCGGTCTCGCCCGCCGTGCTGTGGCTGATGAGCTCCGCGCCGCGGTGCAGCACCCGCAGCGTGAGGCGCCCGGATGCGCGAGCATCGTCATCCCGGTTCGCCGCCACCGTGACGCGGAACGGGCGGCCCGGCTCGAGGTCGGCGGTCCAGCGGCCGATCTCGTCGCCGGCACGCCCCTCCAGCACGACGACCGCTCCGGGCAGCCGCACGGCGCTGGCCACGCCGATCCGCACGGCGCCAGCAGCGTCGGCGTCGGCAGCGGCCGACGCGTCGGCAGCGGCATCCGTATCCGCATCGAGTCGCACGGCGAGCTGGCGGGTCGCCTGATGGGCCGCACCGATGTCCTGGATCGGATACCAATATTGACTGAACGACCGCGTCTCGGCCGCCGCGAGGTAGCTGAAGTCGGGCTGGTTGTCGGTGAAGACGCCCGCCATGAGCTCCACATAGGGGCCGTCGGTGTCGGTGAGCTGGGCGTCCCAGGCGTGCCCGACCGGGCCGTCGCCCCAGGTCCACTGCTTCTTGCCGGGCGAGATGGCGTGGTCGGCCCAGTGCACGAATCCCGCGCCGGCCGCGTGGTCGTAGCCGCCGAAGAAGCTGTCGCGGGTGTCGGTGATCATGTATGACGTCGGCACCGGGATGTTGCGGTAGAAGTCGAGCCGGTCGGCATCCGGATGCGCCGGGTCGGCCAGGGCCGGGTAGTCGACCCCGTAGTAGGGCCGGTCGGCCCGGGGGAACGAGGTGATGGCGCGGCGCGCGTGGTCGGCCACGTAGTGCACGTCGAGGGGGAAGAACGACTGGTAGTGCTCGTGCGAGCGGGCGGCGACGTTGGCCCACCACAGGAAGGTCTGCGGCTCGTCGGTGCGGTTGTGCAACCGGGCAGCCACCTCGATCACCGAGCTGTCGCCGCGCAGCCGCACCCCGTGGTCGCCGCGCATGCGCTGCAGCGGATCGAGGTCGCTGTGCCAGACGGTCACGAGGCCGTCGCCCTCGCGCTCGATGCTGGTCTCGACCGGCAGGAAGGTGGCGGGGCGGTGGTGCTGGGGCCAGTTGAACTCGACGCCGCCCGAGATCCACGGCCCGGCCAACCCCACCAGCGCGGGCTTGATCACGTTGTTGCGGTAGAAGAAGTCGTAGCCGCGCGTCTTGTCGAACCCGATGTGGATGCGGCCCCCGATCTCGGGCAGCAGCAGAAGGCGCACCCACTGGTTCTCGAGGTGGATCGCCTGCCACCGGCGCGCGACCTTGTGGGGTGAGATGCGGTCGACGAACGGAATCGGGTAGACCTTGCCGCTCGAGCCCTGGTAGACCCGTCGGTCGAGGAACAACGGGTAGCGGTCGGGCTCACCCGGCTCGTAGCTGTCGATCTCAACCGGCTCGCTCCAGCAGGCGACCCCGCCTTCGTCGAGGATGGCCTGCTGGTCGGGGGGTGCATCGGGCAGGTCGATGCGACTGGGGGCGTCGTCGGCGTTCGTCACAGCCTCGAGAGTAGGCAGGATGCTTAGGTCGGCACCATAGCGTGTCGCCCGATCGGCCTGGATGAATCGCTGATCGATAGGATGGCGACGTGCTGATTCGCGAAGGCTTTCCGGGGCAGCGGCTGCGCGTGCTGCCGCGGCCACGCGTGACCGAGGCGCTCGCCGCGCCGATCACCGATCTCCTGCTGGTGACCGATGCCGGCCACTTTCCGCACGCGGCCGCCCACGGTGCCGACCGGCCGCGGGGTGCCAGTGAGGTGGTCGTCATCCTCTGCGTCGGCGGCGGGGGCCGGGTGCGTGTGCGGCAGGGGGAGTGGACGGTCGGGCCCGGCGACGCGGTGGTGCTGCCGAGTGCGGAGCCACACGCCTACTGGGCTGACCCGCGCGACCCCTGGACGATCTGGTGGATGCATGTGGCCGGCGCCGACACCGACGGTTTCGTCGACGCCATCGCCCGGCCACGCGGCGAATTCGCGCCCGTGCTGAGAGTGCACGACCCCTACGCCGCCCGGGGCGCCCTGGAGCACGCGCTCGCGTCGCTCGAACGTGACGAGACGGTGTCGAGTCTCGTCGCGGCATCCGGTGCTGCCTGGGGCCTGCTCGCGCAGCTCGCCGCCGACCGGGGCCGGGGCGGCGGCGCCGCGGGCGACCCTGTGCTGGCGGCGCAGGACTTTCTGCGCGAGCACCTCGCGGCCTCGACCAGCGTCGCCGAGCTCGCGGCGATCGCCGGTCTCAGCGTCTCGCACTTCTCGGCCCGATTCCGTGCGGCGTCGGGCATGGGGGTGGTGGAGTACCACAAGCGACTGCGCAGCGCTCGCGCTCGCGAGCTGCTGATCACGACGGATGCCGCGGTCGCCGACATCGCCCGGGCCGTCGGCTACGATGACCCCTTCTACTTCTCGCGCCAGTTCCGGGCGATCAACGGCACCAGCCCCACCGACTACCGGGCGACCTTCCGCGAGGCGCCCGTCAGACGGTGACCGTGACGAGGCGCGTGCGCTCGATTCGGGCGGCCACCAGGTCGAGCCGGCGCTCGTCGGCCAGGGGCCGCACCCTCGCGTCGAGGTGCACCTCGCTCTGCGGATTCCACGGCAGGAGCAGCAGTTCCAGCTCGCCGAGCACCCCGGTGACGTCGATCTCCCAGGGGCGTCCGCTCCAGAACTGGTCGGAGACCACCACTCCGTCGATCACCGCGCGCCCGACGTCTCCGACCCAGTCGATGCTGAGGATGGCGCGCTCGGCCGCCGTGCCGTCGTCGGCGGGCGAGGGTGGTTCGGGCAGGCGCAAAAGGTAGCGGGCGGCGAGGGCGAAGTCCTCGTCGAGCGGCGCCGACAGGCGGTGCGCGCTGCCGCCGCGGCGCACGGGCGCCGTGCCCGTCGCCTCACGAACCCACGTCACCTCGGGGTGGGCGGCCGCAGCATCCGTGACCGGGGCGACCTCGTAGCGGGTGAACAGCTCGTGCGGTTCGCTCACCACCCGGATGCCTTGGGCCGGGTGAGTGAGAGCCGGCAGGGTCGCGAACGTGACGGGCTCGTCGCCCACCCGCACGGTGAGGCCCGTGGTGACGCCGGCGGTCGGGCCGGCGGACGGTGCGGCGGGGCCGAAGGCGACGTCGGCGGTGGAGAGCACGAGGTGCTCGATGCCGTCGACCGGGCCCTGCCAGAGCGATTCGGCGGAGGGGGCGTCGAGCACGATGAACCGGGCGCCTCCCAGAACGGTGGCCTCGGCGGCATCCGGAGCGCTCGTCGGGCGAACGACCAGCTCGTCGCGGTGCCCGGCGGCGGTCTCGTGCTGGATCTCGACCGGCAGGCCGGCGGTCGGGAACAGCACCACGGTGGGCCGGCCCGCCAGCTCGACCTCGGTCACGAGTTGGGCGGTGGCCGAGAACCGGCTGCCGTCGGGCAGCAGGCGGCGCACCGGCCACACGAAGTACTCGCCCGATTCGACGGTCGCGGGCTCGCGGGGCATCACCACCCGGTGCTCGCCGACGGCCAGCTCGAACTGCACCTCGGCGCCGCTGAGGGGGGCGACCGCCGGCTGGTAGGTCGAGACGAACACGAAGCCCTGCTCGTCGTCGGCGCGGAGCGACGCCCGCAGGTCACCTTCCGCGATGGCGGGTCGCAGTGGCGCGAGATCCGCTCCAGCCGTCTGCAACAGAAGGTGCTGCAGACGCAGCAGGTCGGCGTGCCGGCGGCGTTGACCGGAAGAACCGAGCGGGGCGGCGAAGTCGTAGTCGCGCAGCGGCATGTCGTTGGGGTAGCCGGTGGCGTGCGACTCCTGGGTGGAGGAGTGCTCGCCGAGCACCTGGATGCCGCCGTGATAGAGGTAGTAGCCCTGGAACGACGAGCCGCTCGCGAGCTTGGCGAGGGCGATGGCCGCCACGTCGTCGGGATCGACCAGCGGCCGCCGGTGGTAGGCCGGGGGCATGCCGCCGCCGAGTTCGCAGGTGGCGTAGGGCACGTCGGCGACGTCGGGTGGCGACGGGAGCTGGGACGCTTCCGGCGAGGTCGGCGCGCTCGCGCCCGCCGCCCGAACGTCGGCGCCCACGCCGAGGTCGTCGCGTTCGGTCGTGAAGCGGTAATGCAAGGCGTAGTTGGCCGGCCAGCCCGCGTCGCTGTCCTCCCAGAAGCCGTCGGCATAGCCGGCGTAGACCGGCAGGAACTCGTGCGGCGGAAGCTCGGCCCCGCCCCATCCGGTCGCCGTCCACAGCGGCGCGCTCATGCCGGCCTCCTCGGCCATCCGGCGCAGGGTCGACAGGTGGTCGGGCTGGTCGTAGAGCTCGTTCTCGACCTGGATCGCCACGATCGGTGCGGTGGGGTCGGCCGCACCGCGGAACAGTCCGGTCAGCTCGGCCGACATCGCCGCGATCCACGGCCGCACGAGATCGAGGTAACCCGGGTCGTTCGTGCGGTGGGCGACATCCGCCCCCTGCACCCAGTCGGGGAACCCGCCGTTGCGGGTCTCGCCGTGCGCCCACGGGCCGATGCGCAGCACGACCTCGAGACCGACGGCCCGGGCGGTCTCGACGAACCGGCGCAGGTCTCGCGCGCCGTGCCAGTCGACCGGTCCCGGCACCTCCTGGTGCACGATCCAGAGCACGTAGGTCGACACCAGGGTGACGCCGTCGGCGCGCATGGCTGCGAGATCGTCGGCCCAGCGCGCGGGGTCGGTGCGCGAGAAATGGTATTCGCCGGCGACCGGAAACCAGGGTCGCCCACCCCGCTCGAGATGCGTCTGCCGCACGGTGATGGCGTCGCCCGGCACGTCGTCGCCGAGCCGAAGCGACGAGACAGCGTCGGTAGTGGGCGAATTCGACAGACGGATGCGTCGGGAGGCGTCGGTGCTGCTGGCGTGGTCCACCAGTCGATCCTGGCGTGCCGAGCCGCGCGGGGGAATGCAGGGCTCCGCGAAATGCCTGGACGATCCACCGTGGCCGGCGTACAGTCGCCGCATGATCGACGACGATCCGACGGTGACGAACCCCGACCACTACCGCAGCCTGTGGGAGAACGAGTTCGTGCGCGTGCTCGAGTACACCGACGTGCCGGGCGACCGCACGACGGCGCACCGGCACCCGAACTCGGTGATGGTCACCCTCACGTCGTTCGAGCGATCGCTCACCACCGACGACCGGGTGTTCGAGGTGGAACTCCCTGAGGGTGCGGCGGTGTGGCTGCCCGCGCAGCGCCATGCCGGCGAGAACATCGGCGCCACGCCGACGCACACCATCCTGATCGAACTGAAGGGCGAGGCCGCCGGAGCGATCGGCGAGGCCGCGCTGGGGCCCGTCCTGAGGGAGTGACTCCGCGGGGTAGGGTGGCGCCGTGGGCGAGATACTCGACGACATCGATTCCCGGCCGGGAAGCGCCACGTCGCTGCTGCGCACGGTGATCGGCATCTACCTCCGCGAGCTCGGCGGCTGGATCTCCGTGGCCCATCTGCTCGAGCTCATGCAGGCGCTCGACGTGCCGGCGCCCCGGGCGAGAACAGCGCTCGTGCGGGTGAAGAAGAAGTCGCTGCTCGTGCCCGAGACCCGTGACCGGGTGGCCGGCTACGCGCTCGAGGAGGCCGCGGTGCCCATGCTCGCCCGCGGCGACCGCCGCATCTACCACCCGCGATCGATGCACGAGAGCAGCCGGTGGTGCGCCGTGTCGTTCTCGATCCCCGAGGAGCAACGGCACCTGCGCCACCAGCTGCGTCGGCGACTGCACTGGATCGGCTGCGGCACGGTATCGCCCGCGCTGTGGATCTGCCCCGCCTACCTGACCGACGAGGTCGAGGAGATCCTCGATGACGTGGGCGTGCGGGAGTATGCGACGATCCTCGTCTCCGAGCGGCCGCGGGTCGCCGGCTCGCTCGCCGACGCGGTGGCGTCGTGGTGGGATCTCGACAGCATTCGCGAGCGTCACGACGAATTCCTCGCCGAGCATGCCGCCGACGGATCGATCCCCGACGATCGCGAGGTGTCGCCGCGCGAGGCGTTCGCGATCTATCTGCGCAGCATCGACAGCTGGCGCATCATCCCCTACATCGATCCGGGCCTGCCGCCCGACCTGCTGCCCGCCGACTGGCCGGGCGATGCGAGCAGCGCGCTGCTGCGGCGCCTTCGCGGGCGGTTCAGCGGGCCGAGTGCGTCATTCGTGGCGGATGTCACGGGGTCGTCGATCGGGGAGCCGGGCCGGGCGGCATCCGTTGGTTTCTGAATCGTGACGGTCGTTCCGATGACGATATAGAGTGGGGTTCGTGGAGACCGACAAAACTGCTGAGAACAACACCCGAGAGCTCGAGCCGGGCATCGTCACCGACCTGCACGACCGGATGACCTACGGCTCCTATCTGTCGCTCGACACCCTGCTCGCCGCGCAGAACCCCAAGAGCGACCCGGTGCATCACGACGAGTTGCTGTTCATCATCCAGCACCAGACCACCGAGCTCTGGCTGAAGCTCGTGCTGCACGAGCTGCGTGAGGCGTGCGCGCTGATCGCCGCCGACGACCTCGCCGCCGCGCTGAAGAAGATCGCGCGTGTGAAGCACATCCAGAAGACGATGACCGAGCAGTGGTCGGTGCTCGCGACGCTCACGCCGAGCGAATACGCCGAGTTCCGCGGCGCACTGGCCAACGCCTCCGGTTTTCAGAGTTATCAGTACCGCGCGGTCGAGTTCGTGCTGGGCAACAAGAACGCCAAGATGCTCTCGGTGTTCGACGGCGAGCCGGCGGCGCGCGAGCTGCTCGACGAGCTGCTGCACCGCCCGAGCGTCTACGACGAGTTCTTGCGCTACCTGGCGCGCCACGGGTTCGCAGTGCCGGAATCCGTTCTCGGGCGTGACGTGACCGTGGCGCACACCATGACGCCCTCGCTGCTGCCGATCTTCATCGAGGTCTACGACAACGCCGAGAAGTACTGGGCGATCTATGAGGCCTGCGAGGAGTTCGTCGACCTGGAGGACAACTTCCAGCTCTGGCGGTTCCGCCACCTGCGCACGGTGCAGCGCACGATCGGCATGAAGGTCGGCACGGGCGGGTCGACCGGCGTCGACTTCCTGCGGCGCGCGCTCGACCTCACCTTCTTTCCGGAACTCTTCGCGGTGCGCACCGAGATCGGACGATGACGATGGCTGGCTCTTCCTCGACCCCGGGCGGAGCGCCCGACACCTCGGCTTCGGCTTCGGCTTCGGCCGCAGCGGCCGCCGGCACCGCCGCCGAGCTCGACGCGCGCGACCCGTTGCGCGGGTTCCGCGACCGATTCGTGGGCGCCGACGACCCCTCGGTCGCCGCCTACGTCGACGGCAACTCGCTCGGCCGCCCGCCGAAGGCGCTGCCCGACCTCTACGCCGACTTCATCCGCAACCAGTGGGGTGGCCGGCTCATCCGCGGCTGGGATGAATCCTGGCTCGAGCTGCCCGTCACCCTCGGTGACCGCATCGGCCGTTCGACCCTCGGCGCCGCCCCGGGCCAGACCATCGTGAGCGACTCCACGACGGTGTCGCTCTACAAGCTCGTGCGCGCCGCTCTCGACGCGAACCCCGGCCGCACCGAGATCGTGATCGACCGCGGCAACTTCCCGACCGACCGCTTCGTGGTGCAGGGCGTCGCCCACGAGACCGGCGCGAGCATCCGCTGGATCGACGCCGACCCCACCACCGGCGTCACCGCCGACGACCTGCGACCGGCCCTCGGGCCGTCGACCGCGGTGGTGCTGCTGAGCCACATCGCCTACCGCTCGGGTTATGTCGCCGACATCCGGGGCATCACCGCGCTCGCGCACGCCCACGGTGCGCTCGTGATCTGGGATCTCTGCCATTCGGTCGGCTCGGTGCCGATGTCGCTCGACGAGTGGGGCGTCGACTTCGCCACCGGATGCACCTACAAATACCTCAACGGAGGTCCGGGTTCGCCGGCCTTCCTCTATGTGCGGCGCGACCTGATCCCCGAGGTGCGTCAGCCGATCTGGGGCTGGATGGGCGATCGCAACCCGTTCCAGATGGCGCACACCTACCACCCGGCCGAGGGCATCCGCCGTTTTCTCAGCGGCACCCCGCCGATTCTGGGCATGCTCGCCATGAGTGCGATGCTCGATCTGATCGAGGAGGCCGGCATCGCCGCCATCCGGGCGAAGTCGCTCGACCTGACCGACTTCGCGATCGCCCTCGTCGACGAGCAGCTCGCGCCGCTCGGGGTCGAGCTGTCGACGCCGCGCGACCACGAGGTGCGGGGAAGCCACATCACCATCGACCACCCGGAGTTCGCGGGCATGATGGCGGGGTTGTGGGAGCGGGGGATCATCCCCGATTTCCGGGCGCCCACCGGCATCCGCATCGGGCTCTCGCCGCTGTCGACGAGCTTCGCCGAGGTGGCCGTGGTGATCGAGGCGGTTCGGGAGTCGCTCGTGGCGGTGTCGCCCGGGCGATGAGCGGCGACATCCTCGACCGCGTGGCCCGTGCGCCGGAGCTCACGGTGGCCTACGGGCCGTCGGCGTTGCAGGTCGCCGATCTTTATGCGGCGGCTCCGGATGGCGCGGGTGCGGCGGATACCGTGGCGGCTCCGGATGCCGCGGGTGCGGCTGACTCCGCGGGTGCTCCGGGTGCCGCGAGCCGCGGCTTCGTGGTGCTGCTGCACGGCGGCTTCTGGCGCAACCGCTACGACCGGCTGCACCTGCGGCCGCTGGCGGCGGCGCTCGCCGATCGGGGTCTCACGGTGGCGCTGCCGGAGTACCGTCGGGTCGGAGACGCGGGCGGCGGGCATCCGGGAACGTTCGACGACGTGCTGCTCGCGATCTCGTCGCTGCCGGGCCTCGTGGTCGACGCACTGGGGCCGGGGGCCCTGGGCGGGCAGACGTCACTCGTGGGTCACTCGGCCGGCGGACACCTCGCGGTGTGGAGCCAGGCGGTGGGTGCGAAGGCCGACGGCGACGCAGGCGCGGAGGTCGGTGGCGCAGGTGCAGAGGGCGGTGCTCGATCGGTGGCGGCATCCGGCGCCGCGCCGACGCCCTCGAGCGCTCGCCGTCGAGGAGCGGTTGACCGCGTGGTGTCGCTCGCGGGGGTGCTCGACCTCGGAAGCGCGCACGACCTCGCTCTGAGCGGCGGAGCGGTGGGCGAGCTGCTCGACGTGGCGGCGCCGGGGTTCGACGAGCGGTTGGCGGCGGCCGACCCGATGCGACTGCCGGTTCCGGTGTCGCGAGGTGTGGCCACCGTCGTGCTGCACGGCGACGACGACCCCGACGTGCCGGCAGCCTTCAGCAGCCGGTATGCCGCGCGCGATGACCGCGTCATCCTGAACCGTCTGGCCGGCGTCGGCCACTTCGAGCTGATCGACCCCGAGACCGCCGCGTTCGATGCCCTGACGGCGGCGCTCGGTGTGCCGGCGCACGGCTGACGCACGGCTGACGCACGACTGACGAGTATCGGCGTCAGCGACGCTCGCGGCCGTCTGCGCGCTTGAGGCGGGCGCGACGGTCGAGGGTTTCGCGCAGCAGCACCGTGCGGTCGTCGGGTCGCTTCGGCGGGTTCTCGATGAGCCGGGCGAGCGGCGAAACCGCGAGCAGCACCAGGCCGAGCGTGAGCAGCACCTGGGCCACGAGCCCGGCGACCGAGTAGGCGACGCCGGCGAGCAGACCCTGCGGACCGATCAGGCTGTTCGCCAGTTCGGCGCCGAAGATCTGCGCCACGACGCCCGCTGCGGTGAGCGCGAGACCGACGATGAACATCTGCTGGGCACTGAGTCGTGGGGGCACGGTCGCTCCGTTCGATCAAGGCGCCAGCGGGACGCTCGCGACGCGCGTCGGACCTTCACGCTATCTTCGACGCTCGACGATCACCAGAGCGGGAGCCGACCCTGGGGCCCGACCCGGCCACCGGTGCTGACCGGGTCGGGCCCCGTCGGCGGATGCCTCAGACCGCGAACTGCGGGTACAGGGCGGCGATGGGGCCCGCGAGACCGGCCTTGACGTTCACGCTCACCTCGTCGGCGAGAATCTCGAGTTCGCCGGCCTCGAGGCCGTCGTAGGCCGCGCGCACGATGTCGGCCGGGTCGCTCATCGGTGCGTCGACCCCGGCGGTCATCGGGGTGTCGGCGTAGCCCAGGTGCAGGCCCACGACCTGGGTTCCCTGGGGTGCCAGCTCGAGGCGCAGCGAGTTCGTCGCCGACCAGAGCGCCGCCTTCGAGGCGCTGTAGGCGCCGGCCAGACCGATCCAGCTCAGCGCGGAGTGCACGTCGAGCAGGGCGCCCCCGCCGTTGGCCGCGAGCACGGGGGCGAACTCCCGGGCCACGATGACGGCGCCGAAGAAGTTCGTCTCCATGATGCGGCGGATGTCGTCGACGCTTCCCGAGGTGAGCGAGCCGCCCCCGGCGACGCCGGCGTTGTTGATGACGACGGTGGTGTCGTGCGCGATCGCCGCCGCAGCGGCCGCGGATGCCTCGTCGGTGACATCGAGGGTCAGCGGCACGACACGGTCGTCGGCCCAGTCGCGCGGGGTGCGCGCCGTGGCATAGACCTTGGCCGCCCCACGGGCGAGGGCCTGCTCGACGAACTGCGTGCCGAGCCCGCCGTTCGCTCCGGTGACGAGAACGGTGGCTCCGGCGAGGGATGTCGACATCATGTGCTCCAGGTGAGATCAGGGGCGGCCGGTGCCGCCCGTCCCAGGAGACAACGCACGGATGAGTTGGCTATTCCAATTCAGCGATCAGCGTGTCGGCGGCGCGTGACCCGGAGCCACGACCCCCGCGAGCTCGCGGAACAGGTTCGTCGCGAGATTCGGCACCTGCCCGGCGTCGTCGAACGCACTCTCGTCGAACGTCACGGCCACGGCGAGCGAGATGTCGTCGTCGGGCAGGTAGGCCTCCACGGCCGCGGTGCCGCTGAACATGGGGTTCTGCAGAATCCAGTCACCCATCATCACCACGCCGATGCCGTAGGTGTAGATCTCGGAGTGCGGAAAGCACGTCGAGCAGCCCTCGATGGTCGACGAATGCCCGCGCGTGTCGAGGTTCAGCTGCTTCTCGTGCAGGGCGGGGGAGAGCAACTCGCCGGTTCCGATCGCCCGAGCCGTGCGGGTCATGTCGACGATGTCGGTGTACTGGATCGCGCCGCGCGTGATGGTCCACGACGGATTCCAGAAGGTCGACTCCTCGAGAAAAGGGGTGCCGTCGGCGATGCCGAGAAACTCGCGTCGCTCGGCGGTGAAGGCGTGCAGCACGGGTTCGGCGATCTCGGCGGTGCTCGACGGCCGGGTGTTGTCGAGGCCGAGCGGGTCGAGCACCCGCTCCTGCAGAAGCTGTTCCATCGGCTCATCCGTGATCTTCTCGAGCGCCAGCCCCAGCAGCACGTAGTTCGTGTGCGAGTAGTTCCAGTTCGTGCCCGGCTCGTAGATCAGCGGCTTCGAGGTGCCGTAGGCGGCGAGTTCGTCGGGCTGCCACTGCCGGAACGGGTCGGCGTTCAGCTGGTCGAGAAAGTCGGCGTCGGCCACGTAGTCGGCGTAGCCCGAGGTCATCTGTGCCAGCTGCCCGAGCGTCACCCGGTCGGCATTCGGCACATCCGGAAGCCACGTGCCGAGCGTGTCGTCGAGCGAGACGGTGCCGTCGTCGACGAGTTCGAGCAGTGCGGTCGCCACATACGAGATCGCGACCGCTCCGTTGCGGAAGTGCATGTCGGGCGTCGCGGGCACGCCCGTCATCGACTCCCCGAACGCCTCGGTGATGACCGGCTGGTCGCCCCGGGTGACGCGCACGATGACGGCTCGCATCCCCCAGTCGCGCATGGCGCGGGTGATCGTGTCGCGCACGTCGGCCGCGAGGGCTTCGTCGCCGGATGCCGCGGCAGAAGTCGCCGGCTCGCCGGGTGGCTCCGCCGATGTCGTCGACGCGGCGGAGCCGCCGGTGGTGCAACCGCTGAGCAGGGTCGCCGCCAGGGCGACCAGTGCCCCGCCGACGGCGATGCGACGTCGCCCGGCCGTGTTCTTGCTCATCCCGTCACCGTAACGCCACCCGGGCCGGGGCGACAGCGGTCGGCGACGGCCTTCGATCAGAGCCAGACGGTGGCCAACCAGATCGTCACCGCGGCGGCCACGAGGGCGCCGATGTTGATGCCGAGCTGCCGCGCCTCGCCTCGCACGAGGTGCAGGGCGATGGCGCCGATCTGCAGCAGCACCAGGCCCACCGCGGCGGCGAGCGCGAGCCACGGGGCGATGCCGGTGAGTGGCGGCACGATGAGTCCGATGGCGGCGAGCACCTCGAGGGCGCCGATCGTGCGCACCCCGGCCATCGGGGCGCGCTCGACCCAGTGCATCATGGGCTGCAGGCGCTCGCGGCTCTGCAGCAGCTTCGATCCGCCGCTGTAGAGGTAGAAGAGGGCGAGCAAGCCGGCCACGATCCAGTAGGCGATGAGCATGGGACATCCTTCGGTCGGCGTAGGTGTGGTCTCATCGTGGAGCACCGGAACGGCTCGTGCAAAAGGCACACCGCGGTGCGTGGCTGGCGCGGTGTCGGCGGCGAGCGGCATACTCGGGTCACCACACGCAGAAAGGACACCGCCATGTCAACCGGAGTCACCCCCGTCGACCCTGCAGGGCTGTTCAGCAGTCCGGCCTTCGCGCAAGGAATGATCGCGCCGGCCGGCCCCACCCTCTATGTCGGCGGCCAGAACGGCACCGACGCCTCGGGCGCCCTGCTCGACGGGCTGCAGGCGCAGACCGAACAGGCCCTCCGCAACGTTCTGGCCGTGCTCGCCGAGGCGGGCACCGGGCCCGAGAACGTCGTGAAGCTCACGATCTATCTCGCGACCGGCATCGATCCCACCGAGGCGTATGCCGCCACCGGCGCGGTGTGGGGAGCGCATCGCACCGCGGTCTCGGTGCTCGCGGTCACCCCGGCGCGCCCGGGGGCCCTCGTCGAGATCGACGCGGTCGCCGCGATCGTCAACGACGAGGACTAGCGCATCGGCATCGGCGTCGAGCGGGCGTCGGCATTGCTCGGGGCGTCCGGCGAGAGACCTTTCGCGCGGTGTCGCGAGGCGTTGTCACCGCCTGCCGCGGGCCGGTTGCTGACCGCTCACGTCGGCCTGCCGGGAACGACTCACGCCAGCCCGTCGTGAAAGACCCACGCCGGTGAGGTGTGCCCGCTCCCGCCGGTAGTGACGAACGACGGCGAGGTGCGCCCGCGACGACGGCAACCAGATCGCGACGGCGCCGACGACCCCCACCACCGCCGATACGACGCTCACGACGTCGACGAACTCGATCGCGACGACAAGCAACCAGAGGGCGATCAGCGACATGACCGGCCCTGTCGCGCGGTTGCCCCGCCGCAACAGCCAAAAGGGCACGCTGAGAGTCGCGATGATGAGAACCGCCGACACGATCAGCACGACCCATTGAACGGTCGCCGCACGTGGCGTGGACGCAGCCCAATCGGCTCCAGACGACGTCAAGGCGAATCTGACGAGAGCGAGACCGACGAGCGCGGCGATGGCGACGTTCGTCACCGAGACACCGGTCGGGGTGACGCGCTTCATCGGTGGTCGTCCTGACGTTCGGGCGGATGGTCGGCGCACCCAACCTATCCGACGGCACCTATCCGACGGCGCGGGCCGCCCGACGCACGATGAGCGCGGTCGACTCGGTCAGGAACGGTCGGTGTCGGGGCGCAGCAGCTCGGTGACGCGATCCATGGTCGCGCGCCAGATCTCCGTCGTGGGGTCGATGACGCTGAAGTGGTGGCCGGCACGCTGCAGCAGCTCGGGGTGCGACACGGCGGCCGACGCCGCGAGCCGCCGATTCATCTCCACCAGGTCGGCCGAGTCGTCGACGCCTTGCACGAGCAACCACGTGGCAGCCCGGTGCGCGTAGGCGATCGGCGAGGCCGCGGCGTAGCGCTCGGGCAGGTCGGCCGGCGAACCGCCGAGCGCGATCGCCACCGCGCCCTCGCCCATGTAGCGGTCGTGCGCCGCGACCAGATCGACCACGCCCGCGAGCGACACCGACAGCGCAACCGGCACCGCGGCCGACGCGCCGGATGCCGCGATCTCTTCAGCGAGCTGCAGCACCAACTGCCCGCCCGCGGAGTGCCCGAACAGCACGACCGGCTGGTCGGGCGCGGTGCGCAGACTCTCGAGCCGCGCGATGCCGGCGTGCAGGTCGCTCAGCGTCGCCGCCCAGCCGTGCAGGTCGGGCCGGCGGTACTCGAGGTTCCAACTCGCCCACCCCCGGCGGCCGAGGTCGACCGCGAGCTCGTCCATCAGGCCGGCCTGCCACCGCGACCGATAGAAACCGCCGTGAACGAGCACGCCGATCGGTGCGGGCGTGACGGACGCACCCGGCCTGGCGGCATCCGCCTCGCCTCGCAGCGCCGACGAGGGTTCGCGCCAGTCACCGTACTGCTCGCGATCGGCGCCATACGAAACCCGAACCGCCGGATGCCGCGCCGCCGCGATCGCTGAGGGAACAACGAACTGCAACCCCTCGAGCCCCAGCGCCCGCACGTGGTGCACGAGTGCGGGCGACGGGTCGAACTCCCGTGCTCCGAGGTCGAACCGCACGATCGGCGGGGTCGTCGCGCCGGTGCCGGGCCCGACGGCAGCGCGGAGATCGGGATCGACATCGAGATCGAGATCGAGCGGGAGGTCGACCGCCTCGCCGGGCATCACGAGGAATGCGTCGGCATCGTCCGCAGCGAGCGCCGCCGACCAGCTCTCGGCCGCCTCGACCCACTGCACGCGCGCGTCCCAGCCGCGCCGCGACACCGCCGCGTGCACGGCCCGCTCGAGCCGCCCGCGCTCCACGGGCACCGCGCTCGACACCAGCGCGACGAGCACCCCGGCTTCCGCTCGGCCGCCTCCGGCCGCGACCCGGGTGGCCGCGGCATCCGTCACCGCGCCCTCGGCCCCGGCAGTCGCAGGCATCGCCTCGGCCGCGGAGGGCGCGGCACCCGCGGGCGTCTGGTCGTCGGCCATGTCGTCTCCCATCAGCGGTCGAGGGTGAGCAGCGGCAGCACGGCGCGGCCGATGAGGTCGATGCCGCCCTGGTCGGTGAGCCCCTGCGGGGTGCCGAAGTCGACCCGATCGGCACCGGCGTCGATGATGGCCTGGGCCTGCGCGGCCACGTGTTCGGGCGTGCCCGAGAACGCGAACAGGTCGAGCACGTCGTCGGGGATGCGGTCGCCGGCGCCCTGATGATCGCCCTCGTCGACGAGGCGACGCACCGACCCGAGCAGGTCGGCCGGAATCTCGACCGTCGGGTCGAGGTCGGCCACGGCTGCGAGATACATCGCGACTTCGCGCCGCGCCGCCGATCGCGCGGCATCGCCGTCGCGGTCGACCACCGTCACGGCCCCGAGCACGAGCTTCACGTCGTCGGCGGTGCGACCGGCCTTCACGGCGCCGACCCCGATGCGCTCCCGCATCACGGCGACCATCGCGGGGTTGGCGGTGCCGCCCACCTTCAGCTCGTCGGCGATCTTGCCGGCCAGAGCCGCGCCGAGCGGACCCCAGCTGCCGAGCAGCAGCGGCGGCCGGGTGCGCCGCACCGGGTAGCGCAGCGTGATGCCGGGCGCGAGCGGATAGATCTCGCCCTCATACCCGGCGCCCTCACCCGAGATCAGGGCGTAGATGTGCGCCGCCGCCTCGCGCAGGTGCGCCACCGGCTTCGTCTGCTGGATGCCGATGGCGTCGAGCCAGGTGCCCTTCGCGAGACCGAGGTAGGCGCGCCCGTCGCTGGCCGCGTCGAGGGCGGCGACCTGCCCGGCGATCTCGTAGGGATGCAGCGAGTAGGGGTTCCAGCACGCGGCGCCCAGCCGGATGCGCGAGGTCGCCCCCGCCATCTCGAGCAGCGCGGCGATCGGCGGCTGGAACAACAGGTCGCTGAACACACTCACCACGTCGACCCCGAAGCCCTCGGCGGCCGCGGCGAGCGGCGCATAGGCGCCCGGGGGCTTGTCGCTCTGAATGCCCAGCCCGATCTCGGCCCGCCTCACGTGAGGTCGCCCGACCGCATCGGGCACAGGGCGCCGCGCTCGATGCGCATGATCAGGCGTTCCTCGGGGTCGGGACACGCCACGAGCGAGTCGCGTTCGAGCCAGTCGCCATCCGGCAGCTTGCGCTGCTTCGCCGGGATCATCGGCAGCACCGCCTGCAGCGCATAGAAGCAGAAGTGCCCCGGAATCTTCAGCTGACTCGAGTTCACCACCTCGAACGAGTCGCCCACGTGCATGCCGCACACCGAGCGGCCCTCGATGCGGTCGACGACGACGGTGATGTCGTACAGCTCCATGTCGTTCGCCGAGTCGAACGCGCCGCCCTCGTCGCCCGCCGTGCCTGCCGCCGCGCCGCCCGCCTCCGTGCCCGGCTCGACGCCGTGCCCTCCGGTCTCATCAGTCATGGTCCACTCCTACTCCTTCAGCGGCATCGATCGCGACCACGATCTTTCCGCGCGTGCGCCGAGCGGCGAGATCGTCGAGCGCACCGCCAGCCTCCTCCAGCCCCACGACCCGGTCGATCAGCGGCGCGACGAGCCCCGCCTCGAGCAGGCCGAACAGGGCGCGGTAGACGCCGGCCACCTGCTCCGGCCGTTCCCACGGGTAGCGCGACCCCCACGACAGCCCCACGACGTCGACGTTGCGCGCCATCAGCGTCGCGGGATCGATCAGCGACGATCCCGCCGCGGTGCCGACCGCCACGAGCCGGCCCTCGAAGCCGAGGCTGTCGAGCGACACCTCGGTCATCGCCCCACCGACCGGATCGATCACCGCGCTCACGCCGCGCCCGCCCGTGGCCTCGCGCACGAGCGCCGCGACATCCGCGTCGCGGTAGTCGATGGCCAGGTCGGCGCCGTGCTCGAGGCAGACGGCCGTCTTCTCGGGGCCGCCCGCGGTTGCGAGCACCCGGATGCCGCGGGCCCTGGCCAACTGGATGGTGGCGGTTCCCACGCCACCCGCCCCGGCATTGACGAGAATCGTGTCGCTCGCCTCGAGCCGCGCCCGCTCCAGGGCGAACCACGACGTCTGGTAGGTCACGGGCAACGCCGCGGCCGTCACGGCGTCGACGGATGCCGGCCGCACGACGGCGAGAGAGGCGTCGATCACCACCTCGTCACCGAGCGCCCCGTTCGGCAGCGCCGGGCAGGCGAGCACGGCCGACCCGAGCAGGTGCTCCACACCGGCACCGGCCTCGATCACCACGCCGCTCACCTCGACACCCGGCACGAACGGCGGCGCCGGCACGGCCGGGTAGTCGCCCCGGCACATCATCACGTCGAGAAAGTTGAGGCCGACGGCCTCGCACCGCAACCGGAGCTGCCCGGGCCCGACCTCGGGCCGATCCCGTTCGGCCAGGTGCAGCACCGAGCCGGGCTCGCCGAACTGCTCCACCACGGCGGCGCGATAGCGGGTCACGCCCGCGCCTCCGCCGCCGCCGGGGCCGCCCCGGTGGCCGGAGCGACCGCGACCACGGCCTCTGCCTCTGCCTCTGCCTCTGCCTCCGTCTGCGCCGGAACGTCGGCCGCCCAGAGCTCGGAATGATGGTGCACGATCAGCCAGCGTCCGTCAGCGCCGCGACGCAGCACATCCGTCACCCTCGAGGTCTCGACCGAGCCCCCGGTGCGCACCGCGACGAAGAGGTAGCGGGCGAGCGCGTGGTCGCCCCACACGTCGATGCGCTCCGGCTCCACCCGCAGCTCTAGCACCGCCGCGACGACCGCGGGTGGGCGCTCGTCGCGGTAGCGGTCGAGCTCGCTGCGGGTCATGATGCGCGGCAGCGGCGACTCCCAGGTGGTGACGTCGGCGTCGAGATGACTGTCGAACCGCGCCCGGTCGCGCGCCATGAACGCGTCGTACATGTCGAGGATGCCGTCGAGCACCTCGGTGTCGGCGCCGGATGCCCCGCTCACGCGATCACCAGCCGATCGTCGCGCACGACCTCGCCCGCCTTCATCACCCAGCGCAGCGACCGCAGCGCCGAGATGTCGTCGAGAGGATTGGCGTCGACCCCGATGAAGTCGGCCCGCTTGCCGACGGCGATGGTGCCCACGGCATCCGCGATTCCGAGCCATTCGGCGCAGGTGATGGTGCCGGCCCGCAGCGTCGCCGCCGGCCCCAGGCCGTTCTCGCTCATGTGCTCCATCTCGCGCACCACCGCGGTCGTGCCCTCGAACGGCCAGAACGGCGGCATGTCGCTGCCCACCATGATGGTCACGCCCGCCTCGATCGCCATCTGGAACGACTCGATGTGCCGCGGCCCGGCGGCCAGCGAGCGCTCCTGCATCCAGGCCGGCACCCCGAGCTCGTCGAAGAACGAGCCGCAGCGCGTCACCACGAGCGTCGGCACGAGCGCGGTACCCGCCGCCGCCATCGCCTGGGCGACCTCGGGGGTGAGCTCGTAGCCGTGCTCGACGCAGTCGAGCCCGAGCGACACCGCCTCGGCGATGATCGGCGCCGGCCCGGCGTGCGCCGTCACCTTGCGCCCCCAGGCGTGCGCGGTCGAGATGACCGCGGCCATCTCGTCGCGCGTGAGCTGCGGCGTGGCGATGCCCTCGTGCTTGCCGGCGATGCCGCCGGAGATCATCACCTTGATCAGGTCGGCGCCCGCCTTGATCTGCGTGCGCACCCCGCGGGTGAACCCGATCGGCCCGTCGCATTCCATCGTGTCGTCGTTCTCGTGCCCGTGACCGCCGGTGCAGACCAGGGCCTGCCCGGCCGTGCGGATGTCGGGCCCCGGCAGCAGCCCGCGGCCGATGGCGTCGCGCAACGCGAAGTCGGCGTGACCCCGCTCGGCCACGCAGCGCACCGTGGTGAGACCGGAGTGCAGGGCGCGCCGGGCGCCGTCGGCCATGTAGAGGGCGACGCCGGCGTCGTCGAGCGACGCCACGTAGGTGCCCCGCTCGCCCGGCAGCGCGAGCGAGAAGTGGGTGTGCATGTTCATCAGCCCCGGCGCGAGGTAGGCCCCGCCGAGATCGAGCTCGACGGGCGACCCCGAGGCCGCGTCGGCGGCATCCGTCACCGCCTGGCGCACCGAGGCCTCGGGCCCGGCCGCCATGATCACACCGTCGCGCACCCACACCGCCCCCGGCGTCGCCGTCTCGGCGACCGCGTCGACGATGAACAGCGAGTGCAGCAGTGCATTCGACGGGCTCGGCCCGGTGCCCCGGAACGCGGTCGAAGAGGCAAGGTCAGTCATCGAGATCAACTCCATAGAGGTCGGATGCCGCGGCCGCCGAGACGATGCCCTCGGCGACGTCTCGGCGAACCAGGTTCGGATCGCGGTCGGCCACGGGCCCATGACCCGCCCCTCCCGCGGTGAGCAGGGTGACGCGCTCGCCCGCGGCCACGGCGATGCGCCGGGTGCTGAGCCGCCGCTCGCGCGCAGTGCCCGGAAAGGCGATCACCTGCGTCGGTTCGCTCTGCTGCCCGCCGTCGAGCGCCCACGGCTTCGAGCGCGTCTTCTTGATCACCGACAAGAATTCGCCATCGGAGACGAACCGGATGTCGCGGCGGATACCTGGCCCTCCGCGGTGCTTGCCCGCCCCACCCGAGTCGGTGCGCACCTCGAGCCGCTCGAAGAGCATGCCGCTCTTGGCCTCGAGCACCTCGATCGGGGTGCTGTGCGCCACGGTCTGGCAGAGGTGGTTGAGGGGGCCGGCGCCGTCGTGGTTCGGGGTGCCGCCCCAGCCGATGGGGTCGTTGTTGCTGATGGCGAAAAAGGTGCCGGTGTCGGGATGCGCGCCCGCCATCATGAAGCCCGGCACGTCGCCGCCCGAACAGGCCGCGAGCCGGTCGGGCATGCCCTGGGCGAGCGCCTTGTAGATCAGCTCGACGGCGAGGTTGCCGGTCCACTGCGTGAACGTGGCGGCCGGGTAGACGGCGTGGAAGAGCGAGCCGGGCTCGGCCTTCACGATCAGCGGCAGCATGTGCCCGGCGTTGGTGGGCTCGAACGGCGTGGTGAAGGCCTTGAACGCCACCCGGGCGCAGGCGATCGTGGCGCCGAACGGCAGGTTCACGGGGCCGCGCACCATCGGCGACGAGCCCGCGAAGTCGACGGTGAAGGTGCCGTCGGCGATCGTGACGGTCACCTCGAGCCGCACCGGCTCGTCGGTGATGCCGTCGTCGTCCATCCAGTCGACCGCGGTCCAGCTGCCCTGCGGCAGTGCGGCGATCGCCTCGAGCGACGCCTGCTCGCCGAGCTGCATGAAGCGCTCGATGCTGGCGCGCACGAGCCCCAGCCCGAACTTCTCGACCACGTCGACGATGCGCCGCTGCCCGGTGCGCAGGCACGAGACCTGCGCGTGCAGGTCGCCCAGCACCACCTCGGGCATGCGCGAGTTGAACCGGATCAGCTCGTGCACGTCGTGCACCGGCTCACCCCGCCGGAACACCTTGGTGCCCGGGAAGATCAGGCCCTCCTGGTGCATGTCGGTGGAGTCGAGCACGTAGCCCGGGTCTTTCGCGCCGAGATCCATCCAGTGGGCGCGCACGCAGACGAAGCCCACCAGCGTCTCGTCGTCGGGCAGGAAGACCGGTGCGAACAGGGTGGCGTCGTAGGAGTGCGCCGCGTTCCAGTAGGGGTAGTTGAGCAGCACCACGTCGCCCGGATCGAGGTTCTCGACCCCCACGTACTCGAGGCCCTTCTTGAGCGAGTAGTCGTTCGCGCCGAGGAAGCGGGTGAGGCCGGGGGCCTCGGCCACCAGCCGGGCCTGCTCGTCGTAGATCGAGATGCCGAAGTCGAGCACCTCGTAGATCACCGGGTTGAACGCGGTGCGGATGAGCGTGCTGCGCATCTCGTCGGCCGCCGCCGCGAGGTAGCTGCGCACCACCTCGACGGTCGCGCCGTCGACTGCCGGCACGGTCGCCGTCGCGGCAGCACGCGCTCCCGCGTCACTCATCGAGCTCGACCCCGTAGACGGATGCCGCGGCCTCGCGCGACACGTACCCCTCCGACACGTCGCGCCGCACCAGGGCGGGGTCGCGCTCGGCCGGGTCGCCGTGCCCGCCGCCGCCCGCCGTGAGCAGGCGGATCAGGTCGCCCGGCTGCACCGGCACGCGCTTCGTGCTCACCCGCTCCTCACGGTCGGTGCCCGGAAAGACCACGACCTGGTTGGGGTCGGGCTCGAGCCCGCCCTCGAGCGCCCAGGGCTTCGTGCGCGTCTTCTTGATCACCGAGAGGAACTCGCCCGGCGAGACGAAACGGATGTCGCGCTGCAGCCCGGTGCCGCCGCGGTGCTTGCCCGCGCCGCCCGAGTCGGTGCGCATCTCGAGCCGCTCGAAGAGCATGCCGCTGCGCGCCTCGAGCACCTCTATGGGCGTGCTGCGCACGGTGCTCTCGGAGATGTGGATGGTGGCGTCGAGGCCGTCGTGCTCGGGCGTGCCGCCCCAGCCGACCGGGTCGTTGTTGCTGATGGCGAAGAACTCGCCCGTGTCGGGGTGATCGCCCACCATCATGAAGCCGGGCACGTCGCCGCCGGTCGACGCGGCGAGCCGCTCGGGCATGCCCTGCGCCAGCGCCTTGTAGATCAGCTCGAGCGCGACGATCCCGGTCCAGAGCGTGAAGGTCGGGGCCGGATAGACGGCGTGGAACAGCGTGCCCGGCTCGGCGAGCACGCGCAGGGGCACGGTCGTGCCGGCGTTGCTCGGCTGCTCGGGCGAGGTGAGGTTCTTCAGCACCACCTTGCAGATCGCGATCGTGGCGCCGAAGGGCATGTTCACGGGGCCCTTGGCCGCCGGAGCCGAGCCCGCGAAGTCGACCGTGAAGGTGCCGTCCTCGATGGTGACGGTCACCTGCATCCGGATCGGGTCCTCGCTGATGCCGTCGTCGTCCATCCAGTCGACCGCGGTCCACGAGCCCTGCGGCAGCGCGGCCAGGGCGTCGATGGTGTTCTGCTCGCTGTGTGCCCGGATGACGGCGACCGCCTCGTCGACGGCGGGCTTGCCGAACTTCTGCAGGATCTCGATCAGCCGGCGCTCGCCGGTGCGGATGGCCGACACCTGCGCGTGCAGGTCGCCGAGCACCACGTCGGGCATGCGGGAGTTGAACCGGATCAGCTCGTGGATGTCGCGCACGGCCTTGCCCCGCGAGAACACCTTGGTGCCCGGAAAGAGCATGCCCTCCTGGTGCACGTCGGTGGAGTCGAGCACGTAGCCGGCGTCTTTGGCGCCCAGGTCCATCCAGTGCGCCCGCACGCAGACGTAGCCCACCAGGGTGCCGTCGGCATCCGGAGCCGCCTCGTCGGGCAGGAAGACCGGGGCGAACAGGGTGGCGTCGTAGGCGTGGGCCGCGTTCCAATAGGGGTAGTTGAGCATCACGATGTCGCCGGGGTAGAGGTTCTCGGCCCCGACGTATTCGACGCCCTTCTGCAGCGAGTAGTCGTTCGCGCCCAGGAAGAAGGTGAGCCCGGGCGCCTCGGCGATCAGGTCGAGCTTCTCGTCGTAGAGCGAGATGCCGAAGTCGAGCACCTCGTAGATCACCGGGTTGAACGCGGTGCGGATGAGCGTGGTGCGCATCTCCTCGGCCGCCGCGATCAGATAGCTGCGCACCACCTCCACGGTGGCTCCGTCGAGCGTCATGCGTTCTCCTCCAGGGTGATCAGCAGGTAGCCGTGCTCGTCGACCCGCACGTGCTGCCCGCTGTGCACGACGGTGGTCGAGGTTCCCTCGTCGACAAGCGCGGGGCCGGGGAAGGTGTCGCCCGGTTGCAGCAGGCTGCGGTCGTAGACGGCGAAGTCGGCGGCCGCTCGCGTGCCGAAGTCGAAGGCCTGGCGGTGAGCGGTGAGCGCCCGGGTGGGGTCGCCGTCGCCCGCGGGGTAGACGGGCAGTTCGGGCCGCACCGTGCGGCCGATGCCGCGCACGCGGGCGGTGAGGATCTGCACCTTGCTGTCCATCGAGTGGCCGTAGCGCGCCTCGTGCAATTCGTTGAAGGCGGCGCGGATGGCCTCGGGGTCGAGCTCGTCGCCGACCACGACCGTGAGCGTGTGCTCCTGGCCGAGGTAGCGCAGCTCGAGCTGGTTCTCGAGGCGGGCGACCTCGTCGCTCACGCCCTGCTCGCGCAAGGAGTCGAGCGCCTCGGCGCCGATCTCGGCGAGTTCGCGGCGGAGGTCGTCGAGGTCGACCTCGTCGAGCACCTCCATGCGGGTGCGCGAGAAGTCGTTCACGATGTCGGCGCTGAGCATGCCCCAGGCCGAGAAGCCCGACGGGGCGAAGGGCACGATGACCTCGCGCACACCCATCTCGCGGGCCAGCAGGGGAGCGACCAGCGGGCCGGCGCCGCCGAAGGCGAGCAGCGAGAACACCCGGGGGTCGTGGCCGCGCTCGACCGTGATCTGGCGCACGGCGCCCACGGTCTTCGCGAGCATCACGTCGAAGATGCCGGCCGAGGCCGCCTCGACGGTGAGGCCGAGCGGCTCGGCGATCGTGCGGCGAACGGCCTCGATCGCCGCGTCGGCCTGCAGCGGCATCGAGCCGGCCAAGAAGCTGTCGGGGTTGACGTAGCCGAGGCAGACCGAGGCATCCGTCACCGTCGGGCGGGTGCCGCCGCGGCCGTAGGACACCGGGCCGGGCACCGCGCCCGCGCTCTCGGGGCCGACCTTCAGAAGGCCCCGGTCGATCCAGGCGATCGAGCCCCCGCCGGCGCCGATGGTGCGGATGTCGTAAGCCGGCATCAGCAGCGGGAAGTGCTCGAGCTCGGCCTCGTGGGTCACCACGGCCGCGCCGTCTTCGATCACGCAGGCGTCGAGTGAGGTGCCGCCGATGTCGAAGGTGAGCACGTTCGGGCGGCCGAGCACCTCGGCGAGGTAGCCGCCGCCGACGATGCCGCCGGCCGGGCCGGAGAGCACGGTGTGGGTCGGCGACTTCTTCGCGGTGCCCGAGGTCATCGAGCCGCCGCCGGAGCGCATGATCAAGAAGCGGCCGGCGAAACCCTTCTCGGCGAGGCCACGCTCGAGCTCGTCGACGTAGCGCTCGAAGATCGGGCGGATGTAGGCCTCGAGCACCGTGGTCGAGGTGCGCTCGTACTCGCGGTACTCGCGCACGATGTCGGTGGAGACCGAGACGGTGACCTGCGGGTACCACTCGCGCAGCAGCTCGGCGGTGCGCTGCTCGTGCGAGGGGTCGAGGTAGGAGTGCAGATAGCAGACGGCGATCGAGATGACGCCCTCGTCTTCGACCAGCTGGCGGGCGACTTCGCGCAGGCCCTCCTCGTCGAGCGGCTCGAGCTCTTCGCCGCGGTGGTTCAGCCGGCCGCGCACGCCGGCGGTGTGCCGGCGCTGCACCAGGCTGGCCGGGCGCTCGTACTGGAAGTCGTACATCCGGTCGTCGGGCACGTTGCCGCGGCCGAGCAGGAAGATGTCGCGCAGACCGTAGTTCGTGATGATGCCGGTCGCGCCGCCCCGGCGCTCGAGCACCGCGTTCAGCCCGAGCGTGGTGCCATGGATGAACAGCTCCACCTCGGCCAGGTCGGTGCCGAGGGCGTCGACCGCCGCGAGCACGCCCTCCCACGGGCGGGCCGGGGTGGTCGACGCTTTGCGGAACCGCACGACGCCCGTGCGGGTGTCGAGTTCCATGGCGTCGACGAAGGTGCCGCCGATGTCGACGGCGAGGCGGAGGGGAGTGGCAGACACGAAGGGGATCGTCCTTTCAGGAGCGTCAGGTCGGGAGCGTCGGGTCGGGAGCGTCAGGTCGGGAATGTCAGGGTGAGACGGTGTCGGGGATGCGCCCGCCGAGCCGGGGCGCCGCGGCGAGCAGCCGGCGGGTGTACGCATGCTGCGGCGAGCCGAAGACCTCGGCGGTCGTGCCCTGCTCGACGACCTCGCCGTGGTAGATCACCACGACCCGGTCGCAGAAGGCGCGCACGGTGGCGAGGTCGTGCGAGACGAAGAGCTGGCCGCGCTCGCCGTCGGCGCCGAGCTCGGTGATGAGGTCGAGGATCTGCGCCTGCACGGTCACGTCGAGGGCCGAGGTGGGCTCGTCGAACACGATAAGCTCGGGCTCGCAGACCAGCGCGCGGGCGATGCCGACCCGCTGAGCCTGGCCGCCCGAGAGCTCGTGCGGCAGCCGGGTGAGGAAGGTCTCGTCGAGGCCGGTGCGCCGCAGCACCTCGATGGCGCGGCGCTCGCGCTCGGGCTTTGCCACGCCCTGGGCGAGCAGGGTCTCGGTGACGGCGTCGAGCACGGTGCGGCGCGGGTCGAGGGCGCCCAGCGGATCCTGGAACACCATCTGCACCGACCGGCGCAGCGCGCGCTTGCGTGAGCCGCGCAGTTTCGCGAGGTCGTTGCCGGCGACCACCACCTGCCCGCTCGAAGGCGACACCAGGCCCACGAGCATGCGCGCGAGCGTGGTCTTGCCCGAGCCGCTCTCGCCCACGATGCCGACCGTCTCGCCGCGGTCGACCGTGAGGTCGACTCCGCGCAGGGCGTGGTGGCCGCTGCTGCCGAATCGGGCTCGGTAGCGCACGTGGGCGTCGCGCACCTCGGCGACGGGCCGCCGCGGGGTCACGGGGGTGGCGGCATCCGTCGCCGTTCGGGGAAGCGGCCGGTCGATGTCGGGCACGGCCGCGAGCAGGGTGCGGGTGTACTCCGAGTGGGGAGCGGTGAGCACCTGCGAGGTCGTGCCCTCCTCGACCACATCGCCGGCGCGCAGCACCACGATGCGGTCGCACACCTCGGCCGCCGCCGCGATGTCGTGCGAGATGAGCAGAACGCCGCGGCCCTGGTCGGTCGCGAGCGAGCGCAGCAGCCCGAGGGCGTCGCGGGTGAGGGTGACGTCGAGGCCCGTGGTGGGCTCGTCGGCCAGCAGCAGGCCGGGGTCGCAGGCCAGGCACAGGGCGATCATCACGCGCTGGGCCATGCCGCCCGAGAGCTCGTGGGCATAGGAGCCGAGCACGCGGGGCGTGTCGGTGATGCCGACGGCCTCGAGCAGCCGCACCGATTCGGCGGATGCCGCGGGCCCGGTCAACCGCTGGTGCAGCTTCAGCCGGTCGGCAAGTTGTTTCTTCACGGTGCGCAGCGGCTCGATGGCGGCCCGCGGGTTCTGGAAGCACATCGCGACGCCGTGGCCGCGGTGCTCGAGCAGCTGGGGTTCCGACATCCGCAGCACGTCGTCGCCGCGGAAGAGCACCTCGCCGCCGGTCTCGGCGCGGCCGGGCAGCATGCCGATGGTGGCGCGGGCGAGCATGCTCTTGCCGCCGCCGCTCTCGCCCACGAGGCCCACGACCTCGCCGACGCGCACGCTGAGGTCGACCCCGCGCAGGGCTTCGACGGTGGCGCCCGAGGTGGGGATCGAGACCGTGAGGCCGCGGATGTCGAGCAGGATGTCGTTCATCGGGGCGTTCACCTGGTTCTCCTGCGGGTCTCGCGCTCTTGCAGCCCTTCGCCGAGCAGGCTGAAGCCCAGCACGCACACCACGAGGGCGAGGCCTGGCGGCACCGAGGTCCAGAGCCGGCCGGCGACGATGTCGCTCGTGCCCTGGCTGATCATGGCGCCCCACTCGGGCTGTGGCACCGGCACACCGAGGCCGAGGAACGACAGGCCCGCCAGGGCGAGCATGGCCCAGCCCACGTTGAGCGGCGCGACGATGCGCACCGGCGTGAGGCTGTTGGGGATGACGTGGCGGAGCAGCACGCGAGCGCCCGCGAGCCCCGAGGTGCGGGCGGCATCCACGTAGGCGAGCTCGCGCACGGTGCGCACCTCGGCGCGCACGAGTCGCGCATAGGAGGGGATGGACACGATCGCCACCACGATGGTGAGGTTCACGATGCCGGGGCCGAGCAGGGCGGCGACGGCGAGGGCGAGGATGAACGTGGGGAACGCCTGCAGGATCTCGAGCAGCCGCATCACCACGGCGTCGAGGGCTCCGCCGACGTAGCCCGACACGGCCCCGATGACCGACCCGATCACCACGGCGATCGCGACCGACACCACGGCGACCCCGAGGTCGACCCGGCCGGCGTAGAGCAGGCGGCTGAAGACATCCATGCCGTTCGCGTCGGTGCCGAGCCAGTGCACCGCGCTCGGTGCCTGACGGATGGCGGTCGAGTCGATCTCGACCGGGCCCCAGGTGGTGAGAAGCGGCGCGAACAGGCTCGCGAGCAGCACGATCGCCACGAGGCCGGCGCCGGTCCAGATCATCACGGCGCCGAAGCCGCGCGAGGCGCGCTGCGGCTGGGAGCGGGGCAGGCGGCGGTTGACGCCGACCGGTCCGACACTGACCATCAGAGCCTCACTCTCGGGTCGAGGGCGGCGTGGATGACGTCGGCCACCAGGTAGGCGACGGCGTAGACGAGCGCGATGATGACCACTCCGGCCTGCACGACCGGGTAGTCGCGGTAGAGCAGGCCGCGCAGCAGCCACTGGCCCATGCCCTGCCAGGAGAAGACGTATTCCACCAGCACCACGCCGCCCAGCACGTTGCCGAGCACGAGGGCGGCGAGGGTGGGGATGCGCGAGACGGTGCCGCGCAGCAGGTAGCCGGTGACGAGCGGGCGGCCGCTGATGCCGTGTGCCTGCGCGGTCGACCAGGGGGCGGCGGCCCGGATGTCGATGGCCGCCGAGCGCACGCTCCGCAGCAGTGAGGCGGTCACGCCCACCGCGATGGTGAGCACCGGCAGCACGAGGTAGAGCAGCGCCGAGCCGAGGGCCGGCCAGTTGGCGGTGAGCAGGGCGTCGACGGCCTCGGCGCCGGTGATCGGGGTGGGGCTGAGCCCGCGGCCGATGCGGCCGCTCGGGCCCGGGAACCAGCCGAGCTGCTGGTAGCCGATGACGATGAGGATGAGTCCGAGCCAGAACTCGGGCATCGCGGTGCCGACGAGGGAGGTCACGCGGCTGACGTGGTCGATCGGGCTGTTGACCCGCAGCGCCGAGATGATGCCGAAGACGATCGCCGCGATCACGGCGACGCCGACGCCGAGGAAGACGAGCTCGAGGGTCGGCGCGAGGCGGAAGGCGAGCTCGGTCGACACGGGAACCCCGGTCTGGATCGAGGTGCCGAAGTCGCCGACGAAGATGCCACCGAGGTAGTCGAGGAACTGCTGCCAGAGCGGGGCGTCCAGCCCCAGTCGCTGCCGGATGGCCTCGACGTCGTCGGCGGTGGTGTTCGGGCCCACGAAGGCCTGCACCGGGTCGCCGGGCAGCACCCGCACGAGCAGGAACGTCAACACGATCACGCCGAGCAGCACCGGCACGACGAGTGCGATCCTGAGGGCGATGTATCGGGCGAGGCGCATGCTTCTCTTTCGCAGGTGGGGGCGGGGGACGGCGGAGGGGCGGGTGGCCGTCGCCTGTCGGCACGAGCCACCCGCCCTCCGGGGTGGATCAGTCGATCGAGAGGTACTTCAGGCGGATCAGCCCGTCGACCGGCTGCACGAAGCCCTTCACGTTGTCGCCGACCGGCAGGTTGTAGTTCGGCTGGGCGAGCGGGATGACCGGCACGTCGGTGGCGAACTGCTCCTGCACCTCGGCCCAGAGCGCGTTGCGCTCGTCGGTGTCGGTGATCGTGTGCGACGCCTCGACATCCGCGTCGACCGTGGGGTTGGAGTAGTTCGCGTAGTTGAGGTAGGCGCCCGTGGTCCAGCCGTTCATCAGGTACTCGACGTCGTTGACCCACTGCTGACCCGAGGTGATCTGCATCGCCAGGTCTTTCGCGTCGCGACGGTCGCCGAGGGTGGCCGGGTCGAGCGGCGTCGGCGTGACGGTGATGCCCGCCTTGCCGAGCGCATCCTGAACCAGGATGGCGATCTGCTCCTGCTCGTCGTTGTCGGCCGCGTAGGCCAGCTCGACGGATGCACCGGACACACCGGCTTGGGAGAGCAGGTCTTTCGCCTTGTCGAGGTCTTGCTCGTAGGGGAAGCCCTCCTCGGTGTAGCCCGGCATGTCGATCGGCACGATGCTCATCGGGCGGCGGGCATCGCCACCGTAGACCGTCGAGATGATGTCGTCGTAGGGCATCGCGTAGGCGACGGCCTGGCGCACCAGCGGGTTGTCGAACGGAGCCATCGTGGTGTTGAGCGGAATCGAGATCATCTCGTTCGACGGGGCGGAGATGATCTTGACACCCGAGACGCCGTCGAGGTCGGCGATCTGCTGGCGGCCGAGGCCGAGCGCGATGTCGACGTCGCCGTTCTGCAGCAGCACGCTCTCGGCCGCCGGGTCGGAGACGACCGTGAGGCGGATGGTGTCGGTGTGCGGGCCGTCTTCGGCCGGGTAGTCCTTATTGGCCTTGAGCACGATCTCCTGGCCGGGGGTGAAGCTCTCGACGTTGTAGAGACCGCCGTCGCTCGGGTTCTGGGCGGCCCAGTCCTGCGCCCACGGGTCGTCGGCCGTGGCGTGCTCCTTCATCAGCTTCGAGTCGTAGATGAAGAGGCTGATGGCCTGGATCTGCGCCGAGAGCGCGCTCGGGTAGGCCTGGTCGAAGGTGACGGTCTTGTCGTCGACGACCTGGATCTGCTCGGGGTCGGTCAGGCCGATGAGCGAGTAGACGCCGGCCACGTTGGCCTTGGCGGCGAAGGCGCGGTCTTTCGACCACTTGACGTCGTCGGCGGTGATGGGGTTGCCGCTCGGGAAGGTGGCGCCGTCGCGCAGTTTGAGGGTCCACAGCTTGCCGTCGTCCGACGTGAACGACTCGGCCCAGGCGGGCAGGATGTTCTCGGTGTCGAGAATCTGGCCGCCGTCGACATCCGTCACGCCGTAGTCGACGAGGTAGGGGTAGACGTTCTTGAACAGGGCGAGCGCCACCGGGTCGAAGGCCACGAAGTCCTGGTCCCAGCTGCCGGGGTAGGAGGGCACGGCGATGCGCAGCTCGCTGGTCGCGCTCGCGGCGTCGGTGGGCGAGGCGGCGCCGGCGGCGCACCCCGTGAGAGCTAGTGCTGCGGTGGTGACGAGCGCTCCGGCCACCGCGAGGCGGCGGCGGAGATTCTTGGGTTTGACGGGCGACGGGGTATCCACGGGTCCTCCACTGTGTCCTGGTGCACGAATAGGCCTCTGTGGATACTGTTTTATCCCACTAAACGCCCTTGGCGCTCTCATTTAACATGATCGTTAAATTGAGGCCCGCGCAGATCAGAACAGGCGGGGCGTGACCACCGACACCACGACGGTGAGCTCGTCGGTGTCGTTGTGCAGAGAGTGAGGCGTGTTCGAGCGCAGATGCAGGCTGTCGCCGACGCCCAGGCGATGGGTGACGCCGGCCACCTCGTAGGAGAGCTCGCCCTGGATGACGTAGGCGAACTCCTCGCCGGCGTGCGACGACGCCTCCTCCTTGACGCCGCCGGGCTCGATGTAGACGAGCATGGGCTCGAGCACGAGGCCGGGCACGCGTGCGCTCAGCATCTCGTAGTGCCGGCCGCCCGACACCACGCGTTCGGTGTGCTCAGCCGCGCGGTTGAGCGTGAAGACCACGCCCTCGGGCTCCTTCTCGGGGCTGTTCGGCTGGGCGAAGAAGTCGGCCATCGGGCGGCCGAGCGCGGCGGCGACGGCCCGCAGGCTCGACAGGGCGATCGAGCTGAGGCCGCGTTCGACCTGCGACAGGAAGCCGACCGAGAGATCGCTCTGCTCCGCGAGCTTGCGCAGCGACATCCCCTTCTCCTCGCGGAAGGAGCGGATGCGCTGGCCCACGACATCGATGTCGTCGGTGAGGTCGTGCGATCGATCGGTGGTCTTCGTGGTCACGCGCGCCTCCCGGAGTGGTGGTCAGTGAAGACAATTGTGCCGCAGTGTTTGATATTTGCGAACACCTGTCGATCGAGTCGCCTCACCGGAAGGTCATGGCAAAGCCCCAGCCAGCATCGTGGGGCGCCTGCCAGGCTGATGCGACCATGCTGACCCTCGCCCTGAACGCCGCCTTCGCCGCCCTGCTCGCGGCCCTCGCCCTCGTCGGCGTCATCTGCGCGTTCGAGCCGTCGCCCGCGCACCGCGGTCGCATCGCCGCCCTCGCCCTGATCTGGCTGGCGGCCGTGCTGTTCATGACGCTGCGCCCCGGAACCGGCCTCGGCGTGCGCCTCTATCTCACCCCCCTCGTCGTCGACGGCCCCGGCTCCGCGGTCGACGCGGTGCTCAACGTGTTCGTCTTCGTGCCGCTCGGACTGCTGCTGGCGCTCGCCGCAGTGCGCTTCCGCACGGTGCTGCTCGGCGCCCTCGCGCTCTCGCTGATCATCGAGGTCACCCAATACGTCTCCGACGTCGGTCGCACCGCCGACATCAACGACATCATCACGAACGTCACCGGCGCCTGCTTCGGCTGGGCCCTCGCCACCGCCATCCACCTCCTCGCCCGCCGTGCGGCGGCCCGCCGCGGGCTTCGGGAGCCCGAGCGGGTCGCATCGGTCATCCGCCTCTGACCCGGGCTCCCGCCGACCGACGGCACCGGCCACGCCTAGAATCGGGTGCCATGCCCGTCATCCGTGTCACCGCGCTGGATGACCCGCGCCTGACCGATTACGCCCACGCGACGGATGTCGCACTGAAGAACGCTCGGCGGTCGGAGCCCGGCCGCGAGAACGGGCTCTACGTCGCGGAGTCACTGCTCGTGCTCGAGCGGGCGTTGCGGGCCGGGCATGTTCCGCGATCGGTGCTCGCGCTCGGCACGAGTGAAGTCGAGGCCGTCGCAGCACTCGGCGCGGCCGGGCACGGCGATGTGCCGGTCTTCGTCGGGCCCGGTGAGCTGCTCGCCGAGCTGACGGGCTACCTCCTGCACCGCGGACTGATCGCCTCGATGACCCGCCCACCCCTGCCCGACGCGCGAGCACTGCTCGCCGGGGCGCGGCGCGTCGTCGTGATCGAGAACGTCGTCGACCCCACCAACGTCGGCGCGATCTTCCGCTCGGCGGGCGCGATCGGTGCCGATGCGGTGCTCGTCACCCCGCGGTGCTCCGACCCGTTCTACCGCCGCGCCATCCGGGTCAGCATGGGCACCGTGCTGCAGGTGCCGTGGACCCGCGTCGGCGAATGGGACGAGCTCGAACCCTTGCTGCACGACGAGGGATTCCACATCGCTGCGCTCGCCCTGACTCCGGATGCCGTCAGCCTGCGCGACTTCGAGGCCCGCGTTCCCGAGCGGGTCGCCCTCGTGCTCGGGGCCGAGGGTGAGGGCCTCACGCCCGAGGCGATCGCGGCCGCCGACACGGTGGTGCAGATCCCGATGCTGCACGGCATCGACTCGCTCAACGTCGCGGCCGCCAGCGCCGTCGCCCTCTGGGCGGTCACGCGCTAGCGGGTGCCCCGCACCCCGCCGAGAAGTCGAAATCTGTGCGTGACCCGGCCATTTTGGACCGAGAAGTGACTTCTCGAGGCGCGCGCGCCGCTACTCCGTGAGCCCGTCGAGGTACCGCAGCAGCATGCCCTCCCGCAGCGCCCACGGCGACACCTCGAGCTCCTCGACGTCGTAGAGCTTCATCACCGAGTGCAGCACCACCGCCCCCGCCACGATCTGAAACGTGCGATCGGGCGTGATGCCCGGCAACGCCTGCCGCGCCTCGGCCGGCAACTGCCCGAGCCGCGGAATCCAGTCCTTGAGCTCCGCACGCCGCAGCGTCACCTTGTCCTCCCCCGTGCCCGACGGGTTCGGCACCGACGACCCCGCCAGCCGCGCGAGCGACCGGATGGTCTTCGACGACCCCACCACGTGCTGAAACGGCGGCATCGACGCGAACAGCGGCAGCGCATCCGCCCGCAGCACCCGCCGCGAGTGCGCCCGCAGCTCGAGCATCTGCTCGGGCGTCGGCGGGTCATCGGGAAAGAACTGCACCGTCGTGCGGCCCGCCCCGAGCGGCACCGACACCGCCACCTCGGGGAACTCGTCCGACCCCGCCGCGATCTCGAGCGACCCGCCGCCGATGTCGAACAGCAGAATGTTGCCCGACGACCACCCATACCACCGCCGAATGGCGAGGAACGTCAGCCGCCCCTCGTGTTCACCCGTCAGCACCCGCAGCGCCACGCCGGTCGACTCCTCGACCCGCGCCAGCACCTCGTCGCCGTTCGCCGCCTCGCGCAGCGCCGACGTCGCCATCGGCAGCAGCTCGTCGATCTTCTCGCGCCGCGCCACCGCCATCGCCGCCGAGATGGCGCCGATGATCGCGGCCACTCCGGCCTCGCTGATGCTGCCGTCGGGCTCGAGATAGCGCATCAGCCGCAGCACCGACTTGTGCGACGCCTGCGGCACCGGCCGCGCCCCCGGATGCGCGTCGACGACCAGCAGATGAACAGTGTTGGATCCCACATCGAGAACGCCGAGTCGCACGCTCCGACTTTAGGGCATGTGCCGAGCGGATGCCGCGGCAGCCGTTCTCCGTAGACTGGAGCCGTGGCAGTGAATCCAGACCTGATCTCGCGCGAGTTCGAGAAGACGAGTCCCTACGTGGTGGGCCGCGAGAAGGTACGCGAGTTCTCTCGTGCCGTGTTCTCGTCGAGCCTGGTGAACTTCAGCGTCGAGGCGGCCCGCGAGGCCGGCTTCGCCGACGTCGTCGCCCCTCCCACCTTTCCGATCGTGGTGCAGGAGCTCACGTTCGCCCAGCTGCTGGCCGAGGAAGACGCCGGCATCGAGCTCACCCACGTCGTGCACGGCGAACAGCGGTTCGACTACACCCGCCCCATCGTCGCCGGCGACGAACTCACCGCACAGCTGACCATCGCCAGCGTGAAGACGCTCGGCGGCAACGCCATGGTGGTGGCCGAATCGGTGATCGAAGACGCGGCGGGCGAGCACGTCGTCACCGCCGTCTCCACCCTCGTCGTGCGGGGTGACGCATGAGCGAGGTGATCGTGCACGAATACGGTGTCGGCGACGTGGTGGCCCAGGCCGAGTACACGCTGACGCGCGATTCCCTGGTGCGCTACGCCGGCGCATCCGGTGACTTCAACGCCATCCACTACCGCGACGACATCGCCGCCGAGGTGGGCCTGCCCGGCGTGCTCGCCCACGGCATGCTCACGATGGGCCTCTCCATCCAGCCGGTGGTCGACTGGCTCGGCGACCCGACGCTCGTCGGCGCCTACCAGGTGCGGTTCACCCGCCCGGTCGTGGTCGACCCGGTCGACGGCGTGCATCTCACGGTCGTCGCCAAGATCGGCCAGCTCGACGACGAGGCCGGCACCGCCCGCATCGACCTCACCACCACCGTCGACGGCGAGACGGTGCTGGGCAAAGCGCAGGTGCGCGTCACGCTGCCATGACCGGGTTCGACGCCCCGCTCGCGGGCCTGACGACTCTTCAGGTCGGTGGCCCGGCGGCGCGCCTGGTGACCGCGACCACCGAGCCCGAACTGCTCGACCTCGCGCGCGGGGCCTGGGCGGATGACGACGACTGGTTCGTTCTCGGCGGCGGCTCGAACGTCGTGATCGCCGACGAGGGTTTCGAAGGCGTCGTCGTGCGGGTCGCGACCCGCGGCGTCGCCCCCGTCATGTCGAAGGTGGGCACCGTGCGCCTGCGCGTGCAGGCGGGCGAGCCCTGGGACGACCTCGTCGCCCACACCGTGCAGAACGGCTGGAGCGGCCTCGAGGCGCTCTCGGGCATCCCCGGTTCGGTCGGCGCGGCGCCCATTCAGAACATCGGCGCCTACGGCCAGGAGGTCGCCGACTCGATCGTGTCGCTCGACTTCCTCGACCACGACGCCGGCGAGGTGCGCCGGCTGCAGCGCGACGAGCTCGAGCTCTCGTATCGCTCGAGCGTCTTCAAGCGCGGACTCCGCGGCGTGGTGCTCTCGGTCACCTTCGAGCTGCACGACGCCTGGGGCGAGGGCCTCACCCGCGGCAACCCGACGGTGGCGCTCAGCCGGCCCATCGCCTACGGCCAGCTCGCGACGGCGCTCGGCGTCGAGGTCGGCGACCGGCTGCCGCTCGGCGACGTGCGTCGGGCCGTGCTGGCGCTGCGGTCGGGCAAGGGCATGGTGCTGGATGCCGCCGACCCCGATTCGGTGAGCGCGGGCTCGTTCTTCACCAACCCCATCGTCACCGAGCATTTCGCCCGCACGCTGCCGTCGACCGCACCGCGCTGGCAGGTCGAGCCCGAGGAGCCGGACGTCGTCACGCCCCTCGAGGAGGCGGCCGGGCTCGGTGCCTCGCCGGGGCTCGGTGCCTCGCTGGGGCTCGGCCTCGACGGCGGCGACGGCATGGAGATCGCCCTCGACGGCGATCGCAGCGCCGGGCCGCTGCCCGCGGAATACCACGTCAAGTTGAGCGCCGCGTGGTTGATCGAGAACGCCGGCGTGCGCCGTGGCTTCTCGCTGCCCGGCTCGACCGCGGCCATCTCGAGCAAGCACACCCTCGCCATCGTCAACACGGCGGGTGCCGGCGGCGGCGGACGAGCCGCGGATGTCGCCGAGCTGGCCCGTTTCGTGCAGGGCCGCGTGCTCGCCGAGTTCGGAGTGCTGCTGCAGCCCGAACCGGTGTTCCTCGGCCACGAGCTCTGAGGCCCCGCCCTCAGCCCTTCTCGGCGTCGATCTGCTCGCGGTAGCGCTGCGACTCCCGCACCATCTGCCAGCCGGCGTCGTCGTCGGGCGGTGACCAGGCGGGTTCGGCCTCGCCCGCGAAGGTGAGCCCTCCGGCCTCGATGGCGGCCAGGTAGTCGGCGAGCCAGGCGCGTTCGGTCTCGACCAGCCTCAGCTCGAGCTCGAGGCTGTGCGACACGTGCGGTGGCGCCATCCCACGCGCCACCACCGCGATCTTGTCGAGCAGGTCGGCGCTGATGCGCGCCGCATTGACCTCGCGTTCGCGCAAAGCCGCCACCATGTCGTGCCGGTCGACCAGGGGAGCCAGGCTGAGCGCCACCCGAAAGCCCGACGGGTCCATGGCGTTGACGGTCACGGCGGCTTCGCGCAGCAGTCGGCGCAGCTCGTCGCGGCCGGCATCCGCCATCGTGTAGACCGCCACGGTGCGGTCGCCCTCGGGCAGGTCGTGCCGCTCGATGAACCCCTGCCGGGCGAACGTGGTGAGCATCGAATAGATCGAGCCGGGCTTGATGTGGGCCCAGTACTCCACGCCCCAGCTGAGCAGTTCGCGCCGCAGCTGATAGCCGTTCGCGGGCTCGAACAGGCTCACCACACCGAGCAGCAGGGCGCGAGTCGTGAGCGAGGCCATGGCCCGAGTATATGAGCGCGCATCGACCCGCAGAACGCCCTTGACAGACTTCTGTTCAAGTTTGAATAATGGGTGCGACAAAGGAGACGGTTTGATTCACGCGCGGGGCCTCGCGCGCACCTTCGAGGGGCGCGTCCGGGGCAGACAGAAAGAACAGGTGAAGGCCGTCGCCGGCGTCGACATCGACGTGGCCGAGGGTGAGATCGTGGGGTTCCTCGGGCCGAACGGCGCGGGCAAGACCACCACGCTCCGCATGCTCACGACACTCCTGAAGCCCACGGCGGGCACCGCCACGGTCGCCGGCTTCGACGTCGCGACGCAGTCGCAGGAGGTGCGCCGCAGCATCGGCTACGTGTCGCAGAGCGGTTCCACCTCGCCCGAGGCGCGGGCGGGCGAAGAGATCATGGATCACGGCATGCTCTACGGCATCAGCCAGAAGCAGGCCGAGACCCGCGGTCGCGAGCTGTTCGACCAGCTCGACCTCGAGGGGCTCTGGAACCGCGAGCCCCGCGCCATGTCGGGCGGCCAGCGCCGGCGCCTCGACATCGCCATGGGTCTCGTGCACGACCCGACCCTGGTGTTCCTCGACGAACCGACCACGGGCCTCGACCCCCAGGCGCGCGCCAACCTCTGGACCCACATCTCCGACCTGCGCACCAAGCGCGGCGCCACCATCTTCCTCACCACCCACTACCTCGACGAGGCCGACGCACTCTGCGACCGCATCCTCGTGATCGACCACGGGGTGATCGTGGCCAGCGACACCCCGGATGCGCTCAAGCGGCAGATCTCGGGAGACCTGGTCGAGCTCGTGGTCACCGACGCGGCGCAGGCCCGCGCCGCCGCCGAGTTGCTCGATCGCATCGCCGACACGGAGGTCGACACCGACACCACGAGCGTGAGTGCCCGCGTGCGCGGAGCCGGCCATGAGATCCCCGGCCTCATCCGGGCACTCGACAGCGCGGGCATCGCGCTCGAGTCGATCGAGGTGCGCCGTCCCACTCTCGACGACGTGTTCCTCACCCTCACCGGCCGTTCCCTTCGAGAGGATGCCTAGATCATGGCTGTCGTTCCATCACGCGCCACGCGCGGTTCCTTCTGGCGCGAGACCTACATCGTCTTCCGGCGGCAGTTGCGCATGGCCCTGCGCAACCCCGCGTGGGTCATCATCGGGCTCGTGCAGCCCATCCTCTACCTGGTGCTGTTCGGGCCACTTCTCGAGCCGCTCGCCGGCCAGCTCGGCGCGCAGAACGCCTACACGCTCTTCGTGCCCGGCCTGCTCGTGCAGCTCGGGCTGTTCGGTGCGCTGTTCGCCGGGTTCGGGCTCATCGCCGAGTGGCGTGCGGGCGTGATCGAGGCCGAGCGCGTGACGCCGGCGAGCCGCACAGCACTGCTGCTCGGGCGCATCCTGCGCGACGTGCTGCAGCTGTTCGTGCAGGGCATCGTGCTGATCGGGCTCGCCTTCCTGTTCGGCCTCACCGGGTCGGTGATCGGCATGGTGTTCGGGCTCATCCTCACGGTGCTGCTCGGGGCGGCGTGCGCCGCGGCATCCAACGCCCTCGCGCTCACCACGAAGAGTGAAGACGTAATGGCGCCGGTGCTCAACAGCATCGCCCTGCCGGTGCTGCTGCTGTCGGGCATCCTGCTGCCGATGACCATCGGACCGCAGTGGCTGCAGGTCGTGAGCGACTTCATGCCCACCAAATACATCGTCAACGCCATCCGCGAGCTGTTCACGGGCGACTTCTTCACCATCACGACCATGTGGGGTGTGATCTGGACGATCGTGCTCTTCGCAGCCGGTCTCTACGTCGGCACTCGCACGTTCCGCAAAGAGAACGCGTAGCCCCGGGCTCAGATCAGCCTGAGCTCCATGGCGCGGGTGACCGCGCGAGTGCGGTCGGAGACGCCGAGTTTCTCGAAGACGTGCTGCAGGTGGGTCTTCACGGTCGCCTCGCCGATGAACAGGGCCCGCGCGATCTCGGGATTGCTGCGCCCGGCCGCCACGAGCCGCAGCACCTCGAGCTCCCGCCCGCTCAGGGCCGGAATCGCCGCGGGCCCGCCGCCGCGCATCCGGTCGACCAGCTTCGTGGCGATCGAGGGCGCCAGCACGGTCTGACCGGCCGCGACCGATCGCACGCCCGCGATGATCTCGTCCTGTGGCGCGGCCTTCAGCAGGTAGCCGCCGGCGCCGGCCTCGATCGCCTCAAGAATGGCGTCGTCGGTCTCATAGGTCGTCAGCACGAGCACCCGGATGCGCGGCTCGTCAGCGAGGATGGCCGCCGTGGCCGCCGACCCGCTCAGCACCGGCATGCGCAGGTCCATCAGCACCACGTCGGGCGTGAGGTCGCGCGCGAGCTGCACGGCGGCGGCTCCGTCGGCCGCCTCGCCGACCACCTCGATTCCCGGGGCCATGCCGAGCAGCGCGACGATGCCGCTGCGCACGATCGGGTGATCGTCGGCGACCAGCACACGGATCGTCGTTCCCGCACGACCTCCGGATGCTGCGGCGCCCGCATCGCCCGCGCTCACGCTCGAGACCCCCGCCCGCTCCCGCCGCCGCCGGCCGGGCCCACGGTCGCCGAGCGCGGTGCGGGCGCCGGTCGTGCCGCGCTCACGCCGCCGACGGCCTGGCCGTCGAGCGGTGCGTCGGGCTGATCGTCGCGGGGCGACGGCACGGTCGCGACCAGGTCGGTGCCTCCGCCGGCGCCCCGAGCCACCCGCAACGAGCCCCCTACCAGGGCGAGTCGCGCGTGCATGCCGTCGAGCCCGAAGCCGCTGTCCGTCGGAATCGGCGCGGCGATGCCGACGCCGTCGTCGCTCACCGTCAGCCGGATGCCACCCGCCGTGCCCGGGGCACCTTCGTCACCAGTCCGTGCGTCCGCGGCATCCGCCTCGCCCCCCGAGAACCGCGCGACCCGCGCGAGGGTCAGCCGCACGTGGCGGGCTCCCGCGTGCTTGCGCACGTTCGCCAGGGCCTCCTGTGCGCAGCGCAGCAGCACCACCTCGTGATCGCGCGGCAGACCACCGACGTCGTCGAGCTCGGTCGTGATGTCGATGCGGGTCTCGCGCTCGAAGGTCGCCACCAGGCGGCGCAGGGCGGCCGCGAGCCCGCCCTCGACCCCCACGGGCGCGGTCGCGGCCACGAGCGCGCGGGCTTCGTTCAGCGCATCGCGGGCCACCTGCTCGATGAGCTCGAGATCGTCGCGCACGCCGGCGTCGTCGCCGACGCGGTTCTGGCCGCGCTGGGCGAGCATCACGAGGCTCGTGAGGTTCTGGGCGATCGTGTCGTGCAGTTCCCGCGCGAGCCGTTCGCGTTCGGCGGTGGCTCCGGCCTCGCGATGCAGTGCGGCCAGCTGGCCCTGCGCGGCGGTGAGTTCGGCGAGCAGCCGCGTGTTCTCGCCGCCCTTGCGCAGCTCGGTCGTGAACCACACCCCGATGCCGATGCCGAGGGCCAGCGACACGAACTCGATCACCGAGGCCTGCGCGAGCGCCTCGATGCCCCAGCCGAAGCTGACCGCCAGAGCGAGGGCCACGCCCACCGCCATGATCGTCGACGCCACGATCGCGCGGCGCATGCCGGGCCCGGCCGACAGCGTCCAGATGAGCGGAAAGGCGATGCACTGGATCGTGGCCACGTTGGGCGAGAGCGCGCACCCGACCACGGCGGTGGCGATCACCGCCACCTGCAGGGGCGTCGCCCAGGGCGACTCGCACAAGCCCCGGCGGCCGACGGTGAAGTAGAACGCGCCGAAGGCGGCGAGCACGCCGATCGCGGCCGGGGTCGTCCAGGCGGGCTCGGCGGGGTTCAGCACGACCAGCACCGCCACCACCACGAGCGTGACCGCGACGGCCACGTGCCACCAGCGATTTCCCGTCATGGCCCCACCCTATTCACGGCGGTGCCCGAGGCGGTCGTCGCGCCCGTCGCACCGGCCCGATTCATCCGTCGTTCCTCAGCTGTCCTTGCGGATCCAACGGAACGTCACCCGGCAGATCACCAGACCGGCCACGAGCCAGATGCCCAGCGCGATGGCGACGCCCGCCAGGTTCCAGCTGCCGCCGGCCTCGGCCGTGGCGAACGAGTCGGGCAGCAGCGCCGCTCGCATGCCCTGGGCGATCCACTTGAGCGGAAAGACGCTCGCGATGTTCTGCAGCCATTCCGGCAGCAGCGAGAAGCTGAGGTAGACGCCCGAGATGAACTGCAGCACCAGCAGCGGAGGGATGATGACCGCCGACGCGCTCTTGCCCGAGCGCGGCAGTCGCGAGATTGCGATGCCGAGCACCGCGGCGGTGAAGATGCCGAGCAGGTAGACCCAGGCGAACGTCAGCCACTTCTCGGGTTCGGTGGGCAACTCCACCCCGAACGCGAACCGGGAGAGCAGCACGAGCAGGATGACCTGGGCCAGCGAGGTCACGAGCACCTGGCCCATCTTGCCGATGAAATACGACAGCACGGGCAGGGGAGTGCCGGCCAGGCGCTTGAGGGTTCCGTCGCCGCGTTCGACGGCGATGTCGACGCCGAGGTTCTGCACACCGCTCAGCAGGATGCCGGCCGCGATCATGCCCGGCAGGTAGTAGGTGGCCTGTGAGATGCCGCCGGAGCCGTCGGGATTCGTGCCGACGTTTCCGAGCCCGTCGAACGCCACCGAGAAGATGCCGAGCAGCACGATCGGAAAGAGGAAGGTGAAGAACACGGTGTCGCCGGCGCGAAAGTAGATGCGGGTCTCGTAGGCGATGCGCCCGAGGCCGAGTCGCACGGCGCGCAGCGGTCCGAAACGCATGGGTGCGGTCGCGGTGCCGCTGGTGCCACCGCCGCCCGTGGCGCCGGGGGCGTTCGGGATGGTCTGGGCGGTCATGCCGCCACCTCCTCGACCGAGGCCACGAGTTCGAGGTAGACGTCTTCGAGCGAGGGGCGGATGACCTCGAGGTCGACCGGCTCGCCCAGCGCGGCCGCGAGCTCGGCGACCAACCGGGCGGGCTCGGCGGTGCGCCGTTCGTGGCCTCCCTGCCCATCGCGCCAGCGCACGATCGGCACCCGGGCCTCTGTCGATCCGAGCTCGTCGACCGGGCCGATGTCGATCAGGCGCCCGGCGGCGATCACGGCGGCGCGGTCGCTCAGCTGCGCCGCTTCGTCGAGGTAGTGGGTGGTGAGCACGATGGTCGTACCCTCGCGGGAGAGCGAGCGGATCAGCTCCCAGAACTGCCGCCGCGCCTCGGGGTCGAACCCGGTGGTCGGCTCGTCGAGAAACAGCAGCTCGGGCCGCCCGATCACACCGAGTGCCACATCGACGCGACGCCGCTGACCGCCCGAGAGCGACTTGATGCGCGTCTTCGCCTTCTGCTCGAGGCCCACCGCGGCGAGCACCTCGTCGACGTCGCGCGGCCGGGGATAGAGGCTCGCGAAGTGGGTCAACTGCTCGCGCACCGTCACGTTGCCGCTCTCGCCGGTCTGCTGCAGCACGATGCCGATGCGTGCCTTCCACTCGAGGGTGGCGTGGCGCGGGTCGCTGCCGAGCACGCTGACGTCTCCGCCGCTGCGTTCGCGGTAGCCCTCGAGAATCTCGACCGTCGTGCTCTTGCCGGCACCGTTCGGGCCGAGCAGCGCGAAAGTCTCGCCCGGCTCGATCTCGAAGCTGATGCCGTCGACCGCGGCGAAGGCGCCATACGTCTTGCGCAGGTCGGTCACGCGAATGGCGGGTGCGGATGTCGTCATGTCTCCATGCTCGTCACCGCGCCCCGCGAGCACCAGAGCCGGTGGGCGGATTGCGGCATCCCCCGGTCGGTGGATGCGGAGGTCACGTCGACCATGGGCTGCGGGTCAGGTCGTCTCGCGCTGCACCACGACCGACGGGCTCGCCGCCCAGTCCTGCACCTCGAGCCCCAGGGCGATCCGCGCGGTGCGCGCGCCATACGACCGGGCATCGATGGCGACCGTCGTGAGAGCGGGGGTCCACAGAGCCCCGTAGTCCGACTCGTCGAAGCCGATCACGGCGACGTCGTCGGGAACCCGCACGCCGAGCGTCGCGAACCCGGCGAGCACCTGCAGCGCCGTGCGGTCGTCGAATGCGGCGACCGCCGTTGGGGGAGAGTCCCGGCCGTCCCAACCGGCCGACAGCGCCTCGACGGCTCCTTCGCGGCCGGCGCCGATCTGAAGCACGCTCTCGACCGTCAGACCGAGCTGACCCGCGGCCGCCAGCAGGTGCCGTTGCCGGGCGCCCGAGAACGTCGACAGCGAACTCTCCGCCGGAAAGGCGAGCGCGACGTTCGTGTGGCCACGGTCGGCGAGGTGCCGCAGCTGGGTGAGCGAGTGCGACGCGAGCCCGTGAGCGGGGTCGGTGCCCGGCGCCGCATCCGCTCGCCCCGCATCCGCTCGCCCGGCACCCGCACCGCCCACCGCACCACCCACGCGATCCTCGCGGTCGATCAGCTCGGCCAAGTCGATCACGCTCCGCGGGCTCACCGCCTCGATCAGCCGCGCCACCGCCGCTCCGTCGCGCGGTGCGCGCGAGACCACCAGGCTGTGATCGGCCGCGGCCAGCTCGGCGTCCATCCCGGCCACGAAGCTCGAGCTGGTGCGTCCGTCGGGGATGCCGGCGGTGGTGAGCAGCACGACGCGCGACGACCCCTCCCGCAGCCCCCGGGCGAGCGGATGCGGCACATAGCCGAGCCGCTCGGCCGCCTCCCGCACCCGTTCCTGGGTGACGAGCGGGATGGTCTGCCCGGGTGCACGGTTGAGCACGAAGCTCGCCGTCGAGGGCGACACGCCGCTCGCCGCCGCCACGTCTTTGAGGGTCGCCCGCCGTTCGGCCACCGCACCCCTCCTTCACCCTGTGCTCTCAGGTGCTCTCGAGTATATTCGTCACTAAATCCATTTAGTGATTCGACGAAGGAGTTCCGATGAAGACGGTCATGGTCACCGGCCCCGGTGAGATCTCAGTGCTCGAGGTCGAGCAGCCCAGCGCGGGCCCGCGCGACGTGCTCGTGAAGATGAAGGCCTGCGGCATCTGCGGCAGCGACCACATGTACACGACCTACGGCGGCATCCCTCCCCGCCAGGGCGCCACGCCGCTCGGCCACGAGCCGGTTGGCGAGATCGTCGCCGTCGGCGCCGAGGTGACGGGCTTCGCCGTCGGCGACCACGTGGTGATGGACACCATGCGCTTCACCGACGGCCTGCTCGGCAGTGGCGGGGCGCAGGGCGGTTTCAGCGACTACGTCGTGGTGAAGGATGCCGCGGCCGGGGTGCAGCTGCGGGTCGTGCCCTCCGGCATCCCCTGGGAGGTGGTGGCGCTCAACGAGCCCATGGCCGTCGCGCGGCACGCCGTCAACCGCCTCGACCCCTCACCGCACGACAAGGTCGCCGTGTTCGGCGCGGGGCCGATCGGCCTCGGCGCGCTCCTGAGCCTCAAGCGCCGCGGCGTCGCCCACGTGGTCGTGATCGACATCGTGCCGAACCGGCTCGAGAAGGCCCTCGCCATCGGCGCCGACGCCGTCATCAACTCGGCCGAGGAGAACGTCGTCGAACGACTCGTCGAGTTGCACGGCCGGTCGACGGCGCTCGGCGTGCGGGGCCTCAAGGCGGCGACCGACGGCTACATCGACGCGGCGGGCGCGCCGGCCGTGTTCCAGACCGTCGTCGAGGCCGCGGGCCACGGCGCGAAGCTCACCGTGGTCGCCGTGCACAAGAAGCCCGTCGAGCTCGACCTGGGAGCGCTGCTCACCACCGAGCTCACGATCTCGCTCTCGATGGGCTACCCGACCGAGATCTTCGAGGTCACCGACGACATCATCGAGAACTGGCAGAAATACGCGCTCATCATCAGCGACCGCATCCCGTTCGACCGGGTGGAGGAGGCGTTCGAGCTCGCCGCGACCCCCGGTGCCGCCGAGAAGGTCGTCGTGACGTTCGACTGAGCGGGCGTGCCGCCGGGCGGGTCGTCTAGCCGAACAGCTTCTGCAGCCGCGCCACACCCTCGGCCAGCGCGTCGTCGCCGAGGGCGTACGACAGCCGCAGGAACCCGCTCGGCCCGAACGCCTCGCCCGGAACCGTCGCCACCTCGACCTGGTCGAGGATGAGGTCGGCGAGCTCGAGCGACGTGGTCGGCGTCACGCCGCCCCAGGTGCGCCCGAGCAACCCGGTCACATCGGGGTAGACGTAGAAGGCGCCCTCGGGCAGCGGGGTGCGCACACCGGGAATCGCGTTCAGCCCGTCGACGATCACCCGACGGCGTCGCTCGTAGGTCGACCGCATCACCTCGACCGTGTCCTGCGGCCCGTTGAGAGCCGCGATCGCGGCCCGCTGCGAGATGTTGGCGACGTTCGACGACAGGTGCGACTGCAGGTTCGACGCGGCCTTGATCGCATCGAGGGGGCCGACCATCCAGCCGACCCGCCATCCGGTCATCGCGTAGGTCTTCGCCACGCCGTTCACCAGCAGGGTGCGGTCGGCCAGAGCGGGCACGGCGTCGACGATCGACACCGCGGTCAGGCCGTCGTAGACCAGGTTCTGGTAGATCTCGTCGCTGATCACCCACAGGCCGTTCGCGTCGGCCCACTCGCCGATGGCCGCGGTCTGCTCGGGGGAGTAGACGGCCCCCGTCGGGTTCGACGGCGACACGAACAGCAGCACCTTCGTGCGCGGCGTGCGCGCGGCCTCGAGCTGCTCCACGGTCACCAGGTAGTTCTGGTCGCTGCCCGCGAACACCTCGACCGGCACTCCGCCGGCGAGCCGGATGGCCTCGGGATAGGTGGTCCAGAACGGCGTGGGCACGAGCACCTCGTCGCCCGGGTCGAGCAGGGTGGCGAACGCCTCGTAGACCGCCTGCTTGCCGCCGTTCGTCACGATCACCTGCGCGGGCGACACCTCGATGCCGCTGTCGCGCAGCGTCTTCGCCGCGATCGCCTCCCGCAGCTCGGGCAGGCCGGCGGCGGGGGTGTAGCGGTGGTTCTTGGGGTCGAGCACCGCGGATGCCGCGGCGTCGACGATGTGCGGAGGCGTCGGGAAATCGGGCTCCCCTGCCGCGTAGCTGATCACCGGGCGGCCGGCGGCCTGCAGGGCCTTGGCCTTGGCGTCGACCTTGAGGGTCGCCGACTCGGCGATGGATGCGATTCGTTGCGAGATGCGTGGGTGCTCAGTCACAGCACACCAGCCTACCCAGCGACGCCTACGAACTGGTGAGAACCGGGAACGCGTCGGTGAGCGCGCCGAGGATGGACTGGATCGCGATCGACAGCAGCAGCAGACCGAAGATGCGCGTCACGATGCTCATTCCCGTGGGCTTCACCGCCCGTGCGACCTGCGGTGCGAAGAAGAGGGCCACCGCGATCACGATCGCGACCCCGAGGATCATGCCCACGCCGTAGAGCAGGTCGAGCGGCGTCGGGTAGTCCTCGGCGAAAGTGATCACGAGGCTGATCGCGCCCGGCCCCGCGATGAGCGGGATGGCGAGCGGCACCACCACGGGCGACTGCGAGTCGGCCACGGTCACGATGTTGGCCTTGGCCGTCAGCATCGCCCAGCCGATCGACGCGACGAGCAGGTTGCCGGCGATGCGGAACGACGTCATGTCGATGCCGAAGCCCTCGAGGATGAGCTTGCCGGCCAGCAGCGACACGGTGAGCACCGCGAACACCGCGAGGCCCACGAGCAGCCCGATGCGGCGCTGCCGAGGGCGGTCGAAGTCCTTGGTGAGATTGAGGAAGATCGGCAGGCTGCCGATCGGGTTGGCGATCGTGAGCAACCCGATGGCGCTCGTCAACAGGGTCGGAGCGCTGATGTCGGTCACGACAGGGCCTGCCGGGGCACCACGACCTGTTTGATGATGATGAGCACCGACGCCACGACCGGCACCGCGATGAGCGCCCCGAGCACGCCCAGCAGTGTGCCGCCCACCAGAGCGCCGATCACCACCAGGATGCCGGGCACATCAACAGCCTTGTTCATGATGCGCGGGCTGAACACGTATGCCTCGACCTGCATGTAGACGAGGAAGTAGATGCCGATCGCGATCGCGGTCACCGGAGACACCGTCAGGGCGATGAACGTGACCAGGATGGCGCTGATGATGGTGCCGACCAGGGGGATGAGGGCCAGCAGGAACGCCACCACGGCGAGGGCGCCGGCATACGGAACGCCGATGATCTCCATGGCGATGAACCCGAACACGCCGTTCGTGCCCGCCAGGATGACCTGCCCGCTCACGTACTTGCCGATCGACACCACGATCTGGTCGCTGATCGACACGACGCCCGCGCGCTTCGACATCGGGATGAGCACGTAGAAGCTGTTCTTCACGGCGTCGAGCGAGCCGAGGAAGAACAGCGTCAGCACGAGCACCAGGATGCCGGCCGAGATGCCGTTGATGAGCGCGAGCCCGATCTTCAGCACGCCGCCGCCGAGCGTCGCCAGGTTGTTGGGGTCGGAGAGGAAGTTCTCGAGGTCTTGCACGAGCTTCTGGGTGTCGACCGACGTGCCGAACACCTCGGTGAACCACTGCTCCTGCGTGATGGCCTTGACGGCCCCGGGCAGGTTCGAGACCAGCTCGGTGGTCTGCGCGATGACCGCGGGGATGACGAGGAAGAACACGGCCACCGCGAACGCGATCACCAGCACGAAGACGATCAGGATCGACCACCCGCGGGGGATGTGCCGGCGGGTCAGCCAGCGCACCAGCGGATCGAGGCCGAGCGCCATGAACAACGACGCCATGATGCAGATCACCACGGTCGAGAGCTGCACGAAGGCGAACCCGAGGGCGAAGGCGACGAGCCCGCCCAGCGTCGCGATGAACCCGATCCTGAAGGCACCCGTGCGCATGAACTCCCCTGATTTGCTCGCCTTTGCGGTCCTTGCGGATCTGACTTACACTTGGTGACGGTAGTGGAAGTCTGCCAAGCTTTTCTATGCCAATTTCTGGCGCATCCTCCGTGAGTTGAGTGTAGCGAAGCTGCGCGATTTCCTCGCTTAGGGCGGTGGCTCAATTGGTAGAGCAGCGGTCTCCAAAACCGCAGGTTGCAGGTTCGAGTCCTGTCCGCCCTGCTCCTGTTTGTGAAAGGTACTGACACGGTGGCACGAAAAGTAATCGACGAACCTTCCGAGGACGTCGTCGAGAACGCCAAGAAGGAGCGGGCGGCCAGGCGCAACCCGTTCGCCCGTATCGTCCTGTTCATCAGGCAGGTCATCACAGAACTGAAGAAGGTCGTCACCCCGACCCGGCGCGAGCTCTTGAGCTACACGCTGGTGGTGCTGGTGTTCGTCGTCATCATGATGGCGATCGTCGTGGGTCTCGACCAGTTGTTCGGCTGGCTGGCGATCATCGTCTTCGGAGACGCATCCTAGAAAACCGGATGCCGCCGGCCGACGATCCTCACCACGATCCGGCCGGGCACCGAATGCCTGCACAACACCGGCCGCACCACGATGCCGGCCAAACCAACAAGAAGTGGAACGAATTCCGTGTCTGACGCAAAGCCCGATGAAGCCGGTGTTCCGGCTGACCTCGACGCCCTCCTCGAGGCGATCGACGAGGCAGCCGACCCCGAAGCCGATGCCGTGGTCGACGATGCGTTGAACATCGACGACTTCGACGAGGCCGCCGCCGTGCTCGAGGTTCTCGAAGACGACGACGCCGAGTCCGCCGACCAGCCGGTCGACGGCGACGAGGTGCTCGTGGTCGCCACCGACGAACTCGGTGAGCTCGCTGATGGCGACGCGGATGCCGAAGACGCCGAGGTCGACCCCTACGACGCCTTCCGTGCCGAGCTGCGCTCGCTACCGGGCAAGTGGTACGTCATCCACTCCTACGCCGGCTTCGAGAAGCGCGTGAAGAGCAACATCGAGAGCCGCAAGACCTCGATGGGCATGGAGGACTTCGTCTTCCAGGTCGAGGTGCCGATGGAAGACGTCGTCGAGATCAAGAACGGTCAGCGCAAACTCGTCACCCGTGTGCGCATCCCCGGTTACGTGCTCGTGCGCATGTTCCTCAACGAAGACAGCTGGTCGGTCGTGCGTCATACGCCGGGCGTCACCGGCTTCGTCGGCAACTCGCACAACCCCACCCCGCTGCGCTTCGAAGAGGCCTTCAACATGCTGAAGAGCCTGGTCGAGGTCAAAGAGGTTCCCACCTCGAAGGCCGCCGGCGGCAAGGGCGGCAAGGCCGTCGCCCGCAACATCCCGGCCGAGGTCGACTTCGAGATCGGCGAGACCATCACCATCAAGGAGGGCTCGTTCGCGGGTCTTCCCGGCTCGATCAGCGAGATCAAGCCCGAGAGCGGCAAGCTCACGGTTCTCGTCTCGCTCTTCGAGCGTGAGACCCCGGTCGAGCTCTCGTTCGACCAGGTCACGAAGCTGTAGAGCAGCTTCCCCGAAGCCACCGCATCCAGCCGGATGTCGGGAGAGTCAGTCACCCGGACTGATTCGAAGAGAAAAGAGAAGAAATGGCACCGAAAAAGAAGGTCACAGGTCTGATCAAGCTTCAGATCCAGGCCGGCGCCGCCAACCCCGCACCCCCCATCGGGCCTGCGCTGGGTCAGCACGGCGTGAACATCATGGAGTTCTGCAAGGCCTACAACGCGGCGACCGAGTCGCAGCGCGGCAACGTCATCCCGGTCGAGATCACGGTCTACGAAGACCGCTCGTTCACCTTCATCCTGAAGACCCCGCCCGCGGCGGAGCTCATCAAGAAGGCTGCCGGCGTCGCCAAGGGCTCCTCCACTCCCCACACCGTCAAGGTCGCGAAGCTCACCCGTGAGCAGGTGCGTCAGATCGCCGAGCAGAAGCAGGTCGACCTGAACGCCAACGACATCGAAGCGGCAGAGAAGATCATCGCCGGCACCGCCCGTTCCATGGGCATCACGGTCGAGGCATAAGGAGGAGGCTGGAAATGGCACAGAAGTCAAAGGCCTACCGGGCCGCGGCCGAGAAGATCGAAGCCGGCAAGTACTACACCCCTGAAGAAGCCGTCGCCCTCGCTCGCGAGACCGGCTCCGCCAAGTTCGACAGCACCGTCGAGGTCGCGCTGAAGCTGGGCGTCGACCCGCGCAAGGCCGACCAGATGGTTCGTGGAACCGTCATCCTGCCTCACGGCACGGGCAAGACCGCCCGCGTCATCGTGTTCGCGACGGGCCCCGCGGCCGAGGCTGCCATCGCAGCCGGCGCCGACGAGGTCGGTGGCGACGAGCTGATCGAGAAGGTGGCCGGCGGCTACACCTCGTTCGACTCCGCGGTCTCGACCCCCGAGCTCATGGGCAAGGTCGGTCGTCTCGGAAAGGTGCTCGGCCCCCGTGGCCTCATGCCCAACCCGAAGACCGGCACCGTGACCCCGGATGTCGCGAAGGCCGTCAACGAGATCAAGGGCGGAAAGATCGAGTTCCGCGTCGACAAGCACGCCAACGTGCACTTCGTCGTGGGCAAGGCCGGTTTCTCCGAAGACCAGCTGAACGACAACATCAAGGCCGCCCTCGAAGAGGTCGTGCGTTTGAAGCCGGGTTCGTCGAAGGGCCGCTACATCCAGAAGGGCGCCGTCTCGACGACCTTCGGCCCGGGCATCCCGCTCGACGTGAACGCCATCTAGTTCACACCCCCGCACCACCAGGAAGGGCTCGCCTCACGGCGGGCCCTTTCTGCGTTGATGAGTAGAAGCTGCTCATACTGCCCCACGGTCGCGCGGCGCCATACTGGCGCTCCCGACCTACGAGCAGAGGAATCCCATGAGCCGTCGATCCGTTTACCGTCGAACGGCAGCTGCGGTCACCGCAGCAGCCGCGATCATCACCGGCGGGGTCATGACCTCCGGAGCCGCCCAGGCCGAAGCGCTCGCGCCGGTGGCCATCACGTGTCCGTCGCCGGTCGCGGCGGTCGGTTTCCCGATCGATTCCTCGTTGCTCGCCACGAACGCCGATCGGCTCTCCGTCGACACCGGCGCGCTGCCTGCGGGTGTCGCCTTGAATTCGACGGAGGGCTACCACCTCATCGGTTCCCCCACCGGCGTGCAGACGGTCACCTTCATCCTGAGTGCGAGCGGCGCCGCCGCCGATGGCACGCCGACGACGATCGCCAAGGCGTGTTCGATCGAGGTGAAGCCCGGTCCGGCCGTCAATCGCATCGCGGGCGCCGATCGCTACCAACAGGCGATCAAGGTGTCGCAGCTGTTCCCGTCGGCCGGCACCGTCTTCGTGGCGAGCGGCGAGAAATACCCCGATGCGCTCAGCGCCACAGCCATCGCGGCGGCGCATGGCGCCCCCCTTCTGCTGACCCCCGCCAACGGGGTGCCGGCCGGGCTCACCGACGAGATCGCGCGGTTGAATACCACGAAGGTCGTCGTCGTGGGCGGCGAGGCGACGATCTCCGCCGCCACCCTGGCACAACTGCAGTCCTCGGGACGTGTGGTCACGCGGATCGGCGGGGCCGACCGCCACGAGGTGTCGCGCAACCTGATCTCCGATGCCGAGTTCGGCATCTCGACGGCCACCACCGCCTTCGTGGCGACCGGCGCGAACTTTCCCGACGCGCTCACAGCCTCGCCCGCCGCCTTCGTGAACGGTGCGCCGGTGCTGTTGGTGAACGGCGCGGAGACGGCGCTGACCGCGGCCGAATCGACGGTGCTCGACGACCTCAACGTCACGAGGGTGTCGATCGCCGGAGGCCCCAACTCGGTGTCCGCCGCCCTCCAGCTGTCGATGGCCGACACCTATTCGGTGGACCGTTTCGCGGGTGCCGACCGGTTCGAGGTGGGAGTGAACATCAACCGTGCCGCTTTCCCTCGGCCGACGTCGTTCGTGGTGGCCAGTGGAACAGCGTTCGCCGATGCGCTGAGTGGCGGCGTGCCGGCGGCCATTTCGACCAGCCCGCTCTACGTGACGCAGTCGACCTGTCTCACCACCGAGGTCTATCGGGAGATCGGGCGCCTGGCGCCCGCGCAGATCCTGATCCTCGGAGGCACCGCGACGTTGAGTGCCGACGTCGAGGCGCTCACGCCCTGCGGTGAGTAGGAGCGCCGCTGAGTACCGGCGCAGATCAATTGCGCTGAGTAGCAATTGCTCATAACACCCTCGAAGTACTCACGAGCACAGTCAGAAGACCCATCCCTGCTCTGATTGGACCCGCCATGACCCACCGTTCCCACACTCACCGCTCCATCGGATCCGCGATCGCCGGGGTGACGATCGCGGTCGCCGCCCTGCTCGCTGCGCCGCTCTCGGCCTCGGCCGGCGTAAAGACCGCTTTCGTGGCGGTGCCGGTCTGTCCGAGTGCGGTCGCCGCGGTCGGCTTTCCCGTCGACTCCACCGCATTGGCGCCCGAGGGGGCCGTCGTGTCCATCACCGCGGGGACACTCCCGTCGGGCGTCACGCTGGTTCAACGCCACCTCGTGGGCGAGCCCGACACCGTCGGGCCGGTCACGTTCACCGTGACGAACTCGGCGGTCGACGTCGACGGAACGACGATGTCGAGCAGCACCTCCTGCTCGATCGACGTGCGGCCAGGCCCGGCGGTGAACCGCATCGGCGGAAGCGATCGCTACCAGCAGGCGCTGAAGATGTCGCAGCTCTTCCCGACCGCGACCACGGTCTACGTGGCCAGTGGCGCGAAATACCCGGATGCTCTCAGCGCGACCGCGATCGCAGCGGCGCACGGGGCGCCTTTGCTTCTGACGCCGGCCGCCGCGCTGCCGGACGGTGTGACCGCAGAGATCGCGCGCTTGGGCGCGACCGACGTGGTCGTGGTGGGCGGAGAGGCCAGCGTCTCGGCGGCTGCCCTCGAACAACTGAGGGCACCGGCCCTGACGGTCACGCGAATCGGAGGCGCCGATCGCTACGAGGTGTCGCGCAACCTCATCTCCGACGCGAGGTTCGGGCTCCCGACCGCTGAGAAGGTCTACCTGGCGACGGGCTCGAACTTCCCTGACGCCCTGACGGCTTCGCCCGCCGCCTTCGTCAAAGGAGCACCCGTGATGTTGGTCAACGGTGCCGAGACCGCACTGTCGGCTCCGGAGTCGGCCCTGCTGACCGCCGAGGGAACCACGGCCGTCACGGTCGTCGGCGGCCCCAACTCGATGTCGACCGCGCTCGAGACCTCGATGTCGCCGCGTTTCACGGTGACACGCATCTCCGGCGCCGACCGGTTCCAGGTCGGCGTGAACATCAACCGCGCGGCGTTCTCCAGCCCCACGTCGTTCGTGGTGGCGAGCGGAACGGCCTTCGCAGACGCCTTGAGCGGTGGCAGCCCGGCCGGCATCTCGAGGAGCCCGCTCTACGTGACGCAGTCGACCTGCCTGACCAACGAGGTCTACCTTGAGATCGGTCGGCTCGCACCGGCGCAGATCCTCATCCTCGGCGGCACCGCGACGCTTGGCGCCGATGTCGAGGCGCTCACGCCGTGCGGACTGGACTGATCGTCTCCGCGCGCTGATCGCCTGAAGGGCCCGCCGCTCGGCGGGCCCTTTGCCGCGTTGCGGCGGGCCGCGCGAGCTGTTTCCGCGCACCGCGGTAGGTTGAGCAGCATGGTCACCAGGGTTCGAAAAGCACGCATCGAAGATGCGGGCATCGTTTCGGCCGTGGCGGCAGAGACCTTCGAGATGGCGTGCCCTCCCGGCACGTCGCCCGCGGCCATCGCCTCGTTCATCGACGAGCAGCTCTCCGACGCGCGATTCGCCGACTACCTGGCGCGGCCCGACCGCACGATCCTGTTGGCCGACGTCGACGGTGAGATCGCCGGCTACACGATGCTCGTGGGCGGTGAGCCATCCGATGAGTCGGCCGCCGCGTCGGTGACGGGTCGTCCGACGGTCGAACTGAGCAAGTGCTACGTGCGGGCGAACTTCCACGGCCTGGGCGTCGCCACCACCCTTATGGCCGCCTCGATCGACGCGGCGGCGGATGCCGGCGCGGAGAGCGTCTGGCTCGGCGTCAACCAGCAGAACTCCCGCGCGATCAAGTTCTACGAGAAGAGCGGCTTCGTGAAAGTCGGCACCAAGAACTTCCTGGTCGGCGACGAACTCCACGACGACTTCGTGCTCGAGCGACCCGTGCTCGTCACCGCGGCCGAGTAACAACTGGGCTGAGTAACACCTGGGCTGAGTAACAACTGCTCATAACCGTCGACGGCTCGTCGACGCCACCATCAGAAGAACCAGCTTCTGAGAGTGGGTTCCCATGCCGCCCCTTCCGCGACTCCGTCGGCCGCTTCGCTCCCTCGCGCTGACTCTCGCCCTCGGCACCGCTCTCATCGGAGTCGTGTGCACGAGCCCCGTGGGCACCGCACATGCCACCGAAGACGTGTCACCGACCATCAGTCGCATCGACGGCGCCGACCGCTATGCCGTCGCGGTCAAGGCGTCGTCAACAGGATTCACCTCCGCGAGCATCGTCTACATCGCCAGCGGCGAGAAGTTCGCCGACGCGTTGAGCGCCACCTCGGTGGCCGGCTGGCACAACTCGCCACTCCTCCTCACCCCGGCAGCCTCCCTGCTCCCGAACGTCGCCGCCGAGGTGACGCGACTCCACCCGACGACGATCGTCGTCGTCGGCGGAACCGCATCGGTCAGCGACGACGTGCTCGAACAACTCTCCCGAGCGGCAACCGGAGCGACGGTGCTCCGCATCGGTGGCGCCGACCGCTTCGAGGTGTCGCGAGCTCTGCTTCAGGAACCCACGGTCGGCGTGTTCCATGTTGAGGGCGTCATCGTGGCGACCGGCGCGACCTTTCCCGACGCTCTGACGGCGTCACCGGTCGCGACGGCGAACATGGGTGTGGTGCTCTTGGTCAATGGCACCGAAAACGCTCCGACCGCCGTCGAGACATCTCTGATCGGCGCGCTCAGGGCGGGCGGAGTGGTGATCGCAGGAGGAAACAATTCCGTGAGTGCCTCATTCGAGAACGAGCTCCGCAACCATTTCGCCACGAATCGTCGCGCGGGCGCCGACCGTTTCGAGGTCGGTGCGAACATCAACAACTGGGGCTTCGCCAACGGAGCGACCACGGCCTATCTGGCCAGCGGCCTCACCTTCCCCGACGCGCTCAGCGGCGGCAGCCTCGCCGCCCATGACCGAGCACCCCTCTACGTCGTCCAACAGAACTGCGTGCCGAGCTCAGTGCTCAACGAGCTCGACCGGCTGAAGCCCAGCCGCATCGTGCTTCTCGGGGGCATCAACACCCTCGGCGCCGGCGTCGCGAACCTGCAGCCCTGCTAGAAAGAGGATTCACCGTGACGCACATCGCGCAGACACATGCTCGGCCGATTCGAATGATCGCGTCACTCGCTGTCATGGTCGCGGCCTTCGTCGTCATCGGCGCCGGTCCGACCAGCAACGCCCTTGCGGGAGCGCCCGTTCTCCCCGCCACCACCCGGATCGACGGGGCCGACCGCTACGCCGTCGCCGTCAAGGCATCGTCGACCGGCTTCACCTCCGCGAGCGTCATCTACGTCGCCAGCGGTGAGAAGTTCGCGGATGCCTTGAGCGCCACCTCGGTGGCCGGCTTGCACAACTCGCCACTCCTCCTCACCCCAGCAGCCTCCCTGCTCCCGAACGTCGCCGCCGAGGTGACGCGACTCCACCCGACGACGATCGTCGTCGTCGGCGGAACCGCATCGGTCAGTGACGACGTGCTCGAGCAGCTTTCCAGAGCAGCCACCGGGGCGACAGTCCTTCGCATCGGCGGCGCTGATCGATTCGAGGTGTCGCGGGCTCTGGTTTCCGATCCGACCGTCGGCGTGGACCACGCTTTCGGTGTGTTGGTGGCGACCGGCGCCACCTTTCCGGACGCGTTGACGGCGTCGCCGGCCGCGGCGAAGTTGGGGAGCCCTGTGATGCTCGTCAATGGGGCCGCGTCAGCGTCGACCCCGGCGGAACGGGCCATCATCCTGCGGCTCGGTCGGCACGCGGAAATCATCGGTGGTCCGAACTCGGTCTCCGAGAAGTTCGAGGAAGACCTCAGGCGCGACGTGTTCGTCGGCCGACTCTCCGGCGCAGACCGCTTCGAAGTCGGCGCGAACGTGAACGCGTCCGTCTTCAACGAAGGAGCGACCACCGCCTACCTGGCCAGCGGCCTCACCTTCCCCGACGCGCTCAGCGGCGGCAGCCTCGCCGCCCACGACCGAGCACCCCTCTACGTCGTCCAACAGAACTGCGTGCCGGGCTCTGTGCTGACCGAACTCGACCGGCTGAAGCCCAGCCGCATCGTGCTGCTCGGAGGCACCAACACCCTCGGCGCCGGCGTCGCGAACCTGCAGCCCTGCTAAAGACTAGAAGGGCAGCTCACCCACCTGCAGAACGAGCTTGCCGCGGGTGTGGCCACTCTCGAGCGCGCGGTGCGCCTCGGCCGCGTCTTCCAGCGGAAACACCTCGTCGATATTGACCCGCACGTCGCCCGATTCGATCAGGCGTGAGATCACGGCGAGCGTCGAGGCATCCGGAGCCACCTTGAACGTCGTGGCGCGCACCCCGGCCGCGGCCGCATCGGCCTCCAGGGTCGGCCAGCTGCCCGACGGCACGTTGACGATGAGCCCACCGGGTCGCAGCACCGACAGCGAGCGCGTGCCCGTGTCGCCGTGCGTATTGCCCACCAGGTCGATCACGACATCCATGTCGGAGACCTGATCCTCGAACGCCACCGCGCCGTAGTCGATCACCGTCGACGCCCCGAGCTCGCGCAGCCACCCCAGGTTGCGCGCCGACCCCGTCGCGGTCACACGCGCACCGAAGTACGACGCGAACTGCACGGCGAAATGCCCCACCCCGCCGGCCGCCGCATGGATCAGCACCCGCTGCCCCTCGTGAGCCTTCGCGATGTCGACCACGACCGCCCAGGCCGTGAGCGCCGCCAGCGGCACCCCCGCCGCCTCGACGAACGAGAGCGTCTTCGGCTTGCGCGCGACCTGCAGACTCGGCACCGACACGTACTCGGCATAGGAGCCCTGCCCCCGCGGCACCGACATCAGGCCATAGACCTCATCGCCGACGTTCAGCGGATGCGCGGCATACGGCGTCTCGACCACCACGCCGGCGAAATCGAAGCCCAGAATGTAGGGGAACGACTCGATCGCCGACGACACCCCCTGGCCGGCACGCGTCTTGGCGTCGATCGGGTTGACCCCGGATGCCGCGACCTTCACCAGCACCTCGGCGTTCACCCGCACGGGCGACGCGACCTCCGCGACCGAGAGCACCTCGGGAGACCCGGTTGCCGAGATGACCGATGCCCGCATCGTCTTGGGGTGTGTCAAGGTCGGGCTCGAAGTTCCCGACGATCCACTCCACTGCTCGATCATCATCTGCCTTCCGTTGGTCTTCTGATCACGCTCGGAGGGCTCGGGACACCCGCTTCGCTGCGTCGCCTCATCGGCTACCCACACGCTATTTGGTGAATAATTCACAGGTGTTACGGCCAGGTCACTGTGGTGCAAACTCCCCGGCGCCGCGTTAACATTCAGTAACGCCGATCGAGGCCGACGCGAGAGGGACACCCGAACCATGAGTGCAGCCCGAACCGCGGCATTGGCCGCCGCCGCGGTGCTCGCCGCCACGGGGCTCGCACTCATCTGGGTGGCTCGTATCGCTGCGAATCGCTTCGTCTATGTGAGCGAACTCGGCGCCCAGGGCGAGCCGACGGCCGAGGTGTTCCGCTGGGCGCTGATGCTCATCGCGGTCTCCGCCGGCATCGTGGCGCTGTGCGCACCGCGGCTCACTCCCCGCGTGCGCTGGCTCGCCGCCGTGCCTCCAGCGATCGTGCTGGGCGGGGCCGCCGTCGCGTTCGGCATCGCCTCGCAGGTCACCTGCACCGCGACCTGCCCGCTGCCCGTGGGGCCCGCCTTCACCTGGCAAGACCTCATCCACACCACCGCCGCGGTGCTCGGCTTCGCGGGCGCCGCCTTCGCCATGCTCCAGGTCGCGACCGACAGACGCTACCGCCGCCTCGCCCACTACTCGCTGGTCTCGGCCATCGCCGTCGCCGTCATCTCGGGCGCCGGCGGCTTGCTGTCGGTCTTCCAGGTGTTCACGCAGTTCGGCGGGGTGCTCGAGATCGTGGCCACCACGATCGCGCTGCTCTGGCTGGTGGTGCTGGCTGCGGTGCTCGCGGTCGAGGTGTCGCGCGCCGCGGCATCCGTCGGTGAATCAGACGGCGTCGCCGAAACCGAAACCGAAACCGACGTCGCCACAGACCAAGTGCCCACAGGCCGAGCGGATGCCGCTCACTCCCGCCGCTCGCCCCGAATCCACGCCAGCACTCCGTCGGCCCGGCGCACGAGCATCTCGATCTCGGACTCGTCGCGGTCGACCCACTGACACCGCGGGTCTTCTGACAGCGGCACGAAGTCGACGTGCTGCTCCCACACCACCAGGGTGCGTTCGGCACCCAGCACGTATTGCTGCCACCACACCTGCCGCAGATAGCTGCGGGGGATGCGCGACCACGGTTTGCTGGTGGTCTTGATCTCGGCCAGCTCGAGGTTTCCGTCGGCCGTGACGCCGATGCCGTCGGGCGTCGCGAGGTGCCGCCGCTCGCGCGCCGAGTGGAACAGCGCGACGCTCGGCTCGATGGCGTATTCGCCGAGCACCCAGGCCGCGATGGCCGGCTCGCGCACACGACCGTGGTCGGTGAAGGCGTTGCCCGAGAAGCCGGTGCCGTTCAGTTTGTCCCAGGCCACCGACTTGATGGCGCGATCGCTCGAGAGCCGTGCGACATCCGTCGCGGTGACGCCGCGACTGCGCGCGCGCATCCAGGCGACCCGATCGGTCGACTTCGCGACCACGCGGGTGAGGTGGGGCAACGGGGCCGGCGGGGGCACGGCCACGTCATGCTGTTCCCACGGGAAGGAGAGCATGAGATCGGACACCCCACCATTGTCTCCCGCCGCGCAGACATCGGCGTCCGCGCCGCCGAAGAGCGCGCCGACGAACCCCGCAGCGATTCACAGTCGCCGCCATGACGCCTCATAGTCGCCTCATAGGATTCTGCCAATAATAAGAAGCGTGACTATCGACGGCTCCCTCATCAACGGCAACTCCTCCAATGCGGCCAAGCAGCCCCGGCTGCGCCGAGCCGACGGTTCGCCGGTGCGGGCACTCGTCGTCGACGACGAGAACACCCTCACCGATCTGCTCTCGATGGCGCTGCGCTACGAGGGCTGGGAGGTCAAGACCGCCAGCGAGGGCCGCCAGGCCATCACGATCGCCCGCGAGTTCCGCCCCGACGTCATCGTGCTCGACGTCATGCTGCCCGACATCGACGGGTTGCAGGTGCTCAACCGCGTGCGCGCCGACGGTCACGAGACGCCGGTGCTCTTCCTCACCGCCAAAGACGCGCTCGACGACCGCATCGCGGGCCTCACCGCCGGGGGAGACGACTACGTCACCAAGCCGTTCAGCCTCGAAGAACTGGTTGCGCGCCTGCGCGGCCTCATCCGCCGCTCCACTCTCGTGGTGGCCGATGCCGACGACCCCATCGTGACCGTCGGCGACCTCGAGCTCAACGAAGACAGCCACGAGGTGTTCCGCGACGGCGAGCCGATCGAGCTCACGGCCACCGAGTTCGAGCTGCTGCGCTACCTCATGCGCAACCCGCGGCGCGTGCTGAGCAAGGCGCAAATCCTCGACCGCGTCTGGAGCTACGACTTCGGCGGCAAATCGAGCGTCGTCGAGATCTACATCTCCTACCTGCGCAAGAAAGTGGATGCCGGCCGCCCCGCCATGATCCACACGGTGCGCGGTGCCGGCTACATGCTGAAACCCGCCCTGTGAGCACCGCCCGAACCGGCACCGAGACGGCACCGTGACCCTGCGCCGCACGCTGATCCTGAGCGTGCTCGGGCTGATCGCCCTCGCGGGCATCCTCATCGGGGTGGTCAGCACCCTCGTTCTCAACAGTTTTCTGGTCAACCAGCTCGATGCGCAGTTGCGTGAGGCGTCGAACCGCACCATCGCCTCGGTCACGCAGGTCGGTCAGGGCCCGCGCCCGGGTCTGAGCCTCGGCCAGTCGTCGGGCACCGTGGTCGCCCTGGTGTCGAACGACGTCGCCACCGTGGGCTTCGTGCTGACCGACGACGGCCAGACGCAACAGCTCAGCACCGCCGAACTGGCCGCCCTCGACGGCGTTCCCGACTCGCCCGACCCCACCACGATCTCGATCGCCGATCTCGGCTCCTACCGGGTCGAGGCCAAGACCGTCACGACCGCGGGCGACGTGATCGTCACCGGCCTGCCGCTCGCCGGCGTCACCAGCACGGTCAGCCAGCTCATCGTGGTGATCGTCATCGTCACCGCGTTCGCCATGGCGCTCGCCGGGGTAGCCGGCCTGCTCATCATCCGACTGGCCCTGCGGCCGCTCGACCGCGTGACGGCGACCGCCACCCGGGTGGCCGAACTGCCCCTCGACCGCGGCGACGTGGCGCTCGCCGAGCGGGTGCCGACGAGCGACACCGATCCGCGATCCGAGGTGGGGCGGGTGGGGCTCGCGTTCAACCGCATGCTCGAGCACGTGGCATCCGCTCTCACCTCACGGCAGCGCAGCGAGAACAAGGTGCGGCAGTTCGTCGCCGACGCCAGCCACGAATTGCGCACCCCGCTCGCCTCGATCCGCGGCTACGCCGAGCTCACCCGCCGCACCGCCCCCGAGCTGCCCGCCGACGTCTCGCACTCACTCGGGCGCATCGAGTCCGAAGCAACCCGCATGACCACACTCGTCGAAGACCTGCTGCTGCTCGCGCGGCTCGACGCCAAGCCCGAGCTCGACACGAGCCCCGTCGACCTCTCGATCGTGCTGGTCGACGCCGTGAGCGACGCCCACGTGGCCGGCCCCGACCACGTGTGGGATCTCGACCTGCCCGAAGAGCCGGTCACCGTCTCGGGCGACCCGCAGCGCCTGCACCAGGTGTTCGCGAACCTGCTCGCGAACGCCCGCGTGCACACCCCGCCCGGAACCACCGTGGTGGTGTCGGTGGGAGAGGGAACGGATGCCGCGGGCGCCCCGGCGGCCGTGGTCACGATCGCCGACGACGGGCCGGGCATCGACCCGGAGCTCGTGTCGACGCTGTTCGAGCGTTTCGTGCGGGGTGACGCGTCCCGCTCGCGTCACGCCGGCAGCACGGGCCTCGGCCTCGCCATCGTCAAGGCGGTGGTCGACGCGCACGGCGGATCGGTGAGTGTGCAGAGCCGGCCGGGGTCGACGGTGTTCACCGTCGCCATTCCGCTCGCCGAAGCATCCTGAGCTTTTGCTGTGCGCGGAGCCGCGATCGGGGTACGGTGAAAAAACGGCCGTCCGGCCGCGCGGTCACGCCGCATCCCGAAAGGTAAAGGACCACACATGAACATCCTGCTGATCGTCATCGCCGTCATTGCAGTGATCCTCTTGTTCACAGGCGGCTTCGTCTCCTCTCTCAACTTCTTGCTCTGGGTGGGCCTCATCCTGCTGGTCTTCGCAGTGATCGTGTTCATCGTGCGCGCGATCACGGGCAACCGCAGGGTCTGAGCGGCCGCACCCTCGAACACCCCAGGCGGCTCGCGCATCACGGTCGATTTGCACCGGATGCGCGAGTCGCCTATTCTTATCGGAGCCAAAGACCGCCGGTCATCGGTGTGCGCGCAAGCTGCACAACGATCGAAGGTTCGCACGAGCGAAGACCTGCGCAGGTGTACGAAGTAAGTTTCAAGCGGTTCTGCCGCTTCTTCTCGCTCCGGCCTCCTGCGCTGGAGCTTTTTTCATGTGTGCTCGCGACGGTCGCCCCGGCTGAAAACCAATCATCATTAGGAGCGCCATGGCGAACAAGGAAGCCTCGGTTGCCGAGCTCACGGAACTTTTCCAGAGCTCGACCGCCGTTCTGCTGACCGAGTATCGCGGTCTCTCGGTTGCGCAGCTCAAGTCGCTGCGCGGTTCCATCCGTGAGCACGCGTCATACGCCGTGGTGAAGAACACGCTGACCAAGATCGCGGCGAACAACGCCGGCATCTCGTCGTTCGACGACGAGCTCGCCGGTCCGTCTGCAATCGCTTTCGTCCACGGAGACCCCGTGGCCGTCGCAAAGTCGCTGCGTGACTTCGCCAAGGCAAACCCTCTGCTGGTCGTGAAGGGCGGTTACTTCGACGGTAACCCTCTGACCGCCGCCGAGGTCACCAAGCTCGCCGACCTCGAATCCCGTGAAGTGCTGCTGGCGAAGCTCGCCGGTGCCTTCAAGGCTTCGCTGTTCGGTGCCGCATATCTCTTCAACGCCCCGCTGTCGAAGGCCGTTCGCACGGTCGATGCGCTGCGTGAGAAGCAGGAGTCCGCGTCCTGAGCTCTCGCTCGGGCACGCGGTTGATCTAACTACCAACACAAGGAGAACATCATGGCAAAGCTTTCCACCGAGGAACTGCTTGACGCTTTCAAGGAGCTCACGCTCATCGAGCTGAGCGAGTTCGTCAAGGCATTCGAGGAGACCTTCGAGGTCACCGCGGCTGCTCCCGTCGCCGTCGCCGGCGTTGCCGGCCCGGCCGCCGCTGCCGAGGAGGTCGAGGAGCAGACCGCTTTCGACGTCATCCTCGAAGCTGCCGGCGAGAAGAAGATCCAGGTCATCAAGGAGGTGCGCGCACTCACCAGCCTCGGCCTCGGTGAGGCGAAGGCACTCGTCGACGGCGCCCCCAAGGCCGTGCTCGAGGGCGCGACCAAGGAAGCCGCCGAGAAGGCCAAGGCTCAGCTCGAAGAGGCTGGCGCCACCGTCACCCTCAAGTAGTCTTCTCTACTTCGCAACGGATGCCCCGGGCCATTGGCTCGGGGCATCCGCCGTTTAACGTGCGGGCGGAACCGGTGTGCCTGAGCCGCCGGCGCCGCCGGGCAGCGCGTCAGGGCAGCCGGGGCCGGGGCGGCGCGGTCGACGACCGCATCACGAGTCGGGCCGGCAGCACCGTGTGCTGGGCCGGCGGGCGCCAGCCGGGCTGGTCGAGCTGCCCGATGACCCAGTCCACCGCCTGCTCGCCCTGCAGGTCGGGGCGCTGCTCGATGGTCGTCAGGCCGAAGAGCTCCGCCAGCGGATGGTCGTCGATGCCGATCACCGACAGGTCGTCGGGAACCGAGATGCCGAGCTCCCGGGCGGCCAGGATCACGCCCATCGCCACCTCGTCGGAGGCCGCGAAGATGGCGGTGGGCCGCCGTCGCGGGTCGCCGAGGATCTGCTTGCCGACCCGGTAGCCGCCGGGGATGTCGAACCGGGCCGCCACGTAGGAGTCGTGGTCGTAGGGGATGCCCGCGGCCGTCAGCGCGTCCATGTAGCCCATCAGCCGCTTCGAGTGCACGTGGAAGTCCATCTGCTCGTCGATGTCGCCGCCCACGTGCATGATGTCGCGGTGCCCGAGCAGCAGCAGGTGCTCGGTGGCGAGACGTGCGGCCGCCACGTCGTCGATGCCGAAGGTCGGGATGCCCTCGAGCGGCCCGCCGATGCCGGCGATCGGCTTGCCGAGAGCCAGCAGGGTGGCCGTCTCGTCGGGGGTGATCTCGAGCGTGACGGCGATGACCGCGTCGACCCGCTTGCGCACCAGGAAGTACTCGAAGACCCGGGTGCGCTCCTCGTGCGACTTGGTCAGGTTGTAGAGCATGAGGTCGTAACCGCGCTCGAGCAGCGCGCGCTCGACGCCCTCGATGATGCTGCCGAAGAACCACTGGTTGATCACCGGGATGATCACGCCGACGTTGTTGGTGCGGCCGGTCACGAGGCTCGAGGCACTCGACGAGACCACGTAGCCCAGACTGGCGGCGGCCTCCGACACGCGGAGCCGGGTCTCGGCGGAGACGTAGCCGCGCCCGCTGAGGGCGCGCGACACCGTCGCCTTGGAGACGCCGGCAAGGCTGGCGACATCTTCGATGCCCGACACGTTCGACCTCCTCGTCTGCAAACGCTTCCAGAATCATAGACGCTGAGGGGTCTCCGTGTGGAACTCCGCCGGAGAAAAGTGATTTTCGTCACCGCAAGTGAGAGCGCTCTCTGCAACCAAATCGTTATGTTTTGAATCGAGATCAGATCGGGTTGTGATTTGGCTGGAGATATGGAAAGGTTTCCCTACTAGCGCCTGCCGACGGCACCACTTCGGGGGCGTCACAAACTCAATGAGGAGGAGAAATGCGGGCTATCTTGCACCGCCGTGTCACAGCACCCATCGCCATCGCGACGGGCCTCGGTCTCGCACTCGTCGGTTGTTCCGGCGGAGCCGGCGGAGGAGCCAACGGAAACTCCGCGGGTGAGGCCGACGGCGTCGTCACCGTCTACGGCACCATCGCCGACACCGAGGCCGAGCTGCTCGAACAGTCCTGGGCGGACTGGGAGAAAGAGAACAACATCGACATCCAGTACGAATCGTCGAAGGAGTTCGAGTCGCAGATCGGCATCCGCGCTCAGGGTGGCAACCCGCCCGACCTCGCGATCTTCCCGCAGCCCGGTCTGCTCGCCGACCTGGCCTCGCGTGGCTTCATCCAGGAGGCCCCCGAAGGCGTCGAGAAGAACGCCGACGAGTACTGGTCCGAAGACTGGAAGGCCTACGGCACCGTCGACGGCACCTTCTACGGCGCGCCCCTGATGGCCAGCGTCAAGGGCTTCGTGTGGTACTCGCCCAAGCAGTTCGCCGACAACGGCTGGGAGGTTCCGAAGACCTACCAAGACATGGTCGACCTCACCGCGACGATGCAGACCACTCTCGGCAAGGCCCCCTGGTGCGCCGGCTTCGGCTCGGGCGACGCCACGGGCTGGCCCGGCACCGACTGGGTCGAAGACCTCGTGCTCCGTCAGTCGGGCCCGGATGTCTACGACCAGTGGGTCAAGAACGAGGTCAAGTTCACCGACCCCGACATCTCCGACGCCTTCACCTCGGTCGGCGACATCCTGCTCAACCCGAGCTACGTCAACGCCGGTTTCGGTGACGTGAAGTCGATCAACGCGACCGCCTTCGGCGACGTGGCGAACGCCATGGCCGACGGCACCTGCGCACTCACCCACCAGGCCTCGTTCTTCGACGGGTTCCTCACCGACGCCGGTGCGACCGTCGGCCCCGACGCCGACATCTGGGCCTTCGTGACCCCGGCCGTCAACGAGGGTGAGACCGCCGTCACCGGTGGTGGCGAGATCGTCGGAGCGTTCTCGAACGACGCCGACACCGTCAAGGTGCAGGAGTACCTCTCGAGCCCCGAGTGGGCGAACAGCCGAGTCGCCCTCGGTGGTGTGATCTCCGCGAACAAGGGTCTCGACCCGGAGAGCGCGCAGAGCCCGATCCTGCAGCAGGCCATCCAGATCCTGCAGGACCCTGACACCACCTTCCGGTTCGACGCCTCCGACCTGATGCCCGGTGCCGTCGGCGCCGGAACCTTCTGGAAGGGCATGGTCGACTGGATCGACGGCACGCCGCAAGACGAGGTGCTGTCGAACATCGAGGCCGGCTGGCCGACCGAGTAGGTCATTCAGCACGCATCGAACGAACGAACGAATGCAACGAGGCCGCCCGGAGAAATTCGGGCGGCCTCCGCGCACCCCGGTGCTACGGTGTCAGCACGACGCCGACGCGTCGAGCCGTTCTGTGAGTCCAAAGTCGCACTCGAAAGGTTGTCATGTCGGATTTCCTGACCTGGGTCGGCGGGTTGCCCGCTCTCGCCCAGATTCCCATCGTCGTCATCGCGTTCGGCATCGTCGTCGCGCTGATCCTGTTCTTCGTCGAGATCGCCCCACGCAGCGGCCGTAAATACACGCTGATCCGCCTCGCCGTCTGCGTGATCGCGCCGTTCCTCGCGTTCGTGCTCATCGGCTCGGTGTGGTGGGCGGCCCTCATCGCCGCGGCCCTCGGGCTCCTGTTCTTCTGGCTCGACCGGCGGTCGAAGCAGGGCGCGGGTTACCTGTTCCAGCTGTTCGGTTTCCTCGCCCCGGCGATCATCCTGCTGCTCGTCGGGCTCATCTACCCCACCATCAAGACCGCGATCGACTCGCTGTTCTCCAGCCGCGGCAACTTCGTCGGGCTCGACAACTTCGTCTGGGTGCTGACCAGCCCGGCGAACCTGCGGGTCATCTTGAACACCATCATCTGGGTGCTCGTGGTGCCGATCGCATCGACCATCTTCGGTCTCGCCTACGCGGTCTTCATCGACAAGAGCCGGGGTGAGAAGTTCTTCAAGATCCTCGTGTTCATGCCGATGGCGATCTCGTTCGTGGGCGCCTCGATCATCTGGCGCTTCGTCTACACCTACCGCCCCGAAGACCAGAACCAGATCGGCCTGCTCAACCAGGTGGTCGTGTGGCTGGGCGGCCAGCCCGTGCAATGGCTTCAGGAGTCGCCCTGGAACACGTTCTTCCTGATCGTGGTGCTCATCTGGATCCAGACCGGGTTCGCGATGGTCGTGCTCTCCGCGGCCATCAAGGGTGTGCCCACCGAGCAGCTCGAGGCGGCGGAGCTCGACGGCACCAACGCCTGGCAGCGGTTCATCAACGTGACGGTGCCCGGCATCCGGTCGTCGTTGATCGTGGTGCTGACGACGATCTCGATCGCGTCGCTGAAGGTGTTCGACATCGTGCGCACGATGACCGCCGGTGCGAACGACACCAGCGTTCTGGCGAACGAGATGTACACGCAGTTCAAGAACTTCGAATACGGGCGGTCGGCGGCCTTCGCCGTCATCCTGTTCATCCTGGTGATGCCGATCGTCATCTACAACGCCAGACAGATCAAGAAGCAGAGGGAGATCCGATGAGCGCCGTACAGCCGATCGACCTGCCGGTCGATCCCGAGACCCGCCGCCAGCTGCGCGGCGGCGAGAAGGCCATCGAGCGCGACGAGACCGTCACCAAGCGCACCAAGCGCCGGCTCACCAGCCGGGGTGCGACGATCGCCGCCCTCATCATCGCCATCCTCTGGACGATTCCCACCTTCGGTCTGTTCATCTCGTCGTTCCGTGAGCGCAACGACATCCAGACCACCGGCTGGTGGACGATCTTCTCGAACTGGGGCTTCACCCTCGACAACTACGCCGAGGTGCTGCAGGCGGGGAACTCGTCGGTCACGATCGCGTCGTCGTTCATCAACTCGATCGCCATCACCATCCCGGCGACGCTGATTCCGCTGGTGATCGCGGCCCTGGCCGCCTACGCCTTCGCGTGGATCGACTTCAAGGGCAAGGACTGGCTGTTCATCGGCGTCTTCGCGCTGCAGATCGTGCCGATCCAGATGGCCCTGGTGCCGCTGCTCAGCCTGTTCTCGCGCGGTGTCGCCGTCGGAGACGACTGGATCTTCTCGGGAGTGCCCTCGGGCGGAACGTTCTCGCAGGTGTGGATCGCTCACACGATCTTCGCCCTGCCGCTGGCGATCTTCCTGCTGCACAACTTCGTCTCCGAGATCCCCCGTGAGGTGATCGAGGCGGCACGCGTCGACGGCGCCGGGCACGGCCAGATCTTCTTCCGCATCATCCTGCCGCTCACCATGCCGGCGCTGGCGTCGTTCGCGATCTTCCAGTTCCTCTGGGTCTGGAACGACCTGCTGGTGGCGCTGATCTTCGCCGACGGCTCCGTGGCGCCGATCACGAAACTGCTGGCCGAGATCACCGGCTCGCGGGGTCAGGACTGGTACCTGCTCACGGCAGGCGCGTTCCTCGCGATCATCATTCCGCTGATCGTGTTCTTCGCGCTGCAGCGCTTCTTCGTGCGCGGCCTGCTGGCGGGTTCGACGAAGGGCTGACGCGTTCGTTCAAGCATTCGCGCGGGCGGCGGGCGAGGATGGTCGGGTCGAGAGGATGAATCATGACCGAGAACCACGACGACCCCGTCGCCCGCGCGAGCGTGCTGGTCGACGCGACTCCCGAACAGGTGTGGAAGGCGCTCACCGACCCGGCGCTGGTGAAACAGTACTTCTTCGGCACCACGGTGACCACCGACTGGCAGCAGGGCAGCCCCATCACCTACGCGGGTGAATGGGACGGCAAGCCCTATGAAGACAAAGGCGTCGTGCTCGACGTCGACGAGCCGCGACTGCTGGTGACGAGCTTCTTCAGCCCCATGAGCGGCAAGGAGGATGTGCCCGAGAACTACCAGAGGGTCATCTACCGCGTCGAGCCCGAGACGGGCGGCACGCGGGTGAGCGTGGAGCAGGACAACAACGCCGACGCCGACGCCGCAGCCCACTCCTCGGCCAACTGGCAGACCATCCTCGACGGGCTCGCGGTGGTCGTCCGGGGCTGACCGGTTTCGCCGTCGGAGATACCCTGCATCGCCGTCGGCGGCCGGGCGTAGGGTGAGGCTGTGAGTGGCACAGGCAGCGGACGGATGGCGGCGGTCGCCGCTGCCGGAGGCGCCGGTGGTGGCGGCCGCGGTGGCGGTGGCGGCCGGGTGTCGAGCGGCGAAGCCCGCGCTCAGCGCGAGGCCAACGCCGAGGCGCCGAAGATCCCGCACCTCCTGCGCCGCATCTCCGAACTCTTCCAGCCCTACCGCTCCGCGCTCGTCGTCACCGGCATCCTGGTGCTCATCACCGCCGGTCTCACGGTGCTGCCGCCGCTTCTGACCCAGCAGGCGTTCGACCTCGGGCTCTTTCCCTCGAGCGGCCGGCCGAACATCCCGGTGCTGCTCGAACTGGTCGGCGCGATGGTCGTGATCTGGGTGGTGTCGGCCGCCCTCGGCGTCTGGCAGACCTACCTCACCGCCCGCGTCGGCAACCGCGTGATGGGCGATCTGCGCATCCGGCTGTTCAGCCACCTCCAGCGCATGGAACTGGCCTTCTTCACCCGCACCAAGACGGGCATCATCCAGTCGCGCCTGCAGAACGATGTGGGCGGCGTGGCGAGCGTGCTCACCAACACGGTCTCGAGCGTGCTCGGCAACACCGTCACCGTGATCGCCGCCCTCATCGCGATGCTCGTGCTGAGCTGGCAGCTCACCATCGTGGCCATCGTGCTGATGCCGCTGCTCGTCTACGTGCAGCGCCGGGTCGGCCAGGTGCGTGCGCGCATCGCGTCGAAGACGCAGGAGTCGCTCAGCGACATGACCGCCATCACGCAGGAGACGCTGAGCGTGTCGGGCATCCTGCTCGCCAAGAGCTTCAATCGCCAGCAGTCCGAGATCGCCCGCTACTCCGACGAGAACGACAACCAGATCTCGCTTCAGGTGCGCCAGCAGATGAGCGGGCAGTGGTTCTTCGCCATCGTGCAGATCTTCCTCTCGATCGTGCCCGCCATCGTCTACCTGGTGTCGGGCTACCTCATCAACGGCGGCGTCGACATCACGGCCGGCACGATCGTGGCGTTCACCACCGTGCAGGCGCGGCTGATGTGGCCGCTGCTCGGGCTCATGCGGGTGGGCCTCGACCTGCAGACCTCCGGCGCCCTGTTCGCCCGCATCTTCGAATACCTCGACCTGAAGCCCGCCATCGCCGACAAGCCCGACGCCCTCGACCTGCCGGCGTCGCAAGCCGCCGGTCGGGTGCAGTTCGACCACGTGAGCTTCGTCTACCCCGACGGCGAGCCCGAGCATCCCACGCTCGACGACGTGTCGTTCACCGTGCAGCCCGGTCAGTTCGCCGCCTTCGTGGGGCCGTCGGGCGCTGGCAAGACCACGGTCAGCTATCTGGTGCCGCGACTCTATGAGGCGACATCCGGTGCCGTGCTCGTCGACGGGCACGACGTGAGAGACCTGCGGCACGAGTCGCTCATCGACCGGCTCGGCATCGTGAGCCAGGAGACCTATCTCTTCCACGCCACGATCGCCGAGAACCTGCGCTACGCGAAACCGGATGCCACCATCGAAGAACTGGCCGACGCCGCCCGTCGCGCAAACATCCACGACCGCATCATGAGCTTTCCGGCGGGCTACGACACCGTGGTCGGCGAGCGGGGCTACCGGCTCTCCGGGGGCGAGAAGCAGCGCATCGCCATCGCGCGCGTGCTGCTGAAAGACCCGGCGGTGCTCATTCTCGACGAGGCGACGAGCGCGCTCGACTCGATCTCGGAGCGGGTGGTGCAAGACGCCCTCGACGCCGCGTCGCACGGCCGCACCACCATCGCCATCGCGCACCGCCTCTCGACCATCGTGAACGCCGACGTCATCTTCGTGGTCGACGGCGGGCGCATCCTCGAACAGGGCACGCACCTCGAGCTGCTCGAGCGCGACGGGGTCTATGCCGGCCTCTACGCCCAGCAGCTCTCCACTGCCTAGAACCCGGTGCTGACTCGGGTCGGTTCGTTCACTAGAGTTGTGCCCTAGGCGCCGGGGGTCGGCGCCGAATCGGGGGATCACACAGTGACGTCTGCGTCAACGATTCAGCACGCGCCGGCCGTCAAACCGCCTCGCTTCAGCCGGCGACGCCCCGCGGGCGGACTGAGCATCCAGTCGAAACTGCTCATCATGCTGCTGGCGGTGAGCATCGGCAGCACCCTGGTGGTGGGCGCCGTGGGCTACCTCTCGGGCACCAACAGCCTGCGCGAGGCCGCCTTCGACGAGCTGACCAACGTGCGCGAGTCGCGGTCGCTCGCTGCCGCCGCGCTGTTCGAGAACGTCAACAACACCCTCGTGCTCGAGAGCAAGGGCCAGACCGCCGTGCAGGCGGCCGAGGCGTTCACGAGCGCGTTCGACGCCCTCGAGGGCGGCACCTCGTCGACGCCCGAGCAGCGCGCCGCGGTCAACGCCTACTACGACGACGTGTTCGTGCCCGCCTATGAGGCGCGCTCGGGCGAGGAGACGAGCGCGGGGCTCTTCACGCCACGCACCACGGCCCAGATCGCGCTGCAGGCGCTCTACACGGCGCCGTTCTCGGACTTCGACGCGGCCGCCGCCCAGGACGACGCGGGCGACGGCAGCCCGTGGAGCGCGGCGAACGCCGAGTACAACCCCTACTTCCGTGACGCGGCGGAGCGCTTCGGCTACGAAGACGTGCTCATCCTCGACACCAAGGGCAACGTGGTCTACTCCGTCTACAAGGGCGTCGACCTCGGCACGAACGTGCTCGACGGTCCCTACTCCGGCAGCAGTCTCGCCCACGCCTACGAAGACGCCCTCGAGTCGAACACCCTCGACTACGTGGGCCTGACCGACTTCGAGCGCTACCAGCCGTCGTACGACATGCCGACCGCGTGGGGCGCGTCGCCGCTCGGCGACGGCGACTCCATCGTGGGCGTGCTGGCCGTGCAGTTTCCGCTCGACGTGGTCAACGAGACCATGACGAGCGGCGGTCAGTGGGAGGCGGAGGGCCTCGGTGAGACGGGGGAGAGCTATCTGGTGGGCCCCGATCACCTCATGCGGTCGGTGTCCCGCGAGCTCCTGCAGCATCCGGAGGACTACGCGAAAGACGCGATCGCGGCCGGCACGGCGCCCGACACCGCCGAACGCGTGGTCGAGGTCGGCGGCACCGTGCTGCTGCAGCCCGTGAACACCGAGTCGGTCGACTGGGCGCTGAAGGGCGAGTCGGGCACGGTGATCGAGACCAACTACCTCGGTCACGAGGTGCTGACGGCCTACACGCCGGTGCCGGTCGACGGCATCAACTGGGTGGTGATCTCGAGCATCGACACCTCCGAGGCGTTCGCCCCGGTCGCCGAGTTCGCGCGCAACCTGGTGCTCACCATCGCCGGCATCCTGGTGCTCGTGTCACTGCTCTCGCTCGTGCTCGCGCAGGTGTTCGCCCGCCCGGTGCGCGAGCTCGTCGGCGCCGTGCGCCGGGTGTCGGGCGGTGAGTTGGGGGTCGAGGTGCCGCGCCGGTCGCGCGACGAGTTCGGCGACCTCGCCCTGGCGTTCAACGACATGAGCCGCACCCTGCAGATCAAGCAGGACCTGCTCGACGAGCAGCGGGCCGAGAACGACAAGCTGCTGCGCACGGTGATGCCGGATGCCGTCGCCGTGCGCTACCGCGGAGGCGAGGAGACCATCGCGCAGATGCACGACGACGTCGCCGTGGTGTTCGCCGACATCGTCGGGTTCGACGACTTCGCCGCCGGCCTGAGCCCCGACGACGAACTGCGGCACCTCAACAATCTGCTGCGCGGCTTCGACGACGCGGCCGAGCGCACGGGCATCGAGAAGGTGCGCACCCTGCGTGAGGGCTACCTCGCCAGCTGCGGCCTGGTGGTGCCGCGCGTCGACAACGTGCGCCGCGTGCTCGAGTTCACCCTCGAGATGCAGAGGGTGCTCGACCGCTTCAACGCCGCGAACGGCTCCGCGCTCACCCTGCGGGCCGGGGTCGACGCGGGGGCGGTGACGAGCGGTCTGGTGGGCCGCGCCAACATCGCCTACGACATGTGGGGCGAGGCGGTGAGTCTCGCCGGGCGGGTGCAAGACGTGGGCGACCGGCCGGGCATCTTCGTGACCGACCGGGTGCGCGAGGCGATGGCCGACGCGATGACCTTCACCGAGAACGGCACCATCGAGACGAGAACCGGCACCGAGACGGTGTGGGAACTCGTGCGGGACTAGGCGGCCGACATGCTCGAATTCTGGAAGGAACCCTGGTTCATCGGCGCGGTCTGCGTGGCGATCGGCCTGCCGGTGCTGCTCATCGTGCTCACCGAGGTGCTCGGAGCCCTCACCCGGCGCCAGAGCCCCGCCGCCAAGCCCGTGCGACTGCTGCGCAACCTCGTGCTGCCGGTCGGCGCGCTGCTCGCCCTCCTCGCCTTCGCCGGCTCGGTCACCGTCGAGCTGACCTGGGTGCGGGTAGTCGCCACGGTGTTCGGCTTCCTGCTCATCCTGCTCGTCCTGTCGGCCTTCAACGTCGTGCTGTTCGGCAACGCCACCCCCGGCACCTGGCGCAACCGGCTGCCGTCGATCTTCATCGACCTGGCTCGCCTGCTGCTGATCGTGGTGGGGCTCGCCCTGCTGTTCTGGTGGGTGTGGGGAGCGGATGTCGGCGGCCTCTTCGCGGCCATCGGCGTGACTTCCGTGGTGATCGGCTTCGCGCTGCAGAGCGCCGTCGGCTCGGTGGTGTCGGGACTGCTGCTGCTGTTCGAGCAGCCGTTCCGTCTCGGCGACTGGCTCGACACGGGCAGCGTGCGCGGCCGGGTCGTCGAGGTGAACTGGCGGGCGGTGCACATCGAGACCGACGAGGGCGTGCAGATCGTGCCCAACGCCTCGCTCGCCGACAGCTCGTTCACCAACCTCTCCCGCACACCGGGCGCCTACTTCGCCACCACCACGCTGGCGTTCGCTCCGGATGACGCCCCGCACGACGTGATGGCGCTGCTGCGGCAGCTCGCGATCGACCTGCCGATGACCGACCCGGCCGTGAAACCCGTCGTCACCTTCTCCGGTAACGGTTCGTACTCGGTCGCGATCCCCGTGCTCGGGCCGGCGGCCGCCGGCGATGCGCTCGCCGTGTTCACCAGTTGGCTCTGGTATGCGACCCGGCGTGCCGGCCTCACGCTCGACGGCTCGAAGACCGACCCCGCGAACACGCCCGAGGCCGTGCGGGCCGCGCTGCTGCGGGTGGCCTCGACGCTGCGCATCCCGGTCGACGGCGTCGAGGTGCTCATCGAATCGTGCCGCATCGAGCGCTACGCGGCCGGCGAGATCGTGCAGCGGGAGGGGCTCGTGCCGTCCGGCATCCAGGTGGTGATCGAGGGCTCGATCGGCCTGTTCGTGGTGGTCGGCGGCCCCGTGCCGGTCGCTCTCGGCTCGCTCGACGGCGGCGAGTACGTGGGCCAGACCGCGCTCACCCGCGAGCGCACGCTGACCCGCGCCGTGGCGGAGTCGCCGCTGACGGTGCTGCGCGTGCCCACCGGGGTGATCGACTCGCTGGTGCAGAAGCATCCGGCGCTCGCGAAGGAGATCAGCCAGACCATCGAGCGGCGCCGATCGAAGGCCCGGGAGGCCGTCGCAACCACGAAGGCCGTGATCGCGACGTTGAGCTAGAGTGGAGGGGTGTTCGTGAATCTCCTCTGTTGTCGTCGCTGAGCGACCTCCCTTCACAGACCGGATTCGCCACGCCCCAGCCGCCGCTCTCGCAGCGCGCCGTGCGACATCCGCACGAGATCGCTGCGGCCCTCAGCCAAGGACACCCATGCCTCACTCTCGTATGCACTACGCAGACAGCGTCATCGACCTCGTCGGCAACACCCCGCTCGTCAAGCTCACCAGCGTGACGAAGGGCATCCAGGCCACGGTGCTCGCCAAGATCGAATACCTCAACCCAGGCGGCTCGTCGAAAGACCGCATCGCCACCAACATCATCGACGCGGCCGAGCGCGAAGGGCTGTTGAAGCCCGGTGGCACCATCGTGGAGCCCACCTCGGGCAACACCGGCATCGGTCTGGCGCTCGTGGCGCAGCAGCGGGGCTACCGCTGCGTGTTCGTGCTGCCCGACAAGGTGGGCGAAGACAAGCGCAACGTGCTCACCGCCTACGGCGCCGAGATCGTCGTGACCCCGACCGCGGTCGCGCCCGAAGACCCCGACTCCTACTACTCGGTCTCCGACCGGCTGGCGCGCGAGATCCCCGGTGCGTTCAAGCCGAACCAGTACTCCAACCCCAACGGACCGCTCAGCCACTACGAGACCACCGGCCCCGAGATCTGGCGCGACACCGACGGGCTCGTCACGCACTTCGTGGCCGGAGTCGGCACGGGCGGCACCATCAGCGGTGTCGGCAGGTACCTCAAAGAGGTCTCCGACGGCCGCGTGCAGATCATCGGCGCCGACCCCGAGGGCTCGGTCTACTCCGGCGGCACCGGCCGGCCCTACCTGGTCGAGGGTGTGGGGGAGGACTTCTGGCCGTCGGCCTACGACGGCAGCGTGGTCGACGAGATCATCGCGTCGACCGACGCCGAGTCGTTCGAGATGACCCGCCGGCTCGCCCGCGAAGAGGGCCTTCTCGTCGGCGGTTCGAGCGGCCTGGCCGTCTCGGTGGCCCTCAAGGCCGCGCGCGACCTGCCGGCCGACGCGGTCGTGGTGGTGCTGCTGCCCGACGGCGGCCGCGGCTACCTCGGCAAGATCTTCAACGAGAAGTGGATGCGCTCCTACGGCTTCGCCCCCGAGAGCGAGGGGTCGACGGTGCGCGACCTGCTCGCCCGCAAGAACGGCGGTCTGCCGGCGCTCGTGCACGCGCATCCGAGCGACACGGTGCACGACGCCATCGACATCATGGCCACCTACGGCGTCTCGCAGCTGCCGGTGCTCTCGGCCGAGCCGCCCGTCGTGATGGGCGAAGTGGTCGGCTCGCTCGACGAGCAGGCGCTGCTCGACCAGGTGTTCGGCGGTTCGGCCGCCATGACCGACAAGGTCGGCGACTTCGTGTCGACCCCGCTTCCGTTGATCGGCATCAACGAGTCGGTCTCCGCCGCGCGTCAGGCGCTCACCTCCACCCCCGCCCTGCTCGTGAGTGACGACGGCAAGCCCGTCACCGTCATCACCCGCCAAGACCTCCTCACCTTCCTGAGCGAAGCGTGACTCCCGCCGACGCGAAAGACAGCGACATGCCCCCCAAGAAGACCGAGCAGTTCGAGACCCGCGCCATCCACGCCGGTCAGGACTTCGACCCGACCACCGGCGCCATCATCCCGCCCGTCTACTTCACGAGCACCTTCGTGCAGGACGGCATCGGCGGTTTCCGCGGTGGCTACGAATACACCCGCGGCGGCAACCCCACCCGCACCTCGCTCGAGACGCTGCTCGCGTCGCTCGAGGGCGGCAAGCACGGTCTCAGCTTCGCGTCGGGCCTCGCGGCCGAAGACGCACTGCTGAGGGCGCTGCTGGAGCCGGGCGATCGCATCGTGCTCGGCAACGACGCCTACGGCGGCACCCACCGCCTGATCGACCGCATCCACGGCAAATGGGGCGTCGAGAACGTGGTCGTCGAGATGAGCGACCTGGCCGCGGTCAGCAAAGCGGTCGCCGGCGGCACGACCAAGCTCTTGTGGCTCGAGACGCCCTCGAACCCGCTGATGAAGATCAGCGACGTGGCCGAGCTCGCCGAGATCGGCCACGCGGCCGGCGCACTCGTGGTGGTCGACAACACGTTCGCCTCGCCCTACCTGCAGCAGCCGCTCGCCCTCGGCGCCGACCTCGTGGTGCACTCCACCACCAAGTACCTCGGCGGGCACTCCGACGTGCTGGGCGGCGCCGTCGTGCTGAACGACGACGCGCTCGAAGAGAAGATCCGCTTCCTGCAGTTCGCCTCGGGCGGGGTGTCGGGCCCGATGGACGCCTGGCTCACCGTGCGCGGAATCAAGACCCTCGCGGTGCGCATGGACCGCCACTCCTCGAACGCCCAGACCATCGCCGAGCACCTCGTGGGGCACCCCGCGCTCGACGCCGTCTACTACCCCGGTCTGCCGACGCATCCCGGTCATGAACTTGCCAAACGTCAGATGAAGTCGTTCGGCGGCATGATCTCGGTGGGCCTCAAGGGCGGCCCGAAGGCCGCACGCAAGTTCGCCGAATCGACCAAGGTGTTCCAGCTCGCCGAGTCGCTCGGCGGGGTGGAGTCGCTCATCGGCTACCCGTCGGAGATGACCCACGCCAGCGTCAAGGGCACGCCGCTCGAGGTGCCTGAGAACATCATCCGGCTGTCGGTCGGCATCGAGTCGGTCGACGACCTGCTCGCCGACATCGACCGGGCCCTGCCCCGCCGGTAGCCGGCCCGACCGCGCGCTCAGACCTCTTCCTGGTCGGAGCGCGCGGTCAGCCGCAGTTCTTCGGCGTCGACGCGCGCCTGGATGCGCCGCAGCACCGTGTCGTCGATGCGGCGGTCGTCGCGCAACCGGATGATGGCCGCGCGCTTCGCCGGCAGCACCGCCAGCCGCAACCGGCTCGCGTAGTCGGTCGAATCGTCTTCGGCCTCGCTCTCGACGATCGTCTCGTGCTCGTCGTCCATGCTGCGCCGCACGCGGTCGATGCGCTCCCGGTATTCGGTGAGCATGCCGTCGCGCACCTCGTCGGGCGCGCCGACCTCGACCGCGGCCTGCGGGATGGCCTCGACCACGGCCTCGAGCCCCACCCGCTCTGCCAGAAGGTTCTCGTAGGCCTCGGTGGGGTCGGGCGGCAGCCGTGCCCAGCGCACGACGGCGGGCATGGTGAGCCCTTGCACGAGCAGCGTGAACAGGATGACCGCGAAGGTCACGGCGATCAGCACGTCGCGCCCGGGCAGCGCCTCGCCGGCCGCCGTCTCGAGCGGCAGGGCGAGCGCGGCCGCGAGTGAGACCGCACCCCGGAACCCCGCCCAGGCCAGGGGGAAGCGGCGCCGGGCCGTCACCCGTCTCGCGCGCTGGGTGGGCCGCCGGTCGAGCAGCCGGATGATGTAGGGCGTGGTGTTGAACCAGGCGATCCGGATGCCGATGACGAGCACGATCGCGGCCGCCGACAGCCAGCCGACCAACTGCCAGGCATCGGCGTCGAGGCCCGTGACGATGAGGTGGAACTGCAGCCCGATGAGCACGAAGAGCGATCCGTTGAGGATGTAGGTCGCGACCTCCCAGAACCCGAAACCCTGCACCCGGGTGCGGGCCGAGATCCAGCGCGGCCCGCCCTGACTGACCACCAGCCCGCAGACCACGACCGCGACCACACCCGAGACGTGCAGCAACTCGGCCGGCAGGAAGGCGAGGAACGGGGTGAGCACGCTCAGGGTGTTCTCGAGCGGGGACTCGTGCAGGAACCGCCGCACCCACACCACGATGAACCCCACGGCGAGACCCACCGCGATGGCGACCGCGTAGCTGAGCACGAACTCGAGGGTGAGCGAGCCGAGCGAGATGCCGCTGCCGGCCACGGCGGCCGTCACGGCCACGCCGTAGAGCACCAGCGCGGTGCCGTCGTTGATGAGACTCTCGGCACGGAGCGTGGTGAGCGAGCGCCTCGGCAGGCCACCGGCCACCGACGAGATGGCCGTGGCATCCGTGGGCGCCAGGATGGCTCCGAGCGCCAGGGCGATCGGCCAGGGCAGCCCGAACGCCGCCGCCACCACCCCCACCACGAGCGCCGTCACGAGCACGAGGCCGATGGCGGCGAGCGAGATCACCCGGATGTTGTTGCGGATCTCGCGGAGCGAGGTGTTGATCGACTCCCAGTAGAGCAGGGCGGGGAGGAACAGCAGCAGCACGACATCCGGCGGCAGGGCGACGTTCTCGAGCGCGGGGATGAAGCCCACCGCCGCGCCGAGGGCGAGCAGCACGAGCGGAGGGGCGATGTGGAGCAGGCGCGCGATCACGCCGCCCACCATGATCGTCAGCCCGATGATGACGACGAGCTCGAGGCCTTCCATCAGGTTCTCCGCCGAGGGTGCACGGGTCCTGTTCTACAACGCGGGCTGGGTGGGCGAGAACAGCCAGTTGTCGAAGAAGCCGGCGAGCTCCTGACCCGACATCTGCTCGGCGTAGTCGATGAACTGAGCGGTCGACACCGAGCCGCCCGCGTTCTCGCTGGCCCAACCCTGCAGGATGGCGAAGAACACCGGGTCGCCGACCTGCACCCGCAGGGCCTGCAGCGTGAGCGCACCGCGACCGTAGATCGCGCCGTCGAAGATGCCGGCCGGGCCGGGGTCGCCGATCACGACGCTCCAGAAGGTCGCTGGGTCACCGTAGGAACTCGGGTCGGCGTAGACGGCGTCGAAGGTCTGCTGCGTCGTGGGACCGCCCTGGGCCTCGGCCCACAACCACTCGGCGTAGGTGGCGAAGCCCTCGTTGAGCCAGATGTCCGACCAGCGTTCCATCGACACGCTGTCGCCGTACCACTGGTGGGCCAGCTCGTGCACGACGGTCGACGCGTCGGCGTCGGCCGGGAAGGCCCAGCTCGGGTAGATCGGGCGCGTCTGGTTCTCGAGCGCGTAGCCGAGGTAGTCGTCGGGGTCGGCGCTGAAGTTGTCGATGGCGATGCCGCCGGCCTCACCGAACGGGTAGGGCCCGAAGGCCGTGGAGAGGAACGAGATGACCTCGGGCTCGTCGTTGAAGATCGAGGTCGCGACATCGCCCACCGAGAGCCCGGGCGTCTCGGTCTCGAGGTCGTAGAGGCCGGGGGCGATGGCGTTGTAGTAGGAGATGCCGCCCTCGTCGTTCTCGGTGATCTCGTAGTCGCCGACGGTCGCGGTGGCGAGATAGGTGGCCATCGGCTCATCCATCTCCCAGTCCCAGGTCGTCGTGGCGCCCTCGGTGGTCTGCGAGGCGAGGCTGCCGTTGCCCACCACCTGCAGGCCGGCCGGAACCGTCATGCGGGTGCTGAAGGTGGCCTTGTCGGCGGGGTGGTCGTTCGACGGGAACCAGGTCGCGGCCACGCGCGGCTGGCCCACGATCACGGCGCCGTCGGTGGTGCGGATGACGCCGGCGAGGCCGAAGGCGTCGTCGATGGTGACCGGCACACCCTCGTAGGTCACGGCCGTGGTGATGGTGGAGCCGCTGAGGATGCCGGCGGTCGGGATGACGGTGAGCTCGGTGCGAGGCGGCGTCGCGTCGGGGTCGGTGCTGCCCTCCACCTGCGGCTGGGCGGTGACCGCGCTGATCTGGGTGGTGGCGAGACTCCAGTCGGCGGCGGTGCCGTCGACCGTGATGCCGCCGATCGCGATGGCGTCGGTGCCGTCGACCGCCCGCGTGTCGAAGTCGAGATTGAAGGCCGAGAGGTTCTGCGTGGCGACGGCCGTGATGGTGGTGGTGCCCGAGAGCACCCCGGTCTCGGGGTCGTAGGCCAGATCGAGCGCGTAGTGCTGCACGTCGTAGCCGCCGTTGCCGTCGAGCGGGAAGTAGGGGTCGCCGATGCCGGCGGCGCCCGCCTCGAAGTCGACGGGCGGGGTGGTCGGCGGCGTGGTCGGCGGAAGAGTCGGGGCGGCCGTGGTGCCGGTGGGGCAGTCGGCCGCGTTGGCGTAGCTCGCCGAGGGCGACACCCCGCCCGAGGCCACGAGCGCCAGCACGAGCAGGGGGATGGCGGCGAACACCGCGGTGCGCCGACGGCCGCGGCGCAGAAGCAGCCATGCGACCCCGGCGCCGATGGCGACCAGCGCTCCGGCGAGCAGGAGGGGCCAGTAGTCGAAACCGGTTGCAGCTAGCACGCAGTGTTGCACGGGTCCCCCGATTCGCTGAATGTGCGGCGAGCCTACCCGAAGACGGGACACAGGGTCTAGTTCGTGGCGGCATCCGGGGTCAGAGCAGCAGAACCCGCGCTTCCCACGGCCGCAGGGCGCTCGTGAGGTCGACCAGGCCACCGGATGCCGCGGCGGGCGGCGGGGGGTAGTTGCCGATCAGCAGGCGGGCACCGCTGCCGTCGCCGACGCTGCCATCGCCATCGACCCCGCCTGGCCCCGCTCCCGATCAGCGCGGCCACCGCGGGCGGCAGCGCGAGCTCGTCGCCCGAGACGTTGCCGAGCACGAGTGCCCTTTCGTCGCCGAGGGCGCGGGTGAAGGCGTAGAGGGTGGGATGCTCCGGCTCGAGCAGGATGAAGTCGCCGAGCGCCACGAGCGCCGACGAGTGGCGCAGCTCGATGAGCCGACGGTAGTACCCGGCGATCGACCGGTCGCCCGCGGCCCAGTCGGCGGCGGCGTTGACGGTCGTGTAGTTCGGATTGACGGCCAGCCAGGGCGTGCCGGTGGTGAAACCGGCCTGCGCGCCGGCATCCCAGTGCACGGGCGTGCGGGCGTTGTCGCGGCTGCGGAAGCGCAGCTGTTCGAGCACTTCGTCGGGCGACTCGCCGGCCGCGACGGCTTCGGCGTAGTAGTTCACCGACTCGATGTCGTCGTATTGGTCGATCGAGGTGAAGGCGGCGTTGGTCATGCCGATCTCGTCACCCTGATAGATGTAGGGCGTGCCGCGATGCAGGTGCAGCACGGTGGCCAGCAGCGTCGCCGATTCGATCCGGAATCGCCCGTCGTCGCCGAAGCGCGACACCGATCGCGGCTGGTCGTGGTTGCCGAGGTAGAGGCTGTTCCAGCCGGCCGAGGCGAGGCCGGTCTGCCAATGGTCGAGCGATCGCTTGAGCTCGGGCAGTGACATCTCGCGTCGCAGGAACTTCGAGCGCGCCTCGTGGTCGAGGCCGACGTGCTCGAACTGGAACACCATGTCGAGCTCGAGCCGGTCGGCGCCGGTGAACAGCGCCGCCTCGTCGACCGTGACCCCGGGCATCTCGCCCACGGTGATGAGATCGGCGTCGCGGCCAGCGAACACCTCGCGGTTCATCTGCTGCAGGTAGTCGTGGATCTGCGGCCCCATCACCGCCTCGGTGCTGTCGCCGGTGAGATCGGCGTCGACCTTGGCGATGAAGTTGATGACGTCCATGCGGAAGCCGTCGACCCCACGGTCGAGCCACCAGTTCATCATCGCGAAGACCGCGTCGCGCACCTCGGGGTTCGCCCAGTTGAGATCGGGTTGCTGGGCGGCGAACAGGTGCAGGTAGTACTGGCCCGTCGCCTCGTCGAGAGTCCAGGCCGAGCCGCTGAACGCGCTGCGCCAGAGGTTCGGCTCCCGGCCCTCGTGCGGGTCGCGCCAGATGTACCAGTCGCGCTTCGGGTCGTCGAGCGAGGATCGGGATGCCTCGAACCACGGATGCCGGTCGCTGGTGTGGTTCACAACCAGATCCATCACGAGCTTGATGCCGCGATCGTGCAGGTCGCCGAGCAGCGCGTCGAACTCGTCGAGCGTGCCGAAGAGCGGATCGATGTCGCGGTAGTCGCTGATGTCGTAGCCGTTGTCGGCCTGGGGCGAGCGGTAGATCGGCGAGAGCCAGACCACGTCGACACCGAGCCGCTCGAGGTGGTCGAGGTGGGCCCGGATGCCGCCGAGGTCGCCGATGCCGTCGCCGTTCGAGTCGGCGAAACTGCGGGGGTAGATCTGGTAGACGACGGCGTTCGTCCACCACTTCGGTTCGTCGGTCACGCATTGAGCCTGTCACGGCGGCGGGGTTTTGACACTCGCTCCGGGCCGCACTACGCGGTGGCCGGATATCGATGAACTATGGCATGAGTGCCATTACGACCGGGTCGGCATCGCGCGAGCATGGAGTCATGACGACTTCAGCGCCAGGCGCGCGCGCGCCCTCCGTCGGACTCGCCCAGGGGTCGGCGCTCTATGTCGCCGCGGTGCTCGGCACCGGCATCCTGGTGCTTCCGGCGCTCGCCGCCGAGGTCGCGGGGCCGGGCTCGATCATCGCGGTGGTCGCGCTCATCGTGCTGTCGGTGCCCCTGGCCGGCACGTTCGCGGCACTCGCGTCGCGGCATCCGGATGCCGGCGGGGTGGCGACGTTCGTGCGACTGGCCCTCGGGCCCACGGCGGCTCGAATGGCCGGGTACTGGTTCTTGTTCGGGGTGTGCGTGGGGGCGCCGGTGGTGGCGGTGCTCGGCGGTTCCTACGTGGTGGCCGTGCTGGGGGTCGACCCGGGGCTCGTGATGGTGGTCGGGCCGGTGCTGCTCGTGCCGCCGTTCGTGCTCAACCTGTTCGGGCTGCGGTTCTCGGGGCGGGCGCAACTGGTGCTGTCGGGGCTGCTCGTGGTGATCGTCGTGGGGGTCGTGGCGGCGGCTGCGCCGGCGACGGATGCCGCGAACTTCATGCCCGTGCTGCCCCACGGGTGGGTGGGGGTCGGCCTCGCCATCAGCCTGTTCGTCTGGGCCTTCGCGGGCTGGGAGGCGGTGACGCACATCGCGGGGGAGTTCCGGCGGCCGAGTCGCACCATTCCGCTGGCGACGGGCATCGCGATCGTGGTGGTGGGGGCGTGCTATCTCGGACTGCAGATCGTGACCGTGGGCGTGCTGGGCGATCGCGCGGGCGAGAGCGCCGTGCCGCTGCTCGACCTCGTGACCGCGACCGCACCCGCCTGGAGCCGCTGGGCGGTGGCCTCGATCGCGGGCATCGTGGCGCTCGGGGTGCTCAACACGTATGTCGCGGCGTTCGCGAAGCTCGGCGCGTCGCTCGGGCGCGACCGCGACCTTCCGCACTGGTTCGGCAAGGGCGCCGAGCCGGGCGGGGTGCCCCGGCGCGCTCTCGGGCTGGTGGCGCTGCTGGTCGCGGCCTACTTCGCGGCGTTCACGCTCACCGACGGCGATCTCACGCCGTTCATCCTCATTCACACGAGCAGCATGGTGGCGGTGTATGCGGTCGGCGTGGCCGCGGCGCTGCGGCTGCTGCCGCGGTTCGGCGTGGGCTGGTGGTTCGCGGCGGTGTCGGTGGTGCTCGTGGCCGGGCTGCTCGTGCTCGCGGGGCCGAACCTGTTGGTGCCGGCGGTGCTGGCGGTCGCGGCCCTCGCCGTGACGGTGGTGCGGCGGGCCGGGCGGTGGCGGCGCCTCCGCGAGCAGGCGCCCCACGAAGAGCTCTCGCCGGAGGCGCGCGAGGCATCCCCCATCGAGCGCGCCCCTCTGGGTCGAGCGCGCCGTTCATAACGGGCGCGCGCGACCAGGATGGGCGCGCCGGGCGGCGCGGGAGCGTCAGGCGCGCAGGGCGGCGAGGCGGGTGAGGCACTCGGCGCGCACAGCGGCGCCGTCGGCGGCGATTGCGACCCGCACGGTGGCGGGTGGCGAGACGGCGCCGGTGAGAGGCAGCGGCTGGTGCAGGCCGTCCCACACGCCCTCGGCGTTCTGCACCTTGGCCAGCGCGGGGTCGCTCAGCAGGTAGCAGTACGACGTGCCATAGGCCGGGCCCGCCGAGAGGTCGACCTGCACCTGCAGCACGCGCCAGTCCAGGGCCGCCGGCCGAACCGCCGCGATCACGGCCGTGGAGTCGCAGAGGCCGTAGTTCGAGAAGTTCGCCGTCTGCAGGTCGCCACTCGCCTCGGTGAAGAAGTCGCCCATCCGCTCGGCCAGGATCTCGGCGCCGAGACCCCCGGTCGCCTGTAGGTCCGCGTGGAACCCCGCGGTATAGGCCACCAGACGGGTCGCGTTGAGTGGCACCAGCTCCATCGCCGCGCCCGACGAGAGCACCCGGCCCGCCGCCTCCGGATCGACCCAGACGTTGAACTCGGCAGTGGGCGTGATGTTGCCCGCGCCGTGCGGGAACGCGGCGACCGACCCGCCCATGATCACGATCCGCTTGAGCAGCGAGGCGAGTCGCGGCTCGAGCGCGAGTGCCTCGGCCACGGTGGTGAGCGGCCCGAGGGCGATGATCGACAGCTCGCCGGGGAACTGCCGCGCCAGGGCGACGACGGCCTCGGCGGCGCCGAGGGCCGATGAGGTCGCGCGCGCCGGTCGGCCGAGGGGCGGTGGGGCCGCGTCATCCGTTCCCCATCGCCCCCAGCTGGCGTCGGCGTAGGCGCTCCGCCGGTGCACGAGCGGTTGCGCGGCACCCGCGTGCAGCGGGATGTCGAGGCGCCCGAACCGCTCCAGCATCGCGAGGCCGTCGGTCACCCCCTGCTGCACGCTGAAGTTGCCGGCCACCACGGTGACCGCCAGCACCTCGAGCTCCGGGCTGCCGAGCGCGACGCCGAGCGCGATGCTGTCGTCGTTGAGGTAGCCGATGTCGGTGTCGATCACGACCTTCTCGGGCGGCATCCTCAGGCCTCAGACCTTGCCGGGTTCGATGCCGTCGAGCCAGGCGTAGAGCTCCCAGAGCTCGTTGTCGGGCCCGGTGAAGTAGACGCACCGTGCGTTCCACGGGTAGTCGGCCGGCGGCTTGATGAACTCGACGCCCGCGGCCACGAGATCGGCGTGCAGCTCGTCGATCTGTTCGGGCCGCTCGAGGTTGACCGCCACGATCACGGCGTGCCCGGCCCCGCGCGGGGCGGGCGAGGCGCCGGTCGTTGCGGCGAGGTGCTCGCGTTCCCAGAGCGCGAGCCGCACGCCGGGCACGGCGCCCGGCGCTTCGAAGTCGGCGAAACCCGGCATGCGGTGCTGCAGCACGAAGCCGAGCGTGTTCTGGTAGAAGTCGAGCGACCGCTCCAGGTCTTCGGGCACGAGGCAGACGTCACTGATGGGAGCGGTGGAGCCGAGGTGCGATCGGGCGACGGGCATGAGAACTCATTTCTCGGTCGGAGGAGTAGAGGCGGGCGCGCCCGGCGGGAGCGCCTTGATGATGGCGACGGCGGTCTCGGTGTCGGCGAGCCCGCCGGCGAGCGAGGTGCGGGGCGCCGCGCCGGTGAGGATGCAGTCGGCGAAGTGCTCGAGCTCGTGCCGGAACGCCGACCCGAAACCGCCGGGCGCCACCGTGGTGGCGGGGCCGAGGTCGGTCGTCGAGCGCCGGGTGACGACCCCGCGCTCGTTGGGCAGGTAGGGGTAGGGGAAGTCGACGCGCAGGTCGACGTCGTCGCCGTTCACCTGCGCCCACTCGTCCCACCAGCCGTAGTTCGTGAAGATGCCGACCGTGAGCGTGCAGAGGATGCCGCGTTCCGTGTGCAGCACCGCGAACACCGTGTCGTCGCCCTGCGCCGACGCGAACTCCACCCGGTCGACGGCGCCGAACGCCGTGCGCAGCACCGCGAGGTCGTGGCTGCCCAGCATGAGCAGATTGTGCAGCAGCCCGTGCCGCTCCTCGTGATCGGGCCCGAGAGCGGCGCGCAATTGCGCCTCGACCCTCTGCCGGGTCTGCTCCATCAGGGCCGGGTCGAGATCGGTCGCGCGGCTCACGTCGAACACGCCGTGGTGCCGGTCGAACCGGCCGGCGAGATCGTGCACTGTCGCCGACCGGACGCGGCCGATGCCGGCGAGCTGCGACGCGAAGCTCTCGAACGCCTCGTCGTAGACCTTCATGTAGCCGACCAGGGCCACCACGTCGTGCCGCTCGGCGAGCTCGACGAGCTCCCGGGCCTCGTCGGGCGTGAACGCCACCGGCTTCTCGATCAGCACGTGCTTGCCCGCCGCGATCGCGTCGCGCGCCACCTCGCCGTGCTCGTAGGTCGCGACGATCACCGCGTCGACTTCGGGGTCGGCGAGCAGCTCGCGATGGTCGCGGTAGACGGATGCCACGCCGTAGGTCTCGGCCACGTGGCCGGCGTTCACCGCCGACAGGTCGCACACGGCGGCGATCGCGAACTCGGGCATCGCCCGCAGGTTCGGCAGATGCATCACCTGCGCGATCTCGCCGCACCCGATCACCCCGACCCGGATGGGGTGGTCGAGCGGTGTCGCGGGCGGCGGCGCGCCGGTGCCGCTCACCGGGCGGCCGCCGGATCGAGCACGAGCCCGAGCGATTCGAGGTAGGCGATGCTCTCGAGCGTCGACTGCTCCGCGGTCTTGTGCGAGGCATCCAGCTCGACGATCGCCGGCCCGGCATAGCCCTTCTCGACCAGCAACGCGGTGATGCCCGCGATGTCGACCGCGCCCGCGCCGAGCTCGCAGAACGCCTTGTAGCGCGCGTCGCCGACGAGCGAGTCGTCGACGAACGTGTCTTTCAGATGGATGTACTTCACCATGTCGTAGTAGTCGCGGATGATCGCGACCGGGTCGGAGTGCGTCTGCTGCAGGTGCGCGGAGTCGATGCAGAGCGCGGCCACGGAGAGGTCGAGGCGCTCCACGAGCCGGTCGAGCTGCTCCCTCGTCTCGACGAACGTGTCGAGGTGGGGGTGGTAGACGCTCTGGATGCCGAACTCGGCGCTCAGGGCGCACAGCTCGTTGAACGAGCGCCCGAAGGCGACGTAGTCGTCGTCGGTGTGCGGATGCCCGGCGACCGCAGGCACGCCACCGCCCACGACGAGATGGTGCGATCCGAAGCCCACCAGGATGCGCAGGATCGACTCGAAGTTCGCGAGCTCGAGCTCCCAGCTCGCCTGGTTGGTGTACTCGGCATTGACGTACAACGACGACAGCTGGATGCCGTGCTCCCGCTGCCCCCGCGAGAACTCGGCCAGCCGGTGCAGAAAACGCGTGTCGGTCAGCACGTTCACCGGGGGCCGCTGCCCGAGCCCCATGTACTGCCGGGTGTACTGATCGTCGAGGCTCGTCGAGGCCAGCACCTCGAACAACGGAAAGCCGAGGCCGGCCAGGAAGGCGATGGCGTCGGGGTTCGACTGGCCCGTGAGATCCCAGCTGTTGAGGTGGTAGCCGATGGGGAATCGCTGCGTTGCCGGGGGCACGGGGCTCCTTCAGTTGGTGAGCCGCGACGACTGCAGCGGCTGGGCGGTGTGGGCGATGAGCCCCGCGATGTGGTGCGCCTGCTCGACCGGCAGAGCCGAGGTGGTGACCCGGCAGAAGGCCGAAGAACTCCCCGAGACCTGGAAGGCGGAGCCCGTCGCGACACCGATGCCGTCCATGGCCAGCGACACCGCCGTGAGCTGCTCGTCGACCACCGGCACCCAGACGTTGAAGCCGTCGTCGCCGATGGTGCGGATGCCGTGGGCGGCCAGCGCGTCGACGAAGGCGACCCGGCGGTCGCGGTAGATCTGCCGCGCTCGGCGGAGGGTCTCGGAGGCCTCGGGGTTCGTGAGCAGGCGCGCCAGCATCACCTGCAGGATGCGGCTGCTCCAGGCCGACCCCATGTAACGCCGGGTGACGAGGTGCTGGATGAGCTCGGCCGAGCCGCCCACCGCGGCGAGGCGGAGGTCGGGCCCGTGCGACTTCGAGAAACCGTGGATGCGCACGACTTGCTCGGGCAGATGACCGGCGAGCGTCACGAGCGGAGCGTCGGAGACATCCCCGGCGCTGTCCTCTTCGACCACCACCATGTCGCTGCCGGTGATGATGCCGGCCAGCACGTCGCGGCGCTCGGCGGTGATGGCGACACCGGTGGGGTTCTGGGCGCGGGGCTGGAAGACGAAGGCCGTCGGGCGGCGCTCGAGCGCGACGCGCACCTCGGCGGGGCGCGGGCCCGAGGCATCCAGGGGGATGGGCACGACCCGCGCGCCGAGGAAGTCGAGGATGTGCCGGATGGGCGGGAAGGTCGGGTCGTCGATCAGCACGAAGTCGCCGGGGTTCACGATCGCCGTGAGGATGCGGTCGAGGGCATCGAGCGAGCCGTCGACGACCGTGAGCGCGGGCGGCACGTAGGCGGTGCCCCAGGTGTCACGGAGGGCGCTCTCGAGCTCGGGCGCCACGAGGTATTCGTGGTAGTTCGACTGCACGAGAACCGACGAGAGATCGCGCACCAGGTCGAACGACGGGAGCAGGGCCGTGTCGGGCGCACCGGTCGAGAGGTCGAGCCGCATCGGCTCGGTGCCCTTCTGGCGCCAGGTGTTGAAGGTGCGATAGGAGCGAGGCGAGATGATGCCGTTGGCGCTGAGCACGTAGGTGCCGCGACGGCCGTCGGTGGTGATGTAGCCGCCCGTGCGCAGGTCTTTCCAGGCTTCGTGCACCGTGGTGGGACTCATCGAGAGCTCGGATGCCAGCTCCCGCACCGTCGGCAGGATGTCGCCGGGCAGCAGGGTTCCGTCGTCGATCAGCGCCCGCAGCGCATCCGCCACGCCGGCCGCGGTGGGGAGCGGCACGCGGCTGAGGATGTGCTCTGCGGCGGTTTTCATTTCTCTGGAACTGTGTCACGCACGCGCCGCGCTCTGATTGTTCCGGTACAGAAGTTTACGCGGCTGTATCAAAACACTTCGAACCGCGTCGCCGCGAATCGCCTGATCAAAACCACTTTGCGAAATACCGCGCGAGCGATCTGGTACAGAGTTCACCGTTTGTTCAGAAACCAAGACGTAACGTGCGCGACGAATCGACCGAAACATCCGCCCCTTAGCTTCGGGAAGTGTCCGCACCACATTCATCCTCACACCCACCGGAGACACGTTCATGCGCACACCCCTGAAGCGGCTGACCAGGCCGCTCATCGCCCTCGCGGCGATCGGCATCCTCGCCGGCACCGCCGCCTGCTCGTCGTCGTCGAGCGGCGACACGAGCTCCACCGGGTCGGCCGCCGCCGAAGACGGCTCGATCATCTTCATCCACGACCAGGCGGCCGGTGACGGTTCGGTCACCGACAGCACCATCGCGGGCGTGGAAGACGCGGCCGACCAGCTCGGTTACACCTCGCAGGCCGTCTACGTCGCCGACCCGGCGAACTACGAGTCGACGCTGCGCAACGCCGCCGACAGCGGTGCGACCGTGATCGTGACCGAGTTCTTCCGCATCACCGACGCCACCAACCTCGTCGCGGCCGACTACCCCGACATTAAGTTCGTGCACCTCTACGCCGACCCCGAAGAACCGGCGATCTCGAACCTGCTCACGGTGTCGTACGACAGCTACCAGGTGCTCTTCCTCTCGGGCGTGATGGCGGCGACCTACAGCGACACCGGCAAGATCGGCATGGTGATGGGCGACACGCAGCCCATGATCGCGGCCGACTTCAACGCCTATGCCGCCGGCGCCGCGAGCGTCGACCCGAGCATCGAGGTGATCCCCGGTGTCGTCGGCAACTACGACGACGCGGCGAAGGCCCAGGAGGTGGCCAACCAGCTCTACGCGAGCGGTGTCGACGTCATCCAGACGGATGCCGGCGGAGCGGACAGCGGAACGGTCGCCGCCGCGATGCAGGAGCCGGGACGCTTCCTCATCGCGAGCACCCTCTCGGTGTTCGACACGGCGCCCGACCAGACGCTCGCCGTCGGCGGCCTCGAGTTCGGCCCCTCGGCCGTCGAGTCGATCATGGCCGTGCTCGAACCCGACTTCGAAGGCGGCCACAACGCGACCGGCATCGGTGAGGCGCTCAAGCTCACCGTCGCCGACCCGGCGCCCGGCGGCGCCGACGCGACCCGGTTCCAGGCGGCCGTCGACGCGGTCGACGCGGCCAGTGCCGGAGTGATCGACGGAACCACCGAGGTTCCCTTCGTCACCGAGATGCCGTAGCCGAGCACCCGAACACCCGGAACACCCTGGGGCGTCTGCGCCGTCCAGAACCGATCGGCGGCGCAGACGCCCGGCACCACTGGCACCACCCGCTCCACCCGCTCCACCCGCTCCACCGGGTTCCCGCCCCGTCACCGAAGAAGGACCACGATGGCCGACAACGCGATCACCTGCACGGGTGTCACCGTGCGCTTCGGCGACTTCGTCGCCCTCGACGACGTCTCGGTCGCCTTCGAGCGCGGCCGCATCCACGCCCTCGTGGGCCAGAACGGCGCCGGCAAGACCACCCTCGCCCGCGCGATCGCCGGTCTCGAGGCCGTCAGCGAGGGGTCGATCTCGTCGAACGGCGAGATCATCCCCAACGGCGACGTGATCGCGTCGCGCGAACGCGGCATCGAGATGGTGCATCAGAGCTTCGCCCTGCCGCCGTCGATGACCGTCGCCGAAGCCCTCGAATACGGCTCGACCGTCAAGGGCGGGCGCTCGTTCACCCGCCGCGGCCTCAACGCGCGGTGGCAGAAGTACCTCGACGCCTCCCGCGTCAGCGTCAGGGCGGGCGAGAAGCTCCGCAACCTGCCGGTCGAGACCATGCAGTCGATCGAGATCGCCCGGGCGCTCGCCGGCGACGCGCGCATCCTCATCCTCGACGAGCCCACGGCGGTGCTGCCGCCGGAATCCGTCGGCCGCCTGTTCGAACAGATCCGCCGCCTCAAGGCCGCCGGCGTCACGGTCATCATCGTGCTGCACAAGGTGCGCGAAGTGCTCGAGATCGCCGAGACCGTCACCGTGCTCAGGCGCGGCAAGCTCATCCTCGAGACGGTGGAGGCATCGGGCGTCAGCGTCGCCGACTTCACCGAGGCGATCATCGGCGGGTCGGATGCCGCGGCCGCCGGCGTCGCCCCGGGCACCTCGCCCGTGGCATCCGACGACCTCGCGGCCATCGGCCTCGACCTCGGCACCCACGCCGCGACGGAGTTCGTCGACACCGCCACCGGCGAGAGCCTCGTGCGCCTGGTCGGCGTGACGAGCGCGAGCAGCAGTGGCGGCCCCGGGCTACACGGCGTCGACCTCGAGCTCTTCGGCGGCCAGATCGTCGGGGTGGCCGGCGTCGAGGGCAACGGGCAGGTCGCGCTCGCCGAGACCATCGCCGGCCTCTCCGAGGTGCGCGACGGGCAGGTCGAGCTGATCGGCGAGTCGGCGACGCGCCTCGACCCGCTGCGGCGGCGCGGCCTCGGCCTTCGCATCATCCCGTTCGACCGCAACACCGAGGGGCTCAGCCGTTCGAGCCCCCTCTGGCAGAACTGGGCCATTCCTCTCCTGGTGGGCGCCCGCCGCCGCCGGGGCTACGTGCGCACCGGCGTGCTGCGCAAAGAGGCCGAGTCGGCGTTCCAGGAATGGGACGTGCGCTTCACGTCGGTGAACCAGAACGCCTCCGAGCTCTCGGGCGGCAACGCCCAGAAGGTCATCCTCGCCCGCGAGCTGGATGCCGACGCCCGCGTCATCATCGCCGCCCAGCCCACCCGCGGGCTCGACCTCGGTGCCGTGGAATTCGTCTGGCGGGCACTGCGCCGCGCGCGTGACTCGGGCGCGGCCGTTCTGCTCATCTCGAGCGACCTCGACGAGCTGATGGAGATCTGCGACCGCATCATCGTGGTCTATGCCGGCGGCATCGCGCTCGACACGGCCAGGCCCTTCCACATCGCCGAGATCGGCAGCGCCATGACGGGAGTCTCCGCATGAACCCCTATGTCGCCGTCGCGCTGCGCCGGCTCGCCCCGATCGTGCTGGCCCTGGTGCTCTTCGCCGTGCTGCTGCAGCTCATCGGCTACCAGGGCATCGAGGTGCTGCAAGACATCTTCAAGGGCTCGGTCGGCACGCCGAACGCCCTCGTGCAGACCCTGCGCTGGACCATCCCGCTCGTCATCATCGGCCTCGGCGCGGTGGTCAGCTTCCGCAGCGGCTTCTTCAACGTGGGCGGACTCGGCCAGTTCTATCTCGGCGCCATCGGCGCCACGAGCGTGGCGACGGCGATGCCCGACGGCCCGCCCGCCGTCGTGGTCACGCTCGCCGTTCTCGCCGGCATCGCGCTCGGCGCGGTGTGGTCGATCGTGCCCGGCATCCTGCGCATCGTGTTCGGCGCCGACGAGGTGATCACCACGATCATGGCCAACTTCGTGGCGCAGTACCTGCTGCTCTATCTGCTCGCCGGCCCGATGATGGACCGCTCGTCCGACACCGCCCAGGGCGCGGCCAGCGCGCCGATCGCCGACGACCTGCGCATCTCGACGAGCAACGGCCTGTCGCCCGTGACCCTCGGCGTCACCGTGGCCGTGATCGTCATCATCTGGCTGCTGCTGGCCCGCACGTCGTTCGGTGTGCTCTCCGGCATCGCCGGCCGCAACGGGGTGATGCTGCGCTGGCAGGGGGTTAAGGTCGGCCGCATCGGCCTCGTCGCGTTCGGTCTCAGCGGCGGTCTCGCCGGTCTCGCCGGCGCGCTGGAGATCATGGGCCCGAGCGGCAAACTCGTCACCGGCCTCTCGCCGCAGGTGGGCAACAACGCCATGCTCGTGGCCCTCGTGGCCGGCCTCGCCGTGTTCGGCTCGGTGGCCGCCGCGCTGTTCTTCGGGGCGCTCACGGCAGCGAGCCTCTTCCTGCCCGTGGCCGCCCAGCTGCCGGCATCCGCCATCGTGGTGCTGAACGGCTTCATCGCGATGCTGGTCACGGCCCAGTTGCGCCTGCCGCACTGGGCCACCCGACGACGACGGCCCACGCCGGGCGCCGCCGAGCCCGACCCCGTCGAACAGGTGCCGCTCGAACCGAAGGTGCTCTCATGATCGACGTCATCGCGGCGGTCTGGCAGTCCGCGACCCCTCTGGTGCTCGCCGCGCTCGCCGGAGCACTCGCCCAACGGGCCGGCATCTGGCACCTCGGCCTCGGCGGGCTGATGTCGATCGGCGCCATGCTGTCGGTCGTGCTCGCGAAGGAGACCGGCAACATCCCGATCGCCCTGATCGGAGCGTGCTTCGCCGCCACCGTCGTGTCGGCCCTGATGTGGTTCGTGATCGTCAAGCTCTCGGCCAACCCCATCATCGTCGGCATCGGCGTGAACGCCCTGGGGCTCGGCGGCACCATCCTCGGCATCGTCGCCATCTACGGCGCCGAGGGAACGGTGAAGTCGGATGTCGGCATCCCGCGGGTCTTCGACGCCGTTCCCGGCCCCGTCGGGCAGCTGTCGCTCATCGCCGTGGCGACGCCGTTCCTGGCCGTGCTCGTGTGGTGGTTCGTCTGCCGCACCCGCATCGGACTGCAGATCACGGCCACCGGCGACTTCCCGTTCGCGGCGAGGAGCGCCGGCATCTCGACCTCGCGCATGCGGCTCTACGCCCTGCTGCTCGGCGGCGTGCTCTGCGGCCTCTCGGGGGCGGAACTCTCGCTCGGCACCTTGCAGTCGTTCAGCCCGGGCATGGAGGCGGGCCGTGGCCTGATCGCGTTCGCCGCGGTCATCCTCGGGGCGGCGCATCCGCTCGGCTCGGTGGCCGCCGCCGTGTTCTTCGGCGCTGTGAACTACTTCGGCATCTGGGCCCAGCTCAACTGGCGCGGTGTCGTGCCGACCGAGTTCATGCTCATGCTGCCCTACATCGTGACCATCATCGCCGTCGTGATCACGGCCCGGGTGCGCGGCGCCTCGAAGTCGTTCAACCTCGTCGAGATGCGGGACGGCTAGCCGATGACCACACCGCTGCCGGCCGACCCGCCCGCACTCTCGTCGCCGTTGCGCATCGGCCGGCTCACGGTGCGCAACCGCATCATGCAGACCGCCCACTCGAAGCAGTACGCCGAGAACGGCGTCGAGTCCGATCGTGAGATCGCGTATTTCGTGCGCCGCGCCCAGGGCGGCGCCGGGCTCGTCGTCGCGGGCAACCACTTCGTTCACCCCACCGGGTCGATCCGTGGGTTCCAAGACGCCTTCCGGCCGGAGTCGGTGGCGCCCAGCCGGCGCCTCACCGACGCCGTGCACGAGGCGGGCGCGTCGATCTTCGTGCAGCTCAACCACCACGGCGCGCAGGCGATGCCCGAGGGGCCGGACGGCCCGCGCCCCGTGTATGCGCCCTCCCGGTTGCTCTCGCCGTCGACGGGGCACGCCACCCGCGCGGCGTCGGCCGCCGACATCCGGATGTTCGTGGAGGGCTGGGCGAAATCGGCCGCCATCGCGAAGCAGAGCGGGTTCGACGGCGTCGAAGTGCACATGGCGCACGGCTACCTGCTGCACCAGTTCCTCTCGCCGCTCTACAACGCCCGGCAGGACGAGTACGGCGGCGATGCCGTGGGGCGGTCGCGATTTCCGCGGGAGGTGCTGCGCGCGGTGCGCGCCGCCGTGGGGCCCGACTACCCGGTGGGCATCCGCATCGTCGCGAACGACTTCATGCCCGGAGGGCTCACCGCGGCCGACGCGCGCGAACTGATCGGCATCATCCACGCCGAGACGCCGGTCGACTTCCTCGACCTCGCGGCCGGCGGCTATCACAACGTGCACTACGTCTTCCCGTCGTCGGCGATGCCCGCCGCGTGGCTGCGCGACGAGGTGGCGGCGGTGAAGGCGGCCTTTCCCGACGTGCCCGTGTTCGGAGTCGGCGCCGCGCTGTCGGCGGAGGAGGCCGCCGAGGTCGTGCGCTCCGGTGTCGCCGACATGGTGGCGCTCACCCGCGGGCAGCTCGCCGACCCCGATCTGGCCCTCAAGCTGCAGCAGGGTCGCACCAGCGACATCACGCACTGCATCCGGCTCAACCAGGGATGTCTCGGGCGGGGCAGCATCGGGCTGCCCGTCGCCTGCACCGTAAACCCGGTGGCCGGCCGCGAGCGTGAGCGGTCGGTCGCCGCACGAGTTCCTGCGGCGCAGAGCTGGGTCGTCGTGGGCGGCGGACCGGCCGGCCTGCGGGCTGCCGCCGATCTGGCCGCGGCCGGGCATCGCGTGACCCTGTTCGAGCGGGAATCCCGACTCGGTGGGCAACTGCTCGCCGCGGCGCGCGTGCCCGGCCGGGAGAGCATCGGCCTGCTCGTCGCCGACCTCGTGCGCGACGTCGGGCGCGCCGGGGTCGACGTGCGCCTGGGTGCGGCCGTCGACGCGGCCGGACTCGCCGCCCTCGGGGCCGACGGCATCGTGGTGGCGACGGGTTCGCGCGCGGCCGGCGCCGGCACGTCGCTGACGTCGGGCGGCGCCCTGTCGATCGAGCTCGCGGGGCATCCGGCCCTCACCGACGCCGACGCGGCGCTGGAGTCGGCTCCCGGGGGAGCGGGCGAGGATGCCGGTGAGGGTGCGACCGGGCAGCGGATCGCCCTGATCGACGACGACGGAACGGCGTATGCCTCGGGAATCGCCCTGACCCTGTTGGGGCGAGGGCACGAGGTCGAGCTCGTGACGCCGTTCGAGACCGTGTTTCCGCACGTGCGCGCCAACTACGAGCGGCAACTGCTGATGGAGCGGCTGCACCGGCATCCGTTCGCCCACCACGTCGACTCGGTGGTGGAGGCGGTGGATCCGCCCTCGGAGGGCGGCGCCCGGTCGCTCGCCCTGCGCAACGCGAAGAGCGGCGCGACCACCACGATCGGCGGGTTCGACGCGATCGTGCTGGCGACCCCGCGCGAATCGGTGCCGTTCCCGACCGCGGGGGTGATCGACGACTCGCGCGTGCACGTCATCGGCGACGCGGTGTCGCCCCGCACGATCGACGCCGCAATCTTCGAGGCGTTCGAGCTCGCCTTCGCCGCCGGCACCGCGCCCGCCCCGGTGCCCGACGACATGCCCGCTCGCTGATTTCGACCCCGAGACCCGACCTCGACCTCGACCCCGACCCCCGACCCCGACTCCGACTCCGACGAAACGAAGGACGCCCGCACCATGCCCGGTCGCAAGATCATCATCGACACCGATCCCGGTCAAGACGATGCCGTCGCCATCCTGCTCGCGCTCGCGAGTGCCGAGCTCGACGTGCTCGGGCTCACCATCGTGGCCGGCAACGTCTCGCTGCACTACACGGTCGAAGCCGCCCGCAAGGTGGTCGAGCTCGCCGAGCGCACGGAGGTGCCGATCTATGCCGGGTGCAGCCGTCCGATCAGCAAACCGCTGGTGACCGCCGAGCACGTGCACGGCGCCACCGGCATCGACGGCGTCGACTTCGCCGACCCCACCGTGCCGGTGCAGTCGGAGCACGCGGTCGACTTCATCATCCGCACGCTGCGCGCCGAACCGGCCGGAGACGTCACCCTGGTGACGCTCGGGCCGCTGACCAACATCGGCCTGGCGCTCGTCAAGGCGCCCGACATCGCGCCGCGCGTGCGCGAGATCGTCGCCATCATGGGGTCGTTGCACCAGGGCGGCAACATCACGCCCCTCGGCGACTTCAACACCTACGTCGATCCCGAAGCCGCCGACCTGGTGCTGCAGAGCGGCATCCCGATCGTGATGGTGCCGATGGACATCACGCACCAGGTGCTCAACACCCGGGAGCGCCTCGACGCCTGGCGGGCCACGGGCACCCGCTGCGGCGCCGCGGCGGCCGACCTGATGCAGTTCTCGGAGGCCTTCGACCTCGAGAAGTACGGCTGGGGCGCGGCGCCGCTGCACGACCCGTGCGCGATCGTCTACCTGCTGGCGCCCGAACTCTTCAGCGGGCGCACGATCAACGTGCGGGTCTCGACCGACGGCACGGTCTCGACCGGAATGACGGTGGTCGACTGGTGGCGGGTGAGCGGTCGTGAGCCCAACTGCGACTACCTGCTGGAGGTCGACGTGCCCGCCCTCTACGACCTGATGACCGAGAGATTGGCGCTGCTGCCGTGACCCGCACCACTGTGATCGTGACCGATCCCGGGCAAGACCAGGCGGCCGCCATCTTCGCCGCCCTCGCCGCCCCCGACGAGTTCGACGTGGTGGCCGTCATCGCGTCGGCCGGCAACATCGACCTCGATCAGACCGTGGTGAACTGCCTCGCGCTGCTCGAGCTGGCGGGGCGCCCCGACATCCCCGTCTTCGCCGGCTGCCCGCGGCCGCTCGCCCGGCCCCTCGTCACCGCCGAGCACGTGCACGGGCCCACCGGACTCGACGGCGCCGACCTCCCCGCGCCCACCATCGCCGTGCAGTCCGAGCACGGTGTCGACGCGCTCATCCGCATCCTGCGGGCGGCGGATGAGACCTCGGTCACGATCCTCTCGCTGTCGCCGCTCACCACGATCGCCACCGCGTTCGTGCAAGACCCCTCGATCGTGACGAAGATCGAACGCATCGTCGCCATGGCGGGCGCCTACTTCGAGGGCGGCAACATCACCCCGGCCGCCGAGTTCAACGTCTACGTCGACCCGCACGCCGCCGCGATCGTGTTCGACTCCGGTGCGCCGCTCGTCGTGCTGCCGCTCGACGTGACCCACAAGATGCTCTCGACCCGGGAGCGGCTCGACGGCTTCTCGGCCACCGGAACGGCCTGCGGCCAGGCCATCGACGGCATGCTCACCTTCTCGGAGTCGTTCGATCTGCAGAAGTACGGCTGGCACGGCGCGCCCCTGCACGGTCCGTGCGTTCCTCTTTATGTGCTCCACCCCGAGATGTTCAGCGGGCGGGAGGTCAGCATCCGGGTCGAGACGGTGAGCGAGGTCGCGATGGGCACGACCTCGGTGGACTGGTGGCACGTGACGGATGAACCGGTCAACGCGTTCTACGTCGCCGACGGCGATGCCGACGCGTTCTACCGGGTGCTGACCGACCTCTACGCGAGGCTCCCGTGACGGCCGTGGAGGCTTCGCGGGAGGCGACGATAGCCGCGCCCGCCGACGAGGTGGCCGCTACGGCGCACGCGGATGCCTACGCGGTCTCGGGCACGGCGCATCCGCGGTTCGCCGGCGTGCTCGAGGCCATCGAGCGCAATCTGCGCACGGGCGACGACCTCGGCTGCTCGGTCGCCGTCTACCAGCACGGCGAACCGGTGGTCGACGCCTGGGCCGGGGTCACGACCGCGGGCGCTCCGCTGCCGGGCGATGCGGTGCATCCGCTGTTCTCGATCAGCAAGGCCCTGGTGGGATTCTGCGTGGCCCGCCTCGTCGACGACGGGGAGCTGTCGCTCGACGAGCGGGTGGCGCACTACTGGCCGGAGTTCGCCGCGGCGGGCAAGGGATCGGTGACCGTCGCTCAGCTGCTGGCCCACCAGGCCGGACTGCCCGGCTTCGACGAGCCGATGACGCTCGACCGTCTCGCCGACTGGCACGACTGCGTCGCTCTGCTCGCCTCGCAGACACCCCGCTGGGCTCCGGGCACCGCGCACGGCTATCACGCGCTCACCGTGGGCTACCTCGCGGGTGAGGTGATCCGGCGCATCACCGGCACGACCGTCGGCACCTACTTCCGTCGCCAGTTCGCCGAGCCGCTCGGCCTTCGGGCCTGGATCGGCCTTCCGGAGGCCGAGATCGCGCACGTGCAACGCACCGCCGAGCCGTTCGCCACCCCGGGCGTGGGCGACGCGTTCGGCGTGGCCCTCGCCGATCGGTCGAGCGACACCACGGCGGCGTTCGCGAACCCTCCGGTCTCGGCGACGATGTTCAACGACGGGTCGCTGTTCGCTCGCGAGATGCCGGCCGCGAACGGGGTGGCGGATGCCCGCTCCCTCGCCCGGCTGATGTCGGTGGCCGTCGACGGACCACTGCGCGCGCTCACGCCCGAGACGGTCTCGCTCGTCAGCTCGGCCCGCACCACCGGTTACGACCGCGTGCTCGTGGGTCAGCGCTCGCGGTTCGGCGCGCTGTTCTTCGTGACCACGCCCGACGAACCGATGCTCGGGCGCCGCTCGTTCGGGCACAACGGCTTCGGGGGAGGGCTGGCCTTCGTCGACCCGGAGTCGGGCATCGCCTTCGCATACCTCGGCAACCGGCCGAATCTCGACCCCAACCCGCACTCGCGCGTCTCGCGCCTCATCGAGGCGGTGCGGGACTCGCTCTGAGCCCCGCCGCGCACAACCACGAAAGGCGACCACGTGTTCCAGCCCCAGGAGTTCTTGAGAAAGAAGCGTGACGGCGAAGAGCTGTCGACCGACGACATCCGCGCGTTCATCGACGGCATCGGAACCGGGGTCGTCGGCGAGGCGCAGATCGGCGCCTACACGATGGCCACCTACCTCAACGGCATGACGACCCGCGAGATCGTCGACCTGGTCATGGCGATGCGCGACTCGGGCACCGTCGCCGACTGGAGCGCGGCCGGCATCGATCCGGCACGGGTGATCGAGAAGCACTCGTCGGGCGGGGTCGGCGACGAGAAGATCACGCTGCTGGTGGTGCCGATCGTGGCTTCGGCGGGCGTGTTCATTCCGAACATGTCGGCCTGGGGTCTCGACTACTGCCCGGGCGAGATCGACATGCTCGACTCGGTGCCGGGCTACGACGGGGCTCCGAGCGTGCAGTCGTTCGTCGACACCGTGGTGCGCACCGGCGGCGCCATCATCGGGCCGAGCCCCGAACTCGCGCCCGCCGACGGCACCATCTTCAAGGTGCGCGACACCACGGCCACGGTGGAATCGGTGGCGCTCATCACCGGCTCGATCATGTCGAAGAAGCTCGCGGCCAACCCCTCGGGCGTCGTGATCTCGGTCGGCTGCGGCGACGGCGCCTTCATGCACACGCTCGATCGGGCACGTGAGCTGGCGAACTCGATGTCGAACGTGGCATCCGGCGCCGGCATCCCGAGCGTGATCATGATCACGGAACTCAATTCGGTGCTCGGCACCACCGTGGGCAGTGCCGTCGAGATGATCGAGACCGTCGACTTCCTCACCGGAGCCGAGCGCGACCCGCGAGTGCTCGAGCTGGTGCTCGAGCTGACCTCCGAGATCATCGTGATGGCCGGGCTCGCGAGCGACCTCGCCGCGGGGCGTGCCATCGCGCTCGACGAACTCACCAGCGGGCGGGCGGCCGAGAGGTTCGGCCGCATCCTGGCCGCGCAGGGGTGCCCGGCCGACTTCGTCGAGCGGGCGCGAGACTACCTGCCGGTGGCGGCCGTGATCCGGCCGGTGTTCGCCTCGGGCACGGACGCGGGCTCGGGCACTGGCTCGGACGCGGGCTCGGGCTCGGGCACGGGCTTCGTGGAGTGGATGGACACCACCGACATCGGGCTGACCCTCGTGGAGCTCGGCGGCGGGCGGCAGAAGCCCGAGGACGACATCGACTTCACGGTGGGTTTCAGCGAGTTCGTGCAACTCGGCGACGAGGTGTCGCCCGAGCGCGCGCTCTGCGTGGTGCATGCCCGCACGGAGGACGAGTGGCAGCGGGCCGCCGCGCGAATCCGGGCGGATGTGCGGGTGGTCGCGAACCCGGCCCCGGGCGCGCTGCCGATCATCATCGAGAAGATCGCCGGGGCGCCGGCATCCGGGGCCGGGGCGGCCGCCTGAGATGGCCGAGCTCACGCGCTACGGCCGCCTCACACCGATGCCGGTTCCCGAGCTGCCCGTCTTCGCCGTGCACGCGGGGCGCTCGTTCGTGGTCACCGGCGCGTCGACCGGCATCGGGCGGGCCACCGCCGAACTGCTCGCCGCCGAGGGAGCGCGCGTGGTGATCACCGAGCTGCCGCACGCCCTGCCCGCCGCGCAGGAGGTGGCCGATCGACTCGGCGGAACAGCCGCGGGCGTGCACGTGGTGCCGATGGATCTGGCCGACCCGGCGTCGATCCCCGAGGGCGTCGCGCGCTCGGTCGGTCTGCTCGGCCGCGTCGACGGCTGGGTCAACAACGCGGCGATCGTGCGCATCCGCTCGGCCTTCGACCACACACCGGCCGACTGGCAGGCGCAGTTCGACGTGAACGTCTTCGGCACCTTCGAGGCCACCCGGCTGATCGGCGAGCACCTCGCCGGGGCGGGCGGTGGCAGCGTCGTGAACGTCGCCTCCGATTCGGGCAAGAAGGGCCACCCCGACATGGTGGCCTACAACGCCACCAAGGCCGCCGTGATCAACCTCACCCGCTCTCTGGCCGAGGAGTGGGCGCCGCTCGGCATCTCGGTCAACTGCGTCTGCCCGGGCGGCGTCGACACCCCGATGCTCGATCAGGTCGCCGACACGTTCGCGGGTTTCACCGGCGGTGACCGCGACGACATCTTCGCGTCGATGGCGAACGAGCAGCTCGGCCGCCACGTCGCGCCGGTGGAGGTCGCGCGGGTCATCTCGTTCCTGTTGTCGGGCGCGGCGTCGGCCGTGCGCGGCCAGGCGATCAACGTCGACGGAGGGGTGCTGGCCTCGTGACCGCGAACGATGCGGCCGAGGCGTTGACGGCCGCGCGCATCACGGAGCTCCTCGGCATGCGCCCTCTGCCGGTGGAGGGCGGCATGCTGGCGCAGACCTGGCAGGACGAGACGTCGTCGGCCATCACCTTTCTGCTCGAGGCGCCCGACTACTCGGGGCTGCACGTGCTGCCGCACGTGGAGATCTGGTTCTATCACGGTGGTGCCCCGACCGAGATGCTGCTGCTCCATCCCGATGGACGCGTCGAGCAACCGGTGCTCGGGCTCGACCTCGCGGCGGGCCAGCGACCCCAGGTCGCGGTGCCGCCGGGCGTGTGGGTGGCCGCCGAACCACTCGGCGAGTGGTCGCTGCTCGGCACCTACATGTCGCCGCCCTACGTGGAGCACGAGGTGGTGTTCGCGGTGGCGGCCGAGCTCGCCGCCCGCTACCCCCGGGCCGCCGCCCGCATCGAGCGCGTCAGCCGCTTCTGAGGCGATAATGGCGTGTGACGAACTCGTGGGTTGAGCACGCGATCTGGTGGCACGTCTACCCGCTCGGATTCCTCGGCGCCGACACCACGGGCGCCGACCGCCGCCTCGAACACCGGATGCCGCGGCTCGAGCGCTGGTTCGACCACCTCACCCGGCTCGGAGCGAACGGGCTAGCGCTCGGCCCGATCTTCGACTCCGGCTCCCACGGCTACGACACCATCGATCATTTCGCCATCGACCCCCGCCTGGGCGATGAGGCCGATTTCGCGGAGTTCATCGAGAAGGCCCACGCCCGCGGCATCCGGGTGCTGCTCGACGGGGTGTTCAATCACGTCGGTCGTGGGTTCGCGCCGCTGAAGCGGGCGGAGGCGGATGCCGCCGCGCCCGAGAACGCCTGGTTCCGCCGCGCGGCCGACGGCTCGTTCGAGAACTTCGAGGGGCACGACGCCCTGGTGGCGCTGAACCACGACGAGCCCGCCGTGGCCGACTACGTGGTGTCGGTGATGAACCACTGGCTGGCGCTCGGCGCCGACGGCTGGCGGCTCGATGCCGCCTACTCCACCCCGGCCGCCTTCTGGCGCTCGGTGCTGCCGCGGGTGCGGGCCGAGCATCCGCACGCCTACGTGTTCGGAGAGGTGCTGCACGGCGACTACGTCGAGTTCGTCGAGGCCAGCGGGCTCGACAGCGTCACCCAGTACGAGCTGTGGAAGGCCATCTGGAGCTCGATCGAGTCGGGCAACTTCTTCGAGCTCGACTGGGCGCTGCAGCGGCACGCGGGCTTTCTCGAGACCTTCGTGCCCTACACCTTCGTGGGCAACCACGACGTGACGCGCCTGGCCGACCAGGTGACGGATGCGCGGCACCACGCCCACGCGCTCGTCGTGCTGATGACGGTGGGCGGCACCCCGGCCGTCTACTACGGCGACGAGATCGGGTTGCACGGGGTGAAGGAGGAGCGCGCCGGCGGTGACGACGCGATCCGGCCGGCGTATCCGGTCGCGCCCACGGCCGACTGGCCGGGCGAGGAGGGCCGGGAGGTGTTCGAGCTGCATCAGCGGCTGATCGGCGTGCGGCGGCGGCATCCGTGGCTCCACCGCGCGACCACGAACACGCTCTCGCTCAGCAACCTCGGCTACGTCTACGAGGTGTCGGCGGGCCCCGGCGAGCGACTCGTGGTGGGCCTCAACCTGAGCGACGAGCCGCTCGTGGCGGCCGGCGTCACGCTCGCGCCGCACGACTGGGTGATCGTCGGGGAGTGACACGCCGGTGGCGGGCGGCGACACGCCCGACACGCCGGATGTCGGTGGCGAAAGTTATCCTCAGACCAACAGCCGGCTTCTCTCCACAGGCGCGGCAGAACCGCCGGATTTTCGCCGTTCTGGCTGTGGATGAACAGTCACGAAAAGCTGTGCACAGGTGTGGATGGCCTGTGGATAATTACACCGGTGTAACACTTCATCTAGGGGTACTCGATATCGAGAACAACTAGATGTAGTATTGAACTCCCGGCGCTGAGAGGCCACAGAAGTGTGGACGATCATCCAGATCTGCAGAGATCCGGCCAGGAAACCACTGCTCTTTCAACATTTTCTTTCTCACGAGAAAGGTGCATTCCTTATGGCAATCACGGTCTACACGAAGCCCTCCTGCGTTCAGTGCACGGCAACCTATCGCGCCCTCGAGAACAAGGGCCTCGAGTTCGAGATCTTCGACCTCTCGGTCGACGAGAAGGCTCTCGAAACCGTCAAAGAACTCGGCTACCTCCAGGCTCCGGTCGTCATGACCTCCGAGGGTGACCACTGGTCGGGCTTCCGCCCCGACAAGATCGAAGAGCTCGCGCGCCTCGCCGCGAGCTAGGTTCGTGTCCGACGACCTCGTCTACTTCTCGAGTGTCTCCGGAAACACCCGCCGCTTCGTCGAGTCGCTCGATCGACCGGCGTCGCGCATCCCGATCTACTCCCGAGAAGAACGGCTCACGGCGACCAAGCCCTACGTGCTCGTGCTCCCCACCTATGGGGGCGGCGGCATGGGCGGGGCCGTTCCCAAACAGGTGATCCATTTTCTCAACGACGAGCAGAACAGATCATTCATCCGGGGCGTCATCGCCGCGGGCAACACCAATTTCGGCGAGGCCTACTGCCTTGCGGGCGATATCGTCGCGCGCAAGACACAGGTTCCGCTGCTCTATCGATTCGAAGTATTCGGAACCCCGGATGACCGCGAGGCCGTCCAGATTGGATTGGACAGACTGTGGAAGCAACTCTGATCGACGCCCCCACCGCGGCGCCGGCGCTCGACTACCACTCGCTCAACGCGATGTTGAACCTCTATGACGAGAACGGGCTGATCCAGTTCGACAAAGACAAAGAGGCCGCGAAGCAGTACTTCCTGCAGCACGTCAACCAGAACACCGTCTTCTTCCACAACCTGAAGGAGCGCCTCGACTACCTGGTCGAGAAGGAGTACTACGAGAAGGAGGTGCTCGATCAGTACTCGTTCGAGTTCATCCAGCAGCTCAACGACCTCGCCTACTCGAAGAAGTTCCGCTTCGACACCTTCCTCGGCGCGTTCAAGTACTACACCTCCTACACACTGAAGACCTTCGACGGCAAGCGCTACCTCGAGCGCTTCGAAGACCGCGTGGTGATGACGGCCCTCGGCCTCGCCCAGGGCGACGAGACGCTCGCCACCAACCTGGTCGAAGAGATCATCGGCGGCCGCTTCCAGCCGGCAACCCCCACCTTCCTCAACACGGGCAAGGCGCAGCGCGGCGAGCTCGTGTCGTGCTTCCTGCTGCGCATCGAAGACAACATGGAGTCGATCGCCCGCGGCATCAACTCGGCGCTGCAGCTCTCGAAGCGCGGCGGCGGCGTGGCCCTGCTGCTCTCGAACATCCGTGAGGCCGGCGCGCCGATCAAGCAGATCGAGAACCAGTCGTCGGGCATCATCCCCGTCATGAAGCTGCTCGAAGACAGCTTCAGCTACGCCAACCAGCTCGGCGCCCGTCAGGGCGCGGGTGCGGTGTACCTCTCGGCGCACCACCCCGACATCATGAAGTTCCTCGACACCAAGCGCGAGAACGCCGATGAGAAGATCCGCATCAAGACGCTGTCGCTCGGCGTCGTGGTGCCCGACATCACCTTCGAGCTCGCGAAGAACGACGAAGACATGTACCTCTTCTCGCCCTACGACGTCGAGAAGGTCTACGGCCTGCCGTTCGGCGACATCTCGGTCACCGAGAAATACCGCGAGATGGTCGACGACCCGCGCATCCGCAAGACCAAGATCAAGGCGCGCGAGTTCTTTCAGACCCTCGCCGAGATCCAGTTCGAGTCGGGCTACCCGTACATCATGTACGAAGACACCGTCAACAAGGCGAACCCCATCAAGGGCCGCATCAACATGTCGAACCTGTGCTCCGAGATCCTCCAGGTCAACACGCCGACGACCTACAACGAAGACCTCTCCTACGCGGCCATCGGCAAAGACATCTCGTGCAACCTGGGCTCGCTGAACATCGCGCTCACCATGGACTCGCCCGACTTCGGCCGCACCGTCGAGACCGCCATCCGCGGCCTCACCTCGGTGTCGAACCAGTCGCACATCGCGTCGGTGCGCTCGATCGAAGACGGCAACGACAAGTCGCACGCCATCGGCCTCGGCCAGATGAACCTGCACGGCTACCTCGCCCGTGAGCGCGTCTTCTACGGGTCGGAAGAGGGGGTCGACTTCACGAACATCTACTTCTACACCGTGCTGTTCCACGCCCTGCGTGCCTCGAACCAGATCGCGATCGAGCGCTCCGAGCGCTTCGACGGCTTCGAAGACAGCACCTACGCATCCGGTGAGTTCTTCGACAAGTACACGGATGTCGCGTGGGAGCCCGCCACGGCACGTGTCGCCGGTCTCTTCGCCGACTCGGGCATCCACATCCCGACCCAGTCCGACTGGCTCGAGCTGAAGGCATCCATCCAGCAGCACGGCATCTACAACCAGAACCTGCAGGCCGTGCCGCCGACCGGATCGATCTCGTACATCAACAACTCGACCTCGTCGATCCACCCGGTGGCGTCGAAGATCGAGATCCGCAAAGAGGGCAAGATCGGCCGCGTCTACTACCCGGCGCCGTTCCTCACGAACGACAACCTCGAGTACTACGACGACGCCTACGAGATCGGTGCCGAGAAGATCATCGACACCTACGCCGCGGCCACGCAGCACGTCGACCAGGGTCTCTCGCTGACTTTGTTCTTCAAAGACACCGCGACCACGCGCGACATCAACAAGGCGCAGATCTACGCCTGGCGCAAGGGCATCAAGACGATCTACTACATCCGCCTGCGCCAGCTCGCGCTCGAGGGCACGGAGATCGACGGCTGCGTCAGCTGCATGCTCTAGCCCCCCTCCGCCGAGTTGCGCCAAATGGCCGCTCGGGCCCCGCTGAAGCGGCCATTTGGCGCAACTCGACGAAAGAAAAGACATGACTCCCTCTGAGCCCCTCAAATTGCTCAATAAAGTGCAGGCGATCAACTGGAACCGCATCCAAGACGACAAAGACGTCGAGGTGTGGAACCGGCTGGTGAACAACTTCTGGCTGCCCGAGAAGGTGCCGCTGTCGAACGACGTGCAGTCGTGGGCCACGCTCACGCCGGCCGAGCAGACGCTCACCATGCGCGTGTTCACGGGGCTCACCCTGCTCGACACCATCCAGGGCACCGTGGGCGCCGTGTCGCTCATCCCGGATTCCCTGACGCCGCACGAGGAGGCCGTCTACACGAACATCGCGTTCATGGAGTCGGTGCACGCCAAGTCGTACTCGTCGATCTTCTCGACCCTGTCGAACACCAAAGACATCGACGAGGCGTTCCGCTGGTCGACCGAGAACCCGAACCTTCAGAAGAAGGCCTCGATCGTTCTCGACTACTACCACGGCGACGAGCCGCTGAAGCGCAAGGTGGCTTCGACGCTGCTGGAATCGTTCCTGTTCTACAGCGGTTTCTACCTGCCGATGTACTGGTCGTCGCGGGCGAAACTCACGAACACGGCCGACCTCATCCGCCTCATCATCCGCGACGAGGCCGTGCACGGCTACTACATCGGCTACAAGTTCCAGCGCGGGCTCGAGCTCGTCGACCAGGCCAAGCGCGACGAGATCAAGGACTACACGTTCTCGCTCATGTATGACCTCTATGAGAACGAGGTGCAGTACACGCAAGACCTCTACGACGAGGTCGGTCTCACCGAAGACGTCAAGAAGTTCTTGCACTACAACGCGAACAAGGCGCTGATGAACCTCGGCTACGAGCCGATGTTCCCGAAGTCGGTGACGGATGTGAACCCCGCCATCCTCTCGGCCCTCTCGCCGAACGCCGACGAGAACCACGACTTCTTCTCGGGGTCGGGCTCGTCGTACGTCATCGGCAAGGCGGTCAACACCGAAGACGAGGACTGGGACTTCTAGCTGCTGGTTAGCGGATGCCGAAATAGCGAGGACCGACGTCGAATAGGGCGTCGGTCCTCGCTATTTCTGCATCCGTCAACCGAGGGCCGGCTCGGCGCAAGGATCTCAGTGCAGGGATTCGATCTCAGTGCAGGGATTCGTCGGCGGCGGTGAGACGCCAGGAGACGAAGCGCACGGTGAGGCCCGCACGGGTGGGAGCCGAGACGAGGGGGCCGGCCGAGACCGCCACCGCGGCATCCGGGTCGAACGGCACGACTCGCACGAGGCGGAAGGGCTCACCGTCGACGCGAGCGCGAATCGTCAGGGCGTCGCCCGCCCAGCTCGCGCGCATGGTGACCTCGCGGCCCTGCCATTCGGGCACCGGTGCCATCGACCAGTCGGAGACCGGTGCGGTGACGACGGCGCCGACCTGGGCGACGCCGTCGGAGAGCTCGATGCCGGTCTTGACCCAGTGGTCGTCGGCGGCGCGCACGAAGAGGCCGGCCTGGTCGAACTCGCCGGTGAGGTCGGCGACGAACGCGACCTCGAGGGCTTGGCCGCGCTCGAACGGAGCGAGCAGCGCGTGTTCGGAGTCGTGCACGAAGCCGTAGGCGGTGGTGCGCCAGGCGTCGCTGCCCTCGATCGCGGTGACCGCGAGACCCGCGGGGGTCTCGCGGGTGGCGGCGGGCTCGTTGGTCCAGGTGCCGGTGCTCCAGGGGATGTCGCGGGTGGCCGCGGTCATGACGCCACCGCCGTCGGGGCGGGGCGGCCGGCGAGCACCGCGGTCACGTTCTGCACGGCCAGGGAGCCCATCTTCTCGCGGGTGGCGCGGCCGGCGCTGCCGATGTGCGGCGCGGTCACCACGTTGGGAAGGCTGAGCAGGCCCTTGCTCACGGTGGGTTCCCACTCGTAGACGTCGAGGCCCGCGGCGCCGATCACCCCGTCACGCAGGGCGTCGATGAGGGCGAGCTCGTCGACGATCGGTCCGCGGGCGGTGTTGATGAGCACGGCCGACGTCTTCATGGCCTGCAGCTCGGCCGCGCCGATGAGGTGGTGGGTGTCGGGGGTCAGGGGCAGGTGCAGGCTGATGACGTCGCTGGTGGTCAGCAGCTCCGGCAGCTCGACGGCCCTCACGCCGAGGGCCGCCGCCTCGGGGCTCGACGCCCGGGAACCCGTGGCCACGATCTGCATGTCGAACGCGGCCGCCCGGCGCGCGACCGCCATGCCGATGCGGCCGAGGCCGACGATCCCGAGCGTCGCGCCTCCGCTCACGTCGAGTCCGACGAAGAGGTCGGGCTCCCACTTCCAGTCGTTGCCCGCCCGCACGAAGCGGTCGGACTCGACGAGGCGCCGCGACGTCGCGAGCAGCAGCGCGAAAGCCAGGTCGGCGGTCGCATTGTCGAGCACGCCGGGGGTGTTCGCCACCACGATCCCGCGTTCCTTCGCGGCCGCGACGTCGACGTTGTCGTAGCCGACGGCGTAGTTCGCGACGACCCGAAGCGACGGGCCCGCGGCATCCATCAGCTCGGCGTCGATGCGGTCGGAGAGCAGGCAGATGATTCCGGATGCGCCGCGAACGCTCTCGAGCAGGCTCGCGCGCGGCTCTCCGGTCGGTCCGGAATAGACGGTCGTCGCGAGGCCGGTCGCGGCGAGCTCGGCGGCTGCACGCGTCGGCAGCTCGAAGGTGACGTGAACGTGGTCGGCGGCGCTGGCTGTACCCATGACACCACTCTCGCGCCTCAGGGGCGTGTTGCACAAAACGGGAGGGGGCGGCATCCGTCGTCGTCGGGCGGAGCGGGAGATTTGACAGGGCCCGTGCGGGCGTGAGGGGATAGCCGGGTGACCCGTCGCCGAGTTGTCGTAGCCCCCGATTCGTTCAAAGGAACCGCGACGGCGATCGAGGTCGCCGCTGCCATCGCGGAGGGGTGGCGGGAGGTGCGCCCCGACGACGACGTGGTGGCGATGCCGATGGCCGACGGCGGGGAGGGTGCGCTCGACGCGTTCGCGATCGCGCGGCCGGATGCGCGGCGGATGCCGGTGACGGTGACGGGGCCCGACGATCGGGTGGTCGAGGCGTATTGGCTGTGGCTGCCGGGCGAGGGCGGGGAGAGCGGTGGCGCGGGCGGGCGTGGCGGTGCGGGTGCGTCGGGTGAGCCGGGCGGGCAGAGTGGCGCGGGCGGAGCAGACGTGTCGGGCGGGCAGAGCGACCCGGGCGACGGCGGCGGCGCGGGCGGGCGCGGTGGCGCGCTGGATGGCGGCGGTCGGGGCCACGACGTGCGCGGCGGGGTGGGGGTGGTCGAGCTCGCGAACACGAGTGGCATCACGCTGCTCGATCCGTTGCGGCCGCTCGAGGCGCATACGCTCGGGTTCGGTCAGGCCATTCGTGCCGCACTCGCGGCGGGGGTCGATCGCCTGGTGCTCGCCATCGGCGGCAGCTCGTCGACCGATGGGGGTGCCGGCGCGCTCTCGGTGCTCGGGGCGAGTTTCACGGGGGCTGACGGCGGGCAGATCCAGCCCGGAAACGGTGGCCTGGGCGGCATCGCGCGCGCCGACTTCAGCACGCTCGCCGATCTGCCGCCGGGCGGGGCGTCGGTGTTGAGTGACGTGACGAATCCGTTGCTCGGACGCCTCGGCGCCGTAGCGGTGTTCGGCCCGCAGAAGGGCATCGGCGACGGACTCGCTCCCCTGGCCGAGGCGAACCTCGAGAACTTCGCGCGGGTGGTGACGGATGCCCGGGGCACCGACCCCGAGACCCCGGGTGCCGGTGCGGCGGGTGGGGCGGGATTCGGCCTGCTCGCCTGGGGCGCCACCCTGACCGCGGGCGCATCAGCGGTCGGCGACGAGATCGGCCTGCCGGCGCAGGTCGCGGGAGCCGACATCGTGGTGACCGGTGAGGGCCGTTACGACCACCAGTCGGAGTCGGGAAAGGTGCCGAGTTACGTGCGGTCGTTGGCCGCGGCATCCGGAGCCCGCTCGGCGATCGTCGCGGGCCTGCTGCAGGATGCGCCGCGCGGCTTCGACGCGGCCGTCTCGCTCACCGAGCTGGCCGGCAGCGGCGAGGCGGCGATGGGCGAGACCGTGGTCTGGCTTCGGGAGGCCGGGCGGCGCCTGGCGCGCGAGCTGGGCTGAGCGGCTGGTTCCGCGGGCTCGGCGTCGGCACTCGCTATCGAGTCAGGCCGGCGAAGCGATCGGGGTGAGTGCGGCCGGGGTGGGTGCCGTAGGGGCGGCGGCTGCGCGGGCCGCGTACTGCTCGCGGATGATCGGGCGATGATCGGCCGCCGGCGACGCGACCAGTGAGACGGGCCAGGAGGGGCGGGTGCCGGTGAGGGTCCAGGCGGCCTGCAGGGCGGCGCCGTTCGCGACGTATTCGCCGGGTTCGGGCACGGTGACGGCGACGTCGAAGACCTGGGCGGCGATCTGCTGCACCGCCGGATTGAGGGCGGCCCCGCCGATCAGCAGGATGCGCCGCGGCTCGACGCCCACCGCCCGCACGGCGTCGAGGCCGTCGGCGAGGCCGCAGAGCAGGCCCTCGATCGAGGCGCGGGCGAGGTTCTCGCGAGTGGTCGAGGCCATGGTCATGCCGAACAGGGTGGCCGTGGCATCCGGCAGGTTGGGTGTGCGTTCGCCCTCGAAGTAGGGCTGCAGCACGAGGCCGTGCGATCCGGGCTCGGCGGCCAGGGCGAGGGTGCCGAGGGTGTCGTGGTCGATGCCGAGCAGGGCGGCGGTGGAGTCGAGAATGCGCGCCGCATTGAGCGTGGCGACCAAGGGCAGGAAGGCGCCCGAGGCGTCGGCGAAGCCGGCGACGGTGCCGGTGGCGTCGCTCGAGGGTGCGCCGGTGACGGCGAAGACCGTTCCACTCGTGCCGATGGAGACGATCACGTCGCCCTCGGTGGCGCCGAGGCCGAGCGCGGCTCCGGCGTTGTCGCCCGCGCCGGGGCCGACGACGATCCCGGCGGGGATGGTGACGGTGGTGGTGGTGCCGGCGACGTCGGTGGACTCGGCGGCGGCGGCGGGGCGGCCGGTCGCAGCCGTGGTCGCGGCAGCCGTCGCGGTGTGGGCGATGGTCGTGCCGGCCGGTTCGGCGGGGCCGAGCACGCGGGGCAACACGGCGTCGTGGCCGAGCGCGGCGACGAGGATGTCGCGGTCGTAGGTGCCGGCGCGGGGGTTCCAATAGGAGGTGCCGCTGGCGTCGGACCGGTCGGTGACAAGCTCCTCGAGCACCGGGCCGAGCTCGCTCTCGTCGGCGGGTCCGTAGCCGCGAAGGCGCCAGGTGAGCCAGTCGTGAGGCAGGGCGACGGCGGCGACGCGCGCCGCGGCATCCGGTTCGGCGTCGCGCAGCCACCGCAGCTTGGTGGCGGTGAAGCTCGCGACGGGAACCGATCCGGTGCGAGAGGCCAGATCGGCCGCGCCGAACTCGTCGATCAGGTCGCGGGCGGCTTGGGCCGATCGGGTGTCGTTCCAGAGCAGGGCGGGGCGGATGACCCGAGCATCGGCGTCGAGCACCACCATGCCGTGCTGCTGGCCGGCGATCGAGATGGCGGCGACGTCGTCGAGCCCGCCGGCCGCGGTGAGGGCGCTGAGCAGCGCGGCCCACCAGGCGTCGGGGTGAACCTCGGTGCCCTCCGGATGCGCGGCTCGGCCCTCGCGCACGAGCGCACCCGATGCGAGATCGCGCACCACGACCTTGCAACTCTGCGTGGACGAATCGATGCCGGCGACGAGCGTCATTGGTGTCTCCTGAAAGGCCAGGGAAAAAAGTTTTCGTTGACAACATATTCGGTCGCGATGCCGCACGCAACGCCCCTCGCTCGTACTTGCGCCCTCACCGCGGTCGCGCGAAGTGCTCTCTGGCGGCCCCCTTGGGTGCTTTTGCGCGACCGGAGACGCTGGAGGCCGGGATGGGACGAGGACGCGTGGTGGGTCGAGCGTGAAGCCGGTGGGAACAAGGCGTGGGCGGGTCGGGTCCGAGCCGCCCGCCCGCGGACGCGGACTCGCTCACGGTCGCGCAAAGTGCTGCCCCGGAGCCCCTTTGGGTGCCTTTGCGCGACCGGCGACGGTGTGGGGTCGGGTAGCGGGGAGCGACGCCAGGTGGGCAGAGGGAGCGGGGCGGCCGCGGGCGGCAGGTTCGGTGGGTATAGGGGCGCGAGGCAGGTGCGCGACGCCGGATGGAACGTGAGGCGATGCGGTTCGGGCCCGTCGAAGCTCGATCGTGGTCGGACTCGGCGCGGTCGCGCAAAGTGTTCGATGGGAAGCCGATTTGGTGCTCTTGCGCGACCGGAGACGGCGCGAGGCCGGCGGGGAACGAAGCGCGGGGCTGGTTGGGCCGACGTCGCCCGGTCGTGGTCGCGCAAAGTGCTCGCTGGGAGGCGAGTTGGGTGCGTTTGCGCGACCGGAGTGAGGGGGAGGGGCGGGTTGGGGATCGGACGCGGGCGGGCGGGGCACGGCGCCGCGGGCTAGCGCACGGGCGGGGTGCTGTCCCGCACCACGACCTCGGTGGCGACGGGCGACTCGTCGCCCGGGCGGTCGGCGAGCGCGATGCGCAGGGCCTTGCGACCCACGTCGACGAGCGGCACGCGCACCGTGGTGAGGGTGGGCCAGACATCCTGAACCGTCGGGATGTCGTCGAAACCCGCGATGGCGACGTCGACGCCGGGGTTGAGACCGGCGTCGCGCAGCGCCGACAGGGCGCCGACCGCCATCACGTCGTTGACCGCGAACACCACGTCGATGTCGTCGAGGCCGCGCGACACGAGCTGGCGCATGCCGTCGTAGCCGCCGTCGCGGGTGAAGGCGCTGCGTACGACGTGGTCGGGATCGATGCGGATGCCGCTCTGCGCGAGCCCTGCGACGAAACCCTCGTAGCGATCCGCCGCCGTCTTCAGCTCGCGATTGCCGATGAGCACGGCGAAACCGCGGTAGCCGAGCCCGACGAGCGACGTGGCGAGCGCCTCGGCGCCCGGCGCGTTGTCGATCGTGACTGTGCGGAACCCCAGCTCGTTGCGGCTGATCAACACCACGCGCCCGCCGGCGCGCTCGTAGTCGTCGAGCTCGCGGCGCAGAGCGGCCTCGGTCGGGTCGCCTTCGCGACGCGACCCGGCCAGGATGATCACCTTCGGGCGCTGGCCGCGCAGGGTGCGCACGATGTCGAGCTCGCGCTGCGGATCGCGCTCGCTCGCGGCCATGGTGACGATCATGCGCTCACGGTCGGCCTCGGCCACGACACCGGCGGCGATCGACGAGAAGTAGGGGTCGGAGATGTCGGCCACCACCAGCGCGACCGTCATCGTGCTGCCCCGGGCGACGGCCTGAGCCGAGAGGTTGGGGGAGTAGTTCAGCCGGGCGGCCGCGTCGAGCACCCGCGTGCGGTAGGTCTCGTTGACGGTGCGGTTGCTGCCGTTCAGCGATCGCGACGCCGTGGCCAGCGAGACGCCGGCGGCGCGGGCGACGTCTTCGAGGGTGGCGGGCGTGGTTCGACCCTCGTCGGGGATGTTCTCGGGCATGAGTTCCTCCGGCAGCCGGTGGTGCGTGAGCGAGTCGATGCTATCGCGATCGGCGTTTCGGCCCCGCGGGTTTGCCCCCGAGGCGCAGGACTGGTAGACATTGAGGGAGAACCCGGGATAGCGCTTTCTCGCACGCGGGCGGCGGCATCCGCTGTTCGAACGACGCTCACGAGTAAGCGCTTTCTCACCCCGCACCGAGTCCCCCGCCGCGACGGGCACGATGCGCGGGCACCGAGAGGCGCGCGAGCGCCAGGAAGCAGGATCGCGATGGCGCAGATCGAACGCTACGCACTCATCGGCACCGGCGGCCGCGCCGACCTCTACGTGCGAGGCATCTTCGGACCGCATTCGGATGTCGCCGAGCTCGTCGCCTGGAGCGACGTCAACCCGGGCCGGCTCGACGTCTACGAGCGGCACGCCGTCGAGGCGGGTGTCACGCCGCCCGAGCGGTTCGATCCGGCCGACCTCGAACGCGTCATCCGTGACCGGCACATCGACCGGGTCGTGGTGACGAGCCCCGACTACACCCACGCCGACTACGTCGTGCGCACCCTGCGGGCCGGCGCCGACGTCGTGGTCGAGAAGCCGCTCACCATCGACGTCGAGAGCGTGCGCCGCATCGCGGCCGCCATCGACGAGACCGGCAAGCAGGTCATCACCACGTTCAACTACCGCTACAGCCCGCGCAACAGCACCCTGCGGCGCGTCATCGCCGAGGGGCAGATCGGCGAGGTCACCGCAGTGCACTTCGAGTGGGCGCTCGACACGGTGCACGGCGCCGACTACTTTCGCCGCTGGCACCGCGACAAGAAGAACTCGGGCGGCCTTTTCGTGCACAAGGCCTCGCACCACTTCGACCTGGTGAACTGGTGGATCGCCGCCACCCCCGTGCGCGTGTTCGCGAGCGGCGGGCTGCGGTTCTACGGCGCCGAGAACGCCGCCAAGCGTGGTCTCGGCGAGCGGCCCTCGCGCGGCACCGGTGTCGAGGGTGATCCGTTCGCGCTCGACCTCACGACGAATGCGCGCATGAAGGAGCTCTACTACGACAACGAGCACCACGACGGCTACCTGCGCGACCGCGACGTGTTCGACCCCGGCATCACGATCGAAGACAACCTCGCGGCGCTGGTCGACTACGACTCCGGCGTGACGCTGAGCTACTCGCTCAACGCGCATTCGCCGTGGGAGGGCTACCGCGTCACGGTGAGCGGCACCGAGGGCCGCGCCGAGCTCGAGGTGGTCGAGCGTGGTGCGGTGCTGATCGGCGACGACGGGTCGGTGATCGTCGACCCGAGCGCGAACCCCGGCTACTCGCCGGAAGACGATGTGCGGCCCGATTCGGAGCGACTCGTGGTTCAGCGGCACTGGGAGGGCGCGCGCGAGGTCGAGATCCCCGCGGGCATCGGCGGGCACGGCGGCGGTGACGCCTACCTGCTCGAGCACCTGTTCCACCGCGTGGAGGTCGACGAGCGGCTGGGCCGCGTGGCCGGCTTCGCCGACGGGGTGAAGGCGGTGTCGGTGGGCATCGCGGGCAACATCTCGCTCGAGACGGGCGAGCCGGTGCGCATCCCCGATCTGCGGTTGTTCGAGCCGTTCGGTCGCTAGACCCGTCAGGCCGGCGTCGTGCGGGGCCGGAATCGCTGAGCGACCACCCCCGAGCGGAAGTCGCGGCGATCGACGAGCTCGAGCTCGATGTGCTCACGCAGACCGGCGAGCAACGAGGGCCCGTGCCCGGCGAGCAGGGGCTGCACGAGGAAGACGTATTCGTCGATCAGTCCCAGGTCGGCCAGCGCGAGAGGCAGCGTCACGCCGCCCACGAACAGGGCCTCGCCCGGCTCCTGCTTGAGGAGTTCGACCGTCGCTCCGAGGTCGTCGGTCACCAGTTCGGCGTTCCAGTCGGCCTCGCTCAGCGTGCTCGACACGACATATTTCTTCGCCTGGTCGATGGTCTCGGCGAACGGCAGCTGCCAGTCGGTCATCCAGTCGGGCCAGCTGCCCGTGGCCGGCTTGCGCCACGCCGACTCCATCATCTCGTAGGTCGTGCGGCCGAAGATCAGGGCGTCAGCCTGCGCCATCTCGGCGGTCCAGTAGTCCATCGATTCCTCGTCGGGCGGAAGGCCCGCCTCGTGGTGGCAGCAGCCGTCGAGGGTGACGCTGATGGAGTAGCGGAGTGTTCTCATGCGAGATATTCCTCAGGGCTCTGGGATGACGTGGGCGTTCGAAAACGGCGTGCCGAGTGGATGCCGCCCAAGGCGTCGCATCGACCCAGACGATCGCCACTCTAGGGATTTCACCGAACAGACGTCAACGAGATCGGGCCGGCGCCGGCGGGTAGACTCGCGGCACGCCGACGACGAGGAGACAGCATGAGCACGCCCGATCCGATCTTCATTCTGGCGATGGATCACCGTGCCTCGCTCGTCAAAGACGTCTACCGCATCGACGGATCGCCCACGCCGGCACAGGCCGCCACGATCAGCGTCGGCAAGCAGCTCGTGTTCCGGGGGCTGCAGAGGGCGGTGGCCGACGGCGTCGATCGTGCAAGCGTCGGCGTGCTGGTCGACGAGCTCTACGGCGCCGAGGTCGCCCGAGAGGCCCGCGCCGCGGGAATCAACCTCTCGATGCCGATCGAGCAGAGCGGTCGCGCGACCTTCGAGCTCGAGTTCGGCGATCTCGCGTCGGGTGAATGGCTCGAGCACGTCGACCGCTTCGATCCCGATCAGGTCAAGGTGCTCGTGCGCTTCAACCCCGCTGACAGCGAGGCGTCCCGGTCGGCCCAGCTGACCGACCTCGCCGCGGTGTCGCGCGCGCTCGCCGACCGCGACCGGGTGCTGTTGCTCGAGCTGCTGGTTCCGGCCGTCGCGAAGCAGCTCGAGCAGGTCGGCGGCGACGCAGTCGCATACGACACCGACCTGCGGCCTGCCCTGACGGTCGAGGTGATCGGCGCGATGCAGTCCGCCGGCGTCGAACCCGACATCTGGAAGATCGAAGGCCTCGAGACGACGGATGCCGCCCGGCTCGTCGTGTCGGCCGCCCGGCAGGGTGGGAGGGATGCCGTGCGGTGCATCATCCTGGGCCGCGACGCCCCGGTCGAGCGCCTCGACCACTGGCTCGACGTGGCGGCCGAGGCGGGCGGCTTCTCGGGGTTCGCCATCGGCCGCAGCATCTGGGAGCAGCCCCTGCGGCAGCACCTCGACGACGAGATCTCCGACGACGAGCTCATCGCCCAGGTGGCGCAGAACCTCACGCACTTCGTGGAGCGCTACCGGGCCGGCTGAGTGCCCGTCGGGTTCGGGTTCGGGCTCGGGTTCGGGCTCGGGCTCGGGCTCGTGCTCGGGCTCAGCTGGCGAGCGTGAGCACGCCGTCGACGCGGCGGGGGATGCCGAGCGGGTTCGCCTCTTGCAGCGCGAGCGGCAGCAGGGCGTCGGGGGCGTCTTGGTAGGCGACCGGCCGCAGGAACCGGCGCAGCGCCGTCACGCCCACCGACGTGTGGATCGTCGTCGTCGACGGCCAGGGGCCACCGTGCTGCTGCGACCACGTGACGGCCACCCCGGTCGGCCAGCCCGAGAAGAGCACCCGGCCCGCGACCGAGGTGAGCACCGCGACGATCTCGCCCACGTCATCCGAGGGCTCGGAGTGCAGGGTCGCGGTGAGGCTTCCGCCCACGGCGCGCACGGTGGCGAGTGCCTCGTCGATCGAGGTGTACTCGACGACGAGCGTCGCGGGGCCGAAGCACTCCACGAGCAGCGCCGACGGGTCGGCCAGAGTGGCGGCCGCCGTGGTCTCGAAGACGGCGGGGCTCGCCGTGCCCGCGGGGCTCGCCGAGCTGGGTGTGTCCGGCGTGGCCGTCGCGCCCACCGTGTCCGCCGTCATCGGGCGATCGGATGCCGCCACCACCCGCACCCCGGCGTGCCCCGCCAGGGCCTGCACCCCGTCGGCGTAGGCGGCGGCGATGCCGGGTGTGAGCATCCGCTTCTCGTCGGCCGGATCGACCAGCGCGGCGACGCGGTCGGCGAAGCCCGAGCCCGCGGGCACGAGCACGACGCCGGGGTTGGTGCAGAACTGGCCGACCCCCAGCGTGAACGAGGCCGCGAGGCCCTTGGCGAGTTCATCGGCGCGGGCTTCGAGGGCCGCCGCCGTGATGAGCACCGGGTTCACCGCGCTGAGCTCGCCGTAGAACGGAATGGGATCGGCACGCGCCGAGGCGAGGTCGAAGAGGGCGCGTCCGCCGTGCAGCGACCCGGTGAATCCGACGGCGCGGATGGCGGGGTGCTGCACCAGGGCGACGCCGGCCTCTCGGCCCTCGATGAGGCCGAAGACGCCGTCGGGTGCTCCGGATGCCGCCAGGGCGGTGATCACGAGCTCGGCGGTGCGCTGCGAGAGCCGAGGTTGCGCGGAGTGCGCCTTCACGATGACCGGGCAGCCCGCGGCCAGGGCCGACGCGGTGTCGCCACCGGCCACCGAGAAGGCGAACGGGAAGTTCGAGGCGCTGAACACGGCGACGGGCCCGATCGGGCGCAGCAGGCGCCGCAGGTCGCCGTGCGGGGGCGTGGCCGAGGGATCGGGGTGGTCGATGGTGGCTTCGAGGTAGGAGCCCTCGACGATGGCCGTGGCGAACAGACGCAGCTGGCCGGTGGTGCGGGCGAGCTCGCCGGTGAGGCGGGGCGCTCCGAGCGCGGACTCCTCGTCGGCAAGGGCGACGAGGCCCTCGGCGTCGGCGTCGAGCGCGTCGGCGACGGCTCGCAGCCAGCGCGCGCGGTCGGCGGCGGTCGAGGCCACGAGGGTCTCGAAGGCGGCCTCGGCGGCGTGGGCGACGGCGTCGAGTTCGGCGGTGGTGGTCATCGCGGCATCCGTTTCGTCGTCGAGGGGGAGGGGTCGGGCGGGCCAGCGGGGCCCGTGGCAGTGGCAGAGGGGGCGGCGGCGAAGCGGATGCCGAGACCATCGTGCTCGGTGATGACGAGCGTCGAGCCGTGCACCCGCACGGGCGCGGGGGCCGCGAGCACGCCGAGGGCGTCGAATGATGCGTCTTCGACCGACTCGACCAGGGTGGGGGAGTCGAAGGTGGCCGCGAGCTGACCCGAGAGCTCGAGCAGCAGGTGCGGTGCGACCTGCACGCCGAACGACTCGGCGAGGGCGGCGATCTCGCGGAACGCGGTGATCCCGCCCACGCGCACCGCGTTGGGCTGCACGACATCCACCACCCCGGCGCGCAGGAACTCGTCGAACCGGTAGCGCGTGTGCACGTTCTCGCCCAGGGCGATGGGCACGGTGGTGCGCTCGCGCAGCAGCACGTGGGCCGGGAGGTCGTCGGCGCGCAAGGGTTCCTCGATCCAGGCGAGGTCGAACTCGGCGAGGGCGTCGAGGGCGCGCTCGGCCTGGTCGATGTTCCAGCGCTGGTTCGCGTCGATCATCAGGCGGCGGCCGGGGCCGATGGTGTCGCGCACAGCGCTCACGCGCTCGACGTCGTCGGCGAGCCGCGGGCTGCCGACCTTCATCTTCACGGCGTCGAAACCCGCATCGACCCATCGGCCCGCCTGCGCCATGAGCTCGTCGAGGGAGTAGTGCAGGTTGACCCCGCTGCCGTAGACCTCGGGTCGCGACCGTTGGCCGCCGAGCGTCTCGACCAGACCTGACGACGTGCGGCGGGCGGAGAGATCCCAGAGGGCGAGGTCGAGGCCGGCCATCGCGATCGTGGTGAGGCCCCCGGAACCCGCCTCGTGCAGGTGGCGCCACAACTCGGGCCAGAGCACCTCGGGGTCGGACGACCGGCCGACGGCGAAGGCGGCGATGTCGTGGTCGAGCAGGGCCTGCGCCGCGTGGGCACCGATGGAAGGGGTCCACGAGAAGCCGAAGCCCTCGGCACCCTCGTCGTCGCGCACGACGGTCTCGATGAGCGAGATGGAGCGCACGTCGGGGCCCCACGGGCGCAGCAAGGGCACCCGGATGAGCCGGGTCGACAACGAGCGGATGCGCGGGGCGTCGGCGGTGCCGGTGGGCGCCGTGGCGGCATCCGGAGCGGTGTGGTGCTGGGTCATCGCGCGAGGATGCCGGCGGCGGCACTCGCGGTGTCGTCGGTGGGCGCGAGTTGTTCGGCGAGCACGAGGCCGTGGTCGAGCAGGGCGCCGAGGCGGCGTTCCTGATCGGGGGTGGGGTCGACGAGCGGCGGGCGCACCGAGCCCACGGCGAGACCGCGCAGGCGCAGGCCCGCCTTGATGAGCGACACCCCGAAGCCGGGGGTCTCGTCGCGCAGGCGCACGAGCGGCACGTAGAACTCCTCGAGCAGCAGGCGCCGGGTCGGCTCGTCGCCGCTCACGTAGGCCGAGTAGTGCAGGGCGGCGAGCTCGGGGATCATGGCGAACGCCGCCGACGAATAGAGCGGGATGCCGATGCCGCGGTAGGCGCCCTGGCTGAGTTCGGCGGTGAGCAGTCCGTTGAAGAACTGCAGGTCGCGGCCGGTGGAGTCGGCGGCGAGAACGATCTCCTGGGCGAGTCCGATGTCGCCGGTGCCGTCTTTGAAGCCCACGATCTGGGGGTGGGTGGCGAGGCGGCGGATGGCGTCGGGCGTGTAGCGCGCGGTGCCGCGGTGGTAGACGATGACGGGCAGCGTGGTGGCGGCGAGCACGGCTTCGACGTAGGCGATGAGGCCTTCGGTGGTGCCGGAGACGAGGTAGGGCGGCAACAGCAGCAGGCCGTCGGCGCCGGCGGCTTCGGCGTCGCGGGCGATCTGCACGGCGTGACCGAGGGGGCCGCCGGCGCCGGCGATCACCGGAACGACTCCGCCGACCGCCTCGACGGTGGTGCGCACGACCGTGGCGACCTCGGACGCACTGAGGGCGTGGAACTCGCCGGTTCCGCACGCCGGAAAGACGCCGCCGGGCGCGAACGGCAGCCGGCTCGTCACGTGCTCGGTGAGCAGGCCGGTGTCGACGGAGCCGTCGGCGGCGAACGGGGTCACCGGAAAGAAGAGCACGCCGTCGAAGGCGAGCGGGGCGCGGGCGGCGGTGTCGGTCACGGGACTCTCTCGATCTGTGGGGCGGGGGTGGGTGTTGCGGGGGTGGTGGTGCTGGGCGCCGTGACCGGGGTGGCCGGGGCGGGCGCGGACGTGGTGCTCGCGGCGGTGCCCCTGGGGGCGACGGGTGCGGCGGCGTTGGCGGGTGCGGCGGGAGTCGCGGCGGAGGCGGTGCTCGCAGCGGTCACCGGTGCGGAGGCGGCAGATGACGCGGTGGCAGTGCTGGCAGCGGTGGCGGGAGCGTGCGCGGCCGGCGGGGCCGCGACGGCATCGACACCGCCCGGAACGAGGTCGCGCCAGCTGCGGGTCGGGCGCCAGCCTAGCAGGCGCTCGGCCTTGGCCACGCTGAACACGGGCTGGCCGGCGCCGATGCCGTCGGCGGCGTCGCCGAGCGCGGGGACGTATCGCCGCCACAGCGCCGCCACCGGTTCGACCGCGAGGGCGTCGGCCGCGCCCACGAAGAAGCACTCCCCGTCGACCGCCGCTGGATCGGCGGCGAGCCAGGCCTCGACGAAATCGGCCGCGTCACGCGCGTCGACGTAGTTGAACAGGCTCACGGCGGCGAGGGCCGGGTCGCGCAGACGCTCGAGCACGGTATGGCCCTGCTGGGTGGGCGCTCCGGCCCACTCCTCGGGCGAGATCACGTAGCACGGGCGAAACGACGTGAACACACCCGCCGAGGTGCGGGCGAACATCCGCACCTCCTCCTCAAGCACCGTCTTCGACAGCGCGTAGGCGTTCGCGGGTTGCACGGGTTCACGCTCGTCGAGGGGCAGGGCCGTCGGTCGCCAGCCCGGGCGGCCGTAGCCGAGCACCGTGGGACTGCTCGCCACGAGCGTGCGCCCGACGCCCGCGGCAGCCGCGGCGGCCGCGACCGTGTAGCCGAGCGCCGTGTTGGTCGAGAGGATGTCGAGCTCGGGTGCGCTGAACGGCACCGAGATGGCCGCGAGGTGCACCACGGCGTCGGGTCGCACCTCGTCGAAGAGCCCGGCTACCGCGGCGGCGTCGAGCAGGTCGATCGCGCGTTCGTCGACCGACCGGATGCCGCTGGCCGCGCGGTCGGCGCCCACAACCTCATGGCCGCTCGCGACGAGCCCCTGCACGACGCTGCGCCCGAGTCGGCCGGCTGATCCGGTGACGACGATTCGCATTCGTTCTCCCTTGCTGAGAAACCGCTTTCTCGCCATTACCCTAGGTGAATGCAGGGCACGCGGGCAACTGCGGGCCTAGAATGAGGAACCGATTTCCAGCCGAATGGGGGAGTGCCGATGGCCGACCGGGCGAGAGCCGTGACCATCGCCGACGTCGCGGCCCGGGCGGGGGTTTCGCAGGCATCCGTGTCACGCGTGCTCAACAGCAAGCAGACCGTCGACCCGCGCATCGTGAAGCTCGTGCGCACCGCCATCGCCGACCTCGGCTACACGCCGAGCATCGCTGCGCGCAGCCTGGTGCACGGCCGCAACGACACCATCGCGATGGTGGTGCCCGACCTCGAGAACCCGCTGTTCCAGGGCATTCTCAAAGGCCTGAGCCTGGCGGCCGCGGCCGATGGCTATCGGGTGCTCGTGGCCGACACGGCGGAGCAGTCCGACGAAGAGGCCGCGATCGCCCTCGAGGCACGGCACCGGTGCGACGCGATCGTGTTGTGCGCCCCGCGCATGCCCGAGTCCCAGCTGCGGGCGCTCGCCCCGCAGTTGGCGCCGGTGGTGGTGGTCAACCGTTCGATCGCGGATTCCGCCGTGCCCATGGTCGGCGTCGACTACGCGCAGGGCATGCGCGATCTGGTGGCGCACCTGGTGTCGCTCGGTCATCAGCGCCTGCTGTTCCTCGGGGGGCCGGCCCGCAGTTCGTCGAACGTCGAGCGGCTGCGCGGCCTGCGCGAGGCGGTCGCGGCGACCCCCGGACTGGCAGCCGACGTGGTGGCATGCGGCTCGTCGCTCGACGACGGCTACCGCGCCGCCGAGGCCGTGGCCGACGCGGTGCGCGGCGGCGTGACCGGGGTGATCGCCTTCAACGACCTCGTCGCCCTGGGGCTCGTGCCGCGGCTCGGCCAACTCGGGCTCGCGGTGCCGCGCGACGTCTCGGTGGCGGGCTTCGACGACGTGCCGCTCGCGCGCTTCTCGAGCCCGGCACTCACGAGCATGTCGGTGCCACGCGCCGAACTCGGCGCCCAGGTCTGGTCGCGTCTGCGCGACCTGATCGCGGGCGAGTCGGCCGAGCACGCGATGCTCTACCGACCCCGCCTCGAGGCGCGCGCGAGCACCGGCCCGGTGCCGGGTGCGGCGGGCGGGGGTCTTGCGCCGGATGCGGCGGCCGCGGGCGGGGAGTCCGCCGGGCCTGCGGGCGCCGCGGTCGACGATGGGTCGGATGACCGGCCGAACGACAACGGCGTAAAGGGCCGTGAGCCGAGTGCCGGGCTGGACGACCACGGCCTGCTGACCGAGGCGCCGGCTCCGGCTATGGATGCGCGCGACGAGGGCGCGTCGGGCGAGGCGCCGGGTGCCGGGCCCGACGGCGATGGCGCGCAGATCTCGGAGCCGGTCGGAGCCGACGCCGGCGGCGCACGATGAAGGCCGACCGCGTCGGCCGTCGAGTTCTGCCCAGAGCGGGCGTGGCGGCATCCGTCGATCATGACGCCCCGGCCCTGGGCCGCACGATGAGGCCCGACCCCGCCGATCGCCGGGCGAAACGCCAGCGGCTGCTCGCGATTCTCGAGGCGCGGGGTGCCGACAGTCTTCTCCTCACGTCGCACGGGGCGGTGTCGTGGTACCTCGACGGTGTGCGCACGCACGTGTCGTTGGCGGGCGATCCGGTCGTGGCGGTCGCCGTTCGACGAGACGCCGACGAGGTGTTCGTGTTCGCGAACGAGGCCGACCGCTTGATCGACGAGGAGCTCGGCGCTCCGGATGCCGCCCTCGTCACCCGCGTGCCCTGGCACGCCCCGCTCGTGACGCCGCTCGACGGCACGCTGCGCGAGATCGACCTCGCCCTCGAACTGCGCGCCGCGCGGGCGAGTCTGCTGCCGGCCGAGCTCGCGCGCTACCGTGCGCTCTGCGCCGAGGTGGCGTCGGGGCTGACGGATGTCGCCCTCGAGTCGTCCCCGCGCACCCTCGAGCGTGCCGCCGCGGCTGCTCTCTCGGCCGCACTCGTCGAGCGGGGCATCGACCCACTCGTCGTGCTCGTGGCCGGGGCGGGGCGGGAGCGGTTGCGGCATCCGTTGCCCACCGCGGCGCCGCTCGGTGCTCAGGCGATGTTCGTCGTGTGCGGGCGGCGGAACGGGCTGATCGCGAACGCCACGCGATGGGTGCAGTGGGGCGCAGCGGCCGGAGGCGTCGGGCCGTCAACGGCTGCCGCCCTGCGCATTCTGGAGGTCGAGGCGGCGTTCTTCGACGCCACGCGACCGGGCGCGCGCTTGGGCGACGTGTTCGCGAGCGGAACGGCGGCGTATGCGGCGGCCGGCTTCGACGCGGGCGAATGGCGGAGGCATCATCAGGGTGGGGCGGCCGGGTATGTCGGGCGGGATCCGCGGGTCACCGCCGACGTCGACGACCTGGTGCAGCGGAACCAGGCGTTCGCGTGGAACCCGTCGGCGCCGGGAACGAAAGTCGAGGACACGGTGCTCGTGTCGCCGTCGGGGGTGGAGACGTTGACGGTCGATCTGCGGTGGCCGACGGTGGAGGTCGGCGGGCGGGATCGACCTGTGCCGTTGCGATTGTGAGCGCGGGATAGGGCGGCCGGTGAGTGCAGGAGCGGGCCTTAGCGCACGAGCGGCCTCGGGCACGGGCGGGCCCTTGAGTGCGGCCAGGGCCTCTGCTGTAGGCTGGATAGCGCTTTCCCACCAGCCCGGAAGACGACGATGACGACTGGAGAGTTCGTGCTCGACCTGCGGATGACCGAGACCGACGACGGCCTGACGTTCGCGGTCGGCGACGCCCAACTCGTCGACTACGTCGCACGACCGGCTGACGTGCGGCTCGAATCGCCGCGCCCCTACTTCTCACCCGTGCGTACGCTGCGCGGTGAGGTGGTCACCGACTTCCGGCCGGCCGATCACGTCTGGCACCGCGGAATCTCGTGGTCGCTGCCGGTCGTGGGCGACGAGAACTTCTGGGGCGGACCAACCTACCTGCGCGACCGGGGTTACGTGCAACTGTCCAACAACGGCTCGCAGCAGCATCTCTCGTTCGACCGCCTCGAGATCGCCCCCGACTCCCGCAGCGCCTCCGTCGTCGAGCGCCTGCTCTGGCGCACCGAGGCGGGTCGCGACCTGTTCGACGAGACGCGCCGCATCTCGGTGGCACTGCTCGACGACACCGCCTGGGCGCTCACCTTCGACACCACCATGACCAACCTCACCCCCGACCCCATCCGGCTCGGCTCACCCACCACCCGCGGTCGACCCGACGCCGGCTACGGCGGCCTCTTCTGGCGCGGCCCCGAGTCGTTCCGGGGCGGCCGCGTGCTGGCGCCGCTCGACCCCGCCGACTCGGGCGGCCCCGGCGCCACCGGTCCGTCGGCCGCCGCCCGCACCGCCGACGCCCTCCGCGGCACCCGCGCGCCCTGGCTCGGGTTCGCGGGCGAGCACCCCAGCGGCCGCACCTCCACCGTCGTCATGGTCGACGCCCCGGGCAACCCGCGGCATCCGACCCCCTGGTTCGCGCGCAGCACCGACTACGCCGGCCTCTGCCCAACCCCGTTCTTCCACGACGAGTGGGTCGTCGCGCCCGGCGCCGCCTTCCGCGCGCGCTACGCGGTCGTCGTCGCCGACGGCGACCACGACGCGGCCGCCGCCTCACTCCTGGCCGAGGCGGGCCTGGCAACCCTCGAGTCGTCGCGAATCAGCGGAGATTCGTGAGTTCGTCCATGCCTGTTCGATGAAGCCGCGAATCTCCGCCGATTCGACACCACATCCCCGGCACCACGACCCGACCCACAACCCCAAGGAGCCCCGATGCCCGACTCCAGCCCGACACCCCTCCGCGCCGGCATCGTCGGCACCGGCGCCATCTCCGACTCGCACGCCCGCGCCATCGCGGCCTACGACGGCGCCGAGCTCGTCGGCGTCACCGACCACGACCCGACGCGGGCGGCCGCGTTCGCCGAGCGCTGGGGCGGCGTCGCCACCGCGCCCGACCTCGACGCCCTGCTCGCACTCGGCGTCGACGTGCTGCACATCTGCACGCCCCCGTCGGTGCACGCCGATCAGGCCGTCGCCGCCTTCGCGGCCGGCGCCCACGTCATCTGCGAGAAACCCGCGGCGCTCTCGCTCGCCGAGCTCGACCGCATGACGGATGCCGCGGCCGCCGCCGACCGCCGGCTCGCCATCGTGTTCCAGCAACGCACTGGCACCGCGGCCGCGCACGTGCGCGGCCTGCTGCAGGCCGGCGCGTTCGGCCGCCCGCTCGTGGCCACCTGCCAGACCCTCTGGTACCGCCCCCAGGAGTACTTCGACGTTCCCTGGCGCGGCAACTGGGCCACCGAGGGCGGAGGCCCGACCCTCGGCCACGGCATCCACCAGCTCGACCTGCTCGCGCACCTGCTCGGCGACTGGGCCATGGCGTCGGGTCAGCTCTGGCGGCTCGGGCGCGAGACCGCGACCGAAGACGTCTCTACCGCGGTGCTCACCTTCCGCAACGGTGTCGTGGCGTCGGTCGTCACGAGCGCTCTCTCGCCGCGCGAGACCAGCTCGATCCGCATCGACACCGAGCTCGCCACCATCACCGTCGACCACCTCTACGGCCACGCCCACGAGAACTGGCGCATCACTCCCGCCCCCGGCGTGCCGGCCGAGACGACGGATGCCTGGCGCCTGCCCGAGCACGAAGAGGGCAGCGGGCACGAGCCGCTGGTGCGCGAGGTCTACGACGCCCTGCGGGCCGGGCGTCCGCTGCCGGCCGTTGCCGACCACCCGGCCCGCTCGCTCGAGATCGTGACGGCCATCTACGCCTCGGCGGCCAGCGGCAGCCCGGTGGCCGCCGAGGCGCTCCGCGACGACGTCGCGCACCTCCGTAGCCTCGAGAGCCCGGTCACCGACCTGCGTCCGGCCGCCGGAGCAGCGCGCGGCGACGACGCCGAACGCGTGTAGTGAATCGTTATTCCATTCGGTGTTGACCAGCACGGGGCGCTCGGTTACAGTGTCGGAAAGCGCTTTCTGACACAAGCAACCGCGGACTGTCGGATTCACGGCGCGCTTCCCAGCACCAGGTAGACAGAGACGTTTCCAGGAGGACAACGATGTTCAGAATTCGAAAGCACCGCAGCGTGATCGCTGCCGCAGCGCTCACTGCAGGCGCTGCCCTCGTGCTGTCGGGATGCTCCGGCGGGGGCTCCGAGCCCGCCGCGACCTACGACCCCAACGAGAAGGTCACCTTGAACTTCGCCTTCTGGGGCAACGACGTTCGCGCGGCGATGTACGACGAAGCCTTCAAGGCGTTCAACGAGGAATACCCGAACATCACGGTCAACACCTCCTTCCTCGGCTTCCCCGAGTTCTGGGAGAAGCGCCAGACCGAGGCGGCTGGCGGCGGCCTGCCCGACGTGATGCAGTTCGACTACTCCTACCTGCGGCAGTACTCCGAGAACGGCCTGCTGCTCGACCTCGACCCCTACCTCGGCAACATCATCGACACCGAGCCGATCGCCGACAACATCCTCCAGATCGGTGTCGTCGACGGCACGACCACCGGCATCGCCACCTCCACCAACGCCTGGGGCCTCTACACCAACCCGAAGCTGCTCGAGCAGGTCGGCGTCGACACCTACGAGGGTGGCGGCACCTGGGATGACTACCAGGACTGGATGCAGCAGGTCACCGACGCCGGCGCGTCGCAGGGCATCTACGGCGGCACCGACTGGACCGCCCGCATCCAGAACTTCGAGATCGAACTGCGCGCCGAGGGCTCCTACCTCTTCAGCGAAGACGGCGAGCCCGGCTTCGACAAGGCCCGCCTCGCCGAGTTCTGGGAGTCGGGTGCCGAGGCGCGCGACGGCATCACCATCCCGCAGCAGCAGCTCGAAGAGGTCTACCCGCTGTCGGGCTTCGACGCCGCCAAGACCGCGAGCGAGCTCACCTGGGACAACTTCGGCGCCGGCTACCTCGGCAACCTCGGTGAGAGCTTCACCGAGCTCGGCCTGGTCGCTCCGCCCGTGACGGTCGAGGGCGCGAAAGACCTCTACCTGAAGCCCTCGATGCTGCACACCATCTCGGCCAAGACCGATCACCCCGAGGCCGCGGCCACGCTCGTGAACTTCTTGGTCAACTCGCCCGAGGTCGGCGCCGCGTTCGGCACCAACCGCGGCCTGCCGGCATCCGAGACCCAGCTCGAGGGCGCTGAGCTCGACGGGCTCGACGCGCAGATCCGCGACTACGAGGCCTCGATCGAAGACCGCCTCGGCGACGCGCCCCCGGTTCCGATCGTCGGCGCCGGTACGTTGGAGGAGAAGTTCCGCCAGATCGGGCAGGAGCTCGGCTTCGGCACCCTCACCGTCGATGAGGCCGTCGACCAGTTCTTCAACGAGATGGATGTCGTTCTCAACCAGTAACCTCTGATGCGCTCCGGGCCGCGCCACTCGTGCGGCCCGGGGCGCCTCAGGCATCGACGCATCATCAGGCATCGGCGCATCACCAGGAACAGAGCACCACGAGGGATCGGAGAATCGCGTGACGATCACGAAGCCGGCCGCAGCGAAGCGGCCCGAACCAGGTGCGGCCGCCGGCGGCCCGCCCGCCCGCACCGCGCCGCCCGCGAAGCGCGACTCCCGCCGCCGTGCGGCGAGGCGCCGAGAGAACGTGGCCGGTTACGGCTTCCTCATCCCGTGGCTCATCGGTTTCCTGGGGTTGACCCTCGGCCCGATGATCTACTCCCTCTACCTGTCGTTCACGAAGTACAACCTCTTCGCCGACCCGAAGTTCGTCGGGTTCGACAACTACATCCGCATGTTCACCGAAGACCCGCAATACGTGCAGTCGGTGCAGATCACCCTCGTCTACGTGCTGGTCGGAACCCCCATCAAGCTCGCCGCCGCCCTGGGCATCGCGATGCTGCTCAACTACCGCAACAAGGGCTCGGGCTTCTTCCGCTCGTCGTTCTACGCCCCCTCGCTGATCGGCGCGAGCGTCTCCGTGGCCATCGTCTGGCGCGCCATGTTCAATACCGGCGGCCCGGTCGACTCCTCGCTCAGCTTCTTCGGCATCGACCTCGGCGGTTGGGTCGGCAACGTGTCGCTCGTCATCCCGATGATGATCCTGCTGGCCGTGTGGCAGTTCGGCGCCCCCATGGTCATCTTCCTCGCGGGCCTCAAGCAGATTCCGGTCGAACTCTACGAAGCCGCCGAGGTCGACGGAGCCGGCCCGTTCCGCAAGTTCAAGTCGGTCACCCTGCCGATGCTCTCGAGCGTCATCTTCTTCAACCTGCTGCTCGAGACCATCAACGCCTTCCAGGTCTTCGCGTCGGCCTACATCATCTCCAACGGGTCGGGCGGCCCGGCCGGCATGACGAACTTCTACACCCTCTACCTCTACAAGCGCGGCTTCGCCGACGGTCAGATGGGCTACGCCGCGGCCATGGCGTGGGTGCTGGTGATCGCGGTCGCGATCATCGCGTTCATTCTGTTCCGCACCTCGAATCGTTGGGTCCACTACGCGGGAGAGAGCAAATGAGCACCATCACCGACGTGCCTCGCGGCGAGTTCCTCGAGGGCGAGATCGAACCCCAGCCCCGCAGACGGCGACGGATGAAGCGCAAGACCGTCAACACGGTCATCTGGTTCGTCGTGCTGCTGGCCATCACCGCCGTCATCCTCTACCCGTTGGTGTGGCTGGTCTTCTCGACCTTCAAACCGTCGAGCGAGTTCGGCCAGAACCCCGGCCTCATTCCCGACAACCCCACGATCAACAATTACCTCAAGGTGTTCGAGGGCATCGGCGGCACCCCGCTCTGGCGCTTCTTCGCCAACTCGCTGTTCATCGCCGTGATGGCCGTGATCGGCACACTGGCCTCGTCGGCACTCGCGGCCTACGCGTTCGCCCGCATCAAGTTCAAGGGTGTCGGCATCCTGTTCGCCGCCATGATCGGAACGCTGCTGCTGCCGTTCCACGTCATCATCATTCCGCAGTACATCATGTTCCAGAAGCTCGAGCTGATCGACACCTACGTGCCGCTCATCCTGCCCAAGTTCCTCGCCACCGAGGCGTTCTTCGTCTTTCTGATCGTGCAGTTCATCCGCAACATCCCGAGAGACATGGATGAAGCGGCCCGCATCGATGGGGCCGGCCACCTGCGCATCTTCTTCTCGATCATTCTGCCGCTCATCAAACCGGCCCTCATCACGAGTGCGATCTTCGCCTTCATCTGGACCTGGAACGACTTCCTCGGGCCGCTCCTGTACGTCAACTCGCCCGAGAAATACCCGTTGCCGATCGCGCTGAAGCTCTACAACGACGCGACTTCGACCTCGGACTACGGGGCCACCGTCGCCGTGTCGATGCTGGCGCTGCTGCCGATCCTCATCTTCTTCATCGTCTTCCAGCGCTTCCTCGTCGACGGGGTGGCGACTCAGGGGCTGAAGGGATGAGCGTGCTGGAGCGGTCGGGCCGCGCCGGGCGTGCCGCGCGGCGTGCCGCCGAGTCGGGTAGCGGCCCGGTCGCAGGCGACGCCGAGCCGCAGCGCAACCCCGGCGCGCGCAACTGGTTCGGGCTGCTCGGCGAGGTGCTCACCGTCGGCATCCTGGTGACGCTGGCCTCGGTGCCGCTCGTGACCCTCCCGGCGGCGCTCGCCGCGGGGGTGCGCCACATGAGGCGCTTCCTGCGCGCCGAGGAGTCGACGTTCGCACTGGCGTGGAACGACTTCAAAGCCGCCTTCGTGGGGGGCATCGGCGTGGCCGTGGCCACCGCCGCCCTCGTGCTGGTGCTGCTGCTCGACATCGATCTGGCGAACTCCGGCGCTCTGCCGGGCGGGTCGCTGATCGCGGTCGTCGGCTGGGTCGGGCTCGCGGCGCTGGGCGTGGCAGTGTTCACCGCGGCCGGGCTGTGGACGCCGCAGCTGCGCTGGCGCGGTGCCCTGCGGGCCGTGCCGGCCGCGGTGCGCAGCGACCTGCCGGGCGCGCTCTACCTGGTCGCGACGGGCGTGTTCGCCACCGTCGTGACCTGGCAGCTGGTGCCGCTCATCGTGCCGGCACTCGGATGCGTCGTGCTCGCCGTCGTCGCCATCCCGCAACGCCCGCGCCGTCGCATGGCCGACGAACAGCGATGAGCGTCACGACCGACCCGGCGCGCGCCGCCGCCGCGCCCGAACTCGACGCCGCCGCCCCACGCGAACTCGACGCCGACGCGGACAGCGAAGCCCTCGACGCGCAGCCCACCCCCCGCGGCCGCGCCCTGCCCGCCTGGGCGCGCGACGCCACCCTCGGCATCTTCGTGCACTGGGGCGCCTACTCGGTGCCGGCCTGGGCCGAGCCAACGGGTCCGCTCGGGGGAGTGCCCGAAGAGCAGTGGTTCGCCCACAACGCTTACGCCGAGTGGTATGCGAACACCATCCGCATCGCGGGGTCGCCGGCCGCCGAGCATCACGCGCGGGAGTACGGCGACGCCCCCTACGACGCGTTCCTCGACCAGTGGCACGCCGAGAACTACGAGCCGGGCGACTGGGCTGCGCTGTTCGCCTCGCTGGGAGCCGACTACGTCGTGCCGACCACGAAGCACCACGACGGCATCGCCCTCTGGGACGCCCCGGGCTCGGGCTCGCTCACCACCGTCGCCCGCGGGCCCCGCCGCGACCTCATCCAGCCCCTCGCCGACGCGGTGCGGGCCGAGGGCATGCGCTTCGGCGTCTACTACTCGGGCGGGCTCGACTGGGCCTTCGCCGATCATCCGGTGCTCGACTCGGCCGCCGACGTGCTCGCCCTGCGACCCACGGATGCCGCCTACAACGACTACGCCTTCGCCCACGTCGTCGACCTGATCGACCGCTACCGCCCCGACCTGATCTGGAACGACATCGACTGGCCCGACGCCGGCAAGGTGCCCGGACCGACCTCGATCGAGTCGCTGCTCGCGCACTACCGCGAGGAGGTGCCCGACGGCGTCGTGAACGACCGGTGGGGAGCGGATGTCGGCGACTACCGCACGAGCGAATACGAGAGCGCCACCGACAACGAGCACGACTCCGGCTGGGAGAACTGCCGCGGACTCGGCTTCTCGTTCGGCTACAACGCCGTCGAAGACGAGTCGCTGACGCTGTCGCCCCGCGAACTCGCCCGGCACTACGCCGACGTGGTGTCGCGCGGAGGCCGGCTGCTGCTGAACGTCGGGCCGACGGCGGCGGGGGAGATCCCCGCCGTGCAGCGCCGCACTCTCGAAGGCGTGGCGCCGTGGCTGCGCTCGGTGAAGCCGCACACTCTCGGCCGCGCGGCGATCGCCCCCGGCGAGGTGCGCGTGCTGCGCCCGACGGAGGCAGGCTCGTTCGCGCCCGCCGCTCCGGCCCCGGGCGACGCCGACCGGCCCGACGGTTCCGCGCCGGCATCCGGAGCACCCGACCTGTGGTGGCGCGCGTGGCGCATCCCGGGCGGCTACGTCGTGATCGCCGACGACCCCTCGGTCGTGGTCGCTGTGCCCGCGGGTGCGTCGGTGCGGGTGATCGCCCTGCCCGACGACGCAAGCTAGCGTCGTCGCGAGAGCCAGTTCGATCGAACATGGTCGCACGGCGGACCCGGTGCGCGGCGAGCCCGCCGCACGGCGAGCCGCCCGACCAGCCCGGTGCGGTGCGAGCCCGCCGCACGGCGAGCCCGGCGCGCGGCCCCGGCGCACGGTGAGCCCGGCGCACGGTGACACCTGCGCGACACCCGCCGCACGGTCACGCCGCCGCACGGCACCCGGTGCACGCAAAAGCGCCCGGGCGAGAGGATGAGACATCCGCCCGCCCGGGCGCCAATCGGTCCGCCGCGAGCTACGCGCGGCGACGCACCGTGCGCACCACCACCAGCGCGGCACCAGAGGCCACCGTGAGCATTCCGCCCACGATCAGCCACAGGGCGTCGAACCCGGTCGACGCGAGCGATCCCGTCGCCGCGGTGTCGGAGCCGTCGCCCGACCCACCCGACCCGCTGCCGCCGTGCCCCGGCGTGCCCGGAGCCGCGGTGTGCGTCGGGTCGCCAGGCTGGCCAGGCTCACCCGGGTCGCCGGGCTCCCCGGGCTCACCCGGGTCCCCGGGCCCCGTCGGCGGCGCCTGCTCACCGAGCAGCACCGCGACACTCGCCCGGTGGATGCCGCCGCCGTTCGTGCCCGCCAGCAGCCACGCGCCGTCGGGGCTCGTGGCGAGCGACCGGATCGAGGGGGCGTCCAGCCCCGCCGACACGTTCGACCAGCTCGAACCGCCGTCGGTGCTCATCAGCACGCCCCGGGCGAGGGTGATCAGTCCGTTCGGCCGGAACGTCTCGGTGCCCGCGAACAGCACCGTGCCGGTCGACCGCTCCGCCGCGGTGAACACCGCGACCTGGATCTCGGGCGACGGCACCGTGGCGTCGGCGAACGTGACGCCGCCGTCGGTGCTGACCCGGATGCCGTTTCCGCCCACGATCACGTGGTTCGCGTCGGCCGGATCGACCCACACCGACTGTGCGGCCCGGTCTGTGACCGACCGGATGTCGCGCCCGAAGTCGTCGGAGACGAACACCCCCTCCTGGGCGGCGATCCACAACCGTCCCGCGGTCGACGCATCCGGCGTCAGCTGATTCACCGTCAGCGGATGCGCGTAGACGTCCCACGTGCCCCACGCGTCGTTCGTGACGATGAGCCCCGAGTCGCGGTCGGACTTGTAGGCCGCCACCATGGTGCCCGGGTCGCTCGGGTCGAGCGTGAAGCCGCGACTCTCGAACCCGGCCGGACCGGTCTCGACGAAGGCGGCTCCGCCGTCGGTGCTGTGCTCGATGCGCGCGCCGCCGAAGGCGTCCTGACGCAACCGCCAGAGCCCGAGCGGCTGCGTCGGGTCGGCCACCATGTCGGTGCTGCCGAGCCCGATCCAGCCCTCTCCGCCGGTGCGCCCCCACTCGGTGACGCCGGCCTCGAGCACGGCGTCATCCGGCAGCCGGATCGACCCCACGCCGTGGCTGTCCGACACCCGCACGACCTCGTCGCCCTCGGCATCGACCCCGGTGAGGATCGACGCGACCGAGTTGCCCGAGACACCGAGCCGCTCGAACGTCGTGTCGTCGTCGGTGGCGTAGAGCCCGGCGCCGTCGAGCGACACGAGCAGGGTGTCGTCGCCCGCCCAGTGGGCGAAGTCGAGCGCCACCGGCCCGTGATAGGGGTACTCCGACGTCTCGAACGAGTCGCCCCGGTCGGTGCTGGTGTAGTAGCCCTCCGGTGCCCCGATGTAGAGCTCGCCCTGGTCGAACTCGAGCGCCGTCGGGTTGAGCGTCGGGGTGGCGAGGTCGATCCAGCTGGCTCCGCCGTCGGTGGAGCGCACCAGGCCCTCCTCGAACATGCTGGCCACGAACGTTCCGTCTTCGGCGGTGACACCGGTGTAGGTGCGCTCGAGGGTCGATGCGGCGATCAGCTCAGGCGCACCCGGTGTCGCGTCGATGCCCTCGACCCGGAACAGTCCCGTCGGGCTGACGAGCACCGCGGCCGCTCCGTCGATGGCGATGTCGGTCGGAGGCTGCTCCCACTGGAAGGCGAGGTGCGACCACGACCGCCCGCCGTCGTGACTGTACTCCAGGCCGTCGGCGACCGCGGCGACGAGCGTCTGGCCGCTCGTGACCGACGCCCAGATGTGCTCGTCGGGGAACGGCAGGATGCTCCACGACGCTCCGAGATCGTCGGTGCGCACCAGCATCCCGTCATAACTCGCGTCGAGCGTGACCGTGCCGACCGTGCCGTTCAGGAAGTACCAGAACGCCTCGGGGTCGGACGGGTCGGCGTAGGGCCGGCCGAATCCGTCGCCGACGGGCAGGTCGCGCACCTGGTTCCAGGTCGCTCCCTTGTCGGAGGTGAAGAACGGTCGTGACGTGCCCTCGGCCGTCAGCATCGCGGTCTCGCCATCGATCGGCGAGGTGGCGACGAACGCGCTGTTGCTGTCGCGGCCGAGCTGCTGCCAGGTGTAGTCGCTCGTCACCGCGGGCAGCACCTCGAACGATCCCGCCCCGAGCTGCGTGGAACCCTGCGATTCGGCGCGGACGGCGATCGAGTGCCCTCCGACCTCGGTGGAGTCGACCGATCCCTCATACCAGCCCGGTCGCGTGTTGAGCCCTTCGTCGTCGATCTCACCCGAGAGCTGCATCGAGACCTCGAGCACGTCGCCCGAGGGCGTCGTGACCTCGGCGACGGGCGGCTCGTCGAGCGGGGCATCCGCGTGCACGAAGATCTTCGCGTGACCCGACGACGGGTCGGGCGTGGCCCGCACGAGCAGATCGCGCGAGACGGCGAGATAGGGCACCCGCACCTCGCTGCCGTCGCTGAGGCTCGCCACCACGGTGCCCGAGACCTCGGCGAATCCGGAGGTCACCTCGGGAACGACGCTCAGGATGGCCGTCGAACTCGAATCGGCCGGCAGCTCGAGGGTCGAGGCGTCGAGCGTCGCGGTGCCCTGGCTCGCGCTCGAGGGAACGATGGTCAGCGTCGCCGTGAGCGCCTGGTCGCTCGTGTTCGTGAGGGTGAGCGCCGTCGCCCGGCTGGGGTCGTCGGCGTCGGCATCGACGAGACCGAGGGATGCCGCGGCGGGCTGCGCCGTGAGACTCTGGTGCACGGCTGCCGCCACGTCGAGCAGGCCCGCGCCCTGGTCGGCCGGTGAGGAGTCGACGGCGTCGCTCGCGAGCGCCGAGGCCGAGCCGATGAGGGTGTCACGCACCTGCCACGGGTCGGCATCCGGTCGCATCTGGCGCACCAGCGCCGCGGCACCCGCCACGTGCGGCGCGGCCATCGAGGTTCCCGACAGGCGGTAGGCGTTGTCGTCGATGCCCTGGGCCGCGGGCACGAGCGAGCGGATCTCGACGCCCGGTGCCACGATCTCGGGCTTCAGGCGCATGCTGTCGCTCGGGCCGCGCGAGCTGAACGACGCGATCGTGTCGGTCATGTCCTTCGCCGACACGGTGGCGGTGGCGCCGCCGGCGAGCACGGCGTCGCGGATCGGGGCGTACTCGTTCGCCGTTGTGCCCATCACGACGATCGAGTCGAGCCGCAGGTCGGAGCCGCTGCGCAGAGCGTCGGGCCCGCTTCCGGATGCCGCCGCCTCGAGCACGCCGGAGTCGGAGAGCATCGGCTCGGTGCGGCTGACACCGCCGTAGAACGGCGGCGGCAACTCGTAGACGAGCGCCGCGACGGCGCCCTTCGTCTCGGCGAGGGCTGCCTTGTGGAAGTCGTCCTGGATCTCGGCCGTGCTGCGCGGCACGATGCCGCTGTAGGCCACGATCGCACCGGTGAGGTCACCGGCCGCCTCGAACGCCTCGTCGCTGCCGTCGCCCACGTCGACGACGCGCGCCGTGAAGCCCTCGGCCGGGGGGTTCGCCGAGTACAGCACCCGGGAGGTCGGCACGGCGTGCTCCTCGGGTGTCGTGAGTGAGATCGACGGGATGGCGAGGTTGGTGGTCGAGGCGCCGACCGCGAGCACGTCGTTCGCCGCGGCGGGGCTGCTCACCGTCTGCTCGCCGGGGCCCGAGTTGCCGGCCGCCGCCACGACCACGGCGCCCGCGATCATCGCGTTCGACGCGGCGAGACCGATGGGGTCGTCGCCGTCGCCCGGCAGTCCGAGGCTCATGTTGATGACGTCGGCGGGATGCGCACCCGCCGGCGAGACGGCCGCGCCGAGCGCTTCGATGGCGTCGGACACCTGTCCGCCGCCGTCGGCGTCGAGCACCTTGTAGGCCGTGAGGGTGGCGTCGGGCGCGACGCCGGTGATCTGGTCGACACCGCTGCCGGCCACGATTCCGGCCACGTGGGTTCCGTGGAAGTGGTCGTCCATCGGATCGGCGTCGTCGTTGGCGAAGTCGTAGCCGTCGACGACCTTGAACCCCTCGCCGAATCCGCCGCCGAGATCAGGGAGGGTGTAGTCGATTCCGGTGTCGAGGATGGCGATCGTGACACCTCCGCCGCGCGCGGCGGTTCCGTCGGGGGCGGTCTGCGCCCACACCTCCGGCGCGCCGATCGCCGGCACGCTGACGTCGGTCGACGCCTGCGTGCGGCCGTCGAGCGAGACCCGCGTCACGCCCGGCAGGGCGCGCAGCTCGTCGATGTCGCCGGCGGCCACGGAGCCCGCGACGGCGTCGAGAACTCCCGTGAGGTAGCGCGGCGCATCGATGGGTACGCCGGCCGTGCGGGCGGTCTCCACGAAGGCCCGCTGCTCGGTCTCGAGCGCTTCGGCGGCCGCGGTGTAGTCGGCGGCGACGGCGGAGGAGATGCCCACGTCGGCGGTGGAGCGCGCCTGCTGCAGTCTCTCGGCACCGATCGCGCGAACCGCGGAGTCGCCCGCGAACTCGATGATCACGTCGACCACGGCGGCGGCATCCGTGCCCGCCTCGGTCGCCGGTGTCGACGCCTGCGCGGCGACGCCGAACGCCGACAACGGGGTCACGAGGCAGATCGCGAGAGCGGTCGCGGTCACGCGACGGCGGCTCGGTCTGCGGGGGTGGGGGGTGGGCGGCATGACGACCTCTCGTAAGTTGACCTGACCGGTCGACGGGGCGCCGAGGTGGAGTGTGAGGGCGCGGAGCCGTCGACCGTGGTGTCTTTGCTACCCGAGCGCGCGTGCCCCCCACCAGGGGGTGGTCTGTCCTAGCGCGGTCACTGTCCTGGAGCGGACAGGAGTTTTTACCGCGGCGAAACACCGGGGTCGGAATCGGAAACGAAAACGGGTCAGATCCAGCCCCGCCGTGCCGCCTCGGCGCCGGCCTGGAATCGGTTCGCCGACCCGAGTTCGCGCAGCAGGTCTTGGCTGCGCCGGCGCACCGTGCGCGCGGAGACGCCGAGCTGGCGGGCGATCATCTCGTCTTTCAGCCCCGCCGAGAACAGCGCGAGCAGCGCGAGTTCGCCATCGGTCGCCGGGCGGAAGGTCTGCTCGCCCGGCCGCGGCATGCGGTGCTGGGTCACGGTCTCGAGGTCGGCGCGCTGCACCGGAATGGGCACGGCCCGCCGCCAGTGCGAATCGAACAGCTCGATCAAGGCCCTCACGAGCGGCTCGGCCTCGGTCACCAGTGCCACCGGAGCCGAGCCCGACAGCACGAGCGACACGAGAGCGATGCGGCGGTCGGCGATGGCCATCTTGACCGGCAGGTCGGTGGTGACCCGGGCCTCCTCGCCGATCGCGACGAGCCGGCGCAGGTCGTCGAACGCCGACTCGTCGGTCAGGCTCGCAGCCGCGTAGACCGCGCGCCAGCTGACCCCGCGCCCGAGCACCACCTCCTCGAGCGGGTTCGTCGTGGCGAGCACGTAGGGCGGGCGGTCGAAGGCGAGGAACTCGAACCCGGCCTGGTGCTCGAGCCGGTTGTACCAGCCGCCCACTTCGTCGGCGCCGCTCACGATGCGGCTGAGGCTCGGGTCGGCCTGCGCGCGCTGCGCGTCGTCGAACGTGGCCGCCAGAAGGGGCACGGCGTCGCGGATGCGGTTGAGATGGTCGGCCGTGCGATCGGCGAGCACCCGGATGGCGAAGCGGGGGTCGACCGCCGAGTACTCGTCGTCGACGGCCAGACGGTTGACGAGGCCGAGAGATCGCAGCGCCTCGAGCTCGGCCATCGCCTGCTCCTCCGAGATGCCGAAGGTGCGTGCCGTGGCCGGCACGGAGGTGGTCGAGTCGGCCACCACCGCCCGGTAGATGCGCTCGCCGAGTTCACCGACGCCCAGCAGGGACAGCGTCGTGTCGCCCGGCATCCCGCTCCCCACGTCATCGCGGGCGTGGCTGGACCGCGCCCGTTGAGTGGTTCGAGATTACCAGGGCGAGGAGTTGATCAGACGTGACTACTCGTGCGAGAGTAGTCACGTGTCATCCATTCGTCTCTTCGTGCTCGGGTCTCTCGACGCGCGTGGCCCCATGCACGGCCATCAGCTGCGGCTGCTCGCCGAGCAGGAGCGCATCCACTTGTGGACGGATGTCTCGGTCGGCTCGCTCTACGGCACGCTCAAGCGGCTCGCCGCCGACGGCCTGATCGAGGAGGTGAGAGTCGAACGCGAGGGCGCCTATCCCGAGCGGCAGGTCTTCGGCATCACCGCCGACGGGCGCCGCGCGCTCGAGGCCCTGCGGGTCGACGGGCTGACCACGGTGGTGTTCCGGCCCGACCCGTTCGACCTCGCCATGACCCGGCTCGACCCCGAGCGCCTCGACGAGCTCGAGGCGCTCATCTCCGACCGGGTGGCGGCCCTCCGCGCCCGCCTCGCCGACCAGCAGCAGATGAACCTCCGCGCCGACCCCTATCTCACCGTGTCCGAGAAGTGGGTCATGCAGCACCGCACCGACCGCATCCGTGCCGAAGTCGAATCCCATGAGCGGCTTCTGCTCGACATCCCCCGAATCATCGCCGACGAACTGGCGCGAAAGGCCCAAGGTCATGACTGACGCAGCATTCCCCGCCGGAGGTTCCGGCGCGACTTCCTCCACGGTCGGCAACATGGCCGGGTCAACGGCTGGCTCTTCCGCCGGCTCGACCGGCGCTCCGCCCGCGCCCGCGGTTCCCCGCCGCGCCTGGCAGGCCCTCATCGTGCTGCTCGCCGGCATGTTCATCGCGCTGCTCGACACGACCATCGTGAACGTGGCCCTGCCGAGCATCCGGTCGAGCATCGACGCCTCGGAGGCCACTCTCTCGTGGATCATCTCGGGCTACGCTCTCGCCTTCGGCCTCGCTCTCATCCCGGCCGGCCGGGTGGGCGACCGCATCGGGCACAAGTGGGTTTTCTTCACCGGCATCGCGCTGTTCACGGCGGCGAGCCTCGCCTGCGGGCTGGCACAGAACGACGTGCAGCTCGTGATGGCCCGCGTGGTGCAGGGCCTCGCCGGCGGCATCTTCGTGCCGGCCGTGACCGCCTACATCCAGCTGCTCTTCCCGCCTCGCTCCCGCGGCAAGGCGTTCGCCATCATGGGCGCCGTCATCGGCGTCTCGTCGGCGCTCGGCCCCATCGTCGGTGGGCTCATCATCCAGGCTTTCGGCGCCGAGAACGGCTGGCGGCTGGTGTTCGGCGTCAACCTGCCGATCGGTGTCGCCACGCTCATCGCGGCCGCCATCCTGCTGCCCAAGCGGTCCGAGGCCATCGCGGTGGGCGACGCCGCCAACGGCCGGCGGGCAGGGGCTCCGGATGCCGCCACGCAGGCTTCGGCGCCCGCCCCGGCCGCCGGCGCGCACACTACGGCGCCCGCCCCGGCCGCCGCCGCGCACACTACGGCGCCCGCCCCGGCCGCCGGCAAGGCGGGCCTCGACTGGATCGGCCTCGTGCTCATCTCGGGCGCGCTGGTCGCCCTGCTCGTGCCGCTCATCCAGGGGCAAGACGAGGGGTGGCCGCTCTGGACCTACCTCTCGATCGCGGGCGGCGTCGTGCTGCTCGTCGCGTTCGGCGCGTGGGAAGTCGCCTACACCAAGCGCGGGCGCAGCCCGCTGGTGCCGCCGCGGTTGTTCCGGCATCCGGCGTTCACCGGTGGCGTCATCCTGGCGCTGGTCTACTTCGCCGCCTTCACGAGCATCTTCTTCACCATCTCGATCCTCTGGCAGGCCGGACTCGGTCACACCGCGCTCGAGTCGGGCGTCGTGTCGATCCCGTTCGCGATCGGCTCGATCGTGGGTTCGGCGCTCAGCAGCCGGCTCGCCCAGCGGCTCGGCCGAACGGTGCTCGTCATCGGCACGGCGGCCGTCGTGGTGGGCCTCGCCTGGATCTGGCTCGTGCTGCTTCTGACGAGCCCTGCCGACCTCACCAATTGGGAACTCATCCTTCCCCTGCTCATCGCCGGCCTCGGCAACGGCCTGTTCATCGCCCCCAACGCGCAGTTCATCGTCGCGACCGTCGACCGCGCCGAAGCCGGGGCGGCCAGCGGTGTCATCAGCGCCATGCAACGGGTGGGCAGCGCCATCGGCATCGCCGTGATCGGCAGTGTGTTCTTCGGCACCCTCGTGATCAGTGGGCAGGATGCCGCGGCCGTGGCCACGGGCTTCGTCGACAGCTCCGCGGCCGCGATGGGCGTGAGCGTCGCGTTCGCGGTGCTCGCCTTCCTGCTCGTGTTCGCGCTGCCCCGTCGCAGCACGACCGGCGGCGGGCACTGAAGGGCGGCGGCCGAGAAAAGCCTTGCGCCGCGGCGTGGTGATCCGCTAGCGTCGGTAACCGCGACATCCGTTCGCCACGAGAAAAGGGAAGGTGAGATCCATGACTCCGAAAATCTTTACGAACATGGTGCTTCCCCCGTTCTCCCGCCTCGCCGCGTAGCGTTCGCTCGCCGCCGGGCTTCGCGCCTGGAAGCACCTCCATTGCTCACCATCTTCTGGAGGAAGTTTCCCGTGTTCGCATCAGCACGCCGCGCCGACGATCAGGCGCTCTTGCAGTTCTTCACCGACGAACCCGTGTCGTTCGTCGATTCCACCCGGTTCGGGCGCGGTCTCGCGTCGGGAACCTATCGCCGAGACTGGACCTGGCTCGGTTTCGTCGACGACCAGCCCGTGGCTCGCGGGGTGTGGTGGGGCCCGGCGGGCTCCGTGCACCCCATCGAGCTGAGGTGCCTCGTCGTGCACCCGTCGGTGCCGCACCCCGAGGTCTGGGGAGCGGCGGTCATCCGCTCGGCGCACCGCGCGTTCGCCGCGGCGGGCGCGATCCTCGCTCCCGACTTCGTGGTCGACCTCGACGGGCGGCGGCGGGGTGAACCCGCCGTCGAGGCGGCCCTCGCCTGGCGGCGGCTCGCGGCCTCGGCCGCAGGCCTGCCGGTCGAGACCGACCTCGACGACGGACGCGTGTCGTTCTCGGCTGGACCGGTGCGCACTGTGCGCGCCGTGCCCCTCGCCGGCACCCGCATGTGACTGTCACTCGGGCGCCCCGCGCTCCGTGTGACAGTCACATCGGAGTGCGGGGCACTCCCGCGAGCCGCTCGGGCGAGCGGTGCATAATGTAACTGCGTCCACGACTGTGAACGTGCACACAGGCATATGCGAGCAACGACGTGACCATGGATCCCCCGCCCGAGGCGAAACGCACGCGTGCTCCGAGCATCCGCGACGTGGCCCGGCTGGCGGGGGTGTCGCACCAGACCGTGTCGCGCGTTCTCAACAACCACCCGAGCATCCGGGTCGAGACGAAGAGCCGCGTGCTCGAGGTCATGGAGCAACTGCAGTACCGCCCGAACCGGGCCGCTCGCGCGCTGGTCACCAGCCGGTCGCGCACGATCGGGGTGCTGACGTCGTCGCGCTCGGAATACGGGCCGGCATCCAGCATCCAGGCCATCGAAGAAGCCGCGGTGCTGGCGGGCTACCTCGTGGTGACCGCCAACGCCGACGGCACCGACTCGCGCTCGATCGCCCGCGCCATCACGCACCTGCTCGACCAGGCCGTCGAGGGCATCGTCGTGATCGCGCCCCAGGTGCGCGTGTTCGACACGCTCGCCGAGATGCAGCTCGACCTGCCCTTCGTGACCCTGCAGTCGACCGGGCGGCTCGACGACCACGCGCTGTCGGTCGACCAGATGACGGGCGCCAGGCTCGCCACCCGGCACCTGATCGAGCTGGGTCACCGCGGCATCTACCACCTCGCGGGGCCGCAGGACTGGATCGAGGCCGAGGCCCGCATGGAGGGCTTCCTGCACGAGATGAACGAGATGGACGTGCCGACCACCGCACCCATCCTCGGCGACTGGACGGCGGAGTTCGGCTACTACGCCGGCCGCGAGCTCCTGCGCGTGCGCGACTTCACGGCCATCTTCTCGTCGAACGACCAGATGGCGCTCGGCATCGTGCACGCCATCCACGACGCCGGCCTCGACGTGCCGGGCGACATCAGCGTGGTGGGGTTCGACGACATCCCCGAGGCCGCCCACTTCTGGCCGCCACTCACCACCGTCCGCCAAGACTTCGCCGAACTCGGTCGGCGCGCCGTCGCCCTCCTGATCGGCAACGCCACCCCCGACCCCGACAGCGCCACCGCCCCCGATGCCGCCGCCGCTATGGCTGCCGCGGGCGCCGCGGTGCCCGCCCCCGCCGCGGCCCCGGATGCCGCCCCCTCCCCGCATGCCGCTCGCGCCGCCGCGCCCGTCCCGCAA
>NZ_JANLCJ010000399.1 GCF_024979295.1 Herbiconiux daphne | reverse complement strand
GGAATACCCCTACACTGTCTGCTTCAACTCCTAGATCATTTTTGAATACTACACTGTTAGTCACTGTCTGAACAGAACCATCAGTTTTATTTAAGTAGTCACCCAATAACCCTGAAATATTACTTCTGAGTGTTTGGATTCTAACTAAAGTGTCATCAAATGCTACAGAGATTTTACGAAGTTCCCTCTCTACAGCGTTCTTAAGGTTTAAAGTTTCCCCACTTGACTGTGGTAAAAATCCTTGAACGTATAATTTAATTTGTTGTAGGGTAGCCATTATTGCCCCCTTGTATTTAATACAGTGCCTTCTGCTTCTTCACGTTGTTCAGGGGTTAGGTGGGTTGGCAGTTTGTCCAATAGTTCACCTAGTTTCTGACGTAATTCATCAGCACCATACTTCCTGTTCTTGATTATACGCTGAATGTCACGGTAATGAGACCAATCAATGTATTGTTTCGGTAGGTTAGCAGCAGTTGCATATGGTAATGCTTTAGCAGCAGCTACAGGGGAAATAGCAGTATGGAGACTTTCACCAATGGTAATCAAACTACCAATTGGATCTTTATTCATAGCTTCAGTCCAACCTTCAGGGTTAACTGCTGATTGATCCCATGAACGTATTGCTTTAGAGTACGGGAATACTTTCTCAGCACTACCTGCTACATTTGATGCAATCCTACTAACTGGTGTTTGTCCAGT
>NZ_JANLCJ010000398.1 GCF_024979295.1 Herbiconiux daphne | reverse complement strand
CGAATAAAGCAGAGCAAGAACGCCTCAAGAAACAAGGCCGTATGCTTGACTCTATTCGCTGTATGAATGGTGTCTTAGGTGCTCAACTCACTTTCGAAACTAACTTCAAAGAGATGGATCGCTGTTTTAATCAGCTCCTTGAAATGGGTGCTATTCCTGCGATTCGTTTCCCGTGGCAAAAAGAAGAGGTTTAATATGTTCGTTGAATCGGATTATCTTCGTTGCCGTCTGACACTGACACATGAAGAAGCAGAAGCTATGGCTCGCTTCCTCAATGCCCGCAAGTTTGGCGGTGAAATGAAAGCAAACGATCACGTCGTTGTTGATACTGTTCTGGCTAATTTGGTCGAACACAACAAGCAGATTGCTGATCGCATTGCTCGTATCGGTACGACTGGTAATGTCATTCGTGCTGGTATTCAGAAACAGGCCGATGCTGAATTCAATCAGCTGAAAAGCAAAGACCTGACCAACGTTGGCGAACTCGCTGACAAACTCATTGAATCTGGAATCTTGGGAAATAATTAATCATGAAAAAACTCATTCTCACTGTAGCCTTGACTTTGGCTGCTGTATCTGTACACGCTGCCACTGCTCCGGGTACTAACGTACATCAGGCGTCAATGGCGCTGACTGCTGCTACAACTGCGTATAAACAGGCTCAGGCCGATTTGAAGACCGCTCAGACACAGAACGGTA
>NZ_JANLCJ010000397.1 GCF_024979295.1 Herbiconiux daphne | reverse complement strand
AACCATTGTTCAGAGTCAGAAGAGTTACCTAGTTGCTGAAGTAATGTATATTTTCCTTGATCATCTAAACCAACTGGAACGTTAACTGGACGGTTATGCCAAGGTTTGTTTCTTGGGAGTACATGACCACCTTTTGAAGCAGGAACCTTACTTGTGAAGTTCAGCTTGTGTTTACCTGAAGGAGTAGGAGCACCGTAGCTTTCCCAAATAGGTAAACCTTTAGCGTCTTTGCCAACTTCTCTCCATGCCGTATAGGTGGATTTAAGTTGAACAGTGCCTTTCATATTATCAGGGTAAATCACTTCTTTAGGAGAACCATCAGGATTCTTATCGTAGTAATACCCATCTGGCCAACTAATCTTGTGGCCATATAAATCAATAATCCAATCTACATCATACTGTTTACCACGTTTGGTACTATCAGCAGACCAGTCAATTATATCATTCCCCAATTTATCTTTTTTGCTACCATACACTGTAGCAACTAAAGAATCCCAACCTAAGAATCCATCAAAAGCAAATGGACATTTATCCAAATATTCCCCGAAATAAGGAGCACCTTGTGGGATCTGAATCTGTAGATTCGCTGGGAAATCAAACTCAATTCCCTTGAAACCACCGTGAGTTGGGATACTTACAGGTTTAGTGGGATCTAGTGGATAGTCAGAGTCTACTTCTTCTTTACCATTGATAATCCAG
>NZ_JANLCJ010000396.1 GCF_024979295.1 Herbiconiux daphne | reverse complement strand
ACCTTTTTCCCGAAATCCTTCAGTTTTTGGACAGATACCGCCCATTCAGAGCAATGATTTAAACGTGGTTGGTGTATAAACAATCTTACTGTGCTAAATTCAGATCCGAGTTCAAACACTGGTAAGGCACCTAAAGCATAAATCATTAGCTGATAGTTATTTTCCGCGTCTACCCGAACGCCGCGCCCGAATTTCAGATCGTGGATCTGCAATTCATCGCCATTAATAATTATGGCGTCTGCGGTTCCGAAGGAATTACGGACGCCGACAACATGCGAAAAATCTACGCGTTGCTCAATGTGTAGAGTATTTCCTTGCGCCGCCGCTAAGACCGTATCTATATAGGTCTGGATCGGCTCCGCCATGTCGTCGGTAATTGTCCATCCTTCGATAGTTTCGCCTACGTAGTCCGAAGCGCATCGCTTCGAGAAATTAGGCCGGGTCTTTACCCATGACGGGTTAAGCGCGCGAAGAACAGCTTCAGCTACAGCGTGCGCGGCTGTGCCCTCTGCGGCGTGTGGAGAGATGGACTCAGGAATCCCCCGTTCGGCGGCCAGGCTAGCGGGGCATTCCATCCATTTATGAGCACCGGACGGGCTTAACCGTGCGTGGCTAGCCATTTTTGAGGCTCGCCAGCTCTTTGTATAACGTAGGCAAATGCGCCGCCGTGATGTCGCTCAGGCGCTTAGCGTCGTCGAAC
>NZ_JANLCJ010000395.1 GCF_024979295.1 Herbiconiux daphne | reverse complement strand
TTGTATTGGATTTGGAATATGTTATTGGGCAAACGTTGGGCGTTTATTACCTGCTGGATTGCTACACCGGAACAGCAACGATTAATATCACCTCCACTAAATTAGCCGCTGTTATTTCATCGACTCAGGTTAATATTGGTGTGCGCGTTCCGTATATGGCTGATTCCTACACCGCGCCTGAAAATACAGGGGTAGTGGCTGGCGGCAATAATGGCGTTAAAATTCCATATATCGAACTGATTAGCCATGATGCTATTTTACCACATGGATTCTTTACGGTTCCGGTAGTGGACGAATCATTAATTAGCGGTCAATCTGGCTATATTAAGATTGATAATGTAGAATTGGAAACTGACGCTTTAGGCAATGAGAAAGCGCAAATTATTTCCTTACTCAATAGCGGGGTTATTATCAAATGATGCACGATAAAGCGGCTGAATATATCGGCATTGATGCCGAACGTAAACGCGGTTTAATGAATTACTATAATGAGAACTGCGCCCGATTCGTTAAAGCGTCCAGACGCTACCATATTAAAGATGGCGATAACTGGTGCGCGATGTTTACCAGCGTCATAGCTAACATGTACGGGTTATCGCCTGACCAATTCCCCTATGAGGTATCAGTAGGCGAACAGGTGAAATTAGCCCGTCAGATGGGGATTTATACCGCTAATAGGGAACTGGCGAAACCTGACGAC
>NZ_JANLCJ010000394.1 GCF_024979295.1 Herbiconiux daphne | reverse complement strand
GCTTGAAATATTTACTTGGAACGATAATACTCTTCGTTCACTTCAATCCACCATTGGCGGAATTCCAACCACTGCTCAGCCGTTCAGGCTTCTTCGCTTTTTGATGGGAATACCAATGATGCTATGACGCCGGTGGCAAGGAGTCCGATGACAACACCAACGCTAAGCAGAGGACTAATATCAAAGCCCACTGGTTCGGCGATAAGCTTGATACCGATGAATACAAGAACTGCAACAACTGCTTTCTCCAGATGGCACAGGTGCTTCATCAGCGCTTCCAGCACAAAGAACAGAGCACGAAGACCCAGCACTGCCATAAGCATTGCGGAATAAACGACAGCCGTGTCTTTTGCTACAGCGATTACTGCTGGTACACTGTCAAACGAGAACATGACATCTGACAGTTCAACAGTTACCGCAGCGAAGAACAGAGCACCTGCTTTCGGGAACCACTTACGAGCCAGCTTGTTGTACCAGAGATTGTCGTAATCATCTTCTTCCTCTTCCGCCTCGTTAGCAGCAAGCATCTTCCAAGCAGACCAGAAGATAACCAGCGCAAACAAGCAACTGATAACCAGATGAAGGGTGATTTCAAAGCCAGCCACAGAAGCAAGAATCACTTCTGAGTTAAACAGGCCAGCACCGACAGTCACAAAGATAGCACGGAATACTATTGCACCTATGATGCCATAAGTGAGTA
>NZ_JANLCJ010000393.1 GCF_024979295.1 Herbiconiux daphne | reverse complement strand
CATGCGCAAGTATTTTGATTGGGAAGATGTGTTCTCTATAAAAGAACGTAAACCGATTAGGGCGCTCACAGTTGACGGTATAGAATTCCGTTGCAGTCTCATATTATCAGGAATGTCACTAGCTGACACCGCCCGAAATCTGGTTAAATATAAAGTATCCAAACTAGAGGGTGATTTAGATTACGACCTACCCCGCCACCAGTTGACCACACTCACCGATAAGGAAATGGGATATTGCGAGAATGATATTGCTGTGATTACAGCATATATCAAAGAGCAAATAGAACACGCTGGTAATATTAAAAATATTCCCATGACCCGCACGGGAAGAGTGAGGGAACACCTTAAAAAGGCGTGCTATACACACACCGATAAGGAAACTGGTGCTAAAAAACGAGGAAGCATTAAATACCAACAATTAATGTCCGATATGCAATTGGATGGCATCACTTACCGCCGTTTGAAACGAGCATTTATGGGAGGTTTCACACATAGTAACCCGGCTAAAACATCCATAGTAATTGAAGAGGTTTCCAGTTTCGATCTAACCAGTAGCTATCCGGCTGTTATGCTTGCTGAAAAATTCCCGATGCGCACCGCACGTAAATTGGATTTCGACACTGTGGAGGAATTCGAAGAATTACGCGAGAAATATTGCATATTAATGGGTGTTATATTTACCGGGCTACGCAATAAAATC
>NZ_JANLCJ010000392.1 GCF_024979295.1 Herbiconiux daphne | reverse complement strand
ATATCATTAGCAAAATCGCCTTCTGGTGGATCTTCCCCAACGTATTTCTTTGCCCAATGGAAAAAGGTTTCTTTTCGTTTAGTCATTTTTCAGACCCCCAATCAACTAATAAAACTGCATTAATTACCGTGAAACAAATCAGTGAAGTAATTGCAAAGCCGTAATCACGGGTATAGAAGGCAACAGAAACTATTGCCAATTCTACACCTATCAAACATTGAATGAATCTTAAAAATTTTCTCATTTAAAAAATCCTTTCTTTACAAGCTTTTCCAATCCATAAATGATTACCCCACTTACAAGGAATATACCAAAGAATGAAAGCATGCCCGATAATAACGAATTTTCTTCACCTGTTTTCGGCAGGGTTTTTACTTCTGCTGATTGCTTGACAAGTTTGTCAACTGCTTTCTTTGCTTCCTGCTTGGTAGGAACGGCAGGCTTTTCTTTGTCGGTTTTTGGTATTTGAGCAGATGGGGCATGAATATCACGCCAATCACCATGTTTTTTTTCCTGCTTAGGTTCCTGCTTAGGTTCCTGCTTTTTCGGTTCTGGTTTTGCAGGTTCGGCATGATGTTCTTCATGAATGACTGGTTCTGCCGTTTTTTGTGGTACTTGGTTAGTCTGTTCTACTACCTTATTCGGTACAGTTGGCGGTAACTCACTATCAGTTGATTCCACCGTTTCAGAAGTTGCAGTAA
>NZ_JANLCJ010000391.1 GCF_024979295.1 Herbiconiux daphne | reverse complement strand
GCTCTAGCCCTTCCGTACACCCAAGGAACGAATCCAATATAGGAGCGTGCAACATCATTTGATGTAAGTAATATTCATTCTTCTTATTGGATTATGCTTCCACATTATATACAGGTAGTATATCCAGTTATACTGTAATGTATTATATAGACTAACCGCTCACTGACGAGCAAATCTCAATTTTATATAAGGAATTCAAATATATGTCTATGATCCCAGAAACTCAATCTACTCGCAAATATAACTACGACGCAATGGCAGAAGGTGAATACGAAGCACGTATTGTACGTATCGTTGGCTTAGGTGTTCACCCACAAGACCCGTGGGTTGACCGTAAGACTGGTGTAGTAACTCAGAAAGCTCCGGCTTTCCGTCTTGATTTGGCTTTTGAAATCATCGGTCACGACACCAAAGGAACTGATTCCGAAGGTAAACCAATCGACCCGAAACCAGCTTGCCAGTTCAAGACTTACATCGTGAACCCACGTGCGAAGAACTCTGGTATCCTCGACCTGATCAAGATGATTGACCCGTCTATTCAGGCATTGAAAGCGGATCTGAACTGGATTCGTGATAAACTGTTAGGTCAGCCTGTTAACCTGTTGGTAAATCAATATACCAATAAAGCAGGTCAGGTTAAAAACAGCATTAAAACTATTACTGCCATCCCGACTAAGTATCGTGATGCTGTAGGTGATCCT
>NZ_JANLCJ010000390.1 GCF_024979295.1 Herbiconiux daphne | reverse complement strand
GATGCTACTGCCTTTGCTAAAGAACACATCCGTGTTACTAAAGCTGGTAACGAAGCTGCGAAAGAAGCTAATCTGAGTGATCAGAAAAATAAAGAACTTCAAGATCAACTTCGTGAAATGCAAGCTCAGATTGATGAAATGACTTCCAAAGCTAAATCATCTTCTACTAAAGAATCTGAGAAAGATGCTGCTCGTGCTGCTGAGGATGTACTTGTCAGCGAAGCAGAGAAAGTGTTCCGTAACAAAGATGCTAAACTTGATGAAGTGGTTGCTGCTGCTAAAGCTTTGAAAGAAGCTTACTTCGGTAACGATCCTAAACGTTCGCATTCTGTTGTACGATTTGCTGAGGTACTTGGTGATGTTACGAAAGCTCAGGAAAAATATCCAAATCATGAATTCATGTGGCTTACACATGACGATGTTCGTTCATTGGCTAAGACAGGGTTTAAGGACGCTGACGGTCTGATGGATAAACTGGTACGTAATGTATTGGGTATGAAGTATGGAGAGAGTAACCTGCTGACTAATGCACAACGTGAAACTCTTGCTGCTCGTATTGAGCGAGGGGAAGATGTTGATGTGAACCTCATGTCCAAGAAAGGACGTGCTGCTCTTCTGGAAGGAACTACTTCTACGCCTAAACAGAAAGTAACTGTTCGTAGACGTCCAGGTAGTCGAGCTGGCGTAGGTAATGTTCCTGT
>NZ_JANLCJ010000039.1 GCF_024979295.1 Herbiconiux daphne | reverse complement strand
CGTTACCGTAGTTTGCAATAACTCTATCAATTGCTTTAGCTGCTGTAGAAGCTGCTTTAGATTTGATTCTTTTTTGTCTTTGTAGTCAGTATTCTACTGCCTTTCCTGATCCTAGATTTCCTCCGCCTGCTTGTGCAAGTGGAATGAATCTCGCCACTGGATTAAGTGATGCTAACACTGTTAGCGCATATGTATCTTGTGCATATGTTGTTTCTTTGATCGCTTCAACGATCTTGTTAAATTCTTTAGCCATCGTTTGGGCCTCCTTATAGGTTTCTTACTCTTTTTTTCGCCAATTCCTCAGCTTTTGTTAGTGGAATTTCTTTTTCCGTGTTGCTTGCAACTACCGGTTTTTTTGGCTCAAGAGCTTTTGGATCAACGACTTTCGGTTTTTGTAGATAAGCTCTCGCTTCTACAGTTTTCTTGAAAGCCTCTTTGATCTCATCATCCGTTGCGTCTTCTTTTAAGCCAGACAGAGCGATGACATCGTTCATTAGATCAACGTTTGCGTTTGTAGGCAATAGTGATTTGAACTTCTCGTTTCTTTTTGTTTCACGATACGGCTTGATTTCTTCAACCATACCATCATAATCTTTTTCTAGTGATGCTTGATAAGCTTCTAGATGTTTTTTCATCTCGGCAATTTCTTCTTTTGTATAAGAATCTTTTTCTTCGAGATTGTAAGTAAATCTTTTCATAAGTAGTTTTCCGCTCCTTAAACGTTTAAGCAAGTTTTCATCTTGCACAATTATTATAACAAATATAAAAAAACCGCCTCGAAATTAACCGATTGCAGTCGTTTTATCCACCATTTTCTTTCCCGTTCAGTGGCATACGTCTATTCCGGATAGTACATATGGATCGTGCGAAATCAAATCGCCGGGCTCTTTGGCTATTTAATTATAGCATATTTTCAAATTCAAGAATAGGAATTTCATCATTGTATATCAATGTTCTGAATGGATAAAGTGAATATTCCATAGAATTTATGAAATCGAAGTCTTTTTCAAGCTTTCCACTTTCATCACGTTGTCTTGATCCTTCTTTTGCTATAGCTTTCTTCAAATCAGCAATCAACTTGATATTTTGCTCATCTATGATGATTTTTCCTTGATTTATCATGATTTGCAAGTAATCTTGCCTATGAAGAATATCTCATTGGCCATGTTTTTGCGCTTTTCCGGTAACTCACTTGCCATCTTGCATAACGGTCAAGTAATTTGCACGGTTTTCATCGACATATAAGAAACCTGTCATATCTTTTTTTGCTATTTTGACAACTTTTTCACGAATTTCATCATTTTTATTGATCAGTTGTTGCTTGTAATAGTCAACCAAGGCGGCTTTATCTCCAAAAGATGCGATTTTGAATTGCTTTCCGACAATAATAACTTCTTTCATTTCATCAAATGGTGATTGTTGGATTATGTGATAGATTGGCGTACCAACAAATCCTCTTCCTTCACGTGTATCAACGTCATAAGCTAATGAGAAGTTCTCAATTCTCGCTCATTTTGGTAGATTTTCAAGTATCTTGTCAGTGTCAGCAAGATTGATTAGTGATAAATCATAAACTTTCTTGTCAGATGTTTCGCCTTCATAAGTCAATCCAAGAAGACGAGCCAATTCAAGCGAGTCGCCTGACGAAATCGCTTCTTGACAACGCTCATAAATCGACATTCCTTCTTCCAAGTGCATCTCAATCAGCTCATATGATATGTTCATCTGTGCGAACTCAACGTGAGACGCCGTAATCGCTTCAAAGCTCGCTTTTGAGACGTTTCTTCAGTCATCCAATGTTTTGATATTGTTTTGCAAAAGAAAGCTCTCTATCAGCCTAATCACTGGATTGGCAAACTTGGTCAATCTGACGTACAAACGATTGATTCTTGGATCAAATCTTGTATCAGTATGGTTATTGATCAAATCTTTAATGAAGAATTCTGCGAATTCGGATTCAGGAAAGAATTCATTGATGTCTTCAATCAGCGGATGTTCCTTATCTCACGCATTCATCGTGAAGTGATATTTCGGCGCTACAACGGGCTTTTTGGAGATCATGGCATATTTACGGTTCGAACGGTTTACCGAGTCCTTAATGGTCTTTAAAGCGGCATTTCATTCGCTTCTTGTTGGCGTCTTACCGGGATCATCAATGAGAACAGGTTCTTCAATTTGGACAAGCCCGAAGAAGCCGTTGTTTGGCGCTTCTATTCCGGCTAGGCCGTTTGCATCATCAAACGAACCATATTCAATTGATTGGTTCTTCGTTTTTTGCGACTTGTTGACCAAACGATACGACTTATTGATACCAGCTTCATAATCAACGGTTTCATATCCTAATGATTTAACTTCAAGATTGATGTTGTTTAAAGCATTGTGCAAACGAGCAACACCACCAAGCTTGTATTTCTTCAAATCAAGCCCGTAGGCGTCTTTGTTTGTTTCTATCATAGTTCTTTTACGAACGATGACTGGCCTCGATTTACCGGCGTCTTTCGCACCAACTCAGACCGTTTCGGCTGCAGTGTGATCAAGAATGTCAATCTTGTCTTGGCTAATCAGCTTAATTTCATCGGCTTGCGTTCACTGTTTTCCTTTACTTGCCTTCTTTTTTGTGGCAATCACTTTGGATTCCTCCACCAACTCTTGCCTGATCTTGTCTAACTGTTCTTGTTTTTCCATACCAAAATCATAGCAAAATAGCATAAACATCTTCAAAACGTAACCTGTGTAACCTGAGTGTAACCT
>NZ_JANLCJ010000389.1 GCF_024979295.1 Herbiconiux daphne | reverse complement strand
CGTTAATAACCTAACAGCCAAGCTAATGCTTGCCTTATTCCCACAACAGGCGTGGATGCGTCTGGATATGGGTGAATGGATGGTTAAAGAGATTGTTGCTGACCCTTCAGCTCGTGAGAAAGCTCAAGCTATGCTCTCGATGATTGAACGTGTATTGATGAAATATATGGAAGGGAACAGTTATAAAGCTGCTCTGTTCGAAGCATTAAAACAATTAGTCGTTGCTGGTAATGTTCTACTTTATTTACCAGAACCGAAAGGAGCATACACTCCTCTTAAACTGTATAAACTTTCAAGCTATGTAGTTCAGCGTGATGGATTTGGTAATATGCTCCAAGTTGTTACGTTAGATAAAATTGCATATGCTGCACTCCCAGAAGATATTAAATCTAAAATGGGTGGTGAACATAAACCAGATGAACAGATTGAAGTTTATACTCACTGTTATCTTGATGATGAAACAGGTCAATATTTGAAGTATGAAGAAATCGACAGTATGGAAGTTGATGGCACGGATGCCTCCTTCCCAGTTGATGCTTGTCCTTTCCTTCCTATTCGAATGATTCGTCAAGATGGTGAGAACTATGGTCGTTCTTATGTAGAAGAATTCTACGGTGATTTACTGTCACTGGAACGTCTGCAAGAATCCATTGTTAATATGTCAATGATTAGTTCTAAAGTTGTAGGTCTTGTTGACCCTAC
>NZ_JANLCJ010000388.1 GCF_024979295.1 Herbiconiux daphne | reverse complement strand
GCGAAGTAGGACAAGTGAATGGTAAAGCTATTGAAGGCTTAACCTCACAAGATAAAGCTACGCTCAACGAAGAACTGCGTCCGTATGCTGCTGTCATTACATCTGCGACAGGTTCGTTATCCAGCAATCCGCTGGAGTCTGGTTATGTTGCTGCTAAGGCAAGTACGACGTACTCCAAAACCAATGAAGAGAATGTACTGATTAAGAGTCTGTTCAATGCTCCGGCTAATCCAGTAGATACTGGTTTGGGTCAGGGCAAAGCAACAGGCTTCAAGTCATATACAGCTTCTGCTCAGGTTAAGTCGAAAGTTGCTCCCGGTGTTTCCACTGGTGCGCTTATCGTGCAGGGTACTGATGCTGCCATCTCTACCAGTGTCATCTCTCAAGTTCCGTCCCAGAACTTCCACGATGCTAACCTGTTTGGGGTTAAGGATGTTGTAGAAGGTGCTCGCGTACAGAACAAGGCTATGTGGGATGCAGTTACCGGTTATGACTCTCAGTTGGCAAACGTTCAAGCCCTTATCCGTTCTCTCACTGGTGTGAGCGAGCTTGGTGAGAAAGCTGGATTCACTGCTTCCAATTGGAATGCTGTGAAGGCTACGCTTGGTCAATTGGCTTTCAAAAGTGGTATCACTGACAAACCTACAGATCCTTTCTCTGCTGGGGCAGTATTGAGTGAAGTCATCGAGGATGCTTATAACC
>NZ_JANLCJ010000387.1 GCF_024979295.1 Herbiconiux daphne | reverse complement strand
ATCAGGGCGATCGGCTTAACAGTCGGATGGAAATTCATTGCGCCAGACGTGCGGCCAGCTCCGGCGCGAGGGTTTTTGATACCCGCGCTACCCGCTTTGCGGTTAACCATTTCTTCAGCGCTTACTACGTTTTTCTGCAAGCCCCAATCACGATCCGCTTTGCTGGATTTCGGGCAGTAGAAGAAACGCGCCGCGCTGCCGCCTTTATTCGGGAAAAGCTCTACAACTTCAGCCGAACCATCATGCAAAAGGTTTGCTGGCCAGCGGCCTTCCGCCATCGTTTCGTATGGCATCTGTTTCCGTGGGCGGGATTCGAAAGCTTCGGTTGCCTGATTATCCGGAACGCGGCAAGCGCCAATATTCAGCGCACCGGTACCGAAGTTAATAACGTTGTTTGTGAGCGTACCGCCGAACGGTTTACGCGCCAGGGTAATCGGTTCGAAGGCGGGTTTAAGGGCGCTGCCCCAGCCTTCCCAGGCTCCGGCGTTTTCCTGGCCTTCCAGCTGTTTCGCAACCGCTCTACCAATATTTACCGATTTAGGGAAACCCGTGCTGTAAATCCATGCGAGTAAATCGCGGATTTCAAAACCAGCATCTTCGATATTACAGGCCATGCGGTGTATCGTACGGGTACCAGCAAAAGCGAGGATATAACCGCCCGGCTTTAATACGCGAAAACATTCTTTCCAGATTTCTACAGGCGG
>NZ_JANLCJ010000386.1 GCF_024979295.1 Herbiconiux daphne | reverse complement strand
TTAGACTGGGATAAACCGAACTCACAATATTAATACAATGGGAGGGTAATGATGAACTCATTGCTCCTCTCTTTACTCTCTCATTATTAGGAGGTATAATGGCTGTTACTACTATTGCCACTTATAATCTCGATGGAACTACAGTAGATTTTACTGTTCCATTCGAATATCTATCTCGTTCATTTGTTGTTATTACAGTTCGTTCTCAGCTAACTGGCACTAACCAAGTTCTCGTTCAGGACACTGACTACAAATGGACTTCAAATACTAACATCCAATTGACATCTCAACCAGATGCTCAGTTCGATGAAATCGAAATTAAACGTGTAACATCCTCTATTGAACGTATTGTTACATTCCAAGATGGCTCTATCATCCGTGCTGCTGATTTGAATAAAGCAGAATTACAAACTATGCACATTGCTGAGGAAGCTCGTGATGCTGCTCAGAGTTCTGTTCAGTTGGATAATAACAATAACTATGATGTATTAAACCGTCGTCTGGTTCACGTTGCTGATGGTCAAGACCCAAATGATGCAGTGAATATGAAACAGTTTGCAGAAACTATCACTTCTGCTACTGGTATCCTGACTCAGACTCAGGGTGTGAAAGATGCTACTGATGTCATCCGTGGGCAAGCAGAAAATGCTCGTGATATTGCTGTTGCACAGGCTACTAAATCTACTAACCAAGCAACTGCTTCT
>NZ_JANLCJ010000385.1 GCF_024979295.1 Herbiconiux daphne | reverse complement strand
CTTCGAAGCACAAGTTGGGGTTCAGTATGTCTTTGATGTGTCCAACGGCGGGTTTAAGTTTAAGGAGGAACGGAAGCATGAGCTTCCAACCTTTCGCTACCAGTACAACTACTCTGGATATTCAGGACATCGTTCTGCGTGGTATAATGACTACGACGATGACTACGAAGATCGATACCATCGAGGAAATACTACTGGCTCCTCAGTTAGCCCAATTCGTGGCGAGGGAAGCTGGAATCAAACTCAAAGCCGCCCGCAAACTTCTCAAGAAACTCAGGCAGAGCGTCTAAACAAACTGCTGCGTGAGCATGGGGTGTTGCTGACGGTCGGTGAGTGGGTATTCTTCGAAGCATTCCAGTTCGATAAGTATCCGAACCAGAGCGGCAAAGGTAAGATCACTGGCTTCATGTCCGGTGATGAGTACATCGAGGTACAGGCTCCGGGTCATTCCGAAGATCAGTACACCGAAGGTGCTGAATACCGTGGCAAAATCATCAGTGCATTCGTTCAGAATTATATTCTGCACATCATTGTTGGGCCAGCCGAGTATCGCTTTCGACCCGCTATGGGCGGAGAAACTGTCACGGTTGCTGACTTAGTTCGCTCAATGGCTGACGGTGAACTGCCGGAAGAAGAGATTCTTCCACCAGCAATACAAACTCATATCCCTGTACTGACCACTCCTCCACCTGACGATGAAGATGA
>NZ_JANLCJ010000384.1 GCF_024979295.1 Herbiconiux daphne | reverse complement strand
TGTCGTTTATTACGATGCCAATGGAAAACTCCAGCAGTCTAACAAGGAAGCCTTTTCTCCTCAGACTCAGGACAATGCTACCACCTTCGCCACTACTGTTGGCGTTGTAGCTGGTCTGGCTGGTACAGCACTCGGTATTGTTGCGCTGACTCAATAAGTGCAATCTTCAAGGTCGTTCTTCGGAGCGGCCTTTTTAGTTTTCACTTAATGTAGAGAAGTATAATGAAAAGTAGAATGCCTTGTCGTGATCAACTTCGTCCGACATACTGTATTTACCTAGACAAACGCCATCTACTCTGGTGTACAGAGTTATGGGAGAAAGAGGAAATGCTTGTTTGCGCTTACCATTACACTTACGAAGAAGGTCGTCGTTGGATAAACAACGTGTTTGATTAAAGGTTTTGTTGAGGCGCCTTAATATAATTCATGGGGTGGGTTTGTTGAAGGCGACCTCGACGGAATGTGCGTAACTACATAGTGATACGGTTAAGAGCCTACGCAACGTTGTAGACTCTTATCCATTATCTCTGACAGGGTAATGAAAAAGGTACCGGAAAACTAAGACCATAGCGTGCTGATGTAAGTGTCACGGTTAAGGGGGCTTGAACACACGACAAGCCTCTTTAGCCATTGATACTGGTCGTGTTGATGATAAGGATTAGTGATTAAGTTCACGCATTTAATACCTGTGTTGACTCCTGCTTAA
>NZ_JANLCJ010000383.1 GCF_024979295.1 Herbiconiux daphne | reverse complement strand
GTGAAACCGCCGTAGTCAACGAGGATTTATCGAACGTTGTAGACCTCGGCAAACAGGTTATCGACCAGACGAACGGCATTGATAACTTTGTTCGTAAGCTGATTAACCACATCGGCAAAGTAACGTTCCAATCCCGCGCCTATGCTGGCGGTGTTCCGTCTATTCTGATGGACTCCTGGGAGTTCGGTTCTATCCTGCAAAAAGTTTCTACTGAACTGCCGGACGCTACCGAAAACGAAAGCTGGAACCTGCAAGACGGGCAGGAATACAAGCAGGACATTTTCACCGCACCGAAAGTTTCCGCGAAGTTTTTCAACTCCAAAGTAACGTTCGAAATCCCGGTGAGCTTCACCGAAATGCAGGTGAAAGAGTCGTTCAGTTCTGCTGAACAGCTTAACGGCTTTATTTCTATGCTGACAACTGCGGTTGAAAACAGCATGACCGTTAAACTCGACTCCCTGATTATGCGCGCGATTAACAACATGACCGCCGAAACTCTGGTTGCCGAACTCGGTTCCGGTACTGCTGGCGCTAAAACTCTGGACTTCACTAAATCCGGCGTTAAGGCTGTCAACCTGCTGAAACTGTATAACGACACCAACCCGACCAACAAAGTTTCTGTTGCGTCTGCGATTACGAACCGTGAGTTCATCCGTTTCGCAACGTACCAGATTGCGCTGACCAGTGACCGCCTGACCAAAATAAGT
>NZ_JANLCJ010000382.1 GCF_024979295.1 Herbiconiux daphne | reverse complement strand
GTGCTCTGACTATTACCGAAATTAATGGTGTAATTGCTCAGTGGTCTGCTAACAGTGCTAACATCAGCTTTGGTCAGGCTACTCCTACTGATGCTAACGTTATTCAGATTGAAAGTGGTGCTACTGTTGGTGACAGTTATACAATCTTCTTCAACCCAACTACTCCTATTCAACAGGGACGTTATTGGGGACAGGCTACAATCACTGTTAATGTGGTAGCTGCTAATTCACCTAACATCACTACTCGTATGGCTAAGCTCAGCACTACACCAGTAGATGACAGCCCGTATGACGCTCCAAGAGCCTCTCTAAGCGACGCTAAGGTAGAAGCAGTACCAACGCCTAAGAAAGCCCGTAAAACCCGTCAGAAGAGCGCACAGAGCGTTTAAGGAGCATCTATGGCTGTAATCTCTAACTATGGTGAATTAAAGAATGCTGTAACCCAGTATTTAGACCGTACAGATGCTAAAGCAATCATTAATGTGCCTATGTTCATCTCCTTTGCTGAATCTGACCTTTACCAAATCCTAGACATCCCTCAAGATGAAGGTGCTGCTACTATTTCAGTGCCTACTGCTGGTGCTGGTATTGCTATTCCAGATGAATGTGAAACAATCAAAGCATTGATGGTTAATGGTGAAGTTGCTACCCGTGTTCAGATTGAAACTATGTCTAAACTCCCACAAGATGGTATTAAACCAACTGTAT
>NZ_JANLCJ010000381.1 GCF_024979295.1 Herbiconiux daphne | reverse complement strand
CTAAGACTTCAGCAATCGGATTCGTGCCGATAACATCAGCCTGAGTTATAATTTTTACATTATTAATCAGACCGGTCGAAACATCAGAATGTGGGTCAACAACCACAACACTATCCAAATTGTAACTGTTCAGCATTGCTGCGAACACTTTCAAAGTGAATGCGTCATGACCAACCATGTTTCTGTCCTGTCGAGCGTATGGGATATACGGCATCAACAGTTTGATATAGATACGATTGTTAATATTCCGAAGAATGTTCACGACCATGCCAATATCAAACAACATCTCATTCACACCCTTTTTAAAGTCAGGACGGGCAAAGATGGTGGCATCCACTGGGTTGGTTGGCAACGCACCGGAGATACTAGCCCCACGAGCTGTATCAGGGAACGTTGTCCAGTTGAGACGAACAGGTACACCATTAATCTGAAGTGTTATCATTAGACCTGACCTTGTACAGTGTATTCATGGTTTGAATAAAGCGTTCACCATCACGTTCATATTCATTGAGAACATAGGACGTATGGATATTGAGACCATCACGGAATGGATGGTTCCCATGAGTTGCTGTATCACCAAAAATATGTGCATAGTAATAATAAGGCTGCACATCTTCACCGTATAGGCGTTTGATTTCATCTACATAACGTGAACAATCCACCTTACGTAGATTGGACAATTCAGCTACAAACTTCTGCTGCTGTTTCT
>NZ_JANLCJ010000380.1 GCF_024979295.1 Herbiconiux daphne | reverse complement strand
TTGGATGTATAATCTAACTGTGTAGTACCAGAACCAATCCAGAAATTATTTGTTGTATTGGTAATATTGATATTACGAATAGTCGGAGTGTAGGTAAGTTCTAAAATACCAGACGCCCACGGATTACGGTGCTGAAGGCTTACTTCCATCTCAACAACCCAGTCATCACTGGAACCTGTTTTATCCGTGCTATAAACAACTGGATTTCGCAGTACTCGCTGGAACCAATCATGCGGGTGGAAGAAATAGATTACAAATGGATCCATGTATCTATTAGGCAAAAGTGTAAACTCTTGACCCAATGGATCTGTAAATTGAGTCAATGCATTTGGTACTTCATCATCGTCATTCAAATAAACAGAAACTTTAGTGTGGTTTCCATTTTCAAAGAAATCACTGAAAGCTTTTGCATGAGATGGGTGAAACATAATTACATTTGCACGAGAACCTGCCATGTATAAGTTTTCTGTGATATCATAAATATCATTTTCAGTAAAACTTTCAGTGGTAATTTTCTTGTGGGTGATAGCTCCAGTATTTGGTTCAGCTTCGTCGATACCAGCAGTTAACTCATAGAAACCACTCATGAGCCTGGTGTTATTAACAGAACCATCATCTTTCTTCTGGAAGCTTAAAAATGTGTATTCTAAATCCCTTTTGATTTCCTTTGTAGCTTTCTCTAGCTGATATTCTAATTCAGAAGGACGTCC
>NZ_JANLCJ010000038.1 GCF_024979295.1 Herbiconiux daphne | reverse complement strand
TACGATCCGACTTCGAATTACAACGCTTACAAGGACAAGATTGACAACCTTATTTCCTATGTCAAGGAAAAAACTTTGGATGAGGCGACAAGGCACTTGCTGACAACACACAAGATGGACCAGAAGACAGGTCAAATCATAACCAAGTTTGACGCACAACTGCCAAAGGGGTTCATATACAACTCAGGCAAGTCAACAATCGTGTATGACGAGGAACAGATTCCTGATGAATACTTCGTGTTGACGAGAACGCTTGACAAGAAACTTGTCGATGAGCACATCATGGCAGGTAAATTGCCGATGAAAGTAAGAAAAGTTGAAAAAGGAACACCATTTGTCACTCTTCGTGAAGACTTCATGAAAGAGGAAGATGACAAGGAGGAATAATGAAATTCACCAAAGAGATGGAAAGGGACTTGTGAGATATTTTCCACGAGAACCCAAGCACAAAATTGGCAACCAAGAAATTCAATGATAAATATGAAACCAATTTTGTTGAGCGTTCATTGGGGCAGAGGTTCATAAACATGAAACGCGGCGTGGAGATTGCTCTTGAAAGTCAATCATTCACAGAGGACCAACTGCAACTTCTTGCCAAAAAGGAATTGCACATCCTTAAGCAGCAAAAGAAAAATGTGGCGTTAAGACAAGAAGCTCATAAGGCGGCAAAAAATTTGGGTGTGATAGAAATGCTTAGGGAAGAGTTGCAAGTGCCTAAAACAGACCAAAAACCACTTCCTAAGGTCTATGCAGAAGTTGATAAGACTAAACCTAATGAAATTATTGAATATTTAATCAGTGATTTACATTACAAGGGTAGTGAAGAAGAATGAGTGGCACATATTTTCTCTAAAATCAAGGGGAATATTAAAAATAATGAATACAATATCAATCATAGACTTTGTCTAGTCGGGGACACAATAGAAGGCGGAGCAGCCCATTTACCACAACTGTTTGAGGTTGTTTCATTATCAATTCAACAAGCAAGGGAAGTGTCTAATTTATTTGTTAAATATATTCCGCAAGCATTTGAAAAAGTTAAAAACCTTTCTATCTTAGATGTTATTGAGTCAAATCACTCAGAAATAAGACCATTGGGTTCAAAGCGTGGAGATTTCCATACAGAAGACTTAGGTTATATTATCAATGACATTATGAGAAATGCTTTAGGAAACAAATACTATTTCTGACCAACAGTTAATGGAGTAGTAGAAACACCAGAAGGTTATTACTACCACGGACACCAAAATTGAAATAGCAAACAAAATACAAGAGATGCTAAACTTGGTACAGAAAAGAATATAACTTTTGGTCATTGACATCACCACAACTTAACACAAGAAATGAGAAGAACAGTTCATAAACTACCTTCTTGCAAAAAATCTATTTATGGTTATGAAATTGGAGCGGGGTTCAATCCTATTCCGACTGTCGTAAAAAGAAAGTTGGTAGATGGCAAGATTACTTCTGTTGAACTTATTTATCTATAATGTTAGAAAAAGATTTTCAAAAGCAAGTCATAGACTATCTGAAAAATAAAAATGCTTTCATAATTAACGTTGAAGGTTTAGAAAGAGGTCTTCCTGATTTGGTTGTTTGCCATCAAGGCAAATTCATAGGTCTTGAACTCAAGGTTGATTATAAGATACAACCGCACCAGGTGTTGCAACTCCAAAGGATTAGAAACGCAGGCGGTCTCGGTTATGAACTTAAATATTGTTTCAACTGACAGGACATTTTAGACAAGATGCTAACTGGTGAATATGAGCAAGAACTCAAAGGGGTGAATTGAAATGAGTAAAAACATATATCAAGACATCCTTTTTGATTTCCAAAAACAAGCTGTTGATAAGGCATTGCCTTGACAGAAGTTCGGTTTGTTCATGCAACCAGGATTAGGCAAGACCTTAACCTCATTGGCAATAGCACAAGAGAAGAAATTCTCCAAAATACTTGTCATTTGCCAACACTCCAAGAAACTTGACTGAGCAAATGACATCAACACCTTCCTATCGCTTGATACAACCATTTTGGGCAACGGTTTGGAAGAGGACAACAAAAGTATAGCGAACCTTAAACAAGGAGCTATAATCGCCAATTATGAAACCATATGAAGAAGAAAGATTAAATTGGACAAAGAATGACTGTTGATAATTGATGAAAGTCAATATCTCAAATCAAGAAAATCCAAGATTGGCAAGTGGGGTGCACTCAACGCAAAACTGTGCGGTGGTGTATTGCTCTTGTCTGGTACGCCGCAAAATGCTTTCCACGACCTATACAACCAAATGGTTATGTTGGGCATGGATATGAAATACTCAGAATTTGAAAACGAGTTCTGTGAGATTAAAGAAGTGAAATTACCCACCGCTCGATGACCTTTCAGGACCATAGTCGGTTATAAGAATGTCGATGTGCTGTTGAATGCGTTGAAAACGGTGTCGATAACAATGAAAACGGAAGAGGCGATAGATTTGCCGAAACAAACATTTATCGATATCATGCTTGAACATGACAGACCGCAAGTTTACGCAAAAGTTAAAAAGCACCAAATGTATGAAAGTGATTTATTTGCCAACCCTGGTGTTACATTTACTCGCCTTCGTGAATTCTCAAGTGGTTATATAGGGGCATATAGAAATTTGTCTAATCATAAGGCAATAGCACTCAAAGAGTTCCTAGAAAGCAATGATAAAAATGTTTCGATATTCTATAACTTCCATGCCGAACTTGACGACTTAACATTAGTAGCAAACACATTAGGAATCAAGTTGTTTGTCGTTACAGGCG
>NZ_JANLCJ010000379.1 GCF_024979295.1 Herbiconiux daphne | reverse complement strand
ATGTATTGCTGGTATTCAATCATCTGCTGAACTCCAGCGCCAGAGCTGGCAGCAGGGGCTTGCATTTTCACGCCGTCGAACATGGCATTATCACCGATGATAGATAAATCACCGTCAATAATTTTCTTCATGTACATATCAGCGGATTCTTTCGATTTGTCGTCAGGCGCTGTAATGAGTTTCTGAATACGTGAGTTAAAACCCCACATAACCATGTTAACGTCATTTTCTACCAGTAGCGTATTACACTTTTCAAATACTGGCATAACACCGATTCGTAAATCATCATTACGCAACAAAACGCCGTCTTTATTCAAGTCCAGCGTTTTATTAAAATTCAATGCTACGTTAGCAATGGTGATTTGTGTCGGTTGCCCGTATGGGTCGCGCTCAGTACCGCCCAGCGAACCAGCGAAAGCGTAGAGGTTCCCATCTGGCGCTTTAGTAATAAACGCGTAACCATTCGTTTGCAATAGGCGCTCTAATTCCCGTTGCGGAATAGTTTCCGGTAAATCCTGATATTCAAACATCGACAACGTTTTAGCCAGCATATATTTATTAAGCTGGTTAATGTTGCGTGTTTTGGCTTTATAATCGTATGGCATGATTATTTATCCTGTAATTTTTGAATCAGTAATTTAATTGATTCAGTGTTAGCCGCGAGTGAGTTTTTAATCTCATTCATTAATTCAGAATGTTTTGCCAACGTAC
>NZ_JANLCJ010000378.1 GCF_024979295.1 Herbiconiux daphne | reverse complement strand
ATTACAATAATCAGCAAGGCGCTACGGCAGCTTATACTGGTGAAGGTCATAAAGAATAAGGAGATACCGTGGGAGTCAAAGGATTGATTAAACATGTTCATCGTGACATGTTATCTCGTGTAATTAAACTCGGAGACTTTGTTGCTTGGAGTAACAATGAATATGGTCGAGCTATTACACTTGGAAAAGTAGTAGGAACATTTCCTGAGAAAATTAAAATACAGGTAATAAATGAAGGGGACCGAATTACTCGTGTCTACCCTCATAACGTGATGGTTATCACCGCTCAGGTAATGGCAAATATTGAAGGCAATGTAGGGACACCGGAGGTAGAGAATGGCACGAGTGATTAAGCGGGATGGTAAGGTTGTTGATTTTGATATGACCCTCATTATTAATGCAATTCTTAAAGCTCAAGAAGCTGCTAATCTTAGTAACTTTACCGATGCTCAACGAATCGCAACCACAGTGATGAACAAGTATCGAGAACAGACAACAGTCAATATTGGTGAGATTCAGCGTGATGTAGAAGCGTTGCTGTTATCATCTGAGCCAGAAGTGGCACATAAATATATTGAATACCGAGCAACTCGTGACCGTATTCGAGAGGAGAAATCTCCGCTGGCTATTGCCATTAAGGGATTAATTGAACAAACTGATGAAAAGATTCTTAATGAGAATGCTAACAAAGACTCAAAAGTCTTTCCAGAA
>NZ_JANLCJ010000377.1 GCF_024979295.1 Herbiconiux daphne | reverse complement strand
AGATTCAGGAAGACGCTGATGATGCAGCCTTAATCAGCACAACCATAATGTTATCCTCAGTGGCGACAGTGCAATGATTTTATACGAAGCGAAAGACGCGTATGACCTTGCAAAGAAAGGGTGGTTCCTTACAAGACCTGGGTATGTTTATGGTAACGGTGTGTACCTTGCTTTTGGTACATTTCCTGGCTGTCTTCGTACTGGTAAAATAGACTTAGAAAGCTTTGAAGGCCATCAGTGGAAACTCCTGACTTTTGAAGAGTTGATTCGTCTTACTGGTTACTACCCAAATACAACAAACACGATCTACAATGTATTAGTTGACACTCCCTATACATTTGAAGTGGCAACGCATCACATGGATATGAATCACTATCTTGTAGATTCCAAATATACATCTGCGGATTTTAGAAATCCATTCAAGTATGATGAGATTTGGGGAGAGTTCTTTGCTCAAGAAAAAGAACGTATTAAGGAGAAGTGTTATCCTGTATGATTGAAATGAAAGAATGCAAAATCTGTCATTTAAATCTAGCAGTTGGCATGTGTTTCAAAGTCAATGAAACAACTGGATTACCACATGCCTTCTGCAATGATTGTCGCTGTACTCTGAGATACATGCACGATGCAAACCGTGATCGTTATTATGGAAAAGTCAATGCCTGAATGTCCTGAGTGTAGTCACGAATTATATGGAGATGCCATTGGGCCT
>NZ_JANLCJ010000376.1 GCF_024979295.1 Herbiconiux daphne | reverse complement strand
CGCCGTGGCGTTATCGCGCAGCAGCTGGCCGGGATCGACCCGAACTATGTTGCGTGCTATATCGGGGAGTTAGACGGGGAAGAGCGTAGCGATCTGCTATCGCTGAACCAACCGGCGCTATTGCTTGATGCCCTGGCAGCTATCAAAGTGCTATCGGCACGCGTCAAAGAGCTGGAAGCGAAGCTCAACAAATAACCGGTAAAGCCCCGATCATTAAAAGGATCTTTGCGATAGGGGCGATCCTGGTATATTGTGACAGCCAGAAACGACAAAACCCGCCGGGCAAGGCGGGTTATGCGGGTCGAAACCTAGATTTTAAAATCTTGCTGGGCAGCGGGATTTTAAAAAGACACCTCTTAAATGGGGCGGCTTTCTTGCATCTAAAGATAATGAATCTCTCTAGACTTTGCAAGCATTCTAGCAAATCACCTGCAACGCTCGCGCTATGTCGTTGTTTTGCCGTTGGGTTCGGTGTATTTGGGCGGTAAGGCGCGCGGGCAGGCTGACAAGGGGAAAGCTATCTGTAGCCACCGAGGAACGCCGACACCTAAAACATGATCATGCTACCGGGTAAGGAATGAGAAAACGCCACCTAGATAGAAACGGCGGATTGTAGCGGGTAAGTTGTCATGGGTCGGTTACGAGATCGGGATAGCGGCTAAAGCGGTGGAGGAAACGACACCTAACTTTAGGAACTCGTATGAGTTCCGATA
>NZ_JANLCJ010000375.1 GCF_024979295.1 Herbiconiux daphne | reverse complement strand
ATACCCTACCTACTGCTAGTTCTTCAAGACTTGGCGGTATAAAGGTAGGGGCCAATCTAACAATAGCCTCTGATGGAACATTGAGTGCTACTGGAGGGGGTGGGTCTAGTTACGTATTACCGGTTGCCACTGCTACAACTCTTGGTGGTGTTAAGCAGGGGGCAAATATCACTATTGCTACAGATGGAACTATCAGTACTAGTGCCCCTGATACTTCTGTATTTATGCGTAAAGACAATACACCTGATCTTCAGGTTAGTGAAGCACAAACACAATTTAATGATTCTGTAACTTTCCAAGATGATATTAATATTGCTGTGTCCTCTACGGCTTCTGTAGCACCATTAGTAAATTTCTCTAAAGCTCAATATGTATCTGTACCTTCAACACCCACAAGTGCAGCAGGAACTACAGCAGATGATAATAAGGCTGCAACCAAGAAATATGTAGATGATGCTAAATCCGCCTCTGCTTCCGATGCTACCACAAAAGCTAATGCTGCTTTGACCAGTGCGAACACACACTCAGATGCCCAAGATGTTGTCACACTACAATCAGCTAAAGATTATACGGATACCAATAAATACACGCTCACTCCAGCTACAACAACCACTCTCGGTGGTGTTAAAGTTGGTTCTGGTTTATCCATAACTAGTGATGGTACATTAAATGCTTCTGGTGGTAGTGGGGGTGGTGGTGATGTAACAGCAGCAG
>NZ_JANLCJ010000374.1 GCF_024979295.1 Herbiconiux daphne | reverse complement strand
AGCCAGTGAAAGCATATAACTCACCGTCCGGGGCTTTGGTAATAAAAGCGTACCCGTGAACCTGTAACAGCCGCTCCAGTTCTTTGCGCGGAATAGTTTCAGGAAGCCCGGAATATTCAAACATCGACAGCGTTTTGGTAAGCATATAATTCACCAGTTGCGCGATGTTTTTCTTTTTAGCCTTGTAATCGTAAGCCATTATTTAATACCTCTAATGGAGTCTACAACTTGAACCAGTGTTTTACTGATTTCATCCAACAATTTCCGCTGCTCGCGCATATTGGTATTAATATACCAGAATAGCGCGATGCAACAGACAATAGGGAATCCAACAGCCTCTATTAAATCTTTGACGGTCGCCACCGAGTCCACAACCATTTATCCCCTCTTACAGATTTTCAAATAGTTCGCTATTGCATCGCCAACCTCATTATCTTGATAAAATACTTTATCGTTAATGAAGAACCATACAATTCTCTTCTGAATGTTCGTAGTTGGCTTGTACACACTTCTATTATAATTTGGTTTCGGGCTATGTTCCAGTGAATAAATTAAATCAGCGTCGGGGTTTTTAATCGGTGTGGTTTTCTGGTGAATATAAGTAAACATATCTTCACCTATATTAATAACCTCACACTGAAAAATCATATCGTTAAATTCGATGAAATATGTGAAGAGAATATCTTTATTTTTATAGCGATAGGGTAAGTGGGGA
>NZ_JANLCJ010000373.1 GCF_024979295.1 Herbiconiux daphne | reverse complement strand
CTGTAAGCCTTGCTAGCTTTTTCATTTAATGTACGTTTCCATAAATCAATATCATTGATGTTTTTAAATTCAGCTTTGTTAAATTGATTTAGGGTGCGTCTTGCTTCACTTGTTAATTTAATATGACCACTTGCGGCGCTATCTTCTAAGTGAGCATTAGCAAGGTTTTTAGATTCCGGTAATTTAAGCTGAGTGATTTTAACATTTGCACTATCTAAGATATTCTGTGCTCCTGTCTTACTCTCATTATAAAGCTGGTTAGACCGCTCTTTAAATGCTCCGGTTACATCCTGTGCGGCTTGCTGTAATGTGGTCTGGCCCTCCGGGGCTAGTTCATTAACAGCGCGGGTAATACCCTCTCCGCTTTGCTGTTGCTGTAGGCGCTGCGCGTATTCACTGGCTGTACCCCGGTTAATATCCCGTTGCTCTGCTGCAATGTATTTACCACCCCTGCCAGTATTAAGAGCCTGAGAAGGGTTTAAAATAGATTGTCCTGCCTCATCAGTGGTAGCTGTTCTAAATGCCTGCTGTGCCTGTTCATCACCGCCCTGTAATACGCGCTCTACATATTCAGGGTTAGCCACTGTAGCGGCTCTTTCGGCTTGTGATAAACCGCCTAAGCTCTCTGGCAAAATAGAGCGTACACCTCTAACAATTGGTGTAGCTACTTTCTCAATAGCCGCCCCACCTAAAGCATTCATAGCTACAGTAGCGGC
>NZ_JANLCJ010000372.1 GCF_024979295.1 Herbiconiux daphne | reverse complement strand
TCTCTGAAGCGGCTGATTACCTGCTGTCCAAAGGTTGGAAACCTAATAATGGTCAGTGGTACAAAGCTGGTCATATCCTCCGCGTAATGGTGGAAGATGATACCGTTGTTAATGCTCAGATGATTAAGTAACTGAGTTGCTCAAGCCCATCTTAATTGGTGGGCTTTATGGAACTATGTTCTAAGTCCATAGGTTTGGACTTCTCTGGGAATAAATAGATTGGCTGGGACGCGCTTACAACAGGTTAATGATGAGTACCCCGTGTAATTAATTATAAATTATAAGAGGTTCGTCATATGAATGGTCTAAAAATCGAAAACAAGCGCCTTCACAAACGCCGAATGCGTATGCTGGGGGAATTGGCACCATATATCGATTCAGCCACTCAACAAAGAGAGGAGACACCTGCAAAAAGATACAAGAGTCTCATTAAGGATACACCGCGCCGTCAAGAACCCACGCCAGAAGAATTGTTAAAAATGCGGAATGGAAGAAGAGTCATTAGAAGACTCTCTGACCGCTGATTTTGGCGCAGGTTGTTGTAATAGCAATCGTTTATTGGTAGTTAATAGTACGTGGTAACATGTCTATAAACGGATGCTTTTTGTGATGGAAACGGAACTTATGGATGAAAAAGCAACCGGTTTGTTTATTACTGCTGGCGCCATGTTCATGATTGTAGCTCCAATCATAGCCATGTTGTACGTTAGGAAGGC
>NZ_JANLCJ010000371.1 GCF_024979295.1 Herbiconiux daphne | reverse complement strand
CTTCTGGAGCAGGAGTGGCAACTTCAGGTTGCTCTACTACGTTCTGACTTACATCACCTGTTTCAACTGTCTCTGGTTTGTTACGAACTGTTCTACTTACTTCATTGATAGTAGCTTCAGGGTTACGAACAAACTTACCACCATAACCCAATACTTTACCAGCACCACGGAAACCAGCACCAATAATCACAGAGGAGACCGCAGCTTCACCAGCATTGAAATCACCACCAGTAATAGCAGTATGAGCACCCATACCCAATGTGCCTACAGTGGCATCATATGTTGCATTAGTTCCTACTTTATATGCAGACTTAAGTCCCCATTTTAGTAAAGAACCACCACCCATTTTCTCAAGGAAAGCTGGAACACCAATCTCTGGCTGAACCATAAGGGCAAGGTTAGTTGGGTCTGATGCCATAGATACAGCACCTGCACCAATCTGACTACCTAAACCAATCTTCTTACCAGCTAAATCATCTTCACGTTGTTGATGAGTTAAAGCTAAATCAATTAACTTATCTACATTCTCATCAGTAGCACCATTAACCATAGAGAAGTATTCTGGGCGTAACTTAGACGCCCTTACTTTATCCACAGCAGCTTTGCTTAATTGACGGGAAGGATGCAGTAAATCACCTACTGCACCCCAACCACCTACATTACGTGCCTCTGTAATGGTGTTCATCTCAGAGTTTAATGCTGCTGTATTAACGGTG
>NZ_JANLCJ010000370.1:431-718 GCF_024979295.1 Herbiconiux daphne | reverse complement strand
AGTCAATCGAACTTGCTTCAACATATCCCGTGAGTGTGTTTAGTTGTCCTTTATAGATAGTCGAATATCCTTGAGGATCGGGAACTGGGATAGCCCTCTCAACGATTGCAGACACTTCACGAATACCATTCAAGACAGTTGAAGCATATTGTCCGATAAGAGTATCATTGCTTGTTTGCAGGAATGGTAAAGATGAAACGATATTAGTTTCAATAGTCTGGAAAACTCCGTCTTCATTAGAAATGAGGATCGTTGTTGATTGTGTATACAGATTCGTTCTGTATAAG
>NZ_JANLCJ010000370.1:0-421 GCF_024979295.1 Herbiconiux daphne | reverse complement strand
ACCTTAACAACTCGATTCATACAATAAGCCGTGTCTAGTAAGTACTCGCCATACCAAGGCAAACGAAGTGTGATCCTCGATTCATAGTCAATGAAATTCTGGTATTTTTCATCGAACGTGATTTCTCCGAAGTCTAATTCAATAACATAATTATCGAATTGATCTGTTTCAATCGAAGTTTGATAGTTACCTAGTTTCACATTGCTTTGAGTTGGGAAATAAACTGGATCGACAATATACGGCAAAACATACAATCCCGTAATATATTGCCCTAAATCATTGTTTTCTGTGATTTGAGTGATCCCATTATCAACAACTACACTCGATTGAAAACGAATCGCCGCAATCTCTCTCAAAATTGGATCGGTACACTTGTACAAGTTCAAGAAGGCATTCCCTGTGACAGTTGCTTTCTTTGAAG
>NZ_JANLCJ010000037.1 GCF_024979295.1 Herbiconiux daphne | reverse complement strand
CCAATCAGCTTCTATCTGGGAAGCACCTTTCTTACTATTGAGTTCCATTACCTGTTTTAAATGTTCAACACCAATGGCAATAGCATCAAGTCTATCATCGTGTGCTAATGCACCTCTATCCCGTGTAAGACGAGTCATCTGATAGAAGGCAGAGTATTTGATATCTTGTTTACCATCAACATCTCTTGCCCCATTGTAGTCAGCCTGTATAGCTTCTTCCCTGACAATGAGACGATGTGAAGACATAACTGGTTCAAGGTTCTCAATAATACGAAGTTCTTTCTGTCCTTTACTTCTGAACTCTTCCAGAGAACACTGATGATGTTTAATGAGCACTGGTTGAAACACCTTACCAAACATACCATCACCAAAGTTGGATTCAAATACCACTTCATTTACTTTCCAACGTTTAGCAATACGAGCAAGTTTCTCAAGGGTAGTATCTTCATACCCACCCCTCATACCACCCACTTCCATTAGATAGATGTAGCCATTAAGCGTATACAACACTGCGTAAGCTGTTTCATCTTTACCCCTACCACTTGGGTCAATAACAAGAATACGTTGAAGGTAGGAGCTTGTAGACGTGCTGGCGACGTGATAACGATGATACTTGTCACCTTTCAATCCTACACAAGGGAGTGTATTAATTTCATTCTGTGGATTAGGTAACCACTGATAAGTAAGAGCAGCACTATCTAAATCTAAAGGAGCAACGATAAGGTCACGTAGTTTTAATGGATACCTGCTTTCATCAGACAGAGTTGGGTTAAGCATAAACTGTAATGCAAAGCCAGCCCTACCATATGATAGTTCACGTTCAGATAAATTGTCTTCATCGAAACGAACAGGGTCAGTAGGTGCCCACCAACATTCATTCTCTTTCACCTCATTAAAGAGCATAGGAGCCAACCTAAGGCCATAACTCTCTAAATCCTTAACATCCCTTGGGTAACGAGCAGGCCACACCAGAGTGTTGTATCCACGCTGTTCTAACTCTCGATATAATGTCATTTCACATTGTGGAGTTCCAAGGTAGATAATCTGACAATGGTCATCTGGTTTGATAATAGAATCGAATTCTTTTACCAGTTCAGATAGTTTGTCTCGTTGTCCTTGAGTCATAGAATTGTTAGGTGTTTCTACGTCATCAGCGATAATAATGTCTGCACGGCTACCAGTCATTTGACCAGTGATACCTACAGATTTAACAGAAGGAGAATGGTCAGGTTTAGCTGGGCCAACATCAAAGCTGATAACAGAATCCCTCTGACCTTCCTTTGGTTTAAGTTCGTGTAAGAAAGGAAGTAAATCAATAATCTTTTTGATGAAGATTGAGTTGGAGTCAGCACGTTCTTTAGATGCTGAGACAATCAAGAATTTAAGCTGAGGGTTATTCCACAATCTCCATACAACATAAGCACAAGTGATAAAAGATTTACCAATACCACGGAATGCCTGTAAGATGAAACGCTTGTCTTTTCCTCTCTCAAGTGTTCTTGCCATATCAATCTGGCATTTAGTTGGATTAGGAAGATTCAACGCTGCCCATAGGACAAACAAGAATGCTACGAAGTCTTCCTTCAACGTAGCAATCATTTCATCTGATTTACTCATTAACCAAACATCCTCTCTTCTTCACGGTCTGATTCTGTATTCTTACGATAAGCATCAAGACTAATAGCCATCTTACTATTAACTTCTTCGTCTGGAACGATTGTATTAATCTGGAATTTATGACGTTCAAGATATTTACCAATAGCGTTATACAACTGTGGTGTGCATTTCTCTGGGTCTTCTAAATCTTTCACAATCTGTTTAGCCATCTTCGTATCGATAGCAAGGAGCAACTCTTTTAGAGCTTCTTCACCTTTGGTCATTATTTACCTCCAAGTCCTAATTTATTTCTCAAAAAATCTGACACACCTTGAGCACCTATGTAGCCAATCATACAAGCTGCCATCACAGCACCCTCAGGAGCCATCCCAGAAGCTCTCAGGAGGCCATCAACACCCCAACCAATAGCACCACAAAAGACTACATCTACGACGCTGTCACGAGCGCTGTCGTGGCGTTTCCAATGGACTAAAGCGTTAATGGTAGCGGCTAATATCCCATACCCAAGTTTGTCTCTATACAACATAAAGAATTGCCAGAAGTGTGTGAAATTACTATCCACTATTTACCTCCTAAGTAGACGGGGATTTCTCCCCGCCATATGTTAATTACTTCTGTGCTAACTTAGCTTCGAGTTCTTCGATACGCTTAGTCAGTTGCTGGATAGCAGCAATGTAGATACCATCCATCTTACCAACGTGTTTCGCATCTTCAATCTCTGTGCCATCAGCCAGAGTTTCCAGAGCAGTGGTAATCAGACGTGGTTCCAGCTTCTCGATGTCCTGAGCGATAATACCAGTGTTCCAAGAACTGTTGTCCTTAGTTTTGTATTTGTAGCTTACAGGTTTCATCTTGTTGACCATAGCCAGTGCATCTTCACCACTGATAGCCTCGACACCTTCTTTTAGACGAATGTCAGATGTTTTAGGTGCAAACTTAGTAGTGCACCAAGTAGTTGCATACTGGGCTACACCAGCAGAAGTAGCCCAAGAAAGACCTTTGACGTTACCATCAGTCTGCAAGATACCTTCTTTACCAGCAGGGTGGTTCCCATCACGAGCATAGAATGCGCCGTTGGTAGAGATAAATGCACCATTACTCACCACAGTTCTGTTGAAGTAGTGACCATCAGCACCGCAGTTATACTTCATCTGACCATTACGGTTCATCTGAATAGAAGAAGATGACCCATTCTGAGCAAGAGAAGGCTCAAGAGCAGTATTCCATTCAGAAGAAATGTCACCACCAGTCTT
>NZ_JANLCJ010000369.1 GCF_024979295.1 Herbiconiux daphne | reverse complement strand
ATTGGCTGGCTCACTCGCAAAATCTTTGTTAAGTGCCACATGTACACAATGTGTAAGAGGCTTGACCAATGGCGGAAAGAGCAGCAAGCACAGCGGCCCTAATCGTGTTACGTTGTGTGATATTTACACTGGTAGGGATAATATTAGTTTTAGGTTTTATTATCTTCTGCCCCTTTCCTAGTTTCTGGCAAGACTTAACAAAGGGTGAATAAATGGGCCGCGCTAAGTATTACAGAGAATGGCACGAATTACAGAAGCATGAGCAACGGGCAATAGTTGCCGCTGTTAAGCGTGACTACCAATGTACAGGTTTTAGAGATAAATTTATGATTAGCCGTGATTGCTTACGCAAGGTAAAGCAGGAATCACGATTTTAAACCACTCAGGGCCGCGCTAGCGGCCTTTTTCTTATCAGCTAACCCAATCCCACAGCCTACACTGTAGAAGCGCTCAGAACGCGATACAGAGCGTTATAGCCCCTCCCTGATTATTTTCAATTATTTTTACTTTTCCCTGTAACCAAATCGTATCTACCAGACATATATACACTGTAAGTAATATTAATTAGCAAATATAACTAAAATCAATAACTTAACTAATTAATCAATTATTTAGATTAACTTTTTAATATACCATGAATTTATTAGTAATGTCAAGTACTTTTGTAAGTCATTGATTTTACTAGCTTTTCTCTTTTCAGTGTGTCTAACAGTGTTAA
>NZ_JANLCJ010000368.1 GCF_024979295.1 Herbiconiux daphne | reverse complement strand
CACGCGCATTTAGGTTTTTACTTTACAATTGATATATATTGTAGTAAGATAATAGGATAATAGGATAATTAAAGGAGCTTATAAAAATGGCAAATGTAAATGGATTACTTATCTCACTAATTGACGACATTGACCGCAGTAGAGCATTATTTGGAGTGCCTGCTGAGCGTTTAGCATTGAATGATGTATCAACTGGATTCGCAAAAGACTTCGTGGACCACTATTTTCCTTACGCAGTGAACCGCTCTCCATTGGGAGATGTGCAGATTTACGTTGATAACTTCCGTCAAGTCAAGAAATATCTCGATGCTTTAGAGAAAAAAGCAAATAAAACTGACAAGTTTTTCACAATCATAAACATTGAACCAAAAGACAAGGGCTGACAAGCTCTTTTTCTTTACGCAGAACAGATTCCTTGCGTTGCTCCTGCGATTTTAATATCCTCCATGAGTTATTTATCATAAAACACAATCACGCGCATTTTGAGGCCTTATACAATGTCGATTTTCCTCGTGTAACAAAACAGTAACTCAATTTATATCATCTCTTAACTTAAATTAGGTGGTTTCCTCTTTACAAATGATTCAACATAGGTTATAATGATTATATAAAGTTAAACAACAACAACAACCTAAGGAGAAAATCAAATGAAAATCACTAAAACAAAATCAGGCTGGACAGCAACACCATCATCAATCGCATACGAAGTAGCACTTTT
>NZ_JANLCJ010000367.1 GCF_024979295.1 Herbiconiux daphne | reverse complement strand
AAGATTAAAAAGACAGATAGAAGAAATAGACAGATTAGAATATAGAGCTATTGAAAATGGGAAGGTAGTAGCAATGATGATTATAGATGTACTACCAGAAGAAACCCACACAGGCTACCCGATGTTATATACTATGCTTAGTTTCTCCACTGTAAAGGGTGCTCTTACTCAGGGTTATAAATGGCTTTACTCAGTGGCTAAGATGATGGGCTTTAGGTTTGTACTGACTACCCGGCAGACAGGGCCACGGGAGATAACCAACAGGATTAAAGAACTATGTTAGAGGCTATCTTGTTTATCTTTTGGCTTAGTGCTACTTTTTCTATGCTTTTCCCTTGACAGTAATTATATAATCATGTATCTTGTCTGTATTGAAACCAACAGGACTAACTAGCATGGCAATCTTTACCGCACTGAATCAGATTAACAAATCAATCCTTAACTATGCTAAAGCGCGTGGGATTGAATTAGAAGTTGATAGAGATAGTGAAGCTGTTTTGTTTTGGGATGCTAAAGAAGATTGTGAATGGATGTTTTCTTATGGTATCGCCTCCCGTGACGGCTCGTTAGTGTGGCGTGGTAATATCTACTTGCCTGATGATGTTAAGGAAGAATTACCAGCCCACATAATGACAGCGGCAAAGCTGAAAGAGGTAATAGATTACATATCGGAAGAGTTTCTAAGCAAACAATAACCGCCTACGGGCGGTTTTTTATTG
>NZ_JANLCJ010000366.1 GCF_024979295.1 Herbiconiux daphne | reverse complement strand
AATATCGTTGCTCAATAACGCTATCTCCAAAGTAGGTTAAATCTTATCTTTCTTTCTGACACCGTTCAACAACGTCATTTCCTCCCGTGTGTACCTCCCTGATTCCATTGAAAAAAGCGCTTACAATCTGACTCTTTTCTTATGCTCTCTCAATGGGTAGGGGTAAGTGTTCCCGATATTTCGAGAAGCAATAAAAGAATAAAACCCTATATTTTAACAACTTCATTGCTTCAGAGATCATGTAAAATTCCGTTTAAAATCAACAACTTAAAACCGCTTTTCAGTGGATAAGTCCAGTTTTCTTGTGGATAACTTGTTAACGGTTTTACTAGCGTGCTTTCTGTCCTCCGGTCATCGGATCTTGATAAGAGATTTTGCTCAATAAACACACATCTTAAGGTGTGTACTGAAAACGGCATTTTAAGGCGTTTTACCCTCTACCCTGTACCATCGCATTACCTACCCTCAGATCGTCCAGCACAGCGTTATACGCATGGCTTATTTTTGATTCTCTCAATGTTGGGTAGGTTTCTTGTTTGCGGCCACCAGCTTTTTTCTTCAACGGGAGGTAGGGCACTTCCTTTAGCGCAACTCACAACAAATCACGGAACACCAAAAAACCCTCGTCTATCGGTTTCATGCTCCAGATCCTTAACTGACGTTCTAGCGCCTCCGGTTCTATCGTTTCGTTATTGGTTATCTCGACGAGCATCACCTCTT
>NZ_JANLCJ010000365.1 GCF_024979295.1 Herbiconiux daphne | reverse complement strand
ATTCATTAGCTTCAAACAGTTTATGCAATTGGCGTAGCCGTTTTTCTTTCATTTTCTGCTGTTTGTCCCTTTCTTTATCAACAGTTTTAAAATTACTATCAGTGGGAATTGAATCAGACATAAATAAACCTCATATTAAAAAGATTAAGTGCAAAAAAAGCGGAAACCAACATATCTAACCCTGAGTTTTCAGAATTAAATATATCAATCTCCGCATTTATATTTGCTTTGCTCACTTATCCGATTAGTGAGAGATGTTAGATAGGCTAATAACATAGCCCGTTTACGATTTTGGAAATCATAGCTTTACTTACTTGATACTTAACGGCAAGGCTTGCTAATTTAGCCCCCGCTTTTCGTTCTTTCCTGATCTCTTCCGCTACCTTTTGCGACAATTTAAAGCGATCAATAGGTTTTACCGCTAAATTACTAAAATGATGGTTATTCATATTACCATCAATATGATAGATGCATTCTCTTTTAGCATCATAAGAGCCTACAAACGTTGTATAAACGAGGTGTTTTATAAGTACTCGTTTAGAATTGATTGTAATCCCTTCCTGGCCTAAAGAATCAATACATGTTTTTCTAAAGCATCCTTTACGCTTATAACTTCTTACCTTGCCATCTTCGGTAATTGTTCCATAATTTTCAAAATAGCAAATTGGCTTTTCCATATGCCGCCCCTTTTACACACCTTTAATTTCCCTTTTATCGGCT
>NZ_JANLCJ010000364.1 GCF_024979295.1 Herbiconiux daphne | reverse complement strand
AGGCTACTACTTCACCTTGTGCTGCCAACGCTACGCCAGCATTGATGTAGTACACACCAGCAATCTTCTCTTCGATACTGGCTTCAGATACTGTCTGTCCCATTACTGTTTACCTTGGTTGATGGTAACACCAGCACGCTGAGATTCTGCTTCAGCAATCTTCACGCGAGTTTCACGCTCAGCGGTGACTGTCTTACGCAGTTCTTCAACCTGCTCTTTGAGGAACTTAATCTCAGAGTCTTTGGCAGCACTGTTCGCATTCAGTTCAGCAATAGCAACTTTGTGCTCAGCTTCTTTAGCAGCTACCGCAGCATTCAGTGCAATACGACCCTGAGTTTCTGCTTTGCTTACTGCTTCAGCGATGGCATCAGCATTACTGGTTTCAGCTTCAATCAGTGCCTGACGAACCTGAGTCAGTTCAGCCGGGGTAATGGTAACGAAGCCACGAGCTTTGAGCAGTTGCTCCAGCACTTTGTCTTCATTGTCCAGCACGCGAATACGCAGGTCAGATTTGGCTTCTGCGAACTTCTGGTCGAACTCTGCATTGATGTTATTCAGTTCGTTCTGACGGAACAGGATTTCACCAGCCAGACTTTCAGATGAAGCAGTCAGGCTTTGCAGGTCGTTCAGTACTTTGGTCAGATCGGTAGTAGCTTTGACGATACCTTTGGTTGAGCGGTCAGTGACGGCAGAGAAATTCTTAACTTCGGACATGTGGAC
>NZ_JANLCJ010000363.1 GCF_024979295.1 Herbiconiux daphne | reverse complement strand
CCCTCCGACTTACATGAACTAAAAGTGATGGGTTTTGACCCTGATATTGTTGATGCTTTAGCTGTTACTAGTTCAGATATTGAAGCTGGTGTAATTGCAAACAGTCGTGTTAATAACTTATCTCCACTTAATGTCAGTGATACAATCATGACAGGTGATAATGAAACAGATAAACTATGGTTGCATGAAAACTATATTAAGACCTCTGTACTTGGTCGTGACGAATTGCTTCAAGTGTTTACAGTACAAAACCAAATAATTGATGTGAATATTGTTAATGAAGTTCCATTCTCTACATTTACTCCATTCCCAATTCCTGGGTCTCTTTGGGGTGAATCTGTATATGATGTGACTAAAGACCTTCAAGATTTGGGTACAAGTGCCCTTCGTTTGGTCATTGACAACGGTATTAATGCGAATTTCCGTCGTTATGTGGCTGTAAAAGGCGCTTATGACCGCCAAAGTTTGATGAATAACCGACCTGGTTCTGTTATTGAAGCTCAATCTATTGATGCTGTACAACCATTCCCACATCACCCATTACCTCAGGGTATTGACTTACTGTTCAACTATGTTGACCAAGAGAAGGAATCACGTACAGGTGTTAACAAAGCTGGTCAAGGTTTAGACCCAGCTGTATTCAAGAATGATAACTCAACTGCCACAGTGCAAATGGTTATGACAGCAGCATTGAACCGTGTTCGCATGGTTGCTCGTAATA
>NZ_JANLCJ010000362.1 GCF_024979295.1 Herbiconiux daphne | reverse complement strand
CAATTGATGTTAATTCTGATCTCGGTCAGGACTACATCAGCGCAATGAACTACTGTTTGCGTTGGGCATTGTTCAATCGTGAAAAGATGATGCGTAATATCTGTGATGTTTTGAAGGTAACATTCTTCGAAGACACAATGGTTAATCGTAATCACAATCACGCTGAAGAAAAGGACGGCTTGTGGATTCACCGTAAAGGTGCAACACATGCAGAAGAAGGGATGCTGGGTGTCATTCCGGCAAACATGCGGGATGGCGTATTTATCGTAAAAGGTAAAGGAAACGTCGATGCTCTTTGCTCTTCCTCTCATGGCGCTGGTCGTCTTATGTCTCGCAGTAAAGCCAAGAAAACTTTCGACTTGGACGCTTTCGTAGAACAAATGAAAGGTAGCAAGCTGTCTGGCTTCTCAGTGGATACCAACTTCATTGATGAGTGTCCAGAGGCTTACAAACCTATTGATCAGGTAATGACCAATCAAGAAGATCTGATTGAAGTTGTTACTCATATCAAACCATTGGTCAACGTCAAAGGTTAAATCATGGCAGGTTATAGCACTGAGAATTATATGTGCTCTAGCTGCGATTCAGTGATGAACCCAACGACTGTAGAATATTCTGAACTGTATGAATGTGCAGTTCAGTTCTACGAATGTCCTCACTGTGGAGCAGTTGATGCAGACACTATTAACGATTAATTCGCTACTTCTTTTTGCGTCGATTA
>NZ_JANLCJ010000361.1 GCF_024979295.1 Herbiconiux daphne | reverse complement strand
ATTGAATACCTAAACCCATTGTCAACTCAAGGGCTTTCTCAACTCTACGTCCACCACCAGCAGCTTCGTGCCAAGACCGCATCATCTTCGCATTCATAGCTTTCATACCAAAACGTTTGAACATCAAGATTGTTTGAGACACAGGGCCAGCAGCACGGGTCATTGTCTGACTCATATCTTCCAGTAACAAAGTGTCTTTAGCAACACGACGAGTAAGACGTTTCAACAAGACAGTTCGACTATCCTTCATAAATGCGTCACGATTCTTCAGAACTAATGTTCCATCTGGTTTAACTTCAGCGTGGTCAACTAACAACTGTTTAATCTTAGCACCTTGTTCCGGAGTAAGACCAGCAGCGTTGAATTGTTTAGGAGTTAAATACATAGATGCTTTACCTTCAGCCACTTCACGAACAATAGAACCAATTGCTTGTTTCTCTGCAAACTCAGTGAGTGCATTAATAGAGTGGTGTAACATCAGTGAACCAGGAAGAATCTCAGAACCTTTAGTTAGAACACGTTGAGCAGTTGCTAATTTACCGGCTAATGCTGGATTAACACCAGAGTCTACCATACCTCTACGTAAATTCTCTTTAGTAGAAGTTAAATCGTGGAAGACTTCATCACCAAACATAACATCTTGGATTTCATCTCTATATGCTTTGACGTGTTTAGCTTGTTGCAACATAGGTTCCACTGTATCTTTGGTTAAATCAGAATAC
>NZ_JANLCJ010000360.1 GCF_024979295.1 Herbiconiux daphne | reverse complement strand
GCGCGATTTACAAATACAACCTTACCGATATGGTCAACCAGTTTACGGACATAGTTATCAATGCCGTTTGCGGTGTCCTGTACCGCTTTACCAATATCAACGATATTGGAAAGGTCTTCATTAATAACGGCGGTATCGCCTAATACTTCTTTGGTTACGTTATTAATTAACGTATAGAGTTGAGTAACTTTCATCTATATTTCCTATTCGTAAATGGAAAGGGTCAGGTAATTGGATACATCCTTTAAAGCTACCTTAATTATAGCGGTTTTATCCGCCAAAGTTAAGTTATTATAAAGGGCATCCAGATTTAAAGTATCGTCCGTTGATTTCCGCACCGTGTCACCCGTGGTATTATCTACCTCGTTAACACTTGTTCCCGCGTCCTCGATTAATTCATTTGAATTATACGCGGAAACGCGGTTAATGTCTTCTCTCGAAATATCTTTTTTCTCAGAAGATGAAATAGTTTCCGAACCTTTCCGTGATTCAGTCGCACCTAAATTAAACCCATCAATTGCCGCTGCAATTAATGCCAGCCATTTATCTTTATAAATAGCGACAATTTGCGGGGCAACATCATCAGAATTAAAGCCCTCCATTTTAGAGAATAATACACGGTCGCCATAATTCAGCGTTTGCATGGTGTCTAATACACCCGCCGTCACCTCGCCCACGAATGGGGAAGAGTGGACGGCCTCAATAGAAGACCAGAATGTACCG
>NZ_JANLCJ010000036.1 GCF_024979295.1 Herbiconiux daphne | reverse complement strand
ATGGCAAACCAGTCAGAACAATTGATGCAGCAGGTGTAGAGATTGGTATGAGTTTAGGTGCTTATACAACAAGTGCACTTGATAATGGACTGATTGATAAGTCAGTTCTTGATAAAAGAACAACTATTGACATTGCTACAAAAGCGGAAGTTAATACAAAAGCTCCTCAGGCAACTACTTATACAAAAGCGGAAGTTGATGCTGCCATTGCTGCAAAACAAGACACTCTAACTAAAACTATGACAATAACATATGATGATGGTTCTACAGAAACCATAAAGGTAGGTTAAGATGGGTAAATTAAACGGGCATGATATAAATGTAACAATCAATAACAAAAGAGTCACTAAACTTGCAGTTAATGGTAAAACAGCACTTATCCACAATTTGCATGTTCCTGCAAGAGCCGGTAATAAGCCAGATGTACCTTCTGATAACACAAGATGACCTTGAAAGTTTTTTACTTATAGAGGTGCTGATAACGGTAGATTTTATGGAAAGATTTGCGTGATAACAAACACTGCTGCATTATGTTTTGGAGAATTTGAGATACATTCAAATGGTCATGGTAGTATTTCACACGCGCTTAGGTATAATGCTGAATCCACATCACATAATGGAATTGGTGAATTCTTCTATGAAACAAATGGAGTTCCTATCAATCAACTACCTACGGGAATGTATTATGCAAACAGAAGTATTTATTTTAACTGCACTTTTTGAAGTAATCCTGGCGGCGTTGCGTTGCAGTACGCTTCAGTTTCCTTAAAAAATACTGACGGTACATACACTACAATATTTGAAGCTGGTGCTCATGATGGTAAATACGGCCCAACTCAACCGTGAACACAACGTTCATACATTGAGCACGCCCAACGTACACCTTACTCTTTCATGCAAAGCTTAGGAAACTTAAATTTCCACAATGACCGTGCTTTTGACGTATTTGCAATGAGACCCGCAGTTTCTGAAGCTGCTCATGACATTATTTTTAGGAGATAACTATGAACTCAAAACTTTTATATGAATGAAAAATCTGGTTTGTCAATGTGGTCCTGCTATTCATGTGAATAGTCATCATATTGCTTGATGTCTTGCCTATGGTACAAATCCATGATGAAACAGTTAAAGTTGCCTTATTTGGTCTAACAGCGGCTATTCCAGCAGTATTCATTGCTGAATTGGTTGCGTTATGAAAGAAATTCCATGTGTATGTGGATTTGAAGAATAAGGAAGAAGAAAAAAAAGATAGCCATTAGGCTATTTTCTTTTAAATCTTTCAAGCTTTAATTTAACATACGGTACATAACAATGTGATCAAAGTAATGAATAGTGATATTGGAAACACAATTACAAGTAAGAAGTTTTTCATACTATTTAATTTCCTTTTCTTTATAGCCCATCGCTATCAACTCTTCGTCACTTTTACCCGCATCAACTCAATTCACGCCGTATTCGCGCTTAAATCACTCATTACGCAGGCTTTCATCGAAGACCAAGCCAAGTAGAAGCAAGTGATCTCATGATTTGACTTCTTTGTCGAAGTTTTTCTTCGTCATTCTTAAAACAACTTTCTTATCCATCTTATTTTTCTTTCTTATGCTTAGCGATCGCATCAAGCGTCGTTTTGTCGCAATTATATAGTTCCGTATCTGATTTGATCATCATATCAATGACTTTTCTTTCAGATTGGTCAAGCTCATCATTATCGCATTTTCAGAAAACACTAAATGTGAACTTATGAATTCCGTACTCACGCATATCCGCATACATACGTTGGTCATAGTGCTTGTCATTCTCATTCAAGTGATTAGACATATGCCTTGCTCATCTTGAGCCACAATCGACCGATTGGCCGACGTACAATCTTCCGGTAACGGTATTTTCTATCACATAGATGCCGGAAATCTTGATTATACCGTTTCTTCAGCTATCATAGTTTCTCATCGTTTTCTCCTAATATCACAAAGCCGTTGACATCATCGTCGAAACATTGATTCGCTTCATAATCACATTGAATGCCGTACTTGCCTCAAAGGAAGTTGTCGTGATCTTCATTCTTGTACATGTTCGCGAGAAACAAAACTTCCTTTTCGCTCATTTGCGGGTTATGCTTATTTATTTTTTCGGCAATGAATATAAATTGCTCGTTTGTCTTTTCCTTTCTTGCATCTCTATAACCAAATTTAATATCAAATAGATTATGGTTTCATCATCTTGTAAATTTTTCTGGATACGTTACGATTGTTATTGCAATTCCTTCAATTTCTTCAATCTTTCAAGTATTTGTTTTAATATCAAGATTAACTTTTATTCCATTGATACATAACTTAACTTTTCCATAACCTTCATTTTCAATTTCTATTAGTCATCCGCGTTCTTTTGCGTTATCAAACAATGGTGATAAATACGCTTCAATGAAATTCATTGTAAAGTTGTTTTGTTTTTTGCTATTCAGTTTTGTTGTCTTGTTTTGGTCCATCGCGGGCCTCCTTATAATTCGATGTTTTCTAGTTTAACATCAACTTTTGGTGCATATCATTTGATTTTAAAACCACGATATGTTTTGCCACCAATCTTCTTCACATCATTCATGACCGTATGTTTTTGCTTTGATAAATAATCCATAAAGTCATTTTTGAATGCTTGGAATGTGAATTTCGGGTTGTTTTCTTTAACCTTCGAAATTTCATACGCATTTTGCAATGTTGCATTTGATATAAATTCTTCTTTATCTTCAATCGCTCTTGATAAAATATCATCAGCATCCACAACTTCTTTTACCAAGTCGTTGTTCATCAAACGCTTGCTTTCAATTCAATCATTGTGTTCTTGTGTTAATGAAAATTTCATATTACGAATTCCATCTTTGTGGAATACTCCCGCATACGCTTTGATTGCTTCAGAAGCTAAATA
>NZ_JANLCJ010000359.1 GCF_024979295.1 Herbiconiux daphne | reverse complement strand
TAGCAAGAGAGAAAGCAAAACATTTCTTTAAAGATAATCCTAAACGTTTACACGCTACGCTACGATCTATTGATGTAATGGAAGCAGGTTTAAAAAATCGTGCTTCTAATCCTGGTGCTCATTGGTCAACGTGGATTAACAAATCACAGCTTAACTCTATTGAGGGGGCTAACTCCTATGGTTTGTTATCTCGCATTGTCGATACAGTGACGGGTAAGAACTATGATCAACCTAGTGTAAGACAAGCCTTTGAAGGTAGTGAAGCAGAACCAGCAGCAGCGTTAAAACAGAACAAAGCTAAAGGTAATGCTGTTAAAGCCTACCGTATCCGTAAGACTACAAAGAAGGCTTAATTACTCATCCATTTTAAAGCCCCTCAGAGGCTCTACAAGGCGTTTTCTACTCTCACCTATCCAACCACAAGGGGGAGGGGCTTAGAAGCGCTCACAGAGCCTTACAGGGGGCTATTTTTCGATAGGACAATACCACAATGGCAGATACAAACAAAAACGTAGATTTTATTGATAATGATGAACGTGGCCAGATCAATGGCGCTAAGGCCGTGAAAGATCACCAGGTAAAGGAAGTGCTACATAAGCTCTTTGTAATTGAGCAAGCTGTAAAGCATTGGAGCGACATTAAGAAAGAACAAGGCCAGAAACCTAAAGTTAGTGTGAAGCCTAAAGGAGCGCTTAATATTGCCTAATCCGTTTCCAGAATGGC
>NZ_JANLCJ010000358.1 GCF_024979295.1 Herbiconiux daphne | reverse complement strand
GCTTTGACAAGTGAACGCCCAATCAATCCACTGTCCAACCAATGCTGAGCCATTGATGCTTCTTCAATCTCCATCTCTTCAATCACTTCACTGCCAGACTTATGACGTGGAATGATGATGCGATTTGGTTTAGCTTCGGTGATGAGTTGGTTAATGTCTTCGAGAACTTTGTTAGCCACATAGCCATACAAGTCCTGGCGTTCGGCATCACACAAGTTAACCAGACGACCAGACTTCTCATCTAAAGTCATCGCTGAATAGTGCTGCATCCCAGAACAAGCCCCATCAAATCCAATCGGGAAGCCAGAGCAATAAGCCTCAGCACCTTCTGGATTAGTCAGAGCATTCACCAGTTCTTTACAAGCGGCGTAGTATTGGAAACGATTGTCGCCTTGTGCCCACATCTCCAGACAATCGAGAGGATTGTAAGCAATGGCTTCAATCTCAGGCAGATGTTCTTCTGTCCACTTGACACGCTCATCAGGATGTTTCTTGTCGATGCCATCTTGTTCACCCAATGTAGCAACGATGAACTTCAACCAATACAGACCACGTTCACCGATTGGTTTCTTGTTGGCAAGAAGCAACAACCCTTTGTTCAGGTCATCCTTCTGTGGATTGAGAAGAGGTTTAGCATAAGCACGACCACGGAAATCAAACTCATACGGCATAAAGAACTTGTCATACTTCGACATCTCTTCTGCCATAGTCAGAGTGTTGAAC
>NZ_JANLCJ010000357.1 GCF_024979295.1 Herbiconiux daphne | reverse complement strand
GATTAATGATGGAGTACAACAAGAGCAATTAGCCAATCAAGCAATTAATGATGCTATTGCTAAAGGCGGTGCTCAAGTCCCTGATGCTGCTTCTGACCCAGCTGTACACTTGGCTGCTCGTAACCAGAACCAAGCTGCTGGTGTGGGGGATACTGGTGGTAATCTTAATGTACCACGTCCTACCCCTCCTAGTCAGAAAGAACAGCAGGATATGGATTTACATAAAACTGGTCAACAAGCTAACTTCGACCAGAATAAGATTCCAGAGTGGTATCAATCTAAATCATTTGGTTATGGATTAATTACATTTGGACTTAACTTACTTAGTGGTAACGACCTTGCCCAATCTTTCGCTCTTGCTGGTAATGCTTTTACTGGTGCTTATGGCACTGAGAAGCGTTCTATTTGGGCACAAGATTTACACAAGCAAGGGTATAATCCTGCGGAAGTAGAGCAGTGGGTTCAGACTGGTGATGCCAAAGTTCTTACTGACCCTGTTCAGAAAGAGTTCCAGAGAGCACAACAAACTCTTCAACTTCAGACTGGTAAAGAACAACTTAGTGCATTGCAGTATGAAAATGACCCAGCTCGTCGTCAACAGGCTCTGCTTGAACATCAGCAAGACCGTGACCTCAGCCGTCTTAACATTATGTCTGAAATGCAAGCTCGTCAACTCAATGCTACTAACCAAGCTCAGCGTAATCGTCTTGACCTCATTGAGCATC
>NZ_JANLCJ010000356.1 GCF_024979295.1 Herbiconiux daphne | reverse complement strand
TGACTACCTACATAACGAAAGGGCATACGACGGCACTCAGAATGATGTTGGTGTTGGTTACAAACACGGTCGTAAAGGGTATTTGGGTGCCAATGGGGATTTCCATTCCTATTAATTCCGCACTACAGTGACGTGACAAAGGCTGCCCTCGGGTGGCCTTTTTAGTAACGTTTGAGTAGCCTGTTCGGTGTAGCAGTCTGGTCTGACGTTATTAACATCTCCTATAAGGGAACTATCATGGCATTTGTAAGCCCAATTAAATATGATTTCTACCGTCGTATTATGCCGACGATGATTGAGAAGTATCCGGAAGTATTTAATCCGTCCTTCCCGTCACCGCTGGCAGTCGGTATTCATAAACAGTTGAAAGAGCGTGAACCAGATTACACTAGCGCTGAAATCAGTTGTCTGTTGTGGATTTGGACTATGCGTTGGGAATACAAATGTATGGCCATGTCCGTGAACAATCGTATCGACCTCGATGGTAACGTTACGTCGATTACCGACGAACATCGTGAAGGGTTCGTCGATTACTTCAAACGTTTAAGCAATCAGCAAATTCGCCGATTCAACAAACGTTTCCTCAAACAGTTTGGCAGACCAGCTTTCTTGTCAGTGCCAATCTCAATGCGTAAGGATAACGCCAAAGATGGAGAAGAAACAGAAGCAACCAAAGAAACAGCAGCAGAAGTTTGTAGCTGAATTGTCCAATCTACGTAAGGTGGAT
>NZ_JANLCJ010000355.1 GCF_024979295.1 Herbiconiux daphne | reverse complement strand
AATAAAAGAGGTAGTTATGATTCAGACTATTTTGACTTATGTTGTAATTGCAATTGCTATCCTGCAACTCGTTATGGGTACTATCTCTGGTCGTAAAATGGGTAATGCCATTGATCAGGCGACAGTTAATAAGCATGGCTTTAACATGATTAACAATGCGATCACCTTTGGTGCTTGCTTAATGATCATCAAATTCTTCTTAATGGCTTAATAAAGGAAAAGTTATGCCTAAAGTATCAGCTATCGACAAGATCATCCAACCGTTCAACCTGAACAAAACTGGAACGATGGCTTACCGTACCGTCAATGGTAAGGTAGAGAAAGTTCGTGATGGTAAGACTGCTCGTGATAAAGCGAATGGTCACATTGCGTATAAAAAGAACCGCCGCATCTGGTCTGATAGCGGTAAAAATACTGTTGGTCAGTGGGTAAAAGTATAATGACCCACCCTTAAGGGGGATTTCCTTTGAAGAAAATTGCTATTGTAGTTGGCTTGTCTCTGGCTGGTGTTGCTAATGCAGCGGTAGTCTATAACGAAGACGGCATGAACATTGATCTGTATGGTAAAACAGAAGCTCGCCATCAGTTTGAGAAAGGTAAAGACAGCGACGGTAAGGATGATTCCTACTTCCGTGCTGGCGTCAAAGCCCGTACCAAACTGAACGAGCAGTTTGATGCCATTGGTCAGTATGAAGGTGAGTATGACTTTGCAAAACACAAGTCGGAG
>NZ_JANLCJ010000354.1 GCF_024979295.1 Herbiconiux daphne | reverse complement strand
CAACGCTAAAAACTATGTATATGTTTTAGGTGTTCCAACTTCTGAATATAGAGCATGGTTACAAGGTTATTACGCTGATAAATTAGATGAATTGGCAGATGATAAATCAATTGAAGCAAGTAATGTTAGACACAAGCTATTATCTAAATTGAAAGATGAAGTATTAAACAATCTGCCATATTGATTTAATTATTAGTCTGGTAATACTAGTTACGTGGTAACAAACATTTTATAAAAAGCATCTACTCCAGACTCTTAATATAGTGTTTTTTACCACGGATAAAATGAGGTGGAATAATGGAAAATAATGATATTGAAGTTTTATTGAAAGGTATGATTAAGGCTGGTGGCGAGTGGTACTTATCTAAAACACTGGAAAAGAAAGATGATAAATCAGATTTGAAGTCTGAGCAATTCGGGGAGAAGAAATAATGAATATTCAAAAAATAGCTGACAAACATAATACCAGCAAAATGAGAAAGAAAGATTTTCAATATGCCTTTAAAGTAATCGACAATATTCAAACTGAATTAGAATCACATCTTGATTCAAGCCGTAGAAAATATAAAGGTGTGGTACACACAAATCAACTTGATAGGGTATTACCAGAAGCCCAGAAGTTAGCTAAATTAAATGACGCTGAATTATCTGTATTAGTATCGCATGGCTTGATTGCTGATATTTTAGATGGGTTAGATTCTGTCCGTGAAAAGTGGAAACAATTAGAA
>NZ_JANLCJ010000353.1 GCF_024979295.1 Herbiconiux daphne | reverse complement strand
ACGGTCTTCGTTGACATCTGTTTTAAAGCGCTTCAGACGCTTCTGGACGGCTTCTTCTACTAAGGCTTGTATTTCCTCAGGTGAACCCATTCCACGCTTCTGGAGAGCTTCCTGCACCATATTTTCCCTATGGTCTCGTGGGTCTCCTAAACTGTCTTTCTTCTCATTAAGTTTATCCAGTTTGCTCTGCGCTTTCTCACGTTGTTTCTCAAGGGTGTTCACCTCTTTCTGACGAGCTTTCTGAGAAGCATCTGATAGATGTTCTTCTTGTAGCATATCATCTACACGTTTACGAACTGTTGGGTCAGTGAGGTAAGACTCCATATCACCATCAGTCATAGCATTCTGCATAGCTTCGCGGTCACCATTGAATTCTGTTTCCAGAACATCCCAAATAGCAGGACGGTCATAGTGAGCAGGTAAGTAAGTTCCATCAGATAGTTTATCACTGATAATAGGTTGAGCACCTGGGGCAGCATATGCACTTTCAGGGTCTAACAATTTACCAGCTTTATCCACATTGAAATGGTCTCTCCAAATAGCAGCATACTCTTGCATTTCAGGAGGAAGTCCAGAGATATCACCATTACGAATAGCGGTATCAATATCTCTACGCATCATCTCAAGCTTTTCAGCATCAGATTTAGGAGAAAGAGGGCTACCATCAGAGGAAGTGTATTCGTATTCTGGAATATCCATCATACGTTTCTCTGCTCTCTTCAAGTCAGCTAAGG
>NZ_JANLCJ010000352.1 GCF_024979295.1 Herbiconiux daphne | reverse complement strand
AATTGACTGACGGTCAAAGCTACGACCAAGATGTTTTCCACCAACCAAAAGTAAGCGCGAAATTCTTCAATTCAAAAACTACTTTTGAAATTGCCGTTTCTTTCACTGAAAAACAAGTTAAAGAATCTTTCAATAGTGCTACAGAATTGAACTCTTTCTTGTCTATGATTTCTACCACTGTTCAAAACGCTTTGACGGTTTCTATTGACGCTTTAATTGAGCGGACTATTAACAACTTAATCGGTTGTACTTTAGCTAAAGGAATCGGTAGCGGAACAGCCGGCGCGATTACTATTGACCTTAAAAAATCAAGCCCTATTGCGGTTAACTTACTGAAACTTTACAATGATTCGGTACCTACTGCACAAGCGGTTAAAAAGGCAAATGCCTTGAGTGATTTCCATTTCTTGCGTTTCGCGGTTGCTACGATTAACCAATATCAAGCACGCTTAACAAAAATTTCCGAACTATTCAATATCGAGGGAACTAAGAAATTTACGCCGTTGGCAAACCAGATTTTATTAGTTCACGCTGATTTCAAATCTAGCGCGGAAGTTATCGTTGACGCGGATATGCAAAACAAAGAAATTACTCAATTAACAAGTAACGCGGACGTTGTTCCTTACTGGCAAGGTACCGGTAAAGATTACGCGTTTGGCTCTACTTCAAAAGTCAACGTTAAAACCTCTACTGGTGAAACAATCGCCGCTGACGGAATTGTTGCCGTTCTTGCT
>NZ_JANLCJ010000351.1 GCF_024979295.1 Herbiconiux daphne | reverse complement strand
AGTTAGTAAATGTACTAGGAACGACTGTTACATCAAATGTCAAATCTTTAGTCTGATTAGTTGTTTTATCCGTTACGGTAATTTTGTAATTACCTACAGCACTGGCCGTATAAACGTAAGAAGTAGCATTAGCTGGGAGATCTTCTGTGTGGACAGAGGAGGTACCATTAAAGACTTCTACATTATAGTCACCAGAACCACTAGTAATTGTCACCGCAACACTATCACCAACATGAATTGCACTAGAGTTAATTGTTGCATTTAAGGGGATAGGCGCAGACGTTACAGCAAATTGAGCAGAACCTGTTTTAGTAGCATCATTCGCATCGACGACATTGATTACGAACACACCAGTACCATCAGCAGTCTCATACGTATAAGTATAAGGTGAAGCACCGTTGTAACCGTCAGCCGTTTGAGAACCATTCTTGACTTCAACAGTATAACTACCACTACCACCACTAATTGTAGCAACCACTTTATTACCAGCAGTAGCCACAATTGAGTAGGTGTCTAGTGTAACTGTAAGTCCGCTACTTACTTTACCTCAATGACGCCAGCAGCATATGGATGTGACAAGCACAGACCAGCTTCGATAACCAGTTGCCAGATTTCGAAAGCACCTTGACGACCAAGCTGAGTAGCTTTAGGTTCACGAAGGACACGCTGAGTTAGAGTTTCTGGATCTACAAAGTAGACTAAATCTACAGGGCAGAAACGGGAGAAGCAGATGCA
>NZ_JANLCJ010000350.1 GCF_024979295.1 Herbiconiux daphne | reverse complement strand
TGGTCAGATTCTAGAGATTAATACTATTTCTAAAATCCCATTCTCTACTTTTACCCCATTCTCAATCCCAGGATCTGTATGGGGCCAGTCAATCTATGACAAAGTGAAGGATTTACAGGATTTAGGTTCTACAGTCCTTCGTGCAGTGATTGATAATGCTTTAAACGCGAATTTCCGTCGTTATATCGCTGTAAAAGGTCAATATGACCGTCAATCTCTGCTTCAGAACCGCCCAGGCGCTGTAATTGAGCAAATGGCTCAAGGTTCTGTTGATGTATTCCCTTATCACCCACTTCCACAAGGTTTGGACAATCTTTTAGAGTATGTCAACTCCGAGAAGGAAGAACGTACTGGTATCAGTAAAGTTGGTCAAGGTTTGGATGCTTCTGTATTCAAAAATGACAATTCCACTGCTACCACGCAAATGGTGATGACTGCTGCACTAAACCGTGTCCGTATGGTTGCTCGCAACATGGCACAGGGTGGTATGGCAGATATGATGCTTGCTATCTACGATTTGGTTCGTCAAAACGCAAAAGAGCCAATTACAGTAGAAACAAGCCAAGGTGTACTGCAAATTGACCCTAAACAGCTCCCAGAACGCACTAAAATGATCGTAAATACGGCAATTGGTGCTGCTGAGAAGGCTGAAAGGGCTCAAAAACTGCAAGTTGCGTTGATGGCATTCACTCAAATCCCACAAATGAATGCATTCCTGCAAGCTCAGGGTGCTTAT
>NZ_JANLCJ010000035.1 GCF_024979295.1 Herbiconiux daphne | reverse complement strand
ATGTTGAAAATGCCTTAATGGAAACTTTGGGAAAACTAAAGAAATTGGAATACTTTAAGGGGTTGATGGATGAACCTGAATATTAGCATTGACGAACAACAGGAGTTCATTGCCGAAGTTGGTGAGTTCATCAAACTGACAAAAGATAAATATAGGGCTGGTCTTGTGTATGAGGTTGTGGGGAAAAGGCAACACAGGAGAAAAATTCTCTATGACGTTAGAAGACCATTCAAAAGGGTTGAGGGCATCAAATATGCCGAAACCTATGAAGAACCACAATATATTGGCGGAGTGTTAGGCAGCACATGACTGATGGCAAATGCCATAAAGGTCAAAAATTTGCGGGGAGATGAATATGAACAAGAGCACTAAAATGTTGAAGGAATATATTGATTTCCTTAGATGACAGCAGGCACACCATAAACAAAACAACAGAAAACTCAAACGGAATAACTATTATGAAAACATAATTTATGATGTTATGACTGCTGAATCAATCTATGTAAGGCAGATGATAACCTTCCAGATATTGCCAATCATCGCCCAAAGGGAAAATGACAAAAGAAAGAATAATAGATTTCATACTTTATAACTTCTCGGTTGATTATATTCCGCCGAACCCCAAAAACCCAATATCAACAGCAAGATATGTTTATGACAGTTTCAATGACGTCCTATTAACAAGGTTTGATTACAAGCATAGCAAATCATATTGTGTGTTTGACCATATCAAAGTGATTGGCGAAAACAACACTTATGAAGCTATCGTTTATAATCGTGCTATGAACGGAAATTTAAAAATAAAAGGGAAAGTTGGTTTCAAATTGACGCTATTACCTTATAATGTATTTGTATAGAAAGGAATAGTTAAAAATGAAATGAACAAATAGACTTTACAATTTGCATGTTAATCACTTAGAAAAGCAACGCAAAAAGATTATTAAAGATTTAGAAAATCCTGATAGGTTAAATAAAAATATAGACTTAAAAATTATTGAGGCAACTAAAAATGAGTATGACCAAATCATAAAGTTTATGAAACAAAATAAAGACAGAACATTTAAATGACTGTGGCATAATCAAGAAAAAATTAAATTACACTTTGAATTTGTTGAATGATTATTTGCAATATCTTTAATATTCATATCACTATTAACTATCAATGCTTTATGATGGGCATTAAATTTCTAAACAAAGGAGAACAAAATGAGTAAAACATTACCATTGACAAAAAGAGATTTTGAATTGGTTAGATTCCCAAATGGTGAATTTAAAATTATCTTAAAGAAAAATCTAACCGGAGAAATAACTTGACTGACATTTGAGACATTTGCAAACGGGGACAACTTCAAGAACCCATCGGAAGAATTGGTTGGTTTCATTCAACTGAATGCCATTGCAGGGAAGTATCAGGCAAAAGAAGTCAAATACACAACAAAAAATGGCAAACTATATTCAAGAATTGAAAACAAAAAGCAAATTGTGAAAACTGATTTCATTCCTTGACTTAGACAAGATAAAGCAAAACTTATCGGTGAAGTGCAAATGGATTGTGTGTATAAGTCATTCACAAACTTGGATATTAAAACAAGGTTGCCACACAATGTTGAAGAACCTGACGCTGGCACTACACACTTATTTAGGTCCGCTATGGAAGACACCGCATACGATGATGTTGTTGTATTTCCGGATTATGGTTCTACAAAAAGATTTGACTTATCAATATTAACCAACCCATTGCCTGGTTTTGTAGAAAAAATAGATACAATAACATTCAATAAAGTTAGAAATGCCGAAACTGGAGAATTAGAATTTACTAAATTTGAAGAACTTGATACATATGTTAAAAATAAAAAATGTTTCATTGTAGATGACATTGGAACTTACTTCGGGACATTCAAACATGTTGCCAAGGAGCTTAAGTCTGCCGGTGCTAAGGAAGTTGTCCTAATCATAAACCACAATGACAATGTAGTTGATATTTACAAGGAAGTCCTTGGAGACATTGACAAGGTTGTCGTGCTTAACGGTGGATACAAGATTGACAGGTATGACATTCAACATCTAAAGGATGAGCAGGAACTTGATAAATTAGTCAAGAAAGGGAAGGTTAAATAATGAATAAAAACATTTTACTTACATTACTGTCAACGGATGGATATAAAACCGGGCACCGTACACTTTACCCAAAGGAAACGACTTTGATGTTCTCAAACCTTACACCGCGTTCAGGTAATTGAGCAAAACCAAACTTAGGTTATGTCGTTGCCCATGGTATGAGATATGTCGTTGACCTAATCAGAAAAGAGTGAGATGAATTCTTCAAGTTGTCAGAAACTGATGCTAAAAAAATTGCCGTTGAATACAGCAAACTGATTCAAAAGTATATCGGTGTTTCAAACTTTGACACAAGTCACTTCATTGAACTTCACAAGTTGGGTAAACTGCCTATTGAGTTCAGGGCATTGCCAGAAGGGACATTGTCTCCTTATAAATTGCCTGTAATCACTTTCCACAACACAGATAAAAGATTTGCTTGACTAGTAAATTACCTTGAGACGAAACTTTCTGCCGAACTGTGACCTATCATTACGGCATCAACAACCTCTCATGCCATTAAGCTGCAACTAGCAAGATGGGCGGAGAAAACGGGAACAGACCTATCATTTGTCAATTTCCAAGCACATGACTTTTCACAAAGGGGAGTTATGGGCACACATGCCGCACAACTTGTCGGTATGGGGCATTTACATAATTTTGATGGGACGGATAACTTGCCTGCTTTACTAGAGTTTAATAGAAAAGGTTCAAGTGTAATCGCAACAGAACACTCAATAGCTTCTTCATCAACTGCCTTCTTCAAAGAAATTCTTACAGAGGCACATGGTGGAATTGAGATTGACAACCTTACTGCCGAAACACAGGCATACAGACATTGAATTGAACACAACCCAAAAGGTGTATTGTCGTTGGTGTCTGACACATGAAACATCTATGAC
>NZ_JANLCJ010000349.1 GCF_024979295.1 Herbiconiux daphne | reverse complement strand
CCGGCATCATTTTATGGTGCTTTTTGTTATTTAGACCATCATTTTGATATGGTATAATTAAGTTATACAGGAGGTGGGAGATGGCAAGATTGGATTTGACAAACAAGACAGCAGCAGCGGCTGCTACATCTACTATCAAGACTGCTGGGACTAAGAAGCTCTTCACGTTTGATGACATTGCTAAATTTACGTCCAAGGAAATGGTTGATGTGATTAACCACAAGGCTGGTACGGTTTGAATGATTACGGGGAAGGGGTATGGGAAAAACAGGGCTACTGCTCTTGCTCAGATTGCCTGACTTGAGACTGACTATTCAGCACAGGGTCTCATGTTCAAGAAGTACAAGACCAACGCCATGGACAGGCTGCATGAGTCAATTGCCAATATGGCGCTTGAGATTAAGCTGGCAGGGTATCATGTTCCGGACTATGAGAAGGGTATCAACCAGACTTACCGTATGGTGAAGAAGGACAAGACGTCAAATCAGATGGTGTCATACCAATCATTTGAGGACTATAACCAGGTTGCCGGTATTGAAGCCAAGAACCTTGGGTTCTTCCCTATGGTTGTGTTTGATGAGCCCGTTATGCTGGATGATGACCCAGATAAGATTCCTACAGAAGAGGAGTGGGATACAAATATTCTTACGCTGATGGACTCAGTGGGGCGTTCAAATGACCGTCATGCTGCGGTAAAAGGGCGTGAGATTGCTGCCACAAAATACTACTACACAATG
>NZ_JANLCJ010000348.1 GCF_024979295.1 Herbiconiux daphne | reverse complement strand
ATGTGAAACACATGTTTTCGAATATTCTTTCTGAGTCAAATGTTTCAGTTGTCGTAACAGCACCTGTCGCGGGGTCAGTTATGGTTGTCGTTTTCCTGAATGTCTTATAGGTTGACGCAGGAACTTGGAATTGCTTAAGTGCCCTTCCGAATACCGCCACATTAAAATCACTTAATGACAAATTTCAAGTCTGCATGTTGTGTTGTGGTATCATAGAAACCTCCAAATGATAATTACATATATTAGAATTATAACACAAAAAACACAAACATCAACTTACTTGTTGTTTGTGTTTCGAAAAAACATTAAATTTTGAATGTGGTTAGACTTCTCAATGGTTTAACAGTTTTTGAAGGTGTGACAGATGCATATATACGAGTTGTCTGACTCAAGTTTCTCTTTGCCCCAATCAATGCCTTGGTAGAGTTCATTCTTCCGAGAGAGTTGAATTTTCTTGTTGATGTTCTCATAACCGAACCCTTGACTGCGGTAGGTATTGTCCCTTGGACGAACTTCTTGCCGAACCTTTCACCGTAACTGTCAGTCCTGAATTCAAACAATCCGCTTGACTTGTCATAACTTTCGACAGTTCCCAGAGCAACAGAAGTAACACGTTGTAATTCTCTTCCTAGTCAGTTAGACCTACCTAATGCCTTGCTTTCCAATCTGCTGAACTCTTTAGCGGTTGTTGTAGCAATGTAAGCATCAAGTTTCGCTTTTGCCACCGCTTCACCAGCAAAT
>NZ_JANLCJ010000347.1 GCF_024979295.1 Herbiconiux daphne | reverse complement strand
GTCTGAAAGAACTTCGTGAACGTGCTCGTGGTAGTAGTTCATATGAAACTTCTTATCAGTGGGCAGCTCGTGGCTTAGAAGCCGCTATTGCAACTTTGGAGCAGGTCAATACTCAGACTGCTGATTACAAATTTGTGCTGGAGAAGAAATGAGTTTACTAGCCGCACCACAGCTCCACAAACTCATTGATGATGGCGTCATTGACGCCCTTCATGAGAATGTTAACAGTGCTTCAATCGATGTTCGTATTGGTGATCATATTCTTTTAGAAGATATTACCACTGCGGCAGGTCATCCAGTTGTTGACATTGCAGCAAAAGAAAGCCCAAAGTTTGTAAAGATTGGTATCCCGGAAGAAGGCTTAGTAATTCATCCGGGTGTTATTTTCTTAGCATCAACTATGGAAACTTTCAATCTGCCAAATACAATCAGTGGTCAGTTCATCCTTCGCAGTTCGGTAGCACGTTGCTTCCTTGAGCACATGCAAGCAGGTTGGGCTGATGCTGGTTGGCATGGAGCACAGCTGACAATGGAGTTCAAGAACATGAACCGTCAGCACTCTCTGCTCATCCGCAAAGGGATGCGTATTGGTCAGATGGTGTTCTTTGAACATGCTGATGCTGGTGAAAACAGCTATGCAATTAAAGGCAACTACAACAACCAGCAAGGTGCTACACAAGCATTCTCTGGTGAGGGTCATACGGCATGATGGTTATCATTGTGGCCTTGATCACTTATATC
>NZ_JANLCJ010000346.1 GCF_024979295.1 Herbiconiux daphne | reverse complement strand
TTTTATCTACAGAATCCTGAACCGTATCACGGTTAGTATTATTACTGGTACTGGTATTACCTTTCTTTGTAACACTAGCACCCAAATTCATTGGCGTATTGTTGAAATCAATTAACGCTTTCCATTTTGTCGAATAGAGCTTAACAATCTGTTTCGCAATATCAGCAATAGGAAAAATCACCATCGGCGTGAACATGAATCTTTGACCATAGTTCACAGCCAACATATATTTTAATTCGTCGGAATCACTCCCGATAAACGGGAATGATTCTACCTTTTCAATTTCAGTGAATAAATCATTATCCACTAAATAGCCGCTAAGCGTAAGCCTACCACTATTCATTCTGATTATCCTCCCCTGATTCAATCTCTTTAATCTTCTGCAATGCTAACTCTTTTTCCTCTTCCGTGGAATCCTCATTCTCAATTACTTTCTTCAACTCCTCAACTTCCGCCCGTAATTCAGGAGAGAGATCATCACCGGGAGTATTATCAGTTTCTTGATCAGGAGTGTTATCAGTATTGTCATTAATAGTTACCTCCACTGTAACGCCGTTATCTTCCGGTTGATCGTTTTGTTCCCCTTCCCCTGTATCGGTATCGGTATCGGGGCTTTGGCCTTGCCCACCGTTCCCGGCGTCGATATCGGTTTGGGAATCATCCGGGGTATCGTCAGCGTGTACGTCAGCGGGTACGTCAGCGGGTACGTCAGCGGGTACGTCAGCGGGTACGTCAGCGGGTA
>NZ_JANLCJ010000345.1 GCF_024979295.1 Herbiconiux daphne | reverse complement strand
GATTTTGCTAATCAAGATGCTCGTCTGATGGCTTTAATTTCAGATGCCAATACAGCTGCAAGCAATGCTAATAATGCTGTATTGATTATTAACCAGAAGATTGCTGATGTACAGAAACAGTTAGACATTCTTAAACAGATGAAACTCACTGTTCATCCTTTACCCTCTGGTAGCACACCAAGTGGAAGTTATGACAACACCACTGGTGAGATGATTCTTAATATTCCAGATGGTGCTCCAGGTACTGCTGGTAAAGATGGTTCAGTAACAGATTTAAATAATACCACTTCTGGTGTTCCTAAAGATACTGATATTGGTTTTTATGTAGATGCTACTACTAACACTGTACATAAAGCTACAATGTTAGATATTGCTAAAGTGTATCCTGCTGTATCAGACATCACTTTCAATGGTGGTACTCCTGAAACTCATACAGTTGATATCACACCTACTAAGATTGGTTTAGGTAATGTACTCAACGTACCTTCTTATAGTAAGACAGAAGCAGATGCTCTACACAAAGGTTCTGCTAAAGCTTATGAATCAAAAGCTGATGCTGATGCTGATGTAGTTCATCGTCAAGTTGGTGAGAAAGTTATCGTTATCACTCCAACACGAGTTGATTATTACATCGTTAAAGCTGGTGCATTGATTACTGATCCCAACGTATTAGAAGTAGATCCTAATCGTCCAGGTGAAGTGAGGGTTCTTTCTGTATCAGGTACACATCCTGATGCTACTGGTGAC
>NZ_JANLCJ010000344.1 GCF_024979295.1 Herbiconiux daphne | reverse complement strand
CAAATATGACAAATTCGATAACTCAGCATTACAGCAGGGCTTAACAGCAGCGGCCCAATATATGACTAACTATTTTGCTACAGGTGGCAACGTAGGGAAAGCAGCACAAGCCGCCGGGAGTGCTCTTTATCAGATGGATGAAAAAGAGAAACGCTATTCTAAGATTGATGAATTAGAGGACGCTGGACACAACCCCTTAGATATTCAGAAATGGTTAGAAAGTGGTGATGATAAAGACCTGATTGTTAATAAAGGTACATGGCAAAGCGGCGGTAATGGGGTTATGTTTAATAATCTCACTGGTGAAACTAAAACTATTCCGGGCGCTATTAATCAGAATGTACCAGTTAAAACTATTAACGCTGGCGACCGTCAAATCTTAATCTATCCAGATGGTAGACAAGAGGAAGTAGCTAAGGGCGCTAATCCTACTCAGGCAGGGTTAAGCGTAGCAGGTGCTAGCGGTGGTGGTATCGGTATTGATTCCGATGAATCACAGGGCGCGGGTACTTTCCAAGACCCTACCACGGGGCAATGGTTCCAACGTACTACCTACGCTAACGGACGTGAAAAGCTAGTACCTCTTAGCGCTACAGCACAGAAAACGCTACAGGAGAAAGCTAACGCAGGTAATCCAGACGCTAACCAACAGTTAGTAACTGGCGCCCTACAGACAGTGAACGCAGCAACACCGGAACAGCTTAACCGGATTACCGGGCAAGTTACCGGCCGTAGTGCTACAGCGCGT
>NZ_JANLCJ010000343.1 GCF_024979295.1 Herbiconiux daphne | reverse complement strand
GCCCAAGTGAACGTGCTGTGGCAATGGCACCATGGGCACCTAAACCTCCAGCAGCACCCCAAATTGATGCTTCTCCAACACCTTCTGTAACATCCTTACCATTAGCGATATTGGAAATCATCTGCATGGAAGCCCCACCACCAGCACCCCCCGCAGCAGAAGAAGCAATACGGTTAGCAGCCCTGCCAGTTCCGATAACACCACGAGCCAACCCACCGGTGGCCTCAGCAGCAGCAGATTGTAATGCCCCGACACCTACAGCTTTAGCTAAATCATATCTACCAGTATCTTCTGCTTGCATTCTTAATTGATCAGCAGCACCAACACCAGTGAAATAACCAGCAGCAACAGCAGGGCCAACAGCAGGGATAGCAGCAGACGCTAAACCAGCCCCAATATCAACAGCCCCCACACCAACTCGCTGTAGTGTAGATAGTCTTGATTCTTGTTCTCTCGCTTCCGTATTAGATCGTTCTGCTAATTTCATAGCGTATCTGGAACGATCCGACCCTTCATCAGCAAGCAAACCAGCAGCAATAGCATCAGCACGAGCCCCTAGTGTTGATTTGATAGATTCCCACATTGATCCTTCAGGAGCAGGTTTAGCATCTGGTTGTGCAGCAGGATGATCTGAATCCCAAGGCATCCCGCCTGTTGTTTCTGAAGACATTTGATTTTGATTGGGGGCCGTTTCCGGCTCAACATCCCAAGGCATACCAGCCATATTAACTCCTTAATCTTTTACCCAAG
>NZ_JANLCJ010000342.1 GCF_024979295.1 Herbiconiux daphne | reverse complement strand
CACGTTTATTAGCCACCTTATTCGAGATAAGTACGAAATCAGCAGATAGTAGGTTAACTTTGTTGCCCAGCTCACTAACTTGGACTCGTGAGACTGGTGCGAGTTTTAACTTTTCAGACATTATGAAAGTCTCACGAATACATTTGGAAAGAAGATTAATCTTCGGTTGCTGAGACTTCATCGCCAGTTTCTGTGTTGATGATTGTACCATCATTGGTAACGATTACTTCATCGTCCTCTTCGAACTGATTAGAATCGTCAACGGTGAACGAACGACCGTCCTCCAACACAATCTCACTACCATCTTTGTTGACCATATCAACATCAAGCGGTTTTGAGTTGGCGTGGACAGCACATGCAGCGAACAACGCTGCGATTGCTATTAGCTTACGCATTTCCTTTCCTCACACATGAAGCGTCACTGTAGTGACCAGAATTAATCAAAAAGGCTATTCAATCGAGCCAAACACCAACATGGGTGAAGGATTCATGAACAGCCTTGAGTTTAATACTGTAAATTAGTCTTTGTGAAATTCGTGACGATTTTCCTCGAAGAACATATCGAAGAAGAATTCAGAACGGTCTTTCATCGCAGCGTTCCAGCGGTTGCCAGCATCGGTGGATTCAAGAACTTCGTCGATAAGTTGTTCAACTTCAGGATACTTACGGCTTTCATTGGCATATTCACGCCAGAACGCAATGGCTGCCTTTTCCTTACCCTGACGGGTCATAGTGGACAGGATAGCGGCAC
>NZ_JANLCJ010000341.1 GCF_024979295.1 Herbiconiux daphne | reverse complement strand
GTATACAATACATTAGATGCATAAGTAAATGGTTCAGGAAGTGCTGGGGGAATACAATCATTAAGCAACTCAGGGCTTATCGGAATTGGTTTTACCGGGACGTATTGAATCGATTTGCTGACGCAACCTACTAGTAATATCATCGGGAATAAGAGAATCACCAGATTTATCTTTATCGAGAGATTTTCTAATTTCATGTTGAACACCTTCGTTGTGCTTAGTGTTGATTTCCTTCTGCTTGATTGCAGATTGTGTTGCTTTGTTTATAGCATTAATTTGATTAGACTGTTCTTCTAATACGGTGTTAATAGTGGATAATTGGTTGCTTAAATTTGTGATATCAGCTATCATCTTTGTGTTCTGTACGTAAAGAAAAGCACCAAAACCCACTACCAAAAGAGCAATACCAATCAATAGCCTTCCTGAAAGAATATTTGGCATATGAAATCCTTATTATCAGCAAACATTAGCTTGTAGGATCATTCTCAGAGGCAGGAGATTGGTTAGTTAAACTTAAACCCTGAGATAGCAACTCAGTAAGCCGAGCATCAATTTGTTCTTTTGTTAATTTAGTTTCTTCCATAGTCACTTCAATACTAGCGGCTCTAGGCAATGTAAGATCTAATATTTTACTAGATGCCTTGTATCGTAATTCTAATGGACTCTGTGGATCTTGTGCTATGTCCATGAGAATTTCTTCCATAGATAATCCGTCTTCGGTTCGAGAAGCAACTCTATCGAGAAGTCGGAGG
>NZ_JANLCJ010000340.1 GCF_024979295.1 Herbiconiux daphne | reverse complement strand
GTTCGAGAGGAACCGAATTCTGATGAGTGATTTGACTCATTCCACCGTACCGGTAGGTGGTCAAAATAAATCCGGTCGTGACCCTTTGGGGTCAGCTCGTCCTAGTGGACGCGACTTTCTAGAAGAGGAAAGGCTTCGTCTTCTATCTAAACCAAAGACAGAACAACGACAAGTGTTACTGTCCATGATTGATTCTTTACTGAGGAGAACTCATGTTACTGAAACAACCAGCTAAAGTTTCGAATACTGCTAAGCTACAAGCTGTGGTCAGTAACTTGGAACTTCTGTATATTAAAGCTAAAGATTTCCACTGGAACACGAAAGGTGTTTATTTTCGTCAACATCATAAAATGTATGATGAAATTCAAGAAGTAGCACTTGATTGGGCTGATACTTTTGCTGAGCGTATGCGTTCACTAGATATGCCTGTAGTTGCTACAGCAAAACAATATATTAATGATGCTTGGTATCCAGAAGCAGAACGTGCTATGGTTGCTGAAGAAATGCTGAAAGATATGAAACTAACACTAACTTGCATCTCTAAGAACGTTCAAGAGCTTATTGCTGATGTTGGTATTGATGCTGTTACTCAGAATAAACTTCAAGATTTATGTGCTGACATTGACAAGCAATACTACTTTGTTAATTCAAGTATGGAGGTGAAGTAATGCCATTAAAATCAGGTAGTAGTCCTACTGCTATTAGTTCAAACATTCGTACTGAAATGGCTGCTGGTAAACCACGTAATCAAG
>NZ_JANLCJ010000034.1 GCF_024979295.1 Herbiconiux daphne | reverse complement strand
CCACGACCAAGACCAGACCAAGTTTGTGTAGACTGTGATTTCTGACGAGGAGCTAACATAGAAGCAAGAGCTAAAGCAGCATCACCCCAGTGATCATTATTATCACCTTCTTGCTGTTGCTGATTAACTTGCTGTGCTTGTTGAGCAGTGATTGGAGTTGCTTGACCAGCCATAGCTTGTGCTTGAGTAGGAGCAGCTAGAGCAGCATCTCTTTGGAGAAGAGCACTACTATATTGATCTTTAGGTTTACTTTCTTCTAACGCTGCAACAGGGTTAGCAATGCTGTGAAGAGTGGCAGGAATTCCACCAGTAGTAAACTTTTGGAAAGCTGGATTCTGAATATATTTAGCTCCTTCTGGAGCAAGAGGTTTTCTACCAGCAATCATGCTGTTAGCTCCACCAGTTCCTTGGTTATAGCCAAGAAGAGCTTTAGTGGTATCTCCACCAAATGCTTTTAGGTTCTGCGCTAAGTAGCGAGCACCCATGTCAATGTTCTTTGCAGGGTCAAGTCTATCTTTGAGATTGTAGCCATAATCTTTGGCTAGTCCTTCTGAGATTTGCATAAGCCCTACCGGGCCTGTACCGGATGCAGCAGTGGGATTACCCCCTGATTCTACCTTGATAACAGATTGAATCAGTTCAGGGTCAACCCCATATTTCTTAGCAGCATTTTGGATTAAGGCACCATAGTTATATGGAGTGATTGCCATTAATGGTTGTCCTTATATTTGTGATCACGTAGTTATTATATTACATAGTCAGATCGGGTAGTGCCATTAAGCAAAGTAATCAAGAGCGCTTAATACAGGTAATGGTATATTGGTTGTAGAATTTATCATCAAATCATATTGATCTGTCCATGATGCAAATTGAGGGCCAAAACCTGTACCAATAGATCCACCTTGATTAGTAGCCCCTCTCCAATGTTGATATTGCCACCCTCCTCCTTGTCCACCAGCAAGTCCATTAGTAGTGATGTTAATCATAGGCTGCGTCACACCAGGATTTCCACCTGCTGTACTAATAAAACCTCTAATAATGAAAGGTGAATTATAAGTAGAAAAAGTGCAAGTTCCAGATGCATTATAGATATTAAACCCTCCTCGATGCTCTGGAACACTTCCTGTATTTAAGAAAGCTACTATTCTAGCAAAACCAATTGTCTGACCGTTGTTGTTATTCATTCTATTGTGAGTAACGTGGATCGTTCTATTTTGAGGAGTATACTGGACAACTGTATCTGCTTGATCCCAATACATAAAAACCACAGCATTAGCAGGAATAGCTGAAAGAACCATCCCATCTCCCACTGCACCCTGATAAGCCCAGATACATTGTCCTACAGTACCTGTGTCATTAAGGTTCATAAAATCTGCTGAATTAGTAAAATTAACACCATAGGTCATAGAACCCCTTGGGTGTATTTTATAAGCATGCCAACTCATAGACCAATAGATGTTTCTATATGAAGCATCTTGTAAACTGAAATGAGCTACATTACCTGAAATTGACATACCCTTAACACCAACTACAGAAGGTACTAAATTAGTACCTACATACTGTTCATGGGCAATTTCAGAAGCAGGAACCATAATAAGCTCCCCTCGACCATCAAAATTAGGAACAGTTATAGAGGCGCTAGTATTTCTAAATTCAATTTGGCCTGTACTGTATGTCCCCAAAAATTGAGGAAAAGTACATCCATCATTAATTAATAGGGGAGCGGGAGCAGCTGGCCCTGGCCCTACTGGTTGAGCTTGAATACCAATAGCCATTTAATACCTCTTAGAATAATCCGATTTTAATACGAGGAGTACCATTACCATCATAAAAAATAATATTTTGGCTAGTCATTACGATACGGTTACCACCTGCATTACCACCAATCTGGAAAGATCCTGCTTTAGTTAACTGCCATCCACCATTAGGGAAGTTAGTACTTTGCAAATCCCCAATACGAGCGCTATTGATTACACCTGTATTGATTTGAGCAGCATTGATAGTTACATTACCAATAGAAGCTTGTTTGATGTGAGTACCTGTGGCATCAATATAGAAAGGGAGAGTTCCATTAGAACTACCACCACCAGTAAATTGAAATACGTCAGCATTAATGGTGAAAGTAGATCCACCAGCATTCTGAACAAAACCAACACCTCTATTTAAACCACCAACACTTGATTTAACTCCCCATTGAGTTTCATAAGTTATTCCACCAGTATCATCAATACGAGTAATAGCTGCTGTTTGTTGTGTAATAGAAGCGCCTTGGTTAGTAATATCTACTTCGTGTTTAGCAATCTGTTCAAACTTTGTACCTGGTGCTGGACTAGTCGGGGTTCCTGTACCACTTGATCCTGTATAAAGAACGCCAGTGATTACATTGACATTAGATTGGACACCATTAATATCCTGACTAATCTTTAAGATCTCACCATCAAACTTAGTGTTAGTGTTTGTAATCTCACCTAACGCCACCATGATGTTACCATTAGCAGCATTAACTTGAGTCTTAAGTCCTTGAAGGACACCACTAAGAACATTACCATCAGCGTCAGTGATACTATCCATTGTAATACCTTGACCAATCTGCATTTTAACACCAGAGATTTCAAGCATCACTTTATTGAAAGTATCATTCACTGTAAGATGTAAAGCATCTAGAGCCTTAGTACGATCCTTAATTTCTTTTCTTACATCATCCAATCCTTGAAACATATGCTTAGTTGCTGTACTTACTTTATCAAGTTCAATACCAACAACAGCATTATAATCTTTATGATTTACATCAGTTAATAAACCAGTTTCATATGGTTGGATTATGTTATTTCGTAGCGTCTGTCTACGATTACCATTAGCACCCATGAGAGGCTACCTCCAATAAAAAGAAAGCCCCTCCGAAGAGAGGCTCTATATTTAACGACGTCCACCAAGAGAAAAGTCAATTACTAAGCCACTGATACTAACATCACTATCCGGATCTTCGTCTACAATTCCATAATACAGATATGGATGATTCAAACGAACACTGAGGTTACGTGTTTTTCCAGCGATATAATCACGATAGTTGTGTTGATGCCCACGTTCATTAGAGAACTGAGTACCACCAGCTTCAATGCTAAGTTTCCCTGTTCCATTAACTTGGAAGTGGAAATTATTAACATGCTTTTGTCGCCACTCTTCTGTGATGTTATCAAAGTCAATACCATAACGTTCAGCCCACATACGCAAAGGATGTTCTATAGGAGTCATGTTATCTGGATCTTGATAATTGTACGCTGACCAAGTTTGAGCACCAGTGTCTAATTGATAAAGACCTTT
>NZ_JANLCJ010000339.1 GCF_024979295.1 Herbiconiux daphne | reverse complement strand
ATAATGGATATTATTGGCTTATGATTAACGGTGAACAAACAATTGGTAAATTCTATTCTGGCGTAAATAGTTTTGAAATAATTGGATGGGAAATTCCAGTTGATTATGACGATGCAATTGTAGGTAATCGTATTATTCAATAAGGCAAGTTATGAAAGTAATTCTTCCTGTTAATTTTGGAAAGGTTGTTCTTATTAAAGATACCAATGGTGCTTATCGACCTGCCATTGGTAAATCTGACTCCGACGTAGGTAAGATGGCTGAACATTATTTCGGGATGCATGGATCTACATATGTCATCGGTTCAGCTATGTTTGGTTCGGAAATAGTTGAGTTCTACGTAATGGATGTTCAACAAACTATTCCTTCAACCCGTGTATCAGATTCACAAATGGTTGAAGTGGAATTAAGTGAGTTAAAGAGACTAGTGTTCCCTTCTAATGTACCTATTAATATGTTTTTGAATCTAGGTATTCGTTTATATTATGATAGGAACCCAAATGACTGAGTTATCTTTCAAGTTACTACCAACGAATGTACATAGTACTATCATGTATACGAATTGGAAGGGTGAAAAACGTGAGCGTCAGATTGTCCCTATTAAGATGTGGTATGTCAGTACTGAGTTCCACCCCAAACCACAAATGCTTTTACAGGCATTAGATATTGAAAAGAATCAAGTACGTGATTTTGCTGTAAAAGATATTGAACCAATTGTGTAGTTCTGCGATAGATAAACAGAGGTCAATAGAG
>NZ_JANLCJ010000338.1 GCF_024979295.1 Herbiconiux daphne | reverse complement strand
ACCTTGTGTTATTTGTCTTCCCATCATCCTTATCTTGAGAAGATAGGAAAGTCCATTCTAAATCTCTTTTGATTTCCTTTGAAGCTTTCTCAAATTGGTATTCTAATTCAGACTGACGTCCGTGGTTTTTAAAGGCATTAGCAGTATCAGATACTGTTACCACCTTTCTAAAAATCTGTGTATAGTTGTTGTGAACTTTCGTCGGTATCAAGATAGGAGCAGGTAGATTTTCTCTACTTTCTTCCCATGCATTGCTAGAGTTGACAAGTTCAAGACGGTCTGTTTGCCACTCGAATACACGGTTGTATACAGGGGCTTTACCAGTGAGAGAAGTAAAAGGAGTGTCGTAAGGAGAGATATTAGATACCCAGCCAGCGAACTCTTCTTTCGCTCCGAGTATTTCATACGAGATGAGGTTTGTAATGCTCATTTGAATCTCCTGAAAACAACAAAGGGGAGCGAATTGCTCCGACTCCCCTTCAGGTTAGATATTATTGAGTTACTGTAACAGCTACAGTAACATCTTTAGTACCATTGGTTACAACTACAGAAGTAGCTGGACCAGCAGCAACAGGTTTAACTGTCAGAGTCGTACCTGCGATGGTAGCGGTTGCTTGAGCAGCGGTAGGCTGAGTTTTAATAGTCAGAGTACCGAGTGCAGCACCAGCTGGGTCTGGAGTAAACGCTACAGTTTTACCATTAGCTGCATCAGTTGCAACAGACAGAGTCAGTGCAGTTGGAGTAGCAATAATGT
>NZ_JANLCJ010000337.1 GCF_024979295.1 Herbiconiux daphne | reverse complement strand
CGTTGCGGTTAGCGAAGTAATCCGGCATAGCGATAAAAGCATCAACCGGCATCATTTCCATAGTGATAGCTAATTCTTTCATGTGACAACCTCTACAAAGATGAGTGGAGTTGATGTTTACAACCGAACCCACATAACGGTTGGACGGGACTGAGCATAGAGTCATGATTATCAGTGGATCAGACTGAGGAATCATGTAACTTAGAGGCAAGCACCAATCATAAAGGCCACTAAACAATGGCCTTGAGTCTGGTACTAAATATCAGTAGTAATGCTTAACGGACAGATACGAAAGCCTACGTTCTGATAGATGTTGTGACCCATCGCGTTATACACGCAGATGTTATCGCCGTTCTGATTGAATTGACCAGTCAGGAAGCCAGTCACCTGCATCGCCATCGCTGAACCAGCGAAGAACAGACCGAACACCAGCAGGCAGGAAATGATCATCGCCACCCACACTTTACCACGGTAAGACAGGCCGCGTTTTTGTTCAGGCTTTTCCACTGAGATATCGCAGCTCTTACACAGGTACTGATCATCTTCACCAATGATCAGCGTATTCTCACAGCAGGGACACTGACCATTTTCAATCAGTTGAAGCTCACGATAATAACTCATGATTAATACTCCTCACCTTCTGCACCGTTATCGAAAGTGTAGGTTTTGTCGATTTCAACGCCATCGCCTACATGAACATCTTCAGGGCTGGTAACTTGTACCGTGTCGCCATTGTCGAGCGTCACAACGTTAC
>NZ_JANLCJ010000336.1 GCF_024979295.1 Herbiconiux daphne | reverse complement strand
ATACTACTTATGGTGATGACTCGACTACGGCAGGTTTCACCAGGCTACAGGCGATATGAGACTGACTGAAATCAGCAGGCGCTGTAATTGAAGAGTATGACTGACAATAGGAGATTACTTATGAATAAAGAAAAAGACGATTTGAAAGATATGATAAGTATCTTAATTGAAAAAGGGTTCACTGATGAGCAGATAGCAAGTGCCATCGTTGCCTACAGTGAAGAGATACCTGCACAAGCACCGCCAGCGGGAGCAACAGAGTTAGATAGGGTGGTTGCGGTTGTTGATAAGATTAACGAGAAAGCGGACATCACTGGCAAACTAAGAGTGCAGTCGGTTGCCGGAATTCGTAAAGGGATTGAAATGCTTGGCGGGTCTGATGATTTATTACTTATTTCTAAAGCACAAGTTGATGCTGCCATTGCGTCTGCTATCAATGCATTGCCAAAAGCACCTACAAGAAAAGATATAACCGCTACTTATAGAACAAGAAAGTGAAATGTTAATGACGCTGGAAAGAAAGTGTATATAACAATAGATAGATCAGGTATAAATATAATGAAAGTTGGTTTTATTTCAGAAGGAGTAGATACAAAGTTTAGTGATGGTAGGGCAGTTGTTGATTTAGGAATTAACTTTACTGACGCCGCACTACAAGAAAGACTTTATTGAAGCACTGAGTTTGTTCCAAAGGTAGGTTTTATCAATTTATATACAACTAAGTATAATACTATAACTGAAAATTGATATAGCAT
>NZ_JANLCJ010000335.1 GCF_024979295.1 Herbiconiux daphne | reverse complement strand
GAATACTATTAGTGAGCCTTTTTGCGTCATGCTCAGGACGTGGAGTTGTGCGGTATTGGGGGCAAACCCTCACGCACTGACAGTTATTTCCCTCGCCACTCTCCAGCGGCGATTTTCTTCGCCTTCCACGCTGCAAAGTCGTAGCTGTTTTTCTTGTCTCGTTCCGCTTCTCTGGCTCTGGCTCTCTCCGCGTCCTCTCGTTCCATCTCAACGGCTCGCCGTCTCAGTCTGTCGCGCTCTGCCTTGTCTGCTGCATTCAGCCATTCTACATCACTAACGGCTCCATTAGTCGCAGTTTGAACGGCAAAGACGGCGTTCCTGTAGGTAGGCTCAAGACTTCACTTGCGGCCTTCTGTGCTGCTTCTACCGTGTCATACTGCCATGAAAAATAGGATTGGCACGCCTCAATAACCCGATCCACCAGCTCTGTTTTAACCTGGAATTTTTCTATCATAGCCTCCAGCTCTGCCGCAAAAAATGCTCGTGGCGTTGCCTCACTGTATTCAGATTGGTAATAACTCAGTGCTTCCCGAATTAGTTCGGCCTTGTCCTCTGCGCATTGCGTTTCTGCGGCCTGTGCTGCCACCAGAAGCGACGAAACGTTATCATGCTGCCGTTGTATGCCTTTGACCCGTTCGGCCTCTGCTGCGGCTCTGGCGGCTTCTCTGGCGGCTTTGTCTTTGGCTCTCTCATACGTGAAAATATCGACGCATTTTTGCCAGCCGTCGCCAGTAACAGAGACAAGTTTTTTCCGC
>NZ_JANLCJ010000334.1 GCF_024979295.1 Herbiconiux daphne | reverse complement strand
TTGGCGAAGGTGGGTTCAAATTATTATATGCAATTTATCCGGATGTCCGAGCCTTAATCAACATCATGAATGCGGTCATCGAAACCATTTCGACCGGATTGGAAGAATGGCGCAAAGCCGAAACGAAGAAAGCCCAAAAGCAAATCGGCGAAACTATCATCGCCAAGAAAAAGAAGACCGCCAAGAAAGCTAAGAAATGACATTCTATTTGCACAAGCCTTGTGACGATGAAGTCATGTTCGAAGGCACTTTGTTCCATGTCGACATGTCCTTTGATAATATCTTGGACGTGTTCGATATTTTGGAAGACCCCGCAATCACCGATAGTGTTGGGGCGGAAATGATGTTGGCATTGTTGGTGGAAACCCAACATCACATTTTGCCACCAATCAAGCGGTTTGAATTGTTGGGTGCAATATTTCACGAACTTATACAAGAAACAATGCCGGAAGTCGTCGCTTACGATGTCCAAGGCAATCCAATCATCCCCAAAAAGGTCGAAGGCGAAGAAGACGAAACACTGCAACAAAACTATTCTTTGAGCCACGATGCGGGCTTCATTTACACATCATTCATGCAAGCCTACCACATCGATTTGCATGACCAATTTGGGGAATTACATTGGAACAAATTCAAAATGTTGCTTCGGGATTTACCGGACGACACAATGTTCGCAAGGGTCGTCGAGATACGTCAACGCAAACTATCCGACATAAAAGACGCCAAAGAACGTTCACATGTGAAGAAACTCAAAC
>NZ_JANLCJ010000333.1 GCF_024979295.1 Herbiconiux daphne | reverse complement strand
GATATTGCTACTAAGGTTAAATTAACTACTATCCCTAATGTTAACAATGCACTCATTGTAGGCATCCCCGAAAGTGAGGGGCGTTTCTTGATGGTATTTGATTTAACTAAAGAGTTTTCAAATTCTGCTAATCAGTCTGTTATTCAGGCGGCGGCAGAATGGTTAGTGTTTGCTATTCCATGTGGGGTAGCTTTGAACGCCTATACACCTGATGAGGTGGAGTTATCCCGGATTCATGTTGTTACTGAAAGCCTCACCGCTCTATATCATGAGCAAGAGGCGCGTTTATCCAGCCAGGCTAACGAGGAAGCGCTAGCCCGTGGGGAAAACATTTTCGGGGATGATGAGATCGCCCCACAAGTAAACTAATTTATTAATTAGCCCCGCCTTTGAGCGGGGTTTTTTGTTTCTACCATTTGTGAATTTAGAATCATGGGACTAGTACACAAATACAGTAAAGATATTACCTCTAACAATGGGCGTAGGGGTGATGTAGCAGAACATGTAGCAGCGGCTTACCTGCTTAACCGTGGCTTTGAGGTTTTCGCTAACATTAGCTCTAATGGTTTATTTGATTTACTGGCTATTACTCCAGAGGGTGAGATCCTTAAATTCGATGTTAAGCGATGCTCATTACAAGCAGGATCTAAAAACATTGTTAGCTTACATTCTGCTTTACATAGGCCGGATGAGTTTAAGGCTCAGGGAGGTTTATTATTATGGCTTTTCCTAACTGATAATTTTGATTGTGTGGT
>NZ_JANLCJ010000332.1 GCF_024979295.1 Herbiconiux daphne | reverse complement strand
CACGACCAGCCAACGGAATGCTCTTCGCATCGTTAGCAGCAGTCAGCATAGTGCGCTGGAATGGGAACAGGGAAGCGTAAGCTGCTACAGATTCGTCAGTCTCAACGTATGGGTCGAAGAAGACGAACTCACAACGAGCAGCACCAACTGCATCACGATACTTAGTCGGGATTGCTGAGATGGTTTTGATACCGTTCTTGGTCTGACCCATTTTGTTCGTGTACTGGTTCAGCAGCAGGTTAACTGGCTGACCTAACAGTTTGTCACGAATCCAATCAAGGTCGGCTTTCATTGCCTGAACAGATGGGTCAATCATCTTGATCAGGTCGAGGATACCAGAGTTCTTCGCACGAGGATTAACCACGTAGCTTTTGAACTGGCAAGATGGTTTCGGATCGATTGGCTTACCTTCGGAATCAGTTCCTTTGGTATCTTGACCAATCAGCTCGAAAGCAATATCGAGACGGAAAGCTGGAGCTTTCTGAGTCACGACACCAGTCTTACGGTCAACCCAAGGATCTTGTGGATGAACACCCAGACCAGCGATACGAACGATACGTGCTTCGTATTCACCTTCTGCCATTGCTTCGTAGTTGTATTTGCGAGTAGATTGAGATTCTGGAATCATAGACATATGGTAGTATCCTTCTATTAAAATTGAAATTTGCTCTTCATGAGCTGTTTGTCTATATAATACATTATACAATAACTAATATGGTATCATATATGTATGGTGGTAGTGCTTTGGTACTAAGG
>NZ_JANLCJ010000331.1 GCF_024979295.1 Herbiconiux daphne | reverse complement strand
TCCGACTTTTCAATCCTTTAATGGAAGGTTATAGGCTGCCCAGGATTCGAACCTGTACGATAGCATTTTTCCGCACCATGCTTAGGGTGGCAACCTATAACCTTTATTTATGCCTGAATCGGACGAACTTCTTCACTAGAGGTGAACATAATAAGCTTTCCAGAGTAGACAGCTACTGCTTGTACATACTCACCTTCCATACGAGAATCAGTCGTAATGTACGAAAGATTATCGAACAAGAAGCGCTCACCACTTTCCAGCGAATCAACTCTTACGAGCTTTTCATCACTCATAATCTTTAAGATTCAGACCAAGAGCTTCTGCAACTTTAGTAAGTGCAGAACGCTCATCATCACCAATACCACCATTAGCATCAGCGATATCTAAAGCTGCAACCAGAACATTCTGAGCACCGTCACGGTCATTACGTACCGCTTCAACTACACGCAGAATTTCCAGTCGTGCTGTACGCGGAGAAGATTGGATAAGACTTGTAAATTCATTAGTCCAATCATTAGCTTCCGGTACAAAAGGAGCCAGTGTTTTATTGTTAGCAATAACACTTCGGAGAGTGTTTACTTCGCTATCTTCGATGTTACCATCTGCCGCTGCGATATACACACCAGCAGCTACGATAGCACGAGCAATAGGACGGTGTTCAGCTTTATTCAGCTCGATAACAACGTTCTTAGCTTTCTTACCCCAACCAAACATATTAACTCCTGTATAATTATGTGAGATTAAAACAAGTACTCAGG
>NZ_JANLCJ010000330.1 GCF_024979295.1 Herbiconiux daphne | reverse complement strand
ATGAACAAAGTATTGACCCAAGAAGAATTCGATATTTTGGTTGCTACTGAAAATGGGCATATGACTGAGGAGCAACTGCTCAACCATATGGAAGAACTAAACCCAGAAGATTATGGTTATAAACAAGAAGTTGCCTTGAAATATGATTGTGACAAGAAAGAAATATTAATTTATAGGAAAATAGAATAATGACAAAGAAACAAATAAAAGAAATTGAAAAACTCATGAAAAATTATGAGTATGAAGAATATGATGCTGAGAAAAAAGCACATACCTTCATTAAAAATGGTTGATGAGAACATTGAAGACTATGGATATATGATTCTGGGAAAATTGAGATTATATATTTGGAGGAACATGAAAATTTAAAAGATACTTTGACATTGACCCCCGAAGGTGAAAAAGCTATAAAAGATATTTTAAGGAGAAAATAATATGAAAGATAACGTAGGTATATTTTTGGGAAGGTTTCAGCCATTCCACAAAGGGCATGAAATAACAATCAGAAGAATGCTTGAAATGCATGACCATGTAAAGATAATTATCGGTTCGGCAGACAAGCACGGCACAGCAAGAAATCCATTCCATGCTCAAATTAGAGCCAACATAATAGACCGGTGAATTTTTGACAATGGGTTTCAAGACAGGATAACTTTCCATTTTCTCAGTGATTTGACGAATGAAAGCGACAACAGTCTTGAATGGGCTAAGAAATTATATGATGCCATTACATCAGTAATTGGCTTCTATCAAGCAGCTA
>NZ_JANLCJ010000033.1 GCF_024979295.1 Herbiconiux daphne | reverse complement strand
ATGTTCCTTCAAAATAATGTTTACGGCAAACAGATACATAGGAATCATTCCCACCAATCTGGATTTGCTCACCATCATAAATAGGTTTGCCATTGTTTACGCGGAGAACCATAGAAGCTTTCCTTCCACAGTGGCAGATAGTTTTAAGTTCGACGAGTTTATCAGCCCAAGATAATAAATACTTAGAGCCCTCGAATAACTCTCCCTGGAAATCAGTACGTAATCCGTAGCATAAGACAGGTATGTTTAAATCATCTGCAATCTTTGCTAACTGGTGAACTTGTTCCTTGCTTAAAAATTGTGCTTCATCGATTAGGACGCAGTTTACTGGATTTGATTTGACTTCTTCGTAGAGATTAGTTGACTTATTAAAAAGAGTGGCATCTTCGGAAAGACCCACTCTTGAAGTCACTTTACCAACACCATATCGGTTATCTAACTCTGCTGTATAGACCACGGTCTTCATGCCGCGTTCTTTATAATTGAATGAGGATTGTAGAAGGGACGTGGATTTACCAGCGTTCATTGCGGAGTAGTAGAAATACAGCTGAGCCATAGATTACCTTATTGGATTAGAATGTAAATGGTTTCTTAATTCTGAATACATTGAATGGGGCATGCATTTTATCTTCTTCACCGGGATTCAACAGAGAGGATAAGTCCAACTGAGAACAAGCAAAGTAAACATACTCACCTTCAAGTGTGAGGGCGTCAGGCCACATCAGGATACGAGATGGTTTAATATAGGGTGTAATAGAATCATTACGTATCAAATCAATAGAACACATCTCTGCATTGGAAATCAAGAATGAACCATCTGGCAAAGTTAAGATACCACCAATTGCAGGCAAGTCTCTTACTTTCTTGACTTTAGAATCAAGCTGAGGGGCAGTCAATGTTGGGTTAAGCAAGTCATCGACTGGTACAGACCATAAACCACCTCCCAATGGGAAGCAGAAATAAAACGTTTTCTTATCTGGAGAAAGTTCAATACCATCTACATGAATTTCACCAGAGATTTTATTATCATAAATCGTAGCACTCGTTTTAGGTGCTTTTGATTTCTTACTGGAAAGCAATGCTTGTCTAGATCTACCAGTTGACAAATCTAAGACAATCACAGAACCTTTTCCATACTCTGAGATAAGGGCCGTGCGACCTACTACACGAATATCATTAAGTTTGCTACCTTCAACCATATTTGGTTTGAGGGTTTTAGTAACTTTATCCGTTGTAGTATCCACGATAACTAGTTTATCTTCATCTACGATATAAAGGTCATCCCCTTCAGTGTGAACTGCTGTCACACATTTCAGGTTTCCAGCTTTGTATGGTTTAACTTCACCATCTACCCACTCACCTACATTGTAGTTGTCTTCTTGGACAAAAGTAGGCATGGAGAAGAACATACGTTGATTCTTAGTGATGGCCACTCCAGTTATTTGTTTATCAGAGCTAGCTACAACTCCTAATTCCTGAATAAACATATGTTCTCCTAAATTACCAAGTCTTATTCAATGCACCTTCAGATGCTTTAGGTTTTCCACCTTTTGACTTGGATTTACCAGCTACAGACATAGCGATGGCAATCGCCTGTTTCTGAGGTTTGCCAGCAGCCATCTCTTTCTTGATATTAGAAGAGATAGCTTTTTTGCTAGAACCCTTAACTAATGGCATGATTGCCTCCTATGGAATTGGTGCCCCGCGAGAGATTCGAACTCCCGACCTACTCATTACTAGTGAGTTGCTCTGCCAGCTGAGCTAGCGAGGCATTGTTTGGTCGGCACTGGAGGATTCGAACCTCCGACCCCATGCTCCCAAAGCATGTGCTCTACCAAGCTGAGCTAAGTGCCGTATGTGGCGGACTGGGGTGGGATCGAACCACCGACCGATTGGTTAACAGCCAATTGCTCTACCGCTGAGCTACCAGACCTTAATTTGTTAGCGACCTACTTTGTCGCCCTTTGGTTTACTTGTACTTGGTTTAGCATTACCATAACCAGAATTCAGTACTGTACTTTCGATACCCTGAGTCTCTTTGTATGGACGCTTGGCACGAAGACGAACGATAAAAGAACCGCCAGCCATATTAATCTCTCCTCTTGCCAGAGCAGGCTTCCGGTCTTATCGCCATCTCACCTGCCACCGGGTTGCCCAGTGAATCAATATCTCACTTGGGACGAACTTCTTATAGGTGTGGTTGCCCACTCAAAATGCGCCCTACTTTTTATTTTCAGGTCGTTAGTAGGATCGACCAGGAGCAAGCTCCCTTATTCTGAGATACCAAGACCTTTGGCTAACAGTTCACCCAGACGAGCATCAATCTGATCTTTTGTCAGTTTAGTCTCTTCCATAGTAACTTCAATCGAAGCTGCTTTCGGCAAGGTCAATTCGAGAATTGTCTTAGCTGCTTTGAATCGAAGGTCTGGAGCACATTGTGGGTCTTGAGCCATATCCATCAGAATCTCTTCCATGGACAGGCCATCTTCAGTACGACCAGCAACTCTATCGAGGAACTGCTGGGTCATTTTGTTGCGGCTACCTTTTGGGCGACCTGGCGAACACTTGTTACCCGGAAGGAATTTACCAGTCCGGAGATTACGACCATCTTCAATCGGGTCGTCTTCCAGTGCTGCTTTAAAATTTCCGGGACGACGATTTCCATTCTCGTCGAAGGCATCTGGACTAAGCAAATAGTCACTACCTTGTTCAATAGTCATATCTATGAACTCCTTATATTAATCCGTTATGCTAAGCATTACGAACTTAAGTATATACACTGTAGAAAAGAAAGGTTGACAAATATTTTACACTGTAGAAGGAATTGTTTGTGTGCCCTGTCATAATCCACTGATAGTGTGGGACTTCATAGGTGAGACCTCATGTGTGCCTGTTCATGTGTGCGACCCCATCCGAATTAATACCTTATGTGCTATCCTATTTATCCCTCATTCAAATTTTTTAGTTTCAATTTCAAATTTTGCTGGGTGGGAGGTGTACGGTTGGTGAGAGAAAGAAAAAAGGGGGATAGGGTGGGGGTAGGGGGCTTATTTAGAGATAGACAGGCACGCTAGGGAATGTATAGGCGTATGATTATCAATGACATAGCACAATAGATAGGCACAATGATAACAATATGTTAAATAATATATGTGTGTATGTATATGTGTATGTATTATTATGTGTGTATATATCCGTGTATACCACTGTATAAAGGCAGGTCATATAACTATTATATTATTATATATCATATAGATAGCCTGTATATGTGGGTATATAGCAGGGTATATGATAGGGCATGTATATAAGGCCGTATGTGTAGGCATACCCATGTATAACCCCCATTGCTAAAGGCAATACAACGCCTTAACAGGCGCTCATATAAACCCCCTTATGCAATAGCCCACGTTAAACCGTTACTTTCCTTAACCCTTATGGCGGTTAATGTAAGACATACAAACTTATTAGGGCTTTGTTAATCATGTATTCAACCACGTTTAAGCTAAGTAATAATCCATGAGTAACTATGTTAAGTATAAGTTAATCTT
>NZ_JANLCJ010000329.1 GCF_024979295.1 Herbiconiux daphne | reverse complement strand
AATACTGTAGATCTACGACTGACAGTAAAACCCAGACACATAAATATTTCGCGTTTAACAATCCGAAATTATCAATGATTACTGGCGGCGCGTGGGAATTAGATATTTATCCGCACTTGCCGTATAAATATAAGCCGAAAGATGTACTGTTAACTTATTTCATTGATTTTAACGATGAAGTATATCAATGCGAAATTATAAATATAGACGATATCTTTTTTACTTACATTCACGCGAAATCAACGCCGATTAAAAATAATGATGACGACTTGATTTATTCGCTGGATTATTCCCCGAAACCTAATTATAATCGGTCGATATACAAGCCGACGACCAAAACCCAGAAAAAGATTCTTTGGTTCTTTCTGAACGATAAAGTTTTCTATCAGAATAACAACATCGGCGACGCGATAACTAATTATCTCAAAATCTGTAAGAGGGGTTAACGTGGAAGTGTTACCGATTAAAGAATTAATTGAAGTGGTCGGGTTTCCAATTGCCGTATGTGTGGCGTTATTCTGGATGTTGAATACTACGATCAGAAAACAGACTCAGGTTATGGAAGAATTATCACGGTCTATCGATAGTAATTCCGCACTGGTTCAAAGCCTGTTAAATAGGCTGGAGAAATTATAATGCAAAATCGTGATGCTAAATCGTTGTGGTACGATTATAAGCGGAAAGGCCGGAACATTAAACAGCTTAACCTGTATATGTTCGCCAAAACTCTGGGGATGTTTGAATGGTTTAATTTACCTGA
>NZ_JANLCJ010000328.1 GCF_024979295.1 Herbiconiux daphne | reverse complement strand
CAAAGAACTTACTGGAATATTGTTGCAACTGTTTAATGTCTTTATATTCCACGCCTACACGGTCGGCGGTATCTTTGAGCACCTGATTTAACCCCTTAACAGTAGAGGTTTTCATTTCGATAAAGTTATTAATCTTTATCAGTTCCTTTGTCAGTTCGGAACCAGTTTTACCACGAATAGAGAAACGTTCCCCGCCTCCCTCCATAAACTTCTGGTATGCTGGCGAATCGGTTAACCCGTTCTTTTCCAGACGTGCCAAACGCTTGTTAGCCAGTGACGCTTTACGTGATACCTCTTTGCGGAACTCCGGTTTAATGCGGGTATCTTCTACTAACTGATTATGAATCTTTGAACGTGCCATTATTTATCCTCCCCATTAATTAAACCCTCTGCAATGCGAGTATTTAAATCATTAAGTAAGTTATGTTCTAAAGCATAACGTAAATATTTAACGAAATGTTTAGAACTCAAGTTAACCCCCATTTCAAAACCGGATAAGGTTTTAATGTTTGGGTTACCCTCTATTTCACGTAACTTGATATGATTTGCAATTCTGAATTGCCTACAAATTTCACCTAACATAATTTACCTCATTAATTAACATGATAAATATACACCTGAACTACTCACATATTATAAGACAAGCTATCGTATATTACAAGGTCTAATTAAAGATTGACAAATATATTTTTATCTGATTCGATATCGAACCCTAGCCGTTGCCCTCGTTACCGTTACCGTGCTAATTGTTTCGCAATGATA
>NZ_JANLCJ010000327.1 GCF_024979295.1 Herbiconiux daphne | reverse complement strand
AAATCCAAAGGATCTTTAATCAACTTGCAATCCAGCAAATCGATTATTTGGGAACTGCCAGTGATGTTATCTTCAACATCAAATTTCTGATAGTATCTAACAACACGCTGATAAAGAACAAGGGAAAGTAAATTCTCAATGCTTTCCCATTTAATATCATCCCACATTTCCAACAGATACAAGAATACGTTTTGCGTAATATCTTCTGCATCCATTAAATCTTTCTTCTTCATAATGAGAAGTTTGATAATGATAGGGTAATATTCTTTATACAACTCTTCACGAGTGTATACTTTACCGGCATGTTTTCTTTTAGGTATGCTATATTTGTAACTCATGCATATCCTTATGCTAGAAAATAAAAAAGGCCACCGAAATGGCAGCCTTTATATTATGCTGCGGTTAGATTAGAAAGGGATGTCGTCGTCAAAATCACCACCAACATCTGGGTTACCAGTTGTATTTGTAGAGGTGGTTGGAGTACGCTCTTGATCGCTATTCTTAATCGGCTCCTTGCCAGCATATGGAATATTTTCTTTGTCGATAGCTTCTGCAAGCTGATCGCGTTGGAACTTATACAGTTTTGAATAAGCCTGTAAGTTCTCTGGGGTGTCAACGTATGGGTTGAATGCTACATTCTCCAGACGCGCTTCACCAACTTGTTTCTTGAACATGTTCGGAATCGCTGAAACACCAACAACTTTATTGCGGGTTTCGCCACGTTTAGTTTTATAAGAACCAACACGGACACTAACGATTTCA
>NZ_JANLCJ010000326.1 GCF_024979295.1 Herbiconiux daphne | reverse complement strand
CTGTTAAGGGGTTAAATCAGGTTCTCAAAGATACCGCCGACCGCGTAGGCGTGGAATATAAAGACATTAAACAGTTACAGCAATATTCCAGCAAGTTCTTTGAACTATACAATAAATCAATGCAATATCTGGACACCGTGGAAAACTTAGGTCACGCGTTCGACTCTACAGAAGTCATGGAAACTGTCAGACAATTGGTTAAACAAGAAAAGATTGACCTGACAGACTCGGAAACCGCATTAGATGAAATGATTAAGCGCGTTTCGGATATGTTGACAGATATTGATAACCACGATGAAGAAATAGAAGGTCGTGACTGGTATAGGTTGATTTAATGAAACATTATTCTATGTGTACGGCTGATTATTTGGATTCTCTTAATATTCCTTTCGTTAAGGACGGCAAAACTAAAACTGAATATTTGAATATTGAATCAGCGTTCGACATAGAAACCACCTCTACTATATACAACGGCGAAAAATCCGCGTTTATGTATGTGTGGATGTTCGGCATTGGCTACGGGAAAGATGTTTTCTACGGGAGAACGTGGGAGGAATTTCTAGACCTTTGCGACTTGTTAGCCTCTTATTTTGACTTAGACGAGAACAAACGTTTAATTACATACGTTCACAACCTCGGATATGAGTTCCAATTTATGCGCAAGTTCTTTAATTGGGAGGGTGTTTTCTCAATCAATGTGCGTAAACCAATTAAGGCGCTTTGCGATATGGGAATAGAGTTCCGCTGTAGTTACATTCTTTC
>NZ_JANLCJ010000325.1 GCF_024979295.1 Herbiconiux daphne | reverse complement strand
GCCGAAATGCACATCGGTTGAAACTCATCTAGCTCCAGAAAGGTGATTCTTCTTACGGGTATAAGAACCTTTGCCTTTCTTATTCTTTTCAACACGTTTTCTGAACAGAGGATCGTGGAGCAATGCCTGAATAGCATTGTCATTGATTTTACCTTTGGTATGCTTATACATTATTACTCCAGAATTGGCCACGGCGTGAGGGAGTCGAACCCCCTGACACATAATCTTTTGGACTGATTATGCCGCTCCTTTGCCCGCCGGGATTTTATCAGAACAGATTTTTGTGAATCTTAACCATCGCTTTGGTGACGGAAGACACACCATTGGTATTCAGACCCGGACGATGAATATCATTCGGGAACAGTACCATGAACTCACCAGTCTTCAGTGGATACAGGACACCATTAGGCACTGATGAATACCAAACCATATCACTGTCAGGGGTCAAGTCTTCATCGACAACTTCACCATTACCAGCACGAGCAAAACCGATGCTTTCTTCACCACTGATAATATACTGAAGATCGATATATTCTTTGTGGGATTCAGAACGTTTCTCGTGTACGTCAACGGTATCATACTGTTGGTAAAGACAGAACATAGCTCCATCATCTTTGCCAATCGGATAACGACCCGGTTCCAGTTTGGAGAAGTCAGTTTCCTTAATCCAGTTAAGGGCAGCCAATACTGGATATGGAAGTTGACCTCTGTCGCTAGCGAAGTCTTTATTGTCCCAGAAAATCATTTAAATTTGGCCCAGCCA
>NZ_JANLCJ010000324.1 GCF_024979295.1 Herbiconiux daphne | reverse complement strand
TGCCGTTGATCCAAAATCTTCTTGATGCTCAGAAAGAAAAATATACACTAGAAAGGATACAGGACATAGACTTTAATTGAAGGTTTATGTTGTAAGATATGAAAAACACAAACATAATCAAATATGATGCTAGAAGAATTCCGAAGTGATTCTTTGATAAGTATGAGCATGACGATAAATTTGATGGATTGACATTTGAAAAAGTTAAAAATGGAAAGTTCAAAAAAGAAACGGAAAAAGCTGTTCAATTCAGTGTCGGGCAACGAAATATCTGAATTCCTAAATCAATATTGGAAAAGAACATTATTATTCTTGACATTGAAACTACAGGTCTTGACCCATTGCAAGCAGAAATAACTGAAATCGGAGCAATCAAAGTTAATTCTGTATCTTTGGAAGTTGTTGGAGCATTTGACAAATTGATTAAGATTGCTAATCCAGTGCCGGAAAAGATTACCGAACTTACTGGTATCACTAGTGAATTGTTAAACACAAAAGGAAAAAATCTCAAAAATGTTCTTAAGGAATTAAGTGAATTTTGTGGTGGATATGACATTTATGCCCACAATGCTAATTTTGATAAGGGTTTCATTAGGAAAGCATTGGATGACAATAAGATTGAATATCATCAAAGTGATTGGGTTGATACGATTACGATTTTCAAAAAAACTTTCCCAAACAGGACGACATATAAACTATCTTCATTAATTGTTGATTATAAGTTGGCAGACAAAGAAGACCATAGGGCATTAAGTGATGCTCAA
>NZ_JANLCJ010000323.1 GCF_024979295.1 Herbiconiux daphne | reverse complement strand
ACGTTTAGGTAAGTCAGCAGCGGGATCTATTGAGTTTGCCGCACATTTAACAGGTTTATATGATCAAATGGCTTTTAAATGGGAAGGTAGGCGCTTTGATTGTCCTATTTCTACATTTTGTGTAGGTACTACCAGTGATACTACTCGCCAGATTCTACAATATGAATTATTAGGCATTAAAGATGCTCGCCATTTAGAAAATACTGAATTTGATGGAGAAGATAAGGGTGTATTAGGCTCCGGCGCTATTCCCCTTCATTGTATTGTCAAAGAAAGTATTATTAGAAATGGTAATCAGGTGCTTGAATTTAAAGTTAGAAGTTATGACGAGTACGGACTATTACGGGGTTACTCTGATGTAAGCTTTAAGAGTACGCAGCAGGGACAAGAAGCATTATTTGGACAAGCTAAACATTTAATTTGGCTTGACGAGGAAGATCCACATATTTCAATGGAAATCTTTGAACAAGCAACGATTAGGACGGTAACGACACAAGGCTTAGTAATGCAAACTTCTACGCCGGAATGGGGCTTAACTGATCTCATTGTTCATATGCGAGAAAATGAAGATGAAGATTTTTATTTTCAGAAAGCAGGGTTGTTAGATGCTCATGAAAATCTTGGTGGTCACATTTCAGATCGTGATATTGAAGTTATTACAGCAGGTACGCCAGCACATAAATTAAAAATGCGTCTTGAAGGTGAACCCGCTTATGGTGCTGGTACAATCTTTGATATGGATTTGAAGAAAGTTATTTGTGATCCG
>NZ_JANLCJ010000322.1 GCF_024979295.1 Herbiconiux daphne | reverse complement strand
CCACAAACCCCGTTTGAACTCACCCCTAATCTTTGGGATGAAGAGAACAGCCTGAAAATCACAGGTGCGGCTATGGTGCTGGCAGGGGCTTATATGAACTACCGTACAGCCCCGGAATCAGAATAATCTAACTAAGCCCCTCGAAAGAGGGGTTTTCTATTTGAGGTGCAATAATGGAAGGTTAACTATTAACGTTCCCGAATGGATATACTTATATAGGGATTACTACTAAAACTGCTCAAAACAGATTTATACATCATCGTGCGGCAAGTAAGATTTATGATCGGCGTGTATATCGCACATGGCGTAAATATGGTGAGCCATCCTTAACCGTCCTGTTTACCTGCACTGAAAAAGAAGATCTTATTAATTGGGAGGTTGAAACTATCGCCAAATACAGATCTAATTCAGTCTGTGTTAACTCAACAAATGGCGGGGAAGGTGTGGAAGGGTATATTTTTACAAATGAAGTGCGTAAAAAAATGAGGTTGGCAAAGCTAGGTGTTAAGCGCGATAAAATATCAGTAGAAAAATCACGGATTGGAATAGCATTAAGCGCACAGAATAGCCCGATTATATCTTGCCCTCATTGTGGGCTTGAGGGTAAAGCTATACAGCTTAAGAAATGGCATTTTGATAACTGTCCTAAACTTACTGGTAAGATGAGATATGCAGATATAGTTACTTGCCCTCACTGCCAGAAGATAGGCAAGCATGGGCATCTACAGCGCCATCATTTTGATAATTGTAAGTACAAGGTAGGGGAG
>NZ_JANLCJ010000321.1 GCF_024979295.1 Herbiconiux daphne | reverse complement strand
TAGCCAATCGCGCCGGAAATGCGGACATTGCCTAACAGCATTTCCGCCACACCGTTAGCGACGCGGATCTGCGGCTCTACGTTGTATTCGCGGATGCGGTCAGGGTCTAAGCGAAGGTCATGCGTTGGCTTGCTGTGAAGCATGTACTGACTATCCCAGGCGTTTATTGTTCGCGTGGATAGTCGGCGCTTTATCAGCTCGTCACGGGTGAAACGCTCCGGCCATGCGCTACCGGCGTAAAAGTCGATAAGCGTTTCCGGTGGCGCGGCAAATTTAACGCCGGTTTCAGTCAGCTCGTAATCTACGCCCTCAACCAAAACCTTTGCGGCGTTATAGATACCGGCGAAAACGAATTCAGGGATAAACGGAATATCGTATTCGCATTTATTCGCATCCTTCGCTTCAATACGAAACTCTTTTTCGAAGAGTCGAATCGTAAGGCAATTAGCGCCGCGCTTCTCAATCTCTTCGTAAATGGTTTCGAACGTGTGCGGCGTGCCGATATAAATCGTCTGGCCGCCAGGTACTAGAATGTGCGTAATCTCTTCGAGTCGGTAGCGTAGCTTTTCGCGCGCTTCCGGCGTCTGAATGTTTCGCGGTACTTCAACGTCATCGACTACAGCCAACTTTGCGCGGGAGCCGGTGACGTTCGACATAATGCCGCGCGCGTACATCGATGCGTTTCGCGGGTCTGTTGCGATAGACGTCCACCATTGCTCTACCGTGCCTTTGCCGTCGGGCATCATGCCCGCTGTCAAAGGATGGTTG
>NZ_JANLCJ010000320.1 GCF_024979295.1 Herbiconiux daphne | reverse complement strand
GAGGTGGGTTACAAATTGGCCTACGATATTTTGTCTTTCGCAAAACTTCGTCGCCGCCGTCTTTCTTTTTCCCTCAGAATCCCAACTTGCTTTCCAAATGGAGGGGGGAGCAAGATGGTGATATAGAATTCCCATATATTGGTGATTAACACAGTTCGATGCATATTAAGATGATTAAAAAGAGGGTGTTATTGTGTGTGGTATAATCTTTGCTGGCTCTAATACAATGAGCGCTTCTGATGTAAGATTCTTTGAATCCCTTCTTTATCACGATATTGTTCGTGGTGAGCACTCAACCGGAGTTTTTTCTGGTTTTAATATCACGGCTTCAGAGCCACTGAAAATTAAAATCCGTAAAGCTGCTGTACCCGCTGATGTGTTTCTCCGTACCAAAAACCTATGGGATGAGGTAAAAGGGGAACCATATAACCCAGATATTACTACTGTTAAAAACCCAAAATTTCTGGTAGGCCACAACCGCTATGCTACAGTTGGTGAAATTACAGATACAAATGCTCACCCATTCCAACACGGGAATATCACTTTAGTACATAACGGTACACTGGATAATCAAGCCTTACTCCCCAACCATGATAAATTTAAAGTAGATAGTGAAAATATAGCATATGCCATCGATAAAATAGGTATCGAAGAAACTATTAAAAAACTACATGGTAAATTTACTTTGGTTTGGTTCGACGCCAAAGATCAAACATTAAATTTACTTCGTAATAAAGATCGTCCTTTCCATTTAATGGAAACTAGTAGTGG
>NZ_JANLCJ010000032.1 GCF_024979295.1 Herbiconiux daphne | reverse complement strand
GATGAAAAAACAACTTTCTACAATAACGGAGGAACTTAAAAAATGGCAAAAAAACAAAACGACAAAGAGTTTAACATCAGCGATGCGCTATATGTGAGTCCTAAACAGATAACCGATGATATTACTTCATGACTCGCAAGAATGCAAGGTGCAAAAAGATATTCAAAATATCCGGATTTCCTATTTATCAAGAAATCAGGCGATTTTAACTATTTAGCCGCTAAAAAACTTTATGACATCTTACGCGACCAAGATTTCAAGAAAAGCGTTTTACAGGCAAGTGAAATTTCACTTTCCAAAAATGATGGTAAGAAAGAAAATGCATATATCCTATGAACGATTGACATCGGTGAAAAAACGCCTTGATTTAATTGAGTGCCAAGCAAGAACATCGTATTTCTAGAAACCGTGGGAAATAAGATTATCGGGGTTCAACATATCGCCTATATTTTCAAAATCAAGGATACATCTTATCAAATCAGACAATACAGAAGCAAAGACGAAATCAAAACGACGCTATGGACAATTGGCAAACAGGAAATAACCGAAATCACCGATTACGACAATTTAACCGATGATGTTAAAGAAGAAATCAAGAAATATACGCTTGGATCAGTTGCGTGAACCGGAAACCTTCCTTCTTTCGTATTTGAAAAGAACACAGCTGATGGACTTTCAGACTCTGCCTTCATTTCAACAGAGATCGAGGAATTGATCGTTCTAAAACAAAAGAAAAGGGATGAAATACTTTTCAACTCCACAAAAGTGCTAAACGTTGGAAGAACAACGCAAGATAGAAACAAGACAGACCAAAACGCAAGTGCTGCAGCCGAAAAACAGGCAAAAATGATGGCGGCGGCGTCTGTAATCGCTTTACCTTCTCAGGCTTTGGGAACTACCTCCCAAGTCAGCGTGGCGCGGGCAAGGCCTAACCTTGACGTTTTCAGTGCAGAAGAAAGAAAACTCAAAGGTGACATTTTGAAAAAGACCGGAGGAATTACAGATTTAGATTCCAAAGGAACGGTTCAGGTTACCGATACGCAAACATATGCAGCGCAAGGTTCGGAGTTCATCATGGCAAATGAAAAGGTTTCTTCGCGTCAGGATGCATTGAAAAAATTTGCCGAAATCATCGTGGATTATTTCCAAAACCTAAAAAAGGACGCAATATTTGAAGATATTGCCGACGTTCTAGTAATCATCAATCAAGAAGAATCAATTTCAGAACTCGATCAACTGAACGGGCTAATACTTGCCAAACAAAACAAATTCATAAGTGAAAGCGTTGCGATTGCCCGTTATTTGGGAATTTCAATTTTAGATTCCCTTGTAATTTCAAAAATCAACTTTGAAGGACTTGACAAAGGGGGGAAATAAGATGGCAAACAATTCAAACCAAAAATTCCCTGCTTATGTAGAATCGGACTTAAACAAAGGGAAAATTTCAATTCCCCCAAGACATAAAAAAAGAGAACGCCAGATATTCGTATATTCTACAAATCAAAGGTTAGATGCAATAGAAAACCCATCGGCATCGCTTGGCATTGCTACAACTTTTATAAAGCAAATACAATTAAACCCATCAACAAATCTACCTAATGATCTTTCAGGTTTCAAATCGGAGGATTTATCAATTTCGCAAACATGGGGTGGCAAATTGTCAGGGTTCATTTATGAAGACTTGGCCGAATTGGATACACAAAAATATAATTTCATAACTTTTGCCACCATGAGTTCAACGACTGCAGCACAAATCGCCAAATTCCGGATCGTTGGATATTCGCCAGTTTATGATGGGCAAGGGCGGTTCTTGTATGCCGAGTTGTCATTGATTGCCGAAAACAATAAAACGTTTCCAAATCTAAACAGAACAAGTTGATTATTGACGACTCAGGCAGTCCTTGACGCCAAAACAAAGAGTTTCAAAATCACCTTCCCATCAACAGCGAAAATTTTTTCATCAGGCCTTAAAATAAATGTTTTGGATGATGCCGGAGTTTCCAGACTTGCCGGTTTGAAGGCAATTTCTACGCCAACATTAACAACGCGCCTGATGAATGTTAGATCGGTTAATCCTTTCAAATACGATGACATGACGATCAAATCCCTTGCGTCCGTTTCTAAATCATTTTCAAAATCCGGCGAAATGGGTGGGCCATTGAGTGTAGGTCTATTATGACTCGAAAATCAACCACCTTCGCCAGGAGTGCAACCATACACATTTGGCGAATATTCAGGCGCTTATATAAACGTTATAACCGATAAAATTGATTTGAATACTGACGGATGAGACGTTGATAGGCAAGGTTCATCGTTCAAAAAATTTTTTTCGGGCGGTCTTGTGGTTGCCGGTTCAAAAAACAATAATGTTGATAATTTCAACGATTCAGCAAATCATAGAACACAAATCACACAAAGAATATTAAGTTCTGGCGATATTGTAAATTTCCTAAATGGTTCATATTCAATTGAAGGTGAACCCGTCGAAGGCATAGTTTCAAGACTTGAGGTTAACGGTTCAAAAGATTTTAACAGTTTAGATATTTCAAGTTCAACAGATAAGCATTATTTTACGCTTACGAAATCATTTAATTTTAATCAACTAGTAGATGGCGGCTGAACGAATTCAACAGTTACCGATTTATTTCACAATGAATCAACATGAGCATTTATTTATTACAAAGGCAAGATTTCGGATTATAACCTTTTGGATGCAACAACAGCAAACCAAAATGGTGGAATTGACAAGGATGAAGATTTAGTATTTGAATTTGAATTGTCAATTGAGGGCAAAAACCCTAAAATAGAAATTGATGCAGTCCTTGCCGACTCTGTAAAAATCACGACTTACGACGCCGGGCACAATTCAATTTATGAAGATCTAGTTGTTGAAACCGAATACAAATTCAACAACAACAACGTAAAAACAACAATACAACTATAAGGAGGGCAAAATGCCAGAAATTCAAGAAGAAGAAAAAAAAGAAATTAAAAAAGAAGAACAAAAGGCTATAATTAAAGAGAATGGGGAAGAACATAAACCGGGCGACCCCACACCCGAAGAATTAGCCAAGGAAAAAGAAAAGGCCGACCTTGAGGCCAAACAAAAAGAGCAAAAGGCCTATAAGTCTTTCGCGACGAAAGAAGAATATACCGCCGAACTTAAATCAGCGGCTAAAAACCTTTCAGAAAAAAATTCAACTTTGGAATCATCAATCAAAGCGAAAGATGAAGAAATTGCCAAATTGAAAGCAGACCTTGAAATTGCCAACAAAAAGACGAAGATTATACTAATCGACGACTCAGGCAACATCAAGAAACCACAAAAGGAATATTCAGGAGGAGCAGCATAATGCTTGAACTACTTAAAAAATTCCTTTCGGAAAACGGTGTTCAAATTCCGGACGGAGCAAACACAAAGCAAATCTTGGCAATCATCGGGGCATTTTTAGACGCCGATACAAATAACCAAGACACACAACAAACACCAGAAAACACAACACAGGGGGCGGCATAATGTCAGCAATAGAATTTGACTCAAACAAACATTATATTTTTGCTACACCAACAGGGCAAAAAATCGTTTCAAAAGAAACAGGCAAGGTTCTACTACATATCGGAACCGAAGCGGAAATAGCAGCACATGCTGATGCTGCTAAAAAAGCAGCAGAAGACAAAGAAGACAAAGGAGGCAAATAATGCCAGTTCCAAAGACAAACACCATTAAAGACGCGCAAGGCGTTGCGTTCGACGCTGCAACAGTCAGCCAAGGACTAGTTAAAGT
>NZ_JANLCJ010000319.1 GCF_024979295.1 Herbiconiux daphne | reverse complement strand
TCACCTTCGAAGGTGCAACCGTCACGATACATATGAACAAGAATTACGTCATGGCCAGCAGTGATAAGGGCTTCTACTTCTGGAGAGAAACCACCATCACCAAAGATGAAATGACGTTGCCACGGACGACGACGAATGTAATCGGCGGCTTGTTGTCCAAAATAATCGGAGCCTAAGAATGGCTTGATGTAAGTTTCACTGATATGAATCATCAGTTCACGAACAGTACGACCATTCAGTTTCTCATTGGGAGAGTCCTTCCATTCACGATCTTGATAAGATTCAATGAATTCGTGAAAATCCATACCTAAAGTTGTAGCTGCAATACGGAACATAGGATCTTTGAAAGCTGTGAACTCCCAACCTTCACGTTCTGCAAATGCTACACCAACAGTATCTTTACCGCATCCAATCGGGCCATTGAGAATGATAATTTGTGACATTGTGTATAGTCCTTATACGTTTTCGTATTTACCTTGGGCAATAAATTTAGACAGAGACTCATCCAAAGCCTCTGCTTTAGCGAGAGCCATAGACAGATTATCGCCTACGCCCTCTTTAGCATCAACACTGCGATTAACAATCCAATACTCTTGGACGTATTTAACAAAATAAATATCATACCAAGTAAGTGACTTAATCAGCTCCATTGTATTCTCCTGTATCGAAATGACGATCTACGATCTCAGCAAAACCACTTTTAGCTTGCTTGAAAGATCTGTAGAAAGACCCATGAGAAATACCAGCTTTCTTTTGTGCCTCATCATGAGA
>NZ_JANLCJ010000318.1 GCF_024979295.1 Herbiconiux daphne | reverse complement strand
ACTTTAATTGGTGTGGCTGGTGCAACAATGATATGTAAGATATAATTCATCTCATACGCTGAGATAATCTTACCACGATATTCACCACCTTCGACATAATCTTCAGTGTTGAAACCATGCGCCTGAACTTCGATGTATTCAGCAGAACCACAATAACCAGTGAGTTTGCCTTTATCTTTGTTCTTCGGATATGGGTCAAATTGGAAGCTTTCAAAGTGAATGAAATCGCCTACTTCTGCCTTAACCCCGTGAGCTTCCAGAATACGATTTAACTGAGCTTCTTTACTTTCTTTATCAGTTTGCGTACTCGTTTGGCTCGTGCTCCTGTTTCCGCTGTAACTAGACTGAGAAGCATTGGGCTGGCGAGTGCCTCTTCCATAGTCATAGTCGTAGTCGTCATCATAGTCATTATACCAGTTACGATTGTATCCGCTATAGACTGGGTAGTGGCGGCGAAAGGTTGGAAGCTCATGCTTCCGTTCCTCCTTAAACTTAAATCCGGAAGAAACATCGAAGACATACTGAACCCCCACTTCCATTTCGAAGTGACGTTTAATAGTCGGTCCGAATGATTTGCGTTTAAATAACCACATAATCATATCTTCCTCGGAAGCACCAAACCAGTCACCTGTTGTGGTTTCAACCAAATGGAAAGGACGGTCTTTGTTTCGGATAAAGTTTAAGGTTTGCTCTTTGGCATCATGCCATACTAAAGTGAACTTACCGTTCATATTCTTCAGCGTTTCCTCAAAACCCTGCTTGGCAATGGAATA
>NZ_JANLCJ010000317.1 GCF_024979295.1 Herbiconiux daphne | reverse complement strand
CGTTATGGAACTCAAACGTAAGCTTACTTTTGTGGAATCCTGCATCAGCCCAACCTGCCATGAGATGATTCATACCAACACGAGCCATCGAAGAACGAAGGATGAATTGGCTGGAGATCGTATCAGGCAAATTGAATTCTTCTACACTATGAGCTAAGAAAAAGCCTCCAGGAGGGATAACGATACCATCATCAGGAATTTTGACTTCTTCCCAATTGAGGTTTTCTTTGGCATCGATATCGACGATTCCATCTGCTCGGCCTTCCAAGAGGATTGTGTCGCCAATGCGAATGTCGATAGATGCTGCATTAACATTTTCATGTAGCGCATCAAGATACCCATTATCAATAACTTCGTGCAGTTCTTTACTTCCTAGTAAGCTCATTCTTCATCCTTAAAGATTGTGTATTATTATTGAGTGTTTACTGGCGTAACAGGGTTAGCGCTCAACACATCAATACTAACTCCCCAACGTTCAGCTAAAGCACGACGAATCATATTCGATGCGCTGTTGATGTTCATTGAGGCGGTGCTTGTGATGTTGATTTCGTCTAACGATACTGATTGTTGACGACCGCTAAGCGCAATCATAGCCGCTTCACGATTATTCGACACCGGAATCATACGTCCATTAGGAGCTTTACGACGCAGATAAGGAATATCCCTTTCTGTTGCAACAAAGTATTGGTTTTCAGGTAACCACATATGAGCAACAGATGTGTCATAAGCTCGGAAGTAATCCAATGTCAGACACATGCCGGAGTGTAAAGGCA
>NZ_JANLCJ010000316.1 GCF_024979295.1 Herbiconiux daphne | reverse complement strand
CAACTAGTAGGCTTACGTACTGCCATTGGAAAAGCTCTGCTGCTAATGGAGGGTACGTGATTCGACGAAATGAGATACTCGCTCGTGTCTATGAGCGTATTGACGTTGTTCATACTGGCTTCAAACTTGATGGAGTCATGAGTCCATGTCACCTCTGGAATGGCCCCACTTCGGGTACAGGCAGAGGTGGCGGGTATGGACGCATGAGTCTAAATGGGCAAACTGTTGCCACTCATTTGGTTGTGTTCACACACTTCTATGGATACATCCCATCAAAGAAGCAAGTAGACCATAAATGTAATAACCGTCTTTGTTGTAACCCTGACCATCTCGAATTGGTAACTCCAAAAGAGAACTCAAAGCGAAGGGAATCACGCAAAAAGGAAACCAGTAATGAAACTAGCAGTATTAGTGTCTGTATGCCTTCTGGCAGGCTGTACAGCATCCCAGCCAGTTAAGACAGTCAGTAAACCTGTCGGTACTAAACACGCTGTATGCAAGACCGAGCATTCTATTAATGCTCAGGTAGTAGCAACCATGAATCCAGTCAGTGTCACTGACTATGGACGCATGTTCAGCGTGACCAACAGCAAGGGTAAAACCGTAGCAGTTAGCCCAGTACTAACAGCCAATGCCAATGGCAATATTGTCGGCTTCAAAGACAAGCTGATGTATGTCAAAGGTACTGGTGCATACGAAGGTTTCTACGGAGTCTTTGATAGCAAAGACTCGAAGCGTCTTGACGCTCTCACGTTTGACTGTCGCTAATGAAA
>NZ_JANLCJ010000315.1 GCF_024979295.1 Herbiconiux daphne | reverse complement strand
TAAATAATCATGGCTAAACAATCATATAAAGCGCGTGTAACTGCTGCTGTTGTCTCATACGCTAAAGGTTCTCGCAAACTGGTAGAGTTGTTCGAAGAAGCGGCGCAAGGTTATTGGGGCGCAGACGAACGCCGTTGTGATAACCTGTCCTGCTTCCTGAATGCAATCAAAGCATTTCCGGTTCTCCAGAAAGCAGCGGTAGAATCTACCCGCACTTTCGGTAAGTTTGAAATCAGCCTGAAAGACGGCGACGTTCAAATCAAAAATCGCGGTAAAGTGTCTGACGAACAAAAAGCAGCATTTATCAAAGTTGTCGCTGATTATGTGGCGAAAGAATATAACAGCCTGTTAGCAGCGCATCAAAACAAACTGCTGGACGCTTTCGACCTGACAAAACGTATGACAGGCTTTGAAAGCAGCGCAACTCAATTAGTTGTAGCGGCGCTGGCAAATGACGAAAGCCTGACACAAACGCAGTTTGTTGAACAACTGCAAGGTTTATTGGCTGCAATCGCAACTAAAGATTTAGCAGACAAAATCACTGAAAAACGTTCTGAAATCGCCGCCAGCAAAATCACTCCTGAACAAGTACAGGAAGCAGCAAACGCTGCTTAATCGTTAACAAAAACTGAGTGATAGTATCAAGCCTGTTAGGAAACTAGCAGGCTTTTTTATTATCTCTTGAAACTAAACTGTAAAGGTAAAAATCATGCGTAAATCAATCATTTCTGTAATCGTTGCTTCTACCGCTTTCGCTGCTGTTTCTGTAAATGCTGA
>NZ_JANLCJ010000314.1 GCF_024979295.1 Herbiconiux daphne | reverse complement strand
AAAGTGATTGCCCTTCTGTTGTAGCATCACCATTTGGCATAGCCTCTTGTTGTGTGTAGGCAATAAAGTGACGGTTGTTTGCAATGATACCTTCATCATTAATAGCATAATGGTCCTTATCACCAAGACCATCTGGAGTATTACCAGTGTTGGCGATAAGGAACCTTTTATGACCATCAATCATGGAGTAAATATCATTCACGTCAAACTTTGTATTAGCCAAAGCATTTAACATGATTACTCCTTACGGTGTTGGTGGGAACCAGCCTCCATTAGAGAAGCCGTACCATGTCTTACCTTTATCCACTGTGATTACTGTTACAACATCTTCATAATCTTCAATGAAAGATAGACGAGGTTCACGACCAGCATTCCATCTAATATTGTTAGACCATTTAATACTGTTAGAACCAGTACCTTGGACAAAGATTAATGTTAACTGTCTAGCAACGCTTGGGTCTTCAGCAGGATTCTCAACTAAATTAATAGTTGTTACACCTGTATTGAGTGTAATACGTTGGACAGCAGCATCAGTAGTAATTGTGTAAGAGTTTGTATTAATGTTTGACTCTTTAAATTTGTATACTGATGCTAGATTGTATTTTTTAGCCTGACTAAATATATCACTTACTGCACTTTGTGCTTGCTGAGCAATAGTAACCATCGCCTGTACATCAGCTTTATAACCAAGAATAGCACTAGAGGTTGTATTAACAGTATTAACTAGTGTTTGCATCTGAGTGTATTGAACCTGAATCTGATTCAATGCAGTGTCAAA
>NZ_JANLCJ010000313.1 GCF_024979295.1 Herbiconiux daphne | reverse complement strand
TTCTTCTACTTCCGCATCTTCTACATCAGATTCAGCTTCTTCCTCAGTTTCTTCAACTTCTTCGGTACTTTCAGCTTCATCTTCTTCAGCTTCTTCTTGAGATTGCCACCCTGCTTCATCCTCAAACATAACTTCTTCTTCAAGGAAGTTAAAATCAGGTGCATCTTCAAAAGTTTGTTCATTCTCAATGCGTTCTACCGAATCTTCTTTTGAATTACGATAGGATTCCAGCTCTGCTTGTGCTGTTTCGGCTGCTGCGCCTTTCAGATCATCAAGCTGGAGAAACATTTCAAAATTATCCATTAAGTTCTAACCTCAGAATCATTAGTGGCGGCTACGATTACCTCTTTTAGGTCGCCAATTAAACGATATTTCATATAGCAATCTTCGCGTTTCTTTGATTCATGTACGTCTGTGTACATCATGTCTCGAATCAAACGTTCTTTCAATGCCTCTAATGCTGCTGATAGAATGCCGGAATTATTAAGAGCTGCAATTGCAGCCTTCTGTTGTGGGGTTAACATTAAACCTCCTAAAGAAAACAGGAGACTCAAGCGAATCTCCTGCTGTACTATAGCAACAAGCTATTATTATTTAGTTCCAGAATTTTTCTTCTGCTGAACTTTCGCTTGTTTCAGCGTTTCTTGTGCCATTTTATGCTGATTTCGCATGGTTTGATCTTTCAAATTAAGGTCTTGATACCCTTGAGTAGCATTATGAACTAATTTGTGAGATTCAATCTGAGCAGAAAGGTTAATTTCCAACTCATTCAACGTAGC
>NZ_JANLCJ010000312.1 GCF_024979295.1 Herbiconiux daphne | reverse complement strand
GGGTTTGTAATAGTGCTTGAAATTAGTGATAATTTTGTCGTTTCGATATTTCAGCACTTCGGCACTTGCATCATACATCATCGATGTCAACATGATGTCATCATAGTTGTAACCATTGAATTGCACAAGGTGTCTTGTTTGTGCCAAGTGTTTCATCATTTGGACGTCATTGGGTCGGAAATGGTACGCTTGCCGCGTTGCATCCCAATGCGTGTGTGCCTTCATGATGATGTTCTTGTTGATGTCTTTGAAGACTATCATTGATAAATTTGGAAAGCATTCTATATCATAAAATGCCAACTCACGACCATCCACAAAACGTGTGCCGTCTTCCTTGATTTCGTACATGTCCAACCCTCCGTCAAATAAAAAAGAGAGTTAGGGAATCCCCTAACCCTCCGGATTCCCTAAGTGGTTATTTTTTCTTTGGTAATTTTTTGATGTCGCCATAAGGTTTGCCAAAAGCCAATTTGACTTCAACCGTGATGACTTCACCGATTAATTTGTCTTCACGTTCTTCGAATTCGCACCCGAATTTTTCAGCAAAGCGTTTGTATTGTTTTTTCTTTTTGATTGGGTCGGTCAACCAACGTTTGTTCACTTCGTCATAAGTCGCATAACTCATGTTACTTTGACGCATTTTGTCTTCGTACTCGTACCGGATATGAATCCCGCGACCATCGTCGAAGACTTCCAAAATTGGTGTGGTAAAGATTTCGCCGTTTTGGTCTTTGTCAAATTTTTCAACCAAGACCATTTCGTCGAAGCTTGCAAAATCATC
>NZ_JANLCJ010000311.1 GCF_024979295.1 Herbiconiux daphne | reverse complement strand
CATGGGCTTTGTGGGAGAAATGCTCAAGAAGCGCGTTGTAGCATCTCACAGACGTGGTTTAATCCAAGGACTCATCGATAAGGAAAGGGAAGATGGGAAGCTTTCGGCGGATGCTAATAGTTGTGCTACACCGACTTTTAGGTTTAAGCATCGTATTGTGGTTAATATACCCTCGCGCGGTTTCTTTGGGCACGAGTGTCGATCTTTATTTAAGTCGGATATTAACCTTGAGCCATCACATGGAAAGGCTGTTGTTCTTCACAACAGTGTTCCTGACGGTTGCAGCGTTAAGCCCGGCACTAACGTTATTATCGACAACAAGAAAGGAAAACCAGTAGGTGTTCTTAAATACTATTGTCCTCCCAATCATGAACTCTTTCTCGGTTATGACGGTAGTGGTCTTGAGCTTCGTATGCTCGCTCATTACCTTATTTCTGAGTGCCGTGCCATGCTTTCCGAGGCGGAAGCGGAGGGAGATGAGGAGAAGCGTAGAGTTGCTGAACGTGGTCTTGCTTCTGCTATCATGTATCGGGACATCCTTTTGGATGGCGACATTCACACTCACAATCAAAAACTTGCTGGACTTCCAACAAGGGACAATGCTAAGACGTTTATATATGCTTTCAACTACGGAGCTGGTAATCTTAAGCTTGGTAGTATTGTGGGTGGTGGTGCAGAAAAAGGCAGCATCATGCGGGAAAGATTCTTGGCTGAGAATCCTTGTATCGCAATCCTCATTGAGCGAATCACAGAGAAAGCAAAACGAGGCTACATTACGGGAA
>NZ_JANLCJ010000310.1 GCF_024979295.1 Herbiconiux daphne | reverse complement strand
AGGTTTGAACAAGTCTGGGAAATATGAGTTTACGCCTGCGGAAATCAATGAGCTGCTTAATGACCCCCAATCCATCCAAATGCTTGCCAGATGGGCTATAAATTCATTTCAGAGGGTGTTCAACAGTACAGAGATAAGAAACCAAAGGTTTTCACTTACAAAAGAGCATCATGACTGAATTGAAAGCAAGAAAACAAACAACAATGCCAATGTTGAAGAAGTGATTTCAAAGTCACGTGAACTTAATGACGCAGTTCAAGGTCAAGAGGAATTCATTTCAAATGACATGATGACAAACGCTTATACAATGTCTGGAATTGGTTTCCAGGAAAAACATTACACAGCAAGAATTTTCAAGAATGACTTCATGGACTTCCTTACAAAGCAAAAGCACAATGTGAGAGAAGTGTCAAAATGCATCAAAGGGAAAACTTACCGTGGAATTGAAATAAAATGATATAAGGATGGTGAATAATGAAATATAGAGCATTGATAATTGATATGGATAACCATAAGTACTTCCAGCATTTTGTGCCAAGTGAAGGTGGATATCAGACAAGGTTTCCAAGGTTCAAGGGAAAAACGCGTTTACAGCTTATTCCTGAGATAGTCACATGATTTAACACCCACAAGGACAATCTGTTGCTCCTGCAAGGCGTTAAAGGGCTTTCCGTTGATGAAACGTATGGACTTGCAAGTGACATATATGAATACCTTACAGGTTGAATAAAATATGGTGACAGTTTTGAGAAAGAATTAGTTGAGTTGCTTAAGGTTTCCCA
>NZ_JANLCJ010000031.1 GCF_024979295.1 Herbiconiux daphne | reverse complement strand
CTTTATTTCTTTTTTCAATTGGTGTGTAGTCTTCAACAATAACACGTTCACCTACAACAGCGCCTTCACCAAATTTTCCATATAATGAATTTAAAATTCCTTTATGAAAATTTCTCTCAACTTCAGAAGGTGCATTAATTTTATTTCATTGTTTTTCATCAACTCAATCTTTAAATATATATTTTTTCTTAAAATAATAAGTCTTATAAATTGAATAGTCGATATTGTAATATTTGATAAGTCATTCCAAATCTTCTTTTCACATAACTCTTTCTTCCATGTCAACACGTGAAAGATAGTTAGCATTTACTTTCTTTGACTTTTCTTTAAAAATAAGTGGTAAAGAAGTATCTTTAATTTCAGCATGGTACACATGTACAACATAAAGAGTGTCATGATCACAATTAGGTTTGTAATTAAGCAATTTACCATATGGCAATTTAAAATTCATCATCACAGATGGATATAATGAATTTACATCATATGAGTGACCGTCAATATTTTCTAACTTTTTACCGAGAAATTTAGGATTTCAATAAGTATAACCACCTTGATAAGATTTGGCAACTAGCTTTCATTCTTCAAATGTGAAGATAGATTTTTCTTCAAACTCTCCAGATTGATAATTTCACACCTTACCACCAAAATCATTTGCAAATTTTCTTGACCCATAGAATTTTCTAAAATCATCATATGCAGTTGAAGCACGCGTCATCTTTCTTGAATACACCTCATCAACTTTTACAAATGCTCTTCTAATAATTTCTATATCATGTTGTAAGTATTCAAGTAGTTCATTCGGAACCTCATCTTTAGAATTAAATTTTGAATAAGCATCATAATCCATTTGTTTTGTAAGCTTTTCAACACCAACAGTATTTCCAAGTTTTTCAGCACTTTCCATAAGCAATTTGTAAGAACATAATAATGCAACTTCAAAATTATCTTTTTTAATGTATATTGAATATATATTCCCACGATCATCACATATTCAACTTCATTCATTATTTTTAAGTTCAACACCTTTTTCATCATGCACATACTTAAAATCATTTGACAGAAGTCATTTATAGATGAAATTTCCATCAAATTTAAGATTGTGAAAGAATATTTGCTTTATCTTATTCTCAAAGATGTAATCGATAAAACTTTCAATTGAAACATCATATACAAATTCAGAATCTTCTTCAGCTCCTTTCAATCCCCAAATATAAACTCAAGATTTATCAGGATTAACTTTAGCTGTAGTCGTCTCAAAATCAGCAAAATACATTAAAGACTTTCCAAAAGAGCATTTAAAACTTCTTTTAAATGAATAGTGACATCATCTTTTTGAATGTTGTTAACAACAATATCAATTTTATATTTTTTTCTACCAGTCTTTTTATCGATATAGTAATTTCTAATTTTATGAGTTTTTAAACCTAGCAAATTAGCTAATTCAATTATTTCATTTTTAGGATAGTCATTTAATTGATAAAGACCAGCTTTTAAAATAACTAAACATTTATGTTCTGAAGTGTTATATAAATAATAACACTTAGACCCATCCATTAGCTTTGATTCCTTAATTTCTCATTTTAGAGGTAGTTTTATTTCCATTTGTCATCTCCTTTAATTTTTTAATTATAAACGCTTTCATACCAATTGATATTTCTTTATTTTGAGCGTAATATGCCTGAATCAATTTATTTTCTTTAAATTCAGCAACAATGCCAAGTTCAAAGTTAGGTGCTGTTATTTCCCAAATTTCTCCATGACTAGTACTAATGCAGTTACCATATTTTTTACCTAGTTTTGTCAATTCATTACCTTTAATTAAATTGAATTGATATTGGCTTTTTGAAACACTATCTCATTTTTCTTGTTGTCATTTAACTTGTCTTTTCAATCTAATTTGCTCAGATTTAGATTTATTATTTCTTGTTTTAATGAGAAAATCATGAAGTCAAGGTAATTTATCTCAAAAATATAATGAATAAGGCATCTCAACACCAAAAACAGATTTGTATAATGATTTAGTTTCTCTAAACATAAAAATGCTGAATCGATTATCACAGTCGTAATTTATTTTTTCAAGATGTTTTAAAAGTTTAATTGCAGTTCCAATACCAAGATGTGTTGATTCAATGAAGATAAGATATTTGTAGTCTCTTCAAATAAGATTATTTGAAATAATTGTCTCCCATTTTGAAACATCTATGATGGGTGCATCATTAAACAATTGCTCTGTTGATTTATTATAGAAATTTTTAGCTTTACCAACAAAGTTAAATTTTTCCCAACGTCAACTTTCTAAATGGCGATTATTGACATATGATCCTCTTGTGTAAGAATCAACTCATTTATCATCGTTATTACCTTCTTTTCAATTGCCAAAGATAATTGGTGTAATTGATTCATACACGTGAATTTTATTGTTATTAATGATAACTCTTAAAAATGGATATTTTTCACCTGTAACTTCTCAAAATTTAATACCTTTAACTTGCCTTAAATACACTGAATTTAATTTATATTTTTTAAGTGGTTTTGTTTTATCAAACAACTTCTTAATTTCTTTTTTAGTCATTTTCATGTGATATTTTAGTATATTCTTCGATAAGATCAAGTGCTTTTTTAATTCCAAGAGCAAATTTATCATCATGATCAGAAAGATATTGTGCAATATCATTTATAGCATTTTGTACATTTGAAGAATGTACATATTCAAGTTTAGAAACTTCAAGAACATCTCTATTTAAAAGTATTTTGTAGTACATTTGCAACTCTTTAAATCCATCAAATCCAAGAGTTTTAGATCATCTATTAATTGTTGAGACTGTTACAGTGCACTTACATGCAAACACATTTATTGAATCATTAAAGATATCAACATTATTTTTAAATATTAACTCACTAACTAATTTTTCAGCAGCTGTCATTTCTTTATATTTTGATTGACATAGCTTTAATAACTTATTTTTAAGGACTTGTTTTTCTCTTATTTTTTTATTGTAGATTGTCATTACACCCACCCCATAATCTTTGGAATTTCAATAAGTCATTCCATTGGCATAACAAAAATGTAATTTGACTTAATCCATATTCATTTATAGTAGCCGAACATAATTACTAATTTGTCTCGCGTTTCAAGGTCAATAAATTTTGCTTCAATGGCAACTCCGTTAATTGTTAGTTTCATTATTACTCCTTTACATCTTTGAATAATTGTTTGTAGTTAGTTATGATGTCTATTTCCTTTGCTTTGTATGCCTTTCAAGCAGGTTCTTCTATTTCTCGGTATGCTTTTAAAGCAGGTTCTTCTATTTCTTGGTATGCCTTTCAAGCAGGTTCTTTTATTGCTTGGTATGCCTTTCAAGCAGGTTCTTCAATGGCTTTATATGCCTTTCAAACAGGTTCTTTTATTGCTTCATATGCCTCTCAAGCAGGTTGCTTAATAGCTAAGTATGCTTGTCAGGCAGGTTGCTCAATCGCTAAGTATGCTTTTAAGGCAGCTTGCCTAATAGCTCCATATTCTTGTCAGGCATGTTGCTTAATAGCTAAGTATTCTTGTCAGGCATGTTGCTCAATCGCTTCATATGCCTTTAAAGCAGGTTCTTTAATGGCTTCATATGCCTTTTTGTTTTCTGTTAGTTCGACAATAAGTTCTTTGAATAATTCAAGTTTAGTTTTTTCCATGAGATGCTCCTGGAGTATAATACTCATCGTTAAGTTTCATGTTTTTATACATTGTATTGGACATTATTTATCTCCTTTTAGATATTCAATTAGTGCCTTTTCCAAGTCCTCTTTTGTTGCTTCAATGGCAACTCTGTTAATTGTTAGTT
>NZ_JANLCJ010000309.1 GCF_024979295.1 Herbiconiux daphne | reverse complement strand
TAACCAGAACTCTCAAGAGATTAACAAAGATGCTGTGTTAGGCACACTCGTTAATGTAGAGAGAGAGAGAGAGAGAGAGCTTAACCTCCTTCCAAGAACACACGTTCAACCAGAAGAAGGACTTTCTCGGAATCGATGGAGTATCTAAAACTTTAAGAGCAGGAGATTGTGAACAAGAAAACAAAATTGCCTATCAAAGAATTCCATTCAATGATGACAGCAAGTTTGTAGGTGTTGTTGGGCTCTGCCCAACATTGGTTGCAACCAATCCCGATTTTAAAAACAAAATACTTTATAACTTTAAAAATACAATCTTTTATAGACCACTTACACCTAGAGAATGTCTGCTCCTTATGGGGTTTGAATCAAGTGATTATGACAGGTTGAAACAAGCAGGTGTTTCTGATGCACAGATTTGCAAGCAATGTGGTAATTCCATTGTGGTAAATGTGCTTGAGGCGATACTAAAAATAATTTTGAGAAAGTTGGTTGAATAAATCAACTTTTTGTTTATAATGATTATGTGGCAAAGGAGAATATATGCTAAGGAAAACAGAAGAAAAGAAACCTAACCTATATTATTGTGAAAAACATTATCCGAAGTTCAATACGAATGAAAGTGAGATTTTCAAGAACAGAACCAAGAAGGCTACACAATACAAGAAATGTCTGATTTGCGAATTTCATTTCTTGGGAAAAGGAAAATAACATATGACAACACTAGAACAATATAAAGAAGTGGCGAAACACTTTTCAAACATAACATTGACACCAAGCGAAGAA
>NZ_JANLCJ010000308.1 GCF_024979295.1 Herbiconiux daphne | reverse complement strand
TTATGCCGGGATATAAGAAGAAGATGGAAGGGCTAGCCGGTAAATACGGCGCACAATATTACTGGACGCCAAGCGGGCAAGTTAACGCTCCCGGCATTGGTGAATATAAAGATTAACCCGCTACGGCGGGTTTTTTTATGGGGCTTATAAATGGCAGATTCTACCGTCGAACTCATTCGCAAACTGACCCAGCTGGAAGGCAAACTTCTTAAAGAGTTCATTAAAGAAAGCGATCCCGATAATTGGGTAGGCCGTCGACAAATCTCGTTTGACCTTACAGAGAAACAAAAGAACGTTCGCTTACTCGATAAGAACAACGCAAAAAGCACCTATGCCATATTAAAGGCGGTACAGGAACGCCGGAAGGATTTAAGCGCGCCGATTAAAAAAGGCGAAGCGCAGCCGGTAGCGGAAAGCGATTTAATCACGCAGCTGAACGCGCAGGCCGCCGAACACTTTAAACACTTGCAGAGCTTGAACTAATGGCAGAACAGAAGGCAACCTTCCCCGCCTTCTTTATGCTGTGGGCTAAGCGCATGAAATGGAAAGTGCCGGATATTCACTGGCAAGCCGTTTTATGGTTAGAACAATGCGGGGAATTAAATTTATTCCGTTGCTTCCGTGGCTTCGGTAAATCAACCATCATTGACTTGTTTTGTGCCTGGCGGCTTTATAAGGCCGCCGACGAAATGATTCTATTGCAATCTGAAGCCGACGGCACCGCGTATAAATCATCGCGCGACGTTCAATCTATTCTACGTAATCACCCATTAACAGCCGGTA
>NZ_JANLCJ010000307.1 GCF_024979295.1 Herbiconiux daphne | reverse complement strand
GTTATCCGTGTTGGGTATGAACTCGTTTGTTGTGTTGAGATGGCAACAGGTCTGTTCGAGCACAAAGAGATTCCACAATATCTTCTTGGTAACAAAGGTAACAAATACATCACAGCGATTGTATTGAATCCTATCTGGATTGAGAAGCTTCAAGAGTTGGCATTTGATATTGCTTCTAATGAGCCAGTGTTTATGCCGACAGTTATTCCACCTCGTCCGTGGACTGACTTCCATAACGGTGGATACTGGAGTAAAGGTAACCGTCCATTCAATATCGTTCAGTCACATCGCCGTCGTAACATCGTTAAACATCAGGCACATCATAAGATGCCGAAGGTGTTAGAAGCAATCAACCTTCTACAAAACACTCCTTGGAGAGTAAACCAGAAAGTTCTGGATGTAGTGGTTGAGCTGTATGATAATGATGATAAGGTAGAAGTAACTCAACGTATTTCTAAATGGCCTATCATTGAAACGTTTCGCCCTCGTCCTGAAACAGATGATGTGGATACACTGAATCAGTGGAAAGAAGAAGCTCACGCGTTTTATCAGGAGCAGAAAGTAAATCAGTCTCGTCGTAAAAGTTTAGATACAGCAATCAAGCAAGCACAGAAGTTCAGCCAGTATGACCAAATCTTTATGCCATACTATTGTGATTTCCGTGGTCGTATCTATGCTGCTCCATCATTTAATCCACAAGGTGGTGATGTGATGAAAGCGTTGTTGACACCAGCACAGAAGAAACCAATGGGTGAACGTGGTTGGTATTGGCTTCGTGTTCAT
>NZ_JANLCJ010000306.1 GCF_024979295.1 Herbiconiux daphne | reverse complement strand
AAGGATTTGTTTTATCGCCACGGAAAGAAAAGCGAGAGGGGTTATTAAGCCCCTCTCCACTTTATATAGGACGGCTAAATCCATACACGAAAGTTTAAGTTTAAAAAACTGGCAGGTTTTTTATGACAGTATTTTCCGTGTTATTCATCCGTGGGGAATGAATAGGGTAGAGGTTCAGGCTGGTTCATTACTCCAGCCCTTCCCCAGCATTCAAAGGAACGGATCAAGGTTTTCCGGTTCCCTCATGGTGTCCCGCTAAGGAAATGCGTATAAAACAGCCGTGGCACGTTTCAGACACAAACACCCGTTAAGGTGTATTTACTCCACCATTAGAGTAAATTCTTTAGATCTTTTGCTAGGTAATCACCATGCAAGATCTTACGGGCTGTGATTGCTGCGTAGATAGCATCAGATTCACTAGTAAAACTACCTAGCGATCTATTTTTATCAAAGTATTTAAGAATAGGGTAATATTTGCGCTTACCTGTCGCTGTCACACGCTCAATAATAGAATATGTTCTCATATCAAACTTACGATGCATATTACTCTGCTGTGCATCTGCTGGCATGAGGTTATCAATATGCCAATTTCCCTTATTGTGGTCTTTATTAATAATGCATTCAGGCCATACGCCATAATGCATAAAGTAATTTAGTCTGCACAGGTCATAGGTTCGATCTTCGATCTTGATAGTTGGCCTTTTCTGGTTCAAGTCCCTTACTGGTTCTGCCTCTTTCTGGCGCTTATCAGTGGCTTTATCTTTATTCCAGTACAACAGGCCAT
>NZ_JANLCJ010000305.1 GCF_024979295.1 Herbiconiux daphne | reverse complement strand
CCAGGTCACGTTTGATTTCAGCACCAGCTTTTTCCATCTGATAAGCCAGTTCGCTACCGCGACCATAGCTTGACAGTGCATCAGCAGTATCAGAAACCTGAACAACTTTACGCAGGATCTGAGTAACGTTTTTCTCAACGCTAGTAGGTTTCAGAGTAGCGGAATCTGCATCAGAGCCTTCTGCCCATGCGTTATCAGCTACAGCACCCAGGCTGTCAGTCTGCCACTGGAAATATTTGTTAGTAATGGATTCTTTACCAGTCATAGACACAAAAGGAGTGTCGGTTGGGCTGATGTTAGAAATCCAGTTAGCGAACGACTCTTTTACGCCGTTCAGCTCATATGACACCAAATTGGTGATAGTTGCCATAAAAGGAGATCTCCTTGTGTAAATATTCATTAACGGTGGGCCGCTAAGCCCACCCATCTAATCGACAGTATTACTATATACCAGATCACTCAATTTGGTTGACAAATTAATCTTTCAGGTATTTAAATGCGTCGATGTTGTCTTTACGAGAACCGCCAATTTTACTGATTACTGCTTTTTTCTTAGCATCATCAACTTCAGTTGGTGCAGGTTTTGAACCAGGTTTAACGACTTTAGATGGAGCACCAGCACCAATACGTTTAACCTTAGCGGTTACAGTTTTCTTACCTTTTTCGAACTGAAGTGCCTTATGAAGCATTTTAAACAGTACAGGATCGGTAGATTCCATAATGTAGTCTTTGTCTGCGCCATTGGCGATAGCAAAGTCCATCAGTTCTTCGTACAGTGCTTTACT
>NZ_JANLCJ010000304.1 GCF_024979295.1 Herbiconiux daphne | reverse complement strand
GGCAACGATTGGAATGTTAAGTGCATTCATAGCAGCAGCCATAGATAGCATAACTGCCGCACCGGCAGCTCCTTTAACATTAGATAAAGATTTGGATACGATGATTACACCACCCATAAGGGCAGATAATGCACCCATACCTTGAAGTAATGTTTGCCAGTCCATAGAACCAAGCTTCTGAATTGCTCCTGCCATTTTACCCATTGATACTGCTATAGCACCAACAGTAAATGCTGAAGCGGTAGTAACTTTATCACCACCTTGCATAGCTTTGATCATTACCACCATAGAACCCATAATAGTTACCATGGCTCCAAGTCCAATAGCAACTGAAGCTGGGTTCATATCACCAATCTTCTTAACAGCCATTGCCATAACGTTTACTGCACCAGCTACAACTAGCATAGCACCAGCAGAAACAGGAGCGTCTCCACCCCATTTTGACATAGCGATCATTACGCCACCAAGTACGGTTGTTAGAGTAGCAAGTGAGCCTACAGCAACGAGAGCTGAAGTAGGATCCATACCATCCAAGTGTTTAACAGCAAGAGCCATGAAGCCCATTGCAATTGACATACCATTAGCGGCTACAATAATCTTAGCTGTATCAAGACTCTTAACATTGATCTTACTAAAGATGGCAAATGCTCCCATAAGAACACCTGCAGCCATAGCAATTGCAGCGACAGCCATACCAAGTTTAGAAGGTTCAATAAATGAAAGAGCCGCAATAGAAGCAGCAATAATACCAATCGAAACTGCCAAGTCTTTAAGAGCTTTAGCACG
>NZ_JANLCJ010000303.1 GCF_024979295.1 Herbiconiux daphne | reverse complement strand
ACTTGTTCCCCAACGGCGGATATAAGCGAATTGTTTTCGCTTAAATTTTCCGTCCGCCCCTTTTTGAAAGTATCGTTTCAATGCCTTGGTCAAAAGGTCGGTTGTCTTACCATTTGACCGCTCGCCGAAAATAACATTGTATTGACACTTCTTACTCGCAATTTTCTTGCTTGAATAATATTTCATTTTACCGCTCATTCTTCATTTCCTCCCATGTTCCGAATAGTCTTTCCCATACCTTGATTTGGTCGCCGAATGCTAGTTTAATCAGCGAAATTTCACCAATTTCAAAAGTTGTAGGTGAAAGGTGGGTTCCGCCTATATCGTTCACTTTTCTTATTTTCTTCATATAGTCTTGAATTTTGAAGGTGTTAGGCGTTGTCTTGTGGCGTAAAAGTTTGCCTGTAAATTTTTCTGGTATGAAAAGCCCATAAGCGAATTTTTCCATTTTCTCCCTAGCCGTGTCTGCTAGTTGATTAATGAATTCGGCGCCCTTGACCTTCCCAAGCCCCGCAACGGTAATATAAACCTGTTCCGAACCTTCAACGCTGTAAATATACTTTTTGGCGCCTAACGTCTTGAATAGCTTGTAAGAACCGTCGAAATCCCAAACGCCTAACCATTTCTCCACACCTTCAACGGTTTTAGGGTGTAGTAATTGTTCGTCAATCCCATAATATCCCGTAATGAAAAGCAACTTTTTCTTGTTTGATTCATTGTAATCATCAAACAATTTTGTGTGACGTTCGGCATATTGGATTTTAACGCTATCCGTGTCACTGAAAAC
>NZ_JANLCJ010000302.1 GCF_024979295.1 Herbiconiux daphne | reverse complement strand
CACTTCATCTCTTCTAAGCTCTCTTAAACCGCCTGTTGCGGCTCTTATTCATTCAACAATCGATCCTTTACCGGAAGTCGAGTGCGATGAATGGAAGATTGCAAAGATTGATGGATTGTGCGAGAAGAATGATGATCCAATGATTTCAAGAATTAGTTTTCTTTTATCTTGATCAGAGCCGGCCATTTCATTTATGAATCTTTCCGCGATTTCATTCGTTGCGTTTTCATTTCAATCATATTTCTTTTGGTTGATCGAGAAAGGAATTTGGTTTGTTTCAACGAATTTTCCTTGCTTCAAGTCATAATAACCATTCTTGAATACCGATATGTATCTATTGATGTCCTTATCGTTGATTCTGCCGTCCGTAACGGTCGTTTCCTTAAGCTCGTAGAATTTATTTAGGTTTTGCGAAACGTCGCCATCATGATAAGCTTTTCTAATCAAGCTTTTGATGTAGTTGTCAACCAAAGAATCTTTACCGACTTCCTTGTTGATGTTAGTTCAAATCCCGTTGTTCAAATGATAGAATTCACCTTTGTAAAGCCTTAAAACGATGTTCTTATCAATTTGCTTTTGGTCATATCAAACGATGTTCTTGTCAACGATTTGCTTTTGTGCCGCAAACTTGATTCCATCATCATATTTCTTTCCGGCTCAAGCGATTGTATCAGCCGTTGAGTAGCCGGTATTGTAGAATGTTTCAAGTTCGACCACAAGCTCAACAAACGCTTGTTTCGACATTCCTTTGGAATACATCGAAGTTGCAAATTTAACTAGATCAACATCGC
>NZ_JANLCJ010000301.1 GCF_024979295.1 Herbiconiux daphne | reverse complement strand
TTGTACGCGTCAACGTAGGGCTGGTGACTCTCAAAATTTAGTGCCTTAATACTGTCAGTATCGGAATAAACGTAATCATTACCAACGTTTAAAATAGCACTCCACAAATTACGGCGAGCGTAGGCAGTAACCCAAATTCCCCACGGATAAAACAAAGCGCGGCCTTTGGATTCGTTATATTTGTGAATTGCTTCCCCAACGTCAACTATTGCAACATCCCATTCGCTTTCGTATGTATGTTCATCTTTTACGGGGTCAGTAACGCACATTCCGTAAACGCTGTTCAACATACCTTTCGATAATAAATATTCTACCTCTTTCCCCTCTACTCCTTTCAACGTGGTTTTATCCTCATACATATTGAGGATGGATTCTATAATCGGTTTAGGGAGGTAGTTTTTAGCGAACCCTACCACGTTGGATACATATATAGCATCCCATTCATAAACCGCCTCGATTATTTGCAGGTCAATATCTACTATTGTCATTTCAACTAAATCGGCGCTGAATACTCGCCCGTTGTTTTCTACGCCTCCCTCCAGTTTCGTGCATTTGCTGGATGAAATATATGATTCATACCCTAATTTATTCCGCATACCCTCTATGCGAATATCCATTAACAGACAATACTTTTTCATATGGGCTTTTAAATCACTCATAGATTTAATAGCAATCGGTCGCCCCTTACTCATAGGGTATTTTTCCGATAGCATTACAGTCGGGTAACTACTGGTTAAATCTACGCTCCCCACGTTCTCTAACACCTTATTAGTGTGATATGGGTTAAGTCGG
>NZ_JANLCJ010000300.1 GCF_024979295.1 Herbiconiux daphne | reverse complement strand
GAACATCAACCGGACCCAATGGTTCTGCGACTGCTATGCTTATGGGTAGAATCGGTAAAGACTATTCATTCGTCGCCTATGACAAAGAGTATTACCACTCAAACGCCAAACAAGGTTACAAGAATGACGACATACTGATTAGGGAAATCGTATCGTCGCTAATTGACTATGTTAAGGCAAACGAGGTGGGAATAAGGAACTCACATACCGGTAAACTTAAAGTGTTCTACGACCACGCAACCTTTCTGCTTAAAAAGACTTTGGAGACTGAATTGGGAATTAGAGCACAAACCGACTTCCAATATGTCAAACTGATTTCAATACATCCTTGCGTCAAGTGAGACACATCGATTAGAATCAACATCAAGTCCTACCTAATTTCAAGTGGCAAGTATTTCGCAAGTAAAGCGTGTGTTAAACATCACGAGGAAATGCCAGGTCTAATGTGAAGTGAAACCGAACTCGTTAAAGGTTACCCAACAAAAGAGAAAGTTGACGACCACACCGACGACGCAGGGTGCTATATGATTTCCGAGTTGTATAGCCGTTTCATTTCAAAGGACGCCCTTGCTTACAACAAAATTTTAAGGAGGGTCAACGATGGTGTATAATTTTGGTATGAAAAGACTTTTGCTAATAATCGACAACCGAGGGACTGAGAAAATTTACTACAAGGAATTTGTAGGGTTCACTCTAAGGAAACTTAAACCTTGGGACAAGACAACAAACAAAGAACCACATACAACCTTTGTGAAAACTCTCAAATTGTATGACCCTGCCATAAACCAAGTTA
>NZ_JANLCJ010000030.1 GCF_024979295.1 Herbiconiux daphne | reverse complement strand
ATTTTAACCACAATCCCTACAATTGCTATAGGTGAAGATGCAACTAACTATATCATTGCCAAGTTTGAAATTGAGGAATAATGTCCCTATTTCTAAAACTCAAACTCAAATATTACGACTTTAAAATATGATTAAACGAAAGGATACACAATGACTAAACTAAAACATCTAATTCTTAAATGAATTCTTGGTCTTGCTAAATATGCAGACATTAATCACAATGGTAAAGTAGAAATGGTTGTTTCATACGACCTTGAAACTAAAAAAGTTAAAGTTGAGGTTAAGTAATGAGAATAATAATTTTTACAAAACACGGTGCTACATTTGAATTTAACAATGTTCAAGGTTGAGTTAAGGTTGGTGAATAATGGATGTAGAAATAGTAACGGCAATTATTGCAGCTGTCTCAGCAAGTGGTGGTCTTAGTGGTTTATTAGGTTTTCACTCTCACAATAGAGCAAAGAAAATTAAACAAGAACACATGACTTATAAAACTGATCTTGACATTAAAGTTGCAAAGCTTGAGCAAAAGGTACATGATCTAGATAAAGAAACTCACAATGATATTAAAGATATCAAAGGTGATATTCACTATATCAGAACTAAACTTGAAGAAAAGTAGTTAATTCTACTTTTTTCATTTATAATTATTTTGGTACCAACTTATATTACTTTATTCTCCAATGAGGTTTTATGCTAAGCTCCTAGGGCTTAGTTTTCTTATATAATTTAAATATGGAAGAAATAAACAAATACCTTGGAGAAATAGATGAATTTGTAAAATCACTTGAAGATCGTGATGTTAAGGATTCATATGAGCAATGAAAGCAAGAGCGTCAAAGTGTTCTTAATTTGGTGTCTGAAAGTGAACGGCAATTAATCGAAGCCAAAATTAAACTTGACATTGTTAAAGCATTTAGAAAAAGAAAAGGTGATTTTTTTCACTATGAAGATATTCTTGAGATTCCTTTACTAAAAGAATATTTCAAAATAATTGTGTGTACAGGTGATCGTAATATTGGTAAATCATATTCTTTAAGAAATATATCAACAAAACATAAATTTGTATGGATGCGTAACCAAAGAAACGAACTTGAAGCTCAAGTTAAATCCCACATTGATATTGGGTGACTTGAAAATAATGGTTGAGAACTTGATGGTGGAATATCATCCGAAGCTATTGACATTGTTGAAATCATGGGAAAGAAAAATAAAGTTGGATACTATAGAGATGTCAACACAATTGGAAAATACAAATCTATTGACTTTCCAGATGTAGATTTACTTGCATGAGAAGAATTCAATTCACCAGTGACAATATCTAATAAATTTGAGAAATTCACAACATTTGTATCTACAGTTCAACGTCATAGACCAAATTTACAAGTGATACTTCAGGCAAACTATGTTGATAACACTGATGAGATGTTAACTAAACTTGGAATTCCAATTGGAAAACTTACAAAAGATCAGTTTGTATTCTTCAATTGAATTACAGGTGCAATTAATATTTTCATTCCAAAGGGAATCTATAAATCAGTTTCATCTAAGAAAGATAATCTTGGATATCGTCTTTCACTTATGGAACATGATGTTTGAAAAAGTCAATATGGTGCACAATTTTCAAATGAAGAGCTTCTTAATATTATTGATTCAAATGACTTTACTTTTATAGATCCTAAATATAATCTTAAGTTTTATTCAGATATTGAAAGACAAACAATTTCACTAACCATGTACTATGTAATTGATAAAGATGGAATGCCTCACAATTTTATTTCAACAACTAGGGGCAATAACAATAAACCAGTGTTAGTTGTTGACTATCTTTCAAATGTTAGATATCCAGGATCATTATTAGTAGAACCACATCAACTTGAAAACTTAGTTAAAGCGTGACATTCATTTAATTTAACAACTGATAATATCGAAGTATTTTCATTATTAATTAAACTTTTAGCTGCAGCTCAAAAACAAAATGAAAATGGAAATATTAAATTTATTGAAGAAATTAAATCAATTTAGTGTAATATAAAAGAGAGGCAATGCCTCAGAGGAGAACACTATGGACTACAAAACTTCATTTAAACATGAAGGTGTAACATATGATGTTGAAATCACTTTTAGAGAATATGTTAAGGGAAAATTAAAAGGCTTTGTAAATGCATCGTTTAAAAAAGGTGATGAAATTTACTTGGTTGCAAATGACTTGCAAGTTGTTGAAGGAACTAAAGGACACTTTATTTCAGAACCTAAAAAATGAAACCCAAAACAAGAAAAAGAATTCGTGCAATTCTTAATTCCAAGAGATTTCAAAAATCACATCATTGAAACACTAAAACTAAAATAAAAAATATTTTGAGAAAGTTGCTACAACTTTCTTTTATTTTGCTATAATAAGTTAGAGGCAAGACCTCAAAGGAGAATAATATGAAATTAAATTTTAGTGGTAAATACTACCATGATATTACTTTCATTCCTCAATGAATTACTAAAAATGTATTGAGTGATTGAAAAGAAGTTAAAGAATTTACAATTGAATCAGTTGAAGAATATTCAGCAAAATCATTTGTAGTTGAAGGAAAAGTTACTTATAATTTTGAAAATGGTGAGTTACACGCTATGAAATTCTACGTACCTAAAAATCATTTTAATGAAGATAAAGCAAAAGAATTTGTTGTTAGTAAAATTGTTGAAACAGGTAAAGGTGAAGGATATGTTGAAATTGTCGTTAGTGCTAAGGAATTAGCAAAAACACATGGTGCACTATCAATTGATGATTTAAGTAAATCACTAGATCAGCACAATAAAAATAACAATACAAATTATGTTATTGTTGATTCGGAATACTTTAAAAAGTTATCTGAAAACTATTTAAAATTTGAAGCTTACCTTGAAAAAGAAAAGATTAAAGCTGAAAAGAAAGCTGCTAAAGCAAATAAAAAAGATGAGGTTAAATCTGAAATACCTGAAGGTGTTGAAGAACCTGATTTTGAAAGTGAGGATGAAGATGGCAATTTTGAAGAAGAATAAAAAGTATGAAAAAGCACCAAGAAAAGAAATTAAATCAACTCTTGCGGTGCGTCTTACCCAAGATGAAATTAAAAAATTTAACAATTATCTAGAAAAAACAGGTCTTAATAAGCAGGATGCGCTTCGTAAAATTGTGCTCAGTGTGATCTAATGTCTTGTAAAGAATGTAAAAAACATCCTAGAGCAATTGTTAAGTCTGAAAAAGTTTGTAGTGCGTGTTTATGTTTTATGCTTATGAATAATCCACAACTTGAATTTGAATGAATTGATGATAAAGCTGTTGTTGAATTCAAAGCGCCTTCAAAATTGAGACTATTTTGAGAGGGAGTTAAACCATGAAAAAAGAATTAATTAAAGCACTTAAAGAAACTAATCGTGTACAAGAAGAACATCTTGACATGTTTAGTGATCATCTTATTAAATATGCAAAAGAAAATCAATCTAGTGGAATGTACTTTCTAAGTGAAAAACAATTCTTATCAGAATATGAAAAATGACAAAAACTAAATTCTAATTTGGTTTTGGTTAAAGATTTTAAGTTTAAAGTTCTAAATACTCTAGAAACGAAAGCATATAACACTATTTATAAAACTGATCTAAAACCTTTTTCAAAAGCTGTATTTACAAAACTTGAATATCTTCAAGTATTAAATTATGTGAGGGACAATGAAACAAACAATCCAAAAATTATGGGGTAGGTGTAATGACAAAAGAACAAATTAAGAAAATTGAAATAATTTTTAACACTTTTTCATCACCAATATCTAAAAAACCAAAATTATTAAAAACACAAAAAAAATTAATTATAAAAGATTGTTTGTATTGAAGATATTCAGATAACAAACTTGATATTATCATCAGAACAAAATCACAAACTATAAGATATTCATCAACATTTATTTTTAACATAAAGGAGTAATAATGACAAAAGAACAAATTAAACAAATTGAAGAATTGACGAGTTT
>NZ_JANLCJ010000003.1 GCF_024979295.1 Herbiconiux daphne | reverse complement strand
GGACGAGCGGGGCGCGGTGGGCGTCGCGGGCACCGCCTCGGGCGCGGGCGCGGCGGACGCGGGCGCCGACGGCGCGGACGCGGCGGTGCGGCCTGCGGCGACCGCCGAGACCGGGGTGGCAGTCGACGGCGCGGACGCCACTGACGCGGGTGGAGCGAGTGTGGCTGGCGCGGACGCGGGTGCGGGGGAGCCTGGCGTCGGTGGTGGTGGCGCCGGTGGTGGTGGTGTGTCGGTCGTGGTGCTCGATGCATCCGTGGTGCAGGTGACGTCGGTGACAGTGGTGGATGCGCTGACCGACCTCGATCGGCAGCTGGCCGAGAAGGGGGCGCGGCTCGAGATGGCGGCGCTGCCCGAGGGCGCGCTCACGCTGGCGCGCAAGACCTCGTGGTGGCAGGGGCTCGAGGCGGCCGGCCGCATCCACCCGACCGTCGAGTCCGCCCTAGCCGCCCAGCGCTGAGCCACCGCTCGGGCGCGCCCACCGCGCACCTGCGCCCTCGTCCCGGCGCCCTGTGCGAATCCGAAAACTCTTCCCACTTCCGCGAGAAGTCAAAACTCGGTCTATTTCAGGGGTGATTGCAACGAAAGCTGACTTCTCGGGGGAGTGGGCTGGTGGCGAGAAGTCATTATTGGGTGTGTTGCGGGGGTGTTTGCACCGGATAGTGACTTCTCGCGGGGCGCGGGCGGGGCGGGGGGGCTCAGAGAGAGCGGGCGCAGCGGAAGCCGATGTGGGTCGTGGCGGTGTCGTCGGATTGCGGGGAGCGCGCCGCGGGGCGGTAGCGCAAGCAGTATTCGGGGGCGCAGAGGTGAGAGCCGCCCTTGAGCACGCGGCGCGGGATGGTCGAGCCGGGTTCCGCGCTCGCCGCCGCGAGGTCGTCGGTGCTGCCGGAGGCGGTCGGCGCGGGAGACCCACCGGCGGGGCCCAACAGGTCGACGCGGCCCTCGCGCGCCGGCGCGGCATCCTGGGTCGGAACGATGTGGCCGTAGGTGTAGTAGTCGCTGGTCCACTCCCAGACGTTGCCGATCATGTCGAACAGGCCGAAGTCGTCGGCCGGGAAGCTGCCGACCGGCGAGGTGCCGACCCAACCGTCGGCGCCGGTGTTGAGGTAGGGGAAGCGGCCCTGCCAGGTGTTGGCCATCAGGCGGCCGTCGCGGCGGGGTTCGTCGCCCCACGCGTAGGTGCGGCCGTCGTGGCGGCCGCGGGCGGCGCGTTCCCATTCGGCTTCGGTGGGCAGGCGCTTTCCGGCCCAGGTGGCGAAGGCGGCGGCGTCGTCGAAGGCCACTGCGACCACCGGATGCTCGAGGCGGTCATCGACGGACGACCCCGGCCCGAACGGCTCACGCCAGTGCGCTCCCGGCACCCACTGCCACCACGTCCGCCAGTCGGAGAGGTCGACCGGACCCGGTGTGGGGCGGAAGACCATCGCTCCGGGGACGAGGTCGGCGGGGTCGACGCCGGGGTAGTCCGCGGGGTCGAGGGGCAGCTCGGCGACGGTGACGTAGCCGGTGTCGGCGACGAACTCGGCGAAGTCGCGGTTGGTCACGAGGCGCTCGTCGAGCTCGAACGGCTCGACCGTGCGCCGGTGCGCGGGGAGTTCGTCGGCGTAGAATCCCGAGGCGCCCATCTCGAACTCACCGCCGTCGATGCGCCGCATGGGGCTGGTGGTCGGGCTGGTGGGTCGACTTGGGTCGGTGGGACGACGCGGCCTCGTGGGTCGACTCGTGCTCATGCGACCACCGTACTCGCGGCGGCCTCGGGGCGCGTCACCCGATCCGAGCGATGTGGGGCGCGTGGGCGCTCGCGGGGTGTGCCAGCGTGATGCCGGGCGCCGGTCGGGTGACGGGCCCTCGGAGTGTCATCCGCGCCCGGTTTGTTTCAGTGCGCCCCTCGTGAACGGTGCGCTCGAACAGAAGGGGCGCGTAGGCGCTCGCGGCGGTAGGCACGCGTGATTCCGGGCGCCGGCCGGCTGACGGGGCGTCAGGCGCTCTCTCGTTCCGCGCCTGTTTTGTTCGGGTGCGCCCTTTGTGAACGGCGCACGCGAATAGAAGGGGCGCGTAGGCGCTCGCGAGGGGCGCGAACTGTTGCGGGAGTGCGCGGGCCGGTCGGTCTGGCGGGGGAGCGCCGGTCGGGGAGGAATCTGCGCGTCCAGGCGTTGCCGGCGCGCGCTACTCGGCGCGCACGTCGAGGTGGAGGCCCTCGGCGAGGGTGATGGCCTGGTCGACGGTGATGATCGCGCCGGCCAGCTGCACCGCGAGAGGGTCGAGGCCGGTGAGGTCGCTGCCACGGAGGTCGCAGCCGGTGAAGTCGGCGCGGGTAAACGTGGCTCCGGAGAGGTCGAGGTCGCGCAGGGTGGCGCCGGCGCAGCGAGCACCGGTGAGATCGGCCTCGCGGAGCCGTGCGCCCGTGAAGACGGCCCCGCGCAGGTCGGCGCCACGCAGCTCGGTGAACGACCAGTTGCCGCCGTCGACGCGGGTGAGGTTCCACTCGCAGTCGCCGAAGACGCTGCCCACCAGCTTGCAGCGGGTGAACGATGCGTCGAAGAACGTGCAGCCCGAGAACACGCAGTTCGTGAACGCCGCATCGGAGTGTTGCGACACGTTGAACCGCACGTTGCGGAACTCGCAGCCGTCGAATGCTGCACCCTGATCGACCACCTCGGTGAAATCGCAATCGGCGAAGAGCACACGTTCGAACCGGTCGTCGGCACCCAACTCGCGCCCGTACCAGTCTTCGCCGACGACACGGCGCTCGATCGCGAGGGCATGCTCGGCACTTCTGCGCTCAGCCATGCCAGAAGCCTAGAGGTGACCGCCGACGCCGCCCCGCTGCCCCAGCCCGACCGACGACGCCCCCGCCTCGCAGACCCTGCCCACGGAGTACCGCTCAGCCCGGAAGGAGGGTGCGCGTCCAGGCGTCGTCGGCGCGACGGAACTCCGTGCGCCGGGAGGCCGTGTCGGGGTTGCCCTGCCAGAAGGTGAGGCGCACGGGGCGCACGACGAAGCCGTCCCAGGTCGAGGGTGGGGTGAGGGCGGCATCCGGATGCTGCGACCCGAACTCCGCCCAGGCCGCGAGCCGCTCGGCGAGGGGTCGCTGCGCGAACTCGACGGTGTTCAGCCAAGCCAGTTGCCGCAGGTAAGGGGAACGGTGCTCGTAAGCCCAGTCGCGCTCATCGGGCGACGCGCGCCGGGCATCGCCCTGCACCACGAGTTGCCGGCCCGGCCAGATCAGCGTCAGAGCCACCCGCGGATCGCCTGTGACATCGGCGACCTTGCGCGAGCGCGAATCGGTGTGGAAGTAGAAGCCGTCGGCGTCGAACTCCGAGAGCAGCACGGTGCGGGCGTCGGGGTAGCCGCTCGCCGACACGGTCGACAGGGTCATCAGCGGCCGAATCGGGTCGTCGTTCGACGGCAGCCACGCCGCCAGCAGCTCGGCCGGATCGTCGACGCCCGCGGGGTCGATCGAGCCGGCGTCGGCGGTGGAAGGGGTGGGGGCGGCCCCGGTGGGCGGCTCGGGGGTTTCGCTCACGCCTCGCCGACTCCGAGCTCCACGACCTCGACCGACTCGAGGTCGACCGCACCGGCCGCGACCGCGCCGGCACTCTCCGCACCCGCGCCGCCGCGCGGACCCGCCGCGTCGAAGAGCGCGATCTCGGCGAACGCCGCCACCGAATCCTCCACCGCAGCGTCGAACAGCTCGGCCCCGTAGGCCGCCGTCGCACCGGTCGGGTCGCCGAGCGTGCCGTTGGTCGAGAAGTCGTTCGAGAGCCATCCGAAGGTCACACGCTTCTTGAAGCCGATGTGCTCGTAGCCGGCCAGATGCTCCGGCACACTGCGCTCGGCGACCGAGAGATCGACCAGGTCGGGTCGCAGGTGCAGCACGAGCGAGGTCTCGGAATGCCCGGCGTGGATGCCGAGGCCGAACTCCTCCGGACCGTCGTGCGCCCCCGCCGGCACCGTGGCGCCCATCAGGAACGTCTGCAGCCCGAACCTCCGCCGCAGCTCACGGCACGCCACCTGCAGCAGCGCCAGGTTGCCCCCGTGGCCGTTGAAGAACACGAGTTTGCGGGCCGGCGTCGCGGCGATGGAGTTGCCGAGCTCGACGACGGTCTGCATGAGGGTGTCCCAGCTGATCCACATCGTGCCGGGCGCCCAGTGGTGCTCGTCGGACTTCGTGTAGGCGAGGGTCGGCAGGATCCAGACATCCTGACCCTCGGATGCCGCCCGCACGACCGACGCGTTCGCCACGCTGTCGGCGATGAGGTAGTCGGTCATGAGCGGCAGATGCGGACCGTGGTGCTCGATCGCACCGGTCGGCAGCACGATGACCGAGTCGGCCGAGAGCGCCGCGGTCGCCGCGGTGCCCGAGAGCTCGACGAGCTTGCGCGACGAGCGGGCAGAGACCGCGGAGCGCGTGGAGCCGGCGGAAGCAGCGGAGAAGCCGGTCATGCGCTCTTCGGCCCGACCCACTTGGTGCCGGTCGGCACGGTCTCGCCGGTGGGGATCTTGCCCGGGTTGAGCAGCCCGTCGGGGTCGGTGGTGGCGGCCAGTGCCTTCGTGCGCGCCACCTCGTGGTCGACGAACCACTGATGCGGGCTGTGATACCCCACCCCGATCGCGGCCAGCCGGTCGTAGCCCGCGTAGACCTCCTCGGCGCTGACGTACGGCGCAGCCAGCATGCCGATCGGGTGGTCGCGCTGCGCCTCGATGTGCAGCAGCCCGCCCGGGTAGACCTCGTGCACCTCGTCGAGCCGCTCCACCAGCGCCGCCCCCGACACCTCGACATGGAACCAGGTCTCGTCGGGCACCGACTTCTGCAGCCACTCGATCGGGTGGTTGTACGACAGCATCGAGATCTTCACCGTGGCCTGCGGGCCTTCGCGCACCTCTTCGACCCGACCGCCGGCGCCCTCCACCAGGGCCGTCGCCGCCTCGACCGTCGACGGGTCGAGGATCGCGCGCAACGACGCCCGGTCTTTCGGAATGGCGGCGTCGGCCGGCAGGGCGTTCGCGATTCTCGGCAGGTCGGCCGACACCAGCCGCGGCGTGGGCGAGAGCCAGCCGATCTCACGGATGACGGAGGTGGCGTCGTCGAAGGTCGGGAAGCTCGCATAGAACCCGACCCACTCCTGAAGGGGCTCGAGCGCGATGGTGGCGCGGGCGATGATGCCCGCGGTGCCGTAGGTGTGCACGTAGGGCTGCGCGGCCTCGCCCTCGACGTGCACGAGCTCGGCGACGGGCGACGCATAGACAACGTCGAGCGCGAGCACGTAGTCGCCGCTCATGTTCGAGCCGTGCTTGATCGACCCGGTTCCGCCCGACCCGCCCGAGAGGAACCCGCCGATCGACGACTGCGCCGTGGAGGGGTACATCAGAATCTGCTGGCCCGCCTCGCGCGCGGCCTGCTCGATGGTGACCATCGGCGTTCCCGCCTCGGCCACGAGGTAGCCGTCGCCCACCTCGACCACGGCCCGGGCCTTCGACATGTCGAGCACGAGCCCGCCCTCGAGCGGGATGGCCTGACCGTAGTTGCCGGTGCCCTTGCCACGCGGGGTCACCGAGACGCCGTGCCGCACCGCAGCGGCCACCACCTCGGCGATCTGCTCGGCGCTGGTGGGAAACGCGACGATGTCGGCGAGACCGAGCGGCAGCTGCTCGGCGAGGATGGGCGACATCTTCGCCCCGTCGACCGAGGCCTTCTCGCGGCCACGGAGTTCGGTGGTGACGCCGCGTTCGCCCAGCAGGCCGACGAGTTCTTCGGCGAGGGCGGCGATCTGTTCGGGTGACGCTGTCATTGTGGATCCTTTGGTGCGCGAGCGGGAGGGCGTGGGTGAGAAAGAAGACGAGCGGATGCCGGCACGGTCAGTGCATGATCATTCCGCCGGTGACGTTGATGGCCTGCCCGGTCATGTAGGCCGCGTCGGCCGAGGCCAGGAAGGCGGCCACGCCGGCGACATCCGCCGGGTCGGCGAGCCTGCCGAGCGGCGAGTAGCTCGACCACTCGGCCACGTCGGCCTCGGTGCGGGTGGCGGCGCCCATCTCGGTGAGCACGTAGCCCGGGCAGATGCAGTTGGCGGTGATTCCGGATGCGCCGAGTTCGAGGGCGGTCACCCGGGTGAGGGCGATGACGGCGGCCTTCGAGGCCGCGTAGTGACCCTGGCCCGCGCCGCCGGTCTTGCCGGCCATGCTGGCGAGGTTGATGACGGTGCCCCCGGTGCCGGCGGCGATCATCGAGCGCGCCGCCACCTGGGTGGTGACGAGCATCGCGGTGGTGTTGATGGCGAAGGTGCTGTTCCAGTCGTCGACCGTGATGTCGAGCAGCGGCGAGAACCGCAGGATGCCGGCGTTGTTGACCAGCACGTCGATGCCGTCGAGGGTCTCGATGGCCTGGCCGAGCGCATCCGTGGTGCTCACCTGATCGGTGAGGTCGACGGGCACGAAGTGGCAGCGCAACTCGCGGGCGAGCGCGGAGCCCTGCTCGGCGAGGCGGTCGAGAACGCTGATCTCAGCGCCCTCGACCGCGCATCGCCGGGCGATCTCGGCACCGATGCCGCGCGCGCCCCCCGTGATCACTATCCGCTTTCCGGCGAGCCTCTGACTCGTCGTGCGGCTGTCGGCCACGGTGGGGAGCGACATGGTGCGGTGCCTATCTCTCGGGTGGAGCGGGTGGTGGAGCGGTGGTGCGTGGAGCGGTGGTGGGTGGAGCAGTGGAGCAGTGGTGCGGTGCGGCTACCGGACTACTTCAGACCGATCGACGTGTCGATGTAGTCGTTCGTGTAGAGGTCGGTCGCCTCGAGGCCTTCGGCCGGCGGGGTGCCGAGCTTCTCGAAGATCGGCGTGGCCTGGGTGAAGAAGTCGGCCAGTCGGGCGTCGTCGAAGTCACCGATGGTGTCGTTGTCGCCGTTCGAGACGATGCCGAGGTCGGTCATGGTCTTGAACGAGTAGTCGGCGACACCCTGCGAGTAGACCCAGCCGGTGTCGAACTGGTCGACGAGGTCGAGAATCAGGCTGTTGGCGGTGGCAGGGTCGGCGAAGTAGTCGACCTCGGCCTGCTGCAGCACGGGCACCAGGGCCTTGAGGCAGTCGGCGTTCGTCTCGAGGTCACCCGTGCGGATGGCCATGACCGACTGGTAGTAGTCGTAACCGGTGTCGTTGATGAGCTGGAACTTGACCGGCTTCATCCACTCCGAGACCTCGTTCTCGTAGATGTAGGGCTCGGCGGTGGCGAAGCCCTGCTGGGCGGCCTTGCCCTGGTCGGCCACGAAGTTCGCCGGGGTGCCGTCGTAGGACCCGTCGGCTTGCGCCTCGGGAACGATCCCTGCCGACTTGAGGTACTCCATGTAGGCCGAGTCGGCGAAGTAGCGCACGATGGCGCCCTTCTTGGTGACGTCTTCGATGGTCTCGGCGTCGGGGTAGGTCTCCGGGTCCCACATGATCATCAGCGGGCTCTTGTCCAGCGGCGCGAAGACGGCGGTGGTGGGGAAGTCGGCCGAGTTCTGGATCTGCTCGTCGGTCGAGACGTAGCCGAGCATGATGTCGGGGTCTTGGTACATGGTCGAGGTGACGGTCTGGAAACCGATGGCCGGGCCGCCGGAGCGGATCTCGACGTCGACACCGGTGTACTCGCCGGCCGAGAACAGCGGGCCGGAGACCTTCTTGTTGGCCGCATCGATCACCGGGTCGGGGCCGAGCAGTTCGTAGAGGTGGCCGTGCTCGGCCTCGGGGTTCCAGTCGGTCTGCAGAACGATGTTCGCCGGGCAGACGCCGGACAGGTCGGTCGCGCCGATCGTCAGGTCGCTCGACGGGGTCGAGTCGTCGCTCGACGCCGAGCTGCTGCACGCGGAGAGCGTGAGTGCGGTGGTGGCGACTACGCCGGCTACGAGGATGAGCCGGGTTCGGGTGCTGCGCATGTCATCTCCTTCTAGGGGTGGTGCGGTGTGATTGTGGTGCGGGTGGGACAGATGAGGAGAAACGGATGCCGGTGGTGCGCGGCATCCGTCGCTCAGGTCAGTTCGCCGAGAAGTCGTACCAGCGGCCGACGACGCGTTTGCCGATCCAGCCGAAGATGGCGAAGATCACGACGCCGAGCAGGGCCGCGACGATGATGGCCGCGAACAGCTCGGCCGACTGCAGGCGCGAGGTGTAGGTGCTGAGCAGCGAGCCGAGGCCCGGGTCGCCGCGGCGGAAGAAGAAGTCGCCGACGATGGCGCCGACGACGGCGAGTCCGGCCGAGATGCGCATGCCGGCGAAGATCGCGGGCAGGGCCGCGGGGAACTCGAGCTTCGTGAGCACCGTCCAGCGGCCGGCGCGCTGCAGCTGGAACAGCTCGCGTTGGCCGCGGTCGACCGACTGCAGGCCGAAGAGGGTGTTCGACACCATCGGGAACAGGGCGATCATGACGCAGACGATGATGCGCGCCGGGTAGTCGAAGCCGAACCAGAAGCCGATCAGCGGCACGAGCGCGAGGATCGGGATGCACTGCAGCACCACGGCATAGGGGTAGAGCGAGCGCTCGACCCACTTCGCCTGGCTCATCGCCACCGCCCAGCCGACGCCGATCACGATCGCGATGGCGAGACCGATCAGCGCGACGAACGTGGTGCGGCTGAGGGCCAGCATGATCTCGCCGAACACCTTCGGGTCGAAGAACGCCGCGAGCACCTCGTGCGGCGGCGGAACGAGGAACCGGCGCTTCTCGTCGAGGATGAGGTAGCTCACGGCATACCAGACGAGCAGGAAGCCGACGAAGACCGCGACCGGGGGCCCCCAGGTGGCGGCGGGATTCGTGGACTTGCGCACCGTCGCCGGCCGCATGATGGTGCGGGTCTTGGGCGGGGCCGGGGGAGTGGTGGTCATCAGCTGTGGCCCTCTCGGAGTGCGTGGGAGACCTTGCCGCAGAGTTCGGCGAACTCGGCGGTGAACCGGATCTCGGGGTCTCGGGGGAACGGGAACTCGACCGGGAACTCGTCGACGATCTTTCCGGGCCGGCCCGACATGACGATGACGCGGGTGGAGAGGTAGACGGCCTCGGAGACCGAGTGGGTGATGAACAGGCCCGCGAACTGCTGCTCGGTGAAGAGCTTGATCAACTCGTCGTTGAGGCGCTCGCGCGTGATCTCGTCGAGAGCGCCGAACGGCTCGTCGAAGAGGAACAGCTCGGGGTCGAGGGTGAGCGAGCGGGCGAGGCTCGTGCGCATCTTCATGCCGCCCGAGAGCGTCTTCGGCAGGTGCTTCTCGAAACCGCTGAGCCCCACCAGGTCGATCGCGTCTTTGGCGGTGGCCGCGCGCTGCTTCTTGGGAATGCCGTTGAGCTCGGCGAGCAGCTCGACGTTCGACTGCACGTCGCGCCAGGGCAGCAGCGTGGCGTCTTGGAAGACGTAGCCGATGCGGGTGGTGTCGACCTGGGTCACGCCTTCGGTGGCGGGAGTGAGGCCCGACGCGATGCGGAGCAGGGTGGACTTTCCGCAGCCCGACGGGCCGACGACGGTGACGAACTCGCCGCGGTTCACCGTCAGCGACACGCCCGAGAGCGCCGTGGTGCCGTTCGGAAAGGTCATGGCGACGTCGTCGAAGTGGAGCAGTTGATCGGTCTTCGTCGTGGGAGCAACAGGGGTGGCGATGGACATGGAGCTTCTCACCTCGTTTCGAGAATTGGAGCGCTGACGGATGGTTCGGGGCGGGTGGGGGCGGAGAGCACGGCGATGTGGCGGGTGACCTCGCTGTGGGCGACGAGCCGGCCCTCGTGCACGACGTAGCGGTCGGCGGAGGCGTTCGCGATGACCTCGGAGAGGCTCGAACCGCGCACGGCGAGCAGCTCGGCCTTCGCGCCGACCTGCACACCGGCATCCGGAAGGCTCATCACCGAGCGGGCGCCGGAGCTCACCGCGGTGTAGGCCTCGTCGAGGGTGAGGTGCGCGGCGGTGACGAGCAGTGAGGCCGTTTCGAGGGCGTCGCTGCGGCCGACCGGGTTGAACGGGTCGCGCACGTTGTCGGCGCCGGCGCCGAGTCGCACGCCGGCGTCGAGCAGGGCGCGCACGGCCGTGAGGCCGCGGGGAGTGCTGACCGTGTGCTCCCAGCCCTGTAGGTAGAGGTTGGTGATGGGCAGGGTGACGACGCCGATGTCGCTGGCGACGATCTCGCCGATCAGCCCGTCGAGTTCGGCGGTCTGCATGGTGCCGAGGCGCACGCAGTGACCGGCGGTGGCGGGCCGGCTCGACGGCCAGTCGCGCACCACGGCGGCGAGGGTGTGCATCGTGACGGCGCCGTCGAGGCTCTCGTCGGTGTGCATGTCGACGCCGACACCACGATCGGTGGCGAGGGAGAGAAGGCGGCGTAGGTCGGCATCCGGGTCGTCGGCGAGGTGCGGTGCTCCGCCGACGAGGTCGACGCCGAGGTCGAGGGCTTCGAGCACGGCCTCGGAGGGCACGTGCGGGCCGGCGAGAGCGACGAGTTCGAGGTCGAGCAGGCCGCGCAGCTCGTCGCGCACCTGCACGAGAGCCCGCACGCCGCGCATCGGCTCGTCGCCGTGCAGCACGTCGACGTGGCACCGGATGGCGGTGGTGCCGTTGGCGAGCATGGCGAGCGCCTGTTCGCGGGCCCGGTCGGCGATGCTCTCGACGGTCATGGTGGCGGCGTAGGCCTTCCACGACTCGATGGCGAGCACGAGGTCGCCCATCGGGGGGTTGATGACATCCCACGACAGCGCCTTGTCGAGGTGGGCGTGCGGCTCGGCGGGGGCCGTGAGCAGCAGGAAGCCGTCGAGGTTGAGGGTGGTGGCGGGGTCGGTTGCGGTCGGCTCTCGGGTTGCGCCGTTCGCGGGGCCGTCCGAGCCGGCCGGCGTCACACGGGTGACGGTGTCGCCCGTGATCTCGACGTCGACTCGCGAGCCGTCGGGCAGCGTCGCATCCGTCAGTCTCGTGAGCTGAAGGGGGAGCACGTGCATCGAATCGAACTCCCCGCTCGGTGGTGGGCTGTTCGGCCCGGGTTGATGATCATCTCGACGCTGGGGTGATCGGTGCTGGATGTTGATGGGTTCAACATGGCTCACGCTACGGACGGCGCGTTTCCGGCGCGTAACGCAAAGATTTCCGAATGTAAATTGCGGCGACATCCGATTTCGCGCGTCGGGATGTTCGTGGTTACTGTCTGTGGAGACCCGTGCCGATCGGGTCGTCGACGCGCGGCGAACGCGCGTGCTCGGAGCGCTCGAAGCGGAAGGGGGTGCGCCATCACATCCGGAAGCGTCGCCCTCGACGAGCAGACCGAACGCCTCGGTGCGCGCATCCGCTCGTTCCGTCAGGCGCGGGGTCTCACGCTGGTCGAGCTGGCGCGGCTCGCGCAGTTGTCGCATCCGTTCCTCAGCCAGCTGGAACGGGGTCAGGCGCGGCCCAGCATGGTGTCGCTCGAACGCATCGCGCGGGCGCTCGGCTCGAGTCAGATCGAGCTGATCGCCGCGGCGACCGACGACCTGGTGCCGGGTGAGGGCGACTCGCGCGTGTCGCTGGTGCGGTCGATGGAAGGCCCGCAGGGGCCGTTCGGCGGCGGCGAGGCGCGCATCCTGGTGCACGGCGAGGTGTCGTTCATCCCGATGGAGTTCCGGGGTTCGAACCGGTCGCCGGGGGAGTTCTACCGGCACGACGAAGACGAGTTCTTGCACGTGGTGAGCGGCCGGGTGCTGGTCGATCTGGCCGACGACGGCGAGTTCGAGCTGATGCCGGGCGACTCGATCCACTACGCCGGTGGCACCCTGCACCGCTGGTGCTCGCTCGCCGAGGGCGATTACCACCTGTTCATCGTGAAGGAGCGGAGGTTCGGGTCATGACGGCTTCACCCCTGACCGAGATCGACGCCGTCGTCACCCTGGCCCGCCAGGTGGCCGAGGGGGTGGTGCTGCTCGAGCTGCGCGCGGTCGACGGCAGCGACCTGCCGGCGTGGACGCCCGGAGCGCACCTCGACGTGGTGGTGCAGCCCGGCGTCGAGCGGCAGTACTCGCTCTGCGGAGACCCGGCCGACCGGTCGCGCTACCAGATCGCCGTGCTGCGCGAGCCCGACGGCCGGGGCGGATCGGAGCACCTGCACGCACACGTCGGCGTCGACACCGAGCTGCGGGTGCGGGGGCCGCTGAACCACTTCGAGCTGGGGTTGCCACCTGGGGTGGGCGGGGGCGGTTTGGCGGGTGGGGGGTCGACGGGTGGTTCGTCGGCTGGTGGGGGGTCGGCTTCGGGCGGCTCGGCTGGCGGTGCGTCGGCGACGTATGCGTTCGTCGCCGGGGGGATCGGCATCACGCCGATTCTGCCGATGATCCGTGCCGTCGAGGCCGCCGGAGCCCCATGGACGCTGGCCTACGCCGGGCGCTCGCTCGAACGGATGCCGTTCGTCGACGACCTCGTCGAGCAGTACGGCTCGCGCGTGTCGGTGTACACCTCCGACGAGGGCCGGCGGTTCGACGTCGCGTCGCTCGACGCGGTGGTGTCCGGGGTCGAAGACGTGGAGGCATCCGGATCGCCCGTCGCCGTCTACGCCTGTGGGCCCGCGCGCATGCTCGCGGCCCTCGAGGCTCAGGCGCAGGAAGCCGGCTGGCCGCGGGGCACGTTGCACCTGGAGCGTTTCGAGGCGCGCGAGGTCGCCGAACCGGTGCGCCAGGAGGCGTTCGAGGTCGAGCTCGAGCTGTCGGGGCTCACGCTCGAAGTGCCGCCGGACCGGTCGATCCTCGACGTGGTCGAGGAAGCCGGGGTGCTCGTGCTGTCGTCGTGCCGCGAGGGCACCTGCGGCACCTGCGAGACCCCCGTCGTCTCGGGCGAGGTCGAGCACCGCGACTCGGTGCTCACCCCCGACGAGCAGGAATCCAACGAGGTCATGATGATCTGCGTCTCACGCGCCGCCTGCCCGCGGCTGGTGCTGGAGCTGTGAGGGTGCTGGGGCTGTAGCTGTGCTTGTTGCTGCGGGGCCGCTGCGGCGCGGCGGCTCCGCAGCCGGCGCCGCCGCCTCTGCGGCGCCGGGCGACATGTGACGGCGCGGTCGCTGGCGCGGCCACGCCGTCACCCTGGGTCGTCGAGTAGGGCCCGTCGCGTTGCGCCGCCGTGCCGTCAATGCGGCAACCGCAGTGCGCGCGTCGTGCCTGCCGTGCGCGCCGCTCGGCGCCGTGCCGCGTGCCGCGCCGCGCCGCGCCGCCGCGCCGCGCCGAGCGCCGTGCTAAGTGTCCTGCCCTCCGCGTTGCTCGTCCCCCCTCTGCCCCACCCACTCGCCGAGAAGTCACTTTTCGTTGCATCCGGCCCCGTTTTGCACCGAGTGTTGACGTCTCGCGGCCCGGGTGTCGCGTAGTGCCGGTGGCTTTGGCTCCGCATGCCCACCTCGTGCCGAGGAGTCACTTTTCGTTGCATCCGGCTAGATTTTGCGGCGAATGTTGACGTCTCGCGGGGCCGGGTGTCGCGTGGTGTCGGCGGCCTTGGCTCCGCGTGCCCCATTCCGCGCCGAGAAGTCACTTTCCGTTGCACTCGGCGGTGTTTTGCGGCGAATGTTGAGGTCTCGCGGGGCCGGGTGTCGCGCGGTGCCGGCGGGTTGGGTTCACGGCGCCCGCACCGCGCGCGGAGACACTTTTCGCGGCATCCGGGTGGGTTTTTCAACGGATTGTGACTTGTCGCGAAGGTGTCGGACGTTCGTGGGTGGGGCGGGGGCACGGGGATGTGCGTGGGGTCCGTCCGCGACGACCCGAGTCGAGCGCGTGGCCGCGTCAGCGACCGCGGACTCGGGAGTGTCTCGGGGTGCCGACGGGTTGGGGTGGGGCTGCCAACACCCCTTACCGAGAAGTCATGTTCCGTTGCATCGGGCTGGGTTTTGCAACGAATGTTGACGCTTCGGGAGGGCGAACGGTGCTTCGAGACGGGTGCGGCACGGGAGTGCACGCGACGGGCCGTACTCAACGACCCAGACTGAGCGCGTGGCCGCGCAACGACCGCGCGCTCAGGTGTCGCGGCGCGCCGCAGAGGCGGCGGCGCGCCCCGGTGCAGCCGCGCGAAGCACGGCCGCACCGGCAGCAAGCACAGCACCGAGCACAGCTAGCGCAGCAGCCCGTTCAGGGCTGCTGCCAGCTCCCGCTCGTCGTGCGACACGAGCTGGTAGTCGCGCACGACGACACGACCGGCGACGACGACGTGCTTGGGGCGTCGGCCGGGAGAGGCCCAGAGCAGGCCGGCGACGGGGTCGGCGACGCCCGCGTCGGCGACGCCGGTGACGTCCCAGATGCAGAGGTCGGCGGCGGCACCGGGGCGCAGGTGGCCGAGTTCGGAGCGGCCGAGGCCCCGCGCCGAGCCTTCCGACGCCATCGAGAGCACCGTGCGGGCGTCGATCGGCGGGCCCGCGAGCGGGGCGACCTGCATGGCGAGGCGGGCGTCGGCGAGGAGGTGGCCGGCGTCGTTGCTGCCTCCGCCGCTCGTGCCGAGCCCCACCGGGATGCCGGCAGCGAGCAGCGCGGCGACCGGAGCGATGCCCCAGCCCATCGGCAGGTCGCATCCCGGTGCGTGGGTGGCGGTGACGCCGCGGGCGGCGAGCAGCGCGATCTCGTCGGCCGTCACGGCGCAGAGATGCGCAAGGGTGACGTCGTCGGCGAGCCAGCCCCACTCGTCGAGCAGTTCGATCGGGCGGCGGCCGTGGCGCTCGAGGGCGATGGCCACGTCGACCTGCTCGTTCGCCTGCGTGCGGCGGCGCAGCCCGCGCCGGGAGGCCACCTCGCCGAGCAGTCGGAACGTCTCCTCGCTGTCGCTGTGCACGCCGGCCGGGCCGACCGCGAGCTGCAGCATGCCGTCGGCGGTGACCCCGCCCGGCGCATCCGGAACCAGGGCCTCGGCGATCGCATCGGCCGACGCGGCGGCCTGCTCGGGGTCGTCACGCGCCGACCCGCGCACGAACGCGAGCCGGCCCCCGAGTTCGCGCGCGGCCTGGGCCGTCGCACGCGCGATGCCGACGGTGTCGCTGCCGGCCGGCCAGGTGAGGTGGTGGTCGGCGACCGTCGTCACGCCGTCGAGCAAGCCCTCGGCCACGCCCACGAGGGCGGCCGCTCGTGCCAGTTCGGGATCGATGCCGACCGCGGCATACGCTTCGGCCATGGTGGGCAGCCAGACGTGCATCGGCACCCCGCGTGTGCCCGGGAGGGTGCGGAAGGCGCTCTGCAGCAGGTGGTGGTGGGCGTTGACGAGTCCAGGAGTCACGATGCATCCCGAGGCGTCGAGACGGATGACGGGGTCGCCGGGCGCGTCTGGCGAGCGGTGGGCAGCGATAGCGGCATCGCTCTCGGCACCGGGCGCCAGCACCACGTCGGTGAGCACGAGGTCGGGGGCGCCCGATGCGGCATACGTGCCGCGACCGCCCCCGTCACCGCGGGACTGGACCGTGTCGTTCTGCGCGTCGAAGACGATGTGGGCCGCGTCGTGGATGAGGAGCATGGTGAATTTCTAACACTTTCATGTGTCAGGCTGATGACAGGCGAGATCGCACGACCCGGGCGATCCGATCGGCGGAAAGCGCGGTGACGGCATGCTCGAACTGGCGGAATCGCTGCTCGCCGCGCTCGCGGGTGGGCACCGGCTCGCGGTGGCCACGGTGATCGAAGTCGATGGCAGCGCGCCCCGGGCGCTCGGCACCTCGATGGCGGTCGACGACGCCGGCCAGGTGATCGGCAGCATCTCGGGCGGATGCGTCGAAGGGGCCGTCTACGACGCGTGCACGCGGGTGCTCGACACCGGCGACGCCGAGATCTGCGAGTTCGGGTTCACCGACGACGACGCCTTCGCCGTCGGGCTCTCGTGCGGCGGCCGGTTGACGGTGTTCGTGCGCGAGCTCGGGCCGCCGGATGCGCGCAACGAGCTGCCCGCGGCCGTTCGGGGTGAGCTGGAGCGGGCCGCCACCGGGCAGGCGACCGGGATCGCGCTCCTCGTGCCGGCCGACGTCGGCGACGAGATGGTGCTGGTGGCGGCGCACGAGCGGGCCGAGGCCGCGGATTCGGGAGGCGCGGGCGAGGCGGCCGGCGTCAGTCATGACGGCGAGAGCAATGACGGCGAGGAGCTCGACAGCGATGGCGCCTCCGACCGCGAGGACATCGGCCCATCCGGGAACCCTGACCGCGAAGACATCGACATCGAGGCCAACCACGACGGCGAGCACGGCGACCGCGGTCGCGACGTCGACGAGGCTGCCGCGGCGGGCGCGCTCGCTGCCGACATCCGCTCGCGGGTCGCGACCGAGCTCACGGCCGGCATCCACGCCGGACGCTCCGTGCGACGCCGCATCGACTGCGAGGGAACGACGGTCGAGGTCGTGCTGCTCGTCAGCTCGCCGCCGCCGCGCATGATCATCTTCGGCGCCGTCGACTTCTCGGTCGCCCTCTCACGCGCCGCCGCCCTGCTCGGCTATCGCGTCACCGTGTGCGACGCGCGACCCGTTTTCGCCACCGCGACCCGCTTTCCGGGCGCCGAGGTCGTCAACCAGTGGCCCACCGACTACCTGCGGCAGACGGTTGTCGACGAGCGCACCGCCCTGTGCATCCTCACGCACGACGACAAGTTCGACGTTCCCCTCATCGAGGCGGCGCTCTCGCTCCCGGTAGCCTACGTCGGCGCGATGGGGTCGCGCGCCACCCACGACCGACGGGTGGCCAAGCTCCTCGAACGCGGTCTCGACGAAGCAGCACTCGCGTCGCTGCACTCGCCGATCGGCCTCGACCTCGGGGCGGCGTCGCCTGAAGAGACGGCGGTGTCGATCCTGGCCGAGATCCTCGCGGCCCGGAACGCCTCGAGCGGTCGGTCGTTGCGCTCCACCTCGGGCCCGATCCATCGGGCGGCGGCGGAGGCCGCAGGATCCCGCGCGGCACGACAGGCCGCGCTGACGCCGGCCCCCGGCCTCGCCAACCGCCCAGACGACCGGAGGTGACGGTGTCCGCACGCACGATCATCGAGAATGCGTATGTCGCCACGGTCGATATAGCCGGAACGGAATATGCCTCCGGCCATGTGGTCATCGACGGGGCCGAGATCGTCGCGGTCGGGCCCGGTGCCCCGCCGTCGTGGGCGGTCGAGGGTCGAACGGCCCCGGATGTCGCGGCGGCGGCATCCGCGATTCTGCTCGGCTCTCAGGCGACACAGCCGACGTCGGCGCACGAAACCCAGCCGCAGGCGGCGCCCCTCTCGGTCGAGCGGATCGACGCCACCGGCCACCTCCTCACCCCCGGACTCATCAACACCCACCACCACCTCTACCAGTGGCTCACCCGCGGCATCGCGCAAGACGCCATTCTGTTCGACTGGCTCACGGCGCTCTACCCCACCTGGTCGCGCATCACCGCCGACACGGTCGGCGCCGGGGCGCTCGGCGGCATGGCCGTCGGGGCCCTGTCGGGGTGCTCGACCATGGGCGACCACCACTACGTCTTCCCGCAGGGTGCGGGCGACATCCTGGGCAGCATCGTCGAGGCGGCCGGCACCCTCGGGGTGCGACTGCACGGCACCCGCGGCTCGATGGATCTCGGCCGGTCGCAGGGCGGCCTCCCGCCCGACTTCGCCGTCGAGACCACGGCCGACGCGTTGCAGGCCAGTGCGGATGCCGTGGCGCGCTGGCACGACCCGTCTCGCGAGGCGATGGTGCAGATCGCGATCGCCCCGTGCTCGCCGTTCTCGGTGACGGCCGGCCTGCTGCGCGAATCCGCCGTGCTGGCCCGTTCGCTCGGCGTGCGCCTGCACACCCACGGCTCGGAGACGGTGGAAGAAGACGCCTACTGCCTCGAGCGGTTCGGCCGCACGCCGACCGACTACCTCGACGACCTCGGCTGGCTCGGAGACGACGTGTGGATGGCGCACTGCGTGCACCTCGACGAGCACGCCATCGGCCGGTTCGCGGCCACCGGCACCGGGGTGGCGCACTGCCCCTCGTCGAACGCCCGGCTCGCCGCGGGGATCGCGCCCGTGCCGCAGCTCCTGGCGGCCGGCGTTGCGGTCGGGCTCGGCGTCGACGGCTCGGCGTCGAACGAATCGGGCCAACTCGGAACCGAGATCCGGATGTCGGTGCTCGTGAATCGGCTGCGCGTTGGTGCTTCGGCCATGAGCGGACGAGACGGCCTCTATCTCGCCACCATGGGCGGCGCGCGCGTGCTCGGGCGAAGCAACGAGCTGGGCTCGATCGAGGTCGGCAAGCTGGCCGATCTGGCCCTGTGGAAGGTCGACGGGGTCGAGCACGCCGGCATCGTCGATCCCGTCGCCGCGCTGACGCTCGGCGCTCAGCCGCCGCTGGCGCTTCTGCTGGTGAACGGTCGCGCGGTGGTGCGCGAGGGGTCGCTCGTGCGGGCCGACGAGCGGGATGTCGCCCGGCGGGTGTCGGCCGCGGTGGCCACCCTTCTCGACGCCTGACCCACCGCCTCGCCGCGACCTCGAGCGAGCCGGTCGGCGATGAATTCGCCGCCGGGTGTCGACTCCGGGGTGATCGCGCCCGTACTCTGATCCCGTGAAGGTGCAGCGCTGCAACGAGCAAGAGAGCGGGAGCGCGTGGGAACGCGTGGATTCGACCTTTCGCGTCTTCCTCTATCGAGGAGAGGGCCCGTTCGCGACCGAAGCGCATGACGTGTCGGATGCCACACTCACCGAGACCCTCGCGTGGGCCGAGAAGAACGCCGGCAACGAGCGCCTGTTCGCCATCGCCCTCGTGTCGGAGGATGCCTACGGCGAGACGGGGCTCACGTGGCTCGTCGGTATCGACGCCAACCGCTCGCCGCACGACACCGTGGAGCGCCGGCTCTTCAACGAGCTCTACCGGCAGACGAACGGGTCGATCGCCGAGCACGGGCGGCGCGTGCGGCAGTGAGCGCGGGCTCGCGGGCGGTCGGGCGCGAGCAGTCGTTCGGATCGGATGAGTAGTCGAGCAGCCGTTCGGCCGTTCAGTCGTCCAGTTGTTCACAGGCCGACGAGCAGCGAGATCGCGATCGCGATCATGATCACGGCGATGAGGCCGTCGAGCACCCGCCAGGCCACGGGGCGCGCGAACACGGGTCGCAGCAACCGTGCGCCGTAGCCGAGCGCGGTGAACCAGATCACGCTCGCGACGGCGGCGCCCGCCCCGAACAGCCACCGCGAGTCACCGTGGGAGTTCGCGACCGACCCGAGCAGAACGATCGTGTCGAGATAGACATGGGGGTTCAGCCAGGTCAGCGCGAGGCAGGTCGCCACCGTCGCCGCCAGACCCACGGATGCGCGGCCCGCGTCGGGCGCCAGGGTCGCCGATCGTAGAGCCCGCCTCGCCGCCAGCAGGCCGTAGATCACCAGGAAGACCGCGCCTCCGATGCGCACCACGGTCATGAGCAGCGGCAGCCCCGAAATCGCGAGGCCCACCCCGCCGATGCCGGCGGCGATCAGGGCGGCGTCGGACAATGCGCAGACTGCGACGACCGCGAGCACGTGTCGTCGGAGCAATCCCTGCCGCAGAACGAAGGCGTTCTGGGCTCCGATCGCCACGATGAGCGAGAGGCCGAAGCCGAATCCGGCGAGGGCGGCGAACGGATCGGGCGAGGCGGAGGCGAGAGCGACGGGCACATCTCGACGGTAGGGCTCGAGGCATCCGAAGCCAAGCTAATGATTCTGATGCTGCATTAGCATTGCTTCATGCAGTGGGATCTGGCGCAGCTCGCGGCCCTCAGCGCTGTCGTGTCGGAGGGCACGTTCGAAGCGGCGGCCCGGGCGCTCAACATCACCCCGTCGGCGGTGAGCCAGCGGGTGAAGGCGCTCGAGTCGAGCGTCGGGCGCGTGCTGCTGCAGCGCACGAAGCCGGTGCGGGCGACGGAATCGGGCGAGGCGGTGCTGCTGCTCGCCCGGCAGTTCGAGACGCTGTCGCACGACGCGATGGCGGGACTGGGCGTCGAGGAGGTCGACGAGGGCGCGGAGGGCGCGGAGACCCTCAACGGCACGGGCGGGAATGGCACCGGCGGGATCGGTACGGGCGGGAATGGCACCGGCGGGCTGCCACGACGACCGCTCGTGCGGATGCCGATCGCCGTGAATGCCGATTCGCTCGCCACCTGGCTGCTTCCGGCGTTGGCCGAGCTGTCGACCGTGATCGCGTTCGACTTGTTTCGCGAAGACCAGGGGCACACGACTGCGCTGCTGCGCGACGGAACCGTGATGGGTGCCGTGACCGACGTCGCTCAGGCGGTGCAAGGGTGCTCGTCGACCCCTTTGGGGGCGATGCGCTATCGGCCGATGGCGAACCGGTCGTTCGCCGCGCGGTGGTTCGGCGGGGGAGTGACGCCGGCGGCGCTGGCGGATGCCCCGGTGGTGGTGTTCGACCGGCGCGACCAGCTTCAGGACCGCTACCTGGCGGCCGCGACCGGCGGTGTCGTCTCTCCGCCGCGGCACTACGTGCCGGCGTCGGCCGACTTCGTCGAGGCGGTGCGGCTGGGATTCGGCTGGGGCATGGTTCCCGACCTGCAGAGCGGGTGGGTGGCGAACGCCGGGTTCGACGGGCAGCAGACCTATTTGAAGCGGTTCGGGAGCGGTGCCGCGGGCGACGCGGTGCGCGCTGCGGCGGGCGCTGCCTCGTGGCGGCAGGACTCCGAGCTGGTCGAGCTCGACCCTGCCGGAGCCATCGACGTGCCGTTGTACTGGCAGCAATGGCAGCTGCACACCCGCTCGCTCGAAAGGGTGGCGTCCGCCATCCGTTCGGCGGCCCACGACGTTCTCCGCCCGCTGGCGTGAACCGCGGGTAGTTCGCCTGCTGGGTATCACGCTCGGTCGCTGAGCATCCTCCAGATACGGTCGCGCGACATCGGCAGTTCGTGCGGACGCACACCAATCGCATCGCGGATGGCGTTGGCCATCGCGGCCGCCACGGGGTTGTAGGGGGCCTCGCTCATCGACTTGGCGCCGAACGGGCCGATGTCGTCGTCGGTCGCAGCGAAGTAGACCTCGGTGGCCGGGATGTCGGCCATCTGAGGCACATGGTAGCTGCGGAAGACCTGCGTGGTCACCAGCCCCTCGTCGAGGATCATCTCTTCGTAGAGCGCCGACCCGATCGCCTGAGCGACCCCGCCCTCGATCTGGCCGCGCAGCTGCTCGGGGTTCATGATGAAGCCCGGGTCGGCGGTGTGCACCGACTGCAAGATGCGCACCTCGCCCGTGGCGGAGTTGACCGCCACCCGGAACGCGTGCACGTTGAAGGCGAGCGACCGCTTCGCGCCGTCTTCGCTGCCGTGAGCGGTGATCGACCCGCCGCCCGCCGCCGCGATGTCGGTGAGGGGCACGAAGGTCGCCCCGATCTGCACGCCGCCCGGTTCGAGGTGACCCTCGCTCCACTCGCCGGCGAGCTGCGACGCCGTGCGCAGGATCTCGGTCTTCAGCTTCTCGGCCGCCGAGTAGAGCGCTTTGCCGGCGACGACGATTCCCGCGGAACCGAAGGCTCCGGTGTCGTAGCGCGCGGCATCCGTGTCGGACTGCCGGATGCGGATGCGATCGGCCGAGGTGCCCAGCACGCTCGACGCGATCTGGGTGTGCACGGTGGTGGTGCCGTTGCCGAACTCCGACGTGCCGACCCCGGCCAGATAGCCGCCGTCGCTCTCGAGGGTCATGCTCGCCTCGGAGAAGTGCCCGCGCGGCGGCATGGTGGCGATCATCGTCGACGCCATGCCGGTGCCCACCGACCACTCGCCGCCGCTCGGTGCCGCGTTCTGCTGGGCGCCGCGCTGCAGGGCGGTCTGGGTGAGGTCGAGGCACTGGTCGAGACCGTAGCTGCCGAAGACGAGGTCGTCGCCCTCGACGTGGGTGGCCACGAGCGGCTCGCCCGGCCTCACCACATTGAGGCGCCGCACCTCGAACGGATCGATGCCGAGCTGGATCGCCAGTTCGTCCATCGCGGATTCGATGCCGAACACGACCTGACCGAGGCCGTAGCCGCGGAAGGCTCCGGAGGGGATGTTGTTGGTGTAGACAACCTCGGCGTCGACCTTCTTGTTCGGCGCCGAGTAGAGGCTCACCGTCTCGCCGACGCTGTGGAACATGACGCCGGGGCCGTGGTTGCCGTAGGCCCCGGTGTCGCTCAGCACGTCGACCGCGATGGCGGTCAGCTTGCCGTCGCGGGTGGCTCCGAGCTCGACCTTCACGCGCATCGGATGCCGGCACGGCGCCATGGTGAACTCGTCGCTGCGCGTGAACTCGAACTGCACCGGACGACCGGTCTTCAGCACGGCGAGCGTCACGACGTCTTCGGTGAGGATCTCCTGCTTGCCGCCGAACCCGCCGCCCACCCGGGCGGTGAACACGCGCACGCGCTCGGGGGCGAGGTCGAAGATGTGGCTGATCTCGTCGCGCACGAGGAACGGCACCTGCGAACTGGTGCGCAGCACGAGGCGTTCGTCGTCGTCGAGCCAGCCGATCGTTCCGTGGGTCTCGAGCGCGGTGTGCGAGACACGGTGGGTCTGCCAGGTGCCCGACACCCGGGCGTCGGCGGCGGCGAGCCCCTCTTCGACCGAACCGATCTCGGTGTGCACGGCGGCGATCACGTTGCGTTCGGGTTCGGCCACTCGCGACACCGAGCTGGGCTTGTCGGCGTGCAGCAGCGGGGAACCCGGCCGGCGGGCCTGCTCGGGGTCGAAGACGGCCGGCAGCAGCTCGTATTCGACCTCGATCAGACGGCAGGCCGCCTCGGCGATCGCGATCGAATCGGCCACCACCCCCGCGACGCGCTGCCCGCGGAACCGCACCACCGTGTCGAACACCCGCGTGTCGTCGGGGTCGTCGGTGCGGAACTGGTGCCGGGCGGTGGAGAACAGGGTGGCCGGCGAGTCGGCTGCCGTGAGCACGGCGTGCACGCCCGGCAGCGCCTCGGCGGCCTTCGTATCGATCGAGAGGATGCGCGCGTGGGCGTGCGGGCTCTGCAGCAGCTTGAGGTGCGTGACGCTGGGAACGGCGACATCGAGGGTGTAGGGCTCGCGCCCGCTGACGATGCGCGGCCCGGCGGGAGCGCCGACCGACGTGCCGACGGTGAGCGGGGTGGGCTCGCTCGCCGGCGCGAGGCGGGGCACGTCTACGATCGTGGTGGCCCCGGCTGCCGGCGCGGCTGTGGGTTCGGCCGTCGCCGGTCCGGCGTCGGCGCTCGCCGTGGTCGTCGTCGACGCCTCGCCCGCCCCGGCCTTGCCTGTCCGCCGCACGGCGCCGGGGCCCGGGGCCTGCGCGTGCGCGTGCTCAGGCTCATGCTCATCGCCATCGTGCGCGCGCCCCGCGTGCCCCACGTGCCCTCCGCAGTCGTGCGCGGCACCGGCCGCCTCGCAGACGCCCTGCCGGATGGACTGCTCGACCGCACGGTAGCCCGTGCACCGGCAGAGGTTGCCCTTCATGAGCCTTGGCAGGTCGTCGAGGTCGGTCGGCTTCAGCGTGGTGGCGGTCACCACCATGCCCGCGGTGCAGAACCCGCACTGAAAGCCCGCGTTCTCGACGAAGCTGCGCTGCACCGCACTGAGGTCGCCCGGATCGCCGAGGCCGGCGACCGTGGTGACGATCTTGTCGGCCGCGCGATAGGCCGGATAGACGCAGGAGTGCACCGGCAGCCCGTCGACGATCACCGAACAGGCGCCGCAGTCACCCGAGTCGCAGCCCTTCTTGACCTCGAAGTTGCCCTGGTCGCGGATGAAGGTGCGAAGGCACTGACCGGGGCCGGGCTCCGCCTCGACCTGCGCGCCGTTCATGATGAACCTCATCGGATCTCCTCCGGCTCGATCGACGAATGCGCCCCCGACGCCGCAGCAGGCGCAGCAGGCGCAGCAGGCGCAGCAGGCGCAGCAGGCGCAGCAGGCCCGGCGGGCGCGGCGAGCTCGGTCAGCACCTCCGCCGCCAGCACCCCCGACACCGCCCGCCGCCAGTCGGCGGCGCCATGCGGGTCGGTGAACCAGGTGTCGATGGCGTCGATGTCTCTGACCAGGGTCGTCGCATCCGGTGCCGTCGCGTAGCGCAGTTGCTCCGGATGCACCGTCGCACCCGACACCGTCAGCGTGAAGCCGCCGTCGGTGTCGAGCCGCCCGATGACGACCGCACCTGAGCGGCCGAGCGGCGACAGCGCGATCTTGCGATAGGCGGTTCGAGCGTCGAGTGACGACTGCGGCACGATCAGTGCGCGGAGCACGTCGCCGGGCGCCAGCGCGTTGGTGCCGTTGCCCGTGACGAAGGAGGCGACCGGAATGGTCTCGTCGCTGCCGTCGGCGCGCCAGACCAGGGCCTCGGCGTCGAGCGCCGAGAACAGCGAGGTCATGGGCCCGGCCGGCAGTGAGGCGCAGATGTTGCCGCCGACGGTCGCCACGTTCCACACCTTGAACGAGCCGAGCAGCGCGGTGCAGCACTGGAAGAACAGCGGATGCGCCGGCCAGCCTCGGTCGTCGGGCAGGGAGGCGAGCTCGGCGAGCGTGCAGGTCGACGCCACCTCGAGCCCCGCTGCGGTGACCGTGAGCGAGGGCCAGCCGAACTCCATCAGATCGACGAGGCCGGTGAGGTGGTTCTGGGTCTCGGAGAACAACCAGGAGCCGCCGGCCAGCGGAGCGACGGTGGCGCCGAGAGCCGCCAGGTCGTCGCGGCGGCGGGCGGGCAGGATGCTCGCGATGGTGTTCAGATCCACGTGGTGCTCCGATCGAAGGGGTGCTGCACCATTAGTAGACCCCAGCAATGTGTCTGCTGTGTAACGTGGGCGATTCTGTGCGCGTTTCGCGGCCACGGCACGATTGTGGAGAACTAGTCGGGCGGGGTCGGTCAGCTGATCAGCCGATCGAGGCCACCCACTCGGTCGAACCGTCGGAGAACGCCTGTTCCTTCCAGATCGGCACCTCGGCCTTGACCGCGTCGACGAGCGCTGAGCAGGCCGCGAACGCCTCGGCGCGATGCGGCGACGACACGGCGCAGGCGAGGGCGACGTCGCCGACCACGAGATCGCCGATGCGGTGGGCCACCGCCACCGCGACATCCGGATGCTCGTCGGCGATGCGGGTGGCGACGGCGCGGATGACGTCGGGCGCGCTGGGGTGCCCGGTGTAGCTCAGTGCGTCGACCGCGCGGCCGTCGTCGTGGTCGCGCACGACACCCGCGAAGGTGACGACGGCTCCCGAGCGGGCGGAGCCGACCGCGTCGGAGCACTCCTCGACGCTGATCGGGGTGTCGGAGACGCGGGCGAAAGCCACTCGATCGCCCGCCGTTCCGCCGATGTCAGTCGGGTCTGCCATGGTCACCTCCATGAATCTGATCCACGAGATGATCGAGCAGCGGACCGAGCACGTCGAGTCCGTCACGCACTCCGCCCGACGACCCCGGGAGGTTGACGATCAACGAGCCGCCGGCCACTCCGGCGATCCCGCGCGAGAGCACCGAGAGCGGCGTGTGGGCGGTGCCGACCCGCCTGATCTGCTCGGCGATGCCCGGCAGTTCGATGTCGAGCAGCGGCCGGGTCTGTTCGGGCGTGCGATCGGTGGGCGAAACCCCGGTGCCGCCGGTCGTGATGACCACGGCCGCGCCGCTCTCGATCGCCGCGCGCAGGGCGTGGCCGACCGGGTCGCCATCGGGCACGACCGTCACGGTCGGCCGCCACCCGCGTTCGTCGAGCCAGGCGGCGATCACCGGCCCGGTGGTGTCGTCATAAACGCCCGCCGCCGCGCGGTTCGAGGCGACCACCACGTGCGCGGCGCGTGTCATTCCCGGCTCCAGTCGCCGCTCGCGCCGCCCGACTTCGACAGCACCTCGATGTCGGTCACGCGGGCCGACCGGTCGACGGCCTTGATCATGTCGTACACGGTGAGGGCGGCGACGGATGCCGCGGTGAGAGCCTCCATCTCGACTCCGGTCACCCCGGTCGTCTTCACCGTCGTCACGATGCGCACCGACGACTCGTCGGTCGTGAAATCGACCGTGACGCCCGAGACGGGCAGCGGGTGGCAGAGCGGAATGAGGGCCGACGTCTGCTTCGCCGCCATGATGCCGGCCAACCGTGCCACGGCCAGAGCCTCGCCCTTGGGTAGTTCGCCGGCCACGAGCAGGGCGATGACATCGGGGCGGGTGTGCAGCACGGCCTGGGCCGACGCGATGCGCGCGGTCACGGGCTTGTTCGACACGTCGACCATGTGGGCCGCGCCATCCGGTCGCACGTGCGTGAGGGCGTCGCTCTCAGCCATCGATCCTCCAGTAGTCGAGTTCGTCGCCGAGGGCGACGTCGGATGTGCCGATCGGCACGTGCACCAGCACGGTCGACTCCGCGTAGGAATGCAGCAGATGGCTCGAGGGGCCGCCGACGAGTTCGAGCGTTCCGTCGTCGTGCACGATGCCCCGCCGGAGCTGGTGGCTGCCGGGGGGCGACGTGAACGGATGCGCCGCGCGCCCGCGCCTCGATTCGCGCAGAGCCGGTGCGACTCCCAGTGCTGTCAGCAGGGCGGGTCGGAGGAAGGCTTCGAACGACACGAGTGCGCTCACCGGGTTGCCGGGCAGGCTCACGACAGGAAGCTCGCGGGTGGGCGAGAGCCGGGCGAGCCCGAAACCCTGGGGGCCACCGGGTTGCATGGCGACCTTCATGAAGTCGACGCCGAGAGGGCCGAACGCGTCGCGCACGACCTCGCGGGTGCCGGCGCTCACCCCGCCGACGGTCACGACGAGGTCGACGCCGGGCGCCTCACGGTCGACGATGGCGAGCAGGTCGGCGGCGTCGTCGGAGCGGCACGGCACAGCGGTCACGGCGCAGCCGATGCTCTGCAACGCGAAGGTGAGAGCGGGAGTGTTCGCGTCGTAGATCTGGCCGGGCAGCAGTTCGGTGCCGGGGTCGCGGATCTCGTGTCCGGTCGAGATCAGCAGCACGCGCGGCCGCCGCCGCACGGTGACGCTGGTCGCGCCGGTGCCCGCGATGACGCCGAGCTGGGCGGCGCCGAGTCGAGTGCCGCGACGCAGCAGCACCTGTCCGCTGCGGATGTCGCTGCCGGCGGTGCGCACGAACGTGCCCGCCTCGACGGGGTCGACGAACCCGACCGTGGGTGCGAGTTCAGGGCGCATGCCGCCCGCCGACGGCTCCGACAAGGCAGGGAGCTCTGGGAACGCCGGGAACACCGGCGGGTCGGCGCGCTCGATCGGCACCACGGCGTCGGCACCCGCCGGGATCGGGGCGCCCGTCATCACGGGCGTGGCCGTTCCCACGGCGTGCTCGGCGAACGGGTCGCCTGCGGCAACGCGTGCCGCGACGGGGAGCCGAACCGGTGCGTCCGAGGTCGCCGTCGAGAGGTCGGCGGCGAGAACGGCGTAACCGTCCATCTGCGAGTTGTCGAAGGAGGGCAGGCTCGAGGGAGCGATGATGTCTGACGCGAGCACCCGCTGCGCGAAGGCGGCCGGATCGCCGGTGAGCGCCGCCGGTGTGATCGACAACTCCTCCGAGCCGAGCGATGCCGAGATCGTGCCGACGAGGGCCGTCACGTCGCGGCGATGATCGTCGATCGTGCGCATGCTCCCAGTGTGTCAGGCCTGGGCGGGCTTGTCGCGCAGCCGGCGCACGTCGCGCAGCGGCACTGCGCCGGTGCACGGCAGGGCGATGAGGTCACCCTCGGCCAGGTCGACCGGCAGCGGCAGAAGCAGCGGTTCGTCGTCGCTCGTCACGCTGTGGCAGCGTGCAAACGTCTTGCGCGCGGTCGACGCCCGCCCCACGAGACGTGCCTCGGTGGGCTCGGCGTGGGCCCGGCACAGTTCGCCGTCGACGACCACGTCGCGCTCTCCGGATGCCGCCCCGCCACGCAGTTCGACGCTCAGCACGCGCACCACCACCACCGAGGCGTCATGCAGGGGAGACGGCCGCCCGTGCGTGCCCGGCACGACGGCTGCCGCGACGTGCACGCACGGGGTGCCGCACACGTCGACCAGACGCATCAGCGAGATGCCGGCGACCACGACATCGGTGGTGGTGGCCACCGTGTGCTCGGGCCAGCGGTCGGCGACCAGGGGGTCAGGGATGCTGCGACGCAGCGACGGGAGGATGTTCGTGAGGGTCATCGGTCACTCGTGCGGAGCGGGTCGTGAATTCGTCATGACTCAGCTCTACGCTCGGTCGCGGCGCGGGTGGCGCGCCCTAACGATTCCCTGTCGCGGCGGGCGGCGAATCCGACGAAGACCTGACGGCCCCGGCTCGGTCGGATCTGATGACGGCCACTTCCGACCCGAGACATCCGCTTCTCGACCAGCGGAGCGACCACCCCGTCGACCCACCGCGTAGGCTCTACCCATGAGCGTCGTCATCGGTATGCCGCACCTGCGCCCCGCCGCGGCGGGCGGAGCAGGCGGCACCGGGCGCGCCGACGGCACGACGGTGGCCCCAGGCGCGACGAGCGGCACCCGGCCCGTGATGGCGCTGCCGGCCGATCGGCCCGCGGCATCCGCTCTTCTCGACCGCTTCGGCCGCGAGGCGACCGACCTGCGCATCTCGCTCACCGACCGCTGCAACCTGCGCTGCACATATTGCATGCCGGCCGAGGGACTGCCGTTCCTCGCCCCGCCCGCGCTGATGTCGCTCGACGAGATCACCCGGTTCGCCCGCATCGCCGTCACCCAGTTCGGGGTGCGCCAGGTGCGCTTCACCGGCGGTGAGCCGCTGCTGCGCAAAGACCTGGTCGAGATCGTGCGTGCCGTCGCCGCCCTCGACCCTCGACCCGAGATCTCGCTCACCACGAACGCGATCGGCCTCTCCAGCCGGGCGCAGGCGCTCGCCGACGCCGGGCTCGACCGCATCAACGTGTCGCTCGATTCGATCCACCCCGAGACCTTCGCCAAGATCACCCGCCGGCCCTTCCTCGACCGCGTGCTCGGCGGCATCGACGCGGTGCGCGCGGCGGGCCTCCGCTCCACCAAGATCAACGCCGTGCTGATGCCCGGCATCAACGACCACCAGGCGGTCGAACTGCTCGAGTGGGCGCTCGCCGGCGGTCACCAACTGCGGTTCATCGAGCAGATGCCGCTCGACGCCGACCACACCTGGGAGCGCGAGTCGATGATCACGGCGGCGGGCATCCGCGAGCGGTTGGGCGTGCGTTACCTGCTCACCGCCGACGACGCTCCTCGCGACGGCGCGCCGGCAGAGCTCTTCGAGGTGCGCGAGCGCGCGCTCGGCTCCGATTCACCGGTGCTCGGCCTCGTCGGCATCATCGCCTCGGTCAGCGAGCCGTTCTGCGCCGACTGCCGCCGCACCCGGCTGACCGCCGAGGGTGCCGTGCGGAGCTGCCTCTTCTCGCACACCGAGACCGACCTGCTCGGCCCCCTGCGTGCCGGCGCCGACGACACCGAGCTCGCCGATCTCTGGCGGTCGGCGATGTGGGCCAAGCCCTCGGGCCACCAGATGAACGCGGCCGGATTCACCCAGCCCGACCGCCCGATGAGCGCGATCGGCGGCTGATGGGGGTCACGGTCCGATACTTCGCCGCGGCGAAGGCCGCCCTCGGCGTGGGCGAAGAGACGCTCGACGCCGACGGTCAGAGCATCGGTGCCCTGCTGATCCAGCGGGCGACGGATGCCGCGGCCGCAGCCGATCCCGCCGCCACGAGCCCCGGCGCCGATGTGACCGCCGTGCTCGCACGGTGCTCGTTCCTGCACAACGGCCACGCCACCACCGATCGCGCGACCGAGCTCGCCGACGGCGACACCCTCGACGTGCTGCCGCCGTTCGCGGGCGGCTGACGCGCCCGGCTGACGCGCCCGGCTCACGCCAGCAGTTGACGCGCCCGGCTCACGCCACCAATGCGCCCACGCGCCCCGCTCAGTACCGCGGCTTCTCCGGCTCCACGTCGGTCACCCAGGCGTCGATGCCGCCGCGCACGAACGTCACGTCCTCCCAGCCATTGGCCCGCAGCACCTCGGCGGCGCGTTGCGACCGGGCGTCGTGGTGGCAGTGCAGGATGACCTTCTCCTGCGGCGGGAGGATCTCGCGGGCAGGATCGGTGAGGATCTGCCCGAGCGGAACCAGCTCGGCCCCCTCGATCGACACCAACTGGTATTCGTGCGGTTCGCGCACGTCGACGAGCACGAAGTCGGCCTCGCCCTTGTCGCGCGCCTCGAGCAGGGCCTTGAGTTCGGTGGGGGAGATCGATGGGGTAGACGACACGGGCTGCCTTTCGAAGAGCTTGGTGGCGGGGCCGGATGCGTCCGCTCCCTGCTTGGTAACGCTGTAGGGCTCGCCGATATTCGACGCTCGGGCGCGCGGGGCGGCGTGGCCGAACGCCACCTCCCGCCACGAGGCGTCGAGGGCGTCGTGCACGAGCAGGCGTCCGAGTAGGGGCTGCCCGTAGCCGCCGAGCAGCTTGAGGGTCTCGGTGGCCATGACGGCCCCGATCGACGCGCACACGGGGCCGAGCACGCCCGCCACCGCGCACGACTCGCCGGGGTCGGCATCCGGTTGTTCGGGGTAGAGGTCGTCGAGAGTGCGGTCGAGCCCGTCGGGTGCCGTGGCCCAGAACACGGTCACCTGGCCGTCGAACCGCAGCACCGATCCCCAGACGAGGGGCTTGCCGACGAGGGCGCAGGCGGCGTCGACGACGTACTGCACCTCGAAGTTGTCGGTGCCGTCGACGATGACGTCGTATTCCGACACGAGCTCGAGCACGGTCGAGGTGGTCACCTCGGCGTCGTGCTCGATCACCTCGACGAGCGGGTTGAGGGCGCGCACCGCGGCCGCAGCCGACGCCGTCTTGCGCTGACCGACGTTCGCGGCGGGGTGGATGGTCTGGCGCTGCAGATTCGACACCTCGACCATGTCGTGATCGGCGATGCCGATGGTGCCGACGCCCGCCGCCGCGAGGTACTGCAGCACCGGTGAACCGAGCCCGCCGGCGCCGAGCACGAGCACGCGCGACTCCTTCAACCGCCGCTGCCCCTCGAGCCCGACGTGGGGCAGCGAGATCTGGCGGGCGTAGCGGATGAGCTCTGCGCGGGTCAGCTCCGGGCCGGGCGAGACGAGGGCGGCGATGGGCACCCCTCCAGCGTAAGCGCCCTCGCGCGGCCCGGGGCACCAGGAGTACGGTGTCAGCCATGTCACTCCGCTGGGAACAAGTCGTCGTCGACAGCCGCGATCCGCTCGCCCTCGCCACGTGGTGGAGCGAGGCGCTGAACTGGCCCATCACCTACCAGAGCGAGCCGGGCGACGCCGACGAGCCGGGCGGTGACGTCGAGATCGAGATCGAGATCGCTCCGGATGCCGCCACCCACCCGAGTCTGCTGTTCATCGCCGTTCCCGAGCAGAAGTCGGTCAAGAACCGCCTGCACCTCGACTTCATCCCCGACGATCAGGCGGCCGAGGTCGAGCGACTGCTCGCGATGGGTGCGAGCCGCGCCGACGTCGGTCAGGGCGACGACGTCACCTGGGTCGTGCTGACCGACCCCGAGGGCAACGAGTTCTGCGTGCTGCGCGCACGCTGAAACCCGAGCGCCGCCTAGGCCTGACCACTGCAACCCAACCCCCGTTCCGGCCCGTCTGGCCCGTCATTGCGGGCATCCGCGCGCGGATTGGGTACCGTAGACCCACACCGGTGAACGGAGGAAGGCGGCCCGTGTATCTGAAGAGCTTGACCCTCAAGGGATTCAAGAGCTTCGCCAACCCCACCACCTTCGCCTTCGAGACCGGCGTCACCTGCGTGGTGGGCCCCAACGGCTCCGGCAAGAGCAACGTCGTCGACGCTCTCGCCTGGGTGATGGGCGAGCAGGGCGCCAAGACCCTGCGCGGCGGCAAGATGGAAGACGTCATCTTCGCCGGCACCTCCACCAAGGGCCCGCTCGGCCGGGCCGAGGTCACCCTCACCATCGACAATGCCGACGGCGCCCTGCCGATCGAGTACTCCGAGGTCACGATCAGCCGCACGCTGTTCCGCAACGGCGGCAGCGAATACGCCATCAACGGCGACAGCTGCCGACTGCTCGACGTGCAAGAACTGCTCTCCGACTCCGGACTCGGCCGCGAGATGCACGTCATCGTGGGCCAGGGGCAGCTCGACGCCGTGCTGCACGCGACGCCCGAAGGCCGCCGCGGCTTCATCGAAGAGGCAGCCGGCATCCTGAAGCACCGTCGTCGCAAAGAGAAGACGCAGCGCAAGCTCGAGGCCATGCAGGCCAACCTCACCCGGCTGAGCGACCTGGCGGGCGAGATCCGGCGGCAGCTCAAGCCGCTCGGGCGGCAGGCCGAGATCGCCAAGGAGGCCCAGTCGATCGCCGCCATCGTGCGCGACGCGAAGGCCCGCCTGCTCGCCGACGAGATCGTCGGGCTGCGCACCGCGCTCGACGCGCATTCGCGCAGCGAGAGCGAGCGTCACACCGAGCGCATCGTGCTGCAGGAGCGTCTCGAGCAGAACCAGCTGCGGGTCGCCCGCATCGAGCAGGCGCAGGTCGGCGACGCGGTCGACCTGGCCCGCCGCACGAGCTTCGGCCTCGAGCAGGTGCAGGAGCGCCTGCGCAACCTCTTCAACCTGGCGAACCAGCGGCTCGCGCTGCTCGGTGGCGAGGAGAGCGTTCCGGATGCCGGGCCGAGCGTCACCCCGTCGATGGTCGCCGATTCCCGCGACGAAGTGGTGCGCCTGCAGGGCGAGGTGGCCGCGGCCCAGGCGGCGTGGGATGCCGCGAAGCTCGCCACCACGAAGGCGCGCGGTTCTCTCGACGCGCTCGACGAGCAGATCGCCTTCCAGTCGGCGCTCGTGTCGAAGCACGACCTGGAGCTCTCGAAGCTCACCGGCCAGCTCGACGCCGCGAACACCCGGCTGGCCACGGTGCGCGGCGAGGTGCTGCGTCAGCAGAACGCGCTCGACGCGGCGAACGCCCGCCGCGAGACCGCCCAAGCCGAGTTCGCCCGCGCCGAGGCCGAGGCGGCCACCGGCGACATCGACGAGACCGATCTCGACGAGGCCTACGAGTTCGCACAGTCGGCCGTGTTCGAGGCCGAGTCCGAGATCGAGCGCCTGCGCGAAGAGCTGCACACCCACGAGCGCGAACGCGACGCCCTCGCGGCCCGCACGAGCGCGCTGACGATGGCGCTCGACCAGAAAGACGGCTCGGCCGACCTGGTGGCCGCGCGCCTCGACGGCATCCGCGGGCTCGTCGCCGAGCACGTCAAGGTGACGCCCGGCTTCGAGGCGGCGATCGCCGCCGCCCTCGGAACCCTCGCCGACGCCGTGCTCGCCGACGACGTCGGAGCCGCCATCGCCGCCGCGAACGCTGCCGCGTCGGCCGACATGGGCCGGGTCGAACTCGTCATCGCGAACCCGTCCGCCCCGCCCGCGCCGACGGATGCCGCCGTGCAGGCACTAGCGGGCACCCCGGGTGTCGTCGCCGCCGACTCGGTGGTCACCGCCCCGGGCGGTGTGCTCGGCGTGCTGCGGTCGGTGGTCGTGGCCGACGATCTCGACACGGCCCGTCGCGCCTGGGACGCGCTCGACGACGAGGCCGGCGCCGGGGTCACCGTCGTCACGACGTCGGGCGAGGTGCTCACCCGCTACGTGCTGCGCGGCGGATCGGGCGCCACGAGATCGCGCATCGAGCTCGTCGCCGAGCGCGACACGGCGGCGGTGTCGCTCGACGAGGAGAATTCGATCATCGAGCGCGCCCGTTTCGCGCTCGCCGAGCAACGCGGCATCTCGCAGGTGGCGAAGGAGCAGTCGCAGGCGGCGCTCACCGCCCTGCGCGAATACGACGCGAAACTGGCCGCGCGCACCGAGCGGCTCAGCCGCATGAAGGCGCAGGTCGAGGCGAGCGTGGGCGAGCTCGAGCGGCTGCAGAAGGCGCTCCAGCTGGCCCAGGACGCCGTCGCGCAGGCCGAGCAGACCGCCGAGAAAGCCCGAGGTGAGCTCGAGGCCGTGCGCGAGCGACCGCGCCCGATCCTCGACGTGAGCTCACGCGACGCGCTGCTCGCCGAGCTCGAGGGCGCCCGCGACGGCGAGGTCGAAGCGCGGCTCGGCGTCGAGACGGTGCGGGAGCGCGTGCGAGCCGAGCAGGCCCGCACCGTGGCACTCGAACGCCAGCTCGAGGCCGACCGGGCAGCGGCCGAGGCGGCGGCCCGGCGGGCGGTCATCCGTCGCCGGCAGATCGCGGCGGCCTCGGACGTCGTCGACTCGCTGCCCCCCGTGCTCGAGTCGGTCGACCGCTCGGTCGCCGAGGCCAGGATCGCCCTCGCGCAGCGCGAGGCCGAGCGCGCCGAACAGAACGAGGAGCTGCTGGCCCTCCGCCGCGACGAGGCGGGGCTGCGCGAGCGCCTGCAGTCGATCACCGAGAACATGCACGGCCTCGAGCTGCAGATCTACGAGAAGAAGCTGCACCTGTCGTCGTTGCTCGAACGGGCCGGCTCCGAGCTGGGGCTCGTCGAAGACGTGCTGGTGGCCGAATACGGGCCCGACCAGCTCATTCCCGACGACAGCGAGGTGCCGATCATCGACACCAGCGCCGCCGCGATCGAGGAGGCCACGGCCCGGCTCGAGGCCGACGACCAGGATGCGGAGGACGCCGGCGCCACCGCCGACGCGGCCGCGGCCGCCGCCGACGAAGACGACGACGGCGCAGCTCCCGCCGCCCGCACTGGCCGCCCGTTCTCGCGCACCGAGCAACAGCAGCGGCTCGCCAAGGCCGAGCGCAAGCTCGCCGAGCTCGGCCGCGTGAACCCGCTCGCGCTCGAGGAGTTCGACGCGCTCGAGCAGCGGCACAAGTTCCTCACCGAACAGCTCACCGACCTCACCAACACCCGCAAAGACCTGCTCACGATCATCGACGAGATCGACGACCGCATGCAGACCATCTTCGAGAGCGCCTTCGCCGACACGCAGGAAGCGTTCACGAAGGTGTTCCCGGTGCTCTTCCCCGGCGGAACCGGGTCGATCCACCTCACCAACCCCGACGACCTGCTCACCACCGGCATCGAGGTGTCGGTGAAACCCGCCGGCAAGAAGATCGAGCGGCTCTCGCTGCTGTCGGGCGGCGAACGCTCGCTCGCGGCGGTCGCGTTGCTGATCGCCATCTTCAAGGCCCGCCCCAGCCCGTTCTACATCATGGACGAGGTCGAGGCCGCCCTCGACGACGCCAACCTCGGCCGCCTGCTCACCATCTTCGAAGACCTCCGGCAGACCAGCCAGCTGATCGTCATCACCCACCAGAAGCGCACCATGGAGATCGCGGACGCCCTCTACGGCGTCTCGATGCGGCAAGACGGGGTGTCGGCGGTGGTGGGGCAGAGGGTGGGGGCTGGCTGAGCTGGCTGCCGCTGCGGCCGTGCTTCGCGCGGATGCAGCGGGGCGCGCCGCCGCCTCTGCGGCGCGCCGCGATGTGTTCGGGCGCCGTCGCTGCGCGGCGACGCTCGAACCTTGGGTCGTCGATAAGGGCCTGTTGCGTTGCGATTCGGCCCGGCAGTGGCCGAACATGCGGTTCTCAGGTGCTCGTTTCGTTGGCGGATGCCGATATTTCGCCTAGTGAGGGGCCATAGGGGGTCGGTCCTCGTGAAAACCGTATTCGCTAACCGCGGTGGTGTCGACGACCCGATCGACGAGTGGCTGCCCGAGTTCGCGTCTCCGCGCGTGCTCGTGACGCCCGACGCCGAACTCGACGCCACCGTCGCCGCACACCGGTCGATCACCGTGCGCGACCTGCTCACCATGACCGCGGGGTTCGCGTTCCCCTGGCCCGAGACGCCGCTCACCCGCGCGATGCAGCAGGCAGGCGTCGCGACCGGTCCGGTGCCCGCCCAGCTCACTCCCGACGAGTTCGCGACCCGGCTCGGCGCCTTGCCCCTGGCGCGGCAACCGGGCGACCGATTCGCCTACGACACCGCCGCCGACGTGCTGTCGATCCTGCTCACCCGAGCGACCGGCGGCTCGCTGGGTGACCTGGTGCACTCGCGCATCGCCGAGCCGCTCGGCCTGGCCAGCACGGCGTTCTACGTTCCCGGCCTCCTGCCAACGCCCTACCGAGTGCGCGAGGATGCTCCGCCCCAGGAGGCCGCGGATCAGCCTGGCGCCGCTCGCGCCGGGATGCCGGCCGATCTCGAGATCGCCACCGATGTCATGACGGCGTTCGAGCGTCCGCCGCTCCTGGAATCGTTGCGAGGCGGACTCGTCTCGACCGTGCCCGAGTTCGTGCGCTTTCTCGCGGCCGTCGACGACGACGTGCTGCTCACGAGCGACCAGCGCATCCGCATGACGACCGACCACCTCACCGACGCGCAGCGGCCCGGTCTGGAAGACCTGGGCGGCCCGGGTTACGGCTGGGGCTGGCAGACCGGCGTCGACCTGCTGCCGCCGCCTGGCGCCAGTCTCGACGCCGACGCCTTCCGCGCCGTGGCCCTGGCCGGGGAGCCCTGGCGCTCACCCGGCCGCTGGGGCTGGGCCGGCGGCACCGGCACGAGCGCCTACGTCGACCCCGACCGCGACCTCGTGGCCGCCGTCTTCACCCAGCACCAGCTGGGCGCCCCCACCGACGACTTCGCCTTCTTCTGGGGCCCACTGACGCAGCTCGGACTCTGAAGAGCGCCGAAAAAAGCTGCAAATAACGATGACCGGCGGCCTATACGGCCCCGGTCATCGTTATTTGCAGCTTTATTCGTGCGTCACTCGCACGACGAGTGTCAGTGCGTGCTCGGCGCGCTCTCGATCTCGGTGCGGTCGCCCGACCAGAGGGTGTGGAACGTGCCCTCCTTTTCGATGCGCTTGTAGGTGTGCGCACCGAAGAAGTCGCGCTGCCCCTGCACGAGGGCGGCCGGCAGACGCTTCACCGACAGAGCGTCGTAGTACGACAGCGCCGCGCCGAACCCGGGAACCGGCACGCCCGAAAGCGCCGCGGTCGACACCACGCGACGCCACGCGGCCTCGCCGTCGGCCACGGCCGAGGCGAAGTAGGGGTCCTCGAGCAGGGTCGTGATGTCGGGGTTCTTCTCGTAGGCCTCGACGATGCGGTTGAGGAACTGCGCGCGGATGATGCAGCCCGCCCGCCAGATCTTCGCCACGGCGCCCTTGTCGATGTTCCAGCCGTACTGCGCGGCTCCGGCGACGATCTCGTCGAAGCCCTGCGCGTAGGCCACCACCTTCGAGGCGTAGAGAGCGGCGCGGATGTCGTCGGCGAACGTGTCGACGTCGACCTCCACCACGTCGGGGCGCGAGCTGATCGTCGCCTGCACGGCCTCCCGCTGCTCGGGGTGCGACGACAGCGACCGCGCGAAAACGGCCTCGGCGATGCCGCCCACGGGTACGCCGAGGTCGAGCGCGTTCTGCACGGTCCACGATCCGGTGCCCTTGGCGCCGGCCTGGTCGAGCACGATGTCGACGAACGGCTTGCCCGTCTCGGCGTCGACCTGCTTGAGGATCTCGGCCGTGATCTCGATCAGGTACGACTCGAGGTCGCCCGAGTTCCACGCCGTGAACACCTCGGCCAGTTCGGCCGGCTCACGCTTGGTGATGGTGCGCAGCAGGTCGTAGGCCTCGGCGATGAGCTGCATGTCGGCGTATTCGATGCCGTTGTGCACCATCTTCACGAAGTGGCCGGCGCCGTCGGTGCCGATGTGGGTGACGCACGGCTCGCCCTCGGCGACCGCGGCGATCGACGCGAGGATCGGACCGAGCGTCTTGTAGGCCTCCGCGGTTCCGCCGGGCATGATCGACGGGCCCTTGAGCGCGCCCTCCTCGCCGCCCGAGATGCCGGTGCCGACGAAGTGGATGCCGCTGGCCGAGACGTCTTTCTCACGGCGGATGGTGTCGTGGAAGTTCGCGTTGCCGCCGTCGACGATGATGTCGCCGGGCTCGAAGCGCTCCGCGAGCTCGGAGATCACCGCGTCGGTGCCGGCGCCCGCCTGCACCATGATGATGGCGGTGCGCGGCTTCGCGAGCGACGCGACGAAGTCGTCGACCGACTCCGAGGCCACGAACCCGGCTTCCGGATGCTCCGACACGAGTTTGCGGGTGCGCTCGGGCGAGCGGTTGTAGACGGCCACGGTGTTGCCTTCACGGCTGGCGAGGTTGCGGGCCAGGTTGGAGCCCATCACCGCCATTCCGACTACTCCGATGTTGGCGGTTCCCGACGCTTCTGCCATGCGTGATGCTCCTTGTAGACGTGGATGTGTCCCAGCGTAGTAGAGCCTCCGCGAGCGGGAGCCACATGCGCTAGGCTTGACCACTGAACTTCGGCGAGGGATGCGAACGCAACCGCGAGCATCCGTTATCGACGCGGTGGACTGGGCCTTAAACCGTCTTTCCTCTCGCTTCACGCGGTCGAGTTGAAACACCACATCCGAGGCGGGCCCAGCGGCTCGCACTGAACTGATCAGAATGAGAGCATCACCATGGCTGACGACACCAAGGTCTCCGCAGAGATCCGCACCACCTTCGGCAAGGGAGCGGCCCGCCGCATCCGTGCCGCCAAGAAGATCCCCGCCGTGATCTACGGCCACGGCACCGAGCCGCAGCACATCACGCTGCCCGGCCACCAGACCGCGCTCATCCTGCGCAAGGCCAACCAGGTGCTCGAGCTCGACATCGAGGGCACCCCGGCGCTCGCGCTCGTCAAAGACGTGCAGAAAGACCCCGTGCTGCAGATCATCGAGCACATCGACCTGATCGTCGTGCGCAAGGGTGAGAAGGTGCAGGTCGAGGTTCCCGTGCACCTCGAGGGCGAGAGCTACCCCGGCACCATCGCCACGCAGGACACCAACACCGTGCTGCTCGAGGTCGAGGCGACCAACATCCCCGAGAGCGTCGTCGTGTCGATCGAGGGCTTCGAAGACGGCACCCTCGTGCACGCCAAAGACATCAGCCTGCCGGCCGGTGCGGTGCTCATCACCGACGAGGAGACCGTCATCGTCGGCATCACCTTCCCGGCGGCGTCGGTCGACGACGAGCCCGCCGAGGGCGAGGGTCAGGCCGAGTCGACGACTCCGGCTCCCGACGCCGAGTAACAGCCCAGCGGCTGGCAGAAGAGACGACGGTCTGATCGAGTGAACCCCGATCTGTGGCTCGTAGTCGGGCTCGGCAACCCCGGGCCCGGCTACGCCGCCAACCGTCACAACGTGGGGCAGATGGTGGTGGCCGAACTGGCGAACCGCATGCGTGCCACCTTCAAATCGCACAAGGGCAACGCGATGGTGGCCGAGGGGCGCGTCGTTCCCGGCGGCCCGCGGTTCATCGTGGCGAAGCCCAACACCTACATGAACGTGTCGGGCGGGCCCGTCAACGCGTTGCTGAAGGCCTACGGCATCCCGCCCGAGCACCTGATCGTGGTGCACGACGAGCTCGACATCCCGTTCGACACCCTCAAGCTCAAGCAGGGCGGTGGGCACGGCGGCCACAACGGCCTGCGCGACATCATCGCCGCCACCGGCAGCGCCGACTTCGTGCGCGTGCGCGTCGGCATCGGCCGCCCGCCCGGTCGCCAGCAGGCCGCCGACTTCGTGCTGCAGAACTTCTCGAGCACCGAACGCGAGACGCTGCCCAACCTGATCGTCGACGCCGCGGATGCCGTGGAGCTGATCGCGGGGTCGGGGCTGGCGGCGGCGCAGTTGAAGGTGCATACGGGCTAGTTGCCGCGGGCTGGCTGGCGCCGCGGCCGTGCTGCGCGCGGCTGCGGCGGGCGTCGCCGGTCCCTGCCCGGCGCCGCGCGGCATGTGAGCGCGCGGTCGCTGGCGCGGCCACACGCTCACCCTGGGTCGTCGAGAAAGGCCCGTTGCGTTTCACTCCCACGCTCCGCTCTCGCGTCGCGCTCGCGTCGCCCCCGCGCTTCCCGTTTCTTCGCGAGTGGTCACTTTTGGCGGCATGGGTGGGGGTTTGGGGCGGGAAGTGACCACTCGGCAGGTGTGCCAGGTGGCGAGTGGGGCGGGGATGCGGGGGCTGTGCCCTGGGTCGGCGTGGGCACCGTAAACTTGGACGAGTGATGCTTCAGGGGCTTGTCGATGCGCTCTCGCGCGCTTCCACGTTCGAGAAGGCCCTGGTGAACGCGGGGCGCGACAGCGATTTCTCGTTGCCTGAAGGGCTGCGCGCGCCGTTGCTCGCGGCGATGATGGAGCGCCGCGTCGAGCGCGGGCTGCCGGCCGCCATGCTCGTGGTCACCGCCACCGGGCGCGAGTCCGAGAAGCTGCGCGAGACGCTCGCGAGCTTTCTGCCCGAAGCCCAGATCATCGAGTTCCCCGCCTGGGAGACCCTGCCGCACGAGCGCCTCAGCCCGAGCGCCGAGATCGTCGGCAAGCGCATCGACGCCCTGCGCCGCCTCGTCGACTGGCAGCGAGCGACGGATGCCGCGGCAGCCGCCCCGGGCACGACCGCAGCCCCGGCACCCATCGTGGTCGTCGCATCCGTTCGCGCCGCCCTGCAGCCCATCGCCTCGAACCTCACCGACCTCGAACCCATCGTGCTCGCCCGGGGCGGCCGCGGCTTCGACCTGTCGGCCCTCTCGTTGCAGCTCGTCGAGCTCGCCTACTCCCGGGTCGACATGGTCACCCGGCGGGGGGAGTACGCGGTGCGCGGCGGCATCCTCGACGTCTTCCCGCCCGTCGCCGAGCACCCCTACCGGGTCGACTTCTTCGGCGACGAGGTCGACGAGATCCGCGCGTTCTCGGTGGCCGACCAGCGGTCGCTGCCCGACGCCGTCGACACCGTCAGCCTGCCGCCGAGCCGCGAACTGCTGCTCAGCGAGGCCGTGCGGCAGCGCGCCCGCGAGATGCAGCACGAGTTCCCGAGCCTCGCCGGCCTGCTCGAGAAGATCTCGGCCGGCATCCCGGTCGAGGGCATGGAGTCGCTCGCCCCCGCGCTGCTCGACGAGCTCGTGACGGTGGCGCACTACCTGCCGGCGGATGCCGCGATCGCGGTGGTCTCGCCCGAGCGCGTCGCGACGCGAGCCGTGAACCTGTCGGAGACGAATCGCGAGTTCCTCGCCGCCGCCTGGACGGCGGCCACCGCGGGCGCCGAGGCGCCGATCGACCTCGAGTCGGGCGAGTTCATCACCCTCAACGAGCTGCGTCACGCCGCGGGAACCGGGCGGCCGTGGTGGACGCTGAGCGAGTTCCAGCAAGGCCCCTCCGACGACGACATCCTGCCCGAGCACCGCGAGCTCGAAGAGCACCTCACCATCCGCATCGCGGCCGACACGGTGCCGAGTTTTCAGGGCAACGCCGACGGCGCCATCGAGCACGTGGCCGCGAGGCTCGGCGACGACTGGTCGATCGTCGTGGTCGCGAAGGGCCAAGGTCTCGTCGAGCGCGCCGCCGACGTGCTCGCCGAGCGCGAGCTGCCCGCCCGCGTCGTCGACGACCTGCCGGCCGAGCTCGAACCCCGCCTGATCTACATCGTGCGCGCCGCGGTGGAGCACGGCTTCGAGCTGCCCGAACTCAAGATCGCGCTGATCGGCGAGACCGAGTTCTACGGCCGCACCGCGGGCTACGAGTCGCGCCAGGTGAAGAAACTCGCGAGCCGCCGCAAGAACGTGGTCGACCCGCTGCAGCTGAAGGCCGGCGACTTCGTGGTGCACCAGACCCACGGCATCGGCAAGTTCCTCGAGCTCACCCAGCGCGAGGTGTCGTCGGGCGGCCGCAACGCCATCAAGACCACCCGCGAATACCTCGTGATCGAATACGCCCCCTCGAAACGCGGCTACCCGGGCGACAAGCTCTACGTGCCCACCGACCAGCTCGACCTCATCTCGCGCTACGTCGGAGGCGAGGCCCCCGCGCTCAGCAAGATGGGCGGCAGCGACTGGTCGGCGGCCAAGGGCAAGGCGCGCAAGGCCGTGCGCGACATCGCGGTCGAGCTGGTGAAGCTCTATTCGGCGCGCATGGCGTCGAAGGGCTACGCGTTCGGGCCTGACACGCCCTGGCAGCACGAGCTCGAAGAGGCGTTCCCGTTCCAGGAGACGCCCGACCAGCTCACCGTCATCGACGAGGTGAAGGCCGACATGGAGCGGCCCATCCCGATGGACCGGCTGCTGAGCGGCGACGTGGGCTTCGGCAAGACCGAGATCGCCGTGCGCGCCGCGTTCAAGGCCGTGCAAGACGGCAAGCAGGTCGCGATGCTCGTGCCGACCACGCTGCTCGTGCGGCAGCACATGGAGACCTTCGCCGAGCGCTTCGCCGGGTTCCCCGTGCACCTCAAGGCGCTCAGCCGGTTCCAGAGCGACAAAGAGACGCGCGAGACCATCGCGGGTCTCGCCGACGGCACGGTCGACATCGTCATCGCCACCCATCGCATCCTGAGCGACAACATCGCGTTCAAAGACCTCGGCCTGCTCATCATCGACGAGGAGCAGCGCTTCGGCGTCGAGCACAAAGACCAGCTGAAGAAGCTCAAGACCAACGTCGACATCCTGGCGATGAGCGCCACCCCCATTCCGCGCACGCTCGAGATGGCGGTCACCGGCATCCGCGAGATGTCGACGCTCGCCACGCCGCCCGAAGACCGGCATCCGATTCTCACCTTCGTCGGGCCCTACTCCGACAAGCAGGTCGCGGCCGCCATCCGGCGCGAACTCTTGCGCGAAGGCCAGGTGTTCTTCGTGCACAACCGCGTGTCGTCGATCAACAAGGTCGCGGCGCAGCTCGCCGAGCTCGTGCCCGAGGCGCGCATCGCGGTGGCGCACGGCCAGATGAACGAGCACGTGCTCGAGCAGGTCATCGTCGACTTCTGGGAGCGCAAGTTCGACGTGCTCGTGTCGACCACGATCATCGAGACCGGCATCGACATCGCCAACGCCAACACGCTCATCGTCGACCGCGCCGACAAATACGGCCTCAGCCAGCTGCACCAGTTGCGCGGCCGGGTGGGGCGCGGCCGCGAACGAGCCTACGCCTATCTGCTCTTCGACGAGCACAAGCCGCTCTCCGAGACGGCGAACGACCGCTTGTCGACCCTGGCGGCCAACAACGAGCTGGGGTCGGGCATCCAGGTGGCGCTGAAAGACCTCGAGATCCGCGGCGCCGGCAACCTGCTCGGCGGCGAGCAGGCCGGCCACATCGCCGGAGTCGGCTTCGACCTCTACCTGCGCATGATCGGCGAGGCGGTGTCGACCTTCCGGGGCGACGTCGCCGAGGGCCAGACCGAGTTGAGGCTCGAGCTGCCGGTGGACGCGCACATCCCCGAGGACTACGTCGACAGCGAGCGGCTGCGGCTCGAGGCCTATCAGAAGCTCTCGACCGCCAGTGCGCCCACCGCGTCGGACGACTCGATCGACCGCGTCATCGACGAGCTCACCGATCGCTACGGCGAGCCGCCGGTGCAGGTGGTCAACCTGATCGCCGTGTCGCGACTGCGGCGCAAGGCGCAGAAGGCGAGCCTCAGCGAGGTCGTGACGATGGGGTCGAACCTGCGCATCGCGCCGGCCGTGCTCGCCGACTCCATCCAGGTGCGGTTGCAGCGCATGTACCCCGGGGCGAAGTACTTCACCCAGACCTCCTCGGTGTCGGTGCCCATGCCGGTCGTCGACGGCAAGCCGCTGCCCGACGCCGACCTCGTGGCCTGGGTCGACGGTCTGCTCGACGCCATCTTCGCCCCCGCCAAGACGACCGCGGCTTAGTTAGCCTTGGGGACATGGCCGAGATTCCGGATGCCCCCACCAAACTCGATCAGCTCGTCGAGGTGACCGCGCTCCTGCGGGCACCCGGCGGCTGTCCCTGGGATGCCGAGCAGACCCACGCGTCGCTCGTGCAGTACCTCGTCGAAGAGAGCCACGAACTCATCGAGGCCATCGAGTCGGGGTCGCGCGACGAGATGATCGAAGAGCTCGGCGACGTGCTCTACCAGGTGATCTTCCACGCCGACATCGCTGCGCACACCATTGGGGAGGACTTCGACATCCAGGACGTCGCGGCGCACATGACCGCGAAGATGGTGGGGCGGCATCCGCACGTCTTCGGCGATCTCGACCTCGAGACCGCGGGCGACGTCGAGAACGCCTGGGACTCGTTCAAGGCGGCCGAGAAGCCCTCCCGCACGAGCGTGCTCGACGGCATCCCGCTCGGCATGCCCTCGCTCGCCCTTGCCGACAAGCTGCTCGGCCGGGCGCAGAAGGTGGGCGTGCTCGAGAAAGACGCTCCCGCCGCCATTCCCGTGGCGAACGAGCAGGAGCTCGGCGGGCTGCTGCTCGCCCTCGTCGCCTCGGCGAAGGCGCAGGGCCTCGACGCCGAGCGCGCCCTGCGCAGCACTCTGCGCGACCTGCGCACCGAGATCGTCGCGGCCGAGACCGTTTCTCAGGCCGATTCGCCCTCGGAACCCTGACGCGGCCGCGTTTCGGGAGGAACACGCCGCCTTCGGGTCGCCAGGCGCCTCGCGTCTGCTCACGTCATCCCGAATTCCGGCCGCACGAGCAGCCGGCCGCTTCGCGACGCGAGCGACGCGCAAGGCCCGCCCGGCGCGCTCAGGCGATGCGGCTGCCCTTCGCGAGCCGCCCCGACGGGGTGCGCGTGAGCCGCCACGCCGCGAACAGCGCCGCCGCCGCGAGCACCGCCTGGATGCTGAGCCCGATGAACCAGCTCGGCACGCCCGAGCGCAGCACCTCCTCGGGCGTCGGCTGATCCTGGCCGAAGTACTCGCCCGGCGCCAGGTGGCAGTAGTCGTCGAACCGCTCGGTCTCGGGGGCGACCTGCGCCTGGCGCACCCCGTAGGCGATGTAGCCGAACAGGTCGTTGGGCTGCCCGTCGCGGGTGAAGTCGCCGTAGGAGGCGTCGGCCACCACCACGTAGGGGTTCGCCACCAGCACCCCCCAGTAGAGGTCGAACCTCGGCACCGAGTAGGTGGTGGTGGTCGGGGGAGCGCACTCGGCGATCGTGCCCTCGTCGGTGGTGGTGGAGTAGTCGAAGTCGACGGTGGTCTGCGTCACCTGCACCTGCGTCACCGTGCCGGCGATGGCGAACGCGATCAGCGTTCCGATGCTGAGGGCGGCCACGGTGAGGTAGGTCACCACCACCGAGAACAAGGGCTTGCGGATGACGCCCGACAGGCCGACCCCGAGCGCCGCGAGCACCCCGAGCTCCGCCGCGAGCACCGCGAGCGACGACACCACGGTGGCGGCCGAGACCTCGCCGATGCCCACCGCGATGGCGAGGAACGGCACCGTCACCACCAGCAGCGCGAGCGACGCCACCCAGGCGGCGAGCCACTTGCCGATGACGATCTGGCCCGTGGTGATGGTCGTCACCTGGATGGTCGCGAGCGTGCCGCCCTCGCGCTCGCCGTTGATCGCGTTGCCGCTCAAGGCAGGCGAGATGAGGCTCGCCAGCAGCAGCACGAAGTAGACCACCGACGAGAACAGCCCGCCACCGCTGCCGCCCCAGGTGCCCGTCACCACCCAGACGCCCACGGTCACCACCGCGACCAGCCCGAAGAAGACGCCCAGGATCACGTACCACGCCACCCCGCGCACCCGCTGCTTCAGCTCGAGCGACACGATGAGCCCCACCCCGCGCAGGAACGCGCCGATCGCGGTCATTCCGGGTCTCCCTTCGCGAGGTCGAGCAGGGTGCGTTCGAGCTCGCCCACCGCGGGCGCGAACCACGTCACCCGCAGCCCGGCCGCCACCAACGCGGTGAGCACCGCCGCGGCATCCGCGTCGTCGGCCATCGTGACCGTGATTCCCTGGCTGTCGGTGGCGATGCGCGAGGAGTCGACCCCGATGCGCTCGAGCGCCGGGCCGAGGCCGAACCCGTCGATCGCCTTGATGCGCCACGGTCGTGCCGCGGCGCGGGCCCGGGCCACCGCCTCGGTCGACGCCGTCGTTCCCCGATCGAGATAGACGGCGTCGGTGGCCACCTCGTCGAGCTCGGCCAGCACATGACTCGAGATGAGAACGGTGCGGCCCCGCGCGGCCAGACCGAGCAGCAGTTCGCGCAGCTCCACCCGGGCCACGGGGTCGAGACCGGATGCCGGTTCGTCGAGCAGCAGCACGCTCGGGTCGTTGGCGAGCGCGCGCGCGAGGCTCAGCTTCTGCTTTTGGCCGCGCGACAGCACCCGGGTGGGGCGATCGGCCAGCGCTTCGAGACCGACCGTCTCGATCAGCTCCCCGGCGCGCTGCCGGGCGGCCGCCTTGTCGTGGCCGTACATGCGGTGCGTCGTCTCGAGCGCCGACCGCACCGTGAGGTTCGCCCACGAGCCGAGCGAGTCGGGCATCCAGCCGATGATCGGCCGCACGCGCATCGGCTCGGCGACGGGGTCGACGCCGCCGATCAGGATGCGCCCCGCGTCGGGCCGCAACAGCGTGGCGAGCATCAGCAGCAGGGTGGTCTTGCCCGACCCGTTGGGCCCGATCAGCGCCGTGATCGACCCCGGCCGGGCCTCGAAACTCACCGACCGCACCGCGTGCACGTCTCCGAACGACCGCCGCACGTCATCGGCGACCAGGCCCACCGGCTCGAACTCTGTCACGTGACCCCCCGGGCTCATCGGCGTTCGCCGTCGAGTCTAGAGGGCGTGCGCGCGGTGGCCGCCTGAGCAATCGCGCCGATGCGACTGGGTAATCTTGAGGGCATGGCAGCTCCCGTCTCACCCCCTCGCGGCATGCGCGATTTCCTCCCCGCCGACAAGGCCAAGAGGGAGCGGGCGCTCGGCGTCATCCGCGCCACCTACGCCGCGCACGGGTTCGACGAGATCGAGACGCCCGTGGTCGAAGACTTCGGGCGGTTGCACGCCGGCCTCGGCGGTGACAACGAGAAGCTCGCCTTCAACGTGATGAAGCGGGGCCTGGATGCCGCCGCCCTCGAGCAGGCCGCCGCCGCGGACGACCCCGATCAGCTCGCCGACCTCGGCCTCCGCTTCGATCTCACGGTGCCGCTCGCCCGGTTCTACGCCACCCACCGCGCCGCGCTGCCGCAGGTGTTCCGCGCCGTGCAGATCGCGCCGGTCTGGCGGGCCGAACGACCCCAGAAGGGTCGCTACCGGCAGTTCGTGCAGTGCGACATCGACATCATCGGCGAGGCCGGCATCCTCGCCGAGGTCGAGCTGCTCACCGCCACGCTCGCCACCCTCGACGCCCTCGGGCTCACCGGCTGCAGCATCCGCATCAACGACCGCCGCATCTTGCTCGGCATGCTCGCCGCCTTCGGGTTCGATCCGGCCGAGAACTCCCAGGTGCTGATCACCGTCGACAAGCTCGACAAGGTCGGCACCGCCGGCGTGCTCGACGAGCTGCGCGCGAAGGGCGCCACCGCCGGGGCGGTCGACGCCCTCGAGGCCTACTTCGCCGCGAGCCCGCCCGCCGCGGCGGCCGCTGGCGCGCCAGGCGCCGCGGCCGGCACCGCACCCACCACCGGGTCGCGGTCGCACGACGAGCTCGCGGTCGAGTCGACGCCGCTGACCGTCCGGTCGGTGGCGGCCGCCGTGCCCGACGGCGTGGCTCCGGATGCCGTGGCCGGCCTGGCCGCGATCGGCGCCGCCCTGCGCGACGCCGGCATCGACGGCGACCTCGTGTTCGACCCGTTCCTCGTGCGCGGCATGGGCTACTACACCGGCACCATCTTCGAGATCGAGCACCCGGAGTTCAGCTTCTCGCTCGGCGGCGGGGGCCGCTACGACGGCATGATCGGTCGCTTCCTCGGCGAGGAGGTGCCGGCCTGCGGATTCTCGATCGGCTTCGAGCGCATCATCGACCTCATCGGCGACGCCGGTGAGGCCGACGCCGAGGCGATCGTGCTCGTGCACGACAAGGCGGCGCAGCCCACCCGGCTGCTGACCCTCAAGTCCCAGCTCGTCGCCCGGGGGGCCCGGGTGCGGCTCGAGCGGCGCACCAAGAACCTCGCTCCGATGCTCGATCGGGCGGCGGCATCCGGTTTCACCTCGTTCGCGATCGTGGGCACCGAGACGACGGATGCCTCGGAGCTCGACCTGCGATCGCTGTCGGCGTAGCACGTCACCCCAGGCCGCGACAGATGCATAGCTGAGCTATGTATAATAGTTGTCCGTGAGCAACGAAATAACCACCACCACCACCACCACCACCACCCCCACCTCAGAACTCTCCGAACTCCTCAGCGACCTCGTCTCGGTCACCCACCGACTCACCCGCATCGCCGCCCAGGCGACCGGGGAGTCCACCTCACCCGCCACCTGGCGCACGCTGAGCGTGCTCAGTTCGTTCGGCCCCATGCGGCTCGGCGAACTCGCCAAGCAGAGCCGGGTGAGTCAACCGACCATGACGAAGATCGTCGCGAACCTCAACGAGGTCGAGTGGATCCGCCGCATCGCCGACGTCGACGACGCCCGCGCCTGGCAGATCGCGCTGGCGCCGAAGGGCATCCGCGCGCTCGACGAGTGGCGCAGCCGCCTGGGCGAGGCGCTCGCGCCGATGTTCAGCGACCTCGACCGCGACGAGGTCGACGTGATCAGCCGCGCCATCGACCTGCTGCACGAGTGCACCGATGTGCGGGTGCTCGACGTCGTGAAGGCCGCCTGAGAATGGCAGCGGTGACGACCCAGACCCGACCTCAGAACTCGATCCTGCACCAGCCCAAGGCCGTCTGGGCCGTCGCCTTCGCGTGCGTGATCGCGTTCATGGGAATCGGCCTGGTCGACCCCATCCTGCCGGCCATCGCCGACAGCCTGAACGCCACGCAGACGCAGACCTCTCTGCTCTTCACGAGCTACCTGCTGATCACCGGTTTCGCCATGCTGTTCACCAGCTGGCTCTCCACCCGCATCGGCGCCCGCAAGACCCTGCTGTTCGGCCTGGCGCTGATCGTCGTCTTCGCGCTCGCCGCCGGTCTCTCGCAGAACGTCGAATCCGTCATCGGATTCCGCGCCGGCTGGGGCCTCGGCAACGCCCTGTTCATCTCGACCGCGCTGGCGACCATCGTGGGCGCCGCGAGCGGAGGCGCGAGCTCGGCCATCATCCTCTACGAGGCGGCGCTCGGCCTCGGCATCGCGATCGGCCCGCTGCTCGGCGGCCTGCTCGGCAGCATCAGCTGGCGCGGCCCCTTCTTCGGCACCTCGGTGCTGATGGCCGTCGGGTTCATCGCCATCGCCACACTGATGAAGAAAGACGCCGAGCGCCCCACACCCACGCCGATCTCGGCGCCGTTCAAAGCGCTCACGAAGCCCGCCCTCGCCGTGCTCGCCGTCGCCGCCCTGTTCTACAACATCGGCTTCTTCATCCTGTTGGCCTACACCCCGTTCCCGCTCGGCCTCGACGCCATGGGCCTCGGTCTCACGTTCTTCGGCTGGGGTCTGGCCGTGGCCGTCACCTCGGTGTGGGTGGCCCCATTGCTGACGCGCCGGATGCCGCGAACCCGCGTGCTCTGGGTCGTGCTGCTGCTGCTCGCCGTCGACCTCGTGCTCGCCGGCGTGTTCGTCTCGAACACCGCGGGCCTCATCGCCTGCGTGGTCGCCGGGGGAGCGCTGCTCGGCGTGATGAACACCGTGCTGACCGAATCGGTCATGGCGGCCACCGACCTGCCGCGCCCGGTGGCGTCGTCGGCCTACTCGGCCGTGCGCTTCATCGGCGGCGCCGTGGCCCCGCCCGTGGCCTCCCTCATCGCCGTGGCCTTCACGGCGGCGACGCCGTTCTACGTGGCGGCCGGATCGGTCGTGGTCGCGTCGCTGGTGGTCATCGTCGGCCACCGCGCCATCGCTCACGTCGACCACGAGAGCGAAGACGAGCTCGAAGAGGCCCAGGCGATCACCGCCGGCGAGTGATGCACGCGAAGAAAGTTTGCACTTCCTGCAGTAATTAGTTGATCGACGTCAACGACATTGATATTGTTGACGTCGATCAACTTTTTGACCTCCAGGAGAACCGTGTCGACGAATACGACGGAAGCCACCACCCCGGCCCCCACCAAGACCCGGCGCGACGTGCTCGTGCCCCTCTCGGGTCTGCTGCTCGGCATGTTCGTGGCCCTGCTCGCGAGCACCGTGGTGTCTTGCTCGTTGCCGAAGATCATCGGCGACCTGGGCGGCAACCAGACGGGCTTCACCTGGGTGGTCACGGCGACGCTGCTCGCCACCACCGTGTCGACCCCCATCTGGGGCAAGCTGGCCGACCTCACCAACCGCAAGCTGCTCATCCAGCTGTCGCTCGTCGTCTTCGTGGTCGGCTCCGGTCTCGCCGGGCTCGCCCAGAACACCGAGATGCTCATCTTCTTCCGGGTGCTGCAGGGCCTCGGCGCCGGCGGTCTCACCGCCCTCGTGCAGGTCGTGATGGCCGACATCATCCCGCCTCGCGAGCGCGGCCGCTACATGGGCCTGCTCGGCGCCGTCATGGCCGTGGCCACGGTCGGCGGCCCGTTGCTCGGCGGCGTCATCACCGACTCGGCCGGCTGGCGCTGGAACTTCTACATCGCCGTGCCGTTCGCCGTCATCGCCATCATCCTGCTGCAGCGCACGCTGCACATCCCGACGCACAAGCGCAAGGTGCAGATCGACTACCTCGGCGCCGCGCTCATCGCGGGCGGTGTCTCGCTGCTGCTCATCTGGGTCACCATGGCCGGCAACCAGTTCGACTGGGGCTCGGTTCCCTCCATCCTCATGGTGGTGGGCGCCGTCGTGCTGCTCGGGCTCGCGGTGCTCACCGAGTTCACAGTGAAAGAGCCCATCATCCCGATGACGCTCTTCAAGAACCGCACCTTCTGGCTCGCCGTCATCGCCTCGATCTCGGTCGGCGTGGCCATGTTCGGCACGAGCGTCTTCCTCAGCCAGTACATGCAGCTGGCCCGCGGCAAGACGCCGACCGAGTCGGGGCTGTTCACCATCCCGATGATCGGCGGCGTGCTCGTCTCCTCGATCGTCATCGGCCAGGTGATCAGCCGCACGGGCAAGTGGAAGCGCTACATGGTCACCGGCTCGATCCTGCTCACCATCGGCCTCGGCCTGATGAGCACCATCCGCTACGACACGAGCTTCGCCCTCGTCTTCCTCTACATGTTCGTGATGGGCGCCGGCGTCGGCATGGTGATGCAGAACCTCGTGCTGATCGTGCAGAACGCGGTCGACCCGCGCCAGATCGGCACCGCGAGTGCGTCGGTGGCGTTCTTCCGCAGCCTCGGCGGCACCATCGGCGTGAGCGTGATGGGCGCCATCCTGGGTGGCCGCATCACGACCCTCATCACCGACGGTCTCGTGAAGATGGGCATCGACCCCACCCAGGTGGGCGATCTCGACGGCGGCGGCATCCCCGATCTCAGCACCCTGCCCGATCCCATCCGCATCCTGGTGGAGTCGGCCTACGGCGAGGCCGTCGGCGACGTGTTCCTGCTGGGCGTGCCGCTGGCCGTCATCTCGATCATCGCGATCGCGTTCCTGCCCAACCGCACCCTCGGCACGAAGACCTCGGTCGAGCAGATCGCCGAATCGGAAGCCGGCATCCTTGTGGCGGTGTCGGCCGCCGAGATCGCCGGCGACACGCAGAGCGAGGAAGAGATCGAGGCCGACCACGACCCGGTGCTGAGGGCCGAGCTCGACGAGGCTGCACGAGCGGCGGCGGCCCGCGGGGAGGCGCCGAACCCGCGGTGAGCTCCGAGGCTACCCTGGAGGCTGTGACCCCCGACGACCCCCGCGCCCCGGCACGGGCCGACGCCATCCTCGCGATCGAGGGCGAGATGGCGCGGCTCGTGCGCGCGGTGCGCGCGACCATCCTCGAGAACGCGCTGCGGTTCTCACCCGGAGTCCAGCCCTCGGGTTACTCGGTGCTGCGACACCTGGTGGCGCACCATCCCACGACGCCCGCGGCCATCATCGCGGCGCTGGGCATGGACAAGAGTGCCGTGAGCCGTCAGCTGCGCATCCTGAAAGACCTCGGGTTCGTCACGGGCGTTCCCGATCCCGACGACCGGCGCGCGAGTCTCTACGCCCCCACCCCGCTCGCCCTCGAGCGCATGGAGCGCCTCCGGCTCGAGGTGCAGGCCGACTACGCCGGCGCACTCGACGACTGGCATTCCGACGACGTGGAGCAGTTCGTGCGGCTGCTCGGCGAATTCAACGACAGGATCGAGCGACGATGACGACGCTGAACCCCACACCCGTGCCCGCAGCCGCTGCGCCCTCGCTCCGGGAGCGCAAGAAGGTCGAGACGCGCACCGCCATCCATGAGGCCGCGCTGCGGCTCGTGGCCGAGAACGGGGTCGAGCACGCGTCGGTCGACGCGATCTGTTCCGAGGCCGGGGTGTCGACGCGCACCTTCTTCAACTACTTCCCGTCGAAGGTGTCGGCGGTCGTGGGCCTGCCGTCGTTCGTGATCACGGATGCGCAACGCGACGCCTTCCTCGAGCGCGACGGCGAGAGATGGCTGGTGCGCGACCTCTGCGCCCTCGTCGGCGGCATCATGGACGCCACCTCCCGCGACGGCGTCGACCGCCAGGCGATCCGCGACGTGCTGAGCCGGCGCAAGGAGATCGCGCCCGACATCATCAAGTTCGCCGCAGAGCTCCGTCGCGACATCGTGGCCCTGGCCGAACGGCGCACCACGCCCGATCGCGCGCAGCTCGCGGTCACCCTCGTGATGGCGGCGGTCGACAGCGCGCTGCACCGCCCGCTCGACCCGGCGTTCGACCAGGAGTTCACCGAATGGTTGTTCGAGGCCGTGATGACCATGCAGGCCATCGCGCGCGAATCGTTAGACTAGCCAGCGGCGGGCGCAGGCAAGCGCTCCCACCTTGCCTGTACACAAGAGGAGAAACATCCGTGGCACTCATCGAAGCCGTAGGCGCTCGCGAAATTCTGGATTCGCGCGGAAACCCGACCGTCGAAGTCGAGGTTCTGCTCGAAGACGGCGTCGTGTCACGCGCCGCTGTTCCGTCCGGCGCCTCCACCGGCGCGTTCGAGGCCTACGAGCTGCGCGACGGCGACAAGGGCCGCTACCTGGGCAAGGGCGTCGAGAAGGCGGTCGACGCCGTGATCGACGAGATCGGTCCGGCGCTCGAGGGCTTCGACGCCACCGACCAGCGTCTCGTCGACGCCGCGATGATCGCCCTCGACGGCACCGAGAACAAGAAGCGCCTCGGCGCCAACGCCATCCTCGGCGTCTCGCTCGCCGTGGCCCGTGCGGCGGCCGACTCGGCCGACCTGCCCCTCTTCCGCTACATCGGCGGCCCGAACGCGCACACGCTGCCCGTTCCGCTGATGAACATCGTCAACGGCGGCGCCCACGCCGACACCGGCGTCGACATCCAGGAGTTCATGGCGGTGCCGCTCGGCGCCGAGACCTTCTCGGAGGCCCTGCGTTGGGGCGTCGAGACCTACCACTCGCTGAAGTCGCTGCTGAAGTCGAAGGGCCTGTCCACCGGCCTCGGCGACGAGGGCGGCTTCGCTCCCGAACTGCCGAACAACCGCGAGGCGCTCGACTTCATCCTCGAGGCCATCGCGCAGGCCGGCTTCACCCCGGGCAAGGACATCGCGCTCGCGCTCGACGTGGCGGCATCCGAGTTCTACGACAACGGCGCCTACACCTTCGAGGGCCAGCAGCGCTCGTCGCAGGAGATGTCGGCCTACTTCGCCGACCTTGTGGCGAACTACCCGCTGGTGTCGATCGAAGACCCGCTCAACGAAGACGACTGGGAGGGCTGGGCGCACCTCACCGCCGAGATCGGCTCGAAGGTGCAGCTCGTCGGCGACGACCTGTTCGTCACCAACCCGGCCCGTCTGGCCACGGGCATCGCGCAGCACGCCGGCAACTCGATCCTGGTGAAGGTCAACCAGATCGGCACGCTCACCGAGACGCTCGACGCCGTTTCGCTCGCCCAGCGCTCGGGCTACACCGCCATCCTGTCGCACCGCTCGGGCGAGACCGAAGACACCACCATCGCCGACCTCGCGGTGGCGACGGATGCCGGTCAGATCAAGACCGGTGCGCCTGCCCGCAGCGAGCGTGTGGCTAAGTACAATCAGTTGCTGAGGATCGAAGAAGAGCTCGCCGAGGCGGCGGTCTACGCCGGTCGCGGCGCGTTCCCCCGTTTCTCCTCCTGAGAGGTTTTCCATGCGGCAGCGCACACCGTCATCCCGTCCTTCGCGGGTGCCGGTCGCGCTGCCGCAGGCCCCGGGCGGCGCGGCGGCGCCCGGCAACTGGCTGCGCAGCATCCGGTTCTCGGGGTTCACGGCGCTGATGTTCGTGGTGATCGTGATGTTCGTGGTCATCATCGCCCCGGGCCTTCGCGTCTACATCGAGCAGCGGCAGCAACTCGCCCAGCTGCACGCGGCCGTCGACGCCCGCACCGACGAGAACGAACAGCTCACCGACGAGATCGCGCGCTGGAGCGACCCGGCCTACATCAAGGCCGAGGCGCGCGACCGGCTCTACTACGTGATGCCCGGTGAGACCAGCTTCCTCGTCATCGACGACGTGCCCGTCGCGGAGTCGGACACCGGCACGGGCCTCAGCGACAGCATCAGCACGACGAACGTCGACTGGCTCTCGTCGCTGTTCGCCTCGGGCATGACCGCGGGGCTCTCGACCCAGACCCCCGAAGAACTGCAGACGAACGGAGTGGTGCCATGAGCCGGCCGCCGTTCGAGCCCGCGAGCGAGCGCGACCTCGCCGTCGCCTCGGCCCAGCTCGGCCGCCCGGTGCGCAACGTGCTCGGCATCGCCGCGCGGTGCGTCTGCGGCAACCCGACCGTGGTGGCGACCGCGCCACGGCTGGCCGACGGCACACCGTTCCCGACGCTCTACTATCTGAGCCATCCGGCGGCCACCGCCGCGATGAGCGACCTCGAGGCCGAGCACGTCATGGTCGAGCTGCAAGACTCGCTGGCCGACGACGAGCTCGCCGCGGCCTACGCCGGCGCGCACGCCGCCTACCTCGACGACCGCGCGCAGTTCGGCGACGTCGCCGAGATCGCCGGCATCTCGGCCGGGGGCATGCCCACGCGGGTCAAGTGCCTGCACGCGCTCGCCGCCCACGCGCTCGCGGCCGGGCCCGGTGTCAACCCGATCGGCGACCTCGCGCTCGCCCGCGGCGACTGGTCGCCGCTCGTCTGCGAGTGCGTCGACTACCAGATCGACGTCTGATGCGTGCCCGCCGGCTGGCCCTGCTGTTCGGCGCGGTCGTGGTGGTCTGCGGGGTCTCTGCCGCTCCGCTCGGCGGTGTCGGTGCAGCACGGGCGGACTCGATCCGCGACATGGAGTACTGGCTCGGTGACTACGGGTTCTCGTCCGCCTGGGGCACCACGAAGGGCGCGGGGGCGACGGTCGCGGTGATCGACACCGGCATCGACGGCAGTGTCGCCGAACTGCAGGGCGCAGTCGTCGACGGAACGGATGTCTCGGGCATCGGCTCGGCCGACGGCCAGACCCCGGTCGGCGAGAGTTCCGACCACGGCACCATGGTGGCCTCGCTCATCGCCGGTCGCGGCACGGGTGGGGGCAACGGAGTCATCGGGGTCGCCCCGGAGGCCTCGCTGCTGTCGATCTCGGTGGCGCTCGGCACCGGGTCGGTCGGTTCCGACGAGCAGATCGCCCACGCCGTGCGCTGGGCCGTCGACCACGGCGCCGACGTGATCAACATGTCGCTCACCCGCAACAGCCTCGACTGGCCGCAGAGCTGGGACGACGCGTTCTCCTACGCCTTCGACCACGACGTCGTGGTGGTCGCGGCCGCCGGCAACCGGGGGAGTGGCACGACCGAGGTCGGCGCCCCCGCCACCATCCCGGGCGTCGTGGCCGTCGCCGGTGTCGACCGGGCGGGCGAAGCGAGCTTCGACGCCTCGTCGCAGGGCATCACCATCGCGGTCGCGGCGCCGAGCGAGCAGCTCGTCGGCGTGGTTCCGGGCGGCGGCTACGTGCTGTGGGACGGCACGAGCGGCGCCGCGCCCCTGGTCTCGGGCCTCGCGGCGCTGGTGACGTCGGCCTACCCCGATCTCGACGCCGCGAACGTGATCAACCGAATCATCGCCACCGCCGTGCCGAAGGGCGACCCCGTTCCGGGCCCGATCTACGGCTACGGACTCATCGACGCGGATCAAGCGGTGACGGCCGAGGTCGCCCCCGTGACCGCCAACCCGATCGGCGACCTGGCGGCCTGGATCGCGACCTATCGGCCGGCTTCCGGGGGAGGCTCGCTCGACTCGCTCGTCATCCCTCCACCCGAGGCCACCGAGCCCCCGGCCGCGGCCCCCGCGGGCAGGGGTGATCGGCCCGAGGTGTATAATTTGATGCATTGGGCGGTGCCGCTGGGGCTCCTGCTCGGGTTCCTCATCCTGATGGCGACGTTGGCCCTCGGGGCGGTCTCGCATTTCAGAGGGCTGCTTCACAAGTAGTAGATTGTTCGTGCCCCACTACTTAGGAGATCGTTTCACTGTGCCCAAGATCCTCATCGTCGGCGGCGGCTACGCCGGGTTCTATACCGCGTGGAAGCTGGAGAAGTGGCTGAGGTCGGGAGAGGCCGAGGTCACGGTCGTCGACCCGCTTCCCTACATGACCTACCAGCCCTTTCTGCCTGAGGTCGCCGCGGGCTCGATCGAGCCACGTCATGCGGTCGTCGGCATCCGTCGCCACCTGAAGAAGACGCGGGTCATCGGGGCAAAGGTCACCAAGATCGACCATGAGGCCAAGATCGCCACGATCACGCCGCCCGTCGGCGAGCCGTGGGAAGAGGGCTACGACATCGTCGTGGTGACCGCCGGTGCCGTGTCGCGCACGTTCCCCATCCCGGGCGTGGCCGACGAGGCGATCGGTCTCAAGACGATCGAAGAGGCGACCGCCATCCGCGACCGCATCCTCACCAACTTCGACAAGGCCGCCGTGCTTCCTCCCGGCCCCGAGCGCGACCGTCTGCTGACCGTCGTCGTGGTCGGCGGCGGGTTCGCGGGCATCGAGGTGTTCGCCGAGCTGCGGTCGTTCGTGAGCGCACTGGTCGAGACCTACCCCGAGATCGGTTTCGAAGACACGCACTTCCACCTGATCGAGGCGATGGGGCGCATCATGCCCGAGGTGAGCCTCAAGACCAGCCTCTGGGTCATCAAGAACCTGGCCGAGCGCGGCGCCGAGATCCACCTCGACACCCAGCTCAAGTCGGCCGTCGGCGGCGTCATCGAACTGTCGACCGGTGAGACCTTCGAGAGCGACACCATCATCTGGACGGCGGGCGTCATGGCCACGCCCGACATCAAGCACTACAACCTGCCGATCGAGGAGCGCGGTCGTCTGCGCGTGCGCGCCGACCTGCGGGTCGAGGGTGACGACGGCATCGTCGAGGGCGCCTGGGGTGCCGGCGACGTGGCGGCCGTGCCCGACCTGACCGGTGGCGGCGTGGGCGGCTACTGCGTGCCCAACGCCCAGCACGCCGTGCGCCAGGGCAAGCTCATGGCGAAGAACATCGTCGCCGAGCTGCGTGGCGAGGGCGTCAAGGACTACTTCCACAAGAACATGGGCGCCGTGGCCGGTCTCGGCATCGGCGTCGGCGTGTTCCAGAGCGGCAAGCTCGCCATCAAGGGCCTGCCGGCCTGGTTCGCGCACCGCGGCTACCACGGTCTGGCCATGCCATCGTGGGAGCGCAAGATCCGCGTGATCGTCGGCTGGGTCAACAACTTCTTCCTCGGCCGCGACAACGTCTCGCTCGAGGCCCGGGTGCACCCGCGAGCCGCTTTCGTGGAGTTCGCCGCCCGTCCGCGCCCCGCGGTTCCGGCCGCCGAGCCCGCCGCTGCGGCGGCTCCCGCTCAGCCCGAGAACCCGCAGCTGCCCGGCTCGCACTCCTCGGAGCCCGCCGCCACCGCCGAGGTCAATGGCGTCGCCGCCACCGACTCGTCGCCCGACGCGCCCAAGAAGACCACCAAGCCGCGCGTCAAAGCCGCGACCAAGGCTGCCGCACCCGCCGGCGAGTAACCCGCCGGTCTCGCGACCTCATTCCGCACGACTCGCGCCGCGCATCCGTCCCCGCCCAGGGCTCCGGATGCGCGGCGCCGTCGTCTGCCCAGCCCGCCCGGGTACGATGAGGTCGCTTGCCCCCATAGCCCAATCGGCAGAGGCAGACGACTTAAAATCGTCACAGTGAGGGTTCGAGTCCCTCTGGGGGTACCGCTCCCTAGCCCTGAGCTTCCTCTTGTTTGAGAGGAAGTACGGGGGTTTTGTTCATCTCCAGGACCGGTCGTGGACCCGGATGGGACACAACCGAACTCGTACGGGCGTGATCGAGGGCCTCCGCGACGGCGTCGAGGTCGTCGTCGAAGAGGTCGGCGTAGGTGTCCAAGGTCATCGCTGCGGACGCGTGGCCGAGCATGCGTTGCACTGCTTTCAGGTTCGCGACGGCGGAGACGGCGGGCCCGTGTAGGCCAGGAACCGAACGAGAGTGCCTTGCGTCTTTGTGGAGCTTGCGAGCAGCTCGACTTGCTCGTGGGTGAAGTACTAGTGGTGTCGTTTCGTCTTGCGGGGGAGGGTGACGCCTCGGGCGGGATTCTGGGCAATGCGGCGATCCATCACGGCGACGTCGAGGATGCCGTAATCGCTGCAGCTCGTGGCGGTCGGTGAGCGACCGTGCGGCGCCGCCGACCTGGCCGACGTAGCTTCGGTTGCACGCGAACGCTGCGTCTTCGAGGGACCGGAAGTAGCCGTCGCCGATAAGGCGCCGGGTCTCGACGTCGATGCGCACCACCTGGTACCGCCACACGTTCGAGCCGCCGAGGGTGACCTGCAGGTAACGGACCTCGGCGAAGTCCTCGTCCGTGCCCGGGCGCGGGAGCGCCACACGACGGGCTTGAGGTTCTGCTCGGGGTGCCACTTAATCACGGGTGCTCCTCTCACTGGGGAGCGCGCCGGCCCGCGCAGCATGATGATCGTAGACAAGGCCGCCGACGACACGCCAACGCGCCGCACGCGGCCGCCAGTAGCATCACCACATGAGCGCTACCCATAGAGAGATGCACGACCCCCTCGGTTCGGAGTACGAGACGCTCACGTACTCCGACAAACGATCCTGGCCGCCCGGCGGCAAGATGCCCTATCGAGTTACCGTGCGTGGAGAAGGTGTCCCCTCATACGAGTACATGCTGTCGATGCCGGCCACTGAGGACCCGAGCATCAACGCGTCCAACGCTATTGTCGTCAGGCTTGGCGGGCCGTCTCAAGCGGATCGCGACCGACAAGCCCAGATCTACGCTGCGGTAGGTCGGGCCACCGTCGCATCTGGTCACATTGAGGCAGCGATGAAGCGCCTCGTCATCGTGCTGCGCCGAATGAAGAACAGCTTCGCGTTGGTCGACAAGACATGGACATGGTTGGAGGACACTTTGTCGAAGGAGGCCGATCGTGCCCTGCCTAACGATGACCATGCCTGGCTCAGGAAACCGCTCCGGATTGAACTCGACTTGGCGCAAAAGCACGGACTGAAAGTGCTTCGTGACCACATTGTGCACGGCTCGATCTGGGATTACGACATGCCTGCGGTACTCATCTCGAGATTCGATCGCAAGGCTGACGGCGTGACAATGCAGTGGAGGATGGAGGAACTCGAGGAGGCCGCCGTGAGGCTGTACATATACGGCCTCAGACTCGATGGCCTGCTGCATGAAATCTGGGCCGAAGCGATGCTCGACACGCACGACGAAAGCCTTGCCGGCAAGATTGAGCAGCACGGGTACATCCGCACGCCTGACGTCGACCCGAGCGTTCAGATTATCGAGCTTGATGCAAACGGCAGCGGCCAGGTCGAGATCGATGACATCGACATGGCCGACGTCTTCGCGCGCGCTCGTGGACACAAATCGGACACAATTACAGCCGCCGGTGGTGAACCGGGAGTGTCCGAGTGATCCGAAAAGGTCCGGACTCCCGGGGCTGTTGAACGCCGCAGCGCCAGAGCAGCCAAGGGCTTATCTTTCGAGTCCCTCTAGGGGCGCCTCGTCCATCGCCCTTGCGCGAGACGCCGCCGCGCTGGTCGGTCCTCTATGCGCTGGTGGTCACGGGGTCGCGGCCGGCTTCGCCGGATCGACCGGGTCTGCAGGGTTTGCGGGGTCGGCCGGGTCTGCAGGCTTGGGTCCCGGCGCCTGCCCACCGCCGTCCGCGGCCGGTGGGGTGACGGCCGCTTCGACCGTCCACGGGAATCCGACCGTGAGGCTCTGGTCGGGCAACTTGTCGGAAGCCACCGAGATCGTGACTGCCTTGTTCTCGGCTTTCGCCGGTGTTCCGGAGATCGTTCCGGTCGCGACGTCCACCGCCAGGCCGTCGGGAAGCGATCCTGAATAGGTCAGGGTGCCGGGGCCCGACGCGTCGAGCTTCAGCTCAGTGATCTTAGTTCCCACGGTCGATTTCTGGTTCCCTGGGTTCGTCAAGGCCAGTTCGGTGGCGTCGCCGTCTTTCGGGTCGTCAGCGCCCAGCTCGGCTGCGGACTTGACGATCGACGCCAGGGTATCGGTGACGCGACGCGACGCTCGCCCATGTGCGGTGGCGAGGATCGCGAAGCCGGCGGTCGCATTGCGGGTGGCGAGCCGCATGTCGCTCAGGTGCGCATCCCAGTCGCCGGCCTGGAGGAAGAATCCGGCGACGATCAGATCGGACCATCGCCGGAAGACGACATCTCGTTCGATGGTCTGCAGTGGATTGATGAATCCGGCCAAGAGCAGGACAGCCAGCGCGAAGACGCACGCGATGAGGTTCGGCACCGTGGTCTGCTGGCGGAGCACCACGATCAGCGCGATGGCTCCGGTCAGCAGGATGGCCAGCAACGAGAAGCCTGCCGTCACCCAGAATCTTTTGCGTCCGGTGAGCCCGTCTTCTTTGCCGAGGTTCTCGACGATCTTCAGCGCGGACTTGTTGAACGCGATGATGGCGTCGGCTCTGGCCGCTGCCACCTCTTGTTTCTTCGCGTCCGTCAGGCCATCCGTTGGAACGTACCGCTCTGTACCCATGGCTGAGGTTAGATCGCGGCGCCCACCCGTCGATAGCCCCTCAACGGGGGCGCGTCAGCGCATGCTGGGCGCTAGCGGCTACTCGTCGTCGGCGCCGCCGCCCGACGCGGTGTCTTCGCCGTCTTGCGCGTCGCTGCCGTCTGAGGAAGAGCCGTCGGGCAGGTCTTCTGCATCGGGGCGTGCGTCGTCGTTACGGGACTTGTCGTCGATGTCGCTCATGCTCTCGACCCTAGGCGCATTCTGTGGCGTCGCAAGGGCATCCTGCCCGAAAAGCGCGCGACGGGGTCATGATGGGAGCAGTGACGAGAGCGACACCGATGACGACGAAGCCCTCGACGACCCGCACGAAGGACGATGATGTCTGAGCCCGAGCACCACCTGACGACCGTGGCCGTGGTCGACGCCGACAGGGCGGCCCTGGCCGAGAAGGTCGCGGCGTTGCGCGCGCTCGACGGTGTCGAGGTGCGCATCGCCGCCGGCTCACTGGGCGAACTCCTGACCGACCCCGCCTTTCCGCCCGACGTGGCCATCATCGAGCAGCGCGAGGGCGAGCGCGTCACCATCAACTACAAGATCAGGGTGTGCCGCCTGGCCAACGCCCGCGTGATCGTGGTCGCCGACAAGGCGGCCGAGCGCAGTGGCGAGCTGGCTCCGGATGTCGCGTCGCTGATGACTCCGGTGAGAACCTTCGAGAAGGCGCTCCGGCTGCTCGCCGCACCCCGCTGACCCGGGGCTCTAGACTCGAACGGGCGGCGACGACGGTCGCCGGCAACGGAGAAAGAGGCAGCATGACCATTCCGATCCGCTTCGGCTACAAGGCCTCCGCCGAGCAGTTCGGCCCCTCGGAGCTGCTCGAGTACGGCGTGCTCGCCGAGCGCGCGGGGTTCGACTCCGTCTTCGTCTCCGACCACTTCCAGCCCTGGAACCACGAGGGCGGCCACGCCCCGGCCGCTATGCCGTGGCTCGGCGCACTGGGCGCGAGCACCGAGCGCATCATCATGGGCACCTCGGTGCTCACCCCCTCGTTCCGCTACCACCCCGCCGTGGTCGCCCAGGCGTTCGGCACGCTCGGGTCGCTGTTCCCGGGCCGCGTCATCCTCGGCGTCGGCAGCGGGGAGGCGCTCAACGAGGTGGCCCTCGGGCTGCCCTGGCCCGACATGAAAGAGCGTTTCGCGCGGCTCAAAGAGGCCATCACCATCATCGAGACCCTCTGGAGCGACGACCGGGTCACCTACGACGGCCAGTTCTTCCGCACAGAGAACGCCACCATCTACGACCGACCCGAGACCCCCGTGCCGATCTACATCGGCGCCGCGGGGCCGGCGGCCACCCGCCTGGCCGGACGCCTCGCATCCGGGTTCATCACCACGTCGGGCAAGGCCCGCGAGCTCTACACAGACGTGCTGCTGCCGGCCCTCGCCGAAGGCATCGAGAGGGGTGGGCGCACCGCCGACGACGTCGACACCCTGATGGAGATGAAGGTGTCGTTCGACCACGACCGCGAACGCGCCCTGCAGGACACCCGCTACTGGGCGCCCCTCGCGCTCACGCCCGAAGAGAAGATGGGCGTCGAAGACCCGATCGAGATGCAGCGGCTCGCCGACGAGCTGCCGATCGAGCGGGCCGCGTCACGCTGGATCGTGTCGACCGACCCCGACGAGCACGTCGCGCGCATCAACGAGTACATCGATCTCGGCTTCCGGCACCTGGTGTTCCACGGTCCCGGCGCCGATCAGCGGCGCTTCATCGAGCTCTACGGCGCCGAGATCCTGCCGCGCCTGCGGCAACAGCACGGCTGACGCGACGGCTCAGCCGGCCGACCGCAGTTCGGCGAACCAGCGGCGGCTGGCCTCGAGCGACGTCCAGAGACGGTCGGCCCGCACGTTGCCGTAGCGGCCCCCCTCGAAGACCAGACGTTCGCGCACCCACCCGATGGGCTCGTTGCGGGAGTCGTTCTCGTCGATCACGAGCCAGTAGTCGGCTTCGATGCGTTCATAGCGGATGGCGGTGGTGTCGATCATGAATGTGGCTTCCCCCGGGCTGGTCATTGACCGGGTCTTCGGTGAACGGGTGCTGTCACCTTCCAGTGTGCGCCTTCGGGCCCTGGCCGTATGTCCCCATTCCGGGGGGGGCTACTGGATCTTGGAGTGCTCGCCGAGGCGGTGCCAAGTGCGGTTGTGGTAGACGAGCGGCTCGGCCTCGGCGGCATCCGCTGACGGATCACCCGCGGGGGGAGCCTTGGTCTCGAGCGCCTGCACGGCGACCACCGTGGAGCCGCCGGCCTCCATCTTGTTGACCACGCGCCCCCGGATCCAGGCGTGCGCGGCGGGGAAGTAGGGCTCGCCCGTAGGCAGGCGCCCCCAGATCGACGTGTCGGCGAACCGGTCGATGCCGCTCGTCGCGCCGAGCTTGGCGATGTCGAGCTGACCCGCGCCGAGCAGGTGCACCACGACGGTGTCGGCCTTGCGAATGGTGGGGGTGCTCGACGAGAGCTCGCTGATCGAGAACACGAGCAGCGGCGGCTCGACGCTCACCGAGAACACCGAGGTCGCGGTGAGGGCCACCGGGCCGTCGCCGGCGTCGGCCGTGATGACGGCCACACCGGCGGGGTGGTTGCGGAAGGCGGCCTTGAACTCGTCGGGGCTCACCTGTTCAGAGCTCGGGTGCGGCACCAGGTTGCTCTCGTGGTGCGCGTGCTCCCGGTTGAGGTCGTCGCCGTGGGGCGAAGTCTGCGCGTTGGTCACTCTTCGATCCTAAGTCGCCTCGCCGGGCCTCGGCGCGGGGCGCGTAACACGGCGCAAAGGGCGGCGCCGTTCATCGCTCGCGTTCTCATCGTTCGCCTCTCATCGCTCGCCCCGCATCGCTACGAGTCGTCGGCGACGAACCGCGTCCACGCCCACGCCGACACACAGACGGCGGCGAACGCCAACCCCGCGATGAGCACCGCGATCGGCACGCCGCTTCCGGATGCCGCCACCAGCGCCGGCACGAACAGCATCGCCAGTGCCGAGAACGATGCCACCGTCAGCAGAGCCCAGGTCGCGGGTGACCAGTCGAGGATGCGCCGCCCGCTCGTGCGACCGAGCGGCACCAGCAGCAACGACGAGGCCCCGAACGACGCGAGCACGATCACGTGCAGGAACTCGGCGAGGCCCGAGGTCCAGGCATCCGGCGAGCCCGCCTGCGCGCCGACGGCGCCCGACACGAGCCACGCGACCGCCCCCAGCACCAGCAGGCACAGCACCTGCACGGTGGCGAGTCGGCCGCGGTCGATGCGCGACGCGGCCTCGGCGGCGACGAGCCCGGTGACGAGGCCGAACACCAGGGCGGGCTCGAGGTCGGCCAGGCGCGACACGAGCGCGAGAGCGGCCGACACCAGCAGCAACGCCGGCCGCAACCGCGGGCTGCTGACCACGCCGAACGCCGCTCGGCCCAGAGCTCGCGGGGCGAGGGTGGCCACGGCATTCACCACGGCGAGGCCCGCGGCCGCGGCCACGAAGAGCCGCAGGTAGGCGGGCTGGCTCTCGACCGGTGCGGAGAGCGTCACGATCGCCGCCGCGGCGAGCAGCGCGGCCGCCGTGGTGACGAGCGGACTGAACCGGATGGCGGGCGCCCGCTCGAACTCCACCCGGCCGCGGTTGCGGCCGAGCAGCCCGGCGAGCATCGGGCGTGGTGCGGTCGACGTGTCGCCGTCGCGCGCGGCGACGGTCTCGATCGTGCCGGCGAGCAGCCGGGCGGGCAGGGCGATGAGGGCGAGGGCCAGTGCGCCGAGGGCGAGCGCGATCCACCAGACGGCGACGCTGCCGGCGCCGACGGCGGGTTGCAGCGCCGAGGTGAACCGGGTGGCGTCGGCCCAGGTGCCCGACGGGGAGACGGGCTCGCCGGGTGGCACGACGCCGTCCTGCCCGGGTGCCGTCGGGTCGGCCGGCGCTCCGCCGCCCGGGGCGGAGTCTGAGGGGGCCGAGCCGCCCGCTCCGCCCCCGGGTTCAGTGGCCGACGACGACGGCGACCCCGGGGGAGCGGCGGTGGCCGACCCGGGCGACGACGGTGGGGTCGCGCTGCCCGTCGGCGACCCGGGGGTGGCGGTGGCGGCATCCTGGAACGTCAGCACCAGCGGCCCGGTCTGCACGCTGACGTTGCCGGCCGGGTCTTGCTGCAGCACCGCCACGTTGTAGCTGCCCGCCGGCACCGCGATGGCGGTGCACGACCAGGTCGACCCGCTGACGAGCACCTGGCAGAGCGAGTAAGCACCGGCGAACACCGACACGGTGGCGCCGTTCTCGCCCGTGCCGCGGAACACCGAGCCCCCCGCCGGCACGGCCGCTCCCGATTGCGGCGACACCAGCACGGGCGCCGAGGGAACGGTGACGTCGACCTGAATGGCCAGCGGAGCGCTCGCGGGCGACGAGCCGCCGCCCGACCACGAGGTCGTCTGCGTCGCGGTCACCACGTAGTCGCCGTCGGTGATGCCTCCGGCCAGCGCGCACGACCACGCGCCCGACGCGTCGGCGGTGGCCGAGCAGGCGAAACCGGATGTCGCGGCCGTGACGCTGCCGCCGGGGAACGCCCTGCCCTGCACGACGGCGTTGGTCAGCGTGCCCCGGGGCCCTCCGGTCACGGTCGGAGCGTTCAGCACCCGCACCGTGACCGACGTCTCGAGGGTGCCGCCCGCCACGATCTCGACCGCGCGGAGCGACGTCGACGCCGAGGTCGGCAGGCTCGGCGCCTCGCACGACCAGGCGCCACCGGCATCCGGGGTCACCACGCAGAGCGGCTCGCTCGATCCCGCTGCGAGGATCTGCAGCGACGAGCCCGGGGTTCCGGTTCCCGTGACGGTGAGCGGCGACGACACCAGCTCGCCGTCGCCGGGGCTCTGGATGACGGGTCGGCTCGGCGTGGGCGGCGGCGTGGTCGACTCCGGAGGGGAGGTCGGCGGTGGGGCGGGCTCGGAGGGGGCCGGGTCGGAGGGCGCTGGGTCTGAGGGCGCCGGGTCGGACGGCGCAGGATCGGAGGGCGCAGGTGCCGGGGGAGCGGGCGCGAGGTCGGCGGTTGCGGCGTCGGTCGATGCCGTGCCGGTCGGCGCCGCGCCGGTGGGTTCGGGGGCGGGCGATGCGGATGCCGCCGCCGCTCCGGCGCCGAGGCTCAGGCTCGCGGCCACCAGCAGACCGCCGGCGAGCACCGCGAACAGCCCGGCGACGGGCCCCCGCGGACGGTGCCGGAATCGGCTGTGGACGCCGTCGCGAGGTCGCGACGCCGTTCGTTCCCACCCGTTGTTTGAAGCCGACACCTTCCTCCATTTGAACGGACGACCCGGTGAACTTCGAGTTCCATCGCCGGGTTTGGATGAAATTCGGAGCCAACCGTGTACAGATCGCCGGCGGTGCGGCATACTGACGCAACTGGGTCGATTGACCCAGTCAGTTGTCCCAGTCGATGACCCGGTCCAGACGCGAGGCGGGAGGTGACCGTGCCCCACATGCCCGTCGCCGAGCGGCGCAGCAGGCTGCTCACCGCCGCGTTCGACGTGATCGCGCGCACCGGCGTCAGCGGCGCCACCACCCGTGCCATCGTCGACGAGGCCGGCATGAAGCTCGCGAGCTTCCACTACGCCTTCGAGTCGCGCGAAGACCTGCTGGCCGAACTCGTCGACGTGGTGGTCGGCGGCCAGGAGGTCGTGCTCGAGCTGCCGAGCGACCCCACGGCCGACCTCGAGACCCTGCTCGCCCGCGGGCTCGTCAGCTACTTCGACCAGGTGCGCGCCGACCCGTTGCGCGAACGGGCGATGTTCGAACTCACCCAGTACGCGATGCGCACCCCGGGCATGGCGGGCTTCGCCGAACGGCAATACGCCCGCTACCGCGAACTGGCTGCCGCGTCGCTGCGCGAAGCCGCGGAGCGCACCGGATGCGACTGGCGCGATCCGGTCGACGAGCTCGCCGCCGACCTGGTGGCCCTCACCGACGGCATCACGCTCGCCTGGCTGGCCGACCGCGACGACCGGCGGGCGCTCGCCACCATCGCCTTCGCCGCCCGCGCGCTCGCCGCAGAGGCCGACCGGGGCGGCGCCGTCTCGCCCGTCCAGCCCTCCACCTCCGCCGACATCCACCCCACCCCCGCCGAGCACCACCGAGCACCATCGAGAGAGGCTGCGCGATGACCGCTGAACGAGAAGACACCGCCCCGAGCGCCCCCGGCGCCCTGGCCGAGCCCGTGCGCCGGGTCGGCGGCGTGTGGATCGGGCTGTTCGCCGCAGCGTGGCTCGGCATCTGGATGGCCCAGCTCACGCCCGTGCAGCTGCTGCTGCCGCTGCAGGTCGAGCAGCAGCTCGGCGCGGCGAGCTGGACCGACAACGTCGTCGCCTTCGGCGTCATCTCGGCCATCGCCGGCGTGTTCGCGCTGATCGCCTTTCCCGTCACCGGAGCGCTCTCCGACCGCACCACCTCGCGATTCGGCCGCCGCCGCCCCTGGATCGCGGCCGGCGCGCTGCTCTTCGCCGTCTCGCTGTTCGCCCTCGGCTTCCAGTCGCAGCTCGTCGGCATCGGGGTGTGGTGGTCGCTCGCCATCATCGGCTTCTGCGTGCTCTCGGCGGCGCTCACCGCCGCCATCTCCGATCAGGTTCCGGTGGGCCAGCGCGGTCTCGTCTCGAGCTTCATCTCGGCGCCGCAGGCGATGGGGCTCATCCTCGGCGTGCTGCTCGCCACCACCCTGTTCACCGGTCAGCTGCTCGGCTACACCGCGATGGCCGTGCTGCTCGTCGTGCTCGTCGCACCGTTCTGCATCTGGATGCCGGATGCGCGCCTGCGCCGGGAGCAGCGGCCGCCGTTCACGATGCGCGCCCTCATCGAGGGCATGTGGGTGAGCCCCACGCAGCATCCGGATTTCGGCTGGACCCTGCTCAGCCGCATCCTCGTCAACATCGGCAACGCCCTCGGCACGACCCTGCTGCTCTATTTCTTGATGTTCGGGCTCGACGACGCCAACGCCGAAGACGACCTGCTCGTGTTGATCGTGATCTACACCGTCTTCGTGGTGGTCGCGTCGATCGTAGCGGGCGCCCTCTCCGACCGCCTCGGCCGGCGCCGCGTGTTCGTGCTCGTCTCGTCGGTGCTGCAGGCGCTCGCCGCGCTGCTGCTCGCCTTCGTGCCCGATCTCACCGTCACCATGGTGGCCGCGGCGCTGCTCGGCCTCGGCTACGGATGCTTCCTCTCGGTCGATCAGGCGCTCGCCACCCAGGTGCTGCCCGATCCGGCATCCCGTGGCAAAGATCTCGGCATCATGAACATCGCCACCGCGGTGCCGCAGGCCATGGCGCCGCTGCTCGGGGCGGCGATCGTCGCGTGGCTCGGCGGATTCCCGGGGCTCTTCCTGCTCTCGGCCCTGTTCGGATTCGCGGGGGCGTTCGCCGTCTCGCGAGTGAGGAGCGTTCGATGACCACGGCCCTCGATCTCACGGTCACGCCGGCCGCACCGCGGGTGTGGCGCGACGAGCAGCGCTACTGGCGCGGGCTCACCGCGGCCACCGCCGATCGCGAACCGCCGGTCGCGGTGATCGGGCTCGAAGCGCTGATCCACAACGCGCGGTCGATGCTCGAGCGCGCGAACGGCGTGCCGATCCGGGTGGCCAGCAAGTCGATCCGGGTGCGTGCGGTTCAGGATGCCGTGCTGGCGCTCCCGGGCTACGCCGGCGTGCTCGCCTACACGCTGCCCGAGGCGCTCTGGCTCGCCGAGACCGTCGACGACGTCGTGGTCGGCTACCCGACCGCCGATCGCGACGCGATCCGCCGCCTCGCCGCCGACGAGAACCTCGCCGCGCGGGTGACGCTGATGGTCGACTCCATCGAGCACCTCGACCTGATCGACTCGGTCGTGGCGCCGGGCGGCCGTCTGCCGCTCCGGGTCGCGATCGAACTCGACGCGTCGTTCCAGGCGCCGGGGCTCGGCCGGCTGGGCGTCTGGCGGTCTCCGATCGTCACGGTCGACGACGCCACCGCCCTCGCCCGCGAGATCGTGAGCCGGCCGGGCTTCGCCCTCGTGGGCATGATGGCCTACGAGTCGCAGATCGCGGGCGTCGGCAACCGGCCGAAGGGCAACCCGGTCATGGGCCGCGTGATCGACTGGATGCAGACCCGCTCGGCCGCGGAGCTCGCCGACCGTCGCGGCGCGGTGGTGGCCGCCGTGCGCGGCATCGCCGAGCTCGAGTTCGTGAACGGCGGCGGCACCGGATCGCTCGAGTCGACGAGCGCCGACCCCTCGGTGACCGAGGTGGCGGCCGGCAGCGGGCTGTTCGGCGGGCACCTGTTCGACACCTACTCGCGCTTCACGCCCGCCCCCGCGGCCGCGTTCGCGCTGCCCGTGGTGCGCAAACCCCGGCCCGACATGGCGACGCTGCTCGGCGGCGGTTGGATCGCCTCGGGCCCTCCGGCGGCCGACCGTCTGCCCGAGGTGGTGTGGCCGCGAGCGACCCGCATGCAGGCCCGCGAGATGGCGGGCGAGGTGCAGACGCCGCTCTCGGGCCGGGGCGCCGCGGCGCTCGCCGTGGGCGACCGGGTATGGCTGCGGCACACGAAGTCGGGCGAGCTCTCCGAGCACGTCAACGAGTTCTGCGTGGTCTCGGGCGAGCAGGTCGTCGACGTGGTGCCGACCTACCGCGGCGAGGGAAAGGCGTTCCTGTGACGGCATTGAACGGGGTGTGGCGCAACTGGGCCCGCACCGAGTCGGTGAAGCCCGTGCGCATCGAACGGCCGGCGAGCATCGCGGCCGTGCAGCGTGCCGTGCGCGGGGCGGCGCGCACCCGGCTGCGCGTGAAGGCGGTCGGCGCCGGCCACAGCTTCACCGGCATCGCCGTGGCCACCGGCGTGATGCTCGACCTCGACGACCTCAGTGGCATCGTGTCGGTCGACCGCGACCGGGGCCGCGTCACCTTGCTCGGCGGCACCCGGCTGTTCGACCTGCCCCGGCTGCTCAGGCCCTACGAGCTCGCGCTCACCAACATGGGCGACATCGACCGCCAGTCGATCAGCGGCGCCATCTCGACCGGCACCCACGGCACCGGAGCCCAGTTCGGCGGCATCTCGACCCAGGTCGTGGGGCTCACGCTCGTCACCGCCGACGGCGAGCTGCTCACGATCGACCAGACGCAGAACAGCGAGCTGCTGCCCGCCGCGGCCCTTGGTCTCGGCGCCCTCGGCATCATCGTCGAGGTGACCCTGCAGTGCGTTCCCGCGTTCGTGCTGCAGGCCGTCGAGCGGCCGCTCCCGCTCGACGAGGTGCTGGCCGCACTCGACGCCCACGTCACCGGCGCCGATCACTTCGAGTTCTACTGGTTCCCGGGCACGAGAACCGCCGCCACCAAGACCAACCGGCGTGCCGCGGCATCCGTCGCCACCCGCCCGCTCGGCGCCCGGCGCGCATTCATCGACGACACCCTGATGGCGAACGGGGTCTACCGGGTCACCTGCGCCGCGGGTGCCGTCGTGCCCGCCATCGTGCCGCGCGTGAACGCGCTCGCCGAGCGGCTGTGGTCGAATCGTGAGTTCTCGGATGCCTCGCACAAGGTGTTCGCCACGCGCCGCACGGTGCGGTTCCGCGAGATGGAATACGCGGTGCCCGCGGCATCCGTGCCCCTCGTGCTCGGCGAGATCGACGAGCTGATCCGCTCGCGGGGGTGGCGCATCTCGTTCCCGATCGAGGTGCGGTTCGCGCAGGCCGACGACCTGTGGCTGTCGACGGCGTCGGGGCGGCCGACGGGTTACATCGCGGTGCACCGCTACTTCCGCGAGAATCATTCGGAGTACTTCGAAGCAGTCGAGGAGATCATGAACGCCCATCACGGCCGGCCGCACTGGGGCAAGCTGCACACGCAGCACGCCGCCTCGCTCGCGGCGCTCTACCCGCGGCACGGCGACTTCGTGGCCCTGCGTGACCGGCTCGATCCCGACCGCATGTTCTCGAACGCCTACCTCGACCGCGTGCTGGGGGCTTGAGCGTGGCCGGGATGTCTCCCGACGAGCGCCGCGAGTTCGCCCGCGACCTCGGCTCGCGCCTACCCGCCGGGTTCACCCTCGGTGTGGCCACGAGCGCGTTCCAGATCGAGGGCGCCACCCACGAGGGCGGCCGCGGCGAGTCGGTCTGGGACGCCTTCACCTCGCAGCCCGGCCGCGTCGTCGACGGCTCGACCGCCGATCGCGCGGCCGACCACTACCACCGTGTGCCCGAAGACGTCGAGCTGATGCACGACCTCGGCATCGACTCCTACCGCTTCTCGTTCGCCTGGCCGCGGCTGCAGCCGGAGGGCAAGGGGTCGCTCAAACAAGCGGGGGTCGACTTCTACGAGCGGCTGCTCGACCGGCTGGATGCCGCGGGCGTGGCGTCGATGGCTACGCTCTTCCACTGGGACACACCCAACGAGCTGCGCGGCGGCTGGTTCAACCGCGACACAGCGCAGCGCTTCGGTGACTTCGCTCTGCAGATGGGGGAGCGCTTCGGCGACCGGGTGGGCTCGTGGGTGACCGTCAACGAGCCGGCCACCGTCACACTCGAGGGCTACGCGCTGGGGGTGCACGCTCCGGGCGCTTCCCGCCTGTTCAACGCGCTGCCCGCGGCGCACCATCAGCTGCTCGGGCACGGGCTCGCCGTGCAGGCGTTGCGTGCCGCCGACGTGACCGGGCCGATCGGCATCGTGAACGTGCATTCGCCCGTGGTGCCGGCATCCGGGTCGGAGGCCGACGCGGCGTTCGCTTCGCTGTTCGACGTGCTGCACAACCGCATCTTCGCCGACCCGGTGCTGCTCGGGCGGTATCCGGTTGCGCCGGAGGGGTTCGAGCCGTTGTTCTCGGCGCTCGCCGACGTCGACCCGGCCGATCTGCTCGTGATCTCCGAGAAGCTCGACTTCTACGGTCTCAACTACTACGCGCCATCGAAGATCGCCGCGGGGTCGGGCGCGCCCGCGACGCCCGACGGCGCGTCGGCCGCCATGGCCTCGCTGCCCTTCCACCTCGAGGCATGGCCCGAGTTCCCCGTCACCGGGTTCGGCTGGCCGATCGCCCCCGAATTCCTCGGCACCGCGCTCGACGACCTGGCGACGCGCTACGGCGACGTGCTGCCGCCCGTCGTCATCACCGAGAACGGCGCGAGCTTCGCCGACGCCGTCACCCTCGATCCCGACGACGGCACGCCCCGGGTGCACGACGGCGCGCGCATCGACTACCTGGCGGCGCATCTCGACGCGGCGGTGCGGGCCGTGAGTGGTGGGGGCGCGGCATCCGTCATCGACCTGCGCGGCTACTACGTGTGGTCGCTGCTCGACAACTTCGAGTGGGCCGCGGGCTACACGCAGCGGTTCGGGCTCGTGCACGTCGACTTCGACGACTTCACCCGCACGCCCAAGGATTCGTACCACTGGCTGCGACGTGTCGCGGAGTCGCGGTGAATGCTGTGAGGACGCCTCAATCCCGCTGAGCACGGGCTCCCCGATCGTTATAGTTGTGCCATGGAATGGCTGATCCCGGTAATCATCGTCGTCGTGATCGTTGCGATCATCGGCATCTACCTCTGGGCGACCTACAACTCGCTGGTCACGCTGAACGTGCGTGTCGACGAGGCCTGGAGCGACATCACCGTTCAGCTCAAGCGCCGAGCCGATCTGCTGCCCAACCTCATCGAGAGTGTGAAGGGCTACGCGGCGCATGAGAAGGCCGTGTTCGAGAACGTCACGAAGGCTCGCGCAGAGACGCTGTCGGCGCAGGGCCCCGCCGAGGCATCCGTGGCCGAGAACCACATGCAGCAGGCGCTGAAGAGCATCTTCGCGGTGGCCGAGGCCTATCCGCAGTTGCAGGCCAGCCAGAACTTCCTGCAGCTGCAGGCCGAGATCGTCGACACCGAAGACAAGGTGCAGGCCTCGCGGCGGTTCTACAACGGCGGCGTTCGCGAGCTGAACACCAAGATCAAGGTCTTTCCGAACACCCTCTTCGCCCGCCGGCTCGGCTTCACCGAGCGCGAGTTCTTCGAGGTGTCGGATGTCGCGGCGATCGCCGAGCCGCCGCGCGTGCAGTTCTAGCCCAGCGGGTTCATGTATTCCGCGATAGCGAAGAATAAGCGCAACACCGTCGTCATCATCGTGCTGTTCCTGCTGATCATCGGCGGGCTCGGCTGGCTGGCCAGCTACATCTACGGCAACCTCTCGATCGTCATCATCACGGTGGTCGTGTCGCTCGGCTACGCCCTCATCCAGTACTTCGCGGCCTCGGGGCAGGCGCTCGCGATGAGCGGCGCTCGCGAGATCCAGAAGCGCGACAACCCGCGGCTGTGGCGCGTGGTCGAGAACCTCTCGATCACCACGGGCACGCCGATGCCGAAGGTCTACATCATCAACGACCCGGCGCCGAACGCGTTCGCCACGGGCCGCGACCCGCAGCACGCCATCGTGGCAGCCACCACGGGGCTGCTCGACATCATGGACGACGCCGAGCTCGAGGGCGTCATGGCGCACGAGATCGGCCACGTGCGCAACTACGACATCCGGGTGTCGATGATCGTGTTCGGCCTGGTCGTGGCGGTGGGTTTCATCGCCGACATGTTCTTGCGCATGGCGTTCTTCGGCCGCAACAACAACAACGGCAACCCGATCGTGATGGTGTTCGGGCTGGTCGCCATCCTCATCGCGCCGCTCGTCGCGACCGTCGTGCAGCTCGCGGTCTCGCGCCAGCGCGAGTACCTCGCCGACGCCACCGGCGCGCTCACCACGAGGCACCCCGATGCGCTGGCCTCGGCGCTCGAGAAGCTCGCCGCCTACGGCCGGCCGCTCCAGCGCCAGTCGTCGTCGATGTCGCACATGTGGATCGCCGACCCCAACAAGCCCGGCATCATCGACAAGCTGTTCTCGACCCACCCGCCCATCCCCGACCGTGTGGCCCGGCTGCACGACATGGGCGGCGCCTTCTAGCCCTCCGCCTCGGCCCCACCATCCCGTGGACCCGTTGCGCGCGCTGCCGTGCCCCACCATCTCCGCCGAGAAGTCACTTCTCGGTGCAAAAGCCCCCGCCGGGCACCGAAAAGTGACTTCTCGGCGGTGGTGTGGTGGCGCGGCGGAGGTGGGTTGGCGCGCGCTAGCCGCGGGCGAGCTCGGCGCGCAGCGGGGTGGCGAGGGTGCCGCGGTCGGCGACGAGGATGTCGCCCGGCAGGCCCTGCCAGGCGGCGGCGTCGCGCACGAGCTGGGCGATGCGCGGGATGTCGTCGGCGACGAGGCCCGGTTCGGCCCACGCGGCCTGCACCCGCAGCACCCCGGACTGGCGGTCGCTCTTGAGGTCGAGCCGGGCCGGGATGCGGTCGTCGATGAGCACGGGGAGCACGTAGTAGCCGTAGACCCGCTTCGGCTGCGGCGTGTAGATCTCGATGCGGTAGTGAAAGTCGAACAGCCGCAGCGCCCGGGCCCGCTCCCACACCACCGGGTCGAACGGCGACAGGAGCGCCGCCGCCTCGAGCCGCCGCGGCAGCCGGGCGTCGCGGTGCAGCCAGGCGTTCTTCTTCCAGCCCGGCACGGTCACCGGCACGAGCTCGCCGGTGTCGACCAGGTTCTCGATGGCGGGCAGGGCGTCGACGTTCTTGAGGCGGAAGTAGTCGGCGAGGTCGCTCAGCGTGCCGACGCCGAGCGCGCGGGCCGAGATCGACATGAGCTGCATCATCGCGTCGCCCCGCGCCACCTCGGCGTCGAGCACCGACGCCGGCAGCACCTGCTCGGGCAGTGCGTAGGCGCGCTCGAAGCGCATGCGCCCCGCCGACACCACGTCTCCCTGCCGGAACAGCGTCTCGAGCCCGCGCTTCACGTCGGACCAGCCCCACCACGGCCCCTGCCGCCGGTTCGACTCGTGCTCGATGTCGCTCGCCCGCAACGGGCCCTTCTCGGCCAGCTCGGCGAGCAGCCAGGCCAGGGTCTCGGGGTTCGACGCCCCCCACGAATCGGGGTGGCTCGCGTAGTAGTCGCGATAGTCGCCCTTGCGCCAGTTCATCAGCGGCAGTGTCTCGACCGGGATGAAGGATGCCTCGTGCGCCCAGTATTCGGTGACGTTCTTGCCGTAGGTGAGCCGGTCGAGCAGGGCCTTGTCGTAGCCGCCGAGCCGGGCGAACACCGGCTGGTAGTGGCTGCGCTCGTAGACGTTCACCGAATCGATCTGCAGCAGCCCCAGTCGCTTCAGCAGCAGCGTGAACTGGCGGGTTCCCGGCTCCGCGGCCGCGCGGGCGGAGGGTCGCTGCCCGAAGCCCTGGGCCGCCAGGGCGACGCGCCGCGCCAGCGCGGGTGAAATCGTCTCGACCATCGGTAACGACCCTATCGAGCGGTGCCGACAACGGGGGCGACCGACGCGTTCGGCGGCGTCATCCGTCGTTCATCCGCGGTTCACAGCGCCGACCCTGACCCGCCGTCTGACGAACCTACTCTGCTGAGGTCAGCCTTCCCGGCGGAGAACAGCCCGTGACACAGCGCGGGCGGCCCGAGGCTCACACACTGGAGGACCCATCTTGTTCACGAAGCGCATCGCGACCGCCGGCATCGCCGTCGCCGCTGCCCTCGCCCTCGGCCTCACCGGCTGCTCGAGCGACGCCTCGGCGTCGGGCGGCACCGACAGCGGGGCCGACGCGGCCACCGCCACCAACCTCGACGCGTTCGGCGGCCTGTCGGGCCTCGAAGACGCGGCGAAGGCCGAAGGGGCGCTCAACGTCATCGCCCTGCCGCGCGACTGGGCCAACTACGGCGCCGTCCTCGACGCCTTCGCCGAGAAGTACCCCGAGATCACCATCAACGAGGCCACCCCCGACGCCTCGAGCGCCGAGGAGATCCAGGCCGCTCAGAACCTCGAGGCGCAGGACACCGCTCCCGACGTGTTCGACGTCGGCGCCGCGGTCGCGCTCGCCAACACCGACCAGTTCGCGCCCTACCAGGTGGCGACGTGGGACGACATCCCGGATGCGCTCAAAGAGCAGTCCGGCCTCTGGGTCGGCGACTACGGCGGCTACATGGCCATCGGCTACGACCCCGACGCGGTTCCCGAGCCCACGAGCCTCGACGACCTGCTCGGCGCCGACTTCAAAGGCAAGGTCGCCATCAACGGCGACCCGACGCAGGCCGGAGCGGCCTTCGCCGCGGTCGGCATGGCTGCGGTGCAGAACGGCGGATCGGTCGACGACTTCCAGCCCGGCATCGACTTCTTCTCCGAGCTCAACAAGGCCGGCAACTTCGTGAAGATCGACCCGACCCCCGCCACCATCGCGTCGGGCGAGACCCCCGTCGTCTTCGACTGGGACTACCTCAACGTCGGCTACGGCAAAGACCTCGAGGGCCAGCGCAACTGGGAGGTCACCATCCTTCCCGGTGACGGCTACGCCGGCTACTACAACCAGGCCATCAACGTGAGCGCGCCGCACCCCGCGGCCGCCCGCCTGTGGCAGGAGTTCCTCTACAGCGACGACGCCCAGAACCTCTGGCTCGCCGGCGGCGCCCGCCCGGTGCGCGCCGACGCGATGGCCGCGGCCGGCACGATCGACGACGAGCTGTTCTCGGCCCTCCCGGCCGTCGACGGCGACACCGTCGTTCCCGACGCCGACCAGGCCGAAGCCGCCTCCGCGCTGCTCGGCATCAACTGGGCCGCAGCGGTTCAGTAACCACCCTCCATGACGACCGATGACTGACACGATCACCTCCCCGGTCGCTCCAGTGGCGCCCCGGGGGAGAGACGACCTCCCCCGGGGCGCCGCCACGCAACGTCTGAGAACCCTCGCGAGCGGCAGCGTGCTCGGCCTCGTGCCGTTCACCGCCTACATCGTGCTCTTCCTCGGCCTGCCGACCGTCATCGCCCTGGTGACGGGCTTCTTCGACGGCGACGGGGCGTTCACGCTCTCGTACCTCGCCGCCCTCGGCAACCCGGTCGTTCTCACCACGTTCGGCAACTCGCTCTGGCTCTCGGCCCTCACCGCGGTGATCGGAGCCCTCGTCGGAGCGGTGTTCTGCTACGCCCTGATCGGCGCGAAGCCCACCGGTGCGCTGCGGTCGGTGGTGGATGCCGCGAGCGGTGTGCTGGCCCAGTTCGGCGGTGTCATGCTCGCGTTCGCGTTCGTCGCGACCATCGGCATCCAGGGCATGATCACCGTGTTCCTCAAGAACACCTTCGGCATCGACATCTTCGCCGACGGCGTCTGGCTCTACGACACCCCGGGGCTCATCCTGCCCTACATCTACTTTCAGGTGCCGCTCATGATCATCACGTTCTCGCCCGCGCTCGAGAGCCTGAAACCGCAGTGGGCCGAGGCGACCGCGATGCTCGGCGGCGGCACCCTCAGCTATTGGCGGCACGTCGGCGTGCCCGTGCTGCTGCCGTCGTTCTTCGGCTGCCTGCTGCTGCTGTTCGCCAACGCGTTCTCGTCGTTCGCCACCGCGGCCGCGCTCACCAGCCAGGGTTCGCAGATCGTGCCGCTGCAGATTCGCGGCGCCCTCACGAGCGAGACCGTGCTCGGCCAGCAGAACCTCGCCGGCTCGCTCGCCCTCGGCATGATCGTGGTGATGATCGTCGTGATGTCGCTCTACTCGCTCCTGATGCGCCGCGCGGCGAGGTGGCAGCGATGACCCGCACCGAGACCGCCCGCACCGACACCGCCGGCACGCACACCGCCCGCACCGACACCGCCCGCCCCACCCGACCCATCGACGACGTGCACCCCGGCCCCAGCCGCCGCACCCGCTGGATCATCGTCGGCATCCTGGGCCTGCTGTTCCTCGTGCCGATCGCCGCGATGGTCGAGTTCACCCTGCGCAAGGGCCTCGGCGGCGGCTACGACGTCAGCCGCTGGATCGCAGTCTTCACCGGCGGCCTGAGCGCGGCCGAGAACAAGCCGATCTTCACCGGCCTCGGCAACTCGCTGCTGCTCGCGGTCGTCACGGTCGTGGTGATGCTCGTGCTGCTCGTTCCCACCATGGTGCTCGTGCGCATCCGGTTCCCGCAGCTGCAGCGGGTGCTCGAGTTCGTCTGCCTGCTGCCGATCACGATCCCCGCGATCGTGCTGGTCGTGGGCCTCGCCCCCGTCTACTCGGTGGTCGCCCGCATGTTCGGCAGCGGCGTGTGGACGCTCGCGTTCGCCTACGGGGTGATCGTGCTGCCGTATGCCTACCGGTCGATCCAGACCAACCTGGTCGCCGTCGACGTGGTCACCCTGAGCGAGGCGGCGCGCTCGCTCGGCGCCGGCTGGCTCACCATCCTGTTCCGGGTGGTGGTGCCCAACATCCGTCGCGGGCTGCTCGCCGCCTCGTTCATCTCGGTCGCCGTGGTGCTCGGCGAATACACCATCGCGGCGCTGCTCAACCGGGTGAACCTGCAGACCGCACTCGTGGTCGTGAGCAAGGCCGACCCGTTCATCGCCATCATCTTCGCCCTGCTCGCGCTCGTCTTCGCCTTCGTGCTGCTCATCGCCATCGGGCGCATCGGCGGGGCACCCCGCACCTCGAAACCGTCACGGAAGAAGGCCACCGCATGACCCTCTCGATCACGCGCGACCCAGAAGCGCCCGCCGAGGCGCGGCAGCCGGGCTCCCGCGTCGAACTGCGCTCCATCGTCAAGGAGTTCGCCGGCGGCATCCGGGGTCTCGACGGCATCGACCTCGTGATCGAGCCGGGGGAGTTCGTGGCCCTGCTCGGCCCGAGCGGATGCGGCAAGACCACCGCCCTGCGAGTGCTCGCCGGACTCGAAGGCGCCACGAGCGGCACCGTGCTCATCGACGACAAAGACGTCTCGGGCCTGCCCGCACGGCGCCGCGACATCGGCATGGTCTTTCAGTCGTACTCGCTCTTTCCGCACATGACCGTGCTCGCCAACGTCGAATTCGGGCTCCGGATGCGCAAGGTCGCGGGCGACGAGCGCCGGCTGCGTGCGGGTGACGCCCTCGAGATGGTGGGCCTCGGCGGGTTCGGCGGGCGCTACGCCCACGAGCTCTCCGGCGGGCAGCAGCAGCGGGTGGCCCTCGCCCGCGCGCTCGTCACCGAGCCGCGCGTGCTCTTGCTCGACGAACCGCTCTCGGCGCTCGACGCCCGGGTGCGGGTGCAGCTGCGCGACGAGATCCGGCGCATCCAGCAGGACTTCGGCATCACCACGCTCTTCGTCACCCACGACCAGGAGGAGGCCCTCGCGGTCGCCGACCGGGTGGCCGTGATGCGCGCCGGCAACATCGAGCAGATCGGGTCGCCCGAAGAGCTCTACTCGCGGGCGAAGACGCCGTTCGTGGCCGAGTTCGTGGGCCTCAGCAACCGGCTGCGCGCGGTGGCGAGCTCGGGTTCCGCCGAGCTCTGCGGCGTGCGGCTGCCGCTCATCGACCCCGCCACGCCCGACGGCGACGTCATCGTGTTCGTGCGGCCCGAAGATATCCGCTTCGCCGCCCAGGGGGTGCCGGTCGAGGTCGTCTCCACGAGCTTTCTGGGCTCCTACCGCCGCACCGCCGTGGCACTCGACGACGGCACCGTCATCTCGGTGCAGCACCCGGCCGGCTTCGTGCCGACGCCCGACGAGCGGCTGCACATCGAGTTCGATCCGGCTCCGGTGACGGCGAAGGGCTGGGAGTCTTAGGCACATGCGGGCGGGCGCATACAAGCGCTCCTAGACTTGGCTCATGTCAGACTCGGAGCCGACGCCCAGGCGCGGATTGAAGCGCCGCAAGACCGTGCTGGCTCCCGACGACCTGCGCGGGCGGGGTTCCGGCCGGTCGGCCGACGAGTCGGTCGCCGCCGGCATGCGCGTCGCGGCGGCCTGGTCGTGGCGCCTTCTGGTGGTGCTCGGCGTGCTGGGCGTACTGGTATTCCTCATCATCCAGCTGCGGCTGTTGATCATCCCGATCCTGCTGGCCGTGGTGCTCTCGGCGCTGCTGGTGCCGTTCAAGAACTTCCTGGTGCGCCACCGCTGGCCGAAGTGGGCGGCCATCGCCACGGCCGAGCTCGGCACCATCGTGGTGGTCGCCGGCCTCATCTTCCTCGTCGTGACGCAGGTCACGTCGGGCTTCGACGACCTGCGGCAGCAGACGATGACGTCGTACAGCGACCTCAAGACCTTCCTCGCCGACTCGCCGCTGCAGGTGTCGGAGACCGACTTCAACAACTACGTCTCCGACATCTGGACGGCCGTGCAGCAAGACAGCGCGGCGCTCATCTCCGGCGCCGCCGCGGTGGGCTCGAGCGTGGGGCACGTGCTCACCGGCGTGCTGCTCACCCTGTTCACCACGCTCTTCATCCTCATCGACGGGGCCCGCATCTGGGCCTGGCTCGTGCGGCTCTTCCCCCGCCGGGCGCGGGCGGCCACGGATGGCGCGGGCAAGACCGGCTGGGCCACCCTCCAGTCGTTCGTGAAGGTGCAGATCCTCGTCGCGTCGATCGACGCGATCGGCATCGGCGTCGGCGCGGCCATCCTGCAGGTGCCGCTCGCCATCCCCATCGCGGTGCTGGTGTTCCTGGGCTCGTTCATCCCGATCATCGGCGCCGTGGTCACGGGCGCGGTGGCCGTGTTCATCGCGCTCGTCTACAACGGCCCCGTCATCGCCCTCATCATGCTCGGCATCGTGCTGCTCGTGCAGCAGATCGAAGGCCACATCCTGCAGCCGCTGGTGATGGGAACGGCCGTGAAGGTGCATCCGCTGGCCGTCGTGCTGGCCGTGGCCGGCGGATCGATGGTGGCCGGCATCGCCGGGGCGTTCTTCGCCGTTCCCGTCGTCGCCACCCTGAACGTCATGGTCAACTACATCGCCGGGGGCACCTGGCGCTCTACCCGTGAGGAACCTCGTCTTGAAGTCTGAGTCCGACACCACGTTCGCCGGCCCCCTGCTGGCCGACATCGAGAGCGCGCGCGTGCGCGTCGCGACCGTCGCGCAAGTGACGCCGATGCAGACCTCGCGCTACCTCACCGAGCTGCTCGGCTCGGAGGTCTACCTCAAGTGCGAGAACCTGCAGCGCACCGGCTCCTACAAGATCCGCGGCGCCTACAACCGCATCTCGAGCCTCAGCGACGCCGAGAAGGCGGCCGGTGTCGTGGCGGCCTCGGCCGGCAACCACGCCCAGGGAGTCGCCTTCGCGGCGCGCGAGCTGGGCATCAAGGCCACCATCTTCATGCCCATCGGCGTGCCTCTGCCGAAGCTGCAGGCCACCCGCAGCTATGGCGCCGACGTCATCCTGCGCGGCCACTCGGTCGAGGAGGCCCTGCGCGCCGCCGCCGAGTTCGCCCACGCCACGGGGGCCACGGTCATCCCGCCGTTCGACCACATCGACGTCGTGATGGGGCAGGGCACCCTCGGTCTCGAGCTGCTCGATCAGGTTCCGGATGCCGACACCATCGTCATCCCCATCGGTGGCGGCGGTCTCATCTCGGGTGTCGCCAGCGCGGTCAAGCAACGGGCCGCGCTCGAGGGCCGCTCGGTGCGCATCATCGGAGTGCAGGCCGCCAACGCCGCCGCCTACCCGCCCTCGCTCGCCGCGGGGGAGCCGGTCGAGATCACGACGACGCCCACGATCGCCGACGGCATCCACGTGTCCAAGCCCGGCATCCTGAACTTCGAGATCATCAGTCAGCTCGTCGACGAGGTGGTCACGGTCTCCGAGGCCGACACCGCCCGCGCGCTGCTGGTGCTGCTCGAGCGCGCCAAGCAGGTCGTCGAGCCGGCCGGAGCCGTGGGGGTCGCCGCCATCCTCGCCGGTCTGGTGCGCGGCACCGGCAAGACGGTCGTGGTGCTGTCGGGCGGCAACATCGATCCGCTGCTCATGCAGCGCGTGATCAGTCACGGGCTCGCGGCATCCGATCGCTACCTCAAGCTGCGCATCATGCTGCCCGACCGCCCGGGGCAGCTCGCTCGCACCGCCGAGCTGGTCGCCGAGGCGAACGCCAACGTGGTCGAGGTGCAGCACACCCGGCACGGCAAGGGCTTGCAGATCAGCCAGGTCGAGCTCGAGCTGCACATCGAGACGCGCGGGCCCGACCACCGCGACCTCGTGATCGCGAAGCTGCGCGACGCGGGCTTCGAGCTGCGCGTCGAGCAGTAGCCGCGCCCTCCCGCGCCCCAGCCCCCCTGCGCGAGTGGTCACTTTCGGCGCCAAAACGCCGGTTTTGCCGCCAAAAGTGACCACTCGCGGTTGGGTAATGGCGTGGGGAGGGTGGCGCGGGGTGGGCGAGTGCTGGTCGGGCGGGGCCGGTAGGGTCAGCCGGCGAAGGTCTCGACGCCGGTGACCTCGACCGTGATGTCGCGGCCGTTGGGCGCGGTGTAGGTGGTCTTCTCGCCCACCTTGAGGCCGAGGATGGCGGTGCCGAGCGGGCTCTGCTCGCTGTAGACGTCGAGGTCGGCGTTGCCCGCGATCTCGCGGCTGCCGAGCAGGAAGCGCTCCTCGCCGCCCGCCACGAGGGCGGTCACGACGACTCCGGGCTCCACGACGCCGTGGCTCTCGGGGGTGGCGCCGACCTGGGCGGTGCGCAGCAGCTGCGTGAGTTGACGGATGCGTGCCTCGATCTTGCCCTGCTCGTCTTTCGCGGCGTGGTAGCCGCCGTTCTCTTTGAGGTCGCCCTCTTCGCGCGCCATCTCGATGCGCTTCGCGATCTCGATGCGGGCCGGGCCGCTGAGCTCCTCGAGCTCGTTGGTCAGCCGGTCGTAGGCTTCCTGGGTGAGCCAGGTGACGTGAGTGTCTTCTGCCATCGGAAATCTCCCTCGAGCGCGGATACGCCCGAGCCGACACGGCCCGGACGATCAAGAAAGACTATGTGAGCCAGCAGTTGTAAATCAAACCCGTCGAGGCCCGCTCGCTGGTGCGCACGACCTCCCGGAACGACCTCGTCGCCTGGTCTGACGCGGGCAGGTCGATGATCTTCCAGCCGACGATGGCGAAGGTGTCGTTGAGGGCCTGCAGCGAGCAGCTCGCGGTGTCGCCGCGGGGGATGGTGACGTCGAACTCCACCTCGACGCTGCGGGCGTCGATGACGGTGTGGGCCGTGTCCTGCTTGCCGATGGTGGCCGACGTGCCGTCGAGGCCGGCCCAGACCACCCACACGATCACCACCACGGCCACGGCCGCTTCCGTGACCCAGGCGATCAGCCGGCTGCGCAACCGGCGGGCCGGGGTGCGGCCGTAGCGGCGCTGCAGCTCGTCGGTGCTCACGAGGTTTTCTCCCGGGGTAAAGCAATTAGTCTTGAGGTGGCCGTTACCAGGCTAATTGCTATTCGCGAGGAGTTGAGACCGCTGACACTGCGACTCATGGCCGTGCACGCTCACCCCGACGACGAGTCGAGCAAGGGCGCGGCGACCTACGCCTATTATCTCGACCGCGGGGTCGACGTCATGGTGGTCAGCTGCACCGGCGGCGAACGCGGTTCGGTGCTCAACGAGGGCCTCGAGCCGCGCATCTGGGCCGAGCGCGACATGGCGGGGCTGCGGCGCGTCGAGATGACCGCGGCGCAGGCGGCCGTCGGCTTCGAGCACCGGTGGCTCGGCTACGTCGACTCCGGCTACCAGGAGCCGGGCTCGGTCGACCCGCTGCCCGTCAACTCGTTCGGCACGATCCCGGTCGCCACGGCGGCGGCTCCGCTGGTGAAGCTCATCCGCGAATACCGGCCGCACGTGCTCATCACCTATGACGAGAACGGGGGCTACCCGCACGCCGACCACATCCGCTGCCACGAGATCTCGGCGCTCGCCTACCAGGCCGCGGCCGACGCCGCCGCCTATCCGGATGCCGGGCCGGCGTGGTCGATCTCCAAGCTCTACTACGACCGCATCATGAACCCCGAGCGGTTCGAGGCGGTCTACGAGTTGCTCTCGGTGGAGCAGCCCGACCATCCCTTCCTCAAAGACCTCACCGAGATGCGCGAGCGCATGAAGGAGCGGCCCTCCTACGAGACCGTGCGCATCCCGGCCGGGCCGTTCTTCGACGTGCGCGACACCGCGCTGCGGGCGCATGCCAGCCAGGTGGCGCCGGATCATCCGTTCTTCTTCTGGCCCAACGACCTGCAGCTGCGCGCGTGGCCCTATGAAGACTTCCAGCTCGTCGACTCGCGGGTGCCGGCCGCCACCACACCCGAGACCGACCTCTTCGACGGCGTCGAGGACTCGGAATGACCGGCGGTGTGGTCATGTTCGCCATCGCCGGTGCGGTCTCCGCGGCATCCCTCGCCGCCGACGAGGTGACGCCCGACCCCGACACCGTCACCCCGGGAGTCGTGGGGTTCATCGTCACGTTCCTGATCGCGGTGGTCACGGTGCTGCTCGTCATCGACATGGTGCGGCGGGTGCGGCGCGTGAACTATCGGGCGCAGGTGCAGCAGGAGCTGGCGGCCGAGGTCGCGGCGCGAGATGACGCGGGGCCGGATGCCGCGGCTCCCGGTGCGGGCGACTCGCGTGCCGCGGGTGACTCGCGTGCGGGCGGCGAGGGCGGCCCGGCCGGTTCGGGTCGCGCCCCGAAGTAGGGCCTCCGGGCACCCGCCCCACAGACCACAATGGGGGCATGGGAACAACTGACAGCGCCGCCGGTCGATCGCCCGAAGGCGGCCGGCCGCGAACGGGCCGCCGCACCCGCCTGATCGTGGGGATCGTGGTCGCCGTCGCGATCGTCGCGGTCGGTGCCACTGTGGCCGGGCTGGTTCTCACGGGCGGGTCGCCGTCTGCCAGTGCCCCGGCGACGACATCCGCCGCTCCGACGCCCACCCCGACGCCGACAGCCACGGCCACTCCCACGCCGACCCCGACGGCGGCACCGGTCGTCGCGCCCGTGCGCGTGCCGCTCACCTGCCCCGCGGTGCTGTCGTCGGTGACCGCCCAGCAACTGGTCGGTGCGCCGGTGGTGGGGTCGGGGTCGCCCCGGGCGTCGAATCCGCTGGCCTACTCCGACCTCAGAACCGGTTCGCTCACCTGCACCTGGGTCGTCGCGAGCGCCACGACCCCGGCTGGTGGCATCGCGCCCCGGGCGTTCGCCATCATCGTGCCCGACGTCACCGACGAAGACTACTTCGACGTCGCCGGGGGAGTCGACTTCGGAGCGTCACCGCCCATCCCGGGCTTCGGCGACGACTCGCGCGAGCTCTGCCAGACCGGCACGGAGGTGCCTGTCTGCGCCCTCATCGACCACGTCGCCAACTACGGGGTGCAGGTGGGCGTGGTGCCGGCATCGCAGACCATCTCCGACGAGACGGTGTCGGCCACGCGGGCGCTCTTCGGCGCGGTGGCCGATGCGGTCGTCGCGGCCGGGCCGCCGGGGCCGCTGTGGCAGCCCCAGGGCGCGAATCTCGTCGGCGCATCCGGATGCGACGGCTTGCTCACGACCGACCAGCTCGTGGCGATCACGGGCGACCCGGCGATGCGCGTGTTCCGGGAGTACGAGGGCGAGTTCCGCATCGCGACGTTCCGCAGCAACCGCCAGGTCGGCGGCTACGGCTGCGGCTGGTCAGGCGGCGGTGCGAGCATCACGGCGATGGTGCTGCCGGGCGGGGCCGGCTACATCTCCGACTCGGTGGCGGGCGGCGGGTCGCAGTGGCTGCGGACGAGCGGCTACCCGGGCACGGCCTACGTGTCGGATTCCGGTGACCACGTGGCGGTGCTGGTCGACAACGCCTGGTTCGACGTCAAGGTGCCGGTCGAGCTGGCCGCCCTGCTGCCGCAGCTGGCGGCGCAGCTGGTCGCGAACGTGCAGGCGGCCGGGTGAGAGCGCGCCGGGCGGGGTGCGCGGCCGGCTCGGTGCGCGTCCGGCTCGGATGCCCGGCCGGCTCGGTCAGCCGTTGAACGGCGGGTCGATCGCGAGCAGCAGGATCGCGGTCCAGTGGCAGAGGAACGCCACCACGGTGAGCGTGTGGAAGATCTCGTGGAACCCGAACCGGCCGGGGAACGGGTTCGGCCGCTTGAAGCCGTAGGCGAGCGCGCCGAGCGTGTAGGCGAGGCCACCGACGATGACGAGGATCAAAGACGCCGGGTTGGCCGCGAAGATGTCGACGAGATACATCACGGCCGCCCAGCCGAGCGCCAGGTAGAGCACGACGTAGAGCCACCGCGGGGCGCCGATCCAGAACACCCGGAAGCCGATGCCGAGCAGCGCGCCGGCCCAGACCAGGCTGAGCAACAGCACGCCCTTCTCGGGCGGGAGGGCGAGCACCGCGATCGGCGTGTAGGTGCCGGCGATCAGCAGGAAGATGTTGGCGTGGTCGATGCGCTTCAGCAGCAGCTTCGTCTCCGGCTTCCAGTTGAAGCGGTGATAGAGCGCCGAGTTGCCGAAGAGCAGCATCGAGGTGAGCATGAACACCGCGCTCGCCCACTTCGCCGGCGCGCCCTGCGCGAGGCTGATGAGCACGATTCCCATCGCGATGGTGAACGGGAACGTGCCGGCGTGGATCCAGCCGCGCCAGGTGGGTTTCAGCTCGGCCGGCGGGTGATCGAGCTCGTCCTCCAACAGCGGGATGTTCGGCAGTTCGGGCTCGGGCATGTGCTCAGACTACGCGTATGGCATCCGCCGCCCGCTGTGAGCGAGTAGCGTATCGGTGTGCCGAATCGCCAGCAGAAGGTCGGGAAAGGCCTGCTCTACCGTCTCTACCAGCGGCGTATCCGCAAGCACCTCGACGGTTCGGTGCTGCCGAAGCACGTGGCCATGATCCTCGACGGCAACCGGCGCTGGGCCCGGCAGCGGTCGCTCGGCACGGCGGCGCACGGGCACCGGGCCGGGGCCGCGAAGATCCGGGAGTTCCTGGTGTGGTGCGACGACCTCGGCATCGAGGTGGTGACCCTCTACCTGCTGTCGACCGACAACCTGAAGAACCGGTCGGGCGAAGAGCTCACCGAGCTGATCGAGATCATCGCCGACCTCGCCGACGACATCTCGCGGTTCCGCGACTGGCGGGTGAAGCACGTGGGAACGGATGCCGGCCTGCCCGAGCCGCTCATCGCGGCGCTCGACGGCGCCGAAGCCCGCACCGCCGACCACAAGGGGCTGCACGTCAACCTCGCCATCGGCTACGGCGGCCGCTCCGAGATCGAAGACGCCGTGCGCAGCATCATCCAGAAGCACAAGGCGCTCGGCCACGGGCTCGACGAGCTCGAGGCGGCCATCGACCAGGACATCATCGCCGAGCACCTCTACACGGGCGGCCAGCCCGACCCCGACCTGGTCATCCGCACCTCAGGCGAGCAGCGCCTCTCCGACTTCATGCTCTGGCAGAGCGCGCACAGCGAGTTCTACTTCATGGAGGCGCTGGGGCCGGATGTGCGCGAGGTCGACTTCCTGCGCGCGCTGCGCGACTACTCGCGGCGCCAGCGGCGGTTCGGCAGCTGAGCCGCTGCCGGAATTACACGCGTGTAACACAGAGTTAATCTGATCCGTCGCGTGTCGTAACCCACGCATCCGCCAACAGACGTAGGTTCGGTCTCATCAGGCATGGCGCCTGATCGAGACGGCCACATAAGTACGTTTCGACACTCTGACTGTGGCCTGATCGCCTACTGACCGAGCGCCGCGCGCTCGGGGTTGGAGTGGATGTGGCCGAGCCCATGACTCAGAAGCCCAGCGGGACGAACACCGGAAAGGATGCACGAAGCACCACCCAGACTGCTGACTCGACATCGACGACCGAGGTGACCTACGTGTTGGACACCTCGGTTCTTCTGTCTGATCCGAAGGCCATCTTCCGGTTCGCCGAGCACGCCGTCGTTCTGCCGGTGATCGTCATCACCGAACTCGAGTCCAAACGCAACGACCCCGAGATCGGCTACTTCGCCCGCCAGGCGCTGCGCAACCTCGACGAGCTGCGCATCCAGCACGAACGGCTCGATTTTCCGATCGCCGTCGGCACCGAGGGCGGTTCGCTGCGCGTCGAGCTCAACCACTCCAACACCTCGGTGCTGCCGTCGGGGCTCCAACTCGGCGACAACGACACCCGCATCCTCGCCGTGGCCCAGAACCTCGCCAACGACGGGCTCGCCGTCACCGTGGTGTCGAAAGATCTGCCGTTGCGCGTGAAGGCCGCGTCGATCGGCCTCGCGGCCGAGGAATACCGGGCCGAGCTCGCCGTCGACTCCGGCTGGACCGGTCTCGACGACATCACGCTGGGGTCGACCGAGATGTCGAAGCTCTACGACGACGAGCGGCTCAGCACGCCGCTCGTGCGCGACATGCCGATCAACACCGGCCTCGTCATCCACTCCGATCGCGGCTCGGCCCTCGGCCGGGTCACCGGGCGCGACGCGTTCCAGCTCGTGCGTGGCGACCGCGACGTGTTCGGTCTGCACGGCCGCTCGGCGGAGCAGCGCATCGCGATCGACATGCTGCTCGACCCCGAGGTCGGAATCGTGTCGCTGGGGGGTCGAGCCGGTACGGGGAAGTCCGCTCTGGCCCTGTGCGCCGGTCTCGAAGCAGTGCTCGAGAAGCAGCAGCACAAGAAGATCATGGTGTTCCGGCCGCTGTACGCGGTGGGCGGGCAGGAGCTCGGCTTCCTGCCGGGTGACGCCGCGGAGAAGATGAACCCGTGGGCACAGGCCGTGTTCGACACGCTCGGCTCGCTGGTATCGCAGAACGTGCTCGACGAGGTGATCGATCGCGGCATCCTCGAGGTGCTGCCGTTGACGCACATCCGGGGTCGTTCGCTGCACGACGCCTTCGTGATCGTCGACGAGGCGCAGTCGCTCGAGCGCAACGTGCTGCTCACCGTGCTCTCGCGCATCGGCCAGAACTCGCGGGTGGTGCTGACCCACGACGTGGCGCAGCGCGACAACCTGCGGGTGGGCAGGCACGACGGCGTCGCGTCGGTGATCGAGACGCTGAAGGGGCACTCGCTCTTCGGGCACATCACGTTGACGCGCTCGGAGCGCTCGGCGATCGCCGCCCTCGTCACCGAGATGCTCGAGTCGAACGAGCTCGCGTAGGGGGTGGGTGGGGGTGCGTGCACCCCCACCCATCACTCGACCCCGCGCGTCCCGTGCCCTCCCGCGCCCCACTCCACCTCCGCGCCCCACTCCACCCCCGCGAGAAGTCACTTTTCGGCCCAAAAAGGCACCTCTTCGGCCCAGAAATGACTTCTCGAGCGGGTCAGTAGGCGTAGAGCAGGTTGACGACGAGCCCGTACAGGACCGCGCCGAACACCCCCACGAGGCCGGCCGCGCCGAGGGCGATGCCGGCGGCAGCCAGCGTCTTCGATGCGCCCCGCCGGCTGAGCGCGATGAGGCCGAGAACGAGCGCGGCCGCGGCGACGAGACCGCTGAGCACTCCGTTCACCGCGCCGGCGGCGCCGATCGCCTGAGTCTCGCCGCTACCGATCAGGGCCGCCTGAATCAGCAAGAACAGAAGGCCGAGCACCGGTCCGATCGCCCCGACGATGAGCGATGCCAGCCCGAGCGTGTTGCGCGTGGGCCGCGGGATGAGCGGCGGGGGAGCGGTTGCGGTCCCGGGTGCATACCCGGGATTCGGTCCAGAACCGGGGTTCGGCCCGTAACCGGGATGTGGCACCTGGCCGCCCGTTGCCGGGTAGGTGGGAGTGGTCGGTCCATAGCCCGGATGCCGCGGTGCCGTCTGATCGGCAGGTCGCGGTGCGGCTCCCGGGGGTTGCTCTGCGGGTGTCTGCGTCACGGATGATCCCTTCGGTTCGGTGTCGTGCAGCGGCACATGCTCCTGCCTACCGTGCCCGGCGCGTCCGCACCACTCCCCGTCGGTGAACGCGGTTCGACGCCACTACTCCACAATCGCCCCGTCACAGCGATTCATGCACCAGTTCCGTCCGCCCGCAGTCTTGGCGCCTCGACCTCTCTAGCGTCGAACCATGTTCTCGTCGACGATCCCGTGGACGGCCGTGCCCCTGGCCTACCTCGCCGCGATCACCGTGCCCCTGGCGGTGACGGATGCCCGCACGCTCCGCCTCCCCAACGCGCTCGTGGTGCCGGGGCTGGTGCTGCTCGCCTGGTCGCTCATCGGTCTCACCGCCGAGCACCTCGCTCGCGGCATCGTCGCCCCGCCCTCGAAGGCCGCTTCGGCATTCGGCCGCGCCGCGACCTCGGCGCTGGCAGCGGCGGCGTTCGGCTCTGCCGACGCGCGTTCGGCGCTCGACGCCGGAGCGGCACCCGCCAGTGCCGGCCTGGGTCCAACGCTCGAGGCCGGCGTGATCGTCATCGCTCTCGCCATGGCCGGTGCCGCCGGAGCGATCGGCATGGGCGACGTGAAACTCGCCACCTTGCTCGTCGGACTGGCGGCGGCATCCGACCCCCGCCTCCTGCCCCAGGTGGCGCTGGCGACGGGCGTCCTCACCGCCGCACAGACCGCGGCGGCAATCATCTGCTGGTCACGCGCCCCGAGCGCGCGAGTGCTCGGCCACCGCCTGCCCCTCGGCCCCGCCCTCCTAGGCGGCTTCTGGTCGGCAATGGCATCCACCCTCCTACCCCACGCCTGACGCAGGCAGTCCGCGGATGGCGGCGGGCGCGGGTTCGGGAGGCCATGCCGCCCGCATGCCCAGTTCGGAAGGCCTCATCGGCCTCCCGAGGGGCTATCGGCCTCCCGAGGGATGGTGGGGTGGTGTGTTGTCCGCGGAGGGCCGGCGGTCGCACTCGGGTTCGGGAGGCGCGGGTTCGGGAGGCCGTGCCGCCTGCATGCCCAGATTGGGAGGCCGCGCCGGCCTCCCAAGGGGCTATCGGCCTCCCGAGGGGTGGCGGTGGTGGTGTCTGGCCCGCGGATGGCGGGTGGGCGTGGGTTCGGGAGGCCGTGCCGCCCGAATACCCAGATTGGGAGGCCGAATCGGCCTCCCAAGGAACTGTTTGGCTTCCCGAGGGGTGGCGGTGGTGGGGTGTGGTCCGCGGATGGCAGGCGGGTCGGCGCGCGTTCGGGAGGCCGTGCCGCCTGCACGCCCAGATCGGGAGGCCGAACTGGCCTCCTGAGGGAGGACTGGCCTCCCGAGGGCGGCGGGCTGCCGCGTGGCCGCGGCGCCCGCCAGACCCGCGGCCGCGGGCGGCCCGCGGGCTACTTCGCCCGGGGCGGACGGGTCATCGAGAGCACGTCGAGGGCCGCGTCGAGTTGCTCGAGGGTGACCTCGCCGCGGTCGACGAAGCCGAGGTCGATGACGGCCTCGCGCACGGTGACACCCTTGGCGACGGAGTGCTTGGCGATCTTCGCCGCCGCCTCGTAGCCGATGATGCGGTTGAGCGGGGTGACGATCGACGGCGACGACTCGGCCAGGGCGCGAGCGCGGTCGAGGTTGGCCTCGAGGCCGTCGACGGTCTTGTCGGCCAGCAGCACAGCCGAGTTCGACAGCAGGCGGATCGACTCGAGCAGCGCGGTGCCCATCACGGGGATGGCGACGTTCAGCTCGAAGGCTCCGGAGGCGCCCGACCACGCGATCGAGGCGTCGTTGCCGATCACCCGCGAGCAGACCATGAGCACCGCCTCGGGGATGACCGGGTTGACCTTGCCGGGCATGATCGACGATCCAGGCTGCAGGTCGGGGATGTGCAGTTCGCCGATGCCCGTGTTCGGGCCCGAACCCATCCAGCGCAGGTCGTTGCAGATCTTGGTGAGCGACACGGCCAGCACGCGGAGGGCTCCGGATGCCTCGACCAGCGAATCGCGGGCGCCCTGCGCCTCGAAGTGGTCGCGGGCCTCGGTGATCGGCAGGCCGGTCTCGTCGGCGAGCAGCTGGATGACCAGCTGCGGGAACCCGGCAGGGGTGTTGATGCCGGTGCCGACGGCGGTGCCGCCGAGCGGAACCTCGGCGACGCGCGGCAGGGCCGACTGGATGCGCTCGATGCCGAGACGCACCTGCATCGCGTAGCCGCCGAACTCCTGCCCGAGGGTGACGGGCGTGGCATCCATCAGGTGGGTGCGGCCCGACTTCACCGCGTTGGCCCAGAGCGACGCCTTGGCCTCGAGGGCCTCGGCGAGGTGCTCGAGCGACGGGATCAGGTCGTGGATGAGCGCACTCGTCACGGCCACGTGCACCGAGGTCGGGAAGACGTCGTTCGACGACTGCGACGCGTTGACGTGGTCGTTGGGGTGCACCTTGGAGCCGAGCGACTCGGTCGCGAGCGAGGAGAGCACCTCGTTCATGTTCATGTTCGACGAGGTGCCGCTGCCGGTCTGGTAGACGTCGATCGGGAAGTCGGTGGCGAACTCGCCCGCGATCACGCGATCGGCCGCCGCGGCGATGGCGTCGGCGATGCCGGCATCCAGCACGCCGAGCTGCGCGTTCGCGAGGGCCGCGGCCTTCTTGATGCGCGCCAGTGCGGCGATCTGTGCGGGCTCGAGCACATCGCCCGACACGGGGAAGTTCTCGACCGCGCGCTGGGTCTGAGCGCCGTAGAGCGCCGACGCGGGCACCTTGACCTCGCCCATCGTGTCGTGCTCGATGCGGTATTCGATCTCGGGGGCGTTCTCCACCACTTCGTGGTCGTCCTTTCGTTCTGCCGACGGCGCAGTGGCAGCGGCGATTCTCATGGTTGTGTTCGGTGAGTCAGTTCAGTGAGTCGGTTCGGTGAGCCAGTCCGGTGAGCTGGTTTGGTGAGTCAGATCTCGCCGATGGCGATGTCGGCGACGGCCCTGCCTTCGGCGAGCCGGTAGTTCGCTCCGACAACAGCCAATCTACCCTCCGCGACGGCGGCGGTGATGATCTCCGACGACTCGAGCAGCTGCCCGACGGTGTCGCGCAGGTGGGCGCGGCCGACGGCACCGGCATCCGGTGCCGAGAGCAGCGAACCGTCGTCGGCGCGCTCGGCCGCCACCTCGGCGATGGCCGGAACGATGCGCTGCACCAGGGTGCGGATGTGACCGGGCAGAGGCGCGGCATCCGGCAGCTGCGAATCGATCGCGGCCCGCACGGCCCCGCACTCGTCGTGGCCGAGCACCACGATCAGGGCGACGCCCAGCACCTCGACGGCGTATTCGAGGCTGCCGATGACGGAGTCGGAGATGACCTGACCGGCGTTCCGCACCACGAAGAGGTCGCCGAGGCCGAGGTCGAAGATGATCTCGGCGGCCAGCCGCGAGTCGCTGCAGCCGAACAGGGCGGCCCGCGGCGTCTGCAGGTGCGCGAGCTCGGCCCGGGTCTCGACGTCTTGCCGGGGGTGCTTGGGTGTGCCGGCGATGAATCGCTCGTTACCGCGCAGCATCGTGGCCCACACCCGCGCCGGCGTCGTCGGCTCGCCGGCCGCGCCCGCCTCGTCGATCACCTGATCGCTCATCACTCTCCTCCGCTGTCGCCGGTCGCCGGGATGTCGCCCTGCGCGAGCACGTTCTGGCTCAGCGACGCGGCGACGGCCTCGATCTCGCCGGCCTCTGCGGTGCCGAACACGATGTAGGTCGACCGCCCCGCCTCGGTCGTGAGCGCGTATTCCACGTTGCCCACGTCGTCGTTGCCCGAGGCGCCGGAACGGTTGTCATAGATGGTCCAGCGCACACCGTCGATGTCGGTGGCGCCCGACGGGATGCCCTCGGCCACCTGCTGCGACACCCAGCTGGGGTTCGCGTCGAGTGCCTGCGTCACACCGACGTACTCCTTCTCGGGCGAGATCAGCCCGATGTACCACGACGTCACGTCGTCGGTGGTGGCCGTTCGCAGCTCGGCGGCGTTCGACGACCAGCCTTCGGGCAGGTCGGGAACCGCCAGTGGCACGGGCATCGACGACTGGGCGCTCGCGGCGACCTGGCGGTAGTCGACATCCTGCAGCATCGACGAGTCGTTGCGCGGCACGATGAAGATGATCGCCGCCACCAGGGCGACACACACGAGCAGCGCGTAGAGCAGGTTGCGCAGGGTCTTTCGGTCGCGGTAGAGGCGGGACTGCTCCGCCTTGCGGGCAGCCGTCTCTTCGGGGGTCTCGGGGCGGCCGAGCTCGGCGACGACCCGCGGTTCAGCGCTCTTGGCCATGGCCCGCGTTCACTCGCTCACCGATTTGCGCGCGGCATCGAGGCGCTCCTTGGCGCCGAGCAGCCACTCCTCGCAGCGCGAGGCGAGGGCCTCGCCGCGCTCCCACAGCGACAGCGACTGCTCGAGCGTGGCCGAGCCCTGCTCGAGCTCGCCGACGACCCGGATGAGTTCGTCGCGAGCCTCTTCGTAGCTGAGTGCCTGAACGTCGGAAGGGGGCGAGGATGCCATGTCTCGATCCTACCGATCTTCGCTGTGCGGGCCGTTCGAGACGGCGTCGAGAGCGCCGTCGGCCACGGTGACCACGACGGCCGTGCCGCGTGGGGCATCCGCGGCGCTGCGCACGATGTGACCCGACCCGGCCTGCTGCACGATCGAGTACCCGCGGTCGAGGGTGCGCTGCGGTGAGAGTGCGCGCAGGTGCCCGGCGAGTTCGCGCACCGTGTTGCCCTCGCGCTCGATCACACGCGAGACCAGTTCTTCGCCGCGGGCGACGAACCGGGTGAGGTCTTCGGAGCGGGAGTCGATGATCCAGCCCGGGGCGGCGAGCGCGGGCCGGCTGCGGATCTGCTCGATGCGATCGACCTCCAGCGACACCTTCGACGACACGCGGCTCCGGATGCGCGTGCGCGCCTGGTCGACCCGGTTCAGTTCTTCGGTGACGTCGGGCACCACGCGCTTCGCGGCATCCGTCGGCGTCGACGCTCGCAGATCGGCCACGGAGTCGAGCAGCGGACGGTCGGCCTCGTGACCGATGGCGCTCACGATGGGAGTGGTGGCGGCCGCCGCCGCCCGCACGACCGCTTCGTCGCTGAAGCCGAGCAGGTTCTGGAAGTCGCCGCCGCCGCGCGCGACGATGATGACGTCGATGCCGGGGTCGGCGTCGAGCAGCTCGATGGCGGCGACCACCTCGCGCGCGGTGCGCTCACCCTGCACCGTGGCGTGCACGACCCGGAACCGCACCGACGGCCAGCGCAACTGCGCGTTGCGCAGCACGTCTTTCTCGGCGTCGCTGTCTTTGCCCGTCACGAGGCCGACTCCGCCGGGCAGGAACGGCAGCGGCTTCTTGCGCGACTCGTCGAAGAGGCCCTCCGCCGCCAGCTGCGCGCGCAGCCGCTCGAGGCGCTCGAGCAGGTCGCCGAGCCCGACGTGCCGCATCTCGAACACCTGCATGGTGAGCGAGCCGCCGCGCACCCAGTAGTTGGGCTTGATGAGCGCGATCACGCGATCGCCCTGCTTCAGGTCGGCCGGGATGCGCGCCTTGACCGACGACCAGATGGTGAAGCTGATCGTGGCGTCGTCGTCGAGGTCTTTCAGCTTGCCGTAGACGTTGCCGCCCGACACGCCCCACTGCGTGATCTCGCCCTCGACCCACGCCGTGCCGAGGCGCTCGATGTAGCCGCGGATCTTCTGGGCCAGCTCGCCGACCGGCCACGGATTGTCGGCGGTGGGCGGCCCGGACACGGGCGCGGGAGCTTCGGTCATGGGGGTGTTTCTCCGTAAGGCTTTGCACAGTTCGATCGACGTAGACTCAAGGGGTGAGCAATGCGACCATCAGCCTGCCGATGCCGAGGATTCCCGGCACACGGAACAGGCTAAAGGATAACCCGGTGACCGGTCACAAGCGTGTACTGCTCGCTGCCCCACGGGGCTACTGTGCAGGAGTGGATCGCGCCGTCGTCGCGGTGGAGAAGGCGCTGGAGCACTACGGTGCGCCCGTCTACGTGCGCAAGCAGATCGTGCACAACGTGCACGTCGTCACCACGCTCGAGAAGCGCGGGGCCATCTTCGTCGACGAGATCGACGAGGTTCCCGAGGGCTCGCACCTGGTGTTCTCGGCGCACGGCGTCTCGCCGGCCGTCGTGCAGGGCGCGGCCGACCGCGGCCTTCTCGCCATCGACGCCACCTGCCCGCTCGTCACGAAGGTGCACCGCGAGGCCGTGCGCTTCGCCCGCGACGACTTCGAGATCCTGCTCATCGGCCACGAGGGCCACGAAGAGGTCGAGGGCACGGCCGGGGAGGCGCCCGAGCACATCACGCTCGTCGGCAGCCCCGAGGCCGTCGCCGACATCGAGGTGAAAGACCCCGACAAGGTCGTCTGGCTCTCGCAGACCACGCTCTCGGTCGACGAGACGATGGAGACGGTGCGCCGCCTGCGCGAGAAGTTCCCGAACCTGCAAGACCCGCCCTCCGACGACATCTGCTACGCCACCCAGAACCGCCAGGTCGCCATCAAGAAGGTGGCCCAGAACGCCGACCTCGTGATCGTGGTCGGCTCGGCGAACTCCTCGAACTCGGTGCGACTCGTCGAGGTCGCCCTCGAATACGGCGCCAAGGCCGCCTACCGGGTCGACTACGCCCACGAGGTGAAGCAGGAGTGGCTCGACGGTGTCGAGACGGTCGGCGTGACCTCCGGGGCATCCGTTCCCGAGGTGCTCGTGCAGGAGCTGCTCGACGACCTCGCCGGTGCCGGCTACGGCGACATCGAGACCGTGCAGACCGCCGAAGAAGACCTCGTGTTCTCGCTGCCGAAAGAGCTGCGCCGCGACACCTCGGGCAAGAAAGACGCCCGGGCGCTCGGCGGACGCCACAGCGCCTGAGCGCACGTTGCGCCTGCCGGCTCAGGGCGCCGGCACTCGATCGGCTCAGGGCTCAGGGCTCAGGCGCCGTGCCGACTCAGGGTGCCGGCGTCGCGTCGAACATCGCGTTGACGACCGCCCCGTCGGCGAAGAACGCCAAAATCAGCACGAAGAACAGCAGCATGAAGCTGAGCACCGCGATCGCGAGCGGAATGAAGAACGCCAGCCGCCGCAAGCGGATCGCCCGCACCGACAACCACACCGCGGCGCCGTAGAGCAGCACCAGGCCGACCGATCCGATGGAGCCGAGCACCCCGGCGGCGGCCGTGGCCGTGTAGGCGACGTCGACGCCCTGCATGTCGAGCACCTGCTGGATGATCGTCGACAGGCTGAGCAGCCCCGACACCGAGTTGGCGGTGGCGATGAAGCCGATCACGAGCAGGATGACGGTCGCCACGAGATCGCCGACGTTCACGGGCTTCGGGCTGCCGTCGGGCAGGGTGGCGGGCGTCGGGCCCGGCTTCGGTGTCAGAGCTCCGGATGCCGGCTGCCGCGTGGGCGCCGGCCGCCCGACGGGTCGCGGCGCCTGCCCGGGCGCGGAGGCCTCGCCGAACCGGCCCGACGGGCCGGCGTGCGGCGAGGCTCCGGGCGCCTGACCCCCGTCGGTGGCGTCGGCGTCATCCGTCGGGGGTTTCGGCGGCTGCCACACCCACCCTTCGGGGGCCAGCTCGCCGTACTTGGGCTTCGGTCGCTCGTCGCTCATCTGGTCACTGGCCGGTGTGGCCGGCCGAGCCGAGCTGCTGCGTGGCCTCGACCACGCGCTTGGCCATGGCGGTCTCGGCGATCTTGCCCCAGGCGCGCGGGTCGTAGATCTTCTTGTTGCCGACCTCGCCGTCGACCTTCAGCACACCGTCGTAGTTGGTGAACATGGTGCCGGCGATCGAGCGGGTGAAGGCGTACTGGGTGTCGGTGTCGATGTTCATCTTGATGACGCCGTTGGCGACCGCTTCGGCGATCTCGGCGTCGGTCGAGCCCGACCCGCCGTGGAAGACGAGGTCGAGAGGCTTCGGGCCGGTGCCGAACTTGGCCTCGAGACCGTCTTGGATCTGCTTCAGCAGCTCGGGCTTCAGCTTTACGTTTCCGGGCTTGTAGACGCCGTGCACGTTGCCGAAGGTGAGCGCGGCCATGTAGCGGCCGTTCTCGCCCAGGCCGAGTGCCTCGACGGTCTGGATGGCGTCATCCAGCGTCGTGTAGAGGTGCTCGTTGATGTCGTGGCTGACGCCGTCTTCTTCGCCGCCGACGACGCCGATCTCGACCTCGAGGATGGCGTTGATGGCCTTGGTGCGCTTCAGCATGTCTTCGGCGATGCGCAGGTTGTCGCCGAGCGGGATGGCCGAGCCGTCCCACATGTGCGACTGGAAGATGGGGTTGCGGCCGGCCTTGACCTCTTCTGCGGAGGCGGCGATGAGCGGCAGCACGAAGTCGGCCAGAGCCGGCTCGGGGCAGTGGTCGGTGTGCAGAGCGACCGTGATCGGGTAGCTCTTCGCCACCTCGTGGGCGAACGCGGCGAACGCGAGGGCGCCGGTGGCGCGCGCCTTGACGGTCTGGCCGGCGAAGTAGTCGGCGCCGCCGGTGGTGACCTGGATGATGCCGTCGGAGCCCGCCTCGGTCAGTCCCTGCAGAACGGCGTTGAGCGTCTGCGACGAGGAGACGTTCACAGCGGGGTAGGCGAATCCGCCGGCCTTCGCCTTGTCGAGCATCTCTGCATACTGGTCGGGGGTTGCAATGGGCATGTCATCTCCTTTGGTGGGCGCGAGCTGGCCGCGCCGGCCTGTGCCGTGTCACCTGCGAGTCTAGCCAGCCCGCACCCGCACCGGCGGGGATCGGCGGGTCGGCGGCGGCATGCGCCCGATAGGCTGGAAACCGCCACGGACGGCCTCGCCGCCTGGCCCGCACGACTGTGTCGTCGTGTTCTCGCCATCCGGGAAGGAACAGTTCCATGACCGCCGCCAGCGCCCCCCTCTACGAACACCCCGACAGGAACCTCGCGCTCGAACTCGTGCGGGCCACCGAGGCCGCCGCCATCCGGGCGCAGCCGTTCATCGGCAAGGGCGACAAGAACGCCGCCGACGGCGCCGCGGTCGACGCGATGCGGGCCTTCCTCGGCACGGTCGACTTCGACGGCGTCATCGTCATCGGCGAGGGTGAGAAAGACGAAGCCCCGATGCTGTTCAACGGCGAACACGTGGGCACCGGGCGCGGGCCGGCGTGCGACATCGCCGTCGACCCGATCGACGGAACGTCACTCACCGCGGCGGGGCGCCAGAACGCGATCTCGATGCTCGCCGCCTCCGACCGCGGCACCATGCTCGACGCGTCGAGCGTGTTCTACATGAACAAGATCGTGACGGATGCCGACGGCTTCGGCGTGATCGACATCGACCGCCCGATCGGCGACAACATCCGTGCCCTGGCGAAGGCCAAGGGCAAGGATGTCGGCGACATCCGGGTGGCCGTGCTCGACCGGCCGCGGCACGCCCAGCTGATCGAGGACATCCGGGCCACCGGCGCCGGAACCCGCCTGCTGCTGGACGGCGACGTCGCGGGCGGCATCAACGCGGCCCGCTACGGCACCCGCATCGACATGTGCGTGGGCATCGGCGGCAGCCCCGAGGGTGTGGCCACCGCGTGCGCCATCAAGGCGCTCGGCGGCTTCATCCAGACCCGGCTGGCGCCCAAAGACGACGACGAGCGCCAGAAGGGCATCGACGCCGGACTCGACATCGACAAGCTCTTCACCGCCGACGACCTCGTGTCGGGCGACAACACGTTCTTCGTGGCGACCGGCGTGACCGACGGCGGTCTGGTCGCCGGCGTCAAGCGGCTCGGACCGATCATCCGCACCGAGTCGATCGTGCTGCGGTCGCACTCGGGCACGATCCGCCGCATCGAGGCGGATCATCTGGTGTCCAAGTGGTTGTAGGGGGAGTGTGCTGAGCGGCGGGGCGGGCGATTTTGCGCCTCAGCCTAGGGGTTGAGCGGAGCTCAAAGGCGGCTGAGACACAAAATCGCCCGCCCCGCCGGTCGGCGATGGTGGTGGGATGGTGAGGGCGACGCGCGGCTAGGTGGGGTTGGTGCCGGATTTGTCGTCGAGGTCGAATTCGAGGGTGATGATGCGGGCGCCCTCGTGTTCGAGGTAGTCGGCGTCACGACGGGCTGACGAGCTGCCCAGGGCGTCGAGCTCGGCGACCGCCTTCTCGGCCTCGGCGTCGTCGTCGGCCTGTTCGCCGGCGGCACCGGAGGCCACGTCGGCGGCGGCGAGTTCGACGACCACCGCCTCGCCCTCCTCGAGCGACGCCAGCAGCTCGCGGCTCGTGATCTCGCGCGGGGCCTCTTCGATCGCGTGGCGCTCGGGAAAGAGGTTCTCGCTGTTGAGCGACGCGAGCTTGCGAGCGGTCGGGTAGACCTTGCGTTCGAGCGAGCCGATGAAGGCGTTGTAGTCCTTCACCGACCGCTCGATGGTGTTGCCGAGCTTGTCGATGTGCTGAGCCGTGGTGCCGAGCCGGGTGTAGAGCTCTTTGCTCAGGTCGAACAGCTTGCGTGCGTCTTCGGTGAGCACCTCCTGCTGCCAGCTGAGGGCGACGCTCTTGAGGATGGACCACAGCGTCACCGGCGACGCCAATGCCACCTTGCGGCTGAACGCGAAGTCCATGATCGTCGGGTCGGCCTCCATGGCGCCCGACACTAGCGATTCGCTCGGGATGAAGGCGATCACGAGCTCGGGCGACGACTCGAGCCCGTTCCAGTAGCCCTTCGCGCCCAGCGCCGTGATGTGGGCCTTCAGGGCGGTGACGTGCTTCTTCATCAGCTGCGCGCGGTGCTCGCCCTCGGCCCCGGTGGCGGACGCCGGGATGGCCGAGGCCTCGAGATAGGCGGCGAACGGCACCTTCGCGTCGACGGCGATGTTCTTGCCGCCGGGCAGGTGCACCACCATGTCGGGTCGCCCCGCACCGGTGTCGCTCGAGATCGAGGTCTGCACGTCGAAGTCGACGTGCTCGATGAGCCCGGCCGCCTCGACCACGCTGCGCAGCTGCGTCTCGCCCCACACTCCTCGGGTGCTGTTCGACCGCAGCGCCGACGCCAGCGTCTCGGCGGTCGACCGCAGGCGCTCCTCGGACTCCGTCGCCGACTTCAGCTGCTGGCTGAGCTCGCCGTGCTGCTGCTGCCGCTGGGTCTCGAGCTCGACGACCTTGGCCTGCATCTCCTTCAGGCTCTCCTGCACCGGGCTGAGCGCCACGAGCACCTTGCTGTCTTCGTCTTTGCGTGCCTTCTCGGCGTCGGCCACGGCCTTGAGCTGGCGCTGCAGGTCGTTGATGCGCTCTTCTTGTGCGGCGATCTGCGCGCGGTACTGCTCGTCTTGCTGCGCCAGTCGCTCGCGGGCTTCGTCGCGGGTCGACCCGATGCGCTCCTCGAACTGCTCGCGCAGCGTGGCGCCCTGCTCGCGGTGCGCGGCCGCGGCCGCCTCGGCCTGCTCGCGGGCGAGCAGCATCTGCTCGCGATGCGACGACGCCGTCGCCTCGGCCTGGTCGCGCAGCGCCTCGGTCGTGGCATCGAGGGCGGCGAGCCGTGCCTGGAGCCCCGAGCGCTCGTCGACGAGCTGCTCGACGCGGCCCCGCACGACCGCGAGGTCGGCGGTGCGTTCGGCGAGGGCCGACTCGAGCCCGGGGTCGGCCGCCGCCGCGGCATCCGTTCGCCGGCTGCGCGCCAGGAGGAAACCGCCGGTCACGCCGAGCGCGACGCCCACCACGAGGCCGATGAGAAGGGGGAGCACTGCATCCATGCTGACAGTGTGGCATCGGCCTCCGACACTGCGTTCACGCCACGGCGACAAGCCTCTAGGCTTGCCAGAAACAAGGATCGGCCAGAGAAACAGGAATCATGTCAGACGCACTTCCAGTTGTTAACCATTGGGTCGGCGGAGCCGAGCTCGTCTCGACCAGCGGTCGCACGGCGCCCGTCTACGATCCGGCCCTCGGGGTCCAGACCAAGAACGTCGCCCTCGGCAACGCCGCCGAGATCGATGCGGCGGTCGCCGCCGCGAAGGCCGCGTTCCCGGCCTGGCGCGACACGTCGATCACCAAGCGCCAGCAGGTCATCTTCGCGTTCCGCGAGCTGCTCAACGCGCGCAAGGGCGAGCTGGCCGAGATCCTCACCTCCGAGCACGGCAAGGTGCTGTCGGATGCCGCAGGCGAGATCACCCGTGGGCTCGAGGTCGTCGAACTCGCCACCGGGTTCCCGCACCTGCTGAAGGGCGAGTACTCCGAGAACGTGTCGACCGGCGTCGACGTGTACTCGACGAAGCAGCCGCTCGGCGTGGTCGGCATCATCTCGCCGTTCAACTTTCCGGCGATGGTGCCGATGTGGTTCTTCCCGATCGCCATCGCGGCCGGCAACACGGTCGTGCTCAAGCCGAGCGAGAAAGACCCGTCGGCCGCCAACTGGCTCGCCGCGCTGTTCAAGGAGGCCGGTCTGCCCGACGGCGTGTTCAACGTGCTGCACGGCGACAAGGAGGCCGTCGACGGCCTGCTGAACCATCGCGACGTCAAGTCGATCTCGTTCGTGGGCTCGACGCCGATCGCGCACTACATCTACGAGACCGCGGCGAAGAACGGCAAGCGCGTGCAGGCGCTCGGCGGGGCGAAGAACCACATGCTGGTGCTGCCCGACGCCGACCTCGACCTGGCCGCGGATGCCGCCATCAACGCCGGTTTCGGCTCGGCAGGCGAGCGCTGTATGGCCATCTCGGTGCTGGTCGCCGTCGAGCCCATCGCCGACGAGCTGGTCGCGAAGATCAAGGAGCGCATGGCCACGCTGAAGACAGGCGACGGCCGCCGCGGCTGCGACATGGGCCCGCTGGTGACCGAGGTGCACCGTGACAAGGTGGCCTCCTACATCGACGTCGCGACGACGGATGGCGCCACCGTGGTGGTCGACGGCCGCGACATCGAGGTCGACGGAGAGGCGGAGGGCTTCTGGCTCGGCCCGACCCTCATCGACAACGTGCCGACCACGTCGAAGGTCTACCTCGACGAGATCTTCGGCCCGGTGCTCTCGGTCGTGCGCGTGCACTCCTACGAAGACGGCGTCGACCTCATCAACAACGGCGCCTACGGCAACGGAACGGCCATCTTCACCAACGACGGCGGCGCCGCCCGCCGCTTCCAGAACGAGGTCGAGGTGGGCATGATCGGCATCAACGTGCCGATTCCGGTGCCCGTGGCCTACCACTCCTTCGGTGGCGTCAAAGACTCGATCTTCGGTGACACGAAGGCCTACGGTCTCGCCGGGTTCCGCTTCTTCACGCAGGAGAAGGCCATCACCTCGCGCTGGCTCGACCCGTCGCACGGCGGCATCAACCTCGGCTTCCCCCAGAACTGACCGCGGAACGGAACCGATCCTGTGGAGACCGTCACCATTCAGGGCACGACTCTGCCCGCCTCCGACGTCATCCTCGGCCTCATGCGCATCACGCCGCTCAGCGACGACGAGATCCGCACCCTCGTGGGCACCGCGATCGACTCGGGCATCATCGTGTTCGACCACGCCGACATCTACGGCGACGTGCGGCACGGCTGCGAGACCCGGTTCGGAGACGCGGTGCGGTTCACCCCGGCCGAGCGCGAGAAGGTCGTCATCCAGAGCAAGGTCGGCATCCGGTCGGGTTACTTCGACTTCTCGAAGGAGCACATCCTCGCCACCGTCGACGAGTCGCTGCGGGCGCTCCGCACCGACTACCTCGACTTGCTGCTGCTGCACCGGCCCGACACCCTCGTCGAACCCGCCGAGGTGGCCGAGGCGTTCGACGAGCTCGAGGCGGCGGGAAAGGTGAGGCACTTCGGGGTCTCGAACCACACGCCCGGCCAGATCGAGTTGCTGAAGCGCGACATCCGTCAGCCGTTGGTGGTGAACCAGGTGCAGCTGAGCATCACCCACGCACCGCTGATCGCGCAGGGTGTCGCGGCGAACATGGGCGGCCTCGACCAGTCGATCTCGCGCGACAACGGCCTGCTCGACTACTCGCGACTGCACGACATGACGCTGCAGGCGTGGTCGCCGTTCCAGAAGGGGTTCTTCGACGGCGTCTTCCTCGGCGACCGGGAGCACTACGCCGAGCTGAACGACGTGATCGACGAGCTGGCGGCGGCGTACGGCGTGACGCCGACGGGAATCGCGGTGGCGTGGATCACGCGGCATCCGGCGCGCATGCAGGTCGTGCTCGGCACCACGAACCCCGGCCGCGTGGCCGAATCGGCGGCAGGGTCGGATGTCGCGCTGACGCGTGAGGAGTGGTACCGCCTGTTCACGGCGGCCGGTCACACGCTTCCCTAGCTAAGATTGACGACCGTGGCTCTCACTATCGCGATCGTCGGACTGCCCAATGTCGGCAAGTCCACCCTGTTCAACGCCCTCACCAAGAACCAGGTTCTGGCGGCGAACTACCCGTTCGCCACCATCGAGCCGAACGTGGGCGTGGTGAACCTGCCCGACCCGCGGCTCGACAAGCTCGCCGAGATCTTCGGCAGTGAGCGCATCCTGCCGGCGCCGGTGTCGTTCGTCGACATCGCGGGCATCGTGCGGGGCGCGAGCGAGGGGGAGGGGCTCGGCAACAAGTTCCTCGCCAACATCCGCGAGGCCGATGCGATCGCGCAGGTCATCCGCGGGTTCGAGGACTCCGACGTGGTGCACGTCGACGGCAAGGTCGACGCGGCGAGCGACATGGAGACGATCAACACCGAGCTGATCCTGGCCGACCTGCAGACGCTCGAGAAGGCCGAGGCCCGCTACGAGAAAGAGGTGCGCGGCAAGAAGCTCGAGCCGATCGTGCTCTCGACCGCGCAGGCGGCCCGCGAATACCTCGACACGGGCAAGCCGCTGTCGTCGTCGACGCTCGACCTCGAGCCCATCCGCGAGCTCGGGCTGCTGACCGCGAAGCCCTTCATCTACGTGTTCAACGTCGACGAGGCCATCCTCAACGATCCGGCGCGGAAGCAGGCGCTCGCCGACCTCGTGGCGCCGGCGCACGCCGTCTTCCTCGACGCCAAGCTCGAGTCGGAACTCATCGACCTCGACGCTGACGACGCGGCCGAGATGCTCGCGTCGACCGGCCAGGAGGAGAGCGGGCTCGACCAGCTCGCCCGCATCGGCTTCGACACGCTCGGTCTGCAGACCTACCTCACGGCCGGCCCGAAGGAGTCGCGTGCGTGGACGATCGGCAAGGGCTGGACGGCCCCGCAGGCGGCCGGTGTCATCCACACCGACTTCCAGAAGGGCTTCATCAAGGCCGAGATCATCTCGTTCGACGACCTCGTCGCGACCGGCTCGATCGCCGAGGCCCGCGCCAAGGGCAAGGCCCGCATCGAGGGCAAGGACTACGTCATGCAAGACGGCGACGTGGTCGAGTTCCGCTTCAACAACTGACCCGGCGCGTTCCAGACGCGCGGGTGGCGCTCAAAAAGCTGCAAATTACCGACACCGGGGCCCTATAGGGCGTCGGTCGTCGTGATTTGCAGCTTTTTCTGCGCGTGGCGGGTGCGTCCCCGCCCGTGCCACAACGGGGGGTGCCGCGCGCAGCCCCGCGGCCCTACGCTGGCGCTCGTGCCCCAGACCGAGAACGACGACCGGCCCGCCGGCCTCACCCGCAACGATCCCGGCTTCGAGGCCGCCGTCGACGGGGGCGGCTTCAACGCGCTCGAACCCACGGGCCGCCCTGACGCGATCGTGTTCCCTCAGACCGAGGCCGACCTCGTCGAGATCGTGCGCGCCGCCACCGAGACCGGCCAGAAGCTCGCCGTCCGCTCCGGCGGGCACAGCTGGGTCGCGTCGTCGGTGCGCCCCGACGGCATTCTCGTCGACCTGTCGGCCTTCGACTCCGTGGCGATCGACGCCGCCGCCCGCACCGCCACCGTCGGCCCGGCCGTGCGCGGCGGCGCCCTCGCTGCCCGCCTTGTGGCCCACGACCTCGCCTTCCCCGTCGGCCACTGCGGCAACCCGGGCGTGGGCGGCTACCTCCTGGGCGGCGGACTCGGCCTCAACTGGGGCCAATGGCTGCCCGCCTGCTTCTCGATCACGCGCCTTCGGGCCGTCACCGCCGACGGCGAGATCGTCACGGCCTCACCCACCGAGAACCCCGACCTGTTCTGGCTCGCCCGTGGCGTCGGCCCCGGCCTGCCGGCCATCGTCACCGAGTTCGAACTCGTGCTGCAGCCGCTGCCCCACGCGATCCGGGTGTCGACCTGGCTGTTCGCCCTCGACGCGTTGCCCGCGGTGACCGCCTGGCTGACGGATGCCGCGGCGCACCTGCCGCCGAGCGTCGAGCTCTCCGTGGTGACCGCGGGTGCCGGGCGCCCGGGCGACAGTGAGGACACCGCGGCGCACCCTCTGGTCATCAGCGTCGCGGCCACCGCCTTCGCCGACACCGAGGATGATGCCGCCCGTGCCCTCGCACCTCTCGGCGACGGCCCGGCCCTCGCCGACCCGATCGCTCACGCGCCCTTCGTGCCGGTGCCCTTCGAGCGGTTGCACGAGCCGGTCGACGCCACCTATCCCGATGGCGCCCGCTACGCGACCGACACCTTCTGGTTCGACCTCGACCTCGACGACGCCCTGGCGCCGTTGCCCGAGCTCGTGGCTTCGGCGCCCTCAGGCCAGAGCTACGTGCTCGCCGGTCTGCCCGCGAACGGCGGGGGAGCGGCTCTGCTGCCCCCGGGCCAGGCGGCCTACGGCCTGCACGACCGCTCCCTGCTCATCGTCTACACGATCTGGAACGACGCCGCCGACGACGCCGCCAATCTCGGCTGGCTGGCCGAGGTGCAGCAGGCGCTGCTGCCACGCGCCACCGGCCATTTCGTGAGCGAGGCCGACATCCGTCGTCATCCCGAGCGCGTCGCGGGATCGTTCCGGCCGGCCGATTGGGCGCGGGTCGAGCGGCTGCGTCGCGAGCTCGACGCGGGTGGTGTGTTCCAGGGCTATCCGGCCGGGGACTGAGCCGGTCGGCCGGAGCCGCGCGCCGCCGCGGCAGCCGCGACACCCCTTGCTACTGTCGGGAGCGAAGTCACAGCACATGCCCAGGCGAGCGAACGGGGAGTCCTCCGCATGAACATGATCACCGTCGTCAAGAACGGCCGGCTGAACCCCGACGTGCGGCTCTGGACCGGACTCGCCGCGGTGACGGTCGCCGTCTTGACGCTCGCCGAGTTCCTCGTGCAGGTGCTGCTCGTCGGCGCGCGACCGGCGCTCGACGACTCCGACGCACTCGCCGAATTCATGGCGCGCACGGCCAATCAGACTCTCTTCACCATTCTCATCGACACCTTCCTCATGGCGGCGCTGCTGGTGTTCCTCGGCGGGTTCCGCCAGATCATCACGCACACCCGCCCCGACCTGCAGTGGGTCGCCAACCTCGCCTACGGGTCGGGCGTGCTGTTCATCGCCGTGACCCTGGTGGGCGACGGCATGGAGGGCGGCACGGCGCTCGACACCATCGGCCTCACGCCGGATGCCTCGTCGCTGCGCGCGCTGACCGCCGGTCACACGCTGCTGTTCGGCTCGATCGGCTGCACCTTCAACGCCCTGATCGCCGCGGCCTCGGGCTACGTCATCCTGGCGTCGGAGGCGCTCCCGCGCTGGACCGGCTGGCTCGCCTACGTGGTCGCCGGCCTCAACCTGCTCTCGGTGCCCACGATGTTCGGCGGCACCAGCCCCGACTCGTTCTTCGCCGCAGGCGGAGCCGCGACGGCCGCGCTCGCGACCTTCCCGTGGCTGGTCTGGGTGGTGTGCGTCGGCTTCGTGACCATTCGCGACCGCCGCCGCCTCGAAGACCTGCCCGAGCACGTGCTCGCCCAGACGAGCGCGCGCGCCGCCGTCGCCGACTGACGAGCTGGAGCCCTACGACCCCGAGCGGCTCGCCCCGCCGGCCGGGGTTCCGGATGCCGCCAGCTCGTCGTCGGTCCACACGCCGCCGCCCGGGCCTTCGCCCGAGCCCGAGTCCGAATCCGGCCCCGCCGCCGAATCCGTCCCGTCCGTCCCGTCGGCCTCGTCGGAGCGCGCCTTGCCCTTGGGCCCGCGGCCGGCCCGGTAGACCGAGACCTCGACCCCCGGATGCCGCCGCGACTGCACCACGAACAGCACGATGCCGAGCGCGATCGCCGCGAACGACGCCCAGATGTTGGCGGGGATGCCGAGGAACCCGTCGCTCGACGGGTCGATGCGGATGGCTTCGAGCCAGCTGCGACCGAGGCCGTACCAGACCAGGTAGAGCGCGAACAGCTTGCCCCAGCGCAGCGCGAACCGGCGCTCGACGAGCAGCAGCAGGGCGACGCCAACGAGGTTCCAGATGATCTCATAGAGGAAGAGCGGGTGGAACAGGGTGCCGTCGGGCAGCCCCACCGGGAACTTGGCGTTGGTCGACTCGATCTCGAGCCCCCAGGGGAGGGTGGTCGGCAGGCCGAACAGCTCGTGGTTGAAGTAGTTGCCGACGCGGCCGATGGCCTGGGCGACGAGCATCGCGGGAGCGAGCGCATCGGCGAACGACCACAGCCGGATGCCCGTGATGCGGCAGCCGATGAACGCGCCGAGCGCGCCGCCGATCAGCGAGCCGTAGAGAGCGTTGCCGCCGTCCCAGATGGCGAACACGTTCCACAGATTCGCACCGGGGTAGAAGTAGTCGCCCACGTGGGTGAACACGTGGTAGAACCGTGCGCCGATGATGCCGAGCGGCACGGCCCAGAGCACGATGTCGATGACGACGCCGGGCTCGCCGCCGCGCCGGGTCAGGCGGCGGTTGACCAATAGCATCGCCACGATGATGCCGGCGAGGATGAAGAGAGCGTAGATGTGGATCGTCAGCGGCCCGACCGGGAACTGCTGGAAGGCGGGATCGGGACTGGGGATGCTGAGCGGGCTGATGATCGGCACCTTTCTGGCGTCGGCGCGGGCGATGCCCGGAGCAATCCGAGCACGTCGAATTCTAGATGATCGGTAGCCGATCAGCCCCGTCCCCACTAAGCTGGGGTGAGTTGTTGTGTTACCCATGAATCTTGAATAGGGTTTTCGGCTCCGCGTTCTGCGGTTCGAGAGCTTGCTTTTCTGAGGAGCGGAACAAAGTACACCGCGACGGTAGGCCCCGACAGGCGGGGCCGCTTACCTCGAAAAGAGAAAACAATGCCTACAGGCACCGTGAAATGGTTCAACTCCGAAAAGGGCTTCGGCTTCATCTCCCCCGATGACGGTGGAGAAGACGTGTTCGCCCACCACTCCGGCATCACCGGCAACGGCTACAAGAACCTCGAAGAGAACCAGCGCGTCTCGTTCGACGTCACCCAGGGCCGCAAGGGCCTGCAGGCCGAGAACATCGCACCGCTGAGCGCGTAAGCCTCACGCGCCAAGCGCCTCAAGAACCCCGCACGTGCCTCAGGGCCGTGCGGGGTTCTTTTCGTGATCCCGGTCGATGGGGTGGTTCAGCCGGGCCAATCCGCAGGTTCACACCGTAGGTTGAGAACATCTACCAGGGCAATTGCTCGACATCACGGCTGGGAAGTCGAAACGACACCAGTGAGCAGGCCTTGTGACCATCACGACCAACCCGTCTCCCCGTGCCACGGTTCCGCGTAAAGCGGGAGCCGCGCATCCGACCGCCGCCTATTCCGAGGTGCTGACGACTGTTCGCGACATGGGGCTGCTGCGCAAACGCCGCACGTTCTACATCGTCATGTTCTCGGTGCTCGTGCTCGCCCTCGGCGGCGCCGCCGCAGGCTTCGTGCTGCTCGGCGAGTCGTGGTACCAGCTGCTGATCGCCGGCGGCCTGGGCATCATCTTCACGCAGTTCGCGTTCCTCGCCCACGAAGCCTCGCACCGCCAGGTGTTCGAATCGGGCCCCGCCAACGACCGCGCAGGCCGCACGCTCGCCACCGCGTTCGTGGGCATGAGCTACACCTGGTGGATGTCGAAGCACACCCGCCACCACGGCAACCCGAACACCATCGGCAAAGACCCCGACATCGAGATCGACACGGTGTCGTTCCTCGAAGAGGATGCCGCGACCCGCAAGGGCCTGCAGGCCTGGATGACCCGCCGGCAGGGCTTCCTGCTCTACCCGCTGCTGCTGCTCGAAGGCCTCAACCTGCACTATCTGTCGTTCAAGACCCTCCTCAGCCGCAAGCCGGTCGAGGGCCGTCGCCTCGAACTCTGGTTCATCGGCGTGCGACTCGTGGCCTACGTGGGCGTCATCTTCTACTTCCTGCCGCTCGGCATGGCGTTCGCTTTCATCGGCGTGCAGCTGGCCGTGTTCGGCCTCTACATGGGCGCCTCGTTCGCACCGAACCACATCGGCATGACGATCTTCCCCGCGGGCTCGCGCATCGACTTCCTCAGCAAGCAGGTGCTCTCGTCGCGCAACATCGCCGGTGGCTGGGGCATGTCGATCTTCATGGGCGGCCTGAACCTGCAGATCGAGCACCACCTCTTTCCGAACATGGCCCGCCCCAACCTCATGAAGGCGCGCCCGATCGTGCAGGAGTACTGCGCGACGCACAAGATCCCCTACACCCAGACCTCGCTGCGGGCGGCTCACGCGGCGGTCATCGCCTACATGAACAAGGTCGGCATGTCGGCTCCCGACCCGTTCGACTGCCCGCTGGTCAACCAGTACCGCGTTCGACGCGCCTGAGTCACCGGCCCGGCCCGGCTATCGTAGTGGCGTGAGAAAGCTGCGCACCCGAGCCGGTCTCGGCGCCCTGATCGTGCTGGGCGCTGCGACGCTGGCGGTCGTCGTTCCGACCGGAGCCGCCTCGGCCCACGACGACGTCGTGTCGTCGAATCCCGCCGCCGACTCGTCGATCGACTCCGACCCGGGCGTCGTGACCCTCGACTTCTCCGAGGCGCTCTACACCAGCGGCCAGAACCCCGACGGGTTCGCGGCCCAGGTGATCGACAGCGAGGGCCTGCACTACGAATCCGGATGCGTGGCCGTCGACGGCGCACAGCTCACCGCCCCGGTCGCGCTCGGCGACGCGGGGGCGTATGTCGTGGTTTGGCGAGTGGCCTCCAACGACGGGCACCCGACATCCGGGCAGTTCGAGTTCGACTACGAGCCGGCCTCGCTCGACGGCGCGCATGACGGTCTCACCGACGCTCCGGTCTGCGGTCAGGCCTGGGCGGGGGAGCCCGACGGCGCCCCGACACCCACGGCGGCACCGGCCGCCCCGACACCGGCAGCCACGTCGACGGAGACCACCGATTCGGGCGGCACCACGGTGCAGCAGACCTTCACCGCCACCGAGACCGCCGCCGCGGTCGGCGGCGAGCTGCAGAATCCGGCGGCCGGCCTGCCCGTGCCGGTGATCGTGCTGCTCGGCGTCGTCGGGCTCGGTGCGATCGTCGCGATCGTGCTGATCGCCGTGCGCCGCAGCCGCAGCGGGGGCTACGGCGAACAGTGATGACCGGTATGCTCGTGGGCGGGACCACCGGTTCCATCAACTGAATACCGCTGGCCGCAAGGTCGACGCGGGAGAGCCGGGCTCGGATGACCGGGATCGGCACCGAAGGAGCAATCCTCCCCGATAATCTCTCAGGTCCTCGTACCGCGTCGAACTGGCCACTCTGGAAAGCAGTCCGCGGCACTGACAGCGGCTCGCCCATGGTGAAAGCATCGCGACAGGCCCGGCCTGACGTGGTGTGAAACTCTCAGGCACGATGACAGAGGGGGAGTTCTCACGAGCGCGAGCGCGCTCCCGACACTCGCCAGGCACGGCCTGCGACGACACCGGAGAACTCATGACCTCATCGACGGATTCCCCGCCCACCGATTCCCCGCCCACGCCGGGTGCGCGCTACTCGCCCTTGCACGACGTGCACGTCGCGGCCGGCGCCACCTTCACCGACTTCGCGGGCTGGCAGATGCCCGTGCGCTACTCGAGCGATCTGGCCGAGCACCACGCCGTGCGCACCGCCGCCGGCTTGTTCGACCTCTCGCACATGGCCGAGTTCACGGTCGCCGGGCTCGCGGCGGCCGACTTCCTCGACTTCTCGCTCGCGGGCAAGCTCTCGGCGATCGAGGTCGGGCAGGCCAAGTACTCGCTGCTGCTCGCCGTCGAGGGCGGCATCATCGACGACGTCGTCGTCTACCGCACGGGTGAGTCCGAGTTCGTGATCGTCGCCAACGCGTCGAACCGCGGACCGGTGTCGGCTGCCCTCGAGCAGCGGCTCGCCGAGTTCGGTGCGGGTTCGGGTGCCGGTGACGGTGCCGGCGCGACATCCGGAGCCGCCTCGGGCGCGACATCCGCCGGCCGCGTCGAGCTCGACGACGTGAGCGACGACACCGCGCTGATCGCCGTGCAGGGGCCGGCCGCGCTCGCCATCCTCGAGGCCACCGACGGCGTCGACGCCTCCGGGTTCGCCGGTCTGCGCTATTACCGGGCGCTCGCGTCGTTGTTCCAGGGCGAACGGATGCTCGTGGCCCGCACCGGCTACACGGGCGAAGACGGTTTCGAGCTCTACCTGGCTCCGGCTCTCGCGCCGGCGCTCTGGGCGGCGATCGCCGAGGCGGGCGCGTCGCACGGCATCGTGCCGGCCGGGCTCGCGAGCCGCGACACGCTGCGGCTCGAGGCCGGGATGCCGCTCTACGGCCACGAGCTCTCGCTCGAGACGTTCCCCGTGCAAGCCGGCCTCGGCCGGGTGCCGGCGCTGTCGAAGGGTGACTTCGTCGGTCGCGCGGCAGTCGAGGCGGGCCCCGCCGAGGGCGCCCCCGTGCTCGTCGGCCTCGTCGCCGAGGGCAAGCGCGCCGCCCGTGCCGACTACCCGGTGTTCGCCGCCGACGACTCGGTCGAGCCGATCGGCGTCGTCACGAGCGGGGCGTTGTCGCCGACGCTCGGGCATCCGATCGCCCTGGCCTACGTCGACCCCCGCTACGCCGAGCCGGGCACCGAGCTCAGTGTCGACATCCGGGGCAAACGTCTCGGCTACACCACGACCCCCCTGCCGTTCTACCGCCGGAAGAAGGACTGACATGCCCGAACAGAACGAACTGCGCTACACCGCCGAGCACGAGTGGGTGCTCGTCGAGGGAACCGTCGCCACGATCGGCATCACGGCCTACGCTGCCGCCCAGCTCGGCGACATCGTCTACCTCGACCTTCCGGATGCCGGCACCGAGGTCGCGGGCGGCAGCGTCGTCGGCGAGATCGAGTCCACGAAGTCGGTCGGCGAGCTCTTCGCCCCGGTCGACGGAACCGTGCTGGAGAAGAACACCGCGGTCGAGGATTCGCCCGAGCTCGTCAACAGCGACCCGCTCGGCGAGGGCTGGCTGCTCAAGGTGGAGTTCACCGAACTGCCCGAGCTGCTCTCGCTCGATGCCTACAACGCACTGATCGGGGACTGATCACACGATGACCACCGAGTCCTTACAGACCACCGCCCCGCTGCCCGGCGGCGATCAGACCGGCACGGCGCACACCGACGCCCCGCAGTCCGCGCACGCGGCCTCGCCGGCATCCGCCCCCGCGTCGCTCTCGGCCACCTCGGCCTTCTCGGGCCGCCACATCGGAACCGACGCCACCGCCCAGGCCCGCATGCTCGAGGCGGTCGGCTACGCGAGCATCACCGAGCTGATGAGCGCCGCCGTTCCCCGCGCCATCCAGTTCGACCAGTCGCTCGCCGACTCGCTCGTGCCGCCGGCGGCGACCGAGCGCGAGGCCGTCGACGAACTGCGCGCGCTCGCGTCGACGAACCGGGTGTCGAAGTCCTACCTGGGGCTCGGCTACTACGACACCATCACGCCCGCCGTGATCAAGCGCAACGTGCTCGAGAACCCCAGCTGGTACACCGCGTACACGCCCTACCAGCCCGAGATCTCGCAGGGGCGGCTCGAGGCGCTGATCAACTTCCAGACCATGGTCTCCGATCTCACCGGGCTCGCCACGGCCAACGCGTCGATGCTCGACGAGTCCACCGCGGCGGTCGAGGGCATGCTGCTCGCGCGCCGCGCCAGCAAGTCGACGTCGCCGAGGTTCCTCGTCGACGCCGACGCGCTGCCGCAGACCAAGTCGTTGCTGCGGGCCCGGGCCGAAGCGGTCGGCATCGAGATCGTCGAGCTCGTGCTCGACTCGGTCGACCACCCGGCCAACGGCGAGCATCCTCTCGCCGGGGCCACCTCCGAAGGCGCGTTCGGCGTGTTCGTGCAATACCCCGGGGCCTCCGGACGCGTCTGGAACCCCTCCGACGTGATCGAGATCGTGCACCAGGCCGGCGGCATCGCCGTGGTCGGCGCCGATCTGCTGGCACTCACGCTGATCACCTCGCCCGGCGAGCTCGGCGCCGACGTCGCCATCGGCAACTCGCAGCGGTTCGGCGTGCCGATGGGCTTCGGCGGTCCGCACGCCGGTTACATGTCGGTGCGCGCCGGCCTCGAGCGGCAGCTTCCCGGCCGCTTGGTGGGGGTGAGCGTCGACGCCGCGGGGCATCCGGCCTACCGCCTGAGCCTGCAGGCCCGCGAGCAGCACATCCGCCGCGAGAAGGCCACGTCGAACATCTGCACCGCGCAGGTGCTGCTCGCCGTGATGGCGGGCATGTATGCGGTCTACCACGGACCGGAGGGCCTCCGCGCCATCGCGGCCGGGGTCAACCGCAGCGCCCGCTCGATCGCGGCGCAGCTCTCGGCCGCCGGCTACGAGATCGTGCACGCCGACTACTTCGACACCATCCAGGTGCGGGTGCCCGAGCGAGCGCAGCGCCTGGCCGAGCACGCGCACTCACGCGGCATCCTGCTGCACGTCGTCGATGCCGACACGGTGAGCATCGCCGTCGACGAGACCACGACCGACATCGATCTGCTCGCGCTGGCCGTCGTGTTCGACGCCGAGCAGCGAACGGATGCCGCGGCCACCGCCGAGGGCGAGCCCAGCATCCCCGAGCACCTCGTGCGCACGAGCGACTACCTCACGCACCCCGTGTTCAACACGCACCGCTCCGAGACGAGCATGATGCGCTACCTCAAGCGCCTGGCCGACTACGACTACGCGCTCGACCGCGGCATGATTCCGCTGGGCTCGTGCACGATGAAGCTCAACGCGGCCAGCGAGATGGAGGCGGTGACCTGGCGCGAGTTCGCCGGCATCCACCCGTTCGCGCCGAAGAGCGACGTGGGCGGTTACCTCGAGCTCATCGGCCAGCTCGAGCGCTGGCTCGCCGACGTCACCGGCTACGACTCGGTGTCGCTGCAGCCGAACGCGGGCAGCCAAGGTGAGCTCGCGGGCCTGCTCGCCATCCGCGGATTCCACCGTGCCAACGGCGACGCCGAGCGCACCGTGTGCCTCATCCCGTCGAGTGCGCACGGCACCAACGCGGCATCCGCTGTTCTGGCCGGCATGAAGGTGGTCGTCGTCGCCTGCGACGACCTCGGCAACGTCGACCTCGACGACCTTCGCAGCAAGATCGAGCAGCACGCCGCCGATCTCGCCGCGCTCATGATCACCTACCCGTCGACCCACGGCGTCTACGAGCACGAGGTCACCGAGATCTGCCGGCTCGTGCACGAGGCGGGTGGCCAGGTCTACGTCGACGGAGCGAACCTCAACGCGTTGCTCGGCTTCGCGCGGTTCGGCGATTTCGGCGGCGACGTCTCGCACCTCAACCTGCACAAGACGTTCTGCATCCCGCACGGCGGCGGCGGCCCCGGCGTCGGTCCGGTGGCGGCGAAGGCGCACCTGGCTCCATTCCTTCCCGGGCATATGTTCGCCCAGGGCGACGAGCACCTGCTGGTCGACGGCTCGACGGTCGTGCACGGCGGCGGCCCGGTCTCGGCCGCGCCTTACGGCAGCCCGAGCATCCTGCCCATCAGCTGGGCCTACGTGCGCATGATGGGAATGAAGGGGCTGACGGATGCCACGGCCGCAGCCGTTCTGGCCGCGAACTACGTGGCGGCGCGACTCGCCCCCTACTACCCGGTGCTCTACACCGGTGAGAACGGGCTTGTCGCGCACGAGTGCATCCTCGACCTGCGCGCGATCACGCAGGCGTCGGGAGTCCCGGTCGACGACGTCGCGAAGCGCCTGGTCGACTACGGGTTCCACGCGCCGACGATGAGCTTCCCGGTCGCCGGCACCCTCATGGTCGAGCCGACCGAGAGCGAGGACATCGGCGAGATCGACCGGTTCATCGAGGCGATGATCGAGATCAAGCGCGAAATCGACGCCGTGGCCGCGGGGGAGTGGCCCGCCGACGACAACCCGCTGCGCAACGCACCTCACACGGCGCAGGCGGTCATCGAGGGCGAGTGGGCGCACGCCTACGACCGCGAGACCGCGGTCTACCCGGTGCGCTCCCTTGTGCGGGGCAAGTACTGGCCTCCGGTGCGCCGCATCGACCAGGCCTACGGCGACCGCAACCTCGTCTGCGCCTGCCCGCCCCCCGAGGCCTTCGAGTAACCCCCCCTCCGCCGAGTTGCGCCAAAGTGTCCGTCCCCTGCGGGGACGTGGGCACTTTGGCGCAACTCAGCACCTCCCGCGAGTTGCGCCGAAGTGCCCGTCCCCGTTCGGGGACTGGGCACTTCGGCGCAACTCGACGGGAGAGGGGGTTTGGTAGGGTTCTCGCCATGCCCGCTGATCGCTTCGCCCATCGCATCCGATCGCTCGTGGTGGGGGTGATCGTGGGCGCCGGGCTCGTGGCCGTGATCGCCTCGCCGGCCGCTGCCGCCGACCCCGTCTTCGCCGAGGGCGACTGCGTCGTCTACCGGATGCCTGACAACGGCCCCGGCGGTGCCCAGTGCAGCGGCGTCGACCTGAGCGGAACCCGTTTCGGCGAAGGCGACTTCCGGGGCGCCAACCTCATCGGCGCGAACTTCGCCGGCGGCGACGTGCAGGGCGCCGTGTTCTCGGGAGCGAACCTCGACGGCGCCGACTTCAGCGGCACCCGCATCGTGGGCGCCGACTTCAGCGGGTCGAGCATCCTGCCCGCGACCGTCGACCTCGTCGCCGACGCCTCCGGCACCGCGCCGGTGCAGATCGCGCCCAGCGTTCCGGCGGGCCTGACCCTCAACGGCTGCTCGATCGTGGGCGCACCGGTGGAGTCGGGGCAGGCGTTCCCGATCGGCACCTCGAACATCCTGTGCGAGCTCGCGACCTCGTTCAACGGCACCGCGTCGGCCGTCATGACGGTCAACGTCACGGCCTCGACCACCGCGACCCCCACGGCGACCCCGCTGTTCACCCCCGAACCCGTCACCTCGGCACCGACCGATGCCGCAGCGGCGACATCCGACTCCTCCACCCCCAACTGGCTCATGATCGGCGGCTTCATCGGCGGCGGCCTCCTGGTAGCCCTGGGCATCATCGCCTTCGTCGTCTCCAGCCGCCGCTCCCGCGCCTGACCCTGCCAGCGCAGCGGCGGCGGCGCACAAACCAGCTCAGAACAGGCTCGGGAAAGTGGACACCGCCCACGCGTAGCCGACGAACGACGCGATGTCGATGATCCAGTGCGCCACCACGAGCGGCATCACCCGCCCCCACCGCCAGTAGCACCAGCCGAACACGACGCCCAGCACCACGTTGCCGAAGAACGGTCCCACCCCCTGGTAGAGGTGGTAGCTGCCCCGCAGCACCGCGGCCGAGAGGATGATCTGCCACTTGTGCCAGCCGAGCTGCCGCAATCGCGTGAACAGGTAGCCGATGACGATCACCTCCTCCTGCAGGGCGGCGCGCAGGGCGGCCAGGATGAGGATGGGCGTCGTCCACCAGTAGGTGTCGAGCGGCGCCGGTACCACGTCGACCGTGAAGCCGAGCGCCCGGCCCACGAAGTAGAAGGCGATGCCGGGCACGCCGATGGCGAGCACCAGCAGCAGGCCGCGCCCCAGGTCGCTCGCCGGCTTCTGCACGTCGAACCCGATGCGGCGGAACGGGTTGCCGCCCGAGATGGCGAGCAGGTAGAGCACCAGCGCCACCGGCACGAGATCGAAGAAGATCGCGAGCAGTTGATAGGTGAGATCGAGCCATTCCCGGTCGCTCAGGGACCCGTTGATGGTGGCCGACTGGTCGGCCAGCGGGGTGTCGATCGTGAGCCGCGAGATGATGTTGACGATGGAGTAGACCGCGGATGCGCCGAGCGAGACGCCGAGCACGATCGCAATCTCGGTCCACAGCCGCCGACGGCGCACTCCGCCCCACGTGGTGGCTCGAGACATGACTCCGCTTTCTTGCGTCTAGCGCTTGTTATCCACAAATAGTGGAGCAATGCCACAATAAATCTGCCGAGATAGTTTCGTGTATGTAACTTTTTTCTCCGCCGTTTTGCTCTACACCTGGCCCCCACTTAGGGTACTTCCTTAGGTCGCGCCCTCCACAAGGGGGTTTCGCCTTGCCCGCATTTTGCACAGGAGGAAAATTGAAAATCAGACGGTATGGCATCGGCGCGCTCGCGCTGGTCGCCGCGAGTGCGCTCGCACTGTCGGGCTGCGCCAGCAGCGGCTCCGACACCAGCGCCACGGGAAGTTCATCAGCGGTCATCACCGCGAACGGCTCTGAGCCCCAGAACCCGCTCATCCCCACCAACACCAACGAGACCGGTGGCGGCCGCATCATCGACTCGATCTTCGCGGGTCTCGAGTACTACGACGCAACGGGTGCGCCGCAGCTCGACGTCGCCGAGAGCATCGACACCGATGACTCGCAGACCTTCACCATCAAGATCAAGCCCGACCTGACCTTCACCAACGGCGACCCCGTTGACGCGAACAGCTTCGTCGACGCGTGGCAGTACGGCGCCCTCCTGTCGAACGAGCAGCTGAACAGCTACTTCTTCGAAGACATCCAGGGCTTCAGCTACGACGAGGACAGCCCCCTGACCGGTCTGAGCGTGGTCGACGACACCACGTTCACCGTCACCCTCAACGAGCCCCGCGCGGACTTCCCCCTGCGCCTGGGCTACTCGGCGTTCTACCCGCTGCCCAAGTCGGCCTTCGACGACATGGACGCCTTCGGTCAGAACCCGATCGGCAACGGCCCCTACAAGCTGGCCAGCGACAGCGCCTGGCAGCACAACGAGAAGATCGACCTCGTCGTGAACGAGGACTACGACGGCGGCCGCAAGGCGGCCAACGGCGGCGTGACCTTCGTGTTCTACGCCAGCCAGGATGCCGCGTACGCCGACCTCCTCGGCGGCAACCTCGACGTGCTCGACGCGGTTCCGGACAGCGCGTTCGGCACCTACGAGTCCGACCTCGGCGACCGTGCCGTGAACCAGCCCTCCGCTGTGTTCCAGTCGTTCACCATCCCGGAGCGCCTCGCGCACTTCTCGGGTGAGGAAGGCGCGCTCCGTCGCGCAGCCCTCTCCGAGGCGATCAACCGCGACGAGATCACCGACGTCATCTTCCAGGGCACCCGCACCCCCGCCTCCGACTTCACCTCACCGGTGATCGACGGCTGGAGCGACTCCCTGGCCGGCGCCGACGTGCTGAAGTACGACGCCGACGACGCGAAGGCCAAGTGGGCTGCGGCCGACGCCATCTCGCCGTGGGAAGGCACCTTCCAGATCGCCTACAACGCCGACGGCGGCCACCAGGGCTGGGTCGACGCTGTGGCGAACAGCATCAAGAACACGCTGGGAATCGACGCCTCGGGTGCTCCGTACCCGACGTTCGCCGAGCAGCGCACGGCGATCACCGACCGCACCATCCAGACGGCGTTCCGCACCGGATGGCAGGCCGACTACCCCGGTCTGTTCAACTTCCTCGGCCCGCTCTACGCGACCAACGCGTCGTCGAACGACGGTGACTACTCGAACCCCGAGTTCGACGCCCTGCTCAACCAGGGTTCGGCCGATGCAGACCCCGAGACCGCCAACAAGGCGTTCCAGGATGCTCAGGAAATCCTTCTGAAGGACCTCCCGGCGATCCCGCTGTGGTACTCCAACGTCACCGGCGGTTACAGCGAGTCCGTGAGCGACGTGGACTTCGGCTGGAACTCGGTTCCGCTGTACTACGCGGTCACCAAGAGCTAGTTCTCGGATCTACGGGGGCGGCAGCTACCGGCTGTCGCCCCCGTATCATGTTCTCTAGTCCAGGTGGCACACAATGCCCATTAGCTCGATTGGTACGGTCTGACCTTTGGCCGGATATATCTTCAGGCGCATCCTGCAGGCGGTTCCCGTTCTGCTCGGTACGACCTTCCTCATCTACTTCATGGTCTTCGCAATGCCCGGAGACCCGCTGCTCGCCCTCTTCGGCGACAAGACCCCGAACCCGGCATTGCTCGAGCGGCTCCGCGCCGAGTACCACCTCGACCAGCCGTTCATCGTGCAGTACTTCCTCTACCTCGGCGGCATCCTGCGCGGCGACTTCGGCACCTCGTTCTCGGGTGAACCGGTCTCCGCGATCCTCGCCCGCACCTTCCCGGTCACGATCCGGCTCGCCATCATGGCGCTGTTCATCGAGTTCGTCGGCGGCGTTCTGATCGGTCTCGTCTCGGGCCTGCGCAAGGGCAAGCTCTTCGACGCGTCGGCGCTCGTGGTCAGCCTCATCTTCATCTCGCTGCCGATCTTCGTGATCGCCTTCGTGGGGCAGTTCATCTTCGGAATCCAACTGGGCTGGGCGAGGACGACGGTGTCCTCCGGTGCCCCGATCCAAGACCTGATCCTGCCGGCGTTCGTGTTGGCGAGCATCACGTTCGCGCAGATCGTGCGCCTCACCCGCTCGTCGGTGATCGAGACGCAGTCGCTCGACTTCGTGCGCACCGCCTACGGCAAGGGCCTCACCCGGCGGCGCATCATCCCGGTGCACATCCTGCGCAATTCGCTCATCCCCGTCGTGACCTACGCGGCCACCGACTTCGGCGTGCTGCTGGTCGGCGCGACCGTCACCGAGGGAATCTTCAACGTGCCCGGCGTCGGCCGCACGCTCTACCAGGCGATCATCCGAGGCGAGGGCCCCACCGTGGTCTCGTTCGTGACCGTCATGGTGCTCATCTATCTGGTGGTCAACCTCGTCGTCGACCTCCTCTACGGCCTTCTCGACCCGAGGATCCGCTATGTCAAGTAATCAGACCCCTCCGACCCCCGCACACTACGTCGCTCCTCTCGAGGAGACCCCGCTCGTCGCGGTCGACGCCGTCAAGGTCGGCGAACGCCCCAGCAACCTCTGGATCGACGCGTGGCGCGACATGCGCCGCCGCCCCATGTTCTGGATCTCGTCGGCGATCATCCTGCTGGTCGTGCTCGTGGCCCTGTTCCCGGGCCTGTTCACCCAGGTGCCGCCGAACGACGACTGCCAGCTGTCGAACAGCAACGGCGCGCCCACGGCCGAGCACATCCTCGGTTTCACCAAGCAGGGCTGCGACGTGTTCTCGCGCATCATCCACGGAACGTCGACGTCGCTGACGGTCGGCATCATCGTCACCATCCTCACCAGCGTGCTCGGCATCGTGTTCGGCATGTTCGCCGGCTACTACGGCGGCTGGCTCGACTCGGTGCTGTCCCGCGCGGGCGACATCTTCTTCTCGATCCCCTACATCCTGGCGGCCGTCGTCATCATGTCGGTGTTCTCGGCCTACCGGAACGTCTTCGTCATCGCGCTCGCCATCGGCATCTTCGCGTGGCCGGCGACGGCTCGTGTGCTGAGAGCCGAGATCTTGAGGGTGAAGAACTCCGACTACGTGATGGCCTCGCAGGCGCTCGGGGTGTCGCGGTTCCGCATCCTGATCCGTCACGTGCTGCCCAACTCGATCGCTCCCGTGATCGTGGTCACCACGATCTCGCTCGGTGCCGCGATCGTGGCCGAGGCGACCCTGTCGTTCCTCGGCGTCGGCCTGCCCAACTCGACCATGTCGTGGGGCAACGACATCAGCGCCGCGCAGACCGATCTGCGCACCGCGCCGCAAACGCTCATCTACCCGTCCATCGCGCTCTCGATCACCGTGCTCAGCTTCATCATGCTCGGTGAGGTCGTCAGAGACGCTCTCGACCCGAAGGCGAGGGCTCAGCGATGAGCGACCGCAACACCACCAGCCCGCAGACCGCCTCGACCGCGGCATCCGGTGCACAGAAGCCGCTGCTCGAGATCAAAGACCTCCAGGTCGGATTCCAGACCACGGGTGGCATCGTTCCCGCCGTGCGCGGCGTCGACCTCACCCTGATGCCGGGCCAGACGCTCGCCATCGTGGGGGAGTCCGGCTCGGGCAAGTCGACGACCGCACACGCGATCATCAACCTGCTGCCCGGCCCCGGCCGCATCACCGGCGGAAGCATCGTGTTCGACGGCCAGGAGCTCAGCTCCTTCTCGGAGAAGCAGATGGAGGAGGTGCGCGGCAGCCAGATCGGCTTCGTGCCCCAAGACCCGATGTCGAACCTCAACCCGGTGTGGTCGATCGGCTTCCAGGTCGAGGAGACCATCCGTGCGAACGGTGTCGCCACCGGCCGCAAAGAGGTGCGCGCCCACGCCATCCAGGTGCTGAAAGAGGCCGGTCTCGCCGATGCCGACAAGCGCCTGAAGCAGTTCCCGCACCAGTTCTCGGGCGGTATGCGTCAGCGCGTGCTGATCGGCATCGGCCTCTCGGCCCGCCCGAAGCTGCTGATCGCCGACGAGCCCACCTCGGCGCTCGACGTCACGGTGCAGCGGCGCATCCTCGACCACCTCGACATCGGCACCGCCGTGCTGTTCATCACGCACGACCTCGGCCTCGCCGCCGAGCGTGCCGAGCAGCTCGTCGTGATGTACAAGGGCAAGATCGTCGAGGCCGGGCCTTCGAAGGAGATCCTGCAGAACCCGGTGCACCCCTACACGCAGCGCCTCGTCGCCGCCGCGCCGAGCCTCGCGTCACGCCGCATCCAGTCGGCCACCCTGGCGTCGCCGACGCATCACCTCAGCGACCTCGACTACGCACCCACCAAGGTGACCGAGGGCCTCGACCTCATCGCCGCCGCCGAGGAGCGCATCGAGCACCAGCCCAAGGTGAAGCGCCCCGACGCCATCGTGGTGAAAGACCTCACCAAGGTCTACAAGATCCGCGGTCAGGGCAAGGGCGCCGCCGGCAGCCTCACTGCCGCCGACAACGTGAACTTCTCGGTCGAGAAGGGCACCACCACGGCGCTCGTGGGGGAGTCGGGCTCGGGCAAATCGACCGTGGCGAAGATGATCCTGCGCCTGGAAGACCCCACCAGCGGTTCGATCATGATCGACGGCCAGGATGTCGCGCCCCTCAAGGGCAAGCCGTTGCTCGACCTGCGCCGGCGCATGCAGCCGGTGTTCCAAGACCCCTACGGTTCGCTCGACCCGCTGCGCAACATCGGCAACACCATCGCCGAGCCGCTCAGCACCCACAAGGTGGGCGACCGCGCGTCGCGCAAGGCCCGGGTGCTCGAGCTGCTCGACCAGGTCGCGCTGCCGCAGGCGCTCATCACGCGGTATCCCAACGAACTCTCAGGTGGACAGCGTCAGCGCGTGGCGATCGCCCGGGCTCTCGCGCTGAAGCCCGACATCGTCGTGCTCGACGAGGCGGTCTCGGCGCTCGACGTGCTCGTGCAGGCCCAGATCCTCAAGCTTCTCGCCGATCTGCAGGCCGAACTCGAGCTCACCTATCTGTTCATCACCCACGACCTCGCGGTCGTGCGGGTGATCGCCGACAACGTCTGCGTCATGCAGAACGGCAAGATCGTGGAGGCCGCGACCACCGATGACGTCTTCGACAACCCTCAGGAGCAATATACTAAGGAGTTGCTGAACGCCATCCCGGGAGCTGGAATCACCCTGGGCGTTTAGCGGATCGGGCCACGTCGCCCACCGACCCCGCTATTTAGAGCCCGAAGGGTGGCCTGTCCACCGGTTCCGGGTTCATGAACTGAGGACTTCTTCCATGGCACAAGCCACCCGCGATGACCTGCGCAACGTCGCAATCGTCGCTCACGTCGACCACGGCAAGACGACACTCGTCGACGCCATGCTCACGCAGACCAACTCGTTCGACGCCCACTTCGACGCCGACGACCGCATGATGGACTCGAACGACCTCGAGCGCGAAAAGGGCATCACGATCCTCGCCAAGAACACGGCGATCTCGTACAACGGCAAGCACGCGGGCGACAAGCCGATCACCATCAACGTGATCGACACCCCGGGCCACGCCGACTTCGGCGGCGAGGTCGAGCGCGGCCTGTCGATGGTCGACGGCGTGGTGCTTCTCGTCGACGCATCCGAGGGCCCGCTGCCGCAGACCCGCTTCGTGCTGCGCAAGGCGCTCGAGGCCAAGCTGCCCGTCATCCTGTTGGTCAACAAGACCGACCGCCCGGATGCGCGCATCGACGAGGTCGTGGGCGAGTCGCAAGACCTGCTGCTCGGCCTCGCCTCCGACATGGCCGACGACGTGCCCGACCTCGACCTCGACGCCATCCTCGACGTGCCGGTGGTCTACGCCTCCGGGCGCAACGGCGCCGCCTCGCTGAACAAGCCCGAGAACGGCACCCTGCCCGACAACGACGACCTCGAGCCGCTGTTCGGCGCCATCCTGGAGCACATCCCGGCGCCGACCTACGACGACGAGGCGCCGCTGCAGGCCCACGTCACCAACCTCGACTCGTCGCCGTTCCTCGGCCGTCTCGCCCTGCTGCGTGTCTTCAACGGCACCATCAAGAAGGGCCAGCAGGTCGCGTGGGTCAAGCACGACGGCTCGGTGCACAACCAGCGCATCAGCGAGCTGCTGAAGACCGTGGCGCTCACCCGCGTGCCCACCGAGTCGGCCGGCCCCGGCGACATCGTGGCCATCGCCGGCATCGAGGACATCACGATCGGTGAGACGATCGCCGACCCCGAAGACGTGCGCCCGCTGCCCGCGATCACCGTCGACGACCCCGCCATCTCGATGACCATCGGCACCAACACCTCCCCGCTCGTCGGCAAGGTCAAGGGCCACAAGCTCACCGCCCGCATGGTGAAGGACCGCCTCGACCGCGAGCTGGTGGGCAACGTGTCGCTGCGCGTCGTCGACATCGGAAACCCCGCCGCCTGGGAGGTTCAGGGCCGTGGTGAGCTCGCGCTCGCCATCCTGGTCGAGAACATGCGTCGCGAGGGCTACGAGCTCACCGTCGGCAAGCCGCAGGTGGTCACCAAGCAGGTCAACGGCAAGACCCACGAGCCCTACGAGCACCTCACGATCGATGCCCCGGAGGAATATCTCGGCGCGATCACGCAGCTGCTCGCCGCTCGCAAGGGCCGCATGGACGGCATGTCGAACCACGGCACCGGCTGGGTGCGCATGGAGTTCATCGTTCCTTCGCGCGGGCTCATCGGGTTCCGCACCGAGTTCCTCACCATCACCCGTGGCACCGGCATCGCCAACGCCATCTCGCACGGCTACGACGAGTGGGCCGGGGCGATCGTCACGCGCAACAACGGATCGATCGTGGCCGACCGCTCGGGCGTCGTCACGCCGTTCGCGATCGTCGCTCTGCAGGAGCGCATGACGTTCTTCGTGAACCCGACCGAAGAGGTCTACGAGGGCATGGTGATCGGCGAGAACTCGCGCGCCGACGACATGGACGTGAACATCACCAAAGAGAAGAAGCTGACCAACATGCGTCAGTCGACCTCCGACTCGTTCGAGTCGATGACGCCGTCTCGCCAGCTCTCGCTCGAGGAGTCGCTCGAGTTCGCTCGCGAAGACGAGTGCGTCGAGGTGACGCCCGAGACCGTGCGCATTCGCAAGGTCGAGCTCGACCAGAACGCGCGCGCCCGCCGCACCGCGAACCTCAAGCGCGCCAACCAGTAGCAGCCGGAGCACCGGCGGCTCGTCCGCTGGCCCGGGAAAGCTGGGTCAGCGGGTGGCCGTGCGGCCGCTCAGCAGCAGCGCGGCGACCGCGATGACGGTCGCGAACACGAACACGCCACCGAACGCGAACGGCACGGTCTCGCCGCCGAGCGCCTGGAACAGGATGCCGGCGAGGGCGAGCGACATGGCCGGGCCAGCTGCATCCGCGATGCTGAGGGCGGCGCTGTTGAATCCCTGACGGTGCGGTTCGGAGTAGGTCAGGGTGAGCACCGAGAGGCGCGGGTAGGCGAGGCCCATGCCCGCTCCCGAGATCGCCCAGCCGGCGATGACCACCCAGGCCGGCAACCCGAGCAGGGCGGTGGCGGCCGCGAGACCGGCCGCGCCGGCGACGAACGCGGTGCCGAGTCGCAGTGCCGTCGACGTGGGGAGCGACCGGATGATCTGCCCCTGCAACCAGGAGGTGGCGCCCCAGGCGATGCCGGCTGCTGTGAGCGCGAGGCCGGCCGTCGACGGGCTGAGTCCGAACTCCCCGGTGAGCAGGTAGGGCAGGTAGACCTCAGCGGCGAAGTAGCCCCCCGCGAGCACCAGGCGGATGAGGATGACGCTCGGCAGCCCGCGCGCGCCGAGCAGCGTGCGGCGGGGGAGCAGCGGGCGCAGCGCGACGAGCGCCACGACGAGCGCGGCGGCGGCGAGCACGATCACGGCCGCGCCCTCGAGTTCGGTCGAGAGGCTGAGTCCGAGGATGGCCGCGCCGAGCGCGACCGCCCACGCGATGCGGCTGAGGCTCCAGGGCACGGGCGTGCCGGTGGTGCCTGGTGCGCCGTTGCCGCCAGCTGCCGGGCCGGCCGGCGCCGTGCCGGCGTCGGTGGCCGTGCCGGCATCGGCGCCGGTGCCGGCGTCGGTGGCCGCGCCGGCATCCGCCACCGCCCTGCCCGCGCCCGCGGCCAGGTAGCGCATCGCCGGAACCACCATGGCGAGGGCCGGAACGACCAGCGCCGCCACCCCCAGGAACACCCAGCGCCAGCCCACCGTCTCGCCGAGCACGCCGGCGAGGTAGGGGCCGATGAGAGCCGGCAGCACCCACGCCGCCGCGAACATGCCGAAGATCTTCGGCTGCAGCGCCGTGGGGTAGACGCGGGCGACGATGACGTAGAGCGCCACCGTCATCGCGCCGCCGCCGACGCCATGCACGAGGCGGCCGGCGACCATCGTGCCCATGGTGGTGGCGGTGCCGGCCACGACGAGTCCGGTGGCGAACAGCGCGACCGACGCGTAGAGCGGCACCCGTGGGCCGTTGCGGTCGCACCAGTTGCCGGCGAGCACCATGCCGAGCACCGACACCGCGAGCGGCCCCGAGAAGGCCACCGCGTAGAGCGAGGCGCCGTCGAGCTCGGCGCTGATGACGGGCATCACGGTGGTCACCGCGAGGTTCTCGAACGCCGCCACGAACACCAGCGCGAACGCGCCGATCGTGATGAGCCGGTAACGCCTGCTGAGCACCCCCTCGCGGGAGCGGATGGCGTGGTCGGTCACCTCACCGACCCTACCGCGGAGTTCGAACGGGACAATTTTCCGGGCGCCGAGCCGTCATCGTGGACGGCGCGCGGAAAATTATCCGATTCAGCCGCCGAACAGGGTCGCGCCGACGTACGACCCGGATGCCGCACCCGGCGGCACCGCGAAGATGCCCGACCCGACGTGCCTGATGTACTCGTTCATCGCGTCGTTCTTGGCCAGGTTCATCTGGATCGGGATGAACTGCGTTCTGGGGTCGCGCTGGTAGGCGATGAAGAACAGTCCCGCGTTGAGCCGGCCGAGGTCGTCGTTGCCGTCGACGAAGTTGTAGCCGCGGCGCAGCAGTTGCGCGCCCGCGTTCTGGTCGGGGTGCGACAGCCGCACGTGCGCGGCCTCGTCGATGAGCGGCGCACCGCCCTGGCCGGTGGCGGCGAAGTCGGGCTCCGAGAACTCGGTGCCGCCCGAGTAGGGCGCGCCCTCGCCCTTGGTGCGCCCGATGATGCGCTCCTGTTCGCGCAGCGACGTGCGGTCCCAGGTCTCGATGGTCATGCGGATCTTGCGCGCCACGAGATAGGAGCCGCCCGCCATCCAGGCCGCGCCGTCGGCCTTCGACGCCCAGACCTGGTCGTCGACGACGCCGGTGTCTTCGGACTTGATGTTGGCCGTGCCGTCTTTGAAGCCGAAGAGGTTGCGCGGCGTCTGCTGCGCCCGCGAGGTGGAGCTGGTGCGCCCGAAACCGAGCTGCGACCAGCGGATCGACGCGCGGCCGAACGCGATGCGCGAGAGGTTTCGGATGGCGTGAACGGCCACCTGCGGGTCGTCGCTGCAGGCCTGGATGCAGAGGTCGCCGCCGCTCAGGGTGTCTTGCAGCATGTCGGCCGGAAAGTGCGGCAGGTCGACCAGAGCGGCCGGGCGGTCGGCGGCGATGCCGAAACGGTCGGCGCCGGAGCTGTCGGTGAAGAGGGTCGGCCCGAAGCCGAAGGTGATGGTGAGACCGGATGCCGGCAGGTCGAGCGCTTCTCCCGTGTCATCCGGGGGAGCGTCGTAGGGGCCGCCGACCGCGCCGTAGGTTCCGGCCTGCTTGCCCTGGGTCATCAGCGCGGCCGCCGCACTCCAGTCCTGCAGCAGGCCGACCAGTTCGTCGCGCGTGATGTCGGCGACGTCGAAGCTCGCGAAGTGCAGGCGGTCTTGGGCGGGCGTGGTGATGCCCGACTGGTTGGGGCCGAAGAAGGGGTAGACGGCCGCGTTCTCCTGCGCCGACGCCGACGGGGGCAGCACGAACCGATCGAGGGCGGCGCCGACACCCGCGCCGACGATGCCCGCCCCGGCGAGGCCGAACAACCCCCTGCGGGAGATGCCGGTCTTGGCCGGGGCGGGCGCCGGTGTCGAGGTGTCTGGCTGCTCCGGTGACGGCTCGTGCTCAGACATGACTACAACCCTAGGGATCTGTGCTGGGTGTCAGCCGACCAGGGTCGCGGTGAGCTGGCTGAGCGGCTCGCTCAGGGCGTTGACGCCGTCGGCGAGCTGCTTGACCTGGTCGGTCGTGAGCTCGTCGTAGTAGGTGAAGCCGCTGTTGAGGCTGCCGTACTCGGCGAGGGTGTCCTGCAGCGACGCGAAGCGCTCGTCGAGGGTCTTCACCAGGTCGGGGTCTTTGGTCTCGACGATGTCGCGCACGCCCTCGTAGGCGACCTTGGCGCCCTCCAGGTTGGCCTGGAAGTCCCACAGGTCGGTGTGCGACCAGATCTCCTCTTCGCCCGTGATCTTGCCAGACGCGACCTCTTCGAGCAGGCCGATGGCGCCGTTGGCGATCGCGTCGATCGACACGGTGTAGTCGGGGTCGTTGACGGCGTCGTAGAGCAACTGGGTGTCGGAGACGAGCTTGTCGGCGTAGTAGGTGCGCTCCTCCGCGGTCAGCGGCACGTACTCGGTGCCGCCGTTCTCGTCGGCGGTCGGCGGGAACAGGTCTTTCTCGATGCGGTGCCAGCCGGTCCACTCGTCTTCGGCGGGCACGTCGGCCTCGCGGAAGTCGATCGCCGGGTCGAGGTCGCCGAACGACTCCGCCACGGGCTCGATGCGCTCGTAGTTCGCGCGGGTGGTGGCGTAGAGCTCGGCAGCCGTCTTGCCGTCGGGCGACGGGGTGTCGGAGACGAAGGCGTCGACGAAGGCCTGGGTGCCCGTCACGAGCTGGCCGACCTGGTCTTTGACGTAGGCGACGTAATTGACGGCGGCCTGGTCGACCTGCTCCTGCACGTCGCCGGCCAGCTGCACCTTGTCACCGGTGACGGTGAACGACGAGCGGCCGATGCCGTCGCCGACCATGCCCGGCTTGCAGACGGTGAAGTAGTCGCCGGGCTGGGCCTGCACCACGAGGTCGCGCGAGATGCCGGGGCCGACGTTCTCGACCTCGCCCACGATGCGCAGGCCGTCTTCGGCGAGCAGGTAGAACTCGGTGACCTGGTCGCCCGAGTTCGTGACCGAGAACTTCAGCGTGCCGCTCGTGGCCGTGCCCGCGCTGACCGTGCAGTCGGTCGCCGAGCTGTCGACGGTGATGGCCGCCGCGGCATCCGTGGTCGAGGCGTTGTTCGGCACGCAGCCGGCGAGGGCGAACATGGTGATCGCCGCCCCCGCGGCGATGAGGATCGGTCTGGTCTTCACGTGTGCTCCTAGCTGTGGGCGGGATGGGCGACGGCGGGTGCGGCCGACGCGGACTTCTTCGGCCCCCGCGCGATCGCGCGGAGGAAGAGGATCATGGTGGGGATGAAGTAGGCCAGCCAGACCACGAGTTCGAGCCAGGTGGTGGCGGGGGAGAAGTTCACGGTGCCCTTGAGCAGGGTGCCGTACCAGCTGTCGGGCGGCACGATCGCACTCACGTCGAACGCGAGGTTGTTGAGCCCGGGCAGGATGCCGGCCTCCTGCAGGTCGTGCACGCCGTAGGAGAGCACGCCGGCGGCGACCAGGATGAGGAAACCGCCCGACCAGGCGAAGAACTTCGCCAGGTTGATGCGCACCATGCCGCGATAGATGAGGTAGCCGAGAACGACGGCGGTCAGGATGCCGAGTGCCGCACCGATGAGCGGGAAGGTCGTCTCCCCGGTCGCCTGCACCGCAGCCCAGATGAACAGAGCCGTCTCGATGCCCTCCCGGCCGACCGCGAGGAACGCCACGAGCACGAGGCCCCAGCCGGCGCCGATCAGCGCCTTGTCGATGTCGGCCTGCAGGGTGCCCTTGAGGTTCTGGCTGGTGCGCAGCATCCAGAACACCATCCAGGTGACGAAGCCGGTGGCCACGATCGACAACGAGCCGCCGATGGCCTCCTGCGCCTCGAAGCTCAGGCCGTAGGCGCCGAACGTCAGCACGGCGCCGAGGGTGAGGGCCACGAGCACCGCGAGCCCGACGCCGGCCCAGAGCCGGAACAGCACGTCGCGGCGGCCGATCTTGCGCACGTAGGCGACCAGGATGCCGACCACCAGCGCCGCTTCGAGGCCTTCGCGCAGGCCGATCAGGTAGTTCGCGAGCACGGGCACCTTTTCACAGGAGAGGGAGGGGGCAGCGGTGATGCGTCGGCACCACGGAGGTGTGGCTTGCCTTACTTGGGTAAGCCTAGCCTTACCAACTTCTGAGCGTAAGCGCCCGATGTCGTATTTGTCCAATGCGGTTCTAGGCTGTGGCCATGACGGACGATGCGGTTCTGAGGGCCCGGGCCGAGGCGGCGGCGGCCGTCGAGGCGGCGCGGCAGGCGCAAGCGGCGGCGGAGGCCGCGGTGAGGCGAGCCGAGGAGGCCGCTGTGGCGGCGGCGTCGGCGGGGCCCGGGTCGGCGGCGGCGGCGCCCGAGGTAGCGGCATCGACCGCAGGCGCGACGCCCGGGGCGACACCGGTGGCGACATCCGCACCGCTGACGGATGCCGAGGTGCAGGTCATCCGCGACGGCTACACCTTCGACGGGCCCGCGCTCGACATCGGCGCGCTCGTCAACGGCGAGGCGCTCGCCGACGTGCAGGTGCGCATCCCGCTCGCCATGACCAACCGCCACGGCCTCGTCGCGGGCGCCACCGGCACCGGCAAGACCCGCACCCTGCAGGCGCTCGCCGAGCAGCTCGCGGCCCACGGCGTTCCCGTGTTCGCGGCCGACATGAAGGGCGACCTCACCGGCATGGCGACGCCGGGCGAGGCGAGCCCCAAGCTCCTCGCCCGCACCGAGGGCATCGGTCAGGACTGGTCGCCGGCGGCCAGCCCCGGGTCGAGTACTTCAGCCTCGGCGGCATCGGCAAGGGCGTTCCCGTGCGGGCGACGCTGTCGGGCTTCGGGCCGCTGCTGCTCAGCAAGGTGCTGCAGCTCAACGACACGCAGGAGTCGAGTCTCGGCCTGGTCTTCCACTACGCCGAGCAGGCGGGGCTGCCGCTGCTCGACCTCGCCGACCTGCGCGCCGTGCTCGTCTTTCTCACGAGCGACGAGGGCAAGGCCGAGCTGCGCGAGATGGGCGGGTTGTCGAACCAGACCGTCGGCGTCATCCTGCGCGAACTGATCGCGTTCGCCGCCCAGGGTGCCGAGGCGTTCTTCGGCGAGCCCGAGATCGACACCTCGGTGTTCCTGCGCACCGCCGACGACGGCGCCGGCGTCATCAGCCTGCTCGAGCTGCCGCGGGTCGCCGACAAGCCGGCGCTGTTCTCGACCTTCCTGATGTGGTTGCTCGCCGATCTCTACAACGACCTGCCCGAGGTCGGCGACCTCGACAAGCCCAAGCTGGTGTTCTTCTTCGACGAGGCACACCTGCTGTTCACCGGCGCCTCGAAGGACTTCCTGCAGTCGATCACCCAGACCGTGCGACTCATCCGGTCGAAGGGTGTCGGCATCTTCTTCGTGACGCAGACGCCCAAAGACGTGCCGGGCGACGTGCTGGCGCAACTGGGTTCGAGGGTGCAGCACGCGTTGCGCGCGTTCACCCCGGATGACGCCAAGGTGCTGCGGGCGACGGTGTCGACCTACCCGAACTCGGCTTACGATCTCGGCGAGGTGCTGCAGGGCCTCGGCACCGGCGAGGCGGTGGTGACGGTGATGAACGAGAAGGGCGCCCCGAGCCCGGTGGCGTGGACGAGGGTGCGGGCGCCGCGCGGCTCGATGGGGCCGACACCGGATGCGCAGATCGATGCGGCGGTGGCGGCCTCCCCGCTGCTGGCCGAGTACGGCACCCCGATCGACCGGGAGTCGGCCCGCGAGCTGCTCACCGCCAAGATGAATGCGGCGGCGGCCGCGGCCTCGGCCGCCGAGGCAGCGGAGGAGTTCGAGAAGCAGCAGGCCGAGTTCCGGGCGCAGGCCGAGAAGCAGGCCCGCGCCGAGGCCGCGAAGGAGGCTCGCCGTTCGCCCGCACCGAGGAGCCGGCGCACGACGCCGCAGCCCGACATCCTGAGCGACGTGCTGGGGTCGAAGACGACGCAGACGATCCTGAGAGGTGTCATCGAAGGGGTGTTCGGAACCCGTCGTCGGCGCTGAGCGCCGGGTGGGCGACGTAGGCTGGTTCGGTGCAGAACGAGCCGCGTCGAGGTGACGCCGATCAGAGCCCGCCGGCCTACGGCATCCGCACGTCCGAGGGCGTCGTGCCCGCGGCATCCGGTGTGCCGCTGACGCCCGCCGGGCCGGTCGACGACGCTCCGCCGGTGGGCAGCACGGTGTCGACGCGGGTGCTCGGCTACCTGGTGTCGCTGCTGCTCGGCGGCCTGTTCGGGGTGCTCGGCACCGTGGTGCACCAGATCAGCGTCAGCGTGTTCGGGTTGTTCGACCTGCCGATCGGCGTGATTCTCGCGCTCGCCGCCGTGGTGCTGCTGCTCGTGGGCCTGCGTCTCGTGGCGCCCTCGCGGCTCGCCGCCGTGCTCGCGGCGGTCGGTGTGGTGGGCGTCGTCGCGCTGCTCGCGCTGCCGAGCCCCGGCGGATCGGTGCTCATCCCCGACAGTGTGGCCGGAATGGTGTGGCTCGTGGGGTCGACGCTCGTGGCCGTCGTGGTGCTCGCCTGGCCCCGTCTGGGCGGACCGCGCTCCGCGACGAAGTAGACTCGAACTCCGGGTTATCGAAGGGATCTGAACCACTGTGACCTATGTCATCGCCCTCCCGTGCGTGGATGTCAAAGACCGCGCGTGTATCGACGAGTGCCCTGTCGACTGCATCTACGAAGGCGAACGCTCGCTCTACATCCACCCCGACGAATGCGTCGACTGCGGTGCGTGCGAGCCGGTGTGCCCTGTCGAGGCCATCTATTACGAAGACGACTTGCCCGAAGAATGGGCCGACTACTACAAGGCCAACGTCGAGTTCTTCGACGACATCGGCTCGCCCGGTGGCGCGGCCAAGGTCGGCGTGATCAAGAAGGACCACGCGCTCATCGCGGCGCTCCCGCCGCAGGGCGACCACTGAGCGCGGGCCGCTGAGCGTGGCCCTCGCAGAACTCCCCGACTACCCGTGGGACCAGATGGTGCCGTTCGCCGATCGCGCCCGGGCCCACGCCGACGGCATCGTCGACCTCTCGATCGGCTCGCCGGTCGACCCGACGCCGGCTCTCGTGCGCGAGGCGCTCGCGAAGGCGACGGATGCGCACGCCTACCCTCAGACGGCGGGCACCCCGCGGCTGCGCGAGGCGATCGCCGCCTGGTTCGCCCGGCGCCGGGGTGTGCCCGGGCTCACCGAGGCGAACGTGCTGCCCACGATCGGGTCGAAGGAGTTCGTGGCGTGGCTGCCGTTCATGCTCGGGCTCGGCGAGGGCGATGTGGTGGTGCATCCGGTGGCCGCCTATCCCACCTACGAGATCGGCGCCCGGCTCGCCGGCGCCACCTCGCTGGCGGCTGACGACCCGGCGACGTGGCCCGACGCGACCCGGCTGGTGTGGCTGAACAGCCCCGGCAACCCCGACGGGCGCGTGCTCGACGTGCCGGCGCTGGCCGCCGCGGTCGCACGGGCCCGCGAGCTCGGTGCCGTGATCGCGGGCGACGAGTGCTACGCCGAGCTCGGCTGGGACGGGCGCTGGCAGACGGAGCCCGTGCCGAGCATCCTCGACCCGCGGGTGACCGGGGGAGACCTCACCGGCGTGCTCGCCGCCTACTCGCTCAGCAAGCAGTCGAACCTCGCCGGCTACCGGGCGGCGTTCGCGGCCGGCGACCCGGCGCTCATCGCCCGGCTCGTGACCGTGCGCAAGCACGCGGGCATGATCCCGCCCGGTCCCGTGCAGGCGGCGATGGTGGTGGCGCTCGGCGACGACGCCCATGTGGCCGCGCAGAAGGCGCTCTACCGGGCGCGCCGCGACGTGCTGAAGCCCGCGCTCGAGCGCGCCGGGCTGCGGATCGACGCGAGCGAGGCCGGGCTCTACCTCTGGGCGACCGAGGGGCGCGACGCATGGGAGACCATCGGGGCGCTCGCCGATCGCGGCATCCTGGCCGGCCCGGGGTCGTTCTACGGCGAACATCACCCGCAGCATGTGCGGTTCTCGTTGACCGCGACCGACGAGCGGATCGCCGCGGCGGCGGCGCGATTGGATGCCGGCGGCCTCCGTTAGGCGCAAACCTCCAACGCCCGAACCCGAGCGTGAGCGGATGCAACAGTATGGTTCGGGTCACATTAGGCTGTATGAGGGTCAACGCGGTCCGGTTCACGAACGCCTTACTGCGTCCCGCCACTGACACGCAGGCAGGATCACTCAAGGAGGCGCCGTGACGGACGTCGGTCAAAAAGCAAGTAGCACCACCGCTGGTCTTGACCCACAGAAAGCGACGCTCACCTACCCGGGCGGCACGGCGGAGTTCCCGCTGCTGCAGAGCGTCGATGGTGCGTCGTCGATCGACCTGTCGACGCTGACGCGCCAGACCGGTCTGACGACGCTCGACTACGGGTTCGTCAACACGGCGGCCACGAAGTCGGCGATCACCTACATCGACGGGGATGCCGGCATCCTGCGCTACCGCGGTTACCCGATCGAGCAGGTCGCGACGTCGCTGACCTACCTCGAGGTGGCGTGGCTGCTCATCTACGGTGAGCTGCCGACCGCGTCGGAGCTCGCGTCGTTCGACGACAAGATCCGGCACCACACGCTGCTGCACGAGGACCTCAAGCGGTTCTTCGACGCGCTGCCGCACAACGCGCACCCGATGTCGGTGCTGTCGTCGGGCGTCTCGGCGCTGTCGACCTACTACCAGGACTCGCTCAACCCGCACTCGCCCGAAGACGTCGAGATCTCGACCATCCGGTTGCTGGCGAAGCTGCCCGTGATGGCCGCCTACGCGCACAAGAAGAGCCTCGGGCAGGCGTTCCTCTACCCCGACAACTCGCTCTCGTTCGTCGACAACTTCCTGCGGCTGAACTTCGGCAACCTGGCCGAGCCCTACGAGATCAACCCGGTGCTGTCGAAGGCGCTCGAGCGCCTGCTCATCCTGCACGAAGACCACGAGCAGAACGCGTCGACCTCGACCGTGCGGCTCGTCGGCTCGACCGAGGCCAACATGTTCGCGTCGATCTCGGCCGGCATCAACGCCCTGTTCGGGCCGCTGCACGGCGGGGCGAACGAAGCCGTGCTGACGATGCTGGCGCAGATCCGCGACTCGGGCGAGGGCGTGGCGAAGTTCGTCGAGCGCGTGAAGAACAAGGAGTCCGGCATCCGGCTCATGGGCTTCGGGCACCGCGTCTACAAGAACTACGACCCGCGGGCGAAACTCGTGAAGGAGAGCGCCGACGAGGTGCTTCTCGCCTTGGGCGTCCAGGACCCGCTGCTGGACATCGCCAAGGAGCTCGAGCAGGTCGCCCTGTCGGACGAGTACTTCATCTCGCGCCGGCTCTACCCGAACGTCGACTTCTACACGGGCGTCATCTACAAGGCGATGGGCTTCCCGACCCGCATGTTCACGGTGCTGTTCGCCATCGGCCGCCTGCCGGGCTGGATCGCCCACTGGCGCGAGATGGCCACCGACCCCCAGACCAAGATCGGGCGCCCGCAGCAGCTCTACTTGGGTGCCCCGGCCCGCGACCTCCCCGGCTTCCAGGCGCCGCGCGCGTAGCGCCCTGCGCCCCGCGTAGGCCGCCCGGCCGCGCCCCGTCCCTCCCACCACCTCCGCCGAGTGGTCACTTTCGGCGCCAAGACGCGCGCTTTGGCGCCGAAAGTGACCACTCGCGCCTGTGGAAAGTGCGCTGGGCGCGGTCGGGCTGTGGATGACGCCTCGGTGCCGGGTTCGGCGCGGCACCATGGGGCATGCCTCGTCGAGTCCCTCTTCCTCCAGCCCTGCTGAATGCGCCCTTCCACGTTCAAACGGCAATCGAAGCGGGGCTCACCCCGAGTCGCCTGCGCTCGTCCGACCTGACACGCCCCTACTGCGGGGTGCGGCACGCGGGTGCGTTGGACGAATCGATCGTCGAGCATTGCCGTGCCTATCGCACGCGGATGCGCCCCGACCAGGTCTTCAGCCATACGACCGCCGCGATGTTGTGGCAGATGCCCTTACCTGGTTGGGTCTGTCGCGAGACGACAATCCACGTGTCCACGATCGGCACCGGCACACGGCCACGGCTGCCTGGAGTCGCGGGCCACCGGCTTTCCGCCGCGACCGCGGTGACGCAGCGAGAGGGATTGCCGGTAACCGACGCCGCGACGACGTGGTTGCAACTCGCGTCACTCCTCCCGTTCGATGATCTCGTGATCGCGGCCGACCATCTCATCCGGGTTCCGCGCAAGCAGGTGCCCGGCGACCTACGCCCCTATGTGCCCGAGGAGGCACTGGCGCTTCGCATCACCCGTTTTCGAGGCCGCGGCCGCCGGGCAGCGATCGAGGCGGCGGAGTGGATGCGCGAGGGATCCGACTCGCCGCGCGAGACCGCGTTGCGTCTTGCGCTGATCAGGAGTGGCCTGCCGGAGCCCGAGCTGAACCGGCGGATCGACGACGACCTCGGCCGGTTCATCGCCTTCGGAGATCTGGTCTACCCGGAGTGGAAGGTCGTCGTGGAGTACGACGGCGAGCAGCATCGCGTCGACTCCAAGCAGTACCGCGACGATGTGGCGCGCCACGAGGCCCTGCTCGAGGCGCGCTGGGTGCACATCCGCGAGAGCAAAGACACCCCTTCGTCGGGCTGGGATTCGACTCCCGCTCGCACGCGCCGCGCGCTTCGCCTCCGCGGCTGGCGGTGAGTGGGCACTTTCCGCGCCAAGGGCGGGGTTTTGACGCGGAAAGTGACCACTCGCGAGCGAGGGGAGAGGGAGACGAGAGCGAAGGGTCAGGCGTGCAGGGTGGGGTTGAGGGTGATGCCGGTGCCCGTGCGGGCGACGGCCTCGACGGCGCCCGAGAGGGAGTTGCGGCGGAAGAGGAGGTTCGGCACCCCGGAGAGGGCGACGGCCTTCACGATCTGGTGCTCGTCGTCGGAGCCGTCGATGAGCACGACCTTCGTGCCGGCCGTGACGTAGAGGCCGGCCTCGACCACCGAGTCGTCGCCGATCGAGATGCCGATGCCCGCGTTGGCGCCGAGCAGCGCGCGCCGCCCGATCGAGACGCGCTGCGTGCCACCACCCGAGAGGGTGCCCATGATCGACGCACCGCCACCGACATCCGAGCCGTCGCCCACGACGACGCCCTGCGAGATGCGGCCCTCGACCATCGAGGAGCCGGTCGTGCCGGCATTGAAGTTCACGAAGCCCTCGTGCATCACGGTGGTTCCCGGAGCGAGATGCGCGCCGAGACGCACGCGCGAGGCATCCGCTATGCGCACCTTCGCCGGGGTGACGTAGTCGAGCATGCGCGGGAACTTGTCGATTCCGTAGGCCTGGATGCCGGCCCGCTGCAGCGAGGGGCGCAGGCGGTCGAAGTCGTCGGGGTGCACGGGGCCCGCGTTGGTCCAGACCACGATCGGCAGGTGCGCGAAGATGCCGTCGAGGTTGATCGAATTCGGCGCCACGAGCAGGTGCGACAGCAGGTGCAGGCGCAGGTAGGCATCCGGGGTCGACTCCGGGGGAGCCGCGAGCTCGATGACCTCGGCGGTGACGTCGACGGTCACGTTGCGGCGCGCATCCGGAGTCGCATGAACGAGCAGCTCGTCGGGAACCCGCAGGGTCTCGCCGACCGGCGGCTCACCGAGGCGCGGCGCCGGGAACCAGGTGTCGAGCACGGTTCCGTCGCCCGCGATCGTGGCCAGCCCATGACCCCAGGCGTGCGTGGGGGCGGCAGAGCTCTCGAGCGGGGAGGAAGCGGCGTTCAGCAGTTCGTCAGGCATGACTCAAGCGTATTGGCCCGCGAACCCTAAACTTGGGGAATGCCTGCTTTCGACCCCGCGCATCCGGTTCTCGATCTCGCCGAGTCGTCGGTGGTGCTCACTCAGCAGATCTGCGACGTCGAGTCGGTGTCGGGCGACGAGGCCCTGCTCGCCGACGCGATCGTGGCTGCGCTCAGCGGATGCCGCCACCTCGAGATCATCCGCGACGGCGACACGATCGTGGCGCGCACGAACCTCGGCCGCGAGCAGCGGGTGGTGATCGCGGGGCACATCGACACGGTTCCGCTGAACGACAACCTGCCGACCCGCTACGAGACCTACGAGGGCGAGGAGTACCTCTGGGGCCGAGGCACGGTCGACATGAAGGGCGGCGTCGCGGTGCAGCTGAAGCTCGCCGCCGAGCTCGTGGCGCCCCCGGTCGACATCACCTGGATGTGGTACGACCACGAGGAGGTGTCGAACGAGCTCAACGGTCTCACCCGACTGGCCGCCAACCGCCCCGACCTCTTCGTGGGCGACTTCGCCATCCTCGGCGAACCGACGAACAGCCAGATCGAGGGCGGCTGCAACGGCAACCTGCGGGCCGAGATCCGCGCCTACGGGCTGCGGGCGCACTCGGCGCGCAGCTGGGTGGGCGACAACGCCATCCACAAGGCGGCATCCGTTCTCGACACCCTCGCGAACTACCGGGCCGAGGAGATCGAGGTCGACGGGCTCGTCTACCGCGAGGGACTCAACGCCGTCGGCATCACGGGGGGCGTGGCCGGTAACATCATCCCCGACGAGGTGATGGTGCACGTGAACTACCGGTTCGCCCCGAGTCGCTCGGGCGAGGAGGCGGTCGCGCACATCCACGAGCTGTTCCCGGGCTTCGACATCCGCATCGTCGACCTCGCCGTGGGCGCCCGGCCCGGGCTCGACGCCCCGCTGGCCCAGAAGTTCCTGGCCGCCGTGGGGGGCGAGGCGAAGCCGAAATACGGCTGGACCGACGTCGCCCGGTTCTCGGCCATGGGCATCCCGGCCGTCAACTACGGCCCCGGCGACCCGCTCAAGGCGCACGCCGACGACGAGCGCGTGCGCGTCAGCCAGATCGTCTCGTGCGAGGCGGGGCTGCGCGCCTGGCTCTCGAACGGCAGCTGAGGCGCCGGTGTCGACGATCTCGCCGGGGCGAGCGGATGCCGCGCCACGACGGGTCTCGCGGCTGCGCCTGAGGTATCGACTCAGCCCCTGGTGGCTGCGGGTCGTGGTCGTGTTCGTGCTCTCGCGGGTGGTGACGACCGTGATCGTGCTGCTGTTCTCGCGCGCCCAGGGCCCCAACCCCTGGACGGGCGCCAACCCGCCCTACCTCAGCTACGCCGCCATCTGGGACGGCAACTGGTACAAGATCATCTCGTTCTACGGTTACCCGTCCGAGCTGCCGATGACGGCCGACGGGCACGTGGGCGAGAGTGCCTGGGCCTTCATGCCGGCCTACCCCTTCCTGGTCGGCGCGCTGAGGTTCGTGACCGGCGCCCGCTGGGAGCTCATCGCGGTGATCGTGTCGGTGGGCTGCGCCCTCGGTGCCGCGCTGGTGTTCTACAAGCTCATGCAGCACGTGCTGAAAGACTCCGGCACCGCCCTGTTCAGCGTGGTGCTGTTCTGCGTGGCGCCGCTCTCGCCGCTGCTGCAGTTCGCCTACGCCGAGTCGATGTCGCTGCTGCTGCTCGTCTCGGCGCTCTACCTGGTGGTGACCCGCCGCTACCCGTGGGTCTTCCCGATCGTGGCGGTGATGGCGCTCACCCGGCCGTCGGGACTCGCCTTCGCCCTCTTCGTCGGGCTGCATCTCGTGCACCGCTACCTCATCCGGTCGCGCGACCCGTTCCCGCTCGCCGATCGTGTCACCACGGTGGCGCTCGCCGTGTTCAGCGGCGTCATGGGGCTCGTCTGGCTGATCATCGCCTGGATCGCCACCGGCTCGATGAGCGCCTACACCGACACCGAACTGGCGTGGCGCTCGTCGTACATCGGTTGGGGCGAGCTCGTGCCGTTCACGGCGTGGTTCCAGGGCGGCAACTGGTGGCTCGGCGCGCCGTGGGGCATCGTCGTGGTGAGTCTGCTCATTCTCGGCTTCGCCGCGTTCCTGTTCACGCGGCCGGTGAAACGACTCGGAGTCGACCTTCGGCTGTGGCTTGCGAGCTACGCGATCTATCTGCTCGCGGTGTTCTTTCCGCAGTCGAGCACGTTCCGACTGCTCATGCCGCTGTTCCCGGCCCTCGGCGCCCTCGCCGTGCCGAAATCGCGTGTCTACCGGGTGGGTCTCGTGCTCGTCTGCATCGCCGGCCAGGTGGGGTGGATGACGATCGCGTGGGGCGTCGACGGCCGGGACTGGACGCCCCCGTGATGCCCGCCCGCGTCATCCGGCACCGAACTCCGGATTAAACGACGGATGTCGCGTGGCCGAGTTTCTTCACGTGTCACGCATCCGCGATAATGGTAGAGACACCACGAAAGGGGAGCCGAATGGCCGCCATGAAACCCAGGACCGGAGACGGACCGATGGAGGCAGTGAAAGAAGGACGCCTCATCATCGTGCGAGTACCGCTGGAGGGCGGGGGGCGCCTCGTCGTCTCCGTCAACGACGCGGAGGCGAAGGAGCTTCACGACGCGCTCGCAGGCGTGGTCAATCCCGCATAGCTGAGCAACGACGACGGCCCCGGCACGCAGGTGCCGGGGCCGTCGTCGTGCGGACTTGCACGGGCGGGGCTGTGGTCGTGCGGGCTTGCGTGGGCGGGGCCGTGGGCGCCGCTCAGCTGACGATCTTGGTGACCTGCAGCAGGCCGTCGCCTGCGGGCGAGAGCGCCACGAGCACGGCCTCCGACGCCGAGAGCTCGGCCGCGAGGGTGCGGAAGTCGGTGACGGTGTCGCCGCGCTGGGCCGGGTCGGCGACCTTGTCTTTCCAGAGCGCGTGAGGCACGAGCACGGTGCCGCCGCGGCGCACGAGCCGGATGGCGTGCTCGACGTATTCGATCACCGACTTGGCGTCGGCGTCGACGAGCACGAGGTCGTAGGAGTTCTCGTTGAGGCGGGGGAGCACCTCCGAGGCGCGCCCCGTGATGAGGCGGATGCGGTTCGGGGGCACCTTCGCCTCGAGCAGTGCCGCACGCGCGACCTGCTGGTGCTCGAGTTCGGTGTCGATGGAGGTGATCGTGGCATCCGGAGCGCCCTTGAGCATCCAGAGTGCGGAGACGCCGAGGCCCGTGCCGATCTCGACGATCGACTTCGCCGCGGTGGCGGCGGCGATCACGGCCAGCTGGCTGCCGATCGCGGGCGTGACGGATTCGACCCCCACTTCGGCGGCGTGCGAACGCGCCGCGACGATCTGCGGGCTCTCGACGACGATGTCGCCGGTGAACTTCCAACTGGACTCTTTGCTAGACACGGTGTTCCTCCGGTGACAGCTTAGAGACCCGGTGCCGCGCGGGCGGGGAGCCACGCCCCACAGGTCGCTCACGGTCGCGGAGGTATGATTTCAGCATGTTCGGGTTGACGTTCGAGAAGCTGCTGCTGATCGGTGTGATCGCGGTCTTCCTGCTCGGCCCCGAACGGCTTCCGGGCTACGCGGCGAAGCTCGCGCAGCTCGTGCGCACCGTGCGCGACATGGCGAACGGGGCCAAGGAGCGCATGCGCGACGAGATGGGCCCCGAGTTCGACGACGTCGACTGGAAGAAGCTCGACCCGCGGCAGTACGACCCGCGCCGCATCATTCGCGAGGCGCTGCTCGATGACGCCCCGGCGGGTGCGGCCGGAGCGGCGGGCACGTCGGCCGTGCGGCCGGTAAGCCGGCCCGCGACTCGGCCTGAGCCCGCCTATCTGCAGCACAAGGCGAAGTCGGCCGGGGGGCCGGTGCCGATCGTCGAGCCCGACGCGGCGGGCTCGGGCGCTGCGGGGGTGGCGAATGCGGCGGGTGTCTCGGGTGCGGCGGGTTCGGCGGGTGCTCCCGCGGCGGCGGCGGTTGCCGCGACCGCGTTCGACTCCGAGGCCACCTGACGCCTTGCCGCGGCGCCCTGCGGCGTGCGCCGACTCGGGGGTGTGGGTCGAAAAAAGCTGCAAATCAGGCCGACCGACGCCCTATACGGCCTCGGTCGTTGTTATTTGCAGCTTTTTGGGCGGCACTTGCGGTCGGCGCGGGCCGGCCTCTGCCCCTCCCCTGCCGAAGGGGATGGCGTCTTAGGGGCTCCCACGGGCGCGAGAAGTCGAAATGTGTGGCAACCGGGGCGGGTTTGCACTGGAATTCGACTTCTCGAGGGGGTGGAGTGGCCGCGGGCGGCGCGCGCGCCCGGTCACGGGGCGGGGCGTTCCTCGGGGTCGGCGCCGCGGGCTGCGCGGCCGCCGTCGACGGGCAGCACGGTTCCGGTGACGAAGCTCGCTTCGTCTGAGAGCAGGTAGGCGACCGCGGCAGCGACCTCGTCGGGCCGGCCGACCCGCCCGAGCGGGTGCAGTTGCGCGACGGCCGCCTCGACGGCGGGAGCGGCCTGCAGCAGCTCTTCGTAGCGCCGGGTGGTGATCGAGCCGAGCGCGACGGCGTTGACCCGGATGCCGGCGTAGCCGTAGTCGACGGCGGCGGCGCGGGTGAGTCCTTCGATGGCAGCTTTGGCAGTGGCGTAGGGCAGCGCGCCGCGAACCGCCCGCTGGGCCTGATGGCTCGAGACGTTGACGATGGCGCCTGGTCTGCCCGCTGCCAGGAAGGTGCGGACGGCCACCGAGCAGCCGGTGACGACGGGTGCGAGGTTCAAGCGGATGAGGTCGGTGACGGCGGCGGGGGCGTCGTCGTGCAGCGACGCGTCTCGGAACACCGCCGCGTTGTTCACCCAACCCGCCAGCGGTGCGGCCTCCTGGGCGAGATGGGCAGCCTCGACGGCGACCCGTTCGTCGGCGGCGTCACCGAGCAGCGTGACGATGCGGGCGGCGGCCACCTCGAGGGCGGCCTTCGTGTCGTGGGCGGCGGAGTCGACGTCGGGCCCGCCATCGTCATCGGGCGGCTCGCGGTCGATGTTCACCACGCGAGCGGCATCGCGGGCGAGACGCAGGGCGATGCTGCGGCCGATTCCGCGACTCGCGCCCGTCACGACGTAGCTGAGGTTCGCGACCATGCGTCTGTTCTACACCCGCGCTGAACTCGGCGACGGGGCCGGGTCACTGCGGGGCGTAGCCGCAGTGGGCGGCGATGAAGTCGTAGAGGGCGAGCCGGAGCGCGTCGCTCGACGGGATGTCGACGGTGCCGGACGGTCCGTCGGCGATACTCACCTCGACCGGCAGGAAGGTGCCGCGCTTGTCTTCGGCGACAGCGTGCGGGTCGCATCGCGCGGGGGTCACGTCGAGAACGAAGTCGCGCGCCGGGTCTCCGGGCGAGAACTCGGCGTCGAGCGGCCAGACGTCGCCGTCGGTGGGTGCCATCAGGATGGTGAAGCGGGCGTCCGAGAGGCGCAGCGTCCCCGACGCTTCCGCCGCCGCAGCGGAGGCGGCGGGCTCGACCACCAGTTTCAGGTGGGCCACCGAGTCGGTTCCGGTGCCCGACACCTCGAGGTCGTCGTCGAGGCGCACGGTCGCGATGGCGGCGACGGCATCGGCGAGACAGTCCTCGCCGGCGATGCGCGGCAGCACGCCGAACGCGTCGGTGGGCGCCGCCGTGACGTCGCGCCGCGAGCCGTCGGGGGCGGTGATCGTGATGGTGAGCGTCGCCGGCGCATCCGGGGCCGGGCACACCGGGTCGGGCAGCTGCACGGGCAGGTAGCGGGTCAGCCCGGGAGGCACCTCGGTCGATTTCGCCCACTCGGCCGCCGCGACGAACTGCGCGGACTCGAATCGCGCCCCGGTCACCGTGATCGGCTCGTCGCCCTCATTCGTGACCGACAACTCGAGCACCCGCTTGCCGTAGTCGGGCCGGTTCTGCAGAATCGCCAGTCCGACCCCGTCGACGACCACGGGCGGCTCGGGCGTGGCGCGCGGGGTGGAGGGGGCTCCGGATGTCGCCATCGGCGCGGCCGGCGAGCTCGAGCATCCGGCCACCACCGCCACCAGTGCCAACGCGATCAGCGCGGCGAGACCCGTGGCGCGCGAACGGCGCCGTTTCGTTCGGCGCAACGCCAGTGCCGGCCCTGATGCCGGCGCTGGCGTCGGCCCCGACACCGGTACCGACTCGCTCGTGGTCCGCGCGGCCGCGGCCGTATTGGCGGCCCGGGCCGAGTCCGCGGACCACCCGGCGGGCAGAAACGCGATGCGACCAGGGCGCCGCCCGGTCATACCGGCGCGAGCCCTAGCTTGCGGCCGGCCAGGTTGCGCCCGCGGCGGGCCATCCGGTCGGCCACCGCGCCGATCGCGATGCTCGCCGGGTCGGCCGGATCGGCGATCACCACCGGCGCGCCGGTGTCGCCCCCGGTGCGCAACGCCATGCTGATCGGCACCGACGCCAGCAGCGGCACGGTGCCGGGTTCGTCGCCCACACCGACCTCGCCCGAGGAGCGCTCCGACCGGAGTCGGCGGTCGTTCAGCGTGGGCGCCGTCGTGGTGCGCCCCGCGTCCGTCGACGCGTCGCCATCCACGCTGCGTTCGCCGATGGCGGTGACGCTCCCATCCGGGTTGCCCTCGTCGCCCGGTGCCGCGCCGAGGCCACCCGCTGCCGCGGAGTGGCGAGAGGCACCGGCAGCAGCGGTGGCCGCCACGCGGTCGCGCTGCCGGGCGGAGAGGCGGTCGGCGACATCCTGCCCGCCACCGGCGCCGAAGATGTCGAGCACGGTGCCGTCGGGGGCCGCAAAACCCGCCATGTTCTCGATGACGCCGTAGACGTTCTGGCCGGTCTGCATGGCGACGAGTCCGGAGCGCTCGGCGACGTCGGCCGCGGCCGCCTGCGGGGTCGTGAGCACGATCACGTCGGCGTTCGGCAGCAGCTGACCGATCGAGATGGCCACGTCGCCCGTGCCCGGCGGCAGGTCGAGCAGCAGCACGTCGAGATCGCCGAAGTAGACGTCGGTCAGGAACTGGTTGATCGTGCGGTGCAGCATAGGTCCGCGCCAGGCCACCGCGCCCCCGGTCGCCGACGCCTGCTCGGGGTCGATGAACATGCCGATCGAGATCACTTTGACTCCGTAGGCGACCGGCGGCAGGATCATGTCGTCGACCCGCGTGGGCCGCGCCGCGAAGCCGTCGGCGTCGACGAGGCCCAGGATGCCGGGGATCGAGAAGCCGTAGACGTCGGCGTCGATGAGCCCCACCGCGAGACCTCGGGCCGCGAGGGCGACCGCGAGGTTGGCGGTGAGCGTCGACTTGCCCACCCCGCCCTTGCCGCTCGTGACAGCGTAGACCCGGGTGAGCGAACCCGGGCCGAACGGCATCTCCCGTCGGCCCGGACCCCGCAGCTTCTCGGTGAGCGCAGCCCGCTCCTCCTTCGACATCACCGACACGTCGACCTGCACCGAGGTGACTCCGGGCACGGTGGCCGTGGCCTCACGAACGTCGCGTTCGATCGTGGCGGCCGCGGGGCATCCGACGATCGTCAGCTTCAGAGCCACGGATGCCTCGCCCTCAGCCGAGACCGCGACCGAGCCGATCATGTCGAGCTCGGTGATGGGCTTGCGGATCTCGGGATCGATCACCCGCACGAGCGCACCACGCACCGCCTCGGCGAGGGCGCCGGGAGCAGCCACCGTCATTCCCCCGCTTTGCCGGCGGCCGGCCTGTCGCGGTCGAGTTCTTCGAGCAGGGTGCGCAGCTCGGAGCGGATGAACTCCTTGCTCGCCATGTCTTGCAGCGCGAGCCGCAGCGCGACCACCTCGCGGGCGAGGTATTCGGTGTCGGCGAGGTTGCGCTCGGCGCGCTGCCGGTCTTGCTCGAACTGCACACGGTCGCGGTCGTCTTGCCGGTTCTGGGCCAGCAGGATGAGCGGCGCCGCATAGGAGGCCTGGAGCGAGAGGATCAGGGTGAGCGCGGTGAAACCGATGGCCGCGGAGTCGAACCGGAGGCCCTCGGGGCCGAAGGTGTTGAAGAGCATCCACGCGATGACGAACAGCGACAGGCCGAACAGGAACCACGGGGTGCCCATCGCGCGCGCGATGGCCTCGGTGAGCCGGCCGAAGACGTCGCGGTTGGTGTCGGGCCGACGGGGGATGACGCTGCTGCGACGGCCCTTGGGGGCGTCGAGCGCGGGCTGCTGCCTGCTGTTACCTCGTGCCATTGCCGGTCCTCCTTCCGCGGGGTGTGAGTCGCGGCGCTCCGCTCAGCGCTCGCGTGGGGGCGCGATCCGGCACCCGTTCGGGAGTGTCGTCATCGCTGTCGTTACTTCGCCAGTCGTCGGGCAGGAGGTAGTCGAGGACATCGTCAATGGTCACCACCCCGACCAGTCGGTGGTTGTCGTCGACAACCGGAACGGAGACCAGGTTGTAGCTGGCCAGGATGCGGGAGACCTCCGCGGCGCTGGTGTCGGCGGTGACCGGCTCGAGACCCTGGTCGAGCAGGGTGCCGAGGCGCTCGTGCGGCGGGTAGCGCAGCATGCGCTGGAAGTGCACCATGCCGAGGAAACGGCCGGTTGGCGGCTCGTAGGGCGGTAGGGTGACGCAGATGGCGGCGCCGAGCGCGGGGGCGAGCTCGTGCCGGCGGATGAGGGCGAGACCCTCGGCCACGGTGGCGTCGGCGCTGACGATGATGGGCTCAGTGGTCATGAGGCCGCCGGCGGTGTCGGGGGCGTAGGCGAGCAGCATGCGCACGTCGTCGGCCTCTTCGGGCTGCATGAGCTCGAGCAGGTGCTCACCGCGCTCCTCGGAGAGCTGGGCGATGAGGTCGGCCGCGTCATCCGGCTGCATCTGATCGAGCACGTCGGCGGCGCGGTCGTCGTCGAGCTGCGCGAGGATCTCGACCTGCTCGCTCTCGGGCATCTCTTCGAGCACGTCGGCGAGTCGGTCGTCGGGCAGCTCTTCGGCCACCTCGAGCATGCGGGCCTGGGGCAGGTCGAGCAGGGTGTTGGCGAGGTCGGCGGGCTTGAGGTCGCTGTAGGTGGCGATCAGCTGCTCGGCCGACTGGGCCTGGCCGGCGGCGGTCTTCTCGCGCACGTCGCTCCAGTTGGCGAACACCGTCGCGCCCTTGGCGAACGGCGAAGAACTCGTCTTCGGGCGGCGCACGAACAGTTGGGCGACCGCCCACTCGCCGGGGCCGAACTCCTGGATGGCGACATCCTCGATCGTGGCCTGACCCGAGCCGTCGGCGAACACGACGGTGCGGCCGAGCAGTTCGGCGATGACGCGCACCTCGCCGCCGCGCTGCTCGAAGCGGCGCACGTTGATGAGCCCCGTGGTGATGATCTGGCCGCTCGAGATGCTGGTGACGCGCCCGATCGACACGAACACGCGCTTGCGGCCGGGGATCTCGACGATCAGACCCACCACGCGCGGCGGGTCGTTCTTGCGATAGACCACGAGCACGTCGCGCACCTTGCCTAGCCGGTCGCCGGCGGGGTCGAAAACGGTGCACCCCGCCAATCGGGCGACAAAGACTCTGGTGGCACTCACAACTACTAACTTAGACCTTGGGCCTGGGTGCACAGCCGGGACAGGCGCCACCGTGGAAGAATGGCCCGGTGACCGATCGACCGCCCATTCCCCGCCGAGGAACGCCCCGGGTTCCGGTGATTCCGCGCGGAGAGGTCGTCGCGACCTTCGAGACCTACCAAGACGCTCAGGCGGCGGTCGACCGGCTCGCGCACGCCGAGTTCCCGCTCAAGGAGGTGTCGATCATCGGCAGCGACCTGAAGAGCGTCGAGCGGGTCACCGGCAAGCTCAGTTACGGCCGTGCCGCACTCGCCGGCGCTTTGTCGGGGCTGTGGGTCGGGCTGTTCTTCGGCCTGCTGCTCGTGCTGCTCTCGCCGACCGGCACGACGCCGTTGTTCATCGGCGCCGCAGCGCTGATCGGCGCCGGGTTCGGGCTGTTCTTCAACATCGCGGTCTACAGTGTCGGGCGCCGCCGGCGCGACTTCACCTCGGTGATGCAGGTGATCGCGACGTCGTATTCGGTGCTCGTGTCGCCCGAGTTCGCGAACCGGGCGCGCAACGCGCTCGACGGGCCGCCGGCGCCTTAGCGCGGCCGAGCGCGAGCGCTTGCCGGCCAGGCACGACCGTTCCGCGGCCGAGTGCCTCCGTTCCGCGACCGCTTCGCGCGGCCCCCGCCTCGGCCCTCGACCGCCTAGCTCTGCGGGTTGAGCCGCGCGAACCACGCCTCGACGTCGTCGGCCGTGCGCGGGATGCCGATGGAGAGGTTCTCGGCGCCGTCGTCGGTGACGAGGATGTCGTCTTCGATGCGCACCCCGATGCCCCGCATCTCTTCGGGCACCGTGAGGTCGTCGGGCTGGAAGTAGAGGCCCGGCTCGATCGTGAACACCATGCCGGGCTCCAGCACGCCGTCGAGATACATCTCGCGCCGCGCCTTCGCGCAGTCGTGCACGTCGAGGCCGAGGTGATGGCTGGTGCCGTGCACCATGTAGCGGCGGTGCTGCTGGTTGTCGGCCTCGAGCGCCTCTTCGGCGGTGACCGGCAGCAATCCCCACTCGGCGGTGCGCTCGGCGATGACCCGCATCGCGGTCTGGTGGATCTCGCGGAACCGGATGCCGGGCCGCACGATGGCGAACGCGGCATCCGCCGCCTCGCGAACGGCCTCGTAGATGCGTCGCTGCACCTCGGTGTAGCGACCGGAGACCGGGATGGTGCGGGTGATGTCGGCGGTGTAGTAGCTGTCGAGCTCGACCCCGGCGTCCATCAGGATGAGGTCTCCGGGCAGCACCGGGCCGTCATTCCGCGTCCAGTGCAGGATGCAGGCGTGCGGACCCGACGCGGCGATGGTGTCGTAGCCTACGGTGTTGCCGTCGAGGCGCGCCCGCGTGTTGAAGACGCCTTCCACCAGGCGCTCGCCGCGCTCGTGCTGCGAGCTGCGGCCGAAGTCGGCGATGACGTCGTCGAAGCCGCGGGCCGTCGCCGCGATGGCCAGGCGCATCTGCTCGATCTCGTAGTCGTCTTTGACGAGACGCAGCTCGGAGAGGAAGGTGTGGAACGCGGCATCCGCCTCGTCGCCCGCACCGGCGGGCAGGTCGTCGGCCGCTTCACGCACCACGAGGGTCGACTCGTCGAAGGCGACACCCTCGAACTCCGCGATGCCACGCGTGCCGAGCCCCAGATCGCTCTCGACCTGAGCGAGGGAGGGGCGAGCGCCGATCCAGAACTCGCCGATCTCGGAGTTGGCATAGAACTCGGTGGAGTCGCGGCCCGCGCGCTCGCGGAAGTAGAGGGAGGCTTCGTGACCGTCGGCCGTGGGCTCGAACACCAGGAACGAGCCGGGCTCGGAGTCGGAGCCCCAGCCGGTGAGGTAGGTGAACGCCGAGTGCGCCCGGTAGGGGTAGTCGGTGTCGTTGGCGCGCTGCTTGACGGCGCCCGACGGAATCACGAGCCGCTTGCCCGGGAAGGCTTCAGAGACGCGGCGTCGGCGCTCGGCCGCGAACGGGGCCTGGGCGCGAGCGGGTGGCAGCACGTCGTCGCGGTCGGCCCAGCCCGAGGCGATGTAGGCCTGGAAGGCGTCGGAGCCGGGCGTCGTCGACCGGTTGCTCGTGGCGCGGGGCTGCGGTGCCTCGGTCGCGCGGGTGCCCGCGGTGCTGGAGGGGGTGCTGGTGGAGGTGTGCTCGGTGGTCTCAGCCATGCCTCCATTCTCCACCCGTGGGCTGAGCGGTTCACGCGCTCGGGACGGTCTGTGCACAACTCGGCGACTGGTTACGATTGTGGAATGTCTTCCGATCGGCTTTTCCGGGGGCCGATCGACCTGCACACGCACAGCAGGGTCTCCGACGGCACGGAATCGCCCGCGCAACTGGTGCGCGCGGCGGCCGAGGCCGGACTCGGAACAGTCGCCCTGACCGACCACGACTCCACCGCCGGCTGGGCCGAGGCCACCACCGCGGCGATCGGCAACGGCGTGACGCTCATTCCGGGAATGGAGCTCAGCACTCGGGTCGACTGGTCGAGCGTGCATCTGCTCGCCTATCTCTTCGACCCGAACAACGCCAAGCTCGTGGCCGAGACCGCGCGCATCCGAGAGGCGCGGCTGCATCGCGCCGAGGAGATGGTGGCAGCGATCGGCCGCGACTACGACGTCGACTGGGACGACGTGATCGCCCAGACCGAGCCCGGCGCGACCGTGGGCCGCCCGCACATCGCCGACGCGCTCGTGGCCCGCGGGCTCGTGAGCACGCGCAGCGAGGCGTTCGCCGGCATCCTGCACTGGCGCGCCGGCTACTACCAGCCGCACTACGCGCCCGACCCGCTCGTGGCGATCGAGTTGGTGGTGGCCGCCGGGGGAGTGCCGGTGATCGCCCACCCAGCCACGCGCAGCCGCACCGACGTGGTGCTCGAAGACCGCATGGCGAGCTTCGTCGATGCCGGACTGTTCGGCCTCGAGATCGATCATCGTGAGAACACCGACGAGGGCAAGGTGCGGCTGCGCCGCCTCGCCGACACCTACGGGCTCGCCCTCACAGGCTCGAGCGACTACCACGGCGAGGGCAAACCCAATCGCCTGGGCGAGAACACCACGGCCCCCGAGGTCGTCGACGCGCTCATCGCGCGCGCGACCGGATCCGCTCCCGTCTACGCCGTGTGACGGCCGAGCCGGCAGTGGGTGCTGGCGGTGCGGCTATTCAGGGCGGGGAGCGCGGCGGCGCGAGCGGCTGCGGCGGCGCGGTGCGCTGTTGCCGTCGTGGTGCTCGGAGCCGCCGCCGGTCGACGTGGACTCCGTGGCCGCGGCCGTGCCGGTCGCGGCCGACGCGCCCTCGCCGCCGGCCGGGGCCGACGAGAAGATCTCGTTGAAGCTGCGCGGGGTGCCGTCGGCGGTCGTGGCACTGCCCGACCGCGAACGGCTGCGGGTGCGGCTGCGCGCCGGGCGGCTGCCGCCCTCGGCGCTGTCGCCGCCCTCGCGAGGACCGCTCGAGCGCGAGGCGCCCCCGTCGCGGCCACCACTGTCGCGGCCCCCATCGCGGCTGCCGCCCGACCGTGACCCGCCCCGGCCGCCGCGCTCGCCGCCGCCACCGGCCGACGAACCCGTGCGGGCCTCCTCCGAGCGCGTGCTGGCCTTGAGACGGCCGCGCGTGCCCGCGGGGATGTCGAGGTCGGTGAACAGGTGCGGCGACGACGAGTAGGTCTCGGTGGGCTCGGGCTGGCCGAACTCGAGCGCGCGGTTGATGAGGGCCCACTTGTGCAGGTCGTCCCAGTCGACGAAGGTCACCGCGATGCCCGTCTTGCCGGCACGGCCCGTGCGCCCGGCACGGTGCAGGTAGGTCTTGTCGTCGTCGGGGATGGTGTGGTTGATCACGTGGGTGACGTCGTCGACGTCGATGCCGCGAGCCGCGACATCCGTGGCGATCAGGATGTCTTTCTTGCCGGCCTTGAAGGCGGCCATGGCACGCTCGCGCTGCTCCTGATTGAGGTCGCCGTGCACGGCAGCGGCGTTGAAGCCGCGGTCGTTGAGTTCTTCGACGAGCTTGGCGGCGGCGCGCTTGGTGCGGGTGAAGACGACGGTCTTGCCGCGGCCCTCGGCCTGCAGGATGCGGGCGATGACCTCGTCTTTGTCCATGTTGTGGGCACGGTAGATGAGGTGCTTGATGTTCGCCTGCGTCAGCCCCTCGTCGGGGTCGGTGGCGCGGATGTGGATGGGCCGGTTCATGAAGCGGCGCGCGAGCGCCACGATCGGGCCGGGCATCGTGGCCGAGAAGAGCATGGTGTGGCGGGTGGCCGGGGTCTGCGCGAAGAGCTTCTCGATGTCGGCGAGGAAGCCGAGGTCGAGCATCTTGTCGGCCTCGTCGAGCACCATCTCCTGCACGGCGCCGAGGTTCAGCAGGCGCTGGCCGGCCAGGTCGAGCAGGCGGCCCGGGGTGCCGACGACGATCTGCGCGCCGGCCTTGATCTGCTCGATCTGCCCCTCGTAGGCCTTGCCGCCGTAGATCGACACGATCTTGGTGTTGCGGTTGCCCGCGGCGATCTCGAGGTCTTCGGTCACCTGAACGCACAGCTCGCGGGTGGGAACGACGACGAGCGCCTTGACGCCGGGCTCGGGGTCGAGGCCCAGACGCTGGATGAGGGGGAGGCCGAAGCCGAAGGTCTTGCCGGTGCCGGTCTTGGCCTGGCCGATGATGTCTTGCCCGTCGAGCGCGAGCGGGATGGTCTGTTCCTGAATGGGGAACGGCTCGAGAATGCCCTTGGCGGCAAGAGCATCGACCATGTCCTGGTCGATGTTGAGTTCACTGAAAGTCACTATGGATACCCTGTCGTGGATGCGAGGCCGCCGTGAGAGAACGGTGCTGCGCGATGACGCGCTGCGACAACCGACGATGGCGTCGGACGGCGGCGATTGCCCCGAGTTTCTTCAGGGCCCGCCTCGAGTTTAGTCGACCGCGCTGATCACGACGCCGGAAGCGCGCGGAGCAGCGCCCAAACGGCTGCGCTGTCGGCGAATCGGGTGCGCGGCGCCCGGATAGTATGAACGTCGTGTTCGGATTCCTCCGCCGCCCGAAGGTGCGCATCGACATCCCGCGGCTGAAGCCCCGGGTCGACACGTCCACCTTGCCGAAGGTCAACCTGGCCGAGCTCACCCCCGAGGTGCTGCCCTACCTGGGGCAGGTCGCCTATGTGCAGCTGGCCATCTTCGAAGAGGTGTCGGATGCCATCGCCGCCTCGCCGACGGTCGCGGCCAAGCAACTGCTCGCGCCGGCCGCGGGCCAGGCGCTCGACAAGCACGAGCGGTTCGTGGCCGAGATCCGGCGCCGCGTCGACGCGCCCTCCGAGGTCATCGACCCCTTCACCGCGGGCATCGACCGCTACCGCGCCCTCGTGCGGGGATCGGACTGGTTCGAGCAGCTGGCGAGCATCTACCTCACGGCCGGCATCCTCGACGACTTCTTCACGCTGCTCGCCGCGGGGCTGCCGGGTGACACGGGCCCGCGTTGCATCGCGATCCTGGATGCCGACACCGGCCGCCGCGCCATCGTCGACATCCTCTCCGACGCCATCGCCGCCGACGCCGTGCTCGGCTCGCGGCTGGCGATGTGGGGCCGCCGGGTGGTGGGCGACACGTTGCTGGTGGCCCGTTCGGCCATCCACCTCACCGGCAACCCGGAATCGGACGAACAGCGCATCGAGCCGGTCTTCACCGAGATGATCGCTGCGCACACCCGCCGCATGGACCGGCTCGGCCTGACCGCCTGACGGCCTTAACGCGTGACGCCTCGCCTCCGCGTCGCCCCGAACGTCAAAAGACGCCCACCTCACACGGAGATGGACGTCTCGTCGACTTCTCGCCGCCGTCAGCTGACGGGAACCCGCCCCGAGAGCAGCGCCTGCAGCCGCTCGTCGTCGTGGGTCTTGCGGCTGCGGCCGATCAGGATGTCGGCGGCCACCACCACAAGGCCGGTGACGACCAGGCTGACCACCCAGATCCACCCGCCGTCCCACGCCCAGCCGGCCCAGGTCAACGCGAGCCAGATGACCGCGGAGACCGCCGCGCCGATGGCGGGGATGAGGATGACGCCGTGGCGATCGCGGTTCGGCAGCAGGTAGCGCGCGCCGAGGCCGAGGATCACACCGCCAAGGGTGATGAACAGCAGTTCCATGAGCGGATGCTAGCCGACGAAGCCAACGCGGCGCGACTCTTCGCTGCCGATCTCGATGTAGGCCAGGCCCGACACGGGAACGAGGTAGACCTTGCCCTTGTTGTCGGTGAGCGAGACGTGCGTGCCGCCACCCGACAGGGCATCGGCCACGACCTTCTCGATCTCGGCGGGGGACTGGCTCGACTCGAAGTTGAGCTCACGGGGCGAGTTAGCGATACCGATACGAATGTCCATCAGGTGTGCCTTTCACGTCACGTGGCCGCAGTGACGACCACTCGCCCAGATTACGGCACCGTCCCGGCCGCTCCGCACGTTCGGCGCCCGTCGCGCACCAGCCCAGAGCGAACACCGCAGGGCGCCTCCGCCCGTTGTCGGCGGCGCCCGCTAGCGTGGTGCCCGTGCCACACGGATCCGCCCTCGAACTCGACGCCTCGGCCGGCGCCGTGCCTCCTGCGGGGCGCGTTTCGACCGGGCCCGACTCGTCGGCGCCGTCGCAGGGCGGGCTCGACCCCGAGCAGCGGTCGATCCTCGACCGGGGGCCCGAGCAATCCTTCGCGGTGATCGGCGCCCCGGGCACCGGCAAGACCCACGCGCTGCTCGAACTCGTGGCCGATCGCGTCGAGCGCTTCGGCCTCGCGCCCGAGAGCATCCTGGTGCTCACGCCGACCCGGCAGAGTGCGACGCGACTGCGCGACCGGGTGGCGCTGCGGCTCGGCATCCCGAGCAACGGTCCGCTCGCCCGCACGCCCACGTCGGCCGCCTTCGAGCTGGTGCGCCAGAACGCCGTGGCGACCGGCCGGCCCGTGGCCCTGCTCACCGGCGCCGAACAAGACCGGGTCATCGCCGACCTGATCGAGGGCGCGATCGACGACGCCGCCGAGGGCAGACCGGCGGTGCGCTGGCCCGATGAGCTGCCGCCCGAGGTGCGACGGCTGAAGGCGTTCCGCACCGAACTGCGCGAGCTCATGATGCGGGCCACCGAGAACGGCGTCTCCGCCGAGGCGCTCGAAGCACTGGGCCACCGGCACGAAGTGGCCGAGTGGGTCTCGGCAGCGGCGTTCGTCAGAGACTACCGGGCGGCCATCGAGGGCTTCGAGGCGGCGCGGCTCGACTCGGCCGAGATCCTGGCCGAGGGGCGCCGCCTCGTGCGCACGGGCGGCGGCCTGAGCGGAGTGCGGCTCGTGGTGGTCGACGACTTCCACGACCTGCCGGTCGGCGCCCTCACCCTCGTTCGCGAGCTCGCGCGACGGGGCACCGCGGTGGTCGCCTTCGGCGATCCGGATGCCGCCACCGCGGGTTTCCGCGGCACCGACGTGCGGGCGCTCGGGCAGCTCTCCCGGGCTCTCGGTGTGCCGACGGCACCGCCGGTCGTGCTGCGCACCTCTTATCGGCAGCGCGGCGCCCTGCGCGACTTCACCCGACGGGTCACCGAACGCATCGGCACCGCTGCCGCCGGCTCGCAGCGCGACACCCGCGACGCCCTCGAGGCCCCCGGCGGGGAGGCTCGCGGGTCAGCGGTCTCGGCGGGCGCGATGGGCGCGGCGCCAGTGCAGGGTGCCGCGGCCGACCCCGACAGCAAGACTTCGCGTCGTGCCGAACCCGGCCGCGACACGTCGCGTCGTGCCGAACCCGGCCGCGAGGCGCCGCGTCGTGCCGAACCGGGCCAGGTGCTCACCATCCAGGCCGATTCGCGGGCCGCCGAGATCTCCACCATCGCGCGCCTGCTGCGCGAGCGCCACCTGCTGCACGACACCGACTGGTCGCGCATGGCCGTCGTGGTGCGGTCAGGCGCCCTGGTGCCCGCGTTCGCCCGGGGCCTCGCGCTCGCCGAGGTGCCGACGCGCACGCTGTCGGCCGTGCAGGCACTGCGCGACGACTACGCCGCCCGGCATCTGGTCGAGGCGGTCGCACTCGCGATCGGCCGGCTCGAGTTCACCCCCGAAGCGCTCCAGTCCGTCATCCTCGGCCCGCTCGGCGGCATCGACGCCGTGGGGCTCCGCCGCCTGCGCCTGGCGCTGCGCCACGACGAACTAGCCGCCGGCGGGTCGCGGCACGCCGACGAACTGCTGCGCGAAGCCGTTCTCACGCCCGGCGTGCTGGCCGTGATCGACTCCGCCCCCGCTCGGCGGGTCGCGGCCCTCGGGGTCACCCTGCAGAAGCTCGCACAGAGCCACGCCGATGGCGCGACCATCGAAGAACTGCTCTGGGAACTCTGGCAGCGCACCGGCCTCGCGAAGCGCTGGGGCGACCTCGCCAGCGGATCGGGCATCGTCGCCGACGAGGCGAACCGCAACCTCGACGGCGCGGTCGCGCTGTTCACCTCGGCGAAGCGTTCGGTCGAACGCGAGCCCGAGCGGCCCGCGGCACTGTTCATCGACGAATTCCTCACGGCCGAGGTGCCCGAAGACACGCTGTCACCCCGGTCACGCAGCGGTTCGGTGCTCGTCACCACCCCCACGGGCGCCGTGGGCATCGACGTCGAGGTCGTGGTGGTCGCCGTCCTGCAGGAGTCGGTGTGGCCGAACCTGCGCCAGCGCGGCTCACTCCTGCACGCGCAGACGCTCAGCGCCCTGGCCGAGGCGGGCGGCGCCGCTGTGGCTGCGCCCGGTGGCGTCTCGGTCGAGGTCGACCTGACGCTGTCCGCGGCCGGTGGCGCAGCCACCGACCCGGATCGCGCCGCGAGGGAACGCGACGGCGTCGAGGCGCACCTCGGCGGGCCCTCTGCCGTGTCCGCCCCGCGCACCGGTCTGCCCGCCGATGACACCCGCGCCGACGTGCTGGCCGACGAGCTGCGCATGTTCGCCCTCGCCGTGTCGCGCTCCACCGAGCTCACCGTGCTGAGCTGCGTGGCGAACGACGACGAGCAGCCCTCGGCCTTCTTCGGGCTGGCACCGGATGCCGGCCCGGTGCGTGTGGTGCGGCATCCGCTCACCCTGCGCGGCACCACCGGCTATCTGCGCCGCCGCCTCACCGAAGAGGGCGACCAGCGCGCCGCCGCCGCCCTCGCGCGACTTGCCGCCGAGGGCGTGCCGGGCGCGCACCCGGCCGAGTGGTACGGCCTGCTCGCCGCGTCGACCGACGAGCCCGTCGTCGACCCCGACGACCCCGACGCCGTGGTGCGCGTCTCGCCCTCGCGCATCGAGGCCTTCGAGAGCTCGCCGCTGATCTGGTTCATCGACCAGGTCGCCGGCGGATCGAAGGGGCTCGCGGCCGGCATCGGCACCATCGTGCACTCGGTGATGGAGCAGGTCTCCGCCGATCCCGACGCCGATCTCACCAGCGACGAGCTCTGGAACGCGTCGCAGCAGCGCTGGCAGGAACTGCGCTTCGAGGCGCCCTGGATCGAAGAGCGCGAGAAGCGCGCGCTGCGCACCAAGTTCGACGGGCTGAGTGCCTATCTGCGCAGCTTCGCGGCGTCGCAGCACGAGCTGGTGGGCGCCGAGGCGACGTTCGGCTTTCGCCAGGGGCGCGCCGAGGTGAACGGCTCGATCGACCGCATCGAGCGGCGCGCCGACGGCACCGTGGTGGTGATCGACCTCAAGACCGGCAAATACCCGGCGTCGGCCCGCGACCTGCCGCGGCACGCCCAGCTCGCGACCTACCAGCTGGCCGTGAAGTCGGGTGCGGTCGAGGGCTTCGCTCCGGATGCCGCGGCCACCGCCTCGGGCGGAGCCGCCCTGCTCTACGTGGCCAAGGGCGAGCGCGGGCTGCGGTTCACGGTGCGGGCGCAGGATCCCCTCGACGACGACGCCCTGGCCGACATCGCCGATCGCATCGAGAAAGTGGCCGAGGGTATGGCCGCGGCGACCTTCCCGGGCGTCGCCGACCCCGAGGAGCGCGACTTCCAGAACAACTACGACTACCGCATCCAGTTGATCAAGGCGGTGTCCGAGTGACCGACGCGCTGTTCGACCTCGACGACCTCGACGACCCCCGCGCATTCGAGCGGTTCGAGCGCCCAGCTCGGAGACCTGGCTCGAGCGAACACGCACATGCACACGAAAACGATGACGCCGATGACTTCGGCGACTTCGGCGAAGCCACGAGCGCGAACACGGGCCAGGCCGCCGGCCCGAGCACCGGCCCGGGAGCCTCGACGGGCTCGCGCCCGGTCGCACCCTTCCCGCGCGCCGCCGGGCGCATCTCGGCCATCGAGATCGCCGAACGCCTCGACCTGCCCCGGCCCACCGATCAGCAGCGCGCCGTGATCGAGGCGCCGCTCGATCCGCGCATCGTGGTCGCGGGCGCCGGCAGCGGCAAGACCGAGACGATGGCCAACCGGGTCGTGTGGCTGATCGCGAACGGCCTGGTCGCCGTGCCCGAGGTTCTCGGTCTCACCTTCACCCGCAAGGCTGCCGGCGAACTGGCCGAGCGCATCCGCACGCGCCTGCAGCAGCTGGTGCAGGCCGATTTCGCGCACGTCGCCTTCGACCCCTTCGACGCGCCGTCCATCGCGACCTACAACGCCTTCGCGAACAGCATCTTCCGCGAGAACGCAGTGGTCATCGGCCGCGAGAGCGAGGCCGCCGTGCTGAGCGAGGCGTCGGCGTGGCAGCTCGCCCGCAAGGTCGTGGTGTCGAGCGCCGACCCGCGTCTGCTCGAGGTCGAGAAATCGGTCGACGTGGTGACGTCGGCGGTGCTGTCGCTGAGCCGCGCACTGGCCGACAACGTGATCACGTCGGCGGGCGTCAGTGCCTATGCCGAGCGGTTCCTGCAGCTCGGCGAACTTCCGCTCGGATCCGCCCGGCTCAAGGGCGTTCCCGGCGACCTCGCGAAGGCGCTCGGCAACGTGGCGGCCCTTCCGCTGTTGCTCGACCTCGCCGACGCCTATGCGGCCGAGAAGATCCGGCGCGGCTACGTCGAGTACTCCGACCAGATCGCGCTCGCCCTCGCGATCGTCGAGGGCACCCCGCGCGTGGTCGACGACTACCGCGACCGCTTCCGGGTCGTGCTGCTCGACGAATACCAAGACACTTCCGTGGTGCAGACCCGGCTGCTGTCAGCCCTGTTCCGCGGCCAGGCGGTGATGGCGGTCGGCGACCCGCACCAGTCGATCTACGGATGGCGCGGCGCGAGTGCTGCGAACCTCGCCCGCTTCTCGGCCGACTTCGCCCCGGCGCAGCGCGACGTTGCCGCCGAGCCCGACCGTGCCGCGCTGTCAGGCCTCGCGGCGCAGCCCCACCTCCCGGCTCCCTCCGCGGCGCCCGACCCGGGGCATCCGTTCGCCCTCTCGACCAGCTGGCGCAACCCGAGCCTCGTGCTCGACGCGGCGAACACGCTGGTGGCCCCGCTCACGGCGACCGCGGGTGTTCCGGTCGAGCGCCTCGGTCCGCGGCCGGGAGTCATCCGGGGGAGTCTCGACGTGTCCTTCAGCGAGACCGTCAGCGACGAGGCCCGGGAGGTCGCCGTCTGGCTCGAGGCGCAGCTGAGCGTGCGCGACACCGAGGGCCGTCGCCGCTCGGCCGCGCTGCTCTGCCGCTCGGTGAAGAAGATCGAGCCGTTCACCGCGGCGCTCGAGGCGCGGGGCATCCCCTATCACGTGCTCGGCATCGGCGGCCTGCTCGGGCAGCCGGCCGTCGCCGACCTGGTCTCGACCTTGCGCGTGCTCTACTACCCGACGGCCGGGCCCGACCTCGTGCGCGTGCTCGGCGGCGCGCGCTGGCGCATCGGAACGAAAGACCTCGTCGCGCTGCGCTCACTGGCCTCGTGGATCTCTCAGCGCGACCACCGCTTCCAGAAGCTCGACGGGGCAGTCGCCGGCCAGCTGCGCAGCTCGGTCGTGGCCGACGAAGACCGCTCGATCATCGACGCCCTCGACTTTCTCGCCACCGCGTCGCCCGGCCACACGGCGGTGGCGGGGTTCAGCGACGTCGGTCTCGAGCGCCTCACGGCGGCGGCCCGGCAGTTCGCCTCGCTGCGCACGCGCGCCGGTCTCGGTCTCGTCGACTTCGTCGACCTCGTGCAGCAGCAACTGCTGCTCGACATCGAGGTGCTGGCGAGCCCCCACGCCACCGCCGGGCGGGCCAGCCTCGACGCGTTCGAGGAGCAGCTGACGTCGTTCCTCGCGCTCGATCCCACCGCGGGTCTCGGCGACTTCCTCTCCTGGCTCGAGGAGGCCGAGAAGCGCGACCGGCTCGAGCCGCGCACCGAAGAGCCCGAGCCGGGCACCGTGCAGATCCTCACCATCCACGGTGCGAAAGGGCTGGAGTGGGATGTCGTGGCGATTCCGCGCATGGTCGAGAGCGAGCTGCCCGGCGACCCGCGATCCAACCTCGGCTGGCTCTCGTTCGGGGAGCTCCCGTTCGACTTCCGCGGGGATGCCGCCGAGCTGCCGTCACTGGCGTGGCGCTCGATCGAGGCGCAGTGCGACTTCAAGCCCGCTCTCGACGCGTTCAAGGCGGCGAACGCCGACCACTACGCCGCCGAGCAGCGCCGCCTGATCTACGTCGCGGTCACGAGGGCCCGGGTGAACCTGCTGCTGTCGGGCTCGTTCTGGACCACGGGCGTCAAGAAGGTGCGCGGCCCCGGCCTCTATCTACGCGAACTCGAAGCCGCGGGGGTCATCGGCACGGGCTTGCTTCCCGCAGTCTCGGCGTTCGACGAGAACCCGCTCGCCGAGTCGGAGAACTGGACCACCTGGCCGAGAGACCCATTGGGCTCGCGTCGGCCTCGCGTGGCCGCGGCGGCGCAGGCGGTGCTCGCGGCCGACCCGGCCATGGCCACTCCCTACGACCACGACATCGAGTTACTGCTGGCCGAGCGTGCCGCCCTGCGGGGCGAACGGATGCTCGATGTGCCCGTTCGCATCCCGGCCTCGCGTTTCAAGGACTACGTGGCCGACCCCCAGGCGGTCGTGCGCGCCCTGCAGCGCCCGATGCCCGAGCGTCCGTTCCGCCAGACCCGGCTCGGCACGCGGTTCCATAGCTGGGTCGAGGAGCGGTTCCGCCAGGCCGGCGGGTCGGAACTCGTCGATCTGGCCTTCGTGGCGGGGGAGAGCCTCGACCTCTTCGACGACGAGCTCGAACCGTTCGACGACGAGTTCGAGCCCTTCGGCGACCGACTCGATCCCCTCGGGCTCGATGAGGAGGGGGTCGGGTCACTCGAGACCGCGGCCGACGACCTCGCCGACGACCTCGATCGGCCCACGACCTCAGCCGCGACCGCGCCCACAACCGCGGCCGCGCCCACGACCGACGTCGACGAGGACCGCCGGTTCGCCCAGCTCGTCGCGACCTTCGAGGCCTCGGAGTTCGCCGGTCGCCGTGCCGAGGAGGTCGAGGTCGAGATCCACCTCGTGCTCGCCGGCCGCGTCGTGGTGTGCAAGATCGACGCGATCTTCGCCGACGGAGACACCTTCACGGTGGTCGACTGGAAGACCGGAAAAGCTCCGGTCGACGCTGCCGATCTCGAACTGAAGCAGCTGCAGCTCGCCCTCTACCGCCTCGCCTACGCGCGGTGGAAGGGCATCGACGTCGACCGGGTCGACGCGGCCTTCTACTTCGTCGCCGACGACGAGGTGGTGCGCCCCGAGCGGTTGTTCAGCGAAGACGAGCTCGTCGCCCTGCTTCGGGAATCGATGCTCTGACCGGCATCCGGCGACCCGCATCCGGCATCCCCACGCCGGGCCGTAGGCCGCCGCAGCCGTCAGTCTTCGGCGATGCGGTTCGCGTGCTCGGTGCGGCTGTCGCCCCCGCGGCCAGGAACCGGGGTGCGGTCGAGCATCGCCTCGACGTCTTCGACGGCCATGATCTGGCCGGTGTCGGTCGACAACGGGTTGAGCAGGTCGTTCTGAACCGTGGCGCTCAGGCTGCCGAGCATCGCCTCGGCGTCGGCGATGACCGACTGGTCACGGATGTCGACACCGTGCAGCAGCCAGCGGGCGATCTCGAGCTCGGCGTAGAGCCGCGCACGCTTGCGCAGCTGCCGGTCGGCCGGGCGCGAGACGGAGTGCTCGTAGGCGGCGTAGACGCGATCGGCGCTCTCGGCGCTCGACGCGGAGTTGAGCCAGAAGAGGTCGAGGGCCGGATCGCCGACGCGCAGGTTCTGCCAGCCGAGGATGCCGGTGACCTGCTGATCGACGAGCAGGAACGACTCGGGGGCGAGCGCACCGTTGACCACGGTGGGCTGGAACTGCCAGAGCGCGCTGTCTTCGAGGGCGAGCGACCAGCGGGTGAGCAGCTCTTTGGGCACCTTGCCCGACGCGGCGGCGCGGTCGGCCAGCTTGCGCGAGGTCGCCGCGATCTGGGTGGCCGTGTTGGTGGCCAGCCCCGCGTCGGAGACGACGGAGGTGGGCAGCGAGTGCACCGCCGCGATGGCCCGGCCGATCGAGTCGGAGGCGCTGTTCTCGCCCCCGATGTCGTCGAGCGCACCGGGCAACCCCTGGATGTAGTCGTAGACCACCGCGCGTGTCTCGCCGATCGGCGCCTGCCCGACGTAGGAGGGGATGTGGAAGGGCAGCCGCGACCGCACCCCCGGGGTCAGGGCGTTGAGCGCCACGAGGTCGCGCGACTGCTCCGATTCGGCGTCGCTGGAGACGGGAACACGCACCACGTACTCCTCGCCGGAGCGCAGCGTCACGACCGCGGCGTCGAAGCGCCCGTTGGTCGCGCTGGTGAGCGCGCGGGTCGTGACGATGTCGGCGCCCGAGACGGCGGAGGTCGCGAGCGCGGCTAGAGTGAGGTGGGATCTCGCCATGTCTCTAGGGTAGGGCGGGTCCTGTCCGGCCACGGCTTTCGCCACGCACGATTGGGCAACCATGTCACGCGCTTTCCAGTCAACGCTGCCGCTGTCACGACACCGGATCGACCGCGATCATGTCAGCCGCGCCGACACCGCCCTGCTCGACGCACGCTGGGCGGGCTCCGAGGCGCGGGTGCTCGTGCTGCACCGCGGCCAGGCCCTCGCCACCCGGGGCGCCAACCCTGCCGACTACGACGGCTTCGGCCCGGCGCCGACGGTGCGGGTGCATCCGGAACTCGATCTTCGCTCACCCCGCGACCTGCCCGCTCTCGTGCTCGAGCAGCTTCAAGGGGAGGGCGGCATCCGCCTCTATCTCGGCTTCTCGCTCGACGACTCGGCCGCACTGCCGCAGAACACCCCCCTGTTCGCGATCTCGGTGACGGATGCCGCCGCCGCAGCCCTTGAGACCGCGACATCGAGCTGGCTCAACCTGCGCATGGTGGCCTCCGACCTCGACGACGTGAGCGCCGGAGCCTTCACCGAAGCGCTCGCCGTCACCAACTGGCACACCACCCACACGCACTGCCCGCGTTGCGGTGCCCCGACCACCGTCGAGAGCGGCGGCTGGGTGCGCCGGTGCACGGTGGAGGACATCGAGCTCTTCCCGCGCACCGACCCCGCGGTGATCGTGGGCATCGTCGACCACGACGACCGCATCCTGCTCGGCTCGAACGCGCTGTGGGAGAACAACCGCTACTCGCTGCTCGCGGGCTTCGTGGAGCCGGGGGAGTCGCTCGAGGCGGCCGCCATCCGCGAGATCGGCGAGGAGTCGGGGGTCGTGATCGACGACCCGCACTACGTCGGCTCGCAGCCGTGGCCGTTCCCGGCCTCGCTCATGGTGGGCTTCATGGCGACGGTCTCCGAGGCGCATCCGGCCGGACTGCGGCCCGACGGCGACGAGATCCTCGACCTGCGGTGGTTCAGTCGAGCCGAGATCGCCGATCCGGCGACCGACGTGCTGCTGCCCGGGCACGCCTCGATCGCCCGTGCGATCATCGAACGGTGGTTCGGGGGCCCGCTGCCGGAACCGGAGGACGGATGACCGAGCCTTCCGCCGACGATATGCTGACGGCCCTCGACCCCCAGCAGCGCGTCGCCGCGAGGTCGCTGCTCGGGCCGGTGTGCATTCTCGCCGGAGCCGGAACCGGCAAGACGAGGGCGATCACGCACCGCATCGCCTACGGTGTGGCGACCGGCGTCTACTCGCCGAACCGCGTGATGGCGCTCACCTTCACGTCTCGTGCCGCCGCCGAGCTGCGCACGCGACTGCGGCCGCTCGGTGCCGGGGGAGTGGCGGCCCGGACGTTCCACTCGGCCGCGCTGGCGCAGCTCAACTACTTCTGGCCGCAGGTCATCGGCGGCGAGGCGCCGAAGATCATCGACAACAAGGCGAAGGCGATCGCTCACACCGCCGAGCTGCTGCGCCTGCGCGTCGACACGGCGACGCTTCGCGACATCGCCGCCGAGATCGAGTGGCGCAAGGTCTCGAACATCAGCATCGCCGACTACGCCCTCAAGGCCCGCACGGCGCGCACGATGCCGTCGACGATCTCGGTCGAGCAGATGATCGCGCTGCACGAGGGCTACGAGAAGCTCAAAGACGAACGCCGTCAGCTCGACTTCGAAGACGTGCTGCTGGCCACGGCGGGCATGATCGAGATCGAGCCGTCGGTCGCCATCCAGGTGCGCGAGCAATACCGGTTCTTCATGGTCGACGAGTACCAGGACGTGTCGCCGCTGCAGCACCACCTGCTGCTGCAGTGGCTGGGCGACCGGCGCGACCTGTGCGTGGTCGGCGACGCGAGCCAGACCATCTACTCGTTCGCCGGCGCGAGCGCCGACTACCTGCTCGACTTCGAGCGCCGCCACACCGACACCACCGTCGTGACGCTCGAACAGAACTACCGGTCGACGCCCCAGATCATCGCGGTGGCGAATCGGCTCATGCGCGGGCGCCCGGGCGCCCTCACGCTGCACGCCGCCAAACCCGACCTCGACGACGAGCCGTCAGCGACCGCCCCCGCGAGCCCGGGCTCGAACGCCGATCAGCAGGGCTCCGCCACCGCCGGCACGACTACCGAGGGCGTCGAACCGCGCCTGACCGCCTACGCGAGCGACCTCGCCGAGGCGGACGGCGTCGCTCGCGAGATCGCCGAGCTCGTCGCGTCGGGCGTGGAACCGCAGCACATCGCCCTGCTCTACCGCACCAACTCGCAGTCGGCGGTGCTCGAGCAGGCGCTCGCGGCCGCCGGCATCAGCTACCAGCTGCGCGGAGCCACCCGCTTCTTCGACCAGCCCGACGTGAAGCGCGCGGTGATGGAACTGCGCGCGGCCTCGGTGTCGATCGTCGACGAACCCCTTTTCAAATCGGTCAGCGACGTGCTGCGCACCCGCGGCTGGTCGCAAGACCCTCCCGAAGGCGTGGGCGCCGTGCGCGACCGCTGGGAAGCGCTCAACGCCCTGATGGGTCTCGCCGAGAGCATGCCGCAGGGCAGCACGTTTCGCCAGTTCACCGACGAGCTCATGGAGCGGCAGTCGTCGCAGCACGAACCGACCGTGCGCGCGGTGACGCTCGCCACCCTGCACTCGGCGAAAGGCCTCGAGTGGCCCGTCGTGTTCATCGTCGGCGTCGCCGAGGGTCTGCTGCCGATCAGCTACGCCACCGGCTTCGAGGGCATCGACGAAGAGCGGCGCCTGCTCTACGTGGGCATCACCCGCGCTCGCGAACGGCTCGGGCTGTCGTGGGCGGCGGTCGGCACTCGGCGGGGTGGGGCCCGACAGCCGTCGCGCTTTCTCGAGGAGAGCGGCATCCGCACAACGGATGCCGCCGCACCCGCTCGACCGTGATCGCGTGACCGGGCAACCCCGGTCGTCGCACGCGCACGGCATGGGTCGTCCACACGCCATCGCCGGAACCCGGGGATGCTGTCGCGAAGAACTCCGTCGCCACCCGCCCGACCGTCGCAGCGGCCGTGGCGACCCCGAGCGCGTCGGCTGACGGCGCCGGGCGCACCACCGCCTGGCAGGCGATCGCCACCCAAGCCGGGTCGAGATCGATCCGATGGTGCTCGAGACAGGCCGCGCACGGTCCGGCGGGCGGCGACACCACCGGCCCCACCCGCACCGATCGATCGCCGAACTCCACCAGCAGATGCGGCACGTCGTCGCGCAACCACACCGCCGCCCGCCGCGGCGACGTCGCGTAGTGCGACACGATCACCGCCAGATCGGGTCGCCGCCCGACGGCGGCACCCGCGCTCCTATCGGCGCCGCCGGCGTCGGGCACATCGCCATCGCCTGCACCTCCACCACCGGGCGCACCACCGCCCAAACCGCCCACCACCACCGCGCCGAGCTGCCGCAGCAGCGCCTCGATCGCCTCGGCACCCGGCCCGCACCCGTCGAGCGCGATCAGCCGCCCGTCGAGCCCGGCTGCCGGAGCGGTGTCGCCGAGCACCCCGGCGAGGCCGGTGAGCAGCTCGTCGACCTCGGCCTCACCCACGCCCCGGTTCGCCGCGAACGTCGACAGGAGCGGCCGCGAGACCCCGCGGGCCAGCACGTCGAGCAGGAGCTCCAGCGGTGGCGACAGCGACCCGAGCCGGGCCACCGCCGCCTCGACGCCGAACTGAACCGACGTCGGCGTGCGCCACACCATGGGGTGATCGGGATTGAGTCGCAGAACCATGCCCGCATCCTGCCCGAGCGATCACCCCCGGAGCGGGTTATCCACAGCTCTAGGGCGCGGGAGGCTGCTCGCCGTCGTCTTTCGACTGCTCCTCGCGCAGAAGATCTTCGAGCGCCTGATCCATCTCGTCGGGCTCTGGCGCGCCCGCGGTCAGGCGCGCGATCAGAGCAGCCGGGTCATCGAGGTCGTCGGAGGTGGGAACGACGTCGGGGTGCGACCACAGGGCGTCGCGCTGCTCCTGGCCCACGGCATCCGTCACCGCCTGCCACATCGCGGCGGCGTCGCGCAGCCGCCGGGGCCGCAGCTCGAGCCCGATCAGAGCGCCGAACGCCGACTCCGCCGGGCCGCCCGTCGCGCGACGACGGCGCACCGTCTCGGCGATGGCGTTCCATCGGGGCAGTCGCGTCGACGCCTGGGCGGTCACGACATCGACCCAGCCCTCGATCAGGGCGAGCGTGGTCTCGAGGCGCGCGAGGGCGTGCAGCTGCTGCTCGGTCTTCGGCGGGATGAGCGCCCCGCTCGCCATGGCGTTGCGCAGCTCTTCGGGGTCGCTCGGGTCGAAGCTCTCGGCCAGCTGCTCGAGCCGGTCGGTGTCGATCGCGATGCCCTTGGCGAACTCCGTGATCGACGAGATGACGTGCAGCCGCAGCCAGCGCGCGTGCCGGAACAGACGCGCGTGCGCCAGCTCCCGGATGGCCAGGTAGAGCTGCACCTCGTCGATCGGGATGTCGAGACCCTCGCCGAACTCGGCCACGTTCTGCGGCACGAGCGCGGCCTGACCCTCTTCGAGCAGCGGGATGCCGACGTCGCCGCCCGACACGACCTCTTGCGAGAGCTGGCCCACGATCTGGCCGAGCTGCATGGCGAACAGGGTGCCGCCGAGGTTGCGCATCAGCTGGCTGGCACCGGCGAGCATGCCCGACATCTCTTCGGGCGCCTGATCGCGCAGCACGTCGGTGAGCGCGTCGGAGATGCTGACGGCGACCGGCTCGGCCAACTGCGTCCACACCGGCACCGTCGCGGTGGCCCACTCCTTGCGGGTCAGTAGTCGCGGCGCCACGGCCGAATCGGAGAGCGCCGTCACCTCGTCGAGCCAGAGGGATGCCACGTGCAGCGCCTGATCGAGCGCGGCACGCGTCTGGTCGGTGATGCTGAGGCTCGTCTTGCCGGCGATCTCCTCGGCCTGGGTGCGCGCGGCATCCCAGTTCACGCCGTCGGTCGACGCCTGCATGGCGTTCTGCAGCTGCGCCATCAGCTGCGACACGGCCGCTGGGTCGGAGGGGAGCCCGGCCGCGCTCGCCAGCTTCGACGGATCGATGTCGGAGTTGCCGGACAGGAACGCGCGCAGCATGTCGCGGAACTCGTCCTCGGGTTCGTCGCGGGGCTCGTCGCTCACGATGTGTCCTTCCTCGTCAGACGACCCACGGTGCTGGGCGGAGATCGTTGCTCTCCGGAACTTCCATGCGGGCTGTCAGATTGTGTTTCTACGCTAACTCGTGGCCCGCCGCCCAGGCTGGGTTTTCCCATAAGCTTGAGCGCCGAGCCGTGCGCCCGTGGCGAACATCCGGATGCCGGTCGTGCGCGCCCGTTGCCTGCTACTCGTCGCGCCCCGCCGCCAGACCCCCACCGGGAGAGGATTCCGTGAGCCTGTTCGAACCCGAGGAGCGCCCTCGAGCGTCGCGACGAGTGCGAACCGGGTGGACCGTGCTGGTGCTCGCCCTCGTGCTCGGCCTCGTGATGAGCTTTCTGCCCGCTCCCTACGTCATCGAGCAACCCGGGCCGGTCTACAACACCCTCGGCACCCAGGAGCAGGGCGGAAAAGACGTTCCGCTCATCTCGATCTCGGGCGCCGAGACCTACCCCACCGACGGTTCGCTCGACCTGCTGACCGTCTCGGTGCGCGGCACCCGCGAGCAGCGCCCCTCCTGGGCCGAGATCGCCGCCTCGTGGTTCGACTCGAGCCGGGCCGTGTTGCCGATCGACAGCATCTACCCGCCCCAGATCACCACCGACCAGCGCAACGAGCAGAACGCCGCGCTCATGGTCAACAGCCAGCAGGAGGCCATCGCGGCCGCCCTGACCGACCTCGACATCGCCTACACGACCAACGTCGCGGTGGGAGCCGTCGACCCCGAAGGGCCCTCCAACGACGTTCTCGTGTCGGGCGACGTGATCGTGTCGGTCAACGGCACGAGTGCGACCGACATCGACGAACTGCGGGCGGCGCTCGCCGCCAACGGCACCGACGCCCCCGCGGCCGTGGCCGTGCGGCACGCCGACGGGTCGGAGGAGACCTTCCAGATCACCCCGATCATCTCGGAGCAGACGGATGCCCCGGCCATCGGCATCACCGTCGGCTACAGCTACGACTTTCCGTTCGACATCGACATCCAGCTCGACGACGTCGGCGGCCCGAGCGCCGGCATGATGTTCGCGCTCGGCATCATCGACACCCTCACCCCGGGCGAGCTCAACGGCGGCCAGAACGTCGCGGGCACCGGCACCATCGACGCGGCGGGCGATGTGGGCGCCATCGGCGGCATCCGGCAGAAGCTCTACGGAGCGAAGGATGCCGGCGCCACCTGGTTCCTCGCGCCGGCATCGAACTGCAACGAGGTGGTCGGTCACGTGCCCGACGGTCTGACCGTGTTCGCGGTCTCGACCCTCTCCGACTCGATCGCCGCTCTCGACGCCATCGCGGCGGGCTCCGACACCTCCGCGCTGCCCATCTGCGAGACGGTTCCCGCCACCCCGTGACACCCGGCGGGCGCACGGGCACCCGCCAGGGTGTTCCCAGCGACCCGCACCTAGGCTTGCGTTGTCTAGGATTGACGCACCGCACCACCCCGCAAGCACAGAGGCACACGTGACTTCCCAAACAGCAGAGAAGCCCGCACGACGCTCGAGAGTGACTCTCGCGATCGCGATCGCGATCGTCGTCGTGCTCGCCATACTCTTCTTCGTCTTCTCCACCCTCTACACCGAGATCCTCTGGTACGACCAGCTCGGGTTCTTGAGTGTGCTGACCACCCAGTGGGTGGCCGGCGCGGTGATGTTCTTCGTGGGCTTCCTCGCGATGGCGGTGCCGGTCTGGGCGTCGATCGAGATCGCGTTCCGCTGGCGGCCGGTCTACGCCAAGCTCAACTCGCAGCTCGACCGCTATCAGCAGGTCATCGAGCCGCTGCGCCGCCTGGCCACCTTCGGCGTTCCCGCCGTGTTGGGCCTCTTCGCCGGCGTGGCCACGGCTTCGCGCTGGCAGCTCACCCTGCAATACCTGAACCGCACCGCGTTCGGCCAGACCGATCCGCAGTTCGGCCTCGACATCTCGTTCTACATCTACGACCTGCCCTTCTGGCGCGGCGTCGTCGGTTTCGCCTCCGCGGTCGTCATCGTTGCGGGCCTCGCGGGCATCGCCACGAGCTACCTCTACGGCGCCATCCGGTTCAGCCAGCGTGAGGTGCGCATCTCGAAGATCGCGCGCATCCAGATGGCGGTGACCGCGGCCCTCTACCTGCTGCTGCAGGCGGTCAGCATCTGGCTCGACCAGTACGCCACGCTCGCCAACAGTTCGGGCCTCATCACGGGTGCCTCCTACTCCGACGTCAACGCCACCATTCCCGGGCTCCAGATCCTCGCCGGCATCGCCGCGATCGTGGCCGTGCTGTTCATCGTCGCCGCCGTCATCGGCCGCTGGCGCCTTCCCATCATCGGCACCGCCCTGCTCATCGTCAGTGCGCTCATCCTGGGTTCGCTCGCGCCGTGGGTGGTTCAGCGCTTCCAGGTCGACCCGAGCGAGCGCACGCTCGAGCAGGAGTACATCCAGCGCAACATCGACATGACCCGAGACGCCTACGACGTCGCCGACGTCGAAGAGACGCCCTACGACGCCACCACCACCGCCGAGCAGGGCGCGCTGCGCAACGACGCCGCCACCACCACGAACATCCGCATCCTCGACCCGGCGCTCGTGACGAAGTCGTTCCAGCAGCTGCAGCAGTTCCGGCAGTACTACCAGTTCCCCGACCACCTCGACGTCGACCGCTACAGCATCGACGGCCAGGTTCAGGATGCCGTGGTCACCGTGCGCGACATCAACATCGACGCGCTGGGCTCGTCGGCCACCTGGTACAACCAGACCGTCGTCTACACCCACGGCTACGGCGTCGTGGCGGCCTACGGCAACCAGCGCTCCGCCGACGGCCAGCCCGTGTTCATCGAGTCGGGCATCCCGTCGGTCGGCCAGCTCGGCGACTTCGAGCCGCGCATCTACTTCGGTGAAGACAGCCCGCCCTACTCGATCGTCGGCGGCCCCGAGGGCACGTCGAAGATCGAGCTCGACTACCCGTCGGGCGAAGACGGCGCCTCGCAGACCTACACCACGTTCGAGGGCGACGGCGGGCCGAAGCTCGACAACATCTTCAAGCGGCTCGTCTATGCGCTGAAGTTCCAGTCGGAGCAGATCTTCCTCTCCGACGCGGTGAACGACGACTCGCAGATCCTCTACGACCGCGATCCCGCGCAGCGCGTGTCGAAGGTGGCGCCCTACCTCACGATCGACTCCGACCCCTACCCGTCGGTGGTCGACGGGCACGTGGTCTGGGTGGTCGACGGCTACACGACCTCCACCAACTACCCCTACTCGAAGGTGCAGTCGCTCAGCGAGACAATCGCCGACACCTACACCCCGTCGCCGGCCTACCCGGTCGACGACATCAACTACATCCGCAACTCGGTCAAGGCCACGGTCGACGCCTACGACGGCAAGGTCACGCTCTACGCCTGGGACGACAAAGACCCCATCCTGCAGACCTGGCAGAAGATCTTCCCGTCGACCGTCAAGCCGATCAGCGACATGTCGGGCGACCTGATGAGCCACGTGCGCTACCCGGCCGACCTGTTCAAGGTGCAGCGCTCGATCCTCGGGCAGTACCACGTGACGGATGCCGGTTCCTTCTACTCGCAGGAAGACGCCTGGACCACGCCGAATGACCCCACCTCGCCCTCGACGAGCCCGACGCTGCAGCCGCCCTACTACCTGACGCTGCAGATGCCGACGCAGACCGATCCGTCGTATTCGCTCTACTCGACCTTCATCCCGCTCTCGCAGCAGGGGGAGGCCACGCGGAGCGTGCTCACGGGCTACCTCGCCGTCGACTCGAATGCGGGTGACGCGGAGGGCACGAAGTCCGACGATTACGGCAAGTTGCGCCTGCTCGCCCTGCCGAAAGACGACACGGTGCCCGGCCCCGGCCAGGTGCAGAACAGCTTCTCGTCAGACCCGGGGGTGAGCTCTGCGCTCAACCTGCTGCGTCAGGGTGAGAGCCAGGTGATCAGCGGAAACCTGCTGACCCTGCCGGTCGGTGGCGGGTTGCTCTACGTGCAGCCGGTCTACGTGCAGTCGCGTGGTGAGACCAGCTTCCCGCTGCTGCAGAAGGTGCTGGTGTCGTTCGGCAACAAGATCGCGTTCGAGAGCACTCTCGACGCGGCCCTCGACTCGCTGTTCGGCGGTGACTCGGGTGCGCCCGCGGGCGACGGCGACGTCACGCCCGACGACGGCGGTGGCCAGACCACGACTCCGCCCGACACCGGAGACACGCCCGACACCGGGTCGACCAACCCCACCGGCGACGCCGAGGTGATGTCGGCTCTCGCCGCCGCGCAGCAGGCGCTCACCGACCGTGACGCCGCCATGGCCGCGGGTGACTGGACGGCCTACGGCGAAGCCGACAAGCGCCTGAAAGACGCCATTGCCCAAGCGATCGCCGCGTCGGAGAATTAAGGCATCTCGTCATAACGGGCAATATTCTGCCCCTAGAGCTGGCTTTCGGCGATAAAGTGCAGGATAATGCCCGTATGGCTGTGGTGAGCGCGGAGACGACCGAGGAATTCGAGCAACGGCTGGGAGGCCGCATCCGTTCGCTGCGCCTGTCGCGCAATCTCGATCAGTCGACCGTGGCGTCGAAGGCGGGCGTGAGTCTGCGCACGATCAAGAATCTCGAGGCCGGCCGGGGGTCGAGCGTGGCGACTCTCGTGCGCGTGGTGCGAGCTCTGGGGCGGGGCGACTGGTTCGACGCGCTCGAGCCCGCGGTGTCGGTCAGCCCGCTGCGGATGCTGGCGCAGGAGCGTCGCGACGCCTCGCCACAGCGGGCGTCGCGGTCAAGGGCGACCCGGCCGGTCGAGGGCGCGCCCGAAGCGGACCGGTCGGGCGCGATCTCGGGCGCGGCGTCGACCGGCGACGGGGAGGCGCGCTGATGGCCTTCGCCGCCGTGTCGGTGATCGAGGTGCGCGCCTGGGACCGGCTCGTGGGCGCGCTCGCGCTCGACTCCGGAACGGGCTACTTCGCGTTCGAATACGACCCGGACTGGGTCGACGGGGGAGTCGAACTGGCGCCGCTCAGCACGCCGCTGGAGCGCCGCGTGCGGGTCTACACGGGCCTGCCCGAGCCGACGTTCCACCGGTTGCCGCCGTTCATCGCCGACGCGCTGCCCGACGACTTCGGCAACGCCCTCGTCACGGCCTACCTCGCGTCGAACGGTGTCGAGCGCAGTTCGATCACCGCGCTCGACCGGCTCGCCTACCTCGGGCATCGGGGCATGGGGGCGCTGGAGTTCAGGCCCACCCGCGGGCCCCAGCGCCGCAAGCCCACCGCGCTCGAGCTCTCCGACCTCGTCGTCGGAGCCCGAAGCGCCCTGTCGGGCCGCATCGAGGGCGACCGGGAGGCGGCGGCGGCGCTGGCGAACCTGATCCAGGTCGGCACGTCGGCGGGTGGCGCCCGTGCCAAGGCGATCATCGCGTGGAACCCGGCCAGCGGCGAGGTGCGGTCGGGCCAGTTGCCCGCCGAAGACGGATTCGAGCAGTGGATGATCAAGCTCGACGGCGTGGGGCGCGACACCGAGCTCGGCAGCAGCGCGGGCTACGGGCGCATCGAATACGCCTACTACCTGATGGCCACGGCGGCGGGCATCGAGATGTCGACCTCGCGACTGCTCGAGGAGAACGGTCGCGCCCACTTCATGACCAAGCGGTTCGAGCGGCGTGAGCCGGGAGGCACCTCGGCCGCGGCATCCGGAGGCCGTCGAAGCGAGGGCAAGGTGCACATGCAGACCCTCTGCGCCATGGGCGAGCTCGACTACAAGCAGCGGGCCACGCACGACTACGCGCAGTACTTCCAGGTGATCGACGCCCTCGGGCTCGATGAAACGCAGCGCACCGAAGCCTTCCGGCGGATGGTGTTCAACGTGCTCGCGCGCAACTGCGACGACCACACGAAGAACTTCGCTTTTCTGCTCGACCCGCCCGAGAGCGGTGGGGTGTGGCGCCTCGCCCCGGCCTACGACGTGACCTACGCGTTCAACCCGTCGGGGCAGTGGACCTACCAGCACCTCATGTCGGTGAACGGATCGTTCGCCGACATCGGGCGCGCCGACCTGCTGGCCGTGGCCGACCGGTTCCAGATCGCCGACCGGTTCGACGTGATCACGCAGGTCGCTGACGCGATCGCGAGGTGGCCCGAGTTCGCCGAGCAGGCGGGGCTCACGGCCGACGACGTCGATCGCATCCGGCAATCGTTCCCGGCGCTGTGATCACGAGCCCGCGAAACTCGTGCTAGAGTAAATTCTTGTGCCGCGGGGTGGAGCAGTTCGGTAGCTCGCTGGGCTCATAACCCAGAGGTCGCAGGTTCAAATCCTGTCCCCGCAACGAAAACGCAGGCGGGCCTCAGTCGAAAGACTGGGGCCCGCTTCTTTTTTCCCCTGACGCCTTCGGCGACAGCCACCGTTCGAGTACCCTCGATTCGAAGAGTTTCCCTGGGTACGAGGGGGTCGAGTCGCATGGTGGCCATTGCTCCTCGTCGGGTGCTCGCGGCGATCACCCTGCTGGTGGTCGGCGGTCTCGTCGCCTCGTGCACCGGTGCGACGCCGGCGTCCTCGCCTTCATCGTCCGCGAGCGTCTCCTCGACCGTCGAACCGAATGACGGGGCCACGGTCGACGAGTTCTCACCGCTCGTCGTCTCGACGGTCGTGGGGGATCCGATTCCCGTTCGCGGCACGGATGACCTTTACCACGTGGTCTACGAGTTGGAGGTGCTCAACGCGTCGCCGCGGCCGGCGCGGATCGACAGTGTCGTGTCGTCGGCCGGCGGTGACGAGATCGCATCGCTCCGGGGCGACGAGGTCGTCGCCCGCACGATTCCCATCGGTGATTACCCGTTCCCGCCGGAGGCCGTGTCACAGATTCCTGCCGGCACGACCGCCGTGATTCTCATGGACACGACCTTCGCGTCGCTCGCAGACGTGCCCGAACAGATCGAGCAGACGATCAGCGCGACCTTCGGAGACGTGCGAGAAGGTCAGGCGAACTACGCCCACCTCTTTCCCACGGAGGCCGTCGCTCGAGCTGTGACGCCGGTCGGTTCGGGGCATCCGGTGGTCGTCGGTCCGCCGCTGGAGGGGTCGGATTGGGTTGCCGTCAACGCCTGCTGCACCCTGTCGCCGCACCGCGGTTCGATGATCCCGATCGGCGGGCGGATCAACGCCTCCGAACGGTACGCCATCGACTGGTCACGATTCGACCTCACGCGTCCGCTCGTCGAGAACGGTGCGCAATCGACTTTCTCGGGCGACCCGACCGACAACGCCGACTACTTCACCTACGATCAACCGGTCCTGGCCGTCGGTGACGGCGAAGTCGCGGCCGTCGTGGATGATCTTCCGGATGCCGAGCCCCACGTTCTTCAGGAGGATCTGCCGTTGAACGACTACGGCGGCAATCACGTCGTGCTCAAACTGTCCGAGGGCGTCTACGCGTTCTACGCGCACCTCAAGCCCGGCTCGACAACGGTCGAGGTCGGAGACCGGGTGGAGCTCGGTGACGAGATCGCGCGAACGGGCAACAGCGGCAACACCACGGAATCCCATCTGCATTTCCACGTCATGGACGGTGTGGCGCCGCTCACCTCCACGAACCTGCCGTTCGAGATCAGCTCGTTCGAGATGATCGGCACGGGTAGCGACGACGGCAGCGAGTTCATCCGCGATGAGGGTGCGCGCGAGAGCGAACTCCCGCTCATCCTGTCGGCGATCGGCTTCCCAGAATAGGGCACGCCCTCGTCGATCCTGGGTCTGGGTGAACAGTGGGCGACGAGGCCCGCCGGGCGATTGACGCGGCGCCCGGCGGCTGCGCACACTCGATGCGTGGACGACGCATCCCTCATCCTGCGGCGCACGGGGATCGCCTGCCTCGCCGTGGCGATCGTGCTGTTCTTCGGGGGCTTGCTGGTGTTCGCCGGCGGGCTCGACGCGGCGCTGATCGCCATGGTCTTCGGCTTCGGCGGCTTCGTTCTCGGCATCGGGTTTCTCGCGGCAGCACGTCGCGCCTGAGTTCGTCGGCCTGTCAGTGGCCGCCCGTCAGCGGCCGCCCGTTAGCCGCCGCCCGTCAGTGGGCGTTCTTGATGGTGAAGTACGAGCCGCGGATGGTGCCCGCCAGCTTCGACTTCTGACGGGCGAACTTGAAGCGCGAGGCGAGTTCTTCGGGAACCTCCATGCCGTCGGAGAGCTTGAAGCCCACCGCGCGCTTGCCCGCGTCGTCGAGCGCGTAGAGCACGTTGATCGACAGCCCGCTCTGATAGAAGACGTAGGCCCAGCGGGTGCCCTCGACCTCGAACTCGGTGGCCTCCAGCGCGGGTGACGCGATCACGATGTCGCGTTCGTCTTTCAGGATGCCGGTCACCCAGTCGATCGTCTCGGCGGCCTCGTTCGCGGGCTCGACGGTGAAGACGTGGTCGTACTTGTTCTTGAAGTAGCGCGCCTCGTTCGCGCGGAGCCCGGCGAGGGCGTCGACGACCGGCGACGACTCCAGCCCGACCGGCGAGACGTTGGTGAAGTCCACGACATACGACATCTGGTGCATTCCTCTCACATCCCGCGGGTGCGGTGATGTGTCAAATGTAGTGACCGGCGCGAACGGGCACTTCTCGAAAACTGCTCGATCCCCGGGCGGGGTGCCCGGCATCCGTTCAAATCCCGGTTCCGCGCGCGTCACTCCCCGTTCACCCGGCGCCGACAGGGTGAAGCGCGTGCTCACCCCTGTCTCGCGCCCGTTCGCCCTCACGGCCGGTTCGGCTCTCGTTCTCGCCGGGCTCTTCGCGGTTCCGGCCGCCGCATCCGCCGCGTCCGATCCCGCCGCATCCGCCACCGCCGCCTCCGCCACCGGTCAGGTGCGCATCACCGAGTGGGAGTACAACGGCTCGGAGTTCGTCGAATTCACCAACCTCGACCAGCAGGCGATCGACCTCACCGGCTGGTCGTTCTCCGACAGCGGTGCCGAGCCCGGAGACGTCGACCTCAGCGCAGCCGGCACGGTGCAGCCGGGGGCGTCGTTCGTGCTGAGCGAGGCATCCGCCGCCGACTTCCGCAGTGAGTGGGGACTCGCCTCGACCGTCGTCGTGATCGGCGACAACACCACCAACCTCGGTCGCGCCGACGCGATCAACCTTTACGACAGCACCGACGCCCTGGTCGACACGCTGACCTACGACGACCAGTCCGGCGCCGGCCCGCGCACCTCGGCCGCGAGCGCGTGGCCGTCGACCGAAGCCGCCCTCGGCGCCGACAGCGCCGCGGACTGGACCCTCTCCACCGCGGGCGACATCGAAGGCAGCTGGACCTCGGCCTCGGGCTACGTGGGGTCGCCCGGTGTGAGCCGCTTCGGCCAGGCCGGCCCGGGCGACCCCGGCGACGGTTCGGACGCGTGGAAGTCGATCAGGCTCAACGAGGTCACTTCCGCCAACGACGACCCCACCCACGACGGCTACGAACTCGTCAACACGGGCGACACGGATGTCGACGTGGCCGACTGGCAGCAGGCCGACAGCAGCAGCAACCCGGCGCCGGTCGAGGCTCCGAACGGCACCGTCGTTCCCGCGCACGGCTACCTCGTGCTGCTGTCGAACCAGGGCCTCAGCTCCGACGGCGACTCGGTGAAGCTCTACCTGGCCGACGGCTCCACCATCGTCGACTCGGTCGGCTGGGGCGCGAACGACGCCCAGCCGGGCTCGTGGTCGCGCTGCGGCGACGCCACGGGCGCCTGGGCGCACACCGCCGCCACGAGCTGGGGCGCGTCGAACGCCGGGGCCTGCGCCGGCGAGATCATTCCGCCGAGAGACCCGGGCAACGGCGGCGAGGTCGACTGCCAGACCGAGGGCGCCTCGGGCAGCGGCCCGGCGATCGCCGGCGGCATCGCCTGGCCCGGAAGCCAGGACTGGGTCGTCTCCGACAACGAGTGCCAGTTCGTCACGCCGCTCTCGGGGCAGGATGTCTCGGGGCTCGACATCGACCCGACCGATCCCGATGTGATGTGGGCGGTCAAGAACAAGAGCCACGTCTACCGCCTCGTGAAGAGCGGCGACCTGTGGGTGCCCGACACCGCCGACGGCTGGAGCGCGGGCAAAGACATCGTGTTCCCCTCCGGCGGTGGCCAGCCCGACTCCGAGGGCATCACCGTGGGCCCCGACGGCATGCTCTACATCACCACCGAGCGCGACAACGCCGCGAGCGGGGTGCCGCTGGAGAGCGTGCTGCGCTACGACCCCACCGCGGCCGGTGCCACCCTGCAGCCGACCGCCCAGTGGGTTCTGACTGCCGACCTCGCCGACGTCATCAGCACCACGGGCGGCGCCGACTCCAACCTCGGGTTCGAGGGCATCACCTGGGTGCCCGACTCCTACCTCACCGCGAACGCCTTCGTCGACCAGAGCACCGGCGCAGCCTACGACCCGGCCGACTACCCGGGCCACGGCACCGGACTGTTCTTCACCGCCCTGGAGAAGAACGGCCACCTCTACGCCTACGCGCTGAATGGCGACGGCTCGTTCCACCGCGTCGCCGCGGTCGAGACCGGTCTGCCGATGATCCAGGACACGCAGTGGGATGCCGACGCGCAGCGCGTCTGGGCGGTGGCCGACAACACCTCGGCCGGCTCGACCGTGCTGCTCGGCCTGGATGCCGACGGGGCCTTCGCGGTCGACCGCGTCTACAACCGGCCCACTGGATTGCCCGACTACAACCTCGAGGGCTTCGCCGTCGCGCCGAGCTCGACCTGTGTCGACGGGGTGAAAGAGGTCATCCGCTCCGATGACGGCAACAACGGCGGCCACTCGCTCTGGTCGGGAACCGTCGCCTGCGACCTCGCCCTCGGCTCCCAGGGCCCGACGCCTCCCGGCGCGCAGACCCCGACGGGCCCGGGTGGCGCCTCCACGCCGGCGGTGCTCGCGGCTACCGGCGCCGACCCGCTCTCAGGTCTCGCCGTCGGCGCGCTGCTGCTGCTGGCCGGCGTGGCACCGATGGTGCTGCTGCGTCACCGCGACCGCACGCGCAACCGTCGCGAGGTGTGAGGCATAAATGCCGCGGGTGTCGGCGCTCTGGTTGTGCGCGCATCGGGTCGGTACGCATGAGGTGTGAGTTCTGACGGATCGGATGCGTCGCGGATGCTGGGCGCCCGCATCCGCGACGAGCGGCAACGGCTGGCGCTCAACCAGATGGATCTCGCCGAACTCGCCGATCTGCACTTCACGAACCTCGGCAAGATCGAACGCGGCCAGGCCAACCCCACCCTGCACACCATCGTGCGCATCGCCGCAGCCCTCAACCTCAACCCCGCGGAGCTGGTCGACGGGCTCTCGGCCGACCAGTTGCCCCAACGGTCGCACGGCGTGACGGCGGCCGACTTGATCCGGGCCCGGGAGGCCGCAGCCCGCGCCGACCCTGCCTAGGCTGGAGGCATGCGTTCACCGGGAAGCACGGTCGTGGTGCTCGTCGGCGCCGTCACCGACGACATCGTGCGCGCCCTCGGCCGGCTGCCCAACGTGCAGGCCGTGCGCCTGACCGGCGACGACACCGATGGCGCCCCGAGCGTTCGCGAACTGCTCGGATCGGCCTCCCGACCCTTTCTCGTGCACGATCTCGATCCACTCCAGAACGTGGCCGCGGCCTGGATCGCGTTCTTCGCCGACCCGTCGACCCGCGGCGTGCTGCGGATCGAGATCGAGTCGGCGCTCACGGCGTTCGCGGCCGGGGAGGCCGTTCTGCCCGACTACTACCTCGTGCTCGACCCCGAGCACCTCGAGCCCGCCGAGAGCCAGTGGTGGCTCGGCGTGCTCGCAGCGGTGGCGCCGAGCCGCGTCATCCCGGTCGAGCCGAGAACGGCGGCGGTGCAGCGGGCGCTGGGCGCACTTCCGACCGGCCGCGCCTGGCCCGACCCGGCCGGTTGGCTGCGCGAACTGCACCTGCAAGTGCCCGACCGCGCGGGCCTGCTGTGACGCCGAGCGGAATTTCCGGACCCGCTCGGCACTTGCACCAAACGACACCGTGGAGCATTCACCCACCGAGAAGTGGTGCAATGGATGCATCCCGCGAACGACCCGCACCTGAAACTCCGAGGCTCCTGTGACCACTGACGTAGACCAGACGACGACCGCGGCGACGCTGGAGCTGCACGACGTCGAACGCATCCGCGCCGACTTCCCGATCCTCGGGCGCGAGGTCAACGGGCATCCGCTGGTCTACCTCGACTCGGGCGCCACCTCGCAGAAACCCCAGCGCGTCATCGACGTCGAGCGCTCCTACTACGAGCTCAACAACGCCGCCGTGCACCGCGGCGCCCACACCCTCGCCGGCGAGGCCACCGAGCTGTTCGAAGACGCACGGGCCACTGTCGCCCGCTTCGTGGGGGTGGCCGACGACGAGATCGTCTGGACTTCCAACGCCACCGAGGGCCTCAACCTGATCGCCTACGGCATGTCGAACGCGTCGCTCGGGCGCGGGGGAGATGCCGCCCGCCGCTTCCGCCTCGGCGAGGGCGACGAGATCGTCGTCACCGAGCTCGAGCACCACGCCAACCTGGTGCCGTGGCAAGAACTCGCGTTCCGCACCGGGGCGACCCTGAGAGTGATCGGCGTCGGCGACGACGGCCGCATCCGGCTCGACGACGCCGCCGAGATCATCGGCGAGCGCACCCGGGTGGTGGCCTTCGCGCACGTGTCGAACGTGCTCGGCGCGGTGAACCCGGTCGCCGAGCTCGTGGCGCTCGCGCACGGGGTGGGCGCCCTCGTCGTGCTCGACGCCTGCCAGTCCGCGCCGCACCTGTCCCTCGACCTCGCCGCGCTCGACGTGGACTTCGCGGTGTTCTCGGGCCACAAGATGCTCGCGCCGACCGGCGTGGGCGTGCTCTACGGCCGGTCGGAGTTGCTGAACGCCCTGCCGCCCTTCCTCACCGGCGGTTCGATGATCACCACCGTCGGGCTCACCGAGTCCGAGTTCCTGCCCGCCCCGATGCGGTTCGAGGCCGGCACCCAGCGCGTGTCGCAGGCGATCGCGCTCGCCTCGGCCATCGACTATCTCGGCGAGGTGGGCATGGCGCGCATCGCGGGCTGGGAGGCACAGCTCGGCGAGCGTCTCTACCAGGGCCTCGTGGCGATTCCCGGTGTGCGCGTGCTGGGGCCGGCACCGGATGCCGCCGCCGGGGTGGAGCGCGTGGGGCTCGCCAGTTTCGTGGTCGACGGCATCCACTCGCACGACGTCGGCCAGTTCCTCGACGATCGCGGCATCGCCGTGCGGGTGGGCCACCACTGCGCGCAACCCGTGCACCGGCGCTTCGGGGTGACCGCCACCACCCGGGTGAGCACCTATCTCTACAACACGCCCGACGAGGTCGACCAGGCCGTCGCGGCCGTGGCCGACTCCCGCGCGTTCTTCGGGGTGGCGTGATGGCGTCGCGCGAGCTGGAGAGCATGTACCAGCACGTCATCCTCGACCACGCCAAAGAGAAGCACGGCTTCGGGCTGCGCGACGGCGCGACGGGGTCGTCGCACCAGATCAACCCCACCTGTGGCGACGAGGTGACCCTCAACGTCTACCGGGCCGCCGACGGTCGCGTCGAGTCGATCGGCTGGGAGGGCCAGGGCTGCTCCATCTCGACCGCCTCGGCATCGCTGCTGAGCGACATCGTGCACGACCTCACGGCCGACGAGGTGACCGAACGCATCGCCGCGTTCCGCGAGCTCATGCAGTCGAAGGGGGCGATCGAGGGCGACGAAGACCTGCTGGGCGACGCGGTCGCTCTCGGCGGTGTGTCGCGCTACATCACCCGCATCAAGTGCGCGATGCTGCCCTGGGTCGCGTTCGAAGACGCGCTCGGCCTGACGCCCGCACGCTGACGACACGGGCTGCTCCCGCCCGGGCGCACCCGGGTGTCGTGCGCCGCCCCTAGGATCGCAGCATGACCGACGACAGCCCCGCCGAGCCGGGCGCAGAACGCCGCCGCCTCGCCGAGACCTCGTCCGACGGCGTGCCCGACGCCGCTCCGGGCTGGCGCGACTGGGGCCCCTACGTTGCCGAGCGGGCGTGGGGCACGGTTCGCGAAGACTACAGCGCCGACGGCGACGCCTGGCGGTTCTTTCCGCACGACCACGCGCGGTCGCGCACCTATCGCTGGAACGAAGACGGCATGGCCGCGTTCTGCGACGACCAGCAGAACTGGTGCCTCGGCCTCGCCCTCTGGAACGGCGTCGACCCGATTCTGAAAGAACGCATGTTCGGCCTCTCCGGCCCCGAGGGCAACCACGGCGAAGACGTCAAGGAGTACTGGTGGTATCTCGACGCCACCCCCACCCACTCCTGGCAGCGCTGGCGCTACCACTACCCGCAGGCCGAGTTCCCCTACGACGAGCTGGTGTCGGTGAACGCCGCCCGCTCGAAGACCGAGGCCGAGTACGAGCTCGTCGACACGGGCGTCTTCGACGACGGCCGCTACTGGGTGGTGACGGTCGACTACGCCAAGGCCGGGCCGCGCGACCTGCTGATGTCGGTCACGGTCGAGAACGCCGGCCCCGACGAGGCCACCATCCACGTGCTGCCGTCGCTCTGGATGCGGAACGTGTGGTCGTGGGACACCGAGCCTCCCGAGAGACCGCGGATCGCGGCATCCGGAGGCCGAGACGGCCGCACGATGGTCGCGAGCAGGCCCGGCGCCGCCGACCTCGTGCTGCGCATCGACCCGGGCGAGGGCGCGTCGGCCGAGGCGCTCTTCTGCGAGAACGAGACCAACCGCGAGCGGCTGTTCGGTGAGCCGGCCTCGACCCCCTACCCGAAAGACGGCATCAACGATGACGTGGTCGCCGGTGCGGCGACGGTGAATCCAGCGCTCGACGGCACGAAGGCGGCGTTCCACCAGGTGCTGACGGTGCCGGCGGGCGGGTCGCGCGTGATCAGACTGCGGTTGACGGAGCGGGCGGATGCCGCGGCATCCGTCGACCCGTCGGGCGGCGCCGCGGCATCCGCCGAGCCGTCGGGCGGCGTCGACCCGTTCGGTGACTTCGACGCCGTGATGCACTTGAGGGCCGCCGAGGCCGACGAGTTCTACGCCTCGGTGCTGCCCGCGACGACCACCTCGCAGGAGGCGGCGATCGCCCGGCAGGCGTTCGCGGGGCTGCTGTGGTCGAAGCAGTTCTTCCACTTCGACGTGCGCCGCTGGCTGGCCGGCGACCCGACGTCGCCCCCGCCGCCGCCCGGGCGCGAATACGTGCGCAACGGCGACTGGCGGCACCTGTCGAGCCGCGACGTCATCCTCATGCCCGACCCGTGGGAGTATCCCTGGTTCGCCGCGTGGGACCTCGCGTTCCACTGCGTGACGATGGCCCACATCGACCCGGAATACGCCAAGGCGCAGCTGATCCTCATCCTGCGCGAGTGGTACATGCACCCGAACGGGCAGCTGCCCGCCTACGAGTGGGACTTCGCCGACGTGAACCCGCCGATCGAGGCGTGGGCGGCGCTGCGGGTGTTCGAGATCGACGGCGGTCGCGACTTCCATTTTCTCGGCCGCATCTTCCACAAGCTGCTGATGAATTTCACGTGGTGGACGAACAACAAAGACCACGGCGACAACAACCTGTTCGAGGGCGGCTTCATGGGCCTCGACAACATCGCGCCGCTCGACCGCTCGACGCTGCCGCCCGAGCTCGGGGTGCTCGAACAGGCCGACTCGACCGCCTGGATGGCGACCTACGCGCTGCATCTGCTCGACATGGCGCTGCTGCTCACCGCCCACGACCGCGCCTACGAAGACGTGGCCACGAAGTTCTTCGAGCACTTCCTCGTGATCGCGTCGTCGGCGAACGACGCCGGGCTGTGGGACGACGCCGACTCGTTCTATTACGACCTTTTGCACCTGGCCGACGGCCGCGAGGTGCCGATGAAGGTGCGCTCGCTCGTGGGCCTCGTGCCCGTCACGGCCTCGCTCGTGTTCGACCGCACTAAGATGGGCCGGCTCGAGGAGTTCCTGCACCGCGGTCAGGTGTTCCTCACCCGCAACCCCGGTTACCGCTCGCTCGTGCACGTGCGCGAGTCGGGCGCCGCCGGCTTCACGAGCCTGATGGCGCTCGTCGAGCCCGAGCGGCTCAAACGGGTGCTCGGCGGGGTGGTCGACGAAGACGGCATGCTGTCACCGCACGGCATCCGCAGCATCTCGGCCTGGCACCGCGAGCATCCGTTCCGGGTCGACGTCGGGGGCGCCGAGGCGGTCGTCGACTACGAGCCGGGCGAGTCGACGTCGGGTCTGTTCGGGGGCAATTCGAACTGGCGGGGGCCGGTGTGGTTTCCGCTCAACGTGCTCATCATCGAGTCGCTGCGCGGCTACGACGAGAGCCTCGGCGAGACCCATCGCGTGGAATACCCGGCGCGGTCGGGCCGGCTGCTCACCCTGGGCGAGGTCGCCGACGACCTGGCCGAGCGGCTCGTGGGGCTGTTCGTCAGCGACGGCGACCGCCCGCGGCCGGCGGATGCCCGCTACCCCCTGCTCTCGGTGGATGCTCGGTGGCGCGACAACATCACCTTCTACGAGTACTACCACGGCGACACCGGGCAGGGCCTCGGCGCGTCGCATCAGACAGGCTGGACGGCGCTCGTCGCCCACCTCATCGTCACGAAGGAGCAGCGGCCGAAGCGGATCGCGGCAGTTCCGGATGCCGCGGTCGGCGCGGGATCGTGAGCACCACGAGCCCCGCGGCCAGCACGACGAGGCCGATGACGGCCATCTGCTGCAGGGTCTCGCCGAGCACGAGGGTGCCGAGCAGGGTCGCGGTGAGCGGTTCGGCGAGCGTCAGGGTCGACACGGTCGAGGCCGGCAGGCGCTTGAGGCCCCAGCCGAACAGCAGGTAGGCGACCACGGTGGTGACCACCCCCAGCCAGAGCGCCATGGCGAGCCCCGGGCCGGTGGCGAGCCAGGCGGTGTCGGTGGTGAGCAGCAGCGGCAGGCTCAGCACGGCGGCGACGCCGAACACCGCTCCCATGGTGGCGGTGGGGGCCCACCCGCGCTCGAGCAGGGCCTTGCCGGCCAGGGTGTAGACGGCATAGGAGGCGCCGGCCGCGACCGAGGCGAGAAGGCCGGGAACGCTGATGGCGGCATCCGTTGCGCCCGCGGCATCCAGGGCGCTGGCGGCATCCGTGGCGCTGGTGCCGACCGAGCCGACCGGCCCCTGGCCGAGCAGGCCGCTGATGAGCACGACGCCGACGGTGGCGATGAGGGTGGCGACGAGCCACAGCACTCCGGGGAACCGGCGGCTGAGCAGCCAGTCGAGAAGGCCGGTGAGGATGGGGGCCGAGCCGAGCGCCACCACCGTGCCGACGGCGACACCGTTCTCGCTCGTGCCGGCGAAGAACGCGGGCTGGTAGGCGAGAACGCCGAGCGCTCCGATGGCGACCAGCACTCCGGCGGGGAGGCGGCGCGCGCTCGGCGACGGGCGTGCGGCGGGGGCCTGACCGCCACGACCCCGCCACCAGGCGAGCAGGCCGACCACACCGAGCAGGCCGCCGCCGATGAGGATGCGTGCGGCTCCGATCGATCCGGCCGACGCGTCGACCGGGCCGAACGCCTGGGCCGTGCCGGTGGTGCCGAAGCACACGGCGGCCAGCACGACGGCCAGGTAGGGGAGCATTCCCCCAAGCTACACAATCGGCCGACGCGGGAGAGGTGCGCGGGTCAGGTGACGGGCGCTGCGGCCGAGGTGCGCGGGTCAGGTGACGGGCGCCGCGGCCGAGGTGGAGATGATGAGCACGCAGACGAGCCCCACGGCGGCGATGGCGCCGAAGCAGACGGCCATGAGCAGCAGCCGCAACCTCGCGGGCCGCACCAGCAGTCGCACCTCGACCATGGCGACGTAGAGCAGCGCGATCGCCACGATGCCGACGATCGCGACTCCCGTGGAGTTGACCTGCTGCAGGCTCCAGAGCAGCACGACGGCGATCGCGCCCATGATGGCGCCGAGAACGAGCCAGCTCGTGCCCTTCGAGGTGGTGAGCGAGGGCTGGTTGGTCACGCGGGTGGGGTCGTCGCGGGGATCGTCGGACATGATCGCCTCCGCCTTCCACTGTACGCGGGAACGGGTCACTCGGCCGAGGCGAGCGCCCAGATCGCGACGCCGTGCAGGCCCCGGGCGCGGGCCAGCTGCATCCGCAGGTCGCGGGATCGCTCGTCGCTCCACCAGAGCACGGTGGCGTCGTCGAGCGTGGCCGTCCACTCGCCCTGCACCGCATCGTAGGTCGCCCGGTCGTGGGCGATGGCGCGGGCATCCGTGATGCGCAACGTCGTGCCGGGGGAGCCGTCGCCCGGCCAGGAGTAGCCGTAGGCGCCGATGCCGAGGTCGATCGATGCGGGAGGAACGCCGGAGGCGAGCAGCGCGTCGAGCGAGGCGTTCACCCAGGGCAGGCCGCCGACGGGCCCGGGTGGGCTCCACGACGGGCCGTGCTGGTCGTAGCCCATCAGCACGACCCGGTCGACGCTCGGCAGCAGGCCGGCGAAGTCGTAGCCGGCGGCGACGTAATCGGCGGGGGTGCCCTTCGACATCACGGCGATCGAGATGGGGATCTCGCCCGCGGCCGTGCCCGGGCCGCGGCCCGGCACGAGGTCGAGCGCGGCGTCGAGCTCGCGGGCGAAGGCGGTCAGCCCCGGAGCGTCGTCGACGGCGAGGTATTCGATGTCGAGCTGCACGCTGTCGTAGTCGCCCGCGACGACGGTATCGATGAGCTGGCCGATCACCGCCGTGCGGTTGGCGGGGTCGGCGAGCAGCGCGCGGCCGATCCCGGGTGAGAAGTCTTTGAGGGCGCTGTCGAAGTTGGCGATCAGCAACTCGGCGTCGAGCCCGTGCGCATGGGCTTCGGCGACGACCGCGGCGGCGCTGTCGGTCGGGGGGATAAGGGCCTTCCCGTCGCCCGTGATCGTGGCGCCGAAGACCCCGATCATGGTGGCCAGCCCGGCGTTGGCGGTGACGTGCCGCACGGAGTCGTCGTCGACGAGCAGGTAGCCCTCGACGCCGAACGGGTCGGCTTCGTCGGTCGGCCTGTCGGTGCTGCTCGGTGTCGGCGTCGTTGTCGTTGTTTCGGGGTCCGCCGGGCCGGTGCTGCTCGGCGTCGGGCGCGGCGAGCCCAGAAAGGTGCCGCCGGCCGCGAGTTCCGACGCGCAACCGGTCAGCATCGCCGCCCCCGTCAGAACCGCGACCAGTAGCGCCCCCGTGGAGCGGGCCGATCGGGTCATGCTCTCATTCTGCGTCGCCGGCCGCGGCTCGCGCGGGGGCGACGGCGAAGTCGGCGGTATTTGCGGTTAACCGGCGTGCGAAGCGACGCCGTCGGGGGCATCGGGGCCGTTGTCACAGTGCGTCACGGGCGGTTGCGGCATCCGTCGGCTCGTTAGCGTGGGGGCGAACCGGCCCGCGACGAAACGGCCGACGACGAAGGGACGACAGGATGGCGCGGCGCAAGCTCAAGCTCGGAGCAGTGCTCGTGGGGGTCGGCGACGGCAGCACGCCGGAACTGTGGCGCCACCCCGACGTGCCGACCGACGCCAGCATCGACATCGACTGGTATGTGCGGCAGGCGCGCGAGGCCGAGGAGTCGGGCTTCGATTTCGTGTTCATCGTCGACAGTCAATATGTGGAGCCGAGTTTTCCGAACCACCACCTCAACCGGCTCGAGCCGTCGACGCTGCTCGCCGCCGTGGCCGCGCGCACCTCGCAGATCGGCCTGATCGCCACCGTCAGCACCACCTACAGCGAGCCGTTCGACATCGCGCGGCGGCTGGGGTCGCTCGACCTGATCAGCCGGGGGCGCGCGGGCTGGAACATCGTGACCAGCCAAGACCCGGGCACGGCGGGCAACTTCGGGCGCGACGCCCACGAGGACTACCCCACCCGCTACCGCCGTGCGCTCGAGAGCGTCGAAACAGTCACGGCGCTCTGGGACAGCTACGAACCGGATGCCTTCAGCACCGACAAGACCGCGGAGCGATTCCTCGACCCGGCCAAGCAGCACCGCATCGATCACGTGGGCGAGTTCTTCCGGGTGACCGGGCCGCTCAACCTGATCGGGTCGCGGCAGGGGCATCCGGTGCTCGTGCAGGCCGGCACGTCGCCGGAGGGCCGCGACCTGAGTGCCCGCGTCGGCGAGATCGTGTTCAACTTCGCGCCCGACCTGGAGTGGGGGGTCGCGTTCACCGAAGACATCCGGTCGCGGCTCGCGGCCTATGATCGCGACCCGGGCGACGTGCTCATCGTGCCGGGGCTGACGATCGTTGTCGGCGACACCGACGCGGATGCTCGGCGGATCTACGAGGCGCGCAAGGAGTCGGTGGCGCTGCCGCCGCTGCTGTTCCAGTTGGGCCGCGCGTTCGGCGGGCGGGACTTCACCGGTTACGACCTCGACGCGCCGTTCCCCGACGTCGACGCCTCGCGCGAGGGCGGCGCCCTGGGCGGGGCCGCGGCCATCAAGCAGCGCGCACTCGACGAGGGACTCACGCTGCGGCAGACGCTCCGCACGTTGCAGTCCGATCACTGGGCCACGTTCGTGGGCGCTCCCGCCACGATCGCCGCCGAGATCGAGCGGTGGTATGCCGCGGGTGCTGCCGATGGCTTCAACCTCTTCGTGCAGCATCCGGAGGACTTCGCCCGCTTCCGCGCCGAGGTGCTGCCGCTGCTGGTCGCCCGCGGCCTCTTCCGCACCACCTACGAGGGCGACACCCTCCGCGCCAACCTCGAGCTCCCCGTGCCCCTCAACCGCCACGCCCACGCCGCGCCGGTCTCCGCCCCCGCCTCCGCCCCCGCGCCCGTGGCCCGCTGACCGCCCTCGTGTGGCGACCCCATGCCGCGCGAGAAGTCACTTCTCACTCCATCCGCCCCCCTTCTGCAGCGAATCTTGACGTCTCGCGAGGGCGGGGTGGTGGTGCAGGGACCGGCGACGCCAGCACTCCGCGCCGAGAAGTCATTTCAAGCTGCATCCGCGCTGCTATTGCACCGATTCTTGACCTCTCGCGATAGTTCTTGACCTCTCGCGATAGTAGGTGGCGGTTCGTGAGCCAACGCGAGTCGGGGGTGGGCGCTCAGGTGTCGCGTGGCGCGGGGCGGCTCCGGCCAGCGCCCCCACCCTCGCCGAGAAGTCACTTCCCGTTGCATCCGCCCCGCTCGTGCACCGATTCTTGACGTCTCGCGATAGTGGGTGGGGGAGGCGTCGCGTCGTGCTCAACGAGCCCCCGCGCCGAGGAGTCACTTTTCGGTGCGTACGGGCGGGTTTTGCACCGAGGAGTGACTTCTCGGGAGGGTGGGGGCGGTTCGAGGCAAGACGAGGGCACGGGGGTGCACGCAGCGGGCCGCACTCGACTACCCGGGCTGAGCGCGTGGCCGCGCCAGCGACCGCGCGCTCAGGTGTCGCGGCGCGCCGCAGAGGCGGCGGCGCGCCCCGGCGCAGCCGCGCGCAGCACGGCCGCGCCGGCAACCAGCACAGCGCCCACCTCAGCTAGAGCAACGCCCTCTCCCGCTCCACCAGCGGGAACACGTCGCTCGCGATGCGCTCCAGCTCCTCATCGAGGGGGGAGGACTGGATCAGCAGCAGGGTGATGCCGGCATCCTGGTAGTTCCGGATGCGTTCGGCCACCTGCTCGGGCGTTCCCACCAGGTTGGGGCGGAGGCCACGGGTGCCGACCGAGTACTCGCGCTTCGACAGCTCGACGTCCAGGCGCGAGTTCGCGCGGAACTCCTCGAACGACGCGTAGCCGGGCGACGCCGCGTCGACCGTCGTGATGCGCTCAAGTTCGCGCTGGGCCTCGGCCTCGGTGTCGCGCACGATGACGTAGGCCGCCATGCCGAACTCGCGGAACGGTGCCCCGGTGACCCGCAGGCGCCGCTCGTTGAGGTCGGTGACCTTCTCGCGGGCCTCGTCGACGGTGCCGCCGTGCAGCACGTAGGCGTCGGCGAACCCGGCGATCGCCTCGCGGCCCGACTCGCTCTCGCCGCCGGCGAAGATGACGGGTGCGGTCGCGGGCTTCGGCGACAGGATGGCGCCGTCGACGTCGTAGTAGGAGCCCGAGTAGTCGAACGGGGTCTCGCTCCAGAGTCCCTTGAGCACGTCGACGAACTCGCGCGCCTGCACGTAGCGGTCGTCGTGCGAGGCGAACGTGCCGCCGTACTGCTTGGCCTCTTCGGCCCACCAGGCCGCCACGAGGTTGAGTGCGAACCGCGAGCCGGGGTCGCCCGCGCCCGCACCGCCGATGTCGCTGATGGTGGCGGACGTCTTCGCGATCACCGTCGGCAGGTGGAATCCGGGGCGCACCGCCGTCATCACCCGCAGCCGCTCGGTGACCGCGAGAATGGCGGTCGACAGCGACCACGCCTCGAGGCTGGGGGCGTCGATGCCCTTGCGGTCGTTGAGGTAGAGCTCCGGCACGAGGGTGGTGTGGTAGCCGAGACGGTCGGCGAGGGTCGACACGCGCTTGATGTAGTCCCAGGTGGCCGGCATCCCCTCGTCGCCGATGTTGCGCAGGAAGCCGCCGTAGACGGGGGTCCAGTATCCGAAGTGCATGATTCTCCTAGTTGGCTCGGCTGAGAGCGACCGACGGGCCGGCGACGAGGGCGAGCGACCGGTCGAGGTCGGCGATGAGGTCTTCGACGTCTTCGAGCCCGATCGAGAGCCGCACAGTGGCACGCGAGAACCCCGCGAGGGCGAGCTCGCTGTCGCCGAGGTGACTGTGGGTGGTGGTGGCGGGGTGGATGACGAGACTGCGCGCATCGCCGATGTTGGCGACCAGCTTGAACAGGCGCAGGCTGTCGACGAACCCCTCGATCAGCCGCTCGACGCCCGCGGCATCGGCGTGCGCGTCGTCGACGACGAGGTCGAACGAGAACACCGATCCGGCGCCGCGCGGCAGGTAGCGCTGAGCGCTCGCGTAGCCCGGATCGTCGGGGAGCCCCGGATGCCGCACCAGCGCGACCGCCGGGTGCGACTCGAGGAATGCCGCCACGGCTAAGGCTGACGCGGTCTGCTTGGCGACGCGCAGGTCGAGCGTCTCGATGCCTTGGATGATCTGGAAGCTGTTGAACGGCGAGAGCGACGGCCCGAGGTCGTGCACGAGCTTGACCTTGGCGTAAACGAGGAACGCGCTGCCCTCGCGCCCGAACCGCTTCCAGAGCACGACGTCGCCGACACGGCCGAAGGGCTCGGTGAACTGCGGCCAGCGGGCGGGCTCGGCGCCGAAGTCGAAGGTGCCGAGGTCGACGATCACGCCGGCGAGCGAGCTGCCGTGGCCGCCGAGGAATTTGGTGGCCGAGTAGACCACGATGTCGGCACCGAACTCCTTCGGGCGCTGCAGGTAGGGGGTGGCGATGGTGTTGTCGACGATGAGCGGCACGCCCGCGCGGTGGGCGATGTCGGCGACATCCTGAACCGCGAGCACCGACGCGGTGGGGTTGCCGATGGTCTCGGCGAAGAAGGCGCGGGTGTTCGGGCGGGCGGCGTCGCGCCAGGCGGCGAGGTCGTGCTGGTCGACGAGCGTGACGTCGATGCCGAAGTCGGCGAACGTGTCGGTGAGAAGGTCGAGCGTGCCGCCGTAGAGCTGGCGGGCGGCGACGATGTGATCGCCGGTCTTGGCGAGGGTGAGCAGGGCGATCAACACGGCCGACTGCCCCGATCCCGTGGCCAGCGCGGCGACGCCGCCGTCGAGCGCGGCGATGCGCTCTTCGAGCACGGTCTGGGTGGGGTTGCCGGTGCGGCTGTAGAGGTTGCCCTTCTTGCGCAGCGAGAAGATGTCGCGCGCCGCCGAGAAGCTCTCGAACTCGTAGGCCGCCGTCTGGTAGATCGGCACGACCGCCGGGTTCTGCGCGGCGGCGGTGGTGAACCCGCTGCGGATCTGGCGCGTCGAGAAGCGGCCTTCGCCGGAGGCGGCGAAGTCGCGGGCGCCGCGGGAGTCGCCGGAATCGGCGGAGTCGCGGGAATCGGCGGCGGCGTCGGTGGGGGAGTCGTCTGTGGTCACGCATCGAGTCTGTGGTGGCCGGGTCACGCGGGGCAATCGTCTTACGTTATGTTTCAGAACATAACTGCCGATGTGGTCATAATGTCCGAAACAAACGCGCGCGCCGAGCGCCGCCCAGCACGAGGAGCCGACGTGAGTGCCGACGTGAATTCGAACCCGCAGTCCACCGACCCGTGGGTGAACCCCACCGCCGCCCTGCGCGGCTCGATCGTGGTGCTCGCGGGGCGGGGCGAGAGCGCCGCCGTCTACGAGCGGTTCTCGAACCGCCTGGCCTACGACGGCTACCGCGTGACGGTGGTGCCCGACTCGAGCCGCGACGTCGACGCGACCGCTCGCGACGCCGCTCGTCTGCTCGCCGACCGGGGAGACGTGCCGAGCGTTCTGATCGGCTCCGACACCGGCGCGGCGGTCGCCGCGGTGCTGCTGGCCCAGGGTCGCGTCTTCGCCGACGTGGCCGTGCTCGCCGGCCTGCCTGCCGCCGACTCCGCCCGGTCGCTCGACTGGGAGGCCGAGCTCGAGGTGCGCAGCGCCTGCCCCGTGCACCGCGGCGCGCTCGCCCGCGACGGCGCCGTCGAGCACGGCGCGCTCGCCCGGCGCGACGCGGTGGTCGAGGGCGTCGATGCCCGGGTGGCCGGCGGCATCCTGGTGCCCGTGCTCACCGTGCACGGCGGCGCCGACGCCCTGAGCGACGTGGAGACGGCGCTCGCGCTCTACCGGGCGATTCCGGATGCCGAGAGCTACGTGATCGAGGCAGGCCGCCACGACATCCTCAACGACGTGACCCATCGTTCGGTGGCCGCGACCATCGTGCTGTTCCTCGAGCGGTTGCGCACGCCCGGACGCACCCGCGTTGTCGTGCCGGCGACCGAGGTGCTCGCGGGCGCCGCCTGAGCGCGACGGCGACCGTCACCAGGGCCGATTGTCACCGGCCTCGCACCGAACATTGGATACCATGAGGCGAGATTGATCGCCGCAGTGCCGGCGAGAGCGGGAAAGGCTCCGTCATCGTGCTCTCCAAGACCGACCGCCCCGGCCGCAGCGACAATGCCGGCCGCAGTGACAATGCCGGCCGCGCCGACCGCGCCGACCGCGCCGACCGCGCCGTCGTGGCCGCCGACTGGCTGGCCGCCCGTCTGGGCGACCGCTCGCCCGCTGGCATCAGCGAGCTCGTGGCGGGCCTCATCCGGTCGGGCGCCCTCGAGTCGGGCACACGTCTGCCGACGGTGCGCGATTTCGCCCAGGCCGCCGGCACGAGCATCGGCTCGGTGCTCGCCGCCTGGAACTCCCTGCGCGAACTGGGCTTGATCGAGACCCACCGCCGCGGGGGCACCACCGTCACCGCGCCGCGCGAGCCGGGCGGACGCACGCAGCCCTTCGCCGGCTGGGCCGCGGTCGACCTGGCGCAGAGCGCTCCCGACATCTCGCTGCAGCCCGCCCTCGGAGACGCGCTGCTGTCGACCCTCGACGACAAAGAGCTCAACGTGTTCGGCCGCGAACACATGACCGACCGGCTGCAGGCCGCCGTCGAACCGACCTGGCCGTTCGCGGCCGAAGCCTGGACCACCGCGGGCGGCGGCACCGAAGCGCTGCTCCTCGCCACCGCGGCCGCCGCACCGCCCGGCTCCCGGGTGGCGGTCGACGAGCCGCTCAGTCCGGGGTTTCTCGACACCCTGCGCGACCTCGAGCTCACCCCCGTCGGCGTCGCGGTCGACGACGACGGCCCCGTTCCCGACTCCCTCCGCGCCGCCATCGCCGCCGGCGCGGTCGCCTTCGTGCTGCAGCCCGGCGCCCCGTTCGCCGTGCGCCACGCCCTCACGCCCGACCGTGCCCGCGAACTCGCCGCGGTCGTCGCCGCCGCATCAGAGCACGCCCCCGCGACGCCCCCCACCGAGCCCACCGAGTCGCGCGAGACGACCCCCGGGCCTGCACCCGCACCACACCCCGCCGCCTGCCCGGCCCCGTTCTGGGTCGTCGAAGACGACTCCATCGGCCCGCTCGCCGCCACCGAGCCGCCGTCGCTCGGGGCGTTCGTGCCCGATCGCGTCATACGAATCCGCAGTTACTGCAAGGCCTACGGCATCGACGTGCGCACTTCGGTCATCGCCGGGGCGAAAGAGCTCGTCGATCGCAGCATCCGTGTGCGCAGCTTCGGCGTCGGCTCGAACAGCCGCATCCTGCAGAACACCCTCGCCTACCTCGTCGACTCGGCCGCGGCCGCCGAATCGGTCGACGTCGCCCGGGCAGCCTATTCGTCGCGCCGGGCCGCCCTGCTCGCCGCGCTCGAGGCCGAGGGGGTCTCCGCGCACTCCGGGCCCGGCAGCCTCGTGGTCTGGGTCGACGTCGCCGACGAGACCGACGCCGCCCTCGCGCTGGCCCGCCGGGGCATCTACGTGGGTGTGGGCGCGAAGTCGTTCGTCACCGCCCAGCCGCGTGCACTCCTCCGCATCTCTGTGACACAGCTGCCGGATGACGCCGCGCTCGTCTCCGACCTGGCGCGGGCCGTGGCCGAGGCCGCCGCCGCACCCCGGCGCGAGTTCTTCGACTGACCTCGCCGCCCGCGTCAGGGTTTCTGTGACATAACGTTTTATGACAGAAACAAAGTGAAAGAAACCGGGCCTTTGTTCGTCAAGAGGCAACAATCGACTCCAGCGGGGCAACCGCACCGACGGAGGGACGACTTTCATGACCGAACGGCTCGAGAACACGCAGCGTGACGGCATCGAGGGCGGCGCGCGCCAGATCAAACTCGGTGCCGTGCTCACCGGAACCGGCGGCCCGGGGCATTTCAACACCTGGCTCGACCCCGAGATCCCGGGTGACGCGTCGATCGACATCCACTGGTACATCGAGCAGGCACGCATCGCCGAGGCCGCGAAGTTCGACCTGGTGTTCATCGTCGACAGCCAGTTCATCACCCCCGACTCGCCGCCCCACTACCTCAACCGCCTCGAGCCGCTCACCCTGCTCTCGGCCCTCGCGGTGTCGACCCGGAACATCGGCCTGGTGGCCACGCTCACCACGAGCTACAACGACCCGTTCAACACCGCCCGCCGCTTCGCGTCACTCGACCTGATCTCGGGCGGCCGCGCGGGTTGGAACGTCGTCACGAGCGGCGACGCGGGCACCGCGGGCAACTTCAGCCTCGACGAGCACTACGACTACGACACCCGTTACGGCCGCGCGCTCGAGCACGTGCGCACCGCGCAGGGGCTGTGGGACTCCTACGAAGACGACGCCTTCCCCCGCGACCGCGCGACCGGGGTGTTCCTCGACCCGTCGAAACTGCACGCGCTGAACCACGAGGGCGAGTACTTCCGGGTCGTCGGCCCGCTCAACATCTCGCGGTCGCCGCAGGGCCAGCCGGTCATCTTCCAGGCGGGCGACTCCGAGCAGGGGCGCGACCTCGGCGCCGAGATCGGCGACGGCATCTTCACGCACGCGCCTTCGATCGAGGCCGGCCAGGCCTTCTACGCCGACATCAAGGGCCGGGCGGCGGCGAAGGGCCGCAACCCCGACCACGTGCTGGTGCTACCCGGCATCTCCGTGTTCGTCGGCGACACCGACGACGAGGCGCGCGAGATCGAACTCGCCACCCAGCGGGCCGACGGCGGTTTCGAGCAGTCGCTCGCCGAGTTCGGCCGCTCGTTCGGCTGGCACGACTTTCGGCAATACGACCTCGACGCCCCGTTCCCGGCCGACGTGCTGCAGTACTCCGAGCGCAGCTTCCACACCCAGGCGAAGAAGATCGTGGAGTTCGCCGAGGCAGGCGGCCTGACCCTGCGCCAGGTCGTCGAGACGATCTCGAGCCCCAAGCGCACCCCCTTCGTCGGCTCGCCCGAGACGGTCGCCGATGAGCTCCAGCGCTGGTTCGACGAGCGCGCGGTCGACGGCTACAACATCCACGTCGGCCACCCCGACCAGTTCCGCCGCCTCGTCGACGAGGTGCTGCCCATCCTGCGCGAGCGCGGCGTGCTGCGCCGCGACTACGAAGGCACCACGCTGCGCGAGAACCTCGGGCTGCCGTTCGTGCCCAACCGGCACACCGTCGCCCGCGACGCCGCCGAGCGGGCCGAGCGCGAAGCGCTCACGAGCGAGCACGCCCTCGAGCAGCAGGTCGCCGCCAACGCCTGAGCCGCGGCATCCGGTGGCCGCAGCCCCCCACGACTTCCCAGCACCATCTGTCCGATTCCGAACAACGGAGAACCACACGTGAGCACCACAGCATCCCGCTTCGCCGCCCGGGCGGTGAGAACAGCCGCGATCATCACCGCAGCGACCCTCCTCGTCTCCGGCTGCGCCGCCAGCAGCGGCGCGTCGAGCGGCGGCGACGACGCGCAGCCCACCACGTTGCGCTGGGCCTTCAGCCTGCCGACCTCGTGGGACCCGGTGACCAGTCGCACCGGCAACGACATCAACACCGTGAGCCTGGCGTATGCCTCGCTCACGCAGATCGACAAGGACGGCAACGTGCTCCCGTCGCTCGCCGAGAGCTGGAAGTACAGCGACGACGGCAAGAACGTGACCTTCACGCTGCGCCCCGACCTCGTGTTCACCGACGGCACCCCGCTCGACGCCGAAGCCGTCAAGGCCTTCTTCGAGCGCGGCAAGACCCAGGAGGACTCGTTCCTCAAAGACCAGCTCGCCACCGTCGACACCGTCTCGGCCGACAGCGACGTGGATGTCACCCTGCACCTCACCGGCGTCGACTACCAGATCCCGGCCCTCGTCGCCGGTCGCACGGGAGCGATCTCGAGCGAGAAGGCGGCCACCGACGACGTGGCCAAGCTCAGCACCTGGCCGGTCGGCGCAGGCCCCTTCAAGATCACCGAGTTCGTGCCGGAGTCGCACGCGACCTTCGAGAAGAACCCCGATTACTGGGATGCCGACAACATCCACATCGACACCTTCGAGCTCTCGGTCGCACCCGACCCGGCGACGCTCGTGGCCGGCATCCAGTCGGGCTCGTTCGACGTGGCGACACTGCCGGCCGCGAAGATCGACGAGGCGAAGGCATCCGGTCTCACCGTCACGGTCGCCCCGTCGCTCGCCGTGAGCGACGTGTCGATCAACGCCAACAAGGCGCCGTTCGACGACCCGAAGGTGGTCGAGGCGTTCCGCTACGCGTTCGACCGCCAGGAGTTCGTCGACGTCATCACGCAAGGGCAGGGCGCTCCGACGAGTCAGCCGTTCCCCGAGGGCAATCCGGCCTACAACCCCGAGGTCGACGAGCTCTGGAGCTACGACCCCGACAAGGCCAAGCAGCTGCTGAAAGACGCCGGCTACGGCGAGGGCGACCTGACCATCGAGATCACGGCCGCGTCATTCAGCGAGCAGGGCGCCGAGATCGCGCAGTCGCAGCTCGCCAAGATCGGCGTGAACTCCACCATCTCGCTCGTGCCGCCGGGATCGTCGACGTGGCAGAGCGAGGTCTACATCGCCAAGAACCCGCAGCTCGCCATCGACGGCACAATCGGGCGTGAGACGCCGGTACAGAACCTGCTCGCCGTCTACGGCCCCCAGGGCATCATGAACCTGTCGGGCCCCAACGCCTCCGACGCGTTCCTCGCGGCGCTGCAGAAGGTGCGCGAGACGCCGCTCGACGACCCGGGTTACCAGGCCGCGTTGCAGGACGCGGTGAAGGCCGGTGTCGAGCAGTCGCCCACCAACTACATCTACAGCTCGCCGTGGATCATCGCGTCGAGCCCCAAGGTGAGCGAATTGAACCTCCTGCCGTCGCAGTTCCGCTGGGAAGACGTCACTGTAACGCAGTAGGACGCGGATGCCCCGGCATCCGCAACCCCGAGAGGAGCACGGCGCATGACGACCGACACGATCGCACGACGGCAGCCGCCGGTGGTGACGCCCGCCGACCCGGCCATCTCGGCCGACGCGGCCGCATCGACCAGACCGGCGACCCCGGTCAGGGCGAGAGCGGATGCGTGGCACCACGTTCGCGGCGTGCTGCTGTGGCTCGTGCGCACCGTGTTGATCGTCGTGCCCGTGTTCCTCTTCTCCACCTTCATCACCTTCCTGCTCGGGGCGGCGAGCGGCCTGAACCCCGCCGCCACCCTGGCCGGCGACTCGGCGACGCCCGAGATGATCGCGCAGCTGAACGCCCAGTACGGGCTCGACAAGCCGATCGTGCTGCAATACCTCGACTGGATCGGCGGGGTCGTCACCGGCGACCTCGGCACCTCGTGGTTCAACCACACGAGCGTGGCCGAGCTGATCGGCCAGCGGCTCGCGATCAGCGCCTCGATCGCCGGGTTCGCGCTCATCATCGGCATCGTGTTCGGCACGCTGCTCGGCCTGGTCGCCGCCGTGAACCAGGGCAGGTTCGTCGACCGCGCCATCACGGCGGTCGCCTCGTTCATGTCGACGCTGCCTCCGTTCGTGGTGTCGATCGGGCTCATCGTGGTGCTGAGCGTGTGGCTCCACCTGCTCCCGTCGGCGGGCTATGTGCCCCCTCAGCAGGACTTCTGGCGCTGGCTCTCCCTCATCACCATGCCCGCCATCGCGCTCAGCCTCGACACGGTGGCCGAGATCGCCCGGCAACTGCGCACCGGCCTGGTCGCGACGCTGCAGGAGAACTACGTGACCGGTGCGGTGGTGCGCGGGCTGAGCCGCCGGCGCGTGCTCTTCGGCCACGCCTTGCGCAACGGCGCCGGGCCGGCGGTCGCCATCCTGGGCATGAAGATCCCGACGCTGCTGGGCGGCGCGGTGGTGACCGAGACGATCTTCAGCATGCCGGGCTTCGGCATGCTCTCGGCCGACTCGGCACTGCGGGGCGACGTGCCGGTCGTGCAGGGCACGCTCGTCGTGGCCATCGTGCTCGTCTTGTTCTTCAACATCGTGGTCAACGTCGTGCTCGGCGGCCTGCGACCGGCCTCCCGACGGGTGCGGTGATCGACGTGCTGCGTGCCGCCCTGCGCCTGCCGAGCGCCAAGATCGCCGTCGGCATCCTGATCGTCATCGCGTTCCTCGCGATCTTCGGGCCCCTCGTCGCGCCGTTCGACCCCTACGCGCAGAACTCGAAAGATCTTCTGCAGGGGCCGACCCTCGAGCACTGGCTCGGCACCGACGACCTCGGCCGCGACGTCTTCAGCCGCCTGCTCGCCGGCTCCACCGTGTCGGTGCTGGCCGCCATGCAGTCGGTCGTGGTCGGCCTCGTGCTCGGCGCGTTGCCGGGACTGCTCTCGGTCTACCTCGGCCGCACCTTCGAGTGGATCACCCTCCGCATCATGGACAGCTTCATCACCCTGCCCTTCCTCGTCTTCGCGATCGCCATGACGGCCCTGCTCGGCAACGGGCTGACCCAGGCGATGGTGGCCGTCGGCATCCTGATCGCCCCGGCGTTCTACCGCGTGACGAGGGCCGCCGCGCTCACGGTGTCGCACTCGCAATACGTCGAGGCGGCGCAGCTGTTCGGCGCCACGACGGCCTGGGTGGTGCGCAAGCACGTGTGGAAGAAGGTGTTCCCGGCCATCGCCGTGACCACGGCGAGCATGACCGGCGCGAGCCTCGTGATCGTGTCGTCGCTGACCTTCCTCGGCATCGGCATCGTGCCTCCCGAGCCCACCTGGGGTGGTCTCCTCGCCACCGACCTCGGCAACCTCTACCAGCGCCCGTTCGGCCCGGTGGTGCCGGCGCTCGTCATCATCGGCACGGTCTGGGCCCTCAACGCCCTCGCCGACGCCCTGAAAGACGCGACCACGGATGCCGGCGCCCCGCCGGTGTCGAAGCAGAAGCGACGCGAACTCCAGGCGGTGCCCCATGGTGCGTGACGACATCCTGAGCGTGACGGGTCTGCGCGTGGTGACCCGCGACGGCGACCCCCTGGTGCACGACGTCTCGCTCGCCGTCGAGCGCGGCGGCGCCCTCGGCATCGTGGGGGAGTCGGGCAGCGGCAAGTCGTTGACCTGCCGCTCGATCCTCGGCATCCTGCCGCCCGGGCTCCGTGTCGACGCCGGAACCGTGACCTTCGACGGCATCGATCTCACCGGCCTCGACTACCGGAGCTGGCAGGGACTTCGCGGCAACCGCATCTCGGCCGTGTTCCAAGACCCGGCGTCGTATCTCAACCCCTCCATCACGGTGGGCAAGCAGCTCTCCGAGGTGCTGCGGGTCAAGACCGGGCTCTCCCGCCGGGCGGCGCACGCCCGCAGCCTCGAGCTGTTCGAGCAGATGGGCCTACGGGAGCCCGCTCACGTCTACCGGCAGTACCCGTTCGAGCTGTCGGGCGGGATGCTGCAGCGCGTGCTGATCGCGATCGCGCTGTCGGCCGACCCCGAGCTGCTGATCGCCGACGAGGCCACCACCGCGCTCGACGTCACCGTGCAGGCCGAGGTGCTCGACCTGCTCGAAGACCTGCGGCGGGACCGCGGGCTCACCCTCATCCTGGTGTCGCACGACCTCGCCGTGGTGTCGCAGATCTGCGACCACGTCGTGGTGATGCGTGACGGCGTGGTGGTGGAGTCCGGCACCGCCGACGACGTGCTGAAGCGGCCGCAGCACGAGTACACCCGGTCGCTGATCGAGCACCACACGGCCTACGGCATCGAGAAGTTCCTGGCAGAGGAGGTGCTCGATGTCTGAGCTGCTGGAGGTCGACGGCGTCGAGGTGTCCTACGGCCGCGGTCGTGCCGAGCGGCGCATCCTGCACGGCGTGAGCCTGTCGCTGGCGGCCGGCGAGTCGGTCGGCCTGATCGGCGAGACCGGGTCGGGCAAGACCACGCTCGCCCGCACCATCCTCGGTCTCACCCGGTTGACGGCGGGCTCGGTGCGGTTCGACGGCGAGACCGTGTCGGGTCTCGGAGCGCGGGCGCTGCGATCGTTCCGGCGCTCGGGGCGGCTGCAGTACGTGTTCCAGGACCCTCTGCAGAGCCTCGACCCCGACGTGACCGTGCGCGACTCGATCGGCGAAGGTCTGCGCATCCGGGGCGGGCTGACGGCGCCGGATGTCGCGACCCGCGCCGAGGCCGCGCTGGCCTCGGTGGGGCTGCCGGCCGACCTGCTCGGGCGCGTTCCCGGTCAGCTGTCGGGCGGTCAGCGGCAGCGCGTCGCCATCGCCCGGGCCCTCGCGCTGCAACCGCGGCTGCTGCTGCTCGACGAGCCGGTGAGCGCGCTCGACGCGGCCAACCGCATCCAGGTGCTCGACCTGCTGCGCACCCTCGGCACCGATCAGGGCATCGCGAAGCTGTTCATCTCGCACGATCTCGGGTCGGTGGCCGGGGTCACCGACCGCATCGCCGTGCTGTTCCGGGGCGACATCGTCGAGGTGGGATCGACGCGCGACATCATCGCGCGGCCGCAGCATCCGTACACCCGGCTGCTGGTCGGCTCGGCCACGACGCTCACCGGCGGAGGAGTCGACCGGGAGCGCCGGCGCGAGCTGCGGCAGGCGTTGGCTGACCACGGGTGAGGTGCCGCGTCGCCGCGGTCAGGGCCGCGTTCGTGGCCGCAATGTTTCCATCGTGTTACCCCTTGCTTCGTGACCCCTGGAGGGGGGTAGTCTTCGACAAACGTTCACGCATATAAGGGGAGCACTACGTGAAGACACGTCATCGGAGACTTGCCGCACTGAGCATCGGAACGGGGGTGATGCTCGCAGGGGTCGCCGGTTTCGGGTCGCAGGCCGCGTTCGCCGTCGATCCCGCCGACTTGCAGAGTCGCGTGACGGTCGACGGCATCATGACCCACCTGCAGGCCCTGCAGGACATCGCCGACGTCAACGGCGGCACGCGCGCCATTGGAACGCCCGGCTACGAAGCCAGCGGCGAATACGTCGAGTCGGTGCTGCAGTCGGCGGGCTACACGCCCGTTCGGCAGGACTTCCAGGCCACGACCCAGTCGCTGCAGGCCTTCTCGCTCGCCCTGCTCGGCACCACGAGCGTGCTCGACCCCGAGACGGGCGTCATCGCGCCGGAGGAGCCCGCGCGCGTGCCGATGGAGTTCACGCCCGGCACGGTCGCGGTGGGCGGGCCCATCGTCGGCGCGTCGATCGTCGCTCCGACGACGGCCACCGGATGCTCGGCCGAGGAGTGGGGCGGCGTCGACGCCACCGCCCAGGTCGCCATCGTCAGCCGCGGCATCTGCTCGTTCGCCGAGAAGTCGCTCGCGGCGGCGGAGGCGGGCGCCGTGGCGATCCTGGTGTACAACAACGAGGACGGGCCGCTGAACGGCACCCTGGGCGAGCCCGTCGAGGGCCTCATCCCGTCGGTCGGCCTCACGCAGGCCGAGGGCGCGGCCGTGGTCGCCGCCCTGCCGACCGACCCGACCGTCGACCTCACGATCGAAGAGACGACGACCACGGTCGACACGTTCAACATCATCGCCGAGACGTCGACCGGCCGCACCGACAACACCGTCATGATGGGCGCGCACCTCGACTCGGTTCCCGAGGGCCCGGGCATCAACGACAACGGCAGTGGAACGGCCACCATCCTCGAGACGGCCGTGCAGCTCGCGGCATCCGGGCCCCTGAACAACCAGGTGCGGTTCGCCTGGTGGGGTGCAGAAGAGGTCGGGCTCGTGGGCTCGAACCACTACGTCGAAGACCTGGTCGAGAACAACCCGGCCGAGCTCGACGAGATCGCGACCTACCTGAACTTCGACATGGTCGCCTCGCCGAACTACGTGATCAGTGTCTACGACGCCAACCAGTCGACGTTCGAGGCGCCCGTGGAGGTGCCGGCCGGCTCGGTCGAGACCGAGAAGGCGTTCACCGACTACTTCGACGCGAGCGGGCAGCCGTGGATCGACACGGCCTTCGACGGCCGCAGCGACTACGACGCGTTCATCGCGAACGGTGTGGCGTCGTCGGGTCTGTTCACGGGCGCTGACGAGGTGAAGACGCCCGAGCAGGTGGCCCTGTTCGGTGGCATCGCCGGTGAGCAGCAAGACCAGAACTACCACCAGCCCAGCGATGACATCGCGAACATCAACACCGATGCCCTCGGCATCATGGCCGGCGCGATCGCCTCGGTGACGGCGTCTCTCGCCAACGACACCTCGGCGATCAACGGCGTGCAGCCACCGGCGCCGACCACTCCGCCGTCGACGACGGCGCCCGTGGTCGACCCGGCTGCGACCGGGCCCCAGCTGGCCGCCACCGGGCCCGCCGACGGCGCGCTCGGCGCGTTCGGCGCACTGCCCCTGGGCGTGCTGATCGTGGCGGCCGGTGTGGCGCTGACGGTGGTGCGGCTGCGGTCGCGGGTTCAGCCCGTGCGGGAGGATGCGTCCCCGAAGTAGGGGCCACAAAATAGGTGGAAAGTACTCAACCAGGGCGGCGGCTCGGCCAACCTAGCGTGGGGGGATGATTCTTCGTTCCGCCTTCCGTCTCGGGTCTGCAGTCGCAGCCACCGCCCTGGTCGCCACCGGCCTCATCGCGGCCCCGGTCGTCTCCTCTCCCGCAGAGGCGTCGACCGGGGCCGCTTCGACGGTCAACGTGATGGCCCCGCTCTGGATCGACGACTGGGCGAGCGACGGGCCGGCCTGGCGGTCGTTCGTCGGCTCGCTCGCGGTGGCCGACGCCCAGGGCGCCGACGCGGTGGCGGTCGACGTCTGGTGGGGCAAGACCGAGCCGACCCGCGGCGACTTCGACTGGGCCTACTACGACAAGCTGTTCGCGGCGGTGCGGTCGGCCGGTCTCGACCTGGTTCCGGTGATGTCGTTCCACCAGTGCGGCGGCAACGTGGGCGACTCGTGCTCGATCCCCATCCCGTCGTTCGTCTGGGAGCCCTACCAGATCTGCGGGTTCGTCGGCTGGTGCAGCAACGTGCCGGTCGAGAACTACTTCGTGAGCGAATACGGCAACACCGATCGCGAGGCGCCGTCGCCCTGGGGCGTCGGCAACGACCGCACGCTCATCGACATGCGCGACTTCATGAACGCCTTCGAGGCGCACTACAGCTCGGGCGCCACCGACTTCAGCGCGGCCTTCCAGGAGATCACCATCGGCACGGGGCCGGCGGGCGAACTGCGGTTCCCGTCCTACGCCGCCCACGACTCGAAGGTGGCGGGCAACCCCGCCGGCTACCCGAATCGCGGCACGTTCCAGAGCTACACGCCCGCCGCCATCCGCTCGTTCGCCGACTGGGCGGTGGCGCGCTACGGCTCGGTGGCCGGGGTGGGCACCGCATGGGGCATCCCGGGCCTCGTCTACACCGCCATCTCGCCGCCCACCGACCACGAGCGGTTCATCGACTCGGGTTCGTTCCACTCCATCGCCTACGGCCGTGACTTCACCCGGTGGTACAACGATAGTCTGCTGCAGCACGGCCGCGAGGTCATGCAGCAGGCGATCGGGGCGTTCGACGGCGCGCTGGCCGCGGTGCCGCTCGGCATGAAGATCCCCGGTGTGCACTGGCAGACCATGGCGTCGAGCCCCATCCAGCGGGCGCCCGAGGTGGCGGCCGGGCTCATCCACACCGACCAGGACTACAACGGAACATCGACGGATCACGGCTACGACGGCATCCTGAACCTGGTGCACGACCTCGACGTGAACGGCGACGGCATGTCGCCGCGGCACGACATCATCCTGCACTTCACGGCGCTCGAGATGCCCGACGGGCGGGAGTGGGACGGCGGGTCGCACGCCTACTCCGATGCGGCGTCGCTGGTGGGCTGGGTGGCCCAGGCGGCGGGCAAGGCGCACGTGACACTGAAGGGCGAGAACGCGCTGAGCGGCGGGCTCGGCAGCGTCGGGTCGGCGAGCTCGGTGGGCTGGGTGCACATCCGCGACGCGTTCGCGGGCACGCCGTCACGCTACTCGGGCCTGACGGTGCTGCGGATGTCGGACGTCACGGCGAGCGGTTCGGTGGCCCGGAGCGAGTTCGAGCGATTCATCCGCGACTTCGGGTGAGGTCTGGCCCGGGGACAAGCGTCAACCATACTTCGTCCAGCACGTACCCGACGGTGCGGTTCGCTGCGATGCTCGCAGCCCACCCTCGATGCTCGGGTGTCGGCGTCGCTCGAGCGACGCTCAGCGCAGCATGGGCGGTGGCGACATCCCCGTGCTGTCCAGTACCACCGCCAGCCCCGCGCAGACAGGTGGGTCACGGGGCTGCCGGCGGACGCGGAGATCAGTACGCGGGGCTCAGTAGTGGGCGAGCCCGCTGCCCACCACGACGGTGCCGAGCACCAGCAGCACGACGGTGGTGACCGTGGAGCTGTTGCGTTCGATCCACTCGCGCGTGCCCTCGAGCGGCCGGCGCATGCGGGCCGGGTCGGCGACCGCGAAGATGATCGGGGCGGCGATGGTCGAGATGCCGAGCACCACGAACACGGCGATGCCGACGACTGCTTCGGCGAAGGTGGCGCCGGTGGCACCGATCGCGACACCGGCGGCGAGGGTGAAGAGCAGGTTCTTGGGGCGCAGCATCAAGATGAAGCCGAGCCCGAGCGAGGGGATCGGGCCGAGGCTCGAGACCTTCGACATCCACTTCGGCGTGCCGGCGGCCGGGTTGTGCTCGTGGCGGCGGCCGCGGCGCCAGCGGATGGCGGCGAGCACGAGCAGGCCGACGCCGATGAGCATCTCGATGGTTCCGATCAGCGGGCTCTTCGCCTCGGGCGGCGCCGGCGGCAGCAGCGTGGCGATCGCGCTGAACAGGGTCGTCAGCCCGAGCAAGCCGATCACGGCGCCGATCAGATAGGTGAGGCTCGACCACCGACCACGCGGCGAGAGCAGGATGAGCACCATCACCACGATCGGAACCGAGCTGAGCGCCACACCGAGGGCGAGCGGCAGGATGTGTCCGATGATGGCCGCCATGGCCACATTCTACGAGTGTCTCGTCTCGACGCCCGCGCGACGGCGGCACCGGGCATCGTATTCTGGCGGAGTGACACGGTCGATGACAGACCGCGCTCTCGTGGCCGTGCTGGCCGCCAGATTCGTTCGCGCGCGGTGGGGGATGCGGTTCCGCTCGCGCGCGCGGTTCGACGCCTGGCAGCGGCGGCGCATCCGCTCGTTCCTGCGGCGGCTGCCCGAGGCTCCGTTCTATCGCGACATCGCCGCGGCAGCCGACCGGCCGGGGCGCCTGCGCCTGCTCGACCAGCTGCCGATCGTCGACAAGAGCACGCTGCTCGCACGGTTCGACGAGCTCAACACCCACGGCGTGCGTCTGGCCGACGCGATGTCGGTGGCGCTCGAGGGGGAGCGCACCCGCGACTTCTCGGGCGTCGTCGACGGCGACCTGTCGGTGGGGCTGTCGAGCGGCACCTCGGGCCGGCGTGGCGTGTTCCTGGTGAGCCCGCGCGAGCGCATGCTCTGGGCCGGCACGATCCTCGCGCGCGTGCTCGACCGGCAGACGGTGGCTCAGGTGCTGCGACCGTGGCGCCCGCCGGTGCGCATCGCGTTCTTCCTGCGCGCCGGAGGGTCGCTCTATGAGTCGGTGGCGAGTTCGCGCATCCGCTTCGCCTTCTTCGACCTCACCCGCCCGATCGAGGCCCATGCGGCGGTTCTCGACGCTGCGGCGTCACGCGGCCAGGCGGCCGACGTCGTGGTGGCGCCGGCATCCGTGCTGGCGGCCCTCGCCCGCCGATCGCTCGACGGTGGGTCACTCGAGGGCGGGTCGCTCGATGGCGGGCAACTCGCCGGTGGATCCCTCGCTGGTGGATCGCGGATGTCGCCGCGGCTCGTGATCTCGGTCGCCGAGGTGCTCGATCCCGACGTCGCCGACCTCGTGGAACGCGCCTGGGGCGCGGCGCCGCGGCAGGTCTATCAGGCCACCGAGGGTCTGCTGGCGATCACGTGCGAGCACGGGGCGCTGCATCTGAACGAGGAGTCGGTGCACATCGAGCGCGAGTGGCTCGACGCCGAGCGAACGCGATTCATCCCCGTGGTCACCGACTTCGATCGTCGAACGCAGATCATCGCGCGCTATCGGCTCGACGACGTGATCCGGGTGGGCTCGGCTGCGCGGTCTTTCTCGTCGCCGTCGTCGTCGTCTGCGTCGGTGGGCGCCGACGCTGCCGCCGGTTCGGCGTCGATGGGTGCCGGCGCAGCCCCTGGCTCGGCAGACCCCGCTGCCGGCTCCCGCTGCGAGCGCTGCGCTTGCGGGCGGGTCACCGAGGTCGTGGCGGGCGTCGACGGTCGGGCCGACGCGGTGCTGCGGTTACCGTCGCTCGACGGGCGCAGCACCGTCGAGGTGTTCCCCGACGTCGTGAGACGGGCGATGACCGTAGCGTCGCGCGGATATTCCGATTGGCGCATACGCCAGACCGGCCTCGACCTCCACGTCTCGCTGGACGAGGTCGACACCGAACACGAAACAGAGGCCGAGGCCGCGGCCCAGCGCGAGACGCGCGTAGCGGCAGTCTCGGGCGCGGTGGCGGCCGAAGCCGCCCTCACCGAGCTGTTCGACGCCTACGGATGCCACGCCACCATCGTCTTCGACCCGTGGACACCGCCCGAACCCGGCATGAAGGTGCGCCGCATCGTTCGGGAGTCCACCTCGTGACCGCGTCGATCCCGCGCCCGACGCGCGTGCTGGTGACCGGCGCATCCGGATTCGTCGGAGGCGCCCTCTTCCGCCGGCTGCAGGCCGACCCGTCGTTCGAGGTCGTCGGGCTGGGGCGGCGGCCGCTCGCCGATGCCGACTACCGCGCCATCGATCTCGCCGGCCCCGGCGCTGCCGACGCACTCGGCGCGCTCGAGTTCGTGCCCGACGTGATCGTGCATGCGGCCGCGCGCACCTCTCCCTGGGGGTCGCGCGTCGACTTCGCCCGAGACAATGTCGACACGACGAGGGCTCTGCTGGAGTTCGCTGGGCGCGGGAGTGCGGCTCGCCGGCCGCGATTCGTGTTCGTGTCGACGGCATCCGTTCTCTATCGCGCGGTCGATCAAGTCGGGGTGGCCGACGACGCTCCGGTCGGCAGGCGGTTCGTGAACGGCTATGCGGCCTCGAAGTTCACCGCCGAGGAACTGGTGCGGGGTTACGCCGGCGAGTGGGTGGTGCTGCGACCCCGCGCGGTGTTCGGACCGGGCGACACCACGCTGTTCCCCCGGGTGATCGAGGCCGCGGAACGGGGGCGCCTGCCGAGATTCCGCGAGGGGAGGCGGGGCCCGGTGCTCTCGGATCTCGTCTACATCGACACGTTCGTCGAGCAGCTCGTGGCGGCCTTGTCGGAGCGGGAGGCCGTCGGGCGCACCATCACCGTCACCAATGGCGAGCCCGTCGACCTGCAGCGCACGGTGCTCACGCTGCTCGAGCGCCTCGCTGTGCCGACGCCGACGCGCGAGGTGCGGCGACGGGCAGCACTCTGGGCCGCGACGGCGGTCGAGGCCGCGTGGCGACTCGCGCGGCGAGCGGGGGAGCCGCCGGTCACGAGATACTCGGTCATCGTGTACGCGTATTCGAAGACCTTCGACCCCACCCTCTGCCGCCGCGTGCTCGGCGAGCCGGCCGTCTCGGTGGCGGAGGGCCTCGACCGCCTCGTCGCCTCCCTCACCCGGGAGCCCGCGTGACGACCCCGCGCGCCCTCGGCCACGACCCGGTCGGTTCCCAGCGGCCCGTCCGCGCCCTCGCGCCGGTGTCCGTGTCCGCACCCTCGCCGGCATCGTCCACCGTGCCGGCCCCCGCCCCTCTCCGCTCGCGCATCGCCGCCGTCGCCACCTACCTCCCCGACACCACCCGGTCGGCCGACGAGACCGAAGAGCTGCTCAGCCGCCTCAACCCCGAGCTCCGCCTGCCCACCGGACTCGTGCGCCGCCTCACCGGCGTCGAGCGCGTGCACCTGCGACCCGACGGGTGGCAGACCTCCGACCTCGCGGTCGCCGCCGCCCGCACCGCGCTCGAACGCTCACCCGGACCGATCGACCTGCTCCTCTTCGCCTCGGCCAGCCAAGACATGATCGAACCCGCCACGAGCCACATCGTCTCGGCGAAGCTCGGCCTCGACTGCCCCGTCATGGACGTCAAGAACGCCTGCAACAGCGTGCTCAACGCCCTGCAGGTGGGCGACGCCCTCATAATGTCCGGGCAGTACCGCCGCGTGCTCATCGCGAGCGGCGAGCAGCCCTCACACGCCGTGCGCTGGCAGCTGGCCGACCAGGCCCAGTTCCTGAGGTCGTTCGCCGGCTACACCATGAGCGACGCCGGAGCCGCCCTGATCCTCGAGCGCACCGACGACACGACCCCGGATGCCACCACGAACCGAAGTCGCACCGACGACTCGGGCCCGGATGCCGCCACCCGGGCCCCCGCGCCAACCGTCCCCTTGGCGCGCCCTCGTGTCACCGGGGCCGCCCACGACCCCGCGTCGCCCGAGCCCGAGTCGAAGCCCGAGCCCCACCCCGCGCCCCCGGCAGCCGGCATCCTGGGCAGTCGCTTCGTCGCCCACTCAACGCACTGGAACGTCGGCACCCTACCCACCGGCGGATCCGTCAACCCGCACGCCGAGGGCGGCAGCTACTTCGACATGGACGGCGCCGCCCTGCAACAGGCCTTCAGCGAGGTGGGCGTCGGCCTCGTCGAGCAGACCGTCGCCGACCTCGGCTACGCGGTGCCCGACCTTGATTTCGTCGCCGTGCACCAGGTCGCCCTGCGCTACCACGAGACGATCGTGCGGGTGCTCGGCGTCGACCCCGGCCGCACGGTCGTGACGATCGCCGACCACGGCAACCTCGCATCCGTCAGCCTGCCGCGGCAGCTCGAGCTCGCACTCGAGCGCGGCATCGTGGGTCCGGGCAGCCTGATCGCGATGGTCGGGCTGGCGGGCGGCATCTCGCTCGGCGCGATGGTGGTGCGCCTGTGACCCGGCCAGACGCGACCGTCTCGACCCCTCGCCCGGGCGGTGAGCGGGCCTGGGAGGCGCGGGTGCAGCGGGCCGCGCATCCGGTGGCCTATCCGATGCTGGCGAGCATCCGCCGGCCGGTCGTGCGCGTGCCGGGCCTCGGGGTGGTGGTGACGGATGCCGCCTTGCTCCGCTCGGTGCTGCTCGACTCGTCGGCCTTCACGAAGACCGGCCCCGGCTCACCAGCCGACCTGTGGACACCCGTGCTCGGACCTTCGGTGCTGCTCAACATGGAGGGCGCCGACCACGCGACCCTGCGCCGCCGCCTCGCGCCCCTCTTCGCCCCGGCCTACGTCGGGGAGCTCACGCGAGCCACGATCGGCGAGGCCGCGAACGCCCTCACCCGCCGCCTCGTCTCCGGCGAGAGCGTGGACTTCGTCGCCGAGGTGCGCGAATACGCGGGCCAGGTGATCAGTCGCCTGGTCGGACTCGACCGCGACGTCATCGGCGAAGACCTCTTCGCCCGCGTCTCGGCCGTCACCGGATTCGTGCGCCTGTCACGGCCCCGCTTCACACCCCCGCAGATCGCGGCGGCCCGCGACGTCCTCGACGAACTCACCCACCACGCCCGCCGCGCCTACCGCGAGGCCCCCGCCGCCTCGCCGGCCGAAGCCGCCGCCCCGTCGGCCCCGGCCGCGGCATCCGCTCCACCGACCCTCGGGGCCGCCACCGTGCCGGCCCGCATGCGCCAACTCGGACTCACCGAAGACGAAGCCATGGGCGCCGTCGGCGCTTTCGTGCTGACCGGAACCGAGACGCTCGTGTCCTACCTCCCGCGGCTGATCGCGATCCTCTCGGACACCGCGTGGCTCGACCGCATCGCCCGCGACCGCGCCCTCGTCGACGCCGCGGTGGCCGAGGGGCTCCGCGTCACCACCCCATCGCCCGTGATGCTGCGCAGCGTCGCCGCGGAATCTTCAGTCGGCGGCGTTGCCGTGCATCCCGGCGACCGGATCATCCTCGCCACCTTCCTGGCAGATCGCGCCGCCGGCGGCTTCGACCCCGTCGCCAACCCCGCGGCGTCCCTCAAACAACTCTGGTTCGGCGCCGGCGCCCACTTCTGCCTCGGCGCGCCCCTCGCGATGGCCCAGATCACCACCACCCTGAACGCGATCCTGGATGCCGCCGCCCAAGCCCCCCTCCGCATCACCTCCCGTCGCCCCCAACGCGGCACCCTCATCCCCGGCTACGCCCACCTCACCCTCGCCCGCGCCTGACCGCCCGCTTCCTCCCTCCACGCGGCAGCCCGCCCGAGCCCCGGCCCGCCCGCACCCCGCTCGCCCGACCCCCAGCACCCTCCGCCCCTTCCGCGAGTGGTCAAATTCGGCGCCAAACCTCCTGCCTTCCCGCCGAAAGTGACCACTCACGCGCGTGGAGAGTGCGCTCTCCTTGGCCGGCCTATCCCGATGTAGCCGAGTGGTCACAAAGTGCGCCAAAATCGGCGCCTTGGCGCCGTTTGTGACCACTCGCGAGGGAGGGGAGGCCGCGGAGGGAGCCACGCGGGGCGCGGGCGGGCGTGAGAAGTCGAAATGTGTGGCAGCGGGGGTGGGTTTGCAACGGAAGTCGACTTCTCGTGGGGGGGGTGGAGGGCCGCTGGGCCGCGCGAGCGGGGCCGTGGGGCGCGCGGGCGCGGCCGGCGTGCGGGCACCGCGGCGGCGGGCGGGGGCGTGGGGCCGCAGGGACGGGCGGGCGCGAGAAGTAGAAAAGTGTGGCAATGAGGGTGGGTTTGCAACGAAATTTGACTTCTCGTGGGGGTGGAGGCCGCGCGAGCGGGGCGGGTGCCGCGCCGCGGCGCAGCCGCGGGGCGCGGCAGCGCGGGCGGGGCGGGCGGGGCCGCGGGTAGAGTCGAGCGATGCGAGCTCTTGTGTTCAACGATGCCTATTCGGTGTCGATGGAAGACGTTCCCGACCCCGAGATCCAGGTCGCGACCGACGCGATCGTGCGGGTCGTCGCCACGTGCGTCTGCGGCTCCGACCTCTGGTACTACCGCGGCGACACACCCCGCAGACCGGGCTCGCGCATCGGCCACGAGTTCGTCGGCGTCGTCGAGGCGATCGGCACGGATGTCGGCACCCTGCGCGTCGGCGACTTCGTGATCGCCCCCTTCATGTACAGCGACGGAACCTGCCCGCACTGCCTCAACGGCATCACCTCCTCGTGCGTGCACGGCGGCTACTGGGCCGCCCGCGGCGTCGACGGCGGACAGGGCGAGTTCGTGCGCGTTCCCCTCGCCGACGGCACCCTGGTCGTGGTGCCCGGCGGCCGCCCCGACGACGCCCTCATCCCGCACCTGCTCGCCCTCTCCGACGTCTGCGGCACCGGGCACCACGCGGCGATCGGCGCCGGCGTGCGCCCCGGTTCGGTCGTGGCCGTGGTCGGCGACGGGGCCGTGGGGCTGAGCGGCATCCTCGCCGCCCGCCGCCTCGGAGCCGAGCGCATCATCGCCCTCAGCCGCAACCCCGAGCGCCAGGCCGTCGCGACCGCGTTCGGCGCCACCGACCTCGTGGAGGTGCGGGGCCAGGATGCCGTGGTCGCCGTTCTCGAACTCACCGGCGGCCTGGGTGCCGACGCCACCCTCGAATGTGTCGGAACCGGCGAGTCGATGAACACCGCATTCGCCATCGCGCGGCCCGGGTCGCGGGTGGGGTTCGTGGGGGTGCCGCACGGCGTCGAGTTCCCGATCGACATCGCCTTCTACAACAACGTCGGGCTCGGGGGAGGGCTGGCGCCCGTGCGCGCCTACCTGCCCGACCTGCTCGCCGACGTGCTCGACGGGTCGATCGAACCCGGCCGGGTGTTCGATCTCACGGTAGAATTCGAACAGCTGCCCGAGGGCTACGCGGCGATGGACGAACGCCGCGCGATCAAGGCGATGGCGAGGCTTTCATGACCGACAGCACCCACACGACCAGCACCCACACGACCAGCACCCACACGACCAGCGCACACGAGAACGGCGCCCACACCGACCTGCTGCAGAGCGCACCGGGCGAGGTCGTGCAGGCCGAACTCGTCACCGACGACCTCGGCTTCGGCGTGGCCGTGGCCCAGTTCGCGCCCGGCGCCGACAAGACGGCGAACCTCGAGACCATCGCCCGCCTCGCCCGCGTCGCGAAAGAGCGCGGCGCGGCCCTCGTGGTGTTCCCCGAGTACTCGTCGTTCTTCGTCGACCCGCTCGGCCCCGAGCTGGTCGAGAACGCTGAACCGCTCGACGGACCGTTCGTCACCGTGCTCGCGGGACTCGCGGCCGACCTCGACCTGCACATCATCGCCGGCATGGCCGCCGAGGTGCGCGACGAACGCCGGTTCTCGAACCTGCTCGTCGCCATATCGCCGGCCGACGGCGTCATCGCCACCTACAGCAAGCTGCACCTCTACGACGCTTTCGGCGCCCACGAGAGCGAATGGGTCGAACCGGGCTCGGTCGACGAACCCGAGACGTTCTCGATCCAGGGCGTGACCATCGGCATGCAGACCTGCTACGACATCCGCTTCCCCGAGGTGTCGAGAAGACTCGTGGATGCCGGCGCCGACGTGGTGGCCGTGCCCGCCGAGTGGGTGCGCGGCCCGCTGAAAGAGCACCACTGGCGCAGCCTCGTCACCGCGCGAGCGCTGGAGAACACCATCTACGTCGCCGCGGCCGACCAGACGCCGCCGGTCGGCGTGGGCGCGAGCCTCGTGGTCGACCCGATGGGCGTGACGATCGCCTCGCTCGGCGAGCGCGAAGACGTGGCGGTGGCGTTCATCGACCCGCGCCGCATCGACGAGGTGCGGCGCATCAACCCCGCCCTGGCACTGCGCCGCTTCGCGGTGGTCGAGCGAACGGACTAATTTTCCGCTCGCCGAACCGCAATGGTGGACGGCGGCCGGAAAATTATCCCGTTCCGGCACCACATCCCGAACGGTGACCGCTCAGCGCCCGAGCCGCGCCAGCTGCGCCAGCTGCGCCGCCGCGCGCTCGAGCACGTCGACCTTCTTGCAGAACGCGAACCGCACCAGACTGGCGTACTCCTGCCCGACCTCCTCGTGGCAGAACGCACTGATCGGCACGCCGACGACACCCGCCAGCGCCGGTAACTCGCGGCAGAGCGTGGCGGCGTCGGCGTAGCCGAGCGGCGCCGCGTCGGCCACCACGAAGTAGGTGCCGTGCGGCACCGTCACGTCGAAGCCCGCCTTGACGAGCCCCTGCGAGAGCAGGTCGCGTTTCGCCTGCAACGTGGCCGCGATGCCGTCGTAGAACGAGTCGGGCAGCGCCAGGCCGAGGGCGATGGCCGGCTGGAACGGCGCCCCGTTGACGTAGGTCAGGAACTGCTTCACCGCGAGCACCGCGGTCACGAGCTCGGGCGTCGACACGATCCAGCCGATCTTCCACCCCGTGGTGCTGAACGTCTTGCCCGCCGACGAGATGGTGACCGTGCGTTCACGGGCGCCCGGCAGGGCCGCCACCGGAATGTGCGGGTAACCGAACGTGAGGTGCTCGTAGACCTCGTCGGTGACGATGATGGCGTCGTGCTCGTGCGCGAGCTCGACGATCAGTTCGAGCGTCTCGCGCGGCAGCACGGTGCCGGTGGGGTTGTGCGGCGTGTTGATGAGGATGACCCGGGTGCGATCGGTCACGGCCGCCCGCAGCTCGTCGTGGTCGGGCAGGAAGTCGGGCCGCCGCAGCGGCACGGTCTTGTGGATGCCGCGGGCGAGCGAGATGAGTCCGCCGTAGGCGTCGTAGAAGGGCTCGAGGGTCACCACCTCGTCGCCGTCGTCGACGAGCGCGAGGATGGTCGCCGCCAGCGCCTCGGTCGCTCCGGCGGTGACGAGCACCTCGCGGTCGGGGTCGACGCGCAGACCGTAGAACCGCTGCTGGTGCTCGGCGATGGCCTGGCGGAGCGCCGGGATGCCGGTTCCCGGCGGGTATTGGTTCACCCCGTCGGCGATGGCGCGGCGCGCGGCGTCGAGCACCTCGGCCGGGCCGTCTTCGTCGGGGAAGCCCTGACCGAGGTTGATCGCTCCGGTGGCCTGCGCGAGCGAGCTCATCTCGGCGAAGATGGTGGATGCGATGCGTCCGTCGGGTGCGAGCAGTCCTGCTCCGCGCGCAGTGCGTTGCCACGATCCGCTGATGGTCATTGTGTCCCCGGCATTCTGTTCGGCTTCCAACTTAGCCGCTGGCCGATCTAAGCCGAGTCATAACGACACGGCAGTCTGCGCACAGCCTGTCCATAGAGAACCCTCAGGTTCGCTGACGATGCTTGCGAGTGCTTGGAAGGAGCACCCCACATGTCAGACAGCACCGAGAACCGCGACGGCATCGGCGACGACGCGAGCGTGCAGAAGGACGCACAGCACTCGGAGTCGAACGCCGAGGTCGTCCCCACCGCCGAGAACACCCCTGGCGACGCGACCCGCACAGCCGAGACGACCCCCATCGCCCCGGAGTTCCCCTACCGCGACAACACCACCGTCGTCGCCCCGGTCGTGCCGGCCCAGCCCACGGCAGCGCAGCCCACCACCCCGCAGCCCACCGTGCCCCAGCCCACGGCAACGCAGCCCACCGCGCCCCAGCCCACGGCAGCGCAGCCGACGCCCCCCTACACGCAGCCGGCTGGCTACAACCAGCAGGCCCCCTACGGCCAGCACGCCCCCTACGGCCAGCAGCAGACCCCGAACTACGGCAACGGCTCGTTCGGCACCCCCACGGGCAGCACCCCCTCCTACGGAGCGGTGCCCGACCCCAACTTCAACTCGGCCATGTACGCGGCCTCGGGAGCCTACGCCAACCAGGCCCAGGCCACGGCGGCCCCCGCCAAGAAACGGCGCGGAGGCGTCGCCCTCATCGCCGCGCTCGCGATCGGCGCCCTGATCGGCGGCGCATCCGGTGCCGGCGTCACCGCCTGGGCGGTGAGCCAGAACGGCGGCTCCACCACGAACTCGGCCTCGAGCCCGTCGAGCATCACGGTCAACAACCCCGACGACGCCAACCTCATCACCGCGGTCGCCGCCAAGGCATCGCCCTCGGTGGTCACCATCTCGGTCTCGAGCGACCAGGCGGCCGGCACCGGCTCGGGCGTCGTGCTCACCGACGACGGCTACATCGTGACCAACACCCACGTGGTCACCCTCGACGGCGCCACCGCCGACGCGACCATCAAGGTCGAGACCAACGACGGGCGCATCTACGACGCCACCGTGGTGGGCACCGACCCCGTGGCCGACCTCGCCGTGATCAAGCTGACGGATGCCTCGGGCCTCACCCCGATCGAGTTCGGTGACTCCTCGAAGCTCAACGTCGGCGACGTCGCCATCGCGATCGGCTCGCCGCTCGGCCTCAACGGCACCGTGACCAACGGCATCGTGAGCGCTCTCAATCGCAGCATCACCGTCGCCTCGTCGGCCGCTCCCGACGACACCGAGACGAACCCGACCCCGGATGACGGCAACGGCAACGGCGACCAGGGCCCCTACGACTTCTGGAACTTCGACATCCCGGGTCAGGGCGGGCAGAGCCAGTCGCAGACGCCCACGCAGCAGTCGTCGATCTCGCTGTCGGTCATCCAGACCGACGCCGCGATCAACCCCGGCAACTCGGGTGGAGCGCTGCTTGACTCCGAGGGCAAGCTGATCGGCATCAACGTGGCCATCGCGAGCGCGGGCTCGGGCGACACCGGTGCGCAGTCGGGCAGCATCGGTGTCGGCTTCTCGATTCCAGAGAGCCTCGTCAAGCGCATCACCGACGAGATCATCGCCAACGGCGCGGCCACCCACGGTCTGCTGGGTGCGACGGTCGGCGACGCCGCCTCGCAGGAGAACAGCACCACGGCCGGCGCGGTCATCCAGTCGGTCTCGTCGGGCGGCGCGGCCGAGAAGGCCGGCCTCCAGGCCGGTGACGTCGTCACCGAGTTCAACGGCCTGCCGATCACCGACTCCATCGACCTCACCGCGCAGGTGCGCACGCAGCCCGCCGGCGGCGACGCGAAGATCACCTACACCCGCGGCGGCACCTCGAAGACGGTCGACGTCACACTCGGCCAGCTCGCGGGGTAGCACGCATCACCACCACCGGGCGGAGGCCTCCCACGAGGTCGCCCGCGAACAGGCTGGTAGGCTCGTCGTCGCTGTATGCGGCGGCGGCCCGCCGGCCTTTTTCGCGGTGAGCCGCAGCGCGGAGCCGCAGCGCAGCCGCGACGCGGACCCGCCGCGTGCGGCCGCGACACGACGCCCGAACCACCGACGAGCGGATGCGATGACCGAGCACACACCCGACGACCCCATGGCAGAGCTGCCCGGGGTCTCCTACGTCATGCCGGTGCTCAACGAGGTGACGCACGTCGAGGCGGCCATCGCGAGCCTGCTCGACCAGGACTACACCGGCCCGTTCGACGTGATCGTCGCGCTCGGTCCGTCGATCGACGGCACCACCGAGCTGGTGGAGCGACTCTCGACGGTCGACCCGCGCATCCGGGTGATCGACAACCCCACGGGCTCGACTCCGAGCGGCCTGAACGTGGCGATCGGGGCATCCGGGTACCCGATCGTGGTGCGGGTCGACGCGCACTCCCTGCTGCCGCGCGACTACACGCGCATCGCGGTCGAGGCGATGCAGCGAACGGATGCCGCGAACGTGGGCGGCATCATGAAGGCCGAGGGCACGACGCCGTTCGAGCGCGCGGTTGCGATCGCCTACGGCTCGAAGGCCGGGCTCGGCGGCGGCGCCCACCACGTCGGCGGTGAGGAGGGGCCGGCCGAGACGGTCTACCTCGGCGTGTTCCAGCGGGACTGGCTCACCCGGGTCGGCCTGTTCAACGAAGACATCCGGCGCGGGCAGGACTGGGAGCTCAACCGGCGCCTGCGGGCCGCGGGCGGCGTGGTGTGGTTCACGCCGCGCCTCGTGGTGATCTACCGCCCCCGCCCGTCGCTCGAGCGTCTCGCCCGCCAGTTCTTCTCGACCGGCCTCTGGCGCGGCGAGCTGGCGCGCCGGTTCTTCACCGGCAACGCGCTGAAGTACTTCGTGCCCCCGGTGACGGTCACGCTCGCGCTGCTCGGGTTCGTCGCGGGTGTCGTGGGCCTCGTGCTCATCGCCGCCGGCGCCTCCGCGGTCGGCGCCGGGCTGCTGTTCGGCTTCATCGTGCCGGTGGTCTACCTGCTTTTCGTGGGCGTCGCGGCGATCGACGCGGCCCGGCGGGGCGGCGGTCGCACGGGGGCATGGTTTCTCGTAGTCTTGCCCTGCATCCATTTCAGCTGGGGGCTCGGCTTCATTCTGGGCTTCCTCAAGCTGACGAAGAACATCACGGCGCACACGGGAAGGTGACAGTGTCGCAACTTCCTCCGCGCGCGGCGCGTCCGTCGTCGATCGCCGAGCTCAAGGCCGTGGCGCAGCCCCCCGAGGTGCGGGGTCGCCGAAATGCCGAGCACTGGACGGCGTCGCTCTACCTGCGCCGTCTCTCGCCCTACGTCACGTGGCTGCTGCTGAAGACCTCCATCTCGGCCAACGGCGTGACCGGGCTGATGATCCTCACCGGCTGGGCCACCGCGGCCGCGCTGCTGATCCCGGGCTTCGCGGGCCCGGCGCTCGCGCTGGTGCTGGGCCAGCTGCAGATGCTCATCGACTGCTGCGACGGCGAGGTCGCGCGCTGGCGCCGCACGTCGTCGCCCGCGGGGGTGTTCCTCGACAAGGTGGGGCACTACACCACCGAGTCGCTCATTCCGATCGCCCTCGGCATCCGGGCGGCCGGCTACCCGTTCGACACCCCCGACGACTTCCTCTGGACGACGCTCGGCCTTCTGCTCGCCCTCGTCATCGTGCTCAACAAGGCGCTCAACGACATGGTGCACGTGGCCCGCGCCAACGCCGGTCTCGACAAACTGGCCGACAAGCAGGGCGAGTCCGAACCCTCGCAGGCGCTCGTCGCCCGCCTGCGCCGGGCCGCGCGGTTCCTGCCGTTCCACCGTCTCTACCACTCGGTCGAGCTGACCATCCTCATCTTCGTGTTCGCGATCGTGGGGCTCGTCATCGGCGGTGTGCTGGCCGACCGCATCCTGCTGATCGCGCTCGTGCCGCTGTCGATCCTCGCCCTGATCGGACACTTCGTGGCGATCATGGCCTCGAAACGGGTTCGCTCCTGAGAGGCCCGGCATGACCGCGGAGCCGCCCACCATCGGCGTCGTGCTGCTCACCCAGGGCACCCGCCCCGACGACCTGTGGCGGGGCGCCCTGTCGCTGCTCGCGCAGCAGGGCGTCGTGCTCGACATCGTGTGCGTGGGCAACGGCTGGGTGCCCACGGGGCTTCCGGATGCCGCGGCCCCGATGTCGCTCCGCACCCTCGCGCTGCCCGAGAACATCGGCATCCCGGCCGGCCGCAACGCGGGTGCGGCGGTCGTGTCGGGGGAGTACATCTTCTTCCTCGACGACGACGCCAGCCTGCCCGACCCGCGTTTTCTCGCCGACGCGGTCGCGCGCATCCGGAACGACCCCGGCATCGGGCTGCTGCAGCCTCGCGTGGTCGACCCGTCGGGCGCGACGAATCCCAGGCGCTGGGTGCCCCGCATCCGCAAGGGCGAGGCGACCGAGTCGGGAAACGTGTTCTCGGTCTGGGAGGGGGCGACCCTGCTGCCGCGGCGCGTGTTCGACGCCACCGGCGGCTGGGCGGCTCCGTTCTTCTACGCGCACGAGGGCATCGAACTCGCCTGGCGGGTGTGGAACCAGGGTCTGCGCACCTGGTACGACGGCGCACTCGTGGCGAATCATCCGGCCATCGAGCCGACCCGGCACGCCTACTACTACCGGCTCAACGCCCGCAATCGCGTGTGGCTCGCGAAGCGCAACCTGCCCTGGGTGCTCGCGCCGGTCTACGTGGCCACTTGGACCGGCATCCAGGTGCTGCGCTGGGCCCGTCGTCCGTCGGCACTCGCGGCGTGGTTCGGCGGCTGGGCCGAGGGCTGGCGAACGGATGCCGGCGAGCGGCGCCCGATCTCGTGGCGCACGGTCTGGCGCATGACGAAGGCGGGGCGGCCACCGATCGTCTGAGCGCGCCAAGGTCACGATTGCCTAAAGAAGCACCCTCACAGGAGCGATCCGCAGGGGGCGCCGCTCTGGCGTGATTAGCCTTGAAACGTGGGTGTGCTGAACGATCTGAAGCTGGGCTGGAACGTCGTTCGCGACCTGGTGAAGGCCCGCTCGATCCGTTCGAAGCTTGCCGGCCAGCTCGCGGCGCGCGCTCCGCTGCCGCCGCGCCGGTTCGAGATCGGCGTCTACTTCGCCGACGGCGACGTGAACCTCTACCAGATCCGTCAGTGGTACAAACCGCTGGCAGAGCTGTCGAAGACGCATCCCGTGGTGATCTTGAGCCGCAACCCGAGCGGCGCGAGCGCGATGCTCGACGAGTCGCCCGTTCCGGTCGCCTACGTGCGCAGCGTGAGCGACCTCGAGAGCTTCCTCGACGACCACGACCTCAAGATCGTGCTCTACGTGAACCAGAACGCCCGCAACTTCCAGATGATGCGCTACGGGCGCCGCTGGCACGTGTTCGTCAACCATGGCGAGAGCGACAAGATGTACATGACGACCAACCAGTTCAAGGCCTACGACTACAGTCTCGTGGCCGGCGACGCGGCCGTCTCGCGGCTGCAGCGGGTGCTCTGGGACTACGATTTCGACAAGCGCGCCCTGCCGATCGGTCGCCCGCAGGCCGACCACTACGGAGGCGGGCCCGCGCTGCCCGACGACGGTCGCACCGTGGTGCTCTACGCCCCGACCTGGGAGGGCGACCGCCCCGCCGCGGCTTACGGGTCGATCGCCAGTCACGGCGTTGCCCTCATCCGCGACATCCTGTCGTCGCCCGCGCACCGGCTGATCTACCGGCCCCACCCCCGCAGCGGTGTGCTCGACCCCGCCTATGCCGCGGCGAACCGCGAGATCATCGCGGCCATCGCCGCCGCGAACCGCGACGACCCTACGGCCGGGCACATCCACGACACCGGGGCCGAGCTCGGCTGGCAGCTGGCGAAGGCGGATGTCGCGGTGGTCGACGTGTCGGCCATGGTCTACGACCGGCTCGCCACCGGCAAGCCGCTGCTCATCACCCGGCCGGTCTCACCCGATGCCGAGATCGACACGGGCGGCTATCTCTCCGACAGCGAGTGGCTGCTCGCCGACGACGCCCCACGCGTGCTGGAGCGCATCGAGCAGGTCTCGCACGACTCCGCCGCGGGCGTGCGCCTCGGCCGGTGGGTGACGCACTACTTCGGCGACACGTCACCGGGTGCGGCCACGAAGCGCTTCCACGCGGCGATCGAGCAGTTGCTCGCCGAGTGGGACCGCAACGCCGCCCTGCACGCCCGCGACGAACCGATCGATGAGCACGACGCCGAGGCGGCGATCGAGGTCGACGACCGAATCTGATCGCGGCCGGTCATCGCGCCCGGTGGTCGCCGGGCGCGGAGTGGTCAGGAGTGGCTCGACCGCGTCAACGCGTACTTGGCGATGATCACCGTGATGCCGGCGATCAGCAGCACGACGGCCGCCGTGATGAGCATGGGCGTGAAGTCGTAGCCGGTTTGCGCCAGAGTGGGCTGGGCCGCGGGGTCGTCGGCCTCGGAGACCCGCAGAGCGGCGGTTCCCGCGAACGCGGCCGACGCGCCGAGGCCCAGGAAGACGAAGGTGGCGAGCATTGCAGCGGAAACTGCGGCGATCATGCGCTTCACGGCTTCCCCCCAAACGTCGCGATACCTGTGTCTCTGTGTCAAGCCCCTGCTGGTGTCAAGGCTACCACTCCGCTGTGAATAGCCCGCATTCAGATGCGGATGTCAGGAAGTTCGTCCATCGTGTCGCGCGCCGGTGCCGGCGCCTCGATCGCCTTCTTGGCGTTGCGGCCCGGCAGCAGCTTCTTGAGCCCGGTCTTCTCGCCGACCTCGCGCCTCTTCGGCGCCTTGACCTCGCGCGTCTTCGGCGCCTTCACGGTGACCGCGAGCTCGGCCGGGAACGTGAACGGCGCGGGCCCGAACGCCGTGCGGGCACTCTGGATGACCGTGCGCCCGAGCACGAGGTTGCCGACACCGCCGATGGCCGCGCCGATGCCGAAGGGGATGGCGCGCCCCACGATGTTGGTGCCCTGACCCACGGCGAACCGCCGGATGAACACGTTCTTCAGCTGATCGGCCACCGGTCCCACGACGAACTGCGGCAGGCTGCTCGTGACCACCTGCCCCCAGTAGGCGTTGCGCGTGACACCGCCGGTGGCCTGCCCGGCGATCTGCTTCAACAGGTCGCTGCCGGCCTTGCCCATCAGGAGCGTCATCACGAGGGCGCGGGCGCGGTCGGGGTCGTCGACCGCGATGCCGTGCACCTCGGTGACCGACTGCGCGAACAGGGCGGTGGTCTCGAGGAACCCGGCGGTCTCGGCCGCGCTCAGCCCGAGCGAGATGCCGGTGCCCACGAACGGCAGCATCGAGCTCGCGCCGACCGCGGCGCCCCCGGTGGTCACGGCCGTGACGTAGCGGCGCTCGAGGATGACGAGGAGTTCTTGCGGGCTGGCCTGTGGGTGGAGGCGACGGATGCCGCGCAGATGGGCGAGAACCACCGGGCGGTGAACGCTCAGCAGTCGGTCGATGTTGCGCTCGAGTCGAGTGGCCATGCTCCTACTCTGGTGCGTTCTGCTGGGGAGTGCGCGAGAATGAGCGCTTATGCGCCGAAATGCAGCCCGTGAAAAGGTCGTCACCCAGTTCTCGATCGTCGACGCGCTCGTCGCGGGTCTGTTCGACGGGGTCTTCACCGTCGAACAGGTCGGCCGCAGCGGCCATCTGGGCCTCGGCTGCGGCGACCACATGGACGGCGAGCTCGTGGTGCTCGACGGCGTGTTCCGGCTGTTCCACGGCGACGGCACGGTGACCGTGCTCGACGCCGGCGAGTCGGTCGCGTTCGCCGAGGTGGTCGACTTCGAGGCCGACAGCAGCGAGCTCGTCGAGACGGTGCCGTCGCTCGACGCGCTGGTGGCCGACATCCGGCAGCGGGTCGTGAGCGAGAACGTCTTCCACGCCGTGCGGTTCGACGCGCACTTCGCGAGCGTGAGCCTGCGCGAGGCGAAGCGCCAGGCGAAGCCCTACCGTCCGCTCGCCGACGCCGTGCACGATCAGCGCGAGGCGGTGGTGACGGATGTCGCGGGCACCCTGCTCGGGTTCGTCGCCCCCCGCTTCTTTCAGGGCATCAGCGTGGCCGGCCCGCACTTCCACTTCGTCAGCGCGAGCGGCGAGGTCGGCGGCCACGTGCTCGGGCTGACGGATGCCACCGGCGAGCTCTCGATCGAGACCTACGCCGGGGTGACGGTGCGGCTGCCCACCTCGGCCGACTACCTCGCGGCCGACCTCGATCTCGACGACGTCGACGGAGCCATCCGGCACGCCGAGTCCGACCATCAGCACTGACTCCGGCAGCACCGCTTTCCACCATTCAACCGACAGGAGCATCCATGGCAACGCCCTACGACCGCATCGGCGACGTGCCGGCCTTCGAGCTCACGAGCACCGACGTGACCGAGGGTGGCCGCCTGCCCACGGCGCAGGTCAGCGGCATCCTCGGCGCCGGCGGCGGCGACGTCAGCCCGCAGCTGAGCTGGAGCGGGTTCCCGCCAGAGACCAAGAGCTTCGCCGTGACCGTCTACGACCCCGATGCCCCCACGGGGGCCGGGTTCTGGCATTGGGCCGTGGCCGGCATCCCGGCATCCGTCACCTCGCTGCCGAGCGGAGCGGGCGACGAGGGCGGCGCCGCGCTGCCGGCCGGCGCCGTGCAGTTGCGCAACGACGGCGGACTGGCCCGCTACGTGGGCGCGGCGCCGCCTCCCGGCCATGGGCCGCACCGCTACTACATCGCCGTGCACGCGCTCGACGTCGACGACCCCGGGGTCGACGCCGACTCGACGCCCTCGTCGCTCGGGTTCGGCATGTTCGGCCACACGCTCGGCCGCGGAGTGATCGAGACCTGGTGGGAGGCGCAGTAACCACGCGCGAGGTCGAGATCGTGCACCTTCTCGCCTCGTCGCTGCACCGCTACGAGGGGCGCCCCGCCGACGGGCCCCTGCCGGCCCGCGAGGGCGAGATCGAGTCGCGCGAGTCGATCGAGGTGCGGGCCCATCTGGGCGTCGTGGGCGACCGCTACTTCGGGCGCCCGGCCCACCGGCGTGCGGCCGTGACGGTGATGGCGGTCGAGTCGCTCGAGCACGTGCAGTTCGCGCTCGGGCTCGACGCCGCGCTCGATCCGGCCGCCGCCCGGCGCAACATCGTGCTGCGCGGGGTCGACGTCGACGCGCTGCGGGGTGTCGAGTTCAGTCTCGACGCAGGGCTCGGGCCGGTGCTCTTCCAGGGCCACCGGCCCGCGAATCCGTGCGCGTGGATGAACGTGACGCTCGCCGAGGGCGCGCACAAGGCGCTCCGCGGCCGCGGTGGCGTGCGGTGCGAACCCCTGACCGACGGCACGTTGCGGCTCGGCCTGACGCTGCTGCGTGCGCCCGACGGCATCCTCGACGACGTCGGCTCGGCAGCACAGTTGTTCTGAGCCGCGGGTTCTGAGCCGCAGGTTCTGAGCCGCCTGTTCTGAGCCGCGTGTTCTGACCCGGGCGCGCCGTCAACCCCCGTGCGGCTTCGGCGACACCGTGGCAGCGTGGAGGCCGAACGGATGCCGCGACCAGCGGCTGCACGATGAGCGGAGGATGACATGGTGCGCTTCGGCTACACCCTGATGACCGAGCAGAGCGGTCCCAAGCAACTGGTGCGGTACGCCGTGGCCGCCGAGGAGCTGGGCTTCGACTTCGAGGTCTCGAGCGACCACTACTCGCCCTGGCTCACCGAGCAGGGCCACGCCCCCTACGCCTGGACTGTGCTCGGCGCCGTCGCCCAGGCCACGTCGCGCGTGGAGCTTGCGACCTACGTGACCTGCCCGACGATGCGCTACCACCCGGCCGTGATCGCCCAGAAGGCCGCGACGCTGCAGATCCTCTCCGACGGCCGGTTCATCCTCGGGCTCGGCTCGGGTGAGAACCTCAACGAGCACGTGGTCGGCGAAGGCTGGCCGGCCGTCGACGCCCGGCAGGACATGCTCGAGGAGGCCGTGCAGATCATCCGCGAGCTGCACACGGGTGAACTCGTGACCTGGGAGGGCGACTACTTCCGGGTCGACTCGGCGCGCATCTGGGACGCCCCCGACGGGGGCGTGCCGATCGGGCTGGCCGTCTCGGGCGACAAGTCGATCGCGCGCTTCGCGCCGCACGGAGACCACCTCATCGCGGTGGAGCCCGACGCCGACCTCGTGGCGGGCTGGAAGAAGGCATCGGGCGGTGGGTCTCCGCGGTCGATCGGGCAGATCCCGATCTGCTGGGGGCCCGACAAAGAGGCGGCCATCGCCACGGCGCACGAGCAGTTCCGCTGGTTCGGCGGCGGTTGGTCGGTGAACGCCGACCTGCCGACGCCCGCCGGCTTCGCCGCCGCCAGCCAGTTCGTGCGGCCCGACGACGTCGCCGAGTCGATCGCCTGCGGCCCCGACCTCGACGAGATCGCCGAGAGCTTCCGCCCTTATCTCGACGCCGGTTTCACTGACATCGCGCTGGTGCAGGTGGGCGACGAGGGTCAGGACCGGTTCCTCGCCGAGGCCGCGGGCCCGCTGCTGGAGAAGCTGCGCGCCCTCTCCTGATCGGTTCTGGTGGAGGCGGAGACTCTCGCCGCCAACGGCGCGCTGGCATTCCACAAGATCGCAGCCTTGGCGAACCGCGCCTCGACCTCGGTCACGATCGACGGGGTCAAGACGAGCGGCGCGATCGCGTCGACCACCGGCGGGACAGTCCTGTGCCTGGGCGAAACAAAGACGGGAACCCGCCATCTCAATGGCAGCTGCGTGGCCTACGCCACGGTGCAGCGTGTGCTGTCCGACGCTCAGATCGCAACGGCGCTCGCTACGATGATCGCCTGATCACCAGCGGTCGGCGCGATCCTCGTCCGTCTCGGTGAGGACGCGGTAAGGGCTCTTTGGTCGTTCTAGCTGATGCGGTCGAAGATCGCGTCGAGCGCGATGAGTTCGGCCTGCACGCGGTCTCTGATTCGCTGGAGAAGCGTCACTCAGGATTCCTTCGTCTTCAAATTCGTGGAGACCCTCGGTCGAGCAGCCTCATTGCTGGTCACTCGACCGAGGTGTCCCAAGCACGAGTGCCTGGTACGTGCAGCCGCTCGGTTGGGGACCCGAGCTGGCCATCTAGCCCGCCGCCCGGGTGGGGACCTGAAGCGGCTGGCCTCCGTCAGAGTAGGGCTGACTGCGCGTCGCGAAACCGTGCGGAATCCGACGTTGCGGGATTTTTGCGGTTTATGCAGACGCATGCGGTTAACCGCAACGCTGCGGCACCGGGATCGCCGAAGACTGAGCTGATCCCCCAGGTTCAGCCCAGCCGGTGCTGTCGCATGCGATCCGACTCCCTCGAGTCGAATCGGTACGGTCAGCACGACTGTTATTCGGAGCGGCTTCGTGCCTGGATTGCGGTCTTCTCCATCCAACCGGGGTGGCCGGTCCGCCCTGTCGAGGAGCGGCATCGACCCGATCGAGCGTTTCCTCCCGATCAGGCCGAGACGGTCTGGGCCCGGAAGTAGTCGACGAGCGGCTGGGTGGGGTGACCGATGAGTCGCGCGAGCGACCCGTCGGTCTCAGCCAGCAGCCCGGCGCGGATGTTGGCGTCGAGGGCGATGACGAATCCCGCCGTGCCCTCGTCGAGCCCGGCGTCGGCGAGGATCTGCACGTGCTCCTCGGGGGTCACCGAGCGGTAGAGCACCTCACGGCCGAGGGCTTCGGATGCCGCGGCCGCGAACTCGTGCCCGTTCCAGGCGGTGTCGCCCGAGAGCTCGTAGACGGCACCCTCGTGGCCGTCGCCGGTCAGCACGGCGGCGATGGCCTCGGCGTAGTCGGAGCGGGCCGCGCTCGCCACCCGCCCCTCGCCGGTGCTCGCGACGTAGACGCCGGTCGCGGCCACCTGCGGAAGGGTCGCCGCGTAGTTCTCGTGATACCAGTTGTTGCGCAGGATGGTCGCCGGGATGCCCGAGGCGGCGATGAGCTCCTCGGTCACCTTGTGCTCGGGAGCGATCACGAGCTCCGACGTCGTCGCGTGCGGCGCGCTCGTGTAGACGATGCGGCCGACGCCCGCGCGCTTCGCCGCATCGATGACAGCACCGTGCTGGGCCACACGGTGGCCGACTTCGCTGCCCGAGACGAGCACCAGGCTCTCGGCGCCGGCGAGCGCGGCGTCGAGCGAGGCGGCATCCGCGTAGTCGACGACGGCGGTGCCGACGCCCGAGGCGGCCAGCTCGGCCAGCTTCTCGACGTTGCGGCCGACGCCGACGATGCTCGAGGCGGCGACGCCTCGTGCCAGCAGGTGCTCGATGGCGAGGCGGCCGAGGTGGCCGGTGGCTCCGGTGACGACGATGGTCATGGGTGATCTCCTTGTCGTGACCCGCCCGCGCGGGTCGTTCGAGGAGTGGAACCCGGATGCCGCGGTCTTACTTCCCGACGGCGGGTACCCACTTTTCGGTAAGCTAGTGGCGTGCAGGAAAGCATCTGGAACGCCATCCACGCCGACGAGCCGCCCGCGACCACGCCGTTCGCATCGAACTGCCCGAGCCGGGTGGTGCTCGACCACGTGACGAGCAAATGGGGCGTGCTCGTCGTCGTGGCGCTCTCGCGCCGGTCGATGCGCTGGGGCGAGCTGCACCGCTACGTCGAGGGCATCAGCGAGAAGATGCTCGCCCAGACCCTCCGCCTGCTCGAGGGCGACGGCTTCGTGCTGCGCGAATCACAGGGCACGGTGCCGCCCCGGGTCGACTACAGCCTCACCGAACGGGGGCGCGAGCTCGGCGAGCTGCTCATCCCGCTGGTGCAGTGGGTCAGCGACACCGTCGCCCGCACGGATCAGCCGCTCCGCGCGAGCGCCTGACCCCGGCCGTCCGCGCTCAGGCGGGCCCGGCCGCCGCGAGGTGCTCGTTCAGTTGCGCCGTGAGCGTGCGGTCGAACCCCACGTCAGCGCCGTCGAGCTCGATCACGGCGACCGCCTGACGGATGCTCGAGAGCAACCAGATGGCGTCGGCGCGCTTGAGCTCGCTGGCGCGCAGGCGCACGGCATCCGTTTCGAATCCGTAGACGCGCAAGAACTCGAACGCCCGCCGCTGGGTGGTGCCGGGCAGGATGCCGAGCTCGGCCGGCGGCGTGCAGAACCGGTTGCCCTCGCGCAGCAGCACGCTCGCCGTGGGCGCCTCGAGCACGAAACCGTCGGAGCTGATGAAGATCACGTCGTCGGCGTCGCGGCGCGCGGCCTCGCGCAGGGCTGCGGCGTTGAGGGCGTAGGAGAGCGTCTTGGCGCCCTGGAGCAGCCACGGCGAGGTCTGCGCCACGTCGTGGCGGTAGCCGCGATCGAGCGTGACCACGCGGATGCCGTTCTCGCGCTGAGCGGTGAAGTCGCGGGCCGCCTGCGCCACCACCCACCCGGTGGGGCGCCCGGTGCCCTCGATGCCCCGGGTGAGCACGAGCTTGACGGCGAGCACCGGCACCCGCGGGTGCAGGGCGACCGCGGCGGCGATGGCCGAGGTCCAGACGATCTCGTCGGGTTCGGGCAGGTCGAGCAGCCGGGCCGACTCGGCGAAGCGGGCGAGGTGGGCATCGATCGCGGGCGCCTGACCGGATGACACCATGACGGTCTCGAAGATGCCGTCGCCGCGCGTGACGCCGAGATCGAGCACGCTCAGCTGCGGCTCGGAGGCCCGGGCGACCACGAAACCGAGGTCGGAGTGCGGCACCTGGGCCGGGGTGCCGGCGGCATCCGTTCGCTCACCGGCTACGCCCGTGACAGGTCGTGTGACCAGAATGAGAGTAGGGACCGACACACTGTCAGTGTCCTCCGAATCGCATCGTGCAGATGCGGAACGCGCCGTGAAGGAGGAGACCGGATACATGGCCCACACAGTGCAGACCGAGATCGAACGCAAGTACGCCGTCGAGGAGGGAGCCCGGTTGCCCGACTTCACGGGCGCCGGAACGGGGGAGGTCGAGGTGGCGAGCATCGAGACACTCGAGCCCCTCACGCTCGAGGCGGTTTACTTCGACACGGAGGACGGCGCTCTCGCGTCGCACCGCATCGCCCTGCGCCGGCGTCGCGGCGGCCACGACGAGGGCTGGCACATCAAGCTGCCGGCCGACGAGGGGCGCACCGAGCTGCAGTGGCCGCTGTCGCTGGGGGAGGGCGGCGCCGACGGCGAAGGAGCAGGTGGCGACGCGGTGCCCCGCGAGGTGGTCGAGGCCGTGCTCGTGCACGTGCACGTGCGCGACCGCCCGCTGACGCCGCTCGCGCGGGTCGAGACGACGAGGACGGTGAGCAACCTGCTCGACGCCTCGGGAGCCGTGATCGCCGAGATCGCCGACGACGACGTCACCGCCGCCGACGCCCGGCAGGGCACGGTGCGCCTCTGGCGGGAGTGGGAGGTCGAGCTCGGCCCGGCCGCGCCCGAGACTGCGAAGAAGCGGTCCGCCCTGCTCGACGCGCTCGAGAAACGGGTGCTCGCGGCCGGCGCCACGGCGTCGCCGAGCGTGTCGAAGCTCGCCCAGGCGCTCGGGCGCACCGGCCTCGGCGCGTCGCCGGCCGGTGGCGGCACGCCCGACGGAGACAGCGTCGGCACCGGCGTCGAGCGCACGGCCGCCGGCTTCGTGGCGGCGGGGGTGGCGGAGCTCGTGGCAGCGGTCGTCGAGCTCGACCCGGCCGTGCGCGCCGACGACGACGAGGCCGTGCACCGCCTGCGCACCACCGTGCGCCGGCTGCGCAACGTGCTGGCCACCTACCGGCCGCTCTTCGACCAGCCGCCGCTCGAGACCGTGCGCGACGACCTGTCGCGCTTCGGCTCCGTGCTCGGTGAGACCCGCGACCTCGAGGTGCGGGCGGAGTGGGCGGCCTTCGCGCTCGACGAGCTCCAGGCCGACCGTGGCGTCGACGACCCGGATGCGCGCCGCCGCCTGGTCGACGACATCCGCGCGGAACACGACGGCGCTCACGCCCGACTCGTGGCGATGATGTCGGGGCCGGCCTACTTCCGCCTGCTCGACGAGCTTGAGGCGTTCGTGGCCGCGGCGCCGTCGGCGCAGGCGGATGCCGCGGCCGCCTCTGCGCGCAAGACCGCCAAACGCGCCCTGCAGAAGACCGGCAAACGGGCCATCGCGCGCTCGGTCAAGGCCCGGGAGGCCCGCCGGGTGCTCGGCCCCGACATCGTGGCGGCCGCGGGCGCGCTCGGCGCGCTGCACGACGCCCGCAAGGCCGCGCGCCGGTTGCGGCACGCCGCCGAGTTCTCGACCGAGGGCGCCGCGGGCGTGCTGGGCAGCCACGCCGAAGAGATCGGCGACCGCGCCGAGGAGCTGCAGGATGCGCTCGGCTGGCACCGCGACGCGTCGCTGTTCGCCGAGTTCGTGCTGCTGACCTCGCGCCGGGCCGAAGCCGCGGGCGAGAGCTCGTTCACCTATGGGGTGCTCTACCAGCGCTCCGTCGATCAGGCCCGGCGGGCGCTCGACCTGGCCGACGACGCCCGGCGTGCCCTCAAGCACACCCTGTGACCGGGCCATGACCGAGTCGCCCGAGACCGCATCCGGCCACGACGGCGAGACCGGGCCGGAGGTGTTCGTGCCCGACGAGACCTGGTCGCAGATCGCCGGGGAGTGGTCGGCGCTGTGGGGGTCGTTCGCCGATCCGGTGCGGCGTGTGCTGATGCAGGCGACGGGCGTGCGTGCCGGCATCCGGGTGCTCGACGTTGGATCGGGCAGCGGCGAGTTCCTCGAGATGCTCGTGTACGCCGGGGCGGATGCCACCGGCGCCGACCCGGCTCCCGGCATGGTGGAGCTGGCCCGGGACCGGGTCGCCGACGCCCGGGTCGTGCTCGCGCGAGCCGAGGCGCTGCCGTGGTCCGACGCGACGTTCGACGTGGTGGTGGCGGTGAACTCGCTGCAGTTCGCCGGCGACGGGCTCGAGGCGCTCGACGAGCTCACCCGCGTGCTCGTTCCCGGCGGCCGCCTCGCCGTCGCCAACTGGGCCGAACACGCCGAGAACGAGATCGACGCGGTCGAGGCGGCCGTCGCCGGCTACTGGGGCGAGACGCTCGCGCCCGACGACGACCTGCGGGTCGCCGGGGGGCTGGAGCGGCTGCTGACCGGCCTCGAGATCGTCGACGCGGGGCTGGTGGAGGCCGAGTGGGCCGCGGCCGACGACGACACCCTCGTGCGCGGCGTCCTCCTCGGCGAGGACGCGGCCACCCAAGCCGATCTCACGCCGGTCGTGGTGACGGCGGCGCAGCCGTTCCGCACCGCCGAGGGCGGCTACCGTCTGCGCAACGCCTTCCGCTACGCGGTCGGCCGCGTGCCGCACTAGGGCAGCCGAGCAGGCCTGCCGCTAGCCCGGTCGCACCGCCTGGCGCCGGCCGCGCAGGGCCGACGGGGTGGTGCCGGTGCCGGCGTTGAGCGCACGCCGCAGCTCGGCGTCGTTGCGGAATCCGGCACGGGCCGCCACCTCGGCCACGGAGAGCGAGTCGCACCGCGCGTCGCCGAGCATCACGATCGCGGCATCCAGTCGCTGCTGCCGGATCTCACCCGCCACCGTCGACCCCGCTTCCTCGAAGGCCCGCTGCAGTTGCCGCAACGACACGCGCAGGCTGGTCGCGACGCTCTTGGGTGACAGCCCGTGGTCGCCGCGGTAGGCGGCGATGTGGGCGACGGCCTGTTCGCGCAAGGGCTGACGGATGCCGCCGGGCCCGCGCCCCGAGCCCCGCGCCTCGACCACCAGCGCCTCCACCATGGCGCGCAGTATGTCCTCGAACAGGCGCGCGGCCAGCGGCTCCCGGTTGGCCGGGATCGCCAGAGCGCTCTGCACGAAAGCGCGAACGGACGGCACGAGCGACGAGTCCGCGGCCGGGTGCGGCGGCAGCGGGCCGTTCAGCTCGCGGCCGTTCAGCACCGGGCGGGCCGGCAGCGCGCCGTTCGGCACCGCGCCATTCGGCATCGCGCCGTTCGGCATCGCGCCGTTCGGGATCACCTGGCCGTCGCGACCGCGCACCGGCAGTTCGACGCAGACCACGTCGCACGGTCTCGCGCAGTAGAGCGCGGCGGTCATCCACTCCGGCAACCAGGTCAGCGACTGCAGACCGACGACGTACTGGTCGCCATCGCGTTCGCGCACCAGCAGCGGCGCATCCAGCGGCAGCAGCAGGTGCACCGTCGGGTCGCTCACGGCAGCCGAGGGCCGCACCACGACGGCGCCCTTCGGCATGCGGATCACGGTGATGTCGACGGCGCCGATCGACGACGAGCGCGTGCGGAAGCGATTCGTCAGGTCGTGTCTGGTCAGCGTCGCCGTCATCACCGTGTCCCACCCGGCAGGATCGTGCGAACGAGCCGTCGCGCTGCCGTGCTGTCACGGTAGATCGGTGCCGCGTGTCTGCACCGGCGAACCGGTAGAGCCTCGGTAGTGCGCTCGGTAGTGCGGCGGGTGTCGCGCCCGGGGGTGCGACGGCCCGCAGCCCGGGGAGCGGCCGGTGCGTCGACGTCACCGGCGCCCGCTATGCTCATCTGCGATGAAGACCGTGGGGCCTGACGCCGAGACGACCGAGATCGCCGCGGCGACACCGAACGCGAGGCGCGCGGTGCGTGCCGACATCCAGGGTCTTCGGGCCCTCGCCGTGGTCGCCGTCATCCTCAATCACGTGATCGGCTGGCCGGCCGGCGGCTTCGCGGGCGTCGACGTCTTCTTCGTGATCTCAGGCTTTCTCATCACCGGCCTGATCGTGCGCGACCTCGACGCGAACGGGCGTGTCTCGCTGCGCCGGTTCTACGGCAAGCGCCTGCGGCGCATCCTGCCGGCGGCGGTCACGGTGCTCGTCGCCACCTCGGTGGCCGCATGGTTCCTGTTCAACCGGCCGCGGGCCGTCGCGACGCTGTGGGATGCCGTCTACTCGTTCTTCTTCGTGTCGAACTGGCATTTCGCGGCCGAGGGCACCGACTACTTCCATGCCACCGACGCCGTGTCGCCCCTGCAGCACTTCTGGTCGCTGTCGGTCGAGGAGCAGTTCTACCTGGTATGGCCGTGGCTGCTGGTCATCCTGCTGTTCGTCACCGCGAAGCTGGTGCGCACCCGCGCACGCCGGCTGCTGATCGTGGGCGCGGTGGTGGCGGTCGTGATCGCCGTGTCGTTCGCGTTCGCGCTGTGGGAGACAGCTGCGAACCCGACGGTGGCCTACTTCTCGACCTTCTCGCGCGCCTGGGAGCTCGGCGCCGGTGCGCTGCTCGCCGTCGCCGCCCCGCTGTTCGCGAAGCTGCCGATCGCGGTGCGGTTCGTGCTGGGCTGGCTGGGGCTCGCCGGTGTGGTCTGGTCGTTCTTCGTGGTCTCGAGCGAGACGCCCTTCCCCGGCCCGTGGGCGGCGCTGCCCGTGGCCGCGACGGCGCTCGTGGTGGTCGCCGGCATCGGCGGCCCGCAGCGCTATCTCTTCCCCCTGCACAACCCGGTGAGCGTGTTCCTCGGCGACATCTCGTATTCGCTCTACCTCTGGCACTTCCCGATCCTGGTGTTCCTGCTGATGCTGATGCCCCAGCAGACGCAGACCGTGACCCTCATCATCCTGGGGCTCACCCTCGCCGTGTCGATGGTGTCGTACTTCCTCGTCGAGCAGCCGATCCACCGCTCGCCGTGGCTGCAGCGGGTGGGGTCGCAGGAGAGCGACGCCGAGGCCCGGCGCGACGCCCGGCGCGACGCCTGGCAGTCGTGGCGCGACCGGTTCAGTGCACAGTTCATCCTGTCGTCGCTCGGGCTCGTGGTGATCGTGGTCGCGGTGGTCGTGACGGCCCAGGTGACCGTGCGCGGCGGTCCGTCCGCCGCGGGCCCCGGCGGTGGCGCGCCGGCGGCGGCCCCGGCCGACGGGGCTGCGGCAGCGCCCGTGAACCCCGAAGACCAGCTGCAGGCCGATCTCGCCGCCGCGGCATCCGCCACCGAGTGGCCCGGAAACCTGTCGCCCTCGCTCGACGACGCGATCTCGCACACCTCCGACCGCAACCCGGCCAAGAAATGCTTCGACATCGGCTCCACGCCCGACTTCGGCTCGTGCACCTGGGGCGACGGCAACGCACCGAACCACCTGTACCTCGTGGGTGACTCCACCGCGCTCGCCTATGCGCCCGCGTTCAAGGCGTTGGCGGAGTCGAGCGGCGGGCAGTGGAAGATCACCACGATCGGGCTCTACGGTTGCCGGTTCACCGACGTGCTGATGCAGAACGACGGCGCCGGCGTGATGGATGCCTGTCCGCAGCGCAAAGACGACATCGCCCGCGAGATCGCGGCGAACGCCCCTCAGCTGGTGGTGGTGTCGAACGCGTTCGCCCTGGGCAAGTCGGCCGACGGCCGCGCGCTGTCGACGACCGACATTGTGGCGTCGACCGGCGCGGAGGTGGCGCAGTACGGCGCGGCCGGGCGAGTGGTCTACCTCGCCCCGCCGCCGCTCGGCGCGTCGCTCGGGCAGTGCTACTCACCGGTGTCGAGCCCGCAGAGCTGCAACGTGGGTGTCGACCAGGCCTGGCAGGACTTCCTGGCCGCCACCACGGCCGCCGCGTCGGCCACTGGCGACCACGTCGTGAGTTCGCTGCCCTTCAGCTGCGCGAACGGGGTGTGCCCGGCGTTCGCCGGCACCCTGCCCACGAAATACGACACGGTGCACATGACGCCGGAGTACTCGGCGCACATCGCCCCCGCGCTGCGCTGGGAGTTCGCGGCGCAGGGCCTCATGTGACCGGCCACGGAGCCGGCCGTCGGGCGCGACGCCCCTGAGCCGACCCGCACCGAGCCCTTCCTGGCGGCGGCACCTCCGTGATACTTTGCCTTATGGCTCAGTATTCGGATCGGCTCGACGGCATCTTCCAGGCGCTGTCCGACCCCACGCGCCGCGCCGTGCTGCGTCGGCTCGGTGCCGGCCCGGCCAGCGTCGGCGAGCTCGCGGAGCCGTTCGACATGGCGCTGCCGTCGTTCCTGAAGCACATCCGGTCGCTCGAGGCGAGCGGATGCATCCGCACGCGCAAACTCGGCCGGGTGCGCGTGTGCGCGATCGAGAAGAAGGCGTTCACCGCTGTCGAGAGCTGGCTGTCGGCCGAGCGAGCCGTCTGGGAAGGGCGCACCGACCGTCTGGAGGCGTTCGTCACCGGCGTCGCCGGTCCGTTCCCGAACCACACGCTCCCGAACCACGCGCGCCCGTCCGGTCGCCCCTACGAGAAAGAACCCCCGAGATGACCGCGTCGACCTCGAGTTCGGCCCGCACGACCGCTCCGCAGCATCCGGAGCTCGACCTCGTGATCTCGCGGGTCATCGCCGCCCCGCGGGAAGTGGTCTGGCGCGCCTGGACCGACCCGGCGAGCTTCGAACAGTGGTGGGTGCCGGCCCCCGCCGCCTGCCGGGTCGTCGCCATGGAGCTGCGCCCGGGAGGCGCGTTCACGACCGAGATCCGTGAGCCGGGCGGGGAGTTCGGCGCGCACATCACGGGGTGCTTCCTTGCGATCGACGACCTCGAACGGATCGTCTGGACCAACGCGCTCGTCGAAGGCTGGCGCCCGGCGGAGGAGCCGTTCCTCACCGCCGAGATCACGTTCCGCGATCACCCCGAGGGCACGGAGTACGCCGCCCGGGCGATGCACAAGAGCCCGGGCGACGCCGCCCAGCACGCCGAGCTGGGCTTCTTCGACGGGTGGGGCGCCGTGACCGCTCAGCTGGCCGCCCTGGCCCAGGGCCGGGCGCAGGCCGGGGCGCGGTAGCGCCGGTCAGCCCGCCGCGACAGCGGCCGGCCGCACGCCCTTCAGCCACTGATCGAACCGCAGGCTCGAGAGAACGGCGCGGTCGCCGGGTAGCAGCTCGCGCTCGGTGAGGGCACTGCCGAAGTAGCGGGCCAGCGGGTCGGCGCGCACCTCGCGCACGTCGTCTCCGGCCGTGAGCAGGCGTCGCACGAAGTAGTCGAGCCTCCCGGGTTCGGGACCGGCGAACTCGGTGACCGCGCGGGTCGGCGCGCCGAGCGCCGTGCGCACCACGGCGTCCGCCACGTCGTCGGCCGCCATCGGCTGCATCAGCGCCTGCGCCACCCGCACCCGGCCGTCGCGGCTCGCGCTGTCGGCGATGTCGCCCACGAACTCGAAGAACTGTGTCGCGTGCACGATCGAGAACGGCCGGCTCGACGAGCGGATGAGGTTCTCCTGCTGCTGTTTCGCCTGGAAGTAGCCACCCTCGCCCCGGGCGAGCCGGTCGGTGCCCACCACCGAGAGCGCCACGTGGTGCGCGACCGCCGCCGCTGCTCCGAAGGTGAGCAGGTTGAGCGTGGAGGTCTCGAAGAAGTCGAGTGCGCCGGCCTCGTCGAGGTAGGACGAGTTCGAGACATCCACCACCGTGCCGGCGCCGGCCAGCGCCTCGGCGAGCCCCTCGCCGGTGTAGGAGTTCACCCCGGTCGCGCGCGCGGCCACCACGGGATCGTGGCCGAGGGCGCGCAATCGCGCCACCACCTTGGTGCCGATGAGGCCGGTGCCGCCGACCACGACGATCGTCATGACGCGGCCGGTCGTGAGGCCGCTGCCGCGGTGGGGTTGTTCGACGGGAACCAGTCGGTGTAGCTCGTGTGCGCGATCTCGGCGTCGGCCGCGGGCAAGAGCGTCTGCTCGCCCAGCACCTCGCCGAAGTAGCGCGCGGCCGGGTCGGTCACCACCGGCCGGTCGTCGCCGCGAAGACGCAGGCCGGTGCGCACGAACTCGTCGAGCCCGAACGTCTGGGGTCCCGCCACCTCGTGGGTTCCCTCGAGCGGTGCGCTGACCGTGACGCGGGCGAGGGCCGCGGCCACGTCGTGGGCCGCGATGGGCTGAACGCGCGCAGGGGAGAGGCGCACCACCCCGTCATGGGTCGCGGCATCCGCGATGCTCTTCACGAACTCGAAGAACTGGGTGGCGTGCACGAGCGAGAACGGGATGCCGGAGCCGCTGATCAGGCGCTCCTGGGCCACCTTGGCCCGGAAGTAGCCGCTCTCGGGCAGCCGCTCGGTGCCCACGACCGACAGTGCCACGTAGTGGCCGACCCCGGCGGCCTTCGCGGCGGCGATGAGGTTCGTGGTCGAGGTGGTGAAGAAGTCGAGCACCGCCTGGTCGTCGAACGAGGGGGAGTTCGACACGTCGACCACGACCTCGGCGCCGTCGAGCACAGCGGCGAGTCCTTCGCCGGTGAGGGTGTCGACACCCGTGGCGGGTGAGGCGGGCACGGCCTCGTGCCCGTGGGCGCTGAGCGTCGCGACGAGTTTCGAACCGATGAGTCCGGTGCCGCCGATGACCACGATCTTCGACATGATCGACCTTTCTGTCGTGCGGGGCGGCTGATCCGCCACCGTCACTGAAGAATGACCGGGCACCCGGTCGATCTGTGACGCGCGGTCAGAGACCGCGGCGCTCGCGCAGCACGCGCCGGCGTTCCCGGCGGCTCAGTGAGGCGAGGTAGGCGGCATCCCGCTCGCGTTCCTCGTCGGCGGCCCGGCGCCTCGCCGCCCGCCGCTCGTGCCAGCGGGCGACCTCGTCGTCGACGTCGCGCACGGGCGTGACGACCGGCGGGCCGCCGAGCAGCTGCCGTCGCGCCTCGATCACGCGCGCGTTGAAGTCGGTCAGGATGTCGCGCACGGCGTTCTCGGTCGGCGCGGCGTCGAGGCGCTCGTCGAGGCCGGCGTTCTCGGTGCGCAGCGTGAGCGCGGGCGGCCCCAGCCCGGTGAGCTGCTCGCGCTCGATCTTTCGCCGGATCCACCAGTTCGGGTCGTGCGTCTGCGTGAGATGGGTGAGCGGCTTGCCCGCGCCCGGGAGGTCGTCGAAGTCGCCGCGGCGCATGGCCTGGGCGATGGCGATCTCGACGAACTGCGACCGCTGCTCCATCGTGGGCCGGCCGGCGTCGTTGTCACCCTCGGGTTCGGGCTGCCCGGCGCCGACGGCCGGAAGTGCCTCGTCGTCACCGGTCTCGTGGGCCAGGCGCTCGACGCGATATCGGGCGACGTTCAGTCGCGAATCACTTCGCTCCCGCTTGCCGGCCACGACGTCAAGCCTAGGTTTTCGGGGCGCATCCGTCGAGTCGGCGGCCGTCGGTGCTGCCCGAGCAACACGCCCGCCAGCACGAGCGCCGTGCCGAATGCCTGGCGCCAGCCGAACGGCTCCGCGGCCAGCAGGGTGCCGAGCAGCACCCCGGTCACCGGGTTGAGCAGCCCGACCAGCCCGACGGTTCCGGCCGGCAGGTGCCGCAGCCCGGCGAACCACGCGACGAACGCCACCGCCGTCGCGATGACCGTGACGTAGGCGAACCCGGCGAGCGCCGGCCCGTCGAGGGCCGGCACGCCGCCCTCGAACACCAGGGCGAACGGCAGCACCAGCAGACCGCCGCCGATGAGCTGCCACGACGTCACGGCGAGGATCTTCTGGTCGGCCGCCCACTTCTTGGTCAGGATGAACCCGGTCGACGACATCAGCATGGCCGCGACGGATGCCGCCACCCCGAGCGCGTCGACGCCACCCGTGTCGCCGAGCAGCATGACGGCGACCCCGGCGAAGCCCAGCAGCGCGCCGAGGGCGGGCAGCAGCGTCGGTCGGTCGGCGAGGAGTGGCCAGGCGAGCAGCATCAGCACGCCCGCCGACGTGGCCATGATGGTCGAGGCGACACTCGAGGGCAGGAGCTGCGAGGCCAGGTAGATCAGCACGAAGAAGGCGCCGACGTTCAGGGCGCCGAGCACGAGCGACCGCCACCACCACGAGCCGTGCGGGCGCGCGCGGGCGACGGCCATGAGCAGCAGTCCGGCCGGCACCGCGCGCAGCACGGCCCCCCAGAGCGGGCTGTCGTCGGGCAGGAACTGGCGCGTGACGTAGTAGTTCGACCCCCACGCGACCGGGGCGATCGCCGTCACCAGAATCCAGCGCCATTTAGCTTCCATGGAAGCGACTATAGCTTCCCCGGAAGCTATAGTCGAGACTATGGACGACATCGATCACGTTGCACGCATCCAGCAGGAGTGGCGGCGCGAGCGCCCCGACCTCGACGTGTCGCCGCAGGGCATCATCGGCCGTCTGCACCGGCTGGCGGCGCGGCTCACCGACGAGCTCACCGAGGTCTACGCCCGGCACGGCCTGGGCGAGGGGGAGTTCGACGTGCTCGCGACGCTCCGGCGTGCCGGGGCGCCGTTCGAGCGAGCCCCGGGCGAGCTCGCCGAGCACACCATGGTGACCACGGGCGCGATGACGAAGCGTCTCGACCGCCTCGCCGAGGCCGGGCTGGTGGTTCGGCGGGGCGTCGAGGGCGACGGCCGTCGCCGGGTCGTCGCCCTCACCGAGCGCGGCGTCGAGGTGATCGACGCGGCCTTCACCGAGCACATGGCGAACGAGCGTCGCCTCGTCGACCAGCTCTCGGCCGCCGATCGCCGCGCGCTCGAGCCCATCCTCACCCGGTGGCTCGCCCGCGTCTGAGGGCCACTGACAGCGACCCACCCCGGACTGCGACGCTACTCCGCCGGCGCCAGCCTCGGGCCGAACACCGTGCGCACCGCCGGCACGCCGCTGTGGTCATCGCCGTGGTCGTCGCCCATGCGTCGCATGCCGATCTTCTCGGCCACCCGCCCCGACGCCGTGTTCTGCGGGTGGATGATCGCCACGAGCTCCGGCGCGAGCTCCAGCTCGCGGGCGAGGTCGCGGCACGCGGCGGCGGCCTCGGTGGCGTAGCCCAGCCCCTGTTGGCCGGGCAGCACGTGGTAGCCCACCTCGAGCACGCGCCGGCCGCCCGCGACCTGCCAGGTCAGCCCGCAGTCGCCCACGAACTCGCCGTCGGAGGTCTCGACGATCCAGAGTCCGTAGCCCTGCGTGGCGTAGTTGCGCAGATTCCACTCGATCCACTGCCCCGATGTGGCCTTCGGCAGCACCTCGACCCTCGCTCGGGGCTCGCTCAGCCGGCCACCGGCGTCTGGCCGAGCAGCTGGGCGAGCTCGTCGAGCGCGCCGTCCCACCCGTCGTAGAAGCTGTCGTCGCCGCGCATGCCGTCCGCTCCGCGCAGGTCGAACACCAAGCGGGTGAGTTCGCCAAGGGGCTCGATCGACACGGTGACGAGCATGGCGTCATCCGGATCGCCCGACGGGTCGCCCCAGGTGAAGACGAGCTTCTCGTTCGGCACGACCTCGCGGTATTCGCCCCCGGTGGGGTACTCCTCGCCCGAGGCGTCGTCGACCATCGTGTAGGTGTAGAGCCCGCCCACCCGGGCGTCGATGCTCACCGAGTCGCGCGGGGTCGACAGGCCGGCCGGATGCCACCACTGGGCTGCCTGGTCGGGATCGGTCCACGCCTGCCAGATCTGCTCCGGGGTCGCGTCGTAGTTGCGCGTGAGGGTGAACCCCTTGGTCGTGTCGGTCATCTGCCGTTCCTTTCCTTCGTGTCGGTCGACGGAGCGACCTGCCGCAGGATGCGGCGCCACTCCGACACCAGTGCCAGACGCCCGGCCCCGGCCACCCGCACCACCCGGGTGCGCGAGCGCGGCATCCGGCGGCGATACCACCGCCCGTCTTCGACGAAGGCCGACGGGTCGTCGTCGCCGTAGACCAGCAGACTCGTCGCCGTGATGCGCCGCAGGCGTCTGGTCCAATCGCCGTCGCGGATCGCGGTGAAGTCGGCTTTCGCGCCGGCGAGGCCCTGTTCGGAGCCGTCGTCGAGCATGCGGGCGAGCCGATTGCGCAGCCCCGCCCGCTCGAGCACGCGATCGCGCTCGTCGACGCCGAGGCTCGCGAGCGTGAAGGGCAGCCGCTCCTGCACGTCGGGGTCGAACGCGAGTCCGACGGGCGACGCGGTGGCCACGGTGGCCACCCGGTCGATGAGGTCCGGATGCCGCGCCGCGAGAGCGAGGGCCACCATTCCCCCCGTGCCCCAGCCGATGGCCCCGGCCGAGCCGAAGTCGACCCCGCTCTGCGAGCGCGCCGTCGACACCGCCGCCCGCAGGTATTCGGCGAGATCGTCGGCCTGGCGCTCGATCGTGGGCGGCTCGCCGGGACGCAAGGGTTCCGAGGCGCCGTATCCGGGGCGGTCGAGCATCAGCAGGTGCACGCCCGATCGCTCGGTGACCGACGGATCGGGATCGAAGCCACCGGCTCCCGGCGTCGGGTGGCAGAACACCACCAGGCGGTTCGACACCGGATCCCCGGCGGCCGACACCCCGACCGTGCGTCCCGACGCGAGCGTGAACAGGTGATTGGCCATCGCTGGTCCTTCCGGCGGGTCGAAGCAGTGCGCCTCTGGCCAGCATGATCCGGTCGACCGAAGACGGCAACCCCCGTCGATCTGAACCGCCGGCCGGCCTCCGCGGTCGACACTGATCCGAAGGCCGGTCGAGCGGACCGATCACAGGCCACGCAGCGATGTCGTCCGGGCTAGTCACCGGCGACTCTGCCAATGGAAGCGGTGCGGACACCTCAGCGGGCCGAGCTCATCCTACGTCGATTACGACGCCAGTTGAACCCTCGATTCAGCTCTCTGTTCCCGGAACCGGCGGTCCGGTCTGCCAGCGCAGCAGTGCGGCGGCCGCGGCCCCCTCGGGAAGGGTGAGCGGATCGTCGTCGAGCCCGGCCTCGCGCGTGTAGTAGACCCGCGCATCCGTCAGCAGGGCCGCCCGCAGCAGGGCGAGCCGGGCCGGCACCTTCGCGATGATCGACGCCGTCAGGGCGTCTTCGGGCGCGGTTGCGATCCACGGTGCGCCGTCGAGGGCGAGCAGCTCGCGGTCGCCGAGGGCCGCGTCGTCGATCAGCAGTGCGTCGACCTGCGCCGACTCGAGTGCGTGCACGATGCCGCCGACGGTGAGCTCGGCCCGGTTGTCGCCGCGCCCCTCGTGCAGCGCGATCAGGTCGGCGATCGACTTCTCGTCGTCGCGCACGATGCGCTCGACCTCGGCGTCGACCCATTCGGCGAGTCGGGCGTCACTGGCGTCGAACGGCACCGGATCGCTCGGCTCGGTCGTGAGCACGGCCCGCGCGGCGGGCGAGAGCGCATCGCCGAGCAGGGCACGGGCCCGGATGTCGCCGGCCACCACGACCAGGCGCGGGCGGTAGCGGTCGACGGCGGCGTTCACCGCGGCCGCGAGCTCGGACTGGTTGCGCTTCCACACCTCCTCGACGTGCCGGTCGATGTGGTCGCCCCAGAGGCCGCCGCCCTTCTTGGGCTTGTGGATGTCGTCGCTGTCGCCCGAGACGGACTGCTGGGCCGCCGACGCCGAGACCCCGACGCGGTAGAGCGAGATCTCGCCGCCCTCGCGTGAGGTCTCGACCACGAGATAGGGGAACGCCGACAGGGCGTGCTTGACGGCCGGCGTGAGGTCGGGCAGCGGGCCGTACGAGATCGACTCGAGGTCGACGGGGGTCGTGCGCACCACCTCGCTGAGCACCACCTCGCCGTCGCGCACCACGCCGAACACCGTCACCGGGTCGGCCACCCCGTCGGCATCCGACAGCACCTCGCCGATCGCAGCGATGTCGGCGGCCGGAGCGCCGGCCTTGACGAGGGTGTCGTCGACACTCGCCCGCCGTTCCTCGGTCACCTCGTGCGGGTTGCCGGTGTCCCTCGAGAGGTCGAGGTATACCGCGGAGTAGGGCCCGGGTTCGCGGTAGATCTCCGCGAGGGCATGAAGATAGGTCGTCGAGTGATCCACTGGTCGCCTTTCGTCGTCGCTGACCAACTTCTTCGGACGGTACTCGTTCCTCGCGTGGCCCACCAGGCACAATCGTCGAAGGCGATCACATCACCGAGAGGAGCAGCGGATGCCGCGAGCCGACGACACGATCGAACCCTTCCGCTCCGCCGTGCCCGACGTCGAGCTCGCCGCCTTGAGGGCCCGCCTCGCCTCCACCCGCTGGCCCGAGGCCGAGACGGTCGACGACTGGTCGCAGGGCGTTCCGCTCGCCGTACTGCGCGACCTCTGCCGCACCTGGGCCGAGCACTACGACTGGCGGGCGGGGGAGCGCCGGCTGAACGCCGTGCCGCAGTTCCGCACCACGGTCGACGGCCTCGGCATCCACTTCGTGCACGCCCGCTCGCCGCACGAGGGCGCCCTGCCGCTCGTGCTCACGAACGGCTGGCCAGGCTCGGTGTTCGAGTTCCTGCGCGTGATCGAGCCGCTCACCCATCCCGAGGCGCACGGCGGCTCGGCCCGCGACGCGTTCCACGTGGTCTGCCCCACCCTCCCCGGCTACGGCTTCAGCGACAAACCCGGGCAGGCCGGCTGGGGCATCGAGCGCATCGCGGATGCCTGGCTGACGCTGATGCAGCGCCTCGGTTACCCCCGCTTCGGCGCCCAGGGCAGCGACTGGGGCGCGTCGATCACCACCGTGATGGCGCGGAGGGCGCCCGAGCGGCTGACCGGCATCCACCTCATGCCTCCGCTCGTCGCCCCCGACCCAGCCACCTTCGACGACCTCACCGACGCGGAGCGGTCGGCGCTCGCCGCGCTGGAGCACGCGGCGTCGTGGGAGGACGGCTACTCAGCCGAGCAGTCCACCAAGCCGCAGACCATCGGCTACGCGCTCACCGACTCGCCCGCCGCACTCTGCGCCTGGATCGCCGAGAAATACGCCTCGTGGGCCGACGGCGGCCTCGACGCCATCGACCGCGACGTGCTGCTCGACACCGTCACGCTCTACTGGCTCACGGCGACAGGGGCTTCGTCGGCCAGGCTCTACTGGCAGAGCATCCGCGAGGTGCAGAACTGGTTCTCACCGGCGCCGGATGCCGCCTCGCCCACTGCCCCGGGGCTCGACCGGCCCGTGCCCGTGCCGGCTCCGGCCCGCGTGTCGCTGCCCGCACCGGTATCGGTGCCGACGGGTTGCTCGGTGTTCCCCGCCGAGACCATCAGGCCGTCGCGGCGGTGGGCCGAGACCATGTTCACCGACATCCGCTGGTGGGGTGAACCGGCGCGGGGCGGTCACTTCCCGGCGCTCGAGCAGCCGGAGCTCTTCGTGACGGAGCTGCGCGGATTCTTCCGCCGCGTGCGCTGACCGGAGGGCTGGGCCGCGGCGCTCACGGTACCCGAAACGGTGAGCGCCGCGACGCAGCGAGTTCGACAGTAGCGAAAAGGCATGGGACACGCGTTCCCAAACCCCGGCCGCCCCGACAGCCGTTCCGGCGGCCCCGTCGCTCCGCCGGCGCCGCTCCCGCGACCCGCGGCTCAGGCGATGGCGCCGATCGCCCGGAGCCGCTCGTCGACCGCCGGCGCGAAGGTGTCGGCCCAGATGCGGTAGCCGCGGTCGTTGGGATGGAAGAGGTCGCCCGCGAACTGCGTCGACACGCCCCAGAGCCCCTGCCGGTCGGTGGCCCGGTAGAGCGGCACCACCCGCAGTCGCCTCGCCCGGGCGGCGTCGACGAGGATGCGGTTGGCGATGACGACCTTCTTCTGCGCCGGCAAGAAGTAGAAGCTGGGCAGATCGGCGACGATCGCGTGCGACGGCAGCGCGTCGAACAGCGTGTCGACCTGCGCGGCGAACCGGTCGGGGTCGAACGCGGCGATGTCGTTCGCGCCGATGCACACGGTCATCAGCTCGGCATCGAGGGCCGCCAGCCGGGGGAGCTCACGGGCGATCGCGTCGCCGATCGTCGCTCCCGAGATGGCGAGGTTCACCACCCGCACCGGCCGGCCCGTCGCCTGCCGCACGTGCCGGGCGATGAAGCCGACGTAGCTGTGGGCCGGCCGGCTGGCCCCGATTCCCTGCGCGGTGGAGTCGCCGATGGCGACGTAGAGCAACTCTCCCTCGCGGGTGGCCCGGTCGCGCCAGTACTGCGAGTTCACGGGGATGGAGTCGGAGAGCCGCCCCTGCCAGTAGTGCTGGCGGCGGGCCAGGTAGCGCACCCAGAGCGCGACGGTGGCGGTGGCCGCGGCGATGCTGCCGCCCACGAGGAGCCTGGTGCGGGTCGTCATGCGGCCCACCCTACGACGCACGCGGTGCGTGGGCGACCGTCGCTCACGCCCCGCGAAGACCCGCGATCGCGCGCGAGACCCGCTCGATCAGGTCGTAGGGCACCGGCTCCTTCCACGAAAAGGTCACCGAGTCCTTCTCGCTGCGGTAGGGCGCGATCTCGGCCTCGAGTCCGTCGTCGAACACCGGAACCGGGTAGAGCCCGATGTGCTTCTTCCAGCCCGCGAAGTGGATCGCGTAGCGGCCGCCCAGCATGACCGCCGGCATCGCGTAGCGGATCTTCTCGGTCGCACCCGGCACGCCGCGGTGGATGGCGTCGCGCACCCGCTGCAGCACGTCGCGCTGCTCGGCGGGGAACCCCGCGAGGTAGGCGTCGACCGACTCGGGTGTGTCAGGCATCCGGCGCCCCCTCCTGCCGCAGGAACGCCTCGATGCGGTCGAAGGCGCCGACCCAGACGTCGCCGGCGAAGAAGTCGCGCACCTCGACGACCGGGAACCCGGTCTGCTCGACGGTCACGAGCGTGCCGTCGCCCTGCGCGTCGAACCGGATGTCGATGCGGGTGGTCATGGTCATTCCGTCGGGGCTCGACCCCGTCGATTCGGTGACCAGCCGGTTCGGCCGGTCGATCACGAGGAAGGTCTGCGTCTCGCGGAACAGCGTGTTCTCGTCGGGGCCCCAGACCGCCGTCTGCACGCCGCCGACGCGCAGGTCGACCTCGATCTCGACGATGCCGGGCGTCTGGTCGAGGATGCTGAACCAGATCTTCTGCTTGCGGGCGTCGGTGTAGGCGTCGAAGACCTCGTCAGGCGAGGCGGGCAGGTAACGGGTCATCCGCAGGCTGAGGGCGTCGTCGTCGACGGGTCTGCTCGATGCGGTCTGATCGGTCATTTCTCGGTTCCTTTCGTGAGGGTGAAGTAGGCCTCGAGGCCGTCGAGACGGCGTTCCCAGAGGCGCTGGTAGAAGGTGATCCAGGCCATGGCGTCATCCAATCGCTCGGTGCCGAGCCGGCACTGCCGCGCGCGGCCGATCTTCTCGGTCACCACGAGGCCGGCGGCTTCGAGCACCTGCACGTGCTTCTTCATGCCGGTCACGGTGATGCCCGCGGGGTCGGCCAGCTGGCTGATGGTGGCGGGCCCGTCGCCGAGCCGGGTCAGCACGTCACGCCGGGTGGGATCGGCGAGGGCGGCGAACGCCCGGTCGAGCACTTCATGATGAACCATGTGGTTCAGTGTAGAACGATGAACCGAATAGTTCAATGATCTCGCCGTTAACCTTCGTCGGGCACAATGACCCGCATGGCCACACCCTCGATCCAGGCGGTGCTCGATCGGGGCGACGCCGCCGCCCCGCCCCGCACCCTCGTCGACGTGTTCCGCGACACCGTTGCTCGGCATCCGGAGGTCTCGGCCCTCGAAGACGCGAACGGCGCTTTGAGCTACCGCGAGCTGATGGCCCGCGTGCTCGCCACCGCGGGTGAGCTGCACGTGGCCGGGGTGCGCCGGGGCGACCGGGTGGGCATCCGGATGCCGTCAGGGCGGCGTGAGCTCTACGTCTCGATTCTCGCGGTGCTCGTGGCCGGGGCCGCCTATGTGCCGGTCGACGCCGACGATCCCGACGAACGCGCCGAGCTCGTGTTCGGCGAGGCGCGGGTGGCCGGCGTCATCTCGGGCACCGGCGTCTACACGCCGCGGGGCGTCGCGGCGCCGGAACATGATGAGCCGGAGCCGGAGGCGCCGGAACCGGATGCCCCGACCCGCCTGTTCGCCCGCGTCGAGCCGCCGCACGCGAGCACCGCGGCCCTGCCGATCGTGTCGCCGCCCGAGCTCACCGACGACGCCTGGATCATCTTCACCTCGGGGTCGACCGGCACGCCGAAGGGTGTCGCCGTGAGCCACCGTTCGGCGGCCGCCTTCGTCGACGCCGAGGCGCGCCTCTTTCTGAGCGACGAGCCGATCGCCCCGGGCGACCGGGTGCTGGCCGGTCTCTCGGTGGCGTTCGACGCCTCGTGCGAGGAGATGTGGCTCGCCTGGGCGAACGGCGCCTGCCTCGTGCCCGCGCCCCGCTCGCTCGTGCGCAGCGGCATGGATCTCGGCCCCTGGCTCGTCACCCGCGACATCACCGTCGTGTCGACCGTGCCCACCCTCGCGGCCCTGTGGCCGGTGGAGTCGCTCGAGAACGTGCGGCTGCTCATCTTCGGCGGCGAGGCCTGCCCGCCCGAGCTGGGCGAACGGCTCTCGACCGGCGGCCGCGAGGTGTGGAACACCTACGGCCCCACCGAGGCCACCGTCGTCGCCTGCGCCGCCCTGCTCGGAGGCCCGGGGCCCGTGCGCATCGGACTGCCGCTCGACGGCTGGCAGCTCGCGGTCGTGGATGCCGCGGGCGACCGCGTGGCCGAGGGCGAGACGGGCGAGCTGATCATCGGCGGAGTAGGGCTGGCGCGCTACCTCGACCCGGCCAAGGACGCCGAGAAGTACGCCCCGATGCCCTCGCTCGGCTGGCAGCGCGCCTACCGCAGCGGCGACCTCGTGCGCTTCGAGAGCGAGGGCCTGGTGTTCCAGGGCCGCGCCGACGACCAGGTGAAGGTCGGCGGGCGCCGCATCGAGCTCGGCGAGATCGAAGCGGCGCTGCAGAACCTTCCCGGCGTCTCGGGCGCCGCCGTGGCGGTGCGCACGACCGCTGCGGGCAACCAGATGCTGGTGGGCTACGTCGTGGCGGCAGCCCCCGAGTCGTTCGACCGCGACGACGCCGTGCAGCGCCTGCGCGACGAACTGCCGGCGGCGCTCGTGCCGCTCATCGCGGTGCTCGACGACCTGCCCACCCGCACCTCGGGCAAGGTCGACCGGGCCGCGCTGCCCTGGCCGCTGCCCGGCGCCGACACGGGGGAGGAGGGCGACCTCGACCCGGCACTCAAACGGGTGGCCGACCTCTGGACGGCGGTGCTCGGCACCCCGGTGACCCACCCCGACGCGAACTTCTTCGACCTCGGCGGAGGCTCGCTCGCGGCCGCGCAACTGGTGGCGGGGCTGCGCGAGATCGATCCCGAGTTCACGGTGGCCGACATCTACGCGCATCCGCGGCTCGCCGCGATGTCGGCCGAGGTCGACGCCCGGGCCCCCGAGTCGCCGCGGGTGGCGAGCGACTCGGTCGTGCCGCACACCCCCTTACGGATGCGCGTGCTGCAGACGGTGCTGGGGGTGCCCCTGTTCGTGCTCGCGGGGGTTCGCTGGCTCGTCTACCTGCTCACGGCATCCGCTGTTCTCGCCCCCGTCGGCGGCTTCAGGTTCTTGCCGGTGGTGCCGTGGTGGGTGCTCGTGATCGGGCTGGTGCTCTTCGCGACCCCGTTCGGCCGCATGGCGATCTCGGTGGTCGCCTCACGGCTGCTGCTGCACGGCCTGCAGGCCGGTGACTACCCGCGCGGCGGCGGCTGGCACCTGCGGTTGTGGCTGGCGGAGCAGATCGCCCACCAGGTGGGCGCGGTCAGCCTCGCGGGGGCGCCGTGGATCAACTACTACGCCCGCGCCCTCGGCGCACGCATCGCCGACGACGTCGATCTGCACTCGCTGCCGCCCATCACCGGCATGCTCACCGTGGGCCGCGGTGCCGCGATCGAGCCGGAGGTCGACCTCTCGGGCTACTGGATCGACGGCGACACGGTGCGCGTGGGCGCCGTGCGCATCGGCGCCGGCAGCACGGTGGGCGCCCGCAGCACCCTGCTGCCCGGCGCCCGCATCGGCAAGCGGGCCGAGATCGACCCGGGTTCGTCGGTGTTCGGCCGGGTGCCGGCCGGCCAGCGCTGGGCGGGATCGCCCGCGCGGCGCATCGGCAAGGCCCGCGACTGGTGGCCGGCCGAGCGCCCGCCGCGCCGTTCCCGATGGCTGGTCGCCTACGGTCTCTCATCGGTGGGTATGTCGCTCGTGCCGCTCGTCGGCTTCGCCGCCGGTGGGGCCGTGGTGGCGGCGTTCATCCAGGGGTCGCCCACCATCGCCGACGCCGTCGGCCGCAGCGCGATCGCCCTCGTGCCGGCGACCCTCGTCACCGGGTTCGTCATCACGGCACTCGTGCTGGTGTTCACGAGGCTGCTCGGTCTCGGCGTGAGCGAGGGCGTGCACGCCGTGCGGGGCCGGGTGGGCTGGCAGCTGTGGTCGACCGAGCGACTGCTCGACCTCTCGCGCACCCTGCTGTTCCCGCTCTATTCGGGGTTGTTCACGCCGGTCTGGCTGCGGCTGCTCGGCGCCCGCATCGGCCGCGACGTCGAGGCGTCGACGGTGCTGCTCATCCCGGCCATGACCACGGTGCGCGATGGCGCCTTCCTCGCCGACGACACCCTGGTCGGCTCCTACGAGCTCGGCGGCGGATGGATGCACGTGGCCCGCGCCGAGATCGGCGAACGGGCGTTCCTCGGCAACTCCGGCATGGCCGCGGCCGGCCACCGGGTTCCGCGCGAGGGCTTGGTCGCGGTGCTGTCGTCGGCGCCACGCAAGGCGAAGAACGGCTCGTCGTGGCTCGGCTCGCCGCCCGTGCGATTGCGGCGCACGGTCAACGAGTCGGATGCCAGCCGCACCTTCGCGCCGCCCGCCCGGCTGCGCGTGGCCCGGCTGCTGTGGGAGCTCGGCCGCGTGGTGCCGGTGTTCGTGACCTGCGCCATCGGACTCGGGGTGCTCTACGCCCTGGCGGCGCTCACCGTCGCGTTCGGCGCCCTGGTGGCCGCCCTGCTCAGCGGGGTGGTGCTGCTCGTGGCCGGCGCGGTGGCCGCCGGGGTGAGCACGGTGGCGAAATGGGCGCTGATCGGCCGCATCACGCCGGGCGAGCATCCGCTCTGGTCGAGCTTCGTGTGGCGCAGCGAGGTCTCCGACACCTTCACCGAGATGGTCGCGGCACCGTGGTTCGCCCAGGCGGCCGCCGGAACCCCCGCACTCGTGTGGTGGCTGCGCAGTCTCGGGGCCACGATCGGCCGCGGGGTGTGGTGCGACACCTACTGGCTGCCCGAGGCCGACCTGGTGACGCTCTCGGATGCGAGCACGGTGAACCGCGGATGTGTGGTTCAGACGCATCTGTTCCATGATCGAGTCATGAGTCTCGACACGGTCATCCTCGACGAGGGCGCCACCCTCGGCCCGCACAGCGTCATCCTGCCGGCTGCCCGCATCGCCGCCCAGGGCACCGTGGGCCCGGCGTCGCTCGTCATGCGCGGCGAGCTCGTGCCACTCGGCACGCGCTGGAGCGGCAACCCGATCGGCCCGTGGCGCGACGTGCGCACGTCGGAGTACCGCGCGGAACCCGCTCTGGACGCCTCGTGACCGGCCGCGGGGTCGTCTACGCCGGCGACCCCTACACGCCGGGCATCGGCACGTGGGCCTACCGCGTGCTCACCTACGACCTCACCCTCGACTACCGGGTCGAGACCAACCGGCTCGACGGCGTCGCCGTCATCGTGGCCGAGGCGGTGGTCGACCTCGACCACATCCCGCTCGACCTGTCGAAGCTCAAAGCCACGAAGGTGCGCCTCGACGGCCGGCGGGTCAACCGGATGTCGCAGTCCACCCACACCCTCACGGTGCGGCCCGACCGGCCGATCGCGGCGGGCACCCGGTTCGAGCTGCAGATCGACTACGGCGGGCGCCCCGGCCCCCGGCGCAGCGCCTGGGGGCCGATCGGCTGGGAGGAGCTCGACGACGGCGTGCTCACCGCCTCGCAGCCCTCGGGCTCGTCGACCTGGTTCCCCTGCAACGACAGGCCCGGTGACAAGGCCGCCTATCGCATCCGCTTCACCGCCGAGGAGGACTACACGGTCGTCTGCAGCGGCCTGCTCGTGCAGCGCACGGTGCGCAGCGGCCGCGCCACCTGGCTGTGGGAGCAGCCCCGGCCGACCGCCGCCTATCTCGCCACCGTGCAGATCGGCCACTACGCGCGCCGGTCGTCGCTCGGCGAGGTTCCGGTCGACTACGCCTTCCCGGCGGCACTCGACCAGCGCGTGCGCGCCGACTTCAGTCCGCTCGAGCGCATGATCGGCTATTTCTCACAGGTGTTCGGGCCCTACCCGTTCGATCGCTTCGCGGTGGTGGTGACCGATGACGATCTCGAGATTCCCCTCGAGGCCCAGGCGATGGCGATCTTCGGCGCCAACCACGTCGACGGCGAGAGCGGGTCGGAGCGGCTGATCGCGCACGAACTCGCGCACCAGTGGTTCGGCAACAGCGTCGGGGTGGCCGCTTGGAAGGACATCTGGCTCAACGAGGGCTTCGCCTGCTACGCCGAATGGCTGTGGTCGGAGCACGACGGGGGCCCGTCGGCCGATCGGCTGGCGCGCGAGCACTACCAGCGGCTGCGGGCGGCTCCGCAAGACCTCGTCATCGGCGAGCCGGGTGCCGCGTCGATGTTCGACGACCGGGTCTACAAGCGCGGGGCGCTGACCCTGCACGCCCTGCGGCGCGACGTGGGCGACGAGACGTTCTTCGGCATCCTGCGCGACTGGACGGCCGAGCACGCGCACGCCACCGCCGACACCGCCGAGTTCATCGCGCTCGTCGAGGCGCGCACCGGGCGGTCGTTCGGCGCCTACTTCGGCGGCTGGCTGTACTCCAGCGCCCTGCCCGCCGTGCGCTGACCGCCGACACCCTTGTGCCGGCGCCCTGGCGCTGACGTCATACCGGCGCTGCACTCACACCGGTGCCGACGTCACACCGGTGCGCCGGCCGCCACCCTCCGCAGCTGCTCGAGGTCGACGGGCCGCCAACTCGTGAGGGGCACGACCGGCTTCGTCGCCGACGCCCGCAGCGCGACGGCGACGCTGGCCCGCACGGCGGGGTCGAGACGGATGTCGGCGAGCGCGAATCGCGGAACCGCGGTTCCCGGAACATCTGTTTCCGGAACAGCGGGCGTGGTCGCCGAGATGGCGCCGTCGCGGGTCTGGATGGCGACGTCGGCCGGGTCGATCAGCAGTCCCCGGCCGTCGGCCTTCACCACGGCCTCCACCCTCGTCCAATGCTGGATCGGCTCCCAGTTGCGGCCACCGGGCCGAGCCGCCGCCGGAATCAGGGTGCCGATGGCCGCGAGCGACTCGATCGGGGCATCCGCTCGCTCGACATCGATGCCGATCGCGCCGTGCCAGGATGCCGCGACCGCCACGCCGGCGGCGCAGTGCGCGATGCTCGCCTGCAGCCGCTTGCCCCGGCTCTTGCCCTTCGTCTTCGGAGACACCAGGTCGACCTGCGGCCGCCCGTGCGGGCCGCCGCAGACCTGGCACACCGCGGTGACCTCGAGCTCGGCGGGCGCGACCGCGTCGTCGACGAGTTCGGAGGCGAGAGCGCGCAGCGCGGCGCGGCCGATGACGAAACGGCTCGCGGTGGCGGCATCCGGGGTCGACTCGAAGCGCCGTCGCTCCCCGTCGCCGAGCACCGGCAGCAGTTCGGCCACGTCGACGGCTCCCGCGTCGAGCGGGATCCAGCGCACGTGCACCCGGGGGGTCATCGCGACGACCGGTGCTCGCCGCGCTCGTAGACGTCGGCGGCCGAGCCGACGATCGCGGGATCTGCCGTGCCCACGACGCCGGCGTCTTTCTCGTCGTAGTCGAAGAGGTTCAGCACGTAACGCATCGCCTCGAGCCGGGCGCGCTTCTTGTCGTTCGACTTCACCACGGTCCAGGGCGCTTCGGGCGTGTCGGTCGCCGCGAACATCGCCTCCTTGGCGTCGGTGTAGCGCTGCCACTTGTCGAGCGACTCGAGGTCCATCGGCGACAGCTTCCACTGCCGCACCGGATCGACCATGCGGATGGCGAAACGCGTGCGCTGCTCGTCGGCCGACACCGAGAACCACAGCTTCACCAGGTCGATGCCGTCACCCGTCAGCATGCTCTCGAACATCGGCACCTGGCGCATGAACTCGCGGTACTGGTCGTCGGTGCAGAAGCCCATCACGCGTTCGACGCCGGCCCGGTTGTACCACGAGCGGTCGAACAGCACGATCTCGCCGTCGGCCGGGAGATGCCGCACGTAGCGCTGGAAGTACCACTGGGTCGCCTCGCGCTCGGTCGGCTTCTCGAGCGCGACCACGCGGGCGCCGCGGGGGTTGAGGTGCTCGGTGAAGCGCTTGATCGTGCCGCCCTTGCCGGCCGCGTCGCGGCCCTCGAACACGATCACCAGTCGGCGTCCGTCGCGCTTGATCCAGTTCTGCAGCTTGAGCAGCTCGATCTGCAGCAGGCGCTTGGTGCTCTCGTACTCGGCGCGGTCGAGGCGCTCGTCGTAGGGGTAGCCCTCGCGCCAGGTGTCCACCGCCGTGCCGTCGGTGCGCACGAGCACGGGGTCGTCATCGTCGTCGTCGAGCACCGAGAAACCGAGCAGGTCGTCGAGCTCCCTGGGCAGCTCCCGCCCGCTGAACAAGATCGTCACGCGCCACACCGTAACCCCCCGAAGCAAAGTCGAGGTGAACAAGCAGGGGTCAGCCCGCCGCCCACTCGAGCACGCGATCCACCGGCCAGGTGGTCACGATGCGATCGGCCGGCACACCGTTCTTCTCGGCGCGGTCGGCGCCGAGCCCCACGAAGTCGAGGTGGCCCGGGGCGTGGGCGTCGCTGTCGATGCTGAAGAGGCATCCGGCGTCGAGGGCCAGTTGGATGAGGTCGTCGGGCGGATCCTGCCGCTCCGGGCGCGAGTTGATCTCCACGGCGACATCGTTGGCGGCGCACGCGGCGAACACGCGGGCGGCGTCGAAGTCGGACTGCGGCCGGGTGCCCCGTGAGCCGGTGACGAGCCGGCCGGTGAGATGCCCGAGGATGTTCGTGCGCGGGTTCTCGATGCCGGCGAGCATGCGCGTGGTCATGGTCTTGTGGTCGGCGCGCAGTTTCGAGTGCACGCTCGCGACCACGATGTCCAGCCGTGTCAGCAGCGCGTCGTTCTGGTCGAGCTCGCCCGACTCCAGGATGTCGACCTCGATGCCCGACAGCAGGCGGAAGTCGTCGAACTGCTCGTCGAGCCGGGCGACGACGTCGAGTTGCTCGTCGAGCCGTGCCGCCGTGAGGCCGTTCGCGATGGTGAGGTTGGGGGAGTGGTCGGTGAGGGCCACGTAGTCCCGGCCGAGCCAGCGCGCCGCGGCGGCCATCTTCTCGATCGACGTCGTGCCGTCCGAACAGTCGCTGTGGGTGTGCAGATCGCCGACGATCAGCGACCGGATGCCGCCACCGGCCCCCTCGGCAGCGGGCCCCACGCCGGGTTCCGCACGATCGCGCAGCTTCTGCAGATAGGCCGGCACCTGCCCGTCGACGGCCTCGCGCACCACCTCGAAGGTCGTGTCGCCGATGCCCTTCGTGCGGCGCAGCCGGCCGTCGGCCACCCGCTGCGCGATCTCGTCCGACGGGATGCCGGCCAGCACACCGGCCGCCCGCCGGAACGCCTTCACCTTGAACGAGGGCGCGAGCTCGCGCTCCAGCCGGAAGGCGATCTCGTCGAGGGCAGCGATGGCATCCATGCACTCATCTTGCGGCACAACCGCGGCGGGCGGCAGAACGTCTACCGCCACCGGGCCGCGCGGTGGTTGAATCGATCCGAGCGAACGGAGTGAGCCATGACGACTTGGACCACCGACGAACTGCACCGCATCGGCACCGCCGACGAATTGCAGCTCTCCTCTCGCCGCGGCGACGGCACTCTGCGCCCGCCGGTCACCATCTGGGTGGTGCGCGTCGACGACGACCTGTTCGTGCGGTCGGCCTACGGGGCCACGAACCCCTGGTTCGTGCGCGCCGAGGCGAGCGGCTCGGGCCACGTGTCGGCGGGTGGTGTCGAGAAAGACGTCGGGTTCGAGCAGGTCGGCACCGGGTTGCACGAGTCGATCGATGCCGCCTATCACGCGAAGTATGACCATTACGGCCCGAAGATCGTCGGCACCGTGGTGGGGCCGGATGCCGCCCCCAACACTCTGAGGCTCGTGCCGTGACCGATCCCGTGACCTCGACACACGACGTCAGTTCGCCCGATGCCGAGGTGCAGCGAATCATGCGCACGGGCACCGTCTGGGCCGCGGCCGGGGCGTTGGCGCCCGCGCTCGCGCTCGGGCCGCTGATCGCGTCGGGCTGGCGGCCCGGCGATCTGCCCCTGCTGGCCGCGACCGCGTGGTGGGTGGGTGCGGTGGCCGCGGCCGTGGGCCTGGCGCTCTTGGTGTGGGCGGGATGCCCCGTGCTGGGTTTCCGGCTCGACGAGGCGCTCACCCAGAAGGTCTTCAGCATCCGGGTGGGCATCGTGCTCAATCTGGGCGGCATCACCCTCGCCGGACTGGCCGTGCTGCTCTCGCCAGGCGGCTGACGCGCGGCGGCTGACGCCGGGCGGCTGATGTCCGGCGGCTGACGGCGGGCGCCTGTTACTGTCGAGGCGTCGAGTGACAGGAGAGCTGCCGTGGCCGGTCGCGGGGAATCCGCCAACTTCGTCGAGTCGCTCGCGCGAGGGCTCGACCTCATCGGGGCGTTCTCCGACGTGCACACCAGCATGAGCCTCGCCGAGCTCGCGGCCGCCACCGGGCTGGCCCGCCCGACGGCCCACCGGCTGCTGCAGACCCTGATCGAACTCGGGTTCGTGCGGCAGCAGGACTCGACGTTCGAGCTGACCCCCCGGGTGCTCGACCTCGGCTACGCCTTCGTGAGCTCGCAAGGTCTCTGGCAGCTGGCGCGGCCGCACCTCGAAGACCTCGTGCGGGTCACCGGGGAGTCATCGTCGATGGCGCAGCTCGACGGCTCCGACATCGTCTACACCGCCCGGGTGGCCGTGCCGAAGATCGTCGCCCTGCGGGTCGAGATCGGCACCCGGTTCCCGGCGTCGGTCACGTCGCAGGGAAAGGTGCTGCTCGCCGCGCTCGACGCCGACGCGCTGTCGACCGCTCTCGCCACGCCCAGCAGGTCGCGCGTGGTGGTCGCCCCGCGCGACGCCGACGACCTCGGGCAGGAGCTGCAGCTCGTGCGCGAGCGCGGCTGGGCCCTGGCCGATGAGGAGCTCGCTCCCGGCATCCGGTCGATCGCGGCCCCGGTGCGCGACGGCACGGGGGCGGTGCGTGCCACGGTGAACGTCACCGTGCACGCGGCCGAGACCAGCACCGAGCACCTCATCGACCGGCACCTCGACCCGCTGCTGGCGACGGCCGACCACATCTCGGCCGACTGGCGGCGGCTCGCCGAGCGCCCTTTCGTCGCGGTGCTTGACGGGGACTGATCCACGGGACACAATGAAGGTGTCCGCCAGGCGGACAAGTGTCCGCGAATGAGACGGTGACGATGTCGACATCCTTTTCCTCCAGCACCCTGGAGTCCGCCCCGGCCCCCGTCTCCGACGGCGTGCGTTCGGAGGGGCCGCTCGCCGGGCTGCTGGTCGCCGACCTCTCGCGGGTGCTGGCCGGCCCCTACGCCACCCAGATGCTCGGCGACCTGGGTGCCACGGTCATCAAGGTCGAGAGCCCGGTGGGCGACGAGACCCGCGGATGGGTGCCTCCCGCGCGTGACGGGGTGTCGACCTACTACCTCGGCATCAACCGCAACAAACAAGACGTCGTGCTCGACTTCGGCGACGACGACGACCGCCGGCTCGCCCAGGAGCTCGTGCGCCGCGCCGACGTGGTGATCGAGAACTTCAAGCCCGGAGGGCTGGCCAAGTTCGGGCTCGACTACGCGGCGGTGCGCGAGAGCAACCCGGGCGTGATCTACGCCTCGATCAGCGGCTTCGGCACGAGCGGCGGCGCGAAGCTGCCCGGCTACGACCTGATCGTGCAGGCGGCATCCGGTCTGATGAGCCTCACCGGCGATCCCGACGGCCAGGCCTTTCGCAGCGGGGTCTCGGTGTTCGACATCATGACGGGCATGCAGGCCACCATCGGCATCCTGGCCGCCCTCAACCACCGCACCCGCACGGGCGAGGGCCAGCACATCGAGGTGAACCTGCTCTCGACCGCGCTGTCGGCCATGGCGAACCACAGTTCGACCTTCGTCGCCGGGGGGCAGGTGCCGTTCCGCATGGGCAACGCGCACCCGAGCCTGTTCCCCTACGAGCCGCTGCCGGCCGGCGACGGCGAGATCGTGGTGGTCGCGGCCAACGACGCCCAGTTCCGCCGGCTCGCCGATGCGCTCGGCATACCCGAGGTCGCCGACGACGAGCGCTTCTGCGGCACCGGCCTCCGCAACCGCAACCGCGGCGAGCTCCGCCCCATCCTGGTGGAGCGGCTCGCCACCAAGACCGTGGCCGAGTGGTTCGACATCCTCACCGCCGCAGGCATCGCCTGCGGGCCCATCAACACCATCGACGGCGGGGTGGCCCTGGCCGAGCGCCTCGGGCTGCGGCCGGTGGTGACGGTGGGCGACGGGGATGCCGCCATCCCGATGGTGCGCAATCCGATCGACTTCTCGCTCACCCCGGCCGTCTACCGCAGCGCTCCACCGGCGCTCGGCGCCGACGACGTCGCGATCAGGGCCTGGCTCGAGGAGTCCCGATGACCGAGGAGCCGCAGTACCCCACGTCGATCGGCACGAGCACCCGCGACACCATCTCGCTGCTCGGACACGACGTGGCCGGCGACCTGCTCGGCAACGTCACGTTCGGCGAGCTCGCGTTCTGGCTGGTCGCGAAGCGGCGGCCGACCCCCGGCGAAGGGCGGGTGTTCGAAGCCGTGCTGGTGTCACTCGCCGATCACGGCTTCACGCCCACGGCGATCGCGGCACGGCTGACCTACTACAGCGCCCCCGACTCCATCCAGGGAGCGATCGCAGCCGGCCTGCTCGGCGGTGGCTCGCGCTTTCTCGGGGTCACCGAAGACACCGGTCGCTACCTGCACGAGATCGTCGCCGGTCTTCCGGCCGAGGCGAGCGGTTGGGGTGACGACGAGTGGAACGTGGTGGCCGTCGAGGCCCTCGAACGCGCGAAGGCCGAGGGTCGCCGGGTGCCCGGCCTCGGCCATCCCGTGCACAAAGACGGCGACCCGCGCACGCCCGTCATCATCCGCATCGCCACCGAGGCCGGCACCCGCGGCCCGCACCTGTCGCTCTTCGAGGCCATCGGCCGCATGCAACGCGAGGTGCTGGGCAAGAACCTGCCCCTCAACGGGGCCGGAGTCGGGGGAGCAGCGCTCGCCGACCTCGGCCTGCCGGTCGAGATGCTGCGCGGATTCGCGCTGCTGGCCCGCACCGCAGGCCTCGTGGGCCACATCAACGAGGAGCGGCTGAACCCCGTCGGCCCCGCGATCTACGCCTCGGTCGATCGCAACGCCGTGTACGTGCCGCCCACCGACGAACAGTCCCGAGAAGGAGAGTAGGAGCCATGGCCCGACTGAGCGCGGTGCTCGCGACGACGCATCACCCGTTCTACCTCAAGGCGACCCAGCTCACTCCGCCCGAAGAGCGGATGCCGCAGGCCGCGGAGTGGCAGCAGAAGGTCGAGAGCTACCGGGAGACCCTCACGGCCGCCGACCCCGACATCCTCGTGATGGTGGGCGCCGACCACTTCCACCAGTTCTTCTCCGACAACTACCCGACCTTCCTCATCGGCAAGCAGCCGCGCTACGACGCGACCTTCTACAACGAGGAGCGCGAGTTCGGCATCCCGCCCTACCTGCTCGAGGGGCACGAAGACCTGTCGGGCTACATGCTGCAGGGGCTGCTCGACCGCGGTTTCGACTTCTCGGTGAGCCACGAACTCAAGATCGACCACTCCATCATCTGCCCGATCATCACCACCCGGCCGGATGCCGACCTGCCGATCGTGCCGATCTACACCAACATCTTCGCGCCACCGCTGCCGAGCCCGAAGCGCTTCTGGGATCTCGGCCGGGCCATCCGGTCGATCATCGACGAGTACCCCTCCGACGCGCGCATCGCCGCGGTCGGCAGCGGACACCTCTCGCTCGAGCTCGGCGGCCCGCGTCAGTTCGGCGAGACCGGCCCCGACCCGGTGTTCGACCGCAAGGCGATCGACTGGCTGGCGAGCGGCGACATCGACGCGATCCTCGAGAACGTCACCCACGAGAGCATGGCGGGCGCCGGCAACGCGACGCACGGGTTCATGGACCTCATCCTGATGATGGGCATCGCGGGGCCGATCGAGGCGTCCTACGTCGACGAGCTCGACCTGTTCCACACCCGTGAGATGTACATGACGTGGTATCCGGAAGGGGATCCGCGATGAGTCGCTACTACGTGAACAAGTTCCTCTACCAGGTCGACGGCGACCCGGAGCTGCTGGCCGCCTACAAGGCCGAGCCCGAGGCGCTCGTCGAGCGCTGGGAACGCGACTACGGGTCGCGGCTCGGCACGAATCACACCATCGAGCGCACCACCTGGCTGGGGTTCACGCCCGAGGAGCGGCGCGCGCTGGTCGAGCACGACTACGTCACGCTGTTCGAGCAGGGAGCGCACTTCTTCCTCTGCCTCACCATCTTCATCGCCATCTACGACGACGACTACGTCGCCCGCAGCGGGCCGCTCTCGTTCCAGCGCGAGTACGCCCAGAAGCTCGCCCACTGGCTCGGCCGGGACTATCCGACCGTCGCCCTCTGAGCATCCATCGCCCTACCCGCACCAGTCTTCGCCGAAGGAGCCGAAATGACCGAGAACCCCGCCAGCACCCGCACGGCCGATGGTGAGGTGCCCACCGACGGGCGCACCGTCGTGTTCCGGGGCGGAACCGTCGTGACGGTGGATGCCGCCCGTCGCGTTCTCGCCGACACCGATGTCCTGGTGATCGGCCAGAACATCGCCGCCATCGGAACCGCGCTCGAGGTGCCCGAGGGCACGTTCGAGATCGACGCCTCGGGCGGCATCGTGATGCCGGGCATGGTCGACACGCACCGCCACATGTGGCAGACGGCGATGCGCGGCTACGGCGCCGACTGGACGCTGACGCAGTACTTCGTCTGGTACTACCTCGAGCACGGCAAGAGCTTCCGCCCCGAAGACGTGCGGGCCGGCAACCGGCTCTCGGCGCTCGACGCGATCGACGCCGGCGTCACCACCACCGTCGACTGGTCGCACGGCCTGCGCACGCTCGACCATGCCGAGGCCGCGATCGACGCGCTGCGCTCGTCGGCCGGACGGTATGTGCTGGCCTACGGCAACATCTTCGCCGGGCCCTGGGAGTGGACCGCCGACGCGGCCGTGCGCCGGTTCCTCAGCGAGAACAACACCGGGTCGGAGCGGCTGCGCGTGCAGCTCGCGTTCGACGTGACCGGCGATCCCGAGTTCCCCGAGCGTGCGGCGTTCGAGGCGGCTCGGGAGCTGGGGCTGCCGGTCACCACGCACGCCGGTGTCTGGGGTGCGACGAACGACGACGGCATCCGGTTGATGCACGAGAACGGGTTCATGACCCCCGAGACCGTCTACGTGCACGCCGCGACGCTGAGCGACGACTCCTACCACCGCATCGCGGCCACCGGGGGATCGGTGTCGCTCTCGACCGAGAGCGAGCTGAGCTGCGGGCAGGGCTATCCGCCGTCGTGGATCCTGCGTCAGCACGGCATCCCGGTGTCGCTGTCGGTCGACACCAGCGTGTGGTTCTCGAGCGACCTGTTCTCGGCGATGCGGTCGACGCTCGGCGCCGATCGAGGCTGGGAGCACACCCGGGCACACGAGAAGGGCGAGACCGTCACGCACTCGCACCTGCGGGCCGAGCACGTGGTCGACTGGGCCACGCGCGGCGGGGCCGAGAGCCTCGGACTCGGCGACGTGATCGGCAGCCTCGAGCCCGGCAAGCGGGCCGACATCGTGCTGATCAAGAACGACGCGTCGCCCACCATGTTCCCGATCGTCAACCCGAACGGCCACATCGCCCTGCAGGCCGGGCGCGGCGACGTGCACTCGGTGATGGTCGACGGAGCACTCGCGAAATACGCCGGCCGCCTGCTCGGCGACACCCTCGACTCGGTCAGGAACGACATCGAGGCGACGGTCGACTACCTGCACTCGGAGCTCGGCGATCCCACCTGGGAGCAGGGCATGAACCCGGATGCACCGGAGGAGAAGATGCTCGACAACCCCTACACCTACACCGACTACAAAGACGCCTCCACCCACACGGCCGATCGTCAGACCGCCGGGTCGGTGTGACGGAGTGCCTACGCCGCGCCTGCTGATCATCGTCGCCAGTGTCCGCTCCGGCCGGGTGGGTGCGGCGGTGGGCGAATGGGTCGCCGCTCGTGCCGAGTCGGTCGACGGGGTCGAGGTGGATGTCGCCGACCTCGCCGAGGTGCGGCTGCCGCTGCACGACGAACCCCATCACCCGCGGCTGCGCGACTACGTGGGGGAGGACGCCCGACGCTGGAGCGCGCGGGTGGAGTCGGCCGACGGCGTGGTGTTCGTGATGCCGGAGTACAACCACAGCTTCTCGGCGCCGCTCAAGAACGCGATCGACTACCTGCACCAGGAGTGGGTGGGCATGCCGGTGGGTCTGGTGAGCTACGGCGGGCTGTCGGGTGGCACCCGGGCCGTCGTGGCCCTGCAGCCGGTGCTGGTGAACCTCGGCATGCATCTCGTGCGCACCAACGTCGAGATCGCCTGGGTGGCCGAACACGTGCACGACGGCGCCTTCGTGCCCACCGAGCGGCACGAGCGCGCGCTCGAGGCCCTGCTGGCCGAGCTGGCCGTGATGGTCAGTCGACCGGTTTGATGAGGCAGAACGGGTGGCCGGCAGGGTCGAGATAGACGCGGAAGGTGTCGGTGACCGACCCGGTCGCGGTGGCCCCGAGGGCCAGCACCGCCCGTTCGGCCTCGTCGAGGTCGTCGACCTTCACGTCGAGGTGCAGCTGCTGGGGCACGACCTGGCCGGGCCACTCGGGAGCCCGGTAATCGTCGACGCCCTGGAAGGCGACGATCGGTCTGGCGTCGCCCGGGCCCACGAGCTCGGCCCAGCCCGTGTCGTCGACCACCTTCTTCAGGCCGAGCACCTCGGCATAGAAGTCGGCGAGCGCGCTCGGGTTCGGGCAGTCGATCACGATGACGTCGAGGGAGCCGATCATGCGAACACCCTACGACCGCGGCCCCTCAGCCGACCACCCCTCCACCCCTCCCGAGCGAACCGCCGAGCGCCGGGTGAGACCTCCGCGCCGTAGAGTCGGAGGCATGCCAGACGCCTCCGCGCCCCTCCGCCGACTCGGCTTCCTCACCATCGGGCTGTTCGACCCCGCGAACCCGGCGGCCGGTCACGAGACCACGCTCGAGATCATCGAACTCGGCGAGCGCCTCGGCTTCGACAGCGCGTGGTTGCGCCACCGCCACCTGCAGTTCGGCATCTCGTCGCCGGTCGCCGTGATGGCGGCGGCCACGCAGCGCACCTCGCGCATCGAGCTCGGCACCGCCGTGACGCCCCTGGGCGCCGAGAACCCGTTCCGCCTCGCCGAAGACCTCGCCACGGTCGACGTGCTCTCGGGCGGCCGCATCAACCCCGGTTTCAGCACCGGCACCCCGATGCATTTCGACGACTACAAAGACGCCCTCTACCCGCCGCCGGGCGGATGGGAACAGCAGGATCTCGGCTACGACCGCCTGCTGCGCCTGCGCTCCTTCCTGCGCGGCGACCCGGTGAGCGACTTCTCGGGGCGCGAGGGCATCGAGGAGTACTCCGAGCGCGTCGAGCCGCACTCGCCGGGCCTCGCCGATCGCCTCTGGTATGGCGCGGCGAGCCTGAGATCGGCGCGCTGGGCGGGTGAGAACGGCTTCCGTCTGCTCACCAGCAGCGTCATCGCGAACGAGAACGGCACCGCCGACTTCGCCTCGAACCAGAGCGCGCAGATCACGGAATACCGGACGCTGCACCCCGCCGGCCCCGACGCCCGGGTGTCGCAGGGCCTCGTCGTCATCCCGACCGATTCGGCGACGCCGTCGCAACGCCGTCGCTACCAGGACTACGTCGACTCGCGCAGCGCCCGCGTCGGTGTGCCCCAAGGCCCACGGGGCCTGCTGTTCGCGCCCGACCTGATCGGCACCTCCGCCGAGATCGCCGAGCGTCTGCACGACGATCCGGGCTACCGTCAGGTCGACGAGGTGGCCTTCGCGCTGCCGTTCAGCTTCGAGCCCGACGACTACGGGCAACTGCTGACCGACATCGCGGGCGCCCTCGCCCCGGCGCTCGGCTGGAGCCGTTCGGCCTGACGCGACGCGCACCCGCGCCCGCCGTCGATCCCGCCGTCGATTCCGTCTGGGCATCGCCTTCGACGAGATCTCGCCCGACTACCACCATGCCCGCGACCTCGACGGAGCGAAGGTGTTCGCCCTCTGGCCACTCGATCAGGCCGCCGAGGCGACGTTCGGCCGCTCCACCTGGCCCGAGGAGGTGCCCGTGCCCCAGGCCTGGATCGAGTTCGAGGTCGCCTCGCCCCAGGCGGTCGCCGACGCCGCCGCCGAGCTGCGGGCGGGCGGCCACGACATTCTCGTCGACGCCCACGAGGAACCCTGGGGGCAGACCACCGCCCGGCTGCTGAGCCCCGAGCACCTGCTCGTCGGCATCAGCTATCTGCCGAGTTTCCACGAGGTCGCGCCCGGCCCGCCGGCGGATGCAGCGGCATCCGGCGTCGCGGCCGGCGTGGACAACAGCACTCCTGGGGGCGACCGGCCCGAATAGCGCGCCGCTGAGGCTGTCGCGTGGTGAAGTCCACGGGCGAGCCTCCTCAGGTCCAGGCGCGGGCGCTGCGCGCCGCCCAATAGCGCTCGGGCGGCTCGGCGAGCGCGGCCAGCTGCTCCAGCGGCACCGCCGGCACCCGCGCGGCGAGGTTCTCGCGCAACTGCTTGCGGGTCACCGCGCCGCTCAACACGATGTCGGCCCACGGATGCGCGACAGCGGCGCCGACGGCGAGCCCCACGAGCGGCTGGCCGTCGGCCTCGGCGAGAGCGGCGGCATCCGGTTCGTCTCCGTGCGGGGTCAACCGGCCGTTCGCCAGCACCTCCTTCACCACCACGAGCCAGCGCGCGTCGTTCGCCCGCTCGAGGGCCGGGGCGACCGATTGCTCGAGCAGGTTCCAGGTGCTCTGCACCGCCGAGAACGGCGACGCGTCGAGGGTCAAGGCGCGGTCGATCACGGCGGCCTGCTGAGGCCCGCTGGTCGAGAAGCCCACCCGCACGCCGTCGGCCGCGAGCGACCGCAGCCGATCGAGCAGAGCGCCGTCGTCGAGCGCGGGGCTGTCGGGCGTCAGCGAATGGATCAGGTAGACATCGGGGGAGTCGCCGAGCGCCTCGAGCGTCTGTTCCCACTGCCGGTCGAACTGAGCCAGGCTGTGCTCCTTGCGCTCCTGGGTGGGCGCGTCGAGGCGCCAGTCGCCGACGTATTCGTAGCCCCACTTCGACCCGATCGTGAGTTCGTCACGACGGCCCGGATGCGCCTGCAGCCACGACCCGAGGAACGACTCCGCGAGGCCGTACGACCGCGCCGCATCGACGTAGCGGATGCCGAGCCACCAGGCCGCGTCGAGCACGGCGTGCGCCCGCTGCCGCATCGTGTCGACGCTCCGCTCGGCCCCCGCGCCCAGGTCGGCGTCGCGCCCCGTGGTGATGTAGGCCGGGCGCCCGAGCGCGGCGAGCCCGAGGCCGAGGCGTGACGCGAGGCCGCCGCTGCCCGTTTCGCCGCCGCCGGCCGTGTCGTCGCCGGTGCCGCCACGTGCATTGCTGCCGGCCACATCGTCGTCGGAGTCCGTCATATCGCCCCGTCCTTTCCGCGCATCTCAGCTCGAAGCGTATACTCGTCGCCGTGAGTTCATCCATCTCGTCCGCTACGCCCTCGGGGCGTCAGGAGGTCGTCGGCGTTCATTCTGCCGACGCGAGATAGAGCCCTGCCCGGCTCGTGATTCCGAGCGCTCCGAGCGCTCCGCGCATCCACCCCGCGCCGCTACGCTGCGCGCTTCCACCCCTCTCGGCGCCCCCGCGCGCCGACCCTCCGCGCGTCCCGCGCACGTCTGCCCCGGCGACGTGTCCGAGGGCTCCGCACCCGTCAGACAGGGCGAACCCACCCATGCTGCCCCTCACACAGAAGACCATCCAGAACTCCTTCATCAACGCCTCGCTCCGCGAGCGCAACAGCGTCACCTATCCGGCCGCGTTCGACGACCTGCCCTGGCAGCGACTCGACTACCTCGGCTGGCGCGACCCCAAGCTGCCCACGGTCGGCTACGTGGTCGTCGAACTCGACGGCGGGCCCGTCGCGATCATGCTGCGCCAGACCGACGGCCGCATCCGCACCCGACCGCAGTGCTCGTGGTGCGAAGACGTGCACCTGCCGAACGACGTCGTGTTCTTCAGCGTCAAGCGCGCCGGACAGGCCGGCCGCAACGGCAACACCGTCGGCACGCTCGTGTGCGCCGAATTCCAGTGCTCGGCCAACGTGCGCACCCTGCCCCCGGTGGCCTACGTCGGGTTCGACGTCGAGGCCGCCCGGCAGCGGCGCATCGAGACGCTCGGCGAGCACGTTCGCAACTTCGTGCGCAGCGTGCGCGACGGCGACTGAGGCGCTGAGCGGGGCCACGGCCCGCCGGGAACTCGTAGAGTTGGTAGCAGCATGATGCCGACACCCACTCCCGAGCACAACCGGCTGACCCGGCAGTTCCTCGGCTCGCTCCTGGTGGCGATCGCCGGATGCCTCGGCGCCCTGGCCTCGCTCGTCTTCCTCTACCCCGCGCACACCATTGCGGTCGGCGTGACGCTCGACGTCACCCTCGTGGTGAGCCTCGTCGTGATCGTGGCCGCAGCGGTCGTGTGCGTGCGGCTCGCGAGCCGCATCAGCGCCCTCAACCGCGGTTCACGCGGCCGACGCTGAGCTCGCCGGGCCCTCACACGTCGTCGGCCCACACCTGCCTCGCCGATCGCACCGGTTCGCCCGACTGCTCGGCCTGCTGCATGAGCAGCGCGAGGTAGTGGTCCTGGCTCGCCTCGGCCAGCGAATACACCTCGGCGCCGCCCGCGATCCTCGTGCGCATGCCGGCGAGCAGCAGGGCGATCGCGATCTCGTCGTCGGCGAGCCGGCCGGGCCGGAACGGGTTCGTGAACACCCACTCCTCGCCGAGCAGCAGCCCGCGCAGGAACAGGCCCTCGAGGTTTCCGCCCTCACCGGCCATCGACCGCCGGATGCGCGCGAACACCGGGGCCAGGTCTTTCGCGTAGCGCACCTCGAGGTCGTCGATCTCGCCCCGGTCGCCGCGCACCAGCAGCCGGTTGCCCCGGATCCACGAGAAGTACTGCTCCGGAGCGAAGTCGTAGACGCCGAGCCGGTCGCCGAAATCGAAGCGGCCGGTGGTCTGCGTGGCCGTGACGAACTCCTCCACCTCCGGGTCGCCGCCCCGGCCGGGCCCGTTGAGCATCGGGTAGCGGAACACCGATGCCGTGATCGTGGCGTCTTCGGCCCCGATGCCGAGCGCGCGGCGCATGACGCTCACCCCGTGGTAGTCGTGGCACTGGGCAACCAGGGCTTGGCTGACGGTGCCGATGCGACCGCTGCGGGCGATGGCGAGCTGTGCGTTCAGCAGCGGCGACAGGTGGTACTGCTCCGCGATCTGCACGATGCCGCGGTGCGCCACCCGCTCGTAGAGCGTGGTCATGCCGTCGAGATCGAGCGCCGGGGGAGTCTCGCAGAGCACCGGCATCCGCAGTTCGACCAGGCGTTCGATCGTCTCCGGAGCCACCTCCCTCGGCACCGACACCACGACGAACTCCGGATGCCGCGCCGACACGAGATCGGCGACGTCGGCGTGCGTGGGCACTCCCCAGCGCTCGGTGACCGCTCGCGCGGTCTCGAGGTTGCGGGTCACGAGGCCCGTGATCTCGAAGCGCTCGGGCAGGGCCTGGGCGATGCGCAGAAAGAATTCGCTGCGCCATCCGCTGCCCACGATGCCGAAACGGATCGGTTCTTCGGCGGTCATCTGGTTCTCCTTCGAACGGTGCGGGGCAGGTCGGGGGCGGCGCGAGAGCGGGGCGCAGGGGGTGCAGCCCTTCGACGCTACCCGGTTCGGCGGGTGTGGAATAACGGCACCGCCTTTTCACCCGTTAGCCTGGAATCTCCGTCGACGTCGAGGAACCCATGACTCTCACCGCTTCCAGTTCTCAGAACGAGATCTCCCCTGAAATCGCCCGCTCCTGGCTGCTCGTCTCAGGCCGCCGCCCCGACGACTTCGCCGCCGCCCAGCGCTCCCGGGCCGACCAGGTCGTGCTCGACATCGAAGACGCCGTCGACCCGAAGCTGAAAGACGCCGCGCGCGACGACGTGATCGCCTGGCTGTCTGGCGAGGGCTCGACCTGGGTGCGCATCAACGACCGGGCCACCGACTTCTGGAGCGACGACGTCGACGGCCTGAAGGGCCTGCCGGGTCTTCGCGGCGTCATGCTCGCCAAGACCGAGTCGGCCGCCCACGTCACCGAGACCTTCGACCGGCTCGGCGGCTCCACCCCGGTGCTCGCCCTGATCGAGTCGGCCCTCGGCATCGAGGAGTCCACCACCATCGCACGCGCCCGTGGCGCGTTCCGCCTGGCGTTCGGCAGCGGCGACTACCGCCGCGACACCGGCACCAGCGCCGAAGACATCGCCATGGCCTACCCGCGCTCGAAGCTCGTCGTGGCCAGCCGCATCGGCGGTCTGCCCGGGCCGATCGACGGCCCGACGGTGAGCACGAGCCACCCGATCCTGCGCGAGCAGTCCGCCGTCGCCGTGGCGCTGGGTCTCACCGGCAAGCTCTGCCTCGACACCGATCAGCTGCCCGTCATCAACGAGACGATCAGCCCGACCCAGTCCGACGTGGCCTGGGCGCGCGACTTCCTGGCCGACTTCGAGGCGCGCGGGCGGGTCATCCGCGACGGCAGCGACCTGCCGCGCCTGGGCCGGGCGCAGAAGATCGACAAGCTCGCGCGGGCGTTCGGCGTCGTCGCGAACTGACCGGTCTCAGGCCCGTCGGCTGAAGGCCCTCTCGTTGGCGACCGCCACGCCGGCGATCACCACGACCCCGCCGATGATCTGCGCCGCGGTGAACGGATGCCCCGCGATGATGGTGAACGCGGCCGTGAACACGGTGATCAGGTTGAGGAACACGCCCGCGCGCGCCGGCGGGATCTCGCCCAGTGCGCGGTTCCAGAGCAGATACGACAGCACCGACGGGAAGATGCCGATGAAGGCCAGCGCACCCCAGGCATCCGGGGTCTGCGGCAGCGTCGGCCCGCCCGTGATGAGCACGACCGGGGCCAGCGCCACCACCGTGATCGCGGCCTGCAGAGCGGTCGAGGTGATGGGCGGGATGCCGGTGACCCGCCGGCCGACGATGGTGTAGGCGGTCCAGGCCACGATGGCCGCGATCATCAGCAGGTCGCCCACACCGAACCCGGTGCGGACGAGGGCCAGCGGGTCGCCGCCCGAGAGCACGATGAGCACGCCGACCAGGGCGAGCAGGATGCCGGCGATCGCGGCGGGGGAGAGCTTCTCGCGCAGGAACACGACGGCGGCGATCGTGATCAGCGCCGGGTTGAACGCGTTGATGAGCGAGGCGTTGAAGGCGTCGGTGAACTGCAGTGCGCTGTAGAGCAGGAACGTGTAGGCGAAGAGGCCGAAGGCGGCCAGCAGCACGAGGCGGGGCCAGGCGCGGAGCGCGTCGCGCCAACGGGGTCGTTCGACCGGTTGCGCGATGACCAGCAGCGGTCCGACGGCGATCAGCCAGCGCAGGAAGACCAGGCTGAGCGGATCGATCGACGCCACCGCCGCGGCTCCCACCACGTAGTTTCCGGCCCAGAACAGTGTCGCCGCCACGAGCGAGACGACCGCGACGACCGTGCGCCGCCGCGGACCGGCGGGTGCGTTCACGGCGGGGCCGTCACTGGTTCCACCGGCGCACCGCGCCTGGCAGCCGGCGGAACCACTGCGAGATGCGGGCCGTGTGGCGGTCGGTGAACTCGTTCGACAGCCGCAGCGTCTCGTCGCCGAGGTCGCCCCCGGTCAGAATCGACTCGAGGGCTTGCAGGGCACGCTGCTCCTGCTCGGCCGCCCGGCGCATCCGCTCGTCGTCGTTCATCGCGTCAAGCTTAGAGGCGCGGGTCAGGTCAGGTCGGGCCGGGCTCAGGTCGAAGCCGCGTGCGCTCCGTGCCGGTGCGCCGGCGCCGCCACCCCGCGCCGGCGGAACAGCAGCGCCGACAGCACCGCGCCGAAGGCGAAGAAGCCCGCTCCCCACCAGTAGGCGACCGAGTAGCTGTAGACGGCGGCGTCGCCCGCCACCGCCGCCGTGGCCGGCTGGTGGGCGGTGACATAGGCGGTCGCCGCGGTGGCCGCGAGGGTGTTGAGCAACGCGGTGCCGATCGACCCGCCCACCTGCTGGCTGGTGTTGACGAGCGCCGAGCCGACGCCGGCGTAGGCGCCCTCGATGCCGAGCGTCGCGGTCTGGATCGAGGCCGGCATGATCGTGCCGATGCCGAACCCGAGAATGAGGAACGCCGGCAGCAGGTCGGCCGCATAGGTGCTGTCGAGGGTGAGCCGGGTGAACAGCAGCATGCCGATGGTGGCGAGGGTCATGCCGATCGGCACCAGCACCTTCGGGCCGAACCGGGGCACGAAGATGTTCGTCGACAACTGGGCCGCGAGCACCAGGGTGCCGATCATCGGCAAGAACGAGACTCCGGTCTGGATAGGGGTGTAGCCGAGCGACTTCTCGAGGAAGTAGGTGACGAACAGGAACACCCCGAACAGACCGGCGCCCGCGATCAGCACCGCGCTGTAGGCGGCGCCGCGGTTGCGGTCGAGCACGATCGAGAGCGGCAGCAACGGATGCGCGGCCCGCTGCTGCCAGAGCACGAACGCCACCAGCAGCACGCCGCTCGCGATGAGCATGCCCCACGAGAACGGCGAGTCCCAGCCATCCGTCTCGGCGTTCGACAGGCCGTAGACCAGGGCGAACAGGGCCGCCGACACGAGCACGGTGCCCGGGATGTCGAGCTTCGGGCGGGGGCCGGTGCGGGCGACGCTCGCCACGAAGAGTGCGGCGCCGATGACGGCGACCACGGCGATGATGACGTTGACGTAGAGGTTCCAGCGCCAACTGAGATATTCGGTGAGCACTCCGCCGAGCAGCAGGCCGATCGCGCCGCCGGCCCCCGCGATGGCGCCGAACACGCCGAACGCGCGAGCTCGCTCCTTCGGAATCGTGAAGGTCGTCGTGAGCACCGCGAGCGCGGTCGGTGCGAGCAGGGCCGCGAAGGCGCCCTGCACCGCGCGGGCGGCGACGAGGGTGCCGAAGCTGTCGGCGGCCCCACCGAGCGCCGAGGCGGCGGCGAAGCCGATCAGGCCGATGATGAAGGTGCGCTTGCGCCCTACGAGGTCGGAGAGCCGGCCGCCGAGCAGCAGCAGGCTGCCGAACGCGAGCGAATACGCCGTCACCACCCATTGCCGCTCGCCGTCGGTGAAGCCGAGGTCGGCCTGCGCCGCCGGGAGGGCGATGTTGACCACGGTGGAGTCGAGCACCACCATGAGCTGGGCCAGGGCGACGGTGGTGAGCGTGAACCAGCGCAACGAGTGGGCTCGCTGCGCGGCCTGCGGAGGTGCGTCGGGGTCGGAAGCCGCCATGCTGGGCCTTCCGTCGGGCGGGTCGCGAGTGGAGCGGGCTTGGCCGCCAAGGTACCAGCCGCGCGAACGCCCGCGCTAGGTGCGGGATCGGAGCTACCGGGTGCCGCGTCGGGAACTGCCTCGGCTTCGCGCGGCCCGGCGATCGCGCGCCAGCGCCGAGAGGCCGGCGAAGACGCCCCAGCCGGCCACCGCGCCGGCGACGACGACGTTCGACCAAGTCGGCAGTAACCACGGAAACGACCCCACGGCGAACAACACACCGAACGCGATCCCGGCGGCCACCGTGGCACGGCGCGCGCGGAGCGACCTCATCCCGACAGGCAGCGACACGGCGACGACCGCGAGGGCGAGCAGCGACAGATGGACGGTGCCGCTGACCACGCTCGCGAGAAGCACGATCGAGCCGGCCGTGAGGTCGATGTCCGCGACGGGGTAGACCAGACGGCCGAGCGCCAGCAGAATGATCGCGAACCCGACGAGGACGACGCCCAGTGCGGCCGACGACAGGGCGCGTCGCACGGGCGCGCCGGCTGCGTGCGCGCCGACGACGCCCGCGGCCCCGGCTCCCCAAGCGATGATCGCGAAGAAGAGCAACTCTCCGGCCCAGGTCAGCGGGAAGGCGCCGTCTCCGACCCACCCGGAGACGGAGTCGGGGTCGGTGGGCAGAGGCGGCAGCGTAGCCAGAAGGGTGAGCGCGAGGCCGGCGAACACCGTCCCCGCGATCCACAGCCAAGCGAACGCGGTCGCCGCACGACCCGCTGCCGCCTCGCGGTCGGCGGACTCGGGGGCGACGGATGCCACGGGGCTCACGGCCTCACCCTAGTGCCCACGGAGCACACGCTGCGCCGGAGAAGGCCGGGCGCCAGGCGTGGCCGGGCTTCAGCGGGCCAGCCAGACCTCGCGGGGGGTGAGCGGCACGGGCGCGGGGCGTTCGGCGGTCGTGGTGAGCTCGACGCGCCGGCCCTCCGCGGCCGACCGGGTGAGCGACTCCATCACGTCGAGCACGTGCAGGGCGAGGTGCCCGTTCGCCCGCGCGGGGGAGTCGGCCCTCGCCCGCACGAGATCGAGCAGGCCGACGCCCCGTGCCGCATCGGCGAAGCCCGCCGAGAGCGCGAGGCGGCGCCATCCGTCGTCCCCGGTGAGACGGACGGTGGTGTCACCGTCGAAGACGTTCGGGTCGGGCACCGACAGCGTGCCCTCCTCGCCGTGCACCTCGATCGGCGACGCCGCGGTGGCGGTGCCGTCGAAGCTCATGGTGATGGTCGAGACGGCGCCTCCCGCGTGCTCGAGCGCCCCGGTGACGTGGGTGTCGATCGACACCGGGACGACCTCGCCCGCGCGGGCGCCCGTGGCGATGCGCCGCTCCGAGCGCGGCCGGCTCGAGAGGCCGATCACCGCGCGCACGGGCCCCAGCAGGTGCACGAGGGCGGTGACGTAGTAGGGGCCCATGTCGAACAGCGGCCCGCCGCCCGCCCGGTAGTAGAAGTCGGGGTTCGGATGCCACCGCTCGTGCCCCGGCGTCACCATCACCGCGGATGCCGCCACCGGCCGGCCGATGAGCCCGTCGTCGATCGCGGCGCGCGCGGTCTGCAGGCCGGTGCCGAGCACCGTGTCGGGCGCCGAGCCAACCTGCCGCCCCGCTCGCGACGCCGCCTCGATCACGCCGAGGCCGGAGGCGAGGCCGAGTGCGAGCGGCTTCTCGCCGTAGACGTTCTTGCCGCTGTCGACCGCGGCCACGGCGATCTCGGCGTGCGCCGCCGGCACGGTGAGGTTGAGCACCGTGTCGACGTCGGCCGCCGCGAGCAGCTCGTCGACGCTCAGCGCGCGTGCCGCCGGCAGGCCGGCCGCGACGTCGTGCGCCCGGGCGGCATCCAGATCGGCCACCGCGGTCACCACGACCGCGTCGCTCTGGGCGAAGGTGTCGAGGTAGGCGCGCGAGATGACGCCCAACCCGACTATTCCGATGCGGTGCGGCTCGCCCACAGCATGCCCCTTTCGATGATGGTGCGGATGGCGGGGTGCCTCAGCACCTCGAGATCGTGGCCCGGGGTGGTCACGACGATGCGGCCGCGCCCCCACTGCCGCACCCAGACCGCGGGCGACGTGACCGGCCGGGCCCACGGATGCCACGGCGGCGCCGCGTGGGTGGTGGTGGCGAGCACGTCGCTCAGGTCGTCGTGCAGCACCCAGTACTGCTCGGTGGTGAGCGAGAAGTCGTCGAGCGAGGCGGTGACCGGATGCCGCCGCCCGAGCTCGGTGAACCGCAGGTCGTGGCGCACGAAGTTGTCGGTCTCGTCGCCGGCCCGTTCGTGGGGTGCCTTCGCCGGGTGGCTGGCGAACTGGCCGCCCACCAGCTGCAGGTAGTCGCTCGACGCGCGGTAGCTGTCGGCGATGCCGCCGTGCCAGCCGGTGAGCCCGGTGCCGGCCGCGACCGCCCGGCGCAGGCCCTCGACCTGGTCGGCGGTGATCTCGGACATCGTGACGCTCTGCACCACGAGGTCGGTGGCAGCCATGACGGCGGCGTCGGCGTAGACCTCGGGCGAGGTCTCGACCCGCACCTCGAACCCGTTCCGCTCGAGGAACGGGCGGAACAGCTCGGTGCTCTCGACCGGGTGGTGCCCTTCCCACCCGCCGCGCACGACGAGCGCCCTCACGAGACCCTCGGCGGAGCGGTCGTGGCGCGGGGCACGAGACGCGTGGGCAGCCGGATGTGCGTCTGCGCGGGGGTCTCGCCATTCATCAGGGCCACCAGCAGACCGGCCGCCGCCGCGCCGAGCTTCTGCATCGGCTGCCGGATGGTGGTGAGCGCCGGGTTCATCTGCGACGCCTCGGGGATGTCGTCGAAGCCCACCACCGACAGGTCGCCGGGCACCTCGAGCCCGAGCTCGGCGGCCACCTGCACGATGGCGATGGCCGAGAGGTCGTTGGCCGCGAACACCGCGGTCGGTCGATCAGGAGAGCGGAGCAACGAGAGCGCGGGTTCCCGCGCCGTCTCGCGCTGATAGAGACCCACCCGCACGAGCGAGGGATCGAACGGGATGCCGGCTTCACCGAGGGCGCGGCGGTAGCCGGCATCCCGCAACCCGGCCGAGCGAAGGTCGGGGCGGCCGGCGACGAAGCCGATGCGCCGGTGCCCGAGCTCGATGAGGTAGCGGGTGGCCTGCAAGGCGCCGCCGAAGCTGTCGCTCTCGACCGTCGGCAGGTCGGCACGGCCGGTGTGCGGGTCGATGGCCACCACCGGGATCTCGGTCTCGGCCGTCACCACGGTGGGCGTCACCATGATGGCGCCGTCGATGAGGGTGCCGCTCAGCCGGCTGAGCGACCGCCGTTCCCAGCCGTTGCCGTCGTGTTGCCCCGAGCCGCTGTAGGCGAGCAGGTCGTAGCTCGACTCGCGCAGGGCGGCGCCGACGCCCTTGAGGATCTCGGCGCTGAACGGCTCGAAGTCGGCCACCAGGATGCCGATGACGCCGGTGCGCCGCGAGCGCATGCTGCTCGCCACGAGGCTCGACTCGTAGCCGAGCAGCTGCACGGCGTCGAGCACCCGGCGCACGGTCTCGGTGGAGATGCCGTAGCGCCCGTTGACCGCTTTCGACACCGTCGCCACCGAGACGCCGGCGGCCGCGGCGACGTCGTGGATGGTCGCTCGTCGGTTCATGGCCTCAGCATAGGGGCAGACATGGAAAACATTTTCGAAAACGTTTGACACCGGATTTCCGAACCCCAAGATGGAGTCACACCACCCCCTCAATGAAGAGAGCAGGACGATCACATGAAGGCAGGAAGATTTCTCGCCGGATCCGCAGCCCTGATCCTCGGAGCGGTCGCGCTGAGCGCGTGCAGCTCGGGCGATTCCGGAGGTTCCGACGGCGGCGCGGTGACGATGAGTCTCTGGCAGAACTCCACCACCGGCCCGGGCAAGGAGTTCTGGCAGAAGACGGCCGCCGATTTCGAGGCCGCCAACCCCGGTGTCACCATCGACGTGCAGACCGTGCAGAACGAAGACCTCGACGGCAAGCTCCAGACCGCCATGAACTCCGGCGACGGCCCCGAGATCTTCCTGCAGCGCGGTGGAGGCAAGATGGCCGCGATGGTCGCGGCCGGCCAGGTGATGGACATCACCGACAAGATCTCGGATGACGCCACCAGCCAGATCCCCGAGGGTTCGTTCAAAGCCGAGCAGCTCGACGGCAAGACCTACGCCATGCCGGTGGCCGTGCTGCCCGGCGGCATCTTCTACAGCCAAGACCTGTTCACGCAGGCCGGCATCACCGAGACCCCCGCCACCGTCGACGACCTCGAGGCGGCCGCCCAGAAGCTGAAGGCCGCGGGCACGCAGGGCATCGCGCTCGGCGCCAAGGACGCCTGGCCCGCTGCGCACTGGTACTACTTCTTCGCCCTGCGCGAGTGCAGCCCCGACACGCTGGCCAAAGCCGCCGACGAGAAGAGCTTCGACGACGACTGCTGGGTGAAGGCGGGCGAAGACCTCGAGTCGTTCGCCGCCACCAACCCGTTCAACGACGGCTTCCTCAGCACCTCGGCCCAGCAGGGTGCCGGCAGCTCGGCCGGCCTCCTCGCCAACCACCAGGCCGGCATGGAGCTCATGGGCGCGTGGGACCCGGGCGTGATCGCTTCGCTCACCCCCGACACCAAGCCGCTGCCCGACCTCTCGTGGTTCCCCTTCCCCGAGATCTCCGGCGGCGAGGGCGAGCCCGGCTCGATCCTCGGTGGCGTCGACGGTTATTCCTGCGCCGCGGATGCCCCGCCGCAGTGCGTCGACTTCCTCAACTACATCGCCACCCCCGAGGTGCAGGAGGCCTACTACGTGGCCTTCAACGCCCCGCCGGTCAACACCGAGGCGCAGAAGGCCGTCACCGAGCCCTACCTGCAAGAGATCCTCAAGGCCTACAACGCGGCGCCCTACGTCTCGCAGTGGCTCGACACGGTCTACGGCCTCAACGTGGGCAACGCGCTGAACGTCGGGGTGGTCGACCTGCTCGCCGGCAAGAGCACGCCGGAGCAGCTCGTGCAGACCGTCAACGACGCCGCCAAGAAGTCCTAGGACACCGAGATGCAGGTTCGCGAGACCACGGTTCCCGAGCTCGACCCGGCGACCGATCTCGACACCACCGGGGGCGGCGGCACCACGCCGCCGCCCCCGGCGCCTGTGCCCAGGGCCCGCCGCGCGAAGATCAGCTGGACCACCCGGCTCGAGATCGCGCTGCTGGCCGGGCCGGCACTCCTGGTGTTCCTGGCGTTCGTGATCTTCCCGATCGTGGTCGCCGGCTACTACGGGTTCTTCAGCTGGCAGGGCTACGGGCCGGCCGTCGACTTCGTCGGCCTGCGCAACTACCTGACCATCCTGCAAGACCCGTCGTTCCACGAGGCCCTGCTGCACAACGGCATCATCGCGGTGCTGTCGCTCGTGCTCCAGGGCCCGGTGGCCATCCTGCTCGCGCTGCTGCTCAACCGGCGGCTGCGGGGTCAGTCCGTCATCCGTGTGCTCATCTTCGTGCCCTACGTCATCTCGGAAGTCGTCGTCGGCACCGGCTGGAGCCTCATGCTCCAGACCAACGGCGCGCTCAACGGGCTGCTCGAGAACATCGGCCTCGGCGGCCTGGCGCAGGACTGGCTCTCGAACCCCGACCTGGCCATCTGGACCCTGATGGTCATCATCACCTGGAAGTACGTCGGCTTCGCCGTCATCCTCTTCCTCGCCGGTCTGCAGGGCATCCCCGAAGAGCTCACCGAGGCCGCCGCCATCGACGGCGCCTCGTTCTGGCAGATCCAGCGCAGCATCACCCTGCCGCTGCTCGGCCCGACCCTGCGCATCTGGGCGTTCCTGTCGATCATCGGGTCGCTTCAGCTGTTCGACCTCGTGTACATCATCTGGGGCCAGTACGTCTCGTCGACCGCGGGCACCTCCACCATGGTCACCTACATGGTCACCAACGGCCGCAACGCCGGCAGCTACGGCTACGGCAGTGCCGTGGCCGTGGTGCTCTTCGTGATCTCACTCGTCGTCGCCTTGATCTACCAGCGGTTCGTGCTGAGGCGCGACACCGAAGGCGCACTCACCGGAAAAGGAGGCAAGCGCGGATGACCGCCACCATCGCCTCGACCCCCGCCGGCCGCACCTCGGTCGCCGCCGACCGCCTCGACGGATCCACCGGCCGACGCCGCCGCGGCCGCCCGCGCCATCCGTCGAAGGGCAAGGCGCCCCTGCAGCGCGGCAACGCCCTGGTCTACTTCGTGGCCCTCGTCGTGATCGCCCTCATGCTGGCGCCCGTCGCCTACATCATCGTGGGCGGGTTCCGCACGAACTCCCAGATCACCGTCGACCCCGCCGGCCTGCCGAACCCCTGGAACCTGCAGAACTACATCGACGTGATCACGGGAGGCGTGTTCTGGAACCAGGTGCTCAACTCCACCATCGCCGCCGTCGTCACCACGTTCGGCGTCGTGGCGCTCGGCCTGATGGCCAGCTACGTGATCGCCCGCTACGAGTTCCGCGGCCGGGGGGTTCTGTACTCCGTCTTCGCCGCGGGCCTGATGTTCCCGATGACCGTCGCCATCACCCCGCTCTACATCGTGGTGAAGAGCATCGGCCTGATGAATTCGCTCGGCGGCGTCATCCTGCCTCAGATCGCCTTCGCGCTGCCGACGACCATCATCATCCTGGTGCCGTTCCTCCGCGCGATCCCGCGCGAGATCGAAGAGGCCGCCTTCATCGACGGCTGCAGCCGCCTGGGCTTCTTCTGGCGCATGGTGGTGCGGCTCGCGATGCCGGGCGTGATCACGGTCGGCATCCTCGCCTTCATCGCGAGCTGGAACAGCTACCTGCTGCCCCTGTTCATCCTCAACAACGAGGCGGGCTTCACCTTGCCGCTCGGCGTGCAGGCGTTCTCGTCGCAGTACTCCGTCGACACCGCGAAGGTGCTCGCCTTCACCTCGCTGTCGATGATTCCGGCCCTGGTCTTCTTCAGCCTGTTCGAACGCCGCATCGTCGGCGGCCTCACGGGCGCCGTCAAGGGCTGAACGCCCTTCCTTTTCGAGAAAGCGACGTCCACGTGACTCTTCCGTTCCTTCCCGACGTCTCCGACCGGGTGCGCGACCTGCACAACCGCATGACCCTCGAGGAGAAGCTCGCGCAGATCGTCGGCTACTGGGTCGACCAGGGCGGCGAGGTGGTCGCTCCGATGGCCGGTGAGATGGCGACGTCGACCGGATACGCGGATGCGACGGTGCACGGCATCGGGCACCTCACCCGGGTCTACGGCACACGCCCCGTCGACCCCGTCGAACGCGCGGCCTGGCTCTGGGGCGAGCAGCGGCGCCTCAAGGAGACCACGCGGCTGGGCATCCCGGCTCTCGTGCACGAGGAGGTGCTCACCGGACTCGCCGCCTGGAAGGCCGCCACCTTCCCGACCCCCCTGGCCTGGGGTGCGGCGTTCGACCCCGAGCTCGTGACCGAGGTCGGCCGGTCGATCGGCGACTCGATGCGTGCCCTCGGCGTGCACCAGGGCCTCGCCCCGGTGCTCGACGTCATCCGCGACCCGCGCTGGGGGCGGGTCGACGAGTGCATCTCCGAAGACCCCTACCTGGTGGGCACGATCGGCACCGGCTACGTGCGAGGACTACAGAGCTCGGGAGTGCACGCCACCCTCAAGCACTTCGTGGGCTACTCGGCCTCGCAGTCCGGGCGCAATCACGCTCCCGTGCACCTCGGCCGCCGCGAACTGGCCGACGTGCTGCTGCCGCCGTTCGAGATGGCGGTGTTCGACGGGGGAGCGCGCTCGGTGATGAACTCCTACGCTGAGATCGACGGGGCGCCGGTGGGCGCCACGCCCGAGTACCTCTCCGGCATCCTGCGGGAGCTGTGGGGCTTCGACGGGGTGGTCGTGTCCGACTACTTCTCGGTGGCGTTCCTGCACCTCATGCACGCCGTCGCGGCCGACCGGGGCGAGGCCGCCGAGCTCGCGCTCGCGGCCGGCATCGACGTCGAACTGCCCACCGGCGACGCGTTCCTCGCGCCACTCGCCGATCGCATCCGGTCGGGGGCGACGGATGTCGCACTGGTCGACCGGGCCGTGCTGCGCGTGCTGGCGCAGAAGGAGCAACTGGGCCTGCTCGACGCCACCTTCGACGACCCGCCCGCGGTGGTCGACCTCGACTCGCTCGCGCACCGGTCGCTCGCGCGCCGACTGGCCGAGGAGTCGATCGTGCTGCTCACGAACGACGGCGTGCTGCCGCTCGTCTCGCCGAACGGCGCCGGGCCGCGTCGGATCGCCGTCATCGGGCCGAACGCCGACTCGGCCGACGCGCTCATGGGCTGCTATTCGTTCGCCAACCACGTGCTCGCCCATCATCCCGAGGTGCCGATCGGGCTCGACATCCCGACGGTGCTCGAGGCACTTCGGGGGGAGCTGGTGGGGGATTCGGACGGGGCGGACGGGGCTTCGGCCGGCACCGAGGTGGTCTTCGCGCAGGGCGCCGAGGTCGAGGGCGCGGGGGCCGCGGGGGCCGACGGGTTCGCGGCCGCGATCGATGCCGCACGGGGCGCCGACGTCGCGATCGTCGTGGTCGGCGACCGCGCCGGCCTGTTCGGTCGCGGAACGGTGGGCGAAGGCAACGACGTCGAGAGCCTCGAGCTGCCGGGTGTGCAACGGCAGCTCGTCGAGGCGGTGGCGCAGACCGGCATCCCGGTGGTGCTGGTGGTGCTGTCGGGTCGGCCTTATGCCATCGGCTGGGCGGTCGAGGGCCCGTCGGCGGTCGCCGCCGTGGTGCAGGCGTTCTTTCCGGGCGAGGAGGGTGCCGGCGCGATCGCGGGGGTGCTCTCGGGGCGGGTGACCCCGTCGGGGCACCTCCCCGTGTCGTTGCCGAGGTCGGCCGGAGCGCAGCCCTTCTCCTACCTGCATCCCCTTCTCGGCGGGCCGTCGGAGGTCACGAGCGCCGACAGCACTCCGGTGCTGCCGTTCGGTCACGGCCTCACCTACACCACGTTCGAGCGCAGCGGCCTCGAGGCCGACGCCGAGGTGGAGGCCGGTGGCGCGTTCACGGCGACCGTGCGCATCCGGAACCTCGGCGACCACGCCGCGACCGATCTCGTGCAGCTCTACGCCCACGACGTGCACGCGAGCGTCACCCGGCCGCTGGCTCAGCTGCTCGCTTACCAGCGGGTTCTGGTGCAGCCGGGGGAGGAGGTGGTGGTGCGCTTCGAGGTGCCGACCACGCGGCTCGCGTTCACCGATCTGGCCTACCAGCGCGTGGTGGAGCCGGGCGAGGTGCGGCTGTGGGTGGGGCCGTCGTGCGCCGAGGCCGAGACGTCGGCGACCACGTGCATCACGGGGCGGCCCTATCGGGTCACGGTAGCCGACGAGCGGATGGCGCGGAGCGAGGTGCTGGCGGCCGCCGAGCGGCTGGGGTAGGCGCGCTCGTGTGAGTTCCCGCGGGGCCGGGGGCGTGCCCAGCGGTGCGATTGGTGGCTAGGTTGGGGGCATGGAACCGCTGCATCGGGTGACCGCCCAGACCGTCGACGTGCTCGCGCTGATGCTGCAGTCGCCCGAGCCGCTCTGGGGGCTGCAGATCGTGAAGACGCTCGGGCGGCCTTCCGGCACGGTCTATCCGATTCTGGAGCGGCTGGAGCGCCAGGGATGGATCCGGTCGTCGTGGGCGGAACACTCCGAGGTGCAGGAGCGGCGCCGGCGGCTCTACGAGTTCACGGCGGACGGGGCGGATGCCGCGCGCGAGCTCTGCCGCGCGCAGGGGCGCCTCTAGGCGCGGGCCGCGGCGGTCGGCGCGGCGGCGTCTGGCTGCGGCGCTTGGCTGTGGCGCTTGGCTGTGGCGTCGCGTTGCGGGCGGCGGCGTGTGCCCGCGGCTACCGGCCGGGCGTGTCGCCCACGAGGCCCGCGATCGTCGCGGTGAGGATGCGAGTCACCCGCGGTTCGACCTCCACCACCGCGTGGGCCAGCCGCGGGTCGCTGCGGTAGAGGGCGGCGATCTCGGGGCCCGGGGTGGCCATCTGCCAGAGCGCCCCCGACAGCGAGGTGACGGCGGCCACCAGGTCGACGCAGTCGCGCTCGGTCAGGGCCGGCAGGGCGCGTTGCAGCGCGGCGGTGATGAGCTCGACCTGCTCCAGCGTCACGAGCTTGAACGCGAGCACCGCATCGAGCGAGACGTTGCGCTCGAGGTTGAGGGGTGCCTGGGCGAGCAGGTCGCAGAACACGGGCCGGCGGGCGAGCGACTCGGCGAGCGCTTGGGCGACGGTGGCCGGCGTCGGCGACTCGAGGTCGTCGAGTGTGGAGCACAGCTCAGGGCCCCAGTCGCGCCATCCTTCGGCCGTCAGCAGCAAGAAGATCTGCTCGCGCGTCTCGAAATAGCGCAGCAGAGCCGACTTGTGCATGCCCACAGCGTCGGCGATGTCGGTGAGGGTGACCGAACGGATGCCGCGCTCCGCGCCGAGCGATCGCGCGGCGTCGAGAATAGCCGCCTCGCGGGCCTGCTTGGCCTCGGGGGAGCGGGCGCGCTGGAAGGCGGAGGTCGATGTGGTCACGTCGAGAATTCTAACACAACACAGTTGCATAAATAAAGAAACAGTGTTTTACTAATGGTCATGAACGAACAGATTTGGTTTATCACCGGTTCCTCCCGCGGCTTCGGCCGCGAACTCGTCACGGCCGCGCTCGAAGCGGGTGACTCCGTCGTGGCCACCGCGCGCCGGCCCGAGCAGCTCGACGACCTGGTCGAGCGCTTCGGCGAGCGCTTCCTTCCCGTCGCCCTCGACGTCACCGACGCCGATGGCGCTCGCGCCGCCCTCGAAGCCGGGGTCGAGCGTTTCGGCCGGCTCGACGTCATCGTCAACAACGCGGGTTACGCCAACGTGTCGCCGATCGAAACCACGACCGACGACGACTTCCGCACCCAGTTCGAGACCAACTTCTGGGGCGTCTACAACGTCTCGAAGGCCGCCATCCCGCTGCTCCGCCGGCAGGGCGGCGGTCTGGTCATGCAGTTCTCCTCCATCGGCGGTCGCGTCGGCGGGTCGCCCGGCATAGCGTCGTATCAGGCGGCGAAGTTCGCGATCGACGGCTTCAGCCGGGTGCTGCGCGTCGAGACCGCGCCGTTCGGCGTGAAGGTGCTGCTGGTCGAGCCCAGTGGGTTCGCCACCGACTGGGCGGGTTCGTCGATGGTCGTGCGCGACATCCCGGCCGGCTACGAAGCGACGGTCGGAGCGGTGAACAGCCGCCTCCGCCAGTCGTCGGAAGGCCCGGCCGGAGACCCGCGGCGAGCGGCCGAGATCCTCGTGCAGGTCGCGAAGCGCTCGCACATTCCCGAGCACCTGCCCCTCGGCGTGAACGCCACCGAGATGGCCGTGCAGAACGGCCGCGCCCTCCTCTCCGAAGCGGAACAATGGAGCGCCGTCAGCCGTTCGGCCGACTTCGCCGAACCCTTCCCGGTTCCCTTCCCCGCCGACACCCCCTGACGTCCCGTCCGTCCACGCCGTGGCGCCTGGCCCCTCCTTCCGGAGGCCGACCCTCCTTCGGGAGGCCGCTCCGCCCTCCCGAAACACAGCTCGGCGCCAACGGCCTCCCGAGCACCAGGTTCGTGGCCCGCGGCGCCTCGCGAACTGTCCGTCGCGTGCACGTCGTGGCGCTCCACATGTCCCTCCTCCCTCGGGAGGCCGACCCCCCGACGGGCGGCCGCTCCGGCCTCCCGAAGCGAGAGTCGACGCCTCATGGCCTCCGGAACGCCAATTCCGCGCTTAGCGGTCCGACTCCGGAGGGCCGGCGCACGCAGCCGCGACCGACAGATTCTGACTGCGCCCACGCCTGACCCTCCGGAGGCCTCGGCGCCTTCGGGAGGTCATACTGGCCTCCGGAGGAATCGGGCCGCGCGGTCGGGCCTCCCGAGCGCAAGTCTCCGGCGATACAGCGGCGCCTCCCGAGCGCCGCACCGCGCGTAACTCGTGCCCCGACACCGGACTCATCGCTCCCCAGAGGCGCCGACCTCACCCGCGCGCCCCTCACCTGCATACCGCCCTCACCCGCGCGCCCCTCACCCGCGCAGGTCGAGCCCCCACACGTTCGTGTGCAGCGTCGTGCCGCGGAACGGCAGCTCCTCCGTGCCGCGCAACGTGAACCCGCTGCGGGCGCACAGGGCGTTCGAGGCCACATTGCCGACCTCCGGGCACGCGATCAGCAGGTCGTGCTCGGCACGCGAACGAGCGTCACCGATCACGAGTTGCACCGCCGCCGAGGCGACCCCGCGCCCCTGTGCCTCGGGCAGCACGAACCATCCGGTCTCGTGCACATCGACCTCGCCCCACCGGCTCGACCACCAGCCGATGCCGCCGAGCGGCTCGTCGCCGCGCACGATGCGGAACATTCGCGCCTCACCGCTCTGCCAATACCGCAGGTATTTCGCGTGCCGCTGATCGAGCTCGTCGATTGTCTCGGGGCGCCCGAGATGATCGGTCATCTCGGGCGTGTTGGCACGATCGAGCAGCCAACGGTCGCCGTCGGCCCAGGGTTCGATGTGCACCTCTGCCATGGTCCGAGGCTACGCGCGGCGACCGACATCGACGAGTGGCGGCATCCGGCGGGTGGTAAGACGAGAGGATGACGCGAACGATCGCCACACCCGTGCTCGACATCGCCTACCGCCAGTTCGGCGGCGACGACGGCTTTCCGGTGGTGCTGCTGCACGGCTTCCCCTACGACTGGGCGAGCTACGACGAGGCCGGGCCGCTCGTGGCCGACGCCGGCGCCCGGGTGATCGTGCCGTCGCTCCGCGGCTACGGCTCGACCCGGTTCCGCAGCGACAGCACGATGCGGTCGGGTCAGCAAGCGGCACTCGGACGCGACCTCCTCGACCTCCTCGACGCGCTCGACATCGAGCGGGCCGTCGTCGGCGGCTACGACTGGGGCGGGCGCGCGGCCTGCGTGCTGGCGGCGTTGCATCCCGAACGCGTCGCCGGACTCGTCAGCGTCGACGGCTACAACATCCAGCAGATCGCCGCGAGCGGTGAGCCCGAGCCGCCCGACCACGAGAGGGCGCTCTGGTATCAGTGGTACTTCCAGTCCGAGCGCGGGCGCCGGGGCCTCGCCCGCAACCGCGACGACCTGTGCCGCATCCTGTGGCAGGACTGGTCGCCGGAGTGGCCGGATGCCGCGGCCGCGTTCGAGCTCAGTGCCCCGAGCTTGCACAACCCCGACTTCGTCGACGTGGTCATCCACTCCTATCGACACCGTTATGGCAACGCCCCCGGCGACCCCGCCTATGAGGCCGACGAGCGGATGCTGGCGACCCGCCCCCCGATCGCCGTGCCGGCAATCGTGCTCTGCGGCGCCTCCGACGGTCTCGGCGCCGGCGACCCCGACGACGACCGCGCCGACTTCACCGGTCCGTTCCGCGGTGCCGTTCTCCCGGGCGTCGGGCACAATCCTCCGCAGGAGGCTCCCGCCGCCTTCGCGGCCGCCGTCGCCTCGCTGCTGCCGGCCGCCGCCTGACGGCGTCGCCGCAGGTGGCGTCATTTCGCCCTGCAAGCTTGTCGGCCGCGTCGGTTCCCGCTGTCGGGAGGCCATTGGCGCGAGTAGACGCTCGGGGAGGCCGCCGTGGCCTCTGGAAGGCGTCGCGGCCTCCGCAGCGCGCCTCACGGGGGGATCGCGGCCGCCGGAGCATCGCTGGTGCCGACCGCTGCCGGCTGAAGGTGTCGCCACGGCTGTGGCAGTGCCATCGTCCCGCGATCTAGGCGGCCCGGCGCCCGCCGTTGGGAGGCTATACGCGCGGGCAGACGCTCGGGGAAGCCGCCGTGGCCTCCGGAAGGCGTTACGGCCTCCGCAGCTCGCCCTCGCGGGGAGCCGGGGCCACCGAGGCGAGGCTACACAACGGCGCGTTGCGACGGCACCGCGGCCTCGTATCGTGCCCTCGCGTGGGAACGCGGCCACCGAGGCAGGGCGTCCCGAAGACACGGCGGCTTCCGGTAGCGCGCTACTGGAGCGCGCCATTCCCGACGAGTGCAGACATGCCGAGCACTCGCTAGCGCGCCGAACGCGCCCGCCGACCTACCCCGCCGGCGCGAAGAAGGCGCCGATCGCCGCCGACAGCGCCACGAGGTCGTCGACGTGCGCGAGCTCACGGGCCGAGTGCATCGACAGCAGCGGGGCACCGACGTCGACCGTGCGGATGCCGAGCCGCGTCGCCGTGAGCGGCCCGATCGTCGAGCCGCACGGAATCGCGTTGTTCGACACGAACTCCTGGTAAGCCACGCCGGCCCGCTCGCAGGCCCGCTTCCAGAGCGCGGCACCGAACGCATCCGTCGCGTAGCGCTGATTCGCGTTGATCTTGAGCAGTGGTCCACCGCCGGCCACGGGAAGGTTCGCGGGATCGTGCCGCTCGGGGTAGTTCGGGTGCACCGCATGGCCGGCATCCGCCGACAGGCACCACGAGTCGGCGAACGCCCGAGCCCGCTGGTCGACGGTCGCGCCGAGCGACGTGCCGATGCGGGTGAGCACGTCGTCGAGGAAGGGTCCGCTGGCGCCCGAGCGTGATTCCGAGCCGAGTTCCTCGTGGTCGAAGGCCGCGAAGACACTGATGTGCGGGGCGATCGCGAGCGCCTCCGCCTCGGCGACGAGGGCGGTGAGGCCGGCGTGCACCGAGCTCAGGTTGTCCATGCGGCCTGCCGCGAAGAGCACGTCGTCGAGCCCGAACCGGGCCGGAGGATTGGTGTCGGCGGTCAGGATGTCGTAGCCCGCCACCTCGGAACCGTCGGCGAGCCCCGCCAGAGCGGCCAGGATGCCGACGAGGTCGGCCTGCGACCGGTCACCCACCCCGAAGACGGGCGCCGTGTGCCGCTGCTTGTCGAGCACGAGCCCCGAGTTGACATCGCGATCGAGGTGGATCGCGAGCTGCGGAATGCGCAGGAACGGCCCCGTGCGCACGAGCCGCACCTCGCCGTCGAGCGTCACGATGCGCCCGGCGAGCTCGAGCTCGCGGTCGAGCCACGAGTTGAGCAGCGGGCCACCGTAGACCTCGACGCCGGCCTGCAACCAGCCGTTCGAACCGATGGTGGGACGCGGTTTGAGCTTGAATCCGGGGGAGTCGGTGTGCGCGCCGAGAATGCGGAACGGCGTGACCGCCCCCGCCCCCTCGGGCGCCACCCACGCGATGATCGCGCCGTCGCGCAGCACGTAGCGACGGCCGGGCCCGGCCAGCCACTCGTCGGTCTCGCGCTGCTCGGTGAATCCGGCGAGCTCGAGCCGCCGTGCTGCCTCGGCCACCGCGTGATATGACGACGGCGAGGCCCGGATGTATTCGGCGAAGTTCTCGATGTAGCTCGCGGTGTAGGACATGCCTCCATCCAACCATCCACGCCCGACGCCGGTGCTCAGCCGTCGGCGAGCAGCCGTCGTTCGACGTCGGGATCGAGCCCGACCGTCGGCCGGTCGGCGCGCTGTGGCGCCATGCCGCCGACGCTCTGCAGCCAGCGCCAGGTGTCGGCCACGGCCTGCTCGAGCGGCCGAATGCTCAGGCCCGCCGCCAGCGCCTTCGACACGTCGCCTGCGTGCATCATGTCGTGGTCGGCGCCCTCGGGCAGCCAGATGGGCAGCTCGATCCAAGGCGAGACGCCGGCGCTCAGGATGCGCTCGGCCGGCACCCAGAGCAAGCGGGCATCGCTGCCGGTGACGTCGACCGCCGTCTCGAGCAGCCGACCCAGCGTGGCGGCGCCGGCGGGGCTCACCACATTGAACGCGCCGCCCAGCCCGCGACTCCCGGCGTCGAGGGTGAAGGCGGCGAGATCGCGGGCGTCGATGTACTGGATGCCGCCGCTCGGGTCTCCCGGAGCCAGCACCTCACCGCCCTGCGCGATCCGCCCGAGCCACCACGGCAGCCGACCGATGTTCTCCCACGGACCGAGCACCAGGCCGGGCCGCACGATCAGCGCCCGATCGCCGAACGCCTCGACCAGAGCGCGTTCGGCGCCTGCTTTGCCTCGGGCGTAGTCCACCTCGAGCTGCGGCGGCGCGCTCGGCCAGCCTTCGGCGAGTGCGACGGTCCCCTGTTCGCCGTCGCTACCCGTCGCTGGGGCGCCCGCCGTCGCCGCGTTGCGGAGCGCGGGATCGCCGTCGGACAAGTTGGAAGGCACGAGCGGAGCGCTCTCGTCGGCCCCGGCCGGCACCGGGTCGGCGTAGACCGAACGGCTCGACACGTAGGCGTAACGATCGGCGAACGGAGCGAGCAGCCGCGCCGAGTCGCGCACGGCGAATGGCTCCCATGACCAGGTGTCGACCACGAGGTCCCAGCGGTAGTGGGGAAAGTCGAGGTCGGCCACTGTTGCAGTCTTGCCGTCTGCGTCGGCGTGCGCGGCGGCGTCAGCGTCGGCGTCGGCGTCGGCGTGCGCGGCGGCGTCAGCGTGCGCGGCGGCCCCGGTGTGCGCTGCGGCCCGTGCCTGAGCGGCGGTCCCGGCGTGCGCTGCCATCCCGGAGTGCGCTGCGATCTCGGTGTGCGCTGCCATCCCGGAGTGCGCTGCGGTCTCGGTCTGCGCTGCGCTCTTGGCCGCGGCGGCCAGCGCGGCGAGTCCGCTGGCGGTGCGCCGATCGCCGATCAACGCGGTGACACCTGCGGGAGCCGCGTTCGTGCCGCGATTGAAGACGGTCACCTCCCACGACCGGGCCAGCGCCTCCTGCACCAGCGCGCGACCCACGAACTCGGTGCCACCGAGGATGAGTACTCTCATGCCTCGAGTCAACCGCACCCGACCGCTTCGCGGCTCGCCTTCTGCCCACGGCAGACGGCGGACCCGCCTAGGGCGCCAAAAGGCTGCAAATGACCGACACCGAGGCCCTATACGGCTTCGGTCGTCGTGGTTTGCAGCTTTTTCGGGCACGCTCCGGCGTCCGTGCCCGCGTTTTCGCAGCGTCGCGCCCGATGGCGATCAGCCACCTAAACGCGCCCGCCCGTTGTCGTCGTGCACCAAAAAGCTGCAAATTACCGACACCGAGGCCCTATACGGCCTCGGTCGTCGCGATTTGCAGCCTTTTCGCGCAACGAATCCCCGCGCACTGTCCCAGAAGAGCCACCGCCGCACTTTGAGCAGACGGTCACTTTCGTGCCCTATCGTCGGTCGCAGCGGCCCGACCCGTCGCTGACGAACCGCCCGGAAGGTAGACGATGCGCTCCCGAATCGCCGCTCTCGCCGCGATCCCGGCGATCGTGCTGGTCGTGGCGCTCTCGGTGGCCGGCTGCTCGTCGCACCCGACGTTGGCCTACTCGAAGCTGGCGCATCTCGACCAGAGCATGTCGCTCGCCTCGGTGACCCTGCCACCGGCGGTGTCGGGCGTCGACTCCGACATCGTCAAGACCTCGCTTCGGCTGCTCGCCGTGCACGACGACGTCGAGTACTGGGTGGGAGCCACCCGTGACGACCGCATCTGCTTCATCGCCCGAGGGGTGACGACCGAAGCGAAGTGCATCGATGCCGACCAGTTCGGTCGCTACGGCATGACGCTCCAGCTCGACGCACCGGTGCAGCGCGTCTGGCTGCACACCGAGTACATGACGGTCAGCCCCGGCTGGACCGTCGTCTCGCAGAACATCGCCATCCGCGACTGACCCCCAACGAGCGACGATCGGCCCCCGCAACCGCCACGACCGACCGCCGCCGACCTCGCCCCCCACCGCCCCCGCCACCAGCGCGACAGCCTCAGTCGCCCGCGCCCCGCTTCTTGGCCGCGCGCCGCTGCTCGACCTCGGCCTGCTTCGCCGCCCGCTCGCGCGCCTTGGCGAGCAGCTCGCGCTCCTTCTTCAACGCCTCCCGCACCTTCTGCTCGGCCTCGCGAAGACGGTGCTCGGCTTCCCGGCGGGCGTGCGCCGCCTCGCGCACCTTCTCGTCTTTCGGGTAGAAAGCCGCCCGGTCCGCCGCACCCTGATCGGCGGCGTCGGCGGCGTCGGAGGCGGAGGCGGCGTCGGCGACAGCCGCCCACGAACCACTCCGCTCCCGCTCGTCGAGCAGGTGCTGGATGCCGTCGAGAATGCGCTCCAACCCGAACCCGAAGTCGTCGAACGAGTCGGCATCGTGCTCGAAGTCCTCGGTGTAGGCCCCGGATGCCAGCACCGGCAGCAGATAGGGGAACCGCGCCTCCGTCACGAGCTCCCGCAGCGCCGCCGAGTAGTTCGTGCCCGGCACCGCCCCCTGCGGAGCATCGACCGCGCCGGCCCGCCCGATGTCGCGCTCGAGCATTCCGTAGGTGCGCGTGTAGCCCGTGGCCAGCAGGATCGTCGCCATCTTCTCGGTGTCGGTCAACGGCGTGCCGCGAAGGCAGCGCAGCCCCCAGTCGACGATGCGCAGGTTGTTCGGCGTGATCGGCACCCCCTGGATCGGGATGTCGGTGAACCAGGTGTGCGCCCGCACCACGCTCATCGTGAGCACCACCCACTCGCGCAGTTCAGCACGCCAGTCGGCGGTGAGCGGCTCGGGCGGAGTCGGAACGTCGATGGCGGCATCCTGCATCAACAGCAGCAGGTCGTCTTTGCTCGTGATGTAGCGGTAGAGCGACATCGTGGTGAAGCCGAGCGACGTCGCGACCCGGTTCATCGAGAGCGCCGACAACCCCTCGGCGTCGGCGATCTCGATGGCGGTCTCGACGATGCGCTCGATGCTGAGCTCGCGCTTCGGGCCCTTGTGCGGCTGCTCGGCCACGCCCCACGAGAGGGCGACCGCGTGCGGGAGGGAGACGTCGTCGAGATCGGTCATCGTGCTCCCTCCCATCGCGGCGATGTAGCCGGGAGTGTCATTCTACGAGAGCGTGCGGCGACGGTAGGCGAGGGTCGCCGCCAGGTAGCTCACGACGAGCACGCCGACGAGCCAGGCGAGCGCCTCCCACAGCGACGCGCCGACGGGCTGCCCGCTGAGCAGCGCCCGCAAGCTCTCGATGATGGGGGTGAACGGCTGGTTCTCGGCGAACCCGCGCAGCCACTCCGGCATCGTGTCCACCGGCACGAATCCGCTCGACACATAGGGCAGAAAGAGGAACACGAAGCTGATGCTCGCCGCCGCGTCGACGCTCAGGAAGAGCCCGGCCGCGCACGCGAGCCAGGTGAACGCCACGATCACGAGCGCCGCGAAACCGACGGCCGCGACCCAGCCGAGCGCATCCGCCGCGGGGCGATAGCCGAGCAGCAGGGCGATTCCGACCACCGGCACGCACGACGCGAGATTGCGCAGAACACTCGCGATCACGTGCCCGAACAGCACCGCCGGCCCGAACATCGGCAGGGTCTTGAAGCGGTCGATGGTGCCGCTCGTCATATCTTGTGCAACGCCCACCGCGGTCGACGCCGATCCGAAACCGAGGCACAGGATGAGCACACCGGGCACGACGTAGTCGATGTAGCCGCCATCGCTCTGGATGGCACCGCCGAACACCACCACGAACACGAGCATGATCGCCACCGGAATGGCGAAGGCCGTGACGAGGCCGTCGACGCTGCGGATCGTGCGGCGCAGCTCGCGGGCCACCATGGCGCCGATGTCGCCGAACGCGCGGCCGACCGCGATCGCCGGGGGGATCGGTGCGGGCGTGGGGACGGGAGCGGGTGCCGGGGCCGCCGGGCGGCTGCTGCCGGCGGCCCCGAGGGCGGGGGAGTACGTGGTCATGCTGCCACCTCGTCTTTCGTGATGATGTCGTCGGTTCCGGATGCCGCCGCAGCGGCCGAGGCGGGGTGCCCCGTGAGCGCGAAGAACACGTCGTCGAGCGACGGCCTCACGATAGCGATGTCGGCGACGGTGAGCCGGCGAGCGGATGCCTCGGCAAGGGCTGCAGAGATCGCCCGCGCGGGGTCGTCGGTCGGGATGGCGATGCCGAGCCCGTCGCTCTCGACGGCCGGGGTGCCAAGTCCGGCGGCGACGGCCTCGTGGGCCTCGGCGGGCGAGGTGAACACGATCTCGACGCGGCCACCGGTGACCCGTGCCTTGAGGTCGTCGGCGGTGCCCGTGGCGATCACGGTGCCGCCGTCGAGCACGGCGACCCGGTCGGCGAGCTGGTCGGCCTCTTCGAGATACTGCGTCGTGAGCAGGATCGTGGTGCCGTTCGCCGCGAGAGCGCGAACCACGTCCCACATCTGCGAGCGGCTTCGGGGGTCGAGCCCCGTGGTCGGCTCGTCGAGGAAGACGACGGGCGGCTGGGCGATCAGGCTGATCGCGAGGTCGAGCCGGCGTCGCATGCCGCCGGAGTAGGTGCCCGCCCGGCGGTTGGCGGCATCCGTCAGCTCGAACTGCTCGAGCAGATCGTCGGTTCGCAGCCGGGCGGCTCGCGCGCCGAGATGGGCCAGCCGCGACATCATCTGCAGGTTCTCGCGGCCGGTCTGGAACGCGTCGACCGAGGCGTACTGCCCGGTCAGGCTGATGAGCCGCCGCACCCGGTGGGGGTGGGCGGCGACATCGACGCCCGCGATGCGCGCGGTGCCGCCGTCGGGCGTGACGAGCGTGGTCAGCACGTTGACGGTGGTGGTCTTGCCGGCGCCGTTCGGGCCGAGCAGCGCGAAGATCTCGCCCTGGGCCACGGCGAGGTCGACACCGCGCAGCACGGCGTTCGAGCCGTACGACTTGGTCAGTCCGGCGACGTCGATCATCGGTCGAGTGCTCATGATTCCTCCGTTTCTTCTGTGTATGGGGTAAACATGTGTACAAGATACACAGTGTGTATGCCATACGCAATAGACGCGACAACCACCCGTTCCGAAGTGGCGGCTTGATCGCCGACCCCTGCGTGGCCAGACTCGGGGCATGGAATCGCACACCCTCGTCGACGTCGTGTCCGTGTTCGCCGATCAGAACGGAGCGTTCGGCAACCCGCTCGGCATTCTGTGGTCGACCCCCGACACCCGCGGCCGCGAGCAGCAGATCGCCACGACCCTCGGCTTCAGCGAGACCGTCTTCGTCGACGAGATCGTCGAGCACGCCGAGCACGCCGAGCCGGTCGAACACGTCGGCCACGACGAGGGCGGCGACCACCCCGACGGCGCCGACCGCGCCACGCAGCGCCTCGCGCGCATCCGCATCTTCACGCCCGCCCGCGAGCTGCCGTTCGCCGGGCACCCCTGCGTCGGCACGGCCTGGTGGCTCGCGGCCCAGGGCCGGCCGGCGCAGACGCTGCAGGTCGCGGCCGGCGACGTGGCCGTGCGCTACGACGGCGACATCACCTGGATCACCGGCCGCGCATCCTGGGCCCCCGCCTTCGAATGGCACGAGCTCGGCTCGGCCGCCGAGGTCGACGCCCTCGACGCGGGCGCGTTCGTCGACGGCGAGCACTACGCCTGGGCTTACGTCGACGAGGCGTCCGGGCATCTGCGCTCGCGCATGTTCGCCCCCGCCCTCGGCGTGCCCGAAGACGAGGCGACCGGGGCGGCGGCCGTGCGCCTCACCGCGCTGCTCGGCCGCGACCTCGCCATCGACCAGGGCGTCGGCTCACGGCTGCTGACCCGACATCTCGGCGGCGAGGAGGTGTCGGTCGGCGGCCGCACCGTGCGTTCTACGCCGGTCGACCTCGCTCTGCCCTGAGGCCCGAACGCTGCCGGAAACAGACGAACCTCGCGGCATCCGTGCCCTCTGAGAGGGAGGCCGCGAGGTTCGTCTGGGTCCGCCCGAAGCGGTCGATCGACCGCAGGGCCGCCGCGCAGCGCGAGCGCCGCAGCGACCGTCAGTGTGGGTCAGTGCGGGTCAGTGCGCGATGACCGGCTCCGGAGCGTCGGATGCCGCGCCCGCGGCGTGCGGCGACGACAACGACAGCCCCTGCCCGCGCCGACGGAAGAGCAGGGCCGCGAGCACCGCGCCGAAGGCGAAGAACCCGGCACCCCACCAGTAGGCGGTGGCGTAGCTCTGCACGGCGGCTTCGGCGGCCACGGCGGCGGTCGCCGGCAGGTGCGAGGCCACGTAGTCGGCGGCGGCCGTGGCCGCGAGGGTGTTGAGCAGTGCCGTGCCGATCGACCCGCCGACCTGCTGGCTCGTGTTCACCGTGGCCGAGGCCACTCCGGCGAACTCGCGGTCGACCCCGAGGGTCGCGGTCTGCATCGACGCCGGCATGATCGAGCCCATGCCGAATCCCAGGATCATGAGCGCGGGCAGCAGATCGGCCGCATAGGTGCTGTCGAGGTTCAACCGCGTCAGCATCACCATGCCGATGGCCGCGAGCGTCATGCCCGCCGGCACCATGATCTTCGGACCGAACCGGGGCACGAAGATGTTCGTCGACAGCTGCGCCGCCAGCACGAGCATGCCGATCATCGGCAGGAACGACACACCCGTCTGAATGGGCGAGTAGCCGAGCGAGGTCTGCAGGTAGTAGGTCACGAACAGGAAGATGCCGAACATGCCCGCTCCCGCGATGAGCACCGAACTGAAGGCGGCTCCGCGGTTGCGGTCGAGCACGATCGAGAGGGGGAGCAGCGGATGCGCCGCGCGGCGCTGCCAGAGCACGAACGCCACGAGCAGAACACCGCTCGCGACGAGCATTCCCCAGGTGAGCGGCGAGTCCCAGCCATCCGTCTCGGCGTTCGAGAACCCGTAGACGAGTGAGAACAGCGCGCCCGACACGAGCACGGTGCCCGGGATGTCGAGCTTCGGCCGCGGACCGGTGCGCTTCACCGTGGTGACGAACAGCGCGGCGCCGATGATGGCGACGATGGCGATGAAGACGTTGATGTAGAGGTTCCAGCGCCAGTTGAAGTTCTCGGTGAGTACGCCACCAAGCAGTAGGCCCACGGCGCCACCGGCTCCGGCGATGGCGCCGAACACGCCGAACGCGCGGGCGCGCTCCTTCGGGATGGTGAAGGTCGTCGTGAGCACGGCGAGGGCGGTGGGCGCGAGCAGGGCTCCGAAGGCGCCCTGCAGGGCGCGCGCCGCGACCAGGGTGCCGAAGCTGTCGGCGGCGCCACCGAGGGCCGAGGCCACGGCGAAGCCGATCAGGCCGATGATGAAGGTGCGTTTGCGGCCGATCAGGTCGCTGAGGCGGCCGCCGAGCAGCAGCAGGCTGCCGAAGGCGAGGGAGTATGCGGTGATGATCCACTGCCGGTCGCCGTTGGAGAAGCCGAGGTCGGCCTGGGCGGCGGGCAGGGCGATGTTCACGACGGTGGAGTCGAGCACCACCATGAGTTGGGCGAGGGCGACGGTGGTGAGGGTCCACCAGCGACGGGTCGAAGCCGTGTGAGCGCCGGCGGAGGCGGCGACGTCGGAGGATGTCTGAGGCATGAGCAGAACTATATACGGTACTGCCCAGTTTCGGATATCTTTGTTCTAGAATTAGTCCGACGGTAACATGAAGTCGACCCCGCATGAAGGAGATCGTTGCAATGACGCAGCTCGACCTCGACCCCACGAACACCCGCGCTGCCGATGACACGGCCGCCGAGCCGGCCCGTCTGGGCCGCAAGCGCGACCACAGTCGCGACGCCGACATCCTCGACGCCGCCGTCGACGTGCTCGCCGAAGAGGGCTACGACGGCATGACCATCGACATGGTGGCCGCTCGGGCCAAGGCCGGCAAGGCCACGCTCTACCGGCGTTGGGCGTCGAAGGGCGAACTCGTCATCGACGCGGTGGCGTGCATGAAGAAGGACGACCTCGACCTCGATCGGCTGCCCGACACCGGCACCCTGCGCGGCGACCTGATCGGCATGATCAAGCCCCGCACGCTCGAAGAGGCCGAGAAGAAGCTGCAGGTGATGGCGGGCCTCATGTCGGTGCTCGCCCGCTCGCCCGAGCTCTCCGACGCCATCAGCCAGGCCATCATCGAGCCCCGCGCCGAGGTCAACCGCATCCTGCTGCGCCGGGCGATCGAGCGGGGTGAGATCGCCGCCGACTGCGACGTCGACACCATCGCGCTGATCTCGCCGTCGATGGCCGCCTACCGCACCCTGGTGCTCAAGAAGCCGGTCGACCGCGAGTTCCTCGTGTCGATGATCGACGGCGTCATCCTGCCGGCGGTGGGCATCCGGCCCTGAGCATCCCTCGAAGGTCGATGTCGGCGGTGCCGGATAGCCTGATGGCGACCACGAAGGAGAACGGATGATCGTCAGCGGCGAGCCGGGGCACGGCGCCACGATCCTCTACAGCGCCACCGACCTCACGGCGGCGGCCACCTGCGAGTTCGCCCTGGTGCGGCGGCTCGACGCGAAGCTCGGCCGCATCGCTCCACTGCCCGAGGTGGTCGACGAGATGCTCGACCGCACGGCCCGCCTCGGCGACGCTCACGAGCTGCGCACGCTGGAGCAGCTGCGCGCGCGCTTCGGTGCGTTCGACGGCGTGACTCCGGCCGGCGTCGCCGAGATCGCGCGCCCCGAGCGCTCGACGCCCGAGGCTCTGCTCGAGCACCAGCGGCACACCGTCGCCGCGCTCCGCGCCGGGGCCGACGTCGTGTTCCAGGGCACCTTCTTCGACGGCCGGTTCCTCGGCTTCGCCGACTTCCTCGTGAAGGTCCCGGGCACCTCTCGCTACGAGGTCTACGACACCAAGCTCGCGCGCCACGCCAAGATCACGGCGCTGCTGCAGCTCGCGGCCTACGCCGACCAGCTCGAGCTGCTGGGCATCCCGCTCGGCTCGCAGGTGCACCTGCTGCTGGGCGACGGCTCCACATCGACCCACGAACTGCGCGACATCCTGCCGGTCTACCGCAACCGCCGGCAGCGGCTCGAGCACCTGCTCGACGAGCGTCTCGCCGCCGGCGACGGGCCCGAGGCCGCCGTGGAATGGGGCGATCCGCGCTACACCATCTGCGGGCGCTGCGACGTCTGCGCCCCCGAAGTGGCCGCGCACGCCGACCTGCTGCTCGTGGCCGGCATCCGGGTCACCCAGCGATCGCGGCTGATCGACGCGGGCATCACCACCATCGACGAGCTGGCCTCGTCGTCGGGCCCCGTGCCCGGCATGGCCGACAGCACGGTCGAGACGTTGCGCGACCAGGCGCGCATGCAGGTCGCGGGCCGCTCCGGCCTGGCCTACCGGGTGTTCGACGCCTCCGCCCTCGCCGGGTTGCCGCGGCCCGACGCCGGTGACATCTTCTTCGACTTCGAGGGCGACCCGCTCTACTCCGAGCGCGCCGGGCCCGACTGGGGCCTCGACTACCTCTTCGGCGTCATCGAGCACGCGCCGGGCGGCGGCACGTCGTTTCGCCCCTTCTGGGCGCACGACCACGCCGAAGAGCGCGAGGCCCTGCGCCGGTTCCTCGACTACGTCACCGAGCGGTTGCGCGAGCATCCCGGCCTGCACGTCTACCACTACGCGAACTACGAGCGTGCCCACCTGCAATCCCTCGCCGCCCGCCACGGCGTGGGCGAAGACCAGCTCGACGAGTTGCTGCGCCGCGACGTGCTGGTCGATCTCTACCCCGTCGTGAAGAAGACCATCCGCGTCAGCTCGCCCTCCTACAGCCTCAAGAAGCTCGAACCGCTCTACATGGGTGAGCTCTACCGCGACAGCGAGGTGACCAACGCGGCCGACTCCATCACCGCCTATGTGCGCTACACCGAGTTGCGCGATCGAGGGCGAACGGATGCCGCGGCCGCGGTGGCCGCCGAGGCGCAACTGCGTGAGATCGCCGACTACAACGAATACGACTGCCTGTCGACGTTGCGGCTGCGCGACTGGCTGCTCGAGCGGGCGGCCGAGAACGGCGTCGTCTCGCTGTCCGAGCTCGCCGGTCAGGTCGCCCTCGACGGGCTCGCGGCCGACGACGCGGTCGGCGCTGACGCGACCGCTGCCGACACGGCAGGCTCCGAGGGCGACGGACTCGACTTCGAGCCGAGCCCGCTGCACCTGGCGCTCACGTCGCAGATCGCCGGGGTCGACCCGGCCGACCGCACGGGCGACCAGACGGCGATCGCCCTCGCGGCGGCGGCCATCGACTACCACCGGCGCGAAGACAAGTCGTTCTGGTGGGAGCATTTCAACCGCCTCGAGCAACCGCTCGACGAGTGGGCCGACACCCGCGACGTGCTCGTGGTGACCGCCGGTGTGGTCGACCGCGACTGGTATCGCAATCCCGGCCAGCGGGCCGATCGCCGTGAGATCCGGGTGCGTGGCGAACTCGCCCCCGGCAGCCGCCTCGAGCCGGGCGAGGGCGGGCGGTTCTTCGTCTACGACCCTCCGCATCCGTGGTTCGAACCCCGGTCGCGGGCGAGCGCCCGCGTGGCGCATGCCCGCACGGTGCTCGCCGACACCATCGTGCTGCCGAACGGCGTCCCCCAGTACGTCTTCGAAGAGCGTCTGCCCGCGTCCGGCGGCGCCGCCGGCTCCGCCGACGGGGGCTCCGGCTATGCGGCCCTGCCCATCGCTGTCACACCCTCGGCGCCGCCTCGAACGGTGTCGTTGCAGGCGGCGATCGCCGAGTGGGGGCAGGCGCTAGCCGATGGGCTGCCGGCCTTTCCCCGCGACGCGGCCCTCGACATCCTGCGCCGCCGGCCGCCCCGGCGACACGACGGCCGCACCCTCGAGCCCGTGCGCGACGGCGCGCGCGGCGTGATCGAGGCCATCCGCGATTCACTGCTGGCGCTCGACGACTCCTACCTCGCCGTGCAGGGGCCACCCGGAACAGGCAAGACCTTCACCGGAGCCCGCGTCGTGGCCGACCTCGTGAACCAGCACGGCTGGTCGGTCGGGGTCGTGGGGCAGTCGCACGCCGTCGTCGAGAACATGCTCGACGCGATCGTGGCGGCGGGGGTCGACGCCGACCGGGCCGGCAAGGTGAGCGAATCATCCGACGCCCTGTTCACGCCCCTGCCGAAAGAGGGCCACGCCCGATTCCTGGCCCGCGCGGCGGCCGAGGGCCGTGGCGCCGTCATCGGCGGAACGGCGTGGGACTTCACGAACCTCGGCCGCGTCGGCCGCCGTGGACTCGACCTGCTCGTGGTCGACGAGGCCGGTCAGTACTCCCTGGCCAACACCATCGCCGTCAGCGTCGCGGCCCGCAACCTGCTGCTGCTCGGCGATCCGCAGCAACTGCCCCAGGTGACGCAGGGCACCCACCCCGAGCCGGTCGACGCGTCGGCGCTCGGCTGGCTCACCGACGGGCACGACGTGCTGCCGCCCGGGCTCGGCTACTTCCTCGACCTCAGTTGGCGCATGCATCCGGCGGTCTGCGCGCCCGTCAGCGAGCTCAGCTACGAGGGCGAGCTGCACGCGATGCTGCCGGCGACCACCGATCGAGCATTGACCGGTGTGGAGCCCGGCCTGCGACTGCATCCCGTGTCACACCACGGCAACGCGACCGAGTCTCCCGAAGAAGCCGCGCGGGTGGTCGAGATCGTGAGCGACGTCGTCGGTCGCCTGTGGAGCGATCCCGCCGAGGGCGAGGGGATGCCGCGGCCCATCGGCGGCGCCGACATCATCGTCGTGGCCCCCTACAACGCCCAGGTCGAGCGCCTCGCCGCCGCACTCGCGGCCGCGGGGCATCCGGAGGTGGCGGTCGGCACGGTCGACAAGTTCCAGGGTCGCGAAGCGCCGGTCGCCATCGTGTCGCTCGCCACGTCGGCAGCCGTCGACGTGCCGCGCGGCATCGGCTTCCTGCTGATGAAGAACCGCCTCAACGTCGCTGTGTCACGGGCGAAGTGGGTGGCCCATCTGGTGTTCTCGCCGGCGCTCACCGACCACCTGCCCACCAACGAGGGCGAACTGGCGACGCTTTCGGCGTTCCTGCGGCTGATCGGCGACGATGATGCTCGCGCGGCATCCGACGCCGCTGAGCCGGTGCCCGGTGCTGCCGCTGCGGCATCCGGCGCCGACCGCGAGGCCGTCGTCAGAGCGACTCCCAGCGCCCCTCCACCCGGCGGGTGACCTGCCAGGCGATCGGCTCGACCGACACGCGAGCCCCGTCGATCGCCTGTTCGGCGATGAGGTAGGCGGCCTCGTCGGTGTCGGCGGTGTAGCGCACGGTCACCCGGGGTGCGCCGGCCACGATCGCGATGTCGGATGCCTCCACCGTCGTGTAGTCGGCGACGGCGCCGCTGAGGGTGGGCAGCACCTCTTCGGGTCGCACTCCGAGCTCGAGGGTTCCGACGATCATCGTGACGCGATAAGAGGGCATGGTCCAAGCGTGGGGGGAGCGGGGGGCCTACGGTGAGCACATGGAGCTCGTCGATTTCACGGTCGCGGGGGAGGCTCGGGTGCCGCCCCTGACGGCGTTCGACCGGGTCGTGACCCGCGACGACAGCACGTTGTTCCTCGGCTATCTCACGGTGCTGCCGGCGGTCACCGGGGTGTCGGAGCAGACCGGGCCATGGAATCATCCGGGGGAGCAACGCACCGTGCACCTCTCCGACGGCGGCCGCTTCCGCGAAGAGATCACGCGCTATGTGCGGCCGGAGGGACCGGGTTCGCGCGGATGGTTCGACTACCGTGTCACGCAGTACACGAAGCTGCTGGGGCGGCTCGTCTCCGACGCGCACGCGAGCTGGCTCTACGAGCCCGTCGGCGAGGCGACCCGCATCCGCTGGACTTACGGGTTCCGCCCGCTGCCGGGCCGCCGGTTCATCGTCGCCCACGTCATCGGGCCGATCTGGCTGCGCTACATGAAGCGTTCGATGGCGGAATGCGTGCGCGTTGCGAGCGGGTCGTGACAGCATGAAACCATGACCTACCTCGCCTCCGACGACCGCTACGAATCCCTGCCCTATCGCCGCTCCGGGCGCAGCGGCCTTCTGCTCCCGGCGGTGTCGCTCGGCCTCTGGCAGAACTTCGGCGACGAGAAGCCGCTCGACACGCAGCGCGCGATTCTGCGCCGCGCCTTCGATCGTGGTGTGACGCACATCGACCTCGCCAACAACTACGGCCCGCCCTACGGCAGCGCCGAGATCAATTTCGGGCGGGTGTTCGCCGAAGACCTCGCGCCCTACCGCGATGAACTCGTCATATCGACCAAGGCGGGTTACGACATGTGGCCGGGCCCCTACGGCAACTTCGGTTCCCGCAAATACCTGCTGGCCTCGCTCGATCAGTCGCTCGGCCGCATGGGGCTCGATTACGTCGACATCTTCTACTCCCACCGGGCCGACCCCGACACGCCGCTCGACGAGACGATGGGAGCCCTGCACACGGCCGTGCAGTCGGGGCGGGCTCTCTACGCCGGCATCTCGTCGTACTCGCCCGAGCGCACCGTCGAGGCCGCCCGCATCCTCGCCGATCTCGGCACGCCGCTGCTCATCCACCAGCCCTCGTATTCGATGTTCAACCGCTGGATCGAGCACGGTCTGCTCGACACGCTCGGCGATCTCGGCGTCGGCTGCATCGCGTTCTCGCCGCTCGCCCAGGGGCTGCTGACCGATCGCTACCTCGAAGGCGTACCCGACGACTCCCGCGGCGCCCGGGGCGGCTCGATGCAGAAGACCATGCTCACCGACGAGACCCTCGGCCGGGTGCGCGCCCTCAACGACATCGCCGCCGGCCGCGGTCAGACGCTCGCCCAGCTGGCGCTGTCGTGGGCGCTGCGCGACGAGCGGGTCACCTCGGTGCTGATCGGCGCCTCCTCGGTCGAGCAACTCGACGACAACCTCGACGCCACCGCGAACCTCGACTTCACGGCCGACGAGCTCGCCCGCATCGACGAGCTCGCGGTCGACGCCGGCATCAACCTGTGGCAGTCGTCGAGCGACGTCTGACGGGCGGATGACGGCCGTTCTCCTCACCGGGTCGCGCGCGCCGGTCGCACTCGATCTGGCCCGCCGGTTCGCCGAGGAGGGCGCGTTCGTCATGGTGGCCGACAGTCAGCCGGCGATCTCGTCGGCGTCGTCGGCCGTCGGGGCGGCCTACCGGGTGCCGTCGGCCCGGTTCCGGCCGCTCGAGTTCGCCGCCGCCGTGGCGGGCATCGCGCGGCGCCACGCGGTCGACCTCATCGTGCCCACGTGCGAAGAGACGTTCTGGCTCGCGGCGGTCGCATTCGCGCGCCCCGATGGCTCGGGCGCAGCTTCCGAGACGGTCGCCGCCCTCCGCGACCGATTGTTCGCGCCACCGATCGACGTGTTGCGCCGCCTGCACGACAAGGCGGAGTTCATGACGCTGCTCGACGAGCTCGGAGTGGCGCATCCGTCGACCGAAGTGATCTCGTCGGCCATCCGCTGGCGCCGGCGGGCCGAGGCCAGGGCCCGTGGTGCCCGCCCCCCGGTGGTCGTCAAGCCGGCGTTCTCGCGCTTCGGCACCCGAACCCTGCTGGTCGACGAGGGCCAGCCGCTTCCGGCCCTGCCCCGCGTGACTCGTGAAGAACGCTGGCTCGTGCAAGAGCGGCTGACCGGCGAGGAGTACTGCACCTACGCCGTCGCCGTGGGCGGCCGGTTGACCGCGTTCGTGGCCTACCGCCCGGCATGGCGGGCCGGGCGCGGTGCGGGCGTGGCCTTCGAGCGCCTCGACCCCGCGTCGGCACTCGCGCTCGACGCCCGTCGCATCGCCGCGTCGATCGCCGCCCGGCTCACCATGACGGGTCAGTTCGGCCTCGACCTCATGATGACCGCGTCGGGCCCCCAGGTGCTCGAGTGCAATCCGCGGGCGACGAGCGGGCTCCACCTGTTCGCGCCGGGCGGTGGCCTCGCCGGCGCCTTCCGGGGCGTGGAGGCCGCCGGGCCGAGTCGTGCCACCGCGCGCCTCGGTCTGCCGCTCGCGATGTATGCCGCACCCGGCATGCGCCATCCCGCCGACGTCGCGCGCTGGTGGCGTCTGCGCCGGTCTCCGGATGCGCTCCGGCCCCCGGGCGATCGGGTGTCGGTCGCGAAGCTGGCGCGGTCGATCGCCGTGCAGCAACGCACCGCACGCCAGGCCGGCGTCTCGCTGCTCGCCGCCTCCACCCACGACATCGAGTGGAACGGCGAGCCCCTCCCGCCCCGTCAGTCGAGCCCGCCTCTGGCTCCCTCCCGAGCAGCTCCGGATGCTCCGGATGCCGCGTCCACCCCGCACCCGCATGACGCCGCCCCGCCGTCGTCTCCGCACCTCGGGGCGGCATCGGCACCACCTCCCGCGAGTTCCGCTGCCCACGGACGGCCGCGCCAGGCTCCGCCCCCGCCGGACGGCGAATCGGTCGGTGAGTCACCGCGCGACTGGGCAGACGTCTTCGCCGATGGCATGAGCAGCCCCGCCGGCACGACGGGTCTCGTCGAGAACGTCGAGGCGCTGGTCGGCGTCGTCGAGGTCGATGGGCATCGTCTGCCCGTCACGACGCCGCGCCGTTGCACGACCCGCGACGCGCCGCCGCAGAGCTACGTCGTGTCACCCCTCAGCCATTACGTGCATTACGCCCGTGAAGAGCTCGGCAACCTGGAGTCGCGTGCGGCGCGGGTGGTGGCATCCGGAGTGCTCACGGTGCTCGGTCGTGTGCTCGCCACCGGGCGCATCGACGACGTGGTCATCGTGGGCAACGCCCTGCTCTCCACGAACCTGCTCCCCGACGTGGGGGAGGCGGCGCTGCAACGGTTGACGACCGAGCTGGCGGCCGCCCACCCCGGCCGGGCGATCGTCTGGCGCAGCGTGCACGGCCGCGGATCGCGCCTGCCCGACACCCTCCGGCGATCGGGCTACCGGCTCATCCCGTCGCGGAGCGTGCTGTTCACCCCGACGCGCGACGACGAATGGGCGGGGCTCCGCGACAGCCGGCGCGACCGCGCGACCCTCGACGCGTCTGGCTATCGAGCACTGCGCCCGCCGGTTGACGACGCCACCGGGATGTCGCACCCCCACGTGCGCCAACGCATCGCCGAGCTCTACGACCTGCTCTACGTCGGCAAGTACTCCACCCTCAATCCGCGCTACACCGCCGACTTCGTGGGGCTCGCGCAACGATCGGGGCTGCTCGACTTCATCGTGCTGGAGCGGAACGGCCGCATCGACGGCGTCTTCGGCTTTCGGGTGGCGCACGGGCTGCTCGCGGCGCCGCTCGTCGGCTACGACACGGCCTTGCCGCAGAGCGCCGGCCTCTACCGCATGCTCACCTACCTCATCGCCCGCACGGCGCACGAGCACGACGTCGAACTGCACAACTCGAGCGGCGTCGCGCAGTTCAAACGCAACCGCGGTGCAGAGGCGGAGATCGAGTACACCGCCGTCTACACCCGGCATCTGCCGGCGCCGCGCCGCGCCGCCTGGGCCCTGCTCGAGATCGTGGTGCGCCGGATCGCCGTGCCCCTCGTCGCCCGAGACGGCTTGTGACCGCCCGACCTGCGACCACCCGCGCCGACCGTGCGGGCCAATCACCGAACAGCATCTAGCCGCACCCCGCCACCGGAACGGTGCCGACGCGTGCGGCGCAGGCACTCTGGTGACGTTTGCATGGGGCAGGTAGTCATGATCTGTGAGTTCCGTTCATTCCGAGGCCGCCCGTCTGCTGGGTGCGCGCATCCGAGATGAACGGCAGCGATTCGCGATCAACCAGATGGAACTCGCCGATCTGGCCGGCCTGCACTTCACCAACCTCGGCAAGATCGAACGCGGTCAGGCCAACCCCTCGCTGCACACCATCCTGCGCATCGCCGGGGCACTCAACCTCAACCCGGGCGCCCTGCTCGACGGCATGACGGCCGACATGCTGCCCGACCGCCCGCACCGCGTCACCGTGGCCGACCTCATCCGGGCCCGCGAGGCCAACACGTAATCTCCCGCGGCGCGCTCAGAAGCTCACCCGCCAGAGATATTCGTCTCCGTTGGGCCGGAACCAGCGGATGATGAGCACCGCCGATCGCGGCAGGGAGTCGCCGCGGATGTGCAGGCGCACCTCCTGCCCGGGAACCAGCAGGAGCGGTGCGGTCGCGGGCATCACCCCGGAGCCGAGCAGGCTGAACGAGAGCCCCCGCAGGGGTTCGTCACTGATGTTGCTCAGCCGGTAGCTGCGGGGTGCATCGCGTCGATCGAGGCGGAGCGGCACGGGGTAGGCGACGGAATCGGTTTCGTAATGAGTGGTGTAACTGCTTGCCATGGCAGAAAGTAGATCCCGCACCACTGACGAAAGGGCCCCGAAAGCCGGGTGCGGAGCCCGGTTGTGGATAACTTCGTCGAGATCACTCGGCTGTGTCGGAGGCGTAGCGTCGCAGCGCCTCTTCGATCGGGCCGTCGAACACCAATCGGCCCTTGTCGAGATAGAGCCCCCGCGTGCAGAATCGGCGCAGATCGCGCTCGTTGTGCGACACGAAGAACAGCGTGCGCCCGCCCTCGAGCAGCTCCTCGATGCGCCGATAGCACTTCTCGCGAAAACCCTTGTCGCCCACGGCGAGCACCTCGTCGACCAGGATGATCGGCTCTTCGAGCTGCGCGATCACCGAGAACGCGATCCGCACCCGCATCCCGCTCGAGAGGTGCTTGTAGGGCGTGTCGAGAAAGTCGCCGATCTCGGCGAAGGCGATGATGTCGTCGAACCGCTCGTCGACCTCGCGCCGGGTCATGCCGTGCAGGCCGGCGGTGAGGTAGACGTTGTCGCGCACGGTGAGGTCGTCGACGAATCCGCCCGTGATCTCGATCAACGGCGCGACGCCTTCGTTGACGCGCACGTGCCCCTCGTCGGGCAGCACCACTTCGGCCACGAGCTTGAGCAGCGTCGACTTGCCTTGTCCGTTGCGGCCGATCACGCCGATCGCCTCGCCCTGCTTCACCGTGAAGCTCACATCGCGGAGCGCCCAGAACTCGTCGGGACGCGACCGGCGCGCGCGGCCGGCGAACAGGTCTTTGAAGCTGCGCCGGGCGCGCTTGTTGCGTTTGAACCGGATGCCGAGCCGGTCGACGGCGATGACGTCGGGGGCCACGGTCAGATCTCCTTCAGCACGGAGCGCTCGGAGCGCTGGAAGACGAGGATGCCGATGGCCAGCAGCACGCACGACATCAGGGCGCCGACGCCCACCAGATACCAGTCGAGCTGGTCGGGAAAGAAGCCCGCCCGGTAGAGCGAGAACACGCCGCTCAGCGGGTTGAACGCCGCCCAGGGCTGCAGGTTCACCGGCAGGTCGTGGGTGCCGTAGATGATGGGCGAGGCATAGAAGAGGAAGCGCAGCGCGAGCTTCACCGCCCGCTCGAGATCGCGGAAGAACACCACGAGCGGCGCCACGATCAGCGCCACCCCGACGGTGAGCACGGCCTGCAGCACGATGGCCACGGGAAACAGCAGCAGATCCCAGTTGACCGACGCGCCCGCCAGCACGGCGAAGATCGCCAGCACCGGGATGCTGGCCAAGAACTCGATGCCCTTCGAGAGCACGAGACGGTTCACCCAGATGGTGCGGGGGATCTTCGTCGAGCGGATGAGCTTCGCCTCGCGCAGGAACGCGCGCGTGGCATCCGACACCGTTCCGTTGAACCACATCCACGGCAGCAGCGCCGCCAGCAGGAAGACGATGTAGGGCTGCGAACCGACCTGCTTCTGGAACACCTGGGTGAAGACGAACCAGTAGATGCCCGCCATCACGAGCGGATCGAGGATCGACCAGACGTAGCCGAGCGCCGACGTCGAGTAGCGCACCCGCAGGTCACGCCGGGTCAGCAGCCAGAGCGAATGACGATAGCGCGACCATCCGCCGCTCTTGCGATGCAGCGGCAGCTGTGTCGCTGCGCTCACGTGCTGGTGCCCCTCTCCGAACAGCCGGTGTCACTGGCCGTCGGAGGCCACTCTATTTCACCCGAGGGTGCTCAGACGTAGAGGTTCGCCCGCTCGAGGTCTTCGGCGAAGTCGACCTCGACCGCGTAGAGGTCGGAGATGTCGACGGGCTCGATGAGCACACGGTCTTTCTCGATCGCGAGTTCGAGGCCGCGCTCGAAGTAGTCCTGGTCGTTCACGCGCTGCAGGTGGCGGATGAACGAGGCCTTGTCGCGGCTCGAGATGTAGTTGATGCCCACGGCCTCACCGAGGCCGCCCACGACGGTCTTCGACAACTCGTCGATGTAGCCCTCGGCGGTGGTGGTGTACTTCACCTCTTCGTCGGACACCTTCGAGGTGTTGACGGTGACGAACGACTGGTCGCGCGCGATCATGGCGAGCGCCCGGTCGAGAACGGCCGGGTCGAACACGACGTCTCCGTTCATCCACAGCACGCCGCCGGCCGAGGAGGCCTGCAGGGCGCGCAGCAGGCTCTTCGACGTGTTCGTCTGGTCGTATTCCTCGTTGTAGACGAAGGATGCCTCGGGAAAAGCCTCGATGATGTGCTCGAGCTTGTAACCCACCACGATGGTGACCTTGGCCTCGTTGCCGAAGGTGTGGCGGATGTTGTCGAACTGCTGGCCCATGATGGTGCGGCCGTCGCTGAGCTCGGTGAGGGGTTTGGGAAGGGAGCGGCCGAGGCGGCTGCCCATGCCTGCGGCAAGAATGACGACCTGCGTGGTCACGTTGTCTCCTCTGATCAGTAGCGCCGAGTATCGGTGCCGGTCAGGGCGCCGAGGTCTTGGCTTCAGGCGGGGGCGTGAGCATCAGATCAGAGTTCAGGCCCGATTCACCTCACGGTTTCGTTCCAGACACGTCGTTATGCCTTGCTCAAGTGTACTGTGACCCCTTTTTGGGGCAAGGGCGAGCCTGTGTATCGTTTCTGTTTCGTGATAAGAGACTGCGCCCGGAAGGTGTCAGACTGAATGCTCCTCGGCTGTGGTCGCCCGGGGATTTCCGACGCCCGGTGCAGGGCAGCAGAGGGATTGATAGGTTAGTGCGGTGAGCTCAGAGTCAGACACTCCAAATGCCGGGGGAGCACGGTCTGGCAGCGCACGTTCGCCACGCCGGGCCCCTGCCAAGACCGCGGGTGCGCCCGCGTCGTCGACCGGCCGTCAGCCCGTGAAGCGCACCACGCAGAAGCCCGCGACCCCGGGCAAACCGGCGGCCGCGAAGCCCGCTGCGGCGCGTCGGCCCGCCTCACCGGCGAAGCCGGGCACCACTTCGAAGCCCGCCGCTGCCACGCGTTCCGCGGCGGCCGGCACGGCGCCGACGACTCCGGATGCCGTGGCCGAGCGGGTCGAGGTCGTGGAGGTCGTCGAGGTGGTCGAGACCGCTGACGGGCTCGACATCTTCGAGATCGACGACGCCGACGAGGTGCTCGAGAGCGCACAGGAGGTCGACGAGGTGCGCGTGGTCGACGAGGTGCTTGAGTCGGCGGCATCCGCGCCGGTGCAGCCGGTGACGCCCCGCAAGCCCGCTCCGAAGAAGCCGGCGGCACCCCGGAAGCCGGTGCAGCGGAAGCCCGTGCAACGCACGCCCGTCGAGCAAGCGCCGGCACCCGCGGCGCCGCGAACGCCGCGCACGCCCGCCCGGCCCCGAACGCGCACGTCGGCCCCGCCGCTCGTGGTGCGCGATCTCGACCCGAACAACATCGTGCTGTCGATCTCGGGCCTCACGAAGAAGTTCGGCAGCAAGACCGCCGTGGCCGGTGTCGACATCGACGTGCCTCTGGGCTCGTTCTACGGCATCGTCGGCCCGAACGGCGCCGGCAAGACCACGACCCTGTCGATGGTGACCGGCCTGCTGCGCCCCGACGGCGGTTCCATCACCGTGCTCGACCAAGACGTCTGGCGCGATCCGGCCGCGGCGAAGCGCCTCATCGGCGTGCTGCCCGACCGGCTGCGCCTCTTCGACCGGCTCACCGGTCGGCAGCTGCTCTACTACTCCGGCACGCTCCGCGGGCTCGACGCACAGACCGTCAGCCGGCGCAGCGACGACCTCGCGGTGGCCTTCGGGCTCGAAGACGCGCTCGGGCGGCTGGTCGCCGACTACTCGGCGGGCATGACCAAGAAGATCGCCCTGGCGTGCGCGATGATCCACTCGCCGCGCATCCTGGTGCTCGACGAGCCGTTCGAGTCGGTCGACCCGGTGTCGGCCGCGAACGTGGTCGAGATCCTGCAGAAGTACGTCGCCGGCGGAGGCACGGTGGTGCTCTCCAGCCACAGCATGGACATGATCCAGCGCGTCTGCGACCGCGTCGCCATCATCGTGGAAGGCCGGGTGCTCTCGAAGGGCACGGTCGACCAGGTGCGTGAAGGCGGCACCCTCGAACAACGATTCGTCGAACTGGCGGGCGGCCGCAAGAGCGCAGAAGGCATGGAATGGTTGCTGAGTTCGTCAGACTGAGGTTCCGGCTCCTCGGCAACACCGCCCGACGCAGCACCCCGCAGCTCGTCGCCGTCGTCATCGGCATCGCCTTCGCTGCGATCGTGACGATCGCGCTGGTCGCGGTGCTCGTGGGCCTCCGCGACGGCGAACCCGAGCTGACCCGCAACATCGTGGTCGTCGGCGGGTCGCTCGTGGTCGCCGGCTTCCTGCTCGTGCCGATCGTGTTCAGTCTTCCCGACGCCATGGATCCACGGTCGTTCTCTCTGTACGGCGTCTCCGACGACAAGGTCGCCCTCGGGCTGTTCGTCGCCGCCTTCGTCAGCGTGCCGGCGCTCGTCGTGACGCTCGTGAGCCTCGCCACCATCGTCACCTGGTCGCAGTCGCCGGGTTCGGTGCTGCTCGCGGTCGTCTCGGCCGTCATCGGCGCCCTGACCTGCGTGCTCGGCGCCCGGGTCACCCTGTCGATCTCGGCGTTCGCCTTCGCCACCCGGCGGGCGCGCGAGTTCGGTGCCGTCATCGGGGTGCTGGCCCTCATCGTGATCGTTCCCGGCATCCTGCTGCTCGTGCTCACCGGCTGGGGCGCCGACGACGGCGGCTTCTTCAGTTCGCTCGAGAATGTGCTGGGCTGGACGCCGCTCGGCGCGGCCTGGGCCATCCCGGCCGATGCGGCCAACGGCCAGTGGGTGTTCGCCGTGCTGAAGCTCCTGATCGCCCTGGCCACGGTCGCGCTGCTCTGGCTCGCGTGGAAGGGACTCGTGGCGCTCATGCTCGTCAACCCCGGCCACCAGGTCGAGCAGCGCGAGCACGTCGGTCTCGGCTGGTTCGGCCGCACGCCGACCACTCCCACCGGCGCCATCGCCGCCCGCTCACTCACCTACTGGGGGCGCGACGCGCGCTACTACGCCCAGCTGCTGCCGGTGCCGCTGGTGCCGATCGTGGCCGTGGCGGTGTTCGTGTTCGTCGGCATCCCGATCGAATACACGGCGCTGCTGCCGGTGCCGCTGATGTGCATCTTCCTCGGCTGGGTGGTGCACAACGACGTGGCGTTCGACAACACCGCCGTGTGGCTGCACGTCGTCGCGGGCAAGCTCGGCGTCGCCGACCGCATCGGCCGCATGATCCCGGTCGTGCTCATCGCGATTCCGCTGATCGGCATCGGCTCGTTCCTCAGCGTGCTGTTCGCCAACAACCCCGACGCGCTGCCGGCCGTGCTCGGCGCGAGCACCTGCCTGGTGCTCACGGGCCTCGGTCTCGGCAGCATCTTCTCGGCGCGCTTCCCCTATGCCGCCACGCGGCCGGGTGACAGCGCCTTCACGCAGCCGCAGTCGACCGGCCCGACGCCCGTGCTCGCGCAGAGCTTCTCGCTGTTCGGCACCATCGCGCTGTCGACGCCGTCGATCGTGTTCGGGGTGCTCGGCGTGTTCGTCGACCCGGACTACTTCTGGATGTCGCTCTGGACCGGACTCGGCGTCGGCGTCGTCGTGCTGGTGGGCGGCGTGGCCTGGGGCGCGGGCATCTTCAACCGCCGCGGCCCCGAGATCCTCGCCGCGGCGCAGCGCAACTGATCGCGCTCACCTGATCGCGCCGGGCAGATCGCGCCGGGCTGACCGAGACCGTTCCACGAGCCGTAGAATCGTCGTCATGGTCAACCCCGCATCCGCAAGCATCTCCGAGCCGGGCGGCATCCCCACCGGTGGCGGAACGTCGACGCTCGATCGCGAACTCGAAGAACTGCTCACCACCGAGCAGATCGATCCCGGCGACCACGAGCGCTTCTCGCACTACGTCAAGAAAGAGCAGATCCTCGAGTCGGCGATGACCGGCAAGCCGGTAAAGGCCCTCTGCGGCAAGAAGTGGACGCCCGGCCGCGACCCCGAGAAGTTCCCCGTGTGCCCCACCTGCAAAGAGATCTACGAGAACCTCACCGACGACTGAGGCCGACGACTGACGCCGACGGCTGAGGCCGACGACGCCTAGACCTCGGCGTAGACGGTCGGCACCGCCGGTTCGCCGGCAGCGAGACGGAAGGCCTCCGGCGGCAGCTCGCGGAGCGCCGTGGCCCGCCTCTCCCGCGCCGCCTCGACGCCCCGGTGCCCCAGGTGCGCGGGGTCGGCGACGCCGTCGGTCACGAGCGTCGTGTGCAGCGCCCGGCCGCGCACCACAGCGGGGGCGGCGGCGCCGACGTAGATGGTCTCCGAGACCGCGGTTCCGGATGCGTCGAGCAGCCGCACCGGGTGCTTGCGACCGCCGTGGGTCGCCTTCTCGGGCGACTTCTTGGCCACCGACACCCAGTCGCCGTCGGCGCCCTGGCGCGCGACGAGCTTGTAGACCATGCCGGCGGCGGGGGAGCCTGAGCCGGTGACCACCGAGGTGCCCACCCCGAACGAGTCGACCGGCGTGGCGGCGAGCGCCGCGATCGTGTACTCGTCGAGGTCGTTCGTCACCGTGATCTTCGTCGCGGTGTTGCCCAGCCCGTCGAGCTGCCGGCGCACCGACGACACCAGGGTCAGCAGGTCGCCCGAGTCGAGGCGCACCGCCCCGAGCTCCGGGCCCGCCACCCGCACAGCGGTCTCGACGCCGTGGGGCACGTCGTAGGTGTCGACCAGCAGCGTGGTCGACGCGCCGAGGGCGTCGACCTGCGCCCGGAACGCCTCTTCCTCGGAGTCGAACAGCATCGTGAAGGCGTGGGCGGCGGTGCCCATGGTCGGCACTCCCCAGGTGCGGCCGGCCTCGAGGTTCGAGGTGGCGCCGAAACCCGCGATGTAGGCAGCACGGGCCGCCGCCACCGCCGAGTGCTCACCCGTGCGCCGCGAACCCATCTCGGCCAGCGGGCGGCCGAGGGCGGCGGTGACCATGCGCGACGCGGCACTCGCCACCGACGAGTCGTAGTTGAGCACGCTCAGGATGAGCGTTTCGAGCACGACCCCCTCGGCGAAGCTCGACTCGACCACGAGGATGGGCGAGTTCGGAAAGTAGACCTCGCCCTCGCGGTAGCCCGTGATCGACCCGGTGAAACGGTAGCCCGCGAGCCAGTCGAGGGTCGCGTCGCTGACGACCCGGTTCTGCCGCAGGAACTCGAGTTCGGCGTCTCCGAACCGGAAGTCGGCGATGAGCTCGAGCAGTCGCCCGGTGCCCGCGACCACGCCGTAGCGGCGACCGGCCGGCAGTGAGCGGCCGAAGGCTTCGAACACGCTCGGGCGGTCGTGGGTTCCCGCCCGGATTGCCGCATCGATCATCGTCAGTTCGTAGCGGTCGGTGAGCAGCGCGGTTGACTCGGTCACGATCTGAGCTTAGGCCGGTCGGGCTAGGCTGTTGTGTCGTGAGTGATGCGCCGATTGGAATCTTCGACTCGGGCGTCGGTGGTCTGACTGTCGCCCGCTCCATCCGCGACCAGCTCCCGCGCGAGTCGATCATCTACATCGGCGACACGGCGCACTCGCCCTACGGGCCGAGGCCGCTCGCCGAGGTGCGGCAGTTCTCGCTCGAGGTGCTCGACGATCTGGTGGCGCAGGGCGTCAAGATGCTCGTGATCGCCTGCAACACGGCGTCGGCCGCCATGCTGCGCGACGCCCGGGAGCGCTACAGCGTTCCGGTGATCGAGGTCATCCAGCCCGCCGTGCGCACCGCCGTCTCGGTCACCCGCAACAACCGTGTCGGCGTCATCGGCACGGTCGCCACCATCACGTCGCGGGCCTACGACGACGCGTTCGCCGCGGCGCCCCACCTCGAGCTGTTCTCCCGGGCCTGTCCGGAGTTCGTGCGCTACGTCGAGGCCGGCGACACCACGAGCCGCGAACTCGTGGCGCTGGCCGAGCACTACCTCACACCGCTCGTCGACGAGGGCATCGACACCCTGGTGCTCGGCTGCACCCACTACCCGTTCCTCAAGGGCGCCATCTCCTACGTGGTCGGCGACGGCGTGCGCCTGGTGTCGAGCGACACCGAGACCGCGAACGACGTCTACCGCACCCTCGTGAGCGCGGGCCTGGAGCGCACGTCGCCGGGCCGTCCCGACTACCGCTACGAGGCCACCGGCGGCAGCGCCGCCGAGTTCATCCGGCTCGCCGAGCAGCTGCTCGGCCCGGAGGTGTCGGCGGTCGAACTCGTCGAGACCGGCACCATCCCCATCACCCACCCCGCAAGGAGCATCCTGTGACCGACACCACCACGAGCGCCGGCAGCCGCAAAGACGGCCGCACGCTCGACCAGCTGCGCCCGATCACCATCGAGCGAGGCTGGAGCGACCAGGCCGAGGGCTCCGCACTCATCTCGTTCGGCAAGACCAGGGTGCTGTGCACCGCGTCGTTCACCAATGGCGTTCCGCGCTGGAAGTCGGGCTCGGGCAAGGGCTGGGTGACCGCGGAGTACTCGATGCTGCCGCGCTCCACCAACGACCGCATGGATCGCGAGTCGGTGAAGGGCCGCATCGGCGGTCGCACCCACGAGATCTCGCGCCTGATCGGCCGTTCGCTGCGCGCCGTCGTCGACATGAAGGCGCTGGGCGAGAACACCATCGTGATCGACTGCGACGTGCTGCAGGCCGACGGCGGCACGCGCACCGCGGCGATCACGGGGGCCTACGTGGCGATGGCCGACGCCATCGAGTGGGCGCGCGAGAAGAAGTTCATCGGGCAGCGCTCCAAGCCCCTCATCGACAGCGTCTCGGCTGTCTCGGTCGGCATCATCGACGGCACCCCGATGCTCGATCTCGCCTACGTCGAAGACGTGCGGGCCGAGACCGACATGAACGTGGTCGTAACCGGCCGCGGACTCTTCGTCGAGGTGCAGGGCACGGCCGAAGGCGCGCCCTTCGACCGCAGCGAGCTCGACTCGCTGCTCGACCTGGCCCTCGTCGGCACAACCGAGCTCGCGCTGCTGCAGAACGCGGTGCTCGCCGGGCCGGCGGAGTAGGCGGCATCCGGATGCGCGTGGTGCTCGCGACCCACAACCAGCACAAGGTCGAAGAATTCCAGGGCATTCTCGGCGCGGTGCTGCCCGAGCTCGAGATCGTCGCCTACGACGGGCCCGAGCCGGTCGAAGACGGCACCACCTTCGCCGAGAACGCGCTGATCAAGGCGCGGGCGGCCGCCGCCCACACCGGGCTGGCGGCGCTGGCCGACGACTCCGGCATCTGCGTCGACGTGCTCGGCGGGGCGCCGGGCATCTTCTCGGCGCGCTGGGCCGGTCACGGCAAGGGCGCCCAGGCCAACCTCGACCTGCTGCTCGACCAGGTCGCCGACATCCACGACGAGCACCGCGGCGCGCAGTTCGCGTGCCACATCGCCGTCGTGGTGCCGGCCACCGGATTCGAGACGGTGGTGTCGGGTCATTGGCCGGGCCGGCTCGCCCGCAGTGCCCACGGCGGCGGCGGGTTCGGCTACGACCCGATCTTCGTGCCCGACGGCTACGACGTCTCGGCCGCCGAGCTCTCCGCGGCCGAGAAGAACGCCGTGAGCCACCGTGCCCGCGCGTTCGAGGCCGCGATCCCGGTGTTGAAAATGAGCGTCATTCCCAACTAGCGCGGTTTGTGGCGCAGGCCTCCGTGGGGCGGTTACCGTTGAAGGGTGACGAACGCATCCGGCCCCGGCGAGCACGGTTCGCGCGCCGGTTGCGGCCCGCAGACCGAGCACCTCGGCGTGCCCGCGGCCGAACGGGGCGCGGTCGAGGTGCCGGGCGGTCACTCCCACGGTCACGGCCATGGGGCAGGCGCGAACCGCTCGCGGCTCTCGATCGCCATCGCGATCGTGGCGACCGTGCTCGTGGTCGAAGCCCTCGGCGCCTTCTTCACGGGGTCGCTGTCGCTGTTCGCCGACGCCGGCCACATGCTCTCCGACCTCATCGGCCTGGTCATCGCGCTGATCGCCACCATCGTCGCCGCCCGCCCGGCCAACGACCGGCACAGCTACGGCTATCAGCGCGCGGAGGTGTTCGGCGCCCTCGTCAACAGCCTCATCCTCATCGTCGTCGCCGCCTTCGTCACGTTCGAGGCCGTGAGCCGGCTGGTCTCGACCGAGCCCGGCGACGTCAAGGCGCCGCTGATGCTGGTCGTCGCGGCCGTCGGCCTGGTGGCCAACTTCGCGTCGCTGATGATCCTGCGTGGGGGAGCGAAGACCTCGATCAACATGCGCGGCGCCTACCTCGAGGTGCTCGGCGACCTGCTCGGGTCGATCGCAGTCATCCTCGCCGCCGTGGTCATCCTGCTCACCGGCTTCGAGAAGGCCGACGCGATCGCCTCGCTGCTCATCGCGGCCATGATCGTGCCGCGGGCGGTCTCGCTGCTGCGCGATGTGGTGTCGGTGCTCAACCAGTCCACGCCGCCGGCGATGGATGTCGCGCAGATCCGTGCCCACATCCTCGACGAGCCGGGTGTGGTCGACGTGCACGACGTGCACGTCTGGGCCATCACGTCGGGGCAATACGTCTTCTCGGCGCACATCGTCGTGGAGCAGGCCGTGTTCGAACGCGGCGAGACCGGTCCGCTGCTCGATTCACTGAGCGGATGTCTCGACACCCACTTCGACGTCGAGCACTCGACCTTCCAGCTCGAGCCCGCCGAGCACGCCAAGCACGAAGAGAACCAGCACCACTAGCTCCCCGCCCCCGCCGAGTTGCGCCAAAGTGCCCTAACCCTGCGGGTTATAGGGCACTTTGGCGCAACTCGGCGGGGCGGGGGTTACTCGGGGTCTTTGCCGAAGACCTCGGGCTCGAGGGTCAGCTGCTCGGCGGCGCCGGTGATCTCGACCTGCTCGGCGTCGGCGGCCGCGGCATCCCGCTTCGCCTTGCGGGCGGTGCGGATGTAGTGGAACACGGTCGGGATGACGGTGAGCACGACCACGCCGATGAGCACCAGGTCGAGGTAGTTCTCGGCGAAGCTCTTCACGAACGGGATCTGACCCAGCAGGTAGCCGAGTAGCACGATGCCCGAACCCCAGATGAGGGCACCGACCGCGTTGTAGAGCGAGTAGCGGCGGTAGTTCATGTGGCCGATGCCGGCGGCGACCGGGGCGAAGGTGCGCACGATCGGCACGAACCGGGCCACCACCACGGCGAACGGACCGAATCGCTCGAAGAACGCGTTGGTGCGCTCGACGTTCTTCACGCTGAACAGCCCTGATTCCTTGCGCTCGAACACCCTCGGGCCGAGCTTGTGGCCGATCAGGTAGCCCACTTCTCCGCCGAGGAATGCGGCGAGCGAGATCGCGAGGCAGACCCACCAGATGTCGACGCCGAACTTGCCGCTCACCGCGAGCACGCCGGTGAAGAACAACAGCGTGTCGCCGGGAAGCAGGAAGCCGACCAGCAGACCGGTCTCGGCGAACACGATGGCGCACACGATCAGCAGGGCGACCGGGCCGAAAGCGCCCGCGAGAAGAGTGTTCGGGTCGAGCCAGGGGATCAGTGCGGCGGGGGCGGAGGCGGCGATCACAGGTGGTTTCTCCAGTCGTCGGGGCGGGGCATCCGCCCGGCGGCGCATTCTCGTTCAGGTGTGGCGGTCGAAGGTGCGGGAGAAGGGACTTGAACCCTCACGCTCGAAAGCACAGGAACCTAAATCCTGCGTGTCTGCCAATTTCACCACTCCCGCCGGAGTAATTCCAGTGTAGGGGGAGGGTCGCGGGCAGCTTCTCAGCGGGCGGCGGCGGGGCGGATGCGCGGCACATAACGAGGCACGTTACGCACCAGGATGCCGGCACCCACGATGCCCACGACCCCCACGAGGCCGGTGGCGAGCGACAGCGTCGCGATCGCCACGATGCCCGACACGGCGAGCGGTGCCAGCGCGGCCCCGGCGTCGGCGGTGAACCGGAACGCGCCGAGGAACGGCGCCGGATCGTCTCGCGGGGCGAGATCGGCGCTCAGCGTCATGATGATGCCGCTGCCCACGCCGTTCGCCACGCCCATCACGATCGCCACCGCGATGAACCAGCCGGCCGCTCCCGGCAGGTCGTGGGTGAACGACAGCACGATGAGGGCGATGCCCATGCCCACCATCGACGGCACGACGCTCCAGAGCCGACCGAACCGATCCATGATCTGGCCGCTGGTGTAGAAGAGGGCGAAGTCGGCGGCAGCGCCGATGCCGATCACGAGAGCCGTGGTCGACTCCGGCAGGCCGATGCTCACGGCCCAGAGCGGCAGGATCGCCATACGGCTGGCGCGGAGCGCGCCCACGACGCCGGCGCCGCTGCCGACCCGCACGAGCACCCCGCGGTTCCGCCAGATGGTGTGGAAGAGCCCGGCCGACTCGGCGCGCACCAGCTGCGCGCCGGCATCCGGCTCGCCCTTCGGCGCGCGCGGATCGGGCAGGAAGAACAGCAGCACGGTCACCGCGGTGGCGCAGGCGATCTGCACCCAGAACGCGGCCTGCACCGTGCCGGTGAGAGCGATCACCGCGGCGCCGACGAACGGGCCGACGAACCAGCCGCCGCGAAAAGCTCCGCCGAGGGTCGAGAGCGCGCGGGCCCGGAGGGGGACGGGCACGAACGCCGTCATGAACGCCTGGCGGGCGAGGGCGAACACGGCCGCCGAGAGCCCGAGGAAGAAGATGCCCACGCCGAACATGGCCGCGTTCACGGCGAACTGCGCCACGAGCACGGCCGCGATGGCGAGCAGCCCGGCGATGATCATCGCCCGCCGTTCGCCGATCCTCGACACCAGCACGCCGCTCGGGATGTCGCCGACCAGCTGGCCGACCACGATCATGGCGGCGATGAATCCCGCCCCCGCGAGTCCGGCGCCGAGCGACGTCGCGACCCCGGGGATGATGGGGATGACCGCCCCCTCGCCGATCGCGAACAGGAACGCCGGCAGCAGGGCGGGCAGCGCGATCGACCGGAATCGGAACTCGGTCGTCGTGGCGCTCATCCAAACTACTTTACGCCGGGCAACCATCTTCCCGTGCCATTCCCGGTGCAGAGCGGCGGCACACCCCTGGGGCCCGGTCGCTAGACTGGGCCCAAATGCTAGATATCGATCTCTCCGAACAAATCGCCGCGCTCCGAACCACGTTCGCCGACATCCGCTCGGTCGTCGACGTCGACGGCCTCAAGGCCGAGATCGCGAGGCTCAGCGAAGAGGCCGGGGCGCCCGATCTCTGGGACGACACCGACAAGGCCCAGAAGGTCACGAGTGCGCTCAGCCACCGGCAGGGCGAGCTCGCGAAGATCGAGAGCATCGAGAGCCGCCTCGACGACCTCGAGGTGCTGGTCGAACTCGCCAACGAGGCCGGCGACCAGGAGTCGGCCGACGAGGCCAAGGCCGAGCTGACCGACATCCAGCGGGTGCTCGGCGACCTCGAGGTTCAGACGCTGCTGAACGGCGAGTTCGACGCACGACCAGCCGTCATCACCATCCGCTCGGGCGCCGGGGGAGTGGATGCCGCCGACTTCGCCGAGATGCTGATGCGCATGTATCTGCGCTGGGCCGAGCAGCACGGCTACAAGGCGACCGTGATGGACACGAGCTACGCCGAAGAGGCCGGCATCAAGTCGGCCACCTTCGAGATCGACGCCCCCTACGCCTTCGGCACGCTGAGCGTCGAAGCCGGAACGCACCGCCTCGTGCGGATGAGCCCGTTCGGCGCGGCCGGCAAGCGCCAGACCAGCTTCGCCGCGGTCGAGGTCATCCCGCTGATGGAAGAGGCCGCGGCCATCGAGATCCCCGAGAACGACATCCGGGTCGACGTGTTCCGTTCGTCGGGCCCCGGCGGTCAGTCGGTCAACACCACCGACTCCGCCGTGCGCATCACCCACCTCCCCACCGGCACCGTGGTGTCGATGCAGAACGAGAAGAGCCAGATCCAGAACCGCGCGGCCGCCATGCGCGTGCTCGCCTCACGCCTGCTGCTGCTGCAGCGCGAGGCCGAGGCGGCGCAGAAGAAGGAGCTGGCGGGAACCATCACGGCCAGCTGGGGCGACCAGATGCGCAGCTACGTGCTGGCGCCCTACCAGATGGTCAAAGACCTGCGCACCGACTACGAGGTCAACAACCCGTCGGCCGTGTTCGACGGCGACCTCGACGGCTTCATCTCAGCCGGCATCCGCTGGCGCAAGCAGCCCGACCGCGACTGAGACGTCGCATCGCGACCTCCCGAACATGTGAATTCTATGAATCGGCGTGGCCAGCGCGTCGTGCCCGGGAATCGCGGATGCCCTGCTTAGGCTCATCTCGTCATGATTCGGTTTGATCACGTAACCAAAACCTACCGCGGCACGAAGCGGCCCGCGCTGAACTCGATCGACCTCGAAATCCTGCGCGGGGAGTTCGTCTTCCTCGTCGGAGCATCGGGTTCGGGCAAGTCGAGCTTTCTGCGGCTCATCCTCAAAGAAGACCGGCCCACCTCCGGCAACATCCACGTGCTGGGGCAAGACCTGAATGCGATCTCGAACCGCAAGGTGCCCTATTTCCGGCGCAACCTCGGCGTGGTCTTCCAAGACTTCCGCCTGCTGCCCGGCAAGAACGTGTTCGACAACGTGGCCTTCACCCTGCAGGTGATCGGCAAGTCGCGCGGCTTCATCCAGGAGGCCGTACCCGACGTGCTGCAGATGGTGGGTCTCGCCGAGAAGGCGAACCGCCTGCCGCACGAGCTCTCCGGTGGTGAGCAGCAGCGCGTGGCCATCGCCCGAGCCGTGGTGAACAAGCCCGCCATCCTGCTCGCCGACGAGCCGACCGGTAACCTCGACCCCTCGACCAGCGCGGGCATCATGACCGTGCTCGAGCGCATCAACGCCGGGGGCACCACGGTGGTCATGGCCACCCACGACAACGCCATCGTCGACCACATGAAGCGCCGCGTGATCGAGCTCGTGACGGGCCAGATCGTGCGCGACGAAGACCAGGGCGGCTACGGCATGACCGCCGAGATCGCCCTGCAAGACTCCGGGCTCACCGCCGAGATCGCGCTCGGCGACGGTCTCGTGCGCCCGGTGGGGCCCGCCCAGCCGCACGTCGCTCCGCCGCGCTACACGCCGCCGATGCCGGGCACCAACACCACGTCGACGCCGGTCGTGACGGAGGCTGCCGCCGCGCAAGCCGCTGCCGCCGCGCAGGCCGCGGCCCAGGCGGCAGCGGCCCAGGCTCCCGCCGCCCAGCCCGTCCCCGCCCACTCTCCGGCGACACCAGCCCCCGCGCACGCGCACACGCCGGCCGCCGCCCAGCCCGCACCCGTGCCCTCCCGCACCGCACCCCCGGCACCGCCCGCAGCGACTCCCGCCCCGCGGCCCGAGCCCGTGCGCGAACCGGTCACCGTTCCCGCCGCGCGCAGCGAGCAACCGGATGCGCGTGAGCAGTACCAGGCCTACACCCGCCCCGTGACCGGCCAGACCGCACCGGTCGCCGCTCCCGTGGCCGCGCCCCAGGCGCATCCGTCGACGCCTCCGATGCCGCAGACCCAGTCGAACCCGCGGGTCGACCCGGCCGACCCGGCGACCGAGTCGCTCACCCTGGCCGAGAAGCTCGGCCTCCGTGCACCGGGTGCTCCGGCCGACGCGGCGAAAGACCAGAACGTAGGGCCCACCACATGAGATTCGCACTGATCCTGGGCGAGGTCGGCACCGGCCTCCGCCGCAACGTCTCGATGGTCATCTCGGTCGTGCTGGTGACGTTCATCTCGCTGACCTTCGTCGGCGCGGCCATCCTCCTGCAGATGCAGATCGGCCAGATGAAGAACTTCTGGTACGACAAGGCGCAGGTGGCCATCTACATGTGCACCGCGACATCCGGAGGCGACAACTGCGCGGGGGGCGAGGCGAACGCCGATCAGATCGCCACCGTGCAGGCCCAGCTCGACTCGCCGACGCTGCAGCCCTTCATCGACAAGTACTACTTCGAGAACCACGAGCAGGCGTTCGAGAACTTCCAGAAGCAGTTCGCCGGCAACCCGGTCACCGACTACGTGACGGCCGACCTGCTCAGCCAGACCTACTGGGTCAACCTCAAAGACCCGTCGCAGTCCGATGTGCTGGTCGAGAGCCTCTCGGGTCTCGCCGGCGTCGACAGCGTGACCGACCAGCGAAGTTATCTCGAGCAGATCTTCTCGATCCTGAGCGCCGCCAGTTACACCGCGATCGGCATCGCCGCCCTGATGCTCGTGGCCGCCGTGCTGCTGATCGCCACCACCATCCGGCTCTCGGCGTTCTCCCGCCGGCGCGAGCTGGGCATCATGAGGCTCGTCGGCGCGTCGAATCGGTTCATCCAGACGCCGTTCATCCTCGAGGGCATCATCGCCTCGCTGATCGGCTCGGTGCTGGCCGGCGTGGCGATCTGGGCGATCGTGAAGTTCTTCGTGCAGGGCTGGCTGGCGCCGCAACTGCCGTTCACGTCGTTCGTCGGCGACAGCGACACCGTCATCGTGGTGCCGATCCTGATCGTGGTGGGCGCCCTGCTCGCTGCGCTCTCGGCGAAGTTCGCCATCACGCGCTATCTGAAGGTCTAGAACCGCCGAACCCGGCCCGCCGAACCGCTATGCTGGTGGGCTGCCGGATTCGCCGGCGAGAGACTGCCGAGGAGAACACCGTGCCACGCGAACGCGGAGAGAAGGTCGTCGCGACCAACCGCAAGGCGCGGCATGACTACACCATCGAAGACACCTATGAGGCCGGACTCGTGCTGACCGGCACCGAGGTGAAGTCGCTGCGGGCCGGCCGGGCGTCGCTCGTCGACGGCTACGCCTACATCGACGGCGGCGAAGCCTGGCTCGACGCCGTGCACATCCCGGAATACAACGAGGGCACCTGGAACAACCACCCTCCCCGGCGCAAGCGCAAGCTCCTGCTGCACAAGGAGCAGATCGTGAAGATCTCGCACAAGACCAAAGAGGGCGGCTACACCCTCGTGCCCCTACGGCTCTACTTCAGCGACGGTCGCGCGAAGGTCGAGATCGCGGTGGCCAAGGGCAAGCGCGAATACGACAAGCGCCAGGCCCTGCGCGAGCGGCAGGACAAGCGCGAGGCCGACCGCGCCATCTCGAGCCGCCGCAACCTCGGCGACTGACCAACCGTCAGCTGTCCAGGTCGTAGCGCACGCCCGTCAGGTCTTCGGCCAGGCTCCAGAGCCTCCGGCCGATCGCCGGATCGCGCGCGTAGGGCTTCGCGCCCACGACGGCCGGCGCACCCTTGAGCTGCCGCCAGCCGTCGGGGCCCCAGTACTGGCCGCCGGCCGCGCCCGGGTCGACCGCGGCCGCCACGATCGGCAAGGCACCGGCGTCTTTGCCCTGACCGATCACCGAATAGGCCGCGCGCACCGGCGCCGCGCCGCGCTTGGGCCGGGGCAGGATGTCGCGGGCCGGGGCCAGTTCGTCGACCGCGAACCCCGGATGCGCGATGAGGCTCGCCGTCGGCGAGCCCGAGAGCCGAAGCCGACGGTCGAGCTCGAAGCCATAGGTCATCACCGCGAGCTTCGACCGCCCGTAGGTGCGGAACTCCCGGAACCGCGCGGTGCTCTGCAGGTCGTCGAGGTCGAGCCGGAAGAACTCGTGACTGATGCTGCCGAGGTGCACGATCCGGGTGCCGGGGTGCGCGGTGAGGGCGGGCAGCATCCTGCCGATCAGCGCGAAATGGCCGAGGAAGTTCGTGCCGATCATCGACTCGAAACCGTCGGCCGTCTCCTTGCGGCCCTTCGACGACAGCACCCCCGCGTTCGCGATCAGCGCGTCGATGCGCGGCAGCGTCGCGAGCTCTGCGGATGCCGCGGCCACCGACTCGAGGTCGGCCAGGTCGAGGCGCACGAAGCGGGCGTCGGCTCCCGGCACCCGCGCGGCGAGCGACGCGAGCGCAGCGGAGCCCTTCTCGGCACTCCTCGCGGCGACCACCACCGTGGCGCCGGCCGCGGCGAGCTGCTCGCTCGCCCAGTAGCCGAGGCCGCCGGTGCCTCCGGTGACGACGTAGACCCGGCCCTCGAGGTCGGGGAGCGCTTGGCGCGGCGCAGGCCGGCTCATGCCAGCGGGGTCGAGGCCGAGAAGCGGGCGTGCACCGAGGCGTCGACCGAGATCATGCTGGGCCGCAGTTCCATGCCGCCCCCGCCCGGGGCGCCCTTCGCCATCATCATCATGGCGCCCGCGGGCGGCTGTCCGGCGGGGTTGTCGAGCAGGCCGGGGTCGCTGATCGACAGGGCCGTGAGGTCGCCGAGGCCCAGAGCATCGGCGTATTCGTGGGCTTTCGCTACGGCGTCGGCGATGGCCTCCTGGCGGGCCTCCGACTGCAGGGCGCGTTCGGTCTCGCGCGACAGCAGCCAGTCGATGCCGTCGATCGCGATGCCCTCGCGAATGGAGACGACGTCGATCCACTCCGAGAGCGCCTCGAAGTCGTCGAACTCGGCGTCGACGAACACGGCGCTGTGGAATTCCACCGGCAGCCGAGCCCCGTCCTGACTCCAGGGCCGCTGGCCCCACACCCGGATGTCTTCGCTGTGCCAATTGCGCACCGGACCGTTCTGCTCGTCGAGGATCGACTCCAGCGAACCGGTCAGCGACTCGTGGGCCGCGCGCGTGGCCGCCAGCACGCTGTCGCGCTTCGACCCTTCGAAGCCGACCCCGATGCGCACGCGGGCGCGCTCGGGGTTGCGTCGCAGCTGGCTGGAACCCGCGACGGTGATGATGGTCTCAGACATGCCTCCACGATATTCCATGCGGATGCATGCCTCCCGGGTGTGCGCAGCCGGCCGCCGGATGTCGTATACTAGAGGGCTGCCTGAGAGAGGTTTTCGAGGGCGGCTTTGGAAACTCAACAGCGTGCGACAGTGACCCCGCTCGGGGATGATCGGTTTCGACATCGCCTGCGAAACTGCGAGAAGCGGGTCGAGAATGCGGAGTTATCTCGTAAACGTCCTCCGCAAAACATAAGTGCCAATTCAAACAGCACTGTTGCGGCCAAGAAGGCCTCCTTCGCCCTTGCGGCGTAGGACTTCCTTCCTAGCTAATTAGCAACTGTCGGTCCGGGAATGCTCTCTACCCGGGTTCCGGCATTATCTAGAGAGATTGCTGCGTGGTTGTGCCTCAGGGCCACGCGGGACGTGCACTGGGACTGGGCTCGTCGACCTAGATGCCTGTAGCAAAGGTCGGAGCCGAGCAGAACGCCTCAACAGGCTACGCCCGTAGAAGGCGCAGAATCACAGCGATGGACGGGGGTTCAATTCCCCCCATCTCCACCACCGGTCACTGTCGCACGTTGTGAGACCAGCGCGTGAGATCGCCGCGCTCCACCGCTCTGGCGTCAGCCTTCCGGCGATCAGCCGAGCGCCTCGCCCGTGGGGTCGGGCGCCGAGTCGTCGACGAGTTCGAGGCCGCCCACCGGGGTGCCCTGCCAGTGCGTGGTCAGCCAGCCCTCGGCCGCCGAGCCCTCGAGCGTGACCACGCCGGTGTTCTCGAGCGGGTGCGCCCGCGAGAAATCCGCGTCGAGGTTGCGCGACGACCACGACGCCCAGGTGCGGATGGCGGCACCGTGGCTGAAAACGGCCACCGTCCCGTCGGGGTGCCGCTCGCTGATCTCGCCGATCGCCCGGTCATAGCGCTCGTAGAACTCGGTGCCGTTCTCGCCGCCGGGGATGCGCGCGCTGAAGTCGGTCCACCAGGTGAAGATCGTGCTCATGTAGCCGTGGATGGCCTCTTTGTCGCTGCGCCCCTCGAAGTCGCCGGCATCGATCTCCTGCAGGCCCTCGGTGATGACGGGCTGCAGGCCGAGCGCGGCCGCCAGGGGAGCGGCGGTGAGCTGGGTGCGCACCATCGTCGACACGTAGATCGCCTCGATCGGCTGATCCGCGAGCGCGGTCGGCACCGCCGCCGCCTGCTCGAACCCGAGCTCGGTGAGCCCGGGCCCCGGCACAAGGGTGCCGAGGGCGCCGTGCACGTTGTCGATCGTCTGGCCGTGTCTGATCAGGAGGAGTCGCATCCGTTCCAGCCTACGGCCAGCCGCTCCCGCAGGCGCACGGCGTCGAAGGGAGCGTGACCGCGGGCGTCGTTGTCGAAATAGACGTAGACGTCGCGCCCGTCGGCACCACTCAGCCACCCGCGGGCGTCGTCGGCCCAGCGGTCGAGCGCGTCGTCGTCGTAGCCGCTCGCGTAGAGCTCCTCCGCGCCGTGCAGACGCACATAGACGAAGTCGGAGGTCACCGCCCTGATCATGGGCCAGCGGCCGGCCGTGTCGGCGATCACCGTTCCGATGTCGTGAGCCGCCAGCAACGCGGTGAACGCGTCGGTCTGGAAACTCGGATGCCGCACCTCGAGGCAGTGCCGCAGCGGCGCATCCGTCTCCGTCTCGACGAAGGCGCGACCGTCGAGCTTGTCGTCGTGCTGCCGGGCGAGGTCGCGCGCCTGCAGCGTCGTGCGCGGCAGTTCGTCGAAGAACTCGGCGAGCACGTCGGCATCGAACTCGAACCGTTCGGGCAGTTGCCACAGCACCGGCCCGAGCGTGGGCCCCAGGGCGAGCACTCCCGAGGCGAAGAAGTTCGCCAGCGGGGTGCGGATGCCGCGCAGCCTCTTCATGTGGGTGATGAACCGGCCGCCCTTCACCGCGAAGACGAAGTCGGCCGGCACCTCGCTGCGCCAGCGCCGGTAGCTCTCCGGTCGCTGCAACGAGTAGAACGATCCGTTCAGTTCGACCGAGTCGAGGTGCCGGCCCACGAACTCGAGCTCACGACGCTGGGGGAGCCCCTCGGGGTAGAAGTCGCCCCGCCAGCTCGGGTAGCGCCATCCGGAGATCCCCACGATCGCGCGCGCCATGTCGTGGAGCGTACGCTGGTGCCAGCCGCGCCGAAAGGAACTCCATGACGGATTCGCGCACCTTCGTGATCGTCGGAGCCGCCCTCGCGGGCGCCACCGCCGCCTCGACCCTGCGGGAGGAGGGCTTCGACGGCCGCATCGTGCTCGTCGGGGCCGAGTCGCATCAGCCCTACATCCGTCCGCCGTTGTCGAAGGACTACCTGCAGGGGGCGGCCGACCGCTCCACGGTGTTCGTCGAGCAATCGGACTGGTATGCCGCGCACGACGTGGAACTCCTCACCGGGGTGCGGGCGCTCGGAGTCGACCCGGTCGACCGCCTGGTCGCGCTCGACAACCTGCGGGAGCTCCCCTACGCGAAGCTGCTGCTCGCGACGGGGTCGACTCCCCGCCGGCCCGACGTCGAGGGCGCGGAGCTCGACGGCGTGCACATGCTGCGCACGCTCGACGACTCGGAGTCACTGCGCGCCGTGTTGGCCGGCGGTGGCAAGCGGGTCGTGGTGGTGGGGGCCGGATGGATCGGGCTCGAGGTCGCCGCCAGTGCCACCACGCTCGGCAACGACGTCGTGGTGCTCGATCGTGGGCGGGTTCCGCTGGCCTCGGCGCTCGGCGAGCGCGTGGGCGCGGTGTTCGCCGCGCTGCACCGGGAGCACGGCGTGCAGCTGCGGCAGCAGGCATCCGTCGATCGACTGATCGGCACGGGCGGCGCGGTGACCGGGGTGGTGCTGGCCGGCGGCGAGCGCCTCGAGGCCGACGTCGTGGTGTTCGGGCTCGGGGCCGCGCCCGTGCTCGACCTCGCCGAGTCGGCGGGGCTCGAGTGCGCCGACGGGGTGGTGGTGGATGCCGCGCTCCGCACGAGCGCCCCCGACATCCTGGCGGCCGGCGACATCGCGAACGTGCTGCATCCGCGGGTGGGGCTCCGGCTGCGCAGCGAGCACTGGGCCAACGCGCTGGCCACCGGGGCTGCCGCCGCCCGGTCGATGCTCGGGCTCGAGGTCGGCTACGACGAGATCCCCTACTTCTACACCGACCAGTTCGACCTCGGCATGGAATACTCGGGCTACGGTCCGCTCGCGAAGGGTGCGGAGGTCGTGTTCCGGGGAAGCGTCGATGACCGGGAGTTCGTCGCCTTCTGGCTGCACGAGGGCCGGGTGGTCGCGGGCATGAACGTGAACGTGTGGGACGTCAACGAGACGGTGCAGCGCATCATCCGCGGTGGCGCGGTCGTCGACCCGGTCGCCCTCGCCGACACGTCCGTTCCTCTCGACGAGTTCACTACCTGACAAAACGTCATTTCTCTGTACAATCATCAGAGGTGAGCATTTCCCAGCTTCGCCGGATTGGAACAGAGGATGAATCCTTCGTCGGCGCGCCGCGCCTTGACAGTCGTGTCGGTCGGGCTCGTGGCGAGCGCCCTGGGCGGATGCTCCGGCGGCGGTGCCGGCTCGAGCGGAGCCGCCGATTTCTCGGGCGTGCAATCGGCGACGATCCAGATCGAGTCCGACGGCACCTTCGCGAACCCCGACAACGGGCAGACCGAGGAGCAGGCGGGCCTCGGCTCCGGGTTCTTCATCTCGGCCGACGGCCTGGCCCTGACGAACAACCACGTCGTCGTGGGTGCGGGCACCATGAAGGTGCGCGTCGGGGGTGAGGGCTCCGACTACAACGCCGAGATCCTCGGTTCGTCGGAGTGCCTCGACCTCGCGGTGATCAAGGTCGACGGGTCGGGCTTCCCGTTCCTCGACTGGCAGAAGGGCGACGTCACGACCGGCGAGGAGGTCTACGCCGCCGGCTTCCCGCTGGGCGACCCCGAGTTCACCCTCACCAAGGGCATCGTGTCGAAGAACGACACCCCGGGGCAGTCCGCCTGGGCGTCGATCGACCACATCATCGAGCACGACGCGAAGATCCGGCCCGGGAACTCGGGCGGGCCGCTCGTGAACGCGTCGGGCGAGGTGGTGGGCGTCAACTACGCCAGCGTGGCCGAGAACGACTCGAACTTCGCCATCCACCGCGACGAAGCCGAGAAGGTGGTGCAGAAGCTCATCGACGGCGACGACGTGCAGAGCCTCGGCGTCAACGCGCAGGCGCTGCCGCTCGACGACCAGGGTGAGTCGCTCGGCGTCTGGGTGAGTTCGGTCAAGGCCGGGTCGCCCGCCGACGCCGCCGGCATCCTGCCCGGCGACGTGCTCACCCGCATGGCGGGCAAGACGCTGGCGAGCGACGGCACCCTCGAGGAGTACTGCGACGTCATCCAGACCCAGGGCACCGACGGCACGATCGACGTCGACGTCTACCGCCCCTCCGACGACGCGCTCTACCGCGGGCAGTTCAACGGCAAGCCGCTCGAGGCGGTCACGGTTCCGGGCCACGGAGCCACGTCGGCCGGCCCCGACGACCGGGCCTACACGACGGTGTACGACGACTCGGGAGTTCTCGGCGTCGAGGTGCCGGCCGACTGGACCGACGTCGACGGTGCATCGTTCACAGGCATCAACGGGCACGAGTTCCTCGACGTGCGGGCCAGCACGAATCTGCAGCAGTTCGCGGAGTCGTGGGGCACGTCGGGGGTCACCCTGTCCGCCGCCGAGATGGCCGACGACCTCACGCCCGAGGCGATCTTCGCGTCGTTCGCCGACCTGACGGCGCAGTGCACGCCGGCCGAGACCGACGCCTACTCCGACGGCGTCTACGAGGGCCAGTACCAGTACTTCACCGCCTGCGGCGGGGTGAGCGACTACGCGATCGTGGTCGCCTACCCGAGCGATCAGAGCTACGTGGTGGTGGTCAGCGTCGCGATCGCGAGCGAAGCCGACCTGCCCGCGATCGAGCACGTGATGGGCAGCTTCGCCGCGGTGTTCTGATCCCGGTCGCCGCTCACTCGGCGACCCCGGCGAGCGAGCCCGTCACGGGCCCGTCGGGGTCGCCGATGATGCAGCTCACGAGGCGGTCGTCGCCCTCCGACCACGATCGCTCGGTCGGCGCGAAGTAGCTGTAGGCGTACTGCGAGTCGTCGTAGGCGATGCCGACGAACGGCTCGAATTCGTCGAGGCATCCGCTTTCGGCGCTGTCGGCCACGTCGGATTCGCCCGGGAAGTCGTCGCCCGAGAGGTCGAAGTCGGCGTACACCTCGAAGTCGTGGGGGTCGCCGCAGTCGACCACGGGCACCTCGGTCACCTCGGTGCCCGGAGCATCGTCGAAGCACTGGCCGACCGAGATCGTGAAGACGTCGGTGTCGTTCTGTTCGGGCTGGGCCTCGGCGTTCGGCGTGCTGCCGGAGCCCGACGCCGCGCCCGGGCCGTCTGCGCCCGAGTCGGCGGCGGTGCACCCCGCGAGGGCGAGGCCGAGGCACAGCGCCAGTGCGCCCAGGGCCGGAGCACGCCGGGCCAGCACGTGGCGGGTCAGCACGCGGCGGGCCGGCGCCGGCGCCGACCGCTCCGTCGTCGCGCCGGTCACTGCCGGGCGCGACGCACCCGCGCGCTCAGCGCGAGTCACGACCGCCGCCGACGATGCCGAGCACGGCGTCGTGCACGAGCCCGTTCGAGGCGAGGGCGCTGCCGCCCCAGGGCCCGGGTTCGCCCTCGACCGAGGTGAACCGGCCCCCGGCCTCCTCAACGATCGGCACCAGGGCCGCCATGTCGTAGGGCTTCAGATCGAACTCGGCCGCCACCTCGAGCTGCCCTTCGGCCACCATCATGTACGACCACATCTCGCCGTAGGCACGCGTGCGCCACACCGTCCGGGCGAGGGCGGTGAGGTCGTCGAGCCGGCCCTCCTCGTCCCAGCCCTTGAAGCTGTTGTAGCTGAGCGAGGAGTCGGAGAGATCGGAGATGCCCGACACCCGGAGCCGTCGCGGGGCATCCGCGCCGCCGTCGAGCACGTCGGTGGTGAAGGCGCCGGCTCCCTCCGCCGCCCACCATCGCCGGCCGAGGGCGGGCGCGCTCACCACTCCCACCACGGGAACACCGTCGACGGCGAGCGCGATGAGCGAGGCCCACACCGGAACCCCGCGCATGAAGTTGGCGGTGCCGTCGATCGGGTCGACGATCCACTGCCGGTCGGACTCCCCGGCCGTTCCGAACTCCTCACCGAAGATGGAGTCGGTGGGCCGGGTGAGGGTGAGCTCTTCGCGGATGACCCGCTCGACCGCGCGGTCGGCATCCGTCACCGGCGTCATGTCGGGCTTCGTCACGACGGTGAGGTCGGTGGCACGGAACCGCGACCGCGACACGGCGTCGGCCAGGTCGGCGAGCCGCAGGGCCAGCGCGAGGTCGTCGGCGTAGGGGCTCGTCGGGGGTGCTGCGGCGGCAGGAGTCGAGGTCACGGCTCCAGGCTACCGAAGCGGGTCGGCGGTCGTGCCGATGAGTTTGCGCAGCGACTCGATGCGCGCCTTGCCACACTCGCCGAGCTCCCCACCCTCGACGCGGTCGATGATCTCCCAGTCGTGCGCCTCGGTGAGCGGGATGCCGCCCGGCGGTTCGCCCTCGGGCACGAACGCGGTCGCCGCGAACGACTTGAGGATGTTCGCGGGGTCGACGTGTCCGAGCCCGAACGAGCGCACTCCCGGGGTGTCGATGATCCAGCCCGTGCGGCCGTCGGGCGCGCGCAACCGCAGGCAGAGGGTCGACGACGAGGTGTGCCGGCCGCGCCCCGTGACGGTGTTGACCACGCCGGTCGCGCGGTCGGCGCCCGGCACCAGGATGTTGACGAGCGTCGACTTGCCGACGCCCGAGTGCCCGACGGTGACCGTCGTGTGACCCACGAGCAGGTCGGTGAGCGCCGCGAGCGGCACGTCGTCGTGCGAGAGGGTGACGACGGTCAGGTCGAGACAGGCGAACTGCGTGAGCAGCGGCGCCGGGTCGGCGAGGTCGGTCTTCGTGATGCAGAGGATCGGCTTCAGGCCCGCGTCGAACGCCGCCACGAGGTAGCGGTCGATGAGGCGGGCGCGCGGTTCGGGGTTCGCCGCGGCCACCACGATCAGCATCTGGTCGGCGTTGGCCACGATCACGCGCTCCACGGCATCGGAGTCGTCGGCGCTCCGGCGCAGTAGCGTGCTGCGGTCGTGCACCCGCACCACCCGCGCCAGCGTGCCGGGCTCACCCGAGGTGTCGCCCACCAGATCGACCCAGTCGCCGGTCACGATGTGCGTGCGGCCGAGCTCCCGGGCTCGGGATGCCGTGATCTCGCGTTCGACGGGCGTGTCCTGATCGATCAGCACCGAGAACCGACCGCGGTCGACCGTCATGATGCGGCCGGCCAGCGCGTCTTTGTGCTCCGGCCGCGTCTTCGTGCGGGGGCGGTTGCCCTTCGGGTTCGGCCGGGTGCGGATCGACGACTCGTCGAACTCGTCGTCGTCATCGTCGTCGGCGTCGGACCACCAGCTCATAGGCCCCCCGCGAGCATGCCGCGCCACAGCTCCGGAAACTGGGGGAGGGTCTTGGCGGTGGTGGCGATGTCCTCGATCAGCACGCCGTCCGTGACGAGGCCGATGATGGCGCCGGCCGTGGCCATGCGGTGATCGGCGTAGCTCGACCAGAGTCCGCCGTGCAACGGCTGGGGGGTGATCGCGAGCCCGTCGGGCAACTCGACGACGGCTCCGCCGAGATTGTTGATCTCGGTGGCCAGGGCCGCCAGCCGGTCGGTCTCGTGATGACGGATGTGCCCGATGCCGGTGATCTCGCTCGGCTCGGCGGCGAGAGCCGCGATGGCCACGATCGCCGGCGCGAGCTCACCGCCGGTGCTGAGGTCGATGCTGATGCCGCGAACGGTGTCGCCGCCGGTCACGGTGAGCCGGTCTCCGTCGCGTTCCACGGTCGCACCGAACAGGGGCAGGATGTCGGCGAGATCGGCTCCCACCTGGGTCGTCGACTCCGGCCAGCCGGTGATCGTCACCCGTCCGCCGGTGACGACGGCGGCCGCGAGGAACGGCGCCGCGTTCGAGAGGTCGGGCTCGATCGCGACCTCCGCCCCCGCGATCGCGCCCGCCCGCACCGACCAGCTGCCGTCGTCGCCCGACTCGGCATCGACGCCGCGGGCGCGGAGGGCCGCGATGGTCATGTCGATGTGGGGCTGGCTCGGCAGTCGCGCGCCCGAGTGGCGCAACTCGAGGCCGTCGTCGAAGCGGGCGGCCGAGAGCAGCAGGCCGCTGACGAACTGGCTCGACGCCGAGGCGTCGATGGTGAGGGAGCCGCCGGCTACCCGGCCGAAGCCGTGCACGGTGAACGGCAGGGCGGCGCGGCCGTCGTCGCCGATGTCGACACCCAGCGCGCGCAACGAGGTGATCGTCGTCGCCATCGGCCGCCGCCGGGCGCCCTCGTCGCCGTCGAAGGTGGTGGGACCGAGGGCCAGCGCGGCCACCGGGGGAAGGAAGCGCATCACCGTGCCTGCGAGTCCGCAGTCGATCGTGGTGCTGCCGATCAGCTCCTCGGCCGGCGTGATCTCGAGATCGGCACCGTATTCTCCGGTGCCCTCGACGGGGGAGACGGTGGTGCCGAGCGAGCGGAGGGCCTCGATCATGAGATCGGTGTCGCGCGAGTGCAGGGGAGCACGCAGCACCGACGGACCGCTCGCGAGCGCCGAGAGCACGAGTTCGCGGTTGGTGAGCGACTTCGAGCCCGGCAGCGAGAGCGTGGCGTCCAGCGGCGCGGTCGCGCGCGGCGCGACCCAGTGCTCGTCGACCGTGATCGGCGCGTCGTCACCGTAGGGATTGAACTCCGGCTTGGAATATCTCGAAACAGGCATCGGTTATCAGAATAGTCGGGTGCAGGCATCCGGCCCCTGGAAGATCATCATCGGGATGCGACCGAGTAGACGACCCGGGCAGACGATCCGAGCAGACGAGAGGAGAGCGCGTGACGAGCACCACGGCAGTAGCCGAGCGCATCGCCCTCGCTCCCACGATCGACCTCAGCGCGCCGGTCGTAGACTGGGGCGTGATGAGCACTCCCACTCCCGCAGAGCAAGCCCCCGTCGAACCGGCTCCCGCAGATCCGCGCGCCCTGTTCGAAGAGCAGGCGATCCCGTTCCTCGACCAGCTCTACGGCGCGGCGTTGCGCATGACCCGCAACCCCGCCGACGCCCAAGACCTCGTTCAGGAGACCTTCGTCAAGGCCTACGCCGCGTTCGGCCAGTTCGAGCAGGGCACGAACCTCAAGGCGTGGCTGTACCGCATTCTCACGAACACGTTCATCAACACCTATCGCAAGAAGCAGCGTGACCCCTACCTCAACTCCACCAGCGACATGGAGGACTGGCAGCTCGGCACCGCCGAGTCGGCGACCGCCACGCTCTCGAGCCGGTCGGCCGAGGCCGAGGCCATCGATCACCTGCCCGACAGCGACGTCAAAGAAGCGTTGCAGTCGATTCCCGAAGACTTCCGTCTGGCCGTCTACCTGGCCGACGTCGAAGGCTTCTCCTACCAGGAGATAGCCGACATCATGAAGACCCCCGTAGGCACGGTCATGAGTCGCCTGCATCGAGGCCGACGGCTTCTGCGAGGGCTTCTCACCGATTACGCACGCGAACGCGGCCTGGCCACCGCCAGCGTCAAAGGGAGCAAGAAATGACTGACTGCGGCTGCGACAAAGCCCGAGCCGAGCTCGAGGAGTATCTGCGCAACGAGATCTGCCGAACGGATGCCGCCGACATCCGTGCTCACCTCGAAACCTGCGAGGGGTGCCAAAGTGAACTGCACATCGGCATCGTGCTGACCCAGACCGTGCAGCGCGCCTGCAAAGAGACCGCCCCCGAAGAACTGCGCGACCAGCTCCTGGTGCGCATCCGCAGCCTGCAGAGTCACTAGCTAGCTGCCGCCGCGGCCGTGCTTCGCGCGGCTGCGGCGGGGCGCGCCGCCGCCTCTGCGGCGCGCCGGCACATGTGAGCACGCGGTCGCTGCGCGGCCACGCGCTCACCCTGGGTCGTCGACAAGGCCCAAACACCTGCGGTGCCGTCCCCGTCATCCCCGCGACATCGCGCGCCCCCCCCCGTTCCTCGACCTCTTCCGCCGAGTGGTCGCTTTCGGCGGCAAACACGCGCCCTTGGCGCACTTTCCGCCCACTCGGGTCCGTATCGCGGCGATCTCGGACCTCCTCGTGCCTCCGATCCCACGTCCCGCTCCGCGAGTGGTCACTTTCGACGGTAAAAGGGCGATCTTGGCGCGAATAGTGCCCACTCGGGCAGTGCCTGCGGTGGCCGGACGATTGCGTTCTTCCCATCCGGCGATCCCGTGCGTCGAGTGGTCACTTTCCGTTGTTAGCGCGCGGGTTTGGCGCGGATTGTGCCCACTCGCGGCTGTGTCGCGGGGCGGCACGGTTCGGACGCCCGCGTAAGGGTGGGGCGCGCGCTCTCGTCCGTCAAGTTGGCGCACGCCCTCGTCCGTCGAGTGGTCACTTTTGGGGGTAAGCGCGGGGTTTTGGCACGGATAGTGACCACTCGCGGGGGAGGGGAGGGCTGCGTGTCTTGCGGAGGAGGGCGGCGTGTCTCGCGCGAGGGGTGGGGTGTCTTGCGGGGAGGTGGGTGCGGGGGCGGAGGCGCGGGCCGTACTCGACGACCCAGGCTGAGCGCGTGGCCGCGCAGCGACCGCGCGCTCAGGTGTCGCCCCGCGCCGCAGAGGCGGCGGCGCGGGCTTCGGACGCCGCGCGAAGCACGGCGCCCGAAGCAGCTAGCTCAGCGCCCTCGCGATCAGCTCCGTCTGCTCCACCGCGTGGCGTTTGGCAGAGCCGGCGGCGGGGGAGGCGGAGGCGGGGCGGGAGACGACTCGCAGGGGGCGGCCCTCGAGGCGCTGGGGGAGTTCGGCGTAGATGAACGGCCAGGCGCCCTGGTTCTGCGGTTCGTCTTGCACCCACACGAGCTCGGCGTTCGGGTATTCCGCGACGACCACGTTGAGCTCTTCGACGGGCAGCGGGTAGAACTGCTCCAGGCGAACGAGCGCCACACCGTCATCCGGGTTCTTCTGCAGTTCGCTGGCGAGGTCGTAGTGGATCTTGCCGGAGTGCAGCAGCACGCGGCGCACCGCGGCCTTGTCGGTGATGCGTGCGTCGTCGATGACCGGTTCGAAGCGACCCTCGGTGAGCGATTCCACCGAACTGGTCGCGCCGCGCAGTCGCAGCATCGCCTTCGGCGTGAACACGATCAACGGCTTGCGCGGGCGGGCGTAGGCCTGCCGGCGCAGCAGGTGGAAGTACGACGCCGGGGTCGAGGGCCGAGCCACGATCATGTTGTCTTCGGCGCACATCTGCAGGTAGCGCTCGATGCGGGCCGACGAGTGGTCGGGGCCTTGACCTTCGTAGCCGTGCGGCAGCAGCAGCACGAGCGACGAGCGCTGGCCCCACTTCTGCTCGGCCGACGAGATGAACTCGTCGATGATGGTCTGCGCGCCGTTGGCGAAGTCGCCGAACTGCGCCTCCCAGAGCACGAGGGCGTCGGGCCGCTCGACGGAGTAGCCGTATTCGAAGCCCATGGCGGCGTATTCGCTGAGCAGGGAGTCGTAGATCCAGAAGCGGGCCTGGTTGTCGGCGAGGTTCGCCAGCGGCAGCCACTCCTGGCCGTTCTCACGGTCGTGCAGCACCGCGTGCCGTTGCACGAACGTGCCGCGGCGCGCATCCTGACCCGCCAGGCGCACCGGGGTGCCCTCGACGAGCAGGGAGCCCAGGGCGAGCAACTCGCCGAACGCCCAGTCGATGCCGCCGTTGCGGGTCATCTCGACGCGCTTCGTGAGCAGCTGCTGCAGCTTCGGATGCACCGAGAAACCCGCGGGCGGGTTGTTGAACGCGTCGCCGATGAGCTGGATGGTCGACTCGGAGACCTTGGTCTCGAACGGCGACTTCGCGCTGTCGTCACGCTGCGCCTCGGGGCGCTCGAGGTCGGCCACGGCGTTGACGTCGCCCGTGACCACCGGGATCGACGCGGTCTGCGCCGCGTGCGTCTCGGCGAAGGCCCGCTCGAGGCGGTCCTGGAAGTCGGCGTGGGCGGCCTCGTACTCGGCCTCGGTGATGTCACCACGGCCGACCAGCGACTCGGTGTAGAGCTTGCGCACCGACCGCTTGGCCTCGATGAGGTTGTACATCAGCGGCTGGGTCATCGACGGGTCATCGCCCTCGTTGTGACCGCGGCGGCGGTAGCAGATGAGGTCGATGAACACGTCGCGGTGGAACTGCTGGCGGTATTCGAAGGCCAGCTGGGCCACACGCACGACCGACTCGGGGTCGTCGCCGTTGACATGGAAGATGGGGGCCTGGATGGTCTTGGCGACATCCGTTGAGTACACCGACGACCGCGACTCGGTGGGCGGCGTGGTGAAGCCGACCTGGTTGTTGATGTTCACGTGGATGGTGCCACCGGTGCGGTAGCCGCGCAGCTGCGACATCTGCAGGGTCTCGACCACGACGCCCTGGCCCGCGAGGGCGGCGTCGCCGTGGATGAGGATGGGCAGGGTCGAGAAGGTGCCGATCGGCTTGCGATCCTGCTTCGCGCGGGCGATGCCCTCGAGCACGCCGTCGGCGGCCTCGAGGTGCGAAGGGTTCGCCGCGAGGTAGACCGGGATCTCTTTGCCGTCGCTGGCTGTGAAGGTGCCCTCGGTGCCGAGGTGGTATTTCACGTCGCCCGAGCCCTGCACGGTGCGCGGGTCTTGGGTGCCCTCGAACTCGCGGAAGATCTGGCCGTAGGTCTTGCCCGCGATGTTGGTGAGCACGTTCAGCCGGCCGCGGTGGGCCATTCCGATGGCGACCTCGTCGAGATCTTCTTCGGCCGCTCCCTGGATGATCGCGTCGAGCAGCGCGATGGTCGACTCGCCGCCCTCGAGCGAGAAGCGCTTCTGGCCGACGTACTTCGTCTGAAGGAACGTCTCGAAGGCCTCGGCCTCGTTGAGCTTCTCGAGGATGCGCATCTGCTCGTCGTGGCCGGGCTTGGCGTAGGGCCGCTCGACCTTCTCCTGGATCCAGCGGCGCTGCGCGGGATCTTGGATGTGCATGTACTCGATGCCGATCTTGCGGCAGTAGGAGTCGCGCAGCACGCCCAGGATGTCGCGCAGGTAGGCCTGCCGGGTGAGGCCGAACTCGCCCGTGACGAATTCGCGGTCGAGATCCCAGAACGTCAGCCCGTGGGTCGCGATGTCGAGGTCGGGGTGGGTGCGCTGGCGGTATTCCAGTGGGTCGATGTCGGCCATCAGGTGGCCGCGCACGCGGAACGCGTTGATGAGCTCCTGCACGCGCGCGGTCTTGTCGATGGCGCTCGCCTCGTCGACGCTGATGTCGGCGGCCCAGCGGATGGGCTCGTAGGGGATGCGCAGCTCGGCGAAGATGTTCTCGTAGAAGTGGCGTTCGCCGAGTAGCAGCTCGTGCACCTTCTTCAAGAACTCGCCGGAGCCGGCGCCCTGGATGACGCGGTGGTCGTAGGTGGAGGTCAGCGTGATGACCTTGCCGATGCCGAGGTTCGCGAGCACCTTGGGCGAGGCGCCCTGGAACTCGGCGGGGTATTCGAGCGCCCCGGCGCCGATGATGGCGCCCTGGCCCTTCATCAGCCGCGGCACGGAGTGCACGGTGCCGATGCCGCCCGGGTTGGTCAGCGAGATCGTGGTGCCCTGGAAGTCGGCGGCGGTGAGCTTGTTCTGCCGGGCGCGCTGCACGAGGTCTTCGTAGGCGGCGAGGAACTCGTTGAAGCCCATGGTGTCGGCGCGCTTGATGCCGGGAACCAGCAGCGCGCGCGAGCCGTCGGGCTTCGGGATGTCGATGGCGATGCCGAGGCCGACGTGCGCGGGTGCCACGACGGAGGGCTTGCCGTCGACCTCTTCGTAGAAGACGTTCTGGCTCGGGAACTCCTTCAGCGCCTGGATGAGGGCCCAGCCGATGAGGTGCGTGAACGACACCTTGCCGCCACGGGCGCGACGGAGGTGGTTGTTGATGACGATGCGGTTGTCGATCAGCAGCTTCGCCGGGATCGACCGCACGCTCGTGGCCGTGGGGACGGTGAGACTCGCGTCCATGTTGGTGGCGAGCGACTTCGACATGCCGCGGAGCGGGGTGACCGTGTCTTTCTCGGCGTCTTCGGCCGCCTCCTTGGCGGCCTCTTCGGGGGTGCTCGGCCGGGCGCTCGGCGCCTCGGCCGGGATGGGCTGCGGCTTCGCCTCGATGCTCGTGGTGCGCGCGACCGGCTGGGTCGCGGGGCGCGAGTCGGCGGTGGGGGAGGGCGCGGCCGGCGCCGGGGCCGCGGGGCCGTCGGACTCGGCGGCCTCGATGCCCGTCGGGGCGGCGGATGCCGGTGCGGCGGTGGGGGCGGCGGGCGCGGGTGCGGGTGCCGCGGCGGCGGGTGCCGGGGGAGTTGCGGCGGCGGCATCCGGTGCGGCCGCGGCATCCGGAGCCGTGCTGCCCCCGGACACGTGCGAGCGGTAGCTCTCGAGCACCGGCCACCACGATTTGTCGACCGAGTTCTTGTCGGCGACGTACTGCTCGTAGAGCTCGTCGACGAGCCACTCGTTCGCTCCGAATTCGCCCGACGCGCCGTCGTCGGTGCTCGTACCTGTCAATTGGCTAGCCAAAGCCGATCGCCCACTTCCCGTTGCCTCACGTAGGTCGCACGTGCCGGTGTCTGCTGCGCTGCTTGTTCACGCGTGGACACGTGCAGCAACAAGCCTATGCCTTTCGCGCTGGTAGTCCGCCCAGCCGGGGCCGGTTAGCGTGGAAGCATGGAATTCTATGGCGATCCCGGCCGGAACGACTTGACCTATTCCGACGTCTTCCTCATTCCGAGCCGCTCCGCGGTGACGTCACGACTGGATGTCTCGCTCGATCCGACCGACGGCACCGGCGCGACCATTCCGATCGTCTCGGCGAACATGAACTCGGTCACCGGCCCCCGGCTCGCGGCCTCGCTCGCGCGCCGCGGCGGGCTCGGTGTGCTTCCGCAGGACATGCCGCTGCAAGACCTGGATGCCGCGATCCGCTGGGTCAAGCAGCAGCCGGTGGCCTTCGACACCCCGTTCTCGTTCAGCCCCTCCGACACCGTCGAGGACGCGCTGCGCGTGGTGCCGGCCGTGGCCGGCCAAGGGCTCGTGCTGCACGAGCCCGACGGCACGTTCGTGGGGTGCATCGCGGCGTCGCGCCTGGCGACCGCGCTGCCGGATGCCCGGCTGGGCGATCTGCTGCACGGAGCCCTGACCTCCATCTCGGCCGACGACGTCGCGGGCCCGCGTGACGCGTTCGACGCCATGGTCGCCGCCGACATCGACTTCGCGCCGATCATGCGGCACGGTTCCGTGGTCGGCACGCTCAGCCGCACGAGTGCGCTGCGCTCGACCATCTACCGCCCGGCGCTCGACGGTTCGGGGCGCCTGCGCGTGGCCGCCGCCGTGGGAATCAACGGCGACGTGGTCACGAAGGCGCGTGCGCTCGTGGCCGCGGGGGTCGACGTGCTCGTCGTGGACACCGCGCACGGCCATCAGGAGGGCATGCTGCGCGCACTGCGGGCGCTTGCGAAGGCGAAGCTCGGCATCCCGATCGCGGCGGGCAACGTCGTGACCGCGCGGGCCGTCGCCGACCTCGTGGATGCCGGTGCCGACATCCTCAAGGTGGGCGTCGGCCCGGGCGCGATGTGCACGACCCGCATGATGACGGCGGTGGGCCGGCCGCAGTTCTCGGCGGTTCTCGAGACCGCGGCGGCGGCGCGCGAGCTGGGGGCGCACGTGTGGGCCGACGGCGGGGTGCGGTACCCGCGCGACGTCGCCCTGGCGCTGGCCGCGGGGGCGGCATCCGTCATGATCGGCTCGTGGTTCGCCGGAACCATCGAGGCGCCCGGAACCCTCGACGTCGACCCGGCCGGCCGGCTCTACAAGGAGAGCTGGGGCATGGCCTCGACGAAGGCGGTGCAGGAGCGGTTCAGGCGGCTCGACGCGTATGAGCTCGCGCGCAAGACGCTGTTCGCGGAGGGCATCTCGTCGAGCCGCATCTACCTCGACCCGCTGCGGCCCTCGATCGAAGACCTGCTCGACATGATCACCGCCGGGGTGCGCTCGTCGTTCACCTATGCGGGCGCGTCGACGCTGGCCGAGTTCCACGACCGGGCGCTCGTCGGCATCCAGTCGGCCGCGGGCTACGAGGAGGGCAAGGCGCTGCCGGTCAGCTGGTGAGCCGAGCGGGGCGGTGGCGGGCCGGGGCGGTGTCCGGCCGGTCGCCGGCTCGGGGCCGTCGGGTTTGCGGCGCGGCCGCGTTCGGCTATCCACCCCTGGCTGACGGTCAGCAGCCCACGGTATAGTGGGCCGGACAATGGACGACCCTCCCTCTGCCCATCATCCGTCACCGACCATGATCACGCATGATCGACACCGCCGCGGGGGTTCCCGTGGTCTTTGAGTTCGTCATGCTGGGAGTCGGACTCCTGCTCACCGTCGGAACCGGCTTCTTCGTCGCATCCGAGTTCTCGCTGGTCAATCTCGACCGCAGCGACCTCGAGGCGCGCAGCGAGCGCGGCGAGAAGGGCCTCCAGCCCGCGATCGCCGCGCTGAAGCACACCTCGACCCACCTCTCCAGCGCGCAGCTGGGAATCACCCTCACCACGCTGCTCACGGGTTACACCATGGAGCCCGCGATCTCGAGCCTTCTGCGCGACCCGCTGATGGGCCTCGGCATTCCCGAGGGCGTCGTGCCGGCGATCAGTGCGGTCATCGGCATCCTGATCGCCACCCTGTTGTCGATGATCATCGGCGAGCTCGTGCCGAAGAACTTCGCGCTCGCGCTACCGCTCAAGACGGCGCGCATCGTGGTGCCGTTCCAGTTGGCGTTCACGATGGTGTTCCGCCCCGCGGTCTCGCTGCTCAACAACAGCGCCAACGGACTGCTGCGGCTCGTCGGCATCGAGCCGAAAGAGGAGTTGTCGGGCGCGCGCACGGCCGAGGAGCTCTCGTCGCTCGTGCGCCGGTCGGCGCTCCAAGGCAGCCTCGAAGAAGACACCGCGACGCTGCTGAACCGCACGCTGCTGTTCTCGTCGCATACGGCCGCCGACGCCATGACGCCCCGGCCCCGCATCTCGAGCGTGAAGCGCAGCGACTCCGCGGCATCCGTGTTGCAGCTCGCGCGCACCACCGGGCACTCCCGCTTTCCGGTCATCGACGAGGGCATCGACGACGTCGTGGGCATCGTGCACGTCAAGCAGGCGATGGCCATTCCGCACGAGCGCCGCGGCGAGGTGCCCGTGGTCGCCATCATGACCGAGGTCACGCGGGTGCCCGAGACGATGCGGCTCGACGTGCTGCTCGGCGAGCTGCGCGGCCGTGGATACCAGATGGCCGTGGTGGTCGACGAATACGGCGGAACGGCGGGGGTCGTGACCCTCGAAGACCTGGTCGAAGAACTCGTCGGCGACCTCGCCGACGAGCACGACCGCAGCCGGGCCGGAGTCGTGGTGTCGAGCGGTGCCACCACCTTCCCCGGCATCCTGCGCCCCGACGAGCTGGCCGACCAGGCGGGCATCCGGGTGCCTGAAGACGGACCCTATGAGACCGTCGCCGGTTTCGTGATGAGTGAGCTGGGGCGGCTGCCCGAGGTCGGCGACACCGTGACGCTGCCCGAGGGGGCGTTGCGGGTCGAGCGACTCGACGGCCGGCGCATCGATCGGCTGCGGTTCATCCCGTCGCCCGAGACCGCCGAAGAAGAACGAGAGGATGCCGCGCCCGGCAGACTCGCGACCGGCGAGAGCAAGGGGGCCACCCGTGGCTGATTGGCTGGGGATCTTCTGGCTCGTGGTACTGCTCGCGGGCAACGCCTTCTTCGTGGCGGCCGAGTTCGCCGTCATCTCGGCGCGACGGTCGCAGATCGAGCCGCTCGCCGAGCAGGGCAAGTCGAGCGCGAAGACGGCGCTCTGGGCGATGGAGCACGCCACGCTCATGCTGGCGACCAGCCAGCTCGGCATCACGGTGTGCTCGCTGCTCATCCTGAACGTCTCGGAGCCGGCGATCCACCACCTGCTGGAGGTGCCGCTGCACCTGACCGGGCTGCCCGAGGAGGCGATCGGCACCATCGCGTTCATCATCACGCTCGTGCTGGTGTCGTTCCTGCACGTGGTGCTCGGCGAGATGGTGCCGAAGAACCTGTCGTTCTCGATGCCCGACCGCGCCGTGCTCATGCTCGCGCCGCCGCTCGTGGGCATCTCGCGGCTGTTCAAGCCGGTGATCGTGGCGCTGAACTCGACGGCCAACGGTGTGCTGCGGCTGTTCCGGGTGGAGCCGAAGAGCGAGGCGGCGAGTGCCTTCACGCTCGACGAGGTGTCGACGATCGTGGCGCAGTCGAAGAAGGAGGGCGTGCTCTCCGATCGCACCGGCACCCTGTCGGCGGCGTTCGAGTTCACCTCGAAGACGGTGGCCGAGGTCGCGGTGCCGCTCGAGTCGCTGATCAGCCTGCCCGAGACGGCGACGCCGGCCGACGTGGAGCGCGCGGTGGCGAAGTACGGCTTCTCGCGCTACGTCATCGTCGACGACGAGGGCCTTCCGGCCGGGTACGTGCACCTCAAAGACGTGATCGACCTCGACGACGACGAGTTCGACGACCCCATCCCGCCCAAGCGCATCCGCCTGCTGCCGTCGATCTTCGAGAAGACCGACCTCGAAGACGCCCTCGCGTCGATGCGCCGCTCGGGCGCTCACCTGGCGCGGGCCTTCACCGAATCGGGCCTCACCACGGGCGTGCTCTTCCTCGAGGACATCATCGAGGAGCTCGTGGGCGAGGTACAGGACGCGACTCGGCGGTAGCTGCGGTGTGTTAGCTGCCGCCGCGGCCGTGCTTCGCGCGGCTGCGGCGGGGCGCGCCGCCGCCTCTGCGGCGCTCCGGGACATGTGAGCGCGCGGTCGCTGCGCGGCCACGCGCTCACCCTGGGTCGTGTGGGCGCGCCCAGCGGCTTCGCCGCCGCTGCCCCCACATTCTCCCGAGAAGTCACTTCTCGGTGCCCGAGGTCGCATTCGGCACGGATTGTGAAATCTCGCGGGCCCCGCCTGCGCCGAGAAGTCACTTCCTGTCACTGGCGGGCGCCATTTGCACCGAAAAGTGACTTCTCGCCGGGCGATGCCATCCCACCGTCTCCCTGTACTCCGCCACGAGGTCGTGTTTCGTCGCTGCCGCGCGCCATTTGCACCGGGCTGTGACTTCTCGCGGAACTGCGCAGGGAGGCTGAGTCGAGAGTGGGCGGGGTCGGGCGCGAGCAGGTGGCGGGGCTCGCCGCGAATGGGTGGTGTGTGCGCCGTTGGGTGACGTGGCAGATGAGCGGGCGGCATCCGCGTGCTTGCTACCCCACCTCCGCCGAGAAGTCACTTTTCGGTGCTTGAGGGGTGCACGCGCACCGGATTGTGACTTCTCGCGGGATGGCGCAGGAGCGAGTTGGGCGCGAGCGGGTGGGGAGAGCGCGGGTGAGGCCGGGCGCGAGTGAGGCCGGGCGCGGGTGGGTGGGGTGTGCGCGGGGTGGCTGGTGAGGGGCGGCATCCGCGTGCTCGCTACTCCCACCACCGCCGAGAAGTCACTTTTCGGTGCTTGAAGGGTGCATGCGCACCGGATTGTGACTTCTCGCGGGTGGCCGGGCCGGGTGGGCGGGGTGGGGTGCGAGAGGGGTGGGGTGAGCGCGAGTGGGGCGAGCGCGGGCGGGGGCCGCTGCTGTTCGCTGCCTCTGCCTGCGCCGAGGAGTCACTCTTGGGTGGCTGAAGGGGGTGATTGCAACGAGAAGTGACTTGTCGAGGGAGGGGCGCTCAGGGGTTGGGGCAGGGGCGGCACGGCAGCGCACGCAACGGGCCGCTGTCGACGACCCAGGCTGAGCGCGTGGCCGCGCCAGCGACCGCGCGCTCAGGTGTCGCGGCGCGCCGCAGGGGCGGCGGCGCGCCCCGTCGCAGCCGCGCGAAGCACGGCCGCGACGGCAGGGTCACAACTTCGCCCGCACGTACTGCGGCGGCCAGTAGGTGAGGTCGACCCCGAGCTCGCGGGCGGCACGGAGGGGGAAGTGGGGGTCGCGCAGCAACTCTCGGGCGAGCATCACGGCGTCGGCACGACCGGAGGAGACGACGTCTTCCGCCTCTTGCGGGGTGGTGATGAGGCCGACGGCCGACACGGGGGCGGGCGCGTGCTCGCGCACGTAGGAGGCCAGGGGCACCTGGTAGAGCGGGCCGACCGGGATGCGCGCGCCCACCACGTTGCCACCGCTCGAGATGTCGAACACGTCGGCTCCGGCATCCCGTGCCCAGCCGGCTACGGTGGCGGTCTGCTGCTCGTTCCATCCGTCGTCGACCCAGTCGGTGGCCGAGAAGCGCACGAACAGCGGAACGGCCTCGCCGATCTCTGCCCGAACGGCGCGCACGACGTCGATCAGCAGCCGCGCCCGGTTCTCGAGCGACCCGCCGTGCTCGTCGGTGCGCAGGTTCGACAGCGGCGAGAGGAACTGGTGCAGCAGGTAGCCGTGGGCGGCGTGGATTTCGAGCACCTCGAAGCCGGCCTCGATCGAGCGCCGCGCGGCGGACACGAAGTCGTCGACGACCCCGTCGATCTCGCCGGCCGACAGCTCGTGCGGCACGGCGTAGTCGCCGAACGCGATCGCCGACGGGCCCACGGGCTCCCACCCGCCCTGCTCGGCTGGCACGGTGCCGCGCTCGGGGCTCCACGGCTTGAAGGTCGAGCCCTTGCGCCCGGCGTGGGCGAGCTGGATGCCCGACACCGAGCCCTGCGACCGGATGAACGCGGTGATGCGGGCGAACGCGTCGCGCTGCTCGTCGTTCCAGATGCCGAGATCCTGGGGCGAGATACGGCCCTCGGGGCTCACGGCGGTGGCCTCGGTGAAGATGAGCCCCGCGCCGCCGGTGGCGAACGACCCCAGGTGGATCAGGTGCCAGTCGCCCGGCATGCCGTCTTCGTCGTCGGCCGAGTACTGGCACATCGGCGCCACCCAGATGCGGTTGCGAGTGGTGACCTCGCGGATGGACAGGGGGCTGAAGAGCGCGGATTCGGGCACTGACGACCTTTCGCAGGAGACGGTGGCAGACGATGACCACCGGTTCGATTATCGCCTGTGCCGGAGCGGCTCCGGTCGCCCTATCGTGGTGGGATGACCCAAGCGCCCTCCGATCCCGTCTCCGGCCCCGAGCCGACCGCCTGGCGCGACTGGAGCGAGCTCGCCGCCGCCGAGTGCGTGAAGGTTCCCGGCGCCGACGACGACAAATACACGCGCGGCGTGCTCGGCGTGGTGACCGGCTCGGCGGAGTTCCCCGGCGCCGCCGTGCTCGGCGTCGAGGCGGCCGTGCGCACCGGCCTCGGCATGGTGCGCTACCTCGGGCCCCGGCGACCGAGCCGCCTCGTGCTGCAGGCCCGGCCCGAGGTGGTCACCGTCGCGGGCCGGGTGCAGGCCTGGCTGATCGGGTCGGGCATGAATTCGGCGACTCGCACCGAGTCGGCCGGCGAACTGCTCGCCCACGCCCTCGACGACGGCACCCCGGTCGTGATCGACGCCGGCGCCCTCGACCTCGTGGGCCGGGTCACCGGCCCCGCCGTGCTCACCCCGCACGCCGGCGAGCTCGCGACCCTGCTCACCGCGGCCGGGTTCGAGGTCGACCGCCGGGCGATCGCGGCCGAGCCCGAGCGCTGGGCCGAGACCGCCGCCGACAGCACCGGATGCGTCGTGCTGCTGAAAGGGCGCGTCACGCACGTGTGCTCCCCGCTCCGCGACGGCGTGCGCACGGCGGCCCGCATCGAGGCGCCGTCGAGCTGGGCGGCGACCGCGGGCTCGGGCGACGTGCTGGGCGGCGTGGTCGGCGCCGTCGTGGCCACCCACGCCGACGAGGCCGGCGACCCGGCGCGCCTGGTGGCCCTCGCTGCCACCGGCGCCTACGTGCACGCCTGGGCCGCCGACCGGGCCTCCAACCGCGGCCCCATCGCCGCGCTCGACATCGCCGCGGCCGTGCCGCGCATCATCGCCCGCCTGGCGAGCGGCTCCGCCGACTGAGCCGACCAAGCAGACAGAGCCGACGAAGCAGACAGAGCCGACCAAGCCGATCAAACCGACTGAGTCTGAGCCTGAGCTCGAGCCCCGGCCCCGTCAGTCGGCCGACGCGACCAGGTCGACGTCGATGTACCCGGTGTCGTCGAGCTCGATCACGCCGAAGTCGGGCACCTGGATGCCGTAGGCCGCCAGATCGACGGGGATGCTGCCGGTCATCGCGCCGCTGTCGCCGTCGAAGTCGAGCTGCACCTCGGCCCGCACCTCGTTGGTGACGCCGCGGATGGTGAGGTCACCCACGATCTCGCCCTCCGACTGTCCCTCGGCGACCTCGACCGGCTCGGTCAGCACGAACGACGCCATGGTGTTGCCGCCGGTCGCGAACACGATCGTGCGCAACACGGCGTCGCGGGTGCCGTCGTCGCTCACGAGCGTCGACAGGTCGACCATGAACTCCGCGTCGGTGAGCCGGGAGCCCGACATCATCACGACGCCCGAGAGGTCGTTCGTGTGGCCGCTCACCACGTCGCCGTCGGTCGACGCCACGCGGTAGCCCACCGTCGACTCGGGGTCGAGGTGCCACGACGTGGTGGTCTGCGAGCCCGTGAGGGTGCCGTCGGGGGAGTCGAACACCGTCGGCATGACCTGCTGCATCGTGGCGCCGGGATCGAGCGAGACACCCTGACTCACGATCGGCACCGCCACCACCGCGACGGCGCCGACGGCGACGACGCTCGCCATGACGGCGACGGTGTACTTGACGGTGTTGTTCACTCAGCGGCTTCCGGTTCGTGGGATCGCCCCAGTCAAGCAAGTGAAGGTGGTCGGTGGCTGGGAGCCGCCGGAACGACACCTGTGCCGATGGTCACCGGGCATTCAGCCAGCCCGGATTAGGATGCATCCGTGCTGATACGCCTCCGACGACTCGCGGCTCATCCAGTCGTTCTCTGGGGCGCGTTCCTCGCCACCCACCTGTGGCTGGGCTATCTCGGCCTCACGCAGGCCAACGATCCGTTCGGCGACGTCACCAACGTCTACCTGCCGTGGGTGCAGCAGTCGCTCGACGGCTTCCGGCTCGGCATCGACGGGCCGTGGGTCTACCCCATCCTCGCCTTCCTGCCCATGCTGGCCGCGATGGTGCTGGGCCCGGGGCTCTACGGCATCGGCTGGGTCGTGATGGTCGCGATCGCGGATGCCGCGGTCTTCGCCTATCTGGTGGTGCGCCGTCGTGGCGCCGGAAACGACCGTCGCATCGTGGCGGCGTGGTGGTGGCTGGCCTTCTTGCTGCTGCTCGGGCCGGTGTCGATCGGCCGCATCGACATCTTCACCGTCGACCTCGTGATCGCCGGACTGCTCGTGCTGAGCACCCGCCCGGCGGTCGCCGGGGTGCTGCTCGCCCTCGCCACCTGGGTCAAGGTCTGGCCGGCCGCACTCATCGCGGCGGCCGTCATCGCGATGCGCCAGCGGCTGCGGGTGGCCGTGGCCGCGCTCATCACCCTCGTGGGTGTCGCTGCGGGTGCCATGGCGTTCGGTTCGGGCATGAACGTCTTCAGCTTCATCAGCGAGCAGAACGGCCGGGGCATGCAGGTCGAGTCGCCGGCGTCGACGCTGTGGATGTGGCTGGCCTTCGCCGGCGACCACTCCCAGGTGTTCTTCGATCAGCAGATCATCACGTTCGAGGTCACCGGCCCGGGCAGCGCCCTCGCGGCGAAGCTGATGACCCCGTTGCTCGTGGTGGCGGTCGCCGCCATCCTGGTGCTCGCGTTCCTGGTGGTGCGTTCGGGCGCGTCGTCGACCGTCGTGCTGCCGCCGCTCGCGCTCGCGCTCGTCACCGCGCTGATCGTGTTCAACAAGGTCGGCTCGCCGCAGTTCATGGTGTGGCTGTCGGCACCCGTCATCCTGGGCATCGTCACCCAGGGCCGGAGGTTCTTCGTGCCGGCGCTCACCGCGTTCGTGATGGGCGCGCTGACCCAGGTGATCTACCCCATCGCCTACGACTGGGTGATCGGGCTCGACCCCGTCATGCTCACCGTTCTCACCGTGCGCAACCTGCTGACCGTCTCGCTGCTCGTGATGGCCGTCGCGATGCTGTGGCAGAGTAGGAAGACCACTCCGAGAGAGGTTGAAGACGATGCTCGTGGCCTTTTCCGTGGCACCTTCCGGGGGGCCGTCACCCGACGCTAGCGTGCACGATGCCGTGGCGGCCGCTGTGGCCGTGGTGCGCGACTCCGGTCTGCCGAACTCCACCGATTCGATGTTCACCACGATCGAGGGCGAGTGGGACGAGGTGTTCGACGTCGTGAAACGCGCCACCCTGGCCGTGCAGGCGTTCGGGCCGCGCGTCTCGCTCGTGCTGAAGGCCGACATCCGGCCCGGTCACACCGGCGAGCTCACCGGCAAGGTCGAGCGCCTCGAAGCGGCCCTCGAGCGGCGCGACGAGGCCTGACCGCCCCTGCCAGACCGCCGCCGCCTCAGCTCGGCAGCACGTCGTCTTCGAAGTCGTCGGCCGACTGGTTGCCGAGGTATTCGTCGCGCGGCAGCAGGCCGTCTTGAATGGCCCGCTTGCGCAGGGCCACCTTCGTGCCCACGTCGATGCCGACCAGGCGGTACTTCTCGCGGATGCGCTTGAGGTAGCTCTTCGCGGTCTCCTCGGAGATGTCGAGGGCCTTCGCGACCTGCTTCACCGGCTCACCGCCGCCGTAGAGCGCCATCACCCGCCGCTCCTGCGCGCTCAGGCGGGGCGAGGCGTCGAGGTCGTCGGCCGCCAGGGCGAGGTCGAGCTCGGTCGAGATGAAGCTGTCACCGGCGGATGCCGCGCGGATCGCCTCGACGATCATGTCGGCCTCCTCGCTCTTCACCAGGTAGCCCAGAGCGCCGGCGGCGATGGCCTCGCGCACCACGACCGGCTCGGAGTAGGTGCTCATCAGCACCGTCTTCACCCCGGCCGACTTGAGGGCCCGCAGCTTCAGCGACACCGGCAGGTTGTCTTTGAGGTCGAGGTCGAGCAGCACGACGTCGACCGGGAACTCCGGATGCGTCAGCAACTCGGGCCAGGTCGTGACGGCCGCCACCATGGTGATGTCGTCGGCCGCTCCGCGGATCCACTCGGTGAGGGCGCCGAGGAGCATGCGATGGTCGTCGACGATGGCAAGGCGGATGGGATCGCGGGTGATCGTCACCTGGGGACTCCTTTCGTCCGGATCACCGTGCGGCATCCGGAACGACAACGTGGGCATCGACTCTGACTCTAAGCCGACCCGTGCGGGCGTCGACGGAGTACAGGCCGACTCGGGACAATGCCGACCAGACAGCCGGGTCGATTCGGCGCCGCGGGATGCCGCCGACCGACAGGGTTATCGGAAGCACCATCATATCGGCCGGCGTCGTTCTGGTCTTGGCGTCGGGGCCGCCCACCACGAGCTCGATCGTGGGGGTCCAGCGACCGGATTCGTCGACGATCAGCCAGATGGCCGAGAGCAGCCCGTCGCGCTGGGCCGGTTCGAGATAGCCCGCGAGCCCGTCGGGGTCGCTCAGCGTCACCACGGGGGCGAGGTACTCCGACTCGGAGATCGCGTGGTGCAGCCAGGTCTCCCGCCGGCCGGCCACGAGCATCCGCCGCAGATCGGTGGCGAGCATCGAGGCGGTCGACGAGAGATCGCGATCGAGGGGCAGTGCCGCGCGCCCGGTGGCGACATCCTGCAGCAGTTCCTCGGCGGCGAGGTCGAGCCGGGCGAGTTCGGTGGAGGCCAGGATGCCGAGTCCGTAGCGCGGGGCGTCGATGGTGCTCTCGATCACGGTGCGGTCGAGTTCGCGCTGCACGAGCTGGCCGAACGACCGCACCATCACGATGCCGGCGACGGCCGGCACGACGGTGAGCACGAGCTGGGCCACGCCGACCGAGGCACTCGCCGGCATGGTGAGCGAGAGCCAGCCGAGCCCCAGGAGCGAGATGCCGGCCAGCACGCTGACCGAGAGCACCATGTTCGCCATCGGGCGGAACGTGACGCAGGCGAGCAGGGTCGCCCCCACGCCGATGCCGACCGTGAGGTAGTTGGCTTCGTTGCCGCTCAGCAGCAGGGCGGCGTAGTCGAGCCCGAGGGCGATGCCGTCTCCGGTCACCACCACGACGAACGCCCACCCCGGCAGGCTGCCCCGGCGCCGCCGGCTGCGGGCGTAGAGGGCCGCGAAGGCGAACAGGGCCGCCACCACGACCCAGCCGATGAGGGTCAGTGCCCGCCAGTCGTTGTAGGGCCAGGCCAGCCAGAACGACGCGACGCCGCGGATGATGAGCAGGATGCCCACCATGACGGCCCCGACGCCGAGGTAGCCGATGCCGAGGCGCGAGTTGAGCTCGATGCCCTGCCGCACGGCGTCGACGGCCCGCGGGCCCATGCGGCGGGCCCGCACGAGCTCGGTCAGGGCGCTGTCGGACGGCGTGCGCGTGCGCCCGCGCAGGGGGCCCGTTCCGCTCATTTCGGCACCTCGAGCACGACGGTCGTCCCCGAGCCCGGGGACGAGAACAGTCGCACCTTGCCGCCGACGTCGCGGATGCGCGCGATCACCGATTCGGCGAGGCCCAGGCGGCCGACATCCACGGCCTCCAGATCGAAGCCCACGCCGGAGTCGGTGACCATCGCGCGCACCGTGCTGTCGTCTTCGGTGATCGTGACGTCGGCCGAGCCGACCTCGGCGTGCCGGCGCACATTCTCGAGGCACTCCGACAGCGACAGCAGAAAGGCGTCGAGAACGTGGCTCGGCAGCAGGATCTGGCCCGATCCGTGCCACGCCACCTGCAGTCCCATGCGCCCGAAGCGCTGCTTGACCGACTCGAGGGTGTGGCCGAGGTCGCTCGTCTCGACCGGCTCGAGCGTGTAGCCGCCCGACGACCGCGGCATCGGGGTGCCGCCGAGCCGCAGTTGACGCAGTAGCCTGGCGTCTTCGCTCGCCTGGTTGCGCAGCGCGTCGGGATCGACCCCGACGCCCGAGTGCGCGAGCAGGGTGAGCGTGGCCAGCACCGTGTCGTGCAGCAGGCGCGCACCGTGCCGGCGCTGGGCCTCGGTCTCGCTGGCCTGGCGCTCGACGGCGTGGGCCCGGCCGAGCCGCGCCATGCCGCCGAAGGCGCGCCGCAGGCTGGCGGAGAGCCAGGCGGCGGCGACGAACAGCGACACCCACCCCACGGCGAGGGCCACGAGCACGTAGGCGACACGGTCGGAGGGCCAGGTGGCGAGCGTGGTCAGCACGAGCACGGGCACGTAGCCGGGCAGCACCAGCCAGAGCAGGCGAGAGGATGCCGCGATCGTGCCGATCAGCGAGGGGATCGCCGTCGAGGCGAAGAACGTGACTGCGCTCGCCATCGCGGAGTCGGTCACAGCGGCGCCGGGCAGCAGGAAGGTGGCCAGCGTGGCGAGCCCCAGCAGGTAGGTGAGGCCCGGGATGACGAGCGACCGCGATTCGCCGACGAAGTAGAACGCGACCCCTGTCAGCGCCATCAGCGCGAGACTCGGCGCGAACGAGCCGAGCTGCCCGAGATGGGGCAGAACGACGCAGGTCATGGCCGACGCGGTGAAGAGCAGCCCGAAGTTGCGGGCCGATCGGGTCAGCAGTTTGCGGCGCTCGCGCTCGGTTCTCGGCATCAGACTCCCGCGACTCCCGGCACATCTGCATGATACAGCCGCGTGACCCCTGAATTGGGGAGCGTGCAAGTCGACAGGTGTCGCTAAAGTGAAGACCAAGACCTGGGGGGAATTGGCCGGGGAACCGTTGGCAAGGCGGTTCCCCGGCCGCATTTTTTTTGCGGCCCTGCCTCAGCCGGCCCCGCCCGGCCAGGCGCTCGGGTCGCCGCTCAGCTGGCGAGCAGCCGAGAGATCTGAGCGCCGACGGCGTCGAACTCGATCAGGAATCCGTCGTGGCCGAAGTTCGACTCGATCACGACGGGCCGGTCGCCGTCGAGCGTGTTCGGCAGGTGCCGGGCGATCAACTCCTGGTCGGCCACGGGGAACAACCGGTCGCTGTCGATGCCGATGACGAGCGTGGTGGCGGTGACCGACTGCAGGGCCGGCACCACTCCCGCGCGCCCACGCCCGATGTCGTGCGAGTTCATCGCCTCGACGAGCGTGATGTAGGTGTTCGCGTCGAATCGCCGGGTGAACTTGTTGCCGTGGAAGTCGAGATACGACTCCACGGCGAACTTGCCGCCACCGCCGAGCGGGCTGATGCCGCTCTGCCAGCTGCGCTTGAAGCGGTCGTTGAGTTCGGTAGGACTTCGGTAGTTCAGCAGCGCCATCCGCCGGGCCAGGGCGAGACCCTGGTGCGGGCCCTCGCCGTCGGCCGCGTCGTAGTAGTCGCCGCCGTGGAACAGCGGATCGGCCCGGATGGCCTGGATCTGCACCGAGTTCAACGCGATCTGATCGGCCGAGCTCGTGGCGGGCGCGGCGATCACGGCGAGGCGTTCGAGCTGGTCGGGAAAGCGCACGCCCCACTCGAGGGCCTGCATGCCGCCCATCGATCCGCCGACCACGGCGAACCACCGGTCGATGCCGAGTCGCTCGGCGAGCACCTGCTGGGCGCGCACCTGGTCGGCGATGCTCGTGTAGGGGAAGCGGGCGCCCCACTCGACGCCGTCGGGAGCCATCGACGACGGACCGGTGGTGCCCTGGCAGCCGCCCAGCATGTTGGGGGCCACGACGAACCAGCGATCGGTGTCGATCGGCAGACCCGGGCCCACGAGGCCGGGCCACCAGCCGTCGGTTGGCTGGCCGGGGCCGGCGGGGTGGTTGAGGTTGCTGTCGCCGGTGAGGGCGTGCAGCACCAGGATGGCGTTGTCGCGCTCGGGCGAGAGCGTGCCGTAGGTCTCGTAGGCGATGTGCACGTGCGGCACCACGTCGCCGTGCTCGAACACGAAGTCGCCGATCGCCTCGAACCGGCGCCGCCCCACCGGATCGCCCACCCGCCACGCCCCGGATGCCGGCGGCTTGCCGAGCACCGATCGAATCTGCGCCTCGGTGATGAACCCGCTAGGAACCGTGTCTTCGTTAGTCTGCCAGTCCATGTGTATCTTCCTGCTGGGCTGCTGCTGCGCGGCGGCCCAGCAGCCGGCGCCGCCGCCCCTGCGGCGCCGGGCGACATGTTCCCGTGCGGTCGCTCTCGCGGCCGCGCGCTCACCCTGGGTCGTCCAGGAGCGGCCTCTTGCGTTCGCTCCCGGTCTCTTGATTCTGGACGAGCGAGAGGCCCGGCACGTCATTGTTACGTGCCGGGCCCCTCGACTGTCTGGCTAAACCGCGTTCGCCTTGACGGTCGCGCGGGCCGCGGCGAGACCCTGCTCGAGGTCGGCCTTGAGGTCGTCGATGTTCTCGAGGCCCACCGAGAGGCGCACCAGGCCGGGGGTGACACCGGTGGTGAGCTGCTGCTCGGGGGTGAGCTGCGAGTGCGTCGTCGAGGCCGGGTGGATGACGAGCGAGCGCACGTCGCCGATGTTGGCCAGGTGGCTGAACAGCGACAGGCTCTCGACGAAGGTGCGGCCGGCATCCACGCCGCCCTTGAGTTCGAACGAGAGCACGGCGCCGACGCCCTTCGGGGCGTACTTGTTGGCTGCGGCATACCAGGGGCTCGACGGCAGTCCGGCGTAGTAGACGGTGGCGATGTCGGCGTGGTTGTCGAGCCACTCCGCGATCTCCTGCGCGTTCTGCACGTGGCGCTCCACCCGCAGCGAGAGCGTCTCGATGCCCTGGATGAGCTGCCAGGCGCTGGCCGGAGCGATGGAGGAGCCGAGGTCGCGCAGCAGCTGCACGCGGGCCTTGATGATGTAGGCGATGCCGTCGCCGAGCACGCCGGTGTAGCTGGCCCCGTGGTACGACGGGTCGGGCTCGGTCAGGCCGGGGAACTTCTCGACGTTCTTCGACCACTCGAACTTTCCGCCGTCGACGATGATGCCGCCGATGACCGTGCCGTGGCCGCCGAGGAACTTCGTGGCCGAGTGCACGACGATGTCGGCGCCGTGCTCGAACGGGCGGATGAGATAGGGCGTGGCGATGGTGTTGTCGACGATCAGCGGCACGCCGTTCTCGTGCGCGACATCCGCCACCAGCTCGATGTCGAGGATGTTGATCTTCGGGTTGCCGATGGTCTCGGCGAAGAACAGCTTCGTGTTGGGCCGCACGGCGCGGCGCCATTCGTCGGCGTCGTCCTGGTTCTCGACGAAGGTGGTCTCGATGCCGAGCTTCGCGAGCGTGTACTTGAAGAGGTTGTAGGTGCCGCCGTAGATCGACGACGACGACACGATGTGGTCGCCCGCCTGGGCGATGTTGAGCACGGCGAAGGTCTCGGCGGCCTGGCCCGAGGCGACCAGCAGCGCTGCTGTTCCGCCTTCGAGGGCGGCGACGCGCTCTTCGACCACGTTCTGGGTGGGGTTCTGGATGCGGGTGTAGATGTTGCCGAACTCCGCGAGGGCGAACAGGTTCTTCGCGTGCTCGGCGCTGTTGAACACGTAGGAGGTGGTCTGGTAGATCGGCGTCGCACGCGCGTTGGTCACCGGGTCGGGCTGGGCGCCCGTGTGGATCTGTTTCGTCTCGAACTTCCAGTTCGCAGCGTTGTCGCTCATGGACTTCTTCCTCAAAGTCAGGGGATTTGGGCTCTTCGAACAGTAGGCGCGGCCCCGGGAGGGGTCAATCGCCCCGGACACGCGGCGTAACGTTATGCGCCGCGGGCGGAGGGGGCGAAGAGCCACTTCGCGCGGGGCGCGACGAGCGGCCGGAAGACGCGCTGCACGACCTTCGTCGAGAGCGCCACGGCGATCAGGATGCTGAACGCGATCATGCCGACGAGCAGCAGGTCGTTCTGCGGCCCGCTGAGCACGCCCGACTCCCGGATCGGGTAGAGCACGAAGCTGTGCAGCAGATAGACGTACATGGTGGCCTGGCCGAGCGGCGAGAACCAGGTGGAGCGCCGGGGCATCAGCGTGAGGAAGGCCAGGATGAGCACCACGGCGAGCGCGATGGCGCCGAGCCGCAGGGCCCCCGCCCACCACTGGTCGTAGCCGAACTCGGGATAGGCCTGCTCGAACAGGAAGACGCGCCTGATCTTGAGGTCGCGCCAGAGCGGCACGTTCACCGCGATCACCACGGCCAGCGCCGCGAACACGGCGACCGCTCCCGCACGCACGATCAGGATGCGCCGTTGCGACGCGCGGATCCAGATGGCGGTCACCGGCAACTGCCGGATCTTCCAGCCGAGCACGAAGAACGGCAGCAGCGCCAGGGTGCGGTCCAGGGCGAACGCGCCGCCGACGCCGGGCAGGTAGCCGGCCGCCACCGACACCACGACCGAGATGAGGAACGGGAATCGCAGCAGCGCGAGGTAGGGCAGAACGACGCGCCACACGATCAGGGCGAGCAGGAACCACAGCGTCCACGACGGCGTGACGAGGTCGATCGACGGGCTGCCGGCCCGGAGGGAGTGGATGACCGACCAGATGGTCTCGAAGATCAGGTAGGGCAGCACGAGGTCGGTGACGATGCGCTTCAACTGCTTCACGCCGGGCGGGTTCGCTTTGGCGAAGTAGCCGGCGACCGCCACGAACACCGGCACGTGAAAGGCGTAGACGAAGAGGTAGACACCGTAGGCGGTGTCGGACTCGGCGATGAGCTTGAGGATGGCGTGCCCGATCACCACGAGGGTGATGGCGATGAAGCGCGCGTTGTCCCACAGGGGCACCCGCTTCGTCTGACCGGGCACCGCAGCGGGAGCGACCGGAGCAGACACGATTCCACACTACCTTTGAAGGTGCGGAAGGGACCGGGGTGGTCCCGGCCGGCAGAAGGATGCTGATGAAGCGAGCAGTGGTCACAGGAGCGAGTTCGGGAATCGGCGCGGCCACGGTGCGGCTGCTCCGCGCGCACGGCTGGAACGTGGTCGGGGTCGCCCGCCGCGAGGACCGCCTGCGCGAGCTCTCCGCCGAGACCGGAGCCGAGGTGTTCGTGGCCGACCTCACGGTGCAGGCCGACATCGACGCCCTCCGCGACCACCTGCGGGCGACCGGGGGCGTCAGCACCCTCGTGAACAACGCCGGCGGAGCCATGGGTCTCGACCCCGTCGAGGCCGGAGACCCCGACGACTGGCGCTGGATGTACGAGATCAACGTGATCGCCGTGCAGCGAGTCACGAGCGCCCTGTTGCCGCTGCTGCGGGAATCGGTGGAGCCGGGGGGCGTCGCCGACATCATGACCGTGTCGTCGATCGCCGGCCACATCGCCTACGAGGGCGGTGGGGGCTACAACGCGTCGAAGTTCGCGGTGCACGCCATGATCGACGTGCTGCGTCTCGAGCTGAGCGGTGAGCCGATCCGCGTGCTCGAGATCGCGCCGGGCATGGTGAAGACCGAGGAGTTCTCGCTCAACCGGTTCCGCGGCGACCAGTCGCGCGCCGACGCGGTCTACGCGAACGTGCCCGACCCGCTGAGCGCCGACGACGTGGCCGCCACGATCGTGTCGACCCTCGAACTGCCGCCGCACGTGAGCCTCGACCTCGTGGTGATCAAGCCGGTCGCGCAGTCGGCCGCCTACAAGGTGGCGCGGGGCCCGCTCGAGGTCAAGAAGCCGACCGCGGAATAGCGCCCGGCCGCGGGTCGTCGAGCGGCACGGTCGCGTCGGCGAAGGCGAGTTTGGGCACGAAGAACAGCAGCACCGCGGCCACCAGGGCGCCGGCCGAGCAGATCGACCACACGATCAGGTAACCCGACAGGCTCGACGCCGTGGCCGTGACGGCCGTCGACGCACCCTGGAACAGCACCACGGCGAAGATCGCGGATGCGAATGATCCGCCGATCGTCTTCGTGGTGTTGGTCAGCCCCGCGGCGATGCCGGTCTGACCCGGGGGAGCGGCGGCGGCCGCCGCGGCCGGCAGCGCCCCGACGAGCGCACCCGAGCCGAGCCCGGCGATGAACATGTTGACGAAGACCTGCCAGGTCTCCTGGTGGAACGGCAGGAACAGCGCGTAGCCGATCGCCACGAGGAAGGTGGCCCCGATGAGCGCCACCCGCGGGCTGGTCGCCTTCGACAGCAGCGGGAAGAGCAGGGCGCCGACGATCATCGAGATCAGGTAGACGCCGATCAGCAGCGAGCGGCTCGTGGCGCCGAGCCCGAGCCCGTAGCCGTTGACCGGATCGGTGCCGGCGAAGGTGCTGAGAGGGGCCTGCGCTCCGAGCAGGCTGATGCCCACGAGGCCGGCCGTCAGCTGAACCGGCCACATCGCCGGCTGCCGCAGAACGCGCAGGTCGATCGCGGGGTCGCGCTGACGCAGCTCGTAGCGGCCGAACGGGATGAACACCAGCACTCCGGCGGCGATCAGCGCCCACACCCACCAGGTGTCCGCCCCGTTGATGCGCAGGAAGGTGAGACCGCTCGTGATGAGCAGCAGGCCGAGGGTGAGGATCGAGAATCCGGCGACGTCGAGCGACCGGCCGGGCGTCGGCTGCGATTCCGGCACCCCGAACAGGATGGCGAAGAACACGAGCGTCACGGCGATGGCCGGCAGCACCATGGTGAGCGGCACGTTCTCGCCGAGGGCGGTGAACACCAGGCCGCCGGCCAGCGCGCCGATGATCGCCCCGGTCTCGAGCGCCACCACCAGCAGCCCCGCGGCACGCCGGGTCTGCGATGCCGCGCGCCCGGTGCGCCGGCCGCGATCGAAGATGAGGGCGACCTCGAGCGGCAGCCAGACCACGTAGAAGCCTTGCAGGGCCCAGGCGATGAGAAAGCTCGTGAAGTCGCCCGCGGCCACGAGCCACCAGCTCGCCAGAGCGGTCACGACCGTCGAGATCAGCAGCATCCGCTTGTGTCCGACCATGTCGCCGAGCTTCGCGAGCACCGGCACCACGAGCGCCGAGAGCAGCAGTTGTGCGGCTTCGAACCAGTTGAAGTCGGCGTCGCGGATGCCGAGATGCTTCACCAGGTCGGGGATGAGCGGAACGTAGTAGCCCTGGATGATGCCGCTCGTGATCTCGACCAGGAACAGGAAGCCGATCAGCGACGCCGTCACCCCGATCGCGACCCTCGTCGACCGTGCAGATTCCGGTAGCGTGGCCCCCATGAGTTTGAGCGTAGACCCTGAGCCCACCGCCGCACCGGAACGGGAGGTGCTCGGCTGGCTCGAGTTCGGCGACGCGTCGCGCTCGCTGGCCCGCGACATCGTCGAGAGCGGTTTCGTGCCCGATTTCGTGATCGCCATCGCACGCGGCGGCCTCATCCCGGGCGGAGCGCTCGCCTACGCGCTCGGCGTGAAGAGCTGCGGCAGCCTCAACGTCGAGTTCTACTCCGACATCGAGGAGACCCTGCCCGAGCCCATCATCCTGCCCCCGCTGCTCGACAACGAGCCGCTGATCGGCAAGAACGTGCTGCTCGTCGACGACGTGGCCGACTCGGGCCGCACCCTCGCCCTCGTGGTGGAGCTGCTCGAGAAGGTCGACATCACCGTGAAGTCGGCCACCCTGTTCATCAAGCCGCGCTCGGTGATCGCGCCCGACTTCCACTGGAAGACCACCGACCGCTGGATCGTCTTCCCGTGGTCGGCGCACCCCCCGGTCAGCGCGGAATCGATCGACGCGTCGTGAGCATCCACCTGGTGGGCGGCGGCTGGCCGTTCGACGACGACGGCGCCGTCTACCGCCCGTTCTTCGAGGAGGTGTCGGCGCACGCCGAGGCCGCCGGAAAGCTCGAGGGCGCCCACCTGGCCATCGTGCTGGTGCGCGACGGCGATGCGCCCGAGAAGTTCGCCGAGCTCGTCACGGCCTACGAGCAGTTCGCCAAGCTCGAGCCGGTGGGCGTGCTGTCGCCCGAGAACGCGCCGATCGACCCGGCGGTCTTCGCCGACGTCGACGGCATCGTGGTCTGGGGCGGTCTCACCCCGGCGTACCGCACGTCGCTCGAGCCGTGCTTCGGCGAGATCCGGCGCCTGGTGGCATCCGGAGTTCCCTACCTCGGTTTCTCGGCCGGCGCCGCCATCGCGGCCGAACGGGCCATCGTGGGCGGCTGGAAGATCGACACCGTCGAGATCGGCTCCGAAGACGCCTCGGAAGACCTCGAGCAGCTCACCGTCGCCGAGGGCATCGGCCTGATCGACCTGTCGGTCGACGTGCACGCCGCGCAGTGGGGCTCGGTCAGCCGCCTGATCGCCGCGGTGGAGGCCGGTGCGGTCGACGGCGGCGTCGCCATCGACGAGCACACGGCGCTGATCGTGGGGGAGGGCCCGCTGCGCGTGGCCGGCCGCGGCAGCGTCTGGAAGGTCACCCCCGACTCCGGCAGCGTGCGCGTCTCGACCGCGGGCGCCGACGCGAGCTGAGGATGCCGGGCCTCTCGCTCGCCGCGCTGGCCGAGAACGGGTCGATCGACCCGGGTTGGGCGACGGCGCTCGCCCCGGTCGGCGACCGGATCGCCGGGCTCGGCGACTTCCTGCGCGCCGAGAACGCCGCCGGGCGGGGCTATCTGCCGGCCGGCCCGAACGTGCTGCGCGCCTTCGGCACACCGCTCGAGAACGTGCGCGTGCTCATCGTGGGGCAAGACCCCTATCCGACACCCGGGCACCCGATCGGGCTCTCGTTCGCGGTGGAGCGGCACGTGCGGCCCCTGCCGCGAAGCCTCTCGAACATCTACCGGGAGCTGAACGACGACCTCGGCATCGCGCCCGCCGAGCACGGCGACCTGTCGTCGTGGAGCGCCAACGGCGTGATGCTGCTGAACCGCGTGCTGACCGTGCAGCCCGGCGCTCCCGCGTCTCATCGCGGCAAGGGCTGGGAAGAGGTGACCGAGCACGCGATCCGGGTGCTCGTGGCCCGAGGCGGCCCGCTCGTGGCCGTGCTGTGGGGCCGGGATGCCGCCGGGCTCGTGCCGCTGCTCGGTGCCGTGCCGCACGTGAGCTCGCCGCATCCGAGCCCCCTCTCGGCCAGCCGCGGCTTCTTCGGCTCGAAGCCCTTCAGCCGGGCCAACGACCTGCTCGTCGCGCAGGGCGCGGAGCCCGTGGACTGGACCGTCTCGTGACCGTCGTGCGGCCGCATCCCTGGCTAGGCTGACAGCATGTTGGAAGAGGAGTATCAACCGCGCCGCCGGCTGCCCCGCGAGCTCCGCCCCGTCACGGGCGAGAAGCCACCGCTCGAGGTGCCGTTCGAGTACTCCATCCGCGATGCGGTCGAGACCGACCTGCCCTACATCCGCGAGATCTACAACCACTACGTCGCCAACACGGTGGTCACCTTCGACGAAGACGCGATGACCCTCAAGGAGTGGCGGCACAAGTTCGCCTGGACGCGCAAGCAGAACTACCCGTTCCTCGTGGCCGTGTCGCCGACCGGCACCCTGCTCGGCTTCGCCTACGTGTCGGCCTGGAAGCAGAAGGCCGCCTACCGGCGCACGGTCGAGAACTCGATCTACCTCGGGCCCGCGGCCACCGGCAAGGGGCTCGGGCGTGCGCTGCTGGCCGAGCTGATCGACCGGTCGAAGGCGGCGGGCATCAAGGAGATCCTGGCCGTGATCGCCGACCGGGGCGCCGAGGCGTCGATCAGGCTGCACGAGAGCTTCGGGTTCAAAGAGGTGGGCCGGCTGGGGCGCGTGGGGTTCAAGTTCGGCCACTGGCTCGGCACGGTGCTGCTGCAGAAGTCGCTCAAGTAGCCCCGGCCCCGGTCGGGTCGCCCCACGGGGAGTAGCCCTGCCTCGGGTCGCCCGGAATCAGGTGGCCTTGGGAGCGTGGTCTCCGCCCAGCTCGAGCAGCAGCACGCCGCCCACCACGAGGCCGATGCCGACCAGCTGCTGCCAGGTGAGCAGCTCGCCGAACACCAGCCAGCTCACGATCGCCACGAGCACGACTCCGGCGCCCGCCCACACGGCGTAGGCGATGCCGAGGGGCACCCCGGCGCCGAGCGTCAGGCTCAGCATCGTGAACGCCAGCAGGTAGCCGGCGGCGACGATCAGGTAGTCCCACCACTTGGCGCTCTCGCCGGAGGCCACGCGCAGGAACGTGGTCGCGACGACCTCGGCGACGATCGCCACGGAGAGATAGAGATAGCCCACGGGTGCTCCTTCGGTCGGGATCATGCGAATGCTACTGGAGCGGCCGACGGCCGCCGTGCGCGCCGCCCCGCGCGGTATCGTCGCTCGTGTGACCGAGATCCACGACCTCACCGCGCTCGAGCAGTACCGGTTCCTCCAGCGAGGAGAGCTCGGCGTGCTCGAGGTGGTCGACCACTACCTCGAGCGCATCGACAGGCTCGACGGCGGGCTGGGCGCCTTCCACACGGTGACGGCGTCCGAGGCCCGCGCCCGGGCACGGGAGGTCGAGGCATCCGTTCCGCGCACCGCACCGCTCTGGGGCCTCGCCTACGCCGACAAAGACCTCGTGCGCCGCGCCGGTGTGCGCACGACCTTCGGGTCGCGCGTGTTCGCCGATTTCGTGCCCGACGAGAGCGACGAGCTGCCGCTGCAGCTCGACAGCGCGGGCGCCGTGAGCCTCGGCAAGACCGCGACCCCCGAGTTCGGGCTGCCGAGCTACACCGAGAACCTGGTGGCGCCGCCCGCCCGCGACCCCTACGACACGAGCCTGGGCGCCGGCGGGTCGAGCGGCGGCGCGGCCGTGGCCGTGGCGGCGGGACTGCTGCCGTTCGCGCCCGGCTCCGACGGCGGCGGCTCCATCCGCATCCCGGCGGCCGTGTGCGGGCTGGTGGGGCTGAAACCCAGCCGGGGGCTCGTGCCGGCCGGGTCGGGGCAGGACTCGCTCGCCGGCCTTCCGGTCGCCGGGCCGATCGCGCGCACGGTGTCGGATGCCGCCCTGCTGCTCGACGGCATGATCGCGCGTCGTGGCGACCGCATCCTGCACCACCACACCCTGCGGGCGCCGACGTTCGACGACGGCCTCTTCCTCGGGGCGGCGGTGCGCGGCGAGGGGCGGTTCCAGGTCGGGGTGACCACCGGGTCGCCCTGGGAGACGGCCTACGACATCCACCTCGATCCCGAGGCGCGCGCCGCGCTCGACGTCGCCCGCGACACGCTCGTCGCGCTCGGCCACGGCATGGAGGAGTTCGCGGTCGAACCGGCGCCCGACTACCCCGACGCCTTCCGGGTGATCTGGCAGGCGGGCGCGTCGCAGATCCCGGTCGACGACGACAGCGAGCAGCTGCTCGAGCCGCTGACGCGCTGGCTCGTGCACCGCGGGCGGGCGCTCCCGGCGTCGGATCTGGTGCGGGCTCTGGCGACCCTGTCGGCCTACGAGCGCTCGATCGTGCGGCAGTTCGACCGTTTCGACGCCGTGCTCATGCCGACGCTCGCGATGACGCCGCGGCCGATCGGGTGGTACGACCGCGACGACGGCGAACGCAACTTCGCGCAGCAGGTGGAGTACACGCCGTTCACGTCGTTCGTGAACGTGAGCGGGCTACCGGCCATCACGCTCCCGGTGCATCGCACCCCCGACGGTCAGCCGATGGGCGCGCAGCTGATCGGGCGCCCCGGCGGCGAGGCCACGCTGCTCTCGCTCGGCCGGCAACTCGAGCGCCGGCTGCACTGGGACCGGGTGCATCCGCCGCAGTGGTGACGGCCCGATTCCGGCCCCGACGTGGCCCGCAGTCGTGAGTCTGCCGAATGCCGGAGTTATGTATGGCAATCCTAAGTTAGGGATGCCTATACTGACTTCATCATGTATGTGATCGCTTCTGACGCCACCGTCGTCTCCCGTGCTGCCGGCCGTGTGCTCCTCGCCGGAACCGAGGCGAACCTCGACGAGATCCGCGCGATCGTCGCCACCCTCGCCGACAACGCTCGCGGGCAGGTGTTCATCGAGGTGCCGTCCGCTGCCGCGATCGACCCGATGGCCACGCCCGAGCGCGTGACGGTCACCTGGCTGGCCCGCGACGTGCGCTCCGGCGACATGGGCACGGGCCTCGCCTGCGCTCCCGGGCAGGCGGTCGCCCGGGCCATCCGCGCCTGGGTCGGCGAGATGTCGACCGGCGACGCCGACATCGACGGCGATGCAATCTGCGTCTGGCTCGGCAAAGACGTGCCGCACGACGCCGCGTCGGTCTAGTCCTTCAGATAGTTCCCGTCGCGAAGGCCCGCCTCGATCTCGAAGTGGTTGGTCAGCGGGTTCTGCCCGGCCAGAGCGTAGAGCAGCGGGAACATCATGCCGTACTGCTGCCACTGCGTGCGGTGCACGGCCTCGTGGCGCAGCACCCGCGGCGCGTCGTTCGTGTCGGTGAGGTAGACCCCGCCGATGCACGTGCCGCCCCGGCGGAACGCCCACGACGGCATGCCGGCGCACACGAACAGGCCGTCGACGCGCCGGATGCGCCCGGTGCTGAACAGCGCCCCGAGCGTGAGCCCGACCGCCGTGGCGTAGAGGTAGCCCGCCCGCGCGACCGGCGGTGCGTAGAGAACAGCCCGGATGCGCTCCATCACGCGCTGGCGTCCCGCCCGTAGGTCTCGAGGAACCGCAGCCAGACCTCGCTGATGGTCGGGTAGGAGGGCACGGCGTGCCACAGCCGGTCGAGCGGCACCTCGCCCACGATGGCGACCGTGGCAGAGTGCACGAGCTCCTGCACCGCGGCGCCGACGAAGGTGACACCGAGCACGACCTTGCGGTCTTCGTCGACCACCATGCGGGCGCGGCCGGCGTAGCCGTCGAGGTAGACGCTGGCGCCGGCGACCGAGCCGATCTCGTAGTCGACGACCTTGGTGCGGTACCCGGCCTTCTCGGCCGCGGCGGCGGTGAGTCCGACCGAACCGACCTGCGGGTCGGTGAAGGTCACCTGCGGCACGGCCTCGTGGTCGGCGGTGGCCACGTGGCGGCCCCACGGGGCATCCGACACCGGCAGTCCTTTCGCGCGCGCCACGATCACGTCGCCGGCCGCGCGGGCCTGGTATTTGCCCTGGTGGGTGAGCAGCGCACGGTGGTTGACGTCACCGGTGGCGTAGAGCCACTCGCCCGCGAGCGGCTCGCCGTCGTCGCCGAGCACGAGCATGGTGTCGTCGGTCTCGAGCCACTGGTTCGGCGTGAGGCCGATGGTCTCGATGCCGAGGTCGCCGGTGCGCGGCAGGCGCCCCGTCGCCACGAGGATCTCGTCGGAGTCGATGACCTCCCCGCCCGGCAGCGTGGTGTGCACGACCCCGTCGGCGTCGCGGGAGACAGCGGTGGGGGAGCCGCCGATGCGCAGGTCGACCCCCAGGTTCTTGAGCGATTCGGCCACCAGTTCGCCGGCGAACGGCTCCTGGTTCTGCAGGATCACGGTGCGGGCCACGAGGGTGACCTCGGTGCCGAACGACGCGTAGGCGGTCGCCATCTCGACCGCGACCACGCCGCCGCCGATGATGACGAGACGGGCCGGGGCCTTCTGGGCGCTGGTCGCCTCGCGGCTCGTCCACGGCGTGGCGTCGGCGAGACCCGGGATGTCGGGCAGCAGCGGCACCGAGCCCGTGGCCACCACGACCGCGTTCCGCGCGCGCAGCTCGGTGACCGTGCCGTCGGGCCCGGTGACCGTGACCTCCTTCACGCCGGTGAACACGGCGTGCCCGCGCACCAGGCCGATGCCGGCCCCCTCGACCCAGCTCACCTGGCCGTCGTCGTGCCAGTCGCTCGTGAACGAGTTGCGCCGCCGGAACACCGCGGCGACGTCGATCTCGCCGGTGACCGCCTCGGCCGCCCCGCCGACCCGCTGGGCCTCGCGGATGGCGTCGCCCGCGCGGAGAAGGGCCTTCGACGGCATGCAGGCCCAGTAGGAGCACTCACCGCCCACGAGTTCGGCCTCGACCAGCACGGCCGAGAGCCCGCCCTGCACGGCACGGTCGGCCGCGTTCTCGCCGATGGCTCCGGCTCCGATGACGATGACGTCGTATTCCGTGGTCATGACAACTCCTGATCGCTTCGTGGCTGCTGCGCGGCCCCCGGCCCACCCGGCGGGCTGCCGTTTCTTCTCATTCTCCGATGAACACCGCGTCGGTGCGCGAGAGGAAGGCCCGCATGCCGATGCGGGAATCCTCGGTGGCGACCAGCCGCACGAGTTCGGGCTGGAGCTCTCGGGCCGCGGCGGCGTCACCGGCGCGCACCGCGAGCCGCGCGTTCGCGAGCGTGGCCTGCACGGCGAGCGGCGCCTGAGCGGCCACCCGCTCGGCGATCTCGAGTGCGCGGGGGAGCAGCTCCGCGGGGGAGACGACCTCCTGCACGAGCCCGAGCCGCCGGGCTTCGGCGGCGTCGAACAGGTCGCCGGTGAGCATCCACCTCATCGCGTCGCCCCAGCCCGCGACGCGCGGAAACCGCAGCGTGGCACCGCCGAAGGGCAGGATGCCGCGACCGACCTCCACCTGGCCGAACCGCGCATCCGTCGCCGCGACCACGATGTCGCTGGCCAGCATGAGCTCGATGCCGAGCGTGAGGCAGATTCCCTGCACGGCGACGACGACCGGTTTGCCCACGCCATCGCCCTCCATGCGCCAGGGGTCGAGGCCGCCGTCGGGCACGAACCGCAGACCCTCGGGCGTGATGCGGGGCCCGAGATCGGCGAGGTCGAGACCGGCCGTGAAGTGCTCGCCGACGGCGTGCACCACGGCGACCCGCAACTCCGGGTCGCGATCGAACGCCCCATAGGCGAGCGCGAACTGCTGCAGCAGCTCGAAGTCGGCGGCGTTGCGCTTCTCGGGCCGGTCGAGCCCGATCAGCAGCACGTGCCCGCGTCGCTCGGTGACGATGCGCGTCATCGCACGAGGGCCGACACGATGCGCAGGATGGCCGGCAGGTCGTCGACCGCGGCCTCGGGCGTCGACGGCGCGAACTCGGTGATGCCCGCGCCGACCACGGTGAACTCCTCGCGCACGGCCCGGATGGCGGCCGTCAACTGCGCCGTCGTCACCCCGAAGGGTTCGGGGAACGCGATGCCGGTGATCTCGCTCGGGTCGAGCACGTCGAGGTCGACGTGCAGGTAGACCTCGGTCGCGCCGGTGTCGCGCAACGCGAGCACGACGGCATCCGGGCTGTCGAAGCGATCGGGCGAGATGAGCGCGATGCCGGCCTCTTCTGCGTAGTCGGCCTCGGCGTCGTCGAGCGCGCGCGTGCCCGCGAGCACCACGAGCCCCGGCTCGACCACCGGCGAGTCGGCGAACTCCGCGGGACCTCCGCCGAGCAGGGTGCGCAGCACCATGCCGTGGAACGCCCCGGAGGGAGAGGACTCGGGCGTGTTGAGATCGGCGTGCGCGTCGAACCACACCACCGCGACCGGCCCGGCCGAGCGCCGCACGGCGGCCCGGATGGCGGCGAACTCGACCCCGCAGTCACCGCCGATCACGATCGGCACGTCGGTGACGTCGGCGAGGGCCTGATCGACCGCCTCGGCGACGACGGTGAGCGACGAGAACCGGTGCACCCCGGTCTCGAGCGACTCACCGGCTCCCGCCGGCACCTCCACCAGCCGGGTCGCCGACGAGGGCAGGTCGCCCCGAATGGCGTCTGCCCCGTCGATCAACCGCATGGCACGGCTCGAACCCGAGCCCTGCCACTGCGGCACGACCACGAATGTCGCGGGCACCAGCGCCTCCGCGCCTATTCGCCGCTCGTCACGGCCTTGGAACCGGATGACGTCTTGAGCGCGGCGAGGCGGGCCTCGACCTCGGTCAGCTCACCGATGTCTTCGAGGCTCTCGAACTGGGCGTCGAGGCTCGACGCGTTGAGCTCCTCCTGGCCGCGCACCCGGGCCTCCTCGCGACGGATCTTGTCTTCGAAGCGGCCGAGGTCGCTCGTGGGGTCGAGCACGTCTATGTTCTTCAGCGCATCCTGCACCTGGCTCTGCGCCTGGGCGGTCTTGGCGCGGGCGACCAGGCTGTCACGCTTGGTCTTCAGCTGGTTCAGCTTCTCTTTCATGGCGCCGAGGCCGGCCTTCAGCTTGTCGACCGACTCGGTCTGCGACGCGATCGACGGCTCGGCGCTCTTGGCCTCGTTCTCGGACTGCAGCTGGCGGGTCAGCGCGACCTTCGCCAGGGCGTCGAACTTGTCGGCGTCGACGGTGTTGCCGGCCGTGCGGTATTCATCGGCCTTGTTGCTCGCGGCGAGGGCCTTGCGGCCCCAGTCCTCGGCCGCGGCGACGTCGTCGCGGTGGTCTTCTTCGAGCAGACGGAGGTTGCCGATGGTCTGGGCGATGGCGCTCTCGGCGTCGGCGATGTTCTCGGTGTAGTCGCGAACGAGCTGGTCGAGCATCAGCTGCGGGTCTTCCGCCTGATCGATGAGGGCGTTGATGTTCGCCTTCGCGAGCTGCGCGATGCGTCCGAAGATGGACTGCTTGCTGGTCATGCTGATCTCCTTCTGTTCTGGCTAATCGTGGCACTGATACGCGTTCTGGTGCGAGGTGCGGGGCAGGTCGATCAGAAGCGGCCGCCACCGCCGCGCCGGCCGCCACCGCCACCACCGCCGAAGCCGCCGCCTCCTCGGCTGCCGCCGCCCCAGCCGCCCCGGGAGCCGCCACCGCCGCCGCCGAAGATGCTGCCGCCGCTGTAACCGCCCGAGCGGCTGCCGCCCCCGCCGCTGAGAAGACCGCCGAGGATGCCGCCGAGCAGGGCTCCGGTGAAGTCGCCGCCGCCCCCGCCGCCCATGCCGGGCATGCCCTGGTTGCCCGATGACTGGGCCCAGGTGACGTCCTGCTGCGCCGTCGACGACGCGAGCTGGGCCAGCTGCGCTGCGCTCGACGCCTCCCGCAGCGAGCCCTCGGGGTCGGTGGTGGCGGTGGCGAGTGCTTGATCGAGGTGCCGCTGGGCTTCGGAGAGGCGGGTGCGGGCATCCGGACCCACCGCTCCGCGTCGGGTCTGGAGGTAGCTCTGGGCCGCCGCTATCTCGCTCTGCGCGGTGCTGATGGCCCGGTCGCGCTGGGCGGTCAGGCGGGCGACCCGCTCCTGTTCGCTGCGTACGGTGGCCAGGGCCGCGTCGAGCGGGGCGTTGGCCTTCTCGAGTGCGACGCGCGCGTTGAGCGGGTCGCGGGCGCCGCTCGTCTGCGCCCGCCGCACCTCGACGGAGAGGCCCGCGGCGAGCGGGTCGAGCCGGGCGGCGTTCGGATCGGCGGCGGCGTCGAGCCGTGCGGCCTCGGCGAGGTCTTGCTGCGCGTCGGAGATGGCCGCGTCGAGGCCGGTCGCGGCCTGCTCGAGATCGCGCTCGAGCGTCGCGATCGAGGTGACGAGCGTCTGAGCCTGCGTCACGGCCTGGCGAGCGGCCCGGATGCGCAGTGCAGCCTGGGCGTTGTCGCCCGACGTGATCGACTGCGCCGCCTGGTCGAGCTGCGTGCCGGCGAAGGCGCGCAGCTGGTCGGCCTGCTCGACGCTGCCGTTCACCGTGCCGAGCGCGGGTGGGTCGTAGCGTGCGGTGAGCCGGCCGAGGCGCTCGCGCGCGTCGGTGCCCGAACCGGTGAGCGCCGACAACTCGCCCTTCGCGGTCTCGAGGGCCGTCGTGGGGTCGCGTTCGACGTCGCGGAGGGCGGTGAACGCGTCGGTCTGGGCGTCGAGCTTGTCGGCGGCGGCGTCGCAGAGCGCGATGATCTGCTCCGACCACGCGCGCCGTTCGGCGTCGGTGTCGGGTTCGGCGTCGTCGAGGCGCTGCTTCAGCGTGAACGCCTGCGACAGCGACGCCTTCACCTCGGTGAGCACGTCGGAGAAGGTCTTCGTGGCCTCCGCGCCGAACTGGGCGACCGCGAACCCGAGCTCCTCCTCGCTCGAGGTGACGGCGTCGTCGAGGTCGACGAGCACCGCCCCCACCTGGCGGTCGAGCTCCTTCTGCGTCGGGCCGCTCACCGCCGCTTGCTGATTGACCGATCGATCGATCGACCGGCGCCGGCGCAGCACGAGCACGACGACGAGGGCCGCCACCACGACGATGATCAGGATGGCGATGACCCAGACGAACCCGCCGAGACCGCCGCCCGTGCTGGAGTCACCCGAGCCGCCCGACCCTCCGCCGAGGGCGTCGCCGATGCCCTCGGCCGCGGCGATGCCGGCGCCTGCCCAGTCGTCCTGCCGCAGCGCGGGCACGATGTCGTCGGTCTGGATGGCGCTCAGCTGGTCGACGGTCAGCGGCGAGTCCGACGCGACCGACAGCTGGTAGACCCGGTCTTCGGTGGCGACGGCGAGGAGCGCGTCGTTGGTGCCGAACTGGTTGATCTCGGCGACGTCGTTCGCCCAGGCCTCGCGGTCGGACGGGTTGGTGAAGCTGTCGGTGTAGATGACGAAGAGATTCACGCCGTGCTCGGTCGACAGGGTGTCGAGAGCGTCTTGCAGCTCGGCCTGGTCGCCGCCCAGCACGCCCGACTCGTCGGCGATGTAACGCCCGCCGAGATCGACGGGGTCGCCCGCGAAGGCGGGCAGGGCGGGGGCGAGCACGGCGAGGCCGATCGCTGCGACGACGGTGGCGACAGTGGCGAAAACAGGGCGGATGCTCGCCGCGCGGCGATTCCGGTGCGGGTGTCTCATTGACCCAGATTCTAGGAGGGCGGCGCCGCGGGCGTCTATGAATCTGAGCGTTCTCCCCGCGATTCCCGGGAGCCTCCCGGGTAGGCCGTCGGCTGTCCGTCGGCTGACCGTCGGCAGGCTCCGACGGGGGTGGGCGCGGTGCGGGCGCGTGGCGGTGGGCGTCATGTTTCCCTGCGTTACGCGAGGGGATGCATCCGTCGGCCGCCCTCGGCAGGATGAAGGCCATGAACTCCCGGGCCCGCCTCAGCGTCGTCGTGGTGACGCACGCCCGGCCGCATGCCCCGGAGTACCACGCCTACTCGTCGGTGCTGGTCGAGCGCGCGGTGCGGGCGTCGGAGCGCGCGGGCTGGATCGTCGACGTCATCGCCGCTGAAGACGAGGGCCTCGACGCGTCGCTGCGCCGTACGGTATCCTCCGACGCCCTGCTCGTGCTCGGCGGCGAAGACATCGCCCCCGAGTTCTACGGCGCGGCGCGCGGCTACCGCGCCGAGGGGCGCCACGCCGAGCGCGCCGACGAGGCGCAGATCGCCCTCGTGCAGCGGGCAGTGCGCCGGGGCACGCCGGTGCTCGGGGTCTGCCGCGGCCACCAGATCATCAACGTGGCCCTCGGCGGCACCCTGCTGCAGGATCTCGGCGAGTCGTCGGCGCACCGCCGCGACGCCGTGCCGATCGAGCGGGTGATGGCGACCCACGACGTGGCCGTCGCCGCGGGGAGTTCGCTCGCGCTCACGCTCGGCGACGTGGTGTCGACGCAGAGCGCTCACCACCAGGCCGTCGACCGGCTCGGCGCGGGCCTGCGGGTCGCGGCCACGGCATCCGACGGTCTGATCGAGGCGATCGAGCACGTCGATGCCCCCGTGGTGGGCGTGCAGTGGCATCCCGAAGACGCCGGAGCGCCGGTCGGCCAGCTCGACGCCCTGCTCACGCGGCTCGTCCTGCAGGTGGCCGTCGCCGCCTGACCGCGTGCGCCGGCGAGCTGTTCGCACCGCTGAGCTGCGCGTCAGGCCGGCGCGCGTGTCGCCGCGGCGATCAGCCCGGTGAGCAGGTCTCGCGTGTGCTCGAGCGTCTCGAGCGGAACGGCCAGCCGCTCGGCGACGGCGGCGGGCACCGCGAGCGCCTTCGACCGCAGAGCGCGGCCGGATGCCGTGAGCACGATGTCGAGGCGGCGCTCGTCGCCGGCCGAGCGGGTGCGGGTGACGTAGCCGGCGGCCTCGAGCCGCTTGAGCAGCGGAGACAGGGTCGCCGGCTCGAGTTGCAGCGCGGTGCCGAGCTCACCGACCGACCGGGGGTCGTGCTCCCAGAGGGCGAGCATCACGAGGTACTGAGGATGCGTGAGGCCGAGCGGTTCGAGCACGGGCCGGTAGAGCGCGATGACGCTGCGCGAGGCGACCGCCAGGGCGAAGCAGACCTGGTTCTCGAGCGCGAGCGGGTTGGCCACGGTGTCGGTCATCTGTCCATCTTCCCAGGTCGGAGCACTCGCTGAGGGTGCGAATAGTTAGTACACTAATCGATGTGAGCAAATTCATCGACCGGTTGAATCGCCGACTACTGCCCTGGATCGGTCCGCCGCCGCTCGGCCCCTATGACGTCGAGGTGCCGACGCCGCCCGCCGCCCGGGTCTGCCCCCTGTGCGGCCGGCCGATGGACGAGCACGAGATCGACCGCTCGGGAGAGCGCACGCAGCTCTATTGCCCGACCGCGGATCGCGGACTATAAACCCGACGATTCGAATTCGGCTGTCAGAAACGCCGGTGAGTTGCTAATGTGATCAGCGTTGTTGCTGTTGCGCGTGTGACTGGTGTGAATCGGATGCCGCGGAGCTCGATCGTTCGGGGGAGTACATGCGGGTCACCGCGTCATCTGCACATCGCCTCAAGCGGCTGTTCGGCGCGGGTGCGCTGGCAGTCGTCGGCGTGCTCGCCGCCACTCTGCTCGTGACGTCGCCGGCGGCCGCCACCGACTACCCGTCGTGGGACGACGTGCAGGCCGCCAAGGCCAGTGAGGGCGCGAAGCAGAGCCAGATCGACGAGATCGAGGGCCTGATCGCGGGCATGCAGGCCGAGGTCGAGGCCGCGCAGGCGGTGGCCAACCAGGCCTGGGAGGCCGACCAGATCGCCCAGAACGCACTCGCGCAGGGCACGCGCAAGGCCGCTGAACTCGGCGCGCAGGCCGCCACGGCGGCGACGATCGCCGACCAGTCGAGCAAGCGCGCCGCGGGCCTCGCGGCCCAGTTCGCCCGCAGCGCCGGCAACGACCTGACCTCGCACCTGCTGGTGTCGGGCGGCGGCAGCGACGACCTGCTCTACCAGCTCGGCACGATGTCGAAGCTGAGCGAGACCAGCAAGGGCGTGTTCGACAAGGCGAAGCAGGACGAGAACACGGCGTCGTCGCTCAGCGATCAGGCGGCGGTGGCGCAGGCCGGTCTCGCCGCGCTGGCGGCGGCCGCGGATGCCTCGTTGCAGTCGGCTCTCGAGGCGCAGAAGACCGTGCAGGGCGCCTTGATGGAGCAGGAGAACCATCAGGCCGAGCTGACGGTGCAGCTCGCGGCCCTGAAAGACGACACGGTGAACACCGAGGCGCAGTACCGAGAGGGCCTCGTGCAGGCCGAAATCGAGCGTCAGGCGAGGGCCGAGCAGGAGGCCGCGGCAGCGCAGGCCGCCCGCGACGCCGCAGCGGCCGCAGCCGGCGACGGCGGCGGGTCGGGTTCCGGGGGTGGGGGCTCCGGTTCGGGTGGGGGAGCTGGGTCCGGCGGCGGTGGGAGCGGCGGCATCGTCGTGGCGCCGCCGGCCCAGTCGTACAGCGGTGAGGCCGTCGTGGCCTACGCCGAGCAGTTCGTGGGCGTGGTTCCCTACGGCTACGGCGCCGACCCCAACGACAGCTTCGGCTGCGACGGTCTCACGCAATACGTCTTCGGTCAGTTCGGCATCCAGCTGCCGCGTCTGGTGAGCCGCCAGGCCGCCATGGGCGTGCGCGTGTCGCCGCAAGACGCCCAGGCCGGCGACCTCGTCGTGTGGCCGGGAACGCACATCGGCATCTACGACGGCACTGGCGGCGTCATCCACTCGCCCGACTGGGGCCGCTACGTCACCCACAACCCCGGCCTCTGGGGCAGCTACTACTTCGTCCGCCTGGTCTGACCCGAACACGACCCCGCACCGCAACACCGGCGGATAAGCCACCCGCGCCGCAGAGGCGGCGGCGCGGCATGAACACGGTGCCCCCAGTAGGATTTGAACCTACGGCCTTCTGCTCCGGAGGCAGACGCTCTATCCCCTGAGCTATGGGGGCTCGGGGTGCGTCACCAAGGTTAGCAGGATGTCGGCCGGTGATCGGTCACGCCGGGCTCCGCGGCCGTGACAAGATCGAAGGCATGCAGCGTTCCGTCTTCGCCCACATCGACGCGACCGTCGATTTCGGCACGACCGTCGTCTTCTCGATCGCCGCCGCACCGGGCGCGACGTTCACGCGGGAGGTCATCGACTACCGCGTCGACGGAAAACCGATCGTGCCGGAGGACATCACCGACAACCACGGCACGCGGCTGCACCAGTTCCAGGTGCCGCCCGGCCGGTTCACGGCTCGTTACGAGGCCGTGGTCGACGGCGAGGCGCCCGCGGCGCCGGTCGAGCCGGTCGATCTCATCCGTTACCTGCGCCCGAGCCGCTACTGCGAGTCCGACACCCTGATGCCCACGGCGCTGGGGGAGTTCCGGGGCCTGTTCGACCGCGAGCTGCTCGAGGCGGTCAGCTCGTGGGTGGGCTCCGAGCTGAGCTACGTGCCCGGTTCGAGCGCCCCCACCGACGGCGCCGTGCAGACCCTGCTGCTGCGCAAGGGCGTCTGCCGCGACTACGCCCATCTCGTCATCGCCCTGCTGCGCGCGCTCGACGTGCCGGCGCGGCTGGTGTCGGTGTATGCGCCCGGTCTCTACCCGATGGATTTCCACGCCGTCGCCGAGGCGTTCGTCGAAGGCGCCTGGCACATCGTCGACGCGACCACCCTGGCCCCCCGCCAGTCGTTGCTGCGCATCGCGACGGGGCGGGATGCCGCCGACACCGCGTTCCTCACCAACCACGGCGGCAACCTCGTGCTCGACCACCTCGAGGTGTCGGCGGTCGCCGACGTGCTGCCGGCCGACGATCTCACCCAGCTCGTCGAGCTGCACTAGCGTCGAGCTCGGGCGCCCCGCCGCCGGAGCGCTCAGCCGCGCGCGATAGGATCGTTGGCCGTGACTCCCGAAGCCCTCTCCGCCGCTCTGTTCGCCATCGTGACCGACCGCCTCGCCACCGCCGGGGGCGTCGAGATCACCGAGGGCGACACCGCGCTCGAGCGCCCGCGCAACCGCGACCACGGCGACTGGGCCTCGAACATCGCCATGAGACTGGCCAAGCGGCTCGGCACGAACCCGCGCGCGTTCGCCGAGGAGCTCGTTCCCGCCATCCGGGCTCTCGACGGCGTGGCCTCGGTCGAGGTCGCAGGCCCGGGCTTCATCAACATCACCCTCGAGGCCGCCGCGGCCGCCGAGGTGGCGCGCACGATCGTCGAGAGCGGCGACGGCTACGGCCACAACGACGCCCTCGCCGGCCACACCATCAACATGGAGTTCGTCTCGGCCAATCCCACCGGCCCGCTGCACATCGGCCACACCCGGTGGGCGGCGCTCGGCGACTCGATCGCCCGCGTGCTCAAGGCATCCGGTGCCGCCGTCACCACCGAGTACTACATCAACGACGCCGGCAGCCAGATGGATGTCTTCGGCCTCTCGATCCTCGCCGCGGCCAAGGGCGAGCCGACGCCCGAGAAGGGCTACCCCGGCCCCTACATCCAGACCCTCGCGCAGCGGGTGCTCGAGCAGATCCCCGACCTGCTCGAGCGGCCCGACGCCGAGGCGATCGCGCTCGCCCGCGACCTGGCCTACGAGCTGCAGCTGGCCGAGATCAAGCAGTCGCTGGCGAACTTCCACGTGCACTTCGACGTGTTCTTCTCCGAGCGCACCCTGCACACACCGGATGCCGCCACCGGCCTCACCGCGATCGACGACGCCGAGGCACGGTTGCGCGCCCAGGGCCACGTCTACGAGGCCGACGACGCCGTGTGGGTGCGCACCACCGACTTCGGCGACGACAAAGACCGCGTGCTCACCCGGGGCAACGGCATCGTGACCTACTTCGCCGCGGATGCCGCCTACTACCTGTCGAAGAAGGACCGCGGGTTCCCCGAGAAGATCTATCTGCTCGGGGCCGACCACCACGGCTACGTGGGGCGCCTCAAGGCCCTCGCGGCCGCGGCGGGCGACGACCCCGACACCGGTCTCAGCGTGCTGATCGGGCAGCTGGTGAACCTCAACGGCGCCAAGCTCTCCAAGCGCGCCGGCAACATCATCGAGCTCGACGACCTGCTCGACTGGCTCGGCGCCGACGCGCTGCGCTACTGGCTCGCGCGCTACCCGGCCGATTCGCCGCTCTCGCTCGACGGCGAGAAGCTGCGCTCGCGCACCAACGACAATCCGGTGTTCTACGTGCAGTACGCCCATGCCCGCACCCGCTCGGTGGCCCGCAACGCCGCCGACGCCGGCGTCACGCGCGCCGATTTCGAGCCCGCACTGCTCGTGCACCCCACCGAGAACGCCCTCATCGGCGCGCTGCAGGAGTTCCCCCGCATCGTCGCCCACGCGGCCGAGCTGCGCGAGCCGCACCGCGTGGCCCGCTACCTCGAAGAGCTCGCCGGCTACTACCACCGCTGGTACGACGCCTGCCGGGTGCTGCCGTTCGGCGACGAGCCGATCACGGCCCTGCACGGCACGCGGCTGTGGCTGAACGACGCCACCGGCCAGGTGCTGCGCAACGGCCTCGACCTGATCGGCGTCTCGGCTCCCGACCGCATGTGACCCGCCGCCCGGCGGCGTTTGCGGGCAGGATGGGGTCATGACCACCGAGCATCACGTCAGCCCGCCCGCGCCGGTCGCGAAGAAACGGCCGTCGCGCGCCCTCTGGTGGGTGATCGGCATCGTGGTGGTGCTCGCCGTGCTCGTGGTGGTGGCCGACATCGCGGTGCGCGCCTACGCGCAGAACCGCGCCGAGGCCGAGATCGCCGACCAGCTGCCCGAGCAGGTGCAGGGCGACATCCAGGTGACGATCGGCGGGTTCTCGTTCCTCACCCAGCTGATCGCGGGCTCGTTCGACGAGGTGCAGCTCGACGCCCCCGCCCTCACGGTCGACGGGGTGCCGGTCGCCGCTCACGTCACGGCGAAGGGCGTTCCCACCGACCTCACGAAGCCGGTCGGCGACATCCAGGCCTCGCTCACCCTCGATCAGAACGCGGTGAACCGGGTCATCACGCTGCCGGGTGACGCGCAATTGGCGCTCGGCGACGACGTCGTGAGCTATGAGGGCGACATCACCTTCCTCGGCATCGACCTGGGCTACCGGGTGACCGGGCAGGTCGACGCCTCGGGAACCGAGGTCACGATCCAGCCCGAGTCGGCCACCCTCACGCAGGGCTCGAACGACCTGAACATCGATGTCGGCAGCCTGCTGCAGAACGTCACGAACGAGCCGATCACCGTCTGCGTGGCCGAATACCTGCCGCAGGGCGCTTCGATCGACTCGCTGCAGGTGTCGCAGGGCGAGGCGACCGTTTACCTCAGCGCCGACGACTTCGTGCTGAGCGAGGACAGCCTGCGCACCCTCGGCACCTGCCCGTAACACGACGGGCCGGGTGGCCCGCGAACGGTAGGATCCCTATTACCGCCGAGTGCTCACACCTCGGTGCGCGGCTTCAGGGACCAAGCCGGGTCCGCTCGCCCCTTGTGCCACTCGGTTCTCGCACGGCCGAGCCCGCTCCGCGGGTCTCGACGACACAGCAAAGGGATCGCCCATGACCTCCAGCCCGCTCGCTCCGGCGTGGCTCGGCCACCCGGCCGACGCCAACGTGCTGCCCGCGCCGATCTGGTCGCGCGGCGCCGTGCGTGAGGCCTCCGGCGAGATCGCGTTCGCCGGAGTGCCCGCCTCGGCCCTCGCGCGTGAGTTCGGCACGCCGCTCTACGTGGTCGATGAAGCGGATGCCCGCACGCGCGCCCGCGACATCCGCGACGCCTTCGCCGACGCCGCCGGACGCGCGGGAACCACCGCGAAGATCTATTACGCCGGCAAGGCGTTCCTCAGCATCGAGGTGGCGCGCTGGATGACCGAGGAGGGTCTCGCCGTCGACGCCTGCAGCGGCGGAGAGCTCGCGGTCGCCCTCGCCGCCGGCGTCGACCCGGACCGCATCGGGCTGCACGGCAACAACAAGTCGCTCGCCGAGATCGACCGCGCCGTCGCGGCCGGAGTCGGCGCGATCGTGATCGACAGCGCGATCGAGATCGAGCGGATCGCCGCGGCCGCCGCCCGGCACGGCCGCGTGCAGCCCGTGCGCGTTCGGGTGAACAGCGGTGTGCACGCGCACACCCACGACTTCCTGGCCACGGCGCACGAAGATCAGAAGTTCGGCGTGCGGCTCGATCAGGCCGAGGAGTTCGCGGCCGCCATCCGGTCGTATCCCGAGCTGCGGTTGCTCGGGCTGCACTGCCACATCGGCTCGCAGATCTTCGGATCCGACGGGTTCGCCGAGTCGGCCGCGCGGCTGCTCGAGGCGCACGCGCTGCTGCTCCGCGGCGGCGAGGTGCCCGAGCTCAACCTGGGCGGCGGCTTCGGCATCGCCTACACGGTCGCCGACGACCCGACGCCCGTGCCCGAGCTCGCGGAGTCGATCGTCGCGGCCGTGGCGGGGGAGTGCGCGCGCCTCGGCATCCCCGTGCCTACCCTCGCGTTCGAGCCCGGCCGGTCGATCATCGGCACCGCCGGAGCGACGCTCTACGAGGTCGGAACCATCAAAGACGTGCTCGTGAGCGTGCCGGGCGAGAGCGGCGAGGCCGTCGACCTGGTGCGCAAGTATGTCAGCGTCGACGGCGGCATGAGCGACAACGTGCGGCCCGCCCTCTACGGCGCCGACTACTCGGTGCGCATCGCGTCGAGAACCTCGGATGCCGACCCCGCGCTGGTGCGCATCGCCGGCAAGCACTGCGAGAGCGGCGACATCGTGGTCTACGCCGACTACCTGCCGGGCGACGTCGAGCCGGGCGACCTGGTGGCCGTGCCGGCCACGGGCGCCTACTGCTGGTCGCTCTCGAGCAACTACAACCACGTCGGCCGCCCCGCGGTCGTCGCCGTGCGCGACGGCCACGCGCGCGTGATCGTGCGGCGCGAGACCGAAGCCGACCTCCTCTCCCGCGACGCCGCCTACCCCGGAGCACAACCATGATCGAATACCGCAACCTCCGCATCGCCTTGCTCGGCGCGGGCTCGGTCGGCTCCCAGGTGGCCCGGCTGCTGCTCGAGCAGGGCGACGAGCTCGCCTCGCGGGTGGGCGCCGGCCTCGAGCTCATCGGCATCGCCGTGCGCGACGTCGACGCGCCCCGCGACGCCGATCTGCCGAAGCACCTGTTCACGACGGATGCCCGCACGCTCATCCAGTCGGCCGACGTGGTGATCGAGCTGATGGGCGGCATCGAGCCGGCCCGCGAGTACATCCTGCTCGCCATCAACTCCGGCGCCGACGTCGTCACGGGCAACAAGGCACTGCTCGCGACCCACGGGCCCGAGCTGTTCGACGCCGCCGAGCAGGTGGGCGCGCAGCTCTACTACGAGGCCGCGGCCGGCGGCGCCATCCCGATCATCCGGCCGCTGCGCGACAGCCTCGCCGGCGATCGCGTGCGGCGCGTGATGGGCATCGTCAACGGCACCACGAACTTCATCCTCGACCGCATGGACACCGAGGGCGACACCCTCGAGGCCGCGCTCGCCACCGCGACGGCGCTCGGCTACGCCGAGGCCGACCCGACGGCCGACATCGAGGGCTACGACGCCGCGCAGAAGGCCGCCATCCTCGCCAGTCTCGCCTTCCATACCGCCGTTCCGGTCGAGGCCGTGCACCGCGAGGGCATCACCGGCATCACGGCCGCGCAGGTCGAGGCCGCCCAGCGCACCGGCTACGTGGTGAAGCTGCTCGCGATCTGCGAGCGCCTCACCGATCCCGCCACCGGCGTGGAGGGGGTCGTGGTGCGCGTGCATCCGGCGCTGATCAGCCGGCTGCATCCGCTCGCCGCCGTGCACGGAGCGAAGAACGCCGTGTTCGTGCAGGCCGAGGCGGCGGGCGACCTGATGTTCTACGGCGCGGGCGCGGGCGGGCTCGAGACGGCGTCGGCCGTGCTCGGCGATCTGGTGTCGGCCGCCCGGCGGCACGTGGCCGGCGGCCCGGGCGTGGGGGAGTCGACGCACGCGAACCTGCCGGTGCTCTCGATCGGATCGGTCACCACGCGCTACCAGATCACCCTCACCGTCACCGACAAGCCGGGCGTGCTCGCCCAGGTGGCCGGTCTGTTCAGCGAGCACGGCGTCTCGGTCGAGGCCGTGCAGCAGACCGTCGCCTCGGCGGTGCCCGGCCTGACGGCGGGCGCCGCGCAGCACGGCGACGACCGGTCATCGATCGTTCAGCTCACCGCTACCCTTGTGATTGTCACGCACGAAGCCCCCGAAGCCGCCCTCGCGGCCACGGTGGCGGCTGTCTCGTCGAACGATGCCGTCGTTCGTGTCGAAGCAGTCCTACGAGTTGAAGGAGACACGCCCTAGTGGCCGACACCACCGATCGCATCCCCTCCCGCCAGTGGAGAGGCGTTCTGCGCGAATACGCCGACCGCCTCGACATCAGCGACGCCACCCCCGTGGTGACGCTCGGTGAGGGCGGCACGCCGCTCATCCCGGCCCCGGCGCTCTCCGCTCGCACCGGCGCGACGGTCTACGTCAAGTACGAGGGCATGAACCCCACCGGCTCGTTCAAAGACCGCGGCATGACGATGGCCATCTCGAAGGCCGTCGAGCACGGCGCCGAAGCCGTCATCTGCGCCTCGACCGGCAACACCTCCGCCTCGGCGGCCGCGTATGCGGCCCACGCGGGCATCACCGCGGCCGTGCTCGTGCCCGAGGGCAAGATCGCGCTCGGCAAGCTGAGCCAGGCGATCGCCCACAACGCGCAGCTGATCCAGGTGCAGGGCAACTTCGACGACTGCCTCGACCTCGCCCGCGACCTCTCGGCGAACTACCCCGTGCACCTCGTGAACTCGGTGAACCCCGACCGCATCGAGGGCCAGAAGACCGCCGCCTTCGAGGTGGTCGAGGTGCTGCAGGACGCCCCCGACTTCCACATCGTGCCGGTCGGCAACGCCGGCAACTACACCGCCTACACCCGCGGCTACACCGAGGAGCTCGAGCGCGGCGTCACCACCAAGCTGCCCCGCATGTTCGGCTTCCAGGCGGCCGGCAGCGCGCCGATCGTGCTCGGTCACCCCGTGACCAACCCCGAGACCATCGCGAGCGCCATCCGCATCGGCAACCCCGCCTCGTGGGAGCTCGCCCTCGCGGCGCGCGACGCGACCGACGGCTACTTCGGCGCCATCGACGACGACCACATCCTCGCGGCCTACCGCATCCTCTCGGCCGAGGTGGGCATCTTCGTCGAGCCGGCCTCGGCGATCAGCGTCGCCGGCCTGCTCGAGCGGGCCGAGGCGGGCGCGATCCCGGCCGGCTCGACCGTCGTGCTCACCGTCACCGGGCATGGCCTGAAAGACCCCCAGTGGGCGCTCCGCACCGCCGACGGCTCGGATGTCACACCCACCGTGGTTCCGGTCGACGCGGCCGAGATCGCCGGCGTGCTCGGCCTCTCGAAAGAAGCCTCGTGACCGTGGGCCCGGCGCTCTCCGGCCGCACGGTGACCGTGCGCGTTCCCGCGACCACGGCCAACCTCGGCCCCGGTTTCGACACCCTCGGTCTCGCGCTCGCCCTCTACGACGAGCTCACCGTGTCGGTGCGCGACGAGCCGGGCGCCTTCGTCGAGGTGCACGGCGTGGGCGAGGGCGAGGTGCCGACGGATGAGTCGAACCTCGTCGTGCGCGCCATCGCCCACACCTTCGCGGCCTACGACCAGCCGCTGCCGGGTCTCCACCTGGTGGCGAACAACGTGATCCCGCACGGACGCGGGCTCGGGTCATCCGGCGCCGCCATCGTGTCGGGCATCATGGCCGCGAAGGGGTTGCTCGAGGGCGTCGTCGAGATCGACTCGCTCGGCCTGCTCGCCCGGGCCACCGAGCTCGAGGGCCACCCCGACAACGTGGCGCCCGCGCTCTTCGGCGGGCTCACCATCGCCTGGGTCACCCCCGAGGGGCCGCAGTTCAAGAAACTGATCGTGCACCGCGGGGTGTCGCCGCTCGTGCTGGTGCCGCAGGAGACCATGTCGACGGCTCTCGCGCGCAGCCTGCAGCCCGAGTCGGTGCCGCATGCCGACGCCATCTTCAACGTGTCGCGGTCGACGCTGCTGATCGCGGCCCTCATCCAGAGCCCCGAGCTGCTGCTGGCGGCCACCGAGGACAAGCTGCACCAGAGCTACCGCGCGAGCGCCATGCCCGAGACCGACCGGCTCATCCAGGCCCTGCGGGCCGAGGGGTTCCCGGCCGTCGTGTCGGGCGCCGGCCCCAGCATCCTGGTGCTCTGCAGCGACCCCGGGCAACGGCTGGCGGCGGCCGAGCTGGTGGCCGCGAGCGCCGCGACACCCTGGCAGTCGCTCGTTCTGGCCGTGGACTTCAAAGGTGCTACAGTGGTGCTGCACCCGGACGAAGTCAAGTAGCCCTCAGTTGCTCTGAATCCCGTCCCGGCCGCATTTCTTCCAACTCATTCCTGCCGCGTGCAGACTCATCCGGCCGCGACCACCGCGTCGCTCCCCGTGTGCGTACCAGCCCGCAGGCAGTTCTCTGCCTGGCTTTTCGTAGCCGACAGGGGAAGGACACAATCTCCGTGACTGACGTCAACATCCAATCCGATCTCTCGACCTTGAAGGTCTCCGAGCTGCAGGCGATCGCCGCCGGGCTCGGCATGGCCGGTGCCTCGAAGCTCCGCAAGGGCGACCTGATCGAGGCCATCCGCCGCGTTCAGGAGGGCACCGCCGCTCCCGCCGAGGCGATCCCCGCCGACGCGATCCCTGCCGACCAGGCCCCGAACGACCAGGCCCCGACGCTCGACTTCGCGACGCCGACGGATGCCGCCGCCGAGGCCACTCCCGCGGCCGACGCCCCCGCTGCCGAAGCACCTGCCGCGCCCGCGGTCGACGGCCCCATCGTTCCCGACGAGCTGCTGCGTGCCGCTCCCGTCACCTCGTCGCAGCCCAAGGAGCCGATCGTCATCGATCTGCCCGAGGGCCCCGTGTCGCCCAAGCGCCGCGGCTCGCGTCGCGTGACCTCGGTCGACGGCGGCTACGCCATCGAGCGCTCGAACGGCCGCTCCGCCGGCCAGAGCACCGCCCGAGTCTCGGCCGGCTCGCACGTCAACAGCGCCGACGCCGAGCAGCTCATCCCCGCCGACGCTCCTGCCGTCGCCGGCGACATCACCTCCGGCACCGATGCCGCTGACGCCGCTGCACAGGGCGCTGTCGCCGCCGATGCCACCGCACACGGCGGCGCCGACCTCGACACCGCCGACACCCCCGACGTGCTCGAGCAGGGCGACGACGGCCAGGGCGAGCAGGGCGAGCCGACCTCGGGCCGCAGCGGCCGCAGCCGCAACCGCCGCAACCGCAACAACAACGGCCAGAACGCCGACGGCGGCCAGAACGCCACCCAGGGCGGTGCCGCCAACCAGGGCGACCGCAACCAGGGCGCACAGAACCAGAACGAGCGCGGTAACCAAGACCGCGGCCAGGGCGGCTCCGCTCAGGATCGCGGCCAGAACGACCGCAACCAGAACGACCGCAACCAGGGCGACCGCAACCAGGGCGACCGCAACCAGGGCGACCGCAACCAGAACGACCGCAACCAGGGCGAGCGGGGCAACCAGCCCGAGCGCGGCCAGGGCGGCGAGCGCGCCAGCCAGGCCAGCCAGGGCAACCGCGAAGCGGCCAAGCAGGCCGACCAGGCCGAGCAGAACCAGCGCGACGCCGACCGCAACGGTCCCGACGGCGACCGCAGCGAGCGGGGTGCGCGCAACCGCTACCGCGACCGCAAGCGCCGCGGCCAGACCGGTGGCGACGAGCTCGAGCCCGAGATCAGCGAAGACGACGTGCTCATCCCCGTCGCCGGCATCCTCGACATCCTCGACAACTACGCCTTCGTGCGCACGAGCGGCTACCTGCCCGGCAACAGCGACGTCTACGTCTCGCTCGGCCAGGTCAAGAAGTACAACCTGCGCAAGGGCGACGCCGTCGTCGGCTCGATCCGCCAGCCCCGCGAGGGCGACTCGAACGGCCGCCAGAAGTACAACGCGATCGTGCGCATCGAGTCGATCAACGGCCTGCCGGTCGAAGAGGCGCAGAACCGCGTCGAGTTCGGCAAGCTCACCCCGCTCTACCCGCAGGAGCGACTGCGCCTCGAGACCGAGCCCGGCAAGCTGACCCAGCGCATCATCGATCTGGTCGCGCCGATCGGCAAGGGCCAGCGCGGCCTCATCGTCGCGCCGCCCAAGGCCGGCAAGACCATCGTGCTGCAGCAGATCGCCAACGCGATCTCGACCAACAACCCCGAGGTGCACCTCATGGTCGTGCTGGTCGACGAGCGGCCCGAAGAGGTCACCGACATGCAGCGCACCGTCAAGGGCGAGGTCATCGCCTCGACCTTCGACCGCCCGGCCGAAGACCACACCACGGTCGCCGAGCTCGCCATCGAGCGCGCCAAGCGCCTGGTGGAACTCGGCCACGACGTGGTCGTGCTGCTCGACTCGATCACCCGCCTCGGCCGCGCCTACAACCTGGCGTCGCCGGCATCCGGTCGCATCCTCTCGGGCGGTGTCGACGCTTCGGCGCTCTACCCGCCGAAGCGCTTCTTCGGAGCCGCGCGCAACATCGAGAACGGCGGCTCGCTCACCATTCTCGCGACCGCTCTGGTCGAGACCGGCTCGAAGATGGACGAGGTGATCTTCGAGGAGTTCAAGGGCACCGGCAACTCCGAGCTCCGCCTCTCGCGTCAGCTCGCCGACAAGCGCATCTTCCCGGCCGTCGACGTCAACGCGTCGTCGACCCGTCGCGAAGAGCTGCTGATGGGCGCCGACGAGACCAAGATCACCTGGAAGCTGCGCCGCGCCCTCGCCGGCGTCGACCAGCAGCAGGCGCTCGAGATCGTTCTCGGCCGGCTGAAGGAGACCTCGTCGAACGTCGAGTTCCTGATGCAGGTGCAGAAGTCGATGCCGACGCCCGCACAGAACGGCCACAACGGTCACAAGGCCGACTGATGTTCGAATCCGTCGCTGCGCTGCTGGTCGAACACGACGACCTGCAGCAGCAGCTGTCCGATCCGGCGCTGCACAGTGATCCGGCGCGCTCGAAGCGGGTCAACCGGCGTTATGCCGAGTTGAGCCGCATCGTGGGCGCCTACGCCGCGTGGACGCAAGGCGTCGAAGACCTCGAAGCCGCCCGCGAGCTGGCGAAAGACGACGAGTCGTTCGCCGCGGAGGTTCCGGCGCTCGAGCAGAGCCTGGCCGAGGCCGAAGAGAAGCTGCGCCGGCTGCTGATTCCGCGCGACCCGGATGACGCCCGCGACGTGATCATGGAGATCAAGGCCGGAGAGGGCGGTGCCGAGAGCATGCTCTTCGCTGCCGACCTGTTGCGCATGTACCTGCACTACGCCGAGTCGAAGGGCTGGAAGACCGAGCTCCTCGAACGCACCGAGAGCGATCTGGGCGGCTACAAAGACGTGCAGATCGCCGTCAAGGGCAACTCCACCGACCCGGCGCAGGGTGTCTGGGCGCACCTGAAATACGAGGGCGGCGTGCACCGCGTGCAGCGCGTGCCCGCCACCGAGTCGCAGGGGCGCATCCACACCTCCGCCGCCGGTGTGCTCGTCTTTCCCGAGGTCGACGAGCCCGAAGAGGTCGAGATCAACCCCAACGACCTCAAGATCGACGTCTTCCGTTCGTCGGGTCCCGGCGGCCAGTCGGTGAACACCACCGACTCCGCGGTGCGCATCACGCACCTGCCCACGGGCATCGTGGTGTCGATGCAGAACGAGAAGAGCCAGCTGCAGAACCGCGAGGCCGGCATGCGCGTGCTGCGCGCCCGCATCCTCGCGAAGCAGCAGGAGGAGCTCGACGCCGAGGCATCCGCGGCTCGTAAGAGCCAGATCCGTACGGTCGACCGCTCCGAGCGCATCCGCACCTACAACTTCCCCGAGAACCGCATCGCCGATCACCGCACGGGCTACAAGGCCTACAACCTCGACCAGGTGATGGACGGCGCGCTCGAGCCGATCATCCAGTCGGCCATCACGGCCGACGAGGAGAGCCGGCTCGCCGCGGTGGGCACCGACTCGTGAGCCTGTCGGTGATCGATCAGCCGGTGACCGTGCGAGCGCTCTTCGACCGCTCGGTCGCCATCCTCGCCGCGGCCGGCATCCTCGACCCCCAGGTCGACGCCGAGCTGCTGATCGGTCACGTGCTGGGCGCCTCACGCGGCCGCGTGCAGTCGCTGACGGTGACGGATGCGCCGATCGGCGTCGACGAGGCCGTGTCGATCATCGAGGCGGTCGAGCGCCGCGCCGCACGCGAGCCGTTGCAGCACATCACGGGTGTGGCCTGGTTCCGCTCGCTCGAGCTCGCCGTCGGCCCGGGCGTGTTCGTGCCCCGGCCCGAGACCGAATTCGTCGCGGGCCTCGCGGTCGACGCGTTGCGCGCGGTCGTGCCGGCTCCGGATGCGCGCCCGCTCGCGATCGACCTCGGCACCGGCAGCGGCGCGATCGCCCTGTCGCTGGCGACGGAGGTGCCGCACGCCGACGTGGTGGCGGTCGAGAACTCCACCGCCGCGTTCGTGTGGGCCAAGCAGAACCTCCGTGCAACCGGCGCCGACAACGCCCGGCTGGTGTTCATCGATCTCGCCGACGCACTGCCCGAGCTCGACGGCTCGGTCGACGTGGTCGTGTCGAACCCGCCCTACATCCCCCTCGGCGCCATCCCGCGCGACCCCGAGGTGCGCCTGCACGACCCCGAGCACGCCCTCTACGGCGGCGTCGACGGCCTCGACGTGGTGCGCCAGGTCTCCTCGACCGCCCGGCGCCTGCTGCGCCCGGGCGGCAGCCTCGTGATCGAGCACGGCGACCTGCAGGGCGCCGACCTGCGCGCCTTGCTCGCCGCCGACGGCTGGCGCGCGGTCTCGACCCAGCGCGACCTCACCGGTCGCGATCGGGCGACCACCGCACTCCGCTGACCGATAGGCTTCTCACGCGGTGACCCGGCCGCTCGAGGAGGCACTCTTGGATCCGATCACCATCACCTTCGGCATCGTGGGCCTCATCGTCTTCATCCTCACCGCGGTGTCGATCCTGCGGAACCCCAACCACGGCGCCCTGGGCAAGTTCGTCTGGCTGCTGGTGGCGTTCTTCCTGTCGCTGCTCGGCTCGATCCTGTGGCTGATCTTCGGCCGAGGCCGCGTCAACCGATAGGCCGGGCTCCGGTCCCGCTATCATGGGGGACGAGATGGCTGCCACTTACGACTGCTCTGCGCCGACGGAGCTTCTCACCGGAATGCGGCTCGCGCGGGCAGCGCTCGGCAAGGGCGAACTCGTCGTGCTGCCGACCGACACCGTCTACGGCATCGCCGCAGACGCCTTCAACCCGCGTGCCGTGCAGCGACTGCTCGACGCCAAGGGGCGCACGCGCCAGTCGCCGCCGCCGGTGCTGATCCCGGGGCTGCCGGCGCTCGACGCCCTGGCCACCGACATCCCCGACTCCGTGCGGCGGCTGGTGGCCGAGTTCTGGCCCGGCGGGCTCACCATCATCCTGCGCGCCACCCCCTCGCTGGTGTGGGATCTCGGCGACACCGGCGGCACCGTGGCCCTGCGCATGCCCGACGACCCGATCGCCCTCGAACTGCTGGCCGAGACCGGCCCGCTCGCGGTGTCGAGCGCCAACCTCACCGGTCAGCCCGCGGCCGCTACGGCCTCTGCCGCGCGCGCCATGCTCGGCGACAGCGTCGAGGTCTACCTCGACGGGGGAGAGCGAGCGGATGCCGTCGCCTCCACCATCCTCGACGCCACCGCCGGTGACGGCCGTCTCGCCGTCGTGCGTCTCGGAGCCGTGTCGGCCGAGCGCATCCGGAGCGTCGTCGGCGACCTGCTGCAGACCGAGAACACCGCCTGACGCATGCGGTTCTATCTTCTCGTCGCACTCATCTCGGCCGTGGTCACCTTCGGCCTCACCTGGGTGATCTACAAGCTCAGTCACCGCTACCGGCTCTATCCCAAGATCCGTGCCCGCGACGTGCACACCCGCCCGACGCCCCGGCTCGGCGGCATCGCGATGTTCTTCGGCGTCGTGATCGCCATCACGGTGGCGTCGCAGATCAGCTGGTTCCGGCTCGTGTTCGCCGAGCCCGGCAAGGTCTGGGCCATCCTCGGCGCGGCGCTCATCATCGTGCTCATCGGCGTGGCCGACGACATCTGGGATCTCGACTGGCTCACGAAGCTGGCCGGTCAGATCATCGCCGCGGGCCTGCTCGCCTGGCAGGGCGTGCAGATCGTGTCGCTGCCCATCGGCGGGCTCACGATCGGTTCGAGCAACATGTCGCTCGTCATCACCATCCTGACGGTGGTGCTGGTGATGAACGCGATCAACTTCATCGACGGGCTCGACGGTCTGGTGGCCGGCGTCGCGCTGATCGCCAACGGCGTGTTCTTCATCTACAGCTACCTGCTGGTGCAAGACACCTCGCCCACCGACTACTTCAACCTCGCCTCCCTCATCACGGCGGTGCTCATCGGCGCCTGCGCCGGCTTCCTGCCGCTGAACTTCCATCCGGCGAAACTGTTCATGGGCGATGCCGGCGCGTTGCTGGTGGGCCTACTCATGGCCACCAGCGCGATCGCGGTGACCGGGCAGGTCGACCCCGCGCAGCTCGGCCGGTCGCAGCTGTTCCCCGCGTTCATCCCGATCCTGCTGCCGTTCGCGATTCTGATCATCCCGCTGCTCGACTTCGGTCTCGCCATCATCCGGCGGCTGCGGGCCGGCAAGAGCCCGTTCAGCGCCGACCGCAAGCACCTGCACCACCGGCTGCTCGACATGGGGCACACCCACCTCCAGGCGGTGCTGATCTTCTACGCCTGGACGGCCGTCATCTCGGTGGGCTGCCTGCTCTTCTTCGTGCTGCAGCCCTACTGGCTGGCGTTCGTGTTCCTCGGGGTGGGGCTCGTGGTCTGCACGGCCGTGACGCTGTCGCCGCTCAGCCGGGCCAAGCGCCGCGAGATCGAGGCGCAGTCAGCCGATGCGGGTACCCTCGAAGCGCAAGTGAAAGCCGGCGACGACCCGCTCGACGCGGCCGCCGACGAACCAAGGAGCCCCAGAACGTGACCGACCCAGTGATCCGCGGAAACTATCCGACGCCGTCGTCGAGCGCGGTCTTCTCGAAGATCTTGAAGTACGACGTCATCCTCGCGGCGGCGATCGCCGTGGTCGGGGGAGTCGTGGGCTTCGTCGTCGACGGCTGGACCGGCACGCTCAGCGCCCTCATCGGCACCGTCATGGTGCTGGTGTTCTCGGGCATCACGGTGGTCAGCATCATCGTGGCCAACCGCTACACGGCGTCGCCGCTCTACACGACGCTGTTCTTCGTGATCGTGCTGGGCTCCTGGATGGTGAAGTTCGTGCTGTTCATCGTCGTGGTCGTGCTGCTGCGGGGCCAGCCGTGGCTGAACGACCTCGTGCTCTTCCTCAGCATCGTCGCCGCGGTGCTCGGAGCCCTCGTCGTCGATGTGGTCGTCGTGGCACGCACCCGCATGCCGTACGCCTCCGATGTGCGCCTTCCCGGCGGGCAATGAGCCCCTCACGATTCGTCAGGATGCCCTAAGTATTGATAGGGTAATACCAGATCGTTCCGCTGTCCGACAGTGCCTTCGGCGCTCGGAGACAGCACACCCCCACCCGTTCGTCGTCGCGAGAACCGTGAAAAGTTCCACGCCCCGAAACAGGAGATAGCGCTGATAGCTAACGCTGTGAACCTGCTAGCCCCAATGGCAACTTCCGATGACGGGGGTTTCCACGGTCCGTCGATCGATGAGTTCTTCCCGGACGCCATTTTCTTCGCTGGCACGCCGTTCGAAATCAACCGAATCATCATCATCCGCTTCCTGGCGATGCTGGCCATCATCCTGATCTTCTGGATCGGAACGCGCCGCATGAAGGTGGTTCCCGGCCGCTTCCAGAGCATCGTCGAGATGGGCCTCGACTTCGCCCGGGTCAACATCGCCGAAGACCTGCTCGGCAAGAAAGACGGCCGGCGCTTCCTGCCGCTGATCACCACCATCTTCTTCGTGGTGCTGTTCGCGAACCTCACCGGAATCATCCCGTTCCTCAACATCTCGTCGAACGCCATCATCGGCATGCCGCTGGTGCTCGCGCTGGTCGCCTGGTTCGCGTTCATGTACGCGGGCATCAAGAAGCACCCGGGGGCGTTCTTCAAGAACGCGCTGTTCCCGCCCGGCGTGCCGAAGGCGCTCTACATCATCGTGACGCCGATCGAGTTGGTCTCGACCTTCGTGCTTCGGCCGATCACCCTGACGCTCCGACTCCTGATGAACATGCTGGTCGGCCACCTGCTGCTGGTGCTGTTCTTCTCGGCGACGCAGTTCTTCCTCTTCACGGCCACCCAGACGAGCATCTTCTACGGTCTGTTCGGCGTGGGAACGCTCGCCTTCGGCTTCGTCTTCACGCTCTTCGAGATCCTGGTGGCCGTGCTGCAGGCCTACGTCTTCGCACTTCTCACCACGGTCTACATCCAGCTCGCGCTGGCTGACGAACACTAAAACGGCGCCAGGCACCCGCCTGCTCCACCATCACGAAAGGGAACAACAATGGCAGACACCGCCATCCTCGCCGAGATCTCCGGTAGCATCGCCACCGTCGGTTACGGCCTCGCCGCAATCGGCCCGGCCATCGGCGTCGGCATCGTCGTCGGCAAGACCATCGAGGGCGTCGCCCGTCAGCCCGAGCTGGCCGGCCGTCTCCAGGTGCTGATGTACATCGGTATCGCGTTCACCGAGGCCCTCGCCTTCATCGGTATCGCAACCGGCTTCATCTTCGGCTTCTAGACCCTCTTTCACCCTAGGAAGGAGGCGTCATGCTCCAGACCATCCTGGTCGCAGCCACGGAGGGCGAAACGCCCGCCAACCCGCTGCTGCCTGAACCGTACGACATCATCTGGTCAGCGGTGTGCTTCGTGGTCATCCTGTTCTTCTTCTGGCGGCTCGTGCTGCCTCGCATGAAGAAGCTCCTCGACGAGCGTTCCGCCGCCATCGAGGGCAACATGGAGAAGGCCGACGAAGCGCAGCGCGAGGCAGAAGCAGCTCTCGAGCAGTACACCGCTCAGCTGGCCGAGGCACGCGCCGAGGCCGGCAAGATCCGTGAGCAGGCGCGTCTCGACGCCCAGCGCATCGGATCGGAGCTCACCGCCCAGGCACAGGCCGACGCCGAGCGCGTCAAGGCCAACGCCCAGGTCGCGATCGAAGCCGACCGTCAGGCCGCCCTCGTGTCGTTGCGCTCCGAAGTCGGCAGCCTCGCCATCGATCTCGCATCGAACGTCATCGGGGAGTCGCTCACCGACGACCAGAAGGCCACGGCGCTCGTCGACCGGTTCCTCGCCGACCTCGAAGCATCCGACACGTCGGGAAAGAAGTAACACATGGGTAGCGCGACCAGAGTTGCCCTTGGAGAAGCCAAGGCTCGTTTGGCGAGCCTTGGCTCCAAGGTCGATCTGGCCACGGGAGAAGAGCTCTTCGCCGCGGGCCGGATCATCGGTGATTCGTCACACCTGCTCGGAGCCCTCTCCGACCCCGGGGTCGACGGCCCCATCAAGGCGGCGCTCGTGAAGCAGCTCTTCGGCCCGGGCTACGGCCCGAACACCGTCGACCTGCTCTCGGACATCGCCTCGAGCCGGTGGTCGAGCCACAGCGACCTGCTCGCCGGAATCGAAGAGATCGGCATCCGTGCGATCGCCCTCTCGGCACCCGCCGAGGCGGCCATCGACGCCGAGCTGTTCGAGTTCGGCCGTGCCGTGACGAGCGATTCGAAGCTCGAGCTCGCGCTCGGGTCGAAGCTCGGCTCCACCGACCAGAAGCGTGCGCTCGTCGAACGCCTGCTGGGCGGTCGCGCCTCGGTGCAGACGGCGGCCATCGCCCGTCAGCTGGTCACTCAGCCGCGCGGGCGCCGCATCGGCGAGCTGATCCGTTATGCGTCGACCATCGTGGCCGACCAGGCCGGTTCGGCGGTCGCGACCGTCACGGCGGCCAGGCCCCTCGACTCCGCGCAGCTCGACCGACTGCAGAGCCTGCTCTCCACGCAGTACGGCCGCGCGGTGCAGGTCAACCAGATCATCGACCCGTCGGTGATCGGGGGAGTGCGCATCCAGATCGGCGACGACGTCATCGACGGCAGCGTCGCCTCGCGCATCAACGAATTGAGACTTCAGCTCGCTGGCTAATCGGCGGGCACCGGAACACACTGGGGTCAGGCCCCATCAGAAAAGGGAAAACGATGGCTGAACTTACGATCCGCCCCGACGAGATCCGCGACGCGCTCAAGGACTTCGTCGCGGCCTACGAGCCCGGCAAGGCCGCGACCACCGAGGTGGGCTACGTGATCGACGCCGCAGACGGCATCGCCCACGTCGAAGGCCTCCCGGGCGTCATGGCGAACGAGCTGATCCGTTTCTCGGACGGCACGCTCGGCCTCGCCCAGAACCTCGACGAAGACGAGATCGGCGTCGTGGTGCTCGGTGAGTTCACCGGCATCGAAGAGGGCCAGGAAGTCACCCGCACCGGCGAGGTGCTCTCGGTGCCCGTCGGCGACGGCTACCTCGGCCGCGTCGTCGACCCGCTCGGCAACCCCATCGACGGCCTCGGCGAGGTCGCCACGGAGGGTCGCCGCGAGCTCGAGCTGCAGGCTCCGGGCGTCATGCAGCGCAAGTCGGTGCACGAGCCCCTGCAGACCGGCATCAAGGCGATCGACGCCATGATCCCGGTCGGCCGTGGCCAGCGCCAGCTCATCATCGGCGACCGCCAGACCGGCAAGACGGCCATCGCGATCGACACGATCATCAACCAGAAGGCCAACTGGGAGTCGGGCGACGTCAACAAGCAGGTGCGTTGCATCTACGTGGCGATCGGACAGAAGGGCTCGACCATCGCCTCGGTGAAGGGCGCGCTCGAAGACGCCGGAGCGATGGAGTACACCACCATCGTCGCGTCGCCGGCATCCGACCCGGCCGGCTTCAAATACCTGGCTCCCTACACCGGCTCGGCCATCGGCCAGCACTGGATGTACGGCGGCAAGCACGTTCTGATCATCTTCGACGACCTGTCGAAGCAGGCCGAGGCCTACCGCGCCGTGTCGCTGCTGCTGCGTCGTCCCCCGGGACGCGAGGCCTACCCCGGCGACGTGTTCTACCTGCACTCCCGTCTGCTCGAGCGTTGCGCGAAGCTGTCCGACGAGCTGGGCGCGGGTTCGATGACCGGCCTGCCGATCATCGAGACCAAGGCGAACGACGTCTCGGCCTACATCCCGACCAACGTGATCTCGATCACCGACGGCCAGATCTTCCTGCAGTCCGACCTCTTCAACGCCAACCAGCGCCCGGCGGTCGACGTGGGAATCTCGGTCTCGCGAGTCGGCGGTGACGCCCAGGTGAAGTCGATCAAGAAGGTCTCCGGCACGCTCAAGCTCGAACTGGCGCAGTACCGCTCGCTCGAGGCGTTCGCGATGTTCGCGTCCGACCTCGACGCGGCATCCCGTCGTCAGCTCGCCCGCGGCGCGCGCCTCACCGAACTGCTCAAGCAGCCTCAGTACTCGCCCTTCCCGGTCGAGAACCAGGTGGTCTCGATCTGGGCCGGCACCAACGGCAAGCTCGACGAGGTTCCGGTCGAAGACATCCTGCGCTTCGAGGCCGAGTTCCACGACTTCCTGGGCCGCAACACGACGGTGCTCACCGAACTGCGCGACACCAACTTGCTGAGCGACGGCATCGTCGAGGCGCTCGAGAAGGCGGTCGACGACTTCAAGCTCGAGTTCCAGACCGGTGAGGGCAAGCCCCTCGCCTCGGTCGGCCGCGAGGAGTTCGCTCCCACCGCCCCCGAAGACGTCAACCAGGAGAAGATCGTGAAAGGGCGCCGCTAAACCATGGGAGCTCAGCTTCGGGTCTACCGGTCGAAGATCAAATCGGCCCAGACGACCAAGAAGATCACGAGGGCGATGGAGCTCATCTCCGCGTCGCGCATTCAGAAGGCGCAGACCCGGGTGGCTCAGACGACCCCCTACTCCCGTGCGATCACGCGCGCGGTCTCGGCCGTCGCGACCTACTCGAACGTCGATCACCCGCTGACGACCGAGCGCGAGAAGCTCGACACCGCGGCGATCGTGATCTTCACGTCCGACCGCGGTCTGGCCGGTGCGTTCTCGTCGTCGATCCTCAAAGAAGCCGAGAGCCTCGCCGAACTGCTGCGCAGTGAGGGCAAGAAGGTCGTCTACTACCTCGTCGGCCGCAAGGCGGTGGGCTACTTCAGCTTCCGCAAGCGCGACAGCGCGAAGTCGTGGACGGGCGGCACCGACCAGCCCGTCTTCGAGACCGCGAAAGAGATCGCCGATGCCGTGGTCGAGGCCTACAACCTCGACGACGAAGAGGGCGGCGTCGACGAGATCCACCTCGTCTTCAACCGCTTCGTGAGCATGGTGTCGCAGGTTCCCGAGGTGGTTCGCCTGTTGCCGCTCGAGATCGTCGAGGGCGAGGAGCCCGAGACCAACGAGGTCTTCCCGCTCTATGAGTTCGAGCCCGACGCCGAGACGGTTCTCGACGCCCTGTTGCCGATCTACGTCGAGAGCCGCATCTTCAACGCGATGCTGCAGTCGGCGGCCGCCGAGCACGCCGCGCGCCAGAAGGCGATGAAGTCGGCCAGCGACAACGCCGACAACCTGATCCGCGACTACACCCGACTGGCCAACAACGCCCGTCAGAGTGAGATCACGCAGCAGATTTCCGAAATCGTGGGCGGGGCCGACGCACTGGCCTCCGCCAAGTAGACAGCGCCCGTCAGGGCACGTGAAGAAAAGAGAAAGCACAATGACTGACACTGCAACCGCGCCAGTCCAGGCGGAGGAGACGCCCACCGGCCTCGGCCGGGTCGCGCGTGTCACGGGCCCGGTCGTGGACATCGAGTTCCCGCACGACTCGATCCCCGAGGTCTACAACGCGCTCAAGACCACCATCACCATCGGCGGCGAGTCGCACGAGATCACGCTCGAGGTCGCTCAGCACCTCGGCGACGACCTCGTTCGCGCCATCGCCCTGAAGCCCACCGATGGTCTCATCCGCGGTCAGGAAGTGCGCGACACCGGTGCCGCGATCTCCGTTCCCGTCGGTGACGTCACCAAGGGCAAGGTCTTCAACGTCATCGGCGAGGTGCTCAATGCGGCACCCGGCGAGAAGATCGAGATCACCGAGCGCTGGCCCATCCACCGCCGTCCGCCGGCGTTCGACCAGCTCGAGTCGAAGACCCAACTGTTCGAGACCGGCATCAAGGTCATCGACCTGCTCACCCCCTACGTGCTGGGCGGCAAGATCGGCCTGTTCGGTGGAGCGGGCGTCGGCAAGACCGTGCTCATCCAGGAGATGATCCAGCGCGTGGCGCAGGACCACGGTGGTGTGTCGGTGTTCGCCGGTGTCGGCGAGCGCACCCGTGAGGGCAACGACCTCATCCACGAGATGGAAGAAGCGGGCGTCTTCGACAAGACCGCCCTCGTCTTCGGCCAGATGGACGAGCCGCCGGGAACGCGACTTCGCGTCGCCCTGTCGGCGCTGACCATGGCGGAGTACTTCCGCGATGTGCAGAACCAGGACGTGCTGCTCTTCATCGACAACATCTTCCGCTTCACGCAGGCCGGTTCCGAGGTGTCGACCCTTCTCGGCCGCATGCCTTCGGCGGTGGGCTACCAGCCCAACCTGGCCGACGAGATGGGCGTTCTGCAGGAGCGCATCACCTCGACCCGTGGTCACTCGATCACCTCGCTGCAGGCGATCTACGTGCCGGCCGACGACTACACCGACCCGGCCCCGGCCACGACGTTCGCGCACCTCGACGCGACGACCGAGCTCTCGCGTGAGATCGCGTCGAAGGGCCTCTACCCGGCCGTCGACCCGCTCACGTCGACCAGCCGCATCCTCGACCCGCGCTACCTGGGCGCCGACCACTACCGGGTCGCCACCACGGTGAAGCAGATCCTGCAGAAGAACAAAGAACTGCAGGAGATCATCGCGATCCTCGGTGTCGACGAGCTCTCCGAAGAAGACAAGATCACCGTGGCCCGTGCGCGCCGCATCCAGCAGTTCCTGTCGCAGAACACCTACATGGCGAAGAAGTTCACCGGTGTCGAGGGTTCGACGGTTCCGCTGAAAGAGACGATCGAGTCGTTCGACGCGATCGCTCGCGGCGACTACGATCACGTCGCCGAGCAGGCCTTCTTCAACGTCGGTGGCATCAGCGACGTCGAAGAGAAGTGGGCTCAGATCCAGAAGGAGAACGGCTAAGCATGGCTTCTCCGCTGACAGTGAGCGTCGTGTCGGCCGACCAGGAGATCTGGTCGGGCGAGGCGTCGATGGTCATCGCGAAGACCGTCGAGGGTGAGATCGGCATTCTGGCCGGTCACGAGCCGATGCTCGCCATCCTCGCCTCGGGTGAGGTGCGGGTGAACGCCACCGGCGGTGAGCGCATCGTCGCCCGTGCCGACGACGGCTTCCTCTCGGTCGACAACGACGTGGTGACGATCGTCGCCCGCGACGCGGAACTGGTCAAGTAGCACCCGGCCGATCCCATCGGCTCAGGCCGCCGTGCCCGCTCCTCGGAGCAGCACGGCGGCCTTTCCCGTGCGGGGCCGCCGCCGCGCACCTCCCGCGGGCGCACCCTGTCGTGAACCCTCTCGTGAGCCCACCGCCATGAACCTGCTGTCGTGAAAGGAGACGATCCGTGCTCATCCTCCTGCCGCCGTCGGAGACCAAGCGCGACGGCGGATCGGGCGACCCGCTCGACTTCAGCTCCCTCGCGCATCCGCGGCTCTCGCCGACCCGCCGGGCGCTCGTTCGCCGGGTGGTGCAGCTCGCCCGGCGCCCCGACGAGATGATGACCCGGCTGAAACTGGGCCAGAAGCTCGCGTTCGAGGTTGATCGCAATCGCGCCCTCGCGAAGGCGCCCACCATGCCCGCCATCGACCGCTACACCGGCGTGCTCTACGAAGCCCTCGACGCGCCCAGCCTCGCGCCCGATGCCCGCGCGTTCGCGGCCGAGCACGTGCGCATCCACTCGGCGCTGTTCGGCCTGCTGCGGGCGTCGGACCCCATCCCGGCCTACCGGCTCTCGCACGACTCCCGCCTCGACGCCCCGGGCATCAAAGCGACCTGGGGCGCCGCGATCTCGCGCGAACTCGAGGCCCACCGCGGCGAGCTCATCCTCGATCTGCGGTCGGAGGCCTACGTCGGTCTCGGGCCGCTGCCGCCGGGCACCGGCCACTTCGTGCGGGTGGTCACGACCGGCGCCGATGGTCAGCAGCGTGCCCTCAACCACTTCAACAAGAAGGGCAAGGGAACCCTCGTTCGCGCGCTCGTGGAGCACGGGGTCGATTTCGGCACGGTCGACGAACTCGTCGCCTGGGGCGCGGCATCCGGTCACCGCCTGTCGGTGTCGCCCACGGGGGAGCTCCTGCTGGAGGTCTGAGGGGCGGCGGCCGTCGCCGCCGATGGCGGCGCACTCGGCGTGAGGGGCGCGTGCCCGATGCTCTCGTGATCGAGCAGCCAGGCCTTGGTGGCGACGCCTTTGCCCCAGCTGTAGCCCGTGATGCGCCCGCTCGCCGACAGCACACGGTGGCAGCCGACCAGCAACGGGGTGGGGTTCGAGGCGATCGCGCCGCCCACCGCGCGACCCGACCCGACCTTGCCGACCGCCGCCGCGATGGCGCCGTAGGTCGTGACCTCGCCCCAGCCGATGGCCGCGAGCTCTTGCCACACGGCCACCTGGAACGGTGTGCCCCGGTGGGTCACCGGAACGGTGAACCGTCGCCGGTAGCCCTGGAAGTAGTCGAGCAGCGGGGCGACGGCCTCGTCGGCCACCGCGGTGGAATCGTAGGCCAGGCCGTCGTGGGGGAGCGTGCCGTTGCGTTCGATGGCGACCGCGGTGATCGACTCGCCGTCGCTCGCCACCTCGAGACGGCCGATCGGCGTCTCGCAGCGCTGCAGATAGGGCGACGCCGAGCGGAGTTGAATGAGTGTGTCCATGCGCCCGACGGTAGGCCGCCGCGCATCGCCGGCGACCACCCCGGCGGAATCTGTGGATAATTCCGGCCACGCCCGGGATGCGGGAGAAGAAGACAGCGGGAACGGGCTGGCTAAACTCGTTCTCGTGCCTACTCGCTTGTCTTCGTACTTCCTCAGAACCCTTCGTGAAGATCCTTCCGACGCGGAGGTGGCGAGCCATGTGTTGCTCGTGCGCGCCGGCTACATCCGCCGCCAGGCGCCGGGCATCTTCGCGTGGCTGCCGCTGGGGCTGAGGGTCAAGGCGAAGATCGAGGCGATCGTGCGCGACGAGATGGCCGCCGCGGGGGCCTTCGAGGTGCACTTCCCGGCGCTGCTGCCCAAGGAGCCCTACGAGATCACCGGCCGCTACGACGAGTACGGCCCCGGCATGTTCCGGCTGAACGACCGCAAAGACGCCGGCCTCGTGCTGGCGCCGACGCACGAAGAGGTGTTCACGCTGCTCGTGAAAGACCTCTACAACAGCTACAAAGACCTGCCGTTGACGATCTTCCAGATCCAAGACAAATACCGCGACGAGGCACGCCCTCGCGCTGGTCTGCTGCGCGGCCGCGAGTTCACGATGAAAGACGCCTACTCGTTCGACTACACCGATGCAGGGCTGGATGCCTCCTACCAGGCGCAGCGCGACGCCTACGAGCGCATCTTCACCCGGCTCGGTCTCGAGTACGTGATCGTCAAGGCCGATGCCGGCGCCATGGGCGGCTCGAAAAGCGAGGAGTTCCTGCACCCGACACCCGTGGGCGAAGACACCTTCGTGCGCTCGGCCGGCGGCTACGCGGCCAACGTCGAGGCGTTCACGACGCTCGCGCCCGACGCGAAGCCCCTCGAGGGCCTTCCCGCCGCCGAGGTGCACGACACCCCCGACACACCCACCATCCAGAGCCTGGTCGACGCCGCGAACGCCGACCACCCGCGCGCCGACGGCAGCGCCTGGACCGCGGCCGACACCCTGAAGAACGTGGTGCTCACCCTCGTGCACCTCGACGGCACGCGCGAGCTCGTGGTGATCGGCCTGCCCGGCGACCGCGAGGTCGACCTGAAGCGCGCCGAGGTGGCGTTCGCCCCGGCCGAGGTCGAGGCGGCCAACGAGGCCGATTTCGCCAAGCACCCGGGCCTGGTGAAGGGCTACATCGGGCCGTGGTCGACGGGCGGCGCCGTGCTCGGCGACGGGTCGAGCACCGGCATCCGCTATCTCGTCGACCCGCGGGTGGTCGACGGCACGCAGTGGATCACAGGCGCCAACGTGCCCGGCGAGCACGTGTTCGGCCTGGTGGCCGGGCGCGACTTCGTGGCCGACGGCACCATCGAGGCGGCCGAGGTGTTGGCCGGCGACCCGGCTCCGGATGGCTCGGGCCCCGTCGAGCTCGCTCGCGGCATGGAGATCGGCCACGTGTTCCAGCTCGGCCGCAAGTACGCCGAGGCGCTCGGGCTCAAGGTGCTCGACGAGAACGGCAAGCTCGTCACCGTCACGATGGGCTCCTACGGCATCGGCGTGACGCGCATCCTGGCGATCATCGCCGAGCTCAACAACGACGACAAGGGCCTCATCTGGCCCCCCACGGTCGCGCCGTTCGACGTGCACGTCATCGCCACCGGCAAAGACCCGGCCATCTACGAGGCCGCCGAGCGCGTGGTGCTCGACCTCGAGGCGAAGGGGCTCGACGTGCTCTTCGACGACCGGCCCAAGGTCTCGCCCGGCGTGAAGTTCGGCGACGCCGAACTCATCGGCGTTCCGACGATCGTGATCGTCGGCCGCGGGGTGGCTGACGGGGTCGTCGAGCTCTGGGATCGCAGAAGCGGAGAGCGAACGCAGGTCGCTCTGGATGCCGTGGCCGCCAGCTTCAGGTAGTCTTTGCGTTTGACTGCCGGATGAATCGGCATCTAGATCTGAACAGAGGAGGCCGGAAATGGACATCGACCTCAGCGTCTTACGTCTCTTGGAACGCGAACGAGAGATTCCCTTCGAGGAACTCGTGGGAATCATCGAGCAGGCCATCCTGACGGCATTCCTCAAGCACACCGACCGGCCGGCCACGACCGAAGACGGCACGGTTTCGGCGCGCGTGCACCTCGATCGCAAGACCGGGCACATCTCCATCTACGTTCCCGAATACGACGAAGACGACGTGCTCATCGGCGAGGCCGAGGAGAACCCGAGCGACTTCGGCCGCATCGCCGCCTTCGCCGCGAAGCAGGTGATCAACCAGCGTCTGCGCGACATCGCCGACGACCACGTGCTGGGCGAGTTCCGCGGCCGCGAGGGCGACATCGTCGCCGGAGTGATCCAGCAGGGGCCCAACCCGCGCATGGTGCACGTCGACCTCGGCACGATCGAGGCGATCCTGCCTCCTGAAGAGCAGGTTCCGGGCGAGAGCTACACCCACGGTTCGCGCATCCGCGTCTATGTCACGAGCGTGGCCAAGGGTCCGAAAGGCCCCTCGATCACCGTGTCGCGCACACACCCGTCGCTCGTGCGCAAGCTCTTCGCGCTCGAGGTGCCTGAGATCGCCTCGGGCGTCGTCGAGATCGTGTCCCTTGCCCGCGAGGCCGGCCACCGCACGAAGATCGCGGTGCGTGCCACGGAGCCCGGCGTGAACGCCAAGGGCGCCTGCATCGGCGAACTGGGCCAGCGTGTGCGCGCGGTCACCGCCGAGCTCGGCAACGAGAAGATCGACATCGTCGACTACTCCGACGACCTGCCCACCTTCGTGGCGAACGCGCTCTCGCCTGCCAAGGTGTCGAGCGCCTTCGTGATCGACGAGTCTCTCAAGGCCGTTCGCGCCCTCGTGCCCGACTACCAGCTGTCGCTGGCCATCGGCAAAGAGGGGCAGAACGCCCGCCTCGCCGCCAAGCTCACGGGCGCCAAGATCGACATCCAGCCCGACTCCATCCTCGATGGCGACTGACCACGTCGATGGCGACTGAGCACGACCCCGTTCGAACCTGCGTCGGCTGCCGCAAGCGCGGCAGCCGATCCGAGCTGTTGCGGTTCGTGGCATCCGAGGGCCGGCTCGTGATCGACGAGCGGCGGAGCCTCCCCGGTCGCGGGGCGTGGCTGCACCCGGATGCCGCGTGCGCCGCCCGCGCGGAACGCTCGAGGGCCTTCCCCCGCGCGTTACGGGCACCCGCGTCGATCGACCTGCAGGCCGCCGAATCGGTCGGCTGACAGCGGAGCCCGCCCGGCGCGGGGTGTACTATGGAGTAGATGAGAATGCGTGCGGGGTTCCGCGTGCGTGCCAGGCGGTCTCCCCGTGAGAATCGCCATCCCCATCCCGGCCCCCTACTCCGTTCGCGGCAGTTCGATGCCCGGACCGGTGCGCACGAGGTCGCCGCGAAGCGCATCCACGTGCTCGCAGGGTCACCCCGCGAGAACGGCCCGATCAGTTCAACAGACCCGGCGCTCGCGCCAGAATGACTGAAAAAGTGACCAGCTAATGAGTGACAAGCACTAATGAGCGGCTCGAAATGAGACCCCTCCGCTACTAATGGTCTGCCTGTTTCGGGTAGACCCGAGACAGGAGAATTGTGGCTGCAAAACCACGTGTACATGAAGTCGCCGCCGAGCTCGGCGTCGACAGCAAGGTCGCCCTTGCAACCCTCAAAGAGATGGGCCAGTTCGTGAAGGGCCCCTCTTCGAGCATCGAACCCCCCGTCGCCCGGCGGCTGCGTGAGGCCCTGATCAAGGCCGGCGCCACCTCGACGGGTGCTTCTGCCGCGCCCGCTCCCAAGGCGGCGACGCCCGGAAGCGGTCCGCGCCCGGGAGCGCGACCGGCTCCGGCGGCACCCGTGGCCGCCGCGCCCAGCGCTCCGGCCGCGGCTCCCGCCTCACCGGCTGCTGCGGCTCCGGCTCCGGCCGCCGCGCCCGCCGCCAAGGCTCCGGCCGCGCCCGCCCCGGCGGCGCAGGCTGCTCCGGCTGCGTCCGCGGCACCCGCTGCTCCGAAGTCCGACGCTGCTCCGGCGGCGCCGGCCGCGGAGTCCGGCTCGTCTGACACCGCTGCCCCCCGTCCCGGCGCTCCGCGTCCGGGCATCCCGCGCCCGGGCAACAACCCGTTCGCGAGCCAGCAGGGCATGCAGCGCCCCGGCGCCACCCGCCCCGGCAACAACCCGTTCGCGAGCCAGCAGGGCATGCAGCGCGGTGGCGCCGGTGCCGGCGGTGGCGGAACCAACTCGGCCATCCCGCGTCCTGGCGCTCCTCGTCCCGGCGCCCCGCGCCCGGGTGCTCCTCGTCCCGGCGCTCCGCGTCCGGGCGGTCCCGGCGGCTTCCGCCCGGGCGGAGCGGGTGCCGGCGGCTTCCGCCCCGGTGCGGCTCAGGGTGGCGGCGCGCGACCGGCTCCGGGTTCGCCCGGATTCCGTCCGGGCGGCGCTCCCGGCGGCGGTGGCTTCGCGCCTCGCCCCGGCGCCGGCGGTCGTGGCCGTGGCCCCGGTGGTGGAACCGCCGGTGCGTTCGGTCGCGGTGGCGGCAAGAGCAAGGCTCGCAAGTCGAAGCGCACGAAGAGAGCAGAATTCGAGCTCAGAGAAGCTCCGTCGCTCGGCGGCGTGAGTGTTCCCCGCGGCGACGGCAACACCGTCGTGCGGCTGCGTCGTGGTGCCTCCATCACCGACTTCGCCGACAAGATCGACGCGAGCCCGGGCAACCTGGTGACGGTGCTGTTCCACCTCGGTGAGATGGCGACGGCGACCGAGTCGCTCGACGAGGCCACCTTCCAGGTGCTCGGCGAAGAGCTCGGCTACAAGATCATGGTCGTCTCGCCCGAAGAAGAAGACCGCGAGCTGCTCGAGGGCTTCGACATCGATCTCGACCAAGAGCTGGAAGACGAGACCGACGAAGACCTGGAGATCCGTCCCCCGGTCGTCACCGTCATGGGTCACGTCGACCACGGTAAGACGCGCCTTCTCGATGCGATCCGCAACGCGAACGTCGTCGCCGGTGAGGCGGGTGGCATCACCCAGCACATCGGTGCCTACCAGGTCGTCACCGAGCACGAGGGCATCGAGCGCCCGATCACCTTCATCGACACGCCGGGCCACGAGGCGTTCACCGCCATGCGTGCCCGTGGTGCGCAGGTGACCGACATCGCGATCCTCGTGGTCGCGGCCGACGACGGCATCATGCCGCAGACGATCGAGGCACTGAACCACGCCCAGGCGGCCAACGTGCCGATCGTGGTCGCGGTGAACAAGATCGACAAGGCCGACGCCAACCCGGCGAAGGTGCGTCAGCAGCTCACCGAATTCGGCCTCGTGGCCGAGGAATACGGTGGAGACGTCATGTTCGTCGACGTGTCGGCGCGCAACGACATCGGCATCCAAGATCTGCTCGACGCGGTGCTCCTCACCGCCGACGCCGGTCTCGACCTGCGGGCCAACCCCAACAAGGATGCCCGCGGCGTGGCGATCGAAGCCAAGCTCGACAAGGGCCGTGGTGCGGTGGCGACCGTGCTCATCCAGTCGGGAACGCTCCGCGTCGGAGACGCGATCGTGGCCGGCACCGCCTATGGGCGCGTGCGGGCGATGGTCGACGAGAACGGCGTGACCGTGACCGAGGCGACCCCGTCGCGTCCGGTGCAGGTGCAGGGTCTGTCGACCGTGCCCCGAGCCGGCGACACCTTCCTCGTCACCGAGGAGGACCGCACCGCGCGTCAGATCGCTGAGAAGCGTGAAGCCGCCGAGCGCAACGCCCAGCTGGCCAAGGCCCGCAAGCGCATCTCGCTCGAAGACTTCACCCGTGCTCTCGAAGAGGGCAAGGTCGAGGCGCTCAACCTCATCATCAAGGGTGACGTCTCGGGTGCCGTCGAGGCACTTGAGGAGTCGCTGCTCAAGATCGAGGTCGACGACAGCGTTCAGCTGCGCATCATCCACCGTGGTGTGGGTGCTGTCACCGAGAGCGACGTCAACCTGGCCACCGTCGACAACGCGATCATCATCGGGTTCAACGTGCGGCCCGACACGAAGGCGCGCGAGCGCGCCGCTCGTGAAGGCGTCGACATCCGGTTCTACTCGGTCATCTACAACGCGCTCGACGACATCGAGTCGTCGCTCAAGGGCATGCTCAAGCCCGAGTTCGAAGAGGTGCAGTCGGGTGTGGCCGAGATCCGCGAGATCTTCCGTTCTTCGAAGTTCGGAAACATCGCGGGTGTCATCGTGCGGTCGGGAACGATCACGCGGAACGCCAAGGCCCGGGTCATCCGCGAGGGTGTCGTGGTGGGGGACAACCTCGCCATCGAGTCGCTGCGCCGGTTCAAAGACGACGTCACCGAGGTGCGCACGGACTTCGAGGCCGGTATCGGTCTCGGCAAGTTCAACGACATCCAGATCGGCGACGAGATCGAGACCATCGAGATGAAAGAGAAGCCCCGCGTCTAGCGAGAGGCTGACGGAGGAGTGGTGAGGCCGAGGTCTCACCACTCCTTCGTGAAGAACGACTGAAAGGCAGGATGCTGTGGCTGATCCGGCTCGTGCCGCCAAGATGGCGGACCGTATCAAGGTGATCGTGGCGAAGACGCTCGAGCGCGGTCTCAAAGACCCGCGGCTGGGTTTCGTGACGATCACGGATGTGCGGGTGACAGGAGATCTGCAGCACGCCTCGATCTTCTACACCGTCTACGGCGACGACCGCGAGCGGGCCGATTCGGCTGCCGCTCTGAAGTCGGCCACCGGCATGCTGCGGAGCGAGGTCGGCAAGAACATCACGGCGCGGCTCACGCCGTCGCTCGAGTTCATCGCCGACGCGCTGCCCGAGAACGCGCAGGCGCTCGAGGGCCTGCTGGCCGAGGCCCGCGCCCGCGATGCCGAGGTCGAGGGTCTGGCGAAGACGGCGCAGTACGCCGGCGACGAAGACCCCTACGTGAAGCCGCGGGTGATCGACGACGACGACGAGAGCTGACGCTCTCAGGACGAATCGAGCCCTGCCTCAGGGGAGGGCGAAGAGGTCGTCGGCGGTCGCGGTGACCAGGCCGTCTTTGAGGAGCCCGGCCAGCGCACGCCCGAACTGGGCGGCATCCGGCACGGCTTCGGCCAGCACGTGCGTCGGCACCGCGCCGTCGGAGGCGCGCAACACCGCGAGGATCGCGCCGCGGGCCTGCCGGTCAGACCCCTCGTAGCGTTTCTGCGTCGGCCGGCGCGCGACGTCGGTGGCAGGATAGCCCGCCTGACGCCAGGCGCACACCTCGGCCAGCGGGCAGCGTTCGCACGTCGGGGAGCGCGCCGTGCACACCAGCGCGCCGAGCTCCATCATGCCGGCGTTGAACCTTGCCGCATCGTCGTCGTCGGCGGGTAGCAGAGCCGCCATGGCAGGCAGGTCGTGCCGGGCGTTCGGGGCTGCGGCATCCGGTTGCGCCTCGACCGCCCGGGCGATGACCCGGCGCACGTTGGTGTCGACGACCGGATGCCGCGAGCCGAACGCGAACACGGCGACGGCGCGGGCGGTGTAGTCGCCGACGCCCGGCAGGCTGAGCAGCGCTGGAACGTCGTTCGGCACGGCGCCGTCGAAGCGGTCGGTGATCGCCACGGCGCAGGCGTGAAGATTGAGGGCGCGGCGGGGGTAGCCGAGCGACTGCCAGGCGCGCACCGCATCGCCCGCCGGCGCCGCGGCGAGGTCGGCCGGCGTGGGCCAGCGCGTGAGCCACTCGTCGAGACGCGGGATGACCCGCACCACCGGGGTCTGCTGCAGCATGAACTCGCTGACCAGCGTGCCCCAGGGCGGAAAGCCGGGCCGCCGCCACGGCAGGTCGCGCGCGTGTACCCCGAACCAGTCGATCACCCGGGTGGCGAACTGCCGGGCGGCGGAGTCGGTCTCGGCGGGCATCCCTCCACCCTAGGCGGCGCCGCCGACGCGTCTACACTCGGAGCATGGTGCAACCTCCGGATGCGGCGAGCGAGTTCGCCGACGCCCTGGTCGGCGAGATCAGGCACAAGTACAAGCTCGGTCGCGTGATCGTGGGCATCGACGGTGTCGAAGGCACCGCGCCCTTCGCCGACGAGCTCGGCCGCGCGTTCACCCGGGCGGGCTCGACCGTGGTGCGGGCGTCGCTCGACGACTTCCAGCGGCCGCGCGCGGCCCGTGAGCTGCGAGGTGAGCACTCGCCCGAGGGCTACTACTTCGACCGCTACGACCTCTCCACGCTGAAGCGCGTGCTGATCGAGCCGTTCCGCATGGCCGGAAGCACCGGGTTCCAGACCGCGTCGTTCGACGCCGCTCGCGATGTCGACCGCGAGTCGAAATGGCTCACCGCGCCCGCCGACGCCGTGCTCGTGCTCGACGGCCCGTTCCTGCAGCGACCGGGCCTGCGCGGCCAGCTCACGTTCACCGCCTACCTCGAGGGCAGCCGGTTCGGCCTCGCGCCCGAGGTGATCGGCGCCGACGATCTCTACCAGGCCGAGGCCTCCCCGCGCTTCGGGGCGAGTGCCATCGTCGAGATCGCCGACCCGCAGCACCCGCGCCGGAGCTTCGCCGACTCCTGTTAGCGTGGCAGGCGTGCCGAATTCCTCTCCGCGCCGCGAGCAGTCGACGATCAGCGGCATCCTGCTGGTCGACAAGTCGGGCGGCCTGACCAGCCATGACGTGGTCGCCCGCACCCGCCGCCTGGCCGGCACCCGCAAGGTCGGCCACGCCGGCACCCTCGACCCGCTCGCGACCGGGCTGCTGCTGCTCGGCCTCAACAGCTCGACCCGGCTGCTGACCTACCTCGTCGGTCTCGATAAGGAGTACCTCGCCACCGTGCGGCTCGGCGCCGCCACCACGACCGACGACTCCGAGGGCGAGATCACCACGACGGCGGCACCGGATGCCGTCGAGGCCCTCGACCCGGCGGACATCGAGCGCGCGTTCGACACGCAGCGCGGCACGATCACGCAGGTTCCGAGCTCGGTGAGCGCCATCAAGGTCGACGGTCAGCGCGCCTACGCCCGGGTGCGCTCGGGCGAGGAGGTCGTGCTCGCCGGCCGCACCGTGACCATCTCCGAGATCGCGCTGCTCGCCGAACCCCGCTCCGCGACCGACGACGAGGGCCGGCCGTTCGTCGACGTCGATGTTCGGGTGGTGTGCTCGTCGGGCACCTACATCCGGGCGATCGCGCGCGACGTCGGGGCCGCCCTCGGCGTCGGCGGCCATCTCACGAGCCTGCGCCGCACGCGCGTCGGCCCGTTCGCCGTGACCGACGCGCACACCCTCGAGCAACTCGGCGACCTCGCCCCGTCGACGCTGCCCCTTCTCGAACCCGCGGATGTCGCCCGGCGGCTCTTTCCGGTGCTCGACGTCGCCACCGCCGAAGCCATCGCCCTCGGGCACGGGCAGCGCATCGCGGTCGATGCCGAGCGGGTCGGCGCCCCGGCATCCGGCGCGGGGCCGGCATCCGGCCCCGTCGCCGCCATCACGCCCGAGGGCCGCTTGCTCGGCCTGGTCGAGATCGTGGCGGGTTCGGCCAAGAGCATCGTCAATTTTCCGCCCGACGAGTATGCGACGGTGGCAGGGGGAGCAATCTCGTGATCGAATGGTTCACCATCGTGCAGGTCGTGGTGGCCGTGGCCGCCGGGCTGCTCTGCGTCGTGCTCGGGCTCGCCGGCCGCGTGCCCAACGACCTCACCATGGGCGCCACCGCCCTGGTCGAACTGCTGCTCATCGTGCAGCTCGTGGTGGCCATCGCCTCTCCGGCCTTCGGCAACGAGGCCCGCGGCAGCCTGCTCGAGTTCTACATCTATCTGATCTCGGCCGTGCTGCTGCCGATCGGCGGCGGGTTCTGGGCGCTGATCGAGCGCTCGCGCTGGAGCACGGTCATCCTCGGCGCCGTGTGCCTCGCGGTCGCCGTGATGGTCTACCGCATGAACGTGATCTGGTTCGTGCAGGGAACCTGAACGGCCCGATCGCGTCGGCCCGTGCCATAAACTCGTACTGCCATGGCACACGACACCCTTGTGAAACCCGCTCCGACCCGCGCCCGTGGAATCGGGCGGGTGCTCATCGTCGTCTACGCGATCCTCGCCCTCGCCGCCACGGGCCGGTCGGTCTACGAGATCATCGCGAAGTTCGACCAGGCCCCGTTCGCCTACACGCTCTCGGCCATCGCCGCCGTGGTCTACATCGTCGCCACCGTGGCCCTCATCGCGCCGGGCCCGGTGTGGTACCGCGTCGCCTGGGTGACCATCTCGTTCGAGCTCGTCGGGGTGCTCACGGTCGGCACCCTGAGCCTGTTCCTGCCCGACCTGTTCGCGAAGGCCTCGGTGTGGTCGTGGTACGGCATGGGCTACCTCTTCATTCCGCTCGTGCTGCCCGTGCTCGGCATGCTGTGGTTGCGGCGCACGAGGTGAAGACCTACACCGACCTCGCCGAGGTTCCCCAGCCGTTCGGGCCGTCGGCCGTCACGATCGGCAAGTTCGACGGCGTGCACGCCGGCCACCGGGCCGTGATCAGCGAGCTGGTCGACGTCTCGCGTGCCCGCGGGCTCACGTCGGTCGTCATCACGTTCGACCGGCATCCGCTCGCCCAGCTCGACCCCTCGGCGCGCCCCGACGCGCTCGTCAGCAACGAGCAGAAGCTGCTGCTGCTCGAGCAGACCAGGGTCGACGTCGCCCTGTTCGTGAAGTTCGATCAGGCCCTCGCGTCGATGAGCCCCCGGCAGTTCGTGTCGCAGGTGCTGCACGACGTGTGCAACACGAAGGTCGTGATGGTCGGTTCCGACTTCCGCTTCGGCGCCCGGGGGGAGGGCACGATCGACACGCTGCGCACCCTCGGAACCGAGTTCGGCTTCGACGTCGACCTGATCGCCGAGGTGAAACCCGACGAGTCGCGCAAGGTGTCGTCGACCTGGATCCGCGAGCTGCTCGCCGGCGGCGACGTCGAACGAGCGGGAGAGCTGCTCGGCCGCGCACCCTCCGTGCGCGGAATGGTCGTGCACGGGGCCGCGCGGGGGCGCGAACTCGGCTTTCCGACCGCCAACCTGTCGCCCGAGTCGGAGGGGCTCATCCCCGCCGACGGGGTCTACGCCGGCTGGCTCACCGACGGCGACCAGCGCTACCCCGCCGCCATCTCGGTGGGCAGCAACCCGACGTTCGAGGGCGTGCCGCCGAAGCAGGTCGAGGCCTACGTGCTCGATCGCGAGATCGATCTCTACGACCACGTCGTCGACGTGTCGTTCGTGTCGCGCATCCGCGGTCAGGTGCGCTACACCGGCATCGACCCGCTGATCGCGCAGATCAGTGCCGACGTCGACGCGGTGCGCGCGTTGCTCCATGACGGCGCCTGAGTCGGCCTCGCCGGCCCCGTCGCCGCGACCTCGGCCGCTGTGGCACGGGCGCGCGTTCGCGCTGCTCGCCGTGGTGTTCGTGGCGCTCAACCTGCGCACGGCCGTCAGCGCGCTCTCGCCGATCTTCGACGAGATCGAGCACGACATCGCGCTCGGCAGCATCGGCATCGGCTTTCTCGGCACGCTGCCGCCCATCTGCTTCGCGGTGTTCGGTCTCGTCGCCCCGGTCGTGCAACGGCGGTTCGGGCTCGAGCCCGTCATGGTGGCGGCGCTGGTCATCATCCTCGTCGGGCACGTCGCGCGCGGCGCATCCGGCTCCTATGCCGTGCTCGTTGTCGCGAGCACGCTGACGTTCGCGGGCATGGGCGTCGCGAACGTGCTGCTGCCGCCGCTGGTGAAGAAGTACTTCCCCGACCGCATCGGCCTGGTCACCTCGATCTATGCCACGGTCATGTCGATCGGGGCATCCGTGCCCGCTCTCGTCGCCGTGCAGGTAGCCGACACCGCCGGCTGGCGAATCTCGGTGGGCATGTGGTCGGTGCTGGCCGTGCTGGCGCTGCTGCCCCTGGTGGTCGTGGCGGCGGGTGCACGCCGAACGGATGCCGCGGCCCCCGTCGCCGCCGGCCGCCATCGCCCGAGCGGCCGCATCGTGACCTCGCCGATCGCCTGGTCGCTGATGCTCGTGTTCGCCCTCACCTCGGTGAACGCCTATGCGATGTTCGCCTGGCTGCCCGAGATTCTGCAGGGTCTCACCTCGGTGTCGCCCGCCCAGTCGGGAGCCCTACTCGCCCTGTTCGCCTTCATGGGGCTGCCGGCCGCCCTGCTCGTGCCGCTGCTCGCCGTGCGGCTGAAGAACGTGGGCGGGCTCATCGTGGCGGGCGTGGCGTTCTATGTCATCGGTTACGGCGGGCTGCTGCTCGCGCCCGACTCGGTGCCGTGGTTCTGGGTGGCGTGCGTGGGTCTCGGGCCGCTGCTGTTCCCGCTCGCCCTCGTGCTCATCAACCTGCGCACGCGCACGCAGGAGGGCTCGGTGGCGCTGAGCGCGTTCGTGCAGGGCTTCGGTTACGCCCTCGGGGCGCTGGGCCCCCTGATCGTCGGCGTGCTGCACGACGCGACCGATGGTTGGACACTTCCTCTCGTCTTCCTGCTCGTCACGGCGCTCGCCTTGACGATCTGCGGCATTGTCGTCGCCCGGCCCCGGTTCGTCGAAGACGAGTGGCACAATTGATCGATGCGCTGAACACGACCGAGTGCGGCGCAGGCAACGACGAGAGAAATACGGAGACGTCGTGACGATAGAACGAGCGGTCAGCCCGGCGCAGCGCGCCCTCGCGATTCTGGGCGACGACCTCACCGAATCCACCCTCAAGCGCTACCTCGACGGCATCCCCGGTGTCGACGCGGTCGGGCTCGAGCAGCGCGCCGCGGCCCTCGGCACGCGGTCGATCAAGACCACGTCGAAAGCCTGGGCGCTCGACCGCATCATCGAACTGATCGACCTCACGACGCTCGAGGGCGCCGACACCCCCGGCAAGGTGCGATCGCTCGTGGCCAAGGCCGTGCTGCCCGACCCCTCCGACCTCAGCACGCCGCAGGTGGCCGCGGTGTGCGTCTACGGCGACATGGTGCCCTACGCCGTCGAGGCCCTCGGCGCGGCTCATTCGGCCGGCACCGACGAGGGCATCAACGTCGCCGCCGTGGCCACCGCGTTCCCCTCGGGGCGCGCCTCGCTGGCCGTGAAGCTCGCCGACACCGCGGATGCTGTGGCCGCCGGCGCCGACGAGATCGACATGGTCATCGACCGGGGTGCGTTCCTCTCCGGCCGCTACGGGCGCGTGTTCGACGAGATCGTGGCGGTGAAGGAGGCCTGCCGTCGCGACGACGGGTCGTTCGCGCACCTCAAGGTGATCCTCGAGACGGGCGAGCTCAACACCTACGACAACGTTCGCCGGGCGTCGTGGTTGGCGATCCTCGCCGGCGGCGACTTCATCAAGACGTCGACCGGAAAGGTCGCCCCGGCGGCCACCCTGCCCGTGACCCTGCTCATGCTCGAGGTCGTGCGGGACTGGCATCGCCTCACCGGCGAGCAGATCGGGGTGAAGCCCGCGGGCGGCATCCGGTCGTCGAAGGATGCGATCAAATACGTCGTCACCGTGGCCGAGACCGTGGGCGAGGAGTGGTTGCAGCCGCACCTGTTCCGGTTCGGCGCGTCGAGCCTGCTGAACGACGTGCTGCTGCAGCGTCAGAAGATGAAGACCGGGCACTACTCCGGCGCCGACTACGTGACGATCGACTAGACCCGAGACTTGAGAGAACCAACCATGTCATTCCTCGAATACGCGCCGGCTCCCGAGTCGACCGCCATCCTCGATCTGAAGCCCGAGTACGGGCTGTTCATCGGCGGCGAGTTCGTCGCGGCCGGCGGCGGGTCGTTCCGCACCATCTCGCCGGCCACCGAGAAGCAGATCGCCCTCATCGCGAACGCCGACGACGCCGACGTCGATCGTGCGGTTGCCGCGGCCCGCAAGGCCTACGACAAGACCTGGTCGAAGCTCTCGGGCCGCGATCGCGGAAAGTACCTGTTCCGCATCGCGCGGCTCGTGCAGGAGCGCGCCCGCGAACTCGCCGTGGCCGAGTCGCTCGACAACGGCAAGCCGATCAAAGAGAGCCGCGATGTCGACGTGCCGCTCGTGGCCGCCTGGTTCTTCTACTACGCCGGCTGGGCCGACAAGCTCGACTACGCCGGCCTCGGGGCGAACCCTCGGGCGCTCGGCGTGGCCGCCCAGGTCATTCCGTGGAACTTCCCGCTGCTGATGCTGGCGTGGAAGATCGCGCCGGCTCTCGCCGCGGGCAACACCGTGGTGCTGAAGCCCGCCGAGACCACCCCGCTGACGGCGTTGCTGTTCGCCGAGATCCTGCAGCAGGCCGACCTGCCCGCGGGCGTCGTGAACATCATCACCGGCGCGGGCGAGACCGGGCGTGCGCTCGTCAACCACCCCGACGTGAACAAGGTCGCCTTCACCGGGTCGACCGCGGTCGGCCGCGAGATCGCCCGGTCGACGGCCGGGTCGGGCAAGAAGCTCACCCTCGAGCTCGGCGGCAAGGCGGCGAACATCGTGTTCGACGACGCGCCGATCGACCAGGCCGTCGAGGGCATCGTCAACGGCATCTTCTTCAACCAGGGTCACGTCTGCTGCGCCGGTTCCCGGCTGCTCGTGCAGGAGAACATCCACGACGACGTCGTCGAGCGCTTGAAGTCGCGGCTCTCGACACTGCGGGTGGGCGATCCGCTCGACAAGAACACGGATGTCGGGGCCATCAACTCGGCCGAGCAGCTCGCCCGCATCCGAGAGCTCTCCGACGTCGGCGAGGCCGAGGGCGCCGAGCGGTGGTCGCCGGCGTGCGACCTGCCGGCCGAGGGGTTCTGGTTCGCGCCGACCATCTTCACCAACGTGTCGACGTCGCACCGCATCGCGCGCGAGGAGATCTTCGGCCCGGTGCTCTCGGTGCTCACCTTCCGCACTCCGGCCGAGGCGATCGCCAAGGCGAACAACACCCCCTACGGGTTGTCGGCGGGCATCTGGAGCGACAAGGGATCGAAGATCCTGGCCGTGGCCGACAAGTTGCGGGCGGGTGTGGTGTGGGCGAACACCTTCAACCGGTTCGATCCGGCGTCGCCGTTCGGCGGTTACAAGGAGTCGGGTTACGGCCGCGAGGGCGGCCGCCAGGGTCTCGCCGCCTACCTGAAGGGATCGAAATGAGCCACGTCGCCGTGCCCAAGACCTACAAGCTGTTCGTCAACGGCGCGTTTCCGCGCAGCGAGTCGGGCCGCGTCTACGAGGTGACCACGCCCAAGGGCGTCTTCCTCGCCAACGCCGCCAAGGCGTCGCGCAAAGACGCCCGTGATGCGATCGTGGCCGCCCGGGCCGCGGTGGGCGGCTGGGCCGGCGCGACCGCCTACAACCGCGGGCAGGTGCTCTACCGGGTCGCCGAGGTGCTTGAGGGCCGGCGCGCCCAGTTCGAAGACGAGATCGTGCGGCTGGAGGGCGTCAGCGCCGGTGCCGCGCGCGCCCAGGTCGACGAGGCGATCGACCGCTGGGTCTGGTATGCCGGGTGGACCGACAAGTTCGCCCAGGTGAGCGGCAACGCCAACCCCGTCGCCGGCCCCTACTTCAACCTCTCGGTGCCCGAGCCGACCGGCGTGGTGGCGGTCGTCGCGCCGCAGGACAGCTCGCTGCTCGGCCTCGTGAGCGCCGTCGCCCCGGCCCTCGTGGCCGGCAACACGGTGGTCGTGGTGGCGAGCGAGGCGTTCCCGCTCTCGGCCATCACCCTCGCCGAGGTGCTCGCCACGAGCGACCTGCCGAAGGGTGTCGTCAACGTGCTCACGGGCTCGCCGGCCGAGATCGCCCCGTGGCTCGCCAGCCACGCCGACGTGAACGCGCTCGACCTCGTGGGCGCGGCCGAGCTCGAGTGGATCGACCTCGAGATCGCGGCCGCCGAGACGCTCAAGCGCGTCTATCCGCCGGAGTCGGGCCCGGATGCCGCCGCCCCCAGCCTCGCGCGCATCACCGCCTTCACCGAGACGAAGACGGTGTGGCACACGAAGTCCCTGTTGTAGCCCCCTGACGAGCAGCGCTTGGCAGCACACCCGGCAGTCCGCCCGGAATCGCGAGCGGGTGTCGGTGCTCCGGGCTAGCTTGAGGGCATGACCGACTCACAGCGCCTTGCCCTCGTCACCGGAGCCACCGGATACATCGGGGGCCGACTGGTGCCGCGGCTGCTGGAGGCCGGGTTCGCCGTGCGGGTGTTCGTGCGGGCACCGGAGAAGCTGCGCGATGTTCCGTGGGCGGCATCCGTCGACGTCGCCGTCGGAGACCTCGGTGACCCCGAGTCGATCGCCGCGGCGGTCGAGGGCGTCGACGTGTTCTACTACCTGGTGCACTCGATGGGCGGCAAGAAGAACTTCGAAGACACCGAGCTCGAGTCGGCGAAGAACGTGGCGACGGCCGTCGCAGCCGCGGGCGTGAAGCGCATCGTCTACCTGGGCGGGCTGCATCCCACCGAGGGCGCTCTGTCCCCGCATCTGCGATCGCGCGAGGCCGTGGGGCGCATCCTGCTCGATTCCGGGGTGCCGACCGCGGCGCTGCAGGCGGGAGTGGTGATCGGGTCGGGGTCGACGTCGTTCGAGATGATCCGGCACCTCACCGACGTGCTGCCCTACATGCCGGCGCCCAAGTGGGTGCGCAACTTCATTCAGCCGATCGCCGTGCGCGACGTGCTCTATTACCTCGTGAAGGCGGCCGATCTGCCGGCCGATGTGAACCGCACCTTCGACATCGGCGGGCCCGACGTGCTGCGCTACGGCCAGATGATGAACGGCTACGCGCTCGAAGCGGGCTTGAAGCAGCGCCCGATCGCCGCCCTGCCGGTGCTCACGCCCTGGCTGGCCTCCCAGTGGGTGAACCTCGTGACGCCGATTCCGCGGGCCCTGGCGATGCCGATCATCGCGTCGCTGCAGTTCGACTGCGTCACGCACGAGCACGACATCCGCGATTTCGTGCCCGATCCGGATGGCGGGCTGACGCATTACCGACGGGCGGTGCGGCTGGCTCTCGAGAAAGAGCGGGCCGGCGAGGTCGAGACGAGCTGGCAAGACGCCTTCGTCGACGGCGCCGTGAGCGACCCGCTGCCGAGCGACCCCGACTGGGCCGGTCACACCGTGTTCCTCGACGTGAAGGAGCGCACCACGAGTGCCCGCGTCGAAGACCTGTGGCGGGTCATCGAGGGCATCGGCGGGCAGAACGGGTGGTATTCGTTCCCGCTCGCCTGGGCGGTGCGGGGGTGGATGGACAAGCTGGTCGGGGGAGTGGGGCTCCGCCGCGGACGGCGCAGCGCCACTCGGCTCAACACGGGCGACGCGCTCGACTTCTGGCGGGTGGAGCAGATCGACCGTGGCCAATTCTTGCGCCTGCGGGCCGAGATGCGGGTGCCGGGGCGGGCGTGGCTCGAGATGCGTGCCCGGGCGACCGACGACGGGGGCTCGGTCTACGACCAGCGCGCCATTTTCTTTCCCCGCGGGCTCGGGGGCCGGCTCTACTGGTTCGCCATCCTGCCCTTCCACGGCATCATCTTCAACGGCATGGCGAACCGCATCACGGCGACGGCCGCGGCGGCCGAGAACACCGGGGCGGCGGCAGCGTGAGCGGGTTTAACGGCCCGCGCGCGAGCGGCTGTTAACATGGAGGGGAACGATCTTCACCAGGAGGCGCAGATGTCCGGTAAAGCCAAGACGGTGTTCGTGGGCGACAGCCTCACCGAGGGTGGGCGGTGGCAGGAGTGGTTCCCCGACGTCGAAGCGATCAACCTCGGCGTCGGCGGCGAGACCACCGAGGGGCTGATCGACCGCCTCGACGAGGTCGCCGCGCACGATCCCGACACGGTCGTGCTGCTGATCGGCACCAACGACGTGGCGAACCGCCGTGCCGTCGAGCAGGTGGTTCGCAACATCGAGACCATCCTCGTGAACCTGCGGGCGGCTCTGCCTGACGCGCGCATCCTCGTGCAGTCGGTGCTGCCGCGCGGCCAGGAGTACGCCGCCTTCGTCAAAGAGATCAACCGCCACATCTGGCAGTTCGCGGCCACGGTGAAGGCGCACTACCTCGATCTGTGGCCCGTCATGGCTCTCGACGACGGCGAGCTCAACCCCGCCTACTCCGAAGACCGGCTGCACCTGAACGACGCGGGCTACGAGGCGTGGCTCTCCGAACTCGTGCCGGCGCTCGAGCGGGTGCACGATCTGCCGCCGTCGAGCCGGCCGATCCGGCTGCCCGAACTCGGCAACGTCTGAGTTCTGCGCTCCGCCCCGACGCTCGCCTCAGAGCCGGGCGATCAGGCCTTCGAAGAACCGGATGCCGGTGAAGAACGTGCTCACCGACATCCGCTCGTCCTTGGCGTGCAGTGTGGCGCGCTCGTCGCTCGACATCTCGAACGGGCTGAACCGGTAGACCGTGCGGCTGAGCGTCGCGAACTGCCGCGAGTCGGTGGCGCCGGTCTGCACGTAAGGGGTCACGATGGCCGTGGGGTAGGCCGACGTGATGGCGTCGGAGAGCAGGTTCCAGGTGGGGCCGGACATCTGCGACACGGGGGCGGGCTCGTTCGCGCTCTGCACCTCGACCCGCACGGCGGGGTCGGCGATCACGCGCTCGAGTCGTCGGCGCGTGCCCTCGACCGTGGAGCCGATCGCGATGCGCGCGTTGACCACGGCGGTCGCCTGCTCGGCGAGGGCGTTGGCCGCGAGGCTTCCGGAGAGCTGGGTCACGGCGATCGTGGTGTGCAACAGGGCCGCGGTCTCGTCGGTGAGGCGGGAGAGCACCAGCACCAGCAGCGGGCGGAACAGATTCACCCTCGTGAAGACGAACCGGATCGCTCCGCGGCCGTGCGCGCCGACGGTGGCGAGCATGCGGCCGGTGACCGGATTGATGCGCGACGGGAACGGCCGTTTCGACAGGCGCACGATCGCGCGGGCAAGCCGATTCGTCGCGGTGTCGCGCGGAGGGGTCGACGCGTGCCCGCCCGGCTGCTCCACCGTGAGGCGGAACATCGTCGTGCCCTTCTCGCTCACACCGACGACGGCGACCGGCCGGTCGACGGTGGGAAAGAGCTTCTCGACCACCGCGCCGCCCTCGTCGAGCACGAGGCCGATGCGCACGCCGCGGGCGGTCAGCAGGTCGACCACGGCGGCGGCGCCCGTGCCGTCGACCTCTTCGTCGTGGCCGAAGAGCAGGTAGAGGTCGTGTCGGGGCGCGAACCCCGTGGTCACCGTGCGCTCGACGGCCTCGAGGATGCTCACCGCCGACGCCTTGTTGTCGAGCGTTCCGCGCCCCCAGAGCACGCGGTCGTCTCCGCGCCCGGTGACCTCGGCGGCGAACGGCGGATGCCGCCACCCCTCGTCGGTGGCCGCGACCACGTCGTAGTGCGCCATGAGCACGGAGGCGGGCCCCGCCTCGGTGCCCTTCCACCGGAACAGCAGCGTGTGGCCGCCCACCAGCTCGCGCTCGAGGGCCCCGTGCGTCGCCGGGTAGAGCTCTTCGACCGCAGCCACGAACGCCTCGAACGCCGCCCAATCGACCTCGGCCGCATCCCCCCGCGAGATCGTCGGAATCCGCACGAGCGCCCGCATTCGCTCGAGCGCCCCCTCGTCGCCGGCCGCGCGCGTGCTCTGGCTCGCGCTCGTGGCGGCGGGCTGTGCGGCGGCGGCGCGCGATCCCGCTTCGGCCCCGCTCCCCGGTGCATCCGCGGCGTCGCTCATCCGCCCAGTCTACAAACCGCCCGCCCGCCCCTCGGGCAGCACCCGCGCCCGCGTCCCCTCCCTCCCGGTAGCGCAAACGCACCCAAACGGGGCCGCAGAGAGCTCTTTCCGCGACCGCAGCGCGACCGGTTGCCCTCGGCCAGACACTTGCTCCCGCTCGCACCCCAGACTCGGCATCCGGGTCGCACGGAAGTACGCATCGTGGGCGGCAAGGAGCATTTTGTGCGACCGCGGCGCAAACGTTGCTGCTCGGGCGGGGACATGGTGCGGCGCTCACCTCTGGGCGCGGCATCCGGGTCGCGTCAAAGCACGCAACGAGCGCGGCAGGGAGCACTTTGTGCGACCGCGGCGCAAACGTTGTCGCTCGGGCGGGGACGCTGGGCGGCGCTGGCCTCCGGGCGCGGCATCCGGGTCGCGTGAAGGCACGCAACGGGGGGGCGCAGGGAGCAGTTTGTGCGACCGGGGTGTTAGTGCTCGGGTGCGGGTGGGCGCGCTCCTACTTGGCGGATGGCGCGCGCTGCACAGGCCACTCCGGATCGGCAGGCCGCGGCCAGCGTGGCGGTGTCGAGGTCGGGGCCGATCGCGTGACCCGAATCCAGCAGGCTCGTCACGAATCCGGCGCTGAAGGCATCGCCGGCGCCCGTGGTATCGACCGGGTCGACGAGCACGGCAGGCACGGCCACCGGCCCGTGCTGGCGGCTCGCGGCGAGCACCCCGCCGCGTCCGAGCGTGAGCGCCACCACCTCGGCGTGCTCGAGCAAGGCGTTCAGGATGCCGGCGGGCTCGTCATGCCCGGTGAGCGCCCGCCCCTCGTCGAGATTGGGAATGAGGATCGTCGATCCCGCGGTGGCCGCCAGCAGGCTCTCGGCACCGTGATCGGCGATGAAGCCGGCCGATCCGGGGTTCACCGACACCGACATCCCGGCCGCTCGCGCTTCGGCGATGAGCCCGGCGAACGCAGCGCCAGGCGAGCCGGCACTCGCATCGCCACGCGAGCCCGGCCCCGCACCTGCATCGGCGCCCGCGCCCTCCCTCGCGCCCGCACGCGAACCCGCGTCGGCGGCGAACACCGAGTAGCCCGTGAAGTGCAGGTGCCCACCGGGCGCGAACAGCGAGCGATCGACGTCGCCGGGCCCCGTGAGCGCGTTCGCCCCGCGCTCGGTGAGCATCGAGCGGGTGCGATCGGGCTGCAGCACGACCACGATCGTGCCGGTCGGCGTCGAAAGCTCCCCGCGCAGATGCGGCACAACACCCGAGCGCGCGAGCAGCCCGGAATGCCGCTCGACGTCGTCGGCCCCCACCCGCCCGAAGAAGTGCGTCGGCCGCCCCAGGTGGGCGAACCACGCCGCAGCGTTCGCGGCCGACCCGCCCGCCCGCCGCTCGATGCTCGCCATCGTGTCGGTGTCGGGCCGGATGTCGCCAACGGGCGTCACGATGACGTCATCGATCACGTCACCGAACACCACGACGGATGCCGCCGCCCCACCGCTCACGTCAGTCGTCGGATTCGGCGTTGAGCGCGCTCCACGCGATCGCGATCTCGCCCGCGAGCCGCACATTGTTGCGAGCGATGTCGAGGTTGACCTCGAGGCTCTTGCCACCCGAGGCGTCGACGATGAAGCCGAGCAGGAACGGCGTGACCGCCTTGCCCGTCACCCCGGCCGCGGATGCCGCGTCGAACGCCGTGGCCAGCACACGGTCGTGCTCCGCCGGGTCCCACTGCTGGTCGACCGGCAGCGGATTCGCCACCACGATGCCCTGCCCGTGCCCCAGGTCGTCTTGGCTGCGCATCACGCGCGCGATCTCGGCCGCGTCGTCGACCTGCCAGTCGATCGTGTAGCCCGAACCGCTCAGCCAGAAGCTCGGGAAGTCGGTGGTGCGATACCCCAGCACCGGCACGCTGAGCGTCTCGAGGCGCTCGAGCGTGGCCGGGATGTCGAGCACCGACTTCACACCGGCCGACACGACGGTCACACCCGAGATGGCGAGCGAACTCAGGTCGGCCGATTCGTCGAACGATTCGGATGCGCCGCGATGCACGCCGCCGAGCCCGCCGGTCGCGAACACGCGCACTCCGGCGCGGCCCGCGAGGTAGGCCGTGGCGGCGACCGTCGTGGCCCCGCTCGCACCCTTGGCCGCGAGGATCGGGAGGTCGCGCACGCTGGCCTTCGCCATCGGCTCCGAGGCGATGCGCTGCACGCCCGCCGCGTCGAGACCGATGCGCGGCACGCCGTCGAGCACGGCGATGGTCGCGGGCGTGACGCCCGACGCCCGCAGGATCTGCTCGAACTCGACGGCCGCCTCATGGTTGCGGGGCCGGGGGAGTCCGTGCGAGATGATGGTCGACTCGAGCGCCACCACCGGGCGCCCTTCATCGAGCGCCTCCGCGACCTCGTCGGAGACGAGGAACGGGGCGAGACGCTTCCCGCTCAGTGGAGGCGCGCTTTCAGTGCGACGACCGGGTCGGCCGCGGTGAGCACGCCGGGGCCGAAGCGCAGCATCGTGATGGTGTGCGACACCGGGCCGGTGCCGGCCGACAGGCGCGTGGCGACGGTGGCGCGCTCCCAGATGAGGATCGCCTCCTGGGCCAGCTGCACGGTCAGGCCGAGCGGCTGCGTGTTGCCCGAACGCACATCCGGAAGCGTGTACCCACCCAGGCCCGCGAGCGTCGCGTAGACGTCGGAGACCTCTTTCTGCGGCAGCGGCACAGCGCCCTGCCCGGCGAAGACGGCGACGAAAAGGCGAGCGGCCAGCTCTTCGGGATCTGCCGTCCACAGGCCCTCGGGCCCGGCGAACAGAGGAGTCGAAGGACCCGTGGGAATTGTCATGGACTCACCATATCCACCGCCGCGTAGGATTGGCGAGACATGACCAACCGATACGCCACCCCGGCCTTCACCCGCCCGGCACTCGCCCCCGGCATCCTCGGAGCGATCGCCCTTCTGGCCTTCATCGCCGTGGTCGGCGACAGCGGATGGTTCACGATCGCCCGCTTCGTGGTGAGCATCCTGGCGCTCATCATGTGCGTCTTCGCCTGGCAGGCGAAGCAGTGGTGGTGGCTCCCGCTGCTCGGCGCGATCGCCGTGCTGTGGAACCCGGTGCTGCCGATCGACCTGCCCGTGATCGCCTGGCAGATCGCCCACATCCTCGCCGCGGCCGTCTTCGTGGCGAGTGGACTGTTCATCAAGGTGAATCGCGTAGACTGAGAGGGCAACGGGGAAACCCGCTCTTCGTGCCGACCGTGACTCCAGTCGCGTTGCTCGGCCCAGGCTCCCGTGCGAACTGTTCGCAAGTCGAGTGACGACACCGATCCGGTGTCCGGCATCCGACCGGCCGCGTGGTCTCCGGCGAAGACGAGACCCCGCCCATACTCCACAGGAGAACGATGTCAAGGTCCGGCAATCGCCGAACACGCAGTGCAGACAACACTGGTCTCATCCCGATCCTCGCCCGCAAGGTGCGAGAGGTCGAGGCCGCGGCTCAGCGGGGCAAAGTCGCCCCGGCGAACCGCACCAAGTTCCTCGTCGTCGCGCTGCTCATGCGCGAAGAGCGTGCGTCGATCAAGACGGATGCCGCCCTCGGCGACTCCGAGCGCTCCGAGCAGTTGAAGCGGCTCGACGGCATCGCCTCGATCCTCGCCCGCACCGCGGCGCGCGACACCTCGCTGATCGCACTGCTCGAGAACGACGCGGCGCTCTCGCCCGCGGCCAAGAAGCTGCGGCGGGAGTACCTCGAAGACGCCGGCTACGACGTTCCCGACGACGAGCCCGACGTGCCGGCCCCCTCGGCCACCGTCGTGCCACCAGAGCTCGCCGAGCGCCAGGTGGTGCCGCTGTCGGTGAAGTCGCGTCAGCTCGCCAACCCGTTCATGGCCCCCGACCTCACGCCCGCGAAACCGCACGGCGTCGGCCGGCTGAGCAACTGGGAGCTCCTCGGCCCGCTCTACCGCGCGTTCGAATACGGCGCCGGCGGCAACGCGGCCAGCATGGAGCTGCCCGAGGCGCCGACCATCGACCGCCTGTCGCCTCCCGGCCACGAGCTCATGGTGCACCAGTCGCGATTCCTGCAGAGTGTGCAGGCCGGGCACCGCACGTTCCTGCTGGCCGACGAACCCGGTCTCGGAAAGACGGCCCAGTCGCTGCTGGCCGCATCCGTCGCCGACGCCTACCCGCTGCTCGCCGTCGTGCCCAACGTCGTGAAGATGAACTGGGCCCGCGAGGTCGAGATCTGGACCCCGCACCGCCGCGCCACCGTCGTGCACGGCGACGGCGACACGCTCGACGCCTTCGCCGACGTGGTGATCGTCAACTACGAGGTGCTCGACCGGCACCTCTCCTGGCTCGGCACGCTCGGGTTCCGCGGCATGGTGGTCGACGAGGCGCACTTCATCAAGAACATGTCGTCGTTGCGATCGCGCAACGTGCTCGCGCTGGCCGACCGCATCCGCCGCACCGCGCCCGGCGGCAACCCGCTCATGATGGCCCTCACCGGCACCCCGCTCATCAACGACGTCGACGACTTCCGGGCCATCTGGCAGTTCCTCGGCTGGATCGACGGCACCAAGCCCACCCCCGTGCTGATGGAGCGCCTCGAAGAAGTGGGCCTCACGCCCGCCGACACCGGCTTCTTCGCCGAGGCGCGCGAGGCCGTCATCGACATGGGCATCGTGCGCCGGCGCAAGATCGACGTGGCCGCCGACCTGCCGGCCAAGCGCATCGTCGACCTGCCGGTCGAGCTCGACGACGACCTCGGGCGCTCCATCCGCGAGGCCGAGCGCGAGCTCGGCGCCCGGCTCGTCACGCGCTATCGCCGCCTGATCGCCGCTCGCGCCAAGTCGCGCGGCGACGAGCTCGACGACATCCCCGACGACGACCTCATGCGCCTCGTCGCCCGCCAGGAACTCGAAGACACCAAGGCCACCGAAGACGGCCTCAACGTGTTCACCATGGTGCGCCAGATCGGCACGGCAAAGGCCGGCCTCGCGGCCGACTACACGGCGCAGCTGGCCCGCTCGGTGGGCAAGGTGGTGTTCTTCGCCAAGCACATCGACGTGATGGATGCCGCCGAAGACCTGTTCGCCCGCCGCGAGCTGAAGACGGTCTCGATCCGCGGCGATCAGTCGGCCACGCTGCGCCAGCGCGAGATCGACGCCTTCAACAACGATCCGGATGTCTCGGTCGCCGTGTGCTCGCTCACCGCCGCCGGTGTCGGCCTCAACCTGCAGGCCGCGTCGAATGTGGTGCTCGCCGAGCTCTCGTGGACCGCCGCCGAGCAGACCCAGGCCATCGACCGCGTGCACCGCATCGGCCAGGAGGAGCCCGTCACCGCCTGGCGCATCATCGCCGCGCAGACGATCGACACCCGCATCGCCGAGCTCATCGACTCGAAGCAGGGTCTGGCGGCCCGCGCCCTCGACGGCTCCGATGTCGAGATCGGCTCCACCGACAGCGTGCAGCTCGACGCCCTCGTCAGCCTCCTGCGCAGCGCTCTCGACGCCTGACGCTCGCTGCCGAACCGGCTCAGACGCCTCAACCGGCTAATTTTTCGACCGCCATCCACACGGGCGCGCTCGACCCGAGAAAATTATCCCGATCCGAGTCCATCCACCATGTGTACACTGTCCACATGACCCGGATGCCGCTGCCGCACCCCGTGGGGCCCCTCGACCACACCTTCACCGCCCCCATAGGGGTCGACGTGAAGGGCGCTGCTCGGCAAGGCCGTGGCGACGACGTCACCGTGCACCTCACCGAGCGGCTCAGCTAGCGCCGTCGCCCGCCCGCCCGAGCACATCGAGCACCCACGCGTAGTCGAACGCCACCTCGCGCCAGCGCGCATACCGCCCCGACACCCCGCCGTGGCCCGCACTCATCTCGGTCTTGAGCAGCACCGGCGCCCCGACCTCGCGCAGCCGCGCCGTCCACTTGGCCGGCTCGACGTAGAGCACGCGGGTGTCGTTCAGGCTGGTCACGGCCAGGATGCGCGGGTAGTGCTGATCGGTCACGTTCTCATAGGGCGAGTACGACTTCATGTAGGCGTAGACCTCCGCGGAGTGAAGCGGATCGCCCCACTCGTCCCACTCGATCACCGTCAACGGCAGTGACGGGTCGAGGATCGAGGTGAGCGCGTCGACGAACGGCACCTGCGCCACGATGCCCGCGAACAGGTGCGGCGCGATGTTGGCGACCGCGCCCATCAGCAGGCCGCCCGCACTGCCGCCCTGGGCCACGAGGCGGTCGGGCGCCGTGAAGCCGAGCTCGATCACGCGTTCGGCGCAAGCGACGAAGTCGGTGAACGTGTTGCGCTTGGTGAGGGTCTTGCCGTTCTCGTACCAGTGCCGGCCGAGCTCCCCGCCACCTCGCACGTGGGCGATCGCGAACGCGACACCGCGGTCGAGCAACGACAGCCGGGCCACCGAGAAGCTCGGGTCGATGGATGCCTCGTAGGAGCCGTAGCCGTAGAGCAGCAACGGCGCCGGCGACCCGGCGTCGAGCACGCCGCGCCGCGCGACGACCGAGATCGGAACCCGGGTGCCGCCGGCCGCCGTGGCCCACTCGCGCCGCTGCTCGTAGTCGGCCGGGTCGTAGCCGCCGAGCACGGGCTGCTGCTTCAGCAGGGTCGAGGTGCCGGTGCTGACGTCGTAGTCGAACACCGACGAGGGCGTCACGAACGAGGTGTAGCCGTATCGGATGGTCGGCTGCAGCCACTCGGGGTTGCCCGAGGTACCCACCGAGAACAGCGGCTCGTCGAACGCGACCTCCACGAAGCCCGATCCGTCGATCGACGTGCTCGAGGGGTCGAGCCGCAGCACGCCGATGCGGGTGAGGCCGTCGCGCCGGTAGTCGAGCGTGAGATGGCCGGCGAACGCCTCGACGTCTTCGAGGCGCACGGCCGGGTCGTGCGCCAGCACGGTCGTCCAGCCCGCGCGGTCGGCGGGGCGGGAGGGGTCGGCCGCGAGCAGCTCGAAGTTCTCGGCGCCGTCGTTGTGCAGGATGAGCAGCGTGTCGACACCGCCGACGACGGCGTGCTCGACCGAGTACTCGACACCCTCGCGCCGCGGCCAGACCACCTCGAAGGAGGCATCCGGGTCGGTCGTGTCGAGCAGGTGCACCTCGCTCGTGATCTTCGAGCCGACCGCGATCTCGAGGTACTTCTTGCTGCGGGTGAGGCCCACGCCCACCCAGAAACGCTCGTCGGGCTCGGTGAACACGCTCTGATCGGCGGATGACTCGGTGCCCACCTCGTGCCGCCAGATGGTGTCGGGGCGCCACGCGTCGTCGACCGTGGGGTAGTAGATGCTCGCCCCGTCGCCCGAGAAGACGGCGCCGGGGAAGGTGTCGGCCACGATGTCGGGCAGGTCGTCGCCCGTGCGCAGATCGCGGATGCGGAGCGTGTAGCGCTCGTCGCCGAGGGTGTCGACCGCATAGGCGAGCAGGTTGCCGTCGGGGCTCACGTCGAACGACCCGAGCGAGTAGAACTCGTGGCCGTCGGCCTGCACGTTGTCGTCGAGCACGACCTGCTCGCCCGGCACCTCGGTGCCCGGCGCGAGGTCGGGCGGCGTCCAGTCGTCGTCGCCCGTGATCGGCGCGCGGCAGTGCACGCCGTACTGCGACCCCTCCGCCGTGCGGGTGTAATACCAGTAGCGTCCGTCGCGCACCGGCACCGACAGGTCGGTCTCGAGGGTGCGCGACTTGATCTCGTCGAACAGGCGTTCGCGCAGCGCGGCCAGGTGTTCGGTGGCGGCATCCGTGTAGGCGTTCTCGGCCTCGAGATAGGCGATGACCTCGGGATCGTCTTTGTCGCGCAGCCATTCGAAGTGGTCGACGACGACGTCGCCGTGGTGAACGCGTTCGGTCGGCACCTTGCGCGCCACGGGAGGAAGAGCATCCATTGTTCCAGCGTAGAGCGGAGCAGCGGATGCGTCGTCGAGCCTGGCGGAGTTGACCCCGACCGGGGTGGGTGTCATTATCGTGACGGCTCCTGTTCGGGCCACCCCACGTGCATGAATTCCCGATGAATGGTCGGCGTGCGCGCCGCATGCGACATTCAGGAGAAGGCACGGGTGGATCTGACCGTCATCGTCGTGCTCGTGATCGCCCTGGCGTTGTTCTTCGACTTCACCAACGGGTTCCACGACACCGCGAACGCCATGGCGACGCCGATCGCCACGGGGGCGCTGAAGCCCAAGGTGGCCGTCGCGCTGGCCGCCGCGCTCAACCTCGTGGGCGCGTTCCTCAGCACCGAAGTGGCGAAGACCATTTCGAACGGGCTGATCAAAGAGGGCGACGGCGGCGTGCAGATCCTGCCGGAGATGATCTTCGCCGGGCTGATCGGCGCGATCGTCTGGAACCTCGTGACCTGGCTCTTCGGCCTGCCGTCGAGCTCGTCGCACGCCCTGTTCGGCGGCCTGATCGGCGCCGCGATCGTCGGCGCCGGGTTCGGGGTGGTCGACTACAGCGTGCTGGTGAGCAAGGTCATCCTGCCCGCCCTGATCGCCCCGGTGGTGGCGGGCATCGTGGCGTTCACGGCCACCCGTCTCGCCTACGCGATCACCCGGATGCCCGCCTCCAGCGCGCAGTCCGGCGTGCGCGGGCGGTTCCGCTACGGCCAGATCTTCTCATCGTCGCTCGTCGCCCTCGCGCACGGCACGAACGACGCCCAGAAGACGATGGGTGTCATCACCCTGATGCTGATCTCCGCGGGCCTGCAGGATTCCGGCACGGGGCCGCAGATCTGGGTGATCGTCACCTGCGCCGTCGCCATCGCCCTCGGCACCTACATGGGCGGGTGGCGCATCATCCGCACGCTCGGCGCCGGGCTCACCGACGTCAAGCCCGCCCAGGGCTTCGCGGCCGAGACCAGCACGGCGGCGACCATCCTGGCCTCGAGCCACTTGGGCTTCGCCCTCTCGACCACCCAGGTCGCGTCGGGTTCGGTGATCGGGTCGGGACTCGGCCGCAAGGGCTCGTCGGTGCGCTGGCGCACCGCCGGCCGCATCGGCCTCGGCTGGACGTTCACCCTGCCGGCCTCGGCCGTCGTGGGCGCGCTGGCGGCTCTCGTGGCGGGCATCGGCGTGGCCGGCATCGTGATCGACCTCGTGCTGGGGCTCGCCGTCATCATCACGATCTTCGTGCTCTCGCGCCGCAACCGCGTCGACTCGAGCAACGCCATCAGCGAGGTCGACGCCGCCGGCATCGCCGTGCGCAGCCCCAAAGCCACCCGACGCAAGAGGAAGGCCGCCCGATGATCGACTGGGGTGCATTCCTCGTGGTGGCCGTGGCGTCGCTGGTGTCGACCGCGGTCGTCGTGAGCCTCTACTCGTTCGGCCTGCGCTTCCGCGGGCTCACGCACGTCGACGCCAAGACGGGGGAGCAGGTGCGCCCCGCCTACGCCACCGTGCTGTCGTATGCCTGCTTCGGGTTGAGCGCGTGCGCGGTGCTCTACGGCATCTACCTGATCGTGCCGTTCTTCCACCGCTGACGGCACCCTCCTACGATGGGCTCATGACGCTGGAAGCCACCGAGCCCGCCGAAGCAACCGCCCTGTCCGTCGTGCCCCGGCTGCGCGAGAGCTTCGAGCGCGGCGTGACCCGGTCGTATCGCTGGCGGGTGCAGCAGCTCACCGCCCTGCGGTCGCTGCTCGACGAGAACGCGGCGGCGATCGAAGACGCCCTGTTCCACGACCTCGGCAAGAATCCGGCCGAGTCGCAGCTGACCGAGGTGGGCATCGTGCTGAGCGAGATCGACCACACGCTCAGCCACCTGCGGTCATGGCTGCGACCGCGCCGCGTGGCGGTGCCGCTCGCGATCGCGCCGGCCACGGCGTCGACGATGCTCGAACCGCTCGGCGTGGTGCTCGTCATCGCCCCCTGGAACTACCCGGTGCAACTGCTGCTCGCCCCGGTGGTCGGCGCGCTGGCGGCCGGCAACGCGGTGGTGCTCAAGCCGAGCGAACTGGCGCCCGCGACATCCGCTCTGCTCGCCTCGCTCATCGAGCGCTACCTCGACCCCCGCGCCGTCGCGGTGGTGGAGGGCGGGGTGCCCGAGACCACCGCCCTGCTGGCCGAGCGCTTCGACCACATCTTCTACACCGGCAACGGCGCGGTCGGGCGCATCGTGATGACCGCGGCGGCCAAGCACCTGACCCCCGTGACGCTCGAGCTCGGCGGCAAGTCGCCGGTCTACGTCGACGATACGGTCGACCTCGCCGCAGCGGCCCGCCGGATCGCCTGGGGCAAGTTCATGAACGCCGGCCAGACCTGCGTGGCGCCCGACTACCTGCTCGCCACCCGCCAGGTCGCCGACCGCCTCGTGCCGCACCTGATCGACGCCATCGCCGAGCTCTACGACGGCGATCCACGCACGAGCTCGAGCTACGGCCGCATCGTCAACGACCACCACTTCGGCCGCCTGACCTCGCTGCTGGCGGGGCAGAACGTGCTCGCCGGGGGCCGCACCGACGCGCGCACGCGCTACATCGCGCCCACCGTGCTCGGCGACGTCTCGCGTGACGCCGACGTGATGCAGCAGGAGATCTTCGGGCCGATCCTGCCCATCGTGCCCGTCGACGGCCTCGACGACGCGATCGCCTTCATCCGCAGCGGTGAGAAGCCGCTCGCGCTCTACGCGTTCACCACCTCGAAGACCGCGGCCCGGCGCATCCTCACCGAGACCTCCTCGGGCGCCGTCGGCTTCGGCGTGCCGGTGGCCCATCTCACGGTTCCCGGCCTGCCGTTCGGCGGCGTCGGCGAGAGCGGAATGGGCAACTACCACGGCCGTCGCAGCATCGAGACGTTCAGCCATCAGAAGGCGGTGCTCTCGAAGCGGCTCGCGCCCGACACGCTGAAACTGGTCTATCCGCCCTTCACCGAGAAGAAGGACGGCTTCATCCGAGGGTTGCTGCGCCGGCTGAGCTGACCCGGAGGGGTAGAGTCGATGCCGTCAAGCCACAAGCGACACGACAGAAGCAATGGAGCTCCACCCGTGACAATCTCACCGGCGTCCGCAGAACGAACGCACAACACCCCCCGCCTCGACGACGAGGCATCCACCCACGACGATCCCGGCGCCACGCGCCTCGAGACCGACAGCCTCGGCAGCATCGAGATTCCGGATGCCGCCTACTGGGGCATCCACACGGCTCGCGCCCTCGAGAACTTCCCGATCAGCCGCCGGCCGATCTCGGTCTATCCCGACCTGATCAACGCTCTCGCCATCGTGAAGCAGGCCGCCGCACGCGCCAACCGCGAGATCGGTGTGCTCGACGCCCGCAAGGCCGACTGGATCGAGGCCGCGTGCGAGCGCATCCGGGCCGGCGACTTCCACGACCAGTTCGTGGTGGGTGTCATCCAGGGCGGCGCCGGCACCTCGACCAACATGAACGCCAACGAAGTCATCGCCAACATCGCGCTGGTCGAGCACGGCTACGCCAAGGGCTCCTACGACGTGCTGCATCCGCTCGACGACGTCAACCGCAGCCAGAGCACCAACGACGTCTACCCGACCGCCGTGAAGCTCGCGATGTGTTTCTCGCTCGACCGCCTGATGGCTGAGCACGAACTGCTGCGCGACTCGTTCGCCGAGAAGGGCCGAGAGTTCGCCCACGTGCTGAAGGTGGGCCGCACCCAGCTGCAGGACGCCGTGCCGATGACCCTCGGCCAGGAGTTCCACGGCTTCGCCACCACCCTCACCGAAGACCTCGAGCGCATGCGGCACACGCTTCCGCTGCTCTGGGAGATCAACCTCGGCGCCACGGCGATCGGCACGGGCATCACCGCCGACCCAGCCTACGCCGCGACGGTGTGCCGCCACCTGCGCGAGCTCACGGGCTTCGAGCACGTCACGGCCGCCGATCTGGTCGAGGCCACGAGCGACGCGGGCGTGTTCATGACACTCTCGGGCGTGCTGAAGCGCTCGGCCATCAAGCTGTCGAAGATCTGCAACGACCTGCGCCTGCTCTCGAGCGGCCCGCAGGCCGGGTTCGGCGAGATCAACCTGCCGCCCCGGCAGGCCGGCTCGAGCATCATGCCGGGCAAGGTCAACCCCGTCGTCCCCGAGGTCGTCAACCAGGTCGCGTTCGCGGTGGCCGGCGCCGACGTCACGGTCACGATGGCGGCCGAGGGCGGTCAGCTGCAGCTCAACGCCTTCGAGCCCGTGATCGCCCACTCGCTGCTGCAGAGTCTCGCCTGGATGACCGGCGGATGCCGCACCCTGCGCGTCAACTGCGTCGACGGCATCACCGCCAACCTCGACCGGCTCGACACGATGGTGTCGTCGTCGGTGGGCGTGGTCACGGCGCTCACGCCCTACATCGGCTACGCGGCGGCATCCGCTCTGGCGAAGGCCGCCCTGCTGACGCATCGAAACATCGCCGACCTCGTGGTGGAGGCCGAACTGATGAGCCGCGAGCGCGTGATGAAGCTCATCTCGCCCGCGCGCCTGTCGGGAATCGAGGCCATCACGTCGTCGATCCCCATCATCGAGCCGCCGGTTTCGTAGGATCGGAGGATGGTCGTCGTCGCCTCCTCCTCCGTCTCCCCGTCCGTCGTGGTCGATCTGCTCCGTGAGGAGCTCGGCGACCGGGTGGTCACCGACCCCGCCGTGCTCGACGCGCTGCGCACCGACAAGTCGGGCTGGTGGTCGGCCGACCCGGCCATCGCGCTCGTCGAGGCGCGGGAGGTCGGCGACGTGCAGACCGCCGTGCGCATCGCCCATCGGCACGGGGTGGCGATCGTGCCGCGCGGAGCCGGAACGGGTCTGGCCGGGGGAGCCACGTCGACGGCCGGATGCATCGTGCTGAGCCTTCTGCAGATGAACCGCATCCTCGAGATCTCGCTCCACGACGAGCTCGCGGTCGTGGAGCCCGGGGTCATCAACCAGGCGCTCAGCGACACGCTCGCCCCGCACGGCTACGTGTTCTCACCCGACCCGGCGAGCAAGGCCATCTCGACCATCGGCGGCAACATCGCCAACAACGCGGGTGGGCTGCTCTGCGCGAAGTACGGGGTGACCCGTGAGGCCATCCTCGGTCTCACGGTCGTGCTGCCCGACGGTTCGCTGCTCGAGACCGGGCGCCGCACCGTGAAGGGCGTCACCGGCTACGACCTCACGGCGCTGTTCACCGGCTCCGAGGGCACGCTCGGCGTGGTCGTGCAGGCGACCGTGCGCATCCGGCCCATTCCCGAGGGCCCGGTGGCCACGATCGGGGCGTTCTTCTCCGACGTCACCGCCGCGGCTGCCGCGTGCGCCGCGGTCACCGCCGCGCGCGTGCGGCCGGCCGTGATGGAGCTCATGGACGCGGCATCCGTGGCCTCGGTCGACCGCTACCTCGGCACCCCGTCGGTGCAGCCGGGCGCCGCCTACGTGCTCGTGCAGACCGACACGCTCTCGGCCGAGGCCGAGGCCGCGCAGATCGCCTCGATCCTCGACACGAACGGGGCCTTGCAGGTCGAGCTGTCGACGGATCCCGCCGCCGGTGAAGCGCTGCTGGCGTTCCGTCGCGCGTTCCACCCGTCGCTCGAGGCGCTGGGTGAGGTGCTGGTCGAAGACGTGTGCGTGCCGCGGTCGAACCTGGCGGCGATGTTCGCCGAGATCGAGCGCATCAGCGTGGCCTACGGCATCGCCATCCCGACCGTCTCGCACGCCGGCGACGGCAACCTCCACCCGAACTTCGTGATCTCGCGCGCTGCGGTGGAAGACTCGGATGCCGCCGCCGATGCCGCCCCGACCGACCAGCTCGGGGTTCCCGACGTCGTGTGGCAGGCGGCCGACGAACTGTTCCAGGCGAGCGTGCGCCTCGGCGGAACGCTCACCGGCGAGCACGGCGTGGGGGTGCTCAAGCGGCGCTGGCTCGAGAACGAGCTCGGCACGGCCGGCCTCGATCTGCAGCGGCGCATCAAGGCAGTGTTCGACCCGACCGGCATCATGAATCCGGGCAAGGTGTATTGAGGCTCGGCCGACCGACGCCCGGTGGGTTACGCTGGGCGTGACCTGACGTGAGGAATCCTCTTGACTCTCTTCGACCCTGAGCGCGGTGCCGGATCGCGCGGTGCCGGATCGCCTGGTGCGGGATCGCCTGGCGCCGGTGCTCCTGGTGCCGGATCACCTGACGCCGGTTCGGCCGGTGTCGCCGCGCCGCTCGCCCCGCCGCCCGCTGCCGGCGCGCTGCCGCCCGTGCCGGTGGTCACGCCCGGCACCCGCGCCGAGAGCACGAGCACGGCCACGCTCGTGCTCGCCATCGTGGGCATCATCGTGCTGGGCTTCGTGTTCCTGGCCGTGATCGGCTATCTCGTGCTCGGCCTCGGGCCCGTCGCCTTCGTGATCTGCGCCCTGCTCGCGCTCGTGCCGCTCGCCGTGGTGATCACCGCGATCACCCTGATCGACCGGTGGGAGCCCGAGCCGCGGCCCGCCCTGTGGTTCGCCTTCCTCTGGGGCGCGGCGGCATCCGTGGCCATCGCCCTCATCGTCGACTTCAGTGTGCAGCTGATCGTGGCGGCCGCGAGCGACAGTCAGAACACCTCCAGCGACCTCTGGGCGTCGGTGGTGCAGGCACCGGTGGTCGAAGAAGGGGCGAAGGCCGCCGGCATCCTGATTCTGCTGCTGTTCTTCCGCAAGCAGTTCGACGGGCCGATCGACGGGCTCGTCTACGGCGCCACCGTCGCCGCAGGCTTCGCCTTCACCGAGAACATCCTCTACTTCGGTCAGTCGCTGATCGAGTCGGGCGGGGTGGGGCTCGGGTTCACCTTCGTGCTGCGGGGCATCATGTCGCCCTTCGCGCACGTGATGTTCACGGCCTGCACGGGCGTGGCCCTGGGCTTCGCGGTGCGCCGGCGCAGCTGGCTCGCCGGTCTCGGCATCTTCGTGGTGGGACTGGCTCTCGCGATGGGACTGCATGCGCTGTGGAACGCGTCGGCGTTCTTCGCCGAAGGGCTCGACGGCTTCTTCGCGGTGTACTTCATCGTGCAGGTGCCGCTGTTCGCCCTCGCGGTGGTGTTCGTGGTGCTGCTGCGCCGATCCGAGGTGCGAGTCACCCGGGCGCGGCTCTCCGAATACGCGGCGGCCGGCTGGTTCACGCCCGCCGAGGTCGACATGCTCTCGTCGGGGCGGGCGCGCCGTCAGGCGGTGCGCTGGGCCCGCAGTCTTCCCGGCAACGGGGCGGCCGCCATGAAGGCCTACACGAAGCACGCCACCCGGCTGGCGTTCGTGCGGCAGCGGATGCTGACCGGCCGCGCCGGCATCGCTCCGAAGCACGACGAGGCCGCACTTCTCGACGCGCTGCTCGGCGATCGGGTGGCGCTGGCCGCGGCATCCGCACCGCCGGCGGCTTTTTGACCTGACCCGCCGCGTGGGATTGGATGGAGGCATGACAGATTCCAACGGCACCAAGCCCGAAATCGAATTCCCCGAAGGCCCGGCTCCCACCGAGCTCGAGATCGTCGACATCGTCGAGGGCACCGGCGCGGAAGCCACGCCGGGCGCGACCGTCGAGGTGCACTACCTCGGCGTCGAGTACGACACCGGCGAGGAGTTCGACTCCTCGTGGAACCGCGGCGAGACCATCACCTTCCCGCTCAACGGCCTGATCGCCGGCTGGCAGGAAGGCATCCCCGGCATGAAGGCCGGCGGCCGCCGCAAGCTGACCATCCCGCCCGCCCTCGCTTACGGCCCCGCCGGCAGCGGCCACTTCCTGGCCGGCAAGACCCTCATCTTCGTGATTGATCTGGTGAACGTTCCGTAGGTCGGCTTCGCCCCGACAGCCCGCCGGGGATGATCGGAAGCGGCGGCGTGTACGTCGCTTCCGATCGTGCGGGCGGCCAGCACGAAGGCGCGATCAGCCGATCGCACCGTGCGCCGCAGGGGCGGCGGCGCACCCGGCAAACCGCCGCCTCCGATCGACCCGACGGCTTGTTCACGCGCCGGTGACATTTCGGCCGATTCGGACGAGTAGAATTGCTTGCCGGATTCGGGAGGTGCCGTGGCTGATACAGAGCTGGCGCGAGAGCGTGAGTATGTGGCTGGGTTGTACGCAAGGCTCGACAGTCTGCGCGAGGAGGCGGAGCGCGAGCTCACCACCGTTCGGCGCGAAGACGTGGGCGGCAACCACCAGAGCCGTTCCGAGCGCGACGCCTACGCGCGGGCCTATGAAGACCGCATCAGCCAGCTGCGCGAGGTGGGGGAGCGACTGGCCTTCGGCCGGCTCGAACTGATCGACCCCGACGCCGACGGCAGCGACCTGCGCTACATCGGCCGCATCGGCCTGCGCGACGAGAACCTCGAGCCGCTGCTGCTCGACTGGCGGGCGCCGCAGGCACGCGCCTTCTACCAGGCCACCGCCGCGACGCCGCTCGGTGCCCGTGCCCGCCGCCACCTGACCACCAAGGGTCGAGACGTGGTGCGCATCGAAGACGAGGTCTTCGACTCGACGCTGCTCGACGAGGAGGGCACGCAGCTGCAGGGCGAAGGCGCTCTGCTCGCCGCGCTGTCGGCGCAGCGCACGGGGCAGATGCACGACATCGTCTCCACCATCCAGGCCGAGCAGGATCGCGTCATCCGTTCCGACCTGTCGGGCGTGCTCGTGGTGCAAGGCGGGCCCGGAACCGGCAAGACCGCCGTCGCCCTGCACCGCGCGGCCTACCTGCTCTACACCTACCGCGAGCGTCTCGGGTCGAGCGGTGTGCTCGTGGTGGGGCCGAGCCGCGCCTTCCTGCAGTACATCAACGCCGTGCTGCCGAGCCTCGGCGAGACGGGCGTGGTGCTCTCGAGCCTCGGCCAGCTCTACCCCGGCGTCGAGGCGACCCTCGAAGACGCCCCCGCGGTCGCCGCCCTCAAGGGCTCGGCCGAGATGGCGGCGCTGGTCAAGCGGGCCGTGCGGTCGCGCCAGCGGGTTCCCGAGGCCGACCAGACGCTCGAGATCAACGGCGAGAAGCTCGTGCTGCAGCCCTCGCTGATCGCCGATGCGATGGCCAAGGCCCGGGAATCTGGCAAGCCCTACAACGAGGGCCGCGTGCTGTTCGTGAAGAACGTGCTGACCCAGTTGACCAAGCAGCTCACCGAGCAGTTGCGCCGGCGCGGCAGCACGGTCGACGAGGCCGACCAGGCCTACCTGCGCGAAGACATCCGCACCGCCTACGACGTGCGCGTCGCGCTCAACACGGCGTGGATCCCGCTCACGCCCGAGAAGCTCATCGAAGACCTCTACGCCCGGCCGCAGTGGCTAACGTCGCTCACCGGGCACTGGTCGAAGGCCAAGCGCGAGCTGCTGCGCCGCGACCGCGGTTCGGAGTTCACGGTCTCCGACGTGCCGCTGCTCGACGAGTCCGCCGAGCTGCTCGGCGACTACGAGCCCGGCGACGCGGCCAAGAAGCGCGCCGAGAAGGCACAGCGCCGCCGCGACATCGAGAACGCGAAGAACGCGATCCGCAACATGGGCGTCGATGGCATGGTCAGCGCCGAGAGCGTCGTGTCGGGCTTCGCCGAAACGACGGCCTCGCTCACCACCGCTGAGCGCGCGGCCTCCGACCGTTCGTGGACCTACGGGCACATCGTGGTCGACGAGGCGCAGGAGCTGTCGCCGATGCAGTGGCGGGTGCTGCTGCGCAAGTCGCCGTTGCGGTCGTTCACGATCGTGGGGGATGTCGCGCAGGCGAGTTCCGCGGCGTCGTCGACGAGCTGGGATGCCACCCTCTCACCCCTGATCGGCGAGAACTGGCGACTCGAGGAGCTCACGGTGAACTACCGCACCCCGTCGCAGATCGTCGACGCGGCCGAGCGGGTCGCCCACGCCAACGGTCTCACCGTGACCCGCTCGCGGTCGGTGCGCACCACGGAGTGGCCGGTGTCGGCCGACGAGACGACGACGGATGCGCGGCTCGTCGACCGCACGCTGCAGCTGGCCCACGAGATGGCGGCCTCGGGCGGCACGGTGGCGGTGATCGCGCCGGCCTCGCGCACGGCCGAACTCGCCGACGCCCTCGCGGAGTCGTTCGGCAACGACGCGGGAGCCGGAGTCGCCGGCCTGTCGCGCACGGTCGCTCTGCTGGAGCCGCCGGAGGCGAAGGGGCTCGAGTTCGACTCGGTGGTGGTGGTGTCGCCGGCCGGGATCGTCGCGGAGAACACGCGCGGGGCATCCGCTCTCTACGTGGCGATGACCCGGTCGACGCAGCGGCTCGCCCTCGTGCTCTCGCCCGGCGAGGAGCCGCCCGCAGGGCTCTGAGAGGGCGCGGCCCGGTCGAGCCTGGGCTCCAGGCACGGGGCTCGGGGCTTCGGCCCAAGGGCTTCGCGCCTCAGAGCTCAGGGCTTCGGGTCGAGGCTGTCGTAGTCGCGGAACGATCGCGTGAACCGCACGATGAGCGCCACGGCCACGATGACCACGATCCCGCCGAGCAGCGGCGGGAACCACAGCGCGGCGAACAGCGTCAGCGCGCCGACGTAGAGATCGCCCACGCGCGGGCCGCCGGTGACGACCACCACGAACACGCCCTGCAGGCGGCCGCGCATGTTGTCGGGCACGGCGGTCTGCAGCATCGTCGACCGGAAGATCGCGCTCACGTTGTCGGCGGCGCCCGCGGCGGCGAGCACGATGCTCGCGAGCACGATGGCGGGGATGTTCGCCGAGGCGATGTCGGGCGCGACATCCACCCCGGTGAGCGTCGCGACGAGCAGCACGACGCCGAAGGCGAGGATGAAGAGCCCGTAGAACTGCACCGATCGCCCGATGGCGCGGCCCTGCCAGCGCACGTGGCCGAGCCTGCCCGAGAGCAGGCTGCAGACGGTCGCTCCGACGGCGGTGGCGGCGGTCAGGATGCCGACGGTGATCGCCCCGCCGCCGAGCACGAGGGCGCCCACCGCCGGGTAGAGCACGCGTGGTTGCCCGAACGTCATGGCGATGATGTCGACGAGGAAGCCGGCCCGGATGTTGGGGGCGCGCTTCAGGAAGTCGTAGCCGTAGCGCAGCGACTCGAGACCGGGCTTCTGCACCTCGCCCTCGGGCAAGATCTTCGGCAGGCTCGCGATGCCGAGGAACGCGGCGAGAAAGAGCACGACGTCGACGGTGTAGGTCCAGTCGAAGCCCACGGTGGCCACGAGCACGCCGGCGAGCGCGGGGCCGACGGTCACCATCACGCCGACCGTGATGCCGTTGAGCGCGGCGGCGGCAGGCAGCAGCTCGCGGGGCAGCAGGCGCGGGAAGATCGCGGTGCGGGTGGCGTTGATCACCGTGGCGGCGCACGCGTTGACGGTGGTGAGCAGGTAGAGCAGCCAGACGCTGTCGACGTGGGTCCACGCGAGCAGGGCGATGAGCGCGGTCGACGACCAGGCCACGATCGCGGCGATCAGGGCGACCAGCCGCCGGTCGAACGCGTCGGCGAGCATGCCGCCGTAGAGCCCGAAGACGATCATGGGCACCAGCGCGAACAGCGCGACGCCCGCGACCGCGAGGGTCGAACCGGTGAGGTCGTAGATCTGCAGACCCACGGCCACGATCGTCATCTGCGAGCCGATGCCGGCGATGGCCTCGCCGGTCCAGAGCCGCGCGAACGGCGCGCTGACGCGCAACGGGGTCAGGTCGACGAACGGGTTGCGGCGTCTGACCGGCTCGGCCTCGGGCGGCGGCGCGGGCGCGTTCTCGGGGCTGTTCGTCACTGCGCGGCGCGCGTCACTCGGCGGTGGTGGACGGGCTCAGGATGTCGCCGTGATGGATCGCCGCGACATCCGGGTGTGCGCGCAGCCGGCTCTTGAACGCGTTCTCGCCGTAGGTGCGGAAGATCGGATTGTCGGGGTCGGCTGTGACGCCCGTGGCCTCGGCCGCGAGCTCGGGCGGCAGGGGCAGCACGGGGATCGTGGCATCCAGGGCTGGGCTGTAGAAGAAGGGGATGGAGATGCGGTCGTCGCCGATGCGCGGCGAGATGACCCGGTGCACGGTGGCCTTGAGGTAGCCGTTCGTGGCGACCTCGAGCAGTTCGCCGATGTTGACGACGAAGGCGCCGGGAAGCGGGGGAGCGTCGATCCACTGGCCGTCTTTCTCGACCTGCAGACCGCCCTTGCCCGGCTCCACGAGCAGCAGGGTGAGAACGCCGGAGTCCTTGTGGGCGCCGACACCCTGCTTGGGCTCGGGGTCGCTCTTGCCCGGGTAGCGCACGATCTTGATCAGCGTCGAGGGGCGCTCGGCGAACGCGGCGTCGAACACGTGCTCGTCGGCGCCGAGCGACAGCGCCCAGGCGCGCAGCAGCGTGAGGCTCACCCGGGTGAGGGCGTCGTACCACTCGGTGACGACCTCGCGCAGCTCGGGCAGGGCCGCGGGCCACTGGTTGGGGCCTTCGAGGCGCAAGTAGGCCGGGGTGTCGGGCGTGAGTGCGACCGGCTCGCGCTCGGTGCCGATGTCGATCTGCTCGCGCCAGTCGACCTTGCCCTGCGTCAGCTCGCCGCCCACCCGCGTGTAGCCGCGGAAGTGGGGGCTCTTGAGGTTCTCGATCGCCAGCTTGTCGGCCTCGGGCAGGTCGAAGAAGCGCCGGGCCGTCACCATCACGCGGTCGATGAGCTCGTCGGGCACACCGGTGTTGACCAGATAGAAGAAGCCGTAGTCGTGGGTGGCTTCGCGCAACTCGGTGCGGAAGGCCTCGGCCTCGGTCGGGCCCGCGGCGAGCCGTGAGAAGTCGAGCACGGGGAGGGATGCGGGGGCGAGCGCGTCAGTCATGTCAGTCATCAATGCTAAGCCGTGGATGCGCATTGTTACGCGCATGTTTCTGGTAGGCTCTACAGGTTGCCGTGAAGACGGCCGCGGATAAAGAGAGCCACAGCATCAGGCTGATTGGCACCGCGCAACGAGAGAAAGGGGATCCCATCTATGGCACTCGAAGCAGACGTCAAGAAGGCGATCATCGAAGAGTACGCGACCCACCCCGGTGACACCGGATCCCCCGAAGTTCAGGTTGCGATCCTGACCAAGCGGATCAAGGATCTCACCGAGCACCTCAAGGAGCACAAGCACGACCACCACTCACGTCGTGGTCTGCTGCTGCTCGTGGGCCAGCGCCGCCGCCTCCTGGGTTACCTCCAGGACATCGACATCGACCGCTACCGTTCGCTCATCGAGCGACTCGGCCTGCGCCGCTAGTCGAAGAAAGCTCTTCGCCGACAACGCGATCTTCTTCGCGAAGGCCGTCATCCTGAGGGATGGCGGCCTTCTTCGTTCCCGGGCCGGCGAACCGTTCCCCGGCCGGCATGCCGTGCCGTGCCATGCATGCCTTGCGTGGCTAGGGATCACACGGAAGTGACAGTGCACGGAGTTTCATGCGCGGCGACGTGGTCATGCGCCCACCCGAGTGGGGTGGACCGGGTCGCGGTCGGGTTCGGCCGTGAAGACGGGGCGCCGGGGGCCGGTGCTGTTCGTGCCGCCGGAGGCTCTGCCGTTCGGGGTCGTGGAGTATCGACGGCCGGTGGGGGAGGTCCACTCGAGGGTGCGGTCGTGGTTGGCGCGCACGCTCCAGCCCGTGCTGTCGTGCTTCACGTGGTGGTGCTGCACGCAGAGGTGATGCAGGTTGACCTTCTCGGTGGCACCCCCGCGCGACCATCCCAGCGTGTGGTCGAGCTCGCACGCCTCGGCGCGGCGGTTGCAGGTGGGAAATCGGCACGTCTCGTCTTCGAGCAGAAGCGCGAGGCGCAGATCGGACGGCGGACTATAGCGCTCCCGCCCCACGCTCAGGGTCTCGCCGGTGTCGGGGTGGGTGAGGATGCGGATGAAGCTCGGTGCCCGCGCCGCGAGCCGTCGGGCCGTGTCGATGTCGATCGGACCGTATCCGTGCAGGTCGGCGTTGCCGGCATCGTGGCCGAGCAATGAGAGCGCCGGCACCGTGAGCACCACCGTGGGCACGATGTGCAGCAGCGCCGAGTCGACCGAGAGATCGGTCATGTCGCTCGAGTCAGCCTCGTCGGACGCTCGACCGTCGCCGAGAAGAAGCGACGCGAGGGCATCGGCACGCAGTTGCGCGACCGAGAGCTCACTCTCACGCGACCGCGCGGCCCGGGCGATCCGGGTCAGCCGCTCGTCGATGGCGACCGCGGCCACAGCGGGCAGGTAGCCGCTCACCCAGGCCATGCCATCCGCATCCGGGGTGACGGTGACGTGTCGCTCGGTCAACGCGGTGGACGTGCGCACCTCGATCGACTCGGGGTGCAGGCGCTCGCGCTCACGACGGGCGACGCGGTCGAGGCGGGCCGCCGTCTCTGTCTGAGCGGTCGCGAGAAGCGCCTGCTCGAACGGTGCGCGGGCGTCATGCGGAAGCGACCGTGCGTTGGCCAGCAACACTTCGGCGTGCCGGTAGCTGATGCTTCCGGCCGTCAGTGCGGCCAGCGTCGTGGGCAACGATCTGGTCAGCGTCTCGGCGTCGTTGAGAAGCCGAGTGGCTGTGCTGCCGGGCAGGTGCAGCGCGCATCCGATCTCGGCGGCGAGCGAGCGCATGGCCAGTTCGTGCTGATCGCGGCGTGACTGCGCGAGTCGCACGGTCGTCGCTTCGGCGAGCAGCACCGCTCGCCGGCCCGCGAGCGCGGCGATGCTCGACTCGACCTCGGCCAACTCGGCGAGGATCGAATCGAGTCGATCAGCCAGCTCGTTCATGAGGTTAATTCAACAGCAAGCCACCGACATTGGGATCTCGCCCCGACAGGCTGCCGCGCGCTACGCGCTTGCCATCGATGTCATGGCTGAGAGAGCGCGGGAATAGATTCGCTCGAACCGCGTTGTAGCTATTATTCATGCAAACGCATCGATTAGAGAGGTCGACATGCAGTTCGGAATCTTCACCGTCGGAGACGTCACGACCGACCCGACGAACAACACCACCCCCACCGAGAACGAGCGCATCAAGGCCATCCTGACCATCGCGCAGAAGGCCGAAGAGGTCGGTCTCGACGTCTTCGCCCTCGGTGAGCACCACAACGAGCCCTTCGTGCCCTCGAGCCCCACCACCATGCTCGGGTATGTCGCGGCCAAGACCGAGAACCTCCTGCTCTCCACCGCCACCACGCTGATCACCACCAACGACCCGGTGAAGATCGCCGAAGACTACGCCATGCTCCAGCACGTGGCCGACGGCCGCGTCGACCTCATGATGGGCCGCGGCAACACCGGTCCGGTCTACCCCTGGTTCGGCAAGGACATCCGCCAGGGCATCCCGCTCGCCATCGAGAACTACGCCCTACTGCGCCGCCTGTGGGACGAAGACGTGGTCGACTGGGAAGGCCAGTTCCGCACCCCGCTGCAGGGCTTCACCAGCACCCCGCGCCCGCTCGACGGCGTGGCCCCGTTCGTCTGGCACGGCAGCATCCGCAGCCCTGAGATCGCCGAGCAGGCCGCCTACTACGGCGACGGCTTCTTCGCGAACCACATCTTCTGGCCCAAGGAGCACTTCCAGCGCCTGATCAACTACTACCGTCAGCGCTTCGAGTTCTACGGGCACGGCAAGGCCGACCAGGCCTACGTCGGTCTCGGCGGCCAGGTGTTCATGGCGAAGAACTCGCAGGACGCCGTGAACCAGTTCCGGCCCTACTTCGACAACGCCCCGGTCTACGGCCACGGGCCGAGCCTCGAGGACTTCACCGAGCAGACTCCGCTCACCGTCGGCAGCCCGCAGCAGGTGATCGACCGCACCCTCACCTTCCGTGAGACCTTCGGCGACTACCAGCGCCAGCTGTTCCTGATGGACCACGCCGGCCTGCCCCTCAAGACCGTGCTCGAGCAGCTCGACATGCTGGGCGAGCTCGTGGTGCCCACGCTCCGCAAGGAGCTCGAGGCCAAGCGTCCCTCCCACGTGCCCGACGGCCCGACCCACCAGTCGGAAATCGAGCGGATGGCGGCCCGCCAGGCCGCGAAGCTCGTGGCCGAGGCCGACGACGAGGCCCGCTCCGCGGTGGCCGCCGAGGCCACCCGCGCCGGCGCATCCGCTTCCCCCTCCACCCACACCGGTGCCGCCTTCGGCATCAAGGGAGCCTGATCATGACCGATACCACCCCCCGTAAGGTCGTCGCCCTCTCGTCGGGCCTCAGCCAGCCGTCGTCGACGCGTCTGCTCGCCGACCGCCTGGCCGAGGCGACCGTGGCCGACCTCGAAGACCGCGGTCTCGAGGTCGAGCTGACCACCATCGACCTGCGCGATCTCGCCCACGACATCACGAACAACCTCATGACCGGCTTTCCGAGCGCCAAGCTCGGAGCGGCGATCGACGCCATCACCCGGGCCGACGGCCTGATCGCGGTGACACCGATCTTCACGGCCAGCTACTCGGGACTGTTCAAGTCGTTCTTCGACGTGATCGACAACACCGCCCTCATCGGCCTTCCGGTGCTGATCGCGGCCACCGGCGGAACGCCGCGCCACTCGCTGGCACTCGACCACGCGATGCGGCCGCTGTTCAGCTACCTGCGCGCACCCGTGCTGCCGACGAGCGTGTTCGCGGCAGCCGAGGACTGGGGTTCGAGCGCCGGCGGGGACGGTCTGCCCTCGCTTCCCGACCGCATCCGCCGCGCCGCGGGGGAGCTCGCGGCGGCGGTCGCGGTCTCCACCCGTTCGGCCGACGTCAAAGACCCGTTCGAGCTCGACGCGTCGTTCAGCCCGGTCGGCGGCTACGGCGCTCAGTAGGCACCCTCGGCCGCGGATGCGACATTGCTGTGATGGGCCCATGCAAGCGAATGATCGTGCTTACATGGGCCTATGGCAGTGAGCATTCGAACCATCCAGACCGCGGTGCCGGCCACTGTTCTGAAACAGCCCCTCGTGCGCGACGTCTTCGCGGCCCAGGAGGGGCTCAACCGCTTGGGCGTTCGGCTCGTCACGGCGTCGTTCGACGGCTCGGCCATCGACACCCGCTACACCGTGATCGATGAGCTGACGCTCGACGAGCAATACGACGACCCGCAGTTCTTCGACCTGGCCTCCGGTGCCCTGCTGAAGCCGTCGACCCGGGTGCGCAACGAGCTCTACATCGAGCGGGCATCCGTTCTCTACGTCGAAGCCGGCCGCAAGGCGCTCGACGCCACCCCCGGCATCGAGGCGGGCGACATCACCCACGTGGTGACGGTGTCGTGCACCGGTTTCTTCGCCCCCGGCCCCGACTACGTGCTCGTGCGCGAGCTCGGCCTGGCCCCCAGCACCCTGCGCTACCACGTGGGGTTCATGGGCTGTTACGCCGCGTTCCCGGCGCTGCGGATGGCGAAGTCGTTCTGCGACGCCGACCCCTCGGCGGTCGTGCTGGTGGTGAGCGCCGAACTCTGCACACTGCACGTTCGCTCGTCGAACGAGCCCGACCAGATCGTGGCGTCGTCGGTGTTCGCCGACGGCGCGGCGGCGGCGATCGTGACGGCACGCGAGCTCCCGGCGGGCCCCACCCCCGTGCTCGACCTCGATGCGTTCGAGAGCGTGCTCACGCCGGTGGGCGAGCAGGACATGGCGTGGAAGATCGGCGACGAGGGGTTCGAGATGATCCTCAGCTCCTACGTGCCGAAGATCATCGACGAGCACATCACGGGCGCCCTCGAACCGCTGCTGGCGCGCGCGCCCGAACTGGTGGCGACGCCGAACGAGTCGATCACGCACTGGGCGATCCACCCGGGCGGCCGCAGCATCCTCGACAAGGTCGAGTCGAAGCTCGAACTCAGCGAGCAGCAGCTCGTGCCGTCGCGGCAGATCCTGCGCGACTACGGCAACATGTCGAGCGCGACCATCCTGTTCGTGCTGAAGAGCATCGTGGATGCCGCGGCGGCGCGATCGGCGGCGACCGGGTCCTCTCCCGCCGAGGTCGACGGCGAGCGCGTGTGCGCCATGGCGTTCGGCCCGGGCCTGACCGTCGAGACCGGCCTGCTCACCCTTCGCACCCCCCGGGTGGCTTAGGGGTGCTGTGGCCGATGCTGCGCAAACGGGCGGTCGACGCCCGTGAGCTGATGGACGACCCGCGCTGCGACCCCGAACTGCTCGACCGCACCTACGAGCAGTTCCGGCTCGTGAACTCGGTCGTCTCGGGGTGGCATTCGACCTACCGTGCGCGCATCCGGCCCCTGCTGCAGCCCGATGTGCCGGCGACCCTGCTCGACATCGGCTGCGGCGGCGGCGACGTGGCCCGCGCCCTCGCCGCCTGGGCGGCCCGCGACGGGCTGCCGCTTCAGGTGACCGCGATCGACCCCGACCCGCGGGCCCTCGACTTCGCTGCGCGCACGCCCAACCCCGACGGCGTGCTGTTCCGTCAACTCGAGAGCAGCGAGCTGGTGGATGCCGCCGCCCGCTTCGATTTCGTCATCTCGAACCATGTGCTGCACCACCTCGACGCGCAGCAGCTCGCCGATCTGATGATCGACAGCGAACTGCTCTGCCGTGGGCTGGCCATCCACAGCGACATCCGGCGCAGCGCTTGGGCCTACGCGGGGTTCTCGGTGGGAACGCTGCCGTTCTTCCATCGGTCGTTCATCCGGGTCGACGGGTTGACATCGATCCGTCGCAGCTACACCACGGCCGAGCTGCGGGTGGCCGCCCGGCGCGGCTGGACGGTCGAGGCGCTGCCGCCGTTCCGCAACCTGCTGATGTATGCCGCGAGCAATGCCGCGAGTGCGGCCCTGGGCGAGCCCGATGCGGATGCGTGACGGAACCGGGTGCGCGGCATGACCGACGTCGATGTCGACATCGCGATCGTGGGTGGCGGGCCGGTCGGGCTGTTCGCCGCGGCGGCGCTGGCCCAGCGGGGGCTCGAGGTGGCGGTCTTCGAGCGCCGGCCGACGGAGCGCGAGCACTCGCGGGCCATCGGCATCCACCCGCCCGCCCTCGCGGCTCTGGAGCGGATCGGCGTGGCCGAGCGGGTGATCGCCGCCGGGGTGCGCATCGATCGCGGCATCCTGCGCATCGGCGGCGAATCGCGTGCCGAGCTCGACTTCGCCGAGGCCGGGGGCCGGTTTCCGTTCGTGGTGTCGCTGCCGCAGGTCGAGACCGAGCGCATCCTGCGCGCCCGGCTCGCCGAACTCGCTCCTCGCGCCCTCCGCGCCGGGGCGACGGTCGAGCGGTTCGAACGCAGGGCCGCGGGGGTCACCGTGCTCGTGCGCCACGGGGAAGGAGCCCTCGAGCGGGTCGCCGCGCGGTTCGTGGTGGGGGCGGATGGCGCGGGCAGCCTGGTGCGGGCGGCGGCGCGCATCCCGTCGGAGCGGCACGACTACCCCTACCGCTACGTGATGGGCGACTTCGCGGATTCGACCGGCGACGGCCCCACGGCCGTGCTGCACCTGCACCCCGACGGCATCGTGGAGTCGTTCCCCCTGCCGGGCGGGCGCCGGCGCTGGGTGACGCACGTGCCCGACGGCGCGGCGGATGGCCCGGCACAGGGCGGTGCCGGAGCCGGTGCGGAAGCCGGTGCAGAAGCCGATGCCCGGGCCCGGGGCGGGGCCGGCGACACAGACCTGGCCGGCACGCCGTCGGCCGCGCTCGTGGCGCGCCTGATCGCCGAGCGCATCGGCGACGGTGCGGCGCCCGACGCCGCCACCGCCACGATGACGAGCGCCTTCGGGGTGCGCCGCCGCATCGTGCCGCGGATGGCCGACGGCCGCATGATCGTGATCGGCGACGCGGCCCACGAGGTGAGTCCGATCGGCGGTCAGGGCATGAACCTCGGATGGCTCGATGCCGACGCCCTGGCCGACCTCGCGCCCGGGCTGCTCGCGAACCCGTCGGGTGCCCGGGCTCTGCTCGCCGGATTCGAGCGACGACGGCTGCACTCCGCCCGCACGGCCTCGCGCGTGGCCGAGTTCAACATGAGCATGGGGTCGCCGTGCAACGCCGCCACCTTCGCCCTGCGCGGGCTGGTCGTGACCGCGGCCGACCGCGGCGCGGTGCGGCGGCGCCTGGCGCGGGCGTTCACGATGCAGGGGCTTTGAGTCGAAGAACGGCACGGCAGACTAGGGGCATGAACGAGAAGCGCAAGTGGAAGCCGATCTGGCGCTGGGAGACGTTCCAGCTCGCGATGGTGCTGCTGCTCGCCATCGTGGCCAACGTCGTCACCCGCGCCGACTGGCCGGTCGTCGGCCCCGTGCTGGCGATCGTGCTGCTGGTGCTCGCCGTAGGGTTCGCGCTGCTGCTGATCGTTCCGCTCTTCCTGCCCTCGGGCCGCGACAGCGAGAACAGCCGCCGCAGCCTCGACGGTGTCGCGCTCGTGCCGGCCGCCGACGCCGGTCGCGGCCCTGACGACACCGGCACCGACGACACCGGCACCGACCGCACCAGCACCGGCACCGGCCGCACCACCACGAACGACGTCACGAACGACACCCCGACCGCCGAGGTGCTGGTGCCCGTCGACGAGACACGCCGGCACCAGACCTCGATCGACGCCGCCCAGGCGAAGACCGTGGGCGGGCTCACGGCCGTGCTGACACCGGATGCCAGCCGCTGGCTCGGGCGCGAACTGCGCGTCGCCGTCGACCTGGTGGCCGGCGACGGGCGGCTCTACCGGGCCGGGTTCCTGCCGCGCGACTTCGGAGCCGCGCTCGACCCCGAACTGCAGCGCCTCGCCAAGCAGCGCGCGGCCGTGCAGGCGCCGGTGACCGTCGAGGGCGCCGCTCCGCGCTTCACGGTCAAGATCGCTCTGCCCCCGCTGCGACGCGCCCGGAGTGAACAACCTGGGTGATCCTCGGCTCTGACCCTCCCGCCTGATAGGATGGGCTGGTTGAGAGCAGGCTGGCAGGAAGCTGGTCCTCGGTGGTGGATTTCCGATTGCCGCCCGCAGAGATGCGGGTGCGGCATCCGGAGGTCTTCTACTGGTGGCCAGCAATGTGTTAAGTCACAGCGTCGCCCTTCAACACACGTATCGGCTCGTTTCGCCTGCCGTCATGCCTGCTCCCACGCGAGGAGTCGCATGCCCACACGGGGCTGTGTCGACAAAGAGCAAGACGCTAAACAAAGGAGAAAGACCTCTTGGAAGGTCCTGAAATCAAATTCGCCGAAGCCGTTCTCGACAACGGCAAGTACGGCACCCGCACCGTTCGCTTCGAAGCCGGCCGCCTCGCGCAGCAGGCCCAGGGCGCCGTTGCCGCTTACCTCGACGAAGAGACCATGCTGCTCTCCGCCACGAGCATCGGTAAGCACCCGAAAGACAACTTCGACTTCTTCCCGCTGACGATCGACGTCGAAGAGCGTTCCTACGCCGCCGGCAAGATCCCCGGTTCGTTCTTCCGTCGTGAGGGCCGCCCCTCGACCGAGGCGATCCTGGTCTGCCGTCTGATCGACCGGCCGCTGCGCCCGTCGTTCGTCACCGGCCTCCGCAACGAGGTTCAGGTCGTCATCACGGTGCTGTCGATCGCGCCCGACGAGTTCTACGACTCGCTCGCCATCAACGCGGCCTCCGCGTCGTCGCAGATCTCCGGCGTGCCGTTCTCCGGCCCGATCGGCGGCGTGCGCCTCGCGCTCATGCCCGGCTACGGCTCCGAGCCCGACCAGTGGATCGTGTTCCCGAAGTACTCGCAGCTCGAAGAGGCCGTCTTCGACCTCGTCGTCGCCGGCCGTGTCGTCACCGACAAGCACGGCAACGAGGACGTCGCGATCATGATGGTCGAGGCCGAGGCCACCGAGAACAGCTGGAACCTCATCAAGGCCGGCGCCACGAAGCCCAACGAGGCCGTCGTGGCCGAGGGCCTCGAGGCCGCCAAGCCCTTCATCAAGCAGCTCGTCGAGGCGCAGAAGTCGCTCGCTGCACAGGCCGCCAAGGCCGTGCAGGAGTACCCGATCTTCCTGCCCTACACCCAGGCTGCCTACGACGCGGTCGCCGAGGTCGCCTACGACGAGCTCGTCGCGGTCTACCAGATCGCCGACAAGATCGAGCGCCAGGATGCCGACGACGCGCTGAAAGAGCGCGTCAAGGCCGCCATCCAGGCCAAGGTCGACGCCGGTGAGCTCGGTGGCGACGTGCCGCCGATGGTCTCCGCCGCCTACAAGTCGGTCACCAAGGTGGTCGTTCGCGGTCGCATCCTGCGCGACGGCGTGCGCATCGACGGTCGCGGGCTCGCTGACATCCGGCCGCTCGACGCCGAGGTCGCGGTCATCCCGCGCGTGCACGGCTCGGCCATCTTCCAGCGCGGCGAGACCCAGATCCTGGGCGTCACCACGCTGAACATGCTGAAGATGGAGCAGCAGATCGACTCGCTGAGCCCGATCACGAAGAAGCGCTACCTGCACCACTACAACTTCCCGCCCTACTCGACCGGTGAGACCGGCCGCGTGGGTTCGCCGAAGCGTCGCGAGATCGGGCACGGCTTCCTGGCCGAGCGCGCGCTCGTGCCGGTGCTGCCCTCGCGTGAGGAGTTCCCCTACGCCATCCGTCAGGTGTCCGAGGCCCTCGGGTCGAACGGCTCCACCTCGATGGGTTCCGTCTGCGCCTCGACCCTGTCGCTGCTCAACGCCGGTGTGCCGCTGCGCGCCCCGGTCGCCGGCATCGCGATGGGTCTGGTCTCCGACGAGGTCGACGGCGAGACGCGCTACGCGGCACTCACCGACATCCTCGGCGCCGAAGACGCCCTCGGCGACATGGACTTCAAGGTCGCCGGCACGAGCGAGTTCGTCACGGCGATCCAGCTCGACACCAAGCTCGACGGCATCCCGACGAACGTGCTCGACGGTGCCCTCAAGCAGGCGAAGGCCGCTCGCGACGCGATCCTCAACGTGATCAACGCCGCGATCGACGCCCCCGACGAGATGGCCCCGACCGCGCCCCGCGTTATCTCGGTGCAGATTCCCGTCGACAAGATCGGCGAGCTGATCGGCCCGAAGGGCAAGACGATCAACGCCATCCAAGACGAGACCGGCGCCGACATCTCGATCGAAGAAGACGGCACCGTCTACATCGGCGCCGTCGACGGCCCCTCCGCCGAGGCGGCCCGTCAGCAGGTCAACGCGATCGCGAACCCGCAGAACCCCGAGATCGGCGAACAGTTCCTCGGAACCGTCGTCAAGCTCGCCACGTTCGGCGCGTTCATCTCGCTCCTGCCCGGCAAAGACGGTCTGCTGCACATCTCCGAGGTGCGCAAGCTCGCCGGTGGCAAGCGAGTCGAGAACGTCGAAGACGTGCTCGGCGTCGGCCAGAAGATCCTGGTCGAGATCACCAAGATCGACGACCGCGGAAAGCTGTCGCTCGCTCCGGTGCTCGCCGAGGCCGCCGACACCGAGGGTTCCGCTGCTCACAGCGAGGGCCCCACGGAGCCGGCCGAAGGCTGATAGCGCTGCGTAGTTCCGCTACGCAAACGGATGCCCGTTCCACCACGTGTGGGGCGGGCATCCGTCGTTCGCCCTCCTGTGAAAGAATGAGAATATGTCAGCTACGCCACCCTCCTCGGTGTTTGCAGACGACGTCATCCGCTTAGTGCTGGGTACCTTCGAATCGCTCGTGCTCCGGCCGAGGCCACCCTCTCGGATTGCCGCGGCGGCCGCCCTCAGGGGCGCCTACCGCGCCTGCTACGGTCGCGATCCGGAGTACGTCATCGCGGTACCGTCGCCTCGGGCGGGCGCGTTCGCCGTCGGCCTGATCCCGTTGCTTCATGACGATGCGTTGGGCCTGAGGCGTGCGCCGGCCGACGAGGACGCCGAACGGCAGATATCGGCAGTGCTCGTCGACGATGTCGCGGCTCAACTCAGTTCTCAAGCGCGCAATCCGGCCGCCGCACTTCCGCGGCATCGCCTCAATGCACCCGAGCTTGCCCTTTGGAGCCGGGTATACGTTAACGCAGAGCGGTTTCTCGGACAGTCCCTCTTGGAGAGGTGCTACTTGGGTGCCACGTTCGCACACACGGTTCTGCGCTGGGACGACAACATCCTGCGCCAGCTCGAGGCCGACATACCGGCTGATTGGTTCGAGTACCGAGACGTCCGCTCCGTGAACGACCTCTGCGACGCCCGCTTCATCGACGTGCTCGGCGGACTCGGGGTTCCCGGTCTCGAGGCGTGGGGTCCCTTCGTGCAAGTCGGCGACCTCGTCGATCATTTCTGGATGAGGCCGGGCTATCTCGTCCATTGCGACCCTCCGGTTTCCGGCAAGCGAAGGGTCGACGCGGATGGCGAAGCCGTCGTCGATATGCGATGGGCCGATGGCTGGACGGTGCGCTTCTCTCCAGCGCCACTGGGGCAGGCATCCGTTCCCGGCGCGTGCGGTGAGTCCCCAGCTTCACCAGGCTAGGGACACTAAGGTGGGCAACGATGAATGGCGCCGTTGCACTTCCCCTCGACCTTCCCGAGCTCTCGATCGGCACCGTCGCCGATGGATTGGTGCGGCGAACCATCCTGCCGAGTGGAGTGCGCATCCTCACCGAGCACATTCCCGGCAGCCGAAGCGCCACCATCGGCTACTGGGTCGCCGCCGGTTCGCGCGACGAACAGGGTGCCAGCCCCGGCTCGCCGTCGCACTACGGCTCCACCCACTTTCTCGAGCACCTGCTCTTCAAGGGCACCCCGAGCCGCACGGCGCTCGACATCGCCATCTCGTTCGACTCGGTCGGCGGCGAGCACAACGCTGTCACGTCGAAGGAGTACACCTGCTACTACGCGAAGGTGCGTGACGCCGACCTGCCCATGGCGGTCACCGTGATCGCCGACATGCTCACCTCGTCGCTGATCGACCCGGTCGAGTTCGAGACCGAGCGTGGCGTCATCCTCGAAGAACTCGCGATGGCCGAAGACGACCCCACCGACCTCGTCGGCGAGCGGCTGTTCGAGGCCGTGCTCGGCGATCATCCCCTCGGGCGGCCGGTCGGCGGCACCCCCGACACCATCCGCGCCGTCACCCGAGACGCCGTGTGGGAGCACTATGTCGCCTCCTACCGCCCCAACGACGTGGTGGTCACGGCCGCGGGGGCCGTCGACCACGATGAGCTGGTGGCCGCGGTGACCGCTGCGCTTCAGACATCCGGGTGGAACCTCGATGTGGCCGCCGTGCCCCGAGCACGCCGCTCCGTGCAGCCGGCGGAGCTGGCATCCGGTCGCCCGCTCTCGGTCACCACCAAGCCCACCGAGCAGGCGAGCGTGATGCTCGGGCTACCCGGGCTCGTCGCCACCGACGACCGGCGCACCACGATGGCCGTGCTCAACTCGGCGTTCGGCGGCGGCATGTCGTCGCGGCTGTTCCAGGAGATCCGCGAGAAGCGAGGGCTCGCCTATTCGGTCTACTCCTACGCCCCGAGCTACTCGGATGCCGGCATCTTCAGCATGTACGCCGGGTGCACGCCCGGGCGCGAAGGCACCGTCAGCGAACTGATGCTGAGCGAACTGCAGCGCCTCGCCGACCACGGCATCAGCGACGACGAGCTCTCCCGAGCCCACGGCCAGCTGTCGGGCTCGGCCGCCCTCGCCCTCGAAGACAGCGACACGCGGATGTCGCGGCTCGGCCGCTCGGAGCTGACGCTGGGGGAGTTCATCGACCTCGACGAGAGCGTGCGCCGGCTGATGGAGGTCACCCGCGACGACGTGCAGGAGCTCGCCCAGGAGCTCGCGGCGCAACCGGTGAGCATCGCGGCCGTCGGGCCGATCGACGACGACGCGTTCCGCACGGCGGTGCAGGTCTGATGGGTCACACGCTCTACCTCGTGCGCCACGGCGAGCAGCTCGATGCCGAGCACGGCGTCGACGACGGCCCGCTCTCCCCGCGCGGGCAGCGTCAGGCCCGGCTGATCGCCGACCGCCTCGGCGGCGTGCCGTTCGACAACGTCTGGCACTCGCCCCTGCAGCGCGCCGAGCAGACCGCCCGCATCATGTCGGAGCACCTGCCCGCCCTCGACCCCAAACCGAGCGCGCTGCTGTTCGACTGCGTGCCCACGGGCTACTCGCCCCAGATGCCGCACACCTTCGAACCCTTCTTCAACTCCGTCACCGACGACGAGGTCGAGGCCGGCCGGGCCCAGATGGCGGATGCCGTGGCCGAGTTCCTGACCCCGTCGCGCGCCACCACCCACGACCTGCTGATCACCCACAACTTCGTGATCGCGTGGTTCGTGCGCGAGGCCGTCGACTCGCCCGAGTGGCGATGGGTGGGGCTGAACCAGGCGCACTGCGGGCTCACGATCATCCGCTTCAAGGCCGGACGACTGCCCGAACTCGTCGCCCACAACGACCTCGGCCACCTTCCGGTAGAACTCCGCACCGGAGTGAACGACCCGCAGCCATATTAAGGCGCCGCCGCCTCTGCGGCGCCTGGTGCGGTGACGTAGCGGCTGCCCTCGTGCTGGCCGCCCTCACGAGCTGAATGCGACGTACACGCCGCCGCATTCAGCTTGAGGCTTGGCTACAGGGGTTTGCGGTACCAGCGGGTGGCGTTGGGGTTGGTGTTGTAGGGGGCGGTGGGCTCAAAGCCGAGGCGCGTGTAGAGGCGGGCGGCCGCCGTGAGGGTGTCGTGGGTGTCGAGCACGAGTTCGGTGGCGCCGAAAGCGCGCGCGCGGGCCTCGAGGTCGTTCATGAGGTCGGTGGCCCAGCCCCGTCCGCGGGTCTCGGGCGCGAGCCAGACGTGCTTCACCTCGAAGCGCACCGTTGCGGGATCGTCGGTGGCAAGCATCCGGATGCCGCCGGCCCCCACGAGCGCGCCCCCGTCGTCTTCGACCACCAGGAAGACACCGTTGCCGCCCGCGAACGCGGCCGGATCGGGATAGGTGACCGCGTAGGGGCTGCCGTCTGAGGGGAACGCAGCGGCGCGGAAGGCGAAGTAGTCGTCGAGCAGGGCCCGTTCGGGGGCGGCGGTGACGTCGCCTGGTCGGATGCGCATGGGTCCAGCCTAAAAGCCCGACCGCCCGCTGACCCCGGTAGATTGGAGGGATGACTACGAAGGTTGCCATCGTCGGATCGACCGGAAAGATGGGGAGCCTCTTCACCCGTCTGATCGGGGAGTGGCCCGAGTTCGAACTCGTGGCCTCGCTCGATTCGACCACTCCGCTCGAGGAGATGCTCGACGCCGACCTCGTGGTCGACGTGACCGTTCCGGGCGTCAGCCAGAAGGTCGTCGACTTCGCCGTGGCGAACGGCAAGAACGTGCTCGTGGGCACCTCGGGCTGGTCGGCCGACCGGGCGACGGCGCTGCGCCGCACGCTCGGCGACACCCCGAAGACCGGCGTCGTCATCATCCCGAACTTCTCGCTCGGCTCGGTGCTCGCGACCTCGTTCGCCACCATGGCGGCGCGCTTCTACGACTCGATCGAGATCGTCGAGGCCCACAGCGCCGGCAAGGTCGACTCCCCGTCGGGCACCGCCGTGCGCACGGCGGAGCTCATGGGCGCGGCACGCGCGGGCATCGGCCCGGTGTCGGCCCCGCACACCGACCAGCGGGCGCGCGGACAGCAGGTGGCGAGCATCCCGATCCACAGCCTGCGCCTGGGCGGTGTGGTCGCCCGCCAAGACGTCGTGTTCGGCGGCACCGGCGAGGTGCTCACCCTCACCCACGAGACCATCTCGCCGAGCGCCTACGAGACCGGCATCGCCGTGGCCCTGCGCGCCGCCGTGACCGCCCGCGGTGTGATCGTGGGCCTCGATCGCCTGATCGACCTCGGCACCGGGTCGACGGATGCCGCCTCCCGCCGGTCTGCGGCCGAGCCCGCCGACGCTGCTGCCGCCGACGCTGCTGCCGATGGTGCCGCCGTGCCCGAGAACGTCTCGGGTCAGGCGGCCACCGCCACGAGCGTGACCCCGTGAAGAGCCGCGTCGCCGCACTGCTGATGGCGGTGCTGCTCGCGGTCTACCTGGTGCTGGTCGGCCAGCGCGCCGTGATGTTCGTGCTCACGGGCGAGCCCATCGCCATCGCGATCGGGGTGGCGCTGATCATCCTGCCGCTCGTCGGCGCCTGGGCCCTCGTGCGCGAGTTGATGTTCGGGTTCCGCACCCAGCAGCTCGTCGAGCAGCTCGAGCGCGAGGGCGAGCTGCCCGTCGACGATCTGCCGAAGCGAGCGAGCGGTCGCCCGCTGCGCGAGGCGGCCGACGCCGAGTTCGGCCAGTACCGCGACGCGGTGGAGCACGACGAGACCGACTGGCGGGCCTGGTTCCGGCTCGGACTGGCATACGACGCCTCGGGCGACCGCCGCCGTGCGCGCCAATCGCTGCGCACCGCCATCCGCCTCGAGCGGGAGCGGGAGCGGCACGCCTAGCAGCGAGAGGGCGCCTAGACCAGCGCCAGCGCCTTCTCGATCGTCGGCTCGCTGAACGTGAAGCCGTCGGCGGTGAGCTTCTGGCTCGAGACGTCCTGGTCGGCCAGCAGCAGGTCTTTGCCGGCGTCGGCCAGAGCGGTGCGCAGCGCCCAAGCAGGAGCGGGCAGCCAGTATGGCCGGTTGAGGTGGTCGGCGAGCTCACGCACGACGACCGATGCGGCCACCGGCTCAGGCCCCACGAGGTTGACCGGCCCCGAGAGTTTCGAGTCGATCAGGTGCCGGATGGCGGCTGCTTCGTCGTGCAGGCTGATCCAGGGCCAGGTCTGCTCACCCGACCCGAGCGGCCCGGCGAGGCCCGCTTTCGCGAGCAGGGTGAGCGGCTTGAGCGCCCCGCCCCCGGCCCCCACCACGAGACCGGTGCGCACGAGCACCACCCGGGTGCGAGCCGCGGCCGGCGCCGCCGCCTTCTCCCAGGCGTCGGCGACCTTGGCGAGGAACCCCGACCCGGCGACGGATCCTTCGGTCAACGCCTCGCCCGGCCGGTTGCCGTAGAAACCCACCGCCGAGCCGCTGATGAACACGTCGGGCGGCGACTCGGCCCGCAGGATCGCATCGGCGAGCGTAGAGGTGGCCTGCACCCGTGACTGCAGGATCTCGCGCTTGTACGACAGGGTCCACGGCAGGCGTGAGATCGAGGCCCCGGACAGGTTGATCACGACATCCGCTTCGTCGATGAGGCTCGTCTTGATCCAGCCCGCCTCCGGGTCCCAGGTGCGCTCGGTGGGCTCGTGCGCGGGCCGGCGCACGAGGATGAGCACCGTGTGGCCGTCGCCCCGCAGCTGCTCGGCGAGCTCGGTTCCGATGAACCCGCTGCCGCCGGCGATGAGGATCGTGCGTGGCTCGGCCATGGGCGCGTCAGGCCAGACTGGCTTCGAGGGTGATCGGGATGCCGGCCAGGGCGCGCGAGACGGGGCATCCGGCTTTCGCCTCTTCGGCGATGCGCTGGAAGTCGGCCTCGCTGATGCCGGGAACCACGCCGCTCACGAGCAGGTGGCTGCCCGTGATGCCCTCGGCGGGGTCGAAGGTGACGGCCGCGGTGGTCTGCAGTGACTCCGCGGTGGTGCCGAATCGGGCGAGCGCATTCGCGAACGCCATCGAGAAGCACGAGGCATGGGCCGCGCCGAGCAGCTCTTCGGGCGTCGTGACGCTCGAGGCGCCCTCTGAGCGGGCCTTCCAGTTGACGGCGAACGTTCCTGCCCCGGAGGAGTCGAGCGTGGTCGATCCCGACCCGGAAGGAAGGTCTCCGTGCCAGACGGTCGTGGATTCGGTGGTGACAGCCATGGACACACCTCTCTGTCGGTGCTCCCAGACTATTCGGGTTCGCCGGGAATGTCAGGAGCCGCCCGCCCGTGGCGCGGCCCGCTATCGTGAAGACGTGCCCGACATCGAATTCCGAAGCGACATGACCGTCGAGCTCGTGCGCTCGAGTGCCCACGACTCCGACGTGCTGTTCGCGGCCCGGGTGTCGACCCAGGGGGAGCAGACCCTCGAGTCGGCCGAGGCGGCCACCGAGGCCGACCCGAAGCGCGACCGGGGTCTCATCAACTACCTCATGCGCGACCGCCACGGCTCGCCGTTCGAGCACAACTCGATGACCTTCTACGTGCAGGCGCCGATCTTCGTGTTCCGCGAGTTCATGCGGCACCGCATCGCGAGCTACAACGAGGAGTCGGGCCGCTACCGGCAGCTGACCCCCGTGTTCTACGTTCCGGGCGCCGACCGCAACCTGGTGCAGGTCGGAAAGCCGGGCGCCTACGACTTCCTGCCCGGCACCCCCGAGCAGACCGCCCTCACCGCCGAGGAGGTGCGCACGGTGAGCACCGCCGCGTTCGAGTCCTACGAGCGGATGCTCGAGGCCGGCGTCGCCCGCGAGGTCGCCCGCATCGTGCTGCCGCTCAACATCTACTCGTCGATGTACGTCACCATGAACGCCCGGTCGCTGATGAACTTCCTGTCGCTGCGCACCAAACGCGCCGACACCCATTTTCCGAGCTTTCCGCAGCGGGAAATCGAGATGTGCGCCGAGAAGATGGAAGACATCTGGGCCGGGCTCATGCCGCTGACCTACCAGGCCTTCAACGCGAACGGCCGCGTCGCTCCCTGAGTCTCGCTGCCTGGGCCCTCGTGCTAACCTGTGATGGTGTCTTTCGGTCTGCTCCTTCTTAGCTGCCGCGACGAGTCCTAGTTCATAAGGCCTCCCTCGTCGCGGAGTTCGCTGTCGGCTGACCACCACTTCTGCAGAGGGAACACACCATGAAGAACAACCAGGCCGCTTCGGCCATGCCGATCCACAAGTATCGGCCCTATCACGAGCAGATCGCCGTCGACCTGCCCGACCGCACCTGGCCGGCCAAGCACATCACCCAGGCGCCGCGCTGGTGCGCGGTCGATCTGCGCGACGGCAACCAGGCGCTCATCGACCCGATGAGCCCCGAGCGCAAGCGCATCATGTTCGACCTGCTCGTGCGCATGGGCTACAAAGAGATCGAGGTCGGCTTTCCGAGCGCCTCGCAGACCGACTTCGACTTCGTGCGGTCGCTGATCGACGAAGACGCGATTCCCGACGACGTCACCATCCAGGTGCTCACCCAGGCGCGCGAGCACCTGATCAACCGCACCTACGAGTCGATCAAGGGCGCCAAGCAGGCGATCGTTCACCTCTACAACTCCACCAGCATCCTGCAGCGGGATGTCGTGTTCCGCACCGACAAGCAGGGCATCATCGACATCGCGCTCGAGGGCGCTCGGCTGTGCAAGCAGGCCGAGAAGACGGTGCCCGAGACCACGGTGTACTACGAGTACTCGCCCGAGAGCTACACCGGCACCGAGCTCGAGTTCGCGGTCGACATCGTGAACCAGGTTCTCGAGATCTTCGAGCCGACGCCCGAGCGAAAGGTCATCATCAACCTGCCCTCGACCGTCGAGATGGCGACCCCCAACATCTACGCCGACTCGATCGAGTGGATGGGCCGCCACATCAACGACCGCGAGAACGTGATCATCTCGCTGCATCCGCACAACGACCGCGGCACCGCCGTCGCGGCGGCCGAACTCGGCTACCTCGCCGGCGCCGACCGCATCGAGGGCTGCCTCTTCGGCAACGGGGAGCGCACCGGCAACGTCGACCTGGTAGCGCTCGGCATCAACCTGTTCACCCAGGGCATCGACCCGCAGATCGACTTCAGCGACCTCGACGAGGTGCGCCGCACCGCCGAGTACTGCAACCAGCTCAAGGTGCACGAGCGCAGCCCCTGGGCGGGCGCCTTGGTCTACACCGCCTTCAGCGGATCGCACCAGGATGCGATCAAGAAGGGCTTCGAGGCCATGGCCGCCGACGCCGCGGCGCAGGGCAAGAACGTCGACGAGCTGCTCTGGGCCGTGCCCTACCTGCCGATCGATCCCAAAGACCTGGGCCGCTCCTACGAGGCCGTCATCCGCGTCAACTCGCAGTCGGGCAAGGGCGGCGTCGCCTACCTGCTGAAGACCGACCATGCGCTCGACCTGCCGCGCAAGCTGCAGATCGAGTTCTCGGGCGTCGTGCAGGCCAAGACGGATGCCGAGGGCGGCGAGGTCACGAGCGACCAGATCTGGGACATCTTCAACGACGAATACCTGCCGGCCCCGGCCGACCGGGCCGAAGACAAGTGGGGCCGTTTCGAACTCACGCGCACCCGCACGGCGAGCGACCTGTCGGGGTCGGTGTCGCTCGAGGTCGAGCTGCGCATCGGCGACGAGGTGATCGAGACGGGCGCCACGGGCAACGGGCCGATCGCCGCGTTCCTCAACGTGATGAGCGAGCAGGGCGTCGAGATCAAGCTCTACGACTACGTCGAGCACGCCCTCAGCGCGTCGGGTGACGCCCTCGCGGCTGCCTACGTCGAGCTGCAGGTCGACGGCACGCGGCTCTGGGGCGTGGGCATCGACGCCGACATCTCGACGGCCTCGCTGAAGGCCGTGGTCTCGGCCGTCAACCGCGCCATCCGGGTGCGCGACGCCGACCGCGAGCTCGCCACGGTCTGACGGGGCGCGTTCCCGGCCTCCCGAACGACGCTGGTCGCACGAAGTGCTCTATCTCGCCGACTCGAGAGCACTTTGCGCGACCTGGCGGCCGTCGCGCAACTCGATCACGCGATCGGCGCGCGCGGCGAAGACGGGATCGTGGGTGGCGACCACCGCGGCGACGCCGCGAGCGTGCACGAGTTCGGCGATGAGGTCCATCACGATCTGGGCGTTCTGACTGTCGAGCTGGCCCGTGGGTTCGTCGGCGATGAGCAGCCGTGGGTCGGCCACCAGCGCCCGCGCGATGCCGACGCGCTGCTGCTGCCCGCCCGAGAGCTCGTCGGGCAACTGCCCGCCGTGGTCGGCGAGGCCCACCGTGCGCAGAGCGTCGCGCACCCGCTGGTCGCGCTCGGCGGCATCCGTTCGGCGCAGCCGCAGCGGAACCTCGACGTTCTCGGCGGCGGTGAGCACGTCGAGCAGTCCGAAGCCCTGAAAGACGAAGCCGAGCGAGTCGCGCCGCAAACGTGCGATCGCGTCGGCGTCGAGGGCGGCGACATCCACGCCGTCGATAGCGATCGTGCCCGCCGTGGGCCGGTCGAGGGTGCCGATGAGGTTGAGGAGCGTGGTCTTTCCGGCTCCCGACGGGCCGCGCACCACGACGAGTTCGCCCGGAGCGACATCGAACGAGATGTCGTCGCACGCCCGCACGTCGCCGGCGGGCGTGGTGAACACCCGCGTCAGGCCGCGCGCGCTCAGCACGGGTGCGGGGCGGCCGGCGGATGCGCCGCCCGTGAAATGCGTGTTCGGGTCGCTAACGGGGCGGGTGCTGGACGGGTCGCCGGCGGGGTTCGTGCGCGGCTCGGTCACGGGGCCGGTGCCCGGCGGGTCGCTGGCGGGGTTCGTGTTCGGCTCGTTCACGGAGTGTCCTTCGGCGAGGTGGGCGCGGGTGACGGGGCATCATCAGGCGACTGCGCAGCAGCGGGTGGCGACGCCGCGGCCGGGGCCTCCGGCGGGCCGGCGTGGCGGGGGCGACGACGGGGTGGGGCGGCGCTCTCGCCGGGCCAGACGCCGACGTGGTCGCTCTCGAGCGCCAGGCGCACCCGGTCGCGCAGGCCGAGCTCGCTGGTGAAGTTCTCGGGCAGCTGCAGGCGGCCCACGCGGTCGAGCACCGCGAACTCCTCGGCGACGGCGTGCTCCGAGCCGTCGTCGGCGATGCGGGTGCTGCGCAGCACCTCGGTCGAGGTGCGTCCGTCGCGAATCTGCACCGTGCGCCGCACGTGCGACGACACCGAGGGGTCGTGCGTCACGATGAGGGTGGTGACCCCGCGCAACTCGTTCACCGACCGCAGGGCCTCGAGCACGTCGACGCTCGACGCCTCGTCGAGTTCGCCGGTGGGTTCGTCGGCGAGCAGCACCCGCGGCTCGTTGGCGATGGCGACCGCGATCGCCACCCGCTGCTGCTGGCCGCCCGACAGCTGGTCGGGTCGACGGTGACGGATGTCGCCGAGCTCGAGCAGCTCGACCAGCTCATCGGTTCGGCGCCGGCGGTCGCGGGCGCTGCCGCTGCGCGCGATCGCCGTGACCGCCTCGATGTTCTCGGCCGCCGTGAGGTAGGGGAACAGGTTCTTCGACGTCTGCTGCCAGACGAACCCCACGCTGCTGCGCTGGAACCTCACCCGCTCGCGGGTTCCCATTGTCAGCAGGTCGTGCCCGGCGACCCGGGCGGAGCCCGCCGTCGGCGTGTCGAGCCCCGACAAGATCGACAGCAGCGTCGACTTGCCCGACCCCGACGCGCCGATCACGGCGACGATCTCGCCCGGCTGCACGCGCAGGTTGAGGCCCTGCAGGGCCTGCACCTCGACACCCCGGGTGCTGAAGATGCGCACGAGGTCGACGCACAGGATGTGCGGGTCGACGCCGGTCGTGCTCTCGATGGTCATCTGATCATCCTCTCTCGACGACGGAGGCGGTGGGCGTTCGGGCGGGCCGAAAGGTTCCGATCAGCACGGCGGCCCCCGACACGATCACGAACCCGGCCACGGCCCCGAGGGCGGTGAGCGGATCGACCGTCACGGCGGGCCGCTCGACCCCACCCGTGAAGGGGGTGAGGTCGGCCAGGCTGAGCACCACCGCCGACGCCGCCGCCCCGGCGAAAATGCCGCCGGCCGTGGCGATCACGATCGAGGGCGCCATCTCCCACAGCGCGAGCGCGCGGTTCTGGCGCCGGCCGGCGCCGAGCGCCGAGGTCAGCTGCACCAGGCGCGCCCGGGCCGTGCTGCCGAGCGCCAGGGTCATCACGACGGCACCGGCGCAGAGCATCAGGGCGAACGCTATGGCGAAGAACAGGGTGGTCTGCAGGGCCGAGATGCGCGGATTCAGAGCGACGGATGCCGCCACCCCCTGCGCCGTCGTGACCTGCGTGCCGGTCTCGACCGCCGCGTCGACCACGGCCTGGGCGGCGGAGGCGACCTCGGCGGCATCCGCCCCGTCGGTCACCCGCACGAGCACGCGCTCGATCGAAGTGATGTCGCCCACGGCGGCCGAGCCGTGCTCGCGGTCGAGCAGCAGCCACGACGAAGCGGTCGTGAAGGGCAGAGCCGTGGTCGGCGAGGTTGCGATCACGTCGATCGGGTGCCCGCTGAGCGTCGGCTCGGCTCCGCCCAGGTCGGCCACCGCCGGTGCCGACGCCAGCACCGGCACGGGGGAGTCGCGGCCGTCACCCGTGTCGGCCGCGAGCCCGGGCGGCAGCTCGACGGCCCCGGGGCGGCCCCGCTGCACCTCCGCGAGCCGGTCGGCGTCGACGACGACCGCCCTGATCCTCGTGCGGGAGCCGCCGACGATCACCACGACCGGCTGATCGGCGTACACCGCCGCCGTGGCCTCGACCCCGGGCACCTCGGCGACCTGGTCGAGCACCGAATCGGGGATGCCCTGCCCGCGGATGGAGATGTCGGCGCCGAGGTCGGCCACGGCCGCCGAGTCGATGCCGGAGCGCACGGTGCTGAGGAACACGGTCGAGAACACGGCGATGCCGACGCCGATCACCACGGCGAACACGAGCACCGTGCCCCCGGGCGGGCGGCGCCGTGCCCGGGTGGCGCCGAGGAAGGCGACCACCCCCACCCGCTTGCGGGCCCAGGCGGCGCACCGGCCGAGCACCCACGGGTAGGCGCGCACGGTCAGGGCGCAGGTGGTGAGGGCGATGAGCAGGGGAGCGGCCGCGGGCACCGGGTCGAACGACGCTCCGGATGCCGCCGCCTGAGCGCCGACCGCGAGCACCACGATCGACGCCACCGTCGCCAGCACGATGACGCCGTCGGCGATGCCCCGCACGCGCCTGGCCGCGGGGGTCGAGGCCGCCTCCGCGGCATCCGGGGCCGTTCCGCCGCCGGGCCGACCCGCACGGAGACGTTGCGCCTGGCCGAGCAGCACCACGACCGGCAGCACCGCCAGCACGAGGGCGACGCCCGCCGCGGCGAGCAGCCGGGTGGCGTCGAGGGCACCGGGCCCGACCACCGCGGCCGCCAGGCCCAGCCCGATCGCGGTGCCGGCGACCGACCCGATGAGCCCGATGGCCGCTCCCTCGAGGGCCAGGAACCCGCGCAGCTGCCCGGCTGACGCGCCACGCGCGCCGAACAGCGCGAGCGTGGCGCCCCTCCGCCGCAGCAGCAGGCTCGTTCCGAGCAGCAGCACGGCGACGAGCACGCCGATGGGGCCGCTGACGGCCATGGCGACCACTTCATTGGTCGCGGTGTTGCGCGCCAGGGAGTCGCCGATGAGCGTCGGCAGGCGCGAACTGAAGGTGAGCGCGGTGACCGACGCCTCGAAGATCGCGCCGGACAGGTCGGGCGCGGGCGCCGCCGCATCGTCGACGACGGCGTGCGGCGTGCTCATGAATTCGCGCAGCTGGCGGCTGACCACCGGCGCCGTCGCCACCGAGAGGGCCTGCGGACGAGCCGGGAACCATGCCTGGGTGTGCTCGTGCAGCGGCATCCCGGCCGCCGACGGCCACGACGCGGGATCGACGTAGGCCAGCGCCACCACGGTCGTGCCGCCGGAGCCGTCTTGCACGAGGCCCGGCTCGAGCACCGTCGGCGTGTGCAGCCAACAGGGGTCGGCCGGGTCGACGGCCTCGATGATGCCGGTCGGCACGACGGGCTGGGTGCGCCCGTCGCCGAAGACCACCTGGCGGGTCTCGCCGACGGCCCACTCCGCGCCGTCGCTGACGGGTTGCGAGATCACCACCTCGATGGGCGCGCCGGTCGCCAGGAAGTCGTCGGAGGCCACCGGCCACTCGCCCGAGACCAGGTCGACGCGGTCGCGATAGTGAGGATCGAATTGGAAGCCGAGATCGGTCGAGCGCGCCGGAGGGTCTCCGGGCAGTTCCGTCAGCGGAACGAGGTCGCTGGTGACCGTGGCGACCGGGTCACCGAGCACTGAGGCGAGCGGTTCGGGAACGGTCGACCGGATGGCGCGGAGCGCGTCGTGCTGGGCGCCCCAGATCGCGTCGACCGCGTCATCCAGACCCGTGGATGCCGGCCCACCCGCCGAGGGGCCGATCGCGGGCCCGCCGGTGGCTTGCGCGATGACGTCGGCCTGGTCGGCCGGCGCATCCGAGGCGACGTCGTAGCGGAGGGCCTCGGTGGCCGACCGCTCGAGCACCGCGGGCGCCGCCGCCGCAAGGGCCGCGCTGAGAGCCACCACCACGGTCAGCGCGATGGTGGCGGCGGGGCCGGAAAGCATCGACCGGCGCAGCACGCCGCCGAATCCGAACGGACGATCGCGCCCGCTGTGCGACGAGGGTCGGCTCATCGTGACCTCCTGACGAGCGAGCCGTAGACCGTCACGACGGCCGCGCAACCGACGCCGAGCGCCGCCAGGGCCGCAGCCGCGAAGGCGGGGTCGATGGCGAGCACCGATCCGGCCGCGGCCGCGCCGGGCACGGCGGCCCGGGCGAAGACGGCCGCGAGCAGCACCGCGACGGCGGCTCCGGCGACGACGCCGGCGACCAGGCCGTAGGCGACAACGGCCGACGCCTCGGTGCGGCGTTCGGCCACGTCGTCGCGCCGCGTGCTGCCGAGTGCGGCGAGCACGCCCGACTCCGCGCGCCGCGCAGCGAGCAACGCGGCCACCACGGCGATCAGGCAGACCAGGGCGATGACCACACCGCCTCCAACACCCACCTGCACGGCGACCACGGCCGGCAGCACGATGGCGGAGGCCGAGGCGTTCGCCCGCGTGGTGACCGTCACCGCCAGGGGCGAGCTCGTGCTGATCGCCGCCGCGGTGCCGCGGGGGTCGGATGTCGCGACCCACACCTCCGCGGGCAGCGGCACGGCGCCGCCCGCGGCGAGGATGCCCTGCTGGAGCGTCGCGGTGTCGGCGAAGACGACCAGTTCCCGCCCCGAGCCGGGAACGGCGTCGACGGTCGCGGCGACGACGACGTCGACCGCCCGGCCCGTCGAGGGCGTCAGGCTCAGCTCGTCGCCCGTGCCGACGCCCAGGCGGCTGGCGAGGGCAGTGGTGAAGACCACGGGCACACGACGGCCTGCGTCGGGGGCGAGGATGCGCCCTCGGGGGGTCTGACGGGTGAGGGCCACGGAGAGCGGCTCGTCACCGGCCTGCGCGATCTCGGCCGGGAGGGCCTCGCCGTCGGCCGCGGAGACCGAGACGGCGTCGAGCACGACGGTCGACCGCGACGACTCGGCCGATCCGACGCGCGCGACGTCGAGACCGAGCAGGGCGACCTCGCTTGACGACGGCGGCAGTGCGCGGGTGAAGACGGCTCCCGTGGTGGCGGTCGTGGTGTCGATCTCGCCCAGCGAGAGCTGCCAGACGGCACCACCGGAATCGGCGAGCCACGCGGCCACCGTCACCGTTCCGTCGGTGTCGGTGAGCGGTGCGGAGTCGGTTCCGGCCACCGTCACGGCCACCGAGAGCGTCTGTGATCCAGCGGGAAGGGCGGCGATGCCGGGCATCCCGTCGTCGCCGGCCTCGAGAGCCGCCGAGGAGCCCGCCAGCTGAGTTCCGGGCAGCAACCCCGGCAGCGTCGCGGCCGGCAGGGCGACGAGACCGACCTCGTCGGTGCCGAGGGTGGCGATGGTCGAGAGCGCCGTGGCGGCATCCGTCGCTCCGGGGGCGTCGGATGCCTCGAGGGAGGTGACCCGGGGGCCGTCGAGGTCGACGTTCGCGGGCACCGAGTAGGCGGCGCGCACGTCGGCGCCGGTGACGAGCGCCGAGGTGCGCTCGTCGGCGCGGTCGAGCGACCCGGTCACGCTGGCGGCGAAGACCGCGCCGCCGGCCGCGAGGGCGGTCACGAGCACGGCGACGGTGAACAGCGAGGCGCGGCGGGTGAGCGTGCGCACGGCGAGCAGCCGCGTGAGGGAGCGCCCTCGGGCGGCTCCGGCGCCGAGCACCCGGGTGATGGGCGGCACGCCGGCGACGGCGAACAGGGCGAGTGCCAGCAGGGCGAGCCCGGGAGCCAGCACCGCGACAGGGTTGACGGCCCCGGCGCCAGCAGAGGAGCCGGCGGCAGAGGGGCCGGCCAGCAGGGGCGTGCCGGCGGCGACGAGCTGCCACGCGGCCAGTGCCGCCACCGCTGCGGTGACGGCGGCGGCGATGAGCACCGGCGCGCCCGCGGTGCGGCTCGACCCCTCCCCGCGCGCGGCGGCCCAGGCCGCGAGCGCACCCCGCCCGGTCGAGACCAGCACGGCGGCGGCCGCCGTCGCGACCCCGAGCACCAGGGCGTCGAGGAGTGTGGCCCCGAGGTCGCCCACTCCGCCCGCGATCGACCAGCCGGCCACCGCACCCGCTGCGGCGCCGAGGAGCGCGGCCGGCACGGCCACGACGCCCGTCTCGACCGCGGCCCACAGGGTCAGCCGGCCGACGGATGCGCCGCGCGCGCGAAGCAGACGGGTGTCGGCCGAGCGGGAGCCGGCCAGCAGGGTGGCGAGCTGCAGCAGGGCGATGATCGCGAGGGTCGCGACGAGCACGGCCGGCACGAGCGTGACCGCCCGGGCGGCCGACGCGGCCTGCGTCACGCGCGCGGTCTCGGCGTGCAGGTCGCCTTCGACCGTCACCGACTGCGCGCCGAAGACGTCGGCCCGCGCCAGCAGCTCGGACAGAGCGCCGTCGGCCGACGCGCCTTCGACCACCGACCACGCCGAGGGCGTGAGGGAGGCGGCATCCGGTTGCACCACCCAGCGGGCGGTGACCGCGGCGAAGACCCCGGCGAGATCGGTCTCGGCCACGAGCAGCGGGCCGACCGCATCGCCGGTGCGGCCCGAGGCGATGGCGGGGTCGCCGAACCAGCGTGCGGCGGTGGGGTCGTCGGCGCGCCAGATCGCCGAGATCACGAATTCGCGGCGACCGCTCTCGGGGCCGACCAGGATGCGGTCACCGGCGGCGAGCCCGAGAGCCTCGGCGGCGCGTTGCTCGAGGGCCGCCTCGCCGGGAGCCGTGGGCCAGGCCCCGGCCACCGTAGCGATGCCCGCGTCGGAGCGGTCGTCGGCCTGCAGCACCACCTCGGGCGTGTCGTCGTCGGCACTCGGGTCGCCAGAGGGGGTTCCGTCGGCCGCGAGTGGCTGCACGGGCACCGGCGCGGTGCGCAGTGAGCGCCAGACCGTGACCGGAGCCCCCGCGAACGCGTCGCCGACCACGGCGCGGGTGCCGGCATCCTGAGCCGGGGCGGTCGCGGGGTCGTAGGCGCTCGAGACCTGCAGTGCCGCCTCGGTGGCGGGGGCCTGGGCGAGCGTGTCGCGCATCGCCTGAAGGGTCGAACCGGCGAGGAATCCCGCGGTTCCGGCGAGCAGTGCGACAGCGATCAGAACCACGGTCGCCGACGCGACGAGGAACGACGATCCGGCCCGCGATCGCTGGAAGGGCAATGACACTCGAAAGAGGGTATACGCCGAATGTGTCGCGCGTGTTGCCGACCGCTACGCTGAGGCCATGTTCTGGCATGCCTTGGGGGAGGTCATTCCCCTCGCCTTCGCGGTGATCATCTCGCCGATGCCGCTGGTGGCCGTGATCACCCTGCTGCTCGGGCCGCGCGGGCGCGGCAACGCCGTGGTGTTCACCATCGCCTTCGCGGTCGCGTTCTTCGCGCTGACGCTGGCACTCGCCTCGGGGTCGAAGGGCACCACCGAGAACGACTCGTTCTTCGCCACGGTGTTCCACATCGTGATCGGCTTCGCGTTCGCCGCCCTGTTCTTCTATCTGGCGCTGCGCAGCTGGCAGAAGCGGCCGAAGAAGGGTGCCACCCCGGTGGAGCCGAAGTGGCTCGCCGCCATGGACTCGTTCGGGGTGGTGAAGTCGGCCGGCCTCGGCGTGCTGCTCGGGGTGGCGAACGTGAAGAACATCCCGATCGCCATCGCGGCCGGTTCGTCGATCGGCTCGGCCGACCTGCCGTGGTCGCTCGTGTTCGTGTGCTCGGCCGTCTTCGTGGCGGTCTCGTGCCTCGGACTCATCGTGCTGACCGTCGTCGGAGGCTCGCACTCGCAGCACATCGCGAGCGGTCTCGCCTCGGCCAAGGCCGCGCTCATCCAGCACAACAACCTCATCATGGCGGTGCTGTTCATCATCCTCGGCGCCCTTCAGCTCGGCCGGGCGTTCGAGGCGTTCTAGCCCGGGTCGCTCGGCCGCCTGTCGGCGGGGCGAGGGATACTTGACTGTGCCCGTTTACCGAGATGAAGCCGTCGTGCTGCGCACCCACAAACTGGGTGAGGCCGACCGCATCGTCACGTTGCTGACCCGTCAGCACGGCAAGGTGCGCGCGGTCGCCCGCGGCGTTCGGCGAACGGCCTCGAAGTTCGGCGCCCGGCTCGAGCCCTTCATGGTGGCCGACGTGCAGTTCTATGAGGGCCGGAGCCTCGACACCATCACCCAGGCGGTGACGATCGGCTCCTACGGCGCCGAGATCACGGCCGACTACGCCAGCTACACCGCGGCGAGCGCGATGGTGGAGACCGCCGACAAGCTCACCGAAGAAGAGCCGTCGCTGCAGCAGTACCTGCTGCTCGTCGGAGCGTTGCGATCGCTCTCACGCGGCGAGCACGGGGCCGCGATGACCCTCGACTCCTACCTGCTGCGGGCGCTCTCGATGGCGGGCTGGGCGCCGAGCTTCCACGACTGCGCCGTCACGGGCGAGGCGGGCCCGCACTCGGCCTTCGTGGTGCAGCTGGGCGGGGTGGTGAGCGACAAGGTCGCGCCCCCGGGCACGCCGCGACTGGATGTCAGCACCCTCGAGCTGCTCGCGGCCCTGCTCACCGGCGACTGGTCGTCGGCCGACTCGTCGGAGCCGGCGACCCGCTCCCGCGCGAGCGGTATCGTTGCGGCGTACACCCAATGGCACCTGGAACGCGGGCTCCGATCGCTCGAGCACGTCGAACGGTCGCAGACGAAGAAGGTTCAGCCGCAGTGAGTCCCGTTCGAAAGACGTCCGACAAGGCGGAGCCGTTCCGGCCCCTCGACTGGACGGGGCTGCAGCCGCCGTCGCTGCCCAAGGGGTCGGTGCCGAAGCACGTCGCGATCGTGATGGACGGCAACGGCCGCTGGGCGAACCAGCGCGGCCTCACCCGCATCGAGGGCCACCGCGCCGGGGAGGCGGCCCTGCTCGACGTGGTGGCTGGGGCGATTCAGATCGGCGTGGAGCACGTGAGCGTCTACGCCTTCTCGACCGAGAACTGGAAGCGCTCGCCCGACGAGGTGCGCTTTCTGATGGGATTCAACCGCGAGGTGCTGCACCGTCGGCGTGACCAGCTCAACGAGTGGGGGGTGCGCATCCGCTGGGCCGGCCGCAAGCCGCGTCTCTGGGCGAGCGTGATCAAAGAACTGCAGTTCGCCGAGCAGCTCACGGCGCACAACTCGACCCTCACGCTGACGATGTGCGTCAACTACGGCGGCCGTAACGAGATCACGGATGCCGTGCGGGCCATCGCCGACGACGTGGCCGCCGGGCGCATCCGGCCGTCAGCCGTGTCGGAGAGACTCATTCAGAAGCACCTCTACGTTCCCGACCTGCCCGATGTCGACCTGTTCGTGCGGTCGTCGGGCGAGCAGCGCACGAGCAACTTCCTGCCCTGGCAGTCGGCGTACGCCGAGATGGTGTTCCTCGACCGGCTCTGGCCCGACTTCACCCGGGTCGACCTGTGGCAGGCGATCGAGCACTACGCGGGCCGCAACCGCCGGTTCGGGGGAGCGGTCGACACCCCGACGGCGGCGGATGAGGACTGACTTCGTGCAGGATGACCGATGCGGAATGACTTCTGAGCCGGCGCGGTTCACCTTTGCATGAGTGACGCCATCAAGATCGACATCTGGTCGGACATCGCCTGCCCCTGGTGCTACATCGGCAAGCGCAAGCTCGAGAACGGCATCGCCGAATACGGGGTCGACGACGACGCCGTGCCGGTGCAGATCGAGTACCACAGCTTCGAACTCTCGCCCGACACTCCCGTCGACTTCGCGGGCAGCCATGAGGAGTTCCTGGCCATGAAGGGCTTTCCGCCCGAGCAGATCGGGCCGATGCTCGAGCGAGTCACCGGCATCGCCGCGTCGGTGGGCCTCGACTACGACTACCCCAACCTCAAGCACGCGAACACCGTGCTGGCGCACCAGCTCATCCACTACGCCAAGGCCCGCGGCCTTCAGCTCGAGGCGAAGGAGCGCCTGCTGAAGGCCTACTTCGTCGAGGGCCGGCAGGTGGGAACCATCGACGGCCTCGCCGATCTGGCGGTGGAGCTCGGCTTCGACCGCGACGACGTGGTGCGGTCGCTCCGCGCGAACGAATACCTCGCCGACGTGCGGGCCGACCAGAACCTGGCGATCCAATACGGCATCCAGGGCGTGCCGTTCTTCGTCATCGACGGAAAATACGGTGTCTCTGGTGCGCAAGACGCGTCGACGTTCGCCCAGGTGCTTCGCCAGGTCGCCGACGAGCGCGTGGAGGTCGGGCAATGAGCGCGGCCGACGGCGGGAGCCAGACGGCCGAGGTGCCGCCGCGTGCTCCGCTCAACGGGCTGACGCCGCTCACGGTGCTGGCGCCGCTCGGCGACGCCGGAGCGGTCTGCGAAGGCGATTCCTGCGCTCTGTGACCGTGCGGCGCTCGGCGGCCCGGCGCCCGTGCTAGGGCCGCGGCGGAAGCGGGTCGCTGATGTCGGCGACCGTGGCGCCGAGCCCGAGCGCGAGCGCGTCGGCGTCGACGAGGGCACTGAACCCCGGAGCCCCCGCGCCCATGGCGACGCGGCGGCCGGCGAACGACTCGTCGAGGTAGACCGGCCAGGCCGTGGTCGACCCGAGCGGCGTGATGGTGCCGCGCTCATAGCCGGTCGCATCGAGGGCCACGTCTTTGTGCGGCATCGAGAGCTTGTTCACGCCCACCAGGGCGCGCAGTTTCGGCCAGCTGATCTGGCGGTCGCCGGGAATCAGGGCGAACAAGAAGTCGCCGTCGTGCCGCTTCACCACGAGGCTCTTCATGATGTCGGCCGGTTCGAGGCCGAGTCCGGCCGCGGCGGCTTCGAGGCTGCCCGCCGGCGGGCGCTCGATGATCTCGACGGGGATGCCGCGCTGGTCGGCGTCGTGCTGCACGCGGTCGGTGCCTGTCTTCTCACTCACAATCACAGTCAACCGGATGTCTGTGCACAGGATTCCCATGAATGACGGCTCCGGCGCCCGGGTCTGGGAGAATTGACCACGATGTCCACTTCAACCCTCACCGCTCCCAAGCTCTCGATCGGGCCGATCGCGCTCGACGTGCCCGTCGTGCTCGCGCCGATGGCGGGAATCACCAACACCGCGTTCCGGCGCCTGTGCCGCGAGTTCGGTGCCGGCCTCTACGTGAGCGAGATGATCACGAGCCGTGCTCTCGTCGAGCGCACCCCCGAGACCATGCGGCTGATCACCCATCACCCGAGCGAGACGCCGCGGTCGATCCAGCTCTACGGCGTCGATCCGGCGACCATGGCGACCGCTGCGCGCATCCTGGTCGACGAAGACCACACCGATCACATCGACATGAACTTCGGATGCCCCGTGCCGAAGGTCACGCGCAAGGGCGGCGGTGCCGCGCTGCCCTGGAAGCTCGATCTGTTCCGCGAGATCGTGGAGTCGGTGGTCGACGCGGCCGGCGACATCCCGGTGACCGTGAAGATGCGCAAGGGAATCGACACCGACCACCTCACCTACCTCGAGGCCGCCCGTGCCGCCGAAGGCGCGGGGGTCAAGGCCATCGCGCTGCACGCCCGCACGGCGGCCGACTTCTACAGCGGCCACGCCGACTGGTCGGCCATCGCCACCCTCAAAGAGACCATCACGAGCATTCCGGTGCTCGGCAACGGCGACATCTGGTCGGGTGAAGACGCGCTGCGCATGGTCGACGAGACGGGGTGCGACGGTGTCGTCGTCGGCCGCGGCTGCCTCGGCCGACCGTGGCTGTTCGGCGACCTGGCGGCCGCGTTCCGGGTGCGCTCCGGCGAGCTGACCGCCGACGAAGCCGTCGGGCTGCGCGCGGCACCGTCGCTCGGCGACGTGGCGCGCACGCTGCGCCGGCACACCGAGCTGCTGGCCGAGTTCTTCGGCGACGAAGACCGCGCGTGCCGCGACATCCGCAAGCACGTGGCGTGGTATCTCAAGGGCTACCCGGTGGGGCACGAGGTGCGCGCCGGCCTCAGCACGGTGAAGACGCTCGAGGCGATGGACGAGATCCTGGCCACACTCGACTGGTCGGCTCCCTACCCCGGCGCCGACGCCGAGGGCCCCCGGGGTCGCGCGGGCAGCCCCAAGAACCCCTCGCTGCCCGACCGGTGGCTCGAGTCACGGTCGCTCGCCGACGCCTCGGTGCGGGCCGACATCGCCGAAGCGGAGCTGCATCACAGTGGCGGCTGACGCACTCGACCTGTCGACCTTCACGCCGACCAAGGGCTACTCCGACCGCGACGCCGAGAGACTGCTGCCCGAGGAGCACTACACCCGCCGCAGCGACTTCGCGCGAGACCGCGCCCGGGTGCTGCACTCGTCGTCGCTGCGCCGGCTCGCCGCCAAGACCCAGGTGCTGAGCCCCACGGTCGTGGCCGACTTCGCACGCAACCGGCTCACCCACTCGCTCGAGGTGGCCCAAGTGGGCCGTGAACTGGCCGACAGCCTCGACCTCGACCCCGACGTGGTCGACACCGCATGCCTCGCTCACGACCTCGGCCACCCGCCGTTCGGTCACAACGGCGAACGGGCGCTCAACGACTGGGCGGCCGACATCGGCGGGTTCGAGGGCAACGCGCAGAGCCTGCGCATCCTGACCCGCCTCGAGCCGAAGGTCATCGGCGAGCAGGGCGAGACCTACGGGCTCAACCTCACCCGGGCGAGCCTCGACGCGAGCTGCAAATACCCGTGGGCGCACGCCGATCCGGTCGAGGATGCCAGTGGCCGGCTGAAATACGGCGTCTACGACGACGACCTGCCGGTGTTCGAGTGGTTCCGCGAGGGTGCCCCCGACCGCACGCTCTGCGTCGAGGCCCAGGTGATGGATCTCTCCGACGACATCGCCTACTCCGTGCACGACTTCGAAGACGCCGTGCTGAACGGCTACATCGACGTCGCCGTGCTGGGCGTCAAGGCCGATCACACGGCGCTGATCCGCAGCATCCATACCCGCACCGGCGGGGGCTTCACACTCGACGAGCTGACCGAGGCGTTCGACCGGCTCGACTCGCTCAAGGTGTGGCTCTCGGAATGGACGAATTCGCGCCAGGCGCACGCGAGACTCAAGAACCTCACGAGTCAGCTCATCGGCCGCTTCGCGGGTGCCGCGACGCGGGCCACCCGCGAGCACTATCCCGCGCCCAGCATCACGCGCTACGGGGCGAACGTGGTGGTTCCGCGGTGGGTGGAGGCCGAGATCGCGACGCTCAAGGGCATCGTCTCGGTGTTCGTGATGAGCAACGACGCCCGCCAGCCGATCTACGTCGATCAGCGCAACCTGCTGCTCGAACTCGCCGACACGCTCTGGCGATCGGAGGGCCGTGCGCTCGAGACCGCGTTCCGCGACGACTGGCAGCGGGCCGACGACGACGCCGAGCGCAAGCGCATCGTGGTCGACCAGGTGGCGAGCCTCACCGACCAGAGCGCCGAGGCGTGGCACGCGCGACTGTGCGGTGCGACGAGCGCCGGCGCCGCCACTGTCGGTGCCCGGAACGTATCCTAGAGAGATGGCAGGGCTGATACGTCGAGGAGACATCGATGAAGTCCGGTCCCGGATCAATATCGCCGATGTCGTGGGCGATTTCGTGACCCTGAAGAGCGCCGGAGTGGGCTCGATGAAGGGGCTCTGTCCGTTCCACGACGAACGCTCCCCGAGCTTCCACGTGCGCCCCCAGGTGGGCTACTACCACTGCTTCGGCTGCGGCGAGGGCGGCGACGTCTTCACCTTCCTGCAGAAGATGGACCACGTCACCTTCTCCGAGGCGGTCGAGCGCCTCGCGGCCAAGATCGGCTACCAGCTGCACTACGAAGACGGCGGCCCCGCGGCCGACCAGGGCAACCGTGCCAGGCTGCTCGCGGCGAACGAGGCCGCCCGCGAGTACTTCGCCGAGCAGCTCACCGCGCCGGGCGCCGATGCCGGGCGGGCGTTCCTCGGTGAGCGCGGGTTCGACGCATCCGTCGCCGCCCATTTCGGCGTGGGCTACGCCCCGCAGGGGTGGGACAACCTGGGCAAGCACCTGCGCGGCCGCGGCTTCACCGAGGCCGAGCTCACCGCCGCGGGCCTGCTGAGCGCCGGCGACCGGGGCACCTACGACCGGTTCCGGGGGCGCTTGATCTGGCCCATCCGCGACCAGACGGGTCAGACGGTCGGGTTCGGCGCCCGCCGGCTGTTCGACGACGACAAGGGCCCGAAATACCTCAACACGCCCGAGACACCGATCTACCACAAGGCGCAGGTGCTCTACGGCCTCGATCTGGCCAAACGCGACATCGCCCGCAGCCGCCAGGTGGTGGTGGTCGAGGGCTACACCGACGTGATGGCGTGCCACTTGGCCGGTGTCACCACGGCGGTCGCCACCTGCGGCACCTCGTTCGGCGTCGACCACATCAAGATCATGCGGCGCGTGCTCTCTGACGACAGCGCGGGCCTCGGCGAAGTCATCTTCACCTTCGACCCGGATGCCGCGGGCCAGAAGGCCGCCCTGCGCGCGTTCAGCGAAGAGCAGCGGTTCGCCGCCCAGACCTACGTCGCGGTCGCGCCCGACGGTCTCGACCCGTGCGACCTGCGCCTGGCGCAGGGCGACGACGCCGTGCGCCGGCTCGTCAAGGGCAAGAAGCCGATGTTCGAGTTCGTGATCAAGCAGAAGCTCTCGGCCTACGACCTCGAGACGGTCGAGGGGCGCGTCGCCGCGCTGCGCGACGCCGCTCCGATCGTCGCCGACATCCGCGACCCTGCTCTGCGACCGGCCTACACCCGTCAGCTCGCCAAGATGCTCGCGATGGAACTCGACGACGTGCGGCGAGCCGTCGACAGCGCCGGTTCGCGCTCGTCGGCGTCGACGTCGGCGTCGGGCGCAGCCTCCGGTCGCGACGGCGGTCGGGCGCTGGAAGCACGGCCCGATGCCCGGTCCGGCGACGCCCGGCACGGGGCCTCCTCGGGCACGCCCGCGGCGGTTTCGCACGGCCGGGGCGACGCCGGGGGAGCGCAGGGCGTGGTGGTCGTGACTCCCGGTGCCCAGTCGATCACCTCGCTGGCCGAGCCGGCCCCGGGATTCGACCAGCCCGTCGTGCGGCCGAGCGTGTCGATCACCGACCTGCCGTCGACCACGGCGGTGCGCACCGAGCGCGACGCGTTGATGGCCCTGCTGCAGTCACCCGTGATCGTGGGGCGCGAGCTGCTCGGCCAGGCGAGCGTCTGCGGGTTCAACAACGGCGCGCTGGCGGCCATCCGCGACTCGATCGGCCGCAACATCGATGCGTTCGACCGCCCCGACTGGGTGGCCGTGGTGCAGGCCGACGTGCCCGAGGAATACCGCTCGCTCGTGGAGCAGCTCGCCGTCGCGCCCATTCCCGAGCGCCCCGAACGGCAGCCGGAACTCTACCTGCGGCGCATCACGAGCTCGCTCATCCAGCGTCACCTCGGCCGTCGCAAAGAGGAGCTGAAGGGCACGTTGCAGCGCACCGACGCGGTCGCCCAACCCGAGGTCTACCGCGACATCCAGCGGCAGCTCGTGCAACTCGAGGCCGACCGCCGCGCCTTGCAGGCCGAATGAGGCCAACCGCCTAGGCTCGAAAATCATGGCCGACAGAAACATACTCACCGCCAGCGACGTCACGGTCGAATACCCCGCGCACAGCGTGAGCTCGGCGTTCACGGCGGTCAAGGGTTTCACCCTCACCATCCGGCCGGGCGAGATCGTCGGCCTCGTGGGGTCGAGCGGCTCGGGCAAGTCCACCCTCGCCCAGATCGCCTCGGGCCAGGCGGCTCTGCGGGGCTCGAAAGACAACTCGCCGCGCATCATCGGCGGCAGCCTCGACGTGCTGGGCTTCGAGATGCGAGGCATCAAACGGTCGAAGCTCAACAAGCTCACCCTGGGCGTGGGGTTCGTGTCGCAGGATGCCGGATCGAACCTCACCTCGAACATGACGGTCGCCGAGCTCGTGGCCGAGCCGCTGTTCCTTCGCGACAAGCGCTACAACCGGCAGAAGGCCGGGCTCAAGGCCGCGACCCTCGTCGATGCCCTTCTGCTGCCCGTGGGCTCGATGCTGAAATACCCGCACGAGCTCTCGAGCGGCCAGCGCCAGAGGGTGGCGGTGGCCCGGGGGCTCATCCTCGACCCGGTGCTGCTCATCGCCGACGAGCCCACGGCGGGCGTCGACGTGTCGGTGCGCGGCGCGGTGGTCGACGTGATCGCCGGCCTGCAGCGGTCGCGCGGCGCGAGCGCGCTGATCGTGAGCCACGACCTCGAGACGCTGCGCCGGTCGGTCGACCGCATCGCCGTCATCCACGAGGGCGTCGTCGTGGGCCTCGGACCGATCGACGACGTGCTGGGCGACCCCCGGCATCCCTATGTGGCCGGGCTCGCCCGCGAGAGCTACGGCGACGACGAGTACGACGACGAAGATTTCGACGGTGACGGAGATGACTTCGACGGAGACGGAAATGACCTCGACGGTCACGCCGATTCCAACGGCGATGGCGACGACGGCCCCGACGTCGCTGGCGTCACAGGTGACGGCGACGTCCACGACGCCGGCGACGCCGGCGACGGGCGCCGCGCGTGACGGGGCCTGACCGTCGGGGCCGGCACCGCGAGGTGCTCGCGGTGCCGGCCGAGACCCTCGCGCCGGGCGACCGGCCCGCACCGGGCCCGATCGCGGTGCTGCCCGAGCCCGACCCGTTCTTCGTCGCCGCGGTCGAAGACGCCGGCGGAACCGTCGCCCCGCTCGACGACGACACCCGCGGCCTGGTGTGGCTCAGCTCCGAGGGCGCCGACGACTTCGCCGCCGCTCTGGCCGCGCATCCGCAGATCGGATGGGCGCAGCTGCCCTGGGCGGGCATCGACGCCTTCGCCGAGGTCATCCGCGACCAGGCCGTGCCAGGCCGCATCTTCACCAGCGCGAAAGGCGCATTCGCCCAGCCCGTGGCCGAGCACGCGCTCACACTCACGCTCGCGCTGCTGCGCGACCTGCCCGAGCGCATCCGGGCCACCTCGTGGGGCCCGAAGGCTGGCTGGTCGCTCTACGGTCTGCACGTGGTGATCGTAGGCGCCGGGGGCATCGCGATCGAGCTGCTGCGCCTGCTCGAGCCATTCGGCGTGACCAGCACGGTGGTGCGCCGTTCAGGCGACCCCGTGGCCGGCGCCACGCGCACGGTCACCGACGACCGCCTGCACGAGGTGCTCCCCGATGCCGACGTCGTCGTGGTCGCCGCGGCGTCGACCCCCGGCACCGCGAACATGTTCTCGGCAGCCGAGTTCGAACTCATGCGCGATTCGGCATACATCGTGAACATCGCCCGCGGCGCCCTGATCGACACCGACGCCCTGGTGGCCGCGTTGCGGTCCGGAGCCATCGCAGGAGCCGGGGTCGACGTGACCGACCCCGAGCCGCTGCCCGACGGTCATCCGCTCTGGGCCGAGCCCCACGCCATCATCACGCCGCACTCGGCAGACACGCCCGAGATGACTGCGCCGCTGCTCGCCGCGCGGGTGCGCCACAACGTCAGGGCGCTGCTCGACACCGGCGATTTCGCGGGCCGGGTCGACCCCGCCGCCGGCTACTGACACCCGCCCGCCGGGCGTGCCGGAGGGGAGCGGTGACAAAGCGCCCCGAAAATCAGTGATAGTGTATTCACGCTTCACCAGCATTCCTCGATAGCTCAATTGGCAGAGCAGCCGGCTGTTAACCGGCAGGTTCTTGGTTCGAGTCCAAGTCGGGGAGCGAAGGCCTCGCGGCTCCACCCGCGGGGCCTTTCTTCGTCTGAGGAGACCATGTCCAGCCGCCCGCGTCGCACCCCCGAAGAGACGGCGGCCTTCCGCGCCGGTCTCGCGGTGGGGCTCGCCACCACGGCCTACGGGGTGTCGTTCGGGGCTCTCGCCACACTCTCGGGCCTCGACATCTGGCAGACCTGCTTTCTCAGCCTGGTGATGTTCACCGGCGGCTCGCAGTTCGCCCTGATCGGGGTTCTCGCGTCGGGCGGCATCGCGGCCGGACCTTCCGCCATCACGAGCGCGGGCCTGCTCGGCGTGCGCAACGTGTTCTACTCGATCCGGATGTCGCCGCTCATCGGCCCCGGATTCTGGCGCCGTGCCGCCGCCGCCCAGGTCACCATCGACGAGTCCGTGGCCGTGGCGGTGGCGCAGCCGACCCCGTCGGCGCAGCGGGTCGGCTTCTGGGTCACCGGCATCCTGATCTATCTCGGCTGGAACGTCACCACGCTGATCGGGGCGCTGATCGGCGACCTCCTCGGTGACGTGAGCGCCTACGGCCTGGATGCCGCGGCCGCGGCGGCCTTCCTCGGGCTGCTCTGGCCCCGGCTCAAGCAGCGTCAGACCCAGGCCGTGGCCGTCGGCGCCGCGTTCGTCGCGACCCTCCTGACGCCCTTCCTCACCCCCGGACTGCCGGTGCTCGTGGCGGCCGTGGTCGCGATCGTGGTGGGCGCGTTCAACCTGCTCGGCGGCAAGGAGGAGCGGGCGTGAGCGCGTGGAACATCGTCATCCTGGCATCCGTCGTCTGCGTCGCCCTCAAGGTGCTGGGCTACCTCATTCCGCCGCGGGCGTTCGAGCACCCGACGGTGTCGCGCATCGCCAACCTGCTCACCGTGGCGCTGCTGGCGGCGCTCATCGCCGTGCAGACGCTCGGCGCCGGTCAGTCGATCGCGGTCGACGCGCGGGTGCCGGCCGTGCTCGTGGCGGCGGGGCTCTACGCCCTGCGGGTGCCGTTCGTGGTGGTCGTGATCGTGGCCGCGGCGGTGGCGGCCGGCATCCGCGCCTTCACCTGAGCGGAGGCTCTGCACCTGAGCGGAGCCCTGCGCGGAAAACTCCCAGCCGTGCCGTCAGGCGTCGAGGTGGTCGACTCCGGGCAGCCAGGCGATTCCCGGAACTCCCCAGCCCTTCTTGCGCTCGATCTTCGCGGCGACCTTGCCGTAGACGCGATCGATGCGGTCGATGTAGAGCAGGCCGTCGAGGTGGTCGAACTCGTGCTGGAAGATGCGGGCGAGCCATCCGCCGGTCTCGATCTCGAACGGCCGGCCGTCGAGATCGTGGGCGCGCAGCAGCGCCCGGGCGCCGCGGGCCAGTGGAAAGCGCGGGCCCGGGAACGACAGGCAACCCTCCGACTCGGTGTCGGGATCGGCCGGCTCGGGCGAGGCCGGCGTGATGAAGAGCTCGGGGTTCACGGCCACCCCGCGGTGCTGCTCGTCGTGGTCGTCGGTGTAGCTGTAGACGAACACGCGAAGTGGCACGCCCACCTGCGGGGCGGCGAGACCGACTCCGGGGGCTTCGTCCATCGTGTCGAACATGTCGGCGACGAGGGTTCGCAGCGTGTCGTCGAACTCGGCGACCGGAAAGGCGGGGGAGTGCAGCACGGGGTCTCCGGAGATCCGGATCGGGAGAACGGCCATTCGCTAAGCCTAACGGCGCACCTGTCGAGGTAATGTCGACGGGTGCCTCCTGAACTGTTCGAGCTCAGCGACCAGATCGCGCTCGACCCGAAGCAATTCATCGGCATCCCCATCGCTCTGGTCGGTGCCGTCTTCCTGAGCCTCGGCGCGCAGTTCCAGCACCGCGGGGTCACCAAGGTCGAGGCGAACACGCAGCAGGCCGACAAGGGCCTCAACGGCCGCCAGCTGTTCGCGCTGCTGAGCCGGCCGTCGTGGGTGATCGGCACGCTCATGCTCGGGCTCGCCATCGTGTTCCAGCTCACCAGCCTCGGGTTCTCGCCGATCATCGTGGTGCAGCCGCTCGGCGCCGTCGCGCTCGTCATCACGGCGATCCTCAACTCGCGCATCAGCAAGGTCAAGCTCAACCGCAGCTCGGTCATCTCGATCGTGCTCTGCGTGGGCGGCGTGGGGCTGTTCGTGCTCGTCGCCGCCTTCACGGCGGTCGACAAGCCGGTCACCACGGCCGACCTCATCATCATCCTGATCGTGCTCGCCGTCGTGCTGCTCATCTTCGCCCTGACGTTCGCCTTCCTGCGCCGCCGCTTCAAGGCGCTCGCCTACATCGTGGGGGCCGGCGTGCTCTACGGCTTCGTGGCGACGCTCGCCAAGGTGGTCATCAGCCGGGTCTTCCAGGCGCATTTCGAGTGGTTGACGCTGCTCGCCCTCGTCGGGCTGCTGTCGGCCGCGGCGCTCGGCGGCTACTTCGTGCAGAACGCCTACTCGTCGGGCCCGCCCGACCTGGTGATCGCCGGGCTCACCGTCATCGACCCCCTGGTGGCCGTGGCCATCGGGGTGCTGGTGCTCGGCGAGGCGTCGCAGGCGCCGCTCTGGGCCATCTTCGCCTTCCTGCTGTCGGGCCTCATCGCGATCCTGGGAGTGTTCGGGCTCGCGAGATACCACCCCCAGGCGCAACGCTAAGGTAGGTTCTTCCCAAGCATGAGAGACGACGGTTTGACAGACTCCGCAGACACCGACGCAGAAACGGGCACCGGCACGGCCGGCGCCCCCACGGCCGGCGACCTGCAGCGGCCCCTTCGGATCCTGATCGGCGGAGACACCTTCTCGCCCGACGTCAACGGCTCGGCCCGCTTCGCCGAGCACCTGGCCTCGGGCCTCGCCGCCCGCGGGCACGACGTGCACGTTGTCGCGCCCTCCGCCAAACTGCCGGTGGGCGCCCGCACCGAGATCTACGACGGTCAGAAGGTCACCGTGCACCGGCTCTACAGCTGGCGCTGGTATCCGCACGACTGGCTCACCTTCGCCCTGCCGTGGCGCATCAAGCAGAACAGCGCCCGCATCATCGACGAGGTGAAGCCCGACGTGGTGCACTTCCAGTCGCACATCATCATCGGGCGCGGCCTCTCCGACGAGGCGCAGAAGCGCGGCATCCGCATCGTGGGCACGAACCACGTCATGCCCGAGAACATGCTCGCGTTCACCGGCATCCCGAAGTTCTTGCAGAACTGGGCCATCGGTCTGGCCTGGGCGGCTGCCCGCCGGTCGTTCATCCGAGCGGATGTCGTCACCGCACCCACCCGCAAAGCCGCCGACTACTTCGAGAAGGCCACGGGCATCGACAACGTCTATGCCATCTCCTGCGGCATCAACGCCGACGAATACGTCGCCGACTTCACGCCGCGCACCGAGAACCGCGTCATCTTCGTCGGCCGCGTGGCCGGCGAGAAGCACCTCGACGTGCTGCTCAAGGCCATTCAGCTGCTGCCCGCCGACCTCGACACGAAGCTCGACATCGTGGGCGGCGGCGACCAGCTGAAGAACCTGCAGGCCATGGCCAACCAGCTCGGCATCGGCGACCGCGTCACCTTCACGGGCTACGTGACCGAAGAAGAGAAGCAGCGGCTCTACACCCGGGCCACCGTGTTCGCGATGCCCTCGATCGCCGAGCTGCAGAGCATCGCCACCATGGAGGCGATGGCGAGCGGGCTGCCCGTGGTCGCGGCCGACGCCATGGCTCTGCCGCACCTGGTGCACGACGGCAAGAACGGCTTCCTGTTCACGCCGGGCGACGCCCAGGAGCTCGCCGACAAGCTCGAGCACATCCTGCGGCTTCCGCAGGCCGAGCTCGACGTGCTGAAGAACGAGTCGCTCACGATCGTGGCCGCTCACGACATCCAGCGCACCCTCAACACCTTCGAGCATCTCTACCGGGGCGAGCCGGTGACGGCGCCGGTGGTCGGCAGGTCGGCAACCGACGGCCGCACCGACGCGGCCTGACCGGCGGCCGCTGCCTGACCGGATGCCGCCGAGCGAGGCGGTATCGTTGTCTCGCGGTAACGCCCTCGCCTCTCGGCCGGGCGCGACCCGATCGGGGCGGTAGCTCAGCTGGTTAGAGCAGCGGACTCATAATCCGTCGGTCACGGGTTCAAGTCCCGTCCGCCCTACCGAGAGCGCGCGCCCCGATCGCGTCGGTCAGGCGGATGCCGGGGCGGCGACGCCGAAAATCCAGGTCACCCCGAAACGGTCCGTAAGCATGCCGAAGCCGGCGCTCCAGGCCGACGCGGCGAGCGGTTCCACGATCGTCGCGTCCTCGGCGAGTGCCTGCCAGTAGGCCCCGACCTCGGGCAGGGTGCCGACCTCGACCGACACGAAGAACGGCTGATCGGTGATCGTGACGCCGTTCTCGCGGTGTGTCGAACCGGTGCCCGCCGCCGAGCCGCCCGACTGACCGGGGATGTCATAGGCCAGCACGCGGAAGCCTTCGGGGCTCACGACCTGGCCGAAGACGACGTTCTGCGCCCCGGGGGCCTCGGCCGGCATACCGAAGTCGCCGTAGGTGGTGATGGCGAGCTCGCCGCCGAAGACCGACTGGTAGAAGGTCAGCGCCGCCCGGGCGTCGCCGCGGAAGTTGAGGTGGGTGGTGGTCGTGATGCTCATGTCTGCTCCTCGTGAGACCGTCGCCGGGGCTTCTCCCCGACGTCTTCGACTCTCGCAGCCGTCTAGGTCTGTTTCTGTCCTAGATAAGCAATACGATCGGACCATGACGACGACCACACGCCTGTTGACCCTGCTGTCGCTGTTGCAGACGCGCCGCGACTGGCCGGGCTCGGTGCTCGCCCAGCGACTGAACATCAGCGACCGAACGGTGCGCCGCGACGTCGACCGCCTGCGCGAACTGGGCTATCGCATCCAGGCCACGATGGGGGCGGATGGCGGCTACCGCCTCGATGCCGGCAGCGAGCTACCTCCGCTGCTGTTCGACGACGACCAGGTCATCGCCCTGACGGTGGCGCTGCAGGCGGCCACGGCGACCGGCGCCGGCATCGAGGAGGCGGCGGTGCGAGCCCTCACCACCGTGCGCCAGGTGATGCCGTCTCGTCTGCGGCACCGCGTGAACGCGCTGCAGTTCACGGCCATGCCGGCCCGGCCCGGCGACGCGGCCGTCGAGCCGGTGCCGCCCGACGTGCTGGTCGCGCTGTCGACGGCCGTTCGGGCCCGGGAGGTGGTGCGATTCGACTACGCCGGCGGCTCCTTCGAGGGGGCCGGGCATCCGCCGGATGCCGCCGCCCCGGTTCCCCCGCGACGGGTGGAACCCCACCACCTGGTGATGTCGCGCGGCCGCTGGTATCTCGTGGCCTGGGATCTCGACCGCGACGACTGGCGACTCTTCCGCGCCGATCGCATCACGCCCCGCACCCCCACCGGCCCGCGATTCGCACCGCGCGACCTCCCGGGCGGCGCCGACGCGACCGCGTTCGTGTCGGCCCGGTTCATGGGGTCTCAGCACGCGGACCGCTGGCCGTGCGTCGGCAGCGTGATGCTCGAGCTGCCCGCGAGCGACGTGCTGCCCTTCGCGGGCGACGGCGTCGTCGAAGACCTGGGCCCCGACCGCTGCCGGCTCGACGCCGGCGCGTGGTCGTGGGTCGGACTCGCCGCCTCGCTCAACCGGTTCGACGCGGCCATCCGGGTCATCGGGCCGCCGGAGCTCACCGCGGCCTTCGCCACCCTCGCCGCCCGCAACGCGGCGACCGCGGCCGGCTGACCGGGCCGACTCCCAGCTGAGGTTTCGTCGACTATGCTCGTTCCGTGTTCGAGGGGCCTAGAACGACGGAAGGTCGAGCGTCCGCCGACGGGCCCTGGCCGGCCGGCTGGCGCGAACAGACGCTGGAGCGCCTGACCGAGGTCGAAGACACGACCTTCGGCGGATTCGGCGGCCCGTCGAAATTCGTCAATGCGCCGGCGATCCTCCTGCTCCAGCGTCTCGATGCCGAGCGTTCTGCGACCAGGGCACTCTCGGTGCTGGCCGCGTCGCCCCTCCGTGACGCCAGCGGAGGGTTCAGCGCCGCGGCGGCCTTGCGCGACTGGAACGCCCCGCGTCCGCAGCTGCCTCTCGACGTCAACGGCCTTCTGCTCGACGCCTTCCTCGTCGCTGCGGCCGAGTCGAGTGACGTGGCGACGCGGTCGACGGCCATGGAATGCGCCGCCGGCATCGCCTGGTTCGTGCGGGATGCCCTCCGGCTCGACAGCGGCGGCTTCGCCTCGGGCATCGACCGCGAGACCGAGCGCCGCGATCTGCGGGTCGAGACGGCGGGCACCGGTCTCGCGGTACGGGCTCTGTCGCGCGCGGCGACGGTGCTCCGGGAACCCCGGTTGCTCGACGCGGCGGTGGCGGCGATCGAGTTCCTGCTGACGAGGCACCGCTACGTCGACGGTCGCCTCGCGCGTTCGTCGATCGAGGGTCGCCTGAGTGGATCGAGCGCCGGCCTCGCCGACTACGCCCTGTGCGCCGCGGGCCTGATCGCAGTCACGCGGGCCTCGGGAGACCCCGGGTTCGCCGACGCCGCGCGTGACCTCGTCGCGGTCGCCCTGGCGGAACCGCGGCCCGACGGCACACCGGTCTCAGCGGTGTCGTCGGTCTCAGCGGCGTCGTCGGGGTCAGCGGTGTCGTGGGACCCGTCGGTGTTCGTCGACACCGATGACGGCGCCCGTCCGTCGGGAGGAGGCTCGCTCGCCGGTGCGCTGCTCGATCTCGCCGAACTCACGCGCGACGAGTCCCACATCGCCGTCGCACGCTCCCTGTTGGCTCGCGTGCCGTCCGAGGCGGTTCGTAAGCCGTTGTCGTATGCCACCGCTCTCGAGCAGGCCTGTCGCCTTGCGCACCCGTGACACCGCCGATGCGGGCGGGCTCCTCAGGGCACGGCCGGCGGATGCAGCGAGCCGCGGTGGATCTCGTAGGCGCGCGCGGTGCCGGGCGCATCCGGGTCGTCGACGATGGGCTTGTCGGCCATGAACTGACGGATGACGTTGGCCAGCTCGCCGGGGTTGCTGAAGTTGATCGCGTGGGCCGCGCCGTCGATGACGACGACCAGCACGTGGTTCTCGCTCTGCCGGGCGACCTCGCGGATGCGCGCCGGGCCCGGCATCAGCGGGTCACGACTGCCCAGCACCACGAGCGTCGGGATGCGCAGTGCCAGCAGGCGGTCGAGCGAGGGATAGCGGGTGAGCGCCCGGAAGAGCCGCAGCGTGCTCGGCACCCCGAACCGGAGGTAGTCGGGCGCCGCCACCCTCATCATGCTCGCCGGCTCGCGCGATCCGTCGCGTGCGAGCTGCCGGATGGCGCGGCGCAAGGGCTGGTTGTAGATGCCGCCGGCCGGCGACACGAGCACGGCCCGCTCGATGCGTTCGGGGTGGTGGTAGGCGAACTCGCAGATGACCGGGCAGCCCATCGAGTTGCCGACGAGCGTGGCCGACTCGACCCCGCGGTCGTCGAGGAACCGCGCGGCCGCGTGGGCGAGTTCGGGCACGTCGAGCGGCTCGGCGGGGCGGCCGCTGCGGCCGAACCCCGGCAGGTCGGGCACGAGGGTGTGGAACTCGTCGCGCAGCAGTTCGGCCGTCGGCAGCAGGTAACGGCCCGATAGCCCGAAACCGTGCAGGTGCATCATGGTGCGAGTGGCCGGTTCCGGCGAACCCGGCGGCCCCGCCTGCCCGACGGGCCCAGCCGGCCCGACCGGCCCGGGCGACTCCCGGTAGAACACGTCGACACCGTCGACGGTCGTCCACCGCTCGGCGAGTGCCGACGAGGGGCGCTTCGGAACCCTGCGCATCCGCTCCTCCTCGCTCGCTGTGCTCGAAGCTACCGCCGACTCCGCCCGGTCGCCTCATCCTGATCGGGTGACGACCCCGGGCAGCCGGTTTCACCCGCACCGGATGAGTCGGCGGCATCCGCCGGGCGGTACTGTCGGCCCACCGCACCATTCTGAACGAAGGCGTGACGACATGTGCCGCTGGCTGGCCTACATCGGCGAACCCCTGCAACCCTCCACCGTGATCCTCGACGCCCAGCACTCGCTCGTGGCGCAGTCGCTCAACTCGCCGCTCGGCAACGAGACCGTCAACGGCGACGGCTTCGGGTTCGGCTGGTATCCCGAAGACGGCGGCCCCGGGGCGACGCCGGCCTTCTTCCACAGCATCGAGCCCGCCTGGAACGACCGCAATCTGCGCGAGCTCACCCAGGCCATCCGCAGCCCGCTCTTCTTCAGCCACGTGCGGGCCGCGGCCGGTCCGCCCATCCAGCAGACCAACTGCCACCCGTTCCGCCACGAGAACTGGCTGTTCATGCACAACGGCTTCCTCGCCGGTTTCGCCGAGGTGAAGCGCGATCTCACCTGGGCCGTCGACCCTTCGCTCTACCCGCACCTGCAGGGCACGACCGATTCCGAGGTGCTCTTCCACCTCGCGCTCACCCTCGGGCTGCAGAGCGATCCGATCGCGGGCCTCGGTGCAGCCATCGGCCTCGTCGAGTCGGTGGGCCGCGACCACGGCATCCCGTTTCCGATGCAGGGCACGGTCGCGGTCTCCGACGGCAGCACCCTGTGGGCCTTCCGCTACTCGTCCGAGGGCCGCAGCCGCTCGTTGTTCCACTCGGTCGACGTCGACACGGTGCGGCAGATGTATCCGGATGCCGCCCGGCTCAAGCTTTTCGGCGACCACGCGCACGTCGTGGTCTCGGAGCCGCTCAACGACCTGCCGGGCATCTTCCGAGAGGTTCCGGAGTCGACCGTCGCCGTCATCGACCACGACGGCTACCACCACCGGCCGTTCCTCTCGGCCGACGCCTGACCGCCCCAGGCCGTGTCAGGTCGCGTCGGGGTCCGCGGCCCGCAGCGGCACGCCGACGTCGGCACCGCCCTCGCGGGTCAACCGCGCGCCGAGGCGCACCATGGTGGGCGCCGGCACGAAACCGCCGGCGAACAGGGCCTCGCCCTGCCGGAACCGAGGCGATCGCGCGAACAACGCCGGCGGCACGAACCCGAAGATCGTGGCGAGCTCGTCGAGGTCGACCGGTGACGTCATCTTCATCAGGGCCAGGTTGTCGCACTGCGAGACGATGCTCGGGTGCACCCGCGAGGGCCGCTGGGTCGACAGCAGCAGCCACAACCCGAACTTGCGCCCCTCGGCGGCGATCTGGATGAGCCGCTCGCGCACGGCCACGTGCAGCGGACTGGTCTGGTCGGGTGAGCAGAGGTTGTGCGCCTCGTCGATCACGAGCAGCACGGGCCGGCGGCGCTCGCGCTTCGCCCACAGGTCGTCGAGCACGGCCATGGCCACGACGAGCGATTCGTCGGGGAACGCGAACCCGCCGAGGTCGAGCACCGTGGCATCCGGTCGCGTCTCGATGATGTCGGTAACCGCTTCGTGCCCGCCCGCCCAGACGCCCCAGTCGATCACGCGGATGTTCTCGATGCGTGCCGCGAGGTCGCGCGCCGCCGTGGTTCCGCGCTCGAGCAGCCGGGGCACGATGCGGTCGGGCTCCAGTGTGCCGAGCGTCTCTTCGAGATGCACCAGTTCGTTGTACTCGTCGCGGTCGTCGAGCGGATGCAGCCGCAGGATGGCGCCCTTCGAACGCAGCGGCAGGTCGACGAACCGCACGCGCAGCGAGTCGGGGTCGGCCGACGAAGGCCGCAGAACCCGGATGTCGCGATCTCCGAGCGCTCCGGCGGGCTCGCCGAGGCGCACGAAGTCGGCGTTGGGATCGAAGATCACCAGCGGCAGCCCGGTGTGCAGCAGCACCTGCTCGAGAACCACGCCGAGGGCGTAGGTCTTGCCCGACCCGCTCTGACCGCACCAGAAGGTGTGGCGGTTGAAGCGCTGCGCCAGCAGCCGTGCCGGCACGTCGTCGCGGGCGAGGAAGGAGCCGATGGTCAGGGTCGCGGAGCCCTGCGGGTGGAGCAGTTCGATCTCGTCGGCCCCCGCGTCGGCGACCTGCGCCGCGGCGAACGCCGACGAGCTGCGGTTGTCGAGGTGCCCTCCGTCAGCCGAGATGGCGCCGAGGATGCGGCCGCTCCCGGCGAGCTCCCCGCCCGGGTGTGCGCCGGCCGAGAGGTCGACGTCGTCGATCTGACCCAGCTGCCGCCGCCCGCCCGGCTCGGTGAGAGTCACGAGCCGGCCGGAATCGACGGCGACGTCGGCGGGCCCCGAGAACCGGAAGGAGCGGCCGTCGATCGACCGGGCGGTGACGGCGGCAACGGGCGGCGGATCACTCGGCACGGGGGCTCCGTTCGTCGGGGGGAGTCGCGGGGTCTGCGTCGGTGCCTGTGCCTGCTCCGCCGCTCGGCCGGTCATCGGCGCCCGCCGGGTGCACGATCATCTCGGGCCCGCGCGAGACGAGCAGCCAGGTCGGCAGGATGGCGATGCAGAGCACCGGCAGGATGGTGACGCTGCCCGTCACCGCAGCACCCACGAACAGCGCGATCCATCCGTCGCGCGAGATGGCGAGCACCATGCCGAGCACGCCGGCGGCGATCGCCACGGCCGGCGGGATCGACGGGATCACGGCGTTCGCCAGCACGCCGACCGCGGCGCCGATGAACACGGCCGGAAAGATGCGGCCGCCCCGGAAGCCCGCCGCGGCGCTCACCGTGAGGGCGACGATCTTCACCAGCACGATCAGCACGAGCGCCCCCACGGTGTAGTCCGCACGATCGGAGACGAGCTCCCCGGTCTGGGTGAGCCCCTTGAACAGGGTGATCGGACCGCCGATCACGCCGAGCAGTCCGAGCAGGATGCCGCCGAGGGTGACGTAGAACACGGGGTTCCGCAGCACCCGGAAGCCCGCGTGCAGCCGGGGGAACACCGACGCCGCGGTCAGGCCGAGCGCGGCGGCGACGACCGCGATGACGGTGGCACTCAGCAGATCGATCGGGGCGACCGTGTCGTAGGCCGGCATCGGCACGGCGAAGTGCGGCGCCGCGAGCAGGGTCATCGTGATCGATCCGGCGCCGGCGGCCACGAGCGGCAGGAACAGCTTGTCCCACAGCGCCCCGCCGGCCTTGAACGCGCCGACCACACCGGTGAACACGAGTGCGGCCGCCACGGGTGTGCCGAAGAGGGCGCCGATGGTGCCGGCCGCGGTGATCATCACGACGAGATCGACCGGGATCTTCGGCAGGAACCGGCGCACGAGCGCCACCAGCAGCGCCGTGTTGATGGCGATGATCGGCCCCTCGGGTCCGAGGCTGACGCCGCCCGCGAGCGCCAGCACGGTCACGATCAACAACGACGGCAGGGTGCGGAGTGGCAGGGGAGGGGCGATCAGCTCGACGGTCGCGGAGTCGTGACCACCGTGACCCGGCACGAGCCAGAGCACCAGGCCGATGACGAGGCCGGTGACCGACAGGATGCCGAAGATCCACCAGCCCGACGCCGGATCGATGCCGAGCGCCGCGGGCAGGCCGCTCCAGAGCCCGTGCTCGATCAGCTCGGCGAACTCCTCCACCGCCCAGAGCACGAGCGCCGACACCACGCCGATCACGGCGGCGGGAATCGAGAGGCGCAGCAGCATCCGCACCGTCGACGCCGAGGGTCGGTCGACAGCGGCGCCGGCGGTCCCTCGGGCCCGGCTGCCGTCGCCGCTCATCCGCGGCCTCGCGCGGGCGGGCGACCGGCGTCTCCGGTGCGGCTGCAGCAACTCATGATCCGTCCCCGTCCGGAGCCGGCGGCTCTCTGCCGCAGCCGACGGCTCCTGCCGCAGCCGGAGGCTCTGTGCCGCAGCCGGAGGCTCTCTGCCACAGCGTAGCGCCGCCGTTCCCGCGAGCGGAAGTGGCGGCATCCGGCCCCGCTCTCACCCGAGGCGGACGATGCGCGCCGCCATTCGGCACCGCTACTGTGAGCCACATCACCGCGGGAATGAGGGTCTCATGGCAGGTCAGACGAACGCCGAACTGGTGCGCCGACTCGAAGCGCTCGAGGCCGAGAACGCCGCCCTCCGGCAGCGGGTCGACGCCCAGCCCACCCTGCCGCTCGAGCCGCTCGGCGGCACAGGCGGCGGCCCCAGCGGCGGCCCGAGCGGCGCACCGCTTGCCGCGGCCAAGAAGAAGCGCGGCTGGGGCTGGACCCTGCTCGCGACCGTGCTCATCGTGATCGGCGCCGTGCTCGCCCCGCTCGCCGTCGCGGCGTCGTGGTCGAAGGTCGTGCTGACCGACACCGAGAGCTTCGTCGCCACCTACGCCCCGCTGGCCGACGACCCGCGGGTGCAGGCCTACATCACGGATCAGACCGTGATCGTCATCAACGAGCAGGTCGACATCCCGAAGCTGACCGCCGACGTCATCGACGGCATCACCGGGCTCGGCACCGGACCGGCGGCCACGCGAGCGCTCGAGTTGCTGAAAGGTCCGGCGGCCTCCGGCATCCAGTCGCTCATCCAGAGCGGCGTCTCGGGGTTCGTCGAGTCCGACGCGTTCGCGGATGTCTGGACGTCGGCGTTGCGCATCAGCCACGCCCAGCTCGTGGCGGTGATGCAGAACGACCCGAACGCCGCCGTGACGCTCGGCGGCGACGGATCGATCGGCATCCAGCTGGGCCCCATCATCGAGGCGGTCAAGTCGGCGCTCATCGCGCAGGGCATCGACTTCGCCAGCCAGATCCCGGCCATCGATCGCACGATCGTGGTCGCCCAGTCCGACGCGCTGCCGACCGTGCAGCTGGCCTACGGGCTCGCCGTGTCGGCGGGCGCGTGGCTGCCGTGGATCGCCCTGCTCTTCCTGGCCGCCGGCGTCGTGGTGTCCCGCCGTCGCTCGGTCGCCCTGATCTGGGCCGCGGTCGCCCTCGCTCTGGTCATGGCGCTGACGGCCGCCGCCTTCGCCGTCGGCAGTCTGGTGTTCGTGTCATCCGTCAGCCCCGCCCTGCTGCCCGGGGATGTCGCCGGGCTGCTCTACGAGACGGTGGCCGGCGACATGCGCACCACCGCCGTGGCCGTGCTGGTGCTCGCGATCGTGGTGGCCGTGGTCGCCTGGCTCGCCGGGCCCTTCGACGTGCCCCGGCGCTTGCGGCGGTTCGCGGCCGAGGGTGCCGGGCGCATCCGGGGCGCGGCCGAGCGCCGGGGCATCACGACGGGCCGGGTGGGCGAATGGCTCTACGCCCAGCGTGTGCTGCTGCGGGTGGTGGTCGCCGCGATCGGCGCCGCGATCGTGCTGTTTCTGCGGCCGCTCACGCCGGCGCTCACCATCTGGACCCTCGTGCTCGCCGGCGTCGTGCTCGCCGTGCTCGAGATCGTGCAGCGGCCGGTCATCACCGTGCCCGCGAACGCGGAGGGAGACGTGCCGGTCGTCAGCGTGGAGTGAGCTGCACATCTCTCGCAAATACTGGTGTGGAAGCCTATCGTGGAGACGACAGCGACGACGCCGATCCGAAGGAGCAGAGTGCGCGAGAGAACACACGACCGGGAGTTCGATTCCCGGTTCGACGCAGCGTTCCAGCCCGGGTTCGAGGAGTCGCTGCAGATCGACCTCGACGAGCTCGCGTCGGGTGGCCTCGAGCGTGACGTCGCCGGCGACGCCGCCCCGCGCCGGCCGCGGCACCTGATCGACCGGTTCGTCGTGGCCCTCTGGGCCGTCGGCGCGGGCCTCATCGTGGCCGGCATCTACAGCCTGGCCCGCACGGTGGTCGTCTACACCACGAGCAACGGCGCCGACGGCCCGAGCCCCGACTACGTGGCCAGCATGGTGATCTCGCAGTTCGCCCCCTGGCTGTTCTTCGTGGGCGTCGCCACGATCGTGGGCACCCTGTTTCTTCTCGCCGTTCGATGGGAGCGCCGCGCGTGACATCCGAATCCTCCGTCTCGACCGCCGGCCAGCCCGGGTCGGGTGCGCCCCTCACGCTCGCCGAGTTCGACGAGCACGCGAGCGCCATCATGGCCAACCTCGAGAGCGTCATCGACGGCAAGACCGAGGCGGCGACCCTCGCGCTGATCGTGCTCATCGCCGAGGGCCACCTGCTGGTCGAAGACGTGCCGGGCGTCGGCAAGACCACACTCGCCAAGGCCCTGGCCACGAGCGTCGGCTGCACGGTGTCGCGCATCCAGTTCACGCCCGACCTGCTGCCCTCCGACGTCACGGGGGTGTCGATCTACAACCAGGTCGACCACGCCTTCGAGTTCAAGCGGGGCGCGGTGTTCGCCAACATCGTCATCGCCGACGAGATCAACCGGGCGTCGCCCAAGACGCAGTCGGCCCTGCTGGAGTGCATGGAAGAGGGGCAGGTCTCGCTCGACGGCACGACGCATCCGCTCGACCCGCCGTTCATCGTGGTGGCCACCCAGAACCCGATCGAGATGGAGGGCACCTACGCGCTGCCCGAGGCGCAGCGCGACCGGTTCATGGCGCGCATCTCGATGGGCTATCCGGATGCCGCGGCCGAACTCTCGATGCTGCACCAGCGTGAGACCACCAGTCCCCTCGACAAGCTCACCGCGGTGGTCGACAAGCGCCAGCTCGGCGACATGATCCAGACCGCCCGCCACGTCTACGTGAGCCGGGCCGTCGAGTCCTACGTGGTCTCGATCGTGCAGGCCACGCGCACGCATCCGGAGTTCCGGCTCGGCGCGAGCCCCCGCGGCACCCTGCACCTCGTGCGGGCCGCGAAGGTGCTGGCGGCCCTGAACGGCCGCGAATTCGTGGTGCCCGACGACATCAACGAGCTCGTGGTGCCCGTGCTGGCGCACCGCATCGTCGCCACCCGCCGCGCGGCCAGCGACGCCCGCGGTGGCGGGTCGCAGGCCATCGCCGACGCCCTGCGCGCCATCGTGGCGTCGACCCCGGTGCCGCTCAACCGCTCCCGGTCGGCATGACGGCTCCCCGGCCCGAACGCACCGCACCGCGCCTGACCGTGCGCGGGTGGGGGTTCGTCGTCGCGGCGATCGTGGCGTTCGTGGCCACCCAGGTGTTCCGGCGGCAGGAGCTGGCCTACCTCGCCTGCTTCCTGATCGCGGTTCCGGTGTTCTCGCTGGCGTGGGTGGCCCTGCGCCGCCTCGCCCTCAAGGTGCGCCGCCGGTTCTCGCCCGAAGCGGGTTCGGTGAACCAGACCGTGATGGCGACGATCTTCCTGCAGAACTGGGGCAGCCTGCGCACTCCCGCAGCTGTCTGGGTCGAGCGTGCGGGCGAGCCGCTGCGGCCGAGCGACCCGGCGCCCCTTCCGGCCCTTCCCGGCTACTCGTCGTCGACCCTCGACGAGCCGGCGGCGCAGCGGCTGCGCTACCGGCTCGACACGCGCTACCGCGGTGCGCATCAGATCGGGCCCTTCCAGGTGACGGTCACCGACCCGTTCGGCTGCGCCATCCGCCGGGTGCGGTTCGGGGGCACCGACACCGTGCTCGTCACTCCCACGGTCTACGAGCTCGCGCGCATCGACCTGCGGCTCTCGGCCGGCGACGGCGCGGAGCAGGTGTCCCGCCGCCTCGTGGGGGCGGGGGAGCAAGACGTCATCGCCCGCAAGTACCAGCCCGGCGACTCGATCCGCCGGGTGCACTGGCCGGCCACCGCGAAGCACGGCCAGCTGATGGTGAGGCAAGACGACCAGCGCAACGATCAAGATGCCGTGATCGTCATCGACGCCCACTCGTTCGCCCGCGACGACGGGTCGCGGCGGGGAGCCGGCCGGGCGGGTCGCGCGGGTCGCACCGGGCGCGCGGGTCGCCCCGGCGGCGCGGGTCGCCCCGGGAGCACGGGCGGTTTCAGTGACCCGGACGGCCGGCGCGGCTCCGAGGCCGAGGTCGACCCGGCGTTCGAGTGGGCGGTGAGCGCCGTCGGGTCGTTCGCCGTGCACCTGATGAACGAGGGCTACGGCGTGCGGTTGGTGGGCCATGCCCCGCCGCACTTCAGTGACGATGACGACGCGGTGTTCGCCGCGCCGCACGGACTCAGCCGGGTGGTGCGCGATCTGGCGTTCGCGAGCCGTGACGCCCTGCACGACCCGGTCGAGTTCCGTCAGGCGGTCGAAGAGGCTGCGCTGACGTCACCGGATGCCCCGCCCGTGTTCGCGATCGTGTCGAACGTTCCCGGGTCGGCCGCACGCATCCGCGATCTCGCGGCGATGTCGTCGCATCCGATCGCCTTCGTGGTCGGCGCCGACAGCGCGGCCCGGCGGGCGTCGGTGGCCGTGGCCGACCGGTCCGTCGCCACCGAGTTGCGCGGAGCCGGCTGGTCGGTGCTCGAATGCACGGCCCACGACGACCTGCCGTCGCTCTGGAAAGCGCTCGGCGATGCGCGGGGGATCGCATGAGCGCCGCCCGCCGCCGCAGCGCGGCGCTCTACCGCCGGGCCGAGAAGACGGGCGCCTGGAAGAGCACGGCGGCCGTGGCGCTCACGATCGCCGTGGCGCTGACCGGTCTGTCGCCGCTGCTGCAGGGGTTCACCTGGTGGATCGCCACCATGGCGATGGTGGTGGCCGTGCTCACCGTCTCCGCCGTGCTGCGCGGGCGCGGTGCGCCCGAGGTCACGGTGGTCGCGGTGTCGGCGCTGGTCTGGGGAGCCCTCGTCGTGCTGCTCTATGCCGCGTCGACGCTCTGGTTCCTGCTGCCGACGCTGCAGACGCTCACCGACATCTCCGGCGACCTCGCGGCCGCGCGGCTCTCGATCGCCGAGCAGGAGGTGCCCGCCGTCGCCGACGGCGCCATCACGCAACTGATCGTCATGGCCGTCGGACTCATCGCGATCGTCAGCGACGAGCTCGCCACCGGCCTCCGCACCCCCGTGCTGAGCGGCGTCGGCCCGCTCGCCGTTCTCGCCATCGCGCCGCTCGTGCGGCGGTCGGAGCCGAACGTGCCCGTCTACGTGCTGACGGCCGCCGCGTTCCTGCTGGTGGTCTGGTGCAGCTCGCGCATCGGGTCGGGGCCGCCGCGGGCGACCACCAGGCCCACCGTCAAGGGCGGGCGCAACCCGGGGCTGGCGCTCGGCGTGGGCGCGGGCGCCGTCGCGGCCATGATCGTGCTGCCGGTGATCACCCCGGGCCTCACCGCCGAGTCGCTGGCCGACGACGGCTCGGGCAGCCGCTTTCCGTCGATCTATGCCACCGGTGTCGATCCCACCATCCAGCTGGGGCGCGATCTGCGCCGCAGCGCCCCGCTGCTGTCACTGACCTACACCACCACCTCCACCGAGGGTCTCTACCTCAAGATGGTCAACCTCAGCGACTTCTCCACCGGCGTCTGGGTGCCGGAGCGGCCGCTCAACTCCATCGGCTACAGCGGGCAGGAGTTCGGCACGCCGCCCGGGCTCGCGCCCGAGGTGCCGACCGAGGAGGTCTCCACCACGGTCTCGGTCGCGAGCCTGCGGAGCGACTGGCTGCCGCTGCCCTACCCGACCCAGCGCGTCGACAACCTCAACGGCGACTGGCTGCTCACGCCGTCGTCGTTCACCGTCACCGACTTCCAGGGCGACACCCGCGGCCTCAACTACCAGGTCACGGGGCTGGCCATCAACCCGACGCCCGGGCAGCTCGCCGAGGCGGGCGCGATCGTGCCAGACGCGGTGCGCGACTTCCTCGCCGTGCCCGACGACCTGCCGCCGCTGATCGCCGAGACCGCCACGGAGGTCACGAGCGGCGCCGCCACCAACTACGACCGCGCGGTCGCCCTGCAGGAGTACTTCCGGTCGGGGGTGTTCCGCTACTCGCTCTCGGCGCCGGTGTCGGGCGACTACGACGGCGACAACGCGCAGATGATCGCGGCGTTCCTCGAGGCGCGCGAGGGCTACTGCGTGCACTTCGCCTCGGCCATGGCCGTGATGGCGCGCACCCTGGGCATCCCGTCGCGCATCGCGGTCGGCTACTCGCCCGGCCAGACCGCCGACGGCACCACCGAGGGGCGGCCGGTCTACGAGGTCTACACCGATCAGCTGCACGCCTGGCCCGAGCTCTACTTCGACGACATCGGCTGGCTGCCCTTCGAGCCCACCCCGGGGCTCGACATCACGCCGCCCGACTACAGCCTGCCCGACTACGCCCAGGTCGGGGCATCCGGCTCCACCACGCCCACCGACGCCGGGGCGACCTCGACGGCCGGTCCCGACGCGCAGCGCGACGACACGGGCGCGGTGGGCGCCGTGCAGACGCCCGAGCAGGTGCTTCTGGGGCAGGTGCGCGGCTGGGGCGTATTCGCGGCGGTGCTGGGCGGCATCGTCGCGCTGGGGCTGCTGCCGTGGGGAGTGCGTCAGCTCGTGCGGCGGTCACGCGTGCGCCGGATCGGCACCGACGGGATGCCGGGAACGCTCGCCTGGACCGAGCTCGAGGACACCCTCGACGACTACCGGGTGCAGCGCTCCGCCGGAGACACGATGTACGACCTCGAACGGCGCCTGCACCACGACATCGCGCTGCCCGCCGAAGCGATCGACCGGCTGCGCCGTCAGGTCGAGATCGAGCAGTACGCCCCACCGGGGTCGGCGGGGGTCGAGACGCGCGCATACATCCGCGACGACCTGCGGCAGATCATCGCCGCGCTCGAGGCGGAGGCGTCGCCGGCCGGGCGACGCCGTGCCCGGCTGCTGCCCACGTCACTCTGGCGTCGGCGCCGGACGACGGCCGCGACGGGGTCGCTCGTTCCGTAACGGCAGCACGAGCGACGGCAGACCGCCCGGCAACGCCTCGAGGTCGTCGAGCCAGGCCTGCGCCGCCTCGGCGAGCCGGAGACGCGCCAGGCTCGCGGGGGAGGGCGCTCCGGATGCCTCGGCGGCGACCGCGCTCCAGGCGGCGCGGTAGCGCTCGACCAGGTCGCTCGCACCCGCAGCGCCCAGACTGCTCGCGAGCAGCACCTTGAAGGTCATGTCGACCCAGGGGGAGGCGCCGTCGACCGCGGCCTCGGTGAGCCACTCGGCGGCGGCCCGGCGGCCGTCGAACGTCACGCCGTAGAGCGGGAGACCGTCGTCGGTGCTGCCCGTCGACCGCACGAGCCCGGCGATCACGAGGCGATCGAGCGTGGAGTAGATCTGCCCCACGTTGATGCGGCCGTGCCGGTCGGTGCGCTCCTCGAGCTCGGCGTGGATCTGCAACCCGTAGGCATCCGACTCCGTCAGAACGGCGAGGATGCCCGCGCGGATCGACATCGACGACATCCTCGCTCTCCGGTCACCCGTCGGCTGGTAAATACTCACTCAGTATATTTCTGTGAGTTCATGAACCGCGGATTACACGGTTGTCATTCCCGGAATTCCTGCGGCATACTATGAGCACAACTGCATAGCGCCGCCGAAATCCGTTCACAGGTCGTTGGGGAAGACGTACCTCACGAATGGAGAGAAAAATGGCGGCAACCGTTGCACGCGGAGTGGTCTACGTCCACTCCGCTCCTCGCGCGCTCTGCCCCCACGTCGAGTGGGCCGCAGGTCGCGCCATCGGTCGTGCAGTGAACTTCGACTGGATCGATCAGCCTGTGCTGCGCGGTTCCCAGCGAGCCGACTTCTTCTGGGAAGGCGCTCCGGGCACCGGCGCGGCGATCGCGTCTGCCCTGCGCGGCTGGGAGCACCTGCGCTACGAGGTGACCGAAGACGCCAGCGACGGCACCGACGGCGGTCGCTGGATGCACACACCCGACCTCGGCATCTTCTACGCGCAGGTCGACAACGCCGGCAACACCGTCGTGCCCGAAGACCGCATCCGTGACGCCATGGAGACGGCCGGCACCAACGCTCTCGAGCTGCACCGCGAACTGCGCCTCGCCCTCGGGCAGGCGTGGGACGACGAGCTCGAGCCCTTCCGCTACGCCAGCGACATGTCCCCGGTCATCTACCTCCACCGCGGAGTCGGCTGAGCCTGACCCGTCGAGACGTCAAAATCCGCCCCAAAAACACACGTTTTGGGGCGGATTTTGACGTCTCGGGGTGGGATCAGGCCGTTTTGAAGGCCACCACCGCGTTGTGGCCGCCGAAGCCGAACGAGTTCGAGATGGCGAGCAAGTCGCCGGCGGGCAGGGTGCGAGGCTCGCGCACGACGTCGAGGGGGATGTCGGGGTCTTGCTCGCTGAGGTTGATCGTCGGGGGAGCGGTGCGTTCGTGCAGCGCGAGCACGGTGAAGATCGCCTCGATGCCGCCGGCGCCGCCGAGCAGGTGCCCGGTCGAGGCCTTCGTGGCCGACACCGGGATGTCGTGCAGTCGCTCGCCGAAGGTGTGCAGCAGCGCCTTGTATTCGGCGATGTCGCCGACCGGGGTGCTCGTGGCGTGCGCGTTGATGTGCGCCACGTCGTCGAGCGAGAAGCCGGCATTGGCCACGGCGGCGATCATGGCGCGCGCGGCCGCCGAACCCTCGGGGTCGGGGGCCGTGATGTGGAAGGCGTCGCTCGTGACGGCACCACCGAGCAGCTCGGCGTAGATCTTGGCGCCGCGCGCCTTCGCGTGCTCCTCGGTCTCGAGCACGAGGGCCGCGCCGCCCTCGCCGAGCACGAAACCGTCGCGGGTGAGGTCGTAGGGGCGGGATGCCGTGGCCGGGTCGTCGTTGCGCTTCGAGAGCGCCTGCATGGCGGCGAAGGCCGCGATCGGCAGCGGGTGGATGGCCGCCTCGGAGCCACCGGCGATGATGATGTCGGCGTAGCCGGCCTGCAGGTGGTCGTAGGCGTTGACGATCGACTCGGTGCTCGAGGCGCACGCCGACACGACCGTGCGGGCGCCGGCGCGAGCGCCGAGCGCCATCTCGATGGCGGCCGCGGGGCCGTTCGGCATGAGCATGGGAACCGTCATCGGCAGCACCCGCCGCGGGCCCTTCTCGCGCAGGGTGTCCCAGGCGTCGAGCAGCGTCCAGACGCCGCCGATGCCCGTGGCCCAGTCGACCCCGAAGCGTTCGGGCACGACATCCGGCGACCCGGCATCGGCCCAGGCCTCGCGTGCCGCGGTGAGCGCGAACTGGCTCGACGGGTCGAGGCGCTTGATCTCGATGCGCTCGAGAACCTCTGACGAGGGCACCCGTGCCTGGCCCGCGAAGGTCACCGGCAGGTCGTTCTTGGCGACCCACTCCTGCTCGAGGGTGGTGATGCCCGACTCACCCGCCAGCAGGTTCTTCCAGCTGTCGGTGGCGGTGCCCCCGAGGGGTGACGTGGCACCGATTCCGGTGACGACGATCTTCTTCGTGCTCATGGCAAAACTTTCTGTGGGTGGTCAGTCCAGTTCGCGCCGGGGCGGCGCAGTTCGGTCGACAGGATCGGGCGTGTCTCAGGCCGCGATCCTGCCGACCATCCGCGTGGAACGGGGTCGTCAGGCCTGGGCGGCGACGATGAAGGTGACGGCGTCGCCGACGGTCTTGAGGTTCTTGACCTCTTCGTCGGGGATCTTGACGTCGAACTTCTCTTCGGCGTTGACGACGATCGTCATCATCGAGATGGAGTCGATGTCGAGGTCATCGGTGAACGACTTGTCCAGCTCGACTGTGTCGGTAGCGATGCCCGTCTCGTCATTGATGAGCTCGGCCAAGCCGGCCAGTACTTCTTCGTTGGACAATGCCATTGTTCTCTCCTTGAGGGTGTCGTTTGACCGAGACTTAGTTTAGTCAGGCCGGGGGGTCGGGTTCGTGCATACGATCAGGGCAGCACGACCACCTGGGCTCCGAACACCAGCCCGGCGCCGAAACCGATCTGCAGGGCCAGGCCGCCCGAGAGCGACGGGTTCTCGGCCAGCAGGCGGTGGGTGGCGAGCGGGATCGACGCGGCCGAGGTGTTTCCGGTCGTCTCGATGTCGCGGCCGATGGCCACCGACTCGGGCAGCTTCAGCTGCTTGGCGAACTCGTCGATGATGCGCATGTTGGCCTGGTGCGGAATGAACGCGGCCAGGTCGTCGACGGTCACGCCAGCGGCCTCGAGGGCTTCCTTGGCGACCTTCACCATCTCCCAGACGGCCCAGCGGAACACCACCTGGCCGTTCTGCCACAGGGTCGGCCACTCGGTCTCGCCGTCGCGGAACTCGATCGTGGTGCCGGTCATGTGGATCTCGTCGCGCTTCGTGGCGTCGGAGCCCCAGATGGTCGGCCCGATGCCGGGGGTCCCGCTCGGCCCCACGATCGCCGCGCCGGCGCCGTCGCCCAGCAGGAACGAGATCGAGCGGTCGGAGGGGCTGACGTACTCCGACAGCTTCTCGGCGCCGATGACGAGCACGTACTCGGCCATGCCCGCCCGGATGAGCGAGTCGGCCTGCCCGATGCCGTAGGCGTAGCCCGCGCAGGCGGCGCTGATGTCGTAGGCAGCCGCGAGCGGCGCGCCGATGCGCTCCGCCACGTGCGTGGCGAGCGAGGGCGTGATCACGGGGTTGCTGATGGTCGAGACCAGGATGGCGCCGATCTGCGACGGCACGATGCCGGCGCCCTCGATCGCCTCCTTGGCGGCGGCCTCGGCCAGATCGACGGCGAAAACGTCGTGTGACGCCCGCTTGCGCTCGACGATGCCGGTGCGCTGGCGGATCCACTCGTCAGAGGAGTCGATCGGGCCGACCAGGTCGTCGTTCGGCACCGCGAGGTCGCCGCGGGCGGCTCCGATCGCGTGGATGCGGGTGAACTGGGGCCCGGTGGCCTGCTTCAGTGTGGGCTGCGTCATGGGCGTGCGCGATGCCTTCCGTGTCGGGTGTGGATGTCGGCGGTCGCTCAGGCGGCCTGGTCGATGAGTTCGAGGGCGGCGGCGAGGTCGTCGGGGGTCTTCACCGCGACGGCCGGGATGCCTTTGAGCCCGCGCTTGGCGATGCCGACGAGGGCGCCGGCGGGGGCGACCTCGATGAGACCGGTCACCCCGGCGGCGGCGAACGCCGCCATGTCGAGGTCCCAGCGCACGGGCGACGAGACCTGCCCCACCAGCAGGTCGACGAACCGGGCGCCGTCGTCGACGACCGAGCCGTCGTTGTTGGTCCAGATCGTCAGGGTCGGGTCGGCAGGGGTGAGCGTGGCCGCGACGGCGGCGAGGCGCTCGACCGCGGGCGCCATGTAGTGCGTGTGGAACGCGCCGGCCACCTGCAGCGGGATGACGCGTACTCCACGCGGGGCGCGCTCGGCGAGCAGGGCCAGCGCCGCGGGCTCGCCGGCGACCACGATCTGACCGCCGCCGTTGTAGTTCGCCGGCAGCACACCCACCTCGTCGAAGAGGGCGAGCACCTCGGCCTCGGTGCCGCCGACGACAGCGCTCATGCCGGTCTGCGCGAGGGCCGCGGCATCCGCCATCGCCCGCCCGCGTTCGCCCACGAAGCGCATCGCCTCGGTGTCGCTCAGGATGCCGGCCCCCACCGCCGCGGTGATCTCGCCCACCGAGTGGCCCGCGATGCCGCCGATCTTGTCGCGGCGGCCGTCGGCGAAGAGTGCGCGCAGCGTGATGATGCCGGCGGCCACGATGAGCGGCTGGGCCACCGCGGTGTCGCGGATGGTGTCGGCGTCGCTCACGGTGCCGTGGGTGACGAGGTCGACGCCGGCGGCGGAGCTCAGCTCGTCGAGGGCGCCCGCCGGGGAGCTCTCGATCCAGGGGGCGAGGAATCCGGGGGTCTGCGAGCCCTGGCCGGGGCAAACGACGACGATCATTACTTCAGTCTCCCAACAGTTCGGTCATTGGATGTGTCGAACGCGACCAAGAGATTCCGGCAGACGTTGTCGGAACCGCACAGTTGGTGCGTGCACGAGTGGTGCGTGAACAGTCACGGGATGCACGGTCACTGCTTGCGCTGGCCTGGCGTCTCGTGGTCGTTCATCGAGCCGAGGATCAACGCGGACTGCAGGATGAGCGCTTCGCGGGCGCCCGTCGCATCCCAGCCGATCACCTGGGTGACCCGTTTCAGGCGGTAGCGCACGGTGTTCGGGTGCACGAAGAGCTCGCGGGCCGTGGCCTCGAGCGACCGGCCGTTGTCGAGATAGCACCAGAGCGTGGTCATCAGTTCGGGCGACTGGTCTTGCAGCGGCCGGTAGACGCGGTTGACCAGGGTCGAGCGGGCGAGTGGATCGCCCGCGAGGGCGCGTTCGGGCAGCAGGTCGTCGGCGAGCATCGGCCGAGGGGCGTTGCGCCACGCGCGCGCGACGGCGAACCCGGCGAGAGCCGCCTTGGCGCTGCGCGAGGCATCCACGAGGCTCGGCACCTCGTGGCCGAGCACCAGGTAGCCGGGGCCGAACCCGGGTTCGAGCTGCTCGGCGATCTCGAGGAAGGTGAGCATGCGCTCGGGACCGGTGCCGAGCGCGTCGCCGTCGGCCGGCGCGGCATCGATGCCGTTGCCGTCGAACCCGTTGCCGTCGAAGCCGTTGCCGTTCACCGGATGCGCGCGGCCGATCACGAGCACGAGCCGGCCGCCCTGCACCCCGATCAACAGATCGGCGTTGACGTGGCGGGCGGTGCGGCGCAGCTGGTCGACGTCGAGCTGGCGCGGTGTGGTGCCGACGAGAACGCTGACCTCGCCGTGCCCGTGCCAGCCGAGCGCCGCGATGCGGCTGGGCAGCTCGTCGTCGTATTCACCGCTCAGGATGGAGTCGACGACGAGCGCCTCGAGCCGGGCGTCCCAGAGTCCGCGGGCCTCGGCGGCTCGTGCGTAGACGTCGGCCGCGGCGAACGCGATCTCGCGCGAATAGAGCAGGATCGCCTCGCGCAGCGAACCGTCGGCTCCGGCGACGCGTTCCTCGACCACCTCGACCACCACGCGGATGAGCTGCAGGGTCTGCTGCAGGCTGACCGATCGCAAGAGCTCCCGGGGCGCCGAGCCGAACACGTCGGCGGCGATCCAGGTCGTGGTGGTGGGGTCGTCGTACCACTGGATGAACGACTTGATGCCCGCCTGCGCCACGAGGCCGACCGCAGAGCGCCGCCCCGGGGGCATGTCGCCATACCAGGGCAGCGTCTGATCGAGCTTCTTGATCGTGGCGGTCGAGAGCTCGCCCGAGATCGTGCGCAGCCACGCGAGTGTCTGCGCCTTGGTCTTAGGCATCACGCCTCCGGGGCATCCGTGCCTCCGACCGCGAAGGATCCGATCGTCATGCGGGGTGGGATCAGCTCTCGCCGCCCGCCGAGCCCGATGTGCCGGCCGTCACGTCGTAGAGGCGGTACTTCTCGATCGCCCACGACGGGGCGTTCTGGTCGACCTCGCCTCGGGCGGCCAGCTGCTCGAGAACGCGCACGACCACCGAGGGTCCGTCGATCTTGAAGTAGCGGCGCGCGGCCGGTCGGGTGTCGCTGAAGCCGAAGTCGTCGGCGCCGAGCGTGGCGTACTCGCCGGGAACGAACTGACGGATCTGGTCGGAGACCGCGTGCATGTAGTCGGTGACCGCGATGAACGGGCCCGGGGCATCCTGCAGCTTCGTGGTGAGGTAAGGCACCTGGCGCTCCTCGGTCGGGTGCAGGAAGTTGTGCTCCTCGGCACGCAGGCCGTCGCGGCGCAACTCGGTCCACGAGGTGACCGACCAGACATCCGCCGACACACCCCAGTCGTTCGCCAGCAGCTCCTGGGCTTCGAGGGCCCACGGCACCGCCACGCCTGACGACAGGATCTGGGCCTTCGGACCCTCGATCGTGCCAGACTTGAGCTTGTAGATGCCCTTCACCAGGCCCTCGACGTCGACGTTCTCGGGTTCGGCGGGCTGCACGTGCGGCTCGTTGTAGACCGTGATGTAGTACATGACGTTGGGGTCGGGATGCGTGCCGCCGTACATGCGGTCGAGACCCGATCGCACGATGTGGTTCATCTCGTAGCCATAGGCCGGGTCGTAGCTGATGACGGCCGGGTTGGTGGCCGCGAGCAGGTGCGAGTGGCCGTCGGCGTGCTGCAGGCCCTCACCGGTGAGCGTGGTGCGCCCGGCGGTGGCGCCGATGACGAAGCCGCGTGCCATCTGGTCGCCGGCGGCCCAGAGGGCGTCACCCGTGCGCTGGAAGCCGAACATCGAGTAGAAGACGTAGATCGGAATGAGGGGTTCGCCCTGGGTCGAGTACGACGTTCCCACCGCGGTGAACGACGCGAGCGCGCCGGCCTCGTTGATGCCGACGTGGATGATCTGACCCTGGGGGCTCTCCTTGTAGGCGAGCAGAAGTTCGCGGTCGACGGACACGTAGGTCTGACCCCGAGGGTTGTAGATCTTGTTCGACGGGAAGAACGCGTCCATGCCGAAGGTGCGTGCCTCGTCGGGGATGATCGGCACCACGCGGTTGCCGAAGTCCTTCGACCGGGTGAGGTCTTTCAGCAGGCGCACGAACGCCATCGTGGTCGCGATCTCCTGCGTGCCGGAGCCCTTCTTTAGGGTCTGGTAGGCCGAGTCGTCGGGCAGCGTGATGGCCGTGTGGTTGGTGCGGCGCTCGGGCAGGTAGCCGCCGAGGGCGCGGCGGCGCTCGTGCAGGTACTGGATGGCCTCGTCGTTCTCGCCCGGGTTGTAGTAGGGCGGGAGGTAGGGGTTCTCTTCGAGCTGGGCGTCGCTGATCGGGATGTGCATCTCGTCGCGGAACGTCTTGAGGTTGTCGAGCGTCATCTTCTTCATCTGGTGGGTCGCGTTGCGACCCTCGAACGACGGACCGAGGCCGTAGCCCTTGATCGTGTGCGCCAGGATGACGGTGGGCTGACCCTTGTGCTCGCTGGCCGCCTTGAAGGCCGCGTAGACCTTGCGGTAGTCGTGGCCGCCGCGCTTGAGGTTCCAGATCTGGTCGTCGGTGTAGTTCTCGACGAGCTTCAAGGCACGCGGATCGCGGCCGAAGAAGTTCTCGCGCACGTAGGCGCCCGACTCCGCCTTGTAGGTCTGGAAGTCGCCATCCGGAACCGTGTTCATCAGGTTGAGCAGCGCGCCGTCGGTGTCGCGGGCGAGCAGGTCGTCCCACTCGCGGCCCCAGACCACCTTGATGACGTTCCAGCCCGCACCGCGGAAGAAGCTCTCGAGCTCCTGGATGATCTTGCCGTTGCCGCGCACCGGGCCGTCGAGGCGCTGGAGGTTGCAGTTGATGACGAAGTTGAGGTTGTCGAGGCCGTCGTTCGCGGCCACCTGCAGCTGGCCGCGGCTCTCGACCTCGTCCATCTCGCCGTCGCCGAGGAAGGCCCAGACCTGCTGGTCGGAAGCGTCTTTGATGCCGCGGTTGGTGAGGTACTTGTTGAGCTGCGCCTGGTAGATCGCGTTGATCGGGCCGAGACCCATCGACACGGTGGGGAACTGCCAGAACTCGGGCATCAGCCGCGGATGCGGGTAGCTCGAGAGGCCGCCGCCTGCGTGCGACTTCTCCTGGCGGAATCCGTCGAGCTGGTCGGCGCTCAGCCGGCCCTCGAGGAAGGCGCGGGCATAGGTGCCGGGGGAGGCGTGGCCCTGGATGAAGATCTGGTCGGCGCCGCCGGGGGCGTCGTGGCCGCGGAAGAAGTGGTTGAAGCCCACCTCGTAGAGCGCCGCGCTCGAGGCGTAGGTCGAGATGTGGCCGCCCACCGCGATGCCGGGCCGCTGGGCGCGGTGCACGAGCATGGCGGCGTTCCAGCGGATCCACGCGCGGTATTTGCGCTCGAGTGCCTCGTCGCCCGGGAAGTCGGGCTCGTTCTCGGGGGCGATCGTGTTGATGTAGTCGGTCGTCGGCACCATCGGCACGTTCAGGTGAAGCTCTTTGGAACGCTTCAGCAGACTGAGCATGATGTCGCGCGCACGGCCGTGACCGCGGGCTTCGACGAGGGCGTCGAGCGATTCGTTCCACTCGGAGGTCTCGTCGGGATCGGTATCGATGTGTCCCGCCGAATAGGGGTCCTGGTCGTTGACAGTCACCGTCGACCTTTCTGTTGTGTACAGATCGTTTCGTGTCGGGCGCCACCCACCCGGATGAGGTGCGGAACGCCACAGACAAGCCTAGTGAGTTTAAGACCGCCCACTGTCCCGTGGGCGCCCGAGCGCTGCTCAGGACGAGTTCACAGCGGGCTCCCACCATCGTTTGGTGGAACCGTCGGGCGGGTCTAGTATGAGGGGCGCTTTTGCCGGTGAGACGCCCGGCAGTGAAAGGAAGCCATCATGGCTTTGGAGAACGACACTCTGGCACCCGATTTCGAACTGCCGAACCAGTACGGCGAGCGCATCCGGTTGAGCCAGTTCCAGGGAAAGAAGCCCGTCGCACTCGTCTTCTTCCCGCTCGCCTTCTCGGGCGTGTGCACGAGCGAGCTCTGCACTCTCGAAGACAACCTCGCGCTGTTCAAAGACGCCAACGTCGAGCTGATCGGCATCTCCGTCGACTCCAAGGCGACGTTGCGCGCCTGGGCCGAGAAAGAGGGCTACGACTTCACGCTCGTGGCCGACTTCTGGCCGCACGGCGACGTGGCGAAAGACTACGGTGTGTTCCTCGAGGAGAAGGGGTTCGCGAACCGCGCCACCTTCGTGATCGACGAGAACCGCATCATCCGGGCCTCGTTCATCACCGCTCCCGGTGAGGCGCGCTCGATCGCCGCCTATCGGGCGGCTCTGGAAGACCTGGCGCCCGCTCGCGTCTGAGCGCCCGCTCGGGTCTGAGCGCCCGCTCGGGTCTGAGCGCCCGCTCGGGCCTGATCAGCCCAGCAGGCTGACGCCTCGGGCGATCACGAGGGCCAGCAGCACGAAGCCGGCGAACGCCTCGAGGCCCATCATGAGTTTCGCGCGGTGCGTGAGCGGCATGACATCCGTGGGGCTGAACGCCATCGAGTCCGACAACGAGAAGTAGAGGTAGTCGACGAAGCCGGGCAGCCAGTTGCTCGTCTTCGACGAGTGCGCTGCGACCTCGGGCGAGGCGTCGTGGTCTTCGTCCTGCGGAAAGCGGAAGTCGGCCGGCGGGATCAGCGCGCGAGGGCGGTGCGTGCGCACCACGGGGCCGCCGCGGTCGAGCTCCCAGTAGATCAGCGCGAAGCCGATCACGTTGGTGAGCCACACCTGCAAGGCCGCGAGCAGCAGGGTCGGGCCGTCTTGCTCGTTCTGCACGAGCTCGGTGACGAGCAGCACCAGGATGATCTGGTTCGTCACGCCGATCACGAGCGCGAGCGCCACCCCGATGCGCCTCGACCACCGGGTCTGCCGGTTCATGCGGCGCGGGTTGATGACGATGACGGCGGCGAGCAGCGCGACGCAGATGCCGATGATGGGGTAGCGGATGGTGCCGAGGAAATCGGGCGGCAGCGCGGCATAGCTCGCGAGGATGGCGATCACCCCGATCGCGGCGGGCCAACGGTGTTCTGCCTGAGTGCGTTCCTTCTGGATGTCGGCCACAGCCGCAGTCTAGGCCTGTAAACTCGTCTCGCGCCCCAGGGCGTGAGGGGCCTTTAGCTCAGTTGGTAGAGCGCCACGTTTACACCGTGGATGTCATCGGTTCGAGCCCGGTAGGGCCCACTCGCGCAGATCCGCTCCAGCACGCGGATGTGCGGATATTTCGCCGCCGTCCTCGCACGCAGCCATCTCGAGCGTGTCCCCCATGTGTCCGCCCGCACGCGCGGCGGTCCCTACTGTCATTGCTTGCAGTCGTCCGCGAATGCCTGGTGTTAGATGCCAATAGAGCGCAAATTCTCGGCCATGCCGTGCATGCAGTGGATATGACCATCAACTCCGGCTAGGCCCCCGTTTCCTCCGCTGATCCCGAGGTCGGCGTCGATGGTTCCGAGGCCAGCGCAGCAAGCAAACTAGAGCCTTTACTCACCATTCAGGAAGTCTCCGAGTACTTGGGTGTCTAGGTGAACACCGTCTATCAGTGGAACGTCAGTCACCGTGGGCCACGATTCAGCAAGATCGGAAAGCATCTTCGGTACAAGCGCTCGGAGGTCCTAGCCGTACTCCTCTACGTCGGCCGAGGGGCATCCACTGCTCGCTGGACACCATGGCACAGCATCAGCGCCTAAATCTACATGGTCCCGGCAGCCGAACAGGTCCTCTCGGTTGGCATACGCCTGACCCGAAACTGTGAGCGCCGTCGCCCAATCAACACCTCCTTGCCGGCCCTCACTGAGGCGACAAGACGGTTCCGAATTGGATTAGATAATACCTATTGCGAGGAAGGCTCATATTCAATAGGCTCACGACGGCTCATCCGGGGGGACGCCAACTTGAGAGACGAAAGTCTCGACGTCATGGAGAAACTCAATGTCGCGTCACTCCAGAAGGATGCCGTTTGTCCTTTCGGCATTCACCATCGTGGCTCTTGCTGCATGCACCACAGTCCCCGCTTGGGGCGCTGCCGCTGAGCCCATCACAACCTCTGGCGAGACGAATCCGGCCCCCGTCGATGAAACCCTTCCAGTCGAAGGGATCACCCCTGCGGCCCCGTCACCAGACACCGGCCCGGACGGTGTGATGCCTGATCCGGCGGAGATGCCGGCAGCGACGACACCCTCAGGCGACACTCTCCCTGCGCCTGTCGAAGCGGACGCCCCGCCCCCCACCGCCGAATCCGCGGCCTCGCTTCAAGCTTTATCAGCAGGCCACAACGTCGTCGTCGATTCGCTGACCACGGAAACGACCTTGATCGAAGCGCTTCCTGATGGCACCTTCCAGATGACATCCACCGCGGTCCCATCCCGAGTCAAACAGGACGATCAATGGGTTGACGTCGACACCACCCTGGGGGATGCGAATGGCGGCTATCTCGCCCCCGCCGTAACCGCCGTTCCGGTTCGTTTCTCCGCAGGTGGTAGCGGTCCCGTCGCTCAGATTCAGCTTCCCAGCGGTGACTGGTTCAGCGAATCCTGGGAGCTCGGAATTCTCCCCGCCCCGACAATCGAAGGTTCGATCGCCACGTATGAGAACGTGATCCCGGATGTCGATCTTCGTCTGACAGCGACCGCGACGGGGATGACCGAGGTGCTCGTGGTCAAGACGGCCAAAGCCGCCGCCGACTCCCGGATCGAGACGTTGAAGCTCAAGGTGAGTGGCGCGTCGATCGCAACGGCGCCGTCCGGCGGAACAATCGCCGCCCCGTCTGGCTCCGACGCGATCAACCAGCTGCGTGGCGGGTCGCCGACTGTCGACGAGGTCGACGCCGAATCGATGCTGCACTCGAATGAACCCGTGATGTGGGATTCGAGCGATCCCACTTCGGGACCTGAAGGCCCAGGCGGCAACACGGTCGCCGCGCCCGTGGATTCCATGATCACCGGTGGAAACACGCTCGCCCTGGACGTCGCCTCGATCACGAAAGACGACGCCACGACCTACCCGCTCTACATTGACCCCGATTGGGGATCGGGAAACATCCAAGCCTGGAGCATTAACCAGACCTATCCCGACACGCACTACTGGAATGTGCCCGACGACAGCGACGAGCGCGGGAACCAGATCGTGGGCTTCCTGCCGGCCGGCTGGACGGAACCGTACCCAGGTGATGGCCGGCAGCAGTGGGGCCGTTCGTTCTGGCAACTCAGCACGGCCGGGTCGGCCGGGAAACACATCATCCAAGCGCGATTCAATGTGCGGCAATCATGGAACTCCTCCTGCGCATCCACCGGGGTACGCCTCTTCAGGGCAACAAACATCCCCTCTGCGGGCGCATCCTGGAACGAATCGGTCGGAGTGGTCTACAACGGCCCGTCGGACGTGGTCAGCACCAACTACGGAAGTCACTGCGCCGGCCCGAGCTGGGTCGGCATGAACGCCACTCAGGCCGTCATCGACAACAGCACCGGCGCTGCGATCATCCTGGCGCTGGCAGCCAGCGACGAGACGAACGAGTCGTGGAAGCGATTCAACCTCGACGCGCAACTGATCGTCACCTACAACACACCCCCGAACAATCCCGCGAATCCTCGATTCATCTCGCCGGCCCGCCGTTGCGGTACGTCCGGCGACCCGGTCTACCTCAACGCCAATGTGCCCGTCACCTTGGCTGCCGACGTCTCAGATCCCGACGGCCAGAACGTCGCGGGCCAGTACCGGATCATGGAAGGCAACAACGGATCAATCAACAAGATGACCCCCTACACGACGGGTTACGGCGGGGCAGGCCCCAGTTCGGTGAACCTCAACCTCGCGACAATGGGCCTGCTCGAGGACCATCTGTATGCGTGGGGCGTCACTACTCTCGACCAGTACCCGTTGCCTGGCGGAGGCAACGGGCACGACCCGTCACAGGAAGCTCTGTGCTTCTTCAAAATCGACAACACGCCCCCGCCTGCCCCTACCGTGACCCTGCCCCCGGGCGGGGCGACCGTCGGCGTGGGAATCGGCGGAATCACGATCACGTCATCCCCGAGCGACCGGGTCGCGACCTTCGCCTACTGGTGGGCACCCGATCACGTGTTGTTCCCGAAACCGGCCATCCCTGTCTTCCAGGCTGACCCGCGGACTGTTCTGCCCGCCTGCGAAAGCGCGTATGGCGGAGTCGACTTCGTCTGTCCCGACTCGACAGGGAAGGCGGTCATCACGGCCGCGCCGATCGCGATGACCTCCACGCTCTGGGTCGCGAGCTACGACAGGGCCGGCAACGTCTCGGGAAGCACCCCACCCAACTCCGGCAACGGAGTCAACGTCAACGCCGGCATCGACACCATCAACGTCTCATTCAACGTGGGCCACGGCTGGAACACCGACGGCCTACCAACGCCGCTGACCGACCTGGCCGACGGCAACACGAACACGACAGGCTCCCCACAGAACAGGCAGATGGCACTGCAGTTCACCACCGGATTCAGCCGCACCACGACGGCGACGCTGCCGAAGATCGGGTACCCCACGCCAGTCCTCGACTTCCACGGCCTCGCCGCCCTCATCCGATCGAACTCCGGACCAGACCACGGTGCATTCGCTGAATCAACAGGACCGGGCGGATACCGATTCGAACAGGTCCTCGGCCAGCTCGGACAGCTCGAGAATCCCGTCGGTGCAACACCCCCGAACTCGAAGCTGCTCTACTCGTGCGCTCTCCCCGGCGGCGACGACATGACCTCGGACCGGTCCGACTGCGAAGGAACAGGCGTCACCGGGGCGCGGCTGGGCTACATCTGGACCACGGCAGCCGCAGCAGTGGATGCCGGAGGGCCAGGCGCGATAGCACGACAGCTCTACCGGTGTCGCGTCGGGGCGGACCACTTCGACTCCCTCTCGTCCACCTGCGAAGGGTGGGCCAGCGATGGTCCGCGCGGATGGGTGGTGAACCTCGACAAAGTCCAGACCACCGATCGGCCGATCGACACGACCCAAAGCTTCACCGTCTCCGCATGGGTCAATCCCCTGGACCAAAGCCACTCGAGCCGGTATCAGACGATCATGTCGCAAGACGGCGCCAGCTACGCCGGCTTCTACCTGATGACCACCCCCGGCGGTGTGCTGCGCTTCTGCATGCGCTCGCAGGTCACGCTCGCAACCGACTGCGCCGTGGCTCCGACCGCGACCTCACCGAACACGTGGGTGTTCGTCACCGGCGTCTGGGACCGAGCGAACAAGCAGATCCGCCTGTACGTGAACAAGAAGCTGGTGACGACCAACTCCCATTCGCTGTCGCCCGGGGAGACAACGGCGAGTGGAAGGTTGTCCGTTGGTTCGGCTGTGACCAACAACGCCCGCACGAATATGTGGAGCGGCAACATCCTCTACCCGAGCATCTTCCCCGGCGTAGCCGACTCCTCGCAGCTCGACAACCTCATGTACCTCGGGCAACCCTAACCCGGCCTTTCACACCATCCATCGTTCCAAACACAGCACAACTCTGGGAGCACCCGTGAGGCACCGTTCGTCATTCTTCCGCGTCATCCGCCGCGCCCTCTGCGGGGTCGCCGCCACCATGACCGTCGTCCTAGCGGTCTCGCTCCTTCCCTCCACGTCAGCGTGGGCCGGGGAGGGGACCGAACCGACGCCCACGAGCACGACGCCTGCGCCGGCCCCGCCATCAAGCGAAGACGACACACGCGCCGGCGACGCGGAACCAGCACCCACCCCGTTCCCGACCGGTCCCTCAACACCCGTCCCCACTGACGACACGGACGGCAGGGCGCCAGATACGCCAGCAACCGAGGATGACACTCAAAGGACCCAGGACGAGGCCACAGCTACCGACGTCCCAGACGATCAGGAGCCCGTCAACGTCGACCCGGCCCTCATACCGCCACCCGACCGCGGCCCGCAGATCGACGGCACCGCTGCGGCCGACGCCTCCGCACCCACCGACGGGCCGTCCGCACGGGACGCACCCACCCCCTCGAACGTTCCTCTCGCAGCAGCTCACCAGGATGTCACACTGACTCAGGGGCCCGCAGCGGCCATACGAACGAGAACCGCCCAGGGCGGAGCCGCCGCGACCCTCAACGGTGCTTGGCAGCCTGTAGGCGATTCCGGTATCGCCGTCGCCCCCGCCACCTCGAACCCGCAAGCCCAATCGCTCTGGGCGACACCGCCGGTGTCCAAGGTGACCGCAGAAGTGCTCTCTGCTCAGGCGATCAGCGCCGCTGGATTGCCCGCGCCACTCGCGGTGCAGTTGGTTCGCGCAGACGGGCATGCTAGTGACGCGCTCATCGCCGTCCGCATTCCCGCACAGGCCACCGCAGGCCTGTTCGGGGCGGACTACGCCAGCCGTATCCGCTGGGTACAAGTACCGACCGGCACAGAACCGTCGAAGCTCGTAGAGTCCGCGCTGCCGGTTGCGTCCACCATCGATCCGACGGATGGGTCGACCGTGCTGACCCCCAAGGTCGGCGCTAAGCCGATGACGCTGATGCCCCTCACCGGCGCCGAGTCATCCAGCGGCTCCGGTGCGTTCTCGGCATCCTCGTTGAAGCCGTCAAGCACCTGGGACGTGTCGGCCCAGACCGGTGACTTCTCCTGGTCCCTGCCCATGCGCGTGCCGCCCGCGGCCGCCGGACCCACACCATCCGTGTCGCTGCAGTACGACTCCCAATCCATCGACGGCGAGACCGGCGCCACCAACAACCAGCCCACGGCCGTGGGTGAGGGCTGGGACGTCACCGGTGGCGGGTACATCGAACGCAGCTACGTGTCCTGCGCGATCGACAACGGCGCATCCGGTCCTACCACCACGTCGGGGGACCTGTGCTGGAAGACCGACAACGCCACGATCTCATTGGCCGGCCACTCCGGGCAGCTGATCCGCGATGCCGGAAGCGGCACCTGGAAGCTCCAGAACGATGACGGATCGCGCGTCGAACACCTGATCGGCATCAGTCAAGGATGCGCCGACAACGGCACCTACAACACGGAATGCTGGCGCCTCACCACAACCGACGGCACCCAGTACTACTTCGGCCTCAACAAGCTACCCGGCTGGACGACCGCTAAAACGACCACGAACTCGACCTGGACGGTGCCGGTCTTCGGCAACGACCCCGGTGAGCCCTGCAACACAGGCACCTTCGCAACGTCCAGCTGCATGCAGGGATGGCGGTGGAACCTCGACTACGTCGTCGACACCCACAACAACGCCGAAGCCCTGTACTACAGCTCGGAAACCAACAAGTACGCGCGCAACGGGTCCACCGCCGTGTCGTACACACGAGGTGGCCAGCTGGAGCACATCGACTACGGCCTCCGCGGCGACCAGGTGTACGCCACGAACGCTGCCTCGGGCAAAGTCATCTTCGGGTACGACGCCTACGGTCGCTGCAACGACACCAGCCACGCGAACTGCACCTTCGAGGCACTGAGCTCTGCCGCCGTGGCGCCGGCACACCCGACCGCCTACCCGGACATCCCCTTCGACCAGCTCTGCACGGGTGCGACTTGCCCGACGTTGGTGTCACCCACGTTCTGGACCACCGGAATGCTGAACACCGTCACCACAAAGACGCTCTCCGGTGGGGCGTACGGCACGGTCGACGTGTGGGCGTTGAGCCACTCGTTCCCCGCCCCGGGAGACACGACCAACCCCGCCCTGTGGCTGACCCAGGTGGTCCACACCGGCTATTCGGGTGGCTCGAGCATCGCTGAACCCCCCACCAAGTTCAACGGCATCACGATGCAGAACCGCGTCTGGGGACAAGACGGCTTGGTGCCGCTGGACAAATGGCGAATCTCCTCGATCACCCTGTCGACCGGAGCGACGATCTCGGTCAATTACTCCGCACCGACCGCAGCGTGCAGCGACACGAACGCTCCGAACATCATCGCCAACGCGAACACCAACACGGCGCTGTGCTTCCCCCAATGGTGGAGCCCCCAGGTGACGCCGCCGATCGCGGCGCAGAAGGACCTCTTCCACAAGTACGTCGTCACATCCGTGATCTTCAACCCCGTCACGGGCGGCGGCAACGACGCCATCCAGGAAACCGACTACGTCTACACCGGCACCCCCGCATGGCGATACGACAAATCGCCGCTCACCCCGGATGACAAGCGCACCTGGTCGGTGTTCGCCGGCTTCTCCGCGGTGGAAGTCCGCGTTGGAGATCACAACGTTCCGAGCAAGCAGCAGACCACCGCCTACACCTTCTTCCAAGGCATGGACGGTGACCAAGCCAGCACCGCCGGCGGAACGAAATCCGCCGCCGTCGGGGGAGTGACGGACTCTCTCTGGTTCGCCGGCCGAACCCGTGAAGTGAAGACCCTCAACGGTGTCGGCGGTGCCGTCCTCTCCGCCACCGTGACCACGCCCTGGGCCTCGTCCGCGACGGCGAGCGATGGGACGTACACGGCCCACATGCTCGGTGACGCGGAAGTCGTGAAGATTGAGCCTGTTTCGACGGGCGGTAACCGCACGATCCGCACTACGCGAACATTCGACGGCACCACCGGGCTTCCCCTCACCGAGAGCGTGAACAGGTCAGACGCCGGATCCATGTGCACGAGAACGACCTACACGCCCTCGAACACGACTGCCTGGATCATCGGTCTGCCCAGCGAAATCGGTAAGGCGGGTGTGGACTGCGCCAGCTATGACGCCGGACCTTACCCGGCTGCGGCGATCTCGCGCACGCGACTGCAATACGACGGCGCCGATTGGGGAGTCGCCGCTGCTAGGGGTGACGTCACGAAGATCACAACCGTCGACTCCTATACCGGCACTACAGCTGACAGCGCCCACTGGATCGACGCGTCATCGGCCGGCTACGACGCCATGGGCCGAGTGACCACCGCCACCGACATCCTCGGCCATACCACCAAGACCGCCTACACGCCCGCAGCCGGTGCGGCGGCCGGCGGCGGTGCGCTGGTCGGCTCGACGGTGACCAACACAGCGGGATGGACGACCACGACCACGTTCAACCCGGCCTGGGGCGCCGAGACCTCTGCGACCGATCAGAACGGGAAGGTCACGACAGCCACCTACGACGCTCTCGGTCGCCGAACCGGGGTGTGGCTCCCTGACCGGCCTGTCGCCACGAACTCGACCCCGTCGATCGGCTACGCGTACACGGTGTCCCAGACCAAACCGCTGGCCGTGGCGACGACGACCCTGGTCGATTCGGGAACCAAGATCGACTACACCCTCTACGACGGTCTCGGGCAGCAGATCCAGACCCAGGGCCTCGGCGAAGGCGGAGGCTCCGTCATCACCGACACCGGGTACGACTCTGCCGGCCACGTGTGGATGACCAACAACCCTTACTGGACGACCGCGGTCACCCCGTCCGCAACCCAGTTCGTGCCCCTGTCGGAGGGCAACATCCCGTCGAAAGTCACCACGACCTTCGATGGCGCCGGTCGCCCAGCTACCAGCATCCTCTCGTCGTACACGGTCGAGCAGCAGCGCACCACGTACAGCTATCAGGGTGCCGACCGCACCGACACCACCCCACCGGCCGGCGGGACACCGACCTCGACTTTCACGGACTCGCTCGGCCAGCAGACCAAGCTCATCCAGTACCTCGGAACCTCCCCGGCAGCGACCGGAAAAGAGACGACAACTTACGCCTATGACGTGCAAGGTCACATGTCCTCGATGATCGACCCCGCGGGCAACCAGTGGTCATGGAGCTCTGACGTGCTCGGTCACCAGATCAGCGCAACCGACCCCGACACCGGTACGTCGACCACGACCTACGACAACGCCGGCAACATCCTCACCACCAAGGATGCCCGCGGAATCGTCCTCGCCTACACCTACGACGCCCTGAACCGGAAGACCGGCCAGTACAAAGACAGCACCGGCACCGGCGGAACGAAGCTCGCCTCCTGGACCTACGACACACTCGCGAAGGGACAACTCACCTCCACCAGCAGCTACGTCAACGGGGCCGCCTACACGCGCGCAACGACCGGATACGACGCGGCATACCGGCCCACCGGAGCATCGGTCAGCATCCCGTCCAGCGCCCCTGCCTTTGGTGGCCAGACCTTCACCACCACCCACGCGTACAACCAGGATGGGTCCCTCCTGTACTCGATGCTCCCCGCCGCCGGCGGCCTTCCCGCCGAAACCATGCGCTTCGCCTACACCGGAGCGGGGCGCCTCAACTCCGTGCGAGGCTCGGTCCAAATGCTGAGCGAGACCGTCTACACCGGTATCGGCCAGGTCTCGCAATACAATCGCGTCGGTGCCACGTCCGACTTCTCCAGTTACGGTCACGAACTGGCCACCGGAGCGTTCGGGAGCATCAAAGAGACCACCGTGACGGGCTCGACGTTCACAATCGTCGCCGACCGTCAGTACAAGCACGACGCCGCCGGCAACGTGACATCCGTGTCCACCACCGCCTCCGGCATCGCGACTGACACACAGTGCTACAGCTACGACTACCTTCGCGACCTCACGGCTGCATGGACTCCGGCCAGCAACAACTGCGCTGCCACCCCCACGAGCACAACGATCGGTGGGCCGTCGCCCTACTGGACGACCTATGCCGTCGACCCGGCAACGGGAAACCGGACCAGTATCGTGAAGAAGGCCGTCACCGGCACCGGAACTTCTGTCACCGACACCTACTCCTACCCGTCCGCCACCAGCTCGCGACCGCACGCCGTGCAGTCGGTCTCGCACTCAGGACCAGGCACAAGCGACGGTTACGGGTATGACGCGAGCGGCAACATGACGTCCCGACCCGGCCAGAGCCTCACATACGACGCCACCGGCAAACTCGCCACAGTCACGGTCGGCACCGCTACTCAGTCGAACATCTACGACTCGTCCGGCACTCTGCTGATGCAGACCGACTCGAAAACTGGGACGACACTGTTCCTTGACGGCACCGACCTCCACATCGGCCCCGGAACAGCCGGCGTCTCAGCTGTTCGCACCTACACCGCCGACGGAGTCCCGTTCGCTGAACGGACCACAACGCCGGGCGTAGCGGGCAGCATGTTGCGCTGGATCACTACGGACATCGATCGGAGCTCCGACCTCCAAGTCGTGGTGTCCACCGGCGCGATCACCCGCAGATACACCGACCCCTACGGCAACCCTCGCGGCGCAACTCCCACCTGGTCAAGCAACCACACCTTCCTCAACGCACCCAAATCAACACTGTCCGGCCTGGTGCAGCTCGGAGCACGTGCCTACGACTCGGCGATCGGCAAATTCCTGTCGGTCGATCCGGTGCTGTCGCCCTTCAACCCGCAACAGAACAACGGGTACGCCTACGCCTCCAACACGCCCATCACCCTGACGGACCCGTCGGGCCTGTGTCCCCTCGGCGCTGGAAACGGTTGCGACCGCGGGGCAGGCAAAAATCACGGATCGGTCAGCACCGGCACACCCATCACCCCATCGACCGGCGACGGACCTACTATCGGCAACAAAGCTGGTGCGACAAACGGGCCGTGGAAGAGCCGCGCTGAGGACTCCCAGAGCAAGTGCTTCGCGCTATTGTGCGGAGTCACCACTCCTAAGGTCGCACCCAAGGCGCTTCCCAAACTTGGACAATGCCAATCTCAGGTGACGGATGGTAACAACTGTGAGACATCTCGGGACGTTCGAATTGATGTGAGCAAGTTGCTCACTGAAGACCTGGTACCTGAGTGGCTGATGGAATGGTGGAACACTGAGGGCACTGCGCCCAATCCCAAGTACTGGTCCGGCATCGTCAACGTGGCATATGGCTCCTCGAAAGTGGTCAAGAGCGCAGAAGCCCTGGCCGCTAGCGGTGCGGCGGATGAGACCGGAATTGGCATACCACTCGGATTTGTCGCCGGGACAATCGCCTCGTACAACCTCGTGACAGGAGGAGCCAGAGTTCTCCGCGGAAGTATGCAGATCGCTGAGGCGAATGATCACCCGATGGTCACCGAGACACACGGCGAATACGTCATGGACATACTCAACGGTGTAGTCCCGCAAATAGACACCGCCATCAACTTCATTGGAGGACTCTTATGAAAAACGTGCGAACCTCATGTAATGGCTCATACTTGAAAAGGAGGTAAGGCTTATGTCTGGCGACGGGATTTTGATGACGGTCATCGCCGGTGTGCTTGTCTTGTTGCTATTGGTGGGAGGCCTCACTTTCCAGAAGTACTTATGGAAGTACATCGCTAACTATCACACCAAGCCCAACAAAGACGGGCTGGATGAGAACTACCGAATCAAGTAGTGGGTCGTCGAGAGCATGACAGTGCTCAGTGAGTTGCGTAGCGATGTGAAAGCCGCGATCGAGCTACTTGAGCTTCCAAGAATGAGTGGATGATTTACACCGTGGATGTCATCGGTTCGAGCCCGGTAGGGCCCACTCGCGCAGCCCCAGGGCGCGCCTTGGTCACGTCCCGCAGGGCGTCAGGGCCTCGACGGCCGGCGTGAGGCTCGACGTGCCGCCGAGCACCGTGACGTGGTCGACGCCCTGCGCGGCGATGGCGGTCAGCACGCCGTTAGGCACGCAGGTCGTTCGTGTGACGTAGAGCGGGGATGCCGTCACTCCCGCCCAGGCCGAACCGGAGAGCGCGTCGGGAAAGGTCAGCCCGGTCGCGAAGAACGCCCGCGTCGCGGCGGGGAAGGCGCGCAGATTGATGTTCACCGACGCATCGAAACGGTCGGTGCCGCCGTCGCGGACCACCGACAGCGACCCCTTCAGCGCGTTCTCGATGCCCACGCTCACGGAGTTGGGGCCCCCGGCGATGACGACGTCGTCGACGCCCAGATCTGCCAGGGCGAGCTTCGTCGCGTCGTCGACGGTGGCGGCCGAGCCGTTGACCAGGATGACGGGGCCGTCGGCCACTGCTGCGGCCGGCCCGGCACTCAGCGCGTCGGGGAAGTTCGTGCCGGTGGCGACGTAGGAGGTCTCGGCGCCGGATGCGCGGAACGCGAACTTCGCCAGGTTGCGGGATGCCTCATAGCGGTCCTTTCCGCCGATTCGCACCGTGTTGGGGCTGACGGCCTGCACCTCGTCGAACACGGCGGGGGAGATCGAGTCCGGCCCGCCCACGACGACGATCTGATCGGGCTCGAGCCGTCTGATCTCGGCGAGCACGTCGGGGAGCAGCGTGCCGGGCGCGGTCAACAGCAAGGGGCCGCCGAGATGAGCGGCGGCGGGCCCGGCCGAGAGCGCATCGGGGTAGTTGCCTCCGGTGGCGAGGAAGACGATGTCGGCGGTGGCGGGGTAGGCCGCCTTCGAGATGTTCAGAGCGACCTCGAACCGATCGGCACCGCCCACCCGGTCGACCGTCGGCGGTGGTGCGGCAGAGGAGAGCGTCAGCTGGAAGTCGCCGGCGTCGAACCCGAACGATCCCACCTGGATGAAGTAGGTCTGGCCGGCCTGCGCCGTGAACGTCGCCAGGGCCTCGGAGTTTCCGGCGTTCTCCGGTGCACAGGCGAGGCTGTTCTGCGGAGTCGAGCCGTTCGAGTCCCACACCACGAAACTGACCGGCGTGAAGCTCTCGCGCAGATCGGCCACGATCGGGCCGGTCGTCGTCGCCGTGAACTTCCACCAGATCGTGCCCATCGCGGTGTGATCGATGGAGTCGCAGCCGATGTAGGGCTCATACCAGTTGAAATCGACCTTCATGTTCGACCCCTGCACGGTGGCGGGCAACGAGGCGATGGTCTGCGCCGACTCGGGCGTCACGCCGTCGACCGGCGCGCTTCCGCTCAGCCGGAACGTCGCCACGTCGCCCGGAGTCAACGGCTCGTAGCCGGCATCCCCGACCTGGAAGACGTAGGTCACCCCGGGTTCGGCCTGCACGAAGTTGAGGTCGCGGTAATCCGTCTCGACGCAGCTGATCCGCTGCAGATCGGCGATCGGCGCGAGGCGGTAGGCGTTCACGATCGAGTACTGGTTGTTCACGCCTCCGTCGAAGGTGAGGGTCTGGCGCACGGGAGACGTGTAGCGGAACCAGATCGAACTGACCGCATCGGTCAGGTACTCCGTGACGTCGGGGTCGGTCGTGCGGCACGGCGTGGGCTCGCCGGGTTGCAGCGTCGCGCCGTCGTAGGGCGCGCTCGTCGTCGAGAACGGGAGAGTCGGGATGTCGGTGGCGTTCGCCAGAGCGTCGTTCGGCGGCGGCGTGACGAGCGCGCGAGCGGATGCATCCGGTGGCGTGCGCTCGGAGGAGGGGCCCGGTGCGACACCCGAGTGCGCGACCCCGCGAGTCGGGTCGTCGGCGTTCGGGACGTCGTCGGCCGCCGACGCCGACAGTGTGGGTGAGAGAACCAGTCCGACCACGGCCGCGACCGTGGCGATGATGGTGATCCTGCGACGCACAAGCGACATCGTTGCTCCTCCCGCCAGGCCCGGAGCGCCGTCGCTCCGGTGGGGTGGTTCGAGTCTCCCAGCGCTGCACGACGGTCACAAGACCCCCTGGGTTGTGTCGTACTCGAAATCGTATATTATCGTCAGGGTCGTGACTCTCGAACGGGAGGCACGACCGACATCGACGTCACTGTACGAAGGAGTACGACACATGACTTCAACCGGGTTCACCCCTACGGGCTCGATCGCGAGCGTCGGCGACCGCCGGCGGGTGGTGTTCGCCACCGTCATCGGCACGACCGTGGAGTGGTACGACTTCTTCATCTACGCCTCGGCGGCCGCGCTGGTGTTCGGCCAGCTGTTCTTCCAGCCCGCGGGGGAGCAGGCCGCCATCCTGCTCTCGTTCGCCACGGTGGGGGTGAGCTTCTTGTTCCGACCTCTGGGCGCCTTCCTCGCCGGGCATTTCGGTGACAAGTACGGGCGACGGGTGGTGCTCGTCTTCACGCTCATCCTGATGGGTGCCGCGACCGCCTTGATCGGCCTGCTGCCGACCTTCGCCCAGATCGGCGTCGCCGCACCGATGCTGCTGATCTTCCTGCGCATCGTGCAGGGCATCTCGGCCGGCGGCGAATGGGGCGGCGCCGTGCTGATGGCCGTCGAGCATGCGCCCACCAAGAAGCGCGGACTGTTCGGCGCCTCGCCGCAGCTCGGCGTTCCGCTCGGATTGCTGCTCGCGTCGGGCGTCATGGCCCTCATGGCGGTCATCGCACCGGGTGACGCCTTCCTGGTGTGGGGCTGGCGGGTTCCGTTCCTGCTCAGCATCGTGCTCATCCTGATCGGCTACTGGGTGCGTCGCACCGTCGAGGAGAGCCCCGTGTTCGCCGAACTCGCGGCACGCAAAGAGAAGGCGCGCATGCCGATCGTGCAGCTGTTCCGCAAGCACCTGCTGCTGGTGATCATCGCGGCGCTGGTGTTCGCCGGCAACAACGCCGTCGGCTACATGACCACGGGCGGCTACATCCAGAACTACGCCACCAACCCTGACGGGCCCATCGGCCTCGAGCGCGGGCCCGTGCTCTGGGCGGTGGCGGGCAGCGCCGTCACCTGGTTGCTGTCGACCTTCTTCGCGGGCTGGATCTCCGACCGCATCGGGCGCCGCACCACCTACATCACCGGCTGGGTGCTGCAGCTCATCGGTGTCGTCGCGCTCTTCCCGCTCGTCAACACCGGCAGCATCTGGGGCCTGTTCGGCGGCGTCGCGATCCTCACCATCGGGCTCGGCTTCACCTACGGCCCCCAGGCGGCGCTCTACTCCGAGCTCTTCCCCGCGTCGATCCGGTTCTCGGGGGTCTCGATCTCCTACGCCCTCGGCGCCATCCTGGGCGGCGCGTTCGCACCCACCATCGCCACCGCCCTCGTGCAGGCGACCGGCACCACGGTGTCGGTCACGCTCTATCTCGCCGGCATGACCCTGGTCGGGCTCGTCGCCACCCTGCTGCTGCGTGACCGCAGCGGCATCCCGCTCGGGCCCGACCACGAGGCCGAGCAGGAGAAGAGCCCCATCTACGGGGCCTCGCGCGCCTGAGCCGGCGCCACGGCGACGCGCTCGGCCCTCATCCGCCGAGCGCGTCGCGAATGGCCGTCGCCGACCGCGCCAGCCGTTCGGCCACCGACGCCGCCTCAGTGCCCGTCGGCAGGTAGACGGCCGCGAGCGCTGCGGGGGCGCGGCCGCGCAGCACGAGCGGCACGGCGACCGCGTGCAGGCTCGGGATGACCTCGTTCTGACTCTCGGCCCAGCCCCGCACCGCGGCCTCGTGCACCTCGCCCGCGAGCCCTGTGCCGGCATCTGGAGGCCACGCACCGGCCGGCACCTGGGTCAGGATCGCCTTGCCGGGCGCCCCCACGGTCACCGGATGCCGCGTGCCCGGCCTCTGCGCCACGGCCGCCACGGCATGCCGCGGCTCGACGCTCGCGAGCGTCACGCACTCCTCGTGGTCGAGCACCACGAGGAAGCAGGTCATGCCGAGATCGTTCGCGGCCGCCGTGAGTTCGGGCAGGGCCTCGGCGTGCAGGTCGCGCGCGACCCCGGCGGCGAGCGCCGCGAGCCGCGCCCCGAGCACCAGGCGCCCGGCGGCATCCCGCTCGACGAGGCCGTGCGCCTCGAGGGTGCGGATCAGCCGGTACGCCACCGACCGGTGCACCGAGAGGCGCGCGGCGATCTCGTCGATGGTGAGGGCCCGCCGGGCGTCGGCGAGCTGCTCCAGCACCCGGATGCCGCGGCTCAGCGTCTGGGAGGCCGGTCCGGATGCCGCGGAAGCATCGATCGGGCTCGGGCTCGGGCTCGTCGTCATGAGTCACTCCGTTGCAGATCGGAACCGGGTCGGGTTAGCATCGAACCCATAGTAGAACACAGTGTTCGATAAACGAACACATTCCGTCAATGACGACACGTGAGGAAAGCCCATGCAGTTCCACCACCACGGCTACGTCTCGGGCGACCCACGGGTGAGCCCCGCCTCCGGCACCGGCCTCGACCGACCCGAGGAGCTGCCCGACGAGGTCGACGTGCTCATCGTCGGCGCCGGTCCGGCGGGAATGATCCTCGCCGCGCAGCTGTCGCAGTTCCCCGACATCACCACCCGCCTCGTCGAGCGCCGCCCCGGCCGGCTCGCCATCGGGCAGGCCGACGGCATCCAGGCCCGCAGCGTCGAGACGTTCCAGGCGTTCGGGTTCGCGGGCCGCATCATCGACGAGGCCTATCGCATCACCGAGATGTGCTTCTGGGGCCCGGATGCCGCCGACCCGTCGAAGATCGTGCGCACCGACCGAGCGGTCGACGACGCCACCGGAGTGAGCGAGTTCCCCCACCTCATCGTCAACCAGGCCCGGGTGCTCGACTACTTCGCCGAGGTGATGCGCGCGTCACCCTCGCGCCTGGTGCCCGACTACGGGCTCGAATTCGTCGCGCTTGAGATCGCACCAGACGGCGACCACCCCGTCGAGGTCACCCTGCGCGAGACAACGGGCCCCCACGAAGGACGGGAGCGGCGGGTGCACGCCAAATACGTCGTGGGCTGCGACGGCGCCCGCAGCGGCGTGCGCGAGTCGATCGGCCGCACTCTCGTCGGCGCCTCCGCGGCCCACGCCTGGGCCGTGATGGACACGCTCGCCGTCACCGACTTCCCCGACATCCGCACCAAGTGCGCCATCCAGTCGCAGGCGGGCAGCATCCTGCACATCCCGCGCGAGGGCGGCCATCTGTTCCGCATGTACGTCGATCTCGGCGAGGTGGCGCCGGGCGACAACGGCGCCGTGCGCCACACCACGGTCGAGACGGCGATCGCGAAGGCGAACGACATCCTGCACCCCTACACGCTCGACGTGAAGGATGTCGCGTGGTACAGCGTCTACGAGGTCGGCCACCGCCTCACCGACAAGTTCGACGACGTTCCCGCGGGCGAGCCCGGCCGGTCGCCGCGCGTGTTCATCACCGGCGACGCCTGCCACACCCACAGCGCCAAGGCCGGCCAGGGCATGAACGTCTCGATGCAGGACGGATTCAACCTCGGCTGGAAGCTCGCCCACGTGCTCACCGGGCGGGCGCCCGAGCGCCTGCTCGACACCTACTCCGCCGAACGCCAGGTGATCGCGAAGAACCTGATCGACTTCGACCGCGAATGGTCGACGCTCATGGCGAAGAAGCCCGAGGAGTTCGAGAACCCGAAAGAGCTCGGCGAGTTCTATGTGCGCACCGCCGAATTCCCGGCGGGTTTCATGACCGAGTACCCGCCGTCGATGCTCATCGGTGAGGCGACGCACCAGCGGAGGGCGACCGGCTTTCCGATCGGCAAGCGCTTCAAGTCGGCGCCCGTCGTGCGGGTGGCCGACGCCAATCCGGTGCAGCTCGGCCACCACCACCGGGCCGACGGCCGCTGGCGGCTCTATGCGTTCCCCGGCGCCGGCGCCGGCACGGCGGATGGCGACCCGGTGTTCGAGCACTGGGCCGACTGGCTCGCGACCTCACCCCAGTCGCCGGTCGTCACCTTCACTCCCGCTGGCTCCGACCTCGACGCGCTCTTCGACGTGAAGGTCGTGTACCCCCAGGCGCACGTCGATGTCGACATCACGGCCGTGCCGCCGATCTTCCTGCCCCGCACGGGCCCGTTCGGCCTGATCGACTACGAGAAGGTCTACGCCGCGGCGCCCGGAGACGACGTGTTCGACCTCCGAGGCGTCGACCGCGACTCCGGATGCGTCGTGGTGGTGCGCCCCGACCAGTACGTCGCGCATGTGCTGCCGTTCACCGCGACCGACGAACTGGCCCGCTTCTTCGCCGGCGCGCTGCTCGAGCCCGCCCGGTCGTGACCGCGCAGATCCCCGCCCGGTCGTGACCGCGGAGATTCCCGTCCGGTCGTGACCGCGACGATCGGGTGCCCGTCAGGAGTTGACGCGGATGATCTCCTCCTGGTGCGGCGAGAGCACATCGGCCGAGATGCGGAGGTCGAGCAACAGGAACGGGCGATCGGCAGCGGGACGTGCCGCCCAGGTGGCGAGCGCGTCGAGGTCGTCGAGGGTGCGCACCACGATGCCGAGGGCGCCCACCGCCGCCGCCAGCGCGGCGAAGTCGACCTCGGGAATGCGCATCGGCCCGTCGGCGAGTCCCTTCAGACCGTAGAGGTTCACCTCGGCGCCGTAAGCGGCGTCGTTCCAGACCACGGCGAGACCGCGTCCGCCGGCCACCCGCACGGCGGTCTCGAGGTCGGCCAGGGCCATCAGTCCGCCGCCGTCTCCGGTCGTCAGCACGACGGTCGACTCGGGCTTCGCGATGGCGGCGCCGGGCACGCTGGCGAACCCGAGACCGATCGACTGGTAGGCGGTGCCGACCATGAGCATCCGGTCGGGCGCCGCCACCGGCCAGTACATGTTGGCCCAGCCGATGAAGTGGCCGCCGTCAGAGACGACGACCCGGTCGGCCGGCAGCAGCTTGCCGATGCGCCGCGCCGCCGATCGCGGGTCGAGCCGGCCGTCGGGGGCGAGGGCTTCGCCCGGATGCCGGTGGTCGACGCCGGCCAGATCGACCGTGTCGCGCCATCCGCTCGGCGTCGACCCTGCCGCCTCGAGCGCGGTCACCAGGGCGCCCGCCACCACCGCCGCGTCGCCCCGGATGTAGCCGCCGACGTGGGCGTGGGTGGCCGTGGGCGCGACATCGACCTGGAACACCCGCGTGCCGGGCGAGAAGAGCGCGCCGAAGCGCATGGTGAACTGGTTGAGCGACGCGCCGAACACGACGGCCACGTCGGCCTGGGCGATCAGCTCCATCGCCCGGTCGGCGCCGAAGCCCCCGGTCACCCCGAGATCATGAGCGGTGTCGGGAAAGACCCCGCGGCCGAGTGCGGTCGACGCGGTGAGCGCGCCGGTGGCGTCGGCCAGGGCGCCGAGAGCGGGGCCGGCTCCGGCCACCCAGGCCCCGCGCCCGGCGAGCAGCAACGGGCGCTCGGCGCCGGCGAGCGCCGCGGCGAGCTCACGCAGAGAACCCTCGGCGAACGCGCCGACGGGGGCGAGCGGCTCGGGCAGCCTGGGCGCCGTGGTGCTCGGCACCGGGCCCGCTTCGACGGTGGCCACGTCGTAGGGGATGGCGAGCACGGTCGGCACGCGGTAGGTCAGGGCGTGCTCGACGGCGATCACCGTGGTGGCGGCGGCATCCGTTCGCCCCACCGTGTAGGTGCGGGCACCGACCGCCGAGGCGAGGGCGATCTGGTCGACGTCCCACGAACGAGGACCGGAGGTGGGCTCGTCGCCGACCACGAGCACGAGGGGCACCTGCGCCTGCACGGCCTCGGCGAGCGCCGTGAGGGTGTTGGTGAACCCGGCGCCGTAGGTCGCGGTGCCGGCGGCGAGCCGGCCGCTCGCCCGGTGGTAGGCGTCGGCGGCCACGACCGCGCCGGCCTCGTGGCGAACGGCGGTGTAGCCCACCGGCGTCTCGCGCTCGAGCGCGTCGAGGAAGTAGGCGTTGCCGTTGCCCATCACCCCGAAGACGTGATCGACCGAGCGGGCGAGGGTGTGCGCGACGTGCGCCGAGACGGTGGGCATGGGGGAGCCTTTCGAGACAGTGACGGGAGGATGCCGTATGTGTCTCGCAGGGCGGTCGCCTCCGCTTCGTGCCCATTTTTCGAGCACAGGTCGGCGTCACCGACCGGACGCTCCGAGTCTACGCGCTGAACGAGCGCGGTTCAGTAGCTGCTGCGGGTGCCGGAGGCGGGGTCGGTGCCCTCGTCGGTCCACTGGCCGGTGCTCTGGCCGGTGCTCTCGTCAGTGCCCTCGTCGGTGGCCGGCACGTAACGCAGCGCGAGCGCCTCCGAGGCGCGCGCGAGCAGCGCGACGTCGGCCCCGACGAGCACGAACGAGGCGCCGGCGTCGAGGTAGCGCCGGGCGATCGGCTCGGCGAAGGCATTCACGCCCGCCGGAACGCCGTGCTCCCGCGCGACCGTGATGCAGTGCTCGACCGCGGCGATGACGTCGGGATGCTCCTGCTGCCCGAGCAGGCCCATCGAGGCGGCGAGGTCGGAGGGCCCGAGGAAGATGCCCGCCAGGCCGTCGACGGCGACGATGTCGTCGATGTTCGAGACCCCCTCCGCCGACTCGATCTGCACGATCACCGAGATGCGCTGGGCGGCCGTGTCGAGGTAGCCGTCGACACGGTTCCACCGCGAGGCCCGCGCGAGCGCCGAGCCGACGCCGCGGATGCCGCGGGGTGGGTAGTGCACGCTCCGCACCGCCAGTTCGGCGAGTTCGGCCGTGTCGACCATCGGAATGAGCAGGGTCTGCGCCCCGAGATCGAGATACTGCTTGATCAGCACCGGGTCGAGCACCGGCGGACGCAGCACCGGCAGCACCGGGTAGCCGTGCACCGCCTGCAACTGCGCGAGCAGCGACTCGAGGCCGTTCGGGCTGTGCTCGGCGTCGATCAGCAGCCAGTCGAGCCCCGACCCGGCGCAGAGCTCCGCGATCAGCGGGCTGCCGCTACAGACCCACATGCCGGCCAGGGGCCGGTTCTGCGCCGCCAGCGAGGCGGCGAATCCGTCATCAGGGCTCAGGCGAAGCGGCATGTCACCACTCCCAGGGGCCCGTAGTCGGCGAACACCGAATCTCCCGCGAAGACCCACATCGGTCTCGTGAACGACCCGGAGAGGATGAGCTCGCCGGCCCGCAATCCGTCGTCGTGGGCCGCGAGCTTGTTCGCCAGCCAGGCGACACCGGATGCCGGGTTGTTCAGCACCCCGCCCGCCAGGCCCGTCTCCTCGATGCCTTCGTTGCGGTAGAGCATCGCTCCGGCCCAGCGCAGGTCGATGTCGTCGGGATGCACCGCGCGCCCGCCGACGACCATCACGCCCATCGCGGCGTTGTCGCTGATCGTGTCGACGATCGTGCGACCCTCCATCTCGATGCGCGAATCGAGCACCTCGAGGGCCGGCACCACGTAATCGGTCGCGGCGAGCACATCGAGCGTCGTGACGCCCGGCCCGCGCAGGTCGCTCTTCAGCCGGAACGCCAGTTCCACCTCGACGCGCGGGTGCGTGTAGACGCCCCAGTCGAGCACACTCCCGGTCTCGAGCACCATGTCATCGAAGATGACTCCGTAGTCGGGCTCGGTGATGCCGGTCGCCGCCTGCATCGCCTTCGAGGTGAGGCCGATCTTGTGGCCGACGAGCGTGCGCCCGGCCGCCTCGTTGCGCGAGCGCCAGAGCGACTGCACGGCATAGGAGTCGTCGACGGTCATATCGGGGTAGCGAGCGGTCAGGCGGGGAACCGGGGTGCGGCTGCGCGCCGCGTCGACCAATTCGTCGGCGATCCTCGCGATCGTGTCCTCATCGAGCATGACGTCCTCGTCTCTCCTCGGGTTGCATCATCGATCTTATCGTATACGATGTGGTCATGACGTACGAAGAAGTGTCGTCGGAGACGCTATCGCACTACGACCCGGCCGGAGCCGACCGTCCCGGCAAGGTGATCGCGCTGCACCTCAATTATCCGAGCCGCATCGCGCAGCGTGGGCGCACCCCGGCTCAGCCCTCCTATTTCCTCAAGCCCTCCACCTCGGTCAGCGGCAGCGGTGAGATCGAGCGCCCGGTGGGCACCGAGCTGCTCGCCTTCGAGGGCGAGATCGCGCTCGTCATCGGGCGCGCGGCCCGCGGCGTCGACCGGGCGTCCGCCTGGTCGCACGTGCGGGGCGTCACGGCCGCGAACGACTTCGGGGTCTACGACCTGCGCCTCGCCGACAAGGGGTCGAACCTCCGCTCCAAGGGAGGGGACGGGTTCACGCCCCTCGGCTCCGTGGTGATCGACGCCCGATCGATCGATCCCGCCGGTCTGCGCATCCGCACCTGGGTCGACGGCGTGGTCGTTCAAGACGACTCCACGGCGACCCTGGTGTTCCCGTTCGACCAGCTCGTGGCCGATCTGTCGCAGCTCATCACGCTCGAGCCGGGCGACGTCATCCTCACCGGCACGCCCGCGGGCTCGAGCGTGGTCGGGCCGGGTCAGACCGTCGAGGTCGAGGTCGACGCTCCGGATGCCGCGGGCTCACCCAGCACCGGACGCCTGATCACCCGCGTGGTCGACGGAACGTCGGTGCCGGGTGCGTTCGGCGCAGCACCGGTGGTCGACGACCAGCAGCGCGCCGAGGCGTGGGGGAGCGCCGAGGCGGCGGGCCTCGCGCCGGCCTGGCAGCTCACCGACGAACGCCGGGCGAAGCTCGCGTCGGTCGCCACGGCGACGCTCAGTTCGCAGTTGCGCAAGCGCGGCTTCGACGACACGAGCATCGACGGCGTTCGGCCCATCCTGCCGGGCGTGCGCCTGATCGGGCGCGCTCGCACCCTGCGTTTCATCCCGGCCCGGCCGGATCTGTTCGCCTCGCACGGGGGAGGGTTCAACGCGCAGAAGCGGGCGTTCGACGGTCTGAACTCGGGCGATGTGCTCGTCATCGACGCGCGGGGAGAGGCGTCGACCGGCACGGTCGGCGACATCCTGGCGCTGCGGGCGAAGGTGCGCGGGGCCGCGGGGATCGTGACCGACGGCGGCATCCGTGACATCGCGGCCGTGACCGCCCTCGGTCTGCCGGCCTATTCCCAGGGCGGTCATCCCGCCGTGCTCGGGCGCCGGCACGTGCCGTGGGACGTCGACGTCACGATCGCCTGCGGCGGCGCCGCCGTCCAGCCCGGCGACGTGATCGTCGGCGACGACGACGGCGTGCTGGTGATTCCGCCGCACCTGGTCGACGAGGTCGTCGAGGCGGCGATCGCGCAGGAGCGCGAGGAGGAGTTCATCGCGGCACGGGTGGCCGAGGGCGAGCCGGTCGATGGGCTCTATCCGATGAACGCGGCCTGGAAGGCCCGTTACGAGACGGAAGGTGCGACCGATGGCCAGTGAGGCCGGAGCCGGAACGGGAGACCTGGTGAACCTGAGCAAATCCGAGCGGGCGTATTCGTTCATCAAGGAGCGCATCGAGAACGGGAGCTTCTCACCGGGCTTCCGCCTGGTGCTCGGCCAGATCGCGAAGCAGCTCGACGTCAGCGTGGTGCCGGTGCGCGAGGCCGTGCGCCGGCTCGAGGCCGAGGGCGCGGTGACGTTCGAACGCAACGTCGGGGCGCAGGTGGCGATGGTCGACGAGCGCGAGTACTTCTACACGATGGAGACGCTCAGTCTGGTCGAGGGGGCGGCCACGGCGCTCTCGGCGCCGTTCGTCTCCGCGAGCGACATCGCCGACGCCCGCGCGGTGAACGCGGCGATGATCGCCACCCTCGACGACTTCGAGCCCCACCGCTTCACGGAACTCAACCTGGAGTTCCACGCGGTGATCTTCGAGCACTGCCCGAACCCGCACATCCTCGACCTGGTGCACCGCGGCTGGAAGCGTCTCGCCCTGCTGCGCGACTCCACCTTCAGTTTCGTGCCCGGCCGCGCCCGCGAGTCGGTGGCCGAGCACGAGAACCTGCTACGGCTGATCGAGAGCGGAGCCGAACCGCTCGAGATCGAACTCGCGGCGCGGGCCCACCGCACCGGCACCCTCGACGCCCTGCTGTCCCACCAAGCGAATCAAGGACGATGATCATGACCACCCAGACGACGACGGCCCCGGCCGCCACCCCCGTTCAGCACATCCCCGACGGACTGCCCGAGCGCATCCAGCACTTCATCGCCGGCGAGTTCGTCGACAGCGTCGGCGGCGAGACGTTCGACGTGCTCGACCCCGTGTCGAACGAGAACTACGTCACCGCCGCGGCCGGCCAGAAGGCCGACATCGACCGCGCGGTCGCCGCCGCCCGCAAGGCCTTCGACGACGGCCCGTGGCCCCGGATGCTGCCCCGCGCACGGTCTCGCATCCTGAACACGATCGCCGACATCGTGGAGTCGCGCGACGCCCGCCTCGCCGAGCTGGAGTCGTTCGACTCCGGTCTGCCGATCACGCAGGCCCTCGGCCAGGCGCAGCGCGCGGCCGAGAACTTCCGATTCTTCGCCGACCTGATCGTGGCGCAGAGCGACGACACCTACAAGGTGCCCGGCCGCCAGCTGAACTACGTCAACCGCAAGCCCAAGGGCGTCGCCGGCCTCATCACCCCGTGGAACACGCCGTTCATGCTCGAGAGCTGGAAGCTCGCTCCCGCGCTGGCCTCCGGCTGCACCGTGGTGCTGAAACCGGCCGAGTTCACCCCGCTGTCCGCCAGTCTCTGGGCCGACATCTTCCGTGAGGCGGGGGTGCCCGACGGCGTGTTCAACCTGGTGAACGGCCTGGGTGAGGAAGCGGGCGACGCGCTCGTGAAGCATCCGGATGTTCAGCTCATCTCGTTCACCGGCGAGAGTTCGACCGGCCGGCTGATCTTCGCCAACTGCGCGCCGACGCTCAAGGGCATGTCGATGGAGCTCGGCGGCAAGTCGCCCGCCGTGATCTTCGCCGACGCCGACCTCGATGCCGCCCTCGACTCGACCCTCTTCGGCGTCTTCTCGCTGAACGGCGAGCGGTGCACGGCCGGGTCGCGCATCCTGGTCGAGCGCCCCGTGTACGACGAGTTCGTCGAGCGCTTCGCCGCCCGCGCCAAGAACATCGTGGTGGGCGACCCGCACGACCCGAAGACCGAGGTGGGTGCGCTCGTGCACCCCGAGCATTTCGCCAAAGTGATGAGCTACGTCGAGATCGGCACGAGCGAGGGCCGGCTTGTGGCCGGTGGCGGCCGCCCCGAGCACCTGCCGACCGGCAACTACGTGCAGCCGACGGTGTTCGTCGATGTGAAGCCCGACGCCCGCATCTTCCAGGAGGAGATCTTCGGCCCGGTCGTGGCGATCACCCCCTTCGACACCGAGGATGAGGCGCTCGAACTCGCGAACGGCGTGAAGTACGGCCTCGCCGCCTACATCTGGACCTCGAACCTCGAGCGGGCCCACACCTTCGCACAGGCGGTCGAGTCGGGCATGGTCTGGCTCAACTCGCACAACGTGCGCGACCTGCGCACCCCCTTCGGCGGCGTGAAGGCCTCCGGTCTCGGCCACGAGGGCGGCTACCGCTCGCTCGACTTCTACAGTGACCAGCAGGCCGTGCACATCACCCTCGGCCCCGTGCACACCGCCCGCTTCGGCGCCCACGAGACCCCCGCCTCCTAGCCCCCACCCCCTCCCCTCCCATCCCCTTCCCCGAGTGGTCACTTTCGGCGCCAAATCCCGCGTTTTACCGCCGAAAGTGACCACTCGGCAGACGAGAAAGACACGTTCGATGACGAATGACATCCTGACTCCCACGGCCACCCCGCCCGACATCCTGCGCTGCGCCTACATGGAGATCGTGGTCACCGATCTCGCCCGTTCCCGCGCGTTCTACGTCGACGTGCTCGGCCTGGTGGTGACCGAGGAAGACGAGAACGCGATCTATCTGCGCACGTTCGAGGAGTTCATCCACCACAACCTGGTGCTGCGCCAGGGTCCGGTCGCGGCCGTCGCGGCGTTCGCCTTCCGCGTGCGCACCCCCGAAGACGTCGACCTCGCCGAGGCGTACTACCAGGAACTCGGATGCCGCACCGAGCGTCGCCCGGACGGGTTCGTGAAGGGCGTCGGCGACGCGGTGCGCGTCACCGATCCGCTCGGCTTCCCCTACGAGTTCTTCTACCAGGTCGACCACGTCGAGCGCCTCGCCTGGCGCTACGACCTCTACGGGCCGGGTGCCCTGGTGCGCCTCGACCACTTCAACCAAGTCACCCCCGACGTGCCGCGCGGGCGGAAGTATCTCGAAGACCTCGGATTCCGGGTCACCGAAGACATCCAGGACTCCGACGGGGTCACCTACGCGGCCTGGCTGCGCCGCAAGGACACCGTGCACGACACCGCCCTGACGGGAGGGGACGGCCCGCGGATGCACCACATCGCGTTCGCGACGCACGAGAAGCACAACATCCTCTACATCTGCGACAAGCTCGGCGCTCTGCGCATGAGCGACGTGATCGAGCGCGGCCCCGGCCGCCACGGCGTCTCGAACGCGTTCTACCTCTACATCCTCGACCCCGACGGCCACCGGGTCGAGATCTACACCCAGGACTACTACACCGGTGACCCCGACAACCCGGTGGTCACCTGGGACGTGCACGACAACCAGCGCCGCGATTGGTGGGGCAACCCGGTGGTGCCGAGCTGGTACACCGAGGCATCCCTCGTGCTCGACCTCGACGGCAACCCGCAGCCCGTGCAGAAGCGCGACGACCCGAGCGAGATGGCGGTGACCGTCGGCGCCGACGGCTTCTCCTACACCCGCAAAGACGACGTCGACCAGGGATTCAAGCTCGGATCGTCGCTGTGAGCCTGGCGACCGCGGAGCGGACGCTGCTCGACGGGGTTCCGACGAAACTGTTCATCGGGGGCTCGTGGGTGGATGCGTCATCCGGGCGCACCCTCGACGTGATCGACCCGGCCACGGGCGAGGTGATCGCCTCGATCGCCGATGCCGGTGTCGACGACGGCGCAAAGGCGCTCGACGCCGCCGTCGCGGCACAGGAGAGCTGGGCGGCGACCGCGCCTCGCGTGCGGGGCGAGGTCTTGCGCGGAGCGTTCGACCTCTTGCAGCAGCGCAAGGAGGACGCCGCGCTGCTCATGACCCTCGAGATGGGCAAGCCCCTCGGTGAGGCCCGCGGGGAGGTCGCCTACGGCGGAGAGTTCCTACGCTGGTTCAGCGAGGAGGCGGTGCGCATCTCGGGGCGCTACGGCACCAACCCCGAGGGCACCGGCCGGATGATCGTGACCCAGCGCCCGGTCGGCCCGACCTTTCTCATCACCCCGTGGAACTTCCCGCTCGCGATGGCCACACGCAAGCTCGCGCCCGCGATCGCCGCCGGGTGCACGTCGGTGATCAAGCCGGCCGCGTTGACGCCGCTCACGACGCTCTTCCTGGTCGCATTGCTCGAAGAGGCGGGCCTGCCGGCTGGGGTCGTCAACGTGATCACCACGACGTCGACCCGTCCGGTCTCGAGCGCCATCATCGCCGACCCCCGGCTGCGCAAGCTCAGCTTCACCGGCTCGACCCCGGTGGGCGTGCAGTTGCTGAAGCAGGCGGCTGACAACGTGCTGAAGACCTCGATGGAACTCGGCGGCAACGCCCCCTTCGTGGTGTTCGACGACGCCGACCTCGACCAGGCGGTGGAGGGCGCGCTGCTGGCGAAGTTCCGCAACATCGGTCAGGCCTGCACCGCCGCCAACCGCTTCATCGTGCACGAATCGGTGGCCGACGAGTTCGGCCGCCGTCTCGCCGAGCGGGTGAAGACGTTCCGGATCGGTCGCGGCACCGAAGAGGGCGTCACCATCGGGCCGCTGATCGACGACAAGGCCGTGGCCAAGGTCGGGTCGCTCGTCTCCGACGCGGTCGACCGGGGCGCGACCCTGCTCACCGGCGGCTCACCCATCGCCGGAGCCGGCTCGTTCTTCGAGCCCACGGTGCTCGCCGACGTGCAGGCCGGCAGCGACATCCTGCGCGAGGAGATCTTCGGGCCGGTGCTGTCGATCACGACCTTCACCGACGAGGCCGACGCCGTGGCGAAGGCCAACGACACCGAGTACGGCCTCGTGGGCTATGTGTTCACGCAAGACCTCGCGCGGGGCCAGCGGCTGATCGACTCACTCGACACCGGCATGATGGGCCTCAACACCGGCGTCGTCTCCAACGCCGCCGCGCCGTTCGGCGGCGTCAAGCAGTCGGGCCTCGGCCGCGAGGGCGGCTCGGAGGGCATCCACGAATACCTCGAGACCAAGTACGTGCTGACGCCCGACCCATTCGCCTGAGCGGGTTGCGGGCGCGCTCAGTCGAGCTTGGGCTCGTCGGGTTCGGCGGTCTCGGCATCGCGCCCGGGGGTCAGCCCCTCGAGCTCGATGGCCTCCGCGGGGTCGGGCTCGTCGGCGAAGCCCGCGATCTCGATGTCGTCGTCGTCGGGGTCGGTGGACATGGTCATCGTGGTTCCAATCATCGGGGTGACTAAGTGGGATCGTCGGGGACGCGTCATAGCGATGCGTCGACTCTGCGTCGAGACTCGCACGGTCGAGACTCGCACGAGAGCGGATGCCGCCGCCTACATGAATCCGGCCTCTTTGAACATGCGGCGCAGCGCGAGCACCGTCTTCTCGTTCACCGGCTCACCCTCGGTCTCGGTGAACTCCTCTTTGAGGTCGCCCAGCCGCACCACGGCCTTCGCCCCGCCGTGGCTGACTTCGACGTCGGCGACCTCTTTCAGCATGTCGACCAGGTCGCTCCACGCGATGTTGTGCGTCGTGGGGTGGTATTCGATCTGATCGAGGATCTGGCGTGAGTACGCGCTGATGTTCTCGGGTGCATGCATCGTGTGGTCCTTCCTGTGCAGCCCGCCGCGTGGTCGGTCTGACCGCCATCATGGCACCGTCCTGTTCCCGGATCGAGGCGCGCGGGGGTTAGTCTCGACACATGGCGGAACGCACGATCGTGATCACGGGTGCGAGCTCGGGCATCGGCGCCGTCGCCGCCGCGCAGCTGGCGGAGCGAGGCGACCGCGTGGCGGTGGTCGGGCGCAACCCCGAGCGCACGAAGGCGGTGGCCGAGAAGATCGGCGGCACGCCGTTCGTCGCCGACTTCGCCCGCCTCGACGACGTGCGCGAGCTCGGCGCGACCCTGCTCGGCCATTACGACACGATCGACGTGCTGCTCAACAACGCGGGCGGGCTCGTGTCCAAGCGCACCATCACGGTCGACGGCCACGACGCGACCCTGCAGAGCAACTACCTCGCGCCCTACCTGCTCACCCGCACGCTGCTGCCCCGGCTCGAGGCTTCTGCACAGGCCGGCGGCACCGCCCGCGTGGTGTGCACCTCCAGCGTGGCGAACCTGTTCGGCCACCTCGACCTCGACGACCTCGACTTCACCGCACGGCCGTGGCGCGGCGGCTGGCAGGCCTACGGAACCGCGAAGCTCGCCGTCATCATGTTCGTGCGCGAGTTCGCGCGTCGCGTGAGCACGACGGGAGTCGAGGCCTATTCGGTGCACCCGGGCAGCATCGTGTCGGGCTTCGGAGCCGACTCGCGGCTCATCCGGTTCGGCACCGCGGTGACGGGCGGCCACTGGGGGGCGACGGTCGAGGTGGGGGCGGCGCCGTTGCTCGCCCTCGCCGCCGAGTCGCCGGTTCCCGCCGCCAGCGGGGCGTACTTCGACCGGCTGAAGCCCAACGGCCGGGTCGGCCGCCAAGCGCGCGACGTCGACCTGCAGCACGCGCTGTGGCTGCGCACCGCCGCGCTGGTCGGCCTGCCCGCCGACTGACCCGCGCACCTGCGCCCGACCGCATGCGCCCGACCCCACTGCGCCCGACCCCACTGCGCCCGACCGCGCCGCGCCCGACCGCGCTGCGCCCGACCGCGCTGGGGCCAACGGCACTGAGTATGATTGTCGGGTGGGCACTACACTCCGAGAATTCAACGCCGCGGTCGAACGACTCTGGCCGGTCGAGTTCGCCGAGCAGTGGGATGCGCCCGGTCTTCTCAGCGGGTCGCCGGGCGACGACGTCGACCGGGTGCTGCTCGCGGTTGATGCCGTCGCAACCACCGTCGAGCAAGCCGTGGGCATCGGCGCCGACGTTCTGCTCGTGCACCACCCGCTGCTGCTGCGCGGCGTCACCACGGTGGCCGAAGACACCTACAAGGGCGCACTGCTGGCCAAGCTCATCCGCTCGCGCTGCTCGCTGATCGCCGCGCACACCAATGCCGACATCGTCGACGACGGCACCTCGGCGGTGCTCGCCGACGGACTGGGCCTCATCGATCAACAGCCCATCGTGCCCGGCGCGCGGCCGGGAACCGGTCTCGGCCGGGTCGGCCGCCTGCCCGAACCCGTCTCCCTGGGCGCCCTCGCGCTGGCGCTCGGCGAGATGCTCCCCGCCACCGCCACCGGCGTGCGCGTGGGCGGCGACTTCGAGCAGCCCGTGTCGCGCATCGCGCTCTGCGGGGGAGCGGGCGACTCGCTGCTCGGCGAGGCGGCGGTGCGGGCATCCGATGTCTACATCACCTCCGACCTGCGGCACCACCCCGCATCGGAGTCGCGGGAGCAGTCGCTGCTCGCCACCGGCCCCGCGCTCATCGACGTCTCGCACTGGGCGAGCGAATGGCTCTGGCTCGAGACGGCCGCCCGGCAGCTCGCCGACGCCCTGCCCGAGGTCGAATTCGTGGTGAGCGACCTGCGCACCGACCCCTGGGACTTCGTCGTCACCCAGTGACCCCGCCCATCACCCGTGCGGCCTGACCGCCGCACCACCGCACCACCCGAGAACTCCACACACGAAGACCTGAAGAAGGATCCACATGAAGGCTCCCGCCCTCGAGCAGCGCAAGCTGCTCGACCTCCAAGCCGCCGACAACCGCATCGCGCAGTTGCAGCACACCCTGCGCACCCTGCCGCAGGAGGTGCGCCTGGCCGAGCTGCAACGGGACTCGGTGGCCGCGCGTCAGGAGTTCGGCGGGGTGAACGGCGAGCTCGAAGACGCCCGCGCGGAGATCGCGCGGGTGGAGGCCGACATCGACACCGTGGCGGCGCGTGAGAAACGCGACCGTGAGCGGCTGCAGGCCAGCTCGTCGTCGAAGGACATCCAGGGGCTCGAACACGAGCTCGCGTCGCTCAAGGTGCGGCGTTCGAACCTCGAAGACATCGAGCTCGCCGTGATGGAGCGGGTGGAGGAGATCGAGCAGCGACTCGCCGCCATCACCGCCCGCCGCGACGACATCGCGACCGAGGAGCGCCTGCTCGCGGCGCAGCGCGACGAGCAGCGCGACCGGGTGGCCGCCCAGCTCGAGGTCGCGAAGTCGGAGCGGTCGGCGATCGCCGGCGGCATCGGCGCCGAGCTGCTCGCGCTCTACGAGCGGCAGCGCGAACGTTACGGCGTGGGTGCCGCGCTGCTGCAGGGCGGCGTGTCGCTCGGCACCAACGTGGCGCTGACCGAATCCGACCTCGCGCAGATCCGTGCGGCCGCGCCCGACGAGGTGGTGCTCGATCCCGACGGCGCCTGCATCCTCGTGCGCACGGAGGAATCGGGACTCTAGGGGGCGAGCGCCGCCAGGCCGCCGCCGCGGCATCCGTCGCCCGGCCCGGTGCCGTAGGATTGCGGGCGTGAATGGGCCGGCAGACGGTCGCGTCACCGCGCTCGTGCCTCGTGCAGGGGTGCGGTGCCGAGGAACGTCCGGGCTCCACAGAGCAGGGCGGTGGGTAACACCCACCCGGGGCAACCCGCGAGACAGTGCCACAGAGAACAGACCGCCCCGGGTTCACGCCCGGGGTAAGGGTGAAACGGTGGTGTAAGAGACCACCAGCGACCGCGGTGACGCGGCCGGCTCGGTAAACCTCGCCCGGAGCAAGGTCAGACAGGAAGCGCTAACGCTGCTCGCTCAGCTTCCGGGTAGACCGCTGGAGGGCTGCGGCAACGTAGTCCCGAGATAGATGGCCGTCAGGGAGTGATCCCGACAGAACCCGGCGTATCGCCGGCCCATTCACCTCGCGGCCGCGCGCGCAGCCCGTGCGGCTATTCGAGGAACGTCGTCTTCATGGTCGACAGGCACGCGGCGCCCAGGATGCCGGCATTGTTCCTGAGGGCGGCGGGCACCATCGGCACGTCGAGCTTCAGCAGCGGCCCGAACTCCTCGAAGCTCTTCGACACGCCACCACCCACGATAAACTGGTCGGGCGAGAACAGCTTCTGCAACTCCTCGTAGTACTTCTGCAGGCGCTCGGCCCACTTCTTCCAGCTGAGGTCTTCGCGCTCCTTGGCCGAGTAGGCGGCCTTGGTCTCGTAGTCGACGCCGTCGATCTGCAGGTGGCCGAGCTCGGCGTTCGGAATCAGCACGCCGTCGTAGATGAGGGCGGTGCCGATGCCGGTGCCCAGGGTGGTGAGGATGATCAGACCGCCTTTGCCCTTGGCCGCGCCGTAGCGCACCTCGGCGAAGCCGGCGGCATCCGCGTCGTTGACGAAGGTGATGTCGCGGCCGAGCGTGGTCTCGAAGAGCTTCTCGGCCTCGAAGCCGATCCACTTCTTCGACACGTTGGCGGCCGACATCGTGACGCCGTGGCGCACGACGGCCGGAAAACAGATGCCCACGGTGGCCGCGGCCGGGATCTCGCCCAACGACTCCATCAGGTCGCTCACGGTCTTGGCGATGTCGTCGGGCTTTCCGCCCTCGGGCGTGGCGATCTTCTTGCGGTCGGTCAGGAGCTCGCCGGTCGTGACGTCGACGATCGCCCCCTTGATGCCGGTTCCGCCGATGTCGATTCCGACGGCAACCGTGTCGGGGGTGTTCTCGGTCATGCGTTCAGTCTCCTGTCGGCCGCGCGTCAGCGGTTGTCGCGTGCGTCGTCTTCGGCCCACTTCGCGCTGTTCGCGCGGAGCGTCTCGAGCGCGTGCTCGGCCTCCTCGTGCGTCTCGAACGGGCCGACCCGGTCGACGACCGACGACACGTAGCCCTTCTCGACCGCGCCGGTCTTCATGTTGTACCAATACTGGTTCGAGGGGTCTTCACTCATGGTTCCTCCGTCGTGTCTCTCTACTCGTAGCTGTGCTCAGGGCCAGGGTAGCTATGGTCGGCCACCTCGGTGCGGAACCGGGTGACGGCAGAAGTCAGCGCGCCGCGCAGATCGGCGTACTGCTTCACGAATTTGGGGATGCGCCCGGTGGAGAACCCGGCGAAATCGGTCCAGACCAGCAGCTGGCCGTCGACGTGCGGGCCGGCTCCCACCCCGATGGTGGGGATGCGCAGGGCGGCCGTCACGCGCTCGGCGGCCTTCGCGGGCACCATCTCGAGCACCACCGAGAACGCCCCGGCCTCTTCGACCGCGAGCGCGTCGGCGATCAGCTGCTCCTCGCCCTCGCCGCGGCCCTGGATGATGTGGCCGCCGAGACCGTGCTCGCTCTGCGGGGTGAACCCGACGTGGGCCATCACCGGGATGCCGGCGTCGACGATGCGGCGGATCTTGTCCGCGCTGCGCACGCCGCCCTCGAGCTTCACGGCGTGAGCGCCCGTCTCCTTCATGAACCGCACCGCCGTGTTGAGGGCCTCTTCGGCGCTGTTCTCGTAGGAGCCGAACGGCATGTCGGCCACGACGAAGGCGCGCTTGGCGGCGCCGGCAACGGCGCGGGCGAGCGGGATCAGCTCGTCGATCGTCACCGGCAACGTGGTGTCGTAGCCGTAGACGTTGTTGCCGGCCGAGTCGCCCACCAGCAGGAAGTCGATGCCCGCCTCGTCGAAGATCTGCGCCGAGAGCTGGTCGTAGCTCGTGAGCCCCGTGATCAGGATTCCGGTGTCTTTGGCGTTCTGGAAATGGCGGGTGCGAACCCGCTTCGGCACGGACACCTCAGGCGTCGTCGGCTGGTCTGGCATGTCACCAGTCTAGTTCCGCGGCAATGCCCGACCCATGCGTTAGGTTGGGGGCACGTAACCCGAATGCGTGAAATCGTGACCCGAAGTCGAAAGGGAGACGTGGGCCGTCGAACTATTGCGCAGCTCGTGCTGGGGGCCGTCGTGGCAGCGCTGCTGATCGGCGCGCAAGCAGCTCCCGCTGGCGCCTCCACCGTTGCCGAACGCACCTGCGAGCCCGGCCTTCCGGCGAATGCCGTGTGCGGAACCCTGACCGTTCCGGAGACCCGCGGCAACCCCGCGAGCCGGGCGATCGACCTGCCCTACGTGGTCATCCCCGCCTCCACCCAGCCGGCCACCGGCACCCCGATCGTGACGATGGCCGGCGGCCCCGGTCAGTCGTCGACCGAGGTCGCCGAAGCCCTCGCCGCCGACCCGCGCATCGGCGGCACGCGCGATGTCATGGTGCTGGCCCAGCGCGGCAGCCTCGAGTCGAGCGCGCCGCTGGACTGCCCCGCGGCATCCTCGCAGTACGTCGACACGTTCACCGAAGACAACTCACCGGCCGACGAGATGGCCGAGGTGGGTCTCGCGCTCAAAGACTGCGTCACCGAGTTCACCGCGGCGGGCGGCGACGTGGCCGCCTACACGAAGAGCGACACGGCGAGCGACCTGATCGAGCTGCGCCAGACGCTGCAGATCCCCACCTGGACGTTGTTCGGCGACTCGTGGTCGACGAAGGTCATGGAGCAGGTCGCGAACCGCGACTCCGCAGGCGTCGACGCGATCGTGCTCGACGCCTTCAGCCCGGTCGATCGCGATGTGAAGGGCGACGCCTATCTGGCGCTCTCCGAGACACTGGCGCGTCTCTCGGAGCGCTCGGGCGGCGAATACCCCGACCTCAACGCCGACCTCGCCGAGGCCGCCGCGGTGTTCAGCGACTCGCCCGTGCACGGTCTGCTGACCAACCCGCTCACCGGCCGCCAGCGCTACTACGCGCTCACGGGGTCGGATGTCGTGACCATCGTGCAGCAGGCCCTCTACGACCCCGCGACCGCCGCGGCCGTGCCCTACCTGCTCTCGCGCCTGGCCGACGGCGAGACGGATGCGATCAACCCGTTCATCCCGGTGGCCCTCGAGAAGCTCACCGACACGAGCCTCGGGCAGTACTGGCTCGAGTCGTGCCGCGACGAGCAGCCGTTCTGGTCGGTCGACCCCACCGTGCCCGCCGAGGAGGGCGCGGAAGACACAGAGCCCACGCCGCTGCCGGTGCTCACCTATCTCACGGCCGCCGATGCGGTCTGCACGTCGCTGGCGCTGCCGCCCTCGCCGGCGGAGAGCCGCACGGCCGCGCCGATCGCCCAGCCGACCCTGATCTTCGCCAGCGACACCGACCCGCTGATCTCGGTGGCGGCGGCCCAGTCGGCTCAGGGGCTCTTCGCGAGCAACCAGCTGGTGACGGTGCAGGGCGCCGGCCGCGCCGGAGCCACGGCCGACGCGTGCGCCATGGATCAGCTCGCGACCTGGCTCGCCGCACCGGGCACCCCGGTCGAGACCACCTGCACCGATTCGGTCGAGGCGTTCCCGGTGGTGAGCGGCGACTCGCTGCATCCGTCGTCGCGGTTCTCGTCGGTCGTCGCGGCCATCGACCAGAAGAACCTGTTCGAGCTGACCATTCCGCTCATCTTCGGCGTGTTCGCCGCGCTGTGGCTCGTGGGCTGGCTGATCGCCGTGCTCGTGCAGGTGCTGCGGCGCGAGCCGTTCGGCTTGCTGATCGCCACCGGCATCGCCCCGGTCACCGGGGTCGTGTTCCTCGCCGCGCTCTGGATCGTGGTGTCGACGGCGATGATCGCCACGCCGGCCGTGACGCTCGTCGGTGTTCCGAGCATCGTTCCGTGGCTCGGCATCCTGCTCGGAGTCGGCTTCATCGGCATCATCCCGGTCTGGCGTCTGGGTGGCCGGGGGTCGGCGGCGCTGGCCGCGGCGGCGACGCTGGTATGGCTCGCGATGATCGTGTGGTTCGTCTGGGTGGCGGTGCTGCCGAGCTAGCCCGAGGTCGCTTTCGACTTCTGCCCTAGCCGCGCCGCACCCGGTCGCGGTAAGAATGGGGTAGCCGAGCGAAGGAGTTCCCGTGGCCGATCAGAATGTCGAGACCTTTCACCAAGACGGCCGGTGGTTCAACCGGGTCGACGGGGAGAAGGGCGCCACCGGCCCGTTCCACAGCAAGGCCGAGGCGGTCGCGGCCGGCCGCGAGCACGCCCGTCACCACAAGAGCAGCCACGTCGTGCGCGGTGAAGACGGCGAGGTCGGCGACACCGACGACTTCAGCGAGCAGGACGACCGGCGCGACACGGTCGGCTGAGCGGTTCTCGGCTGAGCGGTTCTCGGCTGAGCGGCGCTACACGCTCGTCGGCCGGTAGGTGATCGGCAGGCGCCGGTCACGACCGAATGCCGTGCGCGAGATCTTCGGGCCGATCGCGCTCTGGCGGCGTTTCCACTCGGCCCGGTCGACCAGGGTCGTGATGCGCTCGACCGTGCCCCGGTCGAAGCCGGAGTCGACGATCTCGGCGATGCTCGCGCCGCCGTTGATGTAGGCCTCGAGGATGGCGTCGAGCTCGGCGTACTCGGGCAGCGAATCCTGGTCGGTCTGGTCGGGGCGCAGCTCCGCCGACGGCGGCTTCGAGATGGAGTTCTCGGGGATCGGCGCCGTTTCGCCGCGCTCGTCGGCGAAGGCGTTGCGCCAGCGCGCGAGCTCCCACACGAGCAGCTTCGGCACGTCTTTGAGCGGCGCGAAGCCGCCCACCGAGTCGCCGTAGATCGTGGAATACCCGACCGCGAGTTCGCTCTTGTTTCCCGTGGTGAGAACCAGGTGCCCCTCCTGGTTCGACAGGCCCATCAGGATGACGCCGCGAGCGCGCGCCTGCAGGTTCTCGGCCGCGATGTCGGTCAGGCCCAACTGCGTCTCGAACGGCAGCACGAGATCGGCGATCGCCTCGGTGCGGAAGTTCAGGCCGATGCGCTCCGCGAGGTCGTCGGCGTCGGAGCGCGAGTGGTCGGACGAGTAGCGCGACGGCATCGACACCCCGAACACCCGCTCGGGGCCGATGGCGTCGGCCGCGATCGCCGCGCAGACGGCCGAGTCGATGCCGCCGGAGAGGCCGAGGATGACCGACGGGAAGCGGTTCTTCTCGACGTAGTCGCGCAGTGCCAGCACGAGCGCGTTCCAGATCTGCTGCCGGTCGTCGGGCAGCTCGGCCACGTCGAGGGCGATCGCCGGCTTCTCGCCGCCTGATGCGCCGGCCGGAGCGCCGCCCGTGCCGGCGTCGGGGCTGCCGTCGGGGCCGCCGGCCGTGAGCTCGACGCGACGGATGTCGTCGGCGAGCGGCGCATCCGTCGCCGCCTCGGGCTCCAGGTCGACCAGCAGCAGGTGCGGCTCGAACTGGGGCGCGCGGGCCAGGATGCCGCCGTCGCGATCGACCACGACGCTGTCGCCGTCGAACACCAGGTCGTCCTGACCGCCGACCAGATTGACGTAGGCCACGATGGTGTCGGTCTCGATCGCGCGCCGGGTCACGAGCGGCAGGCGCACCTCGTCTTTGTCGCGCTCATAGGGCGAGCCGTTGATCACCACGAGAAGGCCGGCATCCGCGTGCAGCACCCGGCCGACCGGGCCGCCGTCGCGCCAGAGGTCTTCGCAGATGATGAGGGCGACGTCGATGCCGCGCAGGCGCAGGATGAGCAGTTCGTCGCCCGGGATGAAGATGCGGTACTCGTCGAACACCGAGTAGTTCGGCAGGTGGTGCTTCGCGTAGCGGGCCACCACCCGGCCGCCCTGCAGCACGCTCGCCGCGTTCTGAGCGATGGCGGTGGGGGCGTTGCTCGTGCCGAGCAGGCGGGGCTCGAACGGGCCGTCGGGGTGGCCGACGATGACCGGGATGTCGCCGAGCCCGGCCGCGGCGAGTTCGCCCGCGAGCAGCTCGACCCGCTCGTGTGCGGCGGCGAGAAAGCTCGGCCGCATCGCGAGGTCTTCGATCGGGTAGCCCGAGATCGCCATCTCGCCGAACGCCACGAGATCGGCGCCCTGTTCGGCGGCCTGTCGCACGGTGTCGACGACCTGCCGGGAGTTGCCTTCGAGGTCGCGCAGCACGGGGTTGGATTGGGCCAACGCTAAGCGAAGTCTCGGCATAGCCACTAGCCTAATAGGGGCATGAACCAGTGCCGGAGAGAGGGTTTGTTCCGCCGATGGATAAGCAACGGGACTTCGTTCTTCGTACGATCGAAGAGCGAGGCATCAAGTTCGTGCGACTGTGGTTCACAGACGTCGTGGGAACGCTGAAATCCGTTGCGATCGCACCGGCCGAGGTCGAGGGCGCGTTCGCCGAGGGGCTGGGCTTCGACGGCTCCGCCATCGAGGGTCTGACCCGCTCGTTCGAGGCCGACGTGCTGGCGCACCCCGACCCCACGACCTTCCAGATCCTGCCGTGGCGGGGCGAGATCGACCCCACGGCGCGCATGTTCTGCGACATCACGACGCCCGACGGGCAGCCCGCCGTCGCCGACCCGCGCAACGTGCTGAAGCGCACCCTCGCGAAGGCGGCCGACCGCGGCTTCACGTTCTACACGCATCCCGAGATCGAGTTCTATCTGCTCAAGTCGTCGCAGTACGGCCCGGGCGGCCCCGAGCCGGTCGACTCGGCGGGCTATTTCGACAACGTGCCCGGTGGCACCGCGCACGACTTCCGCCGTCGCTCGGTGCGCATGCTCGAAGACCTCGGCATCTCGGTGGAGTTCAGCCACCACGAGGCCGGCCCCGGCCAGAACGAGATCGACCTGCGCTACGCCGACGCGCTCACGACGGCCGACAACATCATGACCTTCCGCACGGTGATCAAAGAGGTGGCGATCGAGCAGGGCGTCTACGCGACCTTCATGCCGAAGCCGCTGTCGGGGCATCCGGGGTCGGGCATGCACACGCACCTCTCGCTCTTCGAGGGCGACGCGAACGCGTTCTACGAGGCCGGCGCCGAATACCAGCTGTCGAAGATCGGTCGCAACTTCATCGCGGGCCTACTCAAGCACGCCCCCGAGATCACCGCGGTCACCAACCAGTTCGTCAACTCCTACAAGCGCCTCTGGGGCGGCGACGAGGCCCCGAGCTTCGTCTGCTGGGGTCACAACAACCGCTCGGCGCTCGTGCGGGTGCCGCTCTACAAGCCTAACAAGGGCCAGTCGTCGCGCATCGAATACCGCGCCATCGACTCGGCGGCCAACCCCTACCTCTCCTACTCGCTGCTGCTCGCGGCCGGGCTCAAGGGCATCGAAGAGAACTACGAGCTGCCGCCCGAGGCCGAAGACAACGTGTGGAGCCTCACCGACGCCGAGCGCAAGGCTCTGGGCTACGACCCGCTGCCGGCATCCCTCGACCGGGCGATCAGCCTGATGGAGGAGTCGGAGCTGGTGGCAGAGACCCTCGGCGAGCAGGTGTTCAACTACGTGCTGCTCAACAAGCGGCAGGAGTGGAAGGCCTACCGCGCCCAGGTCACGCCCTACGAGCTCGAGTCGAACCTAGAGATCTTGTGATCCGGTCCCGGCAGTCGGCCGGGCTGAACTGACCGCTATGCCCCGTTCGCAGTCCACCCTCACCGACCTCGCCCGAGTGGGTTTCGCCCAACTCGGCTGGGCCGGTGAGGAGTTGCGCACGCTCGCCGACACGAGCGGGGTGGCGCTCGACGAACTGCTGGCCTCGTTCCAGCTCGCCGCCGATCCCGATCAGGCGCTCAACGGCGTGAAGCGCCTGCTGCAGCGCGATGAGGCGGGCATGATCGCCGCACTCGTCGACCCCGTGGCGCGGCGGCGGGTCATCCGGGTGTTCGGGGCGTCGTCGGGGTTGACGGAGTTCTTCGCGCGGCATCCGGAGCAGCTCGCCGAGCTCGGGTCGGCGCCGCTGGTGCTGCTCGACGAGCAATCGGCCAAACGCGAGCTGCTCGCGTCGGTGGGCGCGGTCGACGGGTTCTCGACGGCGCTCGGCGAAGACGCCTGGACGGCGTTGCGCATCCGCTACCGCGTGCTGTTGTCGCTCGTGACGGCGTTCGACCTCGAGCAGCCCAACCCGGTCGCCGGGCTCGACACCATCGCGCGGGCCCTGGCCGATCTCGCCGCCGGGGCGCTCGAAGCGGCACTGGCCGTGGCCCGGTCGCAGGTGTCGACGAAGGGGCACGGGCTGTGGCAGTTCCCGGTGGAGCAGGTGCGGGCCACCCGGTTCGCCGTGATCGGCATGGGCAAGGCGGGGGCGGGCGAGCTCAACTACGTCAGCGACGTCGACGTGATCTTCGTGGCCGAGGGCGACGAAGCCGCGGGGCTGCCCACCAGCACCGCGGTCGAGATCGGCACCCGGCTGGCGATGGTGACGATGCGCGGCATCAGCGAGACCGGGCTCGAGCCGGGCCTCTGGGAGGTCGACCCCAACCTGCGGCCCGAGGGCAAGGCCGGAGCGCTCGTGCGATCGCTGGAGTCGCACGCGGCCTACTACGACCGCTGGGCGAAGAACTGGGAGTTCCAGGCGCTGCTCAAGGCCCGCCCGCTGGCCGGCGACCTGGCTCTCGGCGACGACTACACCCGCATCGTGGCGCCGAAGGTGTGGTCGAGCGCGTCGCGAGAGAACTTCGTCGAGTCGGTGCAGCGCATGCGCGAACGGGTCACCGAGCACATCAAGCCGGCGGATGTCGAATACCAGCTCAAACTCGGGCCGGGGGGCTTGCGCGACATCGAGTTCACGGTGCAGCTGCTGCAGCTCGTGCACGGTCAAACCGATGTCGACGTGCGTCAGCGCGGCACCCTTCCGGCGCTGGCCGCCCTGGCCGAGGGCAGTTACATCGGGCGCGTCGAGGCGGTGGAGTTCGCTCAGGACTACCGCATCCTGCGGCTGCTCGAGCACCGGCTGCAGCTGCGCAACCTGAGCCGCACGCACCTGATGCCCCGCGACGAGGCCGAGCAGCGCGTTCTGGCGCGGGGGAGCGGGCTCGCCACGAGCGCCGCCGCCCTCGTGCTGCGCTGGAACGCCATCAAGGTGCGCGTGCGAGGGCTGCACGAGCGGTTGTTCTACCGCCCGCTGCTCGCGGCCGTCGCCGCGCTGTCGCCCGACGAGCAGGCCCTGACCAGTGCGCAGGCCGAGGCCCGGCTCGCGGCGATCGGGTTCCAGAACCCGGCCGGAGCGCTCGCCCACATCGCGGCGATGACCACGGGGGTGAGCCGGCGGGCCGCCATCCAGCGCACCCTGCTGCCGGTGATGCTGCAGTGGTTCGCGAACGGCGCCGACCCCGACTACGGTCTGCTGGCGTTCCGCCGGCTCTCCGACACGCTGGGGGAGACCTACTGGTTCCTGCGCATGCTGCGCGACTCCTCGGGCGCCGCCGCCCGGCTGACGCAGGTGCTGTCGGGGTCGCGGTTCGTCGGGGAGCTGCTCGAGCGCATCCCCGAGGCCGCCGCCTGGCTCGAGAACGACGACGAGCTGCATCCGCGGCCGATGGCGGTGCTCGACGACGAGACCCGCGCGATCGTGGCCCGCCACGACACTCCGGATGCCGCGGCCATGGCTTTGCGCACGGCCCGCCGCCGTGAAGTGCTGAGGCTGGCCATCGCGTCCATCCTCGGCATGGTGACGGTGGAGGAACTCGGGCGCGGGCTCACCGACATCACGACCGTGCACCTGCAGGGCACGCTGAGCGTCATCCGGCAGTCGGCGGCGCTGATGAACGGCGACGGCATCGAGTTCGCCATCATCGGCATGGGGCGTTACGGCGGCGGCGAGCTGGGGTTCGGTTCGGATGCCGACGTGCTCTACGTCTACCGCCCGGTGCGGGTCGACAAGGCCACCGCGCAATCGGTGGCGCAGTTCATCGTGAACGAGCTGAAGCGCCTCACCGAAGATCACCGGCTGCCGCTCGACCTCGACATCGACCTACGGCCCGAGGGCAAGAACGGGCCGACGGTGCGGTCGCTCGAGTCGTATGCCGCCTACTACGAGCGCTGGTCGCTCACCTGGGAGGCCCAGGCGCTGCTGCGGGCGAACGGGGTGGCGGGCGATCGATCGCTGATCGAGTCGTTCCACGCCCTCGCCGACACGGTGCGCTACCCCACGGCCATTTCCGAGACCGAGATCCGTGAGGTGAAGCGCATCAAGGCGCGGGTCGAGAAGGAGCGGCTGCCGCAGGGCGCCGACCCGGCCCGGCACCTGAAGCTCGGCCGGGGGTCGCTCAGCGACGTGGAATGGTATGTGCAGCTGCTGCAGCTGCAGTACGCCGCCCGGTTGCCCTCGCTGCGCACCACCTCGACCCTGCTGGCGCTGTCGGCGGCCGAAGACGCCGGTCTCATCAACCACGACGATGCCCGCAAGCTCCATGACGCCTGGATCTTCGCGTCGCGCGCCCGCTCGGCGATGACCCTCTGGACGAACAAGACCGCCGACGTGCTGCCCTCCGATCGTCGCCAGCTCGAGGGTGTGGCCCGGCTGCTGGAGTACCCGCCGGGATCGGCGACGCAGCTCGAGGAGGATTATCTGGGGGTCACGCGCCGGGCCCGCACGGTGTTCGAGCGGCTGTTCTACGGGCAGTAGTGCTCGGGCGGTCGTCGTCGAGTGCGGCTCAGTCGCGCCCGGGTCACTTGCGCCCGGCTCAATAGAGTGCGCGCCAGGCGTCTTCGTCGCCGGGCCGGTCGACGGGCAGGTGCCGCCGGGGGTCGGCGGCCGTGAAGCCGAGCTCGGCGAGGGTGTCGAGGCAGCGGTCGATGCTCCAGCCCAGGTGCAGCGCCAGCTGCGCGACCCTCACCGGGGAGATGGGTCGGCCCCATTCGATGGCGGGTCCATCGATGAGGTGCCACAGCAGGTCGTGGTGACGTGTGTGCAGTGTGGCGAGGATGCCTTCGTGCGCGACGCGGTAGCCCATACGCCTGAGCATCGCCGAGGTCACGCCGGGTTCCACGGTGCAACTGTGCGCCGCGACGTGCACCACAGCGGGCGAGAGCTCCAGGTCGAGAGGGTGACCGGGCAGATCGCCATCGTTGTCGCGGGATGCCGCGATGCGGTCCGAGCGACTCGTCGCTGCCCCACGGGGCGCGACGGAATAGCCGAGGGTCGCGAGCCGGTGCTCGATCGACCGGCGCGGCTCCTTGAGACTGACGGCGAGGATGGCGACCTGTGCGAGCGGGAGCGGGATCGTCGTGTCGAGCTGATGGGCCGCCGGAACCGTCTCGACATCGTCTACGCGATACGGGGAGGCGCCATCGAGATCCTGGCTGGCGAGCAGGGTGTCGACCGAGTCGAACGCGCGTTCCCGCCACCGGCTGCCGTCGACGAGTCCGTCGATGGGGCCGATGCCGAGCCGTCGCCACGCGCACAGCACCGCGGGTGCCGCAACCGAGAAGTCTGTCGCTGCGATCGCGGCCGAGGCGACCGACTGTTCCTCGGCCGATCGCCATGGCGCCATTCCGTCGCCGTTCACGCTGGCGAGCCGCAGTTCTTCCGAGGTCGGGGGATCCGCGGCTAATTCGTTGAGACGGGCGTCGTAATGGAGTCCGCGGTCACGGAGTTGGTTCCGTGCCGCAGCGATCGTGAGTCCGAGGTCGGATGCTGCCCGCACGACGGCGAAGGTTCCGATCACGCGATCGGATCGGGCCTCGTGGGCAGCGGCATCCGGTATCACGAGTCGGATGAGGTCGGTCGACTCCGGCAGGTCGTCGAGCCGGGGGTCGACCGGAAGGCCGAGCGTGCGCGCCCGTTCGAGGATGGTCGCGAGTGGGCGGCGCAGGCTGTTCTCGGCGGCATAGAGGCTGAGGGCGTCACCCTGCCACGGCGTGACGGTGACGGTGGTCTCCGCTGCCGTGGTGCTGTCGGCGCGCCCGAGCAGCACGGCGTCGGTCGGCAGCCCCTTCACGAAAGAGTGCCATTCCGAGCCGTCGATGCCGAGTTCGGGGTAGGCGCCGCCGGCGATGAGCCGAGTGAGCGACCAGGCGTCGGAGGGCACGAGGTCGCCGTCACCGGGGACGTAGCCTGCGACGGTGGCGTCGATCGTGCGGGTCTCGGGGTCGAGCACGATGGGAAAGGGGGATGACGCGGCCCACGCCTCTCGGATGACCGCATCCACGAGCTCGTGGTTCCGGCCGAATGTGCGGTCGAGCCATTCGGCATGTGCGGCGATCGACGGCCGTTGCTGCTCAGTCATCGTACGCAGAATGGTTCAGCACGGGCGATTCTTCGGAAGATGCGTTCGCGGGTCGGCAACACTCAAGCCGAGTTCCTCCAGAACGCGGACAGTCTTCGACAGCGGCCAGTGCAAGGCAAGAGCTTCTGCAACCACCCGGGCAGGACTGACGGGTCGGGCGACCCAGCTCATTCCGCTGCGGGCCAGGATGGCTCGATGACAGTTCCCGAGGGTCGTCATCGGTGAACCCTCGGCGATCGAATACCCCATTCGTATCAACCGCTCGACCGCGACGGGAGGCGACACGTCAGCTCGGTCGGCCGCCCGATGCACGAGAGGGATGCTGATGGGCGTTCCCAGGGGATGGCACGGCAGGTAGCCGGTGGCGTCCGCGGACGCCAGGATGAAGTCGCTCGCGGTCGGCTCCGACAGAGACGATCTGCCGACGGAGTAGCCGAGGCGTCGCAGACAGCGTTTCACCGTGCTCGGGCGCTCGGCCAGATCGCGAGCCACCAGCTGAGCGTGGATCTCGGGCAGGGGCGTGGCGGGGTCGGCGCGCTGGCCCGCGTCGTCGATCACCCCGCACCGGCGATAATCCGATTCAGGGGTGGCGTCGTCAGCGGCGACCTCGTAGCCCAGAGTCCGGAGCCGCGAGATCGTGTCGCTGACCGGCATCCGGAGCACTGCTGCCGCTCGCTTCGCATGCCGAAGTCCGCACACCCGTGATCGGAGGAACGGCGCTTCCCCGTCGAGACCGAGACTGGTGAGCACGAGGTCGACCGCGGTGATGGTTCCTGCCCGCCACACTCCCTGATCGGGGACTCCCGGGATGGGCGCGTAACCGAGCCGCCGGAACGCCGCGATCACCTGCATGGCCGGCAGCGAGGCAGATGCCGCGATGGCCGCGACGGTGGCGATCGACAGGTCGTCGTTGGTTCTCCAGGGGAGCAGCCCGTCGCCCGCGACGCTGGCGATCCTCGCCTCCGTCGAGGTGGGGGCTGCTCGACCAGGGCATCGAGGGTCTCGTCGTGCGCGATGGCGCGCGCACGGAGTTCGGCCCGGGCCTGCGCCGGAGTGAGGCCGTACTCCAGAGCGGTCACCAACACTTTGAGTGCCGGAAGGCGGTAGTGGCCAGGCGCTTCCGGTCGGTGTGCGTAGCGCATCACGCCACGGATGAAGTCCGTCGATTCCGGGAGCTCATGGGCGCTTTCGGGGAGGGGCAACCCCAGGATCGAGGCGCGTTCCACGATGTCACCGATCGGGCAGCGCACGCTGTTCTCGGCCGCGTAGACGCTGGTCGCGTCACCGAGCCACGGCCGTACGGCCACGACCTGATCGCCGACTACCGTCGTGCGCACCCGCCCCAGGAGGACGGCATCGAGGGGTCGCCCGGGAACGAGCTCGTCCCACGTCGCCGTGTCGATCGCCAGCTCCGGGTAGGCACCGCCCGCGATGAGCCGACTGACTGTCCAGTCACAGGTGGCGGCGTTCGCGGTGTCGCGATAGACATAGCCCGCTTTCGCAGCGTCCATCCGTCGCCCTCGTGTTCCGAGCGTGATCGTCAGACGACAGCATCCGGGCCCGCCGTGGACGATGGCGTCTGCTACCCGGGGATTCGTCCGAATGAGGTCGTCCAGGCGGCTGTCGCGGGCGACGATGTGCACGGTCCAACTCACGGGTCAGTACAGCCCGCGCCAGGCGGCGTCGTCACCCGGGCGGTCGACGGGGAGGTGTCGGCGAGGATCGGCCCCGGTGAGTCCGAGCTCGGTGAGGGTGGTGAGGCATCGGTCGAGTGACAGATTCACTCTCAGTGCCAGTTGCAGGACGGTTATCGGCGGCACGGGGGCGTCACCGCCGGTGATGTCGGAGTCTGCGAGCCAGTAGAGCATCGCACGATGCCGGTCTTCGAGGCGGGGCAGGATGTCGCCCGATGCCACCTGATATCCCTGGCTCCTGAGCATCCCGACCACGGTGGGCGGATTCTCGTCGCTGCTGAAGGCCGCGAAGTGCACCGCGATCGGAGGCACGCCGAGATGCACCGGATGGCACGGCAGTTCTCCGTCGGCCTCACGGGAAGCGGCGATGAGGTGCTGCGGACCGGGCACGACGTCGTAGGGCGCGATCCGGTATCCGAGCTCTTCGAGCCGGGCCACGACCGCGGTCAGGGGGCGCTTCAACCTGCGCGCGAGGATCGCGGCGTGGGCAATCGGCAGCGGGTTCACCAGATCGAGAGGGTTGCCCTCGTCGTCCACGAGCTCGAGTTGTTCATAACCGCTTTCGGCCGCGGCCACGCCGTCGACCTGGTGGTATCCGAGCGCCTCCAGGCGTGAGCGCGCTGCGGATTCGCTGATATGCGCGTTGTGCGCACCTCGGCGGATGTGGTCGCGACTGACCTCGACGCTCGGCAGGAACGGCATCGAGCCATCCAGGTCTCGGCTCGCGAGCAGCACATCGACGGCGTCGAAGTCGCGCGAGAGCCATCTCGTGCCGTCGAGCAGGCCCCGGATCGGACCGAATCCGAGCCGCTGCAGGGCGCGTATCGCCTGACTCGACGACACCCCCGCATTCGCCGCGATGGCAGCCACGGTGGCGATCGACAGCTCCTTGGTCGTGCGCCAGGGCGCGACTCCGTCACCGCGCACGCTGGCGAGTCGTAGCTCCCCACCCGTCGGCGGCTCGTCGACCAGACCGTCGAGGCAGGGGTCGTAGGTGAGTGCGCGATCGCGGAGTTGGTCCCTGGCGTCGGCCAGCGTGATGCCGAGGTCGCCGGATGCCCGAACCACGGCGAAAGCGCCGATCACGCGGTCGGAGGCGGCCTGGTGGGCAGCGGCATCCGTTACGACCCGTCGGACGAACTCGGTCGACTCCGGCAGGTTGTCGAGCTCGGCGTCGATCGGCAGGCCGAGCGTGCGGGCCCGCTCGAGAATCGTCGCGGTCGGCCGGCGCAAGCTGTTCTCGGCGGCATAGAGACTCAGCGCGTCGCCCCGCCACGGTGCGACGGGCGTGGTCGTCTCGCCCGCCATGGTGCTGCCGGGGCGCCCGAGCAGCACGGCGTCGGTCGGCAGTCCCGCGACGAAGGAGTTCCACTCCGAACCGTCGATGCCGAGTTCGGGATAAGCGCCACCGGCGATCAGCCGGGTGAACGACCACGCGTCGGGAGGCACGCCTTCGCCGTCGCCGGGGACGTAGCCCGCGATGGTGGCGTCGACCGTGCGCGTCTCGGGGTCGAGAACGATGGGGAAGGGGGAAGGTGGGCCCGAGGCTTCGCGGATGATCGCGTCGACGATCTCGTGGTTCCAGGCGAACGTGCGGTCGAGCCAGTCGGCGCGTCCGACGATCGCCGCCCCCTCCTGCACTGCCGAGCCGACCGCCGCGAGGGCGAGCACGTCGACCTGCGCGAAGTCGGTGTCGATCATGGTCGTGCGGTCGGCGGTCATCGGCGGCGCGTCGTCGCCGGTCAGATTGACGATTATCCCCAAGGTCATCGCACCCGACCAGATGCCGTCGGGAAGCACCGCGCCACGGCCGGAGCACCACCAGACCTTGCCCGCCGGATCGGCGACGATCTGGGCGTCGGGCTCGACGGCCCCCGACTCCCGGTTGAGCACCCCGGCCTCCCAGCGGTGCTGCCGCCCGCGGTCGTCGAATGCCTCGACGTCGTAGGGGCTCACCGCCACGAGGTCTCGCAGCACCGCGATCGGTGAGGCGTGTCCGTCTTTCAGGGCGAGCCGCACCGTGGTGCCCGCGGCCTCGCCGGGGCCGTGGTCGACGACCAGGCCGGGAGTGTGCGGACCGGTGACGTCGAACGACAGCCGTCGCCCGAGGCTGCCGTCACGGTTCAGCCGTGTGGTGGTGACCGACACGGCGTCGGCCACCATGAAGTAGCTGAAGGCGCCGATGCCGAACCGCGAGTTCGTCCAGAACTCGATCGGCTCGTCCAGCTGCGCGAACGCCTCACGTTCGTCGGCATCCTCCTCGAGTTCACGCCCGCGCACCCCTGCCTGGCAGAACGCCGACGCGAGCTGGAGGTAGCCCATGCCGACACCGGTGTCACGGCACTCGAGCACCCGCGATCCGGAGGTGTCTTCGAACTCGCGCACGACGATCCGCGGGGCCCCGGGTTCGCGTGCCGCTCCGCTCGGCAGGTCCTGACCCGACCGACGCAGATACTCCGCTCGGGCGTCGTGGTGCCGGCACGCGTCGACGGCGTTCTGATGGAGCTCGCGGAACGCGAAGCGCGAATCGCCGTAGAGACTGGTGCCCATCAGCAGGGCGAGCACCCGGTCGCTCAGGTGGAAGGTGAGCGGATCGCCGACCGGTCGGCCTGGTGGGCTCATGCGTGCGTCGTCTCGGTGCATGGCACCTGAGCATAGCTCAGGTCTGCCGGATGTTGGCGATCGCGATGTGACCCTGTGCGATGCCGCGCGAGATCTGGGCGAGAGTGACCGCGAGATTCGAGACGGCGCCGATGAGGTCGTCGACCGCCCCCGCCGGGTCGTCGAGTTCGTGCAGTTTCCGGCGGGCCGACTCGGCGAGGTGCACGGCCGCGGTCACGTTGTCGGCATCGATGGTGACGATGGCCGACCGGCCACCGTCGGGAGCCGGGGGAGCATCGGCGGCATGCCGGGCATCACCGGCATGCCGGGCATCCGCAGCGGTCTGGGCATCGGCAGCGTTCTGGGCATCGGCGGGATCGTGCACGCGCAGGTTCGTCATCGCCACACCCTAGTCACCCGGGCGGCGGCGGATCAATCGAGATGTCGGCGAAGTGGCGCAACCGCTTCCAGCCCGAGTGCCCGGCCTCGGTCGCCTGCGGCACGGGCGTGAAACGGTCGGCGTCGACCAGGGGGCCGAAGTCGAGATCGGTGAGTCGCTGGATGTCGGCCACGGGAGCCTCGAACGTGAGGAACCCGCCGAGGGGCGGCGGCGCATCGGCACCCGCCACGAGGGCGGTGAGATCGATCGCGTCGAGCTGGGGCGACTGGTCGAGCACGTAGCCGGTGGTGGCCAGTTCATGAGTGGCGGCATCCGCCCACGCCGCGACCTTCCAGAACAGCCGGGGAATTCGGATGCCGCGGTAGAGCGGATCGTCGTCGGCGAACACCACCCCCGTGAACACGTTCAAGCGCACGCGGTAACCGGCGGCGTAGTCGAGCAGGTAGTCTTCGAGCCCGTTCCAGAGCACCGGCGACTGGTTGAACACCGCGGCCTGCGGGGCGGCATTGGTGTAGACGAACGAGTCGAATTCGGCGCGGCGGGCGGTGGCCTCGTCGCCCCACACCGGGTCGCGACGGCGCACGAGGTGCCCGCGGTCGAGGTCGTTGCGGGCATAGAGCTCCGGGCCGGCCTGCTGCGACTCGTCGACGCGATCGTCGAGGTGCCAGTCGTCGGTGCGGGCGACATCCGTCAACAGCAGGCCGTCGATGTTCACGGCGGTGAGCGCGGCGAGCCGGCGTGACGTGTCGAGCAGCACCGTGAAGTGCGTGTAGGCGAGCGGAACGATGGGGCGGCCGGCCCGCGGCACCGCAACGGGGCAGTCGGGGCCGAGGAACCCGGGCGCGAAGCCGGATGCCAAGCCGGGCGCTATCCCGGGCGGCGCCTCGGGCGGAGTCTCGGTGGTCGAGTCGTCGGTCATGCGTCCAGTCACCCATGAACCTCTGACATCACACACCCACCAGCACGAAGGCCGCACCCCCGGAGGAGTGCGGCCTTCGCGTCGAGCGGTGTCGAGTGCTTACACGCCGTAGTAGAGCTCGTACTCGAACGGGTGCGGGCGCTGCGCGATCGGCTTGATCTCGTTCTCGCGCTTGTAGGTGATCCACGTCTCGATCAGGTCGGGCGTGAACACGTTGCCCTTGGTGAGGAACTCGTGGTCGGCCTCGAGGGCGTCGAGCGCCTCGCCGAGCGATGCCGGCACCTGAGGAATGTTCTTCGCCTCCTCGGGGGGCAGCTCGTAGAGGTCCTTGTCGACGGGCTCGTGCGGCTCGATGCGGTTCTGGATGCCGTCGAGACCGGCCATGAGCTGCGCGGCGAAGGCGAGGTAGGGGTTGCCCGAGGCATCCGGAGCACGGAACTCGATGCGCTTGGCCTTCGGGTTGGTGCCCGTGATCGGGATGCGGATCGACGCCGAGCGGTTGCCGGCAGAGTAGACCAGGTTGACGGGGGCCTCGAAGCCGGGAACCAGGCGGTGGTAGGAGTTCACCGTCGGGTTCGTGAAGGCGAGCACCGCGGGGGCGTGCTTCAGCAGACCGCCGATGTACCAGCGCGCCAGGTCGCTGAGTCCGCCGTAGCCGGCCTCGTCGTAGAACAGCGGCGAACCGTCGTTCCACAGCGACTGGTGGGTGTGCATGCCCGATCCGTTGTCGCCGAAGAGCGGCTTCGGCATGAAGGTCGCGGTCTTGCCCCACAGGTTCGCCGTGTTCTTCACGATGTACTTGAACTTCAGGATGTCGTCTGCCGCGTGCACCATGGTGTCGAAGCGGTAGTTGATCTCACCCTGGCCGGCGGTGCCGACCTCGTGGTGGGCGCGCTCGAGGATGAGACCGGAGTCGATCAGCTTGAGCGAGATGTCGTCGCGCAGGTCGGCGTGCTGGTCGACCGGGCTGACGGGGAAATAGCCGCCCTTGTAAGGGGTCTTGTTGGCGAGGTTTCCGCCTTCTTCGACGCGGCCGGTGTTCCAGGCTGCTTCGCTCGAGTCGACCGAGTAGAAGCTGGAGTTCTGCTTCACCTCGTAGCGCACGTCGTCGAAGATGTAGAACTCCGCCTCGGGGGCGAAGAACGCGGTGTCGGCGATGCCGGTCGACGCGAGGTACTTCTCGGCCTTCTTGGCCACCTGGCGCGGGTCGCGCGAGTAGATCTCGCCGTTGCGGGGGTTGTAGATGTCGAACACCAGGATGAGCGTGCGCTCGGCCCGGAAGGGGTCGACGTAAGCCGTGGAGACGTCGGGAATGAGCTGCATGTCCGACTCGTGGATCGACGCGAAACCGCGGATCGAGGAGCCATCGAAGAGTTGACCGACGGCGAAGAACTCCTCGTCGACGGTGGCGGCGGGAATGTTGAAGTGCTGCTGGACACCGGGGAGGTCGGTGAACCGGATATCAAGGAACTTGACGTCCGTGTCCTTGATGAACTTGAGCACCTCGGAAGAGTCACTGAACATGTGAGAGATCTCCAAATGGCTTGGTACAGAAAACAGCTGCAGATGCAGCCTTCGTCAGACTAGGCGTGTGCCATTACCCGGCGGTGTCGCCATTGTTTCGGGGATGTTACGGTCTTGCCACAGACAACTACTCTTTCGCTCGCCTAGGCTTGTGCGGTGACGAACAGAGACGACCAGGCGGCATCCGCTCGCGGTGCAGCCCCGAGCCAGTGGCCGGGCGAGCGTCTGGGCTTCCGCCGCGAGGGGCGCGGCTCGATCGCGCGCCCCGGCCGCCGCATCGCCGCTCTCGCCATCGACTTCGCCTTCTGCTACGTGATCTACTTCGCGTTCTTCTTCGGCAGCGACTGGGCGAGCCTGGTGATCTTCGTGATCGAGCAGGTCGTGCTGCTGGTGACGCTGGGTGGGGGCCTCGGGCACCTGCTGCTGGGCCTTCGGCTCGTGAAGCTCGACGGCACCTATGCCGGCTGGTGGCGGCCGATCGTGCGCACCGTGCTGCTGGTGCTGCTGGTTCCGGCGCTGATCTGGGACTCCGACCAGCGCGGCCTGCACGACGTGTTCGCCGGCACGGTGCTGATCAAGAAGTAGCGCGGGGCGCGACCGGATGCCGCGGCCGCCCGTTCTGCGGGCGTGGGGTGCCGCGGGCGGCGAATGTCGTCAGCGGCCGCGCTGCGGCCGCATGCGCATGGGGTCGATGCCCTTGGGGATCGGCAGCGGCGACGACGACAGCGAGGTGAGACGGTTGCTCACGGCCACCACCTCGGGCTTGGTGAGGGTGGGCTTGATGCGGGCCATCTTGGCGGCCACGCGGTGCAGCGGCACCGCATCGGGGTCGGGCCCGACCGCGAGGAAGGTCACCGGAACGTTCGGCAGGATGCGCAGCACCTTGCGGCGCTCGTCTTCGAGCATGCGCGTGGTGCGCGAACGCGGACCCTCGCTGATGAGCACGACGCCACCCCGCCCGACCGCGCGGTAGACGGCATCCTGGGTCTTGCCGTTGACGGCGACGGGCATCTCGCTGCCGCGCCAGCTGCGCTTGAGCGAGCTGCGCAGCACGGCGCCGACCGCACCGGGCTGGCCCTCGATCTGCTTGTAGGCGGCCCGCTCGGCGCGGCGGCCGAGGATGATGAGGGCGGCGAGCAGGCCCGCGAGCACGCCCGCGAGAATCCACATGACGAGGCCGAACACGTTGTCGCGCGAGAAGATCAGCGCGAGCGCGACACCGGCGAGCACGGGCAGCGCGAAGCCGAGAGCCATGAACACGACGGCGTTCTTGTCGTAGCGGCGGGTCATGTTGAAGACCTGCCACATCTGCTTGATGCGGCCCGGTTCTTTCGGAGCCTTGGGGGCTTTCGGTGTTGCGTCGGTCTTGCGTGCCATGTGACCAAGGATACTTCGTCGCACCGCTCTCAGCGGCCACGATCGGGCCGATGCGACAGCTGTTCCTCCACAGGCGAACGGATGCGCCGGGCTGTGCACAGATGCGGTCGCCGCGGCGTCGCGCGGCTCGGTCTGGGCGAGCATGATCGAGTGCGCACCGAACCTGAACGAACCGTCGCCGGCTATCGCATCGCTGGCTATCGCATTGCCGGCTATTGCATCGACGAGCTCGTCGGTGTGGGGGAGCGCTCGAATGTCTACCGGGCGTCGTCGGTGGCCGACGGCGGGCGGTCGGCGGTGGTGATCAAAGTCTGCGCAGAGGCCGACGACGGGGCCCGGGCTCTGGAATGCCGGGTGCTGGGCGCGCGGCCGGTGCCGCAGATGCCGCGACTGATCGAGGTCGCCGAAACGGCTCGGGGAGAGTGTGCGATCGTCATGTCGGTCTGCCCCGGGCGCACGCTGCGAAGCCTTCAGGCACGTCGTGCAGACGGGCAGCGGGTTCGCGAACGGCCGCCCTCGCGATCAGGGGTCCGGCGTGGCCGCCGTGGTGGGTCGGCAGGGCGGCGCCGAGGCGAGCCGTTCGGGCTCGACGACGTCGACGGTGGGCCGGTCGTGCGGGAGGGGGCACTCGCCGCGCTGCTCGCCAGTCTGCATGCGGCGGGGGTCGCGCACGGGTCTCTTGATGCCGACGCGATCCTGGTCGACGACGGCGGCGAGCTGTCGCTCGTCGGGTTCGCCCAGGCCAGAGAACGCGGCGACCCGGGTTTCGAGGCGGCCGTGGCGGGGGATCGCCGCGCGGCCCGGCGGCTCGAGGCGGCCCTGTGCGCTCTCGACCGCGTCGACCGTTCTCGGGCGCATGCCGAGCAGGCGCATGCCGCGCGGGCCCATGCCACGCAGGCGCATGCAGCGGAGCACCCGAGGCCGGGGGCCATCGAGGGGCTCGATGAGGAAGATCCCTGGGACTGGACGCCCGATCCTGGGGACGAGGGCGTCCAGGCCGAGCCGATGCTGCTGGAGGTGCTCGAGCCGGCCGCCATGGCGCTCCGGGAGTGCTGGCACGCCGTGCGGTCGCTCGCGAGGTCGCGGTCGCGTGCGGTGCTGCGGCCTCGGCGCCGGCGGGGCCTGCTGCTCATCGGGTCAGTGCTGCTGATCGGCACGATCGTCGCGTGCGCCCTGCTGCCCGGTCGCGAGTCGGCTGGTTCGCAGTCGGCTGGAGCCGGGGCTGGGTCGTCTGCGACGACTGCGCCGGAGACCGCTGGTTTACGGTCGGCTGGGCCGCAGTCGGATGGGCCGCAGTCGGGCGGTTCGCAGTCGGCTCAGGCGCCGTCGTCCGGGTCAGGTGCGCCCGAGTCCGCTCGCCCCACCGCTGGGACCGCGACCGTGGACGCCGCACTTCGACCGACTGACGCCGCGCCTCCACCGACTGAATCCAGCCAATCCGACGAGGCGGCCGCACCCGGGGACAATGGCTCGCCAGGCGCCGTGGATCCACCCGGCGGGAACGCGAACGCGGCCGACTCGACGGGGGCAGCCACCACGGGCGACGATCCCGTCGTCGCGGGACAGGCTGTGCTGGGGCTGAGGAGGGGGTGCATCGCTCGCCACGAACCGTCGTGTCTCGACGGCGTGGTCGAGTGGGGGTCTCCCGCGGCGGTCGTCGATCACGAGCGCGCGCGGGCCGGAGGGCTGCCGCAGCGCGCCGATCCCCTCGCCGAGGTCGTCGAACTCCAGGTGGTGCAGCGGCTGGGCGGGGTCGCGGTGCTGCGCGGGCTCGCGCCGCCGGGGGCCGCGGACACAGCCGGCAGCGACGCGAATGGCACGGGTGCCGCGGGTGCCGCGGGCACGAAGAAGCCGGTCTCACTCCTCATGGTGAGGACTGAGACCGGCTGGCGACTTCGGTGGTACGACTCCGGTTAGATGCCGAGGTCGGCTTCGAACGAGCCCTCTTCGAGCCGGTTCTTCACCGCGGTGAGGAACCGGGCGGCGTCGGCACCGTCGACGATGCGGTGATCGTAGCTGAGCGCCAGGTAGACGAGCGAGCGGATGGCGATCGCCTCGCCGCCGTCGACCTTCACCACGGCCGGCTTCTTCACCACGATGCCGGTGCCGAGAATGGCGACCTGCGGCAGGAAGACGAGCGGGGTGTCGAACAGCGCCCCACGCGAACCGGTGTTGGTGAGCGTGAAGGTGCCGCCGGCGAGCTCGTCGGGCTTCAGCTTGTTGTCGCGGGTGCGCTCGGCGAGATCGGCGATCTGGTGGGCGAGCCCCGCGATGTCGAGGTCGCCCGCGTTCTTGACGACGGGGGTGAGCAGGCCGCGCTCGGTGTCGACCGCGATGCTGATGCTCTCGTGGTCGGGGTAGACGATGGTCTCGCCGTCGACGGTCGCGTTGATGATCGGGTAGGCCTTGAGCGCCTCGGCGGCGGCCAGGGCGAAGAAGGGCAGGAACGACAGCTTCGTGCCGGTCTTCTCGGCGAACTGGTTCTTCACCTTGTCGCGGTAGGCGGCCACCTTGGTGACATCAACCTCGACCACGGTGGTGAGCTGTGCCGACGCCTGCATCGACGCGACCGCACGCTCGGCCACGACCTTGCGCAGTCGCGACATGGGCTGCGTCGTGCCGCGCAGGGGCGAGGTCTCGAGCGGTGCGCGCTTGGCCGGCGCCGAGGACTCGGCCGCGGGGGCGGGCGTCGCGGCGGCGAGCACGTCTTCCTTGCGGATGCGCCCACCGACACCGGTGCCGGTGACCGTCGACAGATCGATGCCGCGGTCGTGCGCGAGCTTGCGCACGAGCGGGGTGACGTAACCGGCGTTCGACCCGGATACCGCGGGAGCGGCGGGCGCCTCCGCAGCGGCCGCGGGGGCCGGAGCAGCCGGCGCGGCCGCGGCCGGAGCCGGAGCGGTGGCAGGCGCCGGTGCGGCGGGGGCCGGTGCG
>NZ_JANLCJ010000299.1 GCF_024979295.1 Herbiconiux daphne | reverse complement strand
AATGTAGCAGTGACTGATCAAACACCAACACCTGATGTATCAGTCGGTCAATCGGGTAACGTGACAACACCTGCTCTTGGTTCAACAATACAAGAATCAAACACACAGACCGATGGCCAAGGTATAAAGAAGAATAAGGGCAACCAATCGCTTATACAAAGGATGAACACATCTTCTTCTGACCAGTGGGACAATTTCACAGGTCAGGGCATATACGATAAATCCAATAAAGCAAACTTGGATGCTCAAGGTAATTTGAAAGCTAAGAATGCCTTAGGTTTTGGGGACAAGTTGAATGCAGGTATGACACTTGCCAGTCTGATTGGCAATGCATTTGATAGACAATAAGGAATACAACTATGGCAAACCCTTACACAGACCGTCTGAGTGAACTTGATGGGAAACGAGTTCATTCTAATGTCAGACAATTAAGCAACATGGTCGGTCTCCCTATAAAGAGACCCGGTACCATTTCTTCTCCTTCTGGTGCTCCTCTTGGAGCTTCTCCGATGCCTACCGAGCCACATGAAGACGAGAGTTATAAACAATCTACCTTCTACAACAACTTTGACCATCACAGACAAAATGATGAACATTTTAATAATTTGTCAACTGAAATGACGAAACTGGCTACTGGATTACGTAAACAAGTTGAGGCAGGTTATATGCCACCTCAGATTGCACAAGACAATCTAAAGCAATTTGTTCAGGATAGCTTCTTCCGTAGAGGAGTTGCTGATCCTCATATCAAACGTCAGAAAGAAATGGAAGCAAAGCAGCAGGATACTAACCAG
>NZ_JANLCJ010000298.1 GCF_024979295.1 Herbiconiux daphne | reverse complement strand
AACGTTTCGATGAATTTCTTAGCCGCTTTCTGGCGGGCAGAATCTTTACGGAAGATTTCATCAACCGCACGAGTTGCCACGCCGCAGTCACCGTGAAGGTGAGCATGAACGATAACCGATTTCAGAATTTGGTCGATTGAATTGTCAACGTCTTTCTGAGTTGCAGCAGTTGCAGCGATAGCAGATTTGATTGCGTTGTTGCCACGTAACAGAGTGATAGTAGTCATGATTTATTTCCTCGTATAGAGATTGAAAGTTTAAAGTGTATTAAACAATCCTAACATTAAGATTGTTTGACTAAGCAAGCTAGATTAACCCGCTTATCAAACAATCCTAGTTAATGGGAGTCAACCTTGGCATTGGCAAGACTTCCCCTAGGATTATTTAGTGGCACGATTCCAGCTTGCGCTTTTATCAAACCACCTGCCTTGACTTTTCAGACCGGCATTAGATTGGCTTTTACTCTTGCCAACTGCGGGTCTATTACTTTGGCATGTTCTCAGGTCTGCCACGTAGCTCGGATGCACAAGCCGCTTGTCTGCTTTCGGCCTCCACCAGACTAAACAGGAGGGGGATTTATTTTATCGTGCGCCGCCAAGCCCACTCACCTTTCGAAAGATTACTAGCCTGTATACGAAGCCAGACGCGGTACGATTTACGATGTAAACCCTTCGGAGTCAAAGACTCTTTATCCCGCCGATTCTCCGCAGTGACTAACAACTAGCTCACCCCGTACTCAGTGGCACTACTTTACCACTAGTGACCGAACGTGTCAATCACTTTTTACCTTTTGCTT
>NZ_JANLCJ010000297.1 GCF_024979295.1 Herbiconiux daphne | reverse complement strand
ATACCGAGAGAGTTAGCCGCACGAGCTACAACAGCTTTTGCCCCTTTGAGCGTGGATTGTTCCGCTCGCATGAAGTTTAGGACACGAGCTATTTCGACTTCACGAGCCGCCCCGGTTTTACCACGTACCGAAAACTTGCCGTCTTTGAGTACACGAGAAATAAAGTCAGATTCAGCGTGACCAGCGGCAACCAGACGGTTTAGGCGTTTGTTTGCAGCGTCAATAAGGCGTTTAGAAAACTGAACGTCGGCGGTGACGGCTTGCGCTTGCATGTTGATTTGGGCTTGAGCAATGGCAAGCTGGTTAAGCAAGTCCATCAGTTTACCCATTCCTGAGCCAGTTGTTTTAGTGACCATTAGAAAGTGTCCTCGTGTTGCAGTTTAGAAATCAGGATTTCCGAAAGTTCAGCTAATAGTTTAGCATCATTGTTACACGCTCGCACGTACATAGCTATGTGATGAATGCTATTAGCTCGACCGTTTTCGAATGCTGATAGAGTTTTATCGTTGACATCGAACATTTCCACAAAGTCCTTTTGTGTCATGTCCAGAGCATCGACTCGAAAAGCCTGTAAACGACGGCCTAACGAAAAGATGTTGACTTGTTCCATAGGTATTTCCTCATGTTTGTGAATGAGTAATAACTATAGCATGATTAGGGTATGTTGTCAATGGTTGACTTTGAGATTTGTTTCTGGTAATGTGTTGGTCATGGAATAGATGGATGAAATAGTGAACGTCAATAGTAGCATACCCTCCACCAATCCGCAATAGTTGTAAGCATCCAGAAGCAAAGA
>NZ_JANLCJ010000296.1 GCF_024979295.1 Herbiconiux daphne | reverse complement strand
ATGTATCCATACCAGCAAGATTTTTACCCATCTGTGCAGCTTGATTCAGATACTGAGCAGATTGGTCGAGATACTTACCAGCATTAGTAGTATATTTATTTAAATTGTTAGCAACTTCGGTTAACTGACCAGATTTAGCAAGAGCTTCCAAACTCTGAGCCATTTCTGGGGTTAAGTGAGGCATAGCCCTTTGAACTGCCTTAGCATCAAGACCACCTTCTTTATCGTATAAAGCTTTTGCTTGTTTCAGGATATCTTGAAGTTGACCTTGAGCGGGTTTCCAAGGATCGGCTTTCTGGACAGTAGTAGTACCACCACCACCGCCCCCTTTCTCTGGGAACATTGGTTCTTCACCTCGAATCTTACGAGCGAGGGAGAAAATGAATAGAGACATCGATGTACTCCTTAAGTAAAATTTTACAGAAGTATATATGAGATAAACGGTTCTTTATTTACGACCCCTAGGTTATCCCAGGGGCCATCTATATATCACAAAATATTAAGTGTAGTAAGGGATTTTAACAGTACTACCATTTACAATCACTTCGATAGTCCCTGCTGGTGTTCCTGCAGGAGCCCCAGTTTTTTGTGGAGTAGCCATAGATACATGAGTATCTACTAAACCAATACCCGCTTTACCGTACCCATTGTTAAAGTCAAGACGTGATACTTTAGAACCTACACTATCTGCTGTAGCATTTACTACTTTCAGTTTCCAGTTACACAGGAACCATGCGCCACTATTAGCATGTACTTGACCAGTAGATCTAGCAAATGCTACAGCACTTGAACAACCAG
>NZ_JANLCJ010000295.1 GCF_024979295.1 Herbiconiux daphne | reverse complement strand
AGCTCCCAGCGTATGCCAGTACGCATCATGCGCTCTTGCTCATTCATCAGCGTCAATCGCTCCACCAGCTCCTTGAGCGCATACCATTCAGCGGCATTACGTGGCAATACCTTGTCTGTGCCAGACCTCATTACGCTGCTGTGCATCACTGAATACATCGCCCTATTTACCAGCACTGACAGCGAATAAATCGCCTTGCTCTTTTCACGCTCTGGCACTGCTTCGACGGCGCATTGGTGACAATATCCGGCTTTCTGTCCGTAGGCGTTTTGGTCAAGAATCCATTGGCAGCCACAAGTTTTACAACCGGCTTTCGGCCTCTGCCGTGGGCGCAATCTAACCCCCATCCCATCAACTACGCCACCCTCCAGAGGTGTGAGAATGGTGTTAGTGTCTTTATCATCCGCACAGCGAATACAGCCATTGTGAGTACGGTTCTCACGGACGTAATAAAGTTGCTCGCCGCACTTGCGGCATACTTCCCCGACCTTAAAAGGCGTGTTGGCCTCGGTCAGTTTGATTATGCGAGTGTTTGCCCACTCACTTAAATTTGTATCTGTCATTGTCATTAACTCCAGCAAATATTAAATAAACCTGCAAAACCTCTTGACACGTTTTGAGGCTCTCAGCGCCATTCTCCGGCGTTTTCCTCGAAAGCCTCACCCTTGCCCGTCTCAGAAGAGATCGCAGTTCTCCTTTGTAATCAGTGGCTTACAAGTCTCTCAATAACCAGTTATCCAGGTAATCTCTCAACACTTCCACGGGTTTCTTGCCGCTTTTGTCGTGAGCCAGAATCAC
>NZ_JANLCJ010000294.1 GCF_024979295.1 Herbiconiux daphne | reverse complement strand
GCAAGTAGCATTTGAATTGATAAGGTTGACCTGCGCCGAACTTGTAGAAATTCTTTTTCACGGGATCAAGTTTGCCTTGCGAATTTTGATCGAATACCCAAAGCCCCGTTTTCTCGATTCCGACAACAATTCCCGTGTGTCCGTATTTTCCATAGATTGAACTAGCTACAAAAATATCGCCGATTTGTGGTGTCGATTGTTTTGTGAATCCGCCCTTCACTCCTGTTGTTTGAAGGTCAATCGCTCCTAACCCACTGAATGAAACGCCAAAATTTCGATAGGCATATTCGTTGATATAGTCGAAGCACTGCGCCCCGTAGTGACCGTCGAAGTCGTATGATTTTCCCAAGCTGTTGTTGATCCATTTAATCGCCTGCGCTTTCGTTGTCATTGCCTTCCTCCTTGTATTCCGCTAGGATTCTTTCGAACTTCGCCTTTTCAGCTTTGACCCGTTGCAACAATGCCTTCGGAACGGGAACGCCACACATTGCCAAATTTTCAAGAAATGAAATCGAATAGACTAGAATATAAAAGGAATTGACTAGAATTCCGATTTCTGGTAGTCCGAATTCGCAAGCCACGATCCAAACGACACACACAAGACAAATTGCGAGTGAATGTTTCAAAGCCCCCTTGAATCCTATTTTTGAGTTAACTACGCCCCAAATGAACGCCTTTGCATTGCCACTGATAAAATCAGCGACAATCAGCAAAAGCAGAACATGAAACGCCGTGTTTTGTGCTAAATCATGAGCGCTTGAAATCATTCTTCTTCATCGTCCTTTTCTTCGAGTTGTTC
>NZ_JANLCJ010000293.1 GCF_024979295.1 Herbiconiux daphne | reverse complement strand
TATCTGAAGATAACGCTTACGGTATTGCCGATAGTACCCAGCACGACGTAAATTATCATTGGCATTATCTAGGTCTAAACTGAAAGCCATAATAGCTTTGATACGATTTAATTTATGTCGACTACTCCAGAATGCAACAGCTTCTGGTGTTTCCATAGGGAAATTTAACTTATATTGAGGGCTTGATGCCATAATTCCTCCAAAATACGAGGGAGTATATTTCAACTCCCTGAAGAATCACCTACTGAAATCTGACCATTTAAAATGAGCAGGGAAATCTACTGTTACAGATCTAGTTTCACTTGTACTGTCATTGATAAAAGAAACAACACAATATTGTTCATTCGGAATAGTATCGAATGGATAATCGGATATTGTCAGTGGTTTAAGTTTACTGTCAAGAGTTCTGGTATGACTAGTATCAATGGAAACTTGTTTCGAGTTAGTACCGGGATTAGCAGTGTATTGCCCTATTCTATTAACTGCTCTACCAGCTCCGGAAGTTCTTTGCCATGTATATCCAGTGACACGCCAAGGGACAGTGACATCGGATTCGATTGCAATAGTCCATATATCACCTTGTGTTACTTGGTATCTTCCATTGGAAATAGGATTAGAAGAGGATGTCCCTCTTGTATTAAACAACATGTTCACAGAAACATCTATAGTTTCTGATGTAATAGAACCAGATACATTTATTTCAGCTTTAATAACAGCAGGTGTAGTTGATACACTCAATCCTCTTAATACAGATCCTGATATTGTAATATCACCATTAGAAGAAACAACAGAATACGTAA
>NZ_JANLCJ010000292.1 GCF_024979295.1 Herbiconiux daphne | reverse complement strand
GACTGACCACCACCTGCGGATTGAGTTGAGGAGCCTGAGCTACCCTGACCTGCAATTTGAGACACTGTATTACGATAAGCTTCGAGGTTCCGTTGACCAGCTTCCTGATTAGCCAGACGGTTCTGATAATCAGTTTCCTGCTGAGCAGCTTGCATCTGCTGATTAACCTGAGCAGCTTGGTAACGGTTCTGAAGTTGCTGCTGATACAGCTGACCTTTAGCAATTTCACCCTGCTGATACTGAGCAGCAAGATTTTGACCCATACCAGCAAATGTATTACCAACACCTTGAATAGCTTGAATGCCTTGTGAGTATTGATTGATACGAGCCTGCTGGTTACCCTGCAATGTTGCAAGAGCAGCAGTCTGAGCTTGGCTACGAGCAGAATTCATAATGTCTGCTGTACCTTTCTCAAGATTGGCTTGGTTCTTACCAAACATAACACCCTGAGCCACACCAGCACGGGAAGAACCCATAGCACCAGAAGTAGTAGCACGTTGGTTGAGCTGTTGTACAGCACCTTCATATTGCTCCTGAACATCCTGTTGCAGCTGTTGTTTCTGAGTACGAACAGTTTCACTGTCATACAACTGACTTGACAGATCATTAATCTGCTGACCAGTAATGGAAGTATCCATACCAGCTAAGTTACGACCCATCTGAGCTGCTTCATTAAGATAGTTAGCAGATTGGTCGAGATAAGCACCAGCATTTCCAGTGTATTTATTTAAGTTAGCAGCCACTTCACCCAGCTGACCTGAGTTAGCGAGGGCTTCTAGGCTTTGAGCCATTTCCGGTGT
>NZ_JANLCJ010000291.1 GCF_024979295.1 Herbiconiux daphne | reverse complement strand
CAAGCAATTGCCTGTGCTTTAGTGGCTTCACGTTTCCCTGTAATCACTGTTCTGGTTTCATTCGCGTTCACTTCAATCATTGGTACGCGAGTGTTAAGGATAGTACCCAGTATTCCAATGCAGACTCCATAGGAAGCCATAGCTCTTGCTGTCTGGCTTCCATGAGGTACTTCAACGGCTATTACATCTGCCCAACGGGTCAGGTCGATCATACCTTTAGCAAGATGTTTACTACGTTGAAGGTCTAAGGAACTTTGTCGGGTTGCTTTATCTTTCTTAACTACCGGATGGATTACATCCAAGCCCACGATTGTGAGCTTGTTGGAACGTGCATCATAGATACCTTGTGCTGCTCCCCAATTGGAGAATGATGGGTCGCAACCCAGTATCTTAATGTTGTGCATCGTCACTTCCCACCTGAGCGAGAATGGTTTCGAAAGGCAGCTTCTCGAAGATGGAACGAACTACAGATACACCAGCCAAGAATACTTGGCGTTCAGTGCCTGTGAGTGCTCGTTCTACACCGTCGATAACAGCTTTCACAATGACATCACCCGGTACGTTTTCAACGTATTCGAGTTGAGTAATACCGTCTGCGTGCCAGTCAGCAATGAGGCGAGCGAAGTCGTCTACTGTTGCTACTGGTACTACTGGGTTAGCTTCTTGAGTCATTGTTTTACCTGCTCAGTGATACTGCGTGAGAGAGCCATGAATGCTTTCTCAATGTCAGTTTTTGCAATGGCAAGCCAGCGTTGGCTTACTACGTCATCTTGTTTCAGAGCATCAATTAACTGAAGGACAT
>NZ_JANLCJ010000290.1 GCF_024979295.1 Herbiconiux daphne | reverse complement strand
TCACGTAAACCAGAAGCATAAGTGTAATTGGTATCAGCCATGTCGATGTCATCAACAATGGATGGCAGAGTACCTTCTTCAATGAACTCACGAAGTGGGTTACGAGCCAGTTGGTCTTCCAGTTGAATAATCTTCTGCTCATTGGCATCGAAGTCACCTAAGCCTGCTCGTTGCTCATGCTGGAGTTTCATCAGCAGAGCAGCATTCTTACGGTAGGACAAGCCAGCCTGAATAGCTACTTTGGTATTCTTGATAATGTCCTGCACAGGAACACCATAAGCTTTCAGCAGAGTGAAGTTACCCAGTTGGTTATTAACCATCGTCTTCACGTTACGGATTACGATGAAGTCTTTAACCAGTGACATAGTTTCCTGTACAGCACGTTCACCCACTACAGTCTTCTGCTTAGCGGTATCGCCAAGGATGGACTGCATGGTTCCAGTGATGAAGGATTCCACGGCATTCTGTTCGTTGTCAGCTTTATCGAACGCTTCACCGATGGAGTACTTACGGAAGCCAAACACCAGGTTCACTAAGTCACTGCGGACTTTAAGTCCGTTACCAGCACCCCAGATTGCTTCTGCTTCATATCGGGTCTGCTCCGGCAGCATAGCCCAGATTTCTCGTGAGCGTTTGTCTGTAGCGTTTGGCCCGATGTTCACATAGCTATCTGGATTCGCAGCATAGTGACTAGCGAAGTCCTGATGTAAAGCCTCCATAATTACCCGGTTCTGCGTTGGAGAATGGAGCTTGTCAAAGGATTGACCAGCATATTGACCAAGCAGGTGAGCAGCATCGTTGTTA
>NZ_JANLCJ010000029.1 GCF_024979295.1 Herbiconiux daphne | reverse complement strand
ACGATGCTGGAACGTCGTGCTGAACCAGAAGAAGATAATGAACGTGAGGCTTTCGTTCAGGGTTATGTATCTTCTTACAGCCCTGCTGAGTAATCAAGTGAGTTGAATGTAAGTCAAGCCCATCGGAAGACTGGTGGGCTTTATCGTATGTTCAATGAGAGGTTAAACAAAATGTTTGGAGTCTGGTTACTGAAACGCACCTTGCGTAAACACGCTGCCCACATTGCAGCACGTCAATCAATCATCGCTGGTCACATTGAGATGGGTGACAGTGAAGCCCTGATGCGTGACGCATATTTCCTCGCCCGCTCTGCCGATTACATTCAGTGGGGTGAGATTCAACTGGCGGCTAAGGGTGTAAGGGATAGTGTTGAGGTGGCAAACTGTGTCAACGCTCACACACTGGCAACCAACCTGTTACGGAGTAGCTTCAAATGAAACGCTTCCACGTAATTGGTATCAGTTTCCTGCTGGGTCTGGTGTGTGGTCTGGCAGTGGGTGAAGTTAAAGCTGCTGAAGTTAGCCCTGCTGACATTGTGTATCAGTGTTCAGGTGGCATCCTGTATCAAGACATTCATCAGGGTCAAGGTGCTCTGGTCTATGTCAAAGGTGTGGGTCAGAAAGCCTACTCAATCCTTCTGGGTGAGCACGATTTCAATCAGGCTGGTGTTGGTGAGGACAATGTTGGCGGTGTCTTCACGGTTGAATGGGACAACGAGAAGGGTGCTGATGTCACAACGATTGAAACCAAAGGTAAGTTGGTTGTTGTGATTGATGGGCTGTCTGAAATCTGTGTCCAAAAGAACGAGGTGTAACTTTGGATAAGGCAAGGTTTGTAATCAGTGTCAGACAAGCGATTAGTGCAGCCAATCACAAACTGGATGTGATGGTTAAACCTGATGTTGTTATCAAAGAATATCGTAAGTCAGTGCTTGAGTTGTTGGAACTATTCAAGCGTTACAACTCTAACTTTACTGACAATCAGTGGGCTGGTAAGATAGCTAACCAACAAATAGCTTTCACTATGGCTGATGCGAATGATGTGATGTATCTTCGTATCCGTCTGTCTCAGAAAGAACGTAGTCTCCCATCAATCATCGAGTTAACAAAAGGTAAAGTGTTAAAATGAAGACGTTTCACTGGTAGCCAAGTAACATCGTAACCTAATGCCTGCTTATCAGTGGGCATTGTGATGCAATGTTGCATCGTTTAAATGTGAGAAACTAATTATGTTAACCCGTATCTTTGCTGCAATCGCTTTGGTTATTATCGCTATCACTGCTGTTTCTGTTGGTGATACCAAAACTGAAACCATCTTCCAGCAAATCTATCTGGTTGAACAGTTGATTGCTTCGGCAGTTATCTCTTACGTCATTGTTCGTCTTATTCAAACCATTAAGGAGTAAGTATGAAGCGCATCCTCATCGCTACGTTGTTGGCTGCCGTCTGTATTAATGCTTCTGCCGCTAACAATCAGGCAGATGAAGACGCAGCTTGGTCTGCTGTAATTGGTAAGTTTAATCAGCCAATGAACAGCAAAGAATCTTTTCTGAAAGACATAAATGTAGAAGCAAGTCGTCTCGGTTTCCAGATATCTGGCGGTCAGCTTGCAGATATAAATACAAATGATTTTAAATCTGGTGATGAAACTATGAAGAAACATATTATCGCAACTGTTGTTGGTTTAACTCTTGCTGGTAGTGCGATAGCTGATGGAACTTACAACACTTTGAACGGTGGTTATACTGCTACAGATTCCTGGGATATGACCAATGGAACTCACCACCTCACCTTAAATAAAGGTGGTAACACTTATACTCTGGATGTTCCTAACAGTTGGAATAGTCAATTGTCAGATAGTGAAGTTGATAATGCTATCTCACAAGCAACAAATAATTACACAGTTGATTTGACTCCTGTTAGTAATACACCTACCACTCAACCACCAGTGACACAACCACCTGTTACTTCTAAACCAATGACAGATATAGGTTCAACGAATGTAACTATCCCTGTAAATGTTGGACTTGGAAAGACAGCAAATCAAACTCACGAGCTGTCTACGTGGTTAGAGGCACACGAATCTGAAATCTTTGATTTGTATGGGACAGTTAATGGTCATACCAGTTCGTTAACTGACCTTCAAGGTGAGGTTGCTAAAGACAAAGTTCGTATTTCTCAGCTTCAACAACAGCAACCAACTCAAGGTCAGAAGGGTGACAAAGGGGATAAGGGTGACACTGGCCTGCAAGGTAAGCAAGGTGTTGCTGGTAAAGATGGTGCTCCGGGTAAAGATGGTGTAACCAAAGTTCAGGTTGACACTGCAACTCAGCAGAAGGTAGCAGCTAACACTTCTAAGCTGGCTGACCACGACAAACGTATCACTAAGAATGAAAGTGATATTAAAGATAACACTAAGCACATCTCTGATGTAGAGACTGTGGTTAACAACAATGCTGATGCGCTGGTTAATGTTCAAGATACTACCAATGCTGTTATTGATGGCGTCAATAATCACGAACAACGTATTGATGTTCTCGAACATTCAAGTGTTGGTTCATTAGCACCTCGTGTTAATAACAACTCTCAGCGTATTCAGAAGCTGGAAGCTCACGATAAAGAGCAGGATAAACGTATCAGTGAAAACAATGAACGTGCTATGGCTGGTGTCGCTTCGGCTCTGGCAGTTACTGGTCTTCACTATACCGATTCTGCTAATAGTATTGCTGCTGGTGCTGGGAACTATGGTGGTCAGTCTGCTGTCAGTGTGGGTTACTCTCACCAATGGGGAACCAGTGCTCGGTTCAGTGTTCAGAACTCTGTTGATACTACTGGGAATGTTGGGACTTCTGCCTCGGTAGCAATCGGATGGTAAGGATAATAATCTTATCCTTTCTGATGGTGGGGTGTAGTAGTGCCCCATCTAATCCAGCGGATAGAGCAGAGCTTGAAGCTGCTGCTGCCCGTATGTCTCACGAACATTTTACTCAAGCTCATCTCAGTTCAACTGACATCAGACAGATGAAAGATAGGAATGGTGGTGAGCCAGAGAATGCCGTGAAGTATGGGATTAAAGAGTTGCTCAGAAAGATTAAAGAGCAAAGGTAGTAAGAGTAAGAGGGGTGCTCACTCATCCCTCATTTAATGAGAGGTATTAAGTATGACTACTCTTGTAGCCAACGTAGTTCGTGATGCTCTTCGTAATGAATGTGTCGAGAGTCACACCACTTGTGTGATTGAATTCGGTGAAGGTAAGAAGTTCTTCATTGAGTTTCCTCGTTTCGTTCTGTCTATGATTGGTATCAATGGGGCAGTGTGTGAAGCAGTAACCAAGACTTTGTTCGATGTATGTCGAACTCAGTTGGAAGAAGGTGATGAAACGGAATGGCAAAAGAACTATACCAAGTTCTCTGCTTTTCCAACCATTGGCCGTTCTTCTATTGGTTCGATTCTGTATGACAGTTCTTTCAATCGTCCATTGGGTGAAGCTACCATCGCATCTCGCTTTGCTTTGTATCTGGCTCAGCTTGGTGCTGGTCGTCTGGAGTATGGCACCGATGTTAAGTTGGTTAAAGTCTTTACCAGCAATGGTGATGATGAAGTGTTGGTTGGTTACAGTGCGGTTGTTCATCGTCGTCACGTAATCAAAACGTTTGTCCCTGAACTTCGTGCTCTCCTTGAAGAGAAAACTGGTTCCAACTGGGAACGTGAATACACCACTGCTGCTGATACTTCCAAGCAGATGGTTGATGGTAATCGTGGTGAGAGTCGTATCACTGCTATGAATGCTGCTTGGCGTAACCTTCGTAGCCAGAGCTAAGATGCAAGGTGAAAGGGACAGCCTTAAATGTCCCTATTTATTTCCAATGAGAGGTTGTAAATGAATAAATCAGATGTTCGTATTATCTATAATGTGTTCCGTGATGTTATCAAATCTGAACACCACCACCACCAAGGACTTGGTCTTGAGACTGGTAACTTCGAAGTAGATCTTACTATTGCCGTTGACT
>NZ_JANLCJ010000289.1 GCF_024979295.1 Herbiconiux daphne | reverse complement strand
GCTGTGACATAACTATCGACGAGGTGGTTGACTTCACTGGCGGCAATGTCCATAGCGAATTCATAATGTCGATTCCAATAATCAAAGAACCATTTTGGCGTTTGCCATAATTGCCGGATTTCCTCCGGCGTATGACTATCATGGTGTCCTGTACTACTCATTACCATTCCTTGTTGAGCCATGACCAATCGAATAAATCATCTTCTCTCTGACCTACGAAGAGAAGGCGAGCATTCTCAAGTAATTTCCATTCCCAATCCTCTTCTCCGAACTGTTTGAAATATTCCATTCGGACAGTGTGGAACATCGCATACTGATTCTCGCAGCCTTCCAACAAACCTTTAGCTTCTTTCTTTCCAACTCCCGACCTACGTAACACTTCCTTACCAGCACGGATAGTAGGACGTCTCTCTCCACAACCGAGGATGTTATCCGTTGTATCCCCGGTAAGAAGCTGGATAAAAAAGTTTCTCCACGCTTCATGTTCTGAAACGAAATGTGGAAGAACTTCGGGCTGGTTCTCACCACAAGACCATCGGTAATGCCATCCAGGTGTAACCAACAAATCTTTATCGCGAGTACAGATGATAGTATTACCAGAGCGTCTTTGTCTTTCGGCAAGGTAATCATCGGCCTCTCTATCATTAACGACAGCATGAGGATAGTTTTCCTTTATGTAATCATAAACAGTGATCCAATGTTCGGGCTTTTGAAAACCGTCCCTATTACCTTTGTACTTTTGTGTGGAGGCAACATCAAATCGAAAGTTGCCTTTGCCACTAAAGATGCACATGAACTTAACACC
>NZ_JANLCJ010000288.1 GCF_024979295.1 Herbiconiux daphne | reverse complement strand
GCCCCGTAATTAAAGCCCGTTCCCGCGATAACATTAACGCCATCAGCCGTCATTGTTGCGCCAGCATTAATAAGATTGGTGTAATCATTAGCGGTAAACGTATAATCATACGTTGGCGCTACTGCGGTCAATGTTACGGTCTGAGTAATAGTATTCAGCGAATCACTAACTTCAATTTTATAGCTAGCGGCAGTTGGTTGATTCAGATCGTAGAATTTATTGGTGATATCCGCGTTATCAACAATCTGCGAATCACTAAGCCGGGTTACTTTGACGGTATATACCCCATTAGGTTTAGGAGTACCCGTATTCCACGAAAATTGTACAGCCGTATTAACTTGCCCGGCAGTAGGATTATTAATCCAGGCCAAAGGAGGAATAATAATCGAATTATGAACATCACATTCAAAGGAATTAATTACGGCATCGGGAAATTGTAAAGTTGCTGATTTACTATCTGCGCCGATAGTAAATCCGAAGTTCTGAATAATACCACTGGCAAGCCCGGAAAAATAAATTGACGCTCCATTGCCATCAGTATAAAACTCCTTACCGGAATCAGCCGTTGCCGTCAGATTAGCCCCAGCAGGAATGACAACAGCGCCAGTAATCTGTTTACCGTCAATGGTGAGGGTAGCTTTACCAGCCAGCTTTTTAAAATCCCCGGCGGTGAAGCTATAAGAATTACCAGCGCTAAGGCCGTGTTGAATATGTTTATCGCTGTCAGTGACAACTACAATATAATCGCCAACATTCGGAGGGGTAAAATCGTAATACTCCGTGGTAACATAGGTGTGAATTACGTT
>NZ_JANLCJ010000287.1 GCF_024979295.1 Herbiconiux daphne | reverse complement strand
ATCTTGGGGCATTGCCTCAGGTTTGTTAAAAGGTGATTACGGTGAGCAAGAAGATGCTTGGGATGTATTCACCGAAGATATGTTTGTTTATTGTGAGCGAGACGTTGATGTTACAGTCAAACTCTTCAAACACCTCTGCAACCGAGCAGGGTTCGATTGGGAAAACCCACCTGCCTCCAGTATTTCATGGTAGCAAAAAGGGGAGTACCCCATCTTGGTTATATCAAAGACAATTCGGAAGTTTTAATTAAGGAAGATTAATGACACTATTAGCAGCCCCTCGTTTACACCAACTCATTGACGAAAACGTAATTGATGCACTTCACGAAAATGTGAACAGTGCTTCCATTGACATTCGTATCGGTAATAAAATCCTGGTTGAAGGTCATGGTGGTTATCGTTTTAATAAACCTGGAGAATTTAAATACGGTGAAGTAGTAGATATTGCTGCAAAGCAATCTCCTAAATTTACTGAGATTGAAATCCCAGAAGAGGGTTATGTTGTTGAGCCTGGAGAATGTTTCCTTGCTCATTCGATTGAAACCTTCAACTTACCAAACACTATCAGTGGTCAATTTATCTTGCGTTCAACGGTAGCTCGTTGCTTCTTAGAGCACATGCAAGCTGGTTGGGCTGATGCTGGTTGGCATGGTGCTCAGTTGACAATGGAATTCGTTAACATGAACCGCTTCCATCGTCTTCTTATTAAACCTGGAATGCGTATTGGTCAGATGGTCTTCTTTGAACACGAAGATGTTGGTAATGACAGTTACGCTGTAAAAGGGAATTACAATAATCAGCAAGGCGC
>NZ_JANLCJ010000286.1 GCF_024979295.1 Herbiconiux daphne | reverse complement strand
AAAAGGGCGTAGCTCTTTACGTGAAAGAAAAACGGCAAATCGCATATGTACGCCGCTGGAAAGAAGATTTAACAGGCCGCCGCGCCGCTACCCTTTTTAGTGGATTAGTTGAAAACGGGGAAGTAACTAAACTCACTCAGGGGGAATTTACCGGAATCCATTATTGGGCAGGTAAATGGTATCTCTGCAATTACGATGAAGCGGGAAAGGCGATTTATGCAGATCAGGATATTATCTGTTTCGCTTTCGCGCTGTCGGATAACGAGCACAATAAATCAACGTCCTACCCTAACGTTGGTATTATTATATTCGATGAGTTCCTTACAAATTCCCTGTATTTAAATGAGGAATTCGTGGCGTTTATGAATACCGTATCTACAATTGTGCGCCGCCGGGAAGATGTTAAAATCTACATGCTGGGAAATACGGTCAATAAATTCTGTCCGTATTTTAAAGAGATGGGGCTGGAGCATATCCAGAAAATGCAACAAGGAACCATCGACGTTTACGCATATGGGAATAGCGCGTTAACAGTGGCGGTCGAATATTGTAAGTCGAATACTGACACGAAAAATAAAGAGGCGAATAAATACTTCGCATTTAATAACCCAAAATTGGAAATGATTACAGGCGGCGCATGGGAATTAAACATGTATCCTCATCTGCCCCACAAATATAAACCGCGGGATATCCTGCTGACGTATTTTATTGAGTTTAACGATAACATCTACCAGTGTGAGGTTATCTCATTGGGGGATGTGTGGTTTACTTACATCCATGTTAAGACTACCCCAATTAAGGGTAAAAA
>NZ_JANLCJ010000285.1 GCF_024979295.1 Herbiconiux daphne | reverse complement strand
GTGGTTATGAGATTAAAGAGGGAGATATCAAGGAATGGGACTTCATTAAAAATGAAATCATTCTAAATGACAACTTTTGAAATAAAGATTTCTCTTACCAAAGGGAAAGAATGAAAAAACCTACAATCGGTTATCTTGGAATTGTTTTCCTTGACGAAAAGATTTACGGGCAAAAGAATTTTGGAACATTTATGGACTTGGAGGAAATTGAATCTCACAAGAAAACTTATGGTTCAAAAACAAAAATCAATGACTTTGAATATGGTAGAAAAACGGTTGTAAAGAAAGTCATAAGGGACAACAAGCACAAGTTCATATGAAACAAAGACAATCAAGCAGTCAACACGATTCTTGAAAAAGACCAGTCGGCCGTTGACGAGAAAGGAAATAGACTTTATGTTGAAAACGAATCAAACTAATTTCTTGGGTTGTCCTAAAATTGAGGACTGCCAAGAATTCAAAGCACCTACAAAAGGTCAAATTAGAATCGCAAAATTAAAGGAGATGCTATGTCGCAAAGGAAACTAAGGGTAGTTGAGTGATTTGGTGGAATCGGTGCTGCCACACAAGCATTAAAGCAAATGGGTCAAGACCACGAAGTTATTGATTATGTTGAACTTGACAAGTATGCCGTTAAGTCATACAATGCCATCAACGGAACTGATTTCAAACCAACCGACATCAATGATGTAGATGTGAATAAGTATGGGGAAATTGACTTGCTTATAGCAGGTTGACCTTGCCAAGATTATTCGTTTGCCGGTAAAAGACTTGGGACATTTGGCGGAGATAGGTCAAGTCTAATTCT
>NZ_JANLCJ010000284.1 GCF_024979295.1 Herbiconiux daphne | reverse complement strand
TGCGATGAGTCCAAACTCGCAGTAGAACGCCAATCTCTTTTTCAGTGAAAGACGTCCGCTCGGCAAGCTGTTTATGGATGCCGATAGCCAGCAAATGAGGAAAACGTTTATTAAACACACCAGGGAACTGATCACAAAGTTCATCGATGCGACGTTTGTAGAAATCATAATGAACTGCCTTAACATAAATTAACATAATCTTCTCGTATGTTTAGGTAGAAGTTGGTCAGGGTGACCGGAGTCTCACCGGCGACCTCTGGGCCTAAAGCCCAGCGCGCTACTGATCTGCGCTACACCCTGTTAATACAAATGGTGACCACAGTTACGACAAGTGGTCTCCCATCCTATCTGCTCTAAGCCGCAGAACTGGCAGCTCTTACTTCTCTTCGAGACCTTCGAAGACGCGAGCAATCGCGCTGAATGTAGGGTCACTTTTCTCGCTCTCGAATTCGAAGTTGAACTCGTGCGGGCCGAACTTACGCTGGAAGGTCAGACGCTCAGTATTCATGAACGTATTACCTTCTTCATAGCTCAGCTTGAACACGAACTCATCGACGTAATCGTTGTTGTCGATGGTTTTGCCCTGCTTGATATCTTCGAATACTTCGTCGTTGTAGAAGTAGTACGAATCTTTCTTCATAACTTCGACGAGTTTGATCTGGATATCAATCGGCAGGTTCAGGTTGGCAGACACTTTGTTGTCGCCTTCCTGGAAGTAAACCAGATGGACGTGGGCACGTTGGCCTTCCTGGAAGCTGACGCGTTCGCCGTTATGGATAACACGTTTCAGACGATACAGACGCATCAGC
>NZ_JANLCJ010000283.1 GCF_024979295.1 Herbiconiux daphne | reverse complement strand
ATTTGTAACCGTAACCTTGTAACCTTTCCATAAAATCAAGCTTGATTATTATCATCATTTATCTGCACCGCAAGGTGCTTGTCCTATCATGTATAATTTATTTATAGGAAGGTGATATATGCCCAAATATTCAGACGTTGAGAAGTTAGACAAGATTAACACACCGCAAGACATAGCAGCCAATCCAAAGTTTGGCATATACGCCTATATCACTGACAAGGATGAAATCATCTATATTGGCAAGGATAGAGGTATTGATACGCATAAGCGTTACAGAGACCATATTGCACCATCCTGCTATGATGACCAGGCAATCAACAAATACATCCAGACACCCGGTGTTGCTAAGAGAGTCAGATATATGGTTCTTGCTATCTGTGCGGATGAGGTTGAGATGAATAACCTTGAAACCATTTATATCCTGTTTTACAAGGCGTTGGGACAATGCAGGTTCAATCATGCCATTGACATAAACGGTAAGCTTATAGATACCTTAAAAGAAAGATTAGGGGAAAACCTGAAGATTAACTAATCTCTCACGCGCACGCGCACGTACACGTATATATATATTAAGTATTATTATTATTATTTATATAGTAATGTATATAGTATTATCATCTTGCTGGATAAGTATATAGGGTATTGTATATATGTTATATAATATAAGTACAACAGTTAAAAGGTGAAACTATCTAGCACCTGTGTATCAAATGAATACACTTAATGGGTAGTACATATAGGTAGTGGCATTGGTTTGTATTAGTGAGCACCCCTAATGGTTTGTGAGTTTATGTGTGATGTTTTTGCGTG
>NZ_JANLCJ010000282.1 GCF_024979295.1 Herbiconiux daphne | reverse complement strand
GTATTAGATGAACCGATACGTCGTAGAATTACTTGAAGTTTGGGTTGATATTCTCGATAAAGTTCTTCAAGAGTATATTGCTCTTTCTTTTCACGAACTGGTATATAAATACTCTTAGCCATACATATCCTTGTATTTTACAGACAAGAAAGGGAGCACTTGGCTCCCCTCCTCTTAAATCCTTTTATTTAACTCTGAATCTTAGAATGGCACATCGTCGTCGAAATCAACAGACGGCTCAGAGGTTGTAGTGGTTGTTGCAGGCTTATTAGCCGGTGCTTCACCATTACCATCACCTTTAATCGGGTCTTTACCCGCAAAAGGAATGTTCTCTTTATCATGAGCTTCCGCTAGAATATCACGCTGGAATTTGTACAGTTTAGAATAAACCTGCATTTGTTCAGGTGTATCTTCATACGGATTGAATGCCAAGAATTCAGATTTTGCTTCACCTACCTGAGATTTAAACATGCTCGGGATAGATGTTACAGCAACAATCTTATTGCGAGAGTCACCTTTTTTGGTTTTATAAGAACCAACACGGACAGAAACAATCTGACCTAACTGGCCCATAAACCATTCCAGATTCCCCGGAACTTCTTTAATGCTCGGGTCAATCATCTGGCAAAGGTCAAACACTTTACCACGGCCTGCGCCTGGGAATAAATATGCGTCAAGGAACTGACATGCCGGACGTGCTTCAATCGGCTTACCGACTTTGTCTTGGTCATTTTCATATTCAGTACCAGTAGCGTTTACACCAATCAGTTCGAATGCAAAAGAACATTTGAATGCTGGTGCCTTCTTCTCG
>NZ_JANLCJ010000281.1 GCF_024979295.1 Herbiconiux daphne | reverse complement strand
ATCATACATATTCGCGAACCATCTGGTAGTTAATTTATATTGCCCTGCTACCCAGACAATCTTTGTATAGTAGATTGAGATATTGCTATCGGCATGAAGTGAGTTATCAGGTCACATCTGCTAGGTTTTTACTCCAATATTTTTATGTGTCATTGGTTCACGGTCTCGGCATTTTTTGACGACCCTAATGATGCCGTAGGTCTTATTTTGGTTAAACACTTGTCAAGCGTATGCGAGTTTATAGACGGCATAGGTCTATGTGGTTATTGCTAACCATATGGTACTCACAGTAGGACTTGCACCCACACCCCAGCGATTATGAGTCGCTTGCTGCCACTTCTTGAGCTATATGAGCATATAAAGAGCAATTCCATTTTGAGTTCCGTCATAGTACAAGAGCAAGGTGCTCCCGTTGGGAGTCGAACCCAACCTCAATATTTCCTTACCCGAACCTTAAGAATTCTACACAATTATGGGAGTCGAACCCACCAACATTCTGTTGCAACAGATACTTGTAGCGACCTTGCTATCTTGTGTAAATATATTATAAAGGAAAAAGTTGATAATGCTACCAACTTTTTAATTATTTTTTTAAGCGATATATTTGTCATATTTTGCTAGTGTTTCAACCATCATTTTAGTTGGTGTCAATTCTTCCAACTTGAACAGTTGTGAAAGGATTGAAGGTGAATCACCACTTACCATTGCCACGTTTTTGGTTAATTTGGTTACAGGGAAACCTTTTGTTTCCAATGCCACGTTTCAAAACACTATTTTAGGTAATGTCAGACCATGTTCCTCAAATTTTTCT
>NZ_JANLCJ010000280.1 GCF_024979295.1 Herbiconiux daphne | reverse complement strand
GTTGCTCGCCGCATGGGTAAGGCTCACATGAAGGGTGAGATGGTTTCCCAGACTCAACGCCTTGTATCCTGCTACGAACTCGACGGTACTCGCTACAAAATCGACGGCCATAGCCGTACTGAAGCATGGAAACGTGCTCAGTTGGAAAAACCTGAAACCGTAGCCTGCGTGATTTACCACTGTGAAACTCTGAACGATGTTCACAACCTCTACAAAGCTCTGGTCAGCAAACTGACCGCTGAAACGAAAGCTGAATCTGGTTATTCGGCTCGTAAGCGTGTTGGTTATGAACCAACTTCACCGTTCGGTCAGACCAGCTTTGGTGCTGCCTATGCCGTGCTGGGTTACAAAGACGAAGAGGAAGGTCTTACCGCTTTCCTTGAAGCCTTCAAGATCATCGACTCCTGGAACATTCAGGTGAAGAAATCTCGTGAACTCAGCGTTGGTATCAAAGCAGCCATGCTGAAAACCCTGACTGACGATGAAGCGAATGCCCGTTCCTTCTGGGCTAAGTACCTTCAAGCGGATATGAAAGTGACTCCTATTTGGAGTCTGTTAACTCAGGTTGCTCAGCCGGGTGCTGGTGCTGTGTGGTCAAACAAAATGTACAACGCTGCATTGACCAGCTTCTGTAGCTATCGCGCTGCTCTGTAATCTGAAAAAACTTTTCAACCATTCTTCTTGTGAGGTATATATGTCTAGCACACTTATTAAAACCTGTGTTACCACTGATGAACTGAAAGTCGAAATGGCGAAAGTCAAAGTTCGCCGTCATCTGGGTAACAACTGCAAATACGCTTACACTGATGAA
>NZ_JANLCJ010000028.1 GCF_024979295.1 Herbiconiux daphne | reverse complement strand
GCCTGGGGGGGGGGGGGGGCGGGGGAGGATGAGGCGAACCAAAGCAAAACCGAACCAGGAAACAAGCACTTTCGCCTTCTAAGGCCCCTAGAAGGCCTTGGGAAAGGTGGGGGGGCAGTCCAGTACCGGGCTACCTCTTCCAACGCCTTCTAGGCCCCCTACAACGCCCCAGAGAGGCATCCCCGGGAAGGGATCCTAAGCCCCCCCCGGGGAGTGCGGGGGGGGCAGGCCCCGAAGGGGCCGGGGGGGGTGGGTGGGGGCTGCCTGGCCGCCAGGCGCTGCGCGAAAGCAGCAGTTTCGCGCAGGGCGGGTTTTCCCTGCGCGAAACGTGCGCTTTCGCGCGGCGGCCAGGCCCGCCAGGGCCTGGCGTACCTGGCGGCCAGGCGGTGGGCTGGCCTATCCTGCCCCATGCGCTGCAAAGGGGGGATCCTCGAGGGGTACTAGCTGGGGCCGGCTGGGCGGGCGGGTGGGATTCCCCCGGCCCCTACCCATCTACCGCCTGGGGCCGTCAGGCCCCGGGGGGGTGCAGGGGGGGCCGCCAGGCCCCCCCGCCTCCTCACGCCCAAGGTAAGGACTCCTCCCCTTCCAGCCAGGCCAGGACTTGGCTCCGGGTGCTGACTAGGCCTTGCATGGTTTCCGGGTAGACCAAGTGCCAGGCCTCTGATCCTCGAGGCGTGCGGCTTACCACCCAGGCCGTGCCTCCTAGGGCCCGGGCTGCGGCCCTCAATGCCTGAACCTCGAGGGGTGAAGCGTTGCCCCCCGCCTTGCATTGGATAAGGGCCTTCCTTCCGCCATGCCAAGCCACCAGGTCGGCGGGCCCTTTGCTCCCTGCAGACCGGATAACCCAGATGCCCCTGCTCCTCAAAGCAGCCGCTAAGGCTCTTTCAAAGTCGGCTCCCTTCCGATACCGGTTCATATGCCTAAAGCTTAAGGCAAAAGGTCTTTTATCTTAAGGCAAGAGGGCTTGAATCTGGGTTAAAGGCTTTTCGGTTAAAGGGAGAAAGCTGTGTATGGCATAACGCCGGCGCTAAGAGCGTAAAAGGAAAGAGGAGCTTTACGCTCCTCTTTCGGCAAGGTAGAAGCGGCAAAAGCCCTAAGGAGGCAAGGGGATTTTATCCTGACCGGTCAGGGAACGGTAGAAGCTACGCACGTTCTTCTCCCAAGCGTCCCATTCCTGCGGGTTGGCGTTGTAGCCTACCCGGGCAAGCCAGGTGATAAAGCACGGGTAGGTGCGCTCCCTGGTCCAGCGTGCCCATTCAACCTCCAGTTCCGCAAGGACGGCGGCAAGGACCCGGACAAAGGAGGCCTTCCTGGCCTTCCAGCGGTCCCGAAGGGGCAGATACCCAAAGGGCACGCTAGCCCGGCAATCCCCTTCCGCTAGGAAGATTGCCCAGGCCAGGGGCCACTTAACCGCTACTGGCAAGGAGTCTTGCGGAGATCCAGGCACACGTACACCTCATGACCGTTGAGGGGGATCTTCCCCAGCACCAGGGGGGAGCTACCGCCCTTGGTAGCCCATTCCTGGATGGCCCACTTGAGAAGGGGCCAGGCCATGGAGAGAACTACCCGCCACATAGGGCTAACCTATCGGGGTGATTCGGGCGCTGGTAAGGACCCTTTGACCCTTCCAGCCGTAAGCGTGGACAAACTCAGCGGCCAGGTAGAGGCGCTTGCCATTGACAAGGCCCCCAAAGCGTTCAAGGTAGGCGGGGAAGAGCTCAGCGGGGGACGCAGTCCCCGGGGGGAGAATGGTGAGAAGGCGAAGCTTATGGGCTACGAAGGCCACCCCGGGGTTTAGGGGCTCGGTGGCCCAGATGAACAGGTAGGTGTCGGCGGGTACTGGGGAGGGGGAAAAGTCAACGTTGAGGATAGCGTCTATCGGGTTGGCGGTGACGTTGGTGATCTCTGGAGCGCCTACCTCGACTACCGGGGGAGGGTCATTCAGGGGCTCCAGGCCCATAAGGGCGCGAAGGCTATTCAGGCGGGTGTACAGGTTAATGCCGGTTAGGGTGATGCTATCGCCAAAGACATCCCGCACGGGGGTAGAGGCGGCGGCTTGCCGCCATGCTTCCTGCTGCTCATCGGTGAGGACCTGGGAGAAGCGGCGGGAGAACGAAGTGAAAAGCTCCCTGACCTCTAGCTGCCTAGACGTGCGGGGCTGGACTGGGGAAACCTTCTGCCGGATGTAGTTCCCGAACGTGTTGCGGCTATGGACCTGGCCCGCGATGGAGCCTCTAAGGTCCTGGATACCACCACCGTACTTGACCTTGGCCATGTTGCCCTCCTGGGCTCAGTCTAGCACAATATCCCCGCCACCTTCTTCCGGAGGGGGTTCGGCTTCGGTGAACCATTCCCAGGTGTCTACCCCTTCCCATGGGCCTTGCCAGCCCTTCCCCCCCACGTAGACGTTGCGCCATATGCGGCTACCCGCAAAGAACTCTTCCGAGTCGGGACCCCAAAGGATATCCGCGGGTTGGGTCCAGCAGGAAGGGGGGGCGTCCCCGCAGGGGTTCATGCGCGTGGGGAAGATGTACCGACACCCAAGCTTACCATTGGGCCAGCGTAACCGGACCAGGAAGCATTGGGGGGAGGCCTCCTCTATGGTGGGCCATTCCCAGGCCCCGGAAGGTATGGGAGGAGGGGCGGGGTCCGGGCCATAGTAGACCTCGTAGAGGGCCATGACGTAGCCATTCCCTCCCTCCCAGAAGAAGCCGGCGTAGTATTGCACAAAGACCGCCCAGGGGTAGGAAATCCTTTGCTCCCATACGTGAGCCACTATCCGAGGCCCTTCGGAAGGGGGAGCCTTCTCCCAGGGGCAACCTGGGTAGTAGCGCAAGGTGGATCCCTTAGAGCGGGCTACCGTGCCCCACCGGGAGGTGTGCTGCACCGCCCCCAGTTCGCTGAGGTCCCAGGTACCGCCTTCCAGGGGGGTCGTTCTTTTGACCTTGGCCACGGCTACCCCGATACTATCACCGGCTATAGTTACTACAACGTTTTGCCGTATTGAAGGGCCTTTGGCATGCTAAGGGTGCCCTAAGGAGGGGGCACGGTATGGGACAAGACGGCGAGAAGGCGTTGATCGGGATCCTGTGGGTGCTCCTGAAGGAGCTGGCTAGGCTGGAGGCGTTTGCCTGTTCGGCGGCCCAGTACATGAAGGAGCTGGGCCTCGATGATGAGGCGAGCACGCTTTGGGACTTGTGCACGGTGGCCAGGGACTGGGTGGAGGAAGTAATGGACTGGGTTATGAACCTTGCGCAGGGGAAGGGGGGCAACGATGAGTGAGGCCCAGAGGGTGGTACTTCAGGAGGCGGCGTATTGCCGGAAGTGCGGGAAGTTGCTGGAGCCTGGCACGGTGGTGCGGGCGTACCCCAGGCAAGGGGGCTGGGCGTATTACCACGCGGATCGCTGCGAGAAGTCGGCGGGCGTGGATCCACGCCCTTCGCCGGGTGGACGGCCTTCCCCGGCCCCTACCCCTACCCCTACCCCTAACCGCCCCACCGGGAACCAGGAGCTGGTAAGCCTGAAGGACCTGGTAGCGGTGGAGCAAGAGAAGCTTAAGACCCTGATACTGCTAGTTCAGGAGATCCGGGACTTGCACGCAGACCTTCACGATCTCCATAAGGCCCTAGAAGGGCAAGTGGCCATGGCGATCGGGATTAGCGATGCCCTGAAGGAGCTGGTGCAGGCCGTGAAGAGGCTACACCCATCGTCCGCGTAGGCTGGCTTGGGGGGCTTACGCCCCCCGCCCCGCCCCTTAAGGGCGGGGTTTGGCTTTTCCGGTACAACGCCGCTGCATTTGGCCCACCACACCCCCCTTAAGAGACTAAAGCCCTGACGGAAGGCAGGGGTGCAGGGGTCCCCGCCTTCCGGCAGGGAGCAGGGAAGGGAGCGTGGGGGTAGGGGAGAACATACCGAAAGCGCGGTTCGGTTTAGCGCGCTGCGCTAGCAGCGCGCTGGGGCCGCGTACGCGGCCCCGAGGCCCCCGCCCCCGGGGAGAGGCCGACGGGGGGGCGGGGGCCGCCATCCAGCGGAAGGCCTTCCTGCTGGAAGCCAGCCCAGGCCTTCGGGGAGGGGGGGGTGG
>NZ_JANLCJ010000279.1 GCF_024979295.1 Herbiconiux daphne | reverse complement strand
ATCAATTTCCCATTTAAAGCCTGTTTCTGAATTTCTGATATTTCGCAATTCTTCCATTTCTTGAATTACAAAATCATTCCATTCATCGCCTTTTAAAATACAGCCTTTGCTAAGAGCAATATTTCTATATTGCTGATAACCTCGATTTTTAACACGCCGTTTATCAACATTTTTAGCATTATAAACTTTCATTTCATCAAGTATCTGAGGCTTATTAGCTTCATATCTCGCTTTAGCTCTTGCTATATATGCTTCTCTATGTTTTTCATAATCACGGCGTTTCGATTCTTTATATTTTTCAGGGTTATTAATAGCCCATTTACTTAAAGCCATATATTAACCCCCGAAACCTGATTTAAATGCGTTAGGGTTAAATTGCTGACGCATATTATTTAATACTGTTTGTGACTGCATACCCATTTGAGCGCCAGCACTTCTACCAGCACCAACACCGCTTTTAACGTCGGACGTGTTATTATTCTGACCGAGAAAAGCCGATACAAGGAAAGTAGCTGCATTACCAATAGCCGCTTGTTTATTCTTTTCTTGCAGGTCTAATAGATCTTGCTGTTGTTTATCGCGCTGCTCTTGTACCTGCTTAGCTGTATCTAATCGCTGTTGTCTAAGCTGAGCCTCTAAATCAGATTGCTGTGCTACAGGTGCATTAGGGTTAGCCTGTTGAGCCATTGTTTCAGCTTGTGTAGGCTGATTCTGAATATTATCCCTCATTAGTGAGGCTGTACTAAATTTATTAGCGTTAGCTTGCTTAGCTAAAAGAGGTTTAAGCGGGTTTCCTGCTTGACTCAATGTGA
>NZ_JANLCJ010000278.1 GCF_024979295.1 Herbiconiux daphne | reverse complement strand
GGTTTGGCTTAATCAATGCCACCTCTGTCTAACGTCTCAAGATGGTACGGATGCTATTTATTCAGATCCCGAAGAAGAGGCGCAACGTATTGAAGCTCATAAGGCTAAGTACGGTAAGTAAAAGAATGACCAAGGATGGGTCGTATAAAGGTTATTACGGAGAGCTGTTAACTCTTTTATCTAGGTTCGAGTCCTAGCCCGTCCGCCATATTTTAGGAACTTAGCTCAGTTGGTAGAGCAGCGGATTCCAAATCCGCCGGTCTGGGGTTCAAGTCCTCAAGTTCCTGCCAATTTCGGAAAGGTGACAGCACTTTTAATCCAGGGGTGGTTTGTTAGAACTGTACACCTTATCCGAACACTATTTTATTGAGTCCTTTAGCATCCACTATATAATCCCGTTGTTGCGATGTGTGCTTGTTATAGGCTAGAGGACTCAGTAAAATAAACGGAGTATAGCTCAGTTTGGTAGAGCACCTGGTTTGGGACCAGGGGGTCGTAGGTTCGAATCCTGCTACTCCGACCATTACAAAACTTGGAGAGGTGGTAGAGTCTGGTTGATTACATCGGTCTTGAAAACCGAAGCTCCTTAATCGGGGCCCAGGGTTCGAATCCCTGTCTCTCCTCCATAGGACGTTTAACTCAGATGGTAGAGCCTCTGTTAACCGGCTGCGGGCAGTTGCTGGAGTAATAGGGATGCACAGGTTCGAGTCCTGTAACGTCCACCATTTTAAATGTGTAGAAAATTGTAGATGAAACGACAGCTAAGACCAAGCTATTGTATTTATTTGGATAAAGCGTATAACTTCTGGTGTC
>NZ_JANLCJ010000277.1 GCF_024979295.1 Herbiconiux daphne | reverse complement strand
CTCATCTTCTTCAATCACTTTACTATCAAGGAGTCTTTGGATTGTTTGAACGGCTGCTTCTTGGGCTGAAATATACCCGAGGATATATTGTTCAGAGAAGCCTTGTTCTTTGAGGTCAGTGACATTACCAACTGCGAAGCTGTAACCACTGGAGAGAATGGTGAGGAGATATTCTGCTACGATAGCAGGAATGGCAGGAGCACCAGAAGCACCTTGTTCAATGATGTTTCTGTATCGAGGTAACATTATTCCTCCGTATGAACCCAATTAGCTAAGATGCTGTTGATACGATTATCGTGTTCTTCTTGAGTTTCCAGAGAAATAATTTCTTTAACGTTGTTGTGAATTACTTCACGAGCTTCATCAATCTCTCTGTCAAGTTGAGCAATACGGGAAAGTCGAGCTTCATCATTAAGCATTAGTATCTTCCTCCATTGCTTTATAATACACTTCATCGTGAACTACATCTTCAATACTGGTAGAACCTAAACCATAGTCAGGGTTCTCTTTAGTCATTCTTACTTTACGCTGGAAGGTGTAGTTAGCCATCTGTGAAATATGGATGTATACAGTTTCGTCATTACGTTTATCCACTGTCTTAATAATCAGCGGTAACTTAGAATCCTCAGAGGGATAACGATGTTGATTGACGATATTCTCAACAAGGTCTGTAGCAATCTCAGCGGCTCTGGATAATTCACCAATAGTGAAACCCATACCACCAGATTCTTTTGCTAAATTAATTACAGTATTAAACATTTAACTCTCCGATAGTAATAAAAAGATAGTGATAGTTTTTCTGGTTATCTATCAAAC
>NZ_JANLCJ010000276.1 GCF_024979295.1 Herbiconiux daphne | reverse complement strand
GAGGGCACCGCTTTTAAACTGCTCGACCTCATTATCACTGAGGAAGCAACTAAAGCGGTAGTTGTCACTGAGGACGGCGAAATCCACGGCTTGTTTACTGACAGCGCCAGCGCGAAGTCTGCCCTTCAGGAAGTGCGCGCCTGTTTCGGCGATGAGCAACCGTTCATTAAGGTAAACATCCGCGAGACTGCGAAAAAACAGAGCGTCTATTACATTGAAGTTCAATAATAGCCGCCCATAGTTTTAAGCCCCTTAATTGGGGCTTTTTTGTACCCGTAATTTGTGTATAATATCCAGATACACCAGAATAGAGGAAGTAAATTATGAACTACACACTATCACTATCACGGCTGCTGGCTATTATTGATAATGACGGTTTCGACGCAACTCGTAGCGAGCGCAAACGTATGGCTATTGAGATTGTTGAATTACGAGACCGTTTCAAAAACACCAAATGGGATGGGGTGACAGGTGGCGCAGGTCACGGTGATAATGATGTCGGGCTAAACCCCCTAACCCAACGCTGATAAAAATAAAGCCCTCATTCGAGGGCTTAATTATTTACGGTTCAATTTGCCAGTGTGGATAATCCCAGCTATCCCGACCGCCCTCGATAATTCCGTTTCGGTTCCAGTCTGCTCCGTGGGTGATATTCACTTTAAGACGGGCGGCAGCATCCAGCATGGCAACGCGAATGGGCATGAAAGCACTGGTCTCCCAAGATTTCCCATTCCACAAATCGACCGCCCCGCCGTTAAGATGCCGACTATTCATCGTCTTAGATTTCCCGGCTTTAACCAGCTCACGCTGGTGATC
>NZ_JANLCJ010000275.1 GCF_024979295.1 Herbiconiux daphne | reverse complement strand
AACAAATTAGAACCTCCTTGGTATAGTCCATTACAATTTCTTCAATCTCATGTAAATAGGTGTGGACTTGGTTTTCATCAAGAGTTTTTTCAGCACACTTGATATAGTAATTGACGTTACTTAGATTTGAAGACTTTCCAACCTCAAAGCTAGCTAGTGTTGTGTATTTTGCACCGCTGATTTGTGCAACTTCCTGTAAAGTAAGATTGAGAGCCTCCTTGCGGAAAGCCCTCATTCTCTTGCCTAATACTTCCATGATTATTTCTCGCTATCCGCAATATCATAGATGAATTGTGTTTTCAATTCGCCACCAATTAAGATAGCTTTTTGCGTAATCTTGACGCTAGCTAGACCGTCACGAATCGCCTTTGCAATCTGAATATCCTCATCAATTTTGTAGAAAGGCGCTGATTGGTTCGTTTTGTGAAGAATTACGGCACCTTCTTCAAGGTACAACTTCACTTTTTGTTCTTTCTTATTTGTGAAAGAATCCACACTATCAAAGCTGAAAATTGCTAAAATTGGAAAAATCTTGGTTTCTTCTTCTCCCATAATATCCGCGGTCTTGATTAAAGGTAAATCAAAATCAAGGTCTGGATAGCGTGATTCAAACTTTTCTCTAGGTGTAGCTTGACGGCGTGTGTTAAATTTTTCAAACATTTTGTATCTCCATTCTGCCTATTTCTATAGGACTTTATTTAGTGTTAGCGTTACGAATGATTCGTTTTGCTACGTGAATAGAGTACCAAGAATTACGAACTTTGTCGATTATACTTTGATAATGTTATGATTAGAAAACTCTCATTGTAACCGCTT
>NZ_JANLCJ010000274.1 GCF_024979295.1 Herbiconiux daphne | reverse complement strand
GCAACTACATTAGCAGTAGAGATCATGTTCAGGATAGTATCAGGTTTTGCGTAGTTCATTATTCTTCCTTGGATAAAAAGAAGGCGACCTCATTGCCGCCTTCATTGTATTACAGTTTTGCGCCTTCACCGTCAAAATGTTTAACGCGACGTTGTACTTCTCTGTTTTTACCGTGATTAAAACCACGAGTATTAGGAGCACCAAGATAGCCACAGACACGACGAATTACACTCATTGTCTTACTATCTTGATTTCCACATTTCGGACAGTGGAATCCCTCAGAGTCGATTCTAAACTCTCCCTCAAATCCGCACTGGAGACACTTATCTGAGGGTGTGTTTGTACCAAAGTAATCGAGGTTTTTAAGTGCGTAATTCCACACAGTCTCGAGACCTTTGAGGTTGTTACGCACGTTGGGAAATTCTGCGTAACTAATATGTCCACCACTGGAGATCTTATGGTACGGAGCTTCGTGGTCAATCTTGTCAAAAGGGTTAGAATGTTTATAAACATCCTGGTGGAAGCTGTTGGTATAATACTCTTTATCGGTAACGCCCTCGATCATACCAAACCGTTTCAAATCAAGACGAGCAAAGCGGTCACACAATGATTCGGATGGTGTTGCATATAGACTAAAACCCCAGCCTTCTTCTGACTCTTCACGCCATTTATTCGTAGCATCACGTAGACGCTGAACAACGCGTTCGGTCAAATGCTTAGCTGTCTCATCTTCAGTGCAAGCAGCACCGGTCATAATCAGAGAAACTTCATGTAGACCAATGTAGCCGAGACTAATAGAAGCACGACCATGCTTGAACA
>NZ_JANLCJ010000273.1 GCF_024979295.1 Herbiconiux daphne | reverse complement strand
GTGTCACAGAATTTGAAGGTCAACATTTTGTTATTAGCACGGATGATATTCTTGTCCATGATGGTTCGACAAGAACGCCTGTTGCTGCATCTCGTGTAAAAGAACATCTACTTCGTGAGATTTCATCTGTTCGTTATGAATCAACTAAAGTGTTTACTAACCATGCACACAAAGAGATTTGGATTTGCTATGTTGGTGCTGATACTACAGGTGTGGCTTCTAGTTATAATCAGTATGCCTGTAATCGAGCAGCTGTATGGAACTGGCAATATAACACTTGGTCTTTCTGCGAACTTCCTCGTATTTTTGATATAAGTTTGGCTATCCCTCCCGATGTTGATAAACGTCAATGGGATAATTATCCAGCCCCTAACGTTATTGATAAAAATACTGGACTTAGCTCTACCCCTACTGTACCTAATGGTATAAACCCTCTGGAATACAATTGGAATGCTGTTAAACGAGCTAATGAACAATGGCGTGGTGCTAGTGAGGCATTCGATAAACGTCGTTTGATTGCATGCTCACTTGATAAGTGTTTGTATGTATTAGATGATGGGTATTTCCACTCTAATATTAAATTTACAAAATATGATGCAACTAACGGAAACACTGTTGATATTCAATCTTTACCAGTATCTTGTGAGATTACTAAAACAGGTATTGATTTTGATGAACAAGAACCTGATATCTCTTACAATAAAATGTGGAGAGCTATATACCCTCAAATGGGTGGTAAAGGTTCAGTGGAGATTTCTGTTGGTGGTTCCATGAGTCCTACAGGAACAGTTTGGTGGGATAGCACATCTACATTTAAAAT
>NZ_JANLCJ010000272.1 GCF_024979295.1 Herbiconiux daphne | reverse complement strand
TGTCAATCACTTTTCGGATTTATTTTACAACAATTTCAACGTCACGGAAAGCATATCCCCATTCTTTATCAGTTAAAGTCGTATCGTGGTGTCTAATTTTGCTATAATCTAAATCTCCAAGCATTTTAGGAAGTCCTAGAGATTTTCCCACTCCTGCAAGTGAAAGGCATGAGAGAGCAAAAGAACAACGGAATTCTATATTATCCGTTTTACCATAGAAAATGTGGTTTTGGTCATGAGCCATAACTTTTGACCAAGTGAAAAAGCTACTAAAGAAAGAGAATTCAAATGGTAGGTTGTGAGCATAAATGACAAGTCTTGACTGAGGTTCTAAAGTTTCTTTGATTAGGTCAATCAGCTTTAAAAATTCTTCCCATTTTCTGCCACTTATTTTCAAATCTTCAATTTGGAAAGTCCAACAATACATAAAAGCTTGACGTTGCCCGTCAATCATTACACTTGAAGTTTCAATATCGAATGAACAAGCAAGCGTATAGTAACTATCTTTTGATTTTTTAGTTCCCGGCTTTTTGATTGGTGTTGTTACTTTAATGAGGGTTTCAAGTCGTTTAAGTAAGGTTGGCGAAATATGATTTTTATGTTTAATTCTCACGTTTCGCCCACCTTTCTTATGAGGTTGTAACTTTGAGGAATTTTGAATTTTTGAGTTTTCCTAGAAACTCGTCGTTTAATCTCATTGCAATGGTAAGCCCTGCAATTTCACCAATAGCAAGAGCCAACTCGTCCATATCGTCCTCTGTTGAATTCAAGATTTGGTCAAAGTTTAATTTGTCTTGTTGAATCAAAGATTCAATATATTC
>NZ_JANLCJ010000271.1 GCF_024979295.1 Herbiconiux daphne | reverse complement strand
ATCATTTGAAGATTACCCCGTCTTTCATCAGGCGAATGATTTCGCGTTTCTCGTCGGTCAATGCGTCAGTGACCAAATCAATCTCGTCAACTTCCAGATAACCGTTAGAGTGAACCAATAACCCAGCATCAGGAACGACAGCATTAAAACGGCGGTACGGCAACACCGCATCATTTTTAAGTACCTCGATGAACGGAATAGAAACCCCATTTTCACCGCCAACTTCAATACGGTCATTTTCCGAGGCGATACGCTGGAGGTTTGCATAAGGAATCTTAATCCCCAAATCAACCTCTTTCTGATAGAACACATCGCCCGGCATGGCTGAGGACGTTAACAGAATAGTCGCCTTTCCGGTGTAAGCATCAATAGACATTTCCACGGTGAGCGATTCCCCGATAACGTATTGCGTATCGACTGCGAACGGGGCGACATACGGCAAATGTAACATCGTTACAGTATTCGCAAAGTCCAGCATGTTACCATTCGGAGCCGGGGTTTTAATCGTACCCATCGGAATAGTAATGCGGTCGGTCAGGAACGGCAACGCATCAACTTTAGTATCCAGATTGCCTAACCGGATTGTTTCTGTTTTCGTACCCGCCAGATTAGCCGGAACTTTGAACGGGATTTCAATCAGGTTAATAATGAACTGCCCGAAATCGGCTAACTCTGTAGTTTGTGAACTGCTCCCGGTCTGGTCTTTAAACCGCGCCGTGGTGAGTTCGCGCATTACATCATTATCCACCAGATAAACATGGTTCGTACCGCTTACATGTGTATGAACCTGAGTTTCGACAATAAACGACACGTATTTATTA
>NZ_JANLCJ010000270.1 GCF_024979295.1 Herbiconiux daphne | reverse complement strand
GTTTACCCGACATTTGACAGCCGGAATATTTATCCGCAGCTTTAAGCAGATCTTTAGCAAGCGGGGTAACTTCTAACACTTTCGCTAATAATTCTTCTGGTGTCATAATTACAACTCCCGAATAATAACGCCTGAGTTAAGGAGGGAAATAATTTTCTCCTGTTCTTCTTTAAGAGCCTGAGAACGAAGATCAATTCTTTCCACCTGAATATAACCGCCGATATGTTTCTTTAAAATATCCTCATCAACGATAGGAATAGTAAACATACCATCAGCTAATACTGCTTCACCTCGCAAGATTTCGATGAATGGTACTTTAAGACCATTATCACCGCCGACCTGAATATTATCGTTTTCGGCGTGGTTGGTTGCCGAATTGATATAAGGGATGTTAATTCCCAGATCGGTTTCCTGCATTACCACAACATCATTAATTTTTGTGGATGAAATCAGGATCGTAGCTTTACCAGTATACACGTCGATAACGTAAATTACTCGCAAAGTTTGACCGATCACATAATCCAAATCAATATTAATTGACGGCGCGTGTGGCAAGTGAATTACAGCAATAGTATCAACGAAATCCAGAGTATTATTAAATTTCGCATCTACTTTAATACTACCCAAATCAACCGCGATTTTATCCGTGGATAAAGTAGGCGCTGTAATATGAGTATCTTTATCACCGAGTTTAATAGAGTCGTCAGTCTGGATATAAGACGGATCGACAGTAAACGGTAATTTAACCAGACCTAAAATAAAGTCGCCATAATCGCGGAATACAACGGTATTATTCGTATTCGAGTAGTTAAAGCGTTTAGC
>NZ_JANLCJ010000027.1 GCF_024979295.1 Herbiconiux daphne | reverse complement strand
CATCCTTCCATCAGCTTCAGGATTGCTGAAAATGGCTCAAAAGATGGTCAATATGCTTCCAAATGAAGTTGAAAAGTCCAAAATCATTTTTGCTTTCAATGAATACCTTAACTCTTCACAGGGTGCTAAGGAATTTGAAAAGGAAGTTATTGAAGGTGGTTCATCAACTTTCTCCACAACTGACCCGGACAACGTCATTGGAAACGCAGTTTCTACACTATCCGGTATCTCAACTTCTGTTGATATGCTGCAAAGGGTGGTGGGGTTTATAGACGGAAGAATCAGAGAACTGTCATTTATGTTCCGTGACCACGGTTCAGATACAAGAAAAAATGAATATGACCTTCTTATATTTAACCAAAAGGCATTTGAATATATGACAGCCAAACTGAAATTCAGACAAAGACAACTTCAAAAGCTGATTGATATGATTGCTCTTATTGAAGGTGTTGAAACAAAACAAATCAAATTGGTTATGTCAGAATTTGAACAAAACAGAATTGACAACCTTAACGCCATTGCTGAACTCAAGAAAGCACAGGCAGACCAAGCAAGAGGTATTGCAACAAAGAACTTGGCAGAAGCTGAATCATTGAAAAATGGGATGCTGGAACCTGTTGACCCAAAAGCAAACGTTACAGGGCTTAATGAAGTAACACAAGGAGAATAACTATGGCAGAAATAAAATACTCACCGGTCTATGATATAAAAGCACCAATTCTTGATGACTATGTTCCTGAAGGAATGCTTAAAATCTATCCTTATGAATTGGTAAACACTGATAAGTCAAAAGCGTTTATGATGCAAAATGCTGTATCAGTGGCAATTGTGTCACAAGCAAATCTTGATACAACAAATGAAATTCTTAAAGTTGATGACAATGGAAATAAATATTTTGAAGTATATACTGATATTTCTTCAGATACAATTATGGATATTACATCTTCAACTTCTGTATTTGGACAAGAACTAAAAGAGGAAGACTCATTTATGATGCTTTCTAATTGATATTATGAAGGTGAATTTGAAAGTATTAAATTAGGTCAAGCAAGACTTATCCCTGCTATCTTTACAGTTGGTGTACCATTTGATGCTACACAATATGAAGCTGGTACTCAACCAGTATTTGTGTCTTCTTCAATGATTGAGGCAAAAGAAGGTATGCTTGCTGTAACTAATGACATACAACCAGAAGGTCTGTATGAATGAACTATGGTCAATATCACTAATCTTGAAGCATCTTTCACAAATGCAAGAATCTTATTTAGAATTGGACTTGGGAATGAATTCAAAGCACCAAAAATAAAAGTTGGGGGTACTGACAAATCAGGTATATCAGTTGAAATTGAGAAGACTTCACTTATTGGTGGAATTATGGCAAAGGGAAACCTAAATGGAAAGCAAACTGATATTGACTTCAATTCAGTAAGTGGTCTGACACCATTTAAAATGACATCAGTTTCAACACAGGACAAAGTTACTATGTTTGCAGATTGATTTGATTATGACGTGGTTATGCCTGAATTCATAGCAACACAATTCATCACAGGGTCAAATTTTGACAGTCTTAAACAAATCACAATGGGTGGTCAAAAGAGAGACTTCTTACAAGATGATGAACGTAATCTAATTTATGATGCAGTAACAATTTCTTATCTATTTGGTACAAACTTTGCCACAGTTCCAAGATACACAGCCCAAGAGGCTAAAGATTCTGGTGGTGGTGCTAAAATGGGAGATATTCACGGTAACACTTCAGTTGGTTCAGTTAATTGAAATGTGGCTGCCATAGCAGCAAAAGACCCTATTAAAGTTATTGATTCACTGTTTGACAACTATCAAAAGACACATTATGGTGCTAATGAGGACACTCATTACCTTGCTGTAAAAGAATTTACTGTTGCACTTTCAAGATATATCTATTCTACATACTCAATAGGAAAAGGGCAAAATAACTTCAATGAAGTTTACTTACCTTGATTCCTAAGACCAACAGGTTCAACACCAATCAATTTCATAACAAAGTACTACTGATATGACAAAAATGGTGTTGCATTGAAAAATTCAACTAATATTGCTGACAAACCAAGTAACGCTGATGACACAAGAACAATTATCAATCTTCTTGCTGACATGAAAACAACATTTACATTATTTTCAAGATATTTTGATGTTTCAGGTGGTACAATCAAACCTAAGTCATCAGTTAATATTTCAGAAGTAAAAGTTATGCAAACTGATAGAAAAATCACCTTACCTGTTATTCCAGATATAATTGGTGAAATCAGCAAGTTGCCATTGCCTGGTGATGTTGATACAACTTCTTCACGTGACATACAATATATTTGATATTTACCAATTGCAGACCAACAAGAATTTTCAAAACTGTTCTTGAACAATGCCACAGTTACAACAAACAACACCAATAGGGCTGTCAAATGAAATACAGCATACACTGATTATGGTAAAAAGATGCCTTGGACAAATGATGCTGAAAGAAGAGCATACATATTATCCTCATACTTGGCACAAAACCCAGGTGTTAATGCGGTAGTAACTGATATGGGTGCTGTTGACCAGGAAAATTCAGCGGCTATTCAAATGGCGGCAGGTCATAGATATAGACACCCAAGTTTTGAAACTGTTGGGGATACAGTAAATGAAACATGATTTGATTTTGTATATGGTGCTGCTACTCATGCTGGTTTCACTCCACCTTCAAATAGAGAATTCACAAGGGTTGTCACTACATCAGAACTTGAAGCAGAATGATTGAGAGTAAACAAAGAAGTTGTTGAATTCACTCAGGACTCAACTCTTAAAGGAACTGGTTATATTGCAAATCCAAACTTTTTTTATAATTTTGGTTCAGCATCTGGTTCTGCATATTTCAAAGTGAGAGAGCGTTTAATCAACACGCAACTTACAATCAATGGTAATATTACAACCGTAGATATGTCAAGAGACGTGACATTTGATAAAAATTCATGAAGATACTTTATGAATGATTACCTTGCAATCACTTCACCAACAGTCCAATTGGACTTGATTGAGACAAGAAATCAAACAATTGATAGCATAGATGAGTTAATTATAACTTCAATGTGGTCTAATGAGTTTAAAATTACCCTAAATGGTGTAACACTCACAATACCTTCATTCAATAAGGATAATGAGACAATTGCTATACAAAGAATACTCTTTACATAGGGGGTGTTCTTTTCTTTTGATATAATTTATTTGAAGACATAGAAGAGTGTCTATAAACAAATCTACGTAGAGGTATTATGAAACAGTTTAAACTTTCACCGCAATTTGACGGAAAAGAATCATTTACGGCTGCTGATGTACAGGCAATCATAAGTGACGCTATCAAATTTGGTCAGTCTGAATTCAAAGACTATGTGTCACCAGAAGCACACAACAAGTTAGTTGAAGAACTGAAACCTTACAAAGCATCAGAAAGAAAGTCAAAAATCAATTCCCTGGTGGGTAATCTGACTGATGAAGATAAGCTTGCGGACGCTATAGCTCTTGCAGGGCTTACAGATGAAGATGATGATAACGCTATCACAACAAAAGTAAGTGAAGTTATCAAAGCAAGACAATGACTGCAAAAGGCTCAAGTACAAGACCCTGCCGCAGCCAAAGTCACAACAACAACGGTGGAAGCCGGTAAGAAACCGGAAGAAACCAAAAAAGATTATAAGTTTATGAAAAATTCATAACATAAGGAGACCACAAGATGGCAAAGAAATATTTAGAAATTTTCCGTGACTCAGCGGAAACACAATACGCATCTGGACAATTCCCTCTATTGGGACTTGCACAACTAAACAAAGGTGTTAAGTTTATTCCATTTGCAGCACAAGGTGACACTGCTAATACAGGTTCACAAGTTGCAATCCAACGTTTTAAAAGACTTATAGCAAAAGATGCTCCAACTAAAACAGGTAAGGCTGCTACAGACGCAATTGCACTGTTAGATACAGCACAAAAAGTTACTTGAGATACAGTTGAAACTAAAACATCAAAGAAACGTTCATTGGTGGTTAATGTTTCTCCATTTGAAGAAACTGACCCACTTGAAGACGCTTCAAAATACGCAGAAGTAATTGCTAACAAAACAGCAAACAGACTATTTGAAGCAGAAGAACTTGCTACTGCCAAAGTTGCAGCAGTTGGTACAACATTAACACTTGACGTATCATCTGAAT
>NZ_JANLCJ010000269.1 GCF_024979295.1 Herbiconiux daphne | reverse complement strand
ATTAAAACATGATGTGGGTGGTGCTATTGTGAGCGCACGTAATGCTCTTACAGGCACCGATGCTGGGGCTATCCCAGTACCACAGGAACAGGCAGATAAGAACGTACAGGACCGTGTAGGAGCTCTACAGAGTGATGTACAAGGTATGTTAGCTCCAACTGACCCAGCTCATAATCCGGCTGAGTCAGCAGCTGCTCCTACTACTGATCCTAATAGTCAACAAGCTGGTGCTGATGCTAAAGCTGCTCAAGATTCAGCAATGAATCAAACTAAACAGCAAGTAGCAGATGATACTACTAAAGGTGGTGGTGTACCTACTCCAATTACCACTGATAATCCAGCTCAATCTCTTGCAGCTCGTAACCAGAATATTCAAGCAGGTGTTGGTCATCCCATTACAGGTGCTAATCAACCTGATGTTCCTAAACCATTAACAGATAATCAGCAGAAGAACGTAACTCTTCATGAAGCTGGACAAGAAACCTTTAAATCAATGAACACAATTGGTGATTGGTTCCAGTCTAAATCCTTCCTGATGGGTATGATGCAAACTGGTATGTCGCTGTTAGATGGTAAAGGTTATGCTGAATCCTTTGCTGCTGGTTCAAACTATTTTGATAAACATTATGGAATGGAACAGCGTCAAGCTTGGGCCGATGATCTTCTTCAGAAAGGTTATGACCGTCAAGAGATTCAACAGTATATTGAAACAGGCGATGCTAAAACTCTTACTTCTCCTGAACAGGGTGCTATGCAACAACTGCAACAGCAGAATCAATTTCAACAGCAGCAGCTTGGTATTCAGGTTGGTCAGCAGAATCTT
>NZ_JANLCJ010000268.1 GCF_024979295.1 Herbiconiux daphne | reverse complement strand
TTCTTCAAACTCTGACACCATGCACAAGAATAGATGCAAATTCATTTATAAGCTCAGGAAAAGCTATAATATTATTAGTAATTGGTGATGGGGTGTTGTCGTAATTAACTAATTTTTTTCCTAATGCTGAAGAGACATCCCCAACTTGAATATAGTTAAATAATTTTCTTGAATAAATCATTTTTTGAGTGTCAAATTTAATATAATCATCAATTTTATACCCATATTTATTGGCATAAACTCTAATATTGTTGATAATTTTTGAATTTGGGAATTTAGCAATAAAGTTAAATTTACCTTTTAAATTCTGTTTAACATGTCTGTGAATACCTTCATTATCATTTCCAAGATGTGCATTTGGTGCTGTCGCAAACGAATCACGAATTCCAGCATCAATATTTGCTTTTTCCTGACTTGCTATTTCACTCGCTAAATATTGAGCACCAGCTTCAAGTCCAGCATCTTTAACACCTGTAACTCAAGTTGCAGGGTCTCAAAATGAAACACCTGATCCATATTCTTTTGACATTTCAATTTGTTCTTTTTGCATTTGAAGATCAATTAATTTTTTATTTCCATCGATAGAATTTTTATTTTGTGTTAAATAAGTATTTCCAGATTCTGTGTTGTAAGAATAATATGAAGTATCCGAAAAATCCATAAATTGATTTTTTGATATGTTTATAGAACCATAAATTCCTTGAGGTGTAATATTAAAATCTGAAATAATTGCATTTTTATATTTTGAAGGATCAACATAGTAATTTTTATACTTATCAACAATTGGATTTTTTAAATAATTGTAAACATCCAAAATAACTTCA
>NZ_JANLCJ010000267.1 GCF_024979295.1 Herbiconiux daphne | reverse complement strand
AAGTTCAACCATTGTTTCACGAACTGTCTCATACATAGTTTGAGCATCTGCTGGAATAGTTCCAAAGCTATCGTGAATCATTACGAATGAACGAACACCTTTAGCATAACAATTACGAACTGTCATACGAAGATGGGTAGCATCCATTGAATGAATGAAGTTTGGTGCCACTGAACTTGCTTGTTCTCGACTATCAATCTTATCCGTGTCAATCTTAATCTGAGGTGATTGAGCTTTTGGAATTGCTTTCAAAGCACCTTCATCATAAACCAAGTTAGTAATGAACAAACGTTTCTCTGTTTGTTTCAGATACTCTTGGAACATTGGGAATCCATCAGGAGTTGTGAACTCCAATCCTTTGTTAACACGAGCCAAAGCTGTTGATAAACTTTGTAACCAGTCCATACATTCCGCTGCCTTGACAACTGTTCTACCTGTTTCAGCGTGAACAATCTCTGCCAGATAACGACAACAAACGAAACGATGTTCATCTAATGGGTCAACAGAATATTCAGACTGTTCACCATAAACATCTTTCACTTGTTCCAGAAGTTGACCTTTCATCCCTTCCACTGTAGAAGAATATGAATACGTCATTACATTCTGTTTAATGAATGAACGGTTAACCCCGAAGTCCAGAAGGTATTGAGCCATCTGCCACTTCTTAGGTTGAGGGCGACCATCAGAATAAGTCTTCTCAATGTCTGCTCCAATGTGACCATCACGGTCATATGTTAAACGAACCTTAACACGACCAGCTACTGTCCCATACAAATCCATTTTGGTTTCAGATGGAATGAGATTGACTTGAGCACCACCAAGTCG
>NZ_JANLCJ010000266.1 GCF_024979295.1 Herbiconiux daphne | reverse complement strand
TGTCTAGGCATAGATGATGCAACACCAATGGTGGAAAATGCAGCCCTCTCAAGAGCTTCTGCGACGTCATTCTGACCATCATTACGACGCCTTTGAGCAGTCTCCCACATACTCAGAGAACCTGGCTCCAAAGCACGAACGTGCATCTGCTGACGCACACCAAGACGCATATAAGCATCACGGGTAACATCATCATGGAGTTGAGTTGCTGCAAAGTGTCCCCAACGAGTAATCATTTCTGATTGTTCGTCGGAGATTGGTTGCGTTGTGGCTGGTTGAGGTGGAGGCGGAGTTCGTACTGTACTCGCCTCACTCCAATGAGTTGTATTGGGAGGTGTGCTCCACTCAAGCCACTGAGCGAAGCTGTTATTACCCCTTAACCGACCGGTTGAATTGTTATTTGGCAATTCGGTAACTCCCGCTGTAAAACACGAGCCAGGTGAGAGGCTTCATTAACCAGAGTAATGTTGTTACCGTCAATGTTACCAATGGCAACACCTTTATAATCAAGGTTAGTGCCTTGACGTAGGAAACAACCACCGATAATGTTTTCATCAGTGCCTTGGTTATACAACTCGTGTACAACCACGTTGGTGAATTGAGGTACACCAGATACACGACGAGAACACAGACCTTTTTTGGTAGAACGGTTTGGACGGTACGAAACCCAATGATAACGACCATTCAAACGAATGTAACGAGGGTCTGGTAAATCAAACACCAGTTGCTCCCTGTTAACATTCACAGACATTTGTCTGGAACGACTACCAGCCGGATGGAGAGAGCCATTGAACACTAACGCATTATATGCGTCTTCACCGTGAGC
>NZ_JANLCJ010000265.1 GCF_024979295.1 Herbiconiux daphne | reverse complement strand
CTGTTTCCTTCCACACTTTCTGTGCTGCATCATAACGGATGTAATAAGCATCACCAGATTTAGTTGTGTCGCCACGGATTAAGACAGTGTATTTGTCTGGAGCTTCAATAGGAAGCTTAGCAACTGTTGAAACTTCGTGTCTTACAATCTGTAAGATTTGTCCAGCATAACCATCGTGAACTTCAATCTGAGAAATAGTCTTACCAGTTGGAGCAACTACGTGCAAATAACCTGAGCCAATAGTCCAAGTAAAGTTTTCCAATCCGGGTTTACCTTTAATACCAGCAACTAACTTTGTTAGGATTAACTGAGCATCTGTCTCTTTAACCATTGCAGCAGCATCTTGAGGTTTCTCTGCAACACCATCAGGGAGGCGGTAAGAGAAGTTCTGTCCATTAACAGTGAGGGACATTTCACGACCATATTGACCACCACGACAAAGAACAAGAGCAACTCTGTCTCTGTCTGGGCCGCCTACATTACCAGCATCAGTTGTTCTACCTGATTTACCAATCACTTTGGTTCGGTTAACAATGAAGGTGTAGTCAGCAATAGTAATGCAACGTAAGTCAACACGGGGTTGAGTTGTAGTGATGTAGCTTAAACCTTGTGGAACATTAACTGTAATCTCTTGGATTGTGTCCCCAAGCGAATAAGCTTTAACACCAGAACCAGTGAACTCAATGTTGTAGCGTTCAGACAAATCACGATTGATTGTATGGATTAAAGGTTGTGTTCCAAATGTGCCAGCATTACCAAGACGTTTCTTGAACACTGTAGCAGGACGTTTCTGTAAACCCTCTGCCTCAGATGACCAACCATTAAT
>NZ_JANLCJ010000264.1 GCF_024979295.1 Herbiconiux daphne | reverse complement strand
TTGGCCTCCGACTTGCTTCATTTACAGCTCCACCTTGTTCATGTGTAGGGCCAGCTTTTGGTGGATTTAAGTGGCTAAAAACGAAGCAGGTGAAGTTTAATTCTTGACATAGGCCAGCAAGCTCAGCCCCAATTGTGGATATCTCAGAATTGATTTCTGTGGCTGTTAAATGGGATACCATACAAGTTATATTGTCTAGGAAAATAACTTTTACACCGTGCTCTTGAACCCAGAAACGCATACAACGTTTGATGTCTTCCCATTCGTTTTGCCCAAAGTTACGATACAAAAACATCTTTCCATCGTATTTTAAAGCTTCTTGACGGAGCAAATCTGGATCAAACTCAACATCAGGTTTATGAAATGTAATCCCAGCTGATTTACCAGCAACATTCTTTATAGTATTCCCCGGTGTTTCTTCGAGCATGAACATACCACATTTGACATCATATTTCATGATCAAATGTGATACTATCTCGTGAGCAATTAAAGTTTTCCCAACAGAAGTGCCCCCACCTACCGCAATTACTTCTCCATATCGGATACCATATGTGAGTTTAGTTAACCCGGGCCAAGGAAAATCCAAACCCCATTCTGGTTTACGTAATGCATCATCTAAGCATTCTGCTACAGTAGCAGAACCAGATGGACTTTCTTTTGCAGCATTGAAACGAAGGAGATTGTTTAATTCTAGTGAACGCCCTTCCATAACAAGGTCGTTTGCATCTTTAATAGGCTTACCGTCTTTTTTAACACCTTTTGGTATACGAGCTACCTTAATTTTTGGATGCATTCCACGGATAGTAGAAACGGCTGCTTCTCCCGCT
>NZ_JANLCJ010000263.1 GCF_024979295.1 Herbiconiux daphne | reverse complement strand
ACCCGGGGAGAGCAACCGCACGCGCACGTCAAGAAAATGTGTTTTGCGTTAGCCAGCGCGTTAAATTTAGCTTTAGGATCGAGTTTAGTTTTAGGAGCCATTTTCGTTTCTCTCTTAATTAGCGTTACAGTTTTCTTGTGGGATTATTCCCGGTACAGCATGACAATTATTCTTCGTTGTTGTCAGCTTCGGAAGCGTCGGACGAAGATTTTTTGCGGGGCTGAACTTCGACAAGCTCAGTACCCGGAACCTGTTGGACTTCCATTTTATACTGTTTAACGGAACATTCAATACCGTAACGCTGCAAAGTAGCCATTTCATCTTCGGCTTTAGTCTTTGACTGGAAAGGGGTTTCTGTAGCTTTCCCCTCTTTCGTTACTGCTTTAACTACGAATACGTTAAGTGTAAACATTTTGGCAACCTCAGTTATTTGTTAATCTCATGGAGTAAGTGCTCCAGAACAGTCTTGATTGTATCATAGATAATTGCACCTTCACCAATAAAATCTAACTCAGGAGTTAAATAAACCCAGCGCACCGTAAAAGTGTTAGTGTTAATTTTTAATAGGATCGACCAATAGATAACAATTTTATCTGTTTTAAAAACTATAGCATTTTCACCATCTGGGCTAAGTGTCAATGTATTATTTTTCATGTTCGATTTAGAGATCAGATAATTGACTAAATCATAATTGCCTAAATTAAGCATGGTCTTAGATCCTGTTGTGAAATATTCCGTTATCTTGATCATGAAATAGATCGTTAGTCAAGTAATCGTAATCCCCGTTACTATCACCCCGGCAACGATATTTTCCACTGCCCCACAGTG
>NZ_JANLCJ010000262.1 GCF_024979295.1 Herbiconiux daphne | reverse complement strand
TCATAACTTATTCTTCATCTAAAATTAATGGAACAAAGGATGTTTCAAATAATGGTTATAAATGAACATTTGGGGTAAAAATACCAGCAACATGAAGTTTTGATACAAGTGGAAATTTCCGAATTATTTCAAAATACATGACGAGAAAGGAGTAAAATGATAAAATTTTATGCTATGAAAAATGGGAATATAAATATACAAACAACAGATAAAAGTATAACTTTGGCAACTTATCCAAAGTATGACATTTTTACAGTTGTGCATTATAATTCCGAAAATGAATTGTTGAATGGTTATGATTGGGATGATGATGGATGACCTCTTGTTGATACATATGAGGAAGCATGAAAATTAGTTGTGAAAATAAAAACTAAAAACAACGCCAAAAACCACATTGCCATCACTTCAATGGCAAACTCAATCATGCTAACTACTTTCTATCTATATGCTGACAAAGACGGAATAGATAAAGAAAAACTTAAGTTAGCACTTCGTGAACTACTTCGTTCACAAGCACAATATGTTAAAACAAATACATATGATCCATTTGACACAATAGCACTACAAGACTTGGTAGATATCTATAATCTAATGGAAGACGAAGACAAAAAGAATATTAAAGACAATTTAGAAATCTATTCTTGGTTTGAAGCGAAAGCACCATTTATGGAATTCTACAAAAAGATTGGCGGGGTGATTGATAATGACTAAAAATATTTCAAAATTCATAAGCGCAATCGGAAAAATAATTTGTTTTGTGGTTCCTTTCATTTCTAAAACACTTTATCCATCGATTAAGAAAATCGCAAACGACCCAGACCTTCAACCAATAG
>NZ_JANLCJ010000261.1 GCF_024979295.1 Herbiconiux daphne | reverse complement strand
GATTGTTATTTGATGGCACTAGTGCCAGAATGCAAACACAACCTTTCAGGACTACAGGAAAGCACATGGCGAATATTGGCTACACACGAGTAAGCACAGACGACCAGACCACAGAGAACCAGCGCCAGCAGATTGACGCGCTTTATAAAATTGATGTGTGGTTTGAAGACCCCGCGACCAGCGGCACAACGGAAGCGCTGAAGCGCGAAGGATTAGCCGCCCTTGCCGCGTATGTGCGCGCAGGCGATACGGTGATCATCACGGCGCTGGATCGCGTAGGGCGCGACGTGGTAGACGTGCGGCGCACAATCGACGCATTGCAGGCTAAAGGCGCGGCGGTTGTATCGATGCGCGAAGGATTCGACCTAAGCACCCCCACAGGGCGCGCGATGCAAACGATCATTAGCGCGCTGGCAGAGCTGGAGCTTGCCAACATGGCAGAGCGACGCCGCGCCGGTATCAAGCGCGCCCAGGCGGCGGGCATCCATTGCGGGCGACCGAGCAAGGGCGACGCCGCGACCGTGGGCCCATTGTTCGCCGCCGGTAAAACATGGCAAGAGATCGCCAGCATTACGGGCTTGAGTAAATCGACAATTTACAGGCTGAAGAAAGCATGAAAAGCAGAATGTGCAAAATAGTTTAAAAACTTTATTGCACATTCATCAAAGCCCCTGTATAGTTCGTCCTGTAGCAACAAACCAACCCCTTACGACAGGACGAAGACAATGAACGCAGAACAACTTAACTTTATCGCACTGGCAAACACCGCACGCGAATGCGCAGGCATCGCTAACAGCGTATCAGGCACGATGGCCTGGATCGTCCAGCACTGGAAT
>NZ_JANLCJ010000260.1 GCF_024979295.1 Herbiconiux daphne | reverse complement strand
CTTTTACGCCGTCAAACATCGCGTTATCTGCAATGATTGACAAATCACCATCGATGATTTTCTTGATGTAACTATCGGCGCTCTCTTTTGTCTTGTCGTCTGGTGCTGACATCAATTTTTGTGTGCGGGAATTGTAGCCCCACAACATCATATTAATATCATTCTCAACTAAAAACGTATTCGCCTTTTCATACAGCGGCATTAGTCCGATATAGAAATCATCGTTTTTAATCAATACGCCGTCTTTGGCAATATTCAGCGTCTTGTTAAATTTAAGGTATGTATTCGCAATGATGATATCTTGCGGGTTTCCGTAGGCGTCCATTTCACCGCCCATCGTGCCAGCGAAAGCATAAAGCTCGCCGTCTGGCGCGCGGGTAATAAATGCGAAGCCGTGGGTTTGAATGATTTTTTCCAGCTCATGAGCCGGGATAGTTTCAGGTAAGCCCGAATATTCGAACATGCTGGCAGTTTTAGCCAGCATGTATTTATTCGCCTCCTGAATGTTTTTACGTTTGTTTTTGAAGTCGTACATATGTACCCCGTTTTACTGTTTCAGTTTTTCAATCAAAAGTTTGATTGATTCAGTGTTTGCGTCAATTGACTTACTGAATACCTGCATCATTTCAGAGTGTTTATTGAGAGTGTTTTTGATAAACCAGAGTAAAACGACACAAATAAAAATCGGAAATCCCATTGTGTCGATTAGCGCTTTGACGACGTTGATATCCATATTAAACCCTTTTACAGTTTTTTAAGTAGTTAGCAATTGCATCCCCTACGTGGTTATCCTGATAGAAGACTTTATCATTCACGAAAAACCACATGATTCGCTTCTGAA
>NZ_JANLCJ010000026.1 GCF_024979295.1 Herbiconiux daphne | reverse complement strand
CCAACGTAAGACACTTTATCAAGTATGCACAATTCGCATTATCTGAGGGTGAGCTTGATATATTTATGAAAACCGTATTAGCTGGAGAATGTAAATAATGGCTAGAGGTGGAGTTAAGATTGTAAAAGACGTAAACAAAATCGGGGAATTATTAGAGGCTCTTAGTAAGCCGATGATGAAAGCCTCGGATGTTGCGGCTATCAATAAACAGATTAACCGCGAACTGGACAATGCCCGTAAACGTTGGGATAGGCTCGTCAAAAACGGCTTACAGTTTACCGAAGCATTTAAACGTTACGGTTTTCAGGGTCGTTTCTCGTTGAAGGGTAAAGAGGGGCAGGAACGTTTAGCCGAAATTCAGAGGGCGGCACGTTTCCTACAATCCAGCACGTCAACCATTAGCGGGGCGATTTCGTCCAGCAAGGTAGACACGAAAGGATTAAACGCGAAACAAGCATTAACGAAACTGAAAAACGTTAATAAGCTGATGCCGCGAGTAGTGGACGCTATTGTAGATGCTCTGCGTAAAGCTGAGGGCTACGATTCGTCACAAGCGCCACAATATATCGAACAAGCTATCGGTATGATTAATGCTGATTTGGGAGATAGTGAGGCAGACTTACAGCAAGTGGAGGACGATATTTTACAGGAATTGGGATTAGCCCCGAAAGGATGGGAACCAGTAAAAGGTATTTTAGCGGGTAACGGCTTATTCACTCCTAAGAAATAATACATGAAACCATATACCGAAATAACGTTTCAAACTCTGGACGCATTGGGAGAAATCCCAACTGTTAGCCATAAAAAAGTCGAGTATCTGAATATTGAATCAGGTTTCGATATTGAAACGACCAGTACATATATTGAAGGCCGGAAAGCGGCATTTAGTTATATCTGGATGTTCGGGATTGGTTTAGGTAACGAAATCTATTACGGTAGAACGTGGGAGGAATTCCGCGCACTGTATACCCTGCTAGTAACCTATTTCGGTTTAGGAAGTGATAAACGTCTGGTAATTTACGTTCATAACCTTGCCTATGAATTCCAATTCATGCGCAAGTATTTTGAGTGGGAGGAAGTATTTTCCATTAAGGAACGTAAACCTATTCGCGCGTTAACTGTTGACGGCGTAGAATTCCGCGATTCTTATATCCTGTCTGGAATGTCGCTTGCCACGGTTGCCAACAATCTAACTAAACACAAGGTAGCGAAATTAGAGGGCGATTTAGATTACTCATTGCCGCGCCACCAGAAAACCGAATTAACAGCCGCTGAAATGGCGTACTGTAATAATGACATTGAAATCATTCTTGCATATATCCGCGAACAACTGGACGAATGTAATATTACAGAAATCCCAATGACCAATACGGGCAGGGTGCGCCAATACGTGAAATCCAGATGTTTCACGGAAATCAACAAGGAAACAGGGGAGGAATTCAGAAACCCGCGAGATTATCAAGCCATAATGAAGAAACTAACCTTAACGCCTGACGTGTATAAAATGGCGAAACGGGCTTTCATCGGCGGCTTTACTCACTCAAACCCTGAGCATTCCATGAAAGTGATGGAAAATGTTTCCTCTGTGGATTTGACCAGTAGTTACCCAACGGTAATGATTGCGGAAGAATACCCGATGGGTTCACCAGTGCAATTGATGCTTGATTCTCTGGAGGATTTCAGGAAAGCCAGCGCGAAATATTGCATTATGCTGGACGTTGCTTTTGTGGGTCTGCGTAATAAAATCGGCTATGAATCCTATATCAGCGAATCGAAAGCGGTTAAGCTGGAAGGGGCTGAAATAGTGAACGGGCGAGTTTACAGCGCCGATTTACTTACTATGACGCTGGTTGATGTGGATTTAGAAATTATTTCCGCAGTCTACGAATGGGACGAATTACACTGGGAAAATGTCTGGGCTTTCAAAAAGTATTATTTACCGAAAGCTATTATTCAGTCCATTCTGGCGCTGTATCAGGATAAGACCACGCTAAAAGACGTAAAAGGGCGGGAGGTTGATTATCTGCGTTCTAAAGGAATGCTCAATTCCATTTACGGTATGTGTGTTACTGATATTGTGAAAGACGACCATATTTATGACGACGTTGAAGGATGGGGAATTGAAGAAACCGACGTTAAAGAATCCATACAGGATTATAACCGCTCAAAATCTCGCTTTCTGTATTACCCGTGGGGTATTTGGGTTACTGCTTATGCTCGGCGTAACCTGTGGAGTGCTATTCTGGCAGTGGGGAATGATTACATATATTCCGACACGGACTCTATTAAAATGCTTAATTATGATAAGCACGTCGGATATGTAGAACAATATAACGCCGATATTCAGGAGAAATTACGGCGGTGTATGCAATATTACAAGCTGGACGAATCACTATTAAACCCGAAAACTATTAAGGGCGTGGAAAAACCGCTCGGCGTATGGGATTTCGAGGGCAACTATTCGCGCTTTAAAACTGTAGGCGCGAAACGCTATTTAGTGGAGGAAAACGGGAAACTAAAATTAACCGTTGCGGGGCTGTCGAAACAGAACGGCATTAATTACATGAAAGAGGTATGCGACAACGATAATACAGCGGTGTTCGAAATGTTCACCGATGAATTATATATTCCAGCGGAAAACACTGGTAAACTAACCCATACTTATTTAGATGATGCTGATACGTTCATGTTTACCGACCTTCACGGCGAAACCGTGGAAGTACATTCCGAATCGGCGGTACATATGGAACCAGCGGAATTTAACCTATCTATCACTGACCTGTATATAGATTTCATCAACCGATATGTGAGGCCGAATAAATGAGCGAGAAAATTAAATATTATTCCTCCGCTGCTATCAAGCGGAAGAATGCGACGTATAACGTAATTTTTGGTGAGCGTTCGAACGGTAAAACTTTCGACGCTCTGAAAAATGGCGTACTGGATTACATTAAAACAGGCGCTGAAATGGCGTATGTTCGCCGCTGGCAGGAAGATATTACGGGGAAACGAGCGGCGCAAGTATTCAGCGCCATTAACACGACCGATATTATAGAGAAGGCCACGAACGGCGAGTTTCACGGCGTTCATTATTGGGCGGGTAAATGGTATCTGTGCAACTATGACGAAAACGGGAAAGCCGTGTATGGTGACAAGGATGTTTTCTGTTATGCGTTCGCGTTGTCTGCGAGCGAGCATGATAAATCTACGTCGTTCCCGAATATTAAGACCATCGTATTTGATGAATTCCTGACGAACCGCACCTATTTAGTGGATGAATTTGTAACGTTCATGAACGTTATTTCTACGATTGTGCGTAAACGGGAAGACGTTAAAATTTACATGCTCGGAAACACGGTAAATAAATTCTGCCCATACTTTAAAGAGATGGGATTAAATAACATCCTGAAAATGAAACAGGGTGATATTGACGTTTACCACTACGGCGAAAGCAAATTAACTGTTGCTGTCGAATATTGCAAATCGCCAGAACAGAAGAATAAAAGCGAGTCGCATAAATACTTTGCTTTTGATAACCCTAAATTGGGGATGATTACTGGCGGCGCGTGGGAAATGGCGATTTATCCGCATATTCCTATGAAATATAAGCCGCGTGATATTATGGTGACATATTTTATCGACTTTAATGATTCCGTTTACCAGTGCGAAATTATTAATATCGGTGATAATATCTTTACCTATATCCACCATAAAACCACGCCGATTAAAAATCCTGATAGCGACTTGATTTATTCGCTGGATTATGTACCCCGTCCGAACTATAATAGAAACGTATTTAAGCCAACGTCGAAACTCCAGACGAAAATTGCGTGGTTCTTTATTAACGACAAAGTTTTCTATCAGGATAATAGCGTCGGCGATGCTATCGCAAACTATCTGAAAATCTGTAAGAGGGGATAAATGATTGTGGACTCTGTAGCGACGGTTAAAGATTTAATCGAGGCTGTTGGTTTCCCTATTGTCTGTTGCATCGCGCTATTTTGGTATATTAACACCAATATGCGCGAACAACGGCGGTTGCTGGATGAAATCAGTAAAACACTGGTACAGGTTGTAGACTCTATTCGAGGCATGAAATAATGGCTTACGACTATAAAGCTAAAAAGAAAAACATCACGCAATTGGTGAACTATATGCTCACTAAAACGCTGTCGATGTTTGAATATGCGGGATTGCCTGACACTATTCCGCGTAAAGAACTGGAGCGGCTTTTACAGGTTCACGGCTACGCTTTCATTACTAAAGCGCCTGATGGTAAATTGTATGCTTTCGTTGGCGCTCTCGGCGGTCAAACTAAAAGCCCATATGGTGAACCGACCGAAATCACTA
>NZ_JANLCJ010000259.1 GCF_024979295.1 Herbiconiux daphne | reverse complement strand
ATAAGGAGGACCCATGAAAATAATTTACGATATAATACCTTTTGTATCAAACACTCTGTATCCACAGATTGCTAAGATATGAAAGGGAGAAGACACAAAACTGAATAAAATTTTGAAGACAACCGCTCTTATATTGCTTGAATTCGTGCCATTTGTGGTCAAGGAGTTCAAGAATGATAAATAAGGTCTATTGATTGGCAGATGTCGATAGGGACAAGAAACCGACTTCAAAAGCAATTCCGTTCCAACCAAGACTTATTGCTAATTATGAGAAGGCAAAAGAAATGCTTGATGAACTAAATTCCACTTGAGGACAAGGGTGGGAAATAGTGCCGCTGCCCGTAGCATAACATGCTCGGTTGATACATAACGGGCATAGGTGTCATAACCGCTGCCGTTGGGGCGATAGGTTGTACGGTATTTACCACCAAACCAGATACACACAAGCACCGCTATATAGACTTGCCTATGGGCACAACAACCGCTTCATTGGACTATGACGAATTCATGGCATACAGCCATTACTTAGATAAAATACACAGGAGAGTTAAATAAATGACATTAACCATTTGCACACAACACAACACATACAGGTTTGAGGAAGTAGAAAACTTTAACCTAACTAAAGCAGCGCTTGAATTCGATTACGTTTCAGCAAGTCGTGGCACAAAGCAACACGCGATATTCATGTTGAATAACATTGCCGGTTATTCATATGGTGAGGAATAATGACTTGATATTGCCTAAAATGTAAGAAAGAACCGCTTACTGATAAAGAAACGGTTTGCCATAAGTGCCTTAACGCACAGGAGAAATAATTATGCCAAGACAAGCAATTTTTAA
>NZ_JANLCJ010000258.1 GCF_024979295.1 Herbiconiux daphne | reverse complement strand
ACGATTGGGTGCAAACTGAGGGATACGTGCTCTTGTGTAGTTAGCGTATGAACGTTCATTATTAGTCACACCGTTTGAAGAAGTGATAACCACTGGGAACAGAGGGTCTTGCAACGTACTGTCTTCATAAATATCTTGGAGCGTTACTGAACTCACACCGCTATCTGTTTTATCGGATAGCACTACTGCATAGTTAACTACATCTGTACCAAAATCCTGTCTCACATCAACGTCTGAGATTAAATATTTATCTTTGGTAATCTCAATACCACTATCTTCTCCGAATCGTCCAAATTCAAGCAAATAAGGATTTGAACGATTGATTCTCCAATATACACTATCAGTATTATTGCAGATAGTGTTATAGGCATCAAGAATAGATTCGTTAGAGAAAACGTAGTCAATATCAATAGAAGCAGCCACTTCATCGAAAGTTAAGAGATATTGTTGAAGTTGGAACTCAGGACGAGAAAGTACGTCAGGGATATATTCAGATTTGATTGATAAGTTGGTAGGTAATTTATACCAATCCAACTCACTAATGACATGAGTTAAATCAATTGTGATTTTATTACCGTGGTTGTCTAACTCACAACCCATAACGAATCCGTCAAACACCCAATTTTGAAACTCTACACGAACCTTTCTTCGAGGTTGAACCATGTGGCGATACTTAGACGGTAATGTAAACGACAAAGACGGTATCTCCATTAAACCCCAAGAAGGGTTTAATGGATTATCCGTCAATAAGTCGAGGAAAGTTGCTTCTGGATTCTGTTCCCCTGTATATTCCAAAAAAGTAATCTTTCCTAACATATTAGTCCTCTAATTTTCCAAGAGCAT
>NZ_JANLCJ010000257.1 GCF_024979295.1 Herbiconiux daphne | reverse complement strand
TGAGAGCATTGCTGTTAACTCTCAGCGTCTGGATAATGTTCAGGCTCATCAGAAACAACAGGACAAAACAATATCCTCTAACCACAAGCAAGCAATGGCAGGGGTGAGCAGTGCGATGGCAATGGCTGGTCTTCACTATGTTCCTGCTGCTAACGCTGTGGCTATTGGTGCTGGTAACTACGCTGGTGGTAACGCTGTGGCTATCGGATATCAACATACCGTGGGCAATGTCCGCTTCGCTGTTCAGAACTCTCTTGATTCTGCGGGGAATGTAGGAACAGCAGCGTCAATGTCTGTTGGTTGGTAACAGAATCTCGTGTGAGGTGGGAACACGTAAACAACCCACCACTTAACCCTCGACATATTGGAGAAACATTATGTCAAATGAAACACGCTTCGATGTAATCACCCTCATCAAACTTCACGACACACTCCAGTTCATCGAGAATGGCAACCTCGAAACTGCGGCTGCTCGTGCTGTCTACGATGCCATCATCGTCGAAGTTGAAGATGACCGTCTGGCTGACCTGCTGGATTCCATCAAATCTTTCAACCCATCACACCTTGAGATTCTTGAAGGTCTGGGTCTTTCAGGTGATAATGGTTCTCCAGAGACAGCAGCACTGATTGCTATCTACACCAACGAAGTAGTGCCAGAACCAGTGGTTGTGGAAATCTCAGCAGACCAGATTGACCACCTGAATCTTCTCACTCACGTGAACGAAGAAGAAGGTAACGCTGCTCTGGTGGTTGAGACTTCCCTGAAACTGGTTGACCTGAGCAATGCCTGGGCAACAGTCGGTGAAGAGAATATGGATGGTCACGCTGTGTCCTGCCTGCTCTC
>NZ_JANLCJ010000256.1 GCF_024979295.1 Herbiconiux daphne | reverse complement strand
AGCGAGGCAATAAAAAGGTGAAACTATTTGTTATTCCACTTCGACGTAATAGACGCTTGCGCCTTTCGCGGTGGTTTTCAGCTTGATGGTGATAAACGGCTGGTCGTCACCAAATACAGACATCACCTCTTGCAGAGCCTGACGCGCACTTGCGGAGTCAGTGAACAGGCCGTCAATCTCGCCGTCTTCGGTCATAATGACCGCTTTACACTGGTCTTCGGTAGGAACCAGTTTCAGGAGCTTGATTTTAGTACCTTCCTCTTTGAAAGAGAAAATGTGTTTCGCGTTAGCCAGCGCGTTAAAAATGGCTTTGTTGTCGAGTACCGGAGTTTTGATAGAAGTCATGAGATTATCCTCAGTGTTGGTTTTGAGTTCGGCATTATTGCCGGGGTTTTAGTTTCGGGGAGTTCCACGCCAATCATTAGGCGTTTACGTTACTCCCCGGTTCAGGTTAAGCCAAAGTTACCAGTCGCTTAACTTGTTCGGTGGTTGCTTCGATGCCGAAATCTTTCAGCAGGGCAACGGCGGCAGCAGCCTGTGATTTAGTTGGGAATGGTTTCTCAACTTCGCCAGCTTTGACGATGTAGACAGTGATTTTCTTTTCCATGATAGCCTCGTTATCAGTATTGGATGATGTATTCGTGTATGTGGTCAACTGCTTCGTTGACCGTGAGATAATAATAGCACTGGTCGCTTTTCAGGTCAAGGTTTTTGTTTAAGATAACCTCGTGAAGTTCGAAAGTGTTATTGTCCAGACAGGCCGCAAGTTTCCAGTAATAGAAAGTGTCGTCTGTCTCGTGTACTATCGCGTTTTCACTGTCCGGTGAGAGGTACACTTTGTACCCC
>NZ_JANLCJ010000255.1 GCF_024979295.1 Herbiconiux daphne | reverse complement strand
TTCATTGACTGGAAGGTTTCTTGACCTGCCTTATCAAGAGCATTATTTTTCTGCTGTTGCTCTGTTAAAGGAGCAGGCATTTTGGGGGTATTAGTACCAGTTATGGGATTACCGACACCAGCATTTATATTCTGGTTACGAGCAGCAAACGCTGATGCAGGGTCATTTGTATCAACAGCGGGAACTGCTACGCCACCTTTAGCAGCTTGGTCAGCTACTTGTTGGCTAGTTTTATCAATTTCTTTTTGTTGAGCAGCAGCAGCATCAGCACCTCCAGCTTGACTTGTTGGGTCATTAGTAGGCTGAACACTTGTTTCAGACTGGTTATATTGCTGATCTTGTCCAGTAGGTATGATACCTTTATAGCCTTGTCCAGAAGCCAAATTTGTATCAGGTGGCGTTTGTTCTTGTGGAGTGGGAATAGCCCCTTGCTGTTTGTCCCAATCACTACCATACCGAGCACTCATAATTGCAGAGCCTATATCACTGCCTGCTGTCGTTGTCGTTCCCATCATACGATTGCCACTCTGTATGTTTTGATTTTGTTGGTTAGCTTGTTGTGCTAATCTAGCATCATCAGCTTGTTTCCATGAAATATAGGAATCAGTTCCATATCCTGCCATTATTATTCCCCCCTAGAAAGATCTACTGAATTGTAGACTAGCACCAGTATCAGTTGATTGTGCTTCCCCGATAGGCTTAGATTGAGCACCACCTATACTAACACCAATGCCTCCCTGACTTCCACCCCCACTTAAATTCTGAACAGCAGGTGTTTGTCCTTGTGTAGGATCATCTATCTGAGAACCCTGAGCGGGATTCATGACCGCCCTTTGGGCAATCTGA
>NZ_JANLCJ010000254.1 GCF_024979295.1 Herbiconiux daphne | reverse complement strand
GATCCGACTTATGGGTTTAGGACATGTAGGACAAATGGATAAAGTGTAGGACAAATTGTGTAGGACAGGTGGTTTGTTGGAGAGGGGTGGTTTATCAGTGGAGTGAGGCAGGTGTAGGTAATGTACTTGGGTAATGTACTTGGGTAATGTACTTGGGTAATGGCACTTATGCATGAATATGTATTTTATGATTATTGTGTGCTCGGTGTGGGGTAGGGTAATAATGTAAGTGGCATTTACATTTTGATGTTAAGTGGAGTAGGTGGCGTGAAGTGAGTGGCACACATGTTTAGTTGAAAGTGTGTATGTCAAGTGTGTCCATATGTTCAGGTGTTTTAGACATGCACGTGTGTAAGGCAGTGTCTGGAACACACTCTTAGAGGAGCGTTAGCGACTTGGTGGTGGGAGCGTTAGCGACACACCTTAACCTTGTTTTAGACAGTGCTACCAAAATTTCTGGTATTTTATGCTCTGGTGAAGTAAGTCAATGTGTCACTTTTTTTCTCCAGGTGGGGCAAGGTTGTCTAATGCGGTTTAACCTCCCCTTTCCAAAATAGTCCATTTAAGCAACGTTTAGGGTAGTGGGTGCTATCTTTACATTGTTTTGTGTAGAAAACGTCTCAAAGTGTCTAAAAAGTGGGTAAGAGGGGGTAATAAGCATGTTGTGGAGTGGTAAGGTTATCGTGTTAGAGTGTGTTTTGATGCAAAATAAGGCAATTTGGCGTTACGTGGGCTGCACTGAAATTTTGGGGTATAGTCACTTTTTTCTCCCTGGGGGATAAACTTGTCCAAGTGTTATGGCACATTGAATACGCGAAAGACGCGCCATTTTTTTTGGGAGCATACTT
>NZ_JANLCJ010000253.1 GCF_024979295.1 Herbiconiux daphne | reverse complement strand
CAGTTAATGCAATAGGTATAACGACTGCAGCAACTGCAATTAAACCAATTCCAAATCTTGTTAATCTAAATTTTTTCATTATCTTATCTCCTTTGTTTCTCATTTTCATTTTATTGTAGTTAGGGGTTTGCTACTTACCACCACACCTTGTTCAATGAAATTGTTTTTATCCCCTAAAATGTATTCATATTTTAAAGGACACTTAATAACTGTTTTATCGCTAGTTATAAATTCATCCTTAAAATTGTCATCATAGGCGAAATTTGTGTTAGCAATATGCACTCTTCAAGTTTGTTTGTTAGTTAAGACGCCATTTTGTCAAACTGAAGCAGTGATTGTGGTTTCTCACCCGCTTAATGCAGTGTTTCCATCTTTGCCATTTACACCATTTGCTCCAGCAATACCTTGGATGCCTTGTATTCCTTGAATACCTTGAGCACCTTGAGCACCTGTTGAACCAGTGTCTCCTTTGACACCTTTTTTACCATCAGTGCCGTTTAAACCATCTTTACCATTAGCTCCACGCTCGCCTTTTATTGCTACATTGCTTTGAGTATAAACTAGAGCAGTTCAAGTTAATGAAGAACTTGCTACTAATGTGCTAAGGATACAACCTAATGTTAATCATTTTTGTTTTTTCATACAACCCTATTATACACAAAAGTTAGGCATTGCTACCTAACTTTTTAAAAATATTTTTTAGTTCTTACCGATATAGTTTGGTGAATTAAGGTCATCACCAGGGAAGTATGCCACAACAACTTCATTCACGTTGTGTTTCTCGGCATATTCTGTAGCAAGTTTATGACCATATGGTGCGGTTTTGGTAAGATCCTTACCGTAGCAATTAC
>NZ_JANLCJ010000252.1 GCF_024979295.1 Herbiconiux daphne | reverse complement strand
AAACTTCATTTCGTCAAACGGTGTGCGACCAATTCAATATCTTGACCGCACCGAAGGGTGGCACCCAACAATTTTTGGAAATTGAAGAAGCCAAAGAATACAAAGCAAAAGCATTGAAACGCCGAAAATAGCAATCTTGGAAAGGAGGGTTTCAAATGGTCGAAATCGTCGATTTTGAAAAAGTAAAAGACATCATGAACGAGCGCGGCATAAGCCAAGTTGAATTGGCAAACCGAATGGACATCACGCAAGGACATTTGTCCATGTTGTTCTACGGACGACGCCGCACAACTTTGGATATTTTGTTTGCGTTGTTGAATGCGTTGAACCTAACTTTCCAAGATGTTTTGAAAGACGAATACTTGCATTTTGCGGGTTAAAATAAAAAGTGGGATAATTTCCCACTTTTTTCTTGCATTCAATTATATCATGTTGTAATATGGGTAATGTCATCAAGATAAGAAAGGGGAAAGACATGTCAAAACATTTCGGCGATATGGTTCAATTCGAATCAATGCAAGAATTTGAAAAGCTTTTGGCGCAACCGCGGGTAAGTGGTCGCGACGATTCATCGAATTCGGGAAGTGAAGGATTCACGGGAACAAAAGACTATAAAGAATCCGAGCAATTTCGGCAATATGGCGACGAAAAAAGTGCCAATTCATTGCACAAGTACAAAGCAACGGTCGATGATATGATTGAAAAACCGATTCGACCAAGGAACAAAACGTTTGACGATGTTGTTGGCTTTCAACCTATCGTGCCTAACGCATTGATGGGGTTACCTAAGTCAATGATGAATCAAAAGCGGACGGAACAAAAAGGGAAGGTCATGCGAATCTTTGCGGACAT
>NZ_JANLCJ010000251.1 GCF_024979295.1 Herbiconiux daphne | reverse complement strand
AGGTGTTGGAAGCGTAAGTACTTTCTAAAGTACGTATCTCAAGAGGATTCTTAGCAGTCCTCTTTATGATACTTTCATCATTGGTATCAACCCTCAGTTATTTTGTTGAACGACTATTGTTCAAGCCCTCTTTTTATCATTGTGAGGGTTTTTTAGAGTAGTTGTGTTGCTCTACATGGCTATTAACTGTCACTATTCGTCCGTAAGGTAACGCATAGGTAGCCGAAGTAATAATTGACAGGAGTAGTAGAATAATGAACCTGCGTAAAATTGTCGGTAATGTTGACAATAAGCAGTTGCTTGCAGATATCGCCATTAAGTTTTTACCAATGGCTGAAACTCAAGTTCAACAAATGACCGCTGGCATCAAAGGTGCTAAAGCTGGTATCCGTCGTGCTGTTGATGTTCAACGTGATGCAAAATACATCTTGCGTCGTCGTAATCAGTTCCCTGCCAACGTTATTGCTTGGGCTACCAAAGCAAAGGCGGATGCTAATTTCGACGAACATCGTTATCACGCCGAAAAGCAAGGTTTCCTTGAAGGCTATCGCGAAGGTCGTGCGTTAGAATTCATGTTGAAATCTATCATCAAACTTGCGAAAGAGGAGGCATCTGATGTTTCCGATAACGCTTGAATTTAGTGATGGAAAGGTAGCTTCTTGTTGGCCTCCTTGCTATGGTTTTCTAAGGGATGTTGAATGGACTGATTGGACTCAACGGTTTCACTTTGGGTCTAGATCAATTTGTTATGCTCGTCGTGAGCGTTTGTATAGCGAAAATGGAATCACTCCAGAAAAACCTCTCGGTGAACGTTTAGGAATGCATTGCTACGATACCGGTAGTGATGAAGTCCC
>NZ_JANLCJ010000250.1 GCF_024979295.1 Herbiconiux daphne | reverse complement strand
GTACCAGATTTACCATAAAGGTCACGAGCGAGGTTAGTAGTTTGCCCAGATACATTCTCCACACCTGCACCAATATCTTGGTCAAGCATGTTCATAGTCATTGGAGTATCAGTGTCAATCGCCAGCTCAGCCATTTTCTGAGCAGCAGATGCAGAACCTTGACTTGCAGAATGATTGACATAGGCATCTGCCATAGCAGAAACATCATCATCCAGTGTAGAATTCATCATGGATGTTTTGATTTTACCAAGAGCATCTTCTGTATCAAAAGCTTGTTGAGTAAAATGAGCAGGTGGTTCAACACCTTTATTTTTTAATTTCGTATCTGTCTGAATAGCAGTACGACCTTCTGGACTAATATTACCACCAAGTGCACGACTTAATCCATGAGCACCTGTGTGTAAAATACCACCAGCAACTGCACCAACAGTCCCCGCTTCAGCCAACCCTTCATTCCAAGGTTTACCAGCAGCAAGGTTAGACATGGCAGTCATACTCATGTTTGATACCGCTGGCTGAACAACCGCCTCACCAGCACGGGCAGCAGCACGAGTCAATGGGTTAGCAGCCATAGCAGCAGCACGTGCACCACGAGCCAACCCACCAGTAGCATAATCCACAGCAGCACTACCAACACCAGCTAAACCAGCTTTACCGATATCATAACGATTACCTTCTTCAGCCTGAGCACGGAGAGCATCAGCAGTAGCCAATGTACCCATTGCAGCAGCACCTAATTCAGGTTGCACAATACCAGCAGCAATCACTGGAGCATATGTCAATACACCAGAAGCTACTTGTCCTACTGTACCTAATTTTTCCTGTTCAGCCGCAGCTACTGCATTAGCATTTTTAG
>NZ_JANLCJ010000025.1 GCF_024979295.1 Herbiconiux daphne | reverse complement strand
CGTCTAACCCTGAGACTGATGGAACTCACTCTCACATACTTTGAGATAGTTCTTGAAAACCACATACAACAAAAAAATACGATTGTAGAACAAATGCGAGAGTTGTCGACGAACTTGACCTAAATGGCGATTACTCAATTACCGAAATGTTCGCACACAACATTTTTGGAACTTCATATCTTGAAGCAATACCACTTCAAATTACGCAGAATATTACTTGAAGATTAAGTGATGTTCCATTAATCGGTGGTTTCCTTGAAAAACTAACATTTGGAGTTCCTATCGGTTGAAATAACCAAGCAATTAGACTTAAAGCAGAAAATATATGACTAATGATTCCTGCCTCAATAGCAGAGTTTGGAAATGTCCTAATGGGAAAACCTAACAACAAGGGACTAACACCATTAGAAGTATTTACGGGTAAGGGACAAGGCGAACAATTTGAAGTATCGGGTGTAAATGACACCGGTTCAGTTATAAAGGTATCTCTAACTGATTTGTTTACTATTGTTAAAGGTGGAAAAACTTACACATTCAACACTTTACATTTAGGACAAAAGAGACCTACCAAAGACGAAAACGGACAAGATGTTACTTTCACTGACGAATACTTGCTATGGGACAACACTTGTAAACCTGCTCCAAGAAAAGTGGCCGGTTATGTAATTGACGCTGCTACAAATAAAACACTTTCCAAAACGAATTATCGTAGAACATTCTTTGTTGAAAATTATCAAGACTGAACGGGAACATACAAGTCGCAATCAAGTTTCACAAACTCAATTAGAGACTGAAACAACACGATTAAAATGTCTAAGTGAGAAAGTTTGTCACTGACACCGGTTCACTACCCAGAAGTAATTGTAGACCCAACTCCACCGACAACAAACTACCCGGTAATTGCTATTCCTCAATTAGAGTTATCGGCACAAGCATACCAAGTGCCATTAGGAGATATTGACGCCGACGACAATAGATTACCAGATATTTTCAACTATGAACCACAACATATGGGAAGTAGGAATGGTGGAACTACAAGCAAGACATATAGCATTAGTTGAGATACAACGCCATATGGTGGTTTAACAGTGTTTTTACAAAACTACAAGTCAATTAAAATTAACTTCTACAAAACACTAACGCAATCTAATACGCCAATGGAAGTTGACATATCACAATTTACTTCAAGTGAAATAGCACTTACAAGTATTTCGTTGCCAAGACAACAATATCGTTATAGAGTTTGAAATGACACCGGTTCAAACGTAAATATCAACACTGATAAACCTTTCGTTGATAGACTTTTGACAAGCACAATAAACACCTACCCAAAATTGATTAAAGATGGAAACAACATTAAATTAGAAATTACCATCACTTCAACTTGAACTTGAAACCAAGACTGACGTATACTCTACTACCAAAACTATAAAGACGACATGGCAATTATCAATGACGCAGTTTATTCAAACCAATATGAAACAATTTCGTCAAACCAAGTTTACGCCAACCCAAAACCAATAATTTAACCTTTCGGGGTTTTTTTGTTGTATAATTTAATTACGGAACGTGCTACCGGTAAACACGGGAGGAATTATGAAAATAATCACAATAGGCAGTGGCAACGCCGTAAGAATGCCAAAAATGCTCTTTGCTCCAAACGCCGACGGGTCATATACAAAAGAGGAAGTTGAAAAACTGATTCAAGAGAAAGCAGACGCTTCGTATAAGGCCGGTCTTGAAAAAGCGAAATTGGAAAAGGAATCAAACGAACTCGAAACGCTAAGAAAAGAAAAAGCGGAAAGAGAACAAAAAGATTTATTTGACACAATTAAATCGAATCTTGGAACTGACGAGGTTAAAGCAACCGGTGTTAAGTCATTTGGTATGTTTACCGAAAAATACCACGATAGACTTAACGGGAAATCGGGAAATGCTTTGGCACAAGAAGTAAACAAGATTAAGGCGGAACTCACAAAGAACAAAAACGAGGAACAACTTGAAGCGTTTTTTGGAGTTACCGAAGTAAACGCAGACGAAGCAATTAAACGTGCTCTGCTACTTGGTGGAAAAAAGGACGAGGGGAAAACAAACCTTTCAAACGAATTCTACCCTGGAACAACAATTAGAAAAAAATAAGGAGAACAATATGTCTAAAAACAAAATTTATAAAATTGGAGTAAGAATGCCAATGGCAAACTTTGCTCCAACTGCCGGAACAGTGACAAACATTATTGGTCTTGTCAACCAACACGAAGCGGATATCAACACAAAGGTTCTTGAAAACCTACAACACAACTCACTTGGTATTTGAAACTCTGCTACACCAGAGAACCCAACATCAGTTGCCAACGCCGGAACTTATGTATTCAAAGTGGTAAAACTCGTTCAATTTGGAGCATACACTGCCGCTACTCGTAAAGACGCTGCCGACCTACCAAAACTTGAAGTTAAGGTTAAAGCAGACGTAGAACTCGCAGAAATCGCAAGAACTGAAATCGAACAACTTGACTCGGCTATTATCGCCGACGCCGAAGCGTTTACATCATTTGTTGCCCGTTCACACGGAACATCAATGACTGCCCTACTTGACGCTCACTACATCGACCTTGCCGTTAAAACTGCCATCGCAGCAAAAGCAACAAGAGAAATCATTAACGCCGACTTTGACGACCTTGACACTCTACAAAAGAGAGAGGGAGCATACAGACAAGTTGCGAGAGCACAAGTTGAAGTTTCAAGACAACTTACATCTTACGACCTTGGTTCAAAACCAGAGGACTACGCAACATTCCTACACATGAACGTAATCAACGACTTCATTCTTGCTACTGCCAAGGGTGGAGCAGTCTCAACTGAATCAGTTAGAGAACTTGCTACAAGAATCGGTGGTTATGCTCTTGGCGGACTTGGACTTGTTAAAGACCACGTATTCCTTGGACAAAACGTCACAAAAGGTAAATTCTCAAAAGATACCGACTTTGACTTCTCAGAAGTATACGGAGTTACGGCACACAAGGAAGCACTATTTATCGCCCTTAACGGACTTACAACACGTGCTACCGTTGACACAAACTCAGGTAACGACATTCTAATCACTAAGTTCAACCTTTACAAAAAGGCAATTAGACCAGAACTTGTTAGAGTATTTAGAACAGTCGCTTCTGCTTAATAAGAATTCCCTTAGGGGAGTTTTTTTATCAAACACACATAAAACACACAAAGACCTAAAATGTGTGCTATAATCAATTATGGGAGGAATGGACTCCTCCCGACGTTATTATTCAATTCTCACTAAAAACCATTTTTCATATCAGTTAGGTCTCAACGCCTAACTTTTCATTTATAATTTAGTTATGTGAAACCTATTTGAGTTTATGTTTGAAATGTTTTTGAAAGACACTGCGTTCGTCCAAAGAATCGCAAAGATTATGAAAGGTCAGTCGGCCGTAATTTTCAAGATGTTTATGAAAGACCCTCAAAAGTTCGCCGAGGAACTTGGTAAACTTGGAGTTCAAGGTCGTAAGGAGTTTCGTGAGGCAATAGACAAAGCGAGAGAGAAGTATGAAATATTTACCGAACCAGGTAAGGCAATGGAGAAAGCAGTCAACAAGGCAACTACCAAAGTTCAAAAGGAAGCAGAAGCAAAAGCAAAGGCAATTATGAAAGGGGACTCCGACCAAAGTTCATTAAGTTCGTCGTGATTAGTCCACGGACTTTGAGAACCGGTTTCTCCTCTTGGCGGAAGTGGAGACTTAACAATAACTACCAAAACCGGAGATTCATACACTTACCCTGGTGTCCCTAAGGCAGTGTGAGAGGCAATGAAGTTGGCAACCGGCCGTAATGGTTCGGGAGCAGGGTCGGTATTTTGAACGATGTTCCTACACTCATTCAAGAAGTCTACATTCGGTCAGTTACAAGCAAGAGTATTCAAATTGGCAGGAGTGAAATCAATGAGTCCAACCAAACTCGCCAAACTACTCGGTGGAAAATAATTTTAGAAAATTTTGCGATTTTCTTTTTTTTGTGTATAATATCTTTGTGGATGTCGGAGCAACGCATCCCACGGAGCAACAATTATGAAAAAATGAAATTGAGAACAAAAAGAACTGATAAACGAAATTTATGTATTGGAACAAGTAAAAAAACAACTTAACCCAGAGTCTTCATACATTGAAACAATCAACAAAACAATCAAAAGACTTGAAAACGAGTGCGAAAAAGCAGGGAATAAATAATGTCAGTTTATTTAGTTTACATTATTGGTTGGGGAAAAAAAGAATTGATAAAAATTTTCAAAGACTATGACGACGCTATTGAATTTTCAAAAGAAAAGAAAGCAGAAAATATTTCATTTGAATACGAAATAGAAAATTGGAGTTTACAATAATGAATCTACCGGTTAGAAAATTTATGTCACTCGATTCCCTTAGTGAATTCTTGGCGGAGGAAAACCCCTCATACAACGAGGAAATGTTAATCTTGGCACAAGAAGACTTTGAAAGCGATTACGACGACCAATGAGAACCTATTTACGATTCTAATGGGTATCTGCTCGGTTATCTTGAAATCATTTAGCACCTTAGGGTGTTTTTTTGTATAATTTACTTATAGGAGGCAAAAATGGCCGTAAATAAAGCACACATCAGTTTATCGTATTTCAATGACGATTTTGGTTATTCAAAAATTAAAGAGGGGAACATCACGGACGACAACATCAAGTTCTTTATCGATAGAGCGTCGCAATATGTTAATGGTAATGTTGTTGGTAATGCCATCAACGCCGGAATTAGGAATGGACTATACGAGCAAGACGCAGATGGTAATCTAACCATCAAAGACCAAACTTTGGCGGACTTGGACTTCCAAAAGGAAAAGTTGGAG
>NZ_JANLCJ010000249.1 GCF_024979295.1 Herbiconiux daphne | reverse complement strand
GGCGATACGTTGCCCGAAAGCTGGGATCTAAAACAGGTAGTAAAGATTGATGAATTTAGAAAGATACAGACTAGCAGCGGAGCAGCAAAAGCCTGGAAAGACCGAAAAGAGAATATCTTTGAGAGATTGAGCAAAGAAAAGAAAGCAGAGCTTGAAATCAAAGAACGGGAAGCCCAAGAAAACCATAAAAAGCTGGTGAAAGGAATTACCAATAATTTTATGGAGACAATAAGCCTCATTGATAAATTACCTGTTATAAGTTTTCATGAATACATGAGTAAATTACAATATGACAGCGAACGAATCAGAAACCAGATGGAAAAGATTATTGATGCTTCCATTCAAAGAGGTGAGACACGGAATTATATTAAAACAAAGAATCAAAGGATTCTCGTAGATGCTTTTTACGATGGGCGATTAAGATCTAACATTATACTACAAACATTCCAGCAAATAGCCGATGCTGAAATGATTATTAAAGAGCAGGAACACACACCAGAGACAATAGAACAACTGGAAACAGTGAAACGCTGTGCTGTAATTTGGGCAAAAGAGATAGCAGAGAACCCGAAACAAAAGATAGTTGGTTTTACTCACCCATTATTAAACGTGGTAAGTAACCCGTATGTGTGGGGTACGATACCAGATGAGAACGGCAATCAATGGTTATGTGTTTGGAATAAACCAACTATTGACGATATAACAAACGGGATTAAAAAAGATGTATCGCCGTTAGATATCCATAACCCTAAACTTTACGTAGAACCACCAGCAACAGTTAATTCTATCTTTTGGGGAGAAGAAACCACACCCGTTAAGAATTGGAAAACGGACGGTTGGAGGTCGACAGATGCCGA
>NZ_JANLCJ010000248.1 GCF_024979295.1 Herbiconiux daphne | reverse complement strand
GGCGATTTGTGTGGTCAATGCCGCTTTCTCGGCGGTTAGTGTTTCCACTTGCCCCGTCAATGTTGTGATGCTCGTCAATGCCTTACCATGTTCAACCATAATTTGGTTGATTAGTTCGTCATCCAAACCAAGTGTTTTTAAGAATTCGCGTTTCATCATCAATTACCCCATTTTCGTGTTTTGTCGGTGCAACGCCACCGCGGTTTGTTGAATGTTCGCAATTAGTCACCCATCAATGTCTTGACCGGAATCCGGACTTGTTCACGTTTGGGTTTTCGTCGCAATTCATTCGCTCGTGTGTATTGTACCATGGTTTTTCGTTGTTTCGCAACGACCCGTGACAACCTTTTCAATTCGGATGTATTGCCCAATTCTTTGGCAATCATCATTTTGGTTTTGGTCTTCCTTATTCGGTTTTCCAAGGCGCGTTGTCCTTGTTCTTTCTCGAATCGTTTGACCACGTCTTCGGGTTTATATTTGACTTGGTTGTTCTCGTTCACATCGGGGTCAAAAGGGATGTGCATGTGGTGACAATTGACACCCATGTGACCGGATGGTTCTTGGTAGTGCGCATTCCAACTTGGGTCGTAAATCGACTTATATTTGGAACCTTCGGGGATGGCTTCGGGTCTTCGTAAATCCACCACATGACCTTGGATGTGTGAACATGCGGGTCGTGCCGATGGATGCGATGTGACGATGACCGTGTGGATGCCGTATTCGTTCAATCGTTCCCGACGGACTTCATTGCGCACATCGTTGACCGTGGATTTGATGGATGCTTTGGCATATGTTTGAATGTTCCATCGTCTACCCGCCTTATCCACAAAACCGGACGGAATCCCCTTTTCCGCCCA
>NZ_JANLCJ010000247.1 GCF_024979295.1 Herbiconiux daphne | reverse complement strand
TATCAACTATTAACTATATCGTAATACCATATGCCTGCAGGGAATTCCCTTGTATCTCTACACACAGGCTCAAATCAATAAGAAGAACGGTTCGTCTTTTTCGTTTATATCTTGCATCGTCCCAAAGCTATTGGCGGGATATTCTGTTTGCAGTTGGCTGACTTGAAGTAATCTCTGCAGATCTTTCGACACTGAAATACGTCGAGCCTGCTCCGCTTGGAAGCGGCGAGGAGCCTCGTCCTGTCACAACTACCAACATGGAGTACGATAAGGGCCAGTTCCGCCAGCTCATTAAGAGCCAGTTCATGGGCGTTGGCATGATGGCCGTCATGCATCTGTACTTCAAGTACACCAACCCTCTTCTGATCCAGTCGATCATCCCGCTGAAGGGCGCTTTCGAATCGAATCTGGTTAAGATCCACGTCTTCGGGAAGCCAGCGACTGGTGACCTCCAGCGTCCCTTTAAGGCTGCCAACAGCTTTCTCAGCCAGGGCCAGCCCAAGACCGACAAGGCCTCCCTCCAGAACGCCGAGAAGAACTGGAGGGGTGGTGTCAAGGAGGAGTAAGCTCCTTATTGAAGTCGGAGGACGGAGCGGTGTCAAGAGGATATTCTTCGCTCTGTATTATAGATAAGATGATGAGGAATTGGAGGTAGCATAGCTTCATTTGGATTTGCTTTCCAGGCTGAGACTCTAGCTTGGAGCATAGAGGGTCCCTTTGGCTTTCAATATTCTCAAGTATCTCGAGTTTGAACTTATTCCCGTGAACCTTTTATTCACCAATGAGCATTGGAATGAACATGAATCTGAGGACTGCAATCGCCATGAGGTTTTCGAAATACATCCGGATGTCGAAGG
>NZ_JANLCJ010000246.1 GCF_024979295.1 Herbiconiux daphne | reverse complement strand
AGTGGGGGGGGGGGGGGGGGGAATTCATAGAACACTCATTCAACCAAAAGAAAAATTTCTTGGGAATCGATGGAGTGTCTAAAACTTTAAGGGCGGGAGACTGCGACAATGAATCAAAAGTCATTTTCAAAAGAATTCCGTTTGTAAGTGATAAGGACTTCAATGGAACTACCGGTTTAACACCAACCCTTGTTGCCAATAGTCCAGACTTCAAAAACAAGATTCTATACAACAACAACATAGTTCATTATAGAAAACTGACAACTCTTGAAACTTGAAAACTAATGGGGTTCTCACAACAAGCACACGATAAAGTTAAGGCAAGTGGAATAAGCGATTCACAAATGAATAAACAAGCAGGTAATTCTATTGTTGTAAATTGTCTCAAAGCAATTTTTGACGTGCTCCTTGAATTTATTGAGGTCAATTATGAATCATAATGTAATCAAGACAAAGAAACAACTTTACTTCGAGTGAAAAGGTAAAATGCCGGAAACTCCAAAAGAGAAAAAGGTGTTTGGCAAACTCACTTCCAAAATGATAATCAACTACATAGAAAGAGGTAAAAATGCTAATACCTTGTAGAAAATGTGTTGAGGAATTGGGACACCCAGAACTTCAACCAAAAACAAAAAATGGTTTATGTAAAGACCATAGAAAAAAGGAAAAAAATGAAAGAAACTAAACCACAAAACATCAAGCATTTAGTCATAGCACTCGATGTTTCAACCTCAAACACCGGTTATGCCATCTTGGCAGATGGTGTGCCAATGGTTGACGCCAATGACAATTTGTCTATCGGGTCAGTTCATATGACTAAGACTGAAAAGAACAAACTTGGAAATGACAAGGACGTACT
>NZ_JANLCJ010000245.1 GCF_024979295.1 Herbiconiux daphne | reverse complement strand
ATAGGATTAACAGTAATAGCTGTTTCGGGGATGTCATAAATAAGACCTTCACCCATCATCGGTATACCACGAGAACGCATTTCATGTTGCCAACTAGGGATAGAGGCTAACAGTTCCTTCTTCGTCTCTTCATCCAAATGCGGGGCATCATCCCATGTCGCATTCTGGAAATAGAGGTAACCAGATGTATCTTTCATGAACAGATCAATGAGCTTAGTCAGACCGTTCTCTGGTGTAGCTGTCATCGTGATCAGACCACCAGTAGTAGCAGTACGAGTTACGCACTGTGAATAAATGTCCATTGATTTAAATGGATCTTCTTCGTCCAGCCAGATGTAATCAACTGTTGCACCCATGAGTACGTGTTCACCCTGTTGGGTAGAACGGAATTCGATAGTTGACCAACCATCAAAATCACCATTAGCATCGTGATGTTTAATCTGTGCGATTTTAATCAAGTGCCCATCTTTCTCTAGGTTATCAAAGTCAATATAATCACGTGGAATAGAACCTGTACCTACTTCATCTGTGTCTTTACCAAGAGGCGTTCCAAACAATTCTTTTTGTAGAACCTTTCTTGTAGAATCCCCGGTAATACCTACAGCCCAAGCAAGGATAGGTTTCTCAAATCTGTGTCCTTCCCACCATTCTGGATATTTACCAGTAAGATGATAGGAGAACTCTACAGCCTCTGAATAAGATTTACCAACACGGTTCGCTGCACAAAGGAAGCGACGTTTGTACTTTTTAGATGCTGCATAAAAATCCTTCTGAAAAGGATATGGGTAGAACTGATCTACCTTGTTATATTTAATTGCTTTCTCACGTTGTTCAAGAAGAGAAATAATCTAAGTCGGAT
>NZ_JANLCJ010000244.1 GCF_024979295.1 Herbiconiux daphne | reverse complement strand
AATGATGAATCCGGGCTTTTGTTTATGCGGTCTGCCTCATGGGATGATATACCCGGCATGACAGAGGAACAGATAGAGCAAGAGCTAGCTAAATACCCTAAGTGGCAACATGAAATGAGGCGCAACGGATTACCTGTAATTGGTACTGGTGCTATTTTCCCTTATTCTGATGAACAGATTACAGTAAGTGAGGTTGTACCCGGCCCACATTGGCAAATCTTGAGGGCTATAGATTGGGGTGTATCTCATGACCCTACAGTTATTGTAGAGGCTCTATTTAATCCAGACACTAACACTTATTATATTTATGATTGTATCTATCTTGATAAATCAGATTATGACAGAAGCCCCGCAAGAGTAGCGGAGTTAATTCTTAATTCCCCTAACCCTCATGCTCCTGTTATTCCACCTCATGACCACCCGGCGCTAACACAGCAGCTTAGAAATTATGGCGTTAATGTGGCTTATCAGCCATTCCGTAACCCTCCACAATCAGACCTAAAGATTAAGCGTATATCTCAGGATAATACAAGCGTTAGGGATATTGAAACCGGGTTAGATGAAATGCGCTATCTATTCAGTGAGGGCCGCTTAAAAGTATTGCAACGCTGTATTAAATGGTTTGATGAAAAGCAAACATATTATTACAAGCTAAATAAGAATACCGGAAAAGTAACCCGTACTACTCCAGACCATGCAATAGACGCTAGCCGCTACGCTATCTTGTCTCTTATGTGTCACAGGGGAATAAACTATGATGCCGCTAGTACGCCTACGGATAACAATTTAGATATAGCCCCGGCGCTGTATCTGTAAAGGGAATTTATGTAGAAACTAACAGAAGAATTAAAACAAACAA
>NZ_JANLCJ010000243.1 GCF_024979295.1 Herbiconiux daphne | reverse complement strand
AAGAATTTAGGCAAGCAGTTCCATTAGCAAATAAAGGTATTATCTTAACTTTAGGCGAAATGGGACACGTTAGATTTAAAAGATTGGACTTTGTAAGCAAGCATTATGGAATAAAAACTTTAGAAGAATTCACTGTTGAAAATATAGTTGATAAAATTCTCAATGAGTTCAAAGAATTAAATGTTTGAAGAATATGCAAATGACAAAATATTGCGAGAGTATATTTTGTGAAGGAGAACAATGAGTAAGCAATGAAAATTAAAAGAGTGAGAAGGCAGAAAAGTTGTATTCACAACAGTATATGGCTCGTGAAATTACGGAACTGCCGACTCTACAAGTGATACTGATTATAAAGTTTTTGTAATGCCGACACTTGAAGACCTTTATACAAATAGCCAATATTCATACTCTGGTAAAATGGAGAATGCCGATGATATTGAGGTTCATGACATAAGAAAGCTGTCTTCACTTTTAAGCAAGGCAAATCCGTCATATTTAGAGATTATTGCTTCTGATTACATTTGAGCAAATGAAGGTTTTGAAGACTATGTAAAATTCTTAACTGACAACAAATACAAAATCGGCAATGCTAATATGAAAGCATTGTATCACGCCGCAAAAGGCATTATGCACGAGAAAATGGGTGCTATCAAGAAAGGTTATCCTTCACAAGAAACTAATGAGGGTTGAAAAAGAAAACAACTTTATGGGTATGACTGTAAGCAATTATTGCACTTCATTAGAATTAGCAATATGATTGAAAAAATGTTCACAGCAAATATTGAAGATAGCAAAAACATTATGTCTTGCTTTAAATTAAATGAAGATGAAGTTAAACATTTAATGTCTATTAAGAATAA
>NZ_JANLCJ010000242.1 GCF_024979295.1 Herbiconiux daphne | reverse complement strand
CAAAGGTTCTCAGATGCAGCGTACCTTCGAGAAGAATGATCTTCAAGAAGCTAACAGCAGTATCCAGTTCTATGTCCCACAAGAGAACAAAGAAATCAATGACAAGGCCACAGCTAACCCTGAGGGGCTCGCAGAACGCATTGTACGCCACGATACTGATGCAATCCTATGGTCGGATACAGTTGTGATTGAACCTCTCCCAGAGGCTCTGGGGACGCATGTAGAACTTGGTCAGTTAAAAGGTATGAAAGATGTAGCTAAGATTCTGAAATCTATTTTTGATGAATCAGAATCCTTTGATGCTATGGGCCGTAATGATGCTATTATCACACAGGTGAAACGACTAACAAATGATATCCTTCGTAAACGAGTTTATCCTCATTATGAGGACATTCGCCGAGTCCCTGGTATTTCTGAGTCTGACGATCGTAGGTCTCTTGGTATTAATCAGTATGTGTACGGTGTTTGCCTTGATCTTACTGATGGTAGAGGTTTTTACGATTGGGAAGAAATTAAAAAAGAGTTAAAATGAAAATAACAAAGACTGAATTCAAAGAAGGGGAAGCATCAACTGGATTCACAAAAGACTTTGCCAGATTCATTTATAACCAAGAACCAGCTTATGCTGATCAAGACTTTGACGCATACTTCATTCGTAACTGGGTGGCAATTACTGCCACTCCTCGTTGGGAATATACAGTATGGAATGAAGATGGGTCTGTGGATGCCTCTATGGCATTCTACGTGGGTTTCCATAAAGAGTTTGGTCAACAGGTCATCTATGTAATGAATGCCTTCTCGAAGATTCCAGGAGCTTTAAATGGGGGTTATCGTTGGGGTTATAAAAAGGCCAAGGAATTA
>NZ_JANLCJ010000241.1 GCF_024979295.1 Herbiconiux daphne | reverse complement strand
ACCGGTCTGAAAGGGTCTTACGATGCTCTGGAAGGCTATCCATCTTTCTATAATCGTACTCAGATTCCAGTGGTGCTGGATGATGGTCGTGAACTGGACGCATGGATCTACCACATTGACGAAGAGCAGAAAGAGGGTGTAGCTCATGGTGATTGGGTCAAGTACCTCGAAGAGAACCCTCGTTAAGAGTATACGTAATCTTCAACAGAAAGTTCACTTTTTTAAATGGAAGCTATGGAAATATCAGGATGCATCTGATGTAGCTTTCATGGAACAGAATTACACATTAGTGGAATTGTGTGACAAAAACGTAGAAGCTTATAAAAAAGCTTTTACATCAGCAAAAAGGACGCTGGCTAACTTTGAAGAGAGGTTAGCAGCACTGTAATACTCAGAGTTCCAGGGAGGGACGAATGAGCAATAAAGAAATTATTGGAAACACTGCATGCCCTTCCTGCCGATCTCTCGGTAGGGATAAAACTGGTGACCATCTAGTTTTGTTCAGAAACAAAGAAGGTGAACAGTGGGGTAAGTGCGGTAGATGTGGTCACTATGAGATCTTTGAAAAAGGTAAGTTGCCAGAGATTCGTGAGAAGAAAGAACTCACTGATGAAGAACTGGCTTCTGTACTTGCCGAAGTAGGAGAACTCCCTCAGAAAGATTTAACACAAAGACTTATCCCGAAGACCGTTGCGGAGCGGTACGGAGTAAGGGTAGGTTTGTCTTGTGAGGATGGGGCTACACCAGTAAGTTATTTCTTTCCGCGAGAAAGAGAAGGTGAAATTCAAGGCTATGAAGTTAAAGTTCTTGATCGGAAATATTTTTATTATGTAGGACGTGTAAAAGATTCCGACTTCTTTGGTA
>NZ_JANLCJ010000240.1 GCF_024979295.1 Herbiconiux daphne | reverse complement strand
CGGTTTACACTCGTATCAAAATCAGCAATAGATGGATCGGATGAAGTCCAATGTAAAGTTTGGTTACCAGACAAACCTTCACCCGGTTCATAGATAACATCCATACGGAATGTATCATCAACAGCGAGGCTGTAAATTGGAGAATCCATAGTGATTTTAGTAATTGGTTTAACCTTCAAACCTTTACGATCCGGTAGTGCCCAAGAACGAGTATCACTGTCTGGAGAAATAACTTCATTCATCAACAGAACACCGGGCAAATCAGCGAATGACCATGCACCAGTTTTCCAGTTCCAGATTGCAGCTCTATCACAAGCAAAGTTTTTATCACTACCTTCCTCAGAAGACTGGCTTGGGTAAGCAACCCAGATTTCTTTACGAGTTGGGAATGAGAAAACTTTAGTACCTTCATAGTTTACTTTGGTGATTTCACTTAGAAGTTTCTCTTTGATAATATCAGTCACGATTGATTGTTTTGAAGAACCATCATGAGTAAAGATATCATCTTGAGAAATAACAAAATGGTTACCACCTTCGAATTCAGCGATACAGTTAGCATTCAATACACCAGAATCTGGAAACAGTTTCTGAATATCAAATACAAAATCACCACCAACGTAACGAACGATATACGTTTCACGGTCAGTGTAAATCAAGAAGTAGTCACGTAATGGACGACCATCAATGATGTTACCAGTACAGTCAGCTAAGTCAACAAAACCACCATCTGTATTTGGTTGATCATCATACCAGTTAGCAGGAAAGTTGTTGATGTCCGCTGAATCAGACCAACGTAAACGTTGAGGGTAGTGTGTAGTACCACCTTCATTGATGTTCAGTGCGATCAGATAGCTTTTGTATGCTC
>NZ_JANLCJ010000024.1 GCF_024979295.1 Herbiconiux daphne | reverse complement strand
AACGTCAGAGTTAAAGGCCGCGACTTTATTTGCAACGTCTTTATTTCCGAGTGTCTCAATAACTTCTTTTTTGGTCTTGTAACTATTAGCGCCGATTTGAACCTGCTTATAATACCCCGGCAATAATAACCATTTTTCCAGATACGCGCCCAACAGGAGAATAGAGAGCGAATCTAAATCCGCTCCCAATACACCCTCATAAACAGTACGATTGCCATGATTATAAATAAGCATGTCGTTTAACTGTTCCGGCGTGACACCTTTAAAAATAAACAGGTCAGGCGCTAACACTTGCAGACGCGCAATAATGTTAGCAACCGGGGCATAGTCTTTTAACTTAATCCCACACATTATTCATCCTCCTGAGTTGGATTTTCCGGGTCAACAATAAGCGGTTCCGGTTCAACCTCTGTTTCGGGGTCGGTTTCGGAATCGGGGCTAAGGCCACGCTCCCCGTCGCCGTCGCCGTCTACGTCTAAGGTTTCATCGCTGGTTTGTTCGGCGTTATCTGCCCCTGTTTGTTCCTGCTCCTGATTTGCTTCTTCGCCGGAATCAGATTCCGGGTTGTTGTCTGGTTCAGGAGTTGTAGCAGTGGCGAGAGTTTCATCGTTATTTTCCGGGTTATTGTCAACGAGTTCTTTTTGTTTGTCTGCCCATACAGAGCCGAAATCAACGTCGATTTCAAGTTCGTATTTTTCGTTCAGGAGAGCAACAGCGTTAAGGCGATTTTCCAGCATGTTATAAACGAACGGGAATAAACCTTCGTCGCCCTGCTCGACTTCCGCAGTTACAAGGCGCTCACGCTTGAGATTGAAGTTTGAAGAAATACCGAGTTCATTATTTAATGACGCTTTCAGGTATTGTTGATTTTCAATCATTGGCTGAATGCCGATACTATTTGCGCCCTGTCCGGTTTGAACGCGAATACCTTCAAATAATGCGTTTTCCCCGATAACGGATAAATCACCGTCAACCAGTTTTTTCAAATAGAGTTCCGCGCTGGTTTGTGTCTTATCGTCAGGCGCTGAAATAACTTTCATTGCGCGGCTGTTATAACCCCACACAACCATGTTGATTTCATTTTCTGCAATGAGTGTGTTTTGCTTTTCCAGCAGTGGCAATAAACCGATTTCACAATCATCATTACGAATAAACACCCCGTCAGCAGCAAGCGACAGAGTTTTATTAAACTTGAGCGCGGTATTTGCGATTGTGATTTGGGTCGGGTTTCCGTACACGTCAGATTCACCACCCAAGCCGCCAGCGAAAGCGTATAGCTTGCCGTCAACCTCTGTAATAAATGCGTGTCCGTGGGTCTGTAATAGTCGCTCCAGCTCCCGGCGTGGGATAGTGTCAGGCAGTCCAGACCATTCAAACATTCCCAACGTTTTAGCGAGCATGTATTTATTCATGTTCTTGACGTTGGCTTTTTTGGCTTTGTAATCGTAGGCCATTATTTTATTCCTTATCAAGTTTCGCGGCAATAATACGGAGAGTTTCGGTATTCTGCGCGAGAGTTGTTTTTAGGTCATTCAACATGTTTTGTTGATTGGTGAGTAATACTTTGATGAACCAGAATAGAATAAGGCAGACGAACCCAGGAAATCCGACTGCCTCAATCAATGCTGGATTTATTACGTCCGGCATTATTACCTCTTACAGATTTTAAGATAGTTTGCGATGGCATCGCCAACGTTATTATCCTGATAGAAAACGCGGTCATGTGTAAAGAACCACGCAATACGCTGTTGAACTTTACTCATGGGCTTAAATACACTTCTATTATAGTTCGGTTTCGCTGAATAGTCCAGAGAATAAATCAAGTCGTTGTCAAGGTCTTTTATTGGCGTTGACTTGTTGTGAACATAAATAAAGGTATTGTCACCAATCTGGATTACCTCACATTGATAAACCGTGTCGTTGAAGTCAATAAAGAACGTCAACAGAATGTCTTTCGGTTTATACTTATACGGCAGGTGGGGATAGATGTTTAACTCCCACGCGCCGCCAGTAATCATAGAAAGTTTCGGGTTATTAAAAGCAAAGTATTTATGCGACTGCTCTTTATTGGGGTTATCCGGCGAGTTGCAGTATTCAACCGCAACAGTTAGAGGTGAATCCCCGTAGGTGTAAACGTCGATTGTGCCTTGCTTCATTTTGAGGATGTGTTCTAAACCCATTTCAGCAAAGTACGGACAGTATTTATTTACCGTGTTTCCGAGCATGTAGATTTTTACATCCTCACGCTTACGAACAATAGTAGAAATACAGTTCATGAATAAAACGAACTCGTCGTTTAGATACAGTCTATTTGTCAGGAACTCGTCAAAGATAATAGTTCCGACATTTGGGAATGACGTTGATTTATCGTGTTCCCCGTCAGACAGTGCGAACGCGAACGCCACAATGTCAGTATCCGCATAAATGACTTTTCCGGCCTCGTCATAGTTGCACAGGTAAAACTTACCCGCCCAATAATGAACGCCCTTAAACGCCCCTTTTGTGATTTTCTCAATCGCCCCGTTTTCGTTCAGCCCCGCAAATAAACGCGCCGCCCGTCGCCCGGTAATGTCCTCTTTCCAGCGGCGAACGTATGCCATTTGCCGCCCCGTTTTAACGTAATCTTTCACGCCCTTTTCAAGTAGCGCGTAGGTTTTACCGTTTGAACGCTCCCCGAAAATAACGTTATAGGTTGCGTCTTTCTTGTCGATTTTTGTCGTACTGTAGTATTTCATCTTATGCCCTCGCAGTGCCTTTATAGAGTCGCCCACTTTTCAGGTTATCCAAGAACGTCATAAACTGTTGCGACAGAGAAAGCGTAAACTCGCATGGCTCCAGATGAACCCCTGATAATGGTTCCTCTGTTTCGGTCACGCCTAAATAATCCGTACACTGGTATTTATAATCGTCGTCCTGATAAGTGTGTGTCATTTTACCCGTACATTCAGCCGGGATGTATAGTTCATCGTCGAATAAAGTAAAGACTTTATCAACGTCATTATTTGCCTGTTGCATCATGTAGTTTAAACCGTTCTGCTTAGAGAGTCCGGCGACAGTGAGTTTAAGTTTCCCCTTCTCACATTGCAGGTATCTTTTAGCACCGAGCGTTTTAAACTTCTCATACGTTCCCTCGTAATCCCACACGCCGATAAGTTTTGTCACGCCCTTAATAGTTTTCGGGGATAGTAACGCCTTATCCAGCTTGTAGAAATCACACATTGCTTCCATCTTCTTAACTATTCCATCGTCAAACTTTTTGAAATAGGCTTTGTGGTTTTCGTAGTTCAGTATTTTCAGACTATCCGTGTCTGAATAAACATAGTCGTTACCCATTTCTAAAATACCTGTCCATAAGTTCCGGCGAGCGTAAGCGGTAATCCACACGCCCCACGGATAATAGAGGACGCGCTTTTTATCCCCGTTGTAGCGGTCGATTGATTCTTGCAGGTCGGCAGGTTCTTTAAACCATTCCCCGTCCTCATAGAGTGAATCATCTTTCACCGGGTCAGTAACACACATTCCGTATGTGCTGTTGAGCATCCCTTTTTCAAGTAGATACTCTGCCTCCATTCCCGCGACATCTTTTAGTTCCGTCTTTTTCTGGTACATTTCCAGAACGGTTTCAATAATGGGCTTTGGAAGATAGTTCTTGTGTGCAATCTTCGCGTTTGCCACTTCCATTTCTTCCCACTTGTAGCACTTAGAAATAATCCAGTAATCTATTTCAGTGATGGAAATAGTTAGTTCGTCAGCCGCTTCGACGCGCCCGTTATTTTCTACCATTCCTTTATGGTCACGACATTTTGACGCGCTCAAATAGTTTTCCTGTTCGATGCGCGGTTCCACGTTGAATAGTTTAATGTCCATCATGACCGCAAAGTTATTACAGTAATGGTGTAGTTCATCCAGCGTGTTTATTACTACCGGTTTGAAACGCGACATCGGAAACTTTTCCGACAGCATTACAGACGGGTAAGAGGATGTGAAATCCACCGAGCTAACATTGTTGAGGACTTTCCCAACATGCCGCGCGTTAGCGTGTGTAAAGCCGCCCATAAAAGTACGCTTCGCCTGTTCGTAAACTTCCGGCGTCATTGTAAGGTCGTCCATAATCTTACGGTATTTATTGTATTTGCTACGGTCTTGCTTCTTGCCTTGACCGTATAAACAACGTTGTTGCATACGTTCGCGCACACGCCCGGTATTAGTTGCGGGGATTGCTGCGATGTTCCCGCCGTACTGCGTCAACTGTTCGTCAATGTAGGCCGTCAACACTTCAATGTCGTTATTGCAGTAACCCATTTCAGCCGCCGTAAGCGGGGTTTTGTGGTGGCGTGGTTTGGTATAGTCCAAATCGCCTACCATCTTTTTGACGGTATGTTTTACAAGGTTCTTTGCCAGCATGTTTAGAGACATACCGGAAAGCATGTAACTATCGCGGAACTCGATTCCGTCAGCCGTAACAGCTTTGATAGGTTTACGCTCGTCAATAGAGAACGGGCTTTCAGACCAATCAAAATGTTTGCGCATAAACTGGAACTCATACGCGAGGTTGTGAACGTAGATAACTAAACGCCGCCCGTCGTGTAAGTCAAAATGTGTAATCAGTCTGTCGCATACGTCTTTCAGTTCTTCCCACGTTCTACCATAATAAACCCCGTTATTGTGACCGATACCAATCATCCAAATGTACATGTGCGCTACTTTTTGCCCTCCAACAGTTAATGACGTGGTTTCAATGTCGAATCCGCAAGGGATGTTAAGATACTCAACCCCCTTACGCTTCGAGGTAGTGAATACCAGTTTGTCTAAACTTTGCTGTAGGTCAGCGCAGGGTAACATTTATTCGATGTCCTCAAGTTTAATGCGTTGTCCACCGGGAAAGTTTACCGGCTTTTTCTCAAGGTTCATAGCGTCGGTCAACATTTCGATGATTTGTTCCATGTTATCTTCAATAGCCTGTAAATCAGCCATTTCAGCGTTAACATAGTTTGCTACTACTTCTTGCAGTTGCCCGGAGGTGAAAGAACTCGCAGCATCGTAAACCGAGCGTAAGTATTCCTCCATTTTGTTAACCATGCGGTAAGTGATGTTCGCCGCCTTGCGTAGTTCCTTCGTCGTGTTGGCCTTGATTCCGAGGCGGTCAGTTGCGCGGCGTAATACAGCGAGCGCCCCTTTTGCCGTGGATTGTTCAGCGTTGACAAAGTTCAACATGCGAACCAGTTCATTTGTACGCGCCCCACCTTTGCGGCCTCGCAGAGAGAACCGCCCGCCGTTGTTGATTACGGATTGAATGAAACTCGACATTTGGCGGTCAGAGTTAATAGCGCGGTCGAAACGTTTTTGAGCTACACCGGACAGCATTTTAGCGGCTGCCTTATCTTGCGCGACTATTGCGGCAAACTGGCGTAGTGTCATAGTTCCATCTTGCACTTGCTGGATAAACTTTTGCAGTGG
>NZ_JANLCJ010000239.1 GCF_024979295.1 Herbiconiux daphne | reverse complement strand
TGCTCAGCCGCCTGACGAGCACGGCCTGATGGATAGTTGCGCAGATTAAACTTATCACTGTCGTTCTGTACAGCTTCAACATACATCGGGAATACTTTGCCGCTTCTCTGGCGAACACCGATGTAAGTACCGTTGAAGTACATACCGAAGTCGTCATGAAGGCTCATTACTGAACCTCCAACTGTTTGATATAAACTTCCGCCAGCTCTTTGTTGCCTTCGTTGATGCAACGCTGAACTTCTTCAGGGTCAACAATGGCGATCAGCATTTCGAAGTCGCCGCTGTTCATGAAGTTGAACGCTTTGTGTGCCTGTTCCCAAGCCCACTGACGTTGCTTCTCCTGGAAAGTCCAGAAGTTAGACAGGCTACGATATTCGATACCGTAGTCTTTGAAGCGACATGCTCCCGCTTTGCCGTACAGTTCACGACGACGGTCGTCTTTGTCCAGCAGAAGGGATGGGAGACCCAGGAAGTAGTCGCACATTACGCCCAGGATTTTCTGATTGTCGCCGGTAACTTCGATAACATCATTGTAGCCAATGTGAATATGACCACCACAAGTACGAAGACCCAGGTCGGCAGCAGCAGGCTTAGGATTACGCATACCAGTAAGGGCATTGTAATCCGGCTCGCAACCAAACACCAGAGCAGATTCATGGAACGATTTGATCTCCGCTTCAGTGAATACGTGGGAGCAGATACCTTCGGCAATGCTCATGCCCAGAGGTTTCGCCAGCTCATAACAAGCGGCAATACCACGGTTGAGATTGTCGTTGAAAGTATCAAACTCTTTGTGTGGATTGATATCATACTCAATCAGGACATTGTCCTCCTGAATACGATTATCATCACCGACAACTTTCTTG
>NZ_JANLCJ010000238.1 GCF_024979295.1 Herbiconiux daphne | reverse complement strand
TAATGACAGCGGCAAAGCTGAAAGAGGTAATAGATTACATATCGAAAGAGTTTCTAAGCAAACAATAACCGCCTACGGGCGGTTTTTTATTGCCTGAAATAAGTCAAATCAATTTACATATCTTTACATAACTTTACATATCTTGACGTTTCTATACAATCCACATGGTATAATAATTGTATTAGATGATTATATAATTGATTATCTATCTGTTCTTTAAAATATCTGGATTCAGGCAGTAGGATTACCGCCGATATGCTTTAACTTTACAAATGTAGGATTATGTAACTATGAGCTATGAGCAGTATACATTAAAGAGGTGGTTTAGTGAGCCGCCACAAGAGGAAAAGCCTACAGAGGTTGACCATTTGGCAATCATTGAGGGCTATCTCTATAACACGGCTCAGGGTATCAAGGAACTGAAAGCAGCAAGCCGCAAGGAAGGGGAGTTATGCGCCCTGACAATTGAACCCTATTCAATCTGCGTTACTAAGGATGGGAAAGATAGAGAGGTTGAATATTACAAGGATGATAACGAGCCTTTTGATACTCATTATATGGAGTATTGGGAGTGGCAGGAGGTGACAAAGAAACAGATTGCATAATCTAATAATTATGCTAGACTCTATTCACTGGCTCAGGGTTAACGCTTTGGGCCAGTGTCACAGTAAAAGCCCGGTATATCTGGAGTTAATTTAACTCACTTATAAGGTAAATACTATGACTACGCAAGACCTCAATAGCCCCGTTAATCTTATTGCACAGATTGTGAATGAAGTAATTCAGACGGGTGAAAACCCTTCGTTTACTCAGGCAAATGGTGTAGATGATGTGGGGGCCATTGGGGATATTATCTGGACGGTAGAGGAT
>NZ_JANLCJ010000237.1 GCF_024979295.1 Herbiconiux daphne | reverse complement strand
ATAGAATTTCGTGACAGTTTAATCCTCTCCGGTTTATCACTGGCTAAAACCGCTGAAAACCTAACTCTACCCGAACACCAAAATATTAAAAAATTGGTTGACGGATTAGAATATGGGAAGGTTCGCCACCATGAAACTATTCTCACTGAAAAAGAATTAGAATATTGCAAAAACGATATTCTTGTAATTCTCGCATTCATTAAAGAGCAAATGCTTTTTAATAAAGACATTCGTAAAATCCCAATGACTAATACGGGCTACGTTCGCCGCCACGTCAGAAACGAATGCCTATTCAATAACAACAATCATAAAAAATCTTCCTCCGGGAAAAAATCCAGATATCTGGAAATGATGAAAAATATGCTCATGACTGAAACAGACTATAATAATTTAGGCTGTGCATTCATGGGCGGTTTTACTCATGCCTCAATTTTTCATATTGACTGTAAACTAAAAAACGTTTCCAGTATTGACCTCACCTCAAGTTATCCAACTGTGATGGTCGCTGAAAAATTCCCTATGGGGTCGGCACGTAGAGAAAAAGGAATCCGAACTGTTAAAGAGCTAAAACACCTAGCCAAAACCAAATGTTTTATTGCGGAGGTTGAATTTATCAACATCCAAAACGAACTAGTTTACGAAAGCTATTTCTCTAAATCGAAATGTAAGACTCTCGAAAACCCTACAGTTATTAACGGACGTGTATTTGAAGCTGACCGTTTGATAACTATTATCACCGATGTAGACCTAGAAACTATTGAGCAGGTCTATTCTTGGGATGCTGTTATTATACACAAAGTCTATTCTTTTTGGAAAGATTATTTGCCTAAAGAGATCATTAAATCTATTTTAGATCTCTACAAAGACAAG
>NZ_JANLCJ010000236.1 GCF_024979295.1 Herbiconiux daphne | reverse complement strand
CTGTTGTGAGTATTTGTCGTTTGTTGCTCCAACAACCGATACAATCATATCAGTGTTGATTATTCTTCCACTTTCCAATTTAATAAACTTTGCCATTATTTTACTCACTTTCTTGGTTCATAACCATTTTCCCCATCATCCGTTAGATATATCAATTTAATATCTCTTTCAATTTCCTTATCCTTAAACATTATAAATTCCGTTCAAAATTGTGTGTGTGTTGCGTAATTAGCAAAGTAATATTCACTATCTCTTACCTTAAAGCCCTGTAAAGCATTATTAGCATCATACTTTTTAATCAAGTTATCAATTTGTTTTTTAGTTAGTTTCATATAGTTCCCCATCCCTAATTTCGTATTTTACATAACCAAACTTATCAGTGAATTCATTTTCCTGTTCGTAGAATGTTTCAGTTTCATCAACTCAATAGACAATTTTTTTAGTTTCCATTATTCATCTCCTTTTTATCATCTCATGCCATTTTAGCTCTCTCTTTCCAATTAGTTAAATTCATTCTTCTTCCCAATCTCAAATGAAATTGTTAATTACTTTCTTACCGATGTAAAATTCATCAAACTCAAACTCATCATCACATATATATCAGTCTATTACAATTTCTATCTCATAATCATAATCATTGCTAATGTCATGTTGTTTTGTTGCGATTTCCAAACCCCCATCCGCCAAAAGTTGTTCCCAATTTTTTTCAGTTAAGTGTTCTACTAACAATTCTAATGTTTGTTTAGATGTTTTACTTGCTATGTTCTCTTTTAGTTGTTCTAATGTCATTTTTTTTCTCCCTTTGTTCCTTTTCAATCATATCCTTATAGCGTGCCCTATTTGTTCTTTGTGCTTTAGTCAGTCCCATTAC
>NZ_JANLCJ010000235.1 GCF_024979295.1 Herbiconiux daphne | reverse complement strand
TCGAGAATCCTAGTTTCATACAATGTTGAGGTGTTCCCCGCATCACATGAGCTAAAGCAATGGCCGAAACCACTTCGATCCCTGGTAGCCCGCTTCAAACCATCATGTCGTCAACTTCGCCAGTATATTCGGGAGGCCCGTGCCATCCTAGAACCACACATAGAAAGTAGGCTCAAGGCCGAGAAAAGTGGCGAGAAAATGGAGTATCAAGACGTCATAACTTGGCTCGAGGAAGCCTCTCGAAGTGCAGGTGAACCTTATGATCCTGTCTTAGCACAAATGATGCTCGCTGCAGGCGCATTCCAAACATCAAGTGACCTCTTAGCGCAACTCCTACTTGATCTTTCCGCAAGAAAGGATTGGAATACGTTGGTTGAGGAGCTTCGTCAAGAGATCGTATCCGCACTCCATAGCGCCGGATGGGCAAAAACTTCCTTGAATGATCTCAAGTTGTTAGACAGCGTGCTGAAAGAAACTCAAAGATTAAAGCCCGCTTCCACCCGTATGTATAATCCCGCGTATTTTGAAATGTGCGATTCCTAACCACAACATATACTACGTACAGTTGCCATGCCACGATATGCTGCCGAGCAAATCAATCTAGCAGATGGGACTATAATCCCTAAGGGCTCGACAACATACGTTGCCAATGCCGCCATGCGGGACCCCAAGATCTATCCAAATCCGGATACATTCGATCCCTACAGGTTTTTGAAGTCGCGCGAGGCTGGCGACAGTTCAGCCTATCTGGTTTCGACCTCGCCCGGGCACATAGGGTTCGGCCTTGGACGATATGAATGCCCAGGGAGATTCTTTGTGGCCAATAATATCAAGATCATTCTATGTCATATGTTGTTGAAATATGACATAAAGTT
>NZ_JANLCJ010000234.1 GCF_024979295.1 Herbiconiux daphne | reverse complement strand
ATTCATAACAACACCCAGCTGCCTGCTAAAGTTGTTTCTGTTTCTGATACTGCTAACGCTACTGCTAACTACGGTCGTGGGCGTGAACTGATGTATCAGCTGGAAAAAGCTGGTGCTGAAATCAAACGTGACCTTGAAGCGGTGTTCCTGACTAATGGTCCAGGTACTGGTTTCGGTAACGCAGGTACAATTTCTGGTGTCCCTACAGGTACTTCTAATGTTCGTACAACTGGTGGTGTCCGTGCTCTGATTGGTACAACAGGTGCAAACCGTACTGTTAACCTTGCTGGTCACACTGGTGTTGAACCAGATCAGGATTTCGGTGCTATCGTTGTTAAAGATGTTAAACCTGCTGCTGGTGCTGCTGGTAACATGGACTTCACTCAGGTTGAGTTTGAAGCTGCTCTATGGGATATCACTGCTCAGTTGTATCTTGCTGGTTCTAAAGCTAACACCATCATGATTCATCCATCTCTGGCTAAATACTTCACTGGTCTGATGGAGAAAGAAGGAACTGTTGGTGCTACTCGTGTTCGTATGTTCGAAAACCGTAAGGATATCGACGTACAGGTTAACGTAATTACTGATCCACTGGGTCAGAAATTCCGCGTTATCTATAACCGTCACATGCCTAAGTACAAAGTAGGTACTGACCTGTCTTCTCCTGTTGCCGCTGATCGTCAAGATGCTCTGTTCATCTTCAACTCAGCTGACTGGACTCAGATGGTTCTTCGTGCTCCACAGCGTACAGAGCTGGCAAAACAAGGTGATAGCACTCAATACATGATTACTATGGAAACCGGTCTGCGTCACCGTAACCCATATGCGTCTGCTTGGCTGACCTTTAGCCCAAAGTAACAAGCGGTCCAGCCCCAA
>NZ_JANLCJ010000233.1 GCF_024979295.1 Herbiconiux daphne | reverse complement strand
TGCCACACCGGTAGCACCTACGCCTGTAAATGGGTCAAATACACACTCACCTTCATTGGTTGAATTGAGCACCAATGTTTCCATAAGTGAAACAGGTTTCTCTGTATCGTGGTAATTTGTGCCATCTTCCTTTTTGAGTTTCTTGAACTCAGGACTAAAAAGAATATCAGATGTACCGGCATGGTTGATTGGGCGTTGTCCGCCTTTTCTTGCCAAGATAATAGTTTCTTTCTGTGTCATATAGAACCGCCCTGTAATCTTGTTTGGTTTCACTCAAATGATTGTCTTGACAAATTCAAACTTAGACTTCTTGATTGTGTCAAGGTAATGTGTAAGGTTCTTGTCATTTGTCATTATGTAGATATGTGTTCCTTCATTGAGAAGGTCATAACACAAGTTTATCCAATCAGTAATGTCTGGTGTGTCAAAGAGAATACCTTTCTTGCTTCTTTCACTAGTCCAGAATTCCCCCCCCATTGTTCCTGTTGAACCTTTGGAAGTAAGTTTATATGGCGGGTCAGTGATAATGCAATCAACTTTAATGTTTTGGGAAATCAACCCCTTCATACCATTGATTGTGTCTTCATTGAATAATCTAAAATTTTCCATTGAAAATTTCCTTTGCTAACATTGATGCCGTATCGTAATACTCTTTGTTAATTCTTTTATCAAATATTTTAAATAACATTCTTTAGCACCATTTCCTTTGTTTTATTATACACCAATTCATTCATTTCTTCATCAACAATATCATATTGTGAATCAAATGGTCTTAACTCTTTAATTATTTTGTCCATCATTTGTAAAATTATTTCAACGTGTGAGTTATCATCTTGCTTTTTAGGTAGTCAAGGGTTTGAATTATTCTTAATAGACA
>NZ_JANLCJ010000232.1 GCF_024979295.1 Herbiconiux daphne | reverse complement strand
AGCAAAATCCATTCTTTAGGAGGGCAAGAATAATATGCCATCACCATTAGCAGCGGGCGTTGCCACTGCCCTACAAGCATTTAATACAGATTACGGAACAGGTTGGACTTTCGGGGAAAATTGGACGAACGTCAATACACAATTTGAAACTTTTGTCAACAAATATTTGTTCCCAAAAATTGACGAATCTATTATCATTTCAGTAGCATTAGGTAACCGTTTTGAATGGCTCGCAAAAGAAAAAGATTTCATCGGTCAATATTCGGAAGAATATGTAATCATGGATAGCGTGCCTGTTACGATGAATCTTTCAAAAGAAGAAACTTTGATGCTGAAACGTAACTACCCTGCAATGGCTACAAAATTGTACGGTGCAGGTATCTTGAAGAAACAAAAATTCACGTTAAATAACAACGATGTTCGTTTAAACTTTTTAACGCTTGCAGATGCCACAAACTATGCTTTAGGTGTTTACCGTAAAAAAGTTTCTGATATTAACGTATCGGAAGAACGTGAATTACGTGCAATGCTTATTGATTATTCATTGAAGAACATTACCAATCCGCAACAAATTCGGAAAGTAACAAGCGAACAAGAATTATTTGCTTCTGTTTCTGAAGCGATTCTGAACATTCAAAACAACAGCGCTTTGTACAATGAAACACCACAAGCATCTGGCGGTGCCATCGGTCAATACACTACTACCACCAAATTAGAAGATGTTTTAATTTTGACAACTGACAAGCTGAAAGCATACTTGTTAGATACAAAATTAGCAAACACTTTTCAAACAGCAGGCATTGATTTGACAAAACGTATCATGTCATTTGATACATTAGGTGGAAACTACCGTGCAAATGCAGATATTAAAATTGCTGA
>NZ_JANLCJ010000231.1 GCF_024979295.1 Herbiconiux daphne | reverse complement strand
GGAAGGATTCTAGATAATTATGAAGATAGCAGAACAACAGCAGAACCAGAAGAGCCTGTCGAAGACGACGCACCAAGAATGCGAGCACGAGTCACAACCAGACGTGGAAGTCCTAGTTTCGCAGACACCTTACGTCGAGCAGAAGCAGGATTCCGAGCAAGAGCAGCAGGACGTGGAGAAGCATCCAGTCGACCAAGCGTACGAGATGTATCTGACACAGACATTGCCCCAGCAGCGTACCACTGGTCTTCAGCTTTTGTCAACACTGCAACCACAGCAACGGAACCCTTTGCCGTCATGGACGAGACTGAATCTGTGTCCCCAAGTATCGAAGGATAAAACATATGAAATTGCTCTCATTGACTCAGACGTTCTTCGCTATGAGCTGGGAGCAATTACCACCAATCACGCGTTCGTCAAAGGCTACCGTATACCCGCAGCTGCTGAGTTTATTCAAAAAAGGTGCGAAGAAAAAGTCTTACGCATCAATGCGGCGACGGGTGGTGTTAAGCATATGTGTGTCTTTAGTGGCTCCGGTAATTTTCGATTCGGTGTCGCCTCTGTACAGAAATACAAGGGCAATAGGGACGGTTTTGAAAAGCCGGAGCATTGGATCACTGTTAATGATTATCTAAAGGAAACTCAACCTCATGTTGTCGTTAATGGTCGAGAGGCCGATGATTACCTTGCCGAAAGACAAAGACGCACTGGTAATACTATCATCTGTACTCGCGATAAAGATCTGTTGGTTACACCGGGTTGGCACTACCGTTGGTCTTGTGGTGAGAACCAGCCCGAAGTTCCTCCACATTTCGTTTCCGAACTGGAAGCCTGGAGAAACTTTTTTATCCAGATTCTTACCGGGGACACGACGGATAATAT
>NZ_JANLCJ010000230.1 GCF_024979295.1 Herbiconiux daphne | reverse complement strand
TACCGCCCTGGAAGGAAAGCATAAACGCGATGTTAACGATCTTACCACCGTGTTTAGCTTCGACGCAGTGGTTAGCGAACGCTTGTGACAGGAAGAACACTGACTTCTGATTCAGGTCGATTACATCGTCCCAATCTTTTTCAGAGAAGTTCAGCGAATCTTCGCGGCGAATGATACCGGCGTTGTTAACCAGAATGTCAACAGTGCCCAGACGGTTTACGATATCAGCGATCAGCTGTTTCTTGTCTGCTTTAGACAGGTCACAGATGATGTTATGGAAATCAGCACCGGCTTCTTGAACCAGTTTGATTGTCTGAATCGGCTCAACGATGTTGATACCGACGATAGTTGAAGCACCAGCTTTAGCCAGTGCCAGAGCCATACCCTGACCTAAACCCGTGTCGCATCCTGTTACAACAGCAACTTTACCTTTAAGACTAAACATATTTTATATCCTCATTACCATCGTGAGAAAATGAACCGTGAAGTTCTCTTCTAACTCTCATAACATTTTCTTCAGCATCTTTTATATCAGTGAAATAGCCTACAAAATGTCTTTTCTTGTTAAGATTAACATAGGCAGACCACTTCTTGGCATGTTTATTCCACGAAACACCTTTTATACCAGAAGTATTTCGTGAATCCATGCCTCTGTTATGATTGTTTTCTTGAAGAGAACATTCTCGTAGGTTTACCCATCGGTTATCATGCCGTATGTGATTAGCATGATCAACGAATTCAGGGATAGAACCTGTCATGTACAGAAAAGCCAAATGGTGTGCGAGATGTTCATCTCCATCTACACCTATTCCAATATAACCGTCTGACCTTATATAACCTGCTGTATCACCAATTTCTATAAAACCAACTGGAGTTATCAACCA
>NZ_JANLCJ010000023.1 GCF_024979295.1 Herbiconiux daphne | reverse complement strand
ATTGCATTTTTATATTTTGAAGGATTAACATAGTGACTTTTATACTTATCAACAATTGGATTTTTTAAATAATTGTAAACATCCAAAATAACTTCATTTTCTTTATATTTGAATGTTATAGGCACAATTGATTGATTCAGTAACACAGGATCAACACTAGTTTTAACAGTTGCAGCATCACCATCGAAAGTAAAACCAATTTCACTAATTTCAAATGGCTCAACACGACCTGAAAAAAATAAATCACCATAAGTATTATCTTTATAATAACCATCTCTATTTCAATTGACAACACCAATTTGATGATCACTATCAGCACATGATGAATTTGATCCATCATTTTTAAAACAAATTCTTTTCATGTTATTATATCCAGGAGTTTTTCCATTTAATACATCCTCAACATAGTCAATTGGAAACGGTGAAATTATCATGTTGACAATTTTACCTTCCTGAAGCACCTCGAAATTTTTAAGTGATGAAATATCACTTGCAATATTTGAAGCATTGCATTTTTTGTTTAAATCTTCAAAATCTTTTGGCTCATTTCTCTCATTATAGAAACAATGTAAAAATGATTGTGGCTTCACAATTGCTAATGAATAAGTGTCATAAGAATGATGAAATGTTCCAGGTCTTTCATTAGCATTATTGGATATAGGTTTTCCACCACTTTTTAAAATAGCATAAACATATCAAAATTGATTTTGTCTAACATTGTCAATATCAACATTACCTGTTTTAAGCATTAATTCACCTGAATTAGTAATTAAAATATTTGAATTATCAGTGTCAAAATATCTAGGTTCAAAATATCCAGCATTTTCAACATCTATTTTTAATTCATTTCTTTTATAAGGTGATGTCCTTGTAAAATTATCATCAGCACCTCAAATCAACGCTTTTTTAGGAACATATTTCATTTCCATTCCTTTTGTATCCGGAACTGTAAAATCAGAATTAATTAAAAAGTGTGAATCTAAATTAATTTTAAATTTATCACCATCTTTAACTCACCTATCTTCATGCATTCTTTTAACATTTACAAGTGTACCTTCTAAAGCACTCATGTAATCAAGACCCCATGTGCCAAAAACATCAACACGACAATTATATTGATATGATTGTGAATTGTTGAATTTACTTACACTTTGCAAGAAAAAACCAATTTCATGAGCTGGATTAGGTATTGAATCTGGAAGTGCATTATTTAATCCTTCAGCATAGATTACAGCATAGTTAAAACCTTGTGGTCTATTATTTAAATTAACAGCCTGATTTGTATTCACAGTTAAAGTTGCATTAAATAAAAAGTTTGTAAAATTTCAAGAAAAATCTTTTTGCTCTGTAAGTTCTCATTGTGGGATATGAAATCTATTACCTTTTAAATTTTGTATGTCGTCAATTCTATTACCACTTTCAAAAGTAAATGGCAATTGATATAATGTTATTTTTGTTATTTTCATACTTATATTATAATATAGATGTCATGGAAAAAGACAAATTGAAAAAACTTGTTGAAGAAGCTCGTCTTAAAAAACAAGCAGAAGCAGACAAGAAAGAAATGGAAGATCTATTAAAAGAGGCAAAAGAACTCGGAATAGAAATTCCAGATGAAAAACAAAAAGATCCTAAAGATGAGTTGGAGGAAGTCAAAAAGGAAGAAAAAAAAGACAGTCAAGAAAAAAAGCAAGATGGCAATGACTTTTCAGAAAAAGAAAAAGCATTTGCCGAATCATTGTCAAAATTGACTGATCAGATTAATTCATCACTTCAAAAAGAAGAAGTTAAACAAAAAGATGAATTAGTGCATTTATAGGAGGACATTAAGATGTCATATACAACAACTGTCATCATCAAAGATGGCTCAACAGGTGAAGCACTAGACTTTACCAAAAGAATTCTTACAGTTAAACCTGTACTATCAAAACCTTCAATTATTGACCAAGTAGCAGTATCAGAAGGTTCAGAAGATGCTCTTACAGGTGAAATTCTAAAAGATAACAAAAGAACTTTAAAAGCATATACAGCAACAGCAGCTGTTGGTGATGCACCAGCATTTACAGGGGCAACAGGTCAAGTAGTTTCAAGAGTTACAGTTCCATTTGTTGCACGTCAAGATAACATTATCACTGATAACCAAGATATTGAATTAGTTAAAACAGCTTCAGGTTCAAACGACTTAGTTGCAAACGCTTCAGCAAACTTTATTCTTTCATGAAAAGAAAAAGATTTAAATGAAGGACTAGCAGCAGTTAAAACTAAAGCGGATACAACACCAATTTATTCATCAGTTGCAAAAGTAACTACAGCTGATCTATATGCAACTAAACCTTCAGGTACACAACCTACAATTCCAGCAACAGGTGCAGTCCAAAACGATTACACAAATGCCATTGCAGGTGGTAAAAGAGTTGTTAAGGTGCCTAAAGCAATTCTGCACGCAGCTAAAGATACATCACTATCATTTATTAGACTAGCAATTTCTTATCTAACAAATATTGGTTCACCAATTTCAACTGAAACATTCTACCCATTTTCAATCAATGGTATTCCACTAGATCGTTTAAGAGTTATTACTACTTATAATGGTGCACTTGGAATTGATTCATCATCAGTTACAACAGTTATTAATCTAAATGAACCAGGAACATCAAGAAACTTTAATGGTCTAGTATCATTTGTTGATACAGTTCCAGTATATGTAACTGCACAAGCTGAAGTAGGAACAGCAGGTTACTTAGTATGTTCAGATAGAATTCTTTACAGAAAACCTTTAGCACTATCTCAAATTGGTACAATCAAGAGAGAAGTAGGTGCTGTAGTTATGGAAGGTGGGACAACTAAAAATGTTGGTCCAAACCAAATGCTTATTCAATATGACGCACGTGTTAAACTAGCTCCACTATATCACGAAGAAGCTATCTTCATTGAGGAAGTGTAATATGGATAAACTAATTAAATTTCTATTAGCAAAATTCACATTTTCACCAGAGCAAACTTGACTAAAAAATCAAATTGAAACAGCAAAAGATAAAGCATCACTAAAAAAGGTTATTCTAACAAATATGATCATCGATAAAAATCTTGAAAAAGAAATTGATGAGTTCAAATTGGATGAAAAGTAGGCATTTGCCTATTTTTTTATATAATATTATTATGAGTGTAACATATAAAGATTTAGATAATAGAAACTTATTTGGCAAAGACCATGGAAAATTCCGTCAAAATGTCATGTCAACAGTTATTGATAATATTGAGCAAAAATATATTGCTCTATTTAGATTTGAAGGTGATGAAGAATTAACTATTGGAATTCAAAGACAACTTTTTAAAGCAGCTTTCAGAAATGGAGCAGGAGCAATTACTGATTTGACTAAAATTGTTAAGGGTCAAATATATACAAAAGTAGATGCTAATAATGAACTTAGTGATCGTATTGATTCATATGTAGAATCTCAACTACTTAAAAAAGAGCCATATATTAAAAGATACCCATTATATGCTTCACCTATTTTTTACGATGCCATTGAAAATGTAACTGACGCAATTGGAATTAGTGCACCAAGAAATAATAAAAATAGAATTGCAACTAGAATTACCAATGAAAATTCAGCTTTCTTAAAATATAATCACACTTCTTACACAGGTTTAGTTAGATGAATAGCATATGCTTATTTATTCGCTGAAAATCAAGTTGTATATAAAAAACGGCTTTCACTTATTGACGCTAAATTTGGAGTTAATAATCAAAATAATTCATATGCTAAACATGATTTTGAAAAAATATATGACACAGATGAAGCATTTATTAACTTATCACCATCACAAAAATCACAATTCTCACAAGAAAATGGTGATGACGTCTCAATTGATAAACTAATTTCACAGAAGCTATTTAAAATTAATTTTGCTGAAAATGAAACTATTTTAAATATTATTGAATCTATTAAAGCAAATAAAAACGCATGATATTGGCTTAATGGTGAAGTTATTAATATTAACGCTAAAGGTGAAAGAAATACTTCAGGCGAAGTTGACGATGATAAAATTCACTTTGAACTCATGAAAAATGAATTTAGAGATCAGTGTGAGTTATTTATTGAACAATATAAAAAAGTATTTGGCATTCAATTAACACTTATCGATGTTGAAGAAGAAATTAAAGATAAAATGATGGAAAAACAGGCACTCATTGCCGGAAGGGAGAATGAAAATGGAAAAGATAGAGACCAAGAGATTTAAAGAACTATATCCAGATTTTAATACTTTCAATATAAAAGTACTAAATAATGTTAATGCATTATTCGATGAAAAACCTGATTGACTTGATGAAACTAAAACTTATTACTCAGTCAAAGCTATTTATTCACTGTTAGCAAACAAGTATAACTTGTGATTTGCTAGAAATGATGAAGATACTCAGCACTTACTTATGGCAAATGCTCTTACAGAATTACTTCCAGCTCTTTATGTTAAGACTTTACCACTAACAAAGTCAAAACTTGCAGGATTACAACAAGATTTATTAAATGTAAAGACAACTAGATATAACGATCAACCAGATATTAACTTTTCAACTACTGAAACTACTTACTCATCTACACCTTCAGAAGCACAATACAATCAATTTCAAATTGAAAATATTGCTGATAAGAATTTAGTTAAATCTAAAGATGCAACTAGAAGAGTGACTGAAACATCTGACATTATCGATAGATTTATTAAGATGACACAAATGAAAATTAGTGGATACGTAAATGCATTTGTCAATGATCCTATGTTTTCATATATATGAGTTATGAATGATTGTCCTGAAACTGTTATGGTTATTAAGGGTGTAGATGGAAAAGATGGAAAAGATGGTAAAGACTCAACTATTCCAGGTCCTAAGGGCGATAAAGGTGACACAGGACCACAAGGTCCAATAGGTCCAAAAGGTGATAAAGGAGACCAAGGAATTCAAGGGGTTCAAGGTCAAAAAGGGGACAAAGGGGACAAGGGAGATAAAGGGGACCAAGGAGTTCAAGGGGTTCAAGGTCCAGCAGGTCAATCCTTTACAGCAAAAGGTACAGTTGCAACTAGAGCTGACTTACCAGCAAATCCTAATTTAGATGATGCTTATGTAATTACCGATGAAAACGATGAACTTGTTGTATGAGATGGAACACAATGAGTTAATATGGGTAAATTGCTTGGACCACAAGGTATTCAAGGTATTCAAGGTATCCAAGGTATCCAAGGACAAAAAGGCGAAAAGGGAGATAAAGGGGAAAAGGGAGACCCTGGGTCTGCCGCCAATGCTATCCCCAACACTATCACTCCTATTCCAGGGGAACAACTTGTCTTAGGATATGGATTTGATGGATACTCCAATACTATCACTATGAGTGCTTTTAAAACTGCTCTTGGACTTCCTACAAGAAAAGATATAACCGCTACTTATGCTACGAGAAAGTGAAATGCTAATGACGCTGGTAAAAAGGTGTGAATAACAGTCGATAGTGGAATTGGT
>NZ_JANLCJ010000229.1 GCF_024979295.1 Herbiconiux daphne | reverse complement strand
TGCTGGCAAATGGTTTCCGTTTGGGAAGTGCTGAGATTGAATCACCAAAATCTATTGGTGTAGCATGTGCAGTGATGGCTCAAATCACAGCTCAAGTTGCTTCGCATCAATATGGTGGTACAACTCTAGCAAACATCGATCAGGTTCTGGCTCCATATGCTCAGAAGTCGTGGGTTAAATACCATGATCTCGCTGAAAAATGGGGTATTGAAGATGCTGATGGCTTTGCAAATGAACGCACAGCCAAAGAGATTCAGGATGGTATTCAGGCATATGAGTACGAAGTCAACACCCTTTTCACTACTAATGGACAATCACCATTCGTTACAGTTAGCTTTGGGATGGGGTCAAATTGGTTCGAGCGTGAGATCCAAAAAGCTATTCTCAAAGTCCGAATCAAGGGTCTCGGAAAAGATGGCCTCACAGCAGTCTTTCCGAAACTCGTTATGTTCCTCGAAGAAGGGTTGAATATCCTTCCAGAAGATCCTAACTATGATGTTAAACTTCTTGCTCTAGAGTGTGCATCAAAACGTCTGTATCCAGATATTATTTCAGCGAAAATCAACCGAGCAATTACAGGTTCGAGTATTCCTGTAAGTCCTATGGGTTGCCGTTCATTCCTCAGCGTATGGCATGATGAGAATGGTAATGAAGTTCTTGATGGTCGTAATAACTTAGGTGTTGTTAGCCTTAACCTGCCTCGTATTGCCATTGAGTCCAAAGGTGATTGGGAGAAATTCTGGGAAATTCTAGATGAGCGTTTAGGTGTTGCCAAGCGTGCTTTGGATACTCGTATCAACCGTCTACGTGGTGTGAAAGCATCTGTAGCTCCAATCCTTTACACTGAAGGTGCTTTCGGTGTGAAGATGAAACCCGATGATGATA
>NZ_JANLCJ010000228.1 GCF_024979295.1 Herbiconiux daphne | reverse complement strand
GTGATGGTACTGCTGGTGTAGCTGCTTCATCAACTGCTGGTGCTGCTGCTGCAACTCCGGTTCTGATTGCTCAGATGGCTCCTCAGTTCCAGCCATTTGCTGCACAAGCAACCGCTCTGGTAGCAACCTGCGTTATCGTAACGTCGGTAGTATGTCCTCTGGTAACGGCGGCATGGGCTAAAGCAGTTCGCAAATAAGCATTTATCAAGCGTCTTTCGGGACGCTTTATTAAATGTTTACACTAAATGAAGAGGGTTGAGCTATGAACGTTGATACACGCTATGCTATTCATCCGTTCCACGGTGCTGTTCTGGATACTGAGCAACTTCGTCAGGAGTTCCTGATCCAGAATATGTTCCAGCCGGATTAAATGACCATGACCTACAGCCACATCGACCGCATCTGCGTTGGTGGTGTGCTGCCTGTTTATGGCGTTGTCCACCTGCCGGATACTCTGGGTCGCCAGTTCGGTGTTGACTTTTTCCTTCAGCGTCGTGAAATGGGTATCATCAATATCGGTGGTGCTGGTTTCGTTGTCGTTGATGGTGAACGTTATGAGCTGGCTGCTCATGATGGCCTGTACATTGGTAAGGGCGCACATGAAGTTACTTTCGCAAGTAATGATTATGCGAATCCTGCTAAGTTCTACTACAGCAGCTGCCCGGCGCATCATGCTTACCCAACTCGCATCGTAACCAAAGAGCAGAGCGTTTCTGCTGAGCTGGGTTCGGTCGAAGATTGTAACCGCCGCACGATCAACAAATACTTCGTGCCAGATGTTCTGGAAACCTGCCAGCTTTGCATGGGTATGACTGCCCTGCACGAGGGCAGCAACTGGAACTCAATGCCTCCGCATACCCACGAACGTCGCATGGAAGTTTACTTC
>NZ_JANLCJ010000227.1 GCF_024979295.1 Herbiconiux daphne | reverse complement strand
AACCTATTGCAGGCAAGCAGATTACAACCCTTAAATATGATTACAAAACATACACAACGGGTAAAGTAATGGCAAACCCGAAAAACGTTGCTTTGTCAGCGCCGATCACAAACGCAACACCATTCAGTTTTGATTTACCTTTCAACGGAACAGGCGACACGATTTATTTTGCAGTTGTGATCGAAGACGAAAAAGTTGTCACACCACCTGCAACGCAAGAAACAAAGATCGTTTTCGAGAACTACACCGATTACGCAACGAACCATTTCAAAGCTTTTGCAACGATCAACGGCGTTAAAACATACATGGTAGGCGACACGCTTACGGTTCCTTACGCGCCTGCAAACGGATCGGCAAACTCAACGATCGCAGGAGGGTTCGAATTCGATCCAAACTACACGTTCACAGCGAAGAATAAGAAAGCAAATCAGACTTTCTACAACGATTCATGGTTAGGATCAAAAGAGGGTAGTTATACTTATAACTTTGTTTCTAGTGTAGATACAAGTTGGCAAGTGACGGCGACACCGAAGACAGTTGTTCCCGTTCCCACTGGTAAGCCCACACAGAAGCTACACGGCAAGATAGACGATATTTCGGCTATTGATACCATAGTGATCCAAGAAGCGTCAGACGGCAAATCAGGTACGTATTTCGGACAGTTTATCGGAACAGCCGATTCACTTGTTGATATTGCTACTCAAAAGAACATTGAAGTCGGATCACAAACGATCAAAATTGTTGCGAAACCTAAAGCAGGATATGAGATTTTACAGGTTAACACTTGGAGAGGTCCGACTGGAGTTCCGAACATGATCGAAGTTCCTGACGCTTACCCGATCACAGAAAACGATCAAACAGAGGGGACGATCACACGGAATTATTCA
>NZ_JANLCJ010000226.1 GCF_024979295.1 Herbiconiux daphne | reverse complement strand
ACTCAGAATCTACTTAATCAAAGTAATGTTAACCGGATTAAATTAAATGACACTGTAGCCACTGCACAGAAACACCTTACAGCACATGCTGAACAGGGTGCAGAATTAACAGCCTCAGCACGTAAGATACTTAATAAGGTTAAGAATACTAAGATTACTAATATTGATGTACTGGACAACCTCAAACGCTCTCTTAATGAGGCCAGAGGGGAAGCTATGCGGAATGGTAAACAAACCAGCGTAGCCGCCTTAACTGAAACAGTGAACAGCCTACGTAATGAAGCTGATTCTATTATTCAATCTATTAACCCTGATGCGGGTTCTATTTATCGTGATGCTGATAGTTATTTTAGTGCTATGGCTGGTGATTTTGGTAACAAGTCTGCATTGAGTAAGATAGCCGGGAAAGAGAATCAGATTCAGGCTGAAAATGTAATGTTAGGCTCTAACAGTCTGGCAGGACGTTATACAGGCGCTAAGAATACCTCTGATATTCTGTCTGCAATTGATGCAGCAGAAACAGCGGGTAATCTGCCAGCGGGTGTAGGTGCTCAGATGCGGGAAGCATTAGCCAATACTACCCGTAGCCGTGCCTTAGCTGAGGCTACTACAGGTGAGAACTTTAGCCCTACCAAATTTACCAATCGTTTAGCACAGACAGAGACACAGGCTCAGGCAGCAGGACAGGGACAGATTAATCAAGCCCTGCGGGATGTAATCAGCACTGCACGTACACAAAATGCTGTAACTACGCCTGTTCGTGATTTCCTCTCTGATGTGGCAGGGCGTGCGGTAGGTGGTGCAGCAGGTGGCGTAGTTGGTGGTGCGCCGGGTGCGTTGATTGGTCAGGGCATCGGCTCTAAGGTATCTGGCTTTGTTAACTCCAGTG
>NZ_JANLCJ010000225.1 GCF_024979295.1 Herbiconiux daphne | reverse complement strand
CAGGCTGACGTAGACAAATCGGTTAAAGTTGAAACTGACCGTGCTACTGCTGCTGAGAAAGGTCTGGACGGTCGTGTCACTAAGACCGAATCTGGTATCACTCAACTGGCTGGCGAAGTCGCTCAGAAAGTTAGCACTTCTGATTTCAAGGCAGACCAGACTCGTCAGGACACTGCTCTGAACAACGAAGTGACTCGTGCTAAGGCCGCTGAAACTGCCGTTGACACCAAAGTAATGGCTGTTAAAGGTGATGTGGTTAAGGCTCAGTCTGCGGCTGATGGTGCTCAGAAATCTGCTGATACTAACAGCAAGCTGATTGCTAAGAAAGTTGACCAGTCCAAATATGACAGCGAACAAGCTGCTCAGGACAAAGAAATCAACGACCGTGTTAAAACGTCGGTGTTCACCGCTGACCAACAGCGTCAGGACAAAGCACTCGCTACCGGTCTGTCTCAGAAAGTTGACACGACTACTTTCACTCAGCGCTCTGCGGTAGTTGATGGTAAGATTGCGAGCCATGAAACTCGTATCACCAGCAACACCAAGCAACTGGCTAACCACGAACAGCGCATCACCAAGCTGGAACAGAATGGTCAGCGTATCAGCAAAAACGAACGTGATATCAAAGAAGTTCGTAAGCAAGTGAAAGCTGTTGGTGCAATGGCATCTGCTTCTGCTAACCTCCACTACAACCGCGCTGAAAACGGCTACGCTGTTGCTGTTGGTGAGTACGATGGTAGCACTGCAATCGCTGGTGGTCTTCAGTTCAACACCTCTGCGAACACTGCGGTAACTGTTCAAGCTTCCTATGATGGTGAAGCTGCTGGCGCTTCCGTTGCTTTCCACGGTTCTTGGTAATGCCCAAGTTTGCGTTGTGTTTTACAGCGGTCTGTAT
>NZ_JANLCJ010000224.1 GCF_024979295.1 Herbiconiux daphne | reverse complement strand
GCGATACGGTCGGGATTTTCCAGCAGGGCAGCAGACAGAGTGTCTACTGATTTACTGAAATCAGACAGCAGTACAGCGCGACGCATATCCGGGGCTGTGAAACGCTCTTTACCACCGATGTTAAACAGCTTGCTGATTTTGGTCATGCGGTCGGCGACGATACCGATTTGATACGTTGCGAAACGCACGAAATCACGGTTGGTCATAGCAGAAGCGACGCTAACTTTGTTGGTCGGGTTAGTGTCGTTATACAGTTTCAGCAGGTTTACAGCGCGAACCCCTGATTTAGTATAATCAACTACTTTAGAACCCGCCGCCCCGGTTGCCAGTTCAGAAACCAGAGTTTCGCCGATCATGTTATTAATGCCGCGCATAATGAACGCATCAATTTTCACGGTCAGTGAATTTTCTACACTGGTAACGAGCATGGAAATAAAGCCGTTCAATTGAGCCGCACTGGAGAAAGCAGATTTAACCTGCAATTCAGTAAAGCTCATCGGAATTTCCCACGTAACCTTAGAGTTAAAGAATTTCGCTTCAACTTTCGGTTGGTAGAAAGTGTCCTGGCTATATTCCTGCCCGTCCTGCAAATCCCAGCTTTTATTTTCGGTCGCTTCTGGCAGAGCGGTAGAAATCTTTTCCAGAATGGAACCGAATTCCCAAGCATCCATCAGGACAGAAGGAACGCCGCCAGCATAAGCGCGGTTAACGAAAATAACTTTGCCGATATGGTCAACCAGTTTGCGGGTGTAATTTTCAATCCCGTTCTGAGTGTCCATAATAGCCTTGCCAATATCAACCACGTTTGACAGGTCTTCATTAACAACGGCGGTATCGCCTAATACTTCTTTGGTTACTGCATTGATGAGTGTATAAAGTTGAGTTACTTTCATGT
>NZ_JANLCJ010000223.1 GCF_024979295.1 Herbiconiux daphne | reverse complement strand
TTCAAACTATTTACATACATTTTCGTAATTCACTTAAATGTTTTCATATGCACCTCTTATTTTCACAAAATTCTAGGAATCATTTCCTTGACCAGCGGCAGTTCGAACCCATACTCTTCCAAAAATGTTTTCACATTGTTGTCATTTTCACTTTTTAACTGTGAAGTCAATGACTTCATCATTTCGTTATTGACAAACGGAGTATATCAGATGTTATTTTCCTGCCTAGCTTCTTTTCATTGCAAGAACACCGTGTCAATACCATAAGTAATAAGTGTGTCGGCAAATACTTTCAAAATCCCATATTCCACGTCAGTGGTTTCGCCATAAAGCATATTTTGGTGTCAAACCCATTTGTTAACCTTAAGTGTTCTTTTGAGTAGCATATCATGTGTGCCATTATCTAAATTCAATTCCATTCTTTGAGTTAGTTCCCTATAAACCCTATCATATGCATTCATGTTATTCCACCTTTCACTTGATTTTCAATCCGTATTGTTTTTCTTTTCCAATTCTCTTCTCATGTGGTCTAATCTCTACTGGTGCATGTTCACGCCCAGCGATTTTTTGTAAATCTCTCTTAAATGTGCTTGAAGTATATGAGTTTGTCAGTTCATATTGACAATTTCTGTAATGTTGAATCAAAAACATTATCTCCTTGTTTGAAAGGAAGTCCATTGTTTGCATGTTTCAAGTTTGTGCCAATGCGGTAGTCAGTTCATCAATCTTTCCAAATTTGTTAATGTCACTTCCCGCCTTGATGATTGATTCAGCTTTATTCTCATCTTCAGTTTTAAGTCAAAACTCTTGTTCATCACCAGGAGTGAATTTGTAAATTCTTCTCTTTCTTCCCCTTGAAAGCAAGTTTTGATATGCCCTAATGCTTTCAAACACGAA
>NZ_JANLCJ010000222.1 GCF_024979295.1 Herbiconiux daphne | reverse complement strand
AGACTTCTGAGACTAATGCTGCTACTTCTCAGGCTGATTCTCTTACTGAAGCTAATCGAGCTAAAGTAGAAGCTGATAGAGCGAAAGCAGAGGCTGACCGTGCTGCTACAGGTAATGCTATTGTTGGTGCTCTGAACTCTATCGATGCAACTACTCACGTTGTTGACTTCAAAGCTATGCCTAAAGTGAATGGTGTTGATGTAACTGCTGCTCTGACTTCTGGTGGTTTCCAAGTTAACTCCAACGTAGTGTGTGGTGATGGTGAAACTAACAATACTGATAAACTACAGGACAATAAGTATTCTGGTAAATCTTTTATGGTTGCCAAACCTAAGACAGTCAATTCTACTACTGGTGTGACTTCTAACGGTGCTCCTGCTGCAATGGAATACGATTGGGCTGTATGTAATGATTTCTACGGCACTTGGACTCCTACTGGTGGAATAGAGGGTAAGACTCGTGTTCAGACCATCTACGACAAGAATGCTATTTGGGTGCGTGGTTATCACCATCAGGATGCTACTTGGACTCCGTGGAAACGTGTGAACTCACAGTTCTACAACAACGTATCTGGTATTGATGCGAACACTATCACAACTGATGGTTCGTATTTCTACTTCAAAGATACTGCTCAGGTAACAACACCTAACACCCCTCACATTGATTCACCAGAAGATAGTGATGTTTACTTCCTGACAGTTAATGCTGATGACTCCGGTAAGGAGATTGTTCAAACTGTTCTGTCACCTAAGACGAACTCACGTTTTGACCGTTATTGTGTGAATGGTTCTTGGTCACGTTGGTGGAACTCTACCGCTACTATTGACTTTGACACTGCACCTGCTGGTTTCAACCTTGATAATGAAACTAACCCAGGTTTCTGGAACTGTGAATTATCAA
>NZ_JANLCJ010000221.1 GCF_024979295.1 Herbiconiux daphne | reverse complement strand
CTTAGTGCTAATGCAGGTGGTCGTCAGCGTATGTTTGATGGTGCTAGTGATACCAAAGTAAATACTTATGTATCTACTCTGGTTGACCCTCTGGGACAGGAATATAAACTGATTCCTAACCGCTTCATGCCAGAAAAAGCTATCTATGTCTTCAGTCCAGCTGACTGGACTCAGATGGTTCTCCGCGCTCCACAGCGTACCAAACTGGCGAAACAGGGTTCTAATGAAAAATGGATGATTGAGATGGAAGTTGGTCTGCGTCACCGCAACCCATTTGCATCTGGTATCCTGAAACTGGCCTAATAGCTAGTCCATAGAGACCTGAAAGGGAGGGAGTTAAATCTCTCCCTTTATTTTTATCTGAATTCCAAGGAGACTATTAATGGCTCAAATTAATCTTGTTTCTTACGACTTGAAAGGTATTAAAGAGTCGTTTGCTAACTGGGTTTCCAACCTCTCCCCCGAAGATACACCATTCACCTCTTCTATCGGTAAAGAAGCTATCACGAACAAATTGTTCCAATGGCAAACTGACCGTTTAGCTGGTACTGATGCTAGTAATGCTGTAATCGAAGGTTCTGATGTTGGTGACTCTCCATTCACTGGTGGTACAACACTTCATAAATCAAACACTCAAATCCTCCGCAAAGTGGTTAAAGTGTCTGACACTGCAAACTCTCTTGCAAACTATGGACGTGGTAAAGAACTTCAGTATCAAATGGAAAAAGCAGGTCGTGAAATCAAACGTGACCTTGAGGCAATCCACCTGAGTAAAACACAAACCCCAAGTGCTGGTGCTACTGGTTCTAATGTAAACCCTAACACAGGTGCTCAACCAAGTCCATCTCACTTCGGTCCACGTATGGATGTGTTCCTTACTTTGATTGCTGGTCTGAATGTTT
>NZ_JANLCJ010000220.1 GCF_024979295.1 Herbiconiux daphne | reverse complement strand
GAAACTGAAGAAGGTTCTGATGAAGAAGGTGAAATTGAAGTCACTGATGAAGATGGTGAAGAAGTTGATTTTGAAGATTATCAAATTACTCTCCCAACCGGTGATGAAGTAACTCTTTCTGAATTAGTTAAAGGTTATAAAAATAATGATGAGCTGAATACAGCCATCGCAGAATTCCAAGAAGCTCAGAACGAGTTTGTTGAGAAATCTAAAGACATTGGTCGTCTGTTAGAGTTGGCTAAACTTGAAGCTGATCGCACTATCGAAGATTACAATGGTTTCGATTGGGGTCGTTATAAATCCGAAGATCCTTCCGGTTATGTTGAAAACCGTGAGTATTTAGACCGTTTCATTGAACGTCGTAAAGAAATTATCAGCGCTATGGAAGAACGTGAAGCTGCTATTGCAGAAGAAACTGCAAAAATTAAAGCTGCTGAAGCTACCGAAGCTGGTAAAATTCTTCAGCGTGATATTCCAGGTTGGAGTAAATCATTGTATGAAGAACTGATGGACTTTGCTGTAGCTAATGGTGCAGATAAAGATTACATCATGGAATCCACTGATCCTGTCTTATTTAAAATGCTTCATAAAGCACTTCAGTTTGAGAAAGGTAAGAAAACAGTAACTGCTAAGGTTAAACGTATTGGTTCAGGCGCTCCGTCCAAAGTTGTTAAACCTGGCTCAAAACCTGCTCCTGAAGCGGTGGATGAAGCTAAGAAAAAAGCAGTAATCAGCAAAATGGGTGGTTCACGTAAGAGTAATATCGATGCATTCGCATATTTGAAAGATTAATGTAAATAAATATTTCTAAGCTTTCATATATACGGTACGTCGATTAGATGGGTGGGGTAATTCCCCACCGTAATGAATAATTATACAAGGAGATCTCCTGATGGCGGGTATT
>NZ_JANLCJ010000022.1 GCF_024979295.1 Herbiconiux daphne | reverse complement strand
AAGTCCGGCGGTGTCCTACTCTCCCACAAGGTCCCCCTTGCAGTACCATCGGCGCAGAGAGTCTTAGCTTCCGGGTTCGGAATGTGACCGGGCGTTTCCCTCTCGCTATGGCCGCCGAAACATTAGAGACGTGTGTCTCGAAGGTTTCAAGCATTCATTGCTGAATGTCTTGGTTCTCCGACCGTACGTCGGGAACCACATAGTGGACGCAAGCATTTCATGTCCCCACATGCCAGCCTTACAACATGCATGTGAGTGGTGATTATCAAGTTATCGGCTTATTAGTACAGGTCAGCTCCACGAGTCTTTAGTCCTCGCTTCCACATCCTGCCTATCAACCCAGTAGTCTAGCTGGGAGCCTCTCACCCCGAAGGGTATGGAAATCTCATCTCAAGGCCGGCTTCCCGCTTAGATGCTTTCAGCGGTTATCCATCCCGAACGTAGCTAATCAGCGGTGCTCCTGGCGGAACAACTGACACACCAGAGGTTCGTCCAACCCGGTCCTCTCGTACTAGGGTCAGATCCTTTCAAATTTCCTACGCGCGCAGCGGATAGGGACCGAACTGTCTCACGACGTTCTAAACCCAGCTCGCGTACCGCTTTAATGGGCGAACAGCCCAACCCTTGGGACCTACTCCAGCCCCAGGATGCGACGAGCCGACATCGAGGTGCCAAACCATGCCGTCGATATGGACTCTTGGGCAAGATCAGCCTGTTATCCCCGAGGTACCTTTTATCCGTTGAGCGACAGCGCTTCCACAAGCCACTGCCGGATCACTAGTCCCGACTTTCGTCCCTGCTCGACTTGTCAGTCTCACAGTCAAGCTCCCTTGTGCACTTACACTCGCCATCTGATTGCCAACCAGATTGAGGGAACCTTTGGGCGCCTCCGTTACTTTTTAGGAGGCAACCGCCCCAGTTAAACTACCCACCAGGCACTGTCCCTGAACCCGATTAGGGTCCGAAGTTAGATATCCAGAGTGACCAGAGTGGTATTTCAACAATGACTCCACCCGAACTAGCGTCCGAGCTTCACCGTCTCCCACCTATCCTACACAAGCCACACCGAACACCAATACCAAGCTGTAGTAAAGGTCACGGGGTCTTTCCGTCCTGCTGCGCGTAACGAGCATCTTTACTCGTAGTGCAATTTCGCCGAGTTCGCGGTTGAGACAGCTGGGAAGTCGTTACGCCATTCGTGCAGGTCGGAACTTACCCGACAAGGAATTTCGCTACCTTAGGATGGTTATAGTTACCACCGCCGTTTACTGGGGCTTAAATTCTCAGCTTCGCCTTGCGGCTAACCGTTCCTCTTAACCTTCCAGCACCGGGCAGGCGTCAGTCCGTATACATCGTCTTGCGACTTGGCACGGACCTGTGTTTTTAGTAAACAGTCGCTTCCCACTGGTCTCTGCGGCCTTCAAACGCTCCCGGAGCAAGTCCGTTCACGCCTCAGGCCCCCCTTCTCCCGAAGTTACGGGGGCATTTTGCCGAGTTCCTTAACCACGATTCTCTCGATCTCCTTGGTATTCTCTACCTGACCACCTGAGTCGGTTTGGGGTACGGGTGGCTAAAACCTCGCGTCGATGCTTTTCTTGGCAGCATAGGATCACTGATTTCGTCCGTGAGGACTACCCATCGAGTCTCAGCCGTATATGAGAGACGGATTTGCCTATCTCTCGGCCTACATTCTTAGACCGGGACAACCATCGCCCGGCTCAGCTACCTTCCTGCGTCACACCTGTTAATACGCTAACCGCACCAGAACGGGGTCGAGCGTTAGACCGGTCCCCTCACCTCTCGAAAGAGGATCAGTGGTCCGGGTTAGGACTCTTAGCACTACTGGATTAGCTTGGGCGGTTTTTCGCCAGTACGGGAATATCAACCCGTTGTCCATCGACTACGCCTGTCGGCCTCGCCTTAGGTCCCGACTTACCCAGGGCGGATTAGCCTGGCCCTGGAACCCTTGGTCTTTCGGAGGACGGGTTTCTCACCCGTCTTTCGCTACTCATGCCTGCATTCTCACTCGTGTGGCGTCCACGGCTGGTTTCCACCGCCGCTTCACTCGCCACACGACGCTCTCCTACCCATCCACACGGCTGGACCACGAAGGCCTGCCACTAATATGAATGCCACAACTTCGGTGGCGTGCTTGAGCCCCGTTACATTGTCGGCGCGGAATCACTTGACCAGTGAGCTATTACGCACTCTTTCAAGGGTGGCTGCTTCTAAGCCAACCTCCTGGTTGTCTGTGCAACTCCACATCCTTTCCCACTTAGCACGCGCTTTGGGACCTTAGTTGGTGGTCTGGGTTGTTTCCCTCTCGACGATGAAGCTTATCCCCCACCGTCTCACTGCTGCGCTCTCACTTACCGGCATTCGGAGTTTGGCTAACGTCAGTAGCCTTTTGGGGCCCATCGGCTATCCAGTAGCTCTACCTCCGGCAAGAAACACGCAACGCTGCACCTAAATGCATTTCGGAGAGAACCAGCTATCACGAAGTTTGATTGGCCTTTCACCCCTATCCACAGCTCATCCCCTCCATTTTCAACTGAAGTGGGTTCGGTCCTCCACGACGTCTTACCGTCGCTTCAACCTGGCCATGGATAGATCACTTCGCTTCGGGTCTAGAACATGCGACTCACTCGCCCTATTAAGACTCGCTTTCGCTACGGATTCCCCTCACGGGTTAACCTCGCCACATATCACTAACTCGCAGGCTCATTCTTCAAAAGGCACGCTGTCACACCAACACGGGTGCTCCAACGGTTTGTAAGCAAACGGTTTCAGGTACTATTTCACTCCCCTCCCGGGGTACTTTTCACCTTTCCCTCACGGTACTTGTCCGCTATCGGTCATCTGGGAGTATTTAGGCTTATCAGGTGGTCCTGACAGATTCACACGGGATTTCTCGGGCCCCGTGCTACTTGGGATACTCTTCGCGCCATTGCAACATTTCGGCTACGGGGTTGGCACCCTCTATGACTGGCCTTTCAAAACCATTCGCCTATATTGCGTTGTAACGCTCGCAGTACGGCAGTAACTGCTGAAAAGTCCCACAACCCCGACCATGCAACGCCTGCCGGCTATCACACATGACCGGTTTAGCCTCTTCCGGGTTCGCTCGCCACTACTAACGGAATCACTGTTGTTTTCTCTTCCTGTGGGTACTGAGATGTTTCACTTCCCCACGTTCCCTCTACCCGCCCTATATATTCAGGCGGGAGTCACCAGGTCACCACGAAGGGCCTGGCGGGGTTTCCCCATTCGGAAATCCTCGGATCAAAGCTCTATTATCAGCTCCCCGAGGCTTATCGCAGATTTATACGTCCTTCTTCGGCTCCAGATGCCAAGGCATCCACCGTTTGCTCTTAGAAACTTGAAATCACATGAGTTATTGAATCGCTTAGACAACACCCGAAGGTGTCATCGAAATTGACCAATGATCTACAGAACCCCGAAGGGTTCTTGTCGATCTTTGTGATCCAGGACATACGTCCTGAATCTAAGATGCTCGCGTCCACTGTGTAGTTCTCAAAGTACGGGCGGTACCCCTCCGCGCAACCTCAATATAAAGGAAACAACGAAAGGGTCCAGAGGTTCAGTCCACAACACCCGAAAGCATTGCGTTCCGGTCCCTCAGGACCCAACAGCGTGCATGTCGCCGGCACTCACCAGCCCCGACCGTTCCAAACCCTCCACACGTGAAGGACCGTACTAGATCGGAGAAAGCTTCTCCGACAACCAATGTCAATGTTCCACCCATGAGCTCCAGGCAAGAACGTTCGTCTTGCTCTGGCTCTGTCACTCCGAAGAGTGCAGTGCTCCTTAGAAAGGAGGTGATCCAGCCGCACCTTCCGGTACGGCTACCTTGTTACGACTTAGTCCTAATCACCGATCCCACCTTAGACAGCTCCCTCCCAAAAAGGGTTAGGCCACTGGCGTTGGGTGTTACCGACTTTCATGACTTGACGGGCGGTGTGTACAAGGCCCGGGAACGTATTCACCGTGGCGTTGCTGATCCACGATTACTAGCGACTCCGACTTCATGAGGTCGAGTTGCAGACCTCAATCCGAACTGAGACCGGCTTTTTGGGATTCGCTCCACCTTACGGTATTGCAGCCCTTTGTACCGGCCATTGTAGCATGCGTGAAGCCCAAGACATAAGGGGCATGATGATTTGACGTCATCCCCACCTTCCTCCGAGTTGACCCCGGCAGTCTCCTATGAGTTCCCACCATGACGTGCTGGCAACATAGAACGAGGGTTGCGCTCGTTGCGGGACTTAACCCAACATCTCACGACACGAGCTGACGACAACCATGCACCACCTGTTTACGAGTGTCCAAAGAGTTGACCATTTCTGGCCCGTTCTCGTATATGTCAAGCCTTGGTAAGGTTCTTCGCGTTGCATCGAATTAATCCGCATGCTCCGCCGCTTGTGCGGGCCCCCGTCAATTCCTTTGAGTTTTAGCCTTGCGGCCGTACTCCCCAGGCGGGGAACTTAATGCGTTAGCTGCGACACGGAGACCGTGGAATGGTCCCCACATCTAGTTCCCAACGTTTACGGCGTGGACTACCAGGGTATCTAATCCTGTTCGCTCCCCACGCTTTCGCTCCTCAGCGTCAGTTACGGCCCAGAGATCTGCCTTCGCCATCGGTGTTCCTCCTGATATCTGCGCATTCCACCGCTACACCAGGAATTCCAATCTCCCCTACCGCACTCTAGTCTGCCCGTACCCACTGCAGGCTGGAGGTTGAGCCTCCAGTTTTCACAGCAGACGCGACAAACCGCCTACGAGCTCTTTACGCCCAATAATTCCGGACAACGCTTGCACCCTACGTATTACCGCGGCTGCTGGCACGTAGTTAGCCGGTGCTTTTTCTGCAGGTACCGTCAAGAGCAAGCTCCCTTCTTCCCTACTAAAAGAGGTTTACAACCCGAAGGCCGTCATCCCTCACGCGGCGTTGCTGCATCAGGCTTGCGCCCATTGTGCAATATTCCCCACTGCTGCCTCCCGTAGGAGTCTGGGCCGTGTCTCAGTCCCAGTGTGGCCGGTCACCCTCTCAGGCCGGCTACCCGTCGTCGCCTTGGTGAGCCATTACCTCACCAACAAGCTGATAGGCCGCGAGTCCATCCTTGACCAAAAAATCTTTCCACCCCCAGACGATGCCGTCGGAAGTCGTATCCGGTATTAGACGTCGTTTCCAACGCTTATCCCAGAGTCAAGGGCAGGTTACTCACGTGTTACTCACCCGTTCGCCACTGATCCCAAGAAGCAAGCTCCTTGTTCACCGTTCGACTTGCATGTGTTAAGCACGCCGCCAGCGTTCGTCCTGAGCCAGGATCAAACTCTCCGTAAATGATTACGCACCAAACACGACCCGGAATAGGGCACGCGAATGGCAAGTTTGAAACTGACAGAACAAATCATTACTGACTTGCTTTGTTGTTCTAAATGTTTTCCAAAGGAATCCCTTCTGACCGAAGCCAGACGGGGTTTTTGGCATTTGACATTGTGCACGCTGTTGAGTTCTCAAGGATCGGACGCACCAGCCACCAGCCTCACGACCAGCCCACTGGGCAACTTCACAACCCTACCA
>NZ_JANLCJ010000219.1 GCF_024979295.1 Herbiconiux daphne | reverse complement strand
TGCAATCAGGTAGTTCTTATAGGAACGGATACGGTTTGCTTTCCAATCCAATTTAACACCAACACCAACAGAAGCAGGATCACCTTTGGGGACACCCCAGTTACTGCCTTGTTTGCCACCAGTTGTTGGGTCTGTCAGTTGTACTAACTTGAGGTCAGCACCAGCACCAACACTAGGTCTTACCCATGCTACAGGGTTGTCATTCTGGTTATTGAATACAACAACGTTTGACAAAACTGTGTAATCCCATGGGGATTCATTTGTAGCATTGAAAGGTTTAGGTGGATTAGAAACAGGATCTTCTGGTTTTGTTGGATCTGTTAATGGGTTAATGTTTTGTGTTTGAGTCGCTTGGACACGTACAATGTTATTCTTTGTTGCATAAAGGATGTTATTAGATTCAGGTTCCTGAGTAAATAACACAATAGGATTACTATCGATAGATGGGTTAAGTATTGGAGAATACCCACCCATCTTCTCAAACCTGTTAGCAACAAATCGAATGTTATTGCAGTTAACCCAAGCTTCATTAGGTAAATCATACGCTGGGATATCAGTAATCACACCGTATTTACCAAAATTACGAAGCTTGTAAGTTGGCATTGTTTCTCCTTATGCTAAGCCAGTTCTACGCCAGAATGTCATACCATAGTAAGCGGGGATGTAACTAATAGCTTGACCACTACCAGTGTTCTGAGTCCAGAAAGCACCTTGATTGTTGATGTGGATAGCGTGGGTGTGGTTGGTATCAACCGTTTCAGTTCTACCATTAGCCCATACAACACCAGATCCATCACCAGAAGCATCCGCACGAAAGCCATCACGATTACCATTACCATTGTTGTTATTTTTCCAAGGCAATGCATGTGAGTGAGACCAGTTACCACTCATCCCATCTGACCAAG
>NZ_JANLCJ010000218.1 GCF_024979295.1 Herbiconiux daphne | reverse complement strand
TGGTATTCCGGCAATGTGTTTGAACCTTGTTCTGTAATGATTCTCACTCTCTCTCTGTTTGAAGGTCAATTACAAATCATTTTATATTTTTTGTCGATGTCAAGAATTTCATTTTCTAGTGCATCCACTTTGTCCTGAGTCATTGAAAGAGCCCATACAAATAAATCGTATGTGTATGTAGGTTCGTAATAAATCGCTTTTTTGAAATAACGGGCAAAGTTCAAGGACATTGTGCCAGAACCTCCGAAAACATCGTGGAACGTCCCATTTTGGTTCTTTGGTATAAATTGGTCTAATCAGTCTAAAAGTGTATATTTGTTGCCATAAGAAATATGGCATTTAGGACATCTATTTCACTCTCTCATTATCTAAACTCCTCCATTAGTGGCGAGTTGTTGAGTAGTTTAACAATTTCAGATGCTTTTCCATCTTTTATAGTAGTTCCATAAATGTATCTGCTATAATCAAACCAAAATTCCTTTTTAAGGGTGTCAAAATAAATTCTTTCACTTTCTAGACTTAACATTTCCTCTTTCGTCGCCAACACTCCCATAGCATTAGCAATTTTGCAGATTAGTTGAGAGTAGTTTTCTTGGAAAGAGTTATCTTTATACCACACTACACTGTTATATTTTCCATTTTTCATTAGTAAATACTGATTATTTCAAGTCATGAATTTAATAGACCATACCGGTTTGTCAAACTCTTTGAGTGCCATTTCCAAGTTCTCTTTTGTTGCTTCCAAGGCAACTCCGTTAATTGTTAGTTTCATTATTACTCCTTTGCATCTTTGATTAGTTTTTTATATTTACTAATGATGTCTATTTCCTTTGCTTGGTATGCTTTTCAAGCAGGTTCGGCAATGGCTTGGTATGCTTTTCAAGCAGGTTCGACAATGGCTTTGTAT
>NZ_JANLCJ010000217.1 GCF_024979295.1 Herbiconiux daphne | reverse complement strand
CTTGTCCTACTGTACCTAATTTTTCCTGTTCAGCCGCAGCTACTGCATTAGCATTTTTAGCTTTAGCCAACTGATAACGAGATAAATCTGAACTATCATCTTGGATTGTAGCAGCAAGTACGTTAGCACCCATTGCCTTCCATCCAGCTTTAGTGGCTCCCCAAATAGAACCATCTTCCTGTGGGGCAGCTTGTCCACCAGCAGCACGTTGCTCTGGGGTTAAGAAATCTTGAGTTTGATGACTTGGTTGTACATTTTGTTGTTGATGTTGCTGAACAGCTTTTGCAATGTCCGCTTCTGAAGTTCCATCTGGGAACTCATATTTAAAACCATTATATTCAGCTTGTAAAGGCATTATAGTTCCTTAATAAGAAGAGAGGCCCGAAGGCCTCCAATTAACGTTGTGGAACGCGAGTGATTTTAAGACCTGGAAGTCCACCAGCACCTGACACATTAGAAGGTGCATTACCACCACGAGATTGGTCTTCATAAGAAACATTCTCGTAGTTATGAGTTGGATGAGAACCTTTAACGATTGCATCATTCAAATCATTAGCACGTTCAACCAGACGGTTGGTAATCTCAGCGTTATACTGAATTGCTTCTTGAATCTGTTGAGGAGTCATATCGACACGGAGTGTACGATAGTTCTTACCTGCGTTCTCCATCTCTTTAGCAAAGATACGAGAACCACCAGCTTCCGCATACAAGTTAGCCATACCTGCGTTGGTAAGTTTGTGGTTATAGTTCTCAATAAGAGAATCCAACTGAACACCTTGACCTTCTCCAGCTTTGTTGGACAGCCAACGACTAGCTTGTTGTTTGTATGTACTACCAGCGTATTTCAGAGATGGGTCATTCAAGATGCCCTGACCGATTGCATCAGTTTCTTGTTTCTGAGTAGCCAC
>NZ_JANLCJ010000216.1 GCF_024979295.1 Herbiconiux daphne | reverse complement strand
TAACCATACCAAGATTCTTGATACCTTGTAGGTTGTTAGAACTCATCTGTGACATAGTATCAATCAAGTTCTGTTTATCTTGAAGGATGGTGTCTTGGTTCTGGATATTCGTCTGCTTGATAATCTCAAGCTTCTGTTTACGTTGAGCATCCTCAGCCAATCCAGCTTGTTTAGCCTTGTCTTTTGCAGACATAGCTGCCCCAGCCAACGAACCAGCAGCCATTACACCCATTGTGATAGTAGTAGGCTCACACAAGTGGCACCTCCTTGGGGGATGAAATAGTGAATAGTTCAAACCTTTCAGCAGTGTATTCACTGTTAAACCCTTGATTTTCAAGGAAAATAGCGCCTAAAGATTTGAGGAAATGTTTGTGTAAAAGGTTCTCACTCCACACAAAGTTGAATAGGTAATCATACTGTTTTAACAGTGAATCCCTGTGAGAAGATATCTGTTTGATAAACTCCTTCTTCGTCGCTGTTGAACTGTCTGTCAAAGCTTGAGAAGTTAAGAACCAAACACAGTTTTCTTCGTTACCACCATAAGCATAAATGAAACCTTCATCGTCTACACAGACCACGGAGTTATCATCTAGATGCTCTAGCATAACTTCAAGGAGATTACGATGAGGTTGTCGAGCATCAAACTCTGCTACATCTGACTCACTTACGTGATGAATGAAGTTATGAACATCTTCTTCTGTAGCTTTACGAATGTGCATTCTACCTCCGAAAAAGAAAGCGGGGATAAACCCCGCAATCATTAGATACCTGAACTACGACGAACGTGAACAGCTTCCCAACCACAACCAATGATTGAGATAGGGTTAGCAGTATCTGAAATAACACTCACCTCTGTCTGAGTAGCAGAACCCTGACAAGGGAATCTGAACTGACCAGTAGGCAAGGTTAG
>NZ_JANLCJ010000215.1 GCF_024979295.1 Herbiconiux daphne | reverse complement strand
TTGCCAGTTTCCAGAGACTGAGTAGTCTCCAGTTTGTACTGGCCAGTGACAGTGTAGTCGCCAACTTTGTTCTGATACTGAATTACAGAATCAGCACGACCGAACAGACCTTTGTCTGGTGCAGAAGACCAACCAGACACTACTTCGGGATGCATATCGGTCATACCGATTACATTGTACAGAACACCCTGCTGACGACCAGCAGACAGCGCACCATACTCACCCGCGTCAATACCACCAAATGCTTTGCGGTTATGCCAGTGGCGAGCAGATGTATCATTCACATCATACTCACCTTCATACTGGCCGAACAGGGCAAATTGGTCGTTCAGCTGTTGTTTGGCTTTTACACCAATCTGAGCTTCCGATTTATCAAATCCATTTTTACCGGCTTTCTGATTAAAGACATGAGCGCCTTTAGCGTATCCATAGACATCCACTGACGAGGTAGCGTCTTTGTATACGTTGGCAGCCATCGCACCAGTTGAGAACAGGGCGAGTGCTACTGAGCTGAGCAAAATTGCTTTCTTCATGAATACTCCTTCATTGGAGATTAACGGCGGCGACGACTCCCGTAATAACGACGAGAAGACGGAGCCGAGTGATAGTAATGGTGTACTTCACTGCGACGCGTAGCACTACTGCCACGGCGACCAGCCCAATAGCCCAAAGCACCAGCAGCTAAATGACTAGTCAGACCACTGTGATAACCACCATTGTTGTAGACTGGAGGTTGTTGTATTACCACTACATTTGGTTGTTGAGAATTTTCATATACCACTTGAGGTGGTTGTTGATCTACAACAACAGGCTGTTGCTGCTGAACGACAGGACGCTGAGTATAAACAGGTTCTTTATCGTTATCGCAGCCAGAGAGCAGCAGAGCTGCCCCCAGGATCGCAAGTACAACTT
>NZ_JANLCJ010000214.1 GCF_024979295.1 Herbiconiux daphne | reverse complement strand
AAAGCTCACCAATCGGCTACCCCTCTCGGCGATTTTCCCCGAATCATTAAATAACGGTTGGGGCGCAAGGGATTTGGGAGTTCGTGAAATCGTGAACGGAATCTTCACAGAAACCTCTCATACATATTTCGTGGAAAATTCGCTTACAAAAGGCTTTAAATTAGGATTCCGTCTAAAATCCAAATCAAGATTTTCAGAACATTAAAATTAAATGAGAAAAATATTGTTATTTAAATTGAATTCTTTGTTATTTTATGATTGCGATTACATTCAGAATATTCAGAATAAACAAAATATATATTTTATGCAAATTTGTTCTTGCAATTCTACACAAAAGGTGTAATATAGTGGCATAGGCAAGACGCCTAAATAATTAAAGTCCTAGCGATAGGCAAGGGAGAACTATATTATGTTTGAAAAATTTAATGAGCGCCGTCAATTATCACCTATGGAACAATTCATCACACGTTATCCAGAAGTTAACGCAGAAATGGAAATTGAAAAGCCCGCCGACTTACTAGCCAACACAGATGAAGTAGTAGCAATCATTTTAGGGATTTTCTCTTTTGAATCCGTTGATTCTTACACTAATAAGAAAGAGAAAAAAGTTGCTCTTTATACAACGGCGGGTAAAGTTTTGATTCACAACACGAACAAAGCGGCGCCTTTCTACAAAGTTGATGAAGACCCACAAATTGCAACGGCTATCCGTCAAGGAAAAGCGTCCGTGAGAATTTACAAGGAAGAAATTGTATTGCGTGGCGAGCCTGCTATTGAATACAAATACGAAATCCAAGACACCAAGAAGGGAGAATAAGCATGACTTCAACTAACAAAGTTGGAAAGATTGCAAGGGCGTTCCGTGAGAACGCTCTTTCTCTTTCCATGAAAGAATTCGCCGAATTAACACAAG
>NZ_JANLCJ010000213.1 GCF_024979295.1 Herbiconiux daphne | reverse complement strand
TGCAGCATTAGAACCCGATACAGTAGTTACAGCCGTTGTTTCTACGAAGAAAGAAACATATTTCCAGCTAGGGTCTGCTGGATGTTGGTTAATTAATTTGAACGTCGCTACAGTCTTAGCGGAATTCAACGTAAATAAGTATGCCATATTTACGGCTTGAAATCCACAACGAACCCCATTATTTGACTCATTAATAGTAAAGCCATTATCAGCCGTAACAATTAATTCATCGTCATAATAAAGCTGGGTCGGAGCCGTTACAGGAACCCCGTTTACCGTCATACTACAATGCGCGGCTGTTAAAAATCCGATATCACGATCCGCAAATAAATATGCTGGATGTTTTACAGGGGCTGCTGTAACAGTTACAGCCTGAGTGATTAAATTAGTGAGTTCTTTTTCATATACTTTAATCGTATAGGTTCCCTCAACATCTGGGAAAGTATAATCATATTCACGATCAACAGACTGGTGACTTTCTGTAGTTCCATCAGGCTTGTCGATGGTAAACCAATACCCACCCGCAGGACGAACCCCACCCGACCATTTAAATTTAACCGTACTCCCTTTAATGGCGTTAGTGGGGTGATCTACCCATGCGATACGAGCTACAGCCGCGCCCTGCGTTACCGTTACAGCCTGGGTAATTGGTACGGTAGTATCAATATCAAAAAACTTAACTGTATAGTTACCCGGCTTTTCGAACATTACCGGGTAACTGTTTCCGGCGATCTGCGTACTGGTTTCCATAGCCCCGGTTGGGTCTACAACGTTGATCCAGAACCCACCCGGCGCGGGAGTCCCATCTTTGACGCTGTAGACCACATCAGCCCCAGTAACGGCTGTATCTGGATGTACATCAAAAGACAGGGCATTACCAACTCGCGTTACGGTTGTCGTTAAGGTGATAGGAT
>NZ_JANLCJ010000212.1 GCF_024979295.1 Herbiconiux daphne | reverse complement strand
TTATTAGCCTCACCAATGATTAACCCCACCAACGGCTATTAATTCGATAATCATAAATTATTGAAATGGGTAAAATAATTACCCGCCATTAGAGTTACATCTTATCAAGGATGTTAAATAAAGAGTAAACAGGGTGCTCTAAGCCGCTCAAAGGGGTTTCCGCTGCACTTAGTTACAATGAATACTCTTTAGCTGCTCTGGTGCTCTGTTTAGTAGTTCCACGGTCTAGGCGGGCTACCCACTCTAGGGGGCTTCTTACCCTTTAACCGCTTCTCTTTTTCAGCGTTTAACGCTGCTACGGCTTCCGGGTCTGTCCAGTCTGCCGGGTCTTTAAAGTAATCTGGATTTGTCTTTTTAATTTTCACATTACGGAAAGCGCTATAAGCTCTGCGTTTATCTAGTGCTGACATTAAAACAGACCTACGAATCTTGCGTAGATTATCTGGTTTAAGGTTATCCATATTACCATCTAAATAAGTTAGCTGTTGTCTAGAGGTGAAAACTCTATCACCTGTAGTTAATTCGTAAATAGTTTTAGCTAAAGTGTGTGTTACGTTTCGTAACGTTCCATCTTTGCGGGGCATCGCATGAGTTAACACCCATTGATAACCGCCATTATGTTTATATTGTTTATATCCTGCTGGTTTCTTTGTTCCAGCGTGATAAAAGCATGTGGGGCTTTCAATATTAAAATCAAAGTTTAATAGAAACTTTTCTTTTTCTGTCATGGTATCATTTCCTTAGACATTTATAGCCCCATTGCGGGGCTTAACGATATGTGAGGGATAGAGAAGGTTTATCAAGTAGATTGTAGTTAGCAAATTCATTATAAAATAGATGTGCTAATATATCTCTTGCTAATGCGGCATGTTCTGGAGTTTCAAAACCATATACATGATATGATTTACCATCTAC
>NZ_JANLCJ010000211.1 GCF_024979295.1 Herbiconiux daphne | reverse complement strand
TTCATGAACAGGTCAATGAGCTTAGTCAGACCGTTCTCTGGTGTAGCTGTCATAGTGATTAAGCCACCAGTAGTAGCAGTACGAGTTACGCACTGAGAATAAATATCCATCGACTTGAAGGGGTCTTCCTCGTCAAGCCAGATATAATCGACTGTTGCACCCATGAGTACGTGTTCACCCTGTTGGGTTGAACGGAATTCGATAGTTGACCAACCATCAAAGTCCCCATTAGCATCATGATGTTTGATTTGTGCGATCTTAATCAAATGCCCATCTTTCTCAAGGTTATCAAAGTCAATACAATCACGTGGAATAGAACCTGTTCCAACTTCTTCTGTATCTTTACCCAAAGGTGTTCCGAACAATTCTTTTTGCAGAACCTTTCTTGTTGAATCACCGGTAATACCTACAGCCCAAGCCAGGATAGGTTTATTAAATCTGTGTCCCTCCCACCATTCTGGATATTTACCAGTGAGGTGGTAAGAGAACTCTACAGCTTCTGAATAAGATTTACCAACACGGTTCGCTGCACAAAGGAACCGACGTTTGTACTTAGCAGATGCTCGGTAGAAATCTTTCTGAAAAGGATAAGGATAGAATTCATCTACCTTATTGTACTTGATTGCTTTCTCACGTTGTTCTAGAAGGGAGATAATCTCCATCTTCATTTCATGTGGGAGAGAATCAATGTCTATGTTTCGTAGTTCATCGATTTGCATTGGTTTCTCCTAGGGGGAAATAAATTAGTCTTGCTCTCCACCGAGAACAGCTACATGTTCCAGCTCTTCAAGACGTTCTTGTTCAGTCATTTTAATGTTCCTTCAAAATAATGTTTACGGCAAACAGATACGTAGGAATCATTGCCACCAATTTGAATCTGTTCACCATCATAAATAGGTTTGCCATTGTTTACTCGGA
>NZ_JANLCJ010000210.1 GCF_024979295.1 Herbiconiux daphne | reverse complement strand
AATTAACGCTGTACGAAGATCCTGAATATCTTTAGTGATGTCATAAACTGATTCACCGAAGATTGTTCCAGGAATCGGATAAGGACAGAAGGTCTCGAATGGAATATCATCTACTTCGTTGATTTCTAGAATGCGGTCGCCTGCATCGAATACCTGATACAACCTGATAATGCCATCATCGTTTAAGTCTGATGTACGGACGTACTGCTCATACAGCCATACCTGCTGTGCGTGATCATCACTATCTGTACCAATATCCTGATGCCAATCATTACGCCAGTCCGTACGAGCCCATGCAACAATCTGCTGTTGTGAAATCTCTTCAGTGGTGTTCCATTCGGTTACATTGTTGATTTCATCTTCCGGAAAACCAAGTTCCAATAGCTCTTGTTTAGTTTTACGCGTCCTGTGAGCGAAGTAAGTCGCAGTCTGAATACTAGTAGCCCATTGGTCGACCAATACTTCTTCCAATGGAACGTAATCCACTTTAACTCTTTTGATTTTTAAGACGTAGCTAACGTCAGCGTCGATTAAACCATCGTCACGTTCTGTTCCAACTACCTCAATTTTCTCTACACCAGCATCTTCAAGACCTTGGATGTATGCTTGCAATTCGTCAGGATTAACACCTTCGACTTTTTCAGTCATGGCTTTCTCATCTTCTGACCAATAGCGTTTAACAAAAGAGTTACGAGTCACTAAACATTCTTTCAACGCGGAAGCAAGGACGTTATATCCCTGATTATCACGAAGAAGGATTTGATTAACAACCTGTGTAGCTAATTTAGCCGCGTCAGCATCTCTCTCGTCAACGGAAGCAAAGCTTACAGCATCCTCACCAGCGGTGAAGACGTTGAGCAGGTCTTGAAGAGTACCATTTACCGCTTCCCATACAGTACGATCGACGTAGCTAGAGCC
>NZ_JANLCJ010000021.1 GCF_024979295.1 Herbiconiux daphne | reverse complement strand
ATTGTCCTGGTGGCTGTCGCCATCGGTGGCAGTAAGTCACCTCTGAAATAGACCCCGGTGGGGTGGGTGGCATCCCCTTTTTTGCGTCTCTCTTTCAGCGCCATCATTTACACACAGGCAGTTTTGCTCTGAAAATCTAACGGCCTTTCGCCTTTTCTCCGTGGCAAAATCAGGGGGGTGGCTTTGTGGGTAAAGCACTCGGAAACCCAGCTCCAGAAAATTTTTTTGTGGGCTGGGGATCGGCTGGCTGTATAGTTTTTTTAACTGAAAATAACTGGTGCTGTATCGCTTAATCTCCGGTTGAAACACGCTTATTCACGCTTAATCTCCGTAGAAATCAACGACTTACGCTGAACATACTCCGCTGTAATTCACTGGAAACTATCGGTTATACAGCGGCATTACAGGTATAGGTTAGGCGTGGATTTTGCCTGGCTCAGAAACGAAAAAAGCCCGACACCTTTTACAGTGCGGGCCTCTCTCTGGTAAGTTCTCACCTGCTGGTGCTGGTGGGTTTACCTCGTTCTTTGGCGGGAACAGGTTAAGCCTATCAGCCGTGGGAAGTATGCGCAACTTCCACGAAAACAACTATCCAACTGCGAAGAATATCCACCAGCAACGGGCGACCTTTGAAAGCGGGACAAACAGGCAACGTGACCACCTAACCAGCACGGGAAAGATGCTGGCTCTACAGCGACTCGCATCACGACACGATGCACCTGACACAGCCCTAAACGCCAACAGACGATGCTCGCCTTGCTCGCTCTTTTCTCAGCGTACAGGTCACATCGGCTTTCTTTGGGTTATTGTCGCAGGGCAGATTTTCCGAAACATCGTAGATTTGTGATTGGTAGCTGGGGTAAGGAGTTTACAGTAGCCAAATAGCGGGAAGCAGTTTTAACACATGCTCAGGTGCTGCGGTTGATTAGGCCGCTGGGTATGCCCTGACCAAAGGGCAATCTCTGTAAATCTGCTGGCATTTACTGGTGAACGGTAATCACTCGCCCACCTGGACAAATCAAAACGGGTTAAGCAGATCGTGAAACACTGCTCCCGGCTTCCGCATTATCCGCATCTCGTAATCGTTCTGGCCCTGCCAACTGTTTAACGCTCGCTCGTAATCATCAGCGGTTCTGTAATCCTGCTGGCTCAACTCCACCAGCTCGGCCTCCTGCTCACCTGCCCGAATCAGCACATCATTTATCAGCGTCTCAGCCTCGGTTCGCACCTCACCGGCAAAGGCATCATCAGCGAAGCCATACAGCCCATCAAAGCCACTTCTAACGCTCTCAAGCAACGAGGCAAGGCGATTGCTCATCTTCTCCCGTAAAGCGTTCTGGCGCTGTCTCTCGGCCTCTGCTGCGGCCTCTGCTTCTGCTGCTGCTTTTGCCCTGGCTCGCTTTTTCTGCTCCTGCTCATACACGTAATCGTCAAAGGTAGATCGCCACGTTGTGCCAGCATCAACCACCAGCACAGGCTCAGGAGTTTCCGTTAGCGCACGATTAACGTGCTCCGGCTGTTCGGCTTCACCATCAAACGGCGTCATCTGGTCAGCGATGCTCTGTAACGTAGCTGGCGACCAAACACAAATCCACTGCCTGCCGTGCTCGTCCTGTTTCGTTCCCCACGTCCAGACATCACCTAACACGTTCATCAGTGGGTGCGTGAAGCCCATAACCAACTGCCGGGGGTTGTGATTAACATCAAGCGCCCAAAGCACAGCGGCCCTTTTTACAGTGGCAAGCTGCTCGGCCTGTTCGTCTGTTAAACCCTGCTCCCTCAAAATCAGCTCTGCATCGGCAACCTGTCGCAACGTCTGCTGAACAATCCAGCATCGAGCGTGCGCACCGTGAAAAGCGTCCAGGCTCACCCGCTGCTCTTTTACAGTGGCATAGTTGCGCCTGCCTGTCCCGGTCTGGATCGCAACCTCTAACTGTCTCCGCATCTTCGCATTCAAGCGGCTTAGGTTCATCTCTGCGGCATCAAGCAAGCTCTCCAGCGTCATAACGTCAAGCTGTTCAATCAGCGGTAAGCTCTCGGCATATCCTCGCGTAATCTCTCGCACTAACTGCCGGTGCTTCTGCTCGGCTCGCTGCTGCTCTGCCGTCCATTCTGCCTTTTCTGCTTCGGTCATTTTCGACCAGCGTTCTTTATCTGCCTTCCACGCTTTGGCGGCTTCGTGGCTGCTGGCAATCAACCGAACATCGCCCACCGTCACAACCTGTTTCAGCGTCCAGCTCTCCGGTAAGGAGTTACCGTTAGCACGGTTTTCCTCAAAGGTGGCAATAACGAGGTTATCCACCGTTGCCTTTCCTCGGTATGGTGTGCCGTCCGGGTGGGCCGGGTATTGGTGGCATAGCTCCCAGCGAATACCTGTTTCCAGTGCTCGCTCTTTCTCGTTCATCGCACGGCAACGCATCACTAAATCTTTCAGCTCTAACCACTCAATCAGCGAACGGGGCGCAACCTCAATACAGCCGCTGCGGTGAATGCTGTCCACAACAAACTTGTGCGCCTGCTCATTAACGGCACTGCTCAGCCTTTTTAACTGCTTGCCCTGCTCCCGCTCCTGCTGCTGGTGGATCGCACAACTGCGGCAACTGCCTTTCTTCGCGTGGTAAGCGTTCTCGCCAATCCTGGTATTTTCTCCGCATACTCGGCACGCTCTGCCGTTGTAAATCCGCACCCCGTTCCCGTCAATCTCGCTCGCCTCTTGAGGTAAGGAGTTTCCATTAGCTGTAGCATCATCAGCGTAAAACCGGCACTGAACACAACCGTTGTGCCTGCGACCCTTCCGGGCGTAATACACTTCACCCTGGCACTTCTCGCACGGCTCTAAAATCACATACGGCGTCTGCCGTTCTTCCAGTCTCAAAATCAGTTCTTCTTTGGTCATTACATACCCTCTCGTTAGTCAAATATCCTCACCCCGTAATCAGCGAGGTAAGGAGTTTCCATTAGCCAAAATCATTTAGCCTTTGCTGGTGCTGCTCTGTCTTTGTGGCTCCAGTGGGAAAGCCAGCTCAGGTAATGCGACACCGTATCTTCTGCTTTCTCATACGGTCTATGCTGAATCAGCGCCAGCATTAACGTTGCTGCATGAATACGCCCCTTGTCGAACGGGTTAAGCCGTGGGTGCTGGTCTTTGCTCACTGCTCGGTGAAGTCTCTCAGCGTGCGCCAGCTCTTTATCCGTGATTGGGTAGCCATCATCCTTGCTCTGCTTCAACATTACGCCGCCTCCACTTCGTGCCGGTGCTCCACCTGCTGCCGTGCTTTCCGCTGCTGGTATGCTGCTGCGTCCATCTCATGCTTGCACAAAACGCAACGCTTGTTGCTGCGGTAACGCAACGTCTCGCCGCAAACCTTGCACGGCTTGCCGTGGTATTGCTGGGCCGCTCTTAACGCCTTGTTCAGCGTCAATCTCAGTTTCTCAACTTCCATGTTTCATCCTCCTAAATCGTTGTTTCTGAATGCCTTATACCGGAAAACTGTCTGAAAGATCTACAGCTCACTATGTATATATGCAAAAATGTCTGAAAATGTTGACAAAGAAGTCTGAAAAAGTCGTAAGCTGTTGTTTTGTAAGGGAAAATAGTTTGCTCTATAACAGGGTAGGTTATGCCGCCGTCCAGGGTGAATTAACGGCGGTTTTGCTGGTGGCTTGTAAGGTGGGGTAAGGAGTTTCCTGTAGCGCAGTAGCGTTAAACGCCCTGCTCCAGCTCTGCCTTGATGCGTTGAACAGTGCTCACTCCAACGTTGTTGTCTTTTGCCGTCTGGCGAATGCTCTTTGTTGCCATCAGGTCAGCAATAATCGCTGCTCTATCGACTGCTTTACCGTGTCCACGCTTCGCAATGCGTCCGGCTGCTTTCGCTGCCGCATAACCTTCTGCCTGTCGCTCTAACAGCATCTTGCGTTCTGCCGTGGCAACTGCGGCCATCACGGTAATCATCATTTCACCCATCGCTGTCTGCTCGGCTCCAACCGTCAGCCCTTCCTTGTGAAACTGTATGCTTGCGCCCTTCTCTTTCACCGTGTCTATGATGCTCAGCACGTCCACTGTTGAACGACCTAACCGGCTCAGTTCGTGAACGTGAATCACGTCACCCTCACGCACGTAATCGAGCATTGCTTTCAGCTCCGGCCTGTTCATATCCTTCCCGCTCAACTTCTCAGTAAATACTTTATCCAGTGCCACGCCAACTAACTGCCGGTCTGTATGCTGCTGCACCGAACTAACCCGGATGTAACCAACGTTTGCCATCGTTCCCGCTCCTGTATTCATTTGTCTGTATTCAGTATAGGTGTGTTCATCTGGTGTGTAAAGCAGTCTTTTGAATACGCATAACTCATTGTTCAGGTGTGCTCATTACAGTGTGCTTTTTGAATACGCATCGACGAACGTCGATTAACGTCGAGGTAAGGAGTTTCCTTTAGCGCAATAGCGCAGGAGTAGATCGTAAATGAATGCCATCAACGAACAGTCAGCATCGGCAAATATCGCAAACTGTCGATTTCTGTCGAGGTAAGGAGTTACCGTTAGCCATTAGCGCAAATCAACTCCCCCGCCATAGGCGCACCCACTTCCCCCTTTTCGCTCTCGCCTTTTTGCGTATGCCTCGCATACCCCGGAAACGCCATTGAAAACTATGTCTGAACATTGATGTTCTGTAACGCCTTTGGCGTCTGAATAACCTGTAAAATACAGGGCAAATACAGCCGCTGCTCCCCAATAGATTGCCCTCAACTCCCAATAGGCTGCCGGTGGCTGCAAGCCACTGCCAGACCTTTGCTCTGGGTTAGATTGCCCCTTTTTCTGGGTTAGATTGTCCTGGTGGCTGTCGCCATCGGTGGCAGTAAGTCACCTCTGAAATAGACCCCGGTGGGGGTGGGTGGCATCCCCTTTTTTTGCGTCTCTCTTTCAGCGCCACCATTTACACACAGGCAGTTTTGCTCTGAAAATCTAACGGCTTCTCGCCTTTCTCCGTGGCAAAAGCAGGGGGTGGCTTTGTGGGTAAAGCACACGGAAACCCAGCTCCAGAAAATTTTTTTGTGGGCTGGGGATCGGCTGGCTGAACAGTTTTTTAACTGGAAATAACTGGTGCTGTATCGCTTATTGCTCGAATGAAACGCCTTTTTCTACGCTTAATCTCCGTAGAAATCAACGACTTACGCAAATCATCCCCAGTTAAAGAAACCAGAATCTAACGGTTATACAGCGCCATTACAGGTATAGGTTAGGCGTGAATTTTGCCTGGCTCAGAAACGAAAAAAGCCCACGACCTTTTACAGTGTGGGCTTCTCTCTGGTAACTTCATCACCTGCTGGTGCTGGTGGGTATTTACCTGAACTTTGGCGGGTTCAGTGGTAAGCCTATCAGCGGCGGGGTGTATGCGCAACATCCGCTCTACAAACTATCCAACTGCGAAGCCATACCACCAGCAACGGGCAACCTCTCAAAGCGGGAATAAACAGGCAGCGTGACCACCTAACCAGATCGGGAAAGAATCTGGCTCTACAGCGTCTCACTCTACGAAATCGAGTACCTGACATCGCCCTACGCCAAAAGCTGAATGATGGCTGTCGCCTTTCTCCGCGTACAGGTCACATCGGCTTTGTTTGGCCTATTCTTCCGCGTAGGGTGTGAGAATGGTATTAGTGAGCCTTTTTTCGTCATGCTCGGGACGTGGAGTTGTGCGTTATTGGGGGCAAACCCTCACGCACTGACAGTT
>NZ_JANLCJ010000209.1 GCF_024979295.1 Herbiconiux daphne | reverse complement strand
AATGTAGTTAACTGGTTAATCTTTTCGTTTTGTTCTTCAACAACTGTACGATATTTATCTTGTGCGTTACGAGCTTCTTGTAACAGATACTCTGCTTCACGACGTTCAATTTGGAACTTAGCAACATAACGGCTAAGGTCTTCTTGATACTTGATGATATCTTCACGAGAAGTTTGAAGAACTTGGGCTGCCGGAGCAGCCTCTCTTGAATTATAGTGTCCCATTGATTACTCCCTAAACTCTTTGACAACGAGAGAAGAACCACTCCATTCGACCAGATCCAGACGTTTCATCAGACCAGAAGCAGCTTCAGCAGCTTTAGATTCCCAGAACTGGGCTTGGTCATTATCACGTAAGAATACAGCTGCATGTCGTAAACTGAGATAAAGCATGATGTCTGGGCCTACTTGTAGGTATTGCCAGTTGTCATTATCTAGTGTGAAAGGTTCGAATTCCTTCCAGTAAATCATCTCAACCTGATCACCTTCAACCAATTCTGGAATAGTGTGAATCTCATCAGCAATACGAGTGAAATAGAATTTCTTCTCGGTTGCTTTCATTTCATCACCACTGTAAACACCACCAGATTTATCAGCTTTGTTATCACCTTTAATACGATTAAAAGTATCAACATCAACACGGTTGTATGGACGGTTATTTACAAACAGATGTTTCATCTCAAAATAGTGTTGTGGTAGTTTCACAAAAGTACCAGCAGCAATTGCTGTAGCATCCATGTTGTAATTTACCACATCTTCATATTGAGGCATTTGAACAGTACGTTGAAAGTCAATGCGAGCAAAGTCTATGAAATAGGGAATGGTATTAACAGTAATATCATCAGCCCTATTCAACCAGTTCTTCACAGCATCTTACAAAGCACCGTAAGTACTAATCATTGCCATGTTTTATTCCTTAGT
>NZ_JANLCJ010000208.1 GCF_024979295.1 Herbiconiux daphne | reverse complement strand
CTGAGATACATCAGCACTGTTAGATGTCGCCAGCCACAGTTTAGAACCACGGCCTACGCCGTCGAGGATAGACAGAAGCTGGTTCTGTTTTTCTTCGTCGTCGTACTTCTTCTCGAACTCGTCGATGAAGATAACAACTGGCTGATCGATAGTGTTCAGCCAATCTTCAAAGGCAGGGCCGCCGAACGCCTGCTGAAGAATCAGCACTGGCACATCCATCGTCAGAGCTTTAGCACAAACAGCTTTTGACAACAGAGTTTTACCAGAACCTTTCAGGCCGGTTAGCAGCGCACCAGTAGTTTTGTTTTTACGGGTACTGAAAGTATGCAGGATCATATCTGCACGAGGCAGAGTAGAACCATATACTTTCTCAGGCAGAAGCATATCTTCACAACGCTGAAGATAGAAGCCACCAGCCATAGGGTTGAACTGCACTGAATATGTGCCAGTTGGGATGCGAGGAATTTCATCGCCACGATCAGAAGCGTTGAAGATGTTACGTCCACGCTGTACAAACATTTGGTCGGTCATTCTATGCCCTTGTTACCCAAATAGTTGAGGGAACTACAACGAGCTTCCCTGTATAGACTTCGCAGCAAAGCGGTTTCTTGTCAGTAACAATAACCTGCTTTCCTTTGAAGAGAAAACGATCACCGGGTTTTAAATCACCGGCTGGAACCTGAACCGGTCTTGCCATGATTAAACCACGTTAATAAGTGTAACCTCAGTAGTCTCAGGCAATTTAGCCTTATGACCAGTGCGTTGATTTTCGACAACAAGATCACCGGACTGCATGAATTCATTATCATCAGTCGCTACCAGTTTGTAGGTATCACCGATACCACCGAGCTTAAACTCATCGCCGACTTCGAGGTGTAGGAGCTTCATCACGTTTCACCTTATTCTCTTTCGCCGCAGCGA
>NZ_JANLCJ010000207.1 GCF_024979295.1 Herbiconiux daphne | reverse complement strand
GCTCCCTAAATTAAAACGTAAATAAAGATGAGGGGCTGAAACATGCCCCGCTAGAGGATAAGACTTTGTGTGGAATAGTCTTTGCTGGTTCTAATACAATGGGAACCCGCGACATTGATTTCTTCGAGACTCTGTTGTACTGTGACATCGTTCGTGGTGATCACTCTACTGGTGTTTATTCTGGTTTCAGTTTTGACCCTAAAGAGCCGGTCGAAGTTAAAATTCGCAAGGCAGCTGTACCTGCGGATGTATTCATTCGCAAGAAAGGTTTGTGGGATGAGGTGAAGGAAGAGAAACGTCCAGCCACCCACAACGCAAATGCGACAGTCACCAAATTGCCTAAGTTCTTAGTCGGTCACAACCGCTATGCAACTATGGGCGAAGTGGTTGACCGCAATGCCCATCCGTTCCAACACGGTTCGATTACTCTGGTTCACAACGGTACTCTGGACAACCAGAGCCTGTTGCCTGATCATCAGAAGTTTGCGGTAGACAGCGAGAACATCGCTTATTCTATCGACAAGATCGGTATCGAAGAAACGATCAAAAAGTTGAACGGTAAGTTTACTCTGGTTTGGTTTGATGCCAAAGACCAGACACTGAACTTTATCCGCAACAAAGATCGTCCGTTCCATTTCATGGAAACAGCATCCGGCGACTGGTTCGGTGCGTCTGAGGAAGACATGTTAATGTGGCTTTCCAAACGCGTCAAAGGCCCAACTGCCAAGCGTCACTTTGAGGCGGAAGTTGGTACTCAGTATGTATTTGAAGTTGCCAATGGAGTATTCCGTTTCAAGGAGGAACGGAAGCATGAGCTTCCAGTGTTTCGCTACGTCTACGCCACCCCTGGGTATCTTGGTTCAAGAGGCAATTCTCAGTGGGATCAGTATGATGACGATGACGGGTGGGACAGATACCTCGATA
>NZ_JANLCJ010000206.1 GCF_024979295.1 Herbiconiux daphne | reverse complement strand
CTTCATGACGAAGTTGATCCATATCCAAACCTTTACGCATGCTTTCAACAGTGATTTTATTCTTCACTGCCTGAGTAGAGAACTGATCACGTAAAGCTTCAACAGCTCTTACATCACGTTGGAAAGCAACTTTCTCAGCGAATTTAGCATCCTCTGTAGGAGCAGTCTTCTCTTCATGTGTAGGTGCTGGTTCTGGCTCTTCAGGAGCTTTCTCACGAGCTTTAGGCTCACGGGTGAGTGCTTGGTCAGGTTCTGTCTTAGGCGTCTCAGAAGGCTCTGGAGGAGCTTCTGGAGGTGTTTCCTGTGGAGCAGGTTCTTCCGTAGGACGAGTAGGTTCACGTACTAAGCTTTGGTCAGGCTGAGGAGTAGGAGCTACTTCTTCCTCTGGAGGAGGTGTCTCTTCTGGACGCGTAGGTTGACGAATTAATGTCTGATCAGGCTGAGGAGGAGCCACCTCTTCTGGCGTCACAGTAGTTGGAGTTTCTTGCGTAGCTACAGCTTCTGTCGGCTCAGGCGTAGTTTCAGGAGCACGAGGACGAGCAGCTAAATCAAAAGTAGCACCGGATGTATCAGGAGTTGGAGGAGGCTCAGGAGCAGGTACTGTTTCCTCAACAGGAGGTTCTGGTTCATTAGGACGACGTGGTGTACGAGCTAATACAGAATCTGGTTGTGGTGGTGTTGGTTCTGGAGCAGGTGTAGGTGCTTCTTCTTCCGAATAGCGCATCTGTTCCTGAGTACCATCATCAACTTTAGGATTCTCCATATCAGCACGACTAGCTTCTACACTAGCACGAGACTGTTCTGCACGAGAAGCACTCTGAGCAAGATTACGTGTAGCTTCCAATGCTTCTGCTTGTTCACGGAGATTAGCTCTACGAGCAAGAGGAGCTTTAAAAGCTTTAGCAATATCTCTAATAGCTTTGAGAGG
>NZ_JANLCJ010000205.1 GCF_024979295.1 Herbiconiux daphne | reverse complement strand
TGTTATGTGAGTTAAATTACCAGTGCAGCGATAGCAGCGGATAAGACACTGACTAAAGTAGCGCCGTATACAAGTTTCAAGCCGAAGCGAGAAACGACATTACCTTGGTGTTCATTCAATGCTTTCACAGACCCAGCAATGATACCAATACTGCTGAAGTTCGCGAACGACACGAGGAACACTGACACGATGCCGAGACTTCTAGGGGACAGAGCAGCCTGTACCTTTTGAAGATCGAGCATAGCCACGAATTCATTCGAGACGAGTTTCGTAGCCATGATGGAGCCAACCTGTAGAGCCTCATGAGTCGGTACACCCAGAACCCACGCGACCGGGAAGAAGACATAACCCAGCACCTCTTGGAATGTGATACCAAAGACGGAGCTAAACACCATGTTGAGCAAACTGATAAGGGCAATGAAGCCAATCAGCATTGCTGCAACAATCACCGCCACTTTGAAGCCATCGAGAATATACTCTCCGAGCATTTCAAAGAAGTTCTGATTTTCATGGGTTTCAGCTTCCCACTCGTTACCATCATCACCAGGGTTAATCAGATGCAATACAACGAACGCAGAGAGCATATTGAGCAATAGGGCTGCTACCACATACTCTGGCTTCAACAACGTCATATAAGCGCCTACGATGCTCATAGAGACCGTTGACATAGCTGTCGCTGATAAAGCATACATACGTCGTTCAGACATCAACGGCAGGACGTTCTTAATAGCGATGAAGTTCTCTGACTGACCTACGATCATGGAACTAACAGCGTTGAACGATTCGAGCCGTGGCATACCATTGACTTTTGACAAGGCAGTGCCCAACATCCGAATGATGACGGGAAGAATGCGAAGCCAACGGAGAATGCCGATTAACACAGCGATGAAGATGATTGGCAAGAGTACGGCAAAGAAGAACACGAATGCC
>NZ_JANLCJ010000204.1 GCF_024979295.1 Herbiconiux daphne | reverse complement strand
TATACAATAGGTAAGGGAGGGAATCAATTCAATGAACTTTACCTTCCTTGGTACTTGGAAGCATTGGGAAATATTGAATATTGAAGCAATCAGAAGAAAGTTAAGGTATATGCCGGAAGTTCTACACCGGCTGCTGATACAGATGTATTTTTCTTGCCGGGTGTAAAGTTTTTACAAACTGGCGTGTCTATATATGACTCAAACAATATCCAGTCATTTTCAACTATAAAATTTATAGCAAAAAGTCAATATTTCAGAAAAGGATTTTCGAAAACAGGGGATTACCGTTCATCATCTACATTGGAATTGCCAGAAACACTTAATGTTTCAAGCATGAAGGTGTTGCAGTCAGACAGAAAGATAACGACAACTGAACTTGATGATACAATAAGTCCTATCAACAAACTTCCATTACCGGGAGATATTTCAACTAACTCATCAGAAGACCTAAATTACTTGTTTTGGTCTCCGATAAGTGATTATGAAAATATGTATTTATCCAATTATTCAAATGTTCAAACTGTGAAAGCGGGCACTACGGTCAATCTTCAACTTCCTGCTTCTGATTTTGGTAGTGTATGAACAGTTGAAACATTGAAACGATATATACATAATATTGCTCCGGGGGCTGTGATTGGGATATGAGACCCAGGAAAAGGACTCGACAGCGGATATATAAACAATCTGGAAAATGCATACTTGACACAATTCTTGAGTGATAACGCCAATGCGGCAACTTATGTTCAAGGTAAATATGATTCTACATTTACAGAAGATTGATATGGAAAGATTACTGGTATGCCGGCATTTGATGGTCACGCCAATGTTTCTACAGACCCGTTGGACGGAAAGACTGTTTATGGAAGTACAACCGGAGATTTTAAGTGAAACGAACATATTAGAACATATGGTGAGACATTGGATGGTTAT
>NZ_JANLCJ010000203.1 GCF_024979295.1 Herbiconiux daphne | reverse complement strand
AATGAAATTTTTGGGGGGTGAGTTTTTGAAAAAACAAGAAGGGGTTCAATTTTAAGGGATTATTTTTTTGAAGAACTTTTAAATGAAAATCCAATTTTTAGAATGGTTTCAGGAAAAGAATTTAAAGATGTTGTCGGTGATGAAGGTTATGTAGTGGTTAATTGAGACACACATAAAGGTACATATGGTGGGTCTTGAGGTACTTATGGTCTATCTGACATAAACAAAGCAATAGCAAAAGTAAGTAGATTGGAGAAACAGAATGCCTAAAAAGAAAGCATGGGGGCAACATTTTCTCAATGAAGGCAAGTCTTACAAATCAATTAAATTTGAACCACAAGCAGATGACAAGAAGGAGATGAGAAAATATGGCAGACAATTCAAAAATTTTTAAGGTTGAGTATTGTTTCAAAAACAAACCTTGACAGACGGGTGAAGAGATTATTGCCGAGCATGGTGAAGAGTTTTTCAAAAAGAACCTTGAGGAGCAACTTTTCTATGACTACAAGAGTGATAACCTTGACAAACTAATCACATTCATCATGAACATTCCCAAATCTCATTTTGAGAAAGGTTTCCCCTGAAGAAACGAAATCATCATTGACGGACAGGTGGTTAAGGTTTGAACAGGGAAAAAGAAAACAAGATATGGGGAAGAGTTTCACATCAGCTTTGAAAACCTTAAGGCGACTTGGGGCGGAACAAATTCCAAATCGCATCCCGTCAAGGTCAAAGACGTGATGATTGACAGGATTAGGAGAAAATATGAATATGACAATCCATACAGGCATGTAATCAGTGACATTGAAGACAACTCTGAATATTTCCTCAAAGAAGAAACCTTTGATATGATTGAAAAAACGGAAGAGATGGAGGTCAAGGATGCTGACGATTACATGAAGAGCATTGGATAAGCAAGGAGAAGAACACAC
>NZ_JANLCJ010000202.1 GCF_024979295.1 Herbiconiux daphne | reverse complement strand
GATTAAGGGCAATAGGTTTAGCAATGGTATTAGTGCTTACAGGCTGGCCCATAACATCCGGGTTAACGATAATAGGCGTAGTAGGGCGCGGCGCTGCTACTGTGTGTTGTACTAAATCAACCTGTACAATCTGCCCTTTGTTGTCGCCTTTGATTTCCGGGGCCATATCCCATACGCCGCCGCCCTGAGTCTGTTTAGACGGGGTAGCATTGCTGATAACCGGAGTAGGGGCAACCACTGTAGATACTACCGGGGCTGTAGGTACGTTTACAGACGGCGTAGCCGGGGCCACTACTGGCAACTGTTGCGGAGCCGGGGCAGTGTATACAGGAGGGGTGATATAACCCGCCGCCGTTGCTTTGCCGCCCTGAATGTTGGCTACAGCCTGTGAATGGTCGTTTACTTTCTGTGACTGTGAGTTATAGACCACTGGCGCGGCTGGCTGTAAATCAGGGGTTGCCGCTGGTAACGTGGTAAAGGTATGCGTAGCAGGTAAATTAGGTTCCTGCTGGCTTGCTTTACTGGTGATTCTGCCGCCAATGGTGTTAGCCTTGCTCATTGCGTCATTTTTGGCTTTCTGAGCGATAGCGGCATAATCAGGGGCTACCGGAGCATTGATTACAGGTGCTGCCGGGGTAACAGTTACCGGAGCAACCGGGGCGATATATGCCGGGGCTTTTGGTGCGCTATCAACGTAAGTTACCACCGGGGCAAAGGTAGTAGCCGTGGTAGCAGGTGCGTTAGCACTGGTAGCACTGACCGTATAAGGGGCCACTTCCGGCGCTGTGTTTTTGGTTTCAGTAACTACCTTTTTTAAAATCCCGTTATCAACGGTGTAACCCTGAGTATCAAGATAATCAAAGATTTCTTTCATCGGGTCACTGTTACGGGCGTTTGTCCAGTAAATAAAATCATTGTAAGCACTCTGCAAAGG
>NZ_JANLCJ010000201.1 GCF_024979295.1 Herbiconiux daphne | reverse complement strand
TTCGCATCAGAGATTAGTTTGAATGGTGTTACAATCACTACTACAAGTTCTGATGATACAATCATTAAAGCAACAGGTACTAGTGTTGAATCATTCCATAAGTTAGGTACTGTTACCTTAACATCTGAAATGACTGTTGGCGATGGTGTCGTTGTTACAGGAACATTGAGTGCAAGTGTCGCTGAAATCTTTATTACTGCTCCAACCATAGATGCTCACATTGGTACAGATACAACTTATAATATTTCAGCTGTCAAAATAAGCCCACCAAACCACAATACTGGTAGGTTTAAATTTACACCTGTTATGCCTGCTGGGGCAACTGATAATCCAGAAGATTTCATCACAATAACTGAAACACAACAGCCTGACGGTTCTTATGTGTACACTGTACATACAATAATGTTCCCTGCGTACACGATCTCTTATACAGTGTCTGTTTATGAAAGGCCAAGTATTCACGTTAATGTAAATGCGATAGTATCAGGTGATAATAACACTAGGTTGAGATTCAACCCAGCATTGACGACTGGCCAAATGGCACAAGAAGCTCAGACAGTTGCAATTCTACAACCACACCAAGGTGGTACAGTGGACTCTCTGGTGTATTCAATACAGCCTGATTCAAATGGTAAGACAGCACTTAAAGGGGCAATATCTCCTAACACTGCTAAACCAGAAGAGCCTTCTTATTTGATAACTTCTAAGATTGCCGAATCAGATGATGGTACAGGCACACCACTTACCAATGCAGACTACCCGATTACAAACAAACTCAAAACTGTTGTAACGTATAAAGCTGTTGGTACTGCTGCTCCTGTTGTTGTGGAATTAATCACACCAATCACTGTTAAGAAAACATAATCCTCGGCCTCTTCGGAGGCCCGTAACTTGGAGGTCGTATGGCCGAATATAAGTTAAACTACCCCATCGTTACG
>NZ_JANLCJ010000200.1 GCF_024979295.1 Herbiconiux daphne | reverse complement strand
TCGCCGTTGTATTCGTACAGATAAAACCGTTCCATTTTTATCACCCAATAAAAAAAGGCCAGCATTAAGCCAGCCTTTATAATTAACCCGGCAATTACGCCACCGTTTCGCCTACAAAGAAAACAATACAGTTTTCGTTGAGGTCATTAATATACTGCGCGTCAGCTTTAAACCAGTTGTTATAAAACTCAGCGCGGGCATTATATTGAACGGTAGTACGTCGATCAGTGTTAGCAACTGCCGCCGCTTCTTTATCCAGAATAACGCCAAGAATAGCGGCGTTTTTATTGCCTTTGGTGTTACCCTGAATTTCCAGCTTAACAGTTTCACCGCTTGCCGTTTTAACGTCAATTACACCAGTTGACGCGAAACCGTAATCAGTACCGGAACCCTGCCAGTAAGGAACGGTATCATGCGCCGGGAGTGTCACACGGTCAGGGTTGAACGTGGTAGACAGCAGGAACGTTTCTGACGCTTTCGCGAAGTCAGACAGGAAAACAATATTCTGCAAATCAGCAGGGGTGAAACGTGGTTGTTTACCAACGTTAAACAGTTTGCTGATTTTGGTCATGCGGTCAGAATACAGCGCAATTTTATACGTTGCGAAACGAATAAAATTAGGGTTGCTCAAACAGTTAATAGCACTGATTTGGTCAGCCGCCGGAACGGAATCATTATACAGTTTCAGCAGGTTGATAGCCTTAACACCAGACTTTGAGAAGTCCAGAGTTTTAGAGCCAGCCGTACCAGTACCCAAATCATCAACCAGAGTTTCAGCAACCATGTTATTAATGGCGCGCATAATCAGGCTATCAATTTTAACGGTCATAGAGTTTTCAACACTGGTAAGCAGCATTGAAACAAAATCGTTTAATTGTTCGGCAGAACTAAACGCCGATTTTAATTGAAGCTCAGTAAATGACATTTGAATTTCAAAGGTC
>NZ_JANLCJ010000020.1 GCF_024979295.1 Herbiconiux daphne | reverse complement strand
GACACAAAGCTGAATCATAGAAATTGAATTGGTCAAGCACCCTTATGCCTATCTTACTTATGCCACCCCTTATAGCGTATTCATTTGATACACAGGTGCTGGATGGCTTCACCTTTTAATGATTGTATATCTATTATATATATAAGTGAATTCATATGGCTGGAAAACTTTTGAGTTCCACAACTGAAAAGATTAGGATGATGCAGCACAAGGCTGCGGATAAGGGCAATTACAAATTGAGTCAAGTCCTTATATAAAATTATATATATTCTTATATTCTTATTTCTCTTGTAATATTGTAATATTGTAATAATAGATATAAGTAAGTAGAGAAAACTCAGTATTCATTAGGGTTTCAGGGCTTTTCCCAAAAATTACATTTCAATTACAAAACAGGGATTTCATTACAAAACATGGTGTTTTAGCATAGTTGGTTGTTTTAAAACACATATAGTGTATAATATATTTGTAGGCAAATTTGTGTAATGATGCTCAAAATCACTATCATTAGCAATATTGATTACAAACATGTTTCAAAAACTTTTTAACAATTTGCTTGGAATTTTTCCTGAGTTGTGGTATAATTAGTTTGTAGGCATGATTTGCTTAACCATTTCTTTGAGTTATCTAATGTAAAAAGAAAACTCCAGACGGGAATCTGAAGATGAAGGCGGTAGAAACTATCCTGTTACTTGATTTGTTTCTATATATATTATATACTATTTCTAGGTTCCATTGACCAACTATTTAAAATATTTTTCAAGGAGAATACTATGAGTATACTAAAAAAACCGGTTTCATTTACCGGGATGACAGATGAAGAAATTAAGGCTATTCCGCTGACACAGCTTACTGAACATGAGTTTCAGTGACTTAAACAGCAGGCACAGGAAAAGCAAAAGGAAGAATCAAAGGCTATCCTGTTTGGTAAGAAGATGTTTGTTGTATATAAGGGTGACATTTACCACAACAACAATGGTGTTTGAATAAATGTAAACAAGACTTACATTAAGCAAGACCTGATTACCAATTACATTAAGGGTGTCATTAGAAATGTGCTTGCAATCACAAAGACAAGTGAACTCAATAATACCTATTCTGAATTCATGATGGATGCGGTCACAAAGGCGTTGGTGACTGACAAGGACATAGACAAGAACATTTCAGTGTTCAAGAATGGATATTATGACCTTAACCAAAAGAAATTCATTGAGACTGATGTGCTGCCATTCTCTCTTAACCAAAAGACATATGAATGAAGTGAAACAGCAAAGTCAGATGTTGGTGAAAGGTTCATTAAGGCACTTGCAGACAAGGATGAAGACAAGAGACAGCTCATATTGGAAATAATAGGTTCATGTTTCTTCCCCCAAAACCCATCAATATTTGCCATACTGCACTCAGCACACTCAACGTCAGGTAAGGGTACAATCATTGATTGAATAAGAGCCGCTACGGGCTCAGTTAGAGAGCTTGACTACAAGAATATACTTGAAGGGTCAAACCAATTCTCTACGGGTGCTCTAAAAGGCACTGATGCGGTGTTCTTTGATGAATTGCCTGCACTGTTTACAAAAGGGACATCAGAAACAATCAAAAGGATTGCTGACAGTAAGGAAATGATGGAGGTTGAACTGAAAGGTGTTGATAGACAAATGGTCATTAACTCAGCAACGGTAGTTGCTACTACTAACAAGAATGTGTCTTTCTATGATTTTGATGATGCGTTGGCAAAGCGGGTTGTGTTCATTTCATTAGGTTTGAACAAGTCTGGGAAATATGAGTTTACGCCTGCGGAAATCAATGAGCTGCTTAATGATCCCCAATCAATCCAAATGCTTGCCAGATTGGCTATAAATGCGTTTCAGAGCGTGTTTGACAGCAGTGAGATAAGAAACCAAAGGTTTAGTCTTACACAAGAGCACCATGATTGAATTGAAAGTAAGAAAATTAACAATAATGCTAATGTGGAAGAAGTAATTTCCAAGTCACGTGAATTAAGTGATGCTATCCAAGGTCAAGAAGACTTTATTACAAATGATATGCTTGCAAATGCATATGCACTTTCAGGAATCTCATTTCAAGAAAAACATTATACAGCAAGAATATTCAAGAATGATTTTATTGACTTTCTTACAAAGCAAAAACATAATGTCCGTGAAGTTTCAAAAAACATTAAAGGCAAAACTTTCCGTGGAATTGAAATCAACTGATACAAGGAGAACAACTAATGGCACAACCTAAAGAAAATATTAAAAAAACAATGGATAAATCAGCAATATTACAGTTGATACAGGATATGGACAACAGGCATTACTTCCAAACCTGAACACCATTTGAAGGAAAAAATGGCAAGAAATACACAATGTTCCCAAAGATTGCCTGGCTCTTTGACGGAACCTATAGCCGTGAGGCTATAATCACTATTCTAACCGGCCTTATAGAGGACTGGCTGCGTAAGAATGGTAAAGACATGGACTTACTTAAAACAGTGCCTGATAGGGCTGTTCTTGTAGGTCCTTTAGTTGAGCATCTCATGAAGGATTTTGGTTGAGGCAAAAGCAAGGAAGTTGAGGGTAAGGACTTCCTTGAAAACAAGTATGGCATCACATGTGAGCTGCATTCAGATGTCTGGCATGAGGGTCAGGCTGCTGATATGGTATGTAATGGAATTGCCGTATCAGTCAAATCTGAGAGATACATGAATGGTTCACTTGCCAATGGGCACAGGATGCACATCAAAAGGTCATCATTCAAAAAACATTATATACTAATTTATACAAAATTTGGTTGAAAATTGGAAAAAGTTAAGAAAGGTGAAAAATAATATGGCAGATAGCAAAAGAGATTGAAGTCAGATACAGAGAATTTTCTTTGTGGTTGATGGCAAAAGGAAACATATTGATTTGAGCCCTGAAAAAATCAAGCAGATAAGAATTGGTATGGTTAATGTTTTTGGAAGAATGCTTACGCCTGTTGAGTTCAAGGTTATGATAGACACATACCCTGAATGGACAATGATGCTGTTTGAGGTGTGAGGCATCAATCCGGAAATACTTAAACATGATGGGTTTAAGGAAGAGATAACACAAAATGTTAAGGAGTGGGAACATGCCAGCAAAAAAGAGTGATAAGTTTTACATCAGGAGTTCATACACTGACACCTCAGAAAGCCAATACGGCATATACGTGTATTACAGGCTTGATACAGGTGAAATCATATATGTTGGCAAGGACAGCAACATCAGGCAGCACAGAAGGCATCTTGACCATATAGCACCATCCAAAAGGACTGAGCAGAACATCAACAGGTATCTGCAGACAGAAGGCATGAGTGAAGTGATTGGGTACAGTGTGCTTGCAATCTACGCCAGTGAGGCGGAAATGAACATTGCTGAGGTAATGTACATAATGTTCTACAAGGCCCTAGGACAGGCTAAAATGAACATTTCTGTTGACATAACACCTGCGGCGTATGAGGCAATAGTCAAAGGGATAGGAAAACTTGACTTGGAGGTCAAATAATGAGAAAGAAAAAACTGATAATTAACATAATTGAGTTCATTGGTGGGGTTCTGATAATTGCCGCCATAATAGTGGCAGGATTGGTTAATTAAAAAAACACCTTAATTGGTGTCTTTTTTTTCTTCTTCCTTATTCTTCAAATCCACATACACATGGAATTTCTTTCACAGAGCAACCAATTCAGCAATGAATACTGCTGGAATAGCCGCTGTTAGACCAAATAAGGCAACTTTAACTGTTTCATCATGGATTTGTACCATAGGCAAGACATCAAGCAATATGATGACTATTCACATGAATAGTAATACTACATTGACAAACCAGATTTTTGATTCATATAAGAGTTTTGAGTTCATTATAAATCACTCACCTTAATATCAACTTTTGCTTTGTAGAACTGCACATTATAACCGGCTGCCAAGTTAATTGCTCCACCTGTTGGATTTGTGTTTCCTCCAAGTTTTGCAACTGGATCATCTCAAGTACCACTGGCACCGGATGTACCTCATCTATGGAAAACTCCATAGTTACCACTGCCATCTAATGAATAACCAATTCCAGCAAATTTTTGGTGTGGAGAAAATCCTAAATCAAATGGTTCATTACCAAGGTATCCTTTATATATAAAATTCATATTTGCATAACCAGAATCTAATCCATGGTTATGTTCTTTGATAGCGCCAGTTGTTGTTCCAGTAGTTTCTCCAGATATAAGAGCATATCCAGCAGTATTATTTACTCTTTCTCATAGTGCTGTATTCATAGCTGTACCAGGATTTACTGAAATGATAGTTCCAGATTTGTAAACCACTTTACCAAGAATAGGTGCAAGAGCATCATTTACTAATTTTGTAACTACACTTCTATCTGCCAATCCATTATCAAGTGCTGATGTTGTATAAGCACCTAATGACATACCAATCTCAGCACCAGCAGCATCAATTGTTCTGACTGGTTTTCCATTTAGATTATCTACTGCAGTCTGAGCAGCTTTTGTAGCAATAGCGGTTGTATTTGAAGCAATAGACGCATCCAGAGCAGCCATTTTGGTGTCATAGGCAGTTTGTGCCACTTTAGCATTGATTTCAGCCGTATTGGTTGTTTTGAACGCTTCAAAGTCTGTTGTTGCCACTTTAGTTCCAATGGCAGTATTTGCATTTGCTATAGCAGCTGTATTTGCTGATACATTACCATTTGTTGTTGATAGCTCTCCTTGAGTTACTAAGCTAGATGCCAATGAGATTGTGAACTCCTGAATTTGGTTAACAGTCATTGTTGGATAGTTGATAACTGAGAACCCAGCAGCAGTCCCATCCACATTAGTTGTTTCAAGTGTCAATTTACCAGTAGTTGTCATACTTGCCTTAACCACTATTCCTTGATTTGGATTAGCACCATTTCTATCATTAAAAGTAATGATTGTTGGTTCAGCATCTCCTGTGTTGATACGGAAAATCATATTGTGGTTTCCAGAAGGAGCGGTTCCGCCATCAATTGTGAATCTTACCTTGATGTCAAAGATGTTTTCATCCTTAAAGTTGAATACCGGTTTAGTTCCATCATTGTTGTTAATCAGGTTTGTTAGGTCAAACACGGCTTTTGTTGCGTTTGATTCAGCAGCAACTTGCGGTTGTCCAATGTCAGAAGCATATTTAAGCACTGATGTAACTATTGAACCACCACCAGCAAGTGCTTTTTCAAGAGCATCAACTCTTCCAAGGATAGAGGTTGGTGTTGTTGTAGCACCAATTGCTGTGGTATTTGTTGCTATATCAGATTTGTTAGTTACAATGTCAGCAGTGTTTGTAGCAATCTGAGTAGTATGAGTTGCATCAGATGTCTTCAATGTTGCTATATCAGCTGTGTTTGTGGCAATGTTAGCTGTATTGGCAGCTATGTTAGAAGCATTTGTTGCAATGTTGTTTGTATTTGTAGATTGCTGAGTGATGATTGGATTAACTTTACCATCAATTTCAGTCTTGTTGTAAATGTCTGATGTAGAAATGATTCTTGGGTTTTCAACTTTCAGGAAACCATTGTCAGCATATGCTTTTGCCTGTGATAGCATAGAAGCATCTTGTGCATCAACATAAGTCAAATCAGCCTTGTCATCAATCTGAGCTTGCATTTGTCCAAGTTTAACGGTAGTTTCATCCTTAACTTGTGAAATCAATCAACCGGTAGCTGTATAGATTGCAGTGTCAAATACACCTGTAGAAGCAACTATTACAAGAATAGCATCATTTAGGTTTGGTTTAACATCAACTGATTCAACCGGATTGGCAGTCAGTCTTACGTCATTTCCGTTCAAGTCCTGCACTATGATACCAATTGTGTTGTACGCATTGTTCAAATCAGCAGATGATGGCAGCAAATCAGTTTCTGATTGCAGTGTTCATTTGGTGTTTTCTGGAGCATTGGCAAAGTTTTTTGCAATGGCCACTGTTTGTGAATATGTTGGAATAACAGTCTTTTGCCCATCCACATAACCGTCAATACGCATGTTGTTAAACGGTACGACCTTTGATTCGTCCACCGTTTCTATTCCGGAATCCAAGATGATTCCTTTTCTTACTAAGTATTTTTTATTCATTATATTATATCCTCCACTTTCAATAGTTTAAAGTTTCCGTTTTGTAGTTGTTCATATAAAACGTATTT
>NZ_JANLCJ010000002.1 GCF_024979295.1 Herbiconiux daphne | reverse complement strand
GCCGCCGCGCAGGCCGCCGCCGATGCCGCCGCCGCCGCCGCTGCGGCTCAGGCCGCGGCCGACGCCCTCGCCGCCGCGAGCACGCCCGACGGCGCCCGAAGCCTCGGCGCCCAGCTCGCAGCCTCGCAGTACGGCTGGGGCGACGACCAGTTCCAGTGCCTCGACTCGCTCTGGACCAAGGAATCGGGCTGGAACTACCAGGCCGAGAACGCCTCGAGCGGCGCCTTCGGCATCCCGCAGTCGCTTCCCGGCAGCAAGATGTCGTCGATCGCCGACGACTGGGCCACCAACCCCGGCACGCAGATCACCTGGGGCCTCGACTACATCGCGCGCGCCTACGGCACCCCGTGCTCGGCCTGGTCGCACTCGCAGTCGGTCAACTGGTACTGATGCCCTGAGCTCCGGCTCGTCGCGTCGGCCTGTGCACCGCATCGGGTCGTCTCGAGCATGATGGAGTCATGGCATCGATCGTGCGAGGGGTTCGGTCGGTCGTCGCGCGCTTCTCGCGCTCACGGTTCTTCCGCCGGGTCGGGCCCACGATCATGCCTCCGCTCGAGCGGGGCATGGCGTGGCTCACCCGCGGCCGGGTGCAGCTGAGCGGACTGCTCGTGCCCTCCCTCGTGCTGCACACTCGCGGCGCGAAGTCGGGCCTCGAACGTGAGACCGCCCTGATGTACTGCCCCGAGCCTGGCGGGCGCATGCTCGTGACGGGCAGCAACTTCGCGGGCGCCCAGCACCCCGCGTGGAGCGCGAACCTGCTCGCACACCCCGACGCGTGGGTCTCGCTGCACGGCAAGCGCATCCCGGTGCGGGCGACGCTGATCGGCGACGACGAGCGGGAGGCGGTGTGGGCCTTCATCGAGAAGCAATGGCCGGGCTACCGGGGCTACGAGCGGGCATCCGGTCGCACCCTGCGCATCTTCCGTCTCGTGCCCACCGGGTGAGCCGCACCGTGTGAGCCGCACCGCGTGAGCCGCGAGCCGCACAGCCCGAGGCGAGCCGCACCGTGTGAGCCGCGAGCCCCACCGGTTACGCTGGAGCCATGGGGCACACGAACGGCACGGCCGACGACCGCTTCGAACGACTCCGTGTGGCCGCGGTCGAGCGACTCGATCTGCTCGACACCCCCGCCGAGGAGCGGTTCGACCGCATCACCCGCATCGCGCGTGAGCTCTTCGACGTTCCGGTCGCCGAGATCAACCTCATCGACGACGAGCGCCAGTTCACGAAGTCGCCCCAGCCGGGCGGCGTGGTGCAGAACACGCTGCGCACCGACTCGTTCTGCGACGTCACGATCCAGCGCCCCGAGATGCTCGTGGTTCCGGATGCCACGCAAGACGACCGTTTCGCCTCGCGCGTCACGGTCACGGGGGAGCGGCACGTGCGGTTCTACGCCGGCCGACCCTTGAGCCTCGGCGACGACCTGCGGGTGGGCACCCTGTGCCTCGTCGACACGACTCCGCGCGCGTTCGGCGCCGAGCAGTTGCAACTGCTCGACGAGATGGGCCTGTGGGTCGAACGCGAACTGCAGGACACCGCCGACCTCGACCGCGCCGCCGAGGTGCAGCAGGGCCTGCTGCCGCGCAACCAGCCGAGCTACCCCGACTACGACGTGGTGGGGGTCAATCTGCCCGCCAAGACCGTCGGCGGCGACTTCTACGACTGGCACGGCACCGATTCGACCATCGTGCTCACCCTTGCCGACGTGATGGGCAAGGGTGCGGCCGGCGCCATCATCGCAGCGGCGGTGCGCACCGCGTTCCAGTCGCGCGCCGGAGACGACGTCGCCGAAGCCATCGACGAGGTCAACGCGCAGCTGGCCCTCGACCTCGGCGGCCTCGGCAGCTTCGCCACCCTCTTCCATGCCGCGGTCGACACCGCCTCGGGGCGGGTGGACTACGCGGATGCCGGCCACGGCCTCACTGTCGTGGTGCGCCGTGACGGCACGGTGCTGCGCCTCGAGGCCACAGGCCTGCCCATCGGCATCGTCGCCGACGGCCGCTGGTCGCGCGGCTCGGTGGTGCTCGAGCCGGGCGATCGTCTCGCCACCTTCACCGACGGACTGCTCGACCTCTTCGACGGCACGCTCGAGTCGCTCGGACTCATCGCCGCCATCGTGCGCGAGGCCCCGGCGCCCGTCGACGCCGTGGCGAGGGTCGTCGAGATCGCCGGCGCGACCCGGGCCGCCGACGACATCACCTTCGTGGTCGTGGAGCGCCGGTCACTGTCCGCCTGACCGTCCGACCGCAGGCCGCTAGACCGGCACGGATGCTCCGCATCCGGCCCGCATGACGCTCGCCCGCGTCAGCCCTCGCCGGGCTCCTCGCGAGCGCGCGTGATCGTCCACACGTTGCGCTCGTCGACCCGCTCGTAGTTGAGCTCGTCGACCAGTGCCTGAATCAGCGCGATGCCCCGCCCCGATTCCGAGAGCTCGTCGGGCATCTCGCGGTCGAGCAGCACGATGCCGCCCTCGTCTGCCGTGTCGGCCAGGGTGGCGGCCAGACCGTTCTCATCGGCGGTCACCGAGAGCACGCAGGTCACGCCGGTGACCCCGGCCGCGTGCTGGATCACGTTCGACGCCAACTCGATCAACGCCGTCTCGAACGCCATGCGCTCGAACTCGCTCACCCCGGGGTTCTGCGCCCACACGGTCTCGAGGAATTCGTGCACCGCGTCGACGTCGTCGGGCGGTGAACTGAAGACCAGGCTCTTGCGCTCCTCGGTCACTGCTCGGCTCCGGATGCCGCCTCGACCGTGTCGTAGGGCGCGAGGATCGAGTCGACCTTCGACAGCTTCAGCACCATGCTCACCTGGCTCGACGGAGCGACGATGCGCAGCTCGCCCGACGCCTCGCGGGCCGACTTCAGGCAGCTGATCAGCGCGCCGAGCCCTGACGAGTCCATGAACTGGATGCGGCTCATGTCGACCACCACCCGCGGCCGGCCGGTGGCGATGCACTTCGTGACCGTCTCGCGCAGCACCGGGCCCGACACCATGTTCAGCCGGCCATCACCCCGCACGATCACGGTGTCGTCGCCGACGGGCTCGGTCGTGAACTCCATAGATGAATACCCCCTGGAAGTAAGCTAGTCACAGGCTATCGAAAGGAGGAGACGTGTCCGACCCCGAACGCGCCATCGCACGCATCGTGCAGACGTATCCGAACGTGAAGGTGGTGTTGAGCGACTCGGTTTTCAACGACTCCTACTTCCACTCCGCCGGGCCCGACGGCGGCACCCTCTACATCAACGCCGAACTCACCGAAGTGATCGCCGCCCAAGAGGGCTGGACGGGCCAGATCATCACCACCGAGGCCCTGCCCGACGCGTGAACGTGCCCAACGCCATCTCGTTCGGGCGACTCCTCATCCTGACCCCGCTGTTCGTGGTCGTGCTGCTGGTCGCCCGGAGTCCGCTGCTGGCGTTGATCACCCTGATCGTGCTCGGCATCACCGACTGGGCCGACGGCTTCATCGCCCGCCGGTTCGATCAGCAGACCGATCTCGGCAAGAAGCTCGACCCCATCGCCGACCGGGTGAGCCAGTTCGTGGTGTGCGCCACCCTCGTGGTGGCGGGCCTGGTGCCACTGTGGATGGCCCTCGTGCTGCTGCTCAGCGACCTGCTCCTCGGCATCACCATCCTGGTGCGCAAGCCCGGCATCGTGAAGGTGCGCTGGCTCGGGCGGTTCCGCACCGTTCTGCTCATGGTGGGGTTCCCGCTGCTGCTGCTCGTGGAATCGTTCTGGCCGGGGCATCCGGTGGCCTCGATGATCGCCCTCGTGGTGGTGGGGGCCGGCGTCGTGCTGCACGCCGTCGCCAACCTGCAGTACACCTACGCGCTGCTGCGAAAGCCGAGCCTCGTCAGCTAGCGCGGGGCTTCCCGGCTAGCGCGGGGCTTCTCGGCTAGCGCCGCGCGTCGACCTCGGCGATGCGCCGCTCGACCACGAGGCGCACCGTCTCCTCGCTGAGGGGCGCATCGTTCGGGAACTGCAGGGTCGCGCCCGAGAGCGTTCCCTCGGTCAGCTCTCCGGATGCCGCGAACGCCTTCGCGAGCGGCGGGCTCATCAGGTGCAGGCTGCAGTGGGTCTGCGCGGCGGAAAGCCCGACCAAACCGCGTTTTCCGTATTGAAACACGGGGATCTGGTAGGAGATCACCTCGCGGGCGTCGGGGATGGCAGCGAGCAGGGCGGCCCGTACCTCGGTCAGCGCCTCGCGCTGGTCGTCGGGCACGGCGCGGAGGTAGTCCTCCACCGTGTCGGCTGCGAAACCTCGCGGCATGTCGTCCTCCTCGATCGACTGCCCCTCCAGGGTAGCGAAGCGGGCTGTGCCGCGGAAGCGCCCTGTGTCGGAAGGGGGTGAGAGGTGAAGCGGGTCGGTCGAGTGGGTCGGACGACTGTCGAGGCACCTACGGGACTCGAACCCGTGTAAACGGTTTTGCAGACCGCTGCGTAACCACTCCGCCAAGGCGCCCGGTGGGTTGCCCGGTCGACGTTACGCGATCGCGGCGGGCCGGTGCCGAATGTTACGCCCGAGGCGCGGGTAGCATCGAGGGCATGGGCGGCATGCTGATGGCCGCGGCGGTGGTCGCGGCACTTCTCGGTGTGGTCGTGGTGCTCTTCGCGCTCGGGGCGCACGTGCGACGGCATCCGGAACTGCGTGGTGCGAGCGCACCGGGCGCCGGGCTCATGACCGCGGCCTATGACGAGGTGTTCAACCCGCACGCCGCCCTCGCTCGCGACACCCTCGACGCCGAGCAGCGACTGGTCGCTCCGGCGCCTTCTCCCGACGGCGACAAGGGCATCTCGGGCGGGCGCATCCGCCTCGACGTCGACTGAGAAACGACGACCCGGCTGCCGGATCAGTCGACCATCTGGGCGATCTGGATCAGGTTGCCGCACGTGTCGTCGAAGACGGCGGTGATCACCGGGCCCATCGGCACGGGCGGCTGCGTGAACACCACGCCGAGGTTCGAGAGCCGCTCGAACTCGGCGGCCACGTCGTCGACGGCGAACACGGTGTAGGGGATGCCGTCGGCCACGAGCGCCGCCTTGAACGCCTTCGCGGCCGGATGCTCGTCGGGCTCGAGCACGATCTGCGGAAACTCCCCGCTGTCACCCGAGACGGTCAGCCAGCGGTGCTCGCCGAGCGGAACATCCTGTTGCAGCGTGAACCCGAGCGCGGCGGTGTAGAACTCGAGCGCCTTGGCCTGGTCGTCGACCAGAACGCTCGTGAGCTGGATCTTCATCGTTATTTCTCCTTCGGTGGCAGGGCTGGCGGTGGCAGGGCTGGTATGGGCAGGGCGGGCGGAGGTGTGGGCGACGGGGGAGCCGGGGCCGGCCACCGCCTCGCGATCTGTGCGAGCGGCGCGGTGTCGACGAAGTGCAGCTTGTAGCGCCCGCGCCGCTGCACCCGAACGAGCCCCGCGTCTTCGAGGATGTCGAGGTGCTGCGACACGGCTTGGCGCGACGAGGTGAGACCGTGTTTCGAGATGAGCCTCGTGCAGATCTCGAACAGTGTCTGCTCGTCACGCTCGACCAGCTCGTCGAGGATGATGCGCCGCGTCTCATCGGCCAGCGCCTTGAACACGTCGCCCATGCCCGAAACAATAGGCAAGCTCTCGCTTGCATGTCAAGACCGCATCCCCGCAGACACGGGCGCGGGGTGCGCCGGGCGTGCAACGACGGGGCTAGTGTTGACAACTGCGGGCCGGCCCAGCGTGGGGTCGGAGCCTTCATGGAGGTGAACGATGCGTGCAGATGATGCCGCGACATCGAAACCGCGCGGATCGAACGCCGCTGTGCCCCTCGGAGCGGAGAGCGGCCTCGTGCCCGCCATCTCGCCCACCGGTGCTGACGCGTTCTCCGTGCGGCTGACCGATTCGGATGTCTCCTTGCGGACAGGTGCTTCCGAGGGCACGACAGGCGTGCAGTCGTCCGCCGACATCCCGGCGCCGACGGATGCCGCCGCACCAGCGAGACGTGGTCGCCGCTGGTTCGCCATCGAATCGGGAGCGGCGGCGGGGGTGGCCGCGTTCTTCGCGTCGCAGGCGTTCATCCTCGTGTCGTCGAGTGGCACCTCGCCAAGCGCGAACGCACCGATCGGCACCTCGCCGATCGGGTCGGCGATCGCCGCGGGGCTCGTCATCGCGCTTCTCGAAGCGGTGCTCGTGACCGGTTTCGGGCTGCTGGCCTGGGTCGAGGTCGAGTCGCGGCGCTTCACCGCTCGGGGCCGGGGTTACGCCGTCATGCTGCGGGTGACCATCGGCACCTTCGTCTTCGGCATCGCGGCGAGCGGTCTGCTCGGGTCATGGCAGGCGTGGCTGCTCTCGACGAGCATCACGCTCATCGCCGCGGTCGTGGGCGGCTACGTCGCCGCCCGCTGCGTGTGGCGCGACGAGGCCGATCGCACCCCGCGCCGCGAGCAGCACGCCGACGAGTTCTGACCGGTTTCAAACCGCCTTCGGACCGGATTGGCACCGGTTTCTGACCGGCCTCTGATCGACGCAGACCGCATTGGCCGGTCGCCGACCTCAGGGCGCGTCGGGGTCGTCGAAGTCGTCGAGCGCGCGGTCGTCGTCGCGAGCCTCGAGCAGGTCGCCGCGGTCGGTCGTGACGGTCGTCACCGGAAGCTCGTCGATGATCGCCTCGCGATCGGGGTCGTCGGGTTCGTAGTCGGTGACCTTCACGGCGTCCGGCGGCACGTCGACCTCGTCGTCGAGCGGTTCGGGCGGCGTCGCATCGGTGAAAGCGGCATTCATCGAAAAAGCCTCCTCGGTGGTGCCGGCACGGGTGTGCGGCTCCCTCGGTTCGAGGGTACGCCCGCGCACCCGGTGAGCGCAGGCCCCGGGATGATCAGGGGCTGGGTCGATCCGGGGCTGGGTCGGTCAGCGCGACGGGTTCGTCAGCGCCTTCAACTCGTCGAGGGCCTCGCGGATGCACCGGGCGAAGTCGGGCGCATCGCCACTCTCGGGCGCAGCACCCGCAGTGTCGCCCAGGGTGTCGCCCGCAGCATCGCCCGCAGTGCCTGCAGCGCTGTCGGCGATCCACCGCTCGAAGCCGAGCTTGAACACCGTCACCCCCGCCTCGGCGGCGACGGCCGCCGCCAGCGTCGGCACCCCTCGTCGGCGCAGCGCCTCGGCACTGGCCGCACTCAGCGTCGCGAGCTTCAGCAGCTCTCGCTCCTGCAGGCTCGGATTCGCCTCGATCACCGCCGCCCGCCCGCGCGAGTGGTCGCGGCCCGGCTGCATCAGCGCGGCCGCGCTCGCCATCGCGTCGCCCATCACGTCGATCGGCGCGCGGCCCGGCGGGGCCGCCTCGATGGCTCCGATCACGGTCGCCTGCAGGTCGCCCGAACCCCCGAACAGCACCTCGCGCTTGTCGGAGAAGTGCCGATAGAAGGTGCGCTCCGTCACCCCCGCGCGCTCGGCGATCTCGGCCACCGTCGTCTGCTCGAAGCCCCGCTCGCCGTAGAGGGCGATCGCGGCGACGGTCAGGCGACCACGCGCATCCGGAAGCCAGCGTGTCATCATGCGACCAGTCTAGTGATGACAGAACCTGACATGGCGTGCTAGCCTGATGACAGAAACTGACATCAATGCCCGGCGGACACGCCGGACCCGAAGGAGGCGCACTCATGCGCGTATTCGTCACCGGAGCATCCGGCTGGATCGGCTCGGCCGTCGTTCCCGAACTCATCGCCGCCGGCCACCAGGTCGTCGGGCTCGCCCGCTCCGACGGGGCTGCGGCCGCAGTGGCGGCATCCGGAGTCGACGTTCTGCGCGGCGGTCTCGACGATCTCGACGTGCTGCGCGCCGGCGCCGAGGGCGCTGACGCGGTCGTGCACCTCGGTTTCAAGCACGACTTCTCCGACATGGCGGGAGCCGGCCGCACCGAGCGCGCCGTCATCGAGACCTTCGGCGACGTGCTGGCCGGCACCGACCGCGCGCTGCTGTTCGCGGCGGGCGTGGCCGGGCTCGCTCCCGGGCGCGTGGTGACCGAGCGCGACGCCACCCCGATGGTGGGCCCCGAGGCGATGCGCGGCGGCGCTGAGCACCTCGCGCTCTCGTTCGCCGACCGCGGCGTGCGCTCGGTCAGCCTGCGGTTCTCGCCCACGGTGCACGGCGAGGGTGATCACGGCTTCGTCTCGACTCTGGCGGGTGTCGCGCGCACCACGGGCGAGTCGGGCTATGTCGGCGACGGCTCGAATCGCTGGCCGGCTGTTCATGTTCAGGATGTCGCGACCCTGGTGCGCCTGGCCCTCGAGAAGGCTCCGGCGGGCTCCGTCGTGCACGGCGTGGGCGAGGAGGGCATTCCGGCCCGGCACATCGCCGAGGCGCTGGGCCGGGCGATCGGGGTGCCGGCGGTCTCGGTCGCTCCGGATGACGCCGCGGGGCACTTCGGCTGGATCGGCGCGTTCTTCGCCCTCGACATGCCGGCCTCGAGTGCTCTGACGCAAGAGCTCCTCGGCTGGACCCCGACTCACCAGGGTCTGCTCGCCGACATCGACGCGGGCTACTACCGGGGATACTGACCGGGCTACTAACGGGGCTGATGCGGCGGCGTGGCTGTCTCCGGGGCCTCCGGCTGCGCGAATCGGGCGGCCACGCCGGCGATCCACTCCTCCGACCAGGTCAGCTCGCCGCTCTGCAGGCGGGTGACGAGAGCCGACATCCACGCCATCTCGGCGTCGAGCATCGCGTCGCGGTATTCGTCGTCGAGCACGAACAGGCGGGGGAGTGTCATCGCGTCGGCGTCGGCCAGTGATGCCCGGGTCTCGGCGCGCTGGTCGGCGAGGGCGGTCAGGCGCGCCTTGAGCGCCTCGACCACGCGCGAGGGCGAGACGATCATGGCGAGCGAGAGCGCCACCGGGAACGACGGGTACTCGGGTTTCGCCGAGGCGAGCAGCTGCTCCACCCACTGCTCCGCTGCTGCGCGACCCTCGTCGGTGATGCGGTAGAGCGTGCGTTCCGGGCGGTTCTCGGCGCGCTCGGTGGTGTCGACCGCGGCCAGGCCGTCGCGCACGAGACGGTCGATGACCTGGTAGAGGCTGTTGCGCTGGTTGATGTTGACGATCGACGTCTTCTGACGCTGCTTCATCGTCTGCAGCATGCCGTAGGGGTGCATCGGGCGCTCGGCCAGCAGCGTCAGCACCACGAGGGCGAGGGGGGACCGTCGGGCCGCTGCGGCAGGCATGGTTCGATCATAGATTGCTTTCCAGTTGGCGACCGGGTATGAATAGTCATAATATAACTATCCGGATGACGATCGACTATCGACTCGAGAGGACGCACTGTGAAGGCACTCATCATCGGCGGCGGCATCGCCGGCACCGCGACCGCGCTGGCTCTGCATCAGGCCGGCATCGACTGCGAGGTGCACGAGGCGCGCGAGAGTCATTCCGACGGCGTTGGAGCGTTCATCACGGTCGCGGTCAACGGCGTGAGCATGCTCGACCTGCTCGGTGTCGACATCCGTTCGCTGCCCGGCGTCGACACGCCGTTCATGCAGCTCGCGCTCGGCGACGGCGAGCCGCTGACCCGCTTTCCGCTCGGGCCGGTGCTCGACGACGGCACGGTGACCCGCACGATCACCCGCTCGGAGCTCTACGCGGCGCTCCGCCGGGCGGTCGAGCAGCGGGGCATCCCGATCCAGTACGGGCACCGGTTGGAGAGGGTCGACCAGGCCGGGCAGGCGGGGCCCGTCACGGCCCACTTCGCCGGCGGCGACACGGCGACGGGCGACCTGCTCATCGGCGCCGACGGGCTGCACTCCCGCGTGCGGTCGCTCATCGACGCCGGCGCCCCGAAGGCCCGCTATCTGGGCGTGCTCAACGCGGGTGGCTACGCCACGGGAGTGGCGGTCGATGCGGAGCCGGGCACGATGCAGATGATCTTCGGCCGCTCGACCTTCTTCTCCTACCTGCCCGCTCCCGACGGCACGATCTGGTGGTTCGCGAACCCGCCGATGCGCGACGAGCCCGCGCGCGGCTCACTCGCCGCGATCGACGGTGAGGCGTGGCGCACGACGCTGCTCGACCTGGTCGCCGCCGACGACACCCCGGCCGCAGCGATCATCCAGGCCTCGCCCGAGCTGTTCGCGCCGTGGGCCACCCATGACTTCCCGTCGGTGCCGGTCTGGCACCGGGCCGGCATGATCATCATCGGCGATGCGGCCCACGCGGCGTCCCCGTCGTCGGGACAGGGAGCGTCGATGGCGCTCGAGGACGCGGTCGTGCTGGCGCTCGCCCTGCGCGACTCGGCGACGATCGAGCAGGCCTTCGACGCCTATGAGTCGCTGCGTCGGCGCCGGGTCGCCCGCGTGGTGGCGCGCGGCAAGCGTGCCGGCAGCGGCAAGGCCCCAGGCCCGGTCGGTCGCGTGGTGCGTGACGCCTTTCTGCGCACGATGTTCGCCCGTTCGCGCCGAGCACTGCGGGAGGAGGGCTCCACCCCGCCGCGACCAGGCAGCGCCCGTTCGTCGCAGACCCCCGCGTGGCTCTTCGACTACCGGATCGACTGGCAATCGGGCCTCGGCTCGGTGCCCCGCTGACCGGCTGCCCGCTGACGAGGTGGCCCTCACTCCAGGATGCGCTGGAAGAGCAGGTGATCCTGCCAGACACCCGCGATGTTCAGGTAGCGCGGCGCCATTCCGATCTGCTCGAAGCCCGCGCGGCGCAGCACGGTCTGTGAGGCGGCATTGTGCAGCAGGGTGGCCGCCTGCAGCCGGTGCAGCCCCAGTCCGCGGGGGCCGCAGAGCTCGCTGATGCGGTCGACCGCGGTCGTCGCGAGACCCTGACCGGTGTGGTCGTGGGCGATCCAGTAGCCGAGCTGGCCGTTCAGAAAAGGACCCCGCACGATGCCGCTCACGGTGAATCGGCCGACGATCTCGTCGTCGTGCACGACCACGAGCGGCACCGCCTCGCCCAGAGCGTGCCGCGCCAGCAGGTCGTCGAGCAGGCGGGCCTGGTCGTCGTTCGTGAAGAACGACTCGGAGCGCGCCGGCTCCCACGGCGCGAGATGCTTGCGGTTGCGGCGATAGGCATCGACGAGCCGCTGCACGTCGTCGGCCGCCGCGAGCCGCAGCACCGCGCCGCCCGGCAGCGGCAGAGGTAGTGTGACCGGCACCGTCACCGGCGCATGCGCCCCCGCCGTGACCGGCGCAACATCCTCCCGCCTCATGCGCCGTCGCTCGCCGTGCGCAGCAACCGGAACTCCCGCTTGCCCAACAACCGCAGCACCACCGCAGGGGCACCGCCGAACGCCGCGAGGCCCGCCTCCGCGCTCATCGGCTCCACCGCCACTACCCGCCACTTGCGCCGCCCGCGCAGCACGGTGCCCGACCCCGACGCCACCACGTTGCGATACCAGTTCACGTTCTCGCCATAGGTCAGCTCGGCTACCAGGCCGTCGGCGACCGGCGCGAGAATGAGCGGCACCTCGAACTCCCGCCCTGATCTGCGGCCGGTGTGCCGCAGCAGATAGAACGGCCCGACACCGCGACGAGCCAGTCGCAACGCCCCGCGGTTCAGGGTGTTCTTCAGCACCCAGAAGAACCCGCGTCGCACTCGCCCGACCATGCCACCAGTCTGCGCCCGCGCCGCCGCCAGGCAAAACGGCGTGCCCGACGGCGTGCCCGACGGCGCGTACCTCGCCATGCGTTCGCCCGGCGCGAGCCGCAGGCCCTAGGCTCGCGACGTGGACCCTCGACGACAGCGCGCCCTCGCGTTCCTCGTCGCGGGCTGCTTCTTCATGGAGAACCTCGACGGCACCATCGTCGTCACCGCCGCCCCGGCCATCGGCGCCGACCTCGGGGTCGACGCGGCCTCGGTGGGGGTGGCCGTCACCGCGTTCCTGCTCACGGTCGCGGTGTTCATCCCGGCCTCCGGATGGCTCAGCCAGCGCTTCGGCATGCGCCGCATCTTCGCGCTCGCGATCGCGATCTTCACCGTCGCCTCGCTGCTCTGCGCCCTCAGCCCGACCCTGCCGGTGCTCGTCGCCGCCCGCGCGCTACAGGGCATCGGCGCCGCCCTGATGGTGCCGGTCGGGCACGCGGCAGTGCTGCGCATGACGCCCAAGAACGACCTCATCCGCACCATCGCCATCCTCGCCTGGCCCGGTCTCGTCGCCCCGATCATCGCCCCGTTCGTCGGGGGCCTGCTCACCACCTACGCCTCGTGGCACTGGATCTTCCTCATCAACGTGCCCCTCGGCATCCTGGCCTTCGTGGTCGCCCTGCGCATCGTGCCGTCGACCGACCGGATGCCGGTGCCCAAGCTCGACGTCACCGGCCTCGTGCTCGTGGTGATCGCCCTCGGCTCGCTCGTCTACGGCTCGACGCTCGTGAGCGAATCGGGCATCCAGGTGCTCGGCTTCGCGGTCGCGACCGCGATCGGGCTTGCGGTGCTCGCGGTGGCGGTGCGGCACCTGCTGCGGGTGAGTCATCCGCTCGTGCAGCTGCGGGCGTTCCGCTACGAGTCGTTCCGCATCGCGGGCTCGAGCGGAGCGGTCTACCGGGCGGCGGTCAGTGCCATCCCGTTCCTGCTGCCCCTGCTCTTTCAGAACGCGTTCGGCTGGACGGCGGTGGATGCCGGCGCCGTGCTGCTCTGGCTCTTCGTGGGCAATCTCGCGATCAAGCCGGCCACCACCGGGCTGCTGCGGCGGTTCGGGTTCCGGCGCGTGCTCGTCACGGCGAACGTGGTGGGAATGGCGTGCATGATCGCCATGGCGTTCCTCACCGCCGACGTCTCGCTGGCCGTGCTCATCCCGCTGCTCGTGCTGAGCGGCGCGGCGCGCTCGACCGGGTTCACGGTCTACGCCACCATCGCCTATGCCGACATCGGGCCGTCGTCGATGACCGACGCCACAGCGCTCAACTCGACGCTGCAGCAGTTGGCGGCCGGATTCGGCGTGGCGGTCGGGGGCATGGCGCTCGCGGTCGGCTTCGCGGTGGGGAGCGGTCTCGTGCCCTACCAGGTGGCGTTCGCGTTCGTGGCCGTGCTGACGCTCGTGCCTCTGGTGGCCGCCATCCGCTTGTCGCCGGATGCCGGACGGGCCCTCACCGCTCGCTGACGGTGCTCCGGCGAACACCGGTGCACCCCGGTGAACCAGGCACAAGAAAAGGGGGCCGAGCACATCATGTGCCCGACCCCCTCGGGTTCACCAGGAGGGGTGATCCTTCGACCGACTACGCCGCCTGGGCGAAGTAGTCGTCAGCTTGTGCGTCGGCGTCGGCTTCAGCAGCACCAGCAGCACCGCCGTCGGCGCTCACCGTCAACTGCCCGTCGCGGCTGTCGATCGTGACCGATCCGCCGTCGGCGAGCGCTCCCGACACCAGCAGGTCGGCGACCTTGTCGTCGACGTTGCGCTGGATCACGCGGCGCAGCGGGCGAGCACCGTATTCGGGCTCGTAGCCGTTGTCGGCGATCCAGTCGGTGGCGGCATCCGTCACCGTCACGGCGATGTCGCGCAGAGCCAGCCGCGCCCGGGTGGAGCCGAGCATCAGCGACACGATCTGGCGCAGCTGCGCCTTCTCGAGCTTGCGGAACAGCACGATCTCGTCGATGCGGTTGAGGAACTCGGGCCGCATGGCCTCACGGAGCTTGCCCATCACGCGGTCGCGCAGAGCCTTCTCCGAACCGAAGCCGTTCGAGGAGCCGTCGGTCGACGCCGCCACGAATCCGAGGGCGCCCGACCGCGAGGCCAGGAACTCCGATCCGATGTTGGAGGTCATGATGACCACCGTGTTGCGGAAGTCGACCGTGCGACCCTGACCGTCGGTCAGCCGCCCGTCGTCGAGCACCTGCAGAAGCAGGTTGAACACGTCGGGGTGAGCCTTCTCGATCTCGTCGAACAGCACCACCGAGTAGGGGTTGCGGCGCACGCGCTCGGTCAGCTGGCCGGCCTCGTCGTAACCGACGTATCCGGGAGGGGCACCGACCAGCCGCGACACCGTGTGGCGCTCGCCGAACTCCGACATGTCGAAGCGCAGCATGGCCTTCTCGTCGCCGAAGAGCGACGACGCCAGGGTCTTGGCGAGCTCGGTCTTGCCGACACCGGTCGGGCCGAGGAAGAGGAACGAGCCGATCGGCCGGTTGCCGTCACCCATTCCGGTGCGGTTGCGGCGCACGGCCTGGGCGACCACCGTCACGGCGTCGTCCTGCCCGATCACGCGATCGTGCAGTTCTTGCTCGAGCACCGCCAGGCGGGAACGGTCGACGTCGCCGAGGCGACCGGCCGGGATGCCGGTGGCACGCGAGATGACGGCGGCGATCTCTTTCTCATCGACCACGGTCGCGGCATCCGCACCTGAACCGGCAGCGCCGGCCGCAGCGCGGCGAGAGGCGGATGTCGCCTCAGCCAGCTGGTGCTGGATGTCTTCGATCTCGTCGCGGATGCGCGACGCCTCTTCGTAGTGCTCGGCCGAGACCGCAGCGTTCTTCGAGGCTTCGAGCGAGGCCAGGTCGGCGACGAGGGCGGCCGTGTCGACGGCTTCGACCTTCTTGCCGAGCGAGAGGCGCAGTCGCGCACCCGCCTGGTCGATCAGGTCGATCGCCTTGTCGGGCAGGAACCGGTCGCTCACGTAACGGGCCGACAGCTCGACGGCGGCCGAGAGGGCCTCGTCGGTGTAGGTCACGCCGTGGTGCTCTTCGTAGGCGGGGCGGAGGCCCTGCAGGATGAGCACGGAGTCGGAGTTCGACGGCTCGCCGACGGTCACGGGCGAGAAGCGACGCTCGAGCGCCGGGTCCTTCTCGATGCCGCGGTATTCCTTGAGCGTCGTGGCGCCCACGAGGTGCAGGTCGCCGCGAGCCAGGCGGGGCTTCAGGATGTTTCCGGCATCCATGCCGCCCTCGCCGGAGCCTCCGGCGCCGACCACGGTGTGGATCTCGTCGATGAAGACGATCACCTCGTCCTTGTGGGCCGAGATCTCGTCCATCACGTTCGTCAGGCGCTCTTCGAAGTCGCCGCGGTAGCGGGTTCCGGCGAGCATGGCAGGCAGGTCGAGCGAGATGATGCGCTTCTCGCGCAGCTGCTCGGGCACGCCGCCGTCGACGATCGCCTGGGCGATGCCGTCGACGATCGCGGTCTTGCCGACGCCGGCCTCACCGACCAGAACGGGGTTGTTCTTGGTGCGGCGGGAGAGGATCTCGATGGTCTGCTCGATCTCGTCGAGACGGCCGATCACCGGGTCGAGCTTGCCGTCGCGGGCGAGCGCGGTCAGGTCGGTGCCGAACTTGTCGAGCGTGGGGGTGTCGGACTCGTCGTCCTGGCCCTGGCCCTGGAGGGTCGGGTCGTCGGCGGTCGCCGCTCCGTTGGAGCCGGTGTTCACGTTCTGGCGCATGCCTTCCTGCAGAGCCTCGGGGGTGACGCCCGCCTGAGCGAGCACCTGACCGGCGGGGCTGTCCTGGTTGATCACGAGCGCGAAGAAGAGGTGCTCGGGGTCGATGTAGGTCGATCCGGATGCGCGGGCCACCTGGTAGGCGTGCATGAGCGCGCGCTGGGCCGACTGGGTCAGCGCGGGCGCGACGACGCGGTCGGTCGACGCCTGGGGGAGGCGCAGTTCGGCGGCCTCCGCGATGGCGCGGGGGTCGGCGCCGACACCGCGGATCGCGTCGGAAGCCGGCGCGACGGGCGCGATGGTGCGCAGGATGTGGAGTGCGTCGAGCTCGGAGTGACCGTGCTCGACGGCGAAGCTGCCGGCCTGAGCGAGGAGCTCCTGGGTGCGGCGGCTGATCAGTTTGCTGAGGTCGATGGAGCGGCCGGCTCGCGCCGCACGCTGTTCGCCCTCGAGGTAGCGGGCGAGGAACTCGTCGAACGAGTTGCTGCCGGCATCGTTGGATCCCTCGGTGGGGTTGAAGTTCTCGGGCACGAAACCTCCTGGTTTGAAACTTGAGTGCCTTACGCTCAAGTTCAACGCCGCAGGGGCCGTCTTATTCCCGTATCTCCCGATTGGTGTTTAATGTCTCGCGTGCCCGGCTCGGGTGCCGACATCAGGGGGAGATGACCGTGAGCAACCAGACGAATCAGCCCACACCGTTGGGTGCCACACCGCGGAGCGCAGCACGGAGCATCGCCGTCACGTTCATGATCGTCGGCGTCGTGTTCGGCGTCGGGGGTCTCGTCTGGGACCTCAACGGCGGCCCATCCTGGCTGCACGCGTTCACCTGGGTCGGCGGCGCCGTCTTCGGGTATGGCCTGGTGTCGCTCATCAGCACGAGGCGTGACCCGCTGGGCTGAACGCGTACCGGCGAGGTCGTCCACGGGCAGGTCTGCCACCGGCAGGTTCAGCGGCTCAGGACGTTCGGCTCAGCGTGCCCGGTCAGCGTGCCCGGTCAGCGTGCTCGAGGATGGCGGGGACGATCAGCTCCCAGGTCTCGGGCGGTGGGAACTGGTGGCCGAGGCCCGGCACCCGCAGCAGCCGCGCATCCGGAATCTCACGCGCGAGCGCTTCGCCGTGCTCGATCGGGAACAGCGGATCGGCGGTGCCGTGCACCACGAGCGTCGGCGCCGTGATGTCGGCCAGCTGTGCACGGGTGCCGCTCGCCGGGGGCACACCCCACTGATTCGCGCCGGCGGCGAGGTCGATCGCCCGATCGAAGATGCGGTTGCTGATGCGCCGGATGCGGTTTTCGTCGACCGGGAAGGTGCCGGCGAAGAGTCGCTCCTCGGCGAGCATCGAGCGGAAGACGGCTTCCCGGTCGGAGAGGTCGGGTTGTGCGGTGGACTCCGCCAGCTCCGGCCCGTCATCGCCATCCGGCCCGTCATCCCCATCCGGCGCATCGGCCCCGCCCGGACTCGTCGACATCAGCGTCACGGATGCCACCAGCTCGGGCCGCGCGACCGCGAGCCGCTGGGTGAGCGCGCCACCGAGCGACAACCCCACCACGTGGGCGGGCGCGAGCTTCAGCTCGACGATCAGTGCGGCGAGGTCGTCGACAAGGTCGTCACCCGTGTAGCCGGCCTCGCCGAGTGGCCGTGTGGTCGACTGGCCGGTGTCGCGCAGGTCGAAGCGCACGACCCGGTAGCCGCCGTCGGCGAGGGCTTCGCAGAACTCGTCGTCCCACCAGTCGGAAGCAGAGGCACCGCCGGGCACCAGCACGAGCCCCGGGTCGTCGGCGCGCCCGAACTCCTCGACCCAGAGGTCGATGTCGTTCACGGCGAGCAGTCGTCCGCTCATGTCACGATCCTGCCACCGGGCTCACGCTGTGTCACGAGGCGTTCGGCTGTGGTGGGTCGGCCTCGCCCTGCCAGAAGTTCCAGCGGTAGCCCCACGGATCCACCACCGTGAACATCGTCGGCCCATACGGCTGGGTCACCGGAGCATCGGGTGCGGCGCCAGGTTCGACACTCCGCACCCGTTCGTAGAAGGCCTGCACATCGTCGACATGCACGATGATCAGTGCACCGGCACCCTCGCCGACTGCACCCTCGCCACCGGCCCCTGCGGGCGCTCGCCCCGAGATCGACACCCGCGCATCACCCACCCGGATGTCGGCCTCCCGTGTGCTGGGGCCGCCCAGGCGCCATCGGGTCGAGGGACCGAACCCGAGCACGCGCTCGAGCCAGTCGAGTGCGGCATCCGCGTCGGCGTAATAGAGGTAGGGAATCACTTCGGTGAAGGCCATCGGGGCACTCCGCTCGCGTCGGTTCGGCAGGCGTTGATCGGTCTTGCGTGGGTCGGTCTTGCGTGGATCGTCTTGCGTGGACTGTAGCCCCCATCGCCGCCCGAGGCCAGGCGCGGCGCTTCACGCGGCAGACCGGTGCCTCGCACCCAGGTCGGTTCTGCGGCGGGTGGTCGGGATCGGTGTCTGCTCGACATCGATCCACGCCGGCGGAACCACGTGAGGAACCCCACCTCGCATGATCAGCTTCCACGCCGACTTGTGCAGGTGACTGTGATGGAAGTGACAGAGCAGAACCCCGTTGTCGATGTCGGTACGCCCCGGCGGATGATCGTCGGAGACCCACTCGTCGGCGTGGTGGGTTTCGCACCACGAGGGTGGTCGTTCGCACTCGGGCCAGACGCAGCCGCCGTCGCGGGCGGCGAGCGCACGGTTCTGGGCGGCGCTGAACAGGCGCTGCTTCTTGCCGTGGTGGAGCACCTCACCTCTGTCACCGAAGAGCGTCGTGACGAAGGGGGAGTGGCAACGCAGCTGAGCGATGGTGGAGGCGGGCACCGGTTCGTCGAGCCCGTCGATCCAGCCGACGCCGCGGCCGGCCTCGAGGTCGCTCAGGGCCACGTGCACGTTGACGGTCGTGGTCGAGCCTCCGAGGCGCGGCATGTCGGGCGCACCGGCCGCTCGGGCGATGAGTTCGGTGATGGTGTCGACGTTGTTCTGCGGCGTCGTGCGAGGATCGGCCGCGACCGTGCCGGCGACGAATTCGTCTTCGCTGACGAACCTGGGGCCGGCGATGCGAGGGCTCTGCATCGCTTCGATGCTGCTGAGCCAGAGCCCACCCTGCTCCGGAGTGAGCGCGAACCGGCCGCGCACCATTCCGTCGGCTGACGTGAAGAACGTGAGCGACCGCTGTTGCTGATGCAACTCGTCGCGGGGTTCGGCGCCATCCGGATCGAGAAGCTCACGCAGATGGATCGCGAGCTTCGACGTCTGGTCAGGCGTCAGGCCCCGTTGCACGCTCTCGTCGACGAGTGTCTGCTCCGCACCGCCCACAGTGTCGGCCGGGAGCCCTCGTTCAGCGAGGACCGCGCAATGACGAACGATGATGGCCGCCGCCTCGACGGCGAGAACACCGTTCTCGAGTGCAGCCGACACCACGGGAAACGGTTCGGGCCCGACCCCACCGCCGAGCTGCACCGCTCCGCGGAGGCGTGCGCCGAGTTCTAGTCGGTTACGTGCCTCGCGGGCCGACACTCCTGCCACCGCCGACACGAGCTTGGCCGGGTGCGTGAAGTTCTGTGACCGGCTGAGCCCCTCGTCGCCCAACTCGCTGCGCGAGCGAGCGCCCACCTCGCCGGCGAAGCGCACCGCGGCCGCATCGATCACCCGCTTGACGGCTTCGAGAGCCGCCTGCCCTTCGAGCAATTCCGAGTCGCTGAGACCCGCGAGATCAACCCCCACCACACCCCTGAGATCGGCGGCGATCTCAGTCAGGAGCGGGGAAGGGTGCATAGTGAAATTCTACCAAATCCAGGTGAAGAATGCTCGTTATTCCCACCGATCCGGTGCACTCTATGCGACGATTGCGCCGGCGAGTATCTGATCCCACGTATGAAAGGAGGTCGATGATGTGACCAGGCACGAGCACGCCCGGATCGACTGGCCGCAGCTCCTGTCGTTCGTCGAAGAGCATCGCCCCGGCTGGCGAGCCACGCTGCGTGGAGCCGCGCCTGCCGACCTCCGGGCACTGGACACACGCAGCCCGAAGCCGCTTCCGGTGAACTACGTCGAGTTCCTACGCCATTTCGGCGCTCACGACGGCGGCTACCCGGTGTTCCCCGCGCACCGCTACCTGGCGCGCGACCTCCTCGGTGCGCCGCCCCCGCGATGGGATCCGGCTCACTACCTGCTCATCGGCCTCATGAAAGACACCAACTCCGAGGCGCCCTTCGACCTGTTGCTCGACCTCGCGGATACCCCCGACCCCTCGGATGACTCGAACGCGCGCTCGATCGACGCACCACTGGTCGGCCTACCACCCGCCCACGACGAGAACGACGAAGCCCCCGACGACGACGACGACCCCAACCCCCTCCCCGACCTCCTCGCCCCCAGCCTCGCCGACCGCCTCATCCGCAACCTCGCCTGGGACGCCGCCATCCGCGACAAACCGCTGAAAGGCCGCCTGGTCTCCTTCTGCGCGCCCTCACCGCACCGCTCGGCGACCCGCATCCGCCAAGCCGAACTGGTGCACGCGATCGCGAACCTCGGCTACGACCCGTGCGTCTCAACCACCCCGAACACCTGGCTCGGCCGCCGCGCCGAGACCCTCGTCACCGTCTACACGGCACCGACCAACAATCTCGTGATGGTTGAAGCGCGAGCCACCGCCCCCGCCGCACTGACCGAGCTGACCGACGAGCTACAACGCCAAAACCTCGCCGACCCGATCCGCATCATCGGCGACTGACCCCGTCATGCCCGCCCAACGGATGCCGCCCCGCGCCATCCGACGTAGGGTCATGATCCCCGGCACCCGACGAAACGGACCCCACCCATGAGCAGCGAACTCGACGACCCGACGCAACGCCCGCAGACCCTCCAGCGCCCACAGGGCGGCGTCGACCCGATCGCGGTCGTGTCGCTCATCGCCGGCGTCGCGGCGATCGTGGTGCTGGCCGTCGGCATTCCCACGTGGATCCCGCTCTGGTTCGCCGTGATCGGCCTGTTCCTCGGCATGGTCTCGGTGCTGCGCTCGCGCCCGTCGACCGCGCGCTGGGTGAGCACCATCGCGATCGCGGCATCCGCGGTTCCGTTCATCATGATGTTCTTCTTCATCACGACCTAGCCGGCCCGCCCCCGCCTCACCGGCCCGCGCCCCGCCAAGCCCAACCCCTCAGGGCTGAACCTTCTCCAGATCCTCCAGCAGGCTCGGGTGCGTCGGCTCCCATCCGAGCTCGGCGCGCGTGCGCGCACTCGACGCCGGCTGGTCGGCCGCGAACACCGGACCGATCGGACCGAAGTTCTCCACCGGCAGCGACTCCGCCGGCAGACCCAGCCGGCGGGCGATCACCGCGACGATGTCGCGAACCTGGTCGCCCTCGTCGGCCACCGCGTGCCAGGCGCGGCCGGCAGGTGACGTCTCGAGCGCCAGGCGGAAGAGCACCGCGGCGTCGAGCGCGTGCACGGCCGGCCAGCGCTGGGTGCCGTCGCCCGGGTAGCCGGCGATGCCGGTCTGGCGGGCGATCAGTGTGAGCAACCCGGCGAATCCGCCGTCGCCCTCGTTGTGCACGGTGCGGGGGAGTCGGATGGCCGCCGTGCGCACGCCGCGCGAGGCGAGTTCGAGCGTGCGGTTCACCGAGATGCTGCGGCCGCCGACCGGTCCGTCGGTGGGGAGTGGGTCGTCTTCGGTCGACGGGCGTCCGGCCGCCTGAGGCGTGCCTGACACGGTCACGAGGGGTTTGCCGGAGCCGACGAGGGTGTCGCCGAGGGTCGCGAGGGCGGCGGACTCCTCGGCGATGTTCCGCCCGAGAGCCTCGGCCGAACTGAAGTCGTTGCCGAAAGCGAGATGGATGACGCCATCGGCCCGTTCCGCCTCGGCGCGCAGCACGTCGAGATCGACCAGACTGCCGCGAACGGTGTCGGCGCCGGCTGCGATGGCCTTCGCCGCAGAGTCGTCGGAGCGCACGAGGGCGGTCACGGAGTGCCCGGCCCCGAGCAGTTCGGCGACGACGGCTGAGCCGATGAGCCCGGTGGCTCCGGTGATGAAGACGCGCAAGAGAGACCTCCACGGTGATGCGACTGATGTCCCATCACCCTAACACCGTCATGAGACATGTGTCGCATCAGTAGACTGAGACCATGCCGAGATGGAAACCGGATGCGCGCGAGCGCCTCGTCGAAGCAGCCCTCGACCTCTTCACCGAGCAGGGTTACGACGAGACGACGGTCGCGCAGATCGCCGAGCGCGCCGGGTTGACCCGCAGCACCTTCTTCCGCCACTTCAGCGACAAGCGCGAGCTGCTCTCGGCGGGGCAGCAGATGCTGAGCGGTCTGCTGGCCGAGGGCATCGCGTCGGCTCCGGATGCCGCCACTCCGCTCGAGGCGGTCGCCGCCGGTCTCGACCGCGCGTCCGGAGCGATGACCGAGTTCAACCGCGGGCTCGGCCCGCGCCTGCACGCCGCGATCGAGGCCAACGAGGAGTTGCGCACCCGCAACGCGATGAAGACGATCGGCTTGGCGGCGGCGATGGCCGATGCGTTGCAGGCCCGTGGCGTCTCCGAGCCCGCAGCGCAGGTGGCTGCAGAGCTCGGTGTGCTCGCGTTCGGTGTGGGCTACCGCCGTTGGTCAGACCCGGCGCGCGACGACGCCCCGGGCGAGCTGATCACGCACACCCGCACGGCCTTCGCCGAACTCCGCGCCGCGGCGGCCGAGCTGCGGTAATAACGCCGCCCCCAAACCCACCCGCGCGACTGCTGCCACCAACGCCGCCCCCCGGATGCCGCTCACTCGGCCCACCCCAGCGCCGCCAGTTGCTCGGCCAGCCGGTCCACCTCGGCCATCGCCGCGGGTGTGTCGATGCCGAGCGGTGTGGCCGCCGAACTGCGCAAGAACCGCGTGAACAGGCTCATGAGCACCCCCGCCGGCGCGATCTGCAGCGCGTTGAAGCCCCGCGGCACGGGCCGCATCGGCAGGGCCGCGAGGCTCAGCCGCACATCCCGGATCATCTCCTCCACCCCATCGGCATCGTCGGCCAAGACCCTCGGACCGCCCGCCGCGCGCACCGCCCGCGCGAGTGGCACTTCGAATGCTGCGTGGGTCTTGAGCCAGGCATCCATTCGCGGCTGGTCCCGGCTGTTGATGCCGGCGGTGCGGAACGCGTGCATGACCTCGACAAGTCGCGGCGTGACCACCCCGTCGAGCTCGCTGACCGGCATCGAGACGAAGCGGGTGAGCAGCGACGGTGGGCGATAGCGGATCACCCCGCCATCCATCGTGCCCGCCACCGTCGGGTAGCCGAGCAGCAGGCGATCGCGATCACCGACTGCGGCGACGAGCGGCTCGACGCCCCCGGCCCAGTTCGCGAGCAGCAGCACATTGCCCGTCACGTCGGCGATCGCCTCGAGCGCGGCTTCGACCTGATGCGTGCGCACCAGCACGACGATGAGCTCATACGGACCGGTCGCCATCTCGACCACCGGCACCGGCACCGACCGGATGTCGGCACTCTCGCCCGACGCCAGCAGCACGCCCTTCGAGCGCAACTCCTCGAGCCGCTCGCCGCGAGCGAGCAGCGACACCTCGTGGCCGACCTGATGCAGTGCCGCCGCGTGAATGCTCCCGAGAACGCCGGCGCCGTAGACGAGTATCTTCACAACAGCTCCCGATCGCTCATCGGAATGCGGCATTCCACGTCGACCTTACCGCCCTCCTCAGCCACCCCGACCCTACGCCGACGCCCCCACGATCACGCTCGTGCGGCTGGTCGCATCCGTCGCGATCTCGCACTGCTCCACCGTCGGGTGCTCGGTCAGCTCGATCACCTGCTCGAGCCGCCGCCGGGCCTGCTCGAGGTCGGCGATGACGGTCGTGATTCGGTCGCGCTCGGCGTGCAGGCTGCTGAGCATCTCAGGTGGAGCATGCCCGGTGTCGACGCACGGCAGGATGAGCGCGATCGTGCGGCTCGCGAGCCCGGCCGAGAACAGGTGCTGGATGAGCCGCACCCGCTCGACCGCCGATGACCCGTAGACGCGCTGCCCGCTCGGCGTGCGCTCGGAGTGCAAGATGCCCTGCTCCTCGTAGTAGCGCAGCGCGCGCGTGCTGACCCGGGCGCGGGCCGCGAGCTCGCCGATCCGCATCTCGGTCTCCATGAGTTGCATGGTGCATCCTTCCGGGCGGGCGGACGGTGACCCATCCGACTTGCCCTTGACGTCAACGTGAGGTTTTAGCCTAGTCGACGGATGGCGCCACACCCGCGGCCGCCCCACGAAAGGACACCCATGAACATCGCAGCATCCGTCGCCCTCGTCACCGGAGCGAACCGCGGCATCGGCCGCCGCTTCGTCGACGAGCTGCTCGATCGCGGCGCCGCCAAGGTCTTTGCGGCCGTGCGCCGCCCCGAGCAGCTCCCCGCGGGCGAGTTCAGCGACCCGCGCGTGGAGGTGCTGCGGCTCGACCTCCTCGACCTCTCGTCGGTGACGGATGCCGCCGCTCACGCCACCGACGTCACCCTCCTCGTCAACAACGCCGGCATCACCACCGGCTCCAACCTCCTGGGCGAGAACGACCTCGAAGGCATCCGTCGGGAACTCGACACCCACTTCTTCGGCACGCTCGGCGTGATCCGCGCCTTCGCGCCCGTGCTCGCCGCGAACGGCGGGGGAGCGATCGTCGACATCCACTCGGCCCTCTCGTGGTTCTCGACCTCCGGCGCGAACGCCTACAGCGTCGCGAAGGCAGCCGAGTGGGCGATGACCAACGGCGTGCGCCTCGAGCTCGCCGGCCAGGGCACCCTCGTGCAGGGAGTGCACCTCGGCGCGGCCGACACCGACATGATGGCCGGCTACGACGGCCCGATGATCGACCCGCGCGCGGTGGCCGCGGCCTCGCTCGACGGTGTCGAGGCTGGGGCGATCGAAGTGCTGGCCGACGACTGGACGCGCTTCGTGAAGGCATCCCTCGCCAACGACCCCGCGGCCTTCTATGCCGAGGCACTCGCCGCACGCGTCTGAGCCCAGCGGATGCCGCGGCCGGGCCGTGGCTCGGTGGTGGCGACACGTCTCGCGATACCGTTGACGGGTCGCCACCACCCACCCGGGCGACGGAATGGGGCAACGGATGTCGGTAGGCCTGCTCGCGGTTGTCGACGACATCCTCACCGCTGCGCTCAAGGCGAGCGCCAAGACGGCGGGCGTCGTGATCGACGATGCGGCGGTGACGCCGCAATACGTGCAGGGTCTGTCGCCGGCCCGCGAGTTGCCGGTGGTGCGCAACATCGCGTTGGGCAGCCTGTTCAACAAGTTCGTGATCATCATTCCGATCGCGCTGCTGCTGACCGCGTTCGCGCCGTGGGTGCTGCCCTATCTGCTGATCATCGGTGGCACCTATCTCTGCTTCGAGGGTGCCGAGAAGGTGCTGGAGTGGTTCGGGCTGCATCACGGGCCGGGCCAGACCGAGGATCGCGATGAGCGCAAGCTCGTGTTCGGCGCCATCCGCACCGACCTCATCCTGAGCACGGAGATCATGCTGATCGCGCTCGCGTCGCTTGACACCGATCTCGGAATCTGGATGACGCTGGCGGCGCTCGCCGTGATCGCGCTGGCGATGACCCTGGTCGTCTATGGCGCCGTGGCGCTGCTGGTCAAGATCGACGACGTCGGCCTGCAGATGATGAAGAACCCGGTACGGCGAGTGCGTCGCACGGGTGCGCGCGTGGTGGCGTCGATGCCGGCGGTGTTCCGGGTGATCAGCGTGGTGGGCACGGTTGCGATGCTGTGGGTGGGCGGTCACCTCGTCATCGCGAACCTGGCCGAGACGTTCTGGCACGGGCCATACGACCTGCTCCACGTGGTCACCCACGCCATCGAGGCGGCCGGCCCGGTGGTGGTGTGGATCGTGGACACAGCCCTGTCGGCGGTCTTCGGCCTGGCCCTGGGCCTGCTCGTGGTGGCGGTGGTGCTCGGTGTGCGGCGCGTCTTCGGTCGCCGTCACGCCTGATACTCAAACGAACCTCCACGGAGCGGCGGACAACGCGCCCCGTAACGCGAGGTCATCCGACGCGCACCAACGGCGAGGCTGCTCTAGCCTGGTAGCGCAGTGCGCACAACGAAGCCTCGCGTCCCGTCCAGGGACACGCCTGCGACATCCCTACTCGTGGAGTCGCGCAGCCGCGACTTCCCCAACCGAGGAGCACACCGCCATGGTCACCATCATGAACGCCCACATCGTCGGCGCAGACGCCGCTCTCGCACGGGCGGGGTTCTGTCGATGACCACCCTTGACTTCTCGATCGAGAGCACTCGTTTCGACGAGAACTACCGCCCCCTCGCCAACTCCCGCATCACCACGAACTTCGCCAACCTCGCCCGGGGCGAGAAGCGCCAAGAGAACCTCCGCAACACGTTCACGATGATCGACGGTCGTTTCAACGACCTGGCCCCGCACGACAACGAAGACGGCGACCGATACACGGTCGAACTCGACATCATCTCCGCAAGCGTCGACATCGACGGCGCCGGAGTCCGCGACGCCGTCCCCCTGATCGAAGTGCTGCAGACGACCATCGTCGATCGACGCACCGGTGACCGCATCCCGGGCATCGTCGGCAACAACTTCTCCTCCTACGTGCGGGACTACGACTTCAGTATCGTGCTCCCCGCCGGCAAGCCGGCCGACTTCGGAGAGCTGCACGGCAACCTGTTCAAGGCCTTCCTGGCCTCGGATGCCTACGCCCAGCACTTCGGCAAGCCGCCCGTCATCTGCCTGAGCGTCTCGACAAGCAAGACCTACCACCGAACCGACAACGAGCATCCGGTTCTCGGCGTCGAATATCGCCAGAGCGAGTACTCGCAGACGGATGCCTACTTCGCCCAGATGGGCCTCGGCGTACGCTTCTTCATGCCGCCGAACAGCGTGGCGCCGCTGGCGTTCTACCATCTCGGCGATCTGCTGGGCGACTACAGCGACCTCGAGCTGGCCGCGCTGATCAGCACGATGGAGACCTTCCAGAAGATCTACCGGCCCGAGATCTACAACGCGAACCAGGTCGCGGGGGAGTCATACCAGCCGAGCCTGACGAATCCGGACTTCACGAAGACCTCGATCGAATACGACCGCGAAGAGCGCAGCCGGTTGGCGGTCGAGCAGGGCAAGTTCGCCGAAGAGCACTTCATCGAGCCGCACAAAGCCGCCCTCGAGTCGTGGTCGAGAGACTTCACAGCAAGCCAGAACGAACAGCAGGGAGCCCGGTGATGACCAAGCTACTTCCCACCTCGACCGCCGGCAGCCTGCCCAAGCCCTCCTGGCTCGCGGAGCCCGAGAAGCTCTGGTCGCCGTGGAAGCTCGAGGGCGATGCGCTGACCGAGGGTCGGCGGGATGCCCTGCGCCTGTCGCTGGCGGATCAGCAGCAGGCGGGCATCGACATCGTGAGTGACGGTGAGCAGACCCGTCAGCACTTCGTGACCACCTTCATCGAGCACCTCAGCGGGGTGGATTTCGAGAACCGTGAGACGGTCAGGATCCGCAACCGCTACGACGCATCCGTTCCGCGTGTCGTCGGTGCGGTCACCCGTGAGAAGCCGGTCTTCGTCGACGACGCCCGGTTCTTGCGCGCTCAGACCGACCAACCCATCAAGTGGGCGCTGCCCGGCCCGATGACCATGGTCGACACCCTCTATGACGCTCACTACGGCAGCCGCGAGAAGCTGGCGTGGGAGTTCGCCACCATCCTCAACGAGGAGGCGAAGGAGCTGCAGGATGCCGGTGTCGACATCGTCCAGTTCGATGAGCCGTCGTTCAACGTCTTCTTCGACGAGGTGAACGACTGGGGCGTGGCCGCTCTGGAGCGGGCGATCGAGGGGCTCACGGTCGAGACGGCGGTGCACGTCTGTTACGGCTACGGCATCAAGGCCAACACCGACTGGAAGGCGACGCTGGGGGAGGAGTGGCGTCAGTACGAGGCGATCTTCCCGAAGATCCAGGCGTCGGACATCGATATCGTGTCGCTTGAGTCGCACCACTCGCACGTGCCCATCGATCTGATCGAGCTCATCCGGGGCAAGAAGGTGATGGTCGGAGCCATCGATGTGGCGTCCACCGACATCGAGACGCCAGAGGAGGTCGCCGACACGCTACGGCAGGCCCTTCAGTTCGTTGATGCCGACAAGCTCTACCCCTCCACCAACTGCGGCATGGCCCCCCTGCCCCGCACCGTCGCCCGCGGCAAACTCGCCGCGCTGGGCGCCGGCGCAGCCCTCCTCAGAGAAGAGCTGTCGGCCTAGAACGCACACTGAACCGAGCTCACCCGTCCGGGTCCATCCTGCGAACCTGCTCGCGATACCGTGCCCTGCCGACCCAGCCATGACCATCGTCGGCAAGCGCGAAGCGCGCGGCAGCCTCTTCGATGGATGCCCGGATGATTGCCGCAACACCGAACTGCCGCGCGCTCCGCGCTTGCCCTCGGTGACCGTGGCCGGTTCGCGGACGTGGGCGTGCTCGTCAGGCGGCCGGCCGCTGGATGGTGCGCCGACGCGTGGTCGGGATCGGTGTCTGAGTGGTGTCGATCCACCGCGGCGGGATGAGGTGAGGCACCCCCGAATGCATGGTCAGTTTCCACGATGACTTGTGCAGATGCGAGTGATGGAAGTGGCAGAGCAGAACGCCGTTGTCGATGTCGGTGCGCCCCGGTGGATGATCGTCGGAGACCCATTCGTCTGCGTGGTGTGTTTCGCAGAAGGATGGGGGTCGATCGCAGTGGGGCCAGACGCATCCGCCATCTCGGGCGGCGAGTGCCCGGTTCTGTGCTGCGCTGAAGAGCCGTTGTGTCTTGCCGTGATAGAGCACCGCACCGCGGTCGTTGAAGAGGGTCGCGGCGATGGGGGATGTGCAGCGCAGCTGCGCGACGGTGGAGGCGGGAACGGGCTCGTCGACCCCGTCGATCCACCCGACTCCGCGACCGGACTCGAGGTCATCGAGTGAGATGTGCACGTTGACGGTGGTCGTGGCGCCGTTGATGCGGGGCATGTCGGGGGCGCCGGCAGCGCGAGCGATCAGCTCGGTGACCGTGTCGGCGTTCTTCTGGGCCTGAGTGCGGATGTCGGCCGCGGCGGTCTGCGCGACGAACTCCTCTTCGCTGAGGAACCGCGGGCCGCCGGCAAGCGAATTGGACACGCGAGGACTCAGCATCGCCTGGATGCTCGCCAGCCACACGCCGCCCTGCTCTGGCGTGAGGGCGAACCGCCCGCGGATCATGCCGTCGCTCGCCTGCGCAATGGTGAGCGACCGCTGTTGCTGGTGCAGCTCATCCCTCGGTTCGGCTCCGTCGGGATCGATCAGCTCACGCAGATGGATGGCGAGCTTGGCCGTCTGATCCGCAGTCAGACGGCACGTGAGAGTCTCATCGACGAGCGTCTGCTCGGCACTGGCCACGACGTCGGGGGAGCACCCGCGCTCCGCCAGCTCGGCGCACCGGCTGACGATGAGCGATGCGGTCTCGACAGCGAGCACCCCGTCATCGAGAGCCTGACCGACGAGCGGGAACGGAGCGGGCCCCTCGCCGCCACCCAGAAGCACGGCGCCGCGCAACCGCCGCCCGACCTCCAGCCGCGCCTTGCTCTCACGAGCCGACGTGCCGGTGACACTCGCGACGAGCTTGACCGGGCTGGTGAAGTTCTGCGACCGACTCAGCCCCTCATCGCCGAGCTCGCTGCGCGACCGCACCCCGACCTCTCCGGCAACCCGCACCTGCCCCGCCGAGACCACGCGCCCGACGGCCTCGAAAGCGGCCATGAGGTCGAGCAATTCGTCATCCCGAAGGCCCGCCAACCCTGCCCCCGCCGCACCCACGACGACGCGAAGATCGTCGGCGATCTCCCGAAGTCGAGTGGCTGTCTGCATACTGAGATTCTATCAGAAATACCTGATCAAAACTCGTTTAGCTTCGCGTGTGTAGGCGCCAAGTGGCGGGTTATCCGGTGCCGCGCGCCTGGACGACTCTGGCTGCAACCTGAACCAGAACCGCCCCTCCGGCGTAGGCTCTCACCATGGCTCAACCGCCGAGCGTCTACGAGTGGATCGGAGGCTCCGCCGCGGTCGGGCGATGGCTGGACTGCTTCTACGACGCTGTCGAGCGCGACGATCTTCTGGCGCCGATGTTCGGCGGCAAAGTCACTCGTGAGCATCGCGATGGGGTCACCGCGTGGTGGTCCGAGGTCTTGGGCGGTCCCGCGACCTACACGGCCGAGCATGGCGGTTACCCCCACATGATGTCGAAGCACCTCGGTCTCAACATCAGCGCAGGGCAGCGCCTCAGATTCGTGACCCTGCTCAGCCAGGCAGCGGATGCCGCTGACCTCCCGAACGACCCAGAAGCCCGATCGGCGCTGATGGCCTACGCCGAGTGGGGCACTCGAATCGCGGTGGAGAACTCGGCTCCAGGCGCCACGCCGGTGGCGGAAGCGCCGGTTCCCCGCTGGGGCTGGGGCGAAGCGCCACCCTACGATCCGAGCTGACCCGCCACGACAAGAACTCAAATCGTTCGGGCCGACGCCGACGGAAGGAGCTCCGCGCCAGGATCGCCACTCTGACGAAGGACCTCCAGGCGGCCCAGCGCACGGTGGCCCCGGAACCGGTCGTCGTCGAGAAGCAGGTCATCGTGGAGAAGCGCGTGGCCGGACTCACCAAGAATCAGCGCAGCACCCTCGATCCACTCGTATGGAACCTGGACGACCTCGTCGCCGGCCTCGACGCCCCTACGGTGATAATCCGGCCGGCTACACGCTCACCGACGCCGGGTTCGAGTACCTCGCCGGCCGTCCCGCACCCATGGGGGCCGCCGAGTGACAAGACCACTACCGATCCATCCTTCGCTAGGGAGCAGTAAAGAGGCTCAACGCACTATCGACCGCTACCCTCACGGCCTCGACAAGGCGGAACTCGGCGACGCTGCCGGGATCGCCATCACGGGTCGAACGTTCTCGACCTACCTCGGCGACCTGACCCGCAACGGCGCCGCCTCGCGCGACGGCAGCGAGATCCGGGCGACCGACATTCTGATGCTAAGGGCGACCCGTTGACCGCCTCGAGCGCTTCAGCAACCCCAGGTGCACAATCGGACGATCGAGCACGCGGAGGTGTCGATAATCAGCGACGCGGAAGAGAGCTACTGGAAGGCGTTTCAAGGGCGGCAGGAGCTGCAGAAGTGGGACCTGACGACTGAGCCGACGCCGCGCCCCACCGAGTCCGGCTCTCCCGTCAGCAAGGATGGCGAAAGCCCGAGAACACAGTCGTAGTCGCCTGCTCGGCGAATTGGGGTAACCCCCCACCCGGTCGGCACCTACGGGCGTGTCGCCGCCGTAGGCATGTTCCGGCTCGACGCCATCCAGGCGCTCGGCGTCGAGAAGATCCGGCCCGAGCTCGCCGGGAAGAACCTGGCCTGGTGGTGCGAGGCTGACGAGCTCTGCCACGCTGACGGGCTGCTCGACATCGCGAACAGCTGATGGGCGCACCGACCCCACTACCCTCGATACGTCCGCTCTACGGTCTGGAGCTGACCGGCCGGCGTATTTCTCCAAGAGATTCGGACGACGGGGTCCGACCCGTAACCGACAAGCATCGCGACGCCGAGCCCGTCGTTAGGGAGGACGTCCTGCGCTTCTTCACTATCTGGGTGAACGTGCCCGGGCGATTCGCCGGCGCCGGCGACAACGGCCCCGAAAGCGACGGCAGACCCGACGTTGGTCACCTCGAAGCGCGAACGCCTAATGGGTCGGATCATCCACGTGACGGCTGGCTTCGGTATCGCCGCCTTGGCTATTTCGTTTGCCTCTTCTTGCGCCGCCGCGCTACGCACGAACGCGGAATTTGCCTCCTCGGCAAGTCGGACCGTCTGGTCGCGCGCTCTCTCCGAGGCGTCCTGCGCATCCTGGGCCTCGTTGCGAGCGGCACGAGCTTCTTTCGCCTGGTAGATGGCCACGGCCACACCGATTGCTGTGACGAGCAAGAGTGCAAGGTTGATGATGGTGACGGCGTCCATGGCGGCACCATACCGTGATGAATGGCCAGGGCTAACAACCTGGCTCCAGGGGGAATTAATTCGTTAGGGCGGGGCCGGCACCCGGTCGCTCAATCCGTCCCCTTTTCACCCTACAAATTCCTGTAGGTCGACACCGAAAGACGCTGACCTGGCCCCCGCTACTTGCTCGGCTGTCGCATCACATGTGAGCTCCGTGCGCGTCGGATCCACTGTCCAACTCCACTTAGCGCCGCGGAACGTTTCTAGGCGACAGTCGAAGTCGCCTGCGGATGACTGGACGCTAGCCGTGAACGGGACGTACCCGTGGTAGTTAGGCTCCGCGACGACAAGCACTTCCAGGACGTACCTATCTATATTGCTGTGTACGCCACCGTTGTTCGCGACGGAGAACCCCTTCACCAGTGTTGGGTCGTTGATTACGGAGACCTCCCTGGCGATCGGCGCCAGGATAGAGGACTCGTTTTTAGCAAAGGTCGATTCTTTCGGGTCCTGCTCGGCCGAGACAAAGCAACCGCGAAGGAAGACCAAGGCGAAGAGGATAAAGATTCCGCCGATCACCCACTTGAACGCGGTGGCGCTGCGCGACTGATCTCCGGCGGTTGACACGAACGCGACATTAGCGCCTTCATCGCCTGCATGCATCCATACCCGTCATTCGGGAATCGCGCCATGGCCGACAAGTTCATCACCTCCCTGAAGCTCGAGAACGGCAACGTCACCCACTGGATCGGCAAGGCTGCGACGAAGGCCGACACCGAGGAGGCCGCGCTCGAAGCCGCCGTCGTCGGTTCCTCGCTCGTCAAGGCCTGAGCCGATGAACGGCAGTAGGGCAGATCATCACCGGCAGTGCCTGCCTCGCCACACTCACCGCGCCGCGCTCATCCGCTCCGCACCCGCCGACCCCGAGCCTCCCGAGGAGGCGACGTCCGATGGCCGCGATCAAGCCTGACGCCATCGCGGATCCGCGCCCCGGACCCCGCGGGTACCGCAAGTGGTACTGGACCAAGGCCCCGGCCCCGCCAAGTGGGCGAAGAGCCGCCACCCGTGGAGTGCGCTGAATCGCCACCTCACCGGGTGCGGGCCACCTATATCGACCAGGTCGTGTCTGCCTGGTTCGAGGAGGTGTTCGGCTTCCCCCGACCGCCCAGCAGGGGAAGAGTCCGATAGGCAAGGGCTGATGTCCGGCTGGCAGGACTCGAACCGCTTGGCCGAGCTCCCACCCGACTGGCGCAGCACCCGACTCCGCATTATGGACCGCGACCGGTGGCGTTATGCTCACATCCGCACGGACACGAACCGCCGCTGCGGTCTGCCCGCCCGTGACGTCGACCACATCACCCCACACGCCGGGGGCGGCACCGACGACGACAACCTGCAGGCGCTGTGCGACTGGCACCCCGGCCGCAAGTCGGGCGCCGAGGGAGGCCGCGCCTCCGGCCGAGCACGAGCCGCGGAGAAGGCCACCGCTGAGCCGCCGCACCCCGGCCTGCTCCCGGTGTCCACGCCAGCGTCGCCGCTATCGGAAGACCCCCGACCGTTCTAGGTCAGGTCGGTAACGTCTGTCGCGCCCTTCTTCTGGCGGAGTTCCGGTTTGACCCACCAAGAGTCGAGCCCCGGGCGGAGCAAAATTCGAGCGATCCAGTGTCCACGGCTGTCGTTCCAGGACACGTAGGCCACGCCACCAGCCTCCGTACCGGGCATGACGAACTCCTTGCCACCTTTGTAAATGGTGCTGCCTTGGGGCGGCGGTTGCGACCCTGCTCGGGGCATTCCATCCGCACCAGCGCTGGACAGAGTCACTTCGGTGATCGTGCGTCGTCCGACGTACTTTAGGCCCCATGAATTGGGGCCGAGAGGGCGGACGCGCCAGACGACGCCGCGGCGCAGATACCTACGCCTAATCAGGACGCCCACCCAGGCCAGTACCCCAGCGCCGGATGTGCCGAGGATCGAGGCCAACACGGTGTCCCAGAAGTTCATCCGCCAACCATATCGACCACGAGGGTCGTGGCCTGGCCGTCAACCACATAATGCGCACAAGACTTATCTGCGGCCCCACGATCGAGCCGCGGACGGTCAGGAGGACGGGGTGAGGAGGGGGTGGTCCCCATCGGGGTGGGGGTCGTCAGGTCGCCCGCCCGCAGCCCCCGGGGAGGATTCCACGAGAATGGAACCCTCCCGGAGGCAGCGGACAGTAGAGGGTATGGGGACGGAATCTCACGAGGCGGCCGACTGGGCCGCAGCGCTCACCGGTGACTCCGCCGCGTTCGCCCGCGTGTTCGATCGCCATCGCGATCGCGTGTTCGGGCAGGCGTTGCGGCTCATCCGCGATCCGCACGATGCCGAGGATGCGACGGCGCTGGTCTTTCTCGAGGCCTGGCGGAAGCGCGCATCCGTGCGGGTGGTCGACGGGTCGGTGATCGGTTGGCTGCTGGTGGCCACGAATCACGTGGTGCGCAATATCGCCCGCAGCACCCGACGTTACCGGGCGGTGCTCGAGCGCCTTCCGAAGCCGTCCATCGACGACGAACCGGACTTCTCGGATGCGGTGGGCACGCGAATCGACCAGGGCGCGCGTGATGCGAAGGTGCGGGAAGCGTTCTCCCGGCTGTCAGAGGCAGACCAGAACGTCATCACGCTGTGCGTGCTCGAGGAACTGACGACCGGGCAGGCGTCGCGGGTGCTCGGCGTGCCCATCGGCACCGTGAAGTCGCGCCTGTCGCGTGCCAAGTCGCGGCTCGCCGCGCACACGAGCGTGTTGCTCGACCCGTCCACGAGTGTCACCGGAGGTGTGAAATGAGCGATCGCCCTCGATTCGATGAAACGCGGAGCGCCGCCATGCGGGCCGCGCTGGTTGCGACGGTGGAGGAGTCGCCGCGGCGCGACCGCCGGCGGCAGGTGCGCGTGGCGGTGGCCGCGGTGCTGGCGGCGCTCGGCCTCGGCCTCGGCGGCACCGCCGTGGCGTTCGCGGTGACCGGGGTGTCGCTGTTCGGCGACGACAGGGTGACGGCGGCGGCGCCTCCGACCTCCGCCTCGCCCACGCCGACGCCCACTCCGGCGGCGACGGATGCTCCGCCCACCGCGGCCCCGCATCCGCTCGTGCTGACGGATGAGCCGATCACGCCGCACGACCTGCTCACCCAGCCGTCACCGAGCCCAGTGTGGTCGGTGCAGCTGCCGGCCGCGGGGGACATGTGCGAGTATCAGCAGGTCATCGACGTGGCCGACGGCTACGCGCTGGTGCAGACGGGGCCGACGCAACCGCCGGAGGACTCGAACTACAGCTGCGACCTCGACGCCAGCCGGTACTCGCTCACCCTGCTCGACACGAGCACCGGGGTGCCGGTCTGGAGTCGGGACTGGTCGTGGGCCTTCACGTACGGCGACCAGACCAAGGCGACCCTGCTTGGCACCTCCGATCGTGTGCTGGTGTGGGACTCTCTGGGCGGCCCGGGGCCGAAGGAGGTGCTCGATCTGGCAACCGGCGGGACACTGTCGTCGGTGACCGTTCCCGACGGGTTCACCGTGCGGGATCTCAACGCCGTTCCGGGCGAGTCGGGTGACGTCACGTTCGTGGCGCAGAGGCTCGATGCGGCGGGCGCACCGACGACGTCGTGGGCGGTGGAGCGGGCCGACCCGCGCGACCTCGCGAGTCCGCGCTGGTCGGTGCCGTTCGATGGGCAATGGGCGATCACCCCGCCCATCACCAACGCGAGCTCCATCCTGCAGGTCACCCACTGGTACGACGGGCAGCCCTCGGTGCTCGACGTCTACGACGCCGACTCGGGTGCGGTGATGGCGGCGGCGACGACCGATCGCAGCTACACCTACTACGACGGGTTCACCCTGCGCTTCTCCGATCGCATCGACTACGAGCGCTCCCGCACGGTGGCTGGCATCGACGACGCCGGCAACGAGGTATGGAGCCGCTCGCTCGACGCGGGCTTCGCGGTGGCGCCCGTCGGCCTCATCCCGCGGCAGCCGGGAAGCGACGTCCCCCGGGTCTCGGAGGTGCTGTTGATCGGTCCGGGCACGCAACTCGAACTCGTCGACGGGGTGACTGGCGAGTCGCGATGGACCGCGGATGGGGCCGGGTGCACGAAGGGTTCTGGGCTCAATGGTCCGGCACTCGCGACCTACGATTTCAGTCTGGCGACCGACGGCGTGATCGTGCAGTCCGGCGAACAGGGTGGCGTCTGCGGTTTCGACCACGCCACGGGGGCGCCGGTGGATGTGTCGGCCCGTCCGTCGGACTTTGGCGGAGCCCAGGGTGAGCTCGCCCAGTACAAGCTCGACGGAGCGATGGGAACGGGTGGGCTCTACACGTCGAAAGGACAGGGTGTGCCGCCGACACCTATGCCGCAGAGCGGCACCGGGACCGCGCTGGATGCGGTGACCGGGGCGTCGCTCTGGAGCATCCCGGCGTACTACGACGAGCGGTGGGTCTTCGCTGGGGGCTACCTCGTCGGCTTCTCACAGGGCCGCGTGTTCGGCATCGGTTGAGGCGGTTCAGACGCGCTCGCCGCTGTGCTTCTCGAGGAACGCGTCGATGGCCACCCAGGTCGCTTCGGGCGCCTCGAGGTGCGGCAGGTGCCCCGCCTCTTCGATCTGCACGAACTCCGCGCCAGGCACAGCCCGCGCTAGCGCCCGCCCGTAGGCGGGCGTGACGATGCGGTCGCTGGCGCCCCACACCACCAGCAGCGGTGTGTCCTGCGATATGCCGCCCAGACGCGCGAGCAGCGTGGGGTCGCTCATCGTCGTGCCGGCGATGGTCGCCATCGCCTTTCCGTTGCCGGCCAGCACGGCGCGCTGCTCGTCAGTAAGGCCGGCGGGGTCGATGTACCCGCGGTCGGGGTCGTGCCAGGCGTGCTCGGCGAGCTCGCGCGGGCTGAGGGCGAAGAAGTCGGCGGCCGGCTCCTCTGGCACCTCGATGCCGACGGAGTCGATCACGACGACCGGACCCAGGAGGCCCGCGAACCGCTCGTCACCCGCTGCCTGCACAGCCATCTCGAGCGCGATCCAGCCGCCGATCGACGACCCGACGAGGGCGACGTCATGTTCGCCCCGCTCCTTCAATAGTTCGAGGTAGGCCGTCGCGAGCCGGCTCACTGAGGTGAGCTCCGTCGGCAGCGGTGTCCCGTCCCACCCGGGATGCGTCGGCGCGAGAACGTGTCGCCCGACGTCCAGGTGACTGACGATCGGTGCGACCGTGCGGGGCCCACCCCCGCCGTGCAGCACGAGTGCGGTCGGGGCAGTGGGTTCGCCGCGTTCGGTGAGGGGCGCCTGGGCGATGAGGTCGAGCATCCGGTTCTCCATATCAATATATTTATATAAGTGTGCTGATACAGTAGCACCATGGCGACGGATCTGGAATTGCTCGGCCAGGCGATCAAGCGGGCGCAGTACCGCAACCACCGCACGATGGATGCGGCGCTGCGCGAGGTCGGCGTGACCCTGGTGCAGTGGGACGCGCTGCGGGCCATCGCGAATACGCCCGGTGCATCAGGTCATGAACTCGCGGTGGGGACGTTTCAGAGCGACCAGTCGTTCGGCACGCTCGCGACACGCCTGATCGCGGGCGGGTGGGTGACGCGCACCTCCGGTCGGGGGCGCCGTCTCGAGTACGCGCTCACGGAGGCCGGGGAGGAGGCGCTCGCCGCCGGGCGTCGGGTGGCGTCTGGCGTGCTGCCGACGCTGTTCGCCCCGCTCGACGAGCGCCATCGGGCAGCGCTCTTCGAGGCGCTGCGATTGTTGGAGGCAGACGCGGCGGCCCAATCGGCCTGAGCCTCAGGGCTCGATGTGCACCAAGTCCTGCAGCAGGCTCGGCCGTGCGTGCGCCGTGCTCGGCCAGCGCAAGCGTGCGGTTCACCGACGCGCCGCGGCCGCCGACCGGACCGTCAAGGGGAAGGGGGTCGTCTTCAGTCGAGGGCCGGCCGTCGGCGACGAGAGCCGATGCGATCAGCCCGGTGGCGCCGGTGACGAAGACGCGCATGCGTACTTCGTCGGCATCGGCGCGCACGCTCTCGGTGTCGTCGCTCGAGACGCTGCGGGTGGAGGTGCCGCGGTCGGTCGAGGGCATTGCGGCGGCACGCGGATGCTCAGCGGACGTGGAGCTAATCGAGCTCTATCCGGTCACGGTGAACGACCCCGAGGCGGCGGCGTCGCGGTGTCGGCGCTCGCCGAGGAATTTCGGGCCGAGTCGGGTGGAGCAGATGTCGTTGCCGATGATGGCGTCGAGCACGGCGGCTATCCGTACATGCTGTCGAAGCACCCTCGGACTCAACCCAGCGCAGAACAGCGACTCAGACTCGTGAAATTGCTCAGCCAGGCAGCGGATGCCGCTGACCTCCCGAACGACCCAAAGGCCCGATCGGCCCTGATGTCTACCATCCGAGCTGACCATCCCAGTCCGAGCAAAGCTGAGCAAAGATCGACTACATCGACGAAATCTTCCTCAACTCGCTTACTCTGTCCCCATGACGTGGGGCAGGATGTTTCTCCTTTGGGCGATCGCGATCGGGATGGGCATCGTGGCCGGAGGCGGTCTAGGTGTCGCCAGTAGCCTCATCTATCAGATGAATCTGCCGGTAGGTGACGTCTATCTCCCGCTGGTCGTCATGACGTCTCTGGCCACATCGATCGTCGGCGCCCTGACCGGATGCTGTGCCGGCGTCGCAGCACTCGTCGTGATAGCCCTTCTCGATCGTTCATTGCGATGGTCCGCCGGCCGCCGAAACATCGTCATTTCCGCGGCTGCAGGCATAGGTGGTTCTGCGACACTCCTACTCTTCTACTCCGGCCCATCAACCCTCGAGAGCCCGTGGACGTTCGCTGGGTTAAGCACCGCAATCGCGGTAGCGGCATTCATTTCCGCCACGCTCTGCATCAGGCGATCTGACCGAAAGGAGCGCGGGGCAGAGGTCGCTCGGCCCGATCGCCAGCGCAGTCTCGCCGCTAGCGTGGCCGAATGGCCGCCACCCCCACCATCCACGAAGCCCTAGCCACCTTCGTGGCCCAGCGCGACCGGGCCCTGTTCCACACCCCCGAGAACCTCGCGAAGAGCATCTCCATCGAGGCGGCCGAGCTGCTCGAGCTCTTCCAGTGGTCCCCGGATGCGGACGAGCAGCTGATCCAAGACGAGCTCGCCGACGTGCTCACCTACGCCTACCAACGCTGACACGACCAAGACGACCGCGGGCCGAGTATCCGACCGCAATAGCTCTAAGCATCACCGACCGCACCCGTGGGGTCGGCTTATAGGGCACAGCGAGCGAAAGGATGGTGCTGTTCGGCCCGAATCGCTCACCCATCTCCAGGTTCTTCACCGACGAGTATCGGACGTGGGCCGAATGTAAGGCATACTTCCCAATAGTGAGCGCAGGGGGCGCTCCCGCTCGCATGCCCGTGGGAATCGGCATCAGCGATCACCTCTGGACTGAAACGTTCGCGCTCCACCTACGCCCGTTGGGTCCGGTGTGATCCGGCGCGGTGGGGCCTGTCCACAACATCCTGAAAGCTGTAGGAAACCGATGACCGACAACACTCCGTCTTATCCGGCAGGCTGGTATGCCGACACCAACGCGCCCGGCACCGAACGCTATTACGACGGTGTCACCTGGACCGCCCAGGTTCGCCCAGCGACCACGGCACCGCCCGAGATTGCGGTGACCACTGCGGAACCTGTAGCGAAGGCACCTTGGTACAAGCGGAAGGCCATCGTTATCCCGGTCGGCATCGTTGCCGGACTCATCGTCATCGGGAGTATCGGCAGCGCCATCGGGGCCGGCAAAGACGACGTCACCGCGGCGGCCGACACGAACCCCAGCGCCTCGGCGCCGTCCATCACCGAGGAAGCTGCGGTCGCCGATGTCACCGTCCCCGAGACCACCGGCCTGACCGCCAAGGAAGCAGCCGCGCTGATCGAGAACGCTGGGCTGACAGTGGAGTTCTCGGCCGACAAAGGCGTCGTACTAGATCGCGACAACTGGACAGTACTGAGCAGCACCCCCACCGCCGGTGCGATCGCGAAGGCTGGCGACACCGTGGTCGTGAACGTGGAGAAGACGGCCGCCCCCGCACCGGCGCCCGCAGAGCCAGTGACGCCCGTAGAGCCTGAGAAGCCTGCGATGACCACCGCGCAGTCCAGCGCGGTCCGCTCCGCCCAGTCCTACCTGTCGTTCTCGGCGTTTTCCCGCGTCGGACTCACTCAGCAGCTGACGAGCGAGTACGGCGAAGGGTTTACGCCCGAAGATGCCGAGTTTGCGATCGCCTATCTAGAATCCGCCGGCGCGGTCGACTGGAACCAAGAGGCCGCTGAGTCAGCCAAGTCGTACCTCGATCTCCAAGGGTTCTCCCGCGACGGACTGTATGAACAGTTGACGAGCGAATACGGTGAGGGATTCACGCCCGACCAGGCGAACTTCGGACTGGCCGCCGTCGGCCTGTGAAGCCCCGCAAGGGAAGGGCGGTCCAGCTCCCTTCCCTTGCTTGGTCGATAAGATCCAAGCATGGCCACCCCCACCATCCACGAAGCCCTGGCCGCCTTCGTGGCCGAGCGCGACTGGGCCCAGTTCCACACCCCCGAGAACCTCGCGAAGAGCATCTCCATCGAGGCGGCCGAGCTGCTCGAGCTCTTCCAGTGGTCCCCGGATGCGGACGAGCAGCAGATCCAAGACGAGCTCGCCGACGTGCTCACCTACGCCTACCTCCTCGCCGCCCGTCTCAAGCTGAACCCCGACGACATCGTCCGCGCCAAGCTCGCGAAAACCCGCGAGAAGTACCCCGTCGAGAAGTCCCGCGGCACGTCCACGAAGTATGACCAGCTCTGAGATCGTCCGCCTCCCGTTCGACAAGGACGAGGTCGGCGTCTGGGCGCGAAGCGGCGACAAGCGCATCACCAACTGGCCGGTCGTCTACATCCTCGACGACGACACGACCAGCGCAGGCCGAGCATCCGATCGCCGCAAGATCTACGTAGGCGAATCCCTCAACGTAGCCACCCGCATGCGCCAGCACCTCGCGAGCATCGAGCGCAGCCACCTCACCAACCTCCGCGTCATCCTCGACGAGACCTTCAACAAGTCCGTCTGCCTCGACCTCGAGTCGTTCCTCATCGAGATGCTCAGCGGCGACGGCGCCTTCGAGGTGCTCAACCGCAACGACGGCATCGTCAACGCCGACTACTACAACCGCGCCTTCTACCAAGACAGCTTCGACGCCATCTTCGACCGCCTAAGGCTCGACGGCGTCTTCACCCGCACTATCCCCGAAATCATCAACAGTGACCTCTTCAAGCTGAGCCCCTTCAAGTCGCTCACCGACGACCAGGCCTTCGCCGTCGAGGGAGTCGTGAAGAGCCTCTTCGACGACCTGCGCCGCGGCTACCGCAGCACCACTGTCATCCAGGGCGACCCCGGCACCGGCAAGACCGTCGTCGCGATCTACCTGCTCAAGCTGCTCGCCGACATCCGCTCGTCGACCGGCCTCGACGCCCTCGACGACGACGGCGACTCCCTCTTCTCCGAGTTCTTCACCGACGAGCACCGGATGCTCCTCCGCGACCTGCACATCGGCTTCGTCATCCCGCAGCAGTCACTCCGCAAATCGGTGCAGAAGGTCTTTCGCAAGACCCCCGGTCTCGACCCGTCGATGGTGCTGACGGCATTCGACGTGGGGGAGTCGGCGACCGACTTCGACCTGCTGATCGTCGACGAGACGCACCGTCTGAACCAGCGCGCCAACCAGCCGGCGGCAGCACTGAACATCAAGTTCCGAGACATCACGACGAAGCTGTTCGGCCATGACGACACGTCGAAGACCCAGCTCGACTGGATCACGGCCAAGAGCGCCCACCAGATCTTCCTCGTCGACCCCGCGCAGAGTGTGAAGCCGGCCGACATCCCGATCGAAGCCCTCGAGCAGCTCGTCGCCGACGCCAAGGCAGCCGACCATCACCACCCCCTCCTCTCGCAGATGAGGGTACGTGCCGGTTCCGACTACGTCGGTCACGTGAGACGGATGCTCGGTGCCGCACCAGGGTCAGGCTCCCAGCCGCCCGCATCCGTCCCCGACTTCGGCGACTACGAGTTCCGGATGTTCGACGACGTCTCCGAGATGCGTGCCGAGATCGTGCGTCGAGACCGCGAGGTCGGCCTCTCCCGCCTGGTCGCGGGCTACGCCTGGGAGTGGAAGACGAAGGGCAACAAGCCGGGCCACGACATCGAGATCGGCGAGCTGCGGATGCGCTGGAACAGCACCCAGACCGACTGGATCGCGTCGCCCGGCTCGCTCGACGAGGTGGGCTCGATCCACACGGTGCAGGGCTACGACCTCAACTACGCCGGCGTGATCATCGGCCCGGACCTCCGCTTCGACACGACCACCGGCCGCATCGTCGTCGACCGCGCCTCGTACTTCGACAAGAAGGGCAAGGAGGCGAACAAGGCGCTCGGCCGCGTCTACTCCGATGACGACTTGCTCTGGTACATCCAGAACGTCTACGCGGTGCTTCTCACGCGGGGCATTCGAGGTACCTACGTCTACGTCCACGACCCGGTGCTCCGAGACCATCTAGAGCAGTTCGTCTCGCAGAATCAGCGTTAGTCAGTCGGTGGAATCGACATAGCTCTGGAGCAATTCCTTCACGACGTCGGTCAGTGTGCGGCCCTGTCGTGCCGCCTTCGCCTGAGCCGCCGAGTAGAGCTCGGGCGGAATCCGGAAAGACTTGTGCGGCGTCTTGGGCTGATTGGGCATTGACCAATGGTGCCAGAGGTCCATCACTTGCGGGGTGTACATCACCTCGTATCATTGGTGGTATGACACCCTCAACCATGTTCAGCTCTGTAATCGTTCCGACGTATCTCGCTGACGAGTTCAGGCGCCGGGCGCAGATTGATGGTTTGTGCGCTGAGGAAGCCCTCATTCATTTGCTCTCCGATTGGGCAAATGATCCCGAACCAAAGCCTGACTGGAAGGATCTAGCGAAGTCTCTCTACGAGTCTGAGCAAGACCTCGCCAGCAGGGGCAATGCTGACTGTGACGTTCTGCTGCTTGATCGGGGGTACACCGCAGGCCGACTTCGCCGATGCCGAAACTGTGGGATTCGCGTGCCGAAGGTACTTCGGATCATGCCGTGGAAGGCTTGCTCAGATGACTGCGCCGATGCGCTTTGGATCAGAGCCAACGGTTCAAGCGTCGAAGATGCTTGAGCTGGGACTCTGGAGTCCTCGCCCAATTGCGCAACGCGATCGGGCGTGACTGATCGGTAGCCGCCGCCGCCGCTTACCTAAAAGACGGTCGCATCTTGGTGTGCCGGCGCGGGCCAGGGAGATCAGTGGTTGGCAAGAGAGAGGTTCCAGGCGTGAAGGTCGAGCCGGGAGAAGACGGCGGGAGGTATATGGCGGAACTTGCCGTCTTCATTTGTAACCGGAGGTGGCCTTGACAGCTCGTCGAACGCAGTACGCCGCCTGGCCGTGGATTTCGCATTTTACGGGGTGATGTTGATCTTGAACCGACCGTCGAATAACACCGATCGCGACGCATGTGCGTGGATCAAGCCCGCGGATGTGATGAAACTCCAGTGGCGCGCATCAGATCTTGCACGTGTCGCGCCTTGCCTCGAGCCTCGGTATCGGGGGCCGATCATCCCTACGATGAGGGCATGACCAAGGAAAAGCCCTCCAACACTCAATTGCTCTTAGATAGCATTCTGAAGGAGCGGCATCTTTCCCTTAGCCCCGAGTCGGACGAGAGTACATTTTTCGAACTTCTCGTCGCCTCGGAGCTATTGAAGAGCTTCGACCTCGGCATTGATGAAATACGTGATGGACTCATCGGTGGAGGTATGGACGGTGGAATTGATGGGTTCTATGTTCTAGTGGATGGCGACCCGTTGACCCCCAGTAGAACGAACGCCGAACGTCGCGATGTCACCGTTGAAGTCATTGTTTTCCAGTCGAAGACAACGCCATCTTTTTCTGGCACAGCTCTGGACAAGTTGATCTCCACGTTGTCAACACTCTTTGATCTCGGCCGCGACGAGCGCGAACTACGCCGGCTCTACAGCACCAGGCTCATGGGACGCGCAAGCGCCTTCCGAGCCTTCTACCTGAGTAACTTTTCGCGAATTGCTCACATGTCGTTTAAGGTCTTCTACGCGACCCGCGGTGAGCGGCCGCATACGGCGTTTGCGGCCCAAGAAAGCACAATCGAACAAGTCTCGTCGCGTATGTTTCCTGAGGCGGATACATCGTTTTCGTTCGTTGGGGCGCCGGAGTTGCTGAAGATGCTTCGTACACCAAGGGCGCAATGGATTGAGTTGAAGCTATCTGAGGACGCCCTCAATGCCGACGCTGGCGGCTTCATTGCACTGGTTCGCCTCAGCGATTTTGCCGAGTTTCTCACCGACGAAGATGGCTACCGTCGTCGACGGCTCTTTATCGACAACGTGCGTGATTTCGAAGGAAGGAACGGAGTGAATGATGCGATCGCGCAAACGCTCCGTTCGTCCGGTCCTGTCGACTTCTGGATGCTCAACAACGGCGTGACCATAGTGGCAACAGATGTGCGACAGGCATACCGGACGCTTGGCCTCAAGGAGCCCAAGATTGTGAACGGCTTGCAGACATCAACGGTGCTATTTGAGCACTTCAGAGCAAACCCAAACGAGGACTCCAGGACAATCCTGGTCCGCGTAGTAGTTCCGCCGGATGGTGCGACACGAGACCAGATAATTATCGCGACGAATAATCAGACGGACATCAAGCGCGGTGTGCTGCGGGCGACCGACTCTATCCACAAGGACATTGAAGCGTTCTTCGCCGGAACCGAACTAGTTTACGAACGACAAAGGAATGCTTACCGTAATGAGGGTGTTCAGCTTGAAAAGATCGTCACTATTCCGCAGCTCGCGCGCTCACTCGCATCAAGTTTGTTGCAGGAGCCCTTTCTCTCGGCAAAGGTGAATTCGCAGACTCGTCTAGTCGCAAATCGCACGCACTATGAACAACTCTTTCCGGGGAACTATCCACTCGACACGTATCTAACATCTGCGCGCATCATCAAGCGTGTAGAGAGGTTCATGGGCCGACCAGCCCTGGATCATGAATTCGACGAATATCAGGGTGGTAAACGTACGCAGCTTTGGTACACGCAATGGCACGTCGCAATGCTCGTGGCTCTCGAGGCCACTCCGAATAAGAATGTGACTCCCAGCTCGCTCGCGGATGTGGATGTCCGGGCCATCTCGGATGACGAGATTGAGAATTCGATCCGCATCGTCAATGAGTTCTTTAGCAAGAAAAGACGCGACTATAAGAAGACTGTCTATCAGCTCACAAAATCGCAGGCGCTGAATGACTTGCTATTGAAGCAAGTGGGAGCACCCGCGCGGGATTGGTTGAAGCCAACAGGTTTCGACAGCTCAACCAATAAGCGCGCCAGTGATCGGACGCCCCGGACCCGTAATCTGTAGTCCTTCGAAGAGCCGAGCGGCATCATGGGCCAGTGGCTTCGAGTGAGATTTCGCTCACGTGGACCGGACCCTCGGCGACAGACCAACCTCCCAGAGGCGACACACCCGCACTAAAGGAGACCCAGCAGATGTCGCCCGATCGCCGCCCCGAGGGGAATGGGTACGGCGTTACCTATCTGGCGGGCGATCTCGGTCTTGCTCCCCATGAACTGGAAGTCTTCCGGGAAGCCCTGGAGTGCTGCTGCTTCATAATGGGTGATCGCGCGGTTCTCGGTGGGATGCAAATACCGACCTTTTTCAGGTTTGAAGAACTCGGTGCGGATCGTGACGGAGGGCTTGCCCTTGTGAAGCCGTCCCATTACGTCCGCCGTACCCGTTCGGTGTTTCTTCCAACATGGAGGAAGCAGGTTTTCGTCGATCTGGAACCTGTTTCCACCTTCCCGGATGCACGCGAACCGATCTAAGGACAGCTTTGTGTAATTGCGGGTCACGTGTAGCTCTCGTGGGAGGTAGGGGCCAGGGATTGCACGCCCGCCGAGGATAGATGTCCGTCTCGGGGGCAGGTCGATCTGGGTAACCTTTTCCACGATCCCACGTTGGAGGAATGCAGTAGAAACGGCCACATGAGGGTGGACCCGACCGGGCCCGTGCGTAGGCTCCGGGAAACCCGGGTTCGACTGGCCGTCACGCCACCCGATGATAACGGTACGCTTTCGCGCCTGTGGAGCACCGAAGTCGGCGGAATTCAACACGCGGTAGTCAAAGGAGTAGTTGTACAGGAGACCACCTTCACTGGTCTCGCGTTGGAAGTCGGCGAACTGAGATGACTTTGCGAATGCTGCGACGTTCTCGACGACGAAGTACTTTGGTTGAGCCCGTCGAACGGTCTCTGCGTATTCGTGCCAAAGGAAGTTGCGGACATCCTCGACGTCTTGCTTCCCAAGAGTCGAGAAACCCTGACAGGGTGGCCCACCGATCACGACGTCCACCAGAGGAACGACCTCGTCGCGTAGCCAGTCTTGAATTGACCCCGCAAATACCTTCTCGGCCCCGTGATTCGCAGCATACGTCGATGCTGCCGCGAGGTCCATCTCGACCGCTCGCACTGTCTCGTATCGCATCGAGCTCTGCTTGAATCCGGCACTGAGTCCGCCCGCGCCGGCGAAAAGGTCCAGGACACGGACCAATTTGAAGGCTGGGTTGGCAGGCGTCGGATGTGCCTCTGGAACTGTCATCACTCCGTACTTTAGCCGGCAAACGGCAGGTTACATATACGTCCTGCGCGTGTCGGTAGAACGTTTGTTCGAATTGACTCCGTCCCGACTCCGAGTCTGAATCTGAGTTTGAGCGACTATCAGGACTGTGATGCTCAAGCGCTTGATGATGCTGGTCATTTCGGCAGTTGTCGACTTAGTCGATTGCGACGTATCGATCAGGCTATGGTGTTGTTCGTCAGGGGGGACAAAGAAATGGTGTCTGCTTTCTATCCGATGTTCGCGGGCTGGGCGAAGAAGTTCGGGGTCGAACAGGCTGTAGAGAGAGTCCTCTCGCTTGTACGCGGCGTAGGTGGCGACACGACTGTGGTCGACGAGATGGCGCTCCAGTATGAGGCGGATGTCGCGAAGATTCAGTCGGGCGGGCCTGCGATCATCGCCGCAGGCCAACCCAATTGGTATAGCGGGCCGTCCGAAGGCTCTGTGTATTGGCCCCCCGTCCGCGACTACTTCGTCGATGAGGAGCACTGGCCGCCGGAGCGGATGGGGCAGCTCGAGCATTCCAGCAATGTCGTGGTCGCTCATACGCCGAGGACGGACTCCAACGCCTTCAACTCGCAAGGCTTAGTTGTCGGTTACGTCCAGAGCGGGAAGACAACCAACTTCATATCGGTCATAGCGAAGATGGCGGACGAGGATTATCGGCTGATCATCGTTCTTTCCGGTGTGCATAACGGGTTGCGAAAACAGACTCAGCAGCGCCTCTCGAAACAACTCAGCGAGACTCTTCCAGAGAAATGGAAGCTGCTCACGGACGAGACTCGGGACTTCCACGCACCGCCAGGCAACCCCTTGGCCACGCTCACGTCCGATCAGACGGCAGTCGCCATAGTCAAGAAAAACGCGGCCGTTCTGAAGCGACTGGTTACCTGGCTCGAACTGCAGCCTTCACAACAGGCTCTGCGGCAACTGCCGGTCCTGATCATCGATGACGAGGCCGACCAGGCATCTGTTGCTACGAAGTCGATCAACCCTCTGATACGGCGTCTATTGAAGGTTGCAAAGAAGAGGACGTATATCGGGTATACCGCGACACCTTTCGCGAATGTTTTTATCGATCCGGCCTCGGAAGACCTGTACCCGAAAGACTTCATTCTCAATCTGCCCCGGCCGGAGGGCTATTTTGGGCCAGAGAAGATCTTCGGCCGCGACATCGTGGAGGGGGAGGACGAACTGCCGGACGCCGCCGGGCGGGACATGATCCGGATAGTTCCCCCGGAGAGTCTGAATCTCCTGAGACCGGCGTCAGCTGCGGATGCGCCGGGATTCGCGCCCTCCTTGACCGACGAACTGAAGGCGGCATTTCTCTGGTTCTGGCTGGCAACAGCCATCCGACGCTCTCGAGCTGATGATGGTCACAGTACGATGCTCGTGCACGTTTCCGAGAGGATCGGCGTGCAGGAGGCGTACCGGGAGCCGGTAGTCGCCTACCGCGATCAGATTGTTAACGGAGTGCGCAGCCGAGACGCCACCACGCTGAGCGATCTCAAGCGAGTCTGGGAACGAGAGATCCACGCGGTGCCTGCTCCCGACGATTATGGCGATTTCCCGTCGTTCGACGAAATAATCGCTCGACTGCCTGCCATCATCGACTCGGCCAAGGTCATCGTCGACAATTTCCGTAGCAAGGACCGCCTGAACTACGGCGACGAGCCTCAGATCGCTATCGCTGTTGGCGGCAACACCCTCTCACGTGGTCTGACACTAGAGGGTCTTGTAGTCAGCTTCTTCATTCGCACGGCGCGCGCATACGACACTCTCCTTCAGATGGGGCGTTGGTTCGGATACCGACCGAGTTATGAGGATCTGCCAAGAATCTGGATGACGGAAGAACTGAGACTGAACTTTCGGCACCTGGCATCGGTCGAAGCCGAGATGAGGTTGGATATCGATGGTTACCAGAAGGTCGGCCTCACTCCACGCGATATCGCCGTCAAGATCCGCACCCACCCGGCGCTGCAGATTACAGCCAAGATGGGTGCTGCTCAGCCTCAGTACATCTCATTCGCAGGGCGTCGTCTGCAGACTCGCTTCTTTCGAGCCCTCGATGCAGATTGGCTGAAGGACAACGTGACGGCCGCAGACAGATTGGTCAGAGCTGCAGTGCAGTATGGCCGTGTTGAGCGCGAGACAGGTCGCTTCTTGATTCGTGACGTCCCGGCAAGGCTTGTTCTGGACTTCTTCGACTCCTACAGGATCCACGAGGACTCGCCAGACCTTGAGGCCCCTTTGGTCGCGAAGTACATACGGAGTCAGACCGCGGCCAACGCGGGGCTCGACTATTGGACCATCGCGGTCGTGGAGAGTGACGCTGGAGAGATCTCCCTTGGCGGAGTGAAGCTACAAGGTGTCACTCGATCCAAGCTGGATGATGGCCGGCCAGAGAGAGCCGACATCAAGACCCTGATGAGCAAGCAAGATAGAGTGCTTGATCTCGATCTATCGGCGGCCGATGCCAAGGGCTACCTAGAGCCTCAACTCATGCAGCTCAGGAATGATGATCCCGTTAATCGATCGCGGGGTCTCTTGGTCGTCTACCCAATTGACCCGGTAAGTGCGCCGCTCCCCACCAGCAAGGACCGCACCCAATTGGGCGCGGCTGACTGGGTGATCGGTATCGGTGTTGTATTTCCAGGTGAGGCATCTCCGAAGACGCGGCTAACGGCAACGCACGTCGCCGTTCCCCTTGACGAGATCTCTTTTGTCGATGAGTCAGAAGCATATGAGACGGACACTGAGGAACCTGTCGATGCCTGAACTGGGGCTCATCACAGTTCGGGCCGCCTGGGAGCTGCTCAGCATTCCGACCGGGGTGAAGATCAACGCATTCCCGCTCGAGATCGAGAGCGGCTTGGACGTCCGAGTGGCCATCGACTCGACCGGTGCCCGTCATCTGCTCGTGGAGTCGCCCGAAGAATCGTTATTCACCGGATCGGGGAGTCATCTGTTCGAATCGGTTACCAACATCGTGTTCGCAGGAAAGTCGAGAACCTACCTCGATATCTCCGTTGCTGATTCGAGGCTGATGCCGGAGTTCGACAGTCTCATAGTCGACGTGCTGACCGAAGGTGACACCGTATCTGCCGCGAACGTACACGCCGCACTGGAGCGCTGGCGCGCTCTCTTCCGGCTAATAGCTCTCCGAATGATGTCGTCGGAACAGATTCTCGGGCTGGCTGGAGAGCTATTCATTCTGAATCTCCTGCTTCAAAATCGCCACGATTCACTGAGCGCGTGGACGGGCCCGTTCGGAACTCACCACGACTTCGAGATCGATGGGGCATGTGTGGAGGTGAAATCCGCCACGGCGAGCTCGCGAGGCGTCACGGTCCACGGGTTGCGGCAGTTGGAGGCCGACAGATCAGTGCCCCTTCTTCTTGTCGTATGCCTCTTCGAGGAGGTTGTCGGCGGGCCCACCATAAGCGATCGGATCGCAGGAATCCGGCGTCTCACTGCAGACGAGCTTGCCCTGGACGGTGCATTGCGTCGATCTGGATGGTCGGAAACGTCTGCGCCCGGCCCACACCTGGAATTGGTCGAGGCCTTCACTGTTCGAGTTGGTGACGAGACGCCACGTCTGCTGCCGGCTGAATCGGGCGGAGTTTCAAAGGGAATTGTCAGCGCTGACTACGAGGTGGATATCGACCTTTTGCGTTCGATTGCGGAACCCCTATCAATTGAAACGATTATTGAGAAGTTCAGCTCGTGAGCGGTCGGTGGTGGTCACAGCCATTTGCAGAGGAGGGATCTGCGACCGCGGACGGCATCTTGCGTCAACTAGGCCGTCCTGGGTTGGACGGGTTGACCGTGCTTGTCCGGGAGGCGGCGCAAAACAGCTGGGACGCACGTGCCGGCGTGAGCGTGGACTTCACGGTCAGTCTGCGAAAGATGGGCGACCTGTCCGCTAGTTGGTCGACAGCATTCAGCTCAGGGATATCGGAGTTATCGGTCGACGGCTTCGATTCGGCACTCAGCGAGGATAGCTACCTCCTGCAGATTTCGGATCGGGGGACGGTGGGCCTTCGAGGCCCGATTCGGGCAAGTGTGCCCCCCATAGAGGGTGAAGGCAATGACTTCGTGCAGTTCCTTCGTAATGTCGGAGAGCCTCGCGACTCGGCACTAGGTGGCGGCACGTATGGCTTCGGCAAGGGGATCCTTTACCGCGTTAGCCGAGTGAATACGATCCTGGTCGACACTCGCACGCTTGTCCGAGGAGAATTTCAGCGCAGAGTCATGGCCGCTTCACTGGGGCAGCGGTACGACCACGATGGTGTGCGTTATACCGGTCGACACTGGTGGGGGGTCATCGCTGCGGATGGGATACCGGACCCTCTGCTAGATGACGACGCAGAGCGTGTCGGCGATTTGCTCGGCTTGCGGGGATTCCGCGGCGCTGAAACCGGAACGGACATCTACATCCTTGGAGCGGATTTCGGCGGAGTACAAGGCGAGAGCGAGGACGAGATCACTGAGAGGTCGCCGGCCGATGCCGCCCGCTTCATCGCGTCTGCCATCAGCTGGAATCTGTGGCCCAAGATGATCGGCGACCCCGTCGTTATGAACTTCAAAGTGGAACTCGAAGGGGAAGCGGTCCATCTCCCGGATCCTCGAAAGGATGCTCAACTCAGCCCTTTCACGAGAGCGCTTGATGCCCTTCGTTCTGGTGGGGGAGTCGCATACAAGAGGGCTGCCTTCGGTGAAGTCGGCAGAATCGCGATCGAGAGCGCCGCCCTTTTGCCCTCAATGAAAGCCCTAACGGATCCGAGCGCTAGAGCTTTCGAGGGGCCGAGCCACCACGTGGCCAGAATGCGCGACGCTGAGTTAGTCGTCGACTACCTCGAAGGTCCGACACCGATCGACGTGGCAATTCAATATGGCGGGGTCTTCAGGGCATCGCAACGCGCGGACGAGGAGTTCGCTAGCGCCGAACCTCCCACGCATGACGGCTGGGTAGAGCAGGGCCTTCCGCCATTCTCCCTCTCGATCGTCCGAGGGGCGCGTCACTGGATTCGCGCGAGGCTCAGGGCGGCCTTCGAACCGGTGCAAGCGGGGGGAAGCGCCGTCGGCGGACTGGGAGGCTTGTCTAGTCGCCTGGCTGCCTTGGCTCCGTCACTTGCAGCTGGGGGTGCCGGGCCGGCCGCCAACTTAGGTGGTGGTGGTGGTGGTGGTGGCGGCGGTGGCGGAGGCGGAGGCGGTCGAGCGACCGGGCTCCGTATCGGCACTCCTCGTATCGAAGACCGCCGAGACACGCGCGTCATCGTGACCGAGGTGAGCCTCTCGGGAATCGATCGTCAGCGACGTCTTACTTGTAGCCCAGCAGTCGTCGTCGATGGTGGGCGAGAGGGTAAGGCGCCCGCTGGCCTGACCGGTCCAAGAGTGCTGGGATGGGAGACCTTGGACGGCCGCACGCTAAGTAGCGAGGAGAGCATAGACATAGATGCGTCGACTCCAGACAGGCTCGTCGCGGTTGTCGAGCTTCTCCCAGATGCCGTCACGCGGATCGATGTGAGGGAGAGCGGCCTTCATGCGTGAACTCAAGCCTTATTTCGTCCCGCCTGAGGGTCTCGTGGTGATGTCGACGTGGGAGCTCGACGGCACGCCAATGCCTGAATTCCTCGAGGGCTGGGATCCCCAGACCGATCTTGTGATGTCCAGTCGCCTCTCGGTCGACCTCGTCGAATTCTTAGCAGCAGCTCGTTTGCCGGAGCGAACCGACCTGAGGCTGACGATCTCGTGGTCCAGCTCGACAACCGGTATGAGTGCTTCCCTTTACAGCGCGACTCTGGAGCCGAATCAGGCGTATACAGTCACGCTCCCGGGCGATCGCATCGGCGGGACCGTTCAGGTTCGTAGCGCGATTACCTTGACGGACGAGCGACAGCCGGCTGGAGTAGCCGAAGCCTTCCGAGCAGGTTCCGTTCTCTGGGACTCTGTAACAGCCTTCAGACTCGACGGGGACAGCGCTATGTTCCCAATCGGTATCGCTGATTTCGCAGGAACACCATATGGCCCGCACGCTAGCTGGCATCTGCAGTCATCGGACGAACTCGATGCCCCATTCTTGGGCACCTTCCTGCTTCTAATCAATACGCGCGACACATTGCTGGTGGAGGCCATCGATCAGAAGCGGCCGACGGCATTGAGCATGCAACTCGTCAGCGAACTCGAGGCCGGAGTAGCCGCTGTGATGGTCGAGCAGGCGTTGCTCTTCGAGGACGTCGACCTTGAATCGTACCCGGACGATTCCGTGGGACGCGTTCTCGGGAGGTACAAGCAGATAGCTCATAGCGCCGGGCTGACAGCCTCCCTCCGCGCGGAGGACCCCAGCCGGTTCCGCTCACTTGTCGACAGCGCGATCAGAGCCCACGGTTACGGACGGATTTTCGAGTGACACTTCTACTCCCGCGACTTCCCTTTGGCGTCGCGTCGGCCCTGTTCGACAAAGGCCTGGAGCAACTCGACCCATCCATGGCGCATCCGGCGCAGGTCTACTCGCCGATCGGTGGAAGTCGCGCCGACGAACAGAAACTCTCGACTGCGCGTGCTGAACTTCTCCGGCTTGCAGGTGACTTCGGTTTTCCTACGATTTCAACGGAATCCGCCCGCATTGCTTTCGATCGTGCTGCAGCCGACCTCATGGTCCGCGTGTTCGACTTGACGTGGGCCGAAGCGGGAGCGCGGGACATATGGTCCTTCCTTTCGATAATTCTCTTTCCCGACGTCACACGGTGGAGATTTCATGGAAGTACGAATCGTGAGCGATGGGTTGCAACAGACCTGACACGTCACGCATGGAGCCGCCTCTGGTGGCAAGCCACAGTCTTCAAGGGGGCAGAGAACCTTCTCCTAGAGCTGACAGAAAGTGATTTGAATCAGCTTCTCGAACGTCGTTCGATCGGAGGCGACCCTCGTTTGGTCCAGGCGCTCGGCCGCGCAGTGGTCGACAGCACCCAGGCGGTCGCACGCCGAGAGTTGATCCGTGACTCAACTGCACGAATACGACGAAGACTGGCATTCGTCGATGTCCGCTCGCTCGATGATGAGCAAGTTGCAGCAATGTGTGACGAAATCGTAAGAGCTAGCTCCGAAGCTATACGGGCGTCCAGATGAGCCCTAGGAGTTGAGGCTGGTACGCAATCCCATTCGCGGATTTTGTGGAGCGTCGCATTGAAGGTTCGGCAAAACTAGTTAGCATCATCAGATGTCGTGGGCCAGCACGCCGGGCGTCCGTAGGTCAATGCAGAGTAACCGCGCGCGGGATACGAAGCCCGAGCTCTTGGTCCGGAGAATCCTCCATGCGCAGGGGTTCCGATATCGAGTGGATTGGCGTCCGAGCCCGCAGTCGCGCACTCGTGCGGATATTGCATTCACGCGTCAGCGGGTACTCGTGTTCATCGACGGGTGCTTTTGGCACGGCTGTCCCACTCATGCGACGTTCCCGAAAACCAATCAGTCCTATTGGCTCCCAAAACTTGCTCAGAATCGGGTTCGTGACGCGGCAGCAAACAAGCTGCTTGAGTCGCTTGGTTGGATCGTCTTGAGGTACTGGGAGCACGAGAATCCCTCAGCCGTCGCGGCCCACATCGCCAGCATCGTGACGACCTCGGTCAAGTCATGACTCGTCGAACTCGCCGGAGCTACGAGCGTGGTATCCGCCACACACCGTCGCGCTTCGAGCCGAGGGCTCGGGAGGTGTTGCGGAGCACCCGCGGATGCTGGCGACGGTGATTGCGGAGCGGGTTAGTTGGCAGGGGTCGGCGTCATGGTTCCGGGAGAGGGTTGCCCGGTTCCGGCTGGAGTTCAATTGGTGCCGAGCCGCGGTCGATCAAACAAGGTCTTCTCGTGTTTAGTGATCCTCTCGAGGATCTGTTCCGCGTACAACCGACACTGTGTTCGCTCGACCTCACCGAGCACTTCGGGGCGCCCGTGCGCAAGTGGAGCGCGATACTGTGCCAGCCCGCCCATCACCGTCCTCCAGTGCGATTTGTCGCGCGTGCTGAATATCGTTGCGAACAGGTGCCATTCGACTTGCATGATCTGCCATAGGTCTCCCGGATACGTATACGAGAGCCAGGGAGCTTGGCGAGAAAACCTTCTGGCATCACGCTCTTGCTTCGCGGTGGCTTCCGAGAGAGCCATTTGAACGGCTTGGCTCTTCTTCGCGACCGTGGAGCCCCAGTCCTCCCCATAGGAATCGCTCAGCGTACTGCTTATGACGCTTCTCAGGCGAACCTCTGCCTGTCCGAGCACGCCCCAGGGGTTCATACTCCAGGTTCGATGGCGCAGGGAGTCGCGAAAGTGCTCCTGAGTCGAGAAGGAGTACGAGGTGACTGGGTCATCGTCTTGCGGTAAGAGGATGCCGAGCAACTCGAGTTCCTGCCTCTCGTACAGCAGGTCATCGATGACTGGACCGAGGACATATTGTGCCGCTGCATCGATTAGTCCCAACTCGGCTAGGTGGTCAAGCACACGTGAAGCAATTTTCGCTCGCTCCATATCTCCCGAGGGATCTGGAGAAATGTCCGGTCGGGTTGCGAGCCAGTACTTGGCAAGCGCAGGATGCCCGCTCGACCAACGCAAACACTCGGCTGTCTCTGCCGGGTCCAATCCTTTGGTGCCAGGACCGAGATCCTCAAGATCGTTGTCGCCGAGGCTACCGAGGTACTGCGTGTAACAAACGCTCGCCAGCGTAGATATGCCCGAGACCGTCGTCTCGATGGACTGAAGTGATCGACGAGAAAGGATCAGAGCTGTACAACGAAGGGATTCCGGACGGTGAACCAGTTCCCGAAACAAGAGCAAGAAATCGAGGGCGTCGTCGAACTGCAGCACCCGATCAAACTGATCCAAGACGAAGACTACGTGTATGTCCGAGCCATCGAGAGAGGCTCGGAGTGCTCGCCAGATGTCTCGAATCGTCGTAGAGGGGTCACTTAGGTCGGTTTTGTCGCCACCGGATCCACGAAGAAGCTCAACGAAGACGTCTCTGCCGGACATGGTTGTTGAGAGATCGACCCGGGTGGCCGGCTGTTTAGCCTCATCCAGCAGGTTCTTTACTCGATCACCCATCCACGATTTCCCTGAGCCCGGGCTCCCATGGATTGCAACGTTGGCGGGGGCCGAGAGCAAAGCATGCACTCTGTCGGGGATGAGCCTTCTATCGGTCATCGCTGGTATCTCCGCAGATAGTCGGCGTAAAGCAGAACGCGAATGGAGACCCCACTCTCGTTGTGGTGGAGCACTCCGCGTAGAAGCAAGTCGTCGAGCGCTGAGGTCTGCCGTGAGTCGAGTTGGAGCCGATCGATGGCGACAGGGCTATTCTGACTGCCCGACAAGTTGGCAATTCTTCGCAAGACTGTCAGGGAACGCTCGATGCCATCCGTCTCGTCTTCGCCCTCGACCCCGGTGATGAGCGTATGTGTGTTATCTGCGGTGACCAGGCAGTCAAACTTGTGTGCCTCAATACGGTCACGACCCGACAGTAAACTCTCGACCGCTTCTTCGACATCGCTCTGTGTGACTTCGGAACGATTGTGAGAATTGACGAGCGTGATCACCCGGTCGCAGAGAATCTGAGTGAAGAATGGGTGACCCCCGGTGTACGAGGCGATGGTGCTGAGGGCATAACCCGTGTAACGGCTGCTGTCTTCAGAAGTTCGAATAGGCAGGTCCGCTAACTTCTGCGCTTCGTCGACGGTGAGATAGTCCAGTTTTCGTGTGGACATCACACTGAATTCGTTTGGGTACGACTCCAGGAACCGCGGCATTGTGTCCTGGCCTATCAGTAGGGCCGAGAACATCCTCGATTCGAGCAATCCTTTGAGTTGGCGCATGAAGTCTTTGAGCTCGTTGTGCTCCGCCGGATCAATTCCGCGGCGTCTCAGAATTTCATGCACGTACGTAAACTCGTCTACAACCACGACAAACGCGACCCCGGTCGAGCCGGCCGATCGCAGCAAAGAGCGACCTGCCTCTAGCGCTCGTTGGAAGCTCCTAAGTGGTCGACTTTCGATGGCCGCAGTGTCGGGCCATCGGGCAAGGAGCAGTCGAGACGTTTCCGCGGGAAGCAGGCGATCGATCTGCACACGAAACTGATCGAGAATCTCCTCGACGAAATCGATGGTCACGCTGCGACGATCAATGACTCCCATCGAGAGTCCGGCGACCACCGCTTTCCGGGCGAGCAAGCGCGTCTTCACCTGCTCGAGGACGCTGGATTTCCCAGTTCGCTGTTGCCCGTAAACTGCGTAGCAAGTTCCCCCCGGGGTTTTGCCGAGGTCGCGCACGAGCTCATGGACCAGCGCATCACGACCGAAGAACATCTCAGGCCTGGAAACAGGCAATCCACCCGCGTAGCGACGGTACGGGTTCGGAATGTCGGAGCGTGCCTCACTACCCTGAATGCTCAGCAACAGCCTTTGTTTCGGCGACGTCTGGGTCTGGCCGTCAGGCGTTCGGTACCGAAGATGTGCATCAATATTGATGTCCCCCCTCGCTCCCTGCTTGCGATTATCGCGGAGCCGAACCGTGAGCGTCACAGTCTGACCCGCAACGAGCGTCTCAACCATCGGTGGGCGGCCTATCAGCGCCAGGTTGCGGTACTTATCGAGTACTAGCGCCACATCGCTGAGCTCGGTGGCAGATCGATCAAGTGAGATCCTCACCGGCAGATCGAATTCATGGTCACCTCCTCGTGTGACATTCACTCGGTCTCGGGTGCTTAGGACTGGCGGATGAATAGCTGTTGAGGTGACCATTTGCCAGTGATCCTTATGCGCTGCAACCAAAGCTTCAAGAGAATCATCAATTGCAGTTGTCAGGATGTTCCTTGAGGGCCTCTGCGAGATAGTAGTTGCCTCGACCACGGCCTCAGCGGCCCGTTTTCGCAGCGCGGTGGAAGTCGTAAGTTCGTGCTGCGCCAACTGAGCTTCAACCGCCACTGCGACTTTCAGCACGGCGGCTGCACGACGTTTGTTAACCGAAGAGGATATTTCGCTCAGCACGTCCTCTAGTTGCAACCGCAGCATCTTCGCGCGAACGGCGGCTTGCGGTTCAATTGCGAGACCATCCAGAGTGCGGCGTACCGAACGAGCAAGTTCTCCCTGTGTCCTCGCGGGGAGTCTTTGTCCTTGACCTGTCTGGACCCTGGGAGCATCCAACTCAGCCCCTGGAGAAATGCTCACCACAGCTTCGCGCGGCACAGTGATTTCTCGGCCGGTAGAGGTGAGGAACTGAATTCCCCTCTCGCCGATTCCTGTCACCTTCGCCCGCAAGGTATACGTAGTTCGAGCGCCAGACAGCTTGAACTCCGCACTGAGACCCACACTCAGATTCTTGGTATCTGTCAAAATACCCCCCATCCCCCCTGCATCGTTGCTACTAGAGAAGATCGGCTCCTCCGCCGGCGCAAGGCGACGAATGCTCTTATGACTTTCGATGCAACGTCGCATAGTAGGCAGATTGGTGATCACCCCCCCACATCAAGTCGCATAAGACGACCGCGGAGCCCCCACCGACTATCTGCGTATCCCTTTACGAGATTATAGTCGAGCGCGAAGTTTCAGCTGTTAGTGACTCATCTTGTTCCGCGCGAGTCGCTTGAGCGGCACTCTTATCGCCTTGACCGAATCGCCACACCACGCGAAACTTCGCCCCGAGGGGAATCAACCAGCCGAGAAATTACATCACGTTTGGCCGTTTCCGGATCAGATCGTGGATGGCGCCAGGTTGGGATAGACCGCACATTCGCATTATCCGTACAGGCTCGATAGCCGACGGCAGCGTGGCGGAATGGGCTCGCTCGCGTGACTTAATAATGACTCATCACAGTCGCGATCAACCTCGCTTGACGTGGTCATCGGGGCCTCTAAACTAGGTGAACATGCGGATTCTGCCACGTAAGCAGCACGCGTTTCTGGTTCGAACCAGATGACATCGCGACCGTTCGTGCGATCCTCTGACCGCATCTAGGCGAGGATCTTCGGGAAGGTGCCCGATCCGATCCTGCGGGTTGCTGATTCGAGGTTGGTGGTAATCAAATGGGCGAGCCCAACATGGAGGTTCGCCCGCTTGAGAAGCTCGCTGAAGCTGGGGCGTGAGTCTGTTCGCCTATACGAGAAGCAGTTTCTTATAAACGACTCCGCGATTGGTTCGGGGAGCGTCTCGGTGCTGAGGATGAGGCGGCGAAGTGAGCTCCGTCCGACTTCCCGCATGACCGAGCGTTGCGCCGAGAATAGATAAGCGGCGATGTCTTTTTGTTGCGCTCCGCTGATGTCACTGATGGCTGCAGACGAGGCCGCGGTAAGGAGTCGTTCTAGCGCGATATCCGGCGCGGCTGGTGCAACCTTGACAATCACCCGGTTGACGGCGCGGTAAAGATCCACTTCCACATTGCTGTCGACTTTTCGTCGGCGCGAAGCGAGCGAGATCAGAGTTGTGTAGTCAAAATCGGTGACCTCAGGTTGTGAGGCAATGACATACGCCGTTGCGTTGTCCACGGAGTCACGATAAATGTCGCGCTCACGCTGATTGCTGTCTCGTGAAAGGTTGGAAACCCAGCGAACTTCTCGTTCAAGTGAGGAAAGGACTTTGGAGCAGATGTCTGGGTTATTCTCGCTAAGTTCGCGCAGAAGGTTAACTAGATGAGTGCGCGCTTTCAAGTCACTCAGCTCGATCAGAGCGCTATCCACGTCATCGAAGTCTGGCTTCAAAATTCCAGCACGAACTGCTAGCAACCACGTATTCGCTCCCTCGCGCTGCGGAAGGGCCGAGCTTTTGAGGTTGTCGGTGATCAGTTCGCTCAGGGCGGCTTTGTGGTTCTCTAGCGCAGCCATTGCGTGCGGATCTCTAAGAGCGTGGGTGAGGCGCCCAGAGTCATTCTCTTCGATCGAGATTTGGACGTAGTACTCAGCGATGTACGGGTCTGCAAGGTAAATGTCTGCTCGGTTGAGGAATTCTCTCCGTGCGATGCGCGAATCGACATCTCTATGTACAAGTAGGTCCTGGATTTGCTCACGGCTGCCTGGCACGCCGGCGCGATACATGTGAGGGAGGACCGCAACTAGTCCGTCCGCGCGGCGAAGAATGGTGGAATCCCTTATCGCCAATGGGCTTGTTATGTCTTTGATTAGCGAATCGTTTGTGTTGGGATGCGACAGAGCGATGCGTGCGACGTTTGCCCGATGCTGATGGTCGGATTTCAGGCCGCGCTTTGCCACGGGCAGACCTTGTAGGTCGTCCTGAAGGCTGATGGTGAGCGCGATCGTTGCGAGTGACTTGCCCTCGAGCAGGGGGCCGTAGAAGCACCTGGCTAGGAGCCGTGGCGCTGATCCGGGTGGGGCAGAGCGCACTGCCTTAAGAATGCCGTGAATAGTGGGTGCTGTGTTGCTTGTGCTAAGAAATTCCGCGAGGGAGTGAAGGTAGGCGGCAAGATCTGGACTAGTTGGTTCTTCGACGATAGATTGCGCTACGCGTTCGGCGAGTGTCGTCCAATACTGGCCGTCTTCGAGAGGAGCGGAATGGTAGAGCAAGTGGCCGTAGGCGCGTTGTAATCCATCCATATCGGTCTTCTTGTTCGCCATGTTGTGGCCGATGGCACCGCGTACGGCCGCAAGGAGTACTGCGTCTCCGATTACTGCCCATCGGTCTCCCAAATGCGTAAGCGTTTCAATGAACGTCGGTCGCGAAATATCGTCGAGCTTGCGCAGAATCATTGCAATCTGGTCGGCGTCCGATTGTCGTCCCTTCCGATAAAGCAGGATGTGGAGTTCTGTAAGCCGCTGGACCGTCTCCGGATCTCGTGTGGCTTGCACTACTACTCCGAGTAGAGCAGACGTCTGGCGAGCCCAATCAATGTTTCGAGGCGCGAGCCGGAGCAGTGCAGTTGTGATGGCTTTACGGACGGCTCTGGAGCCGGTCTTCCATACAGAGCGATAGAGGGTCGCCAAATTCTCATAGTCCGGCAGGCTCCCGGAGGCACTGAGGGTGATGAGATGCTCGGTTTGAGAGTGTCCGAGGCCGTCGAGCACATTTGGTTGTAGGTTAATGAGCGTCGGCTTGCGTGCCAGGGTTCTTATTGCATGGTTTGCTAGGCCGGTGGCTCCGCTGTCTATGAGTGCTTTAGTCACCTCGGCTACGCTGTCGCGTCCCAGAGAATCGTCGGCGCTGAGCAGCAGGTATTGCTCAAGCACTGCACCGACAAACAGGTCCAGTGGATTGTCAAGCACGTGGCGGAGCAGTAGTTCTAGGTCACCGCTTCGCCCTCTTCGGCGAATGGCCAGGGCGGCGACAAACTCGAACATTGTCTGATGGAAGAAACTGACGAGTTGCCCTTCCTCTACGAGAACCCCTCGCTCTGTCAGCGTCATGAGTCCTTCGCGATACGAACGGTTCGAGAAGGGTTCGATTGCAATGAGTTCATGCGGAGCGCGTTCGAGGAGCGATGATGACCTGACCTCAGGGGTCCCGCTCGAAAGCATCAGGAGTGCTGTTGCAGCGGCATGGGACGAGAGATTTTCGCTCTCGCTCAGGGCGCCGACGCGCTTATCCGATTCGATACGGTCATCCCAATATTGCCGGTACAAAGAAGTTACGTCTGTCTCTCGAAGATCAGGCAGATTTGGCTGAGCAAGTTCGAAAAGCATCCGCAGGAACAATGGCTTCTCACAGACCTCTCGGACCGGTAGTCCCCTAGCGACCGCGTCTTGTATCTCGGCTTCCGCGATGAAAGCATCCTCGCCGGGTGCAAAGCGCCGAACGAGAGCGTGAACGGCAACTGACACTTCACGTGGCGTATAGCGGTCGAGTTGAATCACTTTGCCGAGAGAGGTCGGCAAAACTTCCTCTTCGGATGGTCTGGTTGCCAGCACCACGGCGAGATTCATTTCCTGAAGAATTGCGACTAGGTCGAGCGTCAGTACGCGTGAATTCGAGTTGTGGAGAAGTAGATCCACAGTGTCAATGAGCACAATGGGCCTTCGCCTCTGATCGAGCAAGCTGCGCATGTCCCTGATGAGTGTGTCTTTTGGTAGCGCAGCTTGCGTTGTAGTTGCGCTCAGCCAGGCAGCGGAAACCAGAATCGGATAGTGTCCGAGCTTCGTCAACTGACGATGGAGGTTCCAAAGGATGCTCGTCTTTCCCGAGCCGGCATCGGCGCTGAGAATTTGGACGATGGGATCAGTGGTAGTGATGGCTGCAGCGCGAAGACTTTCCTCGCACTCCCGCTCGACATAGATGTCAAGCGATGCGGTTCCAAACGCTGTACCAATCTCCTCAGATAGGTTGTTTGAGAGCCTCACGGAAAGCAACCGGGTGGGGCTGGCGGCCCGTCGTGAGTGGGCCGTCACCAGCCCATACGCGCTGCCAATCAAGACCGCTGCCGCAAAGGCCACGACAGCTAGCGTCGTTGGGAATCCGAGCAGGACAGCCAATGTCGGAGCGCCGAACGCAATGAGGCCGCCGACAACCGCACCAACGTGTTTACCCTTCATTCGCACATGTGCACCCTAGCGGCTGCTAGCGAAAGCATGACCGGCACTGACATATGTTCCAATTGCGTTTCTGGTCGTTCGATGATGATCGAAAACCAACTCGCCGCGAATTAAGGAGTGTCGCCAGCACAAGGTGGGCGTCAGACCGTCGCAATGCTCGTATCCGCCAACTCGGTTCGAAGAGCAAAGGAGGCTCCGCTAGGACTCGCTCGAGCCGGTTATCCTGTGCCACCTAAATCGGGGTACACGCTTCGGGCCGATACACACGCAACAGCGTCAAACAGTTGGCATCTACTTGACACGGTGCAGCTCCTTCGAGTGAGCACTGAATCACCTGACTAGTTCTATTCCGGGCGGTCGATCGACCTCGAGGCCGGTGGCTACAAGTGGGGGAGCCTACGCAGCAGGACTGGCTTTCACGACGATGGACTGCGATCCAGGAGTTCGTGTTGTGAGCTGGGTCGCGCGGCGATGTGTGGATCACGCTTGTGAATTTGCGGGACTGGAGCTCGGCGGACTCGTCGGCTGAATGATGTTGAAGGTCGTGCGGGTCAGGCGCGCACCCTCGATGCCCCATGTGAGGGCGGTGTCGAGGCGGGCGCTGATCGCCTCGGTCATCCGCTTGCCGCCGAAAATCGCCAGCGCCTCGCGCTTGAGGTCGGGCACGGCCAGGCCGGCTGAGGCCTCCGCAACAATCGACATGGCGTTCGCGATCTCGATCAGGGAGACGTGATCGAGCGGGCGGGCTTCGCCCTGTTGCGAGGAGCGCGCGCGGCGCCACGTTACCGGGTCGAGCTCGGCGGGCCAAGCGAAGGGCTCGGTCGAGCGCGCCTTCATCTCTGGTGGGACGAAGCTCAGGATGGCTGTTGCTCGGGATTGGGCGACCTTGTTCAGGTCGAAGGCGGCTGCCACGAGCTTCGCCAGCCTCACCAGGTGGACCGGGCCCTCCGTCGCCACGATCTCTCGGATGACGGCCTCCACCGCCCGGGCGGCGTCGTGCCGGGGGAGCGCGTCTAGGACGGCGATCGAGCCGACCCTTCGCAGCGTCCACGGGGTGTAGGGCTCGATGAGGTCGTCGATTATGGAACGCTGCGCGGGAGGTGCGCTCGCCAGGTTCTTGAAGAGGTTGGGAGCATTCGCTGCGGCGAGGTCGTCGCTGGTCGGCGCTTCTGCGGAGCGCGCGGGCGCGGCCGCATACGTCGCGGGGCTCTCGATATCTTCGTCGGCCTCGAGCGCTTGCTCGACCATCGAGTCGACTCGGGCGAGCTGGGCGCCGTTGGCGTCGGCCGCCTGGACGTCGGCGATCGCTAGTTCGAGGCGGTCGAGGACCGCCTCGCGGGCGTGCAGCCACTCCGGGAGCCAGACGCGTTCGACCGCTGGCCAGTGCATGAGGTTCTTCAGGACCTCGGTGGGGAGGCCGTCGCGGTCGGCGACCGTTCGGCGGGACTTCCAGGAGTCGCCGTCGAGGAGGACCGCCAGCAGGGGGCGGTCGGGGGCGTCTGTGGGCGCGATGCTCAGGTCGACTCGGAAGTCGGAGAGGCCGACATCCGTCTTCACCGCGAGGCCGCGCATCCGCAGTTCGTTGGCGATGTCGTCTCGGTGGCGGTCGAAGATCGCTGTGCGGCGGGGGTCGGCCTCGAGGGCTTCCGAGCCGCTTGCCGCCATCTCGAGGTACGACTTCAGGTGCTTCACACCGATCGAGCTCGTCTGCTCGGCGCGGAGCTCTGATGGGTCGAAGCTGGCGAAGAGCAGCACCTGACGGCGCGCCCTCGTGACCGCCACATTGAGGCGGCGCTCGCCACCGGCGCGCTGCAGGGGGCCGAAGTTCAGCGGCAGGAAGCCCTTTTCGTTCACGCTGAACGCGATCGAGAACAGGATCGCGTCGCGCTCGTCGCCCTGCACGTTTTCCAGGTTCTTCACGAACAGGCCCTCGCTGTCGTTGTCGAGGGCGTTCAGGATGCGCTCGTCACCGGTGTCGCGCAGCAGGTTCTCGATGAAGTCGCGCTGCTGGGCGTTGAACGTCACTACACCCAGCGACGGGGCCTCGAAAGCGGCAGGCGGAACATCCGTCTGCGCGGCCGAAGCCGCCTCGAAGCGGCGACGGATCTCGGCCACGATCGCCTCGGCCTCGATGCGGTTCGTGCGCAGCTCCTTGCCCTTGCCCGAGCGGTTGAAGGTGCCGTTCACCCGCACCATCGAGACACCGTAGCCGTCGCGCGACTCGCGCTCGGCCGACCTCAGCGGCGCCGGGAACGACGAGAGCCGGCTCTCGTAGTAGTGGTGATTGCTGAACGAGATGAGCGACTCGTCCTGACTGCGGTAGTGCCACGAGAGCCACTTGCTCGGCACCTGCGACTGCACGCACTCCGAGAGGATCGACTCCTCGTCGTGCACCACGACGGCCTCGAGCTCGACCTCGTCGTCGGCATCGAGCGCCGTCTCGCCGAAGCTGGTGGGCGGCATCTGCTTGCTGTCACCGACCACCACGACCGAATCGGCGCGACCCATCGCACCCACGGCATCCGCCACCCGGATCTGCGAGGCCTCGTCGAACACGACCATATCGAACAGGCCCGGCTTCGCGGGGAAGAAGCGCGCCACCGACTCGGGCGACATCAGCGTGATCGGCAGCACCTGCGTGATCAGCTCACCGAAGGTGTCGAGCAGCGTGCGCACGCTCATCCCGCCCCGCTGGCGTTCGAGCTGGCGGCGCAGCAGACCCACCTGGCCGGCCGGCGCGCTCGAATCGAAACGCCGGAGCGCCAGCACGTGCGCCGGGATGGCGTTCGGCAGCTCGGCGCGGATCGCCAGCGCACTCGTGGTGAAGCGCTCGATCGAGCGGTTGTGGGCGGTCGGGTCGAAGTCGGCCAGGGCGGTCGTCTGTTCGCGTTCGTCGACGGATGCCGCGGCGAGACCCTTCTCGAACGAGAGGCGTGCGTCATCCGCGGTGAGCTCGCCGGTCTCGAGCGCCTTGACTGCGTCGGTCATTCCGCGGCGGCGGAGCGGTTCGAGGGCGCGGGTGAAGGCCAGCCAGCGGTCGAGGGACACGGGTGTGGGGGAGTCGAGGTTGCGGCCGGTGCGGGTGGCGGCCCAGGTCTCGAAGAAGGTTTGGCGCTGGGGCTCGTGAGACCGGCTTGTCGGGGCGGTCTGGCCGGTCGAGGCACCGTGGCCCGTCACGCCCGCCGGGCCGGAGGCCCACGCGCCGAGATCGCTTGCCGAGGTGCGAGCTGCCGTAATGAGGGCCGACCACGCTGTTGCCAGCGCTGCGATCGCGGCGGCGCGGGAGGCATCCGGGGGCGTCGACTCGTACAGGCGGCGGGACTCGGCGGTGAACGCATCCGGGTCCTCGCCGGGGCGGACGCCGATGGTCGTGCCGACCCAGCGGAGCCAGGCGATCTGCGTCGTCACGGATTCGGCGTCGCTCGGGCGGAGCGGGTTCCAGTCGGCGGCGATCCGCACGCCGGCGAGCTGCTGGATGTAGGCGCGGAGGGACTGGAGGTAGGCGGCCGACTCGGCGATCTGGCCGGTGAGGGTCGAGAGCTGCTTGAGGTCGACCGCGTCGGGGGAGCGCAGGGCCGGGGCCAGCTTTGTGGCGACCGCACGACGGCGCTTTTTGCGGCCGAAGAAGCCGGACTGGTCGGCGGCGAGGGCCTCGGCGTGGATGCCCGCGATGTCGAGGGTGACGGCCTCGGGGTGGGCCTGCTGCAACCAGGCCGGGGGTGACTGCGTGAGGGCGGCCAGCTGGTCGACGACCGCTTGCGCCGCGGTATTCCAGGCGCTGGGCGTCGTGGTGTCGCGCGCTGCGTCGATGGTGGCGAGTGGCTCGCGCTGGTAGCCGTCGATGCGCGACCAGTCGGCGAGTTGCTCGGGGGAGGTCGCGAGCGCGATGAAGTCGAAGGTCGCACCCGCTTCGAGTGCCGCCGCGATCGCCCGGTCGAGGGTCTGCGCGGCGGTGTGCACCGCGGTCGAGTCGGCCGGGGCGTCCGGTCGGTCGACAACGAGGCCCCAGGGGTTCACCCGCTGCGGGCGCACGTAGTCGGCCGTCTCGGGGAGGTCGCGGAGGGCCACCCGGATCGCCTCGAAGTCGTCGGACGAGCCGCCGGAGACCAGACCCGACGGAACGGGCATCTCGGGCACGAACGCATCCGCCGCCAGCTCGCTCGTGCGGGCGGAATAGAGCGAGAGGCCGGCCGAGTTCTTCTCGTGCAGGCGCTCGGCGTAGCGCGAGAGCGTACGGCGGTTGGAGTTCGCGATCTCGAGGTTGGTGCTGAGGGCGGCGCCATCCGTCGTGACGCGATGCTCGAGGGCGGCCTTGATCTGCGACCGCACGGCTGCGGGGCGAGCGCCCTTGTCGTGGAGGTCGAGCGAGAACGGGCCGAGGCCGATCTCTTCGAAGCGGCGCTGCACCACGGACAGGGCGGCGCGCTTCTCGGCCACGAAGAGCACGCGCTTACCGTCGGTGAGTGCTTTCGCGAGCAGGTTCGTGATGGTTTGCGACTTGCCGGTGCCGGGAGGTCCCTCGAGCACGAAGGTGCGGCCCTGCGCGGCCTCGGCCACCGCTTCGAGCTGCGAGGAGTCGGCGGGCACCGGGCACTGGGCGCTCAGGGCGTCGAGGTCGACGGCGTTCTCGGCCGTCGCCTCGGGCACGGGGTCGATGAACGGCGCCGTCGGCGTCTCGATGAGGTGCTTCACCAGGGGGTTGCCCGCGAGCGACTCCCAGTTCTCGTCGAGGTCTTTCCAGAGGCGGTACTTGGCGAACTGCAGGATACCCAGGTTGACGGTGTCGTCGACCCGGAAGGGGAGGTGCGCATCGAGCATGGCCTGACGGGTGGCGGTGAAGGCGGCCTGCAGGTCGATGCCCGCGCCATCCTGAACCGGATCGGCCAGGCCGGGAATCGTGAGGTCGTAGGCCTGCGAGAGCTTCTCGAGCAGGCAGTAGTTGGGAGTGGATGCGCCGGACTCGTCGAGGGTCAAGCGGTAGAGCGATCCGCGGTTCGCCGTGGTCAGCTTCACGGGGATCAGGATGAGGGGCGATCGGAGCTCGCGGTCGTTGAACGTCCAGTGCAGCATGCCGAACGCGAGGTAGAGGTTGTTCGCGCCGGTCTCCTCCACGATCGTCTTCGCCTTGTAGGCGAGGTAGCGGAGCTTGGTGGCGTACGACTCCTCGGTGATGTCGATGTACGCCTCCTTGCGGTCGGCGAGCAGCTGGGCGCGGGTGTCATCGGGGAGGTCGCGGCCGAACTGGATCTTGCGCTCGCGATCGACGGCGCTGATCGCGTTGGAAGGGCGGAGGGACAGCTGGATGCCGGCGTTGATCTGGTCTTCGAGGTGGGCGAGGGATGCGCTCGGCACGGAGAGGGAGTATCCGGCGCGGTCGGTGAAGTTGATCAGGCGGTTGCGGAGGCTCAGGTCGAGGAGGGAGTTCTTCCACTGGGCTACACGAGGCGGGGCGGCTCGTCTGTTGGTCTCGTCGTTTGTGGCTTTGGTGGTTTCCCGGCCGTCGCGCAGCGCGACCCTCGCCGCGACCCGGTACTCGGTGACGACGACGGTGCCGTCGGCATCCACGGAGCGGGACGGCAGGGGGAAGATGCTCGCCGAACGGGCAGCCCCCACGTCGATCGCGCCGATGAACGTGCTCGGCGCTCCCTCCATGCGGGCTCGTGCTGCGCGCTTGGCGGCCTCGAAGTCGCCGTCTCGGGAGTCGGTGACGGCCGTGGTCTCGAGCAGCACGATCTGGCCGAGCGCGGTGCGGTTGATCAGGTCGGCGGGTTCGAAGTCGACCACCGAGCCCATCTCGCTGTTGTGCCGCCAGTAGCCGAGGAAGGCGTGGCCTTCGAAGATCCACAGGGTCGAGTTGATACCCGCCTGCTCGAGGGCTGCGGCGAGAACGACCGTGGTGTCGAGGCAGGTGCCGACCCGGCCCTCGAGCACCTCGGCCGGGGTGCGCACCTTCTGGCCGGTGCTCGACCAGCTGGCGGGCGGCTCGGCATAGCGGATTCGCCGTTCACGCATCGCCTCGTAGATCGCCTCGACCGTCGCATCCACCCGGTTTGGATCTTCGAGCTGGTAGCCGGTCATGCTGCGGTCGCCGGTGCGCTTCTCGAGGAGTTCGCCTGCCTCGTGGAGGAGGGGCTGGATGGCGGCGGCATTGGGCTGCACGTAGGCGGGGAGCAGCTCCATGCCGAGCTGCACCGGGTTGGTGCGCCATTGGGACGCGGCCAGCACGTCGACGTCGGCGGATGCTTCGGCTCGCGTGGTGCCGTCGGCGTCGGTGAGGCGGGCGGTGATGCGTCCGGGACGCTGTTCATCGACGGCGAGCATCTTCGCCGGGTCGAGGTAGAGGCTGAGCTCGGAGAGGGTGACGGTCGCCTGCTCGGCGAGGTCGATGAGGGTGGTGCTGGGGGATCCGAGGGAGCCGAAGGCATCCGTTGCTTCGATCTCGAGGGAGGCGGCGCGGAGCATCGGGCCCGGGTTCGTGATGGTGACCGATTCGAGGGCGGAGAGGCGGGCGTTCGCCAGGGCGTAGCTGACGACGCCGGCCGTGGTGAGGTTCAGCGTGACGCGGGCGGATGCGGTCGGCTCGAGGTGCCGCGCATCGACGACGGCTTCATCATTCTTGCTGGACTCCATCGAGTTGCTCCCGGCGCTTCATGGCGATCGAACTCGCAGCGCACGGGCACGTAGTCACTGCGTGTGTCGAGCTTAGTAGCGGGCGCTGACACGGCTCCGCGTGACGAAGGCGATTCATCCTGTGGACAACACGCACGAGGCGAATGGGTGACGTATCGTCATCTTATGGTTTCCGAGGCACTGAGTTCGTGGCGCGATTCACGCTCCACCAACCTCGATGCGTTGGTCGGAGCCCACCAGGCCGTCACCCGGGGTCTGCCTGGCCGGCCGAGCCTGACGACGGAGTTGAACCACGCGCTCATCGCCCGGTTGGCTTCGGAGCTTCAAGGCTTTTCGCGAGATCTACACGACCAAGCATCCGACGGATTCCTTACATCGTTGACTGTTCCCGATCCGGGGATCCGGCAGATTCTGCGAGCGCGCCTCGAGGATGGCCGCAAGCTCGATTCCGGCAACGCCAACGCCGGAAATCTCGGCAATGACTTTTTGCGAATCGGGCTCCGACTGTGGCCCAACATCCATGCGGCTCACCCCGTTCGCGGCGTGCGCTGGCACGACTGGGTGGAGTGGCTCAATCTCGCGAGAAATGGGATAGCGCACAACGACCCGGTGAAGCTCGGGCAAGCGTCGGCGGCACACCCACTCACGTTGGCGACATTTCGCACGGCCCGCGGAGTGCTCAACCAGTTCGCTTCTGGAATGGACGCGGTCGTGGAGACATACTTGAGGGGAAAGACCGGTGTCCAACCATGGTGAGAGGAGGATCGCTGTGAACGAGAAGAAGAGCGATGCTCTCCGCGTGCCGAAGTTCGGCACCCTGGTGCTCGTTCCGTTCGGCGACGCCCTGCTCCCGGCGACCGTGGTTCAGAAGCGCAACGGACGCGTCGAGGTCGAGATCAAGGTCGAGGACGCGGATCCGATCCGCACGACGTTCGCGCTCGACGACATCACGGTGCCGAAGGCGTCCTAGCGGCGGTGCTACACGCCCAGGTGGTAGCTCCTGGTGCTACAGGTCCCGACGGTTGGCGCCGCCCCGGCGAATGCCAAGCACCAGAAGGATGATGCCCACGATTGCCAGCCCGAGCCCGATGTAGAGCCAGGTGCGGTCGCCGGTCATCGAGCTTCCCGGGATCAGGTTCGCGCCTTGCCCGGCGAAGACGACGCCGACGAGCAGGGCGACCATACCGACGATGATGAGCGTCGTGCGCCCGGCTCTGCTTCTCATGGTCGTCACGCTACTCGGATTCGGAGTCCGGGCATGGGCTCGACCGAGAACTCGGGGCAGGCGATTCCACGCAGATCGGTGACGCCTGCCGACTATGTCACGCCGTGCCGGGTGTGACGATGCGCGCGACCGCCGCGATCGCTGCCGCGCGGCGCGAGGCATCCGTCGCCCCGGTGTCGGCCGAGAGGAGGCCGATCGGGGCCGTCTGCCAGGCCTGGGCGATGGCGTAAATGATGACCAAGAGGTCGACCGCGCTGAACGGGGGCGTGGCTTGCGGATGAATCGCGGCGGCCTTGGCGGCATACGCGGCAAGGGGCTCGGACGCCGCCTCGGGGCGCTCGAGCTGGGCCCACAAGCAGATGCGCAGCACCTCGGGGTGATCGCGGTGGAAGTCGTAGAGCTCGCCGACCCAGCGCGGCAGGTCGGTCGGGATCGGGGGGACGGCCTCGGCCATCCGGGTGATCGCGTCGGACAGGGCCGCGTCGAAGAGGCCGCTCTTGTTGCCGAAGTAGGCGTAGATCATGCGCACGTTGCTGTCGGCCTCGCGGGCGATGCGATCGATGCGCCCGCCGGCCTGGCCGTGCGCCGCGAACTCCTCGCGTGCCGCGGCGAGGATCTTCGCGCGGGTCGCCTCGGCGTCTCGCTGGGCCATGATCGGCGTTCTCCTCGGGTCGGAATTGACAGGGTGTGGTGCCGCGCCTAGCTTATAAGTAAATAAATACTTACTAAGGAGCGACATGGATTCGCGGATCGAACAGGCGCTCGCCATCACACCGGCGAGCCGGGCGGGCGAGCGCACGATCGACATCACCACCACGGGCGCGCGCACCGGGCGTCCGCGACGCATCGAGGTGTGGTTCTACCGGGTCGACGGCCAGATCTACCTCTCCAGCTCGCCGGCTCGCCGCGACTGGTATGCCAACATCGTGGCGAACCCCGACTTCACCTTCCACCTCAAGAACGGGGTGCGCGCCGATCTCGCCGCCACCGGCACCCCCGTGCTCGAGCCCGACCGCCGCGAGGCCGTGTTCACGGCGATCATCGCCGACCTCAACCAGCCGTGGAACCCGGCCGGCATCCCTCAGCCCGTCGAACCGCTCGCCGAATGGATGCAGGGGAGTCCGCTGATCAGCGTCGAGTTCGGCGAGCCTGCAGCGCCGGCGGCCCGATGAACGGCGCGCAACCACGAGTCGCGATCGTGACCGGCGCGAACCGGGGACTCGGGCGCGCGACGGCTGTCGCCCTGGCTGCGCGAGACATCCGGGTCGTGCTCACGTATCGCGGGGATGCTGACGAAGCGGAGCGCGTCGTACAGGAGATTCAGGATGCCGGGGGAGAGGCCATCGCCGAGCGACTCGATCTGGGCGACAAATCGTCGTTCGACGCCTTCCGTGCTGGCGTGCTACGCCGCGTCGACGAGCGATGGGGACGGTCAGACGTCGATGTGCTCGTCAACAATGCCGGTGTCGGGGTGTTCGGCGCGCTCGAGAGCGTGTCGGTCGACGACTTCGACACCGTCGTGGGCACGAACCTTCGCGGCACGTTCTTTCTCATCCAAGCCTTTGCGCCGCACATCGCCGACGGCGGCCGCATCATCAACGTGTCCACCTCGCTCACCCGTCACGTGAGCGCAGGCACGTCGATCTATTCGGCGTCGAAGTCGGCGGTGGAGTCACTTGCCCGCAGCCTCGCCGTCGAGCTCGGGCCCCGCGGCATCCGGGTCAACAGCATCGCCCCCGGCCCGACGGCCACCGACTTCAACGGCGGCGCGATGCGCGACGACCCCGAGCTGCGCCGCACCCTCGCCCGGAGCACCGCACTCGGGCGGGTCGGCGAGCCCCGCGAGATCGCGGATGCGATCGTGGCGCTGGCGTCAGACGGGCTGCGCTGGGTGACGGCCGAGCGGATCGAGGTGTCGGGCGGCAGCCAGCTCTGAGGTGGCCCCTCTGCCGGCCCGGCGCCGCGGTGACGTCCCCTCTGGAGATGAGTTACTCGACGGCCACGTCGATGTTCGTGATGCCGCTGAGGTCATCGAACTCGACGAAACGGTCGCAGTCCAGGGTCTCGGTGACCTCGTCGTCCATCGACCATCGGGGCATACCGGACGAGCAGGTGACGGTCCCCCCATCGGGCCCGCTCAGCGTCGCCGCGAGGCGCGGGGTGAGCGAGCCGCCGTCGGTCACGCGGCGGAGCGGGATGTCGAGAGTCGTCTGCGAGAACGCGCGACCCTTGTAGTCGGCGCCCACGGCACTCCGCAGCGTGCCCGAATCGCCGATCGCATAGCTGGGACTGGCTCCGGACGGGGTGATCGCCACCGACACCGTCTCCGACCGGGCAGGCGGTGGCCAGAGTGCGATCGTCAACACGACCATCCCGATACCGAACACGACCCCGATGGAAATCGGGCGAACCCAGGCACGCCAGCGCGGCCGCGCGATGGGCGAGGCCACGCCATCCGTCATGTGGCCGACAGTAGCTCATCTCCGGCGCGGGCGGCCGCCACCTCGAGGCCGCGCTCGGTGCTCGGGAAGCGGGCCACGGCGTCCTGCACGCCGGAGGCGGTGAAGTTGGCGCCGAAGAGTTCGCTGCCGGGCTGGAGGTTGATGCTGTCGCGGAGGGTTCCGACGAGCACCGGGTCGAAGCCCGAGGCGTTCACCAGTGCCGCCACATCAGCCAGGGCTAGCTCGTCGCCGCCGGCGATGCCGATGGCCTTGCGGTCGGGCGTGCCGAGAGGGGCCGGGCCCTCGTCGAGGTCGTGGTAGCCCATGTGGTTGTAGGCCTTCACGACGCGGGACGCGGGGAGGAACGACTGGATCAGCTCGCTCGTCGACAGGCGGGGGTCGTTGAGGTCGTCGCGGATGCCGTCGACCTCCCACCAGTAGTTCATGGCGTCGATGACGAGCTTGCCCTCGAGGAGGTCGGCGGGGATCGAGCGGTACTTGCCCAGGGGGAGGGCCAGGATGACGATGTCGGAGTCGCGAGCCACCTCCGACGCCGTCATCGCCACCGCACCGGGGGCCAGCACGTCGATGATGAGGGAGATCTTGGCGGGGCTGCCCGACCCGGCTATCAGCACGCGGTAGCCGGCCGCCAGCAGCAGGCGGCTGAGAACCGTGCCGACCTTGCCGGCGCCGAGGATGCCGATGGTGGGGAGGGTGGGCTGGGCCGCGTCGACGAGGGCGGTGGGCTGGGTGTCAGGCATGGGTCGATCCGATCGGGTAGAGGTCGTGGCCACCGGGCTGAGGCGCATCCGACGCGTCCGGGTCCGATGCGCCCGGGTCCGACGCATCCGCCGCCGCCTCCCGCTCGGCGAGCAGCTCGCGCACCCGCGGCGCCACCTTCGTGCCGAACAGCTCGATCGTGCGCGCCCGGGCGTCGACCGGCAGGCCGCCGATGTCGTACTTGAGGTCGAAGCGGCTGATCTGCAGCTCATCGGTCATGCGCACGATCTTCTGCGCCACCGTCTCGGGCGACCCCACGAAGAGCGCACCCGTCGCGAGCTCGAGGTCATACCGCTCCCGCGTCGGGGGATAGAAGCCGCGCTCCCGACCCATCTGCGTGACGAGCGGCTGCCACGCCTGCCACCAGGTCTCCGCCGCCTCGTCGTCGGTGTCGGCGATCAGGCCCAGGGCGTGCTGCCCGACCGGCTGCCGAGGCAGACCGAACTGCTCGAGCGCGCGGAAGTAGAGGTCGACGTGTCCGGCGAACCGGTGCGGCTCACCACCGATGATCGCCAACATGAGCGGCAGTCCGTAACGCGCCGCTCGAATGACCGAGTTCGGGCTTCCGCCGACACCGATCCAGGTGGGGATGCCGCCCGGGCGCATCGTGGGATGCAGCGTCTGATTGGTCAGCGGTGCGCGCACCGTGCCCGACCACGTGACCGACTCCTCGCGCTGCAGCTTCATGAACAGCTCGAGCTTCTCTTCGAACAGCGTCTCGTAGTCTTCGAGGTTGTAGCCGAACAACGGGAACGACTGGGTCTGCGACGCACGACCCAGCACCAGCTGCGCCCGCCCGTTCGAGAGGGCGTCGAGGGTCGAGAACTCGTTGTAGAGGCGCACCGGGTCGTTCGTGCTGAGCACGGTGACGGAGGTGCCCAGGCGGATGCTCTCGGTCGCCGTGGCGATGCCCGCCAGCAGCACGGGGCCGGCCGAGTCGACGTAGCCCTCGCGGTAGTGCTCGCCGATGCTGAACACGTCGAGACCCACCTTCTCGGCGTGCTTCGCCTCCTGCACCAGCAGGCGCACGGTCTCGGCGTCGGAAAGAGTGCGGTCGCCGTCGGTCGGAACGTCGCCGAAAGAGTTGAGTCCGAATTCGATCGAACCTGTGGTCACGGGAATCTCCTTCTTGTCGACGCCTGGTCTGACGTCTACTTGATTGACATGTCAACTGGATGCCCGCCCCGATTATTCCCGCGCTCCAGGCAACGCGGAGTCGGATGCGGTAGCTTCGCTGCTCGTGTCGGAAAAGCAGGATGACGAGAAACAGGGCGAGCAGCAGTTCGTGTCGCGCGCGGCGGGCATCCGCGTGCGCGAGGCCGACCTCGGCGCCAGAGCCCTGATCGGCAACGGCGCCGCCACCGACGTTCATCGACTCGAGACCTTCACCGTGCCCGGCCACCACGGCGGCCTCGCGTTCGTGCGCGTGCGCGACGGCGCCGCCGACCATTGGGACTCCGCCGTTCTCTCGCGCCTCGTCGCCCTGCGCTGGCAGCTCGACGCCCCCGCGCGCACGACGCTCGACGGTCTGGCCGCCTGGCCCCTGGCCGTGGTGGAGGGCGACGACGGCGAGATCGTCGGATGCCTAGTGCCGCTCGCCGCGCATCCCTTCTACTACCTGCCCGCGGAGCAGAAGAGCCAGACCAAGGTGCCGCAGCAGGTCAAGTGGCTCGTGATCGCGCCGAAGCGCGCCCGGCGAGCCGGCGCGGTCACCGTGGGGGAGCGCGATCTGGTCGCCCGCGGCACCGTGCTGGCGCGCGTCTGCTTGCTGCTCGAGCTGCTGCACCGGCAGGGCGTGGTCTACGGCGACCTCTCCGACCGATCGGTGCTGTTCGGCCAAGACGACATCGCCGAGGCGTTCGTCGTCGGCTGCGAGGGTGCGGCCTTCGCGGGCGAGCAGACTCCGCAGCGCAACAGCGCGGGGTGGGCGGCGCCCGAATCGTTCGAGGTCCCGGTGGAGAGCTCGTTCGAGAGTGGCGACGCGAGCAGCGCGGCAGGTGGCGACGCCCAGACGGATGCCGCGGCATCCCGAGCCCCGTCGGTGCAGACGGTCGCGACCGATCACTACAAGCTCGCGCTGCTGATTCTGCGGGTGCTCGCGCCGGCCGGCGACGGGCTGGAGCGCAGTCGCGACGCCGACCGTATCGGGAGCGTGCTCGACGAGGTCGGACAGCGCATGATGCACGATGCGCTGGGCGACGACCCCGAAGCGCGGCCGACGGCCGCCGAGTGGTATGCCTACCTGCGTGGGATGATCGTCGAGAACCTCGAGGCTCCCGTCATCCGGCGCCTCGAGGTGACCCCGGCGCTGGTCGCCGAGGGTGACGAAGTGCGCCTCGAGGTGGAGCTCACCGGAGCCCGGCGACTCACGATCGAGATGCCGGGTCGCGCCGACATCACCCGCGATGTCGGTTCGCGCGTCGTTCTCGAGCGGTTCACCGCCCGTCAGACCGGGCGGGTGGGCGTGCGGGCGTCGAACGAGCACGGCGAGGTGGTGGCGTTGTCGAACCCGGTGCGGGTGCTGCCGGTTCCGGCGCCGGCGCAGCTGCCGGTCGTGACGCCGCAGGTGCCCGAGGGGTTGCGCGTGCTGCCCGATCTCGCGTCACTCGAGGCCGCGTTGGGCATCTCGACGCCGCCACGGTCGGGGGCGGCAGAGGGAGCGTCGACGGGTGCGGCGGCCGGCGACGACGCGGCATCCGACTCGGCCTTCGGCTCACCCTTCGACCGGGTCGCGGCGCTGCGGGATCGGCTCGACGCCGACGCGCTGCCGCTCCACGACGTGCTCCGCATCGGCGTCGAGGCCGAGCGGGTGAGTCGGGAGCAGATCTTCCCGTCGTTCGAGGAGTTCCTGGACGGGGTCACCGACCCGAAGCGGCGTCGCTGAGCCGAGCGGAAGCGCCTAGCGCCGCCGAGGACGGGCTCGTGGCGGCATCCGTTGGGCTAGTGCTGCGGAACGGACCGCAGGTTCGCCTGTGCCCACTGGCCGAGCTGGCCGAGCAGCGGCACGAGCTCTTCGCCGCTCGAGGTGAGGCGGTAGACCACCGAGACGGGCGGGCCCTCGTTGACGCGGCGCTCGACGAGGCCGCTGTGGGTGAGTTCGGCCAGCCGATCGCTCAACACGGCGTCGCTGATGCCCGACACCGCGCGGCGCACGTCGGTGAACGACATCTCGCCGGCGCCGAGGGAGTCGACGATCATGCCCGTCCAGCGCTTGCCGAGAATGGAGAACGCGAGCGTGACCGCTGCGTCGCAGCGGTGCGCCGTCTGGTTCTCCATTCGCCCAGTGTACATGCTAGGTTTTTGCTACCCGCTCTGAAATACAGAGTTGGTATGAGAATTGGAGTACAACGGATGACCCTCTTCCGACTCGACGCGAGCATCATGCCGGGCTCGTCTGCAAGTTCGGCCCTCGGTGACATCGTCGAGGGCGAGTGGCTGGCCGCGACGCCGGGCGACACCGTCGTGAAGCGCGACCTGGCCGCCGACCCGATCGCCGCGACCGCGTGGCAAGAGGCCGTCTCGGCCGGTTTCATCCCCGACGACGTGCGCACCCCGTCGCAGCACGCCGTGACGGCGCTGGCCCGCACCCTGGCCGATGAGATGCTGACCGCCGACGCGCTGGTGTTCAACGTGCCGCTCTACAACTTCGGCGTCTCGCAGCACTTCAAGCTGTGGTTCGACCTCGCCTACACGGTGCCCGAGATCGGCCCCGGCGGAACCTCGGCGCTCGCCGGCAAGCCCGCCGTGCTCAACACCACCCTCGGCGGCAACTACTCGCCCGGCACCCCCCGCCACGGCTGGGACCACTCGACCGACTGGCTGCGCCGGGTGCTCGGTGATGTCTGGCAGCTCGACCTGCACGTCGTGCAGCGGCCGTTCACCCTCGTCGGTGTGAATCCGGCGCTCGACTCGTTCGCCGACATGGCGGCCGAGCTGCGTGTGAACGCCGAGCAGCAGGCCCACGAGGCCGGGCGCGCGATCTCGGAGGCGGCCCGCCTCGTCGGCGCGTCGCGCTGAGTTCGGCAGGGCTGGGCTGGGCACGGCTGGCCTGGGCAACGCTGGACTGAGCCGCGTCGGGCGGCCGCTTGCGTCGGCAGGCGGCCGCCCCGCCGCTCTCACGCGATGCTCGGCACCATGATGACCTTGCCGCGCAGGGTGCCCGCGGCTGACTGCTCGTGGATGCCGGCCACCTCGGCGAGCCCGACCCGACGGGCGATCTCGACCGTCAGGTCGCCGCTTTGCACGAGCGCCACGATCTCGGCGAGCTGCTCGGCGTCGCTCCGCACGAACACGACCACCGAGCGCACCCCGCGCTCGTCGTCGCTCGGCGCCGGCATCCAGGCCGTGGTGCTCACGACCACACCGCCGTCGCGCACCAGGGCGACTAGTGCCGTGAACTCCTCGGGCTCGATCGGGGCCAGATTGAGCAGCACGTCGACCGGCTCGGTCACCGCGTCGAGCACGGTGGATGCCGTGTGGTCGACGATCTCGTCGGCACCCGCCGCACGCACATTCGCACTGCTGCGCGGGCTGGCGGTGGCGATGACGTGAGCGCCGGCGTGCTTGGCGAGGCGCACCGCGTAGCCGCCGACGGTGCCGCCCGCGCCGACGATGAGCGCGCGCTGACCGGCCTGGAGGGCGGCCTCATCGAACAGGGCCTGCCAGGCGGTGAGGGCGACCGAGGGAATGGCCGCGGCATCCGTCAGCGGAATGCCGGTCGGTGCGGCGACCAGCACGTTCGCCGGCGCGATGACGTAGTCCGCGGCGCCACCCGGGGCGGTCATGGGCAGGAAGCCGATCACGGCGTCGCCCTCGGCGAGGGTCGAGACGCCGTCGCCGAGGGCGTCGACGGTTCCCGAGACGTCGTAGCCGGGGGTGTGCGGCAGGGTCACGGGAATGGGCAGGCTGCCCGCACGGATGCCGTTGTCGGCCGGGTTGAACGCGGCCGCGGCGACCCGCAGGCGCACCTCGCCGGGGCCGGGCTGGGGCAGGTCGACGTCGTCGATCTGCAGAACGCCGGGCGTGCCGTGCTGGTGGAATCGGAGTGCCTTCATGGTGGTCTTCTTTCGTTCGGGCGATCGGTCGCCGGTGCTCTGAGGGGCGAAGTGCTTCGATGTCGAAGCAACTGGAGATGACGCTAGCACTGCTTCGATATCGAAGCAAGTTAGAATGAGCACATGACCGAAGAATCCGCGTCGCTCGACCCCGACGAGCTCGGCGCCTATTTCGCGCTCATCGAGGTGAGTAGCCTGCTGCGGCACGCCGTCGAGCTGCAGTTGAAAGACGCCGGCGACCTGAGTTATGTGCAGTTCCAGTTGCTGGCGACGCTCGGCGACTCGCCCGCGGGCAGCAAGCGCATGACCGATCTGGCCGATGGGGTGGTCTACAGCCGCAGCGGGCTCACGCACCAGGCCGGACTGCTCGAGGCGGCCGGCCTCGTCACCCGCGCGCCCTCGGTCGACGACGAGCGCAGCGTGACGGTGACGATCACGGATGCCGGGCGAGCGCGGCTCGCGGCGGTGTTCCCCGGGCACATCGAGGTGCTCAAGAAGATGTTCCTGGCGCCGCTCCGGCACGACGACGTGGAGTCGCTCGGCCGATCACTCTCGCTCGTGCGCGACCACATGCGCGCGACCCCGCCACGGTCGGCGGCCCCACGGCGTCGGCGTGGCCGATGAGCGCTGCCGCGGCATCCGATTTTCAGCGTTTTTTGAGGTGGATCGATCTGGCACTCGAGGGGGTCGAGTGCTAAATTCTGAGTAGTTGAGTCAAGGGCACTCAGCCTCAGAACCCGGAAGGAGATTCATTCATCATGGCTATGACTTTTGACCCTTTCAGCGAGCTCGACCGCGTCGCGAGCACCCTGCTGCAGTCCAGGCCGGGGCCGCGCGTGATGCCCGTCGACCTCTACCGTGACGCCGATCGCTACGTGCTCAACGCCGACCTGCCGGGCGTCGACCCGGGGTCGGTCGACATCGACGTCGACGGTCAGTTGCTCACCATTCGCGCCCAGCGCACGGCGGGCACCGTGGAGGGCGCGAAGTGGCTGGCGCAGGAGCGCCCGGCCGGCACCTACCTGCGGCAGTTCAGCATCGGCGAGGGCGTCGACACGTCGGCCATCTCGGCCAGCTATGACAACGGCGTGCTGAGCGTGATCATCCCGGTCAGCGAGCGGGCGAAGCCGCGCAAGATCCAGGTGCACAATGCCTCGACGTCGGCCGACGCGCAGAAGACGCTGACGAGCTGACGCAGACGGCCTGAGGCGCTGCGGCGCTGAGGCGTTGTGGCGCTGACGCGCTGTTGATCGGCGTCGTCGTCGGTCATTCGATCGGCCGGCCCCGGGGCATCCGTGGGTCGGCCGATCGCCGTCTGACGTCGATCACGTCGACGGCAGGGCTTCGCGCAGCTTCTCGAAGAGCTCGGCCGTCTGGGCGAGGTGTGAGCGTTCGTCAGCGGTGAGCGCCTTCTCGGCCGCGTCGAGCAGCAGGGTCGAGCGCCGGCGACGCGACTCCCGGATCGCCTCCGAACCGGGCCCGGTGAGTTCGATCAGCACGCCGCGGCCGTCGGCAGGGTCGGGCGACCTCGTCACCAGCCCCTGCGTCTCGAGCTCGGCGACCGTGCTGCTCATGCTCTGATGCCGGATGCGCCGCCGCCGCGCGAGCTGCGCGATGCTCTGCGGCCCGTCGCGGAAGAGGAACCCGAGCGTCTCGATCTGACCTCCCGGGATGCCCTCGATCTGCTGCACGGCCCGCACCAGGTCGCCCACCGAGCGTCTCAGCCGGTCAGCGGTCTCGAGCGTGAATTCGGACATGCCATCAATCTACAGGCAGACTGCAGAAATATGCAGTCTGCCTGTATAGTTGACCCTATGGAACTCACCAAGCAGACCCACGCCACCATCGTGCTGGCGAAGAACGACACCTCGCTCGTCATCGATCCCGGCGCCTACACGCCGAACTCGGCAGAGCTCATCGCCGCAACCACCGCCGTGCTCGTGACCCACGACCACCCCGATCACTTCGACGCCGGCATCCTGAACGCCGCGCTCGATGCGCAGCCCGACCTGCGCGTGTGGGCGCCCGCGTCGGTGGCGACGTCGCTCGAGTCGCACGACGGTCGCGTGATCGTCGTCGCGGCGGGCGACACGTTCGAGGCCGCGGGCTTCGACCTGACCGTCATCGGCGAGCGGCACGCGCAGATCCACCCCGACGTTCCCGTGAGCGAGAACGTCGGCTACCTCGTCGACCACACGGTGTTCCACCCCGGCGATTCCTACCTGGTTCCGGATGTCGCGGTGCCGGTGTTGCTGCTGCCCACGAGCGGCCCCTGGGTGAAGCTCGGCGAGGCGGTCGACTTCGTGCGGGCCGTGGCGCCGTCGCGCGTCATCCAGATTCACGACCTGATGCTGAGCGAGGCGGGTCGGCAGGCCTTCGCCCCGACGATCGGTCAGCTGATCGGCATGCCGGTGGAGACCCTCGAGGTGGGCCAGACGGTCACTCTCTAGGCGGTGCGGTCGCCTGCGCCGGTCTCGTCAGTGCTGGTCGCCGGGCGGTCGCCTGCGCCGGTCTCGTCAGCGCGTCCGTCGACCCGCCCGACGAAGTCGAGCACGACGGAGGCCAGCGCGCCGGGTGCTTCCTGTGCGACGAGGTGACCGACACCCTCGATGTGGGCCGTCCCGAACGAGCCCGCCGCCACCGGGCGGAACGACTCCGCGGTGAACGGGTGGTTGGCGCCGTCGACGGCGAGCACGGGCACAGAAAGCGGATGCGTCTCGGCCCGTGCTCGAGTGGCGCCCTTGTCGGTGAACAGCGCGCGGTAGAGACCTTCGGTGCCTCGCCAGGCGTTCGGCCGAGAGTAGGTGCGCACGAACTCGTCGAGGTCGGCCTGGCTGATGGCACCGTCGGTCGCGCTCATGGCGGGGAAGGCCCATCCTTCGAGCAGCTCGCGCTCGTGTCCCGGCAGCAGCATCGAGGGGATTCCGGGGGTGCCGAGGAAGCCGACGTGCCACGAGCCGAAGGCGTTCACGTCGGCGAGCAGCTCGAGGCCGAAGCCCGCGAGCGAGGACTCGATCGCCGTGAAGCTGAGCACGTCGCCGGGGTGGGATGTCGCGAACTCGAAGGCCACGCCTCCGCTGATGTCTTGACTGACGAGGTGAACCGCACCGGCGCCGATGTGCTCGACCAGGGAGTGGAGGTCGTCGGCGAGAACCTGCTGCGTGAAGTCGGAGCCCGAGTTGCTGGAGTCTCCGAAACCGCGCAGATCGAGGGCGTAGACGCGATGCGTCTCGGCGAGCAGCGGGATGAGTGAGCGGAAGGCCCACCAAGTCTCGGGCCACCCGTGCACTAACAGGATGGGGGAGCCGGAGGTGCCGGCCGAGACGACGTGCAGGTCGGTGCCGTTGACCTCGGCGCGGTGGTGGGTGACCCCGGCGATGGTCGCGCCGGCGGGAGTGATGGGGGTCATGCGATCTCCTAATCGACAATCATGTTGTCTTTCTAGAGTAGACAATCTTGTTGTCGAAATCAAGACCGACCGGATGCCATACGCCCGTCATGCGAGCCCACCTAGAATGCAGATGTGTCTCGAGAGGGTGGCGACCTAGCGCTGCTGATGCTCGCCGGGTTCCGCACGCTGGCCGATCGGGCGACCGCCGAGCTGGCGCGGCGCGGCTACGACGACGTGCGGCCGGTGCACGACTTCGCGTTGCACTCGATCCTGTCCGGCGCCGTGAACGCGTCGGAGCTCGGTCGCGCGATGTCCGTCACCAAGCAGGCTGCAGCCAGAACCATCACGGTGCTCGAACAGCGGGGCTACGTGATGCGCGAGCCCGACGCATCCGATCGCCGGGTGATGCGCCTCAAGGTCACCGATCGTGGCGAGGCGCTGCTGCGCGAGGGTGAGGCGGTGTTCGACGAGATGCGCGACCAGCTGGCGAGCCAGGTCGGCTCCGAGTCGCTCGCGACGGCGGAAGAGGTGCTGCGAACCCTGGTCGGCGACAAGGCCATCCGCCTCGACGCTCCCGGCTGGGCCGCTGCCGAAGTCGACGGCGGCGCCTGACCGGATGACGCAGTCGGTACCACCGGCCGGGTGAGCCCGCCGCTCAGGTGTTCCAGGCCTTGTTCACGATCTCGAGGCGGTTGTCGTCGAGGTCGATGATGTTGGCGGCGTAGTAGCCGTCGGCGAAATAGGTGCGCATGGCCGGCACTCCGTCGTCGGTCGCGCCGGCCGCCAGCGCCGCGGCGTAGGTGGCGTCGACGGTCGCCGTGTCGTCGGCCACGAGGCCGAGATAGAGGCCGGTCTCGCCCGGCCGGCGCTGACGCAGCCAGATGCTCGAGGCGATTCCTCGGCCGTGGCCGCCATCGCTGAGGCCCCACAGATCGGGCACGGTGTCGGGGCCCGAGGCGGATTCGTAGGTGCCGAACGGTGCGAACCCCAGGGGTTCGAGGGCCGCGGCGTAGAACGCGAGCGACCGCTCCGGATCGGTGACCGAGATGTACACGTGGTCGAGCATGCGGGCTCTTTCCGTCGATGTCGTTGCAGCCGGGTCGGCCGCGCCCTACGACGTGGGGCATGCCTATCATCACCACTTCTTTGACAACTGTCAAAGAGGCGGATGCCGCATCCAATCCGGCAGGAACGAATACGCCGTGGCTGCGACCTGCCCCGGGTCGTCGACGCCCTTCGCACCGATCGCCATGACGGCGTAGAGCCCGGCCGAGACGTAGATGTCCTCGGCATCCGTCGTCTCGGTCGAAGCGACGCCGGCGTCGGCGCGGAACCGGCGGGTGAGGGTCAGCACGATTCCGGCGAGCCCGGGCAGTCCCGACTCGTCGTCGTAGTTCTCGCCGAGCCGCACGAGTTGCTGCTCGGCACGCAGCAGCACGATGATGCGGCGCAGCGAATCGATGCCCACGACCTCGGGCGCGACGCCGCTCCGTCGCTCGTCGAGATCGTGCGCGAGGTAGTGATCGAAGCTGTCGACCAGGGCGAACCACGCGGCTTCTTCGATGGTGTCGAAGTGGTTGTAGAAGGTGGCCCGGGTCACCCCGGCGGCCGAGCTGAGCGACGAGATGGTGTCGAGTTCCCCGGCGCGGGCGAGACGATGCAGGGCCGCCAGGATCTGCTCGCGCGAGCGGCGCGAGCGAGGGTCATGCGACGTCGGGCGTCCGGCCATGCGACGTTCAGCCTTTCGAACGGAGGGGAGGGCACGTGAGTCGCCGCGGTGCGGCTCGCACATGAGACTACGCCGGTGATAGCCCGCACACAGAGCGGTGCCAGGGAACACGGATGCCGGTGCGGTAGCTTCGCTCCTCGTGTCGGAACGTCGTTACAACTCGAACCCCGTGTCGAACTTCATGGCCTGGCTGGGCGGTGCCCGCCTCGACGTGCTGGCGGATGCCCCGGGCGACCGCGCGCGCTTCGTGGCGATGGGCGGCGTCATCCTCAGCACCGCGTTCCTGTCGGCGGTGTCGGCGACGTTCGCCCTGGTGATGGCCGTGGGCGCGCCCATCGCCGTCGCCGTGATCGTGGGCGTGTTCTGGGGGGTGATCATCCTCAATCTCGACCGGCTGCTCATCATCGGCATGGCGAAGCAGAAGGGCGTGTGGCGTAACATCGCGCTCGCCCTGCCACGCGTGGCGCTCGCCCTCATCATCGGCACGGTCATCTCGACGCCGCTCACGCTGCAGATCTTCTCGGCCGAGATCAACTCCGAGATCCAGGTGATGCAGGCCGAGGAGAAGGCGGCGTTCGAGCAGCAGATCGCCTCCGACCCGCGGTTCGCGGCCATCCCCGACCTGCAGGACTCGATCGCGGCCAACCAGGCGATCGTCGACGAGGGCCTGCAGACCGACCTCGGCTCCGACCCCAACTACGCGGCGGCCGTGGCCGCGACGGCAGCGGCGCAGACCGCGTATGACGCGGCGCAGGCCGCCTACCTCGCAGAGATCGACGGAACCGGAGGAACCGGCATCCGGGGCGACGGCGCGGTGACGCAGTCAAAACTGGTAGCCATGCAGGCCGCCGAGGCGCGATTGACCGCGGCTCAGGATGCCGAGGCGGCCGCGAAGACCGCCGCGGAGGCGACCCTCGAGACCTCGGCGCAGAGCCGGCTCGACGCGGCGAAGGAGCAGCTGGCGGCCGATAAGCAGACGCTCGCCACGGCGCAGGATCAGCGGGCGACCGAGCAGGCCGCCTATGAGAGCGCCGTCGACAACAGCGCGGGTCTGCTGTCGCGGTTGCAAGCGCTGTTCCGGCTGGGCGAGACGAATGCGCTGCTGAACGTCGCGCACATCATGATCGCGCTGCTGTTCATCTGCATCGAGCTGCTGCCCGTGATCGTGAAGGTGCTGTCGAACCTGGGTGTTCCGACGGCCTATGACCGCATCATCGATGTGCGCGAAGACGGCGAGGTGTCGGGCGGCGCCATCTGGGCTGCGCAGCGCGCCAAGGCCATCGAGGTCGAGGCGGGAGTGCAGGTCGCGGTGGCGGAGGACCGGGCTGCTCGCCAGCTGAAGTTCGGCAAGAAGGTCAACAAGGCCGTGCTCGAACAGCAGGAGGCCGTGATCGCGCGGGCGCTGGAGGTGTGGGGCGGCTACGCCTCCGAGCGCGCGTCGGCGCGGATGGAGGAGTGGGAGAGCTCGCTCGAGGCTTCGGAGACCGCCACGGGTGTCGGCCGGGTGCCCGCGGGGCTTGCGGCATCGCGGGATGCAGCGGTCACGGAACCGATCGCGGGGCTGCCCGGCTCGCGTGGCCCCCGCGCCGGCACGAGCGACACCGATGCCACCGACGAGCTCGCCGCCCTGTTCGGAACCCCGGATGACGCGGCCGATGCCGTGGCGACGGATTCCGGTGCCGGCTCGAGCGCCGGCTCGACGGGTGCGCCACGCGTGCCCGCGCGCCCGGTGCCGCGCAACTCCGATCGCGAGGCCTTCCTGCGCCGGGCCGGCCTGCCCGACCAGTTCTGACGCCGACCACTCTGACGCCGACAGCGCCGACCCCGACACTCCTGACACTGACCCAGCCGACTAGAATCGGGGGGTCGAAACGATGGGGATGAAACGCATGGCACAGGTACCCGAGAACGCACGAGTCGCCCTGGTCGTGGCGCGTTGGCACGCGAACATCGTCGACAGGTTCGTCGACTCGTTCACCGGCACCTGGGCAGAACTCGGGGGAGACCCCGCGCTGCTTCACCTCTCCGAGGTGCCCGGGGCGCTCGAGATCCCGCTCCAGGCCCAGCGATTCGCCCGCTCAGGTGACTTCGCCGCGGTCGTGGGCTGCGCCTTCGTGGTCGACGGGGGCATCTACCGGCACGATTTCGTCGCCTCGACCGTGCTCGACGGGCTGATGCGGGTGCAACTCGACCACGACGTGCCGGTGCTCTCGGGCGTTCTCACGCCGCACCAGTTCCAGGAGAGCGAGGCGCACGTCCGCTTCTTCGAAGACCACTTCGTGATCAAAGGCCGTGAGGCCGCGCAGTCATGCGCCGCCATCCTGGCCGAGCGGGCCAAGGGCGTGCCGGCGGGCCCGCAGCTCACACGTCGCTGAGCTCGCCCTCCACCGCGGGCACGGGCCGCGGCGCGGCCGGCGTGCTCTCGGTGTAGACGTATTTCGCGCCCATCAGCATCGACGCGACCGCGCCGATGACCGACATCACCGCCGCCGCGATGAACACGATCACGAGGCCGGAATGGAACGGCTCCGAGATGAGCTGCGGAAAGAAGCTCTGCCCGGTGAGCGCCGCCGAGTCGGCCGCGGGGAGCGCATCGAGCGCGCCGGTGGGGCCGAGGATCGATTCGATCGGGTTGTAGCCGAGGAAGGCGGCGAACAGGCTGCCGACCGGTGGCGTCGCCGCCACCTGAGCCGCGACATCCGCGGTCACCCCGTGTGAGGTGAGCCCCGAGAACAGCGCGTTCGGCAGGGTGGATGCGAGGCCCGCGATCATCAGTGAGAAGAAGATGCCGATCGACAGCGAGTTGCCCGCGTTCTGGAAGGTGCCGGTCATGCCCGAGGCCGCGCCGCGCTCGGTGGCGGGCACCGAGTTCATGATGGCGGTGCGGTTCGGCGCCGCGAACATGCCCGAGCCGATGCCGTTGAGGAAGGTGATGACGGCGAAGACCCAGTAGGCGAAGTTCACGGGGATGAGCAGCAGGGCCACGAAGGTGGCGGCCACCAGAAGCAGGCCGATGGTGGAGAGCGTGCGGGCACCGATGCGGTCGGAGAGCGTTCCCGAGAGGGGGCCCGAGACGAGGAATCCGATGGTGAGCGGCAGCAGGTAGATGCCCGCCCAGAACGGCGTGCTCTCGTAGGAGTAGCCGTGCAGCGGCAACCAGATGCCCTGCAGCCAGATGATGAGCATGAACTGCAGGCCGCCGCGACTGATCGAGGCCAGCAGGCCCGCCACGTTGCCCCAGGCGAAGGTGCGGTTGGCGAACAGCCGCACGTTGAAGAGCGGATCCTTCACCCGCAGTTCGAGCAGCACGAACAGCACCAGCACCACCAGACCGCCGATGATCGCGCCGAGAACCCACGGGTTCAGCCAGCCGGTCGAGCTGTCGCCGTAGGGCTGGATGCCGTAGGTGATGCCGGTGAGCAGCGCGATGAGCCCGACGGCGAAGAGGATGTTGCCCGGCCAGTCGATGCGGCCCTTGCTGGTGGTGCCTACCTCATGCAGCGACTTGTACGACCAGATGGTGCCGAGGATGCCGAACGGCACGCTCACGAGGAAGATGGCACGCCAGTCCAGCGCGGCGAGAAGGCCTCCCACGATGAGGCCGAGGAACGTGCCCGCGATCGCCGCGATCTGGTTGATGCCGATCGCCATGCCGCGCTTGTTCGCCGGGAAGGCGTCGGTGAGGATCGCGGTCGAGTTGGCGACGATCATCGACCCGCCGACGGCCTGCACGACGCGCCAGGCGATCAACCAGAGCGCGCCCGCACCGGAGAGGAAGGGGTCGAAGACCAGGGCGATGGCCGACACCGTGAAGATGACGAAGCCGAGGTTGTAGATCCTCACCCGGCCGTAGATGTCGCCGAGCCGCCCGAAGGTCATCACCAGCACGGCGGTGACGAGGATGTAGCCCATGAGCATCCACAGCAGGTAGCTCACGTTGCTCGGCTCGAGCGGGTTGAGCTGGATGCCGGTGAAGATCGCCGGCAGCGAGATCAGCACGATCGACCCGTTGATGGTGGCCATCAGGATGCCGAGGGTGGTGTTGCTGAGCGCGATCCACTTGTAGCGCGGGTGGTCTTTGTTGAACATTCCGGTGCGTTCGCGCACGGCTTTCTCCGTCATTGTTCCCTCCAATGCCGGCTCGCCGTTGAGCACCTGGTCACATAGTTGTCCTTTGCTAACTATATCCCTCGTCACTTGCTGATGATTCGCTGCAACCTCGATCGAGGGCCCCCGATCTCGGCCGCGTCACCATATCGTTGAGTATCGTTCGCGACTCACAACGGAGGGCATCATGGGCAACTCATTCCCAGCCGGAGGATTCGGCACCGGCATGAACACCGACAGCATCTGGCAGGCGATGGAGCAGTTCCGCGCCCGGTTCGAGAAGAAGGTGGGCAGCCGTGTGGGCCGCGGAGACGTGCGGGCCGCGGTGCTCGCCCTGCTCGCCGAGCAGCCGATGCACGGCTACCAGATCATCCACGAGATCGAGGAGCGCAGCGGCGGCAGCTGGAAGCCCAGCGCCGGTTCGGTTTACCCGACCCTGCAGCTGCTCGCCGACGAGGGCCTCGTGAGTGCCGAGGAGTCGAACGGACGCAAGACCTACGCGCTCACCGAGACCGGCCGCGTCGAAGCGGCGAGTGCGGTGGCGTCGGCGCCGTGGGCATCCGATTTCGGCGGCAACGGCACCGGCACCGGCAGCAGCACGGGCGCGGGCTCCGGTTCGGGCGACGGCGACCGGCGCGATCACACCGCCCTGCCCAAGGCCGGCTTCGAGCTCGCCCAGGCGGCGGCCCAGGTGGGCCGCACCGGCACGCCCGAGCAGGTCAAGCAGGCCGTCGCCGAGCTCGAAGACGCGCGCCGCCGGCTCTACGCGATCCTCGCCCAGGACTGAGCCGGGTGACATCCGTTCGCCCTGATCGCGGCGACTCGGTTCCGAGCGACCGCGAGGCCCGGGGGCGCTACCGCCGCATTCTGCGGTTCGCCGCCTGGAACCTCGCGGTCACGTGGTGGTATGAACTGCTGCTGCCGCGCATCGGGCTCACCCGGGTGGCCGAGCGCACGCGATCGAAGCGGATGCAGCGCTTCGCCCGCCGTTTCCACGTTCTGGCCGTCGACCTCGGCGGTCTGATGATCAAGGTCGGGCAGTTCATGTCGTCGCGCCTCGACGTGCTGCCGCCGGAGATCACCAAAGAGCTCGAGGGGCTGCAAGACGAGGTGCCCGCGGTGCCGTTCCCGTTGATCCGGGCGCTCGCCGAGGCCGAGCTGGGCATGCCGCTCTCGCGGGCGTTCGCGTGGGTCGACGAGACGCCGGTTGCCGCGGCATCCCTGGGTCAGGCGCATCGGGCGCGGCTCTCACCCGGCGATGCGGCCGACACCGGTCTCGAGGGTGTGGTGATCAAGGTGCAGCGGCCCGGCATCGACGCGATCGTGTCGGTCGACCTCGCCGCGCTTCGCCGGGTGGGCGGATGGCTCAGCCACGTGCGGCTCGTCTACTCCCGGGTCGACGCCCCCGCGCTCGTCGAGGAGTTCGCGGTGACGAGCCTCGAAGAGATCGACTACCTGCACGAGGCCGCGAGCTCGGTGCGCTTCGCCGGCGACTTCGCGGGCGACGACCGTGTGGCCGTGCCCGAGGTGGTGTGGGAGCGCACCACCCGCCGCGTGCTCACGCTCGAAGACGTCACGGCGATCAAGATCACCGATGCCGCAGCCCTGCTCGCGGCCGGCATCGACCCGGTCGACGTGGCCCCGGTGTTCGCCGCCGTCATGTTCGACCAGCTCTTCACGAACGGGTTCTTCCACGCCGACCCGCATCCGGGCAACATCTTCGTGACGCCGTCGGCTCCGGATGCCGCGGCCGCCGCGCTCGGGGAGGACGCCGCCGAGGCATCCGTCGCCCGCCCCTGGAAACTCACCTTCATCGACTTCGGCATGATGGGCGAAGTGGGCGCATCGACCCGCAGCGGTCTGCGCAAGATGCTCATCGCCGCCGCCTCGCGCGACGGCAAGGGGCTCGTCGAGGCCGCACGCGAGGTGGGCGTGCTGCTGCCGACCGCCGACACGAGCGAGCTCGAGCGCGCCATGACCCAGCTGTTCGCCCGCTTCGGAGGCATGGGTTTCGCCGAGCTGCGCGAGGTGGATCCGCGGGAGTTCCGCGAGTTCGCGGTGGAGTTCGGCGACGTGGTGCGGTCGTTGCCGTTCCAGCTGCCCGAGAACTTCTTGCTCGTCATCCGTGCGCTGTCGCTCACGTCGGGGGTGTGCAGTGCCCTCGACCCGGCGTTCAACCTCTGGGACTCGGTGGAGCCGTATGCGCAGCAGCTGATCCGCGAGGAACGCGGCAACGTGGTGCAGGATCTCGGCACGCAGGCGATCGAGAACGTGGGCATCGCCTGGCGTCTGCCGAAACGGCTGGATGCCCTCGTGACGCGCATCGAGGAGGGGTCGGTCGGCTTCCGCAACCCCGAGCTCGAGCGGCGGGTGTCGTCGCTCGAACGGGTGGCGCGGCGCGTGGTGTCGGCGCTGCTGTTCGGGGCGCTGCTCGTGGCCGGCGCGGTGCTGCGGGCCGACGACACCGTGTTCGGCACGGTGCTGATGATCGCCTCGGCGGTGCCGCTGCTGCACGCGCTGTTCTCGGGGCGCCGCCCGCGCTGAACCCCCGATCTGGGGTGCTTCCCACCCTCCCGGCCGACAGGTCGGCGATCGTAAGCTGAGCCCGAGCGGTGATCACGGGGGAGACGCGATGAGTCGGTTGTCGATGGTGACGGGCGCAGTGCTGATGGGCTGCGCGCTGGTGACGGTGATGCCCCAAAGTGCGGTGGCAGCCCCAGGCGCCCGTGCAGTAGCCGGCGTGGCGGCCGCCGACGTCGGCTCGGGCTCCTGCGACGATCTGAACACGGCCGGATGGTGCGTGCAGGGACCGCAGGACGGCGCAAGTATCGTGCTTCCGAGCGGCGAGGTCACCGCCGTGCTGCTCGGAGGGTCAGGCGCGAGCACTGCCGACGGGCAGGGCGGAGCCGGCGGAATGACGGTCGTGACCTTCGTGTCCTCCGACTCGCCGTTCGGCATGACGATCGGCTCCGCCGGAGCGTCGTCGGGTGTGGGCGGGGCCGGAGAATCCGGGGGCGGGAACGGCGGATGGTCGCCCGCAGAAGGAGGCGGCCAGAGCGCCCTACCCGGAGGAGGGGGCGGCGGTTCGACCGCGTTGATCGACGACCACGGCAACATCCTCGCTCAGGCCGGTGGTGGGGGTGGAGCCGGCGCGAGCTCCTTCAACGACGACGGCTCCGGAGATCCTCCCGTCAGCCCGGGCGACGGCGGCGACGGCGGGTTGCCGGCGAGTGGCGGAGAGTCCGGTTATGTCGGTGTGGCGAACCTGGAGGGTTCAGCGGGGTCGGGCGGTGCCGCCGGGTCGGCCGGCAGCAGCTGGACCTCGTCGTTCGGCGAGACCGCGACGTCGGTCGACTACGACAGCACCGACGCCGGCACCGTGTATCTGCCGGGCAGCGGTGGTGGTGGCGGGGGCGTGCTGGGTGGCAGCGCCGGCACGGCGGGCGGCTTGACCGGCGATTCCGGATCGACGACCTACTCGCCGGCCGGTGGCGGCGGAGGTGGCACGTCATTCGTCGACACGTCGCAGCAGCACACCACCGTGCTGGGCTGGAGGTTCAGCCAGGCACCCGTCGTCGATTCGCCCGGTGCGGTGTGGTTCTTCCTCTCCCGCGCCTCGCTCTACGGCTGCCAGACCGGCACGCAGGACTTCGACACCGACGGCGAGACCACCTCCCTCTTCGCCATCGTTCAGGGTGGCGGGGGCGCGAACGCTTCCGAAGGCGGCCAGGGAGGCGGCGGCGCGATCGTCACCGGCATCGTACCGGTGACCCCGAACTCGCAGCTCCAGATGATCGTGGCGTGCACGGCCACCGGCCTGGGCGGGTCGGTCGGCTGGACCAAAGGCGGCGACGGTGCCGTGACGACCACCCCGGGAGCCGGCGACGGCGGGGGCGGCGGCGGATCGACGATCCTGCAGGAGACCGGCGGCACACCGCTGCTCGGTGCGGCGGGTGGCGGAGGCGCCGGTGGCGGCTCGGTGGCCGACGCCGGGGGTGCCGGCGGAACGACGAGTCGCGGCGCGGGTGCGCCCACCGCGACGGCCGGCGGAACCGGCCGATCCGTCGACTTCGATCTCGCGGCGGGTGGTGCCGGCGGGGCGGCGGCGTCCAACAGCGACGCCGACGGCGCCGATGGGCAGAGGGCCGATGATCCGATCACCTTCGAGTCGGGCGGCGGAGGCGGGGGAGCCGGAATCACGCACGGCGGTCAAGGCGGTCGGCACAGCAGTGGTTCGGCGGGAGGCGGAGGTGGCGGCGCCGGTGATTCGACCTCGTCGGCCATCGCGCTCGAGTACTCCGGCTCGACGAGCGCCGGAGCGGAGGCCGACGGGTTCGTCATCCTCGTGCCGATCCGCCCGGTCGCCTACTCGGACCCCGGTGAGTCGACCCCACCGGGGGTGGTGCCGATCGATCCCGCCGCGGGTACCGGCGCCGGAGCCGCCGGGTCGACCGGCCAGGGCGGGCGAACGCTCGCGGCAACGGGCGTCGTCACCCTCCCCATCGCCGCAGTGAGCGCACTGATGCTTGCGCTCGGGGGCGCGCTGCTGCTGCCGCGAGGCGCTCGCCGGCGTCCCGGGCGGGCGCGATGACCGACTGGGACGGCGCGAAGTACGCCGAGATCGCCACCCTGCAGCACGACGTCGGGCGGCGGTTCGTCGCCGAACTCACGCCGCCCGCCGGGGCGCGGGTGGTCGACGCGGGGTGCGGTGAGGGGTTCGTCACACGGCTGATCGCCGAGCTGCCGCCCGTGGCGGCGGTGGTGGGGTTCGATCCGTCGCCGTTGATGATCGCCCGGGCGCGGGAGGGGCGGCATCCGGGGGTCGACTTCGTCGAGGGCGATGTCACCACGTTCGTCGCCGACGACCCGTTCGACCTCGCCGTGTCGCTCAACGCGCTGCACTGGGTGCCCGACTCGGTCGCCGCGCTCACCCGGCTGCACGACGCCGTGCGGCCGGGCGCCGGGGTGGTGTGCCAGTTCGTGCCCGAGGGGGAGCGGCCGTCGATCGAGGACGTGGCCTTCGGAGTCGCCACCGGTGTCTCCACCGGTGTCGGCACAGGGGCCGAGGGCCGAGACGCCGGCGGGTTCGCGGCGTTCTTCGAGGGGTTCGAGCCGCCGCACGTGCATCGCACGCGGGGTGAGTGGCGCGACATCGCGGGGGCCGCCGGGCTCGAGGTCGACGATCTGACCGAGCGCGACCTCGCCTGGGACTTCGGCAGTGCCGACGCCTTCCGCGCCTGGTGCGCGCTGGGCTTCACCGCCTACACCGACCGGCTGCCGGCGGAGCGTCGCGACGAGTTCCTGGCCCGGGTGACGGATGCGTACGGGCGCGTCACGGGGTCGGACCACGTGCTGCGCTTTCTGCAGCTGCGGCTCGGCGCGCATCGGCCGCGCTGACCGCCCGTGACTGACCACCCGCGACCTATCTTGCAGGCTGCGGGCGCTCGGCTCGGTGCGTGAGAGCCCGCCGGCGATGCGAGAGCATTGAGGCATGACCGCAACACTCGTCGCCAAGGGCCTCGCCGGGGGCCACGACCACCGCACCCTGTTCAGCGATCTCGATCTCGTCGTCGCGCCGGGTGACGTCGTGGGCGTGGTGGGCGCCAACGGGGCCGGCAAGTCGACGCTGCTGCGCATCCTGGCCGGCATCGACGCGCCGCTCGACGGAAGTGTCGCGCTCGCCCCCGCCGACGCGTTCATCGGCTGGCTGCCGCAGGAGCACGAGCGGGTGCCGGGCGAGACGGTGGCCGACTACGTCGGGCGACGCACCGGCACCACCCTCGCCACGATCGACATGGATGCCGCGGCCGCGGCGCTCGGCGACACCTCACCCGTGGCATCCGGAGCCCCCGACCCGGCCGACGTCTACTCGGCGGCGCTCGAGCGGTGGCTGGCGAGCGGCGCCGCGGATCTGGAGGAACGACTGCCGGTGGTGCTCGCCGAGCTCGGGTTGGGGGTGGCATCCGATGCTCTGATGACCTCGCTCTCGGGTGGGCAGGCGGCGCGCGTCGGACTGGCGGCGCTGCTGCTGTCGCGGTTCGACATCGTGCTGCTCGACGAGCCCACCAACGACCTCGATCTCGATGGGCTCGAGCGGTTGGAGGGGTTCATCCGGGGTCTGCGCGGTGGGGTCGTGCTCGTCAGTCATGACCGCGAGTTCTTGGCGCGGAGCGTCACGCGGGTGCTCGAACTCGACCTCGCCCAGGGTACGAATCGCGTCTACGGCGGGGGCTATGACGCCTTTCTCGAGGAGCGCGAGACCGCTCGGCGGCACGCTCGCGAGGAGTACGACGAGTTCGCGGACAAGAAGGCCGACCTCGTGGCTCGGGCGCGCACGCAGCGCGAGTGGTCGAGCCAGGGGGTGCGCAACGCGATGAAGAAGGCGCCCGACAACGACAAGATCCGGCGCAAGGCCTCGGCGGAGTCGAGCGAGAAGCAGGCGCAGAAGGTGCGGCAGATGGAGAGCCGCATCGCACGGCTCGACGAGGTCGAGGAGCCGCGCAAGGAGTGGCAGCTGCAGTTCACGATCGGTGCGGCGCCGCGGTCGTCGTCGGTGGTGTCGACGCTGTCGGCCGCCGTGGTGACGCAGGGATCGTTCACGCTCGGGCCGGTGTCGCTGCAGGTGAACCAGGGCGATCGCATCGGCATCACGGGCCCGAACGGCGCGGGCAAGTCGACGTTGCTGCGGCTGCTGCTCGGGCGGGTGACGCCGTCGTCGGGCACGGCGTCGGTGGGAACGTCGGTGGCGATCGGCGAGATCGATCAGGCGCGGGCGGTGCTGGCGGGCACGGCGACGCTCGCGGCCAGTTTCGAGGCGCAGGTGCCGACGTGGCCGGTGGCCGAGGTGCGCACGCTGCTGGCGAAGTTCGGGCTCAAGGCCGATCACGTGGGGCGCCCGGTCGACGAGCTGTCGCCGGGGGAGCGCACGCGGGCCGGTCTCGCGCTGCTGCAGGCGCGGGGTGTGAACCTGCTGGTGCTCGACGAGCCGACGAACCACCTCGACCTGGTGGCGATCGAGCAGCTCGAGCAGGCGCTGGAGTCCTACGAGGGCACGCTGCTGCTCGTCACCCACGATCGGCGCATGCTGTCGACGGTGCGGCTGAATCGGCAGTGGCAGGTGGCGGGCGGGCGCGTTGTCGAGATCTGAGGTGTCGGCTGAGCGGTCGGTCTGACCGCTCGGGCTGGGCCCTCGGTCTGACCCCTCGGTCTGACCCCTCGGGTTCTGCCATCATCGAGTATGAGCAGTTCGCCGCCGCCTCCTGGATACCAGCCCCCGCCACCTCCTCCCGGTTACCGGCCCCCGCCCCCGCTGGCGCAGCCCTCCTCGAAGCCTCGCAACGGGCTCGGACTGGCCGCCCTGATCGTGGGCATCGTCGCGTTCGTCGGTGCGTTCATCCCGCTCTTCAACTACGCGGCGGGGTTCATCGCGGTGGTGGGAATCGTGCTCGGCATCATCGCACTCGTGCTCGCGAGGCGGCCGAAGGGTGCCGCGATCACCGGCCTGGTGCTCAGCGTGCTGGCGCTCATCCTCTCGGTCGTGCTGGCGATCGTCTACACGTTCGTGTTCTTCGGCGGTCTCGCGCAGACCATCGACCAGCAGCTCGACGAGAACGCCGAGGTCGACCTGATCTACCAGGTCGAGGGCACGGCCCCGTCGGCGACCATCAGCTACACCACCTACACCGGCGGCATCTCGGCCACGCAGGAGCACGCGAGCGAACGCCTGCCCTTCGAACAAGACCTCGATGTCACGATCGGCGGCGCTTCGACGTACAACAGCTACACGCTCACCGCCACCAGCGGCCCCGAGGGCGGCGACGTGACCTGCCGCATCATCCTCGACGGCAAGCTCCTCATCGAGCAGACGAGCACGGGCGCCTATGCCACCGCGAGCTGCACGGCCAGTGGCACCGAGCTGCTCGAGTAGGGCCAGGATGTCGCGGGCTCGAGCCTGAGCTCACGACGCGCGTTTGGTGTGCTCGCCGTCATGCAGAAGCTGATGGGCGCGTTGGAATGACACCTTAAGCATCGCGCCGATATCGCGCACCGGCACGTGTTCGGCGGCGAGTGAGCGCGCAAGAGCCACGGTCTCCGCCCTGGCCTGCTGCTCGAGCGCTGCCGCTTCATCTTTGGTTCGGGCGATCTGGGAGAGTCGCGCCTCGACGTCGACATCGCCGACCGCATCGATCACGAGATCGACTTCCACCCGATCGCGAGGAGTGCCGAGGGCGACCGCGATGTACTCCTGCGCCATGAGGTGCGCCTCGCTCTGAGCCTGCGTGCCTGCGTGAGCCCATCGATCTCGGGAATGGAGATCATCCACCACTTGCCCTCGCGCGTGACCCTGGCGGTGTAGGTCATCTCAACGTGTCCTTTCTCATCGCGACGAGCAGTTACTCATTAGGCCATGTTCGGGCGTGAGGCGCGGTGACCGTTATGAGTAATCGCCTACCACGCAAGGGCTGCGCAGCACCGAAGATACGCGCCGCCCGAGGTGGGGCCTCAGGGAAGTCGCGGGCTCATCCGGGCGAGTGACCCGCGGTCAGGCCGCCGCGCGGAACGGGCGGAAGAACGCGCGCAACTCCTCGGCGTAGAGCTCGGGCTGCTCGAACGGCGCGAAGTGGCCGCCGCGGGCGGGATGCGTGACGCTCACGGTGTTCGCTGTGCGGTCGAGCCATTCGCGCGGTGGCTGCAGCAGGTCGCCGGGGAACAGCGAGAATCCGCTCGGCACCTCCACCCGGCGCGCGAGCTGGGCGGGCGGGATGGCGGCGTTGGCGTTGTACATGCGCATCGACGAGCCGATCGTCTCGGTGAGCCAGTAGAGGGTGACATCGGTCAGCACCTCGTCGCGCGCGTAGACGCTCTCGAGGTCGCCCGAGGGCCCGAGGTCGCTCCACGAGCGCAGCTTCTCGACGATCCAGGCCGCAAGCCCGGCGGGGGAGTCGGTGAGCCCGACCGCGGCGGTCTGCGGTTTGGTGCGGTGCATGGCCGCGTAGGCGCCCTCCGTCGCGCCCCAGGCGGCGGCCGCGTCGAGGGCCGCGCGTTCGGCCGGAGCGAGACCGGACGGGTCGCCGGAGAAGGTCGGAATGCCGGCATCCATTCGGTGCACGGCGATCACCCGGTCGGGGTGGTCGAGCGCGAGGTAGCGGCTGACGTGGCTGCCGATGTCACCACCGGCGGCGAAGAACCGGTCGTGGCCGAGCCCGGTCATCAGCTCGGCCCAGAGCGCCGCCACCTCGATCGAGTTGAGCGCGTGGTCGGTGGGGCGATCGGAGTAGCCGAAGCCCGGCATGTCGGGCACGATCACATCGAAGGCGTCGGCCGGGTCGGCGCCGTGCGCAGCCGGGTCGGTCAGCAGCGGCACGACCTTCGAATAGCGCCAGAACGAGTCGGGCCAGCCGTGGCTGAGCAGCAACGGCAGTGGCCGGTGCGACCCTGCGGCCGCCTTGGCCTGAACGAAATGGATGCCGCGGCCACCGACGACGGCCCGGAACCTCGGTAGTCGCGCGAGTGCCGCCTCCTGCGCCGGCCAGTCGAACTCGTTCGCCCAGTAGTCGACGAGTTCGCGCAGGTAGGCGACGTCGGCGCCGAGCGCCCAGCCGCCGGCGTCGCCCGTGGCGGCAGCGTCGAGCACGTCGGGCCACCGGGTCGCGCGCAGGCGGCGCCGCAGGTCGTCGAGCGCCGCCGGATCGGCACGCGCTGTGAAGGGTTCGGGGCGGAACGCGGCATCCGGCATGCCCCCAGCCTACGATCGTCGGCCGCGGCGCGCCGGGCGGTGTCGGGGGCGTCGCTACACTGTGGCCATGGATCCCGCGCCCAAGAGGCCCACGATTCGCGACGTCGCGACGGCCGCCAAGGTCTCGAGCGGCACCGTCTCGCGAGTGCTCAACGGCAAGAACTGGGTGAGTCCCGAGGCGCGGGCAGCCGTCGACGCGGCCATCAAGCGCACCGGCTACCGAGTGAACCCACACGCCCGCAATCTCGCGATGAGCAAGTCGAACACCGTGGCGTTCCTGCTCACCGAGACGCAGCAGGTGCTCTTCGAAGACCCCAACTTCGCCCGCCTCGTGCGGGGCACGAGTGAGGCGCTCGCCGCCCGCGACATGTATTCGGTGCTGATCATGGCGGGCGACGCCGCCGAGCAGGACCGCGCGCTCGCCTACATCTCGGCCGGCCACGTCGACGGCGTGCTACTCGGGTTCTCGTCGACCGCCGGCGAGCCGCTGATCGAAGCGCTGGTGCAGAGCCACGTGCCGATCGTCGCCTGCGGCCTGCCGACCGGGTTCGAGGGCCGACTCGGCAGCGTCTCGGCCGACGACCGCTCCGGCACGGTCGCGATGGTGCGCTATCTGCGCGACGCCGGGCGCAAGCACATCGCCACCATCACCGGTCCGCTCGACCTCTACGGCGGGTCGAGCCGGCTCGACGGCTACCGCAGCGCCCTCGGTGGCGAGGCCGACGAACGGCTCGTCGTGCACGGCGACTACTCGCGTGCGAGCGGCGCTCGGGCCGCCCGCGAACTGCTGGCCCGCGGCATCCCGTTCGACGCGGTCTTCGCCGGCAACGACGCCATGGCCGCCGGTGCCATCGACGCCCTCGAGGCGGCCGGGGTGGATGTTCCGGGGCAGGTCGCCGTCGCCGGCTTCGACGACAACGTCATCGCCCTGCAGACCGACCCACAGCTGACCACCGTGCACCAGCCGTTCGAGCGCATCAGCTCGGAGATGGTGCGCCTTCTCACCGACATAATCGGCGGCGAGGAGCCCGCGAACATCACTCTGCCGACCTCGCTCGTGGTGCGCGGCTCGGCCTGACCGCGGGCTCGCCCGTGCAGCCCGCCGCCGCTACTCCGCGTCGTGCGCCGGAACGCCCTCGGTGAGGGCGTCGATCTCGGCCCACGCCTCCTCGGGGATCGCAGCCGCCGCCGTCGCATCCGCCACCGCCCGCGTCCAGCTGCTCATCGACGAGGCGCCGACGATGGTGGTGTGCACGCGCGGCTCGCGCAGGCTGAACCCGAGCGCCGCCGCGCTCATCGCGATGCCGTAGCGGTCGCAGATCGCGCGCAACCGCTCGAGCGCGGCCGCCATCTCGGGCCGGATGGGCCGGTAACCGTAGCTCCCGGCCGACTCCGCCCGCCCGGTGAGCACGCCACCGCCGTAGGGCGCCGCGTTCGACACGCCCACCGATCGCGCCGCCGCCGCATCGAACAGGTCGCTCGCCGAACGGTCGAGCACGGTCCAGCGGTTGTGCGTGACGAGCGCGTCGAAGATGTCGGTCTCGACGAAACGCTGCAGCATGCCGACCGGCCCGCCCGAGATGCCGATGGATGCCGCGATGCCCTGTTGCTTCATCGCCACCAGTGCCTCGACGGCCCCACCCGGCTCCATCACGGCCTCGAAGCCCGCCACTTCGGGGTCGTGCAGGTAGAGCACGTCGACCCGGTCGACGCCCAGGCGCGGCAACGACTCCTCGATCGAGCGCCACATGCGGGCGCCGCTGAAGTCGTCGGTCTCGACGTCCCGGTCGAGCTTGGTCTGCACCACGAGCCGATCGAGCGCCGAGCCGGTTGCCGATGACGCTCCGGATGCCGCGCCCTCGCCACCGACCGAGGCCCGCGTCGTGGCGAGCGCTCGCCCGACGAAGAGCTCGGAGAGGTGCCCGGAATCCGTCGGTCCGTACATGTTCGAGGTGTCGAGCAGGTCGGTCTCGAGCGCCCCCGCGAAGAACGCATCGGCGACCTCGAGGATGCGGGCGTCGCGCTCGTCGCCCGACTCACCGGGCCGCAGCTGACCCCACGACGAGGTACCGAGGGCGAGCGGGGTGACGTCGAATCCGGTGCGCCCGAAGGGCTTGGCCTGGCGAAGATCTGTCATGGCTCCCACGCTAGCGCGCGCGACGCGGGTCGGCTCTCGCCGGACTCGGCTCGGTCAACCCAGTCGCGGTCCCAGCACCCAGCCCCGCTCGCCCCCGGCCCGGGTCGCCCGGCCCGAATTACTCCTGCCCCCGCTCGACCGTCACGGCGCCCGCGGCCAGCTCCGCGCCCGACGGCAGGGTCGCGTCGTGCGCCGTGTGATTGATCCAGGTCGTGAACGTGCGGCCGTCGGCCGCGTGCCGGGTGACCCCTTCGACGCCGTCGAGGTCGGCCGGCGCCGGAACGATGCCGGCATCGGCGTAGGCCCCGGCGAGCACGGAGCGCAGGTCGTCGACCGAGACATCCGTCGACACATACCAGGCCGACCCCAGCCCCACGCGATTCCGCGTGATCGCGGGGCCGCCGGCGACCGGGCCGGTCTCGTAGACGGCCACCGCGTCGGCTCCTTCGAGTCGCACGTCGTCGGTCCAGCGCGAGCCGCGCACGCCGTTCGACAGCGACACCTGCTCGTCGGCGCGGAGCGGCGCGAATTCCTGCACCGAGGCGCCGAGCAGCCTGCGCAGGGCACCGGGCATCGGGCCCTCGTGCACGGTGCCCGTGCCGTCGACGATGCCCGAGAAGTACCCGGCCACGAACACGCCACCGGCCTCGACGAACGACTCGAGCCGGGCGGCATCCGTCAGCGACAGCGCATAGAGCGACGGGGCGATCACGAGGTCGTAGCCCGAGAGGTCGTGCGACGGATGCGCGAAGTCCACCGTCACGCCGTCGTGCCAGAGACGCGAGTAGTAGGTCTCGATCTGACGGCGGTGGTTGAGCTCGATGCTCGGCAGCATCTCGGCGTCCTGCGCCCAGAACGACTCCCAGTCCCAGAGAATCGCGACCCGAGCCGTGACGGTGCTGCCCAGGGCGTCGGCCACACCGTCGAGCGTGCCGCCGAGCGAGGCGAGTTCTTCGAACACCCTCGACTGCGCCCCCGCGTGCGGCAGCATCGCCGAATGGAACTTCTCGGCACCGAACCGCGAGGCCCGCCACTGGAAGAACAGGATGCCGTCGGCACCGCGCGCGAAGTGCTGCATGCTGTTGCGCACCAGCTCGCCGGGCTGCTTGCGCAGATTGCGCGGCTGCCAGTTGACCGCCGAGGTCGAGTGCTCCATCAGCAGCCACGGCTTGCCGCCGGCGAGCGATCGCACGAGGTCGGCGTCGAGCGCGAGATGGATGTGCCGGTCGTCGCGCTCGGCCACCAGGTAGTGGTCGTTCGACACGATGTCGACCTCGCGGGCCCAGCTCCAGTAGTCCATGGCGAGGCAGTTCGTCGCCATGAAATTGGTGGTCACCGGGATGCCGGGCGAGAGCCGGTGCAGGATGTCGCGCTCCCGCACGAAGCACGCGAGGATGGCGGCGTTCGAGAATCGCGCGAAGTCGAGCCGCTGCGCCGGATTCACCACCGCCGGCGTCGTGCGCGGGGCGTCGATCTCGCTCCACTCGCCGTAGTGCTGGCCCCAGAACGTGGTGCCCCACGCCGCGTTGAGCGCGTCGAGCGAGCCGTAGCGCTCCTCGAGCCACACCCGGAACGCCGCCACCGAGTCGTCGTCGTAGCTCTCCGAGATCGGAGCGCCGTATTCGTTGTGCACGTGCCACAACTTCACCGCGGGATGCGTGCCGTAGCGCTCGCCGAGTGCCGACGCGATGCGCTCGCAGGCGGCCGCGTAGGCGGGGGAGCTGGGGCTCGCCATGCCCCGCGAGCCGAAGCCGAGCCGGATGCCGTCGCGCGTCACGGGGTGGGCCTCCGGATGCTTCGCGAAGAACCAGGCCGGGGGTGAGGCCGTGGGGGTGCCGAGGTCGACGCCGATGCCGTTCTCGTGCAGCAGCTCGATCACGTCGTCGAGCCAGCCGAAGTCGAACTCGCCCTCGCGCGGCTCGAGCAGGGCCCACGAGAAGATGCCGATGCTCACCAGGTCGACCCCGATCTCGCGCATCAACGCGACATCCTCGAGCCACACCTCGCGAGGCCACTGCTCGGGGTTGTAGTCGCCGCCGAAGGCGATGCGCGTGGTGCCGGGGATCCAGCCCGAAGCGCTCGCCCCCGAGGCGTGCGGCGAAGGGGTCGTCTCGTCGGCGACGCGAACGGGAATGGACGTCATGGGCTACTCCTGGCACAAGAACTGTTTGCGGTTACAGGTCATATTGACGGCACCACGACCGGAATTGCAAGCCGGCCTGGGCATTGCAGGTGCATGATTGCAATACCGACTAAAACCGGTTACATTCGCCGTGCCGCAGATTTTCACCGCGGACCGAGCACCAACAGTTCACCGGCGCACCCGCGTCGGCACTCAACGAGGAGGAACATGCGCAGCACAACCCGCGCGGGAATCGCGGCCACGATCGCGATCACCGCGCTCGCACTCACGGGATGCTCAGGCTCGTCGTCGGGCTCCAGCGGCCCGGTCGAGCTCACCTACTGGGGCTGGGCGCCCAACATGGAGAAGGTCGTGGACTCGTGGAACGAGAGCCACCCCGACATCCACGTCACCTACGTCAAGACCGACGCCGGTGAGCCCGCGGTCACGAAGTTCCTGACCGCCATCCAGGCCGGCAACGGCGCTCCCGACCTCATGCAGGCCGAATACCAGAAGATCCCGACGCTGCTCGCCTCCGACGCCATCATCGACATCTCCGACAAGGTCGCGGATGACACGAAGTCGAAGTTCAGCGACGGCGTCTGGTCGTCGGTCACCCTCGGCACCGACGGTGTCTACGCCATCCCGCAGGACTCCGGGCCGATGATGTTCTACTACCGCGAAGACATCTTCGACCAGATGGGCCTGTCGGTTCCCACCACGTGGGACGAATACGCCCAGGTCGCCAAGACCGTGCACGACTCCGACCCCACGAAATACCTCGGCACCTTCTCGTCGATCGACCCGGGACAGTTCGCGGGCCTCACGCAGCAGGCCGGCGCATCCTGGTGGTCGTCGGACGACGGCGCCTGGAGCGTCGACATCGACTCCGACCCGGTGAAGAAGGTCGCCGACTACTGGGGCGGCCTGGTGGAGTCGGGAGTGATCGACAACAAGCCGCAGTACACCCCGGAATGGAACGCCGCCCTGAACGACGGCAGCCAGATCGGCTGGGTCAGCTCGGTCTGGGCGCCCGGCGTGCTCGCCGGCAACGCCCCCGACACCGCGGGCAAGTGGCGCATGGCACCGCTGCCGCAGTGGGATGCCTCGGCTCCCGCCACCGGCAACTGGGGCGGTTCGGCGCTCGCCGTGTCGTCGCAGTCGAAGAACGTCGACGCCGCGGTGGAGTTCTCGACCTGGCTGAACACGTCGAAAGACGCGGTCGACCAGCTGGTCAGCGTCAGCGGCCTCTACCCGGCCGACACCGTCGAGTCGGCGGATGCCCTGAAGACCCCGTTCGAGTTCTTCAGCAACCAGCCCGACTTCTACGAGACCGCGGCCGAGATCGCCGACACGGTGCAGCCCTTCACCTACGGACCGAACGTGAACGTCGCCTACAGCGCGTTCAACGACGAGTTCGGCAAGGCGGCCGAGTCGAAGTCCGCGGCCCAGTTCGCCGCGGCGGTCGAGCAGATGCAGAAGGTCACGCTCGCTGACCTCGAAGACAGCGGCTTCACCACGAAGTAGCGGTAGCCGAGGGGCCGGGTTCGCCCGGCCCCTCGCATCCGTGACGCCGCCGCGTGACCTCCCACTCGTTCGACGTCCTGAGGAGACGATCCATGACCACAGTCACCACCCGCCGGCCCGGAGCGCGCCGGGGCCTCGCCACACCGTGGCTGATGCTCTTTCCTGCGATCGTGCTGTTCGTGCTCTTCTTCGCCGCGCCGATCGTCTACACGCTCGTGCTGAGCTTTCAGAAGTCGCAGGTGAAGGGGCTCGGCCTTGGTTCGGGCGGCCGCTCGACCGTGTTCGCCGGCCTCGAGAACTACGTCTCGGCCCTCACCGACGCCGACTTCCTCGCCAGCGTCGCCCGGGTCGGTGTCTACGGCCTCATCCTCATCCCCACCATGCTCGGCCTCGCCCTGCTGTTCGCGCTTCTGCTCGACTCGAAGCGCACGAGGGCCAAGGGCTTCTCGCGGGTCACGATCTTCCTTCCCTATGCCGTGCCGGCGGTCATCTCGTCGCTGCTGTGGGGCTTTCTGTTCCTGCCGTCGGTGAGCCCGTTCTTCGACATCGCGAACCGGTTCGGCATCACGCTGCCCGACCTGCTGTCGGGTGACGCGGTGATCGTGGCCATCGCGAACATCGCGCTCTGGGGCGGCGTCGGCTTCAACATGGTGGTGATGTACACGTCGCTCAAGGCGATTCCCACCGACATCTACGAGGCGGCCAAGCTCGACGGGGCCAGCGAGGTGCAGGTCGCTCTGCGCATCAAGATCCCGATCATCATGCCGTCGCTCATCATGACCGCGATCTTCTCGATCATCGCCACGCTGCAGGTGTTCGCCGAGCCGGTGACCCTGAAGCCGCTCAGCAACTCGATCTCGTCGACCTTCACGCCGTTGATGACGGTCTACCGCGACGCCTTCACCCGCAACGACGTCTATTCGGCGTCGGCGACGAGCATCATCATCGCGGTCGCCATCTTCGCCCTGTCCTTCCTGTTCCTTCGCGTCGTTCAGCGCCGCGCCTTCGGAGGTGAGAACTGATGGCCGCCACGCTCGTCAGCGCCCGTACCCGCCCCTCGCGAGCGATCACCGTCTCGCCGCGCGAGCGGTCGAGCTTCTTCTCGACCGCGGTGCTGCTGATCGGCGCGCTCTACTGCCTGCTGCCGATCGTGTGGGTGCTCTTCGCGAGCACCAAAGACGGCGGCGAGCTCTTCACCACGAACACCTTCGTGCCGAGCACCCACCTGTGGGACAACATCGTCGAGCTCACGCAGTACCGCGGCGGTCTCTACTGGCGCTGGATGCTCAACACCGCGTTGTATGCCGGTGTCGGCGCCCTGCTCTCGACCGTCGTGTCGTCGCTCGCCGGATTCGCGCTCGCCAAGTACGAGTTCAAGGGCAAGGCGACGGTGTTCACCGTGCTGCTCGCCGGCGTGCTCGTGCCTGGCGTCATCCTGGCCATCCCGCAGTACTTCCTGCTCGCGCAGATCGGGCTCACCAACACCTACTGGGCCGTGCTGCTGCCGCAGATCGTGAGCCCCTACGGCATCTACCTCGCCCGCATCTACACGTCGGCCTCGGTGCCGACCGATGTGATCGAGGCGGCCCGCACCGACGGGGCCGGCGACTTCCGCATCTTCTGGCGCATCGCCATCCCGATGATGTCGCCCGCGCTGGTGACGATCTTTCTGTTCCAGTTCGTCGGCATCTGGAACAACTTCATGCTGCCCTACATCATGCTGGGCAACGACTCGCTCTACCCCATCACGGTGGGCCTCAACGGACTGCTCAACCAGGGGTCGAGCGTGCCCGCGCTCTACTCGCTCGTGGTGACGGGGGCGCTGCTGTCGATCATCCCGCTGGTGGCGTTGTTCCTCGTGCTGCAGCGTTTCTGGAAGGTCGACCTGGGCGCCGGCGCCGTGAAGGCGTGAGGGTGTGAAGCGCCCCACCATCCGCGACGTCGCCGTGGTGGCGGGTGTCTCGAGCGGCACGGTGTCGCGGGTGCTCAACGGCAAGAACTGGGTCAGCCCCGAGGCCCGGGTCGCGGTGGAGGCCGCCATCCGGTCGACCGGCTACCGGGTGAACCCGCACGCCCGCAACCTCGCCATGAGCAAGTCGAACTCGGTCGCCTTCCTGCTCACCGAGACGCAACAGGTGCTGTTCGAAGACCCCAACTTCGCGGCGCTCGTGCGCGGCACGACGCAGGCGCTCGCCGATCGCGACGTGTCGAGTGTGCTGATCATGGCGGGGGATGCCGCGGAGCAGGCGCGGGCGATGTCCTACATCTCGGCAGGCCACGTCGACGGGGTGCTGCTCGCGTTCACCTCGTCGGGCGGCAACCCGCTCGTGCGGCGGCTGCTCGACGCGCAGGTGCCGATCGTGTCGTGCGGCATGCCGGTGGGCGGCTTCGAGGGCCGCATCGGCAGCGTCTCGGCCGACGACGCGCACGGTGCGGTGTCGGTGGTGCAGTACCTCGTGGCGCAGGGCCGTCGACGCATCGCGACCATCGCGGGGCCGCCCGACACCCCGGGCGGGATCGCGCGCCTCGAGGGCTACCGGCGCGTGCTGGCCTCGCGGTTCGACCCGGCGCTCGTGGTGGAGGGCGACTACACGGTCGCGGGCGGGGCGGCGGCGTTGCGAACGTTGCTCGCCCGTGAGCCGGCGATCGACGCGGTCTTCGCCGCCAACGACGCGATGGCCGTCGGAGCCATCGAGGCGCTCCAGGCGGCCGGCCGCCAGGTGCCGACGGATGTCGCGGTCGCCGGTTTCGACGACAACGACTTCGCGACGCGCTCGACCCCGGAGCTCACGACCGTGCGGCAGCCGTTTCCGCGCATCAGTTCGGAAATGGTGCGAGTGCTGATGGAACTCATCGGCGGTGAGGAGCCGTCGGCCATCACGCTGCCGACGTCGCTCGTGGTGCGGGGGAGTGCGTGATCGCGACCGGGCTCGTAGCAGGCCATCGGCTCGAGCGTCAGGGCTCGACGCTCTCGAATTCGAGTCCCTCGGTCAGCCGGCGGATCGCCGCTTCTGCGTCGTAATGCGGGTCTTCTTCGATCAGGCCGTCGAGCAGCACGGTGACGAGAAGGGAGGCGATCGAGAGATCGGCGTCATCGGCTCCGCCGTAGGTCGCCGCGAGGATGTCGGGAACACTTCGCCGCACGATTCCCAGGCCCTCGATCACGGCGGCCATGCTGACGGCGAACGCCCGGTGGTTGTGTCGCAGACGGTCGTTGAGCCGGAACCCGATCTGACCGAGCACGTTCTCGTAGAAATGAGCCATGTGGGTGAGGAAGGAGTTCTCCGACCGCCGGAGTTCAGCTGTCAGCGTCTCGCTGAGCGCCTCGCTCTCCGCAGCGCCGACGGAGCAGACCACGTAATTGCGCCAGGGCATCGAGGTGGTGACCGCTTCGAAATTGTGTTGGGCGACCAGAGCGATGAGTCTCGTCAGCACGTCGCGGCGACCGTCGCCGGTCGCCAGGTCGGATGCGTGCGACGCGAGGAAGTTCCAGGTGGAGATCAGCGTCGCATCGTCGGCGCGATTGTAGAGGCCCTCCCGTGCCAGCGCGAGCAGGATGTCACCGCGCATGGCCTCGGAGCTGGGCCAGAGCGACGACACCTCGCGTTCGGAGCGATGCAGTTTGGCCGCCACCGTCGAGAGCAGTGACGGCCGGATGCCGAGCAGCACCCCGTTGCGGTTGATCACGTCGACAGCCTCGTCGAGCACCGCCCGGCGATCCACCGCCTGACGATCCACCGCCTGACGATCTGCCGCATGACGATCCGGCGCCGGTGGCGGAACATCCCGGGCGTGCGCGACGCCGGTGTCGGCGACTCGATGCGTCTGGGGCAGTCCTGCCGCGTCGAGGGCGTCGCGAAGGCGACCGGCGAGATGTTGCTTCTCGGCCAGGAAGTGCAGCGCACGCTTCTGCGAGACCGTTGCACGGTCGTAGTCCCCATCGGGGTCGTCTCGAACCGCCTCCGCCGCGGCCAGCTCGGCACGCTTCCGCAGCGATCCGGTAGTCGTCGATCAGCGCTCGTCGATCGGCATCGACGCTGTTCTCCCAGGCGGCGACGGCGGCACACGTCGCTTCGAGGTCGCTCGAGCGCAGGCCTCCGGGGTAGATGGTGCCCGATCGGCACCACTCGACGCTGTAGGAGTACCACGACCGGGTGTGATCGTCGGGGTCGTCGAAGTTGCCGCCGAATCGCGCCTCGGCGCGCACGAGCGCCAGCACACCGGAGGAGTCGGCGATCACGCGCAGCGAGCCGACCGGCTCCGTGGTGCGGTGGAAGGCGACGACGTCGTATGAAGCGGTCACCGGCACTACTCGGCCGGACAGATCGTGAGCGCGTCGATCTCGCCGTCGAGGGTCGCAGTGCCTCCCAAGACGAACAACGAATGCGGCAGCAGTCGGCCGATACCGGAGGCAGCCCCGGCGTCGATGCAGGTCTGGCGCGTCAGGTAGAGCGGATCGCCCGCCAGCCCCGCGACCACCCCGCCGCTGAGCGCGTCGGCGAACGCCGTGCCGCTGGCGAGATAGACGTCGTCTGCTGCCGGGAACACGGCGTCGTTCACGGTGTGGCTGACCTCGAACCGATCGGCACCGCCGAATCGGGTCGTCGTGTACGAGGTCTCGAGCTGCGTCTGGAGCGCTTTGCTGACGGAGTTCTCACCGCCGACGATGAAGGCGTTCTCGGCCCCCAGACGCGCGAGTGTCGACGACTCCTCCCCGGTCAGGCTGCTCTCGGCGCCGTTCACGAGCAGCACCGGAGCACCGGACTGCGCGGCCGCGGGCGACGCGGTCAAGGCGTCGGGGAAGTTCGCCCCCGTGGCCAGGTAGACGTCGTCGGCACGAGGGATGCCGAACGCCGGATGGGCGATGAGGTTGCGCGAGACCGCGTAACGATCCGCTCCGTCGATGCGGGTGATCGTCGCCGCGGTCGCCGTGCCGAGCTGGCTGAGCGCCGCCGGGGACACGGAAGCGGGACCGCCGACGACGACGACATCGGCGGGCTTCAGTCGCGCGATCTCGCCGATCACTCCCGAGGAGATGCCGGCGGCCGGAGTCAGCAGCAGCGGCGCGTGATGCTCGGCGGCCACCGCCGACGCACTGAGCGCGTCGGCGAATTTCTCGCCGCTGGCGAGGTAGACCACGGATGCCGCCGAGAATCCGGCCCGCGAGACCTCGACGCTCTGGTCGTAACGATCGATGCCCGCGATGCGGTTCACAACCGGAGACGGCTGGACGACCGTCGTGCAATCCGTCGACGACGTCTCGGTCGTGCCGTCGCCCTTCCGGAACACCGCGACGACGGTGAAGGTCGATCTCTGCGACGTCGTGGGCACGCCGAGCGCGACAGGGGCGTTCGGTTGGGAGACGACGCGCAGGCCGTCGGGCAGCGCGCCGGAGAGGGAGATCGTGTAAGGCAGCCCCACGGGTGGGCGCTCGATGAAATTCTTCGGGGTGATGGGGAACCCGACGATCGCCTGTTCTTGCGGGCAGACGGGAGCGGGAACAAGCCCCTCTGCGGCTGCGGCTGCGGCTACGGCTACGGCTGCGGCTGCGGCCGACGCCGACGTGACGGCGGCGGGAGCCACGGCTCCCGCGACGAGCGCGGCAGCGGCGATGCAACTCGACAACAGGCGGGATCGGCCAGAGGGCATGGAATGAGCTTTCTCGTGAACGGCGAAGCTCGATCGTGCCAGCGATCCGGGTCGTGACGTTATGAGTACTTTCTACCCACCGGCACGCGCCCGTCAGGCGCGACTCCAGGCCGCCCACAGGCGCGCGTAGCGGTGGCCGGCCGCGAGCAGGTCGGCGTGGGTGCCTTGTTCCTCGATGCGCCCGCGCTCCATCAGGATGACGCGGTCGGCGGCCGCCGCCTGGCTCAGCCTGTGGGCGATCACGAGCACCGTGCGACCCGAGCCGACGACCGCCGCCGCGTGCTCGAGCCGGCCGGCATCCGCTGATCCGGCCTCGGCCGTGGCCTCGTCGAGGATGACGATCGGCGGGTCGGCGAGCAGCACTCGTGCCAGCGCGAGCTGCTGCGCCTCGGCCGGGGTGAGCGTCGCGCCCGACGCCCCGATCGGCTCGCTCAATCCCCGTGTGAGGCGTGACACGAGCCGCTCGGCGCCCACCCGGTGCAGCGCGGTCAGCAGCTCGGCGTCGGTCGCGCCCGGACGGGTGAGGGTGAGATTCTCGCGCAGCGTGCTGTCGAACACGTGCACCTCTTGGGTGACGAGCACCACGGCGCCCGAGCGCCGCACCGCGCCGGATGCCGGCTCGTGCACGCCCGCCGCGATCGCCGCGAGCGTGCTCTTGCCCGCGCCCGAGGCACCCACGATCGCCACCGTCTCGCCGGGCCGCACCGCGAGGTCGATGCCGGTCAGCACCGGATGGCCGTCGACGTAGGAGTGCGAGACGGCCTCCAGGTGCAGGCCCACCTGCGCGGGCGACGGCGACCCGGGAGGCGCTGCCGCCAGACCTCCGGAAGGCGCCGCCGTGATCACACCCACGATGCGGCCGAGCGACGCCAGCGCCGACTGCAGCTCGTCGACGACGAACAGCAGCTGGTTGATCGGCCCGAACAGCCGCAGAAAGAGCAGCATCGCGGCCGTCGTGCCGCCGATCGACCCCGCTCCCTGGGCGACGAGCACGAAGCCCACCACGAGCACCCCCGCCATGCCCAGCAACTCGCCGAGATTCAGCCGGGCATAGAGGGCGTTCTGGATGCCGCGGGCCCGCATCGTCCACCGCACCACCGACCACGACACCGCCGCGATCCGGCTCACGTGATGAGGGCCGAGCCCGAACGCGCGCACCGACTCGAGCCCCCGCAACGAGTCGAGCAGGTGCTGAGCGCGATCGGCCATGGCGGCCCGCTCGGCGGCGTAGACGCCGGGCGCCTGACGCAGATACCAGCGCAGCGACACGATGTGCACGGGCACCACGACCAGCAGCGCCACGGCATACCAGACGTCGATCACGGCCATGCCCACCACCGTCACCGCGATGGTGAACAGCGACCCGGCGACGGCCGGCACCACACTCGGAATGGCCCGCGACACCTCGGCCACATCGTCGCCCGCGCGCGAGATGAGGTCGCCGGTTCCGGCACGCTCCACTCTCGATTGCGGCAGCGCGAACGCCGCCTCGACCATCCGCTCGCGCAACACGGCCAGCATGCGCTCGAACAGAACGGATGCCGCCACCACCCCCGCGGCCGTGAGCACCGCCCCCACCACGATCGCCCCCGCCATCACCGCGCCCAGCCGCCAGACGAACGAGGCGTCGCCCGAGCGGAGCCCCGAGCCGACCGCATCGACGATCGACCCGAGCGCGAGCGGCGACACGAGGCCGGCCGTCGCCGCCGCCACGAGCACGACCACGAGCAGCGCGAGCTGCCGCCACCGTCGCCCGATGGCCCGCTGCGCCTCGCGCAGCACCGTGCGCCCGTCGGCGATCGGCAGTCGATCGGCGCCCGCCGTCGAGGTGCTCATCGGGCGGCATCCGCTCGCGCGGGCGCGTGAGGCTCCGTCGTCGCACCGTCGGTGTCGCCAGCCTCGGCCACCGCGGCGGACGCGGCGGCCGGTCGCGGCGCGGCCTCGACGTGCACGACGCGGTCGGCGACCGCGATGAGCGCGGGGGAGCGCGTCACGATCAGGGTGCGGCCCACTCCACGGATCTCGCGCAGACGGGCGGCGATCGCCGCCTCGGTGACGGCGTCGACCGCGGTGGTGGGGTCGTGCAGCACGAGCACCGGGGCATCCTGGGCCAACGATCGCGCGAGCGCGACCCGCTGCCGCTGCCCGCCCGAGAGTGCCGAACCGTTCTCGCCCACGCCGCTGTCGTAGCCCCGTGGCAGCATCGCGACGAGCTCGTCACAGCCAGCCGCGACGAGGGCCGCGTGCGCCCGCGACGCCTCGATGCCGGGTAGGGCGACGTTGTCGAACACGCTCCCGGCGAAGAGGTGGGCGGCGTGAGGAGCCGACAGAACCGCCGGATGCCGCCGGCGCAGGGCGCCGAGCACCGCGTCGGCCGTCACCCCGTCGGTGGCCACCACGACGATCTCGCCGGGCGCGAGCGAGTCGATGACGCTCGGTCCGTCACCGCCCAGCTCCGGCGGAACCGAGGCGTGATCGGCTGCCTCCTGGCGCACGAACGGGCTCTCGCCCACGCCGCCTTCATCGCCCACATCGCCGACGCCGCCCTCCGCGCCCACGCCACCCTCCTCGCGCAGCAGCGCGAGCAGCCGCGCCGCCGACGCGACCGCCGACGCCCAGACGCTGCCGGCGTAGGTGGCGAAGTTTCGCAGCGGCGCGATCAAGAACTGGGTCAGGCCGATCACCGTGATCAGTTCGCCGAGCCCCAGCGCCCCCGACAGGGCGCTCAGCCCGGCCGCGATGGCGATCGCGGTGAGGAAGAGGCCCGTCACCACCTCCATCGTTCCGCCGAAGACGCCCTCGGCGCGACGGGCGTGCAGGGTGCTGACCAGGGCCGCCCGGCTCGCCCGTCGATAGCGCACCGACGCTTCCGCCTCGGCCCCGATGCCGCGCACCACCCGGTAACCCGCCATCAGGTCGGACGCCTCACCGGCGGCCGCGGCCGCCGCCTCCTGCTCGTCGCCGCTGCGCCGGCGCAGGGCACGACCCGCGCGATCGGTGAGCCACAGGATGAGGGGAGCCCCGAGCAGCACGGCGAGGCCGAGCGGCCACGAGATCCAGAGCAGCACCGCGCCGCCGAACACCGCCGCCGCGAATTCGCCCACCGGATAGATGGCGATCTCGACCGCATACGACAACCGATTCACATCGGAGGTCGCGAGCGACAGCGCCACGCCCGGCTGATCGGCCGGCCGATCGCGGCGCACGCCGGATGCCGCTCCGCCGCCCGCGTGTCCGCCTGCCCTGCCGCCCCCTCCGCCGCCGGCGGCGCCCGCCGCCTGGCGACCCGGCCGGTCGCCGAGCAGGTGCTCGGTCACGGTGCTGCGCAGCCGATGCTGCACCGCGAGCATGCCGAGCTCCCCGATGCGCGACCCGAACCGCCACGAGAACGAGAGCACCGCGAAGTCGACGGCGAGCACTCCGAGCCACAGCACGAGCTGCCCGGGGTCGCCCGTGCTGACCGCCCGCTCGATGGCGAGCCCCATCAGCACCGGCACGAGTGCCTCGCCGATCTCGTGCACGATCGTCAGCAGCACCGACGGAATCGTGAAGCGCGGCGCCCCGGCCATCACCCGCAGGGTGAAGCGCGCGGGCGAGGTGCGGGAGTCGAACGGCAGCGGCCGGGTGCGGATGGGATCGGCCGGCGCCTGCAGCAGCATCGGCACGACCCAGCGCCGCCGCGATGACGTCATCGAGCGCGAGCCGGTGAGTCGGCGGCATCCGGAACCGTCACCGGCGCCAGAGCACCAGCACCAGCACCAGCGCCAGCACCAGCACCAGCGCCCGCCGTGCGCCGCCGACTCCGCTCCCCGCGGTCGCGCCCGATCGGCGCCACCGACGGCGTGCCCGTCACCGGGTCGGGCACCACCACGCACCGCAACCCGAACACCTCCTCCACCAGCTCGGCTGTCACGATCTCGGCCGGAGCGCCCTGCGCCACGACGGCCCCGTCTTTCATCGCGATCAGATGCGTGCCGTAGCGCGCCGCCTGGTTCAGGTCGTGCAGCACCGCCACCACCGTCGTTCCCTGCTCGTTGAGGTCGGTGAACAGTTCCATCAGCTCGATCTGGTGCGCGATGTCGAGAAACGTCGTCGGCTCGTCGAGCAGCATCAGCGGCGTCTGCTGCGCCAGCACCATGGCCACCCACACCCGCTGCCGCTGGCCTCCCGACAGTTCGTCGACCTGCTGGCCCGACAACGCCGTGACGCCGGTCGCTTCCATCGCCGCGACCACGGCCTGCTCGTCGGCGGGCGACCACTGCTGCAGGAATCGCTGGTGCGGATGCCGCCCCCGCGCCACCAGGTCGGCCACCGTGATGCCGTCGGGCGCGAGCGATGTCTGCGGCAGCAGCCCGAGCACGCGTGCGACCTCCTTCGCCTTGTACGACGCGATCGACCGGCCGTCGAGCACCACCCGGCCGGCACTCGGCGCGATGAGCTTCGACAGCGCGCGCAGCAGGGTCGACTTGCCGCACGCGTTCGGCCCGACGATGACGGTGAACGATCCGGCGGGAATCTCGACCGAGAGCTCGCGCGAGATCACCCGCCGGTCGTAGCCGATGGTGACGCCCTCGGCCGAAAGCCGCGCGGCTCCGGTGCTCGTCGCTCCAGTGCTCATCGCGCCGGCACTCTTCGCGTCGATGCTCGTCGCGCCGGTGCTCATCGCGCCTGTGCTCATTGCGTCGAGGCTGGTCATGGTCGTCTCCGTGCTTCGTGGATGAGGAGCCAGGTGAGGTAGGCGCCGCCGATGACGACGGTCACGAGGCCCACCGGCAGTGGGGCGGGCAGTGCGTGCTGGGCGAGGATGTCGGACACCGCCAGCACGAGCGCCCCCAGAAAGGCCGACGGCACGAGCGCGATGCCGGCGGTGCGGGTGAGCCGCTGCGCGATCTGAGGTGCCGCGAGGGCGACGAACGCGATCGGTCCGGCGGCGGCGGTGACGAGCGCCGTGAGGGCGACCGCGCACACGACGAGACCGAGGCGCGCGGGCTCGACCCGCGAGCCGAGCGACCTCGCGGCGTCGTCGCCGAGTTCGAGCTGCCGCATCGGGCGGCTGAGCGCGCCCAGGGCGACGAAGGTCACGGCGATCACGGCGAACGCGGGCACGAACTGCGACCACCCCACCGAGTTGAGCGAACCGGCGCCCCAGATGGCGGCGGCCATCGCCACCTCGAGCTTCGCTCGCAGCACCAGGTAGATGCTGAGCGCCTCGAGCATCGCCGAGATGCCGATGCCCACGACGATCAGCCGGAACCCCTGCACCCCTCGCCGGTAGGCCAGCAGATACACCAGCGCGGCCGCGACCAGCCCTCCGACGATCGCACCGCCCGCGACCGGCAGCGAACCGCCCGCGGCTCCGGCGAGGATGATCACGACCAGCCCACCGGCATACGATCCCGCCGAGAGCCCGATGATGTCGGGGCTCGCCAGCGGGTTGCGGGTGAGCGACTGGAAGATCGCGCCCGAGACGCCCAGCGCGGCGCCGAACACCACCGACGCGAGCACCCGGGGCAGGCGCCACTCGAGCACGACCGTTTCGACGATTCCGCTCTGCTGCCCGGCGAACGCCGACACCACCTCCGGTACGGTCAGCGGCAGATCACCGAGGCACAGCGCGAGCACCGCCACGGCCAGGGTCACGACCGCGAGGGCGGCGCACATGACGAGGGTGCGAATCCGGAACCGCACCGAGAACGGCCCGCGACGCAGCACCACGGTGCGAGTGCCGAAGTCGACGGCGGCGCTCACAGCGAGCTCGCCTTCCGGCGCCGCACCAGGTAGATCAGCACGGGCGCGCCCACGAAGGCCGTCACCACGCCCACCGGCACCTCGCTCGGCCACAGGATGACGCGGCCGATGACATCCGACACCAGCAGCACCGTCGGGGCGATGACGACGGAGTAGGGGATGATCCAGCGCTGGTCGGGCCCGACGATCCATCTCGCGAGGTGGGGCACCATCAGTCCGACGAACGCCACCGGACCGGCGATGGCCGTGGCGGCGCCCGCGAGCAGCGTGATGGCCGCCACCGCGAGAACCCGGGTGCGCAGGATGTGGGTGCCGAGCGACGAGGCGAGGTCGTCGCCGAGGCCCATCGCGTTCAGCGAGCGGGCGCAGAGGAGTGCCAGCACGACGCCGATCACCACGAACGGCAGGGCCGGCAGGATGACGTCGAAACCGCGCTCGACGAACGAGCCGGCGTTCCAGGCCCGCAGCTTGTTGAACGTCACCGGGTCGAGCAGGGTCATCGCCGTGGTGATGCCCGTCAGCACGGCGGCCAGAGCGACGCCGGCGAGGGTGAGCCGCACGGGATCGGGGGCGCCGCGGCCCGCCGACCCCACGACGTAGACCAGCACGGTCAGCACGAGCGCGCCGAGGAACGCGAACGGCAGGTACTGCACGGGCGTGCTCGCGCCGAGCAGCACACCGATCGCGACGAACAGCCCGGCGCCGGCGTCGACGCCGAGGATGCCGGGGTCGCCGAGCGGGTTGCGGGTGAGGCCCTGGATGACGGCCCCCGACACCCCGAGGCCCGTTCCTACGACCACGGCCGCCACCGTGCGCGGAACCCGTAGGTCGATCACCACTTGGTCGCCGAGCGTGCCCGAATAGGCGGTGAGGGCGTGCCAGAGCTCGGCCGGGCCCAGGTGGTTCGAGCCCACGAGGATGCTGAGCACGATGGCGGCCAGGAGCGCGGCCACCGCGATCACGAGACCCACCAGCCGCCTGCGGTTCGCGGAGCGGGGCGTGGTCGATCTCGCGAGCGCCTCGGCTGCGGCGGCTTCGGCGTCGCCGGCGGACAGCCCGGAACGCCCGTGCGGCGCGGTCGGCGGCACGGGCGTTCGCGGCGTGGTGTCAGGCAGGGTCAGCCCTCGATGCTCTGCGGCGCGTCGCCGTTCACGGCGTCGACCAGGCGCGGAACCAGCTTCTCGAGCACGAACTTCTGGCTCAGCGGGGTGAGGAAGTAGATCGCGCCCGACAGCTCGGGGTCGGTGAAGACGGCGTGGCCGCCGGTCACGGCCTCGAGGCTCGAGGTGGTGCCGAAGTTCAGCACCTCGTCGACGCCCTCGGCGGTCTCGGTGGCGAACACGATGACGTCCGCGTCGATCAGGCCCATGTTCTCGGGCGAGATGAGGGCCTGTTGACCCTCGTCGACGGCGTACTCCTCGAGGCCGGGAGTCATCACGAAGCCCAGGTCGGTGAGGAAGTCGGTGTTGAGGCCGTCGGGGTAGACGTACATGTTGCCGTCATAGGGTGTGCCCTGCGAGAAGCTCGCGGTGAGCCCGGCGAACTCCGGATGCGCGGCCGCGGCTTCGGCGTAGGCCGTCTCGACGCCCTCGATCAGCTCTTCGCCCTCGGCCGAGCGGCCGACGGCCTTGGCCACCTGGCGGGTCTGGTCCTGCCAGCTCGAGAAGTAGAGGCCGGAGCCCTCCACGCTCGTCACGGTGGGAGCGATGTCGCTGAGCTTCTCGTAGTCCTCCTCGCTCAGGCCGGCATTGGTGCCCACGATCAGGTCGGGCTTCAGCGAGGCGATCTTCTCGAACTCGAGGCCGTCGGTCTGGTCGAGCACGGTCGGCTCGGCGTCGCCCAGCAGGTCGGCCGCCCAGGGCCACACCGCGTAGGGCTGCTCGCCATACCACTCGGTGGTGGCGATCGGGGTCACGCCGAGTTCGAGCAGGATGTCCTGCTCGGTCAGGCCCACCACCACGACCCGCTGGGGCTCGGCCGGAATCGTGGTCTCACCGAACTGGTGCTCGACGGTCACGGGAAAGCTGTCGGAGGGTTCGGTGGTGTAGTCCGGGTTGGCGGCGGCGGCCTCGCTCGAGCTGCTGCAGCCGGCGAGGGCTCCGCCCGCGAGGGCGAGGGTGGCGGTGACGGCGAGCAGGCGGGCGGCGACGGATGCTGCGCCGCGCCGGCCGGAAGAGGTGACGTTCATGGTTCCTTCGTCGAGCTGGTGGGTGATCGCGGAGTGGGAGGCGGGGGTGGCGGGCCACGCCCGGAGAGTGGCGCGCAGGACGCAGTCAGGTTAGCCTTGCCTAAACTCCGGCGCCATCACCGCGAGCGGACACCGATCACTCGAGAAGGACACCGACATGTCCCGTGCCGAACATTCCGGCCTGGTAGCGATGCCCTCATGGGCCGGGAATGCCGCTGAGGCGACATCCGAGAATTTCAGCGCCTCGCGATCGCGGGTCGACTCGGGCACGGTCTTCGACCTGCACCAGCACCAGGAGGATCAGCTGGCCTGGATGAGCAGCGGATCGATGGAGCTGATCGTGGCCGGCGAGCGGTGGCACCTGCGCCGGGAGCACTTCGCGTGGATCCCCGCCGGCATGATGCACGAGATGGGCTTCGGCGAGCCGGGCGAACTGATCAGCGTCTATGCCGACCCGGCGCTGCGACCCGAGGGCGACCGCTGGGGCCGCCCGCGCACCCTGCGCGCCGATGACCTGGCCGCGTCGCTCATGCTGCACCTCTGCCAGGGTGTGCCCGACCTCGCCAGGCGGCGGGCCTGCCGGGCGCTGCTGGTCGATCTGCTGCAGGAGTCGCCCGTGCAGCACGACGTGGTGGCCCTGCCGCGCGACCCGCGAGCCCGGGCGATCGCGACGACGCTGCTGGAGAATCCGGCCGACTCCCGGGACCTGCGTGAGTGGGCCGGTGGCCTCGGAGTAAGTGCGAAGACCATCGCGCGGGCCTTCGTGGCCGACACGGGGAACACCTTCCGTGAGTGGCGCGTCCAGGCTCGGCTGCATGCGGCGGCGGGTCTGCTCGCCCGCGGTCAGGCCGTGCAGAACGTCGCGGGCGCGGTCGGCTACGAGTCGGTCAGCAGCTTCATCGCCGCCTTCAAGGCGCGCTTCGGCGTCACCCCCGCGCGCTACGCGCATGGAGTCGTGTCGAGCGGATCGTAGTGCCGCCCCGAACGGGGGATGTCCCGGGCCGACGGTTGTCGAAGCTTCTCGCCGCTGCTCTTCCCCTTTTGATCAGTGGCACCCTGATCGGTCTTGCCGCTCCAGCGCACGCGACGACGGTGGACCCGCCGCCGCCGCACCTGGCGAAACGACCCAGCCGGTTGTGCCGGTGGTCTATGTCGCAAAAGGCACCGACTATCCCGACGCGTTGAGTGCCGGTCCGGCCGCGGCAAGGGAGGGTGGGCCGCTTCTGCTGACCCTGACCGCCCAGATGCCGCAGGGCGTCGCCGATGAACTCGGGCGGCTGCACCCCCAGAAGGTCGTGATCGTCGGGGGCGTGAACTCGGTGAGCGACGCGGTCGCCGACACGATCTCCGCGATCCTGCCCGAGGCGGAAGTCGTTCGCGTGGGAGGTGCCGATCGCTATGAGGTGTCGCGGAACCTCGTGCAATACGCGTTCCCATCGGGTGTGACACGGCTCTACGTCGCGACGGGGGCGAAATTCCCCGATGCGCTGTCGGCGAGTTCGGCGGCCGGCGCCTTAGGCGGCGCGGTGCTGCTCGTGAACGGCGGCGCATCCGGGCTTGACTCCGCGGTGCCCCCTCTCATCGAGTTGCTGCACCCGCAGCGGGCCATCGTCGCGGGTGGCCCGAACTCCGTCTCGCCCAGTGTGGAGTCGTCTTTGAGCAGCCTCGTTCCCACCAGCCGCATCGGAGGCGCGGATCGGTATGAGGCATCGGTCAACATCAACGCGGAAGCCTTTCCGACCGCGACCCAGGTGTTTCTCGCGACCGGCTCGACCTTCGCCGACGCGCTGGCGGGTGGTGTGCTCGCCGGCACCCTCGCGGCCCCGCTGTTCGTCGTGCCGGGAACCTGTGTGACGCAGGGAATCGCCGACCGGGTGAATTCGTACGGCTCGACCCAACGGGTCATCCTGGGAGGACCGAACTCCGTGTCTGACGCCGTGGCGTCGTTGTTCGTGTGCCCGCCCCCGCCTCCGCCTCCCGTGGTCGTGGTGCCTGACCCGCCCCAGCCGCCTGGGCCTCCGGCGAACCCGGGTGACTCGAAGAACTGCTCCGACTTTCCGAACTGGGCGGCCGCGAAAGCGTGGTACGACACCTACTTCCCGTACTACGGCGACATCGCCGGGCTCGACGGCAACGACAAGGACGGGATTCCGTGCGAGTCGCTCCCGGGTGCGCCCTAAAGCACGGGCGGCTGCGGCGCGTCTCACGCCCTCGTGGGGTGGCAGCGCGAGCGACGGCGACCGCGGACTAGCGCGGTGCGGTGCGCGCCGCGACCAGGCCTACTCGTCCGCGGCGGGGCCGCCGTTCGCCCACTCGATGAAGGCGTTGAAGGCGGCTTGCGGGGTGGGGCGGTCGTCGAATGCGGGAGGCCGGTCGCCGGCGGGGGAGTCTTCGGGGTGGGTCGTCCAACTGCCGTCGGGCTGGCGCGCGATGGTGGCGCGCAACACCCCGCCCGGCTTCTCGCGGATCTCGAACTCGTGCACATCGGTCTGAGACATCTTGTAGTTGCTGTCCATCGCTGGTCTCCGCATCGTTGTGGCTCGGATCGTTGTGGCTCGGAGACTATCGGTCGCGGCTGGGCGCGGGCCCGGCGAGCACGTCACGAAGCGGCTGCCGCGGCATCCGACTTGGTAACGTCGGCGGCATGGAACGGAGCACCGACGGCACGAGCGACGGGTTGGACGACGCGGACAGGGCAGGCAGCGCCGGGCCCGACACCGCCTGCGAGCCAGGCGCCGCCGACCGCCGCGACTGGATCGAGCACCGCCGCGGCGACGGCGAGCTCGTCGGCTGGATGCGCCCCGAGGGCGACGGCTTCGTCGTGATCGATCTGCTGGGGCGGCCGATGAGCGACGTGGTCGACTGGCTGGCCGCCGAAGAGCTGCTCGAGGAGCGGGGGCTGGGCTACCTGGCCGAGCCGTTCATGCTCGAGGGCGCGCGCACGCACGGCGGCTCCGAGGCCGGCGCCCGCCCCTTGCGCGTGCGCATCACCGAGGTCGACACCACGCGCATCCGGGTGAAGAAAGACGACTTCGGAGCGATCGACGCACCGCTGCTCGAGTACACGCTCGACTGGCCGGCGCCGCCTGAGTTGCGACCGATCAGGCCCGACGAGCGGCACGTCTGGCCGTGACGCCGGTCACTCCAGCTCGGTCGGGTCGCGGCTCTCGGCGAGCAACGCCCGGGCGGCCAGCCCGATGACGGCGCTGTAGGTGGGGTAGGCGAACCGCACGTTCGCGAGCGTCGACACGTCGACCCCGGCCGCCATCGCCGTGGTCACCGACTGGATCACCTCGATCGCGTTCTCACCCACCGCGTGCGCGCCGAGGATGAGTTCGCGGCGCCGGTCGGCGATGAGTTTGAGGAACCCGGTCTCGCGATCGTCGATCACCGCCCGGTCGAGTGCCGCGTAGGCGACGGATGCCACGACGCACGACGGGTCGCGGTCGCGCGCCTGGGCCTCGGTCAAGCCGACTCCCGCATAGTCGGGATCGGTGAACCCACCCGCGGGCAGAAGATGGTGCGGCGTGCGCCGGTTGGCGCCGAGCACGGCGTTCTCGGCCGCGGCCTCGCCCTCGAACTGGGCGGCCTGAACGAGCATGTCCCGGCCGTTCGCGTCGCCGACCGCGAAGATGTGCGGCACGGCGGTGCGGAAGTACTGATCGGCCGGGATGGCCGAGCGCACCACGTCGACCCCGGCGTTCTCGAGTCCGAGATCGTCGACATCGGCCGGCCAGCCCGTCGCCATGATCACGGCGTCGACCTCGCGCGACTGCTCGGCTCCGTCGGCGATCCACCGCAGCGTGATCGCGCCGTCCGGCCCGCGCTCCAGGCTCTGCACCATCTCGATGCCGGTGCGCACGTCCACGCCCTGCTCGGTGAACGCGGCGGACACGACCTCGGCGATCTGCTCGTCCGACGCCATCAGCACCCGCGGCGCCACATCGAGCAGCGTGACCTGCGAGCCGAACGAACTGAACACGGTGACCAGCTGGGCCCCGGTGTTCCCGGCGCCGATCACGGCCACCCGGCGGGGGAGCGACGGCAGGCCGAGCACGTCTTCGGGCACGGTCGCGAGCTCATTGCCCGGGATCGGCAGGCGCCGGGAGTGCCCGCCGACGCACACGATGATCGACGTGGCCGACACGCGACGGCCGCTGTCGAGAACGAGCGTGGACTCGTCGGCGAACCGGGCCCGGCCCTCCTGGATCAGGTCGACGCCGGCCTCGGCGAACCGCTCGGTCTCGCGCTTGATCGAGCGCACCCGATCGACGCGTTCGTTCACCCGGGCGACGGTGGCGGGCCAGTCGATCGACGGTCGCGCCACCTCCACGCCGTAGTCGCCGGCGAGCCGTGACTCGCGCATGAGGCGGGCGGTCTTCGCCAGCACGCGGGTGGGCACGCATCCGGTGTTCACGCAGGTGCCGCCGACGCGGCCGGCCTCGAGCACGACGACCTTCGCGCCGAGTTCGGCGGCTCGAAGGGCGGCGGCGGTTCCGGCGGGCCCGGCGCCGATCACGGCGACGTCGTAGTGGGTGGGGGAGGCATCGGTCACGGCGTAGGGGCCCTTCGGGAGGTTCGCGGGGCGCCCGTCGTCACCGGATGCTCACCGCAGCGTCTGCTTGCAGGGTACTCCGGGGCGCGTACGGCCGGAAGGGTGCACAGTTCGTGTGCACAGTAGTTGTGCATAGAAAGCGTGCATGGCACGATGGGCACATGGGCGAATCACGGGAGAAGGACGACTCGAAGGACAGGGTCGACGCGAGCGACATAGGCGCTGCAGGCGACGTGACCGACGCGCACCATCGCTACGTCGGCATCCGCCTCGACGATCGGGCGGTGCGGGTGCTGGCGCATCCGCTGCGGTCGCGGTTGCTCGGACAGTTGCGCGTGATGGGGCCGGCGACGGCCACCGAGCTCGCCGCCCGCCTGAGCACCAATACCGGCGCCACGAGCTATCACCTGCGGGCGCTCGAGTCGGTGGGTCTCGTGACCGACACCGGAGACGGCGTCGGAAAGCGGCGGCTGTGGCGCGCGTCGAGCGACTACCACTCGTGGACCAACTCCGACTTCGCGGGCGACGACGACGCCCGAACGGCGCTGGACTGGCTGCAGCGCGACTACATCCGCCAGTTCGCCGCCCGCGCCGAACGGTGGCAAGACGTTGTCGACCAATGGCCCGTCGAGTGGGTCGACGCGGTCGGCCTCAACGACACGTTCGTGACGGTCACGCCTCAGCAGGCCTTGCGCCTGCGCGACGAGCTCGACGCGCTGCTGGCGCGCTATCGCACGATCGGTGAGGGCGAGCCTGCAGCCCGTCGGCTGCATGTCACCACGCACACCAGCCCCCTCGACCCGACCCCGCCCGAGTCGACCCCGCTTGAGTCGACCGGGCCGGCAGTCAGCGAGGGCGACCCTGGCCTCTCCGGCGCTGACGCCGGTGACTGACGATGAGCGACCGGATGCCGCCACTGCGCTCCCGGGCGGCGCCCCCGACCGGCTCCTCGCCCCGACCGCTCTCGGCAGCACAGGCCGGCCGGCGGCTGACGCTCCTCACCGCCACCCGGTGGTTGCCCGTCGGGGTGGTGTTCGGGCTGACCGTGCTGCTGCCGCTCGAGCGCGGTATCCCGCTCGCGCAGGTCGGCGTGCTGCTGTCGCTGCAGGGGTTCGTGGTGCTCGGCCTCGAGCTGCCGACGGGCGGACTGGCGGATGCGATCGGGCGGCGTCCGCTACTGATCGCCAGCGGCATCCTGGCCGTTGTTTCGGCCGGCTTGATGCTGGTGGCCGAATCGTTCTGGGTGTTCGCGGTGGCGCTCGTGGTGCAGGGCGTCTTTCGGGCGCTCGACTCCGGGCCGCTCGAGGCCTGGTATGTCGACACCGCCCAGGCGGCTGACCCGGCGGCCCCGATCGAACGGGCGCTGAGCCGGGCGGGCGGAGTGCTCGGCGTGGCGATCGCCGGGGGTGCGGTCGGTGGGGGAGCGCTGGTGGCGTGGCAGCCGCTCGGGTCGGAGTCGGCTCTCGCGCTGCCGTTCGCAGTGGCGCTCGGCCTCTATGCCGTGCATACGGTGCTGCTTGCCCTGCTCGTGCGCGAGCCGTCGCGTGACGATCGATCGGGCGCTGGTGGCGCGGATTCGCTTCCGGTCGCTGGCCACCTGGCTGCCGGCGGTCTGGCGGCTGGCGACCCCGCCGCTGGCGTTCCGCTGACGGCTCTCGGTCGTTCGGCGTTGCAGCGCTACCCGCTTCGCCGGCGCCGGTTCGCGGAGCGGCGGAGACGGCTCGCCGCCGCACCTCGGGGCACCGTCGGGTCGATCGGCGGCGGCATCCGGTTGCTCGTCAGCAGTCCGGTGCTCGCGGCACTCGTGCTCGTGGAGGTGTTCTGGTCGATCGCCATGGTCGCGTTCGAGACGCTGACGCCCGTGCAACTGGCCGATTTTGTCGGAGGTGAGGATGCCGCGGGAGCGCTGTTCGGCCCGGCTTCGGCCGCCGCCTGGGCCCTGTTCGCCGCCGGTTCGGTGCTGGCCGGGCGCGCGGCACGCACCCGGCTCGGGGTCGCGGGCACGGCGATCATCGCCCGGGTGCTCAACGGACTCTTCGTGGCGGGCATGGGCGTCGCGCTCGGACCGGTCGGCCTCATCGCCGGATACTGGCTCGCCTACTTCGCTCACGGCGCTGCCGGGCCGATGCACAGCACACTGCTGCACCGGCAGAGCTCGAGTTCGAACCGCGCGATCGTGCTGTCGATCAACTCCATGGTGGCCGGGGGCACGTTCAGCATCGGGGTGCTCGTGCTCGCCCCGCTCGCCGAGGTCACGTCGACGGGCCTGGCGATCGCTGCCGCCGGGGCGTTCAGCGTGCTCGGCGCTCTGCTCTACCTGCCGGCGCTGCGGGCCGAGCGGCGCTCCGCTGCCCTCGTCGAGTCGTGAAGCGGATGCCGCGCGCGCGACCGTCGCGCAGTGCACCTACCCGGCGGCTGCCTCCTCGGCGGCGGCCTACTCGGCGGCGGCCTTCGCGGCCGCGCGGCGCACCTCGCGTTCGGCATCGGACGCCGCCGCCTCTTCGACGGTGGGAGCGGTGCCGCCGAGGCGTCGTGGCTGCCACCACTGGCCGGTGCCGTCTTGCGGGTAATCCTCCTGCAAGGTGTCGGTGAGCTGCTGCAGGGTCGACCGCAGTTCGGCGGTCGTGTCGGCCACCGAATCGTCGGGCGACACGACGATCGGCCGGCCGAACGCGAAGTCGACCTCCACGCCCACGCGGTCGCGCATCCGCACCCGTCGGTTCTTGGTGAGCAGGCGTTGCCCGCCCCACACCGCCACGGGGATCACGGGCACTCCCGCCTCGGCGGCCAATCGCACCGCGCCCGACTTCAGCTCGCGCACGGTGAAACTCGCGCTCACCCCGGCCTCGGGGAAGACGCCGATGATCTCGCCGCGCCGAAGGGCTGCGACGGCCTCGGCATAGGCCGCTCCGCCAGCGGCCATGTCGACCTCGATGTGCTTCATGCCGCGCAGCAGCGACCCGACGACGGGCTTGTCGAACGCGCGCTTCGTGGCCATGAACCGCACCCGGCGCCGGTTGTGCAGCCAGGTCTGCCACTCGACCAAGGCGAATTCGAGGTAGCCGAAGTGGGTCATGGCATAGACGGCGCCGCCCGTGGCCGGGATGTTCTCGAGCCCGGTCGCGCGGTGCTTCAGGCGCAATGCGCCGAAGAACGCCCGGCCCAATCCGATTGCGACGGTGTAGATGGGTTCGGGTGCACGGCGGGGCATGCCCTCAGCCTAGGCCGGGGCTCTGGGATGCGCCCGGGCAACGGCTGGCAGTTGTCAGGAGGGCAGGGCCGGCATCCGCCGCTCCCGCATCGCGGGCACGAGGGTGACGAGCCCGACGACCGCGAGCAGCACGGCCGCGAGCCGTCAGCGGCGATGTGCTTTCGGGGCCGGTGAGCCGTCAGCGGCGACGTGCCTTCGCTGCTGGCGAGCCGTCAGCGACGGGCGAGCACCGGATGCGGCACCGCGCGATACGCGACCACCGAGGTCGCGGCGAGCCAGGCCCATCCGGCGAGCACGGCCAGCCACAGCAGAGCGACTCCGGCCGCGTTCGCCGAGAGCGCGCCGCCCACGACGAAGGAGGCGATCACCACGATTCCCGCGATGATCGACCAGACGGCGCCCCTCGGCGCGTGCCGGCGATACCAGGCCGCGGCGACGATCGCGGCAGCCCCGAGCGACAGGAATCCGAGCCCGCCGAACACGAGATGGAGCAGCCCACTCGCCGTGACGACGCCACCGGCCGACTCGGGCGGAAACGTGGCCGTCGCATCGGGCGGGAAGACGGCGCTCAGCACCAGGCAGGCGCCGTAGACGCCCACGAGCACCGCCGCGGCACGCGACCAGTCGGGCGTGCGCCAGAGCCCGACAGCCGCCACCACGGTCATGACACCGGCGAGGATCAGATTGAGCCCCTGCAGCCATCCGATGTCACCGAGCAGCAACAGGCTCAGTGCGTCGCGCGACAGGTCGAAGCCGGGTCGTGTCAGTGCGAGTACCAGTCCGAATACGACGTAGAAGGGCCCGGCCACGACTCCCCAGCCGAGCATCGACCGGGTGACCGCGGCCGACGTGTCGAATCCCTGTGTGGTCGTGGTGGTCATGGCACACTCCTCGGAAGGTTTGTGCACTGATGAGTGTAGTAGTGCACTGGTGAGTGCATAATGGCATCGTGATCGTCGAGAGCGCAAGAGTAGAACCACCGGATGCCCCGCGCCGAGTCGACCCGAGGCAGGTGCGGTCGCGCGCGCTCGTGCTCGACGCGGCGACCGAGCATTTCGTGCGGCACGGCTACATCGGAACGAATCTCGACACCCTCGCTGCCGACGCCGGCGTCTCGAAGCGCACCGTCTACAACCTGTTCCGCAGCAAAGACGAGCTCTTCCACGCGGTGATCGGCCGGGTCACCGAGATAGCCGAGCAGTTCGTGAGCGATCATCTTCAGGGCGAGGTCGGAGCCCGGCCGGTCGACGTGGAACTCCGCGAGTTCGCCGTCGCCCACGGGCGAGCCGTGCTCGCACCGCGGGTGATCGCCACGCGACGCCTGTTGATCGGCGAGGCCGAGCGCTTTCCCCAGCTGGCCGCCGACTACTACGAGCGCGTGCCCGGGCGCGTGATGGCGGCGATCGCGGAGAGACTCGCCCGCTACCACTCCGCCGGCCTCCTGAACGTGCCGCACCCCGACCTGGCGGCCGACCAATTCGCCTTTCTGGTGCTCGGGTCGGGCCTCGACCGTGCTCTGTTCGATCCGTCGTCGCTCAACGATGCCTCCACCGTCGCGCGAGCCCTCGCCGGGGCCGACGCGTTCTACCGCGCCTACCGCGCAAACTGATGACTCCGGGCGCCGGCTCTGCCCAGAGTGCGTCGGTCGACCGTCGGCTCGGTCGCGGCCGGCCGCTTCGCCTCTGGCCCGCGAGAGGTGTCGGGATTACGCTCGGCCCATGACGAGGTCTACGCGCGGCGCGGTGAAGAGACGGGTGTCGGCACACGGGTCTCGCGGGTCGAGACTCTCGATCCGGTCGACGAACTCGGTGCTCTCGATCGGGTCGCGCGCATCCGTGCTCTCGATCGGCAGCGTCGGATCGTTCTGTTCGATCGGGAGCGTGGGGTCGGCGTTCTCGGTGGGATCGATCGGGTCGGCGGCATCCGTGGTCTCGATCGGGTCGTTCCTCGGCGTCGTCGCCCTGCTGTCGTCGCGTTCGGTGCTCGCGGCGCTGTCGTCGAGATCGCGGAACGCCGTCATGGCCGACCGAGAAGGCAGCCGAGGCTAACGACGGCGGTAGCCGCGCGCCGACTGCACGAGTGCGGTCTTCGGGTAGGCGTCGGCCGGTCGCGCATCGCCGGTCGGGAACTCGAACAGGTCGATCATCAGCTGCAACGGATAGCGGATGCCCTGGGTCACCCTTCGTGCGACCCGACCGTCGATCACGAACTCGATCCAGTCGGCCGTCCAGCCGGCGCCATAGGTGTGGGCGCCGGTGGCATCGATGGGCAGCTCGAGATCGGTGACCTCCGTGCGCAGACGCGGGTCGTGGTGCGCCTTCACGCCGAGCCGCACTGTCGATCGATCTCGCCCGATGGCACTGCCGAAGAGCTCGGCGATGCAGATCTCGCCCGAGTCGTCGGGCCCGGATTGCTCGAACCCGACCAGCCAGATCCCGAGCATGCACGTGGGGTCGTCGGTCGCCCGCACCGTCGCCTCGGCGTAACCCCCGCCCGACGGCGTCCACAGGGCGGATGTCGCGACCTCGGTGCGCACGGTGAGCCCGTCTGTGTGGCGGTGAGTGCCCACGTCGGAGCCGACCGGTCCGGAAAACGTTCCGGTCTGAATGTTCGACACGCGGAACGGGCCGTCTTCGTCGCGCCACGCGGGCTGGTCGGCGTCGATACGCAGCTGCAGACCGCCGTCGGTGAAGTCGTAGCGGGCGGCGGAGCGCTCGGGAGTCGTCCACTGCGGCAGGTAGTGGTCGACCCAGCGGGCAGCGTCGAGCGCGGGACCCGGGAAATCGTCGCGCAGGTCTTCCGCGGACCAGTTACCGCTTCGCATGCTCGGATACACGTACTGCATGGCCACAGTCAACCAGGTCGGGGTGTGCTCGAGGGGTCGCGGTGATGGTCGTGCCGCGGCATCCGGAGCTGTCGCGCGCGCTCGCGGAGTAGACGTAATCGAAGGTTGATGACGGCGGACACGATGACGATCGGCAGCAGCACCAGGGCGAGGGCGGCGATCGTCTGCGGTGCGGAATGCGGGGTGGCGAGCGGGGTGGCGAGGGTGATCAGGTGGAGCTCCGGAGTGTCGACCGCTGCCCGTCCCCACGTGCGTGTCGACCGTAACAGGCAGGGCGGATGATGAGCAATAGTCGGGTTGCGACCTGTGGACAACTAGGGACGCGGTCGAGAGACTCCCGATCTGGTCAGGCGGTTCGGCGGCGAGTAACATCGCCGCCGAACCGCTCCGTCGGCCCGAACGCCGCGGGTGCGTGTTCTCGGGCGAGACGAGGTCGAGATGGTGCGTGCGCGAGCCGGCATTCTGGTGTCGGTGCCCGACGAGCCCGCCCGCACGACGGTGCTGGAGCAGTTGAGACGGCGGTACGGTGCCGACTACGACGTGTTCGACGAGCCCGATCTCGATCGAGCGCACGACCTGGTGACCGCCCTCGCGTCTGGGGACACCGACGAGTTCGTCACCTCCGCTGGTGCCGATGACCGAGCGCGCGGAGCTCGACCGCCCCACACCGCGCGGGAGATCGCCCTCGTGATCGCGCGCCGCTCCGCTGCCGACCCGGTGATGCCAGACCCCGAGGCGGCAAGCGCTGTGCCATCACGCCCTGGGGCTGCGGCTCCCGATCGGGATTCCGGCGACGACCCGCTGTTCGTGCACGCGCGCGCCCTGTTTCCCGACGTGCGCCGTCTGCTGCTCATAGATTGGGGGTCGTGGGCGCTGCCCGAGACGGCGGAGACCGTCTCGCAGCTGATGGCCCGCACCATGATCGACTACTACCTCGTGGTGCCGTCGCGCGACCCCGACGAGTCGTTCCACCGCGGTGTCACCGATCTGCTGCTCGATTGGGAGAGGGCCGCCGGTCGTGCCCAGACCGGCTTCGCTGTGATCGGCGACAGCGCTCTGCCGCGCACGCATGCCCTGCGCATCCTGCTCACCCGGGGCGGTGCCGGTGCCGAGCTCGTGGCACCGGCGTCGGAGCGTGCCGTCGAACTCGGCGCCGGTCCCGACCGCGCCGACCTCACCTTGCCGGCGGTACGGCTGCCCGACGGCCGGCTGCTCTCCGATCCGGATGACGCCACCCTCGCCTCCGCCTATGGACTCACGACCGACCTGCCTCGAGCGGCGGTCGACCTCGTCGTCATCGGGGCCGGTCCGGGCGGGCTCGCCGCCGCCGTCTACGCAGCGTCGGAAGGGCTCAGCACCCTCGTGCTCGAGGCGGAGTCGATCGGTGGGCAGGCGGGTTCGAGCTCGCTCATTCGCAACTATCTCGGTTTTCCGCGCGGCACGTCGGGAGCCGACCTCGCGCAACGCGCCTACCAACAGGCGTGGGCCTTCGGGGCCCGGTTCGCGCACGCCAGGAGGGCAACGGGGCTCGCCGTCGTCGACGACGGGTTCGCTGTGGAGATCGGAGACGAGGCGCGGGTGCGGGCCGGGGCGGTCGTGGTCGCGAGCGGTGTCACCTACCGGCGGCTGGCGGTGCCGCAGCTGGCGCCGTTCGTCGGGGTGTCGGTGTTCTACGGCGCGACGGCCGTCGAGGCGAAGGCCCAGCAGGGCAAGGCTGTGGTCGTGGTGGGAGGCGGCAATTCGGCGGGGCAGGCGGCGTTGCACCTCAGTCGGTATGCGGCATCCGTGGCCCTCGTCGTGCGGGGGTCGACCCTGGCGGAGAGCATGTCGCAGTACCTCGTCGACGAGCTGGCGGCGGGCGGGGTCGCGATCATCACCCGGTCACGCGTGGTGGGCGCGGAAGCGGCGGCGCCTCCGGCGGAGCCGCTGCTCGAGAGCATCGTGCTGCAGCATGCCGACGGGTCGAGCGTGGCGGTGCCCTGCCAGGCGCTCTTCATCACGATCGGAGCGCGGCCGCACACGGAGTGGCTGCCCGACGAGGTGCTGCGCGACCAATGGGGATCGGTGATCACCGGGCACGAGGTGGTGGTGGAGGGCGGGCGCCGGGCCTGGGCGCGCGACGAGCCGCCCGCGCCGCTGGAGTCGTCGGTGCCGGGGTTGTTCGCGGTGGGAGACGTGCGACGGGGGTCGGTGAAGCGGGTGGCGTCGGCGGTAGGCGAGGGGTCGGTCGTGATCTCGTCGGTGCATGAGCACCTCGGGCGGCGCTGAGGGGTCGGAGTGCAGGTCTTCGCGGGCGGCAGTGGGGGTGCCGGGGGTTTGTCGCGTGGCCGTCCCGTGGGCGCATCTGTTCAGGTTCGGTTCGCCTGCACGGTGCGCTCACTCAGCGCGGTTGCTCAGTGGGGATGCTGAGTGCGGCTTGCTCAGTGCGGTTGCCCAGCACGGTTACTCGGTGCGGCTTGCTCAGTGCGGCCGCCCAGCGCGGTTGCTCAGCTGTCGGCGGGAAGCACGTGCTCGACGTAGCCGCCGTCGACACCGCGCACGCGCCATCCGCTCGACTTCAGTGTCGGGTTCATGCCGCGGCGCCGCCAGTGCACGTCGAAGAGCACGGCGGCGGTCACCATGCGGGTGACGGATTCGTCGTCGGCATCCGAGAGCGCCATCGATCGCGGATCCATGTCGACGATCTGAGCGTCTTTGAACGCGTCTTCGTTCTCCACGTCGATCTCGAGCTCGATCACGATTCGATGCACCGCCATGCACCGAGGCTACCCCGGCCCGGCTGTGCTCCCGCGCGCATCGGCGTAGGGTCGTCGCAAGTGAAGCCGATGCAGGCATCCGGTGCCTGCGAGGAGGTGCAGGATGTGTCGCTGGCTGGCCTATTCGGGGGAGGCGCTGACGCCGTCGACTCTGGTGCTCGAGACGCAGCATTCGCTGGTGGCGCAGTCGCTCAATTCGCCGCTCGGCAAAGAGACGGTCAATGGTGATGGCTTCGGTCTGGGCTGGTATCCCGAGCGGGACGTGCCGGGCTCGGCGCCCGCCCTGTTCCGGAGCATCGAACCGGCGTGGTACGACGAGAATCTGAGGGAGATCGCCCAGTCGATCGAGAGCCCGCTGTTCTTCGCGCACGTGCGGGCGGCCGCTGGACCGCCGATTCAGCAGACGAACTGTCACCCGTTTCGGCACGAGAACTGGATGTTCATGCACAACGGTGCGCTGCGACAGTTCGACTTGATGAGGCGCGACATGCTGCTGGAGGTGGATCCGGCGTTGTTCTCGTCAATCCGGGGCACGACCGACTCGGAGGCACTGTTCTACCTAGCGCTCACGTATGGATTGAAGGTCGATCCGATCGCCGCGATGGCGCGGGCTATTCGCGAGGTGGAGCGGATCGGTGCCGCCCTCAGTGTGCCGAATCCGGTGCAGGGGACGTTCGCGGTGTCGAACGGGATGACGATCTGGGCGTTCCGGTATTCGACGGCGCACGCGTCGCGCACGCTGTTCCATTCGGAGGACATGGAGACGCTGCAGGCGACGTATCCGGATCTCGACCGGCTGCGCATCTTCGACGCGGGTGCGCGTGTGATCGTGTCGGAGCCGCTGAGCGACCTGCCGGGCGCCTTCATCGAGGTGCCGGAGTCGACCGTGTCGGTGCTCGATCGCGACGGGTATCGGCAGGAGGCGTTTTTGCGGGCGGCGTGAGGGCGGGGAGCGGCGTCGCGGGGCCAGTGCTGCGGCGTCGCAGTTCGGCGGGATGCGCGGCAACGCGCTGCGGCAAGGCGATGCCGCACAGTGCACGGCGTTCTGCGGCCTGCGCCTTGGTGAGTTAGAGGGCTTAGCGTAATCCACAGGCCGTGCGGTGGCCGATCGCATTCGCGATCTGCGGGCGCGACTGAAGGCGCGGCGTGGGTGGAACGGTCGCGAGGCTTCAGCCCGCGGGAGCCGGACCTTCGGTCGGGGTCGCCGCGGCGATGTACATGTGGATCTTCGCCTCGAGATCGCGATCGAAGGAGTCGACTTCTTCTCCGGCGCCGACATCGGGGTCGCGTCGCGCTGGTTTCTGGGAATCCTTCATGGCTCCAGGATAACCTCGGCGCTCCGTCGACGAAACGACCCAGTGGCGAGGCGCTGGTTTGAGCACGTGGGCGCCACGGCGCGAGGGCACGCACGATCGGCGATGCTCGAAGAACGGTGGCGGAGCTCTAGAACGGTGGTGGATCGTCAGCCTCCGGGTGAGGGACTGAACGTGCGAGCTCACCGTGATCATCTCGAGACGATGGGGGCACCGGGTGGGTGGCTAACGATCGAGGCCAGTCGGTCGCAGGGCGCGTCGGGGCCGACCGAGGTGGGTCGGTCGGAGAGTGAGGGGCGGTCGAGTGTGGCCCGCCAGACGGCGGTGGAGGCGCCGGCACCGTGTCGGGGAGCGGGGCTGAGATGGGCGCGGTGTCCGGGTCGCCCTGGGCCGCGGGCGCGGGTGCGGGTGCGGATGCGGGTGGCGAAGCCGATGCGACCGTCGAGCGACGTCGGCCCTCGGGAAGGGTGCGATAGATGTTGCCGCGAGGGGAACGCCAGTCGAGGCCTCGACGGGTGCCGGCGGCGGGGGAGACCGACCAACCTCCCTCGTGCTTGAGGTGATGGTGACGGGAGCAGAGGTGCGCGAGATTCGTTGCCGACGTCTCACCGCCCTCGGCCCACGCCAGCGTGTGATCGAGTTCGCAACGAGCGGCACGGCGACCACAGCCCGGAAAGCGGCAGGTCTCGTCGTCGAGCATCAATGCGGTGCGCAGATCGGCGGGGGCAAGGTAGCGCCGTCGGCCGACGCTGAGGGTCTCGCCGGTGTCGGGGTCGATCAGCGCTCGCAGGAAGGAGGGCGCATGAGCGGCGATCCTGCGGGCGGTGGCAGGATCGATCGGACCATAGCCGTGCAGATCGCCCGGGTCATCGGCCGCACCCGCGAGGGTGGCCGCGGGCACCGTCACCACGACGGTCGGGCTGAGCCGCCGACCCTTCTCGTCGCGACCGAGCACGGCGTCGGCCAGCACGTCGGAGCACAGTTGCGCGTGCGTGCGGGGCTCGTCGTCGGCGCGCAACGAGCGGGCGGTGCGGTCGATCAGGTCGTGGATGGCGAACGCGTCGGCCGCCGCGAGGTGGTGGTGAAGCGTGGCCATGCCGTCGCACTGGGGTTCGAGCCAGACCGATCGCTCCGCGTGCGCGGTTGCCGTGCGCACCACGATGGACTCCGGATGCAGCCGCTCACGTAGTCGGCGCGCGCGGTCGTCGAACCGTGCCGCGGTCAGTTCGCGGGCGGCCGGGAGGGTGGCGAGTTCGAAGGCCGATCGCGCCAGCTCGGGAAGCGTCGAGGCGTGCGCCACCATCGATCGCGCGTGCTGATAGGAGATGTCGCCGGATGCGAGCGCGTCGACGGTCGCGGGCAGGTTCGCGACCAGCACCTCGCTCTCGTTGAGCAGCCGAGCCAGCGTTCGCTCGGAACGGTGGGTGAGGCATCCGATCTCCGACAGCAGCTTGCGCCGGGCCCACTCGTGCTCGTTGCCGCGCAAGGCACGCCCCAACTCGCCGCGCTCGATCGCCTCGGCGAGACCGGCCGCCTCGGCGAGGTCTCGGGTGCGGGCGGCCTCGAGCCCGGAGATGGCGCGCTCGTGCTCGGCGACCCGCCGGATGGCGGCGTCGAAGCGCTCGTGCAGCGTCGGCAGCGCCACGACGGGTCGTGATCGCACCGCGCTGTCGCGCGAGAGGGTGAACGTCGGCTTCATGAGGATAAGTCAACACGGAGCCACCGACATCGGGTCGTCGGCGGTGCTGCGCGCCGACGATCGCGTTCCGGGGGATAGTGGAAGAGGTCGACGATCGCGCCGCGCGGTGGTCCCACGCCCGATTGGAAATGACATGAGCGACGACTCCGCTGCCCGAGCAGACGACCCGAACGACACCGACACCGACATCGACGGTGATGCCGGCACAAGCCCCGATGCCGACAGCACACCGGCAGGCCCGACCGCGGTCGACGCGAACGCCGCCGCGGCCGACGACCCCTACGACATCGACTCCGATTTCGGGCCCGACGGCAATCCCGTCAACGAATCCGAGTGACGGCGATGACCGACAACGGACCCCTCGACCGCGACGCCCGCAACGTCGTGCTCGAACAGACCTCGGGCAGCGAGTGGCAGGTGGTGACCGATTCGGGCCACGTCGTCGGACGCATCGTCAAAGAGGGCGACGACTACTTCGCCACGGATGACGCGGACGAACCGCTCGGCCGCTTCGACACCCCCGAACTCGCCCTGTTCGGCATCGTCAACCCGGGGTGAGCGCGGCGCCGGAACGCCGGCGCCCACCGCGACCCCGCGCCGCCGCCCACCGCGACCCCGCGCAGCCGCCCACCGCGACCGCGCGCCGAACACACCGACCGCGCTCCCGAAGACGCACCCGCTCACGAACGCTGCGTCGCGCCCTCCAGCAGCTCGTCGATCTGCCCCATCGCGAGCGCCATGCCCTCTTCCATGCCCATTCCGACCATCTGTTCGAGCTGGTCGAGCGACGCGAAGCTCGCCACCGTGGTCATGCGGGTTCCGCCCTCGACGGAGTCGAGCGTCACCACCATGTGCGTGACCGGGAGCTCGGTGTTCGGCTCGCCCGTGTCGTCGGCGAAACCGTCGTCGAACTCGAGCCGGGTCGGGGCCGCGATGGCGGTCGTGCGCCACCATCCGCCCGCCTTGTCGCCCTCGGGCCCGGTCATGTAGTACGACGACGTGCCGCCCTCGACGAAATCGTGACGGTCGAACGTCGCGGGCCAGGTCGGCGGGCCCCACCAGCGCTCGAGCTGCCGCGGATCCTCCCAGATCTGCCACACGCGCTCCGGTGGCGCGGCGAATTCCGCCACGAACGTGAGGGTCAGCGCCTCGGGGTCTTTCTTCGAACTGATGACGGTCATGCTTCCTGTCCTTTCGTGTTCGATCCACTGGGCTGTACCGGAGCATCCGGGGCATCCGCAGCACGCACAGCATCCGGAGCATTCGGGGCATCCGGAGCCAATTCAGCGCCATCGCCCTCGAGCAGATCCTCGATGCGCTTCGCCCGATCGCGCCAGATCGCCTCGAACTCGCCGAGCAGGCGATTCGCCCGCGCGATGGTCTCGAGGTTCGCTCGCACGATCTGCTCCTTTCCGCGTCGCTCCTTGGCGATGAGCCCCGATCGCTCGAGCACGGCGACGTGCTTCTGCACGGCCGCGAAACTCATCGCGTACCTCACCGCGAGCGCCGAGATCGACGACTCCTGCCGCACGGCTCGACGAACGATGTCGCGACGCGTGGCATCCGCCAGCGCGTGGAAGACGGCATCCGCCTCGGGCTCAGTCAACTCTTGTACAACCATTTGGTTGTATGTTACGCCCTCACGACCGATCTGACAAGGCCTCCGGATGCCTCCGCCGCCCCGAATTGGGGGTGCCACCCGCCGTCATCCGCTGAGCCGCCTCTGCCACGATGATCACGGGTTCTCGGGGCACCCGCTCCGCGCGTCATCCGGCCCGCGAACGAAGAGGTTCATCGTGAAGTCCCGACCCACCGTCACCACCGTGCTGTTGTCGCCCGCCTTGCTGCTCGCCCTCATGATCGGCGGATGCGCCGCGCAGCCCACCGGCACCGAATCGACGGATGCCGCCACAGCGGCCGCGGCGACATCCACGCCCGTGGCCACCCCGACGCCCACTCCCGCCGCAGCTGCGCCGAGCCCCACCGCCGACCCAGCGGCCGACCCCGCGGCGACCGCGCCCGCGCCCGCCACCCCCAAGCCCGTGACGGTCGAAGAGCTCGGCAAGGGCGACCAGCCCGATGCGGTCGACGTCGAGGTGGCGGGCCCGACCCAGGTGGCGTTCCGTCGCATCACGATCGCGCCCGGCGCCGGCACGGGGCCGCACTGCCACGACGGCCAGCTGATCGCCGTCGTGGAATCCGGCGTGTTCACCCACTACGCGCCGATCTACCCCGACGGGGTGCACGTCTACCACGCCGGCGAGTCGATCGTCGAGGGTGCGCACTACGTGCACGAGGGAAAGAACGACGGCACCGAGCCGGTGGTGCTGCTCGTGACCTACGTCATCGCCGAGGGCGAGCCATTGGCCGAGACCGACCTGTCGAAGTGCGACGGCTGAGCCGTCAGGCGCCGATTGCCCTGAAGACCCCGATCAGCCGGCCGTGAGCGCCGCGATGAGCCCCGGGAACCGGTCGTCGAGCTCGACCCGCCGCAGCTGGATCGCGTGGGTGCGGCCGTCGACGATCGTGCGGGTGATGCCCGATTCCCGCAGCGTCTTGAAGTGATGGGCGAGCGTCGACTTCTGCACGTCGAAGCCCCAGTCGGTGGCGCTCTTCGGGTGGGGTTCGCCGTCGGCGAGCACCTTCACGATGTCGAGCCGGATCGGATCGGCCAGCGCACGCAGCACCTCCACGAGCTCGACGTCGTTCATGTCGGGCACGGGGTAGTCGTTGCCCATGCTGCGGTCACCACCTCTTGACGATCTCACCCGAACGGGTTACGGTCGAATAATAGTTTGATAAACATCGAACTAATGCTATCGTGATCGTATGACGACCATCGAACAATCATATGCGCATCGGCTGTACTCGCGCTTGGCCATCCTCGCGGTCGGCCTCTTCGTCGTCGCGACGAATGCTTTCGTGATCGCGGGGCTGCTGCCGTCGATCGCCTCCACCCTCGGCGTGCAGGCCGCCGACGTCAGCTACTCCATCAGCTATTACGCGATCGTGGTCGCTGTAGCCGCCCCCGCCATCTCCATTCTCTTCACCCGGATGTCGCGCACCATCTTCATGGCCACGGGCATGGCCCTCGTCGCCGTGGGCACCCTCATCGCGGCCCTCGCTCCTTCGCTGCCCGTGTTCACCGTCGGCCGCCTCGTGGCCGCCCTGGGCGGCGCGGCCCTCGTGCCCGCGGCCACGGCGGCGGCCGCCTCACTCGCGCCGGCAGCGCGTCGAGGCCGGGCGATCGCGTTCGTCGCCGTGGGATTCACCGCCGCATCCGCATTCGGCGCTCCCCTCGGCACCGCTCTCGCAGCGGTCGGCGGCTGGCGCGAGCCGCTGCTCGGGCTGGCCGGCCTCGCCGCGATCGTCGCGGTAGCGATCGCCCTGTTCGTGCGGCGGGTGCCGGTGGGCGAGCCGGTGTCGGTGCGGCGGCGATTCTCGATTCTCGCCGACCCGCGCATCCTGCTCACCCTCGGCGCCGTGCTGCTGCTCGTCTGCGGGTTCAACGCCGTCTACATCTTCAGCTCCACGGTGACCGCGCCGGTCACCGGCGGGTCGCCCTCGCTGCTGGCCTTCCTGCTGCTCGTGTTCGGCGTGGCCGGCATCGCGGGCAACGTCGTGGCCGGGCGGCTGACCGACCGGTTCGGCAACCGGCGCGTGGCCGGGTTCTTCCTCGCGCTGCAGCTGCTGTCGCTCGCCCTCGTGCCGCTGTTCGCCACCAGTCTCGCCGGAACCGCGGTGCTGTTCGCCGTCTGGGGTGCGTCGGCGAACGCCGCGACGCTGCCGATCCAGCATCGCCTGATCGAGATCGACCCCGCCACCTCGGGTATCGCGCTCTCGTGGTATTCCACCGCGATGTACGCCGGCATCGCCCTCGCACCGCCGCTCGGAGCGGCCGCCGTGCGCATCGGGGGCGGAGAACTGGTGCCGGAGTTCGCCGCGGCCGCCGTGGTGCTGGCGCTCGTCGTCTTCCAACTCGGCGCTCTGGCACGCAACGGAGTGGGCCCGAGGCGGCCCCGCGACACGAATCGAGAAAACCTCGCAACACATGCGCATTAAACGCCACATGTGTATAGGCTTTACCCCGCGGTAGGACCTCGGGGGCGGCCAAGCACAACGAAAGGCCTCTCGATGCCCATTTCCCATCGACACAAGCTGCGGCTTCTTTCTGCCGCACTGGCCGTGGTTGCGACCGCAGCGAGCGCGTTCATCCAACTGCCGGCGGTCGCGTCGGCAGCCACGCCCGATTCCGGGTCGCCGGAGTCCCTCATCGCCGATCCCGTCGCCCTCCTCGGGCGGTTGGCGCCCGAGCTCTTGCGGCAGACGAGTGTTCCTCCGGGCCAGGCTCAGACGGCCGAGATCGCCGCGCAGACCGGCGCGATGCCGTTTACCGCGGGCATCGCGGCCGACGCGGCAGCCGGCATCCGTCTGTCTCCTGCGCAGACCGAGGGTACCGGGCAGCCGGTCGGCGTCACGATCGACGACGCCCGGGGCCAGGCGCGACAGTCCGACGGCATCACGTCGTTCACGGCTGGCCCTGAGGCGCAGGCCGCGGCCTATGTGCAGCCGATCATGAACGGCGTGCGCCTGATGACCGCGATCGCGTCGCCGTCGGCCGGCGACGACTTCTCCTACCGTTTCGACCTGCCCGAGGGCAGCAGCACCCGCACGATTCCGGGTGGTGACACGATCGTGACGGATGCCGCGTTCCACTACATCGGCACCGTCGAGGCGCCGTGGGCGATCGATTCGGCGGGGCAGCCGCTCGAGACCGGGTACTCGTGGAGCGGCTCCACCCTCACCCAGCACGTCGAGCTGGCCGACGACACCGTCTATCCCGTGCTGATCGACCCGGTCTGGTTCTACAGCTACGACTTCTCGGCGACCCTGCCGGGCTATCACGCCGTGCATCCGACGGCGTCGGAGTCGGCGGTCGACCGGTTGCTGCACGGTGGCTGCTTCAACTGCTACTTCCCGATCAGCGGGGCACCGCGCACCTACCCGGTCGACGGTCAGATCCTGCCGCTGAACGCCAGTCCGTTCTCGCTCGAGGCCCTGGCCGCGCCCGTGCGCATGCAGACGGCGAACGGGGGAGCGATGCAGTTCCTCGCCCAGGCGGGGCACTTCGACGGGGCGGGTTCGCTGATCACCTTCTCCTGGTACAACGACCCGAGCGGATACCTCCATCTCTACGTGCACGCGAAGATCATGCGCGATCTCGGGCCGACGTTGAATATCATCAACTCGCGCATCGCGGGCGCGAACTGGCTGCTCTACTGGCAGCGGGTCGCCGACAACGCGAACGGCAGCAGTGGAGGCGGAGGCGTATGACCGACGGGGCAGGGTGGCGCGACGACTCCGGCGCGCGCCACCGGCCCCGGCCGTGGTCTGTCCCTAAGGGTGATTCGCAGCCCGCGTCGCTGCCGCCGCTCGCGCGGGTCGCGATGCTCGCCGTTCCGGGCGGCATGCTCATCGGCGCGGTTCTCGGATCACTGTTCCCCGCGGCGGTGCTGCTCGGTGACCTGGTGTTCACCGGCGCGTCGGCTGCCGCACCCGTATCGTTCGACTACCCGTTGGTGGCGTCGCAGGTCGGGCTGCTGATCGGGGTGTTCCTGGGGTTCGTGATCGGGCTTGTGGTAGCCGGCGTCGTCGCCGCGTGCTGGGCGCTGCGGCTGCCTCGGTGGGCCGCGGCAGGGGTGGGCTCCGTCGTCGTGGTCGCGGTCGTCGCGGCGGCCGGGATCGGGCTGGTGGGCGCGGACCCGCAGACGCTCTCGATCGTGCTGCTCGCATCGACCCACGGCATCGGCGGAATCGTGCTGCTCACCTGGATCGGAGGATTGCGTCCGGGCAGTGCCAGCAGCCGGCGGCGATAGTACGGTCGCAGTATGGCGGAGCAACCGGCGGAGGGTACAGGGGCTGAGGGGTCGGGAGCTGAGTCGCGGCGGGCCGCATCCGACTCCGACGAGGTGATCGAGGCGCGGTTGCAGCAACTGCTCGCCGCCGTCGTGCGCTCGCTCGAGGCATCCGGAGCCCGCACCGAGGCTCTGGGGTCGTTCGAGGCGCGACGCGCGATTCTGGGCATCCGTCGATCGCCCGCGATGGTGCCGGTGGAGCGGGTCTGGCGGCTCGGGGTGCTGCTGCTGGATGCGCAGGGTCGGCTGTTCGAGATCGGTGCGGTGACGCGGGCCGTCGAGCCGGGCCGGGTCACCAACCAGTCGGCTCGCGCCGAGGAGCGCCGCGACTATCGGCGCGCGGCCTTCAACGGCCGGTTCGACGAGGGCGACACCGTGAACTACGACGCCGTCGCCGTGCCCCTCGACGCCGCGAGTCTGCGCGCCGGCGACGGAGTGCTGCGCCTGCGCGGCGACACGGTGTTCGTGCGCTGGAACAAGCGCGCCGGCGACGATGCCCTGGCCGAACTCGGTCCCTATCTCATCGAGCGGGCGGCGTTGCTGACCGCGCCGCCGCCCTGATCTCTCCTCCACAACCAGCGGTCTCGCGATCGCCATCCACAACCTGCGCCGCCGACCCGAGCCTGAAACAACCGGCTGGCATGATGTGTGCATGATCGCGACTCATCCGTTTGCCGGGGCGTCACCGGTGGTTCATGTGCTGTCCGCCTGCGAAACTTACGCTCCGACGATGACCTGCAGGCCCCACGAAGCCGGCATCCCGAAATCGGTGTGTGCGTGAACGGCTCCGTCGACCCCTTCATCGGGTCAGAGGTCACGAGTCTGCCGCCGGCGACGGGTCTGGCGGCCACCTGGTGGTGGCCGAAGCCGCAGATCGGCAACACGCATCCAGGGGCGACCTATCCGCTCGGCATGGTGTCGGCCTGCGCCTATTCGGGCGCCTACCCGACGGGTTACGGCAAATACGACCTCAGTCTCGAGGGCGTGCCGTCGACCATCCACGACACCCAGCTCGCGTCGGGGTTCTCGCACTTCCAGCAGTCGGGCACCGGCGCCATCCGCAAGTACTACAACTACTTCCGGGTCACGCCGATGGTCGAGCCGCTCGACGTTCTCGGGCGCACCTGGCAGGTCACCGACGAGCAGGCGGAGCCCGGCTACTACTCCGCCACCCTCGACTCGGGGGTCACGGCCGAGATCACCGTGGGGCCGAAGAGCGCGGTGCACCGCTACACGTTCCCGCGCCACTCCAACGCGCGCATCGTGATCGACTTCTCGCTCGGCGGGCTCGCCATTCCCTACGGCTCGACCATTCCGCTGCGCGCGCACCTCGAGACGATCGAGCCCGGGGTCGCGAGCGGCGTGGTGGTGGCCGAGGGGGCGCCGATAGCGGTGCACATCGAGTGCGACACCCCGCAGTGGCGCCAGATGCTGTGGTACGACCGGCGGCTGATGCCGGGCGGCACCCGGCTCGACTTCGATCACATCCGCCCCACGACGCTGCGCCCCTTCGGGCTCATGTGGGCAGGCCCGAGCGAGCCGGGGCAGACCATCGAGCTGCGCATCGGGTTCTCGTTCCGCGGGGTGGAGCAGGCCGAGCGCAACCTGCGGGCCGACTGCGGGCCCGGCCCCGCACGGTTCGAGGCGCGTCGCGAGCGCACCCAGAAGACCTGGCGCAAGCAGCTCAAGACGATCACGGTCGACACGCCCTCGGCCGATCGGCGCACGGTGTTCACCACGGCGCTCTACCACTCGCTCATCAAGCCGAGCTTCGCCGAGTCCGAGAGCCCGTTCTGGCCGGCCGACGGCCCGTTCGCGTTCGACATCTCGACGATGTGGGACATCTATCGCACCCAGCTGCCGCTGCTCACGGCCCTCGCGCCGGAGCGGGCCGTCGAGCTCGCCAACGCTCTGCTCACCATCTGCGAAGAAGAGGGCAACTTTCCCATCGGCTACCGGCTGGCGCGCGGCGGCGACCGGTTCTCGCGGCAGGGAAGTGCGCTCGCGCACACCTTCCTGGCCGACCTGTGCCAGCTGGGCCTGCCCGGCATCGACTGGGACTGGGCGCTCGTGCACATGTCCGACGACCTGCGCCGCACCTACGGCGAGGAGTTCCTGCTGCGGGGCGAGGCGCATCCGATCAGCCACACCCTCGACCTGGCCTTCGGATACTGGTGCACGGCGAACGTGGCGCGGCACGTCGGCGACAAGGCGCTCGCGGCCCAGTTCGACGAGCTGGCCGAGCGGTGGGCCAACGCCTTCGACGCGACATCCGGGTTGCTCAAAGACTCGACCTACTACGAGGGCAGCCGATACAACTACTCGTTCCGGCTGCTGCACGACATGGCGGGGCGCATCGAGGTGAGCGGCGGGCGCGAGCGGTTCGTGCAGCAGCTCGACGAGTTCTTCGGCTACGGGGCCGAGCCGGTGACCCAGCCGGGCAACAAGCCCGGCGCCGAAGAGCTGCTCACCGGCTACAACCTCGGCCGGTTCGAGGGGCTCAACAACGAGCCCGACATGGATGCGCCGTGGGCCTACCACTACGCCGGTCGCCCCGATCGCACCGCCGAGATCGTGCACAACGTGGTGCACCAGCAATTCGGCGTGGGTCGCGGTGGGCTGCCCGGCAACGACGACTCGGGCGGGCTCAGCTCGTGGTACGTCTGGGCTTCGCTGGGGCTGTTCCCGGTGGCGGGCCAGAACATCTTCCTCGTGAACGCGCCGTCGTTCGCCGAAGCCACGATCGCGGTGGGCGACGGCACGTTCGCCATTCGCACGCGCGACTTCGTCGAGCCCATTGCCGGGGGCCCCGTGCAATACGTGCAGTCGGTTGAACTCAACGGGGTGCCGCTCGAGCGCAGCTGGCTGCGGGGCGACGAGTTCCACCGCGGCGGAGAACTCGTGGTGACGCTCGGGCCGCAGCCGAGCGGGTGGGGCTCGGTCGAGGTGCCGCCGTCGACGCGGCCGGCTGCGCCGGTGGGGTCGGCGGGCTCGCCGGGCTCGCCGGGTTCGGCTCCGGCGGCGGGTGCGACGAATGCCGGTGCGACGAATGCCGGTGCGACGAATGCCGGAGCGACGAATGCCGGAGCGACGAATGCGAGCGCGGCGGCGACGGATGCCGCGGCCGTCGACGCGCAGGTCGAGCGTGCGGCCTCGATCGAGACCGAGAGCGACATCGGCGACGACGACCTGGCCCCGGAGGGGTCGGTGGTGGTCACCGATGCCGACGATCCGGCGCTCGGGTTCGAACTCGAGCTTGAGCCCGATGATCCGGGCCGGCTCGTTGCCGACGATCCGGTGCCTGCAGACCCGCCAGAAGCCCGTCAGACACCGGCGGGCCCGACACCATCGGGTCCGACACCATCGGGCCCGACGCCATCGGGTTCGTCCGACCCTGACCCTCAGCCTCGAACAGGAGAGAGCTCATGAACGCGATCCGCAACCGTCTCGTCGTGGTGGTGCGAGCCGATCCGGTCATCTGCGGGCATTCGGTCGAGGCGCGCAACCTCGCCGAGACCGCGTTGGTGCGCGGCTTCGACGAGGTGCGCATCGTCACCTGGCCGATCGAGAAGCTCGAGCAGGCCGGCCTGCCGCTGAAGCCGCTCGACTCGGTGCTGCCCTACAGCCCCGGCATCATCGTCGAGCGGCCGGCGCCGGTCGGCGACTACAAGGTGCCCGACGGCCGTTACGTCGCCGGCATCACCGGCCGCCTGGTGGAGCTCTTCACCGACGGCGTGCCCACGGTGGCCCTCTCTCTCTACCTGAGCCCGCACACCATCGCGGTGGCCGACGCGATGCGCGCCGCGTGGAGCACCGGCCTGCCGGTGAACGTCACGACCATCGCCGAGGCGGTCGGGTCCGACGTCACCAACGTGGTGCGCACGGCAGTGGAGGAGGGCCGGCTGGGGGCCGCCGCCCACATCCTGTCGAGCTACCTCAGTCAAGATCACTGCGTGGCGGTGTCGGAGTACACGCGCGACCTCATCATCTCCGAGGCTCAGCGGGTCGACGATCAGCACGGCACGCGGTTCGCCGAGCAGTGCCGCGAGCGCATCGTCGTCTCCTACCCGGCGATCGATGCGGCCGCCTATCTCGATCTCGACGAGCTCACCACCGACGACCTGCTCGCCGCGCGCGGTCTCGAGCGTGACGGCTACCTGCTGTTCCTGTCTCGCCTCACCGATGCGAAGGGTGTCGACGACCTCATCGCCGGCTTCGAACGCAGCGAGATCGGGCGAACCACCGACATGCCCCTCATCATCGCGGGCCGTGGGCCGCAGGCCGGTGCACTTCGTGGACTGGCCGCGGCCTCGCCGCTCGCGTCGCGCATCCGTTTTCTCGACGACGTCGGCGACGCCGAGAAGCCCTACCTGATGGCCGGGTGCGCCGCGTTCGTGCTGCCGTCGAAGCCTCGCCCCGAGTTCGTCGAGACCTTCGGCATCGCCCTCGCCGAGAAGATGCTCGCGGGGGGTGGCCCCGTCATCACGACCCTCACCGGTGGCATCGGCGAGGCGATCGGCGACCACGCCATCGTCGTTCCCGTCGATGCACCCGACGCGATCGCCGATGCGATCGATGAGGCCGTGCTGCACACCACCCCCGCCGAGCGCCGTGATCGCGCCGAACACGCTCGGGCCTACGCCCTGCAGTTCGATCGCCACGCCGTGTTCGACAAGCTCTTCGAGCGCTTCCCGCGCCCGGAGGGGGCGCTGAGCTAGCGGGGCGCAGACTGGCCCGGGGCTCCTGGCTAACGGGACCCCGAGTCGGCGGGACCCGAGTCACAGGGCCCCGGAGTCAGCGGTGACTCGAAATATCGGGACCCGGGGTCCGCCGGAACTCGAGTCATCGGGACCCTGAGACAGCGGGGCACAGGGTCAGCGGGACACGGGTCAGCGAGACCCGAGTCAGCAGGCTCTTAGTTCGATCGTGTGCTTGAACCCGACCGATCCCACCCTCGCCGTGGCGGCACACTTCTGCAGCCGACGGGCGATCAATCGCAGACGTCGGGCGTCACTGGATCGTGACGACCGGGGCGCCACTCACACCCCGGTCTCACGTCACGAAATCGGCACCGCGTAGGTCTTGAGGTCGTTGAGGACGGCTTCAGACACGGTGGCTGTGCCGCCGAGCACGATGATTCTGGTGGGCTTGAGCCGGGCCAGTTCGGCCTTGATCGGGTCGGGAATACGGTCGGCTGTGACGAGGAGCACCGGTCCGCCGCGTCTGATGGCGGCGGCGGATCCCGAGAGGGCGTCAGGGAACACGGCGCCGGATGCGACGTATGCCGCGATCGTTCCCGTGGGGAAGGTCGCTGCCGAGATACCCGCGGAGACCGCGAACCGATCCGCGCCGGCAATGCGCGATGTGGGAGCGATGCTCGACAGGGTCTCGACGACGGAATCGCTGAGGGTGTTGACCCCGCCGAGCACCACGATGGACGCAGGTCTCAGACGTCCCAACTCGGCGAAAACCCGTGTCGACACCCCTTCTTTCGTGGCGAGCAAGACCGGACCGCCCAGATATCCCGCCGCCGCCGAGCCGGACAACGCATCGGGAAAGACCGCGCCCGATGCCACATAAGCGATCGGAACGGACGCCCCTGCCTCGCCGAAAGTCGCAGCGGAGACGGCCGCCGAGAGCGCGAAACGATCTGCGCCCGATATGCGGGTGACGGATGGGCTGAAGGCCGCCAGCGCGCGCTCGACCGACGGGTCGATCGTGTTCACCCCTCCGAGCACGACGATCTTCTTCGGCGTCAGGCGTCGAAGCTCATCACTGACCGGCCCCGGTATGGAATTCCTAGTCACGAGTAGCACTGGCGCATGCTTCGCACCGGCCGCTGCCGACCCGGATAGCGCGTCGGCGAAGGTCTCCCCGGACGCGACATAAGTCACGGGAACATTCGCCCCGAAGGTTCCGCCAGAAACTCCCGCCGACACCGCGAACCTATCGGTGCCCCCGACACGCTCGACTCCCGGATCTTCGTTCATGCTGCGTACGTACACCTGCGAGAACGGTCCGGCACCGGGAACCAGGTTTGTTGCCCTGGATGAGAACGCGACCATTCGCCCGTTACCCGAGACGGAGGGCTGAGAGACCGCGTCCTCCGCGTCATCGCTGAAGCCGGTAGATCGGCTGGCCAAGCGGATGACTCCCGTCTTCAAGTCGTTCACGTAGGCCTGCAGAACCACTCCATCGCCTGCCCCTTCCCGCGTCAATCGCTTGGCGGACGACAAGAAGGTGATCGACGAGCCATCTGAAGAAATCGACGGACTGTTGTACCCACCGATTGCAATTCCGCCAGTCACATAGTCGGGACATCCGATCCGTGTCAGTCCGTCTCGAACATCGTGCCAGTAGATGCCGTGACTCACGGTGGGCGTGTCCGTCAGGTCGAATGCTGCGCTGAAGAAGACAACTACGTTTCCATCACTCGAGACATCCGCGTTGAGCGACGAACCCCCGCCTCCGGCCGCTTTCGAACGATTCTTGCTGATCATCTGGATGGAGTTCGCGGCGAGGTCGCGACGATAGATCTGATCGCTCCCGTTGCTCCAGACATCTGCGAGTGTCGCGGCGCTGGAGAACACCACGACATGTCCGTCACCGGATAGAGCCGGGTGACCGGACGTGTCGTCTGCGGGACCCGACGAGCCGAAGCTAGCGAGTGTCGTGATGCCCGACGCTAAGACCCGTACGAAGATTTCACGCCAACCAGTTGGGTTGGCGTCGGTTGTCAAGTTATTCGCGGTGGTACTAAACGCAACTGTGGAACCGTCATCGGAAAGCGTCACTTCGCCGACATCGGCGTTGGCGGAGCCGGGCACGACGTCGCTGGTGGCGCTCGCCAATACCGACGAGTTCGTCGCGCGCGACCACACTAGCGCCTGCTGAAAGCCCGTTCGAGCGCTTCCCGCGAGGTTCTTCGCACTCGATAGATACGCCACGACGCTTCCATCGGCCGAAATCGACGGGCTCGTCGAGTCGCCGTCGCCCGCAACACCCATGTTCTGAGTGATCAACGTGGTCGTGCCTGATTCGAGGTCTCGAACGAAGATCTGCTTCCGCCCATTCGTCACCGTCGAGGCGAGGTTCGTCGCCGCGGAGGAGAATGCGACGTACCGGCCATCAGCCGAGATGGAGGCATCCTGCGCGTTCGCATCGGCCCCCGTGCTGGCTCGGGACACACTCACGAGCTGGGTCTCGCCACCCGCGGGTGGCGCCGCGTCGGCAGCGGTCGCCCCCGCAGCGAGGAGGATCGAGAGCGTGAGACCGACGGCCGTAGCGATCGACGCCACGTTCGAACGGAATAATTTCGGCTGAGACATGCAGGTGAGCATACCTCAGTAATGTCTCATCGTGAAGAAACGGTGGTTGGCTTAGAGGATGAGCGCACCCGACGACACCGCACCCGCCGCCCGAAAGCCGACCGCGGCGATCGAGGCGGTGCTGTTCGATGTCGACGGCACACTGGTCGACTCGAACTATCTGCACGTCGACGCGTGGGCACGCGCCTTCGAACAGGTGGGCGAACCGGTCGACACCTGGCGCATCCATCGGGCGATCGGGCTCGACTCGCAGAAGCTGCTCGAGACCCTGCTCGGTGACCGCGCCGAGGCCGTCGGAGACGACGCCTCCGAACTGCACAGCAGCAACTACAAGAAGCTGTGGCCGCGCCTGCGGCGGTTCGACGGCGCCCAGGCCATCATTCGGCGGGCGCACGAGAGCGGCCTGCGCGTGGTGCTCGCGACATCCGCTCCCGAAGAAGAGCTCGACGAACTGCGGCGCGTGCTCGACATCGACAATCTGCTCTTCGCGGTCACGAACGCCGACGACGTCGAGACGGCCAAACCCGAACCCGACATCATCGCCGTTGCCCTCGAGAAGGCGAAGACGGATGCCGCGTCAGCGCTCATGGTGGGCGACGCCACCTGGGACGCCGTCGCCGCCGGCAAGGCCGGAGTCGCGACCGTGGGCCTCCGCAGCGGCGGCACCGGCGAGGCGGAACTCCGCGACGCCGGCGCGTTCGCCGTCTACGACGACGTCACCGCGATGCTCGAGGGCTTTCCGTTCGACAGGCGCTGAGTATCCCGACGCCTCGCGCGACCACCGCTCGCCCGATCAGCCCACGCCCGATCAGCCCTCGGGCTGCACCGTCGTGGTGGCCAGTGGGATCTCCTTCACGAAGCACAGCAGCAGCGCGGCCACGAGCATGAGCGGCACGAGGAACAGGTAGACCGGGCTCAACGCGTTGGCATAGGCGTCGACGATCATCTGGTGCAACTCGGCCGGCAGCGCGTTGATCGCGGCGGGCGTGAGCGCATTGGTGTCGAGTGGCACCGCTCCGGCGGCCGCACCGGCCGACGCCGCCGAGTCCTGGAGCTGATCGGTCAGGCGTGCCACGAAGAGGCCACCGACGATCGCCGAGCCGAGCGAAGCTCCGATCTCACGGAAGAAGTTGTTGCCCGCGGTCGCGGTGCCCACCTGGCTGTGGGGCACCGAGTTCTGCACGATCAGCACGAGCACCTGCATCGCGAGGCCGATGCCGAGCCCGAGGATGGTCAGGTAGAACAAGATGAGCGGCAACGGGGTGTCCGACCGCATGGTCGAGAACAGCACCAGGGCGGCGGCGATCACGAGCGAGCCCACGATCGGCATCCACTTGTAGCGCCCGGTCTTCGTCACCAGGAACCCGCCACCGATGGCGGTCACCAGCAGACCGCCGAGCATCGGCAGCAGCATGAAGCCCGACACGGTGGCGTTCACGCTGTTCACGATCTGCAGGAAGGTCGGCATGTAGCCGATCGCGCCGAACATCGAGATGCCGATGGCGAGCCCGCCGAGGGTGGTGAGGGTGAAGTTGCGGTTGCGGAACAGCGACAGCGGGATGACCGGCTCGGCGCTCTTGCGCTCCACCATCACGAACGCGAACGCGGCGAGCACGGTGACGACGATCAGGCCGATGATGACGGGGGAGTTCCAGTCGTATTCGGTGCCGCCCCACGACGCGGTGAGCACGAGACCGGATGCCGCGATCGCGAGCGTGATCATGCCCGCCACGTCGATCTTCGGGCGTTCGGCGTTCACGATCTTCGGCAGCCGGATGAAGACGACCGCGGCGATGATGGCCGCGATGCCGAGCGGCACGTTGATCCAGAAGGCGAGTCGCCAGCTGAGCACGTCGGTGAAGAGACCGCCGAGCAGCGGGCCGGCGACCGACGAGAGGCCGAAGACCACGCCGATGAAGCCCATGTACTTGCCGCGCTCCCGCGCCGGGATGACGTCGGCGATGATCGCCTGCGAGAGGATCATCAGCCCACCGCCACCGAGGCCCTGCACGGCGCGGCCGGCGATGAGCCACTCCATCGAGTTGGCGAACCCGCCCACGATCGAGCCGAACACGAAGATCGACAGCGCGATGACGAACAACGACTTGCGGCCCATCAGGTCGCCGAGCTTGCCGTAGACCGGCATCACGATGGTCGACGCCAGGATGTAGGCCGTCGCCACCCAGAGCATGTGGTTCACACCGTCGAGCTCGCCGACGATGGTCGGCAGCGCGGTGCCGAGGATGGTCTGGTCGAGCGCCGACAGCAGCATCGCCACCATCAGGGCGGCGAAGATCAGGCCGACACGACGCTGGCTCAGCTCGGGCGGTGCCTTCTCGACGGTCTCGTTGACGTCGGGGGTGGTTGACATGGTTGTTCCTCGGGGTGTCGGGTGAAGCCGGGGGAGTTGACGGGCAGTGGTGGAGCGGGTGGAGCGAGAAGCCGGTGGAGCGGGGAGCCGTGAAGCGGGGAGCGAGTCAGCGCGAGCGGTGAAGCGGGGGCAGGCGCGGGGGCGTGCGGTCAGGTGCGGAGTCGTGCCGCCGCGATCACGAGATCGCGGGCGTCGTCGATGTGGTCGGTGATGGGCCGGCGGTGACGGGTCTCCTGGCTCCAGGTGCGGGTCGCGAGGCGGATGACCGACCCGACCAGCACGACGATCGCCCAGGCGTGCGACTCGCGCGAGGCCTCGGGCACCCGGCACTCCTCGGTGAGCAGCCGCATCACCTGCACGGCCACGCTCTCTTCGATGTCGCCCATGGTCTGGAAGTCGCGCACCAGCAGCGACGGGTTCTCGACCACCACGGCACGCCGCTTCGCCTGCAGCTCGGGCGTGCCGAAGTCGATCGAGGCGAACTCGTCGCGCACCGAGGCGATCACGGTGTCGAGCACCGGCTGCCCGGGAACGTAGTCGATGGGCCGCACGAGCGGCGGCCCGAACGCCTTCGACAGGCCGAGCACCGCATCCTCTTTGCTCGCGTAGTAGTTGAAGAAGGTGCGGCTGGTGACGTCGGCCCGTGCGCTGATGGCCTCGATGGTGATCTCGGTCAACGGATGCTCCGCGGCGAGCTCGACGGCGGCCACCTCGATCGCGCGCGCGGTTTCGCGCTTCTTGCGCTCGCGCAGGCCCGGATGCTCGTCGTCGCGCGCGGCGACCGCGGGGTCGGGGGCGAGACGGGTGGCGGGCATGACCAAATACTTTCACACAACGAAACTTTTCTCAACGCGAAAGTTCGGCGCTCGACGATCGGGATACGCTCGAACGATGGATGCCTGCGCCCGCCTGTGTGCCCTGGCCGACGAGCTCGCGGCAGCCCACCCGTCACCACGCCGCTTTCTGGTGGAACTCGGCAGCGCCGCGGGCGGGGTGCGGCTCGGGCCGCTCTGGATGCTCGACGCGGCGAGCGGAGGCCGCAACCGCCTCACCGGCCGCGGCTTCGCCGCCGAGTTCGACGACCGCACCCGCGGGCAGGCCCGGCATTTCGCCGGCATCGTCGCGGTGGCCGCCCGAGTGGGTCCCCGGCTCGCACGGTGGGCCTCGGTGCACGTCGGGCGCGACGCGCCCGACTCCGCCGACGGGCGCCTGAGCGACGAGGCGATCGAGTTCGCTCGGCTCGTGACATCCGGTCGCCTCGCCCTCGCCGACACCCCGGATTGGATCTCGCAGCACATCTGCGCGTGATTTCCACAGATCGCCGATCGGGCCTGCGTGTCGAACGGGGTGGCGCTTATCCTGGGAGTCGAGGAGGGCGGCACATGGGCTGGCGGCGGCGTGAGCGGGCACCTCGGTGGCTCGCGTCGGGCAAGCCCGTCGACGACGCTCCCGCGCTCTCGGCCGACGACCTCGAAGCGGCGGTCGCCGATGGCATGCTCATCGCGCGATTCTCGGCCGTGATGGATCTGAAGAACCGCCTGATCGTGTCGGCCCTGCGCGACGACGAGCGGTTCACGCGCGATCGGGCGGCCGCCTTCGTGCGCGACGCGGTCGACGCCGTCGTTGCCGAGCAGGCGCAGAACGAGGCGCACGCCGAAGAGGTGATCGAAGAGGCCGAGGGGTCACGGGGTGCGGCCCGGCACGAGCACGACTACAAGTCGCGCGACGTCGACCTGCTCGACGCGCGGCTGCACGTCTATCGCGATGTGGCGCGGGGCATCCGCGAGGCGTCCGACGACCCGGAATGGGTCGACGCCCTGATCGAAGATGCCCGGCAGAAGGCCTGGGGAGAGATCAGTCGTGAGCTGGCGAACCGGCTCGACGACGTGGAACGGGTGTCGCGCGTCGTGGTCGACGACGACTACCTGCGCGACCGCGACGAGCGGATGCGGCGCTTGCGCGAGTTCGATCTCTGGGAGCTGGCCGACCAGCGGTACTCCGCGCACCCGAAGCGCGGGCGCTGAGAAGCGGGGGTCGTCACCCCACCGCGTAGCGCACGAAGACCACCCCGTTCGAGAACCGGTGCTCGTCGACGAGCCGCAGGTCGACGTGCAGCCTGGCGGGCAGCGCCGCCTTGCCGGCACCCACCACCACCGGGTTGAGATAGAGCTGCAGTTCGTCGACCAGCCCGGCGCGAAGAGCCGCCGCCGCGATGGTGGGTCCGCCGATCGACAGGTCGGCCGTTGCCTCGTCTTTTCGCTGCCGCACCGCAGCGACGTCGAAAGCCCGCTTGAGTGTCGTGCGCGGGGTGGTCACCTCGTCGGGGCGGAGCGAGGCCGAGAAGACCACCTTGTCGGCGGCCTGCCACACGGTCGCGTAATCGACCGCTTCGGGCGGCACGTCAGGCGACGGGGGAGCCGTGGGCGAGGTCTCGACGCTCTGCCAGAACCGCATGGTCTCGAACATGCGGCGGCCGTAGAGGTAGGTGCCCACCCGGCGCTCGGCGTCGTTGACGAACGCGTGCACCTCGGGGTCGGGCGCGCTCCAGTCGAAGTCGCCGTGCGCGTCTTCGGTGAAACCGTCGAGCGACGTGATGGCGCTGTAGATCAATCGGGCCATGACCGGTCATCCTCCCGTTCTCTTCGCCCATTCTGGTCGACCCTGCCGCGGAGTACATTCGGAATCGGGAGGACGCCGTGCCCGATGTCATCGCCGAGGCTTTTCACGCATTCGCCGAACACGTGCGCCCGACCGCGGGCGACGTCGAGCGTGCCCAGCAGCTCAGGGATCGTGTCGCGAACGAGCTGATGGAGGATGCGGCGGTGCTGCGCGTAGTCGACACCGGATCGTTCGCCCACGGCACCGCGGTGCGCGAATCGAGCCACTTCGACGTCTTCGTCGTGCTTCGGGGAGCCAAGCCGAAATCGGTCGCGCGTTCGATCGACGTGCTGCGCGCGGCGGCGGCCGGTGCGCCGGCCGCGCTCGTGAGCGCGAGTGCCGAATCGGTGCTGGTGGAGCAGCTGGGGGCTCCCGGCATCCGTCTGATCCCGGCCTACGAGGCGGCGGCCGAGGCCGGGTCGTCGCTCGGTGGTTCCGATCTGCTCTGGGTTCCGGATGTCGCCCGCCGATGGGTTCGGCACCGCGCCGGTGCGCGCACCGTGCTGCTGTCGCGCATCGACGACGACGGGTCGGTGCGCGCCCTGATCAGGCTGATGCTGGTGTGGAAGCACCGTCAGGACGTGGGCATCTCGTCGTACTACCTCGAGACGGCGGCCATCCGCCAGGCGCTGCAGCAGTCGTCGTTCAGCCTGCTCTGGGACCAGTGCTGGCTCTGGGAGCGGCTCGCCGACGACGCGCTCTCGCCCCTGCCCGACCTCACGAGCCCGTCGCAGACCCAGAGCGTGCGGGCCGCGGCCTCGCTCGCGCGGGCGATCGAGGCGCAGTTCCCGCTCGAACGGGCCGCGTCGAGCGGGCGGGGGGCGGTGAGCGCCTACATGGACGGCGATCTCGATGCCGCGACGGCCTACCTGCGGGCGCTCTACGGCTCCGACTTCCCCGAGCTCTGACCGCGCCGCTGCCCGAGCTCCGACCGCGCCGCTTCCCGAGCTCTGACCGCTCCGCGGGCGCAAGCCGCTACGGCCACCGTCGCGCGCGCGGCCTGGCGCATCCTGATACCGTCGCGATCATGAACTCGCCTCGTGTCGCAGCCCTCGTCTACAACCCGATCAAGGTCGACCTCGACGCGCTGCGTTCCGCGGTCGCCGCCGAAGAGGCTGCCGCGGGCTGGGGCGAGACGATCTGGATCGAGACCACCGCCGACGACCCCGGCCAGGGTCAGACCAAGCAGGCCCTCGAGCAGGGCGCCGACCTGGTGATCGCGGCCGGCGGCGACGGAACCGTGCGCGCGGTCGCCGAGGCGCTGCACGACTCGGGCGTGCCGCTCGCGCTGCTGCCGTCGGGCACCGGCAACCTGCTCGCCCGCAATCTCGACCTCACGCTCGACGACGTCGAGAACTCGCTGCAGACCGCGTTCCGGGGCGCCGACCGCAAGATCGACCTCGGGCTCATCCGCATCCGGCACGGCGACGACTCCGTGACCCAGCACGCCTACCTCGTCATGGCCGGACTCGGGCTCGACGCCAAGATGCTCGCCGCGACCGACGACGACCTCAAGGCGAAGGTCGGCTGGCTGGCCTACGTGAAGGCCATCGCTCAGGTGCTGCGCGACAAGAACCAGCTGCGCATCCGCTACAACCTCGACGGCGCCGGCAACCGCTCGGTGCGGGCGCACACCATCATGATCGGCAACTGCGGGTCGTTGCCCGCGAACATCCTGCTGCTGCCGGATGCCGCGGTCGACGACGGCGAGTTCGACATCGTGCTGCTGCGGCCCGAGGGGTTCGTGGGCTGGGTGCAGATCATGGCCAAGATCTTCTGGGAGAACGGCGTGCTGCGCCGCACGGCGGTCGGCCGACGCCTGATGGGCACCGACAAAGAGGTGCGCGCACTCAACTACCTCAAGGGCAAAGAGCTCGTCATGCGGCTGAGCCGGCCCGAAGAGATCGAGCTCGACGGCGACGGTTTCGGCACGGCGATCGCGGTGAAGACCTGGGTCGACCCGGGAGCCCTGATCGTGCGCATGCCCGCCGACGAGGTCGCCGCCTAGCATCCCGGAACGAACCGGCGCAAGCCCCCTCGACGGGTCGTGAATTTCGCTAGTCTGTCTAACAGTTAGTCACCACTAACCATTTCACGTCTGCACGGAAGGCACGTCGATGGCGCTGCTCAGCAATCTCGGTCCGGTCGTCGATCGATCGGGAGCCTCCGCAGCATCCGGAGGATCCGGGGCATCGCGCGCACCGGTCGCTCCGGCCGTCACCTGGGCCTCGCCCGAGGCGAAGCTCTGGGTCGCGTCGCGCGCGGGTGAGTACGCGGGAATGGTCGAGTACAGCGCCGGCCACTTCCTCGCCACGAACGCCACGGGCGAGCCGCTCGGCGCCTTCAGCGACCGGCCCCGCGCCATGTCCGCGGTCGTGCAGGGCATCCCCAGGCACCGGATGCCGGTGACCCTGCTCTCGAACGTCGCCCTCGCGTCGGCGGTCGTCGCCCTCTCGGTGACCGGCCTCAGCCTCGCGGCGATCGCCGCGTAGCCTTCTGCCGGGGCCGACGCGCGTAGTCGCGCGCACGGCTGCTCGAGAGAGCGATCAGGATCAGGATGTCGAGCGACACCCCGATCAGGTTGGTGCCGAGCGTGATCGGCAGGCCGCCGGCGAAGTGCTGCACCGCGGCGATGACGATGTTCACGACGCTGAAGGTCAGCACCGCGATGCGGGCGACGTTGCTGCCGATGAACACGTAGACGCCGAACAGCAGCTCGGCGATGCCGAACACCGCGGTGACGACGATGATCGCCCACAGGGCCGTGTCGCGCAGATCGATGGCGTCGGGCACGTCGGCGCCGAGGTCGAGCGTCATCGCGTCGCGCGCTCCGCCCCAGTCGAACACGACCAGCAGGATGATGAGCACCGGCGTCAGGGCGCGCAACAGCACGACGACCGCGCCGAAGGTGGTCTGCACCGGGCGTCGCACCGTCTTCTGCGGCAGGGGCTCCGTGTCGCCCGACGTGTGCGGGGTCGGCACGGGAACGGCGGTCTCGGCCACCGCCGCCGGTGACGGCGTCACGGCCTTCAGGTCGATGATCGGCAGGTCGCCGTCGGTGATGATCGCGTCGCCGCCGCCGTTGCGGGAGTGATAGCCCGTGGCGAAGTCCTTCAGAACCCTCACCGAGACCGCGGGGTCGGCATCCTGCACCGTCTGCACGATGTGGTCGCGCTCGACGTCGGTGTTCTCGTCGATCTTGTGCGTGATTTGCAGGGTGAACAGCGAGAAGCCGACCGCGCGATCGTAGGTGCCGGCCGCGAGCCAGTCGGTGTGATGGCCTCCGGGCAGCAGCCAGCCGTCGGGGCAGCGCCAGAACCGCACGTGATGGCGCTTCGCCGGGTTGCCCTTGACCTCTTGCTGGTAGGCGAAGTCCTGGTTGCGGCCGAACAGCATCAGCGGGCTCACCGGGGCCTCGTTGTAGCTGCGCCGCAGCACGGTCGACATCACGATGCGGCTGGCGCTGCGAAGCGTCAGGTCGTCGGCCCTGGTCCATCCGGCGGCCGCCATCGCGGTGTGCACCTGCTCCTCCGACCCGAGCAGGCCGAGGTTCACCGGGTCGCCGAGCAGTCCGTCGCTCGTGCGGGTGCGGCCGATGAAGTAGTTGGGCACGTAGATGTTGGTGAGGATGCGGTGCAGCCGGGGAAGCGCGATGTAGGCCACGAGCACCCAGAACACGAGGTAGAACCACACCTGCGCCCACCCCGACACGAAGCCCTCGGTGAGCACGAGGTAGGCCAGCCAGACCGAGGCCACACCCGCCACGATGAAGAACAGGTTGTCGAGCACGGCGTTGATCGAGAAGCGCCGGCGGCGTCGCACGGGCACACCGCTCGGCGTGCTGGTCGCCTGCGTCAGCGTGTCGGGCATAGAGCCAAGATATCGCTCACCCCGGGTGCGGGCGAGGCATCCGGTCGGCTCGGCACGGGTGGTGCGCCGATCAGTTCTGCGCGGGCGCCAGCTCGACGTCTTCGACCCGCGACCGGGGCATCAGCAGGCCGGCCGCGATGGTGAGAGCCGCGCAGATCGCCACCGCGGTGAACACGGCTCCGGATGCCGCGATGATCGCGTCGGGGTCGAGCTCACCCCCGGGCGCCTGATCGAGGATGCCGTTCGCGATCGCCCCGAACACCGCGACCCCCACCGCGCTGCCGATCGACCGCGCGAACAGGTTGGTGCCGGTCACCACCCCGCGTTCGTGCCAGGGCACGCTGGACTGCGCCGCGATGATGCCCGGAGCGTTGATGAAGCCGAAGCCCAGGCCGATGACGAAGCACACGACGGCCACGGCCACCACCGACGGGGTCGCCGAGACGAGCGCCAGCGCGATCGAGCCGATCACCGCCAGCACCACGCCGATGAGCACCGTCGACCGGAAGCCGATGCGGGTGTAGATGCGGCCCGACAGCGACGCCGAGACCGGCCAGCCGATGGTGAGGGCGGCCAGCGCGAGCCCTGAGATGAGCGGCGAGACGCCGATCGACCCTTCGAGATAGGTGGGCACATACGACGTGAGCCCGATCAGCATGGCACCCACGCCGAGCGCGAGCACGGTGGTGGTGATGAGCAGACGGCGCGAGAACACCCAGAGCGGCAGGATGGGCTCCGCCGCCCGCTTCTCGACGAACACGAACGCGACGAGCGCGGCGCCGCCGAGCACGAAGGCGCCGATGCTCTCGGGCGCGTTCCAGGCCCAGGCCTGACCGCCCTCGAGCAGCCCCAGGATGATGGAGCTCATACCCACGGTGAGCAGGATGGCGCCGGCGTAGTCGATGGTGTGCTCGCGCTTCTCGATCTTCTCGTGGAAGCGGGTGATCAGCATCCAGCCCGACAGGATGCACAGCGGCACGTTGACGAAGATGATCCCGCGCCACGACACGAACTCCGAGAACACGCCGCCGAGAGTCGGGCCGACGACCGACGAGATGGCCCACACGCTCGCGAGGTAGCCCTGGGTCTTCGCGCGCTCGGCGACGGTGTAGATGTCGCCGGCGATGGTGATGGCCATCGGCTGCACGGCGCCGGCCCCGAGACCTTGGATGGCCCGGAACGCGATCAACGCCGGCATGCTCCAGGCGAACCCGCAGAGCACCGACCCGAGCAGGAAGAGCCCGACGCCGATCAGGATGATGGGCTTTCGCCCCACCGTGTCGGAGAGCTTGGCATAGATCGGCACCGACACCGCCTGCGCGAGCAGGTAGATCGAGAACAGCCACGGGAAGGCCGAGAAACCGCCGAGGTCGGCGACGATCGAGGGCACCGCGGTGGCCAGGATGGTCGCGTCGATCGCGACCAGCCCGGTCGTGACCATGAGAGCGATGAGGATGGGGCCGCGCTTCGACCAGAACCCGACGCCGTCGGCGACGCTCACGCGAGCTCCGTCAGCAGGGCCTGGAAGTCGGCGGGAGCCGAGCGGATGACGGCGCGCCCGGCGATGGGGCCGGCCCAGTGGGCAGTGGAGGCGACGTTCACGATCTCGTGTTCGACGAGGGTGCCGGTCGCGGCATCCGGTTCGGGCCGCACGCGGTATTCGGCGCGGTACCACCACTCGCCCTGCACGATCACCGTACGGCTGGGCTCGTCGACGAGTGACTGGCCCTCGTCGCCCGTGAGGCCGCCGAGCCGACGCGCGAGAGCGGCGAAGACGGCGTCGGGAGCGGCATCCAGGTGGCCGGCGAACGAGCGCACGACGGTGTGCTTCGCGGGGCGTTCGAGGGTCACGATGGCCATTGGTCGATGGTACCCCGCGGGGCGCGGCGTGGGCGGTGGTGCGGGTGCGGGTGCGGTGCGGTCGGGGTGCGGTGGGGTGCGGTGTTGCTGTGCTGTGCTGAGCCGTGGGGTGCAGTGCCTCGCTCAGAAGTGCCGGGCGATGGTGACGCGGGTGGAGTAGGCGAGGTCGAAGGTGTCGCGGCCCGCGAGGTCGGGGTGGGTGGTGAGCAGGTGGTCGATGCGCGCGAGCAGGTCGTCGCGTTCGGCGGCGCCCATCGCGATCACGTAGCTGCGCGAGGTGACCATCGCGTGCAGCTCATCGCGGCTGATCGGGTTGCTCCAGTGGAACTCGGCGTAAGCGTCACGGGTGAGCGGCTCACCGATCGGGGGAGTGAGGCTGTCGAACCGCTCGGCTTCCGAGGCGCCCATGATGCGCCCGAGCTCGGCGATCCAGTCGACCGAGGCGTCGCGGATGTTCCAGATCAGGGCGAGGGCTCCACCGGGTCGCAGGATGCGGGCGACCTCGCGCGACGCCGCCTCGGGGTCGACCCAGTGCCAGGCCTGGGCGACCGTGACGAGATCGGCCGATTCGTCACCGAGCGGGATGGCTTCGGCTGTTCCCGCGACGGCGACCACTCCGGGCAGGTTGGCGGTGAGGCGCTCGCGCATCTGCGCATCCGGTTCGACCGCGGTGACCGTGGCCGCGCGCGAGACGAGTGAGTCCGTGAACTTTCCGGTGCCGGCTCCCAGATCGACCACGTCGGGCAGAGCGTCGTCGTCGGTGGCCGCGCGGGTGATGATCCACTCGACGGCGTCGTCGGGGTAGCCCGGGCGCCCTCGATCGTAGGCGGCGGCCTGGGTGCCGAACGAGAGGGCGAACGATGGGTCTCTGGCCATACGTCCATCCTCCCACCGGTGGAAGGACGCGTGGCGGGCCCGAGGGCGCCGCGCGCTGCTCGACAGCGGCGCGGTGCTCGACAGCGGTTCAGGCTCGGCGGCGGCTCGGTCAGTCGCCGTCGCGCAGGAACGCGGCCACGCGCTCGCCGATCAGCACCGCGGTCGCCGCCGGACCACGGCGCGGGGCGGTCGGCAGGATCGACGTGTCCGCGATCCGCAGACCCGTCACGCCGCGCACCCGGCCGTGCTGGTCGACGACGGCGCCGGGGTCGTCGGCGGGGCCCATGCGCGCACTGCCGCAGAGGTGGATGGCCGTGCCGAGGTTCGAGCGCACCCAGGAGTCGAGGCGCGAGTCGTCTGCGAGAGTGGCCTCGTCGATGTTCGTGAGCCCCTCGGAGACGGCCGCGAACGCGCGCGTGCCCACCAGGCGCGCGGCCAGTCGCACCGCGCGCCGGAGGCCGGCGTGGTCGGCGGGAACGGAGAGGTAGTCGTAGTCGATCTCGGGCAAAACGGCAGGATCGGCCGACGCCAACCGGATGGTTCCGCGCGCCGCCTCGCGCTGAAGGGCCACCAGCAGGGCGAGATCGGGCGGGTCGTCGGGCGCCACGACCCCGTGCAGCAGGTAGCCCATCGGCTTCAGCAGCGGCAGCACCTCGATGTCGGCACCGCCGGGCTGCTCGGGCGGGGCGTTGAGCACCCATTCCATGGCCGGCCCGGGCCAACCGCCGGGAGCGGCGGTCGTGCTGGCCCCGGGCGTGGCGATGCCGGGCGGCGTGATCTCGGGCCCGGTGATCCCGGGCCGCGGGCGCCAGGTCAGCTGCACCTGGGGGTGGTCGCTGAACCCGACCCCGACCCCGGGTGACTCGGCCACCACCCGGATGCCGTGCCGGGCGAGTTCGTCGCGCGGCCCCACCCCCGACACCAGCAGCAGGTGCGGGGTCAGGATGCCGCCGGCCGCGAGCACCACCTCCCGCCCCGCGCGCACCACCTCGCCGTCGGCGAGCTCGACACCCACGGCCCGCGTGCCCTCGAAGAGCACCCGGCGCACGGTGGCGTCACCGCGCACCACGAGATCGGGGTTCGTGCCGAGCGGCAGCAGATAGGCCAGGGCGGTGTTCCACCGGATGCCGCCGCGCACGTTCATCGGCAACGGTCCGTGCCCGGGGGGCTGCTCGCCGTTCTTGTCGGCCTCGAGTGCGAAGCCGAGTTCGCCGGCTGCCGCCGCGAACGCCGCGGTCACCGGGTGCGGTGCGCCCTCCCTCGTGACCGCGGGCCGGGTGACCGGCATCGGCCCCGAGCTGCCATGCAGTGCCGTCGCCGTCGTCGTCGCCGCTGTCGCTACCGCCCGAGCGTCGTCGGGGCCCGGCCGGGGTGCGGCAAGCGGACCGTACTGCTCGTCGGTCTCGAGCGCGCGCGAGAAGGGAAGACAGGCCTCGTAGCTCCACTCGTCGTTGCCGGCGGCGCCCCAGTCGTCGTGGTCGGCCCGCCGGGCCCGCACGAAGTAGCCGCCGTTCACCGTCGTCGAACCGCCGAGCACGCGGCCGCGGGCGATCGAATAGGGGCGACCGGCGGTCAGCTGCGCAGGCAGCGCCCAGTTGTCGGGATGCGCCGGGTCGGCGCCGCGGATGATTCCCGCGTCGAGCAGTTCGGGCGGCAGGCCGGCCACCGTGCCGGGGGCCGGGCCGGCCTCGAGCAGCAGCACGCGGCATCCGGGCCCGGCCAATCGGGCGGCGAGGGGTGCTCCCGAACCCCCGGCCCCGACGACGATCACGTCGAACGCCGAGCCGGCGCGCGGGCCAGCGCCCGAATCGCCGCCCGGATCGCCGCCGCGAGGCTCGCGTGCCATCACGGACCGTCGTGCCGCGGATCGAACGTGGTGTCGAGCAGCTCGAACGCGGAGTCGAGCAACGCGATCAGGTCGGCGTCGTCGTTCTTCAGCCACTGCTCGTAGGCCGCGAGCGAGACGGCGAGGTAGGTCCAAGCGATCGCCTGTGGCTGCAGGCTGTCTTCGGGCACGCCGAGGCGCTGACCGGCGTATTCGGCGACCACCTGCCGCCACGAGGCGTAGCGCAGGGTCGAGTGCGCCACCAGGGTCGGCACGTTGAGCAGCAGGTCCATGCGCTGCCGGTGATAGGGCACCTCCTCCTGCGGGAACCGGTTGAACTCGATCACGGCCGCGCGCAACGCCTCGACCAGCGACAGGCCGGCCGGCAGGGAGTGCAGATGGTCGCGCATGCGGTCGAGCAGGCTGTCGAAGTCGCCCCAGGGCAGGTCGTTCTTCGAGGGGAAGTACCGGAAGAAGGTGCGGCGGCCGATGCCCGCGCGAGCGGCGATGTCGTCGATGGTGGTGGCGTCGAAGCCGTGCTCGATGAACAGCTGCAGCGCGATGTGACTCAGCTCGGCCTGGCTGGTGGAGGGCTGGCGACCGAGGCGCGGGGGGCCGGCGGGCGGCCCGGACGATGCGCTGGTCATCGTTCCCCCTTCCATTCGGCACTCGGTGTCATTAGTATCGTGTCCATCACAGTAACTCGACGATGAAGACGATTACGACCATGAGGAGAATCCCATGAGTACACGTGAACAGACCGCGACCGCAAGCGAAGCGCCGGCAGCCATCGAGGCCGATTCGCTGGTCGAAGAAGTATCGATCGACGGTATGTGCGGCGTCTACTGAGCCGCTGCCATGTCTCGGCTGAATCCTGACGGGGTCGATCTGGACACGGCGTGGGATCTGCATCCCCAGGTGTCCGTTCGCCCTGAACCGTTCGGAGCCCTGCTCTACCACTTCGGCACGCGAAAGCTGTCGTTCCTCAAAGACCGCACGTTGCTGGCGGTCGTGCAATCACTCGCCTCGGCGCCATCGGTCAGGGTGGCGTGCGAGACCGCCGGCATCGCCGCCGCCGATCTGCCTCGCTATCAGCAGGCCCTCGGCACGCTGGCGCAGTCGTCGATGGTCGTCGAAAGGTCGTCATGACACTCCTGGATGCCCGCCCGGAAGCCCCGAAGCCCGCGCCGCCGCCCCAGCCGGGCCGGTTGGTGGATCTGTTCGAGTACGGTCTCGATTCGCCGATCTGCCTCACCTGGGAGCTGACCTACGCCTGCAACCTCAGTTGCGTGCACTGCCTGTCGTCGTCGGGTCGTCGTGACCCGCGGGAGCTCAGCACCGAGGAGTGCAAAGCGGTGATCGACGAGCTCGAGCGCATGCAGGTGTTCTACGTGAACATCGGCGGGGGCGAGCCGACGGTGCGCAGCGACTTCTGGGAGCTCGTCGACTACGCCACCGCGCACAAGGTGGGGGTGAAGTTCTCGACCAACGGGGTGAAGATCACCCCCGAGGTGGCGCAGAAGCTCGCCGGCAGCGATTACGTCGACGTGCAGATCTCGCTCGACGGCGCGACCGCCGAGGTCAACGACTACGTGCGCGGCCCCGGCTCCTACGCCACCGCGATGCGGGCGATGCAGAACATGAAGGATGCCGGGTTCACCGGGTTCAAGATCTCGGTGGTCTGCACGCGGCAGAACATCCCCCAGCTCGACGAGTTCAAGGCCATCGCCGACGAGTACGGCGCGCAGCTGCGTCTGACCCGGTTGCGGCCGAGCGGTCGCGGTGCGGATGTCTGGGACGAGCTGCATCCGCTGCCGGAGCAGCAGCGCGAGCTCTACGACTGGCTCGTCGCTCACGGCGAAGGGGTGCTGACGGGCGATTCGTTCTTCCATCTCTCCGCCTACGGGTCGGCGTTGCCGGGCCTCAACCTGTGTGGCGCGGGGCGGGTGGTGTGCCTGATCGATCCGATCGGCGACGTGTACGCCTGCCCGTTCGCCATCCACGACGAGTTCCTCGCCGGCAACGTGCGCAGTGAGGGCGGCTTCCAGGAGGTCTGGCGCAACTCCGAGCTGTTCACCCGGCTCCGCACGCCGCAGTCCGGCGGCGCGTGCACGAGCTGCAGCTTCTTCGACACCTGCAAGGGCGGGTGCATGGCGGCGAAGTTCTTCACCGGTCTGCCCCTGGACGGGCCCGACCCGGAGTGCGTGCGCGGTTTCGGCGAGGAGGCGCTGGAGAAGCGCAAGATGGACGGCTCGATCCCGAAGCCGGATGGCGACCACTCGCACTCGACCGTGCGCGGCCCCCGCCGCGACGGCCGGCCGATCGCGACCGGACTCATCACCACGAAGAAGCGGGGCATCCCGATCACCCTCTCGCTGACCCGGCCCGACCGGCCCCCGGTCAGCGCCTGCGAAGAGAACCCGCTCGCCGGATTCACCCCCAACTGAGCATCGGGGGCACGGCGTCACGAAGCCACGGGCCGCACATCACGACCCGCGTGTCAACAGGAAGGATCAGGCAATGGGGCGTGTCGAAGGCAAAGTCGCTTTCATCACCGGAGCGGCACGGGGGCAGGGGCGCAGCCACGCGCTCCGGCTGGCGCAGGAAGGTGCCGACATCATCGCGGTCGATCTGGCCGACCACATCCCGAACATCGACTATCCCTCGGCGACCGAGGAGGATCTCGCCGAGACCGTGCGGCAGGTCGAGGCACTCGACCGCCGCATCATCGCGACCAAGGTCGACGTGCGCGACCGCGAGGCCCTGAGGGCCGCCATCGACGACGGGGTCGCCCAGCTCGGCAAGCTCGACATCGTGGTGGCCAACGCCGGCATCTGCGTCATCGCCGATTGGAAGGGCACCTCGGCCGAGGTCTGGGACCAGACCATCGGCACGAACCTCACCGGCGTGTGGAACACCGTGCAGGGCACGGCGCAGCACCTCATCGACAACGGCGGGGGCTCGATCATCATGACGAGCTCGGCGGCGGGCATCAAGGGCCTGCCGTTCCTCTCGGCCTACGTCAGCGCCAAGCACGGGGTCGTCGGGCTGATGAGGGCCTACGCCACCGAGCTCGCCGAGTACAACATCCGGGTCAACACCATCCACCCCACCGGCGTGAACACACCGATGGGCACCCTCGGCGGCGACGCCTTCGGGCCGCTGCTCGAGGCGCATCCGAAGCTCGGCGGCATGCTCGCCAACCTGCTGCCGATCGAGATCACCGAACCGGTCGACCAGTCGAACGCCGTGCTGTTCCTCGCCTCCGACGAGTCGCGGTATGTCACGAGCCTCGAGCTGACCGTCGACGCGGGCAACACGCAGTTCTGATCCGGGCCATCCCGGGCATCGCAAGGCATCCCGGGCATCGCAAGAAGGAAGAGAAAAGAAGAGAAGGGAGCACGCAATGGGGCGTGTAGAAGGCAAGGTCGCATTCGTCACCGGTGCGGCACGCGGTCAGGGGCGGAGTCATGCGCTCCGGCTGGCGCAGGAGGGCGCCGACATCATCGCGGTCGACATCGAAGACCAGATCGACTCGGTGCCGTATCCGATGTCGACCCCGGCCGACATGGAGGAGACCGTTCGGCAGATCGAGGCACTCGACCGTCGGATCGTCGCCACGAAAGCCGATGTGCGCGACTACGAGGCGGTCAAAGCCGCACTCGACGACGGGGTGGCGCAACTCGGCCGGCTCGACATCGTGGCGGCGAACGCGGGCATCTTCAGCTTCGGCAGCATGGAGGAACTCACCGAGGAGCAGTGGAGCGACATGCTCGACACCAACCTCACCGGTGTCTGGCACGCCGTGAAGGCGGCCATTCCGCACCTCAAGGCGGGCGGAAACGGCGGGTCGATCGTCCTGACCTCCTCGACGGCCGGCCTGATGGCGATTCCGAACATCGGGCACTACGTCGCCGCCAAGCACGGCGTGGTAGGCCTGATGCGCACGCTGGCGCTCGAGCTCGCGCCCGACTTCATCCGCGTGAACTCCGTGCATCCCACCAGTGTCGACACCGACATGATCCACAACGACGCCACCTACGCGCTGTTCGCCGGCGACCTCCCGGTGGCCGAACGCACCCGTGACGTCGTCGGGGAACGGTTCCAGACCCTCAACGCGCTGCCGATCAAGTGGGTCGAGCCGGTCGACATCTCCAACGCCGTGCTGTGGTTCGCCTCCGACGAGTCGCGCTACGTCACCGGCGTCACCCTGCCGGTGGATGCCGGTTCGCTCATCAAGTAGGTCACCAGATCGAAATACGCGGGCCCTCGGCCCATGACGAAAGGAGCACGCAATGGGGCGTGTAGAAGGAAAGGTCGCGTTCATCACGGGCGCGGCACGTGGTCAGGGGCGGTCGCACGCGATCCGCCTGGCGCAAGAGGGCGCCGACATCATCGCCATCGACATCTGCGAGGCGATCCCCGAGAACCCCTACGACCCGGCGACCGAGGAGGATCTCGCCGAGACCGTGCGGCAGGTGGAGGCGCTCGACCGGCGCATCGTCGCGTCGAAGGCCGATGTGCGCGACTTCGACCAGCTGAAGAGCGCACTGGATGCCGGTGTCGCCGAGCTCGGCCGGCTCGACATCGTGTCGGCCAACGCCGGCATCTCCGGCACGCCCAACCGTTCCGAGAACATTCCCGATGCGGAATGGAAGAACATGATCGACATCAACCTCGGCGGTGTCTGGCGCACCGCCAAGGCGGCCATCCCGCACATCCGCGCCGGCGGCCGGGGCGGATCGATCATCCTCACCAGCTCGGACGCGGGCCTCTTCCCCTACGAGAACATCTCGCACTACGTCTCGGCCAAGCACGGCGTGGTGGGCCTCATGCGCACCCTGGCGCTCGAACTGGCACCCGACTTCATCCGCGTGAACAGCATCCACCCCACCACGGTCGACACCCCGATGGTGCAGAACGACGCCATCTACCGGCTGTTCCGGCCCGACCTCGAGAATCCGACGAAGCAGGACTTCGCGGATGCCGCCACGCAGATGAACGCCCTGCCCATCCCGTGGGTCGAGGCGGTCGACATCTCCAACGCGGTGCTCTGGTTCGCCTCCGACGAGTCGCGATACGTCACCGGCGTGACCCTGCCGGTCGACGCCGGCGCGGCGATCAAGTGAGGCGGCCGGCATGGGACGCGTAGACGGAAAAGTCGCCTTCATCACGGGTGCGGCCCGCGGGCAGGGGCGATCGCACGCCCTGCGGCTCGCCCAGGAGGGCGCCGACATCATCGCGGTCGACATCGCGGAATCGATCCCCGGCATGGAGCGGTTCTATGCCGGGGCGACCCAGGAGGACTTCGACGAGACCGTGCGCCAGGTCGAGGCGCTCGACCGGCGCATCGTCGCCCGCACGGCCGACGTGCGCGACTTCGACGCGCTGAAGGCGGCGCTGGACGAGGGCGTGGCCGAGCTCGGGCACGTCGACATCGTGTCGGCCAACGCGGGGGTCTTCGCGTTCGGCGACGAGTCGCAGCTGGTGACCGACGCCGAGTGGGACATGGTGAACGACATCAACGCCAAGGGCGTCTGGCACACGGCCAAGGCGGTCATCCCGCACCTGATCGAGCAGGGCACCGGCGGGTCGATCATCCTCACCTCCTCGACCGCGGGCCTCAAGGGCACCCCGAACGTCGTCGCCTACACGGCGTCGAAGCACGCGGTGGTGGGCATCATGCGCACGCTCGCGCTCGAACTCGCGCCGCACCGCATCCGGGTCAACACGGTGCATCCCACCGGGGTCGCGACCGACATGATCCTCAACGAGGCGACGTTCCGGCTGTTCATGCCCGACGTCGAGCATCCGACTCAGGATGCCGCGGCCGAGATCTTCGCGACCACGAACGCGCTGCCCATCCCGTGGGTGGAACCGATCGACATCTCGAACGCGGTGCTCTACCTGGCCTCCGACGAGGCCCGCTACGTGACCGGCACGGAGCTCAAGATCGACGCCGGCTACACGATCAAGTGACGAGAGGATGCCCGTGGGCGAGACCGATGTGAAGGAGACCCGGCGCCGCATCGCCGCGCACCTGGTGGGCCGTGAGCGCGAGCTGGAACTCGCGCTCGCGGCCGTGGCCGCCGGCCGCGACCTCGTGCTCGAGGGGCCGCCGGGCACGAGCAAGACGACCATGCTCAAGGCGATCACGGAGGAATGGGGCATCCCGCTGTTCTTCGTCGAGGGCAACGCCGACCTCTCGCCGGCCAAGCTCGTGGGCCACCACAACCCCGCCCGGGTGCTGCGCGAGGACTACAGCGCCGACAACTTCGTCGCCGGTCCGCTGGTCGAGGCGATGCGGGAGGGCGGCTTCCTCTACATCGAGGAGTTCAACCGGGCGCCGGAGGACACGCTCAACACGCTGCTCACCGCGATGGCCGACCGGGCCGTGGAGGTGCCGCGGGTGGGGCTCGTCGAGGCGCAGCCGACGTTCCGGGTGATCGCGTCGATGAACCCCTTCGACAACGTCGGAACGACCCGGCTGTCGACCAGCGTCAGCGACCGGCTCAACCGCATCGTGATCGGCTATCAAGACGCGGAGTCGGAGCGGGGGATCGTGGCGCTGCGCACCGGACTGATCGGGCCGCTCGCCGACCGCATCATCCCCGATGCCGTGGCGGTGACGCGTGCCACCCGTGAGCATCCGGACGTGCGCCAGGGGTCGAGCGTGCGCGGCGCGATCGACTGCGCGCTCGTCGCCCACGAGTTGTTCGAACTGCGCGATCTCGTCGAGCCCTCCGACACCGACTACCAGGCCACCCTGTTCGATGCGATGCTCGTGTCGCTGTCAGGGCGCATCCACGTCGACGAAGCGGCCGAGACGTCGCCCGAACGCGTGCTGCGCGAGATCTGGGAGGACCACTTCATTCTGGAACCCGCCCGGGCGGAGCCCGGATGAAGAGCCGTCGAGGCCGACAGTCCCGTCTCGCGACGGTCGACGGATGCTCCGCGCGGGGCCACGCCGTTGCGGCGCAAGCCGAAGCAGCTGGTCGATGATCCGACGGCGTTCGAGGTGGCGGGAAGCGGTGCCGGGCTCGTGCTGCGACCGCAGCCCGGACGAGGAGGGTCGGCGGGAGCGAAGAAGCGGCCGAGTGCGTCGGGCGCGGGTTTCACCGACGACGAGGGCACCGTGACGCTCGTCGGCGACGACGAGGCCCTCGTCGAACCGGTCGTGCGTGCACGCGCGGCGCAGATCGCGGCCCGGCTGTCGGTGCCGAAGCCCAAGGCCGACACCGCCCGCGACCGGGGATCGGGCCATTTCGCGAGCGTGCCCTACCGCGGCGGGAGCGACGACATCGATCTCGACCTGACGCTCGAGATGCTCGCCGAGCGGCCCGTGCCCGACGATGAGGACATCATCGTGCGCGAGCGGGTGCGGGCGCGTCGGTCGGTGGTGCTGGCGGTCGACGTGTCGGGGTCGATGAAGGGCGAACGGGTGCGCACGGCCGCGGCCACCGTCGGAGCGCTCGCGGCGGAGTTGTCGCACGACCGGCTGGCGGTGATCGCGTTCTGGTCGGATGCCGCGGTGCTCTCGCGACTCGGTGACCCGGTGCGGGCCATGGAACTGCTCGACGACATGCTGCGCATCCCGGCCAAGGGGCTCACGAACATCGCCTTCCCGCTGCAGCTGGCGGCCACCCAGCTCGCGGGCGTTCCCGAGCGCAACGCCCGCGTCATCCTGCTGTCGGACTGCGTGCACAACGCCGGGCCCGACCCGCGCCCGTTCGCCGGGCGGCTGCCCCGACTCGACGTGCTGCTCGACACGAGCGGCGAGAAAGACGTCGAGCTCGGGCGGGAACTGGCGCGCATCGGGCGGGGCGCCTTCCGGGCCATCCGGTCGTTCCACGACATCGCGCCGGCGCTCGGCGAGGTGTTCCGGCAGTGAGTGGGGTGGGTGCGGTCAGCGGGGCGTGTGCGCTGCGCGGTCTGCGGGGAGCCTGGCATTGTGGCACCGGGTGTCATATGGTGGGGACCGAGAAGCTGCATGTCGACGAAGGAGTTGAAACATGGCGGGAAGACTGACCGGCAAGGTCGCGTTCATCACGGGTGCCGCGCGCGGGCAGGGGCGTGCTCACGCCGTGAAGCTCGCGAGCGAGGGCGCCGACATCATCGCGATCGATCTGGCGGGCGACATCCCGCTCGTGCCCTACGACTCGTCGTCGATCGCCGACCTCGACGAGACCGTGAAGCAGGTCGAGGCCCTCGACCGGCGCATCGCGTTCGAGCAGGGAGACGTGCGCGACCTGCCTGCCATGCGGGCGTTCGTCGACCGGGCCGTCGCCGACTTCGGCGGGCTCGACATCGTGGTGGCGAACGCCGGCATCTGCATCCCGGCGATCTGGAACGAGACGACGCCCGAGATGTTCCAGACCACGATGGACATCAACGTGACCGGGGTCTGGAACACGGTCATGGTGGGCGCACCGCACCTCGTCGAGCGCGGCGGCGGCTCGATCATCCTCACGAGTTCCTACGCGGGCAAGAAGATGCAGCCGTTCATGGTGCACTACACCGCGTCGAAGCACGCCGTGACCGGCATGACGCGCGCCTTCGCGGCCGAGCTCGGCAAGCACCGCATCCGGGTGAACAGCGTGCACCCGGGCGCCGTCAACACGCCGATGGGGTCGGGCGACATGATCGCCGCCATCACCCACACCAACGAGAGCAACCCGCCGCTCGCGGTGATGGGAACGCCGTTCCTGCCGGTGTGGTCGGTCGATGCGGAGGACATCGCCGACGCGGTGGCGTTCCTGGCGTCGGACGACGCGAAGTTCATCACGGCCGAGCACCTGAGTGTCGACGCGGGTGCGCAGTACTTCTGATGCGATGCCGCCCTGCCGGCGGCATCCGGTCGCCTGCTCGGCGGCCACGAACGATGAGAGAGGGCAATCATGAATCCCTGGTTCGAGACGGTCGCCGAGGCGCAGCGCCGGGCGAAGAAGAGGCTGCCCAGCTCGGTCTACGGCGCACTGGTCGCCGGGTCGGAGCGCGGGCTCACGATCGAGGACAACATCGGGGCGTTCTCGCAGCTGGGATTCGCGCCGCACGTGGCCGGGCACAAGCCCAACCGCGAGCTCTCGACGACGGTGATGGGGTTGCCGCTGTCGTTCCCGGTGATGATCTCGCCCACCGGTGTGCAGGCGGTGCACCCCGACGGTGAGGTGGCGGTGGCACGGGCCGCGGCCAATCGGGGCATCAGCATGGGGCTGTCGTCGTTCGCGTCGAAGCCGGTCGAGGAGGTCGTGGCGGCGAACCCCGACACGCTGTTCCAGATGTATTGGACGGGAACGCGCGACGCGATGATCCAGCGCATGGACCGGGCGCGCAAGGCTGGGGCGAAGGGACTGATCGCCACGCTCGACTGGTCGTTCTCGAACGGGCGCGACTGGGGCAGCCCGTCGATTCCCGAGAAGCTCGACCTCAAGACGATGGTGACGTTCGCGCCCAACGTGCTGCCGCATCCGCAATGGCTGCTCGCCTACCTCAAGCGGCGGGAGCTGCCCGACCTCACGGCGCCGAACCTGCAGCCGCCCGGTGGCGACGCGCCGACCTTCTTCGGCGCCTACTACGAGTGGATGCAGACGCCGCCGCCCACCTGGGACGACGTGGCGTGGCTGCGCGAGGAGTGGGGCGGGCCGTTCATGCTGAAGGGTGTCACCCGGGTCGACGACGCGCGGCGCGCGGTGGACGCCGGTGTGACGGCGATCTCGGTGTCGAACCACGGCGGCAACAACCTCGACACGACGCCGGCCACGATCCGCGCGCTGCCGTCGGTGGTGGCGGCCGTGGGCGACCAGATCGAGGTGGTGCTCGACGGCGGGGTGCGGCGCGGTGGCGACGTGGCGAAGGCGGTGGCGCTCGGGGCGCGGGCCGTGATGATCGGGCGGGCCTACTTGTGGGGACTCGCGGCGAACGGGCAGGCGGGGGTCGAGAACGTGCTCGACATCCTGCGCGGTGGGCTCGACTCGGCGGTGCTCGGCACCGGGCACGCATCGGTGCATGAGCTGGGGGTGGGCGATCTGGTGATTCCGGCGGGGTTCGAGGTGACGCTCGGCGGGGACGGGGCGGGGGCTTCGGGCGGGCCGGGTGGCGCGGGCGGCGGTGCGGATGCCGGTGGTGCGGGCGGGGGCGCGTCGGGCGCGGTCGTCGATTCCGGGGCGTCGACGGCGCCTCCGGCCAAGACCACGTCGAAGACGGGCCCGCGAACGCGCACGGCCAAGCCCTTGGCGAAGGCCGAGTCCGACGGCTGACGCGCGGTCGCGACGGGCCGGGCGGGCTGCTCGGGCTGTTTGGGCTGGTCGGGCTGGTCGGGCGTCGGGCGATGGCCGAGGGCGGACGGTACCGTGGACCATCGACGCGACGCCGAAGGAGGCCTCGAGGGCATGGTGAGTGGGGAGCGCCGGCGGGGTTCTGCCGGGTCGGCCGGCCCGGAGGCAGCGGGTGCGATCGACCTGTCCGCCGCGTCGTGGCCACGCGTGCCCGCCGACGCGGTGGTGCTGGTGCCCATCGGCTCGACGGAGCAGCACGGCCCGCATCTGCCGTTCGACACCGACACCGTGATCGCCTCGGCGGTCGTCGCCGGGGTCGCCGAGCGTCTGGGCCGTGGAGCGGTGGTCGCCCCGGCTCTCGCCTTCGGGGCCAGCGGCGAGCATCAGTCGTTCGCCGGCACCGTCTCGATCGGTCACGAGGCGTTGCGGTTCGTACTGATCGAGCTCGTGCGATCGCTCTCGACCTGGGCCGGGCGCGTGGTGCTCGTGAACGGTCACGGCGGCAATGTCACGACCCTCGCATCCGCTGTTCCCCAGCTGGTGGCCGAGGGCCACCGGGTGGCGTGGGTGCCGTGCACGGTGCCCCGGAACTCGGGCTTCGAGGGTGTGGTCGATGCGCACGCGGGCCGGGTGGAGACCTCGCTCATGCTGCATCTCATGCCGCACGCGGTCGCTCTGCCGCTGCCGCCGGCGGGCAGCACGACGCCGCTGCCGGAGCTGTTCGCTCGACTGGCGGAATCCGGTGTCGAATCGGTGTCGCCGTCGGGCATCCTCGGCGATCCGACGGGCGCCACCGCCGCCGAAGGGGAGGCCTTGCTCGCCGGCATGATCGCCGACGCCACGGCGCGGGTCGCCGCCGGCGTGCCCGACGCGAACGGCATGCTGGGCGTCTCCGTCTCGCGCGCATCCAGTGACTGCGTGGAACCGAGCGGGGAGGCAGCGCCATGAGCGGCGGTGGACCGCCGGCGGAGGTGTTGCCGCTGCCGGTGGGCACGGTCGTGCGGCTGGGGCGGCGGGTTCGGGTGAAGGACGGCGGGCGGGCGCTCATCGGGGGTGCACCGACGCGGGTGCTGTACTTGACCTCGGCCGCGTCCGGCCTCTTCGACGGGCGCGAACTGACCGTGCGCGATCGGGCCACGGCGGTGCTCGCCGATCGGCTGCTCGAGACGGGTATCGCCGACCCGGTCGTGGGATCGCTCCCGTCGGGCGACCCGACGCAGGTCACGTATGTCATTCCGGTGCGGGACCGCCCGGCGCAGCTCGACCGGCTCCTGCACGCGCTGGTGGTGAGCGGCCCGTCCGGATCGGCTGACTCCGCGGACCCACTCGGCAGCGGAGACGCGGGTGGGGCTGCGCCGCACACGGTGGGCGCACGGGTGATCGTGGTCGACGACGCATCCGTCGACGTCGAGGCCATGCGGGCGGTCGCCCGGGCGCACGGGGCGCGACTCGTCGAACTCGCCGAGAACGTGGGCCCGGCCGGGGCGCGCAACGCCGGACTGCAGCTGGTGACCACGCCGTTCGTCGCGTTCGTCGACTCCGACGTGGTGGCGCATCCGGAGGCCGTGGCGGCGATGCTGCCGCATTTCGCCGACGCGCGGGTGGCGCTCGTCGCACCGCGGGTGCTCGGGTTGCCGGGCGACCGCGGCCTCAACTGGATCGGCCGCTACGAAGACGCCCGGTCGTCGCTCGATCTCGGGGGAGATCCCGCGATCGTGCGGCAGCGGGCGCGCGTGTCGTGGGTGTCGAGCACCTTTCTGCTCGGGCGGGTCGACGCGCTCGCCGACGGCTTCAGCGCCGACATGCGGGTGGGCGAAGACGTCGACCTCGTGTGGCGGCTCGCCGACGCCGGGTTGCGCGTGCGCTACGAACCCGCGGCGACGGTGTGGCACGAGCACCGCACGGCGCTCGTGACCTGGATGGCGCGCAAGGCGTTCTATGGAACGGGCGCGCATCCGCTGGCCGAGCGGCATCCGCACGACATCGCGCCGGCCGTGCTCGCGCCGTGGAGCGCCGCCGTCGTCGCTGCGTTGCTCGCCCAGCGCCGGTGGTCGGTGCCGGTCGCGCTCGGCATCTCGGCCGTGACGGTGTGGCGCCTGGCGGCGAAGCTGTCGAAGAGCGGGCATCCGGTGCGGGTCGCGGCCGGGCTGACCGCGAGCGGACTGCTCGCCTCGCTCGTGCAGGCGATGGCCCTGCTGCTGCGGCACTGGTGGCCGGCGGTCGCGATCGGATGCCTCTTCTCGGCCCGGTTGCGGCGGGCCGTGCTCGTGGCGCACCTGGTCGACGTCGCCATCGAGCACCGGCGCACGCGCGTGCGGCTCGATCCGGTGCGGTTCGCGCTCTTGCGGCGCCTCGACGACCTCGCCTACGGCGCGGGCGTCTGGGTCAGCGCCCTCCGCGGCCGCTCCTGGGGCGCCCTCCTCCCCGACCTGCGCCGCCGCCGCCCCTGACGCTCCCTGACGCTCCCTGACGCTCCCTCCCGTTCCCTTCCGCCGAGTTGCGCCAAAGTGCCCACAATTGGCGCAGGGAAGGGCACTTTGGCGCAACTCGGCGAAGGGGGGAGCAGGGGCCCGAGGAGGGGCGGGACGGCGGGGGAGGGCGAGAGGGGTTAGGCGCCTGTGCGGGAGAGGGCGCGTCCCAGGATGGCTGAGGAGAGGGCCTCGACGGGTTCGGAGGGGGCGGCGGGGTTCGACAGCAGGGTGAAGTCGACGTCGCCGAGCGCCGGCAGGCTGAACTTGTTGCTCACCTTCACGAGGTCGTCGGGAATCAGCGTGTGCGGAAAAGCCGCCACCCCGATGCCCGCACGCACCGCCGCGAGCACCCCGTTCACCTCGCGCGTGTTGCAGGTGACGCGCCAGGTTCGCCCCGCCGCCTCGAGAGCCTCGATCGCGAGCTGCCGGCTGATGCTCGGCGCCTGATAGACGATCAGCGGAACAGGCTCGCCGGGGTCGATGACCGTCTTCTCCTCGGCGATCCACACCATGGTGTCGCGCCGCACCACCCGCCCCTGCTCGGGAATGGCGCCGTCGTTCGCCTCGGGGATCTGCTTGATGAAGATCAGGTCGAGCCGCCCGGCCTTCAGCTGCCGGTAGAGCGGCAGGCTCTGGTTCACCGTGAGCTCGAGGTTGATCTCGGGGTAGAGCTGACGGAAGTGACGCAGGATGCGCGGCAGCTGCGTGATGGCCAGATCGTCGGCGGCCCCGAACCGCAGGCGGCCGCGCATGGCCGAGCCGGTGAAGTAGCTCGATGCGGCGGCGTGCGCGGCCAGGATCGTGCGGGCGAACCCCGCCATCGCGTCGCCGTTGTCGGTCAGCGTCACGATGCGCGTGTCACGGGCGATCAGGATGCGCTTGGCTGCCGTCTCGAGTTTTCGCACCTGCTGGCTCACGGTCGGCTGGCTGAGGCCGAGCTGGGTCGCGGCCTTCGTGAAGCTGTGGGTCTCGGCCACGGCCAGGAACGTTCGGAGGAGGACAGGGTCGAACACGCGGCATCCGTTCATTCGAAAAGCCAATAGGAGTTATAGCTCCAATTTAGTCTCACAATGCTGCGGCCTTCGCTAGCGTCGAAGGCAGGCGAACAATTATTAGGAAACTCTTCGTGGCATCGACTCTCTCCGGATATCCCCAAACCGAACCGATCACCGTTCTGAGCTCGCCGCCTCCGTGGAAGCACACGCTCGTCTCGCTGACGGTGCGCAACTACCGCATCTTCGCCATGACGAACATCGTCGCGATGACCGCGGTGTGGATGCAGCGCATCGCTCAGGACTGGCTCGTGCTGCAGCTCTCGGGCAGCGTGACCGCGGTGGGCATCACCGTGGCACTGCAGTTCGCGCCCATGCTGCTGTTCGGGCTCGTCGGCGGGGTGATCGTCGACCGCTACCCGACCCGGCTGCTGCTCATGCTCACCCAGACCGCCGCCGTGCTCACGAGCCTCACGCTCGCCGTGCTGACCCTCACCGGCACCGTTCAGGTGTGGCACATCTACGCGGTCGCGGTGGTGCTGGGCTTCGTCACGGTGATCGACAACCCGGCGCGGCAGGTGTTCACGAACGAGCTCGTCGGGCCGGTGCACCTGCGTAACGCGATCAGTCTCAACTCGTCGATGTTCCAGCTGGGTGGGCTGATCGGTCCGGCCATCAGCGGTGCCCTGCTCGTGGCCGTCGGGGCGGGCTGGTCGTTCGGCATCAACGCGATCGCGTGCGCCCTCGTCGTGTTCGCGCTCAGCCGGCTGCGCACGAGCGAGCTCTACCCGGCGCCGGTCGCGCCGCGTGCGAAGGGGCAGCTGATCGAGGGCATCCGCTACGCCCGCAGCAAGCCGACCATTCTCTGGACCATCGTCATCCTCGCCTTCCTCGCCGTCTTCTCGCAGAACCTGCCGGTGATCCTCGCCGCCTACGCCAACGACGTGTTCCAGGTCGGCCCGGGCGGCTACGGCCTCTTCAACACGCTCGTCGCCGTCGGGGCGCTCACCGGGGCGCTGCTCTCGACGCGGCGGCGCACGGTGCGGCTGCGCACGATCGTGGTGTCGGCGGCCCTCTACGGCACCCTCCAGGCGGCGAGCGGCCTGATGCCGAGCGAATACCTCTTCGGCGCGGCCCTCGTGCTCGCGGGTTTCGGCTGGCTGCTCTTCATCACGAGCGCCAACGCGCTGGTGCAGATGTCGTCGAACACCGCCATCCGGGGCCGCGTGATGTCGCTCTACGTGCTCGTGCTGCTCGGGGGCCAATCGATCGGCGGACCGACCATGGGGTGGGTGGTCGAGCACTTCGGCGCCCACGTCGGCATGGTGCTGTCGGGTGCGGTGCCGGCGCTCGCGGCCGTGGTGGTGGGGCTCGTCATCGCCAGGCGCTCCGACCTGCATCTGCGGGTGCGCATCCGCCGGCACGAACCGCTCGTCACCATCGTCGGGCGCTGACCTGATATCGTTCCCCTCCTAACCGGTGCGCAGGGGTGGAGCGCCGGGCTGGCACTGACGATCGGGCCGACGACCCGGGGGAGAGGGCGGCCGTGGCACGGTCTGGGCGATGAGCCGGCGTTCGGAGCGCGACACCTCGGTTGCGCGGCGCGCGCGGCGGCAGGCTGCGTGGCGGGCGCCGTGGCGTGGGCGGGCTGCCGGGCTGCTCGCGGTCGTGCTCGTCGCGGGCGTGGTGGGCGCGGCATCTGTGGCATCAGCGGCGTCGGTGTCGTCTCTGGTGTCGGCGGTGGCGGCGCCGAGCGCGGGCGGCGCGGGTCTCGCGGGCGCTCAGAATGCGGTCCCCACAGCAGACCCGGGGCGCGCAGTGCAGTCAGGGGCCGCGGCGCAGACGACGGATGCCGGGCCCGGCGCCACGCCGCACACCGGCGCGGCGGCGCCCGGACCGATCGGCACCCCGACGGCCGCACCCGCGCAGACCTCGGCGGGCGGGTCGACGGGGGCGCCCACGGCCGGGTCGGACCGGAGCGGCGCGGGCGCGGCATCCGTCGCCGGCTGGCTGCACACCGACGGCGCGACGATCGAGCGTGAGGACGGGTCGCCGTTCGTCATCAAGGCCATCGCCTGGTTCGGCATGGAGACGAGCAATTGCGCCCCGCACGGCCTCTGGTCGATCAGTCTCGACGCCGGTCTCGCGCAGATCGCGTCGATGGGGTTCAACACTATCCGGCTGCCGTTCTCGAACGAGTGCCTCGCGGCGGCGCATTCGACGTCGATCGATGCGAACGCGAATCCGGGGCTGGTCGACCTGTCGCCGCTGCAGTTGATGGACGTCGTGGTGCAGTCGGCGAAGGGCTACGGGCTCAGCGTCATCCTCGACCGGCACCGGCCCGACTCGGGGGCGCAGTCGGAGCTCTGGTACACCGACCGCTTCAGCGAGGCCACCTGGATCGCCGACTGGACGATGCTCGCCGAGCGGTACGCGTCCGAGCCCGCGGTGATCGGGTTCGACCTGCACAACGAGCCGCACGGCACGGCCTGCTGGGGGTGCGGCGACGAGGCCGTCGACTGGCGGGCGGCCGCGACTCGGGCGGGCGACGCCGTGCTGGCGGTGAACCCGCGGCTGCTCATCGTGGTCGAGGGCGTCGAACAGCAGGGCGACGGCAGCCGCACCTGGTGGGGCGGCGGGCTCGCGGATGTCGCGGCGGCGCCGGTGGCGCTCTCTGTGGCGGATCGGGTGGTGTACTCGCCGCACGACTACCCGGCGTCGATCTTCTCACAGGCGTGGTTCGCGGCGGCGGACTATCCGGCGAATCTGCCCGGGGTGTGGGACGCGAACTGGGGCTACCTCGTCACGGAGAACATCGCGCCCGTGCTGGTGGGGGAGTTCGGCACGAAGCTCCAGACCGCGTCGGACCGCGCCTGGCTCGGAGCCCTCGTCGACTATCTGGCGGTGAACGCGCTGAGCTTCTCGTATTGGTCGTTCAACCCGAACAGCGGCGACACGGGCGGCATCGTGCAGGACGACTGGGTGACGCCGCAGGCGGAGAAGCTCGCGGCGCTCGCCCCGGTGCTCGGGGAGGGGGCGCCGGTGGTGCCTCGGGCGCCGGTGGCGCCGGGGGCGGGGGACGGGGACGGGGCTGGGCCTGGGGGCGGGGCTGGGCCGGAGTCGGGTTCGGGCACGCCGGCTCCGGGTGCGCCGCGGCCTTCGGGCGAGCCGACGCCGTTGCCGTCGGTGGCACCGGATGCGCCGGGCACGATCGGCGGATCGGCCGGTCCCGGGCCGATCGGCGGGGCCTCGGGCTCACCGACCCCGTCGGGCTCGCCGGCGACGCCGAACGTGCCGCCGCCCGCGGTGCCCCCTGCCGTGCCGCCCCCTGCCGTGCCGCCCTCGACCGGATCGCTCGGCGACCTCTCGGCCTCGTGGGCGCTGCAGAGCGAGTGGCAGGCCGGGTACGTGGCGGAGGTGTCGGTGACGAACAGCGGCGGGTCATCCGGGTGGAGCGTCTCGTGGCCCGACCCGAACGCCACTGTGGTCGTGAACTCGTGGGGCATGGACTGCGCCGTGAAGGCGAAGACCGTGACCTGCACGGGCACCGACTGGGCCCGCTACGTGGCACCGGGCGAGACCGTGACGGCCGGTGTGCAGCTCGACTCGACCTCGGCGCCGCGTGCGCCGGTGCTCACGCTGGTGGCCGGCTAGCGATCGTCTCGAGGGGCACCTGGTCGCACCGGGAGGTCGTCGCATCGGGAGGTCGTCGCATCGCCGCATCACGACGGGCTGCGTCGCGGATTGCTTCGGCCGGGGGTGCCACTCGAAGCATCCGTTGGTCAGGCGGACGAGCACTTCGGCAGAGAGCGCGCACGAGGTGTGCCACGAGGCGGTCGAGCCGGTGTATCACCGCCGCGATGCGCCTAGCAGGTTGAGCCGGACGCGGGCGCCGCATGACGCATCCGGGGAGAGCGGGTGAGCCGAGGACGCCTACGAGGCAGCGCGGCCGCGCCAGACCGATTCGCCGCTGCTCCGCGATGCAGTTCGAGGGCCGCGCGGGCCGCTGACGTCGCACGACGAATCCGTGCGCCGAGCGGCCGAACGGGTTCAGCGAGGGTGCCATGAGGCGCACGACGACACAGTGACGGCCGAATGCACAGGGGTGTCTCCGCACCGTGATGCGCCCCGCGGGTTGCGTTGACCGCGGGGCCGCAGAGACATCCGGAGGCCGGGGGAGCCGGCCGAGTCGGCCGAGGGCGCGCACGAGGCGCATCACCAGGCGGTGACGGCCGAAGCGGGCGAGGGTCGTTTCTCCGCGGCAGAAGCGCACGAAGAAGCGGGCGCCGGAGCGGGTGCGTAGCAGGGTGTGCACGAGTCCGCGGCGGCGTTCGAAAGCGGCCAGCAGCTCGGCGCCGACGCGTTGTTCGGCGCCGAGTTCGGTGCGAACGCGGTGCTCGTAGCCGGCGAGGGGGGCGGGGCTGCTGGCAGCACCCGCAGACGCGGTGGCGGCCGCGGCCTCGCCGGCCCAGGATCCGGAGCGGAGGGCGAACGAGATGCCCTCGCGGGTCCAGGGTTCGAGCAGGCCGGCGGCGTCGCCCGCCACGATGACCCGGCCGCGGCGCACCGGCGAGTCGGGCGTGCGCCACTGCGTCAGGTGACCCGACGAGTGCAGCGTCTCGGCGTCGTCGAGCGCGAGGTGGTGCCGCCAGGCGGCGAGGTAGTCGCGGGTCTGATCGGGCGATCCCTTGCGCTGGATGACACCCACCGTCAGGCTGTCACGCTTCGGGAACACCCACGCGTAGCTGCCGGCGGCGCCGCCCCAGTCGAGGTAGACGCGGTCGCGCCAGCGGCGGTCGTCGGCGGGCATCGCCACTTCGTCTTCGAGGCCGAGGTCGATGCCGCCCGGCATGACGCCGACGTGGCGGCCAGTTCGTCCGCCCGTGCCGTCGGCGCCGATCACGACCCGCGCCGCCGCCGTGCCGAGCGTGGTGCGCACGAGGATCGGCCCGGCTTCGCCGCCGGCAGGCCCGCCCGGCCCGGGGGACGCGTCGCCCTCGGCGATCTCGCGCACGGTCACGCCCTCGACGAAGCGGGCACCGGCATCCGTCGCCGCCGTCGCGAGAGCGTCGTCGAACGCGGCCCGGCGCACCATGGCGAGATAGGGATCGGGCGCGCGCAACCGCGTCGAGCGACGGAACCGGTCGGTGATGACCGAATCGGTGACCCTCGACTCGATCGTGGCCCGGGCCGCTTTGGGAATGAGCTGCAGCGACTCGCCGAGCAGCCCGCCGCCGCAGGTCTTGTAGCGCGGAAACCGCGCACGATCGAGCAGCAGAACGGATGCGCCGTGTTCGGCGGCGACGCGGGCGGCAGTCGATCCGGCGGGACCGGCGCCGATGACGATCACATCCCAGGTGAGGGAGTCAAAGGTCCAGTCGGGAGCACCGGCGGTGGTCGGCATTGTTTCAGGCTAGTGCCGGGCGCCGGGTGCTACCGTCGCTGCATGCTGACGCTCGCCGACATCGCGCCCGAGGGCGTGCTGCTCGCGGGCGCCGGGCGCGCCATCCTGCTGCAGATCGCCTACCCCGAGATCGGCTACGGCGTGGCCCGGCACAGCGACTTCGCGAACCGCCCCATGGACCGCCTCAACGCCACCCTCAGCTACATCTACGCGCTCTCGAGCGGCTCCGACGACGACGTGCGCATCATGCAGCGTGCCGTGAACCGCGCCCACGCCGGCGTGCGCAACCCGCCCGCCGTGCCCTCCACCCCCGGCACGCGACGGACTCCGGATGCCTCGCCGCGCCCCGCGGTCGCGCAAAATGCTCCACCCGCCGCGGTAGCCGACACTTTGCGCGACCCCGATGCTCGCGGGGCGGCATCCGGTGGTGCCGCGGTCGCACAAAGGGCGGTAAACGGGGGCGCAGGGGACACTTTGCGCGACCGCGAGGGGAGCGCGCCGGGACCGCGGGCCGGAGACCCGCACTACGACGCCCGTGATCCGCAACTGCAGTTGTGGGTGGCGGCGACGCTCTACGACACGGCGCTCACGGTGTACGAGACGGTCTACGGTGAGCTCGACGACGTGTCGGCCGAGCGGGTCTACCGCGAGTATTCGCGGCTCGGCACCACTTTGCAGATGCCGGAGCACCTCTGGCCGGCGACGCGCGCCGAGTTCCGGGCCTACTTCGACGAGACCCTCGAGCGCTTGCGGGTCGACGACACCGTGCGGGCGGTGGCCGGTGCACTGCTGCGTGCCGAGAAGGCGCCGCTCGTCATCCGGCGGGCGATGCCCGTCGCGCGACTCGTGACGGTCGCCCTGCTGCCCGAGGCGGTGCGGCGCGAGTTCGGATTCGCCTGGTCCGACGCGCGTCAGCGCCGCTTCGCGCGGCTCGTGCGGGTGGGAGCGCCGATCTACCGGGTGCTTCCCCGCGGCATCCGTCGCTGGCCGCAGCGTCGCTATGTAGCCCGCATCCGCGCCGACTACGCCTGACGGGGGCCGGACTTCGCCAGGTGGGCGCGCGTCAGCTCGCCGACGCCAAGCCTGGTCGGCCCGGGGCCGCCGCGCGCTTGTTCGGGAGGCAGCCCATGGCAGCTCGCCCGCTCGAGCCGGGCGCCGACGCCAAGTGCCGTCAGCCCGGGCCCGCCCCAGCCCGGCCCGCCTCAGCCGCGCCCTGTGCGACCGAGCGCGCGTGCCAGCGACCGTGGCGGTGCTCGATCTCGATGGGGTGGTCGAAGCACGCGGTGATGTTCGCGGTGGTGAGCACGTCGGTTGCCGGCCCGACCGAGGTGACGCGGCCGTCGGCGAGCAGCATGGCGTGGGTGGTGGTGCGCGGCAGCTCTTCGAGGTGGTGAGTCACGAGCACCGAGGCGAGCTCCGGATGCGCCGCCCGCACCCGGTCGACCGTGTCGAGCAGCTGCTCGCGTGCGGCGACGTCAAGGCCGGTCGACGGCTCGTCGAGCAGCAGCAGTCGGGGGTCGGTCATGAGGGCACGTGCGATGAGGGTGCGACCGCGTTCGCCCTGCGAGAGGGTGGTCCACGGTTCATCCGCCTTGCCGTCGAGGCCGAGCAGGTGCACGTAGTCGTCGGCGCGTGCGAGGTCGGCATCCGTGGGTCTCCAGTGCGGCACCAGCTCGATCGTGCCCGTGAGTCCGGTGAGGACGACCTCGCGGATGGTGAGGGCCGACGTGAGCGGATGCCGCGGATTCACATGCCCGATCGACTGCCGCAACCTCTGCAGCTCGACGCGACCCAGGCGGTGGCCGAGCACGAACACCTCGCCCGAGGTGGGGTGCTGCACCGCTCCGCACAGGCTGAGGATGGTGCTCTTGCCGGCCCCGTTCGGCCCGATCAGCGCCCAGTGCTCGCCGGCGCGCACCGCCAGGTCGATGTCGTCGAGGATGACGCGGCCCTTGCGCACGAAGCGCACCGACCGGAGTTCGAGCACAGGCGCTGTTGAGTTCACCCGACCATTCTGCCGCTGTGCGCGCGGCCGCACGCACCGGGCGGGCCCGCCGATCAGGTCGAACTGGCCTTCTTGACCCGGTCGATCAGGTCGCGCCAGGGGCCGAGGTGGCGCTCCGGCACCTGAGCGTCGCGCTCGGTCTCGGGTTGCAGCACGCGGATCGTGTAGACGAACCGGTCGGGATCGGCGTCGACCGGCTCGGGGCCGTTCCACGGGCAGGACTCCACGAGAGAGAGCCAGGAGTCGACGTCGGCGGGCTCCGACGCGGTGACGGTCCAGCTGGGTCGCAGCCCCGCCACCCCGCCCGTGCGCGCCACGGTGATGCGCAACTCGCGCGCGGGCATGTCGGCGCTGGAGGAGCTGCCCGGCGAGCTGTCGCCGCTGGCCGAATCGCTGCCGTCCGCGCCGTCGCCGCCTGCGTCGCTGCCGGGCCCGTCGTCGCGGCCTGCACGACTGCCGGGCGCGTCGTTGCGGACTGAGCCGCTGCCGTGCCCGTCGTCGGGGGCTGATCCGTCGCCGGTCGCGTTGTCGCCGCTGACCGCGCCGTCGCGAGCCGAACCGCTGCCTGGCGCGCCGTCTTGGGTCGAACCACCGCCAGGCCCGCCGTCGCCGGCCGAATCGCTCCCGGGCGCGTCGCCGACCTGCGCCCCGCCGCGCCGCTCGTCACTCTGCTCGGTCATCACTCCTCACGCCCACGGTAGACCATGCGCGCTCGATGGCCGAGAGTTCGGCCGAATCGTCGCCGAAGCGCACCCGGGCCGCAGCGAGGGTGGCGTCGGCGAACTCGGCGAAGGTCGCGGTGGGGCTGAGCGGGCCGATGATCGTGTCGTACCAGACCCGCCCGACGCCCTCCCAGGCGTTTCCGCCGAGCTCGACGGCCGCGAGGGCGAACGCGCGATTCGGGATGCCGGAGTTCAGGTGCACCCCGCCGTTGTCGTCGGCGGTGTCGATGTAGCCGGCCATGTCGGCGGGCTGTGGGTCTTTGCCCAGCACGTCGTCGTCGTAGGCGGTGCCGGGCTCGATCATCGAGCGCAGCGCGCGCCCCTCGACGGCGTCGGTGAACAGGCCCTCGCCGATCAGCCAGCTCGCGGCATCCGCTCGCTGGCCGAGGCTGTGCTGCTCGACGAGGGCTCCGATCACGTCGGAGAACGACTCGTTGAGCGCCCCCGACTGCCCCTCGTAGGCCAGGCCCGCCGTGTATTGGGTGACGCCGTGGGCGAGTTCGTGGCCGATGACCGAGAGCGACGCGGTGAAACGGCCGAAGACCTCGCCGTCGCCGTCGCCGAACACCATGCGCTCGCCGTCCCAGAACGCGTTGTCGTAGTCGTCGCCGTAGTGCACGGTGGCCTCGAGCGGCAGGCCCTTGCCGTCGACCGAGTCGCGGCCGAACGCGTCGAGCAGCAGTGCGAAGGTGGCGCCGAGGCCGTCGTAGGCCTCGTTGACGGCCACGTCGCCGGTCGGGGCGTCGGACTCGCGACGCACCAAGCGGCCCGGCAGCGTCTCGGTGTTTCCGGCGTCGGCGATGGTGCGGTCGACGACGGGCACGAGCGGTGCGGCCGCGAGCAGCTCCTGCGGCGTCGCAGGGCTCGACGCGGTGGCCCGCACCCGCTCATCGCGCAGCGGGGAATCGGCGAGCAGCGACCGCCTCGCGGCCTCGGCCGCTCTCTGCAGACCGAAGGCGTCGGCCTGCGCGATGCGGGCCAGCAGGTAGGGCGGCACGATCGAATGCGCCCCGCGAGACCGGTGCACGGCCCCGGCGGGCGGACTGGCGGCGGTGCTGGGCAGAGGGGTGTTCGACGCGAGAGGGTTCGGCAAGTGCGACATGACTCGACCCTACGGTGGGCCGCCGACACTGCACCGCGATGTCCGATTTCCGCTAGTGAGGGTCGCCGGCGCGTGTGAGACTCGATGCATGGACTTCGACGAGCGCTACCGCATCATCCAGTCGCGCGACCGCCGCTTCGACGGCCAGTTCATCACGGCCGTGCGCTCCACCGGCATCTACTGCCGCCCGAGCTGCCCCGCCCGCACGCCGCACGCCGCCAACGTCACCTTCTATGAGACCAGCGCCGCGGCCCACGAGGCCGGCTACCGCGCGTGCAAGAGGTGCCTGCCCGAGGCGGTGCCCGGCACCCCCGCCTGGAACCTCCGCGACGACCTGGCCGCCCGTGCCATGCGGCTCATCGGCGACGGACTCATCGAGCGCGAGGGCGTCGACGGCCTCTCCCGCCGCCTCGGCTACTCGAACCGCCACCTCAACCGCGTGCTGAGCCACGAACTCGGCGCCGGGCCCCTCGCCATCTCGCGCGCACTGCGGGCCCAGACCGCCCGCACCCTGCTCACCTCCACCGATCTCTCGATGAGTGACATCGCCTTCGCTGCCGGATTCTCGAGCATCCGGCAGTTCAACGACACGGTGGCGGAGGTCTTCCAGCTCACGCCCACCGAGATGCGCGCGCGGCAGTCCCGGGCGCAGCCCGCCGTGCCCGGGGCGATCGAACTCACCCTGCCCTATCGCGAGCCGTTCGACGCGGCCGGAGTCTTCACCTGGCTCGCGGCCCGTGCCGTGCCCGGGGTCGAAACCGTCGGCACCGACAGCTACACCCGGTCGGTGGCGTTGCCCGGTGGGCCCGCGTGGTTCACCGTGCGCCAGAGCGCCTCGAAGCTCGTGCTCGACGCCCACCTCACCGCGCTGGCCGACCTGCCGGTGCTCGTGTCGCGCATCCGTCGCCTGTTCGACCTCGATGCCGACCCGGTGGCGGTCGACGCGGCGCTCTCGGCCGACCCGGTGCTCGCGGAGCGGGTACGTGCGCTGCCCGGCATCCGCCTGCCCGGAGCCGTCGACGCCCACGAAATGCTCTTCCGCGCCATCATCGGGCAGCAGATCTCGGTGGCGTCGGCGCGCACGCTGCTGCACCGCCTCACCCTGGCCGCGGGCTCGCCGCTCGAACAGGTTCCGGATGCCGCCGCCGCAGCATCCTCGTCCACCACCGCGTCATCGCCCCCCACCCTCCTCTTTCCCACGGCGGCACAGGTGGCCGAGCACGCCGGCTCGGTGCTCACCGGCCCGCGCGCGAAGATCGCCACCGTCGTGCGCGTGGCCGAAGCCCTCGCCTCGGGCGACCTCGAGATCTCGTTCGGCGACGACGCCGCCGAGCAGCGGCAGCGACTCGTCGCCATCCCGGGCATCGGCGACTGGACCGCCGGCTATCTCGCCATGCGGGTGCTGAAAAGTCCCGACGTGCTGCTAACCGGTGACGTCGCCGTGCGCAGCGGCGCGCGCGCACTCGGCTTTCCGCACACCCCACGCGACCTGGCCGCCTGGGCCGCCGACTTCGCCCCCTGGCGCTCCTACCTCTGCCTGCACCTCTGGGCAGCCGCGCCCCCGCCTCTCCGGCGCGCCCCCGCCGCGTCGGCCGCGACGGCTACCGCCGATGCCGCCGCGCCGGCCGCCGCCAGGCTCACTCCCGCATCGGCGGCCGCCGATGCGCCGCGGGTCCCACGCACCACCAAGGCCACCCCGGCGCTCACACCGGCCACGTCGCCGACCGTCCGCTCTGGACGCGCTGTCGGCACCGCCGCCACCGCCCTCAGCGTTGCCGCGCCACGGACCACCCGCACCACCGCACCCACCACCACCCCCACCACCGAGGAGATCGCATGAGCGCCACCATCCAGTTCGTCGAGACGCCCGACGGCCCGTTCGGCATCATCGCCGACGACGAGGGGCGAGTGCTGTCGTCGGGGTGGACCAGCGACGTCGACGCCCTGCTCGGCCGCCTGGGTCCGGCTCTCCGCCCGGCCGAGGTCGAGCCCGGCGAGACCGCCGCCGCCGACGCCGTGCGCGACTACTACGCGGGTGACGTCACCGCCATCGACGACGTCGTCGTGGTGCAGAGCGGGGGAGAGTTCCACCGCCGCGGGTGGCAGAAGCTGCGCGAGATCGCCCCCGGCGCCCCGCTCTCCTATCAGGAGTTCGCGGCAGCCCTCGACCGGCCCACCGCGGTGCGTGCCGCGGCCAGCGCGTGCGCCCGCAACGCTCCGGCGCTGTTCGTGCCGTGCCACCGGGTGCTGCGCAGCGACGGCTCGCTCGGCGGATTCGCTTGGGGCGTCGACGTCAAGCGCTCGCTGCTCGCGCGCGAGGCCGCCGCGATGCAGCACCAGCTGCAGCACTAGCACCGCCACCACCAGCACCCAACGACTGAATCGGCGAAAAAAGGCACCTGCGTCGCTATGGAGGCTCGAAGGCCCGAAAACTCGCCCGTTCGAACAGCATCGGGCCCGCTGTCAGGCGAGGTGGTCCCAAAGCGGATTCGGCTGGGGCGTCGACGTCAAGCGCTCGTTGCTCGTGCGTACCGCCGCCGCGATGCAGCACCAGCCGTTGCGCCGGCTGCAGCGGGGACACCGCCACCAGCACCCGCTGCCGGAATCGGCGAAAAAAGGCACACTCGTCCACCATTAGGGCTCGAAGGCCCGAAAATTCGCCCGTTCGAACAGCATCGGGCCCGCAGTCAGGCGAGCAGCTGCCGGTGGCGGATTGGCGGGGCGTCGGCGTCAAGCGCTCGTTGCTCGCGCGCGAGGCCGCCCGGATGCCGCACGAGCACCGCCGCCACCAGCACCCGCCGCCGGAATCGGCGGAAAAAGGCAGCCATCATCCACCATGGGGGCTCGAAGGCCCGAAACTCCGCTCATTCGAACAGTCGGGCCGGCCGAAGATCCCAGTGACGGATTCGCTGGGTGTCGACGTCAAGCGCTCGCTGCTCGCGCGCGAGGCCGCCCCGATGCAGCGCCAGCCGGTGCGCCAACCGCCGCACGAGCACCGCCGCCACCAGCACCCGCCGCCCGAATCGGCGGAAAAAAGCACCCATCGTCCATCAGGCGGGCTCGAAGGCCCCGAAATTCCGCCCATTCCAACAGCGTCGGGCCGAGGGTCAGGCGAGCAGCTCCCGAACGCGCGGAATGACCCGCGTGCCATAGAGCTCGATGCTCGTCATGAGCTTGTCGTGGCCGAGGCCGCCGTTGCCGTACTTGAGGTCGAAGCGGTCGACGCCGAGGGTTCTGACGGCGTTCGCGATCTTCGTGGCGACGGTCTCGGGCGCTCCGACGTAGAGCGAACCGTGCGGCCCGACCTCCTGCTCGAAGTGCGCCCGGCCCATCGGCGACCAGCCGCGCTCGCGGCCGATGCGGTTCATCAGCGCCTGGTAGTGCGGCCAGAGCTGCTCGCGGGCTTCTTCGTCGGTCGCCGCGATGTGGCCGGGGGAGTGCACGCCCACCGGCTGCTTCTCGAACCCGTACTGGTCGAGCGCCCGCGAGAACAGGTCGACGTAGGGCGCGAAGCGCACCGGGTCGCCGCCGATGACGGCGAGCATGAGCGAGAAGCCGTAGCGCGCGGTGCGCACCACCGACTCCGGGCTGCCGCCGACGCCGACCCAGGTCTTCAGCAGGCCGTGCTCGACGGGCGGGTAGACCGCCTGGTCGACGAGCGGTGCCCGCGTGCTGCCCGACCAGGTGACGGGCGTCTGTTCGCGCACCGCGGCGAACAGATTGAGCTTCTCTTCGAAGAGCTCTTCGTAGTCGGAGAGCTCGTAGCCGAACAGCGGGAACGACTCGGTGAACGACCCGCGACCGAGAATCGCCTCCGCTCGCCCGTTCGAGAGCGCGTCGAGCGTCGAGAACCGCTGGAACACCCGCACCGGGTCGTCGGAACTCAGCACCGTCACCGCCGACCCCAGACGGATGCGCTCGGTGCGGGCCGCGACCGCCGCCAGCACGACCTCGGGGGCCGACACCGCGAAGTCGGCGCGGTGGTGCTCGCCGAAGCCGATGAAGTCGACGCCGACCTGATCGGCCAGCACGCCCTGATCGACGAGGTTGCGCAGCACCTGCCCGTGAGGCAGCGGCGTGCCGCTCTCGTCGGCGGTCACGTCGCCGAACGTGTCGAGTCCCAATTCGAGCTGCTGTGCCATGCGTGTGCTCCCTGCCTGCCGTCGTGCGCGCCGGTGCGGAGCGCCATGTTCATACGAACGTATGAAGCTCCCAACCGGACGTCACGGCCCAGTATTCCGCGACCGGGATGCCTCTGCTCGAGCGACCGGGCGGTCAGCGCTCAAGCGACGGGCGGTCAGGACGGTCAGTGCTCGAGCGTGATGACGAAGTAGGGCCCGTCGTCGTCTTGCAGGATGCGAGCCTGCCCCCGGAACCCTGCGAAGTCGACCGTGCCCGTTCCCGGCACGATGTAGCCGAACGCCGACGAGTCGTCGGGATGCTGCAACGCCCCGTGATGCACGGTGACCGACCCCGACCGGCCGTCGTCGAGCGTGCCGGTGATGCGCTCCACCGCGAGGTAGCCGCGGCTCTGCTCGTCGCCCGACGACACGAAATGGGCGACGCTCGACCCGACGAGTCCGGCCGAGTAGGCCTTGCGCATCACGATCGCGCCCACCCAGTCGACCGGGGCCTGCGGGGGTTGCGGCGGCTCGGCGAGCCCGGTGAGGTCGGCCGGCTCCCACCCGGTGACGGCGAAGCGGGCGGTGATGGTGTCGTGGTCGGTCATGCGACCAGGGTACGGATGCGCCGGGGCTGGAGTCTTGAAGAATCGCGACGATCGCGGCATCCGTCGGCCGCCCCGGCGCCTGTGGACACGCCCGGCAGCGCTGGTGCCCCACGGGCGAAAGCGTGAGGATGGAGCCATGACCGGTTTCGAGAGTCTGCCGCCCGCGATCGTGGATTTCTTCGAGGCGACCAACGACGGCGACCGCGAGCGGTTTCTGAACGCCTTCGCCGACGACGCGGTGCTCGACGACTGGGGTCGCTCATTCCGTGGCCGCGACGGCATCGCGAGCTGGAACGAGAGCGATAACATCGGCGTGCAGAGCCACTTCGAGTCGTCGGGGTTCACCGTGTCGAACGGCGTCTACGCCGTGGCGATCACGGTGACGGGCAACGGCTACAACGGCGGCGGAACCATCGCATTCGCGCTCGAGGGCGACCGCATCTCGCGCGTCGACATTACGGGATGACGGCGAGATGACCGAAGCGCGATGACCAGCAGGGGAGAACACGCATGAGCACGATCATGGTCGGCTACGACGGATCGCCGTCGGGCAAGGTGGCGCTCGACTGGGCGCTGCGGCGCGGCGAGGCCACGCAGAGCGACGTCGACGTGGTCTACGTGGCCGACACCTCGTGGGACTCCCCGGCCTTCACCGCCGCCCCTCTGCTGCAGCAGCAGGGCGAGGTGGTGCTCGCGAGCGCGGCCTTCAACGCCGACTCGAAGGCGCCCCACGTGTCGGTCACCTCGCGGGTGCTCTCGGGCAACCCGGTCACGGTGCTCTGTGCCGAGGCCGAGGCGGCGGGAGTCGACCTGCTCGTGGTGGGCACCTACCGCAAAGACGCCTACGAGCGGCTCACGACGAGCGCGGTCAGCCTGCGGGTGGCGGCGTCGGCGAAGGTGCCGGTGGCGGTCATCCCCGACCTGCCGGTCACGCACCGGGCCGGAGTCGTGGTCGGAATCGACGGCTCCGACGCCTCCGCCGACATCCTCGAGCACGGCGTCGCCGAGGCCGCGCGGCTCGGCGAGCCCCTGCACGTCGTGAGCGCCTGGACCGTGCCTCCCCTCACCATGCCCGACTTCACCGACGGCTCCGAGCTCTACGACGCCCTCGAGGAGCGCGCCCAGGCGGGCGTCGAAGCGGCACTCGCCCAGATCGACCCCGACCACCCGGCCGTGTCGATCCGCACCGAGGTCGTGCTCGACTCGCCCGCCGCGGCCCTGATCAAAGCGTCGAAGGATGCCGCCCTGCTCGTCATCGGCAGCCACGGGCGCCGCGGCATCAGCCGGTTCCTGCTCGGCTCCGTGAGTCACGACGTGCTCATCCACACCCCGTGCCCGGTCATCGTGCTCAGGATCGCCCAGACGCGGTAGCCCGCGCCCCCCGCACGCTCGGCGCGGCACCCCCTGCGCCCGCACGCCGTCGGCGAACGCTCGGCCACCCTGCGGCGCGCGCCCGGATTCGGCCGGTATCGTGTCCGTGTGTCCGACAGTCCCGCTGCGCAAACGCCCTACGAGGTGCTGGGCGTCGACCCCCAGGCCAGCCACGACGAGCTGCGCCGTGCCTACCGCCGCCTGCTGCGCGCCACGCACCCCGACACCGGGGGCACCGCCGCGCGGTTCACCGCCGTTCAGCACGCCTGGGAACGGGTCGGCACCCCCGAAGACCGCGCCGCCTACGACCAGGGCCACGGAGCCCGCACGATGGCACCGGATGCCCCCACCGCCCACGCCGCCGGCGCCTCGGGTTCGTCGTCGACGCCCGGTGCCGGGTTCGGCGGCAGCGGCCGCGCCCGCAGCTCGTCGGTGCGCGCCCGCAGCTACGGCCACCCGGGCGGCCAGGAGCGCGAGCAGTACCTCACCCTGCTGCGCGAGTGGGTCGGCCGCGGCGTCACCGTCTCCGACCCCTACGACCCGGGGCTCGTGCGGTCGGCGCCGCGCGAGATCCGCGGCTGGCTCGCCAAGGCGATCGCCGAGGAGTCGACCGCGGGCCTGGTGTCGAACCTCGGCATCGGCTTCACCATCTGGAACAACGTGCTCACCGGCCGCAGCATCGGCGGCGTGCCCGAGACGATCGACCACGTCGTGCTCGGCCCCGCAGGCCTGTTCGCCATCCAGTCCGAAGACTGGGGTGGCGAGGTGCGCCTGCGCAAGGGCGAGATCGTGGGCGAGGGCGTGCACCCCGACGCCGAGCCGCTGCACGAGCTCAGTCGGGGAGCGCGGGCGCTCGGGAGGTCGCTCGGTGTGAAGTTCACCTGTCTCGTCGTGGTGGTTCCGGATGACGCCCTGGCGGAACCGGTGCTCTCGGTCGAACGCGGCCGGCTGGCCGGGTCGGTCGTGGTGCGGCGGTCGCTGCTGCCCCAGTTGTTGCGCAACGGGGTCGGAACCGCCGACCGCACGAGCATCGACCGCGCCTTCGAACTGCGCCCGCGCCTGCAGCGCGGCATCCGCTTGGCCTGACGCCTGCCCCCACAACGCGGGGGCCGAGCTGAGTTGTTCTCAACACCGCCGGCTCGGTAGGGTTCGATCACCCTGTTCGAGGATCACCCTGTCGACGATCACCCCGTCGACGATCACCCTGTTCGAAGGAGAGCACCGTGTCGAGACCCGGCCTGGCCGAGCGCGCACGCTATCGGTTCGACACCTGGATGTCGCGGGGCACTGTCGCCCTCATGCTGCTGCTCGCGGCGGCCACCGTCGTCTTCGTCGTGGTGCTCGCCGTCATCGTCTACCTCGTGCACGCCTACCCCGACGACGCCTCGAGCGCCGACTTCCTCGACGTGCTCTGGGGCAACCTCATGCGCACGCTCGACCCCGGCACGATGGGCGGCGACAGCGGGTGGGGGTTCCGGGCGCTGATGCTCGTCGTCACGGTCGGCGGCCTCGTCATCGTGGCGAGCCTGATCGGCATCGTGTCGGGCGCGTTCGACTCGAAGGTCGACGAGCTCCGCAAGGGCCGCTCGCGCGTGCTCGAGTCGGACCATACCCTCATCCTCGGCTGGAGTCCCAAGGTGTTCTCGCTCATCGGCGAGCTCGCCCTCGCCAACGAGTCGCGCGGGCGTAGCGCCATCGTGGTGCTCGCCGACCGCGACAAGGTCGAGATGGAAGACGCCATCCGTGCCGAGGTCGGCCCGACCGGCCGCACCCGGGTGATCTGCCGCACCGGCGACCCGATGAACCTCCACGACCTCGAGCTCGTCAGCCCCCACGACGCCCGCAGCATCGTGCTGCTCGCCTCCGACGGTGACGACGATCCCGACTCCACCGTCATCAAGACCGCGCTGGCCCTCACCAACAATCCGGGCCGCAAGGCCGGCGCCTATCACATCGTGGGGGAGCTCGAAGATCCCGGCAACCTCGAGGCGGCGCGTCTGGTCGGCCGCGACGAGACGCACTGGGTGCTGGCGAGCGACCTCATCAGCCGGGTCACCGTGCAGACCTGCCGGCAGAGCGGGCTCAGCGTCGTCTACACCGAGCTGCTCGACTTCGGCGGCGACGAGATCTACTTCACCGAACAGCCCTCCCTCACCGGCAGGCCGATGGCCGAGATCCAGGGCGCCTTCTCGCGCTCGACCGTCATCGGCATGGTCTCGGGCGGAACGGTGGTGATCAACCCATCGGGCGACACCGTGCTGGCCGCGGGAGACGAGCTGATCGTGATCGCAGAAGACGACAGCACCATCGCGCTCGCGGCATCCGTCGCCCCCGACGAGCGGGCGATCGTCGCGCCGGTCGAGATCGAGGCGGTGCCCGAGCACACCCTCGTGCTCGGCTGCAACGCGGGGCTCGCCATGATGCTGCGCGAGTTGCACGACTACGTGGCGCCGGGGTCGACCGTGCGGGTCGTCGCCGACCAGGAGCCGCCGCCGCTGCCGCACCTGCGGGGGCTCGACGTGACGTTCCTGCGCGCCGACGTGACCAGCCGGGCGGTGCTCGACGACCTGCGGGTCTACGAGGCCGACCACATCATCGTGCTCGCGGCGAAGGAGACGTTGCCGGCCCAGCGCGCCGATGCCCGCACGCTGATCACCCTGCTGCACCTGCGTGACATCGCCGAGCGGCACGAAGTCGATCTCAACGTGGTGAGCGAGATGCTCGACGACCGCAATCGCGAGCTGGCGGAGGTCACCAACGCCGACGACTTCATCGTGAGCGAGAAGCTCGTGAGCCTGATGCTCTCGCAGGTGAGCGAGAACCGGCTGCTCGCCGACGTGTTCGCGACCCTGTTCTCGAGCCAGGGCAGCGAGATCTACCTGCGGCCCGCCGAGGCCTATATCGTTCCCGGTGTGCCGGTCGACTTCTACACCGTTCTCGAGGCGGCCCGGCGCTCGGGCGAGACGGCGATCGGCTACCGGGTGGCGGCCGACGCGCACACCGCCGAGCGGGCCTACGGCGTGCATGTCAATCCGCCCAAGGAAGAGCAGATCGCGTTCGCGGCGGGCGACCGGGTGATCGTGCTGGCCGAGAACTGACACCATGTCAGACCCGTGCTGTCGGCGCTGTGCTGTCGCCGCTGTGCCGTCCGCGCCGTGCTGTCGGCGCTGTGCTGTCGCCGCAACCCCGTCAGACCAGCAGCAGGATCTTGCCGATGTGATCGGAGCTCTCCATCAACCGGTGAGCCGCGGATGCCTCGGCGAGCGGAAACCGGGCGGCGATCAGCGGGCGCACCGCACCGCTCTCCAGCAGCGGCCACACGTTCTCGCGCACGCTCTGGATGATCTCGGCCTTCTCGGCCGCCGGGCGGGCGCGCAGGCTGGTCGACCGGATGGTTCCGCGCTTCCTCATCAGGGCGCCGAGATCGAGCCGAGCCTCGGCGCCTCCCATGCTCGCGATGTTGGCGATGCGGCCGTTCGTTGCGAGGGCCCGCACGTTGCGGTCGAGGTAGTCGCCGCCCACCACGTCGAGGATCACGTCGGCGCCCCCGGCCTCGTCGTTCACCCGCTCGACGAAGTCGTCGTGCGTGTAGTCGATCAGGATGTCGGCGCCGAGCTCACGGCACGCCTCGAGCTTCGCCGCCGACCTCGCCGTCACCGCCACCCGGGCGCCGAGGGCGTGGCCGAGCTGGATCGCCATGGTGCCGATGCCGCTCGACCCGCCGTGCACGAGCAGCGTCTCGCCGGCCGCGAGGCCGGCGAGCATGAACACGTTCGACCACACGGTCGCCACCACCTCCACGAGCCCGGCGGCATCCACGAGGTCGACGCCGCGGGGCACCGGCAGCACCTGGCCGACCGGCACCACGACGCGTTCGGCGTAGCCGCCGCCGCCCAGCAGGGCGCACACGTGGTCGCCCACCGCGAAGCCGGGCGCGCCCGTGCCGGGCGCACCGGTGCCTGCCGCACCCGGGCCCGTCGACCCGCGGTCGTCCGCGGTGCGTTCAGCGGCCGGCCCGATCGCCGACACGATGCCCGACACCTCGAGCCCCGGCCACTCCGGCACGCCCGGAGGCGACGGGTAGCGCCCCTCGCGCTGCGACACGTCGGCCCGGTTCACCCCCGCCGCCACCACGTCGATCTGCAGCTCGCCCGCTCCGGGCCCCGCCAGTCGAACCTCCGCCACCTCGAGCACCGAGGCATCCCCGGGCCGCGTCACCACTACTGCTCTCATGCGCTCCACGCTACGCCGCGGCAGGCGGGCATATTGCGGCGGACGCGACTTGGGGAGTCAAATAGCCAGACACCTATCGAAGGAGATAGTCATGGCCCGATCGACCTATCCCGACGTCGACATCCCCGCCAAGAGCGTCTACGAACTGCTGTTCGCCGATCTGGCCGACGTCGATCTCGACCGGGTGGCCCTCGTCGACGGCAGCTCGGGCGATGAGACGAGCTTTCGCCAGCTCATCGCCCAGATCGACGCGCTCGCCGGCTCGCTCGCCGCGCGCGGGCTCGCGGTGGGCGACACCGTCGGCATCCTGTGCCCCAACATCCCGGCCTTCGCCACGGTCTTCCACGGGGTGCTCCGCGCCGGCGGCACCGCCACCACGATCAACTCGCTCTACACCGTGGGCGAGATCGCCAACCAGCTGAACAGCGCCGAGGCGCACTGGCTGTTCACCGTGTCGGCCCTGCTGCCCCAGGCGGCCGAGGCGGCGGCGGCGGTCGGCATCGCCGACGACCATCTCGTGGTGATCGACGGCGCCGACGGGCACCCGGCGCTGCGCGACCTGCTCTTCGACCGCGCCGCTCCGCCCGACGTGCAGTTCGACCCGGCGACCCACGTGGCGGTGCTGCCCTACTCGTCGGGCACCACCGGCCACCCGAAAGGGGTCATGCTCACCCACCGCAACCTCGTGGCGAACGTGCTGCAGTGCGAGGGCATCATCCCGCTCACCCGCGACGACCGCGCGCTCGCCGTGCTGCCGTTCTTCCACATCTACGGCATGTCGGTGCTGCTCGACTTCGCCCTGCTGAAGCGCGCCGGCCTCGTGACCATGCCGAAGTTCGACCTGGCCGAATTCCTGCGGGTCACCAGCGAGCACCGCTGCACGTGGGTGTTCATCGCTCCGCCGATCGCGGTCGCCCTGGCGAAGCATCCGCTGGTCGAGGAATACGACCTCTCGGGCGTCAAGGTCATCTTCTCCGGTGCGGCACCGCTCGACCGCGCGCTCGCGGGCGCCGTGGCCGAGCGCATCGGCTGCACGGTGTGCCAGGGCTACGGAATGACCGAGACCAGCCCGGTCACCCATGCCATCCCCGTCGCGGAGTCGGGCATCGACCGGTCGTCGATCGGCCGTGCCGCGCCGAACACCGAGTGCCGGGTGGTCGACCCCGAGACCGGGCGTGACGTCGAGGTGCCCGAGCAGGGGCCGAGCGCTCCGGGGGAGCTGCTCATCCGTGGCCCGCAGGTCATGCGCGGCTATCTGCACGACGAGGAGGCCACCCGGCACGCCATCGACGACGACGGCTGGTTGCACACCGGCGACATCGCGACCGTCGACTCCGACGGCGTCTACGCCATCGTCGACCGCCTCAAAGAGCTCATCAAGTACAAGGGCTACCAGGTCGCTCCCGCGGTGCTCGAGGCCGTGCTGCTGTCGCATCCGGATGTCGTCGACGCCGCCGTGATCGGCGTGCCCGATGACGACGGACAGGAGGTGCCCAAGGCCTTCGTGGTGCGCCGTGCCGAGGGCGAGCTCGACGAGGCCGTGCTGATCGCGTTCGTCGAGGAGCGCGTCGCCCCGCACGAGAAGGTGCGGATGGTGGAGTTCATCGACGTGATCCCCAAGTCGACCTCGGGCAAGATCTTGCGCAAAGACCTGCGGTCGCGGGTGGGGCGGCACGCCGCCGTCGGGTGAGCGGGGCGGGCGATCGCGGCGCGGCGAGCGGGCGCCCGTCGTCGGCCGCCCGTGGTAGACCGGAGACATGACCCTCGACTACCGGCCCGAGCACCTCGATCTGCTCGACACCGTTCCGCTCTCACCGGGCAGCGTGATCCAGACCGAGGGGGTGGCCTACGACGAGTCGGGTGCGCCGCTCGACGGCCTGCTGGTGTGGGATGCCGCGGCCGACGGCCCCCGCCCCGGGGTGCTCGTGCTGCACGACTGGACCGGCGAGGGCGAATACGTGCGCACGAGGGCCCGGATGCTCGCGCGACTCGGCTACGTGGCGTTCACCGCCGACATCTACGGCACCGGCATCCGCCCGGTGAGCGACGCGGCGGCCGAGCAGGCTCATGCGTTCTACGCCGACCTGCCGTTGCTGCGCGAACGGGTGCGCGCCGGCTTCGAGGTGCTGCGCCACGACCCCCGGGTCGACCCCGAGCGCATCGCGGTCATCGGCTACTGCTTCGGCGGCTCGGCGGCGGTCGAGTTCGCCCGAACGGGGGCGGCTGTCGTGGGCACGGTCTCGTTCCACGGCGGTCTCATCACGCACGAACCGGCGGATGTCGCGGCCATCGCCGCACCGCTGCTGGTGCTCACCGGCGCGGCCGACCCGGTGGTGCCCGACGCCGCCGTCGTCGCCTTCGAAGACGAGCTGCGCACGGCGCCCGAGCTCGACTGGCAGATCGTCTCCTACAGCGGGGCGCCGCACGCGTTCACCCTGCCGTCGACACCGAACTACCGGCCGAAGGCCGACCGGCGCAGCTGGGTGGCGCTGCAGCAATTCCTCGCCGAGGTCTTCGGCTGAGCGCTGGACCCACGGGCACGCCCGTGACATTGTGGACGGTGTACACATTCGTGACACCAGGCAACGAGAGGAACCGACATGCTCACCACCGGCAATTCATTCAGCGGCTTCAGCGTCGACGACATCGAGGCGGCGCGCGTCTTCTACGGTGAGTCGCTCGGCTTCGCCGTGAAGCTCAACGACATGGGCATCCTCGAGATCACGCTGCCCGGTGGGGCGCCGTCGATCGCCTATCAGAAGAACGACCACGCGCCGGCGACGTTCACCGTTCTCAACTTCGAGGTCGACGACATCGACCGCGCGGTCGACGAGCTCGTGGCCGCGGGCGTGACCCTCGAGCGCTACGAGGGCATGCCGCAAGACGACAAGGGCGTGCTGCGCGGCAAGGCACAGAACAGGGGGCCCGACATCGCGTGGTTCCTCGACCCGGCGGGCAACATCCTGTCTGTGCTGTCGAACTGAGCGGGAGCGGCCGGGGCGTCGGCGTGCCGGGAGCACCCGGAGCGGCCGGGGCTTCGATGCGCCGGGGCGTCTAGAGCGTCTTGCGCAGCTCGATCGACACCGGGTCGACGATGTCGTCGAAGTCGCGGTGGCGCTTGAGGTAGCCCACCATGAAGGGGCAGACGGGCACCGCGCGCAGGCCCGCCTCGCGCACTTGGGTGAGCGTGTCGAACATGAGGGTGCTGCCGTAGCCGTGGCCCTCGAACGCCGGGTCGATCTCGGTGTGCAGGAAGACGCGCTGGTTGCCGCGATCGGTGTAGACGGTGTGTCCGACCTCGGTGCCGCCGACCCGGATGACGTAGCGGTGGTCGCCCGGTGTGTTGACGACCTCGGGCGTCACGGTCTCGTTCTCTTCGCTCATCTCACCAGCGAACCAGACCGGGCCGGCAATTGCGAGCGCGAGGGTGGGGTCAGGTGGGCCACACACCCGACGATCCGCGTCGATGGCTGCCGACGAGGTGGGTGTCGATGAGGCCCACCGCCTCCATCAGGGCGTGCATCGTCGTGGGCCCGACGAAGCGGAACCCCTTGGCCCGCAGGGCTTTCGCGAGAGCGATCGATTCGGGCGAGGTGGTCGGGATGTCGGCGAACGACTCCGGCCGGGGAGTCTGCGCGGGCTGGAACGACCAGATCAGCCCGGGCAGCCCTCCCGCGGCATCCGGATCGCTGCGGAGGGCCACGGTCGCCCGCGCGTTGCCGATCGTCGCCGTGATCTTGGCGCGGTTGCGGATGATGCCGGGGTCGGCGAGCAGGCGGTCGACGTCGGCGTCGCCGTAGAGGGAGACGGCGTCCGGATCGAAGTCGTCGAAGGCCGCGCGGAATGCGGGCCGCTTGCGCAGGATCGTCGCCCACGAGAGCCCCGACTGGAACGCCTCGAGACTGAGGCGTTCGAACAGTCCGCGCTCGTCGCGCACCGGCATGCCCCACTCGGTGTCGTAGTAGTTCCGCAGCAGCGGGTCGACGGCTGCCCACGCCGGCCGCGCCAGGCCGTCGTCGCCACGCACCACGTCATCCACACCCTCTAGTATTGGGGAAGTAACTGAAGCGGAGGATTGAGATGAACGTGCTCGCGGCAATCGGAGCGATTCTGCTGTTCCTCGTCGGAATCTTCCTGTTCGGCATGTTCTCGAACGCCTGGGTGTTCTTCGGCGGCATCCTGTGCGTCTCGGCGTCGCTGTTCCTCGCGTTCTCGGTGCTGCCGACGCAGCGTCGCCACTGACCCGGCTAGCTGCTTACGCGGGCTGGCTGCTGACGCCGGCTGGCGACTGACCCGGTCGGTTGCTGACGCGCGGCCCAGTGCCCGTGGTCGTCACGCGCGGCTGACGACGACCTTGCCGATGCTGCGCCCCGACTCCACGATGCGGTGCGCCTCGCGCAGCGACGCGGCGTCGAACGGCGTCAGCGTGCGGCTGAGCGTGCTGCGGAGCGCCCCCGACTCCACGAGCTCGGCCACCGTGTCGAGGATGCGGTGCTGCTCGACCATGTCGGGCGTCTGGAACGCCGACCGCACGAACATCAGTTCCCAGTGGAACGAGAGCGCCTTCCGTTTCAGCGGGGTCACGTCGAGCGTCTGAGGGTCGTCGATCGCCACGATCTGCCCGAACGGCTTCAGCACCTCGACCAGCATCGGCAGGTTCTCGTCGGTGCGCTGGGTGCTGAACACCCAGTCGATGCCGTCGGGCGCGATCGCGGCGAGTTGCGGCGGCAGCTCACGACTGTGGTCGACGACGTGGTCGGCGCCGAGCCCCAGGAGCCAGTCACGGGTCTCGTCGCGGGATGCGGTGCCGATCACGGTGGCCGACGTGATGGTCTTGGCGAGCTGCACCACCATCGAGCCGACTCCGCCCGCGGCTCCGATCACGAGCAGCGTGCCCCGCGTGTCGCGGGTGAGCCGCAGCTTCGACACGAGGCCCTCCCAGGCGGTGAGCGACGTCAACGGAAGAGCGGCGGCCTCCGCGAACGACAGGGTGCGGGGCTTCCGCCCGACCAGCCGCTCGTCGACCGCGTGCAGCTCGGCGTTCGCGCCCGGCCGGCCGCTGCTGCCGGCGTAGAACACCTCGTCACCCACGGCGAACAGGGTGACGTCGTCGCCCACCTCGACCACGGTTCCGGATGCGTCGAACCCGAGCAGTCCGTCGCCCGTGGGCTCGGCGCCGGCACGTCTCTTCACGTCGGCGGGGTTCACCGAGACGGCCTCCACCGCCACCAGCAGGTCGTGCGGCCCCACTCCGGGCCGGGCGAGCTCGAGGTCGACGAAGCTGCCGGGGCCGTCGACGGGGGTGGGTTTCGTGTAGACGATCGCGCGCATCTGCTCAGCCGAGCTCGTCGAGCGCCTTGTCGATGCGACGCCGGCGGGTCGCATCCGTCTTCGCGCCCTCGACCGAGAGCACGATGCGCTTCTGGTTGCTGAACGACAGCGCCGCGAAGGCGGCTGCCGCGGTGCTGCTGGCCGCGAGCGCCTCGGCGAGATCGGCCGGCACCTCCACCTCGCGGGGAGCGTCGTCGACCACCACGTCGACCTCGATCTCGTCGCCCGCCGCCACACCCGCTCCGGCGCGGTTCTCGGCGCTCAGCGCGATCAGGAACCGGCCGGTGTAGAACACGATCGAGCTGCGGTAGTGGTAGTCACCGATGGTGACCACCACCGGGATGCGCTTGCCGGCGTCGAGGGCCTCGACGACTTCGTCGGGAACGGGGATGCCGGTGGCCGTCTTGCCGCTGGCCAGGATCGTCGAGCGAAACTTCATGTGCAAAGTATGCGGGTGCGGCGTGAATGGCGCCACGGTTTGACTTCGAGTGCGCTCGAAGTTCTATCGTTGCGACCATGACGATCACCGAACAGGGCCTGTCGATCGCGCAGGTCGCCGAACTCGTCGGAGTCTCGGCGCACGCGCTGCGCTACTACGAGCGCGAGGGGTTGCTGCGCAACCCGATCGAGCGTGCGTCGTCGAGCCATCGCCGCTACACCGAGGCCGACGTGAACTGGGTGCGCTTCGTCACGAAGCTGCGCTCCACCGCGATGCCGATCGCGCGCATCAAGGAGTACGCGGCGCTCGCCCGCCAGGGCGACGCGACCCGTCAGGCGCGTCTCGACCTGCTGCTGGTGCATCGCATGAGTGTCGTCGCCCAACTCGAGGAGATGACCAAGAGCCTGGCCGCGATCGACTACAAGATCGCGACCTACGAAGAAAGGACCGCTCAGCAATGAAGCACATCACCCTCGGCCGTCAGAGCCCCCTCGACGTCTCGCAGCTCGGACTCGGCTGCATGGGCATGTCGGCCTTCTACACCGGTGCCGGAGTCGATGAGGCGGAGTCGATCCGCACCATCCACCGCGCCATCGATCTCGGGGTCACGCTGTTCGACACAGCCGAGATGTACGGACCTTACGAGAACGAGATCCTGCTCGGCAAGGCCCTCGGCGGCCGCCGCGGCGACGTCGTGGTGGCCACGAAGTTCGGCACCCTGCGGCACCGCACCGACGACTCCTACGGTCTCGACGGCAGCGCCGAGAACGTGCGGCTCGCGGTCGAGGGATCGCTCCGCCGTCTCGGCACCGACTACATCGACCTCTACTACCAGCACCGCATGGACCCGTCGACCCCGATCGAAGAGACCGCCGGCGCGCTCGGCGAGCTCATCGACGAGGGCAAGATCCGGCACTACGGCCTCTCCGAGGCGGCGCCCGAGACCATCCGCCGCGCCCACGCGGTGCGCCCGGTGACGGCGCTGCAGACCGAGTACTCGCTCTGGACCCGCGACCCCGAGGCCGAGATCCTGCCGACCGTGCGCGAACTCGGCATCGGTTTCGTGGCCTACTCGCCGCTCGGCCGGGGATTCCTCACCGGCGACATCCGGTCGCTCGACCAGCTCGACGAGAGCGATTTCCGGCGCAACAACCCGCGGTTCGAGGGCGAGAACCTGGCCGCGAACATCCGCATCGTCGAGGTCGTCGATGCCGTGGCGACGGAGGTCGGCGCCACCCCGGCACAGGTCGCGCTCGCCTGGCTGCTCGCCCAGGGAGACGACATCGCGCCGATCCCGGGCACGAAGCGCGTCTCGCGCATCGAGGAGAACGCGGCGGCGGCGGATGTCGTGCTGACGCCCGAGCAGCGCGACCGGCTCGGAGCAATCGCCCCGGCGGCCGGCGACCGCTACGCCGACATGACCCCGCTCAACCGCTAGCGCGGCGCCCTCCCGCTAGCGCCCTCGCACCCTCACCGTCACCCTCGCGAGTGGGCACTTTCGGCGCCACGGCGTCGCCGTTGGCGCCGAAAGTGCCCACTCGGCGGGGGTCGGGAGGGTGCCCGGGCGGGGTCAGGCCGCGATGCCCCGGGCGTCGAGGGCGTCCTGCACGATGGTGAGGCCGTCGAGGCCGGGCATGCGCGCGATGTGGGCGTCGATCTTGGCGGCCTCGCGGCGGCCGTCGGGCCCGCCCATGAGGTGGCCCATCACGTGCTTGACCTCGGCATCCGTCATCACGCCCGAGCCCACCGGGCCCCAGAAGTTCTTCAGGGCGAAGCGCGCGAGCACCTGCGCCTTCTTGCTCTTCGCCAGACGCTCACGGGCCTGGGTGGCATAGAACGCCACGTGCCGGGCCTCCTGCTTGGCGATGCGCCGCAGCAGTTCGGCGAGCACGGGATGCGCCTCGAGGTCGGCCAGGCGGTTGTAGGCGGCGACCGCCGACCACTCGTTCGCCGCGCCCCAGATCATGTGCACGGCGATGAAGCCCGAGCCCACGATGTTGCCGAGCAGCGACTGCTTCACCGGATCGAGGCGGTCCTTCCAGCCGAGCTTCAGGCGGGTGGCCTTGAGCTCGTCGAAGTCGACGATCACGTCGTGCTCGGCCAGCACGGCCGCGAGGGCCTCGCCGTGCCAGAACTCCTCGCGGTTCCACATGGTCATGAAGGCGGTGACGTCTTCGTCTTTGTGCGAGGGTGTCACGAGCATGTCCCGCAGGTAGCAGACGGTGTGGTATTCGATGTCGCACATGTAGCGCAGGCTCCGCAGGGTGCCCTCGGGCAGCGGGTGCTCGCGGAAGTCGGAGAAGTCGAGATCTTGCCAGGCGACCTTCGTCGAGGTCTCGGTGTACTTGTCGATGTCGAATGCCATGGGAATGTCGGTCGTGTCGGCTCAGCCGTTCGACCGGTCTCCTTCCTCGGGTGCGGATGCCGTCGCCTTCGTCGCGGGGTCGGGCAGCAGGCTCAGATTAGCGGGTGCGACTGAACGTTCGGATGAACGTCTGGTCCAGTCCTCCACCGTCCACTTGGTTCGTTGCGCGTGCCGATACAGTTCGGTGTCGGGGTTGACCACGGTGGCGTTTCCCAGCAAGCCGAGCCAGGCGACATCCGCGAGGCTGTCGCCGTAACCGTAGGACTGCGTGAGGTTCGCGCCGTGCTGGGCCGCGTATTCACGCAGCCACGCCGCGCGCGCCTCGTCGACCAGCGGGGGAGTGGCGAGGTAGCCCGTCATCACGCCCTTCGAGGCGTGCATCTCGCCGGCCACGACCTCGTCGAAGAACGCCGCGAACGGCTCGGCGGCCGGGCGGATGGCGCCGGTGACCAGCACGGTGCGGTGACCGGCCGCGCGGTGCTGCGCGACGCGGTCGAGCGCATCCGGAATCGCCCGCGACAGCATCGCGGCGCCGAACCGGCCCTGCACGAGCTGCTGCAGGTCGCTGACCCGGATGCCCTTGTAGCGGCGCATCAGCGTGCGGATGAACTCGCCCCGGTCGCGGTGCTCGGCCCGCAGGTATTTCGGCACCGAGAGCATCAGGCTCGCGAACTCCTGCGGCCACTGGGCCTTCGGAATGAGGCCGAGCCGCACCCAGAGGTACTGCTCGACCAGGTTCGACTCCACGACCGTGCCCTCGAAGTCGAACACGGCGAGCACGTCGCTGCGCACCGGGAGGGCCCGTTTCGCGCGGGCGCGGCCGGCCGGTCGGTTCGCGTAGGCCTTGGTGAGGCCTGTGATCGAGGGGAAGTGGATGTTCTGGAAGTAGTCGTTCCAGTCGATCTCCACGACGTCGAAGCCGCGATCGGCCACGAGATCGGCCGGGATCGTCTGGTTGAGCGCGTGCGCGTTGCGGTCGTCGAAGATGAGCTCGGTCTGCACGTAGGCCCGGTAGAGCTCGGTGAAGTAGCGCAGCTGCTCGAGCCCCCGCTGACGCTGGTGCAGCGAGTGGGTCCACTGCCGGGTGCGCTTCGTGGAGGGCAGCCGGGCCACGGCGTTGTCGGCGGATGCCGCGATGCGCTCCTGCGTGCGCAGGGTGCGCTCGAGCGACCGGCCGCCCGGGAACCGCCACGACGGCACCTGGATCGGACCGTCTTCGTGCGGCATGGGGTTGGTGGTGAAGAACTCCTTGACGTTCTCGTACATGCGGTGGAACGGCAGCGGATTGCGGGCGCCCGACACGATCTGGTAGTACTTCGGCTCGTCGACCGGCGCCGGGGTTACGGCGGCGGCGAGGATCGCGTTCACCACGAAATCGACCGGGATGACGTCGAGGATGGAGTCGGGCACGCCCGGGAACTCGGGCAGCTGCCCGCGGCCGTAGGCCATGATCAGGGGGTCGGCCACCTTGAAGCCGTCGAGCCAGCCGGGGAACGGATGCCGCAGGGCGCTCTCGATGATCGAGGGGCGCACGATCGACAGGCGGTGCCCGGCGGTGCCCCACAGCTCTTCGGCGGCGCGCTCGGCGAAGGCCTTGGTGAGCGTGTAGACGTCGGTCCAGCCGAGCGACTCGGCGCGGATGCGGCCGTAGTCGACCAGGCGGGCGTTGACCCACTCGATGCGTGCGGCCTCGGCATCCTGAGCCACCGCCTGCGGGCCCACCTTGCCGAGCTTGGCGCGCGAGGAGGCGAGGATCGGCCGCAGCACCTCGGGCTGGCGCGAGGCCATCTCGACCCGGCGGCGCGCCGAGCGCGCCGCGTAGTTCTCGGCCCGCCAGTCGATGTCGTGCTCGAGCGGCGCCTCGAGCGAGACGCCCTTGCGCATGCCGCCCACGTAGGCGGTGGAGACGTGCACGACGTGCGGGTCGCTGCCCGAGGCCAGCAGCGCGCCGTAGATGCCGGTCGCGCCGTCGACGTTGGTCTGGAAGGCCTCGTCGATCGGCGGGTCGAACGACACCGTCGAGGCGCCGTGGATCACGACGTCGATGTCACCGGGAAGCTCGCCCGGGTTCGCGAGGTCACCCTGCACCACCGAGATGCGCTCGCGCAGGGCCCGCGCGACCTCGTCGTCGCCGACGCTCTCGCGCCATGCCTTGAACACGGGCTTCTTCAGCAGCGTGGTCAGTCGCGATTCACCGCTCGCGCTCGACTTGGGGCGGATGAGCAGCGAGATGCGGGTGTCGGGATGCGACGAGAGCAGTCGTTCGAGCACCGCCTGCCCGACGAAGCCTGTGGCTCCGGTGAGCAGCACGTGCGAGGAGCCGAGCGAGAACTCCGCGTCGGCAGGAGGCGTCGCCGGGTCGATCGGGGTGGAGTCGGTCATCCGTTCGTTCCGCCTTTCGTGTCGTGAGGGTTCGTGGGGGTCGTGTCGCGCGAGTTCGTGTCGCGGGGGGAGGCAGCGAGTCTATGGGTCAGGCCGGCCACCGCGCGGCCGACCCGGCGGCCCCAGGCGCGTGCGCGGGTGCCCGAGGTGCCGTTCAGCGCCGAACCGCGGGCGTCGCGCACGAGGTGCAACGAGGCGAGGCCCGGAAGAGCGCGCACCTGCGCATCGATCGTCTCGGCGAGCCGGCCGTCGAGCAGCGACGCATAGAAGTCGGCCGTCTCGCTCTTCGCCAGACTCGCCGCGCCGATCGGCCACGAGGTCTTCGGCAGGCTGCGCCGGGCGAGGCCCTGGGCCCGCGGCGAGTCGGCGAGGCGCCCGATGGTCTCGGGCTCGACGAACGAGCGGTGCCGCTTCTTCACCTCGAGCACGCGCTCGAGCAGCGACACGAGCTCGGGGTGCGGGTCGAGCTGGGCGAGTCGCGTGTAGGCCGCTTCGGTGATCCACTCGTCGACCGTCACCGAGGCGAGGTGCACGCCCACGATGTCGGGGCCGATCGAGTTGGCGCGGAACGATTCGACGATCGGGGTCGCGCGTTCGGCGATCTCGAGCGCGATGGTGCGGAAGCGGGAGAGATCCTGGATGCCGGTCGGGTCATAGCCGTGGGCTTTCACGATCACCTCGAAGGCGTCGGCGATCCAGTACTTCTCGAACGCCCAGGTGGTGAGGAAGGCGGTGACCCGGGCGTCTTTGTGGGTGGGGGTCACGAGCACGTTGCGCAGGTAGGTCATGGTCGAGCGCTCGAGCTCGCGCAGATAAGCGAGCAGGCGCACGGTGCCCGGGTCGAGCGGATGCTCGGCGAACGCGGCGAGATCGATCTCCGATCGGTGGCTGCCGACGGCCGTGCGGGCGAATTCACGCACACTGAACCGGTCGGGAGATCGATCTTCGATTGCCATCGTGTGTTCTCCGGTCAACGGAATCCCTTCGCGCTGGCGGTGGACGTGAGGTGTGGTGTGGGTGCGCACGTCTGACGCTACGCACTCCGTAGCGTATCCTAAGCATCATGGCGACGGCTCTGGTGACCGGTGGCACATCCGGTATCGGTGCCGCATTCGCTCGTGCGCTCTCCCTGCGCGGGTACGACCTCGTGCTGGTGGCGCGCGACGAATCCCGGCTCCGCGCGATGGCCGACGAACTCGGTCGCGACGGCGCCGCGCGGGTCGAGACCATCTCGGCCGACCTCGCCGTGCGCGCCGACGTCGAGCGCGTCGCCGAGCGGCTCTCGTCGACCGACGAGCCGATCGACTTCCTCGTCAACAACGCCGGTTTCGGCATCCACGGTTCCCTCATCGACGAAGACACGTCGCTGCAGGAGAACGCGATCGCCGTCATGTGCGTCGCCGTCCTCCTGCTCGGCGCGGCGGCCGGGCGGGCCATGAAGGCGCGCCACAAGGGCACCATCCTCAACGTCTCGAGCGTGGCGGGAACCATCGCCACGGGCAACTACTCGGCCGTGAAGGCCTGGACGACGGCCTACACCGAGTCGCTCGCCGTCGAGCTGCGCTCCACGAACGTGCAGGTCAGTGCCGTGCTGCCCGGCTGGGTGCGCACCGAGTTCCACGATCGCGCCGGCATCCGCACGAAGTCCATCCCGAACGTGCTCTGGCTCGATGCCGACGACCTGGTCGAGGAGTGCCTCAGGGATGTCGCCCGCGGCAAGGTGCTCTCGGTGCCGTCGGCGCGGTTCAAGGTGCTCATCTTCTTCACCCACCACCTGCCGCGACGCGTCGTGCGCTGGGTGTCGGGCCGCATCTCGTCGAGCCGCAACAAGCCCGTCGAGACGGGGGCGGCGACCGCCGGAGAGCAGAAGGCGACTCGATGACCGACAAGCATCCACACCTGATCCGTGCGCCCAAAGACCGCTTCACCTCGGGCGTGATGGCGGGCATGCGATTCGTCGCCCAGCGGATGCTGCTGAAACCGGTGGTCTGGTCGATCACCCGTGTGAGCGTGCGCGGCCACGAGGCGGTCAAGGGCGTGCACGGCGCGTTCATCGCCGTCGCCAACCACTCGAGCCATCTCGACGCGCCGCTCATCATGTGCGCACTGCCGCGCCGGCTCGGGCGTTACCTCGCCGCCGGTGCCGCGGCCGACTACTTCTTCGACATCTGGTGGCGGCGCATCCTCACCGCCCTCTTCTTCAACGCGTTCCCGATCGACCGCACCGGCACCGCCGCCCGTCAGGGCGTGTCGAAGAAACTGCTCGGCCGGGGGGTGCCGTTGCTGGTGTTCCCGGAGGGCACGCGATCGAAGACGGGTGCCATGGCAGAGTTCAAGGCCGGTGCCGCGGCGCTGTCGATCTCGTGCGACGTGCCGTGCGTTCCGGTCGCGCTCGTGGGGGCGTCGCTCGCCATGCCGCGAGGGCGCAACTGGCCCATCCCGGGTCGCCCGCCCGTGGCCGTGATCTTCGGCGAGCCCATGCTCAGCCTGCCGGGCGAGACGCCCGACCAGTTCTCCGCCCGCATCCAGCGGGAGGTGCGGCGCCTGCACTCCAGTGCCGCCGCCACCGATGACATCCCGGCTCTGCCGGTCGCCACGACGAAGTCGTCGAACAGGAACATCTCGAAGGGAGCCGCATGACCGACGTCAAGCACATGAAGTGGTGGGGCTGGGGAGTCGAGGGTGTGGGCTTCCACTTCGAAGACAAGCCCGACTTCGTGCCGTTCGTGCAGAAGGCGGTCGCCCTCGACGTGCGCACGCCGCCCGTGCCCCCGCTCTCGTTCGACCAGCTGACCGTGGCGCCGCCGCGGCTCTCGCCGTCGTTCGAGGCCGAGCTCGTCGCCATCGTGGGCGAGGACAACGCGCACACCTCCGACGAGGTGCGCGTGGTGCACACCTACGGCAAGTCGATCCGCGACCTGCTGCGCATCCGCCGCAACGAGATCGCGCGCGTTCCCGACATCGTGGTCTACCCGGCCGACGAGTGGGACGTGCAGCAGATCGTCGACGCGGCGGTCTCCCAAGGCGCCGTCATCATCCCGTTCGGCGGCGGCAGCAACATCGCCGGCAGCCTCGAGCCGTTGCCCGACGAGCAGCGCACCATCGTGTCGCTCGACCTCGGCCGGCTCAACCAGGTGCTCGAGATCGATGAGGGATCAGGCCTCGCCCGCATCCAGGCCGGCGCCCAGGGCCCCGACATCGAGGAGCAGCTGGGTGCGAAGGGCTGGACGCTCGGTCACTTCCCCGACAGCTTCACCCACTCCACGCTCGGCGGCTGGGTCGCCACCCGCTCCTCGGGCATGCAGAGCGACAAGTACGGCGACATCGCCGACATCGCGCGCGGGCTCCGGATGGTTCGCCCCGGCACCGTCGTCGAGCTGCGACCCCTGCCGTCCACGTCGACCGGCCCGTCGGTGCGCGAGATGATCATCGGCTCGGAGGGGCGCCTCGGCGTCATCACCGAGGTCACGGTGCAGGTGCACCGCACCCCCGAGGTGCGCGAGGTGCAGGCCTACTTCTTCCCGAACTGGAAGGCCGGGCTCGCGGCCATGCACGAGATCTCGGAGTCCGACGCGTCGCCGTCGGTCACTAGGGTGTCGGATGCCCGCGAGAGCGGCTTCTCACTCGCCACCCGCAAGGCGTCGAAGGGCGTCACGGGCGCGGCGCAGAGCGTGCTGATGTCGGTGCTGAAGCGCCGCGGCTGGGTGCTCGACGACATGTGCCTGTCGTTCATAGGCTACGAGGGTGCGGCGTCGCACGTGTCCTACGAGAAGAAGCTCGTGGGCGCGATCGTGAAGAAGCACGGCGGCATCGGCGTCGGCAAGGGCCCCGGCGCGCTCTACGACCAGAAGAAGTTCGACACGCCCTACCTGCGCGACTTCCTGCTCGACCGCGGAGCGGCAGCCGACGTGTCGGAGACCGCGGCGCCCTGGTCGCGCCTGCAGGAGGTCTACGACACCACCGTCGCCGCGGCGCAGCGGGCCTACGACGCGCTCGGGGTGCACGGCTGGATCATGTGCCACCTCTCGCACTCCTACCACTCGGGCGCATGCCTCTACTTCACGTTCGCGTTCGTGCACGGTGACGACCCGATCGCGCAGTACGAGGTGGTCAAATACTCCATCCAGCAGGCGTTCCAGGATGCCGGCGGCACCCTGTCGCACCACCACGGCGTGGGCGTCGAGCACGCCCCGTGGATGGAGCAGGACATCTCGGCCGGCGGCGTCGCCCTCATCCAGGGCCTGTTCGACTCGGCCGACCCGCAGCACCTGTTCAACCCGGGCAAGGTGCTCGGTCCGGTGCAGTTGGGCAAGGCCGACGTGGAGCTGCTCGTGGAGTCCACCGACGCCAAGCGCGCGGTGCCGGCGCCCGCCGAGCACTAGGGGCGCGGGGCCGCGCGCTCGCGCGCGTGAACACCGTCGTCGGCTCAGGCGGGTGCCGGCGGGGTGGGTGCGTCGGCGGCATCCGGAGTCAGAGCCGGCCAGAGCAGGGTGAGCAGGCGGTCGGCCCACTCCTCGTCGGGTTCGCCGCCGCGGATGACGTGACCCACCGCCGACCCGAGCAGCACGCTCACGACGAGCTTCACGTCGAGTCCGGCGCGCAGGTCGCCGCGGGCGACCGCCTCGTCGAGAAAGGCCACGAGCTGGTGGCTGCGCATGCGGATCATGTCGCGCAGCTGATCGGTGAACGGCGCGTCGTCGTCGATCAGGATGGCGGCGACCGTGCCGCGGCCCACGATGTCCTGCACGCGCACGCGCGCCTGCCCGAGCAGCCAGTGCAGGGTGTCGTAGGTCGACAGCCCCGTCGGCAGGGTGACCTCGGTGGTGGCGGCGTCGATGGCGGCCACCAGCAGGGCTTCGCGGTCTTCGTAGCGGCGGTAGATCGTGGTCTTCGCGACTCCGGATGCCGCGGCCACCGCCTCGACGTTCACCCCCGCCGGACCCCGGTCGCGCAGCAGCTGGAGTGTGGCAGCGACGATCCGCTCGTCAGCCCCCGGGAGGGAGTGGTCGACTTCGCGGTCGGGCATGGTTCGAGTGTATCGAGGAGTGGTGGGGCTGGCTGGGCTGCTGGCTGCCGTGGGCGCCGTGCTGCGCGCGGCGTCCACGGGGCGCGCCGCCGCTTCTGCGGCGCGCCGCGGCACCTGAGCGCGCGGTCGCTGGCGCGGCCACGCGCTCAGCCTGGGTCGTCGGGTAGGGCCCGTTGCGTGCGCTGCCGTGCCGCCCCCGCCCCGGAGCACCGCGCCCTTTCCGCGAGAAGTCACTTTTCGTTGCAACTGCCCCCTCCAACCACCCAAAAGTGACTTCTCGGCGGAGGTGGAGTTGTGGCACCATCCCACCCACCACCGCACCCCGCGCGCGAGAAGTCACCATCTGTTGCAAATGTGACCCGGGAGCAACGGAAAGTGACTTCTTGGGAGTGCTTGGGTGCGGGGGCGCGAGCTGCTGGGCGCTCCTAGACGACCCAGGGTGAGCGCGTGGCCGCGCAGCGACCGCGCGCTCACATGTTCCGGCGCGCCGCAGAGGCGGCGGCGCGCCCCGCCGCAGCCGCGCGAAGCACGGCCGCGGCGGCAGCTAACACGGCCGCGGCGGCAGCTAGCACACCCGCGGCGGCAGCCACCACACCCGCGGCGGCAGCCAGAACGTCTCTCACAGCCCCCGGTCGACCATGTCGAGCAGGCGGTCGGTCGCGAAGGCGATCATGTGGTCGTCGAGGCCGCGGAGGGGGCCGTCGATCACGAGCATGCCGAGCCCGTGCACCGCGGCCCACGCGAGGAACTCCGCGTTCTGGCGGCGTTCGGGCGGAAGAACCCCGGCGGCGACCAGGGCGTCTAGCGCGCTTCCGACGAGCTGGAACGGGGTGCGTCCCCGGATGCCGGCCTTGCGCGGTTCGGCAGCGCTCTGAAGGTTGTCGGGCACCGAGAAGGCGGTGCGGAACAGTCCCGGTTCTTCACGCGCGAAGGCGATGTAGCCGAGTCCGACGGCGCGAAGCTGCATGCGTGCATCGGCGACGGTATCGCCGGTGGCGGGATGGGCGTCGAGTTCGGTTTCGATGCGGTCGGCGACCAGCCCGAGGCAGGCATCCGACACCGCCTGCAGCAACGCGTCGCGATCGGCGAAGTGGCGGTAGGCCGCGTTGGGCGACACTCCCGCCCGGCGGGTCGCTTCTCGGAGCACCACCGCGGCGGGCCCGCCCTCGCGGGCCATCTCGACGCCGGCCGCGAGAAGCGCGCCGCGCAGGTCGCCGTGTCGGTAGGTGGTGCGACCATGAACTTCAAGATCGTCACTCATGAAGGCCTTCTGACTGAACGAGGGGCGACTGGACACGGGCTCCAGACGCCTGGCAGGGTTGACGGGTTGCTGTTGTGGACAGTGTACACATGGGCGATGGGGCCGAGAGCGGCCGCATCGAGGGAGCGGGTCGACCGCCGACCGGGGAGGAGGGGCGCATGACGGCGCCACGGGCACTGCGGCCGTTCCTGGTGCGCCAGTATCGGGTTCTCATCGTCGCTCTCACGTTATCCCTTTTCGGGGAGGGAGTCTGGCTGGTCGCCATCGTGTGGCAGGTGATCGAGTCGGGCGGGGGCCCGGCCGACCTCTCGCTGGTCGCGACGGCGTCGAGCGTGGGCCTCATCGCGGCGGTGCTGTTCGGCGGGGTCATCGCCGATCGCGTGCCGCAACGCAGCATCTTGGTCGTGGTCGAGTCGACGAAGACCGTGGTCATCGCCACGGCGGCGGTGCTCGCCCTCACCGGAACCCTCGCGCTCTGGCACCTCACACTGGTGGCGCTTGTGCTCGGCCTCGCGAGCGGCTTCTTCTATCCGGCCTACTCGGCGATGCTGCCGTCGGTGCTGCCGGCCGACGACCTGCTCGCGGCCAACGGGGTCGAGGGAGTGCTGCGCCCTGCCGTGATGCAGGCGGCCGGGCCCGCGGTGGCGAGCGGGGTGATCGCGGTGTTCTCGCCCGGCGCCGCGTTCGCGGTGGTCGCCGGGTAGCAGTTGCTCGCGGTCGCGGGCGTGGCCTTCCTGCGCCCGATGGCGTTGCGGCGCGAGGTGGTGCCGTCGCAGCATCCGGTTCGCGGTGTCTTCGTCGACCTGCGCGACGGGTTCCGCTACATGGGGCGCACCCCGTGGCTGCTCGGAACGCTGCTGTTCGCGAGCTTGCTGATCCTCGTCATCATGGGGCCGATCGAGGTTCTGCTGCCGTTCGCCGTGCGCGACCAGACCGGTGGCGGCGCGGGCGCGTTCGCCGTGGCGCTCGCGGCGTTCGGCATAGGGGGAGCGGCCGGGTCGATCCTGGTCGCGTCGTTCCCGCTGCCGCGCCGCTACCTCACCGTGATGCTGCTGCTGTGGGGTGCCGGCAGCGCGCCGCTCGCGGTGATCGGACTCACCTCACAACTCTGGGCGATGGTGATCGCCCTGTTCGTGGTGGGCTTCACCTTCTCGGCCGCGACCGTCATCTGGGGCACCCTGCTGCAGCGCCGGGTGCCGCCCGAGATGCTGGGCCGCGTCTCGAGTCTCGACTTCTTCGTGTCGCTCGCCTTCATGCCCATCTCGATGGCCATCGCGGGCCCGGTGGGTGAGGCGGTCGGCATCGCGCCCGTGTTCCTCGTGGCGGGGATCGTGCCGATTCCGCTGGCGATCATCGCGATCCTGGCCGCCAGGATGCCCCGCGACGAGCTCGCGAACCCCCTGCGTTCCTAGCCCCACGAGTTGCGCCGAAGTGCCCACCCGCGGAGCGGGGATGGGCACTTCGGCGCAACTCAACGAGAGGGGGAGGGGGAGGTGGCTACTCGCCCGCGATCGCGTTGAGCACGAGGACGGCGGCGTCGTTGGCGCCGATGGCGTATTCGTTGGTCTCGTCTTCGGCGCAGAGCTGGCCGGTGGCGATGTCCTCGATCTCGGTGAGCAACGCCCGCGCGTCGCGCAACTCGGTCTCGAGGGTGACGGCGACCGTCGCGCGCTCAGACTGGAGCGCCATGAGCGAGTCGCTCAGATGCTCGCGGTCTTCGAGCGAGATCGCTGCGTCGGACAGCGCGCGGTCGCGCTCGTCGGCGAGGATGCCGATCTCGGTGCGCGCCTCGCGGAGTTCGATCTCGAGATCGGCCACGCGAGCGCGCGCGGCGTCGAGCGCCGCCGCCTGATCCGCGGCGTCGCTGGTAGCCGAGGAGCGGCCCGGTGCCTCGGAGAAGGACTCGTCCGATCCCACCGTCTCCGCGAACGGCGAGGGCGCCGCCACCGTGGCCGAGGCCGCGACCGCCGCGCCGCCCGCGGCGAGAGCCGCGGCATCCGTCGCCTCGTTCTGCTCGCGCAGACGATCGAGCTCGGAATCATTCGTTGCCGTCACCCGCTCGAGCGCCGACTCGTGCTCGGCCCGCACCGACTCGATCTCGGCCGCGTGCGCGGCCCGGAGCTGCTCGATCTCGGCTTCGTGCGCCGCGGCGACCTGGTCGTTCGCGGCGGCCTGCTCGGCCTGCAGGTGCGCGGTCGACGCCTCGTGCTCCGCGCGCAGCTGCTCGAGCTCGGCGGCATGCTCGGCCCGAAGGGTCTCGTCGTGCGCGCGCAGCTCGTCGGACTCCGACGCGTGCCCGGCCCGCAACTGCTCGGTCTCAGCGGCGTGCGCCGAGGTGAGCTGCTCGACCTGGGCGGCGTGGGCGGCCCGCAGCTCGTCGATCTGCACCGTGTAGGCACCGGTGAACTGCTCCACCTGGCCCGCGTGGGCGACGGTCAGCTGCTCGATCTGCGCGGTGTGCGCCGAGCGCACCTCGTCGAGCTGGGCCGCGTGGGCGGTCTGCAGGCCCACGATCTGGGTCTCGTAGCCCGCCGCCGCCGACTGCTGCTCGTCGGTCAGCCGGGCGGTCGTCGCGGCCAGCTCGGCCTGCAGCCGGCCCGTCTCGTCGGTCAGCTGCGCCCGAAGTCGGCCGGTCTCGTCGGCGAGCTGCGCCTGCAGCGCGGCCGTGTCGGCGGCCAGGCGCTGCTGCAGCTCAGCCAGCTCCGACTCGCGCTGGCGCAGCGCGGCGGTGGTCTCGTCGAGGCGGGCCTGGGTGTCTTCGTAGCGAGCGGTCATGTCGGCGAGCTGGGCGGAGGTCTCGGCGAGGCGACGCTCGGCATCCGTTCGCGCGTTGTCGCGCACCCGACGGTCGTCGATCACGAGCCCGAGCTGCGACCGGATGATCTCGAGCGGATCGCTCTCACCCTCGACCTCCTCGACCGGCACGACGACGGGCGGCTCGTAGGCCGGGTGCGCCGTCGGGTCGACGAAGTGGTGCCGGTAGAGCTCGTCGACGATGGTCTCGTAGCGCTCGCGGAACTCGGGGGTGCCGATCTTCAGCGACGCGTTGACGAAGCTCAGCGCGGTTCTGTCGCGCCCGGTGAGCTGGTATTCGGTCGTGGTGGCGTCAGACATGATGCTCCTACTGGCCTCGCGGTTCGGGGTACCCACCGCTCGTCGTCGCGGGGGTCGTAACCAAGGTTAGTAGTCGTCCCTGACACCCCGCAGCCGTTCCATCTCGCGGCGGTCGCGTTTGGTCGGGCGCCCGGTTCCGCGATCGCGCACGGGCACGAAGGCGACCGAATCGCGGGGCGGTGGCGGGGGAGTGAGGTCGATGAAGCACTCCGCCGCGGCCGTCGCCGATCCGCGCTTCACGGCCAGCCGGCTCACCTTCAGGATGCGGTCGAACCCGCTGATGCGCGCCCGCACCTCGTCGCCCACGCGCACGTTCTGGGCCGCCTTGACCCGCTCGCCGTTGAGGCGCACGTGCCCGGCCCGGCACGCGGCAGTGGCGAGCGAGCGCGTCTTGTAGACCCGCACTGCCCACAGCCAGCTGTCGACGCGCACCGAGCCTTCCGAAACCATGCCCACAGCCTCGCACATCCGGCCGATCGCCATTTCGGGAGGAGGAGAAGGGAAGCACCCCGCCTGGGGTCCTGCTTCGCTTCTCCTCCTCCCGAGTCCTCCCGGACTCCTCCCGAGTCCTCCCGAATCGGCCCGAAACGACCTCACGCCACCGCCTAGGCTGGGCGGGTGCCCGCATCCGCCTTCCCCTCCCGCCCGGCGATGCCGCATCCTTTCGATCCGGACGCCGCCTACGAGGCGTTCTCCGAGTGGGCCGCCGATCGGGGCACTCCGCTCTACCCCGCGCAGGACGAGTCGATCGTCGCCATCGTGTCGGGCGAGAACGTCATCCTCTCCACCCCCACCGGCACCGGGAAGTCGCTCGTCGCCGTCGGGGCGCACGCGGTCGCCCTGGCCCAGGGCATCCGCACCTATTACACGGCGCCCATCAAGGCGCTCGTCTCCGAGAAGTTCTTCGACCTCGTCGGCATCTTCGGCGCCGAGAACGTGGGCATGGTCACGGGCGACTCGTCGGTCAACGCCGACGCGCCCATCATCTGCGCGACCGCCGAGATCCTCGCCAATCTCGCGCTGCGCCACGGCCCCGACACCGAGGTCGGCCAGATCGTGATGGACGAGTTCCACTTCTACGCCGAGCCCGACCGCGGCTGGGCCTGGCAGGTGCCCATCCTGTCCATCCCGGGCGCGCAGTTCATCCTCATGTCGGCGACCCTCGGCGACGTCGAGTGGCTCGCCACCGACCTCTCCCGCCGCACCGGCCGCGAGACCACCGTCATCACGGGGGTCGACCGCCCGGTCCCGCTCACCTACCACTACGCCACCACGCCGATTCAGGAGACCGTCGAAGAGCTCTTGCAGACCAACCAGGCACCGGTCTACATCGTGCACTTCTCGCAGCTCGCGGCGGTCGAGCGGGCCCAGGCCCTGTCGAGCATCCGGGTGGCCAGTCGCGAGCAGCGCGACGAGATCGCCGAGCTGATCGGCCCGTTCCGGTTCACGACGGCGTTCGGCAAGACCCTGTCGCGTCTCATCCGCATGGGCATCGGCGTGCACCACGCGGGCATGCTGCCGAAGTACCGCCGCCTGGTCGAGCGCCTCGCCCAACGCGGCCTGCTCAAGGTGATCTGCGGCACCGACACCCTCGGCGTCGGCATCAACGTGCCTATCCGCACCGTGCTGCTCTCGGCGCTGACGAAGTTCGACGGCACCCGGATGCGCCAGCTCACCGCCCGCGAGTTCCACCAGATCGCCGGTCGCGCGGGCCGCGCCGGCTACGACACGGCCGGCACCGTGGTGGTGCAGGCGCCCGAGCACGAGACCGAGAACCTCAAGGCGCTCGCGAAGATGGGCGACGACCCGAAGAAGCGCCGCAAGTTCATCCGCAAGAAGGCGCCCGAGGGATTCGTGTCGTGGGGCGAGCCGAGTTTCGAGAAACTCATCGCCGCCGAACCTGAGCGCCTCACGTCGCACATGACCGTGACGCACGCCATGGTGCTCAACACCATCGCGCGCGGCGGCGACGTCTTCACGAGCATGCGCTCGCTGCTCGAAGACAACCACGAGCCCCGCCCGCGGCAGCGCGACCTCATCCGCCAGGCCCTCGCCATCTACCGCACCCTGCGCACGGCCGGGGTGGTCGAACAGGTGACGGATGCCACGACCGGCGACACCGTCATCCGGCTCACCGTCGATCTGCAGCCCAATTTCGCCCTCAACCAGCCGCTCTCGCCCTTCGCCCTCGCGGTCTACGACCTGCTCGACGAGAACTCGCCGACCTTCGCCCTCGACGTCGTGTCGGTGACGGAGGCCATTCTCGACGACCCCCGGGCGGTGCTCTCGGCGCAACAGTTCGTGGCGCGCGGCGAGGCGGTGCAGGCGATGAAGGCCGAGGGGCTCGACTACGACCAGCGCATGGACCTGCTCGACGACGTCACCTACCCGAAGCCGCTGCTCGGCCTCTTGAGCGAGGCCTTCGACACTTACCGCGCCTCGCAGCCCTGGATCGGCGACTTCGACATCTCGCCGAAGTCGGTCATCCGCGACATGTACGAGCGGGCGATGTCGTTCGGCGAGTACATCGCGTTCTACCGGCTCGCGCGGTCGGAAGGGCTCGTGCTGCGCTACCTCTCCGACGCCTACCGCACCCTGCGCACCACGGTTCCCGACGAGTTCAAGAACGACGACCTGCTCGACCTGATCGAGTGGCTCGGCGAGCTCGTGCGGCAGACCGACTCGAGCGTGCTCGACGAGTGGGAGGCGCTGATCAACCCCGACGCGGTGGCCGCCGCCGCCGCGCACGAGGCGGAGGACGACGCGATCGTGCCTCCCGCGCCGCGCCTGCTCACCTCGAACCCGCGGGCGTTCCGCATCCTGGTGCGCAACGAGCTGTTCCGCCGGGTCACGCTCGCCGCCCGGGAGGCGTGGGACGAGCTCGGCGAGCTCGACGCGGCATCCGGATTCGGCGCCGACCGCTGGGCCGAGGCGATGGACGCCTACTACGACGTGCACGACTCGGTCGGCATCGGCCCGCACGCGCGCAGCGCCGCCCTGCTCATCCTCGACGAGGGCACCGAGGTCTGGCGCGCACGTCAGATCTTCGACGACCCGGCCGGCGACCACGACTGGGGCATCTCGGCCGAGATCGATCTCGCCGCCTCGAACGAGGCCGGCGTCGCCGTTCTGCGGGTGACGGCGGTCGACCAGCTCTAGGCGGGCTGCTCCTCGCGCACCCACCGCGTGAGCAGCAGGCTGCCGCTTTTCAGCAGGTGCGCCAGTCGCAGGCCACGGGGCATGGATGCCGCCGCGCGAGCCGTGGCCACCCGCGACCCCTTTCCGCCCTCGAGCACGGGGCTCATGCTGAGGCAGAGCTCATCGACGAGGTCGGCCGCGATCAGGTCGCCGAAGAACGACGGGCCGCCCTCGCAGAGCACCTGGGTGAGACCGCGGGAGGTGAGCTCGTGCACCACGACCGCCGCGTCGACGACGGTGTCGCCCGCGTCGACGATGGTGGCGACATCCGAGAGCCGGTCCCTGGCCTGCTGCGGCGCCGATCTCGCGGTGAACACGAGCGGCTTCGTCGCGGCCTTGGCGAACAGGTCGCTCGTGGGGTCGAAGTCGAGGCGGCCGCTCACGAGGGCCATCGCGGGTTGGGGTGAGAGGCCGGCATCCCGGCGCCATCCGTCGAATCGCGGTGCGACGGTCAGGGCGCCGTAGCCCTCGGCCCGCGCGGTGCCGGCCCCGACCAGCACGACGTCGGCCACGCCGCGCAGGGTGTCGAACACGAGTTTGTCGGCGGGGCGGCCGAGTCCTCCCGACCGGCCTTCGAGCGTCGCCGAGCCGTCGAGGCTCTCGATGAAGTTGACCCGCAGGTGCGGGGTGCCGCGGTCGGCGGGCGCGTAGAGGGCGAGCAGATCGTCGCCGGTGAGGCCCGCCGGTGCGGCTGCGGCTGCCGACGCGGTCGTCGGGTAGAGCATCTCGATCTCGTCGGGCATCGCTCGTCAGCTCCGTTCGGCGGGTCGCGGGCGTCGCGGGTCGCGGCTCGCTCTAGACATTGTGCTCCGCCTGCACGGGCTCGCGGAATCCGAGGATGCCCTCCAGCATGCGCATCGATGCCACCGCGGCCGGCACGTCGTGCATGCGCACCACGCGCGCGCCGAGCATCACGCACACGGTCGCGGCCACGATCGAGCCCTCGCGCCGCTCCGATTTCGCGACTCCCAGGGTCTCGCCGATGAAGTCCTTGTTCGACACCGCCGCGAGCGTGGGAATGCCGATGCGCGTGATCTCATCCATGCGGCGGGTCAGTTCGAGGCTCTGCACGGTGTTCTTGTTGAGGTCGTGTCCGGGGTCGATGAACAGTCGCTGTTCAGGGATGCCGGCATCCACCGCCCGCTGCACCCGCTCTTCGAGGGCCGCGCGCACCTCGGTGGCGATGTCGTCGTAGCGGGGGCTCGGGTAGGGCTGCCGCGGCTCGGCGAGGCTGTGCGTGATGATGAGCGAGGCGCCGGACGCCGCCACCGCCGACGCCATCTCGGGGTCGCGCAGCCCCGTGGTGTCGTTGACCACGTGGGCTCCCGCCGCGATGCAGGCGGCCGCCACCTCGGCCCGGAACGTGTCGACCGAGATCACGACGTCGCTCGCCGCCGCGACCGCTTCGACGACCGGCAGCACGCGGTCGAGCTCGACGGACGCCTCGACCTCCGGGCCCGGCGCGAACTTCACGCCGCCGACGTCGACCCAGTCGGCCCCGCCCGCGGCGGCGGCCAGAGCGGCGCCGACCGCGCTCTCCAGCGCGAAGGTCGCTCCCTGGTCGAAGAACGAGTCGGGTGTGCGGTTCACGATGGCCATCACCGCGGCCTGCCGGTCGAAGTCGAAGCGGCGGCTGCCGAGCTGCCGCACCGGGTGGGTCAACGGTGGCATCGCGATCTGCATGTTTCCATCTTGGTCGCTCGCACCGGCGGCGGGCGACGGGTCATGAGAGGGTTGGAGCATGACCGAGGTGCCGCCCCGACTCCCGCCGCGCGACAGCGGAGACGCGTGGGTCGAAGGTCCCGACGGTCGCCGCTACTGGGGGCGCTACGGTGCCGCGGGGCTGCTCGTGCACGACGAGGGTGCCGGCATCCTGCTGCAGCATCGGGCCGAATGGAGCCATTTCGGTGGCACCTGGGGGCTGCCGGGCGGCGCGCGGCACGAGGGTGAGACGGCGGTGGCGGGCGCCATCCGCGAGGCGGGCGAAGAGGCCGGAGTGCCGGCCGACGCGTTGCAGATCGCGGTGACGTCGACCCTCGATCTCGGCTACTGGTCATATGTCACGGTGCTGGCGCGCACCACGCGCTTCTTCGAGCCGAGCATCGGCGACGCCGAGAGTCTCGAGCTGCGCTGGGTGCCGGTGGAGGAGGTCGACGGGCTGCCGCTGCATCCGGGGTTCGGGTCGGCATGGCCCCTCCTTCGCGGGCGGCTCGACGAGCGCATCCGGGTGGTGGTCGACGCGGCGAACGTGGTCGGCAGCCGGCCCGACGGCTGGTGGAAAGACCGCCGTGGCGCCAACGAGGCGCTGCTCGCGCGGATCTCCCGGCTGAACGCGACCGGAGTCGCCTCGAGCGAGTTCGGTGCGGCGGCGGGCCGCAGCTGGCCCGCGTTCACGGTGGTGGTCGAAGGGCAGGCGCGGGATGCCGCGGTGCCCGTGCCCGAGGCGGGCTCGCTCGTTCCGGCGCTCGACGTGGTGCGGGCTGCCGGGTCGGGCGATGACACCATCGTCGACTCGGTGGTCGACCTGGTCAGGGCCGGGCCGCCGGCCACGACGATCGTGGTGACCGCTGATCGCGCCCTCGCCCGACGGGTCGAGGAGTTCGGCGCCGAGGTGCGGGGGCCGGGCTGGCTGCTGACGCTGCTGGACGGGCTGCCGGGCGGGCCGCCGGACGGGCTGCCGGGCGCCTGATCGCCGCGTGTGCTCGACCCGTGCATGACCCGGGCTCGCGCGGGTGTGAGGGCTTGGCTCGCGCGGGTGCGATGCCGCGGCCGAAGTACCGCCGACCACCTCCTGCCTCATCGGCATGCCGCTCGTGCCGCTCGTGGCGCGACGCGGATGTCCGTCGCCTCACGTAGTCTTCATGTCGATGACGATCACCAGCGAGCCGGCCCGCGCCGAGAGCGTGGCCGAGGCGCCCCTCGAGCTGGTCTACGAGCCGCGCGAGCCGGTCGACTGGCGCGCGACCCTCGGCCCGCTGCGGCGCGGGCCCGGTGACCCGTGCGTGCGGTTCGACGAAGCGGGCACCGGGGTGTGGCTGACTCTGCGCACCGCGGAGGGCGCGGCCAGCCTGCACATCTCGGGCACGCGCGGCCGGGTGCGGGCCCGGGCGTGGGGGAGCGGAGCATCCGCTGCTCTCGCCTCGGTGCCTGAACTGCTCGGAGACGGCGACGACTGGAGCGATCTCGACCTCACCGCGTTCGAGCTGCTCGAGTCGTCGAGGCATCGCAACCCGGGGCTGCGGCTCACCCGCACGGCCCGGGTGCTCGATTCGCTCGCCGCCGCCATCATCGAGCAGAAGGTCACGTCGACCGAGGCCTTCCGGGCCTGGCGGGTGCTCGTCACCAAGCACGGGGAGCGCCCGCCGGGCCCCGTGCCGGCAGCATTGCGGGTGCCGCTCACCGCGGAGCAGTGGCGGCGCATCCCGTCGTGGGAGTGGCATCGGGCGGGCGTGGATCCGCGTCGCTCGAAGACGGTGATCGGGGCCGCGACGGTCGCGAGCGGGCTCGAACGCACTACGTCGATCGGTCGCGGAGGCGCCGAGGTGCAGCGTCTGCTGCGCACCGTCACGGGGGTCGGCGTGTGGACGGCCGCCGAGACCTCGCAGCGGTCGCACGGCGATCCCGACGCCGTCAGCTTCGGCGACTACCACCTCGCCGCCACCATAGGCTGGGCCCTGGTGGGCGAGGCGATCGACGACGACGCGCTGGCCGACCTGCTCGCACCCTGGGCCGGCCAGCGTCAGCGCATCGTGCGGCTCGTGCTGGCGAGCGGCTTCAGGCCGCCGCGCCACGGGCCGCGCATGACGATCCAGGACCACCGCTGGCACTGACCGCTACCGCTGGCATCGAGCGCCGCCGCCGGTAGCCGCCCCGCGCCGGCCTAGTACCAGTGCGGCGACCGCGCCTGCCAGGTCGAGAGGGCGCTGCAGGGCGTGCCGTAGCGGCCAGCGATGTAGTTCATGCCCCAGATGATCTGGGTCTGCGCGTTGGTGACGTAGTCGGCGCCGACCGATGCCATCTTCGACGCGGGCAGCGACTGCGGAATGCCGTAGGCGCCGCTCGACTCGTTGTAGGCGTTCACCCGCCAGCCCGACTCGCCGATCCAGAGTTGAACCAGGCAGTCGTACTGCCCGCCGCTCCAGCCGTAGGAACCCATCAGCCCCGCGGCGATCGCCTTCGCCTCCGTCGGCGAGGCGACCGCACCACCGTCGGGAACCCAGCTGCTGCCCGGCGCGTCACTCGCGGCCGCGGCGGCGGCGCGCTTCGCCTCTTCGGCCGCGCGGTAGGCCTCGCCCTCCTGGAACTTCTGCACCACGTCGACGCTGACCTTCTGCAGAGCGGCCAGCTGCGCCTGCATCTGGTCACGACGAGAGGATGTCGCGGCGACCTGGTCCTGGGCTTCGGCCGCGGCTGCCTCGGCCTGCTGCTTGGCTTCCTCGGCCGCCTGCTCGAGCGCGTTGCGTTCGTTCTGGGCGACCTCGGCCTGCTGAGCGAGTTGATCGGCGGTGTTCTGCGCCGCGACCGCCGCGTCGCGGATGCCGGCGGTCTGCTCGGTGAGCTTCGACATCGTGCCGAGCTGGTAGAGCAGGGAGTCGGAGTCGTTCTGGTTGAGGATCAGGTTGAGGGTGGAGTCGCCGCCCGAGCGGTAGAGCTGCGCCACCAGCTGGCCGACCTGCAGGGTCGCGCGCTGGGCCTCGGCGGTGGCGGCCGACGCCTGGGTGGTGAGGTTGTCGGCGTAGGTGGTCGCGACGTCGAGGTTGTACTTCGCGGTGAGGTATTCGCTGCCCCGCTGCAGGCTGAGGTTCTCGGCGGCGGCGGCGTTCGCCTCATCTTGCTGCAGAGCGGTCTGGATGCGGTCGACCTCGTTCTTGGTGGCCTGCTCGTTGTTGAGAGCGGCGTTCACCTCGTCCCAGGTGGGGTAGTCGTCACGCACGAGAGACGCCGGCGCGCCCTGGGCAGCGGCCGTCGCGCTCGATCCTGCGACGAGTGCGACGACGATCGTCATCACGCTCCAGCCGCGCGCCGAAAGCTTCCACATGGCCTCCAGAGTATGTGACGAGAGTGAAAGTTGTTGAAAGGCGACGCGCGCGTCCCGATACCATGTGCCCATGCATCCGCTCGACATGGAAGGCTGGCACGACTTCGCCGTGGCCACCGCCGGGGCGGCCGCCGCCCTCGCGGGCCTCATCATCGTGGCGATCTCGGTCAACCTGAAAGAGATCATCGCCGGCTCCGGCCTACCCGCCCGCGCCGGCGCGACGGTGGCGTCGATCACGGCGATCTTGGTGGGTGCCGCCACGATGCTCATCCCCGATCAGCCGGCACTGCTGCTCGGCCTTCAGCTCATCGCGTTCTCGGCCGCGGCTCTCGGATTCGAGGTCGACTCGGTGCGCCGCATGTTCGCCACCACCGAGGGGGCAAGTCTGAACTCGAAGATCGGAACCGCCGTGCTCGGCATCGGCTCGATCGGTCTGGTGCTGATCGGCGGGGTGATGGTGGCTTTCGGCTCCGAGGCGGGTCTCAACGTGGTGGCATCCGGGTTCGTCGCCATCTTCATCGTGGCCATCCTGAACGCGTGGGTGCTGATGGTGGAGATCTTGCGCTGAATTTCCTGCGCTGAATTTCCTGTGCTGAACCCGGGAATAATTGAGGCTGTCAATGCATTTGCATTGACACGGGCCACCTTCGCGCCTCGAGAACGACCCACGACTCACGAAGAGAGACACAATGACAGACACCATCGAGATCCCCGGTTACAAAGCAGGCACCTGGACCATCGACCCCTCGCACTCCGAGGTCGCCTTCAGCGTTCGCCACATGCTCATCAGCAAGGTGAAGGGCAAGTTCGAGAAGTTCGACGCCACCTTCGTCACCGGTGAGAACCCGCTCGACACCAAGGTCACCGCTTCGGCCGATGTGGCTTCGGTGAACACCAACGACAAGAACCGCGACGGCCACCTGGCCACCAACGACTTCTTCGACGCCCCGACCCACCCCGAGCTCACCTTCGTGTCGACCGGCGTGCGCCTCGAGGGCGGCGACTACAAGGTCGACGGCGATCTGACGATCAAGGGCGTCACCAAGCCCGTCACCTTCGACTTCGAGTTCGGCGGCTTCGGCACCGACCCCTACGGCAACTACAAGGCCGGCTTCACCGCCACCACCGAGGTCGACCGCAACGAGTTCGGCGTGAACTGGAACGCCGCCCTCGAGACCGGCGGCGTGCTGGTCGGCGACAAGGTCACCATCACCATCGAGGTCCAGGCCGTTCTGCAGCCGTAACCCCGACGCGGCCCTCGGCCGCAGCTCCACGTCTGACACCGCCGATCGGTTCTCCGGTCGGCGGTGTCGTCGTCTCCGCGGCGATTCGCTCGCCCCGGCACCGGATGTCGGATCGCTCCGGTTCTCCGCTGCTCCGATTCTCCGCTGCTCCGGTTCTCCACAGCGCGGGTTCTCCACAGCTCAGGCGCGCGTCGATTCTCTGCACAGATCCGCTCGGCCGCCCCCGCTCCGCCCGGCCGGTCACGACACTGTCGTCATGTCCACCATCACCACCAGTCCACCGACCACCCATCGCCTCGCCGAGATCGTGCGCGAAGTCGATTCCGTGCTTGGCCTCCGCCCATCGAACTCGCTCGTGCTCGTCATCCGGCGACGACGGCGCCCGCCGGCTGTCGTGCGGGTCGACCTGCCCCCTCCGGGCGGAGCGGCGGGCGACGACTACGCCCACGCCATCACCGGGGTCGTGGCCCGGGTCACAGCGGCCACCGCGGCCGAGATCGTGCTCTATGGAGGTCCCGACGACGGTCCCGACGACGGCCCTCCGTCGTCGGCAGCCTTGCGTCCCGTGCTCGAACGGGTGCGGTCGCGCCTCAGTGCCGCCGGTTTCGAGGTTCCCCGCGCGTTCTTCGTGATTCGAGGCCGGTGGGCGGATGCCGCCGAGCGACCCGAAGCGTGGCACCCCTTGCCCGCGGCCGTCGTGCCTCCCGCCGGCGACGTCACCCGGGGTGGCGACCCGCACCACGGCCCGTTCGTGCCCATCGTGCCGCTCTCGGAGCGCCGTCGCTCCCGGGCCATGGCCTCCGTCGCGGTGCTCGATCGGCCGGGGCGTGCCGATCCTGATGCCGACGTCGTCGACGTGCTGTTGCGGTGGCACGACGCCTTGCGCGCCGACCCGGCGGCCGGTCCTCCGTCCGACGCCCGAACGGTGTCGCTGGCCTGGTCGCTGCGGCACAAGCTCGTGCGCGATTGCGTGCTCATGATGTGCGCGTGGGGGCTCGAAGCCGGTGTCGTGGCACTCCACGAGTCGGTTCAGCATGCGGCGCACCCCGATGCACCCGAACACCTGCCCGAGGATCGGCTGCTCAGCACCTTCCTCGGCGAAGGAACCCGGGCCCCGGCGCCGGCCGACCTCGCCCGAGCGGTCGGTCTGCTGCGGCACATCGTGTCGTGCGTGCCCGACTCCATCGCGGCGCCTCCGCTCACCATGCTCGGCTGGCTCGAGTGGGCCCGCGGGCGGGGTTCGGTCGCTGCTCGCTACTTCGAGGAGGGCCTTCGCGCCGATCCCGACTACGAGCTCGCCGGCCTCTTCCTGCAGGTCATCGACCACGCCCTTGTTCCGGAGTGGCTCGGCGAGGCGCCGGGCTCACCCCTCACGATCCACCGATGACCGTCGGCATGGCAGTGGCCCGAGAACGGGCAGAGACGTCGCGACTCCGCCCGCGCCTCCGCCTTCGCCGAGTCAGTGACCGGTCAGTGGTCCCAGCAGCCGGGCGGCGATCGATCGGCGCCCGGTGACCGATTCTTCGAGGTCGGCCGCGCCCGTTCCCACCAGGCCGAGGTTGGCGCCCAGGAATCGCAGGGGCTCAGGCTCCCATTTGGGCGACAGGTGATTGACCCAGGGCAGCGTGCGAAGGGTCGCGGCCGAGGTCGGGCCCGGCGAGGTCGGGTGCAGCGAGGTCGGGTGCAGCGAGGTCGGGCGCAGCGCGGTCGGGGCGTCGCTGGTCGGGCCCGATACATCGGTCGCGACGCCTCTCGCGTCCCCGATCAGCACCGCGAGGGTACGGCCGGCGAGGTTCGTGGTGCTCAATCCGTCGCCGACGTAACCACCGGCGAACGCCACTCCGGTGCGCGGGTTGAAGCTCGCCGTCGGGTGCCAGTCGCGTGCCACGCCCAGCGGTCCGCCCCAGCGGTGGGTGAAGCGCGCGTTCCGTGCGGCCGGGAACAGGTCGCCGAGGGCGCTCTGCAAGTGGTCGAACACCCTGGCGACCCGGTCGTGACCGGGCTTGATGGAGCTTCCCCAGTGATAGCGGGCACCGCGGCCGCCGAACGCGAACCGATTGTCGGCAGTGCGCTGGCCGTAGATGAGCAGGTGGCGGTAATCGCTGAACGTCATGCCGTGCTCGATGCCGAGTTCCTCCCACAGATCGTCGGGCAGCGGCTCGGTCGCGATCATCAGCGAATACAGCGGCATGATGCGGCGTCCGACTCCCGGCAGCTGCGAGCCATAGGCCTCGGTCGCCAGCACCAGCTGGTCGCACGACACGAGACCATCCCCACCCGCACCCGAGAACAGGGCGCGATGCGGTGCCCACTCGACGATCTCGGTCTGCTCGGCGATCACCACGCCCATTGCCTCGAGCACCGACGCCAACTGCCGCACGAGCTTGCCCGGGTGCAGCCGTGCGCACGCCGGGTCGAACGCGGCGGCGAGCGACGACGTGGCGGCGAGAGCGCGCGAGCGGGGGTCGTCGTGCGATCCCGAGGTCACGAGCTCGAGGCGATCCACGCCGAACCGCCGGGCCTCGTCGACCTCCGTCATCGCGGCGGAGCGCTGCACGGTGTCGCGCGCGAACACGATCGTGCCGCCCTTGACGAAGTCGCAGTCGATGCCCTCCGCGTCGATCACCCGTCCGACCTCGTCGACGGTGTCGATCATCGCCTCCCGCATGGCGCGGGCCGCGTCGTCGCCGTACTCCCGGCGCAGCGAATCGGTCGAGCGAGGAAAGAGTGCCGAGCACCAGCCGCCGTTCCGGCCCGAGGCGCCGAAGCCCACGACGTGCTTCTCGACGATCGTGACCTGCAGCGACGGGTCGGCCTTCTTCAGGTAGTACGCGGTCCACAATCCAGTGAGTCCGCCGCCGACGATGCACACGCCGGTCGAGCTGTCGCCCGAGAGCGGGGCCCGCGGCGCAAGGGCGTCTTGACCCGATTCGGCGAGCGAGTCGAACCAGAACGACACGTCGCGATGCGCGGAGCGCCCGTCGGCTCGGGCGCCGGAACGCCCGTCGCCGAAGCGCCCGTCGGCAGGCCCGTCGACCATTCCCCGGAGTCGGTCGTCGCTCAGAGCCGGGTCCACGCTTCCGTCAGAACGCTGCGCAGAATCTGCTCGATCTCGTCGAACTCGCTCGGCCCGATGGTGAGCGGGGGCGAGAGTTGAATCACGGGGTCGCCGCGGTCGTCGGCGCGGCAGTAGAGACCGGCGTCGAACAGGGCCTTCGACAGGAATCCGCGCAGCAGTCGCTCCGACTCGTCGTCGTCGAATGTCTCACGGGTCGCCTTGTCTTTCACGAGCTCGATGCCGAAGAAGTAGCCGTCTCCGCGCACGTCGCCCACGATCGGCAGGTCGTGCAGCTTCTCGAGGGTCTGCCGGAAGATCGGCGAGTTCTCCTGCACCCGTTCGTTGAGGCGCTCCTCCTCGAAGATGTCGAGGTTCTCGAGGGCGACGGCAGCCGACACCGGATGCCCGCCGAAGGTGTAGCCGTGGTAGAACGCGGTCTGGCCGTGCTTGAACGGCTCATAGACCTTCTCGTTCACGATGGTCGCGCCGATGGGGGAGTATCCGCTCGTCATCGCTTTCGCGCAGGTGATCATGTCGGGCTCGAACCCGTAGGTGTCGCACGCGAAGTAGTTGCCGATGCGGCCGAAGGCGCAGATGACCTCATCGCTCACGAGCAGCACGTCGTACTTGTCGCAGATCTCGCGCACCCGCTGGAAGTAGCCGGGAGGGGGAGGGAAGCAGCCGCCCGAGTTCTGCACCGGCTCGAGGAAGACGGCGGCCACCGTCTCCGGGCCCTCGAACTGGATCATCTCTTCGATGCGATTCGCGGCCCACAGGCCGAACGCCTCTACGGTGCCCTCGAAGCCGGCCTCCTTCGCGCGGTAGTAGTTCGTGTTCGGCACCCGGAAGCCTCCCGGGGTGACGGGCTCGAACATCTCCTTCATGGCGGGAATGCCTGTGATAGCCAAGGCGCCTTGGGGCGTGCCGTGATAGGCAACGGCACGCGAGATCACCTTGTGCTTCGTGGGGCGGCCCTGCAGTTTCCAGTAGTACTTGGCGAGCTTGAACGCGGTCTCGACGGCTTCGCCTCCGCCAGTCGAGAAGAACACGCGGTTGAGGTCGCCCGGGGCGTAGTGGGCGAGCCGGTCGGCGAGTTCGATGGCCGACGGATGCGCATACGACCAGATCGGAAAGAACGCCAGCTCTTCGGCCTGCTTGGCCGCCACCTCGGCCAGGCGGCGCCGGCCGTGGCCGGCGTTGACCGTGAAGAGGCCGGCCAGGCCGTCGATGTACTTCTTGCCCTTGGAGTCCCAGATGTGATGACCCTCGCCCTTGACGATGATCGGAACGCCGCCGCCGTCTTCCATGACCGACTGGCGGGCGAAGTGCATCCACAGGTGGTCTTTCGCCATCCGCTGCAGATCGGCGTCGGACCGTGATGCCCGGGCGCTTGACGAGGAGACGGGCTGTTCGGTGGTTGTCATCGTGTACCCCAGTTGTAGAGCTGCTTGTGCAGCTTCAAATAGACGAATGTTTCGGTGGACTGCACGCCCTCGAGCTGCCGGATCTCGGAGTTCAGCAGGGCGATGAGGTCGTCGTCGTCTTCGCAGACGACTTCGGCGAGGATGTCGAAGGTGCCCGCGGTGAGCACCACGTAGTCGACCGACGGCATGCGGGCGAGGGCGTCGGCCACGACGCGTGTGTCTCCCGACACCTTGAGGCCGATCATCGCCTGTCGGAAGAAGCCGAGCTGCAGTGGATCGGTCACCGCCACGATCTGCATCACACCCGACTCGGTGAGCTTCTGCACCCGCTGGCGAACGGCCGCCTCGCTGAGCCCCACGGCCTTGCCGATCTCGGCATAGGAGCGCCGGCCGTCGTCTTGGAGCTGCTCGATGATCGCCTTGGAGGTCTCGTCGAGCGCGGGGGAGCGTGGCTTCGTGCTCATGCTTCGATCTTGGCAGGTGAACCCGGCGCCAGCAAGGGAATCCGTAGCAAAGTCACGTTTCGAATGCTGAAATCGTCGGTGAGGCGCGTCGGCTGCTGTCCGAGATCACCGGGAGGAGTGGCGACGGGTAGTACCGTGACGGCATGGGGAGTCTGCGTTTCGTTCCCGCCGACGGGGAGTGGACGGTGCTGGCGGCGTGGCCGACCGTGGTCACCATCTCCGCGCGCGCCTCCGAAGCCGTCGTGCAGGCGATCTGGAAAGCACTCGACGCTCCGGATGCCGCGCTCGAACCGGTCGTGTCCAGCATCCCCATCCGCACCGCGCCCGACCTGTCATTCTCGGTGGTGCGGTTCGAGCCGGGTGACGGCGTCGAGGTCGATCCCGCCCATCCGCCGCTCGATTGGACGGCGACGGTGGTCGCGCGGGGCGTCGCCGCGGTCGACCTGCTCTCGGTAGGCGGCTCGCGCCGTTTCGGCTCGGGTGGAGCGGAGCCCTGGGCGCTCGGCGAGTTCCCGGCGGTCACCGGTATCTCGACCGGCGCCCTGCCCCCGGTGCCGGAGTCGTCGGTGCGGGTGCCGGCCGATGCCCGCGGGCTCGATCGCGGCATCGCGCATGCCTCCCGGGTGCTGTGGGCCGCATCGGCCGCCGACATGGTGAACGAGCGCAGCACGCACCGTCCGGGGGAGACGACGGCGGAACCGACGGCCGAGACGGCCGCCGGGAGAACCACGGCGCGCACCGCCGAGAGTTCCGCCGACCCGAGCGCCGAGAGCTCTGTGCGCGACGCCGACCCGAGCGCCGGAAACCCTGCGGGCGACGCCGACCCGGCCGCCCGAGACCTCGCGGGCGACGCCGACCCGGCCGGCGGCGAGACGGTCGCGGCGGCGGGCTTCGCTCCCGCCGACCTGACCCTCGGGTCGCTCGACCTCGCCGACATCCCGCCTCAGGCCGACATCCGACCCGAACCGCAGCCGTATTTCGAGCTCAAGGTCGGCGACGAGCCCACGTTCGAACTCACGGGTGCGGTCGTCATCGGCCGCAATCCGCAGCCGAGGCGCACGGTGTCGAGCGAACCCCAGACGCTCATCGCCGTGCCCTCTCCCGACCATGAGGTCTCGGCCAATCACGTCGAGATCGCGCGCAGCGGCCGCACCGTGGTGGTCACCGATCTGCGCTCGACGAACGGCACGACCGTGCGTGTGCACGGCCGCCCGACGGTGCGGTTGCGGCAGGGGGATTCGGTCGTGGCATCCGGGTCGGCTATCGTCGAAATTGGCGACGGAAACGTTATCCACATCGTGGCGCGAGAGCGGGGAATCACCGGGATCACCCTTTAGGATTCCCGGATAGCTATCAGGAGTTGGTCACCGTGACCCAGATCGGTCGAACGAGCGCGCGCGTGAGCGTGACGCGCGAAGGCGCGCATCCCCGCCGTGTCACTCTGTCGTGGGCTGCGCTCACCGACAAGGGCAATCGGCGCGCCGTCAACGAAGACAGCGCGATCTCCGACGTTCCCCTGTTCGCTGTGGCCGACGGCATGGGCGGCCACTCCGCCGGCGACATCGCCAGCGCGGCGGTCGTCGAGCGACTCGGCGAGATCACCGACGCGGTGACCACCCCGGCCACCATCGAAGAGGCGCTGTCGAAGGCGCTCACCGACATCGACCGGGTGGGCGACGAGTCCGCCCTCGGCACCGGCACCACCGTGACCGGGGTCGCGCTGTCGGAGGTCGACGACGATCTCGCCTGGACCGTGTTCAACATCGGCGACTCGCGCGTCTATCTCTTCGCCGACGGCGAGCTGCGACAGCTCACGATCGACCACTCGGTGGTGCAAGAGCTGATCGACGCCGGGCTCATCACCCGCGATCAGGCCGAGCACCACCCCGACAGCAACGTCATCACGCGCGCCGTCGGGTTCCACGAGAAGCCGGTGCCCGACTACCTGAGCCTGCCCGTGGTCGCCGGGCAGCGCATCCTGATCTGCTCCGACGGCCTCACCAAAGAGCTCACCGACTTCGGCATCCGGCACTACCTCTCCACCACGCCCACCGCCGAGCGTGCCGCCGCCGAACTCGTCACCGCGTCGCTGGCCAACGGCGGTCGCGACAACGTGACGGTGGTCGTCGTCGACGTCGAGTCCGACTCCGTGACGACCGATTCCGCCGAGGCTCCCGCGCCGCGCCGCGGTTTCGGCCGGGGGTGAGAGTCGCCATGCCTCGCCGTCTGCCCTCACCGCCCCCTCCGTTACCCGGCTTCACCGCCGTTCGTGTTCTCGGTTCGGGCGGTTTCGCCGACGTCTTCCTGTTCGAGCAGAACATGCCGCGCCGCCAAGTGGCCGTGAAGGTCATGCTGCCCGAGGTCGTGAACGACCAGGTGCGCCGCATGTTCCAGGTCGAAGCCGACCTGATGGCCAAGCTCAGCGCGCATCCCGCCATCCTCACCGTCTACGAAGCCGGTGTGTCGTCCGACGGCCGGCCCTATCTGGTGATGGAACTGTGCTCGTCGTCGCTCGGCCAGACCTATCGCCGCGAACCGTTGCCGGTGGCCGAAGTGCTGCGCATCGGCGTCAAGATCGCGGCGGCGCTGCACACGGCTCACGAGCAGGGCATCCTGCATCGAGACGTGAAGCCGTCGAATATTCTCATCACGGCATACGGCGCCCCGGTGCTCAGCGACTTCGGCATCTCGGCCACCACGAGAGGCCACGCGCCGGTCGACGCCGTGGGGCTCTCCATCCCGTGGTCGGCGCCGGAGGTCGTCTCCGAAGCCACGCAGGGAACGGTGGCCTCCGAGGTGTGGGCCCTCTCGGCCACCCTCTACTCGCTGCTCGCGGGCCGCTCGCCGTTCGAGCAGCCGGGAACGCAGTCGGCGCCCGGCGATCTCGCGCGGCGCATCCTCCGATCCCGCCTCGCGCCGATCGGCCGGCGTGACGTGCCCGTGTCGCTCGAACGCATCCTGGCCCGCGGCATGTCGAAGAACCCGGCCGACCGCCAGGGCTCCGTGCTCGAACTCCTGCGCGAGCTGCAATCGGTCGAGAGCGAGCTCGGGCTGGCCCAGACGAGCGCCGACATCGCGATGGCCGAATGGGCCAGCGACTACGCGCGCGACGTCGACGAACGCACGGTCATCCACGCCGGCACGGCCGCCCCTCGACGCCGTCGTCATGCCGGCGCCGCGGCGACGCGTTCCGGCGGTTCGGGCTCGAACGGGTCACGCACGCCGTCGGGGTCGACGGGTCGCAGTGAGCGCGGCGGTTCCGGCGCCGAGACCGGTGCGGGCACGCCCGTGCGCCGTGGGGCGATCGCCTGGGTCGTCGGCGCCGCGGCACTCATGGTGCTGCTGGTGGCCGGCGGGGTCGTGGCCTGGTCGCTGCAGGATGCCGGGCGGTCGATCCCGCGGGTCGGCGAGATCCGGGCCGCGGCGAACGAGGGCCGCATCCTGTTCTCGTGGGACGACCCGGGCCTGGGCTCCGGCGACAGCTATCGCGTGGTCACCGGAACAGGGCAGAACTCCGTGCAGCGGAGCAACGAGTTCGCCGCCATCCCCACCGACGACGGGTCGATCTGCATCTCGGTCGCCGTCGTTCGGTCGGGCAGGTCCGGCCCGTTGAGCTCCGAGAAGTGCGCAGCCGTGGAATGATCCCCCGTTCCCGCGCCATGGCGTGGCTGACCTCGCACCGCTCCCTCGTCACCACGGTGACCTCCGCCACGGTCGTCGCGGCACTCGTGGCGGTCGCCGCGGCCACGTCGACCGGCTACACCGCCCAGAAGGTCGAGCTCGACGACGCCTCCGTGTGGGTCACGAGCGACGTTCGCCAGGCCGCCGGCCGCGCCAACCCGCAGATCGCCGAGCTCAACACGGCCGTGCGCATGGAGTCGGGCTCGCTCACGGTGAGCCAGTCGGGCCAGACCGTGGTGGTCAGCGATCTCGGCCGGGCGGAGGCGAGCATCATCGACACGTCGAGCGCCGCCGTGGCCGACACCGTCTCGCTGCCGGTGGGCGACGTCGACTTCGCGCTCGCGGCATCCGTCGCCGTGATCACGTCGCACACCACCGGCGACGTCTGGATCACCGACACCGACTCGCTCGCCGCCTTCGACGCGGCGGCCCCGCCCGACCTCACGCTCGGCGCGGGCGGTGACACGGCGGTCTCGGCCGGCGGCACGGTCTTCGGTGTGTCGGCCGCGACCGGTTCGGTGATCGGCGTCGACCCGGCCGCGGGCGCCGACGAGGCGACCCCGTGGCCGATCGGGGTCGACGCCGACGACGACCTGTCGATCACCGCCGTCGGCGACCGCTGGGTCGTTCTCGACCGCACGGCCGGGCGGCTGATCACCCGCGACGCCGCCTTCGACGTCGCGTTCGACGGCGCCGCCGCCACCGGCGCAGCAGGCGCCGTCGCACCGAACGACGCTGCACAGAATGCCGCACCCGACGACGCCGCACCCGACGATGCCGCCTCCGCCCCGGCGACCGCCCCCGAGCGCGCGTGGCTGCAGGCCCCGTCGGCGGCGCACGGGGGAGTGCTGATCGCGACCCCGCAGTCGCTCGTCGAGGTCTCGCTGACCGACGGATCGGTGCAGGTGCTCTCCGACGGCCACGCGGGAACGTCGGTGTCGCCGCTCGAGGTCGCCGGCTGCTGGTACGCCGGTTGGAGTGACGGGCGGTCGTGGAGCCGATGCGGCGACGAGGCACCGACCGAGGGCGCGCTGGAGGGTGCGGTGGCCGGCGACGACCTGGCCTTCCGCACCAACGGCGGCGGAGGTGTGCTGCTGAGCGACACCGTCTCCGGACGCTCGTGGGACGTCACGCGCCAGAACGCGGCGATCGACAACTGGAGCGCGCTTCTGCCCGACACCTCGCCCGACCAGCCGTCGAACGACACCGCCACCGACCAGCCGGCCGAGGTCGACCCGCTGCAACGCCCGCCGGTCGCGACCGACGACGCCCTGGGCGCGCGTCCCGGCCGCTCGACCGTGCTGCCGGTGCTGCAGAACGACTTCGACCCGAATGGCGACGTCATCGTGGTCGACTCGGTGCGGGTGCCCGACGACGCGACCTTCGGCGTCGAGAAGATCAGCGACGACCAGCAGCTGCAGCTCACTCTGCCCCCGGATGCTGCGGGCGAGATCTCGTTCGGCTACACGATCTCCGACGGCCGCGGCGGCACCGCCGACGCCACCGTGCGGGTGACGGTCAGGATCCCCGGCGAGAACTCGGCGCCGGTGCAGACCACCCGTCAGACGATCGACGTGCCGGTCGGCGGCCGCGGAGAGGCCGACATCCGCACCGGCTGGTTCGACCCCGACGGCGACGCGTTCTATCTGCAGAGCGCGAACGTCGCGGCCCCCGACGCCGTCACCTTCACCCCGGCGGGAGTCGTCACCTACTCCGACGCCGGCCAGGGCGCCGGAGCCCGCGATCTGTCCATCGTCGTCAGCGACGGACAGTCGTCCACCGCCGGCTCGATCGCGGTCGAGGTGCACCAGCCCGTCGACGTTCCGCTCGTCGCCAAGGGGTTCGTGATGCTCGCACACGTGGGCGAAGAGGTCGAGGTCGCGCCACTCGCACACGTGACCGGCGGCACGAGCGCCCTGCGACTCACCAACGTTCCCTCGCACGACGGCTTCGCCATCGCCCCCGACTACACCGGTGGCACGGTGCGCATCACGGCGCAGGCGGTCGGCTCCGAGAACCTCGACTACGCGGTCACCGACGGCACGAAGACGGCGTCGGGCATCATCCGCGTCATCACCACCCTGGCGCCCGACGCGAACACCAAGCCGGTCACGGTGCCGCATGCCGCGTTCGCCCGCCAGAACACCGCCGTGCTGGTCGACGTGCTCGCGACCGACTTCGACCCGGCCGGTGGCGTTCTGATCGTCAGCGGGGTCGACGGGGTGTCGGCGAGCGACGGCGTGCGGGTCGAGATCATCGAGCAGCGACTGCTGAGGGTCACCCTCACCCGCCCGCTCGAGACCGGCAGCACGTCGTTCAGCTACACGGTCACCAACGGGCTCGCCGAGGCCGAGGGATCGGTGAGCGTCGTGGGCATCCCCGATCCGCTGCAGCGGCAGCCTCCGGTGGCCGTGCCCGACACCGCGGCGGTGCGGGTCGGCGACGTCGTCGACATCCCGGTGCTCGCCAACGACGTGCATCCCGACGGAGACCCGCTCACCCTCGACCCCGACCTGGTGCAGAGCCCGGGCGACGACTCCGGCCTGCTCTTCACCTCCGGTTCCCACCTGCGCTATCTCGCCCCCACCACACCTGGCGACTTCACCGCCGTCTACCGGGTCGACGCCCCCGACGGCCAGTGGGCCACCGCCCGCGTCACGATCAGCGTGCGAGAAGCGGATGCCACGGCCAACGCCGCGCCGGTGCCACCCCTCGTGACGGCCCGGGTGATCGCCGGCGAATCAGTGCGCATCCCGATCACGCTCGGCGGCATCGACCCCGACGGCGACTCCGTGCAGTTCCTCGGCATCGATTCGGTGCCCGACAAGGGCGCGGTCACCGACAGCGGGGCGGACTGGATCGACTACGTCGCGGGCGACTACTCGACCGGCACCGACACATTCAGCTACACCGTGCTCGACCGGCTCGGCGCGCGCGCCACCGGCACCGTCCGGGTCGGCATCAGCCCCAGGCTCGAGGGCGCGCGCAACCCGGTCGCGACCCCCGACGAGGTGCTCGTGCGTCCGGGCAAGACCGTGCTGGTGCGCGTGCTCGAGAACGACTCCGACCCCGACGGCAGCCGGTTGACCCTGAGCGAGATCGCACCCGTGACCGCCGGTGCGAAGGCGACCGTGGTCGACAACATGCTCTCGTTCACCGCTCCGGCCGAGCCCGGGCGCTACGGCTTCATCTACACCGTGTCGAACGCGCGCGGGGGCACGAGCTCGAGTTTCGCCACCATCGACGTTCGCGCCGACGCACCGCTCGCTCGCCCGCAGGTGAGCGACACGGTGCTGTCGCTCACCGACATCCTCGACACCACCTCGGTCGACGTCGACGTGCTCGACAACGTGTTCTTCGCCGAGGGTCCGGCGACCGATCTGTGGTTGTCGGTGCTGCCGTCGTCGGCTTCGGTCGCGCGCGTCGTCGACGGTCGCGTGAGGGTGACGGTGCACCCGCAGCGGCAGGTCATCCCGTTCAGCGTCGCGCATCCCGACGACCCCAACGTGCGATCGACCGGCCTGATCTGGGTGCCGGGTTCCGACGACGCCCTGCCGCAACTGCGCACCGACGCCCCGAAGCTCACGGTCGAGAGCGGCGCGACGCTCTCGATCCCGCTGGCCGCCCACGTGGTCGCTGTGGGCGGCCGGGATGTCGCCGTGCGCGATCGCAACTCGGTGCGGGCCACCCACGCCGACGGCGGCGCCCTCGTGACCGACTCCCACACCCTCGCCTTCCGCAGCGCCGACAACTACTACGGGCCTGCCTCGATCTCGTTCGAGGTCTCCGACGGCACGGGCCCCGACGCCCGCTCCGCCACCCTCGTGCTGCCCATCACCGTCACGCCCCGTGAGAACCAGCCTCCGGTCTTCACCGGCGCCGTGATCGAGTTCGAACCCGGTCAGCAGAAGGTGATCGACCTCGCGAAGCTCACCACCTCGCCCTCGGGCACGTCGGCGGCTCAGCTCGGCTATCAGTTGCTCGACCCGCGACCGGCCGGATTCAGTGCCGTGCTGCTCGGTTCGAGTCTCACGATCACGGTCGACGTGAGCACCAAGAAGGGCGCGCAGGGCGCGTTCACGATCGGTGTCTCCGATGGGGCGACGGCGGGCAAGGCGGGCCGCATCGAGATGTCGGTCGTGCCGTCGACGAGGCCGCTCGCCATTCCCGCGACCGACACCGTGCTCGCACCGCGCGGGCAGACGACCACCGTCGACGTGCTCGCCAACGACAACGCGACGAACCCGTTCCCCGACAAGCCCCTCACCGTGCTGGCCGTGCGTGGTGCCGACGCCTCATCGCTGCCCGCCGGTGTCTCGGTCGTGCCGAGCGCCGACAAGAGCGTGCTGCAGGTGACTGTGGGCCCGGATGCCGCCTCCTCCGACATCACCGTGCAATACCAGGTGCTCGACGCCACCGCCGACCTCGAGCGCGCCACCTGGGGCACCGTGCGCATCGCCGTGCTCGACCGACCGGGCCCGGTCACCGGGCTGCAGGTGACCGGCTTCGGCGACCGCTCGGTGACGGTGGCGTTCACGGCCGGCCCGGCGAACAACTCGCCCATCACCGCCTTCGACGTGACCGCCCGTTCCGACTCGGGAGCGGTCGTCACGAGCCGCTGCGCGAGCACGAGCTGCACCGTCGGCACGCCGGGCAACGGGCCCGCCAACGCGGTGGTCGTGAGCGTGACCGCCCTCAACGCCATCGGCGCCTCGGATACCGCGACCTACGGTGTGCCCGTCTGGAGCGACCTCCTTCCCTCGCCCCCCGGCACACTCGTCGTGACCCCCCGCGACAGCGCCCTCGACGTGACCTGGTCGGCCGCCTCCGTGGGCCCGGGCGGCTCGCCGGTGCGCGAATACGACGTCGCCGTCGACGGGCGCCCGGTCGATACGCTCGACGCCGACGGGCGCAACTGCAGCGGCACCCGCTGCGGCACCCGCATCGAGGGTCTCGCCAACGGCACCTCCGTGACCGTGGCGGTGACCGCCCGCAACAGCGCCTACCCGGCGCTGGCGGTCTGGCCTGCGGCGTCCGCGGCCGGCACTCCGTTCGGCGCCCCCTCGGCCGCGGCGGTGTCGGCCGTCGCCGACCTGAGCGGCGGCCCGGGAGCGGTGACGGTGACCTGGGACGAGTTCGCCGGCAACGGAGACCGCGTGGCCGGCTACTTCGTGCAGCAGCTCACGCCAGGATCGACCTCGGCGCCCGCAGGCGGGCAAGCGTGCTCGGTGTCGTCGCCGGCCCCGGGCACCCTCGATCCGCCGCGTGCGGGCGGCTCGGTGGTGGCCCAGCAGAAGTTCGGCAGCGGCGCGGGCTCGGCCACATTCGGCGGTCTCACCGACATCGACACCGCCTACAGCTTCGTGGTGTGGGGCTACAACGCCGCCGGATGCGTGGCGTCGGAGGTCGTGTCGGCCGTCGCCTACCCGAGCCCCGGCCAGGTGGATGCCGCGGCCCTCGCCGCGAGCGGCATGAGCCTGGTGCAGAACGACACGATCGTCGACCTGCGGGTCGACGCCGCTCCGACGCCCAACGCCACCTCGAACCCGCGGTACTACGTGCGCCCCGTCGATGCCGGCGGCAACCCCGTCCGCGGGCGCACGGCCTTCACCCTCGGCGGCTATCCGCGGGGTGTCACCGGCGGCGCCTTCGGCGAGGTCTACCGGTTCCAGCTGCAGGCCTGCAACGTCTATGGCGGCGCCGAGGTCTGCGGCGCGTTCTCCGACCCGGTCGCCGCTCCCGGCCCTTCGCTCACCTTCGACTTCGCCGTGCCGCCGGTCTACGCCGACGGCGCCTGGACCTGGGTCAACGGCCCCGCCAACGGCTCGCTCACCCCGCAGTACTCCTGCGGTGACGGCTCGGTTCCGGTGGGCGACAATCCCGGCGGCCAGACGGTCACGGCCACCTCGTGCACGCCGGCGTCGACCGGGAGCGGCGCGCCCTGGCTGCGCCTCGAGATCGAGCCCTACGACTATGTGTACCGTGGCTAACGAAAGAGGTGCGCACCGATGACCATGACGGCCGAGCAGGCGACGCGATTCGCCGATGTCTTCGATCGCCTCACCGCCAACGTCGAGCGAACGCTGCACGGCAAGTCGCACGTCATCCGGCTCGCCCTCACGGCGATGTTCAGCGAAGGCCACCTGCTGCTCGAAGACGCGCCCGGCACCGGCAAGACCTCGCTGGCCCGCGCCCTCGCCGACAGCGTGCGCGGCACCAGCAGCCGCATCCAGTTCACGCCCGATCTGCTACCCGGTGACATCACGGGCGTCAGCGTCTACGACCAGCGCTCCGGGTCGTTCACCTTCCACCCCGGGCCGATCTTCGCCAACGTCGTGCTGGCCGACGAGATCAATCGCGCGAGCCCCAAGACCCAGGCCGCCTTGCTCGAGGTGATGGAGGAGGGGCGCGTCACGGTCGACGGCCACCCGCACCCGGTGGGGGAGCCGTTCATGGTGGTCGCCACCCAGAACCCGATCGAGCAGGCCGGCACCTACCGGCTGCCCGAGGCGCAGCTCGACCGGTTCCTGATCAAGACGTCGATCGGCTACCCCGATCACGCGACGACCCTGCGCATCCTCGAGGGCGCCACCCACCGGGCGCACGGCGATCCGTTGCCGCCCATCATCACCGCCGAGGGCGTGACGCTCCTCGCCGCCGAAGCCCGCACCGTGCACGTCGACGCCACGATCAACGACTACGTGTCGCGCCTGGTGCAGGCCACCCGCGACGCCGGCGAGACGCGGCTCGGGGCGAGCGTGCGCGCCGCACTCGCGCTCATCCGCACGGCGAAGACGTATGCGGCATCCGACGGCCGGCACTACGTGGTGCCCGACGACGTGAAGTCCCTCGCCGGCCCCGTGCTCGGGCACCGGCTCGTGCTCGACCCCGAGGCCGAGTTCGACGGCGTCACCGCGCTCGGCGTGATCTCGCAGGTGCTGCTCGACGTGCCGCCGCCCGGGGACGTCTCGGCGGCATGACCGGGCGTCGGCACCCGGTGTCGGTCTCGGGCGCAGGGTGGGTGGTCTGCTCGATGGCCGTTCTCGGCCTCGCGGGCGGCCTGGTCTTCGGTTGGACCGAGCTGCTCGTGGCGGGGGTGTTCGCGCTCGCGATCGCGATCGGCGCGAGCCTGTTCCTCGTCGGTGCCACGCGCGGCCGCATCGCGATCGAGGTGCTCGATCGTCAGGTCACGGCCGGCACCCCGGCGACGGTCGCCGTGCGGGTGTCGAACGACTCCGGCCGGCGAAGCCGCTCGCAGCCGGCCGAGTTCGTCGTGGGCGGCCGGGTGGAGAGCATCCAGCTGCCGGCCGTAGCGGCGGGCGGGTCGCGCGAGGTCGTCGTGTCGGTGCCCACCGAGCGCCGGGGCGTCATCCAGCTCGGGCCGGTCACGATCGTGCGCCGCGACCCCATCGGCCTCGCCCGTCGCGACTCGGTGCGGTCGGGCACTGCCGAGCTGTTCGTGCATCCCGCCACCGTCGGCCTATCGGTCAGCACCACCGGGTTGCTGCGTGACCTCGAGGGCATCCCCACCGCCGACCTCACCGACAGCGACATGTCGTTCCACGCGTTGCGTCCCTACGTCACCGGCGACGACCGCCGCTACATCCACTGGAAGAGCACGGCGAAGACCGGCGCGTTCCTGGTGCGGCAGTTCGAGCAGACGCGGCGCAGCCACCTCATCGTGCTGCAGTCGCTCAACCCGGCCGACTACGCCTCCGACGACGAGTTCGAACTCGCGATCAGCGTCGTGGCGTCGATCGGGGTGCGCGCGATCGCCGACGGCACGACCGTGTCGGTCTTCGCCGGGGAGCCGCGGTCGGCCCGCCGGCGCACCGGTCGTCGCGGCACGGCGGCGGGCACGGCGGCGGGCACGGCGGCGGCTGCCGGCATCCGGGGTTCCGCCGCGGTGGCGGGCAGCGGCCGGCTGCGGGTGCGCACCCCTCGCGACCTGCTCGACGACCTCAGCGCCACCGCCGAGGCGCCGAACGCCGCCCGGCTCACGGCGGTGGCGCGCAGCGTGGGCGAGTCGGCCCCGGATGCCTCGGTCGTCTTCGTCGCGTGCGGCTCGACCGTGACCGCCCGGCAGCTGCGAGCCGCGGCCTCGCACTTCGCGACGGGGGTGGAGGTGATCGCCGTGGTCGCCGAGCCCGAGGCCGAGGCGACCCTCGTGCGCATCGACTCCCTGCGCATCACGCGCGTCGGCTACCTCGACGACCTCGTGCGCACCCTGAGCCGGGCGGTCGGCGCATGACGGCGCGGCAGACGCGCGGCCGAGGCAGTCGCATCCTGGCGGCCGCGGTGGTCTTCGAGGCGCTGACCCTCACGGCCGCCGCGACCTGGTGGCCGATCTACGAATCGGCGCCGTTCGTGCTGCTCGCGCTCGTGACCGTCACCGTCGGCGTCGCCATCGGGGCCGCGGGCGCCCTCTGGTCGTGGCCGAGCTACGTCGTGCTCGGCGCCGGAGTGGCCGCCTGGCTGCTGCTCGGCGTGCCCCTCGCCGTGCCGTCGAAAGCGGTGGCGGGGGTGCTGCCGACCGGCAGCGGACTGGCCGACCTCGTGGTCACCACGGCGGCCGGCTGGCGGCAACTGCTCACCATCGCCGTGCCGGTCGGCGACTACCAGGCGTTGCTGGTGCCGGTGTTCGTGCTGCTGCTCGTCACCTCGATCCTCGGCGTCACGGTCGCCACCCGCAGCGCGCATCCGGCGGTCGCCGTGGTGTTCCCGGCCGTCGTGCTGGTGGCCGGGATCGTGCTCGGCGCGACGGCGCCGGCGGCCCCGGTCGCCGTCGGCGCGCTCTTCGCCGTGGGAGTCGTCGTCTGGCTCCTGGTGGTGCGTGGCCGCGTCAATGCACGCCGCCTGGCGGCCGCGGGAGGGGTGGTGGTGGTCGGGCTCGTGGTGGCCGGCGCCGTGGCGGTCGTCGTCCCGGCGCCCGATCGGGTGGTGGCCCGCGATTTCGTGGCACAGCCGTTCGACCCGAGCGACTACGCGAGCCCGCTGTCGGGCTTCCGCGCCTTTCTGAAGGCTCCCGACGACGACGCCGTGATGCTGAGTGTGGGCGGGCCGGCGGCCGCGCCCGGCGTCAGGATCGTGATCGCCCGCATGAACGATTACGACGGCGTGGTGTTCGACGTCGGCGGTGCGAGCGACGCCGCCGCGCTCTTCAGCCGCGTGCCCGGTCGGCTCGACGAGGTGGGTGCGGCATCCGGGGGGCCGCTCACCGACGCCGTGTTCCGCATCGGCTCCTACGAGGGTGTCTGGGTGCCGACGACGGGCGACCCGGTCGCCATCGAGTTCGACGCCTCCCTTACCGACGGCGCCGCAGCCGACCCCGCCCGTGCCGACGCAGCCGACCCCGCCCGTGCCGACGCCCTGCAGAACTCCCTGTTCTACAGCCCCGCGCTGGCCACCGCGGCCGACACGGCGGCTCTCGGCCCGGGCGACGCCTACACGGTGACCACCCGGCGGCCGGCGGCGCCCGATGACCTCCTCGGCCTGACACCCGCCACCCCGTCGGCCACCCCGCCGCCGGCGGCGCCTCCCGCGGTGGCGAACCGGCTCGCCCAGTGGGCGCCCGAGTCGCTCAGCCCGGGTGAGCGCCTCGGCGGCATCGTCGACGGCCTGCAGCAGGGCTACCGCTCCAGTGGCGGCGAGGGCGAGGTGTTCAGCCGCTCGGGGCACGGGGCCGATCGCATCCAGGAGCTCCTGACGGCCACCCCGATGCTCGGCGACGACGAGCAGTACGCCGTTGCCGGTGCGCTGCTCGCCGAAGCGGCCGGGTTCCCGGCGCGGGTCGCGATGGGCTTCACGGTTCCGGATGCCGCGGCCGACGACTCGGGCCTGATCGAGGTGCACGGCCGAGACGCCGCCGCCTGGGTCGAGGTCGACACCGCCGAGGCGGGCTGGGTGGCGCTCGACGTGACTCCCGCTCCCGGGCCGGTGCCGCAGAGCGCGATCGACGACGCCTCGACCGCGGTGCAGCCCCCCGAGGTCATCCCGCCCGTCGCCGACGAGCCCGACGACCCGGTCGACTCCGCACCGCTGCAGCAGAACGACGAGAAGCCTCCCGCGTCGAACGACACCCTCGCGGCCGTGCTCCGCGTCGCACTCCTCGCGGGGATCTCGCTCGCGGCCATCGCGGTCGTGCTGGCGCCATTCGGCGTGATCCTCGCCCTCAAGCGGCGCAGGCGCGTTCGCCGCCGCACCCGCGGCACGCCCCGGTCGCGGGCGGCCGGCGGCTGGGCCGAGGTGCTCGACGCCGCCGCCGACGCCGCTGCCGACACCGAAGCGATTCCGCCGCCCAACGCGACCCGCCGGGAGGCCGCTCAGAGCCTCGGCGGCGGCTCGGCCACCTTGCTAGCCCAGCGGGTCGACGGGGCGCTCTACTCGCCCGCCGAGCCGAGCGAGCGCGACCTGGCCGATATCTGGGCGGCCTCGGATGCCGAGCGCCGCCGGCTGCTCGAACGACGCGGCCGCATCGCCCGCCTGCTGGCGCGCGTGTCGACCAGGTCGTTGCGCACGTATCATGGCAGGAACACGAGGGGGCGGAACTACCGGTGAAGTGCAGAACCTGCGGCACGACTCTGACGGCCGGCGCCTTGCTGTGCGGCGAGTGCGGAACCTCGGCCATCGCGCCGCGACCGACCCTCGGCGACACCGCGCGCCACGACCGCCGGGCCCTGCTCGACGCGATCGCGCGCGAGGGTGCCGCCCGCCAGTCGAGCGGCCATCAACCGCAGCATGCCGCGCCCATGCCCGTGCCGGAGCCCGCGCCCACGTCGACCCCGCTCCACGAGGTGCACACCGAGGCCGCGCCCGCGCCCGCGCCGGCAGCCGCGGCGGCACCCGCGGCAACGCCCGCGCAGGCGCCGGCGGAAGCACCTGCCCAACCGTCGGTGCCGGTGCCGGCGCCGTCACCCGGCCTGGATGCGGCGCTGGTGCCCGACGTCGCGCCCCCCGCCGAGGCGGAGGGGCCGCCGGCATTCGGTCACCCGCCCTTCGACGAGATCGTCTTTCCGCCGGCGGAGCGACCCGATCACCACGCTCCCCAGCACGCCGCCGACCCCGCGCCCCGGGCGCCGCTGTTCAGCCTCGTGTTCAGCACGGGCGAGAGCGTGCGGGTGGCGGGCAGCGGTCTGATCGGGCGCAACCCGATTCCCGCTCCCGACGAGCGCGTCGACTACCTGGTGCAGATCGTCGACCCGCATCGGAGCGTGTCGAAGACGCACCTCGAGTTCGGCGTCGACGGCGACACGCTCTGGATCGCCGATCGCAACTCGGCGAACGGCACCCGCTTCGGGCTGTTCCTGCTCGAGCCGATCGACCTGCAGCCGGGCGAGCGGATGCGCGTGCCCCGCGGCACCCGCATCGGCATCGGCGATCAGTTCTTCGACGTGCACTAGTTCTTCGACTGCACTGACCAGGCCAAACCGTCGACAGACGAAAACGGCGGTGTCGTCGCGATATCGGCACTGATTTCGTAAAGACTATGTTTCCAACTGCTGTTTTTCGTCGTGTTCGCTGTCGAAAACGTGACCCTGTGTGCGACGATCTGATCACACTGCCAGGCCACCGAGAGGACCCGTGAAGAGCATGCCGCTACGACCCCCGCACGACCCGATGATGCTCCAGGCCATCCGCCACTCCCAGGCCGTGCAGCGGGCCCGCTCGCTGGCGCTCTCGCGACGGGGCTTCCTGGGAGCCGCCGGGCTCGGGGCGACGGCACTCGCGCTCGCGGCCTGCTCCACCGGCGAGAAGAAGGCGCTCACCCCCGCGAAAGACCTCTCGTCGACCCAGAAGACCCTCACCTGGGACAACTGGCCCGCCTACATGGACGAAGACGACGACGGCAACTACCCCACCCTGATCGGCTTCGAAGACGAGTCGGGCATCACGGTCACCTACAACGTCAGCGTCGACGACAACAACAGCTACTACGCCAAGGTCAAAGACCAGCTGGCCTTGGGCCAAGACATCGGAGCCGACACGGTCTGCCTCACCGACTGGATGGTCGCCCGCCTGGTGCGGAACGGCTACATCCAGGAGCTCGACCACGCCAACATCCCGAACATCGCCAACCTGAGCCCCGCGTTCGCGAACCCCGACTTCGACAAGGGCCGCAACCTCTCCCTGCCGTGGCAGGGCGGTTTCGCCGGCATCTGCTGGAACAAGGAGAAGGTGCCCGGCGGCCTCGAGAGCGTCGACGACCTCTGGGACTCGGCGCTGAAGGGCCGCGTCGGCGTGCTCAGCGAGATGCGCGACACCATGGGCCTCATCATGCTGGCCCAGGGCACCGACATCACGGGGGAGTGGGGCGACGACGAGTTCGCGAACGCCATGGACGTCTTCACCGAGCAGGTCGAGAACGGCCAGATCCGCAACATCAAGGGCAACGCGTACCTCAACGACCTGCAGTCCGAAGACACCTTCGCCGCCATCTGCTGGTCGGGTGACATCACCTCGCTCAACGCGACGGCGGGCGACAAGTGGGAGTTCGCGATTCCGGATGCCGGTGGCACCCTCTGGAACGACACCTTCGTCGTGCCGATGGGCTCCGAGCACAAGGCCAACGCCGAAGCGGTGATGAACTACTACTACGACCCCGCCGTGGCCGCCGAGCTCGCCGCCTGGGTCAACTACGTCACCCCGGTGGTCGGTGCCAAAGAGGCGATGGACGCGATCGACCCCGAGCTGGCCTCGAATCAGCTCATCTTCCCCGACGACGAGACGCTGTCGACGGTGCACGTGTTCCGCACGCTCACCCCGCAAGAAGAGAACGACTACCAGGCGCAGTTCCAGAAGGTGCTGTTGGGCAGCTGATGGCCTCGCTCTCCACTGCATCGTTCGCCGAGAAGGGCGCCGACCTCGAACTCGTCGGCATCACCAAGCGGTTCCCCGGCGTCACCGCGATCGAGTCGCTCGACCTGACGATCCCCGCCGGCTCGTTCTTCGCCCTGCTCGGCCCCTCCGGCTGCGGCAAGACCACGACCCTGCGACTCGTCGCCGGCCTCGAGGAGGCCACGGCAGGACGCATCCTGATCGGCGGCAAAGACGTCACGTCGACTAAGCCGTTCCAGCGGCCGGTGAACACCGTGTTCCAGTCGTATGCGCTCTTTCCGCACATGACCATCCTCGAGAACGTGGCCTTCGGGTTGCGCCGCCGAAAGATCGGCGATCCGGTGGCCAAGGCTCACGAGGCGCTGAGACTCGTCGAGCTCGATCACCTGGCCTCCCGGCGCCCGGCCCAGCTCTCCGGCGGTCAGCAGCAGCGCGTCGCCCTCGCCCGCGCCATCGTGAACCGCCCGGCCCTGCTGCTGCTCGACGAACCGCTCGGTGCACTCGACCTGAAGCTCCGCCGTCAGATGCAGCTCGAGCTGAAGACCATCCAGACCGAGGTGGGCCTGACGTTCCTGCACGTCACGCACGACCAGGAGGAGGCCATGACCATGGCCGACACGGTCGCCGTGATGAACAAGGGCCGCATCGAGCAGATGGGCGCGCCCGAAGAGCTCTACGAGCTGCCGCGCACGGCGTTCGTGGCGAACTTCCTCGGCCAGTCGAACCTGTTCACGGGACCGGTCACCTCCAGCACCGCCGACGCGATCACGGTCGACGTGGGCGGTGTGCCGATCGTCGTGCCCCGCACCCGGGCCAAACGTCACGCGGGCGAGATCGCCATCGGCGTGCGTCCCGAGAAGGTCACGCTGCTCACCTCGGCGCCCGCGCCCCAGGCCGGGCGCAACGTGCTCGGTCCGGGCCGGGTGACGGATGTCTCGTTCAGCGGCGTGAGCACGCAATACCTCGTGATGGTGCCCGGCATCGGCGAGCTCGTGGTGTTCGCCCAGAACATGGTGTTCGGGCCGGTCGTGCACGTGGGGGCCGAGGTGTGGGTGTCGTGGAACGCCGACCACGGTTTCGGGCTCGACGACGAGCCGGGCGATCTGCCGCGGTTCGCTCCGGATGCCTCGACCGAATCGATCGCCATCCAGCGCCGCGTGGCGCTCGAAGAAGAACTCGAACAGGCCTAGGCGCGACCGGCATGGCCTTCACCGCGTTCTCGTCGCAGGCGGTCGTCGAACAGGCGCCGCGCAAACGGAGCTTCGTCGCCCTGGTGCTTCTCGTTCCCGGCATCCTGTATCTGCTGCTGTTCTTTCTGGCGCCGCTGATCTCGCTGGTCATCACATCGTTCCAGCAGCCGGTGCTCGACGGCGACATCGGCGAGTACACCACGGGGTTCCAGTGGCAGAACTACACCGACGCGGTCGGCGAATACCTGCCGCTCATTCTGCGGGCGTTCGGCTTCGCGCTCATCGCCACGGTGCTCGCGCTCGTGATCAGCTACCCGATCGCCTACTTCATCGGGGTGAAGGCGAGGCGCTGGCCGCTGCTGCAGAGCCTGATGCTCACGCTCGTGATCGCGCCGTTCTTCATCAGCTTCCTGCTGCGCACGCTGGCGTGGAAGCAGATCATGTCCGACGAGGGGCCGATCGTCGTGTTCCTCAAGTCGATCGCCGTGCTGCCCTCCGACGGGCACCTCACCGGCACGACGTTCTCGGTGATCTTCGGTCTGACCTACAACTTCATCCCGTTCATGACGCTGCCGCTGTATGCCACGCTCGAGCGCCTCGATCTGCGCTACATCGAGGCGGGCGCCGATCTCTACGCGAGCCCGTGGACGACGTTCCGCAAGGTCACCATCCCGCTGACGATGCCCGGCATCGTGTCGGGAACGCTGCTGACCTTCATTCCAGCGGCCGGTGACTACATCAACGCCAGCCGTGACTTCCTCGGCAGTTCGTCGACCGCGATGGTCGGCAATGCGATCGAGGCGAACTTCCTGGTGCTGCAGAACTATCCGATCGCGGCGGCGCTCTCGATCGTGCTGATGGCCGTGATCCTCATCATCGTCGGCGTCTACGTGCGCCGCGCGGGAACGGAGGACCTGATATGACCAGCGCCGTTCCGGCCAAGGCCTTCGAACAGGCATCCTTCGAGCCGTCGCCGCGCGCCGGGCGCCGGATGCGCCTGCGCGGCATCGGGCTGCCGATCTACACGACCCTCGCGCTGTTGTTCCTGCTCATCCCGATCGCCTACACGTTCGTCTTCTCGTTCAACGACTCGGGCAAGCTCAACATCGCCTGGCAGGGCTTCACCTTCGACAAGTGGCTCACGGTCTGCAACACGCAGGGGCTCTGCGAGGCGTTCGGCAACAGCATCCTGGTCGGTGTCATCGCGACCGTGCTCGCCACCGCGCTCGGCACGCTGATCGCGATCGCGCTCGTGCGCTACCGGTTCCGCTTCCGGTCGTCGATCAGCCTGCTGCTGTTCCTGCCGATGGCGACGCCCGAGGTGGTGCTCGGCGCGGGGCTCGCAGCCCAGTTCTTGACGCTGGGCACCGAGAAGGGGCTGCTGACCATCATCCTGGCCCACACGATGTTCTGCATCAGCTTCGTCGTGGTGACGGTGAAGGCCCGGGTCGCCTCGCTCGACCCGGCGCTCGAGGAGGCGGGCCGCGACCTCTGCGGCTCACCGAGCCAGGTGTTCTGGCGCATCACGTTCCCGCTGCTGCTGCCGGGTATCGCCGCTGCCGCGCTGCTGTCGTTCGCGCTCTCGTTCGACGACTTCATCATCACGAACTTCAACTCGGGCTCGGTCGACACGTTCCCGAAGTTCATCTACATCGCAGCCGCCCGAGGCATCCCGGCGCAGGTCAACGTGATCGCCTCGGCGGTCTTCCTGCTCGCGATCGTGATCGTCGTGGTCGCGCAGGTCTCCCGCACCGCGCGCGCGAAGCGTCTGGCCCGGCAGCTGGGCTGACATCTCGCTGAGAATATCTCGCCTTCTCTTCGGAACCCGATATTCTCTCACTTCATGACCCTCTCGAAATCCACCCGCTTTCTCGCGCCCGCCGCCGCCTTGTGCGCGGTGCTCACCCTCGCCACAGGCGCTCTCACCGCACAGGCCGCACCACCCCCGGTCGGCACCATCCAGCTGGTCGACGTGTCGACGACCCCCGGCGTCGCGGAAGCCGACGGGGCGTGGGGGCAGACGATCTCCGGTGACGGTCGGTACATCGTCTTCATATCGGCTTCCCCCGACCTGCCTGGTGCGTTCCCCGGGCACGCCGAGTTGTATCTGCGTGACCTGCTTTCCGGCTTCACTCGGCAGATCGGCGACACGAACTGGATTCCGCAGCAGTCAGCGCCCTCGATCTCCGACGACGGATCGCAGGTGGCCTACACCGCGCTGAATGCCGACGTGAGCCCCTATCCGCAGGCGGTGCTGTGGACCGTCGACAGCGACGGCACGACGCTGCTCAGTGACTCGTGGGAGAACCTCGGGCACGGCGTGAACGACTCCGTCGAATCCGTGGACCTGGCGGCGGCGGGTGGAGCGGTGGCGTACTCCACCTGGGCGACTGACGTGATCGCGAGCGACGTGACTCCCGAGCGCACACTCCGCGTGTACAAGCAGGATGCCTCCGGGACGGACATCGAGGTGGCGGTGGACGGAACGCAGTGGCAGACCGGCCCGGTCATCTCCGCGGACGGCCGGTTCGTGGCCTATCTCTCGCAGCCTACGACGGCTCCGAGACGTTGGGTCACCGCGCAGGTCAACCTGCGCGACACCGTTCTCGGAACCACCCAGCTGATCAGCCACGCCTATGACGGCTCGCAGGGTGCCGATCACATCTCGATGTCCGCCGACGCCCGCTACATCGCGTTCGAGAGCAGCTGCAACTGCTACGACGGCGGACCTGAGGTATTGGGAAGCAGTGTGTTCGTTCACGACCGCGTGACCGGCAAGACCACGGCTGAAGCCGTCGATCTCGCGGGCGAGTTCGTGAGCAACGCGGGGTGGCCCTCCTTGTCGGCCGACGGCCTGACGTTGGCCTACGCGACCGGAGGCCAGATCTACCTCAGAGATCGCGTTACATACGATGTGCGCCTCATCAGCAAGAACAGGGTTCCCGACGTGGGATCCGGATCGTCGCATCAGCCTGTGGTGTCCGCGGACGGTCACTTCGTCACGTGGGCCACCTGGGCCACCAACCTGACCGGCGACACCTACCCTTCTCGGCCTGTGCCACCGACGCACATCCTCGTCGCCAACGTGGGCTGAGCCGCTAGGCGAAGGGGCAGGCCGCCGTTAGAGGGTGGGGGAGACCCGGATCGTTCCGACCGGGGCTGCTCCACCGGTGACCGTGAGGTCGAGGGTGGGCCGAAGGTCGTCGACCTGGGCGGCGGTGAGGGCGCCGTGGCGGGCGAGCAGCGTGAGGGCCACGAGGGTGGCGGCGCGGAGGCTGCCGTCGAGCATCTTGAGGGCGATGGAGGAGCCGTCGGGGGTGGCCATCACCATGACGCCCTCGGCGCCCAGCTTCGCGACCACACCGAGACGGTCGATCACGACGGTGTTGGCGCGGCCGGGCCCGTCGATGGCCCAGCCGTTGGCGAGGATGCTGTCGGTGAGCCACTTGGCCGCTCCGGACTCGGCCCGGCGCAGGCGGCCGATGCCGCGCGCGAGTGAGACGAGCGACATCGCGTGCACGGGGGCACCGCAGCCGTCGATGCCCGAGTGCACGACCGGCGCGCCGGTCTCGCGTTCGACGGTGGCGAGGATGCGTTGCTGAAGCGGATGCGACGGGTCGAGATAGGTCGCCGTGTCCCAGCCGTTCTCGACGCACGCGAGCAGCATGGCGGCGTGCTTGCCCGAGCAGTTCATGAACAGGCGCTCGCGGTGGCCGTGCTCGCGGATGACCTCGTCGCGGGCGCGTGAGTCGCCGGGCCAGTCGGGAGGGCAGCCGAGCGCGTCGGGGGAGAGCCCCGCCCTGCCCAGGATGGAGAGCACGACCTCGATGTGGGCCGGCGTCGCCGCATGGCTCGCCGTCGCCAGCACGGTCTGCACCGGGTCGAGCTCGACGCCCGACTCGAGCACGGTGAGTGCCTGGAACGGCTTCATGCACGAGCGGGGGTAGACGGGTAGATCGGGCGACCCGTAGCGCATCGCGACCTCGCCCGCGGCATCCAGCACCACGGCCGAGCCGGCATGCCGGGACTCGATGAAGCCGCTGCGATCAACGACCGCGAGTTCCACCGACTGGTCGACCCCAGCGGTTCCACCCTCGGGCGTCTTCTCGTCTTCGGGCGTCATGCGGGCTCCTGTCGAACGTCGTCGCGAGTGGTCACTTTCGGCGCCAAAACGCGGTTCTTAGCGCCGAAAGTGACCACTCGCGAGGGGGTGGGGGTGGGAGGCGGGAGGGGAGCGGACGGGCTGGGAGGGGGGAGGGACGGGTGGCGCGGGCGCGCGGCGCGCTAGGCGGTGAGCGAGGCGAGCGCGTCGTCGATGACCGAGAGGGCATCGAGCAGCAGCTCGTCGCTGATCGCGAGGCTCGGCAGGAAGCGCAGCACGTTGCCGTAGGTGCCGGCCGTGAGCACGAGCACGCCGCGCTGGGCTGCGTAGGCGGCGATCGCGCTGACGGCCTCGGAGTGTGGCGTCTTCGTGGTGGTGGCGGTGCCGGGCTCCACGAGCTCGATCGCGATCATCGCGCCGATGCCCCGCACGTCGCCGATGATGTCGTATTTCGCCTGCAAGTCGAGGAGGCCCGCCGTCAGGGTCTGCTCGATGCGCTTGGCCTCGGCGAGCAGCCCGCCCTTCTCGATCTGCTCGAACACGGCCACAGCCGCCGCTGCCGCGACCGGGTTGCCGCCGAAGGTGCCGCCGAGCCCGCCGGGCTGTGCGGAGTCCATGATCCCGGCCCGGCCCGTCACGCCCGCGAGCGGCAGGCCACCGGCGATGCCCTTGGCCGAGAGCACCATGTCGGGCACGAGACCGAAGTGCTCGCTCGCGAAGTAGGCGCCGGTGCGCGCCATCCCGCTCTGGATCTCGTCGGCGATGAACACGATGCCCTTCGCCGTGCACCACTCCTGCAGCGCCGGCAGGTAGCCGTCGGCCGGCACGACGAAGCCGCCCTCGCCCTGGATCGGCTCGACCACGAGGCACGCGAGATCGTCGGCGCCGACCGTCTTCTCGAGGTAGTTGATGGTGCGGGCCGCCGCCTCGGCACCCGAGAGACCGTCGTGGTAGGGGTAGGAGTTCGGCGCGCGGTAGACATCGCCTGCGAACGGCCCGAACCCGGTGGAGTAGGGCGACGCCTTGAAGTTCATGGCCATCGTGAGGTTGGTGCGACCGTGGTAGGCGTGCTCGAGCACCGCGATGCCGTTGCGGCCGGTGTGTTTGCGGGCGATCTTGACGCCGTTCTCGACCGCCTCGGCACCCGAGTTCACGAGCACCGTGCGCTTGGCGAAGTCGCCGGGTGTGCGTTCGGCGAGCAGCTCGGCGACCCGCACGTACTCTTCATAGGGAGTGATGGTGAAGAGGGTGTGCACGACGTCGTGCAGCTGCTCGGCCGCGGCCTCGACGACGGCCTTCTCGGTGTGACCGATGGTGGTGACGCCGATGCCGGCGCCCAGGTCGATGAACTGGTTGCCGTCGACATCGACGAGCACGGCGCCGTTGGCCTTCGCGATGTAGACCGGCAGCGCGCTCGACACTCCGCGCGGCACGACGGCGAGCCTGCGCTGGTGCAGCGCCTCGGATTTCGGGCCGGGAATCGCGGTGACGATCCTCCGCTCCTGCGGAACCGAGTAAACGGGGGCGGAAACCTGCGCGTCGATCGTGTCAGTCATAGTCAGGCAAGTTTAGGCCAGCCGCCCCCGCGCGGAGAGTTAGCATTGCCGAGTGAATCGTGAGCATCACTACAGCGTGGATGTCGCCTGGCTTGGCAATCGCGGCAGCGGCACGAGCCACTACCGCGAGTACGGCCGGCAGAGCGCCATCACCGCCCGCGGCAAGCATCCGATCGATGCGTCGGCCGACCGCACCTTCCACGGCGACGCCGACCGCTGGAACCCCGAGGAACTGTTGCTCGCCGCGCTCAGCGAATGCCACATGCTCTCGTTCCTGCACGTCGCGGTCGGCCACGGGGTCGTCGTGACGGATTACACGGATGCCGCCGACGGCACCATGCAGCAGGAGGGCGACGGCGGCCGGTTCACCTCGGTGACGCTGCATCCGCTCGTCACGGTGCTCTTGTCCGACGGCGCGCCCCTCGACCCCGAGCTCTTCGAGGCCATGCATCGCGAGGCGAGTGAGAAGTGCTTCATCGCCAACTCGGTGAACTTCCCGGTGCACCATGAGCCTCGAGTCGTCGTCGCCGACTGACGCCGACGGGCTCGCCTTCGAGGAGCGCCCGGTCGTCGTGTTCGTGATCGGCCGCACCCTTCGTGGCACCCTGGGCGAGCGCTTCCGCCGCTTCGCCGTGCAGCGGTTCGACGAGCTCGAGGGGCCGGGCCCCGCTCCCGCGGCGAGTCTCAGCCGCACCGTCGAGCTCACCGCCGTGGCGGTCAGCCGGGCCGCGTTCGTGCGGGTCGACACGAGCATCGCCGACCCCGCGTTCGGGGTCGGGCGCGCGACCGACGTGGCGTCGGCCGAGACGGCGGGTCGCTCGGTCGTGAGCGTCGCCGCGGAGTCGCTCGCCGGCATCCGGCCCGTGGCGGGCCCGGCGGGCGTCGACCGCTCGCGCACGATCACGGTGACGGTCGGAGACGCGGGCGGCAGCCGGCATCCGGTGGCCGTGCGGTTCGAGGTCGTGCCCGACGACACGATCGGCTGACGCGCAGCTGCTGGCCGGGGCGACTGACGGCGGTGGCCGACAGGGGCCGGCAGTCGCGGCGGGTGACCCCATCGGGGACACCCCGATCGGCGGCGAAGGCTCGCGGATGCCGCCACGATGCACTTGACTGAGGCAATGTCCAGGCAGCAGCGGTTCGTTCTCGCGGTCGCGATCCTCTCGGCTTTCGTGTCGTTCCTCGACGCGACGGTCATCAACGTCGCCTTGCCGGCGATCAGCAAAGACCTCGGCGGCGGGCTCACCTCGCAGCAGTGGGTGGTCGACGCCTACCTCATCACGCTCGGCGCCGTCATCCTGCTGGCCGGGTCGCTCAGCGACGTCTACGGCCGCAAGAAGGTGCTCTTCGCCGGGCTCATCGGCTTCGGCGTCACATCGTTGCTCTGCGCGTTCGCGCCGTCGGCGGAGTTTCTGATCGGCGCCCGCGCCCTGCAGGGCATCGCGGGGGCCCTGCTGGTGCCGTCGTCGCTCGCATTGATCCTGGCGAACTTCTCCGGCGCCGCCCAGGCCCGGGCGATCGGCACCTGGACGGCGTTCACGAGCGTCGCCAACATCGCCGGCCCCATCCTCGGCGGGGTGCTCGTCGACACGTTGTCGTGGCGCTTCGTGTTCGGCATCAACGTGCTGCCGATCGTGGTCACGCTCGTGCTGCTGATGAAGCTCGAGCCCGACCACCCGCATGCCCCCGGCGCCCGCATCGACTACCTCGGCGCCGTGCTCGGCATCGTGGGTCTCGGGCTGCCCGTCTTCGCGCTGATCGAGCAGGCGCACTTCGGCTGGGGGTCGCCGGTGGTGCTGGTGCCGCTGATCGTCGGCGTGGTCGCGCTCGCATTGTTCCTCGTGAACGAGCGGCGCACGAAGCAGCCGATGCTGCCGCTCAGCCTGTTCCGGGTGCGCAACTTCTCGGTCGGCAACGTCTCGACCTTCCTCATCTACGGCGCCCTCTCGCTCGGGTTCTTCAGCGTCGCCGTCTTCCTGCAGCAGGTCGCCGGCTACAGCGCGATCGCGGCGGGCTTCGCCATGATCCCGACCAGCCTGCTGCTGATCGGCCTGTCGTCGCTGTTCGGGCGCCTGAGCGGGCGCATCGGCCCGCGCCTGTTCATGACGATCGGGCCGTTCATCGCCGGCGGCGGGTTCTTGCTCATGCTGCGATTCGACCAGCAGGCCGACTACTGGACGCAGGTGCTGCCCGCCGTCGTCGTGTTCGGCTTCGGCATGGCGCTCACCGTCGCACCGCTGACGTCGGCCATTCTCGGAGCCATCGAGCCGGCGCGCTCGGGCATCGCGTCGGCGGTCAACAACGCCGTCTCGCGCGTCGCCGGGCTGATCGCGATCGCCCTCGCGAGCCTGATCGCCGGCGCGGCGACGCTCGACCTGGCGGGCTTCCACCGGGTGGTGCTGGTGACGGCGATCTTCTTCATCGCCGGGGGAGTCGTGTCGCTCATCGGCATCCAGAACCCCAAGCACACGATTGCCTCCCAGCCGGCCACCAGCTTGACGCAAGGCGACTGAGCCAGACTGTCAGCGATCCCCCCGATTTCTGACGAAGAGGAACCATGCGCTCAATTCCGGCCCTGGCCGCTGCCGCCGTCGCCGCCGCCCTCCTGCTCGCGGGGTGTTCCGCGTCGACGACCGATTCGGCCACCGACGCCGCCGACTCCGGTGAGTGCACCGCTGCGGCATCCGGAAGCGCCTCCGACGGCGTGACCGTGACCGGCGACTTCGAAGCGCTGCCCACCACCGCCTTCCAGGGCCCCCTCACCGTCGACACCACTCAGCGCACCGTCGTCAGCAAGGGCGACGGCGAGGTCGTGCAGCAGGGCGATGTCGCCACGATCGACTTCACCATCTACAACGGCACGAGCGGCACCCAGGTGTTCTCGACGAAGGACGCGGGCGGCACGCAGCTGCAGCTGACCGTCGACGACACCCAGTTCATCCCGGGCATCGTCAACGCCGTCGCCTGCTCGACCGTGGGCTCGCGCGTCGTCGCGGTCATCCCGCCGGCCGAGGGCTTCGGCGACACCGGCAACACCGACCTCGGGATCGCCGCCACCGACTCGATGGTGATGGTGGCCGACGTCGAGGCGATCATCCCGACCAAGGCCGACGGCGAAGACCAGCCCGCGCAGGACGGCTTCCCGACCGTGACGCTGGACGAGACCGGCGCGCCGACCGTCGTCATCCCCGACACCGCGGCACCGACCACGCTGCAGACCGAGGTGCTGAAGAAGGGCGACGGCGCCACCGTGGGCGACGGCGACAACGTGACCGTGCAATACCAGGGCCTCATCTGGGGACCCGACGCGAAGATCTTCGATCAGAGCTGGGGCAACGGCGGGCCGCGCACGTTCCAGACCACCGGCGTGGTCAAGGGCTTCGCCGCCGCGATGATCGGCCAGACGGTCGGCTCGCAGGTGCTCGTCATCATCCCGCCCGACCAGGGCTACGGCACCGACGGCAACAGCGCCGCCGGCATCTCGGGCACCGACACGCTCGTGTTCGTGATCGACATCCTGGCGAGTGCGTCGGCGCCCACGCAGTAGCGGGGCGGGCATGGGGGCTGGGGCATTGCGGCGCGTGATCGTGGCGCGGTAGCTGGCGGCCCCTCGGGCACTACGGCGCGCGACCGTGGCGCGGCAGTTCGTGGCAGGCTCATGCGGCTGTGCTAGCTGCCGGTGCGGCCGTGCTTCGCGCGGCTGCACCGGGCGTCGCCGGTCTCTGCCCGGCGCCGCGCGACATGTGACGACGCGGTCGCTCGCGCGGCCACGCCGTCACCTTGGGTCGTCGACAAAGGCCTGTTGCGTTCGGTGCCGTCGAATGGGTTTGGCAGGGGATCAGTGAGATGGTTGGTTCTGTGAGACGCGTAATCATCCTCGGCAGCACCGGGTCGATCGGGGTTCAGGCGCTCGACGTCATCCGGGCCAATCCCGAGCGGTTCGAGGTGGTGGGGCTCGTCGCGGGCACGAATCGCGAGGCGCTCGACGCGCAGGCCGCCGAGTTCGGGGTGGCCGACACGGGGCTCGGGGTCACCGACGCCGAGCAGATCGTGCGCGACGTCGAGGCCGACGTCGTACTGAACGGCATCACCGGATCCGTGGGGCTCGGACCGACGCTCGCGACGCTCGCGGCCGGGCGCACCCTCGCGCTGGCCAACAAGGAGAGCCTGATCGTCGGCGGCGACCTGGTGAAGGATGCCGCGGAGCCCGGGCAGATCGTGCCCGTCGACTCCGAGCACTCGGCCATCGCTCAAGCGCTGCGGTCGGGCACCGCCGGTGAGGTGTCCCGTCTGGTGCTCACGGCATCCGGAGGCCCTTTCCGCGGACGCAGCCGCGAGTCGATGCACGGGGTCACACCGCGCGAGGCGCTCGCGCACCCCACCTGGGACATGGGGCTCGTGGTCACCACGAACTCGGCCACACTCGTGAACAAGGGGCTCGAGGTGATCGAGGCGCATCTGCTGTTCGACGTGGCCTATGCCGACATCGAGGTGACGGTGCATCCGCAGTCCGTGGTGCACTCGATGGTCGAGTTCGTCGACGGGTCGACCATCGCCCAGGCCTCGCCGCCTGACATGCGGTTGCCCATCTCGCTCGGGCTCGACTGGCCCTCGCGGGTGGCGGGGGTCGGCGTGCCGATCGACTGGACGGCCTCCCACGCCTGGACCTTCGAGCCGCTCGACGAGTCCGCCTTCCCGGCGGTCGCCCTGGCCAAGCAGGTCGGGCGGGCCGGGGGCAGCTTCCCGGCCGTGTTCAACGCCGCGAACGAGCAGGCCGTCGCGGCGTTCCACTCGGGGCGCATCGGGTTCCTCGACATCGTCGACACGGTGCAGCGCGTGGTCGATGCGCACGAGATGCCCTCCGACGTCGTCACGATCGAGTCGCTCGCCGAGGCGGAATCCTGGGCGCGCGCCACCGCCGACGCCCTCATCGCGAAGGCCTGAGCGCCGCCGGAACTCCTCAACGTTCGTTCAGCGAACGATCAGCGCTCGCGGTTTTCGCCAGGGTAGGGTCCTGGTGTGGAAACGGTCCTTCAGTTCATCATCGGCGTGCTCGTCATCGCCGTCGGCATCGCCGTCTCCATCGGGCTGCACGAAGTCGGCCACCTCGTGCCGGCCAAGCTCTTCGGCATCAAGGTGACGCAGTACATGATCGGCTTCGGGCCGACGATCTTCTCGCGCAAGCGCGGCGAGACCGAATACGGGCTGAAAGCCATCCCGTTCGGCGGCTACATCTCGATGATCGGCATGTTCCCGCCGCGGCGGGCAGGCGAGAAGGCGGTCGCCAACAGCACCGGCTTCTTCCAGTCGATGGTGCAGGATGCCCGCCAGGCGTCACAGCTCACGATCGGCACCGAAGAAGACCGGGCCTTCTATCGCAAGCCGGTCTGGCAGCGCATCATCGTGATGCTCGGCGGGCCGTTCATGAACCTCGTGCTGGCCGTCGTGTTCTTCTCGATCGTGCTGGTCGGCTTCGGCACCGCGCAGGTGTCGACCACCGTCGGCAGCGTCTCGGCGTGCGTGCTGCCGGCCACGAGCGACCGGCAGACCTGCGAGGCAGGCGATCAGCAGTCGCCCGGCGCCGCGGCCGGGCTGCAGCCGGGCGATCGGCTCGTCAGCATCGGCGGCACCGAGATCACCAGCTGGGATCAGTCGACCGCCATCATCCGCGAAGCCGCCGGGCAGGCGCTGCCGGTCGTGGTGTCGCGCGACGGTTCCGACGTCGAATTGACCATCACCCCACTGCTCACCGAGCGCTACGTGGTCGACGACGAGGGCAAGGTGGCGCTCGACGCCGACGGCACGAAGCAGACCCAGGAGGTCGGCTTCGTGGGCATCGGCGCCGCCAGCGAACTCGTTCCCCAGCCGATCACCGCCGTGCCGGCCATGATCGGCGAGAACATCGGATCGACCGTCGCACTCGTGGCCAACCTGCCGCAGCGGCTCTACGACGTGGCTCAGGCGGCGTTCGGGCCGGGGGAGCGCGACATCAACGGGCCGATCAGCGTGGTGGGCGTCGGCCGCGTGGCGGGCGAGATCGCGTCGATCGACACCATCCCCATCGCCTCGAAGATCGCGAGCCTGCTGGGCCTGCTCGGGTCGCTCAACATCGCGCTGTTCGTCATCAACCTCGTGCCGCTGACCCCGCTCGACGGCGGGCACGTCGTCTCGGCGGCGTGGGAGGGCATCCGCCGGTTCTTCGCGAAGCTGTTCGGCCGCAAAGACCCGGGCCCGGTCGACGCGGCGAAGCTCATGCCGCTGACGTTCGCGGTGGTCATCCTGTTCGGCGGCATGACGGCCCTGCTGGTCTACGCCGACATCGTCAAGCCGGTGAACATCTTCGGCTGATCGCCCTCGCGCTGACCGCGCATCCAGACAGCGGTTCTAGACTGAATCCGTGCCAGCAGTCAACCTGGGAATGCCCAAGCCCCCGCCCGAAACCCTCGCCCCTCGCCGCAAGTCCCGGCAGATCAAAGTGGGCAAGGTGCTGGTCGGCGGTGACGCGCAGGTGAGCGTGCAGTCGATGACCACCACGCCCACGCCCAACATCAATGCCACGCTGCAGCAGATCGCTGAGCTGACGGCCTCCGGATGCGACATCGTGCGCGTCGCGGTGCCGTCGCGTGACGACGCCGAGGCGCTGCCGATCATCGCGAAGAAGTCGCAGATTCCGGTGATCGCCGACATCCACTTCCAGCCGAACTACGTGTTCGCCGCGATCGACGCCGGCTGTGCCGGGGTGCGCGTGAACCCGGGCAACATCCGCAAGTTCGACGACAAAATCGGCGAGATCGCGGCCGCCGCGAAGGCCGCCGAGGTCTCGATCCGCATCGGTGTGAACGCCGGGTCGCTCGACCCGCGCCTGCTCGAGAAGTACGGCAAGGCCACCCCCGAAGCGCTCGTCGAGAGCGCCGTGTGGGAGGCATCGCTGTTCGAGGAGCACGACTTCCACGACTTCAAGATCTCGGTGAAGCACAACGACCCCATCGTCATGGTGAAGGCCTACCGCCTGCTCGCCGAGCGCGGAGACTGGCCCCTGCACCTCGGCGTGACCGAGGCCGGCCCGTCGTTCCAGGGCACGATCAAGAGCGCCACGGCGTTCGGCATTCTGCTCTCGGAGGGCATCGGCGACACCATCCGCGTCTCGCTGTCGGCCCCGCCGGCCGAAGAGGTGAAGGTGGGCCTGCAGATTCTGCAGTCGCTCAACCTGCGCGAGCGCAAGCTCGAGATCGTGTCGTGCCCGTCGTGCGGCCGCGCTCAGGTCGACGTCTACAAACTCGCGAACGACGTGACCGACGGGCTCGAGGGCATGACCGTTCCGTTGCGCGTGGCCGTCATGGGCTGCGTCGTCAACGGGCCGGGCGAGGCCCGCGAGGCCGACCTCGGAGTGGCGTCGGGCAACGGCAAGGGGCAGATCTTCGTCAAGGGCGAGGTCATCAAGACCGTGCCCGAGTCGGATATCGTGGCCACCCTGATCGAAGAGGCGAACCGCCTGGCGGCGGAGATGCCCGCCGGCGCGGTCGGCGCCCCGGAGGTCGTGACGGCCTAGCCGCCGCTTCCGTTCGAATCGGATAATTTTCCCACCACCGTCCATCGATCATGGACGGCGACCGGAAAATTAGTCCGTTCCGAATCCGGCGCGACGATGGCGCACCGCCCAGAGGTGCTCGCGCCGGCGGAGGTGGGCGAGAACGACCTCTTCGACGGCTGCCCAGCCGAACATGACCTGGTCGTAGGTGAGCCTGATGACCAGGTAGCCCTGGCGTGCCAGTTCGAGATCGCGGCGTCGGTCTTCGGCGAACGCGCTCCTCGAGGAGTGCCAGCGGTAGCCGTCGACCTCGATCACCAGCCGATCGCCGATGAGCATGTCGACTCGGCCGACGCCCGAGATGTGCACCTGGGTGCGAACGGTGATGCCGCGGCCCCGGAACGACAGCCGCGCCTTGGTCTCCAGCCCCGACTGCGACCCGGCGTCGGTGAGTGCCAGGTAGCCGCGGGCGCTCGCGGGCATAGGCGCCAGCACCTCGTGAAGTTGGGCGGTGGACATGATGCGCTTGTTGAGCAGGCAATCGAGCGTGGCGATGGCGTTGAATCGGTTCTGGCAGGTCATTGCGACGGCGACAGCCGAAGGAAGATCGTCGATCGCCGCCGTGGGAAGCGCCAGCCGCCCGGTGCGGTGCACGACCACCGGGTGCCTCGGGGCCAGGGAGCGTGATCGGTCGATCGGCGACCCGAGATGCTGGGCCGTGGGGCGGGTGCGCACGTGCAGGCGCTCGTCGCGCTCGCACCAGATGTCGTGCTTGGCCAGAACGGATGTGCACGTGAGGTGCCCGCCCACACGCACAGCAGCGACGACGTCGCGGTCGGCTCGGGGCAGGGCCAGCCAGCCCTGGCGCACCCGGAGCACGTCGCCGCGGCGCACTGCGGCCGCGATGGCGGCGGGGGTGACGCCGTGCGCCTCGAGGGTGCGGCACGAGGCCACACCGCCAAGGGCCTGGAGCGTGAGGAGCGGCATCCGTCGATCGTGCCGGACTGTTCGGTCGGCGCTCACAGTGGGTCCCGCAGCTGTGGACGAGTTTCGGGCACCACGGAATGTGCAGGAGGGGTCGGGCTCGGGCGCGGTCATAGAATTCACGCGTGACCGCTGCCTCTCGTGACCAAGACCGACCCGGCGACCCCGCGGGCGCGCGCCCGCCGCTCGAGGTGACGCTCGACACGCGTGCCGTTCCGCCGGCCAAGCCGCTGAATCTGCCGCTTCGGGAGCGGCCGTTCGACATTGCGTTCGCGGTGGTGTTTCTGCTGTTCACGGTGACGAGCGGCATCAGCGATCTCGTGCCGACGATCGGCATTCCGATCACGGCCGACTCCACCAACTGGCTGGCGCAGTCGAACTATTGGTATGGGCACGACGCCGATCCGCTGTTCATCGACCCGCCGGTGTGGATGCGGTTCGTGACCGGGCTGTCGGCGTTCGTCTACGGGCCGTTCTACTTGCTGCTGGCGTTCTGTCTGCTGACGGGGCGCAACTGGATTCAGCTGCCCGCGGTGATCTACGCGTCGGCGATCTCGATGATCACGGGGGTCGTGGTGTTCGGCGTCGAATTCTTCGGCGAGCCGGAGTATCGCACCGAGAATCCGGTGAAGTTCCTGGCGTTCAATCTGCCGTATGTGATCATTCCGATCCTGCTGCTGGTGCGCATGCGCAAGCCGCTGCCGTTCACGCGGAGGTGGTGATTCACGCTGGGCGAGGCGATCCGCGCTCGGTAAGCTGTCGTTGTGGATGTGAGTGAAACTCAGAACAGCGCACGGGCATACTTCGAGGCGAACGAGACTCGGTTCGATCGGCTGACCGCGTCCCTGACCTTGATCCTGACCAAGGTGGCCGATACGGCAGGGGTGAAGGTGCACCACATCTCGGCGCGCAAGAAGTCGCTCGACTCCTACCTCGAGAAGTTCGACCGGAAGCAGCACCTCGCGCGGCCGACAGACGTCCAGGACTTGGTGGGGGGACGCGTCGTCACGCTCTTCCGATCCGACCTCAGGCGACTCGAAGACAAGCTCGGCGACGTCTTCGTCGTCGTCGGCACAGAGAACAAGATCGAGGATGCCGACGAGGACTCGTTCGGCTACATGTCGGTGCACTCGGTGTGCCGCTTCAACTCCTCACTCAGCGGGCCGCATTACGACGGGCTGCATGACGTCGAGTTCGAAATCCAACTTCGGACGATCTTGATGGACGCCTGGGCAAATGTCTCGCACCACATCGACTACAAAGGCGAATCGAGCATTCCGAAAGAGTTGAGGAAGGACTTCAACGCCTTGAGCGCACTGTTCTATGTCGCGGACAGTAGCTTCGAACGGTTCTATGAGGCGTCTCAGAACTCGAAACAGGCAGCCACCGACGATCTTGCCGCGTTGACGGCGAGCGAGATCCCGCTGAACGCGGACACGCTGGCTGCCGCGCTGAAAAAGTTCTTTCCGGACCGCACGCCTCCGGACGACTCGTTCGTCTCCGGGCTGATGGAGGACATCTCGGCGTACACGACCATCGAGACGGTCGGTGCCCTTGAAAATGTCGTCGACGAATACCGAGGGGCTGCCGAGCGATTCGAGCTCGAAAATCCGCCGAAAGTCGGGCATTCCGAGATGCCGGAGCGTTTCGCTCAGGTCGGGATGCTGCGGATTCTTCTCAACATCGCTGTGGTGGACTATGCCAACCGCCTTGCCCCCCAGGTACGCGATCGATACGCCCGATATCGGTGACCCGGCCCGGCGCCATCAGCCCCGAGCCGGCAGCCGCGGCGCCGCGGCGAGCAACGCCCGTGTGTAGTCGTGGTGCGGGTCGGCGAACACGTCGGCGGTGGCGCCCTGCTCGAGCACGCGGCCGTTCTTCATGACGGCGACCCGATCGCTCATGTGACCGATCACGCCGAGATCGTGCGAGATGAAGAGGTAGCTGAGATCGCGGCGCTGCTGCAGCTCGTCGAGCAGGTCGAGGATCTGCGCCTGCACCGACACGTCGAGCGCCGACACGGGTTCGTCGCAGACCAGGATGTCGGGCTGCGGCGCGAGCGCCCGCGCGATCGAGACCCGCTGCCGCTGACCACCGCTGAGCTGCAGCGGTCGCACGCGGGCGAGCGCGGGGTCGAGGGCGACGTCGGCTAGCAGCGCGGCGACGCGCTCGGCCGAGGGGTGCGCTGACGAGGAGGCCCCGTCGAGGTCGGTGGCGCCGAGCGCATCGGCGAGGATCTGCCCCACCGTGAGCCGCGGATCGAACGACGACAACGCATCCTGATAGACGGCCCCGACCAGGCGCCGGCGAGGGCGCCGCAGCTTCTCGGCGCCAGGCACCCACGGCTCGCCGAGCAGCGACACGCTGCCGGAGTCGGGTTCGGTGAGTCCGAGCACGATGCGGGCGAGGGTGGTCTTGCCCGATCCGGATTCGCCGACGATGCCGAGCGTGGCGCCGCGCTCGAGAGTGAGCGTCACGTCGTCGACAGCGCTGCGGATGCCGCCGCGCGGCCCCCCTCGCACCGGGAATGTCTTGGTCACCCCACGCACCTCGAGCACGGGCGCACTGGGCCCGCCGACGGCGGTGGTCGTGGGAAGTGAGGTGACAGGGGTGGTCGTGGGGGGTTCGGCGGTGGTGACCGGCATGGCCGTCACTGCCCCGGCGGGCGGCGCCGCCAGCCGGAGCCCGCGGGGCACGCCCGTCGGCACGGCGCGCAGGAGGGCGCGCGTGTAGTCGTGTCGTGGCGACCCGAGCACTTGGTCGATCGGCCCGGATTCCACCACCCGCCCGCCCCGCATCACGAGCACCTCGTCGGCGATGCGCGACACCACGGCAAGATCGTGGCTGATGAAGAGCAGGCTCGTGCCGCGGGCCTTGATGGTGTCGAACAGGTCGAGAATCTGCGCCTGCACCGTCGAATCGAGCGCCGTAGTCGGCTCGTCGGCGATGAGAACCGCCGGGTCGGCCGCGAGAGCGGACGCGATCAGCGCCCTCTGCCGGAGGCCCCCCGAGAGCTCCCCGGACCGCTGACGCACCCGCACCTCGGGCTCCGGCATCCCGACCGCCTCGAGCAGCTCGAGCACCCGCGCATGCCGTTCGCCGACACCGAGCCGCGTGTGCAGCCGCAGAGCGTCACCGATCTCACGCCCGATCGGGCGCAGCGGGTCGAGCGACACCAGGGCGTCCTGCACCACGAGCCCGATGCGGCGCCCCCGCACCCGCTGCCAGGCCCGCGCCGACAGGCCGAGCCCCCGGCCCGCCAGCCGTTGCGCCCCTGTACCGCTGTCACCCGCACCGAGGCGGAGGTCTCCGGATGCCGCGTCCGCACGCCCCGGGCCACCACCCGCCGCTCCTGCTCGAGCCCGCGCCGGCTGCTCTTCGAGCAGCGACTCGCCCAGCACTTCCAGCGCCGTCGCCGTCTGCCACGATCCCGCGCCGGCCAGCCCCACCAGCGATCGCGCCGTGACGCTCTTTCCCGAACCCGACTCGCCGACGATCGCGATCGCCCGACCCGCCGTCAACTCGAACGACACCCCGTCGACCACCGGCGCGGCACCGATGCGCCCGAATCCCACCCGCAGGTCCTCGACCCGCAGCACGACCTCACCCCGACGCCCGCCAGCGGCAGCCGCGTCCGAGCCACGCGCGTCCGAGCCGCCCGAGCCGCCCGTGCCGCCGGCGCCACCCGTGCCCGAGCCAGCCGTTCCTGCGCCAGCCCATCCCGAGTCACCCTCCGCACCACCCGCGCGCCCGAGCTCGCGCCCCGCCCCGCTCACCGCGGGCCCCGCCGCTGCAGCGCCCGCCCCAGCACGGTCGCGGCGGCGGCACTCAGCACGATCGCGAGGCCCGGGAAGAACGTCATCCACCACGCCGTAGCCACGTAGTTCTTGCCGGCGAAGAGCATCGCGCCCCACTCGGCTGCCGGCGGCTCGGCACCGAGCCCGAGGTAGCTGAGCGCCGCCGCCCACACGATCGCCTGCCCGACCCCGAGCGTCACCAGCACGAACACCGGCGCGATCGCATTCGGCAGGATGTGCCGCCCCAGGATGCGCCCCCTCGACCGCCCGAGCACCACCGCCGCCTCGACATACGCCGACGACGCCACCGACCGCGTCTGCGCCCGGATGATGCGTGCATACCCGGGCGCGGTGGCGAGCCCCACGGCGATCGTCGACGTCACGATGCCCGGCCCGTAGACCGTGATCACGAGCAGCGCCAGCAACAGTCCCGGAAACGCGAACAGCACCTCGAGAAACCGGCTCACCCCGAAGTCGACCACGCGCCCGCCGAGCGCCGCCGCCACCCCGAGCACGAGCGCCAGCGCCACGCCGATGGCCGTGGCGGCCACGCCGATCACGAGCGACGCCCCCGTTCCGTGCACGACACGGGTGTAGATGTCGCGCCCCGATTCGTCGGTGCCGAACGGATGCCCCCACCCCGGCGGGCGAAAAGCCTCCGCCGGTGCGATGGCGAGCGGATCGCCGGGCGCGAGCAACCACGGCACGACCGCCGCGACCACGAGCAGCACGAGAAACCCGAGGGCGATCCACTGCGGCACCCCGAGCGCCCCGAGCGCCCCGAGCCCCCCGAACCGCCGCCCCACGAATCCCCGAGCACCGGGCCCCCGCGCCCCGAGCCCGCGCCCAGCGCCACCACTCCCGCGCCCTAAAGTGCCGGCGAGCCCACCCGATCCGTCCGGCCCCGCCCCCCGGATGCCGCCGCCCGAGCCGCCCGCACGAGAAGCCTCGCCGCCCACCCCGAAGGCCTCCACGTCGCCCGCCGCGCCCCCCACTCCCCGCGGCGACGCCGGCTCGCCCGCGCCCAGCGCGCTCGTCGGCAGGCTCACGAGAACCTCGCCCGCGGGTCGACCAGCCGGGTGGCGGCATCCGTCGCCAGCGTCATCAGCACGTAACCGAGGGCCACGACCAGCACCACCCCCACCACGAGCGGCACGTCGCGCAGCTGCACGGCATTGAGCAGGGTGCGCCCGAGCCCCGGACGCGCGAAGACGGTCTCGACCACCACCGCCCCCGAGATGAGCCAGCCGAACGCCCACCCCGACAGCGCGACGCCCGGCAGCGCCCCGTGCCGCAGCACGTGCCGCCACCGCACGCCGGTCTCGCTCTCGCCGCGGGCCCGGGCCGACAGGGTGAACGGCGCCTCGAGCGCGTTGAGCACCGACTCGCGCATCACCTGTCCGAGAAATCCGGCGAGCGGCAGCGCGAGGGTCAGCACCGGCAGCACGAGCCCCTCGGGCCCTGCCGTGCTCACTGCGGGGAACCACCGCAGCGCCGTGCTGAAGATCAGCACCAGCACGGTCGCGAGCCAGAAGTGCGGCACGGCCGCGGCGACGATCTCGAGGGTCGATCCGACCGCAGCGGCGACCCGCCCACCGCGGGTCGACCACACGGCGAGCCCGAGGGCGATCACCCACGCCACCAGGAGCGCGAGCGCCGCGAGCAGCAGCGTGCCGCCGATCTGCGATCCGATGATGTCGGCGACGGGGCTCTTCAGCGAATACGACGTGCCGAGATCGCCGGTGGCCAACCGCCCGAGCTGCGCGACGTACTGCACCCCGATCGGCTGATCGAGCCCGTACTCCGCCCGCACCTGCGCGAGCGCCTCCGCACTCGCCTGCGACCCGGGCCCGCCCAGAATGGCCTGCGCCGGGTCGCCGGGAATGAGCCGCAACCCGAAGAAGGTGAGCGTGGCCGCCGCCCAGAGCACGAACACGGCGCCCACCAGGCGCACCAGCACCCCTCTGACGACGGGCCAGAACCGGATGCCGCCACGGCGCGACGCGGCAGCCCCACCGGCACCCCGACCTCCGGCCGACCCTCCGGGAGCACGACCCCGGCGCAGCCCACCCAGCCCGCCCGCACGGCCCGCGCCGGCCGGGCCACCCAGGCCGCCCGCGCCACCCAGCCCGCCCGCCCCCGCCGCGGAGGCCGCCCCTACTGCTGCACCCACGCGTCGTAGAACGTCGGAATCTGCAACGTCGGCAACAGCGACAGCCCCTGCACGCGCGGCCCGTAGCCGATCTTCTGCAGGTGGTCGTAGAGCGGAAGCACGTAGGCGCCGTCGGACAGGATCTTCTGCGCGTCGGCGTAGAGGGCCTCGCGCTGGTCGGCATCCGTCGTCTGCCCGGCCTCGGTCAGGTCGGCGTCGAGCTCGGGAATGGACACGTGCGCGTTGTTGGGGTGGTAACCACTCGGCGCCGGGATGATGTTCGACGAGTGGTAGAGAATGCGCAGCACGTCGGGGGAGTTCTTCGTGTAGATCGCGCTCGTCACCCCGAAGTCCCACGCGCCGAGGGCCGCATACCAGCTCGACAGGTCGAGCGGGTGCAGCTCCACGTCGAAACCGACCTCCTTGGTGGTGGCCTGGATCTGCTCGAACAACGACTGCTCGGCCGGGATCGACTGGTTGGTCGAGATCGGGAAGTCGACCGTCAGGCGCTGGCCGTCTTTGGTGCGGTAGCCGTCGGCGTCACGGCCCGTCCAGCCGGCCTCGTCGAGCAGCTGGTTCGCCCGGTCGGGGTCGATCGCGAAGTCGTCGGGGTAGCTGGCGCCGAACGGCGTGCCGCTCGAGAGCACCGAGTACGACCGGTCGACCGTGCCGAAGAACAGGCTCTCGATGCCCGGGTTCACGTCGGCCGACGCGATGAACGCCTTGCGCACCTTCTCGTCGTCGAACGGCGCGTAGCCGGCGTTGAGCTCGAGCCGGATGGACGCGCCGGGCAGCGCGCCCGTCAGCACGTCGAGCTGGTCTGACGACTCGGCGGCCACGACGTTGTCGGGCTGCATCTCGTCGATCACGTCGACCTGACCCGACTGCAGCGCCGCGAAGCGGGTGGCCGAGTCGGGGATGAAGCGCCAGACGATCTCGTCGAGGTAGGCCGGCCCCTCGTGCGCCGAGCCCGCGGGCGGCGAGTTGTAGTCGTCGTTCCGCACGAGGGTGATGTTGTCCTGCTTCGTCCAGCTCGACACCACGAACGGGCCGGTGCCGACGGGTGACTCGCAGTTCTCCTCCTGCGTGCGCTGGAGCGCGGTGGGCGACTCCATGGCCAGCCAGGTCTGCGCGAGCGACTCGAGCAGGGCGCTGTCGGGCTCGCTCAGAACGAAGCGGGCGGTGGTGGGGTCGACGACCTGCACCTCGGTCACCTTGCCGAGCGCGAGGATGGCGGTCGACGACGCCGTGGCCGGGTCTTGCATGTGCTCGACGTTGGCCTTCACCGCGGCCGCGTCGAACGGCGTTCCGTCGGTGAAGGTCACGTCGTCGCGCAGCGCGATGTCCCAGCTGAGCCCGTCGGCCGACGGGGTTCCGGATGTCGCGAGCCACGGCACGATCGTGCCGTCGGCGTCTTGCGAGAACAGCGACTCCACGAAGTTGGTGCCCACGAGCGCCTGCGGCATGTTGCCGCCCACGTGGGGGTCGAGGCAGGTCGGCTCGCCGAAGCCGGTCGCGTAGGTGAGCGTGCCACCGGATGCCGGGGTGGCGGTGGTCGCCGCCGGCCCGGCCGCGCAGCCCGCCAGCAGCAGGGCGGCGGCGCCGAGGGCGGCGAGCGAGCGGAGGATGGCGGGCCGGGGGGGCCCGGAGTGACGACGCAGTGGCACGGAAAAGCCTGTCTCTGTGGGATGGTGCTGTGGCAAGGTGTGAAAGGCGATCTGCGGTGATCGCTCTTGAGTCTAATTGTTGTACTGAATCTATTTATTCCCGATCGTCATTCCCGGAGGTGTCGAGTGGCCATCAGCACGGGCCGAGCGGGCCGCCCGAGGGCGTCGTCGCAGCAGATGCTCGAGGAGGCGGCATCCGAGCTCTTCGTCGAGAACGGCTACGCGAAGACCACCATCGAGCAGATCACCCGGCGCGCCGGCGTCAGCCGCAACACCTTCTTCAACTACTTCTCGTCGAAGAGCGAGCTGCTCTGGGTGGAGCTCGATGCCAGCATCCGCGCGCTCGACGAGGCGCTCGCCGACGCCGCCCCCACCGGCGACCCGCTCGAGCAGGTCGAGATCGCGCTCGCGGCCACGGCTCGCGGGTTCACGGCCGACCGGGCGCCACTCGTGCTGACGCAATACGACGTGATGGGCATCGACGACGAACTCCGCGCCGCCGGGCTCGCGCGCGCCCTGGGTCACGCCGACGTGATCGAGCGCTTCCTCGCCTCGCGGCTCACCGGCGTCGACGCGTCGCTGCGCGCCCGCGCGATCGCCCTCGCGGTGGTGGGGGCCGCGGCGGCCGCGGTGGGGCGGTGGGCCTCCGACGGGCCCGCGCGCCAGCCGCTGGTGTCCTACGTGGAGCGCGTGGTGCATCCGGTCGTGCGCGGTTTCGAACCGGATGCCGGCACGCTGCAATAGCAGGTAACATGGTGTGCTGTATGGCTGTGATCCGGCAATCACCGGTGAGCCTCTGGAAGAACGGTGTCCGGCACCGCGTGGCGACACGAGCGGGCACTCAGTAGAACCAGACGGGTCGGGCCCGTCAGCGCCTAAGAACAAGCGGTCGACCAGACCTCCGCGAGGAGCCTGGCCGGCAAGCGAGGTGGTACCACGGATGAGCGCCGAATGCGGGCATCCGTCCTCGTGGAACAGGCAGCCGACATCCGCCGTCCAGGAGAGCCCATGACGTACCCCAAAGATTCCGACGACTTCTCGGCCGTCGTGCCCTCGCCGAGCTTCCCCGCCGTCGAAGAGGGCGTGCTCGCCTTCTGGAAGGGCGATGACACCTTCCGTGCCTCGATCGAGAACCGGGCGGATGCCGCGGAGTGGGTGTTCTACGACGGCCCGCCGTTCGCGAACGGTCTGCCGCACTACGGCCACCTGCTCACCGGCTACGCCAAAGACCTCTTTCCGCGCTTCCAGACCATGCGCGGCAAGAAGGTGGAACGCCGTTTCGGCTGGGACACCCACGGCCTGCCCGCCGAGCTCGAGGCCATGCGCCAGCTCGGCATCACCCAGAAGTCGCAGATCGACGAGATGGGCGTCGAGGTGTTCAACGCCGCCTCGCGCAAGTCGGTGCTGCAGTACACCAAGGAATGGCAGGAGTACGTCACCCGCCAGGCCCGCTGGGTCGACTTCGAGCACGACTACAAGACGCTCGACGTCACGTTCATGGAGAGCGTGATCTGGGCCTTCAAAGAACTGCACACGAAGGGCCTCGCCTACGAGGGCTACCGCGTGCTTCCCTACTGCTGGAACGACGAGACGCCGCTGTCGAACCACGAGCTGCGGATGGACGACGACGTCTACAAGATGCGGCAGGACCAGACGGTCACCGTCACCTTCCCGCTCGTCGGCAGCCGGGCCGAGTCGCTCGGGCTCACCGGCGTGCGCGCCCTGGCCTGGACGACCACGCCCTGGACCCTGCCCACCAACCTCGCGCTCGCCGTGGGCCCCGACATCACCTACGCCGTGGTGCCGGCGGGCCCGAACGGAACCGCCGACTCCGAGGTCAAGCGCGAGTCGGCCACCCCCGGCGACCCGACGGTGCTCGGCGCCGACTACCTGCTGGCCGTCGACCTCGTGGGCAACTACGCGAAAGAGCTCGGCTACGACTCGGCCGACGAGGCCCGTGCCGCCGTGTCACGCACCATCGTCGGGCGTGAGCTCGAGGGCGTCGCCTACGACCGGTTGTGGGACTACTACGCCGACACCGAGAAGTGGGGCACCCAGAACGCCTGGCAGATCCTCGTGGCCGACTACGTGTCGACCAGCGACGGCACCGGCATCGTGCACCAGGCTCCCGCCTACGGTGAAGAAGATCAGAAGGTCTGCGAGGCCGCGGGCATCCCCGTCATCATCTCGGTCGACGACGGCGGCCGGTTCCTCTCGAGCGTTCCGGATGTCGAGGGCCTGCAGGTGTTCGACGCCAACAAGCCGCTCACGCAGCTGCTGCGGGCGAACGGCCGGCTCATCCGTCAGGCGAGCTACGAGCACAGCTACCCGCACTGCTGGCGCTGCCGCAACCCGCTGATCTACAAGGCGGTGTCGAGCTGGTTCGTGCGGGTCACCACCATCCGCGACCGCATGGAAGAGCTCAACCAGCAGATCGACTGGGTGCCCGAGAACGTCAAAGACGGCCAGTTCGGCAAGTGGCTCTCCGGGGCGCGCGACTGGTCGGTGTCGCGCAACCGCTATTGGGGCTCGCCCATCCCGGTGTGGAAGAGCGACGACCCGAACCACCCGCGCGTCGACGTCTACGGCTCGCTCGACGAGCTCGAGCGTGACTTCGGCACGCTGCCCACCAACCGCGACGGCCAGGTCGACCTGCACCGCCCCTACATCGACGACCTCACCCGGCCGAACCCCGACGACCCCACGGGGAAGTCGACGATGCGCCGCATCTCCGACGTCTTCGACGTGTGGTTCGACTCGGGCTCGATGCCGTTCGCCCAGGTGCACTACCCGTTCGAGAACCGCGACTGGTTCGCCTCGCACAGCCCGGCCGACTTCATCGTCGAGTACATCGGGCAGACCCGCGGCTGGTTCTATGTGATGCACGTGCTCTCGACCGCGCTGTTCGACCGGCCCGCGTTCAAGAACGTGATCAGTCACGGCATCGTGCTCGGCAACGACGGGCAGAAGATGTCGAAGTCGCTGCGCAACTACCCCGACGTCAGCGAGGTGTTCGATCGCGACGGGTCGGATGCGATGCGCTGGTTCCTGATGTCGTCGCCCGTGCTGCGCGGCGGCAACCTGATCGTGACCGAGGAGGGCATCCGGCAGGGCGTGCGCGAACTGCTGCTGCCCCTGTGGAGCACCTATTACTTCTTCACCCTCTACGCCAACAGCGCGACGTCGGATGACGGCGGCACCGGCTACGAGGCATCCTGGCGCACCGACTCCACCGATGTGCTCGACCGCTACCTGCTGGCCAAGACCCGCGAACTCGTGCAGTCGGTCACGGCCGACCTCGAGGCGCTCGACGCGACCCTCGCCGCCGCCAAGCTGCGCGACTTCGCCGACGTGCTGACGAACTGGTACGTGCGCCGGTCGCGCGACCGCTTCTGGTCGGGCGACGACCGCGCCGCGTTCGACACCCTCTACGCGGTGCTCGAGACCGTGACCCGGGTGGCCGCGCCGCTCATCCCGCTCGTCTCCGACGCCATGTGGAAGGGCCTCACCGGTGGCCGCAGCGTGCACCTGACCGACTGGCCGAACGAGAACGACTACCCGGCCGACGCGGGTCTCGTGCACACGATGGACACCGTGCGCGCCATCTCGTCGACGGTGCTGTCGCTACGCAAGCACGACGGCCTGCGCGTGCGGCTGCCGCTCGCGTCGCTCACCATCGTGACCGACGACGCCGAGGCGCTCGCGCAGTTCGAGGGCATCCTGAAAGACGAGCTCAACGTGAAGGCCGTGGTGTTCGTCGAGCTCGCCGAGACCAGCGCCGCGGAGTTCGGCATCACGTCGCGCCTCACCGTCAACGCGCGGGTCGCGGGCCCGCGGCTCGGCAAGAGCGTGCAGCAGGCCATCCAGGGAGCCCGCACCGGCCAGTGGAGCGAGGCGAACGGCGTGGTGACGTCGGGCGGCATCGACCTGCTCGAGGGCGAATACGAGCTCGTGCTCGAAGCCGCCTCGGGCGCCGGCGACGACGGATCGGGCCGCAGCACCGCCCTGGCGCTGCTGCCCGCGGGCGGCTTCGTGCTGCTCGACACCACACTCACCCCGGAGCTCGAGGCCGAAGGGCTGGCGCGCGACGTCATCCGCGCGGTTCAGGATGCCCGCAAGTCGGCCGGATTCGACGTCAGCGACCGCATCGCGCTCGACCTGGTGTTCTTCTCCGACGCGGATGCCGCCGCCGTGGCGGGTCTCGCCGGGGCGGTCGACATCGCGGGGGAGACCCTCGCGACCGACTTCGAGGTGCTCTCGCCCCGAGACAACCCGTCGATCGACGACTACCGCGACGTGCTCGCCTCGGAGTGGCTGCCGGGCGTGGCCTCGGCGGCTCCCGAGCACTTCGCCCGGATCGCGGCCGGGAGATATGCCAACCAAGACGATTTCGTGATCGCCGTGAGCCGGAAGTCGGTGACCCAGAATGTCTGATCGGAACGGTTCCGGCGGTCCCTTCAACCCGTTCGGCGACGGCGACGCCGACGACGAGTTCGACAGCGAGCTCGACTTCGGCGAGCAGCCGGAGAACAGCGACGACTCGATCGCCGAGCGCTACAACTCGCGCGGTGAAGACGAGTTCGAGGCAGCGGGCCTCGACGCGCCCGACGAGTTCGTCGAAGAGGGCGACGCCGTCTATGAAGCGCTGCTCTCGCGCCTCGGCGAGGCGGCGCCGCAGCCCCGGCTCTCGGCCACGCGCCGGGCGGTCGAGCTGCTCGGCGACCCGCAGCGGGCCTACCCGATCATCCACATCACGGGCACCAACGGCAAGACCAGCACGAGCCGCATCATCGAGAGCCTGTTGCGTGCGTCGGGGCTGCGCACGGGGCTCTTCACGAGCCCGCACCTCGAGCGCGTGAACGAGCGCATCATGATCGACGGGGTGCCGATCTCGAACGAGTCGCTGGCCGCCAACTGGCGCGACGTCGAGCCGTTCCTCGACCTGGTCGACACCGAGCTCGAGACCGCGGGCGAACCGGCGCTGACCTTCTTCGAGGCGCTCTCGGTGCTCGCCTTCGCGAGCTTCGCCGACGCGCCGGTGGATGTCGCGGTGATCGAGGTCGGCATGGGTGGCGAGTGGGATTCGACCAACGTCGGCGACGGCCAGGTGGCGGTCTTCACGCCGATCTCGCTCGATCACACGGCGCGGCTCGGCAACACGGTGGCCGAGATCGCCCGCACGAAGTCGGGCATCGTGAAGCCGGCCACCCAGGTCGTCAGCGCGGCCCAGCCGCCCGAGGCGCTGGCCGAGCTCACGCGTGCGGCCGAGCTCACGGAGTCGACCTTCGTGTCGGAGAACGCCGGTTTCCGCCTGCTGGAGTCGACGGTGGCGGTGGGCGGACAGCTCGTGTCGATTCAAGGGCTCGCCGGCACCTACCGCGAGATCTTCCTGCCGCTCTACGGCAACCACCAGGGTCACAACGCGGCGGTCGCCGTCGCGGCTGTCGAATCGTTCATCGGTGGCGGCACCCAGGCGCTCACCGACGACGTGATCACCGAGGGCTTCGCCACCGCCACGTCGCCCGGCCGCCTGCAGCTCGTCGGCACCGAGCCGACCGTGCTCGTCGATGCCGCGCACAACCCCGGCGGCGCCGAGGCCCTCGCCGCGGCGCTCGGGGAGTACTTCACGTTCGACAAGGTCGTGGCCGTTATCGCGGTGCTGGCCGACAAAGACGTCGAGGGAATCATCCGCGCCCTCGCCCCGGCCGTCGCCGAGTTCGTCGTGACGACCTCGTCGAGCGAGCGCGCGATCGACCCCGACGAGCTGGCCTCGGTGGTGGTGGGCGTCGTCGGCGCCGACCGGGTGCTCGTCGAGCCCGACCTCGTGGCCGCGCTCGATCAGGCGCGCGAGATCGCGGGCGACAGCGAGCAGGGCGCCGTGCTCGTGACCGGTTCGATCACCCTCGTCGGCGAGGTCATCTCGCTCGCGGCGGAGGAGGGCTGGAAATGAGAGGCGGCTCGGTCAGGCAGAGCCTCGGGGCGATCGTGCTCGGGTTCGAGTCGATCGTGATGTTCTTCGCCGCGCTCGTGATCTTCGGGCTGAAGGCGCTGCCCGCGCCGGTCGCCCTGATCGGGGGAGCGGCGCTCTGCGTGCTGCTGATCGCGACCGCGGCACTGCTGCGATTCCGCTGGGGTTATGCCCTCGGCTGGGTGCTGCAGGCCGTGATCGTGGCCGCGTGCTTCCTGGTTCCGCTGCTCTCGATCGTCGCGGCCATCTTCATCGGCCTCTGGGTCTACTGCATGGTCAAGGGTGCATCCATCGACCGGCAGAACGCGGCCGCCGCCGCCTCGGCGCAGGCGCACGAGCCGCCCGCCGCCACGAGCTGACCGCCGCTCGGATCATCGGGGCACGGGCGGGCCTCAGGCGAGGGCCGGATGCCGCCGGAGCACGCGGTCGACGCTGGCGCGCACCCGCGCATCCGCCGCGCTCTCGACCAGGAAGCGGTGCAGCCTCTCGGACTCGTGCTCGGCCAGGGAGTGCTCGTCGCAGTAGTGGTCGATGGCCATGACGGCCGCCCACCGCAGGCGGGGGCGGCGACGTGCTCGGGAGATCGACGGGGTGCCGCCGCCCGGCGCCACCCGCGCCATGATGTGCCGCTGCCGGTCGTGCACGAGGCGGCGCCAGAGCAGGAGGCATTGTTCGTCGCTCCGGCAGACGCTGACCGGGCCCTCGAACTCCACGACGGTGACTCCGGAAACCGGGTGCCACACGAAATGGTGACGGCCGGAGGCGCGAGCGCCGTCGAGCAGCTGCTCTACCGATCGGGCGGAGATCGGCAGGCTCAGCTCGCCCACGCGGCCGGCCGGCATCCAGGCCTCCAGGTCGCCCCAGCGCAGCACCTCGGAGTCGTGACTCTCACCGTCGGGCCGGCCGAGAAGGTCTTTTAGTGCGGTCGGTTGCCGCGAGCCTGGGGCCGCCCGGCACGCGCCCTGGCGCACCCGGATTCAGGATTCGTGTTCGCCCGCTAGGGTGGCATCGGAAAGATCGAGCCGCGATCGCGGCAACCCGGAAGGATCATCGTGACCACGCACGTCGAAGAAACCCTCGTTCTCGTCAAGCCCGACGGGGTCGCCCGCAACCTGACGGGTGAGATCCTGCGCCGCATCGAGGCCAAGGGCTACCAGCTGGTCGACATCAAGCTGGTCGAGCCCGATCGCGAACTGCTCGCCCAGCACTACGAGGAGCACCAGGGCAAGCCGTTCTACGAGCCCCTGGTGGAGTTCATGGAGTCGGGCCCGATCGTGGCGCTGCGCATCGCGGGCAACCGCGTGATCGAGGGTTTCCGCTCGCTGGCCGGCACCACCGACCCCACTACGGCTGCTCCCGGCACCATCCGCGGCGATCTCGCCCGCGACTGGGGCCTCGCCGTGCAGCAGAACCTCGTGCACGGCAGCGACTCGCCCGAGTCGGCTGAGCGCGAGCTCGCTCTCTGGTTCGACTGAGCTCCGGTCTCACCGGGCCCGCCGATTCGGCTGAGGCTTTCTGAGGCGGGGCGGCCCGCTACGACGACCGTCGTGAGCGGCGGGTGAACAGCAGCAGTAGCCCGGCGGCGAGCAGGCTCGCGACGATGGCGAGAAGTCCCTCGGGCGACGAGCCCGTCGCCGCAAGACGAGGCGCGCCGGCTGCATCGGTCGCACTGGTCGTTGCCGGGCCGGGTGCCGCTCCGGTGCCGCCGGCCCGCGGGGTGACCGCCTCGGCGGAGGTGTAGTCGCTGATGCCGTGCCGGCTCGCCGACGCGATGTCCACCACGTAGGCCCGGTCGTTCGTGAGACCCGTGATCACGGTGCTCGTGGCCGAGCCGGGCAGGTTGAAGCGCTGCACGACGGCGCCGGTCGCGGCATCCCGAACCCGCACGAGCCGATCGGTCACCGACGCGGCGGCCGTCGCGGACTGCGACTCGAGGGCAGAGCCGGCCGCGCCGGACGCGGCCGTGCCGGCTGTGCCGCCCCCATCGGCCGCGTCGGCCCAGAGTGCCTTGACGCTGCTGTCGGATGCCGTGGTCGTCACGGTCGCGGGCGCCCCCGGGCCCGTGGTGCCGGCCTGCACGAGCATGCGCCCGGTCTCGTAGTGGAATGCGACCGTGCGGTCGAGGAAGAACGCGTTGCCGGTGTTGAGGTGCCCGTCGGTGATGGAGTTGTAGAGGTGCATCTCCTGGGTCGTGTCGTCGGCCAGCCAGCTCGCGAACGAGGTGGTCGATCCGGGCGCGGAGAACTTCAGGGCCGTGCCGGTCGGCAGGGCTCCCAGGTCGGTCTGCGCCGGCAGAGTCGACGGGTCGGCCGGCAGTCCGGGCAGGAGGCCGTCGAATTGGGCGCCCGTCAGCAGACCGGTGGGTGCGCCGGTGTCGACCGTGGTCACCTGGCAGAGCGGTGTGACGTGTTCGACCTGCCAGCAGAGCGGGAAGGGCTTGTCGAACACGGGGTAGGCGAGCGCGGTGGGATAGGTCTGCGAGGTCTTGGCCGCCGCGATCGACGTGACCCCGGTCTCGCCGGTGGTGATGGTGGGCGCACCGAGCGTGAGCGTGCCGGCGCCCGTGCCCGTGCCCGAGCCGGCGCCGGTGCCGCCGCTCGCGCCCGGTCCCGCGCCGAGGTCGATCGTGAAGCCCTGCGCGAGGGCGGTGTCGTCGAGCTGCATGAGCGGGCTGAACCACGGGTAGGCGGTGCCCGTCGACGGGCTGGTCTGGGTCTGCAACGCCTGGCCCACACCCATGATGCCGTCGATGCCGGTCGCGCCGCCGAAGTCGCAGCCCGAGCAGGTTCCGGCCAGAAGGTTCACGCCGGTGGCGGTGGCGCCGCCGATCGTGAGATCCGTGGTGGCGATGGTGCCGTCGACGCTGAAGCCGTCGTAGGTGACGGAGGCCGGCGCATCCGTCACCGTGGCGCCGGCAACCGGAACGGTCATCACCAGCGCGGTCGACCCGGTGTCGAGGATGACGGTGTAGGGGTCGGGATCGGAGCCCAGCAGGATGTCGACCGTGGGGTAGAACCGCCCGCTGGCGCCGGACTCGACGGCGAACGACACCGGCACGGCGACAGAGGCGCTGGGGGCAGCGGCAGCCGCAGCCGCAGCCGGCCCCGTCGCTCCGAGCAGCGCCGACGCGAGCAGCACCGGAACGGCCGCTCCGAAGAGCGCGATGGTCGGCCGTGCCGTCATGTGGATCCCCCAGATCTCGGATGCGCGACGCGAAGCCGCGCGGGTCGTGCCCCGCGCTAGAAGCCCCGCAGGATGGTCGTGATCGCCTCGAGCCGCAGCTGGGCGAGCACCACGATCACAAGATAGCTGAGCACGACGACGGTCCAGACCCACGGGTAGACCAGAGCGCCGATCTCGCGGCTGCCGGCGCCGTTGCCGAAATGCCCTTCTTTGACGTTGTAGGCCGTGACATACCAGAACAGCGGGATGACGACCAGCCAGACCAGCATGCAATAGGGGCACAGGGTGCCGAGCACGAAGATCGACTGGCTGATCAGCCAGATCACGAAGGCGAGGCCGAGCGCGACGCCGACGTTGAACAGCACCCAGAACCATTTCGCGAAGCGCGCCCCGGCCAGGATGGCCACGCCCACCACGATGGGGGCCACGAACGCCGCCACGCCGATGATGGGGTTCGGGAACCCGAACACCGAGCCCTGCGAACTGGCCATGTTGGGCCCGCAGGTCACCAACGGCGAGATGTTGCACGACGGCACGTAGTCGGGGTTGATCAGCGTCTGGATGCGCTCCAGCGTGAGGTCGAACGCCGAGTACCAGCCGATGACGCCGGCCACGATGAGCAACACGGCGAGGCCGATCGGGCGGCGGTATTCTCGGGTCTCATCGGGCACTTTCGGATTATGGCATAGCGCGATCGCAAGCATTCTGGGAATGCATGCGATAATCGAGAGAGGTCTTCGCGATTGTCGCGAAAACCACCAACGATGACTTTTCGGGCCAGACGCAACCAGGGCTGGGCCCGACTACAACGAGACAGAGCGACCAGGGCCGGCCAGACGCCGACCGGGCGCATTAGTGAAAGATCAGCGAGGCGCTCCGTGAACGCGGAGGCTCGCTCGTGAGAGTACCTGCCGGCAGGCGAAAGCCTCCGGCTGGCAAGGAGTGCACCAGAGATGGTGGAGAAAAATTCACACAATGACAATGACGACAAGAACGGCAACGGAGAGGGCACAGCGCGGCGCAAGGGTCGCTTGTTCGGCGGCCGTCGAGCGGTGAAGAAGCCGGATGCCGCGGCATCCGTCACCCCGCCCGCCGCGACCACCCCGCCCGCACCCGCTCCCGACGCGCCTGCGGCGCCGGCCGAGGCTGCTCAGCCCGCCGCTGCTCAGCCCGCCGCTGCACAGCCCGCCGCTGCTCAGCCCACCGCCCAGGCCGTCACCGCGCCGGCCGCTCCCACCCAGTCCGATCGCTCGGCGGCGCGCGCGACCGCGCACGACGACGAGCCCGGTCTGTCGCCGTTCACCGTTCCCGCCACGCCGGCACCGGATGCCGCGGCCGACCCCTCGAAGCCCGTCGTGCGTGCGCTCAGCACCACGTCGCTCATCTTCCAGGCGCCCGACCTACCCGAGCTCCCGCCGCTGCCGCCCCGCGCCGACGGGCCGCGTGAGCCCCGTGACCGCGACCCCCGCGACCGTGATCCGCGTGACCGTGACCCGCGCGAGCCCCGCGACCGCGACCCGCGCGACGACCAGGCCGGCGAGTCGACCGTGCGCCGCCGCTCGCGCCGCCGCTCGGGCGAAGAGAACCGCGGAGGCGACAACGACCCCGCGAACACCGTCGTCAAGGTGCGCACCCCGCGCGAGCCCGACCTCATCACCGAGCCGCAGAAGGTCAAGGGCTCCACGCGGCTCGAGGCCAAGAAGCAGCGCCGCCGCGACGGCCGCGACGCGGGCCGCCGCCGCCCGGTCGTGACCGAGGCCGAGTTCCTCGCCCGTCGCGAGGCCGTCGACCGCGTCATGGTCGTGCGCGCCAAGAACGACAAGATCCAGATCGGCGTTCTCGAAGACGGCGTGCTGGTCGAGCACTACGTGGCGAAGGCGCAAGACGCCTCGCTCATCGGCAACGTCTACCTCGGCCGCGTGCAGAACGTGCTGCCGAGCATGGAGGCCGCCTTCGTCGACATCGGCCGGGGCCGCAACGCCGTGCTCTACTCCGGCGAGGTCGACTGGGATGCCGCCGCCGAGAACAACGAGGGCAAGGGCAACCAGGCCCGCCGCATCGAACTCGCCCTGAAGTCGGGCGACACCGTGCTCGTGCAGGTCACCAAAGACCCGGTGGGTCACAAGGGCGCCCGGCTCACCAGCCAGGTCAGCCTGCCCGGCCGCTACCTGGTCTACGTGCCCAACGGCTCGATGAACGGCATCTCGCGCAAGCTGCCCGACACCGAGCGCGCGCGCCTCAAGCGCATCCTCAAAGAGGTGCTGCCCGACAACGTGGGCGTCATCGTGCGCACCGCGTCGGAAGGCGCCACCGAGGAGCAGCTGACGCTCGACGTCAACCGCCTCACGGCCCAGTGGGCGCACGTCTCCGAGCAGGTCAAGAAGCTCCAGGCCCCGGCTCTGCTGCACTCCGAGCCCGACCTGCTGATCAAGATCGTGCGCGACGTCTTCAACGAGGACTTCCACAAGCTCGTCATCTCGGGCGACGACGCCCGGGCCACCATCGAGAACTACCTCGCGGCCGTCGCACCCGACCTGCTCGACCGTGTCGAGCGTTACGAGGGCGAGAAAGACGCCTTCGACGAATACCGCGTCAGCGAGCAGATCGAGAAAGCCCTCGACCGCAAGGTCTGGCTGCCCTCGGGCGGCTCGCTCGTGATCGACCGCACCGAGGCCATGACCGTCGTCGACGTCAACACCGGCAAGTTCGTCGGTTCGGGCGGAAACCTCGAAGAGACCGTCACCAAGAACAACCTCGAAGCGGCCGAAGAGATCGTGCGCCAGCTGCGGCTGCGCGACATCGGCGGCATCATCGTGGTCGACTTCATCGACATGGTGCTCGAGTCGAACCGCGACCTCGTGCTCCGGCGGCTCATCGAGTGCCTGAGCCGCGACCGCACCAAGCACCAGGTGGCCGAGGTCACCTCGCTCGGACTCGTGCAGATGACCCGCAAGAAGCTCGGCCTCGGCCTCATCGAGTCGTTCTCGGAGCCCTGCGAGGTCTGTGCCGGGCGGGGCATCATCATCCACCACGACCCGGTCGTGAAGCACCGGTCGGGCGGCGCCGGGCAGCAGCCCGCGGGCAACGGCGGCAACGCCGGCAACGGCAACCGTCGTGGTCGCGGCGGTTCGACAGGCGCCTCGTCGAACGGCAACGGCGGCTCGAACGGGCACGGCAACGGCTCCGGCGGCAACGGATCGCACGGTGGCAGCAGCCCCGCGACCGGCGTGACGCACGCCATCACCGACGACGCGAAGAACGCGCTGGCCCAGATCGCGGCCTCCACGATCGCGGCCGCGTCCGCCGCCCACGAGAAGCCGGTGTCGACGGATGCCGCGGCAGCAGCCTCCACCGGGCCGATCGATTCGGCACCCGAGGTGTCCACCCCGGCCGAGCGGGTCGCCGGTGACGGGTCGCCCGCCGCCCAGAGCGATGCCGACCAGAGCAGTGCCGCGCAGACAAGTGCCGGTCAGAGCAGTGCCCCCCAGAGCAGTGCCGACCAGAGCAGTGCCGAGAAGCCCGAGTCGTCCCTCCCCGACACCGGCCGCGCGGCCAGCCAGTCGTCGCGCCGGCGCAAGGCGCGTCACACGCGCGGCGACAACGAGTCGGCGCCGAACGGCGAGCCGACGGGGTCGTCGGGGTCGGCGGCATCCGGAGACTTCCCGGCGCAGCTGAGCAGCGAGCCCCTGGGCGACCGCCACGTGCCCGACGTGATCGAGGCCGCTGCGGCCGTCGCGGCGTCGGAGCCGGCCATCGAGATCCTCGACATCCCGGTCACGAAGGCGGCCCGCGCACCGCGCGTCAGCGCTCAAGACGCGTCGCACCTGCTCGACTCGGTGCTCGACGCCCTTCCCGAGCCCAAGCAGCCCGGCCAGGGCCGCTCGCGCAGCCGCCGCGTCTCCACGGCTGCCGTCTCGGCTCCCGTGGAGCCCAGCGACTCCTGAGCGTCGCGGTGGTCACCGCAGCGGCTGTGCTTGCGCGGGCGTCAGTGCCGGTCCCGGCCGCGCACGCGCAGGCCGCTGTCGCGCAGGCGCACCACGAGGTCGCGATAGCTCACGGGCAGCGCTCCGGCGGCAACCAGCTCGTCGTAGCGGTCGACCGGAACGTCGTAGTGGTCGAGGTCGAAACTGCGCGGCGGAAGTCCCGCTCGGGCCGCGAAGGCGTGCAATTCGTCGAGCGATTCATCGCTCACGAGGTGACCCCAGATGGTTCCATGGGCCGGCCACATCGGCCGATCGATCAAGACGGTCACGAGCCCGAGTATCCCACCCGTGTCGGTTTGACCGAAATCGAGGAATCGAGTAGGCTTGACCGCTGGTGTGCGTAGGGCTCCGCCCTCGTTTTCGCCAAGACTTCCAAGCGTCGCAGATTGCGCTTTTGAGGACCCTGAAGAGTTAGGTACGTAAATTGGTTTACGCAGTTGTGCGCGCCGGTGGTCGGCAAGAAAAGGTAGAGGTCGGCACGATCGTCACCCTCGACCGCATCAAGGCTGACAAAGACGGCAACATCGAGCTGGCGGCTGTGCTGCTCGTCGACGGTGAGAACATCACCTCCGACGCCTCGTCGCTCGCCAAGGTGAAGGTCACCGCCGAGGTTCTCGAAGACCTCCGCGGCCCGAAGATCATCATCCAGAAGTTCAAGAACAAGACCGGCTACAAGAAGCGCCAGGGCCACCGCCAGGAGCTCACCCGCGTCAAGGTCACCGGAATCAAGTAGGGATAACAGAGCAATGGCACACAAAAAGGGTGCGAGTTCCACTCGCAACGGTCGCGACTCCAACGCACAGCGTCTGGGTGTCAAGCGCTTCGGTGGCCAGGTCGTCGGCGCGGGCGAGATCATCGTCCGCCAGCGCGGCACCCACTTCCACCCCGGCCTGAACGTCGGCCGTGGTGGCGACGACACGCTGTTCGCCCTCTCCGCCGGTGCGGTCGAGTTCGGCACCAAGGGTGGCCGCAAGGTCGTCAACATCGTCGTAGCGGCTGCTGAGTAGCACGCTCGAAGAACCGCGATGAAGCAGGGGTGGGCACGATGCCTGCCCCTGCTTCTTCTTTTGCACGACCTCTGAATGAGTCGTCGTGCACCGAAATACATGCACTGTGATCAAAGAATGGTGAGGGAACCGGAATGGTGACTTTCGTCGACCACGTCACCCTCCACCTGCGAGCGGGCAACGGCGGCAACGGATGCGTGTCGGTGCGCCGTGAGAAGTTCAAGCCTCTCGCCGGCCCCGACGGCGGCAACGGCGGTCACGGCGGCGACATCGTGCTCGTGAGCGACCCGGGCACGACGACATTGCTGGGCTTCCACCGGCATCCGCACGTCTCCTCCGACAACGGCGGCCCCGGCATGGGCGACCACCGCAGCGGCGCCAACGGCGAGGAGCGCGAGTTGCTGGTGCCGGTCGGCACCGTCATCAAAGACGCCGACGGGGTCGAGCTGATCGACATGGCCGAGCCGGGCATGCGCTACGTGGTCGCCGAGGGCGGCCAGGGCGGCCTCGGCAACGCGGCCCTCGCCACCACCAAGCGCAAGGCGCCCGGCTTCGCGCTGCTCGGCACCGAGGGCTTCACGGGCGACGTGCTGCTCGAGCTCAAGACGGTCGCCGACGTCGCCCTGGTGGGCTACCCCAGCGCCGGCAAGTCGAGCCTGGTCGCCGCGCTCTCGGCCGCCAAGCCGAAGATCGCCGACTACCCCTTCACCACGCTGCACCCGAACCTCGGTGTCGTGCAGGCCGGCTCGGTGCGGTACACCGTCGCCGACGTGCCCGGTCTCATCGAGGGCGCGAGCGAGGGCAAGGGGCTCGGCCTCGAGTTCCTGCGCCACGTCGAGCGGTGCAGCGCCCTGCTGCACGTGCTCGACTGCGCCACACTCGAGCCCGGGCGCGACCCGATCAGCGATCTCGACATCATCCTCGCCGAGCTGGCCGCCTACCCGGTGCCCGAGGGTCAGGTGCCGCTGCTCGACCGGCCGCAGCTCATCGCGCTCAACAAGATCGACGTGCCCGAGGCGCGCGAGCTCGCCGACTTCGTGAAGCCCGAGCTCGAGGCGCGCGGCTACCGCGTGTTCGAGATCTCGACCGCGAGCCACGAGGGCCTGCGCCAGCTGTCGTTCGCGATGGCCGAGATCGTCGAGGCGGCACGTCAGAAGGCCATCGACGAGCCGAAGCCCGCCAAGATCGTCATGCGGCCGAAGGCCGTCGACGACGCGGGCTTCGTCATCCGCGTCGAAGGCGGCACGCACGGCAACGTGTTCCGCATCATCGGGGCGAAGCCCGAGCGTTGGGTGCAGCAGACCGACTTCACCAACGACGAAGCCGTCGGCTTCCTCGCCGACCGGCTCGCGAAGCTCGGCGTCGAAGAGAAGCTCTTCAAGGCCGGGGCCGAGTCGGGTTCGGCCGTGGTGATCGGCTCGGGCAACGGCGTCGTGTTCGACTGGGAGCCCACGCTCACCTCGACGGCCGAGCTCGTCACGAGCCCCCGCGGCTCCGATCCCCGCCTCGACGACAAGCGCCGTCGCACCAGCAACCAGCGCCGCGAGGAGTACTTCGAGCTGATGGACGCGAAGGCCGAGGCCCGCGCCGAGCTCGTGCGCGAGAAGGAAGCGGGGCTCTGGCAAGACGAGGACGAGTCGTGACGCGGAGCGTCATCCGCTCGCGCGCCGACATCCCGGCCGCGCGTCGCGTCGTCGTGAAGGTGGGCTCGTCGTCGATCAGCGGCGACAACGCCGGCCAGATCGCCCCCCTCGTCGACGCGCTGGCCACGGCGCACGCGCGGGGCACCGAGATCATCCTGGTGTCGTCGGGTGCGATCGCCACGGGCATGCCCTACCTGCAGCTCGACGCCCGGCCGAACGACCTGGCCACCCAGCAGGCGGCCGCGGCGGTGGGGCAGAACGTGCTGATCTTCCGTTACCAGGAGAGCCTGCGCCGCTACCGCATCGTCGCGGGCCAGGTGCTGCTCACCGCGGGCGACCTCGAGAACCCGACCCACCGCTCCAACGCGCAACGCGCCATGGACCGCCTGCTTGGCCTGCGCATCCTGCCGATCGTCAATGAGAACGACACCGTGGCGACCCACGAGATCCGGTTCGGCGACAACGACCGTCTGGCCGCGATGGTGTCGCAGCTCGTGGGTGCCGACGCACTCATCCTGCTCTCCGACGTCGATGCGCTCTACACCCGGCCTCCGCAGGAGCCCGGCGCGGTGAAGATCACGGATGTGCCGGTCGGCGACGACCTGGCGGGCGTCACCTTCGGCGACATCGGCGCCGCCGGCGTCGGCACCGGGGGAGCGGCCACCAAGGTCTCCGCCGCCCGCCTGGCGGCCGCCTCGGGCACCGCCGTGCTCGTCACCTCGACAACCCTGGTGGCCGACGCACTCGCGGGCGCCCCCATCGGCACCTGGTTCGAGCCCGCCGCCCCCTGACCCGCCCCCCCGTCCCCTCCGCCGAATTGCGCCAAAGTGCCCTTCCCGCACGCGGGAAAGGGCACTTTGGCGCAATTCGGCGAGGGGTCAGGAGAGGCTGAGGAGCAGCGCGGCCACGAGGGCGAGGGCGATGCCCGCGATCTGCAGGCGGGTGACGCGTTCGCGCAGCACGAGCGCGGCGAGCAGCACCGTCGCGAGCGGGTAGAGGCTCGAGAGCACCGACACGACCGCGAGGTTGCCCGCGTGCAACGCCGTCATGAGCAGCGCATTCGCGGCGCCGAGCAGAACCCCCGCTGCGACGGCCGCGAGCCAGGCCCCCCGCTGGGATCGAGACGCCGCCGCGGGCGCCGCGGCGCCCGCGGGACGAGAGGCGTCGGCCGCAGCTGCGGCGGGGGAGGGGGCCGCGGGGGAGGTGTCTGGGCCGCCCGGAGGCGGCGCGGGCGGCAGGGGCGGCGCCGCAGCGAGCCAGGCGGGCCGGAGGCGCGTGAGGCGAAGCAGCAGCATGAGCGCGGCGAGCGCCACGAGGCCGCCCGCCATCTCGAGAAAAGCGGGCAGCAGCCCGGAGTCGGCCGGCGACGCGTCGAGCGCCACCACCGAGGCGCCGAGCGCGACGCCCGAGACGGCAGCCAGCACGGCGGCGCGCGGTGTGACGCGCACCGCGGCATCCGGATGCTGCAGCGAGATGAGAATCGTGGCCACCACCGCGAGGGCGACCGCCCCCCAGCCGAGCGCGCTGAGGCTCTGGCCGGTGACGAGCGCGGCGGTCACGGGAACGACCGCCTGCACGAGCGCGATGCCGGGGGAGAGCAGGCTCATCGGCCCGATCGAGAGCGCGGCGTAGAAGGTGATGAACCCGATGATCGCCAGCACGGCCGCGGCTCCGCCCGCTGCAAGGGCGTCGGGCGTCGCGCTCCAGCCGCCGGCGAGCAGCGCGACCCCGATCACCGCCGTGCCGAGAAGGTAGGTGACGAGGGTCGCCGGAAGCACCGCGAGCCGGCGCGCGGCCAGCCCGCCGAGGAAGTCGGAGGTGCCGTAGAAGAGGCTCGACGCCAGGCTGAGCACGACCACGACGATCACGGGCGACCGCCCTCCCGACGCCTGCGCGGGGCGTTCGCGTAGACTTCGGGCATGCCTGAGGTTACCGTTCTGGAGTCCGTCACCGCGTCGGGTTTCGACGAGAAGCTGGCCGACGCCCGCGCCGCGTCCTTGGTGCTGGCGACCGCGAACACCGACCTCAAGAACCGGGCGCTCGAGGCCGTCGCGCGGGCGATCGAGTGCGCGGCCGCCGACGTGGTGCCCGCCAACGACCTCGACCTCGCCAACGGGCGCGAGAACGGGTTGTCCGACGCGCTGCAAGACCGGTTGCGCCTCGACGAGGCCCGCCTGGTGTCACTCGCCGCCGCCGTGCGCGAGATCGTGTCGCTGACCGACCCGGTGGGCGAGTCGGTGCGCGGGCGCAGCCTGCCGAACGGCGTGCGCATCGATCAGGTGCGGGTGCCCTTCGGTGTGGTCGGCGCGATCTACGAGGCCCGGCCGAATGTCACGGTCGACATCGCCGCTCTCGCGCTCAAGAGCGGCAACGCCGTCGTGCTGCGCGGCGGCTCGGCCGCCGAGAACACGAACCGCGTGCTGGTGGGATTGATCCAGACAGCCCTCACCTCGGTGGGCCTGCCGGCGGCATCCGTGCAGACCATCGACGAATTCGGCCGCGACGGCGCCAAGCGCCTCATGCAGGCGCGCGGCGCCGTCGACGTGCTCATCCCCAGGGGCAGCGCACACCTGATCGAGACCGTCGTCAGCGAGTCGAAGGTGCCCGTCATCGAGACCGGCGCGGGGGTCGTGCACGTGTTCCTCGACGAGTCGGCCAACGAGCAGTGGGCCGTCGACATCGTGCACAACGCCAAGGTGCAGCGCCCGAGCGTGTGCAACGCGCTCGAGACCCTGCTCGTGCACGAGAAGGCCGCCGACCGCCTGCTCGGCCCGGTGCTCGATCGCCTGGCGCGCTCAGGCGTCGTGATCCACGGCGACGACGCCACCCGCGCCGTGTTCCCGGATGCCGTGGTCGCCACCGACGACGACTGGCAGACCGAATACATGAGCCTCGACATCGCGGTGCGGGTCGTGCGCGACGTCGACGAGGCGATGGAGCACATCCGCCGCTACTCCACGCACCACACGGAGTCGATCATCACCAACGACCTCGGCAACGCGGAGCGGTTCCTCAACGAGGTCGACTCGGCGGTCGTGATGGTCAACGCCTCGACCCGGTTCACCGACGGCGGCGAGTTCGGCTTCGGAGCCGAGGTGGGCATCTCGACCCAGAAACTGCACGCCCGTGGGCCGATGGGCCTGCCCGAGCTCACGAGCACGAAGTGGCTGGTGCGTGGTTCGGGTCAATTCCGCAGTTAGCGGTATCGTAAGAGGGTTCGTCGAATCGATCCCCTGGGAGAAGAAATGCTTGATCTGGTCAATGTGCTCGCTGCCGTGGATGAGCCAGTCCAGCTGCCCTTCCCTCCCATCGTGTTCGGCCTGATCGCCGCGATCGTGTTCGTGGCCCTCGGGTTCGTCACCTGGAGCTACCGCGACGTGGCCAACCGCCACCCGCAGAAGTCTGCGAAGTTCGCGCAGACCCACAACGTTCACGGGCACGCGGACCGCACGGGCGCCGATCACTGACGCCGGTGACGATCGACTCGCGCGAGCCGCGGCGACAGCGGATCGGGGTGATGGGCGGCACCTTCGACCCCATCCACCACGGTCACCTCGTGGCCGCGAGTGAGGTCGCGATCTCGTTCGATCTCGACGAGGTGGTGTTCGTGCCCACCGGTCGGCCGTGGCACAAGACGCCCGTGTCGCCGGCGGAGCACCGCTACCTGATGACCGTCATCGCCACCGCGTCGAACCCGCGGTTCACGGTCAGCCGCGTCGACATCGACCGCGGCGGCGTCACCTACACCATCGACACCCTGCGCGATCTGCACACCGCGCATCCGGATGCCGACCTGTTCTTCATCTCGGGGGCCGACGCGATCGCGCAGATCCTGAGCTGGAAAGACATCGACGAGCTGTGGGATCTCGCCCATTTCGTGGCTGTCTCACGGCCGGGGCACACCTTCGCCATTTCATCTTTACCCAGTAAAGACGTAAGCTATTTGGAAGTTCCGGCGCTTGCGATATCGTCCACTGACTGTCGCGGCCGGGTTGGCCGGGGTTTTCCGGTGTGGTACTTGGTACCCGACGGTGTCGTTCAGTACATCACCAAGCACCATCTATATCGGAGTGTTGAATGAGTTCGTCCCACGATGAGCAGCCGCCGCTGACAAGGCGGCAGCTACGCGAAATGGAGCGGCAGAAGCCGCGCAAAGAGCGCGAGGCCGATGCCAAGGCCGCCGAAGAGGCCGAAGCCGCCCGCAAGGCGCAGGCAGCCGCAGAGGCGCCCGTCGCCGGCGCGCCCTCGCGCCGTGTCGTGCGCGAGCAGGGCCCCGCGGTCGCCGTGCCGGTCGATGCCGAGAACGACGACGCGGATGCCCCGGTCGACGCCGAGATCGTCGAAGACACCATCATCCCCGAGATCGTCACCTCCGACGACGAGGCCGTCGACGACCCGGAGCCCGCCACCGCCGAGCCCATCATCGACATCGTGCCGATGTCGGAGCCGATCGTGGTCGCCTCGAGCCAGAACGACCTGCAGTTCGCCGACGAGGGCGACGACGACGAGGCGCAGCACGCCGAGATCGTGACCTCGTCCGACGACTCCGGCGAGACCGTGGTCGAAGAGATGGTGATCGATGTTCCGATCGCCGAGACCGTCGACCCCACCGCCGAGGCCGCCGCGCACGTCGAAGCCGAGGAGCGCGAAGCCGCCGCCGGCCCCACGCTCGCGCCGCTGTTCCAGAGCCCCGCCGACCGCGCCCGCCAGGCCTCGAGCGACGAGCTGCCGTCGTCGTTCGACGACCTCATCTCGCTGCGCAACACGGCCGCCACCAACTCGATCTCGACCACGAGCGCGCTCGTGCTGCCGAACGTGCCGGGTTCCGGCGACGTCGGCACCGCGCTCGACGAGACCGGAGAGGTCATCATCACCGGGTCGATCGACCTGCCCGCCAGCTTCGGCACAATCGGCGCACCGGCATCCGGTCTCGAATCCAACGACCTCGACACGTTCCTGGAGCGCTCCGAGGCCGAACAGGGCGGCTCCACCGTCGCCCCGGTCAGTGCGAGCCGTGCGATCAGCACGAACACCTCGTCGACCTCCATCATCGCCCCTCCGAAACGGGCGCGTGCGAACGCTCCCGTCGTGCTCGCCATCACGGCGGGCGTTCTCGCCGTCGGAGTCGTCAGCCTGCTGCTGGCCGTCTTCGTCTTCCGCGTCTTCTGAGCGTCGAAACACCGCTCGCTCCGCACCGACAGAAAGTCTTCGTGACCGCCTCAACTCACTCGATCGAACTCGCTCAGCTCGCCGCCGTCGCGGCCGACTCGAAGCAGGCCGACAACCTCGTCGCACTCGACGTCTCCGGGCCGCTGCCGCTCGCCGACGTGTTCCTGCTGGCATCCGGGCGCAACGAGCGCAACGTGATGGCCATCGCCGAAGAGATCCTCGACCGACTGGCCGAGGCCGGCACGAAGGTGCTGCGGCGCGAGGGCATGTCGGAGGGCCGCTGGATCCTGCTCGACTTCGGCGACCTCGTGGTGCACGTCTTCCACGAGGAAGACCGCATGTACTACTCGCTCGAGCGGCTCTGGAAGGACTGCCCGGTCGTTCCCCTGCAGGTCACCGCAGCGGATGCCTGAATGCCACGCCCGGGGTGCGCGATGGTTCGCGAGCACTCTCCGGGTGTAGTAATCTAGACAAGTTGTTTCCGCTGAAACGGAATCGACAGCCCGGCTGGTTCGGGTGACAGGTTTGGGCCTGTGGCGCAGTTGGTAGCGCACCTGCATGGCATGCAGGGGGTCAGGGGTTCGAATCCCCTCAGGTCCACCAGATAACGAAAAGAACCCCGCCCGATCACCTCGGGCGGGGTTCTTTTCGTTCGGGGCTGACCCGTTCGGGCCTGACCCGTTCGGGCTAGCCCCGTTCGGGGCTGACCCGTTCGGGCTAGCCCCGTTCGGGGCTGACCCGTTCGGGCCTAGCCCCGCCGGATCAGTGCCAGATGGCCGCGAGCCGCGCCGCGTTGGGCAGAGGCACCAGGCGGTTGATGTCGGCCAGGGTGAGGTTGCCGAGCGGAGTGAACCCGAGCGCACCCGCCGTGCTCTTCGAGTCGACCACCGCCGCGAACGAGAACGTCGGTGCGATCGTGCCGGCCACGATCGAGCCGGTGACCGTGGCGTTCGACCACGAGCCGTTCATCGTGTTGGCGAGCCGGATCGGGTCGCCGCCGAGGTACATCGGGTAGCGCAGCTGCCCGGTGGTGCCGCCGAAGAACGCGGAGTGCACGAGGGCGCCGCCGCCGTTGCTGCCCGCCATGATGCCCTGGTCGCTCGACTGGAACAGCGCCGAGTCCTGGATGGTCACGTTCGTGATGGTGCCGCTGCCCGACGTGGTGACGAACTGCAGCGTGTCGACGTGCTCGGTGGCCTTGTTCGGCTTGTAGTTCGGCGCCGCGTAGAAGCCGTCGAACCGCAGACCGTTGACGTTGAACCCGCCGGCGGACTTCACCTCGACCCGGTCGTAGGCCACGCCGTTCACGGCGCTCGGCCCCGCGACGATCTCGACGACCTCGACGTTGCGCACGCCGTTGCCGCCGTTCGCGGTGATGAGGAGCCGGGGAACGATCGAGTAGCCGATGGCGAACGACTCGGTGTTGCGCACCATCACGGGCTGGGCCGAGAAGTCGATGCCGATGATCGACACGCCCTTCACTCCCACGAAGGCCACGCCGGTGCCCGACCCGACCTTCACCGTGCCCACGCCGCTGCAGGCCGAAACCAGGATGCGCGAGGCACGAGCCGCGTTGCCGATGTCTTGCAGAACGCCCTTGGCCGAGGAGCCGGCACCGTTGCCGCCCGCGATCGTTCCCGGAGCGACGCAGATCACCACGGGGTCGGCGGATGCCGCGTTGGCCACGATCGCCGACGAGATCGCCGACCAGGTTGCCGCGACGTTGACGACGCGAGCCGCAGAGGCCCGAGGCGTGTTGAGCGGCCAGTGGGTTCCGTCAGGACCGAAGATCGCCGCGACCGGCGCCGGAGCGGTGACCGGCGGCTCAGGAGCCTCGGCCGGAGCTTCGGGCTCGGGAGTCGGCGTCGGTTTGGGCGTGGTCGTCGGCTCGGGCGTGGCGGTCGGCTCCGGCGTCGCCGTGGGCTCCGGCGTGGCGGTGGGGCTCGGCTCCGGCGTGGCCGTCGGCGAGGGATCGGGCGTCGGCGTGGCCGACGGAGTCGGCGTCGGAGTCGGGGTCGCAACGGGCGCTTCGGGCGCGAATGCGACGTCGACGAGGAAGCTGTACCCCTCGGCCCACGTGGTGGTGGAGGGGAAGCCGCTCGAGTTGCCGTAGCGGTAGACGCCCGCGTTCACCGGCAGGTTGATGCCGTTGATCGTCGACGCCTGGGTGAAGGCCTTCGAGGTGGCGGGGAACCGCGAGTTCGAGTCGAACACGCTGACCGTGTAGGTCGTGCCGGCTGTGAGGTCGACGTCGACCGGGATCGTGCGCCAGCCGACGGGAGCGGAGGGGTTCACGGTGGCTCTGGTGAGCAGCGAGCCGTTGGCCGACCAGACCGAGACGCTCGTGACGCCCGAGTTGGCCGCGTTCTGGTAGAACTGCACCCCCGACAGCGTGCCGTCGGTTGCGGGGGAGAACTTGAGCCCCAGCTCGACTTTCGAGTTGTCGTCGAGCGCGAGGGTCTCGGGAGCCGCCGTGTCGGAGATGACACCCGCCGGTGCGGCAGCCTCGGCGGAAGCCGGAGCGACGACGACGGCCCCGATCAACGCCGCCAACGCCAGGCCTATCACCGCCGGACGACGGACTGCGCGGAAGGATCGAGCGGGCTGGTGTGCCGTCGCGTGAGCGTCGTCAATGGTCATAGCAATTCCCCTATATCGCTGGAGCCGAGAGAGCAAAACTCACTATACGGTGTGTATGACCTATTCCATGCGTCGGAAGTGAAAATTGTTGTATATCAGACGGCGAGCAACTCGCTGGTAAGGCTGGCCGACGTCGAGGAATGATCTCGATCGAAACGGTCGAGAGCGAGCTCGACGGCGCTGTCGTGCGTGGGCGCCTGCACGACGAACTCGTCGCTGTCGATGCGGATGTCGGTGGTGGCGGCATCCGCGGAGCCGCTCCGCGCGCGGGCCGACGCTCTCGCCACCGCGCTCGCGAGGTTCTTGTAGAGGATGCCATCTGGTGCACCGCCGGCGTCGAGAATCGTCACGGTGGTGAGCGGATCGCGGGTCGCCGACAGTCCGGTCGTGGTCTCGACCGCGATGATCTGCACGACGAACGAATCGCCGTTCGGCCAGACCCAGGCGTTGACTTCGAGCTCGTGATGCATCCATGCCTCCACGTCGTCGGTGCGCGACGAGCCCGATGGCTCCGTCGCCGTCGGAGCGATTATGACACCGACGCGGCGACTTATGCGTGTGTGCCGACAAAAGTGACTCGTTCGTTATCAGCACCCCACGGCGGGCGCATCCGTGCATGCTTTACTGGCGGCATGAGTGGAATCTTCGGCCGCACGGAGACCCCCGCGCCCGGTGCGGGCGAGCTCGTGCAGCTGCTGCGCGACGGCCGGCCGCGCACCCGCGCCGAGCTCGCCGCCAGCACGGGTCTCGCGCGGTCGACGATCGCGTCGCGCATCGACACCCTGCTCGCACTCGGTCTGGTGATGCCCGTGGCCGACGCACTCTCGACCGGTGGTCGCCCGTCGTCGCGCTTCGCGTTCAACCCCATCGCGCGCGTCGTGCTCGCCGCCGACCTCGGCGCCACCCACGCCACCATCGGCGTCAGCGACCTCAACGGCACCGTGCTGCGCCGCCACAGCGACCCCCTCGACATCACCGCCGGCCCCGAGCGTGTGCTCGGCTGGCTCGTCGACACGGGGCTCGACCTGATCCGCTCGGCGGGGCACGACGTGGCCGACCTGGCGGCGATCGGCATCGGCCTTCCCGGCCCGGTGGAGCATTCCTCCGGGCGCCCGACCAACCCGCCCATCATGCCCGGGTGGGACGGCTTCGACGTGCCGGGGTGGATCCACGACCGCATCCCGGTGCCCGTTCCGGTGCTCGTCGACAACGACGTGAACCTGATGGCCCTCGGCGAGGTGGCGTTCGCGTGGCCCGGGGTGCCGCATTTCTTGTTCGTCAAGGTGGCGACCGGCATCGGCTCGGGGGTCATCTCGGGCGGTCGGCTGCAACGCGGCGCCCAGGGCATCGCCGGCGACATCGGTCACGTGCGGGTGCCCCGGGGCGACGGCACGCCTTGCCGTTGCGGCAACATCGGCTGCCTCGGGGCCGTGGCGTCGGGCCCCGCCATCGCGGCACGGCTGCGGGCCGGGGGCATCGACTCCCCGAACGGTGCCGACGTGGTGGCCCGGGTGCGATCGGGCGACGTCGACGCCATTCAGGCCGTGCGGCAGGCCGGGCGTGACATCGGCGAGGTGCTCGCCGCATGCGTGAGTTTGATGAACCCCTCCGTGATCGCGATCGGCGGGTCGATGGCTCAGGCCGGTGAGCACCTGATCGCCGGGGTGCGCGAGGTGGTCTACGCCCGTTCGATGCCGCTCGCGAGCGAGCACCTGTCGATCGTGGCGTCGCGGGCCGCGGGCGACGCGGGGCTGATCGGCGCCGGGATGCTCGCGATCGAGCACGTGCTCGCGCCGGGCCGCATCGACGATCCCACAGCCACCCCCGTGGTCGGCTTCTGATCGAAACGCGCGGAAACATGGCCGAAAAACGGCTGTGACATAAAGAGAGCATGACTCCTCTCGTTCTCGGCATCTTCCAGTACATCGGGCCGAACGGCACGGTGGGCTCGGCCTGGCAGCATCCGGACGACACCTCCGCCGACTTCACGAAACTGAGTCACTGGACCGCCCTGGCGAAGCAGTTCGATGACGCGGGCCTCGACTTCCTGTTCCTCGCCGACAGCTACGGGTTCCCGGCGCTCGACGGAGAACTGCTCGACGCCTCGGTGCGCGAGGGCCGCGGCATCCCGCACGGCGACCCGATGCCGCTCGTGTCGGCCCTCGCCGCGGTGACCGAGAAGCTCGGTTTCATCGTCACGACGTCCACCACGGTCGAACCACCGGCGGCCAACGCGCGCCGTTTCGCGACCCTCGACCACTTCACCGACGGCCGAATCGGCTGGAACATCGTCACGGGCTCATCGGGCGCCACCGCCGCGGCGCTGATGGGCAAGGAGCTGATCGCGCACGACCTGCGCTACGACATGGCCGACGACTACGTCGACGTCAACCTCACCCTGTGGGAGGGGTCGTGGGAGGACGACGCCCTCGTGCGCGACAAGGCGGCCGGCGTCTACGCCGACCCGGCCAAGGTGCACATGGTGCATCACGAGGGCCCCTACTTCCGCACCGACGGCATCCTGAACCTGCCGCCGTCGCCCCAGCGCACGCCGCTGCTGGTGCAGGCCGGCGCATCAGGGAGGGGTCGGCAGTTCGCGGGCCGCAACGCCGAGGCGGTGTTCGTGGGCGGGGGAGAGCCTGAGACCGTCGCGGCGAACATCACCGGCATCCGTGAGAGCGCCGTGGCCGCAGGGCGGTCGGCGGAGTCGATCAAGGTGCTCGTCGGGGCCCTGTTCATCACCGCGCCCACGAGCGAGGAGGCCTGGGCGAAGCACGCCGAGATGCTCGCGATGTCGACACCCGAGGGAGCGGCGGCGATCTACGCCGGCAACACCGGGGTCGACCTGCTCGCGCTCGACCCTGACAAACCCATCGCCCAGACGAGCACCGAGATGGGCCAGTCGAACCTCGAGCGCTACCTCGGCAAAGACGGCAAGCCGGCGCCGCTCGTGCGCGACATCCTCGAGAACTTCCGGCGCACCGGCATCAACGGCAGCGTGTTCGTCGGCAGCCCCGACGAGGTCGCCGACCAGATCGAGCAGTTCGTGCAGCAGACCGGCGCCGACGGGTTCCTCATCCAGCCGCACCTGACTCCGGGCACCTACGACGACCTGATCGGCCTGCTGCTGCCGGTGCTGCGCGAGCGCGGTCTGGCGAAGACGGGCCACGAGGGCTCGACGCTGCGCGAGCGGCTGTTCGGCGAGGGCAACGTGCACCTGCCCGCCGATCACCGCGGCTACGCCTTCCGCGCCGGGCGCGACTGACCGCGGGCACCGGATGCCCGCAGCCCGGATGCCCGGAGCCCGGATGTCCCGCCCGCCGGTCAGCCCGCGAGCGACTCCAGCAGGTCGTTCGACGGCACGAAGAACGTCGTGCCCGTCACCGCGCGGGAGAAGTCGAGAATGCGGTCGTAGTCGCCGAACGGATCGCCGAGGAACATGCGGCGGAGCATCTGCTCGATCACCCAGAGTTCGCGCGCGTAGCCGATGAAGTAGGTGCCGAACTCCTTCTGACCGGGGCGCCCGAACGGCATGTTGTCACGCAGGATGTCGTGCTCCACCCCGTTGGCGTCGACGATGGTCGCCAGCGACTTGTGCGACTGCTGCCCCTCGGGTGCGTCGTCGAGCTCGACGTTGTCGAGCTTCGTGCGCCCGATGACGTGCTCCTGCTGCTCGGTGGTGAGCCGCCCCCAGGCGTCCAGGTCGTGCAGGTACTTCTGCACGACGACGTAGCTGCCGCCGGCGTAATCGGGGTCTTCGTCGCCCACGATCGACGAGCGTGCCATCGAGGCGCCGGTGGGATTCTCGGTGCCGTCGACGAACCCGAGCAGATCGCGGGAGTCGAAGAATCGGAAGCCCTGCACCTCGTCGACCACGGTCACGTCGTCGCCGAGCTTGCCCAGCAGCAGGCGCTCGAGTTCGAAGCCCAGGTCGGCGCGCTCGCTGCGGATGTGGAACAGCAGGTCGCCCGGGGTCGACACCGCCGTGTGCACGGGCCCGCGCACCTCGAAGAACGGGCGCAGCTGGGCCGGCCGTGAGGGCTGCCCGAAGCGGTCCCACGCCGCCGAGCCGATGCCCACGTTGCACGACAGGTGCCCGCCGAGGTCGCGGAAACCGACGGCCCGCACGAGGCCGCCGATGTCGGAGATGACGTCGCGCACCCGATCGGCCGCCTCGGCGCCGTCGGCGATGGTGACCACCAGGAAGATGGCGGAGGTGGAGAGCGGGGCGTCGACACTCTGCGGTTCGATCGGGGTGCGGTCCCAGGCTTCGTCGTGCATGACTGCGATTCTAGGGCGCACCGGGTGAGGGCGGTTGCGTCGTCTGACGCGACCTGGGCGCCCGCAGGCTCACGACAGGAAGCCGCGCAGCAAGGCCGCCGAACCCGCGATGTGCTCGGCCATCACCCGCGCCGCGTCGTCGCCGCGGCCGGTGAGGATGGCGCCGACGAGCGCCTCGTGCTGCTCGTTCGAGTGCTCGATGTTCTTCTCCAGCAGCGGGATGGCGTCCAGCAGCGCATTGACGCGCATGCGGTTCTCGGCGACGATCGGCACGAGCGACGCCGAGCCCGCGAGCTCGGCGATCACGAGGTGCAGGCGGGAGTCGAGGCGGCGGTAGTCCGCGGCATCCGCGTCGGCCGTGTCACGCAGCGCCGACCACAGCTGCTCCCGCTCGAGCGCCGTCAGCGAGCGGTTCGCCGCGGCGCGGGCGGCTCCGGGTTCCAGGATGTCGCGGAGGGTCAGCACGTCGGCCAAGGCGTCGGCGTCGGGCAGAGCGGTGGGCGCGGCATCCGGAGCCGTGATGCCTCGCGGAACGCGGCTCGGCACCGGATCGCTGACGAACGTGCCGCCGTAGCGGCCGCGGCGCGCCTCGAGGTAGCCCGCGTCGGCGAGCGAGGCGAGCGCCTCGCGAAGGGTGTCGCGGCTCACCCCCATGAGCGCGGCCAGCTCACGCTCGGCCGGCAGGCGGTTGCCGGGCGCCACCACTCCGAGCCGCACCGTCTGCAGCAGCTTCTCGACGCACTCCTCGAACGCGTTGGTGGTGCGGCCTGAGCGCAGCAGCAGGGTCGCGGGCAGCGCGGGCGCGCCCGCCGATTCGGGAGTGCCGTGGGGGGCGTCCTGCGGTGCGCCTTGCGGCGAGCCTTCGGATGCCTCCGGCGGATCAGACGGGCGTGACATAGGCCGAACTGATTCCGCCGTCGACCAGGAACGTCGAGCCGGTGATGAACGAGGAGTCGTCGCTGGCGAGGAACGCGACCGCCGCGGCGATCTCGGACGGATCGGCGAAACGGCCCAGGGGGATGTGCACGAGCCGCCGGGCCGCGCGCTCGGGGTCTTTCGCGAACAGCTCTTCGAGCAGCGGCGTGTTCACGGGGCCCGGGCAGAGCGCGTTCACCCGGATGCCCTGCCGGGCGAACTGCACGCCCAGCTCGCGGCTCATCGCCAGCACCCCGCCCTTCGACGCGGTGTAGGAGATCTGCGAAGTGGCCGAGCCGAGCACGGCCACGAACGACGCCGTGTTGATGATGGAGCCCTTGCCCTGCTCCACCATGTGGCGGAGCGCCGCTCGCGAGCAGAGGTAGACCGACTTGAGGTTGACGTCTTGCACGCGCTGCCAGGCGGGCAGCTCGGTGGTCTCGATCGAATCGTCGTCGGCGGGCGAGATGCCGGCGTTGTTGAAGGCGATGTCGACCGACCCGTAGTTCTCGGCCGCGATGTCGAACAGCGCGTCGACCTGCTGCTGATCGGTCACGTCGACCGGCACGAACAGGCCGCCGACCTGGTCGGCCGCCTGGCTGCCTGTGACGGGGTCGACGTCGCCGATCACCACCCGGGCTCCCTCGGCCGCCAGGCGTCGCGCGGTCGCGAGGCCGATGCCGCCCGCTCCGCCGGTGATCACGGCGACCCTCCCCGCGAGGCGCTGGGTGAGGTCGATGGGGGTGACGTCGGGCATTTCTCTCCTAACAGGTGGTGCGGATGTCGCGGTAGTGCGGGTGCGGTGGTGCGGGTGCTGAGGTGCGGGTGCGGTGGTTGCGGGTGCAGCACGGCTTTCGCCGCGGGCGTCAGTCGTCGACCGCGATGAAGACGTTCTTCGTCTCGGTGAACGCCAGGGGCGCATCCGGCCCCAGTTCCCGGCCGAGCCCGGATTGCTTGAACCCGCCGAACGGCGTGCTGAACCGCACCGACGAGTGCGAGTTCACCGACAGGTTGCCGGAGTCGATCGCCCGCGAGACGCGCAGGGCCCGACTGAGGTCCCTCGTCCAGATCGATCCGCTGAGGCCGTAGTCGGTCGCGTTCGCCAGGGTGATCGCGTCGGCCTCGTCGTCGAAGGGCAGCACGGTCACGACCGGTCCGAAGATCTCGTCGGTCACCGTGCGGTCGGCACGCGACGGCGGTTCGAGCACCGTGGGGGCGAACCAGAAGCCGGGGCCCGAGGGAGCCTGCCCCCGGAACGCGACCGCCCGGTCGTCGGGAACATACGACGCGACCTTGTCGAGATGGGCGCGCGACACGAGCGGCCCCATCTCGGTGCTCTCGTCGGCGGGGTCGCCCACCCGCACGCCCGCGACCGCCGGTTCGAGCAGCTCCATGAACCGGTCGTAGACCGAGCGCTCCACGAGGATGCGGCTGCGCGCGCAGCAGTCCTGGCCGGCGTTCTCGAAAACGCCGTAGGGGGCGGTCGCGGCGGCCTTCTCGAGGTCGGAGTCGGCGAACACGATGTTGGCGCTTTTTCCGCCGAGCTCCAGCGTGACCCGTTTCACCTGGTCGGCGCAGCCCGCCATCACGCGTTTGCCGGTGACGGTCGATCCGGTGAACACGACCTTGCGCACGAGCGGATGCGTCACGAAGCGCTCGCCGACGACCGGCCCGCGACCGGGCAGCGCGGTGAAGAGACCCTCCGGCAGGCCGGCGTCGAGCGCGAGTTCTGCGAGGCGCACCGAGGTGAGCGGCGTCCACTCGGCCGGCTTCAGCACCACGGCGTTGCCCGCGGCCAGCGCCGGGGCGAACCCCCACGCGGCGATCGTCATCGGAAAGTTCCACGGCGTGATGATGCCCACCACGCCGAGCGGTTCGTTGAAGGTCACGTCGAGGCCGCCGGCCACCGGGATCTGCCGGCCGAACAGTCGCTCGGGCGCCGCGGCGTAGTACTCCAGCACGTCGCGCACGTGGCCGGCCTCCCAGCGCGCCTGGCCGATCGGATGACCCGAATTGCGCACCTCGAGCTGCGCGAGTTCTTCGCGGTGCGCGTCGACGACCGCGGCGAACCGCCGCAGCGCCGCAGCACGGTCGGCGGGGGCGAGCCGGGCCCAGCCGCGCTGAGCCTGAGCGGCACGCGCGATGGCGTCGTCGGTGCCCTCGAGGTCGTATTCGGCGATCTCGGCGAGCACCGTCTCGTCGGCCGGGTTGATGAGGGTGAGGGTCATCGGGCGGGCTCCGGGTGGCGGGTGCGGGAGGAATGGCGGGCCGTGTGCTCGGCGGAGTAGCGGGCGGCTTCGTCGACCAAGGCGGCGAACAACCGCAGGTCGTTCGAGTCGACCTCCGGATGCCACTGCACCGCGATGCCGAACGGCACCGTCGGCAGTTCCACCGCTTCGATCACGCCGTCGGCGGTCGTGGCTGTGACGACGAGCCCGTCGGCGACCCGGTCGATCGCCTGGTGGTGGTAGACCGGCACGTCGAGCGACGGGGTCGCCTCGAGCACGTCCGCCAGGAGCGTGTCTGGAGTCACGGCGACGGCGGCCGACGAGTAGGCCCCGCCACCGAGCTGGTAACGGCGGTCGCCGACGAGCTCGGGCAGGTGCTGGTGCAGCGATCCGCCGAGTGCCACGTTGAGCACCTGCGCGCCGCGGCAGATGCCGAGGAACGGCAGCTCGCGGTCGATCGCCCGGCGCAGCAGGGCGTCCTCCCACGCGTCGCGATCGCGCCGCGGCTCATCGGTCTCGGGGTGCGCGGGTGCGCCGTAGCGCGCGGGGTCGACATCCTTGCCCCCCGTGACGATGAGACCGTCGAGCGTGTCGAGAACGCGGTCGGCGACGCGGTCGTCGACGGCCTGCGGGGGCAGCAGCACGGCGATGCCGCCTGCCCGCACCACGGCGTCGAAGTAGGCGTGCGGCAGGAAGGCGGCCGGAAGATCCCACACGCCGGTCTGGGCGCGCTCGAGGTAGGTGGTGAGGCCGATCACCGGGCGGCTGCCGGCATCCGGAGCCGCGGCATCCGGAGTTCGGGCTTCCGGAGCATCGGCATCCGGAGCGCCGGCCTGCGTGCCGCTCTCGGGAAGGGAGACCTGCGGCGAATCAGAGACGCTCAAAGCCACGCACCCTCTCCCAGTCGGTCACCGCCGCATCGAACGCGGCCAGCTCGATGCGGGCGTTGTTGAGGTAGTGGTCGACGACCTCGTCGCCGAAGGCTTCACGGGCGATGGCCGACTCGGCGAACAACGCCATCGAGTCGCGCAGGTTCGAGGGCACCCGGGGCGAATCGCCCTCGTACGCGTTGCCGACGTAGGCGTCTTCGAGTTCGAGCTCGTTCTCGATGCCGTACAGGCCCGCGGCGATGAGGGCCGCGACGGCGAGGTACTGGTTGACGTCGCCGCCCGGCACCCGGTTCTCGACCCGCATGCCGAGACCGTGCCCGACCACGCGCAGTGCGCAGGTGCGGTTGTCGAAGCCCCAGGCCACCGCCGTCGGGGCGAAGCTGCCGTCGACGTAGCGCTTGTAGCTGTTGATGTTGGGGGCGTAGAAGAGCGTCAGTTCGCGCATCGCCACGATCTGGCCGGCGAGGAAGTGCCGAAACAGCTTCGACATGCCGTGGTTCGACGACGGACCCTCGTCGGGGTCGACCTCGGCGAACACGGCGGCGCCGTCGGCGCCGCGCAGGCTGATGTGGATGTGGCAGCTGTTGCCCTCGCGCTCGTTGAACTTCGCCATGAAGGTGAGGCTCTTGCCGTGCTTGTCGGCGATCTCTTTCGCGCCGTTCTTGTAGATCGAGTGGTTGTCGCAGGTCTCGAGGGCGCCGGCGTAGCGGAAGGCGATCTCCTGCTGACCGAGGTTGCACTCGCCCTTCACGCCCTCGCAGTACATGCCGGCGCCGTCCATGGCGTTGCGGATGTCGCGCAGCAGCGGCTCCATGCGGGTCGAGGCGAGCAGTGCGTAGTCGATGTTGTAGTCGCTGGCGGGGGTGAGGTCGCGGTAGCCCTTCGCCCAGGCCTCCCGGTAGCCGTCGTCGAACACGAGGAACTCGAGCTCGGTGCCGACGAAGGCCTCGAGACCGCGGTCTTTCAGGCGATCGAGCTGGCCCTTGAGGATCTGCCGCGGCGACGCCACGACGGGGGAGTCGTCGAGCCACTGCAGGTCGGCGGTGATCATGGCGGTCGCCGTGAGCCAGGGCGCGAGGCGCAGGGTCGAGAAGTCGGGGATCATCGCCATGTCGCCGTAGCCGCGCTCCCAGCTCGACATCGAGTAGCCCGCGACGGTGTTCATCTCGACGTCGACCGCGAGCAGATAGTTGCAGCACTCGGCCCCGTGCTCCGCCACGTCTTCGAGAAAGAGGCGTGCCGAGACGCGCTTTCCGACCAGTCGCCCCTGCATGTCGGTGAAGGCCACGATGACGGTGTCGATCTCGCCGAGGCCGACGAGTTCGGTGAGGCGTTCGAGGCTGAGAGGTGCCGTTGATGATGCCACAGTGAATCTCCTTGCGCGACGTTTCCGACCATTAGACCACACGCATCCGGAGCCCGTCCGGGCGCAATTAACGTGGTCGTAATATCCAAAGGTAGACAGGGCGAGCCATTGAACGCCAATATGCCGGGTATGACCAATGCGATCAGGAACACGTCGGGCGTCTCCTACGAGACCGCGGGCGCCGAGTACTTCGACAAACGCAAGCTGCGCCGCTCCGCCGGCTTCTGGGGGCTCTGGGGCATCGGCATCGCCGCCGTCATCTCGGGCGACTTCTCGGGCTGGAACCCGGGCCTCGGCCAGGGCGGCTGGGGTGGCCTGCTCATCGCCACCGCGATCGTGATCGTCATGTACTTCACCATGATCTTCTCGATCGGCGAGATGTCGGCCGCCATGCCGCACACCGGTGGCGCCTACTCGTTCTCGCGGGCCGCGCTCGGGCCGTGGGGCGGGTTCATCACCGGCCTCGCCGAGACCATCGAATACGTCGTGACCACCGCCGTGGTGGTGCTATTCTCGGCCTACTACGCCGACAGCATCGTGTCGGAGCTCTTCGGCTTCTCGCTGCCGGGATGGCTCTGGTGGATCATCCTCTACGCCGTCTTCGTGGGGCTCAACTCGCTCGGCGCCTCGGTCGGGTTCCGGTTCGCGCTCGTCGTGGCGGTGATCTCGATGGCCGTGCTGCTGCTGTTCGCCATCCTCGCCATCGCGAACGGGGCGGTCGACTTCGGCAAGCTGCTCGACATCGCGCCGACCGAGGGCAACTCGTCGTTCCTGCCGTTCGGAGGCATCGGCATCCTGTTCGCCCTGCCGTTCGCCATCTGGTTCTTCCTCGGCATCGAAGAGCTGCCGTTGGCGGCCGAAGAGGCGCACAACCCCGCGAAAGACATTCCGAAGGCCAGCGTCTGGGGCGTCGTCACGCTCGCGTTCTTCGGTCTGCTGGTGCTCTTCCTCAACCCCGCGGTGACCGGGTCGTCGGCGCTGACCGTGTCGCCCGGCGACGGCGACGAACCACTGCTCGCGGGCTTCCGGGTGTTCCTGCCGGCGGATGTCGCGGCCGTGCTCTCGGCGTTCGCCCTGATCGGGCTCCTCGCCTCGCTGCAGGGCATCATGTACGCCTACGGGCGCAACATGTACTCGCTCTCGCGGGCCGGCTACTACCCGAAGTTCCTCTCGCTCACCGGAAAGAAGAACCAGACCCCTTGGGTCGCCCTTCTCGTCGGAGGCGTGATCGGCTTCGTCATCCTGCTCGTCGTGAACCTCATCGGCACGGCCAACCCCGACATCGCGGGGGCGGCGAACGGAATCATCCTGTTCATCGCGGTATTCGGCGCGGTCATCTCCTACATGATGCAGATGATCTCGTTCGTGGTGCTGCGCCGGCGCTTCCCGAACGCCAAGCGGCCGTGGAAGAGCCCGACCGGGGTGGCGGGGGCCGTGATCGCCGGCGTGATCGCGTTCGCCGCGTTCCTCGGCATCCTGCTGGCACCGACGTTCCAGCTGGCGGTCATCACCTTCGTCGTCATCTTCGTGGTCGGCATCGCGCTGTTCGCGCTGGTGGGCCGCAAGCGCCTGGTGCTCTCACCCGAGGAGGAATACGCCCTGAGCGGCGGTCTGCACGGCGACCCGCAGACCGAGGGCTACGACGCCATGGAGAAAGAGGTCTTCGCCGAAGACCCGCCGAAGTAGCGGTGGACCTCGCCGCCGCAAGAGGCGGAATAGTCACCGATATATCTTTGGGTTGACTTTCGTGAAGTACCGATATATCTTTAACACATCGCGGAACACTCGCGATACTAAAGACCATATCAACACGAAAGGCGGATGCATCATGAGAGGCATTCACGACACCATCAACGACGACGTCCACGACGAACGACACCCGCTCCGCGGCGGCCGCGGCCAGTCCGGCTGGCAGCGCGGCCCCCACGGTCACGGCCGTGGCGGCCCCGGCTTCGGCGGTTTCGGCCCCGGTTTCGGGCCTCGCGGCCCGCAACGCGCGAGCCGCGGCGACGTGCGTTCGGCCATCCTCTCCCTGCTCTCCGAAGCACCCTCGAACGGCTACGGCCTGATCAAGGCGATCTCGGAGAAGACCGGGGGAGTGTGGCGCCCGAGCCCCGGCTCGATCTACCCCACCCTGCAGCAGCTCGTCGATGAGGAACTCATCGTGTCGACCGGAGACGGACGTCGCACCGAGTTCGAACTCACCGACGCGGGCAAGGCCTACGTGGCCGAGCACGACGACGAGCTGCAGAAGGCCTGGGAGGCCACGGCCGGCCAGTCCACCGCCGACGGCGAGTTCCACGCCAGCGTCGGCAAGCTCATGGGAGTGGTGCAGCAGTTCCGCTTCGCCGCCACCGATGAGCAGCGCGCGCAGGCCACCGAGAAGCTCGACGAGGCCCGTCGCGCTCTCTACCTCATCCTGGCCGACTAGGCCGGGATGCCCGCGGGCCCGGCACGGGCCGGGCCGGGCCGGGTCGTACGGGTCGTCCCGCCCGGCCCGCGACCCGTCGGGGCCCGCGACCCGTCAGGCCGGTAGGCCGCCGACCAGACCTGAATAGGGCATCTGCCCCATGTCCGGCCTCCGTCTTAGAGAGCACTCTCTAGTCATCGAACGACACAGGTGACGGAGGCCATCATGAACATCAGCGAATACTCGTTCCCGTGGCTCAACGAGGCCCGCGAACAGCAGGTCACCGAGCAGCTCGAGCGCCGGCGCGTCGCGCAGGAGCGCGCGGAGCAGCAGGTGCCCACAGGCACCGTGCCGGTGCGCGTCGGCCGCTGGCTGCGACGGATGTCGGTCGCGGGTGGCACGATGTAGGCATGCAGACGTCGAGCCCACTGCTCATCGGCCGCGAGGGCGACCTCGAGTCGCTGCGCACCGCGGTCGTCGACAGCCGCGGCGGCGCGACCCGGGTCGTCGCGGTGAGCGGCGAGGCCGGCATCGGCAAGACCCGGTTGGTGGCCGAGTTCATCGCCGGCGTTCCGGCCGACACCATCGTGCTGCGGGGCCAGTGCGTCGACCTCGACCGCGACGCCCCGCCCTACGCGCCCATCGTGGCTCCGCTCCGGGCGCTCGCCGCCGAGATCGGCGAGAGCGCCCTGTTCGAGGCCGCCGGCCCCGCGCGCGACGCGCTCGCCGTGCTATTGCCCGAGCTCGCGACCATCGGCGCGAGCAGCGATTCGTCCGACCGGCCGCCGGCGCAACCCCGTCCCTCGAGCGCCCAGGGCCCCTCGGGTGGCGAGCAGCGTTCGGCCAGCTACCTCTACGACGCCGTCGCCGCCGCGCTCGAGAACGTCGCCCGCTCGCGTCCCCTGGTCGTCATCATCGAAGACCTGCACTGGGCCGACCAGGCCACCCTCGGGCTGCTGCGCTTTCTCGTGCGCGTGCTCGAGCGCGCGCGCATCCTGCTGGTGGTCACGTTCCGCAGCGACGAGCTGGGCCGAGGGCATCCTCTGCGGGCCTGGCTGCCCGAGCTCGACCGCAACGCCCGGGTCTCGCGTCGCGAGCTGCCGCGGCTCAACAAGCGGCAGGTGCGGCAGCTCTCGTCGGCGCTGCGGGGCGTGCCGCTCGACGCGCACGATCTCGCGGTGGTGTTCCAGCGCACCGACGGCGTGCCGTTCTTCATCGAAGAGCTGCTGTGCGATTTCGTCAGCGCCGAGGCGTTCCCCGACACACTGCGCGACATCCTGCTCGCCCGCTATGAAACGCTGAGCGACCCCACGCAGCGGCTTCTGCGCCTGCTCGCGGCCGGTGGTGTGCGAGTGGAGCACGAGCTGCTCGCCGCCGTCAGCGACGCCTCGCCCGACGCGATCGACGACGCGGCGCGCGAGGCGGTGCTGGCCAACGTGCTCGTGGTCGACGACACGGCCTACGCCTTCCGCCACGCCCTCGTGCGCGAGGCCATCCACGAAGAACTGCTGCCGGGTGAGCGCATGCGCTTCCACACCGCCTACGCGCAAGCCCTCGAAGACCGGCCGGGCGCACCGGGCGTCGACTCCACCGCCATCTCCTACCACTGGATGGCGGCGCACAACCTCACCGCCGCCTTCCAGTCGTCGCTCACCGCGATGGCCGAGGCCCGCGCCTCCTACGCCAACGCGACCGCGGCGCGCATGGGCGAGCGCGCGCTGGAGCTCTGGGAGCAGGTTCCGGATGCCGAGACGCTCGCCGGCCGCACCCGGGTGGCGCTCCTGGGTGAGACCTCCTACATCCTCCGCAACGCGGGCGAGAGCGACCGGGCCATCCTGCTCATCGACGAGGCCATCGCGGGCTCGTCGGCCGACGAGCCCGAGCAGTTCGCCCGGTTTCTGCGCGACAAGGCGTCGTTCCTCGCCAACGTCGGTCACACCGGGTCGATCGAGCTGTTGCGGCAGGCTCTCGACGTGCTCGAGGGGTCGCCCCGCAGCGTGTTGCGGGCCAACGTGCTCGGCGAGCTGGCCGCGCGGTTGATGCTCGCGGCTCGCTTCGCCGACGCCGTCGCCACGGCCGATCGCGCCTTCGCCGAGGCCGAGGCGGTCGACTCCCGGGCGCGCATGTCGGTGGCCGTCAACATGCGCGGCATCTCGCGGCTGTCGCTCGGCGAGATCGACGCCGGGCTCGCCGACCTCGCGCTCGCGGGCGAGCTCTCCGAGGGCAACGACTCGGCGCGGTTGCGCTACTGGGTGAACGAGTCCGACGCGATGTACCTGCTCGGCCGGTTCGACGACGCCATCCGCATCGCCGAGTCCGGCGCGGAGCGGGCCCGGCTGCGCGGCGTGGAACGCACGTCGGGCGTCATCCTGATGTCGAACGTCATCGCGCCGCTGTTCGCGCTCGGGCAGACCAGGCGGGCGAACGAGATCCTCGACCGCGCGCTCGAGCTCGACCCGCCCATCGGGTTCAGCGCCCATCTGCAGCTGCAGAAGCTGCAGGCCACCCTCAGGGGTGGCGACGTCAGCGGCGCCGAGCGGTTGCTCCGCACCTGGCGGGCGGCGCTCAGCCTCCAGTTCCGCATCGACGCGCAGTCGCGGCTCGGCTTCGCGACCATCGCCGCCGAGATCGCTCTCGCGTCGGGCGACATCGCCCTCGCGTGGCGAGAAGCATCGGTGATCGTGTCGCCCGAGCACCGCACCTTCCCCGCCTACGACCTGCCGCTGCTCGTCGTCGCCGCGAGGGTGCTCGGCGCGGCCCGGGCCGGCGGTGTCGATCTCGGCGTAGATCTCGCTGCGGGCGGCGAGTCGTCACCGGTCGACCCCGACGAGATCGAGGGCCGCCTCCGCTCGGCCCTGGCCGCCGTGTCGGCCTGGCCGACGGCGCCGGTGTTCGTGGCGCTCTTCGAGGCCGAACTCGGTGGCCCCGACCACGCCGGCAGCGACTGTGCACTCTGGGAAGCAGCGGTGGAGCGCTGCACGGCGCCCGGCGTGCCCGCTCCCTTCGAGCCCTACGCGCGACTGCGGCTGGCCGAGGCCCTCGCCGCGTCGGGCGAGCGGGCCGCCGCAAGGCTGCGTGCCGACGAGGCCCGGGTGGCGGCGGAGCGCATCGAGATGGGGCTGATCGTGACCCAGGTGGCCGACCTCGAGCGGCGCGTGGGCCTCGTGCGACTGCCAGGGGGCCGCGACAGCACCGAGGGCGCGACCCGCAGCGTCGAAGACGAGCTGACCGATCGAGAGCGGCAGGTGCTGGCGCTGATCGCCCAGGGTCTCAGCAACCGGCAGATCGCCGAGCAGCTGTTCATCAGCGCCAAGACCGCGAGCGTGCACGTGTCGAACATCCTGCGCAAGACGAACACCACCTCACGCACCGAAGCCGCGTTCCTGGCGCGCAGCTTCGCGCACGTCTCGTCCTGAGCTGCCCGGGGCTGGTCGCGTCCTAGGCCGGCCCGGGCGCGATGAGGAGGAATAGGGCATCCGCCCGATGAGCACCACCCGCCTTACCGAGGAACGTGTCCTTCACACGAACTCCTCGACCAGGCAGGACATCATGACCATCTTCCTCATCGCTCTCGGCGCCCTCTCCCTCTGGGCCATCGTGGCCGCTCTCGTCGGTGTGGCGCGCGACGGACACCGTCGCATCCCCACCCGCAACGATGCCCCCACGGTGGTGCGTGCCCCGAAGCCCGAGCAGCACCGTCGGGCGCACGCTCGTTCGACCGTGATTCACGCCGGCTGAGCCCGATCGCGTCGATCGGCGGTCGCGAGCGCTTCGGCACCGTTCACCGCGTGGAAGGCTCCGAGCACCGCCCGGGGCGCCTCGATGTGACCGAAGTGCCCGGCCTCGCGTAGCACCACCGTCGACAATCCCGGCACCATCGCTCGGAGCCGACGATCGTCGTCGCCGGTCACGAACACATCGCGATCACCACGCACCGACACCACCGGGCACGTGATCCGCCGCCACGACCGGTCGTCCCCAGCGCACCGGTCGGCATCGTGCCCCGCGGCATCCGGCGTCGCGGCATCCGGGCCCAAGCCATCCCGCCCCGCACCGACTCGCCCCGTCGCATCCAGCCCTGTGCCGTGCCGCCCCGCGGCCCCTGGGCCCACGTCATCCGACGCCGCGCTGAGCCGCCCCGTCGAATCCGGGCCCGTGCCGTCCCACCTCGACGCAGCTGTGCCGGTGGCATCCCGGCCCGCACCGTCCCGCCCGGCACCGTCCCGCCCCACGCCATCCGACCCCGCGGCAGCCCACTCGGCGGCCACGCGCGCGGCGATCGTGAAGGAGCGGGGCCGCAGTTCCCTCGCCAGCGCGATGAGCACGCCGGCGGGCACCCGTGCCGGGTGGGCGAACAGCGGCGCGACGACGAGCGGCAGCAACCCGATCCGGCGCAACCCGCCGAGAAGAACGGATGCGGCCCGGCCGAACGGCGCGACCGCGCGCATCGCGAGCAGCAGGGCCGCGAATGCCGGCAACCGCCCGAACTCGCGCACCGGGTGGCGTGCGACTGCTGCCACGGAGAAGGTCGTCGGTGACACGAGTGTGACCGACCGGGTGGCGATCGGCTCCAGCGCGGCCAGATGGAGCGCGATGAAACCGCCGAGGGAGTGACCGATCGCCTGCCACTCCCAGTAGTTGAGCCGGCGCAGCACCTCCGCGACGGCCCGGGCGTAGGCCTCGACATCGAGCGGCCGGCGCCGGGGCAGCGGCGAGTCGCCCCAGCCCGGCAGGTCGACGATCACGAGGTCGCGAAGCGGCTCGCCGCGGCGCTCGGCCTCGAGGAGCAGCGGGGTCCAGGTCGTCCACGACCCCGCCGCGCCGTGCAGCATGACCGTGGCGCGGCCTCCGGCTTCGCGAGCCCAGCGCCGACGGCTCGAGCGCACGACGATGGCACCGAGCGGTGTGACGATCGTCGAGGTGTGCAATCCGAACCGCTCCGGATCGGTCGACAGGTCGAACGGGGCATACGGCTCCTTCATCCGCCGCGACGCTGTCGGGGGAGCGGCCCGCACGCCAGTACGCATGGTCATGCCGGTGGTTCGGAGAAGACCCGACCGCCGACGGGCCGAACCGTCGAGCTCACAGGGAGCGCGCGCGGTGCCGAGCGATCAGCGCCGGATCTCGAACTGCGCGCCGGCCTTCGCCGACCCGGCCTCGGCGCCGGCGTCGCCAGAATCGCCGGCCTCCGCCGACCCGGCCAGGGCCTCCGCCGAACCCTCGCTCGTCTCCACGGACGTGACCCGCGCGCCGGGCGGTCCGTGGCGCAGCCACTCCACCATCGCGTCGACCGCATCGGCCTCCCCGCGGAGTTCGGCGAGCACCGAGCCATCCGGCCGGTTCTGCACGAATCCCGCGACGCCCAGCTCATTCGCCCGCTCGCGTGCGGCCCAGCGGTAGCCGACGCCTTGCACCTCGCCCCGCACCACGACCCGCCGTCTCTCCATGCGCAAATCCTGCCACGCCGGAACCGACTACCCTCGAATGACACCTCGTTCCCCGGGCGCACCGGCCGGGCGGAGCAGACCAGGAGCAGATGATCGGAGCCCGTGTGCGACGTGCGTTCGGCATCCTGCGACTCGTGGTCGCAGCGGTCGGCATCGTCGCCCTCGTCTTCGACTTCGACTACGTGCTCGGTTTCAGCACCTTCTCGACCATCAACTACTTCAGCTACTTCACCTTTCAGAGCAACCTGCTGAACGTGATCACCCTCGGGGCGTCGGGCGCTCTGCTGCTACGCGGCCACACCGTCGGCCGCGCGCTCGTGAGCGCCCGGGCCATGGTGACCACCTACGTGATCGTCTCGGGCGTCGTGTTCGGCCTGATCGTGTCGCAGGCGGGCAGCCATCACTACCGCATCGATGTTCCCTGGTCGAGCCAGGTGCTGCATTTCTGGCTGCCGTCGTACGTGCTGATCGACTGGATCATCGGCGTCGGCCGTCGCCGCCTGCGCTGGCGCACGGTGTGGATCGTGCTCATCTTCCCCGTGGTCTGGGGAATCTTCACCCTCATCCGCGGTCAGGCGGTGCGCTGGTACCCTTACTTCTTCCTCGACCCCGACCAGGTGTCGGGCCCGGGGGAGTTCGCCCTCTATTGCGGCATCGCCATCGGCCTGTTCGCCGGAATCATGGCGGGCCTCGTGGCGCTCAGCCGGTTGAGGCCGCTGCTGCCCCGCGGCGCTGCGGCCGACCCCGGGCTCAGGGAAGACGGCAGGCTCAGGGAAGACGGCGGGCTCAGGGAATCAGCGTCGGGGTCGGCGGCAGGCTCGGGGTCGGCGAAGCGGTGGTGGTCGAGAGCGACGCGTCGACGAACGGCACGAGCGAACGCAGCGCCGCCGCGATGAGCTCGTCGTCGCCCTGCTTCAGCACCACGGGAACATCATCGGCGGCCGTGAGCCCCACCAGGATGGGCTGACCGGTCGCCGGCAGCAGGTTGATCCACTCGGCGATCTCCGACGTCTCGTCGATGACCGAGAGCACGGTCGCATCCGTCGACCAGAACGGCTCGTCGAACCGCAGCCAGAGCTGCTCGAGCGATCCCATCCCGAGCGACTCGATCGACGTGGTCATGGCCTCGGGCAGTGGCGGCGCGAACTCGATGGTGCCGGCCTGCAGCACGCCGATCGGCACGGTGACGATCACGCGATCGACCGAGAGCGACTCGCCGGTGCCGAGCCGAAGGCTCACCCCGTCGTCGTCGTAGCCGATGCGGATGACGGTGCTCGACAACAGCACGTCGAGGTCGTCGAGGGCGTTCGACACCACGGTTTCGAGCCCGCCCACGACGAGCCGCTCGCCGTCGGCGAGACCGGAGCGATCGAGACCCCACGAGGCCGAGAGCCGGAACGAGTTGGCGCCGTACTCGCTCGCGATCACGGTGTCGAGGTAGTGCGCGAGCTCGGCCGCCGACGACACGCCCGCGGCATCCGGTGTCGTCGACACGTTCGCCGCCCCCGACGCCGAGAGTGCCGAGGCGAGGGAGCTGTCGGTCGTCTGCGCCCGCGCCCACTCGACCGCCGTGGTGACCGAATTCGGCCCGACGTTCGAGGGCGGCACCACGACGCCGTCGGCCGTGCGCACCTCGCTGGTGGCCTCGAGCGAGATGGTGCCGACGTCGTTGGTGCGCAAGGGCTCGTCGAGGTCCGACCCGGTGACGGATGCCGCGCCCAGCTCCACCGGGAACGGCCACGAGTCGTCGTCGCGCGTGTCGATCCGGCCACCCACGCGATCGCGGGCCTCGACCACCACGATGTCGAACCCGGCGTCGGCCAGCAGTCGGGCAGCCCGGGCCCCGGCGAGCCCGGCGCCGATCACCGCGATGCGCTCGTCGGGCTGCGCGACGGCCTCGACGCGGGCCGCGACGGCGACGCCCGAGGCATCCGCACCGGCGAGGGTGCCCGGGAACTCGCTCGAGGTGGCCTCGCCCGCGAAGAAGACGCGCGCTCCGACCGTGTCGCGGAGGGTCGCCCGGTCGGCGGGCGTGGCGCCCACGGGAGTCATGCTGAACGAGCCGAGCGCGTAGGGGTCGTTCGCCCACGAGGTGCGCAGGAACGACGCCGGGTGCGGCACGGGCGACGGCGGCAGCTCGGTGGGCGTGATGGTTGCCGTGGGGCGGGGCGCCGGAGGCGTGCAGGCGGAGAGCGTGGCGAGCGACACGGCCGAGAGGGCGCCCACCAGGAAGGTCCGTCGCTCGAGTGCCAATTGTGCGGTGCCGTTTCTGCGTCGGGATGCGCCTGGATGGTTCCCGATTTACCTCCACGTTAGCCAACGATCTGTGAATCCGCGCCGCGGCCGGAGGGTCATCGCTGGAATGATGGGCAGATGATCTCCATCGAGCTCGCTCGCGCCCTTCGCACCGCCGGCCTGCGGTGGCATCCGCGGTCGGGCGACAGTTTCGTCATCGAGACCTCGGAGTCGACGGGCGACGTGTTCACGGTGAGCGAGATGACCGTCGAGGTGCACGACTTCCCGTCGGGGCAGCTGATCGGCTTCAACGGCACCACCGAGTGGGCGCTCGACTCGGTCGACGTCACCGACACGCTCTGGCTGCCCCGCGAAGATCAGCTGCGCGAGATCCTGCGAGACGGATTCCGCACGCTCGACGTCGACCGGTCGGGCGGCGAGCCCCTCTATCTCGTGACCGCGAGCGTGCGCGGCGAGGTGCGCACCTTCGAAGCCCTGACCGTCGCCGACGCCTATGGCGAAGCGGTGCTCGACCTGATCGTTCAGAGTCTGGTCACCGACGGCGAATAGACGAGGAATAGGGTTGGGGAATGACTGAAAACGCCGTTCCCCTCGTGACCCTCAACAACGGAGTCGAGATTCCGCAGCTCGGTTTCGGAGTGTTCCGGGTCGATCCCGGCACGACCGATCGCGTCGTGCGCGACGCTCTCGACGTCGGCTACCGGCATCTCGACACCGCGAAGATCTACGGCAACGAAGAAGGCGTCGGCCGGGCCGTCGCCGAGTCGGGTCTCGCACGCGACGAGATCTTCATCACCACGAAGCTCTGGAACGCCGACCAGACCCGCGCGCTCGACGCGTTCGAGGGCAGCCTCGAGCGGCTCGGCACCGACTACGTCGACCTCTACCTCATCCACTGGCCGACGCCCGAGAAAGACACCTACCTCGAGGCGTGGCGCTCGCTCGAGCAGATCCTCGCCTCCGGTCGCGCCAAGGCGATCGGCGTCTCGAACTTCACCATCGACCACCTGGAGCGCCTGCTGGCCGAGACCGAGATCGTTCCGGCCGTCAATCAGGTCGAGCTGCACGTCGACTTCCAGCAGCCCGAACTGCGCGCCTACGCCGCCGAGAACGGCATCGCAATCGAGGCGTGGGGCCCGCTCGGCCAGGGCAAGATCAACGATTCCGACGAGCTCGCCGCGATCGCCGAGGCCCACGGCACGTCCGTTCCGCAGACGATCTTGCGCTGGCACACCCAGATCGGCAACATCGTCATTCCGAAGAGCAACAACAGGGAGCGGATGGCGCAGAACTTCGACATCTTCGACTTCGAGCTCTCCGCTGCCGAGATCGCGACCATCGCGACGCTCGATCGCGGCGAAGACGGCCGCAACGGGTCTCACCCCAACGACGTCAACTGACCGCCAGCGGGTCGGCGTCGGTGCTCGTCTTGCCGGGGAACCACGGGATGAGCGCCGACGTCTTCTTCCTGTAGCTCGCGTACTCCGGGTAGCGCGAGAGCGTGATGCTCTCGGTGAAGAACGTCGACCCGATGAACAGCAGGGTGAGCAGAATCGGCCCGGCCGCCGTCCACTGCAGCACCGTGCCGGCCGCGGTGGCCCCGATGAAGAAGATCACCCACCACTGAGCCTGCTCGAAGAAGAAATTGGGATGCCGCGAGAAGCGGAACAGGCCGGTCTGCAAGAACCGGGGCCGCGGATCGCGACCGGCCGCGGTCTCGGCCTTCTTCCACTGATGGAAGTTCCACTGCTGCTGATCGGCGACGGTCTCACCGACGAGGAAGGCCAGGAACACCGCGAACAGCACGCCGTCGAGCAGACCGAACGGGGTCGCCCGGTGCTCGAACGCCATGAAGGCGGGCAAGGTGATGAGCAGCAGGATGACGTTCTGGTAGATCGTGATGAAGAACAGGTTGAACACCTGGAACTGCCAGGGCTTCATCCGGGCGCGCAGCACCGCCCAGCGGTAGTCCTCGCCGCCGCGGGCGTAGCCGCCCTTGCGGGAGAAGTTGAAGGTCAGCCGGGCGCCCCAGAGCGTCACGACCGACGCCATCAGGTCGAGGCGCAGATCGGCGAAGCCGGCGGCTCCCGCGAAGATCCAGACGTAGACCACCGGGATGATCGACCAGATGCGATCGACCCAGGAGTATTCGCGGGTGATCACCGAGGTCACCCAGACCGCGACGCAGATCACGGCGAAGACCCAGAGCGACGCAGTCAACGGAAACATGGGGCCAGTGTAGGTCACCGGGCAGGCGCTGCACGGGCAATTCCCGGGTTGGAGTGGCGTCGCGATCGACTACGCTGGAAGCAGCAGAGGAGGGCTGACGATGACGAACGACGCGAACAGTGATGTTCAGAACAGCGGTGTGCAGAACAGTGACGTGCACAAGAGCGCTGCGCCGAACGGCGACCACACGGCGCGCATCACCATCCCGACGACCACCGGCGACACCACCCTCTCGCTGACCGGCGAATTCGCCGCCCAGCTCGCGGCTCTCGAAGGCGGTGTCACGAGCGAAGAGCTCGAGGCCATCGCGGCTCTCCCGTCGGGCTCGGCCCTGCTGATCGTGCGGCGCGGCCCGAACTCCGGCGCCCGATTCCTGCTCGACACCAATGTCACGACCGTCGGCCGGCATCCGAATGCCGACATCTTCCTCGACGACGTCACCGTCTCACGCCGGCACGCCGAGTTTTCGCGCCACGGCCGCTCGTTCGTCGTGCGCGACCTCGGTTCGCTGAACGGCACCTACGTCGGGGGAGCGCGCGTCGACGAAGCGCTGCTCGACGACGGGGCCGAAGTGCAGATCGGCAAGTTCCGGCTCACGTTCTACCCATCACGCATCGACGTGGTCACCGCCGCGGGAGAGTAGTGGCGGCCGCAGTCCAACCCGACGGGCGGTCGCGGGCGTCGTCGCCGGCGTCGACCAATCCCGGCCCTTCGTCCGTCTCGCCGTCCGGCGGCACGGCGTCAGGCCCTCTGCTCGGCATCGGCCAGGTGCTGTCGAAGCTCACCACCGACTTCCCCGACCTCACGCCCTCGAAGCTGCGCTTCCTCGAGGAGCGCGGGCTCGTGCATCCGGCCCGCACCCAGTCGGGCTACCGCAAGTTCTCGCAGAACGACCTCAGCCGTCTGCGCCTCATCCTCACCATGCAGCGCGACTGCTACCTGCCACTCGCGGTCATCAAGGACTATCTGGCCGACGTCGACGCCGGCCTCAACCCGCCGATGCCCGGAGCCGGGCTCGCGGGTGGCGCCTCGATTCTGCAGACCGGGCGCCGGCTCAGTCGCGACGACCTCACCCGCGAGGCCGGTGCCACCCCGATGCTGGTTCAGGATGCCTTCTCGGCGTCGGTGCTCACCCCCGCGGAGTCCTATGGCGAAGATTCGCTGGTGGTGCTGAAGGCCCTGGTCGAACTGCAACGCAGCGGCATCGAACCGCGGCACCTGCGCGGCTTCCGGCAGGCCACCGAGCGCGAGCTCGGCCTGATCGAGAGCGCGTTGATGCCGGTGGCCCGGCGTCGTGATCCGTCGAGCCGCGCGAAAGTGGCCGAGATGGCGATGGAGATCGCCGGGCAGCTCGAGGTGGTGCGGTCGAGCCTCATCCGTTCAGCGCTCGGGCGCATCGCGCCGTAGGGCGAGGCGGCGAGCTCGAGACGGCGATCTCGATAACGATTGGCTCCGTCGCGCGACACGCCGTGGCCGGAAGTCGTGATGTCGTTGCCCCCGGGTTCCAGCATCGATAGCGTGGGGTAAGCAAAGACGAGTTCCGGATGCTCCGGACGATGGAAGGCGCTGATGACCGAGCTAAGCCAGAACGACGATTCTCGCTACGATCTCGGTCTGCTGTTCACCGACGGTCTTCCCGACCTCGACGACGCCAACGGGTATCGCGGCGCGGTGGCCGCCCGCGCGGCCGGCATCACCTACCGTCAGCTCGACTACTGGGCGCGCACCGCGCTCGTCGAGCCCACCGTGCGCGGTGCGGCCGGTTCGGGTTCGCAGCGCCTCTACGGCTTCCGCGACATCCTGGTTCTCAAGCTCGTCAAGCGCCTGCTCGACACCGGCATCTCGTTGCAGCAGATCCGCACCGCCATCAATCAGCTGCGCGAGTCGGGCATCAACGACCTCGCCCAGACCACGCTGATGAGCGACGGAGCGAGCGTCTACCTCTGCACGTCGAACGACGAGGTCATCGACCTCGTCAGCCGCGGCCAGGGCGTCTTCGGCATCGCTGTCGGTAAGGTGCTGCGGGAGGTCGAGAACAGCCTGGTCGAACTCGACTCCGTCGTGATGGACCCGGCCGACGAGCTCGCCGCCCGTCGCGCCGCCCGCAAAGCGGTCTAGCCTCCCGCCAAGCGGTCTAGCCCTCCCGCCAGGTCGTAGCGCACCAGACTCCCTCGAAACGTCGAAATCCGTTCCACATCTCGCGATATGGAGCGGATTATGACTTTTCGGTAGGTCTGAGGTCTCTCACGCTTTGGTGACGTCGGCGTACTCGCCCACGCGACCGGTGCGCATGACGCGCTCGAGCAGCAGGTCGAAGTTGCGGGCCATCTCCTGAGCGCCCTCGCCGGGCCACACGTGCAGCGGCTTCGCCGCGCCCTGGGCCTGCTGCAGCGAGGTGCGCTCGGGCAGCTGGGGGCTGAGCACGAGCGGGCCGAACATGTCGCGCAGCTCTTTGATGCGGAACTGGTGCTCGAGCGACTGCGACCGCACGCGGTTAACGATGATGCCGAGCGGCTGGAGTCGGGGAGACAGACCACGACGGATCTCCTCGATCGCCCGCAGCGCACGGTCGGCGGCGGCCACCGAGAACAGGCCCGGCTCGGTCACGACCGTGACGCGGTCGGATGCCGCCCACGCGGTGCGGGTGAGCGCATTGAGCGACGGGGCGCAGTCGATCAGCACGAGGTCGTATTCGCTCTCGACGGTGGCGAGGGCTTCTTCGAGCTTCCAGATGTCGCGGATCGAGGGGTGCGGGCCGTCGAAGTTCAACGCCGAGGGCGAGCCGATCAGAACGTCGATCTTGCCGCCGCGGTCTTTCGTCCACCCCGAGGGCGCGATGGCCGCCCGAACGATCTTCTCCTTGGGCGACGCGAGAACGTCGGCGACGTTGAGGTGACCGGCGACACGGATGTCCATTCCGGTCGACACATCGCTTTGCGGGTCGAGGTCGACGACGAGGGTGCGCAAACCTTTGGCGAACGCGGCGGAGGCGAGTCCGAGCGTCACTGTGGTTTTGCCCACACCTCCCTTGAGGGAAGAGACGCTGAGTACATGCACAATCGACAACGTTACCTTCACTAGGCTTAGAGAACCTAACTGTTCGCTGTGCGCGCATGCCCTTGAAAGGTCTCCATGTTCAAGAAGATTCTCGTGGCGAACCGCGGAGAGATCGCGATCCGGGCGTTCCGGGCGGCGTATGAGCTGGGTGCGAAGACGGTCGCGGTGTTCCCGTACGAAGACCGCAACTCGATGCACCGGCTGAAAGCCGACGAGGCCTACCAGATCGGCGAGCCGGGGCATCCGGTGCGCGCCTACCTCGATGTCTCCGAGATCATCCGGGTCGCCCTGGCTGCGGGGGCCGACGCCATCTACCCCGGCTACGGCTTCCTGTCCGAGAATCCCGAGCTGGCCAAGGCGGCGGCCGAGAACGGCATCACCTTCATCGGTCCCGGCGAGCACGTGCTCGAGATGGCGGGCAACAAGGTCACGGCGAAGGAATACGCGATCGCCGCCGGCGTGCCGGTGCTGAAGTCGACGCCGGCGACGCGCGACATCGAGGAGCTGCTGGCCGGAGCCGAGCAGATCGGGTTCCCGATCTTCGCCAAGGCGGTCGCGGGCGGCGGTGGGCGCGGGATGCGCCGGGTGGAGACCCAGGAGGAGCTGCGCGGCGCCCTCGAGGCGGCGATGCGCGAGGCCGACAGCGCGTTCGGCGACCCCACGATGTTCCTCGAGCAGGCGGTGCTGCGGCCCCGGCACATCGAGGTGCAGATCCTCGCCGACGGCGCGGGGGAGACGCTGCACCTCTACGAGCGCGACTGCTCGGTGCAGCGCCGCAATCAGAAGGTCGTCGAGATCGCTCCGGCGCCGAACATCAGCGACGAGCTCCGCGCTGCCTTGCACGCCGACGCCATCAAATTCGCCCGCTCGATCGGCTACGTGAACGCCGGAACGGTGGAGTTCCTGGTCGACACCGTCGGGGCGCGCGCGGGCGAGCACGTGTTCATCGAGATGAACCCGCGCATCCAGGTCGAGCACACCGTGACCGAAGAGGTGACGGATGTCGACCTGGTGCAGTCTCAGATGCTCATCGCGTCGGGGTCCACCTTCGTCGATCTCGGGCTGACGCAAGACGGCATCGTGCTGCACGGCGCCGCGCTGCAGTGCCGCATCACCACCGAAGACCCCACCGCGGGCTTCCGGCCCGACACCGGCAAGATCGCCGCCTACCGCTCGCCGGGCGGAGCCGGGGTGCGCCTGGACGGCGGCACCGTCGACGTCGGCGCGCAGATCTCGCCCCACTTCGACTCGATGCTCGCGAAGATGACCTGCCGGGGCCGCGACTTCCCGGCCGCGGTGCGACGGGCCCGGCGCGCGCTGGCCGAGTTCCGCATCCGCGGGGTGTCGACGAACATCCCGTTCCTGCAGGGCGTGCTCGACGACCCCGACTTCATCGCCGGAGACCTCTCGACGAGCTTCATCGAAGAGCGCCCCCAACTGCTCGCCGGTCACCAGTCGAAAGACCGCGGCACCAAGATCTTGAACTGGCTCGCCGACGTCACGGTGAACCAGCCCAACGGCCCCCGGGTGGGGTCGGTCGACCCGGCAGCCAAGCTGCCGTCGATCGACCTGGCGACCACGCCGCCCGCGGGTTCGCGGCAGCGGCTGCTCGAGCTCGGCCCCGTGGGCTTCGCGCACGCGCTCCGGTCGCAGACGGCGCTGGCGGTCACCGAGACCACGATGCGCGACGCGCACCAGTCGCTGCTGGCCACCCGGGTGCGCACCCGCGACCTCGTGGCGGTCGCGCCCTACGTGGCGCGCATGACGCCCGAACTGCTGAGCGTCGAGGCCTGGGGCGGTGCCACCTACGACGTCGCCCTGCGCTTTCTCGGCGAAGACCCCTGGGAGCGGCTCGCGACCCTGCGGGAGGCGCTGCCGAATGTGGCGATCCAGATGCTGCTGCGTGGCCGCAACACGGTCGGCTACACGCCCTACCCCACGGAGGTGACGGATGCCTTCGTCACCGAGGCCGCGGCGACCGGAGTCGACATCTTCCGGATCTTCGACGCACTCAACGACGTGGCGCAGATGCGCCCGGCCATCGAGTCGGTGCTCGCCACCGGCTCGACGATCGCCGAGGTCGCCGTCTGCTACACCGGCGACCTGCTCGACCCGGCCGAGAATCTCTACACCCTCGACTACTACCTGAGACTGGCCGACGAGATCGTGGCGGCCGGCGCGCACGTGCTCGCCATCAAAGACATGGCCGGGCTGTTGCGGCCGTATGCCGCCGAGAAGCTCGTCACGGCGTTCCGCGAGAACTTCGATCTGCCGGTGCACGTGCACACGCACGACACCGCGGGCGGCCAGCTGGCGACGCTGCTGGCGGCCTCGCGGGCGGGTGCCGACGCGGTGGATGTCGCGGCCGCACCGATGGCCGGCACGACCAGCCAGCCCAGCGCATCCGCTCTCGTCGCTGCGCTCGCGCACACCGAGCGTGACACCGGCCTGTCGCTGCAGGCGGTCTCCGACCTCGAGCCGTATTGGGAGGCCGTGCGGCAGGTCTACCGGCCCTTCGAGTCGGGTCTGCCCGGCCCGACCGGCCGGGTCTACAAGCACGAGATCCCGGGCGGACAGCTGTCGAACCTGCGCCAGCAGGCCATCGCGCTCGGGCTCGCCGACGACTTCGAGCTGATCGAAGACCTCTATGCGGCGGCCAACCAGATTCTCGGGCGCATCCCGAAGGTCACCCCGTCGTCGAAGGTCGTCGGCGACCTCGCGCTGCATCTCGCCGCGGTGAAGGCCGATCCGGCCGACTTCGCCGAGAACCCGCAGAACTACGACATCCCCGACAGCGTGATCGGGTTCATGGCCGGCGAGCTGGGCGAGCTGCCGGGCGGATGGCCCGAGCCGTTCCGCACCAAGGTGCTCGCGGGCAAGAACGTCACGATCGGTGTGACCGAGCTCTCGGCCGGCGACCGCGAGGCGCTCGGCGGCGACGCCCTCGAGCGCCGGGCGACCCTCAACCGGCTGTTGTTCCCGGGACCGACCAGCACCTTCGAGGAGTTGCGCGAGTTGTTCGGCGACCTTTCCGTCGTCGACACGGTCGACTATCTCTACGGGCTCACGCAGGGCGTCGAGCACGTGGTCGAGATCGGGCCGGGCGTGCGCCTGTTCGTCGGTCTCGAGGCCATCGGCGAGGTGGACAGCAAGGGCATGCGCACGGTCATGACAACCCTCAACGGGCAGTTGCGCCCGGTGAACGTGCGTGACCGCTCGGTGCGCGTCGAGGCCAAGGCCGCCGAGAAGGCCGACCAGTCGAAGCCCGGCCAGATCGCGGCGCCGTTCTCGGGCGTCGTCACGTTGAAGGTGGAGGAGGGCGCTCAGGTGTCCGCCGGAGAAGCCGTCGCAACGATCGAGGCGATGAAGATGGAGGCGGCCATCACCACACCGGTGGGCGGCACCGTGACCCGACTGGCCATTCCGAAGACCCAGCAGGTGGAGGCGGGCGACCTGCTCGTGGTCGTCACCCCCGACGCATGAGAGTGAAAGCACCACAGTGACCGTTCGTGAGATCCGCCTGTTCGGCGACCCCGTTCTGAAGACCGTCTCCGACCCGATCGGCGAGATCGACGACCGCGTGCGCGCACTCGTCGACGACCTGCTCGACAGCGTGAAGGTGCCCGGCCGGGCGGGGGTCGCAGCGTCGCAGATCGGTGTCAACCTGCGGGCGTTCAGCTACAACGTCGATGGCGAGGTGGGCTACATCCTCAACCCCGTGCTGGTCGAGGTGTCGGGCGAGCCCGAACTCATCGACGAGGGCTGCCTGTCGGTGCCCGACCTGTGGTTCAAGACCTCGCGCTACCCGTTCGCCCGGGCGCGGGGCCTCGACCTCGACGGCAACGAGATCGAGGTGTCGGGCACCGGCGTGCTCGCCCAGGCGCTGCAGCACGAGACCGACCACCTCGACGGCCTGCTCTACCTCGACCGCCTCGACAAGCCCACCCGGCGCGAGGCCATGAAGCAGGTGCGCGAGTCCTCCTGGTTCTGAACCCCCGCCGAGTGGTCAGTTTCAGCGCCAAACCGACAGTTATGGCGCCGAAACTGACCACTCGCGGAGGAGGATGCGCGGCGTGGCGCAGGGCCAGGGGGTCAGTGCACCAGTGACTGGCCCTCGGTGGCGGGAGCGGCGTTGTAGATGCCCTCGATCATGGGCGCGAAGTCTTTCACGATGACGTTGCGCTTGATGGTGAGCTTCGGGGTGAGGTGACCGCTCGCCTCGGTGAAGTCGGTGTCGAGCACGATGAACTTGCGGATCGACTCGGCGCGCGAGACCAGTTTGTTGGCGGCATCCACAGCCCGCTGGATCTCGGCGAGTACCGCCGGGTTCTCGGCGGCCTCGGTGAGAGTGAGGCCGGTGGGCTGGCCGTTGTTGCCGAGCCAGACGGGCAGCATCTCGGGGTCGAGGGTGATCAGGGCCGAGATGAACGGCTTCTGGTCGCCGACGACGACCACCTGCCCGACGAGCGGGTTGGCCCGGATGGGGTCTTCGAGCACGGCGGGAGCGACATTCTTGCCGCCGGCCGTCACGATGATCTCCTTCTTGCGGCCGGTGATGGTGAGGAATCCGTCGTCGTCGAGGGCGCCGAGGTCGCCGGTCTTGAACCACTCGCCGTCCATCACCTCGGCCGTCGCTGCCTCGTTCTGCCAGTAGCCGGCGAAGACGTTGACGCCCGACACCCAGATCTCGCCGTCGTCGGCGATCTTGATGCCGACACCGGGCAGGGCCGGGCCGACGGTGCCGATCTTGAACTTGTCGGTGAGGTTCACGGTGGCAGGCGCCGTGGTCTCGGTGAGACCGTAGCCCTCGAGGATCTTGACGCCGAGGCTGCGGTAGAAGTGCCCGAGACGGTGGCCGAGCGGGGCCGAGCCCGACACGGCGTACTTCACGTTGCCGCCGAGCGCGGTGCGCAGCTTCGAGTAGACCAGCCGGTCGAACAGCGCGAACTTCACCTTGAGGCCGAGCGGCACATGGCCGGCGTCAAGCGCCTCGGAGTGCTCGACCGCGACCGCCGCGGCACTGCGGAAGATCTTGCCCCGGCCGCCGGTCTCGGCCTTCTGCTCCGACGAGTTGTAGACCTTCTCGAACACCCGCGGCACGGCCAGCAGGAAGGTCGGCTTGAACGACCCGAGGGCGGGCAGCAGCTGCTTCGTGTCGGCCTGGTGCCCGACCTTGACGCCGGCGTGCACGCTCAGAATGCTGATGAACCGCGCGAACACGTGCGCCGTCGTGATGAACAGCAGCGTCGAGGCGCCGGGCTGCACGACATCCTTCATCACGACCGCCGCGTTGCGCGACAGCTCGACGAAGTTCGAGTGGGTCAGGATGCAGCCTTTCGGCCGGCCCGTGGTGCCCGAGGTGTAGATGAGGGTCGCGAGGTCGGAGCCGCGCGCGATCGACCGGCGGCGTTCGAGCTCGTCGTCGGTGACGGCGCCCCCCGCACCTGCGAGCTTGTCGAGGTCGCCGAGGTCGACCTGCCAGACCTGGTTCACGAGCGGCAGGTCGGCGTGCACCTCGTCGAACCGGGCGAAGTGGTCGGCCGTCTCGAGGATGACCGCGACGGCTCCCGAGTCGCTGAGGTTCCACTGCACCTGCGCCGGGGAGGAGGTCTCGTAGACCGGCACGAGCACGGCGCCGGTGAACCAGGTGGCGAAGTCGATCAGGGTCCACTCGTAGCGCGTCTTGCACATGAGCCCGATCTTGTCGCCGGGCTGGATGCCGGCCGCGATGAGGCCCTTGGCCACGGCGCGCACCTGCGTGAGGAACTCGGCCGCGGTGATGTCGCGCCAGCCGGCGCCGTCGGGCACCGCGAACAGAGCGTCGTCGGGGGTCTGCCGAACCCGCTCGATGAGAAGGTCGGTCGCGTTCGCTTCAGGGTCGGCGGCGACGACGGGGGGAACGGAATAGTGGTTCACGGCAGCTCCTTTGGTACCGGTCGAGTGCAACTCATCTACACTCTACTTGGTGCATCCGAGGCTAGCCTGGATGCCGTCCCACTACTGCGGAAGGATCCCCGGTCATGCGCGCCATCGGAATCGACATCGGTGGCACGAAGATCGCCGGAGCAGTGGTCGACGAACTCGGCGCCATCGTGACGCACGACCGCCGGCCGACATCCGCCGCCGACCCCCAGGTGATCGAAGACACCGTCGTCGAGATGGTGACGCGGCTCTCCGAGGGCGAAGACATCGCCGCCGTCGGTGTGGCCGCCGCCGGCTTCATCGACTCGTCGCAGTCGACCGTCTATTACGCGCCCAACATCAACTGGCGCAACGAGCCGTTCCGCGAGAAGCTCGAGCGCCGCCTCGACCTGCCGATCATCATCGAGAACGACGCGAACGCCGCCGGCTGGGCAGAGTTCCGGTTCGGCGCCGGCAGGCTGGTCAGCGACATGGTGATCCTCACCATCGGCACCGGGGTCGGCGGCGCGATCGTGAGCGGCGACCGGCTGTTCCGCGGCGGCTTCGGCGCGGGCGCCGAGCTCGGTCATCTTCGCGTGGTGCCGAACGGTCTTCCCTGCGGCTGCGGGGCCCACGGATGCATCGAGCAGTACGGTTCGGGCCGTGCCCTGTTGCGCATGGCCAACGAACTCGCCGATGCCGGTGGCATCGGGCAGGTGCTCGCCTCGGTGCGCACCCGCGACGGCGTGCTCACCGGTCAGCACATCAGCGAACTGGTCGGCATCGGCGACCCGGGCGCGCTCTCGGCGGTGCGCACGCTCGGCACCTGGCTCGGTCAGGCCTGCGCGAGCCTCGCCGCGGTGCTCGACCCGCAGCTGTTCGTGATCGGCGGGGGAGTCGCGCAGTCGGGCGCCGTGCTGCTCGACCCTATCCGCGCCGCCTTCCTCGAGACCCTTCCCGCTCGCGGCTACCATCCGGAGCCCGAGTTCACGATCGCGGAACTGGTGAACGACGCCGGCGTGGTCGGCGCCGCCGACCTCGCCCGTCGTTACGCCGAGACCCTGTAGGCGGCCATGTTCTATTTCCTCGCCAAGTACCTGATCGTCGCCCCGGTGCTGAAGACGTTCTTCCGCCCCTGGGTGATCGGCCTCGAGAACATCCCCGAGAAGGGCGGGGCGATCCTCGCCTCGAACCACCTCTCGTTCAGCGACTCGGTGTTCCTGCCGGTCGTGGTCGACCGGCAGGTGTCGTTCCTGGCCAAGAGCGACTACTTCACCGGCAAGGGTCTCCGCGGCTGGCTGGTGCGCCTGTTCTTCTCGGCCTCGGGTCAGATCTCGATCGACCGCTCCGGCGGCAAGGCGTCGGAGGCCTCGCTCAACACCGGCCTCGGCGTTCTGGCCAAGGGTGAACTGCTCGGCATCTACCCCGAGGGCACCCGCAGCCCCGACGCGAAGCTCTACCGAGGCCGCACCGGCGTGGCCCGGATGGTGCTCGAGGCACACGTTCCGATCATCCCGGTGGCGATGATCGACACCGAGAAGGTGATGCCCATCGGCACCAAGGTTCCGAAGATCCGGCGGATTGGCATCATCATCGGCAAGCCACTAGATTTCTCTAGGTTCGAGGGGTTCGAATCCGACCGATTCATCCTCCGCTCCGTCACCGACGAGATCATGTACGAGCTCCACCGCCTCGGCGGTCAGGAATACGCCGACGTGTATGCGACTTCGGTAAAGGAGAAACGCGCGAGCGTCGCGCGGCCTGTCTCGAAAGAGTAGAGACAGCAAACAGATACGGGAAACAGACCAGTGGTAGATCCAACAGAACTCGTCGTCGAAGCGGATGAATCGGTGATCGCGGGTCTGGACTATTGGCGCACCCTTCCGGTGAAGCAGCAGCCGGAGTGGCCCGATCAAAATGCCGTCGAATCGGTCTCACGCGAGATCGCCTCGTTCCCGCCTCTCGTCTTCGCGGGCGAGGTCGACAACCTGCGCTCGCGGCTCGCCTCGGCGGCCAACGGCGAGGCCTTCCTGCTGCAAGGCGGCGACTGTGCCGAGACCTTCGCCGGCGCCACCGCCGACCAGATCAAAGACCGCGTGAAGACGGTGCTGCAGATGGCGGTCGTGCTGACCTACGGCGCCTCGATGCCGGTGATCAAGATGGGCCGCATGGCCGGTCAGTTCGCCAAGCCGCGCTCGAGCGACACCGAGACGCGCGACGGCGTCACGCTGCCCGCCTACCGCGGCGACATCGTGAACGGCTACGACTTCACGCCGGAGTCGCGTACCGCGAACCCGCAGCGCCTGCTCGACGGCTACCACGTGGCCGCGTCGACGCTCAACCTCATCCGGGCCTTCACCCAGGGCGGGTTCGCCGACCTGCGTCAGGTGCACACCTGGAACAAGGGCTTCACGTCGAACCCGGCCAACGTGCGCTACGAACAGCTCGCCGGCGAGATCGACCGCGCCGTGAAGTTCATGGTGGCGTGCGGCGCCGACTTCGAGGCGCTGAAGCGCACCGAGTTCTTCGTGAGCCACGAGGCGCTGCTGTTCGACTACGAGCGCCCGATGACCCGCATCGACTCGCGCACCGGAACTCCCTACAACACGTCGAGCCACTTCGTCTGGATCGGGGAGCGCACCCGCGACCTCGACGGCGCCCACGTCGACTTCCTCTCGCGCGTGCGCAACCCGCTGGGCGTCAAGCTCGGCCCGACGACCACCGGCGACGACGTGCTGCGGCTGATCGACAAGCTCGACCCGAGCCGCGAGCCCGGTCGTCTGACGTTCATCACGCGCATGGGCGCCGGCAAGATCCGGGATGCGCTGCCGCCGCTGCTCGAGACGGTGAAGAACAGCGACGCCAAGCCGCTGTGGGTCACCGACCCGATGCACGGCAACGGCCTCACCACACCCAACGGCTACAAGACCCGTCGGTTCGACGACGTGGTCGACGAGGTCAAGGGATTCTTCGAGGCGCACCGCGCGATCGGCACGCACCCAGGCGGCATCCACGTCGAGCTCACCGGCGACGACGTCACCGAGTGCCTCGGCGGGTCGGAACACATCGACGAGGCCACCCTGGCCACCCGTTACGAGTCGCTCTGCGACCCGCGCCTCAACCACATGCAGTCGCTCGAGCTGGCGTTCCTGGTGGCCGAGGAGCTCGTGGCCACCAACGGCGGCCGCTAGCCCAGGGCTTTCCACCCTCCCGCGAGTTGCGCCGAAGTGCCCTGTTCCCCGCAGGGGAAGGGCACTTCGGCGCAACTCGCGGGATGGGTCAGGTGAAGGCGATGCTGATCGACGAGCCCTTGGGCGCGAGCGTTCCGGCCGACGGGTTCGTGCCGGTGACACGCACGAGGCCCGGCGCGAGGTCGGCACCGAAGTTGTAGTCGAGCGAGAACCCGGCGTCGGCCAGGAGCGGCTTCGCCTTGTCCCACGTCATCCCGATCACGTCGGGAACGGCCACCGGGGCGGGCCCGCGCGAGACGTTGAGCGAGATGCTGTCTCCGGGTCGCACCGGGTCGGTCGAACGCACGGCCTCGAAGACCGAGCCCTCCGGGATGTCGTCACTGAAGTCCTGCGACCCGTCGACCCCGACCAGGCCGACTGATTCGAGGGTGGCTTTGGCTTCGTCGAGGGTCTGGCCCACGACATCCGGAACCGGGCCGAGCGACACCACCAGAGTGATGGGCTGCTGCTCGGGATATTGGGCGCCGTCGAGACCGACCTGGTTGCCGTCGGCACCGAGCGAGGCGGCGACGATGCCGTCGGGCACGTCGTCGCGGAACTCGCGCTGCGGGTCGGCGAGGGTGAAGCCGGCGCTCTGCACGGCCGCCTCGGCATCGGCCTGGGCGAGCCCGTTGAGGGTGGGCACCGGCAGTAGGGCCGGCCCCGACGAGACGAGCACCGAGATCGCGGAGCCGTTGCGCACGGAGGCGCCGGATGCCGGATCGGTGCCGATCACCGTGCCTGCGGCGACGGTGACGCTCGACTGATCGGCGCGCGTGGGTTCGAGGCCGAGCGCGGTCAGCGTGCTGATCGCGGAGTCGGGCGACTGCCCGGCCACGTCGGGCACGCTCGTCATGGCGCCCGGGCCGGCGCCGAAGTACCAGGTGCCTCCGCCGAGCGCTGCGGCGATGATGACGACGATCGCGAAGATCCAGAAGCCGCGCTTGCGGCGCGACGACGCCTTGCGGGCCAACTTCTCTTTCGGGCCGTCGGGCGGGCGGGGTGCGCGGGGCGCCCCCACGGAGTTGCCGTAGACGGTGGTGGCCCCGACGCCGGCGAAGATGTCGGTGCCGTCGGCGAGAGCGCCGGCCGGCCCGGCTCCCGCCGCCATCACGCCCGCCCCCGCGGCTCCGGCCGTAGCAGCCGCGCCGGCGCCCACGGTCTTCACCGGGTCGGTGCGACGGCGCTCCTCGAGCACCTGGGTCTGCGCGTGGTCGAGGTCGGCGTCGAACGTGTCGGCCGGCAGCACCATGGTGCGCTGCGTGGCATTCGACGACGGGCGCGACCCGACGATCTCGATCTCGGCCGTGCGCAGGCGCTCGAGCATCTCACGGGCATCCGTCGGCCGCTCGTCGGGCTCCTTGGCCGTGGCCCAGAGCACGAGGTCGTCGAGCTGCTCGGGCACCCCGGGGTTCGCGGTGCTCGGCGTCGGCATCTGGTCGTGCGCGTGCATGAGCGCGATCTGCATCGGCTGCTCGCCGGTGAACGGCTGTTTGCCGACGAGCATCTCGTACATCATGATGCCGGCGGCGTAGATGTCGCTGCGGGCGTCGGCGGTGCCGCGGGTGAGCAGTTCGGGGGAGAGGTAGGCGATGGTGCCGAGCAGCGCCTGCCCGGTGGCCGTGTTCGCCGACACCGCACGGGCCAGACCGAAGTCGCTGATCTTGATGCGCCCGTCGTCGGCCAGCAGCACGTTCTCGGGCTTGAGGTCGCGGTGCACGATGCCGGCCTTGTGGGCCGCCGCGAGGCCGCCGAGCACCGCATCCATCACGTCGACCGTCTGCTCGGTGGTGAGCTTTCCGTAGTCTTTCAGCAGGTCGCGCAGCGTGACGCCGGGCAGGTACTCCATCACGAGGTAGGCCATGTCGGAGTCCTGACCCTGGTCGAACACGTTCACCACGTTGGGATGCGCGAGCCGCGCCGCCGACCGGGCCTCCTGCACGAATCGTTCTTTGAACACGATGTCGTCGGCCAGGTGGCCGTGCATGATCTTGATCGCGACCTGGCGCTCGAGGCGCAGATCGGTGGCCAGGTAGACCGTCGCCATGCCGCCCCGGGCGATTCGCGATCGCACCTGATATCGGCCGTCGATGAGACGTCCGATCATGGGGTCGGGAGGGGCGTTGGTCACGCCTTCGAGTTTAGAGAGCGCGGTATCCACTTAGCCGCATAGACACCGAGTGGTTGGCCTTCCGGCGGCCATCTTTATGGTTTCGTGACGGAACGGCATTGCCCGGGCGGCCCGGATGCGTGGCAATCTGTACTCGTGACTGATCTGCCTGCCACCGAGTGGCTGACCGTTCCCGACCTGGTCGAGTTGCTCGGCCTGACTCCGAGCAAAGTGCGGCGGCTGATCGAAGACCGCACGCTGGTGGCCGTTCGACGAGACGGCGTCGTGTCGGTGCCCGCCCGGTTCATCAAAGACGGCGAGCCGCTCACCGAGCTGCGGGGCACCATCATCGTGCTCGCCGACAACGGGTTCAGCGACGACGAGATCGTGGAGTGGCTGCTCGATGAGAACGACCTGCTCGACGTGTCGCCCATCGAGGCACTGCACGCCGGCCGCAAGGCCGAGGTGCGCCGGGTGGCCCAGGCCCTCGCGTTCTGAGCCCAGATCACCGACTCTTAGCTCACGACCCGCGGCTCACCGACCCCGGCCTAGCGACCCGCGGCTCACCGACCCCGGCCTAGCGACCCGCGGCTCACCGACCCCGGCCTAGCGACCCGCGGCTCACCGACCCCGGCCTAGCGACCCGCGGCTCACCGACCCCGGCCTAGCGACCCGCGGCTCACCGACCCCGGCCTAGCGACCCGCGGCTCAGGTCTCGCGCTGGGTGATCACGCGCGCCAGGCTCGCGAGCTCGGCCCGCGCGGTGTCGCCGATGGGAGCGCGCTCGAGTTCGCCGAGCGCACTGCGCACGCGTTCGGCGATCATGGTCTCGACCTCGGCCAGGGCGCCGGTGTCGCGCATGGTCTGCTGCAGCATCCTGATCTGCGACTCGTCGAGCTCGGGGTCTCCCAGCAACTCGTCGAACAGACGGCGTGACGACGCATCGAGCCGGCCGCGGGTGAGCGACACCAGAACGGTGCGCTTGCCCTCGCGTAGGTCGTCGCCGCTCGGCTTGCCGGTGCGCGCCGCGTCGCCGAACACGCCGAGCACATCGTCGCGCAGCTGGAACGCGATGCCGAGCGGCAGGCCGAACCGGCGCAGGCTGTCGAGCTGTTCGAGCGACGCACCGCGAAGGGATGCCCCGATCTGCAGCGGCGCCTCGACGCTGTACTTCGCCGACTTGTAGACGATCACGCGCTCGGCCCGCTCGAAGGCGCGGTCGGGATCGGTGGTCGCCCAGGCACGCTCCTCGAGCAGGTCGAGGTATTGGCCGAGGGTCACCTCGGTGCGCATCACGTCGACGGCCTCGCGGGTCGCGATCAGGGTCGGAAGCGTGGGCGCGCCGAGCACGGCACCCGAGATCAGCTCGTCGCTCCAGGCGAGCAGCAGGTCGCCGAGCAGGATGGCGCTGCCCTCGCCGAACGACTCGGGCTCGCCTCGCCACCCCTCTTCGCGGTGCAGCGCCTCGAAGCGGCGGTGAGCCGCCGGCATGCCCCGGCGGGTGTCGGAGTTGTCGATGATGTCGTCGTGCACGAGGGCCGCGGCGTGGAAGAGCTCGAGACCGGCGCACAGATCGACCAGCGCGTCGAGCTCCGCTTCGCCCGGAACGGCGGTGGCGGAGTTGACCGGAGAGACCGCGCGCCAGCCCCAGTAACAGAACTGCGCGCGGAACCGCTTGCCGCCGCTGAGAAGATCCCGGGAGTAGTGCGCGAACGGGCGGAGCTCGGGGGCTATGCGGATCAGAATGGACTCACGCGATACGAGGAATTCCTTGATTCGTGCGTCAACCAGTTTGACTAGGCGCGGGCTTTCCATCACTCGCCTAGCCTAGCTAGACTGCGCGCACTACAATCAGCAGTATCACGCGTCGGTCCCGAGCCTGAGGTGAAATAGGATGCCGCTTTCGGAGCAAGAACAACGACTCCTCGATGAGATGGAGCGCAGCCTCTACCACAACGATGCCGATTTCGTATCGGCCGTCGGCGGTGGTCGAGGTCGATTGAATTACGGTGCCCTGGTGCTCGGAATCCTGGTCGGAATCCTGGGCCTCGGCATCGTCATCGGCGGCGTCATCTTCCACCAACCCCTCATCGGGCTCGTCGGCTTCATCGCCATGTTCGGCGGGGTGCTGCTCGCACTGCGTCGCACGAAGCGCGGTCGCGGCATGCCGGCTGCACCGGGTGCCCCCGCCAGCTCGGCGCGGGCCGGCAAGGCGTCGTCGAACAAGTCGGGCTTCATGGACCGCTTGAACGACCGCTGGGAGCGTCGCGACGACGGCGACGAGTAGTCCCCACCACTTCTGAGAAGACCGGCCTTCGGGCCGGTCTTTTTTTGTGCCCGGACCCTCCCGGGAGTGCCCCAGACCCTCCATTTCCCTCCACCCCTGAGATCCGCATGATCTTGGGGGTTTTTCTACGATTCACTACGCTTATCCCGGTTTGATCGTTGATTGGTGGTGTGAAGTGGAGTAAAGTGGAGGTAGCCCACAATTCTGGCCGGAAGAGTAAGGGGAGGTAAGTGTTCCTTGGCACGTACGCTCCCAAGCTCGACGAAAAAGGGCGCATCATCCTGCCCGCCAAATTCCGCGATGAACTGGCCGGGGGAGTCGTCATGACCCGCGGCCAGGAGAACTGCATCTACGTCTTCTCCACCCGCGAGTTCGAAGACCTGCACGACAAGATCCGGCAAGCGCCGGTCACCTCGAAGCAGGCCCGCGACTACCTGCGTGTCTTCCTCTCCGGCGCCAGCGCCGAGACCCCTGACAAGCAGCACCGCGTGACGGTTCCCGCCCCACTGCGCAGCTACGCCAACCTCGATCGCGACCTCGTCGTGATCGGTGCCGGCAGCCGCGCCGAGATCTGGGACGCCGAGGCCTGGAACACCTACCTCGAAGCCCAGGAAGCCGCCTTCTCCTCCACCGACGAGGAGGTGATCCCGGGACTCTTCTGAGTCGTCGCCCCTGACTCCCAGCCGTTCATCGCCCTGGCGCACTTCCCCGGTGCCAGGTCGGAATGGATGGGGATCAGGGGTTGCGAACCAGGAACCGGATGCACATGGACGAGCAGCCAGAACAGCACCAGCAGCCAGAACAGCGCGAACAGCGCGAACACCACGAACAGCACGGGCAGCAAGACCCCGCCTCGATCCACACCTCGGTGCTCCTCGAGCGCACGATCGAGCTGCTCGGGCCGGTGCTCGGCGCGCCGGGCGCCATCCTCGTCGACTGCACCCTCGGGCTCGGCGGTCACTCCGAGGCGTTCCTCCGCGCGTTCCCCGACCTCCACCTCGTGGGCCTCGACCGCGACCCGAACGCCCTGCGTCTGGCCGGCGAGCGACTGGCTCCCTTCGCCGACCGCATCGACCTCGTGCACTGCGTCTATGACGAGATCGACGAAGCGCTGGAGGGTCTCGGCATCGACGAGGTCGACGGCATCCTGTTCGACCTCGGCGTCTCGTCGATGCAACTCGACCAGGTCGAGCGGGGCTTCTCGTACTCCAAAGACGCGCCCCTCGACATGCGCATGGACGACACGGCCGCCTTCACCGCGGCCGAGATCATCGCCACCTACTCCGAGGCCGACCTGCGCCGCATCTTCCGCGACTACGGCGAAGAGAAGCTCGCCGACCGCTACGCCCGCAAGATCGTCGCAGCGCGGGCCGACGGGCCGATCCTGCGGTCGGGACATCTGGTCGACATCATCCAGGCGGCGACCCCGGCGAAGTTCTCGCACTCGGGTCACCCAGCCAAGCGGGTGTTCCAGGCACTGCGCATCGAGGTCAACGCCGAGCTCGCCGTGCTGGAACGCGCCATCCCGCGGGCGATCGACGCGCTGAAGGTCGGCGGCCGCATCGTGGTGCTCGCCTTCCACTCGCTCGAAGACCGCATCGTGAAGCGCGAGCTGCAGGCGCGGGCGGCATCCACCGCTCCGGCCGGCCTGCCGGTCGAACTGCCCGAGCACCGCCCCGAGCTGAAGCTGCTGGTGCGCGGCGCCGAGCTCGCCGACGACGACGAACGTGCGCGCAACCCGCGCTCCATCCCCGTGCGACTGCGCGCGGCCGAGAAGATCAGGAAGATCGCATGACCAACCTGGCCGGCGCGACCATGACGAGGCCGCGCACGTTCCTGCCCTCCGGCTCCGCCCTCCCCGACACGGCGTTCCCCGACACGGCGTTCCCCGACACGGCTCGGCCCGGCATCGGGCGACCGCAGCCCGGACGCCGCGAGACCGCACCGCGCATCGAGATCGTGCCGACGCGCAGCCAGCGTCGGGCCCGGCCGAAGATCGCCTACGCGGCGGTCGTCGTGACCGGCGTGCTCGCGATCGTGGTGACGCAGCTCATGCTGAGCATCGGCCTCTCCGACGGCGCCTACGAGATCTCGTCGCTGCAGCAGCAACAGAAAGAGCTCGACCGCAGCCACCAGGTGCTGAGCGAGCAGTTCGACAAGCTGTCGTCGCCCCAGAACCTCGCGGCCAGCGCCGCCGCCCTCGGCATGGTCACCAACAGCGCCCCGGTCTACCTGCGGCTCTCCGACGGTGCCGTGCTCGGTTCGCCGGTCGCGGCGGCTCCTGGCGCGGTGGCCGGCGCCTCGCTCATTCCGAACTCGCTGCTCACCCCGCCCGCGACGACCCCGGACGCGACGACCCCGGGCACGACGACCCCGGGCACGACGGCAGCGGCCGGCACGGATGCCGCGACCGGAACCGCGGTCGCAAGCGCGCCTCCCGCGGCCGAGCCCCAGCCCGACGTACCGTGGCAGGGTGCACTTCCTTCCCCGACCACGCGGTAGCCACCACCGCATGATCCGACGACCGACGCGCCGCACCGGGCGCAGGCTTCAGGGGAGACCAGAGTGAACACCGCCGCCACCCGAAGCACCCGTCGCCGGGCCGCCGTCGCCGTGTTCGCCGTCGTCGCGGTTGTCGCGGTGTTCGTCGTGCGCCTGGTGACCATCCAGATCGTGCAGGCCGACACCCTCAACGCGGAGTCGTTCGACAAGCTCTCGGCCTCCACCTCGACCTACGGCCTCCGGGGCGACATCACCGACAACGACGGCACCGTGCTCGCCACGACCGTGCTGCGCTACGACATCACGGCTTCGCCGAAATCGGTCACCGACTTCGACCGAACGGATGCCGCGGGCACGACGTCGACCGTCACCCCCACGCAGGCCGCCGCCGAGATCGCGGCGATCACCGGTCAGACCTCCGACGAGGTCTACGGCATCCTCACGGCCGACCCCTCGTCGAACTTCACCTATCTGGTCAAGAACGTCGACGTCGACGTCTTCCGGGCGGTGCGCGACCTCGAGATCCCCTGGATCTACTACGAGTCGAACCCCGTGCGCACCTACCCGAACGGCGCCGTCGCCGGCAACCTGATCGGCTTCCTGTCCGACGGCACCACCGGCACCGCCGGCGTCGAGCAGATCGACAACGAGTGCCTCACCGGCACCGACGGTCTCGAGACCTACGAGCGCGGCGCCGACGGCGTGGCCATCCCCGGCAGCACGGTCACGCAGACCGAGGCGAAGAACGGCGGCACCGCCGTGCTCACCATCGACAGCGACCTGCAGTGGTTCTCGCAGCAGACCCTCGCGGCCCGCATCCAGGAGACCGGAGCCGCGTGGGGCACCGTGGTGGTCACTGAGGTGAAGACCGGCAAGCTGCTGGCCGTGGCGGACTACCCGAGCGTCGACCCCAACAACATCGACGCGACGCCCGCCGACCAGCGCGGTTCGATCGCGTTCCAGGCGCCGTTCGAACCGGGTTCGACCTTCAAGGCGCTGACCGCGGCATCCGTTCTCGACGCCGGCCTCGCGAACGTGGGCACGCAGGTCGAAGCGCCCTACGTCTACACCGACCCCAACGGGGCGTCGACCCGTGACAGCGAGTTCCACGTCGACCCGTTGCGCCTCACCTTCGCGGGCGTCATCCAGGAGTCGTCGAACACCGGCACCGCGATGCTGGGCGAGCTGCTCACCCCGCAGCAGCGGTTCGACTACATGACCAAGTTCCACGTCACGAGCCCGAGCGAGGTGGGCTTCCCGGCCGAGTCGGGCGGCATCCTGGCGCCGTGGGACGCCTGGGACGACCAGACCAACCTCACCACCACTTTCGGGCAGGGCATCTCGACCACGGCCGTGCAGATCGCGAGCGTCTACCAGGCGCTCGGCAACGGCGGCGTGCGGTTGCCGGTGCAGCTCGTCGAGGGCTGCAAGCAGGCCGACGGCACCGTCACCCAGGTGCCCGACACCACCGGATCGCAGGTGGTCTCGCCCCAGGCGGCGACCGACACGATCAACATGCTCGAGACCGTCGCGACCGGCGGCTACGCCTCGGCAGACCTGCAGATCCCGGGCTACCGGGTGGCCGCGAAGACCGGAACGGCGCAGATGAGCGACGGCAACGGAGCCTACGGCGACAGCTACATCACGTCGCTCGCGGGGCTCGCTCCGGCCGACGATCCGCAATACGTCGTTTCGGTCACCATCGCGAAGCCGGTTACCATTGAGAACGGTTTGGCGGCGGCACCGGTCTTTCAGAAGATCATGTCGCAGGTTCTGAAAGAGCACCGCGTTCTTCCGTCCACGGAGCCCGCGCCCGATCTTCCGACAACATATTGAGCACGAAGGAGACCAGTGGCTGATCGGGCTTCTTCGGCTCTACGACCGGAGCATCCCATCGCGCGATCGCTCCCTCACCTGGTCGAGGACTTCGGGTTCGAGCAGGTCGGGCCCCCCGTGTCCGACGTGGTCTCCGGCATCACCATCTCGTCGCGCGACGTGGTTCCCGGCGACCTCTACGTGGGCCTCAAGGGCGCGCGGTTCCACGGCGCCTCGTTCGCACAGGCCGCGAGAGACGCCGGCGCGGTGGCCATCCTCACCGACCCCGAGGGCGTGCCCCTGGCCGCCGAGGCGGGCCTGCCCGTCATCGTCACCCCCGAGCCCCGGCTCGCGCTCGGCGAGCTCGCGGCCTGGATCTACCGCACCCGCGAGGAGCCGCCGACGCTGTTCGGCGTGACCGGCACCAACGGCAAGACGAGCGTCGCCTACCTGCTCGAGGCCATCCTGCGCCAGCTCGGAATCGTCGCCGGTCTCAGCACCACCGCCGAGCGCCGCATCGGCGACGAGACCATCGTGTCGACGCTGACCACGCCGGAGGCGACCGAGATCCACGCCATGCTCGCGCGGATGCGTGAGGCCCACGTGCGCTCGGTCATCCTCGAGGTCTCGGCGCAGGCCATCACCCAGCACCGCGTCGACGGCATCGTCTTCGACGTCGTGGGGTTCACCAACCTCTCGCACGACCACCTCGACGACTACTCGACGATGGAGACCTACTACGCGGCCAAGCGCGAGCTCTTCCAGCCCGATCGCGCCAAGCGCGGCGTCGTGATCGTCGACGCCGAGTGGGGCGAGCGCCTCGCCTCGGAGTCGCGCATCCCGCTCACCACCATCTCGACCGCCCCGAGTTCCGACGCGCGGTTCGGCGAGGCGCAGTGGCATCTCACGATCGACGACGAGACCGCCGACCGCACCACGTTCACCTTGAGCGGGCCCGACCACCGGTCGCTCACGACATCCGTTCCGCTGCTCGGCAGCTTCATGGCCGCCAACGCGGCCCTCGCGATCGTGATGCTCGTCGAATCGGGCTTCGACCTCGGCGCCATCGCCCACGCCCTGAGCGGCGAGGGCGGTTCGAACGGGTCGGCGCAAGACGACGGCGACCGCGAGCCCGGCATCGACGTCTACATTCCCGGCCGAGCCGAGAAGGTCTCGGGCGACCGCGGGCCCGTCGTCTACATCGACTACGGCCACACGCCCGACGCCTTCACGCTCACGCTCGAGTCGATCCGGCGGGTCACCGACGGCCGCATCATCATGGTCTTCGGCGCCGACGGCGACCGCGACCCCTCCAAACGCGAGGAGATGGGCGCCATCGCGGCCCGGCTCGCGGATGCCGTGGTCGTCACCGACTTCCACCCACGCTACGAAGACCCGGCCGCCATCCGGCGCGTGCTGCTCGACTCCGCTCGAGCCGCAGCCCCCGGCCGCGAGATCTACGAGGTCGCGGATCCGCGGGCGGCGTTCCGCAAGGCGCTGTCGATCGCCTCGGAGGGCGACGTGGTGCTCTACGCCGGCCCCGGCCACGAGGACTACCACGAAGTAGCGGGCGAGAAGATCCCCTATTCCGCGCGCGACGACGCACGGAACGCCCTGCACGAACACGGATGGCTCTGACACATGCTCGATCTCACACTCACCGAGATCGCGAAGGCGCTCCAGGGCGAACTCGTGATCACCGATGCCGCCTCGCTCGCGGGCTGGTCGCCGGAGACGGTCGTGAACGGCACCGTCGACACCGACTCCCGTCTGGTGCGGGACGGTGACATCTTCGTCGCGAAGCGCGGCGAGTTCGACGACGGCCACCGGTTCGTTCCCGCGGCAGTCGAGGCCGGCGCGGCGCTCGTGGTGGTCGAGCGGCCGTTCGATCTCGCCATCCCGCAGGTCGTCGTGGCCGACTCGGTGCTCGCCCTCGGCCACTTCGCGACCGAGGTCGTGGCGCGCGTGCGCGCGACCGGAGACCTCAAGATCGTGGGCATCACCGGCTCGAACGGCAAGACCACCACGAAGAACCTGCTGAGCGCGATCACAGCGCGGGTGGGCGAGACCGTCGCCCCGCGCGACTCGTTCAACAACGAGGTCGGGGCCCCGCTCACGATGTTGAAGCTCACCCCGACCACCCGGTTCCTGGTGGCCGAGATGGGCGCGAGCGGCAAGGGTGAGATCACCCGCCTGATCCGCATGGCGAAGCCCGACGTGGGTGTCGTGCTGACGGTCGGACTCGCCCACGCGGGGGAGTTCGGCGGCATCGAGACCACCCTCGCCACCAAGACCGAGATGGTGCAAGACCTCGTGCCCGGCGACGTCGCCGTGCTGAACCGCGACGACCCGCGGGTGGCGAGCATGGCCGACAAGACGGCGGCTCGCGTGCTCTGGTTCGGGTTGTCGCCCGAGGCCGAGGTGCGCGCGACCGACCTCGACGCGACGGCCGCCGGAACCACCTTCGTGCTGCACCTGCCGACGGGCGAGTCGCGCGCGGTGCGCTTCGCCGTGCTCGGCGAGCACCACGTCATGAACGCCCTGGCCGCCGCCGCTGCCGCGCACGTTCTCGGGGTGGGGGTCGACGACATCGTCGCCGCGCTCGAGACCGTCGTGCGCGCCGAGCGCTGGCGCATGGAGCTGCTCGGCGGCAAGAACGGCGTGCAGGTGATCAACGACGCCTACAACGCGAGCCCCGACTCGATGGCCGCCGCGCTGAAGACGCTCGCCCAGATCGCCCGCGACGACCAGCGCACCATCGCCGTGCTCGGTGAGATGAGCGAGCTCGGGCCGTTCTCGGTCGAGGAGCACGACCGCATCGGCCGCATGGCGGTGCGCCTCAACATCAAGAAGCTCTACGTCGTGGGCGAGGCCGCCCGTGCCATGCACCTGGCCGCCGAGCACGAGGGGTCGTGGGGCAGCGAGGCGTTCTTCGTCGAGACCGCCGACGAGGCCTTCGACCTCGTCACCGCCGACACGCAGCCCGGCGACCTCATTCTGGTGAAGTCGTCGAACTCGGCCGGCCTGCGCTTCCTCGGCGACCGCATCGCCCAGGCGAACTCGACCGAGCAGGCGAACGCATGATCACCCTCCTCGCCTCCGCGTCGCTCTCGCTCGCGTTCTCGCTCTTCCTCACCCCGGTGTTCATCCGCATGTTCAAGCGGTTCGCCTGGGGTCAATTCATCAACATCGACACGCCCGACGCCCACCACGTCAAACGCGGAACGCCCACGATGGGCGGCATCGTCATCATCCTGGCGGTGCTCTTCGGCTACTTCGTCTCGGCGCTGCTCACCCAGGAGCCGCCCACCATCTCGGGCCTGCTGGTGCTGTTCCTCATGACCGGGCTCGGCGTGGTGGGCTTCATCGACGACTTCCTCAAGGTGCACAAGGAGCGCAGTCTCGGCCTGAGCCCTGTGGCGAAGATCATCGGGCAGGTGATCGTCGGCATCATCTTCGCGCTTTTGGCCATCCAGTTCCCGAACAAGCAAGGCGAGACCCCCGCGTCGACCCGGGTGTCGTTCATCCGCGACCTGCCGTTCGACTTCCTCTCCTGGGGCCTCGTTCTCGGCGTCATCGCCTTCGTGGTCTGGATCTGCATCATCGTCATGTTCACCTCGAACGGCGTGAACCTCACCGACGGGCTCGACGGCCTCGCGCCCGGATCGTCGATCCTCGCCATCGGCTCGTTCGTGATCATCGGCTTCTGGCAGTTCAACCAGAGCTGCGCGAGCGTGACGCTCGACACCGACGTGCTCGACAAGTGCTACGACGTGCGCGATCCACTCGACCTCGCGGTGGTGGCCGCCACGATCGTCGGGGCCCTGATCGGCTTTCTCTGGTGGAACACCAACCCGGCCAAGATCTTCCTGGGCGACACCGGCTCGCTCGCCCTCGGCGGGGCGCTCGCGGCTCTCGCGATCCTCGCCCGCACCGAACTGCTGCTCATCCTGATCGGCGGCATCTTCGTGATCGTCGCCGGCCAGGTCGCCGTGCAACTGACCTACTTCAAGCTCACCAAGGGCAAACGCATCTGGCGCGCGAGCCCGCTGCACCACCACTTCGAGATGAAGGGCTGGGCGGAGGTCACCATCGTCGTGCGGTTCTGGATCATCGCCGGTCTCTTCGTGGCCGGCGCCGTCGGCTCGTTCTATCTCGAGTGGCTGTCACGATGACGGATGCCGCGGCGACCCCGATTCCCGAGCCGTCCCGTCTCGACGGCCTCACCAGCTGGCACTCCGACTGGGCGGGGCTCCGGGTGGCGGTGCTCGGTCTCGGCATCACCGGATTCTCCGTGGCCGACACGCTCACCGAACTCGGCGCATCCGTTCTGGTGGTCGCCGCCAAGGCGGCGAAGCAGTACGCCGACCTCATCCCCGTGATCGGCGCCGAGCTCGTGCTCGCGCCCGGTGGGGAGGTGCCCGCCGAGCTGCAGGATTTCGACCCCGAACTCGTGGTCGCCTCGCCCGGCTACCACCCCGACGACGCGTTGCTCGTGTGGGCGGGCGACCGCGGCACCGCCGTCTGGGGCGACGTGGAACTCGCCTGGCGGCTGCGCGACAAGGTCGTCGACGCCCAGACGGGCAAGCCGGCCGACTGGATCGCCGTGACCGGCACCAACGGCAAGACCACCACCGTGCAGCTCACGGCCTCGATGCTGCTGGCCGCCGGGCACCGCGTGGCGCCGTGCGGCAACATCGGCATCCCGGTGCTCGACGCCATCCGCGACCCCCAGGGGTTCGACGTGCTGGTGGTCGAGTTGTCGAGTTACCAGTTGCATTCCACGTCGAGCATGTCTCCCTACGCGTCGGTGGTGCTCAACCTCGCCGAAGACCACCTCGACTGGCACGGCTCGTTCGAGGCCTACGTCGCCGCCAAGGCCCGGGTTTACACGAACACGCAGATCGCCTGCGTCTACAACCGCGACGACCTGCGCACGATGACCCTCGTCGAAGACGCCGACGTGATCGAGGGCGCCCGCGCCATCGGCTTCGGGCTCGGGGTGCCGGGCCCGAGCGACTTCGGGGTGGTCGACGGCATCCTGTGCGACCGCGCATTCCTCGACGACCGCCGCGACGCCGCCCTCGAGATCGCGACGGTCGACGAACTGCGGATGCGTGGCCTCGGCGCTCCGCACACCGTCGCCGACGTGCTCGCCGCGAGTGCGCTCGCCCGCAGTTACGGCGCCTCGATCGAGGCCATCCGTGCCGCGCTGGCGCAGTTCACGCTCGACCGGCACCGCATCGAGCACGTGGTGACGGCCGGCGGTGTCACCTGGGTCGACGACTCGAAGGCGACCAATCCGCATGCGGCCGCGGCATCCCTGCGGGCGTATCCGTCGATCGTGTGGGTGGTCGGCGGCCTGCTCAAGGGCGTCGACATCGACCCGCTCGTCGAGGCCTCGGTCGGCGGCGACGGCGGTCGCGTGCGTGCCGTGGTCGTAATCGGGGCCGACCGCTCCGAGGTCGTCGCGTCTTTACGGCGACACGCGCCCGGGCTGCCGCTCTTCGAGGTCGAGCACGATGAGACTAGTGACGTGATGACGCGTGCGGTCGCTCTGGCGGCCGCCGCGGCAGAGCCCGGAGACGTCGTGCTGCTGGCACCGGCAGCGGCATCGATGGATCAGTTCGCAGACTACGCCGACCGCGGAACCCGATTCGCGGAGGCCGTGCGCAAGCACGTGGGAGGTATTGACGGTGACGACACCCTCCCGAACCCTTCCGAGATTCGGCCGGAATAGGCCTTCGGCCGCGGCATCCGGAGCACCCGCTACCGGCGGCGGCGGTGGTGGCACGGCCGGCAGCGCCCACTCGGCGCGCATCTCGCTCGGCCAGGTGTTCACGGCCGAGTCGAGCAACTACTTCCTGCTGCTCGGCACCACGCTCTTCCTGGTGCTGCTCGGGCTCGTGATGGTGCTCTCGTCGAGCTCGATCGACTCGTTCACCTCGGGCCGCGACTTCTTCAGCGTCTTCCTCAAGCAGGGGCTCTTCGCCCTGCTCGGCATCCCGCTCATGCTCGTCGTGTCGCGCCTGCCCATCCGCTTCATGAAACGCTGGGCGTGGCTGGCCATCTTCGTCGCGATCGGCGTGCAGCTGCTCGTGTTCACCCCGCTCGGCGACGAGGTGGGCGGCAACCTCAACTGGATCGCGATCGGCAGCTACACCTTCCAGCCCTCGGAGCTCGTGAAGCTCGCCCTCGTGGTGTGGGTGGGCGCGATCCTCGCCAAGAAGGAGGCCCTGCTCGGCACGCTCGGGCACGTCGCCATCCCGGTGCTCCCGGTCGCCGGCGGCGCCATCCTGCTCGTGCTGCTCGGCGGCGACCTCGGCACGGTGATGATCATGGCCGGCCTCGTGTTCGGCGCGCTCTTCTTCGCCGGCATCAAGCTGCGCATGATCGTGCTGCCCGTCATCGCGGGCGCGATCATCGCCGTGGTGGTGGCGTTCTCGAGCGAGAGCCGCACCACCCGCATCATGTCGTTCTTCAACGGCACCGGCGCCGATTACCAGGGCACCGACTGGCAGGCGCAGCACGGGGAGTGGGCGCTGGCCGGCGGAGGTGTCTTCGGAGTGGGGCTCGGCAACTCCAAGGCCAAGTGGTCGTGGTTGCCGGCGGCCGACAACGACTACATCTTCGCCATCATCGGCGAGGAGCTCGGCCTCGTCGGTGCCATCGTGGTGCTCATCCTCTTCATCGCCCTGGCGATCGCGTTCGTGCGCATCATCCGGTCGTCGAACGACATGTTCTCGAAGGTCGTGACCGGCGCCGTGATGGTGTGGCTGATCGGGCAGGCGTTCGTGAACATCGCGGTCGTGCTCGGCGTGCTGCCGGTGCTCGGCGTGCCGCTGCCGCTCATCTCGTCGGGCGGGTCGGCCCTTCTGACGACCCTCGCCGCCATCGGCATCGTGCTCTCGATCGCGCGCGAGAACGCCGTGGCGAGCGCGAGGGCAGAACGGATGTCGCAGGCGCCGCAAGCCCCGCAGGCTGCGCCGGCGCCTCGCGCCTCGCGCGTCACGCGCCCCTCGTCGTCGCGGAGCCCGCTGCGATGACCACCTACCTCCTGGCGGGAGGCGGCACCGCGGGGCACGTCAACCCGCTGCTGGCCACCGCCGACGAGTTGCGCCGCCGCGACCCCGCAGCCGAGATCGTGGTGCTCGGCACCGCCGAAGGCCTCGAGGCCCGGCTCGTGCCCGAGCGCGGCTACGAGCTCGTGACGATCCCCAAACTGCCGTTCCCGCGCCGGCCGAACGCCGCGGCGCTGCGGTTTCCCGGGGCGTTCCGGCGCACCATCGCGCGGGTGGCCTCGATCATCGCCGACCGCCACGTCGACGTCGTGGTGGGCTTCGGCGGCTACGCCTCGGCGCCGGCCTATCTCGGGGCGCGCAAGGCGCACGTGCCGTTCGTCATCCACGAGGCCAACGCGAAACCCGGCCTCGCCAACCGGCTCGGCGCCCGCTTCTCACCATGGGTCGGCGTGAGCTTCGCGTCGACGCGGCTGCCGCACGCCACGCTCGTCGGCATGCCGTTGCGGCGCGAGATCACCTCGCTCGCCGACGCGGGCGCCCGGGCGGCGGCTGCCACCGAAGCCCACGGCGTCTTCGGTCTCGACCCCGCACGCCCCACGCTGCTCGTGACGGGCGGCTCGCTCGGCGCCCGCCGCATCAACGCCACCGTGCACGCCACGGCGGCGCAGGTGCTCGCCGCGGGCTGGAACGTGCTGCACATCGCCGGCGGCCGGGCCGAGGTGACCGATCCGGGCCTGCCCGGGTACGTGTTCCTCGACTACTGCGACCGCATGGACCTCGCACTCGCCGTCGCCGATTTCGCCGTCTCGCGGGCGGGCGGCTCGACGCTGTCGGAGTTCGGCGCCCTCGGGGTGCCGGGCGTGCTCGTGCCCTACCCGGTCGGCAACGGCGAGCAGCGCTTCAACGCCCACGACCTGGTGTCGGCGGGGGGAGCCCTGCTGGTGGCCGACGCCGAGTTCGTTCCCGCGTGGGTCTCGCGCGAGCTCGTGCCCCTGCTCGGCGACCGCGACCGCATCGCGCTGATGGCCGCGCACGCCCGCGAGGTCGGCATCCCCGACGGCGACGTGCGTCTCGCCGCCCTGATCGACCAGGCGGTCGCGGGCGCTGTCGACGGCACACCCGGCGGCACCAGCGGACCCGCCGCACGGCACGACGACCTGAACGGGAAGGACTCGGCGTGAGCGTAACGTTGTATGGGATGCCCGGCCGCCCCGCGCATCCCGAACACCGACGAAAGAGCAGCAACCCGTGATCAAGCCAGACCTCGACATCGAGATTCCCGACGACCTGGGCGCCGTGCACTTCGTGGGCATCGGCGGATCGGGCATGAGCGGCATCGCGCGTCTTTTCGCGGCATCCGGTGTCACCGTCACGGGCTCCGACCGCAACGACTCGAAGACCGCCGGAAAGCTGCGCGCCCTCGGCATCCCCGTCGCGGTGGGGCATGACGCCGCCAACGTCGGGTCGGCCGACACCCTCGTGGTGACGAGCGCGCTGTGGCCCGACAACCCCGAATACCTGCTCGCCCAAGAGCGCGGGCTCACCATTCTGCACCGGTCGCAGGCCCTGGCCTGGCTGGTGAACCGGCAGCGGCTCGTGGCCGTGGCCGGGGCGCACGGCAAGACCACGTCGACGGGCATGATCGTCACGGCGCTGCTCGAGCTCGACCAGGAGCCCAGCTTCGTCAACGGCGGCGTCATCTCCGAACTCGGCACGAGCTCGGCTCTCGGCGACGGCGAGATCTTCGTGGTCGAGGCCGATGAGAGCGACGGATCGTTCCTGCTCTACGACACCGCCGTCGCCCTCATCACGAACGTCGACCCCGATCACCTCGACCACTACGGCTCGGTCGAGGCCGTCGAAGACGCGTTCGTGCGGTTCGCCGAGGCGAGCACGGAGTTCGTCGTGATCTCGTCCGACGACGCCGGGGCGCTGCGCGTGTCGTCGCGCCTCGAGCACGAGCGCGTGTTCACCTTCGGTGAGGCACCGGATGCCGACTTCCGCGTGCACTCCATCGAGACCTCCGGCCCCGTGAGCTACGCGATCGAGCACCAGGGCGTCAGCTACCCGGGCCGGCTACGCGTGCCGGGCCGTCACAACGCCATCAACGCGGCCGGTGCCGTCGCCGTGCTCGTCGGGCTCGGTTTTGCTCCGGATGCCGCGATCGAGGCCGTGGGCGCCTTCGGTGGCACGGGCCGCCGTTTCGAACTGCACGGCACGGTGGGCGGGGTCAGCGTCTACGACGACTACGCGCACCACCCGACCGAGGTCGACGCCGCCCTCACCGCCGCCCGCACGGTCGTGGGGGAGGGCCGCATCATCGCGGTGCATCAGCCGCACCTCTACAGCCGCACGCAGCTGATGGCCGGCGAGTTCGCCGAGACGCTCGAGCGCACCGCCGACTTCACCATCGTGCTCGACGTCTGCGGCGCCCGCGAAGACCCGGTGCCCGGAGTGACCGGCGCGCTCGTCTCGGAGCGCTTCGCCGATCCCGACCACGTGGTCTACATCGACGACTGGCAGCGCGCGGCCGACTTCATGGCCTCGTACGCCGAGCCGGGCGACTTCGTCGTGACGCTCGGCTGCGGCGACGTCAACCTCCTGGTTCCGCAGTTGCTCGAGTCGCTCGAGCGGGTCGCCGGGCCGTCGGCCGATTCCGGCGCCGCGTCGGCCGAGCCCGTCTCGTCGGGCACTGGAGGAGAGTGAAGCGGCCGCCGGGCCTGACGCCGCCGCCTGCGCCGGCTCCCGAGCCCGACCCGCAGCCCGCGGCCCGCTCGAAGGGCCGGCGGCGCCCGTCGGTGCCCACGAGCCCGGCTGTGCCGGCGAGTCAGCCGGCGAGTCAGACCGAGCCTTCGCGTCAGGCTGTGCCTCCCCGTCCGTCGGTGCCGTCGGGCCCGTCGCGATCGGCGAGTCCGTCGAGCGTGGCGCCGTCGGCGCCGGCCGGGTCGGGCGCCGGCGCTCCGTCGGCCGGCTCCGCCCGCGGCAGGTCGCCTCGAGGTAGCGGCCGCGACAGCTCCGAGAACCTCGGCTCGAAGGGGTCGGAATCCCTGCTCGCCGCCGTGCGGGACTCCTCGGCCCGCCGCGGCCGTGACGGTGGCCGTGGCGATCGCGGTGCGGACGGTTCCGGCGCCGATGATCGCAGCGCCAATGATCGCAGCGCTGATGATCGCAGCGCCGACGTTCGCGGCCCGCGCGACGGTTCCTCCGCGGCGGGCGCGTCGCTGCGCGAGGCCAAGACCACGCCGATCGATCCATTGCCTCGAGGTTCCCGCCCGAAGAATGGCATGACGTCTTCGGGGAGGGCGGGGGCGGGAGCGAGCAGCTCCGGTGGCCCCAAGACCGCGGCGGCGGCATCCGGAGCCCGGGGAACAGCGAAGAGCTCGGCCGGATCGACCGGCGCCATCGGCCGCTCGACCTCCGGTTCGCCCAGGGTGCCCTCGAGCGCACCCGGCGCGGCCGCGGTGCCGAGGCCCGGCGGGGGAGCGGGGTCGCGAGGCACGAGCACGTCGACATCGACGTCGACATCGACCGGATCATCGCACTCGGCCACGTCATCGCCCTCGAAGGCCCCGAATGCCGACGCGCGCAGGCAGCTGCGCCGGGCGACCCGTGAGCGCCGGCGCTACGAGCGCGCCGAGGCCCGCCGGTTCACCCAGCGCTCGCGCCGGCGCCGCATCGCGTGGCTGACGGCCGGCGCAGCCGTCGCCGCCCTCGTGGTGGTGGTGCTGCTCGCCGCCTATTCCCCCCTGCTCGCCGTGCGCACCGTGGCGATCGAGGGCACCAGCCGTCTCGACTCCGTCGCCGTCACCGGCGCGCTCGACGACCAGCTCGGCCGACCGCTCGCCCTGGTCGACTACGGAGCCATCGAGAGCGATCTCGCCCAGTTCCCGTTGATCGAGTCGTATTCGGTCGAGGCCCGGCCGCCCGACACCCTGGCGATCAGGGTGGTCGAGCGACGCCCGGTCGCCCAGGTGCAGACCGACTCGGGATTCAACCTCATCGACGCGGCCGGGGTGACCGTGCAGCAGCAGGCCGACCGCATCGCCGGGTTCCCCGTGCTCGACCTCACCGGCACCGAGATCGGCAGCCCCGGTTTCGAGGCGGCTGCGGCCGTGCTGATGTCGTTGCCCGACGACCTGATCGCGCAGGTCGATCGCATCAGCGGCACCACTCCCGACAGCGTCACCATGGTCTTCACCGGCGCCGGCCAGCGGGTGGTCTGGGGCAGTGCCGAGGACTCCGAGCTGAAGGCGCGCATCCTGCAGCGCCTGATCGCGACGCAGGACCCCTCGCTGCCGGTCGAGTACGACGTGTCGAGCCCGCAGAGCCCCGTGGTGCGCTGACCGGCGGTACGTCGGCTGAGAAATCCTCATGGTCATGATAGGTTCTCACGGTCATGAGTGGATCAGGGTCGTCGTCGTCGTCGTCGCCGTCGCCGCACGCCTCGCCGCCGCCGGCGTTCGCCGCGGAGGATCGACGCTCGGCCGCCACCCGCCGGGCTCGGGTGCGGCGGATGCGGCTGGTCTACGGCGCTGCCACCTCGGCGATCGCCGTGTGGATCGTGGTGGGCTGGGTGCTCATCGGCGACATGGCCCGAGTTCTCGTGCTGGCGTCGGCCGCCGCGTTCGTCACCGTGGCCTTCTCGCTGCCCTACCTCTGGCCGCCTACTCCGACGCGGAAGCGCGTCGGCCTGGCTGCCGCGGCGGGTGCGTGGGTCTCGCTGCTCGTCTTCGTCGGCGTCTGGCTCTATCCGCGGTGAGTCGGAGCGGTCTCGGCCACCGACCTGGGGTGCCGGATCGCGACACGCGGCGCGCTATCCGGGGCGGCCAACTGATCGTCACCTAGGTTCATTCCTAGGAAATACATACTCGGAATAACTTTAACTTTCAACTAGAACTTTAAGGTTGCACCCTACGAGGTTTCAGCGGAGGCCGGACGTGACGTCAAACCAGAACTACCTAGCCGTAATCAAGGTCGTCGGCATCGGCGGCGGCGGCGTGAACGCCGTGAACCGCATGATCGAGCTCGGTCTTCGCGGAGTCGAATTCATCGCCATCAACACCGACGCGCAGGCGTTGCTGATGAGCGACGCCGACGTGAAGCTCGACGTGGGTCGTGAGATCACCCGAGGGCTCGGCGCCGGCGCCGACCCCGAGGTGGGCCGTCGCGCCGCCGAAGACCACGCCGAAGAGATCGAAGAGGCGCTCGCGGGCGCCGACATGGTGTTCGTCACCGCGGGTGAGGGCGGCGGCACCGGAACCGGTGGTGCACCGGTCGTGGCCCGCATCGCGAAATCGATCGGCGCGCTGACGATCGGTGTCGTCACGAAGCCCTTCGGCTTCGAGGGCAAGCGCCGCGCGGCCCAGGCCGAAGACGGCGTGGCCACCCTGAAGAACGAGGTCGACACCCTCATCGTGGTGCCGAACGACCGGCTGCTCGAGATCAGCGACCGCGGCATCAGCATGCTCGAGGCGTTCTCCACCGCCGACCAGGTGCTGCTCGCCGGTGTGCAGGGCATCACCGACCTCATCACCACCCCCGGCCTCATCAACCTCGACTTCGCCGACGTCAAGTCGGTCATGCAGGGCGCCGGTTCCGCGCTCATGGGCATCGGCTCCTCGCGGGGTGCCGACCGTGCCATCAAGGCGGCCGAGCTCGCCGTCGCGAGCCCGTTGCTCGAAGCCTCGATCGACGGGGCGCACGGTGTGCTGCTCTCGATCCAGGGTGGTTCCAACCTCGGCATCTTCGAGATCAACGATGCCGCCAAGCTCGTGCAAGACGCCGTGCACCCCGAGGCGAACATCATCTTCGGTGCGGTGATCGACGACACCCTCGGCGACGAGGTGCGGGTCACCGTCATCGCCGCCGGATTCGACGGCGGCGAGCCCAACGCCAACACCCCGGCCGAGTCGCGTCGCGGCAGCTACGCCGCCAACGACGACAGCGACCCGTTCGCCCGCGCTGCGCAGCCCACCACGACCCTGCGCCGTGATCAGCGGGCCGAGCCCGCCGAAGAACCGGCAGCCGCTCCCGCGCCGCAGACCTGGTCGGCACCCACGAGCGACCTCGGCCTCACGGGCGCGGTCGCGCTCGACCCCGCGTCAGAAGACGACGACGCCGATCTCGACGTTCCCGACTTCCTGAAGTAACGCACGCCTCGTTGTGACCGACGCACCGGGCCTCAGTTCAGCCGGCGCAGACGCGACGCTCGCCGACCGCGTGGCGTGGATCTCCGACCAGGTGTCGGATGCCGCGCACGCGGCCGGCCGCACGTCCGACGAGATCACGCTCATCGCGATCACGAAGTTCCATCCGGTGTCGCTCGTGCGCGAGCTGCATGCCCTCGGCCTCCGTGATTTCGGTGAGAACCGGCACCAAGATGCGCGCGAGAAGGCGGCAGAACTCGACGACCTCGACCTGCGCTGGCACTTCGTCGGCCAGCTGCAGTCGAAGAAGGCGCGGCAGGTGCGCGAGTACGCGAGCGTCATCCACTCGATCGACCGGGTCGCCCTGGTCGACCAGCTGGCCGAGGTGACCCCACCCGTCGACGTGTTCCTGCAGTTCAACCTCACCGACGACCCCGCGCGCGGGGGAGCCCGGCCCGAGGACGCTCGGGCCCTCGCCGAGAGCGCCGCCGCGGCATCCGGTCTGCGGCTGCTCGGCGTGATGGCCGTGGCGCCGCTCGGCGAAGATCCGCGGCCCGCGTTCGCGCGGCTCCGCGGCATCGGCGAGGTCGTCTCGTCGGTGGTGCCGTCGGCGACGGCCATCTCGGCCGGCATGAGCCACGACTTCCGTGAGGCCATCGCCGAAGGCGCGACACACCTGCGCATCGGCACGGCAATCACGGGAAATCGACCGCCGCGCGATTAATCTCTGGATTAGGAAAAGTAACTGCTACCGGAGGTTCGCATGGCCAACCCGCTCCGCAAGACCATGGTTTATCTGGGTCTCGCCGATGAAGAACTCGAATACGAGGCCCCCGCGGCTCCCGTCGCGCCGGTGCCCCACCCTCACCCCCAAGCGGCGCCCGCGCAGCCGCAGGCGTCCAACCGTGCGCCGGTGACCCCGCTCCGCAAGTCCGCGCCCGTCAAGAATGTGGCTCCTGCTGAAATGAATGAGATCCTCACCGTCCACCCGAAGCAGTACAAAGACGCTCAGGTCATCGCCGAGAACTTCCGCGAGGGCATCCCGGTCATCATCAATCTGTCGCAGATGACGGATGCCGATGCGCGCCGCCTGATCGACTTCGCCGGCGGCCTCTCGCAGGGGCTCTACGGAAAGATCGAGCGAGTCACCAGCAAGGTCTTCCTGCTCTCGCCCTCGCACGTCTCCGTGTCGGGCGAGACCGGCAACGAGGCGAGAGCGGAATCCTCGTTCTTCGTCCAGTCGTAATTTTTGTTCCGTCATAATTACTGAGTGGGTTCCCTCGTCGTCATCATCGCGACCGTCGTCTATTTCGCTCTGCTCCTTTACTTCTTCCTGATGTGGGGTCGGTTCATCCTCGACCTCGTCCGGACGGTCCGTCGCGACTGGCGGCCGTCCGGAGCACTGCTCGTGCTGGCCGAGGTGACCTACACGGTCACCGACCCGCCCATCAAGTTCTTCCGCCGGATCATCCCGCCCCTCCGCGTGGGGCCCATCGCACTCGATTTCGGCTGGAGCATCGTCATGCTGCTCGTCATCGTGGCGCTCTCGGTGGCAGGATTCCTCCGGGCGGGCTGACTTTTTGAGGCGCGCACACCCCGCGCATGTATCCTGGGACCACGGCTCCGCACGAGTTCGTTCCGTTCACGGGACGTTTGTCGGGAATGTTGCTACGGTTAGCAACGCGTTATCACTGTCTGTCAAAGCAATAAGGGTGGAAAACCATGGCGTTAACTCCGGAAGATGTTGTTAACAAGAGATTTTCTCAGACCAAGTTCCGCGAAGGTTATGACCAGGACGAGGTGGATGACTTCCTCGACGAGGTGGTCGTGGAGCTTCGCCGTCTGACTCAGGAGAACGAGGAGCTCAAGGCTCAGCTCGCCGCCGGTGGCTCCGCCCCCGCAGCCGCTGCGCCGGTCGAGACCGCTGCCGTCGTCGAAGAGGTCGTCGAGGTGCCTGCGCCCGCTCCTGTCGCCGAGCCCGTCGCCGCCGCTCCTGCTCCCGTCAACGACGTCGACGACGAGACGGGTTCGACCACGAACCTGCTGCAGCTGGCCCGTCGTCTCCACGATGAGCACGTCAAAGAAGGTGCCGAGAAGCGCGATGCCCTCATCGCCGAGGGTCACGCCACCGCGGCACGCATCATCGCCGAGGCGGAGACGAAGCAGCGCAACGAGCTCGCCCGTCTCAACCAAGAGAAGGCCGGCATCGAGCACCGCATCGACGAACTGCGCACCTTCGAGAAGGACTACCGTGCGGGTCTCAAGACCTACATCGAAGACCAGCTCAAAGACCTGACCTCCTCGTCGGTCGACAACGAGAAGAGCCCGTCGTCCAGCTTCAGCGGCTTTGGCGGATAGCGAGCGCTCGAGAGTCCGTCCCCGGGTCCTGATCGTCCTGGTGGTCGTCGCAGCTGCGTCGATCGCCATCGATCAGATCACCAAGCTTCTGGTCGTGCAGAACCTTGAATTGGGTGAGGTCGTCCCCGTCGTGGGCGACCTCATCCAATTTCACTTTGTGAAGAACTCCGGCGCCGCCTTCTCGATCGGAAACGCGTACACCTGGATCTTCTCGATCCTGGCCACGGCCGTCACCGTCTTCATCATCTGGTTCTCGCGCCGCATCCGGTCGTTCGCCTGGGCCACCGTGTTCGGGCTGCTGCTCGGCGGCACGATCGGCAACCTGATCGACCGACTGTTCCGCGAACCGGGCTTCGGCGTCGGCCACGTGATCGACTTCCTCACCATCCCGCTGCTGCCGGCCATCTTCAACCTGGCCGACGTGTCGATCACCGCGGCCATGGTGCTCTTCCTCGTGCTGACCATCCGGGGCATCGGCCTCGACGGGAAGCGCCACGTCGATCCCGCCCCGGCGCCGGCCGACGGCGAGGTCGAGGAGGCTCCGGCCGACGGCGCAGTCGAGCACGCGTCCGATCACGCGGCCGACCCGGTCGAGCCCACCCGCGACAACCGCGCGCAGGGCTGACGACGTGGAATCACGCACGCTGCCGGTTCCCGATGGGCTCGACGGCTCGCGGGTCGACGCGGGCATCGCCAAACTGCTCGGCTTCTCGCGCACGTTCGCGGCCGAGGTGGTCGACGCAGGCGGGGTGACGGTCGACGGGCGCCCAGTCGGCAAGTCCGACAAGCTGCGCAGCGACACCTGGCTCTCGGTCGAGTGGTCGCCTCGCGAAGAGCCCCGCATCATCCCGGTGGTGGTGGCCGAGCTCGACGTGGTCTACGACGACGACAGCATCATCGTGGTCGACAAGCCCGTCGGCGTGGCCGCGCATCCGTCGGTCGGCTGGGACGGCCCCACGGTGCTCGGAGCCCTGGCAGGCGCCGGCTACCGCATCGCCACGAGTGGCGCCGCCGAACGCGCCGGCATCGTGCACCGGCTGGATGCCGGCACCAGCGGTCTGACGGTCGTGGCGAAGACCGAGAGCGCCTACACCTGGCTGAAGCGGGCCTTCCACGACCGCGAGGTCGACAAGATCTATCACGCGCTCGTGCAGGGGCACCCCGACCCGTTCGCCGGCACGATCGATGCTCCGATCGGGCGGCATCCGAAGTCGGACTGGAAGTTCGCGGTCACCGCCGGCGGAAAGCCCTCGGTGACGCATTACGAGACGCTCGAGGCGTTCCGGGCGGCGACCCTGCTGGAGATCCACCTCGAGACCGGGCGCACCCATCAGATCCGGGTGCACATGGCGGCCCAGCGGCATCCGTGTGTCGGCGATGCGATGTACGGCGCCGATCCGCAGCTCTCCGCGCGGTTGGGGCTCACGAGGCAGTGGCTGCACGCGATGCGACTCGGGTTCGTGCACCCCGAGACGCGCGAATACGTGTCGTTCGAGAGCCACTACCCGGCCGACCTGCAGCACGCACTAGACGTCGTGCGGCGCGACTGACGGCTCGGCCGACGGCAGGCGCACGACCGCCTGCACCGGCAGGTGATCGGATGCCCACACCCCGCCAGGGCGGCGGGTGTCGATGGCGGCCCGGCGCACCTCGATGTCGGGTGTCACCGCGACCCAGTCGATGCGCTTTCGGCCCAGGCGAGGCGCCGCGTAGTCGGGAAACGTTCCCCACTCGGGCGTGAGGCGGTCACGAGCGATGCTCCAGGCATCCGTGAGCGTGCCGTCGGCGAAGAGTTCGACGAGCGGTGCAGTGCCCTCGCCGCTGTTGAGGTCGCCCGTCATCACGGCCGGCAGCGACTGCTCGGCCACCAGCTGACGGATCGTTCTCGCCGAGAGCACGCGGGAGCGTCGCGACACGTTGTCGAAGTGGGTGTTGATCGCGAGGAAGCGGGCCTCCGTCACGCGGTCGCGCAGCACCGCGCCGACGAGCACGCGAGGGGTCATGTTGCCCCACGAGTGCGACCCGGGCGACTCGGGGGTGTCGGAGAGCGCCGACTGGTGCCAGCTGAGCAGCTCGAGCCGGGTGCCGTCGTAGTAGAGCGGGCAACCCTCACCCTGGCCGTCGGCGTCGCGGCCGTGCCCCACCCGGCGGTAGTCTTCGCCGAGCGCGGCGCGGATGAAGCGGTCCTGACCGGGTAGCACCTCCTGGGTGCCCAGCACGTGCGGGCGCTCGGTGCTGAGGAACGCGGCGATGGCCGGGGTGCGCGCCGACCACTGGTCGGCTGTGCGCGGCAGGGTCGGCGGCATCCGGCGACGGATGTTGAAGGTCGCGATCTGCAGGTCGGGGGCGTCGACCTGCCCGATCAGCGCTGAAACGGGCATGACGAGAGTCTAGGCGGCCCGGGGCCGGGCGCCGCTCAGGCGTGCCGCCCAGCGGACGACTCGGTCAGCCCCCTCCGGCCGGACGCCGTCTCGCGCGCCGAACCGTTTCCCGCTCTGCTCGGCCTAGTCGGCCGCCGCCGGCTTCGGCACCCCGCCCCAGCTCTGGGCCGTGTGGTGCTCGTGCAGCCGGCGCTCGGCGTGCAGCGCCGGATAGATGCCGAGGAAGACCGCCATCGGCGCCAGCAACCGGATGTCGTGGATGCCGTGCTTGGCATAGGTGCGTTCGAAGCGCTCGACGTAGTAGAGGTAGTCCTTGGGCGACGAGTCGAGCCGGCGAGCCGACATGCCCACCACCATCGCCGACACATAGCCGACCTTGAGCCCCTTGAGCGCGAGGTGCACGGCCAGGTCGAGGTCTTCGTGCATCAGGTCTTCGCGGTCGGGGCACACGTCGTCGCGCACCGCGAGCCAGGCCTCTTTGGTGATGGCCATGTTCGTGCCGAAAAGGAAGACGTACTTGCCGGCCAGCTTCACCTGGATCTTGCGGAAGGTGTCGTCGGCGTGATGCCCGAAAGCACGCATCGGCATGTCGTAGTACTCCACCGGGCCGCTCGCGGCCACGAACTCGCCGGTCGAGAACGCCTTCTGCACCTGCTCCACCCAGTCGGGCGACAGCGCGGTGTCGGCGTCGATGCGCCCGATCACGGTGCCGGTGGCCGCGTTGAACCCGGCGTTGCGGGTGGGCGTGATGCCCTGCTCGGCGTCTTGGATGACGAGCCGGATGTTCGCCTCGGGGAACGCGGCCTGCATCGCCTCGACCGCAGCACGCGTGCCGTCGGTCGACTTGTTGTCGACGACGATGATCTCTTTCGCGGGCACGGTCTGCTCGATCGCGGCGACGAGGCAGTGCCGGATGCCGGCCTCCTCGTTGTAGGCCGGGATGACGATCGAGACCGACGGCAGCGAAGCGGCGGCGAGCGAGTCGGAGGGGAGCGGGGCGCTGGCGGTCACGGCGTCGTCCTTCGGTCGAGGTCGGGGGAGTGGAAGCGGGAGTGCGAGTGCTGCAAGTCTGGCAGAGCCGGGCGCGGTGGCGACAGAGGCGCACTCGTTCGCGGCATCCGTCGGCCCTCTACCATGGAGCCAGATGGACGACACGACCAAGGCTCAGGCGCGCGCTCTCGTCGGGCGGTTGACCGACGCCGAGAAGGTGTCGCTCACGGCGGGGGCGGATGCGTGGACCACCACGGCCGTCGACCGCCTCGGGATTCCCGCGATCAGGCTCGGCGACGGCCCGCACGGGGTGCGGAAGCCGCACGACGGCGCCGGCATGTCGATGTTCGACTCGCATCCGGCCACCTGTTTTCCGACGGCGGCGGCGCTCGGGTCGACCTGGGACCCCGAGCTCGTGCGTCTGGTCGGCGAGGCGCTCGGGCGCGAGTCGGCGGCGCACGGCATCGCGGTGCTGCTCGGGCCGGGTGTCAACCTCAAGCGCACGCCGGTGGGTGGGCGTGATTTCGAGTACTTCTCCGAAGATCCGCTCGTGTCGGCGCGCATGGGTGCCGCCTGGGTGCGTGGCGTGCAGAGCACGGGCGTGGGGGCGTCGCTCAAGCACTTCGCGGCCAACAACACCGAGCGCCGGCGTTACGGCGTCGATGCCGTGGTCGACAAGCGGGCGCTCCGGGAGCTTTATCTCGCGTGTTTCGAGCGGGTGGTGATCGACGAGCGGCCGGCGACGGTGATGGCGGCCTACAACAGGCTGAACGGCGAGCACTGCACCGAGAACAGTCGTCTGCTTCGCGACATCCTGCGGGGCGAGTGGGGGTTCGACGGGGTCGTCGTCTCGGACTGGGGCGCCGCCTGGGACCGCATGATATCGGTGCCGGCCGGCAACGACCTGGCGATGCCGGGGCTCGGACGGCGCGACGACCGATACGTGCGGCGGGCTCTTCGGTCGGGGGCGCTTGCCCGTCGGGCGCTCGACGAATCGGCGGCGCGCATCCTGCAGCTCGTGGGGCGGCACGCGGGCGCGACCGGGGCCGGCGATGCCCCCGATCTCGACGCCCACCACGCGCTCGCGCGTCGAGCGGCCGCGGCGGGCACCGTGCTGCTGAAGAATGACGGCGTGCTGCCGATCGGGCCCTCGGGTCGCATCGCGGTGATCGGTGCGTTCGCGAAGGAGCCCCGGTTCCAGGGCGCGGGCAGTTCGCACGTGGTGCCGACCCGGCTCGACACGTTGCTCGATTCGCTCGTCGAGGCCGTCGGGATCGATCGAGTCGTCTACGCCCCGGGCTATGACCGGGTGCACAACGAATCGACGGCGGCGCTCATCGCCGAGGCGCAGAGTGCGGCGCGCGAGGCGGATGTCGCGGTGGTGGTGATCGGGCTGCCCGAGGTGTTCGAGACCGAGGGGGTGGATCGCGAGCACCTGCGGTTGCCTGAGGCCCACGACCGGCTGGTCGAGGCAGTGCGCGCGGTCAACGCCGAGACGGTGGTCGTGTTGCAGAACGGGTCGCCGGTCGAGATGCCGTGGCTCGATTCGGTGCCGGCCGTCGTGGAGGCCTACCTCGGGGGTCAGGCCGGGGGGAGCGCGCTCGCCGAGGTGCTGCTGGGCGAGGCGGAGCCCGGCGGGCGGCTGGCCGAGACGTTTCCGGTGCGTTACGCCGATCATCCGGAGTCGTGGCTGCCGAACGGGCCGGCCACGGTGGAATACCGCGAGAGCCTGTATGTGGGGTATCGCTACTTCGACAGCGCGGGGGAGGCGGTGGCGTTCCCGTTCGGGCACGGGCTGTCGTACACGACGTTCGACTGGTCGGATGTCGCGGTCTCGGGGTCGGATTCGTCAGGGGTGGGCGGCTCGAGCGATGCCGACGTCGAGGTGCGTCTGGTCGTCTCGAACACCGGCACGAGGGCAGGCGCGGAGGTGGTGCAGGTCTACGTGCACGACCTCGAATCCAGCGTCTTCCGGCCGCAGCAGGAGTTGAAGGGCTTCGCGAAGGTCGAACTGGCCGCCGGTGGGCGTGAGACGGTGTCGATCCAGCTCGATCGGCGGGCGTTCAGCTTCTGGAACACCTCGGCCGGGGCATGGGTGCTCGAGCCGGGCAGGTTCGAGATCCGGGTCGGGCGGTCGTCGCGCGACATCCGGTGGCGGTCGACGATCGAACTGGGCGCGCCGGGCGATGACGGAGATCGCGACGATCTCCCCGCCCTCGGGAGCGAGGGGAGGGAGCCGGGCGACCTGTCGAGCTTCTACCGGGCGCCTTCGAAGCGGGCGGGATTCCCGGTCGCGGAGTTCGAGCGGTTGCTGGGGCATCCGGTTCCGCGGAACGTGCCGGCGGGGCCGGGGGAGTTCACCCTCGATACGGCGGTCAGCGACATGCAGCAGACCCTGCCGGGGCGGTTGCTGTTCCGTTTTCTCGCCCGTCAGGCTGTGAAGACGATCGGCGCGCCCAGCGAGGCCCCGGTCGAGATGGTCGCGGGCGATGTCGTGGCTCAGCTGAACTTCCGGATGCTGCCGACCGTGAGCGACGGACTGATCGGCCGACGCGGCGCGCGCCGGCTGCTGGCGTTGGTGAACCTGCTGAGCAGGATCGGGCGCGGTCGCGCGCGGTTATGACCGGTCGCGCGGCGGGAGCGCGCGGCCGATGCGCTGACCGTTCTCGTCGAGCAGCACGCGGGTGCCGTCGACGAGCTGCACTCTCATCTGCCGGAGCGGCCAGAGGATGCTGACTCCGGCGAGCTCGGCGCCGAAGACGTCGTGTGCGGTGTCCCAGAATTGCTGCTCGTCCATCGGCGCCCTCCACGTCAATGCCGGAGATGTCCAGCGTGCTTCGATCAGGGACGCCGGGGTCTGGGGCGCTTCGCACGACGTTACCGCTCGACGGCCGAACGCACCACCTCGACACGGTTCGCCGGCCCACGGGGGTTCACCGTGTAGAGCAGATTCACGATTGCTCTCTGGCAGGCGTCCTGCACCGAGGTCTTGTCGCTGAAACCGATCGACGCTCCCGCGAAGGCGATCGACGCCCCGGCCTCGATCGTGCGGCCGACCGGCATCCGGGAGTCGAGCAACAGGTAGTCGCTCGAGTCGCAGGTGCTGGCGGCGGAACCCGGCTGCATCGTGACCGACACGATCTCGACGTCGACGGCGACGATGAGCTGCGTCTCGGAGCCGGTGTTCGTGACGAGACCGGTGATGCCGACCGGGGCGAGGCCCGGGGCCAGAAGCATGGTGCTGGTCTGCTGCACGCGCACCCCGGCGTCCGTGGCCGAGCACCCGGATGCCGCGGCCTGAGCGGCCGGGGCCGGCAGGAGCACTGTCGCCGTGCCCGCGAGCAGCACCGCGAGGAGCACGGCGATCGTCGCTGACGCTGTCGTCATCGTTGCTGACCCTGACGCTGACGCTGACGCCGTCGCCGTCGAGCGTGCGGCACGATGCCGGAGGAGCGTCGCGCACACCCCGGCTGCGATACAGGCGAGCGCGACGACGAGCACCACGCTGCGCTCGGTGCCGAGCCCGGTGTTGGGCAGCTGATCGCAGATCATGGCAGGGCCTCCGGAATGGGTGGGCTCGTCGCTGAAGAAACCCCGGTCGGCTCCGGGGCGCCGAGCTCCGGGGCGCCGGGGTCCGGTGCGACGAGGCCAGGGTCGACCGGCTCGGGGGCGGCGGGGTCTGGCTCGACAGGCTCGGGGGCAGCGGGCTCCGACGGCGCCGGATCACCTTGAGCGCCAGCGGCAGGGTCGGACGACCCCGCGGGGCCTCCCTCAGGAGTCGCCCCTTGGGTCGCTCCCTGGGCGGCGGCCGCGGGCTCGGGCCCGCCGAGCGCTCGGGCGGCCGGGGAGACGGGCGCGGGCACGGCCCCCGTGACGCTGTCAGTGGAGAGTGTCACGGTGCCGAGCGACAGCGCCTGCCCTACCAGGGTCGTTGATGCCCCGAGGGTGATCGCTCCGCGCGCGAGGATGCTGCCCACGAGGAATGAGTTCGCGCCCGTTCCGGCGGCGCCGGTGACGATCCAGAACACGTTGGCCGCGCGGGCGCCGCCGGCGAGGATCACGGTGCTCGCGGCGGCGGTGTTGAACGCGGCATCCGTCTGCATGATGAAGACCGCATCGGGATCGCCCTGCGCATCGAGTGTGAGAGTGCCCGTGATGGCGAGAGCGGCGATGCTGTGGTGCACACCCGTGTGCAGCGTGCGGCCGCCGAGGTCGCCGACGATCTCGGTGTGCGGCGCTCGTGACGAGCCGTCGGCGAGGGCGGCGAGCAGGTCGTGTTGCGCGGTGCTGGCTGTGCCGTCGCCGGCATGGATGCTGCCGGCGAGAACGCCGGGCGGGAATCCGGTGACCGAGGTGCCGGGCGAGATTCCCAGATCGCCGCTGAGCACCGTGCCTCCGGTGTTGACCACCGCTGTGGCGGCGAGCACCGAGTAGCTGTTCGCGGCCCCGAGCAGCACCGGTGGGGGATTGACTTCGATGGTGAGCGACTGTGTCGCGGCGCCCCCGTTGCCGTCGGCATCGCGCACTTTCGCCGTCACCGAGTAGGTGCCCGCGGGCAGCGCCGCGGCGGTCACGCTCCAGGTGCCGACTGCGCTGACGGCCGTGAGGAGCACCTGGCCGCCGATCGTCACCGAGACCAGGCTGCCCGCCGCGGCGTTCGTCGTGCCCGAGATCGTCGGCGTGGTGTCCTGGGTCACGGCGACGGGGCCGCCCGTGATGATCACCGACGGCGGGAGGGCCAGGGTGAACCGCACGGTGTTGCTCGCGAGGGTCACCGCGTCACGCGACAGCGCGCGACCGATGAGCTGGGTCGATGCGCCGAGGGTGATCGCGCCGCGCGCCAGGATGTTGCCGGAGAGGAAGGAGTTCGCGCCGGTTCCGGCGGCGCCCGTCACGACCCAGTAGATGTTGGCGGGCTGCGCACCGCGGGCGAGCACCAGGGTGCTGGCCGCTGCCGTATCGAAGGCGGCATCCGATTGGAACACGAAGATCGCGTCGGGGTCGCCGGCGGCGTCGAGCACGAGGGTTCCGGTGAGCGCTAGGGCGGCGGTGCTGTGATAGGTGCCGGGAAGAAGGGTGCGCCCGCCCAGATCGCCGACGATCTCGGCATCCGCGGGACGCTGCGACAGGGCGGTGAGAGCGGTCGCGAGAGCGAGCTGCGCCGACTGTGCGTGGGCGTCGCCGGCATGGATGTCGCCGCCGACGGTTCCGGGCGGGAAGCCGATGACCGCCGTGCCCGGACTCACGCCGAGGTCGCCGCTGAGGGTCGTCGCCAAGGTGTTCACCACAGCGGTTCCGGCCAGCACCGAATAGGACTGGGCCGCGCCGAGCAGAGACGACGCCGTCACGAGTACGGTGCCACTTGGGGAGCCCTGCCGGGTCCACGAGCGGTAGACCGCGGTGACCCGGTAGGCGTAGCGGCCGGGCGCAACGGTGTCGGTGCACGACGTGCCGGTGGTCAGCACGGTCGGGCTGGTCGCGCAGGCTGGAGCGTTGACGGTCGGGTCTGCTGCGTCGTTGCGCGTGACGAAGTAGCCGTCGGGGGCAGGGTCGCCGACCGAAGCGGTCCAGGCGACCGGCACGGAGGCGACCGCGGTGGCGGGAGCCGAGACGGCGGTGGGCGGGGCGAGCACGCCGGTGGTGGCACCGCCGGATGCGACGCCGCCGGCGCTCCAGTGCGCCGAGGCGGAGGTGGACGCCAGAACCACGCTCGTGAGGATGGCGGTCGCGGTGAGAACCGCGAGACCGGAGCGGACGACCCGGCGGCGTGGGCGGGTCACGGGAGTGCGGGTGGTGCTGTGCATGAGACAGTCCGGCCGATGCGCCCGGGGCCGCACGCGTTGCGCGACCCCCGGCGGCATTCGGTGTGAGGCTAGGAGGCCTCGAAGTACAGCGGCACGTCTTGACCCTGGCAGTCGTCTTGGTTGACGGCCGTGTTCGTGAGGGTCACGGTCGCGGTGCCGGTGACCGACCCGCCGGCGGCGATCTGGCCGTAGACGGGAGGCGTGCTGATCGTCGCGGTGTAGTCGGCGATCTGGCAGTCGCCGGCCGGCACCCAGGCCACGCCGTCGGCGTCGGCCAGCTCGACCGTCACGGCGGTCAGGTTCTGCGACCCCTCACCGGGGTTGGTGACCGTGAATTCGACGGTCTGACCCGCGTTGCCCGGGGCGATCGTGCCGACCGCGTCTTCGCTCGTGATCGTGAAGGCCACGCTCTCGCCGGTCGTCGCCGACCCCGTGCCGGTGCCGGTCGACGTCCAGTAGGCGATCGCGGCCCCGGCCCCGGCGAGCGTGAGAACGGCGATGATGCCGATGGTGATGCGCTTTTTTCCGCGCCGGATCGATGTGGCCATGACGGCCTCCCCCTGCTTGATGTGTGCGTATGGCGTGCAGCCTCGTCGCTCTTCACCGAAGGGACCGCCCCCCGATCGGGAGCTACCGAGTGAGGTCTACCACAGCGGATCTGCCACGACAAGCGATTCGCGATAATCGTTTACTTAATGGTCCTGGAGCGTGGGGCTAGGCCACGATTCGTGGATCGGACCCGGGTGGCGAGGTGCGCCGTGTGGTCGTGGCCGCCGTCGCGGACGGGGCGGGGCCTGGGGTCGGGTGGGGGGTGTCGCGGCTCTGTGCCTCGGGGTCTTGTGCCTCGGGCGCCGGTGCTTCTGGGCCCTGTGCTTCTGGTGCCTGTCCGTCGGGGCTCTGTCCGTCGGGGTCCTGGGTGTCAGGATCGGCCGGGCCGTGCGCATCCGGAGCGTTCATGATCCAGCGCATGGCGTAGTGCACGAGTAGGTAGCCGTAGATCTCCTGGCGCACGCCGCCGGGCATCTTCGAGCGCAGCACGACCCGAGGGCTCGTGCTCTGAGCCCGGAACTCGTCGAAGGCCGAAGCCAGGCTGCGTCGGCGGGTGAACAGGCCGACGAGCTCTGAGACGGGCGCGGCCGCAGGGTCGCGCAGGGTGGTGATGAACCGGCGCCGACGGTCGGGGTCGGTCGGTCGGCCCTGGCCGGCGTCGTCCGGGAACTCGAGAACGCGCACTGGGAGGTTGCGTTCGGAGCGCATCCGGGTTCCGGCGCCCGGGCTGGAGTCGGCTGGGCTGGAGTCGGCTGAGCCTCGGTCTGGCCCTGGTGCGGTGCCTGGGCCGATGGGGGCTTCTGCGTCGGGGGAGTTGGCACCCGGAACGAGGCGAGGGATGTCGCGGCCTGTGCCGCTGGGGGATCGGGCGGGGTCGGCGCCAACCGTGATCTGCGAAGCGAAGGAGCCGTCGGGGTGGCGAGCCCCGGCGGGGAACGATTCGGTCGCGGGGAGCTCCCAGAGCAGCTCGGCGCCGGTGGCGGCGGCGGCCGCCCAGAGCTCGGGCGAGTAGACGTCGGCGGCGCCGAGCACCAGCTGACCGGGGCCGAGCACCGGGATCAGGGTGGCGGCGGGTGATCCGTCGTCGTCACCGTTGCCGTTGTTGTCGCCGCTGCGGTTGCTGTCGCTGTCGTCGGCATCGGTTCCCTCGATCGAGGCGCCGATGATCGCGCCGGTTCCGAGTTCGGTGAGTCCGAGCACGCGCACCGAGGGGCGTTCGGATTGCTCGTCATGTGTGTCGGTGGCAGGTCGCTGCGCCGACCCGGCGAATTCGTTCTGATTCGCGGGGGTGGCGGGTATCGGCAACAGCACGTCGTCGAGGCCCAGAAGCCGGTGCCCGCGATAGAAGCCTGCAACGCCTCCCGGGTCGGCGATCGGCTTGGCGACGCGCTCGAACAGAACCCGCAGTGGTTCGTGGCCGAGTCGGAGGCGCGCCTTGTAGAGCGCGGCCTTGGTGGGCACCGGCCACGACTGCGACCAGCCCGACGACCAGGACTGGCCTGCGATGAGCAGGCGGATGACCTCGTCGTAGGACGAGTGGGAGAACAGTGCGAGGCCCAGCACGTAGTAGACGACGATGCGCGAGGGGAGGAGCCGGGTGCGTTGCTGCAGCCGACCCGCTTCGGCGATGACCTGATCGACGACATCCGGCGGATACACCCGCGTCAGCATCGCGAACGCGAGGTGATCCGAGAGCCGATGATCGGCGTCCGGCTTGACCCACCCCGCTCTCGGCATGGTTCGATTATAACGATCGAGGTATTAAGTAAACGATTGTGCAGCGATCGCGTAGGGTGGCGTCAAGGAGCGCGGCAGAGCCGCACCGCAGTCAGGGGGACGATGGATGACAAGGCTGACGTAGCCGTCGCGCTGTGCACCGACGACGCGGCAATGATGGTCAGATGGCGTGAGTTCATCGAGACGAAGACGTTCGCGACGGTGACGATCGCGGCGACCCACTGGGTGGATGTGGTCGCGGATCCGATGTTCCCACCCGACATCGTCATGATGGTCGTCGGAAGCTCCAGCATCAGAGCCTTGCGGGTGCGCACCCACGCGTGCCGGCAGTTGGGCGTGCTGGTCATCCTCGCCGATCCCGATCATCTGATCGACGATGTGGAGGCGCGCAAACTCGACATTTTGTTCGTCATTCGCGACGAGTCGGAGGCCGACCGAACGCTTGCCGCCGTGCGCGCCTATCGCCTGGCGCGGGCGACCGGGCATCCCATGCGGATTCCGCTGGTGCCGGAGGCGGTGGTGGAGTGACGCGTCATCGCCGACTCGAGGTGATCGCCTCAGGCCAACAGGGCGTGCTCATCGGGCACACGGCCGACGGCTACGTCAGTGTGATTCTCGACGGCCTCGACGAGGTGTCGGAATTCACGCCCGAAGAACTCGTCATCTGGGCCCCGCAGTTGCCGTGACGACCCGGCTGCCTCTGTCGGCTGCGTGAATCGTAAGGCTGCACGCACAGCGCCGGCTGCCGGCGTGGGAACAGCGAGCGCTGCGCTGAGCGTTGTCAGCCGGCGGGCGTCATCTCTCGCTGGTTCGACGGAGCCGCAGCGGCCGACGCCTGGCTGGAGCCGGTCGAGAGGCCGAGCGCAAGCGATGTCGCGGCGGCAAGGATTTCGATCTGATGGGGCATGGGCGGAATCTCCGATTTCATCAGAGTTCCCGACCCGCAATGATTCTATCGAAAAAGCGAGCGAAATTCATATTCGTTCGAGCGCCTGTGCGGAACCCCACTCGGCTCCGACGGCGAGAGCCGTCGCGTAATCATCTGCGCCCAGGCGCCCGATTGCCGTCGATCGAGCCGCGTCGAGTTCTTGAGCGTCGTCGGGGTCGGGAACCTGTCCGAGATCACGGAAAGCGCGGTCGGTGAAGCCGATCAGGCTCGCGGCGAGGGTGAAGTCGCCCGCCGACACGGCTATCGCGGTGGCCGCGACGCCGAGGTAGGGCACGAATCCGTCATCCCCATCGGCGAGCACGTCGTCGCGAACGGCGGTGAGCAGCCGGCGAGCGGTCAAAATGTCGCCGAGGTGCAGTTCGGTGATCGCGAGATTATAGGTCTCCGAGCGAACGTGGGCGCTGTCGCCGACGCGCTCGTTGAGAGCGATGCTGGCTCGGTATTACTCGCGGGCCTCGGCATGGTCGCCCGAGAGACGAGCCACCGCCGCGAGCACGTGTCGGGGGCGCTCTTCGAGGCGGAGGTCGCCCGACCGTTGCGCGATGTCGAGCGCTTCGCGGGCTGTGGCGGCGGCCCGGGGCAGGTCGCCGTCGCGCAGTGCCACGCGGGCGAGCGCGTAGACGGCTTCGACCTCACCGGCCGCGTCGCCGTCGGCCTGTGCCGTCGCCCGCGCCGCTCGGGCCATCTGTTCCACGGCGTCGCTGTCGCCGCGCCGGAACGTCGCGCGCAGATCGGACTGGTCGCTCATGCGCACTATTTTACGATCCGTCTCCGGGCCGTCTTCACGATCCGTCGCTGGGCCGTCTTCACGATCGGTCGCCGGATCAGGGGTATTCAGCGAACGCCGGCCATCGCGAATCGTCGCGCGCGAGCTCCCGCGGATACCACGCCCTCCCCGCGGTTGCGAGCGGCACGAGAGGCGCGGCGGCGGCGCGTTCGAGCAGCTCGCTGAAGCCCGAGCGGTCGGCCGAGTTCGCGAGGTAGCACTCGAGCAGTTGCGCGGTGGCGAACGCATCGACCGACGCGCGGTGGGCGCCGTCGAGGTCGATGCCGATCACCTCGCACAGGTGCGAGAGCGAGCGCCGCATGCCCGGCAGGTAGGTGCGGGCCAGGCGCTGCGTGCAGAGCGACACAAGGGGTGACGTGAAGCGATAGCCGATGAGGTCGAGTTCGGCGACGAGGAACCGGATGTCGAACCCCGCGTTGTGCGCCACCACCACCCGGCCCCGCAACAGCTCGAGCAGCAGCGGCGCGATCTCGGCGAAGGTCGGCGCGTGCGCGAGCGCCGATCGCGAGATGCGGTGGATGTCGGAGCGGCCCACGGGCCCGTCGCCGCGGATCAAGGTGTCCCACCGACCCGTGACGACACCGTCGGCGTCGGAGTGCACGACGGCGATCTCGAGCGCTCGAGCACCTCGCGACGGCGCGAGCCCGCTCGTCTCGAAGTCGATAGTGGCGAAACCTGGCGGGGTCATGGTGCTCGTTTCGTAGAAGACTGGTGCGTCTTCGACGGTAGGTGCGCCCACCGACATCCGAACCTGTGCCCGCCACCCGCGCGTCAGCCTCGCGCGGCGATCGCCCTTCCGAGAGCGTCGCCCGAGGCCCAGGCCGTCGCCACCGACGACCGCCCACCCCAGGCGTCGCCGCACACCGCCACGCCGCCCAGCAGCACGAAGGGCTCCGGATGCGTCGACGCGGCGCGAGCGAACCTCCACCGGTGGGCATGGGTCCACGAGGGTTCCACCGAGCCGAGGCCGAGCACTCGCGCCACCTCGGCCTGTACCTCCGCGACCGCCGATTCGGGGTCGGCGAGGTGGGCGCGCGCGAAAGCCGCGGTCGTGTGGGCGACGAGCACGGGTGCTCCGTCGCCGCGCCGGTCTCCGTCGTCGGCCACGAACGTGAGTACCGGCGAGTTCTCCACGAAAGCCCCGTGCAGATCGGCCGGCCACACCCGCTCGCCGAACCCGAGTGCGACGGCGATCGTCGGCTGCCAGACGGAGGTGTCGAGGTGCGCGTGCACGGGCGACGCGGGCTCGAGCAGGCGCGCGGCCTGGGGCTCGGGCATGGCGAGCACGACGACGCGGTGACGGATGCCGCCGATCGCGCCGTGGGTCGTGCTGCTGGTCGCGCCCTCGAGCACGCCGCCGACCGTGCCGTCGTCGTTCACCCGCGTGACGTCGTGTTCGGTCAGCACGTCGAGACCTTCGGCAAGGTCGGCCACGAGCGAGCGGAGGCCGCCGCCGGCGGCGTAGCGCATCGGGCCGGTCGCAATGGGGAAGCGGCCGGCGGCGCCCGAGGCACCCGACGCGTCGCTCTCGGTCTCGCCCTCGGCATCGCCCAAACTAGTGCGCGAGGCGTCGATCGCCGCAAAGGTGTCGGTCCACGGGCGTGCCAGTCCGCGGTCCACCCAGCTCGCGACCACTTCGGCGAAGCCCGATCCGCGGGGTACAGCGAAGTCGGCCTTGGTCACATCACTCCGGGCCGAATCAGGCCCGATCGACTCCGGCCCGGTGGGTTCAGCCCCAGCAAATTCCGGCACCGTGAAGTACGAGGCACCGAGGTCGACCGGGCGCCCGTGCAGGGTGCGGCCCGACATCCGCCCGCCCACCCGCCGGCCGCGATCGACGACCCGCACCGTCACCCCGGACTCGCGCAGGGCTCGAGCGCACGCGAGGCCTGAGATTCCCGCCCCCGCGACGAGCACATCGGCCGGCCGGGACGGCTCGGGGGAGGAGGCGGGCGAACTCTGTGGGCTCATAGCCTCATCCTGCCCTGTTCGATCGGCACGAGGGCTGTACAGGCGCTCGCGGCGCCCGCGGTGCGCGCGGTACGCGCGGTGCGTGTGATGGCCGCCCCTCGGCGATGTCGATGGTGCGGCATAGAGTTCGGGCCTATGGAGTCCACAGCGCACCGCACAGCACCGGTCGTCAGCCTCGAGCTGGTGCTGGACGCCGCCACCGAAGCACTCGTGCGCGACGAGTGGCAGGCGCTCGCCGACGCGGGCCTGTCGAGTCTCGCCGCGCATCGGGCGGCGAGCAATCGGCCGCACATCACCCTCATGGTGCGGCGGACCATCGCGCCGCTGAAAGCCGCCCAGCTGGCGGAGGTCGTCTCGCTGCCGTTGCCGATCGCTCTCGGGCCCGTGGTGCTCTTCGGCACAGGTGACCGCCGGGTGCTGGCCCGCACGATCGTGCCGTCGGCGGCGTTGCTGCGACTGCACGCAGACCTGCACGCGCTCGTCGGGCCCGGCGCCGGCCTGGGCGACGACGACGCCCCCGGCCCCGACACCTACACTCCCGCCCCCGGCACCGGCGCTCCCGGCCCCGGCCCCGACGCCCCGCACACCCGTCCGGGCGAGTGGACGCCGCACGTCACCCTCGCCCGCCGCCTGCGCGTCGAGGTGTTGCCCCTCGCGCTCTCGCTGCTGCACGATCCGCGCGCCGAGGCCCAAGACGCTCCGGAAGCCCGCCAACCCCACCACGGCGAACAGACCCACCGAGCCCACCAGGCCCACCAACCTCGAGCGCGCTCGACGGCTGTGGCCCTCCGACGCTGGGACGCGGCATCCGCCACCGTCACCGAGCTGCTGTGATCCTCACGCTCCCGTTCCACCCCGCATGTCGATCGCGATCTCGGTGGCGTCGAGGTTCGCGAGCTCGTGCGCCAGCACATCCGCGTCGAACGTGCCGTTGTCGCGGGCGTCGAGCAACGCCGAGCGCTGCGCCGCGATCACGTCGAGCCGCCAGCGCTTCGCCGCCTCGAACAGCTCGGGTGTGGGCTCGGCCGAACGCGGCGGTTCCGGCACCGCCTCGGCGCTCGTGCGCAGGAGCTCGTAGATCTGGTCGCGCTCCGCCTCGTTCTGGGCGGCGACGTCGGTGGCCGGCACCTTCGGCGTGATCAGCCGCAGCAACGGACCGATGGTGCCGCCCTGCACGAGCAGCGACAGCGCCGCCACCGCGAACGCGATGAGCACGAGCACCGAGCGCTGCGGAGTGTCTTCGGGCAGCGACTGCGCCGCGGCCACGGTCACCGCGCCGCGCATGCCCGCCCACACGACGGCGGCGCCCTCCCGCCAGCCGAGCGGTGCGCACGAAGTACTCGATGTCGGCGAGCCCCTGCGTGATGCGCCGAGCGAACGCGTCGAGAGCCCGCGGTGACGTCGTGCGCCGCCCCCGCGGATTGACCTCCTTGAACGCCTCTTGCGCACCCTCCGGAGTGTCGAGCTGCTGCTTCATGCCCAGCATGCGGGTCTTCATCTTCGCGATGCCGCGCGACCGCCGGGCGAGGATGCCGAGCAGCGGCGCCACATAGGCCGCCCGCACCACGAGGGTCAGCACCAGGGCGCCGGCCGCGATGAGCACGGCGGTGCCGACGCCGGCGTGATCGCGTTCGACGTTCTCGACGATCGCCTTGATCTGCACCCCCATGGTCAAGAAGATCGCTCCCTCCAGCACGAGTTCGACCGTGCGCCAGTTCTGCGAATCCGACAGGCGGTTCTGGGGCGAGAGATCGCGCGGGGCACGGATGCCGGTGACGAGACCCGCCACGACGGCCGCCACGAGCCCGGAAGCTCCGAACAGCTCCGCGGGCACCGCGGCCACGAACGGCACGGCGAACGAGATGACCGTGTTGACGGTGGGGTCGGTGACGCGCTTGCGCACCACGAGATTGAGCCAGCCGACGAGCCCGCCGAGAAGCACCGCCACCACCACCGAGTAGGCGAACGTGCCCACCGCGCCCCCGAACGAGAACGACGCCGCGGTCGCCACGATCGCGGTGCGCAGCAGCACGAGCGCGGTGGCGTCGTTGAGCAGGCTCTCGCCGTCGAGGATGGCGACGACGCGTTTCGAGACCGAGGTTCGCTTGATGATGGATGTCGCGACGGCATCCGTGGGGCTCACGATCGCGCCGAGGGCCACTCCCCAGGCGAAGCCGAGGCCCGGGATGACGAGCATGAAGAACACCCCGAGCACGAGCGCCGAGGCGATCACGAGCACGACCGACAACCCGCTGATCGCCCCGAACTCGCGCCGGAAGTTCATGGCCGGCATCGACACCGCCGACGAGTAGAGCAGAGGCGGCAGGATGCCGGCGAGAATCCACTCGGGTTCGATGTGCACCGACGAGAAAACGGGCAGGAAGCTCGCGGCCACGCCGATCGCCACGAGCACGAGCGGAGACGCGATGCCGAGGCGGGGGCCGACGACGGTCGCGGCGGCGATCACCAGGAACCCGGTCACGATCACGACGAGGAGTTCAGTCACGGCTCCACCCTGGCAGTAATCAGCGCGACTCGGCGAGACCGCGATCGATCGCGCGTCGCGAGAGCAACCAGATCGCCACCCCGACGACGAAGACTATGCCTTCGCTGACCGTGAGCGACCAGATGATGCCGGGCAGGCCGAACCAGAGGTCGCCGAGCAGCACGATCGGCACGAAGAGCACGCCCTGGGCCATCGACATCACGATGGCGGCCGTGGCGAGACCCGTGGCCTGGAAGAGCGAGGTGAGCAGCCCCGTGAACCCGTTGACGATCATCGCCACGAGCTGCGCGGTGAGGATGGTGACGCCGATGGCGAGCACCGACGGATCGGAGACGAACGCCGAGAACACCTGGTCGCGGAAGGCGAACACGCCGCCCGCCGAGAGCAGCACGATGCCGCCGACAACGAGGGCCGAGACCCGCAGGGCCGACATCAGCCGGGCGCGATCGCCCTTGCCGAACGAATAGGCCAGCAGGGGCAGAACCCCGAGGGTGACGCCCATCACCAGGAACTCCGGCACCTGCGCGATGCGCACGGCCACGCCCATCGCCGCCAGAGCGCTGTCTCCGTAGGCCGCGGCGAGGTTGTTGAGCACCAGGGAGGTGACGATCAAGAAGGATGCCTGCAGCAACTCGCCCGCGCCGACCCCGAAGACGGGCTTCAGCACCGCTGGCGAGAGGGTGAACCAGCGTGGAGCCAGGCTCACGTGCTCGCTGTGGCGCTGGAGCCACACCACGAAATAGACCACGACGCCCAGGTTGGCGAGCCCCATCGCGAGAGCCGCGCCGGCGACACCCCAGTGCAGCACCAGGATGAACAGCGCGTCGAGCACGACGTTGGCCACGGCCGATCCGATGAGGGCGACCATAACCTGGCGTGCCGCCCCTTCAGCCCGCACGATCTGCTCGAGGCAGAAGGCGGCGGCGAGCACGGGAACGAACGCGAGCATGACGGAGACGTAGGCGCTGGTCGCGGGCACGGCCACGGCATCCGCACCGAGCAGGGAGACCAGCGGATGCACGAGCAGCAAGCCGATGCCGCCGAGCACGGCTCCGGCGACGACGGCGCCCCAGAACGCGAACGACGACACGCGTTTGATCTGGCCGGCCTTCTCGGGTTCGTGTTCGGCGGCGCCGAGCAGGCGCGAGATGAGTGCGCCGCCGCCCACGCCGAACACGCCGCCGACCGCCATGACGAGCCCGAGCAGGGGGGTGCCGAACGTGATGGCGGCGAGGAGTGTGGCGTCGTGCACCGAGCCGATGAAGCCCGCGTTGATCAGGTTGTAGACGGCGCCGACGATCATGGCGGCGGCCATCGGCACGCAGAGGTGCACCAGGGCGCGCAGGATCGGGGCGGCCGAGAGATACCAGCGGTCGGAGCCCTTCGCGGGTGTGGCCGGTTCGGGCGGTGTTGTATCGGTAGGTTCTGCGGGTGTCGAGAGGTTCGTGGTGCTCATGACTGCTCCTTTCCGGCCAGGGTCGAGCGCACGACGGCGGGTGCCGGCGTGCAGAGGGTGTTACGAGCGGCGGGCCAGAGGGGGCGGCCCGATTCAGCGCCCTGAGATGAGTGCCCTGAGATCAGTGCCCTGAGATCAGTGCCCTGAGATCAGTGCCATGAGATCAGGGGCGGGGGAGCCGCTACCGACTGGGTCGGGGGAGTGCGGCGGTTATCTTCACGAGCAGGGCTTGCAACGCGGCGCGTTCGGCCTCGTCGAGCGGGGCGAGGATCGTCTCGTCGGCGGCGTTCATGGCCGTCTCGAAGCCCGCGATGAGCTGCTCGCCCGCGGGGGTGGCGAACACGCGTTTCGTGCGTTCGTTGCCCGGTTCGGTGCGTCGCTGCACGAGCTCGCGTCGTTCGAGCCCTTGCAACAGGCTCGACACGCTCGCGGCGCTCGTGCGGCTCACCTCGGCGATGTCGCGCTGGATGGCGCCCGGGTTCTTCACCAGGTAGCCGAGCACGAAGGCCTGCTCGTGACTGAGTTCGCGTTCACGGATCCAGTCCTCACCGGCCCTGCGCTGCGCCCAGCCGATCCAGCGCACGAGTTCGAGGCTGGTGGTGAGGGGCAGCTCGCGTTCATCCATGATCAGAACCCTAACTGTTAGAGATCTAACTGTCAAGCCCGACTATTCTGGTGGCGAGCAATCACGCCCGGGAGGCTGACCATGACAGAACACCGCATCTTCGGCACCCCGTTCGCGAGCATCTACCCGCACTACGTGGCCAAGGCCGAGCGCAAGGAACACAGCCGCGCCGAGGTCGATCAGGTCATCTGCTGGCTCACCGGCTACGACGACGCGCAGCTCCAGCGCGTGATCGACGACGAGGTCGACCTCAAGACCTTCTTCGCCGACGCTCCCTCGTTCAATCCGAACGCCGCGCTCATCACGGGCGTGATCTGCGGAATCCGGGTCGAGCAGATCGACGACCCTCTGATGCAGAAGATCCGCTACATGGACAAGCTCGTCGACGAGGTCGCCCGCGGCAAGAAGATGGCGTCGATCCTGCGCGGGTAATTCGCGGCGCGGCTGATGCGGCGCGCGTGATGCTGGGCGGATGGTGCGACGCGGCTGCGGCGCGGGTGATCACCCGGCGGTCTCCGCCCGGTGACGACGGATGTCGCCGACCCACTCACCGAACGTCTCGGAGCCGAGGTCGGCCGCCGGTGCGGCTGTGAGGGTGCCGTTCCGAAGCGCCGTGCCGAATTTGCCCGGCAGCGGCACCTCGAGGATGGGCCCTCTGCGGCCGATCGCCGCCGCATAGGCGCGCACCATGTCCGCCATCCGCAGTCGCTCCGGCCCGGCGAGATCGGCGACGCGGCCCTGCGGGCCGATCTCTGCCAGGTCGACCAGTCGCCGCGCGACCTCGATCGCCGCCACGGGCTGCGAGATCATCGACGGCACGATCGAGATCGGGCCGAGCCGGACGCGGCCGTAGATCTGTGCGGCGAACTCGTGGAACTGGGTGGTGCGCAGGATCGTCCAGGGCACCGGGCCGGCACTCACCCGTTCTTCCTGCAGGGCCTTGCCGGCGTAGTAGCCGAACGGCGCCAGGTCGCTGCCGACGATCGAGAGCACCAGGTGGTGATCGACGCCGCAGGCGACCTCGGCGTCGAGCAGGTTCTGGGTGACGGCGCCGAAGAACCGGCGGGAGGCGGCATCCGCCTGGGTCGAGACGGAGGTGACGTCGACGACGGTGGCGACGCCCTCGAGCCGCTCGGCCAGGCCCCGGCCGCTCGTGAGGTCGACGCCCGCGGCGCGCGCGAGCACCACCACCTCGTGACCTCGTTCGCGGGCGATGTCGACGACGTGGTGGCCGACGGCACCGGTTCCTCCGGCGACGGCGATCGTGGTGGGCATCATCGTGTCTCTTCCTTCGGGGTCGTCGACGTTCTCTTGGGGTGCTAGGGCCATCTCACCCTAGTTTCGAGCAGGAACGGAGAAGCGGTCTTCGTATGCTGGCGCTACCGTGAACAGCGGAACAGTCGACGAGACAGCCGCGACGAGACAGCCACGACGAGACACCAGAGGAGACGTGATGAACGCGGCAGCAGGGGCGAAGGCCGGGGCCGGCGGAAAGGACTCCGCGTCCTTCTCGGCCGAAGAGCGTGCGGCCATGAAAGCGCGAGCAGCCGAACTCAAGGCGGAGGCCCGGCGAGCGAGTGCAGCCGAGAAGGCCGCCGCCGATGCGGCTGCCGTCGAGGCCAAGATCGCCGAGATGCAGCAGCCCGACAAAGCCATGGCCGAGCGCCTGCACACCATCGTCACGGATGCCGCGCCCGAGCTCGCGCCGAAGCTCTACTACGGCCAGCCGGGTTGGGCCAAGGGTGGCAAGATCGTGGTGTTCTTCCGGAGCGGTATCGACGACAAGCTGCGCTACTCGACCCTCGGCTTCGGCGTCGACGCGCAGCTCGACGACGAGAGCGGACTCTGGCCGTCGTCGTATGCCCTCGACCACCTCACCGATGAGACCGCGGCCGAGATCGCGGCCTTGGTGAGACGCGCCGCCGCCGACCCGGCACAGTAGCGGCCCCGGCAGAAGGGCCCAAGCCGACCTGCCCGCACTCGCGCGCCGGGGCGGCCAGTCGAACGGGCCGGTCCCGGCTCTAGCGTCGGCGCAGGGTGTCGCTCGGGTATTCGCCGAAGCGGCGACGGTAGGAGTGGCTGAACCGCCCGGCGTTGACGAAGCCCCACCGCAGCGCGACGGCCGACACCGTCGCCGGCGCTCCGAGGCTGTCGGCCGTCGCCTTCAGGTCGGCGTGGGCCGCGGCGAGCCGGGCCTCTCGCACGAACTCCATCGGCGTCTGCCCGAGTTCGCGACGGAACGCGATCTGCAAGGCCCGCACGCCGCAGTGCGCGGCGACGGCCAGGTCGTCGACCGTCAGCGGCTCGCCGAGGTGCTCGGCGACGTGAGCGCGTGCCTGCCGCACGACGACGCTGTCGGTGGCCGCCTTCCTCGCCGGCGACAGAAGCCCGAACACCGAGGCGGCGGTGCAGAGCAGGTGCCGGTGGGCCTCCGCGGCCGCCAAACCGGTGCCGACGGTCGCGTCGCCCAAGAAGTGACGGCGGTAGAGCGCGAGCGAGTCGCGCAGGTAGCGCTCGGCGCTCGGCGACACCGGGCTCAAGCGGGTCAGGTCGAGCTCCGGCCCGGTCGGTGACGCCTGCGCCACGGCGCGGCGCAACTGCTCGACCGAACCGAGGTTGTAGGTGCGTATCACGGTGTGGTCGAGCTCGACCCGCATGTCGGTACGGGTCGGCAGCAGGAACAGACCGCCGTGCGACAGATCGACCGTCTGGCCGTCGCGGCGAACGACGTAGCGACCTCGGGGGATCTCACTCACGACCACGCTGGGGTTCGGGTCGACGTCGGTGCGGAGTCTGCCCCCGAACCGCAGTTCGGTGAACGACACGTCGGCGCCGAAGATGCTCTGCTGCCGGAAACCGAGCTCGCGACCGGTGAAGCGGGCCCGGAATCCGAAGGCGTCCTCGATCGCGTCGGCCGCGGCATCCCGGTCGTCGGTCTCGAACTCGACTCGTCGTGACGTGGTCGTCATCGCGCTGCCTCCCATCGCATCGCTGACGTCGCAGGCGCCACCGCGACACCGCGTGCTGCCACAGTAGAGCATTCCGCGCGCCGTTCGTTTTTCGGTCAGCTGTGCGTTCGCCGTCCGGCCATCACGCCGCCGAGGGCGGTCGTGACGGCGCGGACACCTAGCCTGTGGAGTCCCCCGTGACGCCGGCCGACGGCGCGAGTCGAAGGAGAGATGGGTGATACAACCGAAGCGCGAGAGCGAAGCGACCGACGAGATCGTCGTGGAGTGGCGGCGTGGTTCCTGGTATGTGCGGGGCGGTGAGCGTTCTCTCGCGACCGGCATGCGCTCGCTCGCCGAGGTGCGGGCCAACCTGTGGACCGGTGATTCAGCGGGCCGGGACTCGGCCGGTGGCGCACCGTCGCCGGAACTGCGGCTGCTGCTGCCGCCCTCGGTGCAGCGCTACGTCGACGAGGCCCGGGCGCTCGGGGCGGGGCACCTGCCCAAGGCCGCCGAGATGTGCCGGCGCGCCGCCGTGCGGCTGCTGCGTTCGAAACGCATGAGCGACGACGACATCGCGAGCTGCCTCGGCGTGCCCGTCTCGGCCGTGACCCGCTGCCTGCCCGACGTGCTGCGCTGAGCGTCGCGGCGATGCCCACTGCGCTGTGTTCTCCGCCCGGTGCTCACTGGCCTGTGCTCACTGCCCTGGGCTCACTGCCCTGGGCTCACTGTCCGGTGCGGCCGTCGATGCGTTCGCGCAGCAGGTCGGCGTGGCCCGAGTGGCGGGCGTACTCCTCGATGCGGTGCACGAGCAACTCTCGCACCGGGATCTGCTGGCGGCCCAGGCGTTCTCCGAGGTCGTCGTGCCCGGCCAGGAGCGCGTCGGTGGCGGCCTGCTCGCGGGCCAGATCGGTATAGGCGGCGGCGACCACCGCGGCATCCGCCACCGCGCCGTCGAAGTCGGAGTCCTTCGGTCCGTAGAGGCGGGGAGCGGGGTCACCGGTGGTGATCCAGTTCTGCCAGTCGCGTTCCACCTCGGCCAGGTGCCGCAGCAGGCCGAGCAGCGACATCGTCGAGGGCGGCACCGACCGGCGGGCGAGCTGTTCGGCGTCGAGGCCGTCGCATTTCATGCGCAGGGTCAGCCGGTAGTCGGTGAGGAAGTCGGTCAGCGTCGCGAGCTCGCCCTCGGGGCTGCTGCCGCCGACGTTGCGCGGATCGGCCTCCGGATCGACCCACATGTCGGGGTAGACCGTCGCTTCGGTCCAGCGCTCCGGCGTGGTCTCGGCCGCTGTCTCGTCAGAGGGATGATCGCTCACGTCGACCATCCTCGCCGACCGGGCTGCCGGCCGCCAGCTACGCGGTCAGGCCGAGGTGCGGGTGTGGGTGCGGGTGCGGCGCAGCCCCGCGAGCGTCGCCACCGCGAGCCCGAGCACGACGAGGCCGGCACCGCCCCAGAGCCCGAGGCCGCTCGACGGGCCGGAGCCGGTGGCCGCGAGCTCGGCAGGAACCGCGCCCGACGCTGCCGGTTTCGGTGTCGGTGCCGGGGCTGGTTGCTCCCGCACCGCGGCGATGAACGCGACCGGGTCGATGAGCCCGGCGCCGCTCGTCTGGGCGGGGGTGGTGCCGTTCCAGGTGAAGGTGAGGGGTGTCGCCGTCGCGGCCAGGGCATCCGTCAGCTCGTCGAGGGTGGCGTGCGGCGCTGCCTGGCGGCCGAGCGCCAGCACCGTTCCCACGACCGGCGTCGCCGCCGAGGTGCCCGGGTAGAGGTAGTAGCCGTCGATCAGGTCGCCGAAGAACGTGGTCGGCAGGTCGTCTAGCCCGGTGACCGTCGGTCCCTCGCGCACCTCGGCCACGTCGAGCCGCGCCGGTGCCGTGCCCACGGCGGTCACGGCGTCGAAGTAGCGCACCTGCGGCCCGCCTGCGCTGTACGACTCGAGCTCGGTGGGCGTGAAGAACGACGACGCGGCCACGGTGACGGCGCTCGGGTTCGCGGCCCGGCCGACGAGCATCGAGCCGACCGTGTCGGTCACAGCGTCGGTCGCCGTGCCGCCGGCCCCGTCGCCCGTGTCGGTCACGGTCGATTCGTAGTGCTCCGCCCCCTGCACGGTGCGCGGCAGGTCGTCGTCGAAGAAGGCGAATCGCACGGCGAGAGGGGCGGCAGGGGCGGAAGGTGCCAGCGGGTCGACCGTGTCGGTGACCTCACGGGCGATCACCAGCGATCGGGTCACGGTGGTGGCGATCGGGATGTCGCCGAACACCGAGCTGCCCGCCACGGGGAGGCCCGCCGACTGGTCGTCGAGCTCGACCGTGTCGGTCACGGCTCCGGTGTCGTCGAGGAACGCCGCGAACAGCGTCGACTGCACGGCGTAGGGGGCGTCGGACCACTGCAGGATGGCGAGCTCCGACGGATCGGTGACGCCCTGCTCGGCGTAGAGGGTGAACTCGTCGGTGGGGTCGGCGCCCGACGAGGGGTCGAAGTCGAGGCATTCGAGGGCGGCATCCGGTTTCTCGGCGCGCACGGCTTCGGGGCATTCGGTGCCGCGGAAGGCGCTGGTCTGCCAGCTGCCGATGCTGTAGCCCGCGCTGTCGAGCGGAACGCCGTCGATCGACTCCGCGCCGACGTGGTTGAGGTTGCCGGCGGCAACGGAGTAGATGATGCCGGCGTCGGTGGCGCGCTCGGCGGCGGCGGCCGCGAATCCGGGGGCGTAGGCGAGGTCGGCGGGCGCCATCATGTCGTCGACGATCACGTCGACCCCGGCGGCGATCATGTCGTCGATCGCGGACGCCAGGGCGAGGTCGTCGTCGGCGAAGGTCACGTCGTCGCTCGCGCCGGTGGTGAACACGAGATCGGCGGCCGGGGCGATGGCGTGCACGATCTGCAGCATCGCGCGGCCCTCGTCGTCGCTCGGCACGTCGTCGTGCAGCACGCGCACTGGCTGGGTGCGGCCGCACGGGTTGCCCACGCCCGGAAGCGCGCCGGATGCGACGTCGTCGGCCGCGTCGGTCGGCAGCGTCGTGCCGGGCGTCGGGTTGTCGTACGACGACGAGATGACGCCGATGGTGAGGCCGGAGCCGGTGAGGCCGCTCTCGTGGATGGTGTCGATCGCGAGCTTGCCCACGACCGCCGTGGCCGGGGCCGGGGCGCAGGCGTCGGCGGCGGCGAGCGATCCGGATGCCGCCGCAGCGGTGGTCGCGGATGCCGCGGGTGCCGCGGGTGCCGCGGATGCGGCCGACGGGGCGATCGCCAGAGCGGCGATGACGAGGGCGGGCACGGTCAGAAGCACGGGCAGACGTCTCACGGGGGACAGCATAGGGGTGCCGTGGGCCGTCGCGCCAAGCCCGAAAGTGGACTGGCGAAGGGCGTCGGGAATGCCCTAGAGTTCGGCCCGTTCTGGGCTCGTTCTGGCCTGGATCTGGCCTCGTGCAGGGGCCGTTCTGGCCCGGTTCTGCGCGGGATCGAGCCGATGTCGTGGGTTCGGCGCACAATCGAGGCGACGGTCCACCTCGGCCCGCCGGAAGGGATCACCATGCAATTCGCCTCCATCCGCATCGTCACCGACGACGTCGATCGGCTCGCCGACTTCTACGAACGCGTCACGGGCACGCCCGCGGTTCGGCCTGCGCCGGTGTTCGCCGAGTTCCGCACCGACGCGGGTTCGCTCGCCATCGGCAGCACGGCGACCGTGGCCATGCTCGGGGCGCAGGCGCCGAAGCCGGCGAGCAACGACTCGATCATCATCGAATTCCTCGTCGACGACGTGGATGCCGAGTTCGCGCGTCTGTGCAGCACCCTCGACGACATCGTGCTCGAGCCCACCACGATGCCCTGGGGCAACCGTTCGACGCTGTTCCGAGACCCCGACGGCAACCTCGTGAACCTGTTCTCGCGCCCGGCCGGGTGAGTGGCGGGTGACCGGCCAAGCTGCCCCGCCGCGCCTACCCGCCAGAGCTGCCCGGCACGCCTACCGCGCCGGGCCCGCCCGTCGGTGCCCGCGCGAGGGCCCGCTAGGCGGGTTGCCAGAGTTCGACGCGATTGCCCTCCGGGTCGGTGACCCATCCGAAACGCCCGACGCCCGCCATGTCCTGCGTCTCGTCGGCGACGGTCGCGCCGGCGGCACGCAGCTGCGCGATCATGGCGTCGAGGTCGCGCACGCGAAAGTTCAGCATGGTCTGCTGGTCGCGCGACCCGAAGTAGTCGGTCGAGGCCTCGAACGCCGCGAACACCGTGGGCCCGGCGCTCTGCTGCCACAGCCCCATCTCGTCGGCGTCCAGCCCCAGGCAGTCGCGATACCAGGCGCCCAACGCCTCAGGGTCGCTCGCCCGCACGAAATATCCGCCGATTCCCAGCACATGCTCCATGCCGAAATCCTGCCACGCCCGCCGCCCGGCTGCGACGCTCGCACTGACACGAAGGCCGCGCTCGACCCGCCAAGGTGACGAAAGCTCACTGCCGTGGCTAGGCTGTGACGGCGACCATCACTCGGAGGTGATCCACCTGCAACTCATCCAGCAATTCGCCGCGGCTTTCATCCTCGTGCTGTGCATCGCTGCCGCTGCGATCGCAATTCTTCTCGTCATCCGGTTCGCTCGGCTGATCGCGATGTCCCGCGGAGCGACCCGCTGGCCGGCTCGCCGCCGCGCCCAGCAGCGAGCCGAGCACCTTCTCGTCACACGACTGCAGGCCGAGGGATTCTCGTCGCGCGAGGCGATAGACGCTGTGGCAGAGACGAGCGCGAGCGGCGACGCATCACCCCGGTGAGCGGCCCGCCGGCCGGCCTGCGCTCCCGCAACCGGGCGGCGACCAGCCAACCGGCCTCCGCTCCTATCTACCCGGCGGCGAGCAGGCCGAGGTCGCGCAAGCTCTCGGCGGTTTCGACGATGGTGTCGACGGCGGGGCGCGGGCGGAAGCCGAGTTCGCGCTTGGCGCGATCGTTGTGGATGACGAGCGGTGCGGGCTCGTCGCCCGGCACCTCCTGCGTCGGCACGTGCGACGCGAGCGGCCCCAGGCGGTCGCGCAGCACGGTCGCGACCTCGAGGAACGTCATCGTGGGCCCGTCGGCGAGGGCCAGGTAGCGCTTGCCCGCGGCATCCGGAGTCGTCATCGCGGCGATGTGCAGAGCGGCCACGTCGCGCACGTCGGCGATGCCAAGCGCTGGCGCGGCACGGCGGGCATGGTGCCGTCGAGCATCGCCGTGAACAGCTGCAACGACGATCGGGCGGTGGTGGTGAGGGTGGGGCCGGCGATCCAGGTCGGGTTGACCGCCACGAGCTCGGTGCCGGCGCCCTCGCGCTCGATGAAGTCCCAGGCCGCGCGCTCGGCGACCGCCTTCGACAGCGGGTAGGCCGGGAGGCCGGGGGTGGCGGGGTCGGTCCAATCGGTCTCGTCGTAGTCGCGCACCGGCTTGGGGCCGTAGCCCACGGCGGCGAACGACGACGTGAGCACCACCCGGGGAACGGATGCCGCGCGAGCGGCCCGCAGCACCCGCAACGTGCCGTCGCGGGCGGGTGGCACCACGTCGTCGGGATCGGCGGTCTGGATCATCGGCGACGCCACGTGATAGACGCCGTCGACACCGGCGGCCGCCTCGGCCCAGCCGGCGTCGTCGAGCAGCCCGGCGGTCACGAGCTCGAGGCCGCTGTCGTCAGCGCCGCCGCGGCGAACCGCCGCCCGCACCTCGGGTTCGGAGTCGAGTGACCTGACGGTGCCGCGCACCCCGGTGCCCGCGAGCAGCAGATCGGCGATGAGGCGTGTGGCGAGGTAGCCGGAGGCGCCGGTGACGAGAACGGTGCCCATCACAGCACCTCCTGCAACCGCGGGAGGATCGCTTCGACCGCGCGATGCGCCTCCGCTTCGGCCGCGGCATCCGCGAGGTCTCGGGTGTTCCAGAGTTCCGCCTTCGACCGCAGGTAGTCGAGGTGCACCTCGAGGGTGGCGATCTCGCGCTGCACGCGCTCCGCGTGCCGAAGCAGCAGGTCGCGCTGCTCGCCCGCGGCCGCGCGACCGCGCGCCCGGTTGGCCTGGTAGGTGCGCATGTCGTCGATGCCGACACCCATCGCCCGCAGGCAGGCGAGCGCCTGGATGGTGTCGAGATCGGTCTCGCCGTAGCGGCGGTGGCCGCTGTGCGGGTCGCGGGCGATCGGGCCGATGAGCCCGACTTGCTCGTAGTAGCGCAGTGTCGGTTCGCTGAGGCCGCTGCGCCGGGAGGCGTCGTGGATGGTGAGCGCTGAGGCTGTGGTGGTCATGCCTCAACACCACCACACCTCAAGCGCTTGAAGTCAAGCGGGCTGCCTCAGCGCCGGTTCCTCAGCGCCGGATGTATCAGCGCCGGCTCAGCGCCGGCTGCATCAGCGATCGAAGCGCTGCCCCGCGGGGTTCGGCGGCAGCAGCGTCATCACCAGCAGCACGATGCCGCCGAAGAACGGCACGAGGCCGATGAAGATCCAGCCGGCACTGAAGTTGCCGTCGTGCAGTCGGCGCGCGAGAAGGGCGAGGGTCGGGATGATGGTCGCGAGCGCCCAGAGCCCCCAGATCGAGAAGATCACGATGGCGCCGGCGCTCGGCGGCGCGTAGGTCTGGTCCATCTGGATGCCGTAGCCGCCAAGGGTGTACGACAGCACGTTGAACACGCCATTGACCACGAACGCCACCAGGTACCACCACCAGTACTCGCTGCGGCTGGCGCGCCCGCTGAAGGTGGCGTACTTCTGCCAGAACCGCGCGACCGCGGCTCCGAACGGCGCGTTGTAATAGGGCGCGTCGAGCGGCGCAGCCGTCGCTCCTGTTGGCGCGTATCCAGTCATCTTTCTTCGTCCCCCCTGGGCATTCGATCGGCCGCGACGAGTGGTCGGGCCGTTTTCACACAGACTCTAGCGGCTCTCCTGCACGAGCGCGGGCATCCGTTTGTCGAGCAGCGTCAGCAGGGCCGCGATGCCGACCGCGATGACGAGGATGACGGCGGAGTTGCGCAACGAGTCGCCGAGGCCGATGAGGTCGACGTCGAGGAACGGGTAGGGATACCAGCCCGTGAGAGCGCCGCGCACGAAGGTGTAGACGAGCCAGGCGACCGGCCAGATGAAGGCCAGCGCCATCACCCGCCACCCCATGCGTGGCCGGGGACCGAACACGAGCCAGCCCAGCAGGGTCGCCCACGGCGAGATGTAGTGGAAGCCGATGGTGGCGGCGAGCGCCCACCCGGTGGGGTGCACGAGACCGGCCAGCACGAAGTCGTAGACCAGCCCGGTGATGATGATGCCGAGCATGGCGTCGAGCCGCAGCACCCGCCAGAGCCGGCTGTCGCGGTGGATGCTGAGCGCCAGCGCGATCGACGTGCCGAGCACGAACAGGTTGCTCTGAATGGTGAAGTAGCTGAACAGGTTGACGAGCTTCTCGCCGAGGCTCTGGTCATTCGTGGGCTGGAACGAGTTCACGTCTTGCCCGCCGGTGAACACGAGCACCAGCTGGATGACGAGCGCGACCCCCACCACAACCGCGATGCCACCGAACCAGATGCGCGCGACGCGCGTTCGCGCATCCGTCGCCTGCCGAGTGAGTACCACCATGTGCCAGCCCCCCGTTTCGGCCCCGCGCTTCGGCCCCCCTGGCCGCTGGTCCAGAATAGTGGCGCGTCAGCGGCCGTGGGGTGCCACGAGCCCGAGGTCGCGGCCGAGTCTCTCGATGACGGCGTCGAAGTAGCGGTCGAGGTCGCTGACCGACCCGACCAGGTGCCCGAACAGTTCGAACGACACCGTGCCGAACACCGTCGTCCACGCCATGAGGGTGCGCACGACGAGCTCGACGGGCACGTCGCTTTCGCCCTCGAGAAGGCCCCGCGCGCGCACGAAGTCGATCGCCTCGGCGACGGATGCCGCCAGCCCCTCGGCCCCGGGCGCGTCCGACTCCATGGTGGCCGACGTGCCCGCCCCGGCGATCGCGCCCGCGCGGTGGGCGTCGGTGACGACCCCGAGAATGACGAGGATGACCCGCACGGCCGGCTCGATGGTGGTCTGCGGCGCGGCATACCCCGGCACCGGCGACCCGTAGAGCAGCGCGTAGTCGCCCGGGTTCGCCACCGCCCAGCGCCGGATGGCCCGCAGCGCCGCCGACCAGCGCGCCCAGAAGTCGTCGCGGTCGCTGACCGCGGCATCCCCTTCTTCGGCCGCCGACCCCAGGTCGTCGTAGGCCAGCACGAGCAAGGCCGTCAGAAGGTCGTCGCGACTCGCGAAGTAGCGGTAGACGGCCGACGAGACCATGCCGACGTCCCGGGCCACCGCGCGCAGCGAGAGCTCCGCCGGCCCTTCGTCGGCCAGGCGGCGGCGGGCGGCGGCGAGAATGTCGGCGGTGATCTGGTCGCGAGCCAGAGCGCGAGCGGTGCGCGCCTTCGGAAGCTGCATCCCCCCACTGTGCCGTCTTGCGAGAGCATCCGCAACAAACGAGAGCACTGCTCTTGCCTTCGCACGATGCGCCTGCGACACTGAAAGAGAGAGCACTGCTCTCGTTCCGTCCCTACCGACTCAGGAGAACCCATGACCGACCGCCACGTCATCGTCGGAGCCGGCCCTGTCGGCCGCCACGTCGCCGCCCAGCTCGCCGATCGCGGATCGGAGGTCGTGGTCGTCACCCGCTCCGGCACCGACCTCGGCATCGCGGGAGTGTCGAGCGTGCGCGCCGATGCGCGCGACGCGACGGCCCTCGCCGCGGCCGCCGCCGGGGCATCCGTGCTCTACAACTGCGCGAACCCGGGCGACTACACCCAGTGGGAGGCCACCTGGCCGCCCCTGGCCGCCGCGCTGCTCGAGGCCGCGCGCCGCTCGGGCGCGACCTACGCCATCACCGGCAATCTCTACCCCTACGGGCCGGTCGACGTGCCGATGACCGAGGCGCTGCCGGATGCCGCCACCGACCACAAAGGCATCCTGCGCGCGCGGCTCTGGGCCGACGCCCGGGCGGCGCACGACGCGGGGGAGGTGCGGGCGGTCGAGGTGCGGGGGAGCGACTACATGGGCCCCGGTGTCGGAGCGAACGGGCACATCAGCCGGCAACTTCCCGCCGCACGGCAGGGCAAGCGGGCCTGGGTGCTCGGCGATCCCGATCAGCCGCACACCTTCACCGACGTTCAGGATGTCGCACGACTGCTGATCGCGGCCGCCGCCGACGAATCGGCGCACGGCCGGGTCTGGAACGTGCCGTCGAACCCGCCGCGCACACAGCGCCAGGCGCTCGGCGACGTGCTCGCCGCGGCCGGGTTCCCGCCGGTGCCGGTCAGCCGCATCCCCGCCGTCGTCGTGCGCCTCGGCGCCCTGGGCTCGCCGATGCTGCGCGAACTCGGGCAGCTGGCCTACCAGTGGACGCGCCCCTACGTGCTCGACGACTCCGCCGCACGGGCGCACTTCTCGCTGGAGCCCACGCCCTGGGCCGAGGTGTGCGCGCGCACGGCGCAGTGATCGGCGGCACTGACCGGGGGCAGTGCGCCGCGCCGGCGTCACACGGCGGCGACGTCGATGAGTACCTTTCCGACCACACCGTTCTCGACGGCGTCGTGCGCCGCCGCGGTCTGGTCGAGCGGGAACCGGGTGATCGGCAGCCCGGCCTCCTCGCCCACCGGCAGTGCGCCGTCGGCGAGCGCGGCGGTGATGTCGGCGGCCGCCGCGGCGAGCGCCTCGGGCCCGACGGTGTAGAGCAGCAGGAACTGGTAGCGCACGTTCAGGGCGAAGTGTCGCCGCACGTCGAGCGTCATGCGGTCGCCGCCGTCGTTGGCGTAGACGGCGATGCTCCCGTGGTTGGCGAGCACGGCCGCGTTGAGCTCGGCGTTCTTCGCGGGGGAGACCTCCACCACCAGGTCGATGCCGTCGGGAGCGGCCGACCGGATGCGTGCGACGGCATCGTCGTCGCGGTAGTTCACCACGACGTCGGCGCCGGCGGATGTCGCGAGGGCGGCCTTCGCGTCGGACGACACCGTCGTGACCACCGTGGCTCCCGCCCAGTGGGCGAGCTGGATGGCGGCGTGCCCGACCGCGCCGGCACCGCCGGCCACCAATACCGTTCGCCCGGCGAGGGCGTCGGGTGCGAGCCGCGCGGGGCCGCCCTCGTGCACGGTCAGAGCACGGTGCGCGGTCATGGCCGGCACGCCGAGAGATGCTCCGATGTCGAAGGAGACGCCGTCGGGCAGCTTCGCCACCCGTTCGGCCGACGTCACCGTGTACTCCTGGGCTGTGCCGCCGGGCTGCTGGTAGGCGGTGAGGAAGAGCCACACCCGGTCGCCCGGGGCGAGATCGGTGACACCCGGCCCGACGGCGTCGATCACGCCGGCTCCGTCTTGATCGGTGCCCTGCTCGTGCCGGATCGGGGCGCCGGTGCCGCCGGCCCGGTTCTTCCAGTCGGTGGGGTTGACCGCCGACACGGCGATCCGCACCCTCACCTCGCCGGCCCCCGGTTCGGGAATCGGCCGCTCCTCGAGCCGCAAGACGTCGGACGCGCCGTTGTCGGAAAACACGATCGCTCTCATGTGTCCATCTAAGCCCGACTGCCGCGCACCCTGACAGCGCTCAGCCCGACGGGTGCTCAGCCCGACGGGTGCTCAGCCCGACGGGTGCTCGGCCTGGCTCGACTCACCCCGAAGGGCTGGCCCCGCTCCGCTCACACCCGGACGAGCCGCTCCACCTGCTCGGCCACGAGATCGGGCCGGCTGAGGAACGGATGGTGCCCCGTCGGCACCTCCACCGCACGCGTCGCCCGTGCGGCGTGCACGCGCTGCAGCTCGACCGACGTGCTGCGGTCGTCGGAGCAGACGAGGTAGGTCGAATCGACGCCTTGCCACCCGGCCGCGGTGGTCGGCGTCACGAAGGCGGCGGCCGATTGCGCGGTGACGCGCTCCCAGGCCGTCTGCTGCGTGGCGGCATCCGTGTCCTGCAGGAACCGCGCCCCGAACGACCCCGCGTCGTAGCCGACCACGCCGAGCGTGCCGTCACCGTTGTCGCCGATCGCCACCGGGTCGGTCTCGGCGCTCATGATCGCGGCCTGCGACGATCCCACGGCGGGCAGATACGACGACACGAACAGCAGGTGCGCCACCGCCGGGTGACGGCCCGCCTCGGCGATGACCGTGCCCCCGTAGGAGTGCCCCACGACGACGGCCGAACCGGCACCCGCGCGCGACTCGACCTCGTCGAGCACCGCCCGCAGCGCCGCCGCATCGGCGACCAGCCCGCCCGACACCTCCTCAGGCGTGGTCTCACCGCACGAGGGCAGCTTCACCGAGCGACTGCGGATGCCGGTGCGCTCCTCGATCTCGTCGGCGGCGCGTCGCCACCACCACCGTCCGTCACGCACCAGGGCGCCGTGCACGAATATCAGCTCCATGCAGCCGAGCGTACGGCGGTGACGACGAACCCGCGGTCACGTCTGCCGGCAGCAGAACCGCTGCTGAGCCGCCGCAGAACCGCCGCACAACGCGCGCAAGGATCGCGCGCAAGAACGCGCGCGAGATCCAGCCCACAACATCCGGCGCGGATTGTGGAGCGACGGCTCAATAACGGTACGGTGGGTGCACGCGGTGGTCCCCGCGACGGGAGGACGAGCGGATGTCGGTGGAGTCGGTTGCCCTGGGCGACTTCTTGCGAGCCCGGAGGGCGGTGCGCCAACCCGAAGACGAGGGCCTGGTGCGTGAACCGGGCCGGCGCGTGCCGGGTCTCCGCCGTGACGAGGTCGCACGCCTGGCGGGCATCAGTCCCGAGTACTACCTGCGGCTCGAGCAGGGGCGCAGCTCGCGGCCGTCCGACCAGGTGCTGAACGCCCTGGCCCGGGCCCTCCACCTCGACGCCGACTCGCGCCAGTACCTGTTCCGGCTGGCCAGCGGCGACCTGCCGAGCGCCGGGTCACCCGACGCCGAGTCGAGTGCGCGCATCGAGCGCATCCTGGCGCAGTGGACCCACACCCCGGCCTACGTCTCCGACAGCAACCGCGACATCGTCGCCGCCAACCCCCTGGCGACCGTCTTCGGGCATGGCGGGCTCGCCGCCGGCTCCAACGTGGCGATCGACCTCTTCAACGACCGCATGAAGTCCACGCTCGTCGAGTGGGAGCCGATGACCCGGTCGACCGTGGCCGGCCTCCGCCGCGACGCCGATCCGTTCTCTCCCCGCCTGAAGCAGATCGTCGACCAGCTCTCGGCCGACCCCGACTTCGTCGCGATGTGGGCCCGCTACGACGTGTCGGGGCCCGAAGACGCCCACATCCACATGGTGGTCGAGGGCATCGGCACCATCGAGATCGAGGTGCAGAACTTCGCCGTGCGCAGCATGCCCGGCTATCTGCTGACGGTGCTCTCGGCGCCGCCGCAGAGCCTGACGGCCGTGGTGTTCCAGCACCTCGCCGCGTCGATCGGCGCGCCGGGCACGACGCCGCCGGATCCCACCGCGCGGCCGTCGGGCTGAGCCGCAGGGGTACCACCAGGGTCACGCACGCCGAGCCGAGCATCCGTAGCGTCGAAGAGAGCGTCGCCGGTCGCCGGCCGGCGGACGCGTTCGCGAGAAGGGGAGTCCATGCCTGAATCCATCACCGTCGTGCTCGTGCACGGAGCCTTCGCGGAATCCTCCAGCTGGAACGCCGTGCTCACCAACCTGCACGGCCGCGGGGTCGACGCCTTCGCCACCCCCAACCCCCTCCGCAGCGTGGCCACCGATGCCGACAACGTGCGCAGCGCGATCGCCGCCGTCGGCGGGCCGGTGCTCCTGGTCGGGCACTCCTACGGGGGAGCGGTCATCACCGAGGCGGCCTCCGGCGCCAATTCCGTCGTCGGCCTCGTCTACGTCGCCGCCTTCGCCCCGCAGCACGGCGAGACCTCCCTGCAACTCACCGCGCTCTTCCCCGGCAGCACGCTCGGCGAGACCGTGCGGCGCATCCCGCTCGGTGACGGCACCAACGACCTGATCGTCGATCGCGAGCTCTACCCCGGTCAGTTCGCCGCAGACGTGCCGCCCGCCGAGGCGCGGATCTCCGCCGCGACCCAGCGACCTGTGCGCGATGAGGCGTTGGCCGAACCCCAGCCGGCCAAGACGCCCGCGTGGTCGGCGCTGCCGTCATGGTTCGTCTTCGGCACGGCCGACAAGAACATCCCGGTCGAGGCGCTGCGGTTCATGGCTCAGCGCGCGGGCGCCCTGAAGACCGTCGAGGTTCCGGATGCCTCGCACTCGGTGATGGTGTCGAACCCCGTCGCCGTGGCCGATCTCATCGCCGGCGCGCTCGCCTACCTGGCCTGACGGCGCCGACCTCCCGGACTCAGCCGGACTCAGCCGGACGGATTCTCGACCGGGGTGCCGTCGGGCTCGGTGCCTTCGATCGGGTCGACCTCGTCGGGTTCGGGGGTGTGCTCGGGGCGGGGGTCACTCATGGTCTGCTCCTTCGTGGCTCGCGTGGCTCTCGTGGCTCTCGTGGTCGGCGTCGGCGAACTCGTTGTCGGCGCCTGACCCCGATCGGTTCTCACCGACGGCCCGCACGCTGCGCAGGCTGTCGTCGAGCCCGGCGTCGCGGTGCGCGTCGGCATCGATCTGCTCCTGGCGCCCGTCGTGCTTCTGCTGCTCGGTGGCATCGGTCGCGCCCGCCATGATGGGCTCGTCCTGGGTTTCCTGATCTGAGGTCATGCTTGCACCGTACGACCGATCGCAGAATGCGCCACCGACCGGCGGCAGATCGTCAGGCTCGGTCACGCGCTCCGTCGAGCGGCCTCCGCGCCGCCGGCCCACTCCGCCGCCAGATCGTCGAGCGACAGGCCGAGGGCACGGCCGAGCGCGGCGACCACACCGAAAGCCGGGCTCGGCAGCCGCCCGGTCTCGATCTTGCGCAGGGTCTCCGGAGAGATGCCCGCCTCGGCCGCCACCTCGTTCAGCGACCGGCTCTGCCGGGCGCGCCGCAAGGTCTCGCCCAGTCGGCGCCCGGCCTCGAGCTGTTCCGGGGTGAGCGGTGCTCGCACCATCATCGTGCATCCTCCGTTGCTGGCCGGGCAGTTGCCGGTCAGGCCGTTGCTGGTCGGTCTGTTGCTGGTGGGGCCACCGGTATTTTCATACCGAAATCGGTATTATCATACCACCATGATCGAATTGCACAGCCCCGCCGAGATGGAGCAGATGCGCGCCGCCGGTGCCTTCGTGCGCGACACCCTCGCCGCACTGTCGGCACGGGCCCGGGTCGGCACCAACCTGCTCGACCTCGAGCACGAAGCGCGCGCCGCCATCGCCCGCCGGGGTGCGGTCTCGTGCTACTGGGACTACGCCCCCTCGTTCGGCAACGGCCCGTTCCGCAACGTCATCTGCCTCTCGGTCAACGACGCGGCCCAGCACGGCCTGCCGCACGACTACCGGCTGCGCGACGGCGACCTGCTGAGTCTCGACTTCGCCGCCTCGGTCGACGGATGGGTCGCGGATGCCGCCACCACCGTCGTGGTCGGCCGCGCCGACCCGGCCGATCTCACCCTCATCCGCTCCACCGAAGAGGCCCTCGCCGCGGGAATCGCCGCGGCCCAGCCCGGCAACCGCATCGGCGACGTCTCCGCGGCCATCGGCGCGGTGGCGGCGGCGCACGGTTACCCGGTCAACCTCGAGTTCGGCGGCCACGGCGTCGGCCGCACGATGCACGGCGATCTCTTCATCGGCAACGACGGCCGCCCGGGCCGCGGCTATCGCATCCGGCCCGGTCTCGTCTTCGCCCTCGAGCCGTGGTGGGCGAAGACCACGTCGCGCATCCTGATGGATCCCGACGGCTGGACGGTGCGGTCGGCCGACGGCAGCCGAGCCGCACACTCCGAGCACACCGTCGCGGTCACGGCCGATGGTCCGCTCGTGCTGACGGCCTGAGCCGCGCTCGCCCGGTGCCTGACCGGAGCCCGGGCCCCGGGCCCCGGGGCGCGCCCGGGCGCCGGGCGGCGTACGGTGTGGCGTATGGCACTCAGAGCGCAGAAGATCCTGATCCTCGGCGGCGGCTACGGAGGTCTGTACGCGGCGCGGACGCTGCAGCGGGAAGGCGCGCAACCGCTCGCCATCACCGTGGTCGACCCGAGTCCCTACACGACCTACCAGCCGCTGCTGCCCGAGGTCGCCGGAGGGCACGTGCATCCGGCAGACGTGGCCATTCCGCTGCGGAGCACGCTTCGACGCTGCCGCGTCATCCGGGGTTCCGTGACCGGCCTCGACCGGGCCGCGAAGAAAGCCACCGTCGCACGCGTCGACGGCCGCAGCATCGAGCTCTCCTACGACCACGTGATCATCGCGATGGGGGCGGTGACCCGGGTGTTCCCGACTCCCGGGCTCGAGGAGTTCGGCATCGGCTTCAAGACCCTCGAAGAAGCGGTGTTCGCGCACAACCACGTGCTCGAGCAGGTGTCGATCGCCGCGAACACCACCGATGAGCGCGAGCGCCGCCGCGCGCTCACGTTCTTCTTCGTCGGGGCCGGCTACACCGGCGTCGAGGCCCTCTCCGAGCTCGAGAAGCTCAGTCGCCTGGCCATCCGGGAGTATCCGTCGCTCGACATCGCGGAACTCCGGTGGATCCTCATCGAAGCCCTCGACCGCGTCGCGCCGGAGGTCGGCCCCGAGCTCTCGGCCTGGTCGTTGCAGCATCTTCGCGACCGGGGCATCGACGTGCGGCTGAAGACGACGGTCGAGTCCTGCGTCGACGGGGTGGTGGTGCTGTCGACGGGGGAGTCGATCGAGGCCGACACCCTGGTCTGGACGGCCGGCGTGCAGCCCAACCCCGTGCTGGACGCCACCGACCTTCCCCGCGGACCCAAGGGGCATGTGATCGCGGATGCGACGCTCGCGGTGGTGCGCGACGACGGCTCGCGCGTCGACGGGGTCTGGGCCATCGGCGACATCGCGCAGATCCCCGACCTGACCGCGGCGAAGCAGCCGGCCTACTACCCGCCCAACGCTCAGAACGCGCTGCGGCAGGGGCCGGTGGTGGCCCGCAACATCGTGGCCGAACTCGGTGGTCGCCCGCTCGAGGAGTACCGGCATCCGTCGCTCGGAACGGTCGCGAGCTTCGGCGTGGCCACCGGAGCGGCCAACATCAAGGGCATCAAGCTTCGCGGGCTGCCGGCCTGGCTGGCGCACCGCGGCTACCATCTGCTCGCGCTGCCCACCGTGCCGAAGAAGGTTCGGGTGCTGCTCGGCTGGGTGAGCGAGGCGCTGACCGGCAGCGACACGACGCCGCTCAGATCGCTTGAGCACCCGCGGCGGGCGTTCCGGGGCTCGTTCGCGCCCGTCGACGACGACAGCCGGCCCTCGGGCTGACCGGCCAGAGGGCGATGGTCACCGGTCGGCGGTCACCGGGCGGCGGTCACCGATCGGCGGTCACTGATCGTCGGCGTCGGCGTCGACGTCCGTGCCGTGCGACAGGTCGCTGCTCGACGGGTTGACGTAGGTCGAGACGGCGGGATCGGGCTCTGGCTGGTTGGCGTTCGTGGCGTCTTTGCCGTCATAGAACGCGGCGTCGGCGCGCTCCTGCGCGTCACGGCCGTCGGACTTCTCGTCGTCGGTCGCCTCATCGGATCCGGCCATGATCGGCTGGTCCTGGGTGTTGTCATCGCTCATGGTCGCGACCCTAGCCCCGCGCGGCGGTTCCCGCACCCGATCGCGCGCCCGTCGCGCAACCGTCCCGCACCCGACGCCGCGCCCGTTCCCGCCCCGCCGGTCCCGCGCGAGAATGGTCGCGTCGACGACACTCGAGACGACGTGCTGAGACGCATCCGGAACGGCCTGATCTACTCCGAGACGGAGGCCGCCTTCCAGGCCCCGCAGCGACGGGCCGACCTGATCTTCGACTACAACCACACACCATCCGGTCGTGCTGAGCGCCGGCGCGAGACGTCGCCATCACCATCGGCGACGGCGTGATGATCGCGCCGAGCGTGACGCTGACGACCACGGGGCATCCGGTGCATCCGAGTCGCCGCGTCGACTTCGCCCGGTTCTCGGAGCCGATCGTCGTTGAGCACAAGGTGTGGATCGGCGCGAACGCGGTGATCATGCCGGGCGTGCGACTGGGCTACGGCTCGGTGATCGGCGCCGGCAGCGTCGTCACCCACGACGTGCCGGCGATGACGGTCGCCGTCGGGGTTCCGGCGCGGGTCGTGCGCGCGATCACCGACGACGACCTCGCGACGCGCGAGGGCTGACCGTCCGGGCAGCCGGCAGCCGGCCGCTGGCAGCCACCCGCTGGTCGCCGGCGAGCCCGCCGGCCGAACCTCGCGCCTACTCGCCCCGCAGCTCGAGGTAGCGGGCGATGAGCGCCTTGGTCGAGGAGTCCTGCGACGCGAGGGCCGCGGCATCCCCGTCGACCGCCGGGGCGATCTCGAGGGCGAGCTGCTTGCCGAGCTCGACACCCCACTGGTCGAACGAGTCGATGCCCCAGATGGTGCCCTCGGTGAACACGATGTGCTCGTACAGCGCGATCAGCTGGCCCACCACGCTCGGGGTGAGCGCCGGCGCGAGAATCGACGTCGTGGGCCGGTTGCCCGGGAACACGCGCGCCGGAACGACCGCCTCCGCGGTTCCCTCGGCACGCACCTCGTCGGCCGTCTTGCCGAACGCGAGCGCCTTGGTCTGCGCGAAGAAGTTCGCGAGGAACAGCGCGTGCACGTCGGCGCCCGGCTGCACGGCGTTGCCGTCGCCGGTGTCGTCCTTCAACGGATGCGCGGGGTTGGCCACCGCGATGAAGTCGGCCGGAATGAGGCGCGTGCCCTGGTGGATGAGCTGATAGAACGCGTGCTGGCCGTTGGTGCCGGGCTCGCCCCAGAAGATCTCACCGGTGTCGGTGGTGACGGGGGAGCCGTCCCAGCGCACGCGCTTGCCGTTCGACTCCATGGTGAGCTGCTGCAGGTAGGCCGGGAAGCGGTGCAGGTATTGCGCATAGGGCAGCACGGCGTGGCTCTGGGCCCCGAGGAAGTTCGTGTACCAGACGTTCAGCAGCCCCATCAGCACCGGCACGTTGCGCTCGAGCGGCGTGGTGCGCATGTGCTCGTCGATGGCGTGGAAGCCGGCGAGGAACTCGCGGAACCCGTCGGGCCCGATCGCGATGGCCACCGAGGTGCCGATGGCCGAGTCGACCGAGTAGCGGCCACCCACCCAGTCCCAGAAGCCGAAGGCGTTCTCGGGGTCGATGCCGAACGCGGCGACCTTGTCGAGAGCCGTCGACACGGCGACGAAGTGCTTGGCGACGGCGGCGGTGCGTGCCTCGTCGCCCGCGGGGCTGTCGTCGGCGGGGATGGCTCCGGATGCGCCGAGCCGCTCCCACAGCCACTGCCGGGCCAGGCGGGCGTTGGTGAGCGTCTCGAGCGTGCCGAAGGTCTTCGAGGCGACGATGAACAGCGTGGTCTCGGGGTCGAGATCGGCGGTCTTCTCGTAGATGTCGCTCGGGTCGATGTTCGACACGAAACGCGCTTCGAGACCTTCTTGCACATATGGCTTCAGCGCCTCGTAGACCATGACGGGGCCGAGGTCCGATCCGCCGATGCCGATGTTGACCACGGTCTCGATGCGCTTGCCGGTGACGCCGACCCACTCGCCGCTGCGCACCTTGTCGGCGAACGCGAAGACCTTGTCGAGGGTGCCGTGCACCTCGGCGTCGATGTCGGCGCCGTCGACCACGAAACCGGCGGCGGGATCGAGCGTGTCGGCACCGGGGGTGCCGGCAGCCGGGCGGCGGAGCGCGGTATGGAGCACGGCGCGGTCTTCGGTGACGTTGATGTGCTGACCGGAGATCATCGCCTGGTAGCGCTCGGCCACGCCGGCGTCCTCGGCGAGCGCGAGCAGGTGCGTGAGGATCTGCTCGGTCACCAGGTTCTTCGACAGGTCGACCGTGAGGTCGGCGGCCTGGAAGGTGTAGGTCGCGGCTCGGTCGGCGTCGTCGGCGAACCAGCCGCGCAGATCGGGGGTGAACCCGCTCGCGATGCCTTCGAGCTGCTTCCAGGCGTCGGTGGCGGTGGGATCGATGGGCGCCGATTCGGTCATGGCTTCTCCTGGTTCGGTGCGTGATGGCTCGCGCTCATCGTCGAATCTACCGTTCCGACGCGGGTGTGGGCACGTCGTCGCCGACCCACGCCACGTAGCCGTCGGGTCGCAGCAGCACGGCAGGCGCGTCGAGCTCGACGCTCGCGACCGGCGCCCGGTCGACCCGATCGGCCCAGCCCGACGCCGTGAGCGACCCGGTGCGGTCGAGCAGCAGACCGCGGCCGGCGTGGGTGAGGTCGTAGAGCGTTCCGCGAGACAGCGGCAGGTCGGGCAGGTGACAGCCGACGAGCGGGTTCTCGCCGGCCTTGTCGTCATGACCACGGTCGCCACCGTCGCCGCCGAGGTCGTAGCGGATGCCGATGCCGCTCACCTTCTCGGCCAGAAACCGGCTCACGTCGTCGAGACCGACCAACTCGGTCAGCAGCCGGCGCACGGCCTGCGGCCCCGGGTCGGGCAGCAGCAGTTCGCTCTGCGCTCGTGTGAGCGTGAGCACCTCCTCGGCGACCGGATGCCGCTCCTCGACGTAGCTGTCGAGCAGTCCGTCGGGCGCCCACCCGGCGACCTCGGCGGCGAGCTTCCAGCCGAGGTTGAACGCGTCCTGGATGCCGAGGTTGAGCCCCTGCCCCCCGAGCGGCGGGTGCACGTGCGCCGCATCGCCGGCGAGCAGCACCCGCCCCACGCGGTAACGGTCGGCGAGCCGGGTGGCGTCGCCGAACCGGGTGAGCGAGCGGGGTGAGTGCGCGCCGAAGTCGGTGCCGGCGATGGCGCGCAGTTGCGTGCGGAACTCCTCGAGCGTCGGCGGCACCGCCCGGTCGTCGGCCACGGATGCCGCGGGCACGACGGCCCGGTACAACCCGTCGGCCGCGGGGCCGATGCCGAACCCCCGATGGGTTCTGCGCACGCGCTCCGACACCGCCGCCACCTCGTCGGCCTCGGCCGTGACGGCGACCTCGCCGAGCAGCCACTCGGTCGTCGCGGGCTCCCCGGGAAAGCCGACGCCGAGCATCCGTCGCACCAGGCTGCGACCGCCGTCGCAGCCCACCAGCCATCGCGATCGCAGCCGGCTGCCGTCGGCGAGGTGGACGTCGACACCCTCAGCGTGCTGCTCGAAGCCTGTCACCTCGATGCCTCGCCGGATCTGCGCACCCCGCTCCGTCGCCCAGTCGGCGAGCAGGCGATCGGTGACGGGCTGAGGGATGCCGAGGATGTAGTCATGAGCGGTGTCGAGCGTCGGCGGGTGAGGGGGCACGATGCCGGCGAAGCGCCCCGCGGCCCCCGGATACTGCTGCCCCACGGCGAGGAAGCGCTCGAGCAGTCCGCGCTGGGCGAGCACCTCGATGCTGCGCGGGTGCAGGCCGAGCGACCGCACCGCGGGGTTCGGCTGCTCGTCTTTCTCGAGCACCAGCACGTCGACCCCGTGCAGCCGCAGCTCGCCGGCCAGCATCATGCCGGTTGGCCCGCCGCCGCTGATGATCACGTCGAACATCGTCGAACCCAAGACCTGCTCCCTGCTCCCTGTTCCCTGCTCTCGTGTGGCGACGCACGTGGGGCGGCTTAGCTGTGTCCCGCGTCGCAGCGTGTTATTCTGCCCGCTCCGGGGGGTCTTGCGGCAAGCCCCCGGGCGACCGGTATCCTGAAAATGCGCGAGGGATCAGGGCGCGCGCAACACCAGGCGTTCGATGGCGTCGCCGAGCCAAGCGCGATAGTGGTCGTCGCTCCACCCGCGTTCGTGGGCGAAGAACCGGTAGGTCGCCGGCGAGACCAGCCAGGTGAGCGTCTCGGTGCGCTCGTCGGGGTCGGCGTCGCCGTGCAGCAGCCCGTGGGCGTCGCACCAGGTGATCGCCATGCGGATGTCGAGGTGCCGCCGCTGGTTGAGGTCTGCCACGAGCGCGGCGACCGCGACATCCGTCTCGGCGGCCACCGAGAGCGCACGGTCGACGCCGGCCGAACGGGCGTTGGCCTCGGCGAGGAACTGCACGTAGGCCGGCAGTGCCTGCGCCGGGGGCAGTTGCATGATCGCCGCGACGGCGGGCCGTTCGTGCAGCGGATGGGTTCCCTCGTCGCCGGCGAGCGAGAGCTCGAAGGCCGCCATGAGCAGCGCGCTCTTCGGCCCGGCGAGGTGAACGCTCTGCACGGACACCCCCGCCTCTTTCGCGATGGCGGGCAGCGTCGTGCCCTGGTAGCCGTCGCGGGAGAAGAGGGTCGCGGCGGCCTGCACGATGCGCCTGCGCGTGTGCGCCGACGCCTCCTGCCGGATCGGCGACGAGTACTGCCGCGTGGTCATGATCGTCGTGCCTCCTCGTGCCGCCCGCTCGCCGAGCCCGCTGGTCGCCTCTCGACCGAGTTGTGTCGGCCGATCTGTGTCGACCGTCGATCGCGTTGATTAGAGCCCTATCCTAATCAATAACGGTGTGCTACAACAGAGCCATGGCCACCTATCTCGTGTGCAGCTCGCCCATCCATGGTCACGCCGTGCCGATGCTCGAGGCGGCTCGTCACCTCGTCGCACGCGGCCATCGGGTCGTCGTGCTCACCGGCAGCCGGTTCGCGGGCCGGGTCAGGGCGATCGGGGCGGAGTTCCGGCCGCTCGGCGGCATCGCCGACTTCGATGATCGAGACGTGCCGAGCTATCTGCCCGACCGCGATCGCTATCGCGGCCTCGCCCAGGCGCAATACGACATCCAGTCGATCTTCGTGAAGACCATTCCCGACCAGGCGAAGGCGGTTCAGCGCATCATCGACGACGAGCATCCGGATGCGGTGCTCGTCGACGGCGCCTTCGGGGGAGTGGCGCCGCTGCTGCTGCGCTCCGGGCCGCGCCCGCCGGTCGTAGCACTCGGGGTGACCCCGCTCACCCAGCGCAGCCGCGACGTGGCGCCGGCGGGAACCGGGATGCCGCCGTCGTCGAGCGTGATCGGCCGCGCGCGCAATCGCGTGCTCGACGTGGTCGCGCGGCGGGTGTTGTTCCGCCGCACCCAGAAGGTCGCGGAGGCGATCTTCGCCGACCTCGGAATCGCGCCGCTCGACCTCTTCGTCATGGACATCTCGAGCGCCTTCGACCGTTTTTTGCAACTCAGCGCCGCCGCGTTCGAATACCCGCGCAGCGACATCGCTCCCAACACCGTCTTCGTCGGCGCGATGCCGCCCGCGGGAGGAAAGGCCGAAAAGCGAGCGATGGGGGCAACGGGAGCGACCGGGACGACGGATGCGGCGGATGCGACGGACGCCGGTGCGCCGCCGCTGCCCGAGTGGTGGGCCGACCTCGACGGTTCGCGGCCGATCGTGCACGTCACGCAGGGCACCATCGACAACCGCGATCTCGATCGACTGATCCGGCCGACGCTCGACGCGCTCGACGGTCTCGACGTGCTCGTGGTCGTCTCCCTCGGCGGCCGGCCGGCTTCGGAACTCGAGGGGGTGCCGTCGAACGCGCGGGTCGCCTCCTACCTGCCCTACGATGAGCTGCTCGCCCGCACCGCGGTCTACGTGACCAATGGCGGCTACGGCGGTGTGCAGCACGCGCTGAGCGAAGGCGTGCCGATCGTGGTGGCCGGCGACACCGAAGACAAACCCGAGGTGGCCGCGCGCGTCGCGTGGTCGGGCGCCGGGGTGAATCTGCGAACGGGCACTCCGACGCCCGACGCGGTGCGGCAGGCGGTGCTGCAGGTGCTCGACGACCCCGCCTACCGGGCGGCCGCCGAGCGACTGGCGTCGGCCGCGGCCCGGTATGACACGCTGGCCCTGATCGAGGCCGAGCTCGAGTCGCTGGTCGCGGCGTCCCCGCGGCAGCGCTGAGCCGCGTTTCGCCGTCAGCTGCGCTAGTCGATCAGGGTCAGCCTCGCTGCTCGATCAGGGTCAGCTGCGTGCCGTCGGGGTCGACGAGGTAGCCGGCGCGGAAGCCCCATTCCTGCGCGCGCACCGGGTGCAGCCGCGGCATCCCGGTCGTCTTCTCGGGCACGCCCGACCGACGGATGGCGTCGTAGAGCTCGTCGACGTCGGCCACCCGCAGGCAGCACATGAAGCTGCTCGACAGCGGGTCGAGTGCGGGTGCCGGAAAGAACTCCAGCTGGAGGCCGCCGCGGGTGAGGATCATCCACCCCTCGTCACGGAACGAGGTCGTGAACCCGAAGGCGCGGTAGAACGCCTCCGTGCCGTCGAAGTCGCGCGACGGCAGATTCGGCACGGCACGGTCGGGCGGCGTGGTCGAAGTCATCGGTTCTCGCCGGCCTTGACCCGGCGGATGATTGCGTCCACCCGCGAGCGGGATTCCGTGCGGTCGACGTGGGCGAACCCGGCGTCACCCTCCGTCACACCCCAAGGCACCAGCACATCGAACTCGAGCTCGCGCACCAGCGCCAGGCTCTGGAGATAGGCGGGCTGTGATGAGGGGTCGAGAACGACGGCGTGCCATTCTCCGTTCTCGATCCACATAAAGTCCCCGGTGAAGAGAAAGCGCAGCCGACCGTTGTTCCACAAGAACGACGTCGTTCCCGGGGTGTGCCCCGGGGTCGGAATCACCTCGAGGTCGTCGCCCAGTCGCTCGCGCTCGGTGAACACGCCTGCCACCGACATCGATCGGGCGGTCGCCGCGCGGTCGCGTTCGTGCACGAAGACCGGTGCGTCCAGATCGGGAGCACCGTACATCGCCTCGTGCTCGTGATTGATCAGCAGCCGCTCCACCGGCCCGAACGCGCGGATCGCGGATGCCGCGGCCGTCACACCGGGGGAGTTGTAGACGATGACGTTCCCCTCGGGGCGCTCCAGCAGGTACGACCGCAACACCACGTCGGCCTGATAGGGGAGTCGCGCGGTGGGTGTTGCATGCAATCCCTCGAACGGACTCGAGAGTTCCGACGAACGTGCCATGACCATTCCTTTTCAGCACCCCGCGGAGTCGAGGCTACGCGGTGTTCCGATGTTCTCAGGGGCCGCCGAGCCAGTGGTCGATGCGGTGGTGGTCGGGGGTGAAGCCGTGGGCGACGCCCCAGAGCACGGCCTGGGTGCGGCTGGTGACGTCGATCTTGCGGTAAGTGCTGCGGATGTAGGTCTTCACCGTGTTGGGGCTCAGGTAGGTCAGGGTCGCGACCTCGGCATTGTTCTTGCCCTGGGTGATCAGGGCGAGAATTTCGCTCTCGCGGTCGGTGAGGCCCTCGTGCCGTCCCGGCCAGTCGAGGCCGATCGCGCTGCGGGCACGATGCGGCGGCTCGCTGACGATGGTCTCGCCCGAGTGCACGGCCTCGAGCGCGGCGACCAGGTCGCGGGCCGGGAGGGTCTTCGAGAGATAGCCGTGGATGCCCTGCTGCCGAGCGCTCTCGACCAGGTCGGGGTGGAAGTTCCAGGTGTAGACCACCACCCGGCTCGCGCGCGGGTTGCGCACCAGGGCGCCGAGTTCGGAATGGTCGGATTCCGGTTGGGCGAAGGAGTCGTACAGAACGATGTCGACCTCGTCGTCGAGCTGCGCGTTCGCATCGATCTCGCACACGACGACGCGATCGCGGTAGCGGTCGAACATGTGCGCGAGGCCGGCGAGAACGACGTCGTAGTCGTCGACCAGGGCCACCCGGATGGGGCCGTCGCGCACAGGGCCGTCGCGCACAGGGCCGTCGCGCAGGGTTCCGCTCATGCCTCGACGCTACACGGGCTTCGGGCGGCCAGGCGGAGGGGTCGAAAAGACCACCCCTTGGGGTGACCCGGGGCCCGCGGCATCCTGGTTCGCTGAAAACAGCCGACCTCGGTCAGCTGCAGTGCACCACCACCTCATGCATCACCGAATCGAAGGAGCAACCCCATGCTCGGTCTCATCATCAGCCTCATCGTCATCGGCATCATCGCGGGAGCCCTCGCGCGTCTCATCGTGCCCGGCCGGCAGAACATCTCGATCGTCATGACGATCGTGCTCGGCATCGTCGGGTCGTTCGTCGGCGGATTCCTCGGCTTCCTCATCTTCCAGCACGACCCGATGGACGGCTTCTTCCAGCCCGCCGGAATCATCGGCTCGGTCATCGGCGCGATCATCGTGCTGCTGATCTGGACCCGCGTCGCCGGCCGTCGCGCCGTCAACCGCTGAGGCATCCGCTCTCGAAGGTGTCGGCTGGTCGGCGTAACGTTCAGGGGTGGAGACATCCGCTCCTCTGCGCTCACGGCCGACCGGCCGCCGGGCCTTGCTCGACGAGAGGGCATGACATGCCGACGAAGATCACCGTCATCTACGACAACCCCACCGACCCCGACGCTTTCGAAGCCGGCTACCCCGAGCAGGTGACCCTGGCGAAGGCCCTCCCTGGCCTCGTGCGGGTCGAGAGCGCGAAGGTCTGGCCGAAAGAAGACGGCAGCCCGACGCCGGCCTACCGCCAGGTCGACCTCTACTTCACCGATTACGACGCGGCGAGCGCGGCCGTGGCCACCGAGCAGGCGGCGGCGCTGTTCCCGAGCATCTTCGGGCTGGCCACCGGTGGTGTGCGCATCCTGTTCTCCGACATCGAGGAGTCGTGAGCATGGCCTCCCGCGGCACGTCGGCGCGAGGAATGTGCGCCGCTGATTCGGCGTTGCACGGCTCGTGAGCGCAACGAACCGCAAGAACATCGGCTTCCTCTCCTTCGGGCACTGGACGCCGTCGCCCCAGTCGCAGACCCGTTCGGCGGCCGACACGCTGCTGCAGTCGATCGACCTCGCGGTCGCGGCGGAGGAGTTGGGGGCCGATGGGGCGTACTTCCGGGTGCATCACTTCGCCCGGCAACTCGGGTCGCCGTTCCCACTGCTCGCAGCGGTCGGCGCGCGCACGTCGACGATCGAGATCGGCACGGGCGTCATCGACATGCGCTACGAGAACCCGTTCTACATGGCCGAGGATGCCGGTGCGGCCGACCTCATCTCGGGTGGCAGGCTGCAGCTCGGCATCAGCCGGGGGTCACCCGAGCAGGTCATCGAGGGCTGGCGCTACTTCGGCTATCGCCCCGCGGAGGGGCAGGATGACGCCGACCTCGCGCGCGAGCACACCAAAGTGCTGCTCGAGGTGCTGAAGGGCGAGGGGTTCGCGCAGCCGAACCCGCGGCCGATGTTCCCCAACCCGCCCGGGCTGCTGCGCATCGAGCCGTATTCGGAGGGTCTGCGGAAGCGCATCTGGTGGGGTGCGGCGTCGAACGCGACCGCTCGGTGGGCTGCGGAACTGGGCATGAACCTGCAGTCGTCGACTCTGAAGGCCGATGAGTCGGGAGAGCCGTTCCACGTGCAGCAGGCGACGCAGATCCGCGAGTTCCGTGACGCGTGGAAAGAGGCCGGTCACGACTTCGAACCGCGGGTGTCGGTGAGTCGCAGCATCTTCGCGATCACCAACGACCAAGACCGCGCCTACTTCGGCGGCAGCGGCGAGAGCGAAGACCAGATCGGCAACATCGACGCCAACCTGCGGGCGATCTTCGGTCGCAGCTATGCGGCCGAGCCCGAGCGCCTCGTGAAGCAGTTGGCCGAAGACGAGGCCATCGCCGAGGCCGACACCCTGTTGCTCACCGTGCCCAACCAGCTCGGTGTCGCCTACAACGCGCACGTCATCGACGCGATCCTCACGGAGGTCGCTCCGGCGCTCGGCTGGCGGTAGGGGCGCTGCGGAGGGCGGCCCGCCGCGCGCGCGGCGGCGCGTCGGGTCGCCTTGCGCGCAGCTTAAGGATGTGCCGAAGAGTTGTGGGCGGGGGTCGCGGGTGGGCCTGGGACCTACTCGGCTGCGTCCCGTGCGGTCATTCGACTGAGTGTGTGGTCGAGCCTGAGCGCGCGCTAATCGGACGGTCGCACCGACACCCCGGGCTTCGTCGCGCGCCGGGTGGTGGGTAGCGGATGGCCGGCGCGGTCGCTATCGCTGTCGGGTATGCGAGGCGGCGGCGAGCTCGTCCCTTGCGCGGTGCGCGCGCAGCGGAGGATGTCGCCCCCGAGCCTGACGGCGCGCATCGGAGGCGGTCCCCTTCGAGACTGACGGCGCGCATGATATTGAAGTCTCCGTCGCCCACATGCGTCGGCGCTCGCCACCACCCGTCATCCCGAACCGCGGGCGTCGGTGTTGCGGATGTCGTCGTGGTCGGGTGAAGCATGTCGGGGCGGGGGATCGAAGCCGTGCGACAGCGGCCGAGCACCCGCGGTCGGCGGACCAGATCGAGCTGCGGGCAGAGTCCTGCGACGCGCGACACGGATCGGGGTTTGGGAGACGTCGATCCACCGGGGTGGAACGACGTGAGGGACGCCCTCGGACATCACCAGACGCCAACTCGACTTGTGCAGGTGGCTGTGGTGGAACCGGCACAGCAGCACGCCGTTGTCGATGTCGGTTCGACCGGGTGGGTGGGAGTGCGACATCCATTCGTCGACGTGATGCGTTTCGCACCAGGACGGTGGGCGGTCGCAACCCGGCCAGATGCACCCGCCGTCTCTCGCGGCGAGTGCGCGGTTCTGGGCTCCGGTGAAGAGGCGTCGGGCCTTGCCGTGGTGGAGCACCTCGCCACGGTCGCCGAACACGGTCGTGACGGTCGGCGAGGTGCAGCGCAGCCGCGCGACGACCGACATCGGCACCGGTTCGTCGAGGCCGTCGACCCAGCCCGGTCCGCTGCCGCGCTCGATGTCGGTGAGGGTGACGTGCACGTTCACGGTGGTGGTCGCGCCGGCGAGGCGGGGCGTGTCGGGCGAGGCGGCGACCCGGCTGAAGACCTCGGTGGCGGCATCCGCCATCTTCTGCGGACCGGTGCGGGTGTCGGCGGTGATGGTCTGCTCGACGTAGTCGTCTTCGCTCACGAAACGCGGCGCGGCGCGGGGGGTGATGAGGGCCTGCAACGTATTGATCCAGACCGCCGCCGCATCAGGGGCGAGGGCGATGCGCCCGCGATACATGCCGTCGGAGCTGCGGGCCAGGGTGAGGGATCGCGCTTCGTGCTGCGCTTCGGCGCGAGGCTCCAGGCCGTCGGGGTCGAGCGTCTCGCGGATGCGCACGCAGTCGGGCGATGTCGTCGGCCGTGAGTGCCGGGTCGGTCGCCGAATCGACCAAGGTCTCTTCGGCCGCGCCGACTGCTGAGGGGTCGACCCCGCGCTGTGCGAGCCCGGCGCACTCGCGGCTGATGACGCCGGCGGTCTCGACGCTCAGGTCGCCGCGGGTCATCGCCGACGACACCAGCGGATAGGGCGCCGGGCCGACTGCACCGCCAAGCAACTCAGCGCCACGCAACCGAACGCCGAGCTCGAGTCGCCGACGAGCTTCACCGGGCGAGACCTTGGTGACGGCGGCGAGCAGTTTGACGGGCGTCGTGAAGTTCTGCGACCGGCTCAACCCTTCGTCGCCCAGTTCGGGGCGCGAGCGCGAGCCGATCTCGCCCGCCAGCAGGGTCTGCGCCGCACCGATGACCCGCGCCAGTCGTTCGGCGGCCGCGGCCAGATTCAGCAGGTCGTCGTCGCTGAGCCGCCCCGTGGGCACGCCGAAGCAATCGATGAGCTGGGAGGCGATCTCATCGAGGTCAGGTCGGCTGATCTCCATGTGAAGAGTCAAACATCGACCACTGACATTCGCTCATTTTCTGGCGAGCTGCCCGCGGAAGAACGCGTCTGCCTCCCGCCGCACCCACGCGGCATCCCGCTCGAGCGGCATGGCGTCGAAACGGCTGCCCGCGTCGATCTCGTCGTCGATGAAGCGGGAAAGAATGGGCGGGATGGCTCCGGTGCCCAGCTCGCGGGTCACGGCCTTGACCGCCATGAGCTCGGCGATGGCCCGCGCCACCGGAGGGGCGACCTCGCAATCCGCCATCATCGTGGGCAGATCCATGGGAGGGACGGCGGCACCCGGATGCGCGCGCAACCACCTCAGCGCCATCGCCGGCCTCAACACGTAGAAGATGCGCTTCAGCGTCTGAGCACCCGCCCGCTGCTGAACGGCCACATGAAGGTAGTGCCGGCCGATCGACGACCGCTCGACCACCCGCTCGGCGAACGCGAGCATCTCATCGCGAAAGGCGGTCGACCCCGAGTAGACGATCGGCGACCGAAGCCACTCGAGCGCGGTCGCATTGCCCTTCGTGACGAGTCGCACTGCCTTCGCGATGTCCCACCCGTTCACATCGAAGATCGCGTCCAACGGCGTCTCGATCACGTCGCGACCAGCCCACAGCGACAGGTAGCGATCGGGCGGTTGACGGTAGAGAAACCGGCAGTCGTAGTCACTGTCGGGCGATGGGAAACCCCACGCCCGACTACCGCTCTCGATCGCCCACGGAATCCTCACGCCGAAGCGATCACTCACCTCGAGCAGCCGGCGGTCGATCTCCGCCACGATGGCGGCATCCATCGGCGGCGGTATCGCTCGCATCGCGCCCCTCCCGCTGCTACTGAGTCTTCAGGTTAAACAGTAAAGTGATGATCAGTCAACTTCGCTCTCGGTGAGCGCCGCCGCATAGGCCCGCACCGAGCGGTGGTAGCGCGGCAGACCCGGCTCGATCGCCTCGATCGCGACCCGCAGTGCCTCGTCGCCGCGGCCGGCACTGTGCAGCGCGAGCGCGAGGAACACGGCCGGTGCGGCACCGACCGCCGGATGCGCCGGCACGGCCTCCAGCATCGCGATCGCCTCGTCGACGCGGCCCAGATTGCGCAGGGTCGACGCGTGCTGAATCGTCAGCTGAGCGGCCCGAGCCGGGTCGATCGACGCGAGTCCGGATGCCGCCGCCGCAGCGTAGTGCCGGTCGGCTTCGGCCTCGCGCGCCGCGGAGTCGAACGCGCCCCCCAGCTCGAAGGCACCGAGCGCGGGGTGCGGAGCCTGCTCGGCGAGGACGCGCATCCGCTCGACCCGCTCGTCGTCATCGATCGTGTCGTCGGCCCACAGGGCTGTGACGCGTGCCTGCCAGTCGTCCATCTGCATCCGCCCACGCTATCGGCCGCCCGCATCGCGCCGAAGACGCCGCGGCCACGGGGTGGGGCGCCACGAGCCGGGGTGCCGCTGCGTCGGCGGCGCCGCGGACCGAAAGGGGGGTTGCCCCGACCGTCCCAGGTCACCACACTGAGGGCAGTTCTGAGGGGGATCTGCCATGACCGACCACCGTGCCGCCACCACGACCAGCGGCGCCCCTAACGGCGCCCCGAAACCCACCACGAAGAGCGGCGCCAAGAACCCCACCCCACCGGATGCCGCCGCCCAACCGCAACTGAAGCGCACCCTCGGCGGGTTCCAGGTGTTCGCCATCTCGTTCGCCTTCATCTCGGTCGCGGTCGGCGTGTTCGCCACCTACGGCGAGATGCTGCAGACCGCGGGGCCCGTCGGCATCTGGTTGTGGGTGTTCGCCGCCATCGGCCAGACGCTCGTGGCGCTCGTCGTCGCCCAGTTCGCGGCCCGCATCGCGCTGAGCGGTTCGTCGTACCAGTGGGCGTCGCGGCTCGCCAACCCGAAGATCGGCTGGTTCTTCGGCTGGCTCAGCTTCTGGTATCTCGCGATCGCGGTCGTCACCATGGCCAACGCGATGGCGAGTCAGGCGCTGATGCCCCTGCTCGGCCTCAGCGCCGACGAGGAGGTCGCCCGCATCCTGACCCTCGTCATCCTGGTCGTGCAGGCCGCGCTGGTGATCGCCTCGACCCGCCTGTTCGGCATGATCACCTCGGCCGCGGTCGCCGTGGAACTCGGCATCATCGCCGTGCTCGTGGTGGCCCTGCTCGTCGTCATCGCTCTCACCGGCGACGGCGACGTGGCGAACCTCACCGATCGCGGGGTCTCGATCACCGACCCGAACTACTTCGCCATCGGCGGCGGACTCATGGCCGGCGCCCTGATGGGACTCACCACCCTCGTCGGGTTCGACTCGGCGGCGAACCTCGCCGAAGAGGCCAAGAACCCCTACCGCAACGTTCCGCGCGCCATCGTCGGCTCGGTCGTCGCGGCGAGCGTCGCGGGTCTGATCTTCTTGATCGTGCTCACGCTCGCCATCAGAGACGTGGATGCCGTCACCGCCGACCCTTCGCCGGTGGCGGCCATCATCCGGGGTCAACTCGGCCCGGTGTGGGAGCGCATCCTGGTCGGCGGCATCGCGTTCGCCTTCTTCGGCGCCGGCATGGTGGTGATGGCGGCCTGCTCGCGCCAGGCGTTCGCCATGGCCCGCGACGGTCGTTTTCCCGCGGCCCGGCTGATGAGCCGCGTGAACCCCCGCACCCGCACCCCGATCGCCGCGACGATTCTCATCGTGGTCATCGGCATCGTGCTCATGCTGGCGCTGCCGGGCGACGCCCTGGTGCAGCTGATCGTCGGCGGCACCCTGCTGCCGGCCCTGATGTACGGAGCGATCGTGGTGCTCTACCTCGCCGTGCGCACGAAGCTCGAACGCCGGCCGGGTGGCTTCAACCTGGGCCGCTTCGAGTTGCCCGTGACCCTGCTCGCCCTCGTGTGGGTGGCGGTGGTGCTGGTCGTGCTCGTGACGCCGTCGGACGCCCTGGTGCCATCGCTAGTGGTGCTCGGCCTGCTGTTCGCCGGGGCGGTCTACTTCGCCTGGCTCATGATCTTCCGCCGCGCAGTGTTCGAGACCGAGTTCGACGGCGTGGCGCCGGTGGATGGAGCGGCGCCCGTCGTCGGCGCGGCCGCCATCGACGGGGCAGCAGCACCCGTCGACTGAGCAGCGCCGGAACCGGCCAGCATCCGCAGAGCAGAGCCGCAGAGCAGAGCCGGAGAGAAGAGCAGCAGCGAAGAGCCTCAGAGGATGAACTGCACCCCCGTCGCGACGAGCGCGAACTCGCACGACGCCAGACACGCGATGGCTTCGTCGACCTCCTCGTCGAGATCCGCCTGCCGGATGTCGACCGAGGCGCGGAGCCCGAGACCACCGGCCGCCGCGACGAGATCGATCGTCACATACCGGTCACCGTCGGGATCGGTCGACATCGACCGCAGCAGAACGGCATCCGGCAGCCCAGCGAGCGGGAAGGGCACCCGCGGAGCCGTCTCCGCGAAGTCGGGGCGTGCCACCGAGGTGCGTGCGACCACCCAATCGGCGAACGACGACGACGTCGTCTGCGGGTCGGTGGGCCAGGTCTCGAACCCCCAGGTCTGCGCACCCGCGGCCGTTCTGAAGGTCGACAGGGTGCGCATCCGCCAGCCGTTCGGAACGACGACCGTCACCCCGAGGAACCCCTGACGCGTGCCGGCCACCGGTGCCGCGACAGGAGAGCCTGCCGCGCCCGGCGGCCGGCGGTCGGGGTCGAGCTCGATGGAGGTGAGCACCGGGAGAAGAAGATCGCCGACGTCGCCGGTGTCGGTCTCGAGCACCTCGCCGCGCGCGTAGACCGCCGTGCCGCCATGGCTACCGGTCACGTCGATTCCGCGCAGGTGCCGGCCATCGGGGTCGGTGCGCGAGAAGGGCATGACGTGCAGCGGGGTCGGCAGGGTCTCGCGGGGCACCAGGTAGTCCTCCGATGTGCGCACGGAGGTGCCTGGGGCGTTCTCGCTCCTCACGCGCTCGTGGGCCAGATCGACCGCCAGGGCGTCGGGTGGGCATCCGATGACGTCGATCCGCACGCAGACCATCTGATCGGGCCCGGCCAGCATCGTGGTCGCAAAATCGACGGATCCGTCGGGGAACATCATGGTCACGCCTGACACGCCGTAGAGCGTGCGGAGGGTGGCGGCATCCTGACCCCCGTCGTGAAGGCCGAGATGCCCGCCCCCGCCCCCGTCCCTGCCCCCCGGCCCGCCCTCCCCGCCCTGCAGCCCGTCGTCGTCGCTCGCGATCTCCGATGCCAGTGGTGCCCGCGTGAACTCGGCGAACTGCGCTTCGACCGCGCCGAAGACCGCGAAGTTCGCGCGGGCGTCGATCAGATTCGTGCCGTTCGCGCCCGCGACGAGTGATGGGTCGCGGCTCTGCGCTGCGTCGTCCTCCCAGAAGCAGACCGGGCAGATCTCGTAGGTTCCGGTAGCCGGCGCGCTGAGGGTCAGATACCCGCAGCACGGGCAGGCGAACGTCACGACGCCGGGTCCTCTGCCGGCTCGCGACCCGCCCTCAGCTCGGCGACGCGCTGCGCCTGCCAGCGGTGCACGTCGGGCAGCCAGTACAACGGGGCCTCCGCACCCACCCGCGGATCGTCGGGCTCCGAGCCCTCGAGCAGGGCCTCGACATAAGCGCGATCGAGCGCGATGCGCGCTCGCAGCTGAACGGCGTCGCCGACCGATCCGTGGCCCGGAATCACGACGTCGGCGGCATCCGCCACGCTCTCGATCAGCTGCAGCGCGGCGAGGTAGTCGCCGAGCGGATCGTCGGCATCGAGGTCGAGGAACGGCATCAGGATGTCGCTGAGCATGTCGCCCGCGACCAGCACGCGGCTCGGCCCGATGAGCACCGCAGCGTGCCCCTCGGCATGCGCGCGATGCTCGAGAACTTTCGCCGTCGGGCCGTTCCACGGGATCTCGGTGGCGCCGTCGGGCAGCGCGGTGACGAGGCCGAACAGCTCCATCGGGATGTCGTCGACGTGCTCGGGCGGTAGCACCCCCGCCACCCGCTCCGGCCAGTCGGGGGTCGCGAGCAACTGCTGCATCGCGGCCGCCCCGCGAGCGGTGCCGTAGCGGGGAGCGTCGCCGAACGACTCGTGCCAGAGCACGTGATCCCAGTCGGGGTGCGTCGAGAACCCGGCCGCCACGGTCAGGCCCCGCTCGCGCAGGTCGTTCGCGACGTCGACCAGTTCGTCGCGCGTGATGCCCGGGTCGATGAGCAGCACCCCGTCGCCGCCCTGCACGACCGTCGTGTTGCTCTGGATGAACTCGCTCTCGTGCACCAGCACCCCGTCGGCGACCTGCCTCAGCATCCAAGCTCCTTCGCTCGTGGTCTTGCCCTCGCTAGCTGTGACGGTATTTCCTGGGTGACGTCGACGCAAGCACGAGCGTCGACGCCCGCAGGAACGTCGACGCACGCACACGCGTCGACGCCCGCACGAGCAAGGGACAGGTCATGCCGAGCATCCTCCACTTCGATCACGTCGGAGTCACCGTCGACGATCTCGACCGGGCGACCGCGTTCTTCACCGGCCTCGGCCTCGAGCTCGAGGGGCGCACCGTCGTCGAGGGCGACTTCATCGAAGACGTGACCGGCATCCCCGACTCCCGCTCCGAGATCGTCATGCTTCGGCCGCCCGGGGGCGGCACCGGCGTGGAGCTGTCGAGCTTCGTGCGGCCGGCGAGCGTGCCGGGGTCGCCCGCTGCGCTCGCCAACGAACTCGGTCTCCGCAGCCTCGCGTTCGAGGTCGACGACCTGCAGGCCCACGTCGATCGCCTCGCCGGCGACGGTTACGGGCTGGTGGGCACCATCGGCCGCTACGAAGACGTGTGGCTGATGGCTTACGTGCGAGGCCCCGAGGGCCTCACCGTCGCCTTGGCGCAGCGCCTCGGCTGACGATGGCCCCGGGCGGATGCCTAGCCGATGTCTAGCGGATGCCCAACGGATGCCCGCCGCTTGCGAGACACGCAGGCAGTCAACGCGGCTGTTGGTATCCGGCCGCTAGTCGTCGAGGCTCTGCAGTTCGGCGAGCGCCGCCTCGGCCTGGGCGAGACGCTCCGCCTCGGGACGCTCCCACCAGCGCGGCCCGCGCTCGCCGAGACCGCGTTTCGCGAGCCCGACCCGTCGGCGGGCGGCGGCCAGGGCGTCCGTGGCGCCACGGTCGGTCGCGCCAGGGTCGGCAGCGCGGGAGCCGGATGCGCCGGGGTCGCCCGCAGCGGGGCCGGCCGCGGCGGCACGTTTCGCCGCTCCGACCGCCGAGCGACCGCGACCGAGGTGGGATTTCAGCGCCTCGACGACGTCGTCGGGCAGCGAGGGATCGGTGCGTCGCCACCGCCGCCCGTTCACGACGAGCCAGCGCTCGGCCTCGACCGCGGCATCCGTGACGCCGTCGTGCCCGTGCTCGCCCCCGTGCTCGCCCTCGTGCCCGCGCTCGCCGTCGTTCTCGTGCTGGTGGTCGCCGCGAGCCATGGGCCATCCTCTCGTCTCGACGCTACTCGCGTGACTCGCGGCCGGCAGGCGGCGCCTCGCTAGGGTCGACGACATGGATGCCGTGACCGCCGCGTACTCCCGGCGCGCTGCCGACTACATCGAGCTGCTCGGATCGATGGAGTCAGTGCATCCCGCCGATCTGCGGCTGATCGACGGGTGGCTGCAGACCGTCGACGGCCCGCTGCTCGATGCCGGCTGCGGGCCCGGTCACTGGACGAGTCACCTCGCCGAAGCCGGCTTCGACGTGGAGGGCATCGACCGGGTGCCCTCGTTCGTCGATCGGGCCAGCTCCTCCTATCCCGGGGTGCCGTTCGCGCTCGGCAGCATCGACGCGATCGACCGGCCCGACGCGTCGTTCGGCGGGGTGCTGTCATGGTTCTCGACCATCCACCACACTCCCGGGCCCATCCAGGTGCCGCTGGCCGAGTTCGCGCGGGTGCTGCGCCCGGATGGCGGGCTGGTGCTGGGCTACTTCGTCGCCGACGCCGTCGAGCGATTCGATCACGCGGTCACGCCCGCCTACCGGTGGCCGGCTTCCGAACTGCGCGCCCTGCTGCACGCGAACGGGTTCGAGGTCGTCGACGAGACAGCGCGCGCCGAGGAGGGCCAGCGCCCGGTCGGCGCCATGGTGTGCCGCCGGGTCTGACCGCGCGACCCTCGGCAATTCCCACCGCCCCTCTTGTCCTGACGAACGCGGAGTCCCTACAATCTGGCTGACGCGGCGGAGCGGAATTGCCGACGCTCACGCGTTGCGGGCCTGACCGGGTGGAGGCAGCGATGCCGGAGTCTCTCGACGAGCGCGTGCGGGCCTGGGCCGCCGCCGAATGGAAGGCCATCGCTCCGGGGTCGGCTGCCGTAGCCCTGCCCCCGGTCGCCGACGGCGACCTCGTGCTGCCGATCACTCGCGCCAGCGACCTCGTGGCGCTCGTCACGGTGTGGCATGGCGTCGAAGCGGTCGACGGCCCCCGCGGCCCAGAACTTCGGGCGGTAGGCGGTGCGGATGCCGCGGCCAACGCCGCGAACGCCGCCGACCCGCCCACCCTCACCGTGCACTTCCCGTTCCAGCACGCCCACGAGGGAGCGCGCTACGAGGCAGCCGGAGCGCCGCAACCGCCGATGCTGCCGTCGACGAGCGCCGCGGAGATCGCACCCGAGGTCGACCTGCCCGACGGACCCGCCCGGTTCCGGCCCGCCCGCGCCTCACGTCTGGTGTTCACGTTGCCCGGCGACCTCGCCGTGCCGTTGACGACGACCGGCATCCTCGCGCTGCTCCCCACGCTCACGATGCGCGTGCATCCGCTCGCCACGCCCGGCGAGGCGCCGGTGGCGTATCCCGACTTCCCGCCCACCATCCTCTGGCCCTGGATCATCGTCGACGACGGCATCCGGGCTCGACTGAACGACGGCGTGGTGGAGCTGGCCGCCGCGAGGAAGAGCGACACGGCCAGGCTCGAGAAGCTCTCGCGCGACGCCACCCGGGAGCTGTTCGCCGAGAACCGCGATCGCGTGCTCGAGGCCCTGCAGACCACGCCGCTGCAACCGGCGCGCGGCTTCACGCTCGAGCAGAACCCGGGCTGGCTGCGCCCGGTGTTCCCCGACGGCCGGGTCTTTCCGGGCGTCGAACTCAACCCGTCGACGCTGAGCCGCCCGCCCGACCCGGGCGAGACCGCCATCGAGGCGCCGTTCCGCCTGGCCGTCTCGCCCGCGGTCGACGGCCGCTGGGTGCACGCGCCGCACCCCGTGCCCGGCGACGGCGACCCGAGTCTGGTGGAGCTCTGGCACACGAGGCTCGCCCGCCACGTCGGCGCCACCGACGAGGCAAACGAAAGCCCGTCGGCCGCGACCGTCGAAGACCCCGACGACCGCCGGCTCATCATCCGCGCCGTCTGGACCCGTGACCGCGACGGGCTGATCGACGACCTGTGGACCAACCCGAAGGCCGATCAAGCCGGAGGCGCGCTGTTCGACGCGTCGCCGGCGACGGAGCAGCCGTTCTTCGGCAGCCTCAACCGCTCCGACCGTCAGCGGATCGTTCGCCAGTCGTCGGAGTCGTGGGCCGCGAACCTGCGAGCCACGCCCATCCCGCCGGTGCCGGTCGCCGCCCGCCGGCTCTGGCTCTCGGCCTACGGAGCCGACCTCGACCTGCACGGGCAATGGAACACGAAACCCTACTCCGCGGCCGGCATCGCCTCGATCCTGGCCTGGGACCACGTCGCCACGGGCGGCCGCGATCAGTACGTGCGGGTGGTCTACCCCGGCTACCTCTACCCGTTCGGTCACCGCACGGTGCTCGTGAAGGTCACGCAGCGCGTCATCCGTCCGTCCGACGACCCGGTCGCCGAGCTCGTGCAGCACCGGTTCCTCGCCGTGACGCAGCCCGTCAACACCTACGACTCGCACGAGTTCCCGTTCACGAGCATCCGGCTATCGCCCGTCATCACGCCCGATCTCGACGAGGGCGCGACCAACGGCGACAGGTTCTGGCCCACGGTCGGCGGGCTGCCGTTCCCGTTCCGGGCCGAGGCGATCGACAAGGCGGGGGCCGTCGTACAGCTCGACGTGCCGCTGATGTGGGTGGCCGAGCACGCTTCGGCGGCCGACCAGCGGGCCGCGATCGACGCCGAATACGACGCGAGCGCGCTGCGCTTCGTTCCCGCGCGCGGTCAGCGCATCGCGTTCGCCGAACCCCTGCCGCGCAGCGGCCCGGTCGCCCCGCCGAACGGCGGCGACCCGATCGTCGAGACCGAACAGCTGCGGTTCCGCGGCACGGCCGGCCTCGGCACGGCCACGCCGCGGGTGAGCTCGGCCGACGTCGTGGTCACCGCCGCGAAGCAGATCGCCGGGATCGACACCCTCACCATCGCCTACCACTCCGCCTTTCGCACCGAGGGGTTCTCGGCGGCCAACACGGGCAAGGTGTGGGCGATCGCGCTCACCGAGGAGCACATCACCCAGGTCGGTTACGTCGACGTCGTGCTCGACGGCGAGGCGAGCCTGCAGCAGGTGCCCGTTCTGTCGTTCGGCGAGCCCGACCACAGCAGTGAGTCGGGCGGCGGCTTCGTGCAGCCGAGCCAGCCGCTCGCGGGGCTGTCGGCGCTCACCGGCATCGTCGGCGACCCCGACGGCGCCCTGACCCAGCAGTTCGACCCGTCGGCCGCGCTCGCCGGCGCGCTGCCGAAGCTCTTCGGGCTCATCCCGCTCGACGAGATCATCGGCCATGACTTCTCGTCGGCGCCCGCTGTGGTGTCGCAGGCGATGGATGCGCTGCAGAAGCTCGCCGACGACGTGCAGCGCGCCGAGGCCTACGCCCGGCGCGCGGTGGAGCAGGCCCAGCACCAGGTCGCCGCACTGGCCGGCGCGGCCCAGTCGATGATCGACGACGCCAACGCGACCGTCGCAGCCGCCGAGACCCTCGCCACCGACGCCGCGGCACTCGCGACCGCGCTCCCCGACATCGTCACGGCCGCGGTGGGCGACGACGACGCTGCGGCCGCGGCGGCGGAGACGGAACTGCGCGAGGGGCTCGCCCGGGTGGCCACCGACATCCGGGCCCTCGGAGCGAAACTGCCGCCACTCGTGCGCCACCAGCTGGCCGACGTCGGGCAGGCGCTCGATCACGCCGCATCGCTCACGAGCCTCATCGGCGACATCCGCGCCGCCTACCGGGCCCTCACCTCGGGCGACCTCGCGAAGGCCGAGCTGGTCTACCGCTACGACTGGCAGCCCGAGATCACCGATTGGCCCGCGGGCAGCCCGGTGTTCGTGCTCACCGGCCCGAACCGGGGCCGCAACCTCACGCTCTCGGTCACCGGGCGGGCGAGCGGGGCCGGTCACGCGTCGGTCGAGATCATGGCCGAGCTCGTCGACTTCGAGCTGCGCCTCATGCCCGGCGCCGACCTGGTGGTGGTGCGCTTCGACCGCTTCTCGTTCCACTCCGGGTCGAGCGGCAAGACCGAGATCGACGTGGTGTTCCGCGACATCGAGTTCGTGGGCATGCTCTCGTTCGTGCAGACGCTGAAAGAGCTCATTCCGTTCGACGGGTTCTCCGACCCGCCCTACACCGACATCTCGCCGTCAGAGCTCAAGGCGGGCTTCACCCTAGCCCTGCCGAACCTCGCCGTGGGCATGTTCGCCCTCGCGAACATCTCGCTCGGCGCCTTCGTGCGCGTGCCCTTCCTCGGCGAGTCGGTGAGCGTCGGCTTCGACTTCTGCAGCCGCGAGCGCCCGTTCACCCTGACCGTGCTCTGCATCGGCGGCGGCGGATGGTTCGGCCTGCGGTTGTCGCCGAAGCGCCTCGAGCTCGTCGAACTCGGCCTCGAAGCGGGCGCCTACCTGTCGGTCGACCTCGGGGTCGCCTCGGGGTCGATCTCGGTGGCGATCGGCATCTACCTGCGGCTCGAGGGCGATGCCGGGTCGCTCACCGGCTACTTCCGCATGCGCGGCGAGGTGAACGTGCTCGGCATCGCGTCGGCGTCGCTCGAGCTCGCGATCGTGCTCACCTACGAGTTCTCGACCGGCAAGATAATCGGCTCGGCCACGGTGACCCTGACGATCGAGGTGTTCTGCTTCAGCAAGTCGGTCAGCTTCCACGCCGAACGCCGGTTCGCCGGGGCGGGCGGCGACCCGAGCTTCCGCGAGATGATCACCGCTCCCGACGGCTCGACGGCCGCGTGGGACGACTACCTCGACGCCTTCGCGGTCGAGTGAACCGAGTCGCAGCGAGGAGCCCGCCGTGCCGTCTGAAACGTTCATCGCCACCGCGCTGCCGCACTCCGCGGCCGACGCGCCGGCATCCGGTTTTCACGTCTCGCTGTTCGTGACCCCGCGGCTGGTTCCGGATGTCGCGGGCGAGCCCCTCGGCGACTTCGCCGCGTTCGCGCGCTGGGGCGATCTGCTGGGCGGGGGAGAGGTGGCGGTCACCCTCGTCGATCAGGACGGACCGATCGACTGCACCCTCGTGCCGAACTGGGACGCGGCGCTCTGGTCTCGCGTCTTTCCGCCCGACCTGCCCGTGGAGTCGAACGACCCGCCCGACTGGTCGGCCCGCGCGTGGGCGAGCTATCCGGCGGCCGGGCTGTCGGAGGCGTCGAAGAGCATCGTGGTGGCGTCGACCCTCGCGGGGCCGAGCGTGCCGCCCGCGCCGTCGCGGCATCCGTTGTTCGAACCGCTGCGCGACGTGCTGCGCCGGCTCGACGTGCCGTTCGTCGACGAGTCGGAGTACTCCCGCACGGCACCGCCGGTCAACGAGCCCGCGGTCACCGAGGCGCTCGCGCGGCGGCGGGGCGACAACCCGAGCCTCGCGGGCGTGGCGTGGCAGACCGACGAGCAGGGCGCACCGGTCTACTCGGCCGATTGGGTGCACGCCCTCGTCGCCGACGCCTACAAGGCGCGGCGGTTCTTCGAAGACGACCGGTCGGGCGCCGCCGACGTGCCGCCCGAGCCCGTTCCGGTTGCCGGGCCCGAGTTCCACCGCCGGGTCGGGTTCGCGGGCGATCACCCCGACCTGCTGCGACGCCTCGGGCTCGTGCTCGATCTGCGGGTGGCCGACCCCGGTCGCCTGGCCGGGTCGCAGTGGATCGCCGCCGTCGTCGCGGTGGCGGGCGACGAGAGCCTGTCGCGGTCGCCGCGCACCCTGGTGCGGCTGCTCGACGACGGCTCGCTCATCGCCGAACCCGATGCGGCCCGGTCGGCGGAGTGGAGCGACGGCCGGTCGGCGCTCGGCAACCCCGAGGCGTTCGCCCTGATGACGGTCGATCCCGACGGGTCGGCCCTCAAGACCGAGCGGTTCGTGATGGGGCTGCCGCGGCTGGCGCGACTCGAGCGCAACGGCGACGACGTCACCGCGGCTCCGCCGGCGCTGCGGGCGACGGGGTTCGCGGTGGCGCGGCTGCGACAAGACGACAAGACCTCGTCGCAGGCGGAGCGGCAGCGCGTGCTGGCGGTCGAGCTCGATGCGAACCCGGATGTCGCGACCGCGCCGGCCGTCGGAGCCACCGACGTGATGCGCGGCTACCGGGTCGAGGCGCTCGACCTCACCACGGGGCTGTGGCACTCGCTGCACCGCCGCCGCACGACGCTGCGCCTCGACGACTCGGGCGCGGGCGGGGAAGTCGGTGGCGGGGCCGCTGGCGCCGCCGACGTCGTGTTCGACGACTCTCCGCAGGAGGGGTTCACCCAGGGCACCGCGGCCCGCCAGAACTCGGATGCCCCGGATGCCACCCTCCACGTGCACGAGACCGTGTTCGGCTGGGACGGCTGGAGCCTCTCCGCCCCTCGGCCCGGGCGGTGGTTGCGCGACGAGCTGAGCCGCGACGCCGAGGGCGCCTACGTGGTCGACGAGAAGCTCGACGCCGAGACCCCGGTGCCGGTCGAGGCGCCGCCCGACCCGTTCCGGTTCACCCATCGGGTCGAACCCGGGTCGCTGCCGCGGCTGCGGTTCGGCCGGGACTACGCGTTCCGGGCCTGGGGCGTCGATCTCGCCGGCAACACGCGCGAGCACGTGCTCGACGACTGGAGCGACGATCCGAAGGGGCACCTCGACCCCGGCACCGCCGATGCCGAGACGCTCCGCGCGGTCACGCCCCCGGCGCCGTTCCTGCGCTGGGATCCTGTGCCGCCCCCCGCGATCGTGCCCGAGAAGCCCTACACCGAGGGGGAGTCGTTGCGTGTCGTGGTGCTGCGCTCCGACGTGACGCAGGATCGCGCCACCGGTGAGGTGACGGTGCACGACCCGGTGGTGCCGGCATCCGCTCGCCACCTCGCGCCGCCGAAGACGAGCCAGCTTCAGGCGGAGTTGCACGGCAGGTTCGACGCGGCCCTCGACACGATGGGGGCCGGCGCACCGGCCGCACGCGCGCAGATGCTCGCCTGGTCGTTGCGCGAGAGCGGATCGTTCTTCGACGACGCGGTGGCGGATGCGACTGATCCGGCCGCCCCTCCACACGCGCTCGGCTACGTGTCGCTGCACACCGAGCCGGGCGCGCTGCGCGACGGAGACGTGCCCACCACGTTGCCGGGGCCGAACGACGTGCTCGCGCCGGGGCAGTACGTCGTGCACGACACCGAGTTCGCGGAGCTGCCCTATCTGCCCGACCCGCTCGCGGCGGGAGTCTCGCTGTCGTTCCCGCCCAGCCGCGGCGAGTCGTTCCGGCCGGTGCTGAGCGAGGCCGCGGTGACCGTGCCGTATGCCGGCACGTGGCCGTTCGCCGAGCCGTTCCGGTTGACGCTGGAGGCGACGGGGCCGGGTGGGGCCGGTGGGGCGGGTGGGGCTGGGCCCGGTGGTGCGGGCAGCACCGACGCCGACCTCACGGCCCGGGTCGACGGCCGGCGCATCGTGTTCGGGCTTCCGGCGGGATCACAGCAGCGGTTCGCCCTGTCGTCGTCGCTGCAGGCTCACTCGCTCGACCTGTTCGGCGTGTGGCGGGCGTTGCCGGGGTCGTTCACGGCGGTCGCATTCTCGGCGGCCCGCGACGGCGCGCTCTGGGCGCTCACGCCGGCCGAGGAGCTGCGGCTCGTGTACGCCGTGCCGCGCCCGGTGGCGGCACCTCGAGCGGGCGCGCTGTTCGTCGCGCGCGAGGTCGCCGCGGCCACCGCCACGCTGCGGGGCACGGTCGTGGTGCACGGCTCGAGCACCGAGTCGCTCACCGCCGAGGCGCGCTGGCGCGAGACCGTCGACGACCCGGCCGCGCTCGGTCCGGTGTTCCGGTGGATGACCGACATCGGCTTCACGGCGGGCATCGACCCGCGGCAGACGGTCGCCGAGCTGAACGGACGCATCCTGCCCGATGGTGCGAACGACGACGGCTGGGCGCTCGCCGAGGCGAACCATCACTTCGCCGACACCCGGTTCCGGCGGGTGACCTACCGGCTGCGGGCGACGACGCGGTTCCGCGAGTTCTTCGACCCCGCGGTCGTCGCGCCGGTGCCGCTTCCGCCCCCGCCGGCCGCGGTGCCCGCCGGGCCGGGCCCGGCAGCGAGCCTCTCCGCCGAGCGCCGGTCGGCGGGTGGCGACCCGGCCGTGCTCCCGGCCTCCGACCCCCGTTCCGACGCGGTGTGGCCACGCGACGACGGCAAGAGCGTGCTGAGCGAGCCGATCGTGCTCGACATCCCGTCGTCGGGCCGCCCGCCGGCGCCGGTCGTGCACTCGGTGGTGCCGCTGTTCCGCTGGTTCGACGAGCCGGCCGCCGACCAGCCGTTCGCCCGCCGCCGCGAGCGTCGATCGGGGCTGCGGGTCTACCTCGAGCGGCCGTGGTTCGCCACCGGTGAGGGCGAGCTGCTCGCGGTGCTGATGGCACCGGCCCCCTCGCGCCCTTCCGGCGACGACGACGTCGACTGGGTGAGCCAGTGGGGCCGCGACCCGGTCTGGGCCGGTCGCACCCTGCCGGCCCGCCGCATCCGGCCCCTCTCCCTCGAGGCGCCCGACCTGGCGCTCGGTGACTCCTCAGGCGGCCATCCGGTGACCGGCGTGGTGCGGCTCTCGCTGCCGCTGTCGACGGATGCCGTGCCCGAGATGGTGTCGGTCGAAGCGGTCGGCTACGCCCCGGCGTTCAACGCCTCGCGCGGACTGTGGTTCGTCGACGTCGCGTTCGAGAAGACGCCGGCGCTGTGGCCGTTCGTGCGGCTCGCGGTGGCGCGCTACCAACCGGTCAGCCTCGACGGGCTGCACCTGTCGACCGCGGTGCGCGCCGACTTCGCACAGCTGCCGCCCGAGCGCACACTCACCGTGTCGCGCACCGACGACCGCGGCATCCGGGTGCTCGTGTCGGGGGCGGCGGAACGCTACGACCCCGCGGTCGTGCGCGAACGGCGCCGCACGATGTCGGTGTCGCTCGAGCGCTACGACCGGTCGATCGGCGGCGACCTCGGCTGGACGACCGTCGCCCACACCCCGATGGGCGCATGGGGTTCACGGTCGGCCGACCGGCAGCCGCCCGGCGACCTCATCTGGGGAGCCGAGCTGACGGCGCCCGAGGTGCTGCCGCTGCGGCGCCCGCTGGCGCGCGATGCCGGCGCCCCGGATGCCGCGCCCGAGTCGCCGTGGCGCGTGCGGGTGCGCGAGTGGGAGGAGTTCGCGGGCGACCCCGAGATCCCGTCCGACGAGGCGGGCTACCCCGCGAACGCCGTCTGGGAGCGCCGCCTGGTCTACACCGACGAGGTGCTGCTCTGAGTGCGCCCCAGCTTCCGCTCGGAGTCGTCCTCCGGGGCGGCATCCGCGACCCGCTCGCGACACGCCGACGCCGACGTGCGACCGGCGTTTAGACTTGGTACCCAAGCCGAGACAGCCGGAGAATCAGTGCCCTCGAACGACTCCTTCGTGCACCTGCACGTTCACAGCGAATACTCGATGCTGGACGGCGCGGCCCGGGTCAAACCCCTGATCGAAGCGGCCAAAGACCAAGGGATGCCGGCCGTCGCGGTCACCGACCACGGCAACGTGTTCGGGGCCTTCGACTTCTGGAAGACGGCCACCGAAGCGGGCATCAAACCCATCATCGGCACCGAGGCCTACCTCACCCCGGGCACCCACCGCGGTGACAAGACGCGGGTGCGCTGGGGCAACGGCGGGGGCGACGACGTGTCGGGCGCGGGCGCCTACACGCACATGACCCTGCTCAGCGAGACCACCGAGGGCATGCACAACCTGTTCCGGCTGAGCAGCAAGGCGAGCATCGAGGGCTACTACTTCAAGCCGCGCATGGATCGCGAGCTGTTGAGCCAGTACGGCAAGGGCCTGATCGCCACGACGGGGTGCCCGTCGGGCGAGATCCAGACGCGCCTGCGACTCGGGCAATACGACGCCGCGGTGCAGGCGGCATCCGATTTTCGCGACATCTTCGGCAAAGAGAACTTCTTCGCCGAGATCATGGACCACGGGCTCGACATCGAGCGCCGCATCATGCCCGATCTGCTGCGGCTGGCGAAGCAGCTCGACCTCAAGCTCGTCGCCACCAACGACCTGCACTACACGCACGCGCACGACGCCACCTCGCACGCCGCCCTGCTCTGCGTGCAGTCGGGCTCGACGCTGAGCGACCCCAACCGCTTCAAGTTCGACGCCGACGAGTTCTACCTCAAGTCGGCCGCCGAGATGCGCGCGCTGTTCCGCGACTACCCGGAGGCCTGCGACAACACCCTGCTGATCGCCGAGCGCTGCGAGGTCGCCTTCGACACCAGCGCCAACTACATGCCGCGCTACCCGGTGCCCGAGGGCGAGACCGAGGCGACCTGGTTCGAGAAGGAGGTCGAGGCCGGGCTGAAGGAGCGCTACCCGAACGGCGTCACCCAGGAGGTGCGCGAGCGCGCCGACTACGAGGTCGGCGTCATCAAGAGCATGGGCTTTCCGGGCTACTTCCTGGTCGTGGCCGACTTCATCAACTGGTCGAAGCGCAACGGCATCCGGGTGGGCCCCGGGCGCGGTTCGGGCGCCGGATCGATGGCCGCCTACGCCATGCGCATCACCGACCTCGACCCACTCGTGCACGGTCTCATCTTCGAGCGGTTCCTCAACCCCGACCGCGTCTCGATGCCCGACTTCGACGTCGACTTCGACGACCGGCGCCGCGGCGAGGTCATCAAGTACGTCACCGAGAAGTACGGCGACGAGCGTGTGGCCCAGATCGTGACCTACGGCACCATCAAGGCCAAGCAGGCGCTGAAAGACTCGGGCCGCGTGCTCGGCTTCCCCTTCAGCATGGGCGAGAAGCTCACCAAGGCGATGCCGCCGCCCATCATGGGCAAAGACATCCCGCTCTCGGGCATCTTCGACAAGGCGCACCCGCGCTACAAGGAGGCCGTCGACATCCGCACGGTCATCGAGATGGACCCCGAGGCCCGCACGGTGTTCGACACCGCGCTCGGCATCGAGAACCTCAAGCGCCAGTGGGGCGTGCACGCGGCCGGCGTGATCATGTCGAGCGACCCGCTGATCGACATCATCCCGATCATGAAGCGCGAGCAGGACGGCCAGATCGTCACCCAGTTCGACTACCCGGCGGCCGAGTCGCTGGGGCTCATCAAGATGGACTTCCTGGGGCTTCGCAACCTCACCATCATCGACGACGCGCTCGACAACATCCGCTCCAACCGGGGCGAGAACCTCGTGCTCGAAGACCTGGCGCTCGACGACAAGGCGTCGTACGACCTGCTGGCCAAGGGCGACACGCTGGGCGTCTTCCAGCTCGACGGCGGCCCGATGCGCGGCCTGCTGCGCCTGATGAAGCCCGACAACTTCGAAGACATCTCGGCCGTGCTGGCGCTCTACCGGCCGGGGCCGATGGGCGCCGACTCGCACACCAACTACGCGCTGCGCAAGAACGGCATCCAGCCGATCACGCCCATCCACCCCGAGCTCGCCGAGCCGCTGCTCGAGGTGCTCGGCGGCACCTACGGCCTGATCGTCTACCAGGAGCAGGTGATGTCGATCGCGCAGAAGCTGGCCGGCTTCACGCTCGCCCAGGCCGACCTGCTGCGCCGCGCGATGGGCAAGAAGAAGAAGAGCGAGCTCGACAAGCAGTACGAGGGCTTCTCGGCCGGCATGCACGCCAACGGCTACTCCGAGGCCGCGGTCAAGACGCTGTGGGACATCCTGTTGCCCTTCTCCGACTACGCCTTCAACAAGGCGCACTCGGCGGCCTACGGCGTCATCTCGTACTGGACCGCTTACCTCAAGGCGCACTACCCGGCCGAGTACATGGCGGCGCTGCTCACGAGCGTCGGCGACTCGAAAGACAAGATGGCGCTCTACCTCTCGGAGTGCCGCCGCATGGGCATCAAGGTGCTGCCGCCCGACGTGAACGAGTCGATCGGGTTCTTCACCGCCGTCGACACCGACATCCGCTTCGGCATGGGCGCGGTGCGGAACGTCGGCATGAACGTGGTGGAGCTCATCAAAGGCGCGCGCGAAGAGAAGGGCGCGTTCACCTCGTTCGGCGACTTCTTGAAGAAGATCCCGCTCGGCGCCACGAACAAGCGCACCATCGAGTCGCTCATCAAGGCCGGCGCCTTCGACTCGCTCGGGGCGACCCGGCGCGCCCTGATCGAGGTGCACGAGGGCATGATCGACAACGCGGTGTCGCAGAAGCGCAACGAAGCGAACGGCCAGGTCGGCTTCGACTTCGACTCGCTGTGGGACGCCCCCGAAGAAGTTCACGACATCCCCGCACGACCGGAGTGGGCCAAGCGCGACAAGCTCGCTTTCGAGCGCGACATGCTGGGGTTGTACGTGTCGGATCATCCGCTGGCCGGCCTCGAGATCCCGCTCGCGAAGGTGGCGTCGACGTCGATCCTCGACCTGCTCGAGAGCGAGCACACCCAAGACGGCGACCAGGTCACGGTGGCCGGGCTGATCACCTCGGTGCAGCACCGGGTGGCGAAGAACTCGGGCAACCAGTACGGCATGATCACCGTCGAAGACTTCAACGGCGAGATCACCGCGATGTTCATGGGCAAGACCTACCAGGAGTTCGGCCCGGCGCTCACGAACGACGCCATCGTGGTGGTGCGCGGGCGGGTGTCGCTGCGCGACGACGGCATGAACCTGCACGCGTTCAGCCTCTTCCAGCCCGACCTCGGGCAGGTCGGCACCTCGGGCCCGCTGCAGATCTCGCTCGCCGAATACAAAGCCACCACCGACACCGTGCAGGCGCTGAACGACGTGCTCATCCGCCACGCGGGCGACACCGAGGTGCGGCTCAAGCTCATCAAGAGCGACAACGTGCGGGTGTTCGAGGTGCCGTTCGGCGTGAACGTGACCGCCGATCTCTACGGGGAGCTCAAGTCGCTCCTCGGGCCGAACTGCCTGGTCTGAGCGCGCCCACGATGACCGACCTGCCGCCGGGCGAACCCGCGCCGCCGCTTGCGCCTCCGCGCTCCGCGGGCCAGAGCGCACTCGCCGGGGTGTTCGATCTCGACGCCCAGCTCACGCCCGCCGAACGCGAGTGGCAGCAGCGGGCTCGCCGGTTCGCGCACGACCGCATCCTGCCCACGATCGACGACGACTACGAGAACGCCTACTTCCGGCGGGAACTCGTCGCCGAGCTGGGCGCCGCGGGCTTCCTCGGCATGCATCTCGAGGGCTACGGATGCGCCGGAGCCAGTGCCGTGGCCTACGGCGCCGTATGCCTCGAGCTCGAAGCCGCCGACAGTTCGTGGCGCACCTTCGTGTCGGTGCAGGGGTCGCTGGCGATGACGGCGATCGCGCTGTTCGGCTCCGACGAGCAGAAGCGCGACTGGCTGCCGCGCATGGCCACGGGCGAGGTGATCGGATGCTTCGCCCTCACCGAGCCCGACGGCGGCAGCGATCCCGCCGCCATGCACACCCGCGCGGTGCGCGATGGCGGCGACTGGGTCATCACGGGGACGAAGCGCTGGATCGGCCTGGCCAGCATCGCCGGCGTGGCCGTCGTGTGGGCGCAGACCGACGACGGGGTGCGCGGGTTCCTCGTGCCCACCGAGACGCCGGGCTTCGTGGCCACGCCCATCGAGGGCAAGCTCGCGATGCGCGCCTCGATCCAGTGCGACATCCGGCTCGACGCGGTGCGGGTGCCCGATTCGCTCCGGCTGCCCGGAGCCGTCGGCCTGCGGGGCCCGTTCGCCTGCCTCAACGAGGCACGCTTCGGCATCATCTGGGGAGCGATGGGCTCCGCGCGCACCTGCCTCGAGGCGGCGCTCGACCGCTCGGTGTCACGACACGTGTTCGGCAAGTCGATCGGCGCCTTTCAGCTCACGCAGGACAAGCTCGCCTCGATGCTGCTGGAATACCAGAAGGGCGTGCTGCTCGCCCTGCACATCGGCCGACAAGCGGATGCCGGCGGGCTCGACGTCACCCAGCTGAGCGTCGGCAAGCTCAACAACGTGCGTGAGGCGATCGCCATCGCCGGAGCCGCTCGGTCGATCCTCGGCGGCGACGGCATCACGAACGCGTTCCCGGTGATGCGGCACCTGGCGAACCTCGAGGCCGTGCGCACCTATGAGGGCACCGACGAGATCCACGCGCTCGTCATCGGGCGGGCGTTGACGGGGGAGTCGGCGTTCCACTGAGGGCCTGATCGAGCACGTCGATCAGGTGATCGACCAGCTGACCGGTATCGGCGTTCTGAGCGAGGGCCTGGAGGGCGCCGTCGCGGGTGAGGGCGACCAGGCCGTGGGCGAACGCCCAGCTGACGAGGGTCAGGGGTGACACGATGTCGCCCGGGACTTTCGCGCCGGCATCCGGGGCGGTTCGTGACAGCAGCGCCAGTGAATCCGCTTGCGCGGCGCGCAGGGCGGGGTCGTCGGCGTGCAACTCGCCCGAGCGGAACATGAGGTCGAACAGGGCGGGTTCGGCGAGCCCGAAGGCCACGTAGGTGCGGCCGAGCACGCGTAGGGAGGGGCCGCCGGCCTCGGCCGACGCGTGGTCGAGCGCGACGGCCAGGGCGGTGAACCCCTCAGCGGCGACGGCGGTCAGCAGCCCGGCGCGGTCGCCGAAGTGGTAGGTCGGGGCGGCGTGCGACACCTCGGCGCGACGGGCGATGCTGCGCAGGCTCAGGTGGGCGAGCCCCGTCTCGGCGATCTCGGCGCGGGCGGCGGCGAGCAGGCGCTCGCGCCCGTCGAGCGTCTCGGCGTGGGCGGCGGCATCCGGGGTCGTCATCCGGCCATCCTCCGCCGACTACTTGACACTGTCAAGCTGGAGGGGCAGGCTCGAGGAAGCGCTTGACAGTGTCAAGTCACCAGAGAGGGGAAGCCCCATGTACTTCACCATCGTGAAGCGGCTCGCGCGCCGCAATTTCGAGCTCGTCAACCGCAAAGGCTACGACCAGATCGTGGCGTCGTGCGTGCCCGACGTGCGCCATCGCTTCGGCGGCACGCACGCGCTCGGCGGCGAGCGCCACGACGCCGTGGGACTGCGTCGATGGTTCGACCGGCTGGGTCGCCTCGTGCCGACGCTCCGGCTCGAGGTGACCGACCTCTGGGCCACGGGGCCGCCGTGGAACACCACGGTGATCATCCGCTGGGTGGGCACGGCGCGGTTTCCCGACGGGTCGCCGTATGACCAGCACGGGGTGCACGTGGTGGGGCTGCGCTGGGGCAAGGTGACGTCGATCGACGCCAACGAGGACTCGCAGGCCGTGGCGACAATGCTCGACGCCGTCGCCGCGACCGGCGTGGCCGAGGCGTCGGCGGCGCCCATCGTGACCTGAAGCATCGTGACCTGAAGCATCGTGACCTGAAGCGGGGCTCCGCCCGACCCGAGGGGGAGGTCGTGAGCGGGAGGTGCGGTCAATCGGCGTCGAGCAGCTCGAGCAAACGCGTGGTGGTGCGCCAGCTGCGCACGGTCATCTGCTGGAACAGCGGCATCGCATCAGGCGCTGGATGCGCGTCTTCGTGGCGAGGGCCTTCACCCGCGAGAAGTAGAGGGCGCCGGGCTCGGGCGCGATCGCGTCGACGCCGTCGCGGAGGTGCGGCAGCTGCGCCATCACCTCGTCGGGCGTCAGAGGATGCTTCACGAAGAACACCTCGCTGCGCAGATCGGGGGAGGCGTGGTCGGGGGGTGCCTGCGCGATCGTGGCCGCGAGGTCGTCGCGGGAGCGCACCACGGTGGGGATGGTCGTCTCGAACCGCTGCTGCAGCATCCGTTCGATCGCCGCTTCGAGCGCGTCGGCGTGCATCCCGTTCGCCGATGCCGATGCTTTCCTCGTCGTCGCCCCCGACGTTGATGCCCCGCAGCACGCGACGAACGAGCTCATGGGCAGCTCAGCGGTAACTCATTCCCCGCTCATCAGCGGCCGGGCGCCGCCCGATGCCCGGTTCTCGAGACCATAGGTCTCGTGGCGGTCGACGCGGCCGCGCACGAAGATGATGGCGACGATGGCGAAGAGCATCACGGCGTAGTTCGCCAGCCCGGCGATCGGGGCGAGCGGCCCCGGGTGCAGGGTGCCGCTCGTCGTGTCGACGCCGCCGGTCAGCAGAATGAGGCTCGGGTCGGTGGTGGCATGCAGCAGGATGGGCCAGATGAGGTTGCCGGTGACGCGCAGGGCGACATACATCGTGATGCCGAACGCGAACGTGTAGACCACGGTGAACACCACGGTGGCGACGCTCTGCCCGTTGAAGATGTTGCCCGAGTGCATGGCGGCGAACAACAACGACGACAGCAGCATCACCGAACGCTCGCCGTAGCCGCCCCGGCGCAGCAGCGTCACGGCGAAGCCGCGGGTGAGCAGTTCTTCGGCGAAGCCCACGCAGAGGCCGGCGATCAGCACTCCGACCACGGCTCCGGCGTCCCAGCCGCCGTAATCGACGCTCGCGAATCGCAGGATGTTGAAGACCGCCACCACGACGACGCCGATCCACATCCACCACGACCCGCGGATAGGCCGCGGGCCGAACAGCTCCTTCAGCCAGCCGATCGAGAGGGCGAACAGCACCAGCAGGATTCCGCCGATGAGAATCGGCAGAGCCAGTCCGATGAACACGCTGAGGCCGTTCGCGAAGAGATTCTGTTTGTCGACGAGACCGCCGAACAGAGCGTTCACCACCAGCCCGGCGAGTTGGTAGAGGCCGTAATAGACCACCACGACGAGCAGCGCCTTCCACCAGCCACCCCGGTTCCAGAACCGGTGCCATGTCGATGTTCGCTGCTGTTCCGTGACCGGCTGCACCGGCATCCCCCTTCGTCGTCCGTCTGGCGAAGACGAGCATCTCCGTGCTGTCTCACGCCATTTCGAGCCACTTTATTGGCCGGTCTGCCGCTCGGGAAGCCGACGCGGCCACAATGGAGACATCCGGTCACCGACGCCCGAGGAGCAGAAGATGAGAAAGATCGTCGTCAGCAGCATGATCAGCATCGACGGCTACACCGAGGGCGCAGGCGGCGACGTCATGGCGATGCCGATGGATCAGCCGTTCAGCGAGAACAACGTCGAGCGGGTGCGTGCCGCCGGCCGCCTGCTGTTCGGCGGAATCACCTACCGCGGCATGATGCAGTACTGGCCGGCCCAGGTCGACAACCCGGATGCCTCGCCCGACGACCGCTACATCGCCTCGCGTTATGCCGGCGGCCTGCCGATCACGGTCGTCTCCGACACCTTGACCCGCGATGACATCACGGTCTGGTGCGATCAGACCACGATCGTGCGACGAGCGGATGCGCACGCCGAGATCGAGCGGCTCCGATCAGAAGGCGACGGGGCGTCAACCGGTGGGGGCTCTGCCGACGCGCTCGGCCGCGACATCCTGATCTTCGGCAGCCGCACGCTCTGGACCGACCTGCTCGCCCACGGCCTCGTCGACGAACTCTTCCTCATGATCGGCCCGAGGGTGGTGGGCGGCGACCATCGGGCCTTCGCCGGTCTCGCCGGCATCGACCTCACCCTGCTCGACGTGCGCAGCTGGCAGAACTCGGGCACCGTGCTGCTGCACTACGCCGCCGCCAACGCCCGGTAGAACGTTCCCTCGGGCTCCGCGGCGCGGCGCGGCAGCATCTCCGGCCCACGCAGATCACCCCGCCCGCGACCGCCGACGCTCGACGCGCCGTCGCTCGTCATCGTGCGCGGCCCGAAGCAGGGTCAGCGCCGTCGCGAGGGTGCGCTCGCCCGGATCGACCACCGCGACCCAGCCGAGCGCTCCGTAGACGGGATGGGGCAGGAACACGTCCTCCTCGCTGAAGTCCCGCGTCGCGACGTCGTCAGGCGTCTCGCCGGTCAGCTCGGCGAACACCGTCGCCCCGACGTGGATGTTGAGCCGCCACCGCCCGGCCGGGTCAAGGTTCGAGAGCGCGTCGTCGGGGTAGTCCTTGGTGACGATCGTCGCGTAGGGCTGGGTGTTCGAAGGCACCGTGCCATCGGGAGAGTAGTAGAAGAAGTGGTCGCCCCACGCGATCTCCGGAAACTCGCTGCCCGGTTGCGGCGCGAGCTCCAGCACCCCGTCGAAGCCCCGCACGGTGTCGATGACCTGTTGCATGCTCATGCCCTCCAGTCTGCGCGACGCCCCGGCGCCCCGTCGAGCTACGTGCCGTCGAGCTACCGCGCCGCCGACAGCGGTGCCTCGAGCGCATCGCGAACACTCTGCGGCTCGCGCTCGAGCAACGAACCGAGCAGCGGATCGGTGCCGGCGAAGAGCCCCTCGGCCGCCGCCTGATACATGCCGAGCATGAAGCGCGCCATGCGTTCCGGCTGGCCGCCCGCCACCTGCGCGGCGACCCACTCGTCGTCGCCCATCAGCACGCGCGTGACGTCACGACCCGACAGCTCCGACGCGATCTCGGCGACCTCGTCGAACGTCGGCGCCGCCGACGCGGTGAGCGTCACAGGGCCGTCGAAGCCGCCGTCGGAGGCGAGAATGACGGCGGCCGCCTCGGCGGCGTCGGCCCGCGCCGTCCACGACACCGGGCCGTCGCCGGGCACCGCGATCACGCCGGTGTCGCGCCAGGGGCCGGCCAGCCAGGCGAGGCTGGGGGCATAGAAGCCGTTGCGCAGCGACGTCCACGGCAGACCGCTCTCGGCGAGCATCCCCTCCGTGACGGCGTGGTCGTGACCGGGCCCGAAGGGCGAGCCGAGTGCCGCGCCCTGGTGGCTCGTGTAGAGGATGCGGCCGACCCCCGCGCGCACCGCGGCGTCGACCGCGTTGCGGTGCAATTCGGCCGTGTTGCCCGCCGGGTCGCTCGACGAGATCAGCAGCAGCTGGTCGGCGCCGTCGAACGCGGCGGCCAGCGACGACGGGTCGGCGTAGTCGCCGCGCCGCACGGTGACGCCGAGGTCGGCGAAGCGTTGCGCCTTGGCGGGGTCGCGCGCCACCACCACGAACCGGCTGGGCGGCATCCGCTGCAGCAGGTGGTCGAGGGTGGCGCCGTTCATCGGTTCATGGACGACTCCAGCACACCTCGCGGCGACAACCGGGCGAAGATCATCGACGTCGCCGCCCGCCTCCTGCAGGAGCAGGGCCCCGCCGGGGTCACCACTCGAGGAGTGGCCCAGGGTGCGGGGGTGCAGGCGCCGACGATCTACCGTCTCTTCGGCGACAAAGACGGGCTGCTCGAATCCGTGGCCGAGCACGTGATGGCGAACTACGTGTCGGCCAAGGCGGCGGTGGTCGCCGCGGCATCCGCCGACGGCGTCGACCCGCTCGACGACATGCGCGGCGGGTGGCGGTCGCAGGTCGACTTCGGCATCGCGAACCCCGCGCTGTTCCGTCTGCTGAGCGATCCCGATCGCGTCAACGGCTCACCGGCGGCGGAGTCGGGGCGCCGGGTGCTCGAGGCGCGCGTGCACCGCCTCGCTCTCGCCGGCCGGCTGCGGGTGAGTGAGCAGCGGGCCGTCGCCATGATCCAGGCGGCCGGAACGGGGGCGATCCAGACGCTCCTCAGCACGCAGCTGGCGACCGCGGTCGCCTTCCGGGCCGTCACGCCGCACCTCGAGGCGCTCTCCGCCGCCGAGCGCCGCATGCTCACCGAATGGGTCGACCGGGCGATCGACGACGCGCAGCGAAGCGCGGCCGACCGGCAGAGCGGCGACCGCTCAGACGACGCAAGCCCGAGGCCGCAGGAGTAGGCCTCAGTCGCAGGTGCGGTGGCCAGCACACACGGAGTCGCGCTGCAGGAGCAGGAGCAAGAGCAGGAGCCGCAGCCGACGACGCTGCCCGCGTCACTCCACCAGCGCCTGGGTGCCGAGCACGATCGCGAGCGCCAGCCGCTCGGCATCGTCGCTGCCCGGCTCGGCCGTGTAGATCATGATCCGCAGGTCGTCGCCGGCCACGACGAGCGTGTCGCAGTCGAGCGCGATCCGGCCCACCGCCGGATGCTCGACGATCTTGTGCCGCCCCGGCTCGCGGCGCACGTCGTAGTCGGCCGACTGCCAGAGTTCGGCGAAGCGCTCGCTCTGCGCGGTCAGTTCGCGCACCATCCGGCGCAGGGAACGGTCTGCCGGGTAACGCGCGGCCGTCAGTCGAAGCTGAGCGACGAGCGACTCCTCGAAATCAGCCTTCTCCTCAGCCGTCATCACGGCGCGCGTGCCGGGCCCGACGAGGTTGCGCCACACGGCGTTCCGCTCGATTCCCGGGGCCCCGGCGCTCACGCCCATCAGGGCTTCGAACGGCGGATTGGCGACGACCAGCGTCATGGCCGCGTCATAGACCGCCACCGGCGTGTTCGAGAACCGGTCGAGAAGCCGCTGCACACTCGGGCTGATGCGCGACGGCACGAGATCGCGCCCAGGAGCGGCGTGCCCGGCGAGCCGGTAGAACAGCTCGCGTTCGGCATCCGGCAGCCGCAGCGCCCGCGAGAGCGACTCCACCACCTGCGCCGACGGCGAGGTCGCCCGGCCCTGCTCGAGCCGGGTGAGGTAGTCGGCCGAGATGCCCGTCAGTGCGGCGAGCTCTTCGCGGCGCAGCCCGACGGCTCGGCGGCGCCCTCCCGCCGGCAGTCCGACGGCCTCCGGCGTCACGCGGTCGCGCCAGCGGCGCAGCGTACGGCCGAACTCCGTCGATTCCATACCTCCAGTCTGCGCCCACGAACGCAGCTTTTCCTGGGCCTGGCAGTCCTACGACATCCGCACCTCTGGTTGCGGATTCACGGCGCGCGCAGGCTGAGGGCATGAATCAGCAACGTGTTCTCGTCACCGGCGGTTCCGGCTTCATCGCCGGCCACTGCATCCTGCACCTCGTCGCACAGGGCTACCTCGTGCGTACCACCGTGCGGTCGCTCGATCGAGAGCCCGCGGTGCGCGCCGTTCTCGCCCAGGCCGGTCTCACGACACCGGATGCCCTCAGCTTCGCGGCCGCCGACCTCACCTCCGACGCGGGCTGGGCCGAGGCTCTCGACGGCGTCGACTTCGTGCTGCACGTGGCATCACCCGTTCAACCCGGAGTCGTGGCGAACGAAGACGACCTCATCGTTCCCGCCCGTGACGGCGCCGTGCGCGTGCTCAGGGCCGCCCGCGACGCCGGGGTGCGCCGGGTCGTGCTCACGTCGGCGTTCCATGCCGTCGGGTGGGGGCATCCGCACGACGACCACGTGTTCACCGAAGCCGACTGGACGGCGCTCGACGGCCCGGGCGTCGACGCCTACGGCAAGAGCAAGACCCTCGCCGAACGAGCCGCCTGGCAGTTCATGGCCGCCGAGGGCGGATCGCTGCAGCTCGCGACCGTGCTGCCCGTCGCCGTCATGGGCCCCGTGCTGGGTGGCGAGGTCTCGGGCGCCAACCACATCGTGCAGAGCATGCTGTCCGGCGGCATGCCGGCGTTCCCCGACCTGTGGATTCCGATCGTCGACGTGCGGGATGTCGCCGACGCCCACATCCTGGCCATGACGACTCCGGGCGCGGCGGGGGAGCGGTTCCTGCTCGCGAGCGGCCCGGCCCTCGCGATGAAGCAGATCGGCGCGATCGTGCGTCAGCACGCCGGGGCGGCCGCGGCACAGGTGCCCACGCGGTCGATCCCGAACGTGGTGGTGCGCGTCGGCGCCCTGTTCTCGGCGCGGTTCCGCGGGCTGGTTCCCGACCTCGGCTACGCCAAGAGGGTGTCGAACGAGAAGGCCCGCCGCGTTCTCGGCTGGCACCCGCGCCCCGCCGCCGACGCGATCGCCGCCGCGACAACCAGCCTGGTGGCCCGGGGAATCGCCGATGACGGCGGCGCTCGCTAGGCTTGACGGGCCATGATCAGAACCATCGACCTCCGCGGCCGCACACCCTCCCGCGCCGAACTCATCGCCCTCGTGCCCCGTGCCGAGACCGACGTCTCGGTCGCCTCCGAGGCGGCCGCCGCGCTGATCGAGGCGGTGCGATCCGATGGGCTGGTGGCCCTGCGCGGGCAGGCCGAGCGGTTCGACAAGGTCGTGCCCGAGCACGTGCGGGTGCCGCAGGCCGACATCGATGCGGCGGTCGCGGCGCTCGAGCCCGGTGTGCGTGCCGCGCTCGATGAGGCAATCGTGCGCGTGCGGCAGGCGACCGCGGCGCAGATCCCCGAACCCCGCACCACCACGCTCGGCGACGGTGCGCTCGTGCAGCAGCGCTGGCAGCCGGTCGAGCGAGTCGGCCTCTATGTGCCCGGTGGAAAGGCCGTCTACCCGTCGAGCGTCGTGATGAACGTGGTGCCGGCGCAGCTCGCCGGAGTCGGGTCGATCGCCATCGCCTCGCCGCCGCAGAGCGAGTTCGGCGGCAGCATCCACCCCACCATCCTCGGCGCGGCCGGTCTGCTCGGCGTCGACGAGGTCTACGCCATCGGCGGCGCGGGGGCCGTCGGAGCCCTCGCCTACGGCGTCGACGAGATCGGCCTCGACCCGGTGCAGGTCATCACCGGGCCCGGCAACGTGTTCGTCGCGGCCGCCAAACGCCTCGTGCGCGGCGTGGTCGGCATCGACTCCGAAGCCGGCCCCACCGAGATCCTCATCATCGCCGACGCCTCCGCCGACCCGGCGTTCGTCACGGCCGACCTGGTGAGCCAGGCCGAGCACGACGAGCTGGCCGCCGCCGTGCTCGTCACCGACTCGGCCGAGCTGGCCGCCGCCGTGGCCACCGAGGTGCAGACCGCGGCATCCGTCACCCGGCACGCCGAGCGGGTCGCCATCGCCCTCGACGGCCCGCAGTCGGCCATCGTGCTGGTCGACTCGATCGAGGTCGCGGCCGCGTTCAGCAACGCCTACGGCCCCGAGCACCTCGAGATCCAGACGGCCGACCCGGATGCCGCGCTCGCACGCCTGCACAACGCCGGCGCCATCTTCGTCGGCGCGTTCTCGCCCGTCAGCCTCGGCGACTACCTGGCCGGCTCGAACCACGTGCTGCCCACCGGGGGGCAGTCGCGATTCTCGTCGGGCCTCGGCGCCTACACCTTCCTGCGGCCCCAGCAGGTCATCCGCTACGACCGCGGGGCGCTCGAGGCGGTCGCCGACCGCATCGTCGCGCTGTCGAGCGCCGAGAACCTGCCGGCGCACGGCGAGGCCGTGACGGCGCGCTTCGCCCGCTGAGTCCGGTTAGACGGGCGCTGCCCGCGCCGACCGGCGACTGCTCAGCTGGTGTTGCAGTCGGTTGCGCGTAGTTACGTGAAGGCGTAACTTGGCTGCCATGATCACCGAGGTCGTGTCCGCCATCGCCGACCCGAGCCGCCGCGCCATCCTCGACTCGCTGCGCCGGGGCGAGCTCGCGGTGGGCGACATCGTCGCGGCATCCGGCGTCGCCCAGCCCGCAGCATCCAAGCACCTGCGTGTGCTTCGCGAGCTGCGGGTCGTGCGCGTGCGAAAAGACGCGCAGCGGCGGCTGTACTCGATCGACCCGGTGCCGATGAGCGAGCTCGACCGGTGGCTCGAGCCCTACCGGGTGCTGTGGAACGGCTCGCTCGACGCTCTGGGGCGGCACCTCGACGCAGTCGGCGACGCCGACACGAGCGCCGATGAGTGAGAACCGAGGGCGTTTCGTGCGGTTCGAAGGCCGCCCGGCGGTGCGATTCGTGCGGGAGTACGCGCATCCGGTCGAACGCGTCTGGCGCGCGGTGACCGACCCCGCCGAGGTGCCGACCTGGTTCCCGTCGTCGTACGTCTTCGAACCGGAGGTCGGGGGAGTGATCGTGTTCTCGGGCGATCCGCACCTGGCGGGCGGCGAAGAGCTCCGCGGCGAGGTGCTCGCCTACGACCCGCCGCGAGAGTTCGCGTTCACGTGGGGCGACAACGAGATCCGCATGCTGCTCGAACCCTGGGGCGCCGGCGGCTGCCGCTTCACCATGACCGACGTGCTCGGCCACGAGAACGAGGCCTCGCGCAACGCCGCCGGAACCGACGCCTGCATGACGATGCTCGACCGCCTGCTCGCCGGCCGCCCGGGTGACGGCCCTAACGCGCCCGGCGCTCCCGACTGGCACCCCCTCTACGACTCCTACCGCGCCGAGGGCTTCCCCGACGGCGCCGCACTGCCGAGCGGCTGACCGTCCCCTCCCTCCGAACCGCTACGCTGGAGAAGCCATGTTCTGCCCGTATTGCCGCTACCCCGACTCCCGCGTCGTCGACTCGCGCACGACCGACGACGGTCTCGCCATCCGCCGCCGGCGCCAGTGCCCCGACTGCGGCCGGCGCTTCAGCACCACCGAGACGGCGAGCCTCAACGTCATCAAGCGCTCGGGCGTGGTGGAGCCGTTCAGCCGCGAGAAGATCGTCTCCGGCGTGCGCAAAGCATGCCAGGGCCGCCCGGTCACCGACAGCGATCTCGCCGTTCTCGCCCAGCGGGTGGAGGAGACGGTGCGCCTCTCCGGTGCCGCGCAGATCGAGGCCAACGACATCGGTCTCGCCATCCTGCAGCCGCTGCGCGAACTCGACGAGGTCGCCTACCTGCGGTTCGCGAGCGTCTACCAGGGCTTCGACTCGCTCGACGACTTCGAGGCCGCGATCACCCTGCTCAGAGTGGAGCACGACCAGGCCGCGGCCCGCGCCGACGGCTCGGCGAGCACCCCCGAGTAGCGGGATGTACGGCCTCTTCTTCCGGCACGTGCTGTCGCGCATCGATCCGGAGCGCGCCCACCATCTCGCCTTCGACGTCATCCGCGCCATCCCGCGACTCGGCCTCGACGGCGTGGTCGCCCGTCTCACGAAGAGTCCGGTCGATCTCTCGGTCGAGACGCTGGGCCTGCGCTTCCCGACGCCGTTCGGGCTCGCGGCCGGCTTCGACAAAGACGGCAAGGCCATCCGCGGGTTCGGAGCGCTCGGGTTCGGCCACGTCGAGGTGGGCACCATCACGGCGAAGGCGCAGCCCGGCAACCCGCGTCCGCGCCTGTTCCGCCTCGTCCCCGATCGCGCCGTGGTCAACCGCATGGGGTTCAACAACCTGGGAGCGGCCGCGGCATCGTTGCGCCTCGCCCGGGTGCGCTCGGCGCGGCATCCGAGGCCCGTCATCGGCGTCAACATCGGCAAGAGCCGCGTGGTCGAGGTCGACGACGCCATCGACGACTACCTGCAGAGCGCTCGCGCCCTCGCCCCCATGGCCGACTACCTCGTGGTCAACGTCAGCTCACCCAACACCCCGGGCCTGCGCGGCCTGCAGGAGCTCGAGCGACTCGCGCCCCTGCTCACGGCGGTCAAGGCCGAGGCCGGGTCGACGCCGCTGCTGGTGAAGATCGCGCCCGACCTCACCGACGACGAGGTGCTGCGCATCGCGCAGCTGACGGTGGAACTCGGGCTCGACGGCATCATCGCCACCAACACCACGATCTCGCGCGAGGGACTGGTGACGGATGCCGCCACCGTCGCTGCGGCCGGCGTGGGTGGTCTCTCCGGAGCACCCCTGGCGGCGCGCTCGCTCGCCGTGCTGAGACTCATCCGCGGTGCGGTGCCGCCGGAGCTCTGCGTCATCTCGGTCGGCGGAGTCGACACCGCCTACGACGTCGACCAGCGGCTGGCGGCGGGCGCGACCCTCGTGCAGGGCTATACGGCGTTCCTCTACCGCGGCCCGTTCTGGGCGCGGCAGATCAACATCGGGCTGGCTCGACTGCGCCGAACGCGCTCGGCCGAGGCCTGACCCGCTCTACCTCGGGTATTCGCCGCGCTTCACCTGGGGCTTCGGCAGACGCAGACGGCGGAACTGCAGCGCGCGCATGGTGGCGTACCAGCGCACCTTCTCGACCCGGTCGGCACCGAACTTCTCGCGCATCTTCTTCATCAGGCGCATGCCGAGGAAGAGGCTGTCGCCGATGACGAGGATGACGAAGGCGTAGAGGCCGAGCATGACGCCGGCCTGGATCTCGGGAGCCGGCACGAGCGTCAGCAGGATGACCACGAACATCACCGGGATGAGGAACTCGCCCAGGTTGAAGCGGGCGTCGACGTAGTCGCGCACGTATTTGCGCTGGGGGCCCTTGTCGCGCGCGGGCAGGTATTTCTCGTCGCCGTTGGCCATGCCGATACGGGCCTTGTCGCGCAGTTCCTGGTTGCGGCGGCGGGCGTCTTTGCTCGCCTCTTTGCGGTCGCCGGGAACCAGGGGGCGCTTGTTGGCCGCCTCACGCTCTTTGCGGGTGGGGGTCGCGTGACCCTTGCCGGTCGTCTGCTCCTCCACAGGAGTCGCGATCGGAGCCTCGGTCGTGCTGGTTTTCTTTGCCACGGTGTCCTCGTTCGTTCGTCTCTTAAGATTACCTGCATGACAGACAGCACCGACTCCCAGTTGCCCCAGAATCCCGCTCGCCAGGCAGCGCCGACCCCTGCCGAGAGCGAACGCGAGGCGGCACTGGCCGAGTCAGTGCAGTTGTCGCTGCCGTCGAGCATCGCCGACCTGACCGACCTGGTGCGCATCCCGTCGGTCTCCTGGGCGGCGTTCGATCCCGCGCACGTCGCGGCCAGCGCCGAGGCGGTTGCGGCGCTGTTCCGGGGCACGGGCGTGTTCGACGAGGTCGAGGTGCTGCGGTCGGCCACCGAGTCGGGCGAGCTCGGCCAGCCCGCGGTGCTGGCCCGCCGGCCCGCCAAGAACGGCCGGCCCACCGTGCTGCTCTACGCGCACCACGACGTGCAGCCGCCGGGCGACGACGGCGACTGGGAGTCGCTGCCGTTCGAGCCGACCGTGCGGGGCGACCGCCTCTACGGCCGGGGGGCGGCCGACGACAAGGCGGGTGTCATCTCGCACCTCGCGGCCATCCGGGCGCTCACCGACGTCGCCGGCCCCGACTTCGACCTCGGCCTGGTGGTGTTCATCGAAGGTGAGGAGGAGTTCGGCTCGCGCTCGTTCGCAACCTTCCTCGACGAGCACCGCGACGTGCTGGCCGCCGATGTCATCGTGGTCGCCGACTCCGACAACTGGGATGTCGACACCCCCTCGCTCACCATCAGCCTGCGCGGCAACGTCACCTTCCGGCTGACGGTGTCGACCCTCGCGTACGCGTCGCACTCGGGCATGTTCGGGGGAGCGGTTCCGGATGCGATGCTCGCGATGGTCAAACTGCTCGCCACCCTGCACGACGACGACGGCTCGGTCGCGGTCGAGGGGCTCACCTCGCGCCCGATCGAGACACCCGACTACACCGAGCAGACGCTGCGGCACGAGGCGGGGCTCCTCGACGGCGTCGAGCCGATCGGCACCGGCCCCATCCTCGCCCGGTTGTGGGCGGGCCCGTCGATCACCGTCACCGGCATCGACGCGCCGTCGGTCGCCAACGCGTCGAACACCCTGTCGCCGACCATCTCGGCGCGAGTCAGCGTGCGGGTCGCGCCGGGCCAGGAGCCGGGCGACGCCTATGAGGCGATCGAAGCCCACCTGCGCTCGCACACTCCCTTCGGTGCGCACGTCGAGATCGACGACGTCGACACCGGCAGCCCGTTCCTCGTCGACACGACGGGCTGGGCCGTCGCGGCCGCGAAAGACGCGATGCGCGACGCCTGGGGCCGGGAGCCGGTCGAGGCCGGCGTCGGGGGCTCCATCCCGTTCATCGCCGACCTGGTGCGGGTGTTCCCCGAGGCCCAGATCCTGGTGACGGGTGTCGAAGACCCACACACCCGCGCCCACAGCCCCAACGAGTCGCTGCACCTCGGCGTGTTCAAGCGAGCCATCGCCACCGAGGCGCTGATGCTGCTGCGCATGAACGACCGGAATAGCTGACCGCTGTTCCCGGTTGTCGGAGTTACACTTGCGTCATACTTCCGATCGAAATGGAGTGCACATGAGCGAATCAACCCTGACCGCTGAGCCGATCGACGCCACGGTCGCCACCACCACGGTCGACGCCCCGGCGCACAAGGTCGGCATCACCCCGGCCGCCGGCGCCAAGGTGCGCAGCCTGCTCGACCAGGAGGGCCGCGACGACCTGCGTCTGCGCGTCGCCGTGCAGCCCGGTGGCTGCTCGGGCCTGATCTACCAGCTCTACTTCGACGAGCGCATGCTCGACGGCGACGGCGTGGTCGACTTCGACGGCGTCGAGGTCATCGTCGACAAGATGAGCGTTCCCTACCTCGAGGGCGCCACGATCGATTTCGAAGACACCATTCAGAAGCAGGGCTTCACGATCGACAACCCCAACGCGTCGGGCAGCTGCGCCTGCGGCGATTCGTTCCACTGATCCCGGTCGATCCGCCCCGCAGATCGCGTGATGCGTGCGCGGGCAGATCGCCTGATCGAAAGGGCCGTTCCTTCGGGAACGGCCCTTTTTTCGTGCCCTAACACAGCTTCATCCGGTGCGCCTGTGGCGGCGGCGAACAAATCGACACAGTAGGCTAGGAAAAGGTCAAATACACTGTGGTGTAGCTTCCCGAAAGGTCTGTGGTGCGCTCTAACCGACGTCTCCGATGGGCTGCGATTCCGATCGCCGCCTTACTGTCCGTTGTCCTGGCGGGGTGCACGCAGGAGCAGCTTCAAGGCTGGCTCCCGACGGAGCCCGGAACCACGAACAACGTCGACAAGGTCATCGGCCTCTGGGTGACATCCTGGATCGTGCTGCTCGTCGTCGGCATCATCACCTGGGCCCTCACCATCTGGGCGATCGTGGTCTACCGCCGCCGCAAGGGCCAGACCGGCCTGCCGGTTCAGCTGCGCTACAACATGCCGATCGAGATCTTCTACACGGTCGTGCCGCTCATCCTCGTGCTCGGCTTCTTCGCCTTCACCGCTCGCGACCAGAGCGAGATCGAAGCGAAGTACGACAACCCGGATGTCACCATCCAGGCGTTCGGCAAGCAGTGGGCGTGGGACTTCAACTACGTCGACGAGAACGCCTACTCGGCCGGCATCCAGGGTCAAGACAACCCCGACGACGCGAACGGCTCGCTGGTCGAGTCCGAGATCCCGGTGCTCTACCTGCCCGTAGGCGCGAAGGTCGAGATCCAGCTCGAGTCGCGCGACGTCATCCACTCGTTCTGGGTCATCGACTTCCTCTACAAGAAAGACATGATCCCGGGCAAGACGAACTACATGTACGTCACGCCCGAACGCGAGGGCACCTACAGCGGCAAGTGCGCCGAGCTGTGCGGTGAATACCACTCGCTCATGCTCTTCACCGTGAAGGTCGTCTCCCAGCAGGAATACGACGACTACATCCAGTCGCTGAAAGACGCCGGTCAAGAAGGCCAGCTGGGCCACGAATACGACCGCAACCAGAACCTCCCGGGCATCGGCACCCCCGCGGAAGAAGAGTAGGAGACCGACATGACTGCCACTGTTGACGTCTCGCCCGTCACTCCGCCCCCGGCGCCCATCCCGTCGCGAACGGTCGGCCGCAAGGGCAACATCCTGATCAAGTGGATCACCTCCACCGATCACAAGACCATCGGGTACATGTACCTGATCGCGTCGTTCCTGTTCTTCTGCCTCGGCGGTGTGATGGCGCTCGTCATCCGCGCCCAGCTGTTCGAGCCCGGCCTCGAGCTCCTGCAGACGAAAGACCAGTACAACCAGCTCTTCACGATGCACGGCACGATCATGCTGTTGATGTTCGCGACCCCGCTGTTCGCCGGCTTCGCCAACGTCATCATGCCGTTGCAGATCGGCGCCCCGGATGTCGCGTTCCCGCGTCTGAACGCGTTCGCCTTCTGGCTCTTCCTGTTCGGTTCGCTCATCGCGGTGTCGGGCTTCCTCACCCCGCAGGGTGCGGCCTCGTTCGGCTGGTTCGCCTATGCGCCACTGTCGTCGACGACGTTCACACCCGGCGACGGCGGCAACATGTGGGTGTTCGGGCTGGGGCTCTCGGGCTTCGGCACCATCCTCGGTGGCGTGAACTTCATCACCACGATCATCACGCTGCGCGCCCCGGGCATGACCATGTTCCGCATGCCCATCTTCACTTGGAACATCCTGGTCACCTCGATCCTCGTGCTGATGGCCTTCCCGGTGCTGGCTGCCGCGCTCTTCGCCCTCGGCGCCGACCGCGTCTTCGGCGCCCACGTCTACGACGCGGCGAACGGCGGTGTGCTGCTCTGGCAGCATCTGTTCTGGTTCTTCGGGCATCCGGAGGTCTACATCATCGCGCTGCCGTTCTTCGGCATCGTCTCCGAGGTGTTCCCTGTCTTCAGCCGCAAGCCGATCTTCGGCTACAAGACCCTCATCTACGCCACGATCTCGATCGCTGCGCTGTCGGTCACGGTGTGGGCGCACCACATGTACGTCACCGGTTCGGTGCTGCTGCCGTTCTTCGCCTTGATGACGATGCTCATCGCGGTGCCGACGGGTGTGAAGATCTTCAACTGGATCGGCACGATGTGGCGGGGCTCGGTCACGTTCGAGACACCCATGATCTGGGCCATCGGCTTCTTGATCACGTTCACGTTCGGTGGTCTGACGGGTGTCATCCTGGCGTCGCCGCCACTCGACTTCCACGTCTCCGACACCTACTTCGTGGTGGCGCACTTCCACTACGTCGTCTTCGGCACCGTCGTGTTCGCCATGTTCTCGGGCTTCTACTTCTGGTGGCCGAAGTGGACCGGCAAGATGCTCAACGAGCGGCTCGGCCACTGGCACTTCTGGCTGCTGTTCATCGGCTTCCACACCACGTTCCTCATCCAGCACTGGCTGGGCGTCATCGGCATGCCTCGTCGTTATGCGACCTACCAGCCTGAAGACGGCTTCACCTGGATGAACCAGCTCTCGACCATCGGTGCGTTCATCCTCGCCGCCTCGATGATCCCGTTCTTCCTCAACGTCTACATCACGGCCCGCAAGGCGCCGAAGGTCACGGTGAACGACCCGTGGGGCTACGGCCGCTCGCTCGAGTGGGCGACATCCTGCCCGCCGCCGCGGCACAACTTCACCTCGATCCCGCGCATCCGCTCGGAGTCCCCGGCCTTCGACCTCAACCACCCCGAGGCCGGCGTGCCCGTGGGCATCGGTCCGGCGAAGGATGCACCGGATGCCCCGACCTACGACGTCTCCGAAGGCAAGGTGAAGTAGCAACCCATGAGAGCCAACACCAACCTCTTCTGGATTCTGTTCGGGTTCATGGCCCTGGCCGACGTGGCCTACACGATCTGGTCACTGATCTGGTACGAAGGCCAGATCGAATGGGTCGGCACCGTCGCGATCGGCCTGGCGGCCATCCTGTCGGCGTTCCTCGCCTTCTACCTCGGTCGCGTGCACAAGGCGCAGGGCGCTGAGCTGCCCGAAGACCGCCTCGACTCCAACATCGACGACGGCGACCCCGAGATGGGCTTCTACAGCCCGTGGAGCTGGTGGCCCATCATCCTCGCGGGTGGTGGAGCCCTGCTCGTGCTCGGCCTCGCGGTCGGCATCTGGATCAGCTTCATCGCCGCCGCGCTCACCCTCGTGGCGGTCGTCGGCTGGACCTACGAGTACTACCGCGGCTACTTCGCCCGTTAGGCACCGGTGACCAGCTGACCAGCTCACCGGCTCGCAAGAAGGCCCGCCCTCCTCACGGAGTGCGGGCCTTCTTCGTTTCGGCCCCGCCGCATTGGCGGTGTCAGTTCAGTTGCTCAGTTGCAGAGTGGCAGGTTTTCGAGGGTTGCGCTGAGGCTGTTGGGGCCGCCGAGGAGCACGATGTGTTTGGGTGCGAGGGCGCGTACCTGGGCGGCGACCTCGGGGGCGACGCAGGTTTTCTGCACGAGCAGGATCGGTGCTTTGCCGATGCCGGCGAGGACTCCTCCGGCGAGAGCGTCGGGGTAGGTGGCGCCGGTGGCGAAGTAGATCGTGTCGATGGGTGCGGTGTAGTTCGCGGCGGTGATGTTCGCGGACACGATGAACCGATCGTCGCCCTCGATGCGCGACACGCTGCCGGTGACTGTCTTGAGGTCGGCGGCGACGCCGGCGGAGAGAGTGTCTTCGCCGCCGAACACGGTCGGGGTGGTGACGCCGCGGGCGGTGAGCAGGGCCTTCTCGTCGGTGGTGAGGCTGGCGGCCTGTCCGTTGACGAGCAGCACGGGTGTCTTGATCTTGGCGGCGGCGGGGCTGGCGCTGAGGGCGTCAGGGAACTTCAGCCCGCTGGCGACATACAGCGATGTGGATGCCGCGGCCCCGAAGGTCGGGTCACTGATCAGGTTGCGCGACACCGCGAACCGATCAGGCCCTCCGATCCGCGTGACTCCGCTCGCGGTGTTCCGTCGCTGCAGGTCTGTGGCCACCGTTGCGCTGACGCTGTTCTCACCGCCCACGATCACAATCTGTTTCGGCGCGAGAATGCTCATCATCTGTGTGGTCTGGGGAGGAAGCTGCCCGGCGGTTGTGAGCAGGAGCGGCGCCCCGTGCTGAGCCGCCACAGCCGACGCACTCAGTGCGTCAGCGAAGTTCTCACCGTTCGCCACGTAGACGATTCCACCCTTGGTGGTTGTCGAGTCGACGAGCATCTTGAGGGCGATGTTCGCCGCGACGTCGTAGCGGTCGGTGCCACCGATGCGATCGAAGATCGAGTCGCTCGGCACAACGTCGCTCGTGCACGATTTCGTCCCCGTCGAGCCGTCCTTCACCACGTGGAAGGTCATCGTGAAGGGGCCGACCTTCGTCGGTGTGCCGACAATCACCTTGCTGACGCTGGGTCGTGACTGCAGCGCAAGGCCGTCAGGCAGCGTGCCACCTGTCAGGCTGGTCTCGTAGCCCATGCCCTCCTCTGAGTCGGTGATGTCGTGATTCACCGGTACGCCGACCTTGATGATGGCGGGCAGGCAGTGGATCAGACCGGAGGCATCCTCGACAGCTGACGCCGCGGCCGGCGCGACAAGTGCGGCGCCAAGGGTTCAGCTCAGCCTGCGCCGCCTGACGGCACGGGTGTTATGAGCAATTCCTACCCAGGCCACACCGGCCCACCGCACGACGAAGGGCCCGCCACACATTGTGTGACGGGCCCTTCGAGGCGGGGGAGCGGGGCGCTAGACCAGGCCCGGGCCCTTCTCGATCTCGCCGTGGGTCTCGTGGCCGTGGCCGGCCTCGAGCTGCTCGCGGGTGGGGGGAGCGATGCGGTCTTCGAAGAACCAGTTCGACATGCGGGCACGCAGGCGCATGCCGGCCGTGATCTTGCCCTCGGCGTTGGGGCGCAGCATGATCGGCTGGTAGACCTCGTAGTCGAGCAGCTTCCAGCGCTCGTACTCGTCGACGGGCTCGTGAACCTCGATGTACTCGCCACCGGGCAGGCGCACGATGCGACCGGACTCGTAGCCGTGCAGGAGGATCTCGTGGTCTTTCTTCATCAGGCCGATGCAGACGCGCTTCGTGATGAAGTAGGCCAGGAACGGACCAAGCACGGCCCATGCCTGCACGACGTGGATGACGCCCTCGATCGACAACTGGAAGTGCGTCGCCATGATGTCCGAGCTCGCCGCCGCCCACAGGGCCGCGTAGAACGTGACACCGGCGGCACCGATCGCGGTGCGGGTCGGCGCGTTGCGCGGCCGGTCGAGGATGTGGTGCTCGCGCTTGTCGCCCGTGACCCATCCTTCGACGAAGGGGTAGACCGCGACCGCTCCGAGCAGCGCCAGCAGCGCCACGACGGGCACGATGATGTTGAACGACCAGGTGTGGTCGAGCCAGACGAACTCCCAGCCCGGCGGAATCAGGCGCAGAGCACCGTCGGCGAAGCCGATGTACCAGTCGGGCTGCGTTCCGGCCGACACCGGCGAGGGGTCGTAGGGCCCGTAGTTCCAGATCGGGTTGATGGTGAAGAACGCCGCCATCAGAGCGATGACACCGAACACCAGGAAGAAGAAGCCACCGGCCTTGGCCGCGTAGACGGGGAGGATCGGGTAGCCGATCACGTTCTTCTCGGTGCGGCCGGCGCCGGCGAACTGGGTGTGCTTGTGCACGACCACGAACACCAGGTGCAGCGCGATGAACGCCACCACGAGAGCCGGCAGCAGCAGGATGTGCAACGTGTAGAACCGGCCGACGATGTCGGTGCCGGGGAACTCGCCGCCGAACAGCAGGAACGAGATCCAGGTGCCGACGAACGGAAGGCCCTTGATCAGACCGTCGATGATGCGCAGACCGTTGCCCGACAGCAGGTCGTCGGGAAGCGAGTAGCCGGTGAAGCCCTCGGCCATCGCCAGCACGAACAGCAGGAAGCCGATGACCCAGTTCAGCTCACGCGGCTTGCGGAACGCGCCCGTGAAGAACACGCGCAGCATGTGCAGGCCGATCGCGGCGATGAACAGCAGCGCAGCCCAGTGGTGGATCTGACGGATCAGCAGGCCGCCGCGCAGGTCGAACGAGATGTGCAGCGTGGATTCCATGGCCGACGACATCTCGACGCCCTTGAGCGGCACGAACGAGCCGTCGTAGACCGTCTCGACCATCGAGGCCTGGAAGAAGAAGGTCAGGAACGAGCCGGTGAGGATGATGACGATGAAGCTGTAGAGCGCCACCTCGCCGAGCATGAACGACCAGTGGTCGGGGAAGATCTTGCGGCCGAACTCCTTGACTACGCCCGAGATGCTGGTGCGGTCTTCAATGTAGTTCGCGGCTGCGGCTGTGAAGCCACCGGACTTGCGCACCGGCACCGGCGCTTCAGGATGAGCGTCGGCTCTTTCGATCGTGCTGGTCATGAACGCTCCCAGAAACTAGGGCCGACGGGCTCGTGGAAGTCGCTCTGGGCGACGAGGTAGCCGTCGGAGTCGACCTCGATGGGCAACTGGGGCAGGGCGCGCTTGGCCGGCCCGAAGATGACCTCGCACTCGTTCACCACGTCGAAGGTCGACTGGTGGCACGGGCACAGCAGGTGGTGCGTCTGGTGCTCGTAGAGCGCCACCGGGCACCCGACGTGCGTGCAGATCTTGGAGTAGGCGACGATCCCGTCGTACGACCAGCCCTCGCGCTCGGGGCTGATGTTGAGGTCGTCGGGGTTGAGGCGCATGAGCAGCACGGCGGCCTTGGCCTTCTGCTCGAGCTTGTCGTGCCGCTCGTTGAGCCCCTCGGGAATGATGTGGAACACCGATCCGATGGTGACATCGGATGCCTTCACGGGAATGCCCGACGGGTCGAGCGTGAGACGCGCGCCCTTCTTCCACATCGTGTGGCTCAGCAGCTCGGGCGGGTTCTGGTCTTGCGGGCCGAAACCGCGGAAGAGCACGAGCCCCGGCAGCGGGAACGCCACGAGGGCGCCGATCAAGCTGTTGCGGATGAGCGTGCGGCGCCCGAAGCCCGACTCGCGGTCGGCCTCGTCGAAGATCTCGACGGCACGTGCGACCGTGGCATCCGTTCCCCTGACCGGGTGACGCTCGTCGATGCCCTCTTTGTCGTGCATGAGGGCCTTGCCCCAGTGTACGGCGCCGAGGCCGATGCCGAAGAGCGACAGCGCGATGCCGATGCCGAGGAACAGGTTGTTCAGGCGCAGGGCGGTCGGGTCGCCGTCTTCGATCGGGAAGGCCATGTAGGCCGCGACCGCGAAGACGCTGCCGGCGATCGACAGGTAGAAGAGCGTGTACACCGACCGGGCCGCGCGCTTCGCGGCACGGGGGTCGGTGTCGGTGACGCGCTGGCGGTGCGGGGGCTCGCCAGGGTTGGCGACGTCGGACGCAATGACCACAGTGCCGGTCGATGCGCCTCGAGTCGTCTCGACGGCCGACGAATCGGAAGCGGAGGTATCTGTTCCGCTCACCTCGTCATGTGCCATTGTTTTCCCTTTCGAGCGTGCTGTGTGTGCTGTGCGAGTTGTTCACGTCTGCCGGCGCGGCCTAGTTGGATTTCGCCGTGAGCCAGACCATCAGGGCGATGACCGCACCGAGACCGAAGATCCAGACGAAGAGGCCTTCTGCCACCGGGCCGAGCGACCCCAGCTCGAATCCACCGGGAGACGGGTTGTTCTCGATGTACTTGAGGTAGGTGATGATGTCGCGCTTGTCTTCGGGCGTGAGGTTGTCGTCGTTGAAGACGGGCATGTTCTGCGGGCCGGTGAGCATCGCTTCGAAGATGTGGGTCGGCAGCACGCCCTTGAGCTCGGGAGCGAACTTGCCCTCGGTGAGCGCACCGCCGGCGCCGGCGACGTTGTGGCACATGGCGCAGTTGATGCGGAAGAGCTCACCGCCGTTCGTGGCGTCGCCGTCGGCCTGGAGGTATTTCTCGTCGGGAATGGCCGGGCCGGGGGAGATGGATGCCACGTAGGCGGCCATGGCCGCGGTCTGCTCGTCGGTGAACTGCGGCGGCTTCTGCATGGCCTGCGGGCCCTGCATCGCCATCGGCATGCGACCGGTGCCGACCTGGAAGTTGACGGCCGCGGCGCCGACGCCGATGAGGCTCGGCCCGTCGTCGGTGCCTTCGAGACTCATGCCGTGGCAGGTGGCGCAGTTCGCGGCGAAGAGCTTCTTGCCCTCGTCGATCGTCTCCTGGCTGCTGGCATTGGTGTCGGCTGTTGCGGTGGTGGTGCTGCTGAGAAGCGCGTAACCGCCGCCCGTGACGACCAGGCCGATAGCAATCAGCACGACAGTTGCCAGCGGGTGGCGTCTGTTGGCTTTCCTGCTCTTGCGGGCCATTCTCTCTACTCTCTGCTCGGGACGACTTCGATTGACCATGTCGGCGGCGCTACTTCAGCACGTAGATGACGAGGAACAGGCCGATCCAGACCACGTCGACGAAGTGCCAGTAGTAGGAGACGACGATGATCGACGTCGCCTCCTTGTGACCGAAGTTCTTGACCGCGAAGACGCGCCCCAGCATGAGCAGCATCGCGATGAGGCCGCCGGTGACGTGCAGGGCGTGGAAACCGGTGGTGAGGTAGAAGGCCGAACCGTAGGCGTTGCCGTCGATCGTGATGCCCTCGGAGACGAGCGTCGCGTATTCGAGCACCTGGCCGCTGACGAAGATTGCGCCGAAGGCATATGTCAGGAAGAGCCACTCCGTGATGCCCCAGTCGACGGGCTTCCAGCTCGTGCGCTTGACCTGCCCGCGCTCAGCGGCGAAGACGGCGAACTGGCACCAGAACGACGAGATCACCAGGATGATCGTGTTGACGAGAGCGAACGGAACGTTGAGCGTGTTGGCCTGGTCGCCCCATGCCTCGGGGTTGGTCGACCGGAGGGTGAAGTAGATCGCGAACAGGCCCGCGAAGAACATGACCTCGCTGCCGAGCCACACGATGGTTCCCACCGCCACGATGTTGGGGCGCTGGACCATGGGGGCACTCTGAGAATGGGTCAATGAGCTGCTCGTCACACATCCATTATGTCCGAAATCGTCAGGTGGTTTTGCATTTGGGCGGCTATGCGCGGCTCCATCGGCGTGTCCGGCGAAAGGATCGACCCATAGGATCGCTGGTATGGCTGAAACGCACTCCTGGGCCGGAATAATCACTCGACTTCTGGCGAGGACGGATCTGTCCATCTCCGAGGCCACCTGGTCGATGGACCAGGTGATGCAGGGTGACGTCACGCCGGCTCAGCTGGCCGGATTCCTCGTGGCGCTGCGGGCGAAGGGCGAGACGGTCGACGAGATCGTCGGGTTCCGCGACGCCATCCTCGATCACGCGCTGCCCCTGGCGATCGACCCGGTCGCCCTCGACATCGTGGGCACGGGCGGCGACACGTTCGGCACGGTGAACGTGTCGACGATGGCGTCGATCGTGGCCGCGGCGAGCGGCGTGCCCGTGATCAAGCACGGCAACAAGGCCGCGAGCTCGCTCTCGGGCTCGTCCGACGTGCTGCGCGCGCTCGGCATCGACCTCGAACTCGAACCGGAGCGCGTGGCCGAGGTGTTCGCCGGCACCGGCATCTCGTTCGCCTTCGCCGCGAAGTTCCACCCCGGCTTCAAGAACGCCGGCCCGGTGCGTGCCGAGCTCGGCGTGCCGACCGTGTTCAACTTCCTCGGGCCGCTGTGCAACCCGGCCCGCCCCGAGGCCTCGGCCGTCGGCGTCGCCCACCTCGACCGGGTGCCGCTGATCGTCGGCGTGTTCCAGACCCGCGGCGCCACCGCGCTGGTCTTCCGCGGCGACGACGGCCTCGACGAGCTCACCACCACCGGCCACTCGCACATCTGGGAGGTGTCGCGCGGTTCGGTGAAGGAGCACGACCTCAACCCGCGCGATCTCGGCATCCGCACCGCTCGCGTCGACGAGCTGAAGGGCGGGGATGCCGCCCACAACGCCGACATCGTGCGCCGGGTGCTCGGCGGCGAGACCGGACCGGTGCGCGACATGGTGGTGCTGAACGCCGCCGCAGGGCTGGTGTCGTTCTCGCTGATGCAGGACCCTACCGAGCTCGACCGCGGCATCGTCGAGCGCCTCGCCGAGAAGATGACGATCGCCGCCGACGCCATCGACTCCGGAGCCGCCACCACCAAACTCGACGCCTGGATCGCCGCCACCCAGGCGTGACCCCGGGCACAAAAAGCTGCCGGGCCGTTTCGACGACCCGGCAGCTACTCAACCGCCTCGCGGCAGCTAACGCAGCGGCGGTTAGCTCACATCCGTGTCCACCCAGTCGAAGGTCTTCGTGACGGCCTTCTTCCAGTTGCGGTAGAGGCGGTCGCGTTCGGCGTCATCCATCTCGGGAGTCCAGCGCGAATCCTCCTGCCAGTTGGCCCGCAGTTCGTCGAGGTTGGCCCAGAAGCCCACCGCGAGTCCCGCGGCATACGCCGCACCGAGCGCCGTCGTCTCGGCGACCACCGGCCGCACCACGGGCACGTCGAGGATGTCGGCCTGGAACTGCATGAGCAGGTTGTTGCCGATCATGCCGCCGTCGACCTTCAGCTCGGTGAGCGGCACGCCCGAGTCGGCGTTGACGGCGTCGAGCACCTCTTTCGTCTGGAACGCGGTGGCCTCGAGCGCGGCGCGCGCGATGTGGCCCTTGTTGACATACCGGGTCAGGCCCACGAGCGCACCGCGGGCATCCGATCGCCAGTAGGGCGCGAACAGACCCGAGAACGCCGGCACGAAATACGCCCCGCCGTTGTCGTCGACCGTCTTGGCGAGGTCTTCCACCTCGGGAGCCGACTTGATGAGTCCCAGGTTGTCGCGCAGCCACTGGATGAGCGACCCGGTCACGGCGATCGACCCCTCGAGCGCGTAGTGGGGTGCGTCGTCGCCGAGTTTGTAGCCGAGGGTCGTCAGCAGACCGTTCTTCGACTTCACGATCTCGGTGCCGGTGTTGAAAATCAAGAAGTTGCCGGTGCCGTAGGTGTTCTTGGCCTCGCCGGCGTCGAACGCGGCCTGACCGAACGTGGCGGCCTGCTGGTCGCCCAGGATGCCGGCCACGGGCACTTCGCGCAGCAGCGACGAGGTGTGCACAGTGCCGTAGACGGCCGACGACGACTTGATCTCGGGCAGCATCGACTTCGGCACGTTGAACACCTCGAGGATGTCGTCGCGCCACTCGAGGGTCTCGAGATCCATGAACATCGTGCGGGAGGCGTTCGTGACATCCGTGATGTGCACACCGCCGTCGACGCCGCCGGTGAGGTTCCAGGTGACCCAGCTGTCGGTGGTGCCGAACAGCAGGTCGCCGTTCTCGGCCTTCTCGCGGGCGCCTTCGACGTTCTCGAGGATCCAGACGATCTTCGTGCCGGCGAAGTAGGTCGACAGCGGCAGCCCCACGATGTCTTTGAACCGCTCGACGCCTCCGTCGGCGGCGAAGCGGTCGACGATCTCCTGGGTGCGGGTGTCCTGCCACACGATGGCGTTGTAGACGGGCTCGCCGGTGTTCTTGTCCCACACCACCGTCGTCTCACGCTGGTTCGTGATGCCGACGGCCTTGACGTTGTGGCGGGTGATGTTGGCCTTCGAGAGCGCCTGGCCGATGACCTCGCGCGTGTTGTCCCAGATCTCCTTGGGGTTGTGCTCGACCCAGCCCGCCTTCGGGAAGATCTGCTCGTGTTCGAGCTGGCCCTGGCTCACGATCGAGCCGGAGTGGTCGAAGACGATCGCCCGGGTGCTCGTGGTTCCCTGGTCGATCGCGATGATGTAATCCGTCATGGCAACTCCTTCGTAGTGTGACGGTGGCGTGAAATGAAGCGGGCCGATCCACTCTGGACCGGCCCGCTGTGTGTTCTAGGTGAGGATCGGCAGCAGCAGCAATGCCGACCAGCCGGCCAGGAGACCGCCGATGATCGGGCCGACCACGGGCACCCAGGAGTACGACCAGTCCGACGTGCCCTTGCCCTTGATCGGCAGGAACGCATGCGCCAGGCGCGGACCGAGGTCACGGGCCGGGTTGATGGCGTAGCCGGTCGGGCCACCGAGCGAGGCGCCGATGCCGATCACGAGCAGCGCCACCGGCAATGCACCGAGAGCAGCCAGGCCTCCATCGCCCTGACGCCCTCCGCCGAACGCGATCACCACGAACACCAGCACGAAGGTGCCGATGATCTCGGTCACGAGGTTCCAGCCGTAGGAGCGGATCGCGGGACCGGTCGAGAACACGCCGAGCTTGTTCGCCGGCTCGGGCTCCTCGTCGAAGTGCTGCTTGTAGGCCAGCCACACCAGCACGGCGCCGATGATGGCTCCGATCAGCTGACCGCCGATGTAGACGATGACCGACAAGAAGTTCACGTCGACCGGCGTCGCTGCCGATCCGAACTCCGTCGCGCCGTTCGCTACCAGTCCCAGCGTGACCGCCGGGTTGAGGTGGGCGCCGGATGCGTACGCCACGATGACACCGGCGAAGACCGCGAGGCCCCAGCCGATGTTGACCATGAGGAATCCGCCGTTGAAGCCTTTCGTGCGCACCAGGGCGACGTTGGCGACGACGCCGCAGCCCAGGAGCACGAGCAGAGCTGTGCCCACCAGCTCCGACAAGAAATCGATACCGAGATTGTCCACGATGACCTTCCTTCGCACCGATTCGGTCACCCGCTGTGACCCCCGTGGTGATCGGGTGTGAGGCCAACGATATCCCCAGCGAGTTGCCAGGTATAACCCCCCGTTTCCTCAGCGTGGTGTGGGCTGGGTCTATCGCAACTTTTCCCCGACGGCGTAGATTTGCACTGGATGGCCCGGTTCGGGCTCCCGTCGCGGGCGACGAACGCCCGATCGAAGGGAATTTCAATGAAGAAGCTCATCAACGATCCGAAGGATGTCGTCGACGAAGCCGTCGTCGGGTTCGAGTTGGCGCACGGCGACCTGGTCACCGTCTCGCACGACCCCATCTTCATCGTGCGTAAGGACGCGCCGGTGTCAGGCAAGGTGGGCCTGGTCAGCGGTGGCGGCAGCGGGCACGAACCGCTGCACGGAGGTTTCGTCGGTTTCGGCATGCTGGATGCCGCCGTTCCCGGCCCCGTGTTCACGTCTCCCACTCCCGATCCCATCCTCGCCGCCACCAAGGCGGTCGACAGCGGAGCCGGCGTGCTGCACATCGTGAAGAACTACACCGGTGACGTGCTCAACTTCGAGACCGCCGCCGACCTGGCGTCGGCCGACGGCATCGAGGTGCGAACCGTGATCGTCGACGACGACGTCGCCGTGAAGGACTCGCTCTACACCGCCGGCCGCCGGGGCGTCGCCGGCACCGTGTTCGTCGAGAAGATCGCCGGAGCCGCCGCCGAGCGCGGAGACGACCTCGACGCCGTGGCCGCCATCGCCGAGAAGGTCAACTCGCAGGTGCGCACGATGGGTGTGGCGCTCACGCCGTGCGTCGTTCCGCACGCCGGCGAGCCGAGCTTCACCCTCGCCGACGACGAGATCGAGATCGGCATCGGCATCCACGGCGAGCCGGGCCGCGAGCGCATCAAGCTCGAGCCGGCCGACGCGATCGTCGACCGCCTGCTCACGCCGATCCTCGAAGACCTGCCGTTCGCCTCCGGAGACAAGGTGCTGCTGCTCGTCAACGGCATGGGCGGCACCCCGCAGGTCGAGCTCTACATCGTGTTCCGGCACGCGGCCCAGGTGCTCGCCGAGAAGGGCATCGAGGTCACCCGCACGCTCGTGGGCAACTTCGTCACGTCGCTCGAGATGCAGGGCACCTCGATCAGCGTGCTGAAGCTCGACGACGAGCTCACCGAATTGTGGGACGCACCTGTACAAACGGCAGCACTGCGCTGGGGAAGGTAGACGAATGAGTTTGGGCATCACCTGGACGACGGACTGGATCAGGCAGAGCGCGCGCGTCGTCTCTGAGCACCGGGTCGAACTGGTCACCCTCGACCGAGAGATCGGCGACGGCGACCATGGCGAGAACCTCGATCGGGGTTACACCGCCGTTCTGGCCAAGCTCGACGGCCTGCCGCCGGATTCCGCTCCGGGCGATGCCCTCAAGCTCGTCGCGACCACGCTGATCTCGACGGTCGGCGGCGCCTCCGGGCCGTTGCTCGGCACGGCCTACCTCAAGGCCGCGGGTGCCGTGGGTCAGGAGAAGGAGCTCGACGGCGCGGCGATCGTGGCCCTGCTCACCGCCGCCCGCGACGGCATCGTGCTGCGCGGCAAGGCCGAACCCGGCGACAAGACCATGATCGATGCCTGGACGCCGGCGGTCGATGCCGCTGCGGCGGCGCTGGCCGAGGGCAAGAGCGAGCCCGAGATCCTGGATGCCGCGGCCACCGCTGCCGAGCAGGGCGCCGTGGCCACCGAACCGCTCGTGGCCCGCAAGGGCCGCGCGAGCTACCTCGGCGAGCGGGCGATCGGGCACCGCGATCCGGGCGCGCAGTCGTCGTCGCTCATCCTGCGCGCGGCGGCGGATGCGGCGGCGGGTGCGCCCGACGATGCGCCTGCTGACGACGCGCCTGCTGACGACGCCCCGAAGGGCGCCTGACGTGGCGGGAACGCCCGGCAAGGTCGGGGTCGTCTTCGTCTCGCACAGCGTCAAGATCGCCGAAGGCCTCGTCGACCTCGCCGGTCAGATGGCCGAGGGTACGAGCCTCGTCGCCGCGGGCGGCACTGACGACGGCGGCATCGGCACGAGCTTCGACAAGGTCACGGCCGCGGTCGCCGAGGCCGACTCCGGTCACGGCGTGGCGATCTTCTGCGACCTCGGATCGGCCATCCTGACCGCCGAGACCGCCCTCGACTTTCTCGACGACGAGGTGCAGGCGCGTGTGCGCATCGTGTCGGCACCCCTGGTCGAGGGCGGTGTCGCGGCGGCCGTGGCGGCCGAGTCCGGCGCGTCACTCGACGAGGTCGTGGCGGCGGGGGAGTCGGCGCGCGACGAGCAGGGCGAGAAGGTGGCGGATGCGGGTGACGGCGACGTCGCGGCGGTTCCGGTGTTCGAGGCCGAACCCGTCGCATCCGGAACCCCCTCGCGCACCGTGACCATCGTCAACAAAGACGGCTTGCACGCGCGCCCGGCGGCCGAGTTCGTGAAGCTCGCCAACACGTTCCCGGTGAAGGTGACGGTGAACGGCAAAGACGCGAAGAGCCTGCTCGGCATCATGTCACTCGGCCTCACCAAGGGCTCGACCGTCGAACTGGCCAGTGCCGACCCCGAGGGCGCCGAGGCCGTCGACGCCTTGGCCGACCTGATCGAGACCGGGTTCGGCGAGGCCTAGGCGACGCCGGAGTCGACGCCGGGGCTAGTCGACGCCTGAGCTAATCGACGTCGGTCGGCGTGAGCACGAAGACCGGGATCTCGCGCTCGGTCTTCACCTGGTAGTCGGCGTAGGGCGGGTAGGCGAGCACGGCGCGCTCCCACCAGAGGTCTTTCTCGGCGCCCGTGACCTCGCGGGCGAGGTAGTCGCGTTTGACCGGGCCGTCTTGCAGTTCGACGTGCGGGTGGGCGACCAGGTTGTAGTACCAGACCGGATGCTTCGGCGCGCCGCCCAGGGAGGCGACGACGGCGTAGTCGCCCTCGTGCTCGACCCGCATCAGCGGCGTCTTGCGCAGCTTGCCGGTCTTGGCGCCCACCGACGTGAGCACGATGACGGGCATGCCTCGCAGAGTGGTGCCCTCGGTGCCGCCCGAGCCCTCGTAGACCTCGAGCTGCTTGCGCGCCCAATCGGCGGTTCCGGGTTCGTATTCTCCGGTCAATGGCATCTGTGCCCCTTTCTGTCGGGCTTCTACTATCGCATCGGGTGAGCGCGATCCGTGCGAAAATCGATTGTCGGGGGACAACGAAACGAGCGAGAGGTTCTCACACAGCGATGGCCAGCAGTACCGGAACGAAATGCCCCGTCTGCGGAAAATCGGTGGCGGTCGGCCTCGTGTCGCAGACCCTGATTCCGCATGAGGACAAGAACGGCCAGCGCTGCGCCGGCAGCGGGCAGGCGCCGGCGGTGTCCACCCGCGGGACCGGTGGTGCGGCACGCACTCGGTCGTCGAGCGGCTCGTCAGGGTCGTCGAGGGCAGCGGGTTCCGCTGCGGCGAAGAAGTCGATCCCGCCGACCAAGGGCGGAGTCACGGTGCGCCGGGTCGAGGTCGACGCGGAGGCCGTGCGCGAGCGCCAGGAGCGCGCCGAGCGGCTGCGCCAGGAGCGCGCCGAGGCCGCGCGGGCGCGCAACGACGTGAACGTCTCCTACTTCGACGAGCCGGGAGTCTGAGCGCCCTCGCGTTCCGGGTGACGCCTCAGCTGCTGCTCGTGTCGTCGCTGCTCGTGCGGCCCCGTTCGTGGCTCAGGGGTTGAGCTTCGACTCCCAGTCGGCGGGAACCGCGCCGCGGGGTCCGGGGGTGGGCTGGTCGCGCGGATGCTCGCGAGCGGGCGCCAACTCGGGCCCATCGACGTATTCGGCGCTGGAGTAGTCCCAGAACCAGTCCTCACCCGGTTCGAACGACTGCGCGACCGGATGCCCGGCGTCGGCAGCGTGGTGGCTGGCGTGCTGCGACGGTGAGGAGTCGCAGCATCCGACGTGGCCGCAGTTGGCGCAGCGGCGCAGATGGAGCCACCAGCCCCCGGTGGCCTCGCACTCGACGCAGCCGGTGCCCGACGGCGGAACCTCGGGCCTGATCGCGGATTCGATACTCATGCAGTCAGCATCCACTGTCACGGCGCCCTGTGCAAACCCCGCCATCCGGCGCACGTTCTGCACATCGTCGATCGGCTGCTGACAGCGTCGCGCCGCTCCGTTAGGTCTGAACAATCACGGTCGCATCGGACGGCCGACTGAGGTGAGGCGGTCGACGTGCGACAGGAACTCGAAGGAAAGACGGCGATCGTCACGGGGGCGAGCAAGGGCATCGGCCTCGCCATCGTGAGGGGGCTGACGGATGCCGGGGCCACCGTCATCGCCGGAGCCCGCTCGTCGTCGCCGGGCCTCGACGAACTCGTGGCACAGGGCGTGGTGCGGTTCATCAGCGCCGACCTCGGGGAGCCCGACGGCCCGGCCGCGTTCGTCGCCGAGGCGGGAGCGGGCATCGACATCCTGGTCAACAACGTCGGGGCCACGAAGCCGCGGGTCGACGGGTTCCTCGCGGTCACCGACGACCAGTGGATCGCCTCGCTCAACCTCAACCTGCTCGCGGCGGTGCGCACCACCCGAGCAGTGCTGCCCGGAATGCTCGAGGCCGGTCACGGGAGCATCGTCACCGTCGGTTCGGTCAACGCGTTCTTGCCCGACCCGGGGGTCATCGACTACAGCGCGAGCAAGGGCGCGTTGCTCAACTTCATGAAGTCGATCTCGAAGGAGTTCGGCGGCCGCGGCATCCGGGCCAACACCGTGAGCCCGGGCCCGGTCGAGACCGACTTGTGGCTCGCGGGTGGCGGGGTCGCCGACACCATCGCGAAAGCCAACGGCCTGCGACCCGAGGAGGTCGCGAGCGCCGCGGTCGCGACCACGGCGACCGGCCGGTTCAGCCATCCCGAAGAGATCGCCGATCTCGTGGTGTTTCTCGCGAGCGACCGGGCGGCTAACCTCACCGGCGCGAGCGTCACGATCGACGGCGGTCTGGTGCAGACGCTCTAGCGGGCACAGCTCGTGACCGCACGACCTGTCGTCATGACAGGTCGTCATGTCATGTCGTCACAGGTCGGCACGAGGGGTGAGGATGGGGTGTGGCGAGAAAAGGCAGCGGGCGAGGCAGTGGCCGACGGCTGAGCTCGCCCTATCTCGACAGCGCGCGCAACCGCCGTCTCGCGGACTTCGCGCTGGCCGCGACGCCCGAACGGGTCGACGCCTACGTCGAGCCGTTCCTCGACGGGGGAGCGGTCGCGGTGGCGATGATGCAGCGGCATCCGGATGCCTCGTTCCGGCTCAACGCCCTGCAACCCGAGGTGGCGGAGGTGTGGTCGGTGGTCCGCGACGACGTCGAGCCGTTCCTCGACGAGGTGGCGCGGTCGGCCGGCCGGCACGGCCCGGAGTTCTTCACCGAGACCCGCGATCTGCCCCCCGCGGCGATCGAGGCGCTGACGCCCGCCGCGCGGGCCGCCCGGTTCGTCTACTTCCGTGGTGCGTCGAGATCGCATCCGGTCACCGGGCCGCTGCAGCGATTCGACGGCGCTCTCTACGGCCGCGACTCGATCGCCTTCGACGAGACGAACGTGCGTGGCCTGTCGGCGCTGCTGCGCGGCACCGACGTGCGGTTCTCGAGCGAGTCGCTCTTCGGCGTGCTGCCGGTCGTTCGCGAAGACGATCTGGTCTATCTCGATGCACCGTTCGGCGCGCCCGGCGGCTCGGGTGCCGGCACGAGCACCGGCTCGGCCGCCGGCACGGGTGCCGGCACGAACGCCGGCGTGAACGGCGGACTCGAGCGCGAGGTGCGGAGCTTCGTCAACGCGGTCGCCGCGAAAGGCGCACTGCTGCTGGCGCCGGGTGGGCGGCATCCGGATGCCGATGCCGGCACCTTCGCAGCCTGGCCCGGTTTCTCGCGACTCGACGACCCCGACGACGAGCAGCCGCTCTGGGGCAACACCCTGCTGCTGCGGGCACTGCGGCGGGAGGGCCACCGCGCCTGAGGCGGCAGAACTCACCCGCCACTGTCATTCTATGGCCGGGCAGGGGCCTTGCGGCAAGGGCCCCTCTGTGCTGCAGACTGGTCGGCCGAGGACGCCGGCCGCGGGTGTCGCGCCTCGAGAGGGGAAGTGGCGTGACCTCGATCACGAGCGTGTTCGACCTGCCCGATCGCTTGGCCGCGAAGGCCGATCCGGCGCTGATCGCGGGCGATGAAGCGCATTTCGCCCGGATTCGGAGCAGTCTCGAGTCGACCGTCGCCGAGCTGTCCGCGCGCCTCGACGCCGAGCGGCGGGCGACGGGCGGCGCGGGGCAGCAGGCGCTCGATCGTGACCTCGAGATCCACCGGGTCAGCGCGAGGCTGCGAACGCTCCGCAGGTTCGGGCTCGACGCGTGCCTCGGCCGCACGGTGCCCCAGGGCGACGACGAGCCCCTGTACATCGGGCGGTTCGGGCTCACCGACGGCGACGGGCGACGGCTGCTCGTCGACTGGCGGTCTCCCGCGGCCGAGCCGTTCTTCGGTGCCACCCACGGCGACCCGATGGGCCTCGTGAGCCGCCGCCGTTACCGGTGGACCCGTGGCCGCATCAGCGACTACTGGGACGAGGTCTTCACGGCCGACGGTCTCGAGGGCCGCGCGGCCCTCGACGATCAGTCGGCCTTCATCGCGAGCCTCGGCAGCAGTCGGTCGGCCCGCATGCGCGACGTGCTCGGCACGATCCAGGCCGACCAGGACGCCATCATCCGGGCCGGGTCGCGGGGTGCACTCGTCGTCGATGGCGGCCCGGGCACGGGCACGACCGTCGTCGCGCTGCACCGCACCGCCTACCTGCTCTACGCCGACCCGCGACTCGATCGCCGCCGCGGCGGCGTGCTCTTCGTCGGCCCGAGCGCGGGATACCTGGCTTACATCGACGACGTGCTGCCGAGCCTCGGCGAAGACGGGGTGCAGATCGCCACGCTGCGCGATCTCGTCGTGGAGAGCGCGGTCGCGGTGGGAGAGGCCGACCCCGACGTGGCCGCGCTCAAGTCGACCGTGGAGCTCGTGACCGCGATCGAGCGCGCCGTGGCGGTGTACGAGCGGCCGCCGGATGCCGCCCTGACGGTCGAGACGCCGTGGGGCGGCATCCGGGTGACGCGACGCGATTGGGCCGAGGCCTTCGATGCTCGGGATGCCGCGACCTCGCACAACGACGCCCGCGACGAGGTGTGGCAGGAGCTGCTGACGATCCTGGTCGACGGGTATGACGAGGAGGGGCGCGACGATGGCCGCGACGGGGAGGGCCATGACGAGGAGGGCCTAGACGAAGAGGGCCCAGACGAGGACGGCCGCGACCAGGGGGGCCGCGACGAGGAGGTGTCGCCCGCTCGCCTGCGGTCGTTCCTGGCCCGCGACGAGGAGTTGCGCGCGGCGTTCAGTCGGGCGTGGCCGGTGCTCGATCCGGAGGGTGTGGTCGCCGACCTGTGGTCGAACCCCGACTACCTGCAGCAGAGCGCGCCGGGACTGACGACCCGTCAGGTCGCGCTGCTCCAGCGGCGCGAGCCCCGGGCTTGGACCGTCGCCGACCTGCCGCTGCTGGACGCCGCGCGCGGTCTCGTCGGTGACCCGCAGGCCGTTCGGCGCCGTCGTGAACGGGAGTCGGCCCTCGCGGCCGAGGGGGAGGCCCGCGCGCGGGTCGTGGACGACCTGATCGCGGCCGATGACTCCGAGCTGCTCGTGATGTCGATGCTGCGCGGGCAGGACGCGCAGAACAGCCTCGTCGACGACGCCGCGCTGCCGAGCATCGATCCCGACCTGCTGCAGGTGCCGTTCGCGCACGTGGTGGTCGACGAGGCGCAGGAGCTCTCCGACGCCGAGTGGCAGATGCTGCTGCGGCGCTGCCCGTCGCGCAGCTTCACGATCGTCGGCGATCGGGCGCAGGCACGGCAGGGCTTCGCGGAGTCGTGGCGGGAGCGGCTGCACCGCATCGGTCTCGACGGGGTGACCGTGGCGACCCTCTCGATCAACTACCGCACACCCGAGGAGGTGATGGCCGAGGCAGAGCCGGTCATCCGCGCGGCGGTGCCCGACGCCAACGTCCCCGTCTCGGTGCGGCGGAGCGGGGTGCCGGTCGTGCAGGGCCTAATCGGCGAGTTGGAGGCGATCGTGAGCGGATGGCTCCAGACGCACGCCGAGGGGATCGCGTGCGTCATCCGGAGCGAAGGCGGCCAGAGCGCGGAGGTCGGTCGCCGTGTGCTCTCGGGGCTCGGTTCCCGGGCGCGCGGGCGACTACGCCTGCTGACCCCGGAGTCGTCGAAGGGGCTCGAGTTCGACCTCGTGGTGCTCGTCGACCCGGAGTCGTTCGGCGACGGCGTGCCCGGTGCGGTCGATCGCTACGTCGCCATGACCCGCGCGACCGAGCAGATCGTGGTGCTGACGACACCGCCGGTGCCCTGAGGTCGCCCCCGGATTCGACCGACTTCGGCCCGCCCGGGGGAGAAGTGAGCAATCGACACGATGACGGTTGTGTCCGCGTGGCGAGAACGTGAGAATGGTGCACCCGGACGTAGCATCATGCGATCACCGTCCGATGCCGGCCATCAGGGCGCAACGACAACGACGACGAGAGGTGTGCGTGCGGGAGACAGGCGACATCCGCCGGGCCGTCGGGGGCGACCTGCGCTGGTCGGAGCGTTCCTCGGCGGTGGCGGCCTTGAGCCGCGGAATCGGCGTGATCGTGGTCGGCGCGCCGGGATCGGGGCGGACGCGGTTCGTGAGAGACGTCATGGCGAGCCTCGATGAAGCCACCCGCGCCACGATCTGGGTGGGCGAAGATCTTCACCTTTTCGGCGAAAGGCAAGCCCTCGGCCTTGCCCAGTCCATCTCGTCCCGGCAAGTGGTGCCGCTTGCGACGGCGACGACGCATCGGCCGATCTCGGCAGCACTGAGCGCACTCTGGCGCGACGGCGTCGTCGTGCGCATCGAGTTGACGCCGATCCCCGCGACAGCGCTGAAGCTCGTCGCTGAGGAGTTCCTGGGCGCGCCACTCGACCCCGATGCAGTGCCGGCTTTCGTGCCGCGTCGCGCCGGGTCGGATCTCGCCGCTCTGTATGAGAGCCTCGATGCGGCGAAGAAGAGCCTGGCGCTCGCGAGACGGTCGGGGACGTGGCAGCTGCATGGTCCGGTGCCACCGAGCGAGTCTTTGAGGCAGCTGCTGCATGGCCACGCGGGGGCGGGTGCCGATGCGGCGACCACGGCTGCACTGCTCGATCTGCTCGGCCTCGTGCCGGGCCTCACCCTGCAGTGCGCCCTCACGTTGGGAGACCATCTCCACCTCGCGTCGCCGGTCGACGCGGAACTCGAACGGCTCGAGGAATTCGGAGTGATCACCACCCGCGATCACAACGGCACCCCCAGCCTGCGGTTGCGGGACGGCATCGTCGAACTGCTGCTGCCGCAGACCATCGCGACCCTGCGTCGTCGCCGTCTCGGCGCCGCGGTCGTGGAGGTTCTCGGCGCGGTCGGCGCGGCTGAGCTCGCGCCGGGCGAGATCGTTGCGTATGCCCGGCTCGCCCCGGAATTCGGCCGCCGACTCGACGGCGGAGCGCTGACCTTGGCTGCCCGAGCTTCGCTGCGAGGAGCGGACCGCGAGTTGTCGGTGACGCTCGCTGACGCGGCCGTCGAGGCCGGGGGAGGGTTCGACGCGGAGATGGCTCTGGCGGCTGCAGAGTCGCAGATCGGCCGGTCCGAGGCCGCGCTCGACCGATTGCGGCGTCTCGTCGACGCTGCGCAAGGCGACGCGCAACGTGGCGGGGCCCTTGCTGAGCTCACACGTCAGGTGATCGAGCGCACGCCGGACGCGGCGGCGGCTCTGTCGGCCACCGCGGCCATCGCCGCCGAGTCCGGCGCCCGTCGCGACGCGCTCAGCGGATTCATGCTCTTCACTCTCGGCGACGCGACAGGGGCGGCGACCTTGGTCGAACCCGCGCTCGGTGAGCTCTCGGGCGAAGAGCTCGGCCAGGCTCACTTCGTGGTCGCGGTCGGCGCCATGCTCTCGGGCCAGATCGCCCGAGCGGGCAACGCGCTCGACGAGGCGGAGACGACGTTCGCGTCGGTCGGGGCAGATGTCTCACGGGTGCAGAACATGAGAGCGAACATCGCGATGTTCGAAGGCCGCATCCCCGAAGCCCTGGCGGTGATGGAGGCCTTCCGGCGCGGCTCCATCGAACACGGCCAACTGGTTGCGGAAGCGATGCTCAGCTGGACCATCGGGGGGCTGCTCGTCTGCCAGGGGCGGGCGGAGCGCTCGGTCGCCGAGCTGCGTCCGGCGATCGAGGCGATGGAGCGCATCGGGCTCACCGGCACGTCGTTGCACGCGCGGTGCGACCTCGCGACGGCTCTCGCCCTTCTCGGAGACGAGGCCGCTGCGATCGACGCCCTCGCACCATGCCTGAGTCCCGAGTCGAGCAGTAGTTTCGGTGTCGCGGGCCGGTCTCTGCAAGCACAGGGATGGATCCATGCGAGCGCTGGACGGCTCGACGACGCTGCCTCCACCTTCATGCGAGCGGCCGACGCTTTCGCTGCCGCGGGACAGAACATCGCGAGCCTGACATCTCTGGTCGACGCGGCGCGCATGGGATCGGCCTCGGTCGTGCTGGGAAGGATCGACACCTTGGCACTCGGGGTGGAAGGGGCCTATGCCGGAACACTCGTGCGCCATTCCCGCGCACTGGCCCGCGCGGAGGTGCTCAGCCCTCTCGACAGCACCGGGAACGCCGAAGTCGCGGCGGAATTCGACGAGATCGGGGCACTAGCCACCGAGATTTCGGTGCACGTGATCGCCGCGGAGGCGTTCGACCAGGCGTCGAGCCTTCACCGTGTGTCTGGCGCGGTGCGCGCGGCTGCCGCCTCGGCGCGCCTGCGCGACGAGCAACTCGCGGCGTACGGGCTCGACCGGCTGCCGCTGCTCGTCGAGCGGGAATCGCAGTCGCTCTCGCGGCGCGAGAACGAACTCGCGCGGCTGGCAGCCGAGGGCCTCAGCAACCGGGAGATCGCCGCTCGGCTGGTGTTGTCGGTGCGCACGGTCGAGACACACCTGCAACGGGTCTATCAGAAGCTCGGGGTGCGCGGCCGGTCTGAGCTGTCGTCGGCACTGCGCTGAGCGCGGCCGTGGGCGCGACGCTGAGTGTCGTCGTCGGCACCGGCACCGGCAGCACGCTAAGCGTCGCTGTCGGAACCGCTCGCGCCCGGGGGAGCGACCGCTGCGCTGCGGCGTTCGATGAGCACGGTGTCGCGCCACTGCCCGTGCCACGGGCCGTACCCCATCCGCGCAATCCCCTGTCGGAGGCCGACCGTGCGGAAGCCGACGCGCTCGTGCAGGGCGAGGCTCGCCGCGTTCTCGGGGAAGATGCTCGACTGGATCGTCCAGTACCCCGCACTCTCGCTCGCCTCGACGAACGCGTTGAGCAGCACTCCGCCGATCCCGGTGCCCCGAGCGGCCTCCGCCACATAGAGCGAGTGCTCGATCACCCCTCGGTAGACGTCCCGGGGCGACACCCGCGTCGCGGCCGCCCACCCGACCACGACACCGCGCTCCGTGGCCACCAGCCGCACATCGCTCACCCGGCTGCGGTCGAACGCCTGCCAATCAGGCGGCTCGGCCTCGAAGGTCGCGTTGCCGGTGGCGATCCCCTCGCGGTAGATACGCTCGACCGCCGGCCAATCGGCGGGTTCGAGACGGCGGATGTGCACGGCGGTCATGGAGTGGCCCTCAGCAGCAGGTCGCATCATCCGGGGTGCAGCACGACCCGCCGGGTGCGCACGTGCTCGGGGTGGTAGACGCGATGGTCGGTGCGGTGGGGGTCGGAACGGCGGGGGTCGGGACGGCCGGGGTCGGGACGGCCGGGGTCGGGACGGCGGGCGCCGAGGCCGCGATGGAGGTCGAGCAGACGCCGGTCGCGGGCAGGGTGAGCTCGACCGTTCGTGCGGCCTCGTGCCGGCCCGAGAGCTCGTCGGCGATCGAGCGCACCTGCTCGTAGCCCGTGGCGAGCAGAAAGGTCGGGGCGCGGCCGTAGCTCTTCATGCCCGCGATGTAGAAGCCGGGTTCCGGATGCGTCAGCTCGACCACCCCGTGCGGCGGCACCGTGCCGCAGGAATGCAGGTTCGGGTCGATCAGCGGCCCGAGCGCCCGCGGGGCTTCGACGATGTCGTCGAGGCCGAGCCGGATCTCGCGCAGCATGGCGAGGTCGGGGCGGAATCCGGTGGCGTTCACGACGAGGTCGCAGTCGACGGCCGCGGATTCGCCGGCGCGGCGGCCGTGCACGCGCAGGCCGGGGGTCGGCACGCCGGTCACACCGATGAGGGCGGTCTCGAGTTGCTCGACGGTGTCGATCTCGAATCGGTCGATCAGGGTGAGGCGACCGGATCGCACCAGCGCGTCCACGCGCCGGCCGATCGAGGCGCGGCCGGGCACCTGGTCGTCGTCGCCGGTCAGGATGCGGGCGGCCGACTCGCCGCGGATGGCCCAGCTGATGCGGGTGCCCGGCGCCGACTCGGCGAGGCGGTCGAGGGCGAGCAGCGTGGCCGCGGCCGAGTGCCCGGCGCCGACCACGAGCGTGTGCCTGCCGGCGAAGCGGTGACGGTCGCCGCCGAGCACGTCGGGGAGGCCCGTCAGCACACCGGCGGGAGTGCCCGTCTCAGACTCCAGGCCCGACGACGAAAGGGGGTTGGGCGAGCGCCAGGTGCCCGCGGTGTCGATGACGGCGCGGGCCGCGACATCCGTGGGGTTTCCGTCGTCGACGCGGAGCAGGAAGGGGGTGTCGGCTCGTGCGGTGGACCGGGTGCGGTCCATGCCCTGACGGCTCACGGCCGTGACGCGGCTGTTGAGACGGAGGCACCGGGACAGCGCGGGTGTGGCGGCGAGCGGCAGGAGGTAGCGGCTCAGCAGTTCGGCGCCGGTGGGGGAGTCGGCGGGGTCGGGGCTGGTCCAGCCGGCGGCCTCGAGCAGGCGCACGCTCGCGCGGTCGAGCAGGGACTCCCAGGGCGAGAAGAGGCGTACGTGGGCCCACTCGGCGACGGCGCTGCCGGGCCGGTCGCCGCTCTCGAAGACGACGACCTCGTGGCCGCGTTCGAGCAGGTGCGCGGCGGCGGCGAGGCCGACCGGTCCGGCGCCGATGACGGCGATGGGCAGGCCCGCCAACCGAGGGCTCGAGGCGCGGGGCGGAACGGCGAGCGTCATCGTCATGGCGTGACCGTCAGACGGTGGAGGAGGAGACGGAGGCGGATGCAGTCGATGCAGTGGATGCAGTGGATGCGGTGGGAGCGGCGGGCCCACCGGATGCGGAAGGGGGCAGCAGCTCGGCGACCAGGGCCTCGACGCGCCGCCTGATGTCGTCGCGGATGGGGCGCACCTCGTCGATCGACTTCCCGGCCGGGTCGGTCAACTCCCAGTCTTCGTAGCGTTTGCCGGGAAAGACGGGGCACGCGTCACCGCAGCCCATCGTGATGACGACGTCGGAATCGCGCACCGCCTCGGTGGTGAGCACGCGGGGCTGGTTCGACGCGATGTCGATGCCGGCTTCGGCCATGGCCTGCACGGCGATCGGGTTGACCTGGTCGCTCGGCTCGCTGCCGGCGGAGAGCACCTCGATGCGGCCCTGGGCGAGGGCGTTCAGATAGCCTGCGGCCATCTGGGAGCGGCCGGCGTTGTGCACGCAGACGAAGAGCACGGTCGGCGTGGTCATGGGCGTCTCCTGTCGTGGGCGGGCTGTGGGGCGAGCATCGCCACCGTGCACCGGAACCGTGCATCGAAGGCTGTCGATGGATGAAGTATCCCGACAAACATCGACGTCTGTCAATGTTTGTGGAACACTGATGCGCATGCCCGTCGCCGAACTGCTCCCCGTCACCGACGTGACCGCGTGCTGCACGCCGATCGCGAACGCCGACGCGGCCATCACGCCGCAGCAGGCCGAGCTCGTGGCCCGCACGCTCAAGGCCCTCGCCGACCCGGCGCGGCTCCGGCTGCTGTCGATGGTCGCGGCCCATGACGGCGCCGAGGCGTGCGTGTGCGACCTGACCGAACCGCTCGGCCTGTCGCAGCCGACGGTGTCGCATCACCTGAAGGTCTTGGTCGACGCCGGCTTCCTCACCCGCTCGAAGCGCGCGACCTGGGCCTACTACCGTCTGGTTCCGGGGTCGCTCGACGCGGTCGCGGCGCTGCTCACCTCGGTCTGATCGCCCGGTTCGTCGTCGGGCTGCCAGCGCAGCAGATCGCCCGGCTGGCAGTCGAGCACCTCGCAGAGTGCGGCGAGCGTGCTGAAGCGCACCGCTTTGGCGCGGCCGTTCTTCAGCACCGCCAGGTTGGCCGGAGTGATGCCGACCCGCTCCGCCAGCGCCCCGACCGAGATCTTGCGGCGGGCGGCCATCACATCGATGTCGACGACGATGGCCATCAGATCACCTCGCTCAATTCGGCCCGCAGTCGCCGGGCCTCGGTGTCGCGGGCCACAGCCTGCGACAGCAGCATCCGGAGCACCAGCACGATCAGGGCCACGCCCGCCACCACCACGCCCGCGCCGCCGATGAGCAGCACCATCCCCGGCGGAACGGCTTCGCCGGGTGCGAGCAGGATGCCGAGAGCGAAGGTGTTCAGTGAGGCGACCACGATCGCACCGATGATGACGTCGACGAAGCGGAAGGCGGCATCCGAGAACACGGTGCCGCGCCGCACCATCGTGAGCAGCCGCCAGACGCAGACGGCGCACACCTCGACCGTCGCCACGGCGATCACCGCGATGACCAGCAGGGGCACGCGCAGGTGGGCGTATTCCGGCCGGAGTTCGTCGAGATCGGCGGCCAGCAACGGCACCATCACGACCTGGATGAACAGCGAGCCGCCGAGCACCGCGGCGATCACCACGCGCAATGCCAGAATCGTCAGTCGAGACACGGATCCTTCTCCCATCGTTTGACGATTGTAACCTATCGTTAATCGATCGAAAAAGCGAGAATCGTGACGGCGCGTGTGCGCAAAGGGTGGTCGCCCGAGGCGCTAGATTATCGAGTGGAATCGTCAGATGTCGTCGATGGGGGAGTGTGGCATGACGGGGATGTTCACCTGGCAATACGTGGTGTCGGGCGATGCCGAAGCGGGGCGGGCCGCCGTGCGGAGCGCTCTCGAGCAGCAGGGCTTCCAGATCGAGGAGGAGTCGACCGGGGAGTGGAAGGCCACCCAGGGCGAGCGCCCGTCGTTCCTCGAGCGCATGGTCACCAACGCCCACGAGCCGATCGTGTTCTCGGTGCGCTTCGGCACCGATGCCCGTGGCCTCGTGGTCGACCTGCACCGATCGCCGTTCGGACTGAGCGGGGTCTCACGCAACGCCAGCCAGATGGCCTACCTCGACAAGGGCTACCGCGCCGCGGCGGCCGGTCTGCACGAGCGGCTGCAGGGCGCCGGCATCCTCGTCGCCTCGAGCGAATAACCGCGCCCGGCTCCCTGTCGGGGCTCCTCGGAGCGTCGGCGTGAGCTAGCGGGCGCCGTCGTCGAGCAGCACACCGAAGACCCGCGTGAGCGGCTCGGTGAGTTCGTCAGAACCCGCGGATGCCACGGGCTGAACCGCGGCGGAGGTGCGAAGCATCACGACCCCGAGTGCGGTCGCGATCGACAGCTGCGCCCGCAGCAGAATGGATGCCGTGGCCGGGTCGTCGGCCTTCCAGCCGGCCGCCGCCGCGAGGCGCTGGGTGAAGTGCTCGAGGGTGCGGCGCCGGATGCGATCGGCGTTCTCGTCGCCCGAGGAACGCAGCAACAGCAGGAGCTGCAGCGGGTCGTCGCCGTCGGGGGCGTTGACGACGTGCGCGACCAGGCGCTCGATCACCTCGTCGAGACTCGAGGCGCGCGTGGGGTTCTGGGTGTCGAGCTCGTCGGAGGTGCGCAGCATGCACGCTTCGAACAAGCCCTCCTTCGACACGAAGTAGCGGTTGATGAGGGCGACGTTCACGCCGACATCCGCGGCGATCTGCCGCACCGTCGCGGCGCGATAGCCCTCGGTGGCGAACCGGCGACGGGCCGCGCGCACCAGGGCGCGCTGGGTCGCCGACGCGTCGCGGCCGGAGCGGATCATCTCGTCGTCGGCATCGGGCGGGGTGGAGCGCAGTGGTGCGCCGGGCGCCTGTGTCTGGTTGCTCATAGCTCTCTTTCCACGGCCACTGTACCGGTTCGGCGCCAGAAGTAAACCTTTGTTGACACTTGACGTGTGTTAAGGAATACTCTTCAAGTCAGCGATTGCTTACATAGCGAGGAGACCCATGTCCACGACCGCGCAGAGCCCCGCCACGGGTTCGGTTCCGACGCAGATCCGTGACGCGGACAGAGCTCCACGACGGCGGAGCAGCGCGATCATCCTGTTCCTCTCGCTCGGCGGCCTGTCGTTCGCCGTGCTGCAGTCGCTGGTCGCCCCGGCCCTCGGCACCATCGGCTCCGACCTCGGCGTGGCGACCGCCGATGCCAGCTGGGTGCTGACCGCCTACCTGCTCTCGGCCGCGGTGCTCACCCCGATTCTCGGGCGCCTCGGCGACATGGTCGGCAAGCGCAAGGTCATCATCGTGGTGCTGGCGCTGCTGCTCGTGGGCACGGTGCTCGCCGCGCTGGCGCCGAACCTCGGCGTGCTGATCGTGGCGCGCGTGCTGCAGGGAGCCGCCGGTGCGGTCATGCCGCTGTCGATCGGCATCGTGCGCGACGAACTGCCGCGCGAGCGGGTCAGCGTGACCATCGGTCTGCTCTCGGCCATCTTCGGCATCGGCGCCGGCGTCGGCATCGTCGCGGCCGGCCCGATCGTCGAGGCGCTGTCGTGGCACTGGCTGTTCTGGCTGCCGGCCGTGCTGGTGGCGATCGCTCTGCTCGGCGCGATCTTCGGCATCCCGGAGTCACCCGTGCGCACTCCCGGCCGCCTCGACGTGATCGGCACCGGCATCCTGTCGGTCGGCCTCGTTGCCGTGCTGCTCGCCATCAGCGAGGGCGAGAAGTGGGGCTGGGGAGACGGCAAGACCATCGGGCTGCTCGTGCTCGGCGGCATCGCGCTCGTCGCCTTCGTGCTGGTCGAGTTGCGCGTCAAGAACCCACTGATCGACATGCGCCTGTTCAAGCACCGCGGCGTCTGGACGGCGCACATCGTGGCGCTCGCGTTCGGTTTCGCGATGTTCGGCACCTTCATCCTCGTGCCCACCCTGCTGCAGCTGCCGACCGTGCTCGGCTACGGATTCGGCAAGAGCGTGAGCGAGGCCGGTCTCTATCTGCTGCCGACCGTCGTCGCCATGGTCGTGTCGGGCGTCGTCGCCGGCATCCTGATCCGGCGCATCGGCCCGAAGATCCCCATGATCGTCGGCGGCGTGGCGGTGACCGTCGCGTTCCTCATCCCGGCCCTCGGGCACGCGGAGGAGTGGCAGATCCTGCTCTCGGGCGTGCTCACCGGCATCGGCATCGGCATGGCGCTGGCGGCGACGTCGAACGCCATCGTCGAGAGCGTTCCCGCTGCCCAGACCGGCGAGGCGATCAGCGCCAACACCGTGCTGCGCACCATCGGCAGCAGCATCGGCACGGCCGTCATCGCGGCCCTCATCTCGTCGAACGTCACCGCTCAGGGTGCGCCGACCGACGAGGCGTTCACGATCGGGTTCTGGGCGTCGGCCGGAGTCGGTGTGCTCGCGATTCTCGCGGCGCTCGTGGCGCCGTCGTTGCGCGCGCGTCGACGCGAGGCGCAGGCGGCGGGCGTCGACGATTTCGACGAGCTCGACGCAGCGTCGAAGCCCTAGGCGGCGAGCCCGCTCAGGCGGGAGACCCCCGAGGCGGGAGAGATCCCCAAGGCGGGGGAACCCCCGAGGCGCAGAGCCCCGAGGCGAAGAGCAGCCGGTCCACGGACCGTGTGACAGCGTCGACATCCTCGACGCGCGAGTGAGAAAGGCCCGACAGTGGCAACGCAGATGGTGGGAAGGCAGACGGCCCAGAAGACGGCCGAGCTGCATGAACTGATGAGTCCCGAGCAGAACGTGCAGCGCATCATGCGCACGGGCACCGTCTGGTTCGCGGCGGCGGTCGCGGCGACCGCGATCTTCTCCGGACTTCTCCTGGCGTCGGGCTGGCGGCCCTCGCAACTCAGCGGGTTCGATCAGCTGCTGTGGTGGGTGGGTGCCTTCGCGGTCACCCTGAGCATCGGGCTGATCGGCTGGTCGGGCTGCCCGATCCTCGAGGTCGACGTTCCCACGGCCGACCGCAACAAGAGCCGCACGATGCAGGTCGGCACCGCGCTGTTCATCATTGGCAGCGCGATCGCGGTGCTCGCGGTTCTCGTGGGGCCGGCAGCGTAGAGTCCGCAATCGGCGGGTGGGGCGAGCGGTAAGCCCACCGCGCCTCGGTGAACCGCGCCCCGCTCAGCCGCGCAACAGCTCGGTGACGACTGAGAGCACCAGCGCGATCGCGAGCACCACGAGGATCAACGCCGTCACGATGCGCCCGGCGAACGGGCGTTCCGATCGCGCCCGTGCCGGAATCGTCGCCAGCACCCCGACCGCGATCGCGACCAGGATGCCGCCGCCCGCGATCCCCAGGGCCAGCGTGAGTCCGGCTCCGATCTCGGGCGTGTGCAGATAGCCGAGCAGCAGGGCTCCGAGATAGACGACGGCCGCCGTGATCACGCCCGCCAACACCCGCGTGCCGATGTCACGCCAGAACTTCTCTTCGCGCACCCACTCCACGGGCCAGCGCCAGACGGCGGTCGGCGGCTTCGGGGTGTCGTCGGGCATGTCTGCACACTACCGCGGCCGCGGCATCACGCCACCGCCGTCACTCTTCGGAGATCTCCTCGACCGTCTCACCGGTCTCGGTGGGGGAGAGCGAGAGGGCGATGTCGGCCTGGCTGATGATGCCGACGAGCCGGCCGGCCTCGAGCACGGGGATGCGCCTCACCTGATGCTGCTGCATGGCGTTGAGCGCCTCGCGCACGTCGTCGTCGGCGTCGACCGTCACCGGCTCGCGGTCGGCCAGGTCGGCCACGAGCACCGACTCCGGGTCTCCGCCGTCGGCGACGCAGCCCACGACGATGTCGCGGTCGGTGATGACGCCGACGAGATCGCCGTCGTCGGCCAGGATCGGCAGCGCGCCGACATCGAGGTCGCGCATGAGCACCGCGGCCTCGCGCAACGTGTGGGACTCGCGGATGCCTTCGGGGTCGGGGGTCATGATGTCTCGTGCGGTCGTCATGGGGTGCTCCTTCGATCGTGTCTGTGTGCAGTCTCGTCGTGTCGGGGGCCTGCCGCACCGGGTTGACATCGCGTGCCCGGCATCCCGTGGCCCCGCGGCAGGGGAAGTGAGGGTGTTGAGCGGTGCCCGATCAAAGTGGACATCGTCTACATTCTTGCTAGCGTGGGCCCATGACAAGACTGAGGGTGCACAACCTGGCCGTGTCGCTCGACGGGTTCGCGACGGGGGAGGGGCAGTCCCTCGAAGCGCCGTTCGGTCACGCCGGCGGCCGGTTGATGGAGTGGTTCTTTCCCACCGACACGTTCGTCAGCATGAGCGGGCACGCCGACGAGGCCGTCGGCGCCGGAACCCAGGGAGTCGACGACGCCTTCGCCGCCGCGACCAACCGGGGCATCGGCGCCGAGATCATGGGCCGCAACAAGTTCGGTCCGCAGCGCGGGCCGTGGGCCGATGAATCCTGGCGCGGCTGGTGGGGCGAGGAGCCGCCGTTCCACAGCCCCGTCGTCGTGCTCACCCACCACGAACGCCCCGACCTCGCGGTCGGCGAGACGACGTTCCTCTTCCGTGACCTCGCGCCGGCCGAGGCTCTGGCGCTGGCGAGCGATGTCGCGGGCGGGCTCGACGTGCGTCTGGGCGGCGGGCCGACGGTGGTGCGGGAGTTCCTCGATGCCGACCTGGTCGATCACCTGCATGTCGTGGTGGTTCCGATCCTGCTGGGCCGTGGGGTGCGACTGTGGGACGGCCTGGAGGCGCTGGAGGAGCGATTCGACGTCGATGTCACCGCCTCGCCGTCGGGTGTGGTGCACTACGTCTTCACGCGAGCGGCGCGCTGAGCGGTCGGGCGGGCGGGCGGAAGCGGCTAGGCGAGATGAGCGGTTGGGCGAGAAATGTCGAGTGACGAACTTCCCGAGGCGATGACCGGCCGGGCCAGCGCCGCCAAAGCCGCGTTCGGCGACGCGCCGGTGTTCGCCTACATCGCGAGCCTGCCGCAACCGCAGCGCGGCATCGCCGAGGCGGTCGATGCGCTGGCCGCCGCGACGCTGCCCGGGCTGCAGCGGTCGGTGAAATGGGGCATGGCCTACTACGGCGTCGGCGAGGGCTGGTGCTTCAGCTGCGGCGGCTTCGCCGGGCACGTCAAGCTCATGTTCATCAACGCGGCGACCCTGCTCGACCCCGTGCCGCCCGTGACCCCGGTCGGAATGGGCAAGGCCACCCGCGGCGTCGAGCTCGCCGCCCTGAGCGACCTCGATGAAGCGCAGATCGCGGCTTGGATGACGCAGATCACCTCGGTGCCCGGCATCGGCGGCAAGCGCCGGTAGCCAGGTCGTCAGATTCGCGGGGGAGCGGGCGGCGCAGGTGACTCCGGCGAATCCGGGAGCCCCGTCGCCGCGACGGGCGGCGGCCCAGGTTCGCTCGTGACGCTCGCCGCCTTCGCCGCGCGCACCCAGACGACCGCGCCCAGCACGATCGCCACGACACCCACGCTGAACACGATGGCGCCCAGCATCCAGCCCGAGCTCGAGAACACGACACCGGATGCCGCGAACGCGAAGGTCGCCCCGATGAAATACCACTCGGCTCCGCCCGACGCCTTCAGCAGACTGATCTTCTGGCGGTCGCTCATGCTGCTCCTCCTCGTCACGCGAACAGGCGCGGTGGATGCCGATCGCCGTCCTTCAACGCTACGCGTGCGGCCGGCGCCCGCCATCCCCCTCGCGGAGGAGTGCCCTCCGAAGCGAGACGGAGGCGGAGGTGATCGCCGTACCATTCGACGACGATGTGGAATCTCTCCAGCAGGAAATGACCTCCTCGCGAACGAGGCTGCGCACCATCGTCTCGTAGGCGGCTCCCGCCGAACGGCGGCGACATACCGGAAGGCGGCGACGACGACCGCCCGGGACACGTGCCACTCAGTCGCCCCATCGGATAGATTCTCTGCGGCGAGTGTCAGAATCCACTGGGCAGGCGCGGTGTGTAGTCGGCCTCGAGGCGCGCGATCTCGGTGTCGCTGAGTTCGAGGTCGAAAGCGGCCACCGAGGCATCGACGTGGTGTAGCTTCGTCGCACCGATGATGGGGGCCGACACGGCCTTCTTGCTCGCGACCCAGGCGAGGGCGATCTGCGCCATCGGCAGGCCTCGTTCGTGGGCGATCGCCTCCACGGCTCCCACGACGCGGGCGTTCGCGTCGGCGTCGGCGTCACGCAGGAACCTCTGCCCGAAGGTGTCGTTCGCCGCGCGCCCGGAACCGTCTTCGCCCCACGGTCGTGCGAGGTAACCGGCGGCGAGAGGGCTCCAGGGGATGACGCCGACACCCGTCGCCTGGGTGAACGGATGCATCTCGCGCTCGTCTTCGCGTTCGAGCAGGTTGTACTGGTCCTGCATCGAGATGAACGACGTCCAGCCGTGCAGTTGAGCGGCGTGCTGCATTTGCGCGAACTGCCACGTCCACATGCTCGAGGCGCCGATGTAGCGGGCCTTCCCCGACTTGACCACGTCGTGCAGGGCTTCCATGGTCTCCTCGATCGGAACCCGTGGATCGAAGCGGTGCACCTGGTAGAGGTCGACGTAGTCGGTTCCCAACCGGGTGAGCGAGGCGTCGATCTCACGAAGGATCGCGATGCGCGAGAGTCCGCCGCTGTTGCGATGCGTGCTGGTGGGGGCGAGGACCTTCGTGAAGATCTGGAGGCTGTCGCGAGGGCCCAGCTCTTTCGCCAGCTGGCCGGTGATGACCTCGCTGGTGCCGTCGGAGTAGTTGTTCGAGGTGTCGAACGTGGTGATACCGGCGTCGAACGCCGCCTGCACGATCGGTCGTGCGGCGTCGAGATCCAGGGCCCAGGAATGGTGCCCGCCCGTGGTGGTGCCGTAGCTCATCATGCCCAGGATGATGGGGCTGATCTCGAGGCCCGAGCCTCCAAGTCGTACTGATGTCATCTCTGTCTCCCTGCCATCGTCATATTAGTCAGTCAAACTGATCAGTTGAATTGATCGGAATGGTAGCATGAGGATGTGGATGATGGTGATGTGAACGCAGGGCGCCCCGAGCTTTACGAGGAGCACGAATCTGGGTCGGATGCCGCGCGCATCGCTCGGCTGGCTGGGGCGCTCGTGCGGCGCATCCGTTCGCACGGGGGAGTGACGGGCGAGCTCTCGATCACGCAGGACTGGGTGCTCGCCTTGGTGAGCGAATCCGGAGGCATGACCGGCGCGGAGTTGGCGCGCGCACAGAACGTGAGCGCTCAGACGATGAGCACGGCCATCGCCGGCCTCGAGCGCCTGGGATACGTCGCGAAGCACCCCGACGACGACGACGCTCGACGACTGATCGTGCGGGCGACCGACAGAGGCGCGACCGCGAGGATGCAGGCCCACGAGGCGAAGCAGCGTTGGTTGTCCGACGTCGTCGCGTCGTTCACCGCGGAGGAGCGAGCAGATCTGTCACGTGGCCTCGACATGCTCGAGCGGATCGCCGAGGGCTGACGCGGGGCCCCTCTATCAGCGCGATGAATTGCTATTGACATAATGTGCATTATCAGCGTGAGATCAGTCATCGGGAGTGGGATCGAGTTCGGCTGGATCTGAGGCCGCTGGCGCCGGATCGTGGTGGTGCCCGCGGACGATCCGAGCGCAGCCAGGACGTGTGTCGTCGGGCCCGGCTGCTCTGTGGGTGCCGAGAAGCAATCGCACGTGTTCGTCGAACAACATGTCGAGATCTTCGGGCAGTTCGTAGAGTTCGAGCGTCTGCTGCGCATCGCCCGGGTCGTGCACCGGATGCCCCAGTGGCTTCATCCCCGAAGCCGCGACGTAACGGTGCCAGCCGAGCCGCTCGATCGCTGCCAGCCGAACTCGTGCATCGGACTCGGCGAGGATGCGCTCCACGGTGGGGTCGGTAATCACCCATTCCGGCACGGTCACGCCGTGCCACGAATGGAAACCCCAGCCATCCGGCCACTCGACAGCCACGCTGTCGGCGCAATGCAACCGGCCGACGTCATCCCGGCGGAGCGTGCGAGGCCGTTCACACAGCACGGCGCAGTCATCGAACACCCACCACCAATGGCAGCTCTTCGCCACCGCAGCGATTCCTTGCCATGGCTCGAGACCCATCGCACCCCAGCTGATCATCGCGTCGCACCAGGATGACCACGCCACCGATTCTGAGGATTCGTTGAGTCCTCGCCGCCAGTCCTCGAGCTGATCGTGCAGGCTCCCCTGCTCGATTCCTATGCCGGGGGCGCCGACGAGGTGCGAGATTCGGCGCGATGTCCGTCTCCAGAGGTCCTGTTGAAGGTGGTCGCGCCGCTGATGCCAGACCTCGTTCCAGATCGCCTTCCCCACCTGGCTCCGTACCTTCTCGCCCACCGGGTCGCCGACGAGAGCCTGCACCCGCTCCACCACCAGGTCGCCCATCGGCCGTCGTTCGGGACCCGATGCATGACCGAGAACTCTGCCGTGAATTTGGCGCAAGCGCTCGAACCACACGTCCTGACGAACCGGCGCCGACGCCATCCCGATCCCCCGCAGAATCGCCTGCGCGAAGACACCGGCCAGCGGCGAGCCGACCCAGACGATCGTCGGCGGCGGCACGAGGCCCGCAGCCTCGTAGGCTTGCGCGACGCCCCGTTCGGCCGTCGCGCGATCCGCGGGCTCGGTCGACAGCCCGACGGCAACCCATTCGCCGACGACGCGCTCCACCAGCGCAACGCCCTCCACCAGCTCAGCACCATCGAACAGCTCAGCACCATCGAACAGCTCGTCGTCGTGCGCCGGCATCCCACTCCCCTACGACCCCGGCCCCGACCCCGGCCAGCATGAGTAATGCTCACTATAATATGAACGTCACCCCATTACAACCGCTGCGTGCACGACAGTCCGACCCCACTTCTCCACACCCTCGACGCGCAGCTCGCCAATTGCGTCGACTTCATCGCCTCGATTTACCCGGGCATCAGCGATGCACCCCTCGACGTGCCCTGGAGCTGGTGGGTCGGCCCCGACAGCGCGAGCACCACGAAACAGCAGCTCGAAACCCTGGGATTCGAGCCCGACAGACTCCTCCCCCACATGGCGATGGAGACGAGCGTCGACGTCGATCGCCGCAACCCGCTGCCCCGCATCGAGCGCATCACCGACGAGGGACTCCGTGATTTCGTCACCGTGTGGGCGCCCGCGAGCGGCGTGCCGACCGAGTTGTTCGAGCCGATCACCGAGATCGAATCCCACCGCGACGGGTTCGGCACGTCGTACGTCTGTCTCGGCGCCTTCCTCGGCGACGAACTCGTGGGCAGCGCCGTGGTGTTATTCGCGCACGGCGTCGCCGGCATCTACGTGGTGAGCACCCGGTCCGACCACCGCCGTCAGGGCCTCGGCCACGACATCACGGCCGCCGCCGTGCGGCTCGCCCACGAGCTACCAGCGTTTCACGTTCCCCGCGCCTAGCCGACCGCAGCCCGGGGCCAGCTCAGCGTTACGTTCCGGTGACTTAATCGACGGTTTGTGGACTCCGTCCACTTTCAGCCGCTAGGGTCAGGGGTCATTGCATGCCCGTATGCACTCCCACGACCCTGTCACCCACCCGGCCCAAGGAGCACAGCATGAACGACGACATCTCCACCGTCATCGACGGCCTCCGCGCCACCGCGCGCGAGTTCGGCAACGATCACGGAATCCTCTATTACAGCGCCCCCGACGAGACCAGCTACCGCGGCTACCGTGACCTCGATGAGAACGCCCGGCGCATCTCCCATTCCCTCACCAAGCACGGACTCGTGCCCGGTTCCACCGTCGTCATCGGCCTGAGCGATGCTCTGCAGGTGGCGGATGCCGCATTCGGCGCCATGTACACGGGCATCGCCTTCGTGCCGGCCCCCGTTGCCGGCTTCGGCGCCGGCGCACAGCTCGGCCACTCGGTGACCGGGCTCGTGAAGGCCTCGGAAGCCTCGGCCGTGCTGGTCGACGCGGCCGTGCTGGAACGGCTCGGCGCGTCGAAAGACAGCCTCGGCGCATCCGTTCTCGTGCTCGAAGACCTGCTCGCCGAGGGCGACCCGGATGCCTGGACCGAGCCCGCGATCGACGGCGACACCATCGCCTACCTCATGTTCACGTCGGGGTCGACCGGCGACCCCAAGGGCGTGATCTGCACCCACCGCGGCGTCATCGAGACCGCCTGGGCCACCGAGCAGCTGTTCAGCAACAACAGCGACGCCACGGTCGTCGGCTGGGCGCCCATGCACCACGTGATGGGGCTCGGCCTGCAGGCCATCTTCCCCGCGATCACCGGCGCGAAGGTGGTGGTGTGCTCCACGGCACTCTTCCAGAAGCGCCCCATCTTCTGGCTGCAGCTGATCAGCCGCCACCGCGGCACGATGAGCGCGGCCGGCAACTTCGCGTTCGACCTCGTCACCCAGCTCGCGACCGACGAGCAGATCGCCGATCTCGACCTGTCGAGCCTGGTCAGCCTGCTGTCGGGCAGCGAGCCCGTTCGGCCGGCATCCGTTCACGCCTTCCTCGCCCGCTTCGCCTCGACCGGCGTGACCGCCTCGATGATCGCACCCGCGATGGGCATGACCGAGGCCATGCTCATCGCCTGCAAGTTCCCGGGCGAGCAACTGACGATCCGGCGTTTCGACAAGACCGAGCTCGAACGAGGACACCTCGAACCCGCGGGGCCGGATGCCGACCCGCGGGCGAGTGTGGAATACGTCTCGTGCGGGCGATGGACCGACCGCACCTCGCTCGTGATCGTCGATCCCGACACCCTGCAGCCCGTCGCCGACGGCCAGGTGGGAGAGATCTGGATCGACTCGCCCATGGTCTCGCCCGGCTACTTCCGCCGCCCCGACGCGACGGCCGAGACCTTCGGGCGCAGCATCGAGGGTTCCGACCGTAGCTACATGCGCACCGGCGACCTCGCCGCCGTGCTCGACGGTCAGCTCTATGTGACCGGCCGTCTCAAGGAGATGCTCATCCTGCGCGGCCGCAACGTCTACCCGCAAGACATCGAGGCCGCCGCCCGCCTCATCTCCCCCGCGGTCGGCATCGGCGCCGTGTTCGAGTTGCACGGGCATCCGTCGGCCATCGGCATCGCGTTCGAGTACTCCGAGGATGCTCTGGCCGAGTCGGGCGAGACCCTGCCGTCGCTGGCGGCGAAGGTGCACGACGCGCTCGTGACCGGGCACTCCCTGCCGTCGCTCGCGGTCGGGATCGTGTCGGAGGGATCGCTGCCGCGCACCCCGACCGGCAAGGTGCGGCGCCAGCCGACCCGGCAGCAGCTCGAGGCCGGCTCGCTCGCGGCCGTGCACTCCAGCGGATTCGCTCCCGGAGCCGTCACGACGTCGTGAGTGCCCAGCCGCATGCCGAGTTCATGCAGATCTGGGAGGAGGGCTATGTCTCCAACCACATCTCGTTCGCCAACATGCAGAGCCCGGCCCTGTTCGTGCTCGAGGGCGCGCCCATGCTCGGTCCCGACGGGCGCCTCGACCGCCCGGCCATCAGGGCCTACGTGAACGCGGCTTTCGCGAGCAATCCCGCGTTCCGCGTGCGACTGCTGCGCCCGTTCCTCGGGCTGACCCCGCCCGCGTGGGTGCCCGACGACGATTTCGAGCTCGATCGGCACATCGTCTTCGACGACGACGAGGTCGACCTGGCCGGTGACGACCTCCGGCGGCTGGGCGGCGCCTACGACGGAACGATGTCGCTGCGGCATCCGCTCTGGCGATTGCGGTTCACCCGTCTGCGCGACGGCGACGTGGCGATGGGCCTGGTGGTGCATCACGCGAGCCTCGACGGCATGTCGGGCATGAAGCTCTTCCGCGGCATCTGCCAGAAGTCGTGGGACGCCCCGCCGCCGCCCGTCCGCGACCCGTTCGCCGGCGTGCGCGCGCCCGCGCGGTGGGAGCTGCCGGGGCTGGCCGTGCGGCAGTGGCGCGCTCGGGTGCCGGGTAGGCGAGCCGCCTGGAAGGACTTCCGTGCCAAGCCGTTCCGCCGTCGCGTGCGGCGCGTGGCGGCTCGCCTGCTGTTGCCGCTGCGCTACGGTGCGGGCGGAGCGGAGGCACGCGAACGGATGCTGCCTCCCATCCACTCCGCCTACCGCCGACTCGACGCGGCTCAGGTGGGCCGCCGGGCCCGCGAACTGGGCGGCACCGTGAGCGACCTGCAGGTGGCGTCGATCATCGGCGCCTGGCCGGGGTCGGAGCGTGTCGTGCGCCTGCGCTTCCCGGTGTCGTTCCACTCGCCGGACGCGCCCGAGGTGCGCAACCACGTGCGCGACATGGAGGTCACGGGTGACGCCGACGCCCCCCTCACGTCGACCATGCGCTCGGTGCACGATCAAGTGGCCGACCGCGCGGCCTTCTTCGCCGGCCGGAACGTGCCCGGCTTTCCGATCGGCTACAGCACGCTGCTGCCCTGGGTCTCGCGGCCGCAGTTCTTCTGTGGGGCCGAGGTGAAGGCGATGATCCCGTTCCCGGCGAGCCTCGGCCGCGACCAGCTCGCCGCGGCGGGCGTGATGTACAACGGGTCGCTCTTCGTGGGCGCGAACATGCCGGCCAGCCGCGACGTCGACGCGACAGTGGAGCGAATCGCGTCTCTGATGGGCGGGTAGCGCTCAGGCTCGCGGCTGCGCTAGCGTTTATGACAGTCGTCATAATCGTGACGTCGTCGCCCGACTGGAAGAGCTCCCCCATGCCCATGATCGACATCTTCGCGACCGCCGGAACCTTCGCCGATCCCCATCGCCTGGCTCAGGATGCCGCGGCCACCGTGATGGCCGTCGAACAGGTTCCCGACATCCCGATGTTCCACAAGAACACGGCCGGGTTCGTGCACGAGCTGCCGGCAGGTGCAGTCTCGAACGTCGACGGCGACGGCGACTACGTGCGGGTGCAGGTGCTCACCAACGCCGGCGCCCTCGACCGCGACAAGCAGCTCGAGGTGGTGCGCCGTCTCGCCGACCTGGTGGCCGAAGCCGCCGGAGACCCGTCGCTCGTCGACCGCACCTGGGTGCTGCTCACCGAGGCGGTGCCGGGCGGCTGGGGTCTCTGGGGCCACGCCAACACCAACGACGAGATCGTCGCGGCCGCCCGCGCCGAGATCGGGCGGCTGCAGGGCTGACGCGCCGACGCACGAGGGGTCAGCTGCCCGGAGTCGCTCTGAGGGCCTCGGTCGGTTCGATCAACGCGGCTCGCGCGGCCGGGTAGGCACCCGCCACCAACCCGATGGCACCGCCGAGCACCGCACTGCCGAGGGTCAGCGCGAGGTCGAGCACCGGCGTCCAGCCCCGGGAGGCAGCGACGGCCACCACCGCGAACACGCCCACGGCCGCGCCGATAATGCCACCGAGCAAGCCCACGACGAGCGATTCCAGCACGAATTGGGCGGCGATCTGACGCCGGGTGGCTCCTAGGGCGCGACGCAAGCCGATCTCGCCCTGTCGTTCCGAGACGCTCAACAACGTCACGTTGGCGATGCCGAATCCGCCGGCGAGAAGCGTGATCACACCGATCGCGAGAAAGACGAGGGCCAGGTCGTCTTGCACCTCGCCCGGCACGTCACCGGCAGCCGACGCCGCAGCCACCACGAAGGTGTCGGGATGACTCGAGTCCAACGCAATCGGAGCCTGATGGGCGACGAGTGAAGACGCACCCATCGAGATGCGCACCGCCAGCACGTCGGCCGTCACCGAGCCGAAGTCCTGACGTGCGGTGGTGAGGGGAACGATGGCCGCCGAGAGCAGGCGGCTCTGCGTCGCGGTGCGGTCCAGAATGCCGATCACGGTGTAGGCGTGGGTTCCGATGAAGACCGAGGGTTGCGTGGTGACACTGTGGATGCCCAGTCTCTGCGCCGCCTCGGCACCCAGCAGCACCACCCTGTCGGCTCGAGCCTCATGTCCGGAGTCGAACGCACGGCCCTGGGAGACATGTGCCCCGACGGCCCCTACGAGATCACCATCGGCCGCCAGCAGGCTGGGCGACGTCACCTCGGGCTGCGAGGGATCGTGCACGGGCACCGCAGTGATCGACGCGGTGCCGAGAGCCACCTCACCGATCAGGGTGGCCGCCTCGGCTCCGGCCAACTCGGCGACGCGCGCGGCGGCATCCGGCGGGAAGGACGACGCCGGGTGGTCGGCGCCATCGGCGCCCCTCGAGCGCTGAGGAGCGATTTCGAGGTGCGTCGCGGCGACGGTGTCGAAGTGCGAGGCGACCTGACCGCCGGCGGTCTGCCCCAGGCCGATGGTCAGCACGAGAGCCGCGACGCCCACCACCGTTCCGAGCACGGTGAGCATCAATCGTGCCGGTCGGCCGCCGATGCCGTCGAGTGATTCGACGATCAGATCGCGCAGGTCGAAGTGCGCCGGTAGACTCATCCGCCTTCTCATCGTGCGAACTCGGTCAGGCGTCCGTCGGAGATGCCGACCCTTCGTCGAGCGCGCTCGGCGATCGCGATGTCGTGAGTGATGACCACGAGCGTCAGGCCATCCGCGTTGAGTTCGTCGAACAGCTGCATGACGCTCTCGGCGTTCGCCTGATCGAGGTTGCCCGTGGGCTCGTCGGCCAGCAGCAGTCTCGGGCCGGTGCAGACGGCCCTCGCGATCGCCACTCGCTGTCGCTCCCCGCCCGACAAGGTGCCGGGGTGGAAGTCGGTGCGGTGGGTGAGCCCGACCCGATCCAGCGCTTCCGTGGCGCGATCGATTCGCTCCGCCCGTGGAACCCGGCCATAGACGAAGGCGAGCATGACGTTCTGCAGCACCGTTCGACCCGGGAGCAGGTGGAACGACTGAAAGACGAAGCCGATGCTCGCTCCCCGAAGCGCCGAGCGTCTGCGGTCGTCGAGACCGGATGTCGCGACGCCGTCGAACAGGTACTCCCCCGAGGTCGGCCGGTCGAGCAGACCCAAGATGTTGAGCATCGTCGATTTGCCCGCCCCAGACGGGCCGGTGATCGCGAGATAGTCTCCTGCGGCGAGATCGAGATCGACCTCGTTCAGTGCTCGCACCGTCGTTCCGCGGCGGAACTCCCGCCCGACCTGCCGCAGCTCGACGATCACCGGCCCACCACCACCTTGGCACCCGCCCGAACCCGTGGGTCATCCGACTTCACCTCCACGAAGCCCCCGGCTGACAGACCCGCCGTCACCGTCACGAGTGAGGTGCCGGTCGTGGTGTCCGAGTCAGTGGCGTCCGCGCGGCGGGCGGCACCGTCGTCCGGCACGATCTCGATGCGGGACTCCCCGCCTGGGCCCGCCGTCAGGGCGGCGATCGGTACCGACAGAACGGCACCGGAGGTCGATTGCACGGGGATGCTCACCTTCACGTTGCTGCCTTTCAGACTCTCGACGGCGGCGTCGTCGAGACTCTGAGGTTTCAGCCGCACCTCGAAGTGCTTCTGCGGGTCCGAGCCGGCTGGCGCATCGCTCGGGTCGGACTTCTTCGCCGTGATCGACGCCACCGTCGCCGTGTAGGTGCCGCCTCCGCTCGACGTGAAAGTCGCCGGCATTCCCTCCGTCAGAAGCGCCGCGTCGGCTTCCGACGCCGTTCCGGCGAGGATCAGGTCGGCGCCCGAAACCGACATCGCCGCGCCCTGGGGCACCACACCCCGCTCGGCTGCGACCGAGTCGACGCGTCGAGGCAGCGAGGAAAGATAGACGACCTCGCCGGCCGGTAGCACCGTCAAGGCATCGTTCTGCGCGCGGGTCAAGGCATCTTCGGCGTCGGTCAGCTGCGCCTCAGCCGAATCGAGGCCGGCTCGCTCTTCGGGCGCAGGGCCAGGCGCCAGCACCTCGTCGCGTCGCGCCACCGCCAGGTTCAGCTCGTCGCGGCACCTCTCGATCTGGGCCGGATCTGCGGCGGCACTCGCGAGGTCGAGTTGGCGCTGCGCCTCGCGCACGGCGTTGTCGGCCTCCACCTGCTCGGCCTCGGTGGGCGGAGCTTCGGCGGCGCCGAGCGCCGACGTCGCCTGATCGACCGAGAGCTGAGCGCTCCGCACGGCCTTCCGGGCCGAGTCGAGCCGCTCCTCGGCGTCGGGCGAGGCTGCGGGCGACGGATAGCCGGCTGCTCGATAGAGTGCGTCGAGAGCCGCTGCCGTTGCGGCGTCGAAGACGTCGGAGGAGGTGTCGCCGACGTCGATCGCCAACGATGCGAGTGCTGCTTTCAGCTGGAGCACATCGGGCCCGGAGAGCCCCACGTGCAGGCTGCGGTAGGCCGGAAGATCCCCCGGTAGCACGATCAACGGCCGGCCGGCGACCTCGAGCGCCACCGATCCGGCGGTCAGCATCGTGCCGACCTCCGGCAGGTGACCTGTGACGACAGCGGGCCCCGCGAGACCTGTGCTGTCGACCTTGACATCGACGGCGTCGGCGTAGACGACGTCAGCGCGCGTCGTGACGGTGTTCTCGATCACCCGTTCTTCGATCGGAGCCGTGACCGGGCCCGCCGACGGAGGTTTCGCCCGCGCGGCCAACTCTGCGGGCGACACGACGAACCGGCTCAGCACGATGCCGCAGAGGAGGGATGCCACCGCGATCCCGGCGACCAGCGCGACCAATCGAGGTCCGCGCCACCACCGACCCGGCGATCGATCACCGCGCGCCGTATTTCGCGACGAGCGCATCGAGTTGCTCCTTGTTCTCGTCAACGAATGCCTGCTCGATCGTGGTCTGCGCGTCGTCGAGCGCGGCCTGGTAGCCGGTGTCGCGCACGCAGTCGTAGTCGGCGCTCGCGGTCGCGATCTCCTCGCTCTGCAACTTCTTCAGCGCCGACGGATCAGGGCGCACCCGCTCGCCGGTCGATGATCCGTCCGGCGAAGCGGTGAGCGAATCGAGCAGTTCGTTGAAACGTGCTTGAGGGTCGTCGATGTGCTCCAGGCCGGGGAATCCTGCCCGAGCCAGGCAGTCCGACCAGTCCTTCTCCTTCTCGCGCACGTCAGGAGCGGCTCGCACCTTCTCGTACAGCGCACTCATCGCGTCGACCATTGACGCGAATGCCGGGTCGGACGACGGGTCGGTTTCGGCGGTGACGTCGTGCTGGGCCGCACCGAAGCATCCGGCCGTCGTCCAGTCGTAGGGCGTCGCCTCGATGGTGCCTCCGGACGGATCGTCGGTCGGGGAGACCACTGACGCCGCTCCCCACAATGCGGCGTCGTATGCCGACCGCTCCCCATCGCTCAGGGAATCGACGTAGGCCTGGTTAGGGTCGACGACCGACGCCTCGTGGTCTGCCGTGCCGAAAGGATCCGTTGACACACCGTAGCCATAGGTCTTCGCGAACTCCTCGCTGCCTGGTGCTGCGTCGAGAGATTCCGAGTCGACGGTGAACACGCCGGAGTTGGTGTCAGGCTGATAGTCGAACCCCTGCTCTTTCATGCACACGGCGACCGCATCCTGAACGGCGGCGTTCTGTCGTTGCTGCGTCTCGTCGTCGATCGCGGGATAGAGGGCGGCGTAATAGGGCGACAGTGGGGTGGTGCGCTCGGCCGAGTCGGTGGCGGATGTTGATCCGGGTGAGGTGGAACAGCCGCTCAGCAACGCGAGTGCGATGAGCCCGAGGGCGATCGCGGTCGGCCGCGACGACGATGGTGTCGACGGAGTTGTCATGGTGTCTTTCTGCCCGCACCCCCGAAGGTGACGATTATTCGACTGTGAGAATAGGTCACCGGCCTGGGTCTCTCCATCGGGCGCAACATGCTCTCGGGCAACTCCCATGAAACGCGCCGCAGCCGCTAGATTGTTCGAGACAAGAACGGCGCCGTGAGGCGCGAGCGAGGGGGAACACCATGACCACCACCACACCGAATCCCGCGGGCTTCTGGCTCTTCGACGGCGACATCACCGCCACGGCCACCCGGTGGCTGAAAGGCGGCCTCTGGATCCGGGCCATCCTCTCGATCGTGCTCGGCATCGTGATCCTGGTGCTCGCGTTCAACAACCCCGACGCCATCGTCTACACGATCGCCTGGCTGTTCGCGATCTACTTCTGGATCGTCGGCCTCGTGCGGATCGTCTCGGGCATCGTGAACAACTCGGTCACCGGCGGCATCCGGGCCCTCAACATCATCCTCGGCGTGCTGCTGATCGTCGCCGGCGTGGTGGCCATCCGCAACCCGGTCGTGTCGCTCATCGCACTCGCGCTCGTGATCGGGTTCTCGTGGATCATCGAGGGCGTCATCGCCGTCATGGAGACCGCGAAAGACTCCTCGAAGTGGTTCGGCACCATCCTCGGCGTGGTGTCGGTGGTCGCCGGCATCGTCGTGATCTTCCTGCCGCTCGAGTCGATCGGCATCCTGATCCTGTTCGCCGGCATCATCCTCATCGTGACCGGTGTGTTCTCGGGCATCACGGCGCTCATGCTCGGCCGGGCGCCCAAGACCGCGAAGGTCTGATCGATCCCGCGCTACACGCCCTCGAGCGCTGACGCCCCGCGCTAGCGTTCGAGGGCGCTTCGCAGCACGACGCGCAGATCGGCCGGCTCGACCGGGTCGGCCGTCTCGTCGAGGTCGGCGAGGGTGAACCAGCGCCACTGCTCGACGTCGACCCGCTCGTCGTCCGTCCAGTTCGTGTCGACCGGCTCGAACGGCGCCGTGCGGTGCAGGTACCACTCCTCGTGATAGTCGCGCAGCACTCCGGGAGCCGGCTCGGCCACGAAATCGCGGCTCCAGAACGGTTCGCCCAGGTCGCTGACCACGAGCCCGGTCTCTTCGAAGAGCTCGCGCACGGCCGCCTCGTGGTGCGACTCCCCCGGCTCCACGTGCCCACCGGGGGTGAGCCAGCGGGTCGGGTGGGTCGCGACATCCGCTCGCGTGAAGAACAACAGGGTGCGATCAGCCCGATCGAGCAGCAGCACGCGGGACTTCAGGATGACGGCGCCCGCCGGCGTGGCGGAATCCGCTTCTCCGCTCACGAGCGGGTCACTCCTCGCTCTGGTCGAAGCCCGAGACGTCGCCGACGTAGCGCGTGTGGTTCGCCGGAACCTCGTCGACGGCCGCCGCGGCCACCTCGGCCGCGAACTCGCTGACGTTGTAGAGCCGGCCGGCCGCCTCTTTGCGGGCGCCGATCGCGCCGGGGTTGGCGCGTTCGAGCAGCGTCGCGGTGATGGTGCCCTCGATCATGTCGCCCGAGACGACGACGAAGCCGACTCCGGCGGCGTCGAGCGCGGGGATCATGGCACGCAGAGCGTCTTCGCCCGCCCGCTTGCTGAGCGCGACGGCCTCGTACTCGGGCATCGTCTCAGTGGTGCGGATGAAGTGGGCCTGGTGGCTGGTCACGAACACCACGCGCGAACCGGGGCCGAGAAGAGGCAGCGCGGCGGTCAGCAGGTTCACCTGCGCGTCGCGATTGAGGGTCATGGCGTAGTCCTCGGCCATGCCGCTCTCCATGCCGCCCGAGGCGTTCATCACGAGGATGTCGAGGCCGCCCAGCTCGGCGTTGATCTGATCGAACATCGCCGCGACCGACGCGGGGTCGGTGAGATCGGCGCCGGCGACGAGTGCGCTGCCGCCCTTGGCCCGGATGCTGTCGGCGAGCTTGGCGGCGCGGGCCTCCTTGTTGCGGTAGTTGATGACGACGGATGCACCGGCGTCGGCGAGGTACTGCACGGTGTCCGCTCCGATACCGCGGGACGAGCCCGTGACGAGGGCCCGCTTTCCTGCGAGCGAACCGGGGGCGAGTGGATTGGACACAGAGAACTCCTCGTAGATCGAACGACGATCAGAGACTACCAAGTAGCCGATACTCCAGCCGGTCACCCCCGGAATGCTGATAGCGTCGAAGACAGCCGATCGACGCCGAGAGGAGACCGCACATGCTCGAATTCCTCGACTCCTACGCCTGGATCTTCTGGCTGGGGCTGATCCTCATCTTCATCGTGGTCGAGATGCTCACGCTCGAGTTCACGTTCCTGATGATCGCGATCGGCAGCCTCGGCGGCCTCATCGCCGGCGTGTTCGGAGCGCCCTGGTACATCCAGATCGTCGTCGCCGCCGTGGTGTCGCTGCTGTTGCTGCTCACCCTGCGACCCCCGCTGCTGCGCCTTCTGAAACGCGGCGGCGACCCGGCGAGGAGCAACGTCGACGCACTGCTCGGTCTCGAGGGCGTGGTGGTCGACGAGGTGACCCCGACCCGTGGTCAGGTCAAGCTCGCCAACGGCGACCTGTGGACCGCCCGGGTCTCGCCGCTCACCGAGCACCGCGAGCTCACGCGCGGCGAACACGTTCTCGTCACCGCGATCGACGGCGCCACCGCCGTGGTCGTGCCGTCGGAGAGAACAGAACGAAAGGAACCGTCTCTGTGAACGACCTCGTCGGGCAGATCATCACGATCGTCGTCATCGTCATCATCATCATCTTCGTGCTGGTGGTGGTGGCCCGGGCGGTGCGCATCATCCCGCAGGCACGGGCCGGTGTGGTCGAACGCCTCGGCCGCTATCACAAGACGCTCATGCCGGGCCTCAACATCCTGGTGCCCTTCATCGACCGGCTGCGGCCCCTCATCGATCTGCGCGAACAGGTGGTGTCGTTCCCGCCTCAGCCCGTCATCACCGAAGACAACCTGGTGGTGTCGATCGACACGGTCGTGTTCTTCCAGGTGACGGATGCGCGGGCCGCGACCTACGAGATCGCCAACTACCTCGGCGCGGTCGAGCAGCTCGCCACCACCACCCTCCGCAACGTGGTCGGCGGCCTGAACCTCGAAGAGGCCCTCACCAGCCGCGACGAGATCAACGGGCAGCTGCGCATCGTGCTCGACGAAGCCACCGGCAAATGGGGCATCCGCGTCTCGCGCGTCGAGCTCAAGGCCATCGACCCGCCCGTCTCGATCCAGGACTCGATGGAGAAGCAGATGCGCGCCGAGCGTGAGCGCCGCGCCGTCATCCTCACCGCCGAGGGCACCAAGCAGTCCGCCATTCTCGAGGCCGAGGGTCACCGGCAGGGCGAGATCCTGCGCGCCGAGGGCGACGCGAAAGCCGCAGTGTTGAGGGCCCAGGGTGAAGCCGAGGCCATCACGACGGTGTTCGGCGCCATCCATCGCGGCGAGCCCGACAACCTGCTGCTCGCCTATCAATACCTGCAGACCCTGCCGAAGATCGCCGAGGGCAGCGCCAACAAGCTCTGGGTCATCCCGAGCGAGCTGACCGAGGCGCTGAAGGGCATCGGGCAGGCGTTCGCCCCGGGAGGCGCGCCGAGCACCCACGGCACGTCCGCAGGCACCACCCCCGGCACGTCCGCAGGCACGGATGCCGCCCCGAAGGCCCCGTAGCCCCGGCGAACCCGGCTACTTCGCCACCCCGCTCCCCCGGGTGCTCGCGCACCGCGGGCTCGCTCTCGGCGTGCCCGAGAACACCCTGGCCTCGTTCGAGAAGGCGGCCGCGGCCGGCGTCGACTACATCGAGACCGACGTCAACGCCTCCGCCGACGGCGTGGCCATCGCGAGCCACGACCCCACCCTCGAACGACTGGTCGGCCGCCCCGAGCGCATCGCCGACCTCACCCTCGCCGAACTGGTCGAGATCGACCTCGGCGGCGGCGTGACCTTCGTCACCCTCGCCGACGTGCTCGCGGCGCATCCGGGCATCCGCTTCAACATCGACATCAAGGCCGAGGATGTCGCCGGCCCCGCCGCCCAGGCCATCATCGACGCCGGTGCCACCGACCGGGTGCTGATCACGTCGTTCTCGAGCCGCCGCCGGCGCGCCACGGTCGATCGGCTACCGGGCGTCGCGGCGTCGGCGTCGGCGGCCGAGTTCGTTCCCGCCCTGATCTTCGCGAAGCTCGGCCTCGCGCCCGCGGTGCGTTTTGTGTTGCGCCGCGTCGACGCCGTGCAGATCCCGCTCACGATCTTCGGGTTGCACACCACCACCCCGCGCATGGTGCGGCGACTGCACGCCGCCGGAGTCGAGGTGCACGTCTGGACGATCAACGACGTCGAGGTCGCACGCGCCCTGCTCGACCGCGGCGTCGACGGCATCGTGACCGACCGCGCCGACCTCATGCTGCCCCTCGCCGCCGGCTACCGATGAGCGCCGCCGGGCACGACCGATTTCGCTGAGAGAGTACTGGCAAAAGGGCCGCACGGAAAGGAATCACTCAGCCCAGCGGTTTATACCTGTGAAGCAACGCGAGAGGAGACCACACAATGGCAGATCGCAGTTTGCGCGGAATGCGTCTGGGCGCACAAAGCCTTCAGAGCGAAGAGGGCGTGGTATTTTCGCCCCGTACGACCTACACGTACCGCTGCGCGACTTGTGGCCGCGACACCGAAATGGTGTTCTCGGCCGAGGCGGAGGCGCCTGAGACCTGGGAATGCAAGTACTGCAGTCACGAGGCGACCCTGATGGTCGGTTCGGAGCCCGTCACGGTCGATCACGCCGACGCGAAGACGCCGCGCAGTCACTGGGACATGTTGCTCGAGCGCCGCACGCGCGCCGAGCTCGAAGAGCTGCTCGAAGAGCGCCTGACCTACCTGCGCTCCCGCAGAGGAACACAGAAGATCGGAGCCTGAGGCTCGATCACCGTCAAGAACGTCGCCTGGCCGTCTTCGGCCGGAGCGGCGTTCTCGTGGTTAATGCCACCAGCAGCCCGACGATGCCGAACCCGGCCACCAGCCACTCGACCTGAAAGCCCACGATCGACGCCGGGGTGGGCACGGTCGCGAGCGGAACGTCGGCCACCATCGTTCCCGCCTCGTAGGCCGGTATGCCGGTGATGGTGTGCCCGTCGGGCGCGATGATCTGGCTGGTGCCGACGGTCGACACGTTCACGACGCTGCGGCCGAACTCGATCGCGCGCAGCCGCGCGATGGCGAGTTGCTGCAGGTTCTCGTCGGTCTGGCCGAAGTCGGCGTTGTTGGTCTGGGCGAGCACGACCTCGGCTCCCTCGGCCGACATCGCCCGCATCACGGCGTCGTCGGTGATGTCGAAGCAGATCGAGATGCCCGCGATCAGGCCGTTGATGTCGTAGGTGAGGTCGGTGCTGCCGAACTCGTAGTCGCGGGTGACCAGGTCGACCAGGTCGGGCGCGAGCGCGTGGAAGAAGTCGCGGTTCGGCATCCACTCGGCGAACGGCACCGGATGCCGCTTGTCGTAGTAGTCGACCACGCCTCCGTTCTCCCACAGCAGCGACGTGTTGTAGACCTTGTCGCCGCGCTGCTGGATGGTGCCGACGACGAGCGGCACGTCGCCCAGGTGGGTGCTCACGGCATCCAGCGTCTGGGCGGCGACGTTGTAGAGGGTCGGGTCGAGATCGGAGCCGTTCTCGGGCCAGACCACCACGTCGAGCGGCTGGCCTTCGAGCTCGAGCGACGCCGACGCGTGGTCGCTCAGGATGTCGCCGGGCTGGTGCACCGCGAACAGGCCGGCGTTCGAGTTGCCCTGCACGCCCGCGATGCGGGACGTTCCGGATGTCGGGGCCGGCCACGCGGGCACGGCCAGCGTCGCCGCGATCGCGATCGCACCGATGAGCACCCGGCTCGACGTGCGGAGATCCCATTCCCGGGCGAGCTGCAGCACGAACGCCACGAGCCACACCAGCACGAAGCTGAGCCCGGCCATTCCGAGCCACGCCACGATGTCGGCGAACGGGCTCTGCGACTGCGACATCGCGACCCGGCCCCACGAGAATCCGCCGTAGGGAGCGATCGAGTTGAGCCCCTCGCGCAGCACCCAGAGACCCGACACGACGAGTGGCACGATGCCGAGGCGCCCCCAGCGGCTCGGCCAGACCCGCTCGGCGCGACGGTAGACGAGCGCGATCAGGATGGCGCCGAGACCGAAGTAGACGGCCTCGAAGCCGCTCAGGCCGAGCCACGGCACCGGTCCGAGGTAGAGGGTCAGCCACGAGATGTGCACGCCCCAGAACGTGCCGCCTGCCACGATCCCGATCAGGAAGGCGCTGCCCCAGCCCCGACCCACGAGCGCGGCGAGCACGATGCCGGTGCCGACGAGGGTGAGCGGCCACCAGCCCTTGTCCGGAAATCCGGCGTCGAGCGCGATGCCCGCGCCGACCGCGGCGACGAGCGCGAGCCAGAGCGGCATCAGGGGCCGGCCGAAACGAGACGGCGGGTCGAGCAGCCGTGACGGCACGAAGGTCTCCCCCGCGGTCGGCGTTCTCGTGGGCACCGGGCGGGCCGGCACGGTCGTGCTCGTGGTCATCGGGTCACGCCACCGAGGAGTAGGCGACGATGCCGCGGCGCACCACGTCGATGGCGGCACGCGCGGTCGAGGCGACCCGGGCATCCGATGTTCCCTGCAACTGGTCGAGCAGGTCGATGGTCTGCTTCGACCAGCGCACGAAATCGCCGGCGGCCATGTCGGCCTCGTTGAGCACGTCGTCGAGCGAGCCGCCGCGCGCCCACTTGTGCATGGCGGTCGAGAGCCCCGTGGCCACCGGGTTGCTGCCCGGCAGGCGGTGGTCGCGCTCGATGTCGTCGATCTGCGCCCAGAGGGTCTGCGTCTTGTCGAGCGCCACTCGGAACGCACCGCGCGGCAGGAACCGCTCCGCCGCCTCGCTCTCGTCGCGACGGGGCTCGTAGACGAGCGCGCAGGCGATGGCCGCGAGCGACGCGGGGTCGAGATCGTGCCACACCTGGCGCCGGATGCACTCGGCGACGAGGAGGTCGCGTTCACCGTAGATGCGCTTCAGCGTGTGCCCGTGGCTGGTGAGCACGGTCGCGCCGTGCTCGTCGGTCGCGAGGTAGCCGAGGCCGAGCAGCACGTCGGTGACGCGGTCGAAGACCTTGGCGATCACGTTGGTGCGGGTCTGGATCTGCTGCGTCAGCTTGTCGGTGTCGCGCTTGAGCGTGAACCAGCGCTCGGCCCAGCGGGCGTGCGACTCCCGGTCTTTGCAGCCGTGCACCGGATGCGAGCGGAGTTGTTTGCGCAGCGACGCGATGTGCCGTTGCCGCTTGTCGCGATCGCCGCGCGACAGCGTGTCGGCCTTCCCGGCGCCCGAGCGCGCGAGGTCGGTGAGTTCGCGACGGATCTTCGCGTATTCGCGGAAGTCGCCGAGGTGGCAGGTCATCGCCTTCTCGAAGCCGGCGAGCGATTCCTGCTGCTGGCGCACCTTGCGGGCGAGGTCGACCATGGCGCGGTCGGCCTGGAACTGCGCGAACGACGACTCGAGGATCTCGCGGGTGCGCGGCCGGCCGAACTGGTCGATGAGATTCACGGCCATGTTGTAGGTGGGCCGGAAGCTCGAGTTGAGCGGATAGGTGCGGCGGGAGGCCAGCGAGGCGACCTCCTGCGGGTCGAGCCCCTCGCGCCACTGGATGACGGAGTGCCCCTCCACGTCGATGCCGCGGCGCCCGGCGCGCCCGGTGAGCTGGGTGTACTCCCCCGCCGTGATGGGCACGCGGGCCTCGCCGTTGAACTTCTCGAGCTTCTCGAGCACCACGGTGCGGGCCGGCATGTTGATGCCGAGTGCCAGGGTCTCGGTGGCGAACACCACCTTGACGAGCTTCTTCTGGTAGAGCTCCTCCACCACTTCTTTGAAGGCGGGCAGCATGCCGGCGTGGTGGGCGGCCACGCCGCGCTGCAGGCCCTCGGTCCACTCCCAGTAGCCGAGCACCGCGAGGTCTTCGTCGAGCAGGGTGCGGCAGCGCTCGTCGACGATGCGCCGGATCTCGTCGCGTTCCTCCGCCGTGGTGAGGCGCACACCGGCGCGCAGCACCTGCTTCACGGCCTGGTCGCAGCCGATGCGGCTGAACACGAAGAAGATCGCGGGCAGCAGCCGGTGCTCGTCGAGCAGGCGCACCACATCGGGGCGGTCCATCCGTTCGAAGCCCTGGCCGTGCGGGCGATACCCGCCGCGTCCGCGGCCTCCTCCGCCACCGCGCCGGCCACCGCCGCCGCGCCCGCCGAGGCGGTCGACCGAGGCGAGTGACGCCCCGCCCCGCACCAGCTGCGCGAGCTCGGGGTTGACGCGGTTGGTCGCCGCGCGCCCGGTCGAGTCGAAGAGGTCGATGAGCTTCGTCTTGACCAGGGCGTGCTGGTCGAGCGGCACCGGGCGCTCCTCCGAGACGATCACCTCGGTGTCGCCCCGCACGGCCTGCAGCCAATCGCCGAACTCCTCCGCGTTCGACACCGTCGCGCTGAGCGACACGAGCTTCACCGACTGCGGAAGGTGGATGATCACTTCTTCCCAGACCGCACCGCGGAACCGGTCGGCAAGGTAGTGCACCTCGTCCATCACCACGAACTTGAGGTTCTTCAGCAGGTTCGAGTCGGCGTAGAGCATGTTGCGCAGCACCTCGGTGGTCATCACCACGATGCGGGCGTCGGCGTTGATGTTGGTGTCGCCGGTCAAGAGGCCCACCTCGTCGGGGCCGTATTCGGTGACGAACTCCTGGAACTTCTGGTTCGACAGCGCCTTCATGGGCGCGGTGTAGAACAGCTTGTCGCGCACCGACTGCATGGCGAGGTGGGCGGCGAACTCCGCCACCACGGTCTTGCCCGCCCCGGTGGGCGCGGCGACGAGCACGCTGCGGCCGTCTTCGAGCGCCTCGGCGGCTTCGATCTGGAACGGGTCGAGGTCGAAACCGAGTCCGCTGCGAAAGTTCATGACCTGCGGATGTCCCGCCCGCTTGCGACTCGCGGCGAATCGTTCTGCGGGACTCAGCACGCCACTGGCCTCTCCTGCCGGCGCCATCAGACGGCCAGCTCCACGTCGAGTTGCTGCTGGGTGCGGCGCGCCCGGCGGTCGTGCAGCCAGGCGATTCCGGCAGCCGTGAAGTACAACAGCACCATCGGGATGGCGAGCAGGAACATCGACATCACATCCGCGGCGGGTGTGGCGATCGCCGTGAACAGGGTGATCGCGAGGATGGCGATGCGCCACGACTTCAGGATCGCCACGGCACTCAGCACCCCGGCGAAGTTGAGCAGCACGAGGAAGACGGGAAGCACGAAGGCGATGCCGATGGCCAGCACGAGTTTGAGCACGAAGTCGAAATACGACCGGGCCGTCAAGAGCGCCGTCGTGCCCTCGGGCGCGAAGCCCGTGAGCAGCGTCACCATGTGCGGCAGCACGAACCAGCCGGCGGCGCAGCCGGCGAGGAAGAGCGGCACGGCCGCGGCCACGAACCCCACGGCGTAGCGCTTCTCGTGCTTCTTGAGCCCGGGCATCACGAACGCCCAGAGCTGATAGAGCCAGACCGGCGACGACACCACCACGCCGACGGTGAAGGCGATCTGGATGCGCAGGTCGAACGCGCTCGAGACGTCGGTGAAGTTGAGGCTCGCGTCGCGGCCCTGTTCGGCGGCCAGCTCGGAGATGGGCCGGATGAGGGCCGAGAGCACGTAGTCCGACACGATGTAGCCGGCGACCATGCCCAGAACAATCGCGAGGGCGGCGATGAACAGCCGCTTCCGGAGTTCGATCAGATGGGAGCCGAGCGACATCCGACCGTCACGGGAGCGCTGCCGCGTTGACTTGGCGGCCACGGAACCTACGACTTCGGTTCGGTCTTCGTCTCCGGCAGCGTCGCGGCAGAAGGAACGGAGTCAGTGGTGGTCGCGCCCGGAAGGGGCTCCGCCTGGGTCGAGACGACGGTGGGCTCAGCCGGCTTGTCGGCGGCGTTCTCTTCTTTCATCGCCTTGGTCTCGTTGCGGAAGATGCGCATCGACTGGCCGAGGCTCTTCGACAGTGCAGGCAGACGGGTCGCCCCGAACAACAGCAGGATGACGACGAGGATGATGACCAGGTGCCACCCGTTGAGGTTACCGAGCATTGGTCCACTTCCTTAGAGTCGGAATCGTTTCGGGCTTGATGAGGAGTTTACCCCGTCTGATGCGCGCTTCCCTGCGTGCCTGCTTCAATTCCGCTCGCCGCTGATTGTGCAGCTCGCGCCGGCGCGCGACCTCTTCGTAGCCGAGTTCGATCGCCCGATCGGGGTGGTCGACGGCCAGTTCCTCGGCGTTCTCGGTGAGCTGCGCCACCTGGTCCGTGAGCTTCTCGAGCTCACGCAGCGTGGCGCGCACCTTGCCGAACAACCGGTAGCCCAGCAGCGCGAGCATGGCGAACAGCCCCAGCACCAGAACGGTCCAGATGATCAGCCACGCCCACCACGCCATGGCCCCAGCCTAGGCGCTGGCGGGGTCGGCCGGTCGCCCGGCGGCCGGGAGCCCTGCGGACCGGTATTGGCTCAGGGCCTCGTTGGCCCAGTCCACGACGGCCGCGCGGGCCTCGGGCGGGTCGACGATGGTCACCGCCGACGATGTCGCGGTGACGAGCCGCTTGAGGGCGTTGATGTGGGCGACGCGGATGTCGGTGCGCACCCGGCCCGACACGGATGCCGCGGCATCCGTCGCCCGCGCATCGACGCTCGACACGAACTCGCCGAGCAGCGACAGCGCCGAGGGGTCGAGCTCGATGGTCACCACGAGGTCGTCGTCGGCGCCCTGGAACAGGCGATCGCCGAGTGCGACGTCGTCGTGCGAGCCGGTCACGGGCTCGTCGGTGACCCTCACGTCGGTCATGCGGTCGAGCCGGAAGGTGCGCACGGCCTCGCGCAGGTGGTCCCAGGCGCGCAGGTACCAGTTCTCGTCGTCGGAGTCGATGCGCAGCGGGTCGACGCGGCGGTGTTCGCGCGAGCCGCGGGAGGAGAGGTAGTCGAACTCGATCTGCACGCCGCGGGCGAGCGCGTCGCGCACCTCGGCGAGCGACCCGGTGGCGTCGGAACGGGCGACCGCCACCTGGCTGGGGCTCTCGGAGGCGCCGCGGGCCAGCTTGTCCATGAGCGACGAGTAGACGCCGCTGTCGAGGTTCTCGGGCAACGACTGCAGGTATTGCAGACCGGCGATGAGGGCCGCGGCCTCGCGGGCCGAGAACCGCGGCGAGTCGTCGAGCGCCACCATGTGGGTGATCACGATCTCGTCGCGCTCGTCGAAGTCGTCCCACGAGATGTCGAACAGGTCGCCGTGCTGGTATTGCATGGTCTCGCCGGGAACGCCCGAAACGGCGATGAGCGAGACCGCGTCGCGGATCTGCTTCTCCGACACCTGGAAGTGCTCGGCCGCCTCGCGCACGGTCACCCGCCCGTGGTCGAGCAGGTAGGGCACCAGGGCGAGCAGGAAGGTCAGCTTGTCTTGCGCGTAGGCGAACTGCTGCGCGTCGCGGGGGGTCGCCATCAGCGTGCCTCCTGGTGCGCGGCGACCGCGGCCTCGAGGCGCGACACCACCGCGGCGATCAGCGGTTCGGGGCCGAGCACGCGCACCTCGGGCCCGAAGCCGGCGAGCTCGTCGGCGAGCAGGTTGACGTCGGTGAAGTGCAGCAGCACACGGGAGCCGTCGACCCGTTCTGCGCCACGGCGGCGGGCGAGTCGCACCTCGGCGTCGGTGCCGGGCAGCACCTCGAGGTCGGCGACGTTGGCTTCCCAGATCTCGTCGAGCTCTTCGAGCGCTGACGCGGCATACCCGCCCGGAGCCACCTCGATCGGCTGCCGGCTCACCTTGACCGGGCCGGTGATGCGCGACAACAGGAACGTGCGCGGTTCGCCGACGCCGTGATCGAAGGCCTTGAGATGCCATCGGCCCTGGTGCTGCACCAGCGCGAGCGGTGACACGGTGCGCAGGCGAGCGGATGCGTCGCCGGGCTTCAGATAGGGAAACGACGCGGTCACGCGGCGCGTCAGCGCATCCGACAGCGGGTCGAAGGCCGCGTCGCGGGTGCGGATGCGCGGGGCGTAGCCGAGCACGGGCTCGGTGGTCTCGACACCGGTGGAGCGCAGCTTGAGCAGAGCGCGCTGCGACTCGCGCGAGAGCGACCCCTCGCGCCAGGCCATCGCCGCGAGGTTGAGCAGCGTGGTCTCGGCCGGCGAGAACGTGATGTCGGCCGGCAGTTCATAGGCGGTGCGCGGGATGCGGTAGCGCATCGACTGGTTGTTGCCCGGGTCTCCTGGTGTCTCGATGGTCTCGAGCGGCACGCCGAGTTCGCGGATGTCGTCTTTGTCGCGCTCGAACTGCCGCTCGAGGCTCGCGTTGTCGCCGTAGGCGTCGTAGCGCTGCCGGTAGCCCTGCACGGTCGAGAGGATCTCGCTCTTGGTCAGCCCCGCCTCGGTGGCGAGCAGCGCGAGCACCAGGCTGAAGAGACGCTCTTCGACCGGCACGGCGGGCGGCTGCTTCTGCGAGGACACGCGAGAATTCTAGTTCGTGGGCGCCCTACTGGGTCGCCGACGGCAGCACACCGAGCAGGTCGACGACGTAGGCCGTGGCCGCGCCGCCGTCGGCACCCGGGAGCACCACGAGCACCTCGGAGCCGATCGGCTGGCCGATCAGGTGCTCGGCGATGCCGGCGGGCTGCCAGGTGGACTGGGTGGGGGCGGCATCCGCCGTCATCGTCCAGAGCTGCGGCGTGCCGTCTTCCCAGGTGGAGTTCGCCACGTCGCGCGGGGCGTCGTAGGAGACCGCCGTGGCCTGCACCACGAGCGAGTCGCCCTCGGCGACGGGGTCGCCGGTGCCCTTCTTGATGAGCGTGGACTTCGCCTCGGTGGGGTTGTCGCCGGAGTTGATGGTGATGCCCGGGCGGCCGTCGGCGTCGTGCACGACGCTCGGGAAGCCGGCCTGAGCGGGCTGGTCGGCGCCGTCGGCGGCCTGCGGGAACGCGGCCGAGATGTCGAACACCATGACGATCGAGCCGGTGGCGCCGGTCACGATCTCGGCGGCTTCGTCCTTCGGGATGACGGCGGCGACGCGCTCTCCGGTGCTCGTGCAGAGCAGGGCGCCCTTGAGGCCGGCGGGCAGGCCGTCGGAGACGACGAGGGCGGTCGACTGGGGGGCGCCGACCGCGGCGCCGGTGTCGCCGTCGTAGACGGTGTAGCTCGTGACGACCGTGCCGCCGAGGCCCACCTGCTGGCCGTCGCCGTCGATCAGCACCGAGCGCTGCGGGGTGTCGGTCACGAGCGGGAACGGGAACGAGGCGGAAGGATCGGCGCCGAGGTCACCGGTGGCCGTGATGGCGTCGCTCGACTCGCCCGAGGGGGCGGCGCCTGCACAGTCGGGGGCCGCGGGCGAACCGCTGCATGCGGCGAGCGACAGCAGAAGGCCTGCCGACAGAATGAGCGCGAGAGACTTGCGCACGGATCCTCATTTCCTGCATTCGACGAGCCGTGGGCCCGGTGAGCGAACCTATCCTATTTCATCGTCGCGCGGGCCGACGGCACCGGCGCCGCCGGCCTCGCCGGCCTCACGGGCTTCGCGGGCGAGCGCGGCATCCGCGGTCGCCGTGGCGGCCCGCACCCGCTTGCGCAGGCTCTTCGCGCTGATGCCGCGTTCGCCGAGCGCGCCCGGGGTCCAGGCCTCCATGTCCTCGTCGGAGAAGTCGCTCTTCGACGCACGGCGCTTGAGTTCGGGCAGCACGGCACCGGGGGCCAGCCGCCGCGCGGAGACGAGGAAGCCGGTGTGGCCGATCATGCGGTGGTCCGGGCGCACGGCGAGGCCCTCGACGTGCCAGCCGCGCACCATGGTCTCGTTCGGCAGCGGGTTCGTGAACAGCCCGGTGTCGCGGATCGCCTCGACCACCCGTGACAGCTGGGTCACGGTGGCCACGTAGCAGAGCACGATGCCGCCGGGCTTCAGGGCGTCGGCGACCGCGTCGACGCACTCCCATGGGGCGAGCATGTCGAGCACCACGCGATCGACCGTGTGGTCGGCGTTCACGCTCGGCAGCGACTCGACGAGGTCACCGACCGTCAGCGTCCAGCCGTCTGGAACGTGCCCGAAGTAGGCGGCCACGTTCGCGCGGGCCACGTCGGCGAACTCCTCGCGGCGCTCGAAACTCGACAGGTGGCCTTCCGGCCCGATCGCCCGCAGCAACCACAGCGACAGCGCGCCCGAGCCGACGCCGGCCTCGACCACGGTGGCTCCCGGGAAGATGTCGGCCTGAGCGAGAATCTGCGCGGCATCCTTCGGGTAGATGATGGCGGCGCCCCTCGGCATCGACATCACGAAGTCGGTGAGCAGCGGCCGCAGCACGAGGTGCTCGACGCCCACCGAGTTCTGCACCACTGAGCCGTCGGGCAGCCCGATCAGCGCGTCGTGGTCGATGAAGCCGCGGTGGGTGTGGAAGACCTTGCCCGACTCGAGCGTGATGCTGTTGAGCTTGCCTTTGGGGCCGGTGAGCTGAACGCGGTCGCCCTCGCGGAACGGTCCGCTGTACTGCGCGGTCATGCGTGCACCCCCGCGAGCACGTCGGCGAGGTCGGCCGGGGTGCGTCCGTCGAGGGTCGGCCACACGACGGCGGCGCCCGAGTCGTCGAGCGACAGCAGGTGCTCGACGCCGATGACGGCGGCTCCGGATGCCACGGCCGAGGTCACCCCGGTCACCGAGTCCTCGATGGCGACGCTCCGGGTGATGTCGACGCCGAGGTCGGCGGCCGCGCGCAGGTAGGCCTCGGGGTGCGGTTTGCTCTCGACCACCACGTCGGCCGAGATGACGGTCGAGAACGCGTCGAACGGGATGTAGCCGGCGACATGGTGCGCCATGCGGCCGATCGACATCGTCACGAGCGCCTGAGGAACGCCGGCGGCGTGCAGGGCGGTGAGCAGTTCGAGGGCTCCGGGCCGCCACGGCACGCTCTGGCTGATCTGCTCCATCACCTGGGTCGAGAGCAGCTCGATGATGTCCTGGGCGGGCATGTCGACGCCGAATTCCTGCAGGATGCGGGCGCTGCGGTCCAGGCCCGAGCCGACGAGCGTCATGGCGGCGTCTTTCGACCAGGTGCCGCCGAACGACTCCACGAGCCGCTCCTGGGCGAGCATCCAGTAGGGTTCGGTGTCGACGATGGTGCCGTCCATGTCCCAGAGGACTGCGGCGGGCAAGGAGTTGGTCACGGGCGACAAGTCTACGGTGTGGCCGATCGCGCCTATCCTTGATTGACGGCATCCGTGCCGTCGGCATCACAGACGAACCAGCGAGGTACCCATCACGGTGACAGACAACGGATTCCTGCGCGGCCGGTTGCTGCTGGTCGCGTTCGAGGGCTGGAACGACGCCGGCGAAGCCGCGACGGGGGCGCTCAAGGTGCTCAAAGACCAGCTCGACGTGATTCCGATTCTCGAGGTCGACACCGAGGAGTACTTCGACTTCCAGTTCAACCGGCCGGTCGTGACCTCCGACGACGAGGGGCACCGCCTGCTCGTGTGGCCGGGCGCCACGATCTTCGGCCCCGACGGCGAGCTCGAGGGCGCGGCATCCGGAGCCCCCACCGCGCAGGGCGACGACTCGCACGTCTACCTGCTGATCGGCGCCGAGCCCTCCCGCAACTGGAAGAAGTTCACCGCCGACATCATCTCGACCGCCCTGGCCGAAGACGTCAGCGGCATCGTGCTGCTCGGCGCGATGCTCGCCGACGTGCCGCACACGAGGCCGATCTCGGTCTTCGCCACGAGCGAGAACCCGCTCGTGCGCACCGATCTCGACATCGAGCGCAGCTCCTACGAGGGGCCCGTCGGCATCCTGAGCGTGATCGCGGATGCCGCGGAGAGCGCCGGCATCCCGGCCATCTCGATCTGGGCTTCCGTGCCGCACTACGTGCACAACGCGCCGTCGCCCAAGGCCACTCTCGCCCTGATCGACAAGATCGAGGAACTGATCGACGTGTCGATCGACCGCGGCGAGCTCGCCGACGAGTCGACCGCTTGGGAGTCGGGCATCGACGCGCTGGCCGGTGAAGACGAGGACATGGCCGCCTACATCCAGCAGCTCGAGCAGGCGCGCGACACCGTCGACTCCCCCGAGGCCAGCGGTGAGGCCATCGCCCAGGAGTTCGAGCGCTACCTGCGCAAACGCGGCGACGGCCGCCCCGACGAGCCCTGGCGGCGCGACCAGTAAACCGGGTGTGGCTGCTGTGCTGGTTGCCGCGGCTGTGCTAGTTGCCGTGGCGGCCGTGCTGCGCGCGGCTGCCACGGGGCGCGCCGCCGCCTCTGCGGCGCGCCGCCACACCTGAGCACGCGGTCGCTGGCGCGGCCACGCGCTCAGCCTGGGTCGTCGAGTGCGGCCCGACGCGTCCGCTCCCGTGCCGCCCCACTCCCACTCCGCACGCCCCCCGCGCCCCGCACGACCCCGGCGCCCCGCGCCTCTCCCTGCGCCGCGCGCCCACCGCGCCGTGGGCCCCTCCCTGCGCCGCGCACCCCCGCGCCCCGCGCCGCGCATCCCTGCCGTGACGTCCTGCTCCTGTGCCGCGCCCTCCCGTGGGTCCCATCCATCCCCACCCCGCCGAGAAGTCACTTTCGTGGCAAGTTGGGCTCGCAAGCACCGAGAAGTGACTTCTCGGCGAAGGTGGAGTCGGGGCCAGGACACTAACCCGCTGACCGCCAACCGAACCCTCCGACCGCGCGCCTCTGCGCTGCGCTCTTCTCGCGGGTCCGCGCTCCTCACCCACCCCGCCGAGAAGTCACTTTTCGCGGCAACTACGGCCCGGAAGCACCGAGAAGTGACTTTTCGGTGAAGGTGGAGCCGGGGGCCGGGACACTAACTGGCTGCCCGCCAACCGAACCCTCGGGCCGCGCGCCTCTGCGCCGCGCTCTTCTCGTGAGTTCCCGCCCCTCACCCGCCCTGCCAAGAAGTCATTATTCGCAGCAAGTGGGGCTAGGAAGCAACGAGAAGAGACTTCTCGGGGGATGGGGAGGGAGGGGCGACCCAAGGGGTGAGGGCGGCGGGGGCGCGTACTGCTGGGCGCTCCCGGACGACCCAGGGTGAGCGCGTGGCCGCGCAGCGACCGCGTGCTCACATGTTCCGGCGCGCCGCAGAGGCGGCGGCGCGCCCCGCCGCAGCCGCGCGAAGCACGGCCGCGGCGGCAGCTCACGCCGCGGCGGCAGCCAGCACAGCTACAGCCGGATGCCCAGCAGCGCGTCGAGCACCCGTGCCGCCAGCGCCGTCGACTCGGCGGAGTGGGGTTCGCTGAACCAGTCGTCGAAGAGGTCGAGGGCGCCGGGGGTGTCGAGGTCGTCGTGCAGGCGGGTGCGCACGGCCGAGAGCAGGTCGAGGGCGTCGTCGCGGTCGAGGGCGGTGTCGAGTTGGTGGTCGCTCGAGACCGAGGCGGCGGCAGCACGCCAGGTGGCCAGGCGCTCGGCGGCGCGCTGCTCGTCGCCGCGCTGCCATTCCCAGTCGTCACGGTAGGGGTGCGAGAGGATCGCGAGCCGCACGGCATCCGGTTCCGTGCCCGCCTCGCGCAACTGCGACACGAGCACCAGGTTGCCGAGCGACTTGCTCATCTTCTCGCCGTCGAACGCCACGAGGCCGCCGTGCGCGTTGATGCGTGCGAACCGCTCGCCGGTCAGGGCGGTGGCGTGCGCGGCACTGAACTCGTGGTGCGGAAACACGAGGTCGCCGCCGCCGCCCTGCACGCAGATGGTGTCGCCGAGGGTCTCGCGGGCGATCACCGAGCACTCGATGTGCCAGCCGGGGCGGCCGCGGCCGACGACCGAGTCCCAGGCCGGTTCGCCGGCCCGCTCCACGCGCCAGAGCAGCGGGTCGAGCGGGTCGCGCTTGCCCTCGCGGTCGGGGTCTCCCCCGCGTTCGCGGAACAGGCGGCTCATCGTCTCGAGGTCGAGTCCGCTCTCCGATCCGAGCACCCACGGCGTCGCCGCCTCGGCGGCCGCGATGTCGAAATACCAGTCCTCGGCGCCGGCCTCCGCCGCGTCGGGCGTGGGCACCGGATAGGCGATTCCGCGGGCGCGCAGGGCGTCGACGGCCCCCGCGATCGAGTCGATGGTCTCGGTGACGCCGATGTAGGCATCCGGGGGCGACACCCGCAGGGCGGCCATGTCGGTGCGGAACAGCTCGATCTGGCCGGCCGCGAGTTCGCGCCAGTCGACACCGGTCGCCGCCGCGCGCTCGAGCAGCGGGTCGTCGACGTCGGTGATGTTCTGGGTGTACGACACGTCGAGCCCCGCGTCGAGCCAGACCCGCACGAGCGTGTCGAAGGCGAGGTAGGTGGCCGCGTGCCCGATGTGGGTGGCGTCATAGGGGGTGATGCCGCAGACGTAGAGCGTGGCCGTGCCGTCGTTCTTCGCCGAGTCGAGGAACCGGCCGCTCGAGTCGTCGTGGATGCGGGGTGCCGCACCGCGGCCGGGAAGGGCGGGGATGTCGGGTCGGGGCCAGGAGCGCACCGGTCAAGCCTAGTTCCGAATCGTCAAGCACTTCGCCGACGGTCAGGCCGCGATGACCCCCGCGCTGAGCAGCACGATCAGCACCGCGCCGAGCGCGATGCGGTAGATCACGAACGGCAGGAAGCTGCGCTTGGAGATGTAGCTCATGAAGAAGGCGATCACGACCAGGCCCACGATGAACGCCACGACCGTGGCCACGAGAGTCTCGATGGGCCCGTAGACGCTCGGCTCGCCGATGCTCTTGTAGACCTGGAACAGTCCGCTGCCGAACACCGCCGGAATGGCGAGCAGGAACGAGTAGCGCGCCGCCGCACGCCGCTCGTAGCCCATGAAGAGCCCGGCCGTGATGGTGCCGCCCGATCGCGAGACGCCGGGGATGAGCGCGAGCGCCTGGGCGAACCCGAAGATGATGCCGTGGGGCACGGTGAGGTCTTTGAGCCGCCGCCGCTTCGCCCCCACGTAGTCGGCGATGCCGAGGAGGATGCCGAACACGATGAGGGTCGTGGCGACGATCCAGAGCGATCGCAACGTCGTCTCGATGGCGTCTTGGAAGAGCAGGCCCAGCACCACGATCGGGATCGAGCCGACGATGATCAGCCAGCCCATGCGCGCATCCGGGTCGTTGCGGGGCACGCGGCCGGCCAGCGACCGGGCCCAGCGGCCGATGATGCGCGTGATGTCGCGCCAGAAGAACACGACGACGGCGGTCTCGGTGCCGAGCTGCGTGATCGCCGTGAAAGCGGCTCCGGGGTCGGCGGCGCCGGGCAGGAATTCGCCCAGGATGCGCAGGTGCGCGCTGGACGAGATCGGCAGGAACTCGGTCAGGCCTTGCACAAATCCCAGGATGACGGCGTTGAGAAAGTCCATGTCTCCCTTTGGAGTGATCGTGCGCGGCAGGCCATAAGCCGCCGGCGCGCCGGGGCGACCACGTGGTCGCGGGTGGGTCTGCCGCGCGGATCAGTACCGCAGCAGCAGATCGGTCAGAACGTCTGTGCCAAACCCTAGCGCCTCGAGCGGAACACGCTCGTCAACGCCATGGAACATCGCGGGAAAGTCGAGGGTCGGCGGCAGCTGCAGCGGCGCGAAGCCGAAACCGCGGATGCCGAGCAGGCTGAGTGCCTTGTTGTCGGTGCCGCCCGAGAGCAGGTAGGGCAGAACCTCCGCGCCGGGATCGTGCTCTTGCAGCGTCGCGACCATGGTGTCGACGAGCTCGCCGTCGAAGGTGGTCTCGAGCCCGATGTCTTGGTGCGAGATCACGATCTCGACGTCGTCGCCGATGAGTTCGCGGATCTCGGCGAGCACCTCGTCTTCGTGCCCGGGCAGCACGCGCACGTCGATCAGCGCTTCGGCGCGGTCGGGGATGACGTTGTGCTTGTAGCCCGCCGTCAGCCCCGTGGGGTTCGTCGTGGTGCGCAGCGTGGCCGAGATGAATCGCGAGGCGGTGCCGGTGGCGATGGCGATCTCGTCGGCGCTGAGCTTCTGCGGGTCTTTGCCAAGCAGGGCCGCCACCCGGTCGAGCAGCTGGCGGGTGGTAGCGGTGAGGTGCACCGGCCACTCGCGGCTGCCGATGGTGGCCACGGCGCGGGCGAGGCGCGTGACGGCGTTGTCGTTGTTGACCTGGGAGCCGTGGCCGGCGGTGCCGCGGGCGATCAACTTCATCCAGATCAGGGCCTTCTCGCCGGTCTGCACGAGGTAGGCGCGCTTGCCGTCGAGGTCGATCGAGTAGCCGCCCACCTCGCTGATGGCCTCGGTGGCGCCCTCGAAGAGCTGCGGATGCTCGTGCACTAGGTAGTGCGAACCCAGAACTCCCCCGGCCTCCTCGTCGGCGAAGAACGCCACGACGAGCTCGCGCTCGGGCTGCCGGCCCGACGACAGGATGCGATCGAGGGCGGCGACGACCATCGCATCCATGTTCTTCATGTCGACCGCGCCGCGACCCCAGAGCATGCCGTCACGGATGTCGCCGCCGAACGGATCGACCGACCAATCGGCCGCGATCGCCGGCACGACGTCGGTGTGACCGTGCACGACGAGTGCGGGTTTCGACGCATCGCGGCCGGGCACGCGGGTGACGATGCTGGTGCGGCCGGGCTCGGAGTCGAACGACTGCACGGTCAGGCCGAGACGCTCGAGATGCGCGGCCAGATATTCGGCCGCGGGGGTCTCGCCGTTGGAGCGGCCCTCGCCGTAGTTCGACGTGTCGAACCGGATCAGGTCGCGCGCGATGCGGGTCGTCAGGTCGAGTTCGGCGTGCTCAGGCGATGACGTCATGTGGTTCACGCTACCGGTAGGCACTGACCGCGGCGGTGGATTTGCCGGCACGCCATCCGTGCTATTGTCTTTCCTTGGCTGGTTGAGCGATCAATCGCCAGGCACCTGACTCCGGGTGGCGGAAATGGCAGACGCGCTAGCTTGAGGTGCTAGTGCCCGTATAGGGCGTGGGGGTTCAAGTCCCCCCTCGGAGACACTGGTTGAGACAGTGAAAACGAAAGAAGACCCGGCATGACGCCGGGTCTTCTTTTCGTTAACCGGCATCCTCTACGCTCGTGGAAAACGAGAAAGGTTTCACACACTCATGGCCGATTTGATCGTCATCGCCTTTGACAACGAAAAAGACGCCGAGGGCGCCTACCAGAAGGTTCAGGAACTTCAGGGCGACCTCATCGTCGAGCTCGCGGGCCTCGCGCTCGTGAAGGTCGACGAGCAGGGCAAGACCCACGTCGAGCACCCCGGCGCCGCGGGCAACATCGGCCTCGGTGCGGCCGGCGGAGCGCTCTTCGGAACCCTCATCGGCATCCTGTTCTTCGTGCCGTTCTTCGGTCTGGTCTTCGGTGGCCTGATCGGCGCGCTGTTCGCCGGCATCGACAAGACCGGGCTCAACAGCGAGTTCCGTTCGCAGGTGAAGGAGTCGGTCGGCGCCGGCAAGTCGGCCGTCGTGATCTACACCGTCAAGCTCACCGAAGACAAGTTCGCCGCCGCCATCGCACCCTTCAACGGCAAGGTCATCAAGACCTCGCTGAGCGAGGAAGACGAGAAGGCGCTCATCCACGACCTGGCCGAGCAGCCCCAGGCCTGAACGAGCCGAACATGGGCATCGTGAATCCCGGGTTCTCCGGGAGGGGCCGGGAGGCGGACTCGCGTCTGCCTCCCGGTCAGTACGAGACGCGCGACTTCCCGGTGCTCTCGGCCGGCCCGACGCCGAACATCCACCCCGGCGAGTGGCAGTTCACGATCACCGACGAAGCCGGCCGGGTGAAGCGGTGGACGTGGGAGGAATTCCGCGCGCTCCCGGTCGAGACGGTGGAGACCGACATCCACTGCGTCACGCGCTGGTCGAAGTTCGACACCGAGTGGCGCGGCGTGTCGCTCGACACCCTCTTCGCCGAGGTGCAGACCGCCGCCGACTACACGATGGTGCACTCGTTCGGCGGCTACACCACGAACCTGCCCCTCGAAGACCTGCTCGACGGCCAGGCCTGGATCGCGTTCGAGGTCGACGGCGAGCCACTCGACGACGAGCACGGCGGGCCGGCGCGGCTGCTCGTGCCGCACCTCTACTTCTGGAAGAGCGCGAAGTGGGTGCGGGGCATCACGATGCACGACTCCGAGGAGCTCGGCTTCTGGGAGCTCAACGGCTACAACGCCTACGGCGACCCCTGGAAAGAGCAGCGCTACTACTACGACTGACGCGAGTGGTCACAAAACGCGCCAAACCGGAGGTTTTGGCGCGTTTTGTGACCACTCGCGGAAGGGGTGGGGTGGCGGGGGGCTACTTCACGCCGCTCATGAGTCTGCGCACCCAGGGGGTGATCGAGATGAGCAGGCCGCCCACGGCGATGGCCACGAGGCCCGAGATACCGAAGTAGGGCACCTCGTTGTTCTCGTTGTAGAAACCGGCCAGGATGCCCGACAGGGCCGTTCCGAGGGCGATGGACAAGAAGAACAGGGCCACCATCTGGGTGTGGAACACCTTCGGTGCCAACTTCGTCGACAGCGACAGCCCTACGGGCGACAGCAGCAGCTCGGCGATGGTGAACACGAACAGGATGCCGACCAGCGCGAGCAACGGCGTGCCGTGCGACCCCGTGCCCGAGAACGGGATGAACAGCAGGAACGCCAGCCCCATCACGATCGCCCCGGCCGCGAACTTGTAGGGCGTGGCGGGCTGGCGGTCGCCGAGCTTCGTCCAGATCGCCGCGAACACGCCCGACAGGATGATGATGAAGATCGGGTTGATCGATTGCACCCAGGCGACCGGCATCTCCCAGCCGAACAGGTTCAGATTCAGCCGGTCGTTGGCATAGAGCGTGACCACCGTGAACTGCTGCTGGTAGAGCGCCCAGAACGCCACGCTCGTGATGAACATCGGGATGAACGAGAACACCCGGCTGCGCTCCACGCCCGAGATGCGCTTCGACGACAGGATGATGGCGAAGTACGCGATCGAGGCCGCGAGCGTCACGATCGCCACGGCATCGGCGAGGTTGTCGGCGTTCAGCACCCCGACCAGCACCGCGGCCACGATCACCACGACCGCCCCGACGGCGACGCCCACCATGATCAGCCGGTGCTTCTTCGGCAGCGGGTTGGGCACGGTCTTCGCCTCGGGCGGCAGGGTGCGACGGCCGAACGAATACTGGATGAGCCCGATCGCCATGCCGACGGCGGCCACGCCGAAGCCGACGTGGAACCCGAACGACGTCTGCAGCAGCCCGGTGAGCAGCGGGCCGAGGAACGCCCCGAGGTTGATGCCGAGATAGAAGATGGAGAAACCGGCATCCCGGCGCACGTCTTTCTCGGTGTAGAGCGTGCCGACCACCGAGGTCGCGTTGGCCTTCACCCCGCCCGAGCCGAGGGCGATCAGGATGAGGCCCGCCCCGAGCCCCGCGACGCCCGGGATGAGCGAGAGCGCGATGTGCCCCGCCATGACGACGATCGCGCTGTAGAACAGGGTGCGCTCCGACCCGAGCAGGCGGTCGGCGAGCCACGCGCCGAGGATGGTGGCGAGGTAGACCGAGCCGCCGTAGGCGCCCACGATGCCCACCGCGACGGGCTTCGGGATGCCGAGACCGCCCTCGGCGACCGTATAGAACATGTAGAGCAGCAGAATGCCCTGCATGCCGTAGAACGAGAACCGCTCCCACATCTCCACCCCGAAGATGTGCACGAGCGCGAACGGCTGCCCGAAGAACGTGCGCTCCTTCGCGGGCGGCGCTGCCGGCGGGGCTGTCTCAGTCGTCATGCAGTCATAGTGGCACGCGGATGCCGCGTCGTCACCGAAGACGACACCCCGCTTTATTGGGGCACGAGACCGCTCAGTGCCCGGACCCGAGCCATTTGCGCACCGTGACGATGCGCGCCTGCAACTGGGTGACGCTCGCCTGCGCGACCGCCGGGCCGCCGCAGATGCGCCGGAGCTCGGCGTGGATCAGCCCGTGCGGCTCCTGCGACTGCTTGGCCCAGATGCCGACGAGGCTGTTGAGCAGGCTGCGCTGCTCTTTGAGCGTGCGGTAGAGCGGCGCCGGCACTCCCCCGTCGGTGTCGTCGAGCGGCCCGGGCTTCGGGTTCGCGGCGGCGTGCTTCTGCTGGCGGGCCTGCCGGTGCTGCAGCAGGTCACGCACCTGATCTGGCTCGAGCAGCCCCGGGAGCCCGAGGAAGTCGAGCTCCTCTTCACTGCCGACCACCGCCTCGAACCCGAATTCGCCCCCGTCGTAGACGACCCGGTCGAACGTGGCCTCGGAACCGATCGCCACGAACGAGAACTCGTCGACGAGCGATTCCGACGCCTTCTCGTCGCGGTTCGCCGCGGCCACCATGGCGTCTTCGGGGTTGTAGAGGTCGCCCTCGGGGTTCGTTCCGTCGTCGCGCTTGTCGAGCGCGTGGTCGCGCTCGAGTTCGAGCTTCTCGGCCAGTGCCATCAGCGCCGGCACGTTCGGAAGGAAGACGGATGCCGTCTCGCCCCGCCGCCGCGCCCGCACGAACCGGCCGATCGCCTGCGCGAAGAACAGCGGCGTCGACGCGCTCGTGGCGTAGACCCCGACCGCCAGGCGCGGCACGTCGACGCCCTCGGACACCATGCGCACCGCGACCATCCAGCGCTTGGCGGAGTTCGAGAACTGCTCGATGCGGTCAGAGGCCTCCTTCTCGTCGGAGAGCACAACGGTCACGGATTCGCCCGAGATCTGCTCGAGGATGGCGGCGTAGGCGCGCGCCACGGTCTGGTCGGTCGCGATGACGAGCCCACCGGCATCCGGAATCGACTGCCGCACCTCGGAGAGACGTTTGTCGGCGGCGCCGAGCACCTGCGGAATCCAGTCGCCCTTCGGGTCGAGCGCCGTGCGCCAGGCCTGCGAGGTGATGTCTTTGGTGTTGCCCTCGCCGAGGCGGGCCTCCATCTCGTCGCCCACCTTGGTGCGCCAGCGCATGTGCCCGGCGTAGACCATGAAGAGCACGGGGCGCACCACGCCGTCTTTGAGGGCGCGGCCGTAGCCGTAGCTGTAGTCGCTGCGCGACACGCGGATGCCGTGTTCGTCGGGCGCGTAGTCGACGAACGGGATGGGCGAGGTGTCGGAGCGGAACGGGGTGCCGGTGAGCGAGAGCCGGCGGATGGCGGGCTCGAAGGCCTCGCGCACGGCGTCGCCCCAGCTGAGGGCGTCGCCGCCGTGGTGCACCTCGTCGAGGATGACGAGGGTGTTCGCCCCCATGGTGAGTTCGCGGTGCAGGGCCGGCCGCGCCGCGACCTGCGCGTAGGTGAGCGCCACGCCGTGGAAGTGCCGGCCGAACCGCGACTCGCTGTTGCGGAACCCGGGGTTGAGCCGCACGCCGGCCCGGTCGGCGGCATCCGCCCACTGCCGCTTGAGATGCTCGGTGGGCGCGACCACGATCACCCGGTCGACCGTGCGCCGGTGCAGCAGCTCGGAGGCGAGGCGCAGCGCGAAGGTCGTCTTGCCGGCGCCCGGGGTCGCGGCGGCCAGGAAGTCGCGCGGTTCATGCTCGAAGTAGGCGGTGAGCGCCTCTTCTTGCCAGGCCCGCAGCCTTCCCGCCGTGCCCCACGGGGCGCGCGCCGGGAAGCTGGGCGAGAGGTGACCCGCGGCGCTCGTTCCCGGAGCGGGTTCGAACTGCGGCTGATTGGTCACGATGTTCGAGGATACCCCGCTGCACCGACAGCCCGACCCCTCGCTCCGACCGCCCGGGCGCGTCGGAGTTACGCTAGAGCACGCATCCGCTCGAGCGGCACGCCTAGTCCCCGCGTGCGGCCGGCGGGCGTGTGGAAAAGGAGCGTGCCACGATGACTCAGCCTCATCCTTGGCGTCGATATGTCGCTCTCGGCGATTCGTTCACCGAGGGCATCGGAGACCCCGAGCCGGGCAGCCCCGGCGGGTTCCGCGGCTGGGCCGACCGGGTGGCCGAGACCCTCGCGGCGCAGGCCGAGGGCGAGTTCTCCTACGCCAACCTCGCCATCCGCGGCCGGTTGCTGCAGCAGATCGTCGACGAGCAGGTCGAGCCCGCACTCGCGCTGAAGCCCGACCTCATCACCATCTCGGCCGGCGGCAACGACGTCATCCGGCCCGGCACCGACCCCGACGACATCGCCGCCCGGTTCGAGGTGGGCATCCGCCGGCTGCGGCGCGACGACGCGACCGTGGTGATCTTCACCGGGGTCGACACGAGCTTCACGCCGGTGTTCCGCGGCATCCGGGGCAAGGTCGCCATCTACAACGAGAACCTGCGGGCCATCGCGGCCCGCTACGACTGCATCGTGGCCGACCAGTGGGGGCTGAAAGAGATTCAGAACCCGCGCATGTGGGCCGACGACCGTCTGCACCCGAACGCCAAGGGCTATCACGAGATCGCCCGCATGGTGCTCGACGCCCTCAACGTCGACAACGACCTGCAGCCCGGCGAGCCCGAGCCGCTGCCGTCGGTGAGCTGGCGGCACGCCCGAGCCGAAGACCTGGTGTGGGCGCGGGTGCACTTCGTGCCCTGGGTCATCCGGCGCATCACGCACCGCTCGAGCGGCGACGGCGTCACGCCCAAGCGCCCGCTCGCCGAGCCGGTCTACGTGATGAAGGGCGCTGCCGACGAGGGTGCCGCCGGGAGCGACACAGCCGCGAGCGACACAGCCGCGAGCGAAACAGCCGCGAACGACACGGCGCACTGACAGCCCTCAGCCGAACAGTCGGCCCGGATGGCTGAGCTTCCACCCGGCATCCGGCCCGTCGAGCGTGCTCGCGAGCGTGAGCGGCACGGTGAACTCGGTGCCGTCGAGCGCGATGCCCTCCACGGTGAAGCGAGCGGTGCCCACCTCGGTTCCGGATGCGCCGCTCGTCACGTCGTCGACCTCGGCCGTTCGCGAGACGGTCGCCGACGACCACACGGTGGTGGTCACGGTCTGCTCGGCCACCACGTCGGCGCTCTCGCCCCATTCGGTGGTGTAGCGGCCGATGACGTCTCCCGCGGTCACCACGTCGACGGTGCGGAACCCGGCCTGCGCGCTCTCGAGCAGCGCCAGCACCGACGCGTGCAGGTCGTCGTCGGATGCCGCCCCGAGCACCACCCCGACGAGTGCCACGGTCTCGTCACCCACGGTCACGTCGGCCGAGAACAACAGGCAGCGCCCGGCTTCGTCGGTGGTGCCGGTCTTGATGCCGTCGATGCCGTCGGAGCCGATGAGGGTGTTGGTGTTCTGGATCTCGCCGAGTTGCGGCAGCTGATCGGTGGCGGTGCCGACGATCGCGCTGAGCACCGGGTCGGCCATCACGAGCGACCCGATCGTGAGCAGGTCGCTCGTGGTGCTGCGGCTGCCCGGGTCGAGACCGCTGGTGTCGACCACCGCGGTGCCGGAGAGGCCGTGGTCGGCGATCCACGTGGTCGCGGCGGCGAGATAGGCGTCGACCGAGCCGAACGCCCAGGTGGTGAGCGTGAGGCTGTAGTTGTTGGCCGACTCGAGCAGCATGATCTCGAGCACCTGACGTTCCGTCAGCACCTGGCCCGGGTAGACCGACGCCCACGAACCCCCGACCGCGATGGTGTCGGCGAGGTATTGGGCATCCGTGTCGGTGATGGCGATGTCGGGCCCCTGGCCGCCGTCGGCGATCGGCTTCTCGTCGAGCACGACGAGGGCCGTGATGGTCTTGGTGATGCTGGCGATGGGCACGGGGTCGGGGCTTCCGCTCGAGCCGAGCGCCCTGGGCGCGTCGGCCGCGCCGCCGGCCAGGCCGATGGCGCTCGATCCGGCGGCCGGAGTGGCGAGCGGGGCGGCATCCGTCACCCGCGGAGCGACGTCGGGAACACTCGCGACGGCGGCCGGCACGGGGGCCAGCAGGGCCACCGGCAGGTAGGTGCCGATCACGGCCAGTACGAGCAGAACGGATCCCACCACGATCCTGCGCCGCCGGTAGACGGCGGGGCTGGGGCGGGAACTCACCCGGCAATCCTAATCAAGCACGGTCACATCAACCCGCCGTCGACGCTTCTGAGCAGCGGGAGCTCCTCGTCTTCGGGCACCAGCACGGCGGTCTCGCGGTTGAGGCTCTCACCGCGGAAGAACGGCTTGGAGCCGGGGAAGAAGAACCACACCACCATCACCACCACGCCCAGCGCGAGCGAGCCGATGCCGATCACGAACACGCCGCCGATGCCGAAGATCACCGTGTAGCCGTAGTCGGGGTCGTACATGTCGATGGCCGACTGGATGAACGCGGCCGTGAGCATGAGCCCGCCGAGCAGCGGGAACAGGCCCTTGAACAAGAAGTTGCGGGCACCGGTGAAGATCTCGCGGCGGAAGTACCACACGCACGCGAAGCTCGTGATGGCGTAGTAGAAGGCGATGGCCAGGCCGATGGAGAGGATCGTGTCGGCGAGCACGTTCTCGCTCACCAGGGTCATGCCGACGTAGAAACTCACCGCCACCACGCTCATGAAGATGGTGGCGAACCGCGGGGTGCGGAACTTGGGGCTGATGCGCCCGAACCGCTCCGGCAGCGCCCGGTAGGTGGCCATCGCGAGGGTGCCGCGGGCGGTCGGCAGGATGGTGGTCTGGGTCGACGAGATGGCCGACACGCAGACGGCGATCACGAGCAGCCATGCCCACGGGCCGAACACGGCGTCTTTCAGCGCGAAGAACACGTCTTCGGAGTTGCCCTCGTTGCCGAGCCCGAGGCCCGACTCGCCGAGTCCGGCGAACGACATGGCGGCGACGGTGACAGCCACGTAGGTGACCAGCAGGATGACGGTGGAGAGCACGGCGGCGCGGCCCGGCGTGCGCTTGGGGTCTTTGGTCTCTTCGTTCAGCGCGAGGCAGGTGTCCCAGCCCCAGTAGATGAACAGGCACAGCAGGATGGCCTCCGTGAAGCCCGAGAGAGACGTGAAGGCGAACGGGTTGAACCAGTCGGCCTGCGGCACGGTCGAGCCCTCGGGCGCGGTTCCGGTGAACACCGCCCAGAACGCCAGCCCCACGAACAGGGCGAGGGCGAGATATTGGATGCCGAGCAGCACGTTCTGCAGCCGCTCGCCGATCTGCAGCCCGCGCACGCTGATGAACGTCATCGCCGCGATGAACACGACGCCGGTCGCGGTGACGAGGAACACGTTGTCGTAGAGATCGGGGTTGTTCGTCAGCAGCCAGAGGTATTTGCTGCCGATCTGGGCGAGGTTCGCCAGCACGATGATGCCCGCGACCGCGACTCCCCAGCCGGCCAGCCAGCCGACCCACGGGCCGAACGCCTTGGTGGCCCAGGTGAACGCCGTGCCGCAGTCGGGAACGGCCCGGTTGAGCTCGCGGTAGGCGTAGGCGGTGAGGAACATCGGCACGAAGGCGATGATCATCGCGATCGGCGCCTGCGCGCCGACGGCGAGCACCACGAAGCCGATCGTGGCGGCGAGCGAGTACACCGGCGCCGTCGAGGCCAGGCCGATGACGGTCGAGCCGAACAGCCCGAGAGTGCCGGCCGCCAGCCCCTTGCCTTGCGCGGCAGCGGGGGCTGCGGGGGGAACGGTGCTCTTCTCACTCATGGCGACCTCCCTGGTTCGGTAGGGAGAGCATAGTGGTCACCGGTCGCCCGGCGGCAGGTCTTGCGTGGCTTCAGCGACCGGATGCGTAGCGCAGGGCATAGAGCGCGACGGCGCTCGCCGAGGCGACGTTGAGCGAGTCGACCCCGTGCAGCATCGGGATCTCGATCCGCACGTCGGCCGCCGCCAGCGCGCGCCGGCTCAGGCCGTCGCCCTCGGTGCCGAGCACGATGGCGACGCGCTCCGGCAGCGCGGCGGTGAACTGCGGCAGCGGGATCGAGTCGTCGCCGAGGGCGAGCGCCGCGATGGTGAACCCGGCCTCGTGCAGCAGGGGCGCGGCATCCTTCCACTCCCCGATGCGCGTCCACGGCACCTGCAGCACCGTGCCCATGCTCACCCTGACGCTCCGCCGGTAGAGCGGATCGGCGCAGCGCGGGCTGATCAGCACGGCGTCGGCGCCGAGCCCGGCGGCCGACCGGAAGGCGGCGCCGACATTGGTGTGGTCGACGATGTCTTCGAGCACCACCACCGTGTGCGCGCCGGCGAGCAGCTCACGGGGGTCGGGCAGCACCGGGCGGTGCATCGACGCCAGGGCGCCGCGATGCATCTGGAACCCGGTCAGCGTCTCGAGCAGCTCGTCGCTCGCGACGAAGATGGGCACCTCGGGAAACCTCTCCTCCACCCACGCGAGGTCGGGCAGCCACTTCTGCTGCAGCAGGATCGACCGGGGCCGGTGCCCCGCGGCGATCGCCCGCTCGATCACCTTGCTCGACTCGGCGAGGTAGAGACCACCCGCCGGCTCGAGGATGCGCCGCAGCGCGACATCCGTCAGGTCGGCGTAGTCGGCGAGCTCGGGGCGATCGAGCGAGGTGATGGGGATGACGGGCACGAGACCTCTTCTGGCGTTGCGCTGACAGGGAAATTCACCCCCAACTCTGCCAGCACGGAAACATTCCCGAAAACTTCGCTGTTTAGACTCGAGGTGGTCGGCGCCCGGCGCCGCCGAGGAGGTTCCATGGTTCCGCTCGTCTCGTCCAGTTCCGGCGCGCAGGCGACCCTCGCCGTCGAGGATGCCGCGGAGGTGCTCTCGGGCCGCCGGATCGTGGTGCTGACGGGCGCGGGCATGAGCACCGATTCGGGAATCCCCGACTACCGCGGCGAGGGCGCGCCGAAGCGCAACCCGATGACCTTCGACCAGTTCCTCGCCAGCGACTCCTACCGCAAGCGCTACTGGGCGGGCAGCCACCTGGGCTGGCGCATGTTCGACGCGGCTCAGCCCAACGACGGCCACCGCATCCTGGCCGAGCTCGAAGACGCCGGGCTCGTCAGCGGCGTCGTCACCCAGAACGTCGACGGCCTGCACGCGCGTGCCGGAACCAAGCACCTCGTCGACCTGCACGGCTCGATGGACCGCGTGAACTGCCTCAACTGCGGCCAGACCTTCGCGCGCGCGTCGATCGCGCAGCGCATCAGCGACGCCAACCCGTGGCTCACCGAACCCGACCTCGTGCGGATGGCGCCCGACGGCGACGCCGAGGTGGCGGAGTACGAGGCCTTCCAGGTGCCCGCGTGCACCGTGTGCGGCGGAGTGCTGAAGCCCGACGTCGTGTTCTTCGGCGAGTTCATCCCCACCGAGAAGTTCGCCGAGGCGAGCGCGATGGTGGCGGCATCCGACGCCATGGTCATCGCGGGCTCGTCGCTGGTGGTGAACTCCGGCATCCGGCTGCTCGAGCAGGCGCGACGCCGCAAGCTGCCGGTGGTCATCATCAACCGGGGCGTCACGAAGGGCGACGGCCGTGCCACCGTGAAGATCGACGCGGGCACGTCGGAGACCCTCCGGGCGCTGACCGATCGGCTCCTGCAGGGCGGGAGCTCGCCCGTAGACTGAAGCGCGATGACTACCTTCACCTTCGTGCGCCACGGCCAGACCGACTGGAACTTCCAGAAGCGGATCCAGGGATCGACAGACATCCCGCTCAACGACACCGGCCGCGAGCAGGCTCGCGAGACCGGCACGGCACTCGCCGGCCGGCAGTGGGACGGCATCGTGTCGAGCCCCCTCTCCCGCGCCCGAGAGACCGCCGAGATCATCGCCGGCATCGTCGGGCTGGGCGATCCCGAGATCGTCGACGCGCTCGCCGAGCGCAGCTACGGCGAGGCGGAGGGCCTCAACGCCGCGGAGCTCGCCGAGCGCTTTCCCGACCCGCTCGCCCCGGTGCCGGGCCGCGAGAAGCGGTCGCACGTGGTGCGGCGGGTGCTGCCGGCGCTCGAGGCCCTGGCGGCCGAGCATCCGGGCGAGTCGTTGATCGTGGTGTCACACGGCGGCGTGATCGGGTCGCTCATCCGCTACGTCACCGAGAAGATGCTGCCCGAGCAGGGTCACGCCATTCCGAACGGCTCCGCCCACGACTTCGTGGTCGACGGTGGCGAACTGTCGATCGCCGAGTTCAACGGGGTGCCGATCGCCCCGACAATCCGGTCACGAGCTCCGCTATCGCTCGAGCTGACGCTGCCCAGCTGAACGTCTCGGCCTGGGCCCGCGACGCGATCGACCTCCGTCGCCACTCGCCGGCGTCTTCGAGCCCTCTGATCGTGTGCGCGAACGCCGCCGCATCGCGGGCGGGCGCATAGAGGGCAGCCTCTCCCCCGATCTCGCGGAACACCGGGATGTCGCTGACCACCACCGGGGTGCCGAACCCCATCGCCTCCACCAGCGGAATGCCGAACCCCTCGTCGAGCGAGGCCGACACCAGCGCCGTGGCCCGCTGCAGCAGCGCGTGGTAGTCGTTGTCGCTCACGCCGTCGTGGAACTCGAGCCGCGCATCCGGGTCGATCGCCCGCAGGCGCTGTTCGACGTCGTCGCCGGCGCGGCTCAGCAGGTGCAGGGTGTAGCCCGGCAGCTCGGCGACCGCGCGCACCAACGTCTCGACGTTCTTGTAGGGCATGAACGAGCCCATGTACATGATCGACCGGGCGCCCGCACGGGCCTCCGCGGCGTCGGCCGCCTCGGAGGCCGCCGCCGGGCCGGGCAGGTCGGCGGCGTTCCGGGCGACGACGACCGGGCGCTTCGTGAGGTCGTGACGCGCGATGAGTTCACGGGTGGTCTGCGACACGGTCACCACGGCGTCGGCGCGGTTCAGCAGCATCCGCTGCGGCCACCAGGCCTTGTGGTAGAGCCGCCAGAGCACGCGCACGAAGCCCGGCAGGTCGTGCGGGGGCTCGGGGTTGGCGTAGTAGATGAGGTCGTGCACGGTGAGCGCGAGGCGGTAGCGCCGGCCTGTCGTGCCCATGGTCTGCATGGGGCTGACGACCACGTCGGGTTTCAGGCGGTTGACCTGCAGCGCCACGAGCGGTTCGCGCACGCTCGTGGGGCCTGAGACCTTGTGCCAGGGCAGGTCGGGCAGCAGCGCGAGCTGGCGTTCGTCGCTGATGACCATGGTCACGTCGACGTCGTCGCGTTTCGCCAACTCGGTCACCACGCCCGCCGTGTAGCGGCTGATGCCGTCGTGCCGCCCGATGCGGGTGTAACGGCAGTCGAAGGCGAGCCTGACCGGGGCTCCGGATGCCGCCGCAGCGCTCACGGGCGCGGCTCGAGGAACGCGTCGATCGCCGCCGCCGCCTCGATCGGCCGCTCGTAGTGGATGAGGTGCCCCACGTCGTCGAGCACGACGAGCCGGGCATCGGGCATCGAGTCGCGCAGCCGGTGCTGCGCGCCGATCGGGGTGATGTCGTCTTTGTCGGCCGCGATCAGGAGCGTCGGCGCCGTGATGCGCCGGGCGTATTCGCTGACGTCGTTGCTGACGGAGGCGCGGAACGCGTCGAGCACGACGGTGCGGTTCGCGAATGCGCTGAAATAGCGGTGGTGCTGGTCGTGGATCCAGCGGCGCAGCGCCCGGTTCTTGGTCTTCGCCATCGTGACGCTGATGACGCGCACCATCACGGGGCTCGACAGGATGGCGTAGCCGAGCTTCTCGGGGGCGGCGGCCCCCAGCCGGTAGTAGCCGATCGCGACGCGGGTCATCACGCCGCGCGGTCCCTTCAACGCGGGCGCGGCGATGGGGTTGATGAGCACGGCGGCGTCGACGGCCAGGGCTGGGCGGGAGGCGGCATCCGGTGACCCCGGGGCAGACGGGGTGCCGCCGAGGGCCGCGGCCACGACGATGGAGCCGAAGGAGTGCCCCACGATGACCAGCCGCGCCGAGGGCGACTCGGCACGCACCGCGTCGGTGAACTCGTGCAGCCACCCGACGTAGCCGTCGAGGTCGTGCGCCGCCGTCATCGGGGTCGACACGCCGAAGCCGGGCAGATCGGGGGCGACGATGCGATAGCCCGGGTGGTCGAGCTGGGCGATCACGGGCTCGAGGCCGTGGTGGTCGCCGCGGTAGCCGTGCACGACCACGATCAGGGTGCCGGCGGCTGCGCGGGCCCGGGCGTCGGCGCCGGAATCGCCGTATTCCCAGACGTGGGTCTCGCTGCCGGCCACGGGCAGCACGCGTGTGCTGACGGGCATCCGGGCGAGTTCGACGGCGTAAGGCGAGGCGACGGTCATCCCGTCCAGCATAGACGGGGCGTGGTGGGCCCTTCCGGTGCGGGCGGTCTGGACTATCGTGAATCCAGGAATGCACGTTGCCGTCGATGTTCCGAAAGGACACCCGTGAACTTCACCGCACCCATTCAATTGCCGGGTCTGACTCTCGACCCTCAGTGGTACCGGCGGGCGGTGTTCTACGAAGTGATGATCCGGTCGTTCGTCGACTCGAACGGTGACGGGTTCGGCGACATCGCGGGGCTGATCTCGAAGCTCGACTACCTGCAGTGGCTCGGCATCGACGCGCTCTGGCTGCCGCCGTTCTTCAAGTCGCCGTTGCGCGACGGCGGCTACGACGTCTCCGACTTCAAGGCGGTGCTGCCCGACTACGGCACCGTCGAGGAGTTCCGCGACCTCGTCACGAAGGCGCACGAGCGCAACATGCGCATCATCATGGACTTTCCGCTCAACCACACCTCCGACGCGCACGAGTGGTTCCAGCAGTCGCGGGCCGACCCCGAGGGGCCCTACGGCGATTTCTACGTGTGGAGCGACACGGCCGAGAAGTACGAGAACATCCGCATCATCTTCGTCGACACCGAGGAGTCGAACTGGACCTTCGACCCGGTGCGCCGGCAGTTCTTCTGGCACCGGTTCTTCTCGCACCAGCCCGACCTCAACTTCGAGAACCCCGCCGTGCAGGAGGCCATCTTCGACATCTGCCGGTTCTGGCTCGACATGGGCGTCGACGGTCTGCGGCTCGACGCCATCCCCTACCTCTTCGAGTCCGACGAGGGCAACGGCGAGGGCGAGCCCAAGACGCACGAATACATCGTGAAGCTGCGCGAGATGATCGACACCGAATACCCGGGCCGCATGCTCGTGGCCGAGGCGAACCAGTGGCCGCGCGAGGTGGCCGCGTTCTTCGGCACCGACGAGGAGCCCGAGTGCCACATGGCATTCGACTTCCCGGTGATGCCGCGCATCTACTACTCGCTGCGGTCGCAGAAGGCCGACGAGCTGATCCGGGTGCTGTCGGAGACCACCGACATCCCCGAGGGAGCCGCCTGGGGCGTCTTCCTGCGCAACCACGACGAGCTGACCCTCGAGATGGTGTCAGAGGAGTACCGGCAGGCGATGTACGGCTGGTATGCCTACGATCCGCGCATGCGCTCGAACATCGGCATCCGGCGGCGCCTCGCTCCGCTGCTCGACAACTCGCGGGCCGAGCTCGAACTCGCGCACGCGCTGCTGTTCGCGCTGCCCGGTTCGCCGTTCCTCTACTACGGCGACGAGATCGGCATGGGCGACAACATCTGGCTGCCCGACCGCGACTCCTCGCGCACGCCCATGCAGTGGACGCCCGACCGCAACGCCGGGTTCTCCACCGCCGACCCGGGCAAGCTGTTCCTGCCCGTGGTGCAGTCGCTGGTCTACAACTACAACCTCGTCAACGTCGAGTCGCAGCTGGCCCAGTCGCGCTCGCTGCTGCACTGGGTGCGCAACGTCATCCACGTGCGCAAGGCGCATCCGACGTTCGGGCTCGGGTCGATGGAGGTCGTCGGCTCCGACCACGAGTCGGTGCTCGCCTTCGTGCGTAGCTACGAGGGGTCGGGCGCATACTTCGGCGACGGACCGGAAGACGTGCTCTGCGTGTTCAGCTTCGCCCACAACCCGGTGTCGGCCACCATCACTGCGCCCCAGTTCGCGAACCGCCGGTTGTTCGACCTGTTCGGCCACGCCGAGTTCCCGTCGTTCGACGAGAACGGCACCGTGAGCCTCACCTTCGGCACGCAGGCGTTCTACTGGCTGCACGTCGGGCAGACCACCGAGCAGGAGCAGGGCCGCTAGCGGGGTGGCGCGCGACGTGCGCGCCGACATCCGGTCGGGGTTCGCGCGGCGTCTGCACGGGGTTTGCGCGGCGTTTGCACGGCGCGCGGCCCCGGTCACCGGGGCGTCGGTGGTTCGTCCTAGAGTTCAAACGTGAATTCCCCCGCGCTGTCCGTGCCCCGTGCCGATCCCGCCCAGCGGGCGATCGAGAGAGGGCGCTAGCGGGTGACCGAGACTCAGATTCCGCTGTTCGACATTCCGGAGAACGAGCGCGGCGAGGCGCCCTTCGGCCCGCGGCGCCTGGGGCGGCACGCCGGTGGAGCCCCCGACGACGGGGTGGTGGTGGAGCGATCGGTGACGGTGTCGGTGACCGTCACCGAGAAGTTCGGGCCCGCGTTCCCGCCGCCGCCCGCGGAGACGTCGCCCGCGGCAGGGCCGGGGGTGCCGGATGACGCCGCAGGGCCGTCGGGGGCGCCGGCCCACGCGGCTGCCGCACCGCATCATCCGCCGGCTCACGGTGCGGTGCCCGGAGCGGGGTCGGCGCCGGCGCCGGAGACCACCTACTCGACCTCGTCGACGGTGTCGCTGCCGGTCACCGGCGGTCCGTCGTCGACTGCCGCGACCCCTTTCGCGCCCTACGCCCCCTATCCTGATGCGGATGCCCCGCGGGCTCCTCGTGCGCCCGCGGAGCCCGACTGGCGGCGGGAGGAGTGGCCCCGCGAGCCCGACTGGCACGACGAGCCCGACTGGCGCGAGGGCCCGTTCGACGAGGGCCCGCCGATGGCGCTTCCGGTGCCGGCCTGGGCCGAGCGCCTGGCGGTGTTCGACCTCGAGACCACCGGCATCGACGTCGAGACGAGTCGCATCGTCACGGCCAACATCTCGCTGCTGGATGCCTCAGGCACCGCGGTGTCACGACTCGACTGGCTGGCCGATCCGCAGGTCGACATCCCTGAGCAGGCCACGGCCGTGCATGGCATCACCACCGAGCACGCCCGCTCCGCCGGGCGGCCGGCCGCCGACGTGGTCGCCGAGATCGTGGCCGAGCTGCGGCGAGCCCTCGCCGAAGGCTACGCGATCGTGGTCTACAACGCGCCCTACGACATCACGCTGCTCAACCGCGAGGCCGTTCGCCACGGCGTGCCGCCGCTCGAGCAGCCGTCGCCGGTGATCGATCCGCTGGTGATCGACAAGCAGGTCGACCGCTACCGCAAGGGCAAGCGCACCCTCGAAGTGTCGGCGGCGCATTACGGCGTCGAACTCCTCGACGCCCACGACGCCGGCGCCGACGCGATCGCCGCCGGCCGGGTCGCGCAGGCGATCGCCGCGAAGTTCGCCGCCGAGCTCGATCTCTCGCCGCACGACCTGCACGAGGCACAGGTCGCCTGGCACGAAGAGCAGTGCGCCTCGTTCGAGGACTACATGCGCCGCACCAAGAACCCGTCGTTCACGTCGCGTCGCGGCTGGCCCGAGTCTCCGCGCCGTGCGTCCGCGTAGGCCTCGGCGTAGAACGTCGCCGGTGTGACTCGCGCCGGCGCGTCAGCAGAGCGCGCGCAGGGTCTCGGCGCGCTCCGGGTCGGCTCGCACGAGGCGGGCCTTCTTGAGGTTCTCGCGAACGATCCAGGCGGCATCCGCATCTCCGCTCGCCGCCCAGCGGTCGAGTGCGTCGAAACCGTCGGCTGGAGCGCCGACGAGCGCAACGCTCCAGCAGTAGCCGAGAACCTGGCGCAGCACGCGGGCGTCGCCGTGGCGTCGATCGCGGGCCGGCACCGCGACCAGCAATGCGGTGATGCGATCCAGGATGCCGAGAGCACGCCGCGCCGCTTGCTCGCGTCTGACCAGGCGCGGTTCGGCGATGCCCGCCGCGACAGCTCGCGCGATCAGCAGAGGGTGGTCGTCGGTGGCCGCCCCCGCGGCTGGGGCGCCCGTCGGCGGTGGGGCCGCCCGATCTGCGCTCGCCCGCGCGGTTCGCGCCTTCACCTCGGTCAGCGAGAGGTGGTCGTCGGTAGCCGCCACTGCGGCTGGGGCGCCTGCGGGTGCTGCGCTCGTGGGCGGTGTTCCTGCCCGATCCACGCCCGCCCGCGCGGTACGCGACTCCACCTCGGTCAGCCACTGGTCGGCGAGAGCCCACAGCGTCTCGGGGGCGGCATCGCCCAACCGTTGCAGCGCCATCGCGACTCCCTCGCGCACGCGCCAGCGCTCGTCGGCTGCGAGCCGGCGCAGCTCGAGCCGCAGTTCGGGGGCGTCGGCGGCGGCGCTGTCGTGGTTGTCGGCGTCGGCGTCCGCTCGCGTGTCGGTTGCCTCGGCGCGCGCGGCGAGCTCGACCAGCAGCCGGCCCAGGCCGATGGCTCCGCAGAGGGCGCGATACTCGTCGGCACCCTGAGCGAAGGCGCGAAGAGTGTCGGCGTCGGCGACATCCGCCACCGCCTGAGCGAGCTCGAGGTTCGCGCGAGGACCGGGAAGCCCGGAGTGCTCAGCGAGGTACCCGCTCCACTCCCCCACGGGAAGCGCGCGGAGCCGCTGCCGCACGTCGCTGCCGGACGTCATCGCGCCATCACCCACCCATTCTCGTCGGAAGAGGTGCGGGCGCGCAGCACGCCCGTGGCAACAGAAAACCCCGCCGACCGAAGTCGACGGGGTCGCCCGTGCGTGTGATTGCGAAAGCTACTTGCTGCCGCCGAAGCCCTTGTAGCGGCTGTTGAACTTCTCGACGCGGCCGGCGGAGTCGAGGATGCGCTGCTTGCCCGTGTAGAACGGGTGCGACTCCGACGAGATCTCGACGTCGATGACCGGGTAGGTGTTGCCGTCTTCCCATTCGATCGTCTTCGAGCTCGACACGGTCGAGCGGGTGAGGAACGTGGCGCCGCTGGCCAGGTCGCGGAAGACGACCGGGGCGTAGTCGGGGTGGGTGTCAGACTTCATGGTGGTGTCCTTGTTTTGACTGCTCAGGGGATGGGAAATCTTTGGCCAGACTAGACGGGCCAGCTAGATAGCTTAGCAGGTTTGACTGCTGTGTTCCAGGAACACGCTCAGGATGCGCGCGCTGTGTAACGGCCGTCGTCTTCGCTGAGCGCGATCGGCAGGCCGAACGTGGTCTCGAGGTTCTCAGAGGTCAGCACGTCGCCGATAGGGCCGCTGGCCACTACCTCGCCCTTCTTCAGCAGCATCGCGTGGGTGAACCCGCGCGGAATCTCCTCGACGTGGTGGGTCACCATCACGATCGCGGGCGCTTCGGGCGCACTGGCGTAGCCGCCGAGCAGCTGCAGCAGTTCTTCGCGGGCACCGAGGTCGAGGCTCGCCGCGGGCTCGTCGAGCAGCAGCAGCTCGGGGTCGGTCATCACCGAGCGCGCGATCTGCACGCGCTTCTGCTCGCCGTCGCTGAGCGAGCCGAACAGCCGCTCCGACAGGTGATCGAGCTTCCATTCCGCGAGCACCCGCTGGGCGCGGCGCAGGTCGATGTCTTCGTACGACTCGTTCCAGCGCCCGGTCACCGAGTAGGCCGCGGTGAGCACGACGTTCAGCACCGTCTCGTTCGCCGGGAACCGGCGGGCCATGGCGCTCGAGGCGAAGCCGACGCGCGGCCGCAGCTCGAACAGGTCGACCTCGCCGAGCTTGCCGTCGAGCACGTGCACCGTGCCACCAGAGGGATGGTTCATCGCCGCCGCGATTTGCAGCAGGGTCGTCTTGCCCGCGCCGTTCGGGCCGAGCACCACCCAGCGCTGATCGCCGTCGACCTTCCAGTTCAGATCAGTCAGGATGCGATTTCCATCGCGAACAACCGAAACGTCTTCGAGATCGAGCACATTGGGCATGGTTCTAAGCCTAACCAACCGCGCCGACCCTGCCGTACCGGCGCGGCCGTGTCAGCGCACCAGAGAGCGGTAGATCTCGGCGGTCTGCGCCGCGATGCGGCCCCAGCTGAACTCCGCCTCGGCCCGCGCCCGCCCGGCCTCGCCCATCGCGGCGGCCCGCACCGGATCGCTCACGACCTCGGTGAGCGCTCGCGCCAGATCGGCCACGAACCGGTCGGGGTCGGTCGGCGTGCCCGTGCCGTCCTGCAGCTGTTCGATGGGCACCAGCAGCCCCGTGACGCCGTCGTCGACCACCTCGGGGATGCCGCCGGTCGCCGTTCCGACCACGGGCAGCCCGCAGGCCATCGCCTCGAGGTTCACGATGCCGAGCGGCTCGTAGATCGAGGGGCAGACGAACACCGTGGCCGCGGTGAGCACGGCGGCGAGCTGGGGCTGCGGCAGGATCTCGTCGATCCAGACGATCCCGCCACGGGTCTGCTGGAGGGTGCGCACGGCCGAGCTCACCTCTTCGAGGATGGCGGGGGTGTCGGGCGCCCCCGCGCAGAGCACGACCTGCACGTCTTCGGGCAGCAGCGCGATCGCGCGCAGCAGGTAGGGCAGGCCCTTCTGGCGCGTGATGCGGCCGACGAACACGACCGTCGGCCGGCTCGCGTCGATGCCGTGGCGGCGCAGCACGTCTTCGTCGTAGTGCGGTTTCCAGGTCTCGAGATCGATGCCGTTGTAGACCACGCTCACCCGCGACTCGTCGATCGCCGGATAGGAGCGCAGGATGTCGCGGCGCATGCCCCCGCTCACCGCGATGACCGCGTCGGCCGACTCGAACGCATCCTTCTCGATCAGCGACGAGATGCGGTAGCCGCCGCCGAGCTGCTCGGCCTTCCAGGGCCGCAACGGCTCGAGCGAGTGCGCGGTGACGACGTGCGGCACGCCCGCGAGCAGCGAGGCGAGTCGCCCGGCCGCGTTGGCGTACCAGGTGTGCGAGTGCACGACATCCGTTCCCGCCGCGGCGATCGCCTCGGCGATCTGCAGGTCGACGCCGAGGGTGGTGAGCGACGGGTTGGCGCCCTCGAGCTCGGTCGGGATGCCGTAGGCGAACACCCCTTCCTCCGACCGGGGCGCGCCGAAGCACCGCACCGTGACGTCGAGGTGGCTCCGCAGGCTCTTGACGAGCTCGGCGACGTGCACTCCCGCCCCTCCGTAGACCTCGGGCGGATACTCACGGGAAATCACATCTACTCGCATAGTTGAACGGTAGTACTGCTCGTCGGAAACCTCATTATGGTTGGGGGTATGGCTGCATCAAAGAAGATCTTCGGCATCGTGCTCGCCGGGGGCGAGGGCAAGCGACTCATGCCCCTCACCGCCGACCGGGCCAAGCCGGGCGTTCCCTTCGGAGGCGGCTACCGTCTCATCGATTTCGCGTTGTCGAACCTCGTCAACTCGGGGCTGCGCCAGATCGTCGTGCTGACGCAGTACAAGTCGCACTCGCTCGACCGTCACGTGTCGCAGACCTGGCACCTCGACGGCCTGCTCAACTCCTACATCGCGTCGGTGCCGGCTCAGCAGCGGCTCGGCAAGCGCTGGTTCTCGGGCTCGGCCGACGCCATCCTGCAGTCGCTCAACCTGATCCGCGACGAGAAGCCCGACATCGTGGTCGTGGTCGGCGCCGACCACGTCTACCGCATGGACTTCGGCCAGATGATCCAGGCCCACATCGAGTCGGGCAAGGGTGCGACCGTGGCCGCCATCCGCCAGCCGATCGAGCTCAGCGACCAGTTCGGCGTCATCCAGACCTCGGCCGACGACCCCACTCTCATCGACGAGTTCCTCGAGAAGCCGAAGAACGCCACGGGGCTCGCCGACTCCCCGCACGAAGTGCTCGCCTCGATGGGCAACTACATCTTCGACGCCGACCAGCTCATCGACGCGGTCATCCGCGACGGCGAGCGGCCCGAGTCGAGCCACGACATGGGCGGCGACATCATCCCCGACTTCGTGGCCGCCGGCAATGCCGCCGTCTACGACCTCAAGCGCAACGAGGTGCCCGGGTCGACCGATCGCGACCGCTACTACTGGCGCGACGTGGGAACGATCGAGTCGTTCTACGACGCCCACCAAGACCTCATCTCGGCCCTGCCGGTGTTCAACCTCTACAACGAGACCTGGCCCATCTACACGCAGCAGCTCAACTCGCCGCCGGCCAAGTTCGTGCGCGACAGCAAGGGCAACCCGGGCGTGACGGTCGAGTCGATCGTGTCGCTCGGCTGCCTCATCTCGGGCGCCCGGGTCGAGGGCAGCGTCGTGGGGCCGTGGACCACGGTCGACTCCGGCGCCCTGGTGCAGCACTCGGTGCTGTTCGACCGCGTTCACATCGAACCCGACGCCGTCGTGCGCCGGGCTATCCTGGACAAGAACGTCGTCGTCACCGCCGGCGCCCAGGTGGGCGTCGATCCCGACCGCGACCGGGAGCGGGGCTTCACGGTCACCGACACGGGGATCACGGTCGTGGGTAAGGGAGTTCGCGTAGTTCCATGAAGCATCCGGTGCTGGCACACGAGTCCACGCCCGCGCGCCAGCCGTCCGATGCTCCGGATGCCGGTGGCGCGCGCTTTCTGGTCGTTCTCGACGTCGACTCGACCCTCATCGAGAACGAGGTCATCGAGATGCTGGGCGATTGCGCCGGGCGCCACGCCGAGGTCGCCGCGATCACGGAGCGCGCGATGCGTGGCGAGATCGACTTCGCCGAGAGCCTGCGCGAGCGCGTCGCCACCCTGAAGGGCCTGTCGGCCGACGTCTTCGCCGACGTGCGCGGCCAGATCGAGGTGACGGCCGGGGTTCCTCGCATGATCGAGGGCCTGCACGCCTCCGGCAGCGTGGTGGGCGTGGTGTCGGGGGGTTTCCACGAGATCCTCGACCCGCTCGCCGAGCGACTCGGGCTCGACTACTGGCGGGCCAACCGGCTCGGCGTCGCCGACGGCGTGCTCACCGGCACGGTCAGCGGGCCGATCGTCGATCCGCAGTCGAAGGCCGACGCGCTGCTCGAGTGGGCTGCCGAGCGGGGGGTTCCGGCCGCGCACACGATCGCCGTGGGCGACGGTGCCAACGACCTGCGCATGATGGAGGTCGCCGGCCTCTCCGTGGCCTTCGACGCGCGCCCCCTGGTGCGGCAGCACGCCGACCTCGCCATGGACGTGCGCGACCTCAGCCAGCTCCTCCCCCTCCTGGGCCTCCGCGGCTGACCCCGCCTCCCCTTCGCCGAGTTGCGCCAAACTGCCCTAAGAACGCTCGCGTTCGGGCAGTTTGGCGCAACTCGGCGGAGGACAGGGGCGGGGCAGGGGTCAGTGGCCCATGCCGAGGCCGCCGTCGACGGGGATGACCGCGCCGGTGATGTAGGCGGCGTCGTCGGAGGCGAGCCAGGCCACCGCCTTGGCCACCTCCTCGGCGGTGCCGTAGCGGGCCGCCGGAATGCTCTTCTTGTACTCGGCCTGCTGCGCCTCGGGCAGCTCGGCGGTCATGTCGGTCTCGATGAACCCGGGCGCCACCACGTTGGCCGTGATGTTGCGGGCGCCGAGCTCTCGCGAGATCGAGCGCGCGAATCCCACGAGGGCGCTCTTCGACGCGCTGTAGTTCACCTGTCCGGGTGATCCGTAGAGGCCCACGACGCTCGAGATGAGCACGATGCGGCCGAAGCGCGCCTTCAGCATGCCCTTCGACGCCCGCTTCACCACCCGGAACGACCCGGTCAGGTTTGTGTCGATCACGGCCGTGAAGTCGTCTTCCGACATCCGGAGCAGCAGCATGTCGCGCGTGATGCCGGCATTGGCCACGACGACCTCGACCGGGCCCAGTTCGCGCTCGACCTCGTCGAACGCGGCGTCGACGGAGGCGCCGTCGGTGACGTCGGCGACCACCGTGAGCGTACCCTCGGGGCCGGACCCTGACCGCGCGGTGACCGCGACGCGATGACCCTGGGCCACGAACTCCTGGGCGATCGCGTAGCCGATTCCGCGATTTCCGCCGGTGACGAGAACGGTTCGGGGGGTGGTGGGAGTGGTCACGGCGGGTGGTCCTTACGTGTTCGAGACGGTCTGGCTCCCCCAGCTTAGGAGCAGTCGACGAAGCGTAGGCTTAGGGCAACCATGAAGCAGCAGCCGCAGTCGCTCACGAGCCTTCCGCCGTCACCCGATGACGAGCGGCGCAAGCGCATGATCAAGTACATGGTCACCATGGGCATCCGCATCGTGTGCCTCGTGCTGATGCTGTTCGTGCAGGGCTGGTGGCTCGCAATCGTGGCGGCGGGCGCGATCCTGCTGCCCTATTTCGCCGTGGTGCTCGGCAACGTCGGCACGTCGTGGGTGAGCAAGGCCGAGCGTCCGACGGCCATCGAGGTCTACCGCAGCCCGATGCCGGCGCAGGGTCTCGGGCCCGACACCGCCGGGCCCGATGCTCCCTCCCCGGATGCCCCCGCTGCCCCCGGCGCTCCGCGGTCATGATCTCGCTCGGAATCGAGCCGGCCGCCGAAGAATGCTCCCGGGCCGGATGCCGCGGCGAGGCCGTCTGGCGCATCGAGTGGCGCAATCCGAAGATCCACGACGAGTCGCGGCGCAAGGTGTGGCTGGCGTGCGACGAGCACGTCGGGTTCCTGCGCGAGTTCCTGGCCGCCCGTGATTTTCCGCTCGAGGTGCTCCCGCTGCGCGACCAGAACGGCGCGATGACCGCATGACCGGATGGCGCTTCCTCATCAGCCGGCGCTGGGCGGGCTATCTGGCCCTCACCGTGGTGTTCGCGATCGTCTGCGTGCTGCTTGCGATGTGGCAACTCGCCCGGCGCGACGAAGCCGTGGCCGAGATCAACCGGGTCGAGACGAACTTCGACGCCGAGCCGACTCCGCTCGCGGACGTGCTGCCCGAGCTCGACGCCTATGACCCGTCGCAGGAGTGGCTGACGGTCTCGATGACCGGGCGCTACCTCACCGACGATCAAGTGCTCGTGCGCAATCGCCCGCTCGGCGGCGACGTCGGGTTCGACGTGCTGGTGCCGTTCCAGCTCGCGAACGGCGACGTCTTCGTGGTCGACCGCGGCTGGGTGCCCACCGGCCAGAAGCAGGACGTTCCCGACGCCGTCCCCGCCGCGCCGACCGGCACCGTCTCGGTGGTGGCGCGGCTGAAGGCGGGCGAGCCGCACCTCGACAGCCGGGGCGCTGTCGCCGGGCAGATCGCCACCATCGAGCTGCCCGTGATCGCCGACCAGGTCGGGCAGCCTACCTATACGAGCGCCTACGGTCTGCTCGCGTCGGAGGATCCGGCGCCGGCGGAGCGCCCGACCGCCGTGGCGAAGCCGACGCCCGACGAGGGCGCCCACCTCTCCTACACGTTCCAGTGGTTCTGCTTCGGCCTGCTGGGCTTCGTGGGCCTCGGCTACATCATCCGCCAGGAGTACCGCCGGGTGAACGAAGACGACCCCGAAGAGCAGGAGCGCGCGGCCGAGCGCGAGCGCAAGCGGCTCGCCAAGCGAACCGACGCGCAGGTCGAGGACGAGATCCTCGACAGCCGGTCTACGCCAGACTGATCAGGTCGGCGTAGTCCTTGTTCCAGTGGTCTTCGACGCCGTCGGGCAGGATGAGCACCCGCTCGGGGTTGAGCGCCTCGACAGCGCCCTCGTCGTGGCTGACCAGCACGACCGCGCCCTCGTAGTGGGCTAGCGCGTCCAGGATCTCCTCGCGACTGGCCGGGTCGAGGTTGTTCGTCGGCTCGTCGAGCAGCAGCACGTTCGCGCCTGAGACCACGATCATCGCGAGCGCGAGGCGGGTCTTCTCACCGCCCGAGAGCACGCCGGCGGGCTTGTGCGAATCGTCGCCGGTGAAGAGGAACGAACCCAGCACGCGCCGGGCCTCGGTCTCGGTGAGGTTCGGCGACGCCGACACCATGTTCTCGAGCACCGAGCGCTTCACGTCGATGGTCTCGTGCTCCTGCGCGTAGTAGCCGATGCGCAGGCCGTGACCCGGTTCGATCTGGCCGGTGTCGGGCGTGTCGACCCCGCCCAGGATGCGCAGCAGCGTCGTCTTACCGGCGCCGTTGAGGCCGAGCACGACCACCTTCGACCCGCGGTCGATCGCGAGGTCGACGGCGGCGAAGATCTCGAGCGACCCGTAGCTCTTCGAGAGGTTGGAGGCCATCAGCGGCGTGCGCCCGCAGGCGACGGGGGTCGGGAAGCGCAGCTTGGCCACGCGGTCGACCGCGCGCACCTCTTCGAGGCCCGACAGCATCTTCTCGGCCCGAGCCACCATCTGGTGGGCGGCCGCGGCCTTCGAGGCCTTGGCGCCGAAGCGCGCGGCCTGCATCTGCAGCTGGGTGGCCTTCTTCTCGACGTTGGTGCGCTCCTTTTTGCGGCGCTCCTCGTCGGCCTCGCGCTGCTTGAGGTAGTTGCGCCAGTTCATGTTGTAGACGTCGATCACCTGACGGTTGGCGTCGAGGTAGAACACGCGGTTCACGGTCTCGCCCACGAGTTCGATGTCGTGGCTGATCACGATGAAGCCGCCGTTGTAGCTCTTGAGGAACTCGCGCAACCACACCACCGAGTCGGCGTCGAGGTGGTTGGTGGGCTCGTCGAGAATGAGCGTCTCGGCGTCGGAGAACAGGATGCGTGCTAGTTCGATGCGGCGGCGCTGACCACCCGACAGGGTCTTCAGCTGCTGGTCGAGGATGCGGTCGGGAAGGCTCAGGTTGCTCGCGATCGACGCGGCCTCGGCTTCGGCGGCGTACCCGCCGAGGGCGTCGAAGCGCTCGGTGAGGTTGCCGTACTTCTTCATGGCGGCGGCACTGGTCTTCGGGTCATCCGAGGCCATGTCCATCGACGACTGGTGCATTCCCTCCAGCAGCGAGCCGAGACCGCGGGCGTTCAGGATGCGCGTGCGCGCGAGCTCGTCGGGGTCGCCCGATCGAGGGTCTTGCGGCAGGTAGCCGAGCTCGCCGGTGCGATGCACCGAACCCGCGGCGGGTTGCAGTTCGCCGGAGAGAACCTTCGTGAGGGTGGTCTTCCCCGCCCCGTTGCGGCCCACGAGGCCCACTTTGTCGCCGTCGCCGACACGGAAGGACACGTCCTCCATGAGGGTTCGTGCGCCGACCCGGATCGCCAGGTCTGTAACGCTGAGCACAGGGATATCCAATTCTTTCGTTGCGTTTCCACAACAGGCGGGAGGGGGAGGTGTCTTCTAGTATATTTCGAGGGACACGGGCGGCTGACCGCTGCTCGCTGTGCGCGCAATCGTCGCGCATCGCACGGCGATCCCGCATCCTCGAAGGAGACTGCATGTCAACCCTGTCCCTCGCCGCCGGCCGGCCCACTCTGGCCGATCGTCTCATCTCGCGTAGCGTGCTCACCGACGTGATGCTGGTCGCGGGCGGTGCCGCCTTCACCGGCCTGCTCGCCCAGGTCGCCATCCCGCTCTGGCCGGTGCCGATCACGGGTCAGACGCTCGCCGTGCTGCTCGTGGGCTCCACACTCGGCGCGCTGCGCGGTGCGGTCGCGATGGTCGTCTACGCCCTGCTCGGCGTGGTGGGCGTGCCGTGGTTCAGCGACGCGGCATCCGGCTGGCAGGTCATCGCGGGCCCGACGGGTGGTTACATCGTGGGCTTCATCATCGCCGCGGGGCTGACCGGATGGCTCGCCCAGCGCAATTGGGACCGCCGGGTCGTCGGCGCTTTCGCCTCCTTCATGGCCGGCACGGTCATCACCTTCGCGGTCGGCCTCCCCTGGCTCGCCGCCTCTCTCGGCCTCACCTTCTCGCAGACCCTCGAAGCGGGCCTCTACCCCTTCATCGTGGGCGGCATCATCAAGGCCCTGATCGCGGCCGGCGTCATCCCCCTCGCCTGGAAGCTCACCGACCGCTTCAAGAAGTAACTCCGCGGCGCGCCGCCGCCGGCCGCCGCCGGCGCGCCCCGCGGAGTTCAGCAAGCGTCGCGGCAACCGCCCTCGTATTCCGGGCGGCTGCCGCGACGTTTGCCGTTGTCCGCGCGTCACAGGCACACGAGCCCCCCGCGGCGGTGCCGTGCCGACCAGGTGTGCTCGCCACGGGCGACCATCCCCCGGATGACCGCGACCACTCGGGGCCACTCGAACATGACCTGCTCGTAGGTGAGCCTCAGCACGAGGTACCCCCGCTCGGCGGCGGCCAGATCGCGCGCCTTGTCGGCCCGCACGGCGTCGGGCCCGGAATGCCATCGGCCACCGTCGACCTCGATCACCAGCCGATCCCCCACGAGCAGGTCGACCCGCCCGACTCCGTCGATGCGCACCTGGGGCCGGCACCGGATGTTGACGGCCCGAAGACCGAGTCGCGCCCGCGTCTCCACCCCCGATTCCGCCCGCGGATCGCAGAGCGTCAGGTAGTCGCGGAAGGTCGCCGGCAACTGGGCGAGCAACCGCGAGAGGGATGCGCGTGACATCAGGCCGCGGTGGAGCACGGAGTCCAGTGAAGCCACCGCATCGGACCGCTGCTGGCACGAGACCGCGTGAGCGATGCTCCAGCCGAGCGAGTCAACTCCTCCGCGGGCGGGGACGACGTCTCGCAGTTGCAGCGAGCGATGGAAGGTGAGCGCGAGCGGCTCGGCATCGCCCGCGAGGTGGGCGAAGCGCGGAACTCGCACGTGCAGCCGTTCGTCGAGACCCGTCCAGACGGCGTGCCGGCGAAGCGCCGAGAGGCAGGAGACGACCCCGCCCGCCGAGACGGCGGCCACGACGTCGGCAGGGGCGCCGGGCAGCGCGACCCAGCCGCGCCGAAGCCGCTCTGCCGCACCGCGTCGCACCTCGCGGTCCACATCGCGCAACGAGTGCCCGTGTGACCTGAGCTCGTCGCACGACGCGACTCCGCCCAGACGGAAGACGGTTTCGACGACATCGGACATGGGGCGAGGATGCCACCGGGAGCGCGTCGGCGCGCCCGCCGGCCGGCATCGGTGGGATGCGGCATCCGGAGCTCTGCGTGTGGAGGAGAAGCCGCCGCGCGGAGAAACGCAAACGTCGCGGCAACCACACCCCGTATTCGGGGAGGTTGCCGCGACGTTTGGGTGAAGTCCGCGGGAGAGCGGCGAGGCGGCTAGATCGAGAAGCCCAGAGCGCGCATCATGTCGCGGCCGTCGTCGGTGATCTTGTCGGGGCCCCACGGCGGCATCCACACCCAGTTGATGCGGAACTGCTCGACGATGCCGTCGAGCGCCTCGGCGGTCTGCTCCTCGAGCACGTCGGTGAGCGGGCAGCCGGCCGAGGTGAGGGTCATGCTGATGACGAGGGCGTCTTGCTCTGCGTCCCAGCCGAGATCGTAGATGAGGCCCAGGTCGACGATGTTCACGCCGAGCTCGGGGTCCATCACGTCTTTGAGCGCCTCTTCGACCTGGTCGAAGAGTTGGGGTTCTAGGGTCGTGACCATATCGTTATCCTACGTTCGAGGACTCGAGAAATCGATCGTATCCCTCGTTCTCGAGTCGCACAGCGAGTTCGGGACCGCCCTGCTCGGCCACGCGGCCGGCGACGAAGACGTGCACGAAGTCGGGCTTCACGTAACGCAGGATGCGGTTGTAGTGGGTGATCAGCAGGATGCCGAGCCCCGTGTTCTCTTTGGCGCGGTTGACGCCCTCGGAGACGATCTTGAGCGCGTCGACGTCGAGACCGGAGTCGGTCTCGTCGAGCACGGCGAACTTCGGCTTCAGAAGTTCGAGCTGCAAGATCTCGTTGCGCTTCTTCTCGCCGCCCGAGAAGCCCTCGTTGACGTTGCGCTCACGGAACGACTTGTCCATGCGCAGCGCGGTCATCGAGGAGTCGAGGTCTTTGATCCACCCGCGGATGGCGGGAGCCTCGCCGTCGATCGCGGTCTTCGCGGTGCGCAGGAAGTTCGACACCGAGACGCCCGGGATCTCGACCGGGTACTGCATCGCGAGGAACAGACCCGCACGGGCGCGCTCGTCGACCGTCTTGTCGAGCATCTCGACGCCGTCGAGCGTGACCGAGCCGCCCTCGACGTGGTACTTCGGGTGCCCGGCGATCGCGTAGGCGAGCGTCGACTTGCCCGAGCCGTTGGGGCCCATGATCGCGTGGGTCTCGCCCTCGCCGACGGTGAGGTCGACGCCGCGCAGGATCTGCTTCGTTCCCTGCTCGGTCTCGACGCTCACCTGGAGGTCTTCGATCTTCAGAACGGACATGCTAATCAATCTCTTTCGTCACGGTTGGGTCGATGTAGATGTCCCCGTCGATCACCTGGATCTCGAACACGGGAACGGGCTCGTAGGCCGGCAGCGTCAGCGGCTTGCCGGTCTCGAGCGAGAACTTGGAGCCATGCGCCCAGCACTCGAGGGTGGGCCCCACGCCGGAGGCAGAGGGAGCGTCTTCGACGAAACCCTCCGCCAGCGAGATGTCGCCGTGGGTGCAGGTGTCGCCGATGGCATGGATGTCGCCCGCCGAGTCTTTGACGACGGCGATCGGCACTCCCCCGACGACCACGCGCACGGCTTGGTTCACCGGCACGTCGTCGACCGCACAGACCTTCTCGGCCACGGGCTACTCCCCTGCCTGGGCGCGCAGGAGCTCGGCTTCGATCGCCTCGCCCAGACGGGTCTCGAGCGACGCCGAGCCGATCTGCGAGATGATCTCGGCGAGGAAGCCGCGCACCACGAGTCGGCGCGCCTCTTCTTCGCTGATGCCACGCGACTGCAGGTAGAACAGCTGCTCGTCGTCGAACCGGCCGGTCGACGAGGCGTGGCCGGCACCGACGATGTTGCCGGTCTCGATCTCGAGGTTCGGGATGCTGTCGGCCCGGGTGCCCTCGCTCAGCACGAGGTTGCGGTTCTGTTCGTAGCTGTCAGTGCCGTCGGCGTGCGGGCCGATGAGCACGTCGCCCACCCAGACCGTGTGCGCACCCTTGCCCTGCAGCGCGCCCTTGTAATTGACCCGGCTGCGCGTGTTGGCGGCGACGTGGTCGATGTAGGGGCGCTGCTCGAAGTACTGGCCCGCATCGGCGAAGTAGAGGCCGAACGAGTCGACGCTCGCGCCCTGCTCCACGAGGTGGAACGCGGGGTTGACGCGCACGACCTCGCCGCCGAGCGACACGATCACGTGCCGCAGGTTGGCGTCGCGGCCGATGGTGGCGAAATGGCTCGAGAGGTGGCGGGCCGAGTCGTCCCACTCCTGCACGGTCACGACGGTGAGCTGAGCGCCCTCCCCCACGACGATCTCGACGTTCTCGGAGAGGTTCGCCTCGCCGGTCTGCTCGAGAATGACGGTGCCGCGGCTGTTCGGCGCGGCCTCGATCACGACGTGGGCCGAGCGTGCGGCCTCGCCGAACGAGTCACGACGCACCACGACCTCGGATGCCTCCTCGCCCGTCACCCGGATGTGCAGCGCCTTCTCGAAACTCGACCAGGCGTTCGCCGACGCCCGCTCCTCGGGCGTGCCGGCGGAGCCGATCCGGGCATCCGCCCGATCGATCCACCCCACCGTGGCGCCCTCGACCTCGGCCGAGTGAACCTCGACGGGCGACCCGTCGAGCGCGGCCTCGGTGAGGTGCTTGACCCGGGCGAGCGGGGCGAACTTCCACTCGAACTCGAGACCGGTGACGGCCTCGAAGTCGTCGACCGACGTCGAGGTGAACCGGCCCGAGCGGGTCTGCACCGGCACGAAGGCCGTCTGGCGGTCGGCGACCTCGGTTATGCCGGGGGCGGGAGCGGGAGCTGTTGCTGTGGTGTCGGCGGCCATTTAGCCTACGGAGCCTTCCATGCCCATCTCGATGAGCTTGTTGAGTTCGAGTGCGTATTCCATCGGCAGTTCACGGGCGATCGGCTCGATGAAACCGCGCACGATCATCGCCATCGCCTCGTCTTCGGGAAGACCGCGCGACATCAGGTAGAACAGCTGCTCCTCCGACACCTTCGAGACCGTGGCCTCGTGCCCGAGCTGAACGTCGTCGACCCGGATGTCGATGGCCGGGTAGGTGTCCGACCGCGAGATGGTGTCGACCAGCAGCGCGTCGCAGCGCACGGTGTTCGCCGAGTGGTGCGCGTTCTCCGACATTCGCACCTCGCCGCGATAACCGGCTCGGCCACCGCCACGGGCGATCGACTTCGAGACGATCGACGACTGCGTGTAGGGCGCCATGTGGATCATCTTGGCGCCGGCGTCTTGGTGCTGGCCCGGGCCGGCGAAGGCCACCGACAGCGTCTCGCCCTTGGCGTGCTCGCCCACGAGGTAGATCGACGGGTACTTCATGGTGACCTTGGAGCCGATGTTGCCGTCGATCCACTCCATCGTCGCGCCCTCGTGCGCGATCGCGCGCTTGGTGACGAGGTTGTAGACGTTGTTCGACCAGTTCTGGATGGTCGTGTAGCGAACGCGGGCGTTCTTCTTCACGATGATCTCGACCACGGCCGAGTGCAGCGAGTCGCTCTTGTAGATCGGGGCGGTGCAGCCCTCGATGTAGTGCACGTACGAGCCCTCGTCGGCGATGATCAGCGTGCGCTCGAACTGGCCCATGTTCTCGGTGTTGATGCGGAAGTAGGCCTGCAACGGAATCTCGACGTGCACGCCCTTCGGTACGTAGACGAACGAGCCGCCCGACCAGACGGCCGTGTTGAGCGCGGCGAACTTGTTGTCGCCCGAGGGGATGACGGTGCCGAAGTACTCGGTGAAGAACTCGGGGTGCTCGCGGAGCGCGGTGTCGGTGTCCATGAAGATGACGCCCTGCGCCTCGAGGTCTTCTCGGATCTGGTGGTAGACCACCTCCGACTCGTACTGCGCGGCCACGCCGGAGACGAGGCGCTGACGCTCCGCCTCGGGGATGCCGAGCTTCTCGTAGGTGTTCTTGATGTCGTCGGGCAGGTCGTCCCACGTGGTGGCCTGCTTCTCCGTGGAGCGCACGAAGTATTTGATGTTGTCGAAGTCGATGCCCGAGAGGTCGGCGCCCCACGTCGGCATGGGCTTGCGGCCGAAGATCTGAAGGGCTTTCAGACGGTTCTTCAGCATCCATTCGGGTTCGCTCTTGAGCGCCGAGATGTTGGTCACGACCGCTTCGTTGATGCCGCGTTTCGCGCTGGCACCGGCGGCATCCGAGTCGGACCAGCCGAACTCGTACACCCCCAGGTTCTCGAGTTCCGGTCGGTCGATGAGTACGTCGGTCATGACTGACTCCCTTCCCTACTGCTGACAACCTGCTGGAGGTCTCCGTCATTCCATAGTCGCAGCGATCTATCTGCCGAACCGAGACTCTGGGCGGATTGTGTGTTGCCCGTCATGATGTCCCGGTGCACTCACGGGCAGGAGCCGTGCCGTTCGGGATTCGGCGGACGAGTGGTTCACGCGTTAAGAGCGTGTTCCTCGGTCTTCATTGTATACGTCGTGGGCGCGGCGGGGGCGAAGAGCTTCGGATGCACGTCGAGCAGCACCCGGAGCACGCCCACCCAGACCAGGGCCGAGCCGAGCAGATGCAGCACCACGAGCCACTCGGGCAGACCGAGCAGCGACTGGGCGAGACCGATGCCGGCCTGAACGATCACCACGGCCACGAAGGTGGCGGCGCGGCGGCGGGCCAGGTTGGCGCCGGGCACCCGCAGCAGTGCGAGGTAGAGCACGACACCCAGTACGAGGGTCGAGGCGCCGAGTACCCCGTGCAGAACGGTGACGCCCTCCCAGTGGAACGGCATGCGCGGAACGTCGGCGGGGTCGCCCGCGTGCGGTCCGGTGCCGGTGACGAGCGTGCCCGCGATGATGAGCACGGCGGTGAGCGCCACGAGCGCCCACGCGAGCGGCCCGATGAAGCGCGGGAACGCCACGGCCGCCGACTGGCCGCGGTGGGCACGGTGCCAGGTGAGCGTCGTCGTGGTGAGCAGCGCGACCGCCATCAAGAAGTGCATCGCGACCACCCACGGGTTGAGGTCGGTGCGCACCGTCACTCCCCCGGCGATCGCGTTCGCGACCACGAGCCAGAACTGCGACCAGGCCAGGCGGGTCATGCTGCGCTCGCGCGGCTTCTGCAGCCGGGCGGCCACGATGGCCCAGCCGACCGCGAGGATCAGGACGCCGGTGAGCGCCCGGTTCGCGAACTCGATGAAGCCGTGCAGGCCGAGCTCGGGGGTGGTGGTGATCGACGTGCCGTCGCAGGTCGGCCAGGTGGGGCAGCCGAGCCCCGAGCCCGTCACCCGCACGACGCCGCCGGTGACGATGATCAGGATGCTCACGACGAGCGCCGCCGTGGTGCCCCAGCGCAGGGCTCGGGGCGTCAGGGTCCAGCGGTCGGCGGCCCAGCCGAGTGGTGTCTTCACGGCGTCAGACCTGGAGGAACGGCAGCAGGGGGTCGATCGCGACCGCGAGGAAGATCAGCGTGAGGTAGGTGATCGAGCCGTGGAACACGCGCATCGGCTTGATCTCGAGGTCGCGGATGGAGCGGCTGTAGAGCCGGTGCGACTCGTAGAGGAACCAGGCGCCGGCGATCACCGCGGTCGCCGAGTAGATGAGACCCATGTGGCCCACCGGGATGAGCAGCAGCGAGCAGGCCACCATCGCCCAGGCGTAGAGCACGATCTGCAGGCCCACGACCACGCGGCCGCGCACCACGGCGAGCATCGGCACGCCGGCGGTCTTGTAGTCGGCGCGGTACTTCATCGACAGTGGCCAGTAGTGCGGCGGCGTCCAGAGGAAGATGATGCCGAACAGGATCAGCGCCTCCCACGACAGCGAGTTCGTGACGGCCGCCCAGCCGATCAGCACCGGCATGCAGCCGGCGGTGCCGCCCCAGACGATGTTCTGCGGGGTGCGGCGCTTCAGCACGAGCGTGTAGAGCAGCACGTAGATGAGGATGGCGACGAGCGAGAGCGAGGCCGCCAGCAGGTTGGTGAACACGGCCAGCCAGGCGATCGAGATCACGCCGATGGTCCAGGCGAACACCAGCGCCTCGCGGTCGCTCAGCACGCCGGTCACGAGCGGCCGCTGCGACGTGCGGTGCATCAGCCGGTCGATGTCGCGGTCGAAGTAGCAGTTGAACGCGCCCGCGCTCCCGGCGCTCAGCGCACCGCCGATGAGGGTGGCGAACACGAGCCAGAGGTTCGGGATGCCGCCCTGCGCCAGGATCATCACCGGCACGGTGGTGACGAGCAGAAGCTCGATCACCCGCGGTTTGGTGAGGGCGAAGTACGCCTTGACCTTGTCGAGCGGGCTGATTCGCCGATGCTCCACCAGGCCGTCAACCACCACGTCCATCGCTCCTCTAACCTGTCCCGCTTGTCAATCCCCGACGTAAGTCTAGGCGATGGCGACCGGCGTCCCTTGCGGCGTCGATATGATTGATGAGGACGATTCCGTGCTCACGGACCGCAATCGAGAAGGGTCATATACCTCGTGGCGACACTCCAATGGGAACCCATTGACGACAAAGCAGTGAAGACAGTGAAGATCCTCGCGGCAGACGCCGTCGAGAAAGTCGGAAACGGGCATCCGGGCACCGCGATCAGCCTGGCCCCCGCCGCTTACCTGCTCTTCCAGAAGGTCATGCGCAAAGACCCCACCGACCAGCACTGGCTCGGCCGCGACCGCTTCATCCTCTCGGTCGGCCACTCGTCGCTCACCCAGTACATCCAGCTCTACCTCGGCGGTTACGGCCTCGAGCTCGACGACCTCAAGGCGCTCCGCACCTGGGGTTCGCTGACGCCCGGCCACCCGGAGTACGGCCACACCGACGGCGTCGAGATCACCACCGGCCCGCTCGGCCAGGGCCTCTCGTCGGCCGTCGGCTTCGCCTATGCCCAGCGTTTCGAGCGCGGCCTGTTCGACCCCGACGCGGATGCCGGCACCAGCCCGTTCGACCACCACATCTACGTGATCGCGGGCGACGGCGACCTCGAAGAGGGCATCACGAGCGAGGCCTCCTCCCTCGCCGGCCACCAGCAGCTCGGCAACCTGATCGCCATCTACGACTCCAACCAGATCTCGATCGAAGACGACACCAACATCGCCTTCACCGAAGACGTGAAGGCCCGCTACGAGGCCTACCACTGGCAGGTGCAGGTGGTCGACTGGAAGAAGACCGGTCTCTACGTCGAAGACGTGCAGGCCCTCAACGACGCGATCGAGGCCGCCAAGGCCGAGACGAGCAAGCCGTCGCTCATCATCCTCAAGACCATCATCGGGTGGCCGAGCCCGAAGAAGCAGAACACCGGCAAGATCCACGGATCGGCTCTCGGCGCCGACGAGATAAAGGGTCTCAAGGAGGTTCTCGGCTTCGACCCCGAGAAGACCTTCGAGGTCGACGCCGACGTGCTCGAGCACACCCGCGGCGCCGTCGCGCGCGGCGCCGAGCTGCGCGCCGAGTGGCAGAAGGGCTTCGACGCCTGGGCCGAGGCCAACCCCGAGCGCAAGGCGCTGCTCGACCGGCTCGAGGCCGGCGAGCTGCCAGACGACCTCGAGTCGTCGGTGCCCGTGTTCGAGGCCGGCAAAGACGTCTCGACCCGCGCCGCCTCGGGCAAGGTCATCAACGCCCTCGCCCCCGTGCTGCCCGAGTTCTGGGGCGGCTCGGCCGACCTCGCCGAGTCGAACAACACCACCATCGAGTCGGCCGCGTCGTTCGTGCCCACCGAGCACTCCACGCACGAGTGGTCGGGCAACCCCTACGGTCGCGTGCTGCACTTCGGCATCCGCGAGCACGCGATGGGCGCCATCCTGAACGGCATCGTGCTGCACGGCAAGACCCGCCCGTTCGGCGGCACCTTCCTCATCTTCAGCGACTACATGCGCCCGGCGGTGCGTCTGGCCGCCCTGATGAAGGTTCCCTCGGTCTTCGTCTGGACCCATGACTCCGTCGCCCTCGGTGAAGACGGCCCCACCCACCAGCCGGTCGAGCAGCTCACCGCGCTGCGGGCCATCCCGGGGCTCGACGTCGTGCGTCCAGCCGACGCCAACGAGGTCGCTCAGGCCTGGCTCACGATTCTCGGCCGTCACCACAACCCGGCCGGCATCGCGTTGACCCGTCAGAACATCCCGGTGTTCGAGCGCGGCGACGGCGAGGCATCCGGTGAGGTGTTCGCGTCGGCCCGGAATGTTTCGAAGGGCGCCTACGTTCTCGCAGAAGCACCCAACGGAACCCCCGACGTGATCTTCATCGCCACCGGTTCCGAGGTGCAGCTCGCCGTCGAAGCGCGAGCCATCCTGAAAGAAGAAGGCATCAATGCCCGCGTGGTATCGGCCCCGAGCCTGGAATGGTTCGAGGAGCAGACCGACGAATACAAGGAGTCGGTGCTGCCGGCAGCCGTGAAGGCCCGCGTGTCGATCGAGGCCGGGATCGCCATGGGCTGGCGCCGGTACGTCGGCGACGCCGGTCGCAGCGTGTCGATCGAGCACTTCGGCGCCTCGGCCGACTACAAGACCCTGTTCCGCGAGTTCGGCATCACGACCGAAGCCGCCGTCGAAGCCGCGAAGACGTCGCTGGCCGCCCTCTGAGTCGTCGACCCAAACGCGCCCGGCATACAAGAGATAGAAGACTGAAATGACTGAATCAACTCCCACCCAGCAGCTCTCCGACGTCGGCGTCAGCATCTGGCTCGACGACCTGTCGCGCGAGCGCATCTCGTCCGGCGGCTTGCAGAAGCTGATCGACGAGAAGAACGTCGTCGGCGTCACCACCAACCCGACCATCTTCGCCGCCGCCCTCGCCAAGGGCGAGAGCTACGCCGAGCAGGTCTCGGTGCTCGCCAAGGCGAACACGGATGTCACGACCGCCGTGTTCGAGATCACCACCGACGACGTCGCTGCCGCCAGCGACATCTTCAAGCCGATCTACGACGCGACGGCCGGTTTCGACGGCCGCGTCTCGATCGAGGTCGAGCCCGGCCTCGCGCACGACGCGCAGGGCACGATCGAGCAGGCCAAGGCGCTCTACGCCAAGGTCGACCGCGAGAACGTGCTGATCAAGATCCCCGCGACGGTCGAGGGCCTCGAGGCCATCACCGAGACCATCGCCGCCGGCATCTCGGTGAACGTGACGCTGATCTTCTCGCTCGAGCGCTACCGCGACGTCATCAACGCCTACCTCACCGGCCTCGAGAAGGCCAAGGAGGCCGGCCTCGATCTGTCGAAGATCCACTCCGTCGCCTCGTTCTTCGTGTCGCGCGTCGACACCGAGATCGACAAGCGCCTCGTGGCCATCGGCACCGACGAGGCCCTCGCGCTGAAGAGCAAGGCGGGCGTGGCGAACGCCCAGCTGGCCTACGAGGTCTACGAGCAGGCCTTCGACACCGAGCGCGCGAAGTACCTCCAGGGCGTCGGCGCCAACAAGCAGCGCCCGCTCTGGGCCTCGACCGGCGTGAAAGACCCGAGCGTGCCCGACACCACCTACGTGGTCGAGCTGGCCGCCCCCGAGGTCGTCAACACGATGCCCGAGAAGACCCTCGACGCCACGTTCGACCACGGCAAGATCCGCGGCAACACCATCGACGGCTCCTACCTCGAGGCCAACAAGGTGCTCGACGCCATCGGAGCCCTCGGCATCTCCTACGCCGAGGTCACCGAGCTGCTCGAGAAAGAGGGCGTCGAGAAGTTCATCGTCTCCTGGAACGAACTCCTCGACACCGTCACCGCGGCGCTCGAAGAAGCGAAATGACCGTTTCGATCCACGTCTCGGGCGACGCCAAGGCGGCGGTCGAAAGGCACGTTCCTCAACTGGTCGCCGACCTGGTGGCCTCGGGCATCACGGCGCAAGACCCCGCACTCTGGGGCGCTGACGCCGAGGCCGAGGCCTCGAAGCGACTGGGCTGGACCGAGGCGGTCGCGATCTCGCGGCCCCTCGTGCAGCAGATCGCCGACCTGCGCGCGCTGTTCGTCGAGTCGGGAATCGACAACTTCGTGCTGGCCGGCATGGGCGGTTCGTCGCTCGCACCCGAGGTGATCACGAAGACGCTGGGCGTCGAGCTGACCATCCTCGACTCCACGGCGCCAGAGCAGATCCGCTCGGCCCTCGCCGACCGGCTCGAGACCACGGTGCTCATCGCCTCGTCGAAGTCGGGCGGCACGCTCGAGACCGACAGCCAGCGTCGCGCCTACGAGAGCGCCTTCCGCGCGGCGGGCATCGACCCGGCCGAGCGCATCGTGATCGTGACCGACCCGGGTTCGCCGTTGCAGAAGCTGGCGACGGATGCCGGCTACCGCGTGTTCCTGGCCGATCCGAACGTGGGCGGCCGCTACTCGGCCCTCACCGCCTTCGGTCTCGTGCCCTCGGGGCTCGCGGGTGCGGACATCGGCGAGCTGCTCGACGAGGCCGACGCGTTCTCGCTCAACCTGGCCGAAGACGGCGCCGACAACGTCGGACTCATCCTGGGCGCTGCTCTCGCCGGCACCCAGCCGTTGCGCGACAAGACGGGCATCGTCTCCGACGGCACCCACGTCGTCGGGTTCGCCGACTGGGCCGAACAGCTGATCGCCGAGTCGACCGGCAAGAGCGGCAAGGGCCTGCTGCCGGTGGTGCTCGACCTCGAGTCGCCCGAGCTCACCGAGAACCTGCCCGACGTGCAGATCGTGCGACTCGTCGGCGATGCGGGTGCGTTCCACCTGCGTGAGCGCCACCCGGGCGAGGTGCTGATCAGCGGCTCGCTGGGCGCACTCATCCTCACCTGGGAGTACGCCATCGCCGTGGCCGGCCGCCTGCTCGGCATCGACCCCTTCGACCAGCCCGACGTGGAGTCGGCGAAGGCCGCCGCCCGGGGCCTGCTCGACGACCGCCCCGAGCCCGTCGCTCCCTCGTTCGTCGAGGGCGGCATCGAGGTGCGCGGAACCGCCGACGTCGTCTCGGCCGCCGGCACGCTGGCCGGAGCGGTCGACGCCCTGCTCGCGCAGCTGCCCGCCGACGGCTACGTCGCGGTCATGGCCTATGTCGACCGCCTGGCCCTGCCCGAGCTCGCCGACCTCCGCGACCTGCTCGCGGCGCGATCGGGTCGTCCGGTGACCTTCGGCTGGGGTCCGCGGTTCCTGCACTCGACCGGGCAGTACCACAAGGGCGGCCCCGCGACGGGAGTGTTCCTGCAGATCACGGCCGACACGGTCGACGACCTCGCCATTCCCGACCGCCCCTTCACCTTCGGGCAGCTCATCCAAGCGCAGGCCGCCGGCGACGCCGGTGTGCTCGCGGAGCACGGGCGACCCGTTCTCCGACTCAATCTGACCGACGCCGCAAACGACGTGCCGACGCTGTTCAGCGCCCTGCGCTGATCGGCACCTCACCCCCTAGGAGTCCAATGCCTCCCGTTGAGATAACGCCGGAGTACAACCCGCTCAGGCTGCCGACCGACCGCCGTCTGAACCGGATCGCGGGGCCGTCGGGCCTCGTGATCTTCGGGGTGACCGGCGACCTGTCCCGCAAGAAGCTGATGCCGGCGGTCTACGACCTCGCCAGCCGCGGCCTTCTGCCACCTGGATTCTCGCTCGTCGGCTTCGCCCGGCGCGACTGGGAAGACCAGGACTTCGAGCGGGTGGTGCACGACTCCGTCAAGGAGCATTCCCGCACCCCCTTCGATGAAGACGTCTGGCGTCAGCTCTCCGAGGGCATCCGCTTCGTCTCGGGCGAGTTCGACGACGAGGCGGCGTTCGAGCAGCTGAAGACGACGATCGACGAGCTCGACCGCGATCGCGGCACCATGGGCAACTACGCGTTCTACCTCTCGATCCCGCCGAAGGCGTTCCCGCTCGTCACCGAGCAGCTGCGTCGTTCGGGCCTGGCCGATCAGAGCGACGACCACTGGCGTCGGGTCGTGATCGAGAAGCCGTTCGGCAGCGACCTGAAGACCGCCATCGAGCTCAACGAGGTCGTGGAGTCGGTCTTCCCGCCCGACTCGGTGTTCCGCATCGACCACTACCTCGGCAAGGAGACGGTTCAGAACATCCTGGCCCTCCGCTTCGCCAACCAGCTCTACGAGCCCATCTGGAACGCCAACTACGTCGATCACGTGCAGATCACGATGGCCGAAGACATCGGGGTGGGCGGCCGAGCCGGCTACTACGACGGAATCGGCGCGGCGCGCGACGTCATCCAGAACCACCTGCTGCAGCTCATGGCCCTCACGGCCATGGAGGAGCCGATCTCGTTCGACGCCGCAGACCTGCGGGCCGAGAAGGAGAAGGTGCTCGCGGCCGTCAAGCTGCCCGACGACCTCAGCACCGTGACCGCGCGAGGTCAGTACTCGGGCGGCTGGCAGGGCGGCGAGAAGGTTCTCGGCTTCCTCGAGGAAGACGGCATGAACCCGGAGTCGACCACCGAGACCTACGCCGCGGTGCGTCTCGACGTGGGCACCCGCCGCTGGTCGGGCGTGCCGTTCTATCTGCGGGCCGGCAAACGCCTCGGTCGCCGGGTCACCGAGATCGCGGTTGTGTTCAAGCGCGCACCGCAGTATCTCTTCGCCGAGAGCCAGACCTCGGAGCTCGGGCAGAACGCCCTGGTCATCCGGGTGCAGCCCGACGAGGGTGTGACCATCCGCTTCGGCTCGAAGGTGCCGGGTGCCGGCGTGCAGGTGCGCGACGTCACCATGGACTTCGGCTACGGGCACGCCTTCACCGAAGCGAGCCCTGAAGCCTACGAGCGACTCATCCTCGACGTGCTGCTCGGCGACCCGCCGCTGTTCCCGCGTCAGAAAGAGGTCGAGTTGTCGTGGAAGATCCTCGACCCGATCGAAGAGTACTGGACCACGCTGGGTCAGCCCGAGCAGTACCGCCCCGGAACCTGGGGGCCGAGTTCGGCTGACGAACTCCTGGCCCGCGACGGAAGAACCTGGAGACGCCCGTGATCGTCGACCTGCCTGACACCAACACGAGCAAGATCTCGAAGTCGCTCGTGAAGATCCGCGAGGAGGGCGGCGCCGTGGCCCTCGGTCGCGTGCTGACCCTCGTGATCGTCACCACCCTCGGTGAAGAAGAAGACGCGATCGAGGCGGCGAACGACGCCTCGCGCGAGCATCCGATGCGTGTGATCGTGGTCTCGACCGACCACGAGAACGACGGCATGAACACCGGCCGCGGTGCGCGCCTCGACGCCCAGATCCGTGTCGGCGGCGACGCCGGAGCGAGCGAGGTCATCGTGCTGCGCGCCTACGGTGCCGCCGCGAGCGACGACGAGAGCCTGGTCACCGGCCTGCTGCTCTCCGACGCCCCCGTGGTGGTGTGGTGGCCGGGAACGGCGCCGGAGGACGTCTCCAGCTCGAGCCTCGGCCGCATCGCCACCCGGCGCATCACCGACTCGTCGAACCAGCTCAACCCCTATGAGGCGCTGCTCAGCCGCTCGAAGTCGTACGCCCCGGGCGACACCGACTTCGCGTGGACGCGGCTCACCCTGTGGCGGGCGCAGCTCGCCGCCGTGCTCGACCAGCCGCCCTACGAGCCGGTCACCGCGATCGAGGTCTCCGGGGCATCCGACTCCCCCTCGACGCTGCTGCTGGCGGCGTGGTTGCGGCACCAGCTCAAGGTGCCGGTGCAATACGGCCTCTCGCCGCGCGCGAACGGCTCGAGCGGCATCCACGGCGTGATTCTCACCCGGGAGAGCGGACCGATCGAACTGGTGCGCGAGGTGCCCAACGTGGCGCGGTTGAGCCAGCCGAATCAGCCCACCCACGACCTCTCGCTGCCCCGCCGCAACCTGCGCGATTGCCTGGCGGAGGAGCTGCGTCGGCTCGACCCTGATGACCTGTATGGTGAAGTCATCTCCCAAGGTCTGGTCGAATTGCTGGAGAAGAACGAAGGCCTCGCTGGCGACGCAGCGTGACGAGTGAAGGTGTAGCCCTATGACAACTGATCGCCGTGTTCTCGTCCACCCCGACAAGGAGTCGCTGGCCGGCTCCGTCGCCGCCCGGTTCATCACGAAGGTGATCGACATCCTCGACGAGTTCGAGGAGGCCAACATCGTGTTGACCGGTGGCACCATGGGGAGCGCGGTGCTCGCGGCGATCAAGGCGTCACCGGCATCCGACACCATCGACTGGTCGCGCATCAACTTCTGGTGGGGCGACGAGCGGTTCGTGCCGAAGGGCGACCCCGACCGCAACGACCTGCAGGCGCGCGAGGCGCTGCTCGACCACATCCCGGTCGACGAGTCGCGGGTGCACGCCTTTCCGGCGTCAGACGAGATCGCCGACATCGACGAGGCCGCTCGCAGCTACGCCCGCGAGCTGGCCGAGGCGGCACCGGATGGCGCGGACTACCCGCGCTTCGACATCATGTTCCTCGGGGTCGGCCCCGACGGCCACATCGCCTCGCTGTTCCCCGGACACGATGAGATCCGCATCACTGACGCGACCGTCGTGCCGGTGCGCAACTCGCCCAAGCCTCCTCCCCTGCGCCTGACGCTGACGCTGCCCGTCATCCAGTCGGCCGACCGCATCTGGATGGTGCTCGCGGGTGCCGACAAGGCCTCCGCGCTGGGGCTGGCCCTCGCGGGCGCGAGCATCGACGAGGTGCCGGTCGCGGGAGCCGAGGGGCGCAAGCGCACCGTGTTCTTCGTCGACCGCGAGGCGGCGGCCGAGGTGCCGCAGTCGCTCATCGCGCCGTCGTACTGACTATCGCTGCGCTGAGAGCTGCCGTGACAGCAGAAAGGGAGCCCCACGTCATTGTGAGGCTCCCTTTCTGGTTTCAGACGAATCTGATCGACGGCGGGCGCTACTTCGAGTTGACCGTGCCGCGGCGCTCGCGCAACTGCTGGAGGGCGTCTTCGAGAAGCTGCTCGGCCTCTTTCTCGGTGCGGCGCTCTTTCACGTAGGCGAGGTGGGTCTTGTAGGGCTCGAGCTTCGCCACCGACGGCGGGTTCTCTTTGTCGCGACCGGCCGGCAGCCCCGAGGTGGGGCAGTCGATGGTCTCGGGGATCTCCTCGTCGGGCAGGTTGGCCGCGAAGTAGCGAACGGTCTCGTTGCCCAGGGCGTCCCAGTAGGAGACCTGGATGCGCTCCGCATGGAACCCGCGATCCTGTTCGCCCATCGGGCCCGCGCCCACGCGCGATCCTCGGATCGCGCTACCTCCTGATGCCATGTTCTGTGCTCCTAAATGCCTGATTCGAACTTGGTGATGAGGCCGAGCACGACGATGCTTCCGACCCAGACCAAGCCCAGGATGACGGTGATGCGGTTGAGGTTGCGCTCGGCGACCCCCGAGGCGCCGAGGTTCGAGGTGACGCCGCCTCCGAACATGTCGGAGAGACCGCCACCGCGGCCCTTGTGCAGAAGGATGAGAAGGGTCAGCAGCAGGCTCGTGATGCCGAGAACCACCTGGAGGATGACCTGAAGGATTTGCACTACTTGCCTTTCACACGCGGGAGAGCCGGATCGCTCCCCCGAGACCACAGGTAAGTATAACCCGTGGCCGGATTTTCAGACGCCGACGTGCTTCTGGTAGCGCACGATCGCGGCGAACTCGGCGATGTCGAGGCTCGCTCCGCCCACCAGCGCGCCGTCGACGTTCGGCTCGCGCATGAAGCCCGCGATGTTGCCCGAATTCACCGATCCGCCGTAGAGGATGCGCGTCGCGGCCGCCGCGTCGGCGCTGAGGCTCTCGGCCACGACCGCGCGCAGGGCCGCACCGACGGTCTCGGCCTGCTCGGGCGTCGCCGCCTGCCCCGAACCGATGGCCCACACCGGCTCGTAGGCGACCACGACATCGGCGTCCGCCTTCAGACCCTCGAGGGCCACCTTCAACTGAGCCACCGGAACGGCGCTCTGCCCGTGCTTCTCGAGGTCGTCGGCGGTCTCGCCGACGCAGATGATCGGCACGAGGCCGTGCTTGATCGCCGCTTTGACCTTCGCCGCGACATCCTCGTCGGTCTCGCCGTGCAGCGTGCGCCGTTCGGAGTGCCCGACGATGACGTAACCGCAGTCGAGCTGTGAGAGGAACTGGCCCGAGATCTCGCCGGTGTAGGCGCCGGAGTCGTGCGCCGAGACATCCTGGCCGCCGTACGCGATCTCGAGCTTGTCGGCCGAGACGAGCGTCTGCACCGAGCGGAGGTCGGTGAACGGCGGGAAGATCGCGACCTCGACGGTACTGAAGTCGTGCTTCGCATCGCTGAGCGACCAGGCGAGCTTCTGCACGAAGGCGATCGCCTGCAGGTGGTCGAGGTTCATCTTCCAGTTGCCCGCGATGAGCGGGGTGCGCTTCAGGACCATCCGAGGACCTCCAGGCCGGGGAGACGCTTGCCCTCGAGGAACTCGAGACTGGCACCGCCTCCGGTTGAGATGTGACCGAACTGGTCGTCGGAGAAGCCGAGCGCGCGCACGGCCGCCGCGGAGTCTCCACCGCCGACGACACCGAGGCCGTCGACATGGGTGAGGGCCTCGGCCACGGCCTTGGTGCCCGCCGCGAAGGGCGCCAGCTCGAACACGCCCATCGGGCCGTTCCAGAACACGGTCTTCGACGACTCGATGATCGAGGCGAAGGTGGCCGCCGTCTCAGGCCCGATGTCGAGGCCGAGTCCGGATGCCCCGAAGGGGGTGTCCTCGATGGCGTCGGCGCTCGTGGTGACGATGTCGGCGTCGGCTCCGAACTTCGATGCGACCACGACATCCGTCGGCAGCACGATCGTGACGCCGAGTTCGTCGGCCTTCGCAAGGTAACCGCGCACGGTGTCGAGCTGGTCTTCCTCGAGAAGGCTCGAGCCCACGGCGTGACCCTGGGCCTTGAGGAAGGTGAAGAGCATGCCGCCGCCGATGAGCAAGGTGTTCACGCGCGGCAGCAGGTGCCCGATGACGCCGAGCTTGTCGGAGACCTTCGATCCGCCGAGCACCACGGTGTAGGGGCGATCGGGGTTCTCGGTGAGCTTGTCGAGCACCTCGAGCTCGGTCTGGATGAGCAGACCGGCAGCGCTCGGCAGCAGTTCGGCGAGGTCGTAGACGCTCGCCTGCTTGCGGTGCACGACGCCGAAGCCGTCGGAGACGAAGGCGTCGCCGAAGGCGGCCAGCTTCTCGGCGAAACCGCGACGCTCCGCATCGTCTTTGCTCGTCTCCCCCGCGTTGAAGCGCAGGTTCTCGAGCAGGGCGATGTCGCCGTCGTCGAGACCCGAGACGGCCTCCTCGGCCGCCTCGCCCACCGTGTCGTGCGCGAACACGACCGGCTTGCCGAGCAGCTCGCTGAGGCGCTGGGCCACCGGCTCCAAGGTGTACTTGGCGTCGGGAGCGCCGTCGGGGCGGCCGAGGTGGCTCACCACCACGACCTTCGCTCCGGCGTTCAGCAGTGCGTTCAGGGTGGGCAGGCTCGCGCGCACGCGCCCATCGTCGGTGATGACCCCGTCCTTCACAGGAACGTTGAGGTCACACCGCACGATGACGCGCTTGCCGGCGAGCGATCCGAGGGAGTCGAGAGTGCGGAGCGTCACGGATTCGCTTTCAGGGTTCGGTTACAGCCGGTCGGCGACGTACTCGGTGATGTCGACGAGACGGTTGGAGTAGCCCCACTCGTTGTCGTACCACGAGGCGACCTTGACCTGGTTGCCGATCACCTTGGTGAGGCCGGCGTCGAAGATCGACGAGTGCGGGTCGGAGACGATGTCGCTCGACACGATCGGGTCTTCGGTGTAGCTCAGGATGCCCTTGAGCTCGCCGTTCGCGGCGTTCTTGTAGGCCTCGTTGATCTGCTCGACCGAGGCCGGGTTGGTCAGCTCGACCGTGAGGTCGGTGATCGAACCGGTCGGAACCGGAACGCGCAGCGCGTAGCCGTCGAGCTTGCCGACCAGCTCGGGGATGACGAGGCCGAGGGCCTTGGCCGCACCGGTGGAGGTCGGGATGATGTTGATCGCGGCGGCGCGGGCACGGCGCAGGTCGCTGTGCGGGCCGTCCTGCAGGTTCTGGTCGGCGGTGTAGGCGTGCACCGTCGTCATGAGGCCGCGCTCGATGCCGAAGTTGTCGAGCAGCACCTTGGCGAGCGGCGCGAGGCAGTTCGTGGTGCAGGAGGCGTTCGAGATGATGTCGTGGATGGCGGGGTCGTAGGTGCCCTCGTTCACACCGAGCACCAGCGTGGCGACGTCGCTGCCGGTGGCGGGCGCCGAGACGATGACCTTCTTGGCGCCGGCGGTGATGTGCTGACGGGCGTCGTCGCTCTTGGTGAAGCGGCCGGTCGACTCGATGACGATGTCGACGCCCAGCTCGCCCCAGGGCAGGTCGGCGGGGTTGCGCTCGGCGAGCACGATGATCGGCTTGCCGTTGACGACGATCTTGTCGCCGTCGAGCTCGACCTTGGCGTCAAGGCGACCCGTGATGGAGTCGTACTTGAGCAGGTGAGCGAGCGCCTTGTTGTCGGTCAGGTCGTTGACCGCGACGATCTCGAGGTCACTTCCCTTCGCGAGGGCGGCGCGGAAGAAGTTGCGACCGATGCGGCCGAAGCCGTTGATGCCGATCTTTACAGACACGAATTGCTCCTGTTGCTGGGGCCCGGGTGGGCAGAGTGGTGGGTAGCGGTGGAGAAGGAGGGCGGGGCCGGCACGTGAGCCGGCCCCGCCGGATCCTGCGTCGCTAAGACAGTATCAGCAGGCCCGCGGTCTTCTCACGGGCGGCGCTGAGGCGCTCGGCGACGTTCGCCCAGTTGGCGATGTTCCAGACGGCCTTGATGTAGTCGGCACGCACGTTGAGGTAGTCGAGGTAGTAGGCGTGCTCCCAGACGTCGAGCATGAACAGCGGAACGACGCCGAACGGCACGTTGCCCTGCTGGTCGAACAGCTGGAACACGGTGAGCTGCTGGCCGATGACGTCCCAGCCGAGCACGGCCCAGCCGGAGCCCTGCACGCCGAGCGCGACGGCGGTGAAGTGCGCCTGGAACTTCTCGAACGACCCGAAGGCGTCGTCGATGGCGGCCGCCAGCTCGCCCTCGGGGGTCTGGGAGTCGGGGGTCAGGTTCGTCCAGAACACCGAGTGGTTGACGTGACCGCCGAGGTTGAAGGCGAGGTCTTTCTCGAGCTTGTTGACGTTGGCGAGATCGCCGGCCTCACGGGCTGCGGCGAGCGAGGCGAGAGCGGTGTTGGCGCCCGCGACGTAGGTGGCATGGTGCTTGTCGTGGTGCAGCTGCATGATCTTGCCGCTGATGTGGGGCTCGAGCGCGGCGTAGTCGTACGGCAGCTCAGGCAGAGTGTACTCAGCCATTGATGATCTCCTCGTGTTTGACGCCGCCGACCTGATTCGCGGCGGCTGTTGAGTGACTCTTTCAGTCTATTGCGATTGGCGACGTCGTCAGTCGTCGAGGTCGGGCGGAAGATTGGCCTCCGTGCCCGGAATTCCGAGATCGGTGGCCTGCTTGTCGGCCATCGCGAGCAGCCGGCGGATGCGCCCGGCGATCGCGTCTTTGGTCATCGGCGGGTCGGCGTGGTGGCCGAGCTCGTCGAGGCTCGAGTCGCGGTGGGCCAGGCGGAGCTCGCCGGCGTATTTCAAGTGGTCGGGGATGTCGTCGCCGAGGATCTCCATCGCGCGCTCCACCCGGGCGCACGCCGCGACGGCCGCCTGGGCCGAGCGGCGCAGGTTGGCGTCGTCGAAGTTGACGAGCCGGTTGGCGGTGGCGCGCACCTCGCGCCGCTGACGCATCTCCTCCCACTTCTTCACGGTCTCGGTCGCGCCCATGACGGAGAGCATCGCGGCGATGGCCTCTCCGTCGCGGATGACGACGCGGTGAACGCCGCGCACCTCCCGCGCCTTGGTCGAGACGCCGAGGCGGGATGCCGCGCCGACCAGGGCCATCGCGGCCTCGTTGCCCGGGCACGTGATCTCGAGCGCCGCCGAGCGGCCGGGGTCGGTGAGCGAGCCGCTGGCGAGGAACGCTCCCCGCCACACGGCGGCGAGGTCGTCGCGGCCGCCCGTGGTCAGCCGGTTCGGCAGGCCGCGGATGGGGCGTCGCCGGGCGTCGAGCAGGCCGGTCTGGCGGGCCAGGGTCTCGCCGCCGTCGAGCACGCGCACGAGGTAGTAGCCCTCCCGCCGGGCCCCGGATGCCGCGACCATCGACACGTCGCCCTTGACCCCGTAGAGCTCTGCGAGGTCGCGCAGCACGCGCTTCACGATGTCGGGGGTGTCGAGCTCGGCCTCGATCGCGATGCGCGACGAGATGAGGTGCAGTCCCCCGGCGAACCGGAGGATGGTTGCGAGCTCGGCGGCCCGAACGGTCGTCTTACTGACCGTGACGCGGGTCAGCTCGTCTTTGACGTCGGCGGTGAGAGCCAATATGGAAACCTTCTTCTACTTCTCTTCGATGATTCACCTGCAGTTCACCGGCCGGCGGGCAGACCTGCCCCGCGACCGGTGCCGCCGATCACTCGCGACCGAGGTCGCGGTGCTTGACGTTGACGACCACGCCGGGAAATCGGCCGATGTGGTCGGCGAGCTCGCGGGCGATCGCGACGGAGCGGTGCTTTCCACCGGTGCATCCGATCGCGATCGTCGCATGTCTCTTGTTCTCTCGCTGATACCCCGCGAGAACGGGTTCGAGCGCCTTGGCATAGGCCTCGACGAATTCCTTCGCCCCGGACTGACCGAGCACGTAGTCGCTGACGTCGGCGTCGAGTCCGGTGTGCGCCCGCAACTCCGGCACCCAGAACGGGTTGGGCAGGAACCGGGCGTCGGCGATGCCATCGGCATCGGTCGGCGCGCCGTACTTGAAGCCGAAGCTCATCACCGTCACCTGCACGCCGGCCGTGTCGACGGTCGAGAACTTCTCCTGCACCGCGGTTGCGAGCTGGTGGATGTTGAGGTCGGACGTGTCGATGATGATGTCGCTCGACTCGCGGATGGGGCTGAGCCGCGCGCGCTCCGCGCCGATGCCGTCGAGCAGGGTGCCGTTGCCCTGCAGCGGGTGCGGCCGGCGAACCTGCTCGAACCGGCGCACGAGCGCCTGATCGGTGGCCTCGAGAAACACGACCCGCAGCTGGGTTCCGCCTCGGAGCGCCTGGATGATGTCTTGCAGATCGGAGAAGAAGTCGCGTCCGCGCACATCGACCACGGCGGCGATGCGCGGCAGGGTCGAGCCGGCGTGCTCGGCGAGGTCGACCAGCGGCCGCAGCATCTGCGGCGGCAGGTTGTCGACGACGTACCAGCCGAGGTCTTCGAGCGCGTTCGCCACCGTGGAGCGACCCGCGCCGGACATGCCCGTGACGATGAGCACTTCCTGCTGCTCGGGTGTTTCGGGGCTCATCGTGTCTCGGGTGCTTTCGGTGTCTCGGGTGCTGTCGCCTCGTCGGTGGTCTCGTCTAAGACTATCGGGCGGGGCCGACGATCGGGCTTGCCGGTCACCCTCCCTGACGCTGGGGCCAGAACGCCATTCGCTCGCGCGCGACCTCGATCACGAGTTCGTATTGACGGATGTACGACGCTGCGAGGTCACCGTACGACGTGCGCCTGACCTCGGCAGCAGCATTGGGTAACAACTCGTGGAGGGGCCCATGACTCCAGCTCCAACAGGTGTGGTGAACCCGTGCCGAGTTGCCGGCGGTGCGGAAAACCGTCAGGGCGTTGTCGTTGGGCCCCATCGACTCGAGGTACAGCACATGGGTGACCGACTCGATGAGCGCGTCTTCGTCGATGATCGCGCGCCCCGCGATCGAGAGTGGCGCCCGCACCTGAGCCATCCCGGTGATGATCGTCGTGCCCGAGACCTTCGCATCCATCACGACCGGACTTGCTCCATTCGAGGAGTGGCTTCCGTCGATCCGAGCCTTGCCGCTGATCTGAGCAGTGCCGCCGACTGTTGCGAATCCTCCGACGATGGCCTGATCCCAGACGATCGCATTACCCTCGATGCGAGCGTGGCCGTGGACTGACGCTGTGCCGCCCACCCTCGTCAGATCGTCGACATGGCAATGCCCTCTCACCCTGGCCATGTCGAAGACCTGCGCGTAGCCCGTCACGATGGCCGAGCCCCAGACCTCCGCTTCGCCGAAGATGTGAGCGTGATGCTCGACTCGGACGCTGCCCGACACGCACGCGGAACCGCTCACCCGCGCCTCGCCCTCGACGCGGGCGTTTCGGAAGACGTGGCTCTGACCCTGGACGACGGCATTTCCGAGGATCCGGGCATCGTCGTGAACCCACGCCAGGCCTGACAGGCGAGGCTGACCGGCATGGGGCGAGGCCGGATCAGTGATCGATTCGCTCGGCATCCAGCCACCCAGATCGCCCACGTCGACCGCTGGCGTGTGCTCGGTGGCTGCCCGAGGTTCGAGGGCACGCAGCTGTCGAAGCACTGCGCCGGTACTGTCGACCCTCGTGACGTCCGTGAGCTCGTAAGTGATCATACAGTGCCGTTCGAAAGGGAATGAATATCCCTCAGTATCTCACGAGTGCAACTGGTGATGCACGGTGGCGGCGAGCTGCGGACCGATTCCCTTCACCTCGGAGATGGCCGACGGCTCGGCCTTCTTGAGCTCGGCGACCGAACCGAAGTGCCGCAGCAGCTCGCGCACGCGCGACGGGCCTAGCCCCGGGATCTCGGTGAGCACCGACGTGATGTCGCGCTTTCGCCGCGACCGCTGGTGGGTGATCGCGAAGCGGTGCGCCTCGTCGCGGATGCGCTGGATCATGAACAGCGCCTCGCTGCCACGCGGCAGGATGACCGGGTAGTCGGTGTCGGGCAGCCACACCTCCTCGAGCCGCTTCGCGATTCCGGCCAGGAAGATGCCCTGCACGCCCGACTCCTCGAGCGCACGGGCGGCCGCGTTGACCTGAGGCTGCCCGCCGTCGACGATCAGCAGGTTCGGCGGGTAGGAGAACTTCTTGCGTCTGGTGGGTTCGACCGGACCTTCGCCCACGCCGAAGACCGCTTCGTCGGCATCCGTCTTCGGCTCCTCTTTCAGGTATGCGAGCCGGCGCGTGAGCACCTGGTAGATCGACTCGGTGTCGTCGGTGGAGTCGGCGATCGAGAACCGGCGGTACTGGTCTTTGCGGGCGAGCCCGTCTTCGAACACCACCATCGACGCCACGATGTTCGTGCCGCCGAGGTGCGACACGTCGAAGCACTCCATGCGCAGCGGGGCATCCGTCATGCCCAGGGCCTCCTGGATGTCGGTGAGCGCCTGCGACCGGGCCACGAAGTCGGATGACCGCCGGGTCTTGTAGAGCATGAGGTTGTTCTTGGCGTTCATCGTGGCGGTCTGCATGAGGGCGGCCTTCTCACCGCGCTGGGCGGTGCGCAGCCGCACCTTGCCCTTCTGACGCCGCTCGCCGAGCCAGGTCTCGAGCTCGTCGCGGTCGTCGGGCAGCGCCGGAACGATGATCTCCTTCGGCGGCTCGTCGCCGTCGTAGGCCTGCTGCAGGATCGAGTCGACCAGTTCGGCCGTGTCGACGTCGATCTCTTTGTCGACCGTCCAGCTGCGCTCACCGCGGATGCGGCCGCCGCGCACGATGAACTGCTGAACGGATGCCGCCAGCTCGTCGTGCTCGATGGCGAACAGGTCGGCGTCGACACTGTCGGCGAGCACCACGGCGCTCTTGGCCAGCACCGCCTCGAGGGCCTGCAGCTGATCGCGGTATTTCGCGGCGGACTCGTAGTCCTGCCGCTCGGCCGCCTCGCGCATGTTCTTCGAGGCGGCGGTGACGAAACGCTTGTCGCCGCCGGCCATGAAGGCCACGAAGTCGTTCACGATCTCGCGGTGCTCCTCGATGGTCACCCGACCCGAGCAGGGGCCGCCGCAGCGGCCGATCTGGCCCGGGAAGCAGGGGCGGCCGGTCTGCATCGCGTGCTTGTAGCTCGAGTCGGAGCAGGTGCGGATGGGGAACGCCTTGATCATCAGATCGACGGTGTCTTTGACCGCCCAGATCTTCGGGTAGGGCCCGAAGTAGCGGGCGCCCCGAATGTTGTGGTTGCGCGTCACCATCACCCGCGGCGACTCGTCGGCCAGCGTGATCGCCATGAACGGGTAGGTCTTGTCGTCACGGAACTTGACGTTGAACGGCGGGTTGAACTCCTTGATCCAGGTGTATTCCAGCTGCAACGACTCGATGTCGGTGGCTACGACGGTCCACTCCACGCCGGCTGCGGTCGTGACCATGCGGCGGGTGCGCTCGTGCAGACTGCGCAACGGCGCGAAGTAGTTGCTCAGGCGGGCGCGCAGGTTCTTCGCCTTGCCCACGTAGAGCACGCGGCCGCTTGCGTCTTTGAACCGGTAGACCCCCGGCTGGGTCGGGATCTCCCCCGCCTTCGGGCGGTAACTGACGGTGTCTGCCATGGCTACTTCTGCGCGAGCACCTCGGCGAGGAACCTGCCGGTATGGCTTCCTTCCGTCTTGGCGACCTTCTCGGGTGTGCCCGTGGCGATGACCGTGCCGCCGCCGGAACCGCCCTCGGGACCGAGGTCGATGACCCAGTCGGACGACTTGATCACGTCGAGGTTGTGCTCGATCACGATCACGGTGTTGCCCTTATCGACCAGCCCGTTGAGCACGAGCAGCAGCTTGCGCACGTCTTCGAAGTGCAGGCCCGTCGTCGGCTCGTCGAGCACGTAGACGCTGCGGCCGTTCGACCGCCGCTGGAGCTCGGTCGCGAGCTTCACGCGCTGCGCCTCGCCACCGCTCAGGGTGGTCGCGCTCTGGCCGAGCCGCACGTAACCCAGGCCGACCTCGACGAGGGTCTTCAAGAAGCGGTGGATGGCCGAGATCGGCTCAAAGAACTCGGCCGCCTCGCTGATGGGCATGTCGAGCACCTCGGAGATGCTCTTGCCCTTGTAGTGCACGCTCAGGGTGTCGCGGTTGTAGCGCGACCCACCGCACACCTCGCACGCCACGTAGACGTCGGGCAGGAAGTTCATCTCGATCTTGATCGTGCCGTCACCCGAGCACGCCTCGCAGCGGCCGCCCTTGACGTTGAACGAGAACCGACCCGGCAGATAGCCGCGAGCCTTCGCCTCGGCGGTCTCGGAGAAGAGCGTGCGGATGCGGTCGAACACCCCCGTGTAGGTCGCCGGGTTCGACCGCGGGGTGCGGCCGATCGGCGCCTGGTCGACGTGCACGACTTTGTCGAGCTGGTCGAGCCCGGTGACCCGCTTGTGTTTGCCGGGGAGCTTTCGCGCCCCGTTCAGCTGATTGGCCAGCACGCGGTAGAGGATGTCGTTCACGAGACTCGACTTGCCGGAGCCCGAGACACCCGTGACCGCCGTCATCACCCCGAGCGGGAAGTCGGCCGTGACCTTCTTGAGGTTGTTGGCCTCGGCGTCGACGACCGTGATCATGCGCTTCTTGTCGATCGGCCGCCGCTTCTTCGGCACCGCGATCGACTTGCGCCCCGCGAGGTAGTCGCCGGTGAGTGAATCGGTGTTAGCGAGCAGCTCGTCGTAGTGCCCGGAGTGCACCACCGTGCCGCCGTTGACGCCGGCACCCGGCCCGATGTCGACGATCCAGTCGGCGGTGCGGATGGTGTCTTCGTCGTGCTCCACCACGATCAGGGTGTTACCGAGGCTCTTGAGCTTCACCAGGGTGTCGATCAGCCGGCGGTTGTCGCGCTGATGCAGCCCGATCGATGGCTCGTCGAGCACGTAGAGCACGCCCGTGAGCCCCGAACCGATCTGGGTCGCCAGACGGATGCGCTGGGCCTCGCCACCCGAGAGCGACCCGGCCGAGCGCGCCAGGTTGAGGTAGTTGAGCCCCACCTCGATCAAGAAGTCGAGCCGGGCCTTGATCTCGCGCAGCACCTGCGCACCGATCATCGCTTCGCGATCGGTGAGCACGAGGGTTCCCATGAACCGCTGTGCGTCGGCGAGACTGAGCTCCGCGGCATCCGCGATGCTGTGACCGTTGACGGTGACCGCGAGCACTTCGGGCTTGAGTCGCTTGCCGTTGCAGACGGGGCAGGGCACCTCGCGCAGGTATTCGCTCCAGCGTGCCCGCTGCGAGTCGCTCTCGGCCTGCAGAAACTGGCGCTCGATGTAAGGCATCACGCCCTCGAAGCCCGAGGTGTAGCTCATCTCGCGGCCGTAGCGGTTCTTCCACTTGACCTTGACCTCGAAGTTGTTGCCGCGCAGGATCGCCTCCTGCACGTCGGGCTTCAACTTCTTCCACGGCGTGTTGAGCGAGAAGTCGAGGTCGCGCGCGAGGCCGTCGAGCAGCTTCTCGTAGTACTGGAAAAGGCCCTTGCCCTGCGTCGTCCACGGGATGATGACGCCGTCGTTGATGCTGAGGTCTTCGTCGCCGAGCAGCAGGTCTTGGTCGACCGACATGCGGGTGCCGAGGCCCGAGCACTCGGGGCACGCGCCGAACGGGGCGTTGAACGAGAAGGTGCGCGGCTCGATCTCGGTGAGCTGGATGGGGTGCTGGTTGGGGCAGCTAAGCTTCTCGGAGAAGGTGGCCCAGGCTTCGGGCCCGTTCTCGTCGACGTAGTTGATCTGCACCAGACCGTCGGTGAGCCGCAGGGCGGTCTCGAGCGAGTCGGTGAGACGGCCCAGGATGTCGGGGCCCGCCACGAGCCGGTCGACCACCACCGAGATGTCGTGCTTGAACTGCTTCTTCAGCTTCGGCGGCTCGGCGAGCTGGATCATGTCGCCGTCGACGATCGCCCGCGAGTAGCCGCTCGCGCTCAGCTCTTTGAAGAGGTCGACGAACTCGCCCTTCTTCTGCGAGATGACCGGGCTGAGAATCTGGTAGCGCACGCCGGGCTCGAGCTCCATGAGCTGATCGGCGATCTGCTGCACCGTCTGCGCCGAGATGAGCTCGCCGCAGATGGGACAGTGCGGTACGCCGATGCGCGCCCAGAGCAGACGCATGTAGTCGTAGATCTCGGTGATCGTGCCCACGGTCGACCGGGGGTTGCGGTTGGTCGACTTCTGGTCGATCGACACCGCGGGGCTGAGGCCCTCGATGAAGTCGACGTCGGGTCGGTCGACCTGGCCGAGGAACTGGCGCGCGTACGCGCTCAGGCTCTCGACGTATCGGCGCTGGCCCTCGGCGAAGATCGTGTCGAACGCGAGGCTCGACTTGCCCGAACCGGACAGGCCCGTGAAGACCACGAGGGAGTCTCGGGGAATCTCGATGCTGACGTCGCGCAGGTTGTGCACCCGCGCCCCGTGCACGCTCAGCTTGCCCGTGGGGGCGAGGAAGGAGGGCACGAAGGAGTCAACGGAATCCAGGGAATCTACGCTCGAAATCGACACCCCGAAAGTCTATGGCGACCCACCGACACCGGTGCCGGATTACGCTCACGGCTTGACCTCTCAGGGCTGAGTCGCAGGTGCGGACGGGCCTGGGGCGGCAGCTGAGTCGCCGCCGCCGCCGGGCCTCCGCCGTCAGCTGATGTGGCCGGCCTTCTCCATCTGCCGCAGCTCGCGCTTGAGCTCGGAGACCTCGTCGCGCAGGCGACCGGCGAGCTCGAACTTGAGCTCGGCCGCGGCCTCGAGCATCTGGCTGTTGAGGTCGGCGATGATCGACTCGAGGTCGTTGGCGCCGGCCGCCGCGATGCCCTCGCGCCGCAGGTTCGGGGTGGGGGCCTTCTTGCCCCGGCCCGAGCGCTCGCGCAGCAGCTCGGCGGTGTCGGCACCCTCGCGGGCGAGAGCCTCGGTGATGTCGGCGATGCGCTTGCGCAGCGGCTGCGGGTCGATGCCGTTCAGCGTGTTGTAGGCCACCTGCTTCTCGCGCCGGCGGTCGGTCTCGTCGATGGCCAGGCGCATCGAGTCGGTCATCTTGTCGGCGTAGAGGTGCACCTCGCCCGAGACGTTTCGAGCCGCACGGCCGATGGTCTGGATGAGCGACGTCGACGACCGCAGGAAGCCCTCCTTGTCGGCATCCAGGATGGCCACCAGCGACACCTCGGGCAGGTCGAGGCCCTCGCGCAGCAGGTTGATGCCGACCAGCACGTCGTAGACGCCCTGACGGAGCTCGGTGAGCAGCTCGACCCGGCGCAGGGTGTCGACGTCGGAATGCAGGTAGCGCACCCGAACGCCCGCCTCGGTGAGGAAGTCGGTGAGCTCTTCTGCCATCTTCTTCGTGAGCGTGGTCACGAGCACGCGCTCGTCGCGCGCCGAGCGCAGGCGGATCTCTTCGAGCAGGTCGTCGATCTGGCCCTTGGAGGGTTTCACGATCAGCGTCGGGTCGATGAGGCCGGTGGGGCGGATGATCTGCTCGACCACGCCGTCGGCGATGCCCATCTCGTATTTGCCGGGCGTGGCCGAGAGGTAGACGGTCTGGCCGACGCGGTCTTTGAACTCGTTCCACTTCAGCGGCCGGTTGTCGAGGGCACTCGGCAGACGGAAGCCGTGGTCGACCAGGGTGCGCTTGCGCGAGGAGTCGCCTTCGTACATCGCGCCGATCTGCGGCACCGTGACGTGCGACTCGTCGATCACGACGAGGAAGTCGTCGGGAAAGAAGTCGAGCAGGCAGTGCGGGGGCTCGCCCGGCGCCCGGGCGTCGATGTGCCGGGAGTAGTTCTCGATGCCGGAGCAGAAGCCGATCTGCTGCATCATCTCGAGGTCGAACGTGGTGCGCATGCGGAGGCGCTGGGCCTCGAGCAGCTTGCCCTCGCGCTCGAGCTCGGCCAGCCGGTCGTGCAGCTCGGTCTGGATGGTCTCGATCGCGCGGTGCATGACGTTGGTGTCGGCCACGTAGTGCGAACCCGGGAAGACCGAGACGTTCTCGAGCTTCTTCACGATGTCGCCGGTGAGCGGGTGCAGGCTGTAGAGGCCCTCGATCTCGTCGCCGAACATCTCGATGCGGATGGCGAGCTCTTCGTACATCGGGATGATCTCGATGGTGTCGCCGCGCACCCGGAAGTTGCCGCGCGAGAAGTCGACGTCGTTGCGCTGGTATTGCATCGACACGAAGCGGCGGATGAGCCAGTCGCGATCGACCTTGTCGCCCACCTGGAGGGCGATCATCGCGTTGAGGTATTGCTCGGGGGCGCCCAGGCCGTAGATGCAGGAGACGGTGGAGACCACCACGACGTCGCGGCGGCTGAGCAGCGAGTTCGTGGTGGAGTGCCGCAGCCGCTCGACCTCGGCGTTGACCGAGCTGTCTTTCTCGATGAAGGTGTCGGTCTGCGGAACGTAGGCCTCTGGCTGGTAGTAGTCGTAGTAGGAGACGAAGTACTCGATGGCGTTGTTCGGCATGAGCTCGCGGAACTCGTTCGCCAGCTGGGCGGCCAGGGTCTTGTTGTGGGCGAGCACGAGGGTGGGGCGCTGCACCTGCTCGATCAACCACGCCGTGGTGGCGGACTTGCCTGTTCCGGTGGCGCCGAGGAGAACGACATCCGTCTCACCGGCGTTGATGCGGCCGGCGAGTTCGGCGATGGCCGCGGGTTGGTCGCCACTCGGGGTGTAGTCACTGATGACCTCGAAAGGGTGAACAGAGCGAGTGGGTTCCATGCATTAAGTTTAGGGAGGACCACCGACACCAGGGTCGGTGCTCGCTCACAGCGTCACGCCGAGCATCCCACCACCTCACCACCACCTCGAGGCAGACACATGAGAATTGGAATTCTGACCAGCGGAGGAGACTGTCCGGGTCTCAACGCCGTCATCCGGGGAGCGGTGCTCAAGGGCACCGAGATCAACGGCCAGGAGTTCGTCGGGTTCAGAGACGGCTGGCGCGGAGTCGTGAACGGCGACATCATCCCGCTCGAGCGCAGCGACGTGCGCGGCATCGGCAAGCAGGGCGGCACCATCCTCGGCACCTCGCGCACCAACCCGTTCGAGGGCAACGGCGGCCCGGAGCGCATCCAGGAGACCCTCGACCGGCTGGGCATCGACGCCATCATGGCGATCGGCGGCGAGGGCACCCTCGCGGCGGCCAAGCGGCTGACCGACGCCGGCCTCAAGATCGTGGGCGTGCCGAAGACGGTCGACAACGACCTCGACGCCACCGACTACACCTTCGGCTTCGACACGGCGGTCGAGATCGCGACCGAGGCCATGGACCGGCTGCGCACCACCGGTGACAGCCACAGCCGCTGCATGGTGGCGGAGGTCATGGGCCGGCACGTCGGCTGGATCGCGCTGCACTCGGGCATGGCCGCGGGTGCTCACGCCATCCTCATCCCGGAGCAGAAGACGAGTCTCGAGCAGATCGCCGAATGGGTGCAGAGCGCGGCCAACCGAGGTCGCGCGCCGCTCGTCGTCGTGGCCGAGGGCTTCAAACCCGACCACGAAGACGACCCGCACTCCGAGCGCGGACTCGACGCCTTCGGCCGCCCCCGCCTCGGCGGCATCGGCGAGCGTCTCGCGCCGATGATCGAAGACCTCACCGGCATCGAGACCCGGGCGACGACGCTCGGGCACATCCAGCGCGGTGGTGTGCCCACGGCCTACGACCGGGTGCTCGCCACGCGGCTGGGCATGGCGGCCAGCGACATCGTGCAGAGCGGTTCGTGGGGGCAGATGGTGGCCCTGCGCGGCACCGACATCGTCACGGTCGGGTTCGAAGAGGCGCTCGGCAAGCTGAAGACCGTGCCGCAGCACCGTTACGACGAGGCGGCGATGCTGTTCGGCTGATGCCGGGCGCGTGCTCGCTCTCAAAAAGCTGCAAATGACGACGACCGAGGCCGTATAGGGCGTCGGTCGTCGTTATTTGCAGCTTTTTCAGTCGGCGGCGGAGACGTTTGAGGCAACGGAGGCGGCGAGCCGCACGGAGTCGCCCGGTCGCAGCTGCGCGGCGGCATCGAGCGCCGCTGCGGTGAGCACGCCGATCACGGGGTAGCCGCCGGTGACGGGGTGGTCGCGCAGGAACACGACGGGCTGGCCGCTCGGCGGCACCTGCACGGCTCCGGCCACCATGCCCTCGCTCGGGAGTTCGCCGCCGCGTCCCGGCAGGCGGTCGATGCGACGCTCGCCGCCGAGCCGGATACCCACCCGGTTCGACTCGATGCCGACGGTCCAGGTGCCCGACAGGAGCGTCTGCCAGCCGGAGTCGCCGAACCAGTCGTCCCGCGGGCCTCGCGTGACGTGCAGCAGTGCCGGACCGTCGATCGACCGCCGCGGGGGGATCGATTCGGCTGCCGGCCACTCCCCTGCCTCGTCAGCGACTGCCAGGTGGTCGCCGGCGGCGATCGCGGGCGGCCCCAGTCTGCTGAGCACGTCGGTGGAGCGGCTGCCGAGCGTCGGCTCGGCGTCGAAGCCGCCGCGCACGGCGACGTAGTTGCGCAGCCCGCGCTCGGGCGCGACGAGGCGCACGCGATCCCCCGGCCACACGGTGAACGAGTATCCGGTGGGCACGACGGTCTCGCGCGCCGCGGGGATACAGGGCTCGGTGGCGGCCTCGCCCTTGTCTGCGCTGCCGGCCGCGCGCGTCACGATCACGAACGCGGGCGCGCCGGTCACTGCGAGCAGGGCCGTGTGGCGCACCACGAGCTCGAGGCCGCCGAAGACCGTCTCGAGGCACGCGGCGCCGGGCCGATTGCCCACCAGGCGGTTCGCCGCCGTGTAGGCCGCGCGGTCTGCCGCGCCCGACGCCGTCACACCCAGATGGGCATACCCCGGGCGGCCCGCATCTTGCAGCAGCGTGAGCGGCCCGCCGGCGACGACGTCGAACCAGGCCGCCTGGTTGGGAGGCGTGGTGCCGGAGTTCATGACGACACCCCGGTAGCGGCATCCGGAGCCGCGTGAGAATGACGAGCCCATGCGTCTGTGCTTCGGTTCGGGGTGGCGACGATGAGGGGCCGCGACATCGAGCGCGACCATCGCCCACCGGGCAGCAATCGGGTGGCCACTGGACTGTCGACCGCCGGGCGCACGTGAGCGCGCGGCGGGTCGCTCGCACGGGTCCTTCGAGGCAGCGTGTCACTCATCGGGCACGAACCTGACGCGCGTGCCCGGTGCGAGGAGGGCGGGTTCGGTGCGGCGGGCGTCCCAGAGCGAGGCGGTCGTGGTGCCGATGAGGTGCCAGCCGCCCGGCGACTCGCGGGGGTAGATGCCGCAGTACCCCGCGGCGAGAGCGACCGAGCCCGCCGGAACGACCGGCCGCGGAGTCGACCGGCGGGGCGCGGCGAGCAGGTCGTTCTCGCCTGAGAGATAGGCGAAGCCCGGGGCGAAGCCGATGAAGTCGGCGGTCCAGGTCTGTTCGCTGTGCGCCGCGATCACCCCGTCGACGGTCAGGCCGGCCAGCTCGGCCACGGTCGCGAGGTCGGCGCCGTCGTAGCGCGTGGCGATCTCGACCAAGGAGCCGAGCGCGGCTGCCGCTGAGGCCGCCACAGCCGAGGGGGCGGCCGGAGCCGAGAGGGCGCGATCGATCCAGGCCAGCAGCGGTGTCAGACCGACGGATGCGCGGTCGAACACGACGAGCACCGTGGTCGCCGCGGGCACCAGCTCGGTCACCCACGACGGCGCGGTGGCGCGCAGGGCGCGGTAGAGGTCGATCGGCTTCGCGGCCGCGGACGCGCCCAGCGGCACGTTCGCCGATGACGCCCCGACGTGCGTCGAGCCCGCCTTCGTGGTGTCTGCGGACGCAAGGACGGGCAGTTCGATGAGCACCGCCGACCCGCCCACCGGCAGGATGACCGGCGCTGCCATCCCGACCTGCCCGTCTCGGGCGCTCGGTGGGCCCGGCGGTCTGGCCGGAATCATGCTCATCGCGCCGAGAACGAAGCGATCGTGAGGCCCGCGGATTCGAGCCGGCGGCGCAGAGCACGCGCGATGTCGACGGCACCGCGAGTGTCGCCGTGCACGCAGATGGTCTCGGCCGAGACGGCGATGTCGGTGCCGTCGATCGCGGTGACCACGCCCTCGGCGGCGAGGCGGAGCATCCGTTGGGCGATCTCTTCGGCGTCGTGCAGCACGGCTCCCGCCTGGTTGCGCGGCACGAGGCTGCCGTCGCTGCGGTAGGCGCGGTCGGCGAATGCCTCGGGCACGAAACGCAGTCCTTCGGCGTCGGCGATGCTCGCCACCTCGGAGTCGGCAAGCCCCACGATCGCCAGCGCAGGGTCGACGGCGACGATCGCGTCGACGACGGCCGAGGCGTGCTCGTCGTCGTGCACGATGCGGTTGTAGAGGGCGCCGTGGGGTTTGACGTAGCGCACGCGGGTGCCGGCGGCGGCGGCGATGCCCTTCAGGGCGCCGATCTGGTAGACGACATCGGCGATCAGGTCGGCGACCGGCAGCTCGAGGTCGCGGCGGCCGAATCCGCGGAGGTCGGGATAGGAGACGTGAGCGCCGATCGCGACGCCTCGGGCGGCGGCCACTCGAACGGTCTCGAGCATGCGGGCCGGGTCGCCGGCGTGGAATCCGCAGGCCACGTTGGCGCTCGACACGATCGCCAGCAGGGCGGGATCGTCGCCCATGGTCCAGGCACCGAACGATTCGCCGAGATCGGCGTTGAGGTCGATCGTGCTCATCGGCGCGTCCCCCCGTTCAGCCGGCGGTCGGGGTATCGCGGCGGCGGTCGCCGGATGTTGCGGCCCCGCTCGCTACGGTGCCGGGTGCTGCGGATGCGGTGTCCGGCGAGTCGGGCGCTGCGGCGCCGGCGGGCGAGGAGACAGGCGCCGCAGATGCGGCAGGCCGGGAGTCGGGCGCTGCGGGGTCGGTGGCCGGCGAGTCGGCGGTGTCGAGGGCGGCATCCGTCGCGCCAGCCGGCGCCTGCCGCTCGTCGTCGGTGGCAGCGACTCCGGCCGTGCTCGCGCGGGCGACGATGTCCGGCCAGAGCGCGTCGACCTGCGCCACCGTCTCGTCGAGGGAGCCGCCCGAATCGATGACGACATCGGCGAGGGCCCGGCGCTCGGCATCGCCCGATTGCGACGCGAAGCGACGTGCGGCTTCATCGCGCGACATCCCACGCAACTCGACCAGGCGCTCGACGCGCTGCTCGGCCGGAGCCACGACCACGATCACGAACTCGAAGAGGCCGCCGCGGCGCCCCCCGCTCTCGGCGAGCAGGGGAACGTCGTAGACCACGATCGCGCCGGGATCGGCGGCCTTTGCCTCGCCGAGCCGCTGCTTCAGCAGTTCGCCGACGGCCGGGTGCGTGATGCCGTTGAGGTCGAGGCGGGCCTGCTCGTCAGAGAACACGATCGCGCCCAGGGCTGCCCGGTCGAGCGAGCCGTCGTCGGCGATGACGGATGCCCCGAACCGCTCGCTGATGGCGGCGAGCCCGGGGGTGCCCGGCTCCACCGCCTCACGGGCCAGGCGATCGGCGTCGATGGTGACGGCACCGAGTTCGCGCAGTCGTCGGGCCACCGTGGATTTTCCGGCGGCGATGCCCCCGGTGAGTGCGATCACGTACACGAGTTCATGCTAGCGGTCGCACGGTTAACGGCCGGAAGGCCGCCCCCTGAGGGACGGCCTTCCGTGTGTTGCAGAACTGCTTAGGAGTTCGAGCTGAGCTTCTCGCGCAGTGCGGCGAGGGTCTCGTCGTCGGCAAGGGTGCCGGCGCCGGTCGACTCGCTCGAGAACGAGTTCGAACCCGAGGGGATGTCGCTCGTGAGCGCCTCGGCGTTGGACGCCGCGACCTGCTTCTTGTGAGCTTCCCAGCGAGCCTGGGCCTCGGCGTACTCCTGCTCCCACTTCTCGCGCTGGGCGTCGAAGCCCTCTTTCCACTCGTTGGTCTCCGGGTCGAAGCCCTCAGGGTACTTGTAGTTGCCCTGGTCGTCGTACTCGGTGAGCATTCCGTAGAGTGCGGGGTCGAACTCGGTGCCCTCGGGGTCGACGCCGTCGTTCGCCTGCTTCAGCGAGAGGCTGATGCGGCGACGCTCGAGGTCGATGTCGATGACCTTGACGAAGACCTCGTCGCCGACCGACACGACCTGCTCGGCGAGCTCGACGTGCTTGCCCGACAGCTCGGAGATGTGCACCAGGCCCTCGATGCCCTCGGCGACGCGAACGAACGCGCCGAAGGGAACGAGCTTGGTGACCTTGCCCGGTGCGACCTGACCGATCGCGTGCGTGCGGGCGAACACCTGCCACGGGTCTTCCTGGGTGGCCTTGAGCGAGAGCGACACGCGCTCACGGTCGAGGTCGACCTCGAGGATCTCGACGGTGACCTCCTGGCCAACCTCGACGACCTCGGAGGCGTGCTCGATGTGCTTCCAGGACAGCTCGGAGACGTGCACGAGACCGTCGACGCCGCCGAGGTCGACGAACGCACCGAAGTTGACGATCGACGAGACGACGCCCTTGCGGACCTGCCCCTTCTGGAGGTTGTTGAGGAAGGTGGTGCGGCTCTCGGACTGCGTCTGCTCGAGCAGGGCGCGGCGCGACAGCACGACGTTGTTGCGGTTCTTGTCGAGCTCGAGGATCTTCGCCTCGATCTCCTGGCCCAAGTATGGGGTCAGGTCGCGAACACGGCGCAGCTCGATGAGCGAGGCCGGCAGGAAGCCGCGGAGGCCGATGTCGACGATCAGACCGCCCTTGACGACCTCGATGACCGAACCGGTCACCACGCCGTCGGCGTCTTTGATCTTCTCGACGTCGCCCCACGCACGCTCGTACTGGGCGCGCTTCTTCGACAGGATGAGGCGGCCTTCTTTGTCTTCCTTCTGGAGGACGAGAGCCTCGACCAAGTCACCGACCTGAACGACCTCGGTCGGGTCGACATCGTGCTTGATGGAAAGTTCACGCGAAGGGATGACGCCCTCCGTCTTGTAACCGACGTCGAGGAGGACCTCGTCGCGGTCGATCTTCACGACGGTGCCTTCGATGAGGTCTCCGTCGTTGAAGAATTTCAGAGTCTTTTCGACCGCGGCAAGAAAGTCTTCAGCAGATCCGATGTCATTGATGGCGACCTGCTTGGTTGCCTTTTCGGTCGTTACGATTGTCATGTAGTGGTTGCTCCGTTATGGACATAGTTCGGGCCGGCCGCGACTGGTGCGAGCTGTTCGCTTGCGTGGGTTGTTTCCGCGACTGGCAGGCGGATGGATGGTCACAAGAGTGACGATTTAGTCTAGCCGCGCAGTTGCATGCGCAGCAAGCCGCGTTTCCAGCGACATCCAATAGAACGTTCGAGAACCGTCGAGCATTCCCTGAGGCGCTCCGGATGGCCGCAGCGTCGGCGGTCAGCCGAGCAGGGCCGAGCGGAGTGTGTCGAGGCCGACTCCCCCGAGGTCGAGGGCGCGACGGTGGAACTCCTTCGACGAGAAGGCCTCCTTCTCGCGGGCCCGGTAGACGTCGCGGATCTCTTCCCAGATGCGCTGACCCACCTTGTAGGAGGGCGCCTGGCCCGGCCAGCCGAGGTAGCGGTTGACCTCGAAGCGGATGAACGCGTCATCCATGTTCACGTTGCGGCGCATGAATTCGAGGGCGTAATCCGCGTCCCACACCCCACTGCCGTCGAGGCGGGGCTTCTGCAGGTGCACCCCGATGTCGAGCACGACGCGAGCGGCACGCATCCGCTGCCCGTCGAGCATGCCGAGGCGGTCGGCCGGGTCATCGAGGTAGCCCAGTTCTTCCATCAGGCGTTCGGCGTAGAGTGCCCAGCCTTCGGCGTGACCGCTCGTGCCGGCGAGCTGGCGGCGCCAGGTGTTGAGCTTGGCGCGGTTGTAGACCGCCTGGCCGATCTGCAGGTGGTGGCCCGGAACGCCCTCGTGGTAGACGGTGGTCAACTCGCGCCAGGTGTCGAACTCGGTGACCCCGTCTGGCACCGACCACCACATGCGGCCGGGACGGGAGAAGTCGTCGGTGGGACCGGTGTAGTAGATGCCGCCCTCGTGGGTCGGGGCGATCATGCACTCCAGTGCCCGGATCTCGTGCGGGATGTCGAAGTGCGTCTTGCCGAGTTCTTCGACGGCCCGGTCGCTCGTGGCCTGCATCCAGGCCTGCAGGGCGTCGGTGCCGTACAGCTTGCGGCTGTCGTCGGCGTCGAGGAAGGCGATGGCCTCGTGAACGGATGCCCCGGGCTTGATCTCTTCGGCGATGGCTTCCTGCTCGCGCACCATGCGCCCGAGCTCCTCGATGCCCCACTCGTAGGTCTCGTCGAGGTCGATCACGGCGCCGAGGAACCGGCGCGACTGCAGCGCGTAGCTGGCGCGGCCCACGGCATCCTGCTTCGTGGCGACCGGAGCGAGTTCGTTCTCGAGGAACTGCGCGAGTTTGGCGTAGGCCTCGGCGGCGGTCACGGCGTTGCGTTCGAGGTCGGCCTGGAGCGATGCCGGCAGCTCACCCTGTTTCGGGGCGGCCGAGGCGGCGAACTCGGTGAAGAAGCTCTCGGGCCCGGAGTGCTTGCGCACCTGCGCGAGCACCTCGACCACCTGCCGCCTGGCCGGCGTGATGCCCTCGCGCATGCCCTCGCGCAAGGTGACGATGTAGCCGTCGACCGCCTCTTCGACGGCGGAGAGCCGCTTGGCCACCGTCGACCAGTCGTCGGTCGTATCGGTCGGCATGAGGTCGAAGACCTCGCGGATGCTCTGACTCGGCGATTCGATGACGTTGAGGTCGCGCAGGTGCAGTCGCGCATCGGAGCTCGCGAGGGTGAGCCGGAGCTCGTTGGCGAGATCGGTCTTGGTGACCTCGTCGACCTCGTCGACCGGGGTGGCCACGGCGAGTTCGGCCAGCACCGACGAGACGGCGGCGATGTAGCGCTCGTGCCCCGCGGGCGACAGATCGCCGTAGCGGTCGTTGACCTCGGAGCGGCCGATGTAGGTGCCGAGCACGGGTTCCAGCTCGACGAGGGTGTCGACCCAGCGCTCGGCGATGAGGTCGATCTCGGTCTGGGGGCGGGTGTCGGCGGAGCTCGGTACTGTCGTGCTGGTCATGTTTCGACCCTAGGGTACGGGGCTGACGCCGGATGCTGAGCGGCACAGGTTGTGGAGAGAGAATCGACTCTCCACAGGCTCTCGGGCTCGATTGACTTATTCGAACATATGTTCGAATATGAGGGCATGGCAGATGCGGCTCTCACCCTCTCCTCCCCCGCTCCGGCGGGCGAGGAGATCAGGGCGCTGCAGTCCCGCATCCAGCAGATGCAGGCGACGAAACTCGACACCCGCAGCGTGCGCACCCATCCCGCCCTCACCGGGTTGCTGCCGGGCGGCTCGCTCCGCTCGGGCGCCGCCTATTCGGTCGAGCGATCGACGGCACTGGTGATGGCGCTGATGGCCGGCCCATCGTCTGACGGCGTGTGGTGCGGGGTGGTCGGAATGCCCGATTTCGGGGTCGAGGCGGCTGCCCGTTTCGGCATCGACCTCGATCGTCTCGCCCTGGTGCCCGACCCGGGCGACGAGTGGCTCACCGTCACGGCGGCGATGGCCGACGTGGTGGGGGTGGTGGTGACCAGGTTGCCCGGGCGGGTGAGCGACTCGTCGATCGCGCGGCTGCAGGCGCGCATCCGTCAGCGCGACGCGACACTCATCGTGCTCGGCGACTGGCCGCAGAGCGAGGCGACCTTGCGCATCACCGAGAGCTCCTGGTCGGGCATCGGGGTCGGGCACGGTCATCTCACCGCCCGGCAGGCGATGGTGTCGGTCACGGCCCGGGGCGGCGCGGGGCGCCCGCGTCGCGCGCGGCTGTGGCTGCCCGACGGCGACGAGCTGTTCCGGCCGGTGCTGGGCACGGCGGCCTCCCCGGTGCGGGCTCTGCACGAGGTGGTGGCCGGATGAACGCGGCCATCGCCCCGGTGCGCACCATGGTGGTCTGGTGCCCTGACTGGCCCGTCGTCGCGACCGCGGGGTTCGAGGAGGTCTCGCTCGACGAGCCGATCGCCGTCATCGAGAAAGGGCTGGTCTATGCCTGCTCGGCGTCAGCCCGGGCCGACGGTGTGCGGCGAGGGCTGCGCATCCGCGAAGCCCAGGCGCGAAGCCCACGGCTGCTCGATTTCGTGCACGATCCGGTGCGGGTCAATCGCGCCTTCGAGCCCTTCATCTCGGCGCTCGAAGAGATGAGCCCGCACGTGCAGATCGTGCGGGCCGGCAGTTGTGCCCTGAGGGCGAGGGGGCCGGCGCGATATTACGGCGACGAACATGCCGCGGCTCTGGCCTTTCTCGAGCGCTTCGCCGAGCTGGGGGTGACGGATGCCCGCGTCGGCATCGCCGACGGCATGTTCGCGGCCGATCAGGCGGCACGACTGCCGGGGGTCGACCTCATCCGCATCGTGCCCGAGAACGAGTCGCCCCGGTTCCTGGCGGGGCTGCCCCTGCAGCTTCTCGACGAAGACGAGCTGACCATGCTGCTCTGGCGGCTCGGCATCCGCACCCTGGGCGATTTCGCCCGGCTGCCCGCCGACGACGTGCGCACCCGGTTCGGCGAGCCCGGAGCCCGGGCGCACGCCCGCGCGGGTGGTCTCGACGGCACGCAGGTCACCCCTCGCATCCCGCCCGAGGTGCGGGAGAGCGTGAGCGACTTCGAGCCGCCGCTCGACCGCATCGACCAGATCACCTTCGGCATCCGAGCCGCCAGCGACCGGTTCATCGACGACCTGGCGACGGCGATGTTCGTGTGCACGGCGCTGCGGGTCGAGATCACGACCGAACGGGGAGAGGTGCGCGAACGCAGCTGGCTGCACCCGCGCTGGTTCGGCTCCAGCGACGTCGTCGACCGGGTTCGCTGGCAGCTGCAGGGAGGCAGCACGATCGAGAGCGCGCTCTCGTCACCGGTCACCCGGGTGCGCATCGTCGCCGAGACGATCGATCACAGTTCCCACCACGAGACCGGTCTCTGGGGCAGCGGCTCCGACGAACGCATCCATCACGGGCTCTCGAGGGTGCAGAGCATCGTCGGCCACGAGGGCGTGCTCACCGCCTCGATCGGCGGCGGCCGTTCGCCGCGCGAGCGCCAGCTGCTCATCCCCTGGGGCGACCGGGTGCCCGAGAAGGCACCTCGCGCCCCGCGACCCCGCGGGCGGCAGAAGGCCTCGGCGGCCGAGCAGATCGCTCCGTGGCCGGGCAGCCTGCCGCCGCCTCTGCCGACGACGGTGTTCGAGAAGCCGCGCCCGGTGGTCGTTCTCGCGGCCGACCGTGATCCGGTGGCCGTCACCGAACGGGGCGACCTCTCGGCTCCGCCGGTGTTCTTCTCCGAGAACCCTTCCGGCCAGGGCCTTCGGCCGCTCGAAGCCTGGGCCGGGCCGTGGCCGGTCTATGAGCGATGGTGGGATTCCGACAAACGACGCCGACTCGATCGCTTCCAGGTGGTCGACGCCGACGGCATGGCGTGGCTGCTCGCCCTCGAAGGCCAGGTCTGGCGTGCGGAGGCCCGGTATGACTGAGCAGACGCTCTTCACCGCGCAGCCGGCGACCGCGCCGACGCTCCCGCCGGCGCCGAAGGCGGGAGGTTGAGATGGGCTTCAACAACCCGGCCATCCCCTGGTCAGAACTGGAACGCACGCTCTCGGGCCGCAGCCGGCCTGAAGAGAAGATGGCGAGCGAAGAGACCCACTCGCGCAAACGGGCCGCCTACGAGCCATCGGAACCGTTGCTGCCGGCGGTCGACGAGAAGTCGGTCGTGCCCTATGCCGAGCTGCACGCGCACTCGAACTTCAGCTTTCTCGATGGTGCGTCCTCCCCCGAGTCGCTCATCCAAGAAGCCGCTCGGCTGCGGTTGAACGCCCTGGCCATCACCGACCACGACGGCTTCTACGGCATCGTGCGATTCGCCGAGGCGGCCGAGAAGCACGATGTGGCCACGATCTTCGGTGCCGAACTCTCGCTCGACCTGAGCAAGCCGCAGAACGGCGTGCCCGATCCCGAGGGTTCGCATCTGCTGGTGCTGGCGCGCCGGCAGGAGGGCTACCACCGCCTCGCCGGAGCCATCACCTCGGCTCAGCTCGCCCCCCGCGCCGAGAAAGGCCGCCCTCTTTACGACCTCGACGAGCTGGCGGGGCAGAGCGAGGGGCATTTCACGGTGCTGACCGGATGCCGCAAAGGTCCGGTGCGGCAGGCCCTCGCCTTCGAGGGTGCCGAGGCGGCAGAGCACGAGGTCGATCGGCTGGTGGCGCTGTTCGGCCGCGACAATGTGCTCGTCGAACTCTTCGATCGCGGCGATCCACTCGACAGCGCGGCGAACGACGCCCTGTTCACGATCGCCGAGCGTCGTCGGCTCGGAGTCGTGGCGACCGGCAACGTGCACTACGCCACTCCCGCTCAGCACCGTCTCTCGCAGGCGCTCTCCGCCGTGCGCGCCCGGCGCAGTCTCGACGAGCTCGATGGCTGGCTGCCGGCCTCGCCGACCGCGCACCTGCGGTCCGGCGCCGAGATGGCACAGCGGTTCTCCCGCTACCCGGGCGCCGTGGAACGCACGGTCGAGGTGGCGGCCGATCTGTCGTTCCAGCTGCGCATGGCCAAGCCGAAGCTGCCGAAGCAGGAGGTGCCTGAGGGGCACACGCCGATGTCGTGGCTGCGGCACCTGGTGCTCGACGCGGTGCCGAGAAAATATCCGCACGCGAGTGCCGACGACTGGGCGCGCATCGAGAAAGAGCTCGGCGTGATCGAGATGAAAGACTTCCCCGGCTACTTCCTCATCGTCTACGACATCGTGCGCGAGGCGCGCAGCCGCGGCATCCTCTGTCAGGGCCGGGGTTCCGCCGCGAACTCGGCGGTCTGCTACCTGCTCGACATCACCGCCGTCGACGCCATCGCTCGCGAGCTGCCGTTCGAGCGCTTCCTCTCCAGCATGCGCGAAGAAGAGCCCGACATCGACGTCGACTTCGACTCCGATCGCCGTGAGGAGGTCATCCAATACGTCTATGCCAAATACGGGCGCCGCAACGCCGCCCAGGTGGCCAACGTCATCCAATACCGGCCGAAGTTCGCGGTGCGAGACATGGCGAAGGCGCTCGGGCACAGCCCGGGGCAGCAAGACGCCTGGTCGAAGCAGATCGAGCGCTGGGGGCCGGCGGTCGAGACCGACGATCACGACATCCCTGCCGAGGTGATCGCCCTCGCCACCGAGGTGCTCAAGTTCCCCCGCCACCTGGGCATCCACTCCGGTGGCATGGTGCTCACCGACCGCCCCGTCGGTGAAGTCTGCCCGATCGAGAACGCCCGGATGGACGACCGCACCGTCTTGCAGTGGGACAAAGACGACTGCGCCTGGATGGGGCTCGTGAAGTTCGATCTGCTCGGCCTCGGCATGCTCACGGCGCTCAGTCAGACCATGGAGCTGGTGGCACAGAACACGGGCACGCGCTGGACTCTCGACAACATCCCCAAAGAAGAGCAGGGCGTCTACGACATGCTCTGCCGGGCCGACTCGATCGGCGTCTTCCAGGTGGAGAGCCGGGCGCAGATGGGCACACTGCCTCGGCTGCAGCCCCGCCGGTTCTACGATCTGGTTGTCGAGATCGCCCTCATCCGCCCGGGCCCCATCCAGGGCGGTGCCGTGCATCCCTACATCCGGCGCAAGCTCGGCCTCGAAGAGGTCACCTATATGCACCCGAAGCTCAAGCCCGTGCTCGAGCGCACCCTCGGGGTGCCGCTGTTCCAGGAGCAGCTGATGCAGATGGCCATGGCCGTGGGCGGATGCTCGGCCGACGACGCCGATCTGCTGCGCCGGGCGATGGGCTCCAAACGCGGTCTGGAGAAGATCTCGTCGCTGAAAGACAAGCTCTATGTCGGCATGGCCGAGAACGGCATCGTCGGCGAGCTCGCCGACGGCATCTACATGCGCATCGAGTCGTTCGCGAACTTCGGTTTCGCCGAGAGCCACTCCACGAGCTTCGCTCTGCTGGTCTATGCCAGCTCGTGGTTCAAGCTGCACTACCCCGCCGCCTTCCTCGCCGCCCTGCTGCGGGCGCAGCCGATGGGGTTCTACTCCCCGCAGACGCTGACGGCCGATGCCCGACGGCACGGGGTGGAGGTGCGGCGGCCCGACATCCAGCGCTCGGGGGTCGACGCAGGCCTCGAACCCCTGCTGCTCGCCGCAACCGGCGACGAGCAGGTCGCCGAGACCGGGCTCGACAGCTGCCTCGACGAGCCACCACTGGTCGAGAACACCTTCGACCGCCAGGCTCCCGACCGCACGGCCGAGCACCGGCGCGACGGCCGGCTCGCCGTTCGGCTGGGGCTGGCCGAGGTCACCTCGATCGGAAAGGGCCTGGCCGAGCGCATCGTCGACGAGCGGGAGCGCGGCGGCCCCTACCTCAGCATGGCTGACGTCTCCCGCCGCGTGAGCCTCACCACCGCCCAGCTCGAGGCGCTCGCCACCGCGGGTGCCTTCGAATCACTCGGCCTCACCAAACGCGAAGCGCTGTGGGAGGCCGGCAATGCCTCCCAAGACCGGGCGGAATACCTTCCCGGCACTTTCGTGTCGGTGCAACCGCCGCTGCTTCCGATGCTCTCGGCCGAAGAACAGGTGGTCTACGACCTCTGGGCCACCGGCATCTCGCCCGACGATCACCCGCTGCATCATGTGCGCGACGAACTCCGGATGCGCGGGGCGCTGTCGATCGCCGACCTGGTCGCCGCCGAGACCGGTCGCCGCATCGAAGTCGGCGGGGTGGTCACCCACCGGCAACGCCCGGCGACCGCGAGCGGCATCACCTTCATGAACATCGAAGACGAGACGGGCATCCTCAATATCATCTGCGGCGTCGGCGTCTGGAAACGCTATCGCCGCATCGCCCGCGACTCCCCCGCCATGATCGTGCGGGGTCTGCTCGAACGCTCCGCGGAGGGGGTCACCAACCTCGTGGCCGACCGCTTCGAACCGCTCGTGCTGAGCGCCAAGACCCGCTCCCGAGACTTCCAGTGAGCGCCGCCACCACCACAGGCCCACTGACGGCGCGACCGCGTCGGCACCCGCCGCCGCACCCGCCGAGATCGGCGACGACCGCACCAGGCCGCCGTGACGACCCCGGGTGTCGGCGTGTCCGCGCCAGCGACCGCTCGAGCACATGTGCGACGTCTGGCGAGACCGTCGCACGAACGCATCAGGCCGCGCTCCTCGATCCGAGGTGTTTGCGTGGCCGCGCCTCGGGCGGCTCGCGGTCATGTCGCGCGACCTGGAGGGACGGCGCACGAACGCAACAGGCCGTGCTCGACGACCCAGGGTGTCGGCGTGGCCGCGCCAGCGACCGCGTCGGCACATGTCGCGCGACGCCGGGCGGGGACCGGCGGCGCCCGTGGAGGCCGCGCGAAGCACGGCCCCCACGGCAGCAACTCAGTGCGCCGCGTCGTTCCAGTTCTGCCCGCGGCCCACCTGCACCTCGAGCGGAACCGAGAGGTCGGCCGCGGTCGACATGCGGGCGGTCACGATGGCGGACAGGGCGTCCCACTCTCCCGGCGCGACGTCGAAGACGAGCTCGTCGTGAACCTGCAGCAGCATCTTCGAGGCGAGCTGCTGGGCATCGAGATCGGCGGCGATGTTGATCATGGCGATCTTGATGATGTCGGCCGCACTGCCCTGGATGGGGGCGTTGAGGGCGGCGCGCTCGTCGTTGTCGCGCAGCACGCGATTGTTGCTGTTGAGGTTCGCGAAGGGGCGGCGGCGGCCGAAGATGGTCTCGGTGTAGCCGTCGACCTTGGCCTGCACGACGACATTGCGCAGGTAGTCGCGCACGCCGCCGAAACGCTCGAAGTAGTCGGTCATCAGCTGCTTGGCCTCGGCGGTCTCGATGCGCAGCTGCTTCGACAGCCCGAAGGCCGACAGCCCGTAGGCCAGTCCGTACGACATGGCCTTGACCTTCGTGCGCATGTTGGGCGTGACGTCTTCGGGCTCCACCGAGAAGATGCGCGAGCCGACGAACCGGTGCAGGTCTTCGCCGGAGTGGAAGGCGTCGATCAGGCCGGCATCGCGCGACAGGTGCGCCATGATGCGCATCTCGATCTGCGAGTAGTCGGCCGTGAGCAGCGATTCGAAGCCCTCGCCCACCTGGAAGGCCTGACGGATGCGCCGGCTCTCTTCGGTGCGCACGGGAATGTTCTGCAGGTTGGGATCGGTCGACGAGATGCGGCCCGTGCTCGACCCCGTCTGCACGTAGGTGGTGTGCACCCGGTTGTCGGAGGCGATCGCCTTGTCGACGCTCTCGATGATCTGGCGCAGCTTCGTGGCGTCACGGTGGGCGAGCAGCAGACCGAGGAAGGGATGGGGATTCGAGGCCTGAAGATCGGCGAGAGCCCCGGCATCCGTGGAGTAGCCCGTCTTCGTGGCGCGCGTCTTCGGCATGTCGAGCTGGTCGAACAGCACCTCTTGAATCTGCTTCGGCGAACCGAGGTTGATCTCGCGGCCGATGATGCCGAAGGCTTCAGAGGCGATCTGCGCGGCGGTGTCGCCGAGCTCGGTCGACAGCTCGGCCAGTTCGGGGTGGCTGACGGTGACGCCCGTCATCTCCATCTGCGCCAGCACCATGAGGGTGGGCATCTCGATCTCGGTCAGCACCCGGCGGGTGCGGTCGTCGAGCAGGGCGGAGAGCGCCTGAGCCACCCGCCAGACATACCAGGCCTCGCCGGCCGGGCCCACGACGGTGTCGGTGTCGGGCACCAACTGATTGGGATCGGGCGTCGGCAGCGTCTCGAGCAGGTGCCGGTCGACGAGCTGGGCCAGCGAGCGGTCGGTGCTCGAGTCGGGCTTCAGCAACCAGGCGGCGATCACCGGGTCGAAGGCGAGACCGGCGACCTCGAGCCCGGCCGAGCGCAACGTCTTGATCTGGCGCTTGGCGTCGAAGAAGATCTTCGGACTCGGGCCGGCGAGCCAGGCCACGAGGGGTGCGTAGGCCGGGTCGTCTGCCGTCCACGGCAGGTAGACGGTCTCGTGGGCGGTGCCCAGCCCGATGGCGATCGGGTAGCCGTCGACCGTCTCGATGTGCACGGCGATCGCTCCCGCGACGAGGCTCGCCGGGGTGTCGGATGCCACGGCCTCGGGCGTCTCGGAATGCCGGCTCAGCCAGGCCGCGAGCTCGTCGTCGAGCAGCGTGACCGGGGTCGGGGCGTTCTCGGCCTTCGCGGCTGCTTCGGCCGCGGCGGCGAGGCCGACCTCGGAATCGCCGGCGATGCCCTCGAGCTTGAGGATGCGATCGAGCAGCGTGCGGAACTCCAGCCGCGCGAACACGTCGCGCATCTGCTGCTCGTCGACCGGCTGCCGCGCGAGGTCGGCGGGCCCGACCGGCAGATCGACGTCGGTGAGCAACCGGTTGAGCTTGCGGTTGCGGATGGCGTTGTCGGCGTATTCGCGCAGGTTGTTGCCCACGACGCCCGGAATCTCGTCGCGGTGCTCGAGGATGGCGTCGAGCGAGCCGAACTGGTTGAGCCACTTGACCGCGGTCTTCTCGCCGACCTTCGGGATGCCGGGCAGGTTGTCGCTCGTCTCGCCCACCAGGGCCGCGATCTCGGGGTATTGCTCGGGCCGGATGCCGTAGCGGTCGAAGACCTTCTCGACGTCGTAACGGGTGAGGTCGGAGACGCCCTGCCGCGAGGGGTAGAGCAGTGTGACCTTGTCGTTGACGAGCTGGATGGCGTCTCGGTCGCCCGACACCACGAGCACGCGGTAGCCCTGCTCGGTGCCCTGCAGGGCGAGGGTGGCGAGGATGTCGTCGGCCTCGAAGTCTTCTTTCTCGATGGTGATGATGCCGAGAGCGTGCAGGGCCTCCTGCAGCAACGGCACCTGCCCCACGAACTCCGGCGGCGTCTCGCCACGGGTGCCCTTGTAGTCGGGGTATTCACGCGTGCGGAACGACGAGCGCGAGACATCGAAGGCCACCGCCAGGTGCGTGGGGTTCTCGGCCTTCAGCAGGTTGATCATCATCGCGATGAAGCCGTGGATGGCATTGGTGTGCTGCCCGTCGCGGGTGGAGAAACTGTCGACCGGCAGGGCGTAGAAGGCCCGGAATGCGAGCGAGTGTCCGTCGATGATGAGAAGGGTAGGCTGTTCTTTGTCCGGCACACGGCAAGCCTACACAGGGCCTCCGACACGCTCTCCGCCGCCTTTCAGGGCCGTGCGCAGAACGACGAGATCAGGAACACCGATCGATGACGCAGACCGAATCGCCCTCTGAAGAGCCTCTTCCCCTCGACGTGATGGAGGTCTTCGGCTATCGCGGCATCGGCGCCCTCGCCGAGCGCATGGGCATCGAATTCCTCGAGCTCACGCCCGAGCGATCGGTGGCCCGGATGCCGGTCGAAGGCAACACGCAACCGCTCGGCCTGGTGCACGGCGGCGCCTACGTGGTGCTCGCCGAGAGCCTCGGTTCCACCGCGGCCAACCTGCACGCGGGCCCGACGAAGGTGGCGGTCGGCATCGAGATCAACGCCAGCCACTCCCGCTCCGCCACCGAGGGCTGGGTCACGGGAGTCTGCACCGCCATCAGCCTCGGCCGCACACTGGTGACGCACGAGATCGCCATCAGCGACGAGCAGGGCCGCCGGCTGTCGACGGTGCGCATGACCAACTTCATCAAAGACCGGCCCGAGGGCCAGGTCTTCGAGCCGCGATGACGAGCCGGGTCAGCTCTTCTTCGGGCTCAGCTGCTCGATGATCGCCTGGGCGACGTCGTGCATGGTGAGCCGGCGGTCCATCGACGCCTTCTGGATCCAGCGGAACGCCTCGGGCTCGGTGAGCCCCATCTTCTCGTTCAGCAGACCCTTGGCGCGGTCGACGAGCTTGCGGGTCTCGAAGCGCTCGACCAGGTCGGCGACCTCGGACTCGAGCGTGATGATCTGGGCGTAGCGCGAGAGGGCGATCTCGATCGCGGGCAGCAGGTCGTTGGGCGTGAACGGCTTCACGACATAGGCGAGTGCGCCGGCCTCTGTGGCTCGTTCGACGAGCTCCTTCTGGCTGAAGGCGGTGAGCAGCACCACGGGGGCGATGTGGTCTTTCGACAGGCGCTCCGCGGCCGAGATGCCGTCGAGCTGGGGCATCTTGACATCCATGATGACCAGGTCGGGCCGCAGCTCCGTCGCCAGGGCGACCGCGGTCTCGCCGTCTCCGGCCTCGCCCACGACATCGAACCCGTTGTCACGCAGGATCTCGACGATGTCGAGGCGGATCAGGGATTCGTCTTCCGCCACCACTACACGGCGGGGCGCTGCTGTCGTCGGTTCTTGGTCAGTCACATTTCAACCCTACGGTATTCTTGACCTCGGTCGTAGCAGGCCGGTGTGGCGGAATGGCAGACGCGACGCACTCAAAATGCGTTGTCCGTGAGGGCATGTGGGTTCGAGTCCCACCACCGGTACGACGGGTGATCGGCTGTCAGCCCTGCGGAATCGGGGTCGGCGTCAGCGTCGGGGTGGGCGTCGGGGTCGCGGATGCCGCGATCTCCGAGAAGATCGCCACCGGAACGTACTGGTGCACCACCTGGGTCGTGTAGGTGTTCGACAGCGGGCTGGTCTCGAACGAGATCTGCATCGCGAAGTCGAGCATCACGCCCTCGGTGTCGTCGGCCAGCACGCCGATCTGCTGCGACTCGAGCTGGAAGCCGCCCTTCGGCGACGTGATCAGCAGGCCGAGCCCCTGCTCCGAGCGGATCGCCTCGGGGTCGAGCGTGACCTTCAGCGGGTCGGTGTTGAGCAGGTAGGGCGTCTCGACCGTGCCCGAGGTGGTCGTCGTCTTCGCCGTGACGGTGAGGTTCGACATGAAGACGCGCCGCTTCTGGTCGAACGACGCCTCGGCGGGCACGCGGTTGTCGTAGACGCCGATGACGAACGAGAAGCGCTTGTCGGCCATCGGGGTCCAGTCGTGCGTCTTCTGCTCGGTCCACACGTCGAGCTTCAGCTGCAGCTGATCGGTGATGTCGACGGTGGGGTGCACCGAGCCCATGTCGGTGAAGACCGAGGCGAACTGCAGAGCCTGGTCGGCGGCCGCCGCATCGGCTTCCGTGGTGGTCGTCGACGGCCGGCCCGCCGGGGTGGGCTGGATGCCGAACAACGGCATGATCGTGGAGCAGCCGGAGAGGGCGACGGCGGTCGCGACGACGGCCGTGGCGCTGAGCGAGCGCAGAACGAGACGCTTGGACATGAGCGGGTACCTTCAGGATCGGGTCTGAATCGTTCGGGTCTGAACGAGGTGCTGGGAGCATCGAAAAATTAGCACCCGACCCGGCCGTCCTGACGGAAATCGGCCAGCACCCGATCAAAGCCTGATCGAATACTGGCCGAAACCTGAGCTACCCGCGCGCGCTCAGTTGTCGAACGTCTCCGGCTTCAGCGGGTTGTGCGCCGAACCGATGATGTGCACACGCATGTCGTTGGTGGTGCCCGAGATTCCGGGAGGGGAACCCGAGATCACGATCACCTTGTCGCCGATCTGTGCCCGGCCGAGCCCGAGCAGCACGTCGTCGACCTGCACCATGAGCTCGTCGGTGTGGGTGACGCGGGCGACCAGGTAGGACTGCACGCCCCAGCTGAGCGCCATGCGGTTGCGGATGCCGGGAAGAGGGGTGAACCCGAGGATCGGGATCGTGGAGCGCAAGCGCGTCATCCGGCGAACCGAGTCGCCCGACTCGGTGAACACGCAGAGGAACTTGGCCCCCACGAAGTCGCCGACCTCGGCCGCGGCCAGCGTCACGGCGCCGCCCTGGGTGCGCGGCTTGGTGCCGAGCGCGGGGATGCGCTCGAGGCCGTGCTCCTCGGTGGACTCGATGATGCGCGCCATGGTCTGCACCGTGATCACGGGGTACTCCCCCACGCTGGTCTCGCCCGAGAGCATGACCGCGTCGGCGCCGTCGAGCACGGCGTTGGCGCAGTCGGATGCCTCGGCGCGCGTGGGTCGCGGCGACGAGATCATCGACTCGAGCACCTGGGTCGCCACGATGACGGGCTTGGCCATGCGGCGAGAGAGCTCGATGGCACGCTTCTGCACGATCGGCACGGCCTCGAGCGGCAGCTCGACACCGAGGTCGCCTCGGGCGACCATGATGCCGTCGAAGGCGTCGATGATCTCTTCGAGATTGTCGACCGCCTGCGGCTTCTCGATCTTGGCGATGATGGGAACGCGGCGACCCTCCTCGGCCATGATCTCCTGCACGAGTTTCACGTCGGAGGCGTCGCGCACGAACGACAGGGCGATCAGGTCGGCGCCGAGCTTCAGGCCCCAGCGCAGGTCGGCGATGTCCTTCTCGCTCATGGCCGGCACGTTCACCGCGACGCCGGGCAGGTTGATGCCCTTGTTGTTCGACACCGCGCCCGGCACCTCGACCCGGGTCGTGACGACCGTTCCGTCGGTCTCGAGCACCCGCAGGGTGACCTTGCCGTCGTCGATCAGCAGGGGGTCGCCCGGCTTCACGTCGTCGGGCAGACCCTTGAAAGTCGTCGACGAGATCTCCTTGTTGCCGATGATGTCTTCGATGGTGATCTTGAAGATGTCACCTTCGGCGAGGTCGTAGGGGCCGTTCTCGAATTTGCCGAGACGGATCTTCGGGCCCTGCAGGTCGACCAGCACGGCCACGGCGCGGCCGGAGTCATCCGCTGCCTGACGCACGTTGCGGTAGACGCCCTCGTGCACGTCGTAGCTGCCGTGGCTGAGGTTCATCCGGGCGACGTCGACGCCCGCGTCGATGATGGCCCGGATGGTTTCATAGGTCGACGTTGCCGGCCCGAGTGTTGCGACGATCTTCGCGCGTCTCATCGGTGTGTACTGCTCCGAGTTCTGCGCCGGGGCGCATGGTGTGGTGGTGGTGGTGGTGGTGGTGGTGGTGGTGGTGGATGGTGCCAGGTGTTCGGGATGGGTCTGTTCTGTCCGGGGTGGAGGCTATCAGATCGAGATTGCGCGGTCGGTGGGCTTCACGGGGAACGGAAGCTCCGTCGTGCCCTCGAGGTAGCGGTCGACGGCGGATGCCGCGGCACGCCCCTCGGCGATCGCCCACACGATGAGCGACTGCCCGCGACCGGCGTCGCCGGCGACGAACACGCCGGGAGTGGTGCTCTGGTAGTCGCCGTCGCGCTCCACGGTGCCGTGCTGGTCGAAGCGCGTGCCGAGCTGGGTGGTGATGCCGTCGCCCTCCGCGCCGGTGAAGCCGAGGGCGAGCAGCACCAGGTCGGCCGGGATCTCGCGCTCGGAGCCGGCTTTCGGAACCCGGCGGCCGTCGACGAACTCGGTCTCGGCGACACGGATGGCCCGCACCTCGCCCGAGTCGTTCGACAAGAACTCGACCGTCGAGGCGAGGTAGGTGCGCTCACCGCCCTCTTCGTGGGCGCTGGCGACCTCGAAGAGCGTGGGGAACATCGGCCAGGGCTGGGTCTCGGGGCGCTCCGACGGCGGCTGCTTGCCGATGGCGAGGTTCGTGACCGAGAGCGCACCCTGACGGTGGGCGGTTCCGATGCAGTCGGCGCCGGTGTCGCCACCGCCGAGCACCACGACGTGCTTGCCCTCGGCCGTGATCTGGCCGAGGACGTCGTCGCCGGCGCCCACCTTGTTCTGCTGCACGAGGTATTCCATGGCGAAGTGCACGCCGTCGAGGTCGCGACCGGGAATCGGCAGGTCGCGCGGAACGGTGGCTCCGGTGCAGACGATCACGGCGTCGTAGCGGGCGCGCAGGTCGTCCCACGAGATGTCGACACCGATCTCGATGCCGGCACGGAACCGGGTGCCCTCGGCCATCATCTGGGTGAGGCGACCCTCGAGGTGCTTCTTCTCCATCTTGAAGTCGGGGATGCCGTAGCGCAGCATCCCGCCGATGCGGTCGTCGCGCTCGTAGACGGCCACGGTGTGGCCGGCCCGGGTCAGCTGCTGGGCGGCCGCTAGGCCCGCGGGCCCGGAGCCCACGACGGCGACGGTCTTGCCGGTCAGCCGCTCGGGCGGGTGCGGCTGCACCCAGCCGTTCGCGAACGCCTGGTCGATGATCGAGACCTCGACCTGCTTGATCGTGACGGCGGGCTGGTTGATGCCGAGCACGCACGATGCCTCGCACGGCGCCGGGCACAGCCGGCCCGTGAACTCCGGGAAGTTGTTCGTGGCGTGCAGCCGCTCGATGGCCTGCCGGCCCTCGTCGCGCCAGGTGAGGTCGTTCCACTCGGGAATGAGGTTGCCGAGCGGGCAGCCGTGGTGGCAGAACGGGATGCCGCAGTCCATGCAGCGCCCGGCCTGACGCCGGATGGTTGCCGCATCGCCCTGCTCGTAGACCTCTTTCCAGTCCATGAGCCGCACGGATACCGGCCGGCGGGCCGGGAGCTCGCGCTCCTGCGTCTTCAGGAAGCCCTTGGGATCAGCCACCTGTCACCTCCAAAATGCGTCCCCAGACGACGTCGCCGTCGGGGTCGAGTCCTTCTTCGACCGCTTCCTGCCGGGTGGCGAGGACAGCGGCGTAGTCACGAGGCAGCACCTTCGTGAAGGCGGCGACCGTCGCATCGAAATCGGCGAGCATCCGGGACGCCAGCGGCGAACCGGTCTCGGATTCGTGACGCTGCAGCAGGTCCCGCACGATCTCGACGTCGGCGCCGCCGAGCGGCAGCAGCTGCAACTCGCCGGAGGCGAGCGAATCGGCGTTCACCCGCTCGGGGTGGAGGTCGTGGATGTAGGCGGTGCCGCCCGACATCCCCGCACCCAGGTTGCGGCCGGTGGAGCCGAGGATGAGCGCGAGCCCGCCGGTCATGTATTCGAGCGCGTGGTCGCCCACGCCCTCGACGACGGCGGTGGCGCCGGAGTTGCGCACCAGGAACCGCTCGCCCACGATGCCGCGCAGGAACATGCTGCCCTGGGTGGCGCCGTAGCCGATCACATTGCCCGCGATGACGTTGCGCTCGGCCGGGAAGACCGAGTTGCGGTCGGGACGCAGGATGATCTGACCACCCGAGAGCCCCTTGCCGACGTAGTCGTTCGAGTCGCCCTCGAGGCGCAGCGTGATGCCGTTGGGCAGGAACGCGCCGAGCGACTGGCCGGCGGAGCCCAAGAGCGTGATCTGGATCGTTCCCTCGGGCAGGCCCTGCTCGCCATGGCGCTTCGTGACCTCGTGGCCGAGCATGGTGCCCACGGCGCGCTCGGTGTTGCGGATCGGCAGCGTGATGGCCACCGGTTCGCCGTGGTCGAGCGCGGCGACGGCTTCGTGGATGAGGCGCACGTCGAAGTGCTTCTCGAGCTCGTGCTCCTGGGGCCGGCGGTTGGCGCGCGGCTCGTCGGCGTCGAAGTGCGGGCCCACCAGCACGGGGCTGAGGTCGAGGCCGTCGGTCTTCCAGTGCTCGATCGCCGCGTTCACGTCGAGCAGCTCGTTGTGGCCGATGGCCTCTTCGATGCTGCGGAAGCCGAGCTCGGCCAGGTATTCGCGCACCTCCTGGGCGAGGAACTGGAAGAAGTTCACCACGAACTCCGGCTTGCCCGAGAACCGGGCGCGCAGCTCGGGGTTCTGCGTCGCGACGCCCACCGGGCAGGTGTCGAGGTGGCAGACCCGCATCAGGATGCAGCCCTCCACCACGAGCGGCGCCGTGGCGAAACCGAACTCCTCGGCACCCAGCAGAGCGCCGACGATCACGTCGCGGCCGGTCTTCATCTGGCCGTCGACCTGCACCACCACGCGGTCGCGCATCCCGTTCAGCATCAGGGTCTGCTGGGTCTCGGCCAGGCCGATCTCCCATGGGGTGCCCGCGTGCTTGAGCGAGTTGAGCGGGCTGGCGCCCGTTCCGCCGTCATGGCCCGAGACGAGCACCACGTCGGCGAGGGCCTTCGTGACGCCGGCCGCGACCGCTCCGATGCCGTTCTGGCTCACGAGCTTGACGTGCACCCGGGCCTCGGGGTTGGCGCGCTTGAGGTCGAAGATGAGCTGCTTGAGGTCTTCGATCGAGTAGATGTCGTGGTGCGGCGGCGGCGAGATGAGGCCGACACCGGCGGTCGCGTGGCGGGTGCGCGCGATCCACGGGTAGACCTTCGTGGGCGGCAGCTGGCCGCCCTCGCCGGGCTTCGCGCCCTGCGCCATCTTGATCTGGATGTCGGTGGCGTGCGTGAGGTACATGCTCGTCACGCCGAACCGGCCCGAAGCGACCTGCTTGATCGAGCTGCGTCGCGCCGGGTCGAGCAGCCGGTCGACGTCTTCGCCGCCCTCTCCGGTGTTCGACTTGCCGCCGAGCTGGTTCATCGCGATCGCGAGCGTCTCGTGGGCCTCCCGCGAGATCGAGCCGTAGCTCATCGCGCCGGTGGAGAACCGCTTCACGATCGACTCGATCGGCTCGACCTCGTCGATCGGCACGGGCGGGCGCACACCGGTGCGCAGCTTGAACATGCCACGCAGCGTCATCAGGTTGGTCGCCTGGTCGTCGACGAGCTGGGTGTACTCCTTGAAGATGTCGTACCGCTTCGCGCGGGTGGAGTGCTGCAGCCGGAAGACGGTGTCGGGGTTGAACAGGTGCGGCGGGCCTTCGCGGCGCCACTGGTATTCCCCGCCGACCGCGAGCGGTTCGTGCGCCGTGACGGCGCCGTCGTCGGGGTAGGCGGCGGCGTGGCGCGACGCGCTCTCGGCCGCGATGACGTCGATGCCGATGCCGCCGAGCTTCGACGAGGTGCCGGTGAAGTACTCCTTCACGAACGCGGGGTCGAGACCGACGGCCTCGAACGTCTGGGCACCGGCATACGACGACACGGTCGAGATGCCCATCTTCGACATGATCTTGAGCACGCCTTTGCCGAGCGCCTTGATGACGTTCTTCACGGCCTTCTCAGGCGTGATACCCGAGATGACGCCCGAGCGCACCAGGTTCTCGCAGGTCTCCATGGCGAGGTAGGGGTTGACCGCGGAGGCGCCGTAGCCGATCAGCAACGCCACGTGGTGCACCTCGCGCACGTCGCCGGCCTCGACGATCATGCCGACCTTCATGCGGGTCTGCTTGCGGATGAGGTGGTGGTGCACGCCCGCGAGCATCAGCAGCGACGGAACCGGTGCCATCTCGCGGGTGGAGTCGCGGTCGGAGAGCACGATGAACTGCGCCCCGCGCTCGATGGCCTCGTCGGCCTCGGCGCACATCGCCGCGATGCGGTTCTGCATGGCCTTCGGGCCCTCGTCGACCCGGTAGAGCCCCTTGATCGTCGTGGTCAGGCGGCTGCCCGACGACGGGTCGATGTGCTGGATCTTGGCCAGCTCGTCGTTGTCGATCACCGGGAAGTCGAGGATGACCTGGCGGGTGTGCAGCGGCGTCGCCGCGAGCAGGTTGCGCTCGGGGCCGAGACCGAGGCGCAGGCTCGTGACGACCTCTTCGCGGATGGAGTCGAGCGGCGGGTTCGTCACCTGCGCGAACTGCTGCGTGAAGTAGTCGAACAACAGCCGCGGGCGGTCGGAGAGCACGGCGATGGGCGTGTCGGAGCCCATCGCGCCGAGCGGCTCGGCGGCGTTCTTCGCCATCGGGGTGAGCAGGATGCGCACCTCTTCCTCGGTGTAGCCGAAGGTGCGCTGGCGGCGGGTGACGGATGCCGGCGTGTGCACGATGTGCTCGCGTTCCGGCAGGTCGCGCAGGTTGATGCGGCCCTCGTCGAGCCACTGGGCGTAAGGCTCCGAGGCGGCGAGCTCGGCCTTGATCTCGTCGTCTTCGATCAGCCGGCCCGCGGCGGTGTCGACGAGGAACATCTTGCCGGGGCGTAGGCGCCCCTTGCGCACGATGCGCGACTGGTCGATGTCGGGGCTCACGCCGATCTCGCTCGCCAGGATGACGAGACCGTCGTCGGTGATGAGGTAGCGCCCCGGGCGCAGGCCGTTGCGGTCGAGGGTCGCACCCACGAGCGTGCCGTCGGTGAAGATGAGCGCGGCGGGGCCGTCCCACGGCTCCATGAGCATCGAGTGGTATTCGTAGAACGCGCGACGGGCCTCTTCGAAGTCGGTCTGGTTCTCCCACGCCTCGGGCACCATCATCATGATGGCGTGCGGCAGCGACCGGCCGGCCAGGGTCAGCAGCTCCACGACCTCGTCGAACGAGCCGGAGTCGCTGAGGCCCGGCGTGACGATCGGGAACAGCGGGCTGAGGTCGCCGAGCAGCTCCGACTCGAGCTGCGACTGCCGGGCGCGCATCCAGTTGCGGTTGCCCTGCACGGTGTTGATCTCGCCGTTGTGCGCCATCATGCGCAGCGGCTGCGCGAGCGGCCACGACGGGAAGGTGTTGGTGGAGTAGCGGGAGTGCACGAGCGCGAGCTTCGACGCGAACCGCTCGTCGGAGAGGTCGGGGTAGAACGGCTCGAGCTGCAGCGTCGTGACCATGCCCTTGTAGGTGATGGTGCGGCACGACAACGACATGAAGTACACCTGGTGCTCGAGCTCGGCGCGCTTGCGCAGCCGGAACGCCTGGCGGTCGAGCGGCAGGCCCGACAGCGTGGCGCCCGACTCCGTGGTGCGGGTCGACTGCACGAACAGCTGCCAGATCGCCGGCATCGCGTCGCGGGCGAGCCGGCCGAGCTCGGCCGGCCGCACCGGCACCTCGCGCCAGCCGAGGATGCGCAGGTCTTCCTGCTCGGCGAGGCCGGCGATGCGGTCGATGACGTCGTCACGCTCGGCCGCGTCGAGCGGCAGGAACGCATTGCCGACGGCGTAGCGGCCCACCGGGGGCAGCTCGACCGGGGCGACGGCGCGCAGGAACGCATCGGGAATCTGTGTCAGGATGCCGGCGCCGTCACCGGTGCCCGCGTCGGAGCCGATGGCGCCGCGGTGCTCGAGGTTGCGCAGGGCGCCCAGCGCCGTGTCGATGATGTCGTGACCGGCGGTGCCGCGCAGGGTCGCGACCATGGCGAGGCCGCAGGCGTCTTTCTCCATGCTCGGGTCGTACAGACCCTGGGCGTGGGGCATGCTGCTGAAGCTGAACGCCGGCGCGGTGCGCGATGCAGGCTGATCGGCCATAGAGAACCGTCCTCTACGTGGTTGAGGGAACTGGGACGCCGATGGCCCATTGATATCCGTGGTGTCCTCAGGGCCGATGTGGGGGCCCTGTGGTGGTCAGATGGCCCACGCTGGGTGCTGTTCAGCGCAGACTACGACTTCGCTCCGACTTCACTTTTGGCGCTCGGTTCGACTGCCTCGTTCTCGGAAGCCGTCAGAGCTTCCTCGCCCTCCAGCTCGTCGTCCGAATACGTGTCGGTCGATTCTACCTCAGCCGTCGGGGGAACCCATTCAGCACCGGGCCGGTACGGGCTCGGCTCGACGCCCGGGTGGCGGCGCGATTGCACGATGAACAGGATGATGCCGAGCAGGATGGCGGCCCACGCGGCCCAGACGTTGGTGCGCACGCCGAAGAAGATCTCGCTCGGATCGACGCGGATGGTCTCGAACCAGGTGCGGCCGATGCCGTACCAGATGAGGTAGAGCGCCCAGACCTTGCCCCACTGCAGGTGGAAGCGCTTCTCGAGCAGCAGCAGCACCGCCACGCCCGCGAGGTTCCAGATGATCTCGTAGAGGAAGGTGGGGTGGAAGAGCGTGCCGTCGGCGAGGCCGGTGGGGAACGCCGGGTTGTCGGAGGGCACCTCGAGCCCCCACGGCAGCGTGGTCGGCTGGCCGAACAGCTCGGTGTTGAAGTAGTTGCCGAGGCGGCCGGCGGCCTGTGCCACGAGCATGGCGGGGGCCAGGGCGTCGGCGAAGGTCCAGAAGCGGATGCCGCTCAGCCGGCAGCCGATCCACGCACCGATCGCGCCGCCGATGAGCGACCCGAACAGCGCGATGCCGCCCTCCCAGATGTAGAACACCCGCAGCAGGTCGGCCCCGTCGTAGAAGTAGTCGCCCGGGTGTGTGAGCACGTGGAAGACGCGCGCACCGACGAAGCCGAGCGGCACGGCCCAGATGATGATGTCGAGCACCACGCCGGGCTCGGCACCGCGCTTGGTGAGCCGGCGCGAGGTCATCCAGGTGGCCAGGATGATGCCCAAGATGATGCAGAGCGCGTAGAACCGGATGGGCAGGTTCCACTGACCGAAGAAGGTCAGCCCGATGCTCGAGAGCCACTGCGTCACGTCGAACGAGTTCACATCGGGGCTGGGGATGCTGAGGGGGACGAACATCCGGCTACCCTATCGCCCCGTGCCCACGGCGAGTTGCGCGGCGAGCCGGCCCACCGCGTCGACTCCCCCGTCGGCCAGCGCCTTGACCAGCGCCGAGCCCACGATCGCGCCGTCGGCGTAGCCCAGGATCTCGGCGATCTGGTCGGCGGTCGACACCCCGATGCCCACGGCCAGGCTGTCGGCGCCCTGGGCGCGCAGCCGGCCCACGAGCGTGCGGGCGGCGGCATCCAGGTCGCTTCGGGCGCCGGTGATGCCCATGGTCGACACCGTGTAGACGAAGCCGCGGCTGTGCTCGATCGCGAGCCGCAGGCGGGCGTCGGTCGAGGTCGGGGCGGCGAGGAAGACGCGGTCGAGGCCGGTGCGGTCGCTCGTGGCGAGCCAGTCGGCGCCCGAGTCGACGGTCAGGTCGGGCGTGATGAGCCCGGCGCCTCCCGCCGAGACGAGGTCGTCGGCGAAGCGGTCGACCCCGTACTGCAGCACGGGGTTCCAGTAGGTCATCAGCAGCACGGGGGCGTCGACCCGTGCCCGGATGCGTTCGACGGCGGTGAAGGCATCGGTCAGCCGGAAGCCCGATTGCAGCGCGGCGACGGTGGCCCGCTGGATGACCGGGCCGTCCATGACCGGGTCGGAGTAGGGCAGCCCGAGCTCGAGCACGTCGACGCCGTTCTCGACCAGGGCGACGGCGGCGTCGATGCTCTCGTCGAGCGAGGGGAAGCCCACGGGCAGGTAGCCCACCAGGGCGCCGGCGCGCTCGGTGTTCGCCCGCCGGATGGCGCCGGCGACGGGCGACGGATGCGCCGCCCCGACCGGGGAGGCCGAGGTCGAGGTCGAGGTCGAGGTCGAGGTCGCGTCGGTCATACGATCGCGTTCCCCTGCTCGTCGAGCACGTCGAAGTAGCGGCCGGCGGTCTCGACGTCTTTGTCGCCACGACCCGAGAGCGACACCAGGATGGTGGCGTCGGGGCCGAGTTCGCGACCGAGCTCGAGGGTGCCGGCCAGGGCGTGCGCCGACTCGATGGCCGGGATGATGCCCTCGGTGGTGCAGAGCAGGCGGAACGCGGCCATGGCGTCGGCATCGGTGACGGGACGGTAGTTCGCGCGGCCGATCGAGGCCAGCCAGGCGTGTTCGGGCCCCACACCCGGGTAGTCGAGACCGGCGGAGATGGAGTGCGAGTCGAGGGTCTGGCCGTCGGCGTCTTGCAGCATGTAGCTGCGCGAGCCGTGCAGCACGCCCGGGCGGCCCTTGGTGATGGTGGCGGCGTGCTCCAGGGTGTCGACGCCGAGGCCTGCGGCCTCGTAGCCGTAGAGACCCACGGAGGTGTCGTCGAGGAAGGCGTGGAAGATGCCGATGGCGTTCGAGCCTCCGCCGACACAGGCGGTGACGGCATCCGGAAGCGCGCCGGTCAGGTCGATGACCTGCTGCCGCGCCTCTTCGCCGATCACCTTGACGAAGTCGCGCACCATCACGGGGAACGGGTGCGGGCCGGCGACGGTGCCGAGCAGGTAATGCGTCGACTCGACGTTGGCCACCCAGTCGCGGAAGGCTTCGTTCAGGGCGTCTTTGAGCGTGCGCGTGCCGCTCGTGACGGGGATCACCTCGGCGCCGAGCAGCCGCATGCGGGCCACGTTCAGCGCCTGGCGCTCGGTGTCGACCTCGCCCATGTAGACCACGCACTCCATGCCGAACAGCGCCGCGGCGGTCGCGGTGGCGACGCCGTGCTGGCCGGCACCGGTCTCGGCGATCAGGCGGTGCTTGCCGATGCGTTTGGCGAGAAGGGCCTGGCCGAGCACGTTGTTGATCTTGTGCGACCCGGTGTGGTTGAGGTCTTCGCGCTTGAGGATGATGCGCGCGCCGCCGGCGTGCCGGCCGAACCGGGGCACCTCGGTGAGGATCGAGGGCCGGCCGGTGTAGGTGCGGCCGAGCTCGGCGAGCTCGCGGTGGAACTCGGGGTCGAGCTTGGCGAGCTGGTAGGCCTCGTCGAGTTCGTCGAGCGCCGCGATGAGCGATTCCGGCATGAACCGGCCGCCGAACTCGCCGAAGAACGGCCCGGACTCGGCGCGGAGCGATGCGGTCTGCGGGGGGATGATGTCGGTCATACGGAGAGGAACTCCTTCAGTGTCGTCACCGGGTCGTCGCCGGTGACGAGGGCTTCGCCGACCAGCACGACGTCGGCGCCGGCCGCGCGGTAGTGCGCGACGTCGTCGACGGACTGCACGGCCGACTCGGCCACTTTGATGGTGCCGGCCGGGATGCGGTCGGCCAGGCGCCCGAACAGGTCGGGATCGAGGTCGAACGTGCTGAGGTTGCGGGCGTTGACGCCGATCAGGGCGGCGCCGAGATCGACGGCGCGAGACACCTCGGCGGCGTCGTGGGTCTCGACCAGCGGCGTCATGCCGAGCGACACGATCAGGTCGTGCAGGTGCGACAGCGTCGGCTGGTCGAGGGCGGCGACGATGAGCAGCACCAGATCGGCGCCGGCGGCGCGAGCCTCGAACACCTGGTAGTCGGTGGCGATGAAGTCTTTGCGCAGCACCGGAACGTCGACCGCCGCCCGCACGGCCTCGAGGTCGGCGAGCGACCCCTTGAACTTGCGCGCCTCGGTGAGCACGCTGATGGCGCTCGCGCCACCCGCGGCGTAGCGGGCGGCCAGAGCGGCGGGGTCGGCGATCGCGGCGAGGTCGCCGCGCGACGGGCTGGCGCGCTTCACCTCGGCGATGATCTTGACCCGGTCGGCGGGCGCGAGGAACGACAGCGCATCGAGGGCGGCCGGCTGCAGGGCCGCCGCGGCCTCGACGTCGGCGAGACCGACGCTCAGCTGACGCTCCGCCGCATCCTCGAGCGCTCCGGCTACGAGATCGGCGAGCACCGGGGTCAGTGCTCCTTGTGCTGAACCCGCGAGCCCGAGGCGCCGTAGCCGGCCTTCGAGAGCACGAAGCCCAGGATGAAGCCCACGAGGGTGAGGCCGGCCGCGGCCCAGACCAGCCACGGGATGTCGAGGAAGAACGCGACCGTGCCGATCGCGATGCCGAGGAGGGACACGGCCACGGCGGTCCACGCAGCGGGAGAGTGGCCTTCGCCTAGTTCTTCAACGTCAGAGCTCATCGATGCTTCCTGTCTCACGGGTGGTCGTTCGCCTCAAGTCTACCGGGGTCTCGCCCCGACACTCGGTGCGCCTCAGGGACTCCGGTGCCTTCGAGACTCGGTGCCTCTCAACAGTCGGGCGCCTCAGCGGGTGGGGTCTTCGCCGTGGGTGAGGCTGTCCCAGTCGTCGACGGCCGCGTCACGGGCGCTGACGGCATCCGCGGGGCGGGCGGGCGCGGCGCCTTCACGCGCGGTCGCGTCGGGGACGGCGACGCCGGGAACGGCGCTGTCGGGCGCGCCGCCGTCGCCCACTGCCCCAGTGCCGGTGGCCTCGTCGAAGAAGTCGGCCGGGTCGGAGCTCTGCCGCCCGTCGGCGCCCTCGAAGGTGACGGCCTGGTATTTGCGGCCGGCCGCGGGCCAGCGCCGAACCGTGATCACGACGACGAGCCCCACGAGCACCATGCCGGCGCCCAGCACGACCGTGACCGCCGGCCACGGGCTCGTGGCGCCCACCGTGACGAGGTCGCGGATGGACTCCGTTCCGGCGACCCCGGTGCTGGTGGTGACGACGGATGCCCCGGTGCCCACCGGGTCGGTGAGCGCGCCGATGCCCGACCACAGCACGCTCGCGCCCAGCAGCACCTCGAGGGCGCCCAGCACGGTGCGGATGACGGGCCCGGCGATGGCCAGGGCGCCCGCCAGCGCGATGCCGGCGAGGCCGAGGGCCGACAGCGCCGGCGCGGCGACGGATCCGGGCACGTCGAGCGTGGCCTCGGTGGTGGTGCCGCCGACGATGGTGAGGCTGCCCCACGACTGCGACCAGGCGAGGAAGGTGAGGGCGCTGAGCAGCAGCACGGCGACGATGACGGCGAACTTCACCCGGCGTCCCGACGTGCGTGCGGCGGCCGCCTCGCTCATCAGCGCACTCTCGTCATGGCGTTCGCCACGGCCACCGCGCGCAGCGGCGCCGCGGCCTTGTTCTGCGACTCCTGGAACTCGCTCGCCGGGTCGGAGTCGGCGACCAGGCCGCCGCCCGCCTGCACGTGGGCGACGCCGTCGCGGATCGTGGCGGTGCGGATGGCGATGGCCAGGTCGGCGTCGCCGCCGAACGCGAAGTAGCCCACCACGCCGCCGTAGAGCCCGCGCCGCGTCGGTTCGAGCTCGTCGATGATCTCGAGCGCTCGCGGCTTGGGCGCGCCGGAGAGCGTGCCGGCCGGGAAGGTCGCCCGGAACACGTCGATCGCGTCGACGCCGTCGCGCAGCCGGCCCTCGACCGACGACACGATGTGCATGATGTGGCTGAACCGCTCGACCCGCATGAACTCCGTGACCTCGACCGACGACGCCTCGCAGACCTTGAGCAGGTCGTTGCGGGCGAGATCGACGAGCATCAGGTGCTCGGCCTTCTCCTTCTGGTCGCCCAGCAGCTCCTGCTCGAGGTCGATGTCATCCTGAGGGGTCGCACCGCGGGGCTTCGAGCCGGCGATCGGATGCGTGTGCGCCCGGCCGCGCTGCACCTTCACCAGCGCCTCAGGGCTCGACCCGACGATCTGGTAGGGCACGCCGTCGGTGTCGACGAGCGTCAGCAGGTACATGTACGGGCTCGGGTTGAGGGTGCGCAGCACCCGGTAGACGTCGAGCGGATGCGCCGGGCAGTCGAGGTCGAAACGCTGCGAGATGACGACCTGGAAGATGTCGCCCTCGCGGATGTGCTCCTTCGCCACCTCGATGGCGGCCAGGAAGTCGTCGCGCTCGGTGCGGTGCTCGGGTGTCGCGGGAACACCGAAGTCGATGGTGGCGAGCCAGGCCTCCGACGGTGCCGCGAGGGCCCGCTGGAGGTCGTCGAGACGCGCCTGCGCCGAGGCCCAGAGCGTGGCGGCATCCGTCTCGTCGTCGGTCAGCACGTTCACGAGCAGCTGCAGGGTGCCTTGGCTGTGGTCGACCACGACGATCTCGGAGACGAACGACAGGCCCTGACTGGGCATCGGGTAGTCGGCCGCCGGCCGGTGGGGCAGGCGCTCGAGCTGTCGCACGGTCTCCCAGCCGATGAAGCCGACGAGTCCGCCGGTGAGCGGCGGATGCGACGGCACGGCCGGGGTCTTCCAGTGGTCGTAGAGCGCGCTCACAGCGTCGAGCGGGCCCTCGGGCAGCCCGCCCGGGAAGGTGCGCTCGACCGGCAGCCCGAGATCGAGCCAGACGGCCCGGTCGTCGCGCTCGGTGAGGATGCCGAAGCTCGAGACGCCGATGAACGAGAAGCGCGACCAGATGCCGCCCTGTTCGGCCGATTCGAGCAGAAACGTGCCCGGCCGGCCGTCGGCGAGCTTGCGGTAGATGCCGACAGGGGTCTCGCCGTCGGCGTAGAGCTCACGGATGACCGGGATCACCCGGTGGCTCGCGTGCAGCTCGTCGAACTCGGCGCGCGTGGTCGAATCCTGCGACGTGGAGGTCATCGCGGGCCCACGACGGGGTTCAGCGGGTCGACGTCGAAGCAGCGGCGGGCGCCGGTGTGGCAGGCCACGCCGATCTGGTCGACCTCGACGAGCAGGGTGTCGGCGTCGCAGTCGAGCGCAGCGCCCTTGACGAACTGCGCGTGACCCGAGGTGTCGCCCTTGCGCCAGAACTCCTGCCGCGATCGCGACCAGAAGGTGACCCGGCCCTCGGTGAGCGTGCGACGCAGCGCCTCGGCGTTCATGTAGCCGAGCATGAGCACCTCTTTGCTGTCCCACTGCTGGATGATCGCGGGCACGAGGCCCTTGTCGTCGAAGCGCACGCGCTCGAGGATCGCGGCGGTGTCGGTGACGGTGCTGTCGGCGGTGGTGCGGTCGGCGGTGGTGCTCTCGACGGTGGTGTCTTCGCTCATCGAACGATCACCCCTTCTCTCTTCAGTTCGTCTTTCACGTCGCCCACCGTCATCTCGCGCAGGTGGAAGACGGATGCCGCGAGCACCGCGTCGGCTCCCGCGGCGATCGCCTGGCCGAAGTGCTCGACCTTTCCGGCACCACCCGAGGCGATCACCGGCACGGTGCTGATCTCGCGCATCAGCCCGACCAGCTCGAGATCGAACCCGTCTTTGGTGCCGTCGGCGTCGATCGAGTTGACCAGCAGCTCGCCGGCGCCGCGCTGCACGGCCTCGGCCGCCCAGTCGAGGGCGTCGAGGTCGGTCTCGCGCCGGCCGCCGTGCGTGGTGACCACGAAGCCCGACGCCGCGCGGTCGGAGCGCTTCACGTCGAGCGAGAGCACGAGCACCTGCGCGCCGAACCGGTCGGCGATCTCGTCAAGCAGGGCCGGGCGCGCGATGGCGGCGCTGTTCACGCCCACCTTGTCGGCGCCGGAGGCGAGCAGCCGGGCGACGTCGTCGGTCGATCGCACTCCCCCGCCGACGGTGAGCGGGATGAACACCTGCTCGGCGGTCTGCCGCACCACGTCGTACATCGTGGCGCGGGCATCCACCGTGGCGGTCACGTCGAGGAAGGTGAGCTCATCGGCGCCCTGGGCGGAGTAGAGCGCGGCGAGTTCGACCGGGTCGCCGGCATCCCGAAGGTTCTCGAAGTTGACCCCCTTCACGACGCGGCCCGCGGCCACGTCGAGACATGGGATCACCCGCACCGCGAGCGACATCAGATTCTCGCCGCGTGGATCGGGCTGACCAGGATGGCGCGGGCGCCGACGGAGTAGAGCGAGTCCATCACCTGGTTGGTGTCGAGCCGGGGCACCATCGATCGCACCGCGACCCACTCGGGGTCGTGCAGGGGCGAGATGGTGGGCGACTCGATGCCGGGCGTGAGCGCGCAGGCCTCGTCGAGGTGGGTGATCGGCACGTCGTAGTCCATCAGCACGTACTGGCGGGCCACCAGAACACCCTGCAGGCGGCGAAGCAGCACTGAGGCGCCGGGGTGCTCGGTGCCGGAGCTGATCAGCACGGCGGTGGATTCGAGGATGACGGGGCCGAAGATCTCGAGACCGGCGGTGCGCAGGGTGGAGCCGGTCGAGACCACGTCGGCGACGGCATCCGCCACCCCGAGCCGCACAGCGGATTCGACGGCGCCGTCGAGCCGGATCAACGTGGCGCTGATGCCGTGACCGGCGAGGAACGCGCCGACGAGGCCCGGGTAGCTCGTGGCGACCCGGGCGCCCTGCAGGTCGGGCAGCTCGATGGCCGTGCCGACCGGGCGGGCGAACCGGAACGTCGACTCGCCGAAGTCGAGAGCAGCCGTCTCGGTGGCCGTCGACTCGGAGTCGAGCAGCAGGTCGCGCCCTGTGATGCCCACGTCGAGCGCGCCGGAGCCGACGTAGGTCGCGATGTCGCGGGGGCGGAGGTAGAAGAACTCGACGTCGTTGCGCGGGTCGAGCACGACGAGCTCGCGCGGGTCTCGGCGGCCGACGTAGCCGGCCTCGGCGAGCATCTGGGCGGCGGTTTCAGACAGTGAACCCTTGTTGGGCACCGCGATCTTGAGCATGGGGGGTCTTTCGGTGGGAGTGACGTTCTGACGCGGGGCTTTCTTGCTACAGATGTCGGTAGACGTCGGCCGGGGTCAGGCCTTTCGCGAGCATCATCACCTGCAGGTGGTAGAGCAGCTGCGAGATCTCTTCTGCGGCGTTCTCGTCGGACTCGTACTCGGCCGCCATCCAGACCTCGGCGGCCTCCTCGACGATCTTCTTGCCGATGGTGTGCACGCCGGCGTCGAGCTCGCGAACGGTGCCCGAGCCCTCGGGGCGTTCGGCCGCCTTGGCGGAGAGCTCGAGGAACAGCTCATCGAAAGTCTTCACGGGTCAAGGCTACCGGTGTCAGTGGCTGTGCCGGGCCGCGAGGGCGCGCAGGTGGTCGACCTGCGCGGCGGCGCTCTCGGCTCCGAACACGCTCGATCCGGCGACGAACGTGTTCGCCCCGGCCTCCGCGGCCACGGCGATGGTGTCGTCGTTGATGCCGCCGTCGACCTGCATCCAGATGTCGAGACCGGATGCCTTCACCGCGTCGGCGAGGCGGGTCAGCTTGGGCATCGTGCCCGGCATGAACGACTGACCGCCGAAACCGGGCTCGACGGTCATGACCAGCACCATGTCGAACTCGGGCAACAGTTCGAGGTAGGGCTCGACCTCGGTGCCGGGCTTCAGCGCCAGACCGGCACGGGCGCCGCGCTCGCGGAGGCTCCGCGCCACCTTCACCGGTTCGAGCGTGGCTTCGGCGTGGAAGGTGACGGAGTAGGCGCCGATCTCGGCGTAGGCCGGAGCCCAGCGCTCGGGGTCGTCGATCATGAGGTGCACGTCGAGCGGGATGGGCGACACCTGCTGCAGGCGCTCCACGACGGGGAGGCCGAGGGTGAGGTTGGGCACGAAGTGGTAGTCCATGACGTCGACGTGCGCGAGGTCGGCGTTGGCGATGCGGCCGAGCTCGGCCTCGAGGTTGGCGAAGTCGGAGGCCAGGATGCTGGGGTTGATGCGGAGTGCCACGGGTCGACTTTACCGTTCTGCCGGACTAGCGGGCTGGGCCGTCTACCGTTGCCGGCCGTCCACCGCGTGCCCGGTTCCGGCGGCGCCCTCGCCGCGGTTCCCGCCGTCACGCGCGTCGTCGCCGGCGACGAAGCCGTAGACGGCGAGGTCGAGGCGCCGCGCCCCGACCGGCAGCGCCGAGCGCAGCACGCCCTCGAGGGTGAAGCCCAGACGCTCGGCGACGCGGCGGCTGCGGGTGTTCGCGGTGGCCGCCCGGATCTCGACCCGGGCGAGCCCCGCCTCGAGACTCCGGTCGCGCAGGGCGGCGCAGGCGCGGGTCACGATGCCCCGGCCCTCGTGGTCGCCGTCGATCCAGTAGCCGAGCTCGCCCGTGCCCAGCAGCGGGTCGATGCGCATCGACACGCTGCCGATCGGTTCGTCGCCGAGGAACACCAGGGTCGGGATGTTGCGGCCCTGGGCGTATTGCGAGAGCACGAGCTCGGTGAACGACCGGGCGCTCGCGAGAGTCTGGTCGGCCTGCGCCCAGGGCTCCCATTCGCGCAGCCGCTGAAGGTTGCGCCGGGTGAGCTCGAGGCCGGCCTCGATGGTCTCGCGCGACCGCAGTTCGAGCCGCAGGCCGTCGCCGAGCTGCAGTGGGAGCGACATCCGGGTGCGCAGTGGTGCCATGAGACCGACCCTACTTCGACCCGGCCTGTCCTCCCCGGCGGGCCGGGTCGGGCTTTTTCTCCACAGATCGTCGCTCGTGCGCCATCGGGCGGGCCGTGGTCGCGAAGATCGGCGCATGACATTCTCCTCACCGCCCTCAGCCGACGACGTCGGAGTGATGAGCACCGACCGCGACCTCGCAGGCCTGGTGCGATCGCTCGTCGGGCCCGCGATCCGGCCCCAGGTGTGGCTGCTCTACCTCGACGAGACCGATCGGCCGCTGCCGCTCGTGATGCCGTTCGACCTCGATCTCGATTGTGCCGAGCCCACCGAGATCGAGGCGCTGGCGATCCTGGCCCATGAGGTGGCCGGCCACATCGACGCCACCCAGGTCGTGGTGGTCTGGGAGCGCGAGGGGCGCCCACGGCCCACGGCGGCCGAACGCGCGGTCGCCGACGCGGTGACATCGTGTTTTCCTCGAGGCCGCACGCGACTGCGGGGGCAGTTCCTCAGCCACTCCGACGGCGTCGTGCGGCTGTGACCGCGCTACTCGGCCGGAGCGGGTGCCGGCGCGCTCTTGCGGAACAGGGCGATGAACATGGCGTCGGTGTTGTTGCGGTGCGGCCAGAGCTGAGCGGCGGCATCCGGAGCGCCCAACGCGATCGCGCCCCCGCTGATATCGGTCAGCACGGCCTGGGTGTCGAGCTGCTCGAGGGCATCGCCCCAGCGGCGGAGCACGCCCTGCACCTGACCGCGCGTCTCGCCCACGTGCGGCGAGCAGGTCACGTAGGCCAGCACGCCGCCGGGCTTCAGCGCGCGCACGGCCGAGTCGATCAGGCGCTGCTGCAGATCGACCAGGTCGGCCACGTCGCTCGGAGACTTGCGCCACCGGGCCTCGGGGCGGCGGCGCAGGGCGCCGAGGCCGGTGCACGGGGCGTCGACCAGAATGCGGTCGAACGACTCGGGCTCGTCGTCGCCGATGGAGGTGCCGTCGCGCTCCCACACCACGGGCGGGTCGGGAATGGCGGCCACCGCGCGGCGCACGAGGCCGGCACGGGCGGCGATGGGCTCGTTCGCCACGACCTCGGCGCCGCCGAGCCGCGCTTCGGCGGCGAGCACGGCGGTCTTGCCCCCGGGCCCGGCGCAGAGGTCGAGCCAGCGCTCGCCGGCGACGATCGGGCGCGCCCGGGTGAGGGCGAGGGCGGCGAGTTGCGAGCCTTCGTCTTGCACGCGGGCCCGGCCCTCGTGCACGGCGGCGATAGACGACGGGTCACCGGTGGGGGCGAGCAGGCCGATCGGCGACAGCGGCGACGGTTCGGTGCCCTCGCCGACCTCGTCGCGGTCGATCAGGCCGGGCAGAGCGGTGAGGCTGAGGCGGGCCGGCGTGTTGTCGGCGTCGAGCAGTTCGTCGAGCTGAAAAGCCGCGTCGTCGGCCGGCACCCCGTCGGCGGCGAGGGCCCGGCGGAACGCCCGGATCACCCAGGCGGGGTGGGATGCCGCGATCGCGAGTTGCTCGTCGACGCCCTCGGCCGACTCGATCGCCCGTGTCGCCCACTCCGCCGCGGGGGTGCGGGTGATGGCCCGCAACACTCCGTTGACGAACCCGGTCGACGAGCGGGACGCCACCTGACGGGCGAGCTCGACCGACTCGTTGACCGCCGCGTGCTGGGCGACGCGCATCGAGAGAATCTGGTGGCAGCCGAGTTCGAGCACGTCGCGCACCACCCCGTCGAGCTCGGCGATCGGGCGGCCCGACGCGATCTCGATCACCCGGTCGTAGTAGCCGCGCATCCGCAGCGTGCCGTAGGTGAGTTCGGTGGCGAGGCCGGCGTCGGCCGAGTCGAGGCGGGCGGCCGCGATCTTCGAGGGCAGCAGCAGGTTGGCGTAGGCGTCGTCGGCGCGCACGGCCGTGATCACCTCGAGCGCGATGCGCCGGGCGGGCTGAACGTGTCCGGCCGCCTCGCCCGAGCGAGCGGTGCTGCTCTCCGAGCCTCTCCCCCGGCCGGAGCGGTCGGCGGCATGGGCGCCGGTCGAGCCGCCGCCGGCGCGCGACGAACCCTGCCCGCGCCGGCCGCTCCGGCCCTGCGGTTCGCCCTGGCTTCGCCGGCCTCGTTCGCCCCTGTTGCGGTCGTCGCTCATTCGGCGATCATCCTCTCTGCTCCCAAGCCTCGCCACCAGTCGGCAGCACGCATGGCCTTCTTGCCGGCAGGATGCACCGTGAGCAACTCGAGGGCCGCGCCGGCGGTGCCCACGTAGACGTGGCCGTCGCGGGCGACCACGACCCCCGGCTCCAAGCCGGCGTGGTCGCGCGCCGGTGCGGCGTCGACGATCTTCACGCGCGTGCCGTCGATCTCGGTGAACGCTCCGGGCTCGGGGGTGACTCCGCGCAGGCGTCGGTAGACGGTGTCGAGGTCGGCGGTGAAGTCGAGCCGGGCGTCGTCGATGGTCAGTTTGGGAGCGAGCGTCACCTCGCCGTGCTGCTCCCCGGCGTGCAGACGGCCGTCGGCGATGCCGTCGACGGTGTCGGCGAGAAGGTCGGCGCCCGAGACCGAGAGCCGCGCGAGCAGGTTGCCCGCCGTCTCGTGGGGCGCGACCGGGGTCGACGCCGATCGCCAGATCGGGCCGTCGTCGAGGCCGGGCTGCAGCTGGAACACCGTGGCGCCCGACTCGGAGTCGCCGGCGATGATGGTCCACTGCACCGGCGCGGCACCGCGCCAGCGGGGAAGCAGCGAGAAGTGCAGGTTGATCCAGCCCTGCCTCGGCGTGCTGAGGAGGGGTTCGCGCACGAGCCCGCCGTAGGCCACGATCACACCGAGGTCGGCGTCGAGGGCGGCGACCTTCTCGGTGACATCTGCGTCGAGCCGATTGGCCTTGATGGTCGCAAGTCCCAGGCGGTCGGCGGCATCCGCGACCGGTGAGGGGGTGAGCACGCGTTTACGGCCGAGCGGGGCGTCGACCCGGGTGATGACGGCGGCGATGTCGTGACGGCGGGCGAGCGCTTCCAGGCTCGGAACAGCGACCGCCGGGGTGCCCGCGAACACGAGTCTCATTCCATGATCTCCGAATCGTCGAGCCGCACCCGCAGGGTGGGCGGTGGCCGGTAAGCCGCACCTCGGCCGGCCTTGGCGCGCCGGCTGGTCGCGTTCTTCACGACCAGCGCACGCAGGTGGCGGGCGACGGCCGTGCCGATCGAGTAGTCGAACCGCACGATCACGCGCACACTGCCGTCGTCAGTGGGCACGGGGCCCAGTGTGTCCATCTTCGCCCATTCGGCGTCGGTCAGAAGACCGTGCAGGTCGTTCATCGCCGTCTCGACGGTGTCGGCGGCGCCCGTCACGGTGGCGATCCGCACCGCGGGCGGAAACCGCAGCCGCCGCCGGTCGACCAGCTCGGCGCCGGCCACGCTCTCCTGCTGCCACGTAACCAGGCTCTTCGCCAGCTCTCCGCCGACGCCCACCAGCACGTTCGTGGCGCGCGGTGCCGAGAGCGCGATGGCGTTCGACCACCAGCGCAGGCAGTCCTCGGCGACGCGCAGCGACTCGCGCGCGAGCATCCGCGGGCCGTCGAGCAGCAGCACGGCCCGGTAGCCGCCGGTCGCGATGGGCTCCGCCCCGCGGGTGGCCACCACGAGGGCGGGCCGGGCGTCGACGGTCAGCACGGGCCGCTCGCCGTCGGAGACGATGACACGGGTGCCCGGGAAAGCGCGGCCGAGCTCGTCGGCGGTGCGTCCGGCGCCGATCGACGCGAAGCGGAACGTGGTGCCCTGGCAGGTGGCGCACGACCAGTTCGCGGCGATGGCACCGCAGAGGCTGCACGACGGGCGCGCCCCGGCTCGGGCGACCTTGAGCGGCCCTCCGCAGACCGTGCACGCGGCGGGCGTTGCGCAGTTGGTGCAGGCGAGCACCGGCGCATAGCCCGGGCGTGCCACCTGCACCAGCACCGGGCCGGTCTCGAGGGCGGCGCGGGCGACCGCCCACGCCGACGAGGGGATGCGGGCCGAGTTCTGCGGGGCGTCGGCGTCGTCCTGCTCGGCGGTGGGCACCACGCGAGGCAGGTAGCGCGGAGTGGGGAACACCGGATGCAGGAACGCGAGTTCGACGAGCCGTTCCACCTCGGTGCTGCGGGAGTGCGACACGAAGCTCAGCCGGCACCCCGACTGCTCCTGGCGCACGAGCGCGGCATCGCGCACATGCACGTAGGGCGCCAGGGGCTCGGTCTGCAGGGAGTCGCCCTCGTCCCAGACCACGATCAGGCCGAGGTTCGACACCGGGGCGTAGACGCTCGACCGGTTGCCCACCACGATGTGCGGCTCGCCGTCGAGGGCGGTGAGGAAGTTGGCGTAGCGGTCGGTGCGCGCCTGCCGGGCATCGAGCGGCACCACGGCGTCGGCGACCCCGGCGTGGGCGAGTGCCTGTTCCAGCGAGGTCTGATCGCGGTAGTCGGGCACCGCCACGATGACGGACTCACCACCCCGGAAGACCGCCGCGGCGAACTCCGCCACCGTCAGCGCCCAGTGGCCGACGGTGTGCTCGGCGCCCTCGGCGTCGCGCACCGCCACGACAGTGGCGACGGCGTCGATCGCGCTGCGCGACCCGGGCTCCATGAGGTGCCCGGCGTCGCCCGCGGAGTACGCAGTCAGTCGCAACGTCCCGGTGTCGGCCGCTGCGCTCACCGCAGCACCGCCGCCCGCGCTGTCTCGCGCGCTATCGTCCGCGCTTTGGCGCGCGTCCGCCCTGTCGCGCGGGTCCGACCCGTCTCGCGCGCCCCCGTCCGCCCCGTCTCGCGCGCCATCGTCCACGCTGTCGCGCGCGCCATCGTCCGCCCCGTCTCGCGCGCCCCCGTCTGCCACGTCGTCCGTGCCGTCGCGTTTCGCCCCGTCCCGCGCGTCCCCGTCCGCGCCTTCGCCCTCGGCCCCTGCCCCGCCCTTGGCAGCGTCCTCGGCGGCAACCTCGGACCCCGAGACGGGCGCCACGCCGGCGCGTCGCGCCAGGAAAGCCTTCTCGACGCGCACGAACCGCGGCGGCACGGCGAGCCGCACGATGTCGCACGCGCTGCCGGCCGCACGGTCGGCGAGCCGTCGCGCGAGTGCCCACACCTCGGGCGTGAGCACCGGCAGGGGCGACACGATCTCGTCGATCTCGCTCAGCGACCCCTGGTAGTCGGCGTGCGCGACCACCTCGATGATGTATCCCCGCGCGGTCCGTCCGGCCGAGCGCAGCGGAACCTTCACGCGCACACCGGGCCGCGCGGCTGCCACGAGCGCCGGCGGCACCCGGTAGTCGAACAGCCGATCCAGCTGCGGCAGTGGCGACTCGAGCATCACCCGCGCCACGACCGCCACGACCGCCTCCACGGGCGCGCCGGCCTCGACCACCTCGACCACCTCGACGGGCGCGACGGCAACCGCCGCCGCCCCGTCACCCGCCCGCTCCTGGGCGGCCTCTCCCCCGTCGGCCGCGACCTCGCCCGGCACGACGCGGCCTACAGGCCTGCGGCGGCCCGGATCTCGTCGACCCGGTCGAGGCGCTCCCACGTGAACTCGGGCAGTTCGCGCCCGAAGTGGCCGTAGGTCGCCGTGCGCGCATAGATCGGGCGCAGCAGGTCGAGTTCTTCGATGATGGCCGCCGGGCGCAGATCGAAGACGCTGCGCAGAGCATCGGTGATCACCTCGTCGCTCACCACGCCGGTGCCGAAGGTCTCCACGTAGAAGCCCACGGGCGCGGCCTTGCCGATCGCGTACGCGATCTGCACCTCGAGGCGCTCGGCGAGACCCGCGGCGACCGCGTTCTTCGCCACCCAGCGCATGGCGTAGGCGGCCGAGCGGTCGACCTTCGACGGGTCTTTGCCGCTGAACGCGCCGCCGCCGTGGCGCGCTGCGCCGCCGTAGGTGTCGACGATGATCTTGCGGCCGGTCAGCCCGGCATCGCCCTGGGGGCCGCCGATCTCGAACCGGCCGGTCGGGTTGATGAGCGTGCGCACGGCCGAGTAGTCGAGCGAGACCCCGGATGCCTCCGCTCCCTCGAGCACCGGACGGATGACGACCTCCTCCACCTCGTGCCGCAGCTCGTCGAGGTCGATGAAGGGAGCGTGCTGGGTCGAGAGCACCACGGTGTCGACCGTGCGCGGCACGACGCCGTCGTAACCGATGGTGACCTGCGTCTTGCCGTCGGGCCGCAGGTAGTCGAGCAGCCCCTCTTTGCGCACGGTGGCCAGGCGCTCCGACAGCCGGTGGGCCAGCCAGATCGGCAGCGGCATCAGCTGGGGCGTCTCGGTCGTGGCGTAGCCGAACATGATGCCCTGGTCTCCGGCACCCTGCCGGTCGACCTCGTCGGTCGACGAGCCCTCGCGGGTCTCGAACGCGTTGTCGACGCCCTGCGCGATGTCGGGCGACTGGCCGCCGATCGACACCGAGACGCCGCACGAGCGGCCGTCGAACCAGACGTCCGACGACGTGTAGCCGATCGACGTGATCTTCTCACGCACGATGGCGGGGATCTCGACGTAACCCGCCGTCGTCACCTCACCCGCGACGTGCACGAGCCCGGTGGTGACCAAGGTCTCGACGGCGACCCGGGAATGCGGATCCACGGTGAGGAGGGCGTCGAGGATGCTGTCCGAGATCTGGTCGCAGATCTTGTCGGGGTGACCCTCGGTGACGGACTCGGACGTGAAAAGACGAAGAGAGGTCATTCTGCTCCTGATAGGGCGGCGGCGAACACTCCGAGGATGTCATCAGCCACCGACGACTTGCTGCCGGATGCCTCGAAAACTATATCGCCGGAAGAGTCGAGCACCGTGACCGAATTGTCGTCGGTCACGAATCCGGTCGACCAGCCGACGTTGTTGACCACGAGGTAGTCGCAGCCCTTGCGCGCGATCTTGGCGCGGCCGAGCTCGAGCAGCGCGTCGCGGTCGACGGCCGTCTCGGCGGCGAACCCCACGATGAGGCGATCGCCGCGCGGCTCCGCCGAGATGGTGGCGAGCACATCCGGGTTCTGCACCAGCTCGAGCGTCAGCGTCTCGCCCGTGTTCGCCTTCTTGATCTTGTCGTCGGAGACGTGCACGGGCCGGTAGTCGGCCACGGCCGCCGCCATCACGACGAGGTCGTTCGCGGGCGCCGCCGACGCGGTCGCCTCGAGCAGCTCGGCGGTGGTCTCGACCCGCACGACCTCGACGCCCTCGGGAACCGGCACCTCGATGTGGGCGACGATCAAGGTCACCCGCGCACCGCGACGGCGGGCGGCCTCGGCGATGGCGATGCCCTGGCGCCCGCTGGAGCGGTTGCCGATGTAGCGCACCGGGTCGAGCGGCTCGCGGGTGCCGCCGGCGGTGACGAGCACCGACCGGCCCTCGAGATCGCGGATGCCGGCCGACGCCACCACGGCGAGGGCTCCGGCCACGATGTCGTCGGGTTCGGCCATCCGGCCGGGGCCGGCGTCTTTGCCCGTGAGCTGTCCGCTGACGGGCCCGACGAGGTGGATGCCGCGGGCACGGAGCGTCGCGATGTTGGCCACGGTCGCGGGGTTCTGCCACATCTCGGTGTGCATCGCCGGCGCGATCACCACCGGTGCCCGGCTCGCGAGCACCGTGTTGCCCAGCAGGTCGTCGGCGAGGCCGGCCGCAAGCTTCGCGATGGTGTTCGCCGTCGCCGGCGCGATCACGATCAGATCGGCGGCCTGGCCGATGGCCACGTGCCGCACCTCGGCCACCGCCTCGTAGAGGTCGGTGTTCACCGTGTTGCGCGAGAGCGCCTCGAGCGTCGGCCGCCCGACGAACCGCAGAGCCGCCTCGGTCGCCACGACGTGCACGTCGTGACCCTGCAGAACGAAACCACGGATGACGTTCACCGCCTTGTAGGCCGCGATGCCACCCGTGATTCCGACGACGATGTTCAATTGGATGCTGCTCCGGTGCTGATGGGCCGGAGGCCTCTACTCGATGGGAGCCGCAGGCTTGACGACGAGCTTGTCTTCGTTGATCTCGTGCATGGCCACCGAGAGCGGCTTGTCGTCGATGGTCGAGTCGACCAGAGGGCCGACGTTGTCGAACAGGCTGCCCTCATGCAGGTCAGCGTAGTAGTCGTTGATCTGGCGCGCGCGCTTCGAGGCGAAGATGACGAGGGCGTACTTCGAGTCGACCTTCGAGAGAAGCTCGTCGATGGGCGGGTCGATGATGCCGAGTTTGTTGGTGGCCATTGTGTGGTTACTCCTTGCCGCGAAGGTCGATCGCCTTCTGAATCTGCATCAATTCTACGACCTCCGCCGCCGCAGCCTGCACATCGCGGTTCACGACCCGGTGATCGAACTCGTCCTGGGCCGCCAATTCGACCCTCGCCGTGGTGAGCCTGCGCTCCTGCTCCTCGAGCGTCTCGGTGCCACGGCCGATCAATCGGCGCACCAGCTCTTCCCAGGTGGGCGGCAGCAGGAACACGAGCGTGGCCTCGGGCATGGCGGCTTTCACCAGGCGCGCGCCCTGGATGTCGATCTCTAGCAGCACGCTGCGCCCCGAGGCCAGGGCCGCGTCGATCGGGCCGCGCGGGGTGCCGTAGCGCGACTTGTTGTGCACCACCGCCCACTCCAAGAACTCGCCCTCGTCGATCATGCGATCGAACTCCGCGTCGTCGATGAAGTAGTAGCTCACGCCGTCGACCTCGCCGGGCCGCGGCGCCCGCGTGGTGGCCGACACCGAGAGCAGCACGTCGGGATAGTTCTCGCGGATGTAGGTCGACACGGTGCCCTTGCCGACCGCGGTCGGCCCGGCCAGCACGACCAGCCGGCTCTGGGCGGCGCGCTCCACCTGCGGCGCGCGCTTCAGCAGGAACTCGCGCAGCCGCTGCTGCTGGTGCACGCCGAGGCCCGACAGTCGCTTCGACGAGGCGATGCCGAGCCGCTCCATCACGCGGTCGACCCGCACCGGGCCGAGACCCGGGATGCTCATCAGCAGGTCGCGCACGCGCATCGTCGCTTCGACGCTCTCCGTGCTCGACAGGGCGGTGTCGAGCACCGACACGGCGCTCAGCCGGCGCTCCGTGACCGCGCGCTTGACCGCGGCGCGGGCTCGGCGTGCGGCGACGGCGGCCCGGGATGCCGCGACCCGGTCGACCTCGGGCGGCTTCACGAGATCACCTCGCCGACCTGTGCCGCGTCGGCGTCGATCGCGGCCGCGAGGCCGGTGGGGCCGTGCTGCAGGATGGAGCGGGACACACTCACGACGACATCCGGAGCCAACGGCCCGAAAATGTGCGGGATGGCCGAGTACTCGGCCCCCTGGAACCCGAATCCGGGTGCGAGCACGGGCGTGGTCGAGAGGCCCCGCAGCGAGTCGGCGGTGAAGCCGTAGTCGTCGAGGCGCTTCGTGGCGCCGAGCACGAGCCCGAAGTCGCCGAGCCGCGTTCGGTCGGTGTTGCGGGCCGCCACCCCGTCGGCCACGAGACGCGACACGCTCTCGCCGGCGCCGGTGCGGGCCGTCTGCAGAGCCCCCGACTCGGGGTTGGAGGTGGCGCTCAGCACGAACAGGCCCTTGCCGTTCGCCTCGGCGCGATCGAACAGCGGGGCCAGCGCTCCGACGCCGGTGAACGCCGTCACGGTCAGGGCGTCGACCTCGAGCGGCGACCCGCTCGTGAGCCAGGCGTCGGCGTAGCCGTCGTTGGTCGACCCGATGTCGCCGCGCTTCGCGTCACCGATCACCAGCAGCCCGGCCTCCCGTGCAGCCGCGAGCACGTCTTCGAGTGCGGCGAATCCGGCCGAGCCGTAGGCCTCGAAGAAGGCCACCTGCGGCTTCACGATGCCGGCACGACCGGATGCCGCGGCGGCGGCCACGACGGCCAGCCCGAACGATCGCGTTCCGTTCGCGTCACCGGGCAGTCCCCACTGCTCGAGCAGGTAGGGGTGCGGGTCGATGCCCACACAGAGATGACCGTGCGCGCCGAAGGCGGCGTCCAGCCGCTCGCCGAAGCTCCGGATGCGCGTGGGAGGTGACGCGGTCTGCGCCCCGCTCATCCGCGCGCGCTCCGGGCGAGTGCGTACTCCTGCAGCGAGGTCACCTCGAAGCCCTCGCGAAGGGCGTCGAACGAGGCCACCGCCGCACCGAGCTGCGCGATGGTGGTGAACAGCGGCTTGTCGGCCGCCACCGCTGCCGCGCGGATCTCGTAGCCGTCGGCCCGGGCCGAACGACCGCTCGGCGTGTTGATGACGATGTCGACCTTGTTCTGGTTGATCAGATCGACGATGGTGGGCGCATCCGTTCCCTTGCCGTCGGAGTACTTCGTCACCAGGTGCGCGTGGATGCCGTTGCGGTTCAGCACCTCGGCCGTGCCCTCGGTGGCGAGGATCTCGAAGCCGAGCTGCTGCAGGCGCAGCACCGGGAGCACGATCGCGCGCTTGTCACGATCACTCACCGACACGAAGACGGTGCCGCTCGTCGGCAGGCCCCCATAAGCCGCCTCCTGGCTCTTGGCGAAGGCGCGCGGGAAGTCGCGGTCGATGCCCATGACCTCGCCGGTCGAGCGCATCTCGGGGCCGAGCACCGAGTCGACGATCAGGCCCTCCTTGGTGCGGAAGCGCTTGAACGGCAGCACGGCCTCCTTCACGGCCACCGGCGAGTCGAGCGGCACGATCGAGCCGTCCTGCACGGGCAGCATGCCCTCGGTCTTCAGCTCGTCGATGGTCGACCCGACCATGATGCGCGAGGCCGCCTTCGCGAGCGGGATGCCGAGCGCCTTCGACACGAAGGGCACGGTGCGCGAGGCCCGGGGGTTGGCTTCGAGCACATAGAGGATGCCGGCGCCGATGGCGAACTGCACGTTCAGCAGGCCCCGCACGCCGATGCCCTGGGCGATGGCGAGGGTCGCCTCGCGCACGCGGTTGATCTGCTCGCGGCCGAGTGTGACGGGCGGCAGGGTGCAGCTGGAGTCGCCCGAGTGGATGCCGGCCTCCTCGATGTGCTCCATGATGCCGCCGATGTAGAGCTCGTGGCCGTCGTAGAGGGCGTCGACGTCGATCTCGATCGCGTCGTCGAGAAAACGATCGACGAGCAGCGGGTTCGCCGTGCCCACCATGCCCTGGCCCTCGATGCGCTCGAAGTAGTCGGCGAGCGACGGGGTGTCGTAGACGATCTCCATGCCGCGACCGCCCAGCACGTAGGAGGGGCGCACGAGCACCGGGAAGCCGATCTCCTCGGCCACCGCCACCGCGGTGGTGTAGTCGGTCGCCGTGCCGTTCTTCGGGGCCAGGATGCCGGCGGCGTCGAGGATGCCCGAGAACAGCCCGCGCTCCTCGGCCAGGTCGATGGCGTCAGGGGTCGTGCCGAGAATCGGCACGCCGGCCTCTTCGAGACCCTTAGCGAGACCGAGCGCGGTCTGCCCGCCGAGTTGCACCACGACGCCCACGAGCTCGCCGGACTGCTGCTCGGCGTGGATGACCTCCAGCACGTCCTCCAGCGTCAGCGGCTCGAAGTAGAGGCGGTCGCTGGTGTCGTAGTCGGTCGAGACCGTCTCGGGGTTGCAGTTGATCATGATGGTCTCGAAGCCGGCATCCGACAGGGCGAACGACGCGTGCACGCAGGAGTAGTCGAACTCGACGCCCTGGCCGATGCGGTTCGGGCCCGAGCCCAGGATGACGACCTTGCGCCGGTCGGAGGGCTCCACCTCGGTCTCGAGGTCGTAGCTGGAGTAGTGGTAGGGCGTGAGGGCCGGGAACTCGCCGGCGCAGGTGTCGACGGTCTTGTAGACGGGGCGGATGCCGAGGATGTGCCGCACCTCGCGCACATCCTTCTCGCCGAAGCCGCGCAGCGACGCGATCTGCGCGTCGCTGAACCCGTGCTGCTTGGCGAGCAGGAACATGGCGGTGTCGGCGTTCTCCGACGACGAGATGGCCTCGGCCACCTCGTTGATCAGCAGGATCTGGTCGATGAACCACGGGTCGATCTTGGTCGCCTCGAAGACCTCCTCGACACTGGCTCCGGCACGCAGGGCCTGCTGCACGGTCACGATGCGGCCGTCGGTCGGGATGGCGGCCTTGGCGAGCAGGTCGTCTTTCGACGCGTTGAGCGGCTCCCAGTGGAACGACGAGCCACGCTTCTCGAGCGAGCGCAGCGCCTTCTGCAGCGCCTGGGTGTAGTTGCGCCCGATGGCCATCGCCTCGCCCACCGACTTCATGGTGGTGGTGAGGGTGGGGTCGGCGGCCGGGAACTTCTCGAACGCGAAGCGGGGAACCTTCACCACGACGTAGTCGAGCGTGGGCTCGAACGACGCCGGGGTGACCTTGGTGATGTCGTTGGGGATCTCGTCGAGCCGGTAGCCGATCGCGAGCTTCGCGGCGATCTTGGCGATCGGGAAGCCGGTCGCCTTCGAGGCGAGAGCCGACGACCGCGACACACGCGGGTTCATCTCGATCACGATGATGCGGCCGTTCGCCGGGTCGACGGCGAACTGGATGTTGCAGCCTCCGGTGTCGACGCCCACGGCGCGGATGATGTCGATGCCGATGTCGCGGAGCTTCTGGTATTCGCGGTCCGTCAGCGTGAGCGCCGGCGCCACGGTGATCGAGTCACCGGTGTGCACGCCGACCGGATCGACGTTCTCGATGGAGCAGACGACCACCGTGTTGTCGGCGGTGTCGCGCATGAGCTCGAGCTCGTACTCCTTCCAACCGAGGATCGACTCCTCGAGCAGCACCTCGGTGGTGGGGCTCTGGTGCAGGCCGTCGCCGACGATGCGCCGCAGCTCCTCCTCGGTGTAGGCGAAGCCCGAGCCGAGCCCGCCCATGGTGAACGAGGGGCGCACGACGAGCGGGTAGCCGAGGTCTTCGGCGAAGCCGACGGCCTCCTCGACCGTGTGCGCGATGTGCGAGCGGGCCACATCGGCACCGCACTGCAGCACCAGCTCCTTGAAGATCTGGCGGTCCTCGCCCTTGTTGATGGCCTCGAAGTTGGCGCCGATGAGCTCCACGCCGTACTTCTCGAGGATGCCGTGCTCGTGCAGCTGGATGGCCGCGTTCAGCGCAGTCTGGCCGCCCAGGGTCGGCAGGATCGCATCCGGCTTCTCCTTGGCGATGATCGACTCGATGACCTGCCAGGTGATGGGCTCCACATAGGTGGCGTCGGCGAAGTCGGGGTCGGTCATGATGGTGGCCGGGTTGGAGTTCACCAGGATGACGCGCACGCCCTCCTCGCGCAGCACACGGCAGGCCTGGGTGCCCGAGTAGTCGAACTCGCACGCCTGGCCGATGACGATCGGGCCCGAGCCGATGACGAGAACGCTCTGGATGTCTTCCCTGCGTGGCATTACTGGTGGTCTCCTTCAAAGGAAGCGTCGTCGTCGGTGGCGGGGGCCGCCGACTTCTTGGCGACGATCATGTCGCGGAAGCGGTCGAACAGGTATTGGGAGTCGTGGGGGCCGGCGGCGGCCTCCGGGTGGTACTGCACCGAGAACGCATCGATGTCGAGGCACCGCAGGCCCTCCACCACGTCGTCGTTGAGGCTGACGTGGCTCACCTCCACCCGGCCGAAGCCGGCGGGCGACTCGATGACCCCGTCGCGCGGCGCATCGACCGCGAAGCCGTGGTTCTGGCTCGTGATCTCGACCCGGCCGGTGACCCGGTCGAGCACGGGCTGGTTGATGCCCCGGTGCCCGAACGGCAGCTTGTAGGTGTCGAAACCGAGCGCGCGGCCGAGCAGCTGGTTGCCGAAGCAGATGCCGAAGAACGGCGTGCCGCTGCGCAGCGAGGTCTGCAGCAGTTCGACGTGGGCTTCGGATGCCTCGGGGTCGCCGGGCCCGTTGGAGTAGAACAGGGCATCCGGAGCCAGCTCGATCAGGTCGTCGCCGGTCGTCGCCTCGGGCAGCACGACGACGTCGAAGCCCTGCTGCGAGAGGTAGCCGACGGTCGAGGTCTTGACCCCGAGGTCGAGAACCGCGACGGTTCCCACCTTCTCGCCCACGGCCGGCACGGTGTAGCGCTCGGGCGTCGAGACGGTGCTCGAGAGGTTCTGGCCCACCATGCCGGCGCCGGAGCGCACGGTGTTGAGCTGCTCGGTCTGGCTGAGGTCGTAGTCGTCGCCCGAGAAGATGCCGGCCCGCATGGCGCCGAACGACCGGATGTGCCGGGTCACCGCGCGCGTGTCGATGCCCGAGATGCCCACGACCCCGTCGGTCGCGAGGTCGTCGTCGAGGCTGCGCTCGGCGCGGAAGTTCGATACCACGCGCGAGGGGTCGCGCACCACGAAGCCCGCCACCCAGATCTTCGACGACTCCTTGTCGAGGTCGTTGACCCCGGTGTTGCCGATGTGCGGCGCCGTCATCATCACGATCTGGCCGGCATACGACGGGTCGGTCAAGGTCTCCTGGTAGCCGGTCATGCCGGTGGCGAAGACGGCTTCGCCGAGCGTGCGGCCGACGGCGCCGTAGGCGCGGCCCTCGTAGCGTCGACCGTCTTCCAGCACGAGCACGGCGGGTTCGGTTCTGATCACGACGAGGTTCCTTCCTGTTGCGGGATGCCCTGGTGAGGGACGAGTGTGTTCGCGGCGGCGATGAGCCGGGCCGCGTCACCGAGTTCGATGGTTCGCAGGTAGCTCTCGACGTCGGCCGGGCCGTTCGATGACTCGAACGTCCAGTCGAGGCGCACGAGGCCACCGGTCTCGACCACCCGGTCGATGGCCCAGGTCGAGGTGCCGATGGAGCGCAACCGGGACTTCTCGACGAACGTCTCGGGTTCGCCCGGGATCGAGATCGAGACACCCGACTCCCAGACCGTCGCCACCCCGCGCCCGCGGAACGCCAGACCGGGGATGGTGAGGCGGTCGAGCGGGTCGCCGGCGGTGGTGGTTGCCACGTAGAGGACGTCGGCGCGGGCGAGCACGCCACCGCGCGCATCCGTCGCCGGCGCCTCGACGGGTCGCGAGAACGCGGACTGGCGGCGCTTTCGCGCCCGCCAGGCCCAGAACATGGCGCCGAGCAGCAGCAGGGCGAAGAGGGTGACGAGCAGGGCCGGGAAGACTCTAGCCATGGGACTGCGCTCCGATCCGGTGCTGGGCGATCGAGGCGGCCGAGGCGGCCACCTCGTCGGCGGGGGCGAGAACGCCGTCGCGCAGGGTGGGGAAGCCGTGGTGGAATGTCCACCGCACGTTCCCCGCGAGCTCGAGGCCCTCGTAGGGCGTGTTGACGCTCTTGCCGTGCAGCCGGTCGAGCGTGAAGACGCTCCGATCCGACGGGTCGACGAGGGTGAGGTTGGCAGGGGCGCCGTCCTCGAACGAGTGGGTGTGGCCGGTGAGCCGCCCGATGCGCGCCGGCGCCGTGGAGAGCACGCGCGCGACATCCTGCCAGCCGATGAGGCCCGTGTCGACGAGCGCGGTCTGCACGACCGGCAGCGCCGACTCGAGGCCCACCATGCCGAACGCCGCGGCATCCCACTCGCTTTCTTTGCTCTCGCGGGGGTGCGGGGCGTGGTCGGTGGCGACGATGTCGATCGTGCCGTCGGCGACGCCCTCGCGAAGGGCCTGCACGTCGTCGTCGCGCCGCAGCGGGGGGTTCACCTTGTAGCGGGCGTCGTAGCTGCGCACGAGGTCTTCGGTGAGCAGCAGGTGGTGCGGCGTGGCCTCGGCGGTCACGGCGATGCCACGGGCCTTCGCCCAGCGGATGACGTCGACCGAGCCGGCCGTCGAGAGGTGGCAGACGTGCAGGCGCGCGCCGACGTGTTCGGCGAGCAGCACGTCGCGGGCGATGATCGACTCCTCGGCCACCGCGGGCCAGCCCTTGAGGCCGAGCTCGCTGCTCAGCGCGCCCTCGTTCATCTGCGCGTTCTCGGTGAGCCGCGGATCCTGGGCGTGCTGGGCGATGACGCCGTCGAAGGTCTTGACGTACTCGAGCGCGCGGCGCATCAGCAGCGAGTCGTGCACGCATTTGCCGTCGTCGCTGAACACCCGCACGGCGGCGCGCGACTGGGCCATGGCGCCGATCTCGCTGAGCCGCTCGCCGGCGAGGCCGACGGTGACGGCGCCGATCGGCCGCACGGTGGCGTAGCCGGCCGCGTCGCCGAGCGACTGCACCTGCTCGACCACGCCCGCGGTGTCGCTGACGGGGAGGGTGTTGGCCATCGCGAACACGCTCGTGAACCCACCGGCCGCAGCGGCGCGGGTGCCGGTGAGCACCGTCTCGCTCTGCTCGAAGCCGGGCTCGCGCAAGTGGGTGTGCAGGTCGACGAGGCCGGGCAGCGCCACGAGTCCGCCGGCGTCGATCACGATCGTGCCGGGGCCGTCGGATGCCGCGCCGGGAGCGGTCGACACGATGCGGCCCTCGTCGATCACGATGTCGGCGGGCGAGCCGTCGGGCAGGGTCGCTCCCCTCAGCAGATACCGCGTCACGCCAGGGCCTCCCTTTCGCCGGAGAGCAGCAGGTAGAGAACCGCCATCCGGATTGACACACCGTTCGCGACCTGTTCGAGAACAGTCGATTGCGCCGAGTCGGCCGCGCCGGCCGAGATCTCGAGGCCCCGATTCATCGGTCCGGGGTGCATGACAATGCTATCCGGGCGCAGACGCCCGAGGCGCTCGTCGTCGAGACCCCACTGCCGGGCGTACTCGCGCGCGGTCGGGAAGTAGGCGGCGTTCATGCGTTCGCTCTGGATGCGCAGCATCATCACGACGTCGGGTTGCGTCAGCGCGAGCGTGGCGTCGAGGTCGAACGAGATGTCGGCCGGCCAGGTGTCGGCGCCGAGCGGCACGAGGGTCGCGGGGGCGACGAAGGTCACCGTGGCGCCGAGGGTGCGCAGCAGCCAGAGGTTCGAGCGGGCCACGCGGGAGTGCAGGATGTCGCCGACGATCACGACGCTCACCCCGTCGAGTCCACGGCCGCGGCTCTCGCCGGGAAAGAGGCGGCGCCGCATGGTGAAGGCGTCGAGGAGGGCCTGGGTGGGATGCTCGTGGGTGCCGTCGCCGGCGTTGACGATGGCGGCGTCGATCCAGCCGCTCTGCGCGAGCACCTGCGGGGCGCCCGAGGCGTGGTGGCGGATGACGACGCCGTCGGCGCCCATGGCGGCCAGGGTCTGCGCGGTGTCTTTCAGGCTCTCGCCCTTCGACACGCTCGAGCCCTTCGCGCTGAAGTTGATGACGTCGGCCGACAGCCGCTTGGCGGCGGCCTCGAACGAGATGCGAGTGCGGGTGGAGTCTTCGAAGAAGAGGTTCACCACGGTCTTGCCGCGCAGGGCGGGCAGCTTCTTGACCTCGCGGGTGGAGACATCCGCCATGTCCTCGGCGATGTCGAGGATGCGGACGGCCTCGTCGCGGGTCAGGTCTTTGGTCGAGAGCAGGTGCCTCATGCGTCGGTGCCGGACCCCTCGATGCTGGACCCCTCGATGCTGACCTCTTCGGTGCCGTCGATCTCGGCGAGGCGCACGTTGATGCGCTCGTCGCGCGAGGTCGGCAGGTTCTTGCCCACGAAGTCGGCGCGGATGGGCAGATCGCGGTGGCCCCGGTCGACCAGCGCCGCGAGGCGCACCACCCGCGGTCGGCCGAGGTCGTTGAGCGCGTCGAGGGCGGCCCGCACCGTGCGGCCGGAGTAGAGCACGTCGTCGACGAGCACGACGGTCTTGCCGTCGATGCCCTGGCGGGGCACCTGCGTCGGCGACGGCGTGCGGGTCGGATGCTTCGCCAGATCGTCGCGGTACATCGTGATGTCGAGCGACCCGACCATCGCGGCCGGGTCGACGCCCGGCTCGATGCCGGCGATGATGCCGCCGATGCGCTCGGCGAGAACGACACCCCGGGTCGGGATGCCGAGGATGACCAGATCGTTCGCTCCCCGGTTGGACTCGAGGATCTCGTGCGAGATCCGAGTCAACGCCCGGGCTATGTCAGCCTGCTGCAGCACTGTGCGCGCCATGCAACCGACCTCCTTCCCCGCCTCTCGGACGGACTTAAAGGATGTCTACTTCGTGGCTCAACCCTATCAGTCCCGTGACGCCGGAGGCCGCGGGCCGTCGTGCCGCGGGCCGATTCGATCGAGCGCGGCGAGGATCCGGGGCGCGGATTCGCGGCCGTGCAAGCGGAACGGCATCCAGGAGTATACGGACCGCACCACGGCGAAGGGCGTGCCGACCAGGATTAGTTCCGCGACCGCCACCCGCAGGAAGCTCCGGGCCACGCGGCGCGCGTCTGGCGGGCTCGGCTCCGGCGACATCCGGTCGTCCGCACGCCCGACGATCGCTCCGTCGCCGATCGCCTCGTCGACGATCGAGTCGATCACAGCGGAGTCCTGCTCCAGGCCGTCGAGGATTCTGCCGGCCAGGTCGTCATCCCACCCGGCCCGAGCCCTCTGCCGTTCGAGGTGTTCGCGCCACTCGTCCGGCGCACCCAACCGGTCTCGCAGGTGTGGGTTCTCGGTGAGCACGACGAACCGGCACACGCGCATCCTCGACCGTGACTGGCTCTTCACGGTCACCTTCCGCCGAGGCCATGACGAATGCTCACGTCTCAAGGTAGCGCGATTGAGTCACCGCTCGGGAGCCCGGCGACGGCTCCGGGCGCGTTCGGGAGGCCGAATCGGCCTCCGCTAGGGCGAATGGCCTCCCGAAGGAGGCGCGCCGAGCCGGTCAGGCCGACTGGGCCACCTTGCCGAGCACGCCGTTGAGGAAGCCGGCCGACTCGTCGGTCGACAGGGTCTTGGCCGCCTCGACCGCTTCCGAGATGGCGACCGACGCCGGCACCTCGTCGTTGTAGAGAATCTCCCAGATCGCGATGCGCAGCAGCGCCCGGTCGATCGTAGGCATGCGGGCGATGCTCCAGCCCTGCGCGTAGGTCTCGATCGTCTCGTCGATCTCGGCGAAGTGGTCGACGACCCCGTCGACGATGTCTCGGGCATACAGCCACGAGGCCTCGCGGTCGGGCTCGCTCGCGGCACGCCCGGCCTCGGCCGCGAGCGACTCGGTGATCGGGATCTGCCGCACGTCGGCGGCGTAGAGGATGTCGAGGGCCCGCTTACGGGCCTTCGTGCGTGCGCTCAACGACCGGCCTCAGTTGACGCGGCCGAGGTAGTCGCCCGTGCGGGTGTCGACCTTGACCTTCGTGCCGATTTCGAGGAACAGCGGCACGTTGATCTGGTAGCCGGTCTCGACGGTGGCGGGCTTGGTGCCGCCGGTCGAGCGGTCGCCCTGCAGACCCGGCTCGGTGTAGGTGATCTCGAGGGTCACGGATGCCGGCAGCTCGACGTAGAGCGGCTCACCCTCCGAGAGCGCGATCGTGGCGGTCTGCTGCTCGAGCAGGAAGTTCGCCGCGTCGCCGACGATGGTGGCCGGGAGGGTGATCTGGTCGTAGTCGCTGGTGTCCATGAACACGAACGAGTCGCCGTCTTTGTAGAGGTACTGGAAGTCGCGGCGGTCGACGTTCGCGGTGTCGATCTTGGCGCCCGCGTTGAACGTGCGGTCGACGACCTTGCCGGTCATGACGTTCTTGATCTTGGTGCGCACGAAGGCGCCGCCCTTGCCCGGCTTGACGTGCTGGAACTCGATGACGTTCCAGAGCTGACCGTCGATGCTCAGCACTGTGCCGTTCTTGATGTCGTTCGTTGAAGCCATGAAAAAGGTGATCCGTTTCGAAGAGTGTGGTGAGACCGGCGTTTCGGTCCTGAAAGAGTGTAGCGGCTCAGCCTTCGGGCTCGAGGAGAGCCATCAGCGCGAGTCGGTAGCTGCCGAACCCGAACCCCGCGATCACCCCGCTCGCGATGCCCGAGATGACACTGGTGTGCCGGAAGGTCTCCCGCGCATGCGGGTTCGAGATGTGCACCTCGATGAGCGGGATGCCGGCCTTGGTGACGAGCGCGGCGGCATCCCGAAGCGCGTAGGAGTAGTGGGTGAACGCGGCCGGGTTGAGGATGACCGGCGTGTTCGAGTCGACCGCCTCGTAGAGCCACGAGATGAGCTCGGCCTCGTCGTTGGTCTGCCGCAGGTCGATGCTCGCGCGCCCGGCGGCGGCCGTGGTGAGCTGTTGCTCGAGGGTCACCAGGTCTTGCGAGCCGTAGACGTCGGGTTCCCGACTGCCGAGCCGGCCGAGGTTCGGGCCGTTCAGAACGAGCACGGATGCCATGGGTCTCCTTCTGCGATCACGACGCGATCTCTTGATAGGCAGCGTAGAGCAGCGCCGTCTCGGGCCCCTGCAGCACGCTCGGGCGGGCCAGGTCGTCGAGCACGATGAACCGCAGCATGCCGGCGCGCGACTTCTTGTCGCGCTGCATGGTGGCCAGCAGCGTCGGCCACCGGCCCGCCGGGTAGGTGGTCGGCAGCGTGAGCGAGTTCAGGATGTCGCGGTGCCGGTCGACCACGGCGTCCGACAGCGACCCCGTGAGGCGGCCCAGTTCGGCGGCGTAGGTCATGCCCACGGCGACGGCCGCCCCATGACGCCACTGGTAGCGCTCGGCGTGCTCGATCGCGTGCCCGAGCGTGTGGCCGTAGTTCAAGATCTCGCGGAGCCCGGCCTCTTTGAAGTCGCTGCTCACCACGCGCGCCTTGACCGCGATCGAGAGCTCGATCAGCCGCCGGAACTCCGGGGTCGACGGATCGGTCGCCCGGTCGACGTCGGCCTCGAGGATGTCGAGGATCTCGGGTTCGGCGATGAACCCGCACTTCACGACCTCGGCCATGCCGGCCAGGATCTCGTTGCGCGGCAGGGTCGCCAGCAGATCGAGGTCGGCGAACACCGCTCGGGGGGCATAGAACGCGCCCACGAGGTTCTTGCCCTCGTTGGTATTGATGCCGGTCTTGCCGCCCACCGAGGCGTCGACCATGCCCAGCAGCGTCGTCGGCACCTGCACGAGCGTGACACCGCGCAACCAGGTGGCGGCCACGAATCCCGCGAGGTCGGTCACGGCTCCCCCGCCGAACCCGATCACGGCGTCGGTGCGGGTGAAGTCGGCCTGCCCCATCACCTGCCAGCAGAACGCGGCGACCTCGACCCGCTTGCCGGTCTCGGCATCCGGAATCTCGGCCAGCAGCACCTCGAAGCCGCCCTCGAGCAGCTGCTCGCGGAACTCCGCCGCGCGGGCGCCGAGGGTGGGCGGATGCACCACCAGCACCTTCGTGACGCCCGGGCCGAGGCTCGCGCCCACCCGGTCGAGCACCCCGCGGCCGACGACGACGTCGTAGGGGTCGTCGCCCGTGACGGGGATCGTGGTGGCGTCGTCGATCGGGTCGGCGTCGGTCATCGGGTGCTCTCCTTCGTCGGCTGCGTCGCGTTCTGCCGGGCCCAGTCGGCGATCTCGGCGGCCAGCTGGTCGGTGGGCCGGTCAGAGGTGTCGACGGTGTGGTCGGCGAGCCGCTCGTAGAGGTCGCGGCGCTTCTCGTAGAGCGCGATCCACGACTCGACGTCGGCCACGAGCGGCCGCTTGCCGTTGCCGAGACGCGAGAGCACGGCGTGCGGTTGCACGGTGAGCAAGACCACCGGATGCCGCGCGAGATCGTGCTGGGTCTCGGCATCGAGCACGGCCCCACCGCCGAACGAGACGACCGCGTCGGCCGAGAGCGCCTTCACCACCTCGGCGCGCTCGAGCGAGCGGAAGTGCGGTTCACCGTGCGTGGCGAAGATGTCGCTGATGGGCCCGTGCGCGGCCACGACCAGCGAGTCGGTGTCGATGAACGGCAGCCCGAGCAGGCGGGCGACGCGCTTGCCGATGCGCGATTTTCCGGCCGCGGGCGGGCCGATCAGCACCAGCCTCATGGCTGGGCGATGCCGGTGCGAAGCGCCTCGGGAATCGCCGCGAGGTACGACTCGAGGTTGCGCCGGGTCTCGCCGATCGAGTCGCCGCCGAACTTCTCGAGCACCGCGTTGGCGAGCACGAGCGCGGTCATCGCCTCGGCCACGACGCCGGCGGCCGGAACGGCGCATACGTCGGAGCGCTGGTGGTGGGCCGCGGCATCCTCGCCGGTCGCGACGTCGATGGTGTGCAGGGCGTGCGGAACGGTGGCGATCGGCTTCATGCCGGCGCGCACGCGCAGCACGGTGCCGGTGGACATGCCGCCCTCGGTGCCGCCCGCACGGTCGGTGGAGCGGGTGATGTAGGAGCCGTCGGGGGCGACCTCGCGGTAGAGCTCGTCGTGCGCGGCCGACCCGCGGCGGCGGGAGGTCTCGAAGCCGTCGCCGACCTCGACGCCCTTGATCGCCTGGATGCCCATCAGGGCCGCGGCGAGCTGCGAGTCGAGCCGGCGGTCCCAGTGCACGTGCGAGCCGAGCCCGGGCGGCACGCCGTAGGCGAGCACCTCCACGACGCCGCCAAGGGTGTCACCCTCCTTGTGGGCGTCGTCGATCTCAGCCACCATGAGGGCGCTGGTCGCGGCATCCCAGCACCGCACCGGGTCGGCGTCGAGCGCGTCGACATCCGACGGGCGGGGCAGCGGGCTGCCGTCGGGCACCCGGATCGGGCCGATGGCGAGGGTGTGGCTCACGAGCGCGATGCCGAGCTCGCGGAGGAACGCCTTCGCGATGGCGCCGAGCGCCACGCGGGCCGCCGTCTCGCGGGCGCTCGCCCGCTCGAGAATCGGGCGCGCCTCGTCGAAGGCGTACTTCTGCATGCCGACGAGATCGGCGTGGCCCGGGCGCGGGCGGGTGAGAGGCGCGCTGCGGCCCCGGCCGGGCAGCTCGTCGTCGATCGGGTCGACGCCCATGACCTCGGTCCACTTCGGCCACTCGGTGTTGCCGATGCGCACGGCGACCGGGCTGCCCAGGGTCTTGCCGTGCACGACACCGCCGGTCATGGCCAGCTCGTCCTGCTCGAACTTCATGCGGGCGCCGCGGCCGTAGCCGAGTTTGCGCCGGGCGAGGTCGGAACGGAGCTGATCGAGAGTAACGGGGATGCCGGACGGAAGACCCTCGACGATCGCGATGAGTTCTTGACCGTGGGACTCCCCGGCGGTGAGCCAACGAAGCATGATTACGATCTTCCCACAGACCGCGGGGCCACCGGCGTCGTCAGGCGGTGGGCGGCAGGCCGACGGCGTCGAGCATGGCGGCGGTGATGCGCTCTTCGTCGGCGAGCTTCACGAGCGGGTCGCCGTGCACGAACACGCGCAGTTGCGCGACCGCCTGGTGCACGAGCATCGCGAGGCCCGAGACCACCGGATGATCCGACTCCTGCCACAGCGCGGCGAACTCGCTCGGCCACGGGTCGTACGACACGTCGAGCAGGGCCGACGAGGTCGACGCGAGCGTGCCGGCGAAGTTCTGCGCGGCGCCGACGCCGCCGGGCAGCGTGCTGATGGTGAGGTCGGGCGCGAGCCACTCGACCGAGGGGTCGTGCAGCGCCACCACGTCGACGCTCACCCCGGCGGCGCGGGCGGTCTCGGCCGCCTGGGCGGCCTTGTCGGGGCTCCGCAGCACGATGTCGACGTGCTCGGCGCCCAGCTGCGCGACGGCGACGACGGCCGACCGGGCCGTCGCTCCCCCGCCCACCACGAGGGCGCGGGTCACCTGACGGATGCCGGCCCGCTCGAGCGCCTGGCGGGTGCCGTAGACGTCGGTGTTGAAGCCCTCGAGCCGCCGGCGGCCGTCGTCGTGCGTGACGAGCACGGTGTTGACGGATCGCGTCGTGCGCCCGATCGCGTCGACCGCGTCGAGGTGGCCGAAGACGGTCTCCTTCAGCGGCATGGTGAGCGACAGGCCGCGCCAGTCCGGGGTGAGGCCGTCGACGAAGCCGGCGAGGGCATCCGTCGTCACTTCATAGGGGTCGTAGCGCCAGGGCAGGCCGAGCGCCGCATAGGCGACGCGGTGCAGGGCGGGCGACTTCGAGTGCGCGATCGGCGAACCGAGCACGCCGAGCCGCCGCGGCGCGTGCCGCTCGTCGGTGTCGCCCGTGATCGGGTCGGCACTGAACGTCTCGTCGGTCAGCGCCAGCTCGTCGAGGGCGCGGCGTTCGAACGACTCGTCACTGGACATCGGGGTGATCCGCCCACCACTGCTGAAGCTGCTCCACCGCCGCGGCGTGCTGGTCGGCGGTGTCGGAGAACACCGTCTCGCCGGTGTCGAGGTTCACCGTCACGAAGAACAGCCACGATCCGTCGGCCGGATGCAGCGCCGCGTTGATGGCGTCGTCGCCCGGGTTCGAGATCGGGCCGGCCGGCAGCCCCGGATAGAGATAGGTGTTGTAGATGTTCGACGGGTCTTCGCGCTCGGCCGAGGTGGTCTCCACCCGGCTGTGGCCTGCGCCGTAGGCGATGGTGGCGTCGGACTCGAGGTTCATGCCCTGGTCGAGCCGGTTGGTGAACACGCGCGACACCTTCGCCATGTCGGCGACGCTGCCCGCCTCTTTCTGGATGAGGGCGGCGAGGGTCACCACACGCAACCGGTCTTCGGGTGCCACGCCCGCGGCGTCGAGCGACTGGAAGCTGCGCTGCACCATGGTCGTGATCATGTCGACGGCCGTCTGACCGGGCTGGAAGACGTAGGTGGCGGGGAACAGGAAGCCCTCGATGCTCGGCGCGTCGGCGGGCACCCCGAGGGCGGCCCAGTTCGCTCCGGCGGCCTGGAAGTCTTCGAGCGGCAGGCCGGTCACGTCGGCGAGCTCCTGGTAGATGCCCTTCGCGCTCGAGCCCTCGGGGATGGTCACGGTGAAATCGACCTTGTTGTCGGGGTTCTCGAGGGCGTCGAGCGCCGACTGGGCGCTCATCTTCTCGGCCAGCTTGAACGTGCCGGCCTGGAACACCGGTGCCGGGTCTTGTTTCAGCAGCAGTTCATAGAAGGCACGCGAGCTCTTGACCACCCCGGCGGCCGCGAGGTTGTCGCCGATCGTCTCGCCGACGTCGCCGTCGTTGATGACGAACATCACCTCGCCCGAGCCGCTGCCCTCGTAGTCCTCGGCCGCGGGGGTTCCGGCGAGCATGGTGGCGATCTGGGGGCCGAAGGTGTTCCAGACGAACGCGCCGGCGGCGGCGAGCAGGCCGACGATCACCACGGTCACGATCAGTGGGGCGATCCAGCGCCGCGGTCGGCGCCGGCCGCCCCGTGAACCGGAGCCGCGGCCCGACCCGGCCCGGCGGCCCGAGCCGCCCCCGCCCCGGCCCAACTCGTCATCGCCCCTCGTGGGCGTCGCGGCCCGGTGGTGGGCGGCGGGATTCATGACCTGCTGCCGAGCCTCACGGCGCGACGAGGGCTGTCCGGTCTTGGAATCCACCGGCGTCTCTGCCCGGAAGAATTCTGCGAACGGGTGGTCTTCAGGTGGCTGGCGGTCAGTCACTACCTTTTCCTTGGCTCGGGTCGATGAGGATGCCGGGGGGCTTTCCCGAGGCACGCTCGCTGTCCAGGGCGTGCTGCACGAGTATAACCGCGGCCACCTGATCGATCACGGGACGGGAGCTGCGAGTGTTCCGGCCGCTGGCGTGCAGTGCCGACTGCGCCGAGACGGTCGTGAGGCGTTCGTCGATCATGCGCACCGGCCGGTCGCCGGTGGTGGCGAGCAGCGTGGCGAAGTCACGGGCATCTTGTGTCGAGGCGGTCTCTCCGCCGCTCATCGACAGCGGCAGCCCGGCCACGAACTCGAGGGCGTCGAGTTCGTCGGCGATCTCGTGCAGGCGACGGATGTCGGCCCCCACCGCGGTGGGCACGTCCGTGCCCGCGGCATCCGTCGTCACCCGCGGAACGGTCTCGACCGGGGTCGCGAGCAGCCCGTGCGCATCGGTGCGGGCCACGCCGATGCGCGCCTTGCCGACGTCGACGCCGATCCGCACTCCGGTGCGCATGCCGCTAACCGGCCACCGATTGGGCGATCGCCGAGAGCGCGGCTCCGATCGCCGACGTGTCGGTGCCGCCACCCTGCGCGAGGTCGTCTTTGCCGCCGCCTCCGCCGCCGAGCACTCCGGCGGCGAGTTTCGCCAGCGCGCCCGCCTTGGCACCCGTGGCGCGGGCGCCCTCGGAGGCGGCCACGATCACGAGGGGCTTCCCGGCCACCACGGCGGCGAGGGCCACGACGGCGGCGGCGGTTCCGGATGCGACGAGGGCCTCGCGCACGCCGGTGGCGAGCTGGCGCAGGTCGTCGCCCGACCGCAACTCACCGACGTTCTCGGCCACCAGGGTCACCGCGCCCGTCGCCGTCGCGTTCGCGGCGAGGGCGGGGATGCGGGTGGAGAGCGCACTCGCCTCGTAGGCCGCGATCTTCTTCTCGGCGGCCTTGAGGTTCGCCGAGAGATCGGCGATGCGCGAAGCGAGCTCGTCGCGCGGGGTCTTGAGCGACGCGGTCAGCTGCGACACCAGGGCGCGCTCGGCGGCGAACTCGCGGAACGCCTCGAAACCGACCAGTGCCTCGACCCGGCGGTTGGTCGACCCGATCGACGACTCGCCCTGCAGGTTGATCATGCCGATTTCGGCGCTCGAGGCCACGTGGGTGCCGGCGCACAACTCGCGCGACCACGGGCCGCCGATGTCGACCATGCGCACGACCTCGCCGTACTTCTCGCCGAACAACGCCATCGCGCCCATCGAGCGCGCCTCGTCGAGCGGCAGCTCGCGGGTCACCACGTCGAGGTCGGCGCGGATGGCGAGGTTCGCCTTCTCTTCGATCTCGGTGCGGGTCTCGAACGACAGCGGCTGGTTCCACGAGAAGTCGAGGCGCATGTAGCCGGCCTTGTTGTAGGAACCGGCCTGGTGCGCCTGCTCGCCGAGCGTCTCGCGCAGGGCCGCGTGGATGAGGTGCGTGGCCGAGTGCGCCTGGGTGGCGCCGCGGCGCCAGTCGGCGTCGACGACGCTCCGCGCCCGGTCGCCCACGGCGATCTGGCCGCTGGAGACCTCGGCGCGGTGGCTGATGAGCCCCTTGACGGGCTTCTGCACGTCGAGCACGGTCAGTTCGAAGCCGTCGCCCACGATCGTGCCGGCGTCGGCCTCCTGGCCGCCCGACTCCGCATACAGCGCGGTCTCGGCCAGGATGACCTCGACCTGCTCGCCCGCGACCGCGGAGTTGACCGAGACGCCGTCGACGATGAGCCCGAGCACGGGGGCCTCGGCCTCGAGGGCGTCGTAGCCGTGGAACACGGTCTCGCCGAGCGCGCGGAACTGGCTGTAGACCGTGAGGTCGGTGATGCCGAGCTTCTTCGCCTTGGCGTCGGCCTTGGCGCGCTGCTTCTGCTCGGCCATGAGCGACTCGAAGGCCACCCGGTCGACGCTGATGCCCGACTCCTCCGCGATCTCGAGGGTGAGGTCGATCGGAAAACCGTAGGTGTCGTGCAGCAGGAAGGCCGTGTCGCCGGGCAGCACGGAGGCGCCGCCCGACTTCGTCGACGAGACGGCCGTGTCGAGGATGGTCGTGCCGCCGGTGAGGGTGCGCAGGAACGACTCCTCCTCCGCGTAGGCGCTTCGGGAGATGCGGCCGAAGTCGCGCTCGACCTCGGGGTAGGCGGCCTTCATCGCGTCGCGCGAAGCCGTCAGCAGCTCGGGCATGGTGGCGGTGTCGACGCCGAGCAGGCGCATCGAGCGCACGGTGCGGCGCAGCAGGCGGCGCAGGATGTAGCCGCGACCCTCGTTCGACGGGGTGACGCCGTCGCTCATCAGCATCAGGGCGCTGCGCACGTGGTCGGCGACCACGCGCATCCGCACGTCGTCGTCGTGCACGGCGCCGTAGCGCCGGCCCGAGATCTCGGCGGCGCGATCGAGCACCGGGCGCACCTGGTCGATCTCGTAGAGGTTCTCGACGCCCTGCTTGAGGAACGCCACCCGCTCGAGGCCCATGCCGGTGTCGATGTTCTTGCGCGGGAGTTCGCCGAGAATCTCGAACTCGGTCTTCGAGGTGCCCTCGCCCCGCAGGTACTGCATGAACACGAGGTTCCAGATCTCGATGTAGCGGTTCTCGTCGGCGACGGGGCCGCCCTCCACGCCGTAGGCGGGTCCGCGGTCGAAGTAGATCTCGGAGCACGGGCCGGCCGGGCCGGGCTGGCCGGTCGACCAGTAGTTGTCTTCTTTGCCGCGGCGCTGGATGCGCGCATCCGGAAGCCCGGCGACCTTCTTCCAGATGTCGATGGCCTCGTCGTCGTCTTCATAGACCGTCACCCAGAGGTCGCGTTCGGGAAAGCCGAGGCCGCCCTCGTTCTCGGGCTTCGTGAGCAGCTCCCAGGCGTAGCCGATGGCGCCCTCTTTGAAGTAGTCGCCGAACGAGAAGTTGCCGTTCATCTGAAAGAACGTGCCGTGGCGGGTGGTCTTGCCCACCTCTTCGATGTCGAGGGTGCGAATGCACTTCTGCACGCTCGTGGCGCGCGGGTAGGGAGCGGGAACCAGCCCGGAGAGATAGGGGATGAAGGGCACCATGCCGGCCACGGTGAACAGCAGCGACGGGTCGTCGCTCACGAGCGAGGCGGAGGGAACGACCGTGTGCCCTCGGTCTCCGAAGAATTCGAGCCAGCGGGAGCGGATGTCAGCGGTGAGCATCTACTACTTGCCGGAGATGGCCGCGCGCAGCTCGGCCTCGCGCTCACGGTAGCCGTCGACGAGCGAGTCGCTGAATTCCTTGGTCTTCTTGTCGAATTCGTTGAAGAACTTCTTGCCGCTGGGAGTCTGGTTGAACTGGTGCGCCACCAGGAATCCGATGCCGATGCCGGCGATCAACCACAGAACCTTCTTCATTGTCGTTCTCTCCTCGTTCGTGTCCGTCGGCCTCAGAAGGCCTCACGCCAGTTTAGTGCTTGCTCTTCTTGGGCTTGCGCCGGGGGGAATCGTCGCCGGCCTCCTTCGCCACGCGCAGGCTCAGCAACGCGGCGCGCACGGCGGCGCTGAAGCCCGCGAGCTTGATCAGGGGGCCGCCCACGGATGCCGCGAACAGCGCCACCAGCGACGACACGTTGCCCGTGACCTCCTCGACGTTGCGCGTGATCGCGTCGACCCGGGCCAGCTGCTTGTTGGCCTCCTGCACGGTCACCGTCGACTCGGCGAGGATCGGCGTGATGCCGTCGCTGACGTCTTTGATGGAGTCGCGGGTCTGGTCGAACACTCCCCCGAGCTTCACCAACGGAATCGCGATCAGGCCTACCAGCACGGCGAAGACGCCGGCGGCGATGAGTCCTGCGATGTCTCCACCGGTCATTGTGGAACCTCTCTGATGCCTGGATGTCGAGACGCCATGATCTCGAGACGACGAAAGCGGGCCACCCTGGGGTGACCCGCTTCTAGTATGTCGTGACTGCTCGGGTCAGCGAGCCGCGTAGTACTCGACGACGAGCTGCACTTCGCAGGTCACGGGCACTTCGGCACGCTTCGGACGACGCTCGAGGCGCGCCTGCAGCTTGTCGAGCTCGACCGAGAGGTAGCCCGGCGTCTTCGGCAGAACGTCGACGTGACCGCCGGCGGCTGCGACCTGGAAAGGCTCGGTGCCCTCCGACTTGGCCTTGACGTGGATGAGCTGACCCGGCTTCACGCGGAAGGAGGGGCGGTCGACCAGCTGGCCGTCGACCAGGATGTGACGGTGCACGACCATCTGACGGGCCTGGGCGGTGGTGCGGGCGAAACCGGCACGCAGCACGAGGGCGTCGAGACGCATCTCGAGCAGCTCGACCAGGTTCTCACCGGTCAGGCCCTTCGCACGACGGGCCTCTTCGAAGGCGATCTTCAGCTGCTTCTCGCGGATGCCGTACTGGGCGCGCAGACGCTGCTTCTCGCGCAGACGAACGGCGTAGTCGCTGTCCTGCTTGCGCTTGGTGCGGCCGTGCTCACCGGGAGCGTAGGGGCGCTTCTCGAGGTACTTCGCCGCCTTCGGGGTGAGCGGAATGCCCAGGGCCCGGGAGAGGCGGGTCTTGCTGCGCGTACGCGACTTGGTAGCCACTTACGTCCTTTCGTAGAAATTCTTACAAGATGGGATTGCGCACAGCAGTGCGCGTCGACTTCACCGAAGTCGCAAGTAAGAGGGGTGTGTGCCAGGCGGTCCGGCTAAAGGACACGATCCCGTCATCGAGCATCGATCGGCAGCCGCTCCGAAATGACGCTGATTAGGCACCGACAAGACTAGCACAGCGGATGCCGCGGATCCGCCTATTTCTGCGGCCCCCGCGTGATGTCGCGCAGCTTCGCCAGCCGCGCCGACACCTCGCGTTCATGGCCGTGGTCGGTGGGGTCGTAGTAGACCTTTCCGGCCAGTTCGTCGGGCAGGTACTGCTGCCGCACCACGCCGAGGTCGTCGTCGTGCGGGTATTTGTAGCCCTTGCCGTGGCCGAGGCGCTTGGCGCCGGCGTAGTGGGCGTCGCGCAGGTGCTTCGGCACACGCCCGAAGTTGCCCGCCTTCACATCGGCGATGGCGGCGTTGATGCCCATGTAGGCGGCGTTCGACTTCGGGGCGGTGGCCAGGTAGACGACGGCTTCGGCCAGGGGCAGACGGCCCTCCGGCATCCCGATCATCTGCACGGCCTCGGCAGCCGCCACCGCGATGGGCAGGGCCTGCGGGTCGGCGATGCCGATGTCTTCGGCGGCGAGGATGATCACCCGGCGCGCGATGAAGCGCGGGTCTTCGCCGGCCTCGAACATGCGGGCGAGGTAGTGCAGCGACGCGTCGACGTCGGAGCCGCGCACCGACTTGATGAACGCGCTGATGACGTCGTAGTGCTCGTCGCCGTTGCGGTCGTAGCGCAGCAGGGCGCGGTCGACCGACTGCTCGAGCACCTCGGGGGTGATGACCGGCACGGCGGGCTCGACGCCGTCATCGTCGTCGAGATCGTCGTCATCATCGTCATCGTCGTCGTCTGCCTCGCCGTGTGTCGGCCGGCTCGCGAGCACCGTTCCGGCCGAGGCCTCGAGGGCGGTGAGGGCGCGCCGGGCGTCGCCCGACGACATGCGGATGATGGCCGCCCGCGCCTCGTCGTCGAGCGTGACGGTGCCGGCGAGACCCCGCGGGTCGGTGACCGCGCGGTCGATCAGCACGCCGAGGTCGTCGTCGGTCAGCTGCTCGAGGGTGAGCAGCAGCGAACGCGAGAGCAGGGGCGAGATCACCGAGAACGAGGGGTTCTCGGTGGTGGCGGCGACCAGGATGACCCAGCCGTTCTCGACCCCCGGCAGCAGCGCGTCTTGCTGGGCCTTGGTGAACCGGTGGATCTCGTCGAGGAAGAGCACGGTCGACAGGCCGTAGAGATCGCGGTTGCGGAAGGCGTCATCCATCACCTGCCGCACGTCTTTGACGCCGGCAGTGACCGCCGAGAGCTCGACGAACTTGCGCCCCGAGGAGTGGGCGATGGCCTGGGCGAGCGTGGTCTTGCCCGTGCCGGGCGGCCCCCAGAGGATGACCGACACCGAACCCGTGGTGCCCCCGGTGTCGGAGGCGAGGTTCACCAGCGGCGAGCCGGGCCGCAGGAGGTGTTTCTGCCCGGCCACCTCGTCGAGGCTGCGAGGGCGCATGCGCACGGCAAGAGGGACTGCCCCGGAGTGGAGTCCCGGTTGCTGATAGGCCATACGTCTAGGGTACTGTGATGGGCCGACAGCGCCCTTCGGCAAGCAGACACATGGAGGACCCGTGGCACCCAGCAATCAGGAGCGCGCTGCTCGTGAGGCACGCAACCGTTTGCGCGACTACCAGGCCCGCCAGAAGGCGTACTCGGAGCGCACGGGCCGCCGGGTTCGCGACAACGTGATCGCCGCCGTGGTCGTCGTGGTGCTCCTGGCCGGCGTCACGGCCGCTCAGCTCTTCTACTTCAACGGCGGACCAGGGTCGCCGGTGGCCTCCCCCTCGCCGACGCCCAGTCCCTCGGCCACCGCGCCCGCCGACGACTCGGCCGCCGGCCAGAACACCGGCGACGTGCCGGCGTCGACCATCGCCGAGGGTCGCGACTGGACGGGCACGCTCACGATCGACGGTGTGCCGCTCGGCATCCAGCTCGACGGTGCAGCCGCCCCGCAAGCCGTCTCGGCGTTCGTCACCCAGGCGCAGCAGGGCTACTTCGACGGCACCGCCTGCCACCGCCTCACCACCAGCGGCCTGTTCGTGCTGCAGTGCGGTGACCCCACCGGCACCGGCACCGGCGGACCCGGCTACAGCTACGGCCCGGTCGAGAACGCCCCCGCCGACAACGTCTACCCCGCTGGCACGATCGCCATGGCGCGGCAGGGCGACAACGGCTACAGCATGGGCAGCCAGTTCTTCATCGTCTACCAGGACACCACGCTCCCCACCGACTCGGCCGGCGGCTACACGGTGCTCGGCACGGTCACCAGTGGCCTCGACGCGTTGCAGAGCACGGTCATCGCGCCGGGCACGGCCGACGGGTCGACGGATGGCAAGCCGGCGGCGCCCGCGGTCATCAGCGGCGTGACGGTGCAGTGACCCCCGTGTACTGACCCCGAGCAGCAGCCGCCGTGCAGTTCTCACGTGCGGTGCCCACCGTGCGGCGCCCACCGTGCGGTGACAGATCGTCAATGACCCACCGCGCCTGGTGCAATAGGCTGGTGGCCGTACTTCCAGACATCGTCGACAGGATGGTTCCGTGACTAGTGATCAACAGCCGTGGGGGCGAGTGGACGACGACGGCAGCGTCTACGTTCGCGAAGCAGACGGTGAGCGCCTGGTCGGCCAATATCCCGACGGCAGCAAAGAAGAGGCCCTGGCCTACTTCGAGCGCAAGTACACCGACCTCGCCGGGCAGGTGACCCTGCTCGAGCAGCGTGCCAAGCGCGGTGCCCCCGCGGGTGACATCAGCAAGGCCGTCACGTCGCTCGTGGCCTCGGTGCAGTCGGCCAACGCCGTCGGCGACCTCGCGTCGCTGCACACCCGGCTCGAGGCTCTCGCCGCAACGGTCTCCGAGATCACCGAGAAGCAGTCCGCCGAGGCCCAGGCCGAAGTGGCCCAAGCCACCCGCGACCGCGAGGCGATCGTGGTCGCGATCGAGACCCTCGCCGCTGCCGACCCCGCGAAGGCGCAGTGGAAGTCGGTCACGGCGAAGATCGACGAGTTGTTCGCGCGCTGGCAGAAGCACCAGCACGAGGGTCCCCGGCTCCCCCGCTCCGAGGCGCAAGACCTCTGGAAGCGGTTCCGCGAGGCGCGCACGTCGCTCGAGTCACAGCGCAAGGCGTTCTTCTCCGAGCTCGACCAGGTGCACCGCGACGCCCGCAACCGCAAGCAGGAGCTCGTCGACCAGGCCGAGGCCCTCGCCGACCGCGGAGTCGACGGCATTCCGGCCTATCGCGATCTGCTGGCGCAGTGGAAGGCCACCGGTCGGGCCGGCAAGAAGTACGACGACGCCCTGTGGGACAAGTTCAAGGCCGCCGGCGACGTGCTCTACTCCGCGCGCAGCGAGGTCGTCGCCCGCGACGAGCAGGAGTTCACCGGCAACCTCGAGCAGAAGCTCGCACTGCTCGACGAGGCCGAGCCTCTGCTCAAAGAGACCGACCGCACGAGGGCCCGCGAGGCGCTCATCTCGATCCAGAAGCGGTGGGACGAGATCGGCAAGGTGCCCCGCGACCAGGTCAAGACGGTCGAGGAGCGACTGCGCAAGGTCGAGGCCGCCGTGCGCAAGCTCGACGAAGACTACTGGGCGCGCAACAACCCCGAGAAGAAGGCGCGCTCCGAGGGTCTCGCCTCGCAGCTCACCGGCGCCATCGACAAGCTGCAGGCCGAGATCGACCAGGCCAAGGCCGCCGGCGACACCAAGAAGGTGGCCGAGCTCCAGGAAGCCCTCGACGCCCGCAAGGTCTGGCTCGACGCCCTCGGCTGAGCGGCGCGGATCAGCAGCGGGGGGTTTCCACAGATCTGCCGCGGGTGGTGCGGGGCGGATGCCGGCCTGAGAGCATCGGCGTATGGCTCCGTCGCTCCCCCTGCTGCTGGACGAGCGGCATCTTCCGCTCGGCGAACTGACCGCGGCGCGGCTCGACGGCGACCTGCGTGAGCTTGCCGGCGGCTACTGCTCGGTCGACGTGCGTCCCTGCCTCGACCTCAGGGCGGCGGCACTCGCCCCGATGGTTCCCGACGGGCTCGTCGTCGAGCGGATGACGGCCGCCTGGCTCCATGGGGCGACTCCCCTCTTCCGGCGCCCGGTGCAGCTCTGCGTGCGATCCGATCACCGGGTGCGGGCGCATCCGTCGACTGACCGGGTCGTGCGCCAGGTCGTGCTCGCCGAACGCGAGATCACCCGCGCCGGCACGCTTCTCACGACGCATCCGTTTCGCACCGCTATCGACCTGCTGCGCTGGGAGCACACCTTCGACCGCACCACCGCCACCACGGTGACCACCCTGCTGCTCGCCGCCCGCGCGACTCCGCCCGACGTCGCCCGCGCCCTCAGCCGGGTGCCCCACCTACCGCACAAACTCCGTGCCCTCGACCGCCTCGCCACTCTGCCCGCCTTCGCGGGCGGCGTGTGCGGCCCGATCAGCCGCCCGTGACGCGGTAGACGTCGTAAACCGCGTCGATGCGGCGCACCGCGTTGAGCACGCGGTCGAGGTGGGTGGTGTCACCCATCTCGAACACGAAGCGGCTGAGGGCCAGCCGGTCGCTTGAGGTGTTCACCGAGGCGGAGAGGATGTTGACGTGGTGCTCCGAGAGCACCCGCGTGACATCCGACAGCAGCCCCGATCGGTCGAGGGCCTCGACCTGGATCTGCACCAGGAAGACGCTCTTCGACGACGGCGCCCATTCGACGTCGATCATGCGCTCGGGCTCGTTGAGCAGCGAGGCCACGTTGTGGCAGTCGGCCTGGTGCACCGACACACCCGACCCGCGCGTCACGAAGCCGACGATGTCATCGCCCGGAACCGGGGTGCAGCACTTCGCGAGCTTCACCAGGATGTCGGGCGCGCCGCGCACCAGCACGCCGGAGTCGCTGTGGGTGACCCGCGGACGGTTGCCGACGAAGACGTCGAGATCGCTGTCTTCGCTCTCGACCTCGGTCTGCAGCGAGGCGATGACCTTCTCGATGACCGACTGGGTCGAGATGTGACCCTCGCCGATCGCGGCATAGAGGCCCGACACGTTGTCGTAGTGCATCTGCGAGGCGACTTCGGCGATCGAGTCCTGGCTCATCAGCTTCTGCAGCGGCAGGTTCTGCTTGCGCATGGCGCGCGCGATCGCGTCGCGGCCCTGCTCGATGGCCTCGTCGCGGCGCTCCTTGGTGAACCACTGGCGGATCTTGTTGCGCGCGCGGGGGCTTTGCACGAAGCTGAGCCAGTCCTGCGACGGACCGGAGTCGGGGTTCTTCGACGTGAACACCTCGACCACGTCGCCGGAGCCCAGGGTGGAGTCGAGCGGCACCAGGCGGCCGTTGACCTTCGCTCCCATCGTGCGGTGACCCACCTCGGTGTGCACCGCGTAGGCGAAGTCGACCGGGGTCGCGCCGGCCGGCAGACCGACCACCTTGCCCTTCGGCGTGAAGACGTAGACCTCTTTGGCGCCGATCTCGAAGCGCAGCGAATCGAGGAACTCCCCCGGGTCGACCGTCTCGGCCTGCCAGTCGGAGATGCGCGCCAGCCACGCCATGTCGGCGTCGGGCGCGGTGCTCGTGGCCGCCTGCGACTTGCCGCCGTTCACCCGCTCCTTGTATTTCCAGTGCGCCGCCACGCCGTATTCGGCGCGTTGGTGCATCTCGTTGGTGCGGATCTGGATCTCGACCGGCCGCCCGCCCGGCCCGATGACCGTGGTGTGCAGCGACTGGTAGAGGTTGAACTTCGGCGTGGCGATGTAGTCCTTGAAACGCCCGGGAATCGGATTCCAGCGGGCATGGATCGACCCGAGCACCGCGTAGCAGTCGCGCACCGTGTTCACGAGCACCCGGATGCCGACCAGGTCGTAGATCTCGTCGAACTCGCGCCCGCGCACGATCATCTTCTGATAGATCGAGTAGTACTGCTTGGGCCGCCCCGCGACCTTGCCCCGGATCTTGTTTGCCTTGAGATCTTCACCGACCGCGTCGATGACCTGCTGCACGTATTCCTCGCGCTGCGGGGTGCGCTGACGCACGAGGTTCTCGATCTCAACGTAGAGCTTCGGGTAGAGCACCGCGAACGAAAGGTCTTCGAGCTCCCACTTGATCGACTGGATGCCCAGCCGGTGCGCGAGCGGCGCATAGATCTCGAGCGTTTCTTTCGCCTTGCGCTGCGCCGACTCGGTGGGCACGAAGCCCCAGGTGCGGGCATTGTGCAGCCGGTCGCAGAGCTTGATGATGAGCACCCGGATGTCGCGCGACATCGCCACGATCATCTTGCGAACGGTCTCGGCCTGCGCACTGTCGCCGTATTTGACCTTGTCGAGCTTCGTCACGCCGTCGACGAGCATCGCCACCTCGTCGCCGAAGTCGTGGCGCACCATGTCGAGCGAGTACTCGGTGTCTTCGACGGTGTCGTGCAGCAGGGCGGCCGCCACGGCCTTCGACCCCAGGCCGAGTTCGGCGAGAATCTGGGCGACGGCGACCGGATGCGTGATGTAGGGCTCGCCGCTGCGGCGCTTCTGGCCGTCGTGCGCCCGCTCGGCCGCAGTGTAGGCGCGCTCGACGATCGTCAGGTCGGCCTTGGGATGATTCGCCCGAACCGTTCTGATCAGCGTGTCGACCGCTCCCGACGGCTGGGCCCTCGAGAAGATGCGGGGCACCAGACGGCGCAGCGTCGCGGTCGACGTGGTGCTGGTTTCCGTCATGTCAGGCCTCCACCTCGATTATCCCTCAGTCGAGACGCTCAGATGTACGCGGCGTTGTGCTGTGGGCGAGCAGAGGGCGCCGGCCTACGCGGAGACCGAGCTCTGAGCGGCGCGTTTGCGGTCGGCCGTCACGCGCGCGTCGTGCTTGACGATCTTCGCTTCCTTCTCACGGAACTGCACGTACAGCGGCGCCGCCACGAAGATCGTGGAATAGGTGCCCACGATGATGCCGATCAGCAGCGCGAGCGAGATGTCGCGCAGCGTCGACGCGCCCAGCACGAACGACCCGATGATGAGAATGGATGCCACGGGCAATGCCGCGACGATCGACGTGTTGATCGATCTCACCAGCGTCTGGTTGATGGCGAGGTTCACCATCTCGCCGAACGTCTGCGTGCCGCGTTCGCCGAGGTTCGACGTGTTCTCGCGGATCTTGTCGAACACCACGACCGTGTCGTAGAGCGAGTAGCCGAGGATCGTCAGCAGACCGATCACCGCCGCCGGCGTGATCTCGAGACCCGTGAGGCCGTAGACCCCGGCCGTGATGATGAGGTCGTGCAACAGGGCGATCAGCGCGGCGGCCGCCATCTTCCAGGTGCGGAAGTAGATCGCCATGAAGATCGCGACCAGCACGAGGAAGATCACCAGACCGCGGATGGCCTGGGTCGTGATGTCGGCGCCCCAGGTCGCCCCGATGAACGACGTCGTGACGTCGTCGACCGGCACGTCGTAGGCCGTGGCGAGCGCGTCTTGCACGCTCGCCGTCTGGGTCTTGTCGAGTTCGTCGGTCTGCACCCGCACGGAGTCCTGCCCAAGCGTGCTGACCCGCGGGTTCGACCCCGGGGCGACCTCGTTGACCGTGTCGGTGGCGATGGTCTGGTCGAGGCTCGAGACCTGCGAGACGGTGAACTCCGAGCCGCCGCGGAACTCGATGCCGAACTCGTAGCCGCCGCGCAGCCACGGGCCGACCAGGGCGATGAGCACGAGCACGGCCGAGATCGCATACCAGAGCCGGCGACGGCCCACGAAGTCGATCGAGCGCTTGCCCGAGTAGAGGTCGTTTCCGAATTTGGAGAAGCTGGCCATCAGGAGTTCTTCCCCTCATCGGTCGGGCGGGTGGAGTCGGTGCCCGGCTTGCCCGCCGAGCCCCCGGTGATGCCGGCGGAGGTGCCCGCCAGCTCGGCCGCCTTGCGCTCGGCGATGGTCTGACGCTTCACGGCCTCGCGGCTCGAGGAGCCCCTCTTGGCCGCGGTGACACCGGCCGCCGGAGCCCGGAACTGGGCCCGGCCGCGGTAGACCGCTCCGAGGGCACGCGGGTCGAGCCCGCTCGCCTTGTGGCCGTCGCGGAAGAACGGCAGCTCGGCCAGCAACGTCATCAACGGATGCGTGAACAGCACGACCACGATGATGTCGACGATCGTGGTGAGCCCGAGCGTGAACGCGAACCCGCGCACGTTGCCGATCGCGAGCACGTAGAGCACCGCTGCGGCGAGGAAGTTCACGGCGTCGGAGGCGGTGATCGTGCGGATCGCGCGCTTCCAGCCCGCCTGGACCGACGAGGTGAGCACCTTGCCGTCGCGCAACTCGTCGCGTATTCGCTCGAAGTAGACGATGAACGAGTCGGCCGTGATGCCGATGGCCACGATCAGACCGGCGACCCCCGCGAGCGAGAGACGGAAGTCGATGCGCCACGACATCAGGGTGACGAGAAGGTAGGTGAGCGCCGCCGCCACGACGAGCGAGGCGATGGTCACCGTGCCGAGCACCCGGTATTGGATGAGCGAGTAGATGATGACCAGCAGCAGGCCGATGGCACCGGCGATGAGGCCCGAGAGCAGCTGGGTCGAACCGAGGGTCGCCGAGATGGCCTCCGACGACTGGGTGGTGAAGCCGATCGGCAGCGCACCGAACTTCAGCTGGTCGGCGAGCGTCTTCGCCGACTCCTGCGTGAACGAGCCCGAGATCTGGGCCTTGCCGTCGGTGAACGCACCGCCCGTCGTGGGCGCCGTGATGACGCGGCCGTCGAGCACGATGGCGAACTGGTTCTGCACACCGGTGAGGCCGTAGAGCCGGGTGGTGACGTCGGCGAACTTCTTGGTGCCGGCGTCGTTGAACGAGATGTCGACGACCCACTGGCCGGTCGACGAGCCGTTCTGCGTGGTCGCGATGCCGCTCGAGGCGTCGGCGATGTCGGCTCCTTCGATCTCCACCGGCCCGAGCAGGTATTTCACGCCGTTGTCGTCGCAGGTGATGAGGGGCTGGTCGGCCGGAGCCTGGCCCGCGTCATCCGCCGCTTCGGAGTTGCAGTCGAAGTTGTCGAACTGGGCCTGCAGCGCCGGGGTCACCCAGGCGAGGTCGCTCGCGTTGGTGGGGCTGGCCGTCGGCGTCGTCGACAGGTTGGGGTCGACCGTGGGGCTCGGGCTGGCGGTGGTGGCGGTGGCCGCCACGTCGGCCAGCAGCACGGCACGGAAGTCGAGTTTCGCCGACGACTCGATGCGGTTCAGCGTCTCGTCATCGGGCGAGCCGGGAATCGAGACCACGACGTTCGTGCCGCCCTGGGTCGTCACCTCCGCCTCGGAGACACCGCTGGCGTCGACGCGCTGACGGATGATCGAGACGGCCTGGTCGAGCTGCTCCTGCGAGACCTGGTCGCCCGACTCGAGCTTCGGGGTCAGGATGATCTGCGTTCCACCCTCGAGGTCGAGGGCGAGCTTCGGAGTCCACGTGGCGTTGCTCCAGAGCACGCCTCCCGCGATCGTTCCGATCAGGACTCCGAAGACCACGACCAGCCAGATCAGCGTTCTCCACGCCTTCTTGACCGCGGTTGATTGTGCCACCTAAGTTACTCAGCTTTCTGTGCCGCTCGTGCGCCGTCGCGACGAGCGTAGATGTCGACGAAAAGGGACGAGGGTTACTCGTCGCCCCGCTTCTCGGTCTTAGGGGTGGCCTCGCTCTTGGGGGTGGTGGGATCGATGGCGGCGTCTGCCGTAGCGTCGACCTCGTCGATGCGCTCACCGTAGGCGGGAGCGGCGTCGTCGGTGTGGTCGATCGACTCCTCGGTGGGAGCCAGGGGCGACGGGGTCACGACGCGCGTGACGGTCTGGCGGTGCACTCGGAGCACGGTGCCGGGCGTCGTCTCGAGCAGAACCTGGTTCTCTTCGTCGTCCATCTCGAGGATGGTGCCGTACACGCCGAAGTTCGTCATGACCTCGGCACCCACAGCCACCTTGCTCTGCAGTTCGAGCGCCTGCGCCTTGCGCTTGCGGCTGTTGCGGAACATGAAGAACACCAGCACGGCCAGAACGACCAGCATGATGATTGTTAACGGATCGATGGCCATGAAAAAAGGCGCCTTCCAAGTGGGGTGGGGGGTTTGCCAGGCTTCATCCTATAGACGAGTCCTGAAGACCAGCTTGAATTATAGGTCATCCCCGAAAAGCGCGTTCGCATTCCGAGGCATTCCGAAGTGTGCCCAGCCCGCCTTGGTGGCCACGCGGCCCCTGGGGGTGCGGGAGAGCAGGCCGATGCGCACCAGGAAGGGCTCCACGACCGCCTCGATGGTCTCGGCCTCTTCGCCCACCGACACCGCGAGGGTGTTGAGCCCCACCGGCCCGCCGTCGAAGCGCTCGAGGATGATGCCCATCACGGCACGGTCGAGCCGGTCGAGGCCCAGTTCGTCGACGTCGTAGAGGTCGAGCGCCGCGCGCACCGCCTCGAGCGTCGCCCCGCCGCCGTCGACCAGCGCGTAGTCGCGCACCCGGCGCAGCAGGCGGTTCGCGATGCGGGGTGTCCCCCGCGACCGCGACGCGATCTCGCCGAGGGCCTCGTCGCCGATGGGCACGCCGAGCAGCTGTGCGGCGCGTTGCAGCACGCGCACGAGCTCGCCGGTCTCGTAGAACTCGAGGTGGGCGGTGAAGCCGAAGCGGTCGCGCAGCGGGTTCGGCAGCAGGCCCGAGCGGGTGGTGGCGCCCACGAGCGTGAACGGCGCGAGGTCGAGCGGGATGGAGGTCGCCCCGGCGCCCTTGCCCACCATGATGTCGATGCGGAAGTCCTCCATCGCGAGGTAGAGCATCTCTTCGGCCGACCGCGCCATGCGGTGGATCTCGTCGATGAACAGCACCTCTCCCGGCACGAGCGACGAGAGCACCGCGGCGAGGTCGCCGGCGTGCTGGATGGCGGGGCCGCTCGTGAGCCGCAGCGGCCGTTCGCTCTCGTGGGCGACGATCATCGCGAGCGTGGTCTTGCCGAGGCCAGGAGGGCCGGCGAGCAGGATGTGGTCGGGCGTTCGGTTCTGGATGGCCGCGGCATCCAGCAGCAGCTGCAGCTGACCGCGCACCTTGCGCTGCCCCACGAACTCCGCGAGCGACTTGGGGCGCAGCGCGCCCTCGAACGCCACCTCGGCTTCGGACTCGACCTCGGGGTTCACCAGCGCCTCCCCGTCGAACGCGTCGCTCACCGGTCACCGCCCGTCGTCTTGGCCGGGCCGAGCACGCCGAGGGCGAGCCGCAGCAGGGACTGCACGTTCGCGGCATCCGTCGCCGACGCCGTCTCGAGCACCTCGTCGACGGCCGCCGCGGCGTTGCGCTCGGGCCAGCCGAGACCCACCAGGGCGCGCTCGACGTTGACCCGAACCACCTTCGACGGCCCCACAGCCTCGGCGTGCGACTCCACCGGGCGCACCGCGATCTTGCCGGCGAGCGACACCACGATGAGCTTCGCCGTCTTCGGCCCGATGCCGGTGACCTTGCGGAAGGCCGCGTCGTCGTCACGGGCGACCGCGAGGGCGATGTCGCCCGCGGTCAGTTCGGCCAGCACGCCGAGCGCCGACTTCGGGCCGACGCCGGTGACGCCCACGAGCAGACTGAACACGTCGAGCGACTCCTGGTCGGCGAAACCGAACAGGGCCAGGCTGTCTTCGCGCACGATGAGCGAGGTGAGCACCGTCGTCTCGCCGCCCACCCGCATGGTGAGGGCGTGCCGGGGCGTGACGCTCACCGAGAAGCCGACTCCCCCGACGTCGATCACGGCGGTGCCCCCCGACACGGAGAGAACGGTGCCGCGCAGAGCAGAGATCATCGGGCCAGCTTATGCGCCGGGCGGGCGGCGACCGCGCCTTGCTCCGCGGCGCGCCACGCCAGCTGAGCGGGCGTGAGCTGCGAGGGGTCGACGGATGCGCGCGGCCGGGTCGATCCGCTCGTCGCGCCGGTCACCGCGCTGCCGAGCGGAACCCGCCAGGCGTGGCAGATGGCCAGAGCGAGGGCGTCGGCCGCGTCGGCCGGCTTCGGAACGGCGGCCAGACGCAGCACCTTCGCCACCATGGCGCCGACCTGCTTCTTGTCGGCCTGGCCGTAACCGGTGATGGCCGCCTTCACCTCGGAGGGCGTGTGCAGGCCCACCGGCAGCGACCGCCGGGCGGCGGCGAGGAGCGCGACGCCGCTGACCTGGGCGGTGCCCATCACCGTGCGCACGTTGTGCTGGGCGAAGACGCGCTCCACGGCGACACTGTCGGGCCGGTGCTCGTCGAGCACCGCCTCGATGCCGCGCGCCACGAGCAGCAGCCGCTCTTCGAGCGGCAGGTCGGGACTCGTCGTGATCACCGAGACATGCACGAGAACCGGAGTTCGGGTCGACGACACGTCGACGACGCCGATGCCGCAGCGCGTCAGCCCGGGATCGATGCCGAGAACCCGCATCCGCTCCCCCTCTGCTCGCGCTTCACGTCCGGTGCTCCGCTGCCGGCTCCAGGCGCCGGCCGCGGTGGATCAGTCTTCTTCGAGCTCGGCCTGCACCTCGGGCGTGATGTCGATGTTGGTGTAGACGTTCTGCACGTCGTCGGAGTCTTCGAGCGCGTCGATCAGGCGGAACACCTTGCGCGCGGTCTCGGCGTCGGCCTCGACCTGCAGGCTGGCCACGAACTCGACGTCGGCCGAGTCGTAGTCGATGCCGGCATCCTGCAGTGCAGCGCGCGCGGCGACCATCTGCGAGGGCTCGGTGAGCACCTCGAACGACTCGGCGCGGTCGGTGACCTCCTCGGCCCCCGCGTCGAGCACGGCCACGAGCACGTCGTCTTCGGAGAGACCGTCGGCGTGCGCCACGGTGATGACGCCCTTGCGGCTGAAGTTGTAGGCCACGCTGCCCGGGTCGGCCATGGTGCCGCCGTTGCGGGTCATGGCGGTGCGCACATCGGCGGCGGCGCGGTTCTTGTTGTCGGTGAGGCACTCGATCAGCAGCGCGACGCCGTTCGGGCCGTAGCCCTCGTACATGATGGTCTGGTAGTCGATCGACTCACCGGTGAGACCGGCGCCGCGCTTGATGGCGCGGTCGATGTTGTCGTTCGGCACCGAGGTCTTCTTCGCCTTCTGCACCGCGTCGACGAGGGTCGGGTTGCCCGACAGGTCGGCACCGCCGATCTTGGCGGCGACCTCGATGTTCTTGATCAGCTTGGCGAACGACTTGGCACGGCGCGAGTCGATGATCGCCTTCTTGTGCTTGGTCGTGGCCCATTTAGAGTGTCCGGACACGAAAATCTCCTTCAGGAATCGATGACAAGTCTACGCGACGGCGCGGCGGAGGCCGGGATCACAGGCCGGAGGAACGCGCGACGATCTTGTCGAGGAAGTACTGGTGGAAGCGGTAGTCGGCGGTCATCTCGGGGTGGAACGACGTGCCGATGAGGTTGCCCTGCTCGACCGCCACCACGGTGCCGTTCTCGAGGGTCGCGAGCGCCGTGGCGCGATCGCCGAGCTCGGCCACCACGGGGGCCCGGATGAACACGGCGTGCATCGGTGGCTCGCCGAGCACCGGCACGTCGAGGTCGGCCTCGAACGACTCGGTCTGGGCGCCGAAGGCGTTGCGTCGCACGGCGACATCCAGGCCGCCGAGGCTCTGCTGGCCCCGGATGCCGTCGACGATGCGGTCGGCGAGCATGATGAGCCCGGCGCAGGTGCCGTAGACCGGCATGCCGCCCGCGATGCGCTGCTTGAGCGCGTCGGCCACGCCGAACGCGCGCGAGAGCTTGTCCATGACGCTCGACTCACCGCCCGGGATGACGAGACCGGAGATGGCCGCGACCTCGTCGGGTCGCCGCACGAGCACGGCGTCGGCCCCGAGGGTGGTGAGCACGTTGACGTGCTCACGGAAGTCGCCCTGCAGGGCGAGCACGCCCACCGGGCCGTCGAGCGGCGTGTCGGCGGCGTCTGCCCCGTAGCCCTCCCGGCTACCAGCCACGTTCGGCGAGCCGGTGCGGTGCTGCGAGGTCGGCGACGTTGATGCCCACCATCGCCTCACCCAGACCGCGCGAGACCTCGGCGATCACCGACGGGTCGTCGTAGAACGTCGTCGCCTTCACCACGGCGGCCGCGCGCTGGGCGGGGTTGCCCGACTTGAAGATGCCCGAGCCCACGAACACGCCGTCGGCGCCGAGCTGCATCATCATCGCGGCATCCGCCGGGGTGGCCACGCCGCCCGCGGTGAAGAGAACGACCGGCAGCTTGCCGGTCTCGGCCACCTCGACCACGAGGTCGTAGGGCGCCTGCAGCTCTTTGGCCGCGACATACAGCTCGTCTTTCGACATCGACGACAGGGCCGCGATCTCGCTCTTGATCTTGCGGATGTGCTTCGTGGCCTCGGAGACGTCGCCGGTGCCGGCCTCGCCCTTCGACCGGATCATCGCGGCACCCTCGTTGATGCGGCGCAGCGCCTCGCCGAGGTTGGTGGCTCCGCAGACGAAGGGGACGGTGTAGTCCCACTTGTCGATGTGGTTCACGTAGTCGGCCGGGCTCAGCACCTCGCTCTCGTCGATGTAATCGACGTTGAGGGCCTGCAGCACCTGGGCCTCGACGAAGTGGCCGATGCGGGCCTTCGCCATGACGGGGATGGACACCTCGGCGATGATGGCCTCGATGAGGTCGGGGTCGCTCATGCGCGCGACGCCGCCCTGCGAACGGATGTCGGCGGGAACACGCTCGAGGGCCATGACGGCGACGGCGCCGGCATCCTCGGCGATGCGGGCCTGTTCGGCCGTCACGACGTCCATGATGACGCCGCCCTTCAGCATCTCCGCCAGACCGCGCTTGACGCGGTTGGATCCGAACTCGTGTGTGGTGCTCTCGCTCATCATGTCCTCTCAGAAACACAAGGATTCTATCGCGCGGCGCCGGGAGCCTCGCGCGCCACCGGGGGGTCGGTGGCCTCGTGCGGGTCTACGGCCGTTCTCGACGGCCGTTCTCTGCCGCGTCTAAACGGCGGGCGCGGCCGGCCAGGCGGCCTGCAGTTCGGCCCGCACGTCGCCGAGCAGCTGCGGCAGCGCTTTGGTGCCGGCGATGATCGGGAAGAAGTTCGAGTCGAGGGCCCAGCGCGGCACGATGTGCTGATGCAGGTGCCCGGCGACACCGGCGCCCGCGACCCGGCCCTGGTTCATGCCGATGTTGAAGCCGTCGCAGCGCGACACGGCGGTGAGCACCCGCATGGCGGTCTGGGTGAGGCTGCCGATCTCGGCGACCTCCTCGGGCGTGGCCAGGTCGTAGGTGGCCACGTGCCGGAAGGGGCAGACGAGCAGATGGCCGGAGTTGTAGGGAAAGAGGTTGAGCAGCACGTAGGCGTGCTCGCCCCGGGCCACGATCAGGCCCTCTTCGTCGCTCAGCGTCGGGGCGCGGTCGAACGGGCACTCGTCGATGTGCGGCTGCTCGCCGCCCTGGATGTAGACCATCCGGTGTGGCGTCCAGAGCCGCTGGAAGGCATCCGGAACCGCGGCGAAGTCGGCGGCGTTCTCGATCGGCACCTCGTCGAACTCGCGAGGGCTGTAGGCGCCACCGTGCCGGCCGCCGCCGCCGCTCGGGCTCTCGCCCCGGCTCGCCTCAGTGCTCTCGTCGCTCATCAGAGCTGACCCTGCGTCGTCACCTGCAGGTGCTGCTCGACGCTTTTCACGATGCGGTCGATGGCGTCGTCGGTCGGCACGCCGTTCTCCTGCGAACCGTCGCGGAACCGGAAGCTCACCGAGCCCGCCGCCGTGTCGTCGTCGCCCGCGATGAGCAGAACAGGCACCTTGTCTTTGGTGTGGGTGCGGATCTTCTTCTGCATGCGGTCGGCCGAGTCGTCGAGCTGAGCCCGGATGCCGCGGCGCTTCAGCCGCCGCACCACCTCGGCCAGGTAGTCGGCGTGGTCGTCGGAGATCGGGATGGCGACGACCTGCACCGGCGCGAGCCACACCGGGAACGCTCCGGCGTAGTGCTCGAGCAGGATGGCGAAGAAGCGCTCGATCGAGCCGAGCAGGGCGCGGTGGATCATCACGGGCTGCTGGCGGCTGCCGTCGGCGGCCGTGTACTCCAGCTCGAACAACTCGGGCTGGTTGAAGTCGAGCTGGATGGTGGAGAGCTGCCAGGTGCGGCCGATCGCGTCACGGGCCTGCACCGAGATCTTCGGACCGTAGAACGCGGCTCCCCCGGGGTCGGGCACGAGTTCGAGACCGGATGCCACGGCGACCTCTCGAAGGGTCTCGGTCGCCTCCTCCCACATCTCGTCGGTGCCCACCGACTTCTCGGGGTCGCGGGTGGAGAGCTCGAGGTAGAAGTCGTCGAGCCCGTAGCCGCGCAGCACCTCGAGCATGAAGTCGATCTGGCGGGTGAGCTCCTCGCGCACCTCGCCCGGGGTCACGTAGATGTGGGCGTCGTCTTGGGTGAGGCCGCGCACGCGGGTGAGGCCCGAGAGGGTGCCGCTCTTCTCGTAGCGGTAGACGGTGCCGAACTCGGCCAGGCGCAGCGGCAGCTCACGGTAGCTGCGGCCGCGGGCGCGGAAGACGAGGTTGTGCATGGGGCAGTTCATGGGCTTCAGGTAGTAGTCCTGGCCCTGCTTCGTGATGTTGCCGTCGGCATCCTGCTCCTCGTCGAGGTGCATCGGGGGGAACATGCCCTCCTTGTACCAGGTGAGGTGCTGGCTGATCTCGTAGAGGTGCTTCTTGGTGATGTGCGGGGTGTTGACGAGCTCGTAGTCGTTGGCGATGAGCTGCTCGCGCAGGTAGTTCTCGATCTCGGAGCGGATGATGCCGCCCTTGGGGTGGAAGACCGCGAGGCCTGAGCCGATCTCGTCGGGGAACGAGAAGAGGTCCATCTCGGCGCCGAGCTTGCGGTGGTCGCGCTTCGCGGCCTCTTCGAGACGGGTCTGGTAGGCGCGCAGGTCGTCTTTGCCCGGCCACGCGGTGCCGTAGACACGCTGGAGCTGCTTGTTCTTCTCCGAGCCGCGCCAGTAGGCGGCGGCGAGGCGGGTGAGCGCGAAGCCGTTGCCGATGAGGCGGGTCGACGGCAGGTGCGGGCCGCGGCAGAGGTCTTTCCAGAGGGTCTCGCCGGTCTTGGGGTCGACGTTGTCGTAGATCGTGAGCTCGGCACCGCCCACCTCGACCGACTCGTTGTCGTCGTCGAGGGCGGCATCGCCGTCGGCGGAGCCCTTCAGGCCGATCAGCTCGAGCTTGTAGGGCTCGTTCTTGAGCTCTTCGCGCGCTTCGTCTTCGGTCACGACCCGGCGCACGAAACGCTGGCCCTGACGGATGATGCGCTCCATGCCCTTCTCGATGGCCTTGAGGTCGTCGGGCGTGAACGGCTCGGCGACGTCGAAGTCGTAGTAGAAGCCATCGGTGATGGGCGGCCCGATGCCGAGCTTCGCCTCGGGGTTGATCTGCTGCACGGCCTGAGCGGCCACGTGCGCGGCGGAGTGGCGCAGGATGGCCAGGCCGTCGGGGCTGTCGATGGTCACGGGCTCGACCGTGTCGGTGTCGGTGACGGTCGTGGCCAGGTCTTTCAGCTCTCCGTTGACGCGCATGGCCACCACGGACCTGTCGGTGAAGAGTTCGAATCCTGTCGCCACGCTGGTAGTGCTCCCTCGGTATCGCTGATCAACCCGTCAACTCTACCGGCGCCAGGCTCGGCTCAGCGCGGGGCCTCGGTGGCCTTCCGCGCTTTGCGGTCGGCGCGCACCTCTTTGGCCTTGGCGTAGGCCTTCTTGGCGGCGGCGTTCGCCTTGGTGCTGACCCGTTTCGCCCCCTCGAACTCGGTGCCGAGCAGCGCGAGCCCGCCCACGGCGATGAGCGCCCCGGGCCCGGGCAGCGGAATCATCACGACCCCGAGAGCGACCGTTCCGCCGCCCACCACGCCGACACCGGTGCGGTAGACACGGTCGACCGTGGAGTTCTTGCGGATGAGCGCACGGGTGCGACCCGGGATCGACGGCTTTCTGGCTGCGCCTGAATCACTCATGCGCCCACGCTAGAGGCGGATACTGGGAATCGACCCGCATCGCCGAGCAGCACCTGGGGAGGATTCGTGGGCGACCTCGCTGTGACCGGCATCCGGGTGGTGCCCGCCAACGAGGCCTCGGTGGCCGACCTCGAGGCGGTGTTCGGCACGCGCGGCACGCCGGCCGCCTGCCGCTGCCAGTGGTTCAAGCACCGCGATCGCGACTGGCAGGCCGTGCCGGTCGAAGAGCGCGCGGCGAACCTGCGCGAACAGAGCGGATGCGGGCACCCGCACTCTCCCACCACCAGCGGCCTGATCGCCTACCGCGACGACGAGCCCGCCGGCTGGTGCGCGGTCGAACCCCGCACCGCCTACCAGCGCCTCCTGCGGATGCGCGTTCCCTGGGCCGGTCGCGACGAGGACCGAGCCGACGACTCCACCTGGGCCGTCACCTGTTTCGTCGTGCGCACCGGCTTTCGCCGTCAGGGCGTCAGCCGGGCGCTCGCCGCCGCCACGGTGGACTTCGCGCGCAGTCGCGGCGCCCGGGCACTCGAGGGCTACCCCATGGTGGTGCGCCCGGGCCAGGAGATCACCTGGGGCGAGCTCTACGTCGGCAGCCTCACCATCTTCGAGGCCGCCGGCTTCACCGAGATCACCCGCCCCACCCCCCGTCGAGCCGTGGTGCGCATCGACTTCTGACCCCCAGCGACTGGACCGTGGTCGTGAACTCGTACACCACCGACGGCAACGCGACTGTGGTCGCGAACAGCTTCAACGAGACGGCGCCCACCGGGTCGCACTACGAGATCGTGAACTACTCCGTGACCTACACGGGCGCGGACACGTCGATCGCCGCCACGGTCGGGTTCGACATCGTGTCCTACGGCGACACCGTGCTAGGCCACGATGGAACGCACTCGCACCCGCTGAGTTTCCGTGTGCGGCACATTGTGAAGGGCGTAACTGGTCGGGCCGGCGGGTTCGTGAGCAAACACAAATCGCATCCCTGCGATGAGGGTCGACACCGTGATCGTGATCTGCTCCAGTCCCCTGAGGCGCTTATCTGCGACTCCGATCCACCTCAGGCCCGAGTCCCTCACTGCGCGGCGCTCGTCTGGATCCCGCAACTGAGCACGATCGCGCGTGACGATCGCGTCGTATCCTCTTTCCCGCAGGGTGCGCAACAAGGGGATATCGTGCATTCCACCTAGTTTTTCATCGTCGAACGTCGCAAACGTGTGCTCTTGATAGACCATCGCAAGCGGTGTGGCGACGAATGGCGGCAAGTTTTCATCGAGGTAGACCTTCACGCAGTGTGACTCTCGATGGAACGCATGTAGTCGAGCGCATCGCGGGCTGCTTCGGCAGACACGCTTGGATAGAAGCTTCCGATTTGCTCAGGCGTCACCGATCCGTCGCTCAGCAATTCAGCGACCAGATCGAATGGGATACGGGTGCCAATGATGGTCGGCCACCCGCCGAGCCGGTTCGGATCGACTTCGACACCACGCCGAGGATGGCGCAACGAGTCGACACGACGGTTCCTGATTGTCTCGAATTCTGCGAACACGTCCGCCAGCGATCCGATCGTGACTTGTCCGGGGTTCCGGGCGATGTCGATCGCTCGGTCGTCCTCAGCGTGCACGCCGATGCTGTTACCGAGCTTGACGAGCTTGTACGACGAGGGATGGCTGACCATGTCGAGTTCGCGGAGCGTATCGAGGGACTTGCGGATCAACTGCAGCGAATGATCGCCTCGAAGCCACGCGAACGTGCGAAGGGCGACGATATCTCGGAACGAGTAGAGGTACGGCGGCTTTGCGCTTTCGATTTCAGGAACGAGCACGTCAGTCTTGCGCCAATGGGCGAGTTGGCTGATGCTCGCACCGCTCATCTTCGACGCAAGCGGAATCGGAAACGACACCTTAGCTTCCTTCCCAGGGATGGTGACATTGTGCCAGACACCGCCGACGTCCTGGGCGATCGCCGCGCCCGACGAGCAGAAAGCGAAGCTCGTCGCTCGTACTGGCGCCTCGCTGAATGGTGCGAGCTACGCCCAGCGCATGGATCTGTCGCTAGATGCGAAAAAACCCCGGCGAGCCGGGGCTGTCGTGGTGGGCGATACTGGGATCGAACCAGTGACCTCTTCCGTGTCAGGGAAGCGCGCTACCGCTGCGCCAATCGCCCAGTGGAGTAGAACTCCGCGGTGGTGTTGCTGCCGAGTGGAGGTGGCGACGGGATTTGAACCCGTGTGGACGGCTTTGCAGGCCGCTGCCTCGCCTCTCGGCCACGCCACCCAGTTCGTGCAATGGGAACCGGGTGGGTTCCCACAAACGAGTAACTTCACTCGAGCGGATGACGAGATTCGAACTCGCGACCCTCACCTTGGCAAGGTGATGCGCTACCACTGCGCCACATCCGCATTTCGCTCGCATTTCTGCGTGCGGATTAGACACTAGCCGATTCGTTCGGGGATAGCCAAATCGCTCCCGGCCTCGCGTGTCGCGGCCGGTCGTGTTCACCAGCACCCCTCGGCATCCAGTACTATCGATAACTGTTCAGGGCGATTGGCGCAGTTGGTAGCGCGCTTCCTTCACACGGAAGAGGTCATCGGTTCGAGTCCGGTATCGCCCACCGACAGATTTCAGCCCAGCGGGTCCTGCTCGTCCAGATCGTCCGACTCCTCCGACGCCCCGAATGCGTGCGCCCGCACCGAGACGTGGCCCCAGGGCGTCGCCGGCACCTCGACCGGCGTTCCGTCAAGCTCGCTGATGGTGACCGCGGCCGTGGCCTGCGAGACCGCGGCCGCGACATCCGAATCGCCCGTCGACTCCGACCCGAGGATGCGCAGGAACTCCGTCGCGTGTCTCATCATCTCGAGCGCGCCGGCATCCGAGACGACGAACGACCGGCCGGCGTAGTTGATGCGCTTCATGCATCCAAGAATGCTCCCCTTGGCGCCCGACGGCTACGATCGCGGGATGGTGATCCGCGACTTCCTCTCCGGCGTGGGGCTGCTCGGCCGCGGGCTCCGCGTCTGGGCGAGCCGGCCCCGCCTGATGGTCACCGGTGCCATCCCGGCCCTCATCGTCGCCCTCGTCTACGGCACCGGCATCGTGGTGCTCGCGATCTTCTCGCCCGGCATCGCCGAGTGGGCCACCCCGTTCGCCGACGAGTGGAACGAGCCCTGGCGCACCATCACCCGCGTCTCGGCCGCCCTCGCGTTGGTGGGGGTCGCGGTGCTGCTCGTGGTGTTCACCTACACGGCCATCACCCTCGCCGTCGGCGACCCGTTCTACGAACGCATCTGGCGCCAGACCGAAGAGACCCTTGGTGACGCCCCCGCAGAGCCCTCAGGGCGGTTCTGGCGGCTGCTGCTGCGCGGCATCGGCACCGGCGTGCGCATCCTCGCGCTCACCCTGCTGATCGGCCTGCTGCTGTTCGTGGTGGGACTGGTGCCTCTCGTCGGCCAGATCGCCGTGCCGGTGCTCGGCGCCCTCTTCGGCGGCTGGGTGATCGCGCTCGAACTCACCGGCTTCGCCTTCGAGGCCCGCGAGATCCCCCTGCGCGAACGGCGGCGGATGCTGGGAGCCCGCCGGGCCCGCACGCTCGGCTTCGGGGTGGCCACCTACCTGGTGTTCCTCGTGCCGCTCGGCGCCGTGTTCGCGATGCCCTCCGCGGTGGTGGGAGCGACGTTGCTGGCCCGCGACGCCGCGGCCGCGGCATCCGGAACCCCCGCCCGCGGCACCCGGCCCGAAGACACAGAAGCGGGGCGTCACCCCGAAGGATGACGCCCCGCTCGTGTCGTGCGGCGTGACCGGACTAGACGGTCTCGAGCACGTAGCCTTCTTCGCCGTGGACGGTGGTGTCGACACCGGCCACTTCGTCTTCGTTGTTGATGCGGAAGCCCATGGTCTTCTGGATGATCCAGCCGATGAGCAGGGCGACCACGAAGGAGTAGACCATCACGACCACGGCCGCGGCGGCCTGCTTGCCAAGCTGCTCCAGCGAACCGGTGTCGATGAGGCCGATGCCGGCGCCGAAGATGCCGATGTAGAGCGTGCCGATCAGGCCGCCGACGAGGTGGATGCCCACGACGTCGAGCGAGTCGTCGAAGCCGAGCTTGAACTTGAGCTCGACCGCCAGGGCGCAGACGGCACCGGCGAGCACGCCGAGCACGATCGCCCAGCCCGGGGTCAGGATGTTACAGGCCGGGGTGATGGCGACCAGGCCCGCGACGGCGCCCGAGGCGGCACCGATCGAGGTGGGCTTGCCGTCTTTGATCTTCTCGACGATGAGCCAGCCGAGGATACCGGCGGCAGGAGCGGCGAGCGTGTTGATCCAGGCGATCGCGGCGACGCCGTCGACAGCGGCCTCGGAGCCGGCGTTGAAGCCGAACCAGCCGAACCACAGCAGCGAGGCGCCGAGCAGCGTCAGCGGAACGTTGTGCGGCTTCTGGATGCCCTTCTGGAATCCGACGCGCTTGCCGAGCACCAGGGCGAGAGCCAGAGCGGCGGCACCGGCGTTGATGTGCACCGCGGTTCCACCGGCGAAGTCGTTGACGCCCCAGACCGGAGCCCAGCCCTCGGCCAGGTTGAAGACCATGAACGCGACCGGGAAGTAGACCACGGTCACCCAGATGCCGGCGAAGACCATCCACGCGCCGAACTTGGCACGGTCGGCGATCGCACCCGAGATCAGGGCGACGGTGATGATGGCGAAGGTCGCCTGGAAGCCCGCGAACGCGAGACCGGCGAGGTCGGGGTCCATCGATCCGCCCTCACCGAGACCCAGCAGGCTGCCGAGTCCGATCGAGCCGTCGAACGGGTTTCCGACGATTCCCGGGATGAGCGGGGTGCCGAAGGCGAGTCCGTAGCCGTACAGCACCCAGAGGACGCCGACGAGGCCCATTGCGCCGAAGCTCATCATCATCATCGAGATGACGGACTTCGCTTTGACCATGCCGCCGTAGAAGAACGCGACGCCGGGGGTCATCAGGAGCACAAGGGCGGCTGCAACGAGCAACCACAGTGAGTTCAGGTTGCCGGTTACTTCTTCCATATGAATGGTTACCTCTCTATAACGTGCTGGCGGGTACTGCTGGAACTGCTGTGATGCTCGCGGCTAGCACGGGGCCGAGGGCGCAATTGCAGGCAAGGGAAGTCTGGCGAAGAGAGGTTTCGCCGGGCGACGAACTATGTGTACGTCGTGTTACACGGTGCGCGCGAATGTAAACATCGTGTTTCGCGGTGCAGGGAATCCGGCGAGAGCCGGCATCCGGTGAGCGGAGGGCTCCGGCAGGCCTCAGACGGTGGCCGAGGCGATCAGCCGCGAGACGGCACGCAGGTACTTCTTGCGGTAGCCGCCGTTCATCATGTCGCCCGCGAACACCTCGTCGAGCGGTGCGCCTGAGGCGAGGATGCGGATCTGGGCGTCGTAGACCCGGTCGACGAACGCCACGAAGCGCAGCGCATCCGTCTGGTTGGCGAACGGCGTGACGCCGCTGAGCGCGATCACGTCGAGGCCGTCGACCATCTTGACGTAGCGCGACGGATGAATCGTGCCGAGGTGCTGCACGAGTGCGTCGAACCCGTCGCTCGTGATGCGCTCCCCCGCCGCGGCGCGCACCTCGACCGCCGCCGCCAACTCGTCGTCGGTCGCGAAGCCGACGGCGTGGCCCTCGATGTCGCGGCGCCGGTAGTCGAGACCGTCGATGCGCACGATGTCGAAGCGGTCGGCGATGGCCTGGATCTCGCGCAGGAAGTCGCTCGCGGCGAACCGCCCTTCGCCGAGCGCGTTCGGCGGCGTGTTGGAGGTGGCCGCCAACCGCGTGCCCTTGGCGACGAGCTCGCCCAGGAAGCGGGTCATCAGCATGGTGTCGCCCGGGTCGTCGAGCTCGAACTCGTCGATCGCGATGAACTTGGCACCCGTGAACAGCTGCACGGCGTTGGCGTAGCCGAGGGCGCCGATGAGCGCGGTGTACTCGATGAAGGTGCCGAAGTACTTGGGGCCGGGGGCCGCGTGCCACAGCGCGGCGAGCAGGTGGGTCTTGCCCACGCCGAACCCGCCGTCGAGGTAGATGCCCGGCTTGGCGACCGGTCCCTTCTTGCCGCGGCTGAAGAAGCCGCCGGCCTTCGCGGGCTTCCAGCCCTCGGCGAAATGACGCACCTTGGCCAGCGCCTCGCCCTGCGAGGGGTAGTCGCGGTCGGGCCGGTAGGTCTCGAACGAGGCGGTGTCGAACTGCCGCGGCGGCACGAGCGTGCCGGCGAGTTCGGCGGCGGAGATCGAGGGGGTGCGCTCGGTCAAGCGCGGGGCGACTGCCTGCCGCTCACCTGTCATCTGCTGAAGTCCTGTATGTCGAAATTTGACCCGCGATGTGCAGCGGGGAGTCGGGAAGACATAGATTCTTGTCGGGGTTGTACCTACCCTAACTGGAGGTTGTGAAATGACAGTCGAGACCGATCGCTCCGAGAAGTTCGCCGCATACGCCCACCCCGAACGGCTGGTGTCGGGCGACTGGCTCGAGGCGCACCTGGGCGAACCGGGTCTCGTCGTGGTGGAGTCCGACGAAGACGTGCTGCTCTACGAGACGGGTCACATCCCGGGCTCGGTCAAGATCGACTGGCACACCGACCTCAACGACCCGGTGCAGCGCGACTACATCGACGGCGCCGCGTTCGCCGAATTGGTGGCGGGCAAAGGCATCTCGCGCGATTCGACCGTGGTGATCTACGGCGACAAGAACAACTGGTGGGCCGCCTACGCCCTCTGGGTGTTCACCCTCTTCGGCCACGACGACGTGCGCCTGCTCGACGGCGGGCGCGACAAATGGATCGCCGAGGGCCGCCCGATCACGACCGACCGCACGGTGACGGATGCCGCCACCTACCCGGTCGTCGAGCGCCGCGACGACGCCATCCGCGCGTTCAAGGACGACGTGCTCGCGCACTTCGGCCACCCCCTGATCGACGTGCGGTCGCCGGAGGAGTACAGCGGAGAACGCACCACCGCGCCCGCCTACCCGGAGGAGGGGGCGCTCCGCGCCGGGCACATCCCCACCGCCGCCAACGTGCCGTGGGCCAAGGCGGCGGCCGACGACGGCACCTTCAAGCCCGTCGCCGAGCTCGACGCCATCTACCGCGACGGCGCCGGTCTCGAGCAGGGCGAGCCCGTGATCGCGTACTGCCGCATCGGCGAGCGGTCGAGCCACACCTGGTTCGTGCTCACCCACCTGCTCGGCTTCGAGAACGTGCGCAACTACGACGGGTCGTGGACCGAGTGGGGCAGTGCCGTGCGGGTGCCGATCGCCACCGGCGCCGAGCCCGGAGCCGCGCCGAGCACCACTCCCGCGAAGTAGAGCGATACTGGAAGGGATGACCGACCACACCCTCCCCTCCGCCCTCGCCGACATCCGCGACGACTTCCTCGCCCTCGAGCAGCGCGAGCGTCTCGAGATGCTGCTGGAGTTCTCGAACGAGCTGCCCGAGCTGCCCGCGCGCTACCAGGAGCATCCCGACCTGTTCGAACGCGTGGTCGAGTGCCAGTCGCCGGTCTACATCTTCGTCGAGGTCGAGCCCGACTCCGTGGTGCACCTCTATGCCACGGCGCCCAAAGAGGCGCCCACCACGCGCGGGTTCGCCTCGATCCTGGTGCAGGGCATCGACGGGCTCACGGTCGACGAGGTGCTCGGCATCCCCGACGACTTCCCGAACACGCTCGGGCTCACGGCCGCGGTCTCGCCGCTGCGCATCCGGGGCATGACGGCGCTGCTCGGGCGCACGAAGCGCCAGATCCGCGAGCGGATCGCCGCCTAGGCCCGTCCTACCTCGCCGGTCAGAGGCCGTTGGCGGTGAGCCAGCTCGAGATGGCCGTGGTCCACTTCGCGCGGTCGTAGTTCCAGAGCTTGGTGTGCCGGGCCACGGCGAACGGCACGAAGGTGACGAGGTCGGGCCGGGCCTCGGCGAGCTGCCGCGATCCGGTCGACGGCACGTAGCCGTCGTCGTCGCTGTGCATGATGAGCAGCGGCACGTTCACCTCGTCGCTGCGCTTGACGAAGTCGAGCCGGTCGAGGTCGAGCGGCTGGGCCTGCCCGGTGACGACGCTCCCCCACTGGTGGGTGATGGTGGCGAACGCGGCGTCGCCGACCAGCTCGGGCGCGTGACGGGCGCGGCCGTGATAGCGCAGCACGTCTCGCCAGTCGATGGCCGGCGAGTCGAGCGCGATGGCGCGAACGCGATCGCGGTGCACCGCTCGGCCCATCGCCTGCAGCGCGATCGCACCGCCCATCGACCAACCCATCAGCACGATGTCGGTGGCGCCGTGGTCGACCGCGTAGGTGATGGCGGCGTCGAGGTCCTGCCACTCGGTGTCGCCGAGCGCGTAGCGCCCGTCGGGCGACTTCGGCGCTTCGCCGTCGTTGCGGTAGGAGATGTGCAGCGAGCTGTAGCCGTGCTCGCGGAACACCGGGATCGGCCGGATGGTCTCACCGCGACGCACTCCGCGCCCGTGCACCTGGATGACCCACTTGCCGGCCGCGCCACCGGCGGCGGGCACGAACCAGGCGGGCGCCGGACCGACCGGCGTGAACACATCGACCTCGTCGACGGGCACGTCGAGCTCGCGCGGGTGGATGTAGTACCAGCCGCTGATGCGGCCGTTGCGGGCCGCAGCCAGGTCGCCGTAGTCGACCTGGATCACCGAGCGCACGACGATGCCGTCGCCGACCGACAGCACCTCGCCGAGGCGCGCGTGCCCGTGGTCGCCCGAGAACCGCAGGCTGTAGAGGCCCGGCAGGATCGAGTCGGCCGTCACCGAGAGCGCGACGGTGCCGTTCTCTTCGTCGTAACCGAGCACCCGGATGTCGTCGACCGGCGCGGACGGGATGACGATGGCGCGCGACATGAGCGCGGTCACGACGGCCGCTCCGGCGGTGGCGATCGTGGCGACCGATCCGGCCACGAGGGCGGCCACGGCCCAGCCGGGAACGTTCGCTGGATCGGATGCTCTGGGGCTCATTCGGCCATCCCTTCTCGCACCGGGGCCGCACGCGGCGCTCCGGCCTGGAACAGTTGCTGACACGCGATCCGGCGTGCCTTCACCGCCCGGAACGTAAAGAACTCTAGTCTGCAGACGTGGCCGATTCCCCCTTCACCCCGGACATCCCGGCGGCGTTCGGCGCAGCGCTCGATTCGCTGCGGCGGGCCGACACGCGCGACGAACTCGTGGTCCACGAGATTCCCGCGCCCGCGAATCTGGCACCGAACGCCGTGGCACTCGCGGCGGATGTCACGCCGGCCCGCCATGGCGCCGACTCCGAGCTCGGCACCGGCCGGTTCATCCTGCTGCACGACGAGTCGCGGCCCGAGGCGTGGGGCGGCGAGTTCCGGGTGGTGTGCTTCGCCCAGGCGCCGCTCGAGACCGAGATCGGGCTCGACCCCTTCCTGGCCGACGTGGCCTGGTCGTGGCTGGTCGACGCCCTCGACGCCCGTGGCGCCAACTACACGAGCGCGTCGGGCACGGCCACGAAGATCATCTCGACCGGTTTCGGCGAGTTGTCGAGCCAGGGAGATGGCGCTCAGATCGAGTTGCGGGCATCCTGGACTCCTACAGACCACAACCTCCAGGCCCACGTCGAGGGCTGGAGCGAACTCCTCTGCATGCTGGCCGGTCTGCCACCCGTCGTCGATGGCGTGACGATGCTGCAGACCAGGCGAGCGCGACGTGAGTGACGAAGAACTGATCGAAACACCCCAGAGAACCGTCATCACGACGGTCGATGATTTTCATGACGCGGTCGAGCTGATCGCCCTCGGCTCGGGCCCGGTCGCGGTCGACGCGGAGCGGGCGAGCGGGTTCCGCTACTCCCAGCGCGCCTACCTCATCCAGCTCTACCGGCGCGGAGCGGGCACCTTCTTGTTCGACCCGCCGGCGATCGGCGAGTTCGCCCCGCTGCAGTCGGTGATCGGCGACGTCGAGTGGGTGCTGCACGCGGCGAGCCAAGACCTGCCGTGTCTGCGCGAGGTGGGCCTCGACCCGGAGCGGGTGTTCGACACCGAGCTCGCGGCGCGACTGCTCGGCATCCCGCGCGTGGGGCTCGGCACCGTGGTCGAAGAGCTGCTCGGCATCCACCTGGCGAAGGAGCACTCGGCTGCCGACTGGTCGACCAGGCCTTTGCCGCCGTCGTGGCTGGAATACGCGGCGCTCGACGTCGAGCTGCTGCTCGACCTGCGCGACTCGATGGCCGTGCTGCTGAAGCAGCAGGGCAAGGAGCGCATCGCCGTTCAGGAGTTCGCCGCCGTGGTGGCGAAAGAAGAGAAGGCACCGCTCGCGGAGCCCTGGCGGCGCCTCACCGGCATCCACGCCCTGCGCGCCGACCGGCATCTCGCCGCCGCCCGCGAGCTGTGGCTCGCCCGCGACGCCCTCGCCCGCGAGACCGACACCGCGCCCGGGCGACTCGTGCCCGACGCCTCGCTGCTCGTGGCGGCGAAGGCGCTGCCGGCGTCGCGGCGCGAGCTGGCTGCTTTGAAACAGTTCTCGGGCCGGGCGAGCCGCAGTGAGCTCGACCGCTGGTGGGCCGCCATCGAGAGGGCGCTCACCACCGACGACATCCCGGTGCACCGGCGCCCCACCGACACCCTTCCACCCCCGCGCAGCTGGTCCGACAAGAATCCGGATGCCGATGCCCGGCTGAAGAACGCGCGAGCGGCTCTTGCGGTGGTCTCCGAGGAGCAGAACATCCCGGTCGAGAACCTGCTGACCCCTGATTTCCTGCGGCGCGTGACCTGGAATCCGCCCGAGCCGCTCACGGTCGAGACCGTCTCCGAGAGCCTCCGATCGCTCGGTGCGCGCCCGTGGCAGATTGAACTGACTGCACAGCCGATCCTGCAGGCCTTTGTAGATGCTCGCCAACCGCCCGAGAGTGCTCCGGAAGCCGATTCGTAGAAACAAGCAAACGATTCCGGCGCGTGAATCGGCGGTTCTAGGATCGAATCCGATCCAATTCCAGGAGGCATAGTGGCCGAAAGATCTGAAGTCGTTTTCGTCGATGGTGTTCGCACCCCATTCGGGCGTGCCGGCGAAAAAGGAATGTTCTGGCAGACCCGCGCCGACGACCTCGTCGTCAAGGCGATCATGGGCCTGCTCGAGCGCAACCCCGACGTTCCGAAAGACGCGATCGACGACGTGGCGATCGCCGCGACGACGCAGCAGGGCGACCAGGGGCTCACGCTGGGCCGCACGGCAGCTCTGCTCTCCGGGCTTCCCCAGTCGGTGCCCGGCTATGCGATCGACCGCATGTGCGCGGGCGCGATGACGAGCGTCACCACGACCGCCGGCGCCATCGCCTTCGGCGCCTACGACCTCGCGATCGCGGGCGGCGTCGAGCACATGGGCCGCCACCCGATGGGCTTCGGGGCCGACCCGAACCCCCGCTTCCTCGCCGAGAAGCTCGTGAGCGCCGAGGCGCTCAACATGGGCAACACGGCCGAGCGCATCCACGACCGGTTCCCGCAGCTCACCAAGGAGCGCTCCGACCGTTACGCGATGCGCAGCCAGCAGAAGGTGGCCGCCGCCTACGAGGCCGGAAAGATCCAGCCCGACCTCATTCCGGTCGCCACCCGCAACGGCGACGGCTGGGGTCTGGCCACGCGCGACGAGGCACCGCGCCCCGAGACGACGATGGAGGGCCTGGCAGGCCTCCGCACCCCGTTCCGCCCGCACGGCCGCGTGACGGCCGGCAACTCGTCGGGCCTCAACGACGGCGCCACCGCGTCGCTGCTGGCGAGCGAGTCGATGGCCGAGCAGCTGGGCCTGTCGATCAAGATGCGCCTGGTGTCGTTCGCCTTCGCCGGCGTCGAGCCCGAGATCATGGGCATCGGCCCGGTTCCCTCGACCGAGAAGGCGCTGCGCAAGGCGGGCCTGTCGATCGACGACATCGGCCTGTTCGAACTGAACGAGGCGTTCGCCGTGCAGGTGCTGTCGTTCCTCGACCACTTCGGCATCGACGACGACGACCCGCGGGTCAACGAATACGGCGGGGCGATCGCGCTCGGCCACCCCCTCGCATCCTCCGGCGTTCGTCTGATGATCCAGCTCGCCCGCCAGTTCGAGGAGCACCCCGAGGTGCGCTACGGCCTCACCGCCATGTGCATCGGGCTCGGCCAGGGCGGCTCCGTCATCTGGGAGAACCCGAACTGGAACAAGAAGGCAGCCATGTCGACCAAGAAGGCGGCACGATGACCGACTACTCGACCATCGACTTCTCGACGCTGGAGGCGCTGTCGGCCGACGAGGTCGTGACGCACTCGTTCGTGCGCGACATCCCGTTGCCGAGCGGCAAGACGCTCGCGCTCATCACCCTCGACAACGGCCGCGACCACACCCGCCCCAACACGCTGGGGCCGGCCACGCTGATCGAATACGGCGCGACCCTGGATGCGCTGAAGGCGCGCGCGACCGCCGGCGAGATCGACGCCGTCGCCGTGACCGGCAAGCCCTACATCCTGGCCGCCGGCGCCGACCTCAGCAAGGTCGGCGAGATTCCGAGCAAGGCCGTCGCCAAGCAGATGGCGCAGCTCGGGCACTACGTGTTCGGCAAGATGAAGGAGACGGGTGTTCCGTCGTTCGCCTTCATCAACGGCCTGGCGCTCGGCGGCGGCGTGGAGGTGGCCCTGGCCGCCGACTACCGCACGATCGACTCGTCGATCCCGGCGCTCGCGCTGCCCGAGGTGTTCCTCGGCATCATCCCGGGCTGGGGTGGGGCCTACTTGCTGCCGAACCTGATCGGCATCGAGAACGCTCTCAAGGTGATCATCGAGAACCCGCTCAAGAACAACCGCACCCTGAAGGGCCAGGAAGCCTTCGACCTCGGCATCGCCGACGCGATCTTCGGGCCGGCGAACTACCTCGAAGACTCCCTGCGGTGGGCCGACTCGGTGCTCACCGGCACCACGAAGGTCAAGCGCGCCAACGAACCGGGCAAGGTCGAACGCCTGGTGAAGTGGGATGCCGCGATCGGCATCGCCCGCAAGATGCTCGAGTCGCGCATCGGCGCCGTCGCGCTCTCGCCCTACAAGGCGCTCGACCTGTTGAAGGCCGCGAAGTCTGGCACGGCGGCCGAGGGCTTCGCGCGCGAAGACGACGCGCTGGCCGAGCTCATCGCCGGCGACCAGTTCCGGGCCAGCATCTACGCCTTCAACCTGGTGCAGAAGCGCGCCAAGAAGCCCGCCGGCGCTCCCGACAAGGCGCTCGCGAAGCCGGTCACGAAGGTCGGCATCATCGGCGCCGGCCTCATGGCCTCGCAGTTCGCCCTGCTGTTCGTGCGCCGTCTTCAGGTGCCGGTGGTCATCACCGACCTCGATCAGTCGCGCGTCGACAAGGGCCTCGACTACATCCGCGGCGAGATCGCCACGCTGCTGTCGAAGGGCCGCATCTCGTCCGACGAGTCGAACCGGCTGAACGCCCTGATCTCGGGCACCACCGACAAGGCCGACTTCAACGACGCCGACTGGGTGATCGAGGCCGTGTTCGAAGAGCTCGGCGTGAAGCAAGACGTCTTCGCCGAGATCGAGCAGCACGTCTCCGAGACCGCCGTGCTCGCGACGAACACGTCGTCGCTGTCGGTGGAGCAGATCGGTGCGAAGCTCGCGCATCCGGAGCGCCTCGTGGGCTTCCACTTCTTCAACCCCGTGGCCGTGATGCCGCTGGTCGAGGTCGTGAACGCGCCGGCGACGGATGACGCGACCCTCTCGACCGCGATGGTCACCGCCGCGAAGCTCAAGAAGAACGCGGTCATCACCCGCGACACCCCCGGGTTCGTGGTGAACCGCATCCTGGCCAAGGTGCTCGGCGAGGCCATGCACGCGGTCGACACCGGCACGCCGTTCGAGGTCATGAACCGCGCGCTCGACCCGTTCGGGCTGCCGATGACGCCGTTCGAGCTGCTCGAACTCGTGGGCCTCAAGGTGGGCGCGCACGTGCTCGACACGCATCACGCGGCGTTCCCCGACCGCTTCTTCGAGAGCGAGAACCTGCACAAGCTGGCCGAGCACGGCAAGATCTTCGACCGCGACGGCAAGGGCAAGATCACGGGCTTCGACAAGACCGCCGTGAAGATCGTCACCCCGGCCAAGGGCGCCGAGTCGCACCCGATGACCGAGGCCGAGATCCTGCGACGGGTCGAAGATGGCCTGGCCGACGAGGTGCACCGCATGCTCGAAGACGACGTCGTGCACGCGGCCGAAGACATCGACCTGTGCCTCATCCTCGGCGCGGGCTACCCGTTCCAGATGGGTGGGCTGACGCCCTACCTCGACCGCGTGGGCGCCTCGGAGCGCGTGTTCGGCGACACCTTCCACCACCCCCTCATCCGGGGCGTCGAGTAGCCGGTTCCCCCCGCCCTCACCCGGGTGTCGGCGGGGGGATCTACCGTGGTCGCATGACGGAGACGCAGTACTACGTGGCCGCGAGCATCGACGGGTTCATCGCCGACCGCGACAACCGGCTCGACTGGCTGATGCAGTTCGGGTTCGACGACTTCATGGCCGACTACGAGGAGTTCCTCGCCGAGGTCGGCGTCGTGGTGATGGGTTCCCGCACCTACGAGTTCGTGCTCGGCGAAGACGCCACGACCTGGGCCTATCCCGACCAGGTCACCTGGGTGCTGACGAGACGCGAGTTGCCCCTGGTGCCCGGCGGCGACATCCGGATGTCGCGGGGCGACGTGACGGCACTGCACAGCGAGTGGGTGACCGCCGCCGCCGGCAAGAACATCTGGATCGTCGGCGGGGGCGACGTGGCCGCCCAGGTGGCCGACGCCGGCCTGCTCGACGAGATCCTGCTCACCACCATGCCGGTCGTGCTCGGCGCCGGCACTCCCCTGCTGCCGATCGCGCGGGTGTCGCCCGTGCTGCGGGCCACCGGCACGCGGCTGCTCGAGCCGAGCGGGGCGGTGAGCACGACCTACACGCTGCCGCATTGACGGCCGGCAGCAGCCCTAGTGCTACGGCACCAGGCGGTGGAACGTGGGCTCGTCGGCCGTCAGCGGCCGCGCGATGGGGATCTTGTTGCCCCGCACCTGGGCGATGAGGTCGTCGGCGATCTGCGTAGGCGTGAGCCCGACCCGCTCGAAGATCTGCTCGCGGGTGGCGTGCTCCAAGAACTCGTCGGGCAGCCCGAGCTCCGTGACCGCGGTGTCGACCCCGGCCTCGCGCAGGTCTTGGCGGATGCGGGTGCCGATTCCGCCCACCCGCACGCCGTCTTCGATCGTCACGACCAGGCGGTGGGCGTCGGAGAGCTCGATGATGCTCCACGGCACGGGAACCACCCAGCGCGGGTCGACCACGGTCGAGCCGATGCCCTGGGCCGCGAGCAACTCGGCCACCTCGAGGGCGAGATCGGCCATCGGGCCCACTGCGACGAGCAGCACGTCTTTACGTTCCTCCTCGCGCAGCACGTCGACACCGTCGCCGGTGCGCCGGAGGGCCGGGATGTCGTCGCCGACGTTGCCCTTCGGAAAACGGATCACGGTCGGGGCATCCGTCACCCGCACGGCCTCGGCGAGCTCTTCACGCAGTCGCTCGGCGTCGCGCGGCGCGGCGAGCCGGATGCGCGGCACGACCTGCAGGATCGCGAGATCCCACATGCCGTGGTGGCTCGGCCCGTCGGGCCCGGTGACCCCGGCCCGGTCGAGCACGAAGGTCACGCCCGCCTGGTGCAGGCCGACATCCATCAGCACCTGGTCGAACGCCCGGTTGACGAAGGTGGCATAGAGCGCGACGACGGGATGGAGCCCACCGAACGCGAGACCGGCGGCCGACGTGACGGCGTGCTGCTCGGCGATGCCGACGTCGAACACCCGAGTCGGAAAACGCTCGGCGAACTTGTGCAGACCCGTCGGCCGCAGCATCGCGGCCGTGATGCCCACGATCGTCGGGTCGAGCTCGGCCTGCCGCACGATCTCGTCGGCGAACACGCCCGTCCACGAGGGGGCTCCGGATGGCGCGGACAGCGGTTCGCCCGTCTCGGGATCGATCTGGCCCACCGCGTGGAACTGGTCGGCCACGTCGGTCAGCGCCGGCTGGTAGCCACGGCCCTTCTCGGTGATGGCGTGCACGATCACCGGCGCGCCGTACTGCTTCGCCTGGCGCAGCGCCTCCTCCATGGCGGGGAGGTCGTGCCCGTCGATCGGGCCGACGTATTTGATGTCGAGGTTGGCATAGAGCGAGGCGTTGTTCGTGACCCGGCTCAAGAACCCGTGCAGACCGCCGCGAACGCCGCGGTAGAGCGCGCGGCCCGGCGACCCGAGCCGGTCGAAGAGCTGACGGCTCGACTGGTGCAGGTCGTGGTAGCTCTTCTTGGTGCGCACCGTGTTGAGGTAGCGCGCCATGCCGCCGATGGTGGGGGCGTAGGAGCGGCCGTTGTCGTTCACGACGATCACGAGGTTGCGCGAGTTGTCGTCGCTGATGTTGTTGAGCGCCTCCCAGGTCATGCCGCCGGTGAGCGCGCCGTCGCCGACCACGGCGACCACGTGCCGGTCGTCTTGACCCGTCATCTCGAAGGCGCGCGAGATGCCGTCGGCCCACGAGAGCGAGCTCGACGCGTGCGACGACTCGACCACGTCGTGCGGGCTCTCGGAGCGCTGCGGGTAGCCGGCGAGGCCGCCGCGCTGGCGCAGTTGCGAGAAGTCCTGCCTGCCCGTGAGCAGCTTGTGCACGTAGGACTGGTGGCCGGTGTCGAACACGATCGCGTCGCGCGGCGAGTCGAACACCCGGTGGATGGCGATCGTGGTCTCGACGACACCGAGGTTCGGGCCGAGGTGACCGCCGGTCTTCGACACCTCGGTGACGAGGAAGGTGCGGATCTCGGCCGCGAGAACCTCGAGCTCCTCTGGCGAGAGAGCGTCGAGGTCACGCGGTCCGGTGATCCTCGTGAGCAGGCTCATACGTTCCACCTTCCCATGACAACGTGATTTTTCAGTCTACGTCGCCGGGGGTTCGGCGGCTGGATCAGACCAGGCTCCTCAGCACGTACTGCAGGATGCCGCCGTTGCGGTAGTAGTCGGCCTCACCCGGGGTGTCGATGCGCACCACGGCGTCGAACTCGATCGTCTGCTTGCCCTCCGGCGAGTGCTCGCTGGGGGCGGCGACGACGTGCACGGTCTTCGGGGTGCGGCCCTCGTTGAGCTCTTCGATGCCGGTGATCGTGACCACCTCGGTGCCGTCGAGCCCGAGCGACGCCCAGCTCTCACCGGCCGGGAACTGCAGCGGAACCACGCCCATGCCGATGAGGTTCGACCGGTGGATGCGCTCGAAGCTCTCGACGATGACCGCCTTGACGCCGAGCAGCGACGTGCCCTTGGCCGCCCAGTCGCGCGACGAGCCCGAGCCGTACTCCTTGCCGCCGAAGATCACCAGCGGCGTTCCCGCCGCCTGGTAGTTCTGCGACGCGTCGTAGATGAACGCCTGCGGGCCGCCCTCCTGGGTGAAGTCGCGGGTGTAGCCACCCTCCACACCGTCGAGCAGCTGGTTCTTCAGGCGGATGTTCGCGAACGTGCCACGGATCATCACCTCGTGGTTGCCGCGGCGCGAGCCGTAGGAGTTGTAGTCCTTGCGGGCGACGCCGTGCGCGTCGAGGTAACGGCCGGCGGGGCTGTCGGCCTTGATGTTGCCGGCGGGCGAGATGTGGTCGGTCGTGACCGAGTCGCCGAGCTTCGCGAGCACGCGGGCTCCGGCGATGTCGGAGACCGGCGTGGTCTCGAGCGTCATGCCGTCGAAGTACGGGGGCTTGCGCACGTAGGTCGACTCGGAGTCCCACTCGAACACCGGGCCGGTGGGCGTGGGCAGCGAACGCCAGCGCTCGTCGCCCTCGAACACGCTCGAGTACTCGTGGGTGAACATCTCGGTGTTGATCGAGGTGTCGATGGTCTGCTGCACCTCGGTCGCGTCGGGCCAGATGTCGCGCAGGAACACGTCGTTGCCCTCGGTGTCCTGACCGAGCGCGTCGGTCTCGAAGTCGAAGTTCATCGACCCGGCGAGAGCGTAGGCGATCACGAGCGGCGGCGACGCGAGGTAGTTCATCTTCACGTCGGGCGAGATGCGACCCTCGAAGTTGCGGTTGCCCGACAGCACGGCGGTGACGGCCAGGTCGTTGTCGTTGATGGCCGCGCTGACCTCCTCGATCAGCGGGCCGGTGTTGCCGATGCACACCGTGCATCCGTAGCCCACCGTGTAGAAGCCGAGCGCCTCGAGGTCGCCCGTGAGGCCGGCCTTCTCGTAGTAGTCGGTGACGACCTTCGAGCCCGGCGCCAGCGTGGTCTTGACCCACGGCTTGGCCTTGAGGCCGAGCTTGTTGGCGTTGCGGGCCAGCAGGCCGGCCGCGAGCATGACGCTGGGGTTCGAGGTGTTCGTGCAGGAGGTGATGGCCGCCACGGCGACCGCACCGTGGTCGAGCGTGTACGCGTCGCCGCCCGCGGTCTCCACCTTGGTGGGGCGCGAGAGCACGCCCGGGGCGTGGCTCACGTGGGTGTGCGAGAACTCGTGCGCCGAGTCTTCGTCTTGCGCCGTGAAGCCGAGCGGGTCGGATGCCGGGAAGGTGCCCTCCACCGCCGCGTCGACGCGCGAGAGGTCTTGATCGGAGTTGGCGTAGTTCTCGAGGTCGCGGATGAAGGTCGACTTGGCGACGCTCAGCTCCACGCGGTCCTGCGGACGCTTCGGGCCCGAGATCGACGGCACCACGGTGCCGAGGTCGAGCTCGAGGTACTCGCTGAACACGGGCTCCTGCGCGGGGTCGTGCCAGAGCTTCTGCAGCTTGGAGTAGGCCTCGACGAGGGCCACCTGCTCCTCGCTGCGGCCGGTGAGGCGCAGGTAGTCGAGCGTGACGTCGTCGATGGGGAACATGGCGGCGGTGGAGCCGAACTCGGGGCTCATGTTGCCGATGGTCGCGCGGTTCGCGAGCGGCACCTCGCCGACGCCCTCGCCGTAGAACTCCACGAACTTGCCGACCACACCGTGCTTGCGCACCATCTCGGTGATGGTGAGCACGACATCCGTCGCCGTGACGCCAGGGGGGATCGAGCCCGAGAGCTTGAAGCCCACGACCTTGGGGATGAGCATCGACACGGGCTGGCCGAGCATCGCGGCCTCGGCCTCGATGCCGCCGACGCCCCAGCCCAGCACGCCCAGGCCGTTGACCATGGTGGTGTGCGAGTCGGTGCCGACGCAGGTGTCGGGGTAGGCGCGCAGCACGGTCTGGCCGAACGAGTCGACGACCTCGCGGGTGTAGGTGACGCGCGCCAGGTATTCGATGTTCACCTGGTGCACGATGCCGGTTCCGGGCGGCACGACCTTGAAGTCGTCGAACGCCGTCTGGCCCCAGCGCAGGAACTGGTAGCGCTCGCCGTTGCGCTCGTACTCGATCTCGACGTTGCGCTCGAGGGCGTTCTCGGTGCCGAAGAGGTCGGCGATGACCGAGTGGTCGATCACGAGCTCGGCGGGAGCGAGCGGGTTGATCTTGGTGGGGTCGCCGCCCAGGGCACCGACCGCTTCACGCATGGTCGCGAGGTCGACGATGCAGGGCACGCCGGTGAAGTCCTGCATCACCACGCGAGCGGGGGTGAACTGGATCTCGGTGTCGGGCTCGGCCGTGGGCACCCAGCCGCCGAGAGCCTTGATGTGCGCCTCGGTGATGTTCGCGCCGTCTTCGGTGCGGAGCAGGTTCTCGAGCAGCACTTTGAGGCTGAACGGAAGCTTCTCGTAGCCGGGGACCTGGTCGATTCTGAAGACTTCGTAAGACGTGTCTCCGACCTGGAGGGTGTCTTTCGAACCGAAACTGTTGACTGCCGACACGTCGACCTCACCTTCGCTGACTCACGACAATCTTTGTGCGCGAGGAGGGTGAATGGCTAGCAAGGGGAACCTAACCGCAGTCCCGTGGAAAGCCGTTCACGGTTGAATAATTTATCTTGACGTCGAGATAAATATACCACTCTCATTCGCGATCGAACACGAGTCCCCGACGGCGGGCGAGCCGGTACCATCCCTCGACCCCGAGCGCCCCGGCGACGCCGACCCCGACGGCATAGACGGATGCCGGCACACTGGTGATCTCGAGGGCGAAGAAGTCGCGGGCGAACGGCACCACGAACGCCAGCACGAAGGCGCTCGTCACGGCGCCGACCAGCACGAGCCGCCAGCGCGTGAGCGGCCGGGCGAGCACGCAGAGCACCCACAGCGACACCAGGAACAGGGTGACCGTCGCGAGGCTCCGCGCCTGGCTGAGCGGCAGCAGCGACCGCAACACGATGAAGCTCGCGATGCAGGCGGCCGACGCGATGAGCCCGGTGGGGATCGAGAAGCTCAGGATGCGCCTCAGCACCCCGGGGTGATAACGGCGGGCGTTCGGGGCCAAGGCCAGGAAGAACGACGGGATGCCGATGGCGAGCGACGACACGAGCGTCATCTGCCGGGGCAGAAACGGGAACTTCCACAGCAGCATGGCGCTGACGAGGGCGAGCACGATGCCGTAGACGGTCTTGGTGAGGAACAGGTTCGACACCCGCTCGACGTTGGCGATCACCCGCCGGGCATACGACAGCACGGTCGGCAGGCGGTCGAACCGGCCCTCGAGCAGCACGATGCGCGAGACCGCACGGGTCGCGGCCGTCGCGTTGCCCATGGCGATGCCGAGGTCGGCGTCTTTGACCGCCATGGCGTCGTTGACGCCGTCTCCGGTCATCGCCACGACGTGGCCCTGCTGCTGCAGCGCGTGCACGACGGTGCGCTTCTGTTCGGGCGCCACGCGGCCGAACACGCTCGCGCCGGCGAGGGCCCCGATCACTGCCTCCGCGCCGTCGAGAGAGCTCGCGTCGATGGCGAGGGATCCGAGCCCGAGTTCGCCGGCGATCGTTCCCACGGTCACGGGGTTGTCGCCCGAGAGCACCACGACCCGCACGCCCTGCTGGTCGAAGTAGTCGAGGGTCGGCCGCGCATCCGGTCGCACCGACTCGTGGAAGACGGCGATCGCGGCGGGCCGGAACTCGCCGTCGGGCGTCACGGTGTCGGTGTAGTCGGACGCCGTGCCCGTGCCCCGGCCGAGCGCGAGCGCGCGGCGCCCGTCGGCGGCGATCGTCATGGCGGCGTCGAGGTGGCCGGGCCACGCGGCGAGCAGCCGCTCGGGCGCCCCGAGCAGCCAGGTCTGCCGCTCGCCGGCCCGGTCGAAGGTGACGGCGCTGAAGGCGCGGCGGGAGTTGAACGGCAGCCGCTCGATCAGCACGGCGTCGGTCGCGACGAAATGCGGCCGCAGCGCGAGGGCGGTCTGGTTGGCGGCGACGTCGTTCGCGATCAGCCCCAGCACCGTGTCGAGCTCGTCGTCGCGGAATGTCGCATCGAGGGTCACCAGCCGCTCGAAGCCGATCTCGCCGGTGGTGAGGGTTCCGGTCTTGTCGAGGCACAGCACGTCGACCCGCGCGAGCACCTCGACCGCCGCGAGCTCCTGCACGAGCACCTTCTGCCGCCCGAGCTGGATCACGGCCACCCCGAACGCCAGGCTGGTCAGCAGCACGAGCCCCTCGGGGATCATGCCGACGACGCTCGCCACCGTGTCGAGCGCGGCGAGGCGCCACGATTCGAGCGACACGGTGTCGAGCCCGCTCGCTCCCCCGTAGGTGAACACCCGGCCGACGATCACCACGGCGATGACGGGGATGAGGATCCAGGTGAGGTACACCAGGATGCGGGTGGTCGCGGCCCTCAACTCGGAGTGCACCAGGGTGTGCCGTTTGATCTCGCGGGTCAAGGTGTTGGCATAGGAGCGCTCGCCGACCGCCACCACCCGCGCCTCGGCCGTGCCCGACACCACCAGCGAGCCCGACAGCAGGGTGTCGCCGGGGCGTTTGGCGACCGGCTCCGACTCCCCCGTCAGCATCGATTCGTCGAGCAGCAGGTCGGCGACGCTGTCGATCACCGCGTCGGCCGTCACCTGGTCGCCCGGTCGCAGCAGCAGCAGGTCGTCTTGCACCACCTGTTCGGGCGCGATCACCATCACCTCGCCACCGCGCCGCACGGCCGCCTCGGGCGCCGCGAGCAGCGCGAGCTTCTCGAGGCTCGCTTTCGCCCGCAGCTCCTGCACGATGCCGATCAGCGAGTTGACGATCACGATGCCGAAGAACAGACCGTCGCCGAGATCGCCGAGCAACGCCACGGCCACGAAGCAGACGGTGAGGATCGCGTTGAAGAAGGTGAAGATGTTCTCGCGCAGAATGCTCGCCACCGATCGCGACGTCGCATCGGAGCTGACGTTGGTGAGCCCACGGGCGACCCGGTCGGCGACCTCGGCCTCGGAGAGACCGCCGTTCACGCCCGCATCGCCCACGCCGCAGCCGCTCCGTCGATCTCGCGGGCGGTCAGCGGATGTCGGCGGAGCGCTCGGCCGTGGGTTTGGCGTAGGCCGCACGCACGAGCAGCCAGGTCACCCAGAGCAGCGCGGCATACAGCGGCACACCCATGATGAGCTTCACCGAGCCGAGCAACTCGGTCTGGCCGGCGAAGTAGAGCGGCAACTCGAACGCGAGCCGTGCGGCGAACAGTCCCACCCAGCACCAGGTCGCGACGAGCACCACGCGGAACTTCGCCTTGTCGGTGCGGTAGCCGTTTCCGTCACCGGCGAGAAGACCCACGACGATGCCGATGAACGGCCGCCTCGCGATCAGCGAGATCAGCAGGATCACCAGGCACACGCAGTTGATCACGATGCCCACGACGAAGTTGTCTTCGGCCCGGCCGGTGAACAGGGCGAGACCGGCCGAGATGCCCACGCCGAGCAGTCCGGCCACGGCGGGCATCACGGCACTGCGGGTCGCCAGGCGCACGATCACGAACACGACCGAGAGGGCCACCGGTGCGGTCACGGCGAGCACGAGGTTCTTCGAGAAGGTGAAGATCACGAGAAAAGCGAGCCCCGGCAGAATCGACTCGATGAGACCCCGGATGCCGCCGATCGCCTTGAGCAACGACGCACCGGTCGGCGTCTCACCCGGCGCGACCTGCCCGATGCCGGCGTTGCGCGCCGCCTGGGCGAAGGCTTCGGAGAAGGTCGGGGCGGATGCCGCCGGCTCCTCGGGAGGCTCGTTCTGCGGTGTCGTCACGGAGTCGCCGTCTGCGCGCCGCCGGTCGCCGCGGTCTTCGGGATGGTGAGCGGGATCAGGTCGCGCGGCGGCATCGGCGACGAGCCGCGAACGACGACCACGCTACGGAAGAGGTCTTCGACCGCGGTCTGCGCCGCGGGATTGGTGAGCGCCTCGCCGGCGATCACACCGCGCAGCAGCCACCGGGGGCCGTCGACGCCGATGAACCGCGCCATCCGAACGCCCTGGCTGCCGTCGGGCGCCGTGGCCGGCACGCCGGCGATGAGCTCGGGGCCGAACGGCCCGGGCTGCACCGTGCTCTTGCCGCCCTGCTTGAGGATCTGGTCTTCGATCTGCTCGCGGATCTCGTGCCACAGGCCGGTCGACCGGGGCGCGGCGAACGCCTGCACCTGCAGGGTGGAGCCGGCGTAGTCGAGGCCCACGGCCACCACGCGGTTGGTGCCTTCTTCGACCTCGAGCCTCAGGTGGAGGCCCTCGCGGGGAAGGATCTTCACTCCGCCCAGGTCGACGTAGGGCCGGGCCGGGTTGGCCTCGGTGGCGTCGAACGGACCTTCGGTGGCGCGCTCGGGCGGCGCGCTCTTGGCGTCGCGGTCGGCGGCCGGCTGCACCTCCAGGTCGTCGGGCTGCTGGTCGTCGGGCACGATCTCGTTGTCGCTCATGACTGGTTTCCGTTCGTTGGCGACGAATATCCGGTGGAGCCGAAGCCGCCCTCACCGCGATGGCTCCCGGGGAGCGTCTCGACGGGGACGAACACGGCTCGCGTCACCGGCATCACGATCAGTTGCGCGATTCTGTCGCCGACGCCGATATCGTACGGCACCGAACTGTCGGTGTTCAGGAGGGCGACCTTGATCTCGCCGCGGTAGCCGGCATCCACGGTGCCCGGGGCGTTCACCACGGTGATGCCGTGCTTGCTCGCCAGCCCGCTGCGGGGCACGACGAAGGCGACGTAGCCGTCGGGCAGCGCGATCGACACGCCGGTGCCCACGGTGCGGCGTTCGCCGGGCCCGAGAGTGAGGGCCTCGGTGGAGAGCAGGTCGGCCCCCGCGTCGCCCGGATGCGCGTAGGCGGGCACGTTCTGTGCGGTGATGAGGATCTCGACAGAAGAAGTCACGAGTCGAGGGTAGTGCAGAAAGAATGATCGAATAGAGCCATGTCGCACTATCGGGAGAGGCTCTCTCCTTCGCTCTGGGTCTTGCTCTCGACCGCGCTGGTGCTGCCGGCGAGCATCGTCGTGTTCGCCCCGATCGGCGACGGCTCGGGCTGGCTGGTGGGCGCCGGGGTGGGTGTGGTGCTCTACGGCGGGCTGCTCGTGCTGCTGATCGGGCTCGCCCCGGTGCTCGACGTCGAGAACGGCACGGTGCGCGTCGGGCGCGCCACGATTCCCGCCGCGCTCGTCGGTGCCTGCGAGGGCTACCGCGGCGAGGAGGCGACGACCCAGCGCGGGCGCTCGCTCGACGCCCGGGCCTATCTGTGCATCCGGGGCTGGATCGACCCGGTGGTGAAAATGGAAATCGCCGATCCGCAGGATCCGACACCCTACTGGTTGGTGTCGACCCGGCGTCCCGGCGAGTTCATCGATGCGGTGACGGCGGCCCGCCGGGCGTGAGCCCGCGGCCGGTCGTGCCACTCACGAGGGGTGCGTTATGAGGCGCACTCCACGCAGATGGCTCCGAGCTTCTCTTCGTGATCGATCTGCGAGCGGTGCTTCACCAGGAAGCAGCTGATGCAGGTGAATTCGTCGGCCTGCGGAGGCAGGACGACAACGTCGAGGTCGAGATCGGAGAGGTCGGCGCCGGGCAGTTCGAAACCACCCGGGTTGTCGGCGTCATCGACATCTACGACGCCGGACATCTTGTCCGGAACTCGCTCCTTCAGCGCTTCGATCGAGTCGGAGTCGTCATCGGTCTTACGCGGTGCGTCGTAATCAGTCGCCATGCCCATCCACTTCTTGAATACAGCCCATTAACGAAATCGGCGGCGTTAGTTTGCATCAAACGGGCAGGAATAGCAAACCGCCGCATGAGCATCAAATACTCATGCCGCCATCAACTTGCGGCACGCCCAGAACATTCCCCGGATCAGGGGCTCTCCCGTGTCATCCTCTAAGCGGACAGTGACCTCTGGAGGCCTTTCACCATGCAGGATTTGACGGTAATCGGAGTCGAGAACGGTGCGTTGCTCGTCTCGAGTGACGGCGGCGAACGTTTTCGCATCGTCATCGACGAACTTCTCCAATCCCGGCTCCGTCAGGGCATCGCGTCCGCCCAGGGCGGAAAGAAGGTCTCGCCGCGCGAGATCCAGACCCATATCAGGGCCGGCCTGTCGGCTTTCGAGGTGGCTGAACTCACCGGCGCCTCGGTCGACTACGTCGAACGCTTCGAGGGCCCGGTGGTGGCCGAGCGCCAGTTCATCGTCGATTCGGCCCTGCGCGTCGCCGTGCAGCCCACCACTCCCGCCGACCCGCTCGGCGAAGAACCCCTCTCGACCTTCGGCGACGCGCTCGACGAGCGTCTCGAAGGTCTCGACGCCCGCGACGTGCGCTGGGCGAGCTGGAAAGACGAGACCGGGTGGATCGTGAAGCTCACCTTCACCTCGCGCGAGATCGACCACGACGCTCGCTGGCAGTTCGACCCGAAGCGTCACGTGCTCAGCCCGCTCAACAGCGAGGCCACCACGCTCTCGCGCCACGGCGAGCTCACCGAGGGCCTCATCCCGCGGCTGCGGGCCGTCTCGAACTCCTCCGAGGTCGATGCCGCCCGCTTCGACAGCGGCGCCTTCGCGTCGGTCGAGCGAGCGCCCGAGCCCGAGCCGGTCGTCACGCCGGCACCGGATGCCGCGGCCGAGGCCGAGGCAGAACCCGAAGCGCCGGCGCAGCCCGTGGTCGAGGTGCCTGCGGCATCCGCTCTTCCCGCCCGCCCCAGCCGCGAGCACGGCCGGCCCTACGACGGTTTCGCCATCAAGCGCGCGCCCGACACCGCCGACACGAACGACCACAACCAGACCGCCGATCTGCTCGAGGCGCTGCGGCGCCGGCGCGGGGAGCGTGAGGCCGCGTCGTTCGACCCCCAGCCCGAGGAGCCGACCATCTTCGGCGGCCCGCGCGCCGTGGCCGAGCCGTTCGACACCCCGCTCGAGGGCCTCGAGACGGAATTGATGGCGCCGCCCCGGTCGGAGTCGGGCGCGCCCGGCTCAGCCGCGCAGGGTTCGGGCGGGCAGGGGTCCGGCTCCCGCCAGAGTTCGCCGAAACGTCAGCGAGCCGCGATGCCGAGCTGGGACGAGATCGTCTTCGGCGCGCGGTCCGACGACGACCCGGCCTGAGCGCGCCGCCATACGTCGGGCCCACCAGAACCGCGGTTAGAGCCGGTAGGCGCCCTCGCGCAGCAGGGGCACCATCGTCTCCTCGGGCGTGAGCGAGCCGTGCTGGCCGATCATCGACTGGCCGGTCGTGTCGCCCCCGCGCCCGTCGTAGTAGGCCACGAGCTTGCGGGCCGCCACGATGACGTCGCCGATGCGCGGCTCGACCTCGGGGTCGACCGGTCCGAACCAGCCGGCGTCGATCGCCTCGGCGCGGGTGGCGATCCAGGCCCGGCCGCCTTCGCGGGCGCGCCAGGCCTCGGCCAGGCGGTCGGCGGCATCCGGAGCGGCGTCGGGCTCGAGGTAGAGCTGCACGCACCGAGGGTCTCCCCCGACATGCGCCACCTGGGCGACGAGCGCCTCGTCGTCGCCGAACAGGATGTGGCCGCTCGGCGGCACGTCGACCACGCCGTGATCGGCGGTGAGCAGCATCCCCTCGTCGCGGCGGAGCGTCGACGAGAACCGGCCGAACTCGGCGTCGAGGGTTTCGAGGGTGGTGAGCCAGCGGTCTGATTCCCAGCCCTTGGCGTGCGAGATCTGGTCGAGTTCGGGAACGTAGAGGTAGACCAGGCGCTTGCCGCCCCCATCGAACAGGCGTCGCGCCGCGGCGAACCGCTCGGCGATCGTGCCGGCGGCCACGTAGTCGGCGCCGCGGAGGATGGCGTGCGTGAGCCCGGAGTCGGCGTACTTGCCGGGGCCGACCGTGTTCGAGGGGATGCCGGCCTCGGCGAGTTGCTCGAACACCGTGGGCAGACGCTGCCAGGTGGCCGGGGGCATGTCGGCCGACCAGCCCGAGAGCTGGTTCACCACCCCGCCGGCGGCCGGCACGAGGGCGGTGTAGCCCACGATGCCGTGCTCACCGGGCCGCCCGCCCGTGGCGAGGGTCGCGAGGGCCGCCGCCGTGGTGGTCGGGAACCCGCTCGTGATGGTGGACCGCTTGGTGAGCGCCCCCGCGAGCAGTCGCGCATGCCCGGCCCGGCCCCGCAGGGCGGCGGCACCGAGGCCGTCGACGAGCACCACGAGGGCGCGGTCGGCCGGCGGCAGCGCCAGGCGGTTGGTGCGGCCCGCGAGCGACAGCACGCAACTCGGCAACACGTCGGCGAGCGTCGGCTCGTCGGGCGTGCGCGTCGGTAGCATGGTGGACATTCGGCCAAGTCTGGCACACGACCCCGCACTCCGCTCCGACCACTCACCCGGTGCCGCCGGAGCGCGAAACGTTCGAGAAAAACAGGAATGACAGCAGCGAAGAACGAGCCCACCGAGACGACCGTCGAGAAGATCCTCGACGTCGACGTGTCGACCGAGATGCAGGACTCGTTCCTCGAATACGCCTACTCCGTCATCTACTCCCGGGCCCTGCCCGACGCGCGTGACGGCCTGAAGCCGGTGCAGCGCCGCATCCTCTACATGATGAGCGACATGGGGCTGCGGCCCGACCGCGGCCACGTGAAGAGCGCACGCGTGGTGGGCGAGGTGATGGGCAAGCTGCACCCCCACGGCGACTCGGCCATCTACGACGCCCTCGTGCGCCTGGCACAGTCGTGGACGATGAGGGTGCCGCTGATCGACGGCCACGGTAACTTCGGCTCGCTCGACGACGGCCCCGCCGCCTCGCGCTACACCGAGGCCCGCCTCGACGCCACCGCCATGACCATGGTGGAGGGCCTCGACGAAGACGTCGTCGACTTCGTGCCCAACTACGACAACCAGCTCACCCAGCCCGACGTGCTGCCCTCCGCCATCCCCAACCTGCTCGTGAACGGCACCACCGGCATCGCGGTGGGCATGGCCACCAACATGGCGCCGCACAACCTGATCGAGGTCGTTGCGGGCGCGCGGTATCTGATCGAGCATCCGGATGCCTCGCTCGACGATCTGATGTCGTTCATCCCCGGCCCGGACCTGCCGGGCGGCGGCACGATCGTGGGTCTCGCAGGCGTGCGCGACGCCTATGAGACCGGCCGGGGCAGCTTCAAGACCCGCGCCAAGGTGTCGATCGAGAACCTCAGCCCCCGCAAGACCGGCCTCGTGGTGACCGAGCTGCCCTACCTCGTCGGCCCCGAGAAGGTCATCGCCAAGATCAAAGACGGCGTCACCTCGAAGAAGATCCAGGGCATCAGCGACGTCACCGACCTGACCGACCGCACCCATGGGCTGCGTCTGGTCATCGGCATCAAGACCGGTTTCAACCCCGAAGCCGTGCTCGAACAGCTCTACAAGCTGACCCCGCTCGAAGACAGCTTCAACATCAACAACGTCGCCCTGGTCGACGGCGGGCCGCTCACGCTCGGGCTGCGCGACCTGCTCGTCGTCTACGTCAACCACCGCATCGACGTGGTCACCCGCCGCACCCGCTACCGCCTCGACCGCCGGCGCGAGCGCCTGCACCTGGTGGAGGGGCTCCTCATCGCCATCCTCGACATCGACGAGGTCATCCAGGTCATCCGCACGAGCGACGACACGGATGCCGCCCGCTCGCGCCTGATCGAGGTGTTCGAGTTGAGCGTGCTGCAGGCCGAGTACATCCTCGAACTCCGGCTGCGGCGACTCACCAAGTTCTCGCGCATCGAGCTCGAGTCGGAGCGCGACCGGCTGCGGGAGGAGATCGCGTTCCTCGAAGAGCTGCTCGCGAGCCCCGCCCTGCTGCGCAAGACGGTCTCCGACGAGCTCGACGAGGTGGCCGAGAAGTTCGGCACGCCCCGTCGCACGATGCTCACCGAGGCCCGTCCGTCGCTCGCGACCACCTCGAAGAAGGCGCAGCCCGTGCTCGAGGTGGCCGACGTGCCCTGCACGATCTACCTCTCGACCACCGGCCGGGTGGTGCGCGTCGATCGCGAAGACGGCGACGACGACCGCGCCGACGGCCCCGCCGTGAGCGTGCGCCGCAGCCGGCACGACGCCATCCGCAGCCAGGTCGACACCACCCGCCGCGGAGAGGTGGGCGCGGTCACCGACACCGGCCGGCTCATCCGGATGCCGGTGATGGACCTGCCCGCCGTGCCCGCGAACTCGGTGCAACTCGCCGCCGGTGTGAAGGTCGGCGACTACCTGGCCATCGACGGCAAGCGCGAGAAGATCGTGGGGCTCGTGTCGCTGGCCTCACCGGTGCCCATCGCCCTCGGCACGGCCCAGGGGGTCGTGAAGCGGGTGGCGCCTGGCGCCTACCCGGCGCGGCCCGACTTCGAGCTGATCGCCCTGAAGCCCGGCGACCGCGTCGTGGGGGTCGCTCAGCACTCCGACGACGACGAGCTCGTGTTCATCACCTCCGACGCCCAGCTGCTGCGGTTCTTCCAGGCCAGCGTGCGACCGCAGGGCACCTCGGCGGGCGGCATGGCCGGCATCAACCTCGGCTCCGGGGCATCCGTCATCTGGTTCGGTTCGGTTCCCGACGGCGAGGAGTCGGTCGTCGTCACCGTCTCGGGCAGCACGGCGACCCTGGCCGGCACCGACCCGGGTTCGGGCAAGGTCTCCGACTTCGCCGAGTTCCCGCCGAAGGGCCGGGCGACCGGCGGCGTGCGCGCCCACCGCTTCTTGAAGGGCGAAGACGTGCTCACGGTCGCCTGGGCGGGCCGTGCACCGGCGCTGGCGGTCGGCACCGACGGATCGGCACGCACCCTGCCCGAGGCCGGCGCCAAGCGCGACGCGTCAGGCGTCGCCCTCGGCGGCGTGGTGGGGTCGATCGGCGCCGCGCGCCTCTGACTGGCCGCCGCCCCGGCTATCGACACGGCCGCAAAGCATAACCGCGAGGCACGGCCGCCAGGCAACACCGGCGGCACGACGAAGGGCCCGCCCCGCGACTCAGTCGCGGTGCGGGCCCTTCGGCACGTCGTGCGTGAAGACTCTTACGGGCGGTCGTTCAGCTTGGCCGACTCGTCGTGCCAACCGGTGGCGACCTGAGAGAGCTTCTCCTGGTATTTGCGGCCGTGGTGGGCGCAGAACAACAGTTCTCCGCCGGACGGCATGTCGACCTTGATGTAGGCCTGCGCTCCACAGCTGTCACAGCGGTCGGCCGCTGTGAGCTGATATGCGTTCTCCAGATCGGAGACAGCGCTGGTTTCTGCGGCAACTGACTGCATCTTCGGCTCCTTAGCGACTCGAACGAGAACTGACTGGTAGACACATCCAATCACTCTTCTGTAACAGCCAGGCGTCAATCGCCCTGTGTTTCGCTGTGCGCGTACCGGGAATACCCGGTGGGTGTCGTGCGCCGGAGCGGGTGCCCGCGGCGGTTAGCCTTGGAGATCGAGGCCGCCCGTGCGCCCCGCTGCTCGACCCGAAGGAGACCCGGTGGCATCACCGTCCGACTACTCTGCCCGGCACCTGTCCGTTCTCGAAGGGCTCGAGGCGGTTCGCAAGCGGCCCGGCATGTACATCGGCTCCACCGACTCCCGCGGGCTCATGCACTGCCTCTGGGAGATCATCGACAACTCCGTCGACGAGGCGCTCGGCGGCCACGGCACCGAGATCGACGTGGTGCTGCACGGCGACGGCAGCGTCGAGGTGCGCGACACCGCGCGCGGCATCCCCGTCGACATCGAGCCGAAGACGGGTCTGTCGGGCGTCGAGGTGGTGTTCACCAAGCTGCACGCGGGTGGCAAGTTCGGGTCGGGCTCCTACGCGGCATCCGGAGGTCTGCACGGTGTCGGCGCGTCGGTCGTCAACGCCCTCTCCGAACGGCTCGACGTGGAGGTCGACCGCGACGGCAAGACCTGGGCGATGTCGTTCCATCGCGGTGAGCCGGGTGTGTTCGCCGACGGCACTAACCCCGCGAGCCCGGATGCGCCGTTCACGCCGTTCGAGAAGAAGAGCGAACTGCGCGTGGTCGGCAAGGTCGCCAAGGGCGTCACCGGCACCCGGGTGCGCTACTGGGCCGACCGGCAGATCTTCACCAAGGGCGCCGAGTTCCTCACCGACGACCTTCTCGTGCGGGCCCGGCAGACCGCCTTCCTCGTGCCCGGCCTCAAGATCGAGATCGACGACGACCGGGGCGAGCAGCGCGTGAGCGAGACGTTCCGGTTCGAGGGCGGCATCTCGGAGTTCGTCGAGCACCTCGCCGCGGATGCACCGCTCACCGACATCTGGCGCATCCAGGGGTCCGGGCAGTTCAAAGAAACCGTGCCCGTGCTCTCCGACGCGGGCGCCATGATCCCCACCGAACTCACCCGCGAGTGCACCGTCGACCTGGCGCTGCGCTGGGGAATCGGCTACGACACGGCCTTCAAGAGCTTCGTCAACATCATCTCGACTCCCAAGGGCGGCACCCATCAGGCCGGTTTCGAGACCGGGCTGCTGAAGTTCCTGCGCCAGACGGTCGAGGCGAACGCCCGCCGCCTCAAGGTCGGCAACGACAAGCTCGACAAAGAAGACGTGCTCGCGGGCCTCACGGCGGTGCTCACCGTGCGCCTGCCCGAGCCGCAGTTCGAGGGGCAGACCAAAGAGATCCTCGGCACGCCCGCCGTGCGCAACATCGTCTCGCAGGTGGTCACCAAGGGGCTCGCCGACCGGTTCGCGTCGCCCAAACGCGACGACAAGGCGCAGTCGGCGCTCGTGCTCGACAAGGTCGTGGCCGAGATGAAGTCGCGCATCTCCGCGCGCGCCCACAAAGAGACCCAGCGGCGCAAGAACGCCCTCGAGTCGTCGTCGTTGCCGGCGAAATTGGTCGACTGCCGGTCGTCTGACGTGGCGCAGAGCGAGCTGTTCATCGTCGAGGGCGACTCGGCGCTCGGCACGGCGAAGCTCGCCCGCAACAGCGAGTTCCAGGCGCTGCTGCCCATTCGCGGCAAGATCCTCAACGTGCAGAAGGCGTCGATCGCCGACATGCTCTCGAACGCCGAGTGCGCCTCGATCATCCAGGTCATCGGTGCCGGCTCCGGCCGCTCCTTCGACCTGCCGGCCGCGCGCTACGGCAAGATCATCCTGATGAGCGACGCCGATGTCGACGGGGCGCACATCCGCACCCTGCTGCTCACGCTGTTCTTCCGCTACATGCGGCCGCTGATCGAAGACGGCCGGGTCTATGCGGCCGTGCCGCCCCTGCACCGCGTGGTGGTGATGAACCCGGGTACCAAGCCGAACGAGACCATCTACACCTACTCCGAAGCCGAGCTGCAGGGCGTGCTCGCGTCGCTCAAGAAGTCGGGCCGCAAATACCAAGACCCCATCCAGCGCTACAAGGGCCTCGGCGAGATGGATGCCGACCAGCTCGCGTCGACCACGATGGACAAGCGCTACCGCACGCTGCGCCGCGTGGGTGTGGCGGATGCCGCCGTGGCCGAGAAGATGTTCGAACTGCTGATGGGCGACGAGGTGCCCCCGCGCAAGGAGTTCATCATCCAGGGCTCCGACAAGCTCTCGCGCGACCGCATCGACGTGTGATTATCTGAGCAATGCTCGACAAGGCATGAACGCATCGCTAGGCTGAGTGCGCTCCAGGGGGCCACTCACGGCGGGGAGCACCTCAGAGAAGAGAGCTCACATGCGTGTTCGAGCAGTGTCCGTGCTCGTCGCCGTCAGCACGGTGCTGTCGGCGTTGATCCCGGGCGTCGGTGCAGTGGCCGACCCTGTGGCCGACCCGGTGGCCGGCGACGGGTCGGGGTTGTCGGCGATCTCGGTGAGCCGCATCGCGGGCGTCGACCGCTTCGAGGAGGCGGTGCGCATCGCGCAGGCCACCAGGTCGCGAGCCGACGTGGTCTACCTGGCGACCGGCAACGACTTTCCGGATGCGCTGAGTGCCGGCCCGGCGGTGGTGCGGGAGCAGGGCGTGCTCTTGCTCGTGCCCTCCAGTGGGCTGACTGCCGCGATCACCGCCGAGCTGGTCTCGCTCGCACCGAAGCGCGTCGTGGTGGTGGGCGGGCCGGCAAGCATCCCCGATGCGGTGCTCGCCGACGTGCGCGCGGCGGCGAGCTCGGCCTCCGTCACACGCATCAGCGGCGCCGACCGCTATGAGGTGAGCCGTCGGATCACGGCTGCGGCCTTCCCGGCCATCGGCACTCAAGCGGGTTTCGTCGCCACCGGTTCCAAGTTCCCCGACGCCCTCTCGGCAGGGCCGGTCGCCGCGTGGTGGTATTCCCCACTCGTTCTCGTCGATGGAGCGGCCGCTTCGGCCGACGCACCCACGATCGCCACCCTGACCGCGCTGCGTCCGGCCTGGATCGCGGTGATCGGTGGCCCGGCTTCCGTCTCCGGAGGCATCGAAACCTCTCTCACGGCCATCCGGCCGGTCGACCGCTACCAGGGCGCCGACCGTTACGCGGTCTCGGTGGCGGTGAACGACCTGACCGGCGCCGACTTCGGCACCGTCTACTTCGCCACGGGGGCGAACTTCCCCGACGCTCTCGCGGGAGGTGTTCTGGCCGGCAGCAAGAGGAATCCGCTCTACGTGGTGCCGTCAGACTGCGTTCCGAACGACGTGCTCTCCCGGCTCGCGTCGCACGGCACGCGCAACGTCGTGCTGCTCGGAGGACCGGCGTCGCTCAGCCCCGCGGTCGAACGGCTGACGCCGTGCTGACGCCTTGCTGATGCCGTGCCGACGCGAAGGCGCTACTCGCTGAGCGGTGAGGCGGCGATGGTGCCGCGGGCGTGGCGGGCGCGCTCGTCGATCGAGCGCAGGGCCTCGGGGGCGGCATCCGTGTACTGCAGCCCGCGGCGGGAGCGCGCGGTGTCGAGCAGCGAATCGGCGAGACCTGGGTTGTTGGCCAGGATCGGGCCGTGCATGTGGGTGCCGAGCAGGTTGTCCTCCCAGAAGCCCTCCTCGCCGGGCGTCTCGGTGTTGCCGCGGCCGTAGACGACCCGGCCGAGCGTGCCGTGCGGGCCGACGTCGACGAAAGACCCGCGGTTCTCGAAGCCCACGACCGTGCCGAGGCGCGGCGACTCCACCACGAAGTCGCCGACCACTCGCGTGCCGCCGTGGCGGGTGGTGATCGGAAAGACGCCGGCGCCCTCGAGCACCTCTCCGCCTTCGAGGGTGATGCGGTCGCCGAGCAGTTGGAAGCCGGCGCCGATGGCGAGGAACGGCCGGCCGTCGGCGGCCAGCTGCTTCAGGTCGGGAGCGATCGCCAGAACGAGCGGATGCGCCAGCAGCTCGGCCGAGACCGGCCCGCTGCCGATGAATACCAGGTCGGCGTCGTCGAAGCGCAGCGGCGCGCCCCCGTCGTAGGCGATGACCTCGACCGGCAGGCCGCGCCACTCGCTGCGGAGCCGCAGGATGTCGACGTTGCCGCTCTCGCCGTTCAGGCCCAGCAGGCGCGGGAACAAGTGCAGGATGCGCAGTGTCTGCGGAGCGGCGGCCATCACGCGGCTCCCCCGCCCTCGAGCTCCTTGAAGCCCAGGATCTTGCGGATCAGCATCATCTGCTCGTAGTTCAAGATCATCACCTTGTGACCGCTTGCCGGGCGCGGCAGCGCCAGGAACTGCTTGAGGGCCGCCTTCACGTCGAGGTCGACGGCGACCACCGGGATGCCGAGGTAGCCGAACCGCACGGCGAACTGCCAGGCCTTCGAGCCGGTGATTCCGTCGACGTGGTCGAGGGCCGAGAAGTCGATGTCGTAGATCCACGACGGATCGGGCGTGCCCTCGTCGACCGCGAGGAAGACCTGCTCCGGCGCGGTCTCGAGCGAGTCGAGGTTGAGCTGCAGGCTGGCCGGGTTCTTCATCATGATGATCTCGATCTGCTCGCCCTCCACCTCGAGCAGCTCGCCGCGGCCGTAGACGGTCTCGAGCGTGTCGAGGGCTCGGCTGACGAGCTCGGGGCGGAACCGGTCGCCGAGCACGCTCCGCGCGGCCGCGGCGGCGCCGGCAGCGTCGAGCGCGTAGTGCATGCCCCGAGCCGGAAGGCGCACCTCGATCTCGGTGCGGGCGGCGGCATCCGTGTCGCCGTCGGGCGTGCCCACGGGGGTGATGGCCAGGGTGGCGCGAGCGCCGTCGAGGGCGACCACCTCGACCGCCGCTGGGCGAGACCCGGGAACAGCGGATGCCGCGCCGAACCGGTCGGCTGACGCCACGCCGTGGCTCGCCCCGTCGACGAGGCTCGGCACCCCGCCGAAGAACGAGACGGTGCGGGAGGGCCGGCCGGGGATCTGCGCGTCGAGGTCGACAAGGAAGTTGTCTTCGCGGTTGAGGATCAGCCCGTCGGTCGACGCGGCGGCCACCCTGCCGAGCATCGCGGCGACGCGGTCGGGCTCGTGGTAGCGGTTCAGCTGGTCGATCTGGATGTTGAGCAGCAGCACGGTCTTGGGCTTCAGAAGCTCGGCGAGCCGTGTGCCGTAGCCCTCGTCGATCTCGAGGATGGCGATGTCGGCGTCGAGGCGCCCGCTCACGGTGACCTCGGAGAGCAGCGCCGACGCGATGCCCTGCGGCAGGTTGCCACCCGACGGGTTGGTGAACACCTTCAGCCCGTGCGCACGGATGATGGCGGCCAGCATGTTGGTGGTGGTCGACTTGCCGTTCGAGCCCGACACGGCGACGACGCCGTCGGGGATCGACGCGATCGTGCGCTCGAGGAAGCCCGGGTCGATCTTGAGGGCGATGTTGCCGGGGATGGCCGAGCCGCCGCCGCGCAGGCGCGCGGCGACGCGAACGGCCCGCCCGACGAGCACGGCCGCGGTGGTGCGGATGGCCACCGGCCTACTCGAGGTAGTCGCGCAGCGACTGCGACCGCGACGGGTGGCGCAGCTTCGCCATCGTCTTCGACTCGATCTGGCGGATGCGCTCGCGCGTGACGCCGAAAGTGTCGCCGATCTGGTCGAGCGTCTTCGGCATGCCGTCGCCGAGGCCGAACCGCATGCGGATGACGCCGGCCTCGCGCTCGGAGAGCGAGTCGAGCAGCGACTCCAGCTGCTTCTGCAGCATGGTGAAGCCCACGGCGTCGGCCGGAACGACGGCCTCGGTGTCTTCGATCAGGTCACCGAACTCGCTGTCGCCGTCTTCACCCAGCGGCGTGTGCAGCGAGATGGGCTCACGGCCGTACTTCTGCACCTCGACGACCTTCTCGGGGGTCATGTCGAGTTCGCGGCTGAGCTCCTCGGGCGTGGGCTCGCGACCGAGGTCTTGCAGCATCTGGCGCTGCACGCGGGCCAGCTTGTTGATGACCTCGACCATGTGCACCGGGATGCGGATGGTGCGCGCCTGGTCGGCCATGGCGCGGGTGATGGCCTGGCGGATCCACCAGGTCGCGTAGGTCGAGAACTTGAAGCCCTTGGTGTAGTCGAACTTCTCGACCGCACGGATGAGGCCCAGGTTGCCCTCCTGGATCAGGTCGAGGAATTGCATGCCACGACCGGTGTAGCGCTTCGCGAGCGAGACCACGAGGCGCAGGTTCGCGCCGAGCAGGTGGCTCTTCGCGCGCTGACCGTCTTTGGCGACCCACTGCAGCTCGCGCTTCAGCGACGGGGTGAGGTTCTCGGTGTTCGCCAGCTTGTCTTCGGCGAACAGACCCGCCTCGATGCGCATGGCGAGCTCGACCTCTTCGGCCGCGTTCAGCAGAGCGACCTTTCCGATCTGCTTCAGGTAGTCCTTCACCGGGTCGGCGGTCGCACCCGTGATGGTGGTCGAGTAGACCGGCACGTCGTCTTCGTCGTCGACGAGCGACAGCACGAGCGCTCCCGTGGGCAGCGCCTCTTCGGCTACCGCGGGCTTCGCCACGGAGTCGTCGTCGGTGTCGGTGTCGGTGTCGGCCGTCTCGTCGTCGACGACGACCTCATCGACGACCTCGATCACGTCATCCGTGACCTCGACGTCGTCTTCGGGATCGATCTCGTCGGCGTCGCCGGCCTTGGCGGCCGCCTTGGTCGCCTTCTTGGGGGCTGCCTTGGCAGCGGTCTTCTTCGCCGGGGCGCGTTTGGCCGCGGGGGCCTTCGCGACCGACGCGACCTCGTCAGGCGCCGTTGCCTTCTCGAGGGTGTCTGCGGACTTGGGGGTGGCCATTAGTTCACCTTTCATGCCACGCGATCTCAGTGGGGAGAGTGACGATCCCCCGGCAAGACGCCGGACGCGTGAAGATGTTTTTGGACATTACTAAGACCCATGTCAAGTGCGGGATTTCTCGCGCCCGCAAGAGCGGTCGCATCCGTGCACAGGAACGGGTCTACATCATCAATTATTGCATGGAATGGGTGGGCCGCTTGCCGTTCACGCCCCCCGGCGCTTCCACGCTCTGTAGAGTGCAACCCAAATGGGGCCCACGGATATTCCCTCGTCCTCCTCGAGCTGGCGCCTGGTCTTTCGCCGTGCGAGAACGAGCATGACCACTCCGAAGCCGATGATGAGGTACTGCACGGCGAACGCCCGCCGGAACGCGTCGAGGTCGTAGAGGGTGGCGCTCACCCCGGCGTCGAACTGGGCGTCGAGCAGAACACCGATGACGAACATCGTGACGAAGCTCGCCGTGAAGCCACCGACGTTCACGATGCCGTTGGCCGACCCGAGCGACCGGATGGGGTTGAACGATCGCGCGAAGTCGAAGCCGATCAGCGAACCCGGGCCGCCGACGCCGAGGGCGATGACGAGCACGACGATCAGCCAGACCGGTGGCGTGCCGGGCCAGAGCAGCACGACGGCCCACACCAGTCCGAGCAGTGCCGTGATGCCGAGCACCAGATTGGAGCGCCGCAAGGGGAAGCGGGCCGTCAGGATGCCGAGCACGGGGCCGGCGACGAGGCCCGCGAGCACGATCAGCACGAGCAGGAACGACGCGAGCGACTCGTCGAAGCCGAGCGCCGACACCATGAACGGGAACCCCCAGAACAGCGCGAACACGGTGCCCGACGACTGCGTGGTGTAGTGCGACCAGAAACCGAGCTGCGTGCCCGGGCGCCGGAGGGTCTGGCCGAGGCCGTGCAGCGCCTCACGGATGGAGGCGGCGCGGGGAGGCTCGGCGACGTCGGCCGGCCGGTTGGCCAGCAGGATCACGGCCAGCACCAGGGCGACGAGCGACACCGCGGCCGCGGAGCTGAACGCCGCCGTCCAGCCGTTCTGGTGCAGGATCCACGCGAACGGCAGGGCGGAGAGGATCTGCCCGATGGCGCCGACGTTGCCGGTCCACTGCGAGAGCAGCGGAACCGTGCGGCCGCTGAACCAGGAGTTGATCAACCGGATCAGCGAGATGAACACGGCGGCGTCGCCCGCACCCACCAGGATGCGGCCGACGATCGCGATCGAGATGCTCGGCGCGAAGGCCAGCACGAGCTGACCCGCCACCATCACCGCGCTCCCCGAGACGATCAGCAGCTTCGGGCCGACCCGATCGATCAACAGACCGATCGGAATCTGCAGCCCGGCGTAGACGATCAGCTGCACCACGGCGAGACTCGACAGCAGCGCGGCCGAGGTGTCGAACCGGTCGGCGGCCGACACGCCGGCGACACCGAGCGTCGTGCGCTGGAGCACGGCAGCCATGTAGGCGAACACGCCGACGGCGAAGACGAGCCAGGATCGACGGGAGTTCACTGCCCCGAGTCTACCGGCGCGGCATCCGGAACCGGATCAGGCAGCCAGGTCGCGGGCTGTGGCGGGAGTCGCCGAGGCTGCGGCCCCGGTCGCGCGCAGAGCGGCGCCGGATGCGGTCAGAGCGGCCGGCCGTCGCCCGACGGGAAGTCGTCGCCCGGGCGGTTGCCGGCGAGGAAGCGCTCGAGTTCGTCGGCGATCTCGTCGGCCGACGGCAGTTCGCCGTCGACGTCGGTGAGGGGCGAACGGAGGCTCGTGCCCTCCATGTAGGTGTCGTGGCGCTCTTCGAGGGTGTGCACGAGACGGGCCAGCTCGGCGTTCGACTCGACCTGTTCGTCGATCTTGCCGGCGAACACGCGGCCCTCTTCGCGCAGCCGGTCGGTGGGGAAGATGAGCCCGGTCGCCGAGCTGATGCTCTCGAGGGCGACGAGCGCCGTAACTGGGTATTCGGTGTCGGCCAGGTAGTGCGGAACGAGCAGCACGAACCCGGCGATGGGGTGGCCGAGCTCCTGCAGGCGGTATTCCACCAGGTGCAGAGCGTTGGCCGGCGCCTGCGTGCTGGGGCGCCAGACCGACATGGCGTCGATGAGCTCGATGCGGTTGCCGCTGACCGTCACGCTGATCGGGCGCGTGTGCGGCACCGGCATGGGGATGGCGTGCACCCAGGTGGTGGTCTTGACGTGGAACAGCTGCACGAGCTCGATGACGGCGGCCGTGAACCGCTCCCACTGGAAGTCGGGTTCGAAGCCGTTGAGAAAGAGGAATCGCTGGCCGAGTTCGTCGGTCATCAGGTAGAGCCGCAGGGTCTGGGGCTCGTAGTCGCTCAGGTGGTCTTCGTCGAACGTGATGATCGGCCGGCGGGCGCGGTAGTCGAGCAGGGTGTCGGTGTCGAACTCGACGATTACCCGGTTGTCGAGGTTGTCGAGCAGGTATTCGCCCAGTTGACCGACAGCGCCCCCCGCGTCGGTGAAACCGGTGAGGGCCGCCACGAGGTTCAAACCGTCGGGAACGAGGCCTGCATCGGCCACGACTTCATAGAGTCCGCTCGGTTGTTCCATGCGACAACTCTAAACCGGCCGGTCGCGGGCGACCGGGTTCGCGTGGCATGCCGAGAGCGAACAGCAGTCGGGAATACCGGGGGCTGCGTCGATAGCATTGCCGGATGACTACGGCACCGATCACCCTGCGCTCCCCCGAAACCGCGTTCACCGGCGACGAGATCCTCGTGCTGGCGGGGGTGAAGTCGGGCGACGAGATCTCGGTGCGGAACGCGCACGGCACCCTCGGCGCCCTCGGCGAGGCGATCGCCGCGGGGCTTGCCGCGATCGGCTTCTCAGGCAAGAAGGATGAGCTCGTGCGCCTGCCGGCGCCGGGCGGCCTGACGGTCAAGAGCGTCGCGGTGGTCGGACTCGGCACGACCGAGCCCGGTGCCGACGACCTGCGTTACGCGGCGGGCGTCGCCGCCCGGCGCGTGCCCGGCCGCGACCGGCTGGTGATCGACCTCGACGCCGACGACGTCGCCGAGGTCGAGGCGATCGTCGAGGGCGCCGGTCTCGGGTCGTACGACTTCAGCGACTACCGCGGCACCGGAAGCCCGCGCGACGACGAGAGCGGCCCGCGCGAGATCGAGATCGTGGCGGCCGCGGTGCCGGCCGGCTCGGAGGCGGCGACGCGTGTGCTCGCCCGCGCCCGCGCATCCGTCGACGCCGTCGCCCTCGTGCGCGACCTCGTGAACATCCCGGCGCTCGACCTCTACCCCGAGGTCTTCGCCGAGCGGGTCGGCGCGCTCGCGGCCGACCGGCCGCTCGAGGTCACCGAGTGGGACTTCGACGCCCTCGTCGCGGGCGGATTCGGCGGCATCGCCGGAGTCGGGCAGGGCTCCACGCGCCTGCCGCGCCTGGTGCGGGTGGACTACTCCCCCGCCGGCGCCACGAAGCACATCGCGCTCGTGGGCAAGGGCATCACCTTCGACACCGGCGGGCTGTCGCTGAAGCCGCCGATCTCGATGATCGGCATGAAAGACGACATGGCCGGCGCCGCGACGGTGCTCGCGGCCGTGCTCGCCGCTGCCGACCTCGGGCTCGCCGTGCGCCTCACGGCGTGGCTGTGCCTGGCCGAGAACATGCCGTCGGGCGACGCAATCCGCCCGGGCGACGTGCTCACCATCCACGGCGGCCGCACCGTCGAGGTGCTGAACACGGATGCCGAGGGGCGCCTCGTGATGGCCGACGGGCTCGTGGCCGCGAGCGAGGAGAACCCCGACGCGATCATCGACGTCGCCACCCTCACCGGGGCCGCGATCGTGGCGCTCGGCAACCGCTACGTGGGAGCGATGGGAGACGAGGAGCTCACGGCGTCGGTCGTCGCGGCGGCACGCGAGGTCGGCGAGCCGATGTGGCCGATGCCGCTGCCGGCCGAACTGCGCCCGTTGCTGGCATCCGACATCGCCGACATCGCGAACGTGAAGCCCGGCAACACCGCCGGCGGCATGCTCGTGGCGGGCGTGTTCCTCGAGGAGTTCGTCGGCACCGACGCCGCGGGCGACAAGATCCCGTGGGTGCATCTCGACATCGCCGGACCGGCCCTCAATAAGGACTCGGGCTACGGATTCACCCCGAAAGGACCGACCGGAGTGGCCGTGCGCACGCTCGTCCGATTTGCCGAGCGCTACTCACGCGCGTAGTAAGGTCGTATGGGCGAAAAAATCTCGCCCATCTTCCGTCCTCCGTCGTGAGTCGATGGCGCAGGCGGATACTGATGCACGAGGGAGTTGCTTGGTGTCGGAACAGAATTTTGACATTGTGGTCCTCGGCGGCGGCAGCGGCGGCTATGCAGCCGCGTTGCGGGCCAGCCAGCTGGGATTCTCGGTGGCGATGATCGAAAAAGACAAAGTCGGCGGAACCTGTCTGCACCGGGGCTGCATCCCCACCAAGGCGTTGCTGCACTCGGCCGAGGTCGCGGATGTCTCGCGCGAGTCGGCGAAGTACGGCATCAACACCGACTTCCACGGCGTCGACATCGCGGCCGTCACCGCCTACCGCGAGGGCATCGTCTCGTCGAAGTACAAGGGCCTCGAAGGCCTGGTCAAAGCACGTGGCATCACGACGATCCTCGGCGAGGGCCGGCTCACGTCGCCGACCACCGTGCAGGTCGGCGACGACACCATCGTGGGCAAGAAGATCGTGCTGGCCACCGGCTCCTACTCGCGCACCCTTCCTGGCCTCGAGATCGGCGGCCGGGTCATCACCTCGGAGCAGGCCCTCACGCTCGACTTCGTGCCGCAGAAGGTCGTCATCCTCGGCGGCGGCGTGATCGGCGTCGAGTTCGCGAGCGTGTGGAAGTCGTTCGGCGCCGACGTCACCATCGTCGAAGCCCTGCCGCACCTGGTGCCCAACGAAGACGAGGCCATCAGCAAGCAGTTCGAGCGCGCGTTCCGCAAGCGCGGCATCGCCTTCAACCTCGGCACCCGCTTCTCGGGCGTCACGCAAGACGAGAACGGCGTCGTGGTCAGCCTCGAAGACGGCAAGACCTTCGAGGGCGAGCTGCTGCTCGTCGCCGTGGGCCGTGGGCCGTCGACGCAGGGACTCGGCTTCGAAGAGGCCGGCGTCACCGTCGACCGCGGCTTCGTCATCACCAACGACCGCCTCGAGACGAGCGTTCCCGGCGTCTACGCCGTCGGCGACATCGTGCCCGGCCTGCAGCTCGCGCACCGCGGGTTCCAGCAGGGCATCTTCGTGGCCGAGGAGATCGCAGGGTTGAACCCGCAGGTCGTCGAAGACGTCAACATCCCGAAGGTCACCTACTCCGACCCCGAGGTCGCCTCCGTGGGCCTGACCGAGGCGAAGGCGGCCGAGAAGTACGGCGCCGACGAGATCTCGAGCTACGACTACAACCTCGCCGGCAACGGCAAGAGCCACATCATCGGCACCACCGGATCGGTGAAGGTCGTGCGCGTCAACGACGGGCCGGTCATCGGTATCCACATGATCGGTGCCCGCGTGGGAGAGTTGATCGGAGAGGGTCAGCTGATCGTGAACTGGGAGGCATACCCGGAAGACGTGGCGTCGCTCATCCACGCACACCCCACGCAGAACGAGGCGCTCGGCGAAGCACACCTCGCTCTGGCCGGAAAACCCCTGCACGCCATCTAGTCCTGCCACTTCGGCAACAGTTACGAACGGTTTCATAAGGAGACAAGCTCATGAGCGAATCCGTCAACCTTCCCGCACTCGGTGAGAGTGTCACGGAGGGTACGGTCACCCGCTGGCTCAAGAACGTCGGCGACCGCGTGGAGGTCGACGAGCCTCTGCTCGAGGTCTCGACCGACAAGGTCGACACCGAGATCCCCTCGCCGGTGGCGGGGGTGATCGAGGCCATCCTCGTGCAGGAAGACGAGACGGTCGAGGTCGGCACCGCGCTGGTGACGATCGGTGACGGATCCGCCGCCGCGGCGCCTGCCGCGCCCGAGGCGCCCGCCGAGGAGAGCGCTCCGGCCCCGGCCGCCGCCGAGGCACCGGCCGCCGCTCCGGCGGCCGAACCGGCTCCTGCCGCTGCCGAGCCCGCTCCGGCGGCGCCGTCGGCCGAGCAGCCGGCGGAGGTCGTGACGCCGTCGACCGAGGCGCCCGCGCCGGCCGAAGCCGTTCCCGCCGCCGCTCCGGCGCCGGTGCAGGAGGCGCCCGTCGCCGCTCCCGAGCCCGCTCCTGTCGCTGCCGCGCCTGCCGCACCGGCCCCCGCCGCACCGGCGCCTGCCACCGCTCCGGCGCG
>NZ_JANLCJ010000199.1 GCF_024979295.1 Herbiconiux daphne | reverse complement strand
CATTTCATAATTAGTTTTCTCCCTTAAATTTTTTGTAGATTTGTGGAAATGCCTGTTGAAGAAAATATAAATCCCTTTTCATCAGTCATTCCTTGTTGTATTTCTTGTCATCAGTAGTAATTATATCATTTTTCTTACTTTCCAAAAAGAATTTGATAAATTTTATTTTTTCCAATTTGTTTTTAATCGTTTCCCTTTTGTTGATTACCTTAACCTGTAATGCTTTCATTAGTTCTCTCTTTCATTTTTGAGTTGTATTTCGCCAACTCTATACACAATAAGAATTATAAACTATTTTAATGAGAGATAAAAATTTTGTTTGTTTTGTTTAATTATATTTAATTCTCATTGTGTATAGAGTTAGCAAAATGCTAATCTACTTAAACAATGGCTCGGTGCTAAAGTTAGCATTTTCTCAGTTGTTGATGCTCATTTCGCATTTGCCATTGTCATAATCAAAAACAGGATGATACATTCTTTTTGTATTTTTCATTTTCAAGAATACCATTTTCTCACTAGTTCCGTTTATATTGTTTATATAAATTGTAGTATTCTTTGGCAATTTATCAAAATCAATTTCCATTTTTGGCATTGTTGATGATAAAGCACTTAAACTTGTGCTAATCTTATTTATCAAGTCCTGTAATTCTCGTGATTCTTTTATTGCCTGTGATGTTCTTTTGGCTCACTCTTCACTATTTCATAATTGTTCTAATTTATTGTGATAACCCTTTCTTTCATCAATCAATTTATTAAAACCATCAGATAAGTTAATTGCCATTTGTTTTTGTTCGTCAGTTCATTTGTTTAAGTTCATATTTTTTCTCTCTTTCTTTTATCCCTAAAATTATACCATAAAACCATTTTAGATAAAAATTATTTTTGATTTTCTTTTTGTCGGTTGTGATTTCATAACCACGATTATAGGCAATAAGAAATTCATTA
>NZ_JANLCJ010000198.1 GCF_024979295.1 Herbiconiux daphne | reverse complement strand
CGCAGGTTCAATCAGGTGAAGAAATTAAATACCGTTTTGATATTGATTCCTCTCATAGAATTCCAGTGAAAGGCGATCCGGCGGAATACGTCCTTCAATTCACTGATAATGACAATTATGTTCATAATGTAAAGAACTTCACAACAGCAGGCACGACTTACTACGAAAATACGACAACGGTTCCTAGTAGCAAAAATGGCGTAATTCACTTCGAATTGAATGCAGTTCCCGTGGCTCCGCCAGTAGTTAAAAGAACTTTGAATTTTTATCAAAACGGCGCAACGGCAACAGCGAACGGACAAAGCCTTGCACAGCCCAAACAATTTGACGATGGAACGGAAGTTGATATTGTTGTCACGCCTGCAAGTGGTTATCAATTCAAGACAATCACTACAAAGAAAGGCACAGTTGTAACGCCTATTACGATCACTGATATCAAAGCGCCAGTAAGTTTTAAACTTACAATGGACGCAGACACAGATATCACAGTACAGGAGGAACAAATCCCAGTTGCACCAGCCGTCAAGCACAATTTGACGGTCAATCATGACGCTAACTCGAATGTTACAGCAAGCGGAACAACCGTCACAAATGGGGCGATTTTGCCTTATGATGAAAATACCGCCGTGCCGATCGTGGTTAGTCCTAAAACAGGGTATGAAATCACTAAAATCGAATATATTAAGGGCGGAACAACTACGACCGTGCCTATTTCCAATTCTCAAGGGGCTAACAGCTTTTCAATCGTTCTTGATGGTGATTGTACCTTGAACGTAACAAGTGCCTTACACGTTGAAATGATCGATATTAAGCTAGACAATCAATCAGGGAATTTGAAAATCACTTTGAACGGAACGGAGTACACAACAACAACCACCGTGAAAGTACCAGAAAACACGGTTCTTAATTTCAAAGTTGAAGTTGTCAAACCTCATTTGCATTTTG
>NZ_JANLCJ010000197.1 GCF_024979295.1 Herbiconiux daphne | reverse complement strand
AAAGACTTTCGTTGATGGGGAGTGGGAAAATATACACCTACTCCTCGGTTCAATGAGAGAGGATCTCGGTCAAAAAATGTTAATGACCAAACCTGACGAGAAAGAAACTCGTGAGGAACTATATTATACTGCCAAAGCAATCGATGCTTTTGCGGTCAAACTTCAAGAATGCATCAACGTATGCAAGTCTGATCAAGGAGACTACTAATGTCTGGTAACAACACAAATGATATGTATTTCGACACCGATTCTTTTGATTTCTCTTCTCTGACTGATATTGTAGGTCTGAATGGTGAGAATAATGGCCATGATACCACTGAGCGCGATGTTCACACTGATGGTGGTGTAGTGGATGATATTTCTGATCTGGTTGGTGAAAACCACGAAGAAGAGGAAGTTGAGGAAGAAACTGAAGAAGAAAGTGAAGAATCCGAGGAAGAAGGTGAAATTGAAGTAACTGATGAAGACGGCGAAGAAGTCGACTTTGAAGATTACCAGATTACTCTGCCTACTGGTGATGACGTAACTTTGAGTGAATTGGTTAAAGGTTATCGTAACAGTGCTGAACTGAATACTGCTATTGCCGAATTCCAAGAAGCTCAAAATGAGTTCGTAGAGAAATCTAAGGACATTGGTAAACTGCTTGAGCTAGCTAAGCTTGAAGCTGATCGCACTATCGAAGATTACAATGGTTTCGATTGGGGTCGTTACAAATCTGAAGATCCAGCTGGTTATGTTGAAAACCGCGAGTATTTAGACCGTTTCATTGAACGTCGTAAAGAGATTATCTCCGCAATGGAAGCACGTGATGCTGAAATTGCAGAAGAAACCGCTAAACAGAAAGCTGCTGAAGCTGCTGAAGCGGGTCAGGTTCTTCAGCGTGATATTCCGGGTTGGAGTAAAGCACTGTACGAAGAACTGATGGACTTTGCTATCGCCAATGGCG
>NZ_JANLCJ010000196.1 GCF_024979295.1 Herbiconiux daphne | reverse complement strand
ATAATGGTGGTATAAAAGCCGACAATAATACTGGTAAAGTTATCATTGTTCATGTTACAGGATATTCGCAAGCTAATATTAAAACGGGTACAACTGAAATGGGCGGTAATATACGTACTTTAGTTAGACGTAAAAACTCTATTTCTGATGCTTGGAGCGATTGGGTTACTGGACTTGATAGCCAATGGGGAGCTACTAGACCTGCTTATAACTGGTCACCTATGCGACCTCATATTTACGCAATTAAACCTGGACAAGCTATGGGTATAACAATTTCAGGTCGAGCTAATTCACTACCAAGTGGAACTTCATATGGTTTACAAGCTAACTTACAATGTCGAGTATACATCACAGAAGAATATACTGGACGTACAGGTCTTTGGTCTTAAAATAGAAAAGAGGAAACAATATGGTAACAACAGTTGATGTACAAAATTGGATTAACTCTCATGTAGGTAAATGGATTGATTTCGATGGAGCTTATGGTGCTCAATGTATGGACTTATCTGTACAATATGCTCATGATCTCTGGGGATTCCGTTTAACAGGTAACGCTGAAAACCTGCGTAATCAAGCTCTTCCAGCTGGATGGCAAAGAATTCAAAATAGCGCCTCATTTGTTCCTAAATTGGGTGATATCTTTATTTGGTATGATGCACAACATCCTTATGGACATACAGGTATCGTTCGTGGTGGTAACATGAACACTTACGACGTGCTTGACCAAAATACAGCAGGTACAAATGGTGGAGCAGGCTCTGAAGCTAAGTTCCATACATATACTTATGCTCATTTCTGGGGTGTGGTTCGTCCACCTATTTCAGCAGCTAGTGGAGGTGGTTCAACAACACCTACTTCTCCTAGTGGAAAAGCTGTAGCACAAAAAGGCACGTTTAAAGCAAATGGATCTGTGAATATTCGTCGTAATCCTTCAACTAAAGGTAAT
>NZ_JANLCJ010000195.1 GCF_024979295.1 Herbiconiux daphne | reverse complement strand
ACATTACATTGTAAAAATACTATTAGTTTTCTGGCTTGTAAGACAAGTGTATGAGGTGATGGTAAAATTAAAGGAATCCTATGGCAATCCTAACCGCAAAGAAACGTAAGAAGTTAAAACCTTCTCAGTTTGCTGGACCTAATGAATCTTATCCAGTACCTGATAAAGCTCACGCTGCTAATGCTAAAGCTCGTGCTGCTCAGCAAGTTAAGAAAGGTGCATTGTCACCAGCTATTGCTGCACAAATTAAAGCTAAAGCAAATAAAGTACTCAAAGGTAAAAATAATTTGTAACCAATTAACGGTTATGAAACATATATAGTTCGTAGTCGTCTACATGATGACTCAATAGTTGATGTGTCGTATAAAGGTTATTACGGAGAGCTGTTAACTCTTTTATCTAGGTTCGAGTCCTAGCACGTCAGCCAAGTTTCATTCTGAAACACAAGTCCTTTGGACTAAATGGAAAGTAGGACGCAGTGGTGTGTAACTAGTCTAGAAAACTAGCCTCTCGGGACCTCTCGGGGATGGTTCGACTCCATTACTTTCCTCCACAGGGGTGTCATATAATGGTATTATCTTGGTCTCCAAAACCAATGAAGTGAGTTCGATTCTTACCACCCCTGCCAAACAAGTTTATGCATCTATAGTTTAATTGGTAAAACTACTGCCTTCCAAGCAGAAGTCCTCGGTTCGAGACCGGGTAGATGCTCCAGATTCGGGAACGAAACATTGATAGTGATGTGCTTGTCTGAAGAACAAGACAGGAAGATGCGAGCTCTTCCGTTCCCACCAAACAATTGGAATGTGGTGTAATGAAAATTTGTAACAAGTGCAATTGTGAAAAAGAACTTTCTGAGTTTAATAAAAATAAATCAAAGAAAGATGGACATAATGCCACATGTCGTGAATGTATGAAAATTCTTTTGAGAGAACAAAGTCGGATCGT
>NZ_JANLCJ010000194.1 GCF_024979295.1 Herbiconiux daphne | reverse complement strand
CCAGTTGCTTTGGTGAGGTTGAGAGTACCGCCTTTAACCAGATTCAGGGTAGTATCAGTCATAGAATATGCCTTCTTATTGACGAGAGATAAAGGATCAACACGACGGGTCGGTTGATTGGTAGATGCTGTAGCTTTCGCTACATAGTTAGCAGCGTTATTGATAACAGGGATAGATGCCTCTACCCCTGCTTCTACCAATTTACGCGCTTTTAAGATAGCGCTTTCTAGCATATCACCTTACCAGGAGTAAGAAACACCAGATTTAATGATGCGATCGTTAGTCTGACCAACACCCCAGCCTGCATCAACAGCAGCTTTTACGTTCTTATTGAACGTATAAGTCAGACCTGTTTCAACATACTGTTTGCGAACGTCGGTTTTGGTGTCGATATAACCAATGGAAGGACTAACTCCATTCTCAAAGTTATACTGACCGATCACCTCATCATCACGGAAACGCTTATCCGTGGTGAGTTTACCACCGGTATGAGTCGCAGCCAGATACACGTTGTTGGCATTATAGTTCGTGCCTACAGAATATACCTGAGTGTCTTTACCGCTAACAGATTCAACAGTAGAGAACGCTGCGCCTGCACCAACACCGCTGCCATTGATGTTATCAGCTACGATAGATGTGGCATAGCCAGCACCTTCATGAATAGCTTTACCGGACTCAATGGATTTGTGACCGTGACCAGCCAGCTTGTACTGACCAGTAACAGTGACTCCGTTGAAGGTGTTCTTGTACTGCGCTACATTATCAGTACGTTGTAAGAAACCTTGATCTGGAGCTGCGGTGTAACCAGACAACACTTCTGGAGCTACGTCAGACATACCGGAGACATTGTAGATTGCCCCCATCTGACGACCAAAAGTCAAAGCGCCTTTGTCTTTGCCATCGAAACCAGCCCATGCTTGGCGATTACGAAGTTGGTGACGTTGACCGTG
>NZ_JANLCJ010000193.1 GCF_024979295.1 Herbiconiux daphne | reverse complement strand
GAGCACAAATTCGATTCAGATGAAACCTTCAAGCAACCAAAAGTTGAAGGTGAAGTCGATGATGAAGAAAGTATTGATGTTGAAACACCAAGACTACCAAGGTTATAATTACAAAGGGAAATAATCTCCCTATAATATATAGGTAAATTAAATGGCTGCATTAATATTTGCACAACTTGCTGCCTCAACACTTGCGCCACACGCACAAGCGATTAAGGCATCTACATCTGTTGCCGGTACTAAATTCTCACTTCCTGTAAAGGATTTGGGAATTCTGGCAGACAGACTAAATCGTGGTAACCCACTTACATACTTCACAACTGGACTAAACTCTACACCTCTTGGTGGTGGTTCAGTTAAGATTGAATACAACACATATGCCGACACATGAGTTGCAAAGACTACTTTCGGTTCGCCGGAAGCTGACTTCAACGACGCGACAATCGACAATGAGGTATTCCTATGAAACACACCTTGAAAAAATCAAGAGGCATTGCTTGACTTTGACCTAAGACGTGGTACACCAAACGTTCTTGCACAAAGAATAGCAACAAGAACAGTTAAGTTCATCCAAGCATCAATCAAGGCTGCATTCGGTAAAATCGTTGCTGCTGCGATTACTACCGCTGGTGCTTCTGCAACTGCTGCTGACGGTACTGCATTGGTTGTTGAACATGATTTCAAGACAAACACTACAGCACTTGATGATGCACAACACCTATGACTTGCACTTGCAAACGCTGCAACTGACCTTGTAACAAAGGCGGAGGCATCAAGAGATGAAGTCACAATCGTTATTAACCCAATCAACTTCGATAAACTAGCAATCGCTGGACTAATCGGAAACAAAGTGGTTGAAACATTTGCTGGTGGACAATACCAAGTAGGTATAATCGGTGTATACAGAATCATATCAGGTGACATGTTCATTCCTGCTACAGTTCAATACAA
>NZ_JANLCJ010000192.1 GCF_024979295.1 Herbiconiux daphne | reverse complement strand
ATACGGAACGAAATAAAATTGTAGATCCGGCATTGAGGAAACAATTAACGTTAGATAATATCAATGATACTTTACACGTTAACGGTATTAAGAAACAAGACCGTATTCAGAACCGTGAAACTACAGAAGAGAAGCTTAAACGGCAAGCAGAAGAAAACCGTAAAAAGCGTGATATTATCGATGCTGAGGAACAAGCTAAATTAGATAGATTCCGTCAAGGTGCTGGTAGAAATTATTCTAAATCTGATCTCAATGAAGCAATTAAGGCTACTACACAGGGCGGTAAAGCTCTCAATTCAGATCGTGTAATTAATCACCTTACTAAGATTGCTGATAAATCTAATATGCCTGGCTCTAAAGAATGGTTTAAAAACTCAGTACAGAAAATGAAACATGTTTCTGATGCTGATAAAGCTGGTATGAAATCGGAGATTAGTAAAACTTTTGCAAATGGTACACCGTCACCTAATGAATTAAAAACGCTCTCTAATCAGCTTGGAGATTGGGAAAGTCAGATCCATACATCTAATAATCGTAAAAGCTTTGCTGATAGTGCTAAGGCCGAAGCTCAAGCACGTAATGAGCAGATGGAAACGCACGGTAAAGCAGTTGTGAAAGCTAACCAGGTATCAGAAGTACATGATGCAATGGAAAAGGCTTTTGAAGGTGTTGATGTACCGGAATATAAAAAATCTGATTTCATCCGTAGACACACTAACAAGGTGTTTAAAGATGGTGAGAAATCACAAGCTCAGCAAGCAACAGCAATCAAAGAGGCAACACAGGCCGCTAAGGAATACGCTCAGCGCGTCCAACGTGGTAAGCCTGGTGAACCTGAACCAGCACCGGAACAAGGTCAGGGAGAGCCAACAGGCCAGCCAGAAACCAAAGCAGGAGAGAGCACGAATAAGCCAGCCGATAAAGAGCCACTACCAGAAGATGAAGTTGATGAGG
>NZ_JANLCJ010000191.1 GCF_024979295.1 Herbiconiux daphne | reverse complement strand
GTTTGCTTGACATTTCATTTAATTTAACCAAAGATGTGAAAATTAGGCCAGATGGATACTCATTGATGAATTCGCCATAAGTGCCATTTGAATTGGCATTGTAATATCATTGCGAGATATTTGCCAATGTAGGTTCTACATAAAAACTTTCAATTATGTTACCCATTCCTTTTTGTTTACCTGCGTTTGATAATGATGTACAGGGTCAACCTGCTACCAAAATATCCACTTCACCATATGAATTTACATTGACATCATTTATGTCTGTCGGTTTGTAATTTGTGCCATATAAAGCATTTTGAGACTTAATGGCATGTTTATCTAACTCAACACTATCCACCATTTCATAATCAACACCTTGCTTTTCTAATGCTTTAGTAAATGCTTTTATTCCACTGAATCATTCTACTATTCTAATCATATTTTACCTTTCTATGAATTGCAATGCATATTCCAATTCATCATTCTCATATTGTAAGTTTTCAATATCTTCCTTACCATATAAACCTATTGCTTCAACCGCCCGAGCGTTTGCCGGTTCACTTGGTTTGTTTCAATTCATCTTGTCTTCAAGTTCTTGACCAAGACGGATGATTTCATCAAGCAATTCTTTTTTGTTCATCTCTTTCAATAATTTCATATTCAACTCCTTACAATGTGATTATATCGGAAAACAAAAAAATAGCTGCTAACTATTTTATTTTTTTAACAATGTATTTTTTCTTGTATAGCATATTGCCGTGGTGTTTGCTTTGTGCCACCTGATTGCTTATGTATGGAACTTTGTCATCAGAAAGTTTTTCGGCTTTGACAATTCATTTTGCAATCTCTGGGTTGTTGGCAAATTTTCCAATCTTTTTGTATTTAAAGAAACCATGTTCGTTTTGACTGACCTTATACAATATGCCGCCAATGTTGTAATCAATCGATTTGTATGACCGATTTGTTCTTCTTGAAA
>NZ_JANLCJ010000190.1 GCF_024979295.1 Herbiconiux daphne | reverse complement strand
GGTAAACAATGAAGTAAACGCAGAAAACAACAGCACCGATAAAGGCGCTACTAACACCACTCAAACCAGCAGTACTAATGCCAGTGGTACTACTACAACTACCACTACTAACGGGGTTACTACTACGGTTGTTACGCCTCCAGCGTATACCGCACCAGTACCGCCAAAACCAGCAGCACAGGCAGCACCTAAGACCCCGGCAACCCCGGCTACAGTTGGTGCAATCCCTAAACCTACGTTACAGGTAGTGGGTGTGAACAAAACCCCGGCTAACCCTGTACCGCAGCCAGTAGCACAGGCTAAACCAGCGACCACAGCAGCGCCTGTAGCACAGCCAGCACCTAAGCCAGCGGCTACTACTCCTGCCCCGGTTAAACAGCCTGTAGCGGCTCCGGTTGTGGCTTATGCTCCACTGGCTCAGACACAACAGGCATTTAATCAGGTGGCACAGCAGCAAACCGCCACTAACCAGCAGGTTAGCCGCAACAGTGCAACCATTGCAAACCATGAGCAGCGCCTTAACACGCTGGAAACTCAGACTAACAGCCAGTTTAAGAAACTGAAAGACGATGTAGACCAGAACCGCAAACGCGCTAGCGTAGGTGTAGCGGGTGTGGCGGCTATGGCGAACATCCCACAAGTAACAGATAGTCAAACCTTTAGCGTAGGTGCTGGCGCTGGTACTTATGACGGACAGCAAGCCTTAGCAGTGGGCTTTAGTGCTCGAATCAATGAGCACGTAATCACCAAAGCAGCGGTTAGCGCTGGTACTTTCGGTGGGGCTTCCGTGGGTGTGGGTGTTTCCTACGGTTGGTAATCCTTAGTAAGTGTGTGTAAGTCAAGGGGCGCTAGTTATGGCCCCCTTTTTACGGGGTTTTATCATGGTTGCATTCTGGTTTTATGCTCTACTCGCTTTAGTTTTTTATATTGGCTGGCTCACTCGCAAAATCTTTGTTAAGTGC
>NZ_JANLCJ010000019.1 GCF_024979295.1 Herbiconiux daphne | reverse complement strand
GTATGCTTTCGTTGGCTCTCTCGGCGGTCAAACTAAAAGCCCATATGGTGAACCGAAATCACTATCAGCAATGTCGCGCTGAATTTTAATAAAACTCTCGACCTGTCGAAAGACGGCGTATTAATTTGTAACGATGATTTGCGTATGGGATTACTCCCGTATTATGAGAAACAAAATACGCTTATTGTCGAAAACGATATTAATATGGTGGTGTGGGGTTTTAACTCCCGTTCGGTTAAAACTATTTCCGCGCCTGACGACAAGACGAAAGAAAGCGCCGAAAGTTATTTACGTAAAATTATCGACGGCGATATTTCCGTTATCGGTGAAAACCCGTTCTTTGAAGGTGTGCGCGTCCAGACGGCGGTTAATGCTGGCGGCGTAACTATTCAGTCGATGATTGAATATCACCAGTATTTGACCGCGAAAATGTATAATGAGGTTGGTTTAGCCGCCAATTTCAACATGAAACGCGAACGTCTTATTTCCAGCGAACTCGACCAGTCGGAAGATTCTTTATTCCCTATGGTCTATAATATGATGGCAAACCGTATCAGCGGAATTGAGGCCATTAATAAAATGTTCGGTCTGGAAATCATCGTTGATTTCGGCTCTGTATGGGCTTTGAAAAATAAAGAGCTGGTAGATGGAAATCCCGACAATAACGAACCACAAAAGCCCGATAGTGATTCTGACGTTTCGACTGATGAACAACCGCAACAACCGACCGCCGGAAATGAACCGGAGCAGGAAGGGGAACCAGAAACGACCAGCACTGAAACGGAAACCGTAGACGGGAACGGGAACGGGAGCGAGGGCGAGGCCACCGATACCAGCGCCGAAACAGAGGTAAATAATGAACCAGAACCAGAAAACGGTAATCAGGATAATCAGGGCGATACTGTCGATAATCCTGCGCCGGAAGAATTGACCGCCGAACAATTACAGGCGATTATCGATAACGTGGACGGGCAATATACTGATGAAGAAATTCAGGATGCGCGTTCTAAATTGGCTGAACTGGAGAAGGTGAATAATGTATCAGAATAATTGCGTAACCCTGCGTAATTATCTGGATAATGGCGGGAGTATTTGGGCGGCAATTAATGCGCTTGAACCATTCCCGTTCATTACGGATGAGGCGCAATTAGAATATATGCAGACCTTAAACTATGGCGAGCGTATTATGGCGAAAGCATTTAAAGACGTAACTGTTGAAGATGCCGCCGCTCAAATTATCCTGCTGTATAAGGATAAATGGGATAAGGTTGTAGAATTCCAGAATGTAGCGGGTAATATTGGCGTTACCACTGGCCGGAAAATTGGCGGTAATACCACTACCAACACGCATAAAATGGGCGACGGTGAAACGGTTAATTCCACGGCGGCATTTAATAGCGCCGATTTGGTGAAAGACACCGCCACCGATTTTAATAATCAGGAAACTATTACGGAGGAGGTAATTAAAGACTCGACCGACGAAACTTTTAGCGTTAAAGCCGCGTTTGAAAACTTGCCTTTAGTCGAGCGAACCAATATAATTAATATTGTTTTGAAAGACGTGGCGAGTTATTTAACTCTCTCTGTTTACTGATAAAGGTATATACCCAATGAAAGTTACTCAACTGTATACGTTAATTAATAACGTGACTAAAGAAATCCTCGGCGATACCGCCGTGGTGAATGAAGACCTTTCCAATATCGTTGATATTGGTAAAGCGGTATTCGACAATACCAGCGTTGATAATTATGTCAAAAAACTGGTAAACCATATCGGCAAGGTTATTTTCGTTGACCGCGTTTATGCTGGCGGTGTTCCTTCTGTCCTTATGGATAGCTGGGAATTTGGTTCCGTTCTCCAGAAAGTTTCTATGCAACTGCCGGAAGCGACCGAAAACGAAAGCTGGGCGCTGGTAGACGGGCAGGAATACAAGCAGGACGTATTTACTGCGCCGAAAATTGAAGCGAAATTCTATAACTCGAAAGTTACTTTCGAAATTCCTATGTCGTTCACGGAATTGCAGGTTAAAGAATCGTTCTCTAGCCGCGAGCAATTAAACGGTTTCGTTTCCATGATTACCACTGGCGTTGAAAACAGCATGACCGTTAAACTGGACGCGCTTATTATGCGTGCCATTAATAACATGACCGCTGAAACGCTGGTTTCTTCTCTGGGTACTGGCGCGGCTGGTGCAAAAGTTATCGATTTCAGCAAGACCAGCGCCCGCGCTGTTAACCTGCTGAAACTGTATAACGACACCAATCCTACTAATCCGGTTTCCGTAGCTTCCGCTATGACTAACCGTGATTTCGTGCGTTTCGCAACGTACCAGATTGCGTTGATTTCTGACCGCATGACCCGCGTTAGCAAACTGTTTAACGTTGGCGGTAAAGAGCGTTTTACCCCTGCTGACCTGCGCCGTGTCGTGCTGCTGTCGGATTTCTCTAAGTCCAGCGAAACCCTGAGCGCGGCATTGCTGGAAAACCCTGAAAAACTGGCGTTGCCTCAGCATGACACCGTTCCATACTGGCAGGGTTCCGGCACTGATTACACGCTGGCGAGCACTGGTATCATCGACGTTAAAACCGCGTCCGGCGAAACCGTTAAACTCCCGGCGGAAGGTGCTGGCACTGGCAAGAAAAACGCCGCTATCATCGGTTGTGTGTTTGACCGTGATGCGGTTGGTGTGTCCAATCTCGACCGCCGCACTACTACCGCTTATAATGCTAAAGCGGAATTCTATAATAACTGGTACAAGATGGACGCCGGATATTATAATGACCTGAATGAAAACTTTGTTGTTTTCTTCATCGGCGAAACACTGGCTTAATTTCTGGTGGTGTGTAATCAAAGGCTGGCCTAACGGCTGGCCTTTTTTATCTGAGGTGATTTATGTTATTAACGCTATTCACCGTAACCGATGCGGATAATGTAATCGGTAAAACTATGCAGGAAATTACCCGAATGGATATTTTCCTTAAACGTGACGTTGATATTTCCTCCCCTGTTTTAATTCTTATTCCTGATTTACCGACCGGATTTGATAATATTAATTACGCTGAAATCCCCGCGCTCAAGCGTTATTATTTCATCGATTCTATTACCAGTCTCGGCGGTGAATTGTGGGAATTGCGTTTGCGTTGCGATGTGCTGGAAACCTATAAACCGGATATTCTTTCCAGCGTGGCGCGATTTACCCGCAAAATTAAAACGGGTGACTGTATTGATATTAATGTCGATACCTGCGTTTATAAGACCATCACGAAACATGATTGTGACCGCGAATTAACCGCTGGTCGTTCCATGATTCTGACAACTATCTAAGGGGTTTATTATGGCTCTAGGCTCATTCACTCTATCGGCGGCTGAATTTACCAAGCTGGCGAATGCGCACGTTAGGCTATACGCTAATAATGTATTAGTAACAGGAGGGGCTACGTTCCCCACTGGTACGGTTTTACGTGCTGACACGTATGATAATTACATGTTCACCGATGCTAGTTATCCGCCTGATGATGGCTATGATGATTTCGGCTATGAAATCGCTATCATTGATAGTGGCGTACAAACGTCTGTTAAATTTATGCCTATCGGGGCGAAATATTCCCGCTCACACACTATTTCGGCGTCAATTAATTATCTTTCTACTACGTATATTCATACGGCGATTGACCCAAATCCTCCCGCGCAAGGCTGGGTAGTTAACGATGGTTCGTTCGGATATATTGACCGCGCCCACGTCGATATTATTGTTAACGGCGTAAAAATGACGGCGGTTGGAACGGTTCCCTATGGGGCAACACTTAAATTTGTGGCGCGTACCGGATACCGATTCACTGAAACCAGCTTTATTAAAATCGTAACTGCTGATGGTACTACGGAATTAGACCCGCCATTATACGCCACTATGAGCGCTGATATGACTATCAGTGATTTCGGTACTCTGGCTAAACCGACGTCGCCAGCGGGAGCAGACCATTACGGGCAGGTTGGCGCATGTCAGACCGAAGCATATACGCCGCCAGCACCTTTAGCGTGGAACTTTCATCCGGCTACGGGTACGCCTGACACTGATATTCCGTTTAGCTGGACGGGCGGCGAACCAGGCGCGAACGGTTATAATCTGGTGGTGTTTGAATCGGACGGGGTAACTATTACCGACGATCAAACTACAGCGGCATTAACCGCCAACGTGAACGAAAGCGCGGGAACGTACACCGTAAAAGTGTATGACAAGGGTGGTCGTAATGACCCGACGGCGCATGTAATCGATCAACAATTAACGCTCACTACTCTGTTGCATTGGGTAGATCATCCGACTACGGCGACCGCTGGTGACACGGTTAAATATTCGTGGGGTGATGGTACTAAACCATCGGGAGGGTATTTGGTAACTGTTACAGACCCTGATAATACCAAAATTCAGGATGGGGCAATTGATAATACTGAATATAGTTTTATCGCTGCTAAAGCTGGTAATTATTCTGTATCTGTTACTGATAATATTACTACGCTGAATGAAACGCTGGTAGTAGCCGCGCCGCCTCTGGCAGTGTTTGACGTTAACGATTATAACGCTATGCGCTCTGTATTCGTTAATGGAACTGTTAACGGCGTTGCGTTTGATGGTTCTAAAAACGTAGGATTATTCGCTGGTGATAAACTGGTGTTCACTTGTGAGCAGGATTATAAATTCATCGACGACGTGAACGGCGTTTCTATTGGGTTTAATATGTCTGACGGTTCTAAAGTGCATATGACTTTAGACCCCACTGATAAAATCGCGTCTTATACGATGGTCGATAAATCCCCGCTGACTTATGACCAGATGTTTATTACGACTCGCAAAATTCCCGATAACGTTGCGGCGAATAATGTATATCTGGTGGATAACCAGATTATTAATACCCTTTCGTCTACCCGGTTCCAGATTGTGCCTAATAGCGAGGGAACTGCTTTAGTAGCGGTTGATTACGGCGATTTCATTATTGACCTTATTGAATTACCGTTCGCTATTGACCCTGCAATGATTGGGCTTGATGGCACTATTACGCTAGGCGGTTACGACACTAAAACCATTGCCCCGCAACTGGTCGATGATAAATTGGTGTTCTATATCGGCAAAGTAACCGTACCAGAAACTTATGGTAATTCCCTCGATTATCACCAGACGGAAGCATTATTCCACCTGCCTTTTATTAACCCTGTTAATATCGCGCTGGAATATGTAATCGGGCAACAAATTAGCGTCGAATATCACGTTAACGCATACAGCGGGAAAGCGACTGTATTAATTTCGTCGTCCAAAATTAACGACGTAATTATTATGAAGGAACTGGACGCCGGATTTAAAATTCCGTATGCGAACTACGCCCGAAATAATATGGATAATAGTAATATCGATATTGGCGGTGATAATCTGGTTCGTCGCCCGTATATTGAATTGGTTCGGAATGATATTGCGCTGCCGAATGGTGTATTCACTATTCCGGTGACGGATGAAGACCAATTGAAAAACCATAAAGGTTTCGTTATTGTGGAGCAAATCGAATTGAATTGCACCGCACTGAAAAACGAGAAAGACGAAATTAATTCTTTCCTCAATAAAGGGGTAATTATTAAATGATTAAATACGGGGATCGGCTGAACGGGGTTAATCCCCGTTTACAGCAAGTGGTTCAACTGGCGGCGACTCTATGCCCGATTGATATTTATGTCATTGAGGGAGTGAGGACGATAGAACGCCAGCGGGAACTGGTAGCGGCGGGAAAGTCTAAGACGATGAACAGCCGCCACCTGAACGGCGGGGCGGTCGATTTGTGGGATGGTAAATCGTGGGAGCGGGAAAAATTTATGCCCATTCGCCGCGCAATGCTGGACGCTGCTGATAGGCTGAAAGTGAATATTACCCACGGAGCAGACTGGAACCGAAACGGGGTAATTGAGGGTGGTCGTGATTCGTGGGATTATCCGCACTGGCAGATTGAACCGTAAATAATTAAGCCCCTCGATTGAGGGGCTTTCTTTTATTTGGTGTGGAGTGGGTTAATTCCTACGTCGTCGTGACCGTGACCCGCTGGCGATGAATTCCCGTTCCATTCCCATTGACCGCCAGTTTTAATCACCTGCTTTAATTGGGCGTTGTCCTTATTCAGTTTGTCAACCGTCGCCCGTAATGTGAGGATTTCCCGCGCCATGCTCTGACGTTCCGCCATGCGACAATCAAAGCCCATGTTTTCAACAATAGTTTCAAGTCTGGAATTGCTAATCATAATTTAACTCTCTCTGTGATGTGTCCTGCAATTATACACGAATTGCGCCCACAAAAAAGCCCCAATTAAGGGGCTTAAAATTATTTCGGGCAACTATTTATTACTGAACTTCTACGTAATAAACGCTCTGCTTTTTGGCAGTTTCACGGATGTTGACCTTAATAAACGGCTGGTCGTCACCGAAACAGGCGCGCACTTCCTGAAGGGCAGATTTCGCGCTTGCGCTGTCAGTAAACAGGCCGTGGATTTCGCCGTCTTCCGTAACTACTACAGCTTTCGTCGCTTCATCGGTGATAATCAGGTCGAGAAGTTTAAAAGCGGTTCCTTCCTCTTTGAACGCGAAAATGTGTTTCGCGTTTGCCAGTGCGTTGAATTTTGCTTTTGCGTCGAGTTTGATTTCTTTAGCCATTTTGGTATTAATCTCTATTTTGAGTTTGATGGAGGGGCTTTACCAGTCGATTGGAATTTACAGCCCCTGTTTGGGTTTACGCTATGTTACTCGATGGTAACGGTGCGTTTTTCGGTAGTGATTTCAGCCACTACACCGAATTTTGCCAGCAATTCCACGGCTTCATTTGCGCGGGATTTGGTGGTGAATGGTACTTTAGATTCGCCAGCGGTGACGATGTACACGGTAATTTTCTTTTGCATGGTTACTGCCCTTTAGGTTGATTGAGTGAAATCCACTTTGCGTTTTGAACTGCTACGCTATGGAAGTATTCTAACACTTCTTTGATAGTGGTGTAAACAAATACGTCGTCACAAGTGCAATCATTTTCCTTGTCGATTACCACTTGATGAAGGTGAAATTTGTTAGTCTCTGGATTAGCCGAAATAACCCAATAGGACACGCCACCATCGCATAACTTGCAACAAATAGCGTTTTCACTGTCTGGACTAATGAACAGTGTATCGGGCTGTATATGTTGCCCTGCGTCCTCAATGGATTTTTTCAGATAATTGATTACCTGATTGGCGAAGAATTCAACCATCATAAAACTACCCTCCAGAATGTTAAAGAACAATGTTTCGATTACTACGTGAGAGATTATATCACGGTCTAATCCACGTATGCACTTTTTATTTTTCACTGAAATAGTGATCGATAATAGTCAAGCATAATAGTTAGTGACCGCCATCGTTGCCGAACTGACATAGACATCCATTGTCAAGAATTATTTTTCGATTAGTGACGGGGAATAGTGGCTATCACTTTTTTTTCTGCTGGACCTAAGTCGG
>NZ_JANLCJ010000189.1 GCF_024979295.1 Herbiconiux daphne | reverse complement strand
CGACTCTCGTGACAGACAAAAGTGTCTGGGAAAATTCTCCAAACTGGACAGAACTGCTTGATGGTTTCCGTAGTAATTATGGTTACACTGATGCTGTGATTCCGTTCCTTGTTGAGAAACTTGAGGAGTTGATTTAATTATGAGCGTCCGCTACGACGTAGTGTTCAAGGACGGACGCAAATTGGCAAGGAATTCCATCTGTTTTGGTGGAATGGCCAGTGGTGGTTGGGGTGGTGGTGAACTGGAAGCTCGTCCAGCAAACCAGCAAGCATTTATCCAATTCCACATCAAAAACAATATGCACCCAATGTGGTCATGGCCTTTCCCTGAAATTAAAAGGGATTGGAATCCAGCATGGTCACAGGAAGGTAAAGACCCTCAGGTGGAAGGTGCTCGTCTGTTCTTGCAGGAAATGAAAGAGCTGTATAATGACCTTCCACTGTTGAAAGGTGTTATTACCATTCATCCATTGTTGGGTGTAGTAAGAGCACATATCAAACGCCACAAAGCTGATAAAATCATCTTGGCATTGATGTTGTTCCGTAACTTAGCCAACTACAGTAATAACTGTTTCACGTATCGACATTTCCGTAATCAAGGTTATCGTCCTCGTGCTGCGGTTATTCTGGCACACCTTATCAATTGTGACATTGGTGTGTTTGGTGCTCGTACTTGGGGCGACCAATGGTTGAGTGAATACAACTGGATTAATCCAGATTGCTTTGGTAAACAAGCTCTCATTAAGATGATTCATTGCGATGAAGTCGAAGATGAATGGCCCCGTTATCATCAGCAACCTTGGTCAGTTCAGCGTGGTTATCGTCGTGAACGTGAATGGGTAGGAAATTCAGCTTATCTGTTCGACGACCGTTACCGCGGATTACAGTGGAACTACGCCACTGATACAATCGAATCTCAATACGCAAACCACAATAACATCCACAAGTATTTAAACTTGGTTGATGC
>NZ_JANLCJ010000188.1 GCF_024979295.1 Herbiconiux daphne | reverse complement strand
CTTGGCCTCCGACTTCAATATCTTCCTGAACTTCTGGTAACTGACGAGGCAACCCTTTACGGATTACCTTCTGAATTGGTGTATTGATTAACAGTTCGATAAACTCTGCATCATCAACATCACTATTCATCGCAATCTCTTTCAGAGAAATGAAGCGATTAACCAGACGAATCAAACGACCTTTACGCCATTTGGCTTCTGAAATTCGGAACTCTACAGAACCGAATGTGCTCATTGGGAGGAAGTTCATTGCTGAATACTTATCCCAATTACTAATAATGTGGTTCAAGAACTGACCATCATTATATTGCCATGCAGTACTCAGAGTACTCAATTGTTCTTGGGCAAAACCCAGAGCCATGCAGAAGTTGTTCTTATAACGATGCCAACCTGAACATTTAAACAACACACGTTCATAGAAGACATAAGCGAGTACCAAACGCTTAAGCTGTTTGACATTCATATTACGAACATCAATGTGAACGTGAGTCGAACAACGCCAGTTATCATCTGGATTGTTATCGAATAAGAAGCTATCAATCTCAATGGCAGCATTGTATAAATCAACGCCGCCCCACGGAGAACTGAACACAAACTCCATACCATTGTTACGGAGTGAGCCGTCCCCTTTCGCTGTCCAGTAATTAAATCGTGGACGTTCCATGCGCAAGTTTTCCAATTCGATTTCAACACCCGCTAGGTTAGTACCTACGATTAATGGGTGCTGTTCGATAGACGGGTACGAAGCACGTAACCCGAATTCTGAAGCAATCGTTGTCATTTCCTGACCTTCTGGAACATTGCCGGAGAAAGTTTGACTGTTATCGTCAGCATTACGACGACGTAAACGAGGAATGGATTGCCCTACATTCGGGTCGAATGAATGAGCATGACTTCCACTACTAAGGAAGTCTGGCATATCCTCGTCAATAACCACACTAGAAGGCTCTACAGCAGCCTGTCTAGG
>NZ_JANLCJ010000187.1 GCF_024979295.1 Herbiconiux daphne | reverse complement strand
GTTGTGGGAATAAGGCAAGCATTAGCTTGGCTGTTAGGTTATTAACGCCACGAGCGCCTACAGCTTGCCAAGGAGTTGTGTAGTTAGTAGAGGCATTGTCGCCATCTTTAGGGAACAGAGAAGGGATAGTTACGGCTGCATTATTCTCAGCACGAGTGGTATATTGGTTGCGGTCAGATTTAAGACGTTCATAGATTGCCTTAGCACCGTCAGCACCAAATCCTGTGCGTTGAGTTGCCACTATTAACTACCTCCCTTTTATACGTTAACACCTGTGCCAGCAGAGCGAGCTACGGTTAGAGATTTCTTACCAGCAGCACGAGCTTTCTTCTTCTTAGAACTTGATTGTTCTTCTGCACCAGTTTCTGTTTTAGGGACAGCAATATTAGGAGCAGCAGCAGGGGCAGTGTCAGGAGCATTAGTTCCGTAAGTAGCACCACCACTTGCATCACCAACTTCAGGAGCACGGAAAGCACTGTGAATAGCGTGACCTACGGTATCTACCGCGTGTTGAACACCGTGCCCAATATCTTCACCAATCTGGCCAGCATTATGATAGATGCGGGTGCCGAGATTTCCGAGATTATGGACAGCAACAGAAGGGGATTTAATCTGGTCTGTCAAGTGTTCAGCGTTAACTACAGCACCGTGAATAAGAGCAGCAGCAGGTTTACCTACAACTGGAACATTCTTCAGTGGAGTAGTAACAAGATGAGTAGCGCCCTTAGCGATAGACTGAGCAGTTTGCAAAGGATGAGTAACGGTTTGAACTGGATGAGTAACAGCGTGGACTACAGGTTTAACAACCTGAGTAATCGGTTTAGTTACTTTATGCACTACCTTGTGGATAGCGTGTGTGACGTGATGGAAAGCGTGTCCCATTTAATTCACCTCCGGAATAAATGTAGTTGATACCTTCTCGACGGAAGGTGAGATATGGGTGCTTCGAACTAACCATTGTATGCCTG
>NZ_JANLCJ010000186.1 GCF_024979295.1 Herbiconiux daphne | reverse complement strand
CATCCTAGACGAATCTGAATCTGTTGATGCCGTGAGCCGCACTGAATTTGTTCTAACACAAGTGAGACGACTAACAAATGACATCCTTGGTAAACGAGTTTACCCTCATTATGAAGACATTCGCCGAGTCCCTGGTATTGTGGAGTCTGATGATCGTCGCTCTCTTGGCATTAACCAGTATGTTTATGGGGTTTGCCTTGACCTTACTGATGGTAAAGGTTTCTATGATTGGGAAGAAATTAAAGAAGAACTAAAATGAGAATAACGAAGACTGAATTCAGAGAAGGCGAAGCCACTACCGGATTCACTCGTGACTTCGCTCGGTTTATATATGACCAAGAACCAGCCTATGCAGACCAAAACTTTGATGCATACTTTGTACGCAATTGGGCAGCTATTACAGCGACGCCTCGTTGGGAATATACAGTGTGGAATGAGGATGGGTCTGTAGACGCCTCTATGGCCTTCTACGTGGGTTATCATAAAGAGTTTGGCCAACAGGTCATCTATGTGATGAACGCCTTCTCGAAGCTCCCAGGCGCTTTAAATGGTGGGTATCGTTGGGGCTATAAGAAAGCAAAAGAATTAGGGTTACCTTTCTTCTGCTTTACAAAACGTGTCAAGGATTTAGACACAGATGATAAGTTCGTATCTCTCAGTTATGAATGGAGAATCAAATGAGAGCACTAGATACAATGGTGGGTGGTAATCACTATCACGCTGAGAATGGAATCCAGCCAGTAGAATTTTACCATGCCAATCCACAGTTGAATTTCCAACAGTGCAATATGATTAAGTATGCCTTCCGTCATAAAGATAAGAATGGTATCCAAGATCTATTAAAAGTTGTTCACTATGCACTCCTAGAATGCGGCTTTGAATATCCAGACAAATACGAAGAATTTGTTGGGAATATAAAAAATTTAATCAAAGCGTAAATATTTAATTTGTCCACATAATATAAGAGTG
>NZ_JANLCJ010000185.1 GCF_024979295.1 Herbiconiux daphne | reverse complement strand
GTACTAAGTCAATTATAACTTGGCACTGAAAAGGGGTCAAAATTTATTTTGTTGTCGGAACGTCAATCGTTTCTAAGTCTGACCAATTGTCAGGGTGTGCGCGATATTCAGGCGAATTGATCGCCGTGATCGCGTCCGGATAATGTTGGGTCAAACCATACGCCCAAATGTGGATCTTGTTACCGGCTAGGGTGACATCCGATTCAGCTTGGGTAATGGTGAAACTTCCATCTTTGGTGTAACCAATTGCATCATCCAACGCACCATCGTTATTGATACCCCATCGGATAAGAAACGCGACATGTGATTGATCACCATCAACCGCCACTTGGATTGATGTTGGATCAATGACTATCGCGTCCGGTTTCCTCGCGCGGGGTGGCTTAGGGTGTTGTCACTGTGATGTCGGCTTTGCCGATAACACCATTTTTGATGACAACGATCTCCACGGTTCCGGCTTTGATCAATTTCGCTTGACCACGTTGATCCACTGTTGCGATCGTTGTGTCAAGTGAAATCCATTGCGCACCACTCAAATCTGCGTTTGATGGTGTGATCGTAGCTGTTCCGGCAAGGTCTAATGTGTCGCCAACTTGACCGGCATTGATTGTGATCGCGATTGATTGCACCGGTGTTTGTCCACCAATGTGTGGTGGCACACCAACGCCGCTTGCTTTGGCTTCTGTTGGTAAACGGTCAAAACGAATCGTGCAAGAAAATTCTTCATACTCTGTCGCATCACCGGCACCTGCAACGATGTCCGTGATTGTCGCGCGACCTGTCCACATTGTCGTTGCATCAGATGAAACAACCATGTGCCAAACTTTACGTCCGGTACCAATTTTGTATTTCTTGCCGGCAACTAAGGCTTGCGCATCATCTGTTGGATCGAAGAATCCTTCAAACGAGTAGCCCGCACTTACGGACATCACAGTCGTTTCAGGCGTACCATCACCATCATAAAATCCGGT
>NZ_JANLCJ010000184.1 GCF_024979295.1 Herbiconiux daphne | reverse complement strand
CGCATATTGAATTTGCTCACAGATAAATTCCCTAAACATTTCCCTATCAGCCGCTTCTAACATATTGAAAGGAATTGTCCTAAGTTGTTTTTTCAGTTTTACAGCCACATTGATGTAAGTTTGGGCAAGAGCGTTGAAGAACTTATCCAAATCAGCATCAGTTGTAAACCTGCGTGCCACTGAGGCAGGAACTTTAAATGTCCCTAATTTGTTGTTTTTTGATACTTGTTCAAATCACTGTCTTGGAGTAAGAACCCCAATGTCACTTGAATTGAATCATACTTCTGTTGTGTGCATAGATACACCTCCATCTTTACTATAATTATACTTGATTTCAGGTTAACCCACCAATGAGTTAAGACGCTTGATAGGTCTTGTGAATTTCTTACCTGTTTTGAGTTGTCTTCCTGTACCACTTTTCTTTAATGTACGTTTACCAATTTTAGTTGCAGTTTTACTTGCAGCAGTCTTGAATGCATCACCAACACTTCCACCAACCAACCCACGGGTGAAACTTCTGACCATTGAAGACGCTATGGCATTATGTCCGCCAATTATGTGTCCTGCAAACTTATAACCTTCCTTTTTAACTTCTTCCACAAATAATTCAGACACTTTTTCAAGGTATTTATCAGTTTGTGACCATACAGCCTTACCACCACCAACCTTTGTTCCAAATTTCTTTGCTATAGCAGCAAGACCAACTATCTGGTTTATCTTACCAATTGGAAGGTATCCAAGGATATTTGTTATATTATCACCAAGACCTAAATCATCAAGTGGTGAACGCCCACCCCTACTTCTTGCAAAGTTATCTAAGTAATAACCCATAGGTGAGGTTGCCTCAGCCAATGATTTCAAATCACCTAATGTCAATGAAAATATAACAGGTTCTTTACCATTAGCATTTTTACCTGATGCAGATTGTGTTGCGTCACGCCTAAATTGAAGGAGAATTGTAACAGATTCTGG
>NZ_JANLCJ010000183.1 GCF_024979295.1 Herbiconiux daphne | reverse complement strand
GAAAGTTGCTACTGGATGATGTAGCTGTTATTCGTAAGATCCCTATGTCTAATTTAGGGTGTGATAATCTTCGTGCGTCTCAACGTTTCTTAGTCGATGGTTTGTCTAAGAAAATGAATGCCACAGTGGAGATTCCATTCCCGATGGTAATTCATATGGTCTTAGCTTACTTCGTCAAGGAGAATGGCATTAATGTCGGCAACAACGGCGGAAGTCAGCCAGCTTAATATTGACTTAGCGTACCATCAAGCGCGAGTCAAACGTTGCATAGACAATCAAAGGCAGCATTGGATGTTTGCCTTTGGCTTGTTTGACGCTCCTAGTGAATTAACCGAAAAGAACTCCTTCGAGACGTATTGGGAACTTGAATCAGAAATCCAGACGTCTCTTAGTAAAATCCAGAAAATAAAGGAAAAATTACGATGACACTTCGTTTAGGTGTGTTACCTTACGCTGCATCTGACTCTTGTCGAGTCCTGCGTGATGCGTTAGTTTCTGCGTATCAAGGTGATGCTCGTGTAGCTCCACGTATGATCAAGTTTGAAAACTCGAATTTCCGTGGTCGTAGCACTGACGTTATCGTTAACTATGGCAACCGTTCTGCTCCATCTCAAGTGTTCGGTCAGGCAGTAGTGCTGAACCCTCAATCGGCACTGAATAATGCTGCCAATAAAGTCACTGCGTTAACCCGTATGGAACAAGGGGGCGTAAGCACTGTTCCGTGGACTACTACACGTTCAGCCGCTCAACAGTGGTTGGAAGCCGGTGATACGGTTTATGCTCGTGCAACCCTCACCGGACACTCTGGTGAAGGTATCACTGTTCATCAACGTGGTGAAGACGGCAGTGTTCCTGTACTGCCTCAGAACCCGCTGTACACCAAAGCGATCACTGGTCAGCGCCGTGAATGGCGTGTTCACATCTTCAAAGGTGTGATCACTTACGTTCAGGTTAAACGTCGTGCAAATGGCTAT
>NZ_JANLCJ010000182.1 GCF_024979295.1 Herbiconiux daphne | reverse complement strand
TAAACGCGGTCTTGGAAAATTACTTTCCCGATATGGTTTACCAGCTTTTTGACGTAATTATCAACGCTGGTCTGGTCGAAAATAGATTTACCAATATCAACAACGTTGGATAAATCTTCATTTACAACGGCGGTTTCACCCAAAATTTCTTTGGTGACGTTATTAATCAGGGTATAAAGCTGAGTAACCTTCATGTTTATTTCCTCTTATATCCGGCTTAACAGTAAACCGAAACAGTTAAATACGTTGCCACATCTTTAAGAACTACACTGATTATATTAGTTCTTTCCGACAATGACAAGTTATTAAATGCGGTCTGCCAATCGATAACCGAAACTGACGAATCCCGCGTAATATCTTGAGTGGTATTTTCGTCTAGTGCATTATGCGCCCCTGTATCAGTGATTAAAGTATCGCTATTAAAAGCGGAAACTTTATTTTCAGAATTAGAAACATCGTTTTTAGTGCCTACTGTATTTTGGTTCCCAGTAGTTTTAGTAACGGATTTAGCCCCTAAATCTGGAGGTGAAATATTGAACTCAATAAGAGCATTCCATTTTTCACCATATAATTTAGTAATGAATTTACCAGCTACATTAATATCAAAGTTATTAAATGCGCTAGTTACCAGACGTTGCCCATAGGTTAGGCTTAACATCTGGTCTAATTCCGCTGGCGGGGTATCAGCGAAGAACGGGAAATTTTCGGCGGTCTGAATGGCGGTAAAAATACTACCGCCAGCCAACCACGTTTTAAGGTTGACCAGCGTTTCCATAGTTATTCCTTACTCTTAATTTCGTTTAACAATTCCTGCGCGGCCTGTTTATCTGCCTCGCTGGTTTCGGGGTCGTCAATAACGGCTTGCAAATCGGCTACTTGTTTTTCCGATTCAGAATCATTTCCGCTATTTTCGCTATTATCCTGATTATCAGATTCGCGCTGTCTTTGTTCATCATTCAAATCCTCTTGATTATTG
>NZ_JANLCJ010000181.1 GCF_024979295.1 Herbiconiux daphne | reverse complement strand
GTTCTGCCTGAGCTGCACCAACGATGCTAGTGAAGAAGTTATTAGCTTCATTCGGATCTTGCATCAATTGTGCAAACAACTCAGCGTAAGGTTCTGAGTTAGAATACTCTTCACGAATAGCTGGTGACTTTTCAAATTTAGAACCATCTTCGGATTTAATACCGTAAGAATCCAAGATAATCTTTTCAACGAAATCAACAAGTTCTGTTAAATCATCTTTATTAACAATTTTGTTGATATATGCTTGAAGCTTATCAGGGCTTCCACCAAATGGTGCAGAGAATCTAACAAGTTCACGTTTATTCATATGGAAGTAAGCTGTGAAAGTCTTACTATTGCCGTTATAGTCCACATAAGGTACTGTTTTTTTAATCATTTTGATTTTCCTCCTGTTTTATCAGCCAGATCAATAATTTAAACTACGGTGCCACTGTAGTAGTGGTCGTAGTCGACGTCGTTGTAGTAGTTGGTGCTGGTGGGCTATCGAATTCCAATGCGGCTCCAAAGTGAAGTTCACTATTATTAAACATACTTTCAGCAATAGATTGAGTCATGGTAACTCCATTATTGTTGATAGCTGCAATAGTAATGAACCATTTGTTACCGGCATGTGGAATGTCGACTAATACTCCAGCTGTAAGTTCTACATTTGAAGTCCACACAAGTATATCAGCTTTATTAGTATCATTATTCAAACGAACCAAATAATCTGTAGCACCAGGAACTGCAGGCCATATGAAATGACCATTAGATAAATCTACATTACCAGGTGACGTTGTTGCTGTCAAGCCTGATGGAGTAGGTACTGGTATAGTAGTTGATGTTGTCGTAGTGGTACTAGTAGTTGTAGTACTTGTTGTGGGTGCCACCGTGGTACTAGTCGTTGTAGAAGTCGTAGTAGTTGAGGTGGTAGTAGTTCAAATAGTAGTTGTAGTAGTAGTTGTCGTTGTAGTAGTTGTAACGTACTGAGAAACCA
>NZ_JANLCJ010000180.1 GCF_024979295.1 Herbiconiux daphne | reverse complement strand
ATACACCAGTTTGACCGTAGTTACGCTCTTTCAAGAGTCGGATAATTGAGAGGTTTTTACCCTCACCCTCCGCTTGCTTATTACGTTCAAAGCCAATAATACATTGACACCAACGCATAAGAGAACGTGAACCAGTGAACTGAACCTCTTTCACCTGACCGCCTTCCTCGTGGGAAGCGCCGCCTGATGGAGCATTCAAATGCGATAGCACGAATGCAGTGAAATTCAGTTCCTGACACATACCAGCAAGTTCAGAAGCAATCTTACTGATTTCAGTGTTGATTTCAGAAGGAGTTAGATGGGAAACAAGAGCAGTGATGTTATCGAGAATAATGAATTTACATTGATTCTCAACAACCCAGAAACGAATAACCTGACGAATATCAGACCAATCGTTCTGACCGAAGTTATCATAGAGGAAGAATTTATCCGCATACCGCAGAGCTTCATTCCTCAAGATATCATCGTCGTATTCAACATCTGGACGGTGGAAAGGGATTGAAGCAGATTTACCAGCGATGTTCTTCACTGACATACCTACTTTTTCTTCTAAGAAGAATCCACCACCATTAAAGCCCTGATTAAGACAGAGCCAAGCCACCAGTTCATGAGCAAGCAATGTTTTACCACCACCTACACCACCACCGATCGCTACCATTTCACCCCAACGAATACCGAAGGTCATGTCGTTAAGAGTCTTCCACGGATATGGAATACCCCACTCAGCCTTACGAAGAGCATCATCAAGGCAATCGAATACAGTTACTGCTCCTGCTGGAGATTCTCGTTTCGCTGAGAATTTCAAGTTGTTAAAGAGTTCCTGACCACGCCCAGCTAAGAGCATGTCATTCGCATCTTTAATTTCCTTGTCATTCCCGTTGAATTGAAAAGTTCCTTTCGGAATACGAGCAAACTTTGCATGAGGATACAAAGCTCGCCCTTTTGCCAGTGCATCTTCACCTGCGGAATCATTGTCCA
>NZ_JANLCJ010000018.1 GCF_024979295.1 Herbiconiux daphne | reverse complement strand
TCACGCATTTAGGAGCCGTCTGAGGCTCTTTTCTCATATAATTGTTGTATAATCATTGATTTGATTGAACGGAGGCTCTATGGCGGACAAACCAATTTTGGATATAGTGGCAAAAAAAGAGATAACTAAAGGTGCAAAGGCTGCCAAGCCTGCTTCTCCTAAAAAGCCTTTTGGTTTTGATGATGAAATCAACATCTTGACCCAGGAGCAGATTGATGTGCTCAACTTGCCTGTTTCAGATATTATCTGCATTGGTGCCAAGGGCGGAGGCAAATCACTTAAGGGCTCAGTGCGTATGCTTTCCTATATGGAGACAAACTACAGGGCCAATGGGCTTGCTTTCAAGAAGTACAAGACCAATGCCGCAGCAAGGCTGCATGACTTATTCTCCAACACTGCCGGTAAAATCAAGCTTAAAGGGTTCACCATTCCTGACTATGAGAAAGGTCAGTCTGAAACCTACCGTATGAAGAACAAGATGAAGACGCAGAACCAGAAGATTGAGTACCTGTCATTTGAGGATTATGCCTCAGTTGCCGGTATTTCAGCATACAACAACGGTTTCTTCCCATTTGTAATATTTGAGGAGCCGGTTGAAATGAATGACAAGAATGGTGTTCCTGATGCGGAAGAGTTCTGAAACTCAATTGATGCCATCAAGGATTCCATTTCCAGACAGAATGATGACTACATGGCCCTATATGGCGTTGAGGTTGATACTACCAAGTACTACTACACAATGAACCCATGGGATGACCATCCACTGATTGTCTATGCTGAATCTGTCTTCCCAGAGGAAGACTTCCTTAATTATGTAAAACAAGACCTTTTCAACAATCATACAATGGTTATGGTTGACCAGAAGCTGTCAAGAGCAATTGAGCGTACAACCAAGTTTGCCAATCCTGTTGCCAGAATCATTGACAAGACGTGCTATGACCTTGACATACATACTCTTGCTGACCTTGAGAAAAAGTTTGACCAGATTGACATTGAGCATGAGATTTACAAGAAACTTGGTATCATCAAGAAACACTTTGAGAACCACCTCAGAAAGAACAATGGGACCATTTACGCACGTGCAATGAACGCAATGAACTCAAACAACTCATTTGAGCTTGCGGCTATCCTAGGGCTTAAATTTGATGGTGATGGCGGGAATGCCAAAACATACAACACTGAGAAGTTGGAAACTGCTGATACATATGCCCTATTGAAAAAATCAACAGAGGTTTCAGATTTATTTATGGGATGGGACATTGACCACAGACGTAGATTGGTGCTAACGCCTACCGTATTGGCAAAAAGGCAATTGCCGTCAGGCAAAATCATTATGAATATCCTGACCCTACCGCAGGTAGTTATCCCTACTTCTGGTGTTGGTGATGCTGGTGAGCGTATTGATGCCCTTTCAGACCAAATGATAGTTGCTATGGAAAGCGTGATGAGAGCCTATAAGGAATCAACAAGCCATATAAGGAACTTTGTTGGTAAAATAAAGGTATCAATTGATGATAATTTTAGACACTATATTAGTATCTTAAATAAGAAAACTATGTCTATTGCTACTGATTATGTCTTCTTCCTTGCCCAAAAGCATGGTTCATGGGACATAATGCATAGGCAGACCTGAACAAATACCGCATTTGACATGAATGTCATCATCATTGACCAAGCAAACACACAGCTGATGTCTGATTTAAGGAAATCTTTCATTGCTGAAGGACAGACCCAGAGAAATGAAAAGGGAAGGTTTGAAAAGGACTATGACTTCATAAACTCTTGGGAATATGCACTGTACTTTATTAGAGCAATTGTGCATAATGTTAAACCTTATGAAGAATTTGGTACTATGGAAGAATGATAGGAGATTAAACTATGAATTGATTTGAACAATTACTAACAGGAAAATTAGATGGCAATCTACAAGTTAAGGATGCATTTCTTAACTATATTGCTGAGGATTCTGTCCTAAAATTTGATGACATAGCAATGTCAGGTGTGGCTTCTGCTGAGCTTGAAGCACAAGGTTTCATTGAAAAATATAAAAAATTAGGTAAAAAGTTATCACTTAAAGGTGATGGTTTTGCTATTGTAGCCTATAAATTTGCTGAAAAAGTGCTTTTAGAGCCTGAAAACGTAGTTGATTACACAAAAGTTGCGGGTAGATTAGTTGAATTGATACTTTCAACTGATGCCGTTGCCACTGTTAGGGACAAAGAGTACCCAATTAACATCTGTTTTAGACTAGTTGGTGGAAATGTTGTCAAAACTGAAGAATATGTTGTCAACAATACCACATATGTTGTGGAAGGGTCTGAGGTTGATTACAAAATGTCATACATTCCTGCTATGCTTTTCCACAATAATGCTCTTGATTTACCTGATATTCCTAAGGAAATTCATCCTATGCTTGACCAAATGGGCTCATTCTTTGACAAAATCCCTTCAACTTGAGAGAAAGTCAAGGTTCTATTCCTAAATAACACATCATTTAACTCAGTTCAAGATGCCAAGACAATGGAAAATAAGATTGTTGCTAATGGACAGTCATTCATTGACACATCAGATGCTGATGGAAAACTTGCTAACGCATTGGCACCTGTTTCAGTTGGTACTGAGACATTATCAGCTTTACAGCAACTTACTTCATTCTTTGAAGGTAAAATCCTGTTGTATTCACACCAATTCAGAGACCACGCTCATCAATCACAGGCACCTTCTGACACTTCTATTGCCAGATACAACCAACAAGCATTTGAATATATGCAAGCAAAACTACTATTTAGGCAAAAACAACTTGACAAATTAGCGGTAATTTATGCTGATATGACAGGTACTGAAATCACATTTGAAATCAATATGTCAGAATTTGAACAAATCAGAATTGATATGCTGCGTGCCGCAAGAGATGATGTAAAGGCAAGAGCTGAACAATCACTTGGAATAGCTGAAAAGAACATTGCAGAGGCTGAATCACTCAGAAAAGGTACCCAATCACCTGAAATAGTGGCAACCGGTAAGGTACAAGGAGAGTAACTATGGCAAATGAAATCAAATACAGTCCAAATTTAGATATTAACAAGACATTTATTCAGGATGTGATGCCTGAAAATGTTTTGCGTGTCTATCCTTATAAGATGGTCAACTGAAAGAAAGACAAAGTGTTTATTCAACCAAACACTATCTCAGTTGTTTCTATTTCACAAGACCCATTTGTGAACTCTGCCTCACATGATATGGAGCTAAAATTTGATGCTGATAATTCAGCTTACTACTTTGAAGCTTTAGGAATAATGAACGCTGATGGTGTTCTTGACATTTCTCAAGCAACTTCTATCTATGGTGTTGAATTTAAATATGAAAGTAATGTTGTAATTCTTACAAATGACTTTAAAACAAGTTTAATTCCAGAACCACTTATTGCAACTTTAAAAAGACCTTTGAACATTGCTGATTTTGAAGATGAAAACCAAGAAGTGTTTGTAATTGACGCAATTCAAGACTCAGGTAATCTTGACGTTCAATCAGTTAATCTTACTCAAGGTAAAATGACACTTGCTTCACTTTCAAACATAAATGGTTATATTGCTTCTGTACAAAACGCAAGAATTAAATTTGTAAACTATGCCGTTGAAGATAAAGCAACAGGTAAGTTTTCAGGTATTGGTTCATTGCCAACATATCAAGCTGGTAACTTTGGTATTCAAATTCCTAAACTTTCATTATTTAACAATGTTAAGGTGCGTGGAAATGTAAATGGAAACAATGAAATAATCAACGTTTCTACAGATAAGTACTTTATCCCTGTAAAAGCAACTTGCGTTGATATACAAGATAAAACAACTCTATTCTTAGATTGATTTGACTATAACGTTGCTATGCCAATGTTTATTGCACGTGAATTCATTTTTGATACAAATGGTGGGAAGAGTTTAAATGATTTAAATACTTTATCAGCTACACAAAATGCTATTCCAGGTATTGTAATGACACCAAAAGAAATAAACGTCATTAAAGATATGATTCTTGTGTCCAACTTATATTCTTCTTCTTTTGCGCAATGTGAAAGATTTAAGCAATCAGACCATGAGGTTTCACCTCCATCAGGACAACAAGCTACTGCTAAAGCTGGTGATTTAAGACCTGATTGACTTATTGGCACAACTGGACTTAACCCAGTTTCAATTGAAGGTAAGCAACCACAAGCGGTTATTGATGGTATCTTTGAAAAATACCTACGTGATAACCCAACTGATGAAAACACAATCAAAGTTAAAGTTATGAAGCAGATTATGTGTGCCTTATCAAGATATATCAATTCAACTTATACAATTGGACAAGGGCAAAATGCCTTTAACCAAGTTTATTTACCTTGATTTCTAACACCATCAGCAAGTACTCCAATTCAATTTACAAACAACAGTGCCAATAAAACATATGAGCTTAATGACATTAAATTCCGTATTGATTCAAGATGATTTGACATTGATTTTGCTGGCAAGAAATTCACAGTTAAAAAAGACTTTGAAATGTCAACAATGCAGCTTATTCAAACTGATAGACAATTAACTATTCCGCAACCAAGTGATTACCTTCAAGCAATGAACAAATTACCATTGCCTGGTGATATTGCCACAAACACTTCAGATTACTTGATGTACAATTGATACATTCCTTCAACTGACCAAGAAGTAATTGAAAAGTTTTATCTAAATACTGTTTCACCATCAACATTAAGTTCTGGTACAAAGACACAAAACAAATGAACCTATACAACAAACCCAGGTACAATATTGAATGAAAATGAAGCAAGAGCGGCAATCATTGCTGATATTGCAAGACAAGGTATTGACCCAAGTAAGATAATCATTACTTCCGGTCTTACAAATCCAACTATTATTACTGAAAATGTTGTACATAGAATCATGGATTACTTCTACTGACCAAATGATGTTAACTCAGGTTTTGAAAGTTCTGGAGGTGATGACAGAACAGGTCTAAGTAGACAATACAGAAATGGTAAAGATGGTGCAAAAGCATTCAATACAATGAAAGGTATTATTAACGCTACTTATGGAGATCCAGAATATTACTATGGTCAAGCTGCTGGTAATAGAGGACCAATAACAAGTGCTATGATGACCCAATGATTAAACACAATGTTTAATATGAATAGCGGTGCTAACGGCACAACTAAAGATATGACATTTTTTACTGAATCAGCTGCTTATGCTTACTTTAGAAACCCAGGAAACTCAGACCTTTTGATGTTTAACTTAGTTTATGCTAACCCATCACGCGTTAATGATACATTCTCATTGAAATTCCAAAAATATGAGGTTACTTATACAGTAACGGGTCAGCAAGCATTTGACTTTGAAACAGAATTGGAAAGAAAAAAACTATTTGACAAGTTCACTTGAAAACGTGAATTCAACAAATTGATAGTGCAAAGTTCTACCGCTTCAACAGGTGATGAAATAATTATCTGTAAAGATGAGTATGATACTACACTGAATTTCCTTGAAGAAATTGATATTACGCTCTTATGGGCTGATAGCATCAATATTATATTTGATGGAATTCCACCACTAACAATTAAGTTATTTTCTCAAGATGATGACTCAATGGTAATACAAAGAATAATCTTTGCCTAAGGCTGAGATTGTTTTTTTAGCCATATAAACCATTCTTGCCATATAATATACTTGAAACAGTTGTAAGAAGCTGTTGAAGCCTGTAAGAAGGCCGGAGGAGCATACCAATGCCAACATTGAAAGAAATTCTAGAATCTTTAGTAAAAGATAATAAAATTACAGCTGAGGAATCAGCATCCATCTCTAATGAAGTTAACGTCATCAGGGATACCGCGGTAAATAAATTGAAGACTGATTATGAAAGTAAGATTTCAGAAGCGTCTAAAATTACATCAGAAGCAAAGAACAACAAGATTAGAGGACTTGCAAAAGACCTTACAGATGAGTCCAAATTGGAAGCAGCAATCAAGTTGTCTGACCTTACTGAAGAAGACACACCAGAACTTGCAGTTGAGAAAATTAAGAAAACAATTGAAGCCAACGCATTTCTTGGTAAAACCCCAACAACAGACCCAGCCGGTGTTAAGACAGAGAAGAAAATTCCTGTTGCTGAGAAAAAAGAAACACCAAATTTAACTAAAAAACTTTAAGGAGACCACAAAAAATGGCAAAGAAATTCAATGAAATTTACGCAACAGCAAAAGAAACCGTTTATGCTGATGCAACCCTTGCGCTACCATTGCTAGCTGCAACAAACAAGACTGTACAACTATCACCTGTTCTAAAATCAAACGGTGGAGCTGCTACAGCAAAATACAACGTACAAAGACTGAAAAGAGCAGCAGTTAAAGATGTAGCAAATGCTAACACTAACACAACTACATCAGCACTTGCAATCCTTGACTCATTCTCAGCACTTGACTGAGATACAGTTGAAATCTTCACAGGTATCAAAAAGGCTATTGGTCTTAAAAAAGCTGTTAATGAAGAATTTGACGTAAACTCAATTGGTGATGCTGACGCTGACAGAATTGCATCAGACGTTAGAGCAATGGCTCTTGAAAGAGCTGAAGAACTAGTGCAATTAGCTATTGGTTCAGTTGCTGCAACAGAATTTGATGACACATCAATCCAACCAATTCAATGACTTGATGAAATTGATGAAGACGTTCTAAAACTTCAAACTACATCAGATGCTTTCAAACACGGTACACAAAACATTGTGCTTGTAATGCACCCAAGACTAGTTAAACTATTATCTAGAGTGGTTGGAACACAATTCCAAAATGAAGCACCAATCTTTGGAACAGGATTAACATCTAAGTTCTCATACAACGGTATTCCAGTACTAGAAGACATTAACCTAGCTAAAACTTACAAAGATGGAGCAACTACACCAGTTTCACTAGCAAACAAAGTAGGTTACATTGCGCTAGACGTTGAGTCACTATACTTTGAAGCAGCAAATGAAACTCCAATTGACCAAACAATTGCAGACACAAGATTTGTAGGAAATACTTTCTATGATGTTGCCGGAGTTGTAGACAAATCAAGAGTGATTGTAAAAACATCAAAAACAGGATTTGGAACAGCAATGAAAAAAGGAAAAGACCTTTAATAACTTTCTTAAGACAGCCATTTGGCTGTTTTTTGTTATATAATAAGGTAAATGACAGGAGGTGCCTATGCCAATATCATATGGTACTATAATAAATACAATGGCACCACTTCCATCAAGTGAAGTTGGTAGACTTGGTGCACTAAAAAGAGCTGAGGAAACAAGTTGATTAGATGAATGATGAAACCCAATTGGTTGAATTAAAAACATTGCCGTTGGTACTTATGAACTTGCTAAATCAATTGTAACTGGTGAGCTTGAAAAAGCACTTTTTACAGGTGATGCTGAAGCATGAAAGACCGTTGGTAAGATTGGTGTATCATTTGTACCAGTGGTTGGTCCTATTGCAACAGGTATTTGACAAACAGCTGAAACAGCTTCTAACATTGCCTCTGGTGATGAAAAATTTTCATCAGCTTCTATGGCGTCTTTTATTGGTTCAGGTTTGGGTGTATTCCATGGTGTTAGAACCGGAATGAAGAATTTCCAATTTGGTTCAATAGTGGAATCATTTCATTCATCTTCTCAAAGTTTATTAGAAAATTATGAACAAACAGGTTCACGTTCAACACTTGGTGAAATGGTAAGACAAGGTTCAGTCCTAGGTGATAAAGGAATTTTATTTCAGTATGGACCAGAAGACCTTGGGAATAAATTTGAAAGAATTT
>NZ_JANLCJ010000179.1 GCF_024979295.1 Herbiconiux daphne | reverse complement strand
ACACTTTCACTTTAGATTGGGATGGTACTACTCTTACTGCTCACAGTAATGTTCGTGGGGGAGATACTCAACAGGTCAATATTACTAATGTGCAAATAGCCATTTTTATTACAGGATATCCTGCTCAACCTCATAATGGTGGTCTTACTATTTACAATGCAAAAGGTACATGCACTTTTTCTACTGCACGTGCTCCTTTCATGTATAAAGGAATGATCACTACAAGTGCTAATCCTACTGCTGCACCAGCAGGTGTAAGTAAAATGATGGTACCTCTGTGTAGGTTAGGTGTACGTGGAGAAAGTGGTGGTGGTTGGAGTACGATCATGATTGCAGGAATGAGGATGTCCGGTAATAAATTATGGGCCGCTACAGGAAACAATGCTGGGATGAATTATAAGTACACGGATCACTATGCTCCCCCTAATGATTATACAATCAGTATTCAACTTCCTGTTATTGACGCCGCTAACTATTTCTAATGGCACTACCAGATCCACGGATGTTGCTATATACATACGTGATCACAAACAAGGATATCCATAATGACTATTAAAGCAGTTAACTATGGTGCCCTAATTCAGAACGCTGCTAAAAAATACGGGGTTGACCCAGAACTGATCCAATCTGTTATTCAGGTTGAGTCAGGTGGGAACCCCGCTGCTGCATCTGGAACAGGCCCAGTAGGGCTGATGCAAGTATCTCGTGCCTTAGCTAAAGACTATGGTTACGATGCTAACGACCGTCTTGACCCTGCAAAGAATATTGATATGGGTGCTCGCTATTTAGCGCAGAACCTAAAAGCGTTTGGAGGTGATGCCTCTAAAGCTCTTCTTGGATATAACCAAGGTACTGGTGGTGCTCGTCAAATGCTCAGTGGTAAATTACCATTGGCGGCAGAAGGTGCTAACTATCTTAAAAGACCTGAGTTTCAGAAATTCACTCAAGGTGGTGTTCCTGCTACAGTTCAAAACATTG
>NZ_JANLCJ010000178.1 GCF_024979295.1 Herbiconiux daphne | reverse complement strand
CGTGAAGAACGTGAAGCTGAAGAACGACGTGCTATCCATCCAGCAGATTTGGCGCGGATGGCAGGTCAGCATAGTCATCCTATGTTGACCCAGATAGCAGAGGATGAAACCTATGGTCTTCAAGCTCAAACTGAGCAAGAGGAAATGGGTTTCGAACCTGTTCCAATGCCTGTCGAAGAACCACCAACTGACTATATGATCGAGCACGAGTCTGATACAACTGCGATTCGCCACTTTCGTATGATGGTTTCCAACCACTTCGGAGTTCCAGGTCAGCAGTTGAGCGACGCCAATCTCAGTGGATATCAAGAGCTGCTTCGAGATTTATGCCGTAATCAGCGTAGTATGTGGGTTCAGAATGGTGGCAGTAACGCACGTCCAGGTACTCCAGGTGGTCGTCCTCAGTCGATGGGCGAAGTGATAGCTCGTGCTAGTCGTTCAGTTGGTCGTTCAGGTGGGACGCGTATCCGTGAACCTGAATCTACTCAAACTTTCTTTGGTAACATTCCGGAAACTTCTACAATGACAACAGTTGCCTCAACTTTCGGTATGCGTGTTAACTACCCGTCTATCGAAAAGCATCCGTTAATTGTAGGGACACACTTGGCTGGTGTTGAAATTGAGCTGGAGAATCTGGCAATTGAACACCCGTCATTCCGCTACTGGACAGCGAAAAATGATGGTTCTCTCCGCAACAATGGTATGGAGTTTGTTTGCTCCCATCCGTGGGGTGGTGTAGATCTGTACAATGCGGCAGTCGAAATCGACGGCTTCTTGTTCGGTAATAATCCGGACGATACTTGGCGCTGTTCAACTCACGTTCACGTTGATGTTCGTGATATGACAGCAGCACAAGTTAAGAAAATGATCCTGGCGTATGTGTTCTATGAGCGCGTACTGTTCAAGTGCAGTGGCTGGCAGCGTTATAAAAATAACTTCTGCGTAGCGCTGCGCTTTGCTCAGGGTCAGCTGGAAGATCT
>NZ_JANLCJ010000177.1 GCF_024979295.1 Herbiconiux daphne | reverse complement strand
AAATGGTGATGGTACAACTGGTGTTTATGGTAGAAATTCTACAACTGAAGTCCGTCCAAACTCTGTTCGTGGTGTTTGGTTAATTCAAACTAAGCAACTTACTATGACAGTGAATGCTGGTGGGTTTGATCACATTGACGTAGGATCTAATCCATTACCAATCACTGCTAAGAGTGTTGAACTGAAAGGTGATTTGAATGTTGATGGTGCTGCTTCTTTCACTGGAGTTGTAAAAGGTATTACTCCTGTTGCTGATACAGATTTAACTACCAAAGAGTATGTCGATGATTCGGTGAAAGCCGCTGAAGCATATGCTGATAAATTAAATAAATGGATTCCACATACAGATCCTTTGTTTGCTGAATATTTTAGTTTACCTGCTGGTGCTACAATCGCAACTGGGGAAGCTTTTATGAAGATGGGTGTAAACTCAATAGAATTGAGAGGAAATATTCATTTAAACCCAGCATTAACCACTGTGGATGCAACTATCCTTACACTGAAAAAACATCCACCTGGTTTCACTACATTAAGTAAACCTTATGGCAGGATTATGATATCTAACTGGCATGTAGTTAATAATACGATACCTCAGATCCTGACTCAGATAATTCCATCCACTACAACATTTCCTGCTCCTATTAAGATGTTTGGTGGTATTGTTAATTATACTGGTACAGCAAACGTAGTATTTGATGAACTGTTCGTGTTCAGTTGATTTGTCAACCATCTAGTAGGGCGTAAATAAAATACCGTTTACACCATATATACTAGTGTAAAATTTTACTTAAGGAGTACATCGATGTCTCTACATATTTTTTCATTAGCGCGTAAAATCCGCGGTGAAGAGCCGATGTTTCCAGAGAAAGGAGGCGGTGGTGGCGGGACCACTACCGTCCAAAAAGCCGATCCATGGAAACCAGCCCAAGGTCAACTACAAGAAATTCTTAAACAGGCTAAAGAACTGTATAATAAGAATGG
>NZ_JANLCJ010000176.1 GCF_024979295.1 Herbiconiux daphne | reverse complement strand
TTTGATTTCATCAGTGCCACGTTCTTTCAGAGTCTCCTCGAGATCATTTCTAATCTCAGAACGAGCTTTCTCTTCCTTCAGTTCCTCTTCCTTAACAGCACGATCAATACGCTGTTCTTGGTCGCGGATATGAGATGCATCCAACTTAGCCTGTTGTGCTTCCTGTGCGGCCTGCTGTTCAACTTTCTCCTGAGTCTGACGTGCTTGTTCAAGTCCATCCTTCAAAGCGCCTACAGTCTGTTTAGACTGCTTAATGGCCTCTTCAATTTTCTGAGCTTTCTCAAATGCACGTTTAGATGCTTCGGAACCTTTCGGATATTTCTTAATCAATTCCTGCGCTTCTTTGTGACGTGTTTCAATCTCATGATGAATTGCTGCAATTGCATCTGCACTTTCTTCAGCAGATAGAGCACCACGTTTACCAGTCTTAGAAGTAGTGAAGTTACTAATTACACGATTCAGTTTATTCTTGGTAATTGGGTCAACATCCAAACTCTTAATATGCTCTTTAAGGGCTTTACGGGAATGCTCGATGTGTTCAGGGTTATTCTCAGGTCTCTTAGCTTCACCGATTTTAGTCTTCTCACGGAGAATCATTTTCGCATGGTTAGCAACTTCACGAGCAGTGACATCTTCACTGTTAGTACGCGCGCGAGCACGAGAAAATGCTTCTTTGATTACTTCGTCAGGAACATCATTTGCCTTCATGTTGAAACGAATATTTTCATTACGTTCTTCACGAGACTTAGGAACCTTAGCTTCACCTAAACGTTTCTGGATAAACTCACTAGCTTCTTTCAGGTTGTTCTGAGCAGCAATGCGACGTTCGGTTTTGTATGCTTTAACAGCAGTGTTAACACGGCCTTTAATTGCATCCTTCCCGAAACCATCTTTGAACGTTGCTTCAATACCACCTTTCTGAGACATCACTGCATGAAGAATATCAGCAGATGGTACACCTTCCTTAGCAGCCACATCCTCAGCAT
>NZ_JANLCJ010000175.1 GCF_024979295.1 Herbiconiux daphne | reverse complement strand
CGCAGCACAGCAACGCTATCAAGCCTACTTAGGACTACAGCAGAATACAGCCTCAAGCCTTGCTAATCTTGCTCAGAGTCAGATCAGCACTGGTTATAACGCATATAATCAGGGTATGGCTTACCAGAATCAGTACAATCAGCAGTATCTACAGAATCTACAGAATACAATTAATGTGGGTTCAATTCAGCAGCAACAGCAGCAATATATGCTTGATGTTGGTCGCCAGAATCAACTATTACTACAATCCCCGGCCCTTGCCCGTCTGCAATATATGTCACCAATTCTAGGCCCATTGGCTAACAGTGGCACTACAGGCACACGTAATACCACAACTGTTACACCTGCACAGGGTAACGGTATGATGGGCGGCATTATGGGTGCGGCAGGTGCTGTAGCGGGTGGTTTCTTCGGTGGCCCAATGGGAGCCAGCTTAGGCGCTTCTATTGGTGGATCTATTGGTCAGAGCATGTAAGGAGCTAATTTAATATGTTTATTCAAAGTCAAAACACAATGTTAGCCCCGGAGCTATCGCCTACCGCTGATCAGATGCTATCTCATTTCATCGGTAACAGTGCGCGTATGCGTAACCAGATTGCACAGCCTCTACCAACAGCACAGGGCCAACAGGAACAGGGCGAAAGCCAGCAAGATAATCAAGGGCAGCACATTAGCCAAATGGAGCAAGCCATTAGCCCAATCAAGCTAGATAAGTTTGATTTAGCTAAAGATTATACCACTGAAAAGCATGATAACTTTATTTCTAATCTGGAATCAGATCCCGCTGTACAAGAGTATAGCGAGGATTTCCACACCTATTTAGAAACTCTTAATCAGGGCGTACAGAGTGGGCAGCTAACACAAGATGAGGCGTTACAATACGGGCATGATTATATTCAGAATGTAGTTAAGCCAGTTATTGAGAAACATCATAAGGGAAGCACAGCAAAAGGGTTACACGCTAAACCAGAGCCAGAGATCCCGGAA
>NZ_JANLCJ010000174.1 GCF_024979295.1 Herbiconiux daphne | reverse complement strand
ATCCTACTGGACAAAACAGCGTATCAGCAAGTGGTTTAGAAGGAGAATATGCCTGTGATAAAGCTGCCGTATGGAATTGGGTAACTAATCAGTGGTCATTTACTGATCTACCAGATACTTTGTGGTTGGATGAAATACTAGCTCCTTCTGTTGGTACTCGTACATGGGGTAATATTGATTCTTCGGTACCAACAAAACCTACAGAAATATTGTTGGATTCACCGATATATTCCTTACCAGTTGGTAAATCCTTTCGTATTAATTTGTTATATAAACCTGGTGAAGAGTTAGGCTCCAATCAGAAAATACGCTGGGAATCTAGTGCTACAAATATATTTGACATAACAGCTAGTGATTTAGACTTAGATTATTCTTTGAATCTTCGTGCATTAAGTGAAGGGGAAGCTGTGTTGAAAGCTACTATTGTTGATGTGGTAACAGATACTTCAACATCACCCCCGACTATAACTGAAGTTCCATCAACTGATACTAAATTAACTGCTAGTTATAAAATAAAAGTAACACCAGAGAAACGCCTCGATCCTTTGTATCTGGATAGTAGTGGCAAACCTATTGATCCTGCCAATCCGGTATACATTGATAATAATATTGGCTTACGTCATATGGAAAGTGATGATTCAGATTTAGTTAGATTCATCCAAGATGTTGTTGGCAATGTTAACCCTTCGTGGGATACTACTATTGTGAATGGTATAGCAGTTCCAGTTGGTGATGGTAAATTAGATCGATATCAAGATTCAAATGAACCAATTCCAGATAGGACAAGTCAGACAGCTATTGATAATGGTGCGGTAAATAACACCAATATTGGAGCATATAGACCAGAACAAAAAGATTTGTATCCAGACCCTACTAAAGTTGACCCAGATGATCAATGGAGTGGTGGAACAGACCCTGTTACAGGAAATGAAATACCTAATAAACACTCAACAGATACGTGGGAGCAAGGGGGTTACTCCTTTACCAGAAAAAGT
>NZ_JANLCJ010000173.1 GCF_024979295.1 Herbiconiux daphne | reverse complement strand
GTTGCGTAATGTGATTTGTTATTCTTCTCAGAAGAATTCTTTCACTCGCCTCATCAAAGATGGTGTTGATCATTCTCTGGCTTTCCTTATCGCCCAGATTTATCCGTACCGTGTTAATGGTCTGGACAAATCCAAAGAAGGTTTCTATCGTAACTTCGGTGGCGATGAAACTATCTTCCCTGGCGCTGCCCGTGTATGTGATCTCGTAGCTGCTGTAAAAGGCAAGCTGGGTGATTGCTGGCAAGGTGTGTTCGGTGATACTGAGAATGGCTATGGCCGTTATGGTGATTACGATGGCCACCTCGCACCTGTCTGCCCACGTACTGGATACAAAAAAGAACTGGCAAACGTCACTCTTCTCACTGAAGGTTGGGAGCAATCCCCTCGGCTGAATAAAGCCGATGAACTCGGTGTGGGTATCCGGGAAAATAATGACCGTGTCTTTATCACTCATAAAGATATGGTTGAAAAGTTTGTCCCAATGATCATGGAGCAATCGAAGTAATGGGCGTTAAATACGACGTTATCTTCAAGGATGGCCAACGTCTGAGCCGTGAAGCTGTATGCTTCGGCTCGATGGCTGGCGCTCAATGGAGTTTTGGAAACTCCGGAAATCTGTGTAGTCGTGATCCGTCTCAACAGAGTCTGATCCAATTCTATACAGCCAATAACATCCACCCAATCTGGCAGGAAGAAAACTATCTTCTGAACTGCCGTGAATGGCGTGGTGGTAGTGTCAGTGGTTCGTCTAAAGCACTGGCCAATCGTCAATTTTTGAATGAGATGAAACTCTTGTTCGAAGATTTGCCGTGGCTGGCTAATGTGATTACAGTTCACCCTGTAACAGGGGTTGTACGTGCTCACATTAAAGATCACCCCGCTGATAAAATCATCACTTCACTGTTCCTGGTTCGTAACCTGTGTAACTACGGTGAAACGGCTGCGTCATATCGCCACTTCCGCCACTCTGGTTTGCGTCCACGTCTGTGTGCTATT
>NZ_JANLCJ010000172.1 GCF_024979295.1 Herbiconiux daphne | reverse complement strand
AATCTTTACAATCCTAAAGCATCTTATAGCGTGTGTGTCTTTGGTCAAATTGCCTTGTATGACTTATCCCGCAGATTGTACGAAGCCGGATGTACCTTGGTCAATCTAAACACCGATGGGATTGGATTCACCACCAACCCGCACGATCCTGATTGCTACAAACGCATTTGGAAAGAATGGGAAAAAGATTTTGATTTGGTCTTGGAAGAAGATCACTTAAAACGTCTGACACAAAAAGATGTCAACAACTATCTTGGCATTCATAAAGATGGTACCATGAAGGCAAAGGGCGGAGATTTGAAGAAGTACGAAGGCAAATACAATCCTAACAACACATCCCTTGGGATCGTGGATTTGTGTGTCGTCAATTACATCAAAGATGGAACCGCACCAATCAGAACCATCATGAACAATTTGGATCGTCCGATCCTATTTCAAAAGGTTCTATACACCCAACGTAAAAAAGAAGAGGAACCGGACAAAGGTTTTATCGGCACGGCACAATTTGAAGGTGATCAACGAATTTTCGTCAACACAGTCAACCGCGTTTTTGCTTGTAAAGCGGATCATCCGGAACGGGTATTGCTCAAAAAAGTCCGGAATGAAAACGACATGGTCGGCGTGAAGTTTCAAGATGCACCGGACAACATGATCGTATACAATGACGATTTGGATTCCATCGAAAACTTATCGCAGATGATCGACATGAATTATTATAAAAACCTAGCCGAAAAAACAATCCAAAGGTGGGTGTAATATGGCGGAATACATTGAATATGAAGCGGGTAAAAAGTACAAGAAACGTGATGGCGAAATATCCGACACGCACAAATCATTTTCCGATTGCGGCAAAGTGATCGAAGACAACATGATGGTCGTGGACATTGATGACATCCATGAAAAATTATTCTTGGCAATGGTCAAAGAATTCAGAATCCAAAACGAGTGGTGGAGAACCGAAGAGGGTTTCCACGTCTGGTGTCAAAAGCCAAAAGGA
>NZ_JANLCJ010000171.1 GCF_024979295.1 Herbiconiux daphne | reverse complement strand
TCATCCCGCAACCGCTAAAGCTGCTGAATTTACTAACGAAATTAATAAAGCCGCTGGCTCTATCAAAAATGCTAGTAACGCTATCTTTGCAATGATTATCATTGCTTGCCGCCGTTACTACAACACTACACCTACAGCGGAATTAGCCGCTGATAGTGGCGGTTGTGACGTTATCAAAAACATCGTTAACGGGCTGGCTGTTCTGCCTAAGTACCGTAGTAAGGCTGTTGATATTTTCCGCGCTGCCGCCCCTAACCTTAAGTTTCTGATTAATAAAGACGGCGTTTATGATGTGGAGAATGTTATTAAACTTTCTGCCGTAAGTGCCGAACAAAAGAAAGCGGCGGGTGAATATCTGGATAAGCTGGAATCATCTTGTAAGGAAGGGGCCACCCTTATTAACTACGATGCAACTACAGTTGATACCGTGATTACTTACAAGCCAATCCCGAAAATTGAGATTGTAGAAAGCAAGGCTAAGAAAACTAACCTTGATTTGATTGCTAATGCTCTGCTGAGTTTCAATAAACTTACTGTAACTGAGGCTAAAAATAAACTTATCTCCGCTATCAATGCTCTTTCTGATTCTGAGATTGAGGAGGCTAAAAAAGCCATCAATGATAAAATCAAAGAGAAGGAAGAAAAGAGAATCAAATCTAAAGCAGTTAAAGCCGCTTAATCAGAATAGGCCCGGATTACTCCGGGCTTTTTTCTTTTTGGCTTTTCTCAATTACCCAAATCTTATACAGAATGATTAACAGTAGAATATCTATAGTTAATCCATCTGCTAGCAATATCTGATTAATCAAATCATCCATATTACATAACCCCATTAGCTATATTATCATGCCGCTTTTCGTGAGCACCTAAGATAGCATCATAGTTAACTCGCTTATTCTCTACCTGTACTTTAGTAGCTTTTGTATCAGCTTCTTTATTATTAATAAGTAGCTGCTGTTGGCGTGTTAAACTTTCTTCCTGATTAATAGCCCGGTCAC
>NZ_JANLCJ010000170.1 GCF_024979295.1 Herbiconiux daphne | reverse complement strand
GGTCGTGAGAACGAATTCCTTCCAACACTGTCACATCGAATGGCATTTTCTCAAATGACTTTTCGACGACCTTTCTTAACTCCGGTTTTATTGTTGCTAACCGCTCTTGGGATTGGCGTCCCAGTTTTACTTTTGACACCTAAAGCTCCTTTTACTTTGTCCACCAAACCTTCCCAGTCTGATGTTTTTGGTTGCTTGATCTTCATACGGCGACGAATTTCTTGCAAACTAACGGGAGTATAATCCAACTGCTCACACGATGTAGAGAAGTAGCGCTTCTTATCTTTCAGCGTACTCCTGTGCATGTGAGCGTGAATGTTGAACTTCCCTCTCAATTCTTCAGGATGAAGTGGGATGTGCGATACCCAGAACTCTTTATACTTAAAGTCTCCAGATACCCAACAGACTCCATTTACTTCCTTCCTGAAGTCGAGATTGTAGTCGTCATGGTTGCCAAGTAGCACATGAATCGCAGGACAACGAATACGGCGTAGACAATCCATAGACTCACGATTAAAGCAAATGTCCCCAGTGAGGATAAGCTTATCTCGTTTAGTAACCACTTTGTTGATGTTGTTAATGATGAAATCATCGTGCTCTTTAATCGTCTTAAATTCAGGACGATACTTCAGGATATTGTGATGCCCAAAATGAGTATCACCTAGGAAGTAAACTTCAGCCATTAGGGAACCCACACCGGTTCATCTTCAATCGTCATACGAGTCAGAAGATTTTCATCAGCGTTCCATAGGAAAGCGAAGAACAGTTGTTTAGCTTTCTGACGACTCACCAGTAATTCTTCAGAGATTTCACTGAGAGAAGAATCACGATTCGTATGATTCAGGAAGGCTTCACGGATAATATTCTTGATTGGTTCTTCATTTGGAGTAATCATAATCTTATCCAAAATAATTATTAAAGGCTTTGGCATAAGCGTAAGTCGCCCAAAGGCGACCCACTACCAAACCGACAATGAATGCCAGAATAAAATATAACATTAG
>NZ_JANLCJ010000017.1 GCF_024979295.1 Herbiconiux daphne | reverse complement strand
AATCGTCTTCACCCCCGAAACCATCACCGCCGCCCACACCTGGCGCACCCGAACCACCCCACCCGCCGGCACCACCCCGACGATGCCTGCATCCGCATCAACGCCCACGCCCGCACCCTCCCCTGCTCCCACCTCCATACCGACACGAACCGGCGTCGCCACCCCAGAACCACCACCCCCGGAACCCCCACCTCCCGAAGTCACCGCCGCCTAACCGCGGCACGCCACTCACGCTGAAAACCACCCCGCCACCCACCGCGCCATGGCGCGCCCACGCGAAGAAACCCGCACGCTCCCGCTGCCGTCAACCCATCACAGACCGGGCAGTGCGTGCGGGCGACGGGGTGCGTGTCAGTCCACGCTCACCTAACCACGCCGGCTGTAGGTCGCCGCCTACGCAGGTGTGCCAGCCGATGTTGACCGACCGCGCTGGGACGGGCATTGCTCGTGGCCGGTGTGTATGCGTTCTGTCCGTGCTGGGGTGACCGGGCTGGGTCGGGCATTGCGTGTGGGTGGTGGGTGTGTGCGCGTTTGTCCGTGCTGGGGTGACCGGGCTGGGTCGGGCATTGCGTGTGGGTGGTGGGTGTGTGCGCGTTTGTCCGTGCTGGGGTGACCGGGCTGGGTCGGGCATTGCGTGTGGGTGGTGGGTGTGTGCGCGTTTGTCCGTGCTGGGGTGACCGGGCTGGGTCGGGCATTGCGTGTGGGTGGTGGGTGTGTGCGCGTTTGTCCGTGCTGGGGTGACCGGGCTGGGTCGGGCATTGCGTGTGGGTGGTGGGTGTGTGCGTGTCTGTCTGTGCTGGGGTGACCGGGCTGGGTCGGGCATTGCGTGTGGGTGGTGGGTGTGTGTGCGTCTGTCTGTGCTGGGTGACCGGGCTGGGTCGGGGGTTGCGTGTGGGTGGTGGAGGTGTGCGTGTCTGTCCGTGCTGTTGGACCACCCTGGGACGCGTGTCGCTGGTCGGCGGGGGTGCGTGCGTTCCGCCCGCGCCGTGATGGACCACTCTGGTGTGCGCGGTCGGTGTCCGCGTTCGGTCCGGGCTGTGGGTGACCGGGCTGAGAGGTGACCAGGCTGTGGCGCGCAGTGTGTGGGTGGTGGGTGTGCGCGTTTCCGTCCGTGCGGTGATTGACCATGCTGGGACGCGCCTCACTCGTGGGTCGTGGCATCGCGCTACGTCTGCGTTGGCAACCACCCTGGGACGCGCCCCGAGCGGACGGCGCGAGTACGCGTGTCGGTGCCCGGTGACCGAACTGGCCGGCAGACCCGCTGACAGGCCGGAGCACCACCTCCTACCGGAGAACCTGCTCAGACGTCGCGGCGCACCAGCAGCACGGCGTCATCGAGGGTGCCGTGTTGTCCGTCGGGGCCAGTGGCGTCGCGGGATCGGTTTTCGGCGATCACGATCGTCCAAGAGGTGGGATCGAGTTGCAGGGATTCCGCGACCTCGGTGGCGGTGGGCAGGGCCGGGTGGTCGTGGGCGGGGGTGGTGGACCAGGACGGGAATGCAGCGTGACCGACGACCAGGAGCAATCCGCCGGGCGCGATCGCCTCGGCCGCCCGCCGCAGCACCTCGTCGCGCGGGAAGGCGACGGGGGAATGCAAGAAGCAGGCGCTGACGAGGTCGTAGGAGTCGGCGGCATCCGGTCGCCAGTCGGCCAGATCGCGCTTCAGCCAGGTGATGCGCTCGGCCGGCACGCCCCGCGAGGCCGCATGCTCGGCAGCACGCACGAGGGCGGTCGCCGAGATGTCGATGCCGGTGACCTGCCAGCCGTGTTCGGCGAGCCAGATCGAGTCGCCGCCCTCTCCGCTGCCGAGGTCGAGGGCTCGCCGGGGCGGCAGGCTCTCGGCGATGTCGACGAGGGCCTGGTTGGCTCGGCCGCTCCAGATCTGGGGGCGCTGCTGGTAGAGGTCTTCCCAGAATTCGGCGGCGGGGAGGTCGGACTCGTCGATCATGTTCATACTCTGGAGGTTGCGGCGGGCGGGCGCAAAACGGCGTGCCGAAACGGCACGGCGCGGCCCGACCTGGGCGCGCCCCGCCCTCGCCCGACTCAGACCCGCTGCAAGAACGCCGTCACGTTCTCGAGGAACGCCTCGGGCCGCTCCTCGGGCAGCCAGTGCCCGCATTCCGGCACCACCACGCCCTCGACGTCGTCGGCCACCGCCTCCATCGAACTCACGCAGAGATCGCGGATGCTGTTCGCGCCACCCACCGCCAGCACGGGAATGGTCAGCTTCTGCTGCGCGAGCCGCTTGTTGTCGATGCCGTCTTGGTAGAACGCCCGGTAGTACTCCAGGCGCAGGCCGCCCGGCCCGGCGTAGCTGCGGGCGTAGACGTCGATGTCCTCGTCGTCGATGGCGTCGACGTTCACGATCTGCATGCGATAGAACCAGCGCAGATATTCGCGCTCCTTGCCGTGGATGAGCATCTCGGCCACGTGGTTCGCGGCGTGGAACGACAGGTGCCACAGGCGGAGCTCTTCACGCTGATCCATGAAGTACTCGATGCCCTTGTCGCCCGCCACACCCATCAGCGCCATCTCGCAGAACACCAGACTGCGCACCTCGTCGCGATACGTCGCCGAGTAGGCGTAGGCCACCGCGGCGCCGTGGTCGTGGCCGATGATGTGCACCGGTCCGAGCCCGAGGCGTTCGACGAGCTGATGGATGTCGCCGGCAACCGTGACCTTGTCGTAACCCGTGAGGGGCTTCTGCGGCATGCCGGAGTCGCCGATGCCGCGCAGATCGGGCACGATCACCGTGTAGTTCTCGGCCAGGGAGGCCATGACGCGGCGCCACATGTACCAGGTGGATCCCCAGCCGTGCAGCAGCACGACCGTGGGGCCCGAACCGCCCCTCACGTAGTGCAACCGCACGTCGTCGAGGTCGATCATGTTGTGGGTGAAACCGCTGTCGAGTTGGTAAGGCATCGTCGCCCTCGCATTCAGGTGCTGGTGTTCCGGTCGTGGTTCTCGGGTGGTGCTCGGTTCTCGGGTGGTTCTCGGGTGTGTTCGGCGGATGACATCTCGCCTGAGGTCAATGTAACCGAACGGTACCAAAAGATCCAGATCCGATGTACAGTCACGGTCAACGGCTGAATCGAGCTGTCGATCGAAGGAGATCTGACGTGAGTGCATCCGACGTGAGTGCATCCGAGTGAGCGCATCCACTGTGAGCGCAGTGCTGGTGGCGACCGACGCCACCTTCGCAACGCAGACGGCATCCGGTGCTGTGCTGGTGGACGTCTGGGCCACCCGGTGCGCACCGTGCCGGCTGCTCGCGCCGATCGTCGAGAAGGTCGCGGTCGGACTCGACGGCCGGGCCCGCGTCTACAGTGTCGATGCGGATGAGAATCCGCTGACGGTCGAACAGCTCGGGGTGCGGGGCATCCCGGCCCTCGTGCTGCTTCTCGACGGCACCGTCGTGGACTCCCTGAACGGGGTCACGAGCCGAGCCACCATCGAGGCCATGATCGACCGCCACCTGCCCGCAGCGCAGATCGCTGCAGCCGCACCGACGACCGCCACATCGCCATCGACACCCACCCCACCGACCACTGGAAAGGACCTCCGATGACACGAGTCGAACCCGCCGACATGCCCGGCGTCAACATCTTCAACCGCACGCTCGGCCGCGCACCCGACATCATGGCGGCGAACGCGGCGCTCGACGCCACGATCCGCTTCTCGTCGCGCCTCAGCCTCGACCTCAAAGAAGAGGTGCGGCGCTCGACCGCGAGCGGCATCGGCTGCGAGTTCTGCGCCTCGCTCGGAGAACCGAAGCTCGAGCACCCCGACCGGGCCGAGTCGCTCGCCGTCGCGTTCGCGCAGATGGTGATCGACGACCCGAACGGCATCGACGACAGCGCGTTCGACGTGTTGCGCGAGGAGTTCACCGACGACCAGATCGTCGAGCTGGTGGCGTGGATCTGCTTCATCCTGATCGGCAACCAGACCTTCGGCGCCGTGATGCGCCTGCCCGCCGCGACCGAGGGTGAGCTGCACGACTACACCGCCTGGCGCGCCGACGGGGCCAAGGCTGCCGGGTGATAACGTTCGTGTGATGAGCCGACCCCGAGCCTTCGACGAGACGGATGCCCTGCGCACCGCTCTGCTCGCCTTCTGGGAGTGGGGCTACGAAGGCACGACCATGGCGGTGCTCACCGAGACGACGGGCCTCAACAAGACGAGCCTCTACCGCACGTTCGGCAACAAGGAGAAGCTGTTCGAGCGGGCGGTGCAGATGTATCACCGCGACTTTCTCGCCTTTCGAACCGAGGCGCTCGCCGAGCCGTCGCCCCGGCGCATCACCGAGCGGCTGCTGACCGGCATGGCGAGTCTGCACAATGCGCCGGGCACACCGTCGGGATGCCTCGAGACCACGGCGGCGCTGTCGGCGGGGCCCGAGAACGCGGCGATCCGGGCCATGATGTCGTCGAACCGAGACGCCATCATCCCGTTGCTGACCGCGCGGTTCGGCGAGTTCGACGCGACCGAGCTGCCTCGTGGGATGTCGGCGGCTCAGACGGCGGCGTTCGTGGCGACCGTCATCATGGGCATGTCGGTGCAGGCCCGGGGTGGCCACACGCGCGACGAGATGGCCGACGTGGTGCGTTCGACGCTGCTGCTCTGGGGTGACTGACCTGTCTCGCTCGGCCCTCGTGCCAAGCTGGTGAGATGACTGCGAGCACCCCCGACTCCCGAGACGCCGCTCCCCTCGACCCCTCCCGGTTGCCCGCCGACGATCTCACGCATCTCGAGCGCGCCGTGGCTCTGGCCCAGGCGGCACGCGACCGGGGCGACCACCCGTTCGGCGCGCTTCTGGTGACGGATGCCGGCACCGTCGTCGAGGCGATGAACACCGTCAACACGGGGCACGACCCCATCGGTCACGCCGAGACGAACCTCGTTCGCGACGCGGGCCAGCAACTCGAACTCGACGAACTCGCCGCGAGCACGCTCTACACGAGCACCGAACCGTGCGCGATGTGCACGGGCGCCATCTATTGGGCGGGCATCCCCCGTGTCGTGTTCGCGCTGTCGGAACGGGCCCTTGGTGGACTGGTGTCGGAGCAGTCGGGTGTTCCGACGCTCGCTCTGCCGAGCCGTGAGGTGCTCTCGCACGGCGGCCGGCCGGTCGAGGTCGTCGGACCGGTCGACCTGCCCCAGGCGACCGAGGTGCACCAGGGGTTCTGGGACTAGCCCGCCTCACCGACCGCCGCGACGGCCGCGATCGCTCGCTCGAGCACCTCCCCGGGGGTGCCGTCGATGTCGACGAGCGCGCCCCGCTCGTCGTCGCCGAGCGACTCGAGGGTGGCCAGCTGCGAGGCCAGGAGCGAGACCGGCATGAAGTGCGCCGTGCGCCCGGAGACACGTGCCGCCAGAAGCTCGGGTGTGCCCACGAGCTCGAGGAAGACGGCATCCGGAGCCTGGGTGCGGATGCGATCGCGATAGGCGCGGCGCAACGCCGAGCACGCGATCACCATGCCGGTGCCCGATGCCGCGAGGGTCTGGGCGACGATGTCGAGCCAGGGCCAGCGGTCGTCGTCGGTGAGGGGAGTGCCGGCCGTCATCTTGGCGACGTTCGCCACCGGATGCAGGTCGTCAGCGTCGACGAACGCCCAACCGAGGCGGGCGGCGAGGGCGGAGCCGATCAACGACTTGCCCGAGCCCGACACGCCCATGACGACGATGCGGCTGACGGGGCTGTCGGCCGGGGCATTCGTCACGAGTGGATCTTACGGGTCGCGACCGCGTCGCGCACGGTGCTCCAGCTCGACCCCTCGGCCATGTGCTCCACGCCGATGAGGTGGTCGAACACGATGTTGGTCTGGGTGGAGGCGACCGAGTTGTCCATGCTCAGTTCGGTGGCGACGAAGTCGCGCAATTGGCCGGTCGACGTGCACGCCACGTGGATGAGGAAGTCGTCGGCGCCGCCGAGGAAGAAGACGTTGAGCACGTTGGGCAGGGTGATCACCCGCTGGGCGTAGGTCTTGATCTCGGCGCGCGCCTGCGCCTTGAGGCGCACGGCGACGATGGCCTCGATCGGCAGGCCGAGTGACGCCCAGTCGGGCTGGGCGTGGAACGAGCGCAGCGTGCCGTTCTCGAGCAGGGCGCGCACGCGCACGAGGCAGGTCGACGGCGCGATGCCCACCCGCTCGGCGAGTTCTTTGTTGGGCAGTCGGGCCTCGCGGCAGAGTTCCCAGACGATGCGTTCGTCGATTTCATCGATCGTGGACATGGGGCGTGTTCTCCGAACCAGAGCAGACGATATTGCTCTGATGCCGAATTATATTCGGGCATAGTGACAGGCGAACAAATCGCCTCGATAATTTTGCTTAGCCCCCCGAATCAGCACGATGCCCGAGCGAAGGAGACCACCCGTGATCATCGGTGTTCCGAAAGAGATCAAGAACAACGAGTTCCGAGTCGCGATGACGCCGTCGGGCGTCTTCGAGCTCGTCAAGCACGGGCACTCGGTGCTCGTGCAGCAGGGCGCGGGCCTGGGAGCGGCGATCGGCGACGCCGAATACGAAGCGGCCGGGGCATCCGTGGTCGACCTCGACGCCGTCTGGTCGGCCGACATGATCGTGAAGGTCAAAGAACCGATCGAGCCCGAATACACGCGCATGCGCGAGGGCCAGCTCATATTCACCTACCTGCACCTCGCCGCCGCCGAGCCGCTCGTCGAGGCACTGCTCACGTCGAAGGCCACCTCGATCGCCTATGAGACCGTGCAGCTCGCCGACGGAACGCTGCCGCTGCTCGCCCCGATGAGCGAGGTCGCCGGCCGCCTCTCGGTGATGGTGGGCAGCTACCACCTGATGGGTTCGCAAGGCGGCCGCGGGGTGCTGCTCGGCGGTGTGCCCGGGGTGCGCCCGGCCAAGGTCACCATCATCGGCGCCGGCATGGCGGGCGAGAACGCGCTCGCCCAGGCGCTCGCGGCGGGAGCGGATGTCACGGTGCTCGACCTGAGCATCCCCCGCCTTCGGCACATCGACGAGGTGTTCGGCGGGCGTGCGAAGACCGTCGTCTCGAACGCCTACGAGATCGAACGCAGCGTGCTCGAGGCCGACCTCGTGATCGGGGCCGTGCTGGTGCCGGGCGCGAAGGCGCCGAAGCTGGTGTCGCACGATCTCGTGTCGCGCATGAAGCCCGGTTCGGTGCTCGTCGACATCGCCATCGACCAGGGCGGATGCTTCGAAGACAGCCGCCCCACCACGCACGACGACCCGACCTACGTGGTCGAGGGCTCGATCTTCTACTGCGTGGCCAACATGCCGGGCTCGGTGTCGTCGACGTCGACCTACGCCCTGACGAACGCGACGCTGCCGTATGTCGTGCAGCTCGCCGATCTCGGCTGGCGCGACGCGATCGCCCGCAACGCGGCGCTCGTGCCCGCCGTTTCGACGGTCGACGGGCACCTCACGCACGCCGGAACGGCCGAGGCGTTCCCGCGGTTCGGTTTCACCGAGGTGGCCGCCCTCGTCGAGCCGACGCCCGTCGGCGCGTAGCGCTAGGGCGGGTAGCGCAGCGCCGGGGCGGGTAGCGCAGCGCCAGGGCGGGTAGCGCCTGGGCGCTGCGCCCTGCCGCGGCCTGCGCGGGTGCCGTCGTGACGAAAAGTTACCGCGGCGAAGCGCCCGCGAACACCGTCACGCGATACTGGCAGGGCAACGTGAGCCGTTGCGGGGCCACCGGGCCACAAGATCTCGGTGGTGTGTGAGGGAGTCGGTTCTGCCGCGAGGCGGGAGAAGCGGCATCCTCATGTCCTGTCAATCGGTATGGAGTGAGACGCATGGCAATCACCGTGACGATCGTGGTCGGCAATCCGAAACCCCGCTCGCGCACCCGCATCGTGGCCGAGACGCTCGTGCAGAAGCTGCTCGAGCCGGGGAGCTACGACCTCGAGGTCATCGATCTGGCCGACCACACGGCCGAGATCTTCGCGTGGCCCTCTGACGAGCTGGCCGCGCTCAACGCGCGGGTCGCGGGCAGTGATCTGGCGGTGTTCGCCTCGCCGACCTACAAGGCCACCTACACCGGGTTGCTCAAGGCGTTCCTCGATCGCTATCCGGCCAACGGTCTGGCCGGGGTGACGGCGATCCCGGTGCACACGGGCGGTGACCTCACCCATGCGATGGGGCCGACGGTCACCCTGGCGCCGCTGCTCGCCGAGCTGGGCGCGATCGTTCCCGGCCGCGGGTTCTATTTCGTGGCCGGCCAGATGGATCGCCTCGACGAGCTGGTCGAGGCCGCCGCCGCCGAATACGCCGCCAACCTCGCCCGCCTGGCGACCGTCGCCGGGAGCGTGCGCTCGTGACCGGGACAGAGGCATTCGGGGCGGACTCCGGGGCATTCGAGCCGGCCTTCGATGCGCGGGTCTTCCGCGACACCCTCGGCCACTACGCCTCCGGCATCACCATCATCGGCGGGCTGGACGGCGACGACCCGGTCGGCTTCACCTGCCAGTCGTTCTACTCGGTCTCGACGGAGCCACCGCTGGTGTCGTTCAGCGTGATGACGAATTCCACGACGTACCCGCGCATCCGGTCGACCGGCCGCTTCTCGGTGAACGTGCTCTCGCACCACCAGCACACCGTGTCGAACCAGTTCGCGCGCAAGGGCACCGACAAGTGGGCCGGCATCGACTGGACGTCGAGCCTGCACGGCAACCCCGTGATCGCCGACACCCTGATGTGGCTCGACTGCGAGATCTGGGCCGAGCACGAGGCCGGCGACCACTCGATCGTGATCGGGCGGGTGCTCGGCATGAGCCCCGCCGAGTGGCACAAGCACGAGCCGCTGCTCTACTTCAAGGGGCAGTACCGGCACCTGCGCGAGCCCGACTCGCTCGCGGGCTGACGGCGGCGCCCAGCCCGCCACAGGCCAGCCCGCCACAGCCCAGCTCGCCTCAGGCCAGCCCGCCTCAGGCCAGCTCGGCTCAGGCCAAAAGCGACCGGATGTCGTCGGCCGTCAGCGCCCGGCTGAACAGCTCGTCGTCGTCGAGCACGGCGTCGAACAGCTTCGCCTTCTGGTCTTTCAGCGCCATCACCTTCTCTTCGATGGTGTCGGTCGACACCAGACGGTAGACGTTCACCGGAAGCCGCTGGCCGATGCGATGGGTGCGGTCGATGGCCTGGGTCTCGCTCGCCGGATTCCACCACGGGTCGAGCAGGTAGACGTAGTCGGCCTCGGTGAGGGTGAGGCCGAACCCGCCGGCCTTGAGGCTGATCAGAAAAACGGGCGCTTCGCCGTCGCGGAACCGCCCGATCACCTCGGGGCGCTTGCGGGTCGACCCGTCGAGGTATTCGTAGGCGATGCCCTCGGCGTCGAGCCGTGCGGCGACCTTGGCGAGGTACGACGTGAACTGGCTGAACACCAGCGAGCGGTGCCCCTCGGCCACGACCTCGCCGAGCTGATCGACCAGCACGTCGAGCTTCGACGACGGGATGCCCGCGTGCTCGTCGTCGATGAGCGTGGCGTCGAGACTCAGCAGGCGCAGCAGGGTCAGGGAGCGGAACACGATGAACCGGTTTCGGTCGAGGTCGTCGATGAGGCCGAAGAGCTTCTGCCGCTCGCGCTGCAGCACGGTGTCGTAGAGGTGGCGGTGCGCCGGGGCGAGCTCGACGTGCAGCACCTGTTCCTGCTTCGCCGGCAGTTCGGGGGCGACGGCGTCTTTCGTGCGCCGCAGCAGGAACGGCCGGATGCGCCGCCGCAGCCTGGTGAGCAGGCGCGGGTCGATGCCCCGCTCGATCGGCCGCTGGTAGTGCTCGGCGAAGCGCACCGCTGAGGGAAAGAGCCCGGGAGCCACCAGGTCGAACAGCGACCAGAGCTCCATCAGGTTGTTCTCGAGCGGCGTGCCGGTGATGGCCAGGGTGAAGTCGACGTCGAGATCGCGGGCGGCGGCGTGCAGCTTCGACGTGTGGTTCTTCACGAACTGGGCCTCGTCGAGCACGAGTCCCGCCCAGCGGATGGCTTGATAGGCGTCGAAATCGAGGCGGAAGAGCGCGTAGCTCGTGACGACGACGTCGGCTCCCGCCGCGGCGTCGGCGAGCGGCACGCGACTCTTCGCCTGGGTGGCCGTGACCGTGCGCACGGTGAGGCCGGGGGCGAAACGCGCGGCCTCCTCGGCCCAGTTCTGCACGAGTGAGGTGGGGGCGACGACGAGGAAGGGGGCGGCGGCATCCGGAGCCTGGGGCGCGGCGGCGGCGGGCGTGCGCGCGTGGGCGATCAGGGCGAGGGTCTGCAGGGTCTTGCCGAGGCCCATGTCGTCGGCGAGGATGCCGCCGAGACGGTGGCGCCAGAGAAAGGCCAGCCAGTCGAAGCCTGCCTTCTGATAGGGGCGGAGGTCGGCCTCGATGCCGGGCGGCAGCGGCGTGGGCTCGATCGACTCGACGTCGCGCAGGGCGGCCACGGCCTGGCGCCACTCGTCGGCCTCGATCGACTCGTCGGCCAGGTCTTCGAAGTCGGCGAACAGGCTCACCTGGTGGCGGCTGATGCGGATGCCGGTCTGCCACTCGTCGAGCGACTGGGCCTCGTCGAGCAGCTCGCGCAGGCGGTCGAACGCCGGGTGGTCGAGCCGCAGATAGGTCTTGTCGACCATGAGCAGCCTCGTCTGGCCCTTGGCCAGTGCGGTGAACAGCGGGCCGAACGGAATGCGGTAGCCGTTCATGTTCACGACGAAGCCGAGGTCGAACCAGTCGCGTTTCAGGGTCTCGACGGCCGTGATGGTGATGTCGGGGTGGCCGGTGAGCTCGCGGTAGACCGGGCGGGGCCCGATGATGTCGACGCGCACTCCCTCGAGCGACTCGAGCAGGGGGATCGCCTTGTCGGCGAAGGCCGCGGCGTCGATTCCGCGCAGGATCGACATCGGCTGCAGCAGGTCGATAGTGGGCGGAAACCGGGTGAGCACCGCGTCGAGTTCGATCGCGGTGCGCTGCAGGATGCCGCGCTCGGCGGCCTCGTCGCGGTGGCCGACCCAGTCCCAGTCGAGTTGCAGCACGTCGTCGGCCCGGAATCGCGCCGTGAGCACGAGCAGCGGTGGCTCCACCGCGGGCAGGTCGACCGAGGCATCCGTGCTCGTCACGTCGATGCCCTGCTGCAGGGAGGGGTAGTACTCGTCGAAGAATTGCGCGGTGTCGGCGGCCGGCACGACGATCGGTGGGCGGCCGACGAGCCGCCGTTGTTCGGCGGTGAGCGGATGCGCGACCGGGCCGAGCACGATCGTGAGCTTCTGCGCGGTCGGTTCGTGCGCGGCTGGCTTCTGCCCGGCTGGTTGCTGCGTCGCCGACGACTTTTGCGCTGCCGACTTCTTCGCTGTCGACGGCCGGGGGAGCGTGTAGGCGTAGAGGCCGTGGTCGCCGGTCGCGCCGGCGTCGAGGGCGGGGTGCGGGTGGGGGCTGCCGTCGAACTCGACGAGCGGCTCGAGCCGCAGGTCGCCGTCGCGCAGGTCGCCGGCGCGCCGGTCGCCGTCGTGGCGGGCGTCGGGCCCAGCGTCGCGTCGGGCGTCGAGGGTGACGGATGCCGCGCGGGCGACCCGCACCGACCCGCCCCTCGCCGACGTGACCAGTTCGATGCCGAGCCGTTCGGCCTCGGCGAGCAACTGCCACAGCAGCGGGCTCGCGAAGTCGTCGAGCGAAAGCCAGTCGGTCTCGGGCGCGGTGAGTCCGTCGCGGGTCGCGCGGTGGAGGGCGGCGAACTGGGCGAACCAGCGGTGATGCTCGTGGTCGAGGTTGAGGCGGTTGACCTGGTGGGTGAACGAGCCCCAGGTCACATTGGCCTTGACGAACGACCCGGAGGCCGAGCGGATCACGGGGCGCACGGCGAGGCGTCTCGGCGCGCGATCGGGGTCGAGCGCGCGGTCGGTTTCGTCGCCCGCCGTCGCCGTCGTCGAGGTGGGGCCTCGCCAGCGGTCGTGCGTGCGGGGGGAGAGCTCGCGCACCTCGAACTGCAGGCCCATCGCGGTGGCGGGCTCGGCGCCGGGCGCAGTCGTGTGCGGGTTCGGGGCCGCGAGCTCCCCGACGACCGACTGCCAGCTGCGCCCCGGCGAGGCGGGCCCCGGGGAGGCGGGGGAGGGGTCGGAGCGCATGCTCCCATGCTCTCACCAGCGACCGTCACCGGTGCCGGCGGGCGTGACTCGCAGCGTCGCCGCCGCCGACTTTGACCTTGTTTGCCGGCATGCTAGGCTCTGATGTTCGTGCGGAGAATATGTCCGCATGATGCGCCCTTAGCTCAGCTGGATAGAGCGTCTGACTACGGATCAGAAGGCCAGGGGTTCGAATCCCTTAGGGCGCACCGGCAGATCCCCCGTCATCTCACTCGAGAGGCAGGGGATTTCTCGTTCCCGGGGGTCGGGTCACGCGCGGGGTCGGCGGGCGGCTCAGTCGCCGTCGATGAGGTCGAGGAGGTTCTTGGCCGCCTTGGCGATGTCGTCGTGGTCGTTCTGCGCGGCGCGGCTCTCGGCCGAGATCACGCCGCCGCGGCGCACCTTCGAGAAATCCCCGTAGGGAAAGCTGTAGCGGCCCTTGGTGTCCTCGGATTTCTCCGAGTCGATGCCCAGGTGCCACTTGCCGTATTCGGCGTAGCCGTGCTTCTCGATGAAGGCGTTCTCGTCGGCGGCGGTGGGCGCCGCCTTTCCCCAGTCGGAGTGCTCGTCGTGCACGACGTCACCCGACTCGATCAGCTGCTTCGCGTGGGCGACCGCGGCCTTGTTCAGTTTCTCGGACATGCTTCTCCTGTCGTGGTGGTCGGCACCAGTCGATCGGCGCCGGTTCGGCACCAGTCGGTGTGCCCCGGTCAGTCGGCGTCGGGGTCGATCGGGCTCGCCGGGTCGGCGTCGGCGTCGGGGTCGACGGTGCCGCCCTCGGTGGAGTCGGCCTCGGGCACCGACGCGCCCGGCCTCGTGACGTCGCCGTCGGCATCCGGATGCGGGTTGTCGGCGTGCTCGTCGGCCGATTCCCCGTATTCGAACTCGTCGAGGTTGGGATCGAGGTCGCGTTCTTCGGTCATCTGGCTCTCCACTCCGGGCGGCCGGCCCGTTCGGCGCGGCGTCGCTGGTTCAATCGTGCGCTTGTTTCGCGCGAGCGCAACCCCGGGTCAGCCCGAGACGTCGATGGTGCCGAGCCAGTCGAGCAGGCGCGGCAGGGCGCGGGTGGCCACGAGCCCGTGACCGGTGTTCTCGACCGTCTCGGCGGTCACCACGGTGCCGAGTTGCCGTTGCGAGGCCACGAAGGCCGCCGTGATCTCGGGGCGCACGAGCTCGTCGATGTCTCCCTGCGCGACGAACAGCGGCACGGGCAGGCGTGTGCCGCCGGGGCTGTTCTCGGCGAGCAGGGTCGCCCATGGTTCGGTCGTGCCCGGGTCGGCCGCCAGGAAGTGGCCGATGAGCGGGTCGCCGATGGTGTGCAGCTCGGAGTTCTGCCCGAGCAGGCACAGCTGCGACATCCGGTCGACCTGCGCGGCGGCCTCGGGCGTGAGGATGCTGTCGAGGGTCGCGCCCGGAGTGCTCGGGCCGTAGACCGAGGCGAAGGCGGTGAAGGCGTAGGAGCCGATGGTGACGCCCGACACGTCGCCGATGTCGGCCTTGAGCAGGGCGGCGAGATCGGTGGCCGGTGCGGCGACGGCGACGCCCCGCAGGTCGAGGTCGGGAGCGTATTGCGCCGCGGACTGGCCTGCGAACAGCACGGCCTGCCCGCCCTGCGAGTGGCCCCACAGCACCAGCCGGTCGCTCGCGCCGGTTCCCTCGAGGGCGCGGGCAGCGCGGGCGGCGTCGAGCACGTTGTTGCCCTCGGTGGTGCCGATCAGGTAGGAGTCGGGGCCGTCGACCCCGAGACCGGAGTAATCGGTGGCGGCGACCACGTAGCCGGCGCGCAGCAGGTCGTCGAGGCCCTCGATCAGGTCGAAGGGGTCGATGCCCACCGAGGGCGCGCAGCGTTCGGTCGCGCCGGTGGTGGGATGCCCCCACGACACGATCGGCCGCCCGCCGGCCGGAGCCGGCGAGTCGGGCGCGACGACGACTCCCGACACGACGATGTCGTCGCCCAGCACGTCGGTCGAGTGGTAGAGGATGCGCCAGGCCAGCGCGCCCTCGGGGGCGCTCGCTATCTTCTCCGAGCGCAGGATGGTGCCGGGCTCACCGCTCGGCACGGGGCTCGGCAGGGCGTAGAACGGCGCCTCGGTGGCCTCCTCGACGGCGCCTTCGGCCAGGCGCGTCTCGGCGTTCCAGTAGCCCGAGGCGATGATCAGGCCGATCACCACGGCGGCGACGAGCGCGACGACGGTCACCGTTCGCGCGACGATGCGGCGGGCGCGGTGCGGCGGCCGGGGCCCGACCGGCTGGGGCACCTGCGGGCGGGGCGCCTCCGGCTGCGACGAGGCCGGGCGCCCGGCGTCATCCGGCGCGTCCGGCGCCCCGTCAGACGGCGTCGACATAGCGCCACCGCCCGTCGGCGCGCGCGAAGCGGCTGCGTTCGTGCTGGTGCGAGGCGGTCGCCTTGGCGCCGGCCGTGGGCGGCGGCATCCGGTAGTGCGCGGCGAACTCCACCTCGCCCTCGTCGTCGAGCAGTCCGCCGCCGCGGCGGTCGAGCACGTCGAGCCGGAACCATCGCACCGCCGGATCGAGTTCGAGCGACGCCGGCCGGGTCGACGGATGCCACGTGCGGAGCAGGTAGTCGGCGTCGCCCACCACGAACGCCGAGTAGCGCGACCGCATGAGCCGCTCGGCGGTCGGTGCGTCTGCCTGGCCCCGGTGGTAGGGGGCACAGCACTCGCCGTAGACCGCACCGCTCAGGCACGGGCAGCGCTCGCTGTCGGCGACCGGCCGCCAGGTGGTGGGCCCGGGCGCATCCGGCGCAGCTCGGTGCGGGGTCGTGGACACAGGGCAATTATGCCGCCCTAGGCTTCTCTCGTGGCTTACGTCGACTCGGGTGGGGTGCGCATCGCGTTCGAGACGTTCGGCGACGCATCCGCTGTGCCCGTGCTGCTCGTGCACGGATTCGCGTCGAACCGCGACGGCAACTGGCTGCGGGCCGGCTGGGCGCGCCCGCTGACCGACGCCGGTTATCACGGCGTCGCCGTCGACCTGCGCGGCCACGGCGAGAGCGACCGCCCGCGCTCCATCGCCGCCTATGGGCCGGGCCGGCTTCAGGCCGACCTGCTCGCGGTGCTCGACGCGCTCGCGGTGCCGAGCGCGCACGTGCTGGGCTACTCGCTCGGCGCGCGACTCGCCTGGGAGCTGGCGGTCGCGCACCCCGCTCGCGTTCGCTCGCTCGTGGTCGGCGGGCTGCCGGTGGCGGGCTCGTTCGCGGGCTACGACGTCGCGCAGGCCCGCGCCGCCGTCGAGCGGGCGATCGAGACCGAGGATGCCGCGACCGCACGTTACCTGGCGATGATGACCGCGATGCCCGGCAACGATCCGCGGGCGCTGCTGCGGCTGGCCGAGGCCGCCCGCCGACGCGCGTTCCGCCCGCTCGCGCCGATGCCCGGGCAGCCGACGCTCATCGTGGCCGGCACCGACGACGACCTCGCGGCCGACTCCGAGGCGCTCGCCGCCGCCGTGCCCCACGCCGAGTTCGTGCCCCTGCCCGGGCGAAACCACCTCGACGCCATCACGTCGCGCGTGTTCAAGACCGCCGTGGTGGAGTTCCTCGACCGGCAGCCGCGCTGACGCTCGGTCGGGGCCGCCTGCGCTCAGGCGGCGACCCGTCTGTCTGTCAGACGATCGACAGCCCGTGCGCGCGCAGCCGTCGCCGCTCGCCGGCCAGAAACCCGACCAGTCGCTCGTTCGTCGAACGGATGTGGTCGCCCAACAGCTGCGCCGCCTGCTCGGCATCGCCGGCGCGCAGAGCGTCGACCACGGCCCGGTGCTCGGCCCAGGCGTGCTCGCGCGACTCGGGGGTGCGCACCTCGAGCCAGCGGGTGCGGGCGAGCCGCACCATCGCGCCCCTCACCGCGTCGGTCATCGGGCGGTTGCCCGAGAGGGCCGCGAGTTCGACGTGGAAGTCCTCACCCGCTCGCACCCCCTGCTCCTCGTCGCCGGCGGGCCTCGCGGTGTCGAGCAGCTCGATCAGGGCGTCGATGTCGGCGGCCGTCGCCCGCGTGCCCGCCAGTCGCACCGCCGCCGTCTCGACCGCTTCGCGCAACTCGGCGAGCGCCTGGATCTCGTCGATGTCGATCGGCGCCACGATCCACCCGCGGCCGTCGCGCTGCGCGAGGCCCTCGCTCTCGAGCCGCATGAGCGCGGCACGCACCGGGGTTCTGGATGCCGCGTAAGCGGTCTCGAGGCCGCGCTCCGTCAGGCGCTCACCGGGCAGCAGCTCGAGATTCAGCACGGCACCGCGCAGGCGCTCGAACAGCTGCACGGTCTGCGACCCGGACCCCGACCCGGACCCTGACCCGGACCCGGACCCGGACCCTGACCCGGACTGCGGCTCGGTGGGCGGCATCGGTGTTCCTCCTCGGTTCAACGGCGATCGAGCTAGTGTGCCAGAAGCTTGGTATACCAAAACGGTGTACCGTGACTCTAGCGCCAATCGGCGCGTGACGAGGAGGGTGATCGTGACAGGAGCTTCCGGCATCCGTCCCCGCCCCCGCAGGCCACCCCGAGCCCCCCGGGCTCCGTTCCCGCGAGCGGGCCGCGCGTGGACCGTGCTCGCCCTCGGCCTCGGCGCCCAGATCTCCGGCACGGTGTTCGTGAGCGCGCCGGCCTTCCTCATTCCCCTGCTGCACTCCGAACGGGGTCTCACCCTCGCCGAGGCGGGCCTGCTCGCCTCCACCCCCACGATCGGCATGGTGCTCACCCTCATCGCCTGGGGCGCGCTCGCCGACCGCATCGGCGAGAAATGGGTCATCGCCGGCGGCCTCGCGCTCACCGCGCTCGCGGCCGTCGGGGCGATCCAGGCGCAGGGCTACGTCGCGCTGGGCCTGTTCTTCTTTCTCGGCGGTGCGGCCTCGGCCAGCGCGAACGCGGCCAGTGGGCGGGTGGTGGTGGGCTGGTTCCCGAAAGACCGCCGCGGCCTGGCCATGGGCGTGCGCCAGATGGCGCAGCCCCTGGGCGTGACGATCGCGGCCCTGCTCGTGCCGGGCATCGCGGCGAGCGCCGGGGTCGGCGCCGCCATCGCCGTGCCGTTCGTGCTCACGGCCGTGTTCGCCGTGGCCTGCGCGATCGGCGTCGTGAACCCGCCCCGCGCATCCGTCGCCTCGCCCGCATCCGAAGGCCCTCCCGCGGCCGGCTCGCCCGCGGCCGGCTCGCCCGCGGCCGGCCAGAGCGCCCGCGCCGCCAACCCCTACCGCGCGAACGGCTTCCTCTGGCGCATCCACGCGGTGTCGGTGCTGCTGGTCGTGCCGCAGTTCACGTTGTCGACCTTCGGGCTGGTGTGGCTCATCACCGAGGTCGGGCTCGACGCGCTGAGCGCCGGCATCCTGGTGGGCGTTTCGCAGTTCGTCGGAGCGATCGGCCGCATCGCCGTCGGCGTGCTCAGCGACCGGGTCGGCAGTCGCGTGCGGCCCCTGGCGTGGGTGGCGGTCGCGGCATCGGTCGCGATGCTCGTGCTCGCCGCACTCGACGCCGCCCACTGGGGAGCGGCGGCCGTGGTGTTCGTCATCGCGACCACGATCTCGGTCGCCGACAACGGCCTCGCCTTCACGTCGGTCGCCGAGGTGGCAGGCTCTGCCTGGGCGGGTCGCGCGCTCGGCGCCCAGAACACCGCGCAGTTCCTCGCCGCCTCGGTGGTCGGTCCGGGCGTGGGCGCGCTGATCGGACTCGTGGGCTTTCCGCTCGCGTTCGGGCTGGTGGCGCTCTTCCCGGCGGCGGCAGTGCCGCTCATCCCCCGGGTGTCCGCCGAGCAAGACCGCCTCTGACCCTTCGGCGACCGGATGCCGCGGCGGCGGTCACGACGTGCGCAGCTCCCCGCGCAGGATCGAGTCGCCCGAGTGCCCGGGGTCGCCGTCGTCGCTCTCGGCCGACACGTCGACGAGCGGATAGGCGGCGAGATCGATGCCGGCCGGAATGATGAACCGGCCCGAGGTGCCGTCCATGAATCCGATGCTGACGAGGCCCGAGGCATCTGCGGCGATCAGCCACACCTCGCGCAACGGTGCGTCGTCGGCCGCCGCGGCGTCGACGTCGACCACGACCTCGCGGCTTCCGTCGGGCAGCTGCTCGACCACGGCGGCCCCGCGGGCGCCCGGCCAGTCGGGGAACGGGTCGAGTTCGGCCCGCGCGATGACCCGGCCCGCGGCCTGATCACCGGCGCTGCCCTGCCACCAGAGACCCACGCCGATGCCGCCGACCAGGCCCACGACCGCGGCCGCCGCGACGAGGGGAACCCAGAAGCGGGCGCGCCGTGCGGCCGGGGCCGCCGCGCGGCGCGGACCGCGACCGGCGCCGCGGGAGCGACTCGGGGGAGCGGTCTGCGCGGGGGACGGCGCACGCGC
>NZ_JANLCJ010000169.1 GCF_024979295.1 Herbiconiux daphne | reverse complement strand
ACTACGGCTATATCTTTAATGATACAGCCAACTACGGGAACCATCCGTTCCAGGATGGCGTTTGGATTCATACTTCTCTGGTAACTAAAGAAGAGGAGATTGATGGAGAACGTTTTATTTTCACCCTCAACAGTGTTTATAAAGTTCGCGTGTAAGTGATACAGGGAAGTCACTGAGCAATTTCTATTAATTTGGGAATTGAGTTGAGCGACTTGACTCGGTGGCTTTCCTATTATCATTGGTGAGATTATGCCAATACAAACATATACCCTTACCCGTGACGGTAGGGACAAGACAGTGGTCTGCAATAGTAACAAACTAAATGAATACCTAGCCGAAGGCTATGAGGTGAAAGATGGAATTGACAGGCTCAGAGAAAGAATTATTACTGGAAGTTCTGGACAAGCACATCAAGTTCGTGAATTCCAACCGTCGTAACGTATCTCAGGCTCATATGAGCAATCTTAAGATGCGTAAAAAACTGGCTGATCAGGAAGCGGCCTTACTGAATCTTAAAACAAAGGTTCAGATGCTATGAGAAGGATTTGGAATCTATGGCTACACCCACACACGCAAGAAATCGTTGCGGTTATCTTTTTTCTTCTAACCATCGCTGATATCATACGGCATCGCTGGGGCTTTGTGCTTCTGGATATTGTCGTGATGTTTTCGGCAATTCAACTAATCAGAGGTTCAAATGCAAGAGTACGATCATCGCCAAGCGGGCGGAGCAGCCGCCGTTGATTTCGGTATTTCCGCCGCACGTTCACAAATCGGTAAAGGTGAGTCTGAAACTCACTGTCTCGATTGTGGTCGTCAAATCCCAGAAGGTCGCCGCCAGATTGTTAAAGGCTGCATGTACTGCGTAAAATGTCAGGAGAAGCACGATAAAGTCCTGACCATTAGCCAATGGAGACAGTAATGGAAATCGGTCAAACAATCAAAGTTCGTCGTAAAGGTATGGGCTGGTCACGTGAACGTGATTTCAAGATCTCCGCAATCGG
>NZ_JANLCJ010000168.1 GCF_024979295.1 Herbiconiux daphne | reverse complement strand
GGTGCGAACCTTACCATTTTTAAAATTCATGGTTGCACCTTTACCACCGATTGAGGTGGACATACCGGACTTGCTAAAATTAAGCCTTACACCAGGCATAATCTTAACTGACTTACGAAAACGGAAACCCATGATAGTACCTCTACATTCACATAATAAAAGAAACAACAAATAATAAAGTCCACTCATTGAATGGGCTTGATGTTTGTTGTAAAAAAGCCCCATCACCTGGGGCAAAGTCTTACAGTCACTAGCTAACTTTCACTCGGATGTTTACTACTTACTACTTCTTTACGATCACTGCTCTACTGAACAGTAACCACCTGCATGATGACTACCAGTGCCGCCATGAGGGTGTTGACCTTTCGGACATGCCATAGCTGTACCAGCCATTGCCATGAGCACTGCTGCGATAATAATACGTTTCATATAACCACCTCTATTTAATTAAAAAAAATTGCCCCAAGATATGGGGCAAAGACTTACACTCACTTGCATGTTGATTAGCGGCAGTTTTTCTCTGCCAGTAATACTTGAATGTGCTGAACACGAGCCTGAGCATTTTGCTCGTCAACACTGTGGCCGTTACCTGTATCAATAAAGAACAGGTTGACTAAATCGAATACACCAATAATGGTGTTGGCAATGTTAGCACCGACTTGTACATTGCCGTCATGCTGAGCTTCTGCTAATTGATTCTTAGCAGTGGTCAGTTCAGATTGGAGAACCAGACAGGATGCGGTGTCGTCACCAGCATGAGCAGTTGTGATGTTTGGATTAGGTTGGGTACGAGCACAACCAACGAGTGAGGCAATGATAATTGACAGAGCAATAATCTTTTTCACAATTATTCCTCCACAGCACCAATATCATCACCGTCAGAATCCAGAACGTCACCATCATCAGTGACGATCACTTCATCACCTTCCATCACAGGGGTGGAGGTTTCATAATCAAGTCCATTGGACAGGGTGATGTGAGTACCATCACCATTTGTATCTGTTAC
>NZ_JANLCJ010000167.1 GCF_024979295.1 Herbiconiux daphne | reverse complement strand
ACCTGCCTCACTCCACTGTTAAACCACCCCTCTCCAACAAACCACCTGTTCTACACAATTTGTCCTACACTTTATCCATTTGTCCTACATGTCCTAAACCCATATAGGACATAAAATAGGACAATAAAACTCAGTATTCATGCACCTTTCCCGCCTTTGTCCTATAATCCTATGCTTATACCCTATGACAATTCACCCGCACGCATATTTAAAAATATATAATATAAAGAATATATTATATATTTTAAATTCCTACGCACACATACACACACGCTCTTGCCATAGGGAGATAGTAGCACCCCCTTAGGACAGGGATTTTGGGGAAAAAACCCGTAAAACCCCCATAAACACTGAGTTTTGTTGTCCTACATCGATTTAGGACATCGTAGGACACCCCTTAAAAAGAAAGTTGGTATGAAATTTGGATTGTTGGTATATAATGACAATATCACATAAAAAAGTAATGTGTTTGAAAAGGTAGGTCATAATGGCAAAAGGCAAACTTAATTATATTGAAGTTAGGGACATAGCAAAGAGGATGGCAGAATCATTTAAGTATTATCAAGGGGACATTTGACTTATGACCACTGACAAGGGTTGAGAGAACCGTACCAATGGTGACGGTAAGGACGTGTGGGCTATTAGGTCTAATGTCAAACTATACTTTGAGGGTAAATATGTTGACGGGGAATATAATGAAGTGGATATTGATGCAGTAACCAAGGAATTGCGGACTGACCTTAAAAACCCAGACAAGACATTTGACCCGAAAGACTTAGATAACCGTTCAATGTATTTTATCAATGGTAAGTTGTCATTTAAAGAGAATGGGGACTTAATATGAAAAGAGGGTGATATGTCATTCTCGCCTTTGACTATACAACTTAAGTTTGATATTAACCGTTTCAAAGATGAAACTATTTACCCTAAGACTTGCTTAAAGAGAATGATAGACAACATGACGCCTAACAAGCAGGCACTCATATACGAGCAAAGTCGGATCGTAG
>NZ_JANLCJ010000166.1 GCF_024979295.1 Herbiconiux daphne | reverse complement strand
AAATTGTTGTAAAGCGTTGCGAGTTCGTATTGGATCGTTTCATAGATATCTTTCAACGTTCCTGCTTGTCGTCCTGAAATATCCTGCGCCCGTAATGATTCGAACAACTGCGAATCGCTAATAACTTCTAGGTCGCCGTCAATCAGTTTCTTGATATAGGCTCTTGCCGATTCGATCGTTTGATCGTCACTCGCTGAAATCATTGTCTGCGCCCGCTTATTGATTAAAGTCATAACTAGCGAAATATCCGCCTCTGCGATAATCTGCGCCGTGTCGTCAATCATGGACTTGATACCCTGCTTGTAATAATCGTTGTAGATTACAACGCAATCTTTGCCGATCGTTAGCGTTTCATTGAACTTCAAAGCAGGGTTCGAAACAATCGCCGTTGTAGGTCGTCCGTATGGATCATTTTCCCCGCCTAGCGTTGCATTGAAAGCAAACAAATCGCCGTTCGCTTTTGCGATCACTGCAAAGCCGTTTTCTTGCAATAGCTTTTCTAGTTCGTTTTGCGGGATCGTTTCGGGTAGGTCGTTATATTTGAACATTCGCAATGTTCGGTTAAGCATGTTACTTGTGAATCGTTTTTTCGTTTGAATCTTATTTCTTACTGCCATTCTGTAAACCTCCTGAATTCATAATTTTCAAAGCCATTATAGCACAACTTTCCTGCATACGCGCAAATAGTTCTCGATCGCGTTTCCCACGCTGTTGTCCTGATAAAAAACCTTGTCATTCTTGAAGAATTCCCCGATCTTCCTGCCGATCCGTCCGTGTGACGCGAACACGTTTCTGTGTCGGTTAGGTAGCGCTGACGGTTCTAGCGAGAAAATCAAGTCCTTTTCAGGGTTCTGAATCGGCGTTGTTTTCAGGTGAATGAACGTGAAATAATTTAAACCTACTTGCACGATCTCACACTGATAAATAGCCTCGTTGAATTCTATAAAGTAAATGAACTGAATATTCTTAGGTTTCCACTTCATAGGCGCGTGAGGGAAAATAGAGAGT
>NZ_JANLCJ010000165.1 GCF_024979295.1 Herbiconiux daphne | reverse complement strand
TATTCTGGACTACAACTAATGGTGCTCACACCCACCACATCTCCCACAGTGGTACGACTGGTAATAACACAACAGGTACGTCTGACCCATTCAATATTGTTCAACCTTCTATCCCAATTTATGTTTGGGTTCGTAACTCGTAAGGAGAATTAATGGCTATCTTCCGTTTACGTGGTGCAGGTACAAAAGGAATTGTCACTGACATGCCCTCTTTTGATACTCCACCGGATACATGGACAGATGGGCTCAATGTGAGATTTGAAGCAGGACGTGTTCAAAAAATTGGTGGATGGTACCCAACTACATATGCAAAAATGCCTAATGAGATACCATTTGCCATGACTCGTATTCCACTAGTTCCCGGTGTCGTCTATGGCACCGAGAAACATCTGTGGAGGGCTAATGGTGAGGTTCACCAAAATTGTAATAAAATAGATAGTTCAGGGAATCCAATTGAATATCATGCTGATATGCAACATCCTTGGTCTTATACTAATTTATCAAACGTCCTTGTTTTCAATAACACAGTTGATACCCCTCAATATTTAGACCCAACTAACACAACTACTGGTGGTTTTAAATTTCAAGATTTGCCTGGATGGGGGATACCTTCTAAGGCCGCTCCAACAAAGACAGTCCCTTGGCATGCTGAAAGGATTGTTGCTTATAAGACATTCTTAGTAGCTTTAGGCATCCGTGAAGATGCAGCTATTCTGAAACAGCGTGTTCGTTGGTCAGATTCTGCTGAACCTAATACTGCACCTAAGAATTGGTATGAAGATGATGAAAATTCTGCTGGTGGGTTTAACGACCTTACTAACTCAATGGGTTCCATCCAAGATGGTTTGCCTCTTCGTGACTCAATGATTATCTATACGGACTCTGATACATATGCTATGGACCACGTAGGTGGTTCAGGTGTGTTCAACTTCCGTAAGATTTTTACTGATTCAGGTATTCTTGCTCCGGGGTGTGTCACAGAATTTGAAGGTCAACATTTTGTTATTAGCACGG
>NZ_JANLCJ010000164.1 GCF_024979295.1 Herbiconiux daphne | reverse complement strand
CTCCGACTTAGTAACTGACGAACTGCATTAGGATTGGTTTCATACAGCTGGCTAAGCTGTTTCATAGAGTTCTGTGGTTGATTAACATCACCAGTGACAGCCATAGAATGCCACTCAGCAGTCGCTCCTGAGACGAGAGAGTTCATACGACCGGAGATAACACCTCCGTGATTCGCACTGTCTACATCCGCTAGGCGAAGGATTTGAGCGTTCTTCTGTGCATCTGTCAGTTTAGGATCAGACATAACAGCATCAAACGTCTTATTCATTACGTTAGAATATGCTTGGTCTTTACTACCCCATTCTGATTCATACCACACAACTGTGTCTTTACTAAACTTACCACCAGGAGTCGATAACGCAGCTTGTAGCTGAGTCGTCATCTTAGATTCACCAGTAAGCAGTTTAGTTGCTTTGGCATTATCACCATCAAGTTTACGTGCAGCAGCTTCTTTCTGAGTCTGAATGTCAGCTCTCATAGCTGTCAGTTTAGCAGTGGCTTCCGTCTGTTCACCACCTGCTGGCATAATGTCTTTGAACTCTGTCTCAATCTTCTGCAAATCAGCTTCACGTTCTTCTAACGGAAGGTTCTGGTTAGCAATAAGACGAGCGTGATATTCATCATTACGTTTAGCACTGAGACGGAGAGTGGATTCATCACCCGTCTTAACGTGAATCTGGAAGTCAGCATCACCGATTACATCTTTAATCTTGACTGGTTTGCCATTGATAGCGATGGTTTGTTCACCATACTCCTTGACTAACTCACCACCATTAGGTTGAGAAGCCAACTGAGCAGAGGTCTGAGTGACCATCTTAATCTGTGAACTTGAATCAGGGAAGACACCATTAACGAACAGTTCATTCTGTTTCGCTGCTAAGGCGCTTGCTTTGACTTTAGGGTCAGTGATTGATGCATCAGACACCAGACCATTAACGTGGACTGTAGCAAGGTTCTGGTTAGCATTACGGGTATTCTCTGAATCCCAGCTTGACCAACCTTCGTGCAATGCAAT
>NZ_JANLCJ010000163.1 GCF_024979295.1 Herbiconiux daphne | reverse complement strand
AAAGTTTCCATTATGGCATTTTCAACATCGTCAACCATTCGTTGATTTTGCCTTTTCAATTTCACATCCGCCCCACCATCATAAAGGTCTGTGCTCTTAATTGTGATTCACAAAAACCGGTTTTGTTTAAAGCAAACACGAAATGATGCATCAAACTTTAGCCCAAGCACACAACCAATGTCATAATATGTCCTCTTGTTTTCTTTTCGCTTACTGGTGATATCCAAAGGAAATGTGGCGAACATATGTTTTTTACCTGTTTTTGTTTCATTGAATTCATTGAATAGCATTTTTATTTGTTCAGCTTGTTGTTTGTTAGGACGGTTCTTGAAGTTCCTAAATATGCGTCTAATTTTTCTTGTGTTCATGTTAGTTTCCCTTTAGTACACTCATAATAAATAATACGTCTTCAAAAGATATTGGCAACGCAAACATATGATTTGTTTTATTGTCTAATCTCCCTTTGAAAATTTGATTATCATTTTCAATAACCAATATTTGTTTGTCGCCATCAGTAATTTTTTCTGGAAGTTCAATTCAAACAGTTGAATTATTATCAACAATTTTCTTTCCACCAAATTTATTTAAAATAGTTTTAAGTTGATTTTTAGTCATTGTTTTCTCCTATATTTTCTGATAAAATATTTAAATCTGTTTTTGCAACATATTCTAACATGTGTCTATCAATATTGCCATCTTTATCACCAAATCATTTTGTCAAAAATTGCTGTTGCATGTTTTATCCTTTCATGTTTACTTTTAATCATTTCTTGATTTTTGAAAATTTACTTTTTTGTTTTTTTGTTGTTGTTTCTGCAGTTGTGTGTTTGATTGTGACTGCGTTATCTACAAATGGTTTTTCCTTTTGTTTTTTAACAACATTTTTAACAATGTCAGCCGTTTCTGTTTCTCTTGCCAACTTGATTAGCGACAACAGATGTTGAGCATCACTTAATGCCCTATGGTCTTCTTTGTCTGCCACCTTATAATCAACAATTAATGAAGATAGTTTATATGTCGT
>NZ_JANLCJ010000162.1 GCF_024979295.1 Herbiconiux daphne | reverse complement strand
AAGATATTATGAAAGCCGAACGAATCGAAATGAAAGGAATCAATGATTCCGAATTTTTCAGAAAAGAATATATTGAAGCTTTGATTAAACAAGACCAATTAAATTTCGACCAAATTTTAAACGCTAGTCAAGACGATATGGACGAACTAGCGCTTTCCATTGGTGAAATTGCGGGGCTTACGATCGCTATGAAGTTATCCGATAATTTTCTGAATACCGTCAAAAATTCAAAATTCCTCAAAGTTACAACCTCATAAGAAAGGTGGCGGAACATGAGAATAAAACACAAATTTCATATTTCGCCAACCTTACTTAAACGACTTGAAACCCTCATAAGAGTAACAACACCAATCAAAAAGCCGGGAACTAAAAAATCAAAAGATAGTTACTACACGCTTGCTTGTTCATTCGATATTGAAACCTCAAGCGTAATCATTGACGGGCAACGTCAAGCCTTTATGTATTGTTGGACTTTCCAAATTGAAGACCTCAAAATAAGCGGGCGGAAATGGGAAGAATTTCTTCAACTGATTAACCTAATCAAAGAAACACTTGAGCCAAAATCTAGGCTTGTAATTTACGCCCACAATTTACCTTTCGAGTTTTCATTTTTCAGTGGTTTCTTTGATTGGGGAAAAGTTATGGCTCATGACCAAAACCATATTTTCTATGGTGAAACAGATAACATAGAATTTCGCTGTTCTTTTGCTCTCTCATGCCTTTCACTAGCGGGCGTGGGAAAATCCCTTGGACTTCCTAAAATGATGGGGGATTTGGATTATAGCAAGATTAGACACCACGACACGCCATTATCTGATAAAGAATGGGGCTATGCTTTCCGTGACGTTGAAATTGTTGTAAAATATATCCGAAAAGCGATTGATAAAACGGGCTATTTTGAAGACGTGCCATTCACTAATACGGGATATGTTCGCAAGGATTTAAAACAGGCTTGCTTTCCAACCAAGGACGCAAAGAATGAATATCGGCGCAAGTATATTTCACCTTCCAGAAAAACACCTAA
>NZ_JANLCJ010000161.1 GCF_024979295.1 Herbiconiux daphne | reverse complement strand
TAGAAAAGACTTTGAAAGTTGTGTACGGTGTGTATGCTCTTGTTGTATTTCTCCATAGCCTCTGCAAGGGCTTCTGCTGTATCTCCTTTTTCGATATCCCAGTCACCGAAATATGAAACGGTGTCCTTGTCTTTCCTCGTTACACACATACCGTAAACACTGTTAAGCATTCCTTTCGATCTCATGTATTCCTGTTCCTTGCCTACAACGCCTTTGAGTGTGTTTTTCTTGTAGTATAAATCAAGAATAACCTCGAATAGCTCAATCGGTAAATAATTTTTAATCATTCTGCGAACCCAAATTGTTTCTACACTATCCCACTCGTAAGCATCACGGAATATCAACAAGTCTTGTTCCGTTGCTACTGTTGCGATCGTGTCTGCGCTGATAATACGTCCGTTGAATATCTCCATGTTTTGATTATCGTTCTTAGGTTTAACCCAATCGCCGTTTTCAAGTTTGATATAGGCTTTTGACTTACTCAAAGGCGCGTCTGCAACGTCTGATCGAATTCGTAAGCCGTGAAACTGTGCCATAACGATATAGGCATATTCGTTTTTCTGCGGGTTATCGAGTTCATTGTAAATTCGCGGAATCGAAAATTTCTTAGGATCAACCTTAACGGGCGTTCCCATTGGAAATTTTTCCATAAGCATAACGGCGGGATATGAACTTGTAAAGTCGTAAGAAGTTACCATTTCAATCACACGGTTAAAATGCCGATACGTTCCGTGAGTGTACCCGCCCATAAATGCAAGCCTTAACGCCTCGTAATCGTTCGGTGTCATTTTCCAGTGACGGGCGTTCGCGTCATTCCATGCAAAAATATTCTTCCTGCGTTGCGCCTCCGTCACTTCCTCGCCACGGGTTGCGATATGTTCTTTTAACTCCCTGCGAACGATCCCCGTGTTCGTATATGGTATCTCGAAAACTGATCCATAATAGTCAATTTGTTCCTGTACCCAAGCGTCTACGATATCCAAGTCAGTTTCACAATATCCCCACTCTTTTCCAGTCAAAGGCGTT
>NZ_JANLCJ010000160.1 GCF_024979295.1 Herbiconiux daphne | reverse complement strand
CAGAGAGAGAGAGAGAATCATTACAGAACAAGGTTCAAACACATTGCCGGAATACCAGGGATGGATCAAATGACTTGAGGATTACAACGTGGGCATAAATTCCGATGCCAAGACTTTATATATAGCGTCATTGTTTGCTTTCTCTAACACGCTTAAAATATCCAGAAAAACGGGAAAACTTGACAAGTCATGGGGAGCCTATAACTTCACGCCTTTTGGTCTTAAAGATTTTTATCAGGCAAACAAACAGAGTGCAAGAATAGAATCGATAAAACAAGGGTTCAAGGATTTTGATTTTTCAAAGGTGGACAAGGAAAACGATTTCGTCTATTTGGACCCGCCATATTTGGGAACGCAGGCAAACTATAATAAGCATTGAACGGACGAACAAGATGACGAAATGCTTGCGTTTTGCGAGCGCCTGAACGCTGCAGGCATTAAATGAGGGATGAGCAATATTTTTGAAAATAAGGGGTTCGTAAATGTCAAACTTAAAAATTGATGTTATTCGAACAAATGGATCGTTCACTCCAAAGACAAAAAATATACTCTTAATGGCGTTACTGGTGCAGCCATAGAGGTATTCATAACCAACCAGGATTGGGATGAGTCTAAAAATAAAATAAATATTTTTGATTTAATTTAATTTTTTTGTATAATAGTAAGGTAGAGATACGGCACGCTTATTAGATTAAGCGCCTACAAACCCTTATACTTAAAGGTTTGCCGCATAAACGGCAAATTTTATTTTGCCGGGAAAAGGAAAAAATGAAATCACAAACTCAAATCATCAGGAAGTTCAATCCTGAAACAAACGAACTATGACTCATCAAGCTTGAAGATGGGTACGTAAGTTGAAACTCAAATTGCTCTGAAGGATTAGGTCATGGACCACATTATCTGTTTGCCGACAATGAAGAAGAAGCTTTAAAATTATTCAAACGTTGAATTGGCGAACAAGAATTCGCCATATTGGAAGACTACTTCTAATGCCTAAATTCATAAACACGCAAGATACAGCCAACAAA
>NZ_JANLCJ010000016.1 GCF_024979295.1 Herbiconiux daphne | reverse complement strand
CCCGCGCCGGCGCCCGCGGCGCCCGCGCCCGCAGCGGCGGCCGCCGCCAGCACCGCCGACGCGGTGCCCAGCACGTTAGCGGTGTAGAGCGGCGACTCGAGTTTCACGAGCAGCACGCCGGCCGCCGGCGTCGACACCGAGATACGGGGCCGGTTCAGCTCGCGCAGCACCAGCAGCAGCGTCACGACCACCCCCACCGCCACCGCCGGAATCAGCCCGGCCGCCAGCCCCACCACCGCCGTCGCCACCGACAGCCAGAACTCCACCCGGCTCAGCCGCCACAGCCGCACCATGCCCGGCACGTCGATCAGCCCCACCACCGCCACGAACACCATCGCCGCGAGCGTCGCCTGGGGCAGCAGGCTCAGCACGGGGGCGAGCAGCAGCGCCACGAGCACCGCGAGCGCCACCGTCACGAGCGACGCCAGTTGCGAACGCGCGCCCGCCCGCTGGTTCACGGCGCTCTGCGAGAAGCCGCCCGCGGCCGGCAGCGAGTGGAAGAACGCGCCCACGAGGCTGGCGGCACCCGTGGCGAGCAGTTCCTGGTTGCTCGAGATCGGGGCATCCGCCGCCTGCCGGATGCCGCGCGCCACCGACGCCGACTCCAGAAAAGCCATCACGGCGATCGCCAACGCCCCCGGCAGCAGAGCCGGGATGTCGGCGAGCACCGGCAACCCGGGCAGCGGCAGCCCGGTCGGCACCGGATCGATCAGGTCGACCCCCGCCGCCGGCAGCGCGGTGAACCCCGCCAGCAGGATGCCGCCGACCACCACCACGAGCGGCCACGGCACCCGCGACGCCACCCGGCGCCCCACGAACAGCACCAGCAGCGTGCCCACCGAGAACAGCACGGTCGGTAGATTCGCCGACGGCACCGCCGCGATCGTCGCGTTCAGGGTGCGGATGAACCCGTGCCCCGTCACCGCCACGTCGACCCCGAGCAGCTTCGGCACCTGCCCGAGCGCCACCGTCGCCCCGAGACCGACCTTGATGCCGACGAGGGTGGCGTGGTTGATGTTCTCGACCAGCGCGCCGAGCTTCAGCACCCACGCGAGCACGAGCACGACGCCGACGAGCAGCGTGAGCGTCACGAGCGCGCGCGTCGGATCGTCCGACCCCGCCGCCACGCCGGCCGACACGAAGGTCGTGGCGGTGAGGGTGGCGATGGTCGAGGTGGTCGACACGCTCATCGCACGCGATCCGCCGATGGCCGCGTAGACCAGCATGGGCACCATGCAGGTGTAGAGACCGATCTCGACCGGCAGGTTCGCGATGGTCGAGTAGGCCATCGCCTGCGGAATGACGACCGCCCCCGCCGACACCCCCGCGAGCACGTCGGCGCCGATCCAGGCACGCCGATACCCGTGCAGCGTCGGGAACAACCAGCCCGGGGCAGGCACCGACGCCCCCTACTGGTGCCGCAGAGCGGCCTGCAGATGCTCCTCGGGGTCGATGAGATGGCTGTGGTCGTCGAGCCCGAGGTCGACCTCCGCCCAGTCGATCACCCCGGTGAACCGCCCGCCCCACGAGGCGTAGCCCTCGTAGGCCGGCATCCCGGTGTCCTGCCCCGCATCCATGCCCTCGTCGAACGAGAAGTACAACGGATGCGTGTGCTCGACCCGGCCGGAGCCCGCGGCCTCGCCGTCGATGAAGAGCGACACGTCGCCGCCCTTGCCGATGCCGCCGCCGTCGTAGGCGAACTCGACCCGCACCTGGTGCGCCCCGGCCCCGATCGGCCGGTCGGAGAGCACGGTCGTGCGCACGAGCCCGCAGTAGTTGTAGTGATAGCCGAGTTTGCCGCCCTCGGCGAAGAACGACCACCCGCCCGTGCGGCCGCCCTGCGCGACGATCGCCCCCTCGAGCGACCCGTCGGCCGGCACCGTGATCTGGGCCGTGACCGAATACGACCGGTTCTTCACGTTGAGCGTCACGTTCTCGCCCAGCCGGATCATGCCCGGGTAGAGCTTGAGCGTCGTGCCGGTGACGAGGGTGGGGCGCCCGGCGAGCACCGGATTCATGCGCTCGGCCGCCCGGTCGTCGATGGGGAACACGTTGTGCCTGGTCGCCTCGATCAGGAACATCTGCTGCAGCTCGGCGAGCTTCTCGGGCTGCGACGCCGCCAGGTTGTTCGACTGCGTCCAGTCGGTGGTGGTGTCGTAGAGCTCCCACACGTCGGCCGAGAAGTCGGGCGCCTTCGACACCACGTCCCACGGGGTGCGGTGCTTCGTCTGCGCCGTCCAGCCGTTGTGATAGATGCCGCGGTTGCCCATGAGCTCGAAGTACTGCGTGGTGTGGCGGTCGGCGGCATCCGGAGCGTTGAAGCTGTAGGCCATCGACACGCCGTGCATCGGAATCTGGGTGACCCCGTTGACCGTGTGCGGCTCGGCCAGGCGCGCCACGTCGAGCACGGTGGGCGCGATGTCGATGACGTGGTGCCACTGGTTGCGCACCTCGCCCGAGGCCTCGATCTGCGACGGCCAGTGCACGATGGTGCCGTTGCGCGTGCCGCCGTAGTGCGAGGCGACCTGCTTCGTCCACTGATACGGCGTGCACATGGCGTGCGCCCAGGCCACCGAGTAGTGGTTGTAGGCCACGGGGCCCCCGACCTTGTCGAGGTGCTCGTTCCAGAACTCGACCGTCTCGAACTCGGCGCCGCCGTTCGACGCCGTCGTCAGCATGTAGGCGCCGTTGATGCCGCCCTCGGCCGAGGCGCCGTTGTCGCCGATGATGTAGTAGACGAGCGTGTCGTCGAGGATGCCCTGCTCCTCGAGCGAGTCGATCACCCGGCCGGTGTGGAAGTCGGCGTATTCGAGGAACGCCGCATAGACCTCCATCTGGTGGGCGAGGATCGGCTTCTGCTCGTCGGGCACGTCGTTCCACGCCGGCAGGCCCTCGGGGCGCGCGGTGAGCTGCGAGTCGGGCGCGATGACGCCGAGCTCGATCTGGCGGGCGAAGGTCTGCTCGCGCTGGGCGTCCCAGCCGTGGTCGAACGCGCCCTTGTACTTCGCGATCCAGTCTTTCGGCACGTGGTGCGGCGCGTGCGTGGCGCCGGGCGCGAAGTAGATGAAGAACGGCTTGTCGGGGGTGAGGCTCTTCTGCTGACGGATGTAGTCGATCGCCTTGTCGGCGAGGTCGGGCATCAGGTGGTAGTCGGGGTCGGTGGGCGGTTCGACGGCGGTCACCCCGTCGACGAGCGCGGGCGTCCACTGGTTGGTCTCGCCGCCGATGAAGCCGTAGAACCGCTCGAACCCCGAGAACGCGGGCCAGTGGTCGAACGGCCCGGTGGGCCCCGTCTCCCACACGGGCACCTCGTGGCACTTGCCGAACTGGGCGGTGTTGTAGCCGTTCTGCCGCAGGATCTCGGGCAGCGGCACCGCCGAGTTGGGTCGGGTCGACCGATATCCGGGCGACGGCGTGGCGGTCTCGGTGATGTGCCCCATGCCGACGGCGTGATGGTTGCGGCCCGAGAGCAGCGCGGCCCGGGTGGGCGAGCACAGGGCCGTGGTGTGGAACCGGGTGTAGCGCAGCCCGGCATCCGCCAGTCGCTCCGCGGTGGGGGTGCGCACCGGGCCGCCGAACGCGCTCGAGGCGCCGAACCCCACGTCGTCGAGCAGGATGACGAGCACGTTGGGTGCGCTGGCGGGCGGCCGTTTCGCCACGATCGGCGGGAACTCCTCCTCCGACTTCTTCGCGTCGAAGACGACGGGGCCCTGGTAGTCGCGGTCGGGGATCGGCAGGATCGACCCGGGCAGATCGCCGGTCATGCCTGGTGCGCCAAGGCCTTCGCCTTCAGCAGGTTGTATTCGTCTTGCGTGATGGTTCCGGCATCCAGCAGGCCCTTCGCCTTCGCGATCTCGTCGGACGGCGACGAGCCGGCCACGGTGCGGATGTAGTCGTCGGCCGCGGTCTGCGCCTGCTTGACCTCTTTGTTCTGGCGCTCCGCCATGCCCTGGCCGCGGGCGATGAGGTAGACGAGCGCGGTGAGGAAGGGCACGAAGATCAAGAAGATGATCCAGATCGCTTTCGCCCAGCCGGCGAGCTTGTGGTCGCGGAACAGGTCGCCGATGATGGCGAACAACGCGAACAGGTAGGCGATGAACGCGAAGCTCCAGAAGAAGAACCACACGACGCCCCAGAAGTCACTCCACATCGCACTACCGCCATTCTCAGTCGTTGATTCCCGGTCGTTCGAACGCGCAGTGATGCGCTTCGTTCATTGATACGCGAGCGGCCACGCGACATCCCACACCCGAAACGGGTGATCTTCCCCGGGCCCGGGCGCTCCGCTAGTCTGGCGCTGACGACCCGATGGATGCCGAACGTCTGCGGGCGCTCGGCGCGACGAGGGGAACGAGGTCGCGATGAACACGAGCGCAGCACCCGTCCGAACGGCGGTGCCGCAGCAGGGGCCGGTGAGCCCGGATGCCGCCACCGGAGCCGATCGTCTGCCCACGACCGCGGCGCGGCAGATCACCCGCGACCGGTTCGACGGGCACATCGACGGGCTGCTCGACGGGCCCACCCGGGTGGTGGCGGTGTGGGGGTCGGCGGGCTCCGGCAAGACCACGCTGCTGGCCGACTGGACGCGCCGGGCCCGGGATGCCGGCCGGCTCGCCGTGTGGATCCGCGGCACCGAGCTCGACGCGCGACTCGACTTCGCCGACCTCTCGGCACGATTCCCGATCGGGGCGGCCGACGCGATCGTCTTCCTCGACGACGCCCACCTCGTGCGGGCGCAGAGCCGCGCCGCGCTCGACGAGCTCGCCGAATCGGTGCCCGCCAACATCCGGATCGTGCTGGCCGGCCGCTACGACCCGTCGACGCGGCACACGCACCTGCAGGCCCTCGGGCGCCTGGTCGAGATCCGCGACGCCGAGCTCGCCTTCACACCCGACGAGGTGCTGCAGCTCGCCACGGAACACGAGCTGCCGATCGACGACGACGAGGCCAGCACGCTCGTGCAGCGCACGGGCGGCTGGGCGACGGGCATCGCGCTTGCCATGCCGTGGCTGGCGGGGCATCCGTCGGTCGGCGACGCCGTGCGGCACTTCGACGGCGACAACCGCGCCGTGGCCGACTACCTCGTGACCGAGATCGTCGAGGGCCTGCCCGAGAGCGACCGCGCGGTGTTGATGGCGGCGGCCGTGGCGCCGACGGTGCCGACCGAGCTCGCGGTGCGGCTCACCGGCCGCGCCGACGCCGGAGCCGTGCTCGAACGGCTGGCCGGCCGCAACACCCTGCTCTCGCGGCCCGAGGCCGACGAGGGTTTCGGCTACCACCCCATCCTGCTGGCGTTCATGGAGGCCGAGGCCCGCCGCCGCGACTACCCCGAGACCACCGAGCGGCACATCCGGGCGGCCGAGTGGTTCGCCGCCCGGGGTGACGGCGAGAATGCGCTCGCCCAAGCCGTCGCGTCGCGGTCGGCCGACGCGGTGCGCGAGCAGCTCGACCGTTTCGGCCTCGAACTCGTGCTGACGGGCGACAGCGTCTCGGGCACCGCCGCCCTGCGGGCGAGGATCTCGGCCGACTCCGTCGCCTCGGCCGTGCTGCGCCTGCTGCTCGATTCGCCGTCGCACGAGTGGTCGGCGGTGGCGCGGCGACTCGTCGAGACGGCCGAGAGGTGCCTCGCCGACGACGCCACGCGCGCCGTCTCGGGCGCGGGCACGTCGACCGGCACTGGCATCGGTTTCAGCACAGGCACAGGCCCAGGCACCGGTGTCGGCACCGGAGCCGCCGCCGCCAGCCCCACCCCCACCGGCACCGAGCGCTGGTCGGCCGTTCTCGACATCGTGCGCGCCCTTCGCGCCCCGACGCCCGACGACGCCCGGGCGGCGCTCGTCGCGATGCACGCGCCCGCGGTGACGGCACTGCGCTGGCGCGACGTGGCGGTCGACCTGCTCGGCACCACCGCCGAGGCCTGGTGCGCGCTGCAGACGGGCCGGACGGATGACGGGCGGCGCTTGCTGGCGACGGTGCTCGAGTCGGCCGACGCCCTCGATTACCGCTGGCTCGCGCTGCTGGTGGCCGATCTCTCGGTCGACCCGGCGGCCGCGTCGGGCGACTGGAGGGCGGTTCGAGGCTTCGAAGACCGGTTGCAGGTGCAGAGCGGCTGGCAGATCGACGTGATCGACCGGCCGAGTGCCCGCGCACGGCTCGCCACCGCGCTCCGGCGTTACGAGCGCTGCGACGAGGTGCCCGTCGGGGCGCTGCGGCGCCTCGCGAGCGCCGACGGAGCGGATGCCGGAATCGTCGTTCCGGCCACGGTGCTCACGCTGCTCGCGGCGCTCGACGCCGACGAAACTCCCCGCGCGACCCTCACCGAGCTCACCGCTCTGCTCGAGCGATGCGGGCGCGCCTTTCCGCGGTCGGTGGCCGCGGCCTGCCTGCCCATCTTCTCGGCGACGCGCGCGATGCTCGGCGAGGCCGAGACACCCGGCATCGGGCACCTGGTCGAGACGACGCTCGGCGCCGACACCCTCGAATGCGAGCTGCTCGCCTTCGCGTCGGCTCCGGATGCCCGTGCCCACGGCGAGCGCGAGGCCCGACTGCTCGAGGCGGTCGGCGACGGCTGCCGCGCCGTGCGCGCCGGCACGGTGGTCGCGGCCTGGATCGCGTTGGCGCGGTTCGCCGAGAAGACCGGTCGCGAGGTCGAGGCCGACACCCGCATCGCCAAGGCGCTCGCCCTCGCCGGCGAGCTCGAGGTGGAGCGGCCGTTCCTCTCCTTCGGCGGCGTCGGCCTGCGCATGGTGACGGCCCGGGCGGGGCGGCTGGGGCTGCTCGACGACGTGGCCCGCCGGGTCGCGGCCCGGGTCTCGCCGGTGCTCTGCCAGGCGACGGTGCTCGAGGTGGCGACGCTGACGCCCCGGGAGCTCGATCTGCTGCGCGAGTTGCCGGTGCACCAGACCGTCGCCGAGATCGCGCGGCGCCACAGCGTGAGCGCCAACACGGTGAAGACCCATCTGCGTAGCATCTACCAGAAGCTCGGCGCGGCCGATCGCGGCAGCGCCGTCGAGATCGCCCACCGCATGGGACTGATCTGAGGGGCAGCTTCACCCGGGTGGGGTGAGGCGCAGGCGGGCGCGGCAGAAGATCATGGTGCCATCAACCGCTCCACCCCGACGGGAGGCCCGCTCGTGAAGCGCTACGAGATCCGCCTTCCGTATGCGCTCTCCGACACCCTGGCGGCGGCGTTCCCCGAGATGGACGCGGTGCCGCTCGGGCCGAAGACCACGATCCTAGTCGGCGAGTTGCGCGACCAGTCCGAACTCCACGGCATGATCGCGCGCCTCAGCGAACTGGGGCTCGAGATCACCGAAGTGCGGCAGGATGCATGACGGGTCGTCAGCCGCTCCGCATCCCCCGCATCCTGCCCGGCCTCACCCCGCGCAACGCGGCGCGCGAGACCCTCGCCGGGGTCACCCTGCTCGCCATCGCGGTGCCGCTCAACATCGGGTACGCCCAGATCGCCGGGCTGCCCCCGACGGCGGGCCTCTACGCCCTCATCGTGCCGGCCATCGTCTATGCCCTCATCGTGTCGTCGCGTCAGTTGGTGGCGTCTCCGGATGCCGCGGCGGCGGCCCTGGTGGCCTCGTCTCTCGGCGGACTCGCCGTGGCCGGCAGCCAGGACTACCTGGTGCTCGCCTTCGCCCAGGCGATCATCGCCGGAGTCATCTTCGTGCTCTGCGCGGTGTTCAAGCTCGGGTTCCTCGCGAGCTTCCTGTCGAAACCCATCCTGGTGGGCTTCGTCGGCGGCCTGGCCCTCGACATCCTGGTGAGCCAGATCGCGAAGATGCTCGGCGTGAAGATCGACTCCGGTGGCGAATTCGTCGACAAGGTGGCCGGGGTGGTCACCGGCATCCCGACCGCCAACCTCTGGTCGATTGTCATCGCGGCCGGCTCGGTCGTGGTGCTGGTCGTGGGCCGGCGCATCGCCCGGGTGGTGCCGTGGGCCCTCGTGGTGCTGATCGTCTCGACAGTGGTCGTGGTGGCGACCGGGCTCGAGGCGTTCGGCGTATCGGTGCTCGGCACGGTGGAGGCCGGGCCGCCCACCCTCACCTGGCCCGTGATCGACTGGGTCACCTGGTTGCAGCTCGTGCCGTCGGCCATCGCCCTGGCGCTCGTGACCATGGCCGAGGGGCTGCTCGTGGCCCGCAGCTACGGCGAGAAGCGCGGCTACCCCACGAGCCCCAACCGCGACCTGCTCGCCTTCGGCGCCGGAAACATCGCCGCCGGCGCGACGGGCGGGTTCACCGTGGGGTCGTCGACGTCGCGCACGGCCGCCATGGACCAGGCGGGCTCCCGCACCCAGCTGCCCTCGCTCGTGGCCGCGGTCGGCACCCTCGCGCTCGTGCTCTTCGGCACGGCGCTGCTCGAGCACATCCCGTCGCCGGCGATCGGCGCGATCGTGGCCATCGCCATCCTGCCGCTGCTCGGCGTGCGCGACTTCATCGCCCTCTGGCGGCAGGACCGGTTCGAGTTCGCGGTCGGCGCCGTGTGCTTCCTCGGCGCGCTGCTGCTCGGGCCGATCGCCGGCATCGTGCTGGCCTTCGTGCTCGCCCTGATCAACCTGGCCAAGCGGGCCGCGAACCCCGCCGTCGACATCCTGAGCGACGACGACACCCCCGGCGACTCGGTGCTCCCCGACGCCGGTCGGGCGCCGACCAGCGCGTCGGGGGTCGTGGTGGTGCGCTTCGCGGCGCCGCTCTTCTTCGCCAACGCCACCGTGTTCGAAGAGGCCATCCGTAAGGCCGCGGGCAGCCGGCCGCCCGCGAGCGAGCCGGAGGTCGGCCCCCCGGCCACCCCAGCGGACGCACCCGCGCCCGCCCCGGTGCGCGACCTCGTGCTCGACCTCGAGGCCGTCACCGACATCGACGTGACCGGGGCCGAGAGCTTCCACTCCACGCGCGACTGGCTCACCACCCACGGCGTGGCGTTGCACTACTCGCGCTTGCGCCCCGATCTGCGTGCGAAACTCGCGCACTACGACCTGCTCGACGGGGTCGACGTCTACGCCACCAACCGCGACGCGGTCGCGGCCCTCACCAGCAGATAAGGACCGACCCATGGGCTCAGCAATCGGCGAGATCCTCCCCCTCGCGCTCGGGGTGGCCATCAGCCCCATCCCGATCATCGCCGCCATCCTCATGCTGCTCTCGCCGAAGGCCATCGGCACGAGCGTCGGGTTCCTGGTGGGCTGGGTGCTCGGCATCGTCGTGGCCGTGGTGGTGTTCACCCTGCTCTCCTCGCTCATCCCGGCGAGCGATCCGGATGCCGCCAAGCCCGTCGCCGGGGTCATCAAGATCGTGCTCGGGCTCGCCCTGCTGTTCCTCGCCCTGCGCCAGTGGCGGGGGCGCCCCGCCGCCGGGGCGCCCGCCGCGCTGCCGAAGTGGATGAGCGCGATCGACAGCATGACGGCCGTGCGCGGACTGCTGCTCGGGTTCGTGCTCTCGGCCGTGAACCCCAAGAACCTGCTGATGGGCGTGGCGGCGGGCGTGGCGATCGGTGCGAGCGGCCTCGACACGGGCGGGGTGATCGTAGTGACCGTCGTCTTCGTGGTGATCGCGGCGAGCTCGGTCGCGGTGCCCGTGGTCGCCTACCTCGTGGCCGGGGCCCGCCTGCAGACGCCGCTCGAACGACTGCGCGGCTGGCTCGAGCACAACAACGCCACCGTCATGAGCATCCTGCTGCTCGTCATCGGCGTCGTCGTCATCGGCAAGGGCCTCGCCAGCTTCTGACCCGCGCCCGCGCGCCCGCGCCGAACGCCCGCGCCGCCCGCGCCGGAGGCCCGCCTCAGGCGCCGGCGCTGGCGTGCGCCGCGGCCGCCGCGATCGCGTCGGTCAGCACCGTGAGCAGGCGGGGCGAGTCGAGCTCGGGCAGCACCACCTCGATCAGCACCGCCTTGTTCTCGGAGGCGTGCGCCACGGCGAGCGCCTCGACGAGCTCCTCCTGGGTGCGCGCCGACGCGGTCACCACCAAGTCGCGGGCGCCGAAGGCGGCGGGCACGAGGGTCCAGTCCCAGGGCGTGATGTCTTGATAGACCGCGTGCGGGCTCTGGATCTTGCGCTCCACCGTGTAACCGTCGTTGTTGAGCAAGAAGATCACCGGCGTGTGCCCGCGGTGCAGCACGGTCGCGAGCTCCTGGATGGTGAGCTGCGCCGCCCCGTCGCCCACGAACAGCACCGAACGCTTCTGCGGCGACGCGATGCTCGCGCCGAGCGTGGCCGGGATGGTGTAGCCGATGGCCGACCACACCGGCTGGCCGAGCAGGTCGGACTCGTCGGGCAGCACGAGGTCGAGGGCGCCGTAGAACGAGGTTCCGGCGTCGGCGATCACCGTCGTGCCCGGCCGCAGCCAGCCCTGGATCGCCGCCCAGAAATAGGCGTGGTCGAGAGCGACGCCGGGTTCGGGGGTGGCCGCGACCGCGACATCCGGATGCCCGACGGGCGTGACCGAGGCACGCCCGGTGCGACCCAGAACGGCGTGCAGGGCGCGCAGGGAGTCTTCGAGTCGAACGCCGTAGAACGTGGTGTCGGCGATGCGCGCGGTGGTGAGGCCGAGCTCGACGGCGGCGTCTTCGTCGAACTTCTGAGTGAAGAACCCGGTGAGGAAGTCGCTCATGACGGTGCCGGCCAGCACGAGCACGGGGGCGCTGTCGACCGCGTCGCGGGCGGCGTCGACCCGGGTGAAGGCGCCCATGTAGGTGCCGAGACTCGCGGGGTGCGACTCGTCGAGGATGGCCTTCGCCATGTTCTGCGAGGCGAGGTAGACGCCGTCGTGATCGGCGATCTGCCGCACCACCGGTTCGAGGCTCTTGCGGTGCACCTGCGGGCCGACGAGCATCGTCACCCGCTCGTGCTGCGCCACCACGGCCGCGAGGGCCTCGGTGAAGCGCTCGAGTTCGCCGCGGTCGCTCGACGCGGCGACGAGCGGCGTGCGCAGGTTGGCCGCGTGCACGGGGGCGATCGCGACATCCGCCGGAATGCCGAGGTAGACCGGCTTCGACTCGCTGATCGCCGTCATCAGCGCGGCGTCGATGTCGCGGGTGGCGGTCTGCAGTCGCACGATGGTGGCCGAGGCGGTCACCTCGCGGTAGGCCCGGAAGAAGTGGTCGTAGTCGCCGTCGACGAGGGTGTGGTGCAGGTGCAGGCCGTTCGCGCGGGCGGAGGTCGATGGCATGCCGGTGATCTGCACGACGGGCACGTCTTCGCTGAAGCTGCCGGCCACGCCGTTGATGGCCGAGAGCTCGCCCACCCCGAAGGTGGTGACGAGGGCGCCGATGCCGCGGCGGATGCGGGCGTAGCCGTCGGCGGCGTAGGCGGCGTTCAGCTCGTTGGTGGAGCCGACCCAGTGAAAGCCGTCGACGGTCACCATCTGGTCGAGCAGGGCGAGGTTGAAGTCGCCCGGCAGGCCGAACACGTGGTCGGCGCCGAGCTGCACGAGGCGGGTCGCGAGGTATTGACCGACTGTGACGGTCGTGGGGGTGGATGGGGTTCCGGATTGTGTCTGGTCACTCATCAGGCCAGCTTGCCATCACCGCATGACGATCTCGTTTCAGCGCAGGCCGAGTCTCTCGGCCACGATGCCCATCGCGTCGGCGAACTCCACCTCTCGGCCGTCGGATGCCCCGCCCGACAGGTTGACGCCGGCAACCCCCTCCACGGCGAGCAGGGCTTCGCAGAGCTCGGTCACGGCATCGAGGCCCTCGCGGTAGGGGTCGGCGGCGTCGAGGATGCGCTCGAGAAAACCCTCGGGCAGCACGAGCGTGGTGAACGTCTTGAGCAGGCCCGCGCTGCCGCGGTCGATCACCATCGGCACACACGGGATGAACGCGGGGGCGATGCCGAGCTCGTGCGTGGCCCGGATGAAGCGGCGCACCGGTTCGGTGCCGCCCGCGTGGTTGACGAAGCACACGTCGGCCCCGGCCAGCACCTTCTCGTGCAGGCGCGCGGCTCGTCTCTCGACCGGCGGCGTGAGCGGCGACTCCCCCACCGACACGAGGTGCCCGGCCTGGCGTGCGAGCGCGGCCACCTGGGTGGAGTCGAGATCGAACACCGGCAGGGCGTCCTGCCGGCTGCCGGTGGCGGTGTGGTCGCCGGTCACGCTGTGCACCGCGGCCACGCCGACGTCGGCGAGGCCGGCGAGTTCGCCCTCGATGGCGACGCGGTTGCGGTCGCGGCAGTTGATGCCGGCCCACACCATCACGCCCTGCTGCTGGATGAGGTGGGCGCGGTAGGTGGGCGAGAACTGCACCCGGGAACGCCCGGAGTCGCCCGCGAGCGTCGCATCCACGCGGCCGGCGAGCGCCGCGGCGCACTCGGCGAGCGAGGCGCGGTCGACCGACCGGCCCGGAAAGTCGGCGACGACGATCGGACGGGTGGCGAGCAGGGCGCGCATCGCCGCGGCCCCGGCGTGCGGCTCGACGGGGAACTCGTGCGCGTCAGCGAGGCGGTGCACCTCGACCCGAACGACGGGGTCGGATGCCGCGGCCGCGGTGGCGGCATCCGCGACGGTCACCGGGCTCGCGGTGGCGCTCTCGGCTGCGCTCTCGGCTGTGTCGCCTTCGGCGACCGGGGCATGCGGCGTGATGCCGTGCCAGAGCACGGTCGGCGAGTCGAGGAACACGCACCGGAAGTCGCCCACCTCGCAGGTGCCGTCGAACTCGACGCCGCCGCACGGGCCGTACTCCATGTGCTTCGGGCACGCGATGCGCTGCCGGGCGGTGACGACCATGCGCTCATGCTAGTTGCGGCGCGCGATTAGGGTGGAATGACCCCACAAGCGAGGAGCTTCGATGACCCAGCCCTACGACCTCGTGATCCGTGCCGGTTCCGTCTTCACCGAGGGAACGTGGCGGCCGGCGAGCATCGCGGTGCGCGACGGCGTGATCGCGGCGATCGCGGATGCCGACGAGGAGGTTCCCGCGCACGTCGTCGTGACGCTGCCCGAGGGCCAGGTGCTCATGCCCGGCGTCGTCGACTCGCACGTGCACGTCAACGAACCGGGCCGCACCGAGTGGGAGGGCTTCACGACGGCCACGCGCGCGGCGGCGGCCGGCGGGATCACGACGATCGTCGACATGCCCCTCAACAGCATCCCGCCGACCACCACCGTCCAGGGCCTGGCGGTCAAGCGCGACGCGGCGGCGCCGCAGGCGAGCGTCGACGTGGGGTTCTGGGGCGGGGCCATCCCGTCGAGTCTCGGAGCCCTCGAGCCGCTCTGGAACGAGGGCGTGTTCGGGTTCAAGGCCTTTTTGTCGCCCTCGGGCGTCGACGAGTTCCCGCACCTCTCGAGCGCGCAGCTGCTCGAGGCGTTGCACGAGATCGCGGGCTTCGGCGGTCTGCTGATCGTGCACGCCGAAGACCCCGACGTGCTCGACCGCTCGCAGAACGACGGTGGTGCCGACTACCTCGCCTTCGTGGCGTCGCGCCCCGACCTCGCCGAGGAAGACGCCATCGCCCACGTCATCGACGGGGTGCGGGCCACCGGTGCCCGCGCGCACATCCTGCACCTCTCGAGCGCCCGCGCTCTCGACCGCATCCGCCGCGCGAAGGCGGAGGGGCTGCCGATCACGGTCGAGACCTGCCCGCACTACCTGAGCTTCGCCGCCGAGCACATCCCCGATGGCGCCACCCAGTTCAAGTGCTGCCCGCCGATCCGCGACGAGGGCAACCGCGACCTGCTCTGGCAGGCGCTCGTCGACGGCACGATCGATCTCGTCGCCTCCGACCACTCCCCCTCCACCGCGGCCCTGAAGTTCGCCGGCGACGGAGACTTCCAGCAGGCCTGGGGCGGCATCTCGGGCCTGCAGCTGAGCCTGCCCGCCGTGTGGACCGCGGCGCGCGAGCGCGGCATCCCGCTCGACCGGGTGATCGGCTGGATGAGCGAGAACACCGCCGCTCTCGTTGGCCTCACCGGCGTCAAGGGATCGATCGCCGTGGGCGCCGACGCCGACCTCGTGGCGTTCGCACCCGACGAGTCGTTCGCCGTGCACGCCGACGACCTCGAGCACAAGAACAAGGTCAGCGCGTTCGACGGGCGCACCCTGCACGGCGTGGTGCACACCACGTGGCTGCGGGGCGAGGTCGTGCACGTGCTCGGCGACGACGAGGCCCGCCAGCCGGCCGGGCACTTGCTCGTGCGTTCCAGCAGCTGAGCCGCCACGTAAATTGATCGTAAATTCCGGTCGGGTGCGGGCGCATCCGCCGGTCGGCCATAGGCGACGGCCCCAGACTGGGAGGGCGCGGTTCCGCGAACCCTCGCCGCGCAGTGAGTAGGAACAGAATGTCGATCGTCCTCGGCCCGCACCAGTACGGCAAAGCAGAGAACCGCATCGTGCGCATCTACCGCGACAGCCCGCGTCACGAGATCCACGACGTGAACGTGTCGACCGCGTTGCGCGGCGCCTTCGACGCGGCGCACCTCACCGGCGACCAGGCCGCGGTGCTGCCGACCGACACCCAGAAGCAGACCGCCTACTCCTATGCGAAAGAGAAGGGGCTGACCTCGATCGAGACCTACGGGCTCGAGCTGGCCTGCCACTTCGTCGACGACGTCGCGCCGGTCTCGGGCGCGAGGATCGAGATCGAGGAGTATGCCTGGGAGCGCGCGGTCGTCGACGGCGCCGAGCACGACTTCACGTTCGTGCGCAAGGGCCAGGAGGTGCGCACCGCCGCCATCACGGTCGAGGGCGAGCGCGACGATCAGCGCTCGTGGGTGATCGGCGGGTTCAAAGACCTCGTGCTGCTGAAGACCACGGGGTCGGAGTTCCACGGCTTCCTCGAAGACGACTACACCGTGCTGCAGCCCACGACCGATCGCATCATGGCCACCTCGCTCGTGGCCCAGTGGCGCTTCTTCGAGCCCGAGGGCGGCTGGGCCTCGATCGACTGGGAGGCCACCTACTCGGGCATCAAGGCCACGATGACCGCCGTCTTCGCGAACCTGCACTCGTTCGCGCTGCAGCAGACCCTCTACGAGATGGGCAAGGCCGTGCTCGAGGCCTACCCCTTCCTCGCCGAGATCCGCATGTCGGCGCCGAACAAGCACCACTTCCTCTACGACCTCTCGCCCTTCGGCGTCACCAACGACAACGAGGTCTTCAACGCCGACGACCGCCCCTACGGCCTCATCCAGGCCTCGGTGCTGCGCGACGACGCCCCGGATGCCGGCCCCGCCTGGACGGTCGCGGGCGGCTTCGCCTGAGCCGGGGGCCTGCCTCTTCTGCTTCGTCAGCGGCGACGCGTCAGCGGCCTGTTCTGCGGCGGCCGCCCCGCGTCAGCTGCCGCGGTAGGTGGAGTAGGCGAACGGGCTGAGCAGCAGCGGCACGTGGTAGTGCGCCGCCGCATCGCCGAGCTCGAAGATGATCTGCACCTCGGGGTAGAAGGCTTTGACCTCCTGCTCGGCGAAGTACACCGCCGTGTCGAAGCTCACGCGGTAGCGTCCGGTGGGCAGCGCGACCGGCCCCAGGTCGTTCGCGCGCCCGTCGGCGTCGGTCTCGGTCGAGCCGATCATCACCCAGTTGCCCGAGTCGTCGTGCTCGAGGATCACCGGCACTCCCCCGGCCGGCAACCCGATCGTCGAGTCGAGCACGTGGGTCGTGACGTGGCTTCGTTCGGGTGCAGCGGCGTTCATGGTGCTCCGTTCGTCGATCGTCGGCCAGGGGGTGTGGTGATTCGGGGGTCGGGCGGGCTGGAGTCGAGCGGATGCCGCGGCGCGGCTACCCGGCGGGAAACAGCTGCGCGAGCCGCAGCATCGTGATGTCGTGGAGTTCGGAGGCCACCTGGGCGGCTTCGGTAGCGTCATCGAGGCCGAGCCGGCGCTCGAGTTCGGCGAGGATCTCGGCGCGCGAGCGGCCGGCGGCACGGATCAGGAAGACGCGGTCGAAGCGCTCCTCGTACCGCGCGTTGCCGGAAGCGATGGCGGCGGCCAGGTCTTCGTCGGAGGCATCCGCCGTCGACTGCTCGGCACGGCTGAACCGCTGTGACTGCCCGTCGCCGGCGGCTCGCTCACCGATGCGGGGGTGGTGCGCCAGCGCGGCGTCGACTTCGGCCGGGGTGAGGGAGGCGGCGACCCGGTCGGCCACCGCCAGCAGCTCGGCGTTCGACCCGAACGGGGCGGCCGCGGCCACCTCGTCGACGAAACGGTCGACACCGAGGCACGAGCGCAGGGCGTCGCGCAGCTCGGCGGTGTCGCGAGCGTCAGCGTCGCCGTCGGATTCGCGTCGCTCGGCGTCTGCCGGCAGAGGATTCGCCATGCGATCCAGCTTACGATGAGCGCATGATCGAAGGGGCACCGCGCACGGTGGGCATCCTGCTCGCGGCGGGCGCCGGCACCCGCATGGGCCTGCCGAAAGCGCTGGTGGTGGGCGCCGACGGCGAGCCGTGGCTGGCACGCGGGGTGCGGATGCTCCGCGAGGGCGGCTGCGACGACGTCGTCGTCGTGCTGGGCGCCGCCGCCGCCCGTGCCCGCTCGCTGCTCGCGGCCTCCCCCCGCGGTCGCGCAAACGGTCCCATACCCCCCGCCCCCGAGCACTTTCCGCGACCGCGCGTCGCCGACACGAGCGCCCACCGTGATCGCGGTCGCGCAAACGGTCCCATACCCGCCGATCCCGAGCACTTTGCGCGACCGCGCGTGGACGAGACGGAACTCGAAGGTACTCGCGGTCGCGCAAACGGTCGAGGATCCAGCGATTTCGAGCACTTTGCGCGACCGCGGGTCGACGAGACGGGGGTCGACGAGACGGGGAGCGACGAGCACCTCGGTGTCGTCGAGGCCGTGGACTGGGGCGAGGGGATCGGGGCGTCGCTGCGAGCGGGACTCGTGGAGGCGCGGGCTCGGGGCGCGAGCGTGGCCGTCGTCACGCTGGTCGATCTGCCCGAGCTCGATGCCCGCGCGATCGCTCGCGTGCGCGAGGGCGCCTCGAGCACCACCCTGCGTCAGGCGGTCTACGGCGGCCGGCCCGGGCATCCGGTGGTCATCGGGTCGGGACACTTCAACGAACTCGTCTCCGAACTTCGCGGCGACGTGGGCGCCCGGCCCTACCTGGTCGCCCACGGCGTCGAACCGGTCGACTGCACCGACCTCGGCGGTGGCGACGACGTCGACTCCCCCGAGCGTTGACGCGAGCATCCGCACCGCCACACGCCCGCCCCACACCGGCAGCGGAATCTGCACCCGCGCCTGCGACCCGCACCTGCGGCCACACTGAGCATCCGCCACGACTGTGCCGCACGGGAGAAGACCACGGAGCCGCATCGGGATTGACTGAGAGCATGACAGCAACCGGACTCTCCACCATCGGATTCATCGGCGCCGGACACATCGGCGGCCAACTCGCCCGCCTCGCCGTGGCGCACGGTTACACCGTGGTGATCAGCAACTCTCGGGGCCCCGAGACCCTCACCGACCTCGTGGCCGAGCTCGGCCCCCAGGCCACCGCCGCCACGCCCGAGCAGGCGGCGGCGGCGGGTGACCTCGTAGTCGTCACGATTCCGCTCAAGAACTATCTCGATGTTCCGTCCGCACCGCTCGCGGGCAAGATCGTGATCGACACCGACAACTACTACTGGGAGCGCGACGGCCGAATCGCCGCGCTCGACGACGAGGCGACGACGGTGTCCGAACTGCTGCAGGCCCACCTTCCCGGCGCCCGGGTCGTGAAGTCCTTCAACAACATCATGGCCGGCGACCTCACCACGACGGGCACACCCACCGGCACCCCCGGCCGTCGCGCCCTGCCGATCGCGGGCGACGACGCCGACGCGAAAGCCGTGGTCACCACCTTGCTCGACGAGTTCGGTTTCGACGCGGTCGATGCCGGCCCGCTCGCCGAGGGCTGGCGCTTCCAGCGCGACACGCCCGCCTACGTCACCCGCATGACCGCGCCCGAGGCCCGCGAGAAGCTCGCCGCGGCGAAGCGCTACTCCGAGATGTCGGCGGGCGCAATCGCGGATGCCGAGGCTCAGCACGAGGGCTGACCGGCATCCGCCGCGCGGTCAGATCTCGAGCTCGCCGAGCTCCTCGTAGAGACCGTTGATCGCGGCGATGCGCGTGCGCGACTCGCGAGGGCGCGCGGCGAGCGCGTTGCTCGCCAGCACGTTGACGAGGCTCATCGCGCTCGCGTAGCTGTCGAGCGGTGACACGCTGTCGATCGGGCACTCGATCCATACCGCCGCGAACTCGGCGTAGCGCCGCGCCGAGGCGTCGCCCACCAGGATGATCGGCACCCCGCGCGCCGCGATGCCCGCGACCAGCCGCGCGAGCCCGGCCGGCCGGCGACGGAACCCGAACACCACGGCCGCGTCCCGCGCATCCCGCTCGGCGAACTCCTCGGCGATGGTCTGCCCGGGCTGCGGCGCCAGGTGCACGCCCGGCCGGCCCTGCGCCAGCTGCTCCCGCAGGTGCAGCGCGAGCGCGTAGCTGTTGCGGAGCCCCACCACCGTCACACTCCGGCTGCGCACGAGCAACGAGGTCGCCTGCTCGAGCCGCTCCGGCCCGAGGCCGTCGAGGCACCGGCGCAGATTCTCGACCTCGCGCACGAGGTGCGCCGACAGATCAGCGGATGCCCCGGGCGGGGTTCCTCCGACCGGCACGCCCGACGACCGAAGCGACCGGGCGTGCTCGCGCACCTCCTGGGCGTTCTCGAAGCCCAGCCGCCGGAACAGCCTCGACACCGTCGCCTTCGACACCCCGCTGCGTTGCGCCAGCTCGGTGCCCGAGTAGATGGCGAGGTCGCCCAGGTGATCGAGGATGAAGTCGGCGGCCCGCTGCTCCTGCGGCGAGAGCTCGCCGTAGGAGCGGTCGATCCGCTGCCCGATGTTCAACGTCGTCGCCATCGTCGTGCCACCCGCAGGCCGCGGCCCTCAGGCCCCGGCCGCCCGTTCGGTCCCGTGCTGGGCGCTCTCATGCTGGTCGCTCTCGTGCTGGTCCGGCTCGTGCTGGTCGGCGAGCGCCAGCACCGCCGCCTCGAAGGCATCGAGGGTCTTGGCGACATCCTGCACCGTCACGTGCTCGGCGGGGTTGTGGCTCACGCCCCCCTCACAGCGCACGAACAGCATGCCGATCTCGGTGATCTCGGCCACCGCCATCGCGTCGTGCCCGGCCTTCGAGAACAGCGACATCGGCCGCTGGTCGCCGGTGGAACGGATGCCGTCGCCGATCACCCCGCGCAACCGCGCACTGCACACCGCGGCCGGAGCCGAGTGCGTCTCGACGCTCTCCCAGCGCAGCCGCCGCTGCCGGCAGATGTCGGAGAGCGTGGTCTGGATGACCGTCCAGACGCGGTCGCGTTCGCTGTCGTACTCCCCGCGCAGATCGAGGCTGAACTCGACCTTTCCCGGAATGACGTTGACCGCGTCGGGGAACACCTCGAGGTGCCCGACGGTGGCGATCAGCTGCGCGGATCGCGCGATGCGCTCGATGGCCACGATCGCCTCGGCGGCTCCGGCGAGCGCGTCGCGGCGCCGCTCGTAGGGGGTGCCCGAGTGCCCGGCGCGCCCGGTGACGGTGATCAGGAAGCGGCGGGCGCCGGCGATCGACGACACGACTCCGAGCGCCTTGTTCTCGTCTTCGAGATAAGGACCCTGCTCGATGTGCGCCTCGAGGTAGCCGATCAGCTCGTCGGGCCTGCGCGCGGCGTCGCCGATCCTGCTCGGGTCGAGTCCCCAGGCGGTGAAGGCGTCGCGAAGGCTCACGCCGTCTTCGCCGTGCAGGTTCCACCAGTCGTCGTCCCAGGTGCCGGCGAGTGCACGGCTGCCGAGCAGGGCGCGGCCGAACCGCGTGCCCTCCTCGTCGGCGAAGGCGACCACCTCGAGGGCGAACGGCAGTGCACGACCCGATCGGTGGATGCGCTCGACCACGGCGATCGCGCTCAGCACCCCGAGGATGCCGTCGTAGCGCCCGGCCGAGGGCACGGTGTCGAGGTGGCTGCCGAGCAGCAGTGCCGGAAGCCCCGGCACCGCACCCTCGAGCCGCCCGCACTGATTGCCCGCGGCATCCTGCCATGTGGTCATACCCGCCTGCTGCATCCACGCGGCCGCGATCGCGTTGACCTCGGCGTGCTCCTTCGAGAGGTAGACGCGCTGGATGAGGCCGTCGGGCAGCGACGAGTGGGTGGCCAGTTCGTCGCAGCGCCGCATGATCTCGGTCGCGCCGGCGGGGTCGGTGCCGCTGGGGCGCGCGCTCGCCCGCGAGGCCTCAGCCGCTCCCGGCGCCCGGGTGGAGTCGTCGGTCATCGCGCATCCTCGTAGACGTCGTAGGCAGCCCCCACACCGCCGCCCGCGGTCACGACCGCGCCCTGGCGGCGCAGCACCTGCTCGAGCGACGCCAGTGTGGTGAGCACCGCGTCGGTGCGGGCGTTGTAGCCCATGGTGCCGATGCGCCAGACCTTGCCGTGCAGTGGCCCGAAGCTCGTGCCGATCTCGATGCCGAAGTCGCCGAGCAGCTCGCCCCTCACGGCGTCGCCGTTCACGCCGTCGGGGATGACGACGGCCACGACGTTGTTCATCTTCACCGAGAGGTCGCCGAAGGTCGCGAGCCCGAGTCCCTGCACGCCGGCCAGCATCGCGGCTCCGTGCAGGCGGTGGCGTTCGACCGCGGCGGTGATGCCCTCGTCGACCAGCAGGCGCGCGCACTCCCGCGCGCCGTAGAGCATCGACGTGGCCTCGGTGTGGTGGTTGAGGCGCTTCTCGCCCCAGTAGTCGAAGATCATGGCGAGATCGAAGTAGTTCGACCGGATGCGCGTGGCGTGGATCTCGTCGGCACTGCCCGCGATGCCCGCCTCGATGCTCTTGCGCGAATCGATCACCTCGACGGCCCTGGGCGAGAAGGTGGCGGGCGCCGATCCGGATGGCCCGCCCAGACATTTCTGCAGACCCGCGGTCACGGCGTCGAGCCCGAGGGCGTCGGCCGCGAAGGTGTTGCCGCCGAGCGACGCGGTCACGTCGGTGTAGAACAGCACGCCGTGCTTCTCGCACAGCTCGCCGAGCCCCTCGAGCGGTTGCGCGACGGTGGTCGACGTGTCGCCGTGCACGACGGCGAGCAGCTTCGGCTTCGTGGCGAGAATCGCCCGCTCGATCTCGGCCTCGGTGAACACCGTGCCCCACTCGCGCTCGATCACGTGCACCTCGGCGCCGACGCGTTCCGCGATCTCGCGCAGCAGGTGGCCGAATCGGCCGAAGATCGGCACGAGCACCCGGTCGCCCGGTGCGACGAGCGACACGATCGCGGCCTCGATGCCGGCGCGCGAGGTGCCGTCGATGAGCAGGGTCTGCTCGTTCGCGGTCTGGAACACCTCGCGGTAGAGCTCCATGGTCTCGTTCATGTAGGCCGTCATCGCGGGATCGTATTGCCCCACCAGCTGCGCCGACATCGCCCTGAGCACCCGGGGGTCGGCGTTGATCGGGCCAGGGCCCATCAGAAGACGCGGTGGCGGGTTGATCGGCTGGGCGATGATGGCGGGCTCCTCGGAACGAAAGCACTGCGGAACGACAGCACTGCGGAACGAAAACGCTGTTTCTTGTGGGCAAGTCTACGAAACGAACGTTTCAGCGGTGTTTCGCGCGCACGACCAGATCGGCGGGTGGCGGTGGCCGCACGCGGCCGCCGGTCAGGCGCTGAGCCGCTCCGCGACGGATGCCGCCAGGTCGAGCACCTCGACGTCGGCCCCCCGTGGCCCCACGAAGCACAGCCCCACCGGCGCGCTCCCGCCGGGCGCCGGAACCCGCAGCAGCGGAGCGGAGACCGCGGGGTACCCGCCGACGCCCGCCACCGCCGTCATGCGCAGGGTCGCCGCGCGCACCTGCGCGATCTCGTCGGGTGCGGCATCGAGCGCCGGGGCCGACGACGACGCCGACGGCAGCAGCAGGATGCGCCCGTCGAGTTCGCGGTCGAACCGCTCGCGGTGCTCGGCCAGCACGGCGCGCGCGTCGGTCTCCTGTTCGGCGGTGACCTGCGCCGCTACCGCGAAGCGCTCGGCGATGTCGTCGCCGAGAACGCCCGGGTGGCGCGTGATCCAGGGGCCGTGCACCCGCCAGGCCTCCGCGCCCTGCACCGCGCGGAATGCCGCGAACACCGCGTCGAGATCGCCGAGCTCGATCTGCTCGACCGCGCCGAAGACGGGCTCCGAGAGCAGTTCGTCGAACGCGGCCTGCACATCGGCGGCACAGCTCGACACGAGATCGCGCGACACGACGAACCGCGCGGGGGCCGCGGCATCCGTTGGCGCCGTCGCGCCCGTCGCCGCCTTCGTGCCCGCGTCGCCCGTCGCACCCGTTGCCGGGGCCTGATCGGCGGCGGCCACCCCCGCGACCAGTGCCGCTCCCGCCGCCTCGAAGGTGGCCACCGCGGCCGCGCGCAGCGTCGCGGCCGAGCGCGCCAGCCAGCCCACGGTGTCGAACGAGGGGGCGAGCGGCAGCAGCCCACGAGCGCTCACGGCGCCGTGCGAGGTGCGGATGCCCCACAGCCCCTGATACGACGCCGGCACCCGGATCGACCCGGCGGTGTCGGTGGCGAGGCCGAAGGTGGCCTGCCCGAGAGACACGGCGGTGGCGGGTCCGCTCGACGATCCGCCCGGGATGGCCCCGGGCACCGCGGGGTTCGGCGGTGTTCCGTAGTGCACGTTGCGGCCGGCGATGCTGTAGGCGAACTCGTCGGTCTGCGCGATGCCCTGCACCGCCGCGCCTGACGCGCGCAGCGCCCCGACGGCATCGGCGTCGTCACGGGCGGGCGCCGCCCCCGCGAGAAAGGCCGGGATGCCGGCGCCCACGGCGAACCCGGCCACGTCGAAGAGGTCTTTCACGGCAACGGTCATGCCGTCGAGGGGGCGCGCGCCGGTGCGCCCGCCCGCCCCGCGCCGCGCCTTCGGCACGGGCAGCGCCGGCACGAGCGGAGCGCCCGCCACCCGCCACACGCTGCCGTTCACCGCCGGAGCGGCACCCGTCACATGGGCGGCCGCGATCACCCAGCCCGCGGCATCCGCTCGCCAGAGTTGGGTCTGCAGGCCCGATCCGCCCTTGGCGAAGGCGCTCACCGAGACGACGAGCACGGATGCCGGGTCGATCACGCGAAGGTGCAGCTCGACGATCGTGCGCGGCGGCACCCCTCCGCGCAGTCCGCGGAAGGCGCTGATGCGGTCGTGGCCCACGAGGAGCGCCGAGGCGTCGCCGCGCAGAGTCGTGGGGCCGGGAGCGAAGTAGCGGTCGAGCGCGTCGAGGTCGTTGGCCATCAGGGCGGCCTCGTAGCCGCGGAACGCCTCGAGCAACGCGGTGAGCCGCGCCGGAGGCAGAGCGCCCTCGATGGTGGTGACGCCGGTGGGCGCCGCGTGCCTAGCCACCGTGAGCCCCGGCTCCGCGGCCGCCGGTGCCGTGCGCTCCGGCCCCGTGCGCCCCGCCATCGTGACCGCCTGCCCCGTGCCCCCCGACGCCCTGCACTCCGACCCCGGCGAAATCGGCGACCCGCACCCGCGCGTGCACACCCTTCACGATGTCGACCACCTGCGAGATGTTGAAGTCCGTCGCGGCGCTCAGGTAGGCGTAGGCGAGGGCGCGATCCATGCCGTAGCGCGCCTCGAGCAGGGCGAGCGCCGCCCGCACGCAGTTCTGCACGGCGACATCCAGGTCGACGTCCATGCCCGTCGGCACGAGGAACTCGCTGGTCTCGGCCATCGGCCCCACCAGCTCGCCGAACTGCGCGCGCGCCTCACTCTGGTCGACCAGGTCGAAGCGGATGGTCACCCGCAGCGAGGCCTCCATCGCGGTGAGCGCCACCTCGCCGTCGCCCTGGGCGAAATGCGGATCGCCCACGTAGGCCAGCGCCCCCGGCACCTGCACGGGCAGGTAGAGCGACGAGCCGGTCGTGAGCAGGTTGATGTCGATGTTGCCGCCGTGCGGTCCGGGTGGCACCGAGTTGGGCCGCTCGTCGCCCGCGACGGCCACACCCATGATGCCGAGGAACGGGGCGAGCGGGAACCGCACCGACCGTTCGCCGCCGGGAGTGACCGGCAGAGTGCCGAAGCTCGCGCCGGAGAGGGTGTTCTGCAGTTCGGCGAAGATGCTGACGTCGGCGTCGCCGGCGGGCAGCTCGCCCACCAGTGCGCCCTTGCCGTGGCGGTTCGAGATGACGCCGTAGGGCACGCGCGGGGTCGTCTCGAGCACGGTCATCTTGAGCAGGTCGCCCGGGCGTGCGCCCCTCACCGCGATCGGGCCGGTGATCACGTGCGGACCGTCGGCCTTGGAACGCGGGTAATCGGATGCCGCGAGCGCCACGGCGTCGTCGAGCACGAAGTCGCGCGTCACCCCGTGTGCGGCGAAGAACGCCGCCGGGTCACGGCCCTGGTCTTCGAGCACGCCCTCGTGGCTGATGGTGTCGATCGTCACGTCGGTGCCGGGGTCGATCTCGAGCACGGCCCGATCGGTCGCGCACGGCAGCCGGCCCCAGAGCACGTTGTCGCGGCTGGCCGCGAGGTATTCGGTCGCCCGGATCGTTCCCGAGCCGGGCTGCAATGCTGACAACATCGACATTCGCCATCCATCCTCATACTGCGTCCGCAGGTCATGTCCGACGCGAAAACACACCTGAGGCTATCGCCCGTTTGCACCTCGGCCGACCCACCCAGTACGGTTTCAACTCATTGTTAGCACGGCCGAAACCGGTGTTTACACACGCGAAACGTGCATCCGACTGCCACATCAGACTCACCGACGGGATCGACCGTGCTCAAGAAACTCCGCGCCAATCGAGACAATCTGCACCTGGCCCTGATGCTCGCCCTGACCTTCTCGACCGGCATCGTCGACGCCGTCGGCTACCTCGGACTCGACAAGGTGTTCGCCGGCAACATGACCGGCAACGTCGTCATCCTCGGCATGGCCCTCGCCGGAGCCGACGACCTGCCGTGGGTGGGCCCGCTGCTCGCGCTCTTCGCCTTCATGGGCGGCGCGGTGGTGGGCGGCCGGGTGCTGCGGCCGGTGAAGGCGGGCTGGACGACCCGCACCACGTCGACCTTCCTCGTGGTCGGCCTCGTGATGGCCGGACTCGCCATCGCCCTGTTCATCATGAACGGCAAGCCGCCGCAGCCCTGGGAGCTCGTCGTCACCGTGCTGCTCGCCGCCGCCATGGGCCTTCAGGCGGCCACCGCCCGGCACATCGCCGTCAAAGACGTGACCACGGTCGTCGTCACCTCCACCATCACCGGATTCGCCGCCGACTCCCGCCTCGCCGGCGGCAAGGGCCAGCCCTGGTTCCGTCGCGCTGCCGCCATCGTGCTGATCGCGGCCGGTGCCGGCGTCGGCGCCCTGCTGCTCATGCTCCACATCGGGTGGGGCGTGGCGGCGGCCGCCCTCGTGACCCTGGTCGCGGCCCTGATCGGGCACGTGGCGGCGCACGTGAAGCACGGGGTCTAGCGGGCTGTTGCCTGCCCCGAACCCCACTCGAGAAGTCACCGCCCGTTGCACATACGCCCCCCAAGCCACGAAGAGTGACTTCTCGTGGGGCTCGCGGGCCGACGTTCCACGCCGCAAACCATTGCTCCTCCCCCGAAAAGTCAAGAAACGCTACAACTAGGGCTACCTAGCAACGAAAAGTGACTTCTCGCGGGAGTGGGGGGCGGGGGGCCGGGGGCGGGGCCGGCAGGGTGGAGGCACCGGGCGCGCAGGCCGCGGGCCGCGCTCGACGACCCAAGCTGAGTGCGTGGCCGCGCCAGCGACCGCGCGCTCAGGTGTCGCGGCGCGCCGCAGCGGCGGCGGCGCGCCCCGG
>NZ_JANLCJ010000159.1 GCF_024979295.1 Herbiconiux daphne | reverse complement strand
CATGGTTCCTGGTGGTATATCTATACCTAAACCACAGAAACAGAAAACCCAAGTAGGACAAGATGCAGGTGCTCTAGCTGCATCTACTCAAGCTCCTGCCCCTATCTCAGCGTCTCAGGGTACTCCTGTTAAACAACCTGAAGAGAAAGGTTTCTTCCAGAGCATGACTGAGGCTTCTGCTAAACAGTGGAATAAATCAACGGGTGGCACTGGTGAGAATGATAAGCGTGGATTCATGGAAAGAATGAATACTAAGTCTGCTGATCAATGGGCTAACTTTACTGGCACTGGTAAGTATGATACTTCCAATGGACAGAAAGCCCCGTCCAATGCTATGGGCTTTGAAGATAAGATGAATGCTGGTTTCGGCTTAGCTGCAACCCTTATGAATGCATTCGGTAATCGATAAGGAAATACAAATATGGCTAATCCATACACCGAACGTTTGAATTCTCTTAACGATAAACGAGTGAATAGTAACGTTCGTCAACTTAGTGACATGGTTGGCCTGCCTACACGTAGACCTGGAGGTGGTCAATTGACTTCTCCTTCAGGTGTACCAGTTGGTGCAGCTCCAATCCCACAACAGCCACAAGAAGATGAGTCTTATAAAAATACTACCTTCTATAATAACTTTGATCATCACCGTCAGAATGACCCTCATTTTGATTCACTAGCTGGTGAAATGACTAAGTTGGCTACAGGTCTTCGTCAGCAAGTTGAAGCTGGCTATATGCCACCTCAGATTGCTCAAGACAATTTAAAACAATTCATTCAAGATAGTTTCCATCGTCGTGGTCAAGCTGATCCACATCTGAAACGTCAGGCAGCTGAACAAGCACAACAAGTAGAGACACAAGACCGCTCTGGTGCATTGCTTAATCAGATTGCACAAGAGGCTGTTATGAACCCAGCTAAAGGATCTGAACTCGATCCTACTCAATCTACACCTCCAGTTCAACAGATTGGTGATAGTGGTCTGAGTGTTGGGATTGGTGGTGCTCAATCTAAGCCAGTTGGTGGTGAACAATC
>NZ_JANLCJ010000158.1 GCF_024979295.1 Herbiconiux daphne | reverse complement strand
AGTTAATCATTTGCGCATTAGCGGTTTTCACTGTTTACGATATGGTAGAGCGGCATTGGTGGGAGACATTCACCGATTTGCTGATGTTAGGTAGCCTCATCGGGATTTTATGGAGCGCTACCGAATTAGTGAAAATGCATAAGCAAAAACCAGAATAAAAGAAACCCGCTACGGCGGGTTTTTTATTGGGGAAAAGATATGATCCGGTTATTTAAGCGGCCATTACGCGACCGCGATATGCCTATGAGCAACAACACGCGTTATCTACGCTGGAAATTGAAAATGAATTTTCTTAAAGCGCATCCGGGCTTAACTTTTCCCCTGGAGATTTACCACAAAGGAGATTAACGGATGGCAAAGGCCTTAGTAGATATTTGGGAAAAGCTGATCGAGGAATTAGCCGATAAAGTTGCCGAACGTATTCAGGCGAAAAATAACGATATCGGCCCGATTCAACTTGAAACGGTAGTAGATCGCCCGGATGAGGATTGGCGGGCGGATTGCCTGGCAGTGATTAACCAGTTAGCGCCGACGCATGGCCGCCAGATTCGCGCATTGCTCGCGAAGTTTGACGGGGCAAAACGTCTTAGCGAGGTTCCCGCCGTATCGTTGCCGGTACTGCTTACCGAACTGGCGTTGTTAAATGAGTAGTCACGCCCGCTTATCGCCATCCGGGGCGCATAAGTGGATGGAATGCCCCGCCAGCCTGGCAGCGGAGCGGGGCATTAAAGAGTCGAGATCTGAACATGCCGCAGAGGGCACAGCCGCGCATAACGTCGCTGAAAATGTTCTACGTGCATTGAATCCCCGTTGGCGCGGGAAACGACCTACATTTTCAAAGCTGGCAGCGTCTGATTATGTAGGCGAACGCGTAGAAAACTGGACTATTACCGGCGATATGGTCGAGCCGATACAAAGCTATATCGACACGATATTAGCCGCCGCAAATGGGAATACGCTACACATAGAGCAACGCGTAGATTTTTCCCATGTTGTAGGCGTTTCGAACTCCTTCGGAACTGCCGACGCCATA
>NZ_JANLCJ010000157.1 GCF_024979295.1 Herbiconiux daphne | reverse complement strand
AGCTGTCTGACCTTTACCAAACATTACACCTTGAGCAACACCGGAACGAGAAGACCCCATGTTACCACTTAATGTGGCTGATTGGTTTAAGTTGTAAACACCTTCTTGGTATTGCTCAGCTAAGTCTTGTTGCAATTGCTGCTTCTGACTCTTAACCAAATCAGAATCATACAACTGAGAAGATAAGTTATTTACTTTCTCAGCAGTTACATCATACTTACCAGCTAATTGGTCTTGAAGACCTTGTTGAGCAGCAGCAATATTACCCGCACCACCAGAAGAAATAGATTTCATTTGGTCGGCAATATCAGTTAGTTGACCAGATTGAGCTAAGTTCTGGAGAGATTGTTTCATCTCAGGGGTAAAGTCTGGATAGTTACGGTCAATCCAGTTACCGCTAAGTCCACCGTTCTTTTCGTACTCCTGTTTCGCCTGAGCAAGCACATCTTTTAATTGCGCTTGAGCGGGAGCCCACGGTTCAGACTTAGTGACTGTGGTACTTTTACCACCACCTTTGTGTCCCATTTAATTCTCCTCAATTTATTAAACTTTCTTTTTAGGCCATAATGTTTTGTTTGAACTATCCACATCAAAATCTTTCAGGAAGTTAACAACATCGGCTGAAGTAGCCTGACCCACTTGAGCCCTAAAGAGTAAATTAACACCCTCTTCAATTTGCTTTAACCTCCCAGTAACCCAAATTAAAGATTGAGAAACAGCTTCAAACTCTCTATCCAAATCTCGTTTTAGATTATTGGGGTCTAAAAATAATGGTTTATAAATTCTGTACTGATTTCCAGGGGTTCTTCCATTACTTTCAAATTCCACCTTTGGTTTCATAGCCATTATCGATTACCTTCTCTGACATACTCAATATCATAACCAGTGAAATCCCACTGACCTTCTGAGTAATCTGTAAATTTAATAGCACCATATTTATAATTAGACCAAACATCAATTTTGTGGTCTTCACCAATTTTAAATGTAGATGTGCTATCCCACCAAACTGTTCCTGTAGGACTCATGGAACCAC
>NZ_JANLCJ010000156.1 GCF_024979295.1 Herbiconiux daphne | reverse complement strand
CTTCACCAGTAATATCACTGATGTTGCGTTGTGCCCAACGACTAGTAGAGTTATACACATACTGCATATAAGCTCTCCAGTGCCCCAATTCAGACAGGGGTACTACCACACTACCATCTTCACCTGTAGCACTGTCACGGACGCGCTGATGCACTTCTACGCCATTTGCTCGTGTAGCAAGAATGTCATTGGCTACTTGCCAACCAAGTTCCAAATCCTCTGGGTCTGGGTTGTAATCAAACGGAAGATATGGAAGCATTGGTTCAAATGCTACGGAACGCAGGTATTCAACGAACTCCTGGTTGCTCATTCCTGCATTTTCTACTGCCAGTTTCTTGAGCACAAGATAGCGGTTTACCAAATTGAGAACGTTGGTGCGTTTCCATTTCGGCTCGCTGATACGGAATTCCACAGATCCAAATTCACGTAAAGGCAGAAGGTTAAGGCTTGTGTACTTGTCCCATCCTCGGAGGAGTTGGGTAAAGAACCGTTCACCATTGCTATTAAAAGCTGTTGACACGTTGAAAATCTGTTGCTGCACGACAGCGAAAGCAGGGCAGAAGTTTGAACGATAACGGTGAAATCCACTACACTTGAAGAGGACTTTTTCATAGAATGCGTACGCCAGAATCAGTTTCTTAAGTGCAGGGGCTTCCAGATCACGAACGTCCAGATGCACATGCGTCGAACAACGCCATGTACCTTGAGCAGAAGATGCTCCCACATTTTCAGCGAGAGCTTCGATTGCTTGATACAAAGTTTCACCAGCATACGGTTGAGAACACACCAGTTCGCAGCCATTACGAAGACTGCCATCTTCCTTGCAATCCCAGAACGGGAGGTCGATGTAAGTGCATTCTTCGATTTCCAACTCAATACCAACGTGGCTGTTGTAAGCCAAGTTAGGATGTGGATTCGCTCTCGGAGGAGAGTTATGGTCAAACGTTGATGCTACGGTTGTCATACCGACTGTACCTCTACCATAGTGTATGGGGGAAACTCAGGTTGGATCTGACTCTCGAAGATATACTTAAATAGT
>NZ_JANLCJ010000155.1 GCF_024979295.1 Herbiconiux daphne | reverse complement strand
TTTTTTCTGGTTATCTATCAAACATAGGATAATCAATGATTTATTCTTTTAACTTTTAGATGAAGGATATGCGCTATCTTACGTCAACCAGATTTCTACAATCATAGGAACTGTTAAGTTAAAGAAAAGGAATTGCTTCCTATAGGATGTAGGTTTTATTTAGAGTATGGTTTCCTACAAACATACTTAAGTCTTCTGTCAATTAGAGGAGAGGAGGGCTATTAACAGAGAGACTAATCCATTACCTTTCAGATATCATTCGCATTAGGGGATAGTAGGAATTCAATGGAAAGGTAGAATCTAATAAGAGAACTCTTGCATATTGGGGGAGGTAGAAGAGAAATGTTAATAGATAGGAAGGAGGGTAGGATGGAAGATTTGATTCAAAGATATTATATCTTGTCCTCTTCTTCACTAAGTGTAGCTTAGAAAGACACACGTATATTTTTATCAAGACTAATGTCAATCAAGACAAGACAAAGTCTAAGTCAATGACTAAGATATCAATGTCTAACTAAGACTATGATAATGTCAATGTCTATCAATCAAGACTATGAACAAGACAAGACTATGTCTATCAAGTCAAAGTCTATGTCTATCAATGATAAAAGATAAAAGATATTATGATTTGATATAAGAAGGTAGTTGACTTTTAAAAGAATAAAAGAAATCAAGATATCAATGTCAATGACTATGTCTAAGACTATGTCAAGACTAATCAAGATATCAAGAATCAAAACGTATGCGTCTGTATCGAATTGTGGGAGGTTTTCTTGGAGAACCCAAGGGAGAGTGGCCCCCTTGATTAGAGGGCCGGAGAATGGCTTATAGGAAGGCGTATGTTGATGTTAAGATACCATTGAGGTCGAGGTTACCTTTCGTTGGTTTAGGTGGAAGTTTATCAAAGTCTGCCGCTGAGAGATTCTCTTTTGCAAACTGTTCAATCTTATCCAACATATCCCATTCAGGATTACTATAAAGTTCAACCATTGTTTCACGAACTGTCTCATACATAGTTTGAGCATCTGCTGGAATAGTTC
>NZ_JANLCJ010000154.1 GCF_024979295.1 Herbiconiux daphne | reverse complement strand
ATAATTGCCTGTAAAACTGTAACGTTTTGCCCGTTAATCGTAATAATCATCTTTTGGTAATCGTCAATATCCACGTCATTTACAAACTGCCCACCTTTGAATTGTGTTTCTAGTAAGTCAGTTGTAAGATTGTCGATGTCAACGTTTCCGATGACTTGGTCCATCAATCCTGATGTTTCAATTAGGAGTCTTTCGTTAGCGTCGAAGAATGAAATAATATCATCCTTTGGCTGTGTGTTCGCAAGTGATGAATACTGAATTCCACCATTTGCCGAATATGTAACGTTGGCGTCTCTTGGTAAAATCTCATCGTTGTAGAATGCTCTATTCAGACGTGTAACGATAATCTTGATTATTGATTTTTGATAAACCTTATCGATTGCGTTCATGTTAAAATCAAGGTCTGAAATCTTTTCCGCAAGGTATCCGTTCAGCATATCCTGTACTATGTATGTCCATGCCTGGTATTTCTTTTCCTGTGTATCCAAACCGTTTGCTATGTCTTCGTCGTTGATTTTTGGAAGGTAAAATAAATTTCAGTGTTTGGCGGTGTCGAAATCAACTAACAATTGATCTGGTGTTGCTTTTATTGCCATCTTATCTCTCCTTTTTTAGGCTATTTGCCCGTGAATTGTTTCTTACTTTTGAACCCTGTTCTTTTATCTGACTCTTGAAAAAGTTTGCGGAGTCGGAGGTAGCGGAGTTCATTTTTGTAAATACGCCCTTTGCTTTATTATACCTTGAACCAAGGCGTGTTGTTCCGAAAAGTTTGCGGGCCTCATCATTGAAAAACTTTTCCCGGTTTATGGCAAGGTCTTTATAATGCCCTGTTATGGCGGCAAGTTTTGATTTAACCCGTCATATTGAACCGAAAAGAATTAGCCCGTTTATTGCTTCAGCTGCAGGTTTCCTTCCCGGTTGCCCCACCATCCACCTTCTCATGTAGTAACCACCTCATGAGTGAGATTTCAGGAAGGCAAGATAATCGTTATAGTATCTTGCGCCTTTGAATACTACGGTAACCATCTTTACCTTTGAAGGA
>NZ_JANLCJ010000153.1 GCF_024979295.1 Herbiconiux daphne | reverse complement strand
AGTATTAGAGAAAGCATAGTCTTTCCCTGTACCTTGCCAATAAGGCATAATTTCAGCGTTACTAGAAAGACTTGTATAAGAAGGGTTTTGCATATCCCCTTGTACAATAACGTCTGCACTAGATTTCAAATCAGCGTGAACAAGTAAGATTTGATTTGCCAACGGTGTGAATTTTTTAGTTCCTTCAACGTTGAATAATTCAGAAATCTTAGTCAAGCGTGATTGATATTGGTTAATAGTTGCCACGGCAAAGCGTAAGAAATGGAAATCCGTCAAAGCGTTAGCAGCCTTCACCGCTTGCGCCGTTGGTACAGAATCATTATAAAGTTTCAACAAGTTAACCGCAATAGGACTTGTTTTCTTTAAGTCGATTGTAATTGCGCCCGCTGTTCCGCTACCGATTCCTTTTGCAAGTGTGCAACCAATCATGTTATTAATTGTACGCTCAATTAAAGCGTCCATTGAAACAGTTAAGGCATTTTGCACGGTGGTAGAAATCATTGACAAGAAAGAATTCAATTCGGTTGCTGAGTTGAAAGATTCCTTAACTTGTTTTTCAGTGAAAGAAACGGCAATTTCAAAAGTAGTTTTTGAGTTGAAGAATTTTGCGCTTACTTTTGGTTGGTGGAAAACATCTTGGTCATAAGAAGTTCCGTCTGTTAATTCCCAAGACTTGTTTTCTTCCGCTTCTGGAAGTTCCATGGCTACCCGTTGAAGGATAGAACCGAATTCCCATGAATCTTTTAAAATGCTTGAGCCTGTACCTGTATAAACACGGTTTTCAAAATCAGTTTTACCAATACGGTTTACCAATTTTTTCACGTAATTATCAACGCTTGTTGCGTCAAATACGGCTTTACCAACGTCAACAATATTTGATAAGTCTTCTAAGACTAGGTCGGAATTACCTGTAATCTCTTCAACAACACTTGCTAGAATAGTATGGACTTGAGTTACTTTCATTGTTTGCACTCCCTTAAATTTTTATTTGTTAATTCGTGAATATTATAGACAATAGGGAAAGTTTTGTAAAGCCTTAAATAAC
>NZ_JANLCJ010000152.1 GCF_024979295.1 Herbiconiux daphne | reverse complement strand
TGGATGTCAAGCGCTAAGGCAGCGCCAAATGGACCAGGAATTAAGTCGACTTTAAAAGAACCATACATATATTTTCCGGCTTCCGGTTTGTATAGCGTAGGTTCTTTAGATGTTCCACCAATTAACGGCATAATTTCCTCCTAACTTAAGATGATGTTGTGTTGTGATACTAGGAAAGACGATATTCCAAAGTGATCAATAACCGGAAGTTCAACTAATGTTGTTGATTGCGCATCGCCTTCCGTAATCTTGATTTCCATCTTATCAATGAAAATTCCAGAAATTGTAATAAATCTTAAATGTTCAATTTTTACATCTTTATGAAATTCTGTTTGTATTGGTTTAATTTGATTGATCGATTTATATTTTTCACGGTAATGAATTTTTCAATCGAACTTATCAAAAACGGGTTTTAATGAAAACATTTCATTTTTATCCTCATTTTTTGGATATTGATAATATCAAGCAAAACTTACTTCAGTTCCGGATGTTGATGCAACGTCTCCGTTTGAAGTTGTTTTTGAATACGCTTGTACTTGCAACGGTAAAGCAATTGGAGTTAAAACTTTATCTCAATCAATTGTTGGAATTGCTGAAACGTTTTTATTTTCGTTTCAATAAGTTTTTAAGTTTGTTTTCGAAACCGATGTTATGTTTCAAACCAAAGCAACATTTTCATTGGCAGTTGGGACATGGCCATAAGACTTATCACAACCGACTGTAAGTACGTTAGGCAGATATTCATAACTTCAAGCATCATAGAAAGTCGAAGTTCCTTGTTCAACAACATATGATGAAACAATGTATTTTGAGAAAAAGTTTATTCAAGCCTGAAACGCATCTTTGTTTGTTGTTTGCGACATTCTTGTCATATAGATATGATCGTTCATTTCTTTTGCGCCCGTTCCTGAAATTTCTTGCGCTCTAAATTGCCCATGTCCAACATTGTAGTTGATGTTCATTTTTCCGTAGTTAACAAAAGTATCATCAGTAATTGGTGTCAAGTCGCGGAAAGAAGAGCGGTTAAGATAAGTGATTAAAACCATA
>NZ_JANLCJ010000151.1 GCF_024979295.1 Herbiconiux daphne | reverse complement strand
AGTACGAGTAACACACTGAGCAAATATTTCCATTGACCGATAAGGGTCTTCCTCGTCAAGCCAAATGTAATCTACTGTAGCACCCATGAGAGCATGTTCGCCCTGTTGAGTGGAGCGGAATTCTAATATGGACATTCCATCATGCTCACCTCTGGCATTGAAATGTTTAATTTGACATACGAGAATTTTATTACCGTCTTTTTCTAGTGTATTAAAATCGATACAATCACGAGGAATAGCTCCAGTACCTAATGCCTCAGTATCTTTACCAACTGACGTACCAAAGAGTTCCTTTTGTAGCACCTTTCGTGTTGAGTCACCTGTAATACCAACTGCCCAACATAAGATTGGTTTATTAAACTTATGTCCTTCCCACCAATCTGGATATCTACCAGTAACATGACACGCTACTTCAAAAGCCTCTGAGTAAGATTTACCCACACGGTTTGCAGCGCATAGGAATCGGAAGCGATGGTCTTTACTAGCAGCATAGAATTTACGTTGAAATTCATAAGCATCAAAATGACTGATCTTATTATAGCGACGTAGTTTATCTTTCTCTTGCAGCAGGCTCAGAAGAATTTGCTTCTGATCTACGGACATTGTTTTCATAGCTTCTTGAATAGCTTTTGTCAAATCCATCTTACATATCTCCAAACAAAAAATGAGAGGCTATTAGCTCTCCGATAGGGAAAACCAACACACCTCTCATTCCTTTTATTCTGCCTCTTGATTTTCGGAATCATTAAAATCCGATGGAGGTAAGACGTCCATGCCCAAATGCTCAAACAGGAAGTCACGGATTTTATTATCAACCGCTTCTTCACTGATATTTTCTTCTTCAATACGAACTTCCACACTAGCAGCTTTCGGATAAATTAAGTCGGCATATTTGCTCGCTGCTTTAAAGCGAAGGTCTGGTGGAATTGTATCGTCCTGATAAATATCATAGAGCACTTCGAACGGTTGCAATTCAGCAGCCGCTGCGTGATCAAGTAACATCTGTGTTAGTACGTTGCGTCTACCTTTAGGACGCCCTTTACCGAATCCATTA
>NZ_JANLCJ010000150.1 GCF_024979295.1 Herbiconiux daphne | reverse complement strand
GCCTAGCATCATAACAACCGCAGATTACACTTTACCGCATTGACTCGCCTTTCTAGTCTCTTCAAGTAGACCGTTCAGACCTAGCCCCGATTTTGTAGGCACCTTGTTACCTACTCTTACTGGTATCCTAACGCTGATAGCCTGTCACCCTATCAACTCCCAGCAGCCCTAATCAGATGGCTGGTTTACTACATCACTTAGTTATCCGCTTTCCGTCACCAGTTTTCGACTTGGAGTTTCTGCCGGAGCAGCTTACCCGTCTTAGTCCTGACAACCCGCCTCATATCAAGTGACCGTTACATCTTATCGTTTTGCTGACTTCCTGTCAACCTTTCTTTTTGCTGCCGTCCAATCTTACCGGACGTTTCAAACTTTACTGCTTTTCGAACCGCTTGTCAATGCCTGTTTTTCGTATGACTTATCAGGCTGTCTACTTCACCCCTTGACCGGAGCATCTAGGCTAGATTATTCATCTTCGCTTTCGATGGGATGTATTTAGCCATAACCAAAAACCGAAAGCAAGCGATTTTTAAAAAAACTGATAAAAAAGATCTAACCCCCAAAAAAGAATAGAGATACACGCATACACATACACGCGCATACGCGCACGTAAAGAAATAAAAGATTTGATTATGACATAACCCGATGATTATTTCCCGATGATACTACCTACCGATAAATGATTACCGATAGACATTACCGATTGAAACTAAACTATTCAGTGTATTTACCAGAAAGAAAAACAAAAGAAAACATAACAGATAGAAACACTTAGACGCTGTTATCCTATCCCACACAATCTATTTTACCGATACCTATTGACCGATAGACCATTCATCTGATACTATCTTTCCCATCACATCACAACACGGAGGAAAGGAAGGCACGACACGACAACGCTTTAGGCAACGAGAGGAGGCTCTAGGGGGTAGCTCGCCTTGCGCTAAGTTTAAACAACACCCTTCAGATTTTTGTGATATTTTTTAAAAGGGTTAACATAACGCTCAGGAATCAATCCTCAGGTAACACTAACCCATTCGTATCACTCAGGTAGAGAA
>NZ_JANLCJ010000015.1 GCF_024979295.1 Herbiconiux daphne | reverse complement strand
CTCATCCACCACACCGACTGCGGCATGCTCACCTTCACCGACGACGGCTTCAAAGACAGCATCGCCGCCGAAACCGGAATCCGCCCGGCCTGGGCTGCCGAAGCGTTCCCCGATGAAGCAGCCGACGTCACACAGTCAATCAACCGCATCACTGCCAGCCCGTTCATCCCGATCAAGGACTTAGTCCGCGGCTTCGTCTTCGACGTCACCACCGGCCGACTCAAGGAGATCACCGCGTAGCCCAGTCGCAAGCGTTGTCCGATTTGGACGACGCTCATCGGTGCTCTGTTACCGTCACAGCCGGACGCGTCGAACATGCACGGAGACCCGGACCTCAGCGTCTCGGAAACGTAAAGATTTACGAGACATCCGGGGTGGGCCCGGCCGGCCACTCCCCTTCCCCGGAATCTCAGCTCTGCTTGGTGTCTCACAAAGTCGTCTCATCCGTCTGCGTGTCTTAGGGCTGATCGAGGGGCTTTCCGAGACATGATTGCGGCATGAGGCTTCTTGGCTACACACGTGTGAGCACAGCCGGCCAGGACCCGCAGCTCCAGATCGATTCACTCCTCTCTATTGGGGTGCAGAAACGGGACATCGTCGCCGACGTCACGTCCGGCAGCAAGACCGCCGCATCACGACCGGGCATGCAGCGGCTCCTCGAGTACGCCGAGGCCGGTGACACCGTCGTCGTGTGGCGCGTCGACCGACTCGGTAGGTCCCTGATAGATGTACTCAACACGGTGAACGGGCTCCGCGACGCCGGCATCAACGTGCGATCCATCTCAGACGGAATTGACCCAGCGACGTCGACGGGCCGGCTGATGCTCAACATGCTCGCCACCTTGGCTGAGTACGAGCGCGAGCTCATCGTCGAACGCGTCAACGCCGGTATCGCAGTCGCCCGAGAAGCCGGCACCCAATTCGGACGCCCGAGGTCCGACCCCGGTGTCGTCGGCGAAAAGCTCGCGATCGTCGCCCAGGCACGATCTGCAGGCAAGACCGCGGCCGAGGCAGCGGAATTAGTCGGGTGGAGCCGCGCCACTCTCTACCGCCACCAAAGCGCGCAATCACGCTGACCGTGGCGTCCCCTGTCTCACAAGACTGCTCAAGCACGTGAACAGTCGCGGCCGGTTTGACATGGCTGCGAAACGCGGCCGCCCCGCGCTGGAGCCTTTCAGACGCTGTCCGCCAAGACATTCACGAGACGCCTCGCATCCCTAGGGATACGAGATGTCGCTCCGCTGGCGGTTCGCTTGCTGCCCTGACGAGGCGTAGCTGGTCGTTCAGGAACTCGATCCATACGTTTTTCGTCGGGGCCGTCAATGGCCTCTTTGCTGCTCGCGGTTATGTGCGGAGATCTGTGGCGACGTCCGAGTTTCGGCGACGACGCCAGAAGGATGGTTTTCTCGGTGGTGCCACGGGAGGATTGCGCAGGTCTCGTTCGACTTGATCCTGCCGTCGCGTTTGCTCTTGCTCGATTCGTTCTTGGCGCGCGCGGAGTTCTGCCTCGCCGAGGTAGAACCCGTTTTGGAATGACTCGCTCATCGCACTCTCCCTGATGAATCGGAACTGCTCTCTCGATTTTCGCAGGAGCGGGTGCTGCGAGCCAGAGTGCGCAGCACCCTCGCATGAAGGCCGCTACCTCGACGGAGCGAACAGCGGAACTTGGTAGGTGTCATTTGAACGGTTGACATCGATCGCCGCGGAGTGTTCTTCGATTGTGAAGCGGGAGGCGACATCGTCGTCAGCGAAGACGTTGTTTCCGATGTCGCGCAATCCAGGGATGGCGGCGACTTCGGCGGAGTGCGACGCATCGGTCACGACGAATAGTTCGACGGCATCCCCGTCGCTGGTCAGGATCGTGAATGCGCGCTCTATCAGCGCTGCGGCCGATGTCTTCGTGAAGTTGTCGAGTCGCCACGAGCGCTGGCGAAGTAGGCGTCTTCGCCGTCATTGATAGACCAGATCGTCGTGTCGCCATCTTTGTTGACCGTGGGCCAGCGTAACGAAGCGTCCCGGAGGGTCACATGGAGTCTGTTTTTCAACGCAGGCACGCTGTCCCTCGTATCGTCGGCAGGATGGTCAGACGGGTCGACATCATCATCGTGGGCGGCGGAGCGATCGGCTCGGCCGCGGCCTGGCATCTCGCGCGATCGGGTGAAGAAGTGCTTCTTATCGAGCAGACAAAGAGCCGGTCTGTTAGCGGTTTGAAGCTGCCGATCGACACCTCGCTGCCAGCCGCCTGTGTCCACTCTCCTCTGCACGCACCATACATTTTCTCCGGTACTGACCCTTTGAACCTTGCGATGACCCGCGAAGCAATCGCGGCATGGGCCGAGTTAGAGCAGGAATCTTCTACCACCCTCATCGAACCGATCGGCGCCGTCTTACACGGGGCTATTCCTGACATCGACGCAATTGCCGATCGGCTGCCTCGCTATGGTGTCGCCGCCGAGATACTTGGTGCTGGCGAGGCTGTAGAGCGATGGCCTGGCGTTCGTTTTGATGACAGGGTGCTCTTCACTCCAGCCGCCGGCCGGATCAACCCGGCGGCCGCTATCGACACATTTCAGCGGGCTGCGGCCGCTCACACTGCCGAACTTCGATTCAATTCGGCGGTCCGTCATGTTCGAATTCTCAGCGACGATGAGGTCAGTGTCGAGGTGTATCCCGTTGATATGGAAGGCCACGAGGCCGGCGAAGCCGAGCAAGTTGTCGCCCGCCGCGCCGTATTCACCGTCGGCGCGTGGACGGGCAAGCTGCTGGCCCGCCTCGTAGAATTACCAACGTTTTCAATAACGGGGAGCCTGATATCCGTTCACCGTGAAATCGTGCCAGGAGCTGACTGGCCGACGATCACCCACCGGCCCGATAAAGGCAACCGGCGATATCGTGGCTGGTCCGGCACCGTCGATACTGTGTCGTCAGATGCTGGCGTCGCGCTAAGACTACGTAACGTCGGCAAGACGGCCGACCCAGACAGAACTAATTTTCGCTCTGATCCGTCGTCGCGTGCGGAATTGCAGCGCTACGCCAGAAACTGGCTGCCGGGCGTCGGCTCATCGGCGCATGAGGAGCTTCGGAGAGTCTCCTTACAGACCAGGGACGCTCGCTCGATCGTCGATCGAATCGGACCGATCATCGTCGGTGCTGGACTACCCGAAGACGAATTTTCGCTTGCGCCCGCCCTGGGGCGTCTCCTTCGCGATCTCATCAGCCCTGACGCGGGAAGAAACGCGCCAACTCGGTTTATGCGGGCTCCCGCCCGATACTCCCTCAAGCAACGAATCCGCGAGGGCGCCGCATGACAGCGGCGCACCATACCGCTGTCAAACGACGTAATCTCTGCGCCATTTCAGCGCAAAAATTACGTCCGACTCAGTCTGTTACAGGTTAGTTCCGTCGAGCCGTGTGGCCGCGCCTAGCATGTCGGCGAGGCACACGGCTTCATCGTGATCGACGATGGAAAGGACGGTTCTCGGCATGAGGACGAAGAAATGGCTGGGGATAGGAGCGGCGATCCTCGCGGCAGCAGTGGTGCTGAGCGGATGCTCGGCACCCGCGGGCGCCGGGGGCACGGATGCCGCTGCGGCCGGCGACGAGACCCCGCAGTATGGCGGCGACCTGGTGGTGGGGCTCTACCTCGAACCGCTCGCGCTCGACCCGCACCGGCAGGGCTACTGGGAGACCTACCGGGTCACCCGCAACATCTTCGAGGGGCTGACCCGGGAGGACACCAGCGGGGCCACCGATCCCACCGAGATCCAGCCCGCGCTCGCCACCGACTGGTCGGTGAGCGAAGACGGCACGACCTGGACCTTCGACTTGCGCGAGGGCGTCACCTTCCACGACGGCAGCCCCTTCGACGCCGAGGCGCTGGACAAGAACGTGCGCCGCATCAGCGACCCCACGTACGAGTTCTACGACGAGTCGAGCGCTAAGAAGCTGGCCACCTGGTTCGGCACGCTGACCAGCGGCACCGTGATCGACGACCACACCTACCAGTTCCAGTTCTCGCAGCCCTTCCTCGGTTTTCCGCGCATCCTGGCGCAGGCGATGAGCACCCTCGCGATCGGTAACCCGGCGGTGTGGGAGCAGTACGGCAACGACGGCTTCGCGGACCACCCCGACGGCACCGGCCCGTACGAGTTCGTGTCACGCACCATCGGCGACCGGATCGAGCTCAAAAAGTTCGACGGCTACTGGGGCGACGAGCCCTATCTCGACTCGCTGACGTTCCGGATCATCCCGAACAACCAGACCCGTCTGGCATCGCTGCTCTCGGGCGAGCTCGACCTGATCAGCTATGTGCAGCCCGAGGACGTGCAGACCCTCGAAGACCAGGGCTTCCAGGTTCCCGAGGGCACCGGGTCGTCGCTGCTGTACATCTCGTATAACTTCAAGAACCCGGCCTTCGCCGACGAGAAGGTGCGCCAGGCGTTGATCTACGGCCTCGACCGCCAGAAGCTGGCCGACGAACTCTACAACGGTTACGCCGAACCGCAGTACTCCTTCCAGCCTCCGGGCAACGAGGCCTTTGACCCAGCGGTGCGCGACTTCGAGTACGACCCGGCCAAGGCCGTCGAGCTGCTGAAGGAGGCCGGCTACGGCGACGGCGACCTCAAGTTCACCATCGTCGTGGACGTGGCCAACCAGAACACCGCCGAGTGGCTGCAGTCGGAGTACAAGGAGATCGGCGTCGACGTCGAGATCGTGAGCCTCGACCGCACGAGCTACATCGCCCGCGCCTACGGCCCCGAGGAGGGCGACGGCCTGAGCCTGGACGAGTACGGCGGAACCTACGCCGAGTGGCTGTCCCAGGGCTTCAACGGCCTGGCCGGCAAGGGCCTGAACCCGGCCGACTTCCCCGACATCACGAGCGCCATCCAGGCGGCCGCGACCACAGCCGATCCGGATGCTCGCATCGACCTGTGGAAGACCGCGGAGGAGACCCTGCGGAACGACGCGGTCGTCATCCCGACCGTCAACCTCACCCGCTACTACGCGCTCGGCTCCAACGTGCGCGGCTTCGACTGGCCGGCCACCAACTGGTACGACCTGTCGAAGGTGTGGCTGGCGAACTGAGCGAGACGGACGACGGATCCCCGTGGGAACGCTCAAGCACATCGGCTGGAGACTGGCGAATATCCTGCCCGTCCTCCTGATCGTCTCGGTGCTCACCTTCCTGATCGGACGGCTGACACCAGGCGACCCCATCCAGGGCCAGTATGCGCGAACGTTCACCCCGGAGCAGATTGAGGCCATCAGGGACTCCTATGGCCTCAATCTGCCCCTCTGGCAGCAGTACGTGAAGTGGGTCGCCGACCTGTTCGTGGCCGGCGGCGGCAAGTCGATCGTGCAGGATGCGCCGGTGTTCGACGTACTGTGGCCCAACTTCCTCAACACGATCGTACTCACAGTGGCGGGCGTGCTGATCTGTGCGGTGGTGGGCATCACCATCGGCACCATCGCCGGTGCCAACCACCGCCGGGCCGCCGACCGCTTCTCGATGCTGTTCGTGCAGGTGGGGTCGAACCTCTCGGTGTACTGGTTCGGCCTCATCCTGATCTGGATCTTCGCCCTGCAGCTGAAGTGGCTGCCGGTGAGCGGGATGCAGTCACGGAACGGCGGCGGCTTCGGCGACCTGCTGGCCCACCTCATCCTGCCGGGCATCTCGGCGGCGCTGATCTCGATGCTCGTGCTGGCGCGATTCACCCGCATCGGCATCGTGCAGGAGTCGCACTCCGACTACTACAAGACCTTCCAGTCGCAGGGAGCGGGACGTTTCAGCCTCCTCGGCAAGCACGTGGGGCGCAACATCCTGCCACCCGTGGTGAACATCATCGGCCTCGAGATCGGCACCCTGCTCACCGGGGTGCTGTTCGTGGAGAGCGTGTTCAACTGGCCCGGCATCGGCACCCAGCTGCTGAACGCCGTGAACGGCAAGGACTATCCCCTGATCCAGGGCGGCGTGGTGCTGATCGCGCTGGTCTACCTCGTGGTGAACCTGGTGACCGACATCGCGGTCGACGCCCTGAACCCCCGATTGAAGAGGTGAACGGATGAGCGTTCTGCAGAGACCGGCCGGTGAGGCGGTCGCCGCGCTCTCGGGGCCCGGGCGGGAACCCGGTTCCGGACGTGGCCGTTCCGGTCGACGCCGCCCGCGATCCCGAGCCCGCGTCAACACTCAGGTGGTGATCGCGCTCGCGCTCATCGCCGTGTTCGTGTTGCTCGCCGTGTTCGCGCCGCTGATCGCGCCCTACGATCCGGTCGCCGGCGACGCCTCGCAGAAGTACCTGCCCGTCGGCTCCCCCGGGTTCCTGCTCGGCACCGACGAGCAGGGACGCGACATCCTGAGCCGGCTGATCTGGGGTGGGCGCACCTCGATGCTCGTCTCCCTGATCGCCGTGGTGGCCTCCACTCTGGTCGGGAGCGCCCTCGCCCTGACCGCCGGTTTCGCGAACGACCGCGTCGCGGGCCTGATCATGCGCTCGATCGACGTGATGTTCGCCTTTCCGGTGATCATCGCGGCGCTCGCCTTCGCCATCATCCTGGGCCCGGGCCTGCTCGTGGTGGTGCTCGCGATCGTGTTCGTCGCGACGCCGTACGTGACCCGGATCGTGTTCGCCGAGGTGAAACGACATCGCGGGCGGGAGTACGTGGAGGCGGCCGTTTCGCTGGGCGCCGGGTTCTGGTCGATCCTGTTCCGCGAGGTGCTGCCGAATGTGGCCGGGCATATCGTGGTCTACGCCACGGGGCTGGTCGGCGCGATGATCGTGTTCTCGTCGAGCATCAGTGCGCTCGGCATCGGAGTGCAGCCGCCCGCCGCCGACTGGGGGCGGATGATCTCGGAGGGCGCGAAGGTCATCATCTCGGGCAACGTGACCGTGGCCCTGCTGCCCGGGCTGGTGGTGCTCGTGGTGGCGCTCGCCTTCAACTGGCTGGGAGACGGGCTGAACGACGTGTTCGATCCGCACAAGAGGAGGTCGCGGTCGTGACGGATCTGGATGTGGCGAAAGCGCAGGCTAGGGCGCCGCGGCTCCCGGGTGACCGGCCAGCTCCCGTGCCGGCCCTCGAGGTGTCCGATCTCGTCGTCGAGTTCGGCACGGGAGAATCCGCGACGCGAGTCGTCAACGGCATCGGGTTCTCCATCGCGCCCGGTGAGTCGTTCGCCCTGGTCGGCGAGTCCGGATCGGGCAAGAGCATCACCGCCGCGTCGATCCTCGGCCTGCTGCCGGATGACGCCCGCATCGCGAGCGGCTCGATCCGGCTCGGCGGCGACGAGCTCGTGGGCCTCGGCTCGAACGCGCTCCGCAGTTATCGCGGTGCGCGCGTGGGGATGGTCTTCCAGAATCCGCTGGCGTCGCTCGATCCCTCGTTCAAGGTGGGCAACCAGCTGCGCGAGATCATCCGCATCCATCGCCCCGACGTCCGGCGTGCACGGCAGGAGCAGATCGCCCGCGAGTGGCTCGGTCACGTCGGCATCGCGGATGCGCCCAGGGTGCTGGCGGCGTATCCGCATGAGCTGAGCGGCGGGATGCGGCAGCGGGTGATGATCGCGATTGCGAGCCTTTCCCAGCCCGCACTGCTGATCGCCGACGAGCCGACGACGGCGCTGGATGCGGTCATCCAGAAGCAGATCCTCGATCTGCTACGGAGCGTCATCGCCGAGACCGGCAGCTCGCTGCTGATCATCACGCACGACTTCGGGGTGGTGTCGTACGTGGCCAATCGGGTCGCGGTGATGAAGGAGGGGCGGCTGGTCGAGCAGGGGCCGCGCGCGTCGGTGCTGTCGGCGCCGCGCGAGCAGTACACCCGCACGCTGATCGATGCGGTGCCGGAGATCGGCACGCGCTTCGCGCTCGAGCGGGCGGGGCAGCCTCGACGGCTCGGGGTGCGGGCAGGTACATCCTCATGCGCGGCGCCCGAGGATGCGGCGGCCGTGGCGATCGGGGCGGAGGCCGTTTCCGCAGAAGGGGAACACACGGCCTCCGCTCCGATCCCGGCGCCGCCCATCCTCACCGCCGATCGTGTGCGCAAGGAGTTCGTGGTGGGCGGTATCGGCACCGGCCAGTCCAAGCGCTCCTTCCTGGCGGTCGACGAGGTCTCGCTCGAGATCCGGCGCGGCGAGGTGTTTGGCCTGATCGGGGAGAGCGGATCGGGCAAGTCGACCTTCGCCAGGCTCGCCGGCGGCCTGCTGCCGGTGAGCGGCGGCGCGGTCGACTTCGCGGGTGCTCCCCTGTCGGCGCTGAAGGGCCGATCGCTGCGCGCGCTGCGGCCGCGGTTCCAATACGTGTTCCAGGATGCGACGAGTTCGCTGAATCCGCGCGTCACGGTCGGCGAGCAGATCGTGCGCCCGGTGGTGCGGTTCGGCAAGGCGCGGTCGGTTCGTGAGGGCCGGGCACGGGCATCCGAGGTCCTGGATCTGGTGGGTCTTCCGGCCTCCTATTTTGAGCGCTACCCGCACGAGCTCTCGGGTGGTCAGCGTCAGCGCATCGGCATCGCGCGGGCGCTCGCGCTCGAGCCGGAGCTGCTCATCCTGGACGAACCGACCTCGGCGCTGGACGTGTCGACGCAGGCGACCATCCTGAATCTGCTGCTGGACCTGCGCGAACGGCTCGACCTCACCTATCTGTTCATCGGGCACAACCTGGCCGTGATCGAGTTCGTCTGCGACCGCATCGGTGTACTGGAGGCCGGTCGTCTGGTCGACGTCTTCGACGCGCCCGACCTCTTCTCGCCCGAGCGCAGTGCTGTCACGCGCTCGCTGCTCGGGGCCATCCTGCCCATCGAGCGCTCTGCGACCACCCTGCTTAGGGGTTCAAGCGCCGATATGAGCCCGTCACTATAGGGCGGCGTCCGTGCCTATCCCCGCGAGCTGAAGGTAATTGTCGCTCCATGGGCCTGTGCTGGAGTGCAGCTAACAGTCGGGCTGACGCCAGCGAGATCAGGGAGGCCTCGACGTGGACCTGGAAACCAGGACGCGCCGACTGCTATCCACCGGCCGCAGAAGGCCAGGGCGGGCTCGGCGTCGCCAACTCCAGAGCCTCACGGTGAACTTGCAGATCTCGACTACCCATTCGACTCATCCCAACGAGAGCTCCAAGTCCCGAAGGCGCGCGTACCCCGTTGATCTGGCCCGAGTGCCTCCACTCCTGTTCAAGGAAACCTGGGCTCACGCCCGGTGTGGCCGTTACGACCGACGACTATAACGGTAGGCAGCGTTCTCGCTGATGGTGTGGTATCCGACGGAGTCGTACAGACGGGCGGCCGCGTGCTCGTTCTGCGTGTCGACGCCCAGGGAGGCGGCCGGGAGGCCGGCCTCGAGGGCACTGCGCCAGACGTGTCGCAGCAGGTGGGCCGCGAGGCCGCGCTTGCGCCAGGGGGCGCGCACGCCGATGTAGTCGGTGTGCGCGTTGACCTCTCGGTCGCCGAGCGAGTCGTCGGTGTAGTTCGAGCCGAGCGTGAAGCCCGCCACCACCGGGCGGCCGCTGGCACCGAGGCCCACAGTGGTGTCGATCGCGGCGAACGAGAAGCGGGGCTCGAACACCGGGCCGGCCAGATGGTGCCGCCAGCCATCCGCGGTCTTGCCGAGCTCGCCGAAGTGCCGCAGGAACGTCTCGTACTGCGCCTGGCGCACCGCCTCGCCGAGGTCGCGCGAGACGACCTGCGACCAGTCGAGCACCGTGATGCCGGGCATCGGATCGACCTGCCGGTCGGCATCCGTCAGCACCCGTCGCTTTCCCCAGAAACGGGCCTCAATGTCGAAGCCCGCGGTCAGGAGTGCGTCGCTGACCGGCGACGTGTCCGCCGAGGCGAAGATCTGCAGCGCCGGCACGTGGCTGTTCTCCCGCTCGAACGCGGCCGTCAGCGCGGAGACCGCCGCCTGCACGACCGGGGCGGGCACCTCGGGACCCACCGTGGCGGCCGCGTTCTGTACCGCGGCCGTCGAAGAGGGCTGATAGAGCACCGTAAACCCGCGGATCTCGCCCGTGCCCGAGCGCAGCACGCGGCTGTGCTCGGGCACGCGGCCGGCGAAGACGTCGGCGAGGCCGGCCGGGCTGGCGGGGAACTTGCGCCCCCCGCCGTCCCGCACCGAGTCGACGAATTCGGCCAGCGCCGTGAAATCGCTCTCGCGCGCCGGCTCCGCCCGCCAGCCGGGCGCCTCGGGGGACACCTCGAGCGCGCCCTCCAGAACGACCGGCTGCAGCCCGCTCATCAGTCCACCACCTGCAGCGAAGCCCAGTCCGGCCCGTTGCCGAGGCTCGACCAGGTCCAGTTGGCGACCCGGGCCGAGGAGGGGAACACCCGGATCGTCTCGAACAGCGGCACCCAGGCCACGTCTTCGCTAGCGATGCGGTTGGCTTCCTGCCAGAACGGCTCGGCCGCCTCGGCGGTGGGTGCGTCAAAGGCCTTCTCCACCTCGGCGTTCAGGGCGTCACTGTGGTAGTTCACGCCGTTCCAGACGTAGCCGGGGTTGAAGTCGGAGTTCAGCCAGCCGCCCACGATCATCCGCGAGCCGTTGCCCTGCCAGTCGGGCGAGTAGCCGCCCTGCGCGATGTCCCACTGGCCGCGCTTGGACTCGTCGGCGAGGCTCGCCGAGTAGTCGGCGGCCGGGATCGGCACGAGGTCGAGGGTGATGCCCGCGCGCTTCACCGACTCCTGCACGGAGGTCCAGATCTTCTCGTTCTCGGGCGAGATGGAGTAGGCGGCCTTCAGCTCCAGGTCGGGGTATCCGGCCTCCTTCAAGAGCTGCTTCGCCTTCTCAGGATCGCCCTCGTCGTTCTCCGACGGGAAGTAGTCGGTGTCGTTGTAGCCGAGGAGCGTGCTGGTGAGGATCTCGCTGCGCGCCTTCGCCGACACCTCGCCGCCACGACCGCGCACGATGTCGGCCTTGTTCACCGCGTACTCGAGCGCCTGGCGCACCTTCAGGTCTTTCAGCGCCTTCTGGCCGTCCGTCAGCGGCTCGCCCTCGTTCGGGTTGTTGATGCTGATGAAGGTCTGCGATCCGCTGGGCGAGATGTGCAGGTTCTCGGGCTGGGTGTCCTGGTAGCTCTGCACCACCTGGGCCGGGTACGGGGAGACGTAGAAGCCGATGTCGACTGTGCCGGTCTGGATCGCCTGCGACACCGCGTCCGCCGTGGAGTAGCTGAAGTCGATCTCGAAGCGGTCGATGTAGGAGGGGCGCGGATCGCCTTCGGCGTTGTAGTCGGCCACCTTGGTGATGGCGATCGACTTGTTGGGCTCGTACGACTCGATCTTGTACGGCCCGCTCGAGACGTAGTTCTGGCGGTACTCGAGGCTGTCGGGGAAGTACTGGCTCACCACCTCCTCGGGCAGCGGCGACACGAAGTTGAGCGTGAGCACGTCGAGGAAATCGTTGGCCGGCTGCGTGAGCGTGAGCTGCAGCGTCTTGTCGTCCAGGGCCTTCACGCCCGGGATGTCGTTGGAGTCGATAAAGGCCTTCACCGCCGCTTCGTCGCCCACCGGCACCTCAGCCTCGAACTTCTCGCGGTAGCCCACGAAGCCGTCGAGCAGGGCGTTGTAGTAGGTGATGGCCGAGACCTGGTTGTTGGGGTCGGGGAAGCGCTTGATGGCGTAGACGAAGTCCTCGGCCGTGATCTCGCGGTCGCTGGCGCCGGAGTAGTGGATGTCGTCGCGCAGGTGGAACGTGTAGGTCAGCCCGTCGTCGCTCACGTCCCAGCTCTCCGCCAGGTCGGGCACGACCGTGGTGTCGTCGCCGATGCCCTCGGTGCTGCCGGGGTAGGTGACCAGCTGGCGGCTGAGCAGGCGCACGACCTGCCAGTCCTCGGTGTAGTAGGCCGTCTGGGTATCGAGCGCGTGGAAGTCGTTGATGGCGCCCACCTTGAGGGTGCCGCCGTAGTGCGGTTCGCCGGAGGCGGCCGCACCGGTCGACTCGGCGCTCACGGGGCCGGTGCAGCCGGTGAGCAGGAGAGCTGAGGCGCCGAGCGCCGCGCCTAGGACGAGAAGTCTTCGGGAGAGTGACATGCTGTGTTCCTTTCTAGGTAGTGCAGGATGCTCCGCCTGCGGCCGCGCCTACTGGCGCGCGCTGCGGGCGTAGGTGATGAGGTCGACCACGAAGGTGGTGATCACGAAGACGACGGCGCTGAACAGGGTGATGCCGATCACCACGGGTGCGTCCCCCGAGCTCGCCGAGGTGACCGCGAGCCGGCCGATGCCGTCGATGCCGAACACCTGCTCGGTGATCACGGCGCCGCCGATGATGGCCGCGAGCTCGATGCCGCCGAGGGTAAGCACCGGGTTGAGGGCGCCGGAGAGCGCGTGGCCGAAGTAGATGCGCCGATCCGAGAGCCCCTTGGCCTTGGCTGTGCGGATGTAGTCCTGGTTCACGACCTCGAGCACGGAGCTGCGGATGACGCGCTGGAAGATCGCGATCTCGGCCAGTGCAAGGGTGAGCCAGGGCAGGATCAGGTGCCTCGCCCACTCCCCCGGCGATTCGGTGATCGGCACGTACCCCGAGCTCGGGAAGAACCGGAAGCCGGCGAGCGACAGCTGGTAGAAGAGGAAGTAGATCAGCAGCATGCCCGTTACGAAGGTGGGCAGCGAGAGGAAGGTGTACGAGAAGCCAGAGGTGACCTTGTCGAACCAGCCGCCCTGCCGGCGGGCCGCGAGCACGCCGAGCAGCACCGAGAAGATCACCCAGAGCATTAAGGCGCCGGCGGCGAGCGAGAGCGTGGCCGGGATCTTCTCGAGCAAAAGCTCTGTGACTGGCCGCTGCTGCTGGTAGGAATAGCCGAGACTCGGCGGCCAGTTGAGGAAGCCAGTGGGGGTGCCCTGGATGTCGGGGCCCTTCACGAAGTAGCCGAACAGCTGCTCGTACCAGGGGCGGTCGATGCCGTAGGCGCGGGCGATCGAGTCGATCGTCTCGCCGGAGGCGTTGGGCGGTGCGAGGTTCTGCGCGGGGTTGGTGAAGGCCACCTGGGTGAGCACGAAGGTGACGATCACCACGGCGATGACGGTGATGAGCATCCGGGTGAGGCGGGTGCGCAGAAATTGCGTGCGGGCGAAGGCGGTCATGGCGGGCCTACTTCCCCGTGGAGGTGGGATCGAAGCGGCGGCGCAGTTGGGTGCTGACCAGGTTGAAGCCGAGGATGGTGATGAACAGCGAGATCGCGGGCGCGAGCAGCAGCCACGGCTGGTACTGGTAGAGGCCTGTCTGCTGCGCGTTGGCGATCATGGTTCCCCAGCTGGGGGTCGGCGCCTTGATGCCGACGCCGAGGAAGGAGAGCGAGGCCTCGCCGATGATGTTCGCGGGCAGCTGCACGGCCCAGTAGATGATGGCGGCGGGCAGCACGTTGGGCAGGATCTCGGTGAGGATGATGCGGGTGCGGCCGGCGCCGGATCCGATGGCCGCGTGGATGAAGGAGCGCTGCTTGATCTCGATCACGAGGCCGCGGACGAGGCGGGCGAAGTAGGTCCAGGAGAACAGCGCCACGATGCCGATCACCACCCAGGCCGGGTCGATCACGTCGTCGCCCTGCGGCCCTCGGTTCAGCGTCACCACGCTGAGCGCCGTGATGAGGAAGGGGAAGGCCAGCGCGATGTCGGTGAAGGCCGAGAGCGTGTTGTCGGTGCGGCCGCCCACGAAGCCGGCGATCAGGCCCACGGCCGTGCCAACCACGAGGGCGATGGTGGTGGAGACGATGCCGATGAACAGCGAGACCTGCGCCCCGTAGAGGGTGCGCACGAACACGTCGCGGCCGCTGTCGTCGGCGCCGAGCAGGAAGCCGTTGCCGCCGCTGATCGGCAGGCCGGTGTCGCTCAGCGACTCATCGGGGAACTGCTCGATCGGGCCGTGGCCGACGATCGCAGCCACCAGCGGCGCGGCGATCGCGCCGAGCAGCACCAGGCCGATTAGGGCGAGGCCGGCGATCGTGGCGGGGTCGCGGAAGAAGGCGCGGCGGCGGGCGGCGGCGGTGCCGGACGCGGGATCCTTGGGGCCACGGTCCGGCCCGGTGAGCTTCGGGATGCTGTCCCGGCGCGCGAGGACCGTCATCGCGTGCTCACCTCGGCCTCGTCCAGTCGCGGGATCGCGTCGAGCAGCGTGCGGGTGTAGGCCGAGCGCGGAGCGGTGAACACCTGTTCGGTCTCGCCGATCTCCTCCACGCCGTTCGGGCCGAGCACGATCACGCGCTGCGCGATCGCGGCCACCACCCCGAGGTCGTGGCTGATGAACAGGAACGCCGTGTGCAGCGACTGCTGCAGCGAGAGGATGAGCTCGATGATCTCGACCTGCGTCGTGACGTCGAGTGCCGCGAGCGGCTCGTCGGCCACCACGAGCCGCGGCCCGAGGGCGAGCGCGCGGGCGATGGCTACGCGCTGCTTCTGGCCCCCGGAGAGCGCGACCGGATAACGGTTCAGCAGCTCGTCGCCGACGACCGTGCGCCGGGCGACCTCGGCCACCCGCTCGCGCATGGAGCTCTTCGACCAGCCGTTGGCCTCCAACGGCGCGGCGATCGACTGGAAGACGGTACGTCGCGGGTTGAGGCTCGCGTACGGATCCTGGAACACCAGCTGCACCGAGCGGCGCACCTCGGCCGGGAGGTGCGGCACCTGCGTGCTCACCTTCGTGGGGTAGGCATGCCCGTCGAGCAGAATTTCGCCCGAGTCGGCGAACTGCAGGCCCGCGATGACCTTGCCGACCGTCGACTTGCCACTGCCGGACTCCCCCACGATGCCGACGATCTCGCCGGCGCCGACCGTGAAGTCGAGCCCGGTGACGGCGGGCGTGACGCGGGAACCGCGGCGGTAGTGCTTGGTGAGACCTCGCACGCCCAGCAGGGGCTTAGGCTCGGCCTCGGCGGGGCCCGCATCCGTGGCCCGGATCGGGCGTACTCGGGGCCGGATGCGGGCGCGCGAGGCTTCGAGCAGAGCGCGGGTGTAGGGCTCCCGCGGCGCGAGCGCCACCTCGTCGCGTGGGCCGCTCTCGACCAGGCGCCCGTCTTTCAGCACCACGATCGCGTCGGCGATGCGCGAGACCACCGCGAGGTCGTGCGAGACGAACACGATGGCGGTGCCGTGCTCGCGCTGCAGGCGGCCGAGCAGGCCGAGAATGCCGGCCTGCACGCTGACGTCGAGCGCCGTGGTGGGCTCGTCGGCGATGATCAGGGCGGGGTTCAGGGCGATCGCGATGGCGATCATCACCCGCTGGCGCTGACCGCCGGAGAGGTGACCCGGGTAGTGCTGGGCCTTCTGCGCCGCATCCTGGATGCCGACTTCGCCGAGCAGCTCGAGCACGCGCGCCCGGCGCGCGGCCGGCTTGAGCGCGGTGTGCTCGGCGATCACCTCCTCGATCTGGCGACCGACGGGTTTGAACGGGTGCAGGTTGCTTTGCGGGTCTTGGAAGACGAAGCCGATCTCCTTGCCCAGGATGCCGCGGCGCTGTTTCGGGGTGGCGGCGAGCAGGTCGTGCCCCCGGAACCGCACCGCGCCCTCGGTGCGGTGGTCGCCGTTCAGCAGGCCGGTGGCCGCGAGCAGCGAGACCGATTTGCCCGATCCTGATTCCCCGACGATCGCCAGGGTTTCGCCCTCGTCCACGGCATAGGAGAGGGAGTCGACGGTGCGCGCGGGCGTCTGGTGCCGTTCGGGCTGGTCGGGGTCGAGGAAGGAGACGCTGAAGGCGTCGAGTTCGAACAGCGGCATGGCTCAGCGATTCGTCGTGTAGCGGTTGGCGGGCGGGGTGAGGCCGAGGTGGTCGCGCAGCGTCGATCCGGAGTACTCGTGCCGGAAGAGGCCGCGCTTCTGCAGCAGGGGCACGACGTGCTCGACGAATAGCTGCAGCTGGTCCGGCGCCACCGGGGGCTGCAGGATGAAGCCGTCGGCCGCGCCGTTCTCAAAGCGGTGCTGGATCTCGTCGGCGATGCGCTCGGGCGAGCCCACGACTCGCAGGCCGAACGCTGAGATGGTCTTGTAGAGGAACTCGCGCAGGCTCGGGTTTCCCTCGGTGGCGAGCGTCTTGTAGCCCGCGAGCGCGGTGTGGTGCTTCTCCGAGGCGGCGGCGAAGCGGTCGAGTGGGACCGGGCCGTCGAGCGGATGGCCGGTCACGTCGATGTCGACCTCTTGCAGCCAGGCGGCCTGGTACTCGGGGATGAAGCTCTCCTCTACGACCTTCTCGTAGCGCTGCGCCTCCTCCTCGGTGGAGCCGACGACGAAGGAGAGGCCGGGCGTGACGATCGGCAGGGTGCGGCGGCCGGCATCCCGGGCCTGTTGCGTGATACGTCGGTAGAAGTCCTGGCTCTGCGCGAGGGTCGGGTGCCCCGTGAAGATGGCGTCGGCGTGCCGAGCGGCGAAGGCGGTACCGGCGGTGGAGGCGCCGGCCTGGAAGATCACAGGCTGACCCTGAGAGGAGCGGGTGGAGCCGAGCGGCCCCGCCACGTCGAAGGCCTCGCTGTGGTGGTCGGCGCGATGCACCTTCGAGGGGTCGGTGTGGATGCCGCGGGCCCGGTCGGCGATCACGGCATCGTCTTCGAAGGAGTCCCAGAGCGTCTTCACGATCTCGAGCACCTCCTCGGCCTGACGGTAACGGTCGTCGTGACCGACGACTCCGCGCGAGCCGTAGTTGGCTGCGGCGGCCTCGGAGAAGCTCGTGACGAGGTTCCAGCCGGCACGGCCGCCACTCAGATGATCAAGCGAGAGCAGCTGGCGGGCGAGCGTGTAGGGGGCCTGAAACTGCGAGGATCCGGTCACCACGAGGCCGAGGTGCTCGGTGGCTGCCGCGAGGAACGCCGTGGTGGTGAGCGGCTCGAAATCGTCGGGCACCTTGTGTGCCCAGGTGCCGTCGGGGCCGAAGTTGAGGCCGTCGGCGAAGAAGATGCCGTCAAGCAGACCCGCCTCGGCGACCTGCGCGGTCTCGACCATGCGCTGCCGGCGGCTCGCCACATCGGAGCCGACTCCGGGCACGCGCCAGGCGCCGGCGAGGCTGCCGGGGGCGTGGCCGAAAACGAGGAGGTGGAGTTCGCGCTCGCGCTCGCGCGGGGTGGCGGCGGTCATCGGGCGGCTCCCGCGCCGGTGAGGACGTCGGCTCCGGCGACCGTGCCGGCCGTGACATCCGGACGCCAGCCGAGCGACGGACCCACCTCGCCTACCAGGGCGTCGATCTGCCGCCGCGCGTGCTCCGCGTCGAAGGTGTCGTGGAAGGACGCGTTCGCCACCAGGTGCGTGCCGAAGTCGCGTAGCACCGGATCGGCCCGAATGCCGTCCACGACGTCCGAGGGCGATCCGTAGATGGCCACGCTGTCGAGGTAGTCGCGCACGGAGAGTCCCTTCAAGGTGGTGTTACCGCTCTGCGCTCCCCGCTCGGCGAGGAACGGCAGCTTCGGGGCGAGAACCGGTTCGACCTCGCGCACGACGTCGTTCTTGTCATCACCGAGATAAAGGAAGCGGAAGGCGCCGACGCGCGGATCGGACTGCGGATGCACGCGCGTCAGCTCGTCGACGTAGGCGGCAACCTTCGGATGCTGGCCCGCCCCGGCCGGATCGAAAAACGCCCCCACCTGGATGCCGTGGTCCGCGCGCGCGGCTGCACGGGCGCGCTGCTCGGAGGTGACGCCCTCCCAGACGCGGCGCGGAAGTCCCGGAAGATACGGCTGCAGGCGCGGGCCCGCAACATCCGTGGTCCCCGTCGAATCGGTCGTCAGCGACTCGCCCGCCAGAGCCGTGTTAAGGCGCGCCAGCTTCTCGTCGTAGAGGCGGTGGCGGTCGTCGCCGTTCAGGCCCCAGGCCTCGAAGGCGCCGAGGTTGGCGCCGCCGGTGCCGAGGCCGAGGTGCAGGCGGCCGCGAGCGAGCACGTCAAGCACCACCGCATCCTCGGCCAGGCGCAGCGGGTCTTCGAGCGGCAGCGACACGATGCCCGTGCCGAGCGCGATGCGCGCGGTCTCGCGTGCCACGGCGGCGAGCAGCACGAGCGGCGAAGGCACCGGCCCCGGCGTGATGTCGAAGTGGTGCTGGCCCACCCACACGCCGTCCAGGCCCACCTGCTCGGCGTAGCGGATGGTGGCGATCACCTCGTCGTAGAGCCGGGCCGTGGCCTCCGGGGTCTTGTCGCGGAGGCCGAGGTTGAAGGCGAAGCCGAGCTTCAACGGTGCGCGGCCCATCAGGCGAACTCGGGGGCGGTGGCGAGACCGGGCGTGCGGCCGAACCCCGGGGTGGGCGACGAGGCCTGCAGGTGGCCGCGCAGTGTGTCGGTCTCGTACTCGTGGCGATAGAGGCCGCGAGCGCGCAGGATCGGCACGAGCTCGTCGGCGATCACCTCGAGCTGATCGATCAGCCGGTCGGGCTGCAGGTTGAAGCCGTCGATGGCGCCGGAGTAGAACCAGTCCTCGATCTTGTCAGCGAGCTGCTCGGGCGTGCCCGCGAAGCCGCCGTGGCCGGAACCCGTGTAGCGCGTCTCGCGCAGGTACTCGCGCACGGTCGGCTTCGACTGGCGGATGCGCTCGAAGATCGACTGCCGGAAGCCGATGCTGCCCCGGAAGGTCGAGACGTCCAGCGGCGCCTCGAGCAGCTCGGCAGGGAAGGGCTCGTCGAGCTCGAGCGTCGACACGTCGTGGCCGATGGCCTGCGAGAGCCAGAGCACCGAGTAGGCCGAGGGGCCGAGGTCGTGGATCTCGTCGACCCGGCGGCGCGCCTCCTCCTCGGTGCTGCCCAGGGTGAGCAGCAGGCCCGGGAGGATCTTCACGGCATCCGGCGAGCGCCCGAAGTCGACCGCGTTCTGCTTCACCTCGCGGTAGTGCTGGAGCGCGCCCTCCTTGGTGAGCTCGGCGGCGAACACGCCCTCCCCCACCCGGCCAGCCAGCGCGCGGCCTTGGGGCGATCCGCCGGCCTGGAATATCACGGGGCGGCCCTGCTCCGACGGCGGCACGTGCAGTCGGCCTTCCAGGTCGAAGTGGCGGCCGTGGTGCACCACGTCGTCTCCGGTGCGCGCCGACTCCCAGAGCGCGATCACCAGGTCGGCGAACTCCGAGCCGCGCTCGTAGCGGTCGCCGCGGCCGAGCACCTCGTCGAGGCCGAAGTTGTTGGCCGACCCGGTGTCGCGCGAGGTGACCAGGTTCCAGGCGGCACGGCCGCCCGTCGACACGTCGAAGCTCAGCAGCCGCTCGGCGAGCTCGAAGGGGTCGTTGAAGGTGGTGGAGGCCGTGGCGATCAGGCCCACCTGGCTGGTCGCCCGGGCAACGTGCGACCAGATGATCGTGGGGTCGAGGCGCGTGTTGTTGGCGTCGTAAGAGGGGTTGCCGAGGATCGGGCCGTCGGCGAGGAAGATGGCGTCGAGGGTGCCCCGCTCGGCGAGCGCGCCGATGCGCCGCCAGTAGTCGGGGTCGGTGGGCGCATGCGTGTGCAGCAGGTTGCTCTGCCAGGCGGCGGGCAGGTAGCCAAGCGTCAGCACATTGATTCCGAGGAGAACGTGCCCCTCGCGGCGTTCGGACATCAGGAGCTCCCTTCGCTCGGCACGCTGCCGAATCGGATGACGTCGAGGCGACGGTAGAGGATGCCGCGGCGCCGCGGAGGAGGCGGCGGGCGCGGGCGAAACATTGCTCAACAGAGCGCGCGAAACGCGGCGAATGTGTCGCCGGATGACCCGGCAGAGGTCGTGCGGTCGGACCGTTTCCTAGCCTGGCGGCATCGATCGCGCGAGCAATCGCATCCGGCCGGTCGCCACAGACGGCCCGGTTCCGATCAGAGCAGAAAGGATGCGCCATGACGCACATGACGAGGCGGCTGCTGGCCGTCGGGCTGAGCGGGCCGCACCTGGTGGCGCTCACCGGGCAGCCGGGATGGGCGGCCGAACTCGACGGGCTGGGCCTAGCGTTCATCGCGCTCGGGGTCGACCGCGTGACCGAGCCGGCGGACGGCGCCCCCCTTGGCAGCACCGTGGACTCCAGCGTCGCGGCCACGGTGTTCGCCACCGATGCCCCGAACACCGCCGTCGTTGTGGTGGCGGCGCCGCACCGCGACCACCCGTACAACCTCGGCCGCCGGGTCGCCTCGCTCGACCACCTGAGCTCCGGCCGCACCGGACTGCTGCTCGGCGAGCGCGACCGCTACGCTCCCGCTGCCGATGCGGGCCGCGAGTCGTGGAGCGGCGCCCGCCTCTCGCAGGGCGCCCCGCTCGAGCCGGCCACCACCCGCGACGCCGCGCTCGCGCTGCAGAAGCTGTGGCAGAGCTGGCCCGCCGACACCATCGTGGGCGACCGCACCACCGGCATCTACGCCGAGGCCGAGCGGATCGTGCACATCGATCACGACGGCGTCTTCTCCATCGCCGGCCCGCTCAACGTGCCCTCGACCCCGCAAGGCGCGCCCGTCATCGGCTGGGTGGCCGACCGGGCCGAGCAGCTCGAGGCCGCGGCCGGCGCGGCCGAGCTGCTCGTGGTGCCCGCGAGCCTGCTGTCGTCGGCTCTCACCGTCTCGCCGGCGGTTCCGGTCTTCGCGCTGGTGCCGGTCGATACCGACGCCACGGCGCACGAAGTGGCGGCGGCGATCGGCGCGCTCGACCCGCGCGCGAACGTCCTGCTGGTTCCGGATGCCCGGCTCACGGCATCCGGGATCGCCCTGCTCGTGCGCGACCTCGGGGTGCTCTTGCCCGAACTCGCCGCGCCCCACGGCGACGCTGCACCGGCCACGTCGACCCTGCGCGATCGGCTCGGACTCGGCTCGCCCGCGCCGCTGCTCGCGGGTGCCCGCTCCGCCTTTCCCGCTCCGTCCGCGGAGGTGGCCCGGTGAGCGGCGACGGCCGCGAGCCGGCATCCGTCGCCGAACCGCACTACGACTGGGACGGTTTCGGCTTCGACACCCGGCAGGTGCACGCCGGTGAGCTGCCGGAGCCCGGCTTCGGTTCGCGGATCACGCCGATCCATCTCTCCAACGCTTTCCGCTTCGACTCGTTCGACCAGACCCACGGCAGGTTCGCCGGCACCGACGAGGGCCAGCTCTACTCCCGGCATCTCAACCCCACGAACGTGGTCGCCGAGCGGCGGATCGCCTCGCTCGAGGGCGGTACGGGAGCGGTCGTCGTGGGCTCGGGCACCGCCGCCATCAGCTCGGCGCTGATCGCGCTGGTCGAGGCCGGCGACCACTTCGTGTCGACGGCGAGCATCTACAGCGGAACGCAGATCCTGTTCAACCGGGCGCTCAAGCGGCTGGGCATCACGGTCGGCTATGTGTGGGACCCGGACGACGAGGCCGAGTGGGAGGCCGCGATCCGGCCGGAGACCAAGGCGATCTTTACCGAGACGATCCCGAATCCCAAGAACGACATCGTCGACATCGAGCAGGTGGCCCGCATCGCCGCTCGGCACGGACTGCCGCTCGTGGTCGACAACACGGTCGCCACGCCGTACCTGATCCGGCCGCTGGAGCTCGGGGCGAGCATCGTGGTGCACTCCTCGACCAAGTTCCTCGGCGGGCACGGCGCCGGCATCTCGGGGGTGATCGTCGACGGCGGCACCTTCGACTGGCGCGCCTCGGGGCGCCGCTATCCGCTGCTCACCGACGAGCAAGTTCCCGGCGCGCCCTCGTTCCTCGACCGGCTCGGCGACGAGCACGCCTTCGAGGCGTACCTGCGGCTGACCGTGGTGAACGACCTCGGGCCGGCGCTGTCGCCGTTCAACGGATTCCTACTGCAGCAGGGCATCGAGACGCTGTCGCTGCGGCTGGAACGGCACCTCGACAACGCGCGCACGATCGCGCTCTGGCTGGCGGCGCAACCCGAGGTGGAGTCGGTCGATTTCGCAGGCCTACCCGGGCATCCGCAGCACGAGCTCGCCGAGCGACTGTACGGCGGTCGCACCGGATCCGTGTTCGCGTTCACGGTAGCCGGCGGCCTGGTAGGCGCGCGGGTGTTCATCGACCGGCTGCAGGTGTTCTCGCGGATGACCAACATCGGCGACGTGCGCTCGATGGCGATCCACCCGGGAACCACCACCCATCTTTCCTTCGACGCCGAGAAGACGCAACGGCTCGGAATCACGCCCGGACTCATCCGCCTCTCCGTCGGCATCGAGACCGTCGACGACCTCATCACCGATCTCGGAAACGGGCTGCGCGCGGTGCGCGACGCCGGACTCGTACCCCATCTCTCGCTCGAAACCACCGCCCCTGGAGGCCACTGATGTCTGCAACCGCCACCGCCACCGACCTGCTCCTGCCCGCCACCGCCACCGACGCCGAGCTCTCGGCGCGCTTCCAGCCGGTGTTCGACCGGATCGCCGCCGGCAACCTCGAACGCGAGAAAAACCGCGTGTTCCCGCATGAGCAGGTGCGCTGGCTGATCGACGCCGGGCTCGGCCGAGTGCGCATCCCGGTCGCCCGCGGCGGCTTCGGGGCTTCGCTCCGCCAGACCTTCCAGCTGCTGACGGATCTTGGCGAAGCGGATCCGAACGTCTCGCACGTCTGGCGCAACCACCTGGCATTCGTCGAAGACCGGTTGAACGCCGAGCCGTCGCCCACGAACGACGTCTGGATCGACCGCCTGGTGACGGGCGAGTTCGTGGGCGGCGGCTGGACCGAAGCGAACAACGGCTCGTTCTCGAGCCTCAAGACCATCCTCTCGCCAGCTCCGGACGGCGACGGCTGGCGCATCACGGGCGCCAAATTTTACGCCACCGGCAGCCTCTACGCCGACTGGCTCGACGTGATCGGCCGCACCGAGGAGGGCCGCATCATCACGGCGCTCGTGCGCCGGCACCAGCCGGGCGTCGAGCTTATCGACGACTGGCCCGGCTTTGGCCAGCAGACCACGGCCAGCGGCAGCGCGAACTACACCGACGCCCACGTCGACGCGGCCGACCTGTTCCCGGCGTCCGAGCGCTTCAGCTACCAGGCGCTGTTCTACCAGACCTCACTGCTGGCCATCCTGGCCGGGATCACCCGCGCGGCCCAGCGCGACGGTATTCAGGCGCTCACCGCCCGCAAGCGTAACTACAGCCACGGGCTGGCCGAGAACGCGGCCGAGGATCCGCAACTGCTGCAGGTGATCGGCCGGGTGTCGGCGCTCGCCTTCGGCGCAGAGGCCGCCGTACAGCGCTCTAGCGCCACGCTCGACCTGGTGGCGGCCGCGCACGCGGGGGCGCTCGCCTCCGGTGACCGCGCGGGCGAGCAGGAGGCGCTGATCTTCGCAACAGTCGAGACCACACGCGCTCAAGTCGCCATCATCGAGTCGGCGCTCACCGCCACCACGATCGTATTCGACGCGCTCGGCTCCTCAGGCGTCTCAAAGGATTGGGCGATCGACCGGCACTGGCGCAATGCCCGCACCCTCGCCTCGCACAACCCGCGCGTCTACAAGGAGCGAATCCTCGGCGAGTGGTTCGTGCACGGCACCGACCCCACCAAGATCTACGGCGAGCTCACCGACTCCGCCGGCGGCCAGAGCGCCTAAAGGCACGTATCCAATTCTGACGCGACCAGAGATTACGGATGGATAAGAAGATGTATGGGTCAAATGAGGATCTCCACCGAGGGGCTTCCGAGGGCCGTTCGAGCGTGTCAGCCAACTCACCGTCTGTGCACATCCTGCACGACAACCCCGAGTGGATCCCACCGCTCGGCGCCGCCCTCGACGCCGCCGGTGTGCCCTGGCGCGAGTGGCCCCTCAACGATGGTTCGTACGACCTCGGCGAGCTGCCGCCCGAGGGTGTGTTCTGGTCGCGGCTCAGCGCCTCGGCGCACACCCGCGGTGCGACCCACGCGAAGGATGCGGCGCGGGCCCTGCTGCGCTGGTTCGAGGCCTCGGGCCGCCGGGTCGTCAACGGCAGCCGCGTGGTCGAGCTCGAGGTGAGCAAGGCCGCCCAGTACGCGGCCCTGCGCGCGGCCGGCTTCGACACCCCGCACACTGTCGTCGTCATCGGCACCGCCGACCTGAAAGCGCGCGCCCGCGAGCTGCCGCTGCCCTTCATCACCAAGCACAACCAGGGCGGAAAGGGCCTCGGGGTGCGCCGTTTCGACAGCCTCGCCGAGTTCGACGGCTATGTCGACGGGCCCGACTTCGAGCATCCGGTCGACGGCATCACGCTGCTGCAGGAGTACATCGTCACCGCGGAGCCCTTCGTCACCCGCGCCGAGTTCGTGGGCGGCCGCTTCGTCTACGCCGTGCGGGTCGACACCAGCGCGGGCTCGTTCGAGCTCTGCCCGGCCGAGGCCTGCGCGGTGCCCGGATCGGGGCCGGATGCGGCCGAACCCGCCCCGCTGTTCACCGAGCGCCGCGACGTCGACGCCGCGCATCCGCTGATCGTGAAGCTCGAGGCCTTCCTCGCGGCGCAGGGCATCGAGGTCGCCGGGGTCGAATTCTTCGAGACCGCTGACGGCCGCCTGCTGCCCTACGACATCAACACGAACACGAACTACAGCCCCGACGTCGAGGCCGTGACGTCGCGCTCGGCCGCGGCGGCGCTGGCCGTGTTCCTCGGCGCCGAACTGGCGGCGTGCGCGGAAGCGGTCGCGGCGTCCGAGTCGGTGACCGCGTGAGGTTCGGCTACTGGACCCCGGTGTTCGGCGGTTGGCTGCGCAACGTCGAGAACGAGGGAACGCCGCTCACCTTCGCGCACCTCGCCGAGATCGCGCAGACGGCCGAACGGGTGGGCTTCGACCTCACGCTCGTGCCCGAGCTGAACCTCAACGACATCCGCGGCTTCGAGGGGCCGACCTTCGACGCCTGGGCGACGACCACCGCTCTCGCGGCGGTCACCTCGTCACTCGAACTGATGGTCGCGCTCCGGCCGAGCTACCACCCGCCGGCGCTGGCGGCGAAGCAGGCGGCGACCATCCAGGCCATCGCAAAGGGCCGCTTCACGCTGAACGTGGTGTCGGCCTGGTGGGCCGAGGAGGCGCGGCAGTACGGTGTCGAGTTCCGCGCGCACGACGACCGCTACGCGCTCACCGCCGAGTACGTCGAGGTGCTGCGCGGCCTCTGGACCCAGACCCCCTACAGCCACCACGGCACCTCCTTCGACTTCGAGGGCACCTACCTCGAGCCGAAGCCCGAGGTGCAGCCGCTGATCTACGCCGGCGGCGAGAGCGAGGCCGGTCGCGCTGCGATCGCGGGCTTCGCCGACGCGTACCTCAGCCACGGCGGCACGGTCGACGAGCTGGCCACGAAGATCGCCGACATGCAGGCGCGACGGGCGGCCCTCGGGCGCGAGCCGTTCGAGCACTTCGGCATGGCGGCCTACGCCATCGTGCGCGACACGGAGGAGGAGGCCCAGGCCGAGCTCGAGCGCATCACCGACGTGCAACACGGCGCGGCCTACGAGTCGTACCAGGACTTCGTCTCGAAATCCCAGCTCGACACCGTCATCGACCTCAAGGACTACTCCGTCTCCAACCGCGGCCTCCGCCCCGGCTTCGTCGGCACCCCCGCCCAGGTCGCCGCGCGCATCCTCGAGTTCGAGGCCGTCGGCGTCGACACCCTCCTGCTGCAGTTCTCCCCCGCCCTCCCCGAGCTCGAGCGCTTCGGCCAGCAAGTCATCCCACTCGTCAAAGCCAGCTCGATCTGACTCCGGGCAAAGACCTGCTCTAAGCAAGATGGCCATCCGGGCGCGGCCCCCGGGCAGGGTTTAGTGCTCGTGCACTCCTGCAAGTTTGAACGCGAGACGCCCGTGCGCGTATCCGCCTCCAGCTCGGATCGCTGTAGCCACCCAGGCGGCTTCCGCGAGCTCGCCCTCGGACGCGCCGGCCTTCACGGCGTTCTGGCTGTGTGCGTCGATGCAGTACACACACTGCGTGGTGATGCTCACCGCCAACGCGATCAGCTCACGATACTTCAAAGGAATCTCCCGATCCTGCGGCTGGAACACCGTTGCATCGAACGCGGCGAACGCGGCGAGAATGTCCGGCGTCTCCTTCTTGTAAACAGTCGTGAATTTCTTGTCCTCGTCGCGATCGAAGTAGTCGGACATGATTTCCTTTATCTATGGGGAGTGAGCCGTACTGAGAGGCGGACCACGGACCGCAACACGGAAATATTCAAATCGGCCGGTTCACGGCGTCCTCACACGAGCGACAACATTGAAAGCGGCCCCTTCCTGCTGGCAACGCCTCAAGGAAGTTCCAGATTCCCGGTAGCGCGACTGATTGCATGTCATTGGATGTCTTCGCGCGGCCAGCCGCTGCGACATAGTTCGACACGTCCGTCCGTCACCGGGTAGCTCAGGCGATGATCGGTGTGAGTTATCGCGGTGTGCCCGAGTGGTGAGGGAGCGGCCTGCAAAGCCGTCTACGCCGGTTCGATTCCGGTCACCGCGTCCACACCATCCGCGCAGCCCGCGGGTGGGAGTTCGGTGGCCAGTTGTTCCCTGTTGTTACGCTCTCGAAGCGGTGGGTGGGCTGGTCAGCCTATGGTTCTGTCGTACCACCGAGAGGAAACACCATGTCCATCAGCAAGAAGCTCCTGGCGGCGACCGTCGCCGTCCCCCTCATCGCCCTGCTCGCGGGCTGCGCATCCGGAGGCGCCGGCAGCACGGCATCCGGCGACAGCGGCAGCACTGAGACCGTCAAAATCGGCGTCGTGGGCGCCAGCGACCCCTACTGGGAGACCTACAAAGAAGCCGCTGACGAGGAGGGCATCACGGTCGACATCGTCGACTTCACCGACTACGCCCAGCCGAACCCGGCACTCACCGAGGGCGAGCTCGATCTCAACCAGTTCCAGCACATCGTCTACCTGGCCCAGTACAACGTCTCGAGCGGCGAAGACCTCACCCCCATTGGGTCGACGGCGATTTACCCCCTTGGCCTGTACTCGACCAAGTACGACTCGGTCGACGAGATCCAGGAGGGTGACACCGTGGCCATCCCGAACGACGAGTCGAACCTGGCCCGTGGCTTGCTCGTGCTGCAGTCGGCGGGTCTGGTCGAACTGAAGGACGGCGGCAGCATCTTCGCCACTCTCGATGACATCGACGAGGCGAAGTCGAAGGTGAAGGTCACGACCCTCGAGGCCTCGCTCACCCCGACGTCGCTTCCGGATGTCGCGGCGGCGATCATCAACAACGACTTCGTCGAGGACGCCGGCCTTACCGCCGAGGATGCGATCGCGCAGGACGACCCTTCCGACCCGAACGCGCTGCCGTACGTGAACATCTTCGCCGCGAAGGCCGAGGACGCCGACAACCCGACGTACCTGAAGCTGGTCGAGATCTACCAGAACACCCAGGCCGTGCTCGACGGCGTGCAGGAGGCCTCAGGCGGAACCGCGGTGTTCCTCAAGACCCCCGTGGCCGACCTGCAGGACTCACTTACCAAGGTCGAGGAAGACACCGCAGCCCACTCGGGCTAGATTTCGCACCTCGATGGGGTCCGGCGCGTTGCAAACGTGCCGGACCCCATCTGCGGTTCTCACTCACCGTCTTACCGACCCGGAACGGACTGCCATGGCTCTCGTCAGCTTGCGCGACGTCACGAAGACCTTCCCGCCGTCCCAGCGAGGCGGGACCCCCGTGACCGCCATCGACCGTGTCAGCCTCGACATCGAGGCCGGCGACGTCTACGGCATCATCGGCTACTCGGGAGCCGGCAAGTCGACCCTGGTGCGCCTCATCAACGCGCTCGAGTCGGTCAGCTCGGGAAGCATCCTCGTCGACGGAGTGGAGATCAACGGCCTCCGCGAGTCCGAGCTGCGCCGACTGCGACTGGGCATCGGGATGATCTTCCAGCAGTTCAACCTGTTCAACTCAAAGACGGTGTGGAACAACGTCGCCTACCCGCTGCGCGTCGCCCGCACACCGAAGCACGAGATCGGGCCCCGCGTCGACGAGCTGCTGAGCTTCGTGGGTCTGAGCGACAAGGCAAAGAACTACCCCGAGCAGCTCTCGGGTGGGCAGAAGCAGCGGGTGGGCATCGCCCGCGCCCTCGCGACCTCACCGCGCATCCTCCTAGCCGACGAGTCGACGAGCGCTCTCGACCCGGAGACCACCCAAGAGGTGCTGGCGCTGCTCAAGCGGGTGAACGAGGAGTTCGGGGTGACGATCATCGTCATCACGCACGAGATGGACGTGATCCAGACCCTCGCCACCAAGGTCGCGGTGATGGATGCCGGGAGGGTCGTCGAGCACGGCGACGTCTTCGACGTCTTCTCCCGCCCACGCGAGCTTTCGTCGCAGCGATTCGTGTCGACGGTCGTGCGCGGGGTGCCGTCGCCGTCGGAGCTCGCCGTGCTGCGCGAACGGCACCACGGGCGGATCGTCACCCTCTCGTTCCGCGACGGCAACACGTCGCAGGGCGATGTGTTCCTGAGGCTCGCCCAAGCCGGCATCGAGTTCGAGCTGGTCTACGGCGGCATCAACGACATCCGGGGGCAGGTGTTCGGACACCTCACGCTCGCGCTGCGGGGCGACCCGCCGGCGATCGACGCCGCGCTGAGCGACCTCACCACCACCGTGGAGATCACCGACCTCGGGGTCACGAGCAGCGGATCGGGGGCCTGATCGTGGACGATCTGATCCAGCTCCTGCCGAAGCTCGGCCAGGCCACAGTCGAGACCCTCTACATCGTCGCGCTGAGCCTTCTGTTCGGCGGGCTCGGGGGCCTTCTCGTGGGCCTCGGGCTGTACACGACGCGCCCCGGCAACCTCTATTCGAGCCGGGTGGTCTACGGCATCCTGAACGTGATCGTAAACGTCTTCCGGCCGATCCCGTTCATCATCTTCCTCGCGGCGGCGCAACCCTTGGCCCGCCTCGTGGTGGGCACCGGAATCGGCAATACCGCGATCATCTTCACTCTGTCGCTCGCAGCGACCTTCGGCATCAGCCGCATCGTCGAACAGAACCTGCTCACCGTGCAGCCCGGCGTGATCGAGGCGGCGCGATCGGTAGGTGCCAGCCGGTCGCGCATCATCCTCACGCTCGTGATCCCTGAGGCGCTCGGCCCACTCGTGCTCGGCTACACCTTCGTGTTCGTGGCGATCGTCGACATGTCGGCCGTTGCGGGCTACGTCGGCGGCGGCGGTCTCGGCACCTTCGCGATCCAGTACGGCTACCGGCAATTCAACCCGGCCGTCACCTGGGCGGCGGTGCTCGTGATCATCCTGATCGTGCAAGCCGTACAGTTCCTGGGCAACTGGCTCGCCCGCAAAACCCTCCGCCGCTAACCAACGAGTTCGGACCAGACGCCATACCGGATTGGTGGCGCCCCTGCACGGCGTCTTTGTTCGACCCACTCCCCTCAGCAGCGAAGTCAAAGCGTATCGTCCCGATTGGGCGCCGACCCTCCGGCGCCACGACGGAAGGACGACCATCATGACTGTTACCGACGAACTCCTCACCAACAACGCCGCGTACGCCGCCCAGTTCACCGGGCCCCTCCCCCTCCCGCCGTCAAAACAGATCGCCGTCGTGGCATGCATGGACGCCCGCATCGACGTCTATCGTGTCCTCGGCCTGAACGAAGGCGAAGCGCACGTCATCCGCAACGCAGGCGGCGTGATCACCGAAGACGAGATCCGCTCCCTCGCGATCAGTCAACGACTACTCGGCACCAAAGAGATCATCCTCATCCACCACACCGACTGCGGCATGCTCACCTTCACCGACGAC
>NZ_JANLCJ010000149.1 GCF_024979295.1 Herbiconiux daphne | reverse complement strand
CATAGCCGCTGCATCATTATTGTCTTGGTCTTGAAACCTCTTGACACAAGCTCTGTAGTCTTTGGTAAGTGGGTATTGTTGTTCACACTTATCATAACGGTCGTCATAACAACCTGTAAGTGTAAGAGCAATCAGTACAGCAATGATGTATTTATTCATACTTACATTCCGTAGATTGGCAATCCCTGCACTTAATTTCACTCACCTTCACCGTGTTGAACTTCATGTTCTTACCACGGGTAGGGCTACCTTTAGCAATCTCTTTGATAGTATACTTTCTACTACTTAGATGGTTGCTTCCGCACTTGAAGCAGCTCACGTTTCACCTTCACTAACATTCGATGGTATTTCGATTTTGAAAGTTTCATACACTGCCTTAGCCCATCCTCTCGGAGTGGCAGACCTTATGTTTTTAGTTTTGAGACTACGACCGCCCAAACGCTGGTGTTGACGAGAATACCCAGGCTCGGGCTGAACCGCCATAACCTCTGGCTTTCGAAATCCATTCCCACACCAAATGCACGTTTTCTTCGGATAAGCATCCCTTGGGGCGATATATTCAGGATACGTTGGATGCGCATCATCGACAGGTAAGTAACCACCAAATTCCCAGGGTTGGAATATGAAGTCGGGTTTGCGCCACAGCGTTGCAAGCACTGAGACAGGGTTTTCGGCGTACCATGCACAGCCATATAGATTTCCTACTTTTTCTGCAAGGAGAGCGAGAGAAGCTGCCTCAATCTGGAACGCTGGATTGATAGCTCTTTTCTTAGCAAAATGAGCTGCACCAGACACTGCCAGATGAGTACACTCAGGGTAAGACCCCACAAGAATAACGCCGTCACCCACCAACTCTCGAATATGATTTGCATGTTCCTCAACCTTATCAGGATAGAACCACATCCCAACTTTTACGAGATTTCCCTCTCTCGTCACACCTTCGGGATGCTGACCATCAAAAAGATAGCACTCATACCCCGCCTCTAACCAAGGCTGGGCAGAAATTCCAGAGTAATCATAAAGAAAGATACATTTACCTTTAGCCATGATTTGCAAATTCCT
>NZ_JANLCJ010000148.1 GCF_024979295.1 Herbiconiux daphne | reverse complement strand
TCCCTTCCCTCCTCGGCTTGTCCAATCCAAATCAAATCCCAAACCTCATAGAATGTAGATATCACCCACATCATTACAGGCACCTCACCTACGTATCGCGCCTACGGGTGCGCTGGAATCGATCCCCTCCGCGTAGCACTGATTAATGACGCCGGGGTCAGCCCCGTCCCTACGGAAAGACCAAAAGCTGAGGTGCCACTAGATAGATAAATAAATACATCTAGGTAAAACATACACAAATATCTACTATCTATGTATGTATCTAACATCTACTTTCTATCCTCCTTCCATACTTAGACAGATTCCATACTCTCGACCTTATTGTGAATCTTCCAAGTTCTTTGGATATCTGATGTAACCTGCCCTCTCCTCATTGCATTGGGTATTCGAGTATGTAGTTTAGAAGTGAACCTACATTAAAAAACTTCTAACCTTTAAAGGACTAACACTCCTTTCTCTTACAGTGTTATGTTCCATTGCTTATTGGTGGTGACGTCCCTTAAGCAGAACGCCATAGCTACTACGCTGAACAGTGTAAAGAGATAAACGTGTCTTCTCATATCGGATACTAGGATGTATCCATACCCACATAAGGAAATAAGATGACCTCTTCCATTATCGAGTTAGCAAAGCAATCAGGCTCTATGGGTTTCACAGTGTCTGAGATGTCAGCTGCTGCTAAGCTCTCCGTTGATTTAGTCAGCGATACTGTAGAACAGTTAAGAGTCCCTTCCAATGGTAGTAAACTCCCTGAGATTATCAAGACTATCGATTCTCGTAACGATGAATCTATCTACATCCACATCTCCCAAATGGCTAACTACACCTACGCACGTAAAGCACGTATGGCTGTAGAGAATCCAGAATATGGTAAGTGGTCTACTCCTATCGAAACCGTAGTTCACGATGAAGTGTATGAACGTGCTATGGATGAGGATACCACTGATGCTGAATGAGACAGATAGATTAAATCGTCTGGATGAAATCGAGCAAGAGCTTGACTACCATCATAGCAAGATTCGTTTCCTCGCTGAGGAACGTTCCTTCTTAATGACAGAAGAA
>NZ_JANLCJ010000147.1 GCF_024979295.1 Herbiconiux daphne | reverse complement strand
AATCTGCTGATAAGGCTTTGGCTAAAGCAAACAAACTTCGTCAGGAAGTTAATGCTCCGCTAGACCCAATGAAGTTGAAACTGATGGTAGAGAAACACGCTAATGACACAGCATTCGGTATCATCCATCAGGGTGAAGCCATCACTGCTGATGCTCACGCTGCTATTCTACGTGCTCAGAACTCTAACTCATTGGCTGGTGCAGGTAACTCACCTATGCTTAAAGGTCGTAGTGGCTTTGGTTATGGTGCTAAGATTCCTTTACCTGATGGTATGGAGTTCAGTCCTAATGACCTTCGTAACTTTGACATTGAAGAAATGCTTCCAGCATATCTGAAACAGGCTAATGGTCACATTGCTGTTATGGGTTCAACAGGTAAATCAGTGCAACAGGTAATCGAACATATCAATGAGGCTCGTAAAGAGGCTAAAGATTTGATGGAGATTGACCCTGCTAAAGCTAAAGCTCTCAAAGCTGAGGTGTCTGTCGCTGAGAATACAATGAAACTATTGCTCCAACGTTCTCGTCGTAAGATGGATGAAGGTGCTAATGACAGTAAAGTAATCTCTCAGATTGGCCGTTCAGTTGGCGATGTAACCTTCGGGACTCATAACTTCTACTTTGGTCTGAATAACCTTGGGGAAATCCCTGCTCTGGTTGCTAAGACTACAGTTGGTATGCTGCGTCAAGGTTCACACGCTATTCGTGATTTGACTAACCCTAACTTGAAACCTACTCGCACTCACGTCAATGCAGTTCGTAATGCAATGATGGGACACGAAGTAAGACAAGCTGTAATCCCAACCTATCGTCAGCTAACAAGACGTTGGCAGGATGAAGGTATGTCTGGTAATCGTGCTCGCATTATGGCTGGACTACAGAAATCAACTGCTGAGTTTGCTAACAAGAACCCAGGGACTTACATTCTTCATAAGTCAAATAGCACAATCATTGCTATGGCAGAGAATCACGCTATCACTGAGATTATGCAAGATGCTCACGGTGTTGGTAAGGCACAGTATCTGGAACCTAAGCACTTGAATGCTGCTGGTTTAACTCCAGAA
>NZ_JANLCJ010000146.1 GCF_024979295.1 Herbiconiux daphne | reverse complement strand
CGCTTACCTTGTTCCCCTGAAAACACATATTGTTCTCGTCGGACAGGAAGACCTAAGTTATTGATTTCTTCGAAAACCTGCAATGCAGTATTCGAGATTACGCCACGTTCAATCAGGCGATCAATGGATACTTTCACGTTATCGTGTCGTGATCCAACCAGTGCAGAAATATCACGACTGGTCATAGAAACAGTGGCATTGTTGTATGCCACTATAGAGTTAGTTAAAATAGTAATAGTTATTTCCTTTTTTAATAATTAATTAACGATTTGAGCATTAACCACTTGGTTATTCTCAACGATTAGGCGTAAGGTATTTTTACCTTTGTGCCATTCCCCTTCATTAGCTTTCCAGCCATCAGCAATCAATGTATCAGCGACATGACTGATACTATCTCCAATCAGAGATTCAGCAAACTTAGAGATTGATTTATGTGAACTATTAGCAGATTGAGCATTCTGCACTTTAGTTTTGTTCACATCACAAGTTTTGTTTGCTTCAGTAACTTGAGTACATCCAGAGCGTTCTAGTTTAGCACGATACGCATGGCTAATAGCGTAGGATGGCTGAGAAGCACAAGCAGACAGCATCAGTATAGGCAGAAGAATCTTTTTCATTAGTAGCAATCTCCACCAGCATGGTGACTACCAGTTCCACCATGGATATGTTCAGCAGTAATAACACCAGTAGCAACGCCCATAAAAAATACAGCAATAATTAATTTTTTCATCTATTCACCTCGATGTAAGTTTTTTAATTACCAACCAATAGCAGCACCAACATTATAACCAAATCCTTGCTGTGAATCAGTTGCAATTGATGCTTTAATTACTACGTTTGTACTAACACGGGCAGAGAAGCCGACAGCAATAGCCTGTTCACCCTCATAACCACCTGTAGCAGCACCAATGGAGAACTTCTGGCTTTCCATTACCTGTGGGATACCAGCAGCAGCAAGAGCCGTAGAAGTACCTGCATTAGCCTTTTTACTCACCTCATTAATACGTTTGTCGATGTTAGCAAAGTTTGCATTAGAACGATTTTCCAGAGCGCTGATACGTGTT
>NZ_JANLCJ010000145.1 GCF_024979295.1 Herbiconiux daphne | reverse complement strand
TTGGCCCCCGACTTGGTAAAATCACAGGTTTTAGTGTGAATCTTCGTAAGCAAATTTTGTGTCACGTTCATTGGTTGGAAGGTGCCCCACCTATCCGATTAAAACCAGAGTTTGTTAAGAGTCGTCTGCCAAAAAAGTTTTGGATGGTAGCGCCTCAAAACAATCAAGCACAGTACAGCCAGCAACAATCGCTGGAGTACCGCCGGGCTGGTTTGAACGCACCTACCAAGAAATGTACAACGAAATCCGAAGCCGACGGGGAGCTAGCTCGGCTAACCAAGGATTATCCTCATTTAGAGTGGGTTATTTTGGAAGTGACTGGGACGACTTTTAATAAGGAAGTGTACCCAGTTTAAGGATTGTTATCTGACACGGAAAAGGAATAATGTCAAAGAAATATGGCAATAAGGAAATCACAGGCGAGAGCGCATGCCCATCTTGCCGTGCTTCTGGTGGCGACCGAACCGGTAACCATCTACAACACTGGAAGAATACAGAAACTCAAGAAGAGTGGGTTTACTGTAATCGGTGTGGGCATTATGAGGCCATAACGGAAGCCAACAGAGCAGATTTGGAATCTGTACGTCAAGTCCACCGTGAGTTGACTCCAGAAGAGCGTGAAGCAATTCTTGCAGAAGCTCGTGAACTTCCAATCATGGCTCTGACTTCTCGTGGTATCCGTAAGGATGTTGCAGAACGTTATGGAGTGCGTGTTGGTCTCTCGCAAACTAATCGTGAGCCAATCAGTCACTTCTATCCTAAAACGAAAGAAGGTCAGGTTGTTGCTTATAAGGTTAGAAACTTAAACCCTAAATATTTTTATGCAATTGGCTCTGGTTCAGGCTGTGATTTATTTGGCATTGAACAGGCAAGATTGGGTGATGTTTGGGGTGGAAAGTTGTTCATCTTTGAGGATGAACTATCAGCTATGTCTGGTTATCAGGTATTAGTTGATAGCTCCAAATCTACCTATAAACCAGCTTGTGTGGCACTACCCGACGGTGCTGGTTGTGCTGCGAGTGCCTTAGCTCGTAATCAGAAGTTTGTTTCATCTTTCGCTGAGATTGTTATC
>NZ_JANLCJ010000144.1 GCF_024979295.1 Herbiconiux daphne | reverse complement strand
AAAGAAGGACAAAACAAAAAACTACTACCACTTTTCCCATGCTCACTATTTCTGCTTGATTATTCTGACGGGGTGGGGTACAATACTGTTGGAAGGGATTTCTGGCTGTCACTATTTCGGAATGGAATCACTCTATCACTATTAGCTTATGAGGTCAACAACTATTATGTTACAGTTCTTTGCTCAATCTGTCCTGTCTGAAATCGTGGGTCGTGTACTACTGCCCGATAGTACCACACTGAAACTGTCACCTGATTCTGAAAACGCAATCGTGTTTGAAACTGTTGACACGTTCTTTTACTGGCAACTGTCCGTCAACATCGAAACCAACCAATACGAACTTTTGGAGGTTATCTTAAATAAAAACCTTGACGTGAAAAGTGACCAATGCTATTATTATCTCACGGTCAACGAAGCACTTGACCACATTACCGGGTACATCGCCCACCACTAAAACCAGTTTCAATAAGGAAACTATTATGTTGAAGAAAATCACCGTGTACATCGTCAAAGCTGGCGATAAAGAAAAAATCTGCTCCACTAAGAGCGAAGCCGCGAAAACTGTTGCAATCCTTGCCGAGTTCGGCATTGAAGCGACTACCGAATCCGCGAAACGCACCGTAACACTGGCGTAAGCGTGAAAGCCGCCCGTTAAATGCCTAATGATTGGCGTGGGCGCATAACTTCCCGGTCGATGTAGACCACAACAAAACCACACTCAATAGAGAGATTATCATTATGACTAAAGCAACTAAAACCCTCGACTCAAAAGCTATCTTCAACGCGCTGGCTAATGCGAAACACATTTTCAGCTTCAAAGAAGAAGGCACTAAAATCAAGCTCCTGAAAATCGTCGAAACTGACGAAAACTGTAAGGCGGTCATTATGACCGAGGACGGCGAGATTGACGGCCTGTTTACTGATTCCGCCTCTGCTCGTCAGTCGCTGAAAGAAGTAATGGCTGTATTTGGCGACGAACAACCGTTCATCACCATCAAACTGAAAACTACGGCAAAAGGCGCGAGCGTCTATTACGTAGAAGTTGAGTAGTAAATAGTTACTCGATTTTAAGCCCTGCCC
>NZ_JANLCJ010000143.1 GCF_024979295.1 Herbiconiux daphne | reverse complement strand
AACCTACCAGATCATCACCACTGTGAAGAACTGCTCCACTGAACACATTTTTGTTACCGAAGTAACAGGTGCCGATACAGGTTTTGCTCTTGTCAAAGAAGACCAGAGACAAGTCCAGATCAACATCTTCATAGACAACATCGGCAGCACCGACTTTGCCTAGAAGCTTGCCGAGGAAACCCGCAGCTTTGGTTTGACCCAATTTTGCGATTTTACCCCAGCTTGCGCCACAAGTAAGATTGATTACGGGAGTATCCGAATCTTTCTTAGTTACAGCAGTGGTTTCACCTTTATTCAAGATGATAGCCATTAATACCTCCTAAAACGTCCCAGAACGCTCTCAGGGACGTTTAATTAAGAAAGTGATACAAACTACTGGCTATTACTGATAAGCCGCCAGAAGGTCTGTCAGGCCGTTTTTGTTGCTTGCGCCGATAGGGTTGGTCAGGTTGGTAACAACCCAGCCTTCAGCAGTGCGAGCCAGTTTGATGAATTCGACGCAGGTAGAGAACGCAGCGTTTTCATCGAGTTTGATTTCAAACAGCGCCTGATCTTTGTCGTTGTACAGTTTGGCTACCGGAGCAGCGGCAGCAGCAAACGGAACAGCGTCGCCGTCACTGTAAGAAGTGACCGCCAGCAGAATTGCTTTAACTTTGTCGCTTACTTTGGTTGTGTCGATGGTGATAGTTTCATCATCACCTTCAGCAGCGCCGTTACGAGCATCACCTGAGTGAACCAGACCAGCGACCGGGTTTTCAGGATTTTTGAATTTGTTTTTGGTGCAGTTACCGTAGTAACTGATGTGGCCATCGTCTGGAGGCAGGATTTTACCGTCTTCACCCAGCAGAATTGCTACTGCGTCGAGATCAGCATCTTTGTCCCATGACAGACCAAATTTATACTGGGTCAGAGCCGCAGCAGCTTTGGTCAGGTTAATTTCACCGCCTTTAGCGAGGATAATAGCCATTTTAATTCCTTATGCAGAACATGTTAACCGCTGACCATAAATGCGTTCATAATGGAAAGCGATAGCTTTGGATGCCATCCGTAATCGTGTGAAAAAGTAATAGGCATGAGATTCGC
>NZ_JANLCJ010000142.1 GCF_024979295.1 Herbiconiux daphne | reverse complement strand
TATGCGCGTATAAATATATCCGTGGCTATCCCTATCGGTATCGGTGAAAGTGGTAGATTATCGGGAATCAATCGGAATCAGTGGTAATAAGACGAGCTTATTGCGACGTATCGGTAAAACCTATCATCGGGAAATATTTAATCGGGAATACTTATCAATCGACACGGAAATGAAAAAAGAAACACACTGATAAGAAAAATAAACAGGTAAAAACAAATACTTACCCACTCAATCCCTATTTTCTCAATAAATATCCCTCAATAGGCTTGACTTCTCGGTCTGGTCTGGTAGAATGTTTCTCATCGGTTGGTTAATCGGTGTGAGCAATCCCTCTTTAGCCTGTCGTAAGGAGAGCGCCTGAGGCTGAGGGGCGTAGGGGGTAGCTGGCTGCGAGGCTGTAGTGACAACCCCCCTTAAATTTTTGTAATATTTTTTCAAAAGGTAAAGATATATTCCTCAATATATTATTACTCAGGAATATACCCTCAATCATCAAATCCTATGGGCCTGTAAGCCTCTGTGAGAAGACTTCTATAATAAAACGATAGGTTGTATTAAGAAGATTTAGAACGCCTCTCAAGAGCTTCTGCTTTAGATTTAACACTATGACATTCTACACACAACACTTGCATCTCTCCATTAAACATCCTATCAAACAACTCTTCCCAACTATCCCATCCACTGAGAGGAACGATAGGAGATATATGGTCTACTTGAACTCTCTTCAAGGGGAAGTGATGTTTACAGTGAGCACATTCATAATGTTTAGACATTCTATTTGTTTTAAGATTAAGCTTCTGACCAATACAAGCTTTGTCTAATACAGCTTTTCTCTCTGGGGAGGTAAGTGATGCTTTACGCACAGCTGCTTTAATATATGCATTTTGTTTTTGTGTTAGGGACATAGAATATTAATACTTCCTTGTTAATGGAATCTATTCTTTCCTTTGTGGGAAGAGAAATAGAGATATGGGGTAGATGGATGATACGCTGAGGAAAGACAATACTTAGCTACAGCAATAGTTTGTTTATTTGGTTTCTTATCATAATGGAATTGTCCTTTTTGTTTCATAAGAGTCATTG
>NZ_JANLCJ010000141.1 GCF_024979295.1 Herbiconiux daphne | reverse complement strand
CCATTTGCTGCTGGTGCTCTGGAAATTCACGGTACTACTGCTCCTACAGGTCTTACCATTACTGGTCCAGGTGTTTCTGCTGGTGCTGTTACCCTGAGTTCTACAACTGGTACTGTTCAGTTAGGTGTTACTGCTACTCCAGCTGGTGCTGCTAAGTCTGTAACTTGGACTTCTGGTACATCTGCTAATGCTACAGTAGACCCTACAACTGGTCTGGTAACTGGTGTTAAAGCTGGTACTTCTGTAATTACTGCAACTTCTACAGTTGATAACAAAATTACAGCTACAGTAACAGTTACAGTTCCTGCTGCTCCAACACCAACACTGAAGACAATTAAACTGTCTGGTACTGATGTAGCTGGTTCTGGTACTGCATGGACTCTGAAACCTGCAACCCTGAAAGCTGATGGTACAGGCACTGCTGCACAGGTTGATATTGAAGTGTTAACCGATTCTGGTGCTGCACTTCCTGCTAACTCAGCTATTACTGTAACAGGTGCTGATGTGAGTAAACTTGCAGCAATTAGTGTAACTGGTACAGGTGCCAAACGTTCATTCACTGTGAATGGTAAAACTGGTACTACAGCAGGTGATGTTGTTCTGACTGTTACCGCTGGTACTGCTGCTCCAGTAACTCTGACAGTTACTTTGGTATAATATAATTAACCCCGCTATCGGAACATCATGATGCGGGGCACGACAATAAGATAATAAACGTGCCTTGTGTTGTGATACAATTCGGTGGTTAATATAAAGGGGGAGGTCTTCGGGCTTTCCCCTTTTTCTTTTTGGAGGTAGAATGACTATTCATTCCTATAATCTTCAAGGTTTAAAACAAAACTTTGCTGATTGGATTGCAAACATCACTCCTGAGAAAACACCATTCATTTCTTGTATTGGTGTAGATACTGCAAATGGTACTACATTCCAGTGGCAAGGTGACCGTGGTTCTTTCGTTAGTGATTTTAAAAATAAACCTGCTGAGAAAGAAGGTGATGATGTTGCTGCTATGCCATTTACAAAAGGCACAGAACTCTACACTAACCAAACTCAAATATTCCGTCGTATTGTCAAGATTTCTGAGA
>NZ_JANLCJ010000140.1 GCF_024979295.1 Herbiconiux daphne | reverse complement strand
TTAATCTTAATCATGCCAATGTCATATACGGGCGATATTATCAATCATCTTCCTTCTTCATACGTGTGTACATTTGAAAAATGTCTACAACTTGGTTCACCACGCACACTAACCGTTATCGTTGCGTAAACAGTTCTATTCCCATTTGTGTATCCTTCTTCTAAAACCTGTTTGACAATGTTGTCAAGGTCTTCTTGTGCTTTTTGGATATTCCGTTGTTCAAATGCATCAAATATGCGTCTATGTTCTTTAATTGCCTGTTCCTCTGTAAGGAACGAATATCGTTGAACTTTATTTTTATGTTCTATTTCCAAAACCCATACTTGACGTAAGCCATGGACATACTTGAGTTTTATGGTTACATCAATATTTTTGAGTGTGTCTTGTTTAAGTATGCTGCTCATTTTTAAAACTCCATTATCTTTATTTTATCAAGTTCACTATATCATCTTCCGTTTAGTTGCCTGTTTATGTCGGGGTCTACCCAATATATTCTGTTTTTGTAGTCATATAACCCATTTTCGTCCATTTTGAGACCATTTAGACCTTGTCCCCTCTCTTTTATTGAAGAAGGTCAAAAGTGTCCTAAAATGAGCGGTTTTCTAATGAAATGGTGTGAGTAGTTTTCTACACTCATTGAAGCGACTGATTTCCTTCAAATGTAATCGCTTATGTGTCAGTCTTTCATTCCATGACCAAGCAATATTGGGCAACCTCTCAAACTCAAGTGTTTGAACCCATTGTCACTCAGTAAAGGAAATATTTTTTCATCTGCCCACATGCCGTGTGCCAAATAAAAATGTTCCGTTTCCACTTGATATGGCAAATTATTAAGTCATGCCCTGTTGTCATCACTTAAAACGACCCTGTTGAAAGGTTTGGCAAGGACATCATGGTTGCCTTTGATGGCGATGAGATTGGGAATGGTTCTCAAATAATTTATTAGATGATTATCTCATCCATATCCATCAGTTATGTCTCCTGCCACAACCAAGGTGTTTTCCTTGAAGTCAAAACATTTTTTGACTAGCAAGTCATTGAGTTGGTCTGGGTTAATTCCATGCAAGTCACTCGTTATAAAGAAAAGTCGGA
>NZ_JANLCJ010000014.1 GCF_024979295.1 Herbiconiux daphne | reverse complement strand
GCCCACGACAACGCCGCCGACAACCACCCCGCCGACGACAACGCCGCCAACCACGACACCGCCCACGACAACGCCGCCGACAACCACCCCGCCGACGACAACGCCGCCAACCACGACACCGCCGACGACAACCACCCCGCCCACCACGACGCCGCCTCGCAACGGGCCCATCACCACTGTGCCGACCACACCGGCCGATGTGGCGGGCGTTGACGTGACCAGCACCCCGACCCCGGCTCCGGCCGCGGCCGGAGGCGGCTCGGGCGGCACGGGTGGCGGAGGCTCGAGCGGCTCGCTCGCGAGCACCGGGTTCGAACTCACGCCGCTCTTCGTGGCCGCCGGAGCGACATTGCTCCTCGGTCTCGGACTACTCGTGAGTGCCGCCCGACGCCCCCAGCCTCGCCACAGCGCGAAGTAGGAACCGGCTGACACCCCACCCCGAATGAAACAGTGCGCGGCCCGCGAAAGCGGTGCCGCGCACTGTCGTCTCTGCCGCGAGAGACGTCGTGAAGCCGCAGAACTCACCCGCAGCCGCAACCGCAGCCGCGGGCCCCAGCCGGCGAGGGCGAGAACGCCCTAGCGCTCGCCGGCCTCGATCGCTGCGATGGCGGAACGGTCGGCGCCGTCGAGGAACTCGGTCAGGCGCACGACCTCGGCGGTCTCGCCGATGCCCTCGGCCGCACGACGCAGCATGTAGAGCGACAGCAGCACACCCCGGTTGGGCTCGTGCGACCACGGCACAGGCCCCTGCCCGCGCCATCCGGCCTTTCGCAGCGCATCGAGACCGCGGTGGTAGCCGACGCGCGCGTAGGCGTACGACGCGACGACCTCGCCGAGGCCCCACGTGCGATCGGCCAGGGTCGCCCAGGCCAGCGACGACGTCGGGAACTCCTTGACGGTCGCCTCGAGCACGTCGTCGACATCGAAGCCGATGGCGCGTGCCAGCGATTCCCTCACCCCCGGCTCGTCGGGCAGAAGGGTTTCCGGAAGGCCGAGGAGGTTCGTGTCGCTCATGCTCCGATCGTAGCCGCCGTGAAAACGAGAACCGCCCCCGTCACGAAGACGGGGGCGGTTCTGGAGATTGAACTGGAAATGCAACGCCCGAAGGCGCTATCCGAGTCGACCGATCAGCCCTGGCGGGCCTTGAAACGGGGGTTCAAATGATTGATCACGAACGTGCGCCCTCGGCGGCGGACGATCTGCGAACCCTGCATCTTCTTCATCGAGCCCAATGAATTCCGTACCTTCATATCGACTCCTTTCGTTGTCGGATACAACCAGCACACGCCTGAATTCATTCCCTGTCAACCCTCGTTGTCGCCTCCGGTGTCCGCCACGCCGACCGACTCCACGTCGAACGGCAATCCGGCGCTGCCCACCACGTCGGGCGCGTCTTCGCCGTGCTCGCGGGTGTAGGCCCGGTGCGAGGAGCGCTCGCCGTCCATCCGCTGCGAGAGCTCGGCATACGCGGCCCGCAGCCGGGGCACGCGCTTCACGACATCCATCACCAGCCGGTAGCGGTCGAGGTCGTTCAGCATCAACATGTCGAACGGTGTGGTGGTCGTGCCCATCTCCTTGAAGCCGCGCACGTGGATGTTCGAGTGGTTCGTGCGCCGGTAGGTGAGGCGGTGGATGAGCGACGGGTAGCCGTGGAAGGCGAACACCACGGGCTTGTCGGGTGTGAACAGCGCGTCGAAGTCGTCGCTGTCGAGGCCGTGCGGATGCTCCGCGCTGTCTTGCAGGCGCATCAGGTCGACGACGTTGATGAACCGCACCTTGAGGTCGGGAACCTCGTGCTTCAGAATCTGCACCGCCGCCATGGCCTCCACGGTCGGGATGTCGCCCGCGCACGCCACCACCACGTCGGGCTCCTCGCCCTGCACCTCGGTGCCGGCCCAGTCCCAGATGCTGAGGCCGCGCGCACCGTGCACCCGGGCCTCGTCGAGCGTGAGCAGCGTGGCTGTGGGCTGCTTGCCGGCCACGATCACGTTCACGTAGTCGCGCGACGCGAGGCAGTGCTCGGCGGTGACGAGCAGCGTGTTGGCGTCCGGCGGCAGGTAGACCCGCACGACACTCGCCTTCTTGTTGATGACGTGGTCGAGAAAGCCCGGATCCTGGTGCGAGAAGCCGTTGTGGTCCTGCCGCCACACGTGCGACGACAGCAGGTAGGTGAACGAGGCCACCGGACGCCGCCACTCGACGTGCGCGCTCGACTCCAGCCACTTGGCGTACTGGTTGAACATGGAGTCGACGATGTGGATGAAGGCCTCATACGACGTGAAGAGCCCGTGCCGGCCGGTGAGCAGGTAGCCCTCGAGCAGGCCCTGGGCGAGGTTCTCGCTGAGCACCTCGATCACCTTTCCCTCGTGCGCGAGGTGCTCGTCGGTCGGCAGCACCTCGCCCTGCCAGGCCTTCGCGGTGACGTCGTAGACGTCGTCGAGGCGGTTGGAGGCCACCTCGTCGGGCCCGAAGATGCGAAAGTTGTCGGGGTTCGCCGCGATGAGGTCGCGCAGCCAGCGACCGAGCTGCCGGGTCGGCTCCACGACGGCCCCGCGCCCCTCGGCGGTGAGATCGACCGCGTGCGGCCCGAGCGGCGGCAGCGAGAGCGAGCGCAGCAGCAGACCGCCGTTGGCATTGGGGTTGGCGCTCATGCGCAGATCGCCACGGGGGCGGTCGGCGTCGAGCAGGTCGACCGGGCGACCCTCGTCGTCGAACAGCTCCTCGGGCTTGTAGCTCTTCAGCCACTCGTCGAGCTGCTTCAGATGCTCCGGGTTGTCGCGCACGGTCGCGAGCGGCACTTGGTGCGCCCGCCAGGTGTTCTCCACCGGCAGCCCGTCGACGACCTTGGGCCCGGTCCAGCCCTTCGGCGTCTTCAGCACGATCATCGGCCACTTCGGTCGCGCGGTCGATCCGCCGTTGCGGGCGGCATCCTGAATCTCGGCGATGTCGTCGAACGCCTGCGCCAGGGCCACGGCGAATCGCTCGTGCACGAGCATCGGGTCTTCGCCGTCGAAACCGCCCGCGACGACTCGCGGCGAGTAGCCGTAACCGGTGAACAGCGCTTCGAGCTCGTCGTCGGGGATGCGCGCCAGCAGCGTGGGGTTGGCGATCTTGTAGCCGTTGAGGTTGAGGATCGGGAGCACCGCGCCATCCGTCGCCGGATTCAGGAACTTGTTCAGGTGCCAGCTCGTGGCGAGCGTCGCGGTCTCGGCCTCGCCGTCGCCGATGACACAGGCGGTCAGCAGCGACGGGTTGTCGAGCACCGCGCCGTAGGCGTGCACGAGCGAGTAGCCGAGTTCGCCGCCCTCGTTGATCGACCCGGGGGTCTCGGGCGCCGCGTGCGACGGGATGCCGCCGGGGAACGAGAACTGGCGGAACAATCTCTGCATGCCCGTGCCGTCGAGCGGGATGTGATGGAACAGCTCGGAGTAGGTGCCGTCGAGCCAGGCGTTCGCCACCACCCCCGGGCCGCCGTGACCGGGGCCGGCGATGTAGACCACGTTGGTCGACCGCTCGACGATCAACTTGTTGAGGTGGGCCCAGACGAGGTTGAGCGCCGGGGTGGTGCCCCAGTGCCCGAGCAATCGGGGCTTGATGTCGGCAGGAGTGAGCGGCTCGCGCAGGAGCGGGTTGTCGAGCAGATAGATCTGCCCGACCGAGAGGTAGTTCGCCGCACGCCACCAGGCGTCGACGACGGGAAGGGGAACCGCGTCAGAGGTCATGGCCTCAGCCTAGGAACAGATGGGGGCTGTGCACAGGCCCCTCGGTGCCAACAGCCAGCGTACGGGCCGTGACTCGGCGTGACTATGCGGAAAACCGCGCGGTTCACCGCATCGAAATCGTGCGGGAAACGTCCTGGGCCCACCCTCCGGGCCGCTGATAACTTCCCCCACAGGAAGTGACTCGACTTCCGGTTTTGCCGGCCCGATGTACCCGGATCGCGCTCGGCAACACAATCCGTAGGGGGTTCCCATGCAAGACAATGCTGTACCCATGAAGCCCACGCGCTCGAAATTCCAGCGTGTAGCGATTGCGGCGCTCGCCGTGATCGTCGGGTCGTTCGGCGCCGTCGTCGGTGTCGCCGCACCCGCCCAGGCCGCGGGAGACACGGTCGTCTCCCTCACCTTCGACGACGGCAACGCCGACCAGATGGCGGCCGCGGCCACGTTGAACGCCAAGGGCCTTCCCGGCACCTTCTACATCATCTCGGGCTACGTCGGCCAGCCCGGCTACATGACCCAGGCCGATCTGGCGACGCTCTACAACGCCACCCCCAAGAACGAGATCGGCGGGCACACCGTGCACCACCAGGATCTCACCACCCTGGCGGCCGACGACGTGAAGCGCGAGATCTGCAACGACCGGGTGAACCTCACCAACTGGGGCTACCCCGTCACCAGCTTCGCCTACCCCTTCGCCTCGGTGAACGCGGCCGCCGAGCAGGCCGCCGCCGACTGCGGCTACAACAGCGCCCGCGGGCTCGGCGACCTCAAGACCCCACCGGGCACCGGATGCCCCGACTGCGACGTCGCCGAGAGCATCCCCCCGGCCGACGCGTTCTACACCCGGGCCGCCGATCAGGTCGACAGCACCTGGACCCTCGCCGACCTGCAGTCGCGCGTGACCCAGGCCGACCCGGCGACGAACGGATGGGTGCAGCTCACGTTCCACCACATCTGCGCCACGACGTGCGACACGTCACCCGAGGCGGCCTCGATCTCGAGCGCCTTGTTCGACCAGTTCACCACCTGGCTCGCCCAGTGGCAGGCCGACGGCAACGGCACCGTCAAGACGGTCAACTCCGTCGTCGGAGGCGCGGTCAAGCCCGTGGTCGCCGGCCCTCCGCTCGCACCGCCGCCCGGCCCCGGCCAGAACGGCACCCAGAACCCGAGCCTCGAGACGCCCGGCACGGTCGTCAACATGCCGCAGTGCTGGTGGGGTTCGAGCTACGGCACGAACAACGCCGCGTTCAGCACGGTCACGCCGGGCCGCACCGGTGCGACGGCCGCGAAGGTCACGGTGACCAACTACGTCAACGGCGACGCGAAACTGCTGGCCCTGTTCGATGAATCCGGATGCTCGCCCAGCGTGACGCCCGGAGCCAGCTACTCGCTGCGCGCCTTCTACATGTCGACGGCGAACACCCAGTTCGCGGTCTACACCCGTGACACGATCGGCACCTGGACCTACTGGACCTCGAGCCCGCTGTTCACCCCGGCCACGATCTACACCCAGGCCGACTTCACGACGCCGCCTATTCCCGCGGGCATCACCGGCATCAGCTTCGGCCTCAACCTCACCGCCAACGGCGAGCTGATCACCGATGACTACGCGATGTACGACACCAACGGCGCGCCGCTGCTCGGCCTCAGCCCGGTGCTGCCCACCGTGACCGGCTCCGCGCAGGTCGGCCAGTTGCTCACAGCGACCGTTCCCGCCTGGGCACCGGCGCCGGTGGCGCTGACCTACCAGTGGAACGCCGGCGGGGTGGCCATCCCGGGTGCGACGGGTCTGACCTACTCGCCGGTCGCCGGTGACGTGGGCAAGACCATCACGTTCACCGTCTCGGGCACCAAGACCAACTACGACCCGCTCTCGGTGACGTCGGCGGCCACGGCGGCGGTGATCGCGCTGGACGCCACCACGATCCGGCTCGGCGGTGCCGATCGGTTCGCGGTGTCGGCCGCGGTGTCGGCCAGCACCTTCGCACCGAACGTGCCCGTCGTCTACGTCGCATCCGGAGCCGTCTTCCCCGACGCCCTCTCGGGTTCGGCCGCGGCCGGCAAGCTCGGCGGGCCGGTGCTGCTGGTGCAGAAGGACTCGATCCCCACGGTCATCGCCGCGGAGCTCGCCCGCCTGAAGCCGGCGAAGATCAAGGTGCTCGGTGGCTCGAACACGGTCGCCGAGTCGGTGGTCACGGCCCTCAAGGCCACGGCGCCCACCACCCGCATCGGCGGCGCCGACCGCTACGCGGTGTCGGCCGCGGTGTCGAAAGACGCCTTCGCGACCAATGTGCCCGTGGTCTACGTCGCATCCGGAGCCGTCTTCCCCGACGCCCTCTCGGGTTCGGCCGCGGCCGGCAAGCTCGGCGGTCCGGTGCTGCTGGTGTCGAAAGACAGCATCCCGGCCAGTGTCACCACCGAACTGAACCGGTTGCACCCGGCGAAGATCGTGGTGCTCGGCGGCACGGCCACGGTGGCCGACTCGGTGAAGGCGACGCTGCAGGGCATCGCTCCCACCACCCGGGTCGCCGGCGCCGATCGCTACGCGGTCTCGGCGGCGGTCTCGGCGGCGACGTTCACGCCCGGTGTGCCGGCCGTCTACATCGCCTCTGGGGCGGTCTTCCCCGACGCGCTCTCGGGCTCGGCGGCGGCGATCGTGAAGGGCGGGCCGGTGCTGCTCGTCACGGGCACCAGCATCCCCGACTCGGTGAAGACGGAGCTGAACCGGCTCAACCCGGCGAAGATCATCGTGCTGGGCGGGTCGAACACCGTCTCCGACGGCGTGTTCAACGCGCTGAAGGCCTACATCGGGTAGCTCGCACCGATCGTCGGTGACCGGATGCCTCACACGGGGCATCCGGTCATCGTCGTGTGTGGGGCATCCGGTCATCGCCGTGTTCAGTCTGAACGCACGCTGGGAGCGCGGGCCGGAATGTCCCCCGAACGGTCGCTATGCGTGCGTTGCGGGGCCACCTAACATCGCTGTGGGGAACCGAATGCGAGCCGGCCGGCGCGCACTGACGACGTGAGATGCGAGAAGGTATGACTCTGCGATCGAGCACCGTCACCGTGCTGAGGCCGCGCGCCCAGCTCTCGACCCAGACCCGTCTGGTGGCCGCCGCGCTGCTGCTGCCGGTGTTCGCCGCGATGCTCTGGTTCGCCATTCCGCGCGGAACGTGGCTGCGGGTGGTGATCGCGGTGGTGTTCGTCGCGGCGATCTATGCGATCGGCACCTGGATGCTGCGGGGGGTGAGCATCCGCATCGGCCGTGACGGATTGATCGAGCGCGGCTTCTTCCACCACGACAACCGCATCCCGGCCAAGCGCGTCGCCACGGCGCTCATGCTCGAGGTCTACCGCGGGGTGTCGACCGAGACCACGACGCAGTTGTTCCTGCTCGATTCGACCGGGGAGCTGCTGCTGCGCCTGCGCGGCGAGTTCTGGTCGGATCGCGACATCGAGACGGTCGCCCACGCGTTCGACGTGCCCGTGCGGCGGCTGCCCGACCCCGTGACGTCGGCTCGCCTGCGGGCCGAGTCGCCCGAATTGCTCTACTGGTTCGAGCGCTGGCCCTGGGTCGGCGGCCTCACGGTCGCGGGGGCCATCTCGTTGCTCGCGCTCGTGCTCATCGCCCTGATGTCGCCCTCGAGCCTCGTGCTGGCCTGAACCTCGTGCCGGCCTGAACTCCCCCGCCGAGTTGCGGCATCGTGCCCCCGGAGCCCGATTCCAGGGGCCGGATGGCGCAACTCGGCGGGGGTCCCTCCCTCCTTTCGCCGAGTTGCGCCAAAGTGCCCAATAGCTCGCGCTTTTTGGGCACTTTGGCGCAACTCAACGGAGCTTCTCCTGCCTCGGCGGAGGACCTCCCACTCCCCTGCTCTTCCCCTCGACGAGTTGCGCCAAAGTGTCCCATAGGGCGGGGTTTTGGGGCAGTTTGGCGCAACTCGGCGGAGGAAGGTGCGGGAGCCCAAGGGTTAGAGGGGGCGGGTGAAGAGGGGGGCGTGGGGGGAGGGGAGTTGGGTGAAGCCCAGGCGGGGGTAGAACGCGAGGGCGGCGGTGTTGCGGGGGTCGACGCCGAGGTGCACTCCGGGCACGCCGGCGGCGACGAGCGCGTCGAGGAAGGTCTGCACGAGCTGTCGACCCACCCCACGGGCCTGGGCTATGGGCAGGATGTCGATGTGCAGGTGCGCGGGATAGTCGTGCAGCCCGGGCGCGCGCAGCAGCTCCGCGTGCCGAGCGCGCTCGGCCTCGCTCAGCGAACTGGGCCAGGCGGCGAAACGCGCCGCAAAGGACTCGGTGTCCGGCGTGCCGATGACGTAGCCCACGACGATCTCATCGTCGACGACTGCCGACGCCTCGGCGGCGGTGTCGCCAGGCACCGCGGCCGTCGAGGGCGCGGCTCCGACGGGCGGCGCTGGCAGGGTCGCGAGCCAGGCCCAAGCGGGCTCGAGGTCGACATACGGCGCGGCCCAGCGATCGGTCAGCACCCGGGGGTCGGCGTGCAGGCCCGTCGCATCCGCACCGGCATCGCCCGTCTTCACGCAGATGTCGAGCACCGCTGCTCGGTCGGAAGCCCGCGTCGGGTCGAGACGCCGGATGCGCACGCCACCGACTCCCGGCATGCCTCCGTCAACGGCGGGCCGGGTGCCGGGCCGGCCAGCGGCGGGTCCGCTGCCAGGGCGCCCGCCGGCGGCGGCGCCGGGCGCGGGCGGGTGTGCGGCCGGGTCAGGCACGGGTGATGAGGTGTGCCGGACGGGTCTTCCACTGGTCGACGAGCTCGGTGCGCACCGTCGCTCCGGTGCCCGGGCCGGCCGGAACGGCGAGGCGGCCGTCGACCAGCACGAACGACTCGGTGATGTCCTCGGCGAAGTAGCGGTTCGACCCCGACGTGTCGCCCGGCAGCGTGAACCCGGGCAGAGCGGCGAGCGCCACGTTCGCCGCCCGGCCGATGCCGGTCTCGAGCATGCCGCCGCACCACACCGGAACGTCGCGGTCGAGGCACGCGTCGTGGATGCGGATCGCCTCGAGGTAGCCGCCGACGCGGCCGGCTTTGATGTTGACGATGGAGGTGGCGTCGCGGTCGATGGCGTCGATGGCGACATCCGTCGACGTGATCGACTCGTCGAGGCAAACCGGCGTGTCGATCGCGCGCGCGAGCAGCACGTGCGCGGCGATGTCCTCCTCGACGAAGGGCTGCTCGATGAGCAGCAGCCCGAACTCGTCGAGCCGGCGCAGATGGTCGATGTCGGCGACCGTGTACGCCGTGTTCGCGTCGACCTGCAGCAGGGCGTCGGGGCCGATCAGGTCGCGCACGGCCGCGACCGGCGCGAGATCCCAGCCCGGTTTGATCTTGAGCTTGATGCGCCGGTAGCCCTCGTCGACGTAGCCCGACACCTCGGCCAGCAACTGGTCGAGGTCGGGCGAGATGCCCACCGAGACCCCGCAGTCGACTTCGGGGCGCACGGCCCCGAAGTACTCGCCGAAGCTGATGCCGGCGGCGCGCAACTGCGCGTCGAGAACGGCTGCCTCGACGGCGGCTTTCGCCATCCGGTGGCCGATCACGAACGAGAACACTCCGGCCACGTCGGCTGCGCGCACAGTCGACGCGTCGAGCAGAGCGGGCGCGAGGTAGTCGCGGATGACGGCGTCGCACCCGGCGACGTACTCGCTCGAGTACACGGGGTCGGCCATGGCGACGCACTCGCCCCACCCGTCGCCCGAGTCGGTGATCACGCGCACGAGCAGCACGTCGCGCGCGGTCTGCCGCCCGAAGCTGGTCTCGAACGGCCGCACGAGCGGCATCGCGATGCGGTGCAGCTCGACCGCCTCGACCACGACCGGCAGGGCCGATCCGCTCGTGTGCACCGTGGTCATGACTCAGGCCAGCCGGTCTTCCAGACCCCACGTCTGGCCGTAGCCGCCCGCATCGATCGGGGCCGCCATCAGGTCGAGGAACGCCTTCGCGTCGAACGCCTCGGGCCCGAGCACACCCGTGCCCGACCACACGCCACCGGCGAGCAGCTCGAGCGCGATCACCGGGTTGAGCGCCGTCTGCCACACCACGCACTGGCTCTCGTATTCGGCCATCGTCCACTCGTTGTCGCTCACGTGATAGAGGTAGACCTCACGGCGCTGGTTGTTCGTGCCGACGCCCGTCACCCACAGTCCCGCGCAGGTCTTGCCCGTCATGAAAGGGCCGAGGGTCGCCGGGTCGGGCAGGGATGCCGCGACCACGTCGCGCGGGGCGACCTCCACCGGGCCGTCGGCCGAGCGCACTCGCACCGGGGTCGTCTTGTCGAGACCGAGCTGGTGCAGCGTCTTCAGGATGCCGATGAACTCGTTGCCGAGCCCGTACTTGAAGGTGACCCGCTTGGCATCGACCCAGCGCGGCATGAGCAGCACCTCTTCGTGCTCGACGTTGACGCACTCGACGTCTCCGATGCCCTCGGGAAAGCTGAACACCTCGGGCTCCGAGAACGGGGGCGTGGTGTACCAGCCGCGACTCTTGTCCCAGATGACCGGTGGGTTGAGGCATTCCTCGATCGTGGTCCAGATGCTGAACGAGGGGGCGAAGATCTCGTTGCCGTCGGAGTCGCGCACAACCAGGTTGGCGCCGTCGCGCGTGCCGAGTTCGTCGATCTCGCTGAACAGGTGATCGGCGGCATACCGGGCGAAGACGTCGGAGAGGCCGGGCTCGACGCCCATGCCGACGAGTGCCAGACGGCCCGCCTTCTCCCAGTCGCCCGAGAGCGCGAACTGGTCGTCACCGAGCTTCACGCCGGTCTCGAGATAGGGCTCGGTGGGATGCGGCTCGCTGAGGCTCATGGCCATGTCGAGGTAATCGGCATCCGCAGCCAGCGCGCCGGCGAAGATGGTGGGCACGAATTTGGGCTCCACCGCGTTCATGACGTGGGTCGCGCCGTGTCGGCGGGCGACCTCGGCGACGTCGTCGGGGTCGGATGCATCGATGCGATCGGCCACGAACCGGGCAGCCACCTCCGACCCGTGCCTCTTCTCGATCCAGGCGATGGTGCGCTCGGCCCGCGAGAGGTCGTAGTCGGTCACCACGAGCAGATCGTAGAAGGTGCGCCGCGCGGCGATCTTCGCGATGGCGTCGCCCACACCGCCGGCGCCCACAAGGAGAATTCTCATGGCTTGACGTTATCGGTATCGGATGCCGCAACGGAACGCATCCACACCGGCCGGTGCACGGCCGCCCGTTCTCGATAGAGCTTCGCCGCGAAGGGTGCCCAGAGCAGCGCCGCGATGCCGGCGCCGAGCAGCAGCCCGCCGATGGTGTCGGTCAGCCAGTGGGCGCCGAGGTAGGTGCGACTCGCCATCATCAGCAGGGTGTAGACGGAGCCGGCCACCCAGATCCAGACCCGCACGAAGATGATGCCGAGGGTCACGGCGAGGGTCGCGGCGTTGGCGGAATGCCCCGAGGGGAACGAGCCGAAGTCGGAGACGACGAGCATGTCCTCCGGTCGCGGCCGGCCGACGGCGGTCTTGAGAATCTGCACTGCCGCCGCGCTCAGGATGATGGCGATGGTGAAGTAGAGCGCGGCCCACGGCCGGCGGAAGATGAGCAGCAGCACGATCACGATCAGCGGCACGACCCAGATCGCAACGAAACCGCCGCCGAGGTAGTTCATGACGAGCGACGGCATCTCCCACACGGGGTTGCGGTGCTCGATGATCTCGTCCATCCACTCGGTGTCGATCTCGAACGGCAGGCCGCGCTCGCGCAGCACCACCACCGCGCCGAGACCGACGACCAGCAGCACCGCGATCACGCCTGAGATGAGAGGCCATTTGCGGGCCACCTTGTAGGGGGCGGGCGCGCTGCCGCCGATCTCGGTCTCGGGAGATTTCGGCGCCGGTTCGGGCGGCAGCGCCTGCTGCGGGTCGGGCTGCGGGTGGGCTGCGTCGCTCATCCGCTCGACCCTACTCCCGAGTGAGCGCGGGCACCCGTTTCGGCCGGGGCGCGGGCGGCGGCATCCGCTTCGCTACCGGGCGACCGTGGGCGGCGGCATCCGCTTCGCTACCGGGTGAGCGCTGGCACGCGTTTCGGCCGCACGATCAGCCAGAGGGCCACGATGCTCACGATCGCCGTGCCCGCCATGACCGAGGCCATCGGCGTGGCGCTGCCGATGCCGAGCACGCCCACGAGCGGCGAGATGAGTCCGGCGAGCCCGAAGTTGACGGCGCCGAGAAGGGATGCCGCGGTGCCGGCTTCGTGGCCGTGCGAGTTGAGGGCGAGCACCTGCACGCAAGGGAACGTCAAGCCGCACGAGAAGATGAAGAACCACAGCGGCACGAGCGTGCCCCAGAGCCCGAAGCCGAGGGCGTCGAACACGATGATCGAGGTGGCGAAGCCGAACAACAGCACGGTCGAGACGGCGATGATCCACTGCGGTCCCCAGTAGCGGGTGAGGCGAGCGCTCAGCTGCGCTCCCCCGACGATGCCGAGCGAGTTCACGGCGAAGAGGATGCCGAACTGCTGGGCGTCGAAGCCGTAGACCTGCTGAAAGAGGAACGAGCTCGCCGAGAGGTAGGAGAACAGACCCGAGAAGGTCATGCCGCCGATGATCGCCACGCCGACGAAGATGGGGTCGGTGAGCACGGCACGGTAGCGCTGCGCCGTGGTGGTGTGACCGGAGTCGTGGCGGCGCGCGGTGGGGAGGGTCTCGCGGATCCAGAGCGAGACCACGAGCACGACGAGCAGGCCGTAGGCCGCGAGCACCCAGAAGATGCCGCGCCAGTCGATGACGAGCAGCAGTTGCGAGCCGATGACGGGAGCGATGATCGGCGCGAGCCCGCTCACTAGGGCGAGCCGCGAGAGCATGACGACGAGGCGGCGCCCGCCGAACAGGTCGCGCACCATCGCCATCGCCACCACACCGCCCGCGGCCGCGCCCATGCCCTGCAGCACGCGGAACACGCCGAGGCTCCAGATCTCGGGGGCGACGGCGGCGCCGAGGCACGCCAGCACGTGCAGCGACGTCGCGATGATGATGGGGCGCCGACGGCCGAAGCGGTCGCTGAGCGGGCCGACGATCAGCTGACCCAGTGCGAAGCCGATCGTGGTGCCGGTGAGGGTGAGCTGGATGAGCGCGGCCGGCACGTCGAAATCGGCCTCGAGCACCGGGAACGCCGGCAGGTAGAGGTCGATGGTGAAGGGGCCGAGCGCCACGAGCGCGCCGAGGATGATGACGTAGACGAGCCGCTGGCTCGCGCGGAGGGCGTCGCCGGGGTGCACGACCGTGGTCGACGCGGTGATGGGGCCTGATGGAGGTGTCACGATTGCACAGAGGTTCTGCGGGCGCTTAGGCGCTTGGGCGCGCTGCCGCGATCTGGGGGCCGACGATGGAGTGTGGGCGCGATGCGGAGACGTGTCCCCCAGGCGTCGAGAAAAGTCTAATGCGCCGTCGGGCCGGCGACAGCGGCGCCGAGGAAGCTCTCACCGGTTCAACACGCCTTCGAAAGGACACTGGTCCGGCAACAACAGACGTCTACGAGCCATCTCCGTTCCGAGCCAGCAGACGAGGGGCGACTAGAGAGCTGACTCAATGCCTGGCGTCACTGCCACGGCCTCACAAGTAGCCGACGACTCCGTTCAGTCGAGTGGTCATCGGCGGGGTTACCGGCATCGGCGCCGCGTTGGCCGCGTAGGCCAGCACCTGTCCACCGGGCCGGGGAGTCATGATGTTCCACCTATCGCCGGAGAAGATGCAGAAGGCCACCGGTGTCTCCCGGCCCACTTGCGACAGCGAATCACGGGGATTTGTGTTGCGGCTGTCGAAGTCTTCGGCCATGTCGATTGCTTGGCCGAGGGTGCCGATCCAAGCGGCGACAAGAGTCGATTCACTCGAGTTCGGTGCGAAGTCCAAGCACTCAAGAGCTGCTGTGCTCTCCATGCGCCCTTGGGAGGCACTGGCGTGCACGTCGGCAGGAAGCACGCGGTCGGGGCCGACGCATCCGGTCAGCGCGATCACCATACCGATCGCCAGAAGAGACGACACCAGCCGATCTTGCGTTGTGAACATACTCACCTCCTTCGGAATTTCTCGCTCAGGCACTCGTCTTCATCTGTCTCGAGGTTTCCGAAGATCCGCACACGATGCTTGAACCCGCGAAGCCCGATGGTGGCGCGGCGGGTTTTGAGGATGGGATGCACTGTCACCCCAAGCGCCGCGCATATCGGCACGAGTAACCAGAGATACATTCCTCTCAGCAGCAGCCAGATCAAGAACGCAATGGGACCGATCACCACCGGCTCTTCTCGCGCGTGATGAGGTCGAAATCGCGACCAGCTTGGTTGTTCATGCGTCACGTGCCGTTGCCGCGGTGCCGCCAATCGGAGCGGATCCGACACCTGAGTTCGAACCGATGAACAAAATGACGCCGCCGGCGACAGCGAGGGCGAGTGGAATCGCGATCGCTGGGCCTGGACTCGTGACGTCGGCTACCCCGAACAAGAGCACTGCCGCTGATGACCCAATCGCGCCGCCGGCGCGCAAGGCTCCGCGAAACCTCGCAGAGTGGTTCAGCCGTCGCACGGCGACATCCATGATCAGTCCGACGGCCATCGCACTTGCCCCGGTGACCAGGCCCCCGACGAACGCAAGAGGAAGACCGAATGCGACGAACATCAGGACGGCATAGGAGGATCGCCCAGCTTGCAGAGAAAGCGCCGCGTCAAAGGCCACACCCGAGAATGCACCCCAGAGCCCTGCGCTCGAAACAAGAAGGCACCAGGGAATCGATACTGAGCAGTCAATCCTCTTGGTCACGAGTGCCGAACCGTTCGGTCCAAGTCCGAGGCGAGCTCCCGCACGATCAGATCTAACGAATGTTTCGACGTAGGCAACATCCCCGAGGGGCCATATGGCACGACGTTGAGCACCACATCGTTGGAAAGGTAAATGGTCATGTAGTCAATCGGCTGGGCAGTGAAAAAGGGGCCGAAGCCCGTACCGAAAGCCACGATTTCGGTCCTCGGAATCCTTGCTACGACAATGGGATTCAGGCCGCCCGCCCATATCTGCAACGATGTGCTCGTCGCTTCGAAGGTCGAATAGAGGTTGAGCTTTCCGGCGTAGCCATCAACATGGAACGCGCTGGTCGCGTGGTCCATGGATTTGTCTCGCAGCGCGAATAACAGAGACGACCTGGGATGAAGTCGCTGGACAGAAAGGAACGTCAGTCGGCCGGGCAGCCAGAAAGCGCACGCAACGGCGAGAACGAGTGCCATCCCCGTCGCGAGTGGAATCAAGAGTCCCCAAACTTGCGGACCGCCCGGTTCAATGGCACGAACTGTCGCGATGATGAGGCATAGCGCGAAAAGACTGGCAAAGACCGCATAGCCGGCGATGTACTGACTACGATTCATGGCGCATCACCTTCCTCAGAGGTCTCAGCAGGCTGCGTTCCACGATTCTTGACTTTCCAAGTCAGCAGCACGCCTAGCAGTCCACCGGCAGGCGGGCCCAGCACGACCGCATGAGCACGTTGAGGAGTATCGCTTGGGCGACAGCATCCTTCGTGACTCTCATGAAATCCTCCGTGTTCCCGCTACCAAGGCGAGACCATGGGCAGGCATCAAGCATTTGAGAGAATGCGGCTGCTCCTCATAATCACAACAACGGTTGGACCAGATCCGCGCGGTCGAGGCACTGAGCGAAACTCCCGACAACGATTGCGCGCTTGCCGCCAGTGGGAGATTCATTGCAGCTTCAAGACATGGGCGATTCGCTCCCGGGCTGCTGCAACCTCAGCCCACTTGGCGCCGATGATGCCTCCGCCTGACCGCACAACGAAAGGGAGATCGAGCCTGTCGTCATTGAGGCTCACCTGAAAGACGATCGTGTTCAGTCGCTTTGCTCCTTCTGCCGCGGAGCCTGTGGTGATTCGGGAGATCGATTCAGCGGGTAAGGATCCGACTAGTCGCCCCTTTCCCGACCCATGCCAGATCTCGACCCCGCTCGGGTCGACCAGGAGCACGAAGTAAGGGCCGAGCGGCCTCCCTTTCGCAACCATGTGCCGGAGTTCTGAAGCTCCGTCGAGTCCATTTTTTAGTGCCGGAGCGGCTCCGCTCCTAATCAGCACAGCGTCTTCACGTGTTGCTCGAAGGTGATCTAGGCACCCGTATGACCATGCTGAAATCAAAGTCACACCCGCAACCATGACAGCGACTCCCACCGTCGCCCATCCCAGAATCTGGATTACGCGGTCGAGCCGTTCTCCAATGGACGCGTGCATGAGGTTGGCGATCGTCATGCCCGAGGCAACGAGAGCCACCCACGAGATCGCGAGAAGGGGGGCTCTGCCCAGCCGTTTGTCGTGATTGCGGTCCGACATCTACCCTCCGAACCAGCCACTGATGGTGAAGCCAAGATCCAACGCTCCAAATGTGAAAGATCCTGTAACTATGGCTTCCCCGGTCACTGACAGCGTCGGCTTCATCGACTTGGCCAAACCGCCCACGCCGAGTCCAATAGGCCCCGTGGCTAACATGACAGCGCTCACTGCGCACTCATCTCCTCGGCCTGCTCCGGAGAAGCACGTAGCCACCGTGGCGAAAGCACTCGATACAAATGCGACCGCCGTCAGGGCCGGCACAAGCGATGGGGAGAAGAACACGGCCGCGAGAGACATAAGTCCTGCTGTGGTGGAGACAGTAGAAGATATTCGCATTGCATCACGCGCAGCGGATAGACGTTCCCCCTCCGACAATGGCGTGTAGGCGCCTGACCGAAAGCGGCTTGGCGAATAGATGTGTGTGGGCTGTGACGAGAGGATGGTCTTTGCTGCGCCGCGTGCCGAGGTGTAAGAGTGCATGACTCGCCCGTTGTAGCAGGAACCGCAGTCTTGCATCTCGCCCGAGAGGTCGAAGGCGTTGACGGGGTCGTTGGGGTAGTTGTAGGCGCTCGTGTTGCCGCCCTCGACCGGGTCGAGCGCGAGGAAGCGACCGAGCAGGGCCGAATACATGCGCGCACCCATCTCGATCGTCGCGATCGTCGCAGCATGCTCGTAGCCCTTGCCATTCGAACCGACCCAACCCAGGTCGAAGGCGCCCGGCTGCGTGTCGGGCACGAGCTGGTTCGACGCGGGCGAGCCGATCATCTTGGTCGCGACATCCATCGGCTGACCGAAGGGGTCGTAGAGATAGAAGCCGGTGCGCTTTCCCGTCGAGTCTGCCGTGAAGGTGATGTCGCCATGGAGGTCGGGGTAACTCCAGATGCCGCCCGTGAGATCGGCATCGCGCGCGACCGTGACACCACCCGGGAGCGAGATGGTCTGCTTGAGCACCTTGCTGCTGGCGTCGAGCACCATCGAACCCGAATAGCGCGTTTCGGTCGGCGATCCCGCGGCCGGCGTCTCCGTGCGTTTCACGATGGCACCCGACGCATCGCGCACGTACGCGATCGTTGTGACCACGGCCGTGCCGCTGCGAACGACCGTGCCGATGTGGCGATCGCTTGCGTCGTAGGTGAAGGTCTGGTCGCCGAGCTTCGTGATGTTGCCGTGGGCGTCGTAGACGATCGAACCCGCGGGCAGACTCTGCGCATCGCGCACCTTCGAGGGAGGAGCCGATGTTGCGCCCGCGACGATCTCCGATGATGAGAGCAGACGATCGTCGGCGTCGTAACAGTAAGACGTGCTGTACGCGAGGGTGCCCGCGCCGACCGGGGTGTCGGTCGTCGACGTGCGGTTGCCGTTCGCCGCTGCTTTCACCCCGGTGCCGCAGCTGTTGGTGGGCGCGAAACCATAGGTGAGGCGATGGCCCGGGATCGTGGCCGCGATCAGACGGCCGACCGCGTCGAAGCTGTAGAGGGAGTCGTACGCGCTCGTCGGCGACTCGACCACGGATGACTTCAGGATGCGGCCCGACTGCGATCTCACCACGCTGTCGCCGACCGGCGCAGCCTCACCCACGAACTGCCACTGGAACCCCGCGCTTCGACCCGCGGAGTCGTAGCCCACCGAGGTAAGCCCTGACCCATTGCCCGAATTGCCGGCGCCGGACGGGTAGCTGACCGAGGTCAATCGTCCGGCCGAATCGTAGAAGGGTCGCGCCAGGACGGTTGCGACTCCGGTCGCGACGGCCACATCGCTCTCCGCCTCGACCTGACCGTCGAGGTTGTAGGTGTAGGCGAGACGATAGGCCTGACCGACGGGCGGAGCAGTCGTCACCGTGACGACCTGCCCGACCTGGTTGTAGGTCGTACTCGTCGTCGTTCCCCAGACATCGACAGCGGATGTCACCCTGCCGAGGAGGTCGCGCGTGACCGTGGTCGTGCCGACTGCATCGGTGACGCTCGAAACGAGAGGGTTGCCGACGGGGGCCGCGGTGCTCGCGTACGAGTAGGTCGTCGTGCGAGCCGGAGCGCCGTTGTGCGACATGTCGGTGCTCTTCGTCACACGCCCCCTCGGATCATACGTGGTGCACGACGTTCCGGAATCGCTCGTGCTCTTGCTGGCCACGGCACGGCCGAGGATGTCGTAGCCGTAGCTCGTGGTGATGCCCTGGGTGACTCCGACGGCGGCATCCGGATTCGCGGAGCGATGCTCTCGCAGAGCGCCGTACTGGGGAGTGCCGGCTGCGACGCCGCAGGAGTCGACCGCACCGACACCGCCAATCGTGTCGCCGGGTTGGTAGTAGGTGTTCTCGGTGGTCGATGTTGAGGAACCGCCTGCGACGGCGGCCGGCGAGAACGCTTGGGTGGGTCGGTTGTTCGTGTCGTACTTCACCTTCGATTGCAGGGCTAGACCCGCCGGGTCGGCTGTCGTTGTGTCGGCAAGGCCGAGCCATGGACTCGCGCCGAACGAGGTGGCGGTCGCCTGCGACGGCACCTGAGAATTCGAGACACCGGCGACTCCGGCGGGTGCGCTGTCGTCCGTGGCGCTCGAGGTCGTCAGCCCGTAGTCGGGCGTGAGCCAGCTACCCGGAACCGGCGCGAAAACACCCGTCGCCCCATCGCCCGCCACCCAGTTCAGTTTCAGAACGGCGTCGCCGACATTGTCGAAGTAGTCCACCGCGATGGGGACGGTGAGCCGGGCGGCGTCGACGCGGATCGTCGCCTTGTTGGTCGGGTGTTCTCCACTGATCACGAAGTTGTCGATGACGAGATCGCGATCGACCCAGAGCTTCATTCCGTCGTCGACCGACCCCTGCAGCGTGTAGAGCCCCGCAGCCGGGAAGGTGATCGTGCCCGACAGACGCACACTCCAGCCATCGGGGCCGACTCCGGGAACCGGCGCGGCCGAGCCCCACGAACGGTTGACCGACCCATCGGCTGTTCCGATGCCGAGACCGTAGGCGACCGGCGCTCCTGCGAGACCCTTGGTTCCGTAGTAGGTGGCTTGAAGTCCGGAGAGGCCGCCATCGTAGGCAGTCGATGAGTGGGCGACACCGGTGCACCCTGTCGGGCGACGGTCGGCACCGAAGCACGCGACGTCGGCGGGGCCATAGGTGTCAGTCACCCGGTCGACGCTGTTGTAGATGGTCGTCGACTTCTTGCCCGCTGCGTCGGTTGACGAGAGCACCAGGTCTTTTTGCGCGTCCCATTCCTGCGACGTCGTGCGCCCGAGAGGCGACACGTCGCTGGTCAGCCGGAAGGATGCATCGAACGTCACCTTGCGCGAATGCCCTTGCGTCGGCGACGCGCCGGGCACTGTCTGGCCGGCCACATCGACATAGGCGACACCACCCGTCGGAGGGTAGCTGTAGGTTTTTGCCGCTCGGCCTGTCAGCGTCACGCCATCAGCCGCGGGCAGCGTGATCCCGGTCACCCGGTCGTCACTCCCGTCGCCCACGCGGCCATACTCGCCGTAACGGATCGTCGTCGCCGACGCCTCGGGTACGACACCGCCGTTCACCTTGACGATCCAGTCGCTCGCGACGGAGTCGGTGATGCGACTGAGTCGGTTCACTGCGTCGTAGCCGAAGCTGGTGACTTTTCCGCCCGGGTCCGTGATGGAGGCGATGAGACCGGCCGCGTTGTACGTGATCACGGTGGTGTCGTCCGACCCGGCCACGTGCCCGGGATAGACGATGCGGCAGAGTCGGTCTGCGGGCGCCGCGATGTAGCCCGAGCCGACCGGAGTCGGACACGCCCGACCCGTCGTGTCGGTGTCGCTCGGCGACAGCCCGACATCCTGGGCCAGATCTGAGCCGTAGGCGAAGATCACTTCTCGGCCGTAGACCGGCGGGGTCGCGCCGTTCGACGAGAGCACATCCGAGATGCGGTCGATCCGGCCGATGCCCTCGCGGTAACTGCCGGTTCCACCGCGGTAGGAGACACGGGGCGCCGTCGGCTTCTTCACGTCGATCGCGCTCGTCGTCGACACGACGGCGCCTGCAGCGTTGAAGACGTACGTCGTGCCCGAGTCGTCGGTGAAGGTCACCGTCTTGGCGGCCGGGCTGGTGCTCTGGTCGAGAAAGACACTGACCGACCCGTACTCTCCCTGCGGCGGTGAGTAGCTGTCTGCGCCCTGTTTGGCGTAGGTGTGCACGCGACCCGTGGCGTCGGTGATGATGACGGCCGAGGTCGTGACCTCTGCGTGCGAGTACGCACCGGCCGCGCCTGCCACGGCCGTCGAGGCCGACCAGCCGGTCGGCAGGATGTCGGGGGTTCGAGTGAACCAGTCACCCGGCACGATGACCCGTTCGGAATCCGGATCGCCCTGCTTCTTGGCGAACAGGGTCACGTGCGCGAGCCCCGTCTCCTCGCGGTAGTCGAGGATGAACGGGGAGGCGGCCGTCGTCGCCTTGATCACGCTGCTCCACTGCAACGAATCGACGGCCGCACCCACCCAGCGGTCGCTCACGACCGTCTCCCCCACGCGGATGCGGTAGCCGTCGTCGGCGGTGACGCCGAGCACCCAGTCACCCACCGAGGGGAAACGGATGAATCCTTTCCACGATGCCAGGAAATAATCAGCCGGCACCCCCGACGCCGGCGACCCGGAGCCCCAGTCGAACGACGACGCGCTCTCCGTGCGCACGAGCACGGCGCCTTTGGACTTCGTGCCGAAGCTGCGATCGCGCTGCACACTGTCGTCGTAATACGACGCGTTCAGCCCGGTGTTGGACGGCTTCTGGGAGTTGTAGCTGAACGACATGCCCATGGGCCCGCCCGCCGTGTTCACCATCGGCGACGCGAAGTTCAACGACAGGTTGCCGTTGGCGAGGTTGACGGTCACAGGGCCGGCCGAATCTTGCGGCGAGGGACTTGATGCGCCCAGGCGCAGGTCGACTTTCACGGTGTTCGTGAAGACCGGGCCGTAGTCACCACGGTCGTCTTGCGTCGACACGCTCCACTTGTACGAACCTCCGTCTTGCAGGGTGCCGACGGGCGGCGACCAGTTGGTGGCCGATATCCAGCCCGACGTGGCGACCGTGCCCGTGAGTGAATCCACACCTGTCGCAACCCGGAACTGGTAAAGCACCGGCTTGCCGATCTGCGACAGCACGGAGGGCACGGCGAACGTGGGCGTCAGAGTCGTGACCGTCGCGTTGTCGCCCGGCGACCACGACCCGTGCGGAGGCATCGCGGCAGCGTCGGTCACGAACGACAACACCATCGTGTTGCACTTGGTGCTGAACCCGTTCAGGCCATCGGCGCCGTCTTTGACGTATTCGACCCAGTAGTAGCGGGTGTTCGGTTGCAGCGCGTTAAGCGGCAGTGTGAAATGGTTCTGGCCGATCCATCCGCTGTCCCAGCTCCAGGTCGCCAGTGGATTCGGGTTCGTGCCGAGGTGGAACGCGTAGGCGAGACCACCACCACCCGGGTCGGTCTGCCCGGTGATCGTCAAGGTCGGATTGAGCTTGGTGCGCGCTTCGCCGTGGGGCGGCGTCGAGGTGGTGCCCGCAGTCGGGAACTCTTTCCAGCGCACCCACATGACGGTGTCGATGTGCTTGTAGGTGAAGACGCCCGGCGTCTCATCTCCGGCGATGAGCAGATAGTTGCCCGCCGAGCGCGCCCTGACCCATTGTCCGATCGTGGTCGCGATGCCCGGACCGGTCGTCGCACCTCCGGAAGAGTCGAAGGTGCCGGTCGCCAGCAGCTCGCCGACGCCGTGGTAGCTGAAATCCGACGCGTGGTAGACGGCCGCCTGGTAAGGGTCGGCCGAAGAGTCGGGGTAGATCGCACTGACGCCAACCTGGGCGTCCAACACCTGCTTGCCGAAGAACTGCTCGTAGTCGTAGTGCAGAACAGTGCGCCAGTATCCCCCGTTGTTCGAATTGCCGATCTGCACGCCTGCGTTGAGATTCGAGAGCCCGTTGGACTTGTAGGAGTGCACGTCGTCACCGTCGGTGAAGACGTCGATGCTGGGGTCGACAAGCACGGGATAGACACGGGCGGGACTGTTCAGCCAGTCGCGGTCGACGGTGACCACGACGACCCAGTGATCCCCTCGATGCAAGAGTGTCGTCGTGGCTGCGCGCGACGCGTCACCACGACCGGTGTCATCGCTCGACGCGCTGTCGTAGACGATCGCGGGCGGCATCTGCAGGATCGCCTCGCCGTCGGCGTTCGTGAACGTGATCGCGCCGATCGCGTCTTTCGAGAGCGACAGCCCGTCGGCGTCGACCCGCCATGACCAGGAGAGGCTCGCAGAGGGTGGGTCGTCGCCGTCGGGGTCGGCGGGGTCGGCGGGGGCAGAGTTCAGGCGCAGGTTCTCCTTGACTCCCCCGGCGCTGACGTCGTAGACCAGATCGGCGTCGTCGAACACCTCCGGGTATTCGACGTGGCTCCGCGCATCGGGCCCGCTGCCCGCCATCCGGTCGATACCGCTGGCTGACGCACCCATGAGCCCGAACCCGACAGTGGAACCGTCTCTCGTGACCTCGAGCACGTGATCGGCCGCTGCGTTGTCTGCGAACACCGGCGCCAGCGGATGGCGCTCAACTTCGCCGCCGCCGATGCCGAGCCACGCCCACGGGCCGGTCGCCGACACCGCTGTGTCGATGGGCACCCAGTCGCCCCCGGCATCCTGCACGTTCAAGGGCTCGACAGACGTCTTCGTGTAGTTCGAGCCGTCGGCGAGCTCGTAGGTCTGGTCGAACTCGCCCCGGTCGACGATGGCCGACTCCGGCAGCGATTCAGGATCGACCGGGTCGGTCGGAAGGGCCAGATCGCCCGGTGGCACCGGTGGGGCGACGGGCTCGGTGCCGAGGTCGGAGAAGTCTCCCTCAGGCATCGCAGGTGCGGGCGGCGGGGCCGTGGAGAACGGTTCGGCAGGCAAATCATTCGGCTCGGTCGCGCCAGGCGGGGACTCCGGCGGATCGAAAGTCTCCGCGCTGGCGGTGACGGCAGTCCCGGCGACGAGAGTGATCGACAACACGACCCCCAGAACAGCAGCAACGCCAACCGAATGGCGACCACGACGGTGGAACGGCAAGACTCACGCACCTCGGACAGCGGCGAGTGTGGCTCGCACCTCCACCCGTTCCCCCGAGTAGGTCGATGCTAGTGAGTATTCCTCTCTTTAAGCAAACCTCCGATGGCGTGCTGTGGAATTCGTCAGACCTGCACCACCTCGATGCCGCGCTTCTCGAACGACGCCCGCACCGCGTCGTCGACGGCGGAGGTGACGAGGGTCGCGAACTCGTCGATCGCGCCGATGCGACCGAGGTCGACGCGGCCGATCTTCGACGAGTCGGCCACGATGACGGCGCGGTCGGCCGAGAGCAGCATCGCGCGCTTCAGCTCGGTCTCGGCGAGGTTGACGTTCGTCACCCCGCCCTCCGGATGCACGCCGGTGCACCCGAGAAACGCGAGGTCGACATGCAGGTCGTCGAGCACCTTCGACGCGAACGGCGCCACGAGGGAATGCTGCAGGGGCCGCAGGGTGCCGCCGGTCACGACCACCGTGAACCGCGGGATGGCCGGCTCGAGCGCGAGCGCCGTGGTGAGGCTGTTGGTGACGATCACGATGTCGTCGAGGTCGGCTCGCTCGACCAGCGCGGCGGCGATGGCCGCGGGTGTGGTGCCGACATCCAGGATGACGCTGCTGCCGCTCGTGACGAGGGCGGCGGCCGCGGCGCCGATGCGGCGCTTCTCGTCGGCCGAGGTGGCGAGCGCTTCTTCGAAGGGCTCCTCGCGGCGGGCGGTGACGCCGCGCAGCACGGCGCCACCGTGCACGCGGTCGATCGGGCTGTGCCGCTCGATCGCGTCGAGATCGGAGCGCACCGTCACCTCTGACACCCCGAACTCGCGGCTGAGGTCGGCGACCCGCACGAAGCCCGTCTCTTCGACCCGGGCCAGGATGCGCTCGCGACGCACGGCGGCCGGCAGCTGCTCGAAATCGTTCGGCATGCGTGGAGTTTCGGTTACTTCGCTTTGCTTGTCAATACCAAAGCGAAGGTCGGCTTGACTTGTGTAATCGAAAGTGGCTTACTCGTGGGTGTGAATCAGCAATCCCCGGCGTCGGCGACTTCCGACGGCATCGTGCTCTCCAACGGCATCACCAAGCGGGTGCACCACCTCTCCGACGGTCGCGAACTCATCTACTTCGACGACGCCGACTCCACTCTTCCGCCCGAGCGGGCTCCGGATGCGCGGCCGCCCGCCCCGCGCCCCGCGGTCGCCACCATGCGGCAAGACCCGCTGACCGGCGAATGGGTGTCGATCGCCTCGGCGCGGCAGAACCGCGTGATGCTGCCGCCCAAGCACCTCGATCCGCTGGCGCCGTCGACGCCCGAGAACCTCACCGAGGTGCCGAGCAACTACGACGTCGCGGTGTTCGAGAACAAGTCGCCGTCGTTCGGCCCCGCGTTCGCGGCCGTGACGGGCGATGCCGGCGCAGCCGGCGAGGCGGGCGTGAGCGGCGAGGCCGGCGTGACCGGCGACGACGCCGCTGCCGCGGCATCCGTCACCGACGCCGCCACGCTCAACGAGCTCGCGCGCATCGGCCTCGGCCGCACCCGCCCCTCGATCGGGCGCTGCGAGGTCGTGTGCTTCAGCCCGTCGACCGACGGATCGTTCGCGACCCTCTCGCCGTCGCGCGCTCGCACCGTGGTGGAGGCCTGGGCCGACCGCACGGCCGCGCTGTCGGCGATGCCGGGCGTCGAGCAGGTGTTCCCGTTCGAGAACCGGGGCGAGGCCATCGGGGTCACGCTGCACCACCCGCACGGGCAGATCTACGCCTACCCCTACATCACGCCGCGCACGCAGAAGCTGATCGCGTCGATCGAGAGCTATGGGCCGACGCTGTTCGCCGACATCCTGGCATTCGAAGAGCAGTCCGATCGCGTGATCGTGCGCACCGAGTTCTTCACCGCGTTCGTGCCGTTCGCTGCGCGCTGGCCGCTCGAGATCCATCTGCTGCCGCACCGGCACGTGCCCGACTTCGCCGGGCTCACCGGCGAGGAGCGCGACGACCTCGCGCTGGTCTACCGCCGCATCCTGCGGGCCGTCGACGCCATCTACGACACGCCGACGCCCTACATCGCGGCGTGGCACCAGGCGCCGACGCACGCGCACCGCGACGACATCCGGCTGATGCTGCAGATCACGTCGCCGCGCCGGGCGGTCGACAAGCTCAAATTCCTGGCGGGCTCGGAGTCGGCCATGGGAGCATTCATCGGCGACGTCTTGCCGGAAACCAGTGCCGCGCTGCTGCGCGACGCCCTCGCACGATCGGATTCGAACGACTAGTGACCACCAACACCGCTCTCACCTCTGCCGCTCTCGACGGCTTCAGCGAGCGCTTCGGCACCACCGCCGACTCGCTCTGGTCGGCGCCCGGGCGCGTGAACCTCATCGGTGAGCACACCGACTACAACGACGGCTTCGTGCTGCCGTTCGCCATCGACCGCCGCACCGTGATGGCCGTTCGGCGGCGTGACGACCGGGTCATCCGCATCGCGACGACGTTCGCTCCGGATGCCGTCACCGCCGACATCGACGACATCTCGCCCTCCGCGGTCAGCGGTTGGTCGGCCTACCCGCTCGGCATGGTGTGGGGCGCGCGTGAGTTCGGCGCAGTGCTCGACGGGGCATTCGGGTTCGACGCCTCTCTCGTCTCCGACATCCCGGTCGGGGCCGGGCTGTCGTCGTCGGCGGCGCTCGAGAGCGTCTTCGGGCTCGCGATCAACGAGCTCTGGGGCCTGGGCTTCGACCGCCAGACCCTCGCCCGCATCGGGCAGTTCAACGAGAACCAGGTCGTCGGTGCGCCGACGGGCATCATGGACCAGTCGGCATCGCTGCTCGGCGAGGCCGACTCGGTCGTGCTGCTCGACTGCCGGTCGCTGGATGCGTCGGTGATTCCGCTCGGGCTCTCCGACGCCGACCTCGTGATCGCGGTCATCGACACCCGCGTCACCCACGAGCACGCCACCGGCGGCTATGCCGCGCGCCGCGCCTCGTGCGAGCTGGGCGCCCGGCTGCTCGGAGTGACGTCGCTGCGCGACCTCACGGTCGACGACCTGCCCCGCGCCGCGCGCGAGCTCGACGACGAGACCTTCCGCCGCGTGCGGCACATCATCACCGAGAACGTGCGCGTGCTCGATACCGTGCGAGCGCTCCGCGACCACGGTGCGACCGCGATCGGCCCGCTGCTCGACGCGTCGCACGTGTCGATGCGCGACGACTTCGAGATCTCGGTGTCCGAGCTCGACCTCGCGGTGTCGACCGCGCAAGCCCACGGCGCGATCGGTGCCCGCATGACGGGCGGCGGCTTCGGTGGCTCGGCGATCGCGGTCATCGCGGCATCGCGCGTGCCGGCGCTGCGCGAGGCGGTCGACGCGGCGTTCGCCGAGGCCGGGTTCGAGCATCCGGACGTGTTCGTCGTGACGCCCACGGTCGGCGCGGTGCGGGAGCCGCTGGGCTGAGGGGCGCGCCGCGGGCGGGGACGGCGGCCGCGTGGGCGGCCGCGCTGCTGCTGCCGCCGCAACCGCTGCCAAAGAGGCGGCGTTCGCGAAACTCGGGTGCAAGCATCCGGATGCCTTCGTCGTCACCGCAGCGTCGGCGCGGTGCGTGCGCCGGGCCGTCAGCCCAGGGTCGGAGCGCTGGGGGTCGTGGCGAGCAGGTCGAGCACCGCGACCGAGAGGTTGAACACGGCGTGGGTCGTGATCGACGGCCCGAGTCGCCCCGTGAGCAGTGCGAGCGCGCCGAGCACGAGCCCCACCACGAGCAGCGTGATGAGCCGCGACACGGCGGCCGCCGAATCGGGCACGCCGTCGAGGTGGAACGCCACGAACAGCAACGCCGACCCTGCCACCGCGAGCACGCCGGCGGTGGCGCGGCGGTTGCGCGGAGCATCCGGAGCCGGCTGCGGATCGTAGTCGCGCGCGCGTGAGCGGCTCGGACCGCCGAGCACGGCGTTGTGGATCGAGCGCAGCACGAGTCCGCGGAAGAACAGCTCCTCCACCACGGGGGTGACCACGGATGCCGCCACCACCGCGGTGAGCACGAACCACACCGGGTCGGCGCCCACGCCACCCGCGAACGGAGTGGCGGGCGCGCCGGCTGCCAGGCGGGTCAGTTCGGCGATGCCCACCGCCGCGAACCGCAACAGGATGCCGCCGAGCACGCCGATGGCGACGTCGAGTGCCCGGAACCGCAGCCCGAAATCGGCGCTCAGGCTCCCCCGGCCACGCCACCGCGACGCGACGATCACCGCGGCCAGGATCGGCAGCCACCCCACCACAACCTGATCGATCACGAACCGCAGCTGCGGTTGTGCGGCGACGGCCGGAACCCGCGCGAGCTCTTGGGCGGCGGCCGACAGCAGCAGGAACGCCACGATCCCCGCCACCACGTCGACGAGCCCCCACCGCGGGTAGGCGGCCCGCGTCGTTCTGGGAGTCGCCGAGGTCACGTCCCCACGCTAGCCTGTCGCGCCCCGCCCGCCCGTGCACGGGCGCTCCGGCCCGCGCCTCGCCCCCCGAGAAGTCAATATCCGGCCCAACGCTGGTCATGTGCAACACATCTCGACATCTCGGCGGTGGTGGCTCGTTGCCAGTCACGCCCCTCAGCCCCGAGAAGTCAAGAACCGCCACAAAACGCGAGCATCTGCAACGGATTGTGACTTCTCGCGGCGACGGGGGCAACGGGGCGCCGCGGGAGCGTCAGAGCGGGGCGATGAGGGCCGCCACGGCGGCGGGGGGCGTGCCGCGCGGCACGGTGCCGGTGACGCGGCCCTGCGCCATGGTGACCACGCGGTCGCAGACGCCGAGCAGTTCGTCGAGGTCGGTCGAGACGATCACCACGCCCTTGCCGGCGGCGGTGATGCCCTCGAGGCCGGCGTAGAACTCGGTGCGCTCGGCGTCCGTGGCTCCGGCGGTGGGTTCGCCGAGCATGAGCACGAGCCGCTCCGAGGCCGCGAACTCCTTCACCAGACCCCGGATGCGCGCCCCCGCGTCACCCTCCCGACTGACCGATCGAACCGCGCCGAGCACCTTGCTGCCCCAGCCCTCGCTCGGCCGCAGGTCGCTGTTGCGGTCGACGAGCCCGGCGGCGGCGAGCGTCGACAGCCTCGAGGCCGACACCGGCATCGCGACCCCGCCGACGAACCGCACCCGGTAGCGCGGAGTGTCGGTTCCCGCATAGAACAAGCCACTCGCGATGGCCTTCTCGACGGTGGAGGTGTCGACGGGCGAGCCCTCGATGAGCACCGTGCCCGCGGCATCCGTGCCCGCCGATCGCCCGTACACGCTCAGCAGGAACGCCTCGGCATTCGACCGCTGCAACCCCGCGATGCCCACCACCTCGCCGGCCGCCACCACGAGGCTCGCGTCGTCGACGAGCAGCGAGGTGCGGTCGATCGGGTCGCGGGCGGTCCACCCGGCGATGCGCAGCAGCTCCCGGCTGGGGTCGGGCACGCTGGCCCGCACCGGGTAGATGCGCCGCGGCGGGCGATCGACCAGTTCGTCGAGCACGCGGTCGTGAACGGATGCCGCCGCCGCAGCCGACCCGTTCCACGAAGCGCTCTCGTGCCGCCCCGCGACCTCCCCGTCGCGAACGACCACGATCTCGTCGGCGTATCCCATCGCCTGGCGCGGCTTCTGCGTGAGCACGAGCACGGCGACGCCGCGATCGGCGAAGTCCCGCAGCACGGCGAAGAGCCGCTCGGACTCGGCGTCGGTGAGGTCGGCGGTGGGCTCGTCGAGCAGCACGAGCTCGGCGTTGCGGGCGACGGCTCGCGCCAGTTCGACCAGAAGCCGATCGATTTCGCTGAGCGCCCGGGCCACCTCGGTCACCGAGACCTGGCTGCCGACGGCGAGCAGGTCGGCGGCGGCATCCGCTCGCGTGCGCTTCCAGTCGATGCCGAGCGAGAACGGGCCGAGGCGCGACTTGCGCTCCATGCCGAGGTAGATGTTCTCGGCCACGTCGAGGGTGGGCGCCAGACCGCGGCGCCGATCGATGAGCGCGTAGGTGGAGGGGTTGCCCGGGCCGGCGCCGACCAAGCCCGCGTCGCCGCCTGACGCGGTGCCGACCAAGCCCCCGGCGGCCGCCGCACCCGACACACCCACCGCCCCTGCCCCGGCATGCGCCCGCACCCCCGCGGTCACGGCCGCCACCACGGCGTCGAGCCCCGATCCGTTCTCGCCGCACAGCGCGATCACCGCACCCCGCCGCGCGACCACCTCGTCGCCACTCGCGAGCGCGAATCGCATCTCGCCGCCACTCACGCTCATCGCTCCATCACCCCTCCACGCTAGGCCCAGATGCACCACGAGCCGTCACTCTGCGCCCCGAAACAACGAAGAGGGCGCACAGTGACGGCTCGAGAGGAGCGCCGAAGGCTAGCGGCCGCCGGAGCGCCGCTTGTTGTAGACGTCGAAGGCCACGGCGAGCAGCAGCACGAGACCCTTGACTGCCTGCTGCCACTCGATGCCGATGCCGAGGATCGACATGCCGTTGTTGAGCACACCGATGATCAGACCACCGATGATCGCGCCGCCGATGGTGCCGACACCACCCTGCACCGCCGCGCCACCGATGAACGCCGCCGAGATGGCCTCGAGCTCGAAGCCGTCACCGGCCTTCGGGCCGGCGAGGTTCAGTCGCGCCGTGAAGATGAGGCCTGCGAGCGCCGCCAGGAAGCCCATGTTGACGAACAGCCAGAAGGTCACGTTGCGCGTCTTGATGCCCGAGAGCTCGGCCGCGTGCAGGTTGCCGCCGATCGCGTAGATGTGCCGGCCGAAGGTCGAGCGGTTCATGATGATGCCGTAGATCAGCACGAGTACGGCCAGCACGATGAGCGTGACCGGAATGCCCTTGTAGCTCGCGAGCGCGAACGCGAACAGCCCGATCGCCACGGTGACCAGCACGAGCTTGGTGAGGAACCAGGCAAACGGCTCGACCTCTTGCCCGTAGCTCTGGCGCGCCTTGCGGGTGCGGAACTGCTGCACGAACAGGGCGATGATGGCGATGGCCGCGATACCGAGGGTCAGCGGGTCGAGTTCGAACTCGCCGAACAGGTCGGTGAGGAAGCCGTTGCCGAGCGCGCGGTACTCCGCGGGGAACGAGCCGATGTTCGCGTTGCCCAGCACGACCAGCGCCAGGCCTCGGAATATCAGCATGCCGGCCAGCGTCACGATGAACGCCGGTATGCCCACGAAGGCGATCCAGAAGCCCTGCCAGACTCCCACCAGGGCGCCCACGAGCAGCGACAGGATGATCGAGAGCCACCACGGCAGCCCCCACTGAACGGCGAACACGCCCGAGACGGCGCCGACGAACGCGGCGACCGATCCCACCGACAGGTCGATGTGACCGGCGATGATGACCATCACCATACCGATGGCCAGAACGAGGATGTAGCCGTTCTGCACGATCAGGTTCGAGATGTTCTGCGGCCGCAGCAGGATGCCGTTGGTCAGGATGCTGAACAGCACCACCACGACGATGAGGGCGATGAAGATGCCGTTCTTGCCGAGGTCGCCCAGGATGTGGCTGAGCCTCTCGGTGAACTTGTTCTCCACCGGGTTGACTTGCGCGCCCGCGGCAGTCGTGTCGGACGGCTTGGTTTCCAGGTCAGACATAGTGGTTGTTTCTCCTCTCCGGTAGCGCGGGCGCTAGCGGGGCTTTTCCATGGTCATGAGTTTGAGAAGGGATTCGGGGGTGGCTTCTTCGATCGGCAGCTCACCGGTGATGCGCCCCTCGGAGAGGGCGTAGATGCGGTCGCAGATGCCGAGCAGCTCGGGCAGCTCCGACGAGATGACGACGATGCCCTTCCCGGCCGCGGCCAGCTTGTTGATGATGCTGTAGATCTCGTACTTCGCGCCGACGTCGATGCCCCGGGTGGGCTCGTCGAGGATGAGCACGTCGGGGTCGGAGTAGATCCACTTCGACAGCACGACCTTCTGCTGGTTGCCGCCCGAGAGCTTTCCGGTCTTCGACAGCACGCTCGGAGCCTTGATGTTCATGCTCTTGCGGTATTCGTTGGCGACCTGGAACTCCTTGCCGTCGTCGACGATGCCGAATCGCTCCAGCTTGTCGAGTGCCGCCATCGAGATGTTGCGCTTGATGTCGTCGATGAGGTTGAGGCCGTAGGTCTTGCGGTCTTCGGTGGCGTAGGCGAGGCCGTTCTCGATGGCCTCGGAGACCGTGCGGGTCTTCACCTCTTTGCCGTCGATGAACACCCGGCCCGAGATCTTCGACCCGTAGGTGCGGCCGAACAGGCTCATTGCGAACTCGGTGCGTCCGGCGCCCATGAGGCCGGCGATGCCGACGATCTCGCCGCGGCGCACGGTGATGTTCACGTTGTCGACCATCACGCGGGTCGGGTCTTGCGGGTGGTGCGCGGTCCAGTCCTCGACCCGCAGGATCTCGTCGCCGATGTGCGGCGTGTGATCGGGATAGCGGTGCTCGAGGTCGCGACCGACCATGTCTTTGATGATGCGTTCTTCGGTGACATCCGTCTTGGCGATGGTCTCGATGGTCTTGCCGTCGCGGATGACGGTGACCGAGTCGGCGACCTTCTTGATCTCGTTCAGCTTGTGGCTGATGATGATCGACGTGATGCCCTGCTCCTTGAGGTGCAGGATGAGGTTCAGCAGGTGGTCGCTGTCTTCGTCGTTGAGGGCCGCGGTCGGCTCGTCGAGGATGAGCAGCTTCACGCGCTTCGAGAGCGCCTTCGCGATCTCGACCAGCTGCTGCTTGCCCACGCCGATGTCGCGCACCTTGGTGGTGGGGTTCTCTTTCAGGCCCACCCGGGCGAGCAGCTTGGCGGCTTCGTGGTTGGTCTTGTTCCAGTCGATCAGCCCGAGCGCGCCCTTCTGCTCGTTGTTCAAGAAGATGTTCTCGGCGATCGACAGGTAGGGGCTAAGCGCGAGCTCCTGGTGGATGATCACGATGCCCTTCGCCTCCGAGTCACGGATGTCGCGGAACTGCACGACCTCGTTCTCGAACACGATGTCGCCGTCATAGGTGCCGTAGGGGTAGACCCCCGAGAGCACCTTCATGAGGGTCGACTTGCCGGCACCGTTCTCGCCGCAGATGGCATGGACCTCACCGCGCTGCACGTCGACGGTCACGTTCTGAAGGGCTTTCACGCCCGGAAATGTCTTCGTGATGCCCTGCATCTCGAGGATGTTCGTTCTCGCCTGGATGTCATCCGTCATGTGCGAATCCCTGCTCTGCTTCCTTGCCGGTGGCTGTACTGTACTCGCCGGTCGAACCGAGGGCATCCGCCCGGGCCCGCGATCTCTCGCGAACCCGGGCGGATGCTTCGGAACGGGGCTGGCTAGCCCTTGATCTCGTCTTCGGTCCAGTAGCCGGAGTCGACCAGGACCTCGTTGATGTTGTCCTTCACCACGATCTGCGACTCGAGCAGGTAGGAAGGAACGACCTTCACACCGTTGTCGTAGTCGGTGGTGTTGTTGACCTCGGGCTCTTCGCCGTTCAGCAGCGCGGTGGCCATCTCGACAGCGACCTTCGCGAGGTTGCGGGTGTCCTTGAAGATGGTGGCGTACTGCTCGCCGGAGTCGATCGCCTTGACCGAGTCGAGCTCGGCGTCCTGGCCCGAGATGACGGGCCATTCGGCACCGACGGTGTAGCCGGCGTCGGTGAGGGCCGAGATGATGCCGCGCGAGATGCCGTCATAGGGCGACAGCACCGCGTTGACCTTCGAGCCGTCGGAGTAGGTCGACGTCAGGATGTTCTCCATGCGCTTCTGAGCGGTCTCGCCGTCCCAGCGGAGCGTCGCAGCCTGCTCGAAGTCCTCCTGGCCGCTCTTCACGACAAGGGTGCCCTTGTCGATGTAGGGCTGGAGGGTGTCGATCGCGCCATCCCAGAAGAAGGTCGCGTTGTTGTCGTCGGGGCTACCGGCGAACAGTTCGATGTTGAACGGGCCGGCAGGGGCGCCGTCGACGGCAGCACCGTCGAGGTCGACCAGGCCGAGGCCGTTGAGCACCGAGTTGGCCTGCTGCACGCCGACCTTGTAGTTGTCGAACGACGCGTAGTAGTCGACGTTCTCGGTGTCGCGGATGAGTCGGTCGTAGGCGATGACGGGGATGTCGTTGTCTGCGGCCTCCTGCAGAACGCTCGTCAGGGTGGTGCCGTCGATCGAGGCGACGATCAGGGCCTTGGCGCCCTTGGTGATCATGTTCTCGATCTGCGAGACCTGGGTGGGGATGTCGTCTTCGGCGTACTGGAGGTCGACGGTGAACCCGGCGTCTTCCAGCTGCGACTTGACGGCGTCGCCGTCTTGGATCCAGCGCTCCGACGACTTGGTCGGCATCGCGACGCCGATCAGGCCGCCGTCTCCGCCGCCCGAGCTGTCTCCGGAACCGCTTCCTCCGCTGGAGCAGGCGGCCAGGCTGACCATCAGGGCACCCGCGGCGACTCCCGCGAGCAGTGTCTTGATCTTCACTGTGTTTCCTTTCGTGTGTTTGGTGAGGGACTTCTTTGTCTGCTGAGTCAAGGGGAACGTCAGGGGGCGCTCTCGAGGGCGCGATCTTCGTGAGCCCGGGCGTAGCGGGCGTCCAGCGCGTCCTGCGCGATGGGCAGCGGATCGCCGAGCTGGCGGGCCAGGTGCACGGCGCGGGCGGCGTCTTCGACGAGCACGGCCGCCTCGACCGCGGAGCGAGCATCCGGACCGATCGTGAACGGCCCGTGGTTCTGCATCAGCACCGCCGGCGAGCGGTGGCCCTTCAGCGTCTCGACGATGCCGCGGCCGATCGAGTCGTCGCCGATGATGGCGAACGGGCCGACCGGGATCTCGCCGCCGAACTCGGCGGCCATCGCGGTCGTGACGCACGGGATCGCTTCGCCACGCGCCGCCCAGGCCACGGCGTAGGGCGAGTGGGTGTGCACGACGCCGCCGACCTCGGGCATGTTGCGGTAGACGTAGGCGTGCGCCGCGGTGTCGCTCGACGGCAGGCGGGCGGCGCCGGGCGTGCCCTGCACCACCGTGCCGGCGAGGTCGCAGAGGATCATGTTCTCGGGGCCGAGCTGCTCGTAGGAGACGCCGCTGGGCTTGATGACGAAGAGGTCGGCGCCAGGCACGCGGCCGGAGATGTTGCCGCCCGTCCACACCACGAGGCCGTAGCGGGTGAGCTCGGCGTGCAGGTTGGCGATCTCGGCGCGGAGTCGTGCGATGCCCACTTCGAGCTCTGGTCCGAAGCCGCTCATGCTGCGGCCTCCGCGGTGGTGCGGGTGGCGGTGGTGGCGCGGGTGGCGGTGTCCGCGGGGTCGGCAGGCGCCGTGCTCGGGGTGCAGCGCCGGCATGAGCCTGGCACCGCCCCGAGTGACCGGGCTGCATCGAACCGCACAATCACGCTAGGGACTCCTTCGTCTGGGTGTGACCGTTCACATCGTGGTGCATGTGAACGGTCACATCGGTTCATCATGTTAGCCCCTGACCCGATTCCCGTGTCAAGCCGAGAATTGTCTCGGTTCGGTAACCCCGCCGTTGCGCCTGCGCGGCGGCACCCCTGCGCCGCCCCCCGCACCGCCCCCGAGAAGCCACTTTTCGGCCCAAAGCAGCCGCGCTAAGGGCTAATAGTGACTTCTCGCGAGGCCGGGCTGGGCAGTGGTCGGGCGGGGACGCGAGAACCACCGCCCGGCACGAGCACACCATGCATCCCCCGCCCCGCGAGAAGTCAGAATCCGCGCCAAAACCCCACCGTTCAGACCGAGAAGTGACTTCTCGCGGGGTGGGGTCGGAATGGGATGGGGTGCGTGGACGGGGCCGGGGCGCGGCAACCACCGCCCGCCGCGAGACATCCGGCAACCACGCCGCGAGAAGTCACAATCCGCCCCAAAACAACTGCCGGTAGACCGAAAAGTGACTTCTCGCCGAGGTGGGGTGGGAGTGGGTCAGGCGCGGGGCGGGGCGGTCGAGCGGCGCACGACGAGGGTGGGGATGACGGATGTCGCGACCGCAGCGTCGGCGGGGGCGGGCGCGGCGCCGCGCGCAGCTTGCGGGACGGGGGCGGCGCCACGCGCGGCTTGCGGGACGGGCGCGGCGGCGCG
>NZ_JANLCJ010000139.1 GCF_024979295.1 Herbiconiux daphne | reverse complement strand
ATCACAATTATCATGTTGACTATTCTCCTGACAAGAGATATAATATTAGCTCATTTAACTGGAGATTATTTCATGGGGCTATATCAAGAAATAGGGAGAACATGTAGGAGATACCGACTACATATCGGGTACACACTGGAGGACGTAGCCGGAGGGGATAGCATTAAAACATTATCCGGTTTTGAAATGGGTCGATCTACCAATGTCAAACATTTTTTAAAATATTTGGAAATAGCTGACAAGCGTGAAGAGACCGACATATTCATCGCCACTTTACTAGGGGATATCCAAAGCAATGGCTAGAAACGTAAGTGTTATTGACATTAATAGATTTAATGTATTACGTGAATTACTGAAAAACCCGCTTATAGATGCGGCATCAGTTAAAGCCTACAATACGGAAATTCGCCGTATGGCAACCCGTTTACAAAAGAATTATGATCGTCTGGAGAGGTCGGCTCTGGCAGAATTACAGGAAGTGAAGCGGGTACTAAAGCGAGGGCGTATTTCATTCAAGGGTAAAAAACAGGGGTCTCCTGAGCGAGAAGCTGAACTGGATAAGATGAGACAACAAATCATATCCGGGTTTGGCTCGATCACCCAAACACTGGCAACTATTAATATCAACACCAATGCGACTAATTTGAACGACCAGGTAGCTAAGATTGTGAAAGTTAGAACACTCGAACGGCGGTTAGGTGATTCTATTGTTAACCGCATTAAAGAGGAAACTTACGGCTATACCAACGTGAAAGCCGATGAGTATATTAGAGGCATAATGGAAAACCTACTAAACGGTATGTACTCACTCGACGGCGACGTGGAAGATATTGAAGATAGAATAGTTGCTGAGCTTGATTTAGCCCCATTCGGGTATAAGGATTTAACCCCCGAACAAAAGAAAGCCACTGGTGGTGGTAATAAATTCAAAGCTATTAAAGGCATGTAATATGCGACCGTGCGCTGAATTCGATTTTGGATATCTTGATAGTATCGATACATCATTTGCGACCAAAGCAAAGTATCTCAATATTGAAGCTGGGTTCGATATCGAAACAACGTCGACAATTGTCAACGGTGAAGAATCGGCGTTCA
>NZ_JANLCJ010000138.1 GCF_024979295.1 Herbiconiux daphne | reverse complement strand
CAACTCAGGTCTTGAAGACTATGAGTGATTGGAGCATGACGGATTGTATGAACCAACACTGCATGGCAACACAAAGATACTAAAGGCAAACCAACCTATTCAATAATGGAGAGTGAAATATGGCAATACTAAAAACATTGGTTAGAAAGAACGTTATCCTTGACGCCGGACTTCTAAACCAAGACAACAACAACATATCGTTCAGCAAGATGCAACTTATGACTGCTGCCGATGACCCGACATTGGTTCAAATTCCGGACATTGGTACGGTTGCCGAAATAGTCAATGACATTTCAAATTCACCTTTTGACATTAAATATAGAGTAATCATTCAAGATGCTAATGTTTATCCAAACGCACATACATTGAACACTCTTTACAATGGGACTGGTATATTTGTTGAAGAGATACTAACCGGTAACACATTGTTACTTAAGGCAACACCTAATGGTAGTGACCAGATAAAAGCAACGGACGGAGATGGTATATTATTTGTTGTTGAACCGACAGGTGTATTCCAAGTTGCTGGTATGGTTCAAAACCTATGGGTAATAGATAATACCAAAAACAACCAAGCGACAGTTATCAACCAAATAGATACAAGAATTACCGCTCTTGAACAGAAAGACATTGCCATTGAAAACAACATAACGACACTTGATGCCAACAATGTCAAGATAGATAATGCAAAAGACATTTCATCAAGAGGGTCATTTGTGCTTGGTTCTACGGTTTCTGACCCATTCAAGATACCGACAAGGGGTGATGTCAATACTGCTCTTATATCATTGGATAACAAAGCAATCAATGCCACAACAGTCGCTAATGGAGCGGTTCAAACTGCTAATGCGGTTCAAACTGCTTTAGGAACAACCAATCAACAAGTAGCAAATTTACAAGCAGCAGATGTTACTATCAATACAGACTTGCAAGGACTACACACTTCATTGGGAACGGTTGCTATAAGACTTGCTGCTTTGGAGGCACAAGGTACTGGGGCACAATATCTGACTTCAATAAACAGATATGCTTCTGATTTAGGGCAACCTCAAGTTGCTGGTGGAACAACTACAAAAGCAACATTTAACTTAGCAGCACTAG
>NZ_JANLCJ010000137.1 GCF_024979295.1 Herbiconiux daphne | reverse complement strand
ATCCCTTGGCTACCAATCGCTCGAACACATCTTTACAGACGTCAAGAGTAATAGAATCACCATAAATAAGACCGACTTTAGGATTAAGAACCTTGAAGCCTTTCTCATTTACATGACCACCAAAGGTTTCCCACAGCAGCTCAATAGAACCTTTAACTGGTGCGGACTCAACTTGCTCGTAACAGTACACACCATCCTGACCAGTTACCATGTTGATTTTATACATGGTGCTCTGATAATAGAAATAATCATTGAGCTTAGCAGAGAGTGATTCTAACTGCTTCTGGATAGTAGATGTGGTGTTGAGTTTGTGATACGGGAACCCACAGATAATATCTGCTGGATTACCAGAATCAGGACGGAAGACAACTTTACCATCACGTTCATTGATAACGTCACTAAGACGTGGAACGAAGTCGGTCAATACTTGCCAGTAGTCCCATGTGTCAGATACGATTGACAAGATGCCAGTCGGATATACTTCGGTAATTAATCGTTCAAATGTTTTAAGTTCGTCTGATTTCTTACCCATACACATGACGGAGTGCTCTGTAGCATTTACACCCATGCCATACAGATACTCTTCATTCACTTTGTATTGCTCTATAACACGCTCAAGAGCGAAGAATGAGTCAGTACCAGTGAATGCTGTCAGGTGGCCTAAGCCAGTAAGACTGTTAGCCCACATACCCATGTTACCACGGGCTGCAAAGTCATGACACTGCCACTGTATGTGGTCAAGATTGTCACAAGTACGAGCAGCACCATATTCACATAGGATGCGATAGTTGAAGGCAATGGTTGCAGCAGTCGCTACAGGCCACAATTCACAACTTATCAGCGTTTCAAGATAGTTTACAAGCCAATAGAAATCCGGAAGCGTGTTCTGAACAGTTAGAACAGGCAATTTCATATGGACAAGATAACCCTCAGGAACCGACTTAATTTTAAGAGGCAAGTAGCCTAAGTCGTGAAGAGCAGCTACACCATCAGCAGGGACAACATCCCCGCCTAGGTATTTATCAACTGCTTTCTTGAACTTCGGTACAATCACATCCTTCGGTTGCTGGAAGAAGTCTTCATTGAAGCCATCAACAAGCCAC
>NZ_JANLCJ010000136.1 GCF_024979295.1 Herbiconiux daphne | reverse complement strand
AGCCACATTGCAGGCATTTGTCACTCGGCGTATTCGTGCCGAAATAATCGAGGTTTTTAAGAGCGTAATCCCAAACAGTTTCCAACCCTTTGATGTTGTTACGAACGTTGGGAAATTCTGCGTAGCTGATATGGCCGCCACTGGAGATTTTATGGTACGGAGCTTCGTGATCAATCTTGTCGAAAGGGTTAGAATGTTTATAAACATCCTGGTGGAAGCTGTTGGTATAATACTCTTTATCAGTAACGCCCTCGATCATACCAAACCGTTTCAAATCAAGACGAGCGAATCTATCGCACAATGATTCTGATGGTGTGGCATATAGACTGAAACCCCAGCCTTCTTCAGACTCATTCTTCCAGCGGTCAACTGCATCACGCAAATGCTGAACAACACGCTCAGTCAAATGTTTAGATGTTTCATCATCCGTTGGAGCAGAACCAGTCATGAACAGACCAACTTCATGCAACCCAATATAACCCAAACTGATTGAAGCACGACCATGCTTGAACAGATCAATGATATCATCATCAGGTTTCATCTTAACACCGAACGCACCTTCCGTATAAAGAATTGGTGCCACTGATGCTTTAACTCCACGCAGACGATTGATACGAGTATCCAGAGCACGTTTAGCAACAACCAAACGTTCGTCAAGAATTCTCCAAAACTCTTCCCAATTGCCTTTCGATTCAATTGCAATACGAGGCAAGTTCAGGCTGATAACACCGAGATTATTTCGTCCATCAAGGACTTCGTTTCCTGATGCATCATGCCAAACACTAAGGAAGCTACGACAACCCATAGGACTAACAGGTACACTAGAACCTGTAGTGGCACGGTTGTTTTTCGCAGATATGATGTCGGGATACAATCTTTTCGAGGCACATTCAAGTGCGAGTTGTTTAACATCATAGTTTGGATCTTCTGGATTAACGTTAATGCCTTCCTCAAGGAACATCACGAGTTTCGGGAACACGGCTGTAAGGCCATCTTTTCCGAGACCCTTGATTCGGACTTTGAGAATAGCTTTTTGGATTTCACGTTCAAACCAACTTGTCCCCATGCCAAAGCTGACTGTAACGAACGGGGATTGGCCATTAG
>NZ_JANLCJ010000135.1 GCF_024979295.1 Herbiconiux daphne | reverse complement strand
TGAAGTCATTTCAATCGGTGGTGGTGTGTCTTGTGGTAAGACTCTGTTAGCACATGAGATAGCATCACATCTGATTATCAATCATAATATCAAGTGTGGCATGTTCATGCTTGAAGAGACGGTTGGTAATACGATCAAGAACGTGGCTGGTAAATCAGCAGGTATCACATTCCATAAACCTGACGCAGACTTCGACCCTGATTTGCTTCGTAAAGAAGCACTTAAATACGATGGTAAGTTGTTCCTTTATAAGAACTTCGGTCAGAATGATTGGGAAGATATTAAACGTTGTATTCGTTTCTGGGTAATTGAACACGGTGTCAAAGTAATCTTCTTAGACAACGTGACTTGTATGGTGTCTCATCTGACAGCAACAGAAATCAACTCAGAGATCGCAACGATTGGTGCTGAACTTGCTGGCATGTGTCAGGAACTCAACTTCACTTGTTTCGTATTTTCTCACCTTAACCCGCCAAAAGCAGGTGCTCCTCACGAGGAAGGTGGTGCAGTTCAGGAAGCACAATTTACCGGTAGCCGTGCGTTGATGCGTTTCAGCCAGCTGATGCTAGGTTTCGAACGTAATAAACAAGCTGATGGTGACTGGAAAAACTTGTCACAGATTCGTCTTCTAAAAGACCGTAACTTTGGTCAATCAGGGACAGTCGGTACAATTTATAATCCTGTGACAGGGCGACTAACTGAACGACCTGAAGATCAGTACGACAAAAAACGTCCGTTCATGATCCCAGGCGAAGCAGAAGAAACACGAATCCCCAGCGATGGAGAACAAGAGTTTTGAGAATCTTTCTGACAGATATTGAAACCAATGGGTTTTATTTTGAAGTCAGTATTTTTCACTGTGCATGGATTATTGATTTAGCGACAGGGAAGCGAAAAGGCTTCCGTCCAAATCAGTTCAAAGAATACTTGGCGACACTGGCTAAGGCCGATGTGGTTGTATACCATAACGGGATCGATTACGACTTGCCAGTGTTAGCTAAGTTAGCGGGTGTGGATTTGACTTTCAACGTATTTGATACATTGGTATTATCACGTATCCTTGACCCGGATAAACAAGGTGGTCACTCACTGAAAGCATGGGGCATT
>NZ_JANLCJ010000134.1 GCF_024979295.1 Herbiconiux daphne | reverse complement strand
CAGATTGCATAGGGTACATAGCGAAAGGCGCTTAGATTGCGATTGGTGAAGCCGTTTTGAGTCTTACAGGCTGCTAGAAACGACAAAACCGCCTTTCGGCGGTCTGTCTTGCTGCTTTACTGCTTTGTGTCTTAGAAGTCGCCGTGAATCCCTACGCTAGCGCCTACGCTGTCACCGTCATAGCTTACTTGCACTGTTACCGCTGTATGTTCGTTAATCTGTTTCTGCACACCGCCTGCAAATGCTACCGCGCCTTTGTATTCACCTACTGCCATTGCATAACCGCTGTTGCTTGCGTTGTAATGTAAGTTGCTTGTTGCTTGAGCCATCGCGCCAACTTGTTTAATCGCTTTGGTGTTCGCTGCAATCTGTTTAGTGTTACGCTCAATCGCTTTGCTGTTACGTTCAATCGCTGCACTGTTACGGTTAATTGCGCGGCTATGGCTTAACACTGTTGCTCTTGTTTCGTTATCAACTACTGTTTTTGTAATCACTGTTGTAACGCCGTCTTTACCGTTGCTACCTGTTGCGCCTTTCTTACCGCTAACGCCTTGCTTACCTTCTGCGCCGTCTTTACCGTCTGCGCCTTTGATTGTCTCACTCATTTTTACTACGCTGATTGCTGGTTTACTTTCTTCTTTTCCTACTGTTGTTTTGCTTCTTTCGATTGCTTGCGGGTTAACAACTTCTGTTGCACCTTTAACAATGCTTGATTTATCTTCGCGTGTCTCAATAACTGTTACGCTGCTTTCTGCTGTCTGTGTTGCTTCGCTTGCTGCTTTAGTGATTGTCTGCGCCGCTGTGTTTTTAGTTTCTACTAACGTTGCTTTGTGGCTTTCTGGTGCGCCTGTTACGATTTCTTTTGCGCCTTCTGTTGATGGGTATTGCTCAACATTAACGATTAATTCAACGTGTTTAACTGGTGCGGCTTGCGCTACTGGTGCGGCTGCTTTAACAGTACCTTGCAGGCTAACAACTTTTGAGCCGTCATAGTAACTGTTACCTTTCAGCATGTTGTTAACATCGTTTAAAGTGTTTGCACTGCCTTTTAAAGTGTTGCCAACGTAAGCAGGTACATTTTTAAAGCTAGACAGGTAAGAATCTACAGCG
>NZ_JANLCJ010000133.1 GCF_024979295.1 Herbiconiux daphne | reverse complement strand
GTTTGCATTGTATAGCGCAGGTATCTACCGTAACCGTTACAACAGTCCAGCTCTGACTATTGCTCCACCTAGCCACGGTGAAGGTGGTGTTTGTTACGTCCAGAACAATGAAGATGCAGTAGCTTTGTATCTTCTTGTTTACGGAACTAAAGAAGATTTTGCAGGTTGCTGGGCACAAGGTCGTATCGGCGTTGATCGTGAAAACATGGCAGGGTATATCCGTAACAGCAGTGAAGATACTCGTCGTAATGTTGTTCGTTCACGTCGCCCAGGTTGGCAACAAATGGCAGATTGGTTACGTACTTGGTTAAACACTAACCCTGAACACCTCCAGTCTAAACGTGGTCGCTTAACAGTGACTCGTTTTTACGACGGTATGTTGGCTCGCCTTAACACCGAGCCGTCAGCCAGCCGTGAACGCCAAGCAGAAATCATCACTAACGCATTTGAAGAACTTCGGGAGATGTACGCATGACCACCATTAATATCTTTACCACCGGCACCGATCCAGAGATGTTTGCTCGTCGTCGTGACAACGGTGTTATCACCTCTGTTGCAGGTTTGCTGGGCTGTTCGAAAGAGAAAAAACTGGATCTCTCTGATCTGGTTCGCTTACAGGAAGATAACGTTCTCGCTGAGTTCGATATCAATCCGTGCGAAAACTTTCAACAGTTCAATGACAGTATTCAATCTGGTATCGATCTGACTCGTGCATTGCTGGCACAACATGGTCTGGATATTGCTGAGGGCGTAAGCTCTCACATTTACAGCCAATCTGAGTTGGAGTCTTTCGATAAATCTGCATTCGTGTTTGGCTGTACGCCAGATTACAATGCTATGACTGGTCAGAAGAACCCCTCTCCAGCAGCGGCAGATCCAGGTCTTCGTACCGCAGGTGGTCACGTTCATATTGGTTTCCCTAAAGATGTTCGCATGAATCGTGAACTCCAGATGGATGCCGGTGTTCTGTGCGACTATTACCTGTCGTTGCCGTCCTTGTTTATGGACAGCGATACACGTCGTAAAGAGCTTTATGGTAAAGCAGGTGCAATCCGTTTCAAAGATTACGGTATTGAATACCGTTCTCTTTCCAACTTCTGGATCTTCAAAGAGCAGCTT
>NZ_JANLCJ010000132.1 GCF_024979295.1 Herbiconiux daphne | reverse complement strand
AATCCATTAATAACAAATATTTCCAGTGGCAACATGATTCACTTGCCCCGATTAACAAGACCAATGCTTTTGCAGAAGGTTCTGATGCAGGGGATGGTTCTCTGGTATCTACTGGTGTCGAGAAGAACGTTACTCAGATCCTTCGTAAAGTAGTTCAGGTATCTGATACTGCTGATGCATTAGCTTCTTATGGTCGTGGTTCTGAACTGGCTTACCAGATGGAAAAAGCTGGTGCTGAAATCAAACGTGACCTTGAATGGGCATTCTTGAACCAAGGTAAATCTCAAGAAGGTACTGGTACTCTTGGTGCTGGCAACCAGATTGGTTCTGGTCAGACTGCTGGTGGATATGCCCCAGGCCAGAGTAATGCTACCCCTCCTGCTAAATGGAATGCTGGTTCACCTGCACTTAATGGTGCTCGTTTGACTGCTGGTTTCCAAGGCCTTACTGCTGGTGATAGCTCCTCAGCCGCCAACGCTGCCCCCGATTCCGTTGGTGCTGGTAATGTGTTTGTGACACATACTCAGGCTACCACTACAGCAGCTGCTGGTCAGTATAACTTTACTGAAGATGAGTTGTTTGCTCTGACTAAAGATCTGTATCAGATTGGTGCTACTCCGAATATCATCATGTATCACCCTACTCATGCTAAGATTTTCTCTAGCCTGATGGAATCTACTGCTTCTCCGGCAGTACGTATTCGTATGTTTGATGGTGCTTCTGATACTCAGATCAACACTTATGTATCCACCATCATCGATCCGCTGGGTCAAGAGTTTAAACTGGTTCCTAACCGCTTCATGCCAGTCGATGCTATCTATCTGTTTGATCCAGCCGACTGGACTCAGATGGTACTTCGCGCTCCACAGCGTACTAAACTCGCTAAAACTGGTTCCTTCGAAAAATGGATGATTGAGATGGAAGTTGGTTTGCGTCATCGCAACCCTTGGGCTTCTGGTATCCTGAAACTGAAAGTAGGTTCCTAATCTATAAAAAATTAAGGGGCCTAGTGCCCCTTTCTTTTTATCCATTTTCTGTAAGAGGGAAAGAGTAGAATATGTCTATTACAAATCTTGTTTCTTATGAATTGAATGGAGTAAAGGAGAGTTTTGCTAACTGGA
>NZ_JANLCJ010000131.1 GCF_024979295.1 Herbiconiux daphne | reverse complement strand
CATCCCCCGTGTTAAAGCAATGGTGTCAGACATTATGACAGAGAAGAATGGTTCTATTGAGAATAGTTCTATCTTTGAAGATACATATGGTCGCATTGGTATTACTAACATTGTTACTGGACAGACTACTTACTGGTCTAAAGATGCTCTCCGTAAAGAATTCGAGAAACGGTTTAAGACTCAGGTTGAAGAATCTAAGAAAGAGCGAGAAAGAAAAGTGAGTGAACTTGGACTCGATAGACATCAGACTACAGAGAAAGAAATGCTCCATAATATGTCAGTAGTTAACAAGGGTTAATTATTTTTGGGAGGACGAATAGGTGCCGTATAAAGACAAGGAACAAGAGAAAGCTCGATATCTAAGAAATAAGAATGATAAAGAGTGGGTTCGCTCAAGAAAGAATCAACAGTTAAAAACTTTATACGGTATCACTATCGATGAGTATGAAGAAATGTCTGAAAGACAAAACCACGTTTGCGCTATATGCAAATGTAGTGAAACAGCGATTACTCGTTGGGGAACACCTCGTAGCTTAGCAGTAGACCATTGCCATCAATCTGGAAAAGTTCGTGGTCTCCTTTGCCATAATTGTAATATTGTTATCGGTCAATCTAAAGACAATATTGAAACTTTGAAGAATGCCATTACTTATTTACAGGAGGCAGTTGATGTTCTACAATAAAGATGCTAAAAGCCCATTTGATAGCTTGTTCACAAAACACGCTCAGACGAATGGCTTACGTTACGATTTCCTTCGTAACATCGCTCAGATTGAATCTGGGTATCGTGCGGATGCTCGTCCTCCGATTGATAAGAAGACTGGCAAACGTGCAAGTTCTGCCACTGGTGTTATGCAATTAATCAGTGGAACTGGTAAAGAAGTGGGATTACTCACAGAAGCGGATTTCCTTGACCCAGATAAAAACATTGGAGGTGGGGCTAAATACCTTGCTCGTATGTTGAAAGCCTCTGGTGGTAATGAAATGAGAGCTGCATTGGCTTATCACTCTGGCCCAGGGAGTGCTGATATTAAAGCATTTGACCGTGGTGAGTATGATAAGATTAGTCCTGCTGGTAAAGACTATTTACAGAAAGTAAGTGGTAATGCTATTGGTGACCCACACG
>NZ_JANLCJ010000130.1 GCF_024979295.1 Herbiconiux daphne | reverse complement strand
AGCCTTAAAGGTCAGGACGCGGATCAACTCGCAGAAATTTTCGCCTTTGACAACGGAGGGCGTGAAATTCGCGATATGTTAGTCCTGCAATCAAAGTGTGATCCGAAAAACTTTGACGCGATTTATACAAGTCTAGGCACGATCCTAGCCCGCAAGTTTGCCGAAACATGGAATTCCTACGCGACAATCATTCAGAACGGGTATATCCCGCAGGGAATGAAAACGATCCGTGAGGACTACGATTCAGCAGTTAAGGGACAAGTTACCGCCTTTGACGCGAACGACTTTAAGGACGATCACAACACGATCACAAAGAACGGGCTTGTCAGAACGGAAACCACCACCGACAAGTTATCCTTGTCACAATTCGTCACGTTACGGAGTATCATGTTCGAGGATATCCGCCGTCAAATTTTGAAAACAACAATCTAGCTTTACAAAACAAGCTTAATTGTCTATAATGTTCACGAAAATAAAAATAAATTATTAAAGGAGATTTAAACAATGAAAGTAACTCAAGTCCATTCGATTTTATCAGATATCGTCCAAGAATTAACAGGCAAAACAGACGTTGTCCTAGAAGATTTATCCAATATTGTTGACGTTGGTAAAACAATTTTTGACCAAACAAGCGTTGACAATTACGTCAAGAAACTCGTAAACCGTATCGGGAAGACAGATTTTGAAAATCGCGTCTATTCAGGTACAGGATCAAGCATTTTGAAAGATTCTTGGGAATTCGGTTCTATCCTACAACGGGTAGCAATGGAGTTACCAGAGGCGCAAGAAAACAAGTCTTGGGAACTTACTGACGGAACTTCTTATCCAACTGACGTTTTCCACCAACCAAAGGTAAGCGCAAAATTCTTCAACTCAAAAACTACTTTTGAAATTGCCGTTTCATTCACAGAAAAACAGGTGAAAGAATCATTCAACAGCGCAACAGAATTGAACTCGTTCTTGTCAATGATTTCTACAACAGTTCAAAACGCTTTGACTGTTTCAATGGACGCTTTGATTGAACGTACAATCAACAACATGATCGGTGTTACGTTGGCGAAAGGAATCGGAACAGGAACAGCAGGCGCAATCACGATCGACTTGAAAAAAACTAGCCCGATCGCAGTTAAC
>NZ_JANLCJ010000013.1 GCF_024979295.1 Herbiconiux daphne | reverse complement strand
GCCTGAGCCGCAGCGGCGGCGGCGGCGGCATCGGCGGCGGCCTGCGCGGCGGCGGCCGCGGCGGCTTCGGCAGCCGCCTTGTCGGCCGCGGCGGCAGCCGTCTGGATCTGGGCGGTCGTGGTGACGGCCGCCGTGGTGAGGGTCTGCACCGTGGTGGTGTCGAGGTAGCGGTAGTTGTCGAGCGCGGCGATCGACGCGATGAGCGGAGCCGTGTCGACCTTGCCCTTGGCGCCCTCGAGCACCGCGGAGGCCTGCGCCACGGTGGTCTCGGCGCGCACGTCGGCGCGCTCGGTGGTGCGCTCGAGCAGAGCGGCGGCCTCGTCGACCTTGGGCGACGAGGTCACGTTCGCGGTGGAGCCGGCGGCGTTCGCCGCGTTGGCGACCGCCGGATGCGCGAACGACGCGAGGGTCACGAGCAGGCCGGCCGCGGCGATGGCGCCGATCGGGCCGAGCTTGCGCAGTCGCGACGGCGGCGTCTGCTCGGCGCGCAGGCTGCGACGCGTCTGGTCGGCCGGGGCGGCGGATGCTGCGGGTGACGCGGCGGAACCGGATGAAACGGGCGAAGCGGGTGAAACGGGTGAAACGGGTGAAGCATTGCGGGGAGCGTGTGTCATGGTGTCCAATGGTTCGGCCAATGGGTGCCTGCGCACGGAGGCGTTCGCAGCACTCATGCCGCATCTCCCGCTCGCGGGCGGGCACAGCGGAACACTCGTCGACGAGGAGTCGGCTGGAGCCCGCGCGGCAATTGGCGGTGACGGTCGGTGTCAGACGAAGCGGTCACGGCTTCGAAGAGTCGTTCGCCGAGCCGGAGTGTTCGGGTGACCCGGGGCAAACGATTGAAGCTACAAGTATGGAGTGCTTTCCTGAACAGAGCCTCCACGAGGCCCGCCCTTCGCTGAGAGCGAACGACGGGCCTCCGCACCGCAGGACCGCGCCGGCGCCGCCGCCTGCGGTTAGCGCTGCGGCGGGCCGCCGGTGCCGGCGCCGGCCGGGGCTCCCCCGCCGGCCGTGCCCCCGCCACCCATGGCGCCCATGCCGCCCGCGGCCGCTTCGTCGGCCGTCACCGTGGTGACCAGGGTGCCCCCTGACGAGTCGCCGGATGCCGCGAGCCCACCGGTCAGGTCGCCCGACACCGTTCCGCCGGTGACGATGCTGTAGGTCGCCCCCGACGACACCGCGGCCGACGAGTAGACCACCGACTGGATCGTCTTGCTGGACTGGAACGCGGCCACCTCGGTGCCGTCGTCGGCGACGACGTGCACGATGGTGCCGGCGTCGACCGCCTGGTCGAGCGTCGCCGAGAGCCAGCCCTGACTCGACGCGGTGCTCGGCGAGACCACCATGCCCGAGCTTCCCGCCGCGAGCAGCACGCCGCCCGAGATGGTGAAGTCGCCGTTCACGTCGAGCGCTCCGTTGCCGCCGTCTGTCGGGCCGTTCACCACGACCGTGCCGCCTGTGATGCCGGCCGTGCCGTTGGAGTCGAGCCCGTCGCCGCCGGAGTCGATCACGAGGGTGCCACCCGACACCGTGACGGTCTGGCTGCCGACGGTGTCGCCGCCGCCCATACCGCCGCCTGCGCCGCCCGCTGGGCCGCCGGCATCCGGGGTCGTGCCGGTGCTGTCCGTGCCGTCGGCCGAGTCGTCGGTCGTGTCTTCGGTCGTGTCTTCGGCCGTGTCGTCGGCCGAGGTGTCGACCGCGGCAGCCGCCCCGTCGCCCGCGGCGTTGACCCCGTCGTCGCTCGAGGTGACCGTGGTGTCGCCGCCCGCGACGGTGATGTCGGCGCTCTCGAGACCTTCGTAGGAGGTGGCGACGTCGGTCGTTCCCCCGTCGATCACGAGGGCGACATCGGCGTGCACGCCGTCGTCGCCGGCCGAGAGCACGATGTCGCCGTCGGCGAGGTGCACGTACGACGTCGAGTTGAGCGCGTCGTCGGCCGCATCGACCGTGACCGTTCCGCCCTCGATCACCGTGATGACCTCGCTCGCGATGCCCTTCGACGTGCCCGAGCCCGTCGTATCCGAGCTCGTCGTATCCGAGCCGTCCGAATCCGCGCTCGACGTGTCCGACGAGGCCGCGTCGTCGGCGAACCCGGCTCCTTGCGCCGTGCTGCGGGCCGGCGCCGCGCTCGCCCCGCCGCCGGCGGTCACGTCGAGTGTTCCCCCGGTGACGACGACGTCCGTCTGGGCCTGGGCGCCGTCATCCGCAGCACTCACGGTCACGGTGCCCCCGGTGACCGCGATGAAGCCCTTGGTGGTGTCTTCGTCGTTGTCCGACGTGAGTCCGTCGCCGCCCGCGGTCACCGAGATCGTGCCGCCGTCGATGACGAGGTAGTCCTTGCCGCGGATGCCGTCGTCGACCGCGTCGACCGTGATGGTGCCGGAGTCGACGACGAGCCCGTCTTTCGACGTGATGCCGTCGTTGCCGTTGCCGTGCACGTCGAGGGCGCCGGTTCCGGTGATCAGCAGGTCGGTCGCGCTGTAGAGGGCCGCGTTCGCGTCGGCGGTGTCGGCATACGACGAGGTGTCGCTGAGGGAGTTCTGCGAGCCGTCGGCGAGCACGAGCACGACCTCCGAGGCGGCCTGCACGTCGAGAGCGGATGCCGCCGAGCTCGAGATCGACACTCCGTCGAGCACGAGGCGCACCGTGCCGTCAGCGGTCGTGTTCACGACCAGCTGCCCGTCGTCGAGAGTTCCCGACACCCGATAGGTGCCGGCCTCGGTGATGGTGACCGTGGAGCCGTCGACGGTCACACCGGTCGCGGACGCGCCGGTCGACGCACCGGCAGACGCACCGGTCACGGTCGCGGTGTCGCCGTCGAGGGCGATGGCGGTCGCCGAGGCGTCGTCGCTCGAGTCGTCGGTGAACGAGTGCACGTCGGCGTTCGCGGCCAGCACGGTGGCGGCGCTCTGAGTGGCGTCGGTGCCGGCCGCCGCCGCCGAGGCCGACGAGTCGACGGTCTCGGTGCCGGTGCCGGTGCCGCCGGCGACCGTCGTGGCGCAGCCGGCGAGCAGGCCGACGGTGAGCACGCCACCGGCCAGAAGGGGAAAGACGAGGGGTTTGCGGGGTCGCATGGGCTGCTCCTTAGGAAGCGGGGACGAGGGTCGGGAACGAGGAGGGGGATGCCGCCGGCCGGGTCTGGCCGGGGGCGAAGTGGCGGCGCAGCATGCGCGACCATTTGTTGGCGGTGAGCTCGGGGCGGAGTGCCGCCAGCCCGGTGCCGTATTTCGAGATGGTGGCCGGGCGGTGCCCGTGCGCCCAGAGGATGCGGTCGACGGCGGAGGCCCGGGATCCGGATTTCGTCTCGACGATCACGATGCCGGGGGTGTCGAGGGCATGGCCACGCCCCGCGCGGGTGCCTCCGTCGCCGATCGCCCAGCTGAGGTGGGTGTCGATGGTGGCCCGGCTCTCGGGCCGCAGCCCGTCGCCCGGCACGAAGAGGGTGGTTCGCCGGTAGCGGGTGATCAGGGTGGCCACGAGGTTCTCGGGTTCGATGTCGTCGAAGCCGGCGGTGTCGAGGGTGTCGTGCACGTAGTCGAGCCCGTGGGGGTTGAGCAGCGCGCGGTCGGCGAACTCGTATTCCAGGCGGTCCTTGACGGTGGCCGATCGAGCGCCGCGCGTCTTCACCTCGAGGTAGGCGGTGGCCGAGTCGACATACGACCGCGTGCGCATCTTGAAGCGGCGACGGCGGGCATGTGCGGCCATCCAGAAGCTCCGCAGATCGGGGGTGTCGAAGTAGACCGACTCGTAGCGGAAGTCCCGGATGCCGCCGAGCTCGAGCACCCGGGCGGCACTCGACTCCGGCGCGGCGCCACCCGTCTCGCCCGACGCCGCGATGTCGGCGAGGATGCCGTCGAGTGCGGCGACCGGCACCACGTACTTGCGATCGACGCGGGTCTGCAACGAGGCGCGTTCCACGAGCTCCTCGAGCCCGATCGGCGCGAAGTCGTGCACGCGGCGGGTCGCAGAGGCCGGCGGGGAGACCCGTGTGGCGGCGGCGGGAGCGGCGGGTGCGACGGCGGGTGCTTCGGCCGGTGCGGCGGTCATCGGGCGTCCGCCTGCGCGTTCGGGCCCTGGGCCGGGGCGCCGTGCGGGTAGAGGCCGTGGGCGGCGGATCCGGGTTCGAGTTCGGCGGCGGCATCCGGAGTCGACACCGGCACCTGAAAGCGCACGTCGACCAGGGTGGTGTCGTTCACGAGGTCGAGGTGCTTGACCTGCACGGCCTTCACACGCCCGCCGAGCAGTTGCTCCAGGTGCGCGATGAGGGCGCGCTCGTTCGTGAAGGCCCGATCGAGCTGCAGGGTCTGCTGCCGGTAGCGCGGGAAGAGCCTCGAGCTGTCGCCCACGAACATCACCAGCAGGATCAGCGCCATCAGGCTCACGTTCAGCACGCTGACCGTGCCGGTCAGCCCCGAGAGCAGGCCGAGCGCGAGGGCCGAGAAGTAGTAGGCCACCTCGTGCTGCGCGATCTCGTCGGAGCGGAGCCGGATGATCGACAGCACACCGAACAGCCCCAGGCCGAGGCCGGCGCCGATGGTGCTGGATCCGAGCACCATCGAGACCGCGAGCACGCCCACGTTCACGCCGAGGAACGCCACCACGAGGTCGCGCCGGTGGTGACGACGGAAGTAGAGGCCGAAGGTCAGGATGCCGATGGCGACGAGATCGATGGCGACGAGGATCGCTTGAGACATGGGACGACTCCAAAGTGAATGGGACGGGAACGAACGATGTCCATTCAGCCGGGGCCGTCTATGCGGTTGCTATGACCCGCCTATGCCCCGTGTTCGAATGTCGCGCAGGCGCGGTTGCGGGCCGGGCCGGTCTGCAGGGCGGCCCGGTCAGCGGGTCGGCGCCGGCCAGACGTAGGGCAGGTCGCCCGCGACCCCGGGGAACAGCGGCCCGTAGAACACCGGGTCCTTCCGCACGAGGTTCGATCGGTGGCTGATGTGCACGGCCTCGTCGCCGAGCCACGGCGGCAGGTCGAGCTCCGCCTGTTCGAGGGCGTCGACCTCGGGTGCGAACGCGAGCGCCTGGGGGCGCACGGTGTCGGAGTGGCCACGAGCGATCCACTCGTCGGTCATCACCAGCGCGTACTTCGTGAGAGCGGGCAGGTAGCCACGCCACATCTTCGCCGCCGGATGATTGCGCCAGCCGTAGTCGGGCACCGTGATGGCCCGCTGGAGCTGCAACGCCTCGACGCGCTGCTTGCCCAGTCGGGCACGATCGAGCACCCTCGCGCTCTCGGCGAACGAGGCGTAGGGCACGAACGTCTGCATGCGCCCGACCGTACGCCGGGAGCGACCCCGCCGCTCGTCGCCCGCTGCGCCCTCAGTCGAGCCGGTAGAAGCGCCAGAAACGGTGATCGACCGACAACTCGGTGACGGCATCGAATCCCGCCTCGCGCGCCCAGCGGCGCACGGTGGGTGCCCGCAGCACGGTGCCATTGGCGATGCCCCGCCCGCCCGCGGCATCGATCGCCGCCTTCTCGGCCATCGTGGCCGGCAGGCAGTGCAGCACGCTGATGGCGTATTGCAGGCGCTCGTCGGCGCCGGCGGGCGCCACGAACTCGTCGGCGACCTTCTCGTCGGCGACCAGCACGGCGCCTCCGGGAGCGAGGGCACGCCGAAAGCCCGCCAGCACTCCGACCGGGTCGGCCATGTCGTGCAACGCCTCGAACACCGTGACGAGGTCGACCGTGCCCGGCTGGTAGCCCGCCGCGTCGACGGTCTCGAAGCGCAGCCGATCGGTCGGCACCCCAGCGCCGGCGGCGTTGGCGGTCGCTTCGGCGACGGATGCCGCGTCGAGATCGACCCCGATCACCCTCGCCTCGGGGAACGCACGGGCGAGCGCGATGGTCGACCAGCCCACCCCGCTGCCGGCGTCGAGCACCGTGCCGCCGGCCGCGAGCCGTTCGGCCACGTCGGGCAGGGCCTCGATCCAGCTCCGCAGGTCGTTCGTGTAACCCGGCCGGTTTAGAGCGGCGATGCCGTAGCGCAGTTCGGGCCCGAACGCCGCGTAGGCGACCCCTCCGCCCTCGCGAAAGGCCGTCTCGACGGCGGGCAGCGTCGCGGCGATGCTCTGCATCAGGGGCGGGACGCCCATCAGGAACGCCGGATGCTCCGGGTCGAGCAGCAAGGGTTCGATCGCCGCGGGCAGGTGGTAGGCGCGCTCACCGACGTCGGCCGCCGCCGTCGGTGCGACCTCGAGGATGCCGGCGGCCGCCTGCTGCTCCAGCCACTCCCGCGCGTAGCGCTCGGCGATGCCGGCCCGCCGGGCGAGCGCGGGCGCGTCGGCCGGCTCACCGCCGGCGAGCGCCTGATACAGGCCGAGACGGCGCCCGAGCTCGATGGTGAGCAACTCGGCGCTCGCCACCATCGCGTCGAGCAGCCGCTCGCCGAACTCCTGCTGCCGCACCTCATCGTCGGCCATGCCGGAATGCTACTCGTGGGCTGCCGTGGACACCACAGGCCGGCGGGTCACGTGGGGGGCGCGGGATTTCCCGTTGCATCCGGCGAGGCGTGCGCCGAGGATGAGGAGATGATCCGCGGATACACGTCCCAGCAGGTGCGCGACGCCGAGGCGCCGCATCTGGCGGCCGGCGAGCCGCTCATGCAGCGGGCCGCGCACGCCCTGGCCGGGCGCATCCGCGAGGTGCTGGAGCAGCGCGGTCACGTCCGGCCCCCGAGAGTGCTGCTGCTCGTCGGTTCGGGCGACAACGGGGGCGACGCACTGTTCGCGGGCGCCGAGTTGGCCGCCGAGGGCGTCGAGGTCGTGGTGGTGGGGGTCGGCAGCCGACTGCACGAGGCCGGTCGCGCTGCCGCCGAGGCATCCGGTGCGGTGTTCGGTTCGCCCACACCGTTCGACCCACAGCCCGCTGCGCTCGCCGCCCTCGCCCGCGAGGCGGTCGGCTTCGACGTCGTGGTCGACGGCATCGTCGGCACCGGCACCACGTCGAGGAGTTCCACGGGCGCTCCCGGCTCCCCCGGCTCAACGGGCCCCACCGGTTCCGCGGCCTCGTCGGCGCTGCGCGGCACGGCGCGCGCGGTCGTGCAGGCTCTGCTGCCCGCGGTCACGGCCGAAGACACCGAAACACGTTCCTCGCCGCAGCCGCAGGCGCAGCCGCACCCGCCGGCCGTGGTGGCCGTCGACATCCCGAGCGGCATCGACCCCGACACGGGAGCGGCGCCCGACCCCGTGGTTCTGCCGGCGACCGTCACGGTCACCTTCGGCGGCATCAAGGCGGGCCTGTTGCGCGGCGACGGCCCCCGCCTGGCCGGCCGGGTGGTGCTGGTCGAGATCGGCATCGACGATGAGCTGGGCCGCATGACCCCGGCCGTCGAACTCCCGGCGACGAGCGTGCCGCCGCCCGCGTGATGCCGGAACGACTCCGCCCGAAGGCCTACCCCGCCACCGCTCGGCGCCGCTTGCGCATCGACTGCTTGAACCATGCCGTGTCGGGAATACGAGCGAGGAAGGGCCCCACCACCACCGTGATCAGCACATACGCCGTGGCGAGCGGGGCCAGTCTCGGCTCCACCCCGGCGCTCAGCGCGAGCCCGGCGATCACGATCGAGAACTCGCCGCGCGGGGTGAGCGCGAGGCCGGCGCGCCACCGGCCGGGCTCCCCGATGCCCGCCCGGCGAGCGGCGATGTAGCCCGTCGCCACCTTCGTCGCCATCGTCGCCACGGCGAGCAGCGCGGCCGGAACGAGCATCGTGACGAGCGCACCGGCATCCGTCGTCAGGCCGAAGAACACGAAGAACACGGCCGCGAACAGGTCGCGCAAGGGCGTGAGCACCTGACTCGCCTGCTTCGCCACCCGCCCCGACACGGCGATGCCCACCAGGAAGGCGCCGACCGCCGACGACACGTTGACCTCGGCCGCGAGCCCCGCGACGAGCATGGTGAGGCCGAGCACGCCGAGCAGCAGGGGCTCCGGATGCTCCGGGGTGAAGATGCGCGAGATGACGTTCCCGTGCCGCAACGCCACATAGAGGATGACCGCGACCGCACCGACCGCGATCGCCACCGTGATCGCCCCCTGCAGCAGGCTCACCCCCACCACGAGCGCGGCCAGGATCGGCAGGTAGAACGCCATCGCCAGGTCTTCGATCACCAGGATGGCCAGCACCACGGGCGTCTCGCGGTTGCCCAGCCGGCCGAGGTCGCGCAGCATCTTCGCCACCACGCCCGACGACGACACCCAGGTCACTCCGGCGAGCGCCACCGCCGCAACCGGCCCCCAGCCGAGCAGCAGGGCGAGCAGGGCGCCCGGAACCGCGTTGAGCAGCCCGTCGATGAGCCCGGCGGTGCGCGACTGCCGCAGGTTCGTCAGCAGCTCGTCGGCCGTGTACTCGAGCCCGAGCAGGGCCAGCAGCAGGATGACCCCGATCTCCGACCCCACCTGGAAGAAGTCCTCGCTGGCGTCGAGGGGCAGGATGCCGCCCTCGCCGAACAGCAGGCCGACGACCAGGTAGAACGGGATCGGCGAGATGCCGATGCGGATGGCCAGTCGGCCGAGCAAGCTCATTCCCAGCAGGAGAGCACCGACTTCGATCAGGATCAGCGTCGTCTCATGCATGGGCGCGGCCTATCCCGGGCCGTTGGCGATGATGTGGCTGAGGGCGTCGAGCCCCACGCGCGTGCCGACCGCGATGATGGTGTCGCCGGCGCGCAGCACCTCGGCCGGGGTCGGTGACGGGATGACGCCGCCGTCGCGCGCGATCGCGACGATCGACACCCGGGTGCGCGTGCGTGCCTTCGTGTCGCCGAGCGGGCGATTGAGGTAGGGCGAGTCGGTCGGCAGCTGCAGCTGTTCGGTGAACAACCCGGCCGCGTCTCCGGCGAGGCTCGTGAGCCGGCTCATCGTGACCGAGCTGCCGAGCAGGTCGGCCAGGGCCGCGGCCTCGTCATCGGTGAGCGGAACCGAGTCGCTCGACGAGTCGGGGTCGTCGACGTCGAACAGCGCGAGATCACGATCGCCGCCGCGATGCGACACCACGCTCACCCGCCGGCCGTTCTCGGTCAGCAGGTCGTGCCGAACGCCGATTCCCGGCAGGTCGACCTTCTCGATGCGCACTCCCACGAGGCAAAGGTAGCAGCACGCCGTCGCTCGCGAGGCCGACCGGATGCCGCGAATCTCGCCCTCGAGGTTTGCGAACCGAGCGATCCGGCGCACGATAGTGACAGACGCAGTCTCTTCGACGCGTCACCACTTCGATCGGAGCCGTCATGAACAAGCTCGTCCTTCTCGCCGTATTCGCCCTCGGCTATGTGCTGGGCGCACGCGCCGGGCGCAAGCGCTACGAGCAGATCCGCGCCAAGGCCCAGCAGCTCTGGAACGACGACCACGTGCAGTCCGCGGTGCACGGCGCGGGTGAGATCGTCGGCTCGGCCGCCGACAAGGTGGGCGAGAAGGCCGGCGACGTGCTCGGCAAGGTGCGCTCGAAGCCGAAGACCGCTTGATGGCGAAGACCGACCCCGCGGCATCCGCGCCCGCCCCGGAACCCGCCCGCGCTCCCGCCGGTGAGCGGTCGACGGCTCAACTGATCGCCGACCTGCCCCGCCTCGTGGTCGGCCTGCTCCAGGACGAGCTGCAGTCGCTGAAGAAAGAGATCACGGCGCGCCTGGCCCGGGCGGGCATCGGCGCCGGCCTGATCGCCGGCGCGGCGTTCGTGGGCTTCTTCGCGCTCGCGGTGTTCATCGCGGCCGCGATCATCGGGCTATCGCTCGTGCTGCCGGGCTGGCTCGCGGCGCTGATCGTGTTCGCGGGGCTGCTGATCATCGCCGTCATCGTCGTGCTGGTGGGCGCCCGCACCCTCAGGGGCGACAAGAGCGACAACGACTCCGATGGCATCCAGGGAAGGTCCAGCACGTCCAGCACGTCCGCGACTCCGGGCAGACCACACACGACAGGGGCGAACGATGGCCGCTAAGAGCAAGTCCGATTCCACGCACAGCGACACCCTCAGCGTGCCTGCCGCGATCACCGAGGTGGCAAAGGGCGTCGTGACGGCGAAGGGCGTTCAGCCGACGCTGTCGAAGAACGAGCAGAAGGCGCAGAAAGAGGCTCAGAAAGAGAAGGAGAAGGCCGAGCAACCGCCGCAGCGCAGCCGCGCCGAGTTGCAGAGCGACATCCGGGACGCCCGCGCCGAACTGAACGACGTGGTGCACGAACTCGAACGCCGGATCGATGTCGGGGCCCGCACCCGCACCGTGATCGACGACGTGCGCGCCGACCCGATCGAGGGCGCCCGAAAGCACAAGAAGGCCGTCGTGATCGCCGGTCTCGCCGTCGCGGCGGTCGGCACGGGCCTCGCGCTCGCCATCCGCGCGATCGCCAAGTAGCGCAGCGCTAGACCGCGGGCCCCTGGCCCGTGCCCTCGGCGACGTCGACGGCCGCGGCGCTCTCGCCGGCCTCCCCCGGCCTCTGCTCCACCACACCCTCACCCGGCGACGGCCCCTCCGCGGGGTCGCGGCTCCACACCTTGACGATCGCCCAGGCGACCGCCGCGATCGGCACCGACAACACGGCGCCGATGATGCCGCCGAGGATGGTGCCGGCCGTGAGCGCCACCAGGATGACGAGCGGGTGCAGCTTGAGCGACTGCGCCATCACCACCGGCTGCAGCAGGTCGCCCTCGAGCTGATTGACCGCGATCACGATGGCCACCACGATCAGCGCCACGACCGGCCCGTTCGCCACCAGCGCCACGAGCGCGGCGAGCACGCCCGCCAGGGTCGCGCCGATCAGCGGGATGAAAGCGCCGATGAACACGATGATGGCCAGCGGCAGCGCCAACGGAACCTGCAGGATGGCGAGCCCCACCCCGATCGCCACGGCGTCGACCAGCGCGATCACGGCGGTTCCGCGCACGTAGCCGCCGAGCACCCGCACCGCGGTGGTGCCGATGCGCTGACCCCGTTCGAGGCGATAGCCCGAGAACGGCTTGAGCAGGAACGCCCAGATGCGCGGGCCGTCTTTGATGAAGAAGAACAGGATGACGACCAGCAGCAGCGCCCCCGTGATGACCTCACCGGCGGCGGAGACGCCGGCGAGCGCGCCCGTGCCGAACTGGCTGCTGGTGAGGAAGCCGACGATCGCGTCGCGGGCCGAGTCGAGCTGTTCCTGGTCGATCTGGATGGGGCCGTTCGCGAGGAATCCGCGCAGGTCGTCGAGGCCGTCGCTGGCCGACTGCCCCAGTTGCTCCCACTGACCGCGCACCGCGAACACGATGAGGGTCACGATGCCGCCGAACACGACGACCGCGGCCACGAGGGTGATCCAGGTGGCGAGGATGCGCGGCATCCGGTGTCTCGTCAGCCAGCCGACCACCGGGCTGACGGCCGCCGCCAGGATGATGGCGATGAGCACGGGGATGACCACGAGCTTCAGCTGCACGAGCGCGAACACCACCGCGGTCGCGAGCAGCAGCACCACGATGATCTGCAGGCTCCGGATGCTGAGATGCCCGAACTTGTCGGTCAGCAGGTCGCGAAGGCTCGGACGGGTGGGCGGATCATCGGTCGACATCTTCTCAATGTAGACACGAACGACCCAATGTCGACACGAACGACGGCTAACCGCTGACGGCGGCTGCCATGCGTTCGAGGAACTCCACGACGACGCCGCGCTCTTCGGGGGTGAGCGACTCGGCGACCTCGAGCATGCGCTCATGCGACCCCGAGAGCGCGGCCCGCACGTCGCGGTCGGCGTTCGGCGTCGGCACCAGGATGAGGGCCCGCCGGTCGGTGGGGTGGGGCTGCCGCTCGATGTGGCCCGACTTCTCGAGCCGGTCGATCAGCGTGGTGGTGGAGGCCGACGAGATGTTGAGCGTCTCGGCGAGGTCTTTGGGGCTCACGTAGCTGCCGGCCTGGCGACCACGGATGACGTGACGCACCGCGACGATGTCGTTCTCACCCATGCCCATCGACCGCTGGGTGCGCGTGCGCATGCTGGTCTCGGCGACGCGGAGGTGCCGCAGGGCGCGCAGCACCGAGACGGCGTCTTGAGCGCCGGCGTCGTCTGAGTACCAGTAATTGGAGGCGGATTCGCCACGGGCGGCATTCATAAGCCCCACATTAGACTCTTTCCCGGCGCCTCTCGCGTGCCAGGTAACAAGATTGTCTAGCTTTTCATCCCCGATGCCTTCTGCTAGGCCGCGAGGGCGGTTCGGGGCATGATCGAGGAATGGATCTCTCGGCAGTCGCTTCGGTCTCGCCCATGCTCGCCAAGTCGGTGGAATCGGTGCCGGAGCCCGACAGCGTCGAGGGCGGCCTGAGCTACGAGCCCAAGTGGGACGGCTTTCGCGGCATCGTGTCGTTCGACGGCGAGACGGTCGAGATCGGCAGCCGGGGCGCCAAGCCGCTCACCCGCTACTTTCCCGAGCTCACCGAGGCGTTCGCGCGTCTGCTGCCCGAGCCGTGCGTGCTCGACGGCGAGATCGTGCTGCGCTCGGGGGCTCCGGGCGGCGAGAAGCTCGACTGGGAACTGCTCTCGCAGCGCATCCACCCGGCCGAGAGCCGCATCCGGCTGCTCGCCGAGCAGACCCCGGCGATGTTCGTCGCGTTCGACCTGCTCGCGCGGGGCGACGAGTCGTTGCTCGATGCCCCCTTCGCCGAACGCCGGGCGGCCCTCGAGACGCTCGCCGCGGGCCTCGGCGACCCCATCCACGTGTCGCAGACGACGACGGATGTCGCGCTCGCCCGTCGCTGGCTGGTCGAGTTCGAGGGTGCGGGGCTCGACGGCGTGGTCGCGAAACCGCTCGCCGCACCCTATGCGCCCGGAAAGCGCACGATGCAGAAGATCAAGCACCGCCGCACGGCCGACGTCGTGGTGCTGGGCTATCGGGTGCACAAGAGCGGGCAGGGAGTCGGGTCGTTGCTGCTCGGCCTCTACGGCGACGACGGTGAGCTGCGGAACGTCGGTGGGGTCTCGGCGTTCAGCGACAAGCGGCGGCTCGAGCTCATCGACGAGCTCGCACCCCTGGTGGAGCGCGACGCCCAGGGTGACGTCGTGACCGGCGAGACCGATCGCAGCCGGTTCTCGTCGGGCAAAGACGTGTCGTTCGTGCGGCTCGAACCCACCCGCGTGGTCGAGGTGCGCTACGACCAGATGGAGGGCATGCGCTTTCGGCACACCGTGCAGTTCGAGCGCTGGCGACCCGACCGCGACGCGCGCTCGTGCACCTTCGACCAGCTCGACCGGCCGATCGCCTACGACCTCAGCGACGTGCTGGTCTGAGGCGCCGCTCGGTCTCGCCGATCTGTTAGCCGCGACTCAGTCGGGCTTGCGCGCCCGGCTCGGCTGCACCCGGGGCGGCTCGCCCGGCATCTTCGGGTAGTCGGGCGGGAACGGCAGTTCGCCGAGGCCCGACTCGAGGTCGCGCTGCCACCACTCCAGGGCGGTGTCGATCGTGCCGGGAGAGGCGTTGAAGTCGGCCCACGGGTCACCTATGGTCGCGAGCCGTTCGGGCACGGTGAGCACCGTGAAGCGCTTCGGGTCGGTGGTCTCGAGCTCGTCCCAGGTGATCGGGCACGAGACGGCCGCGTGCGCGAGGGCGCGCGGGCTGTAGGCGCCCGCGATGGTGCGGTCGCGGTTGGCCTGGTTGAAGTCGACGAAGATGCGCTCGCCGCGCTCCTCCTTCCACCAGTTCGTGGTGACCTCGCCGGGCATCCGTCGCTCCAGTTCGCGCGCGATCGCGATCACCGCGTGGCGCACGTCGAGGAACTCCTGCTCCGGCGCGATCGGCGCGAACACGTGCAGGCCGCGGTTGCCCGAGGTCTTGATGAAGGCCGTCAGGCCGGCCTCGTCGAGCACCGTGCGCAGCTCGAGCGCGGCCGGGATGGCGTCGTCGAAATCGGTGCCCGGCTGCGGGTCGAGGTCGATGCGCAACTGGTCGGGAAAGTCGGAGGCCTCGGCACGTGACGGCCAGGGGTGGAAGACGACGGTGTTCATCTGCACCGCCCACACGGCGGCCGCGGGTTCGTCGATGACGAGCTGCGGATGCGTGCGGGCGCTCGGGTAGACGACCGACACGGCCCGCACGTAGTCGGGCGCACCCTTCGGCGGGTTCTTGGAGAAGAACTGCTCACCGTCGATGCCACCGGGAAAGCGCTGCAGCGACAGCGGGCGGTCGCCGTTCGCGGCCACGAACGCGTCACCCACGGCGATGATGTAGTTCGCCAGGTCGAGCTTCGTGATGCCGAGCTCGGGCCAGATCACGCGCGAGGGGCTCGACAGCCGCACCTCGCGGGTTCCGTTGACACCGTCGACCGGGATGACCACTGCCTCGCTCGCCATACGCTCAAGCTACCGCGAGCAGGCCCCGGGCGACAGAGCCACCCACTTGCTACAGTGAGCCCGAGCAGAGGGGGCAGCCACGTGTCGACGTCGGGGTTGAGTTCGGCCGAAGTCGCCGAGCGGGTCGCAGAGGGGCGCACGAACGCCTTCGTGCAAGACACCAGTCGCAGCGTCTGGAGCATCGTGCGGGCCAACGTGCTCACGCTCTTCAACGCCATCATCCTCGCCTGCTTCCTGGTGCTGCTGGCGATCGGCCGCTGGCAAGACGCCCTGTTCGGCTTCAGCGCAGTCGCGAACGCCGTCATCGGCAGCGTTCAGGAATACCGCGCGAAGCGCGCGCTCGACCGGCTCGCGCTGATGAACGCCCCGCACGCGCGGGTGCGGCGTGACGGCTCCGAGACCGAGATCGACGTGGCCGGCGTGGTGGTCGACGACACGCTCGTGCTGCGAGCGGGCGACCAGGTGGCGGCCGACGCCCTCGTGGCGGACTCGCGCGGCCTGCAGCTCGACGAGTCGATGCTCACCGGTGAGTCCGACGCCGTCGAGAAGGCCCCGGGCGACCGCGTGCTCTCCGGTTCCGTCGTGGTGGGCGGCGAGGGAACGGCGACCGTCGACCGGGTGGGCGCCGACTCGTTCGCCAACTCGCTCGCCGCCGAGGCCAAGCGCTTCTCGCTCGTGGCATCCGAGCTCCGCTCGTCGATCAACCGCGTGCTGAAATGGGTGGCCTGGATCATCGGCCCGATCGCGCTGCTCGTGCTGAACGCCCAGATGATCGCCCAGGGCGGCTGGGTCGAGGCGTGGCAGAGCGGCGCCTGGCGTGACGCGGCCGTCGCAACGATCGCCTCGGTCGTCGCGATGGTGCCGCTCGGGCTCGTGCTGATGACGAGCATCACCTTCGCCGTCGGTGCCGTCAAGCTCGCCCGCCAGCAGGTGCTCGTGCAGGAGCTGCCCGCGGTCGAAGGGCTGGCCCGCGTCGATCTGATCTGCCTCGACAAGACCGGCACGCTGACCCAGGGCGACATCGTGTTCGACGCGGCGCATCCGCTCACCCCGGCCGACGGCTGGGAGGGCGTGCTGGCCTGGTACGGCGTGCAGAACGACGCGAACGCCACCGCGCGCAGCCTCGCCGACCGGTTCAGCGGCGCGCGCACCGAGCAGCCGGTCGACCGGGTGCCGTTCTCGTCGGCACGCAAGTGGAGCGCGGTGATGTTCGGCGACGGCATGTGGATTCTCGGCGGGCCCGAGATGGTGTTCCCGGCCGGCGCCTCCGCCGACCCGGCGCTCGCCCGCCTCGCCGCCCAGGCGGCCGAGCTCGCGGCCACCGGGCGCCGCACCCTCGTGCTCGCCCACGGCAGCCCGACGGCCGACGAGACGGTGCCCGTCGACGCCGTTCCGGTGGTGCTGCTGACCTTCCGCGAGAACATCCGGCCGGATGCCGCCGAGACCCTCTCCTACTTCGCGGCCCAGGGCGTGGGCGTGCGCATCATCTCGGGCGACAACCCGCAGACGGTCGCCGCGATCGCGCGCGAGGTGGGGCTGGATGCCCCGCACGGGTTCGATGCGCGCGACCTGCCCGACGTCGACGACGACCTGCTGGGAGTGCTCGACGAGAACATCGTGTTCGGCCGGGTGACGCCCGACCAGAAGAAGCGCATCGTCGTCGCGCTCAAGGCGGCCGGCCACACCGTCGCCATGACCGGGGACGGCGTGAACGACGCGCTGGCCATCAAGGAGGCCGACATCGGCGTGGCCATGAACTCCGGAGCCGCCGCCACGAAGGCGGTGGCGCGGCTGGTGCTGCTCGACGGCAAGTTCTCGCACCTGCCGAGCGTGGTGGCCGAGGGGCGGCAGGTGATCGCGAACATCGAGCGGGTGTCGATGCTGTTCCTCACCAAGACCGCGTATGCCACGTTCCTCGCGATCACGTTCGGCATCCTGCTGCTGCCGTTCCCGTTCCTGCCCCGGCAGCTGTCGGTCACCGACGGGCTCACCATCGGCATCCCGGCGTTCTTCCTCGCCCTGCTCCCGAACGCGCAGCGCTACGTGCCGGGGTTCCTGCGGCGGTCGCTCACCTTCGCCGTGCCGGCGGGAGTCGCCGTCACGCTCGGCATCGCCTCCTACGCCCGGCTGGCCGCGAACCTCGAGATCCCCGAGGCCGAGATCCGCACCGGCTCGACCCTCATCCTCACCATCATCGGACTCTGGATCCTGGTGGTGCTGTCACGCCCGGTCACCCGGTTCAAGGGGCTCGTCATCGGCGCGATGATGGTCGGGCTCGTGCTCGTCTACACGGTGCCGATCGTGCGCGACTTCCTGCAGCTGGTCGACCCCACCCTGCCGACGGCGCTGCTGGTGCTCGGCACCTCACTGGTGTCGATCGCCCTGATCGAGATCGTGCGGTTCGCCCACCGCCGCATCGCGCGTCGCGACGCCGAGCGGGCGGGCCTTCGCCCGATCACGCCCCGCACGCCTCAGCGCGCGGCGAAGTAGAGCCGGCCCCGCCCGGTCCAGAGCGGCAGGATCACGGCGGCCGACGCCACGGTCTGCACCGCGACCCCCGACCAGTCGCCGTCGGCCGCCACCACCAGGTCGACGATGGCGAGCACGAGCCCGAGCAGCATCACGACGGTCGCGCCGACGCGGGCCGCACGGCTCCCCCGCGCCACCCCCGACGCGAGGGCCACCACGAAGAGGCCGAAGAAGATCATTCCCGATCCGAACAGCGTCACCGGCAGCACGAGCCCGTCGGCCTCGGCACCGGGCGCGTAGCGCAAGAAGATGGTCAGGATGCCGAGGGCCACCTGCGCGACCCCGCCGATGTACATCAGCACCACCGCGAAGGTCACGAGACCCGGCCGCCGGCGCGGCTCGACCTGGCTCATGACTCGGCCGGGGGTGTGCTCGCCCGCACCGCCGTGCTGCGGCGCGCCGACCCAGCGGAACCGCTCGTGCCCGTCGCGCCGGCCGCACGGCCGCCGCTCTGCTCGGCGAAGGCCTGACCCGCGGCGGCACCGGTGGCCCGGCCCGTCACGATCTCGGCGATGTCGATGCCGACCAGGTCTTTCACGATCTGCATCGACGACGCCAGCTGGCTCGCCACGTTGCCGCTCACCTGCTCGGTGCCCTGGCCGTCGCTCGAGATGATGGTCATGTTCGAGATGGCCGACAGGGGCTCGGATGCCGCGCGCACGATGGCGGGCAGCTGGCCGATCACCTGCTGCCGCAGCAGGTCGTCGGCGCGCTCCTCGAGGGCGTCAGCCTGTGCCCTGGTGGCCTCCGCTTCGGCGGCACCCTTCACGCGGATCGAGTTCGCCTCTGCCTCGCCCTCAGCCTTGAGCGCCTCGGCACCGGCGATGCGGCGGTTCTTCTCGGCGACACCCTCGGCCTCGAGCGCCTCGGCCGCGGAGCGGCGGCGGTTGCGCTCGGCGATGCCCTCGGCCTCGACCGCCTCGGCCACGGCCTTGCGGCGATCACGTTCGGCGTTCGCGGCGGCCACCGCGGCCGCGGCATCCGCCTGGGCCTTCTTCTCGAGCGAGTAGGCCTCGGCGTCAGCCACGGCACGGATCTCGGCGTCGAGCTCCTGTTTGCGCAGGCCCACGCGCTTGCCGGCGGTGATCTCCTGCTGGGCGATGACCTCCTGCTGCGAGATCGCCTCGGCCAGCGGCCGGGAGGCGGCCGCCTCGGCGCGCGCCTTGTCGGTCTCCTTCTGGATCTCGGCGTTGCGCAGGTCGAGCTTGCGCTGCTGCTCGGCCACGGCCTGGTCGGCCTCGATGCGGGCCTCCTCCGAGGTGCGGCGGGCGACCGACTCGGCCACCTCGGCGACCTGCTTCACGCGCGCGGCCTCGGCACGCCCGAGGTCGCGGATGTAGCCGTTGTCGTCGTCGATCTCCTTGATCTGCAACGTGTCGATCTGCAGACCCTGCACGTCGAGCGACTCGCGCACGGCGTCGAGCACCTGGCCCTGCAGCGCCTGCCGGTTGGTGATGATCTCGGTCACCGTGAGCTGGCCCACGATCGAGCGCACCGATCCGCTCAGCACCTCCTCGGTCGAGGTCTCGATCTGGTCCTGCTGGTTCAAGAAGCGCTGGGCGGCCGCGCGCACCATCGACTCCGAGCCGCCCACCTTCACCACCGCGACCGCGTTGACCTTGATGGTGATGGCATCCTTCGTCTGCGCCGTGGCCTGCACGTTCAGCTGGCGGCTGCGCAGCGAGAGCTTGAAGTGCGCCTCGACGATCGGCTTGACGAACACCCGCGAGCCGAACACCACGCGCTGGCCGGCGTTCTCGGTCTCTTCGAGCGCCGTCTGGCCGAGTGGTGCGTGGCCCGCCTTCACCGGTTTCTGCCGGGAGGTGACGATGATGGCCTCGTCGGGCTTGGCCACCTTGATGCCGCGCAGCAGCGTGAACAGCACGATCAGCAGAATGACCACGACGATCGCGATCACGACCACGGTGAGAAGGGAATCGAACGAGAACGGGGTCGTCATGAAGGCGGCCTTTCCTACAGAAGTGGCGGAGTCGTCTACGACGAGACTACTCATCGGCCACCGCAGGGGAAGTGTGCCAAGATGGGCGCGCCACCGATCTAACTGGAGGACTGCATGGCGACTGAGGAGACCGGAAGCCCGTTCGTGCGTCAGCTCGCTGACGCGCCGACCCTCGAAGCACTCCCCCAGATCGCCGATCCGCTCGATCACGCGCCCCTCAATCCGCCGGCGCGCATCCAGCAGAAGTTCGTCGGCTCGAGCTACCTGGCGGCCTACTCCGAGGCCGAGCGTTTCGTCGACAAGGCGTTCGAGCAGTGGCCCGCCGGTGACGCCGCCCTGCAGACCGTGCTCGACTTCGGATCGGGCTGGGGCCGCATCACGCGCATGCTGCTCCGGCGGTTCCGGGCCGACCAGATCTGGTCGAGCGACGTCGACTCCGAGATGAGCGTGCTGCTGCAGGGCACCCTGCCGGGCGTGAACGCCGTCACCAACGCGCCGTGGCCGCCGTCGATCTTCCGTGAGGGCACCTTCGACGCCATCACCGCCTTCAGCGTGTTCTCGCACCTCTCCGAAGACGCGCACCGGCAGTGGGCCGCGGAGTTCGCGCGGGTCACGCATCCGGGTTCCCGCGTGTTCATCACCGTGCTCGAAGACGAGTTCCTCGCGGTGGTCGCGGGCGCCCAGGCGGCGGTCGCCGCCGGCGAGGCCGATCTGTTCGCCCAGCGCCTGGCGCTCGTGGTGCCCGACGCCGTCGTCAGCGTCGAGGCGGCCCGGCGCGGCGAATTCGTCTACGCCGGCGGAGGGGCCGACGACGACGGCCCGCGCTCACGCAGCTTCTACGCCTGGGCCGTGGCGCCGCGGCCGTGGGTCGAGTCGGTCTGGGGCCAGGCGGGTTTCACCCTCGAGAGCTGGGTGCCGCAGGGCGAGCTGTTCGACCAGGCCATGGTGGTGCTGGTGCGAACGGATGCCCCGGCCGGCGGTGCCCCCGAGGTGCCCCCGGAGCCGCAGCGCAATCTGTTCGTGCGCGCGGTGCGCAAGGGCGGCCGCATCCTGAGCCGCATCGGCGATTAGCCTCAGCGACCAGTCGCAGCGACTGCCCCGGTGACCGGTCTCAGCGCCTAGCCCCAGGTGCCGGGCGGTGACGCGTATTCCGGAACGGGCGTGTACGACCAGTGGCTGCCGTTCGCGTAGTGGCTGCTCGCCCACGGCGACGCCCAGATGGCCTGCTCGATCTGCTCGGTCGGCGCCGATGAGGCGAAGCCGGCCACGATCGCGGCATACCCCGAGTTGCCGTGCAGGGCGTTGCCCACGTTCTCGGCGGCCGTGACGAGGTTGTCGTAGCTGCCGAGGCCGCTGCCGCCGCCCGACCCCCAGCCGTTGTTGAGCGGGTTGTTGCGCAGCCACCAGTCGTCGGGGCCGTTCTCCTGGCGCATCCAGCGCAGCATCACCGTGATGTTCGACTCCGTGGTGGGAAAGCCGGCCAGGAAGAGCACGAGCGTCGCCCAGTCGCGGTTCGTGCTGCCGGCCGAGAGCGTCTGCAGGCCGTCGGTCGCCGAGTAGGCGTCGCGCGACACCGCCGCGCCGGCGACTCCCGCCGGCACGGCGAGGGTCTGCGCCTGGCCTTCCGCCGCGAGCTGCTGGGCCGCGAACGCTCCGGTGGGCGGCGGCGGGGCCAGCGCCGTCAGCGCGGTCAACGCGAACACGGCCGCACCGGCGCACACCACCACCACGCCGTTCACCCGGCGGGGCCGGGTGCGCGAGGCGCTGGAGGTCGATCGCACGAAGGGAGAGTTCATCTGAGCGGTCCTGATCCGCATCCGGCCCGGACCACCCGCGCCGAGTGCCCCAGATTACCAGCGCTCCCCGGATGCCGCCTCCGAACGGGTTATCCACAGGTTCGACTCTCGTGCTCTCAGAGCGTGCGGAGGCCGGTACCGTCGCCGCATGATCATCGAAGCCGGCTATGACGTCCTGCAACTCATCGAACCTGTCGTGCACCGAGACGACACCAGCAGACATTCGCTCTGGGTACTCGGTCTCGACTCAGACCTCAGACTTCTCTTCCTCGATATCGCCGCGAGGTTCGTCCAGCACGATGCCGTCGACTATCTGAAACAGATCGACGCCTGCTTGTCGCAGTCGATCCGACCGGTGCGTTACGTCGTTCTCGCCTACCACGACCACAGCAGGCGCTGGGAGCCCGATGGTTGGCTCGACGCCATCGACGAATGCTTGAGCGCACGTCCCGAGTTCGCCGGGCGAGAGCTCCTCGGGCAGGTCGTGTTCACCGACGATGGCTACTTTTCGACGGTGCCGCGGTACTCGTTCCGCGACTACCCGTCACTCGAGGCCCTCCCCCGCGCTGCAGCGTGCGCCGGCCCGCACCTGTTCTTGGACTGTGGATGCCTCGCCTGCCGCCAGTTCGAGGAGCGGCGCGACCGGGCACGGCGAGATCGATTGCACGACGAGAGCGCGGCCGACGTGCGACCCGCGCTGGCGCCGCAGTGAACGCATCACGCCCACTGCGCCGATCGCCCAGCCCGATCAGCCCGTGTTCTGCAGGCCCGCCGCGACGCCGTTCACGGCGAGCAGCATCAGGCGGTGCGGCGCGTCGTCGGGGTCGGTGCTGCCCGATGCACGCACCGCGCGCAGGGCCCGCAGCTGCAGCAACGAGAGGGCGTCGACATACGGGCTCCGCAACCGCACCGCGCGCCGGAGCACCGGGCGGTCGTCGAGGATCTCGCGGTGCCCGCTCGTGCGACGCACCCACTCGCGGGTGAGCTCCATCTCGTCGAGCACGAGCGCGGCGAGGTCGTCGCGGTCGCCGAGCGCCAGGTAGCGCTCCGCGATGCGCAGGTCGGTCTTGGCGAGCGACATCTCGACGTTGTCGATCATCGACGTGAACAGCGGCCAGCGGGCGTAGGCATCCTGCAACTGCGCAAGGTCGCCCACGGCGGCGAGCGCGGTGCCGAGCCCGAACCAGCCGGTGAGGTTGATGCGGGCCTGGGTCCAGGCGAACACCCAGGGAATGGCGCGCAGGTCTTCGAGCGACTCGACCGAGAGCCCGCGGCGAGCGGGCCGCGACCCGAGCGCGAGCAGGCCGACCTCCTCCATCGGGGTGACCTGGGCGAACCACTGGGCGAACCCGTCGGCCTTCACGAGCTCGAAGAAGCGATCGCGCGAGGCTTCGTCCATGGTGGCGGCCACCTCAGCGAAGTCGATGGCCGAACGGCGGTTCGCGTTCTCGTTCGACGGGCTCGACGCCAGCAGGGTCGCCGCCGCCATCTGCTCGATGTGCCGCGCGGCGATGGTCTTGTCGCCGTATTGCGCGAAGATCACCTCGCCCTGCTCGGTGAGCTTGAACCGGTCGTCGACCGATCCGGGCGGCTGGGCGAGCACGGCCTCGTTGGCCGGGCCACCACCGCGGCCGAGGGCTCCGCCACGGCCGTGGAACAGGGTGAGCTCGATGTCGTTCTCTTCCGCCCACTCCGCGATGCGCGACTGCGCGGCATAGAGCGCGAGCGTCGCCGAGACCGGGCCGACGTCTTTCGACGAGTCGGAGTAGCCGAGCATCACCTCCAGGCGCCGGCCGGTGGCCGCGAGGCGGGCCTTCACGGCGGGCAACTCGATCATCTCGGCGAGGATCGTGGTCGACGCCTGCAGGTCGTCGAAGGTCTCGAACAGAGGGATGGCGTCGAGCACGGGCGCCGCCTCGGCCGAACCGAGGGCGGCTTCGGCGAGGGCGTAGACGGTGGCGATGTCGGCCGACGACTGGGTGAACGACACGATGTAGCGGCGCGCGGCGTCGACCCCGTAGCGGCCCTGCAGGTAGGAGATCGTGCGGTAGACCTCGAGCACCTCCTGCGTCATCTCCCCCAGCTCGCCGCCCGCGCGCACCTCTTCGATGGCCTGCCGGTGCACCTTGGAGTGCTGCCGCACCTCGAGCTCGGCGAGGTGGAAGCCGAAGGTGTCCACCTGCCAGATCAGGTTCTGCAGTTCGCCGTTCGCGCTGCGGTTCGCCCCGCCCGCACGCAACGACTTCTGCACCACCCGCAGGTCGGCGAGCAGTTCGTCGGGCCGGCCGTAGCCGAGCGTCTCGTCGCCGGTGCGGGTGGCCGCGATGCGCAGCGCGATAACGAGCAGCACCCGCCGGTGCGGCTCGTTGGGAGCACGGGTGCCGATCTGCGAGGTGATGTGCTCGGCCAGCTGTCGCTGCTCGTCGGCCAGCTGCCGCAGCGCCGCGTCGGGCGGGGTGTCGGCCTCGTCAAGGGTGAGCGTGCGGCCGATGCGGGTGGCGGCGTGCTCGAGGCCGAGCAGCACGTGCTCCGACGCGATGGCGGCCGCGGCCTTGGTGACGCTCGCGGTGACGAACGGGTTGCCGTCGCGGTCGGCGCCGATCCAGCTGCCGAGGCGCATGAACGCGGGCGCTCGCGCGGGCTCCACGCCGGCATCCGTTCCCAGCAGCCAGTCGTCGAGCAGGCGGTAGACGCGTGGCACGACCTGGAAGAGCGTCTGGTCGAAGATCGCCATCGCCGTGCGCACCTCGTCGAGCGGTGTCGGTCGGGTGGTGCGCAGCGGCGAGGTGCGCCACAGCACGTCGATCTGCTCGAGCAGCAGCCGCTCGTTCTCGATGGCGGTGAGAGAGCCGGATGCCGCGTCGTCGCGCTCGGCCAGCAGCTCGCTGATGCGCCTGATCGCCGACGCCACGGCGCGCCGCCGGGCCTCGGTGGGGTGCGCGGTGAGCACGGGGTGGAAGCGCAGCCGCTGCAGTCGCTCCGCGGTCTCGTCGGGCCCGACCTCGCCCACCAGCCGCTCGATCGCGGCGGGCAGCGAGTCGGCCGCGGGGGCGTCGGTGCCGGCGGCATCCTGGCCCCTGGCCGAACGGGCGCGCAGCACGCGCACCCGGTGGTGCTCCTCGGCGAGGTTGCTGAGGTGGAAGTAGACGGTGAACGCCCGGGCGATCTGCTCGGCGCGCTCCGGGGTGAACGACTCGACCAGCGCCTCGGCGTCTTCGATCGAGGCGTCGCTGTCGCGCTCGTAGGCGTGGATGACGAGGCTGCGCAAGCGCTCCACGTCGTCGAGCAGTTCGTGGCCACCCGCCTCGACCAGCACACGGCCGAGCAGGGAGCCGAGCAGTCGCACGTCGGCGCGCAGGTCTCGATCGACCTCGTCGCTCACGCGCTGTCGGCTGTCGTCGGTGTTTCCGGGGAGTGCTTCGAACTCGTGGGTCACACGCTCACGGTAGCGCCCGCACGGCCCCCGGAGAAAATCAGACCGCCGACGACGACGTGCTCTCGCGCTCCCGGAGGGCCTGCTCGACCGCTTCGGCGACACGGGCGTCTTCGACCCTCTTCTGCCGGCGGCGCCGACGACGCGTGATCAGCACGGCGCCCACCACGGCCGCGGCCACCAGCAGCACGAGCACGAGGAGCGCCCAGGGCACGGCCGCCGTGCTCGCACCAGCCTCGACGGTGGTGAGGTCGATGCCGGCATCCTGGCCGCTGCGCTCGGGAGTGATGACGGCGGTGGCCGAGAGCACGAAGGCGGGGAAGACGCCGGCGACGGGCACGGTGACGTTCCAGGTCTCGCCGGGCAGCAGTTCCGGGGCGGCGTCGACGCCCGAGGCCGTGACGGGCAGCAGGCCGAAGGGGCCCGTGAGCGTGACGGCCTGACCGGCGGCCAGCCGCACGTTGCCGGTGTTGTGCAGGGTGTAGCTCACGGTGGCGTCGCCCGTGCCGAACGGGTTGAGCGTGCCGGTGTAGTCGACGCGCATGTTCTCGACCGCGAGCGCCGGCGCGAGCTCACCGCCGACGCGCAGGTGGATGCGGATGCCGAGGCGGCGGTCGACGGTGATGCCCTCCTCCTGGCCGGGCTGCGCCAGCGAGGTCAGCACGCCTCCGGCGTAGTCACCGGGCGTGGCGTTCTCGGGCACGGTGAGGGTGAACGGCACCTCGACCGACTCGCCCGCCGGCACCTGCACGTGGCCCTTGCCGAGCGTGACCCAGGCCCCCACCTCGGTCGATGCGGTGTCGCGCGTGACGACGTCGAGCTGCCCGCTCGTGGTGGTGAACCCGTCGGCGGCGTAGACGTCGAGGTCGAGCGGGGCGTCGTCGTGGTTGGAGATGATGAGGCCGTCGGTGACCTGCCCGCCGGGATCGACCGCGTAGTCGTAGTTCTGGCGGTCGGCGCCCTGGTCGTTCGACGAGGTTCTGACCCCCCAGGTGACGTCGGCGTCGGCGGCGGATGCCGAGGCGACCGGGGCGACGGCGAGGCCGAGAACGACGAGCGCCGCGACGAGCGCGGAGCGGAAGGCGGGGGTGGCAGGCGCGGGTGTGGCAGCCACGGGGGTGGCGGGCGCGGGGCGGTGGGCTCGCAGGTTCATCTGGGGATCCTCGGTGTTCGGTGCAGCTCGGCGACGGCGTCTCGGCGTGGAGCCGCGCGGGGGTCGGGGGTGGAACGGGTGGGTCGGGGCGGAACAGGTGGAACAGGTGGAACAGGGTGATCGGGGTGAGCGCCCGGCGGCGCCCACCCCGATCGGTGGTGCGGTTGGTTAGCTCAGTGTCATCAGCTCAGCGTCATCAGCTGAGCGCGGTGAGCGTGAGCGTCGCCTGGTAGGTGCCGTCGGTGACGTCGACCGGGATGTTCAGGTCGAGCCCTGCACCGAGCTTCGCCGAGCCCTTGGCGTGGCCGGCGGCCGCGTTTCCCAGCGTCGACGCGACCGAGAGGCCGTCGCCGCCCTCGAAGCCCGACGCCACCTCGGCGCCGGCGACGGCGTCGCCGCCCGCTTCGATGACCGCGGGCTTCCAGCCGAGGTACTTGCCCGAGAACGACGTGTCGCCCGAGGTGAAGTCGCCGACCTGGGCTGAGATGGCCCACTCCGGCCCGGCGGTGCGGGTGTCGGTGACGCGGATCGGGTTGATCGAGCCGATCGCGGCGTAGTGGTCGCCGCTCTGCACGGCGGTGCCGAGGTCGACGAGACCGTTGGTGCCGTCGATGCTCCACACGAACTCGCCCGGCGCGGTCGTCGGCACGGTGACCTGCAGCTGCTCCGAGTCGGTGTTCGGGTCGTCGGCGCGGCTCAGGGTGACCTGGTCGACGACGCTGTTCACGGGCAGCGCGTCGCCGTTGGCCTGGCTGCGGAGGGTCTTGACGGTGATGTCGCCGCCCGTGACCTCGACGGCCGTGTAGTTGCGCACGTGCTCCTGGTTCGACACCGACAGCCACGGGAAGCCCGACTGCTGCAGCTCGTAGTACTTCGAGCCCGACGACGAGTTCGCGGTGACGTAGAGCACACCACCGGGACCGGCGACGACCGAGTCGGCGCCGGCCTGCTCGGCGGCATCCGCCTTCTCGCCGTTGTGCATCAGGTAGCTGCGCGCGTAGCTGTGGTCGTGGCCCTGCAGCACGAGGTCGACGCCGAGGTCGGAGATGACGGTGGGCAGGTTGGTGCGGCGGTCGGCGACATCCGTGTCGGTGGCGTGCGGGCCGGCCGAGTAGATGGAGTGGTGGAAGGCGAGCACCTTCCAGGTCGCCTCGTCGCCGTGCTCGGCGACCACGTTCTGCATCCAGGCGATGTGCGAGGTGAAGTCGCGGCTGTTGGAGTTGATGTCCATGAACAGCACACCCTTGTGGATGAACCAGTAGTCACCGCCCGAGGAGGTGCCGTTGCCCGGGCCCGCCGCGCGGTCGGTGTTGGGCGTGGCGAAGTGCTGCTCGTAGGCCTTCGAGCCGACGTCGTGGTTTCCGTTGGTCGCGACGAACGGAATCTGGCGCAGCTGGTCGGGCTGAAGGAACGCGGCGTACTGGTCTTCGTTGCTGGCCGACTCCACCTGGTCGCCGGCCGAGAAGAGCATCTCGGCGTCGGGGTAGGTGGCGGTGGCGACGTTGACGGTGTCGGTCCAGCCGGCGGCGTCTCCGGGCACGTTGCCCGACGAGCCGATCTGCGGGTCGCCGAAGAACAAGAAGTCGAAGTCGCCCTCGAAGTCCTGCGTGCGGAACGAGTAGGTGGGCGACCAGTTGCCCTCGGAGCCGACGCGGTAGACGTAGGCGGTGTTCTCGGCGAGCCCGGTGAGGGTCGACACGCGGTTGAACTCACCGCTCGTGGTCTGCCCGCCGGTGGCGGCGACGCTCGTGGCCGAGCCCGGGAACGCGCCGTTGACGACGTTCGAGGCCAGGGCCACCTGCGCCACCTGCGCCGTGTCGGCGCCGGAGTACCAGGTGAGGGTGCGCTGCGAGTCCTCGGCGCCGATTCCGAGCACGATGTCCGAGGGCGGAGCATCGGCGGCCGAGGCCGCGGTGGCGGAGAGGACGCCGCCGCCGAAGATCACGGCGAGGCTGATGGCCGCTGCCGTGAGTCGCACGGGGGTGCGGCGGTGCACAGGCTTGCGGGCCTGCATTTCAGGGTTGATCGACATGTGAATGCTCGATGCCTTCCAGATTCATGGTGAAGCGCGGATGCGCACGGCCACGTTTGTTGCCTCGGGTGAACTAGTTGTGAATAGCCGGCGGGCGAGCGGTGGCCCGCGAGGGAAGAGCCGACGTCAGCCGATGCCGAGCAGGCGTTGCACGAACCAGATCAGGCCCACCACCGTGACGACGGCGGCGATCGCGAGACCCACCCAGAGCCCGGCGCGGGGTGCTTTGCGTCGCAGCACCACCAGGGCGGGGAAGACGAGGGCGATGATGCCGAGTTGCACCGCCTCGATGCCGACGTTGAACACGAGCAACGACCAGAGCAGCGTCCACGACCACGGTTCGTCGATGCCGAGGGCTCCGGCGAAACCGAGTCCGTGCACGAGGCCGAAGCAGAACACCACGGCGAGCCGGGTCCAGTCGGCGCGGTCCATGCCGAGCGGGCCGCTCCTCACCGCCGGGAAGGTCGTGAACACATACGGGCGGCGACGCCAGGTGCCCCACAGATACCAGGCGGCCACCACCGCGATCGACAGGGCGATCACGGGCTCGACCACGGCCGAGGGCACCGACACCACCCCGAGCGCGGCGAGCAGAAAGGTCACCGAGTGGGCCACGGTGAACGTGGTGGCGGCGAGCACCACGTCGCGTAGTCGCCGCGAACCCACGATCAGCGCGAGCAGGAACAGGATGTGGTCGAGCCCCGTCAGCAGGTGCTCGGCGCCCAGCAGGAAGAACTCGCCGAAGCGCTCGGCCGCGCCCTGCTCGGTCGAGAACGACGGATGCTCCGCGTCGAGCGCCGCGCTGCCCGACCGGTCGTCGAGGTCGTAGGTGACGATCGTCTTGGTGTCGGCGACATAGCCCTCGGCGTCGGGGAAGAGCGCGCTGCGCACCTCGTGCCCGTCGCCCGCGATCGCCGGGCAGGCGTAGTCGAGAGCGACTCGGGCGTACGGCACCCCGTCGCGGTCGTGCACGTCGAAGCCGCCGGCCGGCGAGGGGGCGCACGGCTCGCCGGCCGCTGTCACCGTGAGTCGCTCGGTGATGTAGGCCAGCACCGAGTCGGCGTGGTCGGTAAGGGCGACGGCTTCGCTGCCGGTCTCGAACAGATCGGTGCCCTGGGTGAACAGGTCGGGGTCGTTCTCGTTCTCGGCGGCCGACACCACGAGCAGGTCGTATTCGAGGTCGAGGTCGGTGCGCACCTGCCCGTCGGCCGGGGCGGTCACGTCGACGTAGACGGTCGACGAGAATCCGTGCGCCGAGGCGGCGGCCGTGGGCAGCAAGGCCGCCGCCGCGCCGGCGGCGAGTGCGAGAGCGACGACAGCGACGCGGGCGTGATTTCGGTGGTTGAACATGGTGATCCTTCGGTCGACGCCCCGAAACCTCCCCCACCCGGGTGAACGACCGGCAGCGGGCAGGCGAACCCCGCGCGAACTCGGCGCCGGTGCCTGTCGTGCCTGCCCCGCACCAGGGCACCGGATCGTTCGGCTCTCGTTCACCTCGCCGGCGGCGATTCGACACCGGCGCGATCCGCGGCCCTGCGACCCTCGAGGTCATGTCTCCCCGCGCCATCCGTTCGTCGACCGCGCCCACGAGAACCCCCGGGTCGCCCCGGTCGCCCCGACGGACCGGGTCGCCCCGGTCACGCGGTGTCGCGGTGCTGCTCGCCGCGGCGGCCGCGGTCGTCGCCGCCGGGGTGTTCGCGGCGGGCTGCGCGGCGATCACCGGCGTGACGAACCCGGCAGGTGCGGCGGGCGCGGGTGCCGCCGCCTCCGCGCCCATCGCGGCGCTCGACGACGGCTTCCTCGGTGCCGTCTCGCCCACGCCCGAAGCCACGATCTCGCCCGAGCCCGGCTCCTGGAACGCCGTCACGCCACCCGCCGGCTACCGTGTCGTGCTGATCTCGGCCGGCGACGACTCGGCCACCACCACGCTCAGCACCGCGGTGCGCGCCTGGGCCGAGGGTCACGACGTCGTCTTCCAGCAGCTGCGCGCCATGACCGACGACGAGGTCGAAGAGCGCATCGATCAGGCCGCCGCGAGCGAGCCCGACCTGGTGATCGGCGCCGGGGCCGGCGTGGTCGACGTGTTTGCCCTGATCACCGGCCAATACCTGGCCCAGCAGTTCCTCGTGCTGGGCGCGGAGCTACCCGAGCCCACCGCCAACGTGACATCCGTCATCTGGCCCGGAGCGATGTTCCGCGGCACCGGCCTCGGCAGCTCGGGCGAGATCGACCCGACCTCGGTCACCGCCCGCCGTGCCCGAGACGCGATCGCCGCCGGCTCGGCGAGCGTGCTGCACGGGCACACGGGCATCGTGCTCGACCTGGGCTGACGCGCCCTCCCAGGCCGAAGGACTACCGTTGGGGCATGGCTTCTACAGCGACCGCCGACTCGGGCGAGATCGAGACTCCCCTGGTCGAACAGACCTTCTCCGACCTCGGACTCGACTCCGCAGTGCTGAAGGCGCTGAAAGACGTCGGCTACGAGACACCGTCGGCCATCCAGGCCGCTACCATCCCCACCCTGCTCGCCGGCCGTGACGTCGTGGGCCTGGCCCAGACCGGCACCGGCAAGACCGCGGCCTTCGCGCTGCCCATCCTCTCCCGGCTCGACCTGTCGCAGAAGACCCCGCAAGCGCTCGTGCTCGCCCCCACCCGCGAACTGGCGCTGCAGGTCTGCGAGGCGTTCGAGAGCTATGCCGCGCACCTGAAGGGTGTTCACGTGCTGCCCGTCTACGGCGGCCAGGGCTACGGTGTGCAGCTCTCGGCGCTTCGGCGCGGGGTGCACATCGTCGTCGGCACGCCCGGGCGCATCATGGACCACCTCGACAAGGGCACCCTCGACCTCTCAGAACTCAAGTACCTCGTGCTCGACGAGGCCGACGAGATGCTCAAGATGGGCTTCGCCGAAGACGTCGAGACGATCCTCGCCGACACGCCCGACGACAAGCAGGTGGCGCTGTTCTCGGCCACCATGCCGGCGCAGATCCGGCGCATCTCGCAGAAATACCTGCACGATCCCGAAGAGATCACGGTCAAGAACAAGACCACCACCTCGGTCAACACCACCCAGCGCTACCTCGTGGTGTCCTATCCCCAGAAGGTCGACGCGCTCACCCGCATCCTCGAGGTCGAGAACTTCGAGGCGATGATCGTGTTCACCCGCACCAAGAACGAGACCGAGACCCTCGCCGAGAAGCTGCGCGCCCGCGGCTACTCCGCGGCGGCCATCAACGGCGACGTGGTGCAGGCGCAACGTGAGCGCACGGTGAACCAGCTGAAGTCGGGCAAGCTCGACATCTTGGTGGCCACGGATGTCGCCGCCCGCGGGCTCGACGTCGAGCGCATCAGCCACGTCGTCAACTTCGACCTGCCGATCGACACCGAGAGCTACGTGCACCGCATCGGGCGCACCGGTCGCGCGGGCCGCAAGGGTGACGCGATCAGCTTCGTGACGCCGCGCGAGCGCCGCATGCTCACCTCGATCGAGAAGGCCACCCGTCAGCCCCTCACCGAGATGAAGCTGCCGAGCGTCGACGACGTCAACTCCACGCGTCTGGCACGCTTCGACGACTCGATCACCGCAGCGCTGGCCGATCCCGAGCAGATCCAGCAGTTCCGCGACATCGTCGGTCATTACGTCGAGCACCACGACGTGCCCGAGGCGGATGTCGCGGCGGCGCTGGCTGTCGTGGCGCAGGGTGACACTCCCCTGCTGCTCTCTCCCGAGGCCGAGCGTGCTCAGCGGTTCGACCGCGACGACCGCGGCGATCGCGCAGACCGGTCGCGCGGCGATCGGCCCGACCGCGGGCGACGCGACGACGGCGACCGCGGCGAGCGCTCGGGCGGCTACGACCGCGGTGCCCGGGGCGACCGCCCCGACCGCGCGCCCCGCGGCGACGGAGGCCCGAAGACCACCTACCGCATCGCGGTCGGCAAGCGCCAGAAGGTGGAGCCGCGCCAGATCGTCGGCGCGATCGCCAACGAGGGCGGCCTCGGCCGGGGCGACTTCGGCGCCATCCAGATCCGGCCCGACTTCTCGCTGGTCGAGTTGCCGTCGAACCTCTCCGACGACACGCTGCGCCGCCTCGAGAACACCCGCATCAGCGGAAAGCTGATCGAGCTGCGACCCGATCGGGGCGGCAACTCGGCCAAGCGCGAAGACCGGCCCCCGCGCAGCTACCGCGACTGAGATGACCGGCGGGGCTCGGCCGCTGCTGCTCGCGTTCCCGTTCCGCGGGCGCTGGCTCGTGCAGAACAGCCCCGCCGACCGGGTGCCGAGTCACGGCACCGCCCTGTATGGCACCCGCTACGCCATCGATTTCGTGGCCGTCGACGACCGCGACCGGTCGGCACCCTCCACCTGGCGCACGGCGTTGGCCACCGAACGGCCCGAGCGTTTCACCGGGTTCGGCGCGCCGATTCTGGCGCCGGTGGCCGGCACGGTCGCCGTGGCCCACGACGGCGAACCCGACCACGAGGCCCGTCGTTCGCTGCTGTCCCAGGTGCCGTATGCGTTGACGCAGACTCGGCGCATCCGCTCGGGCATCGAGGCGGTGGCCGGCAACCACGTCGTGCTCCGGGTGACGCCCGCCGGCCCGTTCGTGCTGCTCGCCCACCTTCGAGCCGGCAGCGTCGTGGTGCGGCCGGGTGATGTCGTCGCCATCGGGCAGACGCTCGGGCGGTGCGGCAACTCGGGCAACAGCACCGAGCCGCACGTGCACGTGCAGGCCGTCGACACCATCGACTGGGCGGCGGCGCGAGGGTTGCCGATCGTGTTCCGGGCCCTCGACGGCGGCGCCGGCCGGCTGCCCCGGAATGCCGAGGTGGTCGACGCCGGGTGAGCCGCGCGCACTCAGTGCACGACGATCTTCAACAGCACCGCGAGCACGCCGAGCAGGGCGGTGGCGAGAGCCCCCACCGCCCGGCCGTACCACGGCAGTCCGCGGCCGCCGAAGGCGATCCAGCCCACGACCCCCAGGGTCGCGACGCCGACCCAGAGCGCCACCCAGTAGGCGACCGTTCCCTCGCGGCCCACGACGAGTCCCACCAGCAGGAAGAACGTCGGCAGCACACCGGCGAACAAGAAGCCGCGCGACTTGCCGAAGGCGGTGCGCAGCGAGCGGCGCAGCTCCACCGGGTCGCCGCGTTCGGCTCCGCGCTGCTCGGCCACGGTGTGCGCGAAGAACTCGGTGAACCAGAACACGAGCACACTCAGCAGCGTGATCGCGAACACGTCGAACACCCCGTCGCGTTCGTCGGCCACCGCGACCACGACGCTCACCAGCACGATTCCCGACACGAGTTCGGGGGTCACGAACAGGCGCCGCAGGCGGCCGGGGGTCACGCTGGCGGGCTCTTGTCGACCATCCGAGGCAGTGGGCATCGCGTCATCCGCTCGCCGTGATGCGCCCCGACGCCGCCGCCTGCCGCACCGCCTCGAAATCGGCGTCGTTCTGGTCGGCGTAGCGGGCGGCGAAGTCGGCGACCGCCTCGTCGAACACGTCTCGCGCGCCCAGGTAGGCGCTGATCTCGAGCCGGTCGCCGGCGCGGGCGTGCGCCCGGGCGAGGGTCTCGCCGCAGAGGCGGGCATAGATCAGGGCGCCGGCGGGCCGGGCGCGTTCCATGTCGACCGATGCCTTGCCGTCGCTCAGCTGCCTGATGTAGTAGTCGCGCTCCGAGCCGTCGTCGCGCACCACGCGCTGCCAGCCGAGGAAGATGTCGCTCGCCGCCTGCATCAACCGCTGACCGCGCACCACCCGTTCGCCGTTGTTCTCGTAGAGCGGCGGCTCCGGCCCGCTCTCGAGCACCGAGCGCTCGGCCTGCTTGGCCTGCAGCAGCAGCGGGTCGCCCGAGCCGGTGCCCTGCAGCAGCACCACCCAGGCGCGCGTGCCCACGCTGCCGACCCCCACGACCTTGCGGGCGAGGTGATGGTAGGTGAACTCGCGCAGCGGATGCGACGCGCTCGCCAGCGTGCTATGGTAGCGCCGCAACAGCTCGGGAATGGCGACCCGGTCGTCGGCGCCGTCGGGGCCGAAACCGCCTTCCTCGGGCGGCAGTTCCTCGATCGGCACGATCAGCGGTGGGGCCGAGATGAACCGCAGCCGCCCGTCGACCTCGTGCACGAGTTTCGAGAAGGCGCGCACGCTGTCGTGCTCGTGAGCCGACGCGAACGTCGACTCGGCCTCGCGGGCCGGGCGGCGGTTGCCTCTCCCTCCGCTCGCCTTCTGCAGCAGGGTGCGCACGTCGCCCTCGTCGAGCCGCCCGTACCAGCTGTCGAGCACCCGGCCCTTCGCCAGCCGGCGCATCGTGCGGCGATAGGCGCGCACGGCGGCGAGAACGGCGGCGCGCCGGTCGTCGTCGCCGAAACCGCGGTAGCGGGTGGCGATCTCGAAGCTCGCCGCGAGCCGCTTGACGTCCCATTCGAACGGGCCGCGAGCGGTCTCGTCGAAGTCGTTGAGGTCGAAGATCAGCGCCCGCTCGGGCGTCTTGAAGAGACCGAAGTTCGCGAGGTGGGCGTCGCCGCAGAGCTGCGTCATGACACCGGAGTCGGGCGACGCGGCCAGGTCGGCCGCCATGACCGCCGCTCCGCCACGGTAGAACGCGAACGGTGAGGCGAGCATGCGGCCGTGGCGCACCGGCACGAGCGACGGCACCCGCGACTCGGCCTGGCGTTCGAGGATGTCCACGACGTCGGCTCGGTCGCCGACGGCATCCCACTCGGCGTGCGCGCGCCGGCGCGAGAGCGTGCGGGCCGCGCGACCCGCCTCCCGGCGCTCGGCGTTGCCGCGCGAGAGGGGCACGCCGTCGTCGCGCGCTCGTGCACCCGTCTGCGCCGCCCGGCCGCCCGGCTCCGGCGCTCCGCTCTCGGCCGCCGTCTTCGTCGCCATCACATCCTCCGGTCGCCGGCCCGAGCCGCGTCGCCCGAGTGCCGCGCCCCGAGTCTCGTCGTGGTCGCGCGTCGTGTCGTCATCCCGTTCGGGTGATCTGCCCGGCGGGTGTGCCGCGGCATCCGCTTCGTCACTCCAGTGCGGAGGTCAGCCGGGCGAGACCGTCGAACACGGTTCGCCGCAGCGGCTCCCGCTGCCACTCGGCGAGGGTGAGTTCGCGCCCGACGTCGCGGTAGTGCTGCTCGACCTGCCGCATCCCGGCCACGAACGACGCGCCGCGCACCAGCAGCGAGATCTCGAGGTCGAGGGCGAACGACCGGATGTCCATGTTGCTCGACCCGATCACCGCCACGTCGTCGTCGATCGAGAGGTGCTTCGCGTGCAGGATGAACGGCGCCGGGTACTGGAAGATGCGCACGCCCGCCTCGAGCAGCTCGCCGTAGTACGACCGCTGGGCGTGGAACACGGGGCCCTGATCGCCGATCTCCGACACGAACAGCTGCACCTCGAGCCCGCGCTGGCACGCCGCCGTGATGGCGTACATCATCGCCTCGTCGGGCACGAAGTAGGGGCTCGTGATGATGACCCGTCGCTCGGCCGCGTAGATGAGGGCGAGGAACAGCCGCAGGTTGTTCTCGAACTCGTAGCTCGGCCCACTCGGCACGAGCTGGCACTCGAGCGCGTCGGGCCCGTCGTCGCGGGCGACCAGACCGGCCGGAACGTTCTCGTCGAGGATGCGCTCCCCCGTCTCGCTGAACCAGTCGCCGAGGAACACCGCGTTGACGCTCGTCACCACCGGGCCCGTGAGCCGGGTCACGAGCTCCTGCCACTTGAGGCCGCGGGCGAGGTTCTTCTTCGAGTTGTAGGTGCGGTCGATGAGGTTCTGCGACCCCATGAACGCCACGCGGCCGTCGACGACGACGAGTTTGCGGTGGTTGCGCAGATCGGGGCGCCGAAGCTGCCCCTTCAGCGGCCGAAGCGGCAGCATGAACGCCCAGGTCACCCCGATGCGGTCGAGCTCGGCGAAGGTCTGCTTGCTGTGCGCGGCCCGCACCGACGAGAGGTGGTCGGCGAGCAGCCGAACGGTGACACCGCGCTGCACCGCCCGCTCGAGGGCCGCGAAGAACCCGGCCGTCGTGGCGTCGAACGACACGATGAAGTACTCCACGTGCACGAACCGGGTCGCCCCCTCGATCTCGGCGGTCATCGCGGCGATGGCGCCCTCGTAGTCGGGGTGCAGCGTCGCCCGGTTGCCGTCGGCGGGCGGGATGCCGGTGAGCCGCTGGTTCTGGGTCACCAGCCGGTCGAACCACGTGGGCCACGACGCGCGCCGCGGCGCGAGGTCGAGGCCCTCGGCGCCCTCTTCGATCATGGCGTCGACCGCCTTCTGCAGCTCGAGGCGCTTGCGCGGGAGCTTCGTGCGGCCGATCACGAGAAACAGCAGCACGCCGATGAACGGAATGAGGAAGATGGCGAGCAGCCACGCCATCGCAGCGGTCGGCTTGCGCCGCTTGGGCACCACGATCAGCGCCGCGATGCGGATGGCCAGATCGGCCGCGATGACGACGATCCAGACGAGGTTCGCGAAGAGCACATCGGTCATGGTCCACGGTAGCGACGGCCCTCGCCGCACTGCATCACCCCAAAGGGATGACGACACCGCCCGCCCGGGCTCCTACGGTGGGCACACGTGACCGAGTGGGAGTGCCCATGACCGACAGCAGCGAATCACGCCCGCACTACCCTCGGGGCGTCACCATCCTGGTCGGCCTGGCGGCGGCGGTCGTCGTCGGCATCGGCATCAGCGGGCTGCGCGGCATCCTGGCCCCGGTGCTGCTGACACTGATCCTCACCATCTGCGCGAGCCCCGTGCGCACCGCGCTCGAGAAGGTCGGCGTTCCGCGCGGCCTCGCGACGGGCGCCGTGATCCTCGTGGTGTTCGGGCTGCTCGCGGCGTTCACCTACACGATCCTGATCGCGTTCGCCCAGTTCGCGGCGATGCTGCCGGGCTACGCCGACCAGTTCCAGCAGGTCGGGCAGACCATCGCCGCCGGCCTCACGTCGCTCGGCATCGATCAGGCGCAGATCCAGGCGATCGTCGCCGGAATCGACCCCGGCCGCGTGGTCGCCGCGGTCTCGGCCGCGATCGGCAGCGTGGCGGGCATCACGGGCGCCCTGGTGATCGTGCTCACCATGATGATCTTGATGGCCGCCGACGCCGTCTACGCCCACACCATCCTCGGCCAGCTGCGCGAGCGCCGCCCGCAGCTGGTCACGGCCATCACCTCCTACACCTCGAACGTGCGGCGCTACATGGTGGTCACGACCGTGCTCGGCATCGCGCAGGGCGCCCTCAACACCATCGCGCTGCTCATCCTGCAGGTGCCGGCGGCACTGCTCTGGGGGCTGCTCGCCTTTCTGCTGAGCTTCGTGCCCAACATCGGCTACTTCTTCGCCATCATCCCGCCGATCATCTTCGGCTTCCTCATCGGCGGCTGGCCCACCGTCATCGCCATCGTGATCGTCTACGGGGTCATCAATGCGGTGGTGCAGTCCATCATCCAGCCGCGGGTCGTCGGGCAGGCGGTGTCGCTCAGCCAGACCGTCACCTTCTTCTCGGTGCTGCTCTGGGCCGTCATCATCGGCCCGATCGGCGCCATCCTCGCGGTGCCGCTGACGCTGCTGGGCAAGATGCTGCTCGTCGACGCCAACCCCGACGCCGAGTGGTTGCGGCCCGTCCTGGGGCCCACGAATGAGACCCGCGGCATCCTGAAGAGCGAATACGCGGCCGAGAAGGCGGGCCGCCGATCGGTTCGGGCGGAGAAGAAGAACGAGAAGAACGGGGCGAAGAGCGCAGCGAAGACCGGCAGCACGGCGAAGACCGGGAGCACCCGGCAGACCTAGGCGAGCTTGTCGAGCGCGGCGAGCAGCCGCCCCACCGCGCCGCCGAGGTTCCACTCGGTGGCGAGCCGTTCGAGCTCGGCCCGCTCGTCGCCCACCACCGGGTGCAGCCGCGCTCCGGCCTCCTCCAGCGACGGCAGGTCGAGGTCGCGCACGACCTTCACCACCGTGGGGGCCACCGCCAGGTAGTCGGCGGCCGCGGCCAGCTTCGCCGCGACCGAGGGCGACACCCCGCCGTCGGGGTCGTCGGCCGCGGCGAGCAGCCCGTCGAGGGTGCCGTGCTCACCGAGCAGCGAGGCCGCCGTCTTCTCACCGATTCCCGCCACGCCGGGCAGCCCGTCGGAGGTGTCGCCGCGCAGGGTGGCGTAGTCGGCGTACTGCTCGGGCACCACGCGGTATTTACCCACCACCACCGCGTCGGTCAGCACCTCGAGGTTCTTCATGCCCCGCGCCGTGTAGATCACCCGCACGTGGTGGGCGTCGTCGACGAGCTGGAACAGGTCGCGATCACCCGTCACCACGTCGACCGGCAGCTTCGCGCCCGTGGCGTAGGTGCCGATCACGTCGTCGGCCTCGTGCTCGGGTGCGCCCACGATCGCGATACCGGCGAGCCCGAGCGTGTGCCGGATCATCGGGATCTGCGCCTCGAGCGGGTCGGGCACCACCTCGATGTCGCTGCCGCCCGGCACGACCTCGGCCACCCGGTGCGCCTTGTAGCTCGGAATGAGGTCGACCCGCCATTGCGGCCGCCAGTCGTCGTCCCAGCAGGCCACGAGCGACGTCGCCTCGTAGTCGGTCACGAGCCGCGCGATCATGTCGAGCAGGCCGCGCACCGCGTTCACGGGCGTGCCGTCGGGGCGGCGGATCGAATCGGGCACCCCGTAGAAGGCGCGGAAGTACAGCGAGGCCGTGTCGAGCAGCATCAGGCGGTCGGTCATATCCGATCCTGACACGGATGCCGCCGCTCCCGCTCGACCGGGCCCGAACTCCGGGTCGTCGCTCGCTGTCTAGGCTTGCAGCATGGCCACTGTCATCCTCGTGCGGCACGGACGCACCGCCGCCAACACCGCCGGCATCCTCGCGGGCCGTGCCGCCGGCGTGCGGCTCGACGCCGTCGGTCGCGAGCAGGCGGCCCGCACCGCTCAGCGCCTGGCCGTCGTGCCCCTCGTGGCCGTGGTCTCGAGCCCGCTCGAGCGCTGCCGGCAGACCGCCCGCGCCATCCTCGACCGGCAGGCCGGTTCTCCCGCGACGCCGATCGACCGCGGGCTGACCGAGTGCGACTACGGGCAGTGGCAGGGCCGCTCGCTCGCCGAGCTGTCGAAGGAACAGCTGTGGTCGGTGGTGCAGCAGCAGCCGTCGGCCGCCGAGTTCCCGGGCGGCGAGTCGCTCGCGGCGATGCAGGCACGCGCGGTGTCGTCCATCCGGCGGCACGACGCGCGGTTCGAGGCCGAGCACGGGCCGGGTGCCGCGTGGGTGGCGGTCAGTCACGGCGACGTCATCAAGTCGATCCTCGCCGACGCCCTCGGCATGCACCTCGACCTGTTCCAGCGCATCAGCGTGGGGCCGGCATCCGTGTCGATCGTGCGCTACGGCGCGGCCCGGCCCGATGTCGTGGCCACCAACACCGACTCCGGCGACCTCGCCTGGCTCGCGTCGGCCGCGCGCGCGGGCGATGCCCCGGTGGGTGGAGGGGCCGGTCCGCAGGCGACATCCGGTTCGCCCTCCTAAAATGTGACCATGCCCACTATCGTTCACGCGTTCGACTGGCCCGACCGGGTCGTGGTCGGCACGATCGGCCTGCCCGGCGAGCGCACGTTCTACCTGCAGGTGCGCTCGGGCAGCCAGATCGTCAGCGCCGCCCTCGAGAAGGAGCAGTCGGCCCTGCTCGCCGAGAAGATCGACGAGATCCTCGACGAACTGATGGTCAACGAGGGCAACCAGTTCAGCGTGCCCGCCGTCACCCCCGTCGAGCTCGTCGACAACGAGCCGCTCGAGCAGCCGGTCGATGAGGAGTTCCGCACGGGCGCGATCGGCCTGGGCTGGGATCCGACCACCGCTCAGGTGGTGATCGAGGCCTACCCGCTCGTCATCGTCGATGCCGACGACGTCGACGACCTCGCAGAGCTCGACGAGCTCGAGGTCGAACCGGCCGAGATGCTGCTCGTGCGGCTGCCGGTGGGCGCCGCGCGCGCCTTCGCCAAGCGCACCCGCGAGATCGTGGGCGCGGGCCGGCCCCTGTGCCCTCTCTGCGGCAACCCGATGGATGCCGACGGCCACATCTGCGCGTCACCCGACGATCTGTGACGACCAGCGGGCACGGCGACGGCGACGGTGAGCTGCAGCACGCCGAGCTCGAACTCACCGGGCGCATCGCCGCGGCCTCGAACGCCACCTTCCTCGCCCACATCGGCGAGACGGCCGTGGTCTACAAGCCCATCGCCGGCGAGAAACCGCTGTGGGACTTCCCCGACGGCGACCTCGCCCACCGTGAGGTGGCGGCCTACCTCGTGTCGGAGGCCTTCGGCTGGAACGTCGTGCCCCGCACCTGGCTCCGCGACGGGCCCCTCGGCCCCGGCATGGTGCAGCTCTGGCAGGATTCCGACCTCGAGCACGACACCGTCGACCTGGTCGTGGCCACCGAGCTACCCGACGAGGGCTGGCGGCACGTCTTCGACGGCTACGACGACGAGGGTCGCGAGGTGGCGCTCATCCACGAAGACACGCCGGCGCTGCGCCGCATGGCGGTGTTCGACGTGGTGGTGAACAACGCTGACCGCAAGGGCGGCCACGTGCTGGCCATGCCCGACGGCCACCGGCACGGCGTCGACCACGGGCTCACCTTCCATGTCGAGCACAAGCTGCGCACGGTGCTCTGGGGGTGGCTGGGCGAAGAACTCACCGACGACGAGGTCGACGGCCTCGATCGGGTGCGCGCCCGGCTCGACGCCGATCTCGGCGCCACCCTCGCCGGCTACCTCACCGGGGCCGAGATCGCCACCTTCGTGACCCGCCTCGACCGGCTGCGCGCCCAGCGGGTGTTCCCGGCCCCGCGCGGCGAGATGCCGGCGGTGCCGTGGCCGCTGTTCTGAGCCGGACTGTTCTGGGCCGAACTGTTCTGGGCCGAACTGAATTCCTGGCCTGAAGCGCCGGCGCGCTCAGCCGGTCCAGGAGCCCCAGCCGCGGCCGAACATCCCGTCGAACCCGTTCGCCCCACCGGTGCCGCCGCTTCCGCCGCTCTGCCGCGACCCGAGATACGACCCCACCACCGCCGCGCCGAGGTCGTCGGCCTCGGGTGCCACGACCGTGCCGCCCACCCGCCGCGCCATCGAGTCGATGAACCGGGCGAGCCCCGGGTCTTCGCCCAGCCGGAAGAAGGTCGTGTGGGCGCCGAGGCGCATGGAGTTGTCGAGCTCGCGCACCGCGTACGCGATGGTAACCGGGTCGGGCGGGTAGGTGAAGTAGATCTCGCCGTTGGGCTCGAGGTGAGAGGTCGGTTCGCCGTCGGTCACGATCAGCAGCACGGGCTGGGCATTCGGATGCTTGCGGAAGTGCCGGTTCGCCAAGAGCAGCGCGTGGTGCAGGTTCGTGCCCTTGTCCCACATGGCATCCAGGCCCACGAGATGCTCGATGTCCATCACCTCGGCGTGCCGCCCGAAGCCGATCAACTGCAGGTCGTCGCCGCGGAACCGGCTCGTGATGAGGGTGTGCAGGGCGAGGGCCGTGCGTTTCATCGGCACCCAGCGGCCATCCATCGCCATCGAGAACGAGGTGTCGACGAGAAGAGCCACGCAGGCCTGGGTGCGGGCCTCGGTCTCCTGCACCTCCACGTCGCCGATCTCGATCCGGATGCCGCCGCCGAGCGCTCCCCCGGGCTCGCCGCTGCCCACCGCTGTCTGCGCCTGGGCACGCTCGCCCGCCGTGCGGGTCAGTGCGTTGGTGATGGTGCGGGTGACGTCCCATGGCTCGGTGTCGCCGAACGCCCACTCGCGGGTGGCCCCGGAACGGTCGCCCGCGGCGCCGGCCTGACGCAGGTCTCGGGCGCCCTGACGGCCCGACAGTCGCTGGGCGACATCCCGCAGCAACGCCTTGCCGAGCTGGCGCATGGCCTTGGGGGTCATCTTGAGCTGGCCGTCGGAGCCGCGCTTGATGGTGCCGGAGTCGCGCAGCGCCTTCTCGAGCTGCTGCAGGGTGCGGGCGTCGACGGCGGCCTCGCCACCGAGCTGGCGTGTGAGCTTGTCGAGGTCGAGGTCGTCGAGGTGCGAACCGCTGTACGACTGCGACAGTTGCTCGGCGAGCTCATCGAGGTCGGCGATGTCCTGGAACACGCCGGTGCCGTCGCCGAGGCCGAGGCCCTCGTCGCCGTTCATGTTCTCCGAGCCGCTCCAGTCCTCGCCGGGCCGCAACGACCGCAGGTTGCCGTCGAGCTGGGCGAGCGACTGCATCAGCTCGGGCGACCCGAAGGCCTGCTGGGCGAGCGCGTCGAGTTCGGCCCGCTGCTCGGGCGTCATCGAGTTGCGCATGCGCTGCGCCGCGGCGGCCCGCTGGGCCAGGGTGTCGAGCAGTTCGTCGATGTCGGCCGGCTGCTCGGGAAAGTAGTCGCCGTGCTTGGCCATGAACTCGTCGAACTGCTCCTGGGTGTCCAGGCCCTGGCGGTGGTCGTCGAGCAGCTGGTTGAGGTCGCCGAGCATCTCGTTGATCGCCTGACGGTCGTCATCGGTGGCGTTCTCGAGGGCGTTCTTGAGGCCCGCGAACCGCTGGTCGAGCATCTCGCGGCCGAGCAGGTCTTTGATCTTCTCGAAGTCGGCGCGCGCGTCGGCGCTCTTCCAGTCGTAGCCGTTGAGCTCGCTCACCGCGGCGGCGGTCGAGGCGGGCAGATTGCCGAGCTGCAGTTCGGCGAGCGCGCGGTCGCCTTCGTCCATCATCGCGTCGCGGGCGAGCTGTTTGCGTTCGGCGAGCACGGCCCGGTCGAGCAGTTCCTTGATCTCCTGCAGGGTGCCGTCGAGGTTGTGCTTCTGGGCGAGTTCGCGCCGCCGCTCGGCCACCCGGCGGGCCAGGTCGTCGAGCCCGGCCTGGTCGCGGCCGCCGCGGCGCAGGAACTCCCGCATCGCGCGTTCGGGCGTGTAGCCCGCCATCACGTCTTCGCCGATCGCGTCGAGCGCTTCGGCGAGGTCGACCGGCGGTGCCAGCGGGTCGGGCCCGTCGACATACCGCCCGTAGCGCGACCCGCGCGTGAGCCGGCGGTTGGCCCTAGCCATAGATGGCCTCGCCTCCGCCGATCTCCTTGCTGATCTTGCGCGAGAGGTAGAGCCCCTCGAGAGCGAGCTCGATGGCCCCGGCCCGCTCACCGTCGTTGGTCGCGCCGAGCCGCTCGGTCACCTCGTCGTAGAGCTCCGACTCGCCGAGCGAGGGCAGGCCGGCGAGGAAGTCGCGTGCGGCGACCTGTTCGCCGGTCGTCACCATGACGCCGCTCTCGAGCGCGTCGACGAGCACGCCGAAGTCGATGCCCCGGAAGTGCGCGCGCACCGTCTCGGCGGTGGCGGTGCGCAGCAGGTGCTCGAGAATCTCGTCCTCGCGCCCTTCCTCGCCCGACTCGAACTCGATCTTGCCGCCGAGCACGTCGACAGCGGTCTCCAGGTCGATCGGCCGGGCCACGGCATCCGGCTCTCCCTGCCGCGTCGCCCGGTGCAGGGCCGCTGCGGCGATGGTCTCGGCGCCGGCGATGGCGAACCGGGCGCTCACGCCGCTGCGCTGGTCGACCGCGCTCGATTCGCGCAGCGCCCGGGTGAAGCGGGCGAGAATCTCGATCAGGTAGTCGGGAACGTGGGAGACGAGTTCGGCCTCCTGCCGGATGACGGCCACCTCGTCGACCAGCTCGGTCGGGTAGTGGGTGCGGATCTCGGCGCCGAAGCGGTCTTTCAGCGGTGTGATGATGCGGCCGCGGTTGGTGTAGTCCTCGGGGTTGGCGCTCGCCATCACGAGCACGTCGAGTGGCAGTCGCAGCACGTAGCCGCGGATCTGGATGTCGCGCTCCTCCATCACGTTGAGCATGGCCACCTGGATGCGCTCGGCGAGGTCGGGCAACTCGTTGATGGCCACGATGCCCCGATGGCTGCGCGGGATCAGCCCGAAGTGGATCGTCTCCGGGTCACCCAGGCTGCGCCCCTCGGCCACCTTCATCGGGTCGACGTCGCCGATGAGGTCGGCCACGCTCGTGTCGGGCGTGGCGAGCTTCTCGAAGTAACGCTCGTCGCGATGCCGCCACTCCACCGGCAGGTAGTCGCCGAGTTCGGCCGCGCGCCGCTTGCTCACCGAGGTGATCGGCTCGTAGGGGTGCTCACCGAGCTCGGAGCCGCCGAGCACCGGCGACCACTCGTCGAGCAGGCCGCTCATCGTGCGCAGCAGGCGGGTCTTGCCCTGCCCGCGCTCCCCGAGCAGCACGATGTCGTGCCCGGCGATGAGCGCGCGTTCGAGTTGCGGGATGACGGTGGTCTCGAAGCCGTGCAGCCCCGGCCAGGGGTCGCGCCCCTCACGGAGGGCGTCGAGCAGGTTGTCGCGGATCTCTGTGCGCAGCGTCTTCTGCTGGTGCCCCGAGGCACGCAGCTCTCCGACCGTTGCGATGGTTGGACGCATCACCTTCACAACACTAACCCCGCCGCGCGGGCCCGATGTCGGTGCCGCCGAACTCGGTGCCGGTGAGCGCGTTGTCAGCGGCGCCGGGACAGCGCGTGCATGACAGCGCCAGTCGAATCGCCGAGCTGGCGCCAGAGAGCGTAGGCCTCGTCGTAGCGGTCGACGAGCTGGGGCTCCGGGTCGACGGTGACGCCGGGCAGCACGAACCGCGCCATCGCCTGCCAGCCAGGCAGATCTCCGACGCCGATCGCCGCGGCCACTGCCGCTCCGAGGGATGCTCCGGGATGGTGCCGCAGCGTGCGGAGGGGCGTCGCGAGCACGCTCGCATGGATGCGCTTCCACAGCATCGAATTCGCCCCACCGTCGGATACCGTCGCGGCATCCAGCGGCACCCCCGCCGAACGAAGTGCCTCGGCGTTGTGGCGGAAGCCGAAGGCCACCCCTTCGAGAACCGCGCGGTAGAGGTCGTACCGGTCGGTGCCGAGGTGGAGGCCCGCGAAGACACCGCGCAGTTCCGGGTCGTTCAGCGGCGACTTCTCGCCGAGGAAGTACGGCAGGCAGAGCACCTCGGCCGCAGGGCGCGACGCGGCCCGCGCGTCGAGCGCCGCGAGGTCGTCTTCCTGCAGCACATCCTGCATCCACCGCACCAGACTGCCGCTGGTGGCCATGCAGCCGTTGGGCAGCCAGAGCCCAGGCACCGGATGAGCGTCGAGATAGAAGCGCTCGTCGACCACGGGTGTTCCGGACACCGCGAGGATGTCTCCCGCGCCGCCCAGCTTCACCAGCCAATCGCCCCCGGTCGCGAGACCGGCGCCGACGGCGGAGAGCACGTGGTCCGCCCCGCCGACAACGAGCGACACCTCGCCGGTCAGTCCGCACGCCGCGGCGAGCGCGGAACTCATCGTGCCGACGACGGTGCCGGAGGAGACTGCCGGTGCCAGCCGGCCCTGGAGATGACCGGCCGTGATCGCGGGCTCGAACTCCGCCGCGGCGAGATCGAACAGTCCCGACTCGATCGCCCAGTTGCGCTCCACGTGCGCCTCGGCCCCCAGTGCCATCAGCAGCCAGTCGTACGAACCCACGATCAGGCTCGTGCGGTGCCACACCTCGGGCTCGTGTCGCTCGAGCCACAGGGCTGTCGGGCCGACCGACTGCTGCGTCACCGGCGATCCGGTGCGCTCGAGCGGATGCTTCGTCTCCAGCAGTCGCGCCATCTCCGCCACTTCGTGGTGCGCCCGCGAGTCGTTCTGCAGGATCGCCGGCCGCGTCGGCTCGCCGTTGCCCCCGATGGCGACCACCGCGGGGACCATTCCCGACGTCCCGACGGCTGTCACCGTGTGAGCCGACCGGGCCGCCACGGCGGCCAGCTCGGCGATGATCGACAGGGCGTTCTCGCGCCACTGGCTGGGCGAGGCCTCCGCCCAGCCGGCATGCGGCGACGACAGCCGGTTCGTCCGTCCTGCTGAGGCGAGGATCCCCTCGTCCGGGTGCAGGAGAACACCTTTCACGCTCGTGGTGCCGAGGTCGAGCCCGATGGTGACCCCGGTCACGTCAGCCCTTCGCCGCGTCGACGAAACGACGGGCACGGTCGGGGTCGACCGGGTTCCAGGTGTAGCCGTCCACCTTCAGCGAGGAGCCCACGATGCAGCCGTCGGCCAGCTCGAGCATGCCCGCGATCGTCTCGGCACGGGCGCCGGTGTTGAGGATGACGGGCACGGCGGGGTCGACGGCCTCCCGCACCGAGCGCAGCACGTCGACCGACGGGCCTGCACCGGCCATCGGACCGGAGACCAGGATGGCATCGGCGAGGCTCGAGACCACGGTGGAGTGCGCGATCTGCGGAAAGGAGCGGGTTCCGATCGGCGAGGCGAACTCGGGGGCGATGTTCACGAGTATGGCGACGTCGGACTCGAGGCGTCGTCGCTCCCGCAGCAGGGCGGCCGAATCCGTGTTCCACAGCCCCATGTCGGACTCCCACACTCCCCCGGTGACTTCGCGCAGGAAGCTCGCCCCGGTGGCGACCGCCACCGCCAGGGCGATCCGTGGGTCCCAGAGGAAGTCGACGCCGAACGGGATGCCGTCGGGCCGGCACTCGGTGACCACCCGGGCCATCACCGCGGCCGACTCCGGCCCGCCGCGCAGCTCGTAGGGGCGGTCGTTCTCGTTGCAGAACATCACGGCGTCGAACCCGGCTTCGACGAGCAGCGCGACGTCGGAGTGCACCTGGTCGACCATGCCCTGCACGCCGGCCGCCGCGTCGTAGAGCGGCGTGCCGGGCAGGGCCGGAAGGTGGGCCATCGCGATCAGCGGCTTGTCGACGCCGGGGAAGATGGTTGCGAAGCGTGTCATGCGATTTCTCCTGGTACCTGGAACGAACCGGCCGTCTGAACGGCCGGAGGGGGAACGACGACGACCTCGACCCCGCCGGCTCGCGCGGCGACGATCGTCGGGTGGTCTTCGGGGCCGTCGGTCACGATCGCCGTGACCGACGCCAGCGGGGCGATGTTCACGAGGTGCACGCGGCCGAGCTTCGCGGCGTCGACGCCGACGATCACGCGAGTCGAGGCATCCATCGCTGCCTGCTTCACGCTGGCCTCCTGCGGGTGGTACTCGGTGAGTCCGCGCTCGGCGTCGACGCCGGCCACGCCGATCACGAAGGTGTCGCAGTTGTAGCGGGCGAAGGTTCGCTCAGCATCCGCTCCGATCAGGCTCAGTTCACCCGGCCGCACGGTGCCACCGGTGAGGATCACCTGCGTGTCCGGCTCATCGGCGAGGGTGGTCGCCACGGTGATGCTCGGCGTGATCACCGTCAGGCCGAGTCCGCGCCCCCGGATGGCCCGCGCGACCGAAGCCACCGTGCTGCCGCTGTCGAGCACCACGGTTTCACCGCGCCGGAGCAGGCTCACCACCTCTTCGGCGATGTGCGCCTTGCTGTCCACGGCCTGACCGGCGCGCAGGTCATAGCTCGGCTCGAAGGCCGTGCCGCCGAGCGAGATCGCTCCGCCCGAGACCCGGCGTAGCACGCCATCGGTCTGGAGCACCTCGATGTCCCGTCGGATCGTCATCTCGCTCACCCCGAAAACCTCCGCGAGCTCGCCGAACGACACCTCGCCGCTGCGGATGACGCGCTCCTCGATGAGCGTGCGCCTCTCCTTGGCGTCCATCACTGGTCCTTTCCCGCGCCGGCGATTGCGGTGCCGGCGTGCATCCTCGCGATCAGGGTGTCGTAGTCGGCCTGCTGGCGGGCCAGCGACCCGCCGACATCGAGTGTCAGCACCGTCGAATCGCGCATCAGCCAGTTCCCGTCAACCATCGAGTGGGTCACGGATGCGCCGGATGTGCAGTAGACCAGGGCGCTCTCGAGCGACTGCGCGCCGACCGGGCCCCGGGAGATGTCGCGCACGGGCACGGCGATGAGATCTGCCACCGCCCCGGCGACCAGCATCCCGTCGAGCTCACCGCCGTCGATCGCGCGCTGGCCTCCGGTGGTGGCGATGGCGAGGATCTCAGCCGCGGTCACCTGGTCGGGCACGTGCGAGTCGAAGGCCGCGAGCTTGCCGAGCGTCCGCATCTCCTCGAAGAGGTCGGAATTGGTGTTGTTGCAGACGTTGTCGGTGCCGAGCGCCACGGTGACTCCGGCGTCGAGAGCGGCCCGCACGGGTGCGGCCGGGGCGCCGCTCATCATGGCGACCGACGGGATCACCGTCATAGCCGCCCGGGTTCCCGCGAGCAGAGGTAGCTGCTCGACGGGCACGGTGTTGCAATGGGCCAGGATGCTTGGAACGTCGAGCATCCCCATCTCGCTCATCACCTCGAGAGCCGGGCGCCCGAAGTGCTCGAGGCAGTAGTCGTCCTCCTCGCTCGAGGTGGAGAAATGAACGTGCAGTCCGGCGCCGAGACGGGTGGCGAGGGCGAGCTCCGCCTTCATCGCCTCGGGCTGGTTGTCGACGAAATAGGCGTGCGGCCCGACCCAGCCGCGCACCCGGTCGTTGCCCGCCATGCTCTCGGCGAAACTCGCCGCCGCCGCCAGCTCCCTGGCCCTCACGGAGTCGTCGCCGAGTTCCACGATGCCCCAGCCGATGCGCGAGCGCAGGCCGGACTCGATGACGGTGGGCGCGATCTCGTCAGCGAAGAAGTACTGGTCGGCGAACGAGGTGATGCCGTGCCGGATCATGTCGGCGCACGATACGGCGACCGAAGCAGGCACGAGCTCCGGCGTGAGGTACTGTTCACGGCTTCGCAGCACCGCGAGGAAGCCCTCCATCGAGAGCAGAGAGTGACCCTCGGCGACCCCGCGCATCAATGACATCGGGGTGTGCGCGTGCGCGTTGACGAGGCCCGGCAGGAGCACGACGGACCCGAGGTCGGTGACGGATGCGCCGGCCGGGCGCGTGCCGGTCACCTGGGCCACCGAGACGATCAGCCCGTTCTCGACCTCGACAGCTCCGGGCTCGAGCACGGTGCCCGACCCGTCGTTGACGACGACGTGGTCGGCCACGATCCATTCGGTCATCACAGTTCCTTTCCGCGGGCCATGATCTGGCCGAGTCGTTCGCGGTCCACCTCGAACCGGTCGTAGGGCCCGATCAGCTCTCCGTTGTACATCACGGCGATCCGATCGGAGAGGGCGAGGATCTCGTCGAGTTCGGCCGACACCAGGAGCACCCCGCAGCCGTCGCGGCGCGCCGCCGACAGCGCACGGTGCACGAACTCGATCGAGCCCACGTCGAGCCCGCGCGTGGGCTGATTGGCGAGCACGACCTTCGGAGAACCGGAGAGCTCGCGCCCGATCACGATCTTCTGCAAGTTGCCACCCGACAGCGACCCGACGGTGCGCGTGGGAGACGCGCCGCGCACCTCGTAGTCCGCGATCAGGCGCTCTGCGAAGCGGCGACGTAGACCTTTGCGCACGACACCCCAGCGGCTGAAGCGCCGGCTGCGGTAGGCAGTGGAGGCGGCGTTCTCCTCGAGCGACGCGTCGAGGTTGAGCCCCACGTGCATCCGGTCGGCGGCAATGTGGGCGATACCGGCGCTCCTCACCCGAGCGGGTGAGGAGCCGGTCAGACCGACGCCCTCGAGCGAGACCTGGCCGGCATCCAGGGGTCGTAGGCCGGCGATCGCCTCGATCAGCTCGTCCTGACCGTTCCCGCTCACTCCGGCGATGCCGAGCACCTCGTGCGAGCGAAGGGTGAAGCCCACATCGCGGAGGCCGCTTCCCCCCTCGTCCGTCGGAGGCGCCACCGCGCCGGACACCTCGAGCAGCGGTCGGCCTGCGGCGCCCTCGTTGCGGTCGGCGACCAGCAGCACCTCCCGGCCCACCATCAGGAGGGCCAGCTCGGCGTCACTGGCGTTCCCGCGCCGCAGGTCACCGACCACGCGGCCTTTGCGCATCACGACGATGCGGTCGGCGACGGCCTGCACCTCGGGCAACTTGTGCGAGATGAACACGACCGACCGGCCCGTGGCGGCGAGGGCACGCACCATCGCCACCAGTTCGTCGGCCTCCGAGGGCGTGAGCACGGCGGTCGGCTCGTCGAGGATGAGCAGTCGAGCGTCGGCGGCGAGCGCCTTCAGGATCTCCACCCGCTGCTGTGTGCCGATCGGCAGGTCGGCAACGCGGCGACTGGGATCGATTGCGAGCCCCGTCTCCTCCGCCAGGCGAGCGACCCGCCGTTCGGCCTCGGCGTTGTCGAAGAGTCCGCGCTTGCGTGGCTCCCGGCCGAGCAGCACGTTCTGGGCGACGGTGAAGCTCGGCACCAGCTCGAAGTGCTGATGCACCATGCCGAGGCCGTTCGCGATGGCGTCCTGCTGGTCACGGATGACCACCGGGCGTCCGTCGATCAGGATCTCTCCGGCATCCGCGTGGTGCACACCGAACAGCAGGTTCATCAACGTGGTCTTGCCGGTGCCGTTCTCACCGATCAGGGCCACGACCTCACCCACCGCCACCTCGAGCGAGACGTCGGCGACCGCGAGCACACCGGAGGCCGGGAAATACTTCCTCAGTCCGCGAAGCTCGAGGCGCGGCGCCTCGCTCGAGACGATGGACATCGGCTGCTAGCCTTCCAGTCCCACGGCCGCGCAGGCGTCGCTGCTGGGATCGTTGAGCGCGTCGCAGACCTCGATCGAGCCGTCGATGATCTGCTGCTTGAGGTCGTCGACCTCGGTCTTGAGGGCCGGCACCTTCGACGCGAGCGCCTCGGGTCCCTCGTCGGCGAACACGGTCGAGCCGTCGTCCCAGGACAGCCCGGACACCCCGTCGGCGAGTCCGGCCGACACGAAGCCCGACTCGAACTCGCCGTTCTTGGCGGCCTCGATCAGGTTGTAGGTGGTCTGGTCGACCCGCTTCATCACTGAGACGATCACGGTGCCGGGTGCGTCGCTGTCCTGGTCGGAGTCGACGCCGATCGCGTACTTCCCCTCCTGCGTGGCCGCGGTGAACACGCCCTGCCCGCTCAACCCGGCCACGGCGAAGACGATGTCGTTGCCGTCCTGGTAGAGCGCGAGCGCCGCCTCCTGACCCACCGACGGGTCGGAGAACTCACCGTTCAGGTAGCTCGGCGTCACCGTGCAGTCCGGGCACGCCGCGAGAACGCCCTGCTTGTAGCCGTAGAAGAACTGGTTGAGACCGGGATTGTCGATGCCGAGCACGGCGCCGACCTTCTTGGTCTCGCTCAGGCTCCCGGCCACGTAGCCGCCCAGGTAGCTGGACTCGTGCACGTTGATGGCGAAGGCCTGCACGTTCTCGGGCAGTTCGTCGACGAAGATGTCGCTCGGCACCCCGAACAGCTGGTCGGGGTTCTCGTTCGCCACCGCGAGCAGCGAGTCGGGGTCGAGACCGGGCGCCACGATGATGCCAGGATGCGTCGCGACGGTCGAGCGGATGACGCCCTCCTGCTGCGACACGGACTCGGCCTCGACCACTCGGCCGGTGACGCCCAGTTCGCTCTCGGCGAGTTCGGTGCCGGCGATCGCGGAGTCGATGAAGCCGCCGTCTCCGGCGGCGCCCGGGGTGATGAGGGCGTAGGTGAAGGCGTCGGCGTCGGTCGCGCTCGTGCTGCTCGCCGAACCGGTGCTCGAGCAGCCGGCGACGAGGGCCAGACAGGCCGCAGCGGCGGCGGCGACCAGGACTTTTCGTGATCGGGACATGAGTCTCCTTGTGGGATCGTGAGGATGGGATGTGGGGGTGCGGGTTGCGGTGCGGTTGCGGTGCGGGTCTTCAGTGCGGGTTGCCGTGCGGTTTCAGTGGTGGGTGGTACGGTCGTGCTCGTCCGGGGTCTGGGAGCCCGCGCCGGATGGCGCGCTGGACGCACGGGCGGGGTCCGGCGGCGGGTTGCGCAGCCGCTTCCGGAGTCTGAGTCGACTGCTGTTGCGCCACAGCCTGGTGAGGTCGTCGCGGGATGTGGATCGGATGCCCACGAGCACCAACGCCACGAAGGCCGCGCCCTGTGGGATGAACTGGGTCAGGTTGGCCGGCACGTCGATCTGCTGGAGGCGGATGGAGGCCGCGCTGGCGAACCCGAACACACCGGCCGCCGGCAGGATGAAGGCCGGGCGGTTCAGCGCGAGCAGGGCAGCGGTGATGCCGATCCAGCCGCGGTCGCCGCTCATGTTGCGGGTGAACAATCCAAGGTCACCCACGGAGAGGTAGGCGCCGCCGATGCCCGCGATGGCACCGGCCGCGACCAGCGCCCAGAGCCGGGTTCGGGCCACCGGGAGGCCGGCTGATGCCGCGGCGATCGGCGCCTCGCCGACGGCGATCAGATGCCGGCCGCTCCGAGTGCGGAAGAAGAGAGCGACCAGCACAACGAGCACGAAACCGAGGTACACGATCCAGTTCAGGCGGGCCAGCAGCGGGCCCACGACGGGCAGCTCCGACAACCCGGGGAAGACGATCGGCGGGATGGGGTCGAGATCGGGTGAGAAAGTGCCCACTCCACCGAGGTAGGAGCGCATCAGGTAGACGGTCAGCTGCAGCACCAGGATGTTGAGCCCGATCGCGAGCACGACCAGGTCGACCCCGAGCCGGTCGGCGAAGGCCAACAGCAAGCCGATCACCGCCCCGGCGCCGGCGGCCGCGACCACGCCCACGGTCGTGTTCTGGGCACCGGCGGCCACCAGGATTCCCACAAAGGCGCCCGCGAGCACCTTTGACTCGATCGCCAGGTTGAGCACTCCGGCGCGGGCGCTGATCATCGAGGCGATCGCCGCGAACAGGATCGGTGTCGTGAGGCGGATGCCGCTGTTGAGGAAGTCGACGAAGGCGTTCATGGGCGGTCCGCCGTCACCGGTTCGGCTGCGCGCGGATCATCCGGCGGCAGGATGGTGTCACCCTCGTCGATGAGGCGGTTCGCTCTGCGCCGCGCGAGCGCACGTTCGAAGCGCGTGAGCAGCGGCGCCTGAGCGGCGACGAAGACGATCATGAGGGCCAACACGGTTGAACCGATCTCACGGGGAACGCCGAGCACGATCTGGAGGCCGTTCACGGCGCCCACGGTGACGCCGGCATAGAAGACGCCCACGATCCCGGCGCCGATCGCGGTCGTGCCACCGAGGATCGCCGCGGTGAGGCCGGTGAAGCCGGTGCCGTCAGAGAAGCCCTCGATCACCCGGTAGTTCGTGCCGAGCACTTGCACGCCGCCGCCGATTCCGGCCAGAGCTCCGCCGATGAGCCCGGCGCGCAGCAGGCTGCGGGTGCTCGACATGCCGGAGTACCGTGCGAACAATCGCGCTTCCCCGCTCATCCGCTGTTCGTAGCCGGCGGTGGTGCGGCTGAGGTAGAACCACACCAGCCCGCAGGCGATCACCGCGAGCACGAAGGCGAGCCCGACCTTGGTGGAGGTGTCGAAGAGCGGCAGTTTGGCGGTGTCAGCGATGGGGCGCGTGTAACCCACCGTCGAGGCTTCGGCCCGGAGCGGGTAGTTCACCAGGAAATCCACCAGAAGGCCGGCGATGGCGTTCAGCACGATCGTGATGATCAGCTCGTTCACGCCCAGGAACGCCTTGAGCAGCGCCGGTATGACGCCCCAGAGTGCACCCACGACGGCCGCGGCGGCGAGGCAGACCAGCGGATGCACGCCAGCGGGCAGCGTGAGCGCGCCCACCACGGCGGCCGCGAGGCCGCCGAGGGCGTACTGCCCCTCCTGGCCGATGCTGAACAGCCCCGACCGCAACGACACGACTGCGCCGAGCGCGCAGAAGATGATGGGGGATGCGAAGGCGAGCGTGCCGCCGAGGTTGCAGTACGCGGGATCGCAGCTGAAGCCGGCGCTGATCACCGTGCTGGCGGCGTCGATCGGCGATTGCCCGAGGGCGCTCACGAGAACGGCCCCGACAGCCAGGGCGATCGCCACGGCGAGCACCGGCATGCCGATCCGCCGGATCACCCGTTCCACCGTCTCGCGCCTCATGGCCTCAGCATGACGAGCGGATGTTACAAATTCACAATGCTTGCATTTCCACCGTGTTACAAATTCACAATTCGATTGCCATGAGCGACCGAGTGTTCGCAGACTCTAGGCAATTCCGCGTTCCCATCACTCCGTCCGAAACGAGAAGAGGGCCGCCCGGATGGGCGACCCTCTTCTCGTTTCCGTCGGGCTGACAGGATTTGAACCTGCGACCCCTTGACCCCCAGTCAAGTGCGCTACCAAGCTGCGCCACAGCCCGTGGCATGTCATCCGAGCCCCGCCGAAGCGGCTCCGGACAACTTGTCCATAATAGCGCCTCGAACGGGTGCCCGCTGACGCGAGGGCCCGCGACATTCGCTGCCCTAGTTTTTGATCAAGGTTTGGGACTTTCTATCCCAAACTCGGGAGGTTCAGAACGTCGTCATTGCATAATTGAGCATGCCCCAGTCAGCCGCCTTACCCGCAGCACCGTCCCGACGTCAGGGCGCGTCCGTCAACCTGGCCGAACCCCGAGCGGCCAGAACGCACGAAGCCCTGACCACAGCCCTGTTCGGCCTGCTCCGCAGCCACGATCTGACCGAGATCAGCATCTCCGAGCTCTGCCGCACAGCGGGTGTCCACCGCACCACCTTCTATGGTCACTACGCCGACATCTACGCCTTCGCCGCCGACGCCTTCGCGCGCATGCTCGACGACCTCAACGCGGTGGCCGAAGATCCGGCGACGTTCGACGACTCGTCGATCGAGGCCGTGCTCGACGCCTACAACGCGTCGATGCGCCGGGCCCTCGAGCACATCCGCGACAACCGCCCCGCCTACCGCATGATGTTCGGCACCCGGGTCGACGCCGGATTCCGCAGCGAACTCTTCCAGCGGCTGCTGCGGCGCGCCTCGCTCGCCATCTCGATCTGCCAGCGGCACGGGCGCGCGGCCGACGTCGACCCGGCGACCGCGGCCGCCTACATCGCCGGCGGATCGGTCGGCGTGTTCGAGGAGTGGGCCGGCAGCGACGACACGGATGCCGACGCCCGCACCGCGCAGATCATGGCCATCTCGCCCGCCTGGTGTTCCGCCGTGCAACCGCCGATGGTGTGAAATAGGACGGTGCCGAAGAACCACTCCGAATCGTCGTTCCGCCCTCTCGCACTCGCCGTCGACGTCGGCGGCACGAAGGTCGAGGCGGCGCTGGTCGACGACGAGGCCCGGGTCGTTCCCGGCACCCGTCACCGGGCGGCCACGGGCGCGTCGAACACCGCGGAGGGCATAGCGGATGCCGTGCGCCGGGTGATCGACGAAACCCTCGCCTCGGCGCCGGACGGTGCTCCCCTCGTGGGCGCCGGTGTCGGCAGCGCGGGCCCGATCTCGATCGAGCGCGGCACGGTCTCGCCGCTCAACCTCGCCGCCTGGCGCGACTTCCCGCTGGCCGATCTCGTGCGCGAGCGGTCGGGGGTCGAGACGGTGCTTCGCCTCGACGGCCTGTGCATCCTGCTCGCCGAGCACTGGGCGGGATCGTTGCAGGGCTACCGCACGGCCATGGGCATGGTGGTCTCGACCGGCATCGGCGGCGGACTCCTGGTCGAGGGCCGGCTGGTCGGCGGCCGCACCGGCAACGCCGGTCACGTCGGCCAGATCCAGTTGCACACCCACGAGGCCGAGGGCAAAGACCTCTCCGTCACCCTCGAGGGCATCGCGGCAGGCCCGCGCATCGTCGAATGGGCACAGCAGCAGGGCTGGGCCGGCCAGACCGGCGAGCAGCTCGCCGCGAGCTACCGCGACGGCGACCCGGTCGCGATCGCGGCCGTGCGCCGTTGCGCCCGCGCGATCGGCGAGGGCATCGCCTCGGTCTGCGCACTCGTCGACCTCGAGGCGGTGGCCATCGGCGGCGGTTTCTCGCGCGTCACGCCCGACCTGTTCGACCTCATCCGCGAGACGGTGACGGATGTCGCACCCCTCGACACCATCCCGGGCGTCGCGATCGTGCCCTCCGCGCTCTCCGACGAGGGCCCCCTCATCGGCGCCGCCGGCCTCATCCACCGAGCCGCCCTGCTCCCCTGACCCGCTCCTGTCCTCGTTGAATTGCGCCGAAGTGCCCACTCGAGCGAGCTCGAGGGGCACTTCGGCGCAATTCAACGGGAGGGCGCGAGCACGAGGCGGGCGCGCGGAGTGCTAGGTGCGCTTGCGCTTCTCGCGCACGCGCATGTTCACCACGATCGGCGACCCCTCGAATCCGTAGATCTCGCGCAGGCGACGCTGCACGTAACGTCGGTAGCCGGGGTCGAGGAACCCGGTCGTGAACAGCACGAAAGTCGGCGGGCGTGACGCGGCCTGGGTTCCGAACAGCACGCGCGGCTGCTTCCCGCCGCGCACGGGGTGCGGATGCGCCGCCGTGAGCTCGGCGAGGAACGCGTTGAACTTGCCGGTCGGAATGCGGGTGTCCCACGACTCGAGCGCGAGCTCCAGCGCCGGAACGAGCTTCTCGAGGTGCCGACCGGTGCGGGCCGAGATGTTCACCCGCGGCGCCCAGGTCACGTGCGCGAGATCTTGCTCGATCTCGCGCTCGAGGTAGCGCCGCCGGTCGTCGTCGAGCAGGTCCCACTTGTTGAACGCGAGCACGAGTGCGCGGCCCGACTCGAGCACGAGGTCGATGATGCGCAGGTCTTGCGTCGAGATCGGCTCGGTCACGTCGAGCACGACCACCGCCACCTCGGCCTTCTCGAGCGCAGCCGAGGTGCGCAGCGACGCATAGAAGTCGGCGCCCTGCGAGAGGTGCACGCGCTTGCGGATGCCGGCGGTGTCGACGAAGGTCCACACCTTGCCGCCCAGCTCGATCTGCTCGTCGACCGGGTCACGCGTGGTGCCGGCGAGCTCGTTGACGACCACCCGTTCCTCGCCCGCCGCCTTGTTGAGCAGCGAGCTCTTGCCCACGTTCGGCCGGCCGAGGATGGCGACCCGGCGGGGGCCACCCACCTCCTGCTTGGCCACGTTCGACACCTCGGGCATCTTCTGCATGATGATGTCGAGCAGGTCGGCGACGCCGCGGCCGTGCAGCGCCGAGACCGGGTAGGGCTCGCCGAGCCCGAGCGACCACAGCGCCGACGCCTGCGGCTCCTGCCGGGTGTCGTCGACCTTGTTGGCGGCCAGGAACACCGGGCGGTTGGCTTTGCGCAGCAGCTTCACGACGTGCTCGTCGGTCGCCGTGGCGCCGACGTTCGAGTCCACCACGAACAGCACCACGTCGGCCAGGTCGATCGCGACCTCGGCCTGGGCGGCGACGGCCGCGTTGATGCCCGAGGCATCCGGCTCCCAGCCGCCGGTGTCGACGAGGGTGAACCGGCGCCCGTTCCATTCGGCCTTGTAGGCCACGCGGTCGCGGGTGACGCCGGGCACGTCTTCGACGACCGCTTCGCGGCGGCCCAGGATGCGGTTGACGAGCGCCGACTTGCCGACGTTCGGCCGACCCACGATGGCGAGCACGGGCAGTGCCGGCAGGTAGAAGACCCCGTCGGGGTAGTCGTCGCTGAGCTCGAGCAGGTCGAGGTCTCCGTCGTCGAGCTCGTAGTCGTCGAGCCCGGCACGCAGGGTCGAGGCCCGCTGGTCGGCGAACTCCTCGTCGACGTTCGCGAGCCGCTCGGCGAGGTCGTCGGCCGGGGCGTCGAACTCGTCGGCGTCGCCGGGGGAAGGTGGTGTCTGGCTATCGGCCATGCGAGTTCCTCGCTGTCTGTGAGTGCACGACCTCCACGACCGCGGCGACGGTCTGCGCGAAGTCGAGATCCGTGGAGTCGACGGTGGTGACACCGTCTGCGGCGTTCATGAAGTCGACCACACGGGAGTCCGCCTTGTCACGAGACCGGAGGGCCTCGCCGACGGCGGCCGCCGATTCGCTGGTCAGTTCCTTGGAACGCCTCGCCATTCTAGCCTCTTCCGAGGCGGTGAGCAGGATGCGCACGGGGGCATCCGGTGCCACGACCGTCGTGATGTCACGGCCCTCCACCACGATGCCGTCGAACGGGGTCGACGCCATGATCGCCCGGAACCGGTCGTTGAGCCACGCCCGCACCTCGGGGATGCGCGCCACCAGGCTGACCACACTGGTCACCCGGGGCTCGCGAATGGCCTCGGTCACGTCGGCCGAACCCACCCGCACGTAGTAGTCGTCGGGATCGATGCCGATGCGGAACTCGAACGCGCCCAGCTCGGCGATGACGGATGCCGCGACCGAGGCGTCGATGCCCCGCATCAACAGGTCCCACGACAGAGCCCGATACGACGCTCCGGTGTCGAGGTAGGCGTAACCGAGCGCTTGCGCGACCGCCCGGCTCACACTCGACTTGCCGCTGCCGGCCGGACCGTCGATCGCGACCACCACCGGGCCCGGGGCTCCGCCGGTGATCCGGGCGTCGGTGTCGGTCGTGCTTCCTGCCGCAGTCATCCGGCGATCCTCCATCCACGGGCCGCCAGGGCGACCGTCAGTTTCTCCACGGCTTCGGGCAGCACCGCGATCTCGGCGAGCCCGATCTGGGCGCCCGGCGAGTGCTCGAGCCTCAGGTCTTCGAGGTTGACGCCCTCCTCCCCCATCTCGGTGAGCAGGCGGGCGAGCTCGCCGGGGGCGTCGTCGACCATCACCACGAGCTGGGCGTAGCGCTTGTCCTGACCGTGCTTGCCCGGAATGCGGGCCACGCCGGCGTTGCCGCCGTCGAGGGTGTGCGCGAGCGTGAGCCGCCAGGATGTCGCGGGAGCGGTGCTGGGGCCGGCGGCATCCGTTGCCGCAGCGGTTGCCGCAGCCGGCGCCGCGGCCGCCTCGAGGGCCGCGATCACGTCGTCGAGGTCGTCGCGCACCCCGCGCAGCACCTCCGCGGTCGGCGTGGCGTTGGCGCCGAGGATCTGCACCCAGAGCGCGGGGTCGCTCGCGGCGATGCGGGTCACGTCGCGGAGCCCCCCGCCCGCGAGCGCGACGGCCGCCTCGGGCGCCGACACGAGTCGTCGCGCCATCAGCGTCGAGATCACCTGCGGCGCGTGCGACACCAGGGCCACGCTCGAGTCGTGCTCGTCGGCGGTCATCTCGACGAGCGTGGCGCCGAGGTCGAGGATGAGGTCGTCGACCGCCGAGGCCGTCTGATACGAGATCGCCTCGTGCCCGGCCACCACCCACGGCCGCCCGAGAAAGAGGTCGGCGCGGCCGGCCATCGGGCCGCCCTTCTCGCGGCCGGCGAGCGGATGCGACCCGACGTAGCGGGTGATGTCGCCTCCGGCCGCGATCACGGCGTCGAGGATGGGCTTCTTCACGCTCGCGACATCCGTCACCACGGAGCGGGGGTAGGCCGACAGCTCCCGCACGATCACCGACGCGGTCACGTCGGGCGGCACGCACACCACCACGAGTTGCGGGTCGTCGCCGTCGGTGGCCGAGCGCCCGGCGCCGTAGTCGATGGCGATGCTCACGTTCGTGGGCGACGCATCCGACAGGATGACGTCGACCCCGCGAGCGCGCAGCCCCAGGGCGATGCTCGTGCCCAGCAGACCGACGCCGACGACCCGCACGGGGCCGGTCAATCGAGATTCGACCACGTCTACTCCTCGATGTCCTCGGCACTCTCGTCGCTCGCGGTCGCCGTCGCCTCTCGCGACAGGGTCAGCAGCTGGCCGAGTTCCACCTTAGTCAACTCGCGCATCGTGCCCGACTTGAGGGTGCCGAGGTTGAGCGGCCCGAACGAGCGCCGCACGAGGTCGACCACGGGATGCCCCACCTCCTCGAGCATGCGCCGCACGATGCGGTTGCGCCCCGAATGCAGGGTGACCTCGACGATCGAGTGCTCCCGCTCGACGTCGAGCAGGCGGGTCTTGTCGGCCGCGATGGGGCCGTCTTCGAGATCGACCCCCGCGGTGAGCCGCGCCACGGTCTGCGGCGTCATGCGGCCCTCGACCTTGGCAATGTAGGTCTTCAGCACACCGAACGACGGATGCGCGAGCACGTGCGCGAGGTCGCCGTCGTTGGTGAGAATGAGCAGCCCGCTCGTCTCGGCATCGAGTCGCCCGACGTTGAACAGCCGCTCCTCGAAGGTGTCGGTGTAGCGCCGCAGGTCGGGCCGGCCCCGCTCGTCGGCGAGCGAGCTGTAGATGCCGGTGGGCTTGTTGAGCATGACGTAGCGCTTCGCGGGGTCGAGTTGCACGGCCACACCGTCGACCGCGACGAGGTCGGTCTCGGGGTCGACGCGTCGGCCGAGCTCGATGACGATCTCGCCGTTCACCTCGACCCGGCCGGCCTCGATGAGCTGCTCCGACACGCGACGCGACGCGACGCCCGCGGCGGCCATGACCTTCTGCAGCCGCACACCCTGGGGCAGGGCCGCCTTGCCGGTGTCGCTGTCGCTGTCGTCCCACGGCGGAATCTCGAACGGGGTCATCGTGTCGATCCGATCTCGTCGAAGCCCTCGCTGCCGTCGGCGAGCAGCGGCGAGATCTTCGGCAGTTCTTCGAGGGAGTTGATGCCGAGTTGGGTGAGCAGCATGTCGGTCGTGCCGTAGAGGATGGCGCCCGTCTCGGCCTGGGTCGACACCTCGGTGATCAACCCACGGCTGAGCAGGGTGCGCACGACGGAGTCGACGTTGACCGCCCGGATCGACGCGACCGCTCCGCGGCTGATCGGCTGCTTGTAGGCGATCACCGAGAGGGTCTCGAGCGCCGCCTGCGACAGTCGCGACGGGTTCTGGGTGAGCACGAAGTCGCGCACCAGGCCGTCCCACTCGCCGCGCACGTAGAGGCGCCAGCCACCCGCCACCTCGCGCAGCTCGAACCCGCGGCGCACGGAACCGGGCGCGATGCCGTCGTAGTCCTCGACGAGGCGCTCGATGCCCTGCCGCACCACGGCGACGGGGCGCGACAGCGCGGTGGCCAGCGCCACGAGGCTCTGCGGCTCGTCGGCCACCATGAAGATGGCCTCGAGGGCACGGTCGACGTCGAGCGTCGCCGGAGCGTGCGGGGCGTCATCCGGTCGCTCGCCGCGCTCGACCTGGTCGCGCTCCAGCTCGTCGTCGGTCTGCACGTCAGTTGTCATAGTCCGCTCCCAGATTGGCGAGGTTGTCTTCGTTCCAGGTGTCGGCCGCCCACGCGAGGGTGAGCTCGCCGAGCGGTTCGAGCTGTTCGAACGAGATCGAGGCGTGGCGGTAGAGCTCGAGCACGGCGAGGAACCGGGCGATCACCACGCCCTTCTCGTCGATTCCGGCGATGAGCCCGCGAAAGGTCACGGTGGTGCCGGCCGCGGCCGCCGAGCGCAGCACCGCCACCACGTGCGCGGCCTGCTCACGGATGCTCACGAGCGGCGCGTGCAGGTGCTCGAGCCCCACGACGGGCAGCTCCCGGGGCGTGAGCGCCAGCGCGGCGAGCGCGGCGAAGTCGTCGGCCGAGAGGGTCCACACGAGCTCGGGCGTCTGCCGCCGGAACTTCTCTTCGAGCCGCACGGCCCGAGGGCGCCGGGTCGACTCCTCGTCGAACCGGGCGGCCAGCCAGGCCGACACCTCCTTGAAGGCGCGGTACTGCAGCAGCCGCGCGAACAGCAGGTCGCGCGCCTCGAGCAGCGCCACGTCTTCGGCGTCGACGAGCTCGCCCTGGGGCAGCAGACCCACGATCTTGAGGTCGAGCAGGGTCGCCGCCACCACGAGGAATTCGGATGCCCGGTCGAGCTCCTCGGCCGAGTCGAGGTTCTTGAGGTAGCCGATGAACTCGTCGGTCACCCGGCTCAGCGAGATGTCGGTGATGTCGAGCTCGTGCTTCGAGATCAGGGTGAGCAGCAGGTCGAACGGCCCCTCGAAGTTGCTGAGGGTCAGCGAGAATCCGGGCGCGGCGGGCGCGCCCGACTCCGTGGCGAGAGCCTGCTCAGGCGATCGCGCCACGGGCGACCAGTTCTCTGGCCAGCTGCTTGTAGGCCTTGGCCGACGAGTGCTCGGGCGCGAACTGGGTGATCGGCTTGCCCGACACCGTCGCATCCGGGAACTTCACCGTGCGGCCGATCACGGTCTCGAACACCTTGTCGCCGAAGGTCTCGACGACGCGCTCGAGCACCTCGCGCGAGTGCAGCGTGCGCGGGTCGTACATGGTGGCCAGGATGCCGTCGAGCACGATGGCGGGGTTCAGCCGGTCGCGGATCTTGTCGATCGTCTCGACCAGCAGGGCCACGCCGCGCAGGGCGAAGTACTCGCACTCGAGCGGGATCAGCACGCCGTGGGCGGCGGTGAGGGCGTTCACGGTGAGCAGGCCGAGCGACGGCTGGCAGTCGATGAGGATGACGTCGTACTGGTCGCTCACCTTGCGCAGCACCCGGGCCAGGATCGACTCGCGGGCGACCTCGCTCACGAGGTGCACCTCGGCGGCCGAGAGGTCGATGTTCGCCGGGATCACGTCGAGGCCCTCGACGCTCGTGCGCTGGATGGCCTCGGCGGGGTCTTTGACGGTGCCGAGCAGCAGGTCGTAGATGGTGGGGGCGTCGTGCGTGAGCACGCCGAGACCGGCCGAGAGCGCGCCCTGGGGGTCGAAGTCGATGGCGAGCACCTTGCGCCCGTATTCGGCGAGCGCCGCCCCCACGTTGACGCTCGTCGTGGTCTTGCCGACGCCGCCCTTCTGGTTGCAGAGGGCGATGATGCGGGCGGGCCCGTGCGACTTGAGGGGCGCGGGAACCGGGAAGTCGGTCAGCGGTCTTCCCGTGGGGCCGATCTTCGGCAGGTCGAGACCCGACAGTTCGTCGGCCTGGGTCTTCTTCGCCGTTCTCGCGTTCCTGGTCGGCACCGAAGTCTCTCCTCGTTCCTGCCCGCCATCCCGGCGGACTTGAATGATTCTATCGGGCCAGACCCTCGGGCATCAGCGGGCGCGCGGATGCGCCGTCTGATACATGTCGATCAGGGTGTCGGCGGTGACGTGCGTGTAGAGCTGCGTCGTGGTGACGGAGGAGTGCCCGAGCAGGTCCTGCACCACGCGCACGTCGGCGCCGCCCTGCAGCAGATGGGTCGCGAACGAGTGCCGGAAGGTGTGGGGCGAGATGTGGGTCTCGAGCTCGGCGCGCTTCGCCGCCGACTGGATGACGAGCCACGCCGCCTGCCGGCTGAGTCGCTGGCCCCGGATGCCGAGGAACAGCGCCGGCGTGGCTCTCCCCCGCGCCGAGAACAGCGGCCTCACCCGCACCAGGTAGGCGTCGAGCGCCTCGCGGGCGAACCGGCCCACGGGCACGATCCTCTGCTTGCTGCCCTTGCCCGTCACGCGCACGATGTCGCCGTCCTGCACGTCGTCGACGTTGAGGTCGACCACCTCCGAGATGCGGGCGCCCGTGGCGTAGAGCAGTTCGAGCAGGGCGCGGTCGCGCAGCGCCACGGGATCGTCGCCCGCGGTGGCGGTGAGCAGATGGTCCATCTGCTCGATCGAGATGGCCTTGGGCAGCCGCAGGCCGAGCTTCGGCGGTTTGACCTCCCGCGAGGCATCCGTCGCCACCAGTCCTTCGTCGGTGAGGTAGCGGTGCAGGCTCCGCACCGACGAGAGCAGGCGGGCCACCGACGACGCGCTCAGCTCGGCCTGCCCGTCGGCGGAGCGCGCCGCCTGGGCGAAGGCGCTGATGTCGGCCTCGGTCACCGAGGCGAAGTCGTGCACTCCGGCCTCTCCGAGCCAGGCGGTGTAGCGGTCGAGGTCGCGCCGATAGGCGGCGACGGTGTTGCGCGAGAGGCCACGCTCGACCGTGATGTGGCGCAGGAACGAATCGACCGCCTTCGCCATGGGCTCCGCCATGCCACCCGCTCCGGCCGGCCTAGTGGGTCGCCGAGTCGCGGAACCGCGGATGCGCCGGCCACGCGTCATTTGCCGGGCGCAGTGTCGACCAGCCGCGCTGGCGCGAGACGTGCGCCGCGAACGTGCCGATGACGAGCGACGGGTTCTGCACCCGGCTCGCGAGCACGGCGTCGAGGGCGTCGTCGAGCGCCACCCAGCGCAGTTCCATGTCGGCCTCCTCGCCCACCCGGTCGAAGGCGCTCGCGGTCGCGTGCAGTCCGCGAGCGATGAAGATGCGGATGGCCTCGTTGTTGCCGCCGGGCGTGGTGACGTAGTCGGTGAGCACGTGCCAGTCGTCGGCCTCGAGGTCGACCTCCTCGGCGAGCTCGCGCCGGGCGGCCTCGAGCGGCGACTCCTCCTCGACGTCGAGCAGACCGGCGGGCGGTTCCCACTCGCGTCGCCGCACCGGATGCCGGTACTGCTTGATCAGCAGCATCCGGTCGTCGTCGTCGAGTGCGAAGATCGCGACCGCGCCCGGGTGATCGACGAAGTCGCGGCGCAGCGTCTCGCCGCCGTACTCGAAGGCCTCGCGGCGCACGTCCCAGATGTAGCCGTCGAAGACGACGTCGCTCGACGTCACGGGCACGCGGGCGATCTCGTCGGCGAGCGGCGCCTCGGCGTCGGCGGCACCTGCGGCCGCGGCCTCGGGCTCAGGCATCCGCGTCTTGCACCGCGAACAGGCGCGAGGCCTCTTGGCGCTCGAGCGACGCCCCGACGAGGCCGGCGAACAACGGATGCGGCCGGCTGGGGCGCGACCGCAGCTCCGGATGCGCCTGGGTCGCCACGTAGTACGGGTGCACGTCGCGCGGCAGCTCGACGTACTCCACCAGGTGGCCGTCGGGCGACAGGCCCGAGAACCACAGACCGGCGTCGGAGATCTGGTCGCGGTACTTGTTGTTCACCTCGTAGCGGTGACGGTGACGCTCGGAGGCCGACGACGCGCCGTAGACCTCTTCGACGATCGAGCCGGGGGCGAGCTCGGCTTCGTAGAGGCCGAGGCGCATCGTTCCGCCGAGGTCGCCGCCGGCGATGATGTCGACCTGCTCGGCCATCGTCGCGATCACGGGGAACTCGGTGTCGGGGTCGAACTCGCTCGACGACGCACCGGGCAGCCCCACCACGTTGCGGGCGTATTCGATCACCATGCACTGCAGGCCGAGGCACAGGCCGAGCGCCGGGATGCCGTTCTCGCGGGCGAAGCGCAGGGCGCCGAGCTTTCCCTCGATGCCGCGCACCCCGAACCCGCCGGGGATGCAGATGCCGTCGACGTCGGAGAGCTCACGCGCGGCGCCGTCGGGTGTGTCGCAGTTGTCGGAGGGGATCCACTTGATCTTCACCTTCGCGCGGTGGGCGAACCCGCCGGCGCGCAGCGCCTCGGTCACCGACAGGTAGGCGTCGGGCAGGTCGATGTACTTGCCGACCAGGCCGATCGTCACCTCGTGCTTGGGCTCGTGCACGGCGTCGAGCAGCGGCTGCCAGCCCGACCAGTCGACGGCGTCGGTCTCGAGACCGAGGTGGTCGATGATGTAGGCGTCGAGCCCCTGCTCGTGCAGCATGGTGGGGATGTCGTAGATCGAGGGCACGTCGATCGCGTTCACGACGGCGGCTTCGTCGACGTCGCACATCAGCGCGATCTTGCGCTTGTTGCCCTCGGAGACGGGCCGGTCGCTGCGCAGCACGAGGGCGTCGGGCTGGATGCCGATCGAGCGCAGGGCGGCCACCGAGTGCTGGGTGGGCTTGGTCTTCTGCTCGCCCGAGGCGTTCATGAACGGCACGAGCGAGACGTGCACGAAGAACACGTTCTTGCGCCCCAGCTCGTGGCGCACCTGGCGGGCCGACTCGATGAACGGCTGCGACTCGATGTCGCCTACCGTGCCGCCGATCTCGGTGATGATCACGTCGGGGCGAGAGGCGTCGTGGGCCTGCAGGCGCATACGGCGCTTGATCTCGTCGGTGATGTGCGGAATGACCTGCACGGTGTCGCCGAGGTACTCGCCGCGACGCTCCTTGGCGATCACGGTCGAGTAGATCTGGCCCGTGGTCACGTTCGCGGCCTGGTTCAGATTGATGTCGAGAAAGCGCTCGTAGTGACCGATGTCGAGGTCGGTCTCGGCGCCGTCGTCGGTCACGAAGACCTCGCCGTGCTGGAACGGGTTCATCGTTCCCGGATCGACGTTGAGATAGGGGTCGAGTTTCTGCATCACGACGCGGAGTCCGCGTGCGGTCAGCAGATTGCCGAGGCTTGCAGCGGTGAGGCCTTTGCCGAGAGAGGAGACCACACCCCCGGTGACGAAAATGTGCTTCGTCAGCTTCGAGTCGCCGGTTGAGTGATCTGTACGTTCCGCGTCATGAGCATCGTCCACGGAGTTCCATCCTAACAGTGGTCTGAGCGGGTCGTGTCGCACGGGAGCCTGCGCGCGCTCACGACACCGCGAGCGTGTGGGCCGTCTCGAGCAGCTCGGCGGCGTGCGCCAGCCCCGACTCGCTGTCGGGAAGCCCCGAGAGCAGTCGCGCCATTTCGGCCAGACGCTCGTCGCCGGCGAGCTGCACCACGTTGCTCGCGGTCACCGGCCCGTCGAGGTCTTTCTCGACCCGCAGATGGTTGGTCGCGAATGCCGCCACCTGCGCGAGGTGGGTGACCACGATCACCTGCGAGGTGCGCGCGAGCACCGCCAGGCGGCGGCCGATCTCGATCGCCGACGCGCCGCCGACACCCGCATCGACCTCGTCGAACACGAAGGTGGGCACCGGGTCGGCCGCCGCGAGCACGACCTCGATCGCGAGCATCACGCGTGAGAGCTCACCGCCCGACGCACCCTTGTTGAGCGGCCGCGGCTCGCTGCCCTCGTGCGGTCGCAGCAGGAACTGCACCTGGTCGCGCCCGGTCGGCGAGAGGTCGTCGCGGGGCTGCACCTCCACCACGAAGCGCGCGTTCGGCATCGCGAGCGCGCCGAGCTCGTCGGTGACGGCGGTCGACAGCGTCTCCCCCGCCGCACGGCGCAGCGCGCTCAGTTCGTCGGCGATGCGGCTGAGCTCGGCGAACTCGTCGTCGACGAGCGCCGACAGCTGCTCGATGCGGTCGGAGTCGCTGTCGAGCTCGAGCAGGCGCGGCTCGGCCTCGGCGGCGAACGCGATCACGTCGGAGAGCTCGGGCCCGTACTTGCGGGCCAGCGAGGTGAGCTCGGCGCGGCGCTCCTGCACGCGGTCGAGCTCTCCCACCTCGTCGGTCTCGAGCGTGGCGCCGTAACTCGCGAGCTGGGTCGAGATGTCGGAGACGATGAAGCTGGCGTTGGCGAGCGCCTCGACGATGGGGGTCAGCGCGGCGTCGTAGTGCGCCACGCGCTCGAGACTGCGTCGCGCGGAGTCGATCAGGCCCACCGTGTCGGGCCCGTCGCCTGATTCGCTCGACACGTTCTCACGCGCCTCGGCCGTGGCCAGACGCAGGTCTTCGAGGTTCGTCAGGCGGCCGGCGAGGTCGGCGAGTTCGGCGTCTTCGCCCTCCACCGGGGCCACCGCCGAGATCTCGTCGATCGCGGCCCGCAACTGCTCGGCCTCACGGATGCGCGCCGCCCGTTCGGTGACGAGCGCCTCGATCTCGGAGGTGTGGGCCTGCCACGACTCGTAGAGGTGGCGATAGGCGCCGAGCCGCCCGGCGAGTTCGGCGCCTGCGAAGCTGTCGAGCGCGCCCCGTTGGGCGCTCTGGCTCTTCAGCCGCAACTGGTCGGACTGGCCGTGCACCACGACCAGTGCGCTGCCGAGCTCCGAGAGCACGCTGATCGGCGCCGACCGGCCACCCACGACGGCCCGGCTGCGACCCTCGGCCGAGACCGAGCGTGACAGGATCATCTCACCGTCGCGGCCGGCGCCCTGGTCGTCGAGATCGCCGCCGACTTCGCGCACGCGCTCGGCCACCGGTCCGTCGCGATCCACCAGGATGCGGCCTTCGATCCAGGCCTGAGCGGCTCCCGACCGCACCGACCCGGTGTCGGCGCGTTCACCGAACAGCAGCCCGAGTGCCGACACCACCATCGTCTTGCCGGCACCGGTCTCGCCCGTGACCGCGGTGAATCCGGCGCCGAGCGGCAGCACGGCCTCACCGATCACGCCGAGGTCTTTGATCGACAGTTCTTCAATCACGATCCATCGGCCCCCGCCACCCGTTCACGGGCAGGTTGAACTTGCGCACCAGTCGGTCGGTGAACGGCGCCATGTGCAGCCGGGCGAGCCGCACCGGAATGGGCGAGCGCCGCACCACCACCCGGGCACCCTTCGGCAGGTCGAACATGCGCCGCCCGTCGGCCCAGAGCACCGCGCCGCCGGGCGTGCGGTCGAGCACCTCGACCGCGAGCGCCGAGTCCGGCCCCACCACGAGAGGTCGGGCGAACAGCGCGTGGGGGCTCAGCGGCACCATCAGCAGGGCGTCGAGACTCGGCCACACCACGGGGCCGCCGGCCGAGAACGAATAGGCGGTCGAGCCGGTCGGCGTCGACATCACCACGCCGTCACAGCCGAAGCTCGACAGCGGCCGGCCGTCGACCTCGACCACCACCTCGAGCATCCGCTCCCGGCTCGCCTTCTCGACGGTCGCCTCGTTGAGCGCCCAGGTCTCGTAGACCACCTCGGAGTCGATCTTAACCCGCACCGAGAGCGTCATGCGCTCCTCGACCAGGTAGTCGCGCGCGAGGGCGCGGTTCACCGTCTCGGTGAGGTCTTCGCGCTCACTCTCGGCCAGAAAGCCGACGTGCCCGAGATTGACGCCGAGCAGCGGCACCGTGCTGCCACGGGTCAGTTCAGCCGCCCGCAGGATGGTGCCGTCGCCGCCGAGCACGATCACGAGCTCGAGGTCGATCACCATCACGCCGTCGCCGAGCAGCACGAACTCCCCCAGATCGGCCAGCGCCTCGGGGTTGTCGTTGTCGTCGAGCGGCGCGATCACCGGAACGACGCCCGAGGCCCGCAGCTGTTCGCACACACTCTGGGCAGCCACGACCGAATCGCGACGCCCCGTGTGCAGAACGACCAGCATGTATCGCTCAGCAGCCACGCATCACGCTCCTGTCATCTCGGTGACCCGTTCCAACCATTCTGTCGGATGCGATCCGACATCCCGGCTGAACCAGACCAGGTACTCCAGATTGCCCGATGTGCCGGCGATCGGGGAGGGAATCAGCCCGGCTGTGGACAACCCGCGGTCGAACCCCGCCCAGAGCACGTTGCTCACGGCGTCGGCACGGAGCGCGGGGTTCCGCACGATGCCCTCTTTCACACCCGTGCGCCCCACCTCGAACTGCGGCTTCACTAGCAGCACGAAGTCGGCGTCAGGCCGGGCCACCGACTGCAGCGGCGCGAGCACGAGACCGAGCGAGATGAACGACAGGTCGGCCACCACGAGGTCGACCGGCTGGTTCACGCCCGACACCCCGGCGAGGGTCTCGGGAGACGCGTTGCGCAGATTGAACCCCTCGACGTTGATCACGCGCGGGTCGCGGGCGATGATCGGGTCGAGCTGGTCGTGGCCCACGTCGGCCGCGATCACCCGCTCGGCCCCGCGTTCGAGCAGCACCTGGGTGAACCCGCCGGTCGACGCGCCGGCGTCGAGTGCCAGGGCTCCGTCGATCTTCACGTCGGCGAACGCGTCGAGGGCGGCGATGAGCTTGTTCGCGCCTCGGCTGACGTAACGATCGACGCCGTCGACGGTCACCGACTGTTCGTCGCCCACCGCGAACGACGCCTTCACCACGGGGGTGCCGTCGACCCGCACATAGCCATTCGCGATCAGGCGAGCGGCGTGCGTGCGCGAACGGGCGAGTCCGCGGGCGGCGACCACCGCATCCAGACGAGCACTACCCATCCGACGGCGACGTGTCTCCGCCCTCGAGGCGGGCCTTCAGTTCGTCGTGCACCTGGGCGTAGGCGTTCGCGCGCTGGTCCAGGGGCTGTTCTTCGATCACGCGGAGCCGGGGAACCAGAGCGGCATCGTTGTCGACGTCGTCGGTGTTCACCCGTCCAGCGTACCCCGGGCCACCGACGGCATCAGCTGTACAGCGCCGGATCGACGTCGAGCGCGTGGATCGACAGCCCCGAGTTCCAGATCGCCGCGCTGCCGGCACGCACGAGGTCGGTCGGCGAGTCGCCGGCCTTCACCACCCGCACCACGTGGCCCTTCATGCGAACGACGGATGTGCCGACGCTCGTCTCCGAGCCGTCCTTCGACGTCGTCGTGACCGGGTAGGGCTCGAACAACTGTCGCAGGTCGCGCAAGATGAAGTCGGGTCGCGAGCCTTTCGGAGCCGCGAGCAGCTGCTTCGCCCGATCGATGCCCGTCAGCACGTGGATCGCCGTGATGCCCGCACGCTTGGCGCCCATGGTGTCGGTGTCGAGCCGGTCGCCGATGAACACCGGATGCCGCGCCCCGAACCGCTCCGTCGCCACCTCGAAGATCGGCTTCTCCGGCTTGCCCGCGACCACCGGCAGGCGGCCGACGGCCGTGTGCACCGCCGAGACGAGCGTGCCGTTGCCCGGGGCGATGCCGCCGGCCACCGGAATGGTCCAGTCCGTGTTCGTCGCCACCCAGTGCACGGCGGGGTCGTGCAGCGCGAAGCTCGCCTCGGCGAGCTGCAACCAGCCCACCTCGGGCGCGAAACCCTGCACCACCGCGGCCGGCTTGTCGGCGGCCGCCCGGGTCACCACGAAGCCGGCTCGCTCGACCTCGGTCACGAGTCCGACCCCGCCCACCACGAGAATCAGACTGCCCGGGTCGACCAGCGTCGCCATCACGCGCATGGCGGCCTGCGGCGACGTCACGACATCCGCCGGAGCCACCGTGAGCCCGAAGCCGGTGAGGTGCTCCGCCACCTGGGCATCGGTGCGGGAGGCGTTGTTCGTGATGTAGCCGGTGCGCAGACCCTCGGCTGCCACGCGTGACAGTGCCTCGACCGCGTGCGGAATCGGGTTCGGCCCCTGATACACCACACCGTCGAGGTCGGCGAGCACGGCGTCGACGCCGTCGAGCGGAAGCACGGTCTCAGTCGTCTTCGGACGGAACAGACTCATCGTCGTCTTCCTCGAACACCTCGATGGTGTCGTCGTCACCGTTCAGGGCGAGCTCGGCGCGATCGGCACGGCGACGCCATTCGGCGGCCTCGTCGTGCAGCCCGAGCTCGGTGAGCACCTCCGCATAGGCGTGGAACAGGTCGGGACTGTAGGAGAAGGCCACGTCGGGGTTCAGTTGCGGGATCTCGAGTTCGGTGAGCGCGGCATCCGGCTGGCCGAGGTCGAGTCGGGCACCCGACATCGCGATCGCCACCTCGACCTGTGACGGCACGGAGAGTGTGGAGCGCTCCACCGAACGGCCGGTCTCGAGGGCGCGATCGGGGCGGCCGAGGCCGCGCTCGCTGTCGATCATGAGCGCGAGCTGTTCGTTCGACCCCGAGATGCGGCGGAAGGTGCGCAGCTCGCGCAGTGCGAGGGCGAAGTCTCCGGTGCGGTAGGCCGTGATCGCGAGTGTCTCCCGCACCACGCCGATGCGGCCGGCCCGGCGCGAGGCCGAGATGGCGTGCTGGTGCGCCAGCTCGGGATCGTCGTCGATCAGCCGAGCCGCCATCACGAGGTGACGGGCCACCTCGTCGGCGTTCTCCTTGTTCAGGGTCTTCAGCTCGTTGCGGGCGACCTTGTCGAGATCGCGCGGCACGACCTCCTCGGGAATGAGGGGGTCGTCGTGGCGCGTGCGCACGGCACGCAGTTCACGGGCCCGCAGCTCCTCCTCGGTGAGGGGCGGGCGCTCATAGGCCGACGCGGCCTTGTCGTTGCGCGCGGGCTTGCCGTCTTTGGTCCACAGCCGGCGTTCGTTCGGGCCGCCGCGTGAGGGACGGTCACCGGATGCCGGCCGACTGCCCCTCTCGGGCCGGCCGCCCCGTTCCGGGCGCGCACCGCGGTCGGGGCGCGAACTGTTGTCACGGCGCGGCTCGAAGGGCCGCTTGCCGGAGTCCGACCGCGCAGGACGGGAGGCGTGCGCACGCCGCGGACGTTCTTTGTCGTCTTCGGGTTCGGTCACGGTAGATCCTCCTGCTGGGTCGGTCGCTGTTCAGATATGGGGTGTTAAAGCGAAAGGGCCACCCGGAGGTGGCCCTTTCTGAAGTAAGTCCGGCGGTGTCCTACTCTCCCACAAGGTCCCCCTTGCAGTACCATCGGCGCAGAGAGTC
>NZ_JANLCJ010000129.1 GCF_024979295.1 Herbiconiux daphne | reverse complement strand
TTAAGTTCCATTGTTTTGCTTGACAAGATACCTGTAGCGTTCAATACGAACTGTGCTTGGTCTGACCACAACAGCAACTGTTCACTGAATGGAACGGCATATTTCAAGACAGAGATGCGGTTATGAGAAACAGCCACGTCAATAGGGTCATCATCAGATTCGTTTGCCACGGACGCAGGGTAGAAGTTTAAGTAATGAGAAGTTCTCGACAAGATAATGTTCTCACCTGCGAGCAAACCGAGGCGATTTCGGAACATAAAGACGTCATTAAATCTACCTCCTACGAATGAAGGTTGAGGGTTAGTATCATCATCACCAGCAGTTCTCTCTGCCCAAGTCTGAATCTTCTGCCCACCACCGAGGTCAACAGTTCCATCAATAGCAGTGAATACAAACGAACCATCTGCTTTACGGACTAGAGCGTGAGGCATAGTTGCTGAGTCAAGCCCTTTGGTGATATTCCAACCTACGGCTTCTTTCCATACTTTATCACGAGCATCATACTGAACGTAGTATTTATCACCTGATTTAGTGGTATCACCTGTTACCTGAATCTTGTATCCGTTAGGAGCTTCGATAGGTAGTTTAGCCACAGCTGTTACTTGGTGAACAAGAGCAGAAGCAATCTGGTTAGCATAACCATCATCAACACGGAGTTCAGTGATTGGTGTTCCAGCAGGAGACTTAACGTGAATCCAACCTGGGCCAGTTTCAACTACCCAACCTGCACCTAATCCAGTCCCTGCTGCTCTCATTTTGAAAGCAAGACCAGAGTCAGGGTAAGCGAATCCGTTGATTACATTGGGGCCTTGAGCACCATTATCAATGATGAACTGTCCATCTGTCCAAGAAGGCATCTGAGCAGCTAAGGTTGAACCATCGTTCTGTTGGACAGTGGTAGTGATATCCCCAATAGGGTTGCCATCTTTATCGTAAATCTTACCAGTTACTTCCTTCGCATAAGTTGCAGGAGCAATACCAGGAGGGCATTTGTAGGAGAATGTTTTACCATTGATGGTTACTTTGATTGTTCTACCATACTGACCACCAACTACTTTGATAAGGCAATCGAGATAAACATCATCACCTGTGAATGTGCCACCATCAGAGACAGCACTTCCTTCTTTGATGACAACATCTT
>NZ_JANLCJ010000128.1 GCF_024979295.1 Herbiconiux daphne | reverse complement strand
AATGTTAGCAGAAGAATTAAACAGTAACAACAAAGTTTCTACAATTCCAAAACATGTCATGAATGGTTGTTGGACTTATTCTTGGTTAAACAATCCTGCTGATGGTATTGGCGCTGATAGTAATGCAGCATTCTTTGGCTTCCATGCTGGTGAATGTTTACGAGGACTTGCTCTTTATATTCTGTATAAGAATTTAAATACTGGTTCTGATATGTATGAGTATTCAAGAAATAAAGGAGTCTTTTAATGGTAGCTCTCTTTAGTGGTTCGGGGGCTCGTTCCCCGATACTTAACCCAGATGGTTCTGTATTAGCAAATACTGTTCCAACAAACGTTGGTCAGTTCGGTTGGACCTCTGAGGCAATGACTGGTGTAACTGACATTGTTCGTTATATGCGTGAAGCTCAGAGAGCTGCTGAATACGCTACAGCTCAATCTGATTATTTTAAACAAGTTCTTGCTTATATCACAGCGGTTGAAGGTGATATGCAAACAGTGCTTTCTGATATGAACACAACATTAGCTGATATTAATTCAAAAATCTCTGCTGTTAATACTGCTCTGGCGTCAGCCCAGACTATTAAGACAGATTGTGATAATATTAAAACAGTGGTTACTGGTATTCAGTCGAATGTTGCTACACTTCATACAGAGATTAAGAAAATGTATGATGAATGGAAAGCTAAGAATCCATAAGGAGTAATTAATGTCCGTAGAACCGCAAAGTATTTCGTTTATTAACCAGCTTAATCCATCTATCCCTGCTCCAGAGGATTTGATTAACGAGGGTGATGACCACATCCGTTTGATTAAGCAGGTTCTTCAACGTACATTTAAAAATTTTACAGGTGCTTTAGATTTTACCCATACAGCACTTAACTACCTTGCTTCTAATATTGTACCTTCAGCCTCGGGTGTAACTTTTAGTGGGGATGTATTCGGTACTAATGGTAAGACGTGGGATTTGAAGGGTGCTAGATTGAAGAATGTTGGTGGTACTTCTGCTACCAACGCTGCTCCTCAAGATGATAAAACTGTAGCTACTATTTCTGACATTTATGACCATGCTCAGAAAGCTTCTTATACAGTTGGAAGTTTATATCTCAGCATTAAACCAGACAACCCAAATAAGTCTTTAGGT
>NZ_JANLCJ010000127.1 GCF_024979295.1 Herbiconiux daphne | reverse complement strand
TGCCTGATAGCGTCTTTACTCATTGAACCTACACCAGTCTCACCGCGCTTGATTGCTGTCTTACGTTCCTGTTTTAAATCACGAACGTAATTTGGGCTTGAAGGCATAGAACCTCCTTATTCGTAAGGATTCACTTCCATTGAACTATCAAGTGCATGACTGTGGTTTAACCGAACATTGCTACGAGGCATCAGTTCAATGAAATATCCACACTTCTTACACTCGTGAGTCCAATCATGGTAGAGTCTGTCCTGAACTAATACCATTTCACCATCACAATAGCGGCAAGGTTTTTTAACATCCATAGTCATATATTTCTCACATTGATAATCGTTTGGTTACTTGAACCACGAAATCTCAGATTCGGGTCATGTAACTCCTTGATAAAACGTCCGTCCACTACAACATCCACGTTGTTGCGAATGTAACGCATTCGAGCGTCTTTATCTTCCATAATCTCTTTATCATAATAACCAGTCCATAACCAAATGGTTTTGTCTGGACACTCTTTACGTACACGGAGAATCAATCTCAGTACATCGTAACGATTATGCTGATGAAGAGGGTCACCGCCAGTCAGGGTTAATCCTGACCGAACGATTCGGGTATCCTTGAGGTCACGGATAATCTGGTCTTCAATCTCAGGTGTGTATCGAGCACCAGCTAACGGACTCCAAGTTGATTCATTATAACATCCAGGACACGCATGTGTACAGCCCGAAACGAACAGTACAGCACGAATACCCGGCCCATTAACCATGTCCGTAGAGTAATAAGCCGAGTAATTCATTAATCGTCATCCTCATCCGCCCAGAATCCAGGTGGAACAAAATTATCAGGAACTGTAATAACTGTTACATCCTCATTACAGTTGTAAGAATCTTCTTCCAGTTTATCTTGAGCTTTATCAAGGTCACGAAAGAAGCGAATAGTGGAGGTACCATCTCCACCATCCCAAACTAACAGGCCAATATCCATTTTATTGCACCGCCGTCATTGTAGTAACTGTGGCTGCCGCAGCAGCAGAATCATCGTCATCATCTTTACTACGTTCATCACCTAAATCAGTGACACCAACTCCTTCAACACCAAGATACTTCTTGTGTGTTTTAGTATCAGTGATAATAAAGATACTACGAGAG
>NZ_JANLCJ010000126.1 GCF_024979295.1 Herbiconiux daphne | reverse complement strand
ATGACTCCAAATCATCCAACGGTAATAAGCTGGTAATGGGTGGTCAGGTTGCCATAAACTAAAAATAGCATTACTCTTGTTTATAGGGAATTGACCCCAAACAGGTTTATGAGTCGTTGCATCAATAGCTGTAGCTGGAACATCCCAATGCCAGTGCCATTTCTGAGAATCAACATACGTGATTGTAAACGGAACATCAGAACGATAGTATAAAGAACCGAAAGGAATCTTCCCACCACCTGTACTCCAAGTCAAACCTAGAGAAACACCAGAACTATCTTCAAGTGTATCACCCCATTCAATTTCAACAACAGAATCTCTACGACCATCCCAGAATTCAGAAGAATCGAGGAATACAGTTTTTGCAGAAGGTGTTGTTAATGCGTTTGGACCGAAGGTAGCAACTGTAGAGGTTGTGCACATATTATATGGAACGTTAGTCCCTGGTCTGTATGATGCAACAAATTGGCTTAATGGAATACGATATTCATCAGCAGTACCACCACTATTTGTTGGGATACTAGCTCTCCATCTAGTCATTCGTGAATCAGGGTCAGTCTTATGTTCTGCTAATACGACTTCTACGTTAACACGGATAGGTAGAAACCCATCTGGTGTTTGGTCAGATAGACCGCCAACATAGGAAACAACTTCTGATTGAGGTCCAACCTTATACCAAACAGCTTGTTGCTCAAGTGTTAATGTCTTAGTTTTCAGTGGGGGTTTAGCTTCAATATATCCTAGACCATCACGGTCAAAGTTAGTTTCACCAATGATTTGTTTTCCTGGGTAAGTATAGTAATATGAAATACCATCTGTCCAAGGACGACCCATAACATGGTTCTCATCTTTACGGAAGAATTTATCAGCTGAGTCAATATCAGTATATGTGCGGCAGTTAAAGATTACACATTTCCAAACACTTTGATATTTACTTTTATCAGGGTCTAAATCAGGAGCTAATCTATACATCAAATAAGCAGCATCACCAAACCATTGTTCGGCGTCTGATGCATTACCCATATCAGCTGGTACAACCTTCATAGGGACAACACAAGGTCTGTTATGCCAAGGCTCATTACGTTTTAACATATAGCCTTTTTCGTTAATAGGGTTTTTGGTAGCATAATTAAACTTATGGATAC
>NZ_JANLCJ010000125.1 GCF_024979295.1 Herbiconiux daphne | reverse complement strand
TCCACGCCGGAGAAGTTGTAGTACCGATGTAATCGTAGTAACTTGCATAAGGAGTATGCAATTAATGGCCAAAGTATATGGCAATAAGGAGCTGCTAGGTGATTCTGCCTGCCCTGAATGCAGAAAAGGCGGCGGGGATAAAACAGGCAATCACCTACAGCATTGGAGAAACACTGAAAACGGTGAAGAGTGGACTCATTGTAATCGCTGCGGGCACGGTGAAAAAGTAACTGATGCAAACCGAGCTGATATTGAGTCTGTTCGTCAGATCAAACGTGAGCTAACTGATGAAGAGCGTGAAGCGATTCTGGCAGAAGCAAATGAGTTACCTATCATGGAACTCTCCAGTCGAGGTATTACTCGTACTGTTGCTGAGCGGTATGGCGTTCGTGTTGGTTTATCTACAGTAAACCGTGAAGTAGTTTCTCATTTCTACCCGAAACATAAAGATGGTCGCATTGTATCTTACAAGATTCGTAACTTAAACCCGAAAGGATTTTATGCAATCGGGTCTGGTAGTGGTTGTGATTTCTTTGGCGAACAGCAAGCCGTAATGGGTGATGTTTGGGGTCAGAAATTATTCGTCTTTGAAGATGAACTGTCCTGTATGTCTGGTTATCAGGCATTGATTGAAGGATCGAAATCGTCTTGGAAGCCAGCATGTGTGGCATTGCCAGATGGTGCTGGGTCAGCAGCGAGTGTATTTGCACGACGCAATTCATTCGTAGAGCGGTTCACTGAAATTGTTATCTGTATGGATAATGATGAAGCTGGTGAAGCAGCTGTTGCTAACATCCGAGCGATGCATCCCAAAATTAAAGTTGCTCGCATCCCAAAGGGTGTGACCAAGGACGGTAAAGAAATCAAAGACGCGAATGATCTCCTCATGGAAGGTCGTTCACTGGAATTAAATAACCTTCTTCGTTTCAACGCTGCAAAAGAAAGTCCAGCTGGTTCTGCTACAGTGGCAGAGTGTCTGGATGATGCAATGAAGAAACCGGAATGGGGCTTGCCTTATCCGTGGAAGGGTTTGACCGATATGACTTATGGCATTCGCTTTGGTGAAGTCATTTCAATCGGTGGTGGTGTGTCTTGTGGTAAGACTCTGCTAGCACATGAGATAGCATCACATCTGATTATCAATCATAA
>NZ_JANLCJ010000124.1 GCF_024979295.1 Herbiconiux daphne | reverse complement strand
TTGGAGCCGCCATTCAAGATAAAGAAATGGCAGCAACAGCTTTCGCATCTTACATTGGTAAGGTGGTGGAAGATACTGTTCGCTTCTATCCAATGTTATCAGTGGCAGAAGTGGAGTGGAAGAAACGTTATGAGAAAGCGTGGCAGACACGTAGTGATTCTCATCATAAGCGTGAGTTCGTTAAACGCGCTGAAGAACAGCGAGTTAAGGATGGTGTAATTCCTGAATGGAAAGAATGGACAACAGAGCAGAAGATTGCAGTTGGATATTTCTTCATCAACCTGATTAAGATTGGAACTGATGGAGCATTCAGAACTGAGAACCGTTCTAATAACTCAGGCAAGAAGTTTGATTACACATTGAAAATCTTTATTGATGACCAATGGGTAGAAGAGATTGTTAAAGAAGGGTTCCATCTTTCTTCACTGTCTCCAAACTATATGCCAATGGTTATCCCTCCAAAGCGTTGGACATCATTTAACAGTGGTGGTTATTGGTCAGTTGGTGGGCGTAAGCATCCATTCATCTCATCTTATAAACATCGTAACATTGTTAAACGTCAGGTGAAATGTGATATGCCTGATGTATATGAAGCTGTTAATATTATTCAAGAAACTTCTTTGAAAGTAAACCAGTATATCTTACAGGTCTTGAAAGATGTATCAGCGAGTCACGCAGTAGGGAGTGTTCTTATTGAGAATGGAAAGACGTGGGCTTTAACTGAAGTTCCTTTTGTTCTGCATAAGCAGAAGTTCAGGGAGTTGGTTGTTAATAACCCAGATGGACGACCAACCAAAGAACAGATTGATGAGTATCGTAAAGAAGCTCATCGTCTTAAAGCAAATGAACGTGGAGTTATTGCTCGTCGTCGTGACATTGATAAGGTGATTGGGTTAGCTGATAAGTTTATTCAGTATCCAGCATTCTATATCCCACATCATTGTGATTTCCGTGGTCGTGTTTATCCAGCAGTCAATGGTGAACTTCATCAACAACGTGATGATGTGTCTAAATCACTTATCTATTGTGCTGAAGGTAAGCCAATGGGTGAACGTGGTTGGTATTGGTTACGTGTTTGTTGTGCTTCTCTTGGTGAGAAAGGTGAGACAAAGAATGCTCATCCAGATGTTCGAGCCAAATGGGTAATGGACA
>NZ_JANLCJ010000123.1 GCF_024979295.1 Herbiconiux daphne | reverse complement strand
ATCTTCATTTATATTCCCAATATCTTTAGGGATACCTTTACGGATAACATCACTTGCTTTAGAACTTTTTAATAGTTCAAGGAAATGTTCATCCGACATTTCACCATTTGCAACTGCTATTTCTTTTAGTGAAAGGAAACGATTGACTAAGCGAATCAACTGCCCTTTGTGCCATTTTGCTTCACTGATACGAAATTCAATCGATCCAAATCGACACATTGGCCTGAAGTTTATTGCAGTGTATTTATTCCAAGAATTTAATAGATTATCTAAGAACATGGCATCATTTAGTGACCACAGCTCCCCTAGACATTCTAATTGACTCTGGGCAAAACCTAAAGCTATACAAAAATTGTTTTTATAACGATGAAAACCACTGCATTTAAACAGAACACGCTCATAAAACACATAAGCCAAAATCATTTTCTTGATTTGGGCAACTGTCATATCACGAACATCGACATGGACATGAGTTGAACAGCGCCAAGTTGTATCTGGGTGTCTTTTAGATAAAAAATCATCTATTTCAATGGCGGCTTTATAAAGATTAGCACCACCCCACGGATTAGAACACACAAATTCTAAGCCATTGTTACGCAATGATCCATCTGACTTAACTGTCCAGTAGCGGAAAGAAGTGTCATATATTTCGAGATTTTCAAGCTCTATCTCTACACCAGCTAGGTATTCCCCCACAACTAGTGGGTGCTTTTCGATAGAACGGTGGGTAGTACGTATACCAAAATGACTTGCGACAGTTTTCATTATAGGTACTTCCGATATATTTCCAAAAATTGGTTGATAGTTGTAAACTTCAGGTTCTGGTTGTTCACCATGATCACCCTTTACTTTATCTGTTTCTACTTCGTTTTCTTGAAAAATCCCTGATAAAGAGTCTATGAGGTCATTACTGTTATTTGGCATTCAGGCCACCCCTTTTGTAGTACTTTAGATAAATGGTTTGCCTCAGCACATAGTGCCACATCAGTTCCATTAATACCACCAATTGGAATACCCTTATAATCTAGCTTATTCCCATGACGTAGGAATATCCCATCGATAATATTTTCGTCTTCAATTTCGTTGAATAAAGCATATGCAACATCTGAGGACAATTGTATATTGCTTGAAAATCGACGATCACACAAACCC
>NZ_JANLCJ010000122.1 GCF_024979295.1 Herbiconiux daphne | reverse complement strand
TTCCACAAGAACTACAACTACCTACTTACGAAAAACACAACTTGGGTTTCATTCCATTCGAACTAATTACATTTAGGGAAAATCGTAATGTGGTTAACTCGGGAATCAATGCGTGAGGAAAATACGCCATCGATGCCGATGTTGCCAACTTGGCGGACTCAATTAACTACTCACTAAGGCAACACTACAAAGAGAAGTGAAAAGGTGCTACAAGGGTGTTCGGTCAATTCGATTCCTCATACGCTCAAAAGTTAGTTGCTAATGGAACTATCAGTCAAGCAGTGGCAGACGACTACATTATCTCGGCCGATATGACACCTAACCAAAACAAACCTATTGAGGCAGTCCAAGGAACTTATGACGCTCAAAAATGGTTGGCAGGTTGACAAGCGGAAATCGACTTGTATATGATTGGTTGTGGTTACTCGCCAATATTCGCACAAGGTCAAGCAGGTGCTACCGAAGCACAAACCTTAATCACTAAGGACAACGACCAAAGAACCACAAAACAACTAAGACGTAGATTTACCGAAATACTTTCAAACCTATTCGCCAAACTACTTGTCTACAAAGGTTATGCCACCGATAGAGAATCGGCATTCGAAATGATTACGATTCAAATCAAGGAAAATGTGGTGTATAATCAATTACAACTTGTCGACTTCCTAAACAACGCCATCAGTTATGGTCTAATGACTAAACTACAAGCGATTATGATTATGAATGACACCGACAACGAGGACGACGCTAAACAAGTCTTGGAGGAAATTGAGAAAGACCAACAAGCACAAAACCAACAAATCATAGAACACCAAGTCGCTTTTAATCAAGCAACAAGCGAATCAAACCCTGAGGGTCTTGGAGCAATGGGTAATGGTGGAGACGCAGACCCAATATTAGAACCATAAGGAGAATCAAATGAACGGACGTAATGCCTTTGTAAATCGTTTTATAGCAAATCAACCTAAACACAAAAGGGTTGAACTAACCAAAAAGAACTCTTTCCAGATTCTACCTTTCAAACTAATCGCAGGGTTTATTACATCAACCGCAAATGGTATCGTGTCAAACGATACTTCTTACGTTGCGGACTACTCAACTTTCCAACGTGTGTTTACCGGACTTGAAAATATGTTAGCATTATGAGAGGACGCT
>NZ_JANLCJ010000121.1 GCF_024979295.1 Herbiconiux daphne | reverse complement strand
ATAATGCTGAAGCTCTGCGACCTGTGATATCCTCCTTCCAACGGCGCACGTAAGCCATATGTTTTTTATTTTTAATGAAATTAATAATACCTTTCTTTAACAGGGCGTAGGTTTTACCATTCGATCGCTCCCCGAAAATGATATTATACGTTGCGTTTTTCTTATCAATATTAGCGGGCGTGTAGTAAGTCTGTTTCGTATTCATAGTCATAATCCCCTTCAATAGAGCCGATAAATTTTAGAAATACTGCTGACACTGACATATTATACGGTTGTTGCGACAGGTGCACACCTGAAGCCGTGAAAATATGTGCTTTCACTCCGTTGTAATCAATGAAATCAAATTCCATTTCGTCGTCAACATATCTATGCGTTAATTTACCCGCATATTCAGCGGGTACATATAAATCATCATCAAATAATTCGAAAGCTGCGAGATTGTCACCACCGCTAACCATTTCGAGATATTTAACCCCATTTTTCTTGGGGAGTCCGGCTATTGTTATTTCCAGTTTGCCGTCTTTTTCAACCATATATCGTTTAGCGCCTAATGTTTTAAAACGTGTATAGGTGCCCTCATAATCCCACACACCTAATGGCTTATCATCGCCATATATATTTTTAGGTGTCGCCCTGCTCGGGTCGATCGTGTTATGTGCCAGCGCGTTCTCAATTTTGTCCACAATCCAGTTATTATAGTAGTCGAAATATTCCTTATGTGTATCAGCATTTGTGAATTTAACGCTATCGGTATCGGAATAAATGTAATCATTGCCGAGGTTGAGAATAGCTGACCATAAATTACGGCGGGCGTATGCTGTTACCCATATTCCCCACGCATAAAATGTAGTTCGGTTGCGCTTACCATTATATTTTTCCAGCGCTTCACTAGGATCGACTTGCTCAAATCCCCATTCGTCTATATATGTGTGATTATCTTTGACAATATCGGTAACAGTCATACCGTAGCAACTATTAGCCATCTCTTTTTTAAGGGCATAATTCACCTCTTGCCCCTCTACCCCCTTGAGCGTTGTCTTACCTTCATAGAATTCGAGTACCGATTCCACGAAAGCTCGGGGGAGGTATGCTTTTTTAAATCCAATGACGTCACTAACCCCTATTGAGTCCCATTCATAGCCGGCTTCAATAATATC
>NZ_JANLCJ010000120.1 GCF_024979295.1 Herbiconiux daphne | reverse complement strand
ATCATACATAGCAAACAAGCCAGATAACGCGCTTTCACAGGTTAAAGACCTAAACGATGTCAAGGCGGCAATCAACGCGGCAATAGCGGCGGCAAATGCTAAATTGACTACAACGACAGACAAGACGCAAGAATTGGAAACAAGAGTGGCAACACTTGAAGCGCTTGAATTTGCCGAAGAGATTGAGGAATTCAGCACAAACACATTAAACGATGCCGGTTCTACTGCCGACCTTGGAATTTTGGACTTGTCAAAATTCACATTGCCAGACCCAAGCGACAACACGAAGACGATTCCGAAATTCTTCTTTAACGTTCTTAAAGCACAATGGGCATTTAGATTCATTTATACAGACCCACAAACAAACGTGGTGACTCAATACAATCGAACATTTACGCAAGACGGAAGCGACACGTTCACGATTGACGGAACAACCTTCAAAATATTCATACCTGCAGCCGGACAACCAAACGCCGGAAAATTGACAGCGCAAAGAATTTCAGGAGTTAGGGTTGCGGCAAACACTCTGAAAGTCGATGAAATTTTTGAAAGGTCAGAAGGACAAACCGGTTCAGCGCTAATTCTTGCTATTGCTAAAATTGAACTTGCCCTTGCGCTTGAAATTCAAAAGGTCGATAACGCAAAAATGAATAAAGATTTCAGCAATGCAGATAAAATTTATAACAATAAAATAATCAAAATTGGAGATGGCATTTTAGACCCAAATGGCAAAGATGGGCAACTTGATATTGAGTTAGGGCAATTAAGTGGGAATCGTTTTCTTGTTGGTGAAAAGAATGGATTGAAAAACAGCTTTAGAATTGACGCAGGACATGGTGATAATGTAGTTACTGGTTCGGTCGTGTTAAAAGGTGAAAAAATGGAAATTGGTTCAAATGCCGACAAGGGAAAACTAATCGCCGGAAACGACGAGGCAAAATTTGACGAAATCATCAAAACGACAAATAAACTATTTCATCTACTGCAAACACAAGCGGCCGACGCCGGCAAGGTAATCAAGGTTAACGCTGCAGGTGACGGGTTCGAACTTGGCGACGTTGCCGCCGGAGGCGGTGGTGGAGCAGGACTTCCTACAAGAAAAGATATAACCGCTACTTATGCTACGAGAAAGTGAAATGTTAATGACGCTGGAAAGAAAGTGTATA
>NZ_JANLCJ010000012.1 GCF_024979295.1 Herbiconiux daphne | reverse complement strand
GCAGCGGCGGCGGCGCGCCCCGGCGCAGCCGCGCGCAGCACGGCCGCGCCGGCAGCAGGCACCGCGCCGGCAGCAGGCACAGCAGCCACCCGCGCCCGCCGCTGGCACCTCGGGCAGAAGTGCGACGAGCGGTTCATGAACTGCTCGCGCACGATGGGGGTGCCGCACCGGGGGCAGGGTTTGCCCTCTTGGCCGTAGGCGTTGAGGCTGTGGGCGAAGTAGCCCGAGTTGCCGTTGACGTTCACGTATTGCGCGTCGAAGCTCGTGCCGCCCTCGGCCAGAGCCTTCTCGAGCACGCTGCGCACCTCGGCGAGAAGCGCCCACATGCGCGCACGGCTGAGGGTGTTCGCCGGATGCTCGTAGTGCAGCCGCGCGGCCCAGAGCGACTCGTCGGCATAGATGTTGCCGATGCCGCTGATCAAGGTCTGGTCGAGCAGAGCGCGCTTGATGCCCGTGCGTTTGCGTGCGAGCGCGGCGAAGAACGCGGCGTCGTCGAAGGCGGGGTCGAGCGGATCCCGCGCGATGTGCGCCACCTGCGCCGGCACGAACGGCCGCCAGTAATTCTGACCGGGCGACCGATCGAGCCCCGCCGCGAACCCGAAGTAACCCCCGTCGTTCCCGTCGGCAGTGGGCACCAGCCGGTCGACGGCCATCGAGCCGAAGATGCGCTGGTCGACGAAGTTCACCCAGAACTCCCCCTGCTCCGGATGCTCGATGTGCAGCCGGATGCGCAGCAGCCCGTCTTCTTCGACCCCGGGCGAGCGCAGCAGCACCTGACCGCTCATGCCGAGGTGGGTGACGAGCGCCTGGGGCACCGCACCCTCAGCCCCAGCACCGACCGCAGACAGCGGGAACCACAGGAACTTGCCCCGTCGACCCGCCGCGAGAATGGTCCGCCCCTCGAGCAAGGCCTCGAACGACCCCTCGAGCGGGCTGTGCCGCTTGAGCGAGCGCTGGTCGAACACCTCGACACCGGTGATCACGGCGCCCGACACTGCGGGGTCGAGCCCCGCACGCACCACCTCGACCTCGGGGAGTTCTGGCACGGCCGCTCAGACTCCGGATGCGCCGAGCAGCGCGAACGCGGCCGCCGCGGCCGCCGACTCCGCCTGCTTCTTGCTGGTGCCGCTGCCGGTGGCCGAGATGTCGGGCAGCGCGGGCCCGGCCGCCGCAGACCCGCCCGCCGCAGCCCCGCCTGAAGCAGCCCCACCCGGCGCAGCCCCACCCCCCGCGGCCAGGATGGCCACGGTCGCCACGAACGTCTTCTGGTGGTCGGGCCCGCTCTCCTGCAGCGAATACACCGGCGCATCGTAGCCGAGCTGGCTGGCGCGCTCCTGCAACGAGGTCTTCGGGTCCATCGACACACCGAACCGGGCGGGATCGTTGGCCAGGGGGGCGACGAGCCGCAGCACGAGCGCGGTCGCGACATCCGGGCCCTGGTCGAGATAGGTGGCGCCGATCAGCGCTTCGACCGTGTCGGCGAGGATGGAGGCCTTGTCGCGCCCACCGGTGAGCTCTTCGCCCCGCCCGAGCTTGATGTACTGGCCGAGCCCGATGCCGCGCGCGATCTCGGCGAGGGCTACCGTGCTCACGAGCGAGGCGCGCCGCTTCGCGAGCTCACCCTCGTCGAGCGTGGTGAACGTCGTGTAGAGCATCACCGTGACGGCCTGCCCGAGAATCGAGTCGCCGAGAAACTCGAGGCGCTCGTTCGTCGGGATGCCGCCGTGCTCGTAGGAATACGACCGGTGCGTCAGCGCCAGGTCGAGCAGCTCGGCATCGAGCGAGATCTGCAGGGTCGCCAAAAGGTGCGACCCGCCCTCCCCGATTTCAGAAGACACGGATCGCACCCTTCGATGAACTGCTAGACGTCGGCGACCTTGCGGCCCTTGTACTCCATGAACAACGGAGTGCCGGCGGAGTCTTCGACAACCTTCGCGCGGTGCGGCAGGCTGTAGGTCGTCTTGCCGTTCTCGACGGTCTTGACGAGCGTGGGCACTTCGGCCTTCCACTGCGAGCGACGCGCGTGGGTGTTGGAACGTGACTGCTTCCGCTTCGGAACCGCCATGACTATCTCTCTTCTTCTCTGTCGGCCCGGTGCTTCTCAGCACGGGCCGATTGTCGAGATCCCGCGACTATTTTTCGTCGGGATCCGTGTCTCGGGAAGCCGCCGATGTCTCTGACCCTCGCAGGCTGGCGAGCGCCGACCATCTCGGATCGACCACTTCGGGTGCAGGGGCCGCCGCATGATCGGCCAGCCGCTCGCCCGTCACCGGGTCGAGGCCTGGGCAATCCGGCGTGCAAACCGGCTGGAACGGCAGTGACAGCACCACCGTGTCCCTGATCAGAGGTTCGAGATCGACATGGTCGTCGTGAACCTCGTAATCAAAAGCTTCGTCAGAAGAATACGCGAAAAGCTCTTGGAATTCGACTTCAACCGGTATCCGGATGTCGCGGAGGCACCGACCGCACTCCCCGGACGCCTCTCCGGTGACCTCGGCGCTGACGAGAATGCCCTCGTGCACCGACTCCAGACGCACGTCGATGTCGAGGGTGTCGCCGGACTGCACGGCGACGAGACCTTCACCGAGCTTCTCGGCGACGGGGATGTCGAGGGTCACCTCACGCATCTCGCCGGGGTGATGGATGAGATCGCGGACGTTGACAGTGAACGGGGTCTTCCTGAATGTGCTCACCGAGAGATTCTACCGTCGGTCGGGCGATCTCAGTCATCTCCCAGCTGTCACGCGACCCGCGGCGGATTGCGGTCGACGTTCGCGGCCACCACCGCATCCGCCTCGGCCCGCAGGGCGTCGATCACCGTGCGCACGGCGAGCCGCTCGGCGCGGTCGGGGCGCATGAGCGCGAAGATGTGCCGCTCGGCGACCACCCCGCGCAGGTTCTTCAGCACGATCTCGCTGCGGTAGGCACCGCCCGCGGTGTAACAGGGCAGGATGGCGATGCCGAGGCCGGCCGCCACGAAAGCCTCGGTCACCCGCGTGTCGCCGAAGCGCTGCACCACGTTCATCGGCGAGCCGGCCGCTGCGGCGATGTTCTGGATGGTGCGCTCGAACGGGTAGCCCCAGGGCACGCCGATCCAGCGTTCGCCGATGAGGTCTTCGGGGTCGAGCAGGTCTTTCGAGGCGAGCGGATGCCCCGGCGGCAGCGCGATGTCGAGAGGCTCGGTCATGAGCTTCACGGCCGCGATCTCGTTCGACTGCCAGTTCGTCGCCGCCGACGACGCCGAGTGCGCGAGCACGATGTCGAAGTCGGCGGTGAGGGCCGGGAAGTCGTCGCTCTCGGGGTCGCGGTCGGAGCAGTGCAGCGTGAGCCCGCCGATGGCGTCCAGGCGCTGCACGACCCCGGGCAGCAGCATCTGCCCGCCGGTGGGGAAGGTCGCGAGCGACACCTCCCCGGTGGGGTCGTTGCGGAACTCGTCCCACAGCGCGGCGGCGTGCTCGATGGCCACGGCCACGTCGGTGGCGCTGCGGGCGAGCGCCCGGCCAGCATCCGTCAGCACGATGCCACGGCCCGCCTTCTCGGTCAGGGGCAGGCCGGCCTCGCGCTCGAGCACCCGCAGCTGCTGCGACACCGCGGACGGCGTGCGGTGGGTCGCGCGGGCGACCTCGGTGATGCTGCCCCGCTCGGCGAGTTCGCGCAGCAGTTCGAGCCGTCTGACATCCATGAAGCGACTCTACCGAAACACCGCCGCACCAGGTCGCGGCTCTACACGCCGAGCGCCGAGCGCCCGGTCCCCCGGCCCCCGGCCCCCGCCTCAGTCGATGTCGCCGACCGCCGCGAACGCCTCGTCGTAGAGCGCCAGCGCCCGCGCCACCTCGTCGTCGGTGACCACGCACGGCGGCACCACGTGGATGCGGTTGTCGGCCGTGAACGGCAGCAGCCCGCGCGACAGCAGCGCGCTCTTCAACGCCCCCACGCCCGCGGCCGAGAGCGGCGCACGCGTCTCGGGGTCGCTGACCAGGTCGAGCGCCCAGAACACGCCCACGCCGCGCACCTCGCCGATGATCGGGTACGTGGCAGCGAGCGCCGCGAGCCCCGGTGCCAGCAGGTCGCGGCCGACGCGGGCCGCGTTCTCGACGATGCCCTCGCTCTCCATCGCGTCGAGCGCCCCCACGATGGCCGCCATGGCGAGCGGATGCCCCGAATAGGTCAGGCCGCCCGGGAACACGTTGTCGTCGAAGATCTCGGCGATGGCGGGCGAGATGATGACGCCGCCGGCGGGAACGTAGCCCGAGTTGACGCCCTTGGCGAAGGTGATGAGGTCGGGCTCGATCGTCACGCCGTCTTCGGCGAGCGCCTGGTAGGCGAACCAGGTTCCGGTGCGGCCGAAGCCCGCCATCACCTCGTCGAAGATGAGCACGATGCCGTACTTGTCGGCGAGCGCCCGCACCCCCGCGAGGTAGCCGGGCGGCGGCACGAGCACGCCGGCGGTGCCGGGGATGGTCTCGATCAACAGGGCCGCGATCGAGTTCGCGCCCTCCGAGACGATGACTCGCTCGAGGTGGTGCAGGGCGCGCGCCGACTCCTCGGCGGGCGAGGTCGACCAGAACTCGGAGCGGTAGGCGAACGGCCCGAAGAAGTGCACGTGCCCGCGGGCGTATTCGTTGGGCACCCGCCGCCAGTCGCCGGTGGCGACCACGGCGGCGCCGGTGTTGCCGTGGTAGGAGCGGTAGGTCGAGAGCACCTTGTCGCGCCCGGTGTAGAGCCGCGCCATCCGGATCGCGTTCTCGTTGGCGTCGGCACCGCCGTTGGTGAAGAACACCTTGTCGAAGGAGTTGCCGGCGCGGTCGAGGATGCGCTGGGCCGCCTTGCCGCGCGTGAGGTTGGCGTGGGCGGGGGCGACGGTGGTGAGGATGTCGGCCTGCTCCTTGATCGCCGCCACGACCGCGGGGTGCTGATGCCCGATGTTCGTGTTCACCAGTTGCGACGAGAAGTCGAGGTATTCGTTGCCCTCGAAGTCCCAGACCGTGGAGCCGAGGCCGCCGGCGATCACCATCGGCTTCAGGGTGGCCTGGGCCGACCAGGAATGGAACACATCGGCACGGTCGAGCTCGAGGGTGAGCTGCTGGTCGGCGGGGTCGAGCGTCATGGTGGAGCCTGTCCTTCTGGGTCGTACGGGTGGTGATGACGGGAGGGCGGCGCTGACGCCGCCCTCCCGCGGAGGGGGATGGCTACTCGCCACCCTCCTTGAGGGTGACCTCGATGGGCGTGAAGTCGGCGCCCATGACGTCGACCCCTTCGTCCTTGAGCTCGGCCAGGGCCTTCTCGACGTACTCGTTCGAGAACGCGGTCGCCGGGGGCTCCTCGGTGATCACGGTCGCGCCGGTCTCGTTCGGGGTGTCCATGGCGATCTCGACCGTCTGGTCCCACTGGTCCTGGTTGATCGTGCCGACGCCCGAGGTCGAGGGCCAGATCAGCTTGTTGACCTCGTTGGTCATCCAGAGCTGGTGGCTCTCACCGAGCTGCGAACCCGACTCGGTCACGATCGTCGCGGCCTCTTCGGGGTTGTCGCGGGCGTAGGCCCAGCCTTCGATCGAGGCCTTGATGAACTTCACCGCGGTGTCGGCGTAGTCGGCGTCGTCGGCCAGGCGGTCGCTGTCGGCCCAGATGGCGTCCTGCAGCATGGCCGTGCCCTCGGTGTTCCAGTCGATCACGTTGAGCTCGTCAGGGGTGAAGAGCTCGCCGGTCGCCGGGTTCACCGACTCGAGAACCTGGGCGTACTCGTTGTAGGTCATCGCCTGGGCCGCCTGGATGTCGCCGGCCAGGAAACCGTTCATGTCGAACGCCTGCGAGACGAGCGAGATGTCGGCGAGGTTGACGCCGGCCTTGCCCATGCCGGCGAAGAGCTCCCACTCGTTGCCGTAGCCCCAGCTGCCGACCGTCTTGCCCTTGAGGTCGGCGGCCGTGGTGATGTTCTCGTCTTTCATCGAGATCTGGGTGGTGCCGCTTCGCTCGAAGATCTGCGCGATGTCGGTGACGGCCGCGCCCTGCTCGATCGAGCCGAGCACCTTCGGCACCCACGAGATGGCGAAGTCGGCGTCGCCGCCGGTGAGAACGTCGATCGGCACGATGTCGGCCGCGCCCTCGAGAATGGTGACGTCGAGGCCTTCCTTCTCATAGAAGCCCTGGTCGACGGCGGCGTAGTAGCCGGCGAACTGGGCCTGGGAGAACCACTGGAGCTGCAGGGTGACCGGGGTGAGGTCTCCTGAGTCGGCTGAATCGGTCGAGTCGGTCGACCCTCCGCTTGAGCAGCCGGCGAGTGCGAGCGCCGTGACGGCGAGCGCTCCGACGCCGGTGATGAGACGGGTGCTGTGTTTCATGCTTCCTCCTTTGATGGTGCGTGCGGGTGGTGCGGACAGTCAGGGGGCACGTCAGGTGGCGGGCTGGTAGTGCCGGGTGGCGAACTTCTCGATGGCGAGGGTGACGCAGTAGAACACCAGCCCCACCAAGATGGCGCCGAGCACGTAGGCCCAGGCCAGGTTGTAGTTCGACGACGAGGCGGCCGAGGTGATCGACTTGCCGAGGCCGCCGACCGGGCCGCCGAAGTACTCGGCGATGAGCGCCGAGATCACGGCGAGGCTCGACGCGATGCGCAGCCCCGTGAAGATGAACGGCAGCGCCCCGGGCACCGTCACGGTGCGGGTCGTCTGCCACGCGGATGCCGCGTAGACGTGCATGAGGTCGCGGTGCACCGGGCGCACCTGCCGCAGCCCCCGCAGGGTGTTGATGTAGACCGGGATGAACACGGCGATCGCGGCCACGAGCTGCCTCGCGGTCTCGGCGCCCGCGCCGAACATCGTGTAGAGCACCGGCGCCAGCGCGACGATCGGCACCACGGCGAGCGCGGCGACGACCGCGGCGCTCAGCTCGTCGAGCACACGCACCAGGGCCGCCAGGATGGCGAACAGGATGCCCGCGATGCCGCCGATGACGAGACCGACGAGGGCGTTGCCGCCCGTGACGACCGCGCCTTGCAGCACGGTGGCGAAGTTCGCTCCGAACTCCGATCCGATGGCGAGCGGGCCGGGCACGATGAACGGCTTGATCTCGAACACCACGACGAGCAGCTGCCAGAGCGCGAGCGCCACGAGGCCGAGCAGCACCGGCGCCAGCACGGTGCGGGAGAGGCCGGCCGAGGTTCTCATCGGGTCTCGACCCCCCGGATGCCGACCGGCGCCTCGCCGTGCAGCAGCTCGCGCACCTTGCTGACGTTCTCGAAGAACGCCTCGTTCTCGCGCAACTGCTCGCCGCGCTCGCTCGCGCTGCCGAGCGAGACCGTCAGGATGTCGCGGATGCGACCGGGCCGCGGCGACATCACGACCACCCGGTTCGAGAGGTAGACGGCCTCGGGAATGGAGTGCGTGACGAACACCACCGCGGCACCGGTCTCGGCGCAGATGCGCACGAGCTCGGTCTGCATGCGCTCGCGGGTCATCTCGTCGAGCGCGCCGAACGGCTCGTCCATCAGCAGCAGCCGCGGGCTCTCGGCGAGCGAGCGGGCGATCGCCACCCGCTGCTGCATGCCGCCCGAGAGCTGGTCGGGGTAGTTGTCGGCGAAGTCGGAGAGCCCCACGAGGGCCAGCAGTTCGGCCGACCGAGCCTTGCGGGCGGCCGAGCCGACACCGTGCAGCTCGAGCGGCAACTCGATGTTCGCGGTGACCGTGCGCCAGGGCAGCAGCCCCGCCTGCTGGAAAGCGATGCCGTACTCCTGGTCGATGCGGGCCTGGCGGGCGGTCTTGCCGAACACCGTGATGGTGCCCGTCGACGGGGTGTCGAGATCGGCGATGAGACGCAGCAGGGTGGATTTGCCGCATCCGGAGGGCCCGATCAACGACACGAACTCCCCCGGCGCGACCGTGAGCTCGATCTCTTCGAGCGCGGTCACGGTGGCCTTCTTCTTGCCGGTGAAGATCTTGTCGACGCCGCGCACCTCGACGGCGGGAACCTCGACGTCGCGAACCTCGGCGGCCGGCGCCGCGGGCTGCGGCTCGGGTGAACTGACGGATGCTTCGCTCATGCGGGCGATTCCCCTCTGCGGTAACGACGGAGCAGCACTCCGAGAAGGGCGATGAAGCCGGCGGCCACGAGGCCGATGGCGACGGCGCCGAAGATGGGCGCCCAGGTCTTGGCCGGGTCGCCCGAGGCCTGCTGGGCGTATTCGATGATCATGCGGCCGATGCCGCCGCGGAGCCCGATCGACACCTCGGCCACGACCGTGCCGATGACGGCGTTGGCGGCTGCGAGGCGGAGGGCCGGCAGCAGGTAGGGCACGCTCGCCGGGAAGCGCAGGGTGAACAGCGTCTTCCACCAGCCGATGCCGTAGCTGCGGAAGAGCTCGACGTGGATGGTGTCGGGCGAGTTGAGGCCGCGGAGCGCGCCGATCGAGACGGGGAAGAACGCGAGGTAGGAGGCGATGACGGCCACCGACATCCAGTTCTCCCAGGAGAAGTCGCCGAACTCGATCTGCGACCCCCAGCGCCGCACGAGCGGGGCGATGGCGATGAGCGGCACGGTCTGGCTGAGGATGATCCACGGCAGCACCGCCGACTCCGCGGTGCGGAACCGCTGCATCAGCACGGCGAGCGCGAGCCCCACGACGACGCCGACCACCCAGCCCACCGCGGCGACCCCGAGGCTGAAGACCGAGGCGCGCAGCACGGCCAGCCACACCGGCACGGCGTTGCGGCCGGTGCCGCCGTCTTCGAACAGGCGCCCGATCATGTCCCACACGTGCGGCATGGCGAGGTCGGTGGTGCGCGGCAGGATCGTCAGGTCGCCGATCATCACGCCGGTTGCCGGCCCGAGCGCCTTGTAGAGCTCCCACACCACGACGAGCAGAAGGATGCCGCCGATGCCGAACCCGATGCGGGTCAGCGTGGCGTTTCCGCGCGGCGCGCGGCTGTTCGAGGTGCGTGCCGGGGTTGGGGTCATGCCTTGGCCGTGATGTGGTCGCGGAGGGCCGGCATGACCGTCTCGCCGTAGACCCGGAGGGTCTCTTCCTTGTTGTCGTGCTGCAGGTAGCCCGCGAACTGGGTGACGCCGATCTCGCGGTACTGCTCGAGCTTCTCGATGTGGTCTTTCGCGGTGCCGAGCACGCAGAACCGGTCGACGATGTCGTCGGGCACGAAGCTCGTGTGCGTGTTGCCCGCACGGCCGTGCTCGTTGTAGTCGTAGCCTTCGCGGTCTTTGATGTAGCTCGTCAGGGCCGCGGGCACGTCGCTGTTCTCGCCGTATTTCGCCACGATGTCGGCCACGTGGTTGCCCACCATGCCGCCGAACCAGCGGCACTGGTCGCGCATGTGCTCCCAGTCGTCGCCGATGTACATCGGGGCTGCGATGCAGAACTTGATGGCGTCGGGGTCGCGGCCGACGTTCTCGGCGGCCGAGCGCACGGTCGCGATCATCCACTTGGCGATGTCGACGTCGCCGCACTGCAGGATGAAGCCGTCGCCCACCTCGCCGGTGAGCTTGAGCGCCAGCGGACCGTAGGCGGCCACCCACATCTCGAGCTCGGAGCCGTGGCTCCACGGGAATTGCAGGGTCGCACCGTTGTATTCGACCGAGCGCGAGCTCGCGAGCTCACGGATGACGTGGATCGACTCGCGCAGCGACTTGAGCGTCGTCGGCGCGCCGTTGGTGACGCGCACGGCCGAGTCGCCGCGGCCGATGCCGCAGACCGTGCGGTTGCCGTACATCTCGTTGAGCGTGGCGTAGACGGATGCCGTCACCGTCCAGTCGCGCGTGGCCGGATTGGTGACCATCGGGCCGACCTTGATCTTGTGCGTCTCGGCCAGGATCTGGCTGTAGATCACGTAGGGCTCCTGCCAGAGCAGGTGCGAGTCGAAGGTCCAGAAGTAGTCGAAGCCGTACTGCTCGCTGAGCTTGGCGAGCCCGACGGTGCGGGCTGCCGGGGGGTTGGTCTGAACGACCGCGCCGAAATCCATGCTGTGTCTCTTTCTCTCGGGCGTGGGTCAGATCAAGTACTGGCTGAGGCCGCGCTTGAAGTACGCGCCGTCGCCCTTGCGGCCCAGGTATTCGTTCGAGTCGACGATCTTGCGGCCGCGGGAGAACACGGTGTCGACGTGACCGTCGATCTCGAAGCCCTCCCAGGCCGAGTAGTCCATGTTCATGTGGTGGGTGCGGCCCTCGCCGATGCCGATCGAGGTGTGGCCGTTGGGGTCGTAGATCACCACGTCGCCGTCGGCACCGGGCTGGATGACGCCCTTCTTGCCGTAGATGCCGAACATCCGTGCCGGGGTGGTGCTGGTGAGTTCCACCCAGCGCGGCAGCGAGATCTCGCCCATCACCACGCCCTGGTAGATGAGGTCCATGCGGTGCTCGACCGAGCCGATGCCGTTCGGGATCTTCGAGAAGTTCCCGATCCCCATGTCTTTCTGGCCCTTCATGCAGAAGGGGCAGTGGTCGGTCGAGATGACCTGCAGGTCGTTGGTGCGAAGGCCCTGCCACATGTGGTGCTGGTGCCCCTCGTGCTTCGAGCGCAGCGGCGTGGAACACACCCACTTCGCGCCCTCGAAGTCGCCCCACTCCGCGCTCGTGGCGCCGAGCTGATCTTCGAGCGAGAGGTAGAGGTATTGCGGGCAGGTCTCGGCGAACACGTTCTGGCCGTTGTCGCGGGCCGCCGCGATCTGCTCCACGGCCTGCTTGGCGCTGACGTGCACGATGTAGAGCGGGGCGCCGGTGAGGTTGGCGAGCATGATCGCCCGGTGCGTGGCTTCTTCTTCGGCCTGCCACGGGCGCGAGACGCCGTGGTAGAACGGCGTGGTCTCGCCGCGGGCGAGGTGCTGCTGCACGAGCAGGTCGATCACGCTGCCGTTCTCGGCGTGCATCATGATGAGCGATCCGTTCTCGCTCGCCCGCTGCATGGCCTTCACGATCTGGCCGTCGTCGCTCAAGAAGACGCCCTTGTAGGCCATGAACAGCTTGAAGCTCGTCACGCCCTCGTTGATCAGTTCGTCCATCGCCACGAGCGACGAGTCCTGCACGTCAGAGAGGATCTGGTGGAACCCGTAGTCGACGGCGCAGTTTCCGGCGGCCTTCTCGTGCCACAGGTGGTACTGGTCGAGGATGTTCTCGCCCGCGTACTGCACGACGAAGTCGATGATCGACGTCGTGCCGCCGTGCGCGGCCGCGCGGGTTCCGGTCTCGAAGGTGTCGGAGGCGAAGGTGCCGCCGAACGGCATCTCCATGTGGGTGTGCGCATCGATGCCACCGGGGATGACGTACTTGCCCGCGGCATCCACGACCTCGTCGACGTTCGCGGCGAGATCGAAACCGAGCAGGCTGCTGCCGGGGGCGAGCACGGCGGCGATGGTGTCGCCGTCGATCAGCACGTCGGCCGTGGCCGTTCCCGTGGCGTTCACGACTGTTCCGCCTGTGATGAGGGTCTTCATTGCACTCTCTCCTGATCGGGACGGGGGCGGGTTACGGGGCGACGATCTCGTCGTAGGCGTCGGGGCGGCGGTCGCGGTAGAACTGCCAGTCGTCGCGGGTGTCGCGGATGGCGTCGAGGTCGAGGTCGCGGATGAGGATCTCCTCGTGCTCGCTCGAGCCGAGGTCGCCGACGTAGTTGCCGCGCGGGTCGACCACGTAGGAGGTGCCGTAGAAGTTCACGGCGAGGTCGCCGTATTCGTTGTCTTCTTTGCCGACCCGGTTGGGCACGAGCACGAAGTACTGGTTGGCGCCGGCGGCCGCGGGGCCCTCGAGCTCCCAGAGGCGGTTCGACAGGCCGGGCTTGGAGGCGTTGGGGTTGAACACCATCTGCGCTCCGTTCAAACCGAGCTCGCGCCATCCTTCAGGAAAGTGGCGGTCGTAGCAGATGTGCACGCCGACCTTGCCGACGGCGGTGTCGAACACCGGGTAGCCGAGGTTGCCGGGGCGGAAGTAGAACTTCTCATAGAACGACTCGAGGTGCGGGATGTGGTGCTTGCGGTACTTGCCCACGATCGACCCGTCGGAGTCGACCACGACGGCGGTGTTGTAGTAGACGCCGGTCTGCTCCTCTTCGTAGATGGGCAGGATGGCGACCATGTTCAGCTCTTTCGCGAGCGCCGCGAACCGCTGCACGATGGGGCCGTCGGCCGGCTCGGCGTAGCGGTAGTACTTCTTGTCCTGCGTGATGCCGAAGTAGGGGCCGTAGAAGAGCTCCTGGAAGCAGATCACCTGGGCACCCTGCGCCGCGGCTTCGCGCATGAAGCCCTCGTGCTTCTGGATCATCGATTCCTTGTCGCCTGTCCAGGTGGTCTGTGTGATCGCGGCACGCACGGTCGTCATCTGCAGTTCCTTTCGAACGGAATCCGGAGTGTTCTTCACATCCCCGTTTTGTTATTATTCGGTTTGAACATTTCTCGTGTGTTTCAGATTGTGACGCGAGAGTAAATATGTCAAGAGCAGAATCGGACTCGCATGCTCGATCAGATCGTCGACGCGGTCGAATTCCGCACGCCGGAAGGAATCGCCGCCGCGATCTCGCGCCTCATCCGTTCCGGGGCCTTGAACGCCGGTGACCGGCTGCCCACCGTGCGCGACGTGGCGGCCACGCTCGGCGTCAGCCCCGCCACCGTGAGCAACGCCTGGCAGGCCCTCTCGGGCGTGGGCCTCATCACCTCGCGCGGCCGGGCCGGCAGCTACGTGCTGCAGGCGTCGACGCCCTGGATGCCGCCGCACTTCGGCGAGCTCGCCGGGTCGCACGTCACCGCGCGGCTCGACCTCTCGACCGGCACCCCCGACCCCGCCCTGCTGCCCGACCTCACCGCCGCGCTCACCAAGCTGCCCACGCGCGCCGACACGGCGAGCTACCTCAGCGCCCCCGTGCTTCCCGAGCTCGACCTGCAGCTGCGGGCATCCTGGCCCTACACGGTCTCGTCGCTCACCATCGTCGACGGCGCGCTCGACGCCATCTCGCGGTCGCTCGAGGTGCTCGTGCGCTACGGCGACCGGGTGGTGGTGGAGAACCCCACGTTCCCGCCGTTCCTCGACCTGCTCGAGCACCTCGGCGTCGAGCGGCTGCCCGTCGACCTCGATGCCGAGGGCATGCGGCCCGAGCAGCTCGCCAAGGCCCTCGAGCTCGGCCCGGTGGCCATCATCCTGCAGCCGCGGGCGCAGAACCCCACCGGCATCTCGATGACCGAGGGGCGCGTGCGCGAGCTCGCCCGCGTGCTTCGCGCGCACGCGCACCTGGGCGATCCGGTGGTGATCGAAGACGACCACTCGGGCGAGATCTCGAGTTCGCCGGCCCACAGTCTGGGGGTGTGGCTGCCCAACCGCACCCTGCACATCCGCAGCTACGCCAAGTCGCACGGCCCCGACCTGCGCATCGCCGCGCTCGGCGGACCGGAATCGCTCATCGACCGCATCGTGGCCCGTCGCCTGCTCGGCCCCGGCTGGACCTCGCGCATGCTGCAGACCATCCTCTACGAGCTCCTCACGGCGAGCGCCTCGGTGTCGACCGTGCACGACGCGCGCCGCATGTATCAGGCCCGCCAGCGCCTGCTGTCGGAGTCGCTCGTGCGCAACGGGCTCGAGCACGCGCCCTCCGACGGCATCAACACCTGGATTCCGGTGGCCGACGAGAAGGCCGCCATCGTGTCGCTCGCGGCCAGCGGCATCCGGGTCGCTGCCGGGTCGACCTTCGTGGCGGCGCCCGGGCCCACCCAGTTCGTGCGCGTCACCGCCGGCAACGTGACCGAGGACTTCGAGGTGGTCGGCGCAGCCCTCGCGGCGGCCGCCCTGGCCACCTGAACGCTCACGCCACCGGATACCCGCCCGCGTCGGGGAGCGCCCCGCCGATGGGATTGAATGGTGGAGTGAAGATCACGGTGCTGGCTGGTGGTGTCGGGGGTGCGCGATTCCTGCGGGGGCTGCGCACGCATCTGCGAACGCGGTATCCGAACGGCGACGGCGGGTCGACCGCCGAGGTGACGGCCGTGGTCAACACGGGCGACGACATGTGGCTCACGGGCCTTCGGGTGTGCCCCGATCTCGACTCCATCATGTACACGCTCGGCGGCGCCAACGACGACGAGCGAGGGTGGGGCCGCAAGGGTGAGAGCGAGCGCGTCAGCGCCGAACTCACCGCCTACGGCATCGGCTGGCCGTGGTTCACGCTGGGCGATCTCGACCTCGGCACCCACATCGCCCGCTCGAGCTACCTGCGCGACGGGCTCCGTCTCACCGAGGCCACCGCGCGGCTCGCCGAGCGCTGGAACCCGGGTGTCACGCTGCTGCCGATGAGCGACCAGCCCGTCGAGACCCACGTGGCCATCGAGGTCGACGGCCAGCGCAAGATCGTGCACTTCGAGGAGTGGTGGGTGAAGTACCGCGCGAAGGTTCCCGCCCAGCGCTTCATCCAGGTCGGCGTCGACTCCGCCAGCACGTCGCCCGAGGTGCTGGCCGCCATCAAGCATGCCGACATCATCCTCGTCGCGCCCTCGAACCCCGTGGTGTCGATCGGCACGATCCTCAACGTGCGCGGCATCCGGGGCGCTCTCAGCGCTGCCCGGGCCCCGATCGTCGGCGTCTCCCCCATCATCTCGGGCGCCGCCGTGCGCGGCATGGCCGACGAGTGCCTCACCGCCATCGGCGTCGAGACCACCGCCGCCGCTGTCGCGAAGCACTACGGCTCGCGGCAGCACGGCGGACTGCTCGACGCCTGGCTGATCGACGACACCGACGCGGCGGCCGCACCCGTCATCGAGGCGGCGGGCATCCGCACCCGTGTGGTGCCGCTCTGGATGCGCGACCCCGAGACGAGCGCGCAGCTGGCCGCCGACGCGCTGACGGCTGCTGTCGGCTGAGCCGACGCCGTTTTCGGGAGGAGCTGCGTCACGACACCGCTCCTGCGATCGCAGTCGCGCCCTGCTCCTCCCGAAACGGACGCTACGCCGCCTCCCCCAGCACGAAGATGCAGAACGGGTGCCCCGCGGGGTCGGCGAAGATGATGATCGCCTCCTCCGGGTCGTCGACCCCGTCACGCAGGATCGTCGCGCCGAGGTCGAGCGCCCGCTCGCGGCTGCGCAGCAGCGCGTCGAGGTCGTCGACCGAGAAGTCGAGATGCAGCATCTAGGGCCGCGGCCCCTCGGGCCAGGTGGGCGGCGGCAGGCTCGGCACCTGCTGGAAGGCCAGCAGCCGCCGGCCGTCTGGCCCCAGCAGCACGAGCCAGTCCTCGCCGTCTTCCGGCGTCTCGTCGCCGGGGCGGAAGGGCAGCCCGAACAGCTCGTGGTAGAACTGCGCGAGCCCGCGGGCGTCTTCGGTGTCGAGCACGACTTGCCGGAACGCGGGGAACGTCTGGTCGGTCATGGCCGCCAGCCTACGAGTCAGGCGCCTCTGATGGCCAGCAGCCAGGCGTAGACCGCCATCGACACGATGTAGAGCGCCACGATGATCGCGTAGCCGTAAAGGTGCACCCGCGCCGGCTGGTCGCGCTTGACCCACCAGCTGAAGCGCCGGAACGCCCACGGCACGAAGAACCAGCCGAGCAGCTGAGTCGACACGACATTGCCGATGAACAGCGAGAGCCAGAACGGCACCCCGTGCGCCGCGAACAGCGGATCGGCGATGAAGTAGCCCCAGAGGAACACGATGGGGTAGAGCATCAACAGCACCAGCAGGTTGCTCTTGAAGACCGGGTCGGGCAGGGCCTTGTCTTTCTGCCCCGACCAGAATCCGAACCCGTAGCTGGCCTTCGTCAGCGACAGCTGCTCGTTGTACTCCTTGCCGGTCTCGAGCAGCGCCTTGCGCTCGGGCGAGTCGATCCAGGCGTTGAGGTGCTCGTCGGTGTCGAAGCTCAGCACCACCACCCAGTCGTCCTGCACTCCCGGCACCGGGCGCTCGATCTTGTGCCCGAGGAAGCCGTCGAACCGCGATTCCGCCGCCGAGATCTGGCGCTGCCAGTCGAGGAAGGCCGCCTCTTCGTCGACGGGCACCCGGCTCGAGATGAGCACCGACGCCGCCTCGGAAGGATGCTTCGCCTCTTCGGTGAACAGGTGCACGTCGTCGTTGCCGACGAAATCGTCGCGGATCTCGTTCATGAGCGCGAGACGGTCGTCGCTCTGCAACCACCCCCGCGCCGAGTCGACGTCGCGGAAGCGCTGCACGATCACCCAGTCCACCTGCAGCGGCGGCTTGGGGCGGATGATCTGCCGATCGAGAAAACCGGGCCAGGTCGCCAGCCGCGCCGCCACCCTTTCCTGCCACGCCTCGTAACGGGCGTAGCTCTCCTCGGCGAGGCGGCGGTGCACCACGAGGGCCACCGACCCCGCGACCGGCACGGCGGCAGCTACGGCCTGATCGGTCACCGCTACGCCTTCTTGTAGGCGAGCTCGCCCATCACCCAGGTCTCGTCGACGGCACGCTCGTCGCTGACCATCATGATGCCGAAGAGCAGGTCGGCGGCGGTCTCGAGCGTCAGCTCGCCACCGTCGTAGAGCAGGCTCTGGTGCCAGGCGGTCGCGGGCGGGCCGGCGGTGTAGTCGAGGGCGACGAAGTCGGCCTCCTTGCCGATGTCGAAGGTGCCCACGAACTCGTCGATGTAGAGCGACTCGGCGCCACCACGGGTGAGCGAGTAGAACGCGCGGAACGGCGAGAGCTTGTTGCGCTCCGACTCGGCCAGGTCCATCTCGCTCGGAACGATGCTGCCGTCGAGGATGGTGTTGTTGAGCATGCCCACCTTGTAGGCGTCTTCGAGGCTGTTCAGCAGGCTGAAGCGGTTTCCGCCGCCCATGTCGGTGCCGAAGCTCAGCAGCACGCGGTGCTCGGGGTCCGTCGCCTTGCCGAGGCGGAACAGGCCCGACCCGAGGTAGAGGTTCGACGACGGGCAGAAGGCCACCGCGGCGCCGGTGTCGGAGAAGCGGCGGAACTCATCGTTCGACAGCCACACGCCGTGGCCACCGGTGAACTTCGGGCCCACGAGGTCGTACTTCTCATAGACGCCGAGGTAGTCGTGGCAGTCGTCGTGCAAGGCCAGCACGCCGTGGATCTCGGCCGGGTTCTCGGAGATGTGGGTGTTGATCCAGAGGTCGGGGTGTTCCTGCTTGAGCTTCTGGCAGGCCGCGAGCAGTTCGTTCGAGGCGCCGAAGCCGAACCGCGGGGTGATGGCATAGAGCGCGCGGCCCACGCCGTGGAACTTCTCGATCAGCGTCTTCGAGTCGTCGTAGAACTGCTCCGGGGTGTTGGCGAAGTAGTCGGGCACGTGCCGGTCGATGCCGGTGAGGCCGCCGATCATCCGCATGTTGCGGCGGGCGGCTTCTTCGAAGAACACCTCGTTGCAGGTGAGGTTGCCGGTGGTGAAGGTCTGTGCCGTGGTGGTTCCGGATGCGAGCAGGTTGTCGAAGAAGTGCGTCGTGCCCTCTTCGGCATAGGCGCGGTCGGCGTACTTGTGCTCCTCGGGGAACACCCACTTCTGCAACCACGGCAGCAATTGCTCGCCGTAGGCGCCGAGCACGCGGGTCTGGGGAAGGTGGATGTGCCCGTCGATGAAGCCGGGCAGGATGATGCGGTCGGCGATGACGGTGGTCTCGACATCCGGATGCCGCGGCGAGACCTCGGCGTAGGGGCCGAAGTCGGTGATGATGCCGTCGTCGATGACGAGCAGGCCGTCGGCGTGGAAACGCACCGACTCCTCTTCGTTGCCGACGTGCTTCCACGGGTCGTCGACGAAATCAAGGAACGTACCGCGGACAGCTTTCTCAACCATGAGACCCCCACTTTTCTTTTGTCACCGCAATCGTGGCACAGTCGTTCGGGCTGGCGGTGCCGAGGGCGCCCACCAAAACAGGGGGTAACGGGTCGATCAGGAGGGCTCGTGGAACTCGCTCACGGTGAACTCTGCGCCCTGCGGGTCGCGGAGCCGGGCGAGGTCGGCCCAGGGCGTCTCCTCGGTCTCGAGCAGCGTGGCCCCGAGCTGCTCGGCCCGCTCGATGGCTTCGGCGCGGCTCGCGACGCTGAACTTCACGTGCCAGTGCGGTGGCTCGGCGCCGTCGGTCTGGTGCATTCCGCCCACCACGTCGGCGAACCCCTCCGGGGCTCCCGCCTGCCGCTCATAGATCTCGGGATCGCTCGTGGCGGCCAGGTGGTCGCCGTAGCCCGGCACCGCGAACATGGCCTCGACGCCGTCGCCGTAGTCGTGGTACTGCCAGCCGAACACCTCGGTGTAAAAACGCTGCGCCGCCGCGAGGTCTGGGGTGAGCAGGTCGCTGAAGTTCCACGAGCCCGGCACGTTGGCGATCTGCGCGCCGAGGCGGCGGTAGGCCTGCCAGAGCCGGAACTCGGCACCCTGGGGGTCGCGGCAGGTCGCCGTGCGGCCGCCCGGCCCTGCGTCCTCGGGGCCCGAGACCACCGTTCCTCCGGCGCGCTCGACCGCTGCCGCGGCGGCATCCGCGTCGTCGACCGCGATGTAGGTGTTCCAGGATGCCGCGGCTCCCGCCGCGCCCCCGCCTCCCTCGGCGCTGCCGATGGCCGCCACGTCGTCGCCGTCGAGCTGGGCGATCAGGTAGACGGCCGGCGCATCCGGGGGCATGGCGTTCTCGAAGGTCCAGCCGAACAGGCCGCCGTAGAAGTCGGCGGCCGCGGCGGTGTCGGGCTGCTCGGTGTCGACCCAGCAGGTCACACCCTGGGGATAGGTCTTCGGGGGCTTCTGCCCGGTCTGGTCGGTCACGGTCGCTCCTGTCCGGCGTCTCCTCGCGCCTCGCTGCAGATGCCCGCCAGAATACTCCGGGCCCGGCGGGATGCCAGGATGAAGGGCATGGACAGTACTCCTAGAACCGAGCTGCACGCCGACGCGGTCGTGTTCGACATGGACGGCACGCTGGTCGACTCCACCGAGCTCGTCGAGCGGGTGTGGGCCGCCTTCGTCGATCGCCACGCCGAGCAGGGCATCGACCTCGCCGAGCTGCTGGCCTTCGCGCACGGGCGACGCGCCGGCGACACGGTCAGCCGCTTCCTGCCGGCGGACACCGACGTCGAGGCGGCGGTCGCCGGCATCCATGCCGACGAGACCGGCCTCGAGGGCGGCGTGGCCGAGGTGCCCGGGGCGGGCGCGTTCGTCGCGGCGTTCGCGGTGACGGATGTCGCACTGGTGACCTCGGCCGGGCGCAGCCTGGCGGCCCTGCGCATGGGCGAGGCCGGCATCCCCGTGCCCGCGGTGCTCATCGGCGCAGACGACGTGACCGAGGGCAAGCCCTCACCCGAGGGCTACCGACGGGCGATCGAGCTGCTCGGGCGGGCGCCGGAGCGCGTGGTGATCTTCGAAGACGCCGACGCCGGCCTCGTGGCCGCGCGAGCCTCGGGCGCCCAGGTCGTGGTCGTCGGCGCCTACGAGGGCGACTCCACGGCGGGCCTCCCCCGCATCCCCGACTACACCCGCACCCGCGTGCACCCCGCCCCCGACGGCGGCTACCGCATCACCCTGGGGTGAACGCTTCTTAAAATCACGAACCGTCACTCTCGGCCCCGGAACTCACAATGGAATGCACCACCGTGAAGAGCAGAAAGTGACGGTTCGTGTCTGGGTGGTGACTAGTTCACGTCGCTGTCGACCCAGTCGAAGGTCTTCGTGACGGCCTTCTTCCAGTTGCGCAGCTGGCGGTCGCGCTCGGCGTCGTCCATCTGCGGCGTCCAGCGGGAGTCCTCCTGCCAGTTGGCGCGCAGCTCGTCGAGGTTGGCCCAGAAGCCCACCGCGAGGCCGGCCGCGTAGGCGGCGCCCAGCGCGGTCGTCTCGGCGACGACCGGACGCACGACCGGCACGCCCAGGATGTCGGCCTGGAACTGCATGAGGGTGTTGTTCGCGATCATGCCGCCGTCGACCTTGAGCTCGGTCAGATCGACGCCCGAGTCGGCGTTCACGGCATCCAGCACCTCACGGGTCTGGAACGCCGTCGCCTCGAGGGCGGCGCGCGCGATGTGGCCTTTGTTCACGTAGCGGGTCAGGCCGACGAGCGCACCACGGGCATCCGATCGCCAGTAGGGCGCGAACAGCCCCGAGAACGCCGGCACGAAGTAGGCGCCGCCGTTTTCGTCGACCGTCTTCGCCAGCTCTTCGACCTCGGGGGCCGACGAGATGATGCCGAGGTTGTCGCGCAACCACTGGATGAGCGAGCCGGTCACCGCGATCGAGCCCTCGAGCGCGTAGTGCGCCGGCTCGTCGCCGAGCTTGTAGCCGAGGGTGGTGAGCAGGCCGTTCTTGGAGTGCACGATCTCGGTGTCGGTGTTGAAGATCAAGAAGTTGCCGGTGCCGTAGGTGTTCTTCGACTCGCCGGCGTCGAACGCCGCCTGGCCGAAGGTCGCGGCCTGCTGGTCGCCCAGGATGCCGGCCACCGGAACCTCGCGCAGCAGGTTCGACGACTCGACGGTGCCGTAGACCTCAGACGACGACTTGATCTCGGGCAGCATCGACTTCGGCACCCCGAACACCTCGAGGATGTCGTCACGCCACTGGAGCGTCTCGAGATCCATGAAGAGGGTGCGCGAGGCGTTGGTGACGTCGGTGGCGTGCACACCGCCATCCGTTCCCCCGGTGAGGTTCCAGAGCACCCAGCTGTCGGTGGTGCCGAACAGCAGGTCGCCGGCCTCGGCGGCCTCGCGGGCGCCGTCGACGTTCTCGAGGATCCACACGATCTTGGTGCCCGAGAAGTAGGTGGCGAGCGGAAGCCCGACGATCTGCTTGAAGCGCTCCACTCCCCCGTCGGCGGCGAGCCGGTCGACGATGTCCTGCGTGCGGGTGTCCTGCCACACGATGGCGTTGTAGACCGGCTGCCCGGTCTTCTTGTTCCACACCACCGCGGTCTCGCGCTGGTTGGTGATGCCCACGGCGGCGATGTCGTGGCGCGTCAGGTCGGCGCGCGACAGGGCCTGGCCGATGACCTCGCGCACGTTGTCCCAGATCTCGATCGGGTTGTGCTCGACCCAGCCCGCCTTCGGGAAGATCTGCTCGTGCTCCTTCTGACCGGTCGACACGATCGTGCCCTTGTGGTCGAAGATGATGGCGCGCGAACTCGTGGTGCCCTGATCGATCGCCAGGACGTACTTCTCTTCAGACACTTCTAACTCCTTTGTCGTTGCGTATTACCGTGAAAAGCGGATGCCGGTGCCGGCTAGGTGAGGATCGGCAGCAGCGGAATGGCGAGCAGACCCGCCAGCACACCGCCGATGATCGGGCCCACCACGGGAACCCAGGAGTACGACCAGTCCGACGTGCCCTTGCCCTTGATGGGCAGCACAGCGTGAGCGATGCGGGGACCGAGGTCACGGGCCGGGTTGATGGCGTAGCCGGTGGGGCCACCGAGCGAGGCGCCGATGCCGATCACGAGCAGGGCCACCGGGAGTGCGCCGAGGGCCGCGAGGCCGCCGTCGCCCTGGCGTCCGCCGCCGAAGCCGATGACCACGAACACCAGCACGAAGGTGCCGATGATCTCGGTCACGAGGTTCCAGCCGTAGGAGCGGATGGCGGGACCGGTCGAGAACACACCGAGCTTGTTGCCCGCTTCGGGCTCCTCGTCGAAGTGCTGCTTGTAGGCCAGCCAGACGAAGACGGCGCCGATGAAGGCACCGATCAACTGAGCGCCGATGTAGGCGATCACCGTGAGGAAGTTCACGTCGACCGGGGTGGCCGCCGAGCCGAACTCCTTCGCGCCGTTGGCCACCAGACCGAGCGTCACCGCCGGGTTGAGGTGCGCGCCCGAGGCGTAGGAGACGATCACACCGGCGAAGACCGCGAGGCCCCAGCCGATGTTCACCATCAAGAACCCGCCGTTGAATCCCTTCGTGCGAACGAGCGCCACGTTGGCGACGACGCCGCAGCCCAGGAGCACGAGGAGCGCTGTGCCCACCAACTCCGAGAGGAAATCGATTCCGAGATTGTCCACATTGACCTTCCTTCTTGGGGCACAGCGCGCGGGTCGACCCGCGCACCGCCCGTTCTCAGTTGACGGTGCCAGTCACCGTCATGTGCTTCGCTTCCAACACGATGTCGTGGAAGAAGCGGAGGTTCTCTGCCGCCTGCTCGCGCTCGGCGTCGAGCCGGTCGGCCGACCAGCCCTGTGCTGCCGCGGCCAGGGTGCTCAGCTCGTCGAACACCGCCTGCGTGAGCGCGCCGACGAAGGCGATGATGCTGCGGCGCAGCACGAGGTCGCTCAGGTGCACCGTGTGTTCACGGGTCATCAGGTAGGCGATCTCAGCGGTGCTGTAGCCGGGCAGGGTGGCGAGCGGCGCATCCGTCTCGGCCGCGTCGTCGTCGTGCGCGACGATGTAGTCGATCACGGCCGACGCCTTGGTGCCGTAGCGGGCGAGCAGGGTGCGGGTGCGCTCCTCGCCCAGGTCGGCGCCGTGGGCCTTCACCCAGTTGGCCACTGCGGCAGGCGTCTGCGGGTAGCCGACGCCGCCGCCGATCGCGAGGTCGGTCGTGCTGACCGTGCGCTCGAGCCCGAGCAGGGCGAGGGTGTCGTTCGAGAGGTGCTCGGAGAGGGCGCGGAACGTCGTCCACTTGCCACCCACGAGGCTGAGCTGCTTGACGGTCTTCGAGGTGCCGAACGAGGTCTGCTCGATGCGGTAGTCGCGCGACACGAAGCCGGGGGCGGTGTCACCGTGACCGGGCAGCGGGCGGATGCCCGAGTAGCGGTAGACGATCTGCGGCCGGTCGACCGTGATGGTGGGGAAGACGTGGTCGACGAGCTTGAAGAAGTAGTCGACCTCTTCCTCGGTGCAGAGCGCGGGCTCGCGGGGGTCGGCCTCGAGGTCGGTGGTGCCGACGAGCACGCGGCCGTTGAGCGGGTAGATCAGCACGATGCGGCCGTCGTTGTTCTCGAAGAACACCTCTCCGCCGGCGCAGGCCTCATAGAGCTCGGGGTTGTCGAGCACGATGTGCGAGCCCTTGGTGCCGCCCATGTAGTGGGTGGTCTCGCCGAAGGCCTCGTTGGTGAGGTCGGTCCACGGGCCGCTGGTGTTGATGACCACGTCGGCGGTGACCTCGAAGGTCGCGCCCGACACCACGTCGCGCAGCACGACCGCGTCGCCGTTCGCGCCGATCGCCTCGACGTAGTTGGCGGTGCGGGCCTTCGGGCCGGTGGCCAGCGCATCCTGAACCAGGTCGAGCGCGAGGCGCTCGGGGTTCTCGACGGCGGCGTCGTAGTAGGTGGCGGTGTACTTCACGTCGGGGCGCAGCTTCGGCAGCTTCTGCAGCGACTTCTTGCGGCCCACGAACTTGTGGCGCGGCACGTTGCCGCCGTCGCGCGAGAAGGAGTCGTAGCCCATCAGGCCGACCTTGATCAGCAGCGCGCCGCGCTCCTTGGCCTTGCCCTGCTTGTGGGTGAGGAAGCGCAGCGGAGCGCTCAGGATGCCCGAGAAGGTGGAGAAGATCGGGATGGTGGTGGGCAGCGGCTTCACGTAGTGGGGGGCGAGACGCAGCAGGCGGTTGCGCTCCTGCACGCTCTCGCGCACCAGGCGGAACTCGCCGTTCTCGAGGTAGCGCACGCCACCGTGGATCATGTGGCTCGAGGCGCTGGAGGCCCCGGACGCGTAGTCGCCGCGTTCGACGAGGATGACGTCGACGCCCTGCAACGCGAGATCGCGGAAGGTGCCGATGCCGTTGATGCCGCCACCGATGATGACGACCTGGGCACGAGGATTGGCTCGGATGGCCTCGACCTCGGAACGAACGTCTGCCGGGTTGACCTGACCGGTCTGGGATGTACTCACTGCTCACTCGCCTTCGTGCTCTCGTGAGGGTTGCCTTGCTGCAATCCAATGCGACGAAACAGTTGTACGCCGAGTTTCACATATGATCAAGTCGAATGCACATATGTGCAGACGCTCTTCGAAAGGATGCGACGACGCATGGCGACCGACGGGATTCCGAACGAGAAAGTGCGCGACGCGCTGCGTGCCGCCCACCTCTACTACCTGCAGGATCTCACGATGGAGGCGATCGCGAGTGAACTGCACACCTCGCGTTCGTCGGTGTCGCGACTGCTCGGTTTCGCCCGGGACATCGGGCTGGTGGAGATTCAGGTGAAGTCGCCGGCCGACCGCATCTCATCGGTGCAGGACCGCATCCACGAACAGCACGGGGTCAACGCCTACGTGGTGCCGGTGCCCGACTCGACCGCCGAGGTCGACCGGCTGGAGCGGGTCGCGATGAGCGCTGCACGGATTCTCGGGCCGTTCTTCGACTCCAACATGACGATGGGCATCGCCTGGGGCTCGACCCTCTCGGCCGTGTCGCGACACCTGCAGGACAAGGTGACGCACAACTCGCAGATCGTGCAGCTGAACGGCGCCTCGAACGCGCAGACGACGGGCATCGGCTACGCGAGCGAGATCATGAGCCGGTTCGGGCGGGCGTTCGGCGCCTACGTGCAGCAGTTCCCGGTGCCGGCCTTCTTCGACGACCCGCGCACCAAGGAGGTGCTGTGGCGCGAGCGCAGCATCCGTCGCGTGCTCGAGATTCAGAAGCGCATGGACATCGCGCTGTTCGGCCTCGGGTCGGCGCTGGCCGATGTGCCGTCGCACGTCTACGTCGGCGGTTATCTCGACGAGGCCGACTTCGAGCAGCTGAGGCACTCGGAGGTGGTGGGCGACGTGGCGACGGTGTTCTACCGGGCCGACGGGTCGAGCGACGACATCCCGATGAACGCCCGGTCGTCGGGGCCGTCGCTGTCGCTGCTGTCGAAGGTGTCGCGGCGGGTGTGCGTGGTGTCGGGCCGGTCGAAGCTGCCGGCGCTGCGCGGGGCGCTGGCCGCGGGGGTCATGACCGACCTGATCATCGACGAGGCGACGGCGCACTCGCTGCTGGACGGGTAGGGGTGGCGCCGCGTCGGGCGGCGACCGGCGGCGCGGGCGTCGCGGGTTCGGCGCTCGGCGGTCAGCGCAGCGCGCGCGCGGTGTTCGCGCCGACGCCGCGGGCGAGGGCCGCCTCGAGGTCGGTCTCGGTGTCGACGTCGAGACGCAGGGTGGAGCGCTCGTCGATGTCGAGCACCACGTGGCCGGCCGCTCGGTGGCGGGCGGCCGAGCCGGCGCCGAAGCGCGGCTCGAGCCGCACGCCGGGGAGGGCGGTGATGAGGGTGGTGCCGGTGCCCGCGGCGTCGGGCACGACCGCGAGCGGGTGAACGGATGCCTGTGCGAGCGCGTCGTCGACGTCGCTCGTGGTGAGGCACGGCAGGTCGCCGAGCAGGGCCGCGACGGGCGGCTCTGCCGAGGGGTCGGCGGGCTCGCGGGGGGCGGCGATGCCGGCGCGCACGGCGGCGTTGAGGCCGCGGCCCGGGTCGGGCACGATGTCGGCTCCGAGGGCGCGGAGCGAGCGGGCGACCGCGGCCGCGGCATCCGTCACCACCACCACGCGCCCGACGTGCGGCGAGGCCGCCAGGGCCGCGACCGCGTCGAGGGCGAACGCTTCGACGAGCTTGGCGCGCAGTTCGGGGTCGAGGGCGGGGGCCATCCGCGACTTGCCGTCGGCGGTGCCTTTGACAGGGACCACGACGGTCCACGACAGGGGGGAATCACTCACTGGCACCGATTATCCCGCATCGCGGGGGCCCTCCTGCGCGGCGGTGGAAAAGACAGAACGATCGGTCCACTTTGGTGGAATGATGCAGACGCATTGTCTGTTATAGACAACGTGAGCAGAACATTCCTTGAGATCGAGGGCGAACGCGGAGTGGTTTCGCGGTATCGCCGCCACCCCAACGGCAAGGGCTACGTCGCTGTCGGCGCCGAAGTCGATGCCACCGCCTACATCGAGCCGACCACTTATGTCGAGGCCGGAGCCCAGGTCGGGCAGAAGGCCTGGATCGGCTCGGGCAGCTGGATCGAGAGCGGCGCCGCGATCGGCGCCGGCGTGCAGATCGGTGCCAACGTGCACGTGGGCGAGAACGCCCGCATCGGCCGCCGCTCGAAGATCGGCAGCCATTCCCGCATCGGTGCGAACGCCACCGTCGCCGACGAGACCAACGTCGAGAACGACACCACCGTGGCCCCCGGCGCCGTCGTGCGCCGGCACGGCGCCTCGGGCGGGGAGTACATGAAGGCAGCGTGACCCCCGCGCCGCGAAAAGTCACAATACGGTCTGAAAGCAGCGTCTGAAGACCGGATTGTGACTTCTCGGCGGGATGCTCGGGGCTGAGGCTAGTCTGTGAGCATGGGTGACGGGCGCGTGCGCGAGGGTCTTGCGGCCGCGGCGCGCGTGGTCGCCGTCGGGCTCGGCGTCGGGTTCGTCTGGATGGTGTCGTCGAGCGGCGACGTCAGTCCAGGAGTGGTCGCCGCGCTGGCGGTGGTCGCCGGAGCGAGCCTCGTGGCCCTGACCGTGTCGAGCCGAGTGCTCGTGGCCGCCCTCGTGGCGCTGGCCGCGGCATCCGTGGCAGGGCCGCCCGCCGAGCCGGTGGAACTGCCCGCCACCATCACGCAGAGCCGCCCGGATGCCCCGGGCCGCCCCCAACCCCGCGCCCCCGGGCGCCTCCTCGCGGCCGCGTAGGAGCCCGCCCTCCCGGTGCACCCGTGCATCGTGCACTCGCTGCGAGTGCGCTCCTTCGCGACCATACGGTCCTTTTTTCCGTAGCTCGCGAGGAGTTTTTCATGAACATCTATGCCTTCGGCCCGATCGCGGCCGCGCTCGACGGGGCGTATGCCGTCATCCAGGCGCTCAGCGCAGCGCTCGCCGCGCTCGCAGGTGCGAACGCCGCCGCCGTCGCGATCGTGCTCGTCACCGTGCTGGTGCGCACGGCGCTCATTCCTGTCGGGCTGTCGCAGGCGCGCGCCCAGCGGATGCGCCGACGCCTGGCGCCACGGATCGCGGAGCTGCGACGCCGGCACGGCAAGAATCCCGAGCGACTGCAGCGCGAGACGATGGCGCTCTACGCAGAGGAGAACGCGTCGCCGCTGGCCGGCTGCCTGCCGTTGTTGATCCAGGCTCCGGTGCTGTCGCTGATCTACGGCCTCTTCATCCTGCCCACGATCAACGACCACCCGAACGCCCTGCTGAGCCAGACCCTCGTGGGCGCGCCGCTCGGCACGGGTTTCGTGGCCGCGATCGGCAGCGGCAGCGATCCGCAGGGCGTGGTGGTGAGCGCCGTGATCCTCGCGCTCATCGCCGGCATCTCCCTGGTGTCGCGTTGGCGCGGATTGCGATGGTCGGCCGCGGATGCCGCGGGCGGGAGCGGTGGCAGTGGTGGTGGCCGTGGTGGGCAGGGCTCGGCTTCGGCTTCGGTTTCGGCTTCGGCCGGGACATCCGGAGCTCTCGCGGCCTTGGCTCCGGGTGGCTCGGCGGCCCGGTTGCTGAGCTGGCTGCCGCTCGTGACCGTAGTGGTCGCGGCGTTCGTGCCGCTCGCGGCGAGTCTCTACCTGCTGGTCACCACCGCGTGGACGGTGACCGAACGCGAGATCCTGCGACGAACGGTCGTCTGAGCGGATCGGCCTCGGCGACCGACGGATGACGCGTTAGCGTGTCGGTGGGAGGTTCCCGATGCGCAGGCTCGTCTACTACGTCGCCGTCAGTCTCGACGGATGCATCGCCGCGGCCGACGGCGACTACTCCGCCTTTCTGGCGGAGGGCGACCACATGAGGTCGGTGCTCGGCGATTTCACCGATGCCCTGCCGGGGCCGGCGCTCGAGGCGCTCGGGCTGGTGGCGGATCGGAGTCGATTCGACACGGTGGTGATGGGGTGGAACACCTACGCCGTCGGGCTCCCCGCCGGTCTGACCGACCCCTACCCTCACCTGCGCACGGTCGTCTTCTCGCGCGGGCGGACCGCCCGCGACGTGCCCGCTCCCGTGACGTTGTCGACCGACGATCCGGTGTCGGTGGTGCGCGCCCTGAAGGCGGAGCCCGCCGGCTCCGACATCTGGCTGTGCGGAGGCGGCCAGCTGGCCGGTGCGCTGCACGACGAGATCGATGCCCTGGTTCTCAAGGTGAACCCGATCACGGTGGGCGACGGCATCGGCCTGTTCGGCGGGCGTGCCGCGACGGGTTCCTATGCGCTGACGCAGAGCACGGCGTTCGACTCGGGCGTGGTGATCTCGCACTACGACCGCGTGCGCTGACGGCGACGTCGGCTCTGGCGCGGCCCCGCAAGCCGGCGGTCGCGACGTGCAACGCCGAACCTGATCACTGCGGACCGGCGGGCGGAGTCGCACCAGGGTCGTCGTCGGTCTGCGTTGCCGCGCGAGCTGCCAGCCCCTCGGCATAGCCGGCGGCGTGACCATCGGCATAGCCGGCGGCGTGGGCCTCGGCATAACCCGCGGCGCGCCCCTCGGCCAGACCCTGCGCGCGCCCGAGCGCGATCGCCTCGTCGGTGCCGAGGCGGAACATGTCTTTCTCGCCCGTGCGGCTGAGCGCCCGCGCCGGAGTGTCGAGACTCTCGACGACGGCGTGCCCGAACCCGCGCACGAGCGCCACGGGCATGCCGCTCGCCTTGCCCTTCACGAGGTCGCCGGCCGACGCCAGCTCGTCGCCGATCGCGGCCTGCGTCACGACGAGTTCGTGACCGAAGGAGTCGCGACTGCCGCGCAGGTCGTCGAGCACGAGCACGCCGGCCGCGCCGATGGCCATGTCGACCTGACCCTCTCGCCAGGCCCGCCCCAGGGTGTCGGAGACGACGATGCCGATGCGCACACCAAACCGCGCCCGCAGGGCGTTAGCGAGCACGCGCGCCGAAGCGTCGGGATCGACGGGCAGCAGCAGCACCGTGCCATCCGGGGTGTTGCTCGCGTCGACACCCGCGGCGGCCTGCACGATGCCCTGCCGGTTCTCGACGATGCGCGTCATGCCGCCGGGGTGGGCGCGGGTGGCGACGACGCGCACGGTCTCGGCGGTGATCGCCTCTTCACGGTCGACCGCGGCGACCTGCCGCCCCTCGGCCTTCGACACGATCTTGCTCGTCACCACGAGGATGTCGCCCTCGATCGGCACGAGCGCCGCCGCCACGAGCGCATCGCCGATGAGCGCCGCCAGATCGGCGCCCGACTCGATCTCGGGCAGCCCTGCCACCGGCACGATCCGCAGCTCTCCGGCCGGCACGCCGGCAGCAGGCACCCCGCCGCCAGGAGCCCTGCCGCCGCCCGCGGGCCCCCAGCCCGCGGCCGCCCCACCGCCGCCCGCCGCGCCGGCGTCCGTCGCCCCGCTCACCGGTGCAGCTTCGGCAGCACGTCGCGGCCGAACACGTCGATCCACTCCGTCTGGTTGCGGCCGACGTTGTGCAGGTAGATCTTGTCGAAGCCGAGGTCGGCGAAGCGCTGGATGTAGGCGCGGTGCACGTCGGGGTCGCTCGAGATGACGAGCCGGCCCTCGAAGTCTTCGGGCCGCACCAGTTTCGCGAGTTGCTCGAACTCGAACGGGCTCCGGATGTCGGCCTTCGGAAATCGCATGCCGCCGTTGGGCCACTCGGTCATCGCGTTCGACAGTGCCTCTTCGTCGGTGGGCGCCCAGGAGAGATGCAGCTGCAGCACCCGCGGCATGGTCGACGGGTCGCGGCCGGCCTCGCGCGCGCCTTCGTCGAACTTCGCGAACAGGCTCGAGATCTTCTCGAGCGGCGCACCGACCGTGATCAACCCGTCGACGGTGCGGCCGGCGCGCTTGGCCGTGACCGGGCCGGCGGTGGCCACGAGCACCTCGGGCGCCTTGTCGGGCATCGTCCACAGCCGCGACGACTCGAGCTTGAAGAACGTGCCGGAATGCTTGACGTCTTTGCCGGCGAGCGAAGCGGTGAAGAGCTTGTTGATCACCTCGACCGCCTCGAACATGCGGTTGATGCGCTCGGGCGCCTCGGGCCAGTAGCCGCCGACCACGTGTTCGTTGAGCGCCTCGCCCGACCCGAGCCCCAGCCAGTGGCGCCCGGGATACATCGCCCCCAGCGTCGCCGACGCCTGCGCCACCATCGCCGGGTGCCACCGGAAGCTCGGCGACGTGACGCCGGGCCCGAAATCGCCCTTCGTGCGCTCACCGACCGCCGCCAGCACGTTCCACACGAACGACGACTGCCCCTGCCGCGGCACCCACGGCTGGAAGTGGTCGGCCGCCATCACCCCGCTGAAGCCGTGCTGCTCGGCGTAGGCCGACAGCGCCACCGCCTCAGACGGTGCGAACTGCTCCAGCATCGCCGCGTAGCCGATCTGAATGTCGGACATCGATAGGAACCTCCGGTCGCTCTCCTATCGACTATATGCGCGGCGTCGCGGCCATCCGTCGACAGGGGTGCGGCTGTGGAGAACTGGCGCGGCTCAGTCGGTTGTGTGGTCCAAGAACTCCGCAACGGCCCGGGGCACATACGGCGCGACATCCCCGCCCAGCGCCGACACCTGGCGCACGAGCGAACTCGACACGTGCGCGTGCGCGGGGTCGGGAAGCAGGAAGATCGTCTCCACGCCGGCCAGATTGCGGTTCACGATCGCCATCGGCGTCTCGTAGGCGACATCCACCTGCGACCGGATGCCCTTGACGATCGCCGACGCGCCGACATCCGTGCAGTAATCGACCAGCAGGCCGACGCTCCACGAGTTGATGACGATGTTCGAGCCCCGCAGGCCGCGCTCGTCGAGCGACTTCTCGATCAGGGCCACGCGATGGGCGATCGGGATCAGGGCGTGCTTGTCAGGATTGTGCACCACCACCACATGCAACTCGTCGAAGAGGGTCGCTGCCCTTTCGATCACGTCGATGTGACCCAGCGTGATGGGATCGAACGAACCGGGGACCACGGCGACATTGCTCATGGCCCCAGGCTATCAACGCGGCATTTCCCGGAGGTTACGACGACGAGAGCGAAGACGTGCGCGACTCCGACACCCGAGGCTGCGATGCCGAGGCCGGCGCGACAGACACCGTCTCGACCGACGGCGACACGGATGCCGCCACCGCGGTCTCCGGCACGCTGCCGGCCGCCGCCTTCTCCCGCTCCTTCTGCACGAACGTCGTGCAGAGCTCGATCGTCGACGCGAGCAGCGCGTAGAGACGGTCGTCGGGGTAGGGCGCGCACGCCGACCGCACGCCGTCGACCGCCATGGCGATCGTCACGTGCGTCTGCCGCGCCGAGATCTCGGCCCGCCGCCACCGCAGGTTGCGGTCGAGAAAACGCCGGGCCCAGGCTTCGGCCTCGGGCGCCTCGTCGAGAGCGGCCTGCAACTGCTGGTCGACGTCGACCCACTCGCTGCCGCCCGACTTCGTCAGAGCCTCCTGGCACACCAGTGCTCCCACCGCGAGCGCGTGCTGCCGATCGATCGATGCGATCGGGATGGCCGCCGACGCCGCCGTGATGGCGATGATGGAGTCGAGTCGCGGGTCGTCGCTGGTCAGCCCGATCACCGACGGGATCAGGGGCGCCAGCTTCGAGCGGCCCTCGTTCGACGTCAGGTCGTTGACCGCCCGCGCCATGTGCGCGAGACCGGCGTGCGTGCACGACGGATGATCGCTCCAACGCTCTCCGGCGAGGAAGGAGGCGAACTCCATGAAGCACGCGCCTGAGCGCGGCGAGCGGTGCCGGCCCGCGGAGAGCACCGGCATGATGTCGGGGCGCAGCATCTCGCGTGCGGAACCTGTGAATCGTCGTGATTTCGTGGTTTTCATACCCACCTCATCTGCACTTATGTCCACGTGTGTCCACGTGTGTCCACTGTGCCCCCGCGCGCGCGATTTTTCAATGGGTTACCGAGGGGTAAACGGCCCGCGTCGATCAGTTCTTGGCGAGGAAGCTCTCCTCGGTCTCGCGCAAGCGGCGTTCGAGGGCGTCGAGGAGGGCCGGATGCGCCTCGAGACCGGGATCGGCCGCCACGATCTCGAAGGCCACGGCCCGGGCATCCTGGATCACGTCGGCGTCTTTCACCACTCGCAGCAGTCGCAACGACGACCGGCCGCCCGACTGCAGACTGCCGAGCACGTCGCCCTCGCGTCGCAGCTCGAGATCGATCTCGGCCAGCTCGAAACCGTCGAGCGTGGCGGCCACGGCGTCGACCCGTTCGCGGGCGAGCGAATCGGCCTCGGCGTGGGTGACGAGCAGGCACAGACCGGGCACTCCCCCACGGCCGACGCGGCCTCGCAACTGGTGCAGCTGGCTCACGCCGAAGCGATCGGCGTCGAGCACAACCATGGTCGAGGCGTTCGGAACGTCGACGCCCACCTCGATGACCGTCGTGGCGACGAGCACGTCGATCTCTTTCGCGGCGAACGCCCGCATCACCGCGTCTTTCTCATCGCTCGGCATGCGGCCGTGCAGTGCTTCGATGCGGGCCCCGGCGAGCGCCGGCACGGTCTGCAGCAGCCGGAGGGTGTCGACCACGTTCGCCTTCGGCGGAGCGGGAACGGATGCCGGCACGGCGGATTCAGGCCCGGCGCCGTCTGACCCGCCGTCGCCCGCGCCCCCCGCGCCGTCGTCGGGCCCGGGGCCGTCGAGCCCGTCGCCCGAGTCGTCGGCCGGATCGATCGCCGGGCACACCACGAACGCCTGCCGGCCCTGGGCGAGCTCTTCGGCCACCCGCTGCCAGATGCGGCCGGCCCAGGCGGGCTTCTCGCTGAGCGGCACGCTGAAGCTCTCGATGCCCTTCCGGCCCGCCGGCAGCTGCGTGATGGTCGACACGTCGAGGTCGCCGAACACCGTCATCGCCACCGTGCGCGGAATGGGGGTCGCCGTCATGACGAGCACGTGCGGCGGAGTCGTGCCCTTCTGGCGCAGGGTGTCGCGCTGTTCGACGCCGAACCGGTGCTGCTCGTCGACGACCACGAGGCCGAGGTCGTAGAACTGCACGGCATCCGACAGCAGCGCATGCGTTCCGATGACGAGTCTCGCCTGCCCGGTGACCATGCGCAGCAGGGCCTTCTTGCGCTCGGCGGTCGAGAGCTGACCGGTGTGAAGTGTCGGCATCAGCTCGGCCGAGAGGTCGGGGCCGAGCACCTTGACGATCGAACGCAGGTGCTGCGAAGCGAGCACCTCGGTCGGGGCGAGCAGCGCCGACTGGCCGCCGGAGTCGGCGACCGCCAGCATGGCCCGCACGGCCACGAGCGTCTTGCCCGAGCCCACCTCGCCCTGCAGCAGGCGCATCATGGGGATGTCGCCGGCGAGGTCGCGCGCGATCTCACCGCCGACGGTCTGCTGGTCGCCCGTGAGCCGGAACGGCAGCGACCGGTCGAACCGCTCGAGGTAGCCACCCGGTTTCGGCGGGCGAGGGGTGGTGCGCACCGCATGAGCGGCTCGGCGCTGCCGCACGAGCGCGGTCTGCAGCACGAACGCCTCATGAAAGCGCAGGGTCTCGCGCGCCTTCATGTAGTCGGCGTCTTTCTCGGGCCGGTGGATGAGCTCGTAGGCGCGCTGGGCCGTGAGCAGGCCCCGCTCGTGCCGCACGTCGTCGGGCACGAGGTCGGGGATGCCTCCGCGGGCTCCGTCGAGCACGATCGCCACCGACTTCGCGACCTGCCAGCTGGTGATCGACGCCGTCGCCGGATAGATGGGGATGGGCATCTCGGCCCAGCGCCGCGCGGCCGCGTCGTCGAGGGCGGCGCCGGCCGCGCCATCCACTCCGCTCAGGGCGGCCGCCGCATCGGCGAGCGGGTCGAAGAGCTCGTAGTTGGGGTGCGCGAGTTGCAGCGCACCACGGTATTCGGTGACCTTGCCGGCGAAGATGCCGCGGGTGCCCGGCCGCAGCTCGCGGGCGCGGTAGGCCTGGTTGAAGAAGGTGAGGCTGATGATGCCCTCGCCGTCGGAGATGGAGACCTCGAGGATGGTGCCGCGCCGCGCGCGCATTTGGCGCTCGCGCACGTCGCGCACCTCGGCGACGATGGTGACCGTCTCGTTGAGGGGCAACTTCGCGATGGCCGTGAGCTCGCCCCGGCGGGCGTAGCGCCGCGGGTAGTGGCTCAGCAGGTCGGCCACCGTGCGCATGCCGAACGCCTTCTCGAACGCGGCGGCGGTGCGGCCGCCGAGCGCGCCCGGGAGCTTCGCGTCGAGGGCGGCGGTCACCTCGTGCCGTGAGGCGGGGGCCGGGCTGGTCATGCCCGCAATTCTAAGCGCCGCGGCCGACACCCCTGCGGGCCCTCGCGATAGGGTGCTCTGCGTGACCCGCATCATCGCCGGCTTCGCCGGTTCGCTCTCGCTCGCCGTGCCGCGCTCGGGCACGCGGCCCACCAGCGACCGGGTGCGCGAGGCCATCTTCTCGGCGCTCGAGGCGCGCGGCGGCCTCGGCGGAACGCGGGTGCTCGACCTCTACGCCGGCTCGGGCGCGCTCGGCCTCGAGGCCGCGAGCCGGGGGGCGGCGACGGTGACGCTGGTCGAGAAGAACGCCGCCGCTGCGCGCATCGCTCGGCAGAACGCGGGCGTCATCGAGAAGGCCTTCCAGAAGGCGGCGCGCAGCGCGGCTCCGGATGCCCGACCCCGCATCGGCGTGTCGGTGGCGGCCGTGCAGAGCTACCTTCGAGCGCAGCCGGTCGTGCCGGGGGCGGGGTTCGACGTGGTGCTCATCGATCCGCCCTATGACCTGCCCGACGAGGAGCTCGCCGAGGCCCTCGCGGCGGTCACGCCCCTGCTCGCTCCCGACGCGGTGGTGCTGGTGGAGCGCAGCAGCCGCTCCCCCGAGCCCACGTGGCCCGCGGGCCTCGAGCTCGATCGCTCGAAGAGCTACGGCGAGACCGTGCTGTGGTGGGCGTCTCCGGCCTGAGTGGCGGCCACTCCTGAGCGTCAAGCCGGCCCCGCGCGTGAGCGCGTCAGCGCGTCAGCCCGACTGGCCGTCCCAGTCGGCGTAGGGGTCCCAGCCGCCGAGATCGTCGTAGCGGCGATCGCCGATGAGCGCGTCGAAGGCGCCCGGAGTCACCGGCGCCACGACCGAGCCGAGCGACCGGAAGCCGTCGGGCAGCGCGACATCCGCCGGGAACGTCGCGAGCAGGGCGTGATCCTCGCCGCCGGCGAGCACGAAGTCGACCGCGCGGTCGCCGACCACCGCGTCGAGGTCGAGCAGGTCGCGCGCCTCCCGCGCGATGGCGCCGGGGTCGAAGGCGAGGGCGCAGCCGCTGGCGACGGCGATGCGGCGGGCGTCGAGCATGAGTCCGTCGGACACGTCGAGCATTGCCGTCGCTCCGCCGAGCGCCGCCGCCACTCCGAGCGCGATCGGCGAGATCGGGGCGAGCTGCGCCTCGACGAGGTCGGCGTGCTCCAGGCGCAGGGCGAGGCCACGCTCGGCGTCGGGTTCGAGCGCCTCGGCCGAAGCCGTCGCTGAACCCGTCGCCGAAGCCGCCGGTGAACCTGCGCCGAGCGCCGTCGCGCCGTCATCGGCACCCGCTACCGCCGCAGCACCCGCCACCGCCGCCCGGCGCGCATCGCGGAAGAGCAGCCAGATGCCCGCCCCCGCCCGCCCCAGGTCGCCCGACACCGCGATCACGTCGCCGGGCCGCGCGCCCGACCGCGTCACCGGATGGCGGCCGCCGAGGTCGCCGAACGCCGTCACCGCGAGCGTCAGCGTGTCGGAGACCGACAGATCGCCGCCCACCACACCGCAGCCGGGCGCGGCCGCGGTGCAGGCATCCCGAAGCCCGTCGGCGATGCCGAGCAGGGCCGAGACGGGCGTGCCGAGCGGTGCGGCGATGGCCACGACGAGCGCCGTCGGCCGGGCGCCCATGGCGGCGACGTCGGCGAGGTTCGACATGGCGGCCTTCCAGCCCAGATCGTGCGGCGTCGACCAGGCCGTGCGGAAGTCGGGGCCGTGCACCATCATGTCGGTGGTCACCACGTATCGCCCGTCGGGGGCGGCCACCATCGCCGCGTCGTCGCCCGGGCCGAGCAGCTCGGCGTCGGCGTGCGGCAGTCGCGGAAAGATCTTCTTGAGCGTCTCACCCTCGCCCAGCTGCGCGAGCGTCGGGTCGTTCGCAGCTAAACCGAAGTCGGGGATCACCTCTAAACGGTAGCCTGAACTGCCATGCCCGCACGCACCCTCTTCGCCACCCGCCCGGGCCGTTTCGTCGGCATCGTCGCCCTCGCCGCCCTCTCGGCGGGTCTGCTGAGCGGATGCGCCGGCACCGTCGCGCTCGAACCGGCCGCGGATGCCACCAACCCGACCTGCGCCGACGTCACCGTGCGCCTGCCCGACACGGTGGCGGATGCCGCGCGCCGCGAGACCGACGCCCAGGCCACCGGCGCCTGGGGCGATCCGGCGTCGATCCTGCTGCACTGCGGCGTGACCCCGCCCGGCCCCACCACGCTGCCGTGCGACAACGTCAACGGCGTCGACTGGATCCGCGACGACTCCGACGACCCGATCTACACCTTCACCACGTTCGGCCGCGATCCGGCGGTCGAGGTGGTGCTCGACTCGAACGTCGTGTCGAGCAGCTCGACACTCGTCGACCTCACGCAGGCGGTCTCGGTGATTCCGCAGACGAGCGCGTGCCTCAACGTGGGCGACACCTCGCCCATCCCCACCGACGCGCCCTAAGCGGTCAGCGCCCAGCGCTAAGCACTCAGCCCTCAGCGCTCGAGCGCCAGCCCGATCAGCTCGTCGATCAGCCGCGGATACGACAACCCGGTCGCGATCCAGCACTTCGGGAACATCGAGATCGGCGTGAACCCGGGCATCGTGTTGATCTCGTTGATGACGAAGCCGTCGGCGGTGAGAAAGAAGTCGACCCGCGCGAGGCCGGCCCCGTCGATGGCGGTGAAGGCGCGCGCGGCCAGCTCCTGCATCGTCGCGAGCTCTTCGGGCGTCAGCGCCGCGGGGCAGACGAGGTCGATACCGGGCGCGTCGAGGTACTTGGCGTCGAAGTCGTAGAACTCGCGATCGGTCATCACGATCTCGCCCGCCACCGACACGCGCGGGGCACCGCCGTCGCGGCCGCCCAGCACGCCGCACTCGACCTCGCGGCCCACGACCGCCTGCTCGATCAACACCCGGGAGTCCTCCCGCAGCGCGATCGTCATCGCGTCACCCAGCTCCGCGGGTGCCGACACCTTGCTCACGCCGACCGACGACCCCGCGCGAGCGGGCTTCACGAAGAGCGGCAGGCCGAACCCGGCGACCGACTCGGCCACGGCATCCGGAGCCGTCTGCCACTCCCGAGCCGACACCGTGCGCCACGGGGCCACCGCGATGCCGGCCGCTTCGAAGACGGTCTTGGTGAAGTGCTTGTCCATGCCGAGCGCCGACGCCAGCACCCCCGAGCCCACATAGGGCACGCCGATCAGCTCGAGCAGCCCCTGGATTGTGCCGTCTTCGCCGAACGGGCCGTGCAGGATGGGGAACACCACGTCGACGTCGCCGAGCGACCGGATGCCGCCGCCGGCATCCTGAACCGAGAGCTCCCGCGTCGCCGTCGAATCGGGCCACAGGATGCGGGTGCCGTTGTCGAGCACCCGCGGCAGCGCATGGATGTCGAGCCGGAACTTCGCGGGGTCGTCGTCTTCGAGCACGAAGGCGCCGTCGGCCGTGATGCCGACCGGGATCACGTCGTAGCGCGACCGGTCGATCGCCTCAAGAACTCCGCCCGCGGTTGCGCAGCTGATCGAATGCTCGCTGGAGCGACCTCCGAAAAGCACCACGACCGTTGTCTTGCTTGGCATCGAGAGTCCTTTCGCCCTGAGGCCCCGAGTCGTCGTCGGTGGTCAGGTGGGGGGCTATGTCTTTCGGATCGAGCGTACCGGCCAGCACTTCGCTCACCTGACGGCAGATGGGCATGTCGACGCCCTTCGCGCGGGCGAGCGCGAGCACGGGGGCCACCGAAGCCAGGCCCTCCGCGGTCTGCTGCATCGATTTCACGACGTCGGCGAAGCTGTAGCCCTGGCCGAGCAGGCGCCCGGCGGTGTTGTTGCGCGAGAGCGACGATCCGCTGGTCGCGATCAGGTCGCCGAGCCCCGCGAGCCCGGCGAGGGTCTCCGGATGCCCGCCGTAGGCCACCGCGAAGTCGGTCATCTCGACCAGACCCCGCGTGATGATCGACGCCTTCGTGTTCTCGCCGTAGCCGACGCCGTCGACGATGCCGATCGCCACCGCGATGAGGTTCTTGAGCACGCCGCCGAACTCGGTGCCGATGACGTCGGTGTTGATGAACGAGCGGAAGTAGCGGTTCGTCGCCACCTTGGCCACGGCCTCGGCGGTCTCGATGCTCGTCGACGACACCACGGCGGCGGTGGGCTGCTCCTTCGCGATCTCGAGGGCGAGGTTGGGCCCGGATGCCACGGCGATCCGGTCTCGGTCGATCTCGAGCACCTGCTCGAGCACCTCGCTCATGCGAAGGCCCGTGCCCTTCTCGACGCCCTTCATCAGGCTGATCACGGGCACGCCGTCGGGGATGAGCGACTTGATCTCGACCAGGTTCTGCCGCAGCGACTGGCTCGGGATGGACACGAACACCATCTGGGCGCCGGCGAGCGCTGCCGCGACATCCGAGGTCGCCGTCACCGCGAGCGGCAGGTTGACGCCCGGCAGGTAGTCGCTGTTGCGCTTGGCCTCGCGGATCTCTTTCGCGAGCTCGGGGCGCCGCGCCCAGAGCGTCACGTCGGAGCCGCCGTCGGCGAGCACCTTGGCGAACGTGGTGCCCCAGCTGCCGGCGCCGAGAACGGTGACGCGCGGGCGGGGCGGAGCGGCGCCGCGCTGAGGCGAACGGCCGGGGGTCTTGCTCACTCGGCGGCCTCGGCCTTTCCCGGCTGCTCGAGGCGGCCGTATTCGGTCTGGTTGTGGGCGGCCGGGTTCCAGCGCACCGCCGGCGCCTTCTCGTTGCGGAGGCCTTCGAGCAGACCGGTGATCGCCGTCATCAGGCGGTCGGTGGCCTCGATCAGGGCCTTCTGGTCGATGGGCTTCGCGCGCAGGTCATCGAGGTCGACGGGGTCGCCGAAGACGATCTCGATGCGTTTGCGCGGAAAGAGGCTGAGCTTCTTGGAGTAGCGCGGCAGCACGGCCTGGGTGCCCCAGTGGGCTGCCGGGATGAGCGGGATACCGTGCTCGAGCGCGAGCCGCACGGCGCCGGTCTTGCCGCGCATCGGCCACAGGTCGGGCTCGCGCGTGAGCGTGCCCTCCGGGTAGACGATCACGCCCTGCGCGTGCTCGACCAGCTGGTTCGCGGCCGAGAACGGCTCGTTGTTGCGGCCGGAACCCGAGCGCTGCACGGGGATCTGCCCGCTCTTGCGCAGCGCGAAGCCCACCACGGGGATGCGGAACAGCGAGTCCTTCGCCAGGAATCGCGGCGCCCGGCCGAGGTTCCAGACCGCCCAGGCCATGATGACCGGGTCGATGTTGGAGTAGTGGTTCGGGCTCAGCACGAACGGGCCCTCAGCCGGCAGCTTGTGCGCGTCGCGCAGGTGCAGTTTCGCGATGACGTTGAGGAACGGGATGACGACGGCGGCGAGCGCGGTGAACGCCACGGTGCGCTCGGTCTTCTTGCGCTTCTGCAGCTCGTGCCCGGCAGTGGGCGCGGCGGGAGTCGGGGAGGACGCCACCGGTCTACTCGGCGAAGTAGAAGTCTGCTCCGAGCTTCTCCAGCTTTCCGACGAAGTCGCCGTAGCCGCGAGCGATGAGCCCCACGTTGCTCACCGAGGACTGGCCCTTCGCCGTGAGGGCGGCGATGAGGTGGCTGAAGCCGCCGCGCAGGTCGGGCACCTCGAGCTCGGCGCCGTGCAGCGGCGTCGGTCCGGTGATCACGGCCGCCTGCTCGAGCGCGCGGCGCGGAACACGGCGGTTCGGGTCGGCCAGGCCGTCTTTGTGCACCTCGATGTTGGCGCCCATCTTGATCAAGGCATCCGTGAAGCCGAAGCGGTTCTCATAGACGGTCTCGTGCACGATCGAGGTGCCCTGGGCCTGGGTGAGGGCGACGATGAGGGGCTGCTGCCAGTCGGTCATGAAGCCGGGGTGCACGTCGGTCTCGATGACGACGGGCTTGAGCTCGCCGCCCGGGTGGTAGAAGCGGATGCCCTCTTCTTCGATGTCGAACGCGCCACCGATCTTGCGGAAGACGTTGAGGAAGGTCATCATCTCGGACTGCTTGGCGCCCGTGGTGAAGATCGAACCACCGGTGGCGAGCGCGGCGCTCGCCCAGCTGGCGGCCTCGTTGCGGTCGAACAGGGCGCGGTGGTTGTATCCGTTGAGGCTCTCGACGCCCTCGATGAAGATGGTGCGGTTGGGCTCGACCGAGATGATCGCGCCCATCTTCTGCAGCACGGCGATGAGATCCATGATCTCGGGCTCGATGGCCGCGTTCTTGAGCTCGGTGGTGCCGTCGGCGCGCACGGCGGTCAGCAGCACCTGCTCGGTGGCGCCGACGCTCGGGTAGGGCAGGTGGATGTTGGCGCCGCGCAGGCCGTTGGGTGCGGTGATGTTGATGCCCGACGGCAGCTTGTCGACGACCGCGCCGAAGGCCCGGAGCGCGTCGAGGTGGAAGTCGATGGGGCGGTCGCCGATGCGGCAGCCGCCGAGATCGGGGATGAAGGCGTGACCGAGGCGGTGCAGCAGCGGGCCGCAGAACAGGATCGGGATGCGGCTGGAGCCCGAGAGTGCGTCGATCTCGGCGCTCGTGGCGGTGGCGACGTTCGTGGGGTCGAGCTGCAGCACGCCGGTGGCGGCGCTGCCCGTGATCTTGACGCCGTGGATCTCGAGCAGGCTCGACACCACGTGCACGTCGCTGATGTCGGGGACGTCGCGCAGGGTGCTCGTGGTGTCGCCGAGGAGTGACGCCACCATCGCCTTGGTCACGAGGTTCTTGGCGCCTCGCACGTCGATGGTGCCTCTGAGGGGTCGGCCGCCGTTGATCACGATCGTGTCGGACGTGAGTCCGACCCGCTCGGCTGCCTTTCGCGCATCCTGGACGAGACTGTTCACTGACATCACCTGCACTGTCTGGTTGGCGTCTTGTCGACGTTCTGTCGGTTCGACGCTGGTTTCGTTGTGTTTTCGCGACCCTGGTGCTGGTTCTCAGCGGCTGCCGGTCGTTATTTCACGGGAAGGGTTCGAGGTCTCCAACTCGCGCGGTGGCTCTCGAATTCCGTGATCGCCGCCTCGTCGCGGAGCGTGAGCCCGATGTCGTCTAGACCCTCGAGCAATCTCCACCGAGTGTAATCGTCGATCGCGAAGGAGACTGTGAGGTCGCCCACCGTGGCGGTTTTCTCGATCAGGTCGACCGTGATCTCCACGCCCGGCTGGGCGTCGATCGACGCCCAGATGCGCTCGATGTCGGCCTCGTCGACCTGCCCGGTGAGGAGGCCCTGCTTGCCCGAGTTACCGCGGAAGATGTCGCCGAACCGCGCGCTCAGCACGGCGGTGAAGCCGTAGTCGCGCAGCGCCCAGACGGCGTGCTCGCGGCTCGATCCGGTGCCGAAGTCGGGGCCGGCCACGAGCACGCGGCCGTTGCGGAAGGGCTCCTGGTTGAGCACGAACTCGGGGTCGTTGCGCCAGGCGGCGAAGAGGGCGTCTTCGAAGCCGGTCTTCGTGACGCGCTTGAGGTAGACGGCCGGGATGATCTGGTCGGTGTCGACGTTGCCCCGCTTCAGCGGCACGGCGACGCCCGTCAGGGTGCTGATCTTCTCCATGGCTAGGCACCCACCGTTTCGCGCGTGGCGGCATCCTGTTTCAGGTCGCTCACGCTCGAAAGCGTGCCCCGGATTGCGGTGGCCGCGGCCACGAGCGGAGACACCAGGTGCGTGCGGCCGCCCTTGCCCTGCCGGCCCTCGAAGTTGCGGTTCGACGTGCTGGCACAGCGTTCGCCCGGTGCGAGCTGGTCGGGGTTCATGCCGAGGCACATCGAGCAGCCGGCGAAGCGCCACTCGGCGCCGAACTCCTCGACGATCTTGTCGATGCCCTCGGCCTCGGCCTCGATGCGCACGCGAGCGCTGCCGGGAACGACCATCACGCGCACGTTGTCGGCCTTCTTCTGGCCCTTGATGACGCTCGCGAATGCCCGCAGGTCTTCGATGCGGCTGTTGGTGCACGAGCCCATGAAGACGGCGTCGACCGGGATCTGCTTGAGCGGCGTGCCGGCCTTGAGGTCCATGTACTCCAGCGCCCGCTCGGCGCTCGCGCGCTCGTTGGGGTCGATGATGGTCGACGGGTCGGGCACGCTGTCGCTCAGCGAGACGCCCTGGCCGGGGTTGGTGCCCCAGGTGACGAAGGGTTCGAGGGTGTCGGCGTCGAGGAAGACCTCGGCGTCGAACACGGCGTCGTCGTCGGTGCGCAGGGTGCGCCAGTAATCGACGGCGTCGTCCCAGTCCTGGCCCTCGGGCGCGTGCGGGCGGCCCTTCAGGTAGTCGAACGTGATGTCGTCGGGCGCGACCATGCCCGCACGGGCACCGGCCTCGATCGACATGTTGCAGATGGTCATGCGGCCATCCATCGACAGGCTCCGGATGGCGCTGCCGCGGTATTCGAGCACGTAGCCCTGTCCGCCGCCGGTGCCGATCTTGGCGATCACGGCGAGGATGATGTCTTTCGCGGTGACGCCCGGGCGGAGGGTGCCTTCGACGGTGATGGCCATCGTCTTGAAGGGCTTGAGGGGCAGGGTCTGGGTGGCGAGCACGTGCTCGACCTCGCTCGTGCCGATGCCGAACGCCATGGCGCCGAACGCGCCGTGGGTGCTGGTGTGGCTGTCGCCGCAGACCACCGTGATGCCGGGCATCGTGAGGCCGAGCTGTGGGCCCACCACGTGCACGATGCCCTGCTCGACGTCGCCGAGGGAGTGCAGGCGGATGCCGAACTCCTTGGCGTTCTTGCGAAGCGTGTCGATCTGGGTGCGGCTGGTGAGGTCGGCGATCGGCTTGTCGATGGCCCAGGTGGGGGTGTTGTGGTCTTCGGTGGCGATGGTGAGGTCGGGGCGGCGCACGGGGCGGCCCTCGGCGCGCAGACCGTCGAAGGCCTGGGGGCTCGTGACCTCGTGCACGAGGTGCAGGTCGATGTAGAGCAGGTCGGGGCTGCCGTTCTCGCCCTTGACGACGAGGTGGTCGTCCCAGACCTTCTCGGCGAGGGTGCGGGGCGGGATGCCGGCGGCGGCTTCGGCGTCCGCTTCGGCGTCGGCGTCGGCGTCGGGCTCGGGGTCGGCGGGGGTGGCGGCGTCCGGGGTGGGGGTCGGGCTGGCGGTCGTCGCCGAGGCGATGCCGTCCGCGGCGGCGGGAGCCGGGTCCGTCGCGGTCGGTGCCGGCGCGGGGTCGGTCGTGAAGCCCGCGGTGGGGGCGAGTTCGGCCTCGGCGGCGGCGATCTCCTCCGAGAAGCGGGACTCGACGGCGTCGATCTCGGCTCCGGTCACGTCGCCCGATGCGAGGCCCGCGCGGGCTTCGGCGGCCTGTTCGGCGATCTCGACCTCGGGGGCGGTGATCGTGGCGGCATCCGTCGACTCGGCCGTGATGATCGCGTCGACGATGGCGTCGGCCTCGAGACTCGCCTCGACCTCGGCGGCGGATTCGGCGAGGTCCACGGGCTCGGCCGCTGCGGCCTCTGCCTCGGCGATCTCGTCGGCCAGGTCGGCTTCGGCGGCGGCGGCCCGGGCGTCGGCCGTCAGCAGCTCGCGGATGTCGATGGCGACGGTGTCGGCAGAAACGGTGTCAGCAGAAGTGGTGTCGGGCGTGTTCTCAGGGGCGTTGGCGTCCGCGCCGCGCTCCGGAGTCGATGGGGTGCTCATAGGTTTGCATGTCCTTCGGGGAGTAGGGGGTCAGCCAACGACAAACTCCGCGACGAGGGAGGCCTGGAACTAGGACTCGTCGCGGCAACGAAGGAGAAGCCGACCGAACAGCACCTCCCGATCGTACCACCGCCCTCCGCGCCCGCCCGTGCCCTCTTTCACGCCCGCACCGCGCCCTCTCTCAAGCCCGCACGGTGCCGTCTGGCACGCCCGCGCCGTGCCCCCTCTCCCTCCCCTCGAGAAGTCACTTTCCGTTGCAATCGAACCGGGTTTGCGACACATTTCGACTTCTCGAGGGGTGGGGTCTCGGCTTGCCGGCGACACCTCAGGGCCGCCAGCCCGCGAGGCGCAGGGCACGCTCGGCGCGTGCGGCACCCGAGTCGGGCGTGTGCGTCATGCCGTACTTGCGCACAGAGACGTAGCGGTAGTCGGCGAGGGCGAACTCCTCGCGGCGGGTGATGTCGCGGTCGTGCTGAGCGGCGTCGGTGCGGTGGTGGTCTCCGTCGTACTCGACGATCACCCGCCAGAACGGGTAGACCATGTCGGCGCGACCGATGAGCTCGCCTGAGAGATCGTGGATGTCGCGATTCAGCAGCGGCTCCGGGAGGCCGCGGCGCACCATGGCGAGCCTGAGCCTGGTCTCTTGACGGGACTCCGCCCCGTCACGCACGGCGGCGAATGCCTCCCGCACCCGGCGCGCATGCCGACCGGAATACGACGACACCCGCTCGGCCAGTCGCAGCAGCGGCACATAGGGGCGGCGCTCGGCGGTGTCGTAGCGCGGCGTCAGCACGAGGTGGTCACCGGCGGCAACGAGGTCGTCGAACGACAGGACGCCGGCGAGAGCGATGAAGGTGTCGGCCGGCCCTGTCACGCGCAGACCGTACCTCCGCTCGAAGGGGGTGCCGCACGGCGACGTGTGACCGACGACGCCGTGCACCCGCACCCGGGTGGCGGGCGCGACCGTGGACACGTGCAACTCGACGCTCTGCTGCAACCGTTCCGGGAGCGGCACGTGCCAGAGCAGGGCGGCCGTCGCGTGACTGAACGCGGTGTCGGCGCGCAGTCGCAGGTCGAGCGCGCGGCAGAGAGGAAGGAGGCCGGGCGCATCGTCGCGCGGCATCCGCACGCCGGGGAACGGCGCTGCGAGGTCGGGGCCGCGCATCCTCTGTTCGCCGACTCCCGCGGCGCGCCCCTCAGCGGTCGTGAACGCGCGATCGCGCAACGCATACGGCAGAACGGAACGATGTGGCATGCCGCTACTGTGCCCGCTGCCGGGCCGCCCTGCTGCGTCATCCGCAGATCTGTGGACAACGCCCACCCGCCCACCCACGAGAAGTCAAAATGTGCGCCAAACCGGCACGAGTTACACCGAAAAGTGACTTCTCGGCGAGGTGGGAGCTGGCGCACGAGAAGTCAGGATGTGTGCCGAATCGGGCCGAGTTGGACCGAAAAGTGACTTCTCGGCGAGGTGCGGGTTGCGTGCCCCGCTGAAGCGGCCGCGAGAAGTCGAAATGCGGCCCAAGTCGGCCCGGGTTGGAACGGAAAGTGACTTCTCGGCGGGGTGGGGGAAGGGAGGGGCTACTTGTCGCGGTCGGGAGCCTCAGGGGCGGGGGCGGGGGCCGCGGCCTCGGGGGCGGGGGCGGGGGCGTCGCGGTCGGGGTGGGCGGCGTCGGCGAGTTCGGCGGCCGGGGACTTGCCGTCGCGGCGCATCTTGATGAGGGAGGCGACCGTGGCGACGGCCATCGAGAGGATGATGACGGCGAGCGAGGTCCAGGTGTCGATCTCGGGGATCCACTCGATGTGCTCGCCGCCGTTGATGAAGAACACCTCGTTCTCGTGCAGGGCGTGGAAGACGAGCTTCACGCCGATGAACGCGAGGATGAACGCGATGCCGTAGTGCAGGTAGACGAGCTTCTCGAGCAGCCCACCGAGCAGGAAGTAGAGCTGCCGCAGCCCCATCAGCGCGAACACGTTCGCCGTGAACACGATGAACGGCGACTGCGTGATGCCGAAGATGGCGGGGATGGAGTCGAGTGCGAACAACAGGTCGGTCGACCCGAGCGCGAGGAACACGATCAGCATCGGCGTGAACATCTTCTTGCCGTTGAAGGTGGTGCGCACCTTCGCGCCGTCGAAGTCGGGGGCGATGTTGACGCGCTTGCGCAGCATGCGCACGAGGCCGTTCTCGCCGTCGCCCTCGTCTTGCTTGCCGAAGGCCTGCTTCCACGCGGTGTAGAGCAGGAACGCGCCGAAGATGTAGAAGATCCAGCTCAGGGTCTCGATCAGCTGTGCGCCGATCAGGATGAAGATGCCGCGCAGCACGAGCGCGATGATGATGCCCACCATCAGGGCTTCCTGCTGGTATTTCCGCGGCACGTTGAAGCGCGACATGATGATGACGAACACGAACAGGTTGTCGATCGACAGGCTGTATTCGGTGAGCCAGCCCGCCAGGAACTGCCCCGCGTGCTCCCCGTCGGCGAAGAGCAGCATGAGCAGCGCGAAGATCAGCGCGAGCACCACGTAGAACACGACCCAGAGCGTGGCCTCTTTGAACGAGGGCACGTGCGGCCGCTTGAACGCGATGATGAGGTCGGCGGCCAGGATGAGCACGAGCACGACCAGTGACGTGATCTCGAATGCGAGGGGAAGCTCCAGCACGAGGGCCTTTCGAAAGTGGGATGCGGGCAGCACGAAGCGCCGAAAGTCTCTCCCGCGCGATCGCCGCGATCGTGACCACGGCCGAGACCGTGACCATATCCGTGACGAGAACGCCGCTGCCCCCGGGTGCCCGGCGACGGACACCGTGATGACGATGACAGCGAAGTGGGATACTCCCCTTCTCCCAGCGATACTACAGGGGGCGAGGGCCCCCTGCAGTCCGCCTGCTCGAGCCGCCGGCGCCTACTCGGCGCGGGCTCCCCTGAGCTCGTCGCGGAACTCGCCGCGCACCTCGTCGAGCCGGAGCTTCAGGCGCGACACCAAGTGCGGGTCGAGCTCGCCCCGCCCGGCCGCCGTGCGCAGGTCGAGCCGCAGCTGCTGCCGGAACTCGGTGATCGTGGCATCCGCATCGCGCAGCGCCCTGGTCGAGTCGGCGCGGGTCGAGCCCGCTCCCCCGGTGCCCGTGCCGCCGCCCGCCGACGCGCCCGAGCCGCCTGCGCTGCCCGAGCCGCTCGAGCCGTCCGAGCCGCTTGCGCCGCCCTGGCCCGACGCCGCACCGGATGCCGCGGAGGCGGTTCCGGCCGCCCACCCGGCCTTGGCGCTCGAGCGGGCCTCGCGGGCCGCCGACGCCAGATCGGCCTTGAGGCTCTTCATGGCCTGGTTGACGCCCGTGCGCACCTCGTCGGCCAGCCGGCGCACCGAGTCGGAGAGTTCCGCCTCGATGTCGTCGAGATCGCCGCGGCGGGACTCGAGCTCGGCGCGACCGGCATCCGTGATCGAGTAGACGGTCTTGCGCCCGTCGGCCGACTTGGTCACCAGCCCCTCTTCTTCGAGCTTCGCGAGCCGCGGGTAGATGGTGCCGGCGCTCGGGCTGTAGGTGCCGCCGAAACGCTCGCTCAGCGCCTGGATGAGCTCGTAACCGTGCTTGGGCGACTCGTCGAGCAGGCTGAGCAGGTAGAGCCGCAGATGGCCGTGGCCGAAGACGGGGGTCATACCGAGGCCCCCTCGTCGAACGACGGGCCGGGGGCCGGCGTCGGCTCGTCGCGGAAGATCACCGTGATGTTGCCCGACACCGAGTTGGCGCGGAACTCCGTCCACGACCCGTCGAGCGTGCCGGTGACGCCGTTGTAGCCCGCGCCGCGGAGGCCCTTGATGGTGCTGGGGCCGAGCTGCAGCGTGCCCGAGACCGAGTTCACGTTGTAGCGCGCGGCCACCTCGGGGTCGAGGCGCACGGTGAGATCGCCCGAGACGGTGTTGTTCTGGATCTCGTCGGGCGTGCCGGTGGAGTCGACGAACACCTCGGCCGAGACGCCGTCGGACGAGAACCGGCGGATGGCGCCCGACGCGGCGATGTCGCCCGACACCGTGTGCGCGTTCACGAGCCCGGTGTGGTCGCGGATCGAGATCTCGCCGTTGACACTGTTGACGTCGAGGTCGCCCACCACCTGGTCGACCACGATGTCGCCCGACACGGTGCTGATGCGGGCATCCGTGGCGAGGCCCGAGATGAGACCGCTCGCCGAGATGACCCCGAACTTGAGGGCCACGTCGCGGGGCACCATGAGGCTGATGTCGACACGCGCGTTGCTGCGCCACGACCTGAACACCTCGATGAAGTTGTCCCACCGGAGTTGGGGGTGGTCGATCTCGAGGTGGTCGCCGTCGATCGAGATCTTGAGGTCTTTGCCGGTGACCGAGTGCACCTCGATGCGCGCGCCCGGCTCGTCGTGGCCGATGACGTCGACCTGGCCCGCGATGAGGCCGATCTTCAGCGAGCGCACGAGCTCGATGTCGATGACTTTCGGACCGTTGACGATCCACTTCTCCAATGCCACGGTTTCTCTCCTGCCTACCACGCGATATATCGCGTCTTCGATGAGAACACGTTATATCGCGAGTTCGGCGAAGTCAAGATATATCGCGACTAGAACATCGAGAGACGAGGGGCCGGCTCAGGGGGCGATGCCGTGCTCGGTCAGGAACGGGATGGGGTCGTAGCGCACGCCGTCGGCGCCGTAGAGCTCGAAGTGGGTGTGCTCGGTGGTGGCGTTGCCGGTGCGGCCGGTGAGGCCGATCACCTGGCCGGCCGTGACGATGGATCCCACGCCCACGGTGAGCGAGCCGTCCTGGAAGTGCATGTACATGCTGCAGACCGCCGCGCCGCCCACCTTGTGCGCGATCGAGAGGTAGACCCCGCCCGTGCCGCCGTCACCGGATGCCGCGATCACGACGCCGTCGGCGATGGAGTGCACCGGCACCCCCGGCCCGTTGAGCATGTCGATGCCCTTGTGGAAACCCTCCGCGCGCGGCCCGAACCCGTCGGACATGCGGTTGCCGTCGGGATAGACGGGCGAGAACGCGACCGACTCGGCGACCGCGTCGGAGCCGGCCTGGCACTGCGCTCCCCCGTAGCCGCCCTCGCTCGTCGACACCGCGACGGCCTTCGGCGTCGGAGTCGGGGTGGGGGTCGGCGTGTGCACGACGTAGCCGTCGCGCGACACCGAGGGCGCTGCTCCGTCGAGGGCGGCGAACGACTGCTCGCCGCCGACGGCCGCGTCGATCTCGACGTTGTCGAACGAATCCGGGGTCGTGAGTGACGCGGCGGGCACCGACGTGGCGACGGCGACACCGAACACGAACGTCATGGCGACGACGCCGAGCAGTGGGCCTTGGTACTTCATCCGCCCCATTCTGTTACGGGCGTCTGCACAACACAACCGAGCACCACTCCGAGCCACACACCCGAGCGCGTCTGCGGCCGGATGCCAGCCGAGGTTGACACAATCAGCAGATGGCACTTCCCATCGAGGACTACGCGATCATCGGAGACTGCCACACGGCGGCTCTCGTCGGCACGAACGGCAGCATCGACTGGCTGTGCTTCCCCCGGTTCGACTCCCCGTCGACCTTCGGGGCACTGCTCGGCACCGAGGAGCACGGGCGGTGGCTGGTGGCCCCGACCGATGCGGCCGCGACATCCACTCGTTCCTATCTCGGCGACACGTTCATCCTCGCCACCCGGTGGGAGACGCCGACGGGGGTGGTGGAGGTGATCGACGCGATGCCGCACGGTGATCGCCGGGCCGATGTGGTGCGGCGGGTGCGTGGGCTCTCGGGCACCGTCGAGATGCGGCAGGAGGTCGCGATCCGGTTCGGCTACGCCGACGCGCTGCCCTGGATGCGGCAGGCGCCCGAACACGGCGTGAACGCGGTGGTGGGGGTGGCCGGGCCCGACGCCGTGGTCATCCGCGGGCCGAGGCTGGTGGCGACGAACCACTTCCACGAGTCGGTGTTCACCGTAACCGAGGGCGAGCACGTCGACATCGTGATGACCTGGTTCCCCTCGCACCGCCTGCCCCCGGCCGCGGTCGACGTCGACGAGCGGCTCGAGTCGAGCGCCGCCTGGTGGCGGGAGTGGGCCGCGGCGGGCGCCATCTCGGGCCCCTACGCCGACGCGGTCACCCGGTCGATGCTCGTGCTGAGGGCGCTGACCCACGAAGACACCGGCGGCATCGTGGCGGCCGCCACCACGAGCCTGCCCGAGCAGTTCGGCGGCTCGCGCAACTGGGACTACCGCTACACCTGGATCCGCGACGCCTCCCTCACCGTCGCCGCCCTCATGCTGCACGGCTACGAAGACGAGGCCGGCCACTGGCGGCGCTGGCTGCTGCGGGCGATCGCCGGCGACCCCGCCGACATCCAGATCATGTACGGCCTGTCGGGCGAGCGGTTCCTGCCCGAGTACGAGCTGACGAGCCTGCCAGGCTACAACGGCTCGTCGCCGGTGCGGGTGGGCAACGGCGCCTCGGGGCAGTATCAGGGCGACATCTTCGGCGAGCTCATGGTGGCTCTGCGCGAGGCCCGGCGCATCGGGGTCGACGAAGACGAGTTCTCGTGGCCGCTGCAGCGGGCCCTGCTCGGCTACCTCGAGCAGAACTGGCAGCGGCCCGACAACGGCATCTGGGAGATCCGCGGCCCGCAACAGCTGTTCACCCACTCGCGCGCCATGATCTGGGCGGCCTTCGCGTGCGGCGTCGAGGCCGTGCGCGTCTACGGCCTCGACGGCGACGTCGAGCGCTGGGAGCACTTGCGCGACACCATCCGGGCCGAGATCGAGACCCGGGGCTACGACCCGGTGCGCAACACCTTCGTGCAGCACTACGGCACCACCGAGGTCGACGCCTCGCTGCTGCTGCTGTCGCAGATCGGGTTCGTCGAGCCGAACGACCCGCGCATGCTCGGCACCGTCGCGGCGATCGAGAACGACCTCATGCGCGACGGCCTGCTGCTGCGCTACCGCACCGAGTCGGGGGTCGACGGGCTGCCCGGCGGCGAGCATCCGTTCCTCGCCTGCTCGTTCTGGCTCGTGCAGCAGTACGCCCACTCCGGCCGCACCGACGACGCGGCCGCGCTGATGGACCATCTGGTGTCGCTGGCCAACGACGTGGGCCTGTTGTCGGAGGAATACGACGTCGTGAACCACCGCCACGTGGGCAACACCCCGCAGGCGTTCTCGCACCTCGCCCTCGTGCGGGCGGCCGACGCCATCGCGACCGCGCTCGGCACGAGCACCGTGCGGGTGCCGGCGACGGATGCCGGAAACCCGCCGTTACTCGAGAGTTAACCTGCGCCCCCGAGCGAGGCACCGGCTGCGGGCATAGGCAGGTCGGTGGGGCCGCGACCGCGGCTCCTGCCGAACAGCCGACGGAAGGCCGCCCGCATGGATGTGCTCATCACCGTTCTTCTGGTCGTCGCGATCGCCCTGGTGTTCGATTTCACCAACGGCTTCCACGACACCGCCAACGCCATGGCGACCTCGGTCGCCACCGGCGCCCTGAAACCCCGGGTAGCCGTGACGATCTCGGCCGTGCTGAATCTCGCCGGCGCCTTTCTCTCGACCGAGGTGGCGAAGACCATCTCGGGCGGCATCATCAACGAGGGCGAGAACGGGGTCGACATCACGCCCACGATGATCTTCGCCGGACTGGTGGGCGCGGTGCTCTGGAACCTCACCACCTGGTATCTCGGCCTGCCGTCGAGCTCCACCCACGCCCTCTTCGGCGGCCTGATCGGCGCCGCCATCATCGGGGCGGGGTTCGACGCCGTGAACTTCGCCGTGGTGCTCTCGAACGTGGTGATTCCGGCACTGCTGTCGCCGCTCGTGGCGGGTTCGGTGGCGCTCGTGGCGACCTATGCCGCCTATCGCATCACGAAGCAGGCGAAGGCGCGGGGCTCGGAGACCGGGTTCCGGCACGGCCAGACCGTGTCGGCGTCGCTCGTGTCGCTCGCGCACGGCACCAACGACGCCCAGAAGACGATGGGCGTCATCACCCTGACGCTGATCGCGGCGGGCTATCAGGATGCCGGTTCGGGGCCGCAGTTCTGGGTGATCGTCAGCTGCGGTCTCGCCATCGCGCTCGGCACCTACCTCGGCGGCTGGCGCATCATGCGCACGGTCGGCAAGCGCATCACCGACATCCAGTCGCCTCAGGGATTCGCCGCCGAGACGAGTTCGGCGGCCACGATCCTGGTGTCGTCGCACCTCGGCTTCGCGCTCTCGACCACCCAGGTCACGTCGGGCGCGGTCGTGGGCGCCGGTCTCGGCCGCCGGCTCGCGACCGTGCACTGGGGCATCGTCGGGCGCATCGCCACCGGATGGCTCGTCACCCTGCCCGCGGCCGCGCTCGTCGGCGGGCTGGCGGCGTGGGCCGCGTCGACCAGCACGGTGGGGCTCATCATCGTGGTGGTGCTGGCGCTCGCGGTGGGCACCACGTTCTTCGTGCTCGCGCGCAAGCACCCGGTGAACCACGAGAACGTCAACGACGTCGACGAAGCGGGCGCGGAGCCCGAGAAGGCGGGTGCACGATGAGCGGGCTGATGCTGAGCGATCAGATGGCAGGCGGGCAGGTCGTGAGGGCCGCCGTGGTCGCCTCGGGCGAGGGGCAGTTCCTCGGGGTGGACTGGGGGTCGTTCGTGGTGGTGTTCGTGGCAGCGTTCGCCGCGACCATCGCGGTGGTGGCGTCGTATGCGCTCGGGCTGCGGCTGCTGTCGCTCGGCGGCGGTGGTGGCGGCGGTGGCGGCGGTGGCGTGGATGCCTCGGGTGGCAGTGGCGGCGGCGCGCATGGCTCTGGTGGCAGTGGCAGCGGCATCCGGCACCGCCCGGTGGCCGCGACCGCCGGCGCCTGGGCCTGCTTCGCGTTCGGTGTCGCGGCCGTGCTCTACGGGCTCTATCTGATCATCCCGCAGTTCCACTGACCCTCGGATGCGTGCGGGCCGACTTGCAGCGCGCACGCATCCGATTAGGCTCGAACCGATGCAGCCACTCACCGAGGCGGAGATCCGCGGGTCGTTCACGAACACGAGCGCGCACGAGCTCGCCCACATGACCCTGCCGGGGTTGCACGAGATCGTGTGGGAAGACCGCGAGTTCCTCGGCTGGCGCGACGCGCACGCCATCCACCGCGGCTACATCGTCTACTGGCGCGACGGGCGGCCCACCGGCATCCTGCTGAAGGCCGCCGGCTCGCGCACCCGCCCCGGCATCTCGGCCATGTGCTCGCTCTGCCGCACTCCCCTGCCGGGCGGTCAGGTCACCCTGTTCACCGCGCCGCGTGCCGGCCAGGCCGGCATCGACGGCAGCACGGTGGGCTACTACATCTGCTCCGACCTCACCTGCTCGATGCTCATCCGCATCGTGCCGCCGAAGTCCGACATGCAGCCCGACCCGGCCGAGATCATCTCGTCGCGCGCCGAGGGCCTGAGCTCCCGGCTGCACTCGTTCACCGACGACGTGCTGCGCGCGAGCTGAGGCACAGGCTGATCAGCCGTCGTTCTCCTCGAGGGTCTCCTCGTCGGTCGACACGGCCTCGTCGGGGTCTTCGGGCTCGTCGGCGATCGTCGGGTCGACGCCCGAGGGCACCGCCTCGGTGGTGGGACCGTTGCCCACGACGCCTTCGCCGTCGGGGTAGCCCGCGCCGTCGGGGTATTCGATGTCGCTCAGGTCGACCGGTTCGTTTGTGTCGCTCATGCTCTGTCCTCGCTCATCACGTGCCGTCGCCGGCCCGGGTTCGTCACCCGTGTGCCAGAAGCTTAACCACGATCACGACGGCAGCGAACACCAGCTCGCCGACGAACACCGCGAGCTTCGCCCACCAGGGCAGCCGCGCGCGGGCGACGGCGGCGAAGGCGATCACACCGAGGCCGAACGCCATCGTGGTGATGGCCACGAAGATGGCGATGCCGAGATCGAGCAGGCCGATGCCCGCCGCCACCAGGAACCCCAGCGGCACGACCGCGGTGGCGAGACCGGATGCCGACACCCCGATGTAGCGCGCCATGGCCTTCGCGCTCGGCAGGCGCCCGTCGACGGCCAGCTCGGCGATGACATCGGCGAAGAAGCCCGCCAGCACGGCGCCGATCACGCCGATCAGCAGGGCGATCGCGACCGTCCACGGGTCGGTGTCGTCGACGTGCACCCCGAACGCGAGCAGCACGGCGAGGCCGGTGAACGTGACGTAGATGCGCTCGCGCACCCGCGGTTTCACCTCGGTGGGGTCGCCCAAGCGCAGATCGTTCTGTCGGGAGGTCTTCGCCATGCCTCAATAGTGCCGTGCAACAGGGCTCGCACCGTGCCCGACGGCTCGCGCGGCGCCCGCGGCACGAAAAAAGCCCCCGGCATGGCCGAGGGCTTTTCTGGTTGTGACCCCAGCGGGATTCGAACCCGCGTTACCGCCGTGAGAGGGCGACGTCCTAGGCCGCTAAACGATGGGGCCGCGTTGACAACTCATCGAGTATGCCACAGACCACAGGGCGACTCAAATCGGCTCACACGAGCACGGCGAGCGCGCCCGGCACCACCTCGATGGTGAGCGGAAGCGGCCCGAACCGCTCGCCGTCGGCGTAGCCGACGATGCCCGGGCACGACACCGTCACGCGCCTGCCGCGCCGGAACTCGACGATGTCGAGCCCGGCGTGAGCGCCCGAGAAGACCTTGGGGAACAGGCGGATGAACCGCGTGCGCGACACCGGTTTCACGATGAACACGTCGAGCAGCCCGTCGTCGAGCAGCGCGTCGGGAGCGATCTTCATGCCCCCGCCGATGGTGGTGTTGTTGGCCACCGAGAGCAGGCACGAATCGACGTCGCTGCTCGCGCCGTCGATCTCGAGATGGTAGCGGCGGGCCTTGAGCGTCACGAGCTCGGCCACGAGCGCCCTCACGTAGCGGGCCGCTCCCTTCGGGAAGCGCATGCCGTTCGCCCGCTCGTTCACCCTGGCGTCGAACCCCGCCGAGAGGGCACCCGCGAACCACCGCGCGCCGGCGACCTGGCCGGCACCCGACGACTCGTCGACCCCGGTCACGCGCGCCGCGTCGACCACGCGCGGCGCCCGTTCGAGAGCGTCGCCGAGAGCCGCGATCGCGGCATCCGCATCGCCCGTCGGCAGTCCGAGTGCGGCGGCGAAGTCGTTCCCGGTGCCCGCCGGCACGATGCCGAGCGGCACGCCCGTGCCGGCCACGAGGTTGACCCCGAGATTGACCATGCCGTCGCCGCCCACCACCACGAGGGCATCGGTGGGCTCGGCGAGCGCCTCGCGCGCCACCCGCACGAGACCGTCGAAGTCGGGGGCGCTGAGCGGCCTCACGTCGTGCCCCCGGGCTTTCAGCGCCGCCACCGTGGCGGGGCCCACCGGGCGCGATCTGCCGAACGAGGCGTTGGGATTGATCGCGACGACGATCCGCAGCGCTTCGCCGTCGTGCGCCGACTGGGGTGAGACCATACCGACTGATTATTCCCCACCTTGCGACAACCCCGGCGCGGGTGTTGAGTCGTGCATCATGAGACTCACGAAGTTCGAACACGCCGCCCTTCTGCTCGAACAATCCGGAAAGAAGCTGTTCATCGACCCGGGGTCGTTCACGACCGCGATCACGGATGCCGCCAACACCGTCGCCGTCGTCATCACCCACGAGCATCCCGACCACTGGACGCCCGACCAGCTGCGGCGCATCCTCGACGCCTCCCCCGACGCCACGATCTACGGCCCGGAGGGGGTCGTGCGGGCGGCCGGCGACTTCGCGATCACCCGGGTCGACCCTGGTGAGACGGTCGAGACCTCCCCGTTCACGCTGCGGTTCTTCGGCGGCCGGCACGCGGTCATCCACTCGTCGATCCCCGTGGTCGACAACGTCGGAGTGCTCGTGAACGACCAGCTCTACTACCCGGGCGACTCGTTCTTCGTGCCCGAGGGCCTCGACGTCGACGTGCTCGCGGTGCCGGCGGGGGCGCCGTGGCTGAAGATCGCGGAGTCGATGGACTACCTGCTCGAGGTGAAGCCCCGCCGAGCCTTCGGCACGCACGAGATGGTGCTGTCGGTTGCCGGCAAGTCGATGGCCGCCGACCGCCTGCGCTGGGCCACCGAGCAGGGCGGCGGCGAGTACCTCGACCTGCAGCCGGGCGACTCGGTCGACCTGTAGCCCGGGCTGGGCCGGGCGGAGGGCGCTGCGGTGTTCCCGGCATGGCGGGCTGGCGGGCAGCCCGCGCGACGCCGCCCGTCAGGGCGCGAGCGACGGCGGCTCGGTGATGCCGAACACGTCGCGCAGCGCCTCGCGCGCGGCCTGCCAGCCCGCCATGCCGTGCACGCCGGGCCCGGGCGTGGTCGATGCCGAGCAGAGGTACACGCCGTCGAGCGGTGTGCGCCACGGGGTCGCCGAGAGCACGGGCCGCGCCAGCAGCTGCCCGAACGTCGCGGCGCCGCTCGCGATGTCGCCGTCGACGTAGTTCGCGTTGTAGAGCTGCAGGGCCGAGGCCGGAATGGCGGCCGAGGCCACGATCCGGTCGCGGAAACCCGGGGCGAACTGCTCGATGCGCTCGGTGACCGCCTCGGTCATGTCGCGCCCCGAGCCCCGCGGAACATGCGTGTAGGCCCACACCATGGCGTGCCCCTCCGGCGCCCGGCCGGGGTCGAACGCGCTCGGTTGCGACAGCAGCACGAACGGCGTCGACGGATGCCGCCCCTGCGCCACTTCGCGCTCCGCGGCGTCGACCTCGGCGGCACCGCCACCGAGATGCACCGTGCCCGCGAGCGCCACCGCGGCATCCGCCCACGGCACCTCGCCGTCGAGCACGAAATCGACCTTCGACGCCGCGTCGCCGTAGCGGAACTCGCGCAGCGCCCGGCGGTAGCCGCGGGGCAGCAGGTCGCCCCCGATAGCGTCGAGGGCCCGGGGCGTCACGTCGAGCAGCACCGCGTGCGCCGACGGCAGGTCGTGCAGCGAGTCGATGCGCGTCTCGGTCACCACCTCGCCGCCGTGCGCCACAAGGTCGGCGACGAGGGCGTCGACGATCGCCTGCGATCCTCCCACCGGAATCGGCCAGCCGCCCGGCGTGTGCGCGAGCGTGCCGAGCAGCAGCGCCGTGCCGCGGGCTCCGAGCGAGCCCACCCGCCCGATCGAGTGGGCGCTCACGCCGGCCAGCAGCCCGCTCGCCGCGTCGGTCGAGAACCCCGCGGCCGCCGAGCCCGCCGTCGCGAGGGCACGGGCTCCGAACTCCGCCGCGACCACCGGATGCCGCGGCCGCCGCACGAGCGGCCCCATCGTCAGGTCGACCACGGCGTCGTGGTGCCGCACGAGCGGTGCGAACAGGCGGCGCCAGGCCTCCCCGTCGGCGCCGAGACCGTCGGCCGTGCGCTCGAGGTCGCGCCATGCCAGAGCGGCGCGGCCCCCGGCCAGCACCTGCGCGTAGGAGACATCCGGAATCGCGAACGACACCCGCTCGTCGAGGCCGAACGCCTGGAAGAACGGCGACGCGAGCGCCATCGGGTGCACCGCCGAGCACACGTCGTGCAGGTGCCCGGCGAGCGTCAGCTCAGCCGAGCGCGCTCCCCCGCCGGGAGCGCCGGCCGCCTCGAACACCCGCACCGAGAGGCCCGCCCGCGCCATCGTGACCGCGGCGGCGAGTCCGTTCGGCCCGCTGCCCACCACGGCGACATCGACCGGACCTGTTCCCATGCGGCCAGACTACCCACCGGCCCGCAGGCGCCCCTCCCGCCTCGCGCGGGCGCTGTGCTCAGTCGGTCTTCTGCTCCATCCACCACTCGGTGAACGAGGTCGCACGGCCGTCGGGCGCGAGCTTGATCAGCCACAGGTTGCTGTAGACCGGGCCGCCGGAATAGACGGTCGTGGCCTGCACCACGGCGAGCTCGTCGTCGGCGATCACGGGCTGCCACGAGAACGTGGTGTCGCCCGGGTCGTCGCGCGCGTCGAGCCAGCCGGCCACGATCTCGTCGGGGCCCGTCCACGGTTCGGCGTAGGGCTCGGTGCGGTACTCCGCGTCGGGTGTGAACAGCGCCCGGATGTCGCCCGGGTCGTTCGACTCCCACGCGCGCCGGTAGCCGTCGATCCATGCGCTCACGTCTTGGGCCATGAGCCATGGTCGCCCACCGGTGGAGCCCGCCGCAAGAGCGCCGCACGTGCCGCCGCACGAGCGCCGCGCGTGCGCCCGCGCGAGGCCGCCTCGAGGGCACGGCGACCGCGCGGGAATGGCACGGGCCCCCCGCCCGGTTGTATACCTGACTGGTAGCAGAGCCCGCCGGACAGCAGAGCCCGACTGAGAGCACAGAGAGCAGAGGCCTTCATGAGCATCATCGCCGACGACGTCGTGGAGACACCTTCCCGGCCCGGCAATTCCGACTACGACCCGTCGGCGTTCCGCGCGGTGTTCGAGCAGCACTTCACCTACGCGTCGGCCGTCGAGCGCAACACCCACCGCTACGCCAACCGCACGGCGATCACGGACTCCACCACGGGCGAGTCGTGGACCTACCGGCAGCTCGGCGAGGTCGCCGGCGCCCTCGTCGCCGGCCTCGCCGCGCGCGGCATCGGTGTGGGCGACATCGTCGGCTACCAGCTGATGAACCGGCCCGAGTTCGCGTTCCTCTACGTGGCGTCGCAGGGTCTGCGGGCGGTGTCGTCGCCGATGAACTTCCGGCTGGCACCGGCCGAGACGGCGCACATCCTCACCGAGTCGAAGCCCCGCATCTTCGTCTACGAGGCCGCGGCCGCGGCGGATGTCGCCACGGCGCTCACCCTCACCGACCACGTTCCCGACACCCTCGTGGCCGTCGGCGACCCCGAGGCCGTGGCCGCGGCGGCACGCCTCGTGCCCGGCACCGTGCCCTTCGCCGACCTGCTGGTCGACGGGGCCCCCAGCTTCCGGGCCCCCGAGGGCGGCACGGTGTGGGACGAGACCTCCCGCCTCTACACCAGCGGCACCACCGGCATGCCGAAGGCCGTGCCGCTCACGAGCCTCAACGAGGTGCTCACCGCCCACGACGCCATCATGCATTTTCCGCTCGGGCCGACCGACAAGACCATGAACATGTCGCCCTGGTTCCACCGCGGCGGCAACTACTGCGCGGGCCCGAACACGGCGTTCTACGTCGGCTCGGAGGTCGTCACCCTGCCGCAGTTCGAGCCGGGCCTCGTGCTCGACCTGGTCGAGCGGCACGGGCTCACCTATGTCATCGGCGCCCCCACCAACCTCGAGCGCCTGGCCGACGCGCAGGAGGCCTCGCCCCGCGACCTCTCGTCGCTCTCGGGCATCGTCACCATGGGCGCACCGCTCGAGCGCGCCGCCGCCCTGCGCTACCAGCGCACCATCACCCCGCGCATCGCGAACGGCTACGGCACCACCGAGGCGTTCTGGAACACCTACCTGCGCCCCGACGACCTGCCCGACGCAGCCGGAGCATCCGGTCGCGCCTGCCTCGACGACGACGTGGTCGTGGTGAACGTCTACCCCGACAGGATGGCCGACCCCACCGACACCGTGCCCCAGGACGGCACGACGGTGGGCGAGGTCATCATGCGCTCGGTGAAGAGCGGCTACTCCTACATGCACAACCCCGAGGAGCAGGCGAAGAAGTTCCGCGACGGCTGGGTCTACCCGGGCGACCTCGCCACCTGGAACGACGACGAGATCGTCACGATCGTCGGCCGCAAAGACGACATGATCATCTCGGGCGGTGAGAACGTGCACCCGGTGCAGATCGAAGAAGTGCTCGCGGGGCATCCGGATGTCGCCGATAGCATCGTCACGGGTCTGCCCGACCCCGAGTGGGGCGAAGTGGTGGTGGCCTACATCCAGCCGCGGCCCGGAACGCTCGCCGACCCCGTGCAGGCCGCCGCCGAGCTCGACCGCTTCGCGCTCGCCAGCAACGCCCTCGCCCGCTTCAAGCGACCCCGGCGCTATGCCTTCGTCGACGAGCTGCCCTACACGGCCACCGGCAAGAAGCAGCACTTCTTGATGAAGCGGCAGGCTCCGGATGACGCGGCGAACGGTGTCTTCGTCACCGTGTGATCCGCAGAATTGAACGCAGCGGCCCGCTGTCGCGTTGTGCAGGGTGGAGGTGCGTATGTCGGATGAGCAGGCGGAGTTGCTGCGCGCCATTCACGACGCCCACGGTCCGGCGCTGTTGCGCTACGTCGTGCGCCTGACCCACGACCACAACTTCGCGCAAGACGTGGTGCAGGAGTCGCTGCTGCGGGCGTGGAAGAAGCCCGCCATCCTCGAGCAGAGCGACGAGTCGGCGCGCGCGTGGCTGTTCACCGTGGCCCGCAACCTCGTGATCGACGACCGGCGCAGCGCCCGTCACGCCCACGAGTTCAGCACCGACGAACTACCCGAACCGGCGGCGCGGTCGCAGCGCGACGAGACCGACGCCGTGCTCGACAAGTGGTTGCTCGCCGACGCGCTGCTCTCGCTCTCGCTCGAGCACCGCACGGCGGTGGTCAGCTCCTACTATCTCGGCCACACCGCAGCCGAGATCGCCGAGCGCGAGAACGTTCCCGTCGGCACGGTGCGGTCGCGCACCCATTACGCCCTGCGCGCGCTACGGCTCGCGCTGCAGGAGAGGGGGGTGACGGAATGAGCGGCGACGACATCTCCCGCGACAACCCGTATCGCGACGACCCCCGCCGCGACGGCCCTCACGCCGATTCCTACCGCGAGTGGGACGCCTCCTACGTGCTCGGCATGCTGACTCCCGACGAGCGGCGCGCCTTCGAGCGGCACCTCGCCGGCTGCCCCGGGTGCACCGCCGCGGTGGCCGAGCTGGCGGGGCTGCCTGGCATCCTGAGCGCTCTGTCGCCCTCGGAGGCGTCGGCCCTGCTCGAGCCCGACGCCTCGGCGACGGCGGATGCCCGTCTGCTCGGGTCGAGCCACCGGCCCGAACTCGTGCAGGGCCTCGCCCGGTCGGTGCGACGGCGCCGGTCGCGCACCCGGCGTGGCGTGATCGCGCTCATGGCGGGGGCCGGGGCGGTGCTCGCCGTGGGGGGTGTGCTGCTGGGGGTCGGCGTGGGGAGCCTGGGCGGGCCGGATGCGCCACCCGTCGCGGTCTCGAGCTCGACTCCCGCGCCCGAGACTCCGGCCGACGGCGCGATCGCCCGCGCGATGGCGCAGGTGGAGCCCGGCTGGCTCGACGCCGACCTCGCCGTCACCGAGAAGGGCTGGGGAACCCGGTTCGACTGGAACTGCAGCTACCGCGACGCGGCGCCCTCCGGCACGGGCGCGCCCTCCGGGACCGGCTCACCCTACGACACCGGGTCCACCGAGACCACCTCTCCCACCACCTACGATCTCGTCGTGACCGACCTCAGCGGCACGCAGACCACGGTGGCGAGCTGGTCGGTGAGCGGCGGGCAGGCCGGCAACCTCTCGGCCTCGACGAGCATCCCGACCCGCGACATCCGGTCGGTCGACATCCGGGTGGCCGGAACCGACAAGCCGCTCGTGCGCACCACCCTCTGAGACTCGTCGCCCGCGCCGCAGGGCGGGCGTCGGGATCCGAGCAGTTCTCGAGAAGCGCCTGTCGGCGGCCACCCCTAGGCTGACTGCCATGGATTCCACGAGCCACGAACTGATCCGCGTGCAGGGTGCGCGGGTCAACAACCTCAAAGACATCAGTGTCGAGATTCCGAAGCGGCGGCTGACGGTCTTCACGGGCGTCTCGGGGTCGGGCAAGAGCTCGCTCGTGTTCGGCACCATCGCGGCCGAGTCGCAGCGGCTGATCAACGAGACCTACAGCGCGTTCCTGCAGGGCTTCATGCCGGCCCTCGCGCGCCCCGAGGTCGACGTGCTCGAGGGCCTCACGACGGCGATCATCGTCGACCAGGAGCGCATGGGCGCGAACGCCCGCTCGACGGTCGGCACGGCGACCGACGCCAACGCGCTGCTGCGCATCCTGTTCAGCCGGCTCGGGCAGCCGCACATCGGCTCGCCGCAGGCCTTCTCGTTCAACGTCGCCTCGATCTCGGGCGCCGGAGCCGTCACCATCGAGCGCGCGAGCGGCACCACGAAAGAGCGGCGCAGCTTCTCGATCACGGGCGGCATGTGCCCGCGTTGTGAAGGCCGGGGCTCGGTCTCCGACATCGACCTCACCCAGCTCTACGACGACAGCAAGTCGATCAGTGAGGGCGCCATCACCATTCCGGGCTACACGGGCGACGGCTGGATGGTGCGCATCATCATGAATTCGGGCTTCTTCGACCCGCACAAGCCCATCCGCGACTTCACGGCGAAAGAGCTGGCCGCGTTCCTGCACCACGAGCCCGTCAAGATCAAGGTCAACGACGTCAACCTCACCTACGAGGGCCTCATCCCGCGGGTGCAGAACTCGTTCCTGTCGAAAGACAAAGAGGCGGTGCAGCCGCACATCCGGGCGTTCATCGACCGCGCGGTCACCTTCACCACCTGCCCCGAGTGCGACGGCACCCGGCTCAACGAGGGCGCCCGCTCGTCGAAGATCGTGGCCCGAGGCGGTGCCACCGGGGGCACCGGGGGCACGAGCGACGAGGGCGGCATCAGCATCGCGGATGCCTGTGCGATGCAGATCAGCGATCTCGCCGAGTGGGTGCGCCGCGTCGACGAACCCTCGATGGCGCCGCTGCTCGACTCCCTCACCCACATGCTCGACTCGTTCGTCGAGATCGGCCTCGGCTACCTCGCGCTCGACCGGCCCGCCGGCACGCTGTCGGGCGGTGAGGCGCAGCGCATCAAGATGATCCGGCACCTCGGGTCGGCCCTGACCGACGTCACCTATGTGTTCGACGAGCCGACGGTCGGGCTCCATCCGCACGACATCCAGCGCATGAACGACCTGCTGCTGCGCCTGCGCGACAAAGGCAACACCGTGCTCGTCGTCGAGCACAAGCCCGAGACCATCGTGATCGCCGACCACGTGGTCGACCTCGGCCCCGGGGCCGGCACCGCGGGCGGCACGGTGTGCTTCGAGGGCACGGTCGACGAGCTGCGATCGAGCGGAACGCTCACTGGCCGGCACTTCGACGACCGGGCCGCGCTCAAAGACGAGGTGCGCACCCCGACGGGGGCGCTCGAGATCCGGGGAGCGACCGCGAACAACCTGGTCGACGTCGACGTCGACATCCCGCTCGGCGTGCTGACCGTCATCACGGGCGTCGCGGGGTCGGGCAAGAGCTCGCTCGTGCACGGCTCGCTGCCGCGCTGGTCGGGCGGAGCCGAGACCGGCGTGGTGTCGATCGACCAGAGCGCCATCCGCGGTTCGCGCCGCAGCAATCCCGCGACGTACACCGGGCTGCTCGAGCCCATCCGCAAGGCCTTCGCGAAAGAGAACGGCGTGAAGCCCGCCCTGTTCAGCGCCAACTCCGAGGGCGCGTGCCCCAACTGCAACGGCGCGGGTGTGGTCTACACCGATCTGGCGATGATGGCGGGAGTCGCCACCACGTGCGAGGTGTGCGAGGGCAAGCGGTTCGAGGCATCCGTGCTCGACTACCACTTCGGCGGGCGCGACATCAGCGAGGTGCTCGCGATGTCGGTCACCGAGGCCGAGGAGTTCTTCGGGTCGGGCCCGGCACGCCTGCCCGCCGCCCACGCCGTCCTCGCCCGGCTCGCGGATGTCGGCCTCGGCTACGTGTCGCTCGGCCAGCCGCTTACCACCCTCTCCGGCGGGGAGCGCCAGCGCCTCAAGCTGGCCACCCACCTGGGCGAGAAGGGCTCCGTCTACGTGCTCGACGAGCCCACCACGGGCCTCCACCTCGCCGACGTCGAGAACCTGCTGGGCCTGCTCGACCGGCTGGTCGACTCGGGCAAGTCGGTCATCGTGGTCGAACACCACCAGGCGGTGATGGCGCACGCCGACTGGATCATCGACCTCGGCCCCGGCGCCGGGCACGACGGCGGGCGCATCGTGTTCGAGGGCACGCCCGCCGATCTGGTCGCCGATCGCTCGACGCTCACCGCGCAGCACCTCGCGACATACGTCGGAGCGTGACGTGGCGACGCCGACCCGATCGGAGTGACAGTATGGACGGACGAACCTTTTCGATTCCACGCGACTGCCCTGCCCCCTCGAGACGAGATCGACTCGGCGCCGCGAGTTGACGCATAGGAGGTGCAGCTGGCGTGCAGTTGTTCGTGAGTGGATCCCAGACCCCGATCTCCGGCGAACTGAACATCCCCGTTTCGAAGTACCACGCGCATCGCGCCCTGGTGCTGGCCTCACTCGCTCCCGGCCGGAGTGTCATCCGCGGTCTCTCCGAGACCCGTCAAGTGGTGTGGACGATCGGAGTGCTGAGAGCCCTCGGCACGAAGATCGAGATCGAGGGTGACAGCTACATCGTGCACGGCGGTCGCTATCACACCCGGGACGACGTGGTCGATCACGGCTCGATCTCGGCCGAGGGGCTGCTGAACGTCGGCTCGTCGGGCACCACCCTCTACTTCATGACGGGTCTGGCCGCGCTCGCCGACCGCCCCATCACTCTGACCGGAATGAAGTACTTCCGCCGCCGGCCCATCAAGGCCCTGCTCGACGCCCTCGACCAGATCGGGGTGCGCTACACCGCCGAAAACGACTGCCCGCCGATCACCGTGCAGCCGGGCGAACCCGAGGGCGGCCACGTCTCGATTCCGGGCACCCTGTCGCAGTGGCTCTCGGGCCTGCTGCTGCTGGCGCCGTTCGCCCGGCGCGAGACCACCATCGAGGTCATCGGCGAGCTCAACGAGCAGCCCTACATCGACCTCACGGTGCGCATGATGCGGCATTTCGGCCTCGAGGTCGAGCACTCCGACGACTGGCGCACGTTCACCGTGAAGCCCGGGCAGCAGGCCACCCCGGCCGAATACACGATGCCGCCCGACATCGGCTCCGCCGCGTTCGGGCTCGCTGCAACCGCCATCCGGCCCTCGGATGTCGTCTTCCGCGGCCTCACCGCGACCCGCTCGGCCGACACCGATCATCCCGAGGCCGAGTTCCTCGACCTCGTGGCCGCGATGGGCCTGCCGATGGAGCACGACCCCGAGACGGGGTTCGTGCGCGTGCGGCACGACGGCATCGAGCTGGCGCCGCTCGACATCGACTGCCAGCCGATCCCCGACCTGCTGCCGGTGCTCTCGACGCTCGCCACATTCGCCTCGGGCACCTCCCGTTTTCGCAACGTCGCGCACATCCGGCTCAAGGAATCCGACCGGGTCAACGCCATGCTGCAGCTCAACAAGCTCGGCGGCGACCTGACCGACACCGGATCCGAGTTGCTCATCTCGGGGGTCGATTCGCTGCACGGCGCGCCCATGTCGTCGTTCAACGACCACCGGGTGCTGATGTCGCTCGCGGTGGCCGCCACGCGGGCCACCGGTGAGTCGCGCCTGACCTACCCCCGGGCCTACCGCATCAGCTATCCCACCTTCTTGCAGGCGATGACCTCGGTAGGCCTCGAGATGTCGATCGCGGCCCCCGCCGTCGAGGCCAAGTCGCAGTCGCGCCGGGCGCTGGCCTCGTGACGGGCGCACCGAACACCGCCGCCGGAGTCCCCGCCACCGCCCCGACGCCCGCGGCTGCGCCGCGCGCGGCTGCCGCGGCTGCCGCGGCTGCCGTGCCTGCCGTGCCTGCCGGGGCCATCCTCGCGGAGCCGCTCACCGCTCCCGTCGACCGGCTCGCCGCCACGTCCCCTGACGCGACAGCGGTGATCGAGGTCGGCGAACGCCCGCGCACGCTCACGTGGGCCGAGCTGCGGGCCGAGGCCGACCGGGTGTCGGCCGTTCTGCTCGGGCTCGGAGTGAAGCCGGGCGAATCGGTCGCCTTCCAGCTGCCGAACTGGGCCGAGTGCGTCACCGTCACCCTCGGGGTGCTGCAGATCGGCGCCGTGGTCGCCCCCATCATGCCCGTCTTCGGCGAGCGCGAGGTGGCGATGGTGCTCTCGCGCTCTCGCGCCCGGGTGCTCATTCTGCCGCGGTCGTTCCGCCGGCGGCGCCACGCCGACGAGCTCCCCGGAGTCGTGCGGGAGGCGGCATCCCGCGACCTCCCCCTCGCCGTGCAACACGTGCTCGTCGTGCCCGACCTCGACCCCACGGGCACCCCCCGCGCCGGCACCGACCCCGCTGCACCCCCCACCTCCCTCGCGAGTGGTCACTTTTCGCCCCAAAACGCTGCGGGAACCACCAATAGTGACCACTCGCGTGAAGGGGAGGCCACGCCCCCCACCTCCGCGCCCGCCGCGCCCCGCACCTCCGCGCCCCCCACCTCCCCCGCGAGTGGTCACTTTTCGCCCCAAAACGCCGCGGGAACCACCGAAAGTGACCACTCGCGTGAAGAGGAGGCCGCGGGCGACGCCGGGGCGGCCGCCGGGTGGACGTGGCACGACTTCGACGGGGCGCTGGCGGGCGCGCGAGTGGATGCCGCGGCTCTCGAGGCGCGCCGGCCCACGGCCGACGACGTCGCCCAGCTGCTGTTCACCTCGGGCACGACCGGTGAGCCGAAGGGCGTGCAGCACGCCCACCGCACCCTCGGCCTCGCCACCGCCATGGAGGTCGCGCACCTCGGGCTCACGGGCGACGACCGGGTTTACATCCCGTCGCCGCTCGCCCACCAGACCGGGTTCCTCTACGGCCTGGTGCTCAGCTGGCGCCTCGGTGTCGCCGCCGTGGTGCAGCCGATCTGGAGCGCCGAGGTGGCGCTGCGGCAGGCCTTCGGGCAGGCCCGGGCGAGCTTCGTGCAGGCCGCGACGCCGTTCCTGATGGATGTGGTCGAGGCGGTCGAGCACGGCGAACCCGCGCCCTCGAGCCTGCGCATCTTCGTCGCCACGGGGGCCGCCGTTCCGCGCGAGCTCGCCGAGCGCGCGACGCGAGTGCTGCAGACCGCCGTCTGCGGCGCGTTCGGCACCACCGAGACCTGCCTCGGCACTCTCTCGGCGCCCACCGACCCGCCCGGGTCAGCCTGGGGCACCGACGGCCGGCCGCTCGACGGCATCCGCATCCGCATCGTCGACGACGCCGGCATCCCGCTGCCCGCCGGGCGCGAGGGCAACTACGAGCTACTGAGCCCCACGATGTTCCTCGGCTACCTCGACCGCCCCGACCTGACAGCCGAGGTCTTCACCGCCGACGGCTGGTACAAGACCGGCGACCTCGGCATCGTCGACGCCGACGGGTTCCTGCACGTGACCGGCCGGGTGAAAGACGTGATCAACCGCGGCGGCGAGAAGGTGCCGGTGGTCGAGATCGAGAACCTGCTGTTCACGCATCCGTCGGTGAAAGACGTGGCGATCGTGGCGATGCCGGATGCGCGGCTCGGCGAGCGGGCGTGCGCCTTCGTGGTCACCGCCGACGATGCCGAGCCCCTCGAGTTCGCCGAGATGCAGCGGTTCCTCGCGGCCGCCAAGGTCTCGAAGTACTACTGGCCCGAGCGGCTCGAGACCATCGACTCCCTCCCCCGCAACCCGGTGGGCAAGATCCAGAAGAACCTGCTGCGGGAGCGCGTCGCCGCGCTCGTCGCCGGCAGCACGACACGAGAGAAAGCAGAAGCGTGAGCGACACAGTGAGCGACACCCGATTCGACGAGGCGGCGTTCCAGAGCCTGAAGTCCGAGATCGACGCCTGGGTGCGCGGGCCGGGCGAGGTCTGGGCCGAGCGCATCGAGGCCGAGGGCGACGTGCCGCGCGCCCTCTACGAAGAGCTGCGCGACCTGGGCTACATGAGCCTCGCCGCCCCCCGAGAGCTCGGCGGCCGCGGCATCCCGTTCACCCGCTACCTCGAACTGATGGAGATCTTCTCGCGGTCGCATGCCTCCATCCGCATGCTCGCGCACGTCAACAACGGCACCTGGCGCGCGATGGAACCGTTCGCGAACGACGTGCAGCGCGAGGTGATCAAGAAATCGGTGGCCGGAGACGTGCTCGTGGCGTTCACCCTCACCGAGGCGACCGCGGGCACCGGGGCCGACCTGCGATCGACCGTGCGGCGCGAGGGCGACACCTACTACCTCAACGGCGAGAAGCACCTCATCACCTTCGGCGTGAAGTGCGACTACTGGCTGCTGTTCGCCCGCCTCGAGGGCACCACCGGTCAGAACGGCACCGTGGCCCTGCTCGTGCCGAACACCGGGCTGCCGGGCGCCGAGGTCATCGACGACTCCGTCACGATGGGGGTGCGCGGCACCGACCACGCCATCCTGCGCTTCACCGACACCCCGGTGCCGGTGTCGGCGCGACTCGGCGACGAGGGCGACGGGCTGAAGGTCGCGCTCGGCGGATTCCTGCTGCCGAGCCGCGTCTCGGTTGCCATGAGCTGCGTCGGACTCGCCGAACGCGCCCAGGAGCTCGCCATCCACTACGCCCTGAAGCGCGAGACCTTCGGCAAGAAGCTCGCCGAGCGGCCCGTCATCCAGGCCTATCTCGCCGAGAACTACGCCGACATCGCCGCCGCCCGCGCCCTCGTGTTCGAGGCGGCCCGCGCATTCGAGAACGGGGCACCGGATGCCGGCCCCCTCTCGAGCGCGTCGAAGATGATCGCCGTCGACATGCTCACCCGCGTCACCGACAAGGCGCTGCAGATTCACGGCGGACAGGGCTACTGGCACCGTAACCCGATCGAGCGCGTCTATCGCGACGCCCGGGCGCAGCGGTTCGAGGAGGGCACGAACGAGATCCAGAAGACGATCGTCGCCCGCGCCGTGCTGGCCGAGGCCGCCGCCACCGCGGCCGCTCTGAAGGCCGAGGCGGCCGCGGGCGAAGAGGCGCAGCTCGAGGCGGAGGTGCAGGCATGAGCGAGAGCATCCCCGCCCCCGCCGCTCCGCCCCGCGTCGTCGTCATCACCGGCGCCTCGCGCGGCATCGGCCGCCTGCTCGCGCAGAAGCTCGGCACCCAGGGCGCCGCCGTGGTGATCAACTACAAGGTCAACGCCGACCTCGCCGAGGAGTCGCTCGCCGACGTCGTCGCCGCCGGCGGTTCGGGCATCGCGGTGCAGGCCGACATCGAGTCGCCCGACGACATCGACCGCCTCTTCGACGTGGTGCGCGACACCTACGGTCGGGTCGACGCCTTCGTGGCGAACGCCGCCGCCAGCGCGTTCAAGCCCGTCTCGCAACTCAAGGTGCACCACCTCGACCGCAGCTACGCCATGAACACGCGCTCGTTCGTGCTGGGTGCCATCCGTGCGGCCGAGCTCATGCCGACGGGCGGGCGCATCCTGGCCATCACGAGCTACGGCTCCTTGCGCGCGTTCCCCACCTACGCGGCGCTCGGGGCGGCCAAGGCGGCGAACGAGGCCTACGTCAAGTTCATGGCCACGGAGTTCGGCCCGCGCGGCATCACGGTCAACGCCGTGAACGGCGGTCTGATCGACACCGACTCGCTCGACTACTTCTACAATCGGGTGCCCGGCATGGCGCCGATCGAGACGGTGTTCGAGAAGATCCCGCTCGGCCGCCCGGGAACCGCCGACGACATGGCGGATGCCGCCGACTTCCTGCTCTCGGCCAAGGCCGGCTACATCACCGGCCAGGTGCTGCAGGTCGACGGCGGCCTGACGATCGTGTCGCCGCCGTTCTGGGCCGACACCACCGGCGACCTGCGGGCCGCGGTGCTCGGCGACGCCGCACCGGGGTTCGGGCTGCCGGGCCACCTCGCCGACGAGTAGCCTGAACACCCGCACCACCCGCACCACCTGCAGCACCCGCAGCAGCCGCGGCAGCCGCACCACCCTCAGCACCACACGACCAGACGGAGCACCCCGATGCACGGCGACGCCGCCACCCCCGCGCTCGAGCGCACGTTCTCGCCCTGGCGGCTCGGGGCGCTCGAACTGCCGCACCGGGTGATCACCGGCAGCATGCACACCGGCCTCGAGACCCTCGACGACGGCGGCGCCGCCCTCTCGGCCTACTTCGCCGAGCGCATCGAGGGCGGTGCGGCCCTCATCATCACGGGCGGGCTCGCGGTCAACGCCGAGGGCTCCGGCGCCGACGACTTCAGCCGCCTCGGCGACGAGGCGAGCGACGCCCGCTTCGCCGCTGCGGCCGCGGCCGTGCACGCGGCGGGCGGGCTGATCGCGGCACAGCTGTTCCACGCCGGCCGCTACGCCCTGCTCGACGGGGTGACGGATGCCCAGGGCCGCCGAGTGCATCCGGTCGCGCCGTCGCCGCTGCCGTGGCGCGCCGCGGGCGCGGAGGTTCCGGTCGAGCTCGACGAGGCCGGCATCCTGCGCACCATCGACGACTTCGGGCGGGCGGCGGCACGCGCGGTCGACCTCGGGTTCGACGCGGTCGAGATCATGGCGTCGGAGGGCTACCTGATCAACCAGTTCTGCTCGCCGGTGACCAATCAGCGCGACGACGAGTGGGGCGGCTCCGCCGAGCGGCGCCGCCGGTTCGCCGTCGAGGTGCTGCGCGCGGTGCGCCGCGCCGTGGGATTCGACGTGCCGATCATCGTGCGCATGTCCGGCGCCGATCTGGTGCCGGGCTCCAGCACGCAGGACGACACGGATGCCCTCGCCCGCGCCCTCGTGCTGGCGGGCGCCGATGCGCTGAACGTGGGCATCGGCTGGCACGAGTCATCCGTGCCCACCGTGCAAGCCGCCGTGCCGCACGGGGTGTGGCTGCGCTACGCCGAGGCCGTGGCGCGCGCGATTTCGCTGCCCGTGTCGATGCCCGCCGAGGCGGCCACGTCGCTCGCCGACCCCGCAGCGGCCGGGCGGCCCACCGACCCCGGGGCGCTGCCGCTCACCGCGGTTCCCGTGATCGCGAGCAACCGGCTGACCGACCTGCGCGACGCCGAAGACGTGCTCGCCGGCGGCCTCATCACCGCCGTGGCGCTGGCTCGGCCCTTTCTGGCCGACGCCGCGATCGTCGACCGGTCGCGCGACGGGCACTTCGACGCCGTCAACTCCTGCATCGGCTGCAACCAGGCCTGCCTCGACCGGTCGTTCGTGAAGAAGCCCGTCTCGTGCCTGGTGAACCCGCGCGCGGGCACCGAGACGCGCTACCCGCTCGTGCTCACGCGCGCTCCCGCTGCGTTCGCCGTGGTGGGGGGCGGTCCGGCCGGGCTCGTGGCCGCGGCCGACCTCGCCGAGCGCGGCCACCGGGTGACCCTGTTCGAGGCGGATGCGCGGCTCGGCGGCCAGTTCACGCTTGCCGCGCGCATCCCCACCAAAGAGGACTACGCGCTCACCGTGGCGCACTACGCTGCCCGGCTCGAGTCGCTCGGCGCGCGGATCGAGCTCGGCCACGAAGCGACCGCCGACGAACTCGCGGGCTTCGCGGGCGTCGTGGTGGCGACCGGGGTGCGACCGCGCACCATCGACGTGCCCGGCTGGGAGCTGCCGACCGTGCTGAGCTACGAACGCGCCATCCTCGAGGGCGTGCCCGAGGGGCGCGTGGCCATCATCGGCGGCGGCGGCATCGGGGTCGACACCGCGAAGTTCCTCGTGCTCTCGCACGATCCGGCCGAACGGGCGCGGGAGTTCGAGCAGCGTTTCGCCCTTCCGGCGCCGAGCACCTGGCTCGAGGGAGACGACCTGCCGCAGCGCACCCGAGTGCGCGAGCGTCGCGGTCGGCACGCGGCGGAAAGCGCCGGCATGGCGCCGCGGCCGGGCCGAGACGTGACCGTTCTGCGCCGGTCGGGCAAGTTCGGCGCCGGCATGGGCATCACCTCGCGCTGGGTGGCTCTCGGCGAGCTGCGCGACGCGGGAGTGCAGTTCGCCTCCGATCTCGAATACGAGCGCATCACGCCCGAAGGCGTCGAGATCGTGCTGGGCGACGGCGCGCGGCAACTCGTGCCGGCCGACGTGGTGATCGTGTGCGCCGGCCAGGTGTCGCACGACCCCCTCAGCTCGCAGCTCGCGGCCCGCGGCATCCGTCACGAGACCGTGGGCGGGGCACTCGACGCCACCCGCGTCGACGCCGTGCGCGCCACGAGGCAGGGCATCGACGCCTCGCGGGCCCTCGCGGCCTGAGCCGCAGCGGCGCTTCACGCGGACACACCCCTATGGGGGATTCTGGCGGTTCTCGCGACGCCGCTAAACTCGGGCAGCGTCAGCGATCGACGCACACATCGACGCACACATCGACGCACAAATCGACGCCCAAATCGACGCACATGAGGAGAGCAGTGGCAACGATCAACTGGAACGACGACGTGGCCGCGATGGCGGTCTCGCTGCCCTGTTCCGACATCCCGCTCGCCACCCTCGGTGCCGACGAGCTGTCGCGCCTGCACGCGCTGATCGTCGACCTGCGCAGCGATGCCCTGTTCATGACCGCACCCTTGGTCAGCCGCTTCCAGGAGCTGCTGCCGATGGTCGAGCTGCAGCTGGGTCGGCTCTCCGCCTGACCCCCTCCGCCTGACCCCGCCGGCGGCCGTCGGTATAGCGTGTGGTCATGGCTAATCTGTTACATCTCGACTCCTCAGCCGACCTGACGCAGTCACGATCACGGGCGATCGGACACAGCTTCAGCGAGGCCTGGCTCGCCGCGGCCCCCGGCAACACGGTGACCCACCGCGACCTGCACCGCGACCCCCTTCCCCACCTGGCCGACGCGGCGCTGCACTGGCCGCCGCGTCTGCGCCCCGAGGGCTCCCGGCCACCCGCCGACGCCGAGGCGCTGCAGGCATCGCTCATCGCCGAGCTGCTCGCCGCCGACGTGCTGCTCGTCGGCGCCCCGCTCTACAACTACTCGCTGCCGTCGAGCCTCAAGGCCTGGATCGACAACATCCACGTGCCGGCCGTCACCGCGCCGTTCGACGTCGACACCCAGCCGCTCGCCGGCCGGCCCGCCGTGATCGTCACCAGCCGCGGCGCCTCCTACGACCCCGGGTCGCCCACCGACGGCTGGGACCACGAGGTGCCCGCACTCCGACTCATCCTCGGCACGGCGCTCGGCATGTCGGTCACCGTCATCGCTACGAACCTCACCCTCGCGGAGACGGTTCCGGCCCTGGCCGACCAGATCGACCGCAGCCGCTCCGAACTCGTGCAGGCGCACGAACGGGCCGCCGAACTCGGCGCCAGCCTGGGCGCCCCGGCGGCGGCCGCGGGCGTCGCACCAGCCGGGGGCGAGCCGGCGGTCTGACGCGGGCCGGGACTACTCCCCCGGGAGTAGTCCCCGCACGACGGCGAGCGGATGCCGCGGCGCACGCCACGCGGATACGATCGACGCATGCCGCACCCGGGTCGCACTCTCGACGACCAGTGGCGCGAGCGTGCCCGCCTGCGCGCGGAGGCCCGGGAGCGCTGGCACCGTGGCGAGTGGCCGGGACTCGACGAGGCCGACTGGGGACCGCGCTTCCGCCTGCCGCGGTGGGCCACGCTCTGGGTGCCGGTGATCGTGTCGCTCGTGGTGCAGGTGCCGGCCGCGGTGTTCTCGTGGCGGTTCCGTCACATCGTGGGCGCCGCCGCCGACGACCCGGCGCGGTTCGCGGCGCAACTGGGGCTCGCGCTCGTGGGCCCGATCGCACTCGTGTTCGCCCGCCGGTTCCCCGGCCCGGTCGTCGCGGTGATCTCGGCGGCGGCCGGCGCCTACGTGCTCGTCGTAGCCGGTGACACCGCTCCGCCCTACATCGCCCTGGCGTTCGCCATCGTCGGGGCCACCGTGCGTGGGGCGCGCGTCTGGGTGTGGTGCTCGGTCGGCGCCGCCTGGCTGCTCACTCTCGCGCTCGGCATCGCCCTGCGCGTGCCCTGGCAGCCCGCCCTCGTGGTGGCGGTGTCGCTCGGGCTCGTGCTGCTCGTCGTCGTGGGCGAGGCCCTGCGGTCGAGGCGCCGACGCTTCGACGAGCTGCGCCGGCGTTCCGCGGAGCGTCGGCTCACCGTGGTGCAGGCCGAACGCGTGCGCATCGCCCGCGAACTGCACGACGTGCTCGCGCACTCCCTCAGCCAGATCAACGTGCAGGCCGGCGTCGGCCTCCACCTCATCGACTCGCAACCCGACAAGGCGGCCGCAGCGCTGGCCAACATCAAGGAGACCAGCAAGAGCGCCCTCGACGAGGTGCGCTCGGTGCTCGGCGTGCTGCGCGCCGACGTGGAGGGCGGCGCCGTAGGCGGCGTCGAGCCCGCACCGCTCGTGCCCGAGCCCGATCTGTCGCGGCTCGAGGGGCTGGTGGCGTCCGTCGTCTCGCAGGGCCTCGCCGTCACCCTCGACAACGGCATCGGCCGCCGAGGCGGCTCTGGCGCCGGGCCCGGCACTGGCCCCGGTACTGGCCCAGGTTCTGACCTCGCGGGCGGCGCCGTCTCGCCCGACGACGTGCCCAAGGGCGTGCAGCTCGCGCTCTACCGCATCGTTCAGGAGTCGCTCACGAACGTCATCCGCCACGCGTCGGCGACGTCGGCCACCGTGGTGCTCACCGAATCACCAGACGCCTACACCGTCACGATCACCGACGACGGCCGCGGCCCCGGCGCCAACCGCGGCGCCGCCCCCAGCGCGCCCGACCCCGGCCCAGCCGGCCCGGGCCCTGGCCCTGGCACCTCACCAAGCGCGCCCGGCACCTTCGCAACCCGCACCGACCGCAACACCGGCGCCGGCCGCAGTACCAGTGCGTCCGGCTCCGCCGCCCCCAGTCTCCGCCCCGGCCGCGGACTCCTGGGCATGCGCGAGCGGGCCGAACTGCTCGGCGGCCGGCTGCGCGCCGGTGCACGCCCGGAACCCGAAACCGGCTTCGTGGTCGAAGCCGTCATCCCGCGGCATCCGTCGACCACCGCATCACCAGCATCGACCTCACCCACCCCACCCCACCCCACAGCACCGACCGCGAGCCACCCCGCGCCACCCACCCCACCCCGCGCCGCGCCACCGACTGCGAGCCACCCGGAGGACGGGCGATGATCCGGGTGGCCGTGGCCGACGATCAGCAGCTCATCCGCGGCGGTTTTCGCAGCCTGCTCGAGTCGGAGGCCGATCTCGAGGTCGTGGGCGAAGCCGGCTCGGGCGTCGAGGCCGTGGAACTCGTGCGGGCGCAGCGGCCCGACGTGATCCTCATGGACATCCGCATGCCCGACGGCGACGGCCTCTGGGCCACCGAGCAGATCGCTGCCGACCCCCAGCTCGCGGCGACGCACATCGTGATCGTGACGACGTTCGAGCTCGACGAATACGTTGGCCGCGCCATCCGGGCCGGTGCCAGCGGCTTTCTGGTGAAGGACACCGAGCCGGTCGAGCTGATCCGGGCGGTACGCGTCGCGGCGGGCGGTGACGCGCTGCTCAGCCCGGGTGTGACGCGGCGGCTGCTCGAGCGGGTCGCCCACGATCTCGGTCTCACCGCGCCGGCGGATGCCGCGCGGCTGACCGTACTCACCGCGCGCGAACGCGAGGTGCTGGCGCTCGTCGGCACCGGCCTCACCAACGACGAGATCGGCGCGCGTCTGTTTCTCAGCCCGCTGACGGCGAAGACGCACGTGTCGCGCATCATGTCGAAACTCGGCGCGCGTGACCGGGTGCAGCTCGTGGTGATCGCCTACGAGACCGGCCTCGTCGCGCCGGGTCGGCCGGCGTAAGCCGAGCCGACTGCTCCCCCGGGTGTAGGCGGAATGCCACCCGGGGGCAGATTCGCTCCCGCCCGCTCAGCGCGAGGCTGTGCAGGAGAGGTTCCGCACCGGGGCCCGTGAGAGAAGGAATCCACCGTGTTCACCACCGTGTCCACCACTACCACCGCCGCACTGGCATCCGTCGCCGCCCATGCCGGCCCCTTCGTGGGCGGTTTCGGTTGGCTGTTCTTTCTGATCCCGCTGTTCTGGATCGCCGTGTTCGTCATCCTGTTCGCCACCGTCGGCCGGCGCATGCGCCGGAACGCCTGGGGCTACCGGGCGGGCTGGGACCAGCCGGGCCGCCGCGCCGAGTCCACGCTCGCCGAGCGCTTCGCGCAGGGCGACATCGACGAGGTCGAATACCGGGCACGGCTCGAGGTGCTGCGCGCGAACAACCCGTTCCCGCAGGGCCCCGGCCGCTGACCGGCGGTCGCGTCGCCCGGCCCGCGCACAGTGGGCGCGGGCGGCGCTGGCCTCCGGCGACGCGGACCGCGACAATGGAACCGTGCCCAGCCCAGAACTCACCCTCCCCTCGACGCCCGCCTGTCTCGCCGCGGTCGACGTGGCGACCAACTACCACTCCGCCGCGATGCTGAACCACTGCATCCGGTCGTATCTCTGGGCCGCCGACCACGGTCGCCGCAACGGGCTGGCGTTCGACGACGAACTGCTGTTCGTGTCAGCCCTGCTGCACGACATAGGGCTCGTGACCGAGTTCGACAACTACACCTTGCCGTTCGAGAACGCCGGCGGTCAGGTCGCCTGGGTGTTCGGCGCCGGGGCCGGCTGGCCCCGCGAACGGCGGGCCCGCGCCGCCGAGATCATCGTGCGGCACATGTGGGACGAGGTCGACCCGGCGCTCGACCCCGAGGGGTTCCTGCTCTGCATCGCCACCGGGCTCGACATCTCGGGCCGAAACGCCGAGGAGTGGCCGGCCGACTTCCGGGCCGAGGTCGTCGAGGCCTACCCGCGACTCACCCTCGCCGAGGAGTTCGTGCGCTGTTTCGCCGAGCAGGCCGATCGCAAGCCGCTCAGCTCGGCCGCCGACGCGATCGCGAGCGGCGTGGCGGGCCGGCTCGACGCGAATCCGCTCGACACCCGCCGGAACGGCTGAGCCGCCGCACGCGAGTCACTGCGAAAAAAGCTGCAAATCACGACGACCGAGGCCGTATAGGGCGTCGCTCTTCGTGATTTGCAGCTTTTCTGACCGGCTCACGTCAGCGAGAGCTCTTGCGGGCCCCGTAGGGCGGCATCAGCAGCCGAATCGCCCGCACCAGCGGGTTGCCCGAGCGAGCCGGCGCGCCAGCGGGCGAAGCCGCGCCTGCGCGCGGAGCCGCACCGGTGCGTGAAGCCGCGCCCGCGCCCGCGCGCGGAGCCGCGCCCGCACCCGCCGCGCGCCACCCGAACCGCCGGCTCAGCGCCGCTGCCACGAGCGCGAACCGCGCCGCATCCAGCGCGAACGCCTCGCGCCGCATGCCCGCCTGGTGCAACCGGAACACCCGCTCCAGCCGCACCCAGCTCGGCCGTCCCGCCGAATCCCACGCCCCGCTGCCGATCGCGACGTCGTAGACATCGTCGTGCGGCTTCGACGTGAGCTGCATCGCCAACACCGTGCCGCCGCCCTCCCGGGCCACCACGAGCACGGGCCGGTCCTTCCCGCGGCCGTCGTTCTCTTGATAGGGCACCCAGGTCCACACGATCTCGCCCGGATCGGCATCGCCGTCGGTCGAGGGGTTGTACGAGATGTCGACCGCGCCGACCGTCGCCGGGTCGACCTCGACGGTGGCCGACGCCCCGAAGCGGCCCGGGCTGTCTCCTCGGTCGCCGCCGGCGCGCACGGCGGAACTACGGTCGCTCATGCGCCGACGATAACAGGTGCACCAGATGCTTGCCCCACGTCAACGATTTGCGAATTGCCGCCTCCGCCTCCCGGGCACGCGGCGTCGGCGAGGTTAGATGTTGAACGGAAGCCGCCGTTTCGCCGAGGCGGTCCGACGCCAGAGGATCCATGAACCGCACACTCCGCACCCGCGCCAGAGCCGCCGCCACCGCCGTGGTCGTCGTCGCCCTCACCGCGGCGATCTCGCTCGCCGGCGCCCCCGCGGCCTACGCCGACGACTACCCCACCTGGGACGACGTGCTCGCCGCGCAGAACAACGAGAGCGCCAAGCAGTCCGAGATCCAGACCATCCAGAACGTGATCGCCGAGCAGCAGGCCAAGGTGGATGCCGCGGTCGCGCTGGTCGCTCAGCGCACCTCCGAGAACGATGCCGCGCAGGCTGCCCTCACGGCCGGCCAGGTGAAGGCCGATACCCTCGCCGCGAGCGCCGCCGCCGCAGCCACCAAGGCCGACGAGTCGAAGAAGCGCGCCGCCCAGATCGCCGCCCAGTTCGTGCGCTCGGGCGGCCAAGACCTCACGTCGATGCTCATGACGTCGACCTCCGACGAGGCCGACAACCTGCTGTCGCAGCTCAGCTCCGCCAGCCAGCTCACCCAGGCGGTGAGCGCGATCTACGCCGCCGCCGAGCAGGACAAGAACACCTCCCACACCCTCAGCGAGCAGGCGGAGGTCGCCAAGCAGGCCCTCACCGGCCTCGCGGATGCCGCCCAGTCCGCCCTCGAAGAGGCGGCGGCCGCGCAGCAGCAGATGGTCGCCGCGCTGCAGGAGCAGAACGCCCACGAAGACGAACTGCAGGCCCAGCTGACGAGCCTGCAGCAGAACCTGGCCACGACCGAGCAGCAATACCAGGCGGGTGTCGCCGCCCGCGCCGCCGAGGCCGCCCGCCGCGCCGCCGAGGCTGCCGCGGCCGCTGCCGCCGCGTACGGCGGAGGCGCGGCCGCCGGTCTCGTCGTCGGCCCGGTCTCCGAAGACGCGCAGGCCCTCGCCGAGGAGCTCATGGGTTACGTGGCCAACGGCCAGTTCCACGGCTCGAGCCCCGATCACATCTTCGAGATCGCCTGGATCGCCCAGGGTCAGGATGTCGCGAACTGCGGCATCGACGTCACCATCCTGCAGGCCATGGTCGCCGCCGTGCGCGCCTTCGGCAGCGCCGGCGTGAGCGACATCAGCCGCCGGTGCACGGGCCAGATCGAGGGCGCCGGCACGGCATCCGCCCATTACATGCAGGGCGGAGGCCACGCGGTCGACTTCACCTCGGTCGGCGGCGTGCCCACGACCGGCGCGAACGGCGCGTCGCTCAGCCTGATCGCCGTGCTCGACCCCATGATGCCGAACGGATCGCGCGTCGGCCAGCGTCAGTGCCGCATCGCCGCGGGCAACGAGCCCGACTTCGCGAACTTCCGCGACTTCGAAGACACCTGCAACCACCTGCACATCGACGACTTCTAGGCCTGCAGGCCGGTAGGCCCGCAGACCCGCAGACCCGCAGACCCGCAGACCCGCAGACCCGCGCTACTTCGTCGCAGCCGCCAGGGCGTCGACGAGCTGGTCGAGGCCCCACGGCAGCGACAGCGCCGTGGGCGGCGAGACCGCAGCGATGTAGTCGGTGCCGACCAGCTGCGCCACGTGGCCGGCCTGCACGGCCGGGATCACCGACGTCTGCGGCGCCGTGAGGAACGCATCCGCCTCGGCCTGGGTGTCGGAGTAGCTCAGCACCACGTCGGCGTCGAGCTGGTCGAGCTGCTCGTAGCTCAGCGTGTAGTAGAACGTCGAGTCGCCGTTCGCGAGCGCGTCGACCGAGGGGGCGTTGACGAAGCCGAGGTCGAGCATGAACTCCACGCGGGGGTCGGCCTTCTTGTAGACGTAGAACGTGCCGGCGACATCCCACACCGCGGCGATGCTCTTGCCGTCGAACTCCGGATGCGCCGCCGCCTGCTCGGCGAGCTGGTCGTCGATGTCGGCCAGCACGGCCGTCGCCTCGTCGGACTTGCCGAGGGCCTTACCGACGGTCGTCACGACGTCGCGCCACGGGGTGCTCCAGGCCTCGCCCGGGTAGGCGACGGTGGGCGCGATCTGCGACAGCGTCTCGTACTGCTCCTCGGTGATGCCCGAGTAGACGGCGAGGATGACGTCGGGGTCGGCGTCGGCGATCGCCTCGTAGGGCGGCTCGTCGGGCGACTCCGGCAACACGGTCGGCAGCTCGGCGCCGGCCTTGTCGATGGCGTCGGCGACCCACGGCAGCACGCCGTTCTCGTCGCCGGCGTAGGAGTCGAACGGGATGGCGACGGGAATGGTGCCGAGCGCGATGGCGGCGTCCGTGCTGCCCCAGCCGAGCGTCACCACGTTCTGCGGGTCGGCGGGCACGGTGGTCTCACCGAACGCGTGCTCGATGGTGACGGGCTCCCCCGCACCCGCCGAAGCGGTGGCATCCGCGTCGCCCGTGCCGCCGGTCGAGCCGGAGCAGCCGGCGAGCACGAGGGCGGTGGCGAGGGCGGATGCAGCGAGTGTCGCGAGTTTCAGGCGTCGTGGCACGGATTCTTCTCCAGGGGTCGGGTGCTGTGTGGGTGCAGGCATAGCCCGAGAGCGAGATCTCGCACGCGACGCGATGCGCCGAGCAGCGAGGGTTCGATAAGGGTTGCCTTACCTAACCCATGCTAGGGCATCACACGGCGCCGTGGAACCGGCCCTTCGGCACGACCATGGGCGAGTGGCTGACCGGATCGTCGATCACGAGCGCCTCGAGGCCGAAGGCGGTGCGCACGATCTCGGCCGAGATCACGGTGCGCGGCTCGCCCTCGGCCACGATGCGGCCCGCCGACATCACCACGAGGTGGTCGGCGTAGCGAGCGGCGAGATTGAGGTCGTGCAGCACCATCACGACAGTCGTGCCGCGCTGCCGGTTGAGCTCGTGCAGCAGGTCGAGCACCTCGATCTGGTGGGTCACGTCGAGGAACGTCGTCGGCTCGTCGAGCAGCAGGATGTCGGTCTCCTGGGCCAGGGCCATCGCGATCCACACGCGCTGCCGCTGGCCGCCCGAGAGTTCCTCGACCCGGCGGTCGGCGATTTCGAGCGTGTCGGTCGACCGCAGGGCGTGGGCCACCGCGGCGTCGTCGTCGGCGGTCCACTGCCGAAAGAGGCCTTGCCGCGGGAACCGGCCCCGCCCCACCAGGTCGGCCACCGTGATGCCCTCGGGCGCCACGGGCTGCTGGGGCAGCAGGCCGAGCTTCGTGGCGAGTTGCTTGCTCGGGTAGCGGTGCACGTCGACGTCGTCGAGGGTGACGACGCCGGCCTCGGGGCGCAGCAGGCGGGCGAAGGCGCGCAGCAGTGTCGATTTGCCGCACGCGTTCGGGCCGACGATCACGGTGACCCGGCCATCCGGAACCACGACGTCGAGGCCGTCGACGACCCGGCGCCCTTCATAGCCGAGGGCGAGCCCGTCGGCGCGGAGTTCGTGCGACGTCATGCGCTGCCTCTCGATCGGTTGCCGGTGGCCAGCAGGCCGAGCAGCACGGGAGCCCCGATGATGCTCGTGACGATGCCGACGGGCACCTGAAGACCGGGGATGGCGTGCTGGGCGATGAGATCGGCTCCCGTCACCACCACGGCCCCGACGAGTGCGCTCGCCACGAGCGCCGCCGCCGATCCGCCCAGCAGGCGCCGCGCGATCGGGCCCGACACGAACGCCACGAAGGCCACGGGCCCGGCCGCCGCGGTCGCGAGCGCCGCGAACCCGACGGCCACGAGCGTGAGCAGCAGCCGACTGCGGGTGACGCGCACGCCGAGGCCCGCGGCCGCCTCGTCGCCGAGTTGCAGCATCCGGAGCCTGGGTGCGAGAGCGGCGAGCGCCAGAGACAGGATGACGGCCCCCACCGCCGTGACGACGAGCTCGCGCGGCTGCACCGTGCCGATGCTGCCGACGAGCCACACCAGGGCCGATTGTGCGTCGCGCACGTCGGCGCGGGTGAGCAGGAATCCGATCAGCGCCTGGGCGAGGAAGGCCAGAGCGATGCCGATGAGCACGAACCGTGAGCCGACCGCCCCCGCCCGCGCCGCGAGCACGGTGATGAGAGCGGCGACCAGCAGGGCGCCGGCGAAGGCCGCGAACGACACGGCGAGACCGCTCCAGCCGAGCACGAGGATGGCGCCCACGGCCGCCGCGCTCGCCCCCTGCGAGATGCCGATGATGTCGGGGCTGGCCAGAGGGTTCGCGAGAAGACTCTGGAAGACGGCGCCGGCGAGCCCGAACGAGGCACCGACCAGCAGGGCGAGCTCGAGCCGCGGCAGGCGGAGGCCGAGCACGACGAACCGGTCGCCACCGCTGCCCTGACCGAGCAGGGTCGCGATCACGTCGGCGGGTGACACGATACGGTCGCCCAGCATCAGGGCGGCGACGGCAAGCACGACGAGAGCGACGGCGAGCGCCACCGTGACCACGACGTGCCGGGTGCGCCCCACGCGCCGTACGGTGGCGAGGCGCTGCCGGTCGGTGAGGTTCTGCTCCCGCGGCGCCGACGACGGCCGCGCGGCGGGGGCGCTCACCGGATCACCGCCCGGTTGCGGCGCACGAGCACGATCAGCACCGGGGCGCCGATGATCGCCACGACGATGCCCGCCTCGAGCTCGGAGGGTGCGGCAATTAACCGGCCGACGGTGTCGGCCAGCACGAGCAGGATGGCGCCGAGCGGCAGGGAGTAGAGCAGGATCCAGCGGTAGTCGGCCCCCACGAACCGGCGGGCCACGTGCGGCACGACGAGTCCGACGAACACGAGGGGGCCGGCGAGCGCGGTCGCTCCCCCGCAGAGCACGATGATGGCCGCGCCGGCGAGCACGCGGGTGAGGCCGACGCGCTGGCCGAGGCCACGGGCGACGTCGTCGCCGAGCGCCAGCCCGTTGAGGCTGCGCCCGAGCAGCAGCGCCACCACGGCGCCGACGGCGAGGAACGGGGCGAGGGTTCCGGCCGTGCCGACGTCACGCGCCACGAGCGACCCGACCGACCAGAAGCGGTACTGTCCGAGGGTGTCGAGGTCACGCAGCAGCACGAGCGTGATGAGCGAGGTGAGGATGGCCGTGACCGCCGCACCCGCGAGGGTCAGGCTGAGCGGTGTGGGGCCGTTGCGGCCCGAGGCCACGAGGTAGACGAGCACGGCCGCGATCGCCGCCCCGGCGAAGGCGAACCAGATGTAGCCCGACGGCGCGGTCACGCCGAAGGCCGAGATGGCGACGACCACCGCGAGCGACGCCCCGGCGTTGACGCCCAGAAGACCGGGATCGGCGAGCGGGTTGCGGGTGAGACCCTGCATGAGCGCCCCGGCCAGCCCCAGGGCGGCGCCGGCGACGAGCCCGATCACGGTGCGCGGCACCCGCAGGTCGAGCACGACCATCTGCTCGACCGCGTCGCCGCCACGCCCCGCCAGGGCGTCGACGACCGCGGCAAGGTCGATCGAGCGCGAACCGAGGAAGAGGCTCGCGCCGACCGCGACCAGCACGAGCACCAGCAGAAGGACGAAGCCCAGGGTGCGGGTGAGCCGGCGACGCGCGAGAACGGGTGCCGCTGCCGGAGCGGCGCGGGTCACTGCCCCTCGGCCTTGCCGAGCCTCCAGTAGCCCATGAACGCCACCCGGTGCCGGTCGACGCCGATCTCGCTCACCAGCAGTCGGCGCAGGCCCTTGATGACGGCCGACTCCCCGGCGAGCCAGGCATAGAACCGCCCCGAACTGTCGTCGGGCGACTCCCACAGCATCTCGGTGTCGACGTCGATGTCGACGATCTCCTGCACCTCGGCTGCGAGGGCGGGAGCGATGCGGTCGCGTTGCTGCTCGACCCAGGCGCGCACCGCGTCGTGCAGGGTGGCATCGCCGGAGTCGCGGGCGAGCCAGGTCACGCGGGCCTCGGCATCCGTCACGATCTCGACCGCGTCATCGGCGTGCGGCACGCAGATGAACGCCTGCGCTCGCGACCCGGCGGGCAGCGATTCGAGGATGCCGCAGATCGCCGGCGCCGCGGTCTCGTCGCCGGCGAGCAGGTAGTCGGTGGCGTCGCCGGGGTGCCAGTCGAGGCCGGCGCGGTAGTCGTGGCTGCGGCCGTCGGGGCCGACGACGATGATCTCGTCGCCCTCGGCGGCGCGGGCGAGCCAGCGGGCGGCGGGGCCGGCGTCGGTGGGAGGGGTTGGCTCGTCGCGGGCCTCGCGGCCTAGCTCGTGCTCGTGCCGGTGCTCTTGCTCTTGCCCGTGCTGCTCGGCCGGCCCGTGCACGACGAAGTCGACGTCGAGCTCGCGGTCGGAGCACCGGATGCCGCGCACGGTGTAGGTGCGGAAGGGATTGCGTTCGTGGTCGGCGAGTGCCCGCCACCGCTCATACCAGGTGCCCTCGGCCAGGGTGTCGGGGTCGTCCCAGCCGGCGTCGCCGAAGGTGCCGTCGGGGTGCGGCAGCACGATCTTGATGCGCTGGTCGAGCCCGGCCGTGCCGAAGGTCTCGAACTCGGGGCAGGTGAACGTCACTCGCGTGAAGCTCGGGCTCAGCCGCACGATGCGCGCCACCCTGGCCCGGTAAGGCCGGTAGGCCGGGCGGTCGTCACGGACGATCTCGGTCTGCGCTGGGTAGGTAAGCATTACCTAAGTATGCGTTACCCGGGATGTCGTCGCCACTTCGCGAGCAACGCCGAGATGGCCTTGAACCGCGACGACGGGTCGCCGGCGCGCGTCGGGCGGGTGTCGTGCATCTGCACGTGCTCGTGCACCGACTTGCTGTCGATGGGGGCGTGCGGTGTGGTGTCGTCGTCGTCCGTGTGTTCGTCGCCGTGCTCGGGGCGCGGCGCGCCGGGCTTGCCGGCGGAGAGCCACTGCAGGTAGGCGGCATACGGATCGTCGAGGTCGTGCGGGCCGCTGCCGAGCACCGAGGTGTTCGAGGGGTCTGTGTTCGCGGTGTCTGTGTTCGCGGGGTCGCCGCCCGGCTGGTCCGCGTTCCGGCCGGCGGCGTTTTGGCCAGAGCCGTCCTTGCCGCTCTGCGTGGTGCGAGTGCGTCGGTATACCGGTCTGCCGCCCATGGCCTTACCTTCCTTGGGCCCATTGTGGTCCCGAGCGCCGTCGGGCGGTAGGGGCGTCTCGTTGCTGCGCGCTAACGAATCGCGGTCGCCCGCCGGTCTCCGATCACGGCGCCTTCTGGTCGCTGCGGCGGAATCGCGCGAAGAGCACCGAGTAGGTGGCGCCCGCGATCACGGCTCCGAGAATGGGTGCCACGACCGACATCCACAGTTGTTCCAGGGCGACCGGGCCGCCGTAGACGGCGGTCGCGATGGAGCGGGCCGGGTTGAACGACCCGTTCGAGATGGGGATGGCCACCAGGGCGATGAGCGTCAGGGTCAGTCCGATCGTGATCGGGGCCGTCGCCGTGTTGCCCTCGGGGCCGGTGACGGCGAGGATCACCCACACGAACACGCAGGTCGTGATGGTCTCGACCAGCAGCGCCGACAGCAGCGGAAAGCCGCCCGGCGACAGTTCGCCCCAGCCGGTGGAGGCGAAGCCGCCCTTCTGGGCCGAGGCGAGAAACCCGTCCGGGCCGCCGGCCGCGATGGCCAGCAGCAGGGTCGAGGCGAGCAGGCCCCCGACGATCTGGGCCACGATGTAACCGCCGACGTCGCGCCAGGCGAACCGGCGGCCGACAGCGAGGCCGAGGGTGACCGCGGGGTTGAAATGGCCGCCCGAGACCGGGCCGAACGCCGAGGCCCCCACCAGCACGCTCAGACCGAGCGCGAAGGCCACGCCGAGAAAACCGATGTTGAGCCCACCGTCGCCCTTGTCGAACCCAGCCCCGAAGAGGGCGGCGCCGATCACGCCGAACACGAGCACGAAGGTTCCGGCGGCCTCGGCGAGCAGGCGGGAACTGAGAGCCGGAGCGCCGCCGGCGACGGGGGCCTTGCCGGTGGTCGCGGCCATGGGGTCTCCTGAGGGTCGGGGGCTCGAGTGTCGGGGTGCTTGCGGGGTGCTTGGGTCGCGGTGCTTGTAGGTCGGGGCACTCGCGGATCGGTGCGCTCGAGGGATCTCGAGCGGGCTGATGTGTGTCGAGGATGCCGCATCCGGGCGCCCGGGGGTTACTTCGCTTGTCGCATCTGTTTGCTGCGTTCGTCGGGGCGGGCCCGATCGCTCTTCCCTGAGGGTGCCGGGAGCGAGCAGAGTGGAGGCGGCAGACAGTCCCGCCGAGAGGAGACCGCGATGAGCACCTCGAGCCGGCCAGGCGCGGAGGGAGCGTCGCCGGATGGACCGGGCGGGCCGGGCGGGCCGGACGTGTCGGCTGCGCCCGACGCTCCGGACGGCTCAGGTGCGCCCGACGCTCCGGGACTCAGGTCGCGACTCGCCGCGGTCGCGCTCGTGCTCTCGTTCGCGGCCGGTGCCACCGACGCGTTCGCGTTCCTGTTGCTCGGTGGCGTGTTCACCGCGAACATGACCGGAAATCTGGTGCTCGCGGGCCTGACGCAACGGCCGAACTATCCATCGATGATCGTCGGGGTGGTCATCGCGATCATCGCGTTCGTGATCGGGCTCTACGTCGCGCTCAAGATCGCGCGGCCCCGGCCCTCCCCCGCGCGACTGGTCATCGTGCTCGCCCTCGGCCTGGCCGCGCAGGTGGCAGTGCTGATCGGCTGGATCCTCGCGCCCGACCGCTCGAACATGCTCGATCAGGCGCCGTTGATCGCCCTCTCCGGTTTCGCGATGGCCGTGCAGACGGGCGTCTCGAAGCGCATCGAGTCGCGTTCTGGCGTGAGCACCACCTACGTCACCGGCACCATCACGAGCCTCGTGAGCGACTTCGCCGACAAGAAGCCGCAGGCCGGGTTCACCCGCATCGGCGTGGTGGTGGCGCTGGTGATCGGCGCGCTCTGCGGGTCGCTCGCGATGACGGTCAGCACGACGCTCGGCGCGGCACTGCCGGTGGTGCCGGCCGCGCTCGGTCTGGTGCTCGTGCTGCTGCTCGTGCGGCGATGGCCGGCGGTCTGAGACGAAAGACGAGCCACTGGGCAGTAAGACCCATTCAGCTGAAAGACCCAACAGAGACCCACCCAACAAGAGGAGGAGAAATGCCATCCGAGAACACCGCGAGTGCCGCGGCATCCGGAGTCAGCGTCGTCTTGGTGCATGGCGCCTATGCCGACGGGTCGTCGTGGGCAGACGTGATCCCGCTGCTGCAAGACGAGGGCATCGCCGTGACGGCGGTGCAGAACGCGCTGGTGTCGCTCGACGACGACGTCGCAGCCACCCGACGGGCGCTCGATCTGCAGGGTGGACCGACCGTGCTCGCCGGTCATTCGTGGGCGGGAACGGTCATCAGTGAGGCGGGCGCGCACGAGAATGTCGCGGGCTTGGTGTATGTCGCGGCGCGGGCTCCGGATGCCGGTGAGGACTACGGTGCCCTGGCCGGGCGGTATGCGGCGCCGCCGGCATCCGCGGGGCTCGTGCACTCGCGCGGGTTCGCGCAACTGAGCGAGGAGGCGTTTCTGGCGGACTTCGCCAACGGCGTCGACCCGCGGCGGGCGCGGGTGCTATTCGCGGTGCAGGGACGCATCGCCGACACCCTCTTCGCCGCCCGCACGAGTCATGCCGCGTGGCGCGACAAGCCGACCTGGTATGCGGTGTCGAAGCAGGACCGCACCACCACTCCTGACCTGGAACGCTTTCTCGCCGATCGCATGGGCGCAACGACCATCGAGGTCGACAGCGGGCACCTGTCGATGGTGACGCACCCGCGTGAGATCGCGGACCTGATTCTGGCGGCGGTCGCGCACGTGCGGGGCGCGGTGGGCGGGCGGTAGGGCGGGGAGGGGTTGCGCGCCGGCGGCGGGCCGTGGATGGGCTGGCGCGTCGTCGTTTCGGGTCTGCGGTGGTTGAACCAAGGCGCCCCGACCCGGTCACTGCGGTGCGCATAGACGAGCGGTCCCGATTTCGACAGACACGGTCCGACCCAGCACGGCCGGCCGAGGGCGCGGACAGACACGCACAGCCCAGCACCCATAAGCACCTCCCGCCCCAGCACGATCGGCTAGAGCACGGACAGATACACACGCCTCAGCACCCCATAGGTACCACCCGACCCAGCACGGCCGGCCAACAGCACGGACAGACGCGCGCACCCCACCACCCACAAACACCACCCGCCCCACAGGATCGGCTGATAGCACAAACAGATACACACGACTCAGCACTCATGGGCACCACCCGACCCAGCACGGCCGGTCGGCAGCACGGACAGACACGCACAGCCCATCACCCATAAGCACCTCCCGCCCCAGCAGGATCGGCTGAGAGCACGGACAGATACACACGCCTCAGCACCCCATAGGCACCACCCGACCCAGCACGGCGGGCCGATAGCACGGACAGACACGCACACCCACCGCCCACGAATTGTGCCCGATCCAGAATGGTGGGTTGAGCACGGACAAATGCCTACAACCCACCACCCACAGGCACCTGCCGCCCCAGCACGGCCGGCCGGCAGCACGGACCGACGCGCATACTGCACCGGCCGCAGGCGGTTCGGCGTCGCGTTGCGTCGTCAGCGCGGACAAGCGCGCACCCTATCGCCGATAAGCACCAGGCAAGCTAGCGCGGTCGGGCGACAACGCGCCCGCACACCGTCGCCCGCATGCAACGGCGGATGGTGAGGGCGGGTGGCGTGGGTGATCGACGTGAGGGCACGTAGGCGCGGTGGATCAGTGGGTTGTGGGTGGTTTTCAGCGCGCTCGGGTGCCGCCGTTTAGGCGGCGGTGACTTCGGGCGGTTGTGGCTCCGGGGGTGGTGGCTCTGCGGTGGGGGCGCCGGTTCGTGCCGGGGCGGGGAAAGGCGCGGGCGTGAGTGCCGATGCCGTGGCCGTCGTGGGTGGGGTGATGTCGGCGGGTGGGGTGAGGCGGGTGGACGGGTTCGGGTGTGCCGGTGGGGTGGGGAGCGTAGGTGGGTGCGGGCGCGCCGGTGGGGTGGGACGAGCTGATAGTGGGGTGGCGGCGACTGGGGCTGCGGCCGTGGTCGGGGTGGGATGAGCTGCCGGTGGGGTGGTTCGGGTGCGCCAGGTGTGGGCGGCGGTGATGGTTTCGGGGGTGAAGACGATT
>NZ_JANLCJ010000119.1 GCF_024979295.1 Herbiconiux daphne | reverse complement strand
GGTGAAGATCCGGTAATTATTCCAGAAATGGAGATCCAGCAATTCACAGGCGTAAGCGTTGAAGAATTTTTAGCAATCAATGATTACCCGTTTAACCGTGATGTGAAGGATCGCATTAAGCGCAATCACCTGAAAGGGGCTATTACCTCTCATCAACAGCGTATTGTACATGCTGTGCTTTTGGATAAAGAGCGTAACGCCGCTATCTGGAAGAAAGTAGAAGTAGAAGCGGCGCTCTTGCTCCTGGATCGCACTAATGCACCTTTCCAGCTTGAACAAGATGAAGCGGGTAGCCTTGTTGAGTACAACGGGAAATTCTTCACTACTACTCAGGTTGATGTAGTGAAAGCTAATAACCCTCTTTGCTCTCTCCCTCTGATGAAATTAGATGGTCATAGCCGCGCGTATGCCTGGGATCTTAAAGATGCTGATGGTAATTCACATCTTGAACAACCTAAGAGCCTTTTCTTGATGGTATGGGTAGCACCTCTTACAGATGATCAGGTATTGCATGAGGTTAAAGTATTTGGATCTCCTTTAGCTGATATTAGCACTGCTGAAAATGCAGATATGGCTAATAAGGCAATTGGTTTTAAACCTAAATCAGAGTTTGTTAATAAGCCGTGGAAATCTCCATTCAAGCTGGCTAAGAACCTTCTCACAGAGCAAGAAGGGCGTGAGTATTTCCTTGATGCTCTTAAGTTTGTAGATAGCTTTGGGCTTGATGCAAGCTATAAAAAGCAGGATAGCAAAGAATCGCTTAAAATCATGAAAGGTGGGAAAAGCACTACACAACAGGTTAGCAAATATGATCGCTACCTTTCATCCGGTGTTAAGGCTGGCTTATTACGTACCTTTGATAAAGTAAAAGGTGATGCTGATAAGGTGCAAGTGTGGGAAAAATTCTGGTCTGAATACTTCAACTACATCAAAGGTAGTGAAGTTAAGAGCGCAGCTATTAAATCCCTTCAAAACTGGATTACCGTTTGTGTTGAATCAAGCAGCAACCACGGAAACGGATATGATGTAGCATTGTTAATGCAAATCGTTGAAACTTTCGAAGAGTACCAGAAAGAAAGTTAATCCTCTTCTACCCTCACCTATCAAGCCTCCTTAATCGGGGGCTTTTTCTTTTCCTGAAATCAAATTCAAACATCGAATTTAAGC
>NZ_JANLCJ010000118.1 GCF_024979295.1 Herbiconiux daphne | reverse complement strand
CAAAAGTATACTGGTGACGCGGGTCAGTTGTTAGACAAATCCCAGCAAGTCGCTAATGAATTTATGAACAAAGATTTTAGTATCACTGGGGGACAGATTAATCAATTGTCCAGTGAGTTATATGATTCTGAAACAGTTCGTAATCAGAAACAACAATTAGCACAGGATTTGAATGAGCAATACAATGATCAAGTGACTCAACTCAACCAACAGGCCAACATGGTAGGGGGTATGGGTAACTCTCGTGCTGGTGTATCCCAAGCTGTTATGGCTGGGAAGGCTCAACAAGCTCAAGCTAAGGGCGAGGCAGATATCATGAATACTGCTCGTGGACAAGCTCAACAAGCAGCTCTAGCTACACTCCAAGGAAATCAACAGGCTAATATTAACAAATACACTACAGGGATGCAGTTTTATGGAAACTTAGGAACTACGCTTGCTAGTCAATACCAACAGGGTGAAATTATTCGTGGTCAATTAGGTCAGCAAATGTTGCAGAACCAGTTCCAAGCTGGACAGGTGAGTCAGCAGATGCAAAATGCCCAACAAGAAACCAATTATCAGAATTTGGTTGACCAGAAAAATGCTGGGCAACAGAACTTGGAAGCTTACCGCAATACGGTCTCTCAGATTGCAGGACAAGGTAATTCAGGCTCTACTACACAGACAGCAGTTGGTGGGGGTGGTGCTTCTAAAGCACAAGGAGCCCTTGGAGGGGCTATGTCTGGTGCTGCCGCTGGTGCGATGATCGGTGGGCCTTGGGGTGCTGTTGCAGGTGGTGTTATCGGGGGTATATCAGGTTTGTTCTCAGATGCTACGCTGAAGAAAAACATTAAACTGAAAGGTAAGACCAAATCAGGTGATGAAGTATACGATTGGGAGTGGAACCAAAAAGGTAAGCAGAAAGGGTTAAAAGGAAAGTCAACAGGTGTACTTGCTCAGCGTAGTGGCGAAGCTATTAGTGGCAAGAAACAAGGGGCACTTATGGTTGATTATGACAAAACATCTGTCAAACCTAAGATTAAAAAATAAGGAGTATTTATGGCTAAAGATTATTCAGAGTTAATTGCCAAATACGCCAAAAAACACGGTGTTCCTGAGAAACTGATTAGGCAAGTAATAAATGTTGAATCTTCCGGTAAAGCACATGCTGTCTCAGCAAGTGGG
>NZ_JANLCJ010000117.1 GCF_024979295.1 Herbiconiux daphne | reverse complement strand
ATTGACAAGGATAAAGACGTATTTTATGTAGAGGAAAAACTTGATGGTTCAAATGTGACCATTTCCATTTATGATGAAAAAACAATTAGACTTTTCTCTAGAACGACAGAGATTGACCAAAATGAACCGGGCAACTGAAATGGTCTTGTGCAATGGGTAAATGACAACAAGGAAAGAATTTTGGAATTCATAGGTTCTCATTATGATTTTGACGTATTTCCAATTAACTTCCATGGTGAATGACTGATGCAAGGTAAGATAGGTTACAATAGAACATTAAAGAACACTTTTTACCTATTTGACGTCACTTATGGTGAAAGGGACGAGGAAAATGAAGGGGCATTGATTTGACTTACCCGAGGAAATGTGGCAAATGTTCCATTCTTCCAAAAAGTTCCTTTCATCAAGACCGCGACAGTGAATGAACTGCTTGCAGACTTGCCTAACCTAATTGAAAAGCAGCCTTCATTGCTTGACAAGACTTTCAATAGGGAAGGTGTGGTAATCAAGTCATATGATTCCAAAACAAGAATTAAGTTCGTGTCAGAGGAATTCAAGGAAACCATGGGTTCTAAAGACGTTAGATTGAAAACCGAAGACGAAGCAATCACTGCAATTAAAATGCTTATTAATGGTGAGCAAGTGATTGGGGACAACAGAGTTCAAAAGTATGTGCATAGACTTAAAGAGCAAAACAAGATTGACCTATGCCCTAATTTCAATGACGGTAAGGTGCTTAAAGAGTTATTCGCAAATGCAGGTGAATTAGCACAGGACTACATTGATGAGGAACTAAACAAGTTCTTTGAGAAAATGACAAAAATTATCAAGAAACAAGTGCCGACGGCAATTAAGAATTATGTAGCAAAACAAAAACTCATTGACATTACAAATGAGTTGCAAGGAGAACAAAATGAGTAATACTCAAACATATAAACTAAAATCACTTAAAGTGAATCTTATCGAAGCAAAAGAAGGGCAGGAGTTCAAGTTCACGGACGGTGCTGCGAATGGAAATGCCAAATTCAACAGTGATGGGTATATCATCCATATCCAAGGGACATCCGCAACATTTTTCGTAAAGGGCTCTGAGCTTGAAAAGTTCGTCAGTGAACCCAAGCCAAAGAAACCAAAAGTGCCTGGTGCTAAAGACTTCATCAAGACAAAAGGTC
>NZ_JANLCJ010000116.1 GCF_024979295.1 Herbiconiux daphne | reverse complement strand
TGTTTGCCAGAGTTGTACCACCATATTGATGCGAAGCTACTTGAGCTGTGATTTGAGCCATCACCGCACATGCTACACCAATAGATTTCGGTGATTCAATCTCTGCACTACCCAGACGGAAACCATTTGCCAGCATACCACGAAGGTCTACTAGGCAACAGTTTGTCATCGGGAGGAACGGGGCATAGTCAAGATCGTGATAATGCAAATCACCAGAGTCGTGAGCTTGTACCACATCGGCGGGAAGAAAATGACCGCGAGCAAAATGTTTGCTAATAATACCAGCAAGCAGATCACGCTGAACTGGGAAAACTTTTGAGTCCTTGTTCGCGTTCTCGTTAAGAACTGAGACATCGGTTTGCTCCACTAATCCGCGAATTGATTTAGAGAGTTCGGATTTGTCTTCACGAATTTTATCACGGGTTACACGATATTCAATATAGGCTCGTGCTACTTCCGTGTCACTCGCTAGCAACATTGATTCAACATCACGCTGAATATCACGAATCTCTACAGTTTCTTCATCCTTATATTTCTCAAGGATTGTTGAGGCAATCTTGAATGCAGAATTATAGCTGCTTTTATCGACAGCTTGTTGTGCTTTCAGAACTGCATTAATGATACGTGCAGGATCAAAGTCCACACATTTACCATCACGTTTGATTACTCTCGCCATTAACTACTCCTTGTTTCTTCTAAATATTGTGAAGCGCCTACATTACCTTCAATGTTGGCGAGTACTTGCTGTGTTATAACAAGTAGATTTTTTGAACTGATTCTAATAGGGTAAGGACGAACCTCTTCCCGGATGTCAGTTTTTAATTTAACGTATACACGTTTAGGAGTAGTGCCTGTGACAGTACCAAACTTGAATCGTGAGTTATATTCCTGTGGACTCCATATTACTATGTCATCCAAACGAATAACACGATTGAGCATATCTCGGTGGATATGTTTGAGCATGGCCATCCGTGGCCTCCTTTTTTATTCTTTCCAGTCTCCAAATAAAGACATACAGGTGACTGCAATTGGCCAGAATACTACGAGGATAGCACAATCCCCTGGTTCACTGAAACCAATGTCACAACGTTTGATTGATTTAGCTACACCAATACCCAAAAGGATATAAGCGATCAGGGCCACAATGATAACCATCATGCTGTATGACCCTCACCAGAG
>NZ_JANLCJ010000115.1 GCF_024979295.1 Herbiconiux daphne | reverse complement strand
AAAGCAGTAAAGCAGCAAGACAGACCGCCGAAAGGCGGTTTTGTCGTTTCTATAGGCTGCTAAGTATTATTTAGGCTTCACCAGACGCAATCTAAGCGCCTTTCGCTATGTACCCTATGCAATCTGATAGCCTATATAGCAAAACGCCTTAGAACGGCTTACAGGCGCTTACAGCATTGATCCGTGCTAATCCGTGTCTATCCGTCCAGGCTGGATCAAATAGTTTTGTAAAGATGCGATCTTTTAGTTGCATTCATAATTAAAAGGCGTAGTATAGCAACTGTTGAGACGGCACACCGAAACAACAAAGCTAACAGTAAGACCGTTAAGGCAGTTAGTAGCGCGGGATCGGTGCAAAAGGTAACGACAACAGGCAGTAAAAATAAAGTTGACAAGTGAACGCAAAAGCGTATAATCAGTTACAAGAAAGGCGCAAAGCTGAATAGCAAATAAAGCGACTTTCCAGCGGATCGGCAAGCTGAATAGCGATAAAACCGAAAAGCGAAAAAAGATTTAAAAAGTGGTTGACAGTCAGACGGAAACGCGAGATAATAGCCACAACAAAGCAAGATAGGGTGAAGGCAACCATCCTAACCGAAATGACCTACAGGAAGTAGCGATCGGCAAGAAAGAAAGAAATTCTGACAAAATTTCTGAAAAGCATAGGGTTTTCAAATAGTCTCCTTATGCGTTCCCGGTGAGTGTGAGCGGCTGAATTAGTGCCAGTAAGCCTATGCAACAAAACTCCTCGTTAGAAAATGCTCCTTACCCGCCATTGATCGGCCTTCACTAAGCGTTAGTGTTGCAAGGGTTGAGATAAAGAGAGCGCGTGATCGGATAGATGATTGAATCCTAAACCGAATGCAATTGACGCTTAGCGCCTGATTGTGTGAAGTGATAAAGAATTGATCAACTTGATGTGAAACCAAAATCTATTTTTTAAAGCGTTTTCTAAAGAATGAGAGCGTTTTAAAAACCCCCCTTAATTCTGAAAAGGTAAAACGAAATGTCAAAACAATCATTCAATACCCGCGTGAAAAATGCTGTTGTGTCATACGCAAAAGGCTCACGCAAACTGGTAGAACTGTTTGAAGAAGCCGCCAGCAATTTTTACCCGGATCGTCAGGTCGCGGAGTTTTCTTTCTTCCTTAACGCGCTGAAAGATTTCCAAGTCGGAGGCCAAG
>NZ_JANLCJ010000114.1 GCF_024979295.1 Herbiconiux daphne | reverse complement strand
TACCGCGCCATGCCTCTAACGTTTTATCATAGCTGCCGCCTTTTTCTTTCTTAAGCTGGTTAAGCATCTTAACGGCAATACGTGCGTATAGTTTCTGGTCTGCTTTACTGGTTAAATCACCTGTACCGCCATAACCATAAACCGGGTCGTTAGGGTCTGCGTGTAACATCTTGTGCCCTTGTTCGCTAAATCGGTCTAAATATTCCTGTTCTGACTTAGTGAATATTCCGCTATGACGTTTGCGGAAGTCATCAGCAAGGCTAACAGTAATTTGAGCCGGGCCATAAGCTGTACTAGGTGCGCCCTCACTGGCTTTAGTACGAATGAAGCGATTATCTAAGCCGCCTGTTTCAGCATCAGTAATAGATTTATAAAATCTAATTGCATCATCATATTGATTAGGCATAGTTGGGGCTGGCGCTGGTTCCTGTACCTTAGCCGCTTGTGCTCTTTGCTCTGGCTCTGCATTCATTACAGGCAGTGCGGCGGGTTGTTCTGCTGGTGCTTCATTCCCGGTTAGAGCATTGCTAGCGGTAGGGGTTGTAATGGTCTTGATAATCCCGGCAACCTCTTTAGCGCTGGCTGTGTCAAAGTCTACACCACGACTAGCGAGAATATCAGAAACTTGTTTAGCGTTTGCCGGGTCACTGAGCCAGTTAACATACTCATTACCCCGCTTAGTGGTTCCCGCTAATCGGTCTAACAAGCCCTGATTGATAGCGCTTGTAACTCTGCCGCCAACCTCCTGACCTACTAGCCCACCAATAGGGCCACCACCTACGGCGAATCCTGCCGCCCCACCAATGCCGCGCCCCGCTGCCTGAGCTACAAGGTTATTAGTAGTTGGTACGGTTGCACGTTCACGGATAGCCCTGATTGAATCGGCTAAAGCCTGATTAACTGGCGCTGCCCCTGCTGCCTCTGCCTGTGTAGCAGTGCGGTTTAGAGAGTTAATAAACTTAGTGTTACTAAAGTTCTCTCCTGTGCTGGCTGCTCTGAGTGCATCCTCACGGGTAGCAGTACCTAAGCCCTGTTTAAGCGTGTCGCTTAATTGCTGTGCGCCTTGAATATCACCACGGGCTATAGCATCATCTAAAGCGCTCATTACCTGTTGTGTATTAAAGTTAGCATTCTGACCACGTAGAAGAATTTTAGCCGCTGTATCTGGATTCTCTTTATTAGCGAT
>NZ_JANLCJ010000113.1 GCF_024979295.1 Herbiconiux daphne | reverse complement strand
GGGGGCAATACCGGAGATTGATCTCAGTGTCTACAGGTGATTGGGTACACACGAAGTACAGACAGAACATTCACATTCTGATGGAGCGCTACCCTGTAGCGTTCAATCGGGATAATCCGTTGCCCCTGGAATTAGGGGTTTTTGAAAAACTCATTGCCCTACCAAACCTCGGCATGGGCGATGATGAATTAGAATGTACCTTGCTTTGTTGGTGTGCTCGTCGTGAGTATTGTCGGTCTGCTGTATTAACAGGTTGGCGTCACGACGTAGACGGCCAACGTGTAGAGCGAATCAGTGAGTTGGATATGGTTAGCTATAACCGCCGCTATGATAGCTTTATTAGGCGAGGTATGCTCTAGAAAGGAGGTACCAATGCCTGTATCAGTTGATACACTTTATACGGCTGTAACTGTGTACAAAGAAGCTCGTGGAGAGCCTCGACAGTGCCAGGTGCTAGTCGCCGAAGTTGTCCGTAATCGTATGGACAATAAAGGAATGACGGCAGGAGAAGTCGTTAAAGAGCGTGGACAGTTCTCATGGGTTCCGTTGCTAAGAGGGAAATCCATAAGTTCTGAATACGATAGACTAAAGATCAGAACAAGGAATGGCGATAAAGAAATGCTTAATCAAGCAGTCGATATTGCTCAGGATGTGTTAGATCCCGAATATGATACAGGGAATAATTTATTTTATTTTCATTCCCGTAGAGGTCATAAATACGATGTAAAGTGTGGTAATCTGTACTTTTCTTATCGTCACAAATAAAGTTACATATATTTGGAACTAAAACCATATATAGTGTTGCTATTAAGCTATGTAGCCAGCTTGGCTTGATTGCCTTGCTGTGCTATTTAGCTTAGTCTCAATTACTGTAGAGGTGTGATGATGGCGAAGATTAAAATCAAACCACATAAGAACAAAAGTTTCCCACCTAGCGCAGCTCTTTCAGCAGCTTCTCCCAAAGACGTTAACGTCATGAAGAAGAATGTTAATTCTCTGCTGGCTAAACGTGATGCCGCGATGAAAGACCGTGGCAGCAAAGGTGCGTTGGGGAGTAAGTAATGATTAAATTTGATCACTCAAACCTTGATGGTACGGATTTAAAAGTCTGTCGCCATTGTGGTAATAAGATGAAGGTTTGGCTCAATCAATGCCACCTTTGTCTAACGTCTCAAGATGGTACGGATGCTATTTATTCA
>NZ_JANLCJ010000112.1 GCF_024979295.1 Herbiconiux daphne | reverse complement strand
GTCAAAAGATAAGTGTTGGTAAAAACACATGAACTATTGATAAAGTTGATGTTACAACATCATTAGTAACAATGACTAATGGAAAGCAATTTCCTATCTCAATAGTTGAAAAGTATCTTGTAAATGATGCTCCAGCAACCAATGAAATTGCTAAAGGAGATAGAAAGAAAGTTGAAGAAAGAAGAAGTAGTGAAGAAGTTCTTAGATTGAAACTTGGTAAATTAAGAAGAGATTTCAATAAGATAGAACAATTATATGAAAAAGAAACCACACTATTGAGAAATATTTCTACATTATCTACATATGAAGGACAATATGGACAAGCATTTAGAGAATTAGATTTAATGATTAACAACTATCCACAACTTGCAACTATTCAAAAGAGAAGAGAATATTTAAATCTTGTTGAGCAAAGAATTAAAGATTTAAGTCCTGCTTTACAATGACCTCCAAGGAAAACTGAAACTGAGATATATGCTTATGCTTTGGTTAATGAAATGTTTTCAAGGAAATTTCAAGAAAGAATATCAAGTGCTATTGAAGGTGGTTTTGTAAGTTCAGAAGGAGATTTTGTAAAGAGAACTGTGAAAGAAGCAATAGCAACTGGAGCAATTAAAGATAAGGAACAATTTATAAAATCAATAAATAGATATATTACACACTTTAATAGAACAACTGATAACTCTGAAAGGTTAGAACACTTTAAAGAATACAAAGGGGGTAAAAGAAATGTGAACACTAATTTTGCATATCTTAAAAAGTCTGCTATCAAGTAAGAAAACTGAGTGTCTTATTTGTAAGAAATGATTTAAACATGAAGATTTAGAACTATGTAACAAATGTTGAAAGGAGATACATTAATGAATACATATACTATAATATTTTGAGGAGATGATTATTTTAGCACCTTTGATACAAGAGTTCAAGCTAAAAATAAAAATGAAGCATTAGAAAAAGCTAAAAAAGATTTTGAAAATGACAGCTATTTTACTGAGTATATTGATATTGATATAACAAGAGTTTTAAGATTACCTAAAAAGGAGAGAACAAATGGGACTATTAAGAAATAAGGAAAATGAAATACATATTCCAGATATTTTAAAAATTAATCATCCACAAATGTTTGCACCTATTTGATTAATGAAAAAGATTTTAAGCGATTGAGATGATGTCATTGATTTTGAAGTTATTGATATTCAAAATT
>NZ_JANLCJ010000111.1 GCF_024979295.1 Herbiconiux daphne | reverse complement strand
CTTACCATACAATCCATTTTGTGTAGTCTTGTGAGAATTTCTCTCAGTTTTTGATTTAGCATTTATCTTTAATAATGACATTTCATTAATTCACTCAGTGAATATAAATTTTGTTTTGAAAAATCATCTTTCAAGAACATAGTAATTAACACCTTCTACAAGGTCATATGTAAGTTTCAATTCATCTAATTCTTCTTTTAAGTAAGCACAAGTAATATTCTCTGCCATTTCAAGATATTTGTTTTTAGATAGTAAACCTGCTTTTGGATTATGCAAATGGTTTGGCATCTCTAAATCTTTCTTTATGGTGTGAGATATATGTATATAGATAATTTCAACATATGAACCATCAGGTTTATATTTTAAAGGTTTTCCATATGGCATTTTCTTTGTTGCCATTATAAAAGGATAGAGTGAATTGACATCTATTGAGTGACCATCAAGAAAAGTAAGATGTCTATTTCTTGTTAGTTCATTACCAATGGTAAGACCACCTTTATATGCCATTTTAAATTTAAGTCATTGTTCTTTTGTTAAATGATTATACTCAAATGTTTTTCCAGATTTAGATGTGTATGAACCACCAAAGTCTTTGACATATTCATATTGACCATAATATTCCTTAAATGATTTTAGTGCAGTTCCAGCAGTTGTATAACCATGTTTTGGATAATGGGTTTTATATTCTGAATATGCCTTAATGACAATATCAATATCTCTTTCCATATATTCCATTAGTTCAGATGGTGCATCATCAACATCAATGTATTCTCTTATTTTTGAGTAATCATATTCCCCTTTTGGAAAGCCCATTTCATCTCCCATTTTTGAAACTGAAGATAATAATAATCTTGCAGTATCTCTAAATGTAGTTGTTTTTCCATTAGCATGAGTTACCTTGATTTGATAGATAGTTCCCCTATCATCTTTAACCATTGTAAATTCAAGTGGTGGGGCTTTTTTGATTTGAGGGTCATTATTAGGGACATACCCATTTTCTATAAGAGAGTGAATTATGAATTCACCATCTCAAGATAAATTATGAAAGAAGACTTTTCCTATTCTTTCTCTGGTAATTGTCTTTCAAAAAGACTTGTCATTTACTCCATTGAAATATGTTAAATCATTTAGTTCTTTCAATCCCCAAGTTCTAATACCTGTAATATGGTCTTGATTATCAATGTTACTTTCAAAATCGCCTATTCATATT
>NZ_JANLCJ010000110.1 GCF_024979295.1 Herbiconiux daphne | reverse complement strand
TTCTGAGCAAGAGAAGGCTCAAGAGCAGTATTCCATTCAGAAGAAATGTCACCACCAGTCTTGGCTTTGTTACCGTTCCACTTCAATGCACCCTGATAACAAGCATCAATCTGCACTGCACCAGTAGAAGCGTTACCACCCATACGAATAGCACCAATAGAATCACTGGCTAAACCTGTTCCACCAGAACCATCAGGGTTTCTGGTAGTCAAGAAACCGTTAGGAAGAGTAACAGTGAAATACTGATAACCACCTGGGTTCTTAATCTGCACAGCACCAACAGGGTTAGAAGTAACCACCTGTGTCATAGCACCAATCTGGAAACGACGAGAACCAGTAATACCTTCCAGACCACTGGTGTAGTCAGGTGTAGCACTCTCAGTCGGGCCACCCCAAATCTGAAGACTTCTATCCTTGTCATTGATACCGAAGCCCCAAGGAGCATTCGCATCTTGATAGCCTGGATAGTCAGGGTTAGGAACCTTGTTTGTTGGCGGGTCAAGATACTGTGGAGTGCTAACAGTATTTTTCAACTTACTTGGCTGTGGATGGAAGTAGATGTTTGTCATAACACCACGAGTAGGTGGATGAGCTTTATCCCAACCATTCTTGGCAGCATCAGGGTCTTGACTCCCATCAGGTTTCAAGAAGAAGTTATCAATAACAAACGCATTCAGTTTAGTGTGCCACGGAGACCATTTACCCATATTCACATTACCCTGAACGGCCTGCCAAGTTCTTGTGAACTCTTGGTTAGTTTCCCAAGTGCGATAGGTTTGAGTAGTTCCATTCCCATTAGCACCACTTACTTCGACAGTCAACAGACCTGCTTCTGGAACTGGATAGTTAGCACCAGCATTAGATGCAGCAGTAGTTAATGGTTGACGCCAATAACCTTTGTAACCATCACCTTTGAATTGGTCAAGATTAATACCAGGGGCAATAGAACCATTAGAAGGCATCTCAATACCCAGAGATGTTTGAGCAGCAGCTTTAGAATTACCGCCTGTGCCACCGTGAGCAAAATCAACTACACCTTGGTCATTAGCAGTTGCTAAACGAACCCACTGAGACCACGTAAACACTGGAGATTTGTAACGAACCCAAGTAGCTTGTAGACTTGCATATACTAACTTTTGTTTAACATTACCAAAGGCATCAGCATAGATGGATACCAGAGCTTTACCAGAACGAAGAGATGCTGGTGTTCC
>NZ_JANLCJ010000011.1 GCF_024979295.1 Herbiconiux daphne | reverse complement strand
GAACATGACACAAGTCAAACACCCAACACTGACATTCACTCACTTTCACGCCGCAGGCCAACAGGCCAGCGCGCCAGCAGGCCAGAACAGCGCACCTTCCCCCACACCGTGTCCGCCGGTATCCTGATCGGCTGCCCACTGATGCGACAGCCCGAGAAACCGAAACAGAACCAGAAACAGAAACGGAGACCACGGTGAACGACTACCTCGACACCAACCGCGCGAACTGGAACGACCGCGCCTCCGTGCACGCCGCCCGCAACGGCCTCGGCTACGGCGTGCAGCGCTACATCGACGACCCCACCGCCCTCAGCGACGTCGTGCGCTTCGATCGTGAACGGCTCGGCGACATCCGGGGCCTGCGCGCCGTGCATCTGCAGTGCCACATCGGCACCGACACTCTCTCGCTCGCGCGCCTCGGCGCCCGCGTCACAGGCCTCGACTTCTCCCCCGTCGCCATCGACGAGGCCCGCATCCTGATCGCCGAATGCGGGCTGACGGATGCCGCCGACTTCGTGGTCTCCGACGTCTACGACTCCCCTTCCGTGCTCGAGCCCGGCACCTTCGACCTCGTCTACACCGGCATCGGCGCGCTCTGCTGGTTGCCGAAGGTCGACGAGTGGGCCCGGGTCGTCGCGGCCCTGTTGAAACCCGGAGGCCGCCTGTTCATTCGCGAGGGCCACCCCATCCTCTGGTCGATGGACGAGACCCTGAGCGACGACCTCCACCTGCGCTTCCCGTACTTCGAACAGCAGACGCCCCTGGAATGGGACGACGACAGCACCTACGTCGCCACCGATCGCCCACTCACCGCCACCAAGACCTACGAGTGGAATCACGGCCTCGGCGAGATCATGACCGCCCTGCTCGACGCCGGCCTCACCCTCACCATGCTCGTCGAGCACGACAGCGTGCCGTGGCAGGCCCTCCCGGGTCAGATGATCGAGCGCGCCGACGGCGAGTTCGCCCTCGACGAGCTCGCCGGCGTGGCGCCGCTGAGCTACACGATTCAGGCGGTCAAGACGCATTAGTGCAACCAAGGGTTGCGTTGGCGGCATCCGGGGTCTAGCGTGATGTGCAACCGATAGTTGCAGAAAGCGAGAAGGTCATGGAATTCGGAAAGCTCGAGCGCGAGATCCACGTGAATGCGTCGCCGGAGGTCGTCTTCGACGTCATCAGCCGGCCCGAGCACATCAGGGAGTGGTGGCCCGACGAGGCCGTCTTCGAACCCGTCGAAGGCGGCAGCGGGCACATCGTCTTTCGCAACGACGCCCCGGCCGACGACAAGGTCGAGCCGCTCACCGTGGTGGCCGTGGAGCCGCCGCACCGGTTCTCGTTCCGGTGGGTCTACCGCGACGGCGAGACGGCCGATCCGGGCAACTCGCTGCTCGTGACGTTCGAGCTCGAGCCCGCCGGCGACGGAACGCGCGTGACGATGGTCGAGACCGGTTTTCGCGAGCGCGGCTGGCAGGCGGCCGAGCTCGAAGCCGCCTACAACGACCACGTGCAGGGCTGGGACTACTTCATTCCCCGCCTCGGCGCCTACGTCGACCGGCTGGTGGCAGCCTGATGAGCGCCGCGACGAGCGCCGCGATCGACGACGACCTGTGGTCGGCGATCGGCGACCCGACCAGGCGACGGATGCTCGACCTGCTGCTCTCGGGCGACGGCACGGCCACGAGCCTCAGCGAACACCTGCCGGTGACCCGGCAGGCCGTCTCGAAGCACCTCGGCGTGCTCGACCGGGTCGGGCTCGTGCACGCGACATCCGCGGGTCGAGAGATGCGCTACCGCATCGACGACGAGCAGTTCGCGCGGGCGGTGGCCCAGCTCGCGGCCGTGGGCACGGCCTGGGATGCGCGGCTGCAGCGCATCAAGCGCCTCGCCGAGTCGATCGAGCGGGCGCAGCGTGCGGCCGGGACGGGAGACGCGTGATCATGGTCGACATTCTGCATCGGGTGGGCGTGCAGAACGCCGCGCCCGACGACGTCTACGACGCCCTCACCACGCTCGACGGCTTGCGCGGCTGGTGGGCTAGCGACACCTCGGGGTCGGTCGAGCTCGGCGGGGTGATCGAGTTCCGGTTCGGGCCGGGCGGCATCGACATGCGCGTCATCGAACTCGATCGGCCGAACCGTGTGGTCTGGGAGGTCGTCGGCGGCCCGGCCGAGTGGATCGGCACCACCGTCACCTGGCGACTCTCCACCGCGGGCGACTACACGATCGTGCTGTTCAGTCATGCCGGCTGGGCCGAACCGGTCGAGTTCATGTATCACTGCAGCACGAAGTGGGCCGTCTTTCTGCTCAGCCTGAAGGCGCTGGTGGAGACCGGGGCGGGCAGCCCCGACCCGCGCGACCTGCGGATCAGCGACTGGCATTGACCGGCGAGCTCGCGGCGCTGCGGTTCACAGCCGGAGTTCACCCGAGCGGGGCTCTGGCGTGGGACCATGCTCAACATGCCTACGCCAGAGTCCGAGCCCGAGCTCGATCGCGACGGATTCACTCCGGAGCAGAACGTCAACGACCCCGACGAGCGCCGCCTGGCCGAAGAGGCCCTCGAGCGCGACGAGAAGCCCCTGTTCCCCACGCCGACGGCGGGGTCGCGGCTCACCGCCGACCAGCTGGCGGAGGAGCTGCGCGACGAGTAGCCGCTCGGGCAGGTGGCGGCGTCACCGCGCGACCGCTTCACCGCGCGACCGCGTCACCGCTCACGGCGCGACCGCGTCACGGCGCGCACTCGTAGAGCGACGCACTGCCGACCGCCGGGTCGGTCACCACGGAGCAGCTCGCGGTGATCCACGAGCGGATGTCGGCGACATCCGTCGATCCCGACGAACCGGCGTTCTGCGCACCACCGCCCGCCCCTGGCGCGCTCGACATGAGCACGAAGCGGAGTTGCCCTGACGCGACGAGCTGGTGGAACGCGGCGAGAGTAGGCGCGGGATCCTGGCCGCTGAACCCGCCGATCGGCAGAACGGAATCGCCGTCGGTCGCGGTGATGTAGTACGACGCGCTCTGGGCGCCGAAGGTCGCGAGCAGGTAGCTCGCCGAGCCGCGATTCGCCTGCACGTAGCCGAGCACGCCCTGGTCGACGGTCGCTCCCGCGCCCGCGAAGCCGCCGCCGCCCGCGAGAGCGCCGCCGCCCGCGAAACCGCTGCCGAGGCCGGGCGCGGTCGCGCCGCCATCCGGCGTTCCCGGCTGAGCCACCGAACCTCCGCCGGTGCCGTCGGCGTTCGCTCCCCCGCCGTCGGTGCCGTTCAGCCCCGACGAGCCGGAGCCTCCCGTCGCAGCAGGCCCGCCGCCCGCCCGCCCATCTGTGCCAGGCCGCTGACCGCCGTTGTCTAGCGCGCCCGGTCCGCCGGCTCCGCCGCGACCGGCACCGCCGCCACCGCCCGCGCCGAACCCACCAGCACCAAACCCGCCCGCGCCGATGCCCGACACCTCCCCCGCGATCGGGTTGATCGCGCTCGCGTGATTCATCGCGTCGAGCGACCACGCCGCCGGCGTCAGCAGCAGCGCGCCAGCCGCCAGAACCGACACCCACCACGAGCGCGCGTGCCGCCATCCGGAGGCCGTCGTCTCTCGGCGCGGCGCCCAGGGAGCGCGCCACCCGCGCCGTCCCGCCACGAGCAGTGCGGCGACGCCCACCGCGAGCGCCGCCTGAACAACGGCCACCCACGGCAGATACGCCGGGTAGTAGAGCGCGATCAGCAGCGCCGACGCCGCCGCGGTGCCGATCAGCGCGAGTTGTGCCCACAGCATGTCGGCCGCCCGCGCCTTCGCGAAGGCGAGGCCCACGAGCAACCCCATCGGCAGCGCGAGCGACGCCGTGTAGAACTGGTGCATTCCGGCCACGGCCGAGAACATCACCAGGAACGTCACCAGCCAGCCCCCGACGAACACCAGCACGGGCCGCGAGAACCGCAGTAGCCACAGCACGACGATGGCCAGGAGCGCCGCCGGAATCATCCAGGCCACCTGCCCCGCGACCTCGTAGCCGAACAGCCGCAGAACTCCCGCCGACCCCGAGAACGGCGGCGTGAGCGACCGGTAGTCGGCAGAGTCGGCCGTGGCCGCGAACCGCCCCAGGCCGTTGTAGCCGAACACCATCTCGAACGGGTTGTTGCCGTAGGTTCCGCCCACGTAAGGACGAGCGGATGCCGGCACCAGCCATACCGCGAAGATCCAGGTGAGTGAGAGCGCGAGGCTCGCCGCCCCCGCGATCAGCACGTCGCGGAGCTTCGCGAACCACGGCTTCGCGACGCACAGGTAACCGGCGGCGAGCGCCGGCCACACCGCCCAGGCTTCGAGCATGTACATCTGGAATGCGAGCGCCACGAACGCCCCCGCCACCACGAGCCAGCCGAGCGACTTCTTCTGCACCGCGATCGTCGCCGCCCAGGCCACGAGGGCGAGCGCGAGCACGAAGAACGACTCGGGCTGGTTCGTGCGGGCGACCGCGGCGACGATCGGCGTGGCCGCCACCACCGCACCGGCGAGCAACCCGGCGGTCGGGTTGAGCAGGCGTCGCGCGGTGAGGGCCACGAGCACCACGGCCACCACGGTGGCGATGGCGTTGGGGGCGTCGACCGACCAGGTCGAGAACCCGAAGGCCTTCACGAACAGCGCGGGCACCCAGTAGGAGCCGGGGATCTTGTCGAGCGAGACCGTTCCGGCGGGGTCGACGGCGCCGAAGAAGAAGTTCGAGAGGTTCTGGCTCATCGAGAGGGCGATGGCGGCGTAGTACTCCGAGCGCTGACCGAGGTTCAGCGCCCACAGCGTCGTGAACGCCGACGCCGCCGCGAGCAGCACGAGGCCGGTGTGGAAGGGCCGCCATCGCCGGCGCAGCGACTGGGCGCGGGCGGCCGGGGTGGCGGAGCTCGCAGGGCCGGCAGGGCTGGCAGGGCTCGCGGCACCCACGGCGCGCGCGGCGCGGTCCGGCGTGGGGTCGTCGGCGGGAACGCCACCCGTCAATGCGGTCACGTCTCGCAGGCTAGGCACCGCGACTGGGCCTCGACTGCGGTGACGCTATGGGTTGGGTAAGTGCGGGCGCGGCATCCGGCCCCGCTAACCTTGAGGCGATGACAATCACCGCTTCCGCCGACGGCTCGGCCCTCGGCAACCCCGGACCAGCAGGCTGGGCCTGGTACATCGACGACAACACCTGGGGCGCCGGCGGCTGGCCGCACGGCACCAACAACATGGGTGAGCTGAAGGCGGTGCTCGAGCTGTTCCGGGCCACGGCGCACGTCGACGACGACCTGCACATTCTCTGCGACAGCCAATACGTCATCAACACGATCACCAAGTGGATGCCGGGCTGGAAGCGCAAGGGCTGGCGCAAGGGCGACGGCAAACCGGTGATGAACCTCGAGCTGATCAAAGAGATCGACGAGGCCATCGCGGGGCGGCGCTACCGGTTCGAGTGGGTCAAGGGGCACGTCGGCCACGAGTTGAACGAAGCGGCGGATGCCCGCGCCCGCGGCGCTGCCGAGGCTTTTCAGCAGGGGCGCGCGCCCGACGAGGGCCCGGGTTTTCCGGGCGGGGTGGCGCCGCTCGTCGAGCCGGCGCCGGTGGCGCGGGCCGACGACACGTTGTTCTGACCGAGCACTGATTTCATGGGCTTGCCGGCGCACCTGCCGGCGTTGCTTTCATGCGCCTGCCGGCGCGCCCGCCGTCGTTGCGGCTGCCGCCGCCGAGGTCGCGGTGACCGCCGAGACGCGCAGGAAGTCGAGCTTCGCCGCCGCCTCCGACCCCGACGCCGCGGTGTAGGCCACGATGCGCAGGTCGGTGCCCGCCACGCTGAACACGTCGCAGTCGAGAACGAGGTCGCCGACCAGGTCGTTGTGCACCGTCTTGCGCTCCGACTGGTGCTCGCCCACGACGCCGCTCTCCCACAGCTCGCGGAACGGCGGGCTCACCGACAACAGCTCCTCGACCAGCGCACGCACCCCGCGGTCGTCGGGGTAGCGGCCCTGCACCCGTCGCAGGTCGGCCACGAGCGACGCCCGAAAGGCCTCGTTGCTGCCCGACCGGCTGACCACCGGGTTGCCCCCCTCGCCGAGCGAGGTGCCGGTGAACAGGGCGCGCACGAGGTTCGGCCGGCCCGCCGCCGGCCGCCGCGGCTCGCCGATCAGCGCGGCCCACAGCGGACTCCAGCTGAGCAGATCCCACGACGCCGTGAACACGGCCAGCGGCGTCTCGCCGAGACGCGCCACCAACCGCTGCACCCCCGGCGGGATGTGGGCGGGCACGTCGCCCGGCGACGGGGGCAGCAGCCCCGCCACGACGTAGAGGTGGTCGCGCTCGGCATCCGTCAGCTGCAGAGCGCGGGCCAGTGCCGAGGCGACCTGAACCGACGGATGCCGCGCACGGCCCTGCTCGAGCCGCACGACGTAGTCGACGCTGAGGCCGGCGAGCATGGCGAGCTCTTCGCGGCGCAGGCCGGCGGCACGACGGGCGTCGCCGCCCGGGAGGCCGACGTCGAGCGGCGAGAGCCGATCGCGCCACGAGCGCAGCAGCGCGGCGAGGTCGCCATGGGCATGGGGCGCAGAAGCGGCGTTCGGCGAAGACTCCATGGCCCCAGTGTGACAGGGGCGCTCGGCAGGTGGGTGGTACTGCCGTTCCTCCCGTCGAGGCGGGCCTGGTTGCCTCGCCGCCACGCGCCGAGACTCGCATCATGACAACAGCAACAGCAACAGCAACAACCCCCACGACAACCACACTCATCACCGGCGGCAACAAGGGTCTCGGCTACGAGACCGCACGCCGGCTCATCGACGCCGGCCACACGGTCTGGATCGGCGCGCGCGACGAGACCCGCGGCCGTCAAGCGGCCGACGAGCTCGGCGCACGGTTCGTGCAGCTCGACGTGACCGACGACGCCTCCGTCGCGGCCGCCGCCGACACCCTCGCTGCCGCGGGCGGACTCGACGTGCTCATCAACAACGCCGGCATCGCCGGGCCCTTCGTTCCGGCCGAGCAGCAGACCGCCGCCGACGCCGAGCGAGTCTTCGCCACGAACGTCATCGGCATCGTGCGCACCACCACCGCGTTCGTGCCGCTGCTGCGCGCGTCGAGCGCGCCGACCATCGTGAACGTCTCGAGCGGCATGGGATCGTTCTCGAGCGTGCTCGACCCCGAGCGCATCGAGTCGGGCATCGTGGCGCCGCTCTACCAGTCGTCGAAGGCGGCGGTCACGATGCTGACCGTGCAGTACGCCAAGGCGTTCCCCGAGATGCGCGTCAATGCCGCCGATCCGGGCTACACCGCGACCGATCTCAACGGCAACAGCGGCCACCAGACCGTCACCGAGGGAACGGATGCCGTCGTCGACCTCGCCACCCGCGGCGGCGCGGGCCCCACGGGCACCTTCATCGACCGCGACGGCCTCGCCGCCTTCTAGCTCCCCTTGCGTCGAGTTGCGCCAAAGTGCCCGACCCCGGCGGGGTCGTGGGCACTTTGGCGCAACTCGACGAGAGGGACGAGAGGGGCGCGGGGCTAGAGGCTCTGGCCAATGTCCCAGAGGCGGTCGGTGCGGCCGTTGAGGGCCTCGGCCACGGCGATCGCCTGCCCGTCGCTGAGCGAGGCGACGTAGTCGATCACCCCGCGCCCGCGGCCGAGGCGCTGGAGGCTCGCGGCATCCGTGTCGGTCAGCAGGTGCGGGCGTTCGCGGGCCAGGCGCAGGTAGCCCATCGTGGCCAGGTCGACCATCTCGAGCATGCGCCGCGGCACGCGCTTGCGGTCGTCGTCGTCGTCGAGCCAGTCCGAGAACGCCGTCACCAGGGTGACCAGCACCTGGCTGAGGCCGCGCTGGTACATCGCGATGTCGGGGCGGTTCAGAATGAAGTGCTTGTGCACGAACTTCAGCACCTTCACCTCGTGCCAGGCCCGGCGGTCGAGCGTGATGATGCCCGTGCGCGGAGTGTCAGGCGGCGCGGCGACGACCGAGCGCTCGAAGTGCGCGATCCAGCGGCTGGTGAAGGTCGACAGCCGTCGTTCGGCCGAGATGGAGCCGTCGAACTGGGTCGAGAGCAGGCCCTCGACGAGGTCTTCCGACACCACGGCGACGGCATCGGCGAAGGCGTCGTCTTCGGCGATCCACGGGTCGTCGCGCAGGATGCGCCGGCGCAGCGACTCGAGGGCCGCACCCGGCACGTTCTCGGCGATGTCGACCCCGGGCGCCACGAGTTGGCGCAGGGCGCTGGAGTTCTCGGTCCAGCCGCGGAATTCCCGCGCCACCGCCACCTGACTCAGGATGCCGGCCCGATAGAAGTCGTCGACGTCGTGGATCGAGTAGGCGATGTCGTCGGCGATGTCCATCACCGAGCATTCGAGCGACTGCTCGTAGGGGCGCAGGGTGGGGGCCGACATCCGGGCCTCGGCGAGGTCGTCGTGTTCGAGGTAGTAGGCCGAGTACTTGCGCGCCACGAGTTCGCCGCCTGACGGCTTGATGCCGCGAGGAAGAGCGGATGCCGCCGACTCCGCCACGATCGTGGCGCGGCTGATGCCGTCGAGCTCGGGCGTCCAGGGGTATTTCGCCACGGCGGTGCGCACGGCGGCGGTGAGGTTGAGGCCGAGGGCGGCGCCGTCGCACACGTCGAGGGCCGCAATGATGCGGTAGGTCTGGGCGTTGCCCTCGAAGCCGTCGGCGAGTCCGAGCGGGCCGCGGGCGATCTTGTTCAGCACGTTTTCGCCGAGGTGGCCGAACGGCGGATGCCCGAGGTCGTGGGCGCTGGCGGCCGCCTGCACGACGACGGCGTCGCATCCGCCGGGCTGGGAGAGGGCCGGTGTCGTGCCGACGAGCGACTTCTCGACGGCGACGGCGATGGCACGGGCGACCGCGGTGACCTTGAGCGAGTGGGTCAGGCGGTTGTGGATGAGCGGGCTCGCGCCGGCCTGCGAGATGACCTGCGTGACCGCCGAGAGTCGAGAGAAGTAAGGCGAGAAGCGCACCCGCTCGAGATCGATGCGGTACTCGGGGTTGTCGTCGGCCGCCTGGATCTCGTCGAGCACCTCGGGTTCGCGGCGGTGCACTCGGGCGTCGTCGGTCACAGGGTCTCCTTCTCGTTCCCCCCATTCTGTGCCACGGGAGTACGGTGTGGCGCATGGCCGATGACGACAAGCTCTCCCGTGGCGATGAGGTCTCGTGGCACACCCACGGCACCGAGACCTCGGGCAGGGTCGAGAAGAAGATCACGAACGACACCGAGGCCGCCGGTCGCACCGTGCGGGCGTCAGACGACGACCCCCAGTTCCTCGTGAAGAGCGACAAGAGCGGTCGCGAGGCCGTGCACAAGCCCGAGGCGCTCAAGAAGAAGAAGTAGCTGAGTTTTCGTCACATATCCCCTGTTCGGGGGTATACCTGAAGGAAGGGATCACCGAAGATCCCGTTCCAAGGAGTGATCATGCGAACTCACCGTATCGCCACCTACCCCGCCGACACTCGCACGCTGACGTGGAGTGGATGTACGCCGCCATCCAGAACATCGATGACGTCTGCAACATCCTGCCGCTCAGCTACTGGGCCGGTCTCGGTTGCTCTGCCAATCCGACACTAGAGGATGCCGTGGCGCAGGCCCACTATCAAGGCAAACGCATCCGGGCACTCTTCTATCAGTGCAAGGAATTGAATTCTGCGAGCTACTACAGCTACGAAGTGATCTGACAGAGGAAGGCCCGATCATGAAATATCGCATCACATCGGCGCAGGGGAAAGTCGTCTACATCGTGTTCGGGTACTTCGCGGTGGTGGCCCTGGCGGCCCTGGCGGGAGCCGTGGGCGGAGGGGCCGTCGGGGCACCGGTCGCGGTGGGGCTGCTCTGGTTGTGGATCGTGCTCGGGGGCCGGATGTTCCGGGGCGAGGACGAGCCGGTGGCTCCTCCCCGGGCGTGGTGGCGCCTGACGAGCGGGCCGACCGCCGGGTTCGTGATCGCGGCACTGTTCGCCGTTCAGGCGATCGGATCGGGGGTCAGCGCGGGCGCCGCAGCAGGCGCTGGCGCGGGCGCCGCAGCTGCCGCAGGCGCTGCCGGCGTCACCGCCGCCGGCGGCGCCCCTCTGACCCTCGTCGCCGCGGGGGTGGCGAGCGCCGTGGCCGCGGTCGCCTACGTCAACTCGTCGATCAGGCTCTCGTCGCGCGCTCCGCGACGGGCCTGACGACAGCGCCGCTACAGCGCGCCGCTGGCCGCTCGCTCGGTGACGTGGGGCGTGCCGTCGAAGATCAGCAGCCGGTCGGCCAGCTTGTCGACGAAGAACCGGTCGTGCGACACCACGAGAACCGCGCCCGGAAAGTGCGTGAGCGCCCGCTCCATCACCTGGGTGCTCGTGATGTCGAGGTGGTTCGTCGGCTCGTCGAGCACGATCACCGCCGCTCCCGACAGCAGGCACTGCGCGATCGCGACCCGCGCCCGCTGCCCGCCCGAGAGGGTGCCGATCTTCTGCTGCAGGTCGGCCTCTGAGAACTGCAGCATCGCGAGGAACCGGCCGACGCTCTTCTTCGTGGCGCTGAAGGCGAGCGAATCGGGGTAGGCGTTCACCGCGTGACCCACCGAATCCGTCAGATCCAGCGACGCATACACCCGGTTGTACGACACGAAACGCGCGCCCTTCGCCCATCGCACCTGGCCGGCATCCGGTTCGGTGTCGCCCGTCAGCACGTCGAGCAGCGTCGACTTGCCCGAGCCGTTCGAGCCGAGCACAGCCACCCGATCGCCCCGGTGCAGGCTGAACGTGAGGTCGGCGAACAACGGATCGCCGCCGTCGAAGCTCTTGGTGAGCTTCACCACCTCGAGCAGGTCGTTGCTCACCCGCAAGCCGCCGTAGATGTCGGTGATGATCTGGTCGATCGGCCGCGGCGCCTGCCGCTTCTTGATGTCGGCGAGACGCCGGGCCACGGCGTTCGAGGGGTTCCGCGCGGCCTCGCGTCGCGCCGCCGAGGCCGCCTGCTCGTAGGCCAGCAGCTCCTCCTCGTGCGCGAACTGGCGCTCGAGCATCTTCAGCCGCGACTGCTTCGCGTGCACGTAGGCCGAGTAGTCGCCCTCGTACTCCTGCAGCCGGTAGTTCTCGATCTCCACGATGCGCGTCACCACGCCGTCGAGGAACTGCCGGTCGTGCGACACCACGAGCACGGCGCCCTGGTAGCGCGCGAGCCAGTTCTCGATCCACCGCACCCCGTCGAGGTCGAGGAAGTTGGTCGGCTCGTCGAGCAGCAGCACATCGGGCGACTGCACGAGAATCTGCGCCAGAGCGGCGCGGTTGCGCCATCCGCCCGACAACCGGTCGACCGGCAGCACCCGCAGCGACTCGTCGAACCCGAGACTCGTCAGCACGGTGTCGATGGTGTTCTCATACGACCAGCCGTTGATGGCGTCCATGCGCTCGAACAGCTCGCCCTGCTCGGTCAGCAGCGCGGTCATCTCGTCGTCGCCCATCGGCGAGGCCAGCAGTTCGCCGATGGCATCGAGCCGGGCCTGCGCCTCGTGCACCGCCGCGAAGTGATCGCTCAGGATGTCGCGGATGCTGCGTTGCCCGTCGAGCTCCGAGAACTGCGAGAAGTAGCCGATGGTGGTGCCGAGCGTCACGTCGACCGTGCCGGTGGTGGGCTGCTGCCGGCCGAGGATGAGCTCGAGGAAGGTGGTCTTGCCGGTGCCGTTCTTGCCGATCAGGCCGATGCGGTCGCCGGCGCGCAGCTTGAGGAACGCCTCCCGCACGACCGGCCGGCCGTCGAACTCGATGCTCACGTCGTTCAGGCGGATCAGGCTCACGGTGTCCTCAGGGCTGGTGGCGCCGGCCGAGCGGCCGACGGTCAAGCCTACCCGCGCGCATCCTGAGCCGTCCGCGCCAGGGGTCCGGGCTCGAGCACACCGCCTGGCGCTACTCCCTCATGAACTGGGGCAACGACCCTCTGGCCTGACGCTCGAGCGCGCGCACGGTGTGCGGGTAACCCACCAGCTCGTGACCCACCACCTCCACCACGACGCTGAGGGCCACCAGCCCGATCACCACCACGAGCGCGCCGAGGTCGCCCAGATGCTCCGGGTCGAACGGCGACCCCTCGCTCGCGATCGCCGCCACCACCACGGCTGCGGCCAGCGGCACGAGGGTCACCACCAGCAGGGGCAGGTGGGTCAGGTCCCACGAGCGCACCAGCACGCTCCACAGCACGAACACGAGCACGATCACCGACGCCACCGGCACCACCAGGGCGACCGCGATCTGCAGCAACGAGAGCTCGCCGCCCTCCAGCGCCTCGGCCGCGAGCCGCAGCCCGGCGCCGACCGCCGGGATGGCGGCGAACAGCGGCAGATGCGTGTACCGCCAGGCGAACACGCGCTCGGGCCACCGGCGCAGGATCACACCCGACGGCACCAGGTAGTAGGCCCACCACAGGCCCGCCGCCAGCACGAGACCGGATGCCGCGATCATCACGGCCGCCACCGACCACCCCTGCTCCTCGGTCAGCACGGCGACCGCCCGCACGGTCGCGGCGACCACCTCGCCGAGGCAGATCAGGGTGAGCAGCCCGAACCGCTCGGCGATGTGACTGGCGTTCCACGGCGTCCAGCCGAGCCCGTTCTCGATCACCACCCGGGCGGCCATCTCGGCGAGCACCAGGGCGATCAGGGCGAGCACCGCCACGAGCGCGGGCATCGGCACGATCGCGATCAGCAGCCATCCCGTCTGGGCGATCGCGATGGTGATCGCGTAGGCGATGGCGGATTTGCGGTGCTCTTCGTCGTGCCGGGCGGCCCGCAGCCACAGCAGCATGAGCGGCACCCTCATCACGACGTACCCCACGACCACCAGCAGGTTGTTCGGGCTCAGCCCCTCGGCGGCGTCGTGGAAGCTCTGCGGCAGCCCGAAGATCAGCACGACGACGCCGACCATCTGCACGATCGTGGCCACGCGGAACAGGGCGTCGTCGTTGCCGTAGGCCGACGTGTACCAGGTGAAGTTCAGCCAGGCCCACCCGACGGCGAAGATCGCGAACAGGTAGGCGCCGACTCCGGATGCCGCGTGCCCCTCGGCCACGGCGGCGGTGAGCTCCTCGGCCGCCGCCGCGAACGCGATCACGTAGGTGAGGTCGTAGAGCAGCTCGAGCGGGGTGACGGCTCGCTCCTGACCTCTCGGCACGATGCCGGTCAACGGGCGCAGTCGATGCCGCAACTCCTTTCGCAGGCTCGACTCGAGCTCGGCCTCGCCGTCGCCCGTCCCGTCTTCGCCCGTTCCGCCGTCGCCCGTTCCGCCGTCGCCCCTACTGCCGTCGCTCATGCCGCCTCCTCGCCGGGAGCTTCTGCAGAAATCAGAGCACATGGCCCACCGGATGTCGAGAGGCGCGTTCAGACCCATCGACCGTCGACCTCGTGATCGGCCCATATTAGCGTTCACATTCCCGCGCATCCGTTGATCTGATGCTGTTTCAGGCGTTATGCATCCGTTACTCGATTGCTAATTGTGAAGGCTCACAATTTGTGATTACTATGACCCATCAGCCCCGACGTGGCGGCTGCTCCCGGCACCATCACGCAGCACTCCCGTGGCCGGGTCGTTGAACAGAGAGGTTCGTACGATGAAGAAGATCTTCGGTCTCGCGACCGCAGGGGTCATCCTGCTTACGCTCGCCGGCTGCGCCAGCGGCGGCTCCGGCGGTGGCGACGCTGGTGCGGCCGCCGGCCCCAAGCCCACCGACGAACTCGTCGTCGGCTTCGCCCAGGTCGGCGCCGAGAGCGGCTGGCGAACCGCCAACACCACCGACATCCAGAACTCGTTCAAAGACGCCGGCATCGAGCTCAAGTTCTCCGACGCCCAGCAGAAGCAGGAGAACCAGATCAAGGCGATCCGCTCTTACATCCAGCAGGGCGTCGACGTCATCGCCTTCTCGCCCGTGGTCGAGACCGGGTGGGACGCCGTGCTCAACGAGGCCAAGGCGGCGAACATCCCCGTGGTGCTCACCGACCGCGCCGTCGACTCGCAAGACGACTCCCTCTACGTGTCGTTCCTCGGCTCCGACTTCATCGAAGAGGGCAAGAAGGCCGGCCAATGGGTCGTCGACGAATACGCCGACTCGACCGACCCGGTGAAGATCATCCAGCTCGAGGGCACCACGGGTGCGGCTCCGGCCATCGACCGCGCCGAGGGCTTCGCCGACGTCATCGGCGCCGACGACAAGTTCGAGATCGTCGCGAGCCAGACCGGCGACTTCACCCGGGCCGGCGGCAAGCAGGTCACCGAGGCCCTGCTGAAGGCCAACCCCGACGTCGACCTCATCTACGCCCACAACGACGACATGGGTCTCGGCGCCATCGAAGCGATCGAGGCGGCCGGGCTCGTTCCGGGCGAAGACATCAAGATCGTCACGGTCGACGCCGTGAAAGACGGCATGCAGGCTCTCGCCGACGGCAAGATCAACTTCATCGTCGAGTGCTCGCCGCTGCTCGGCAAGCAGCTGGTCGACATCGTCAACCAGATCAACGAGGGTGAGACGCCCGAGAAGCGCATCATCACCGAAGAGACCACCTTCACCCAGGAGCAGGCCGTCGAGGCCCTGCCCGACCGGCAGTACTGATAGAGCGGTACTGATAAAGCAGTACTGATAAAGCAGTACTGCTACAACAGGTGACGGATGCGCGGACTCACTCCGCGCATCCGTCACCGCCCCTCGAAGAAGAGAGAGCTCATGACCGAACCCGTGGTCGAGATGACCGACATCACGATCACCTTCCCGGGGGTGAAGGCGCTCGACAGTGTGAGCTTCCGCATGTTCCCGGGCGAGGTGCACTCGCTCATGGGCGAGAACGGCGCCGGAAAGTCCACCCTCATCAAGGCCCTCACGGGCGTCTACGCCATCGACGGCGGCACCATCCGGCTGGGCGGCGAGACCGTGTCGTTCTCGGGCCCCGCCCACGCGCAGGCGGCCGGCATCTCGACCGTCTACCAAGAGGTCAACCTGCTGCCGAACCTGTCGGTGGCCGAGAACATCCTGCTCGGGCGCGAGCCGCGCCGCTTCGGCTCCATCGACGGGCGCGCCATGCGCCGCCGTGCCGCCGAACTGCTCGACGGCCTCAATCTCGACATCGACCCGGGCTCGCTGCTCGGCTCGCACTCGCTCGCCGTGCAGCAGCTCGTGGCCATCGCCCGGGCCATCAACGTCAACGCGAAGGTGCTCATCCTCGACGAGCCGACGTCGAGCCTCGACGCCGACGAGGTGGCAGAGCTCTTCCGCGTCATCCGGTCGCTGCGCGATTCGGGCGTCGCGATCTTGTTCGTGTCGCACTTCCTCGACCAGATCTACGAGATCACCGACCGCCTGACCGTGTTGCGCAACGGCCAGCTCGTGGGCGAGTACCTCACCGAAGAACTGCTGCGCATCGACCTGGTGCACAAGATGATCGGCAAAGAGATCACCGCCCTCGACGAGATCGGCAAGCGAGCACACGCCGCCACCGGTGCGGCCGTGGCGGATGAACCCGGCCTGCCGGCCTTCGCCGCCACCCACGACTACGGCCGCAAGGGAGCCATCGAACCCTTCGACCTCACCATCGGCGAGGGCGAGGTGGTGGGCCTGGCCGGCCTTCTGGGCTCCGGCCGCACCGAGCTCGCGCGCATCCTGGGCGGAATCGACCGAGCGGATGCCGGCACCCTCCAGATCGAGGGAAAGCCCACCCGCCTGCGCACCCCTCGTCAGGCCATCTCGAAACGCATCGCCTACTCGTCGGAGAACCGGCGCAGCGAGGGCATCATCGACGACCTCACGGTGCGCGACAACATCGTGCTCGCGCTGCAGGCCGATCGGGGCTGGTTCCGGCCGATTCCGAAGAAGCGGCAGGAGGAGCTGACCCAGAGCTACATCCAGGCCCTCAACATCCGGCCCGCCAACCCCGACGCCCTCGTGCGCAACCTCTCAGGCGGCAACCAGCAGAAGGTGCTGCTGGCCCGGTGGCTCGCCATCGCGCCGCGACTGCTCATTCTCGACGAGCCCACCCGCGGCATCGACATCGGGGCGAAGGCCGAGATCCAGAAGCTCGTCTACACGCTCGCCGAGAACGGCATGAGCGTGGTGTTCATCTCGGCCGAGCTCGAGGAGGTGCTGCGGCTGTCGCACCGGGTCGCCGTGCTGCGCGACCGCCGTCTCGTGGCCGACATCGAGAACGACGGGCTGACGGTCGACGCCCTGCTCGCCCTGATCGCCGACGGGTCGGTGGCCGACGAGGCTCCGCCACCCGACGCCCACCCCTTCGGGCCCGCCTACGACGAGCCCGCCACCGAGTCCCTCACATCACCGGCAGGAGACCTCCGATGAGCGCCGCCCTCACCCGCATCGTGTCGAGCCGGCTGTTCTGGCCGGTCGTGATGCTGATCGCCCTGGTGGCGATCAACGTCATCGCCTTTCCGGGCTTTCTGACCATCACGGTCAAAGACGGGCACCTGTTCGGCTCGGTGATCGACATCCTACGCAACGGCGCGCCCACGCTCATCATCGCGGTCGGCATGACACTCGTCATCGCGACCCGGGGCATCGACCTCTCGGTCGGCGCCGTCGCGGCGATCTCGGGCGCGGTCGCGTGCTCGATCCTGCTGTCGTCGCCCGACCCGGGCAACCCCGGCACGGTGGCCGTGGCCGTCGGCGCCGCGCTGGTGATCGCTCTGGTGCTGGGCGTGTGGAACGGGTTCCTGGTGTCGGTGATCGGCATCCAGCCCATCATCGCCACCCTGATTCTGATGACCGCCGGGCGGGGCATGGCGATGCTGATCACCGAGGGGCAGATCCTCACGGTCGACAGTGCGCCGTTCAAGGCGCTGGGCTCCGGATTCCTGCTCGGGCTGCCGGTGGCGGTGCTGATCGGCGTGGTGATCTTCGCGGTCGCGGCGCTCATCACGCGCCGCACGGCCCTCGGCATGCTGATCGAGTCGGTGGGCATCAACCCCGAGGCAAGCCGTCAGGCCGGCGTTCGAGCGCGCGGGCTGCTCTTCACCGTCTACACGTTCTGCGCCTTCTCGGCCGGCATCGCCGGGCTCATCCTCACCGCCAACCAGACGGCGGCCGACGCCAACAACACGGGCCTCTTCATCGAGCTCGACGCCATCCTCGCCGTGGTGATCGGCGGCACCTCGCTCGCCGGCGGCCGCTACTCGCTCGCCGGCACCCTGGTGGGCGCCCTCGTCATCCAGACCCTGGTCACCACGGTCTACACCGTCGGCATCCCGCCGATCGTCACCATGGTGTTCAAGGCCGCCGTGGTCACCGCGGTGTGCCTGCTGCAATCACCGGCCACCAACGCCGCCTTCGGCCGGCTCCGCCACCGACTCACCGCGCGCACGAGCAAGGGGATCGCCGCATCATGACCGCCACTCTCGACACTCCGTCACCCCGCCCCCAAGCGCCCACACCCGCGCCGGCTCCGAGGGGTTCGCTGTTCGACCGGCTGCGCGACGTGCTCACCAGCCCGAAGTCGGGCCCGGTGCTCGTCACCGCGGTGCTCTTTGTGGTGGTGTTCGTCATCGGCGGCGTGCGCTACCCCGGGTTCTTCTCGGGTCAGGTGTTCCTCAACCTGTTCGTCGACAACTCCTACCTGATCGTGCTCGCCGTCGGCATGACCTTCGTGATCCTCACCGGCGGCATCGATCTGTCGGTCGGTGCCGTGGTGGCCGTGTCGACCATGATCGCGGCGAGCCTGCTGCAGACCGGCTGGTCGCCCGGTGTGGTGATCGCCCTCATCCTCGTGCTCACCTCGGTGCTCGGGCTGCTCGTGGGACTGATGATCCACGTGTTCAAGGTGCAGCCGTTCATCGCCACGCTCGCGGCCATGTTCCTCGCGCGCGGGCTCTGCTACGTCATCTCTAAGGACTCGATCTCGATCAGCGAGCCCACCTTCGTGGCCCTCGCGGTCACCCGCATCCCCCTCGGCCCGGGCCTCAGCATCACCCCGAGCGTCGTGATCGCCCTCGTGGTGGTGGTGATCGCCGTGTGGGTGCTCGGCTTCACCCGGTTCGGGCGCACGGTCTACGCCATCGGGGGCAGCGAGCAGTCGGGCATGCTGATGGGTCTGCCGGTGGCGCGCACGAAGGTGATCGTCTACGTGGTGAGCGGCTTCTGCTCGGGGCTCGCGGGCGTGCTGTTCTCGTTCTACACGCTCTCGGGCTATCCCCTGACCGCCGTCGGCACCGAGCTCGACGCGATCGCGGCGGTCGTGATCGGCGGCACCCTGCTCACCGGAGGCTATGGCTTCGTGCTCGGGTCGGTGCTCGGCGTGCTGGTGCTGGGGGTCATCCAGACCATCATCACCTTCGAGGGCACGCTCTCGTCGTGGTGGACCAAGATCTTCATCGGCGCCCTGCTGCTCGTGTTCATCATTCTGCAGAAGGTGCTGACCTCGCGCAGGAGGTAGCGACCCGGGCCCGCGATAATCAATACAAGCGCGCTCTCCGCGCCCGACGAGGATCGACAGTGACAGAAGAAGAGAAGGCGCGCACCGCGACGATCTTCGATGTCGCGCGTCTGGCCGGGGTGTCGCACCAGACCGTGTCACGGGTGTTGAACGACATGCCGAACGTGCGGCCCGCCACCCGCCTGCGGGTCGAGAACGCGATCAAGCAGCTGCGCTACGTGCCGTCGCCGGCGGCGAGGGCCATGGTCACCCGCCGATCGCGCACGATCGGCCTCATCACCACGGGCTCGGCCGACTTCGGGCCGGGCTCGACCGCCCTGCACTTCAACGAGACGGCCCGGGATGCCCGCTACGCCGTGATCACCGCGGGTCTGCTCGAGGCCGACGCCGCGAACGTGCGCGCGGCGGCGGAGCTGCTCGTGCGGCAGAACGTCGAGGCGATCGTGCTGATCGTGCAGCAGCGCTCGGCCGTCGAGGGGCTCGGCGGGTTCGATCTCGGTGTTCCGGTGGTGGCCATCGCCTCGGAAGACCGGGGCCCGGCCCATCGGGTGTGGCTCGATCAATACGGCGGGGCGCGAGCGGCAGTCGACCATCTGGTGTCGCTCGGGCACCGCGACATCCGTCACATCGCCGGCCCGCTGGAGTCGATGGATGCCTCGGAGCGCACCCGCGGCTGGTTCGGTGCTCTGGCGGCGCACGGCCTCGTGAGCCGCGAACCGCTGGTCGGCGACTGGACCCCCGCGAGCGGCTACGCTCACGGTCGCACGATCGCGGCCGACGGCGCGACGGCCGTGTTCGTGGCGAACGACCAGATGGCGCTCGGGCTCATGCGCGCTCTGGCCGAGGCGGGATTGACGGTGCCCGAGGACGTGAGCGTGGTGGGCTTCGACGACATTCCCGAGGCGGAATACTTCTCTCCGCCGCTCACCACGGTGCGGCAGGACTTCGTGCGCCTGGGCCGCGAGGCCATGGAATCGGTGCTCGCCGTGCTCGGCGAGAACGCCGCCACCGACAAGGCGGCGGGCGGCACCGAGCTCGTCGTGCGCGAGAGCACGGCACCCCCGCGCACTGCGTCGGCCCACCTCGCGGCACGGGTCGACCCATCCGAGGTGCGGAGGAGTACGAATGTTCCGTGAGCGCCGCGTCAGCGGCCGGAAGGGAACGAATCCTCCATGTCAGAGATCACTGCTCACCACGGCATCCTGAACGACACCGAACTGCACGTCGACGACACCGGCGGGTCGGGCCGGGCGGTCGTGCTGATCCACGGCTGGCCCCTCTCGGGCGAGTCGTGGAAGAACCAGGTGCCCGCCCTCGTCGACGCCGGCTACCGGGTGGTGACCTACGACCGCCGCGGCTTCGGGCGAAGCGACAAACCGCTGACGGGCTACGGGTACGACACCCTCACCGACGACCTCGAGGCCGTGCTCGACGCCCTCGACCTGCACGACGTGACGCTCGTCGGCTTCTCGATGGGAGGCGGCGAGGTGGCGCGCTACTTCTCGCGCTACGGCATCGGGCGGCTGCACAGCGTGGTGTTCGCCTCGGCGGTGCCACCCTATCTGCTGCACACGCCGGGCAACCCCGACGGCCCGCTGTCGGCGGCCGAGGCCGCGAAGATGACGGCCGCCCTCACCGCGAACAAAGACGCCTTCTTCGACGACTTCCTCACCCAGTTCTTCTCGGTCGACGGTCGCCTCGTCGTGACGGAGCAGCAGCGCCAGGAGGCGCTCGCCCTCGCCGAGCAGGCCTCGAAGCTCGCCGCACTCGAGGCGATGGCCTCCTTCGCCAACACCGACTTCCGCGACGACCTCGCGCTGGTGAGCGTGCCGGCACTGGTGATCCACGGCGACAGCGATGCCACCGTGCCGTTCGAGGGGTCGGGAGCGCGCACGCACGCGGCGATTCCGGGGTCGGAACTGCACGTGATCGCCGGCGGGCCCCACGGCGTGACCGTGAGCCATGCCGAGGAGTGGAACCGGGTGGTGCTCGAGTTCCTGGCGAAGTAGCCGGGCTCGACGTCGACGACCTCGAGCGGCCTACTGACCGCGGCCGGTGAGCTTCTGCAGCCGGTCGATGTGCTCCGAGGCCTCGGCCTTGGTGAGGGTGGCCGGCAGCTCTTCTCCGGCCTCGCGCAGCAGGGTGTCGAGGTAGCTCTTCTGCGGGCCGGTCATCGGCTCGTCGCCGGTCACCCAGTCCTCCGGGTCTTTGCTGGCCGAGCGGCTCGGGTCGGGGCCGGCCCCGCCGAGCATCTCGACGTCGTCGTCGCCCGCGGGCTCCGGCACGATCTGCTCGCTCTCGGCGAAGCTCTCGCGGGCGTCGGGGCCGTTCGGGTTGTCGGTGGCTGCGGAGTCGGGTGCGGTGTTGTCGGTGTCGCTCATGCGCAGGAGCGTACGCCGGGCGACCGACACCCGCCAACGGATGCCGCCGCGGCACACCCCCGCGCCGAAAAGCGTGTTCGGGTGCACACTGATCCGCATGGCACACCAGTCAGCCGAGGGCATCGACGAGCGCCTGGAGTCCGCCATCCTCGAGCTGCTCGCGCGCCGCGCTCCCACGTCGACGATCTGCCCGTCGGATGCCGCCCGCCACGTGGGCGACGACGACTGGCGCGCCCTGATGGAGCCCGCCCGCCAGGCCGCCCAGCGTCTGGTCGAGAGCGGCGAGGTCGAGATCACCCAGCACGGCGAGGTGGTCGACCTCGCCTCCGCGCGCGGCCCGATCCGCATCCGGCGCCGCACCCGCTGAAGGCCGCCGGCGCTCGGGCCCGCCCCAGCGCGCCAGCGCGCCCAGCCCGTCAGCGTTGGAGCCAGGCGAGCGCCTCGTCGCGGCCGTCGAGCGCGAACACCCGCACGTCGGCCTTGATGAACATCGAGGCGGTCTTCGCCAGGGTGGCGAGCCAGCCGGCATCCGTCAGCAGCGCCGCGCGGCGCACCTTCTTCTCGAGCCCGGCCGAGCGCAGGTCTTCCCAGAGCGCCTTGGGCTCGATCTTCGTGAGCTCGATGTCGTCGTAGACGGCCAGCAGGTCGGCGGGGTCGTTCTCGTCGAGGAAGGTCACGAGCTGATCGCGCACCGCCTCGAACTCGGCGGCATCGAGCGCCCCCGAGTAGTGGATCTCGAAGATGTGGGTGCCGGGCAGTTCGTGAGCGGTGAGCATGACCCCAGCATGCCGCTCCCGCAGCTGCAGCACCACCGGGCCGGCGCGACCACCACGATCAGCGCGACCCAGCGCCCCGGATGCTCAGGGCGAGCCGACCGCGGCCGCCGCCTGGGTGCGCGAGAGGGCGACGACGCCGAGCACCGCCACCGCGCCGGCCACGACGAGCACGAGAATCGCCCAGATCGGGGCGTTGCGCGCCTCGCCGAGAATGGTGATGCCGAGGATCACGGCCACGAACGGGTCGATGACGGTGAGCCCGGCCACCACCACCTCGGGCCGGCTCGAGGTGTGCGACGTCTGCACGAAGTAGATGGAGAGCAGGCCCGCCACGGCGATGCCGGCGAGGCAGCCGATGGTGAGCAGGTTGGCGGAGTCGAGCTCGAGGTCGTGCGAGGCCAGGGCGGTCTGCACCCGCAGGATGACCGTCTTGCCGAGCGTGGCGACGAACCCCGAGAAGATGCCGCCGAGCAGCACGAAGAGAATGGGCGGAACGCTCCGGCCCCGGCGCAGCAGCAGCACGGCGAGCGATGCGACCAGCACCACGGCCAGCACGATCAGCACCGCCACGAGCTGGGTCTCGCCGATCGCGCTCTGCGTGCTCACCACCGCGGCCACGGTAACGAACACCCCGACGCTCACGATGCACACGGCGATGGCGCCGACCTCGCGTCGCGCGGGCGCCGCCTTCGTCACGAACGCCGTCAGCAGCGCGGCGAACACCAGCGCCGTGACGCCTACCGGCTGCACCACGATCAGCGGCGCGAACGCGAGACTCGCCAGCTGCAGCAGGATGGCCACCACCAGGAAGGCACTGCCGATGAGCCAGGCCCGATTGCGCAGCAGGCGCAGGATCTCGCGCGCCCCGAGCCCCGACGACGGGCCCGTCGCCCCTGAGCTGACCCCGCGCGCCTGAAAGAAGTTGCCGACGGCCAGAACGGCCGCGGCGATGACCGCCAGCACGATGCCGGCCAGCGGGAAGGTCGCGAGTGTCACAGGCAGGCCCCCTCCGCGAACGTGTCCTTGTACGCTACCGGCCCTCGAGCGCGGCGTGCACGCCCGACCTCGCGAGTCTCGGCGCGTCGGCCAGCACGTGCAACCCCACGATGCGGTCGGCGACGATCTCGAAGGCCATGACCGACACCACCCGGCCCGCCATCGTCGCCGCCACCCCGGGCAGGCCGTCGATGAGCACCGGCGTCGAGTGAGCGGCGAGTCGCGCCGAGAGCACGGCCTGGGCCGCGATCTCGTCGGCGCCCTCGATGCGCTGCCGGTTCGTGCCGAAATCGGCCTCCAACACGGCGCCCTCGTCGAGCAGGCCGATCAGCGCGGTGAAGTCGCCACCGGATGCCGCCGCGAGCCAGGCCTCGACGAGGCGCCGGCCGGTGGCCCGATCGGTCCTCTCCGGCGCCGGAGCGCCGCGCACCCGCCGGCGCGCCCGCGAGGCGAGCTGCCGGGCGGCATCCGGTGACCGGTCGAGCACCTCGGCGATCTCGTCGAACGGCTGCCCGAACACGTCGTGCAGCACGAACGCGACCCGCTCGGCCGCGCTCAGGCGTTCGAGCACCACGAGCAGGGCGACGCCCACCCGATCGGCTTCGGCCGCGGCATCCGCAGGGTCGGGCTGCGTCACGACCGGTTCGTCGCGCCACGGCTCGACCTGCCAGGGCCGCTCGCGCGAGCGCCGCGGGGCGCGAAGCAGGTCGAGGCTCACCCGCGACACCACGGTCGTGAGCCACGCGTCGAGATTCCGGATGCCGCCCGCGTCGACCCGCTCGAGCCTCAACCACGCCTCCTGAACGGCGTCGTCGGCGTCGGCGCTCGATCCGAGCAGCTGGGCGGCGATGGCCCGCAGCCTCGGACGCTGCGCGTCGAACCGGCGGGCCAGGTCGTTCCGGTCGGTCATGTCACATCTCCTCGCAGTCGATCGTCATGCTCTCGACGATCGTGCGCACCTCACTGTGACACGGCGCGCGCCCTCTCGTCACGTCACGTCACGTCTCGTCTCGTCCGTCACGTCTCGTCACCTCACGACCGAAAGGAACTCAGACCATGAACGCACCCATTCTCGTCACGGGCGGCACCGGCACCATCGGCAGCCGGGTCGTGCCGCTGCTGGCCGGCGAGGGGCGGCGCATCCGGGTGCTCAGCCGGCATCCGGAGCGCGGCGACCAACCCGACGCCGGTAACGCCGGTGACGCCGGCGTCGGCGACCTCGTGCAGCACGTCGGCGGCGACACCGTTCGCGACCAGGGGCTGGCCGAGGCTATGGCAGGCGTCGACGTGGTGCTGCATCTCGCCGGAGGTGCGAAGGGCGACGACGTCGCCGCCCGCAACGTCGTGGCGGCGGCCCGACGGGCGGGAGTCGACCGGCTCGTGCTGATCTCGGTGATCGGCGCCGACCGCATGCCGATCGGCTACTTCCGGACCAAGGCCGCCGCCGAGCGCACCCTCGAGCGGTCGGGCCTGCCGTTCACCGTTCTGCGGGTGGCCCAGCTGCACGACTTCGTGCGGCCCGTCGTGCGGGCGATGGCGAGACTGCCGTTGCTGCCGGCGCCCGGTGGTCTGCGCTTCGAGCCGGTCGATCGCGACGAGGTCGCCGCGCGACTCGCGGCCCTCACGCTGGGTGCCGCCGCCAGCCGGGTGCCCGACCTGGCCGGCCCCGAGGTGCTCGATCTGCCGCGACTCGCCGCGCTCTATGCCGAGGCGAGCGGTCGCCGCCGGCACGCGCTGCTTCCGGTGCGGCTGCCCGGGGCCGTCGGGCGCGCCTACCGCGCGGGCGACAATCTCGCCGACGAGTCGGCCGATCGGGGCCGGCGCACCTGGGCCCAGTCGTTAAGCTTCTGGCATGGCAGAGGAGCCGGAGCGGCTGTCACCGGATGACGCGCGCATCCTCGCGCTCGAATCGTCGGTGCTGACCGGGCACACGATGAAGCTCCTGGTGCTGGAGCCCGGCCCACCGCTCGACCTCGACGAGTTGCGGCTCGCGGTCGCGGCGCGGCTGAGCGACGAGCCCCGCGCCCGGCAGCGCGTCGAGACCGGCGGCGCGGGCAGGGCGGCGAGCAGCGGCGCGGGCATGGCGGCGAGGGCGACCGGGGGCGACGGGCCACGCTGGGTGGCGGCATCCGGTTTCGACATCGCACACCACGTGCGCCGGCGTGCGGGCGCCGAGTGCGCCACCGAGGCCGATCTGCGGCGCGAGCTGAGTGCGCTCATGTCGGAGCACCTCGACCGCGATCGACCGCTCTGGACGCTCGACCTGCTCGGCCCACTCGCCGACGGCACCGAGGTGATCGCCGCGCGCCTGCATCACGCCATGGTCGACGGCATCGCGGGCCTGCGGTTTCTCGAGGGCATCCTGCTCGACCCGCACGACGCTCCGCCGGTCGACGTGCCGCCAAGCGACGCCCCGCCCCACCAGGCGGCTGTCGGCGCCTCGGGGCAAGCCGCCGAACGGTCGCCCGCCGACGAGTGGCGACGGATGCCGGCGGCGCTGCTGCGCGAGCTCGGGCATCCGGTTGCGCGGTCGCCGTTCGACCGGCCGCTCACCAGCGCCCGCGAGGTCGCGTTCGTGTCGGTGCCGTTGCAGGGGCTGAAAGACATCGGGGCGAGTCGTCCCGACCACGCCACCGTGAACGACGTGCTGCTCGCGGCGGTGGCCGGCGGTCTGCGGTCGTGGCTGGATGCCGCGCGCGACGGGCACGGATCGCGAAGCGACGTGCGGGCGCAGATTCCGGTGAGCCTGCACCATCGCGACGAGAGCGCGGCCTCGCTCGGCAACCGCGACTCCTTCATCAACGTCGACCTGTTCCTCGGCGAGGCCGACCCGTTGCGCCGGCTCGACCGCATCAGCGCGCACACCCGCACCGAGAAGCAGCTCGACGACGCCGCGCTGCTCTACGACCTCTTCCACGCGCTCGGGCGGCTCGGGGCCGCGGGCGAGCTCGCGCAGCGCGCGGCGGGCAGCGCGCACGAGTTCAGCGTCGCCGTCTCGAACGTGCCGGGGCCGCGGCATCCGGTGGCCGTGAGGCGACGACGGGTCGACCGGCTGTTCTCGTCGGCCGAACCCGGCGCCCATCACGTGTTGCGCATCGCCGCCATCTCGAACGCCGGCGAGGTCGGCATCGGCTTCTGCACCGACCCCACCGCGCTGCCCGGCATCGGCGGCCTCGCCGACGCGGTCGACGCGTCATACCGCGAGCTGCAGCGCGCGTCGGGCACCGGCGACTCGCTCAGGGCCTAGGCCGCGGCGTCGAGTCGCGCCGAGCCGCGCCGCATCGCGCCTACGTACGTAGGCAAACATTTCGCGCCAGTAACGATCGTAACTACGGTGTAATCTGGCCGAAACGAACGAACCCTACTGTCGATGGGAGTCCTGCTCCCTCATTCCCCGATGACGCCGGAATCGAAGAAAGGTTTACCGCCGATGAACGACAGCCCGTATTGGAACCCCAAGACCGAGACGATGTCGCGCAGCGACCTGAAGGCCCTTCAGTTCGCGAAGCTGCAGCGGGTGGTCGAGTGGGCCGAGGCGCGCAGTGTCTTCTACCAGAAGTCGTTCGCCCGGGCCGGGTTCCGCTCTGACCAGTTGAGGAGCTGGGACGACTACGACCGCATCCCCTTCCTGACCCGCGACGAGTGGATGCAGAGCCAGACGGAGTTCCCGCCCTACGGCGAGCTGCCCGTGGCAGGCCACGAGAACGCCATCCGGTTCCACACCACGAGCGGCACCTCGGGCAAGACACCTCTGCGGGCGCTCGACTCCCGCAAAGACTGGGCCTGGTCGGCCGAGATGTGGTCGTATGCCCTGTGGGGCATGGGAGTGCGGCCGGCCGACATCGGCTATGTGGCCTTCGGCTACGGCACGTTCATCGGGTTCTGGGGCCTGCACAACGGCCTGGAGAAGATCGGTGCCATGACCATCCCGGGCGGGGCGCAGACCACCGCGGCCCGCGTGAAGCAGATCGTCGACTTCGACGCGACCGTCGTGGCCTCGACGCCGACCTACGCCATCCGGCTCGCCCAGGAGGCGGAAGCGCTCGGCATCGACCTCGCGGCGTCGAAGGTGCACACGATCGTGCTGTCGGGCGAGCCCGCGGGATCGATCGCCGAGACCAAGGCACTGATCGAGAACCTCTGGGGCGCGAAGACCTACGACACGGCCGGCATGACCGAGATCTCGACCATCTTCATGTTCGAGCCGCACGACCAGCCGGGCGGCGCGCACATCATCGAAGACCAGTTCATCGAAAGGGTCATCGACCCCGAGTCGGGCGCCGAACGGCCCTACGGCGAGAGCGGCGAGCGCGTCACGACGTCGTTCGGCCGCAGCATGATCCCGCTGATCAAGTACCGCACCTCCGACCTGGTGGTGAAGGTGCCCTGGACCACGTCGACCAACGGCCGCACCTGGGACATCTACGAGGGCGGCATCCTGGGGCGGGTCGACGACATGAAGCTCGTGCGCGGCACGAACGTCTACCCCCGGGCGGTGGAGGCGATCATCCGCACCTTCCCGGTGATCGAGGAGTTCCAGGTGAAGATCACCCGCGAGGGCATCCGCGACGAGATCACCCTCATCGCCGAGCCCAAGGCCTCGGTCACCGACGACGAGTGGAGCGGCCTCGTCACGCGCCTCGGCACCGAGCTGGCCGACGGCCACGAGGGCCTGCGTTTCATCATCGAGCGGGCAGACGCCAACACTCTTCCGCGCTTCGAGTTGAAGGCCAAGCGCCTTCAGGACCTGCGCTGAGAACCGACGATAGAAGGAGCACGACATGCCAACGGATCTCATCGGCAACCCCCTCACCGAGCAGGAGACGATGCTGCTCGGCGTCTACGAGCAGCTGAAGACGCTCGAGGCGGCCGACCTGGCCCCCTCCTCGACCGCGAACGTGCGCGTCGCCCTCAGCGCGATCGGCATCGCCGTCGGCGACCTCGGGCTCGTCTACGAGCACCTCACCGATCGCAGCTGCTGAGATGCGGCTCGCTCGGGTGCGGGTGTCCGGCGGCATCCGCACCGCGGTGGTGACTGACGAGGCCGTGCTCGTGCTCGGCCCCGACGCTCCCACGATCGACGATCTCGTGCGGCTCGGCCTCGAGGCGGCGCTGCACCTGGTCGAGGTGCTGTCGCCGACCGCCGAGGCGGTCGACCGCGCCGAGGTCGAATGGCTCGCGCCGCTCACGCGCTTCAACCGCGACATCCTGTGCACCGGCTGGAACTACTCCGACCACTTCTTCGAATCGCTCGGCAAGGGCGGCGGCCAGGGCCCGGCCGAGCTGCCCGAGCATCCGACGTTCTTCACCAAGGGTCCCGGCGTCGTGATCGGGCCGCACGACCCGATCGCGTTCGACCCCGCCCTGTCGTCGGCGTGGGACTACGAGGCCGAGATCGCGCTCGTGATCGGCTCGCCCGGCCGCTCGCTGACCGCCGCCACCGCCGAGTCGCACGTCTTCGGCTACTTCGTGGCGAACGACGTCTCGCAGCGCGACCTGCAGCGCCGGCACGGCGGTCAGTGGCTGAAGGGCAAGAGCATCGACGGCACCATGCCGATCGGGCCCTGGATCACGACGAGCGACGAAGTGGATGTCGCCGCCCTCTCGGTGTCGCTCACCCTCAGCGGCGTCACCCTGCAGAACGCCCCCGCCACGGCGATGGCCTTCCCGGTGGGGGTGCTGCTCGAGGAGCTCAGTCTCGGCATGACCCTGCAGCCCGGTGACGTGCTGCTCACGGGCACCCCGAGCGGCATCGGAAGCGCGCGCGAACCGGCCGTCTACCTGGCCGCGGGCGACGAGCTGGTCACCCGGGTGCACGGCCTCGGTGAACTGCGCAACACGGTCGCCCTCACCGACCTCACTTCGACCACGACGAACGGAACCGACGCACGATGAGAATCGCCTGCATCGGCGCGGGCCCCGGCGGCCTCTACAGCGCCATCCTGCTCAAGCTCCAGAACCCGGCCCACGAGGTCACGGTCTTCGAGCGCAACTCCATCGACGAGACCTTCGGCTTCGGCGTCGTGTTCTCGGAGGAGACGCTCGGCGGACTGCGGGAGGCCGATCCGGTGAGCTTCGAGCGCATCGAACAGCTGTGGCGCAAGTGGAGCGCGATGGACGTCGACTTCAAGGGCTACCGGGAGCGCTCCGACGGCCACGCCTTCGCCGCCCTCAGCCGCAAGGAGCTGCTGCTGGTGCTGGCCGAACGGGCGCTCGAGCTGGGCGTGACGCTGCGCCACGACACGCAGGCCCCGGATGCCGCCGAGCTGAGTCTCACCCACGATCTCGTGATCGCCTCCGACGGCGTGAACAGCCGCACCCGCACCGCGATGGCCGCGGAGTTCGGCGAGAGCGTCGAGGTGCGCCCGTTCAAATACGCCTGGTTCGGCACCGACCGCCCGGTCGACTGCTTCACCTTCGTGTTCGTCGACACCCCCTACGGCATGTTCTGGGCGCACATCTACCCCTACGGCGAGTCGAGCTCGACCTTCCTCGTCGAGACCGACCCCGACACCTGGCGCCGAGCCGGGCTCGACCGATCGGCATCCGTTCCCGGGCAGACGGATGCCGCGGCCCTGGCCTTCTGCGAAGCCGTCTTCGCCGACTACCTGCAGGGTCACCGGCTGCAGGGCAACAACTCCAACTGGCTGAACTTCCGCGACGTCACGAACGAGCGGTGGCACAGCGGCAACGTCGTGATCATCGGCGACGCCGCGCACACGGCGCATTTCTCGATCGGCTCCGGCACCAAGCAGGCGCTGGAGGACGCGGTCGCGCTGGTCGGCGCGATCGGCGCCGAGCCCACCGTCGAAGCCGCCCTGGTGAGCTACGAGAACACACGCCGCCCGGTCGCCGCCTCGCTCCGCCGGTCGGCGATGACGAGCCTGGGCTGGTTCGAGAACATCCACCGCTACGTCAGCCTGCCCCCGCAGCAGTTCGTCTTCCAGCTGCTCACCCGCAGCCAGCGCATCACCTACGACAACCTGCGCGTGCGCGACCCGCTCTACATGGCGCGCGTCGACGAGTGGTTCACCGCCGACCAGGCCGAGCGCGGTTACGAAGCCGCCCCGGGCACTCCGCCGATGTTCTTCCCGTTCCGACTGCGCGGTCTCGAGGTGAAGAACCGCGTCGTGGTGTCGCCCACCGCCCAGTACTCGGCGGTCGACGGTGTTCCCACCGACTGGCACCTCGTGCACCTGGGCTCGCGTGCCGTCGGCGGCGCCGGGCTGGTCTTCACCGAGATGACCTGCGTGTCGCCCGAGGGGCGCATCACGCCCGGCTGCCCGGGCCTCTGGAACGACGAGCAGCAGCTCGCCTGGAAGCGCGTCGTCGACTTCGTGCACGAGAGCAGCTCGGCCAAGATCGGCCTGCAGATCGGCCACTCCGGCCGCAAGGGCAGCACGAAGCTCATGTGGGACGGCATCGACGAGCCGCTGGATGACGGCAACTGGCCGATCGTGGGCCCCTCGCCGATTCCCTACCTGCCCCACGGACAGGTTCCGCACGAGCTGACGCAGGCCGAGATCGCGCGGATCGTGGCCGAGCACGCCGACGCCGCCCGACGCGGCGACCGCGCCGGGTTCGACATCCTCGAACTGCACTTCGCGCACGGCTACCTGGTGTCGAGCTTTCTCTCGCCCCTGTCGAACAAACGCACCGACGAGTACGGCGGCAGTCGCGAGGGCCGCAACCGCCTGGCGCTCGAGGTCTTCGATGCCGTGCGGGAGGTCTGGCCAGACGACAAGCCCATCAGCGTGCGCATCAGCGCCACCGACTGGGTCGACGGCGGTTTCGACGGAGACGACGCCGTGGCCCTCGCTGAGGCGCTCAAGCAGCACGGCTGCGACATCATCGACGTCTCGACCGGGCAGACCAGCACCGAGGCCAAGCCTGAGTACGGGAGGCTTTACCAGACCCCGTTCAGCGACCGCATCCGGCTCGAGGTCGGCATCCCGACGATGACCGTGGGCGCGGTGAGCTCGATCGACGACGTCAACACCATCCTCGTGGCCGGCCGTGCCGATCTCTGTCTGCTGTCGCGACCGCATCTCGTCGATCCGTACTGGACGCTCAATGCCGCCCTCGACCTCGGCTACCGCGATCGCACGGTGCCCAAGCAATATCGCTCGGGGTTGCGGGCGCGACGGCGGGCCCAGACCCCGTGAGCGGTAGTCGCTCGCGCAAAAAGCTCACATTCGTTACGAGCGAAAAGAAAGTGTGTCGTCTATGCCGCGCCCTGCTAGCGTGGCCGAGGAGGTAATCATGACCGCAGAAGTCGTTCCGATCGTCACCCGAAGCGGCGAGGAGCACCGCGAGACCGGGCAGTCCGGGGGCGCCGTGCGCGTCTCGGGAGTGAGCATCCAGCACACGCCGGCCACGAAGCTGTGGTTCGGCCAGGTGAGCAACGAGCCCGGCTACCGCTCGCTGCCGCACCACCACGGCGAGGCCGAGACGGGCGGCTACGTGCTGCGCGGCACCGCCCGCATCTACTTCGGCGAGGGCTTCTCGGAGTGGCTCGACATGACCCAGGGCGACTGGGTCTTCGTGCCCCCGTTCATGCCGCACGTCGAAGCCAACATGAGCGTCGACGAAGAGCTGGTCTGGCTCACCACCCGCACGCCCGAAAACATCGTGGTGAACCTCGACGACGTCGACGACTCGACCCTCGAGGGCTTCCGCCGCGCATGACGACCAGCGCTCCGTTCCTCGCCGCCGTCGAGCTCACGGCCGAGCCCGATGACCGGTTCACCGCCCGCACGCAGTACTGCCCGTGGCCGAAGGCCTACGGCGGAGACATGGTGGCGCAGGCTCTCGCCTCGGCGATCGCGACCGCCGGGCCCGACCGCCGGGTCAACTCGATGCACGGCCATTTTCTGCGGCCCGTCGACGTCGACAGCGAGGTGGAGTACACGGTCGACCGGGTGCGCGACGGGCGCGGCTACTCGACCCGCACGGTGACCGGGCGCCAGAACGGAAAGACCGCGTTCCTCGCGACGGTCTCGTTCCAGGTGCCGGAGAACGGACCGGGTATCCAGATCGGCATGCCCGACGACGTGCCCGATCCGGAGTCCCTGCCCTCCTCGGCCGAGGTGCTCGCGGGCGTCGAGGGGGCCGCGGCCCGTTACTGGGCCGAGGGCCGCAGCTTCGACATGCGGCACGTGCCGTCGCCGGTCTATGTCGACGTCGAGGGCGCCGCCGTGGCGCACCAGGCCGTGTGGGTGAAGTCGTTCTCGCCGCTGCCCGACGACCTCGACCTGCATCGACTCGCCCTGGCGTACGTCTGCGACTACACGATCCTCGAGAGCGCCCTGCGATCGGTCTCCACGCCGTGGGCGGCCGCCGGGCTCTCCACCGCGAGCCTCGATCACGCGATGTGGTTCCACCGCGACGGCCGCGCCGACGAGTGGGTGCTCTACACGCAGCAGGCGCAGTCGATGCAGAGCAATCGCGCCCTGGTGTCGGGGTCGTTCTTCGACGCCCGAGGGCACCTGCTGGCCTCGGTGGCGCAAGAGGGCATGATCCGGCTTCCCCCCGGCGCGGCTGCCCACCCGGGCACCCCGGCCGACCCCAGCACTTCGACCGTCTCGACCGCCTCTGGAGGCACCACATGACCAAGCAGACGATCAACCCGCCGTCCCTGCCCAAACCGTCGGGCTACGCGCACGGCATCAAGGTCGGGTCGACCGTCTACCTCGGCGGGCAGACCGCCATGGGCGCCGACGGCACGATCGTCGAGGGTGGCATCGTGGAGCAGTTCCGCCAGGCCTTCTCGAACGTGCTGGCCACGCTCGAGCACGCCGGCGGATCGCCCGACGACCTGGTCGAGGTCACGATCTATCTCACCGACGTGCCCGACTACCAGGCGCACGGCCGTGAGATCGGCCGCATCTGGCGCGAGCTGGCGGGCTCGCATTACCCTGCCATGGCAGGCATCGGCATCACGGCGCTCTGGCAGCCCGAAGCGCTGATCGAGATCAAGGGCGTCGCGGTTCTGCCCTCCTGACCGGCCGGGCGTCGCCGCTCCCAGCGGGTCAGTCGGTGGCGGCGGTGGTGGTGGCCGCGGGCCACTGCGCGGCGGCGTACGCTAGCGCCCGACCCTCCAGCAGCGTCACCAGGCGCTCGAACAGCAGCCCGGCCGCCGGCGCCGGCCAGTCGGCGGCCAGCACCTCCCGCGGCAGACCGGGATCGCGGAACGGCAGCTTGCGCCACTCGTTGATCACCGTGATGTAGGCCACGAACGCCTGCTCGCCGTCGATGTCCCCGGAGCCGTCAGCGCCCGCTGAGCCGCTAGCGCCCCCTGAGCCATCAGCGCCCACCGCAGCCTCGATGCGGTCGGCCTCGCCGGCGTGGGCTTCGATGAACTCGCGATAGCGGCGGTCGATCTCGGCGAGGTCCCAGCCGCTCGAGAGCAGCGCATCGAGATCTTGACCGGCGACATAGTCGCCGACGAAGACGGCCGATTGCGCGGTGAGCTCGAGTTCGTCGATCGCGCGCTTGGCGGCGTCGAGCATGCGGGCCGGCGCGATCCACACGCCGGAGCCGATGTTGCCGAACCCGAGCGAGGCGAGGTGGGCACGCAGTTTGTGCCGCTTCGCCCGCGCCGACTCGGGCACCGAGAAGTTCACGATGCACCAGCCCTCGTCGAGGTCGGCCGCCTGACGGGCGTGCCAGACGATCTCGTCGCCGGCCGCCAGCGACTCGAGGGCGAGATCGGTGAGCAGGTAGCCTTTGGCGCGAGCCCGGGTCTCCGGCACCAGCCAGCCGCGCTGCTTGAGCCGGAAGATGGCGGTGCGCACGCTCGACTCGTCGAGACCGCAGCGGCCCATTAGGTCTACGGCGCCCGCGATCGGCATCCAGTTGCCCATCGTGCGCACGACCGAGCCGAGGAACCCGACGAGGATCGTGCGCGACATCCGCGCCCCCGCGCTGGCCGGCAGCCGCCCCGTCTCGCTCATCGAACCATCATGTCAGGCGCGGGGCGGGCCCTCGTGATCGAGGGCCCTCGCGTCAGCGGTTGAACAGGTCGCCGAGCCCCGGAATGCCGAACCGCTCGCCGAGCCCGCCGACCTGCTGGCCGAGGCCGGTCAGCTGCTCGCCGAAGCCGCCCACCTGCTCGCCGAGCCCGCCGAGGGCCTCGCCCGCTCCGCCGCTCAGGTCACCGAGACCCGCACCGAGTGCCTCCACGTCGATCGACGAGGCGAGGGCGTCGAAGTCGACACCGAGGTTCGCGGCCTCGGCCAGCAACGGTGCCGCCACCGAGCTGACGACGGCGCCGCCGGCCACCGCCGCGAGCACGCCGCCGGCCGCCAGGCCTGCCCCGGCAACAGCGCCACCGGCCGCGAGGCCCGCTCCGGCGCCGGCGCCGCGACCGGCTCCACCGCCGGCTCCACGACCCACCGGTGCGTGCGATCCCGCCCGAGCCAGCAGCCCGCGCAGGCGCCCCGGCCGGCCCATCTCGGCCCGGGTCGCGGTGCGCGCCAGATCGTCGACTCCGGCGGAGTGCGGCCGTTCGTGCTCGGGGAGCTCCTCGCGCATCCGTTGCTCCACCTGCTGGCGTTGTGCGGGGGTCAGCCGCGCGAACGCCTCGCGGTGCACGAGCTCGAGCTGGTGCGGGTCGGCGGTCTGCACGAGATAGTCGTAGCGCGCGATCGCGGCGCGGTCGGCCGCCGTCAGATCGGCACCGCTTCGGTCGGCACCGCGCTGGTCGGCACCGCGCTGGTCGGCACCACGCTGGTCGGCACCGCGCACCGGCGCACTGTAGCGGTCGGCCGCACGGGAGGTCGGATGCGCGCCGCCACCGCTCGCGCCGGCGCCGGACGCGTCGAGGGCCTTCTTCGCCAGGCCGAGAAGTCGGTTGATGGTGCTCACAGGGATCCTTTCGTCGAGGTGGTCTCCACGGGCTCGATCGCCCGCTTGCGTTCGTCTCCGCGGGTCTTCGCGAGGCTCGCGATCGTGGCCACGGCGATGGTCGCGCCGATGAAGGCGAGCGAGAACCAGATCGGGATCTCGGGCACCCAGAGCACCGGCTCGCCGCCATTCACGAACGGCAGCTCGTTCACGTGCAGCGCGTGGAACACGAGCTTCACGCCGATGAAGGCGAGGATCACGGCAAGGCCCTGCGACAGGTAGACCAGGCGTTCGAGCAGTCCACCGATCAAGAAGAACAGCTGCCGCAGCCCCATCAGCGCGAACGCGTTGGCCGTGAACACGATGTAGGCCTCGTTGGTGAGTCCGTAGATGGCGGGGATGGAGTCGACCGCGAAGACGAGGTCGATGAAGCCGATCGCGATGATGGTCAGCAGCATGGGCGTGACGAACCGCGTGCGGCCCTTCTTCACCGTCAGCTTGTCGCCGTGGTACTCGTCGGCCACCGGGAGGTGGCGCCGCACGAAGCCCATGAATCGCCCGTTCGCCGGGTCGGACTCATGGCTCGAGAACGCCTGTCGGTAGGCCAGGAAGAGCAGCAGTGCGCCGAACAGGTAGAAGATCCAGGAGAAGTTCTCGATCAGGGTCGAACCGGCGGCGATGAATCCGCCGCGCAGGATGAGCGCGATCACGATGCCGATCATCAGCACCTTCTGCTGGTAGATCTTCGGCACCGCGAAGCCCGTCATCACGAGCAGGAAGACGAACAGGTTGTCGATCGACAGCGCCTTCTCGGTGAGGTAGCCGGCGAAGTACTCGCCGCCGTAGGTCCACCCCGACACCACGCCGATACCCACGCCGAACAGCACCGCGAGCCCGATGTAGAACGCCGACCAGCGGGCCGACTCGGCGATCGTCGGCTCGTGCGGCTTCCGCACGTGGGCGAAGAACTCGTAGACGAAGAACAGGATCGTGACGGCGATGGTGACGATCCAGATCAGGGGTGTGACCTGCACGGGGGAACTCCAAAGGGCTCGGCGTAGCGAATGACGCCAAGGTCTCCTCCACCCGGCCGAAGCCGGACCGATGACCCGGGATGCTGCGGAGCATCCGTATTGACGAGCCGATCGCGGGTGGGAGTACTCCCCTTGATGGCTCTACTCTACAACACCCGCCGCGGCCGGCTTCCCAGCCTCAGCCCAGGCGCGGGTCGCCCTCGACGACCGGAGCCACGATGCCGGCGCTCAGATAGGCCACGAGATCGTCGATCAGCACGTCGACCTGCGCCGGCAGGTGCTCGCGTTTGCGCTGGGCCGACTGGTAGCGCGCCAGGGTGTGCACCGCGCTCGTGAGCGTGACCCACCATCTCTCGTCGAGAACCTTCTCGGGCACCTCGGGCACGATGCGGGTGAGAAGAGCGCGCAGTGTCACGACCGAGGCGCCCGCGTGCGTGCCCCGGTCTCCGAGCGCCTCGTAGCCGCCCTCTTCGGTGATGAAGCGCGAGAGGAATCCCAGATAGTGGTTGTCCTCCTGCAGGTGCATGGCCAGTGGGCGCACGAAGGCGCCGATGATGTCGGTCACGCCGGGCGGAGTGCCCGTGAACATGAGGTCGGCGACCATCGTGGCACGCCGCTCATCGCTCGCGCCGCCGCGGAACTCGACGATCTCCTGGATCAACTGCATGCGGTCACCGAAATGGTATTGCACCGCGGCGTGGTTGCGCTGACCGGCAGCCATGCCGATGTCCCGCAACGGCACGGCCTCGATGCCCCGTTCGGCGAAGAGCCGCTCCGCTTCACCGAGGATGCGTTGCCTCGTCGCCTCACCCCGGGCGTTGGGTCGCTCGCCGGGCACCCGGGTGACCGGGCGGCTGGGGGATGGCGCGGGCGGCGGGGTCATGAGTCATAACCTAATGGCTCCGCGCGGCCACGGCCCGTCAGCCCGAGGCCCCTCCGCGAGGATGACTCGCCGGAAAACCCACGAGTCCTGGGTCGAGCTGAAGCCCGAGCGAGTTGAAGGCGAGACAGTGCATGTCGTAGGTGGCCACCATGAAGACGAAATCGATCAACTGGGGCTTCGAGAAGTGCCGAGCCAGTTCGGCCCAGGTCGGGTCGGAGATCAGGCGGTCGCGCACGAGTTCGTCGATGGCCTCGATGGCCACGGCATCCGCGTCGGACCACTCCACCGGCTCCCCGTCGGAGAGCGCGTCGATCTCGGCGTCGGTCAGTCCGGCGCTCTTGCCGAGCCGCCGGTGCTGGGCCCACTCGTACTCCCCTCCGTCGAGCCAGGTGGTGCGGATGATCGCGATCTCGCGCACCCGGTCGGTGAGGCTCGAGTGCTTGAGGTAGCTCGAGAACGGCATCCACCCGGTGACGAACGGCGGATGGTTGGCGTAGATGCCGAGGATGTTCGAGCTCGGGCCGGGCGGCGTGCCGGGTTCCGGCCGCTTGGCGCCGATCACCGAGATGGCATCCCACATCTCGTCACTCCACTCCGCGGCGGGGATCGGCTGAATTCGGGCGTCGGTCACGTCTGGTCCTCTCATCGGGCTCGGTTCGTTCGGTCTGTCGGTCGGGCTCCCGAGCTCAGCCGATGAACGAGCCGCCGTTCACACTGATCGTCTGGCCGGTGACATACGAAGCGCCGTCGGAGACGAGGTAGGAGACCGCCGCGGCGATGTCTTCTCCCCGGCCCATCCGGCCCACCGGGATGTACTTCGCCATCGCCTCGGCCGACGGCATGGCGCCCGCCTCCTGCTTGCGCTGCACGCTGCGCGACTCCACCGACGACGGCACCACGCTGTTGACCGTGATGCCCACGCCGGCGAACTCGACGGCGAGCGCTTTGGTCATCGACAGCTGGCCGCCCTTCGAGGCGGCATAGTGCGCCATGCGAGGGGCTCCGCGCTGAGCACTCGACGACGAGATGAGCACGACCCTCCCCCAGCCGGCGTCGACAAGGTCGCCCAGCGCCGCCTGCACCGTGTTGAAGGTGCCGGTCAGGTTGATCGCGATCGTGGTGTCCCACTGCTCCTGAGTCATCTCGAGGAACGGATGCTGAGGGGCGATGGCCGCGTTGGCCACGATCACCGAGATCGGCCCCAGCTCGGAGCGCACGGCGGCGATCGCCGCGTCGACCTGGGCCCGGTCGCTGACGTCGGCGCGGTAGCCCCGCACCACCGCGCCATCCTCCGACAGCGTCGCGGCGGCCGTCTCCGCGCCGCCCTCACCGCTGCTGATCACGGCCACGCGGAAGCCGTCATCCGACAGGCGCTCGGCGATCGCATAACCGATGCCCGCCGATCCGCCCGTCACCAGGGCGACCCGCCCGTCGCCGCTCACAGCGACGCCTGACGTCGTGGTCGAGTAATATACGCCACAGCCATGGGGGGCGTCCTCGCTTCCTCATCGGTCACGGTGCGTGAGGAGCGTCGCGTGACAACGCGCAGTGCACTACCGTTTTCTAGAACGGAACAGGTGTTCTGTTACGTCGCGAATAAGAATGTCCGCACGGCTCGCGCTTGTCAAGGCGCCGTGCCCGCCGTCGAGAGGAAAGAGATACCCGATGAGCGAGACGAGAACGGATGCCGCCGACGACGTCGAGGCCGGACCGGATGCCATCGAGGCTCGGCGCCGCCAGCCCCTCGCGCGCGGCATCGAATTGCTCACCCTCATGGTGGACAGCGACCAGGACACGCACGGCGTGCGCGAACTGGCCGGCCGGCTGGGCATCAGCCCCAGCACCGTGCACCGGCTGATCACCGATCTCGAGAAGCTCGGGCTGGTCAGCCGCACGCCCGCGGGCGCCTACCGGCTGGGCCTGGAGTTCTTGCGACTGGCCTGGACGACCAGCAACCGGTTCCCGCTGCAGGAGCTGGCCTCCGACACCCTCGACGACCTCACCGAGCAGACCGGCGAGTCGTCGTTCTTCGGCGTCTACAACGAGCAGCGCCGGCAGATGATGTTCACGCTCACGGTGGAATCGCCCCATCCGCTCCGCTACACCCTGCCGGTGCGCGAGTGGCTGCCGTTGCACGCCGGAGCGAGTGGCATCGCCATCCTCGCGTTCGTGCCCGAGGCCGTGCAACAGGCGGTCATCACCGCCCCGCTCGCGGCTCAGACCGATCGCACCCTGGTCGACGCGGAGAGCCTGACGGCCCGCCTGGCGGCCGTGCGCGAGGAGGGATACGCCATCACGCACGGCGAGCGCATCGAAGGCGCGATCGCCATCGCCGCGCCGGTGTTCGGTCCGTCGGGCGTCGTCGGCGTCACCGGCGTCTCGCTTCCGGAGTCGCGCTTCAACGCCGCGCACTCGACCTCCCTCGCCACGCTCGTGCGCCAGTCGGCGGCACGGCTGTCGGGCTACATCAGCGGCACGAGGAACGGCGACAACGACGCGACCCACGCCTGATCCCGCCCGGCACCAGGCGTGTTGACAGTGATCCATGTCTCGGAACATACTGAGGTGTTGCGTTATAGCGCTCGCTCGTTCCGTTCAAAAGAACAGTGAGTTATAGCGTTCGCACACCTTGACGACGAAGTGAGGATTCGAACGATGAGCGGAGTCGACTCCCGGGGCCACGTGGTGGTGGTCGGAGCATCCCTGGCCGGCACCCGCACCGCGCTGGCCCTGCGCACGCTGGGCTACACCGCCCCCATCACGCTGATCGGCGCGGAAGACGAACTCCCCTACGACCGGCCACCGCTGTCGAAGGATCTGCTGAAGGGCGCCTGGAGCGACGAGGCGGTCGCCGCTCTTCGTCTGTCGTCGGCCGACGAGCTCGCCGAGCTCGACATCGACCTGCGTCTGGGGTCGGCCGCGGTCGCCCTCGACCCGGCCGGCAAGACGGTGAGCCTGGCCGACGGCACCACGGTCGTCTACGACACCCTGGTGATCGCGACCGGAGCCGTGGCCCGGCCGTCACCGTGGCAACCGGAATCCGGAGTCTACCAGCTCCGCACCCTCGCCGATTCCCGGGCCATCGCCGGCCGACTCGCCCTCGGTGAGCCGGTCGTGGTGGTGGGCGGGGGCTTCATCGGCACCGAGATCGCCGCGGCCGCGCGCAGCCACGGCTGCCCGGTGGTGGTGGTCGACCCGGTTCCCGAGCCGATGGCGCGCCTGGTCGGCCCCGAGATCGCCGACGTGCTCGTTGGCCTCCATCGGCGGAACGGCGCCGAGACCCGCTTCGGGGTCGGCGTGGCCGGCATCTCCGGCACCGCCGGCGACCTGACGATCACCCTCGCCGACGGCACCGAGCTCTCGGCCGGCACGGCGGTGGTGGGCATCGGATCGGTGCCCTGCGACGGCTGGCTGGCCGGCAGCGGCCTGGCCATCGACAACGGTGTGATCACCGACGGCTTCCTGCGCGCCGAAGGTGCGGACGACGTGTTCGCCATCGGCGACGTGGCGCGCTGGCCGCATCCGGGCCGGGGCGTCGACGTGCGCGCCGAGCACTGGACGAATGCCGGCGATCAGGCGCGCTACATCGCCGCGGCCATCTCCGGCGGCGGCGCGGACGCCCCCTATGCGCCCACCGACTACGTCTGGTCGGACCAGTACGACTGGAAGGTGAACTCCGTCGGCTGGCGCGACCCCGAGGGCGCCTCCTTCGTCGTCGGCGACCTGGCCGACGAGGGGCGGGTCGCCGTCATCCACGAGGATGCGCACGGCGTGGCCTGCGGTGCGGTCACGGTCAACTGGGTGAAAGCACTCAACCAGGCCCGTCGTCTGCTCGCCTCGGGTGGCCCTGCCGCAACCCTCGTCGATCAGCTCCGGCAGCTGGCATGACACTCATCGGCCCCGAGCGCTACGGAAGGAATCCTTCATGGTCTACGTCGTAACCGAAGCCTGCGTCGACGTGCAGGACAAGAGCTGCATCCCCGTCTGCCCGGCCGACTGCATCTTCGAGGGCGGCCGGATGACCTACATCAACCCGGATCTCTGCATCGACTGCGGAGCTTGCGTCGCGGCCTGCCCCGTCGACGCCATCTTCTACGACGCCGAGCTGCCGCCGGAACAAGAGAGCTTCATCGAGGTCAACGAGCAGTTCTTCGAGGAGGTCGACGCCCCCAAGAGTGGACGCAAGGCCGGCAAGATCGATCACGACGTGGCGGTCGTCGCCGCCCTGCCCGACCGGAGCGCCTGATGAGTGCTCTGCGCGTGGCCGTGGTCGGCTCCGGACCGTCGGGCGCCTATTGCGCCCAGCTCCTCACCGAGGAGGCCGGGTTCCCGGTCGAGGTCGACGTCTTCGAACGCCTGCCGGCTCCGTTCGGCCTCGTGCGCTACGGCGTGGCTCCCGATCATCCGCGCATCAAGTCGATCACCACGTCGTTCTCGGAGGTGTTCGAAGACAGTCCCGGCGTGCGGTTCCTCGGGAACGTCGAGGTGGGCCGTGACATCTCGCTCGAGGAGCTCCGCGAGCACTACCACGCCGTGGTGTTCGCGAGCGGCGCGCCCCTCGACCGCCGTCTCGGCGTGCCGGGCGAAGACCTCGACGGCGTGAGCGCCGTGCGCGAGTTCGTGTCGTGGTACCAGGGCCATCCCGATCTCGCTCCCGATGCCTTCACCCTCACGGGCGACCGGGCGATCGTGATCGGCGTCGGCAACGTGGCGCTCGACGCGGCGCGGATGCTGGTGCGGTCGACCGAGGAGCTGCGCCGCACCGACGTGCCCGAGCACATCGTCGACGCGTTCGCCGCGAGCACGATCCGCGAGGTCGTCGTCGTGGGCCGGCGCGGCCCGGCGTTCGCGAAGTTCACCAACAAGGAATTCATCGAGCTGCTCGAGGTCGAGACGGCCGACGTCATCGTCGACCCCGCCGACCTGCAGCTCGATCCGGTGCAGCAGGCTCACGCCGACGGCAGTCCGACGGCGCGCCGACTGCTCGCCAGCTTCCAGAAGGCCGCCGACCGCGCGCCCGAGGGACGCGACCGCACGATCCGCTTCGTGTTCGACCGGTCACCGGTGGAGTTCGTCGGAGATGCCGCGGTGTCGGCCGTGCGACTCGGCCGCACCAGCGACCCCGACGACGACGGGCCGCACGAGAGCGTCGAGGCCCAGCTCGTGCTGCGCTCGGTCGGCTACGCGGGCAAGGCGCTCGACGGCCTGCCGTTCGACGTGGTCACCGCGACCGTTCCTCATGTCGACTCGCGGGCCGTCGGCGTTCCGGGCGTCTACGTGGCCGGCTGGATCAAGCGCGGACCCACCGGCGTCGTGGGCACGAACCGGGGCTGCGCACTCGAAGCCGTCACATCGATCCTGGCCGACGCCGACGAGCTCCGGAGTGCCGGCACGGCGACATCCGCCACCGAGGTCGACGGCCTGCTCGACTCGCGCGGAGTGCGCGTGGTCGACTGGCTGTCCTGGCGGGCCATCGACGAGGCCGAGCGCGCCGCCGGCGAAGCCGTGGGCCGCGAACGGGTCAAGCTGCACGACCGCGACGAGCTCTTGCGCGCCGCCGGCCGCGCGGGCTGAGCGAGCAGCATGAGCACCTCCGTCGACGACCTGGTGGCCGCGGCCACCGCGGCAGCTGGCTCGGTCGTCGATCCGGAACTCCAGCGGTCGCTCGCCGAGCTCGACATGGTGCGCCAGGTGGAGGTGGCCGACGGCCGGGCCGTGATCGGCATCGCCCTGACCATCGTGGGCTGCCCCATGGCCGACCGCATCGAGCGCGAGGTGACGGCAGCGGCATCCGCCGTTCCCGGCATCGATCGGGTGCACGTCGAGCTCACCGTGATGTCGACGGGCGAACGCGAAGCGCTGCTCGCCCGGCTGCGATCGGGGCGCACCCGGTCGACCACGCCGTTCACACCCGGATCACTCACCCGGGTGATCGCCGTCACGAGCGGCAAAGGGGGAGTGGGCAAATCGACGGTCACCGCCAACCTCGCGGTGGCCACCGCCCGCCGCGGGCTGCGGGTGGGACTGGTCGACACCGACGTGCACGGGTTCTCGATTCCGGCGCTCCTCGGGCTCGTCGACGACAGCGGTTTCGCCGTGCGGCCGACCCGCATCGACGATCTCGTGCTGCCGCCGGTGGCCCACGGCGTGAAGGGCGTGTCGATCGGGATGTTCCTGCCCGAGGGGTCGGAGAACAGCGCGGTGTCGTGGCGCGGACCGCTCCTGCACCGCACGGTGGAGCAGTTCATCACCGAGGTCTACTTCGGCGACCTCGACGTGCTCTTCCTCGACCTGCCGCCCGGCACGGGAGACGTCGCCATCTCGGTCGGGCATCTGCTGCCGCACTCGGAGGTGCTCGTCGTGACGACGCCTCAGCGCGCGGCCTCGGGGGTCGCGGTGCGCAGCGGCCTGCTGGCCCGCACGCTCGAGCAGAAGGTGATCGGCATCGTCGAGACGATGGCGGCCGACAGTTCCGGGTTCGCACCGTTCGGCACGGGCGGCGGCGCAGCGGTGGCCGCACAGCTCTCGGCCGGCCACGACGAGGTGCCGTTGCTCGGGTCGATCCCGTTCAGCGTGCCGTTGCGCGAGGCCGGTGACGCCGGCCTGCCGATCGGCATCGCCGCGCCCTTCGATCCCGCGGCGCGCGCGTTCGACGACCTGGCACAACGCCTCACCACCCGGCCGCGAGGGCTGGCCGGCCGCCGGCTGTCGCTGTCGGTTCGCTGACCGGATGCCGCCGAGCCCATGGAATTGAGCAGCGCGGCTCGTCCTGTGCCCGCGCCGCCGTCGCGCACGCGGGTCGTGCTGCTGTTCGTCGCCCTCGGTTTCGTCACCCTGCTCGCGTCGCTGTCGCAGCACCTGTTCGTGCCGGCGCTGCCGCTCATGGTCGCCGAGCTCGATGCCGGATCATCGAGCTCGTGGGTCATCGTCGCGTTCATCCTGGCGTCGATTCCGATGATGCCGATCTTCGGAAAGCTGAGCGACGTCTTCGGGCGCCGGGCTCTGCTGCTCGTGGCGGTGGCGCTGTTCACCGCCGGGTCCCTGGTGGGCGCCTTCGCGCCCGACATGGGATGGCTCATCGTCGGCCGGGTGTTGCAGGGCGCCGGGAGCGGCGGCCTGGTCATCCTGCCTCAGGCGGCGATCGCCGACGTCGTGCCGGCCCGGCAACGCGGCCGCTATTCCGGCATCCTGAGCGCCGTGTTCGCCGCCTCGAGCGTGGCCGGACCGTTCGTCGGCGGGCTCCTGGCGCAGGGGCCCGGCTGGCGCTGGGGATTCTGGATCAACCTCCCCCTGGGCGTGCTCGCCGGCCTGGGGGTGCTCCTGCTGCTGCGCATCCCGCGGCCGGCATCGAGCCGACGCGTCGTCGTCGACATCGCCGGCATGGTGCTGATCTCGGTCATCACGGTGGCGCTCGCCCTCGTGACCACGTGGGGAGGCGTGGTGCATCCCTGGAACTCGCCGATCATCATCGGCATCGCCGCGGCCGGCCTGCTCGCCCTGATCGCGTTCCCTCTGGTGGAGCGGCGCGTTCCGAGCCCCGTGCTGCCGTTACTGCTCTTTCGCGACCGCACCTTCGTGGTCACCGGCCTCGCGTCGATGGGCATCGCCGTCGTGATGTTCAGCTTCTTGGGCTACCTGCCCACGTTCGTGCAGGCCCAGCTCGGAGCGAGTCCCTCGGCGGCCGGTCTCGCGATGATCCCGATGGCCATCGGCAGCCTGCTTGCCTCGACCGCGTCGGGCCAGATCGTGGCCCGCACGGGCCGCTACAAGCTCGTGCTGGTCATCAGTGCACTCGTGGTGGCCGTGGCGCCGGCCACCCTCGCCGCCCTGCCCGACGACCCGACGCTGACCACCGCGGCCGTGGCGGGCGGGGTGGTGGGCCTCGGACTCGGCGGATGCTTCAGCAACATCGTCATCGTGGTGCAGAACGCCTTCCCGCACGCGATCGTGGGCGTCGCGACGGCGGCCACCAGTCTGTTCCGGCAGGTGGGCGGCATGTTCGGCACCGCCCTCGTGGGGGCGCTGTTCCTGCAGGGGCTCTCGATGCAGTCGGCCTACCTGCTGATGGTGCCGGTCGCGCTCGCGGCGGCGGCGGCGCTGCTGCTCGTGCCCGCGGTGCCGCTCGGCGAGACCATCGAACCGTTGGCGCCCGAGCCCGTCTCGCCCGAGCCGGTTCCGCCCGAGCGCGCCCCGGTGCGGTGACCAGGAGTCAGGCGCGGGGCAGCTCGGACACGTAGTCGGCGTCGTGCTCGATCTTGCCCATCTTGCGCCCGCCCTTCACGGGGCCGAGAGCCTCGAAGAATTGAGCATTGATGTCTAAAAAGATCTCGTCTTCGCCCTCGACCTCTTCGTCGAAGCGGATCGCCTCGGTGGGGCACACGGGCTCGCACGCTCCGCAGTTGATGCACTGCTCCGGGTTGATGTACATCATCCGCTCGCCCTCGTAGAGGCAGTCAGCGGGGCAGACTTGGATGCAGCTGCGATCCTTGACGTCGATACACGCCTGGGTGACGACAAAAGCCATGTTTTTCTCTCCCGAACATCTTCGTGCGATGGAAATTGGTGCCTAGGTCTCGTCAAGTGCGCGGTGCGCGGCTAAACTGATTACTAAGCCATGTGGCCCAAAAACCTTACCACGACGTGGGTTGTTTCCCACCAGAGGGAGAGCCTTCAATGCTGAAGACAGACTTCGACGACGCCCGCACCGAGCCCTATGGGCCGCCCGAGCAGCACCGCGAACTGCAGTCGACCAATCCGGTCGCCCTGCTCGACTGGGCGGGCCGGGGGCGGGGCGTCTGGGCCATCACGAAGTACGACGACGTGCGGGCCGTGCTGAGCGACTTCCGCTTCAGCTCCGACCGCTCCAAGCCCGATCATCCGGCTCATGCCGCCTACTCCCCCGGCACCATCCAGGGGCAGATCATCGCGATGGACCCGCCTCGCCACAGCCTCATCCGCGGCCGGGTGATGGGCGAGTTCACGGTGAAGAAGGTGGCCGCGCTACGCCCGCGCATCGAGCAGATCGTCGACGAGGCGATCGACGCCATGCTGGCCGGCCCTCACGAGGGCGACCTGGTCGAGGCGCTCGCGCTGCCCCTGCCGTCGATGGTGATCGGCGAGCTGCTCGGCGTGCCCTACGAAGACCACCACTTCTTCCAGACCAACAGCGCCATCTACACCGATCAGCGAGCCACTCCCGAAGAACGCACGGCGGCCACGGCCGCCATCCGGGAGTACATCGCCACGCTGGTCGATGCCCGGCTCGACACCCCCGGTGTCGACATCCTGAGCCGTCAGCTCGCCGCCGGCGCCACCCGCGACGAGGCGATCGGCCTCGGGTTCCTGCTGCTGATCGCGGGCCACGAGACCACCAGCAACATGATCTCGCTCGCCGTGATGACCCTGCTCGACCAGCCCGAACTGCTGCAGCAGCTGCGCGACGACCCGGCCATCCTGCCGAAGGCGGTCGAGGAGCTGCTGCGCTACTTCACGATCGCCGAGGTGGGCGGCCTGCGTCTGGCCACCGAAGACCTCGACGTGCACGGGGTCACCATCCCCGCCGGCTCCACCGTGTGGGCGCTCACCAACACGGCCAACCGCGATCCCGAGGTGTTCCCCGAGCCCGACCGCATCGACTTCAGCCGCGGGGCGCGCAACCACGTCGCCTTCGGCTTCGGGCCGCACCAGTGCCTGGGCCAGAACGTGGCGCGGCTCGAGCTGGAGGTGGTGCTGCAGCGCATCATCGACCGGCTGCCGAACCTGAGGCTCACCGTCCCCGTGTCGCAACTGCGCTTCAAGGAGCACGGCAACTTCGGCCTCTACGAACTCCCCCTGGCGTGGTGAGCATGAAGATCATCGCCAGCCGCACGGTCTGCATCGGGGCGGGCCAGTGCGTCTTCTCCGCTCCCGAGTCATTCGATCAAGACGACGACGGCAAAGTCGTGGTGCTCGACGATTCACCCGAGCCCGGCGCCGCGCTCGCCGCGGTGCGGGAGGCCGTGGAGGTCTGCCCGAGCCGCGCGCTGTCACTCGTGGCGGACTGAGATCCCGCGGGGCACCGAGATCGTCAGCGGGGCGAGCTCGGTGCCGGCGGGGTAGACGCCACCGAACAACTCCACCGCCGTCTCGAGCAGCTCGGCCGGCACGCCCGCCCAGGCCAGGCCCTCGGCCGTCTGCACCGCGTCGACAGGCGGGGTCGCCGCAACGGGGATGATCGTGCCGTGGTCGTCGGTGCGCGCGAGCACGATGCCGCCGACCGCGCCGAGCACGAACTCCGGCTCCGCGATGCGGATGTCGAGCAACCCGTTGTGCGCCGTCAGGCGCACCGCACCACCGCACGACACCGCCCACTCGCCGTCGCCGCGCACCACCTCGCGCACCGGGAACGCGAACACGCCGTCATCGTCGACGGTCGCACCGCCGTCGACCGTGATGGTGCCGCGCGAGATCACGGTCACGTAGCGCTGCAGCGACTCGCGCACCGCCCAGCGGAGGAAACCCCCGGTCTCGTCCGACGCCATCGCGCTATCCCGGTTGGCCGACGCCCGCGGGCGCCGACGAGCGAGCGGGCGTCGACGTTCCGGCCGCCGCGACCACGCGATCGACGATCAGCGCGTCGACGTCGCTCGGGCTGAGCCCGAGATCGTGAACCAGGATGTCGACGGTGTGCTCACCGAGCAGCGGCGGATAGTGCGACTCCACCTCCGCGGTCGCGACGAAGCGGATGGGCGTCGCCACGTTCTCGAACTCGGCTCCGCCGGCGCCGCCGTTCCCGACGGTGATGATCGACCCGTCGTCCGCGGCGCGGGCATCGGTGAGCGCCTCGAGCACGTCTTTCACCGGGGCCACCGGCACCTGGACGGCCGAGAGACGTCTGACCCAGTCCGCGGCACTGGACTCGGCGAACCGGCCCTCGAGCAGCTCCCAGAGCGCTTCGCGATTGTGCAAGCGGCTCGCGGCATCCACGAACCGTTCATCGGTGATGAGGTCATCGAGCCCGAGCGTGCGGCACAGGGCCTGCCACATGCGCGGCGTGTTCGCCGTCACCACGAATTCGCGCCCGTCCGCCCCCTGGAAGGATCGGTAGGTGGCGATCGAGTCGTGCCCGGCGCCTTGCGGGCCCGGAGCGACCTGGTTGATGAACGTGTAGAGCGCCTGATACGAGAGCATCGCCAGCTGGCCGCCGAGCATCGAGACGTCGACGATGCGGCCGCGGCCCGTCTCGGAGCGGGCCCTGAGCGCCGACACCACTCCGATCACGGCGTAGAGTCCCGCGACCACGTCGCCGGCCGGGATGCCGAGTCGCGCTGCCGGCGCACCCGGATGCCCGGTGAGGCTCATCACACCGCTCAGCGCTTGCACCACCATGTCGTAGGCCGGCTTCTCCCGAAGCGGCCCCTGCTGGCCGAACCCGCTGATCGAGGCCCAGACTAGGGCCGGATGCTCGGCCGTGACGGCCTCAGGGTCGATGCCCAAGCGTGCGCAGACACCGGGGCGGAAGTTCTCGATCACGACGTCGGCGCCGGCGATCAGGCGCTTCATGATGTCGAGTCCCTGGGCCGACTTGAGGTCGATGGCGATGCTGCGCTTGTTGCGGTTGTTCGCCAGGAAGTAGGCGCTCTGACCCGCGACCTCGGGGCCGGCGATCGCGCGGCTCGAGTCGCCGTCGAGCGATTCCACCTTGATGACCTCGGCGCCGAGATCGCCGAGCAGCTGAGTGGCCGACGGGCCCGAGAGGAACGTCGTGAGGTCGACGATCCGCACCCCCTCCAGCGGCGGCCGCTCCGGGCCGGTCATGCCGCCTCGAAGATGTGGATGGTGCAGGCGCCGTGGTCGAGGCCGGCGGTGCCGCCCCCGGTGACGTGGGTGAGCGCCCAGCGGGCGTTCTCGATCTGGCGCGCACCGGCCTCGCCCGTGAGCTGCCAGAACGCCTCGGCCGCCTGGGCCACCCCGCTCGCTCCCACCGGATGCCCCTTGGCGAGGAGCCCACCGCTGGGGTTGACGACGACGTCGCCCCCGAACGTGGTGCGGCCGTCACGCAGCAGGTCGACGGCGTGACCGTGCTCGGCGAGACCGAGGGCTTCGTAGTAGACCAGTTCGGCGATCGAGAAGGCGTCGTGGCACTCGATCATGTCGAGGTCCTTGGGCTCGATGCCGGCCTCCGCGTAGGCGTCGCGCGCCGAGTCGTAGGTGATCTCGGGTTTCGTCATGTCGCGGAAGCCCTCCTCGACGTGCCCCGAGTGCAGAACGGATGCCGCCACCCGCATGGCGCTCGTCGCGCCGAGCTTGTGGCGCGCCCGCTCGGAGACGAGGATCACGACCGCCGCGCCGTCGCCGGTCGGGCAGCACATGAGCAGCGTGAGCGGGTCGGCCACCGCACGGGAATTCAGCACTTCGTCGAGAGTGACTTCCGTGCGGAACTGCGCGAAGGGGTTGAGCGCCCCATGGCGCCGCGCTTTGACGCTCACCAGGGCGAGGTCTTCGGACGTCGCCTCGAAGTCGTGCAGGTAGCGGGTGGCGCGCATCGCGTAAACCGCCGGCATGATGATGCCCTGCTTCACCTCACGGTCTTCGGGCGAGAGCGGCAGAGCCCCGCCGCCGAACTGGGTGAGCTTCTCGACGCCGATCACCACGGCCACATCGATCAAGCCCTCCGCGATCGCGGTCGTCGCCTCGTGGATGGCGGTCGCACCGCTCGAGCACGCGTTGTCGACGTTCACGGTCGGCACGGTGCCGAGACCGATCTCCTTGCAGATGCGCTGACCGGTCATCATGCCGCCGTAGGAGTGGCCCACGTAGACCGCATCCACGTCGCTCTTCTCGATGCCGGCGCCCTTCATCGCGTCGATCAGGGGCGGAACGGCGAGCCCCACATAGGAGGAACTGCGGTGCTTGCCGAAGGGGATCATCGCGGCTGCGATGACGAACACATCTGTGGACATGGGGCTTCTCTCTGTCACACGCCGGATGCCGGCGCGAAAAACCAGTCGTCGCCGTCGACGCCGAGTTCGACCCGCATGCCCGGAACCAAGGGCGAGGTCTCACGCAGATCGGTGAGCGTGCGCACGCCGACCCCGTCGAGGTCGACGTAGCCGAGCGGCCGGATGTCGCCGCCGCGGCCGTGCAGCCGGGTGAACGAATACAACTCGCCGGTGGTCGGCAGGGCGAGCGCCGACACCTCGCGGCTCACGCACGAACTGCAGACCACCCGGCTGCCGATCATGGTGACGCCGCAGACGTCGCAGCGGGTGCCGACCAGGCGGGGCCCCTCGGGGAACGCGGCGAGCGGGCTGTCGCTGTCGAGGTCGGGAACGGGCTCCGACACCAGAGCTTCGGTCGTGGTGGTCATGCGGATTCTCCTTGGCCGGCCGCAGCCCGGGCGATCGCGCGGGTCGGGCAGACGTCGATCGCCATCTGCACTTTGTCGTCGGGGTCGCCGTGCTCGTCGGTGACGTAGGCGATGCTCAGGTCGTCGAGGTCGAAGGTGTTCGGCGCATAGAACGTGCACTGGCCCGAGCCCATGCAGCGGTCGCCGTCGACCGTGAGGTGCTCGGCCATCACGGCTCCGCCGGGGTGTACTTCAGGTACAGGTGGGTGTGACCGCGGAACTTGTAGCTGCGCATGAGGTCCCACTCGCGCGCCCCGGCCGGGCCATGGTGCTCCTCGTCGATCGTGATGCTCGAGGTGCGCTCCAGGATGCGCCGGATCGAGAACACGGCCTCGGCGCGGGCCAGCGGTGCACCGGGGCAGGTGTGGATGCCGCGGCCGAAGGCGAGGTGCTGACGGGCGTTCGCGCGCTTCACGTCGAACTCCCCGGGGTTCTCGAAGAGCCGGGTGTCGCGGCCGGCCGCGCCGTGCAGCAGCATCACGTTGGTTCCGGGGGCGAGCTGCAGCCCGCCGAGCTCGGTCGCCCGCTTCACCAGCCGGAACGAGCCCTTGATCGGCGCCTCGATGCGCAGCGTCTCCTCGATGAAGGCCGAGATGAGGTTCGGCTGTTCGCGCAACAGCTGCTGCAGCTCCTGGTCGTCGGCGATGCGCTGCAGCGTGATGCCGAGCAGTTGCACCGTGGTCTCCTGCCCGGCGGCGAAGAGGTTCGAGGCGATGCGGGCCACCTCGATCGGCTCGGGCAGCGAGCCGTCGGGGAAGGTCGCGAGCGCCATGCCGGTCAGGATGTCGTCCTGCGGGTTCGCTCGGCGCTCGACGATCTTCGCCACGAAGTAGTCGTAGAGCCGCTCGAGGCCGTTGTGATGCGCCTTCTGCAGCTCGAGGTTGCCGAGCACCGGGCCCTGGCCCGATGCGAGCAGCTCGAGCAGCATCGGGTGGTCCTCCACCGGCACACCCAGCAGGTCGGCGACGGCGAGCACCGTGTATTTCTTGGCGTAGTCCCAGATGAAGTCGCAGTGCGCGAGCGGCAGCAGCTCGTCGAGATAGCGGTCGGCCAGGTCTTTCAGGAACTGCTCGTTCTCTTTCAGCCGCTTCGGCGTGATCAGCCCCATCAGGATGGAGCGGTGGTCGGTGTGCATCGGCGGGTCGAAGGTGACCAGCTGATCATTCGACGCGAAGTGCTCGCGGTGCTGCTCGAGGATATCGGTGAGATCGTCGCCGACGAGCTCGACCGGGATGTCGATGATCGGGCCACCGGTGCGGTTGATCGAGGAGTAGACCTCGGGCTGGTGGTAGACCTGCAGCGCCTCCTCGTAGCCGGTGATGATGACGACCCCGTACTTCGGCTCGCGGAAGACCGGAGCGGTGGCCAGCAGGTGGTCGAAGTAGGGCTCGGCCTCGGCCGCGACATCCGGATCGGTGAAGAAGTCGACCGTGGTCGGGTCGATGTCGATGGTGCTCATCGGGCGCCGCCGTTCTGCTCGCGGAAGCGGGTGGGGGTGTCGTTGAAGAGCACGGTCTTCGGCTCGACGTAGGGGCCCACGCCACGGGCACCGCCTTCGCGGCCATAGCCCGACTGCTTCACACCCCCGAAGCCCACCTGGCTGTCGGTCTTGAAGCCGTTGTGTCCGACGGTGCCGGCGCGCAACCGGCGGGCGACGTGCCACGCCCGGTCGACGTCGTTGGTGAAGACGGCGGAATTGAGGCCGAAGACCGTGCCGTTCGCGAGCTCGATCGCGTGCTCCTCGCTATCGGCCGGGATGATCGACACCACCGGGCCGAAGATCTCCTCCTGCGCGATGGTCGAGGCGTTGTCGACGTTGGCGAACACGGTGGGCTCGACGTAGTAGCCGCGGTCGAGATGGTCGGGCACTCCGCCCCCCGAGACGAGGGTCGCGCCGTCGGCGACGCCCTTCTTGATGTACTCCTGCACGCGGTCGCGTTGCCGACTCATGGCGAGCGGACCCATCTGCGAGTCGGGATCGAACGGGTCGCCCACGCGCACTGCACCGAAGGCCGACCCGAGGGCGTCGGCGAACTCGTCGTGGCGGTGCTTCAGCACGATCACCCGGGTCAGCGACGAGCAGTTCTGACCGGTGAGCGAGATCTCCTGACCCGTGATCGCCGCGGCTGCCGCAGCGATGTCGTAGTCGTCGAGCACCACCGCGGCGGACTTGCCGCCGAGTTCGAGCGTGTAGCGGGCGAGCCGCTCACCGCAGATGCTGGCGATCCGCGTGCCGACGGCACTCGACCCCGTGAAGGCGATCTTGTCGACACGGGCATCGCGCACGAGCTGTTCCGAGACCTCGCGCCCCGCGGTCACCACGTTGAGCACGCCCGGCGGCAGGCCGATCTCGGCAGCCACCTCGGCGAGCACGAGCAGTTCGCCGGGGGCCTCCGGGGGCAGCTTCAGCACCACGGTGCATCCGGAGATCAGCGCGGGCCCGAGTTTGTGCCCGGCCAGCGAGAGCGGCGTGTTCCACGGAACGATCGCGCCCACGACACCGATCGGCTCGGCCACGACGGCCGCGAACGAGGCCATCTGCGATTGCTCGGGAACGATCCAGGGGTAGGTGTCGGCCAGATCGGCGTAGGCCTCGAACGCGGCCGGCACCCGGCTGATCGACATCGACGACATGGCGAACAGCGGTCCGGCCTGCCGGGTCCAGTAGGTGGCGGCCTCGTCCGACCGCTCGCGCAGCCCGGCGGCGAGGCGGCGCAGGTAGACGGCTCGCTCGGCCGGCTCGAGAAGCGGCCAGTCGGTGTGGTCGAAGGCGTAGCGTGCGGCCGTGATGGCGGCATCCATGTCGGCCGGCCCGGCTTCCGCCACCCGGTAGAACGGCTGCTCGGTCGCGGAGTCGATGATGTCGAACCCGGATCCGCTCGTCGGCAGCACCCAGTCGCCACCGATGAAGAGGCGGTCGGCGTGCTGGAGTTTGACCGGGGTGTCGCGGATGGTGAGAACGTCAGTCACAGGATGGACCTTTCGTGTCGGTCGGAGGGTGTCGGGAAGAACCGCGGATGCGCGCCGCGGCTACGCGGGCTGGGCCGAGAGGGCGTCGCGCATGGTCCAGCGCAACCGGTCGGGTTTCAGCCCGGCGAGCTCGAGGGAGTTCATGCCGAAGTCGACCGAGAGATGGGCTCCCGACACGTAACCGGCCAGGTCGCTGCCGAGGAACGTGAGCACGCGCGCCATGTCGACGGCCTCGGCCAGCCGGCCGGCCGGGCCGATGCTCGACTCTTCGAGCTTGTCCATGCCGCCACGCATCTCGGCGAAGTCGCCGATCATGCCCGAGACCGTCATGGCCGGGAGCACGGCGTTGATGCGGATCTTGCGCAGGCCGGCGAGCGGCCCGGCCTGCTCCGCCACCAGCAGGTTGAGGGCGCGCTTCGAGAGGATGTAGCCGCGGAAGCCCGGCAGCTCTCCTCCGAACTCCGCATTGAAGTCCTCGGTCACGCCCACGAGCTCCGCCCAGCCGACGGTCTGGGTGAACGGCACGAGCTCTTCGCGCAGCCCGGGCAGCTCCCAGCGCAGCCCCCCGTTCGAGGTCACGAACGTGATCGAACCGCCCTCGGCCAGGCGATCGCCGAGGTAGGTGTCGGTGATGTACTTGTTGGCGATGTAGTTGACCGTCATGGTCTCGAGGAAGGTGTTGTGCACCCCGGCGACGCCGGCCACCCCGAAGAAGGCGCCGATGGTGTCGGGGAGCCCGGCGAAGACCTCGTCGATCGAGTCCTTGTCTCCGAGGTTCGCCACGATGGAGCGGGTGACGCCGGGGATGGGCGATTCGACGCGGTCGATCGCGTAGACCTTGGCACCGAAATCGACGAGGATCTCGGTGAGGGCCCTGCCCATGCCCGACGCGGCGCCGGTGACGACGCAGACCTTGTCTGCGTATCCGAGGTAGTCCGACATGAAAAGACTTCCTTGTCTTGAGGTGAATGTCTGATTGTGGATGTCCGTTGAGGATGTCCGGTTTCTGGTGTCTGCTGTTTCTTTCAAGCGAACAGCGAGTCGCTTCAATGAAACACCTCTGTGAGTTTCGCACACGCTTTCCGACGCTGTCAATGTTGCCGAATCGTGTGTTGACACGACCGAGTCGCGTACTGCACACTCCTACCACGAGCGTTATCACGAACTGTTGTTCCGTTCAAGAGAACGCTAGAACCGCGACGAAGGAGTCGATGTGCGCGTCGAACACAGGGCAGGCAGCCGTGCTGCGTAGCGCCCTCCGCAAGATCGGGTACGCCGCGCTCGTCGTGCTGGTCGTCACCTTCGGGGTGAGCCTCATGCTGAGCCTGGCTCCCGGGTCGGTCGCCGAGACCATTCTGGGCGAGAACGCGACCCCCGAGAACGTGGCGCTGTTGAACAAGGAACTCGGCTACGACCGGCCCTTCATCGTGCAGTACCTCGACTGGCTGTCGCACGCCGTGCGCGGCGACCTCGGTGTCTCGCCGATCACGCACCTCCCGGTGACCGAGGCCATCCTGCAGCGCCTCCCCGTAACCCTCGAGCTCGCCGTGCTCGCTCTCGTGCTGTCGCTCGTCATCGCCGTGCCGCTCGCCATCGTCTCCGCGGCCCGCGCCGGCAGCGCGCTCGATCGTGGCATCAGCGCCGCGACCTCGGTGTTCCTCTCGGTGCCGGCATTCGTGGCCGGGCCGGTGCTCATCTACTTCTTCGCGGTGCAGCTGAGGGTGTTCCCGGCCCTCGGCTGGGTGCCGATCGAAGACGGGCTCGGCGCGAACCTCGCCGCCGCGTTCCTGCCGGCGCTCGCCGCGGCCCTGGTCGAGATCGCGGCTTTCCATCGCGTGCTGCGGGCCGACCTCATCGGCACCCTGCGGGAGGACTTCGTGGCTGCCGCCCGAGCCAAGGGCCTGTCGCCCTCGTACGTCATGTTCCGGCATGCCTTCCGGCCGTCGTCGTTCTCGCTGCTGACCATCTCGGCGCTGAGTCTCGCCCGACTGATCGGCGGCACCATCATCGTCGAGACCCTGTTCGTGCTCCCGGGCATCGGCCAGCTGATCGCCAACGCCGTGCTGCAACGCGACGTCGTCACGGTGCAGGGAGTGGTGGCGTTCATCGCGGTCACCTTTGTGGTGGTCAACATGATCGTCGACGTGAGCTACGGCCTGATCGATCCCCGCCTTCGTCGTGCACCGGCAGCCCGCAAGATCGCGCGAGGCAGGTCTCGCACCGTGAAGCCCGTGCAGAAGAAGGAGCTGACCGCATGACCGCCTCGACAGCCCTCCGCACCCGCAAGGCCGGCGACCTGCCGGCGCCCGGCATCCAGATTCCCGCCGTCGCCGCCATCCGCAAGCCGCGCTCGGTGCTGGTGTGGTTCTCCTACTTCTGGATCGTGCTGATCGTGGCCCTGGCCGTGCTCGCGCCGGTACTGCCGATCGCAGGCTACGACGCGGTCGCGGGCCCCCCTCGGCAGCCGCCCCAGTTCGGGCCCATCGATCTGCTGCTCGGCACCGACCGGGTCGGCCGCTCCCTGCTCTCGCGGGTGATCTACGGAGCGCAGGTGTCCCTGGTGGTCGGAACCGCCGCCGCCCTCGGCGGAGTGGTGCTGGGCCTCGTGCTCGGACTCATCGCCGGCTACTTCCGCAAGGGCGCCGATACCGTCATCGTCTTCGTGGCCGACGTCATCCTGTCGTTCCCCGCCCTCGTGCTGCTGCTCGCCATCTCGGCGATCTTCGCCCCGAGCCTGTGGACGATCCTGGTCGGCCTCGCCATCACCAGCACGCCCTCCTTCATCCGTCTCTCCCGGGCGAACACCATGGCCTGGGCCGGCCGCGACTTCGTGAAGGCCGCGCGCAACATGGGGGCGAGCGACACCCGCGTGCTCCTGCGTGAGATCCTGCCGAACGTCGTGCCGGCGATCGCCGCCTACCTGCCCCTCGTCATCGCCGCCCTCATCGTGGCCGAGGGATCGCTGAGCTTCCTGGGCCTCGGCATCCCCCCGCCCACGCCGAGCTGGGGCGGCATGATCGCCGCCGGAGCCGCCGACCTGCGCACGGCGCCCTACATGGTGTTCGTGCCGGCCGCCGTGCTGTTCCTCACCGTCTTCGCCTTGAACCAGGCGGGAGAGCACCTCCGTCTCCGGTTCGACCGCACGCTGCAGGACTGACCCCGGCAGCATCACCCCCTCACCCATCCCGCACCACACCACACAGAGAAAGCAGTGCCCCGTGATTTCAAAGAAGAGATCTGCGCTCATCGCCCTGATGGCCGCAGGAACGCTCGCCCTCGCGGCGTGCTCCTCCAGCAGCGCGCCCAGCGAGCCCACCACCTCGGGAGACCCGGTCTCCGGCGGAACGCTCCGAGTTCTCGAACTCGCACCACCCATCGGCTTCGACCCCGCGCAGGTGTTCAGCTCGAACTCGATGCCCGTGACCTACACCGCCCTCTACGGGCAGTTCATGGTGGCCGACGAGACGACGGGCGAGTACGTCTGCGGACTGTGCGAGTCGTTCACGAGCAGCGACGGCGGAGCAACCTACGACGTGGTGATGCCCGAGGGCCTCACGTTCACCGACGGCACCCCGCTCGACGCCGAGGCCATCAAGTACAACTGGGACCGGCTGAAAGACCCGGCCCTCGGTTCCGCGAGCGCGGGCTACGCCAGCCAGATCGATCACATCGACGTCGTCGACGATCTGACGGCGAAGCTCACCCTCAAGTCGCCCAACCCCGGCTTCGTCGGCAACATGCCGGTCTACGCACTGCAGTGGATCGCCTCGCCGACCGCGCTGGCCAAAGGCACCGAGGAGTTCAACAAGAACCCCGTCGGAGCCGGCCCGTTCGTGCTCGACAGCTGGACGCCCAACGGCACGCTCAAGCTCACCAAGAATCCCGATTACTACGACGCACCGAAGCCCTACCTCGACGCGCTCGAGATCCAGGGCGTGCCCGACAACGCGCAGCGGCTCAACGCACTGCTGTCGGGCCAGGCCGACCTCATCATGAACAGCGAGGCCTCGGTCTTCGAGGAAGGCAAGTCGGCCGGGTTCGTCGAGACCCGATACACCTTCAACGGCGGCGTCGGCTTCATGTTCAACACCTCTGCGGCCCCCTTCGACGACCCGCGGGCCCGTCAGGCCATCGCCTACGCCCTCGATCTCGACGCGCTCTCCGACGCGGCGACGGCCGGATACCCGTCGGCGCCGAAGACCCTGTTCTCGAAGGACTCGCCCTACTACGAGGACATCCCGCTGCAGACCTACGACCCCGACAAGGCTCAGGAACTCTTCGACGAGCTCGCCGACGAGGGCAAGCCGCTGGAGTTCAGCTACGCGCTGTTCCCCGGCAACGGGCAGTCGGTGTTCGACGCCCTGCAGGCCCAGCTGTCGAGCTACGACAACGTCACCGTCACCGCCGACCAGCGCGACTCCTCCGAGCAGGGCGTCATCGGCACCACCGGCGACTACCAGGTGCTCTCGTCGTCGCTGGCGTTCAGCGATCCCTCGGCGCGGCTCTGGGGCGCGCTGTTCAGCACCGCCGGCGCCACGAACTACTCCCGGTTCAACGACCCGGTCACCGACGCCGCCTTGACCGCGGCCGGTGCGGCCACCGATGTCGATGCGAAGAAGGAGCAGTACAGCATCGTGCAGCAGCAGGTCGCCGAGCTCGACCCCTACATCCTGTTCCAGGGCTTCTACAACGGGGCGCTCTCGACCGAAAAGGTGAAGGGCATCGAGATCGACGGCTGGACCACCCCGCCCGCCGCCGAGCTGTGGCTTCAGCCGTGATCCGATGAGCGAAGGACTGCTGCTGGAGGTCGAGAACCTCCACGCGTACATCGGTTCCCCCCGCGGAGTGGTGAAGGCCGTCGACGGCGTGTCCTTCACCCTCGGCCGGGGGGAGGCCCTCGGCATCGTGGGCGAGTCGGGGTCGGGCAAGTCGGTGATGGCCCGTGCTGTCATGGGGCTCATGCCGCCCCGTTCGGGCCGCACGGGCACGCTCCGCTTCGACGGCCGCGACCTGCTCGGCCTCGGGCGCAAACAGCTCGAGCAGATCTGGGGCACCCAGATCGCCATGGTGTTCCAAGACCCGGGCCGGTCGCTCAGCCCGGTGGTGCGGGTCGAGCGCCAGCTGACCGAGGGCATGCGGCGCCACCTCGGCGTCTCGAAGTCCGAGGCGTCGTCCCGGGCGTTGCGGTTGCTCAACGAGGTGGGTGTGCCCGATCCGGAGCGCCGGTTGCGCGCCTACCCGCACGAACTCTCGGGCGGCATGCGCCAGAGGGTGATGATCGCCGTGGCACTGGCCTGCGAACCCGAGCTGCTGATCGCCGACGAGCCCACCACCGCTCTCGACGTCACCATCCAGCGGCAGGTGCTCGACCTGTTGCGGCGCATCCAGCGAGAACGCCGGATGTCGCTGATGCTCATCTCTCACGACCTCCACGTCGTAGCCGGCCAGACCGACCGGGTCGCCGTGATGTATGCCGGGCGCATGGCCGAGACGGGCGCGAGCCGCACCGTGTTCGACCACCCGCGCCACCGCTACTCGAACGCTCTACTCGCGGCGACGCCGTCGATCGAGCACGTGCGGCACGCCTCGCTCAACGTCATCCCGGGAGCGCTCCCGTCGCCGACCGACCCTCCCGAGGGCTGCCGGTTCGCGGCACGGTGCACGGCGGCCACCGTGGAATGCACCACGACGCAGCCCCCGATGGCCCCGATCGGCATCGACCACGAGGTCGCCTGCTTCCATCCTGTGCACGAGAAGGAAGGTGAGCTCGTTGGCCGGTAGCGGAAGCGCGCATCTCCGCGGCGACGCCGCGATCCTGTCCGTCGAAGACCTCGAAGTGGAGTACCACACCGCGGCCGGCGCCTTCAAGGCGGTGGCGGGGGTGAGCTTCGACCTGCTGCCCGGTGAGACGCTCGGCATCGTGGGCGAGTCGGGCTGCGGCAAGTCGACCACCGGTCGTGCGGTGCTGAGGCTCGATCCCATCGCCGGCGGCACGGTGCGCTACCGCGACGACTCGATCGACACCGCGTCGCCGAGACGCCTGCGCGAGCTGCGGCGCGACATGCAGATGATCTTCCAAGACCCGGTGTCGTCGCTCAACCCTCGGCGTTCGGTGAAAGACGTCGTCACCGAGGGTCTGGCCATCGACGGCCGCTCCAAGAAGGAACGCGACGAGCGGGCCCCCGCCGTGCTCGAGCAGGTGGGCCTGCCGAGCGAGCGCTTCGCCGGCATGCTTCCCCGCCAGCTCTCGGGCGGTCAGGCCCAACGCGTCGCCATCGGCCGCGCGCTGGCCCTCCAGCCGGGGCTGCTCATCTGCGACGAGCCCGTCTCGGCCCTCGACGTGTCGGTGCAGGCGCAGATCCTCAACCTGCTCGAGGACCTCAAGAAGAAATACGAGCTCACCATCGTCTTCATCGCCCACGACCTCGGCGTCGTGCGCAGCTTCAGCGACAACGTGCTCGTGATGTATCTCGGCAAGACGTGCGAGTTCGGCGACGCCGTCGAGGTCTACGACCGGCCGGCGCATCCGTACACGCGGGGGCTGCTCGACTCGGTGCCGCGACCGGATGCGGAGGGCGGCTTCGAAGGCCCGGCGCTGACCGGTGACCTCCCGTCGCCGCTCAATCCGCCCTCCGGATGCCGCTTCCGGGCTCGTTGCCCGATCGCACAAGACCGCTGCGCCACCGAAGAGCCGGTGATGCGCGAGATCCGGCCCGGCCAGTATGCCGCGTGCCACTTCCCCCTCGACTGACCGACCACCTCGACCGACCGACTCCCTCCACCGACCGACTACTCTGAACCATCACGCAAGGAGCACCCATGCCCGACGTCGCCCTCGACCCTGTTCTGCCGTTCCTCCGCGAGATCGGAGCCGAGCACGACGCCGCACGTCACCGCGACGGCGTGCAGTGCCGCGGATCCGTGGCTCTCATCGACGCGGCGGCGCGCCTTCGCGGCGCCGCCGCCGTGAGACTCGGCCGGGCCGTGTCGCTCGAGCGCGAGATCGAGACCCGGCCTGACCGGCTGGCGCTGCTCACCGAAGCCGCCGAGCGTGAGAAACGCCAGTGGCAGGAACTCGCCGTGATCGAGCTGCCCGACGGCCACGGCAGCGTCGAACTCGACGTGCGGGTCGGGGTGCACGGGCGTTCCGCCCACGGCGGCGACGTCATCACCTACGACGCCCACGGCATCCACAACACCCACATGGACGGCCTCGCGCACCTCGGGGCCGACGCCAGCTGGCACGGGCCCATTCCCGTGGCGGCCTCGGCGACCGACGAGGACACCATCGTGAACTGGGCCCAGCACGGCATCGCCACCCGCGGCGTGCTGCTCGACATCCCGTCGGTGCGCGGCGTCGACTGGGTCACCACCGAAGAACCCGTCACCGCCGACGACCTGGATGCCGCCCTGGCGGCCACCGGCGTCACCCTCGAACCGGGCGACGGCCTGATCATCTATCAGGGTCGTGATCGTTTCGAGGCGGCCGGCAACACCTACACGCCCGGAGCGGTACTGCAGCCGCGCCCGGGAATCGGGCAGTCGGGCGCGAGCTGGATCGCCGCTAACGACCCGGGGCTGGTGGCGTGGGACTTCCACGACGCCCGCAGCAACCCGCAGGCTGCCCTGGAGGTGCACGGGCTCATCTACGCCATCGGCCTGTGCCTCATCGACAACTGCCTTCTCGGCCCCGCCGCGGCCGCGCTCAAAGAGGCGGGCACGTCCGTCGGTCAGCTGATCGCCGCACCGGCCGCCATCCACCGCTCGACGGGCGTCATCATCAATCCGCTGCTGCTGTATTGAGGTTCGGGGAGCCTGCGCCCTCCGGCTCCTGCGTGGCAGGCTGCCTGAGGGCCCAGGCTCCCGGGCCCTCAGGCGCCCAAGTGGGCCATGAACTTCGATGTCCAGTCCTGCAGACTGGCCGGCGCGTAGTAGCCCTCCGGGTCGTTGATCTCGGCCCAGTTCTCCACCACGTCCTCGATCATGGGCGCGTTCTCGCCGTCGGCGAGCCACCCGGGGGTGACACCGAGGAACCAGCGCGCGAACCGTCGGGCTCCCGCCACCAGGATCTCGCCGTTCACCGCGCACGACTCGTGGGCGAGGTAGGCCACCATGGGTGACACGAGTGTGGTGTCGAGGGCCTGCAGACGGTCGGAATTCACCTGTGACGCCGTGACGATGTTGGGCTTCTTCGCCGACTCGCTGGGCCTCGTGACGGCGTTGGGCGCCACGCAGTTGACGAGGATGCCCTTCGGAGCGGCCGCGACCGCGAGGCTCCGGGTGAAGCCGATCAGGGCTCCCTTCGCCGTAGCGTAGGCGAGATTGTCGGGCAGGCCGAGCATGCCGGTCGACGTGGTGGTGATCACCCGGCCGTAACCCTGCTCCTCCATGTGCGGCCAGGCGGCGCGGGTGGTGTGCCAGGTTCCGCGCAGGTGCACGTCGAGCGTGCGCTCGAGGTTCTCGGAGTCGGCCTCGGGGAACGTCGCCCAGCGCGAGATGCCGGCGTTGTTCACCACGATGTCGATGCGGCCGAACTCGCGCACGGCCGTCGCCACGAGGGCGTGGCACTCCTCCTCGACGCCGACGTTGCCGGTGTCGACGACCGCGGTGCCGCCCGCAGCGCGGATCTCCTGCACGACGTCGTTCGCAGGGCCGCTGTCGCTGCCCTCCCCCTCTTTGGAACCGCCGAGGTCGTTCACCACGACCTTCGCGCCGCGCGACGCCAGCAGCAGGGCGTGGGCTCGGCCGAGGCCGCGGCCGGCTCCGGTGACTATGGCGACCCGGCCGTCGAAGCGGAGCTCTGGTCTGGCGTTCATCATTCTCCTTTGAAAGCGATCGTGGCCAGATTTCATCACATCTACTCAGTTTCTGCAATGCATCCGCTGGCTGCTTCCATTGTAGCTGCGTCCCTCCGTTGTCTTTTTTCAGCACATATGCTTAGCTATGGCGCGAGGCCGAAGCAGGCCCGCTACGGATGAGGAGCACGCCGGATGTCCGCTGAGTCGCACAACGATGTCGACGTCGAAGTACTCGTGATCGGGGCCGGGGTGGTGGGCATCTACGCCCTCTACCGGGCGATCGACGCGGGCTTCACCGCCCAGGCGCTGGAGGCCGGCGACGGCGTCGGCGGGGTCTGGTACTGGAACCGCTACCCGGCAGCCCGGTTCGACTCCGAGAGCTACACCTACGGTTACATCTTCTCGAAGGAGCTGTTCGACGAATGGCGCTGGAAGGAGGAGTTCGCGACCCAGCCCGAGATCGAGAGCTACCTGAACTTCGTGGTCGACCGGTTCGGCCTGCGTTCGAGCATCCGTACCGGCCAGCGGGTGGTCTCAGCGGCGTTCGACGACGACGCCGGCCACTGGGTCGTGACGACCGGAACAGGAGACGTCGTGCGGGCCCGATGGGTGATCTCGGCAACCGGCGGTCTCTCGGTTCCCCACTACCCCGAGATCGACGGACTCGAGACCTTCGAGGGTGAGGGCCACCACACGGGTGCCTGGCCGCACACCCCCATCGACTTCACCGGCAAGCGCGTCGCCATCATCGGCAACGGCCCGAGCGGCGCCCAGCTGTTGCCGGCCATCGTCGACGTGGTCGAGCAGGTCGACCTCTACCAGCGCACCCCCACCTGGACCACCCCGCTCAACAACGCGCCCCTCTCCGACGAGCGGTTCACCTGGCTGCAGCAGAACTTCGACGAGGTCGTGCGCATTCTGAGCACCTCGCCGTCGGGCTTCCTGCACACACCCGCCGGCAAGTTCTCGACCGACGACACCCCCGAGGAACGGCGCGAGTTCTACGAGAAGATCTGGACCAGTCCCGGGTTCGCCAAGCTCACCGCGAACTACTACGACATGACCACCAATCGCGAGGTGAACCTGGAGTTCTGCGAGTTCCTCGCCGAGAAGATCCGCGGCATCGTCGACGACCCGGTGACCGCCGAGCGGCTCATCCCGAAAGACCACCTGTTCGGCGCCAAGCGGCCGCCGTTCGTGAGCGGCTACTTCGAGTCGTTCAACAAGCCGAACGCCTCGCTCATCGCGCTGCGGGAGACCCCAATCCTGCGCATCGACGCGACCGGCATCGAGACCACCGAGGGGCATCGCGACTACGACATCATCGCCTACGCCACGGGCTTCGACTTCGGCACGGGCGCACTCACCCGCATGGGAGTCACGGGCCGTGAGGGCCTCGACCTCAGCACCGACTGGGAAGACGGGCCCACCGATTTCGGCGGCTTCAGCGCGCACCTGCTGCCCAACTTCTTCTTCCCCGGCGGGCCCCACGGCGCCGGCGGCGGCAACTACCCGCGCTACTCGCAAGACCAGATCGACTGGATCTTCGACACCCTCGACTACGCCCGCTCCAACGGCTACGACCGCTTCGAGCCGACGGCAGCGCAGCAGGAGGCCTGGATGACGATGATCGAGACCCTGGCCCCGCGCTCCATCTTCTCGGCCGAGCACAGTCACTACTACGGGGCGAACGTCGAGGGCAAGGTGCGCAAGTTCCTGCTCAATCCCGGCGGTCGCGCGAAGCTGCACGAGATGCTCGACGAGGTGTCGTCGACCGCCGACTACGGCGGAGCGTTCACGCCGGCCCGCGAGATCGTCGCGGCCGGTTTCACCACCGAATCGACCTCAGGAGACGCACGATGACCACTGCAGACCAGCCCGCGCGCGAAGTGCTGATCGGACTCGTCAACCCCGTGGAGGGCAAAGACGAGGAGTTCCGCACCTGGTACTGGCAGACGCACATCCCCGAGGTGCTGACGGTTCCCGGGTTCGTCGGCGCCCAGTGCTACCGGCTCGACGGCGAACCCGGCCAGGGAGCGCCCTACCGCTACGCCACGGTCTACGAGGTGGAGGGGTCGGCGGCCGAGGCGCGCGGCCGCCTCTACACCGCCGGACTCGGGTTCAGCGACCTGCTCGATCTGAACGACATGATCATGGCCCCGTTCGGCGCCCCGCTCTCCGTGAGCCCGTAGACGAAGAATCTCTCGACATCCGTCCCGGATTCGGACCATCTGCTCAGGGTTCGGTGAACCTATCGTTGGTGTGGACGCCCGAAAGGACCGAGGATGTCGACCACACCTGCTTCTCCGGCCAGCAGTCATCCCCTCGCCTCCGCCTGGGCGCCGATGGCGATCACGGCGTTCCGGGTGCTGTGGTTCGCGCAGCTCGGCAGCAACATCGGCACCTGGATGCAGACGGTCGGCGCCCAATGGTTCCTGGTCGAAGCGGCCGCGAGCGCGACCGTCATCGCTCTGGTGCAGACCGCGAGCCTCGCTCCCGCCATCCTTTTCTCGCTGCCGGCGGGCGTGCTCGCCGACTCGCTCGATCGCCGCAAGCTGCTCATCTGGGGTTCCGCAGTCAGCGCGGTGATCGCGGCCGCGCTGACGGTGATCGCCGCGGTCGACGGACTCACTCCCTGGACTCTGCTCGTCTTCACCTTCCTGCTCGGCGTCACCTCGACCCTCACGTCTCCGGCCTGGCAGGCCATCCAGCCGGAGCTCGTGCCCCGCGAGTTGATCGGGGCATCATCGGCGCTGGGCGGAGTGACGGTCAACGGGGCGCGGGCCATCGGGCCGGCCTTGGCCGGCGTGCTTCTCTCGTTGGCCGGGCCGTCGGTCGTCTTCGGCATCAACGCGCTCAGCTTCGTCGCAGCCGTCGTGGCACTGCTCTGGTGGAAACGGCCCGCGCAACCGGGACTGGACGACCGCGAGCCGTTCGGCGCGGCGCTCCGAGCGGGCGTGAGGTATGTGGCATCCGCGGGGCTGGTGCGCCGCATCCTGCTGAGGTCGACCCTGTTCGCTCTGCCGGCGAGCGCTCTCTGGGCCCTTCTGCCGGTCACCGCGCAGAGGCTCGCGCTCGATTCGACCGGGTACGGATTGCTGCTGGGTGCCCTGGGTCTCGGAGCGATCATCGGAGTCTTCGTATTGCCGCTCGCCCGCAAGCGGTTCCCCGACAACATGGTCATCGCCGCGAGCGCAGTGCTCTACGCGGCCGGAACCGCCGGCGCGGCGATTCTGCCGTTCGTGCCCGCGATCGCCCTGTTGGTGCTCGCGGGCCTGGCGTGGATCGGCACGCTGACCGTGCTCAACGCCGCTCTGCAGCTGACGTTGCCGCAGTGGGTGCGCTCCCGCGGCGCGGCGACCTACATCCTCGTGTTCATGGGCACGATGGCGATCGGTTCCTTCGCCTGGGGAATCGTGGCCCAGTCGGTCGGAACGCCCACGGCCCTCGCCGCCGCGGCTGCACTGCTCGTGCTCGTGGCCATCAGCGTGCGGGTTCTGCCGTTGCTGCCCGGCACCGGTTCCGTCGATCGCACGATCTCGCTCACCTGGGCGACTCCGATGCTCGTGTTCGAGCCGGCTCCGACCGATGGTCCGGTGCTCGTGCAGCTGACCTACGTGGTGCATCCGGCAGCGGTCGCGGAGTTCCTCTCGTCGATGCGACTGGTCGAGGGCTCACGCCGCCGCACGGGTGGCTACCGATGGCAACTGCTGCGCAACGGTGAGAACGAAGACACCTTCCTCGAGAGCTTCATGGTGCCGTCGTGGGGCGAATTCCAGCGTCAGCAGACGCAACGGCTGACCGGGCGCGACCGCGAGATGCGCGCCGATGCGCTGCGTCACGCCGAGGGACCCCCCGTCGAAGAGCACTACTTCCCGGCATCCGCACAGCCGCGCTCTGACGCCTGATCGGCTACGTGGTGGCGGGCTTCGTCGCCTTGCCGTCGAGCCAGAGCTCGGTCGACTCGTCGCGGTGCACGCCGTCGGTGCCGACGTGCTTCTCGCTGATCGTGCCGCCGTTCTTGATGACGTGCACGATCGCCATGGCGTGGCCGCGCCCGAGGCCGTAATCGGCCGCGAGCCACTCGACGATCGGCCCCGCCTTCACCGGCGTCGCGTCGAGACCGCGCTCGGCGGCGATCGCGACGAGCTCGCGCGGGGTGAGGCCGGTCTTCTCCTCGATGGTGTCGAGATAGGCCTGGAACGACATGGCGACTCCTTCGCTCGGGGTTAATATGCTCCCATGCCCGCGCGCCCGAGTCGATCGACGGGCGGGGCGGGTCGATGACCGCCTGGATCGGCACCTCGGGCTGGAGCTACGACCACTGGCAACCCGAGCTCTACCCGCCGGGGCTGCCGAGCGCGAGCCGGCTCGGCGCCTACACCGCACGCTTCGACACCGTCGAGCTCAACGCCTCGTTCTACCGCTGGCCGCGCGACAGCACGTTCGCGAGCTGGCACCGACGACTGCCCGACGGGTTCCGGATGTCGGTGAAAGCACCCCGAGGGCTCACTCACGCCAAACGGCTCTACGCTCCCGAGGTCTGGATCGACCGCATGACCGGCGCGCTGCACGAACTCGGCAGCAGTCGCGGGATGCTGCTCGTGCAGCTGCCACCCGCGATGGAACGTGACGACGCCCGCCTCGGCTACTTCTTGAGCCGCCTGCCCGGGTGGATGCGCGTGGCCGTCGAGCTGCGGCATCCGAGTTGGCACGATCCGGCGGTCTTCGACCTGCTCGAGCGGCACGGTGCGGCCTACTGCGTGATGAGCGGCGCCGCGCTGCCCTGCATCTTGCGCGCCACCGCCCACGAGGTGTTCGTGCGCCTGCACGGGCCCGATCACGGCTCGCTCTACGCCGGGTCGTACTCCGACGACGACCTGCGCTGGTGGGCCGACCGCATCCGCGAGTGGGAGCAGGCGGGCCATGAGGTCTACGCCTATTTCAACAACGACGGCGGCGCGAACGCCGTGCGCAACGCGTCGACGCTTCGCGCACTGCTCTCGACCTGACCGGCCACCTCATCGCCGGGCGGCCGCCCGCGCCCGCGCCGTCACGTCCGCACGCTCGAGTGCTCGCTGAGCCTCCTCGAGCGCCGGGAAGGTGCCGAGATCGCGACCGATCGACGTCGTGACCTGAAACCCCTCCGACCAGCGTTCGACGACGATGCCGGCAGGGCGCCCGTCGTCGCGGGTGGCGATCCACAGCCCGGCCTGGGCGCACCGCCAGCTGACCGCCTTCGTGGTGTTGTCGTGTTCTCGGAGCATCGTTCTCCGGCCTTCTCTCCTGCATCGGCCCGCCTCATTGCGTGACCTCGATCTCAGCAAATCCCGACCGGCCGAGGGCGTGCTGGGCTTGACTTCACAGCTTCGGCGGGATCCGGCACCGGCACGGCACCGGCATCGGCGCCTGCGCAATTGTGCATGCAGCGCAAGTCTGCGCTTGCGCAAACTTGCATAACGTGCAACAATGCATCTATGCAAGAAACGTACGGTACCGGCGGACTCCGCGAGCGCAAGCGCGCGCAGACCGCCGACGCCATCCACCTGGCCGCCGCGGGGCTCGTGCTCGAACGCGGCCTCGAGGCCACCACCATCGACGCCATCAGCGAGCGGGCGGATGTCTCGAACCGCACCTTCTTCAACTACTTCCCCTCGAAAGAAGACGCCGTGCTCGGCATCGACGAGCAGGCCGTGGCGGCCGAGCTCGACCGGGTGCGCGACAGCACCGGCGACCCGGTGCGCGCCACCTTCGACCTCATCTACGCGGTGTTCGAAGCCAGCGGCGGCCGGCACAAGAACGCCGCTCTCACCCGCGAGGTGCTGCAGAAGCATCCCTCGTTGATGACCCGGCAGATGGTGCGCGTGGCCGAACTCGAAGACCGGCTGAGCGCCATCGTCGCCGGCTGGCTCGGCGACGACCCCCGCTTCGCGGGCGACACCGAGTCGCAGCGGCTCGACGAAGCCCGCGTCATCCTCGGCATCTGCCTCGCCACCGTGCGGGTCAGCATGAAGAAGTGGGCGAGTCAGACCGACGGCGACCCCGGTGGCGCGGCATCCGCCCCCACCGACCCCCGCACAACGTACGAGCGCGCGATCACGACGCTCAGAACCGTATTGGAGAAACTCAGATGACGACCACCGTCGCCCCACCGCGAGAGACGCACACCGAGGCCAATCCCTCGACGCGCAGCGTTCTGCTCGTGTTCGCCGGTCTGATGGTGGCGATGCTGCTCGCATCGCTCGACCAGACCATCTTCAGCACCGCGCTGCCCACCATCGTGGGGCAGCTCGACGGCGTGGAGCACATGCTGTGGGTCACCACGGCCTACATCCTCGCCTCGACCATCGTCATGCCGGTCTACGGCAAGCTCGGCGACCTCATCGGCCGCAAGTGGCTCTTCATCGGCGCGATCTCGATCTTCCTGGTCGGCAGCGTCGTGGGCGGCCTGGCCGACTCGATGGGCACGCTCATCGCGGGCCGCGCCATCCAGGGTCTCGGCGGCGGCGGACTGATGATCCTGGCCCTCGCCATCATCGCCGACGTGGTGCCCGCCCGTCAGCGCGGCAAGTACTCCGGCATCATGGGCGCGGTGTTCGCCGTGTCGAGCGTCGCCGGTCCGTTGCTCGGCGGGTTCTTCACCGACGGCCCCGGCTGGCGCTGGGCGTTCTGGATGAACATCCCGCTCGGCATCCTGGCCATCGCCTCGGCCGTCTTCTTCCTCAAGCTGCCGAAGAAGGCGTTCGCCAAGCCCCGCATCGACTACCCGGGCATGATCGTGCTCGCCCTCGCCGCGACCAGCCTCGTGCTGTTCACCACCTGGGGCGGCAACACCTACGACTGGAACTCCCCCGTCATCATCGGCCTCATCGTCGCGACGGTCGCGTTCGCGGGCATGTTCGTCTTCATCGAGAGCCGCGCCGCCGAGCCGGTCATCCCGCTGAAGCTGTTCAAGAACCGCAACTTCAACCTCACCACCGGCGCCGGTCTCATCACCGGTGTGGCCATGTTCGGCGCACTCGCCTACATGCCCACCTACCTGCAGATGGTCACCGGGGTCGGAGCGACGGATGCCGGCCTGCTGATGATCCCCATGATGGGCGCCCTTCTCGTCGCCTCGGTGGGCTCCGGCCAGATCGTGTCGCGCACCGGGCGCTACAAGCTCATCCCGATCGTCGGCATGTTCGTCACCGCGCTCGGCCTGTTCCTGCTCTCGACCCTCACGGCCACCACAGCCCTCTGGATCGTCTGCGTGTTCCTGGCCGTCATGGGCCTCGGCCTCGGCCTGTCGATGCAGATCCTCGTGCTCGTCGTGCAGAACTCGTTCCCCCGGGCGATCGTCGGAACAGCCACGTCGTCGAACAACTTCTTCCGCCAGATCGGCTCCTCGCTCGGAGCCGCGATCGTCGGCAGCCTGTTCGTGTCGCGACTGACCGACATCCTGGCGTCGAACCTGCCCGCCGGTGGCACCGGAGACGCGGGCACCAACTCGCTCACCCCGGCCATCGTGAACGCGTTGCCCGACGCCGCTCGCACGATCATCGTCAACGCCTACAACGACGCCTTGACCCCGATCTTCCTGCTCATGGTGCCGCTCGTGCTGGTGGCCGCCGTGCTGCTGATGTTCGTGGTCGAGAAGCCGCTGGCGACGCAGATCGAGCGCACCGACGGCGAGCGCACCGACGGCGAGCCGTCTTTCAACGCCGAGGTGCTCGACGAGTCGCTCTCGGTCGGCGCCAACCCCACGGTGGAACCCGTGCTCTCGCAGCGAACGGGCTCGATCAGCCTGGTCGACGCCGACACCGCGGATGCCGCCACCGATGCCCCCCGGCGCCAGCCGGTGCGCTGACCGCACGCCCACAGAAGGGCCCGTTCTCCTCCCGGAGACCGGGCCCTTCTCGGCGTCGGGGCGGTGTGCGAGGGTTGCACCATGAAGAACGCCTCCACCGCCTATCTGCTGACCTGTGCCGTGCTGGGCGTCGCCGGGGGCCTGCTGCTCGCCCCGGCCAACTGGCTCTCCACGGTGCTGTTCGCCACCGTGCCCTTCGCGAGCGTCGCCCTGGCAGGGCTGTGGCTACTGCCCGCGGTGATCGCGTTGCGGCTGCTGCAGCGCCCGGGCGCCGGGCTCCTGGTGGGACTCATCTCGGGGCTCGTGCTCGTGCCGTTCTCGGGCTACGGCTTCTCGACCGTGCTCACCAACGTCTTCTGGGTGTTCTTCGCCGAGTTGGGCTTCCTCGTCGTCTTCTACCGCTATTGGACCCTCTGGCAGCACTATGCCGGTGCCGTGGTCGCGGGTGTGGCCTATCCCCTTCTCGCCTGGCAGGCCTACGACCTGGGTGCGTTCGCGCCCGGCCCGCGCGTGGCGTTCATCGCGCTCACCCTGGTGAGCTGTCTCGCCGGCACGGCGATCGGTGTGGGCGTGGCGGCGGCCCTCCGTCGCGCCGGCGTCGGTCGATCGGCCCGCCGGCCGTCGCCGACCGCCACACCCCTCCGCGCCCGCCCGTAGACAGGCGGAGTCGGGAATAAGTCCCTGCGGTGTTTAGTTGTTGCTACAAGTAATAGCCAATGACATCACCAGGAGGAACACCATGACGAACGTCACCATCTTCGGCACCGGCAACATGGGCAGCGCGATCGCGAGCATCGCCGCAGCCGGCGGCGCATCGGTCGAGCACCTCGGCAAGGAGCCGGGGGGCACCGTGACCGGCGACATCGTCGTGCTGGCCGTGCCCTACCCCTCGGTCGCCGACATCCTCGCGACCTACGGCGACCAGCTCGCCGGCAAGGTCGTGGTCGACATCACGAACCCGCTCGATTTCTCGACCTTCGACTCGCTGGTCGTGCCGGCCGACGGCTCGGCCGCCGCAGAGATCCAGAAGGCCCTGCCGACCGCCTCGGTGCTGAAGGCGTTCAACACGAACTTCGCCGCGACCCTGTCCACCAAGAAGATCGGCGACCTGGCGACCACGGTGCTGATCGCGGGCGACGACCAGGCCGCGAAAGACCAGCTCGCAGGCGTGCTGACCGCGGGAGGCCTGCTCACCATCGACGCCGGCTCGCTCAAGCGGGCGCGCGAGCTCGAGGCGATCGGCTTCCTTCAGCTCACCCTCGCCGCGGGCGAGCAGATCAGCTGGACCGGTGGCTTCGGCGTGGTGCGCTGACCCGCCCCCCCCCCCCCCCCCCCGCACGACGAAGGCCCCGGTCGATCGACCGGGGCCTTCGGGGTGTTCAGCGGGGCATCACGCCTCGCTCATCACAGCCTTCTCGGCCTGACCGCGCGCGGCGAGCGCAGCGGCACGGGCGGCGAGGCGACGGGTCTGCTCCGCCTGGCCGGCGTCGAGCACGTCCTGCTCCACCTCGAAGTTCTCGACGTGGCCCACGCCGTTGTACTTCTCGATGTAGGCGTCGAGCTCGGGGCCCGAGGTCCACGAGGTGATGAGGCAGTAGCGCGGGTCGGTGCCGTAGTGGGCGGCGGCGTGCCAGAGGCGCTGGGTGTCGACGATCAGCTGGGCGCCGGCGGGAAGGGCGATGCGCACCTCGCCGTCGGGGTCGGTGCGGTTGTCGCGCAGCACGAAGTAGCTCGTGGTGTCGTCGGTCAGGTTGAAGAACCCGCGCACGACCCAGCCGGTTCCGTCGGGGTTCAGGCGGTTGTTGTCGTCCTGGTGCAGGTTGTAGAGGGCGTCGGCGTAGGTGTTCGGCTGCAGCTCGATCACGCGGCACCGGCCGATGTTGGCACCCGGCTCCTGCGCGCGGCGCGTGAGGTTGGGGGCCTTCTCGACCTGCGACTCGATGAACACGCCGTCTTTGTCGGTGCGCGGCGGCTTGTGGTTCCAGAAACCGTTGCACTCGATCTCGCCGAAGGCGCTCGCGAGAGGCGCGAACCGGGTGTCGCCCGACGACTTCCAGTCGTTGTACTCGATGTCGAGCCATTCCTTGGGGTCGAGCTCCTGGTTGTAGCGGTCGAGTACGACGTAGCCGGTCTCTTCGAGCGCGGCAGATTTGATGTAACCCATGATGAAGATCATGCCCTTTCGTCTTGGACCAGCACGTTTTAACAGGTCCAGGTTAGGTCAGCCTAACATCCTGCCTCTGAGAGCTTCCTCCGGCAGGCCGACGCGACACGAACATCCCGTAAACTCGTCGCCTATGGTCACAGCTCTGGTCACTGCCACGAACGTCGACGCCACCGCGGTCAACACCATCGCGTGGCTCTCGGCCCCCGAGACCACCATCGTCGTTCCGGTCTACCAGCGCCAGTACCGGTGGGACATCGGCGGCTGCGAGCAGTTGCTCGGCGACATCCGGGCCGTCTCCGACCTGCACGACCGCCACACGCACTTCATCGGCTCGATCCTCTCGACGGCCGCCGACGACGAGACGGATGACTCCGAGCTCGTGCTCATCGACGGCCAGCAGCGCATCACCACCCTGATGCTGCTGGTCGCGGCGCTGCACCACACCGTGTCGGCCGACCCCGACGGCGATCCCGCTCTCGCCGCCGAGCTCGAGCGGGTGCTTGTGCGCCGTCAGCTGCCGGGATCGACGGATGCCACGCGCACCAAGCTGCGCCCGCACCGCGCCTGGGCCCAGGTGTTCGAGAGCGTCGTGCTCGACCGCCGCTCGCCCGACGACGTCTCGCGCGAGTCGCGCTTCGACGACAACTACGCCTTCTTCCGCAGCCAGGTGCGCCCCGACGAGGTGCCCCGCATCTGGCGCGGCCTGCAGAAGCTCGAGCACGTCGCCATCACCCTCGGCGCCGACGCCAACGCCCAGCAGATCTTCGAGAGCCTCAACTCCACCGGCGAGCCGCTGCGCGACCACGAACTCATCCACAACTACGTGCTGATGGGGCTGTCGCACACCGAGCAGAGCGAGGTCGAAGACGACTACTGGCTGCCGATCGAGCAGAACACCGGCGAGCAGATCGCGAGCTTCTGGCGGCACTACCTGGTCATGAAGACCGGCCGCGAGGTCGCCGTCGCCGGCGAGCGCGGCGTCTACGACGCCTTCCGCCAGCAGTTCCCGCGCCTCGACCTCGACACCCTGCGCACGCACGCCGCCGAGTGGCGCGCCTACTCCGAGGCCTACCGCGTGCTGCTCATGCCCGCCGACGCCCCCGACGCCGACGTCGCCCGGCAGCTCACCTACCTCAACACCTTCGGCCGCGGCATGTATCCGCTCGTCATGCGCGCCTATCACGACCACTCCGAGGGCACGGTCTCGCGCGACGAGCTCATCGCCGTGCTCGAGCACGTGCAGTCGCTGCTGCTGCGCCGCACCGTTTCGGGGCTCGGCAACGAGCGCCTGGTGGCCCGCCTCTGCCGCGCCCGCGACGACGGCCCCGAGAGCCTCGTGCTCGCGATCGCCCGCATCACCCCCTCTGACGAGCGGGTGCGGGTGGCGCTGAAGTACAGCGAGCTGCCCCACCCCGCCTACGTGCTCGGCCGCATCGCCGGGGTCGACGGCATCGACGAACTCGACCTCGAGCACATCTTTCCGGTGGCCCCGGCCGACTCGTGGACGGGCGACGGCGTGCGCGAGTGGGCCGACTACTCCGACGACGAGCAGAACAGCCACCGCGCCCTCGCTCAGACCCTCGGCAATCTCGCCCTGCTCGAGCAGCCCCTGTTCGAGCGCGCCCTCGACAAGTCGTTCCCCGAGAAGCGCGCCCTCTACGCCCAGAGCGCCGTGCCGACGACGGCGGATGTCGCCGCCACCCCGTCCTGGACCACCGCCGCCATCGCCGACCGCACCGTGCGCCTCACCGACGTCTTCCTGCGTGTCTGGGCCCGCCCCAGAACCGTCGGCATCGACGACGACGGCCTCACTCCCGTGCTCGACGCCGTCAAGCGCCGCGGCTGGCCGCGCGGCTGGGAGCGCGAGTTCGAATACGTCGAATACCGCGGCGAGCACTGGGAGGTCTACGACGTCAAATACCTGTTCAACCGCATCTTCAGGCGGCTGTGGGCCGACTCCCGCGAGGCGGTGGTGGCGTTCAGCGCGCGCCGCGGCGGCCCGATCTATGAGGCCCAGGCGTGGAACGGGCACTGGGATCAGCTCGACGAGGCCAACTACCTCTACATGGGCTGGGACTCGAAGTACATGCTCACCGCCGTGCAGGGCGTGCTCGAAGAGGCCGGCATCGCGGCCGAGGTGTTCGTGAAGTACTCCTACTTCGGCGCGGTGATGTAGCTCCTCCCAAAGGGAGGGCCTGCGGCATCCGCTGGTCAGACAACGACGAGCTGCGTGCGCAGGAAGGCCACCACCCGTTCGCGCGCGACGAGGGCCGGATGGCCCGGCACCTCGCGCACCTCGCTCGTGAGCACCGAGTGCGCGCGCTCCGAGAACCCGCCGGCGTTGCCCGGCGAGGAGTCGAGTTCGATCACCTCGAACGCCCCACCGAGTGCGCGCTCGATGGTCTCGAACCGGGCGCGCGGCGAGTTCGCGTCGGCCGAGAACCGCAGACCGAGGGCGCAGAAGTCGCTCGTCTGCGAGCGGCGGGCCACCTCGCCGAGTTCGGCCTGCGACATTCCGGGGTCTCGCCGCCGCGCGGCTCCCACCGGAAACGGCGCGGCCGGCTGGCTCACGACCGAGGCCGCCACCGCGTCGTCGACCGCGGCCGCGAGCGCGAAGCCGCCGGTGAAGCACATGCCGATCACGCCCACGCCGGCGCCGGGCGTCCGGGCGTTGAGGTCGGCGGCGAGCGCGCGCAGGAATGCGGTGATCGGCCGCTCGGCGTTCACGGCGAACGCCCGGAACTCGGCGCTGACGCAGATGCGCGCGACCGAGCGGAGCGTGTAGCCGACGGATGCCTCCTGCCCCGGTGTGCCGAACGGCGACGGCACCACGACCGTGAAGCCCTCGTCGACGAGGTGTTCGGCGAGCCCCAGCACCTGCGGGGTGATGCCGGGCAGCTCCGGAATGAGCACCACCCCGGGCCCCGATCCCTTCTCGAAGCAGTCGTGCGTGCGGCCGGCGGCCGAGAACGGCGACCGCACCCAGCCGTCGAGGGTGGCCCGGGGTGCGTCGCGCGTCATGTGCCCACTCTGCAACAGGCGCACAGCGACGACGCGGCGCCGCGCAGGGCGGGGCCCCATCCGCGGATGATACGGTGCCCAGGCGCGTGCAACACCGGCAAGTTCCCCGTCCTCGGTCACGATCCCACTCTCGGAGGCACGTAATTGGCAGCACAGATCGATCGCCGCGTTCTGCTCAAGGGCTCGTTCATCGTGGCCGCCGCCGGCGTTCTGGCGGCCTGCACCGCCGATGAGGCGCCGTCGTCGCCCACTCCCTCCGCGTCGAGGCCACCCGCGACGCCCACCCCGACACCCGAGCCCACGCGTTCGGGCGGCGCTCGTCCCGCGGCGGCCGTCTCGTTCGGTCCGAACGGCACCCACTACCCCGCCGAACTGCCCTGGTTGGGCGAGCAAGCGGCCACCGAGCTCGTCGCCGAATGCGACTGGGCCGACATCGCCGCCAAGATCGCGACCCTGGATGCCGCGACCACCGCTGCGGGTGCGATCATCCGGGTGAAACCGGGCGTGCTGCCGGGTGAGGGCTCGAAGTCGTCGTCGCCCGCCGCGCTGACCGAGGTCGGCGGAGCGGACTGGACCGTGCCGGTCGTGATCTGCCCCCTCGAGGGCTTCGGCTCGGTCACGGTCGCGGCCGAGGGCATCCGGCTCGACAAGTGCGCGGGGCTGGCCTTCTACGGTCTGCTCAGCACCGGCGCGTTCACCCTCACCCAGTGCTCGAACCTGCAGATCGGCTGGAGCCGGTTCGACGGCATGGGCATCACCCAGGGCGGCACCGCCATCGCGATGTACGAGCTGGTGCTCGGCTTCCGCCAGAACGAGACCGACACGGCGGCGGTGCGGCCCACCGAGGCCTACGCCATGACCGACATCTCGCGGCACGGCTGCGTCTTCGGCCCCTCGGTCAAGCCCGAGGGCAGCGAGGCCCACTGCGACACCATCCAGCTCGAGGGCACCGGGTCAGGCCCCTTCGGCCCCTTCACCTCGGTCGACTGCGTCGACTACGGCTCGTCGAACAGCGCCGAGCTGCTGAAGGACAACCTGATCTACGCCGACTACCAGCACTGCCTCATCCTGGGCGGCCTGCTGCCGTGGCTCGTGCAGCCGCTCAAGCCGGGCGACTACTCCGGTGAGCCGAACGCCTTCGCGGGCGGCTGCCGCGACGTGCGCCTCACCGACTCGGTGGTGTCGGGCGCGGTGGGCCGCATGGGCTTCACGACGGTCGAGAACACCACGTTGAGCTACGAGCCGGTGGCGAAGCAGCAGCCCAGCCAGTCGGGTTCGTGGACCTTCGACCCTGCCATCAAGGGCTGGACCCGCGACGACATCCTCGGCCTCCAGTCCGTGCCCGACTACGAGGTGGCCACCCTCACGAAGCTGTGGGCCTGGTAGAACCGGGTCACCAGTCGCTGTCGTCGCGCCAGGCGGCGACGTCGACCTCGTTACCCTCCGGGTCGGCGAGGGTCCACCACGCGGGGGCGTTGTCGTCATTCACGATGCTCCCGCCCGCTGCCAGCGCCGCCGCGATGCGTGCCGGAGCCTCGGAGCGCGGCACCGACAGATCGATGTGGATGCGGTTGCGCCCGGTGCGCGGAGGATCCATCTGCTGGAACCAGATGTTCGGGCCCCGGCCGAACGGATCGAGGAGGTCGTCGTCGCCGTGCCGGCGGTAGCCCGTGACGGCCTGCCAGAAGGGCAGCACCGTTGGGATGTCGGCGGCATCGATGGCGATCTGCACGGCGTGCAGCCCCACGACGTCGGCGGCGATCCCGAGGTCGGCGGCGGCCTGCGACACGGCCTGCGCGAGCGCAAGGTCGCGTTCGCTGATGTCGGTGATGTCGTGGCTGAACAGCCGCACGGTCACCGTCGCGTAGCGCAGGTCGACGTCGGGGTGGTGGCCGGCGGCATCGGCGAGCCGGGCGATCTCGGCAACGAAGGCGGCGCCCCGCTCGAACGACCCGGTCGCGAAGCGGGCGGTGGCGGCGTCGAAGAGCACGCCCCAGTCGGAGACGCCCTGCGCAGCGTGGAATCGGGCGGGTGAGATGCGGTCGTTCATGTCGGCTCCTCCTGATGGGGCTCGGCGGGGTGATGGGTCTCGGTGGGCCGACGGGTCTCGGTGGGCGTCTCGCTGGGCCCGTGGGGCTTCGCGGGCAGGCGGGGCTTCGCGGGGCGGTAGCTGCTGACAGTCGGGTCTCCGGCGATCCAGTAGCGCCACGGAAAGGCGACCGCGTCGCCGGCCGGGCCGCTCACGCCCACACGCGGGCCGGTGGCGATCGTGGGGCGGGCGGCATCCGGGCCCGCACCCGTCGGCACGAAGAACTGCCACGCGCTGCCGAAGAGGTCGTCGCCGTCGTCGGCCAGGGTCGCTCCGAGCGCTTGCGCCACGTTTCCCGGCCCACGCGCGAGTGCCCGGTCGGGCAGCGGCGAGCGCCGCCCGCCCGCCTCGCGCCGCCGCCGCGCGAGTTCCACACCCTCCACCACCCGGCCGGCGCGCACGAGGCATCCGTAGGGCTGGCCCACCCGGCCCGTCACGAGGTTGACGGCGTGGTGGAGTCCGTAGCTGAAGTAGCAGTAGACGTGCCCGGCGGGCCCGAACATGGTGGCATTGCGGGCGGTGCGGCCCCGGTAGGAGTGCGACCCCGGGTCGCGTTCGCCGGCGTAGGCCTCGACCTCGGTGATGCGCAGGGCGACGGTGCCCGCGGCATCCGTGCGGCGCAGCGCGCAGCCGAGCAGTTGCGGGGCGACGTCGAACACGTCGCGCGCGAAGAACGCGCGATCGGTGTCGGTGAACCCCACCGGAGCATCCACGGTGCCACCCTAGCGCGGCCGGGAAAGACGGGCCTCGGCGCGCGAGGCTTGTCGCGCCCCGGGCCCGGTGGCAGGGTGGCTGCATGGCGATCGAGGTGCGTGCGGCGACACGGTTCGCCGACGTGAAGACGATGGTCGGCCCCAAACGCCCCGATGCGAACGTGTGCTGGTGCCTCAGCTATCGCATCCCCTCGACGCAGAACAACGACCTGCACGGCACCGCGCGCGGCGATCTGGTGAAGAAGCTCGTGGCACAGAAACCACCGCCCGGGGTGCTCGCCTACGACGGCGACGAGGTGGTGGGCTGGGCCGGCGTGCACCCGCGCGCCGACACGACCTTCGCACGCAACCGCAGGATCCCGCACGTCGACGACCTCGATGTGTGGTCGGTGTGGTGCATACGGGTGCGCCCCGGGCACCGCGGCGAGGGCATCTCGCACCGGTTGCTCGCCGGTGCCGTCGACTTCGCCCGCGAGCACGGCGCCCCCGCGATCGAGGGCTACCCGGTCGACAACCGCGGCAAGAAGGTCGACCTCACCATGGCCTACGTCGGCACCCGCTCCCTGTTCGAAGCCGCGGGTTTCACCGAGGCGGCGGTCACCGACTCGGTGCTGAACGGGTTTCCCCGGTTGCTGATGCGGTTCGACCTGAACTGACCGCGTAGCCTGGGTGATCGTGGACATCGACCAGCTCCGGCACTTCCTCGCGGTCGCCGACGAGGGCGACTACTCGCGCGCCGCGAACGCCGCGCACGTCTCGCGGGCGACGATCCAGGCATCCGTCGCCGTCGTCGAAGCCGAGGTGGGCGACGCGCTGGTGGCCGACGACGAGCACGGTGTCAGCCTCACCCCGGCGGGCCTCGCGTTCCGGTCGGTGGCGCGGTCGCGCGTCGCCGCCGCACCCGCGACCCCGGCGAAGAAGGCGGGCGGCAAGGCCAAGGCCTCGAAGGGCAAGGGGCGGGCTCCCGTGGTGAAGGGCGAACCGAAGCCGTTCAAGAAGCGCCAGGGCCGGTGAGCGGCGAGGGTCCGAACGAGGCCGGCCGGCTGCTCGCGGCCTACGACGCGCAGCTGCGAACGGATGCCGAGACCCCGAGCGCCATCGCCGTGACCCGTCTCGGCCCGCTGCGGCTGGTGACGTTCGCGGGCGGGCGGGGGTTCGTCACCTATCGCGACCTGGGGGAGGCCGCAGCCGCCAGTCAGGCCACTGACGCCGCAGCCCCCGCGCCCGCCGACGAGGCCGCAGCCACCGCCGACGTCGCCGGTCTGGTCGCGGCCGCGCTCGCCCACTACCGCGCCGACCCGGCCATCACCCGGGTCGAGTGGAAGACCCGCGGTCACGACCGCGCGCCGGGGCTGCACGACGCCCTCGTCGCCGCGGGGTTCGCGCCCGACGAGACCGAGTCGATCATGATCGGCGAGGCCGCGGCGCTCGCGGTCGACGTCGCGCTCCCTGACGGGGTGCGCCTGCGCCGGGTCACGGCCGAGCACGACGTGCGCGCCATGAGCGCGATGCAAGACGAGGTGTTCGGCGACGAGCCCTCCGACGAGATGGCGAACGCGCTGCTGCGGCGGCTCGCGCTGGATGACGGCATGGAGTTGTGGGTGGCCGAGTCGGGCCGCGAGATCGTCAGCGCCGGTCGCCTCGAACCGGTCGCCGGCACCGACTTCGCGGGCATCTGGGGCGGCGCGACCCGGCCGGCGTGGCGTGGTCAGGGCATCTACCGGGCGCTCACCGCGGCTCGGGCGAGATCGGCGCTCGAGCGGGGCAAGACCCTCATCCACAGTGATTCGACCGAGTTCTCGCGGCCGATTCTCGAGCGGTCGGGGCTGCTGAAGGTGTCGACCACGACGCCCTACCGCTGGCGCCGCTGAGCCGAACGACCCAGCCTGCCGCACCCGTTCACGGCGCCGTGCACCGCGACGAACTCGTGATGGTCGCCTCGACGCCCTCCCCCGCCGTCGACGCCCCGGCGTCGGCCGAGGGCTGCACCACGATCGTGATCGGAATCAGGTTCTTCCCCACCACCTGCGCCTGCACGCCCCCGTCGGCCCCGCGCGGCGACACGCTGACGTTCCACTCGCGGGCCTCGTAGGCAGCCTTCACGATGTCGATCACCTCCGCCGGCCGCGCCGTGGCCGGCAGCAGCACGGTGCGCTCGAGGGTGAACTGCTCTCCGGCACCGCCGTCGGGGCACGGTGACACGCTCGTGGAGTCGCTCGGCGGCTCCACCGGGTCGCCGAGCAGTGTCGTCAGCGTGTCGGCCTCGCCGACCACCTCGGCCGTGACGCCCTCGAGCGTGGTCGGCGCGCTCGGCCTCGACACCGTCACCCCGATGCCGACCGCCACGATCAGCGCGGCGACGGCCGCCGCGGTCACCAGCGTGGCCGGCCGCAGTAACCCACTCCACTTCTCGCCTTTCGGAGGAAGTCTCGGGGGCTTCTTGGGCGGAAAGAACCGCCAGGTGCTCACGCCACGTCCCTCCTTCGGCGCTCACGCCACCGCCCGTACAGCACCGCCAGGGCGCCCAGGGCGACCAGCACGGCGGTCAGCCCCACGATGTACCCGACCACGCTTCCCCAGCCCGCCGTGCGCGGGTCGAGAAACGGGTAGGGATAGATGCTGCCACCGCTCGCCGCAGCCCGCGCGAAGGAGTACACCGCCCACGCCACCGGATAGATCGGCACCAGCCACAACGACCGCCACGGCAGCGCGGGTCGCCCCGGCGCCAGCAGCCAGTCGATCACGAGCAGCAACGGCACCCACACGTGCACGACCTCGTTCGGCCAGTCCAGCCCGGGGTAGCCGACGGGCGGGATGTTGCGCAGCAGCAGGTTGTAGACCGCGGCGGTGATCACCGCATAGGTGAGGGTCGACATCCGCACGGCTGTGAAGAGCACCGTGTCGCGGGGCAGCCTCAGCGCCAGGATGCCGCCCACCACCAGCACCACGATGTTGAACAGACTCGTCTCGATGGTGAAGTAGCTGAAGTACTGCCACGGATCGAACGCGTCGTTCGCCACCCGGTCGCCGATTTGAACGCCGATGGTGACCGCGAGCCCGACGCCCACGATCAACCGGAGGATGCCCGCGATTCGTCTGCCCATGAGAACTGTTCGTAGCCTAAGCCGAATCCGTTCATGGGGTGATTGATCGAGGCTTTCCGAAGTGCCGATTTATTTTGCTAGATTGTCTAGATAAATCTTCGCGCTTCCTCGTGTCGCCGCGGCCCGAAAGAGATGGTGACGAGTGGGAAAGTTCATCTACGGCCCCGATGGGCTCGAGATCGAGATGGACGACCGCACCCTCGCCCATGTCAAGCTCGCCATGTTCACGAAGCTCCGGCGCAACGAGTCGTTCTCGTTCTCATGGCAGGTCGGCCCCGACAGCGGCACCGGGCGGCACTCCATCTGGATCAGCCCTGCCTCGATGGTGCACTTCCATTTCTTCGACAGCCGCCCGGCCGCGCTCAACAAGGCCTGGCTGAAGCTCATGGTCGGCGCCGCGAACGACGGCGACCTGCGCCTCATGCAGGAGCCGCACGACGAGGGGCACTCAGGGCAGGATGCGCAGAGGCACGTCATCACCGAGGCACGCTAGCACTGAGGCCCGGCAGCACTGAGGCCCGGCAGCACTGAGGCCCGACAGCGCTGAGGGCTTCACACCCCCTCGAGCGTCCACTCCTCGATGCTGAACCCCCACGACGTCGTGCGGTCCATCGCCTCGATGGCGGCATCGCGCGACGCGAACACGCCGATCACATCACGCGTCCACTCGGTGACGTCCATCACGACCCAGACCTGCAACTGATCACCGACTTTCCGACGACGGGGTGCCTCGCCGGCCCCGCGCGCGATGGCGGCCGACGTGCCTCCGACCCTACGCTCGTGTTCCGGCGATCGGCAGGGCCCCGACTCGTCCGATGTCAGCCGGCCGCCGCCCGGATGGCGGAAGGGTCGTTCACCGCATATCGAGGCCGCTCTCCGCGCAGCACGCGGGCCGCCTCTTCATGGGCCTTTCGGCGGGTCTCCTGCCACGACTCCTGGCTGAAATGCGCGGCGTGCGGGCTGAGCAACACCCGGTCGAGCCCTCGCAGCGGGCTGCCGAGCTCCAGCGGCTCGTGCGCGAAGGCATCAAGCCCTGCACCCGCCAGGTGACCGCGAATGATCGCGTCAGCCAGCGCCCGTTCATCGACGAGGCCGCCTCGCGATACGTTGATCAAGATCGAACCGCTGGGCATGCGCTCCAGCACCGGACGGTCGATGATGTTCTGCGTGTCGCCGGTGAGCGGAACGTGCAGTGACAGGATGTCGGACACCTCCACCAGCTCGTCGAACCCGACGCTCTCCACTCCCGCCTCTTCGATCGCGCCGCTCGGCAGACCGGGGTCGAACGCCACCACCCGGTAACCGATCGCGGCCGCGATCTCAGCCACTCGGCGGCCTATCCGGCCGAGACCGAGCAGCCCGAACGTCTGATCGTCCGCGCGCCGCATTCCGGCGCCGATCGCGAACGTGCTCGCCCAGCCGTCGGCGTCGATCGCTCGGTCGAATTCCACCAATCGTCGGGCGAGTCCGAGGGCCATCGCCACCGCGTGGGTCGCGACCTCGCGATAGTTCGCATCGGGAACGTTGGTCACCCAGATGCCGCGCTCGGTGGCAGCGCCGATGTCGACGGTGTCCACCCCCACGCCGAGGCGTGTGATCGATCGGCACCGGCGGAGGTTCTCGATCACTCCGCGCGAAATGTGCTCAGCGAGCACGATCAGGGCGTCCGCGTCGGCGGTCTCCCGCCGCAACGCATCCGGATCGGTTCCGTCGACAGCACTCACCGCCACGTCGAGACCCCGGTATGCGTCCAGGTCACTCTCGCCGATCGGCACGGCGGTCGACGTCAGCACCACCTTCATCGAGCCACGGCCACCCGTCGAGCCGCGGCCGGTCATCGACCCACCGCCGGTCCGTCGCTGCCGACGAGCGTGTCGTGCGGTGCCCTCAAGGCCGCGACGTCAGCCCAGGCCTGGTCGGCGCCTGCGGTGATCGACCCGAGATCGGAGCCGACGAACAGCAGGCGTGCGCCCGCGTCGAGGTAGCGCCGGGTGTCGTCGGAGGTGAAGCTGAAAGCGCCTTTCGCCAGCCCGTTCTTCTCGGCAACCTGGAAGATGTGATCGATCGCCGCCCGGTGCTCGCCGCCCCCGACCTCGACCCCGAGCGCGAGCGCGAGGTCGAACGGGCCGATCACCACCGCGTCGAGTCCCGGCGTCGCGAGAATCTCGTCGACGCCCTCGAAACCGGCCCGGGTCTCGACCTGGATCGTGACGAGAACAGCCGCGTTCGCCGCCCTCACGTGCTCGGCGAGATCGGCGCCGTACCCCGAACCGCGACCAGGTCCGGCCCCTCGCGCACCCTCCGGTGCGTAGCGTGCCCGACGCACCACCTCGGCGGCCTCGGCGGCGCTGTCGATGCGCGGAACGACGATGCCCGCCGCGCCGCAATCGAGCACCCGGTTGATGTGCACGCCCACCTCGGGAACCCGCACGATCGCGGGCTTGCGGTGCACGTCGGCCGCCCGGATCATCTCTTCCACTCCGCCTATCCCCACCGGAGTGTGCTCGCTCTCGATCAGCAGGGCATCGAACTCCGAGCGACCGAGTGACTCGACGACCATCGGCGAAGGAATGAGAACGGATGTCGCGATCAGCGGTTCGCGGCGAATGCGGTGCCGAAGCTCGTGGAATGTCATCGGGGGCTCCTCTGTATCGATGGGCAGGCGGTGAACGGGCGCCCCTCGGCCGGGTGTCCGGTGGTCACGATCGCGGCTCGATTCCGGCGTAGGCGGGCGTCTCGGCTCGGTCCCGGGCCGAGATGAAGGGGCGACCGAGCAGGATGCCGGTCAGACTCAGCAATTGCGACACCACGATCAGACAGGCCACCAGCCAGGGCTGGCCGCCGAGCGCCGCCACCAGCGCGGTCGCGATGAACGGAGTGGGGCCGGCGATGATGGCGCCCTGCAGCTCCCGCGACGACGACAGACCCGACGACCGGTATTCCGCGCGGAACAACGCCGGCATGAGCACCGTGTGGCCCGCGGCGCCCGGGCTCCAGCCGAGCACCGTCATGATCACGCTCGCCAGCATCACCAGGGCGAGCTGGCCCGTCTGCAGGATCATGAAGTAGGGAAAGGCGAACAGGATGCTGCCGGCGATGCCGATGAACATCACTCGCTTGGCACCGATGCGGTCGGCCAGCAGGCCGAACGCCGCGCAGAACACGATGTTCGCGACCACGATGGCGAGATTCACGAACAACGCGTCGCTGCTGGTGAGCCCGATCTGATTCACGATGTAGGCGATACCGAATGAGAGCACCACGAATCCGGTCGCGTTGAGCCCGGTGGGCAGCAGGAACCCGGCCACGAAGTTGCGCGGGCTGGCACGGAACGCTCGCGCCATGGCGACGAGGGCGTTCGCCCGAGCGGGCGGCAGTTGCCCGGCCGCGCGCTCGGCCTGCACCCGTTCGAACTCGGGTGATTCCACCATCTTCCGCCGCAGCAGCAGTCCGATCACCGTGAGCACGGCGCTGAGCAGGAACGGCACGCGCCAGCCCCACTCGACGAACGTCTCGGGGGCGAGCGATGAGCTGATGACGGCGAACAGGATCGACGCGAGCAACGTGCCCCCCATTCCCGCACTCATGGCGATCGATGAGAAGAACCCCTTGCGCTTGTGGGTTGCGCTCTCGTTCATGATGGTGATCGCCCCGGCCAGTTCGGCGCCTGCCCCGAAGCCCTGGGTGAGCCGCAGCAGCACCAGAAGTGCCGGTGCCCAGACCCCGATGGTGGCGAACCCGGGGATGAGCCCCATCAAGGTCGTCGAGACTCCGATCATCAGGATCGACAAGATGAGCACCGGGCGCCGGCCGATCCGGTCGCCGAGCGCCCCGAGAACGATGCCGCCGATGGGCCGGGCGATGAATCCGACCGCGAAGGTGGCGAAGGCGGCGAGAACTCCGGTGAATCCGGTCGCCTGCGGAAAGAAGACCGGAGCGATCACCAAGCCGGCCACGAGGCCGTAGAGCCCGTAGTCGTACCACTCGATCACGGTGCCGATTCCGCCGGCGAGTGAGGTGCGGATGGATTGCTGCCGGGTAGGCCCGGAGGGCTGTCGGCGCTCCTCGAGCGGGATCTGTTCTGACGACGTGGACACGGGAGCTCCTTTGCTCTGATCATCTTTTCCGTTGTGGAGCGGATCTGCGAGGAGGCTATCAGCAATTCTGCATTCTGTCGATTGTCGACAGAATGCGATCAAGTACGATGGGGACGTGACTTCCTCGACTACGGGCTTCCAGGTCATCCGATCGGCGTCTTTGGTCGACGAGGCGTTCCGGCAGATCCGGGTCGGCATCCTCAACGGCGATCTTGCGGCCGGTTCACCCCTTCGCGACTCGGTGCTCGCGGAACAGATGGGAATCAGCCGTTCCCCGGTTCGGGAGGCGCTGCGTCTGCTCGAGCAGTCCGGTCTCGTCGAGAAGTCGGCGAATCGCTCGTACCGCATCTCCGATCTCGCCGCCGCCGACATCCCTGAGCTCGCCACCCTGCGGCTCGCCGACGAGATCGTCGCGGTGCGCACCATCGTGCAGCACAAGGTCGCGCTCGACCCGCTCGACGCCGCGCTCGAGCGACTCGGCAGCCCGGGCACCACGGCGCTTGAGATCGCGGCGGCCGATGCCGCGTTCCATGCCGCCGTGGTGGCGCTCGCCGGCATGCCGCGCCTGAACGCCCGCTACGCCGACCTCACCGACCAGATCCGCCTCGTGCTCCTCGCCGGCGACCTGGAGCAAACCGGGTCGAGCAGCGTTCTCGTCGAGCGGCACACCGCCCTCCGCGATGCGCTGCGCACGGCGATCGACTCCGGCGATCCGCTTCCGGCCATCCGCGCGTGGGAGGCCCACCTGCTTCAAGGCATGCAGGTGCCGGATCTGCTCGACCCGCTCTGAGCGTCATCCCTCCACGGGAACGTGCACGCTCTCGTCGGGCGACCGCCGCTGCCCGTTCAGCGAGCGCCGCCGTCGACCGAGCGCGACGAGCGGAAAGACCAGCACCGAGAGCATCCCCGCCCCCACCAGCGCCGACGCCGTGCCCGGTTGCAGAATGCCCTGGTCGAGACCGATGTCGGTCACGGCCACGATGATCGGCAGCCCGGTCGCGCTGAACAGCGCCACGGCCGCCCGATCGTTGCGCGACGCCCCCACGGGCGCGGCGAGCAGGCCGGGCAGCCCCCGCACCACGAGCAGCAGCACGAAGAACACCGGTAGCAGCAGAAGCGCGTTGGGCTGCGTGATGAGCGAGGTGAGGTCGAAGGTCACGCCCGTGTAGATGAAGAACACCGGCACCAGAAACCCGAACGCCACCGCCTCGAGCTTCGACTCGATGAACTCCATGTCGGGCTTCGAGGCCCCCGACAGCAGCACGCGATACAGGATGCCGGCCGCGAACGCCCCGAGCAGCATGTCGAGTCCCAGGGCGATGCTGAGGCACACCAGCGCCGCCACGATGAGCAGCACGAGCCGCACCGCGAACTGCCCGCTCGTGTGCAGCGTCGCGGTCACGATCGCGTGCAGCCGGGTGTTGGGCCCTCGCGACGCGAGCCAGATGCCGAGACCCGCGACCAGCGCGAACCCCACCAGCACGAGAGCCGCCACGAGCGGACTCCGGCCGCTGAGGAACAGCGAGATCGCCACCAGCGGCCCGAACTCGCCCACGGCGCCCACCGCGGTCACGGCGCGGCCGAACGGGGTCGACATCTCGCCGGCATCCCGCAGCATCGGCATGATCGTGCCGAGAGCGGTCGACGTCAGTGCGATGCCGATGAACACCCCCGCCTCGATCGAGGGGGCGAGCACGATGCCGATCACGAGGCCGAGGGCCAGCGAGATCAGCCAGCCGAGGCCCGCGCGGGCGAGCGGGCGGCCCCGGATGGCGGCGAAATCGATCTCGTTCCCGGCCATGAAGAACAGCATCGCGAGACCGAAGTTCGCCAGCAGGCTCGTGAAGTCGCTCTCGGGCACCCAGCCGAGCAGGCTGGGCCCCACGATCAGACCCAGCAGGATCTCGAACACCACGAGCGGCACCTTGGCCACCCGGCCCACCGCGGCGGCGACGATGGGAGCCACCACGGCGAGCAACGGCACGAGCACGACGGCCAGCAACGACGTCACCCGCCCCACCTCCCCGGTCAGGGCTCAGTCAACCCGACTTCACTCCAGATGCCGCTCCGGCACACCGTTGTAGAGGCTCAACGGGCGGATCAGCGCGTTCGACGCGAGCTGCTCCATGATGTGCGCGGTCCAGCCGGTGACCCGGCTGGCCACGAACAGGGGAGTGAACATCTCGGTGTCGAACCCGATCAGGCGGTAGGCCGGGCCCGACGGGTAGTCGAGATTCGGTTTGATCGCCTTGCGGTTCTGCATCGCGTCATCCAGGGCCGTGTAGAGCTCGCCGAGCTCGGGCGCGTCGTACTCCACGATCAGGGTGTCGAGCGCGGCCTTCATCGTGGGAACGCGCGAGTCGCCGTTCTTGTAGACGCGGTGGCCGAAGCCCATGATCTTGCGCTTCTCGGCGAGCGCGGCATCCAGCCATTCCTCGGCGCGGTCGGCCGAGCCGATCTCGTCGAAGATGTGCATCACGGCCTCGTTCGCGCCGCCGTGCAGCGGCCCCTTGAGGGCGCCGATCGCCGCCACCACGGCCGAGTAGAGGTCGGCGAGGGTCGACGTCACCACGCGTGCCGTGAAGGTCGAGGCGTTGAACGAGTGCTCGGCATAGAGGATCATCGACACGTCGAACGCGTCGACCACGACCTTCGACGGCACCTCGCCGAACGTCATCGCCAAGAAGTTGGCCGAGTAGCCGAGCTCCGCGTCGGGCTCGACGAGGTCGAGTCCGCGTCGCCGCCGCTGGTCGTAGGCCACGATCGCCGGCAGCTTGGCGAACAGCGACACCGACTTCGTGAGGTTGCCCTCGGGCGAGGCGTCCGCCCACGTGGGGTCGAGCGCGCCGATCACGCTGACGGCGGTGCGTACCACGTCCATCGGATGCGCCGTGAGGGGCAGTTCGTCGATTACGCGCTTCACGGCGTCGTCGAGCGAGCGCTGCGACCGCTCGTCGGCCGCGAACGCGGCGAGCTGCTCGGCGTTCGGCAGTTCGCCGTTCCAGAGCAGGTAGGCGACCTCCTCGAACGAGCACGACGCGGCGAGCTCCTGCACGGGGTAGCCGCGGTAGAGCAGCGAGTTGGTCTCGGGATTGACCTTCGAGATCGCGGTGTAGTCCACGACCACGCCGGCGAGCCCCTTGCGGATCTCTGGTTCGGTTGTCATTTCACTCCTTCGTGAGCGGGTGCTGCCGCGAGCGCTCAGCGAGCGGCCGGAACATCGAAGTTGAACACGGATGTGTCGAAGGCGTTGTACGCCTCGTAGTCAAGCAGTTCGTAGAGCCGGGCGCGCGTCTGCATCTGCGCGACTTCGCCCTTCAGCGATCCCTCGTCGACCAGGCGGTCGAGGCCGCGCTCGGCCGCACCCATGGCGATGCGCAGCAGCGACACCGGGTAGATCACGAGGTTGACGCCCACGTCGGCCAGCTGCTGATTGGTGAACAGCTCGCTCTTGCCGAATTCGGTCATGTTCGCGAGCAGGGGCACGTCGACGGCCGCCCGCACGGCCTCGAACTCGCCGAGGTCGGCCATCGCCTCGGGGAAGATCGCGTCTGCGCCGGCATCGACGAGCTGCTTGGCCCGATCGATCGCGGCACCCAGGCCGTCGACGCCCCGGATGTCGGTGCGCGCCATGATCAGCAGGTTCGGGTCGCGCCGCGCATCCGCCGCCGCCCGGATGCGCTTCACGGCCGTGTCGGCATCGACGACCGCTTTGCCGTCGAGGTGGCCGCAGCGCTTCGGATTCACCTGGTCCTCGATGTGCAACCCGGCGATGCCCGCGTCTTCGAGCGTCTGCACGGTGCGGGCCACGTTCATCGGCTCGCCGAACCCGGTGTCGGCGTCGATCAACGTCGGCAGGTTCGTCATGCGGGCGATCTGCGCACCGCGCCCGGCGACCTCGGAGAGGGTCGTCAGCCCGATGTCAGGAAAACCGAGATCGGCGGCGATCACCGCGCCCGAGATGTAGACGCCCTCGAAGCCCTTCTCCTCGATCAGTCGCGCCGAGAGCGGGTTGAACGCCCCCGGCATCCGCTGCAGCACGCCCGAGTTCAGGGCGGCGCGGAAGGCGGCGCGCTTCTCGGCGGCCGGAATGGTGGAATACAGCATCAGAACAATCCCTTCGGGGTGGGGAACGACTCGAGCAGGCCCGGTCGCGCGGTCACCGTGAGGCCGCCGAGCTCGTCGGCACGCAGCTCGGGCAGACGCTGCACGAGCTCGAGGAACCGGTCGATCTCGGCCTGCTCCACCACGCCCTCGGCGAGGGTCACGAACTTCTGCACGTAGTCGGCGCGGGCGAACGGACGCGCGCCGAGCGGGTGGGCGTCGGCCACCGCGATCTCGTCGACGATGGTGGTGCCGTCGGCGAGCACGATCTCGACCCGGCCGCCGAATGCCTTCTCGGCGGGGTCGTTCGAGTGGTAGCGGCGCGTCCACTCGGGGTCTTCGAGGGTGTGCACCTTGTTCCAGAGCTCGACCGTGTCGGGGCGGCCCGCGCGCTCGGGAGCGTAGGAGTCGACGTGGTGCCACCGGCCGTCCTGCAGCGCCACGGTGAAGATGTAGGGAATGGAGTGGTCGAGCGTCTCGCGCGAGGCCGTCGGGTCGTACTTCTGCGGGTCGTTCGCGCCCGAGCCGATCACGAAGTGGGTGTGGTGGCTGGTGTGGATGGTGACACTGCCGATGTTCGCCGGGTCGACGAGCTCCGGATGCTCGTGGTGCAGCTTGCGGGCCAGGTCGATCCAGGCCTGCGCCTGATATTCGGCCGAGTGCTCCTTCGTGTAGGTGTCGAGGATGCCGCGCTTCGCCTCTCCGGCCGCCGGCAACGGCACTTCGTAGCGTGCGTCGGGCCCGTCGAGCAGCCAGGCGATCACGCCATCCTCGCCCTCGTAGATCGGCGTCGGGCTGGTCTGCCCGCGCATCGCCCGGTCGACGGCCTCGACGGCCATCTTTCCGGCGAACGCCGGGGCGTACGCCTTCCAGGTCGAGATCTCGCCCTTGCGCGACTGCCGGGTGGCGGTGGTGGTGTGCAGCGCCTGCCCGATGGCCTGAAAGATCGTCTCCACGTCGAGACCGAGCAGCGTGCCGATGCCGGCGGCGGCCGACGGGCCGAGGTGCGCGACGTGGTCGATCTTGTGCTTGTGCAGGCTGATGGCCTTCACCAGGTCGACCTGCACCTCGTAGCCGGTGGCGATGCCCCGCACCAGATCGGCGCCCGAGCGACCCACGTGCTGGGCCACGGCGAGGATCGGCGGGATGTTGTCGCCCGGGTGGGAGTACTCCGCCGCGAGGAAGGTGTCGTGGTAGTCGAGCTCGCGCACGGCCACGCCGTTGGCCCACGCGGCCCACTCCGGGCCGAACCGGCCGTCGACCCCGAACACGGTCGAGCCCGGGCTGTAGGGGTGGTCGAGCGCCTGGGCGCGCGCCGCGATGGCGGGCGCGCGCGCGATCGACGCGGTCGCCACGGCGGCGTTGTCGATCAGGCGGTTGATCACCATCTCGGTGACCTCCTCGGTCACCTCGACGGGGTCGGCCGCCACCTCGGCGATCTTGTAGGCGAGCTGGTCTTCGCGGGCGAGGTTCTCGTCGCTTCGGTGCACGCGCACCTCATGCAGATTCATCGGGTCGTCGCATCCTTCGTTGTCGTGATGAGGGTGGGAATGGGGTGGTCGTCGTGCTCAACGTCGCTCTGCGCCACGAGCGAGCCGAGCGTCGATCGCAGGCTCCGGTAGAGGTGCACGCGCGTGGCGTCGGCCGCCAGACGAGGGTCTCCGTCGACGATGGCGTCGACGATCAGCAGGTGTTCGCGGGCCGCCTCGAGCAGGCGTGCCGGGTTGTCGTGCGACAGCCGACGGATGCGCACCAGATGGGTGCGCACGGCGTTCAGCGCCGACACGAGAAAGGGGTTCTGCACCGCCTGGTCGACGGCGTCGTCGAATCGGGCGACCAGGTCGTAATAGGCGTGCCGGCCGGGATCGGGGTCGGCGAGCAGCAGGGGCACCTCGCGGAACTCGTTCTGCAGCGCCACGAATCGCGCCGCATCACGCCGCTCGGCGGCCAGGGCCGCGGCCTGGGCCTCGAGCGCCTGCCGCAGCTCGAACAGCTCGGTGACGTTCTCGGCCGACACCGGCGACACCACCAGGCCGCGGCCGCCGAGCGGCTCGGCGAGACCGTCGCCGACGAGTCGGGCCAGAGCCTCGCGCACCGGTGTGCGCGAGATGCCCAGGCGGCTCGAGAGCTCGACCTCAGCGAGCACCGAGCCGGGCACGAGCTCCCACGAGAGAATCTCGGCGCGCAATGCCTCGTAGGCGATCTCGCTGGCGCGGGCCACTACGCCCTCACCCCTGATGTATACATTGATGCCAGCGTACGCTCCATCCCTCTCGAATTCAACGCCCCCACGGTCACTCTGTATACACAACGGATGCCGCCGCCGATGTGATTGAGTTTCACCATGCTCACCTCCACCACCCGACGCACCCTCGATCTCGCGGGGGAGTGGCTCTGGCGGGCCGACCCGCACGACCTCGGCGAGCACTACCCCGCCCAGCTCGCCTACACGCACGCGCACGATGCCCGCTGGCCCGAACCGCCCGCCGGCACCACGACCGGTTGGGCGGCGACGGCCGTTCCCGGCCGATGGCCGCGCCCTGAGGCCGACGGCGACGTCGTGTGGTTCCGGCGGTCGTTCGACGCCGGCGACGGGCTCGCGAACGCGGCGGCCGCCGATGCCTCGCTCCGCACCGTGCTGCGCTTCGAGGGCGTCAACTACCTCGCCGACGTGTGGCTCAACGGCCACTACCTGGGCAGTCACGAGGGCTACTTCGGCGCGTTCTCGTTCGAGGTCACGGGTGAGCTCCGGCCGGTCAACGACCTCGTGGTGCGGGTCGTGCGCGCCACCGACGTGCTCGGCGAAGAAGACCAGATGGGCCAGTTCAAACGGGACTTCGTCGGGGCGCTCGGCCGCTGGGACATGAACGACCCCGACCACAAACCCGCGGGCATCTGGGGCGCCGTCACTCTTGTGCGACTCGCCGCGGTCTCGGTCGACGACTGGTCCTCGGCCGGCGGCCCGCGCGTCGACTACTCCGTCGCCGCACTGTCGCCGTCGACCGACGGCGACGCTCTGGTCGAGGTGTCGGGCACCATCACGGCAACCCTCACGGCCGCCCGCACGGCAGCCCTCACCGCGGCCGACACCGCCGCCGTCATGAGCCCTCCTGGCGGGGTCACCCTGGCCTGGAGCATCGCTCCGTCGGGCTTCGACGCCCCCGCAGCATCCGGCAGCACCTCCGTCGTCGTGCACGGCGGCCGGCGCACCGCGACCGTCGACTTCACGATGCCGGCGCGCCTCTGGTACACCTGGGATCTCGGTGCCCCCCGCCTCTACGACGTGACCCTCACGGTCACCGACGCCGCCGGCACCGTTCTCGACGACGTGCGCTGGACCACCGGTTTCCGCAGCATCACCCGCGGCGCCGGCTGGTCGACCGAGCTCAACGGCCTTCCGTTCTACCAGCGCGGCGCGAACTACCTCTCCGACCTCGACCTCTCGTCGATGACGCCCGAGCGCTACGCCACCGACGTCACCTTGCTGCGAGAGGCCAACCTCAACGTCGCGCATCCGTTCTGCCACGTCGAGGCCGACGCGTTCTATGCCGAATGCGACCGGCAGGGCATCGCGGTCTACCAGGACTTCCCGGTCTGGCTCATGGCCGACACCTCGGGCGACACCGTTCGCCGCGCCCTCGGCCAGTTCGACCAGCTGCTCGACCGCCTGCACGAGCACCCGGGCGTCGTCATCTGGAACCTCGGCTCGCAGCCGAGCGAGGCGAACGCCGAGAAGCTCTGCGCCGCCCTGGTGCGGCGGGCGACGGATGCCGACCCCTCGCGCATCGCGAACCTCGGCAATGCCGCCATCTCCTACGAGCCGCACGACGACGTGCACCCCACCCGCTCGTTCTTCTGGAGCCGCGAGACTGCCGAACGACTCGAGCGGCGGAGCGACTGGCGGCGCGACACCCACATGTATCCCGGCTGGTACTTCGGAGGCCTCGACACGATCGCCGACCTCCCGCTCGACGACTTCCAGCTCGTCACCGAGTTCGGCGGCCAGTCGCTGCCCCGGCGCGAGCTGCTCGAGCGGTTCCTCGACTGCGACGCGCCGATCGACTGGGCCACGATCGCCCGCCGATGCGGGCAGCCGGCGTTGCTCCAGCGGCACAACCCCGAGGCCGCGACCGTCGACGAGTTGATCGAGTCGAGCCAGCGGCACCAGTCCGAGCTGGTGCGGCACCACGTGGAGTTCATCCGGGCGCGGAAGGGGGCGCCGGGGCACGGACTGCACCTGTTCGCGTTCAACGACTGCTGGCCGTCGATCACCTGGTCGGTCGTCGACCACGATCGGGTCACCAAACCCGCCTACGACGCGCTCCGCACGGCCATGGCGCCGGTGCAGGCGTTCCTCCTCGACCACGACGACGCCCTGCGGCCAGGCGCGCAGGCTGTCACGGTGCACGTCGTGAATGACACCGGCCGCGCACTGACGGATGCCGCCCTGCAGGTCACCCTCGACCCCGGCACCGACGCCGCCACCGTCCTCGCCGAGCACATCTACGCGACGCTGTCGCCCAGCGACGTCACGTCGACCGTCCTCGACATCGACCTCCCGGCGGCCGGTCTGCACGGCCGGCACGAAATCGAGCTCGGATTGGAATGGTCGAACGGGTCAACCCTCAACCGGTACACGTTAGTGTCAAGAGACAGATAGTCGCAAGAGAGGAACACCCATGGTGTACACGGTTATGGCGACACGAGGTCCGGGTGATGCGCGTGATGCGCTCTACCCCACGGTCGATGCACGGCTTTCGATCGCCAGTGAAGATCGCGACGGCGGCAGGGTGAAATGGCTTCCCGTCGCCGCCGTTCGGGTCGACGACAACGAGACCCCGATCGAACCGGCGCCCGCGGCCGCCGAGAGCGGCGACACCACGATCGCCGTGACGAACGCCCGCGTGCTGCTCCGCCGCCTCGGCACCGACGGCTCCAAGACCATCGCGGTGGGTCACCTCCGCTTCCCGTGGATCGAAGAGGTCGGGTTCCACAACTCCACCGGCCCTGACGACCCGGCGCTCGTGCGCTTCAGCACCCACCTCCGCGGCGACGACGGCTCCGTCGTGCACCGCGTGGTCACCATCGACGTCGGCCCCACCATCGACGCCCGCGACATCGCGCTGTCGGCCGCCGTCAAGGTCGCCGATTTCCGCCTCGCCACCATGCCGAACCTCAGCGACGACAAGCGCTGGACCCTCGCCAAGCTGCGCACCCCGAAGAAGCCGGCCCGCGAAGAGCCCGGCATCACCAGCATCCGCCTGCCCGGCTCGGTGCACGTCAGCGCCGAGACCGCGATTCCCGCCGAGGTCAGCTGAAGGTGACTCCGGCGAGGGTCTTCTTCCCTCGCCGCAGCACCGCGAACCCTCCGGCGAGCTCGGAGCCCTCGAGGGTCGCGGTGTCGTCGGCCACCTTCTCGTTGTTGAGGTAGACGCCGCCCTGCCCGATGGCGCGTCGCGCCTCACCGAGACTCGACACGAGCCCCGTGTCGAGCAGGGCTTGAACCACGGATGTCGCGGCGGTGGCCTTCGCCGACGGCAACTCCGCCACGGCCGCGCCCAGAGTCTCGGCGTCGAGCTCGGCGAGTTCACCCTGCCCGAACAGCGCTCCCGCCGCGGCGATGGCGGCCTCGGTCGCGGCCACACCGTGCACCAGAGAGGTCACCTCGAACGCGAGTGTTCGCTGGGCCTCCCGTCGGAACGGTTCCGCCTCCACCGCGCGCTCGAGTCGCTCGAGGTCATCACGGGTGAGGAACGTGAAGATCTTGAGACGCTCGACGACATCGGCGTCGTCGGTGTTGAGCCAGAACTGGTAGAAGGCGTAGGGGCTGGTCAGGGCCGGGTCGAGCCAGACGGCGTTGCCCTCGCTCTTGCCGAACTTCGTTCCGTCGGAGTTGGTGATGAGCGGGGTGCCGATGGCGTGAACGCTCGCGTGCTCTGCACGGTGGATCAGGTCGGTGCCGCTCGTGAGATTGCCCCACTGATCGCTGCCGCCGGTCTGCAGCACGCAGCCGTAGGTGCGGTAGAGCTCGAGAAAGTCCATACCCTGAAGAATCTGGTAGCTGAACTCGGTGTAGCTGATGCCGGCATCCGAGTTGAGGCGTGCCGACACGGCATCCTTCTTCAGCATCGTTCCGACCCGGAAGTACTTTCCGACGTCGCGCAGGAAGTCGATGGCCGAGAGCGGCGCCGTCCAGTCGAGGTTGTTGACCATGCGCGCGGCGTTGTCGCCCTCGAAGCTGAGGAAGCGGGCCACCTGGGCCGACAGGTAGCCCACCCATTCAGCCACGGTCTCCCGGGTGTTCAGCGTGCGCTCCGCCGTCGGGCGGGGGTCGCCGATGAGACCGGTCGAGCCGCCGACGAGGCCGAGCGGCTTGTGGCCGGCGAGCTGCAGGCGGCGCATGACGAGAATCTGCACCAGGTTGCCGAGGTGGAGGCTCGGGGCTGTGGGGTCGAAGCCGCAGTAGAAGGTGATCGGGGGGCCGGCCAGGAGCGTCTTGAGCTCCGCGGCATCCGTCGACACGTGCACGAGTCCCCGGTAGTTCAACTCTTCCCAGATGTCGGCGAACGACGGGTCGTTTTTCTGTTCCACGAGAGCCCAATCTACTAGGCGTGTTAAACCAAAAGAGGCCAGCCCTAGGGCTGGCCTCTTTCGAAAGAAGTCCGGCGGTGTCCTACTCTCCCACAAGGTCCCCCTTGCAGTACCATCGGCGCAGAGAGTC
>NZ_JANLCJ010000109.1 GCF_024979295.1 Herbiconiux daphne | reverse complement strand
TCATTGATTTCAGCCGTCCTTTCAATGATAGTCATTTTACTAATTGCATCATCATCATAAATAGCGTGTATTTCCGTTCCGTATCGCTTGTTAAGTAATCGCAACGGGTTTTCACGCCCTTTAATGTAAATGTTACCATTAGAAGTTGTGAACGCTCGATTTGACTTTGCTTCTGTATCAGATACCCCAGAAGATTTTTCAACGGCTAGGGAATTAAGTCCAATCATTGAATTTAATTCGCTGATTTTGTTCTGATATTCTCGCTTCAATTCTACTAATGCAGATGCAAGGTTAGTATTATCGAACGTGTGTATTTGGTCGGCAGGGTCAAATAGTTTACTTGCTTTTACATACGGTGTACCGTTATATAATTCAGTAACGATTTGATTAATAGTTTCATCGCCGATTTCTGACAAGAAAATTGTCATAATTTTGGCTTGAATTGTAAGTGAAAAACGTGAGCTAACTACTTCCGCCAATTCTTCTACATAATGTTGAATAATTTCAACATCAGAAGTGTAATTAAGAACTTTATTACGCAATACAACAAAGTTTCCTGTTTTTGCTTCATCTAATTCCGTAATTTCTTGCATTTCTTTAGGGCGTAATTTGTTAGGTACAATCCATTGAATATCCTTTTCATTCAATGTACGTGAATGAAAGAATAGATTTGGTTGTGAAACTGATTGATTATTCTTTGCATAACCTAGCATCATAATGACACCGTTAGTTGCTTCACCAATTACAACTTGATAATTTTGCCGTAAGGCAACTTCAACTTTTAACCAGTCAACACCGACTGTATCACCGTTGTAGTAAGCTATGCACGTTGGTAGTAATTCCATATAACGAGCAAAAAACAGGCGATAAAACCTGTTTCTATGCTCAATGACACGGCTACCAATTTCTTGCGATAATTCTGTTTCAATACCTTTAGATTTGGTAGTCATATTTCATCACTCGCTAACTAAAATTTTGTTGTAGAATGGTGAAATAGATTTGAATGAGTAGTAATGTAGCCAGTACGTTACTTCATCAGTTTCCCCATTGTAGAATGGTGGTTTCAACATTCCGTTAGTGCATCGTTTATATTTGATTGCATTTACATCAATGATTAAAGCGAATAAATCAGATGTTGGTTTGATTTCTTCAACTTTACCTGCGAATTCAGGTACAGTATCAACTGCATAAGTGAATACAGAACCTTTTTGGATTGTA
>NZ_JANLCJ010000108.1 GCF_024979295.1 Herbiconiux daphne | reverse complement strand
CTACTTTTTGATATTTAAATTTATTTTCCCCATGTTACTATATGTTGACTAACGATTGTTGGTGTGGTAGGCCGATACTTCAACTCAATATAGTTTCAGTACGGTATTATGACTTGACAAATTGTTATTTTCTTTGACTGTGATATAATATTATTTCTTGTTAAACTATTTTATAAAACTATTCCCGGAGAAATTTCTATGTATAATAATAGTCACGACGAAATAACTATTGAAGGACGCAACGTGATCTATTTCTTTGCTAATAGTGTCATTTCTCATTTGAAAAACTGTCACCCTACTGTAAACCTCTCAATTCATGTAAGCTATGACGGTGATAACGCCGTTGTATGGGAGAAGGCAGATAAATCTATTGTCTTTTGGACAATCGGCGTAGATTATGACACAAACGAATTTCTACTCCGTACAATGTTCTTAGACGAAAACGTAGAGATTATTAGTGACACGGTTACAGGTTATGATACAATAAAAGCCGTTCTAGATTTTCTGTCAGACGAAATAAACGTTACCAACTAACAGGACATATACCATGCAAAAGACCATCACTATTTACGTAGTTAAACAAGTAGTTGCCGAAGGTGAAACCGCTAAAGAGGTTAAATTCACCACTCAACGCGAAGCTAAAGCGGCAACTGAACTACTCGCAAAGTTCGACGTTGAAACTGAGATTGAAAAAGCTAAACATACTTTTGAAATCGCTTAACAGTTTTCAACTCAACAACCAACTTTAATTTCAACTTAAATATTAACAGGAATCTCAAAATGACTTTAGATACCAAAGCAAAATTTAACGCACTCCAGAATGCTAAACACATTTTTGCGTTCAAAGAAGAACAAATTGAATTTAAAATCCTCGAAATCGTGGATGCCGAAGTCGGTTGCAAGGCTGTAGTAATGACAAAAGACGGCGAAGTAGAAGGGCTGTTTACTGATTCTGCCTCAGCTAAATACGCCTTAAACGAGGTCTATACTGTTTTCGGTAAAGACCAGCCGTTTATCAAAGTCAACCTTAAAACCACTCCTAAAGGGGCGAGCGTTTATTTCGTCGAAGTCCTGTAAACAGTTGCCGTACCCTCTTTAGGTCTACCCAAGCCCCTTAACCGGGGCTTTTTATTCGAGGAAACTATGAAAAAGTTTAAACGTAATCGACTATCTGTAATGAAATCTATTCTTGATATTAAAATCAAACGTAAAGCTATTACCAATAGTATTTACGGTTTAGA
>NZ_JANLCJ010000107.1 GCF_024979295.1 Herbiconiux daphne | reverse complement strand
CAAGATTCGTATCAAGTTTGTTTGTCGAGTCAATGAAAACGTAGTTCATGTAGCCAGCTCCTAAGCCCACCTTTCTTTGGTTTTTGTTTGTTTTTCTTATCAGCATAGTACGCTCCTTATATAAGAAATTATAGCAAAAGAAAAAAAACCAGCCTTTCGACTGATTTCCGAATCTTACTCGTGTACTTTCTTTGTAGCTGTCTTGTTTAGAGATGCTGGAAGTGCTGCAACTTCAATTCTGTCGGCATCAACAACCGCTTGCATGTCGTAGAAGATCTTACCAACGAATCTTTCATCTTGGAATGTGTCATCGTATGGTGTTTCTTCAGCTTCTGCTTTGAATGCGATTGATTCAATGTCAAGAATTAGGTAAGCGAATTGTTTTTCATCAGTTCCTGCTGTTCCATCTTTTGGAAGGAATTTCTTGTTAAGAGTTGAATCAACGACTACTGGTGTACCATTGATTGAAAATCTTGTAGTTAATCCTGTCCCGAAGATGTCAGATGGAGTTTGTGATTCTCAGTTTGCTTTTTCTTTACCAATCAATCTTGCAACTGTTGGGTGAAGAACGATAATAACGTTGTCTGTTCCATGTTTGTAGTCATCAGATAATAGCTTGATGTCTTCAACTTTACCGGCGATTTCGTCGTATAGTGCTGCACCTGTATCTGCTGAATCAGCTGATTGAGCTTTAGTTTTTGAGAAGAAGATTGCTTCGAAAAGTCTTTCTTTTCTTTCAACTGCTGTTGCTGTTCACATATCTTGAATTGCTTTTTCGTAAGCTGATCCAACATTGTCAATATCAAATTCTTCATTTTTTGAAATGTTAAGTTCGATGTTTCTTTTTAGTGGTGTATAAGCCTCGATTGTTTCTCATTCAAGTTTTGATGCGTTACCGTAGTTTGCAATAACTCTATCAATTGCTTTAGCTGCTGTAGAAGCTGCTTGAGATTTGATTCTTTTTTGTCTTTGTAGTCAGTATTCAACTGCCTTTCCTGATCCTAGATTTCCTCCGCCTGCTTGAGCAAGTGGAATGAATCTCGCCACTGGATTAAGTGATGCTAATACTGTAAGTGCATATGTGTCTTGCGCATATGTTGTTTCTTTGATCGATTCAACGATCTTGTTAAATTCTTTTGCCATCGGGCCTCCTATAAGTTTCTAACTCTTTTTTTCGCCAGTTCCTCAGCTTTTGTTAGTGGAACTTCTTTTTCCGTGTTGCTTGCAACTACCGGTTTTTTTGGC
>NZ_JANLCJ010000106.1 GCF_024979295.1 Herbiconiux daphne | reverse complement strand
GAACCCACCAGCATCCCCTACGTTAATGGAACTGTTATGTACCAGTGAGATGCCCTCACCAGAATGCCCCTGAAGCTGACCACGGACATAAACCAGCGCACCTTCACGTACCCATGCTTCAGCTACAGAACGCTGTGTAGTGTAATCTACAGTGCGTACATTGCCCTGTTCCATAGTCGCAAACGAAGTGCGTTTATTGGACGCTCTTGTGATTGCAGTTGGGGCATTGATAACAGTCGCCTGACCCATCACAGTTTCATTTAACTGAGATGAACCGTAGTTCAGAATGAAATCACCTTGACGACCACGATAAGTACCGCGACCATCACGACGAAGTTTCAGAGAGTTATGACCAGCAGCAGTCAGTGCTTCGTTCAAACGATTCACTGTATCAGAAGCTGCGTGGGAGAACAAACGGATACGTGCCATTTTATAAATACCTTTGAATTTTGGATAAAGTCAGGGCGACCGAAGCCGCCCGTCCATTTAAGATCTACTTCTCAGATTGCGAATTGTGGTTCTCAATTCACCGATGTTGCGATCACAATCTTTGTAACGGCTAGTCAGCGACCATAATGCATGGCCGGTATTACCCGGCTGTTGCATCATCATAAAAGCCGTGTGTTGCAAAGCCAACTGTTGTTGAATCTGCTTCTCATAGCTTTTAATTGATTCCTCAATCGCTTTCATGACCCTGGCGTCACTCATTTGGTTTGAATACCTTTCAGTTTGCAGTAATCAGCCAGCGCCATGTGGATTGCAACAGGATACGGAATCACAACTTCCTGACCAGTCTGCTTTTGATAAGCTGCGGTCTGGTAGTCACGAATTGCACGTAACATATCACTACCCATTGCAGTCATTGGAACTTTACGCACAACGACTGGTGAATCAAGGCGAAGAATCTTTTTCTCGCTCATCGAATTATCCATTTCGATATCTCCTATGTTTCAGTTAACGTTTTCGAGTTTTTGGAAGGCGATCTTCCTCCAGCTCTTTGTCACACGGAGAACAAACAACTCGGCCACCCATGAAGGAAGCCGTCTCCGCATCCTCCCAAGCAATACGACCTTTACAACACCAGCACTCATTCATCTTGAGCCATTGTGGTCTGGTAACTTTCATATTGTTCTTGAGAGTTCTTCTCAGGACGAGAATGTCACGTTTTTTAACTGGTTCTGTTACAGGAGTTGCCTTCGGCAGAAGGCTAACATGACGGCCTGCATTATGGCAAACCACACATACACCATCTACCGAACTTTCCA
>NZ_JANLCJ010000105.1 GCF_024979295.1 Herbiconiux daphne | reverse complement strand
CAGGAAGTAGGGTAAACGGCATCACATAGCCTTTATCAGACTGCTTACGAACGCTCGCCCAAAAGCCAACTTTATCAAGACCGCCTGTTACCTCAAGTTCGAACGACTCCCCGCCATACACCGTACCGAGCGGAACCGTGTCAAGCGTTGGAATAGTCACACCAGCGGCTTTAGACGTAAACGCCGAAATGCTGGAATAACGGCGGTTTCCGGTGTTCTCTACATAGACCTGATAAACTCCCGGCTTACCAGAAACAGGGGTAAAAGTAAGGCTCCCCGATGTGCTACCGTCCTGATAGCTCAACGTTGGAGGCGTTGAAAATCGAAGGTTGTCAGGGTCGAGCAATCGAATCTGGTAGTTTTGCCCGACGGTTAGTTGTGCGCCCGTAGAGTTGGCGCGGGTAATCTTGTAGTTAACTGCGTTAAACAGTTCCCAGCCGTTTTGTTCCATGCTTGAAAACGTGCTGGTTGTAATACTCCATGTCGCGGCCATTAGCTAACCCCCACGGTTGAGAGAATCATAACGCTGTCAACATCAGGCGTTACATCTGATTTATGAGTCGTGATTGTAGTGTATGCGCAAGTGTCGAAACTCGCGTTGAAACAATCACCCGTTTTCATTGGACGTTTCCACGAAGCGAACGAATAACGGATGTCGGCTTTATACGTTTCCAGAACGTCACACGTACATTTCAACATCCAGAGGTTATCCGCCACGTTCTCGATACTGTCCACGAAATAGAAGCGTTTCAGGTCAGGCATGTATAAATAGTTAATGCCGATGAACCCGATTTTATCCGGGTCGGTTAAAACAAACACCGGGTTAATAACGTCAATAGAGCGTTTCAACAGAATGTCCATTTCATGTGACGCTACTAAACCACTTTCTTTCCCGATAACGTTCGGGGAGTCTTTACAGTGATAGAGAAATAGTTTCATTATTCTGTCCATAAAAAAGGCCGCCCGAAGGCAGCCAGTTTAAAATAACCCCGCAACTGGTACGGGGATTTTATTACGCGATTTCTTCACCAATGAAGAACACCACAAAGTTTTCGGACAGGTCGTTGTAATAACCTGCGTCGGCTTTGTACCACGAGTTATAGAACTCTGCTTTCGCGTTGTAAGCCGTGGTAGTGCGGCGGTCAAGGTTCGCAACACCTACAGCGTCACGGTCAGCAATCACGCCCAGAATCGCAGCGTTTTTATTGCCAGCGGTCAGACCTTCATGTGGCAGCTTAACAGTTTCGCCACTTGCAGTTTTGACATCAATC
>NZ_JANLCJ010000104.1 GCF_024979295.1 Herbiconiux daphne | reverse complement strand
TTAACAGCTACGAGAGCATATTCAGCAGGACGATCGATTGTTGCTTCTTTGACAACCTTGCGTACATAGACAGTTTTGAGAACTGTCTGAGTCGGGATTGTCACTTGAGTTTTACGAACTGTTTTGCCTTTCGCATTGTTACGGGCAACCAATTCTTGATATGATGGCTTGAGAATTTTCTTCTCTTGCTCACGACGAATACGAAGCGTTTCACGCTCCAGAACTTCCATTGAACCTTCCAGTTCTTCTTTTGGTGTAGGAGATCCAACGATTGCTGCTAATACACGTTCTGACATAACTCGACCCTCTTGTTTTAGATAGCATTCTAAAAAGACCCTGCTCTTGATTTCAGGGCTTGAACAATGTTATCAGGACGTTCAAGAAATACGATGAAAGTATTTTCTAAAAAACCCCTACGTCAGGGGCTTGAACAAGATACTCACGTTCAACAAAATACGCTAGACACAGTTAGGCAGCCCCCGTTTGAGGAAAAGGACTGCCATAATGCCTACGGGGAGTAAGCATGAGTCAGTTCTTCTTTGGGGGTTTTGAGGACTTCTTAGTGGAGAGTCGGTACAGCCTGTTTAAAAAAGTTTCCAGACTGAATTAATTCTTCTTCGAAATCACCGAACTGAGCACGGTAGCTTTCGATGATTTCGTGTTGTGTGTCCATCACGCCTTCCATGATCATCATATCTTCTTCGAGCTGTTTGATTTTCTTTTTCAGTTTCTTTTTGCTCGCCATAATCTCGACCTCATTTAATGATATTCATAAAGCCCACCTGTTACAGTGAGCTTGAGTATACCACTTACACTTTCGCTTCTTTGCCATCCAAAGTGATTTTGATTTTCAGAGCCGCTGACAGAACAACTAACTGACTGAACACTTCGTTACGCATCTTAGCGTTACCTTCCCATTCAGCACCAGCACCGAGCACGCTGATCGTTTTCGCTTGTGGGTTCTTAACCGCAGCTTCAACAACCTGCCAGCTAATTTTGTGATACGCAGTACCAGAGACGCTTTGAGTCAGGTGAATGGTGTAAGTCGAACGACGCTCTTCTTCTTCGAGACGTTCAATCTCAGCCAGTTCAGCCAGCAGAATTGCTTTACGATCCATCACTGGAGTAGGAACAACAGCACCATAAACCATCGTGCCGTTGTTAACATCCAGCGCCCACTTACGAGCGGTTGCGATGTGGATATCGTAATGATCAGCCAGCATATCAATACGGCTGTAGTGTTTGGAAATCAGCAGGCCGATCAGGTAACGCTCTTCA
>NZ_JANLCJ010000103.1 GCF_024979295.1 Herbiconiux daphne | reverse complement strand
GACAAATACCCACAACAGGTATCAATGGCTAATGGCAAGTATGATCTAATTACTGAAAAGGATGCTGCAAGATTGGGAGACATCATAGGTCTTGAATTAGGGGGCGAAAATGACATCACAACACAGGACTAAAATTGGGGTTATTGTCAATGGCAAATTAGAACACAAAGGTAGATTTGATTATCATGATGAGATACAAACATTTATGAGATTCTATGGGTTGGACACAATTAAATTAAACAACGGAAAGAAGTTGTTTAATGCCTCCACTCATCCAAAAGCGAAAATGGAAAACAATTACAAACTTACACTGATGGAAAATGAATATGCTACATACTCACAGGAAAAAGATTGTGGTTGAGATGAAGGAGTTGAAATTTTTCTTGAATTAAATTACTACAAGGAAAACAAAACTGGTTATATTACATTCGTATCAAAGAATAAATTAAATATGGCACAATGACAATTTAAGGTGGTAAAATAATGAACTTAAGAGAAATTTATTGAGCCCTAATCAAAAACCATTTTTATTTAACGCCAACGGAGATTAAAGAAAATCGTTATAACCTAGAGTGAATCAAAAAGAAAATGGTACAACTTAGTGGGGAAATTGATGTATTCAGCAAAGAAGAAATCACAACTGACTTTACTGTTTTAGAACTAATGGTAATCAAACAATTTGATTATGACAATATAGAACTAATTTGGTCAGATAAGAACACTCTTGACACTTGATGAAATGATTTAGAGTCATATATTATTATAAATAATTTGTAAGAAAAAAGATTTTAGTATATAATGATAGTGTTGGGTAATCTTTGAAACATTAATGCAACACGGGAAATGGAAATATGGAATTACAACAACTTAAGGAATTGCTAAACACACAAGACATAGCACACATTACTTTCATAAGTAAATATAAATATGATATGATGACAGTGGCATATACACATATTGATTTCAACCAATTCGCTTTCTTTATTGATAAGGAAAATGATAAATTGAAATTACACATCAAGGGACAATTTAATGGTTGAAATATCAATGAAGATGTAATGTTTCATATCAGTAGGCTATATATGGTAATAATCACAACACAAGACGGAACAATTAAACATTTACAAGGAGAAAAATAAAATGGGAGCAAGAATGGCAATCGTAATTAGAAGTGATAAGCAAGACAAAACCTTAATGGTCTATTCACACTGAGGGGCTGGATATAAAAAAGAAATTAAAAACGCTTTAATTAGTTTAAGCAAAAAAGAAACTGAACTACCAGAATTTTTTGGAGCAAATGAAAT
>NZ_JANLCJ010000102.1 GCF_024979295.1 Herbiconiux daphne | reverse complement strand
CACTAACACCAGACAGAGTGGTGATAGCACCACCAATCGATGCTGTGTTCTGACCAGCGAATGCTGACATTGAAGCCGCAGCTATAGCTACAGCAAGGAGAATCTTTTTCATTATTTCACCAATTGTGCGTTAACAATCACATCATCTTCTACAACCAGACGAAGGATGTGGCCATTTTTGTACCACTGACCATTATTAGGCTTCCAACCCAACTGGAGCAGACGTTCAGCCGCTGAACTGATTGGAGTGTTGATAACAGATTCAGCTTCGCTGGCGGCTTTGTCCAGACGAGTGGTAGGACGCTGAGCTTTGCGATTCTGAGCTTTGGTCTTGTTAGGGTCACAAGTACCGTTAGCCTCAGTAACCTGAGTGCAACCGGAGTGTTCCAGTTTAGCACGGAATTTAGCATCGATAGCGTGAGCAGGAATCGAAGCACCGAGGATAAAGCCAGCCAGTAAAGTAACACCAAGAACGTGGTATCTCTTCATAATATTAATTTCCGTGATTACAGAAAGTTCCAGCGAGTTCTTCGCGTCTCTTTCTTAGTTTATTAATGGCCTCTTGTTTATCTTTAAAATGACCTACCAAGATCTTTTGTTTTCTAAAGTTAAAAGAAGCTCTCCACATTTTAGATCATCCTGATCCACACTACGTCTCCGTTGTTGTAGAACTAATCATAAAGCCCATCATATAGATGAGCTTGAGTTTAAGTCTTACAGGCCAGCTTTAGCTTCGGCATAGCCTAAACGGGCTACTTCCCAAGCACGAGCTTCGATGAAAGAGATGAACTGATCATCTACCGAAGCACCAGCGAAACCTTTCTCAACCGATGCGTACAATTCACGCTTCACAACGGCTTCTGTTTTACCGTCGTTAGCGCCATTATAGCCCATGTTGTAAGCACCAGTGAGCACCAACTGAGCAGCCTTGAAAGCTTTCTCACGTTGATTGGGGTTGTCCGGCAGATTCTGAGAACTGATGAATTGCTTAGCAACTACAACAGACACATGATCTACCAGTTTGTAAGCTTCATCCGACGCAGCATTAGCGTAAGAAGCGAAAGCACAGATAGCAAGAGCCGCAGCGATAAAATACTTTTTCATAACTTTGTTCCTTAACAGTTGAAGTGAATAAACAATAAAGGCCACTCAATGAATGGCCTTGATGATTACTCTCGGCAAGTAAAAAAATGCCCCAGACTTCGAGGCAAACTCCTACACTCACCAATATACTCGTTAGGAGCAGTAGCCCCCAGCGTGATGGCTACCAGTGCCACCATGCGGATGAGTACCAGCCGGACAAGCCAT
>NZ_JANLCJ010000101.1 GCF_024979295.1 Herbiconiux daphne | reverse complement strand
GAAACTAGTATCATCTGTAATCCAATTGAATTGCCAGCTCACTGGCGTAGATTGGCAGCAGTCGATATTGGTATTAACCACCCAACAGCAGTTGTGTGGACAGCTTATGATGCAGCAGCAGATACAATCTACATCTATGATGTTTATTGCGAAAAAGGTGGTGTACCGTCACAACACGCTACAGCCATAAATGCACGTGGAACTTGGATTCCTGTCGTATTGCCGCATGATGCTGATAACACTGAGAAAGGTTCAGGTAAGTCTGTATTGACGTATTACCGTGAAGCTGGTGTGAATGTTCTGGGAGAAACTTTCTATAACCCAGTTGGTTGGGATGGAAAGAAACACAATTTTGTTGAACCAGGTATTATGGAAATGTTACAACGCATGAAAACTGGTCGATTGAAGGTATTTAGTACCTGTGGACGTTTCTTTGAAGAGATGCGTCGTTATCATCGTAAAGATGGTAAGATTTATAAAGAATTTGATGACGTTATGGATGCTGCTCGTTACTCAGCGCTTTCAGTGATTAAACGTGGCGTGAGTGAAGGTGAAGCTAATCAAGGTTTCACTACAGCTTATAACGATTGGAATATGGTATATTAAGGAGACAACGAATGTCCTTTGACGTAGTTACAGGTAATGTTGTTCTCGATGATGAAAAACTAGTAGACCTGCAACGCCAGATTGGCATCTATCATAACCATGCTATTGGTTATCATGAGGGTGAATTAGGTGTGCGTGTACGTATGGGTTGGGACTATTACTATGGTCGCTTACCTGCACCTATCACTCCAGGTTCTAGTAAACAAATCATGCCAGTAGTTTGGAACAGTGTGAATGGGGTACTCGGTGAACTCCAATCTGCTTTCACTGCTGGTGATGAAGTGGTTCGTTTTACCCCTCTTGGCCCAGAAGATGGTATTGCTGCAAATTTAGCAACCAAGATGGTAAATAAAATCCTTCTGCATGACAATGATGGCTTTAATGCTATGAGTGATGCTTTCAAGGAGTGTTTAATTGCTCGTAATGGGTTTGTTAAACGTTATTGGGGTAAATCCAAGAAAACCCTCATCGAAGAATTCGAAGATTTAACTAAAGATGAACTAGATATTTTTCTAGCTAATATCGATGGTGATATTGTTGAACTCTACACTGAAGAAACTAAATCAGTAGAGATTGACGAGAAAGGCAAGGAAAAGGAAGTAAGTAAACTCAAGAATGAGAAACCCACACCTAAAGGCGAAGAGAAGTTTAAAGGTCGTGTAATCTATGAAAAAGTTACAGAAGGGGTAAAAGTTGAGTACGTTCCTTTTGAAGAAGTTATCATTGAGCCTACT
>NZ_JANLCJ010000100.1 GCF_024979295.1 Herbiconiux daphne | reverse complement strand
CTAAAGCGAAACTAGGCGGAGAATTAAATCATTCACGGCGCTGATGTAACCCCGCGTAGGTATTCCAAAACCGTGATACACGCTCTTTTATAATTCGACTGCTAAGCAAACAAATATAGGATTATTGCGCCCGTTATTATCGGGCGCGGTATGATATGGAGCTTACTTAGTGCCTTACGTTAAATCCCCCTCGACGGTAGCCGCCGAAGAGGTGCAACGCTTGATAAACTTAGGCCTTGTCTATAGTTTGACGTTGAAGATTAACGGCGAGGCTGTAAGCCATCATTACACGTTAGAAGATGCAAGGCGGGCAAAGACCCGCAAAACCCGCGTGATAGCCACGCAAAAACTTTTACTAAACAGGTAACAAAATGGCACGTACAAAAGCATTTGAGATCAGCAATAAATCGAAGGGCCAGGCTTATTTGTCTGGCATGGGTTATAAAGGTGTTTTGCGGCGCGGTTCTAAATATGGGTGGAAGTATGAGGACGGTAAAACAAGCCAGTCGAAAGGCGGCTTTGATACCGCCGAAGAGGCCGCCTATAATTACGATGAATTTTTATTACATTATATCGGCCCTAATGCCGATACTAATCAGGCTTTAGGTTTTTTGAAATTAAAGACTGTATTAGAAATACGTGAAAAGATTCGTAAGAGTGAACGCCCGGTTAATAAAGCACTAAAACACGATAAACGAGCCGATAAAATCGGCGCTACTGGTTATCGTGGTGTATCAGCAAATAGCAGTAAGAAAAAGCCCTTTAAATCCCAGATCTATTTTAACGGTAAATATGTTTCTATTGGCACATTTGTAACTGCCGAAGAAGCCGCCCGCGCATATGACGCGTTTGTTTTATCCCATATCGGCAATGACGCCAAAACGAATATTTCATTAGGCTTATTGCCCCCTATGGGCGAAGAGCCGTTATTAAAGCGCGCCCCTGCCCCGGTCATTGAGCTGGAACAGGAAGACGACGTTCTGCCGGTGCCGATGTACCGCACGCCGGAAGAGGAACGCGAAGCGCAACGCCTGGCGGCGCTGGCGATGGCTGACGAAGAGGAAGAGGAGTTAGAAGAAGCGATAGCCCCGGCGGCCGTTCACGCTGTTCCTGAGCCTACCCCTGCCCCAGCTGCGCCACCGGCGAAGACAACGGAATTACTGGTTATGAGTGACGCCGACAAGCTGCGCGCCCGCGCTGAAGCAATGCTTCGCGAAGCCGCAGAGATTGAAGCCGGTGATCTGAAGCGCCAGGCGGCCACGCGAATCGACGCCCTGAGCGAGAAGATTAAAGGAATGCAGCGCACCATGTTGCTATTTATTGATTGCTGCGCTGAGTTTGAGC
>NZ_JANLCJ010000010.1 GCF_024979295.1 Herbiconiux daphne | reverse complement strand
CGGCGGCGGCCGGGATGCCGGCGGGCGCGGCGGCGGCGGGCGCGGCAGTGAGCAGGCCGGCGCTGCCGGCGAGCAGCACGGCGGTCGAGGCCGCCCAGAACCGGGCGCCGAACCGGCGCGGTGGGCGGGAGGAGCGCGACGCGTGCGCGGCTCGCGGAGAAGCAGGTTTCGAGTTCACGGGGGCCCTTGATCGAGGAGCGACGGAGTCGGTACGGAGTCGGTGCGGAGCCGCGACCAGGTCGCCGAGTGGGCGGCCGGGTCGCGGTTCCCCCCATTCTGGGGATCGATCTCGCGGGCCGCGTGGCCGAGTCAGGCCATCTGCCGCACCAGGCCACGTGGGGAAATCTGATCGTTACACGGCGGAAATCCCGGGCTTACAACGAGCGCGGCGCAGCGGCGAAGCAGCGCAGGGCAGCGACCCAGCGGCGAAGGGGCGCAGCGGCGCTCCGGCGCTCCGGCGGCATCCGTTCTCAGAGCCAGCCGCGGCGCGCCGCCTCGAGCCCCGCCTGGAACCGGGTGCCGGCTTCGAGCTCGATCATCAGCTCTTGATTGCGTCGGCGGAGGGTGCGCGGCGAGATCTGCAATTGACGGGCGATCGCGTCATCCTTCATGCCCACCGCCATGAGGGCCAGCAGTGTGCGTTCCTCGGAGGTCGCGCCGCGCGTGCGTCCGGCGCCGGCGATCGCCCCCTCGGGCGGCGCACCCCCGCCCTCGAACGTCGCACGCGCGTCACCGAGCGGCAGCGACCGCGCCCAGTGGAACTCGAACAGCTGCACCAGCGCATCGATCAGCGGCTTCGACGACGTGACGAGCGCCGAGATGCGCCCCGGCACGAGCGTGAGCGACACGAGCGCGGCCCGGCGGTCGACGATCGCGAGCTTCACCGGCAGGTCGGGCGCGATGCGGGCTTGTTCGCCCTGCTCGGCGAGTTCGGCGACCTCCTGCCAGGTGGTGCCGTCGTCGAAGCTCTCGATCGTGTAGATGGCGCGCCACACCACTCCGCGATCGAGCGCGATGGCCTCGACCGGGTCGAGCGACGCCGACACGTAGGGCGGCCGGTCGAACGCCAGGAACTCGCTGCGCGCCTGGTGCTGCAACCGGGTGTACCAGGCGGCCACCGCGTCGGCGTCAGCGAGGATGGTGGTCTGCGTCTGGTCGATGCCGCTCGGCGGCACCCGCTCGAACAGCTCGACGAGTCTCGGCAGCGACTCGCGGATGCGCAGCACCTGATCACCCATGCGGTCGGCGATGGCGCGCAGGGAGTAGCCGGGGTCGACCGCCGCGTACTCCCGCTCGTCGCCCTCGAGTCGCGACGCGAGCCCCAGTTCGCGCAGGCTCTCGAGCATCGCGGATGCCGCCGGCACACCGAGCCCGAACTTCTCCGACACCCGTGCGGGGTTCGACGTGCCGTGCTCGAGCAGATCGAGGTAGACGCGTTCGCTCAAGGGGTCGAGCCCCGCCATGTCGAGGAAAGGAGTGTCTTCGGCCACCCCACCAGGGTAGGCGCGATCGCGGCCGCCCCTGTCGGTCGGCGGCGCCCGCGGTCGCGCTAGCGGTTCTGGCGGTGGGCCTCTTCGATGATGCGCAGCACGGTCTCGCTGTCGCGGGGGTCGACGGGCACCGGGCGGCCGGTGACGAGGGCCTCGGCCAGCAGGCGGTAGAACTCCGAGTAGGTGCCGCGCTGCTTCGGCAGCTGGCGCTCGGCGTCGGGCCCGATCACGAGACCGTAGGGGCTGATCTCGTCCATTCCGAATCGGTGGTCGCCGACGCTCATGCCGGCCTTGGCCTGCCGCTCCTGCGGATCGAGCCCGACCGACGCGAACACGGCCTTCGACCCCACCACCCGGAACCGCGGCCTGTTGCCGGGCGCGACCGCGCTCATCCAGAGCCGGCTGCGCACGCCGTTCGCGTGCTGCAGTGACACGAAGCTGTCGTCGTCGCTCACGGCGCCCGCGCGCCGGGCGTCGAGCTCGGCGTGCACGGCCGTGACCTCGCCGAACAGCTGCAGCGCCTGGTCGATCAGGTGCGGACCGAGATCGAACAGGATGCCGCCACCCTGATCCGCCGGGTCGACGTCCTTGTTCTTGGCGCTCAGCGAGGGCTTGAACCACTCGAAGGCCGACTCGAACTGGCGCACCTCGCCGAGGTCGCCGTTCTCGATGAGCGTGCGCAGGGTCAGGAAGTCGCCGTCCCACCGCCGGTTCTGGAACACGGTCAGCCGCCGCCCGGCACGCTCGGCGTGCGCGATCAGCTCGGTGGCGTCGGCCTCGGTGAGGGCGAACGGCTTGTCGACGACCACGTCGAGTCCGGCATCGATCGCGCGGCGCGCCAGCGGCACGTGCGTCGCGTTGGGGCTCGTGACGACCACGAGATCGAGGTCACCGGCCCGTTCGAAGAGGGAATCGGCATCCGTCACCACGACCCCGGCGCCGTAACGCTCGGTCGCCCTCCCCGCCCGCTCGGGGTTCGAGGTGACGACGGCCGCGAGACGATAGGCAGGGTCGGCGGCGATCAGCGGCGCGTGGAAGGTCTCGCCGCCGAGGCCGTAGCCGATGACGGCCGCCCGGATCGGCGAAGCGGAGACGGTGACGTCGTCGTCGGTGATGCTCATGCCCTCACGATACCGATCCGGGCCGCGGCCCGGCACTCGCGCTAGCGCTCGCACTCGCACTCGCACGGCACGCTCGCACTCGCACGCGACGGTCGCACGGCGTACGCTGCCCTCGTGCCCGTGGAGTCGGGCGTGAAGGAGCTCGCGTGACCTCGAACACCCCCTCGCCCACGACGCACGACCGCATCGCGGATGTCGCCCAGCGGGTGTTCGGGTGGTCGCAGCTGCGGCCCGGGCAGTCGACGGCCATCGAAGCGGTGGTCGACGGCCACGACGTGCTCGCCGTGATGCCGACGGGGTATGGCAAGTCGGCGGTCTACCAGATCGCGGGGCACCTGCTCGACGGACCGACGGTGGTGGTGTCGCCCCTCATCGCGTTGCAGGCCGACCAGGTGCAGCACATCGTCGAGAGCACCGGGCGTCCGGAGGCCGTCGCCATCAACTCGGCGCGGTCGTCGAGAGCCAATCGCACCGCCTGGCTGTCGGTCGCGTCGGGTGAGGCCGAATTCGTCTTCCTCGCCCCCGAGCAGTTCGCCCGCGAGGAGGTCGTCGACGAGTTGCGCGGGCTCGGGGTCTCGCTGTTCGTGGTCGACGAGGCGCACTGCGTGTCGTCGTGGGGGTTCGACTTCCGGCCCGACTACCTGCGGCTCGGCGGCGTGATCGAGCGGCTCGGCGGGCCGCGCATCCTCGCCCTGACGGCCACGGGGTCGGCACCCGTGCGCGACGACATCGTCGAACGCCTGGGGCTGCGGCATCCGCGGGTCTTCGTGCACGGCTTCGACCGGCCCAACGTGCACCTCGCCGTGGTGCGGCACGAGAGCGAGCACGACAAGCAGCGTGCGGTGCTCGCCCAGGTGACCGGCCTGCCCAAGCCCGGGCTCGTCTACGTGGCGACGCATTCCGACACCACCACCCTGGCCCTGGAGCTCAGCGCCGCCGGGCTCCGCGCCGCCGCCTACCACGGTGGCCTGCCCGCGGCCGAGCGCGAACGTGTGCACGGACTCTTCCACACCGACGACCTCGACGTGGTGGTGGCGACATCCGCTTTCGGCATGGGCATCGACAAGCCCGACGTGCGCTTCGTGGTGCACGCCGACGTGACCGACTCGATCGACTCCTACTACCAGGAGGTGGGCCGCAGCGGCCGCGACGGAGCCCCCGCCACCGCCACCCTGCACTACCGCGCCGAAGACCTCGGGCTGCGCAGCTTCTTCGCGAGCGGCCGCCCCGACGAGCAGAAGGCGCGCGCGGTCGCCGCAGCGCTGCGGCCGGCGGGCGAACCCGCACCAGAACTCCGGATGCCGGTGGCTGAGCTCACGGCGACGACCGGGCTGGCGGCGCGCTCGGTCGAGAACATCGTGAACCTGCTCGTCACGGGCCGGGTGGCTGACGAGAACCGCGAGGGCGTCGCGCTCGCCCCGGGTGTCGACGAGGAGACGGCGCTGGCCGCGGCCGTCGAGGCCGCCGACCAGCGCCGGCGCATCGACGAGTCGCGGGTGGCGCTGATCCGCGCCTACGCCGAGACGCTCGACTGCCGCCGCCAGTTCTTGCTCGGCTACTTCGGCGACGACCTCGCCGAGCCCTGCGGAAACTGCGACACCTGCGAGAGCGGCACCGCCTACGAGCGCCAGGCGGCCCGCAAGGCCTCCGCGACCGGTTTCGCCGAGGGCCAGAAAGTGCGGCACGCCGCGTGGGGCGCGGGCCAGGTCGTCACGATCGAGGGCGACCGCGTCACGGTGTTCTTCGACTCCGAGGGCTACAAGGTGCTCTCGCTCGCCGTGGCAACGGCGGGCGGGCTGCTCACCCCGGCCTGAACCGCCGCGCGGCTCTGCCTCGGGAGGAGCTGCGCGCGCTCGACACTGCCTGCGCCCCACCGGCGCTCTGCTCCTCCCGAGCCCACCACGAAGCCGCGCCTCAGCGCACACGTGCTGTGCTCTCGCTCGCCGTGGTTACTGCGGGCGGGCTGCTCACCCCCGCCTAAGCCGCCGCCCGCAGCTCAGCTTCGGGAGGAACTGCGGGCGCTCGACGCTGCCTGCGCCCAACAAGAGCTCAGCTCCTCCCGAGCCCGCCACGAGGCCGCGTCTCAGGGCGGGCGCGCGGTGGCCTCGCACGCCGTGGTCACGGCGGGCGGGCTGCTCACCCCGGCCTGAACCGCCGCGCGCGGCTCAGCTGCGGGAGGAGCTGCGCTCGCCCAACGCTGCCGGCGCCCCACCGGCGCTCAGCTCCTCCCGGGCCCACCACGAGCCGCGTCTCAGCGCAGGCGCGCGGCATTCTCGCCCGCGGCGGTCACGGCGGGCGGGCAGCTCACCCCGCCCTGAACCGGCGCGCGCGGCTGAGGTTCGGGAGGAGCTGCGGGCGCTCGACGCTGCCGGCGCCCCGACGGCGCTCACCTCCTCCCGGGCCCACCACGAGCCGCCTCAGGGCAGGCGCGCGATCGACACCGCATACACGGCGGGCTCCGACGTCACCGGGTTCTCGAGCACGGTCACGATGCCGTCGGTGCCGGTCTCGACGCCGACCGACTGCACGCTGCCGTCGCACGGGTGCTGCAGCGCACCGACCTCGGCCTCATCGAGCTGCTGCACCGACACCGTGAGCGGCCCGCCGTTCACGCACGCCACCGACACCGTGTAGCGCCCGGCGGGTGCGGGCCCGAACGTGCTGGTCGTGCGCGGGCTGCTGTGCTCGCTGAGCCAGCCGGAGTAGCCGGTCAGATAGCCCTCGGAGCCCGTGGTCGGCACCGTGCTCACGGCCCAGTCCTTGATGTCGTCGGGCGCCATCGGCAAGCGCGCGGCGTCTTCGGCCGCGAGCGCCTCCGCGGTCGCGGTGGGGTCGGGCGTCGGCACGGCGTCACCGGTCGGCGACGACGTGGCCGAAGTCGGTGGCGCGGCCGATCCGCCGTCGCCGGGCTCCGCGGTGCAGCCGCTCACGATCGCCAGAACGGCCGCAGCGAGCGCGATTCCGGTGGCTCGCACGGGCCCTGAGCGGGTGGTTCCGATCTGCTCATCCATGCGTTCCACGCTAATCGCAGGGCGCAAATCCGGCCCGAACCCAGCAATCCGGTGTGATTTCGACCGCGTCGAGGCCCATCGCAATAGGGTGAGCCCATGGCCGCCGAGTTGACCCTGGGCGCCGAGGAAGAACTCCACCTGATCGACCTCGCTAGCGGAAAGCTGTCGGCGCGCGCGCCGCAGATCCTCTCGAGGCTGCCCAGCGAGAACTACTCGGCCGAGATCCAGCGCACCACCGTCGAGACGAACACCGACATCGTGACGTCACTGAGCGGTCTCCGCGACGAGATTCTGCGGCTGCGCAAAGGGGTGATCGACGCGGCGGCTCCCGACGGGGTCGGCATCGCCTGCGTGGGCACCGCGCCGCGATCGGAGTTCGCCGATTTCGAGCTCACCACGACGGGCCGTTACGGCCGCATGCAGGAGCAGTACCGCCTGCTGGTCGACGAGCAGCTCATCTGCGGCACCCAGATCCACGTCGGCGTCTCCGACCGAGACGTGGCCGTCGACATCGCGCAGCGGGTGTCGCGCGACCTGCCGGTGCTGCTGGCCCTGTCGGCCAGTTCCCCCTATTGGAACGGGCACGACACGGGCTATTCGAGCATCCGCTCCATCATCTGGCAACGCTGGCCGAGCGCGGGCGTCACCGGCCCGCTCGCGTCGGGCGCTCAGTACGACGAGCTGCTGAGCGACCTGATCGCCACCGGCGTCATCGCCGACTCGAAGATGGCCTACTTCGAGGTGCGGCCGTCGTCGCACGCGCCCACCCTCGAACTGCGGGTGTGCGACGCCTGCCCCATCGTCGACGACGCCGTTCTCATCGCGGGGCTCTTCCGCGCCACCGTGCGCGCCGCCGAGCTCGACATCGAGGCCGGCCGCCCGTTCGTCGACGTCGCCGCCCCCATCCACCGCGCCGCCATGTGGCAGGCGGCTCGCAGCGGCCTCTCGGGCGACCTGCTCGACGACACCCTGCATCCGCGCCCCACCGCCGCCGCCCACGCCGTGCGGCACCTCATCCGGCGGCTGCGGCCCCAGCTCGAGGAGCTCGGCGACTACGACGACGTGGTGGAGCTCTCCGAGACGCTGCTAGCCCGGGGCAACTCGGCCGACCGGCAGCGCGCCGCCTTCGCCGAGCGCGGCGAGCTCGACGCCGTGGTGAAGCTCGCGGTCGAGGAGACCCACGGGCCGGCCAGCGGCATCCCGCCCGCCGTTCCCGCGCTCCGCACCTACCGCACCCGGGCCGGCGACGAGGCCGTCGGCCCCGGATCGCGGCCGCGCCCCGCCTACGAAGAGATCGTGGGCTTCTATGAGCGCCTCGACCCCGACCGGGTGGCCGACCGCATGCAGGCGGGCCTGGAATGGACCCGCCGCAACGGCCTCACCTTCGGCGTCGGCGGCGAACTGCGTGACTTCGAGGTCGACCTCGTGCCGCGGGTGATCAACCGGCACGAGTGGAAGCAGATCGCCGCGGGGCTCGTGCAGCGCGCGAAGGCCATCGAGGCGTTCCTGCAAGACGTCTACGGCGAGCAGCGCATCCTCAACGACGGTGTCGTGCCGCGGTCGGCGGTTCAGGATGCCCCCGGCTGGCACGACGCCGCTCGTCGCGTTCCCGTCGGCGCCGTCCGCGCGCCCGTGATGGGCTTCGACCTCGTGCGCAACGAGTTCGGCGGCTGGCGCGTGCTCGAGGACAACGTGCGCAACCCCAGCGGAGCGGCATACGGGCTCGCGATCCGGCGGCTGATGGACGAGGTCGCCGCCGACGTGCCGCGCCCCGCCGACGTGCTCGACCCCGAGACCGTGTTCGAGACGCTCCGGCGCGCGGTCGTGGCGGGGGCCGACTCGAACGGGGCCGAGGCGAACGGCGCCGGCGACGGCTCGCCCACGGCGGCCCTGCTCTCCAGCGGCCCCGACAGCTCGGCCTGGTTCGAGCACCGCACGCTCGCCGACGGCGCCGGCCTGCTGCTCGTCGAGGTCGACGACCTCGACGTGACCGGCGGCCGGGTCGTCGAACGCGCCTCAGGCCGCCCGGTCGACGCGCTCTACCTGCGCCTCGACGTCGAACTGCCCGACCTCGTCGACGGCTCCGGCCGTGCGATCGGCGACGAGATCATGGCGGTCGCCGAGGCCGGAGGCGTCTATCTCGCCAACGCCCCCGGCAACGGGGTGGCCGATGACAAGGCGATGTACTGCAACGTTCCGGCGCTGATCGCCTACTACCTCGATGAGCGGCCGCAGCTCGAGCAGGTGCCCACCTATCGCACGAGCGACGAGGCCGAGCGCCGCACGGTGCTCGAGCGGGTCGGCGAACTCGTCACCAAGCCCGTCGACGGGCACGGCGGCGAGGGCGTGCTGATCGGCCCGGCCAGCGGAGCCGCCGCGGTCGCCAGCCGCCGCGCCGAGATCTCGGCCGACCCCGCCGGCTGGGTGGCGCAGGAGGTCGTGGCGCTGTCGTCGCATCCGACGTTCTCGGCCCCCGACGCCAACACGGTGTCGCGCGCCGGCGCCGGGCGGGTCGACGCCGTGCTCGAGCCTCGGCACGTCGACCTGCGCGTCTTCGTCTATGCCACCGGCGACGAGGCGCAGCCGTTCGCGGTGGCCGACCTCGCCCTCACCCGCGTGGCCCCGGCCGGCAGCATGGTGGTGAACTCGTCGCGCGGCGGTGGCGCGAAAGACACCTGGATCATCGGGGAACCCGCGGCCGAGCCCGACAGTGCCGCGGCGGCATCCGGAACCGACTCGCAGAAAGGCGGCAGCTGATGTGCGGCGTCGCAGGTGAACTGCGCTTCGACGGCCGCAGCGCCGACGTCGAAGCGGTCGACCGGATGACGGCCTGCCAGCATCATCGCGGGCCCGACGGCACCGGGCTGTGGGCCAACGGCCGCGTCGCCCTCGGCCATCGGCGGCTCTCGATCATCGACCTCAGTGCCGCCGGCGCCCAGCCCATGATCGACACGGCCCTCGGTCTCAGCATCGTGTTCAACGGCTGCATCTACAACTACAAGCAGCTGCGCACCGAGCTCGAGGGCTCGGGGCACCGGTTCTTCTCCACCAGCGACACCGAGGTGATCGGCAAGGCCTACGCCGAGTGGGGCGCCGACTGCGTCGACCACCTGCTCGGCATGTTCGCGTTCGTCATCGTGGAGCAGGCCTCGGGCCGCGCGATGCTCGCCCGCGACCGCCTCGGCATCAAACCGCTCTATCTCGACGAGCGTCCGGGCCGCCTGCGGTTCGCGTCGACGTTGCCGGCCCTTCTTGAGGGCGGCGACGTCGACACGTCGATCGACCCGACGGCGCTCGAGTTCTACATGACGTTCCACTCCGTCGTGCCCGCGCCCCACACCATCCTGAACGGCGTGCGCAAGCTGCCGCCCGCGACCGTGCGCATCATCGAGCCCGACGGCTCGTCGACCGAGCACGTCTACTGGCGGCCCGACTTCGAGCGCGACCCCGCCCAGGCCGACTGGTCGGAGCGCGACTGGGAGGACGCCCTCATCACGAGCCTGCGCACAGCCGTGGAGCGCCGCATGGTGGCCGACGTTCCGGTGGGCGTGCTGCTCTCGGGCGGCATCGACTCGAGCCTCGTGGTGGCGCTGCTCGCCGAGGCCGGGCAGCACGACCTCAAGACCTTCAGCATCGGCTTCGACTCCGCGGGCGGCGAGTCGGGCGACGAGTTCGAGTACTCCACCCTGGTGGCCGAGCGGTTCGGCACCGATCACCAGCGCATCGCGATCGACAGCTCGCGCCTGCTGCCCGGCATCGACGCCACCGTCGCGGCCATGAGCGAGCCCATGGTGAGCCACGACTGCGTGGCCTTCTACCTGCTCTCGGAAGACGTGTCGAAGTCGGTCAAGGTGGTGCAGTCGGGCCAGGGCGCCGATGAGGTGCTCGGCGGCTACGACTGGTATCCGCCGCTCGCCGACGTGCCCCGCGACCAGGCCGTCGCCGCCTACTCGTCGGTGTTCTTCGACCGCCCACGGGCCGAGCTCGCCCGCATCCTCTCCCCCGCCTGGCTGGGCGAGACGGATGCCGCCACCGTCTTCATCGAGGCCGAGTTCGCGCGGCCCGGCGCCTCGACCTCCGTCGACGCGGCCCTGCGCAACGACACCACGATCATGCTGGTCGACGACCCCGTGAAGCGGGTCGACAACATGACCATGGCCTGGGGCCTGGAAGCCCGGGTGCCGTTTCTCGACCACGAGTTCGTGGAGCTGGTGGCGCGCATCCCGCCGGCCCTCAAACTCTCCGACGGCGGCAAGGGCGTGCTGAAGCGCGCGAGCCGCGGCATCGTGCCCGACGAGGTGATCGACCGCACCAAGGGCTACTTCCCGGTGCCCGCCATCCGCCAACTCGAGGGCCCCTACCTCAACCGGGTGCGCGACGCCCTCACCGACCCCGCCGCCGACGCCCGCGGCCTCTTCGACCGCCGCGTCGTCGACCGCATGCTCGCCGACCCCAACGAGACCCGCACCACCCTCGGCTCCAACGCGCTCTGGCAACTCGCCCTGCTCGAGATGTGGTTGCAGGAGCACGGAATTCGATGACCTCGTCGTTCGCCGACCTGCTCGTCGACGCGTGGGGCAGCTGGGGCCCGTCGATGACCCCGGATGCCGCCCGCGTCGCCTTCATCAGCGATCGAGGCGGCTCGCCCGAGGTGTGGGTGCAAGACGTGCCTGCACCGGGCTCGACCTCGGTGCCGGATGCCTATCGGGTGACGTTCACCGATGATCCGGTGATCTCGGTGAGCTGGTCGGCCGACAGCGCGTGGCTCGCCTGCGCCGTGGCGACCGATGGCGGCGTGCGCACCCAGGTGTGGGTGGTGCGCCCCGACGGAACGGATGCGCGACGCGTCTCGGGCCTGCCCGGCGTTCACGGGGAGCTCGGGCCCTGGACCCGCAGCGGCCACCGCGTCACCGTCACCCTGCCGTCGACCGAGCCCGGCGAACCGACCCGGGCCTACCTGGCCGACCCGGTGACCGGCGCGCTCGAACCCCTCGCCGTCGGCGACCTCATCCACGTGCTCGATCTGTCAGCGGGCGAACGGATGCTCGTGATGCGCGACGGCCGGCGCGGTCACGAGTTCTGCGTGGTCGTCGACCGGGCGACCGACGTCGATCATCCGGTGATGCCGCACCCGGCGCGCGGGGCGACCGAGGTGGCCTTCATCCGCCCGTCTCCGCCCGACGAGTCGGCGCCCGCCGTGGTCTACGCGGCCACCGAGGTGGGCCTGCCGCGGCGTCAGCTCGTGGCATCCGTTGTCGACCCCTCCGACTGGGACCGGCCTCCCGTGGTGCTGGCCGATCGCGCCGACGCCGAGCTCGAGTCGCTCGACTCCGACGACGAGGGCCGCTTGCTGCTGCTGGTGTGGAACGTCTCGGGTCGCAGCGAGCTCGAGCTCTATGACACCCACACCCGCCGGTTCGAGCCCGTGCCGGGCCTGCCCGGCGCCGTGGCGACGAGCCCGGTGCTGAGCCGTGACGGGTCGAGCGTGCTGCTCGCTGTCGAGGGTCCGCAGCGGCCGCGCGAGCTGTGGCGGCTCGACACGGCGGGCTTCGGCTGGACCAGGGTGACCGCGGTTCCCGAGCTTCCGGCGGTGCGGCTCGTGGTGCCGACCCTCGAGCGCTACCGCTCGCGCGACGGGCTCGAGATCACCGGCTGGCTCTACCGCGTGCCCGAGACGGTCGACTCGCACACTGCCGAGGGAGCCGACCCGGCCACCGGGCCGTGGACGCTGCCGATGGCCGCACCGCATCATCCGGGGCCCGCGATGCTGCACCTGCACGGCGGCCCCGAGTCGCAGGAGCGGCCCACCTTCAGTCCGCAGCACCAGGCCCTCGCGGCCGCGGGCATCACCGTGTTCGCGCCGAACGTGCGCGGGTCGTCGGGCTTCGGGCGCGAGTTCGTGCACGCCGACGACGTGCACAAGCGCCGGGGGGCCTTCGACGACGTGGTCGCGGCGGCGGCCTTCCTCGTGGAGCTCGGTGTCGCCGACGCCGATCGCATCGCGGTGACCGGGCGGTCGTATGGCGGCTACCTCACGCTCGCCGCGCTCGCGTTCACGCCGGGCGTGTTCGCGGCGGGGGTCGACATCTGCGGCATGTCGCACCTGCTGCACTTCTACGACGAGACCGAGCCCTGGATCGCGGCGGCCGCCGTGACGAAATACGGGCACCCCGAGCACGACGCCGAGTTCTTGCGGTCGATCTCGCCACTGACGAAGGCGGAGTGCATCGAGGTGCCGCTGCTGGTCGTGCACGGCGAACTCGACACCAACGTGCCGATCGGTGAGGCGCACCGCATCGTGGCCGCGCTGCGGGAGCTCGGCCGGCCGGTGAGCTACCTCGAGCTCGCGGGCGAGGGGCACGAGTATCGGCGGGCGTCGTCGCGCAAGCTGCTCATCGACGAGATGGTCGGGTTCTTGCGGGGGGCGCTGGGCTGAGGCGGAGTGGGCTGCCGGGCCTTGGGTGGGCCGGTGGCCGGCTGAGGCGAGGTGCCGAGCCTCGGGTGGGCCGGACCCCGGTCAGTGGCTTGGCCGGGCCCGGTCAGCGGGTCAGCGGGGTCAGCGGGTGAAGAAGCGCGGTTCGGTGAGGAGCGGGTAGTCGTCGGGCGTGCCCTCGCGGCCGGTGTCGATGCCGGCGACGTAGAGCAGCACGGCGAGCCAGAGGGCGAGGATGCCGAGCAGGATGAGGAAGAGCATGGGGTGTCTCCTTGTCGGATCGTGAGCGGATGTTCGATGAGTTCACGATGCTCTCTAAGGCGGCGGCGGCTCGTCGGGCACGCGACCTATCGTGCGGGGCGCCGGCAGGCCTCGGCTAAGGTGGGCCTTAAGGGTCGTCGGCGGGCGGAGCCGGGAACCGGTCAGGCGGCGACGGGGCGGGTTCGGGGCATCCGGAGCGCGAAGACCGATGCGGCAGCCATGAGCACGAAGGCCGACCCGAAGGCGGCCTCGAAGCCGAAGGCGTCGACGAGCAGGCCGGCGACGAGGGGGCCGGCGATGGCTCCGGCGTCGGAGAACGCCTGGAACACGGCCACGGGCTGACCACCGCGCGCGCCCGCGGCGTCGCCGACCGCGGCCGCTGGAGCGGTGCCCATGAAGGCGGCGGCCACGCCGTAGAGGCTGAGCAACACGATGAGCAGCCAGAGGCTCGTCACCGCCGGGATGGCGAGCATGATGAGGGCGCCCACCGCGAACGAGGCGATGATGGCGGGCCGTCGGCCGACGGTGTCGACGAAGCGGCCGGCGGGCAGCAGCGCGAGGGTCTGGGCGACGGCGGCGATGGCGAAGGCGATGCCGGTCCAGGCGGGTTCGCCGTGCAGCACCTCGACCACGAGCACGGGGATGAGGGCGCTGCGCACGCCCATGGCCGACCAGCCCTGGGCGAGGTTGGCGAGCAGGGCGGTCTGGTAGCGCGAGTCGCGCAGCACCTCGCGGAACGGGCGGGCGGGCTCGGGCGCGGTGGTCTCGTTGCGGTCGTGGCGCTGCAGCAGGGCGAGACCGACGGCGCCGGCCACGACGAGGGTGCCGGCGTAGAAGAAGAAGGGGGCGTGCAGCGAGATTCCGGCGAGCAGGCCGCCGACGGCGGGGCCGGCCATGCCGCCGATGAGGAATCCGCCCTGGTAGAAGCCGACCGAGCGGCCGCGGGTGGCGGGCTCGGAGGAGGCGAGCAGCAGGGTCATGGCCGACACGGTGAACATGGCCGAGCCGATGCCGCCCGCTCCGCGGAGGAGCAGCACCTGCAGATAGTTGTCGGCGAGCCCGACGAGGGCGCTCGAGAGGGCGACGATGCCGATGCCCGAGGCGAGCACGACCCGTTCGCCCACGAGATCGACCAGCTTGCCCACGAACGGGTTGGCCACGAGTCGCATCACGGCGAACGCCGACACCACGGCGCCCACCTCGAGGTAGCCCACTCCGAAGCTGCGCACATAGACGGGCAGAACGGGCACCACCACGCCGAACCCGAGCATCACGAAGAACGCCACCACGCCGAGCACGACGACGTCGCGCGGCAGCGGCGCGCCCCGCCCCCAGGCGAGGCGCCGCAGAGTCTCGGATGCGCGCGCCACCCAGCCAGCGTAGTTCGCGCCGCCGACCCCGGTGCGCGGGGAGCTCCCGCTGATCGCGCCCCTTTTGGTTCCTCGCGCCCCTCAGGCACGGCGCGCGAACAGAAGGGGCGCGCTGGTGAGAAGGCCGACCTGCGGGAGGCCACGGAGCGGGCGCCCGCTGCGAGGATGCCACGCGGCGTCGGCTGGTCTCTTGTGGGAGGGCGCGACATCCGCTTGGCTGGCGGCGACCCCGCCCCACCCAGGAGACGCCATGACCACCTACCCCACCGCCGCCATCGCCGACGCCTCGCTGCGGGTGGGGGTGCCCGTGCGCACAGCACCCGCGGCGCTGCATCCGTTGTTCGCCGGCGCGGTGTTCAGCGGACCAGCGATGCCGGTCACGCACCTGGGAAGCGTCGACGTCATCCTGCAGGCGATCGACGACGCTCCGGCCGGGTTCGTGCTCGTGGTCGACAACGCGGGGCGCGACGACGAGGCCTGCGTCGGCGACCTCATGCTGCTCGAGGCCCGCGAAGCCGGAGCCGCGGGCGTCGTGGTGTGGGGCCGGCACCGCGACACCGCGCAGCTGCACCAGATCGGACTGCCGATCCACAGCCTCGGCGCTTTCCCGTTCGGTCCGCGCCGGGTGCCGCCGGCGGGCGCGCCGATGTACAGCGCCTACCTCGACGGCGCCTCGGTCGCACCCGGCGACCACGTGTTCGCCGATGACGACGGCATCCTGTTCGTCGCGGCCGATCGCCTCGACGACGTGCTCGAGGCCGCGACGGTGATCCTGCAGACCGAAGGGGCCCAGGCCGAACGGATGCGCGCGGGCACGAGCCTGCGCGAGCAGCTCGACTTTTCGGCATATCGCGCCCGGCAGACGGATGACCCGAGCCTCACCCTGCGGCGGCACCTCGCCGAGCGCGGCGGAGCGATCGAGGTGTGACGCGAGCGGCGGGCGCCCCTGCTACGAGAGCCGCGCCGAGGGCCGCTGCCCCGTTTAACGAGAAACGTGGTGCGCGCAGCAGGCATGGGGAACGCCTGGGGGTTGCTGCGCGCACCACGGCATCGGCATCGGGTGTGCCGGCGGGACGGCAGGCGGGTGGGGTGAACCTACGTGCCGTCCCTGTATCGGGTACTGCTGCATACGCTAGCGCCGGTGCGGGCGGCCCGCCACGCCCGGCATCCGGGGCTCCCAGGTTCGGTCGGCGGCCCGAGCGGCTCCGAGGCGCGGGGGCGAAACACTCGGCTGACCAGGGGTTTCGGCGGCGGCATCCGTCGTTCTGAACCCCTTGAGTGAGCGCCGACTTGAGCTTGGCCCAAGGTGCGCCTGAGCGAAAACTGCGCAGAAGTTGATCGATCTCAAAGACTTCTGCACCGGTGCGGAATAGGCTCGGAAAACACAGACGGACTACGACGGAAGGTCGATGATGAGCACCCACACGTATCGCGTCACAGAAATCGTGGGCACCTCGCCCGAGAGCACGGATGCCGCCATCCGCAACGGCCTGGCCCGGGCGGCCAAGACCCTGCGCGGGCTCGACTGGTTCGAAGTGGTGTCGACGCGGGGTGAGCTCGAGAACGGCGAGATCGCGCACTTCCAGGTGACGCTCAAGGTCGGCTTCCGGCTCGAAGACGAGTAGCGAGCGGGGGCGCTCGGCGGTCGCGAGCTACGAGAGCACGTCTTTCGACGCGAAGCGTCCGTAGGCCAGCGCCCCGAACACGATCACATACCCGAGCTGCAGCAGCGCATTGCCGCCGAAGCTCGACCACTCGATCGGCTGCCGCAACAGGTCGGCGAAGTCGAGCCAGTAGTAGCTGAACAGCCACGGGTGCAGCCACTCGGTCTGCGAGAGTTGTCCGAGCACCTGGGACACGATCGACAGCACGACGGTGGCTGCCATCGCGCCGACCGGGGCGTCGGTCAGGGTCGAGATGAACAGGCCGATGGCGCTCAGTCCGACGAGGCCGAGCGTGACGTATGCCGCGATGAGCATAGATCTGAGCAGCGCTTCGCCCACGCTGATGGTGTCGCCCGAGAGCAGGGTCACGGGCCCCACAGGGAACAGGGCGAACCCGATCAGGATGCCGGCCAACGCCACGGTCACCGTCGCGGCGAGGCTGAACACCACCGCGGCGGCATATTTCACGACGAGCAGACGGATGCGCCCGACCGGCGACACGAGCAGGTAGCGCAAGGTTCCCGTGCTGGCTTCGCCCGCGATGGTGTCGCCGGCGACCACCCCGACCGTGAGCGGCAGGAACAGCGGAATCGACACGACGAGCGCGGTCATGCCCACGAACAGGCCGTTCTGGGTGATGCGGTCGAGGAAGGCGGGGCCTCGTCCGTCGCCGCCGTCGGTGAGCCGGATGGCGACCGCGATCAGCACCGGAATCGCGGCCAGCGCCCCGAGCATCGCCCACGTGCGCCGCCGCCGGAACAGCACCGACAACTCCGACGCGAAGAACCCGAACCCGATCGCCCGCTGCGGCCGCCGGGTCGTGAGCTCGGTGCCGGTGGGGCCGGGGCTCGCGGGGCCGGGGCTTGCGGATGCCGCGGCGAGCGTGTCGCCCGGGGTCACACGGGTCGGGGCATCCGCGGTGGCCGTCGCCGGAGCCGACGTGTCGGTGGTCAACGGGGTGGGTGTTGGCAGCGAGCCGGGTGCGGCGGCCGGTGCGGGGCCCCGGCCGGGTTCTCCGGGCGAATGGGTGCCGTGAGCGTCACTGGACAACGTCGAACCCCTCCCCCGTCAGTGCCACGAAGAGATCTTCGAGAGACGCGCGCTCGACCGTGAACCCGCGCACCCGCACTCCGGCGCCGACGAGCGCTGCGACCACGGATTCCGGCGCGAACCCGTCCGGAAGGGGCGCCTCGACCACGGTCTCGTCGAGCCCCGGTCGCGCAAAGTGCGCAGACTCGCCCGCGAACGAACCCCTTGCGCTACCGCTCGCCGCGCGCGCCTCGGCGGCGCCGGTGGCGGCACTCAACGGTCGCGCAAAGTGGTCCAAGTCGGCACCGGAAGAGCCCTTTTCGCTACCGCTCGCTGGCGGTGAGGTATTGGGCCGAGGCGTCGGTCGCGCAAAGTGCTCCAAATCCGTGGTGGACGAACCGTTTGCGCTACCCGGCGCTGGGGGCGGGGTGGAGGCGCTCGACGAATCGTTTGCGCTATCGATAGCTGGGGATGAGGTATTGGCGGTGTCCAGCGGCGCAGCACTTGCAGGAGCGGCAGACGGTCGCGCAAAGTGCTGCAAATCGGGGGCGGGGGAGCCGTTTGCGCTACCGGTGGGCGGGGACAGGGTGGGGGCGAGCGACGGGGTGGGGGCGGGAGGCGGCGGGGCGGCGGGGGTGGGGAGGAGGCCGAGGGTGGTCAGGACGCGGGTGGCGGCATCCGTGTCGGGGGTGGGGGTGAGGAGGCGCAGGCGGGTCTGGCCGGCCTGGCGCAGGGTGTCGAGGGTGCCCTGGGCCACGAGGGAGCCGGCGCTCATGACGGCGGCGTGGGTGCACATCTGCTCGATCTCGGCCAGGAGGTGGCTCGAGACGAAGACCGTGGTTCCCTCGGCCGCGAGCGAGCGGATGAGGCTGCGCACTTCGCGGGTGCCCTGGGGGTCGAGTCCGTTGGTGGGTTCGTCGAGCACGATCAGGTCGCGGGGGGCGAGGAGGGCGTTGGCGATGCCGAGGCGCTGCTTCATGCCGAGCGAGTAGGCCTTGACCTTCTTCGAGGCGGCGTGCGAGAGTCCGACGCGCTCGAGCGCGTGCGCGACCCGGGCCGCGCGCGTGGCGGCGGGCGCGAATCCGTCGGCGGCATCGAGGCGGCGCAGGTTGGCCTCACCGGAGAGGAACGGGTAGAACCCCGGCCCCTCGATGAGGGCTCCGACCCGCGGCAGCACGGTCGCGAGCCGGCGCGGCATGCTCTCGCCGAGCACGGAGATGTCGCCGGCGGTGGCGCTCGCGAGCCCGAGGAGCATGCGGATGGTGGTGGTCTTGCCCGATCCGTTCGGCCCGAGGAAGCCGAACACCGACCCGCGCGGCACCGCGAGGTCGACGCCGTTCACGACGGTCTGCTTGCCGAAGCGCTTGGTGAGTCCGTGGGTCTCGATGGCGAACTGCGGCGCGGGCGACGATGACGAGGAGGTCGACCACGACGATGACGACCACGACGAGGAGGACGACGCGAGCGAACCAGCCGGCGAGGATGCGCCGCCGACCGAGGGCGCGGCCCCGACGTCGGCGAGCGGCGCGCTCACTCGGCCGGCGAAGCGGGGGCGGGAGCGGTCGGCGAAGCGGGAGCCGCAGCGTCCGGCGTCGCGACATCCGGCGCCGCAGCGGCCGCCGCCTGCAGCTGCTCGGCCGGCACCGCGCCGGCGAACACGCGCCCGTCGTCGGTCAGCAGCACCGACACGAGCGTGGTCTGCAGCACCGCGCCGCCGTCGACCGGGGTGGTCAGCTGCGAGAACAGGGGCGACGAGGTGATGTCGGTGACGCTCGCGCCGACCGGCAGCTCGACGATGCGCGCCCAGCCCTCGCCGGTAACGACGGGCTGCGGCCCGGCGGATGCCGCGTCCGATCCGGTCGCCGGCCCGTCGCCGTGCTCCGGGAACGGCTTTTCGGTCACCGTCGTGCCCTCGGGCGGGGTGAACGCGAACAGGTCGGCCGACGGGGTGTCGAGCGACAGCGACGTGAAGGCCACGCTGAACGAGGGGTCGGAGGCCCCGCGCGCCAGCACCTCGACGCTGAGCGGCAGCCCGGTCTCGGAGTCGACCGCGATCGACACCGAACCCACGAGGGTGTCGGAGGAGCGCGGGGTGAGGATGAGGTCGTAGGCCGAGCGACCCGCCACCTTCGTGTCGGCTCCGAGGGTGACATCCGTTGTCGGATCGACCGCATCGAGGAGCTTCTGCGCGAGCTGGGCCGGGGTCGAGATCTCGGTGGGCAGCGGGGTGGCGCTCACGTCGTCGCCCGATCCCGTCGAGCCGTCTTCGGTCTCGGCCGGCACCGTGGAGTGCACCGCCGTCTGGTCGCCGGAGTCGTAGAGCCAGAGGTCGTCGCCGCTGCGGATCGCGTCGCGCTCGGCCAGCTGGTCGAGAATCTGCACGCGCACCTTCGTGGGGCCGTCGGCGTAGACCCGCGCGTCGTGGCTGCCGGTGAGCAGTTCGAGGGCGCTCGAGATGCCGGCGTCGGCATCGGCCGCAGAAGAGCCCGAACCACCGGATGCCGCGCCCGAACCCCCGGGCACGCTCGAGAGGTCGGGCAACCCCAGGTCGGCGCTCTGCTGCACGTCGCCCGAGAACGACTCGACGTCGCTCGCCGCGGCGAGCTCGAGCACCTGCTGCGGGGTCTTCTCGGGCAGATCGGCCGACGCGCTGGTGGCGAAGACGCCACCCACGACGGCAACTGCCACGACGGCGGGGGCCGCGACCGCGGGAACCCATCGCTGCCACGTTCGAGCCATGACGATCATCTTCTTTCAAGTGCCTCGACCGCGGGGGCGGTCGCTGTGATGTGGCGGCGACGTTACTCCGCGGAGCCGAGAATTTGCTCAGCATGAGAGGAGTCTCCCGGCGACGCGCGAGGGCTGACCGGAGACGCGATCAGCTGTCGCGGATGCGCAGGATGACGCGCCTGCGCTGACCCCGCGCCACGATGCGTTCGATGAGCAGGGTGACCCGGTATTCGACGCCGTACTTGTTGGCGAACCAGTGGCTGCCGCGCTCCACCTCGGCGCGGCCGTCTTGGATGCGCGCCACCGCCTCGACGCGCGGCGCCCCGTCGTCGACCTTGCCTCGCCGGCTGCACGGCTGCAGCTCGACCCGCCCGCTGTTGCGCAGGCGCTTGACCTTGCCGCTCTCGGCGGGGGTGGTGACCAGCAACTCGTCGCCGTCGCGGGCGATCCAGACCGGCGTCGACACGGCGACTCCGGTCTTGCGGAACGTCGTCAGCTGCACGAACCGCTGCTCGCCGAGCGCCAGCAGCGGCGACGATCCCTCGCGGGCGTGGCGGGGGCGGCCGGTCACGAGAGCACCCGCTTCGTGCGGAGGGCGGCATCCGGTCTGCTCGGCCGGGCCTTCGCCTCGTTGCTGGTGTCGCTCATGCGCGTGAGCGTACGCCTATTCTCAGAACATGGTCACGATCGTCATTCCCTGGAGACCCCAGCCTTCGCGGCTCGCCGCGTTCGATGCCGTGGTCGAGTGGTATCGCTCGGCCCTCGGCGACGTGCCGATCGTGGCGGTGGATACGGATGACGAGGTCTTCAACCTCGCGCGCTGCCGCAACGCCGGGGTGCAGGGGATCGCCTCGCCGCACGACGTCGTGGTGATCGGCGATGCCGACACCGTTCCGGAGCGCGGGCCGCTGCTCGAGGCGATCGCGGCGGCGCGCACGTCAGGACGGGTGCACCTGCCCTACACGGAGTACCGCTGGCTCGGCGCCGAGGGAACGGCCGCGTTCATGGCGGGCCGGCCGCTGGGCGACTGCGCGCACGAGATCGTGCACGGCGCCTGCTCGGGGGTCTATGTCACGACGCCCGCGACGTGGCGGAGTCATGGTGGGCAAGACGAGCGGTTCCGGGGGTGGGGCTTCGAGGATGCCGCCTGGCACGTGGCCCACGAGACGCTGCTCGGGGAGCCTCCGCGACGGCACGAGGGGCACGTGTTCGCGCTGCATCACGTGGCCCAGCCGCGCGAGGGTGCGCACTACGACGCGAACGCCGCCCTGATGGAGCGCTACCGCTCGGCCGCCGCGACCCCGGCCGCGATGCGCGACCTCGTGGCACTCGACGCCGCCGACTGACCGGGGCGGGCTGCGTCGCCGGCGGCATCCCTGTGCCGCGCCGCCCACGCGAGGGCAACCCACCCGTCAGCGCGCCGCCGCCACCCACTCGCGCACGGCCGCGCGGGCCCGCTCGGCCCCGCCCGACGCCCGCAGCGACGCCGAGAGCGCCGAGAGCCGCGCCGCCGGCTCGCCGCCCGCCCACACCGGGCCCAGCACCCGCGCGAGAGCACCCGCGAGTTCGCCGACCGACGCCGCGTTCGGGTCGAGCACCTCGGCGAAGCCGGCCCGCTCGAGAGCGGCCGCGCCGGCGAACTGGTCGGTCGAGAACGGCAGCACCACGAGCGGTACACCCGCCGTCATCGCCTCGGTCACGCTGTTGTTGCCGCCGTGCGTCACCGCGGCCCCACCGCGCGCGGCCGCGGCCTGAAGCAACCGCACCTGCGGCAGGAACTCGCGCACCAACCACGACGCGGGCAGCTCGCCGAGCTCCGACCGGTCGGCCGATCCGAGCGCCAGAGCCGCCCGCACCCCGACCCCGGCGAGCGCGGCCGCCACGCGCGCGAGCACGTCTGACCGCACCGAGAGAAAGCTGCCGAAGCTCACGTAGACGAACGGCTCGTCGCTCGACGCGAGCCACTCCTCCACCTCGGGGTCGAGCGGCTCGTCGCGCACGGCCGATCCGAGAAAGGCGTGCGGAGGCAGCAGGGCCGTGCGGGCCGGCTCGCTCAGCTCGGCCGGATAGTTGTAGAGCAGCAGATCGCCGTGCTCCTCGAACGCCGACACCGAGGGCGGCAACGCGGGGGCGAGAGCGGCGAGAGCGGCGAGCGCGGCGTTCCATTCGGCGGTGAACGAGTCGCTCACCCGCTCGCAGAGCTGCCGCAGAGCGGTGAGGTCGGCGGCATCCGGAGCGAACGCGGCCGGCCAGGTCGCCGGATAGCCGTAGACCTCGCCCGCGACCGGCAGCGCAGTCGGGTGCCCGAGCACGACGTCGGCGTGACGGATGCTGGCGGCCGTGAGGGCAAGGCGCGCGCTGAACGCGAGGTGGTCGACGATGATCTCGTCGGGCGCCACCTCGGCGACGACCCGTTGCACGGCGCGGGCCGTCGGCACCGGCTGCCACATCAGATCGCTCAGCCGGGCCTCGGCCTGAAACGCGAGCGTCTCGATCATGCCCCGGCGGGTGGCCGCGAAGAATCCGCGCAGGGCGTCGTCTTCGCCCGCCGGCTGCTGTTCGGCGCGGATGACGCCCGGGTTCGATCCCTTGCCGAGCTGCAGGTCGACCCGCTCGAACCCGAACGACCGCACGATGCCGTCGGTCGCGGGCCCCGTGGCCACCACCACGCGTTCACCGGCGTCGCGCCAGGCGGTGGCGAGGGTCGCTAGGGGCAGCAGGTGCGAGGCGTAGTCGGGACTGATGACGAGCAGCGTCACCGCACGGCCGCCGGCGAGAACTGGGTGTCGGACTCGGCGTGCACCCCGGCGTAGACCTCGGCGAGCGCCGTGGCCATCGCTTCGATGGTGAAGCTCTTCTCGACCGTTCGGCGCGACGCGGCCGCCCGATCGACACCGCTCTCAGCCGCCGCCGCGCGCAGGGCTTCGCCCATGCTCGCCGCGAGTCGTTCGACGTGCCAGGTCTGGGTGAGAAAACCGGTGACGCCGCGGTCGACATAGGTCGCCGGGCCGCCGCCGTCGGGCGCCACCACGAGCAGTCCCGCCGCCATGGCCTCGAGCAGGGCGATGCCGAACTCCTCCTTCAGGCTGCCGCACACATAGACGCCGCGGGGCGCCGCGAGCCCGGGCACGCCGAAGCGCGCGGCGGCCACCCACCGGGCCACCGTGTCGTTCGGCCGGTGACCGGGCAGCAGCAGGCCGGATGCCGCGCGCTGCTGTGCGGGCACGAGCGAGTTCATGATGGCCAGCTGTTCCCGTTCGTCGACCGACGGATGCTCGAGGTCGCCGCCGATGAGCAGCAGGTTCGCTTGGTCGCGCAGACCGCCTCGCGCCCAGGCCTCGACGATCGACGCCATGCCCTTCACCCGGTGGAACCGCCCGACGCTCACCACGAGCGGCAACGCGCGGCGCTGTTCGGGAAGCTGCTCGAGCAGGTCGCGCAACTCGTCGAGTGGCGGCGTGGCGGGCTGGCCCGACGCGTGGGCGGCCGCCTCGGCCACCCCGCGGTCGACCACACCGAGGTCGATGCCCTCGGGAACGACCGTGTGGCGCTCCGGATGCGACGTCATCTCGATGCCCACCAGCTCACGCATGTCGCGCTCGAGCTCGGGTCGCGGAAAGAGCACGGTGTGGGCGGCGTTCGACGCGAGGCGCTGCACGAGCCGCGTGCGGAACCAGAAGTGCTCGGTCTCGTCGACGTCGCCGAAGTTCCAGCGCGTGAGCTGCCCCGCCAGGTCGAGCGAGCGGATGACGGCATGGGGGTCGGGGGCCACGGTGAACACGACGGGAACGTCGAGTTCCCGCGCCACGTCGGCCGCGGCGAGGCTGCCCACGTCGGCCATGCGCAAGTGCAGCAGGTCGACACCGCCGGCCGCCCGCAGCATGCGGCGCACGCCCCGGCGGGCCGCCACGCGCAGCGGCCAGGCCGAAGCCGAGTTGACCGGCTCGCTGAGCAGGGGGATGCGCCCGTAGAGGTGCCCCTCGGAGGTCGCGCGGATCTCGTCGACACTCGCGAGCGCCCCCTGAGCCGAGCCGCGCGACATGGTGATGACGCGGTGCACGTGGGTGCCGGCATCCGGTCGCCCGCCGGCGATCAACGCGTCGCCGAGCCGCACGAGCAGGGTGGCGATGCCGCCGTTGTCGCCGCTGCCGGCTTGCGTGAGTTGCGCGTCGATGTCGGCGTGCAGAAAGAGCTGGGCCACGGTGATGTCGTCGTGCGGCTCGTCGCGAACCGCGCGACCGCCGGCCAGGTCGACGAGGGCGAGCCGGGCGACGTCGGCGAGGTAGCCGTCGCCGGCCGCGAGCGGGGCGAGGAAGGCCTCGACCTGGGCGTCGCCGGTGCGCTGGCCGAGGGCCGACACGGCCGCGACGCGCACGGTCTCGTCTTCATTCGCGTCGGCCGCGATCTCGAGCAGGGGTCGCAGAGCGATGCGGCTGCGCACGAGGCCGAGCGTCTCGACCAAGCGGTAGCGGGTAGCCGGTTCGCGGATGCCGATCAGCGCGCCCTCAACTCCGATGGCGACGTGTTCGGGCGTGGGGAACGCCCACTGCTCGAGGGTGCGCTGGGCGAGCATGCCGCCGAATCCGCCGTCGGCGACCATCGACACGAGCCGCCCGATGGTGTCGTAGCGCGGAATGCGCGAGCCGATGGCCCAGGCCGCGTGCTCGCGCAGAAAGAGGCGGTCGCTCGACAGCAGTCCCGAGAGGGCGACGTCGGCCTGCTCGTCGAACACCTGGGCGAGCGCGTGGGTGGCGGCGATGGCGACGATCTGGTCGTCGTCGTCGAGGGCCTGCGTGAGGATGCGGATGGTGCGCGCACCGGGGTCGCGGTTCGCCTCGAAGGCGAGGTCGTCGGCGAGCCGCATCGAGTCGACCAGGCGCGTCGCGGCGCGCACCGCATCGAGTGATGTCTGAATGCCCATGGGCAGCCTTTCGGTCAGGCCGATCTCTCAGCTGGCGCTGAACGTTCCCGATCCTATGGCGGTCGGCCGGGAGCGGCACAGGAAGAGGCGCGGATGCCGGTGACGGGAGGGTGTCCGGCGGGTGAAGGGCGGGGGCGGGGGCGGCGGTGGCGGCGCCCAGCGCGCGGCCTCGTGCCCTCGATGGGTTAGCGTGAAGGCTCTGGCTCTGCGACCGGGAGAATCTGTGAACCTCGTGCTGCTCGGCGACGTCGGAGTCGTCGACGAGATGATCCACATCGGCGACGAGGCCATGTTCGACGAGGCCCTCGAGCAGCTGCGTCGGCGGGGCGCGTCGACGGTCACCGCGATCTCGGCGAACCCGCCCGAGACCGCCGCGCGCTACGGCATCGAGACCGTGGCCCGCGTCGGATTCTCGTCGGGCCCGTCATTCGACCGCGCCGCCGACGACGACCGACTGCGCCGGGTCGAGCTGACGGCGGCCGGGCAGACCGGCCTGCTGGCCGCCGACGACCCGGCCCACGCGGTCATCGAGGCCGTGCGGCACGCCGACCTCGTGCTGGTGACGGGCGGCGGCAACATGGCGTCGAACTGGCCCCTGCACATCTTCGAACGCGCGACACTCGCCCGCATCGCCGCCGCACTCGGCCGGCCCTTCGTCGTGAGCGGACAGACGATCGGCCCGCGCCTCGAGCCCGCCGACGCCGGCCTCGTGGCCGGTCTGCTGGCATCCGCTCGCCGGGTGGGGCTGCGCGAGGGCGCGTCGTTTGAGCTCTGTCGGGCGCTCGGAGTCGACGCCACCCTGCTGCATCAGACGGTGGACGACGCCAGTTTCGTGGGCGACCGCGCACCGCAGACGAGACCGGATGCCGCCACCACGACGGCTGCCGACGCTGCACCGGGCCCGGCGGCGGCCACATCTCGGAACGAGCCGACCGGCGGCGGCTCGCTCGGGGCGGCGGCACCCCACCCGGAGCCGGTCGCCGGGGGCCGGCCGTATTGCGCCGTGACTCTGTCGACCCACCTCGCGGGGCACGATCGTGATGCGTTCGTGCGGGCCGTCGCCGCGCTGCTCGACGACGTGCTGCGGGAGTCCGGGCTCGAGGTGGTGTTCGTGGCGCACTTCGGTTCGCTGCGGCCGGGCGAGGTGCGGGGCGACTCCGTGCTGCACGAGCTCGTCGCCGCCGCGATGGCGGGCGCTACGACCGCCGCGAACGCAGCGAGCGCGACTGGCCAGGCGGGCACTGCGGCCCCGACGGCGATCGTGCCGACGGACTCGGTGTCGGCGGCCGGGATCGCCCGGGGCGCTTCGCTCGTGGTGACCAGTCGTTACCATCCGGCGGTGTTCGCGGTGTCGGGCGGGGTGCCCGTGGTGGGTATCGCGGTCGACGACTACACCTCCGTGAAGCTCACCGGAGCGCTGGGCAACTTCGGGCAAGACGCAGTGCTCACCATCGAGGAGGTGCTCGCAGGGGCGGCACCCGCACGGGTGAGGGAGGTCTGGAGCGCGCGTGCCGGCATCCGCACCGCCGGCCTCGCCCGCGCCGCCGTCGCCCGCGACGACACCTCCCGATGGTGGGACGACATCGCGCGCCTGGCACGCGATGCGGCGGCCGGCAGTGCCCAGACCGCCGCACGAGAGGCCGCACGAGATGACGCGCCGGAGGCGACCGGCCCCGACACCATCTGACGGATCGTCGCACACGCAGCGGGTGAGAAGCGGCCGACGTTGGTAGCGTCGGAGGCAGCGGGGTGGATGAGCATGCCGCGCGTGCCAGGAGGAGAGCGATGAGCCAGCCGTACGACCCGAACCGCGCCCCCGGGGGCTACTCGCAGCCCTACCCGGGTCAGTCCGTTCCGCCGGCCGGGCCGCCGCCCGGGTCGCCGATGGGCCCGCCGCCTGGGCCACCGCTGGCCCCGGGCGACTTCCCGGGCAAGACGCTCGGCGTGGTGGGGCTCATCGTGGCCATCTTCTTCAACGTGATCGGGCTCATCCTGTCGGCTGTGGCGCTCAGTCAGTCGAAGAAGGCCGGCTATCGCAACAGCCCTGCGCTCGCGGGGGTCGTCATCGGAGCCGTGTTCACCGGCATCTCGGTGGTGATCATCGCCGTCGCGCTGGTGTTCAGCCTCACCGCGGGGCTCACGGCGGCGGTCTTCGGCGGGCTCAGCAGCGGCTCGGGGTCGAGCTCGCAGGGATCCGATGGGTCGCAGGGCTCCGAGGGCTCGCCCGGCGACGGCGGCACCGGCAGCGACGGGTCGCAAGACGGCGGCTCGGCGAGCGTGTTCGACCTCACCGTGGGCGACTGCCTCAACGACTGGAACGACGGCACCGTCTACGACGTGCCCCTCGTCGACTGCGCCTCGCCCCACGACTGGGAGGTCTACGACGACTTCACCGTGCCCGACACGAGCGACGGCAGCTACCCGGGCGACGACAAGGTCGACGTGGCCGCCGACAACGGATGCTACGACGCCTACGAGGAGTTCGTCGGCATCCCCTACGACGACTCGCAATACGTCTACAGCTACGTGATGCCGACCGAGGAGTCGTGGCTCGACGGCGACCGCCTGATCACCTGCGTGATCGGCCACCCCGACGGCCCGAACACCGGAACCCTGCGCGGCGCCGGCGACTGAGCCCGGCGCGGCGGCCCGGCCGGCCGGGGCCGCCGCGGCCGGCGCGCCCAGCGCACGCCGCCGCGCCCAGCGCAGGCCGCCGCCCGGCCAGGGGTGCCTCCGCGCCCGGTAGAATCGAGGCGCATCCCTCCCCCGCAACTCAAGGAGTCCTGGCCGCGTGAGCATTGCCGATACCGTCGAGAACGCCCTCGCGACCCCCGAGCGGGAGCAGCCCTACGAGGCCCTCGGCCTCAAGGCCGATGAATACGCGAAGATCCGCGAGATCCTGGGCCGCCGCCCCACGAGCGGCGAGCTGGCGATGTATTCGGTGATGTGGAGCGAGCACTGCTCCTACAAGTCGTCGAAGATCTACCTGCGCCAGTTCGGGCAGAAGGTCAGCCCGGCCATGAAGAAGAACCTCATGGTGGGTATCGGCGAGAACGCCGGCGTCGTCGACGTGGGCGAGGGCTGGGCCGTGACCTTCAAGGTCGAGAGCCATAACCACCCCTCCTACATCGAGCCCTTCCAGGGTGCTGCCACCGGCGTCGGCGGCATCGTGCGCGACATCATCTCGATGGGCGCCCGCCCGGTCGCCGTCATGGACCAGCTGCGCTTCGGCAAGATCGACGACCCCGACACCGCACGCGTGGTGCACGGCGTCACGAGCGGCATCTCGTTCTACGGCAACTGCCTGGGCCTGCCCAACATCGGCGGCGAGACCTACTTCGACCCGGTGTACCAGGGCAACCCGCTCGTGAACGCCCTGTCGGTGGGTGTGCTGCGGCACGAAGACCTGCACCTCGCCAACGCTCGCGGCGAGGGCAACAAAGTCGTTCTCTTCGGAGCCCGCACCGGCGGCGACGGCATCGGCGGCGCATCCATTCTCGCCTCCGACACGTTCTCGGCCGGCGGCCCCACCAAGCGCCCCGCCGTGCAGGTGGGCGACCCGTTCGCCGAGAAGGTGCTCATCGAGTGCTGCCTCGAGCTGTTCGCGGGCGACCTGGTCGAGGGCATCCAAGACCTCGGTGCGGCCGGCATCTCGTGCGCCACCTCCGAGCTCGCCTCGAACGGCGACGGCGGCATGTTCATCGAGCTCGACAAGGTGCTGCTGCGCGACCCGTCGCTCACCGCCGAAGAGATTCTGATGAGCGAGAGTCAGGAGCGCATGATGGCCATCGTGCAGCCGTCGAAGCTCGAGGGCTTCCTGGCCGTCACGTCGAAGTGGGATGTCGAGACGAGCGTGCTCGGCGAGGTCACCGAGACCGGCCGGCTCGTGATCAACTGGCACGGCGAGGAGATCGTCAACGTCGAGCCGCGCACCGTCGCGGTCGACGGCCCGGTCTACGAGCGGCCCGTCTCCTACCCGGCCTGGCTCGACGCCGTGCAGGCCGACTCCGCGTCGCGGCTGCCGCGTGCGACATCCGGGGCCGACCTGCGAGACGAGTTCCTGCGCGTGGTCGGCTCGCCGAACATGGCGTCGAAGGAGTGGATCACCAACCAGTACGACCGCTACGTGCTCGGCAACACGGCGCTGTCGTTCCCCGACGACGGCGGCATGATCCGCGTCGACGAGGAGTCGGGCCTCGGGTTCGCCCTGGCCGCCGACGCCAACGGCCGCTACTGCCAGCTCGACCCCTATCGCGGCGCCCAGCTCGCGCTCGCCGAGGCCTACCGCAACGTGTCGGTCACGGGTGCCGTGCCGGTCGCCGTCTCGGACTGCCTGAACTTCGGCTCACCCGAGAACCCCGAGGTGATGTGGCAGTTCTCGCAGGCCGTCGAGGGGCTGGCCGACGGATGCCTCGAGCTCGAGATCCCCGTCACCGGTGGCAACGTCTCGTTCTACAACCAGACCGGCTCGCAGCCGATCCACCCAACGCCCGTCGTCGCCGTGCTCGGCGTGATCGACGACGTCGCCCGGCGCGTGCCCTCGGGCTGGCAGGACGAGGGCGACAACCTCTACCTGCTCGGCACCACCCGCGCCGAACTCGACGGCTCGGCCTGGGCCGGCGTCATCCACGACCACCTCGGCGGCCGCCCGCCGCAGGTGTCGTTCGCCGACGAGACGGCGCTCGCCGAGCTGCTGCGCGCCGGGGCCGTCGAGGCGCTCATCGACTCGGCGCACGACCTCTCCGACGGCGGACTCGCCCAGACGCTGACCGAGTCGGTGCTGCGGTTCGGGGTGGGCGCTCGGGTGTGGCTCGACGAGATCATCGAGCGCGACGGGGTGTCGGCATCCGATGCCCTGTTCAGCGAATCGACCGCCCGGGTGCTGGTGGCGGTGCCGCGCGAAGACGACGTGAAGTTCCAGGGGCTGTGCGCCGGGCGCGGGGTGCCGGTCATCCGCATCGGCGTCACCGACGCGCTGTCGGGCTCGCTCGAGGTGCAGGGGCTGTTCGAGGTGCCGCTCGACGAGCTCTCGGGCACGCACCGCGCGGCTCTGCCGGCGAACTTCGGGCCCGTCGTCGGCGGCTGACCGCCGTCGATCGCCCGTCGCTCGCCGGTCGCTCGCTCGGCGCCGTTCGGATCAGCGGAAATTCGCGCGTTCGAGCCGCCCTCATGCACGAACCCGCGAAAATCCGCTGATTCAGAAGGCTCAGGCCTCGGCCGCGCCCCCGGCGATGCGCTCGTGGTGGTGAATGACCTCGGCGACGATGAAGTTGAGGAACTTCTCGGCGAACGCCGGGTCGAGGTGCGACTCCTCGGCGAGCGCGCGCAGACGCTTGATCTGGCGGGCCTCGCGCGCGAGGTCGGCGGGCGGCAGGCCGTGGTCGGCTTTCAGCCGGCCGACGGTCTGGGTGAACTTGAAGCGCTCGGCCAGCAGGTGGATCAGCGCAGCGTCGATGTTGTCGATCGACTGGCGGATGCTCTCGAGCCGGGCGTAGACGTCGGCGTTGCTGTCGAAACCGCCCGACTGGGGTGCCGTGTGATCCGCGTTGGTCATGCGTAAACTCTAGCCAGCTTCTCCGGCCTGATCCTGCGCGCCGCCTTCGCGGGCGGGCGACGAGCGCCTCGGCAGCCGCAGCCGCCCCTGAGCGAGCAGAATGCCGAGGAACACCAGCAGCGCCCCCACCGGCGCGTTCCAGCTCAGGCGTTCGCCGAGCAGCACGATGCCGAGCGCGACGCCGACGACGGGGGTCACGTAGGTGACGGTCGAGGTGGCCGTGGGGCCCCACGCGAGAAAGACGTTCATGTTCCAGAGGTAGGCCACGCCCGTGCCCAGGATGCCGAGCGTCAGCAGGCTCAGCACGATCCACGGGTCGAGCGAGATCGGCCCGATCGCGATGAACGGCGTCAGCACGAGCATCACCACCGCGCCCATGCCCACCTGCAGAAAGGCTCCCGTGATGCCCGAGACCGTGCCCTTGCTGGTGATGAACCGGCGCAGGTAGCTGAAGGTGAAGCCGTAGCACACCGCGGAGCCGAGGCACGCGAGCTGGCCCGCGAGCTCGGTGAAGAGCGATCCGTGCGCCTGGTCGTTGGCGATGAAGGTCCACGGCCCGATGATGACGACGACCCCGAGGATGCCGGCCACCACCCCCAGCACACGAGACCGGTCGAGCTTCTCGACGTGGAACACCAGCGTCGCCATCAACGCCGTCGTGATGGGGGTCACCGCGTTGTAGATGCTGGCGAGCCCCGACGTCACGTACTGCTCGGCCCAGGCGAACAGCAGGAACGGAATGACGCAGCCCACCACACCGATCACGAGGAAGTGCAGATAGACGGATGCCTGTCGCGGCAGCCGCGCCCGCATCACCAGCACGATCACGCCGAGGGTGAGGCCGCCGAGAACGAGCCTGGTCCAGGCCACCTGGCCGAACGAGATGCCACCGAGCGCGACCTTCATGAACAGAAAGCTCGAGCCCCACACGAGGCCCATCGCGGCGAACTGCAGCGCCACGGCGAACCGGCCCCGCGCGAGTGCGGGGGCGGGACCCGATCCGGGAGCGGGAGCCGGAGCGGCGGCGGGTTGGAGCGGTGTCACCCGCCGACACTACCGCGCGGGTTCGGCCTCGCGAACCCGCGCGGAGTGCTCAGCCCGGCATTTGGCAGTCAGCGCCGGGCATCTGGCAGTCGCGCCTACTCGACGATGGTCAGCGCCACGTCGATGTTGCCGCGCGTCGCGTTGGAATAGGGGCACAGTTCGTGCGCCCGGTCGGCGAGCTGCTGCGCCTCGTCGGGCGTCACGTTGGGAACGTAGACGTCGAGTTCGACCGCGAGCCCGAAGCCGCCCTCGTCGGTCTTGCCGATCGAGACGCTCGCCGACACGGCGGCATCCGTGGTGTCGAGGCTCAGCTGGCGACCGGCGGCGTGGAGCGCGCTCAGGAAGCAGGCCGAATAACCCGCCGCGAAGAGCTGCTCGGGGTTGGTGCCTTCGCCGGAGCCGCCCATCTCCTTCGGGGGGCGGGTGTCGAAATCGAGTCGGTCGTCTTCGCTGCGAACGTGTCCGTCGCGTCCGCCGCCGGAGGCATGGGCGATTGCCGTGTAGAGAGATTCCATGGAGCTAGTTCACCATTGTTCGAACGATTCGACCAATGCGCCCGCGACGGAGAACGGATGCCGCGGCACACGCCGCTCACACCGTCTTGTACTCCACCGGCACTCCCCGGCCCTGATCCTGCACGCGTTGCTCGAGGGCGGCCCGCACCGCGGGCCACTCGTCGACGATGATCGAGAACACCGCGGAGTCCCGCCAGGAGCCGTCGGCGCGCGGAACATCGCGCCGGCTGATGCCCTCGAAGGTCGCCCCGAGCTTCGCGATCGCCGCCCGCGACCGCGTGTTGAGCACGTCGGCCTGGATCTTGACGCGGCCGAACCCGTGGTCGAAGGCCAGGCCGAGCAGTAGCAGCTTCGCCTCCGGATTCACGACTGTTCCCCAGACCCGGGGGTCGTAGGCGGTCCAGCCGAGGTGGGCGTATTCGAGCGCCGGGTTGAGATCGCCGAGCGTCGACGTGCCCACGAGGGCGCCGTCGTGGCTGCCGCCCACCAGGCGGATGGCGTAGGCGTTGCCGCCCGTCCACTGGTAATAGGTCTCGGCCCACTCCACGAACGCGGCCGCGGTGTCGCGGTAGCCCTTGGGGCCGCCGCCGTAGCCGCCGGCGAAGACTTCGGGGTGGCCGATGGCGGCATGCAGTTCGGGCAGCAGTTCCCGAGTGAGGGGCTCGAGCGTGATGTAGCGCCCGGTCAGGATGCCGCGGTCGGGAAGCGTTGCTGCCATGCGACAAGTCTGGCATCCCGGGCGGCCGGGGGAGGCTTCGCGGGCGGCGCTCGGCGGGCGGTGGCGCGCCGAACGAGAGCCCATGCCGCCACCGTGTCCGCTCGCGCTGGAACGGTGTCCGCCCGCGCTTCAGCTGTGCCACGATTGACCCATGGGCAGTGCCGCCACGTTCTTCCACTCCGCCACCGCGTTCCACGATCTCGTCACCCGAATACCCGACGACGCGTGGGACTCGATCGCGCTCGGGGAGTGGAGCCTGCGATCGCTCGTGGGGCACACGACCCGGGCCATCCTGACGGTCGAGAGTTATCTGCTGCTCGACGACCCGGGCTATCCGAATGTCGCGAACGCCGAGCACTACTACGCCCGGGTCTACCGCGACCTCACCGACCCCGCGGCGGTCGCCGCCCGCGGCGTCGAGGCGGGCATCTGGCTGGGTGCCGAGCCCGCGGTCGCGATCGCCGACGCACTTGGCCGCGCGATGGCGCTCGTCGACACCTCGCCGCCCGAGCGCATCGTGTCGATCGGCGGCCTCGGCATAGCCCTGCCGGAATACCTGCGCACCCGCGTGTTCGAACTCGTCGTGCACTCGATCGACATCTCCCGTGCCACCGGGCTGCCGCACGGCCAGTCGGCCGACGCGGTCATGAGCACCCTCGAGCTCGCCGCCGGCATCGCCGCGGCCCGGGGCGACGGCGAGACCCTGCTGCTCAGCCTCACCGGGCGCGGCACCCTGCCCGAGAACTACTCAGTCGTCTGACCCACCCCGTCGCTCGCGCGGCTCGCTCCGCTCGCTCAGCTCAGCTCCGCTCCGCTCCGCTGCCGCAACGCGCACCCGCCGCGGGCGAACCTCGCACCGCTCGCCCTGAATACACCCCCGAACAACGCGGCGTTCGCCTGAACCTGCGACGGCGCGCTGGCAGGCGCCCGCCCGAGAACTACTTAGTCGACTAACCCGCCCAGCCGCCCCGCTGACGCGACTCGCACCCGCCGCGGCTAAGGGCGAACCTCGCGCCGCTCGCCCCGAATACAGGCCCGAATGACACGAGGTTCGCCGGAACCTGCGACGGCAGCCGCGGCGCCGCGCGCCAGCGGCCGCCCGCTGCGCGACTCGCACCCGCCGCGGATAAGGGCGCCAGCCGGCGCCCGCCTCAGAACTACTCGCCCGCCTGGCTCGCCCGCCGCTCCGCTGACGCGACCCGCACCCGCCGCGGGCGAACCTCGCGCCGCTCGGCCCGAACACGGGCCCGAATGACACGAGGTTCGCCCGAAGCTGCGCCGGTGGCCGCGGCTGCGCCACCGCGCCGCGCGTCAGCCGGCGCCCGCCGGAGAACCACTCGGGCGTCTGAGCTGCCCCACCGCTTCGCTGCCCCGACTCGCGCCTGCCGCGGATAAGGGCGAGCCTCGCGCCGCTCGCCCCGAATACGGGCCCGAATGACGCGAGATTCGCCTGAAGCTGCGACGGCGACGGCGGCCGCAGCCGCGGCGCGGCGCGGCGCGCTAGCGGGCGCCCGCCAGGTGCTCGAGGGCGAGCTGCTGCAGGCGCACGAAGCCGAAGCCCTTGCCGTCGAAGTAGGCGTCGGCGTCGAAATCCTCGAAGGCGGAGCGGTCGGCGAGCAGGTCGGCGTAGCTCTCGCCCTCGCCGAGCGTGGGCACCGACAGCTCGGGCACGCGGGAAGCCGCGAGCGCCTCCTGCACCTCGGGGTCGGCGCGGAACGCCGCGGCCCGCTCCTTCAGCAGCAGGTAGGTGCGCATGTTGGCGGCGGCCGACTCCCACACGCCCGACTCGTCTTCGGTGCGCGAGGGCTTGTAGTCGAAGTGGCGCGGGCCGTCGTAGGTCGTCGCGCCACCGGGGCCGCCGTTCTCGAGCAGGTCGACGAGGGCGAACGCATTGTGCAGGTCGCCGTGGCCGAACACAAGGTCTTGGTCGTATTTGATGCCGCGCTGCCCGTTGAGGTCGATGTGGAACAGCTTGCCCTGATAGAGCGCCTGCGCGATTCCGGCCGCGAAGTTGAGGCCGGCCATCTGCTCGTGGCCGACCTCGGGGTTGACGCCCACGAGCTCGGGCCGCTCGAGCGTCTCGATGAAGGCGAGCGCATGGCCGACGGTGGGCAGCAGGATGTCGCCGCGGGGCTCGTTGGGCTTCGGCTCGATCGCGAACCGGATGTCGTAGCCCTTATCGGTGACGTAGTCGCCCAGCAGGTTCACGGCCTCGCGATAGCGCTCGAGCGCCGAGCGGATGTCTTTGGCCGCGTCGTACTCCGCACCCTCGCGGCCGCCCCACATCACGAACGTGGTGGCACCGAGTTCGGCCGCGAGGTCGATGTTGCGCAGCACCTTCCGCAGGGCGAAGCGGCGCACGGCGCGGTCGTTCGAGGTGAAGCCGCCGTCTTTGAACACGGGCGCCGAGAACAGGTTGGTGGTGACCATCGGCACCACGAGGCCGGTGTCGCCCAGCACCGTCTTCAGCCGGTCGATCTGGGTCTGACGCTCGGCGTCGGTCGAGCCGAACGCGAAGAGGTCGTCGTCGTGGAAGGTCAGCCCGTAGGCACCGAGCTCCGAGAGCTTCTCAACGGCGTGCACCACGTCGAGGGGCGCCCGGGTGGGCCCGCCGAACGGATCGGTTCCGTTGTAGCCGATCGTCCAGAGGCCGAACGAGAACTTGTCTTCACGGGTAGGGGTCAGCGACATCGGTGCTCCAGTGCAGTAGTCGATCCAAAAAAGTGGTTGCTCACAACATATTCACGAGAGCGTGCGAAAGTCAACGTGGCCGACCAGGAAATCGACCCGGGAAATCGACGCAGTAAATCGGCCTCAGACTCCGGATGCCGCGGCCGCCCGATAAAGAGCGATCAGCAACAAACCGCCGCGAACGCCGACCTCACTCGAGCAGATCGTGTCGCGTGACGATCGCGTCGCGCCCCGGGCCCACGCCGATCGCCGAGATGCGCGAACCGCTCATCTCTTCGAGCGCCAGCACGTAGCGCTGCGCCGCGGCGGGCAGTTCGTCGAACGTGCGCACACCGGTGATGTCTTCCGTCCAGCCCTCGAACTCCTCGTAGACCGGCACGGCGTGGTGGAAGTCGCTCTGCGACACCGGCACCTCGTCGACCCGCACGCCGTCGACCTCGTAGGCGACGCAGACCGGGATGGTCGGCAGCCCGGTCAGCACGTCGAGCTTCGTGAGCACGAAGTCGGTGACACCGTTGATGCGCGCGGTGTAGCGCGCGATCGGCGCGTCGTACCACCCGGTGCGTCGCGGCCGCCCGGTGGTGGTGCCGAACTCGAAGCCCTTCGAGCGCAGGTATTCACCCGACTCGTCGAACAGCTCGGTGGGGAACGGGCCCGCGCCGACGCGCGTGGTGTAGGCCTTGACGACCGCGATCACCCGGTCGATGCGGTTGGGCGCCACGCCCGACCCGGTGGCGGCGCCGCCCGACGTCGCGTTCGACGACGTGACGAACGGGTAGGTGCCGTGGTCGACGTCGAGCATGGTGGCCTGGCCACCCTCGAACAGCACGGTCTTGCCGTCGCGCAGCGCCCGGTCGAGCACGAGCGAGGTGTCGGCCACCATCGGCCGCAGCCGCTCGGTGTAGCTCAGCAGGTCGTCGACGACCTGCTCGGCCTCGATGGCCCGCCGGTTGTAGACCTTCACCAGGATGTGGTTCTTGAGGTCGAGCGCGCCCTCGACCTTCTGTCGCAGGATGCCCTCGTCGAACAGGTCTTGGATGCGGATGCCGACGCGGTTGATCTTGTCGGCGTAGGCCGGGCCGATGCCCCGGCCTGTGGTGCCGATCTGCCGTTTGCCGAGAAACCGCTCGGTGACCTTGTCGATCGTGCGGTGGTAGGCGGTGATGACGTGGGCGTTCGCCGACACGAGAAGCCGCGACACGTCGACACCGCGCGAACCGAGCGCCTCGAGCTCGTGGAACAGCACCTCGACGTCGACCACAACGCCGTTGGCGATGACCGGCGTGACGCCCGGGGTCAGGATGCCCGAGGGCAGCAGGTGCAGCGCATATTTCTTGTCGCCCACGACGACCGTGTGGCCGGCGTTGTTGCCCCCGTTGAACTTCACGACGTAGTCGACGCGGCTGCCGAGCAGGTCGGTGGCTTTGCCCTTGCCCTCGTCGCCCCACTGGGCGCCGATCAAGACGATCGCTGGCATGTGGATTCCTCTCGGTTCCGATGTCAGTGCCCGACGCCGGTGCCGGTTGACAGTCGATTCTATCGTGGGCACCCCGGCGCATCCGCGTCGCCCCGTCGTTGTGGGAATCTGCGGGGCCCACGGCGGGTTGTGCAGGAGAGGAGGACTCCATGCCCGAACTCACCGTCACGCTCTACTCGTCGAGCTTCTGCGGCGCCTGTTCGAGCACGCGTCAGACCCTCGACCGCGTGGCCCCACTGCTCGGCGACCGGGTGGGATGGCGCGAGATCAACGTGGCCGACGCCCCCGACGACAGCGAGCGCCTCGGCATCGTGGCGACGCCCACCATCGTCATCACCGACGCCGGCGGAGACGAGCGGATGCGCGCATCCGGCGTGCCGACCACCGAGCAGGTGCTCACCGCCATCGCGAACGCCCTCCCCTGAGCTCAGCCGCCGGCGCCCAGGAGGCCGGCACCCAGGAGGCCGGCGCCCAGCGGGCCGGCGCCCACCCCGCCGGTTCAGCCTGCGCGGCTCACCGCCAGCAGCGCCCCCGACTCCATCGCCACCCAGACCGTGCCGTCGGGGCCGACGGCCAGCCCGTGCGGCTCGGTCTGGGTCGCCGAGAGGTCGTGCAGCTCGATCTCGCCGTCGAACCCGATGTGCCCGAGCTGGTTCGACCCCCACAGGGTGAACCAGCAGCCCCCGGCCGGGTCGGCGCAGATCGCGTGCGGCTTCGACTCGCTCCACGGCAGCGGGTATTCGGTGAACCGGCCGGCGCGATCGACCCGTCCGATGCGCCCGCTCAGAATCTCGGCGAACCAGGCGGCTCCGTCGTCGGCCACCGTGATGCCCACAGGCCCGGCGTGCGGCGTCGGCACCTCGAACAGCTGCACGGCTGAGTCGCCGCCCCGGATGTAGCCGATCGCGTTGGCCTGGTTGGCCGTGAACCAGAGGCTCTCACCCGACGCCGCGATCATCGACACGAAGCCCTCGTCGGTGCCTGCCGCGAACTCGGTGACCCGACCGAGGATGTCGATGCGCCCGAGCGCGTCGCGTCCCATCTCGGTGAACCAGGCGGTGCCGTCGTCGGTGGTGGTGATGCCGAACGGCTGCGCGCCCGCGGTGGGCACGTCGACGGTGAGGCGCACGCCGAAGGGCTCCGCCGCGGCATCCGTCTGCTCCATGGGGCCGAGCAGCAGCACGCGGTCGCCCGTGGTGTCGGTGACCCACACCGAGGCCTCGTCGGCGACGGCGAGCTGAGAAGGCTGGGCGCGGCCGGCGTGGCTGTGGCCGGCGTGGTGGCGTTCGGCGTGCACCGGCAGGTCGACGCGCGCGGCGGAGTTCGTGGCAGGGTCGAACCGCACCACCGCTCCGCCGTGCACGAGCGTGCACCACACGGCACCGTCGGCCGTGACGGCCACGGCGTAGGGCCCCTCGTCGGCGTTCGAGATCACGTGCTCGGCGATCAGGGGCGGGCGGGAGCTCATGGTGCGAGCCTACCCAGCGTCACCCCGCGAACGTGACCCCGACCACCTGCAGCAGACGCAGCTTGTCGGCGGCATCCGTGCCCGCCCGCGGGGTCAGCACGAGCAGGGCCTGGGCGGCGTTCTCGGTGAACAACGGCTGGCAGTCGACCTCGATCTCGCCGAGCTCCGGATGCACCAAGGTCTTGTGGTCGTCGAACCGGCGGGCTACTTCGTGCGCAGCCCAGACCGAGCGGAACTCGGCGCTCTGACGCACCAGCTCCTCGACGAGCGCCCGGGCATCGGCCTCGCCCGCCCCGCCGCCCACCGCGGCTCGCAGGTTGGCGGCCTGCACGCGGCTCTGGTGGGCGTGATCGCGCTCGGGGTAGCGGGCACGCGCCGCCGGATCGGTGAACCAGCGGAACACCGCACTGCGGGCCGGGCCCGTGAAGTGCATCTCGTCGCCGTTGAGGGCGAGCGACATGGCGTTCTGCGCCAGCGTGACGCCGAGGTCGCTCACCACGAGCGCGGGTGTGTCGTGCAGCCGGTCGAGCACCCGCAACAGGGCCGGGGCGACGTGCTCCGAGCGGCGCACGCGCGAGGGCGGGTTGTGGCCGGCCAGCAGATAGAGGTGGTCGCGCTCGTCGAGGGTGAGGCGCAGGGCGCGGGCGATGGAGGTGAGCATCTGCTCCGAAGGCTGCGGCGCCCGCTGCTGCTCGAGCCGGGCGTAGTAGTCGGTCGACATGCCGGCCAGCAGCGCGACCTCCTCGCGCCGCAACCCGGGGGCACGCCGGCGCTGACCCGCGCCGATGCCGACGTCGGCGGGCTGCAGGGCCTCCCGGCGGGTGCGCAGGAAGTCGGCGAGATCGGCACGGTTCATGCTCCCCATCCTCGCCGACCCGCGGGGCGCGTGCCAGGGACCGCCGATCCCTGGACAAGCCCTCTCTGCCGCGCCGCGCCGCCGGCGACCACGCTGGAGGCATGCAGATCACAGGAAACACCCTCTTCATCCCCGGAGCGACCTCGGGCATCGGCCTCGGCCTCGCGCTGCGCTTCCAGGCGCTCGGCAACACCGTCGTCATCGGCGGGCGCCGCACCGAGCTGCTCGACGAGCTCGTCGCCGGGCACCCGGGCCTCGACGCCGTGCAGATCGACACCACCGACCCCGACTCCATCGCCGAGGCCTTCCGCACCGTCACCGGGCGGCACCCCGAGCTCAACGTGGTCATCGCCATGGCGGGCGTCATGCAGGCCGAGAACCTGCGCGACCCGGCGTTCCTCGCCACCGCCGAGCGCACGATCACCACCAACCTGCTCGGCCCGATCCGGCTGCTCGCCGCCTTCGAGCCGTGGCTCGAGCAGGCCCGCAACCCGGTGTTCATGACCGTGTCGTCGGGACTCGCGTTCGTGCCGCTGCCGGCCACGCCCACCTACAGCGCCACGAAGGCCGCCATCCACTCGTTCACCGAGAGCCTGCGGGTGCAGCTCGCCGGCACGCCCGTGCAGGTGCTCGAGCTCGTGCCGCCCGCGGTGCAGACCGACCTCATGCCGGGGCAGGCCGAGTCACCCACGGCGATGCCGCTCGAGGCCTTCCTCGACGAGGTCATGCTGCTGATCGAGACCCAGCCGGATGCCGCCGAGATCCTGGTCGAGAACGTCGGCTTCCTGCGCAACGCGGTCGCGAACGGCAGCTACCCGCGCGTGCTCGGCATGCTGGCCGGCGCCGAGCGCTGAGCGCTGGGCTGAGCGCAGGGCTGACCGCCGGGCCGGGCGCCGAGCGGTGGGCGCACAGGGCTCAGCTCCCCGCCACCACCGCGTTGTTCAGCTCGTCGGGGTCGACCCCGAGCCCGCGGGCGTCGAGCACGTTCGTCAGCAGCGTGAAGCAGAGGTCGAGTTCGGGGTAGATCCACCACTGCGTCGTCGTCCACCCCTCGTGGCCGATGGCGTCTCGGTGCAGCAGCCCCGACGACTCGTCGCGCAGGTGCCAGGTGAGGCCGAAGTCGCGCCGATCGTCGTTCGGCACCGCTTCGGGCAGCCCGGCCGTGCGCGAGATGGTCATGCCGCGCGCGGTCTCGGGGTGCAGCACCTCGCCGCGGGCGCCACCCAGGGCGCGCAGCAGTGAGGCGCCCAGCGAGAGCAGCCCCTCCGCGGTGCCGTTGACGCCGGCGGCCGGATGCCGGGCTGCCGCGATGCGGTCGGGCGAGACCCCGGCGCGCTCCTGGCCGTAGACGCGGTGCGGATCGCTCGCCGCGTCGAAGGTGAGCGACCCGTCGGCGGCGCCGGTCAGGCCGGCGAGCGCCTCGATGTCGTCGTGCACGGCCCGCCCCGTGGCCGCGGTGAACAGCTTCGCGGCCCCGTGGAAGGCGATGTTCGAATAGCTGATCCTGGTTCCGGCGACGAACGCCTGCCCGGCGGTGGCGAGCTGCTCGTCGAGGGGGCGCGGGTCGTCGAGGGCGGGCTCGACGAGGCCTGCCGTGTGCGAGAGCAGGTGCTCGAGCCGCACGGCCGACCGCCACGGATGCGCGGGGCCGCCCGGCGCATCCGGCAGCACCGTGGAGAGGTCGCGGCGCAACGACAGGTCACCGCGCTCGATCGCCCGGGCCATGGCGATGCCGGTCAGCGGCTTCGTGACCGAGTAGAGGGCGTAGTGGTCGTCGACGCGCGCCGGGCGCTCGTCGCTGCCGCTGAACGCCTCGAGAAATTGGATGCCCCCGGATGTCGCCACCCCGAGCACCGCCGAGGGCAACGGCCCCTGCTCCACCTGTCGTCTCACCCAGCGAACAGCGTCGTCCAGCGCCACCGATTCCACACGCACCCCTTCGTCTCGTCGATTACACCGCATCCGGCCGGTGGGGCGCGAATCGTGGGGGCCGAAGGCGCCCTCAGGTCGACCGGGTAGACTGATGGCCCTGCCCTCTCCCCGACATGAGGAGTCCGCGTGATCCTGATCCTGCTGCTGTTCGCAGGACTTTCAGCGCTCACTCCCCTGCTGACGAGGCTGCTCTCGACTCGCGTCTTCTACGTCGTCGCGGCTCTGCCCGCGGCCGCCTTCGTCTATACACTCACCCAGACCGGCACGGTTCTGAGCGGTGGCGCGGCGGTCGAGAGGGTGGAGTGGATTCCGCAGCTCGGCATCGCCCTGAGCTTCCGCGTCGACACCCTCGCCTGGCTGCTCGCGCTCGTCGTGTCGGGCGTCGGCGCCCTCGTGCTCATCTACTGCGCCCGCTACTTCTCGCCGCGCGAGCCCTCGCTCGGTCGTTTCGCCGCACTGCTGCTGGCCTTCGCCGGCACCATGTACGGCCTCGTCACCGCCGACGACATCTTCATCATGTTCATGTTCTGGGAGATCACGAGCGTGCTCTCCTACCTGCTCATCGGGCACTACACCGAGCGCAAGGAGAGCCGCGGCGCCGCCCTGCAGGCGCTGCTCGTCACCACGTTCGGCGGCCTCGCCATGCTGGTGGGCATCGTGCTGCTGAGCGTGCACGCCGGCACGACGTCGATCTCGGAGCTCGTGGCCGACCCGCCGCCCGGCGGTGCGCTCGTCACCACGTCGATCATGCTCATCCTGGTCGGCGCCCTGTCGAAGTCGGCGCTCGTGCCGTTCCACTTCTGGTTGCCGGCGGCGATGGCCGCCCCCACCCCGGTGAGCGCCTACCTGCACGCCGCCGCCATGGTGAAGGCCGGCATCTACCTCATCGCCCGGTTCGCCCCCGGCTACGCCGACACCCCGGGCTGGACGCCGCTGCTCGTGAGCCTCGGCGTCTGGACCATGCTGCTCGGCGCCTGGCGCTCGCTGCGGCAGAACGACCTCAAACTGCTGCTCGCCTACGGCACGGTGAGCCAGCTCGGCTTCCTCACCGTGGTCGTCGGCTTCGGCACGCGCGATGCCGCCCTCGCCGGCGCCGCGCTGCTGCTCGCGCACGCGCTGTTCAAGGCCACCCTCTTCCTCGTCGTCGGCATCGTCGATCACGACGAGGGCACCCGCGACCTGCGCGAGATCTCCGGGCTCGGCCGCCGCCGGCCCGTTCTGGCGGCCGTGGCGCTCATCGCGGTGGCGAGCATGGCCGGCATCCCGCCCCTGCTCGGCTTCGTGGCGAAAGAGGGAGTGCTCACGTCGCTGCTCGAGGCCGGCATCGGCACGGCCGAGCACGCCGGCGACCCCTGGGGCATCATCGCCCTCGTGGGCGTGAGCCTCGGCTCGGTGCTGACCGTGGCCTACAGCGCCCGTTTCTTCTACGGCGCCTTCGCCACGAAGAACACGGATGCCGCCCGGCAGCACGCGGCCGAGCACGAGCCGCACGCTCCCGACCGCGGCATCCTCATCGCTCCCGTCGTGCTGACGCTCGCCACGATCGGCTTCGGACTCGCGGCGGCCCCTCTCGGCCACGCGCTCGAGACCTACGCCGACACCGTGCCGGGCGGCGGCGACTACCACCTCGCCCTCTGGCACGGCCTGGAGCCCGCGCTCGGCATCTCGGCGCTCGTGATCGCCGCCGGTCTCGGCCTCTTCGCGCTGCGCAGGCCGTTCGCGCGCCTGCAGAAGAAGGTGCCCCCGCTCGTCGACGCGTCGCGCAGCTATCTCACCATCGTGCGCAGCGTCGACAACGCGGCCGCCCGCGTCACGCTGTTCGCCCAGAGGGGCGGCCTGCCGCAATATCTCGGCACCATCCTGCTCGTCTTCGTGCTCTGCCTCGGCGCCTCGAGCGCGCTCAACCGCACCTGGCCGAGCGAGTTCGTGGCCTGGGACTACCCGGCGCAGGTGTTCGTGGCGCTCGCCATGGCGGTCGCGGCCGTGATGGCCGCCCGCGCCACGCACCGGCTCGCGGCCGTGCTGCTCGTCGGCGCGACCGGTTTCGGGCTCGTGGTGCTCTTCGCCTTCCACGGCGCCCCCGATCTCGCGCTCACGCAGGCGCTCGTCGAGACCGTCACCATCGTGGTCTTCGTGCTCGTGCTGCGCCGCCTTCCGCTCAAGATCGCGCAGCACAACAAGCCCGTGCGCAAGGGCTGGCGCATCGTCATCGGCTCGCTCGTCGGCGTCACCATGGGTCTCGTCGGCTTCATCGCGCTCGGCGCCCGGCAGGCTCCGGGCATGGGCGAAGAACTCGCCCGGCTCGCCGTGGAGGAGGGCCACGGCAAGAACGTCGTCAACGTGATGCTCGTCGACATCCGCGCCTGGGACACCATGAACGAGCTCTCGGTGCTCGTGGTCGTGGCCACCGGCGTCGCGAGCCTCATCTTCGTCACGGGCCGCAACTTCACCGTTCCGCGACTGCGTGAGTCGCGGGGCCGCCGCCAGGGTTCGAAGCGCACCCTGCTCGTGGCCGACCCGCACACCTCCGACGAGGCGCCCGACGACCGCCAGCACTCCTGGCTGCTCGGCGGGCGCACGCTCTCGCCCGAGAACCGCTCGCTCATTCTCGAGGTGCTCGTGCGGCTCATCTTCCACCCCGCGATCGTGGTGTCGATCTTTCTGCTCTTCGCCGGCCACAACGCCCCGGGCGGCGGGTTCGCGGCCGGGCTGCTCGCGGGGCTCGCGCTCATCGCCCGTTACCTCGCGGGGGGCCGCTACGAGCTCGGCGAGACCATTCCGATCGGCCCGGGCGTGCTGCTCGGGGGCGGCATGCTGCTGGCCACGGGCACGGCGGTGGGCTCGCTGTTCTTCGGCGGCGAGATCTTGCAGTCGGCCTACTTCGAGGCCGACGTGCCGGTGCTCGGCCACATCTCGTTCGGCACCTCGACCATCTTCGACATCGGCGTCTACCTCGTGGTGATCGGCGTCGTGCTCGACATCCTGCGCGCCCTGGGCGGCGAGGTCGACCGGCAGCAGGCCGAAGACGAGGTCGACGGGCAACCCGACGACCACTCCGTCTCGGCCGCCGAGGCCGAGACGCGCGGTCGCGTGGCGGGGCGCGACACGAGCGGCGCGCCGGTCACCGCGGCGGCGGCATCCGGAGCTTCCGGCCCACCGAGCACCACCAGCACCGGCACCGTCGACGCCACCGACGGAGGTGCCTCGTGAGCGCCTCCATCACACTCGTCGTGCTCATGGCCGTGCTCTACGGCACCGGCGTCTACGTCATGCTCGAGCGCAGTCTCACGCGCATCCTCATCGGCTTCCTCTTGGTGGGCAACGCCACCAATCTGCTCATCTTCGTGATGTCGGGCCGATCGGGCGACTCCCCCATCATCGACGGGCAGACGGATGCCGCCTCCACCGTCGACCCGGTGCCCCAGGTGCTCATGCTCACGGCCATCGTGATCAACTTCGGCGTGACGGCGTTCATCCTCGCCCTCATCTACCGCTCGTGGTGGCTCTCGAACCTCGGCGACGAGGGCGACGACGTCACGACCGGCGAAGAGGAGGACGACGCCGCCGAGGCCGACCAGGCGCAGGTGTTCCACCGGTCGCTCGAGGGCGACGACGCGGCGGTGCGCACCGTGCTCGAAGAGGGCGGCGACGCCGAGGACGACATCGACGGAGGCCGCGGCCCGGAGCCGGAAGCGAGCGAGCGCGACAGGGATGTGATGCGATGAACGCCCTCGTTCCGCTGCTCGTCATCCTGCCCCTCGTGGGAGCGGCCGTCACGCTCATCCTCGGCCGCTACCCGCGCGTGCAGATCGCCATCAGCGTCACGGCCCTCACCGCCGTCACGATCGCGGCGGCGGCGCTGCTCGCCGTGGTCGACCGCACCGGCCAGCCCGCCGTGGTGAAGGTCGGCGGGTGGGAGCCGCCGTTCGGCATCGTGCTCGTGGTCGACCGGCTGTCGGCCATCATGGTGGTCGTCTCGGCACTGATGCTGCTCGGGGTGCTCATCTTCGCCGTCGGGCAGGGCATCGCCGACCGCGACCGCGACACCCCGGTGTCGATCTTCCACCCCACCTACCTCATCCTCGCCGCGGGCCTGTTCGACGCCTTCATCGCGGGCGACCTGTTCAACATGTACGTCGGGTTCGAGATGCTGCTCGCGGCCAGCTACGTGCTGCTCACGCTCGGCGGCACCGGGTCGCGCATCCGGGCCGGGGTGACCTACGTGGTGGTGAGCCTGGTGTCGTCGCTGCTGTTCCTGGGGGCGATCGCCCTCATCTACGGCGCCACGGGCACGGTGACGATGGCGCTGCTGAGCGACCGCATCCGCGAGCTGCCGCTCGACGTGCAGGTGATCCTGTGCGCCGCGCTGCTGATCGGGTTCGCGGTGAAGGCCGCGGTGTTCCCGCTGTCGTTCTGGCTGCCCGACTCCTACCCCACGGCCCCGGCGCCGGTCACGGCGGTGTTCGCCGGGTTGCTGACGAAGGTGGGTGTCTACGCCATCATCCGCACCGACAAGCTGCTCTTCTTCGATGTGCCGTTGACCGTGCCGTTGCTGATCGTGGGCGGGCTCACGATGCTGATCGGCATCCTCGGCGCGCTCGCGCAGGCCGACGTGAAGCGGCTGCTGTCGTTCACGCTCGTGAGCCACATCGGCTACATGATCTTCGGCGTCGCGATCGGCACCGAGCTCGCGACCGGCGCCACGATCTACTACATCGTGCATCACATCACGGTGCAGACCGCGCTGTTCCTCGTGGTGGGGCTCGTGGAACGGGTGGGGCGGTCGACGTCGATCACGCGGCTCGGCGGGCTGTTGAAGAAGGCTCCGTTCGTGGCCATCCTGTTCTTCATCGGCGCACTCAATCTGGGCGGCATCCCGCCGTTCTCGGGGTTCCTCGGCAAAGTCGGCCTGTTCGAGGCGGGCGCGGCGAGCCCGAGCCCGCTCGTCTACGTGCTGATCGGCGCGGGCGCCGTGACCTCGCTGCTCACGCTCTATGCGCTCATGCGGGTGTGGAACATGGCGTTCTGGCGGCCGAAAGAAGACGTCGAGGGCTACGAGTCGCCGCTCACCGAATCGCTGCAGGAGAGCCCGGAGGCCACCAACGGCACCGCGACCGGGGTGGCCACCGCCACGGGCACGTCGAAGCTCATGGTGGGAGCCACCACCGGACTGATCGCCATGACGATCTGCCTCACGGTGTTCGCGGGGCCGCTGTTCGACCTCGCGCAGCGAGCGGCCGGGAACGTGGCGACGCCCGAGATGTATGTCGACTCCGTCTTTCCGGGGGGTGTGCGATGACGGGCGAGCGAGCAGGTGAGGGCGAGCTGGCGGCGGCCGAGGGCGAGCGGGCGGCGGCCGAGGGCGAGCGGGCGGCCGAGGGCGACACCTCGCAGCGGCCCTCGCGCATGATCCGGGCGCGCATCGCGAGCGGGCTGGTGCCCTTCCTCGGGCTGGTGCTGCTCTGGATGCTGCTGTGGGGCCAGTTCACCTGGCTCGCCCTCGTCACCGGAGTGGTGCTGGCTCTGCTCGTGTCGGTGGTGTTCTACCTTCCGGCCGTGCGGCTGAGCGGCCGCCTCAACCTGGTGTGGGCGCTCGTGTTCGCGCTGCGGCTGCTGTTCGACATCGTGGTGGCGTCGCTGCAGATCGCCTGGACCGCGGTCAGCCCGTGGTACCGCCCGAGCAACGCCATCATCGCCGTGCCGCTGCGCACGCGATCCGATCTCGTCATGACCTTCACGGCCGAGGCGGTCTCGCTGGTGCCGGGTTCGATCGTGCTCGACATCGACCGTGACACGTCGACCCTCTATCTGCACGCGCTGAACGTGCGCTCGGCCGACGACGTGCCGGCCCTCAAGCGCGAGGTGCTGGCCACCGAACGCCGTCTCATCCGCGCGGCCGGATCGGCCGACGACCTCGCGCGGCTTCGCGAAGGGAGCCCCGAATGACCGTCGTGATCGTGATCGCCGGCGTGCTGTTCGGCGCCGGAGCGGTCGGCGCGCTCTGGCGCATCATCCGGGGCCCGTCGGCCCTCGACCGCATCATCGCGAGCGATGTGCTCGTCGCCACGGCGATGTGCGCGATCGGCGCCGAGATGGCGATCAACCGCCACACCGACAATCTGCCCGTGCTGCTCGGGCTGGCCCTGTTCGGCATCGTGGGCTCGGTCAGCGTGGCGCGGTTCATCTCGTCGAGGGACGACGCATGACCGGCGACCTGGGCTTCGACATCCGCGACGTCATCACCGCCGCGCTCGTGCTGCTGGCCGCCCTCATGTGCTTCGCGGCCGGAGTGGGACTCATCCGTTTTCCCGACGTGCTGTCGCGCCTGCACGCCGCGACCAAACCGCAGATCCTCGGCCTGATCGCGATCGTCGCGGATGTCGCGGTCACGAACCCGTCGGTCGGCACCATCACCCTGGCGCTCGCCATCGTGTTCTTCCAGTCGCTCACGGCACCCGCGTCAGCGCACATGATCGGGCGCGCGGCCTACCGCACCGAGCACTTCCGGCGCGACATCCTCGTCATCGACGAGTACACACCGCGGCAGTAGCCGGGGGCGCTGGGCGCACCCCGGCCCACCACTCACTCCTCGTGCTTGAGGGCGATGCCGATCGCGAAGAACGTGGGCGCCCAGTGACCGATGAAGATGCCCCAGCGGTCGGACTGCGCCTTGTCGTCGTTCTTCTTGCCGCGCGAGGCGAGCCAGGCGATGAGCGCCAGCACCACCGAGGCGAACCCGGCGAGGTAGGCGTGCTTGCTGCGGATTCCGAGATCGTGCGCGAACTCGATCGGATCGAATCCGACCTTCTCGATGTCTTTCTTGGCCACGGGGCACCTCTCTCGACTGTCGGCCCGGTTTCGGGTCTGCCCTCAGCCTGCCCCTCCCCCTGGCCGGATAACAGGGGCAAGCTCGAAGCATGAACCCGACCGATCGCGAACGGCCCGCGCCCGAGCACCGGCGCCCCGAGGGTGTCTCCGACGAGACCGTCGCGGCGGTCGGCAAGGTCTCCGAGGCGCTCGAGATCGTGGAGCAGGCCCGGGGCATGCTCTACGGCTTCCACCGGCTCACCGGAATGGCCGACCTGACGCTCGGCGAGGCGACGGATGCGTTGCGGTCAGCCGGTCACGGCGCCCTGGCCGACGAGATCGAGCGCACCCTGATCGGCCGGAACGTCGTCGACGGGCGCTGGACGTTCCAGCTCGTCGAGGAGTTCGACGACGGCTACTACGCGGCCTTCCGCGAGGCCGAGCGGATGACGCGCAGCGAGCTGGTGGCAGGCCGCCGCCACCTGTTCGAGGCCGAGATGAAAGAAGATCGGCGCACCCACGGTCGTTCCGGCCACGAAGCCACGCCCTGAGGCATCCGTCGCCGTTTCTGCAAGAACTTGCGTCGTCTGCGTAAGATCGACGCATGTCTCGTCGATTGGCCGATGTCGCCCGCAAGGTGGGCGTGAGCGAAGCCACCGTGAGCCGGGTGCTCAACGAGAAGCCCGGCGTGGGCGAGGCCACGCGGCAGGCGGTGCTCACCGCGCTCGACGTGCTCGGCTACGAGCGGCCGAGCAAACTGCGGGGTGAACGGGCCCGACTCGTCGGGCTCTTCCTGCCCGAGCTGCAGAACCCCATCTTCCCGGCCTTCGGCGAGGTGGTGGGCATCGCGCTTGCCCAGCACGGCTACACCCCGGTGCTCTGCACGGTGACCGCCGGCGGCATCTCCGAGGCCGACTACCTCGACCTGCTGCTGCAGCAGCACGTGTCGGGAGTGGTGTTCGCCGGCGGCCAGTACACGCAGGAAGAGGCGCCGCACGAGCACTACCGCCGGCTGATCGACCTGCGGCTGCCCACCGTGGTGACCAACGCGCCGATCGCCGACCTGGGCTTCGCCACCGTCTCGACCGACGACGCCGTCGCCATGGAGCAGGCCTGGGGGCACCTGAGCCAGCTCGGTCACGAGCGCATCGGCCTGCTGCTCGGCCCGGCCGATCACGTTCCGTCGCTGCGCAAGCTCGCCTCGGCCGATCGACTGAGCGCGGGCGCGTTCCCTCGCGAGCTCGTCGTGCACTCCCAGTATTCGCTCGAGGCGGGCCAGGCCGCCGCGACCCGCCTGCTGAAAGCCGGGGTCACCGCCATCATCTGCGCATCCGACCCCCTGGCCCTCGGGGCCATCCGCGCCGTGAAGCGCGCGGGGCTCGCGGTGCCGGCGGATGTCTCGGTGATCGGTTTCGACGACTCCGCCCTGATGACGAGCACCGACCCGCCCCTCACCACCGTGCGGCAGCCGATCGAGGTGATGGGACGCATGGCGATCGACCTGCTCGTCGCCCAGATCGAGGGCAGCGCCGCCGCGCCCGACGAGTACTTCTTCGAGCCGGAACTCGTGGTGCGCGGCTCCACGGGGCCGGCGCGCCCGCGCGCCTGACCGCGCTTCGGGAGGCCGTCGCGCCGTCGGGAGGCCGAAACGGCCTCCCGAGCGCGGCCCTCCTCCCGAACGGCCTCCCTGACGCGAGCCCGCGCGCCCCTCCCCCGCGCAAACGGCCGCAAGAATACTTAACTTGCTTACTATCTGTCGAATTCTTGCGCAGTCCGCATTCCGAAGGCTACATTCGGGGCACGGCAGCGCAGCCTCGCGCTCCGTCACGACCGAAGCCGAGGAGCCCGACCGCGTGAACACCCAGACCGTGCCCGCCCCGCGGGCCACCGCTGCCGCCACGCCGGACACCGACTGGTGGCGCAGCGCCGTCATCTACGAGGTCTACGTGCGCAGCTTCGCCGACGCCGACGGCGACGGCACGGGCGACCTCGCGGGGGTGCGCAGCCGGCTCGGCTACCTCAAAGACCTCGGCGTCGACGCCCTCTGGTTCACCCCGTGGTATCCCTCGCCCCTCGCCGACGGCGGCTACGACGTCAGCGACTACCGTGCCATCAACCCCGCGTTCGGCGACCTGGCCGAGGCGGAGGCGCTCATCGCCGAGGCACTCGCGCTCGGCATCCGCACGATCATCGACATCGTTCCGAACCACGTGTCGAATGAGCATCCGTGGTTCAGAGAGGCCCTCGCCGCGGCGCCCGGCAGCCCCGCCCGCGAGCGCTTCTGGTTTCGCGAGGGCCGCGGCGAGCACGGCGAGCTGCCCCCCACCGACTGGGTCTCGAACTTCGGCGGACCCACCTGGACGCGCACCACGAACCCCGACGGCACCCCCGGCGAGTGGTATCTGCACCTGTTCGCCCCCGAGCAGCCCGATCTCAACTGGGATCACCCCGAGACCCGGCGCGAGCACGAGAGCATCCTGCGCTTCTGGTTCGACCGCGGTGTCGCGGGCGTGCGCATCGACTCCGCTGCGCTGCTCGTGAAAGACGCGACCCTGCCCGAGGTGCCCGAGAACCCCGCGCCCGGGCAGCATCCGAACACCGACCGCGACGAACTGCACGACATCTACCGCAGCTGGCGGGCCATCGCCGACGGCTACGAGGGCACCCGGGTGCTCGTGGGCGAGATCTGGCTGCCCGACGCCGAGCGCTTCGCGAACTACCTGCGGCCCGACGAGATGCACACCGCCTTCAACTTCGACTTCATGAGCCGGGCCTGGAACGCCGAGCAGCTGCGCACCTCGATCGACACGATGCTCGCGGCGCACGCCCCGGTGGGGGCGCCGAGCACGTGGGTGCTCTCGAACCACGACGTCACCCGGCCGGTCACCCGCTACGGTCGCGCCGACAGCACGTTCGCCTTCGCCGGCAAGCGCTTCGGCACGCCCACCGATCTCGCCTCGGGCACCCGCCGGGCCCGGGCGGCCGCGCTGCTCACCGCCGCCCTGCCCGGCTCGCTCTACCTCTACCAGGGCGACGAACTCGGCCTGCCCGAGGTCGAAGACATTCCCCGGCACCTGCTCACCGACCCGATGCATCACCGGTCGGGCGGGGTCGATCCGGGCCGAGACGGATGCCGCGTTCCGCTTCCCTGGTCGGGAGACCACCCTCCCTACGGCTTCAGCGCACCCGTCGGCACCACGCCCGCCCCGCGCACCTGGCTGCCCCAGCCGCAGGGCTGGGAGCGGCTCACCGTCGAGGCCCAGGAGCGCGACCCGCACTCGATGCTCTCGCTCTACCGGGCCGCGTTGCGACTGCGCACGAACGACTCCGACCTGGGCGACGGCTCGCTCGAGTGGCTGCCGAGTGCGCCCGGCGTGCTCGCGTTCTCGCGCGGCGACGTCGTCTGCGTCACGAACTTCGGCAGCTCCCCCGCCGCGCTACCCGCCCACAGCGCGGTGCTGCTGGCCAGCGCCGACCTCGAGGGCGACCGCCTGCCGTGCGACGCCACCGTCTGGCTGCGCCCACCACACTGACCCCGTCCCGCCACAACAGCACCATCCCACACACCGAGAAAGGCACTGACGATGAAGTCACCCAGAAAGGCCGTCGCGATCGTCGCGGTCGGCATCGCCTCCGCCGGACTGCTGAGCGCCTGCTCGGCCGACGCCGGTTCTGACGACGGCAAGGTCCACATCTCCGTCGCATCCCTCATCCCCGGCACCGAGCAGGCGGCCTTCGACGCGTTCGACGCCCGCGTGGCCGAGTTCGAGAAGCTCAACCCCGACATCGTCGTCGACCCGGTCGAATACGAGTGGAAGGCCACGACCTTCACGGCGCAGCTCGCCGGCGGCACGCTGCCCGACGTGTTCCGCATCCCGCTCACCGACGGCCGCACCCTCATCGCGAACGGTCAGCTCGCCGACCTCACCGCCCAGGTCGAGGCCCTGCCCTACTTCGATCAGTTCAACCCCAGCGTGCTGGCCACGGCACAAGACGACCAGGGCAACATCTACGGCATCCCCCGCGAGGCCTATGCCATCGGGCTGCACTACAACCGCGACCTGTTCGAGCAGGCCGGGCTCGACCCCGACGACCCGCCCACCACCTGGGACGAGGTGCGCGAAGACGCCAAGGCCATCGCCGACGCCACCGGCCAGGCCGGCTACATGCAGATGACCCAGAGCAACACCGGCGGCTGGCAGACCACCGCGGCCACCGTCTCGCGCGGCGGCCGCATGGAGGAGGGCGAGGGCGACACCACCACCGTCACGCTCGACAACGACGCCACCAAGGAGTCGCTCGAGTTCCTCAAGGAGCTGCGCTGGCAGGACAACTCGATGGGCTCGAACTTCCTCTTCGACTGGGGCACCATCAACCAGGCCTTCGCGGCCGGGCAGATCGGCATGTACACCTCGGGCTCCGACCTGTTCACGTCGCTCACCCGCGAGAACAACCTCGACCCCGCGATTTACGGGCTCGCCGCCATCCCCATCACCGACTCGCCCGAGGCGGCGATCATGGGCGGTGGCACGCTCAACGTCGTGAGCGCGAAGGCGACCGACGAGCAGAAAGACGCCGCGGTGAAGTGGATCGACTTCTACGACGTCGCCAAGCTCGTCGACCAGGATGCCGCGGTCGCCGACGCGAAGATCCTCGCCGACCAAGACCAGGCGGTCGGCACCCCGGCGCTGCCGATCTTCGACCAGGCCACGCTCGACCAGTCGCGCGAGTGGATCGCCGACTACATCAACGTGCCGCAGGACCAGGTGTCGTACTTCGCCGAGGGCAACGTCGGCCGCACCCTCGTGGGTGAGCCGGCGGTGCACACGCAAGACCTCTACGCGGCGCTCGACACCGTGGTGCAGGCCGTGCTCACCGACCAGAACGCCGACATCGACGCACTGCTCGCCAAGGCGAACTCCGACGTGCAGGCTCTGGTCGACGCCGACTGATGTCGACCCTCGAACGCCCCGCCCGCACCCCGAGACGCTCACCCGTCTCGTGGGTGCGGCGGGGCGGCCTCTCGAACCTGCTGTTCATGCTGCCGCTGCTGGTGATCTTCGGCGTCTTCTCGTGGAAGCCGATCGTCGAAGCGGTGGTGATGAGCCTGCAGAAGACCAACCTGGTGAGCCCCGCCACGTTCATCGGGCTCGACAACTACGTGAAGGTGCTCTCCGATCCGCAGCTCGGCCAGGCCGCGCTCAACACGCTCTACTTCGCGGCGCTCGCGCTGCTCTTCGGCTACCCCGTGCCGCTCGTCGTCGCGGTGCTGATGAGCGAGGTGAAGCGGGCGCGCGGTCTCTACAGCGCTCTCGCCTACCTGCCCGTCGTCGTGCCGCCGGTCGTCGCGGTGCTGCTCTGGAAGGTCTTCTACAACGCCGACCCCACAGGGCCCTTCAACACCGTGCTGTCGTGGGTGGGCATCCCGCCGCAACCGTGGCTGCAGAGCGCGGCATCCGCGATGCCCTCGCTCGTGCTCGAGGCGACGTGGGCCGCAGCGGGCGGCACCATCATCATCTATCTCGCCGCGCTCACGAGCGTGAGCCCCGATCTCTACGACGCGGCCGAGATCGACGGCGCCGGCATCTGGAAGAAGGTCTGGCACGTCACGCTGCCGCAGCTACGGGGCGTGCTGCTGATCACCTTCATCCTGCAGATCATCGGCACGGCGCAGGTGTTTCTCGAACCGTTCCTGTTCACCAACGGCGGGCCGGCGAACTCGACGTCGACCATCCTGCTGCTCATCTACCGCTACGCGTTCCAGAACTCGCTCGGCGGCAACTACGGGGCGGCGACCGCGCTGAGCGTGCTGCTCGCGGTGTTTCTGGCTGTGTTCTCACTCATCTACTTTCGGCTCACCAAATCATGGAGCTCAGAATGACCTCGACCACCGACACTCCGGCTCCGCCCTTCGTGCCGCTCGGAGCCACGGTCATGACCGAGCCGGAATCCGGGGGCTCCGACGGCCGCGGGCCGGGCGGACCAGGCGGGCCGGGCGGGCCCGGTCGGCACGGCTGGCGGGGCTGGCGCGACCGGCGCCGTGCTCGTCGCCTGCAGGGCGGGCCGGATGCCGGCAGCACCGGCGATCGCGGAATCATCTCGATCTCCGACCACCGTCGCCCCTCCATCCGGCGCACGACGCGCGTGGTGCACGGCGTGCTGCTCGCTCTGCTCGTGGTGGCGGGACTCGGGCCGCTGCTCTGGCTGCTGAAGGCCGCGGTCACCCCGACGCAGGACACCCTGCGCACCCCCATGGCGATCTTCCCGAACGGCATCGACTGGCAGAACCTCGTCACCGCGTGGACCACCATCCACATCGACGTGCAGTTTCTCAACACCGTGATCGTGGCCGCCGGCGCGTGGGCGGTGCAGCTCGTCGTGGCGGCGACCGGCGGCTATGCGCTCAGCGTGCTGAAGCCGCGCTACGGCCGCATCGTCTACGGGCTCGTGCTCGCGACGCTGTTCGTGCCGGCGGTGGTGCTGCTCGTGCCGCTCTATCTCACGATCCTGCATCCGCCGCTGATCGGAACCTCGCTGCTCAACACGTTCTGGGCGGTGTGGTTGCCGGCCGGGGCATCCGCGTTCAACGTGGTGCTGATGAAACGGTTCTTCGACAACCTGCCGCGCGAGATCTTCGAGGCGGCGCGCATGGACGGCGCGGGACCGTTCCGGCTGTTCTGGTCGATCGTGCTGCCGATGTCGCGCCCCATCATCGGGGTGGTGTCGGTGTTCGCCATCATCGCCGCGTGGAAGGACTACCTCTGGCCCATGCTCGTGCTCACCGTGCCGGCCATGCAGCCGCTCTCGGTGCGGCTGCCCGCGCTGCAGCAGACCATCGAGCTCGACGTCTACCTCGCGGCGCTCGCCATCTCGACCCTCATCCCGATCGCGCTCTTCGTGATCTTCCAGCGCCTCTTCCTCCGCAGCGCGGGCCTCGGCGGTGCCATCAAGGGCTGACCCCCGCCGCGCCCCCGGTCGCGCCCCCGTCGCGCCGGGCGCCTCCCCACCTCGCCGAGAAGTCAAGAACCGGTCATTGGGCGGCGAAGTTGCCACACATATTGACTTCTCGCGAGGGTGGGAGTGGACGAGAAGTCAAGAAGTGGTCGCTCCGAGGCGGAGTTGGCACAGATTGTGACTTCTCGCGAGGGTGGGAGTGGGCTGGGCGGGCGGTAGCGGCGGGCGCGGCGGCCCGCGGGCCGGCCGGTCAGGCGGGGAGCACGAGGGTGCCGTCGACGCGGCGGGGGATGGCGGTGTAGTCGTCGCGGAGTTCTTCGGGCAGGGCGGCGGCGGGCGCGTTCTGCCAGGCCAGGGGGCGCAGGAAGCGCCGCACCGCCGTCACACCCACCGAGGTGTGCTGCGAGTTGGTCGACGGCCAGGATCCGCCGTGGTGCTGCGCCCACGTGACCCGAACGCCGGTCGGGTAGCCGTTGAACACGATGCGTCCCGCACTCGCTTCGAGCGTCGACGAGAGCTCGGCCACGACATCCGCCTCCGAGTCCTCGACGTGCAGCGTGGCGGTCAGCGACTTCGGGATGCGCCCGAACGCCTCCCGCACCTCGTCGAGCGACGAGTAGCGCGCCACCACGATCAGCGGCCCGAAGCACTCCTCGGCGAGCTCGGCGCTGAAGTCGGCGGCCGTCGTCTCGAGCAGCGTCGGCGCCACGGTGAAACCTCCGGATGCCGCGGCCGAGGCCCCCCCGGCGGCCACAGCGTCATCGGCCACAGCGTCGTCAACAACCGGGTCGTCGCCCCGCGCCACCTCGGCGGCTCCGGCGGCCAGCAGCCGCTCCTCGATCTCGCCGAACGACGAGCGGATGCGCGAGTTGAGCAGCACCTGCGGCGTCGCGTCGGAGGTGAGGGCCGCGATCTCGTCGACGAGCGCCTGCCCCTCGTCGCCCGCGGGGATGAAGGCGATGCCGGGCTTGGTGCAGAGCTGCCCGGCCGAACCGGTGAACGAGGTGAACAGCCCCGACGCGATCTCGGCGCCCCGGGCCGAGACGGCACCCGGCGTGACCACGAGCGGGTTGATGCTCGACAGCTCGCCGAAGAACGGGATGGGGTCGGGCCGCGTGTTGATGGCCGACTGCAGCGACTCGGCCGCGAACAGTGAGCCCGTGAAGCTCGCCGCCTTGATGGCGGGGTGCTTCACGAGCGCGAGTCCGGCGTCTTGGCCGTAGACGATGCCGAAGGTTCCGGGAGGGGCGCCCACGGCATCCGCCGCCGCTTGCAGCACGTCGAACGAGAGCTGCGAGGTGAGCAGGTGCGAGCCGTGCGCCTTGATCACCACGGGTGACCCGGCGGCGATGGCCGAGGCGGTGTCACCGCCCAGCACTGAGAAGGCGAACGGGAAGTTGCTCGAGCCGAACACCGCGACCGGACCGATCGACACGAGCATGCGCCGCACGTCGGGGGCCGCGCCGAGCGGGGTGTCACCGGCGTGGTCGATCATGGCCTCGATGAAGCTGCCCTCGCGCACGGCTTCGGCGAAGAGCGAGAACTGGAAGGCACTGCGCGACACCTCGCCGTTCAGGCGCGCCGCGCCGAGCCCGGTCTCGGCGTCGGCGGTCGCGACCAGCCGTTCGCGGGCGTTCTCGACCGAGGCGGCCATGGCGTCGAGCAACTGCGCCCGGAACTCGCGCCCGCGCGACTGCAGCTCGAGCGCGGCGCCGGCCGCGCGCCGGGCGGCGGCATCCACGCCCTCGAGGCTCGTGGGCTTCAACTCGGTGGCAGCGCTAACACCGGTTCGGGGATTCGTGGTGGTCAACATGTCTGTTCCTTCGTCGGAGGGTCTGGCGGGGTGGAGCGTGTGGCGGGGGTGGAGCAAGCTGCGGGGTGAAGCAAGTGGCGGGCGGAGCGTGTGGCGGGGCAGAACTGATCGTGCGTGGCGTGTGGCGGGCGGGGCATCCGGGGCGCGAAGCGGCTCACGCACTCTCGCGCGCGACCACCGAGAACCCCAGATCGAGCTCGGAGTTCTCGACCGGTCGATGCGTCATGCGGGCCAACAGCAATTCGCCTGCGATTGTTCCGATCTGGCGGTTCGGCACGGCGACGGTGGTGAGGGTGGGCACGAGGTGGCGGCTGATCTCGAAGTCGCCGAACCCCGTGATGGCGATGTCGCCGGGAATCCGGATGCCGCGGCGCGCGCACTCGAGCACCGCGCCGGCCGCGAACACGTCGCTCGCGAACATGAGCACGTCGGTCTCGGGGTAGGTGGTGAGCGTCTCGTCGAGCAGGCGCCGCCCGGTCTCGAAGTCGACGGTCGCCGTGCCGGAGTCGACGACCCGGATGGGCTCGCCCGGGTAGAGCTCGCGCACCGAGTCCTCGAACGCTCCGCGCCGGGCGATGGCACGGAAGTCACCGGTCTGGAACGACCCGGCGAACGTCGGATGCGCGTAGCCGCGCGTCACCGCGAACTGCACGAGCGCGCTGATCGCGTCGCGGTTCGAGAAGCCGACGACGCTGTCGATGGGATCGTCGGTGAGATCCCAGGCCTCGACCACGGGCACGCGCGACTCGCGCAGCAGGTGCGTCGTGTTCGGCGAGTGCTTGGTGCCCACGATGAAGATGCCGTCGGGCCGGCGGCCGAGCAGAGCGCGCACGAGCTCTTCTTCGTGCGAGGGGCGGTAGTCGGTCGAGCCGATGAAGAGCTGGTAGCCGGCGGGCGAGAGCACCTCTTCGAGTCCGTGCAGCGCGTCGGCGAACACCGACGCCGAGACCGCGGGGATGACGGCCGCCACCGTCATGCTGCGGTTCGAGGCGAGGTTCGAGGCGGCCAGGTTCGGCACGTAGCCGGTCTCGGCGATCGAGTTGCGCACGCGCTCGAGCGTGAACTCCGACACGAGTTCGGGGGAACGGATCGAGCGCGACACCGTCTGCGGCGAGACGCGGGCGTGCTGGGCGACATCCGTCAGCGTCACCGTGTTGGTGGAGCGGCGCGTCTGGCGCGGGCCGGAGCCGACACCGACCCCAACACCCACCCCAACACTCGAGGACGCGCCGCCCTCGAGCCCCGCACCCGCATCGGTGACTCCGCCGTCGTCGAGGGCGAGGGCGGCGCGGCCCTCGCCGGTCACAACAGGTTCCGGCTCGCGAGATTCTTCATCAGCGAGCCGATTCCGAACTCCCACGGTTCGCACCTCTCACTCTCCTCGACCTGGTTGACCAGACTACCCAGTTCGTCGGACGAGATCCGCACGACGTCACCGGCCTTGTGCGTGAAGCCGCGATCGGTCTCGTCGCGGTCGACGATGGGCGCGAACATGGTGCCGAGCATGAGCACCGCGCCATCCGGATACTGGTGCTGCGGGCCCGTCAGCTGCGCCACCAGATCGACGGGATCGCGGCTGATCTGCGCCATCTCCGAGGTGCCGTCGAGGTGGAAACCGTCGCCGCCCTCTCCGCCGTCGATCTCTAGGGTCACGCGCATCCGCCGCACCGCGTCGAGGTCGAAGCTGTCGTCGAACAGGCGCAGGAACGGGCCGAGAGCGCACGAGGCGTTGTTGTCTTTCGCCTTCGGCAGCAGCAGGGCCGAGCGGCCCTCGACGTCGCGCAGGTTCACGTCGTTGCCGAGGGTGGTGCCCACGATGCGGCCCGAGGAGTCGATGACGAGCGCGACCTCGGGCTCGGGGTTGTTCCAGAGCGAGGTCGAGAGCACGCCCACCTGGGCGGCGGTGCCGACGGCGGCGAGCGTGGGCGCCTTGGTGAAGATCTCGGCGTCGGGGCCGATGCCCACCTCGAGGTACTGGCTCCACAGACCCTCGTCGACGAGGTACTTCTTCAGGGCGATCGCCTCGGGCGACCCGGGCTTGATCTCGTGCAGGTCGGCGCCGATCTGGTCGAGGATGCTGCCGCGCATGCGGGCGGCGGCCTCGATGTCGCCGCGCACGCGTTCTTCGATCACGCGCTCGATCATCGACACCGCGAACGTGACGCCCGCGGCCTTGAGGGTCTGCAGGTCGACCGGAGCGAGCAGCCAGGGGCGGCCGGCGTCGCGGGTGGATGCCGCGGTGTTGGCGTAGATCTCATCGAAACCGCCGAGGCGCACACCGTCGTCGGCCGCGAGGCGGGCCGCCGCCGCGGGGTCGGGGGCCTCGGCGAGGTCGCTCACGGTGGCGAAGGTGCCGCTGAGGTCGAACACGCCGTCGGCGCGCACCAGCACGGGCGACGGGCCGCCGGTGGGGCCGGCCGCCGGATCCCACACGCGGGCGATCAGCGTTCCGGTGTAGCCGTCGGCGGGCAGCGCCCGCGAGGCCGGCCCGGCCCAGGCCGTGCTGGTGGGGCCGGCGGTGCTCGTGTCTCGGTCGGTCATCGTGACTCCATCGTCGTGGTGCGGTCGGTCGTGGTGCGGGCGGCGGTGGTCCCGCGGGCAGTGGTAGTGGTGAGGCTCGCGTTAGTCGTGGTGGGGCGGCGGTCAGCGGTGGTGGTGCGCGCGGGCGTGTCGCCGGCCGGCGCTCGGGTGCAAGCGTAAAGCGCCCGCGCCGCGACACACGGCGCGGGCACGGCGGCGGCACGCGGCGCGACCGCAGCCGCGGCGGCGGCGCTCGGAGAGGCGGCAGGCAGCAACGCGTTCATCGGCGGTGGAACACCCCGGCACGCTTCTCGGCGAACGCGGCCCGACCCTCGGCCGCGTCATCCGTGGCGAAGGTCACCGTCTGCAGGTCGCGCTCGTAGGCGATGGCGGCATCCTGCGGCAGGTTGTAGGCGGCCCGCAGGTTGGCCTTGGCGGTCTCGGCCGCGATCGGCGGGCGCGACGCGATGGTGCGGGCGAGCTCGATCGCGCGGCCGAGCAGGGCGTCGGGTTCCGTGAGCTCCGACACGAGGCCCCAGGCGAGAGCACGCTGGGCGTCGATCGGATCGCCCGTCATCAGCATCAGCGCGGCATTGCTCGCGCCGATCGAATGGGCGAGGAACGTGCTCATGCCGCCCCCGCCGATCCAGCCGAGCTTGATCTCGGGGGCCGCGAACGACGCCGTGGTCGAGGCCAGCCGGATGTCGCAGGTCATCGCCGTCTCGAGCCCGCCGCCGAAGGCGTAGCCGTTGACGGCCGCGATGATCGGCTTGCGCAGCAGCCGCAGGGCGTCGCAGTAGTCGCCGCGGTTGCGGAAGTCCCACGGCGTGGCGTACTTGTCGAGCGAACGGATGTCGCTGCCCGCGCAGAAGGCCCGCTCGCCGGCGCCCGTGAGCACCACGGCCCGCACGTCGTTGCTGTCGTTGGCCCACTCGGCGATCTCGACGAGCGCGTCGGACATCTCCTGCGTGACCGAGTTGAGTTTCGCCGGCCGGTTGAGGGTGACGACGGCGACCTGGCCGTCGAGTTCGAACACGATCTCGTCGGTGGCGAGCACGGGGGCGGTGGCGGTCATGATCAGACCCTTTCCTGAGGTCGAGGGCGCGCAGCGCCCATCGAGAAGTCATTTTGCGGTGCAAAGGCGTCGTTGGGCACCCGATCGTGACTTCTCGACGCCGCCAGGGCGTGGCTATAAGCCTCGCGCAGCTCGGCGAGGCCCGCGGGCACGGGCACGCGGCCGGCGACGACATCGCGGATGACGGCCGACGCGTGGGACTGGAACGCGATGTAGCCCGAGAAGCGCGGGCGCACCCACGAGTCGTCGAGCGTGGCGAGGGTGCCGCGGTAGAAGTCGTGGCTCGCGTGGTTGACCTCGGGGTCGAGCCATGCCGCCCGCGCCGAGGGCTGGCCGTCGTGCTGCGGGATGAACCGCGCCTGCGCGTCGGGCGACATCAGCCACTCGATGTGCTCGACGAGTTCGGGGGTGACCCGGGCGCGGGCGCTGAGAGCGAGCCCGGTGCCGCCGATGGTCGACCCGCGCCGGCCGCCGGGCGCGGCCGCGGGGGCGTCGGCGAACCGCAGGTCGGGCGACGAGTAGTTGACGTAGCCGTACACGAGCGGGCAGTAGCCCACCTCGTCGGTGTCGGTCATGCGCTGCAGCAGGGCGATCGGGTTCCAGGTGTCGCTGCCGGCCGGTGCCCGCGAGGCGATGTCGCGCATCAGCTCGAGTACGCGGATGCCGGTGGCGGTCGCGACGAACCCGTCGTCGCCCGGCGGGAGCGCGGCGGCATCCGGGCCCCCGACGGCGTCGCCGAACGCGACGCAGGCCGAGGCGAAGGTAAGGAAGGCGTGCGGCCCGGCGAGGGAGAGGGCGACGGGCACGCGCCCCGAGGCGGCGAGCGCCTCGACGTCGGGCCAGGTGGCCGGCACGTCGGCCGGGTCGAGCAGGGCCGGCTTGTGCACCGCGACCTGGGTGGCGGCGTCGAGGGGCAGCGCCCACTGCGATCCGCCGGCGGAGTAGGACGAGAACGAGGGGCCCACCGACTCGCTCGCCCAGGCGGCGATGCGCTCGGGGCCGACCACGGCGTCGAGGGGCTGCAACGACCCCAGCGCGAGCGCCTCGCCGAGGTGCGGGTGGTCGAGCACGATGAGGTCGAAGTTCTGCGCCAGGTCGTCGATCGGATGCGACTCGAAGTGCTCGAGCGAGTGGGCCTGCCACTCGATGTCGAGGCTTCCGGCAGCCCGCGCCTCGGCCGCCGCCGCGAGCAGGGCGTTCTTGCCGCGGGGGTGGTTCCAGGTGATGCCGCGGTAGCTGGTCACGCGCGCTCCCCCGCGGCGACTGCGGCCGCGGCATCCGTCACCGGCTCGCCGGCCTGCGCCCCGCTCGCGCCGCCGTCGATCGTGTCGGCCGCCACCACCCCGGCTCCCAGCAGTTCGTCGACGCGGTCGTCGCCGAGCCCGAGCTCGACCAGGATCTCCCGGGTGTGCTCGCCCGCGAGCGGCGCCCCGCGATCGATGCGGGCGGGTGTCTCCGAGAGCTTGTAGGGAAAGCCGGGCGTCTTCACGAGCCCCTCGGTCGGGTGCTCGTATTCGATGAAAGTGCCGTTGTGGATGATCTGCTCGTCGTCGACGAGGTCTTGGTAGTCGTAGACCGGCCCCGCCCAGATGCCCGCCGCGCCCAGCGCCGTCAGCCAGTGCTCGGTCGACTCGGTGGCGAGGCGGGCAGCGGTCTTCTCGAAGATCTCGTCGCGGTGCGCCCAGCTGTCGGTCTCGGTGTCCATGCCGAGGAACCGGGGCTCCCCGATCACCTCGCCGAGCGTGTGCAGGTCGGGCATGGCCAGCGCGATGTAGCCGTCGGTGGTGGAGAAGGTGCCGTAGGGCGCGCGGATGTAGACGTGCGCGTGCGGTTGCTCTCCCCGGGTCTGCGCCACCTTGCCCACGGTGAACACCGAGAGCTCCTGCATCTGCAGGGTGGTGATGGCGTCGAGCATGTTGATCGACACGAGCTGTCCCTGGCCGGTGCGCTCGCGGTGGAAGAGCGCGGCGAGCACGCCCTCGAACGCCGTCGACGCGGTGACGGCGTCGACGAGGTACTGCCCGGCCGGCGTCGGCGCGTGGCCACGGCTGCCGGAGGAGAGCATGGCCCCGCTCATCGCCTGCAGCAGCAGGTCTTGCCCGGGGCGGTTGCGGTAGGGGCCGTCTTCGCCGTAGCCCGAGATCGACACGTAGACGAGCGACGGGTTGAGCGCGCGCAGCGTCTCGTAGTCGACCCCGAGGCGCGCGGCCACGCCGGGGCGGTAGTTCTGCAGGAAGACGTCGGCCGTCTTGACGAGGTCGTAGAGGATCTCTTTGCCCTCGGCCGCCTTGAGGTCGATGGCGATGGAGCGCTTGTTGCGGTTGAGCGACAGGAACGACACGTTGATGCGGTTGCCGGTGGCCCCGCCCGCCGCTGCGTGCCGCTGCCACTCCCCGGTCGTCGGCTCGACCTTGATGACGTCGGCGCCGAGGTCGCCGAGGCGTTGCGCCGCGAACGGGCCCGCCATCGCGATCGAGCAGTCGAGCACCCGGATGCCCGAGAGCACCTCCGGGGCAGCGGTCGAGTCGGCCGGAGCGGCCTGGGCAGTGGCGTCAGTCATGATCGGTCCTTCGTTCTTCACGGGCTGCGACACGCATCGACGATGATGATGGCAGCGCTAACATAAGCCTATCAGTGCGAGAGTTCGACGACATCGAGCACCCTCCCTACTCGGGCTGATCCGCGATCGAACGGATGCCGGCGCGAGCGGCATCGACCTCGGCGGCGCCCTCGAGCACCCTGATCGTGGTGTCGTAGGTGCGCGAGTCGCCGTGCTCGAGCCAGATCATCGACCCGTCGTCGCGGGCGGAACCATCGCCGTCGACGTGGTGCGTCGACGGCTCGAGACCGACGGCGTACTGCCCGTTGCGCAGATTCTGCCACTCGAAGAAGTGCGGCATCCCCGCCGCGGTCCACGACACCTCGACGCCGATCGTCTTGTCGGCCGCGAGCAGCGCCACGTGGTTGCGCCCCTCGGCGTCGGGCACGATCTCGTGCTCGTAGACCTGCTCGACGAAGCCCTGCTGGGGCTCGGGCAGCGTGCGATACGACACGCCCTGCTGGGTGGTGGAGTCGGAGGCCCAGAGCGTCGACGCGATCGGCGCCACGAACTCCGTGCCCTCGTCGACGAAGGGCCAGCCGAAGTTGAGGTGGTAGAGGAACATGTGCGGCGTGGTCTCGAACCCGAGGTTGTCGACCACGTCGTGCAGCCGGATCTCGCGCCCGTCGAAGTCGAGTTCGATGGTGCGGGTCAGCCGCAGGTGCTCGCCGAACGAGGTGGCCTGCACCACTTCGCCCACGACCCGCAGCACCGACGAAGCCGCCCCCGCGGCATCCGTCGTCACCACCTCGCGCGCCTCGAGCAGGCGGGCCGGAATCGCGGTGAGCCGCCCGTGCAAGCCGTGCGACACGGTCTGCTTGGGCGGGTAGGCGTAGCGTGTGGCATCCACCGAGCCGCCGAAGAGGGTGTGGTCGAGGCCGCCCGACACGAGCAGCCCGTCGAGGGCCCGCAGCCACGAGAGCCCGCCCTCGTCGGTGTGCTCGTGCAACCCGGGGTGGCGGAATCCGTTGCCCGATCGCCAGCCGAGCGGCACGCCCCGGAAGCGGGCCGAGCCGAGGTCGAACGCCCGGTCGACGAGCACCTCGAGCTCGAGGCCCGATGCGGTGCGCAGATCGATGGCGCGCACGCCCCGCTCCACGCCGTTGTCGAGCACCATCTGACGGATGCCGGCCACCGCCGACAGGTCGCCGGTGCGGCGTTCGAGTTCGTCGCGCGAGAGGTCGCGGCCGAAGATGTTCATAGGGTGCCCCTCATTTCATGATCCATCCGCCGTCGACGTTGATGGTCTGGCCCGTCACGAACGACGAATCCGGGCCCACCAGAAAGGCGACCACCGCGGCCAGCTCGGCATCCGTTCCCCGGCGCTTCAGCGCCTGGTGCTCGATGACGTGGGCGGAGTACTCGGCGGCATCGCCCTGGATCTCCTCGGCCTTCGTGGGGAAGGCACCGGGCGACACGGCGTTGACGCGCACCCCGAACTCGCCGAGCTCCCGGGCCAGCGCCCGGGTGAGCGCGACGGCCGCACCCTTCGTCGACACGTAGCTGGCCAGGTTCGACCAGCCGCCGTTCCAGGTGATCGAACCGACGTTGACGATGGCCCCGGAGCGCCGCTCCACCATCGAGCGGGCTGCGACCTGGGCGGCGTAGAAGTAGCCGCGCTGGTTCACGGTCACCACGTCGTCGTATTCCGCGAGCGGGATGTCGAGGAACGGTGTGCTGGGGTAGATCGCCGCGTTGTTCACGAGAGCCTCGACCGGGCCGAAGTCGGCATTCGTGGCGGTGATGGCCGCCTCGATCGCCTGGGCGTCGCGCAGGTCGACTTCGAGCACCCGCACCGGCACCCCCTCGGCTACGAGCTGGGCGGCCGTCTCGTCGAGCTCGCCGCTCTTGCGGCCCAGGGCCCCGATGGCGAAGCCATCCGCCCCCAGCCGCAACGCCGTCGCCCGCCCGAGCGCACCGCCGGCGCCCGTGATCACCGCTACCTTCTCGTATGGCACGTCGCTCCCCGTCACACCGTTCCCCGTCATGCTCAGATCGTGTATTTCTTGAGGATATCCACGACGAACTGCTTGGCCCGCGGGATGTCGCTCTCGTCGAGGTGCTCGATGATGAGCGGAGCGTTGGGGCTCAGCTCCGACAGGCGCTGCAGGTAGAGCTCGTAGTCGAGCGAGCCGAGGCCGGCGGCCGGCAGCTCGATCTCGCCGACACCACGGAAGGTGTGCGACGCCAGCGCGTCGTCGTCACCGATGTCGGCGTGCTTCTCGCTCTTGTCGTCGCCCGCTCGCTTGACGTCTTTGGCGTGGGCCACCCGCACGCGGTCGCCGAGGGTGTCGAACACCTCGTTGAGCACGAGCGCCTGGTCGTCGATGTTGGTGGCGTCGAAGTAGTTCGTGGGGTCCATCAGCAGTTCGAGGCCGGGTGTGCGGATGTCGTTGAACACGCGCACCGTCTCGCGCACCGAGCCGATGACGTTGTTCACGTAGGTCTCGAGCAGGAACGTGGCGCCGTGGTCGTAGGCCTCTTGGGCCAGCTCGGCCAGCACGGTGCGCACCTGCTCGTAGGCGTCTTCGGAGCGGTTGTGCGGGTCGTGGTCCCATTCGCTCTCGGGGTTGAAGGTGCCCGACTCGCTGATGACGTACTTGCTGCCGAAGTTGCGGGCGTTGCGGATGATCTCCTTCAGGTATTCGACGTTCGCCTTGCGGTGCTCGGGGTCGGGATGAACGATGTTCGTGTAGCCCGAGATGGCCGAGATCGGCAGGTCGTGGTCGCGGAAGGTGTCGCTGACGAGCTTCGCCTTCTCCTTCGTGATCTGGCCTGCGGAGAGGTCGAGGTCTTTGAAGTGCAGGTCGAGCTGCACGGTGTTGAAGCCGTGGGCGCGGATCTTCTCCGCGGTCGTCTTCAGGTCGTAGGGGTAGTAGGCGGTGAAGATGCCCAGCTGGATCATGGCGTCATTGCTCCTTGTTCGTGTTCGCTGTTCGCTGTTCGAATGAAGTGGTGTCGGGTGTTCAGAGAGTGAATTCGTCGAGGCGCACGGGCCGCTTCTCGGCGATCGAGCGGTAGCCCGCCTCGATCAGTGCCATCGTCTTGACGTTGTCGGCCACCGAGAGCTCGGGCGCCGACGCCGTGTCGACGGCGTACTGCACCTGCTCCATCACGCCGATGAACGCGTGGGGGAACCAGTGCGTGTCCCAGCTCGGCTCGACCCAGGCCCCGCCCGTGGTGAGCTGCGAGGCGTAGCGGATGGTCGACGGCACGCCGTGCGGCCAGCCGATGGTGCCCTGGGCGATGCCCTTCGTGCCCTCGACCCGCCATTTGATGTAGAAGTCGTCGTCGAACCCCTCCTCGCGCGGGCCGCCCCAGACGTCCTCGACGCTGAGCGCCAAGACGTCGCCCGGAAACCGCAGCGTCGACACCACGATGCCGTCTTCGTGCTCGAAGGCGGTGCGCGGGTCGGCGCGCACCACGGTGGTGATCTCGCTCGGGTCGCCGAAGAGGTAGCGCAGCGCGTCGAGGTGGTGCACGCTCATGTTCGCGAGCGTCAACCGGTCGTAGCCGGCCAGGAAGCCCTGCCAGTGCGGCACCGCGTGCATGTCGATCTGGGCGAACACCGGGTCGCCGAGCGCGCCGGCGTCGAGCAGCTGCTTGAGCACCCGGATCGACTGGTCGAAGCGCATGTTCTGGTTCACCGAGAGGATCTTGCCGGCCGCCGCGGCCTCGTCGCGCAGCGCGAGCGCCTCGTCGAGGTCGAGCGCGAGCGGCTTCTGCGCGAGCACGGCCTTCACGTGCGGCTGGGCCAGCGCCGCACGGATGAGCGCGGGCTGCAGGTCGGGCGGATAGGCGATGTCGACGATCTCGATGTCGGGGTCGGCGATCAGGTCTTCGGGGGTGGGGTGCACGGTCGGGATGCCGTAGCGCTCCGCGACCGCCCGGGCGTTGGCCTCGGTGCGCGAGGCGATGGCGACCACCGGGAAACCGGCGATCCGGTAGGCCTCGAGATGCTGGTCGGCCATGATCGCTCCGGCGCCGATGCAGCCGATGCGGTGCGTGCGGGCACGGATGTCGACGTCGGGCCGGATGTCGGCCGCGGTGCTGGTCGGGGGTGTCACGTTTTCTCCAATCGCGTCGTTGCGACGATCTCGATCACCATAGTCGCATAGAAATTGATAGCGCTACTGGTAGCGCTGCCATTTTTGCGCTAACGTGCCAACACACATCCGATTTCAAGGGAGAAATCCATGCACAGTTCACAGCGCATCCGTTTCACGAGGGGTGCGGCCATGGTCGCCGGCCTCTCGTCGCTCGTGCTCCTCGCGGGTTGTACCAGTGCTCCGGCAGAGGGCGGCTCGTCCGACGCCGCCGGAGGCGACGGCAAGTTCGTCATCGGCTTCGAGCAGCCCCTCGGTGGCCAGGCCTGGCGCGAGATGGGCCTCGCCTCGCTGCAGGCCCTCGCCAACAGCCCCGAATACAAAGACAAGGTCGAGCTCAAGATCGTTCGCACGAACGACAACGACGCCGCCCAGCAGAACGCCGCGATGCAGAACCTCATCGCCGACGGCGTCGACCTCATCCTCTTCGACCCCGCGTCCTCCTCCGGAGCCGACGCCGCCATCACCCAGGCGAGCGCGCAGGGCATCCCGGTGATCGCCAACGGCGGACCCTACGACAGCGACGACGTCTACGTCGTGTCGACCGACTGGGCGAACGCCGGCACCACGGGCGCCGACTGGCTGCTCGCCAACCTCGGCGAGAACAAGAACATCGCGGTGCTCGAGGGCCTCGCGGGCGTGCCGCTCAACGAGGGCTCGATGCCCGGCGTGATCGACGCCCTGGAGAAGGGCGGCGCCACCGTCGTCGCGCAGGACACCAACGGCTGGAACGAGGCGACCGCCCAGGAGGCGATGTCGAGCATCCTGCGTTCCAACCCCGACATCGGCGGCGTCTACTCGTTCCTCACCGGTGGCCAGGGCGTGCCGGAGGCCTTCAAGGCCGCCGGACTCGACTTCGTGCCGGTCGTGGGCGGCTCGGGCTACAACGGCGAGGCATGCACGCTCACCAAGTACTCGGCCGACGGCCTGAAGGGCGACATGGTCTTCGGCCAGCCCGCCATCTACGCCAAGGGCCTCGAGCAGGCCGTTCAGCTGCTCGAGGGCAACGAGATCGAGAAGGAGCAGTACTTCCCGCCCCTCGAGATCACCGCTGACAACGCCGCCGACTACTGCCTCGACGACAAGCCGGCCAACTTCCAGCTCGGCTACGACTTCCCGGGACTCGACCTGACTCTCGACGACGTCATGAAGTACTACTCGGGTTCCTAGGAGATCGACTGTGACGGATTCGCTGTTGGTCGCCACCGATCTGGTGAAGACCTATGGACCGGTCAAAGCCGTTCGCGGCGTGACCTTCCATTGCAACCCCGGTGAAGTTCTCGCCCTGGTGGGCGAGAACGGAGCCGGCAAGAGCACGGTCGCCAAGATGCTCGCCGGAGCGGTGGCGCCGACATCCGGAACCATCACGGTCGACGGAGAGCCCCTCGCCTCGGGCAGCGTCAGGCAGTCGCGTCTGTCGGGTGTGCGCTGCGCGTTCCAGGAACTCGCGCTCGTGCCCGACTGGACCGTTGCCGAGAACCTCTCGCTGCCCGACGGGGCTCCCCTCAAGGGGTTCTCGCAGAAGAAGGCGGTGGCCGCGGCATCCGCTCTGCTCGAGTCGCTGCACCTGTCGCGCATCGATCCGCGCGCCGCGGTCAGCACCCTCTCACTCGCCGACCGGCAACTGGTCGAGATCGCGCGGGCGCTGGCCGGGCGACCCAAGCTGCTCATTCTCGACGAGGCGTCGTCGGCACTCACCCCGCCCGGGGTCGAGTGGCTGTTCGCCCGTATCCGCGAACTCACCGCCGAGGGCGGCAGCGTGATCTACGTGTCGCACCGGCTCGGTGAGATCGCGCAGATCGCCGACCGCGGCACGGTGCTGCGCGACGGCCTCGTGGCCGGCGAGTTCGTGCGCGGCGACTGGACCGACGACGAGCTCATCTCGCTCATGGCCGGACGCGCGGCGGAACGGTTCTTCCCCGATCCGCCCGAGCGGACGACGGATGCCGTGGCGCTGTCGGTCACCGACCTGCGTTCCGAGGGCCTGCGGGGCATCGACCTCGAGCTCGGGGCGGGCGAGATCCTCGGCATCGGCGGCCTGCAGGGCCACGGCCAGGCGGAGCTGCTGCGAGCGCTGTTCGGCGCGGCACCCGCCGTGGCCGACTCGTGGACGGTGGCCGGCCGCTCGATCTCGCGCACCAACCCGGTGCGCTCGGTGCGGCTCGGCCTCGGCTACGTTCCCGAAGACCGCAAGCGCGAGGGGCTCGCGCTCGAGATGAGCGTGGGCGAGAACCTGCTCGCGCCGTGGTTCAAGGCCTACCAGCTGGGCGGCAGGCCGCGCCTGGCGCAGGAACGCGGATGGATCGACGGCATCCTGAAGGCCCTCTCGGTGCGCACCCGGGGGCCGAACGAGCTCGCCGGCTCGCTCTCCGGCGGCAACCAGCAGAAGCTCGTGTTCGGGCGCTGGATGGACAGGTCGCGCCGGGTCGTGCTGCTGCACGACCCCACCCGCGGCATCGATGTGCGGGCCAAGCAGGAGCTCTACCGGGCCATCGTCGACCTCGCGAAAGAGGGGGTCGGCATCCTCTGGTTCTCGACCGAAGTGGAGGAACTCGTGCACGTGTGCCATCGGGTCGTCGTGCTCTATCAGGGTGCGGTGGCCGACGAACTGATCGGCGACCGGCTGACGGCGGATGCCGTGGTCGGCGCCGCGGTCGGCGCCACCGGCAGCCTCAACCTGACCACCGAGGGGGTGGCGTCGTGAGTGTCACCGCTCCCCCGGCACCGCCGGTCGCCCCGAAGCCCGCCGCCGCGGCATCCGGACCCCGTTTCTGGAACAGCACCGGCGTGGTGCGGTTGCGCCGGGAAGGGGCCATCGCGCCCATCGCCGCATTCGTGGTGTTCTTCGTGGTCTACGTCATCATCAACCCCGAGCTGCTCACGCGGTTCCAGTTGCAGACGGCGTCGAACCTCGTGGTGCCGCTCGCGCTCGTGGCGCTCGGCCAGCTGATCGTGGTGCTGGTGGGAGGCATCGACATCTCGATCGGCGCCATCATGAGCCTGTGCAACGTGGTGTTCGCCACGCAGCTCGAGCACCTGCCGGTGCCGGTCGCGATTCTGCTGTCGGTGGGCGTGGGGCTCGCCTGCGGACTGTTCAACGGCGTGCTGGTGGCGTATGCCGGGCTGCCCGCGATCGCCGTGACGCTCGCGAGCGCCTTCATCTTCGGCTCGATCGCCCGCGAGGTGCTCGACCGGCCGGGGGGCGGCGTGACCAAGGAGATCTACCTCGCCACGAGCGGCGAGCTGGTGCCGTTCGTGCCGGTGTCGCTGGTGTGGCTCGCGGTGATCGCGGTGCTGCTCTGGCTGCTGCTGCAGCGCACCGCACTCGGCCGGCACATCTACGGCGTCGGGTCGAACATGGAGAGCGTGCGCGCCGCGGGCATCAACGCGCGCCTGACGAAACTGCTCGCCTTCGGGCTCGCCGGGGTCGTGACGAGCTTCGGGGCCATGATGCTCGCGTCGTCGACCGTCACCGGAGACCCGCGTTCGGGCGACCCCTACCTGCTCAGCTCGATCGCCGCGGTCGCTCTGGCAGGAGCGGCGTTCACCGGCGGCAAGGGCAGCATCATCGGCACCATCCTCGCGGCCTGCACCCTGGGCCTGATCGGCAACCTGCTGTTCTTCGCCGGGGTCAACTCCTATTGGCAATACGTCATCAGCGCGCTCATCATCGTCGCCGTCGTGGGCATCCCCGTCGTGTGGCGAAGGGTCGCGTTCTTCGCGAAGGGGGCACGCTCGTGACCACGCCCGGAACATCCGCTCCCGACACGGTCGGCACGCCGGCCTCGACCGGACCGCTCGGCACCGCGCCCGGCGTCGACACGAGCCCCGCGGGCATCGATCGCGCGGAGGGCGTCGGCGGCTCGGCACCGGAGTCGCCGCGGGGATCGCACGCCTCGTTCCTCTCGCGGGTTCCGCGGAGCGTGTGGCCGCTGCTGGCGTTCCTGGTGCTGTTCGGCATTGGCGGCATCATCCGGCCGAACCTCATCACCATCGACTCGCTCATCGGCACGGCGACGTTCGCCATCATCCTGGCGATCGCGTCGTTCGGGCAGACGATCGCGGTCATCCAGGCCGGCATCGACCTGTCGGTGCCCAACACCATCGGGTTCTCGGCGCTGGCGTTCCTCACGCTCGTCGGGCCGCTCGGCCCGGTGGGGGCGTTCGTGGCCGCGCTGGCCGCCGGCGCCGTGATCGGGTTCTTCAACGGCGTCGTCATCTCGAAGCTCGGGCTGACCCCCATCGTGACGACGATCGCCATGAACGGGTTGCTCTTCGGCGTCATCCTGCTCGCGTTCAACTTCTCGGAGCTCACGGTCACGCCCGACTTCGTCATCGCCATCACCTCGGCGAAGATCTCGGTGTTCGGCATCTCGATGGCGGCCGTGCTGCCCCTCGGGCTCGCCCTGATGGTGGTGCTGCAACTCGTGCTGTCGTTCACCGGATGGGGCAGGTCGCTCTTCGTCGTCGGCTCGGCCGCCGAGACGGCCCGGCTCGCGGGGCTGCCGGTCGATCGCATCCGCATCACCGGCTACATGCTGAGCGGTCTGCTGGCGGCCTTCGCCGGCATCGTGATCGTGGGCTACTACCAGCAGGCGTCGGCCACGATGGGGGCGAGCTACCTGCTCGCGTCGGTCGCGGCGGTCGTGGTGGGTGGCGCGTCGATCTTCGGTGGGCGCGGCTCGGTGGTGGGCACCGTCGGCGGCGCGCTCGTGCTCGGGCAGGTGTCGACGCTCGTGACCGTGCTCAACCTGGGCGCCAACATCCAGCAGCTCATCTATGGCGCGATCATCCTGATCGTGATCTCGCTCTACGGGCGGCGGCGCGCGGCCTGACGCGGCGGGCGCGCCGCCTGGCCCGGGTAATAGCATGGGCCCATGGCGTGGCAGGTGCAGTACCGGGAGTTCGGCGGGCCCGACGTGCTCGAGTTCGTGGAGGTGCCGACTCCGGCGGCCCCGGCCGGCGGCGTGGTGGTCGAGACCCGGTCGATCGGGGTGAACCCGATCGACTCGAAGCTGCGGTCGGGCGCTCGTGCGAGTGCTCCGATCGATGAACCGCGGGTGCCGGGGTCTGATGCCGCGGGCGTGGTGGTCGAGGTCGGCCCGGATGCCGGCGACTGGGCCGTGGGCGACGAGGTGGTGGTGCGCAACGCGCGCGGCGCCTACACGACGCACCTCGTGGCATCCGCCGACCAGCTCGTGCGCAAACCCGCCGCTGTGGGCTGGGAGGAGGCGGCCGCGATCGGCGTGCCGGCGGGCACCGCCTACCAAGCCCTCAAGTCGCTCGGCGTCGAGCTCGGCACGACGGTGCTCGTGCACGGCGGGTCGGGTGCGGTCGGCCAGGCCGCCCTGCAGTTCGCCCGCAACTGGGGGGCCACCGTCATCGCGACGGCGAGCGAGCGCAACCAGGACAGGCTGCGCGACTTCGACGCCATCCCGGTGGTCTACGGGCCCGGGTTGCTCGAGCGTGTGCGCGAGGCGGCACCCGGCGGCATCGATGTCGTGCTCGACTGCGCGGGCACCGACGAAGCGCTCGAGACGTCGTTCGCCCTTGTGGCCGACCGGTCGCGCATCGGCACGATCGTGCAGGGCGCCAAGGCGCCGTCGCTCGGCATCCGCGCCTGGGCGGGCGGCAGCCCCGTGCCGATGACGGCCGAAGAGCTCGCCCTGCGCGGCGAAGCCTACGGCGTCGCCCTCGAACTGATGGAGCTCGGCGACTTCGAGGTCGAGCTCGCGGCGAACTACCCGCTGTCGCAAGCGGCCGACGCGCAAGACATGAGCATCACCGGCGGCCTGCGCGGCAAGATCACCCTCGATCCCCAGGCCTGACGCCCGGCGCGCCCTCCCCTCCCCCCTCCCTCCTTTCGCGAGTGGTCACTTTCGGCGCTTCCCGGCGGGATTTGGCGCCGAAAGTGACCACTCGCGAGGGGGAGGGGGGACGGGGAGGGGAGGGAGGGGTCAGTAGAGGGGTTCGGAGGCTGCGGCGTCGGCGAAGCGCTCGAACTCGTCGGGTGACTCGTCGGGGTCGGCGAGCAGGCCGATGATCTCGGCGCCGGCCGGCACCGCTCCGCTGCCGGTGCGCTCGGCGCCGGTGGCCTCGGGCCCGTCCCAGCTGGCGGGGTTCCAGGTCTGCGACCTCAGGAACGCCTTCGCGCAGTGGAAGAACACCGTCTCGATGTCGATCACGAGCGCCAACTTCGGGCGGTGACCCTTCACGACCAGGTCGTCGAAGAACGGCTCGTCGACGGCGATGCGGGCGCGGCCGGCGACGCGCAGGGTGTCGCTACGGGCCGGGATGACGAAGATGAGCCCCGCGTGCGGATTGGCGAGCACGTTGCGGAACCCGTCGACCCTCCGGTTGCCGGGCCGTTCGGGAATCACGATGGTCGAGTCGTCGAGCACGTGCACCAGCCCGGTCGGGTCACCCTTCGGCGACACGTCGCATGCGCCGTCGGCGTCGGCCGTGGCCACGAAGCACAGCCGTGACGCGGCGAGCCACTCCCGGTCGACCTGTTCGAGGTGCGTGCGGTCTTTCTTCGCGACGCGCTCGATCGGCTGCCCGACCACCGCCTCGAGCTCGCTCACACTCGTCACGGGCGGGTTCGTCAGGGGATACGTCATCGAGGGCCTCCGCCCCCATCCTCTCCTACGGGTGGCCGCCGGCCAACCCGCGGCGCCGGCCAACCCGCGGCAAGCCCGCCTCAGCCCGCGTAGGGCAGCACCGGCAGGCCGCGCACCCCCACGTCGGCACGGAACAGCGCGCCCGCCAGCGGCTCGGCCCCCTCGGCGACGTTCTCGCGGGTCGTCGTGACGAACAGGGTCGAGAGGTCATCGCCGCCGAGCGTGCACGACGTGATGTTCGTGACGGGCAGCTCCACCACGTCGGCCAGGGTTCCGGATGAATCGTAGTGATGCACCGCGGAGCCCCCGTAGAGGGCCACCCACACCCCGCCTTCCGCGTCGACGCACAACCCGTCGGGGCGACCGGACTCCTCGGGAATCGAGACGAACGGGCGCCGCCCGCTGAGTTCGGCGTCGAGCCCGACGTCGAACACGTCGATGCGGCCGGTCGGGGTGTCGGCGTAGTACATGAGGCTGCCGTCGGCCGTGAAGCCGAGTCCGTTCGAGATGGTGGTGCCTCCGAACACGAGCGACGTGCGCCGTGCGGCATCCAGTCGATACATGCTGCCGGTGTGCGGCGCCATCGAATAGGTCATCGAGCCGCAGAGCAGGCGGCCGAGCGGGTCGCAGCCGCCCTCGTTGAAGCGCACCAGGCCGTCGTCGGGCAGGTGCGGCTCGCTCGTCCACTCGAGCCGGCCAGCGGCGTCCCAGAGTGTGAACTCGCGCTCGGTCACGATGACCATGCCGCCCGAGACACGCGGGCGCACGACGGCGGCGATGGTCGAGCCCGTCGGCATCCGGTCGACCGACCCGTCGGCGCCGATCGACAGCACGTCGCCGGCGAACATGTCGACGCACTTCAGACCCGCGAACCACACCGCGCCCTCGCCGTGGAACGTCACGACGTCGGTGAACTGCTCGGCCCTCATGCGCCGAGCCCGATCGTGCGCGCCAGGTAGTCGTTGCCGAAGACCCCCTGGGGGTCGAGCTCGAGCGCGAGCGCCCGGAACCCGGGCAGTCGCGGGTAGAGCCCGGCGATGGTGTCATGCCCCATGGCGAACCACTTTCCCCAGTGCGGCCGGGCCTCGAAAGGCGCGAGCACCTCTTCTATACGGGGCAGCAGCCGGGCGACGTCGTCGGGCTGGTTGCGCCAGGTGAAGTGGATGGCGAGCGAATCGCGCTCGAAGGCCGGGCTCAGCCAGAGGTCGTCGGCGGCGACGGTGCGCAGCTCGGTGATGAGCAGATGCGGCGCGATCTCGGCCGAGAGCGCGCGCACCGCCGTCAGCGCCGCCGTCGAGTCGGAGCGCGCCACGAAGTACTCGGTCTGGATCTCGTCGCCGTTGCTCGGCGTGGAGTCGAGCCGAAAATGGGGCAGCCGCAGCGACCACGGCCCCAGCGACCCGCGCTCGGTGAGGTTGTCGAACTGCATGCCGGCGATGGAGTCGATGTCGTCGCTCAGCACGGCGTCGAAGAACTCCTCGGGCGCCCGGTCGGGGCCCACGAACTGGCCGGGCGCGGCGGATCCGCCGTCGAACCGGGTCTTCAGCCACACCTGCGGAATGCGGTCGCCCGTCCAGTCGGTGAACACGCTGACGCTGTAGGCGGCGCCGAGCACGGCATCCGGATCATCGAGCAGGGTCTGCCATGACAGGCCCTCGTAGATGTCCTGCCGCACCTCGAACGTGGGCTCGACGTCGAGCACGAACCGGGTGGCCACGCCGAACGCTCCCAGTGCGACGACGGATGCCGGGAACTGCGCGTCTTCCCGCCCGATCCACTCGAGGGCACCCCCGGCGGTGACCAGTTCGACGGCCGACACCGCCGTGGCGAGATTGCCGTTCGCGACGCCGGAGCCGTGGGTCGCCGTGGAGCACGCGCCGCCGACGCTGATGTGCGGCAGCGACCCCATGTTGTGCAGCGCGAAGCCGGCTGCCTGCAGCTGCGCGGCGAGCTCGCCGTAGCGCGTGCCGGTCGAGACCGTGACCGTCATGGCCTCGGGGTCGATGTCACACACCGGCTCGAGCCCCAGCGTGCTCACCAGCACCCCCGAGGTGTCGGCGATGTCGTTGAACGAGTGCCGGGTGCCGAGCGCCCGCACCCGGTGGCTCGACGCGACGAGGGACTGCAGTTCGCTCACGGTGCGCGGCTCGGCCACCTCCGGCGCCCGATAGGAGTAGACCCCGGCCCAGTTCGCGCCCGCGTTCGCTGTCACGGTTCGAGGCTAGCCGATCAGAAGTCGGTGTGCCCGAGGTCGGGGCGAGCCACGAAGCACACGGCGTTCGAGGCGGCCTGCAGCTCGAACACCACCAGCTCGTTGACGCCCTCGCGTAGCACCGGGGCCGGCACGTAGAGCGTGTGCTGCGGCCCGCGCGACCAGTAGCGCCCGAGGTTGAACCCGTTGATCCAGGCCACACCCTTGCCCCACTCCCGCGTGTCGAGGAACAGGTCGCCCACCTCGTCGAGTTCGAAGCGCGCCCGGCTGAACGACGGCCCGGGCAGCGACGGCCCGGGCAGCAGAGCGCCGGGAAGCGACGCGCCGACAGACCCTCCCTCGACCGATGCCTCCGCCGACGCCGCGCGCTCGAACCCCGCCTCGACGGCGGCGAAGCCCGTCGGCCCGAGGTCGAGCGCGAGCACCTCCCAGCGCAGCAGCGGCTCGCCGTCGATGCGAGCGGTGCCGATGAGCCCCTTCGGTTCGCCCAGACGCACGCCGTAGTCGACCCGGCCCTGGTCTTCGACCAGGATCTCGAGCGTGCCGCGCGCATCCGCCGGCAGCGTGAGCGAGCGGTCGTGGTGGTCGCGGGCGAACACGCCGATCGGCGCTCCGTTCACGAACACCAGCGCGCGGTCGCGCACCTCCTCGATCTCGAGCACGGCCGTGCCGGTCAGGTCGATCTCGGCGCGGTAGAGCGCGAACCCGGTGTACTGCCCGATGGAGTCCATCGTGGGCAGGGCCTCGTGCGGCAGCCACTCGCCGAGGCGGTCGACCACCGACGACAACGGGATCGAGCGCTCGAATGTGGTGCGGAGGGTCGTGGCCGGCGGCGGCGCGACCGGCGAGGGCGCACCGAGCCCGGCGTACTTCGCCAGCACCGACCGGAAGGCCCAGTACTTCTCGGTCGGCTGCCCCGCCTCGTCGAGCGGGGCGTCGTAGTCGTAGCTGGTGACGATGGGCTGGTAGACGCCCTTGTCGTTCGCGCCGTTGGTGAAGCCGAAGTTCGTGCCGCCGTGGAACATGTAGATGTTCACCGACGCGCCGGCGGCGAGCAGGTCGTCGAGATCCTGCTCCGACTGCTCCACCGGGGTCGTGTGGTGGTGGGCGCCCCAGTTGTCGAACCAGCCGTCCCAGAACTCCGAGCACATCAGCGGACCGGTGGGCTGATGCTCCCGCAGGGTGGCGAGACGCTCGATCGAGCGCGACCCGAACGAAGCCGTCTTGTGCAGGGTCGGCAGGCTGCCGTCATCCAGCATCCGGTCGGTGGGCTGGTCGACCGTGGTGAACGGCACGGTCAGGCCGATGGCCCGGTTCATCTCCACGAGCTTCTGCAGATAGACCGGGTCGGAGCCGTAGGCGCCGTACTCGTTCTCGATCTGCACCAGGATGATCGGCCCGCCGTTGTCGATCTGGCGCGGCACGAGCACGGGCGCCAGCTGCTCGAGGTAGCGAGAGACCGCCGCGAGGTACTGCGGCTCGTCGCGGCGCACGCCGACGGTGCCGCTCTCGAACAGCCAGGCCGGCAGTCCCCCGTTGTCCCACTCGGCACAGATGTAGGGCCCGGGGCGCACGATCGCGTGCATGCCCTCGGCGGCGACGTCATCGAGGAACCGGCCGAGGTCGAGGGCGCCGGTGAGGTCGAACTCGTCTTCGTGCGGGGCGTGGGCGTTCCAAGCCACGTAGGTCTCGATCGTGTTGAGGCCCATCTCGCGCGCCTTGCGGATGCGGTCGCGCCACAGGTCGGGGTGCACGCGGAAGTAGTGCAGCGCCCCGGCCAGGATGCGGAAGGGCTCGCCGTCGAGCAGGAAGTGCTCGTCGCCGATTCGGAAGTCAGACACGGGATGCCGCCTAGTCGTGAGTCGGGTCGAGGACGATGACCGTCCACGAGAGAGGAGGAAGGGTCGCGGTGAGAGTCGTGGAGTCGAGCCGCACGCCGTCGAGGTCGCGCGGGGCGACGGGCCGGGCGGCAGCGGTGTTGCTGGTGTGGCGGTCGCCGCCCTCGGGAACGGTCAGCGTGGTGGCCCGGCCGACGACGAGGCCGGCTCCGGCGGCCGGCAACGAGACGGTCAGTTCGGCGGGCTCGTCGAGCGAGCGGTTCACGGCGAACAGCACGGTGCGCCCCGATTCCGCCACCGTCGCCACGGTGTCGATGGCGTCGACCGATCCATACCGGGCGGTGTCGATCTGCGGCGCAGACACCACCGGCCGCACGACCGCGCCGGATGCGAGTGCCGCCGTCAGCTGGAACGGGAAGAAGGTGGTCTGCCGCCAGGCCGGCCCGCCCGGCTCCGACCGGATCGGGGCGATCACGTTCACGAGTTGCGCCAGATTGGCCATCGAGACGCGGTCGGAATGGCGCAGCAACGAGATGAGCAGCGACCCGACCACCACGGCATCCGTCACCGTGTATTCGTCTTCGATCAGCCGCGGGTGCTCGGGCCATTCGCCGTTCATCACCACCGGCTTGTCGACCTCGTTCCAGCGGCGCTGGTACCAGACGTTCCACTCGTCGACGCTGATGCCGATCGGGCGAGCGGATGCCGCGCCCCCGTCGGCCACCGAGGTCGCATTCGCCGACACCTCGTCGATGATCCCCGCCACCTCGTCGATGTAGCGGTCGAGTCCGACCCCCGAGGCGAGGAAGCTCGCGGCGTCGCCGTCGCTCTCCTCGTAGTAGGCGTGCAGCGAGATGTGGTCGACGAGTCCCATGGTGTGGCGCAGCACGGTGCGCTCCCACTCGCCGAAGGTGGGCATGTCGGCGTTCGACGAGCCGGCCGCGACCAGCTCGATGGTGGGGTCGATGAAGGTCATCAGCCGCGCGGTCTCGGCGGCCAGCCGGCCGTATTCGTCGGCCGTCTTGTGGCCGATCTGCCACGGCCCGTCGACCTCGTTGCCGAGGCACCAGAGCCGGATGCCGAACGGCTCGTCGGCCCCGTTCGCGCGCCGCTGCTCGGCGAGCGCGGTGCCCGAGGGGTGGTTGGCGTACTCGAGCACGTCGGCCGCCTCGGCGATGCCGCGGGTGCCGAGGTTCACGGCATACATCAGCTCGAGCCCGGCGTCGCGCGCCCAGTCGGCGAACTCGTGCAGCCCCACCTGGTTCGTCTCGAGACTGTGCCAGGCGGCATCCAGTCGCACGGGCCGCTGGTCGCGCGGGCCGACGCCGTCTTCCCAGCGGTAGCCCGACACGAAGTTGCCGCCCGGGTAGCGCACGGTGGTGGCGCCGAGCTCGCGCACGAGGTCGAGCACGTCGCGGCGAAAGCCGTCGTCGCCCGCTTCGGGGTGACCGGGTTCGTAGATGCCCTCGTAGACGCTGCGGCCCATGTGCTCGACGAAGGTGCCGAACAACCGGCGCGGAACGTCGCCGATCGCGGTCGTCGGGTCGATCACCACACGGGCGCTGAACATGATCTGCCTTTCACGAGTTCGTTGAGTTGCGCCGAAGTGCCCCACGCAACGCGTGGGAAGGGCACTTCGGCGCAACTCGGCGAGACGCGGCGGCCGCGAAGGGGCCGCCGCGTCTCAGGGGGTGCTACTTGTTGACCGTGAAGCCCTGCTGGTTGCCGTAGTCGACCAGCTGGTCCTGCCAGGTCTGCAAACCGTCGTTCAGATCGGTGCCGTTCTTGTAGGCCTGGCCCACGGTGTCGGCGAAGATGCTGTTCGCATAGACCTGGTAGGGCAGGTAGTGCCATCCGGTGGGCACGTTCTTCGACGCGTCGACGAGCACCTCGTTGATGGCCTGGCCGCCGAAGTACTCGGGGGTCTGGGCGAGGAACTCGGGCGACTCGAGGTCGGCCGTGGTGGCGGGGAATCCGCCCGACTCGAGGAACACCTTGATCGACTCGGGGTCGGAGTTCAGCCACTTGAGGAACGCGGCCGCGAGAGCCTGGTTCTTCGACTGCTTCAGCACGACCTGGCCGCCGCCGCCGTTCTCGGCGGTCACCGGGGTGCCGTCGTAGGTGGGCATGGGCGCCACGGCCCAGTCACCGGATGCCTGCGGCACGCTCGACTCGAGCACGCCCGGCATCCAGGCACCGGTCAGCAGTGTGGCGATGGTGCCGTCGCCGAGTGCCTTGTACCACTCGTCGCTCCAGCCGGGGGTGGTGGCGAGCAGGTCTCCCTCGACGAGGCGGTTCCAGGAGTCGGCCCACTTCTTCGAGCCGTCGTCCTGCAGGTCGATGGTCACGTCGGTGCCGTCGGCGGTGAACGGCTGGCCGCCCGCCTGCCAGATCATGCTCGTGGTGAAGCCCGAGTCGCCGGTGTCGTTGGTGATGTACTTCGACGGGTCGGCCGCGTGCAGCTTCTCGGCAGCCGCGACGTACTCGTCGTAGGTCGTCGGCACCGCGATGCCGTACTGGTCGAACACGGTCTTGTTGTAGAACATGGCCATGGGGCCGGAGTCCTGCGGCAGGCCGTAGATCTTGCCGTCGATGTCGACCGAGCTCCACGGGCCGGCGCTGTACTGGTCTTCGAGGTCGCCGAAGCCGTAGGAGGCGAGGTCGACGAGCGAGTCGCTGAGCGCGAACTGCGGGATGGCGTAGTACTCGACCTGAGCGACATCCGGTGCACCAGAGCCCGCGGTGATGGCGTTCTGCAGCTTGGTGTACTCGTCGGTGTTGGTGCCGGCGTTCACCAGCTTGACGTCGACCTTCGGGTAGGCCTTCTCGAACGCGGCCACCTGGGCCTCGGCCGACGGGGTCCAGCTCCAGTAGGTGATGGTGCCGCCCTTTTCGAGGGCCGCCTCGAGGTCGTCGGCGGTGCCGCCGCCGCTCGAGGAGCCGCCGCCCGAGGCGCAGGCGGCGAGCGAGAGCCCCAGCGTCAGCACGGATGCTGTGGTGAGAGCGACACGACGCAGTGTCTTGGTGCGCATCATTGTTCCTTTCGGTTCTTCACTTCGTTGTAAATGCGGTGATTGCGGTGTTTGACGTCATTGCTTGACGCTTCCTGCGCTGAGGCCGGACTGCCAGTAGCGCTGGAGGAAGAGGAAGGCCACCACGATCGGCACGATCGTCAGCAGGGCGCCGGTGATGACGAGGTTGTAGATCGGCTGCGCAGCGACGCCGGTGGCCTGAGACGACCACTGGCTGAGGCCGACCGTGAGGGGATACCAGGTGGGCTCCGACAGCATGATCAGAGGCAGGAAGTAGTTGTTCCAGGTCGCCACCACCGCGAACAGCAGCACAGTGACGATGCCGGGCGAGAGCAGCCGCAACGAGATGGTGAAGAAGGTGCGGAACTCGCTCGCGCCGTCCATGCGGGCGGCTTCGAGGATCTCGGTCGGCACGGCATCCACCGCGTAGGTCCAGATGAGGTAGAGGCCGAACGGGCTGATCAACGAGGGCAGGATGACGGCCCACGGCGTGTTGGTGAGCCCCAGCTGGCTGAACATGAGGAACGTCGGCACGGCGAGCGCGGTGCCGGGCACCGCGACCGCGCCGAGCACGACCGCGAACACCGCGCGGCGACCCGGGAAGTTGAACTTCGCCAGGCCGTAGCCGGCGAGGGTCGCGAGCAGCGTCGCGCCGCCGGCGCCGACCACCACGTAGAGCAGCGTGTTGCCGAACCACTGCACGAAGATGCCGTTGCGGTAGGTGAGGGTGTCGGCGATGTTCTGGAACAGGTTGAAGTCGCTGCCGAACCAGAGGCCGAAGCTCGAGAACAGGTCGCCCTGGTCTTTGGTGGCGTTGACGATCAGCCAGATCAGCGGAACCACCGAGTAGATCACGAAGATCGCCATGACGATGGTGAGCAGGATCGACTTCTTGACCCGGCGGCCCTCGGTGGGCTTCTGCTGGCGCACGTAGGGAACGCGCTTGCGGGGTTTGCGGGCCTGGGCGGCGCCCGCGGCGGGCTCGGGCGTGGCGATGGCGCTCAACTCAACGCACCTCCTGTCGGGAACCGCGCAACTGCACGATGTAGGCGATGACCGCGGTGATGATGCCCATCACGATCGCGACGGTGGCGGAGTAGTTGAACTGCTGACCGGCGAACGAGAGGTTGTAGGCATACATGTTCGGCGTGAAGTAGCTCGAGATGACGTTCGGGGCGAGCGCCTTCAGCAGGTTGGGCTCGTTGAAGAGCTGGAAGCTGCCGATGATCGAGAAGATGGTGGCGATGACGATCGAGCCGCGCAGGGCGGGCAGCTTGATGCCCGAGATGATGCGGAACTGGCCGGCACCGTCGATCTCGGCGGCCTCGTAGAGGTCGGCGGGGATGACCTTGAGCGCCGCGTAGAAGATGAGCATGTTGTAGCCCATGAACTCCCAGGTGACGATGTTGCCGATCGAGGCGAGGATCCAGTCCGACGAGAACGGCTGCAGGATGTCGGCGCCGAGCAGGTCGTTGATCGAGCCCGTCAGACCGAACTGGTTGCCGTAGATGAAGCCCCAGATGAGCGCGGCCACGACGCCGGGAACCGCGTAGGGCAGGAAGATCGCTATGCGGAAGAAGCCGGTGCCGTGCAGGCGCGCGCTGTCGATGGCGAGCGCGGCGAGCAGCGACAGGATGAGCATGATCGGCACCTGCACCACCAGGAACAGGGTGACGCGGAACAACGACTCCCAGAACTTGGGGTCTTGGAACAGCAGCGCGTAGTTCTCCAGGCCGACGAAGCCCGATCCGCCGACGAGCTGCTGGCGGAACAGCGTCAGCACGATCGCGTAGACGACCGGCGCCACGAGCACCGCGAGGAACACGATCATGAACGGTCCCACGAAGCCCCAGCCGCGCCAATCCTTTCGGTTGCGCCGCATGGGACGGGACTGGGTGAGGGTCACCGACGCCATCGTCTCTATCCTGTCTGTCGGGTGTTTCGGCCATGTTTACGTCAACATGACCGCAGCCACAATAACATGTTGGCGTTACCATGCAAGTAGCGGCGTGAATTTCCTGAACCATGGGGGCAGAGTTGACCGACACGATCCGAACCGGGTCCAAACGCCATCGAGGACCCTCGATGGCCGAGGTCGCGGCGCACGCCGGCGTCTCGACGCAGACGGTGTCGCGGGTGTCGAACGGGCTCACCAACGTCGAGCCGGCCACCCGCGACCGGGTGCTCGCCTCGATGCAGCACCTCGGCTACCGGCCCAACCGGGCCGCCCGCGCGCTGCGCTCGGGGCAGTACCGCAACATCGGCGTGATCATGTTCACGCTGTCGTCGTTCGGCAACGTGCGCACCCTGGAGTCGATCTCGATCGCGGCCGCCCAGGCCGGCTACTCGGTCACGCTGATCCCGGTCGAGGAACCGACGCAGGAGCACGTCACGAAGGCCTTCGCCCGGTTGAGCGAGCAGTCGGTCGACGGCGTCATCATCGTCATCGAGGCGCACTTCGTGAACGAGGCCGACGTCGAGCTGCCGGTCGGCATCCCCGTGGTCGTCATCGACTCCGGCGAGCGCCCCGACTACCCCGTGGTCGACAACGACCAGGCGCAGGGTGCGCGCCTCGCCACCGAGCACCTGCTCGAGCTCGGGCACGAGACCGTGTGGCACGTCGCCGGCCCCGAGTCGTCGTATTCGGCCGCGCGGCGTGCGTCGTCGTGGCGCTCGACGCTCGAGGCGGCCGGCCGCGACGTGCCGCCGGTGATCCGCGGCGACTGGACCACGGCATCCGGTTACCGGGCCGGCATCGAGCTGCGCGACCGCGACGATGTGACGGCGGTCTTCGCCGCGAACGACCAGATGGCGCTCGGCGTGCTGCGCGCCTTCCACGAGGTCGGCCGGCGTGTGCCCGACGACACGAGCGTGATCGGGTTCGACGACATGGCGGAATCCGACTCGTTCTGGCCCCCGCTGACCACGATCCACCAGCAGTTCGACGTGGTCGGGCAGACCGGCATGCGCATGCTGATCGCCGAGATCGAGGCCGAGACCATCACGCCCGGCACCTTCACCGTGCCGACCAGCCTGGTGGTGCGCGAGAGCACGGCCCCGCCGCTCGCCACGCGCTGATCGCGGCCGCGGCCTTTCACGACGGCGCCCGGGCAGAGCAGACTGAGACGATGATCAGCATCGACCTCGGCGGCAAGACCGCACTCGTGACCGGATCCACCGCGGGCATCGGCTTCGCCATCGCCCAGGGCCTCGCCTCGGCCGGATCCACCGTCATCGTCAACGGCCGGTCGGCCGACTCGGTGTCGAACGCCGTCGAGCGGCTGCGGCGCGCGGTTCCCGACGCGACACTCGTGGGGGCCGCCGCCGACGTGACGAAGGCGACGGATGTCGCGGAGCTGCTGGCCTCGCATCCGCGAGTCGACGTGCTCGTCAACAACCTCGGCGTGTTCGGCGCGGTGCCCGCTCTCGAGATCACCGACGAGGAGTGGTCGCGCTACTTCGACACCAACGTGCTCTCGGCCGTGCGGCTCATCCGCGGCTATCTGCCCGGCATGATCGACGCCGGCTGGGGGCGGGTGCTCAACATCGCGAGCGACTCGGCGATCGTCATTCCGGCCGAGATGATCCAGTACGGGGTGTCGAAGACGGCGCTGCTCGGCGTCTCCCGCGGATTCGCCAAGGCCGCCGCCGGCACCGGGGTGACGGTGAACTCGGTGATCGCGGGGCCGACCCACACCGGCGGGGTGGAGGACTTCGTCTACGAACTGGTCGATCGCGACCTGCCGTGGAACGAGGCCCAGGTCGAGTTCATGCGCCTGCACCGGCCGCAGTCGCTGATCCAGCGGCTGATCGAGCCCGAGGAGATCGCGAACATGGTGACCTATCTGGCCTCACCGCTGGCCTCGGCGACCACCGGCGGCGCCTTGCGGGTCGACGGGGGCTACGTGGATTCGATCGTTCCCTAGGGCGCCATCCGGCCATGCCATGATCGACAGCATGACCGATGAGCACTACCTCGCCTCCCCCACCCGTTACGACCACATGCTCTACAACCGCAGCGGGCGCAGCGGTCTGAAACTGCCGGCCCTCTCGCTCGGCCTCTGGCACAACTTCGGCCACGAGCGGCCGATCGACACCCAGCGCGCCATCCTGCGGCGCGCCTTCGACCTCGGCATCACCCACTTCGACCTCGCGAACAACTACGGGCCACCCGCGGGCTCGGCCGAGACGAACTTCGGACGCATCTTCGCCGAAGACTTCACGCGCTACCGCGACGAGATCATCGTGTCGTCGAAGGCCGGCTACTTCATGTGGCCCGGCCCCTACGGCGAGTGGGGCTCGCGCAAGAACCTGCTCGCCTCGCTCGACCAGAGCCTCGGCCGCCTCGGTCTCGACTACGTCGACATCTTCTACTCGCACCGCTTCGACCCCGAGACGCCGCTCGAAGAGACCATGGGCGCTCTCGCCACCGCGGTCACCTCGGGCAAGGCCCTCTACGTGGGGGTGTCGAACTACTCACCGGATGCCACGCGCCAGGCCGCGGCCCTGCTGGCGGAACGCGGCATCCCGCTCACCATCCACCAGCCGAGCTACTCGATGTTCAACCGCCATGTCGAGGGGGGCCTGCTGCCCGTGCTCGACGAGGTCGGCGCCGGCAGCATCGTGTTCTCGCCGTTGCAGCAGGGACTGCTCACCGACCGCTACCTCGACGGCCAGGTGCCGGCCGACTCGCGGGCGGCCACCTCGCACTTCCTGTCGGCGTCGGGCATCGACGACGACTACCTGACGCGGGCCCGGGCCCTCAACGACATCGCTGCAGCGCGCGGGCAGACGCTCGCGCAGCTCGCGCTGAGCTGGGTGCTGCGGCATCCGCAGGTCACGAGCGCGCTCATCGGCGCGTCGAGCGTGCGCCAGCTCGAGCAGAACGTGGCGGCCCTCGACGCGCCGCCGCTGACGGCCGACGAGATCGCCGCGATCGAGCCGTTCGCGGTCGACGGCACGGGGCGCGTGCCGCGCTAGGGGCTTGTTCGGGAGGAGCAGACGCGCATGAGGCCGTCTGCGACGGCATCAGCGCTCTGCTCCTCCCGAATCTCGGGTAACGACTCCCCCGGCCAGGCCGGGTGACGCTAAGTTGCACAGCCCTGTGCAACTTAGTAGAGTGAGCGCGTGCCTACCACCCTCACCCCCCGCGCGCCCCGCAAAGACGCCCTCGAGAACCGCGAGGCGATCGTCGCCGCCGCCGCGATCGTGTTCCGGCGCGACCCCGAGGCGTCGCTCGACGCGGTCGCCGCCGAGGCGGGTCTCAGCCGCCGCGCGCTCTACGGTCACTTCGCCTCGCGCGACGACCTGATGGCCGAACTGCTCGTGCGGGGCGGCACCCGCATCTCGGCCGCGTTGCTCGACGTTCACGACGACGACCCGCGCGTGCACCTCGCCCTCGTCGGCGCCGCCATGTGGTCGGAGGTGCAGCAGGTGCGCGTGCTCGCCCAGCTCGCCATCCACGGTCCGCTCGAGAAGACCATCGCCGACGCCCTCGTGCCGGTGCGCGCCTCGGTGCGCGAGGCGGCGCGCAACGGTGTGGCCCGCGGGTGGTTCCGTCCCGACATCCCGGTCGAGAGCCTCGCCCGCCTGATCGAGGATGCCGCGATCGCGGTGCTCGACGAAGCCGTGCGCACCGACCTCTCCGACGACGCCGGACGCCGCCTCGTGATGTCGGTGGGCCTCTCGGTCGCCGGGCTCTCGTGGCAAGACGCACTCGCCCTCATCGACGCGACCCCCGAACTCGCCGGGCCCACCTCCCGCACTGCCGACCCGGCCTCCGCCGGCCCCACGTCCCGCACCGCCGACCCGGAAGGCCCCCGCGCATGAAGATCGTCGCCACCGACATCAGCAAGGGCGCGCAGGGCATCCCCCTGCCCGAGACCTCGGTCGTGTTCGAGACCGGCCGGGTGACCATCGCCGAGGCCGAGGTCGACGACCGCCCCACGGTGCTGGCCCTCATCCTGAGCGGCCGGATGCGCGCCGACAGCGGCACCCTGACCATCGACGGCGTCGACGACCCGGCGCTCGTGCGCGAGCGGATCGCCCTCGTCGACGCCCCCGACGTCAGCGAACCGGCCGCCGACCTCACCCTGCGGGCGATCGTGAAGGAAGAACTGATGTACGCGGGCCGTTCCACCTCGCGCTCGGCCGTCGCCGCGGTGATCGCAGAGGCGGGGGGCACCGACGTCGACGGCGTCGACTTCAGCGGCGAGCGCGTGGCCGATGTGCCGCCGGCCGTGCGCATCCGCATCCTGGCCGAACTCGCCGCGAGCCGACGGGGCGTGCAGGGCCTCGTTCTCACCTCGCCCGATCGGCACGGCGGCGACCCCCGCGACTGGTTCGCGGTCGTCACCGACCTCGCTTCCCGCGACTTCGCCGTCGCCGTCGTCACGGGTGCCGCCTCTGCCGAACTCCTGCGCCCGCTCCTCCCCGCAGACCCCGAGACCCCGGAAGAGCCCGAGAACCCCGCAGAACCCGAGAACCCCGCAGACCCCGAGAACCTCGCAGGCCCCCAAGACCCCGAGAACCTCGAAACCCCCACGACTCTCCCGACTACCGACACGGAGCCCACCGCGTGAAGATCTATCACCTCGTCGCTTCCGAGCTGAAGCGCCTCACCGCCACCGGCATGGCCAAGCTCGCCCTCGTGGCGCTCATGCTCGTGCCCGTGCTCTACGCCGGGCTCTACCTGTGGGCCAACAACGACCCCTACGGCAACCTCAAAGACGTTCCGGTCGCGCTCGTGGTCGAAGACACCGGCGCCACCCTCGACGGGAAGGCCGTCAACTACGGCGACGAGGTGCGCGACCAGCTGCTCGACGACGCGTCGGTGGGCTGGCAGGTGACCTCGGCCGCCGATGCCGAGTCCGGCGTGCGCGACGGCAAGTTCGACTTCATCCTCACCCTGGGGCCCGACTTCTCGAGCGCTCTCACCTCGGCGAGCGGCAACGAGCCGCAGCAGGCCGTGGTTCAGCTCACCACGAACGACACCAACAGCTTCCTCGCCACCACGATCGCCGGCCAGGTGGCCGAGAAGGTGCGGGCGAGCATCACCGAGCGCGTGGGCAAAGAGGCGGCCCTGAAACTGCTCGACGGGTTCGCCACCGTGCGCACCAACCTCACTCAGGCGGTCGACGGCGCCGGGCAGCTCGCCGACGGGGCCGGCACGGCCGAGTCGGGGGCTCAGCAGCTCGCCGCCGGAGCGGGCACCGCCAACATCGGAGCCCTGCAACTGAACGACGGCCTGCAGCAGCTGGCGGCCGGCTCGGCCGACCTGCCGGCGAAGTCCGCCCAGTTGAACGACGGCGCGCAGGCCCTCAGCACCGGCCTGCAGAGCGCCCAGGCGCAGACCGCCGACCTGCCGGCCCAGACCGCCGCCCTCAACGACGGCGCTCAGCAGGTCGCCGCGGGCAACGCGCAGCTGGCGCAGGTCGCCGGCGGCTTCGCTACGCAGGTGCAGGATGCCGCCGACGAGGTTCCGGCCGCGCGCGCCCAGATCGTCGCCCTGCTCGACGCCTCGACCCTGACTCCTGAGCAGAAGGCGGCCGTGCTCGCGCAACTCGACCAGGTGGGAGCCGCGATCGACGCCGGCAACACCGCCGTGCAGAACGCGAACGCCGACGTCTCCAGACTCGCGGCCGGCAGCCAGCAGGTGGCCGACGGCACGCAGCAGCTCGCCGACAAGACCCCGGCGCTCGCGAGCGGCATCGGGCAGCTCGCCGGCGGTGCCGCACAGCTCGCCGCGGGAACCCAGCAGCTGGCCGACCAAGCGCCCACCCTGGCCGCCGGCATCGCGTCGGCGGCATCCGGTTCGTCGCAGCTCTCGGGCGGCATCACGCAGCTGGCGCAGGGCTCCTCCGAGCTCGCGAACGGCCTGACCGCCCTCGACACCGGCGCCGGCACCCTGCGCGACGGGCTCGCGACCGGCCTCGACGACGTGCCGAACCAGACCGCCGACCAGCGCGAGGCGGCGGCGCAGACCATCTCCGACCCGGTGGCGCTCGACACCAGCGCGGTCACGAAGGCCACGAACTACGGCGCCGGCATCGCGCCGTTCTTCATCAGCCTGTCGGCCTGGATCGGCATCTACGCGCTGTTCCTCATCGTCAAGCCGCTCTCGCGCCGGGCTCTCACCGCTTTCAAGCGGCCGCTCACCGTGACCACGGCGGGCTGGGCGACACCCGCTCTGCTCGGCGCGCTGCAGATGGTGGTGGTGTTCGGCATCGTCACCCTCGCGCTCGGCTACGAGGTGCAGCACGGCTGGGGCATGCTCGGGTTCATCGCGCTCACGTCGGCGACGTTCGCGAGCATCATCCTGGCGCTCAACATCCTGCTGGGCAGCGTGGGGCAGTTCCTCGGGCTCGTGCTGATGGTGCTGCAACTCGTGACAGCGGGCGGCACGTTCCCCTGGCAGACCCTGCCCGGGCCGCTGCAGGCGCTGCACACCGTGCTGCCGATGAGTCATGCGGTCGACGGCATCCGGCAGCTGATGTACGGCGGCAACCTCGATCTCGCCGCGGGCGACGTGGGAGTGCTGCTGCTCTGGCTGGTGAGCGCGCTGCTGGTCTCCTACCTCGGAGCCAGCCGCATGACGCGGCACCGCACCCTGCGCGACCTGCGCCCGTCGCTGATCGGGTAGCGGGCGGCTAGCGACCGAGCAGTCCCCGGGCCGTGGCGGCAGCGAGCGCCTCGTGCCGCGAGCCGGCGCCGAGTTTGCGGTAGAGCGAGCGCAGCTGGGTCTTGACGGTGTTGGGCGACACGAACAGCGATCGCGCGATCTCGGCCGTGCTGCCGGTCTCGCTCAGCTGCTGCAGCACGGTCGTCTCGCGCTCGGTGAGCCGCACCGGGGCCATCGCCGCGGGCAGGAACGACGCATGCACGGCCAAAGAATCCAGCAGGCCGGCGGTCTGCTCGAGCGCGTGCTCACGCGCGTTCTCGGCGAGGGCCGCCCGGTCGGCATCCGGAATCACGAGGATGCCGGCGCTCAGGCCGCCCGCGCGCATTTGCTCGACGGCCTCCGCGGTGGCGGCCGCGGCGCCGCGCCCTTCGCCCAGGCGCAGCAGCGCGGCGGCGCGCACGAGCGAGAACGCCACGTCGATCCGGCGGGTGCGGGAGTCGGCGAGGTCGCAGGTGTCGAGCACGCGCAGGGCTTCGGCGCCGTCGTCGGCCAGCAGGGCGAGCAGCGCGCGGGCCAGAATCGTCGGGGCCGGCACCTTCGGGTGCGGAGTCGTCGGGGCGGCTGCTTCGGCGTGTCGCGCCAGCACGGCTTCGGCCTCGGCGGGGCGGGCGCAGCCGAGCAGCTGCAGCGCCAGCAGCGACACGAGCCAGGCGCGCACCGACGGCGGCATCCGGCGACCTGTCGGCCGTTCGAGCTCGGCCCGCAACTCGATGCTGCCGGCACGGTTGCGGTGCGCGGAGAGCTGCACGAGCGCGCGCACGCCCACCACGATTCCGCGCTCCTCGGCCGGAACCGTCGAGAGCGCCACCATGTCGAGCTGCGCCTGGGCGCCGTCGGGATCGAACCGCTCGAGCGCGTCGAGCGCGCGGGTCACGCGGTAGAGCGCGCCGGCCCGGCCCGCCCGCCAGCCGTCGGGCGCCGGCAGGGACTCCAGCCGCTCGATCGCCACCCGTGCCGCCGGCATGTCGCCGCCGAGCGCCTGGGTGGCCGCGATGAGGGCGAGGGGGCGCAGGCGCGACCGCGGGTCGGCGAGCCGGGTGCTGGCGCTGAAGGCCGCTCGCAAAGCGTCGAGCGCCCGGTCTCCGTGACCCGCATAGAGCAGCGAGGTGCCGGCTTGCGCCAGCAGGTGGTGAGCGTTCGGCGCCACCTCGTCACGGCCGGCCGGCGACAACCGCTCGAACTGCCGGAGCGCCCTCTCGGCCGACCTGCCGGCGCGATCGTAGCCGCCGGTGAGCCGGTAGGCCGCACTCTCGCCCACCGTCAGCACGAAGCGCTCGACCGGGTCGGTCGCGTCGGCGCGCACCCGCGACGCGGCGATCGCGAGGGTGAAGAGCTCGATGGCGCGCACCCCGTCGTCTGCGACCGCGTCGTAGGCGAGGCCCAGCACCATCGCGAGCAGCGGATGCCGCCGCAGCTCCGGTCGCGGAATCGTCTCGAGCAGGGCCACGGTCTGTCGCGCCGACCCCTCGAGCAATCGCGCCCAGCCCGCGCAGGCGACCCGCGAGGCGAGATCGAGGTCGCCCGCCACGATCGCGTCGGCCAGCGCGCCCAGCGGTTCGTGCGTCACGCGGTCGTCGCGTTCGGTCGTCGTCATGGGCCCCACCACGCGATCCACCCTACGTCGTCGTTCGCGCGCGTGCGCTCCCGGGTCAGCCCGAGACGGAGACCGAGATGGTGTCCCAGCCGGTGGCGCCGTCGGGGGCCGGAGGGGCTTGGTCGGCGGTCTGGGTGTAGCCCGATTCATCCGTCGCCCGCACCGCGAGGGTGTGGTTGCCGGCCGGGGCGTCCCACTCGAACACCCACTGCACCCAGGTGTCGATGCCGGTCGTGTCGGCGAGGCGAGCCTCGGCCCAGTCGCCGTCGTCGACGCGCACCTCGACCTTCGCCACGCCGGTGTGCTGGGCCCAGGCGACGCCGGCGACGGCGACGGTTCCGGCAGCGACCGTCGCACCGGCGCGGGGAACGTCGATGCGCGACTCGGTCTTGATGGGGCCGAGGGCCGACCAGCCGCGGGGGGTCCAGTAGCCTTGCGCATCGGCGAACCGGGTGACCCGCAGGTCGATCACCCATTTGGTGGCCGAGACGTAGCCGTAGAGCCCGGCGACGACCATGCGCACCGGAAATCCGTGCTCGACCGGCAGGGGTTCGCCGTTCATGCCGACGGCGAGGATGGCGACCCGGTCGTCGTCTTGGAGCGTCTCGAGCGGAGTGCCGGCCGTGAAGCCGTCGACGCTCGTCGAGAGCACCATGTCGGCGCCGGCCGTCGGCTTCGCCCGGGCCAGCAGTTCGCGGATCGGGTAGCCCAGCCACACGGCGTTGCCGATGAGCTCGCCGCCCACCTCGTTCGACACGCAGGCGAGGGTGACGACGTGCTCTTCGAGCGGCAGTGCGAGCAGGTCGCTCCAGCTGAGCTCGACCTCTTCTTCGACCATGCCCGAGATCTTCAGCGTCCAGGTGTCGGCCGACACCTGCGGCACCTGCAGCGCGGTGTCGATGCGGTAGAAGCTGTCGTTCGGGGTGACGTAGGGGGCGAGCCCCTCGATGCCCAGATCGGCACCGGCCGGCACCGAGGGCGCCGCGGTGGCGGGGGCGGGGAGCGTGATGGCGGCGCGCGCACTGCTGACCGCGCCGGCGACGGCGTTCATCGAGCGGGCGACGGCACCCACCACGACCGCGGCGACGGCGGTGATGCCGGCGAACACGAAGAAACCGCGGCGATCGATGCCGGCCTGCGACCGGAGCGGCGCGTCGGAGTTCTCGGAGGCCTGCCACCGCTTCAGCCGCGTCGTCAGCGCGCGCAGCACCAGCACGCCGACGATCATGCCGATGACGGTGGGCACCGCCCAGAAGCCGGTCGCGCCCGCGCGGGTGGTGACGGCCACGATGGCGACGCCCGACACGGCCACGAGCACGACGGTGCCCCACGGTGGCCGGCGGCGTTCCAGGATGCCGGCGAGCACGGCCAGGGCGAGCACCACGAGGGCGAGCAGCACCAGCAGCACCGCTTTGTCGCCGGTGCCGAAGAGCCCGATGATGAGGCTCTTGACCCCCGGCGGGGCCAGGTCGATGACGAGCGAGCCGACGGCGAAGAGCGGGCTGGTCTCGGCCCCCGCGAAGAGCGAGACGAGTTCAGCGGTGGCGAGCACCGTGCCTGCGGCCACCACACCGGATGCGGCTGCCCACAGGTTCGTTCGCATGCCTCATTCTAGAGACGCGGGGCTGTGCGCGCGCCGGGTGCCGCCTCGGCGGCGGTGGGGCTCCACTGTTACGCGGCGGGGCTTCGATGTTTCGGGGTGGGGCTCGCCGTTACGCGGCGGGGCTCCGCAGCCCGCGCCGGCGACGCAGCCGGCTCGCCAGTTGGGCGATCGCCCGCCAGCCGAGCAGGAACACGCCGAGCACCACGACCGTCACGATCACGAACGACCACTGCACGCCCTGGCCCGATGCGATGCGCAGAAGCATGCCCAGCACCACGGCGCCCGCCCAGACCACGAGGCCCGACCGCACGATCCGCCATGGGGCCCGCCAGACGAGACCGGCCAGCCAGCCGGCCGCGGCGCCGGCGACGAACGGCCAGAGGGTGGTGAGGAATCCGGCGATCGCCGACCCCTCATCGTGACTCCGGCGGCCGATCGCCACGAAGAGCACGACCAGGGCGAGGTCGAGAGCAGCCGCGACCGCGATCGACGCCGCGCCGGCCGGGGCGCGCGGAGGGCGCGGGTCACTGCTCGTCGTGGGGTTCGCGTGCGGCATGGGCGTCGGGGTCACCCCGGAATCCTACGCTCGCGGCCCGGCTCGCCACCGGGCGCGGCCGCCGCCGCGGCATCCGCTCTTTTGCGCTGGAGCGGCGACGCGCAAGGATGGGTGCGTGACCCACACCGAAATCACCATTCTCAACTACACCGTCAACGCCGATGTCTACGCCCGCTACGGCGCCGACTTCGACGCCGAGGCCGTCAACGACGAGATCCTGCGCATTCTCAACGCCGAGGCGCCCGCGGGCGTCACCATCGAGCGCAACGGCAAGGTGCTGGCCGAGGACTCGGCCATCGAGACCGCGCGCACCTTCGACTGGGCGTCGCTGCTCAAGCGCATCGATCTCGACACGATCCTCGCGAAGCACGGGCGCTGAGGCGAGCTGACTGCGTTGACGGGCGCTGACGCGCGCTGAGTCGTGCTGATGCTCGCGGCGCGAACGGGCGACGCAGCTTCATCCACCCTGTAGCAAGGCTCGCTTGTGCGGGCAGCGGGCCCGGGTCAGGCTGAGGCCATGCCCCCTCGCGACCGACTTCTCGCTGCCCTGGTCGCGTTGCTGTGGGGCGTGAACTTCGTGGCCATCCACTTCTCGCTGGAGCACTATCCGCCGTTCTTCCTGGTGGGGCTGCGGTTTCTGCTCATCGCCGTGCCGACCGTGCTGTTCGTGAAGTGGCCGGGCGTGAAGGTGCGGTGGCTGCTCGGCTACGGGCTCGGATTCGGCATTCTGCAGTTCGCCTTCCTCTACGCCGGCATGGCGGCGGGCATGCCGCCCGGGCTCGCGTCGCTCGTGCTGCAGGCATCCGCGCCGTTCACCGTCGTGCTCGCGGCGGTGTGGCTGCGGGAGCGGCTGTCGCTCGCGCAGGGCATCGGCATCCTGATCGCCGTGGCGGGCCTCGGCATCATCGCGGCGGAGCGCGCGCAGGTGTCGGCGTTGCTGCCCGTCATCCTCACCCTGTGCGGCGCGCTGGGGTGGGCCTTCGGCAACATCTGCAGCCGGCAGGCGAACCCGGTGAGCCCGCTCGGCCTGACGCTCTGGATGTCGGTGGTGCCGCCGATCCCCATGATCGCGCTGGCCCTCGTCGTCGAGGGGCCCGCTCGCATCGGGGACTCGCTCGCCACCTCGTTCACGCCCGAGGCACTGCCCGCCGTGCTCGGACTCGTCTACACCGTGCTCGTCGGCACCATCGCGGGCTCGGGCATCTGGGTCACCCTGATGAAGCGCAACCCGTCGAGCCGGGTGGCCCCGTTCTCGATGCTCGTGCCGGTGGCGGGGTTCGCGAGCGCGTGGCTGATTCTCGGGCAGGCGCCGTCGGCGGGCGAGCTGCTGGGCGGCGCGGTGGTGATCGCGGGGGTGTTCGTGGCGACGGTGACGTGGAATCGGCGAATTTTCCGGGGCTCGTCCATCATTGATCGACGGCGGCGCGAAAATTCGTCCGTTCGAACGTCAGAAGGCGACGTGCTGGGTGATCCAGGCGTGCATGGCGACGGCGGCCGCGGCGCTCGCGTTGAGGGAGCGGGTCGAGCCGAACTGCGAGATCTCGACCACGGCGTCCGCGGCGGCGAGAGCCTCGGGCGATAGCCCCGGACCCTCCTGGCCGAAGAGCAGCACGCAGCGTTCGGGAAAGGCGAAGGTCTCGATGATCACGCTGCCCGGCACATTGTCGATGGCGACCACGGGGAGCGACTCGGCGTGCGCGAACGCCACGAAGCTCGCGACGTCGGGGTGGTTCGTCACGTGCTGGTAGCGGTCGGTCACCATCGCGCCGCGCTTGTTCCAGCGCTTGCGGCCGATGATGTGCACCGTGTCGGCCGCGAACGCGTTGGCGCTGCGCACGATCGAGCCGATGTTGAGGTCGTGCTGCCAGTTCTCGATGGCCACGTGGAACGGATGCCGGTGCTCGTCGAGGTCGGCGACGATCGCGTCCATGCGCCAGTAGCGGTAGCGGTCGATCACGTTGCGGGTGTCGCCGCGCTCGAGCAGCTCGGGGTCGAATCGCGGATCGTCGGGCAGCTCGCCGGGCCACGGGCCGACGCCGCCGGCGCTGAGCTCGACGCTGGGGGTGGGGGTGGGGGTGGGGGTGGGGTTGGGGGCTTCGGCCGGCGCGGTCGGCGCGGGGGCGGTCGGTGCGGCAGCGGGAGTTTCCCCGGGCGTCGGGGCGGGGGTGGGCGCGGCGACCGGGCTCGGGTCGCGGGAGTCGTCGGGCACGCAGCAAGAGTACGCGGGCGGCGCGGCATTCGTCACGTCGGGGTCACGTCAGGGCGCGGAACGATAAGACCGGTGGGGTCGGCGCCTCCCGGGCGTTTAGCGTAGGCGCCGCGGTAGGCGCGGGCGCGAAATCTTCACCCAGGCCGGCCCGAGCGGCGCCGCACGACCGGTGGGGTCGGCGCTTCAGGGCCGGTTCGCGGGGGGCCGGCGCGCTGGCGCTACGGCGCAGGGGCGGGCTCGGGCTACGGCGCAGGGCGGGCTCGGGCTAAGGCGCAGCCGCAGGGGCGGGCGGGGTAGGGGCAGCCGCAGCCGCGGGTGCAGGGACCGCCGCGAAGTCGATGAGGGCGACCGCTGCGAGGTAGAGCTCGGGGTCGAAGTCGGGCACGATGGCGGCCTGCAGCACGTAGCCCTGGCAGATGCCCACCACCATGGGCACGAGCGCGTCGGCTCGGGCCGCCGCTGCCGCGCCATCGAGCCCGTGCTGGGCGAACCACCGCTCGAAGTAGGCCGAGAACAGCCGGCGCAGTTCGGCGATCAGCTCGCTGATGAGTCCGGCGAGCTCGGGTTCGCGGGCAGCCATCGACCACACCTGCACGAGGATGCTCGGGCCGCCGAGATCGTGGCCCATGCCGTTGACGAACCGGCGGATCACCACCGTCGGCTCGGGCATCGGATCGAGCGCGACGAGACCGATCAGGTCGTCGCTCCGGCCGCGCAGCACATCGAGCACCACCTGGCGCACGAGGTCGTGCTTGCTCTTGAAATGCAGATAGATCGCGCCCGTCGACAGGCCCGACTCGGCGATGATGTCGGCCATCGAGGTGCCCTCGAATCCCTTGCGCGAGAAGCAGCGCATGGCCGCGGCAGCGATCTCGCGCCGCCGTTCGGCGCGGTAGTCGTCTGTGACTTTGGGCATGATCCGTCCTGAAAACGAAGGTTCGTTCTTGACAACTATATCGTCGTACCTCATCATAAAGAACGATCATTCGTTTTTCTAAAGCCGTGGAGGCATCATGAGCAGACCGCACACCAAGTGGAGCCGCGTGGCCCTCGTCGGCATCGGGGCGTCACTCATCGTGGGCGTGTTCGTGCTCGCCTTCTCGTGGCCGTCGGTGACGTCGTCGGTGCACGGCATCCCGCTCGTCGTGTCGGGCACCGGCGCCCCCGCCGACACCATCGCCGCGCAGCTCACCGAGAACGCCGGCGACCAGTTCGACGTGACCCGGGTCGACTCGCGCGATGACGCGGTCGCGATGATCGAGTCGAGGGATGCCTTCGGCGCGGTCGTGGCCGACGCCTCCGTGCCCGAGGTGCTCACCGCGTCGGCGAACGGCGTGGTGGTGAGCCAGATCTTCACCGGTCTCGCCACGCAGCTGCAACTGAGCTTCACCCAGCAGCTCACCGCGCAGGGAGTCGCCGCCGACGCCGTGCCGACGATCGCCGTCACCGACGTGGTGCCGCTCGCCTCCACCGACTCCCGCGGAACCGGGCTCTCCACCCTCTCGTTCCCACTCGTCATCGGCGGCATGATCGGCGGCGTCGTGGTGAGCCTCTTGGTGGTGGGCGTGTGGCGCAGGCTGACCGCCGTGGTGCTCTACGGCGCGGGCGCCGGAACCCTGGTGGTCGCCATCGGCCAGGGCTGGTTCGGCATTCTGCAGGGCGACCCGGTTCTGAACGGCGTAGCGGTGGCGGCATCCGTTCTCGCCATCAGCGCGTTCATCGTGGGCCTGACCTCGATTCTCGGGCCGCGCGGCATCGCCATCGGCGCCGTGCTCTCACTGCTCATCGGCAACCCCATCTCGGGCGCCGCCCAGCCCTGGCAGTTCCTGCCCGAGCCGTGGGGCGCGATCGGCCAGTTCTTCCCGCCGGGCGCCGGGGCCACGCTGCTGCGCGACCTGTCGTACTTTCCGGCCGCGTCGACCGCGCAGCCGTGGCTGGTGCTCGCCGCATGGATCGCGTTCGGCGTGGTGCTGATGTCGGTGGGCCACTTCCGCAACCGGGCGGTCATCACCCCGTCGCCCGAATCGCTCGAAGAGACGGATGCCGCGCCGGCGCTGGTCTGACCGCCGCGCCGGCCTCAGAGCCAGTGGTTGCGCTTGAACACGCGGTAGAGGATGACGCCCATCAGCAGCATGCCGCCCACGGCGAGCGGGTAGCCGAACCTCCAGTGCAGTTCGGGCATGAAGTCGAAGTTCATGCCGTAGATCGTGCCGATGAGGGTGGGGGCGAAGAGGATGGCGGCCCAGGCCGAGATCTTCTTCACCTCCTCGCCCTGCTGAATGCTCGTCTCCGACAGCTTGCGGGTGTCTTCGGCGAGCGCGAGGCTGGCCTCGGAGATGCGCCGCATCTCGTCGTTCTGGCGCTGCGTGGCGAGCGTGGAATGCACCGTCAGGGCGTTCTGCAGGGTGGCGCGGAAGGCATCCGCTCGCCCGACGATCTGCAGCACGTGGTCGAGCACGTCACGGATGCCGCGTTGCACCTCGAGGTCGACGCCGTACTTGCTCGACCCCCTGAGCAGTGCCTCGAGCACGCCGGTCAGCGGGTGCACGGCGCGCTGGAAGTCCATGACCTCGCCGAGCAGGTCGTAGATGCGGCGCGACACGTCGGGGTCGCCGCCGAAGAGCTGCTTCTCGATCTCGTCGATGTCGTTCTCGAGCCCGGCGATCACGGGCCCGTATTCGTCGACCACCTCGTCGACGATGGCGTAGAGCACCGCCTCGGGCCCGAGCGCCAGCAGCTCGGGGTTGCCCTCGAGCCGGTGGCGCACGGCGGCGAGGTTCGGCGACTCGGCGTGCCGGATGGTGACGACGAAGCCCGGACCGATGAACACGTGCAACTCGCCGAACTCGACCTGCTCCTCTTTGTCGAGGTAGCGCGCGGGGCGCAGCACCACGAAGAGGGTGTCGCCGTAGCGCTCGAGCTTGGGCCGCTGGTGGCCGGTGAGGGCGTCTTCGACGGCGAGGTGGTGCAGGTCGAACTCGGTCTCGACCGACCGGATCTCGTCGGCATCGGGGCGGTAGAGGCCGATCCAGGCCATGCCGTCGCGCTCGCGCATGACCTCGTAGGTGTCGTCGAGGCTCGAGGCGTCGTGCACGCGATGGCCGGCGACGTAGACCGCGTTGTCGATGAGGGGCATGGATGTCGAGGATAGGCCTCGTGGGTGAACGGTTGGTGATTGCTCACGAAATCCTGACGCGGGGGGGGGTGGGGATGCGCGGGGTGGGGCGGGCTGCGCGGGCTGCGCGCGGCGCGGCGGCGGGCGGGCGCCTTGCCGTCAGGCGGCGACGCCGGCGCCCGTCACCGTCAGGAAGATGAGCACGACGTTGAGGGCCACGATGAGGGCGACGACGGTCCAGGCGATGATGCGCACCGGCATCCGGTCGGCGAATTCGCCCATGAGGGTGCGATCGCCGGTAAGACGGATGAGCGGGATGAGGGCGAACGGGATGCCGATGCTCAGCAGCACCTGGCTGAGCACGAGGGCCCAGGTGGGGTCGATGCCGACGCCGAGCACGATCAGGGCGGGGATGAGCGTGACGACCCGGCGGGCCACGACGGGCACCCGGATGCGGAGCAGGCCCTTCATGATGACCGAGCCCGCGTAGGCGCCCACCGAGGTGGAGGCGAGGCCCGACGCGAGCAGGCCGACGGCGAAGATGGTGGCGATCGTGGGGCCGAGTGCCGACTGGATGGCGACGTAGGCGCCGGGGATGGTGTCGGTTCCGTCGACCCCGCGCAGGCTCGAGGCGGCGAGCAGCAGCATGGCGATGTTGACGGCGCCGGCCAGCAGCAGGGCGATGACGACATCGCCGCGGGTGGCGCGCAGCAGCAGGCGCAGGCGCGTGGGCGAGGCGATTCGGGAGGAGCTGGGTTGCACTGGCGCGCCAGGCGCTTCGGTTGCGCTCTGCTCCTCCCCACGCGGCCGCAGGGAGTCGCCCGTGAAGTCGGTTCGCTCGGCGTGGGCCGCGAACTCGACGTGGTGCCGGTCGCGGGCCAGTGCCGAGTGCAGATAGATCGCGTGCGGCATGACGGTGGCGCCCAGCATGCTCGCCGCGAGCAGCACCGTGGGGGCGCCCTCGAAGCGGGGCACCAGTCCGTCGGCGGCGGCGAACCAGTCGACGTGCGAGACGAAGACGCCGGCCAGGAAGCCGAAGGCGATGACCGCCAGCAATCCCATGATCATGAGTTCGAAGGTGCGTTGCCGGCGGGCGTTCTGCACGAGGAGGAGCACCATCGAGACGATCCCCACGATCACGCCGCCCATCACGAGCGGCACGCCGAACAGCAGGTTGAGGGCGATGGCCCCGCCCAGCACTTCGGCGATGTCGGTGGCGGCCGCCACGATCTCGGCCTGCACCCAGTAGGCACGCCGGCCCCACGGCCGGGTTCGGGCGCCGACGTGCTCGGGAAGCGTCTGGCCGGTGACGATTCCGAGTTTCGCGGACTGGTATTGGATGAGCACGGCCATTGCATTGGCCAGAACGAGCACCCAGACCAGAAGGTAGCCGTACTGGGCGCCCGACGTGAGGTTGGCGGCCACGTTGCCGGGATCGACGTAGGCGATGGAGGCCACGAAGGCCGGGCCGAACATCGCGATGGTGTGCCACCACCGGGGCCGGGCGCCAGGGAGGCCGAGACGCGTGGTGCCCGGCGTCGCCCTGCCCCGTCGTCGCGCGGTGGAGGCTTTCGGCGCTCCCGGCCGCACCGCACTTTTAGGCATGCCTAAAAATTAGCACCGATCGACCGCCCACCCAAGTGGCGGAAGCAGCTTGCAGCACTCGGGGGCTCCACGGGGCCACGCCCTAAACTGGAACGACCATGACCACACCCCCCGCTCTGCCCCGCAGCACCGCGGGCCAGGACATCGCGGCCGAGAACTACCTCAAGACGATCTACGCCCACACGGAGTGGCAGCCTGATCCGATCAGTCCCTCGGTGCTCGCCGCGCGGCTCGGGGTGGCGCCGTCATCGGTGACCGAGATGGTGAAGAAGCTCGCGGCCTCCGGGCTCATCACCCATGTGCCCTACGGCCCGCTGACGCTGACCGCCGACGGGCGCATGCGGGCGATGGGGGTGCTGCGGCGACACCGGCTGATCGAGACGTGGCTCGTGCGGGAGATGGGCTACGCCTGGCACGAGGTTCACGACGAGGCCGAAGTGCTCGAGCACTCGATCAGCGATCGCCTGCTCGACGCCATCGACGAGCGGCTGGGGCATCCGGTGCAGGATCCGCACGGCGACCCCATCCCGTCGGCGGCCGGCGTGGTTCCGCGATTCGACGCGATCGTGCTGGCGGATGCCGCCGACGGTCACGAGGGCCGGGTGGTGCGGATCAGCGACCGCGACCCCTCGCTGCTGCGCACGCTCGGCGAGCGCGGCGTGGTGCCGGGCACGCGGGTGAGGGTGACGGGCGGCGACACGCCGGCCCTTCTCGTCGGCGGTGCTGCGCCGGGCGAGACCGTGGGAATCGCTCCGGCGGCGCTCGACGCCATCTGGGTCACCGCCTGAGAGTCGGACCAGCCGCCAGGCACGAGCGCTCAGGCCCCGGGAGCGTGCGCGCTGCCGAGCCACGGTGCCACCGCGGCGAATGCGGGGACCAGCCCGAGCAGTTCCCTGGCCCGTTGCGCGTCGGCGGCGCTGAAGACCGCGAGCGCGCGGTCGGCGGCCTTGGACTCGGCCTTCGTGGCCGGGCGGGCGAAAGCCGCCTCGGCGAGGTGCTCGCGGTGCGCCCGATCGGCGGCGTTGGCGGCGGGATCGTCGAGTCGAGCGAGGTGGTTCCTCAACACGCCCACCGCGTCACCCGGACCGTCGTAGGCGGCGATGAAAGCCAGCCGGGCGGTCTGCGACCGCGTGACCAGGTCGAGCACGCGGCGCGCCTCGGCGACGTCGAAAGGGTGGAGCTGCTCGGACACCCGGCGAGACTACGACTCCCCGATGACTCCGACGTTGCCGACCGGTGAACGCCCGGCGGCGACCGGCGCGGCACGGCGGATCACCTCAGGGACGCGACATCCGCCACCGCCTCGACGAGCGATCGCACCGTCTGGGCGAGTTCGTCGGCGGTGGTCGTGGGCGTGAGGGTGAAGCGCACGGCGGTCTGGGCGACCTGGGGGGCGATGCCGAGGGCGAGCAGCACCGGCGACGGGTCGTCGCTGCCGGCCGCGCAGGCCGAGCCGCTCGACACCGTGATGCCGCGCTCCTCGAGCTGCAGCAGCACCGCCTCACCGCTTGTTCCGGGAAAGCAGAACGATGCGACCGAGGGCAGGCGGTCGACCGGATGCCCCGTGAGCATCGCACCCGGAACATCGGCCAGCACCGCCCCGATGAAGTCGTCGCGCAACCGGGTGGTGCGGGCGGCCGCCTGGAGGCGCTCGGGTTCGGTGGCCGCGACGGCGGCGGCGAACCCCACCGCGAAGGCGACGTTCTCGGTGCCGGAGCGGTGGCCGCGCTCCTGGCCCCCGCCGTGCACGACCGGTTCGAGCCGCAGGCGCTGGCGCACGGCGAGCACGCCGACGCCCTTCGGGGCACCGAGTTTGTGACCCGACACGCTCAGGGCGTCGACCCCGAGCGTGTCGAGCCGCACGTCGAGCCAGCCCGCGGCCTGCACGGCATCGGTGTGGAACGGCACTCCGGAGGCGTGGGCGATCTCGGCCAGCGCGGCGATCGGCTGCATCGTGCCGATCTCGTTGTTGGCGAGCATGATCGTGGCGAGGGTGGTGTCGGGGCGGAGCGCCGACGCGAAGTCGGCCGCCGAGACGAGCCCGTGGTGATCGACGGGAACGACCGTGACCTCGAACCCGTGCAGCCGTCGCAAATGATCGACCGACTCGACCACCGCCGGATGCTCGATGGCACTCAGCACGATGTGCCGGCCGCGCGGAGCGGCGAGGGCGATGCCCTTGATGGCGAGGTTGTCGGCCTCGGTGCCCCCCGAGGTGAACACGATCTCGCTCGCGCGGCAGCCGAGCCAGTCGGCCACCCTGCGCCGGGCCTGGGTGAGGGCCCGGGCTGCTGACTCGCCGACGCCGTGATGGCTCGACGGGTTGCCGAAGTCGCCTGTGAGATAGGGCCACATGGCTTCGAGCACGTCACGCCTGACCGGCGTGGTGGCGGCGGAGTCGAGGTAGATCACGGGAGGTTCCGGGGTGTCAGGCCGGAGCCGCGGTGAACGCGACGTCGAGACCGAGATCGAGCGCGCGAACGCTGTGGGTGAGGGCGCCCACCGAGATGATGTCGACCCCCGTAGCGGCGATGCCGGCCACGGTGTCGAGGTTCACCCCGCCGCTGGCGTCGATCGTGGCGCGCCCGGCGATCAGCGCGACTGCGTCGCGGAGGTCGTCGAGCGAGAAGTTGTCGAGCATGATCGTGTCGACTCCACCCGCCAGCACGGGCTCGATCTGGTCGATGCGGTCGACCTCGACCTCAAGGTGGGTGGTGTGCGAGAGCTGGGCGCGCACCGCGCGCAGGGCGGCGGCGACGTCACCGGCGTGCTGTGCCGCGAGCACCGCGAGGTGGTTGTCTTTGGCCAGCACGGCATCCGACAGCGAGAACCGGTGGTTGTGGCCGCCGCCGTCGCGAACCGCCTGGCGCTCGAGGGCTCTGAGGCCGGGCGTGGTCTTGCGGGTGTCGGCGATGCGGGCCGAGGTTTCCGCCACCTGGGCGACATAGTCTGCCGTGAGGGTCGCGATTCCGCTCATGCGCTGCACGAGGTTGAGGGCGACGCGCTCGGCCCGCAGAACGCTGCGCGCCCGGCCGCTCACTGTGGCGAGCACATCCCCCGCCGAGAAGCGGTCGCCGTCGCCGATGAGCAGCTCGGTGACGACAGCGGCGTCGACCGCCGTCATGACCGCGGCGAAGACGGCTCCCCCGCTCAACACGCCGGGCTCGCGCGCGACGAGGGCGGCGTCGATGGTCGCCTCGGCGGGGATGAGCAGTTCGGACGTGATGTCGCCCCAGGGGGCGTCTTCGGCGAGCGCGCGCGAGATGACGTCGTCGAGCAACTGCGGGGTGAGGAGCATCAGGCGCTCGCCGTCACTTTCTGGTGGGTCGTCGCGGCAGCGGCCGCTGCCGGTTGGACCGCGGCGGGAGGGGCCGCGGCTGGACGGATCGCGGCCGGAGCAACCGCCGGCAGATGGATCGCGGCCGGAGTGACCGCTGCCGGAGGGATCGCGGCCGGACGGATCGCCGTGGACTGGATGGCCGCCCGGGCCACCGCGCGCTCGCGCGCAGCGATGCGGGGCGTCTCGGATGCCGCGACGGTCAGATGGTGCGCGAAAGCGGCATCGGCCTGCGGGTGGTCGGCCCGGTAGTGGGCACCCCGGGATTCTTCGCGCGCGAGCGCGGCATCCACCAGCACGCGGGCGAGCTGCAGCAGGTTGGCGGTCTCGAGGCGCTCGATGCCGGTCGCGAGGTCGCCCGGGTCGACGGGCTGCACGGGATCGACCGGGATGTGCCAACCGGCCAACGTCGCTCGAGCAGCGCGGAGCCCGTCGGCATCGCGGTGCACCCCCGCGCTCTGCCACAGAACCGCGTGGAGCTCGGCGCGTGTCGGCTCGGTCGTGACGGGATCGGTCTCTGTCGCGTCACCGCGCGGTGCCGGGGTGAGCGGCTGCGAGTTGGCGAGCCCACGCCACGGGCGTGAACCGACACCCGCGTCACTACCGTCACCGGCATCGGCCGAAATCTGCGCGTCGGCGTCGATGGCCGCGGCAGCACGGTGGGCGAACACGAGCGACTCGAGCAGCGAGTTCGACGCCAGGCGGTTCGCGCCGTGCACGCCGGTGCACGAGACCTCGCCGACGGCGAAGAGCCCCGCGACCGAGGTGCGGGCGTCGAGGTCGGTGGCCACCCCGCCCATCCAGTAGTGCGCAGCGGGCGCCACCGGCACGGGCTCGCGGCTCCAGTCGAAACCGTGCTCGCGGCTGGCCGCCGAGATCGTGGGAAAGCGGCGTTCGAGTTCGTCGGCTCCGAGGGCGGTGGCGTCGAGCAGCACCGGTGCGCCCGTCGCCGTCATCTCGGCCGCGATCGCGCGGGCCACGATATCTCGGGGCGCCAGCTCGGCCAGCGGATGCTCGTGCAGCATGAAGCGCTCGCCACGGGAATTGCGCAGCACGGCACCGTCGCCCCGCACGGCCTCCGAGACGAGGAACGACCCCGGCACCGCCAGCGCCGTGGGGTGGAACTGCACGAACTCCACGTCGGCCAGCACCGCGCCTGCCCGCAGGGCCGCGGCCGCGCCGTCGCCCGTGGTGACCGACGGATTCGTCGTGTGCGGATAGAGCTGCCCGATGCCGCCACTCGCGAGCACCACGGCGTCGGCCGCGATCGTCTCGAGCACGCCGTCTCGCAGCACGGTGACGCCGGTGACGGCAGGCGCGCCCCCGGTGCCGGCACCGGCACGCCCGCCCACCACGAGATCCACCACGAACGCCTGCTCGAGCACGCGCGCCGCCGTGCCGCGCACCGCTCGCACGAGCGCCCGCTCGACCTCGTAGCCGGTGGCGTCGCCACCCGCGTGCAGGATGCGGTGGAACGAGTGCGCCCCCTCGAGCCCGGCGTCGAAGCCGGCATCCGGGTCGCCGTTCTCGCGGTCGAACTCGACGCCCCAGCGAATGAGATCGCGGATGCGGTCAGGACCCTCGGTGCAGAGCACGCGCACCGCCTCGGGGTCGCTCAGCCCGGCGCCGGCCACGAGGGTGTCGGCGATGTGCGACTCGACGGAGTCGCCCGGCATCACCGCCGCCGCGATGCCGCCCTGGGCGTAGCGCGTGTTGCCCTCGTCGATCGTCGACTTGGTGACGACCGTGACGTCGTGGCGGTCGCCGAGGGCGAGCGCGGTGACGAGGCCCGCCACGCCGCTGCCGACGATGACGATCGACATCCGGCGCACGGCGCTGCTCATGGTCGCGCCGCCAGCATGCGCTCGAGGGCCACCCGGGCCGGCACCGCCACGTCGTCGGCCACCGTGATCTGGTTGACCACGCGGCCCGCCACGAGTTCTTCGAGCACCCAGGCGAGGTAGCCGGGGTGGATGCGGTACATCGTCGAGCAGGGGCAGATGACGTCGTCGAGGCAGAAGATGGTGTGCTGCGGATAGTCGTTGGCGAGCCGCTGCACGAGATTGATCTCGGTGCCGATGGCGAAGGTGGAGCCGGCCGGCGCCGCCGCGATGGCCTTCGTGATGTAGTCGGTCGAGCCGTATTCGTCGGCGGCGTCGACGACCGGCATGGGGCACTCGGGGTGCACGATCACGCGCACGTCGGGGTGCTCGGCGCGCGCCTTCTCGATCTGGGCGACCGTGAAGCGCTTGTGCACCGAGCAGAAGCCGTGCCACAGGATGACCTGCGCGTCGAGCAGCCCCTGCTCGTCGTTGCCGCCGAGCGCCTTGCGCGGGTTCCACATCGGCATGCGCTCGAGCGGCACCCCCATGGCCTTGGCGGTGTTGCGGCCGAGGTGCTGGTCGGGAAAGAACAGCACGCGCTGGCCGCGCGCGAAGGCCCACTCGAGCACCGTCGCCGCATTCGACGACGTGCAGACGATGCCGCCGTGCTCGCCGCAGAACCCTTTGAGTGCCGCCGAGGAGTTCATGTAGGTCACCGGGATCACCGGAACGCGACCCGAGGCATCCGGCTCGGTTCCGTAGAGCTCGGCGAGCTGGGCCCAGGCCTCTTCGACCGAGTCGATGTCGGCCATGTCGGCCATCGAGCAACCCGCCGCGAGGTTCGGGAGGATGACCGCCTGGGCCGGCCCCGCGAGGATGTCGGCCGTCTCGGCCATGAAGTGCACGCCGCAGAACACGATCGCCTCGGCCTCGGGCTTCGCCTTCGCCGCGTTGGCCAACTGGAACGAGTCGCCCACGAAGTCGGCGTACTGCACCACCTCGTCGCGCTGATAGAAGTGGCCGAGCACCACCACCCGGTCGCCCAGCGTCTTCTTGGCAGCCCGGATACGCACGTCGAGTTCGAGCTTCGACGCCGTCTTGTAGTCGTCGGGAAGCTGACCTTGCCGCGGGGTGTCGGAGGGGATCGGGTCGGCCATCGAGGCCCCGGGGCCGTAGGAGGGCGCCGGCTGCAGGTCGAACACCCAGGGGCCCTCGGCCAGCTCGGGCGTGCAGGTCGAACCGGTGACGCCGGGGCTGCCGGCGGTGATGAGCGTGATCTCGGCGTCGACCGACAGGGTGGAGGTGCTCATGATTCCAGCTTTCTTGCGGCGGGCAGCGGCTGGCGTGCGCCGGGAAGCGGCCCTCGGTCGATCGGCTCGATGGCCTGGTTGTAGCGGTAGAGCTTGGGCGGGCGATAGCTCGTGCCCGTGACGCGCTTGCCCGTGGGCACCACCGCGTTCGCCGACTCGATCTGCCGGCGGAAGTTCGCCGGATCGAGCGAGCGCCCGAGCACCGCCTCGTGCACCTCGCGCAACTCGGCGAGGGTGAACGTGTCGCCGAGGAAGGCGTGCGCGATGCGGCTGTATTCCACCTTGTTGCGCAACCGCCACAGCGCGTATTCGACGATGACGTCGTGGTCGAACGCGAGGTCGGGCAGGTCGTCGACCGAGAACCAGGCGACGTTCTCGCTCGCGTTGCCCGACTGCACCACCTGATCGGGGTTCACCAGCGCCCAGTAGACGATCGAGACCACCCGCTCGGTCAGGCCCAGCGCCTTCGCCGTGATGCGCTCGAGCGGTGAACGGTCGAGCGTGCCGAACGCATAGAGCTGCTCGAGGTAGCTGGGCGTCAGCGCCGTGGTGGCCGCGAGCGTGCGGGCGGCCGAGGCCTCGAGATCTTCGTCGGCCCGCAACGGGCCACCGGGCAGCGCCCACTGCCCGTCATAGGGCGGCCGGATGCGCCGCACGAGCGGCAGCCACAACGACGGCAGGTCGGTGGGCCGGTCGGGTCGCAACGCGAAGATGACCGTCGACACGGCGAGCGTGACGCTGGCGTCGGTGGTCTTCTCGGTCATTTGTCGCCCGTTCGCGAAGCATGTTCGGAGGCGTCGCCGCAGCGACTCTAAAGGTAAGTACGACTATAACCCTTAAAGTCGGATTGACACAAACCGGCTACCTCACGACGTCGTGCACACCGGCTGCATGTTCTCGTCGAAGTGGCACTCCGTCTTGGGCAAGGGCGCGATCGGCACCGGCCGCACGTCCGACGCGCCCGATCCGCCTGAATCTTCCGAACCGCCCGACGACCCGCCCGCGCCCTGCGACCCGGCCTCCTCCGCCGCCGCCTGCGCGGCCACCCACTCCGCCTGCGAATCCTGCGCCGCCCGGATCTTCCGCACGAGTTCGAGCACCTGGCGCGCCGTGTCATCGGTCGCCGCCGTCTGCGCCTGCTGGTCGACGATGGCGAGGTAGAGCTCGTCGCGCACCGCCGCCGCGGCATCCGGAGCGTCGACGTTCACCACCTGCACGGCCGTCTCCACCACAGCCACCCGCACCGCGTGCACGGCGTCGTAGACCGCGGCGATGTCGGCGGCGATGCGGGCCTCGTCGACCGGCGGGTCGGCCTGACTCGCGGCCGGACCACCGGCCATCGAGAGCTGCACCACCTGCACGTCGGCCTCGAGCGCGGCGGTCGCCATGTCGAGCCGGGTGCGCGCCTCGACCGGCGCGAATCCCTCCGACCCCGTCACGAGCGAGTGCCCCACCTGCACGAGCGGCTCGGCCAGCGGGTCGAGCGGCACGACCTGCTCGATCGGCTGAGCGGATGCCGCGGGCGAGGCCGCGACCGGGCTCGCGGCCACCGTGGCGGGCGTCTCCGCCGGCGCCGAGCATCCGGCGACCCCCGCCAGCGCGCCCAGCAGCGCCGCCAGCAGAGCCGTGCCTACGACGACCCGCCTGTTGCCGACCACCGGATGCAGCATGTGTCCCCCTTGAACGACGCGGGCGCGCGGCCCGACCCGACCCGATCCGAGAACTCTATCCAGGCCGTCGCACAGCCCACGCATCGTTGCCCCCCGCTCCCGCCAAGCCGCCCCTGTACTCTGGAACGAACGCGGGAGTAGGAGATCACCATGGCGCGTCGCGACGAGATCGAATGCTGGCTCACCGACATGGACGGCGTTCTCGTGCACGAGAACCACCCCATCACCGGGGCGGCCGAACTGCTGCAGCAGTGGCGCGACGAGGGCAAGCCCTACCTCGTGCTCACCAACAACTCCATCTTCACCCCGCGCGATCTGAGCGCTCGGCTGCGGGCATCCGGCCTCGAAGTGCCCGAGGAGTTCATCTGGACCTCGGCCCTCGCCACCGCCACCTTCTTGAAAGACCAGATCCCGGGCGGCAGCGCCTTCGTCATCGGCGAAGCCGGCATCACCACGGCCCTGCACGAAGCCGGTTTCATCATGACCGAGACGGCGCCCGACTACGTGGTGGTCGGCGAGACCCGCAACTACTCGTTCGACGCCATCACGAAGGCGATCCGGCTGATCGGCGCGGGGTCGCGGTTCATCGTGACGAATCCGGATGCCACAGGCCCGAGTGCCGACGGGCCGCTGCCGGCCACCGGCGCCATCGCCGCGCTCATCACGAAGGCGACGGGCAAGGAGCCCTATGTGGTGGGCAAGCCGAACCCGATGATGTTCCGCTCGGCGATGAATCGCATCGGCGCCCACTCCGAGAACACGGGCATGATCGGCGACCGCATGGACACCGATGTCGTGGCCGGCATCGAGGCGGGGCTGCACACGATCCTCGTGATGACGGGCATCAGCGACCAGGCCGAGATCGACAAATACCCGTTCAGGCCCGACGAGATCCTCGCGTCGGTCGCCGACCTGCTGAACCCTGAGCCGGTCGAGTCCGAACTCTGAGAACGGGCGACAGCGGCCCGAGCCCTGAGTTCGAGCGTCACAGCCCCGACCGTCACGGCAGCTCGTCGGCCAGCAGGTCCATGAGCAGCGCGTCGTGCCAGCCCTCGCCCGACGTGTCGCGCTCGTAGCGCCGCATCACCCCACCGGCCGGAACCCCGCTGCCGCATAGGCCCGGATCGCGGCCTCGTTGTCGGCCGCCGGGTCGATGGTGAGCCGGTGGTGCCCCCGCACCCGGATGAGATGGGTCGCGAGCGCGTGCACCGCATCGCGCCCGAGCCCGCGGCCGTGCACGGCAGGGTCGAGGAAGATGTCGATCGACGCGTGCCGGTAGTCGGGGTCGTTCTCTTCGCTGTACTGGATCATGCCCGCGATGGGGCCGGTGCGGCCACCCACCCGCACGGTGAACACCACCGCCTCGGGGTCGTCGAACGGCCACGGTGGCGCGGTGCCGTCACGACCCCACCGTGCCGCCACCTCGGGAGTCAAGCGGATGCGCCGCAACTCGCCGACGTCCTCGGTCGCGACGGGCAGCAGCGTGACCCGATCGCCCACGATCGTCTCCGGCATGCGCCCAGTCTGCCCCTCCCCGTTGAGTTGCGCCGAAGTGACCCACAGCGCGCAGCGCGTGGTCACTTCGGCGCAACTCAGCGGAACCCTGGTCAGGTGCGCACGAGGCGCGCGACCCCGATCTTGGAGTCGGCCATGCCGTAGAACACGAAGTGCTGCCCGTCGATCTGCTCGATCGCCGTGGGGAACACCACGTTCGGCACGATGCCGCTGCGCTCGTCGTCGGTCTCGGGCGCGAGCAGCGGCTCCGCGGTGCGGGCGATGACCTTCGACGGGTCGTCGCCGTCGAGCAGGATGGCGCCGGCCGCGTAGTTCACCTTCTGCTGCTGCGAGAACGCGCTGTCGATGGTGCCGGTCACTCCGTGGTGGATGAGCAGCCAGCCCTCGGGCACCCGCAACGGCGCGGGGCCGCCGCCGATCTTGAGCTCCTCGAAGGTGAACTCGGGCCCGGCCAGGAAGCGGTGCCTGGTCCACCGCGTCAGCTCCGACAGGTCGCGCTCGACGGCCGAGACGGGAACGTAGCTGATCCAGATGCTCTGCCGCTGATCGGTGATGCCGGCGGGCACCCGCACGCCCTCACCGGGCTTCGTCTCGCCGAGATCCCACATCGGCCGGTGCAGCACCGCGTAGGAGAGCGTGCCGTCGGGCGCCACGACCTGCTCGGGAAAGAACACGGTGTCCTTGTTGTGGAACAGGTTGAGATCGATGTCGAGCGCGTCATCGTAGGAGAACGTCACGGGGCCGAGCCGTCGCCACTCGCGCAGATCGCTCGACACGGCGATCGCGGTGCGCGGCCCGAGGGGGCCGTAGGCCACGTAGGTCATCACGTGCAGGCCGAGCGACGGGATGAAGGTGACCCGCGGGTCTTCGACCCCGGCGTTGTGGGCACCGCGCTCGAAACCGCGGTCGGGCTCGAGCACCACGCCCTCGCGCTCGACGCCTACGGGCACGCCGTCGTCGATCACGACCCGGACGAGCCCGACGCGCGACACGTTCCCGGTGGCCACGAGCCGCGGGAGCAGGTAGAGGTCACCCTCGGGGGTTCGGCCGCTCGCCGGGTTCAGCACTCCCTCGGCCTCGAGCTCGTTGCCCGGCTCGGGTTGCATCACGATGCCGGCGCGCTCGAGTCGGTAGGGAACGGTGGTGGTGGTTGCGGAGGTCATGTCTATCCTTTCACTCCTGATCCGAGGTCGTTCGAGACGAAGTAGCGCTGGAACACGATGAACAGCACGACCACCGGGGCGGCCAGCACCACCGCGCCGGCGAGGATCGCACCGAACGGGTTGTCGGCCGACGCGGCGACCGTTGAGATGTAATTCGCGAGAGACACGGCCAGCGGTTGCAGGGCGGCATCCTTCGTGATGAGGAACGGCCAGAGGAACTCGTTCCACGGCCCGATGAAGGTCAGCAGCACCGCCGTCACGAGCGCGGGTCGCACGAGCGGCAGCGCCACGCTCCAGAGCAGCCTGAGCTCGCCCGCGCCGTCGATGCGGGCGGCCTCGAACAACTCTTTCGGCAGCTGCAGGAAGTACTGCCGGAAGATGATCACCGCCGTGGAGTTGATGGCGAACGGCAGGATCATGCCCACGTGCGTGTCGGCGAGCCCGTAGTCGCGCGCGATCAGCACGTAGAGCGGAATCTGCAGCAGCTGGAACGGGATGACCTGCACCAGCAGCGCCAGCGCGAAGGTCGCTCGGGCTCCCCGCCACTTCAGCATGGCGAGCGCATAGCCCACCAGCACGCCGAAGATCACGGTGCACAGCAGCACTCCCCCGGTGAAGATGCCCGAGTTCACGAGCCCCGACGCCAGGTTGATGCGGTCGTTCACGTTGACGAAGTTGTCGAGGGTGAGGTTCGCCGGGTTGGGGAACGCCCCGGCGATGGTGGGGTCGGGGTCTTTCTGCAGCGCCCCGACGATCATGTAATAGAAGGGGAACAGGAACACGAGTGCCCCGAGCGTCAGCACGACGCCCCGCAGGATCGACTGTGTGCGCGACCATCCGCTCGGCCGGGGGTGACGGATGCCGGTAGCACGCTGTCTCCGGGTGGTGGTCATGAGTCCCTCTCCCCCACGAATCGGTTCTGCACGAACGCGATGATGAGCACGCCGATCACGAGCACGACACCGATGGCGGATGCGACATCCGGTTGGCCCTGCTGGATGCCGAGCTGATACATCAGCAGCACCGGCGAGGCCGACGCGCCGTTGGGGCCGCCGCCGCCCGTCAGCAGGTAGGGCTCGGTGAAGAGGTTCGCGCCCGTCACCGTGGAGACGAGCAGCACCAGCAGGGTCGCGGGCCGAACGCCCGGCACCGTGACCGAGAAGAACTTGCGCACGGCGCCGGCGCCGTCGGTCGACGCCGACTCGTAGAGCTCTTTCGGCACGTTCTGCAGAGCCGCCAGGTAGAGCAGGATGTAGAAGCCCAGCTGCTTCCAGGTGACGTAGATCGCGATCACCGGCATGGCCAGGTTCTCGTTGATGAGCCACGAGGGGTCGGGCGCGAACGGCCCGAGCAGCGAGTTCACCAGCCCGTTGCCGTTGAACAGGAACAACCACACGGCCACCACCGCCACGCTCGCCGTGACGTAGGGAACGTAGAAGCTGACCCGCAGGAACGTGCGGAAGTGAACGACCTTGTTGAGCGCCGACGCGAGCAGCAGTGACAGCACCACCGTGAGCGGCACGTTGATCAGCAGGAAGATGCCGACGTTGCCGAACGAACGGATGACCGCCGGGTTGCTGAACGCGTAGATGTAGTTGTCGAGCCCGACGAAGGGCCGTTCGGGGTTCGCGCCGGGGGCGGCGAAGAAGAAGTCGTGGAACGAGATCCAGACCGAATACACGATCGGGAACGCGAACACGGCGAGAACGAACACCAGATAGGGCGAGCTGAACAGCAGACCGAGCGGCTGGCGCCCGAAGATGCGGTGCCGCAGTGAACGTTTGGCGTGGGGCCCGGGGGCTCCAGCGCTCTCAGGCGCCGGAGCCCGGGGCGGTGTGACGATGGTGGTCATCGGCTCAGGGCTGGGTCGCGAGGTCGTCGATCGTGGCGGCGGCGTCATCCAGCGACGTCTCGACGTCACCCTCGCCGAAGATCACCGATTTGCCCCAGGCGTCACGGAAGGTCTGCATGATCTGAACCGTGTTGGGTCCGCTCGGAACCTCGGTGGTGCGGCTGGCCAGATCGCCGAACGGCACGTAGGCCGGGTTCGCGGCGAAGTAGTCGGCGTACACGGTCGGCAGGTCTTGGCGCAACGGCATCTGGCCGGTGGTCTCGAGGAACTTTCCGTCTTGATCCTCGCTGGTCGCGAACTTCAGAACGTTCCAGGCGGTGCCCTTGTTCTCGCACGCGCTGAAGAGGCCGATGTTCTTGGCGTCGCTGAAGGTCCAGATGTCGGCGGGGTCGGTGGCCTCGGGGGTCGGAACCGGCACCGAGCCGAAGTTCACGCCGTCGTAGACCGAGATGGCCCACGGCCCCACGATCGCCATGGCGGCCTGGCCGTCGGCGAAGGCGTCGCCCTGGTACTGCTCCTGGCCGGCGAGCTTCTGGTCGTAGAGGTCGCGCCAGAACTGGGCCACCTCGTAGCCGGCGTCGTCGGCGAAGGTGGCCTTGCCGTCTTCGACGATCTGCTTCCCGCCGGTCGCCGCCGCGTACAGCGGCATGAAGTCGAACTGCATCTGGAAGAACTCGCTCGTCGGGGCGGGCTGGATGGCGAAGGGCGCGACGCCCGAGTCGACCAGCGTCTTCGAGGTGGCGATGAAGTCGTCGTAGGTCGACAGCTTCGGGTTCTCGGGGTCGAGGCCGGCCTGGGCGAACAGGTCTTTGTTGTAGAAGATCACCACGGGGTTGGCCTTCCACGGGAACTGGAAGTAGTCGCCGTCGGCGTTCTGGTATTGCGCGGCGATGTCGCCGGAACGCTCTTCGATGTAGGAGGCCCCGTCGTCGAAGTCGGAGAGGTTCACGAGACCGCCCTGCTTCTCGAACTGGCCCACGGCGCTCGGCGCGGTGTTGAGCACCAGGCACGGCGCGTTGCCGGCGGTGATGGCGGCGCCGATGACCTCTTCGCTCGACTTGCCGGCGGGGATCTCCTGCCCGGTCACCTTCTGATCGGGGTTCTCGGCGTTCCAGGCCTCGACCATCTGCTTGCCCCACTCGAGTTCGGTGGCGTTGTTGGAATACCAGACGGTGATGGGCCCGGTGGCGGTGAGGTCGCTCGACGAGCTGCCTCCTCCGCCGCCTGAGCAGGCTGCGAGGCTGAGGCCGGCGATGGCTGCCACGGCGACTGCCATCACGCGCTTCTTCCTCGTCACTGAGGTCTTCTGCACGGTGTTGCTCCTTTCGGTGGCGGCGGTGACGCCGCGGATGGTCAGGCTCGCGGTGCGGGCCCGGTCGAGGCGCGCGTCACGACGCGCGCGGGTTCGAGATCGACGTCGGCGGCGCTGCCCTCGGCGACGAGCTGCAGCAGCACCCGCGCGGCGGCCTCGCCCCAGCGCAAGGGGTCGGTGCGCACCGAGGTGAGTGCCGGATAGACGTAGCGGGCGAGCTCGGAATCGTCGAACCCGGTGATGGAGAGGTCGTCGGGCAGGCGTAGTCCGCGTTCGTGGGCCAGCCCGATGCCGGCGATCGCCATCGGGTCGTTGCCGTAGACGATCGCGGTAGGGCGGTCGGCCAGGTCGAGCAGCCGGCCGGTGGCGGATGCGCCCTGCTCGGCCGTGAAGTCGGTCTCGACCACGAGGTCGGCCGGCAGGCCCGCCGCGGCGAGTGTCTGGGCAAAGGCGGCGTTGCGGCGGCTGGCGTGCAGCATGCGGTGCGGGCCGATGACGTGCGCGATGCGGCGGTGTCCGAGGTCGATGAGGTGCTGGGTGACGGCGACGATGCCCGGGGTGTCGTCGAGCGTGACCACGGGGAACGGGCGCGGCTCGGACCCGGCACCGCCCTCGGGGCGCCCGAGCGTGACCGCCGGCATCCCGAGTTCGTGCAGCAGCGGGATGCGCGGGTCGTCGTGCCGCAGGTCGGTGAGGAAGACGCCGTCGACGCGGGCATCGGCCGCGAGGGTGCGGTAGACCGTGGCCTCGTGCTGCTCGTCGCCGACGACGCTCAGCACCAGCGCCCGCCCCTCGTGCAGGAACACCCGCTCCACCCCCGCGATGAACGACGGGAAGAACGGGTCGGCGCCGAGGATCTCGGGGTCGCGGGCGATCACGAGGCCGAGCGCGTAGGAGGTGCGCGTTGACAGCGAGCGCGCGCTGACGCTGGGCCGGTAGTCGAGCGCCTGGGCGATGTCGCGGATGCGATCGCGGTTCTCGGCCGACACCCCGGGCCGGTCGTTGAGAGCGAACGACACCAGGCCCTTGCTCACGCCGGCGGCCTTGGCGACGTCGTTGATGGTCGCTTTCCGCTTCATCGTCGGCCTCCCGGTTCTTCGACGACGAGCGCGCTCGCCATCGAGTCGTATCCGGTCTGAACCGGTTTAGTAAAACCTATACCGGTTTAGCACCCCCCGCAAGGGGGCCCCCGCTTCCCCCTCCCGTCTCCCTCGTTGAGTTGCGCCGAAGTGACCTACAGCGCGCAGCGCGTGGTCACTTCGGCGCAACTCGGCCGAATCCGCCCGAGTTGCCCTCAGCGCACCCTGGGAAAACCCCCGGTGGATTGCAGAATGCGTCGGCTAGGATCGACCGGCGAAACGGATGCCGCCCGCTCACCGCACGAAGGACACCCATTTGAACGACACCGCTCGACGCCCGAGGCGACACCACGCCACGCCCGTTCGGCACGGCCGTCAGCGCACCCCGTCGGCCTTCGGCGCCATCCTGAAGACGCTCGCGGTCGTTCTGGCGGTCGCTCTCGTGAGCGTCGGCTCGGTCGCCGCCTATGCGATCAACAACCTCGCCCAGCAGGTGAGCGCGAACGCCGTCGACATCTCGGGCGGCGAAGACGCTCCGCCGGCGCCCCCGCTGCTCGGCGCGTTCGAGGGCGGCTTCAACCTGCTCGTCGTCGGCACCGACAACGACCCGAACCAGGGCGACAGCTTCGGCGAGCGCGATGCCACCCTCAACGACGTCAACATCCTTCTGCACGTGTCGGCCGATCACAAGAACGCGGTGGTCGTGAGCTTTCCGCGCGACCTCGTCATCGCGCATCCGGAGTGCACCGACCCCACCACGGGCGAGGTCTTCGACGCCATGAGCGCCCAGCCGCTCAACGAGGCGTTCAGCCGCGGCGGGCTCGCCTGCGTCAACTCGACCATCGAGAACCTCACCGGGCTCGACATCAACTACGCCGCCGCCACGTCGTTCAACGGCGTGATCGAGATGACGAACGCCATCGGCGGCGTGCCCGTGTGCCTGGTGGAGCCCATCCTCGACACCGACTCCGGGCTCGACCTGCCGGCCGGCACCAGCGTGATCGAGGGCCAGATGGCGCTCGCGTTCCTGCGCAACCGTCACGGCGTGGGCGACGGCAGCGACCTCTCGCGCATCGCCTCGCAGCAGCAGTACCTCTCGTCGATGGCCCGCACGCTGAAGAGCGCCAACACCCTCACCGACATCTCGAAGCTCTACGGCCTCGCCAACGCGGCGGCCCAGAACATCCAGCTCTCGAGCTCGCTCGCGAGCGCCGACTCGATGGTGTCGCTCGCGCTCACGCTGAAAGACGTCGACCTCAACAACATCGTCTTCGTGCAGTACCCGTCGGGCGACTCGGTCGACTACCCGAACAAGGTGGTGCCGGTGACCGATCTGGCCGACGCCCTGTTCGCGAAGGTGCTGGCCGACGAGCCCTTCACCCTCGGCGACGACGCGACCGGCACCGGTTCGACGGTCGTGGGCACCGACCCGGGCGCCACCACCGAGGCGCCGGCCGAGACGACGGCCCCCGAGGCTTCGGTCGATCCGGCCGACCCGGCGACGGATGCCCCCACCACCGATGTTCCGCCGGCGACGACTCCCGAGGTCATCGACGGGCTGAAGGGCCAGACGGCGGCGGAGCAGACCTGCGCCAACGCGTTCAGCGACTGAACTCATCCCCCGGTACCACCGGAATGAGCCCGTGGTGTGATCCGCCGGGGGCGCGGTCTTCCTACCGTTGAACCATGACGACAGAAACCCCCCTCCCCCCGACCGACAGCAGCGCGAACACCACGACGCTTCCCGTGCCCGACGCCTCGGCGCGGCCTGACGCGGGCGCCGCGGCATCCGCCACGGCCGGCGCACCGGCCTACCCGGGCGCCGGCGCACCGATCCACCCCACCGGCGGCGCGCCGGTCTACGCGCCCGCGGGCGCGCCGGCGCCCGGCTACTACGCCCAGGCCAAGACCAACGTGCTCGGCATCGTGACCCTCGTGCTCGGCGTGCTGGGCTTCGGCATCGTGCCCGTGATCACGGGCCACATCGCCCTCAGCCAGATCAAGAGAACCGGCGAGGAGGGCCGCGGTCTCACGCTCGCCGGCCTCATCCTCGGCTATGTCACCCTGGCCGGCTGGCTGATCGTGGCCGCCTTCTGGATCGCGGTCGCGGGCTTCGCCGCCGTCGGCGCGCTCGCGAACGGCGCGTGGGTCAACTCCTGATCCCGCGTGGCGCGGGGGAGTCGACGTCAGGGTCAGACTCCCCCGCCGCCTCCGCCGCCGCCCCCGCCGCCCGACGAACCTCCGCCGCCCGAGAAGCCGCTCGAACTGCTCGACGAACTGCCCGAGTAGGCCGACGTCGCGCTCGATGACAACGCCCCGATGCTCGATGCGAACAGATAGGCGTTGAAGGCCCCCGACCCGCCATACCAGTCGGGCTGGCTGCCGAGGTTCTCGTAGTAGGTGCCGAGCACCTTCGCCCACTCGGTCTCGAGACCGAGCAGCACCGCGTAGGGCAGCAGCTTCTCGTAGAGCTTCACGACCTGACCCCAGTCGGGCGCGTCGACACCGGTCTTGAGAGCGCCCTCCGGGCTCTGCAGCACGCGGAAACGCTCCTCCTCGGCCCAGTCGATGTACATCTCGATGCCCTTGATGTAGTCGCGCAGCTCCGAACCCTTCTGGGTCAGCGGCGACCGGAACGCCGCCGCGAACACCACGAACACCGCGATGCCGGCGGGGAAGAACAGCAGGATGGGCAACCCGTCGCCCAGCCCCTCGCCGTCGGAGATCGACCCGGCCACGAAGCCGATGACCGCGAGCACGATGGCGGCGATCAGCAGCAGGGCGCCGGTGCTCCGGATGCCCGACTTCATGTAGCCCTCGGAGTAGGCCCGCTTCTTCGTGGCCTGCATGACGCCGTAGACCGCCTTCGACAGGGCGGTGTCGTTCTTCGTGAGTTCGCGCCAGGCGCCGGGAGCGAGGTCGTGGCCGAACAGCGCGCGCGCGAGCGACAGCTCGTGGGGGTTGAGCCCCTGCCCGGTGATGAGGCGCAGCCAGTAGGCGGTCTTCGACGAGAACACCCCCGGCTGCTCCTGCTCGACGATCTGGATGTTGTGCCGCACGGCGAAGTCGACGAACGAGGCGGCGGCCGCCCGGGAGGTCTTCTTCATCACGACCGATGCGATGAGCAGGTCGGCGCCCGGCGGCGGGGTGTATTCGGCGACGATGACCGGGCGGCCGGGTGCATCCCGCAGGCCGATGAAGCGGTAGAACAGCGCGAGCACCGCCGCGCCCACGGCGAGGATCGACGCGATCAACTGCACCCAGCTCGACGCTCCCGAGAGGTAGGACGTGTCGCGCACCGCGAACGTGTGCGGCTCGAACGCGATGCCGATCGTGACGTTGTCGCCCGCCGAGAGGTTCTCGTTGCGCGTGGTGAACACGGCCGACGAGCCGTCGTCGGCCTGGGTGATGGTGCACGGAGTGGTCGACCCCTCGGGCCCGACGAAGCATCCGGTGGCGCCGGTCAGCGCGCCGACGAGTTCGGGGGCGACCGTGGTGGTGGTCGTGTGCACCGCGAACGGCTGGCGCCAGAGGGTGCCGTTGGTGTCCCAGTAGAACTCGTCGTCGTCGGTGTCGTCGAAGTAGGCGGTCACGTCGACCTGGCGGTAGGTGAGCACGTAGGTCTGCTCGCCGTGCACGAAGTCGTCGCCGGCGATGGTGACGATGAGGTTCTCGTCGTCGGTCTCGGTGTCGTAGTCGCGGGGTGTGCCCGCGGCATCCGTCACCGACTCGAGGGTCAGATCGGTCGGATGCCCCTGGTAACGCAGCGGGATGGCGCGCTGGATGCCGTGGTTCTGGTCGGTGTCGGGGAACTCCGCCACGAAGGTCTCGACGGTCTCGAGCGTGGAGTGGCCGGAGTCGTCGATGCCCAGGTCGTAGCGGGCGTCGAACGACGAGAAGGAGAAGTCGTTGACGTCGCCGGGGGCGGCGGCGAGGGCGGGCTGGGCCGGGGCTTGCTGGGCCTTGGCTTGCTGGGCCTTGGCTTGCTGGGCCTTGGCTTGCTGGGCCTTGGCTTGCTGGGCCTTGGCTTGCTGGGCCTTGGCTTGCTGGGCCTTGGCTTGCTGGGCCTTGGCTTGCTGGATCGAGGGTTGCTGGGCCGGGGTGGTCTCCGACGCCAGGGCGGCGGATGCCGGGCCGAGCGCCGCGAGCAGCGCCACGGCGAGTCCCGTGACCGGGATGCTGAGCAGACGAATGGCGCGACGCATGGCATCTCACTCTAGCGGGCCGGCCCGCAGAATGCAGAGGAAAACTCAGCCGGTCGGCGGCACGGCGAGCGAGACCCCGAGCGGCTCGCCCGAGGGGCGGCTGAAGAAGCAGAAGTAGCTGCGGTCGCCGCTCGTCCACTGGGCGTCGTCGGCCGGGTAGGCGGCCTGCCATTGCACGTCGGGCACCTGCGCGGCGGCGGCGTAGTCGAGCACCGACGGCGACGTGCAGAGCAGATTCAGTCGCGAGACGAGTTCGGGCTCGCCGGGGTAGGGCGCGGTGGCGTCTTCGGCGAAGGCGCCCCGCGACACCAGCTGAGCAGCGTGTTCGGTCGCGCAGTCGACCACGGTGAACTGGAGCTCCCAGGGCGACGTGTAGCCGGTGAGGCATTCGCCGCCGGCGAGCTCGTTCCAGTCGTGCACCCCGGGAGCCGCGGGGACGGACGGCGGCGGGGAGACGGTCGGGGTCGCCGGGGTAGGGGTCGGCGTCGCGCGGGCGGCTGCGTCGCTTCCCGTGGAGCCGGTTTCTCCGGCGTCGTCGGTCGGGTGGATTGCGGCCGACGACGCACCGGATGTCGCGATCGCGGTGCCTCCCGCCCCCACGCGCAGGCCCACGAAGAACAGTGCGACCACCACGCCCAGCGCCAGCACGATGCCCACGATCAGCAGGAGTCGCATCACGCGTGTGTCGCGGGCCGGGGCGCGGTGCGCGGCCTCATGGCCGGCGCGGTGGGTCACTGCGGTCGTGCCGGCCGACTGTTCCGCCCGATGCGACGGAGCGTGCTCGCGTCGCCCGGCCGCAGCGCCGGCCCCGGCGTCAGCGCCGGCATCGGGCTTTTCGCCGTCGTCGTTCTCGTGTCGGGGCAGATCGTCAGGGGGTGGCGGCATGGTCACTCCAGACCGAGGTCCGCCAGACCGATCGCGTAGTGGTAGGGGTAACCGGCCTCTTCGATGCGCTCGCCGGCGCCGGTGTTGCGGTCGACGACCACGGCGACGCCCGCGATCACGGCACCCGCCTTCTCGAGCGCCGCGATGGCGGCGAGCGGGGAGCCCCCGGTGGTGGAGGTGTCTTCGAGCACGATGACGCGTCTGCCCGCGACATCCGGACCCTCGACCTGCCGGCCACGCCCATGGTCTTTCGGCTCTTTGCGCACGACGAAGGCGTCGTAGTCGAGCCCCCGGATGGCGCCCTGGTGCAGCACCGCGGCGGCGATCGGGTCGGCGCCCATGGTGAGTCCGCCGACGGCGTCGACGTTGTGGATGGGGGCGATCAGGTCGAGCATGACCTGCCCGATCAGGGGGGCGACCCGGTGATCGAGCGACACCTTGCGCAGGTCGACGTAGTAGGTGGCCTTCTTGCCGCTGGTGAGCGTGTAGTCGCCGTGGAACACGGCATCGCTCTTGATGTACTCGATGAGAAGGCTGCGCGCGTCGGTCACGAGGCCAGTTTAGTGCGGGGGCGGTGGGTGGGGCTCGGGGGCGGCGGTGGGCTCGGTGGCGGGCTTCAGCGCGTGGCGGCGAGGAAGTCGTCGAGCGATCGCGCCGGGTGGCCGGTGAGCCGCTCGACGTCGGGCGAGATGCCGGCGAGCTCGCCCGAGGCGATCGCCGTGTAGGTGCTCACCCAGGCGTCGACCTGCCAGCGTGGGGCGCCGTAGACCGCGCGGGAGGCGTAGGCCTCGTCGAGGGTCTCGTCGACGTACTCGATCGGTCCGCGGGAGCCGTCGGCCGTGAGAGCGGCCGCCACCTCGGTCAGCCCGAGTGCCGTGGGACCGGTGAGGTCGTAGGTGGCGCCCGCGTGCGCTCCGGGATCGCGCAGCACCGCCGCGGCGCACTCGGCGACGTCGTCGCGGAGGACCGACGAGAGGCGTCCGTCGCCGGCCGGGCCGCGGATCACGCCGTCCTCCCCCGCGAGCATCGGCAAGAAGTCGGTGTAGAGGTTGTCGCGCAGAAAGGTGAACGACATGCCGGTGTCGCGCAGCATCCGCTCGGTGGCGGCATGGTCGCGGCCGAGCGTGAACGTGGACTCGGGCGAAGCGCCGAAGAACGAGGTGTAGACGACATGACCGACACCGGATGCGCGGGCCGCCTCGATGAACGCCCGGTGCTCGGCGAGACGGTCGGCATTCTCTGCCGCCGACACCATGAACAGCAGGTCGATGCCCTCGAGGGCGGCGCGCGCGGCGGCGGCATCGGAGTAGGTGGCGACGGCCAGTTCGGCCCCGTCGATCTGCGGCGCCCGAGAGGCGTCGCGCACGATGAGGCGCTGGGGCAGCCCGGCATCCTGCAGTAGTCGGGCGACTCGGCCGCCCACTCCCCCGGTGGCGCCGGTGACCGCGATGGGAACTGTGCTGGCGTGCGTCATGCCCCCATCTTCGCGCAGCGGAGGCCCGTCGCGGCGTGTCGCCCGCTCGGGAGGCCGAAACGGCCTCCCCTCGGCGGAACGGCCTCCCGACGAACACGCGCACCGAGCCCGACGGAGCCGCAGAGGGCGAGCAGCTTCGCGCAGCGGAGGCCACTCGTGGCGCCTCACCCGCTCGGGAGGCCAAAGCGGCCTCCGCTCGACTGGACGGCCTCCCGACGAACACGCGCACCGAGCCCGAAGGAGCCGCCGAGGGCCAGCAGCGTTCGCGCAGCGGAGGCCACTCGTGGCGCCTCACCCGCTCGGGAGGCCAAAGCGGCCTCCGCTC
>NZ_JANLCJ010000001.1 GCF_024979295.1 Herbiconiux daphne | reverse complement strand
GGATCGGACGCACCAGCCACCAGCCTCACGACCAGCCCACTGGGCAACTTCACAACCCTACCATCCTCACCGAGACTGTCAAATCGACACTCACGATTCCGAGGAATGGAGGTTTCAATCGTACGCCTCACGAGGGACTTCTCTCAAGGAGAAAGACCTGTGAAAGGCGATGGGATTGTGTCCCGCTTGAGGCCGGCCAGCTCTTCCGCTTGCCGCACCTGTGGGGTGACGAGTTAGAAGATTACGTGCATGTTTCGGACCCCGCAAATCATGCTGCAGCCCGGGCGTGTCGTGCCGAGCGGTCAGAGCTTCGGATGCTTCTTGTAGGGCGAAACCGTCGGCTCACCTTCCAGGAAATAGCGCCACCGGAACGGCGGGCGGCCGCCGTCGCCGCTCACTCCCGTGCGCAGGCTGGAGCCGATGTCGCCGGCCGGGCTCGCGGGGAACTCGAGCGAGAACGGCGGCTCGGAAAGCGATGCGCCGTCATCCGTCATCGCGATGCCGAGAGCGCGCACCAGGAGGGCGGGGCCCCGGGCGAGATCACGATCGCTCTTGGCGGTGGCCCGTCGTTGCCGCGCGAGCTCCACTCCCCCGACCACTTCACCGGCCCGCAGCAGCACCGCGGATGCCTCGCCGACCGGTGAGCAGACGACGTTGGCGCACACGTGCATGCCGTAGGTGAAGTAGGTGTACAGGTGGCCCGCCGGGCCGAACATCACCGCGTTACGCTTGGTGCGGCCGCGGAACGCGTGCGATCCGGGGTCGACGCCCTCGCCCACGTAGGCCTCCACCTCGGTGATGCGCACCGAGACCGCCCCGGCCGGCGAGTCGTGCGTGAGCACGGCGCCGAGCAGCAGCGGAGCCACCTCGAGCGCGGAGGCGGAGAGGTCGATCATCGCGGCATCCGTCGTCTCAGGCCAGTCCGTCAGAACAGGCGCACACCGAGCGAGAGGCTCACGACGATGCCCGCGGCCAGCACGACGGCGGCGAGGGCGATGATGAGCCACACCACACGGTTGGGCAGCGGGCGCCGCCAGAAGCCCGGGTCACCCGGGTCGCGGTCGGATCTCGGAGGCTTCTTGTCGCTCATGGGGTTCCTTCGGGGAGTCGGCCGGCCTGCGAGACCAATGCGCGCACGCGTTCGGTCAGTGCCGCCAACTGTTCGCGCACGCGGACACCGGCGGTGCCGCCCGATCCGTCGCGGCTCGCGACCGAGCCTTCGATGGTCAGCACCGTGCGCACGTCGGGGGTGAGGTGCTCGGAGATCGACGCGAACTGCTCGTCGGTCAGCTGATCGAGGTCGAGGTCGTGGTCTTCGGCGAACTTCACCAGGGTGCCGGTGATCTCGTGGGCGTCGCGGAACGTGACGTGCTGCTTCACGAGCCACTCCGCGACATCCGTCGCCAGCGAGAATCCCTGGGGGGCGAGCTCGGCCATGCGATCGGTGTGGAAGGTGAGGGTCGCCACCATGCCGGTGAAGGCCGGCAGCAGAATCTCGAGGGTCTTGATGGAGTCGAAGACCGGCTCCTTGTCCTCCTGCAGATCGCGGTTGTAGGCCAGCGGCAGCCCCTTGAGCGTCGCCAGCAGGCCGGTGAGATTGCCGATCAGGCGACCGGCCTTGCCCCGGGCGAGCTCGGCGATGTCGGGGTTCTTCTTCTGCGGCATGATCGACGAGCCGGTGGAGTACGAGTCGGAGAGGGTGACGAAGCCGAACTCCTTCGTGTTCCAGATGATGATCTCCTCGGCGAACCGGGAGAGGTCGATGCCGATTTGCGCCGTGATGTAGGCGAACTCCGCGACCACGTCGCGTGAGGCCGTGCCGTCGATCGAGTTCTCGACGCCGTGCCGGAAGCCGAGGTCGTGCGCCACGAACTCGGCGTCGAGGCCGAGCGTGTTGCCCGCGAGCGCGCCCGAGCCGTAGGGCGAGGCGTTGGCCCGCACGTCCCAGTCGCGCAGACGCTCGAGGTCGCGCACGAGCGGCCAGCAGTGCGCCAGCAGCTGATGGGCCAGCAGCACCGGCTGGGCGTGCTGCAGGTGGGTGCGGCCCGGCAGGATCGCGTCGAAGTTCGCGTCGGCCTGCGACGCGGTGGCATCGATGAGGTCGACGACGAGCCGGGTGAGGGTGACCGCGTGGTCGCGCAGCAGCATGCGCACGAAGGTGGCGATCTGGTCGTTGCGGCTGCGCCCGGCGCGCAGCTTGCCGCCGATCTCGGCGCCCGCGAACTCGATCAGCCCGCGTTCGAGGGCCGAGTGCACGTCTTCGTCGGTCGGCAGCGGCGCGAACTCGCCGCTGTCGACGGCCGCGCTGAGCCCGTCGAGCGCCTCGAGCATGGCGGTCAGTTCGGCCGCCGTGAGGTACCCGGCCCTGGCCAGTGCGCGGGCGTGGGCGCGCGAACCCGCGATGTCGTACTGGGCCAGCTGCCAGTCGAAGTGCGTGGAGCGACTCAGCTCGGCGAGTTCCGGCGCCGGTCCGCCCGAGAACCGGCCGCCCCAGAGGGACCCGGCCTCGCCGGCGCGGTTCGCGGCGTCGTCGGTCATGCGGCCGCTCCTTCGGCGTTCTGCTCGAACAGCCACACCAACAGCGCCTTCTGGGCGTGCAGGCGGTTCTCCGCTTCGTCCCAGATCACGCTCTGCGGGCCGTCGATCACCGAGGCCTCGACCTCATAGCCGCGGTCGGCCGGCAGGCAGTGCAGGAACAGCGCATCCGGCTTCGCCCGGGCCATCAGGGCCTGGTCGACCTGGTAGCCCCCGAAGGTCTTCACCCGCTCGGCTTTCTCGTCTTCTTTGCCCATCGACACCCATGTGTCGGTGACGATGACATCGGCGCCGGCGGCGGCCGCCGCGGGGTCGGTGACCACGGTGACCGACCCGCCCGTCTCCGCGGCTCGCGCGGCTGCATCGGCCACCACGGAGGCGGCGGGAGAGTACTCGGCCGGGCTCGCCACCCGCACGTTCATGCCCGCCGTCGCGCCCGCCAGCAGGTAGGACTGCGCCATGTTGCTCGCGCCGTCGCCGAGGAACGCGACCGTGAGCCCGGCCAACGCGCCCCGGTGCTCTCGGATGGTGAGGAAGTCGGCGAGCAGCTGACACGGGTGGAAGTCGTCGGAGAGGGCGTTGACCACCGGCACCCGGGTGCCCTCCGCCATCTCTTCGAGCCCCGACTGGGCGTAGGTGCGCCAGACGATGGCTGCGACCTGCCGCTCGAGCACACGAGCGGTGTCGCTCGCGGTCTCCTTGCCGCCGAGCTGGCTCGACGCGGTGCTGATGATGAGCGGGATGCCGCCCAGGTCGGCGATGCCGACCGCGAACGACACCCGCGTGCGGGTGGACGACTTGTCGAAGATGACCGCCACGGTCTGCGGGCCGGCCAGCGGCTTCGTCTGGAAGCGGTCCTTCTTCAACTCGACCGCGAGGTCGAGGATGGCCGTCTGCTCGGCGGGTGAGATGTCGTCGTCGCGGAGGAAGTGCCGGGTCATGGTTCGCCTAAGAGATCGGTGTCGAAAGAATCAGGATAGCGGCGGTCACGAGCCCTCGACCGCGTCGAACGCCAGGCGCAGGCGCAGACCGAACTCGCGCACCTCGTCGTCGCCGATGATGAGCGGAGGCGCGATGCGCAGGCTCGAGTCGTTGGGCGCGTTGATGATGAGCCCGTTCGCGAGCGCCGCGTCGGAGAGGCGGCCGGCGACCGGCTCGCTGAGACCGACGCCGATCAAGAGCCCCTGACCCCGGATGTCGGCCACCAGCGGCGACTCGAGGCCCGCGATGACCGCGCGCAGCTGCTCGCCCCGTCGGGCGGCGTTCTCGATCAGCCCGGCCGACTCGATCTCGCCGAGCACGGCGTTCGCGGTGGCCGTGGCGAGCGGGTTGCCGCCGAAGGTGCTGCCGTGCTGGCCGCGGGAGAAGAGGTCGGAGGCCCAGCCGAAGGTGACGAGCGAGCCGATCGGGAAACCTCCGGCCATGCCCTTCGCCACCGTGACGGCATCCGGAACCACGCCCGAGTTCATGTAGGAGAACCACGCGCCGGTGCGGCCGACGCCCGTCTGGATCTCGTCGAGGATCAACAGCACGCCGTGCTGCTCGGTCAGCTCCCGCGCGCGCTTGAGGTAGCCCTCGGGCAGTTCGAGCACGCCGGCCTCGCCCTTGATCGGCTCGACGAAGAGGGCGCTGATGCTGTCGTCGATCGTGGCCTCGAGGGCCTCGATCGTGGTGTCGATGTGCACCACTCCCCCGGGCATCGGCTCGAACGGCTCGCGCATGGCGGGCTTGCCCGTGAGCGCGAGCGAGCCCATCGTGCGGCCGTGGAAGGCGTTGTTGAGGGCCACGATCGTGGAGCGGGTCGGGCTCGAGTTGAGGCGGGCGAGCTTGAACGCGGCCTCGTTGGCCTCGGCGCCGGAGTTGCAGAAGTAGGCCCGGCCGACGGGGCCGGCGCCCGTGATGCGCTTGAGCCGCTCGGCGAGCTCGAGCTGGGGCGGGGTGGAGAAGTAGTTCGACACGTGCGCGAGGGTGGCCGCCTGACGGGCCACGGCCTCGACGAACACCGGATGCGCGTGGCCGAGCGAGTTGACGGCGATGCCGGCGAGGAAGTCGAGGTATCGATTGCCCTGGTCGTCCCAGACGTAGGCGCCTTCGCCGCGCACGAGCAGACGCAATGGCATGCCCATGGTGCGCATCAAGGAGGAGTCGAATCGACTCTGCCACTCGGTCTCGGTCTCGACGCCTGACAACGCGGCCTCCGGTTTCAGTGGGCGAGCGCCGGCACGACCTCGGTGCCGACACCGCCCTGGGTGAATACTTCGAGCAGGATGGAATGCGGCTCGCGGCCGTCGATGATGGCCGCCTTCGCCACGCCGCCGTCGACGGCCTCGAGGCAGGCCGCCATCTTCGGGATCATGCCCGATTCGAGCGAGGGCAGCAGCGAACGCAGCTCTTCGGCCTCGATCACCGAGACCAGGGAGTCGCGGTTGGGCCAATCGCTGTAGAGACCCGCGACATCGGTGAGGATGACGAGCTTCGCGGCCCCGAGAGCCACGGCCAGCGCTGCGGCGGCGGCATCCGCGTTGACGTTCAGCACCTGGCCCGGTTCGTCGATGTCGGGCGCGACGGACGAGACGACCGGGATGCGGCCGGCGTCGAGCTGGGCGACGACGCCCTCGGGGTTCACGCCCACGACGTCGCCGACGAGCCCCAGGTCGACCACCTCGCCGTCGATCTCGACACCGCGCTTCTGGCCCTCGAACAGGCCCGCGTCTTCGCCCGAGAGCGCGGCCGCGAGTGGCCCGTGCTCATTGATGTGGCTGACGATGTCGCGGCTGATCTGGCCGGTGAGCACCATGCGCACGACGTCCATCGCCTCGGGGCTCGTGACCCGGTAGCCGCCGCGGAACTCGCTCTGGATGCCGAGCCGGTCGAGCATCTTCGAGATCTGCGGGCCGCCGCCGTGCACGACGACCGGCTTGATGCCCGCGTAGCGCAGATAGACGATGTCTTCGGCGAAGGTGCGCTGCAGATCGGGGTCGACCATGGCGTTGCCGCCGAATTTGACGACGATGATCTGGCCGTGGAAGCGCTTGAGCCAGGGCAGCGACTCGATCAGGGTGTCGGCTTTGACGTGCGCCAGTTCGGCGCCGGCGGCATCAGGGGAGGCGAATTCGGGCATCAGCTGGCGTAGGCGCTGTTCTCGTGCACGTAGTCGTGCGTGAGGTCGTTGGTGAGGATGGTGGCCGCCGATGCGCCCGACTTGAGGTCGATCAGGATCGTGGTGGCGCGCGGCGTCAGGTCGACCAGGTCGCGGCTCTCGAACGGCTCGCCGCGACGGCAGACCATCACGCCGTTCATCGAGACGTCGATCTCGTAGGGGTCGAAGACCGCATCCGTGGTGCCGAGGGCAGCAAGCACGCGGCCCCAGTTGGGGTCGTTGCCGAAGATGGCGGCCTTGAGCAGGTTGCTGCGCGAGACCGCGCGGCCCACGACCACGGCGTCATCTTCGGAGGCGGCGTTCACCACCTCGATGGCGATGTCGTGGCTCGCGCCCTCGGCGTCGGCCTGCAGCTGCCGCGACAGATCGAGGCAGAGTGCCGTGAGCGCCTCGGTGAACTCCGTCTCGTCGGCGGCGACACCGGAGGCCCCTGAGGCGAGCAGCGTGACCGTGTCGTTGGTCGACATGCAGCCGTCGGAGTCGATGCGGTCGAAGGTGACACGGGTGGCGGACCGCAGTGCGCGATCGAGGGTGGCGGGGTCGAGGTCGGCGTCGGTGGTGATGACGACGAGCATTGTGGCGAGCCCCGGCGCGAGCATGCCGGCTCCCTTGGCCATGCCACCGATCGACCAGCCGGCCGGCGACTCGGCGACGGCCTGCTTGGGGTGCGTGTCGGTGGTCATGATGGCGGCCGCGGCATCCGGCCCTCCGTCGCGGGAGAGAGCGCTGACCGTGGCCGGCACGTGATCGAGGATGGCGTCGCGGAAGGTCTGGTCACCGGTGCCGATGAGGCCGGTCGAGCAGACCAGCACGTCGGAGGCCGAGATCTCGAGCGCGGCGGCGACGGCCTCGGCGGTGGCGTGCGTGGTCTGGAACCCGAACGAGCCGGTGAAGCAGTTCGCGCCGCCGGAGTTGAGGATGACGGCCGAGACGGCGCCGTCGCGGATGACCTGCTCCGACCAGAGCACGGGGTTCGCCTTCGCGCGGTTCGACGTGAACACGGCGGCGGCGCTCGTGCGCGGCCCGGTGTTCACCACGAGGGCGAGGTCGAGCGCGCCCGTCGACTTCAGGCCGGCGACGACGCCGGACGCCGTGAATCCTGCGGGGCGGGTGACGCTCACGGGGCGACTCCGTTCGGAGAGAGACCGGTGTGCTCGGCGAGGCCGAGGGCGATGTTGGTGGACTGGATGGCGGCGCCGGCGGTTCCCTTGACCAGGTTGTCGAGGGCGACGACCGTCACGACGCGCTCGGCCGCCTCGTCGACGGCTAGACCGATCAGGGCCGTGTTGGCGCCGATGGTGTCGCTGACCTTGGGGAACGAGCCCTCGGGCAGCAGCTGCACGAACGGCTCGTCGGCGTAGGCCAGCTGCCAGGCCGACCGCACGTCGGCGGCGCTCACTCCGGGCTGCAGCCGGGCGGTCGAGGTGGCGAGGATGCCGCGGGCCATCGGCACGAGCACCGGGGTGAACGACACCGAGACGCCCTCGCCCCCGGCGCCGGTGAGGTTCTGGATGATCTCGGGAACGTGGCGGTGCACTCCCCCGACACCGTAGGCGTGGGCCGAGCCGAGCAGTTCACTCGCGAGCAGGTCGGTGCGGAGCGTCTTGCCGGCGCCCGAGGGGCCGACCGCCAGAACGGTCACGAGGTCGGCGGGCTGGATGACGCCGGCCTGGATTCCGGGGGCCAGCGCGAGGCTGACCGCCGTGACGTTGCAGCCGGGCACCGCGATGCGGTTGACTCCGGCGAGGTTCTGGCGTTGCTTTCCGCCGTCGGCGAGCACGAGCTCGGGCAGGCCGTAGGGCCACGAGCCGTGGTAGTCGGAGCGGTAGAACTGCTGCCAGGCGGCTTCACTGGTGAGCCGGTGATCGGCTCCGCAGTCGACCACGAGGCTGCCGTCGCCGAGCTCGTCGGCGAGCGCCCCCGACTTGCCGTGCGGCAGCGCGAGAAAGACGACGTCGTGCCCGCGCAGCACGTCGGCGGTGGTCTCCTGCAGCACCATCCCGGCATAGGAGCGCAGGTGCGGCTGGGTGGTGGTCAGCAGCTCACCGGCGTTCGAGTGCGCCGTGACGGTGCGCACCTCGAAGTCCGGATGCCCCGCCAAGAGGCGCAGCACTTCGCCGCCCGCGTACCCGCTGGCACCCGCGATCGCGACTGAATAGACCATGAATCCAATCTAGCCGTATCGGGAGGGGCCGAATTCCGGCCCCGTCGGTGTGGTCTCTACTCCCGCACCGTGGCCGAGAACCGCTCGGCGGCCCGGGCGGCACCGGAGAGTTTGGCCCCGCTCGCCTCGGCCGCCGTGAGGGTGCGGTCGGGTGCGCGGAAGCGGAGGGCGAAGGTCAGTGACTTGGCGGCATCCGGAACCCCGGCGCCGCGGTAGTCGTCGACGAGACGGATGTTCTCGAGCAGGTCACCCGCGCCCTCGGCGACCGCGCGCTCGACGTCGCCGGCCGCGACCGAGTCGGCCACCACGAGCGAGAGGTCTTGCGTGGCCGCCGGGTAGCCGCTGATCGGCGCCACCTCGATGGTGGAGCCGGCGGCAGCCATCAGCACGTCGAGGTCGAGCTCGGCCACCCCCACCACGCGGGGCAGGTCGAGTTCGTGGGTGAGCGCCGGAAGCACCTCGCCGGCCCAGCCGACGGCGACCTCGCCCGACGCGGTCTCGACGAACAGCCGCGCCGTGCGACCCGGGTGCAGAGACTTGTGCCGGCCGGGGTCGACCCGCAGCGCGACGGCGAGCGCCGACTCGAGCAGGTGCACGACGTCGAGCACGTCGGCGATGCCGGCGGCGACGGCGGGCTGGCCCGGCTGCTTGTCGACGGAGTTGCCGAGCACGAGCACGCCCACGTGCCGGGGCTGGGGCGGGATGCCGTCGTGGAGCCCCGCGAGGTCGTCGGTGCTCGGCAGGGCCGCGCCCACCGGCAGGGTGTCCTGGCCGTAGCGGCGGCCGGGCTCGGGGCGGAAGACCAGCCCGATCTCGAACAACGCGAGGTCGGTGAGACCGCGCGACAGGTTGCGGCGGGCGATGTCGATGAGCCCAGGCAGGAGCGACGTGCGCAGCAGTGCCGCCTCGGAGTCGAGCGGGTTGGCCACTCGCACCGCGGGCACTTCGGTGTCATCGGGGCTGCCGAACAGCGCGTTCTGCGTGGCGCTCACGAACGGGTAGGCGAGCACCTCGACCAGGCCGCCGGCGGCCAGCACGTCGGCGGTGCGGCGCCTGGTGACCTGCGTGGTGGTGAGCCCGCGGCCCGGGGGCGCGACGGGCAGCACGCTCGGGATGCGGTCGTAGCCGACGATGCGGGCGACCTCCTCGGCGAGCGACGCCTTGTCGATGAGGTCGGGCCGCCACGACGGCGGCGTGACGAGGAGTCCGGCCTCGGTCTCGTCGACCGTGGCGCCGATCTCGACGAGCGATCGCGAGATCTCGTCGTCGGTGAAGTCGACCCCGATGAGGCCGGAGACGTAGCCGAACGGCACGAGCACAGAGCCGAGCTCGGGATGCTCGTGGTGGCGCGAACCGAGCGGGTCGGCGACTCCCCCGGCGAGGGTCTCGAGCAGCTCGACCACGCGGGCGGCCGCGGGCTCGGCGACCAGCGGATCGACGCCGCGCTCGAACCGCCGCGAGGCCTCGCTCGGCAGCTTGTGGCGCCTTGCGGTGCGCGCGATCGACACGGGGTCGAAGTTCGCGGCCTCGACGAGCACGTTCGTGGTGCCCGATCCGATCTCGGTCGCCGCGCCGCCCATCACGCCGGCCAGGCCGATGGCGCCGCGGTCGTCGGCGATCACGAGGTCTTCGGGGTCGAGAGCGCGGGTTTGCCCGTCGAGGGTCTCGAGGGTCTCGCCCGCTGTCGCCCTTCGCACCACGATGCCGCCCTGGAGCGCATCGAGGTCGTAGCCGTGGATCGGCTGGCCGAATTCGAGCATGACGTAGTTGGTGATGTCGACGACGAGCGAGATCGACCGGATGCCGGCGAGCTTCAACCGCGCGATCAGCCAGGCGGGCGACGGCACCGTGGGGTCGACGTTCCGCACCACGCGGGTGATGAAGACGGTCGCGCCGACGCGACCCCGGATCGGGGCCTCGTCGAGGATGGTGACGGGGAACCCGGCGCCCACAACCGGGCTGACCCGCTCGACCGGGTCGCGGAACGCGGCGCCCGTCGAGTGCGAGTACTCCCGGGCGATGCCGCGGATCGAGAACGCGTAGCCGCGATCGGGTGTGACGTTGACCTCGACGGCCGCGTCGTCGAGGCCCAGCAGGCGGATCGCATCCGTTCCCACCTCGGGATCGAGTCCCAGGGTCGACAGGCGCAGGATGCCGTCGTGGTCGTCGCCGAGACCGAGCTCGCGCGCCGACGCGATCATGCCGTCGGAGAGGTGGCCGTAGGTCTTGCGCGCGGCGATCGCGAAGCCGCCGGGCAGCACGGCGCCGGGCAGCGTGACGACCACCTTGTCACCGATGAAGAAGTTGCGCGCACCGCAGACGATGCCGTGCACGTCGGCACCACCGTCGGCCGCGAGCTCGCCCTCGGGCGCGACCCGCACCTGGCACCAGCGGATGGTCTTGCCGTTGGACTGCGGCTCCTCGACGAACTCGAGCACCTGGCCCACGACGATCGGGCCGGAGAGATCGAAGTCGTGCGACCCCTCTTCTTCGAGCCCCACCTTCACGAGGGCGGCATGGATGTCGTCGATCGACGCCCCCGCCGGAAGATCGACGTACTCCGCGAGCCAACTGATCGGCACCCGCATGACTAGACCACCATCCCGAACTGCTGAGAGAAACGAACATCGCCCTCGACCATGTCACGCATGTCGTTGAGGTCGTTGCGGAACTGCAGGGTGCGCTCGATGCCCATGCCGAACGCGAAGCCCGAGAACTCGTCGGGGTCGATGCCCGCCGAGCGCAGCACGTTGGGGTTCACCATGCCGCAGCCGCCCCACTCCACCCAGCGCGCGCCGCCCTTGGCGTTCGGCTGCCAGACGTCCATCTCGGCGCTCGGCTCGGTGAACGGGAAGTAGTTCGGGCGCAGGCGGATCTTCGCGCCCTCGCCGAACATCTGCCGGGCGAAGTGCTCGAGCGTTCCGCGCAGGTGCGCCATGGTGAGGCCCTTGTCGATAGCGATGCCCTCGACCTGGCTGAACACGGGGGTGTGCGTGGCGTCGAGCTCGTCGGTGCGGTAGACCCGGCCGGGAGCGATGACGTAGACCGGCAGTTCGCGCTCGAGAAGGCTGCGCACCTGCACCGGGCTCGTGTGCGTGCGCAGCACGAGGTGCGACTCGGGCGGGTCGATGAAGAAGGTGTCCTGCATCGCGCGCGCGGGGTGGTCGGCGTCGAAGTTGAGGGCGTCGAAGTTGAACCATTCGCTCTCGACCTCGGGGCCTTCGGCCACCTCCCAGCCCATGCCCACGAAGATGTCGGCGATGCGCTCCTGCAGCAACGACAGCGGGTGCCGCGCACCGATGCGCCGGCGGGTGGGCACTGCGGTGACATCCACCGCCTCGTCGGCGAGGCGCTGAGCCTCTTCGAGCTCGATCACCTCGGTCTCGCGTGCGGCGATCGCCTGGTTCACGCGGGCTCGGGCCTGCCCGACGAGCTTGCCGGCGGCGGCCCTCTGGTCGCCCGGCAACGACTTGATCTGCGCGTTGAGCGTGGCGAGCACCGAGTGCTCGCCCGCGTGCTGCGTGCGCACGGCACGCAGAGTGGCGGAGTCGGTGGCGTCGGCGAGGGCTGCGAGCGCGGCGTCGACGGCCGCGCTCACCGTCGACTCGGTAATCGCGATGGGTTCAGACACGAGTCACAAGTTTAGCTTCTTCACGTCGGCTGCCTCTCGCGGTCGCCCCGACCGCTCAGGGCGGCCGCTATTCCGTGGTGGCGTCTTCGGGGTTCCGGATCAGGCCGGCGCCCCCGATGCCGGCGACGAGAACGGCGGCGCCCGTCGCCGCCCCATCCGTCACCAGTGCCGCCGGGCCTCCGGCGCGGCTCGAACGGCGCCGGGCCAGACGGCGGGCCAGCCACGACAGGCTCAGGTTGACCGCCAGGTAGATGGCGAGCGTCACGAAGAAGAGTGTGAGCAGGTAGCGGTTGCCGTAGAAGCTCGCCAGGTTGTTCATGGTGGTGCGGATGAGCTCGGGGTAGCCCACGATGTAGCCGAGGCTGGTGTCTTTCAGCAGCACGACCAGCTGGGCCACGATGATCGGCAGCATCTGCCGGAACGCCTGCGGGAACTCGATGCGCAACCGGGTCTGCAGCGGGGTGAGCCCGAGACTGAGCCCGGCCTCACGCTGGCCCCTCGGCAGTGACACGACCCCGGCCCGCAGGGCTTCGCCGATGATGGCGCCGTTGTAGAGGCCGAGGCCGATGACCACGGCCCAGAACGCTCCGGTCGACCCGACCAGCAGGATGAAGAGCATGAGCAGCAGCACCGGCATGCCGCGAAAGAACTCGAGCACCAACGTGGCCGGGATGCGCACGACCGCGAGCGACGACGTGCGCAGCAGCACGAAGAGCATGCCGATGGCGAGCGCGATGATCGAGCCGAGCGCTGCGGCCTGCAGGGTGTTCAGCAGGCCCCGGCCGACCGCGCCCCAGAATTCGGGATCGGTGACGGGCTTCTCCCAGCGGCTCCAGTCGAAGTAGCCCGGCAGCGTGATGCCGCCGGATTCGCGCGGCTGGGCGAGGGTGATGACGATCCAGGCGAGACCGGCGAGCACGGCGAGCAGCACGATCACCGAGGCGATGCGCGAGCGGCGCCGGGCCTTCGGCCCCGGGGCGTCGAACAGAACGGACGCGCTCATCGTTGCACCGCGAATCTCTTCTCGAGCCGCCCGGCGAGGATGCCGAGCGGGATGGTGATCAGCAGGTAGAAGGTGGCGACGGCCAGCAGCACCGCCACGACGGCGTTGCCGTTCGCGTTGGCGAGCGTGCGGCCCACGCCGAACAACTCGGCGACGAAGAAGGCTCCGGCCACCGAGGTGTTCTTGGTCAGGGCGATCATGACGTTGATGAGGGGCGGGATCACCATGCGGAAGGCCTGCGGCAGGATGACGACACCCACGGTCTGGCCGAAGCCGAGCCCCAGGCTGCGCGCCGCCTCGGCCTGCCCCACCGGCACGCCGTTCACGCCCGACCGCAGCGCCTCGGCGACGAACGGCGAGGTGTAGGCGGTCAGCCCGATCACGGCGCACCAGAAGTAGGGCAGCTCGGAACCGAGGTAGGGCAGGATGATCGCGCAGAAGAACAGCACCAGGGTGAGCGGGGTGTTGCGGAGGAGCTCGGTGTAGACGGCGGCGAAACCGCTGAGCGACGGCACCGGCGAGATGCGCATCACCGCGACCACCGTGCCCACGACGAGTGCCGCGAGGCCCGCGATCACGAGCAGCGACAGCGTCTGGCCGAAGCCTTCGAGATAACTGGGCAGGTTGTCGATGACGACGTTCACACCGGCTCCCCCGCGCGCTCAGTACCGGTCGACGGCCGGCGGGTCGACGAAGGGCAGCACCTGGCCCGCGGTCTTCTCCCACGCGGCCTCGTAGCTGCCGTCGTCGTAGGCCTCCTCGAGGGTGTCGTTGATGAAGTCGCGGAACTCGGTGTCGTCTTTCGCCAGCCCGATGCCGTAAGGCTCCTCGGTGAACGGATCGCCGACGACCTTGAACTCCCCCTCGTTCTGGGCCGCGAGCCCGGCGAGGATGACGTTGTCGGTCGAGACCGCCACGACCTGGCCGGTGCGCAGGGGCTCGAGGCAGTTCGTGTAGGTGTCGGTGAGCACGACCTCGGCGCCGAGCGTCTCGAGGTTGGCCGCGGGGGTCGACCCGGTCACCGAGCAGACGGGCTGCCCGACGAGGTCGTCCTCGCTCGTGATGTCGTCGTTGTCGGCCAGGGTCAGGATGGACTGGCCCGCGACGTAGTAAGGCCCGGCGAACGAGATGACCTCTTTGCGCTTGTCGTTGATGGTGTAGGTCGCCACCACGATGTCGACGTCGCCGTTCTGGATGAACGGTTCACGGTTGGCCGACACGGTCTCGACCCATTTGATGTTCTCGGGCGAGATGCCGAGCTTGCCCGCGATGATCGTGCCGATCTCGACGTCGAAGCCCTCCGGCGTGCCGTCGGGCCCCACCAGACCGAAGAGGGGCTGGTCGAACTTGGTGCCGATGGTGATCTCGCCGGCCTCGGAGATGCTGGCCATGGTGGAGTCGGCCGGGAAGTCGGCCACCGGCTCGGGCGTGGCCGCCGGTTCGTCGGACGTTCCTGCGCAGGCCGTCAGGACGACGGCGGTCGCGGCCGCCAGTGCGAAGAATGAAAGCTTCGTGTGCTTCATGGTTCGTTCCTCTCGTGATGGGGTTGTGCCTAGTGGGCGAGGATTTTGGAGAGGAAGTCTTTCGCTCTCGGAGACCGCGGGTTCGAGAAGAACTGTTCCGGCGTCGCCTCTTCTTCGATGCGCCCGTCGGCCATGAAGATCACGCGATCGGCGGCCTTGCGGGCGAAGCCCATCTCGTGCGTGACGACGACCATGGTCATGCCGTCTTTGGCGAGCCCCACCATCACGTCGAGCACCTCGTTGATCATCTCGGGGTCGAGGGCGCTGGTCGGCTCGTCGAGCAGGATGACCTTCGGGTTCATCGCGAGCGAGCGGGCGATGGCCACGCGCTGCTGCTGACCCCCGGAGAGCTGCGCCGGCAGCTTGGAGGCCTGATCGGCGACGCCGACGCGCTCGAGAAGTTGCATGCCGCGCTTCTCGGCCTCTTTGCGTGAGAGTTTGCGCACCCTCATCGGAGCGAGAGTCACGTTCTCGAGCACCGTCTTGTGGGCGAACAGGTTGAAGGCCTGGAACACCATTCCGACATCGGCCCGCAGCGTCGCGAGCTCACGCCCCTCGCTCGGCAGCGGCGTGCCGTCGATGGTGATGGTGCCGGAATCGATGGTCTCGAGCCGGTTGATCGCCCGGCAGAGCGTCGACTTGCCCGAGCCGCTCGGGCCGATGACCACGACCACCTCGCCCCGGGCGACCGTGGTGTCGATGTCTTTCAGCACATGGAGTTCACCGAAGTGCTTGTCGACGTGGTCGATGACGACGAGGGGATCGGCTTGACCCGCAGTGCCTCGAACGGGGGCGGTGTGGGCGTCCATGGGCATCACCCAATCACACCCGTTCAGGGGACGACAATGAGTAATTGCAGACCGTGACCGAAGCGAAACACGCTGAGTCGCCGTGAGGCGGCGGGTCAGGAGCGCAGGGCGAAGGCGCTTTCGTAGAGACAGACGGATGCCGCGGTCGCCAGGTTAAGCGACTCGGCCTGGCCGTAGATCGGCAGCGAGACGGCACGGTCGACGAGGCCGAGGTATTCGTCGGGGAGGCCACGGGCCTCGTTGCCGAAGACCCAGGCGGTGGGGGCGGCGAGCAGCCCCGCGGTGCGCACGTCGAGCAGGTCGTCGCCCTTGATGTCGGCGGCCAGGGTCTGCAGGCCGGCGGCACGGGCGCGCTCGACCACGTCGAGCAGCGTCGCCTCCATGGCGACGGGGAGGTGGAACAGCGAGCCCGTCGTGGAGCGAACGACTTTCGGGTTGTACAGGTCGACCGAGCGACCGGTCAGGATGACGGCGTCGGCCCCCGCGGCATCCGCTGCTCTGATGATGGTGCCTGCGTTGCCCGGGTCACGCACTTCTTCGAGTACGGCAATGAGCCGTGGACCGGCCGCGAAGATGTCTTTCACCGCGGTGGGGAACTGGCGGCAGACGGCCACGAAGCCCTGAGGTGTGACCGTGTCGGCCATGGCGTCGAGAACCTGTTCGGTCACGAATTCCACCTCGACCTCGGCATCCGCCGCCGCCTGGGCGATGTCGGCGTAGCGCTCGAGTGCCGTCGGGGTCGCGAACAGCTCGACCAGCAGGTGGGGGCTGAAGGTCAGGGCCTCGGAGACGGCCTGCGGCCCCTCCAAGAGAAAGAGCCCGGTCTCGGACCGGGCTCCCTTCTTGGCGAGTTTCGCCACTGCCCGAACGCGCGGTGATCGCGGATTGTCAAGCATTGGCGCTCTCTTCAGTTGTGGCGATTGTGATTACGCGGCGCTCTTCGGTGCCGAGGTGTCGGCCGGAAGGGCTGCCTTGGCGCTCTCGACGAGGGCGGTGAAGGTCGCCGGCTCGTTGACGGCCAGTTCGGCCAGGATACGGCGGTCGACCTCGATGCCCGCAAGGCCGAGGCCCTGGATGAGGCGGTTGTAGGTCAGGCCGTTCGCACGCGAGGCCGCGTTGATGCGCTGGATCCAGAGGCGGCGGAAGTCGCCCTTGCGCGCACGGCGGTCACGGTAGGAGTAGACGAGGGAGTGGGTGACCTGCTCCTTCGCCTTGCGGTAGAGGCGCGACCGCTGACCGCGGTAGCCCTCGGCGCGCTCGAGGATGACGCGACGCTTCTTGTGGGCGTTGACGGCCCTCTTGACTCTTGCCATTGTTCTTTATTCCTATTCGGTCTCAGGTCGGGCAGCAGTCGGTGACTACAGGCCGAGAAGCTTCTTGGCGACCTTGGTGTCTGCCTTCGACAGCACCTGGTCTTTGTTCAGACGAGCCTTGCGCCCAGGAGCCTTGACCTCCAGGTTGTGGCGCATTCCGGCCTGCTGCTTCATGATCTTGCCGCTGCCGGTGACCTTGAAACGCTTCTTGGACCCGGAGTGGGTCTTCATCTTGGGCATGGGTTCTCCTTGTGTGTTGCTGGCTTAGTTCTCGGCCGGTGCCGACGGGGTGCCGTCGGCCTCGGGCGCGGAATCGGTTGCGGTCGACGCGGGCTCGTGAGCCCGTGCCCGCGAAGCGTCGCGCTTCGCATTGGCTTCGGCTTTCGCCTCGGCCTTGTTCTTCAACGGGCCAATGACCATGACCATGTTGCGTCCGTCGATGGTGGGGCTCGATTCGACCGAACCGAACTCCGAGACATCTTCGGCAAATCTCTGCAGCAGGCGCACGCCCTGATCGGGACGCGACTGCTCGCGACCGCGGAAGAGGATCATCGCCTTGACCTTGTCGCCGGCCTTGAGGAATCCCTCGGCACGCTTGCGCTTGGTCTCGTAGTCGTGCACGTCGATCTTCAGACGGAACCGCACCTCTTTGAGGATGGTGTTCGCCTGGTTGCGACGGGCTTCTTTCGCCTTCTGCGCGGCTTCGTACTTGAACTTTCCGTAGTCCATGATCTTCGCGACCGGGGGCTTGGAATTGGGCGCGACCTCGACGAGGTCGAGATCTGCTTCCTGGGCAAGCCGAAGGGCGACGTCGATGCTGACGACGCCGACCTGCTCGCCGCCCGGACCCACGAGGCGCACCTCGGGGACTCGAATACGGTCGTTTGTACGGGGATCGCTGATGCGTTACTCCTTAGTTTCGTGACTGGTGACGAAAGCACAGGAATCCCATGTGTGCGCTGCGGTCGCCCGCACCACACATCATTACAAATCGCACCCTAGCTCCGTGCGTTGGTTCGGCACGGGGAGTGTAATCGACCCGGTAACCTGATGAAGCGGTTTGCGCGGGTGGGAGATTCTCCACTTTCGAGTCTGAGGCCATCGGTCTCAGAGCCGCAGAGAGTCTATCAGAGACTCGACCGGAATAGTTAGGAACTCTCGCCGTGAGCGAATACACCGAGTCGGATGCGATCCGCGACATCGCCGAAGTGCCCGCGATCGAGGTCATCACCACCACGGCAGTGCACCTCATGAGCGCGGCCGCCGTCAAGTGCGGGCTCGCCGACGACCCCGACGTGCAGACCGATCTCGATGAGGCGCGCAAGCTCATCACCGCCCTCGCGGGCCTCGTGACGGCATCCGCGCCGTTCCTCGGCGACCAGCACGCCCGCAGCCTGCGCGACGGCCTGCGCTCGTTGCAGCTGGCGTTCCGCGAGGCGTCGCCCATCCAGGACCCGATCGGCGAGGGCCCGGGCGAGAAGTACACCGGCCCGGTCAGCTGACCGCCGCGAGGCGCACCGAGATCGAGTCGACCCGTTCGGCGATGACGGGGTTCTGTGCCCATGACCGCTGGATGCGGCCGAGCAGGGCGTCGAGCGCGGCCTGATCGAGGCCCGGTTCGAGAGCGAGCACCGCGACCACCTCGTTGCCGCGCAGCAGCGCTGCGGGGTCGCCCGGCACGAGACGCACACCGGCGACGGATGCCTCGTGCACGATCGACCGCTCGAAGGCGTCGAGCACCTCGGGGTCGCCGAACGAGGGCTGCCACGGGATGTCTTGCGCCAGCGCCCAGACGGCCGGTCGGCGCAGCACGAACTCGGTGGGCGATGCCGGGTCGAGCACGATGATCTCGGTGTGCTCGGCGGCGGCCGCGAGCGCGGCCCGGCGCGCGGCCACCGGAATGGGGCGGGCCTTCGGGTTCCAGACGCCGAGCGCCTCGACCGAGGTGAACGCGGGCAGCACGCGCCGCCCGTCAGGGCCGTTGAGCGTCACGAGCGAGAGTTCCTGCGTCTTGTCGACGCGGAGCCCGGCATCCGTCACTCCCTCGTCGCCGGCGTGCGCCACGAGCGGCACGAGCAGACGCACGCCTCGCAGGGCGTCGACCACGTCGGCCTGGGTCGCCTCGCCCGCACGGAAGCGCTCGATAGCGGTGGTGAGCTGTTCGGGCGCGGACCCGTCGTCGGACTCGCTGCCGTGCGACTCGAAGTGGCGGCCCTTCCACGGCTGGCCGGCGGAGTCGCCGAGCGGGCCGGCTGCGGGCACGTGCTCGGCGTGCTCGTGCCCGGCGGAGGCGTGGCCGGCGGAGGATTGCCCGGCGTGCCCGTGCTCAGTCAGAGGCCACGTCCAGCGCTTCGGCGAGGGTGAACGCCCCCGAGTAGAGCGCACGCCCGACGATGGCGCCCTCGAGGCCGAGCGGCACGAGAGCGCGCAGCTCCGCGATGTCGTCGAGGCTCGAGATGCCGCCCGACGCTATGACGGGGCGTGAGGTGCGATCCATCACCTGACGGAGCAGGTCCACGTTCGGGCCGCGCAGCGTGCCGTCTTTCGTGACGTCGGTCACGACGTAGCGGGCGCATCCGGCTTCTTCGAGGCGGTCCATGACCTGCCAGAGGTCGCCGCCGTCCTGCGTCCAGCCCCGTGCGGCGAGCGTGGTGCCGCGCACGTCGAGGCCGACCGCGATCGCATCGCCGTACTGGGCGATGACGTTGGCGGCCCACTCGGGATTCTCGAGCGCCGCGGTGCCGAGGTTGATGCGCTTCGCACCGCTCTCGAGGGCGGTCTCGAGGCTCTCGTCGTCGCGGATGCCGCCCGACACCTCGACGTTGACGCCCTTGGCCTGCCGGATCACCTTCTTGATGACACCGAGGTTGCTGCCCCGGCCGAATGCGGCGTCGAGGTCGACGAGGTGGATCCACTCCGCGCCCTGCGAGATCCAGTCGGCCGCGGCGTCGACGGGGTCGCCGTGGTTGGTTTCGGTGCCGGCTTTGCCCTGCGTCAGCCGAACGGCCTTGCCGTCGGCGACGTCGACTGCCGGCAGCAGCACGAGACCCGGGGACTTGTTGAACTCACTCATTGCCTGTCCTTGTTCGGTGCGGTCGACCTCAGTATGCGCCTCGTGCGCCTCGCTCGACGGAACCGCGGTGTGCGACGGCCCCCCGCGATCGTAGCGACTCACGGCATCCGCGTCGAAACCGCCGGCGCCGGCGCACCTCCCCCGCTGGTGCCGCTGCGTGCGGGCTCGCGCGGTCAGCGGAGCGAGCGCACCCAGTTCGAGAGCAACCGGATGCCGGCCTCCCCCGACTTCTCGGGGTGGAACTGCGTCGCCGACAGCGGCCCGTTCTCGACGGCGGCGACGAAGCGCGAACCGTGCTCGGCCCAGGTGACCATCGGTGGCCGGTGTGTCTTGTCGGGCGTGAGCGCCCAGTCCTGTGCGGCGTAGGAGTGCACGAAGTAGAACCGCTCGTCGCGGATGCCGTCGAAGAGCACGGAGTCGGCGGGAGCGTCGACGGTGTTCCAGCCCATGTGGGGAACGACATCCGCTTCGAGCAGATCGACGGTGCCCGGCCACTCGCCGAGTCCCTCGGTGTCGATGCCGCGCTCGATGCCGTCGGCGAACATGACCTGCATGCCCACGCAGATGCCGAGCACGGGGCGCCCGCCCGCGAGCCGCTTGTCGATGACCTCGCCGCCACGCACCGCGTTGAGCTGCTGCATCACCGCACTGAAGGCACCGACGCCGGGCACCACGAGACCGTCGGCCTCGAGCGCCTGGGCGCGGTCGGCCGTGATGATGACGTCGGCTCCGGCGCGCTCGAGCGCCTTGGCGGCGGAGTGGATGTTGCCGCTGCCGTAGTCGAGCACCACCACGCGGGGCTTGCCCTTGTCGAGGTCGCTCACAGGGCGCCCTTGGTCGACGGGATGCCGCTCACCAGGGGGTCGAGGGCCTTGGCCTGGCGGAACGCGCGGGCGAAGGCCTTGAACTCGGCCTCGGCGATGTGGTGCGGGTCGCGACCGCCGAGCACGGTGATGTGCACCGTGAGGCCGGCGTTGAAGGTGATGGCCTCGAACACGTGCCGCACCATCGAGCCGGTGAAGTGGCCGCCGATGAGGTGGAACTCGAAGCCCGCGGGCTCACCTGTGTGCACCAGATAGGGGCGGCCGGAGATGTCGACGACGGCCTGCACGAGCGCCTCGTCGAGAGGCACCAGGGCGTCGCCGAAGCGCGAGATGCCCGCCTTGTCGCCGAGCGCCTGCCGGATGGCCTTTCCGAGCACGATTCCGATGTCTTCGACCGTGTGGTGCACGTCGATCTCGATGTCGCCCTTCGCGCGCACCCGCAGGTCGGTCAGGGAGTGCTTCGCGAAGGCGGTGAGCAGGTGGTCGTAGAACGGCACCGAGGTCTGGATGTCGGCCACACCCGTGCCGTCGAGGTCGAGCGACAGCTCGATGCTCGACTCACTGGTCTCGCGCTGCAGGCTGGCGGTGCGGGGTTCGCTCATGTCAGCAATCCTACCGAGGGGTCAGATCGCGCATGGCGTCGAGGAACGCCGTGGTCTCGGCCCGCGTGCCGGCGCTCACTCGGAGGTGCCCGGGGATGCTGAGGTTGCGGATGATGATGCCGCGCTCGAGGAGCTTCTCGAACAGCGCCTCGGGGTCGTCGACGCCACCGAACAGCACGAAATTCGACGAGCTCGGCCACGGGTGGTAGCCCAGTTCGGTGAGCTCCACCACGATGCGGTCGCGCTGCTCCTTGATGTCGTCGACCATGGCGAGCATCTCGGGCGCGTGCGCGAGCGCGGCGACGGCCGCCGCCTGGGTGAGGGCGGAGAGGTGGTAGGGCAACCGCACCAGACGCAGCGCGTCGGTGACCGCCGGGTCGGCGGCGAGGTAGCCGAGCCGGGCGCCGGCGAACGCGAACGCCTTGCTCATGGTGCGCGACACGATGAGCCGCTCGCGGCCCTCGAGCAGCGTCAGGGCACTGGGCTCGTCGTCGGGCATGAATTCGGCGTAGGCCTCGTCAACCACCACGATGCCGTCGGTCGCGTCGTAGGCCGCGGCGATGGTGTCGAGGCCGAGCCCGGTGCCGGTGGGGTTGTTCGGGGCGCAGAAGAACACGATGTCGGGCTTCGTGCGCTCGATCCACGCGACCGCGGTCTCGGGCGAGATGAGGTAGTCGGCATCCCGCTCGCCCGGGATCCACTCGGTTCCGGTCGCGTGGGCGATGATCGAGTGCATCGAATAGGTGGGAGGGAACCCGAGCACCGAACGCCCCGGACCGCCGAACGCCATCAGGATCTGCTGCAGCACCTCGTTCGACCCGTTGGCCGCCCAGATGTTGTCGCGCGTCAGACCCGTGCCGAGGTAGCCGGCGAGTGCATCCCGCAACGCCGTGAACTCGCGGTCGGGGTAGCGGTTGACCGTCAGCAGCTCGCGGGCGATGGACTCGATGATGTCGCGCGCGACGTCTTCGGGAATGGGGTGGGTGTTCTCGTTGACATTGAGCTCGACCGGAAGGTGGAGGTGCGGCGCACCGTAGGGGTGCATGCCGCGCAGGTCGTCTCGAATGGGCAGGTCATCGAGTGAAGTCACCCGAGAATCCTACCCGCGACCGCGGAACCGGCTCACGGGGCGGCACCCTCGTCGGTCGGCGAGGTCGGGTCGGTCGTCGAGGTCGGGTCAGTCAGCGAGGTGGCGTCAGTCCCCGAGGTCGGCCGGGATGGCGATGCGCTGGCCGGGCTGCACCGACGACTCGTGCAGCTGGTTGAGGCTCATGATCTCGGCGATCACGTCGCGAGGGTCGGCCTCGGGGGCGAGCGTCTCGGCGATGCCCCAGAGGCTCTGGCCGGCCTGAACCGTCAGGTAGTCGAAATCGGTGCTCACGGCGCTGCCGGTGGCGATGGCCGAGCCCCCTCCGAAGAGGGCAAGCGTTGCGAGCACGGCGACGACGGGAAGAGCGATGACACCCGCGAGCACCCGGCGCCCCCGCGCCGTGATGCGAAGGCGCGCCGCGGGCTGAGCCTGTGCGGGCCGAGCCTCTGCCTGCCGAGCCTGTGCCTGCCGAGCCTGTGCGGGCCGCGCGATCGGAGCGTGTGCGGTGCCGAACGGTGCTGCAATGCTCATGATTCCTCCTGAGGGATTCGCATCGGCGCTCGGCCGGGAGCGCCGATGCGAAGTTATGTTCCGAATGTATATTCGATTAACGGGTTCGTCAAGTCGATATCGGGCCCGATCTTCGCGACACACTCGAATACATATGCGTTTTCGAGCAGTTCTCGGATACAGTTTCGATCGATAGCTGAACTCAACCACCAGCCACCGACATCGAGAGAGAACGTCGGCGCTGACGACCGAAAAGGGGTAGAAGTGGCGAACGACTCGGGCCGCACGAGGCGGCGCAAGAGCCTGAGCGACAAGCAGCTCGCCATCCTCGACGTCATCCAGCGCTCGGTGCTCTCGCGGGGCTACCCGCCGAGCATGCGCGAGATCGGCGACGCCGTCGGGCTCGCCTCGCTCTCGAGCGTGACCCATCAGCTCAACCAGCTCGAGCTGAGCGGCTATCTGCGCCGCGACCCCAATCGTCCCCGCGCGATGGAGGTGCTCATCGACATCCCGGGCTCCGACGTCAACCCCGCACCCGACATCGACTCCTCCCCCACGGTCGGAGACGCGACACTCGTGCCCCTGGTCGGGCGCATCGCCGCCGGCATCCCGATCACGGCGGAGCAGCAGGTCGACGAGATCTTCCCCCTACCCCGCCAGCTCGTCGGCAACGGCGACCTCTTCATGCTCAAGGTCGTCGGTGAGTCGATGATCGACGCGGCGATCTGCGACGGCGACTGGGTGGTCATACGCCAGCAGCAGACGGCCGAGAACGGCGACATCGTGGCCGCCATGCTCGACGAAGAGGCCACCGTGAAGGTGTTCCGACAGCGCGACGGCCACACCTGGCTGCTGCCGCGCAACAGCAACTTCGAGCCCATCCTCGGCGACTACGCCACCGTGCTCGGCAAAGTGGTGGCGGTGCTCCGCGCCGTCTGACCGTGCCGAGACGTCACAATCCGCTCCTCAACACACTGTGGAGGAGCGGATTGTGACGTTTCGCGTGGTGGGCCGGTCGGTCAGCGGGTGACGGAGTACTCCACCAGCCGGTCTTCGAACTCCGGGTTCACGAGGGCGCGCACGTGCGTGCCCGCCTCTTCGTAGTCGGTGCTCAACACCGTGTTCTTCTCGTGCAACAGGGTGACCAGGTCTCCCCGGTCGTAGGGCACGAGCAGGTCGACCTCCACGCTCGGCCGCGGGATGATCTCATCGATCGCGGCGAGCAACTCGGCGATGCCCTCTCCGGTGCGGGCCGAGACGAAGATGGCGGAGGGCTCGAGGCCGCGCAGCACCAGCCGGTCGTCGTCGGACACCAGGTCGCTCTTGTTGAACACCACGATCTCGGGGATGTCGCGGGCACCGGCTTCGCCGATGACGTCGCGCACCGTCGCGATCTGACTCGCCGGGTCGGGGTGCGACCCATCGACCACGTGCACGACGACATCCGAGTCGGCCACCTCTTCGAGGGTCGACCGGAACGCCTCCACGAGCTGGTGCGGCAGGTGCCGCACGAAGCCCACGGTGTCGGCGAGCGTGTAGGGCCGGCCGTCGGCGGTCGACGACTTGCGCACGGTCGCGTCGAGGGTGGCGAACAGCGCGTTCTCGACCAGCACGCCCGCGCTCGTCACGCGGTTGAGCAGCGACGACTTGCCGGCGTTCGTGTAGCCCGCGATCGCGACGCTCGGCACGGCGTTCCGCTTGCGGTTGGCCCGCTTCGCGTCACGCGCCGGCTTCATCTCTTTGATCTGCTTGCGCAGTTTCGCCATGCGGGTGTGGATGCGACGGCGATCGAGTTCGATCTTCGTCTCACCGGGGCCTCGCGAGCCCATACCGGCACCCGCGCCGCCGACCTGGCCACCGGCCTGACGCGACATCGAGTCACCCCAGCCACGAAGACGCGGCAGCAGGTATTCCAGTTGCGCGAGTTCGACCTGGGCCTTGCCCTCGCGGCTCTTGGCGTGCTGGCTGAAGATGTCGAGGATGACGGCCGTGCGGTCGATGACCTTGACCTTCACCACGTCTTCGAGCGCACGCCGCTGGCTCGGGGCCAGCTCGGTGTCGGCGATGACGGTGTCGGCACCGAGCGACTGCACGATGGCGCGCAGTTCTTCGGCCTTGCCCTTGCCGAAGTAGGTGCTCGGGTCGGGGTGCGGGCGGCGCTGGAGCAAGCCGTCGAGAACGACAGCTCCGGCCGTCTCGGCCAGGGCCGCGAGCTCGCGCAGCGAATTCTCGGCGTCGCCGAGCGAGCCCTGCGAGTAGACGCCGATGATCACGACGTTCTCGAGCCGCAGCTGGCGATACTCGACCTCGGTGACGTCTTCGAGCTCGGTCGACAGCCCCGCCACTCGCCGCAGCGACTGACGGTCTTCACGGTCGAACTGGTCTCCGTCGTAGCCCGAGCCGGCGGCATCCGTCGTCTCGGGTCGTTGCAGAGCCTGCGCCGCCCCCGGGGTGAAGAGCGAATAACCGCTCCAACGGGTGTCGGCACTCGACAGCACGCGCGCGACGACGTCGTCGTTCGTCATTTCGGTGTCGCTGGTCTCATGGTCTGACATTGCAGTCAAGACTAGCCTCCTTGTTTGCTAGATTCCCTCTATGGATGGCGAGCACTACTTCTCTGCGCAGCCCGCGGGTGAGCTCTCACTCCGCGAGATCGACGTCACCCTGGCCGGCTCGCCCTACCGCCTCACGACGGCGTCGGGCATCTTCAGCCCGGAGCGGATAGATACCGGCACCCAGGTGCTGCTGGCGAACGTGCCCACTCCACCGCCCGGCGGGAATCTGCTCGATCTCGGGTCGGGGTGGGGGCCGATCGCGCTTTCACTCGCCCTGGAATCACCGCGTGCAACGGTGTGGGCGGTCGACGTGAACGAGCGCGCTCTGGATATGGTTCGTAGAAATGCTCACATGATTGGTCTCGAGAATATCAACGCCTGCCGGCCTGAAGATGTTCCCGCAGATCTCGGTTTCACCACGATCTGGTCGAACCCGCCGATCAGAGTGGGCAAGAACGAGTTGCACTCGATGATGTCGACCTGGCTGCCTCGCCTCGAGGTGGGGTCGGATGCCTGGCTCGTCGTGCAGAAGAACCTCGGCTCGGATTCATTGCAGCGCTGGCTGACGGGCGAGTTCGCCGATCTGTCGGTGACGCGGGCCTCGACGAACAAGGGCTACCGCGTGCTGCGAGCCCGCAAGAAGGCCGCCGCAGCCTGAAGCTGAGCCGCTAGGCGATGGCGAGGTCGCCCTCGTAGACGAGCTCGGCCGGGCCCGACAGGGCGACGTGCTCGCCGTCTTCGGTAGGGAACATGCGCACGCCGACGACACCGCCCGGAACGCTGACACTCCAGTTGTTGGGAGCACCGGCTCCCGCCCAGTGCCGCGTCGCGAGCGCGGCCGCCGCAGCACCGGTGCCGCAGGAGAGCGTCTCGCCGCTCCCCCGCTCGTGCACGCGCATGCGGATGTGACCGACGCCGTCGCGCACGAGCGGATCGCCCGGCACCACGAACTCCACATTGGCGCCGTCGGCCGGCGCGGGTTCGAGGTGCGGGATGAACGACAGATCGGCCTCGTCGAGCTCGGCGTCGTCGGCGAGAGCCACCACAACGTGGGGGTTGCCCACGTTGATGCCGAGGCCCGGCCGCGCGACCTGCAGGTTCTTGGCGCGAACGAGCGGCTCGCCGCCGTCGAGACGCCAGCGGCCGAGGTCGACCTGGAAGCCCAGTTTGTTGAGCTGCACGTCGCGCACACCGCCGCGGGTGCCGATGACGAGCGTCTCGCCGGGGGCGAGCGTCGCCAGGCCGTTGTCGAGCAGGTAGCGGGTGTAGACCCGGATGCCGTTGCCGCACATCTCCGAGAGCGATCCGTCGGCGTTGTGGTAGTCCATGAACCACTCAGCCGACTCGTCTTCGGCCAGGGCTGCCGCGCCGGCCTCGAGGCTGCGCGAGCGCACGGCCCGCAGGATGCCGTCGGCGCCGACGCCGAAATGCCGGTCGCAGATCGCCGCGATCTGGCTGGGGCTGAGGTCGACTTCGCCGTCGGGATCGGTGAAGAGCACGAAGTCGTTTCCCGTGCCCTGGCCCTTGGTGAAGTGCAGATCGGCTGGCATGAATTCAGTCTATGGCTGCCCGGATGGCGGCCTGCACGCTGTCCGCGTCGAGCGAATCGGCGTCGATCGCGCCCGGATAGCGTTTGAACCAGCTGACCTGCCGACGGGCGTAGCGCCGGGTCAGGGCCTGGGCTTCGGCGATGGCGTCGGCTCGCGACATCCGGCCGTCGAACTCGGCCAGGGCCTGGGCGTAGCCGATGGCCCGGGCAGCCGTCGTGCCGTCGCGGAGGCCTTCGTCGAGCAGTGCTTCGACCTCGCCGACCAGCCCGTCGGCCCACATGCGCTGCACGCGGGCGTCGAGGCGCGGAACGAGTTCGCTGCGCTCCATGCCGAGCCGCACGATCGCGGTCGGCCGCCATGGCACCGGCGCCTCGGGGAGGCTGCCGGTGACCGGCGTGCCCGTGATCTCGACCACCTCGAGTGCGCGCACGATCCGACGCCCGTTGAACTGGCCGATGGATGCCGCCGCCGCGGGGTCGATCGCCTTGAGCCGGTCGTAGAGGGCACGAGGGCCGGCCTCGTCGAGCTCGTTCTCGAGGCGGGCGCGGACGGCATCGTCACGCGCGGGGAACTGGAAGTCGAAGATGACCGACGAGACGTAGAGCCCCGACCCGCCGACGACGATCGGAACGGCGCCCCGCTCGAGGATGCCGTCGACGGCGGCGCGGGTGTGACGCTGGTAGGCCGCGACGGAGGCCTCGTCGGTGACCTCGAGCACGTCGAGCAGGTGATGGGGCACGCCGCGGCGTTCGGCGACGTGGAGCTTGGCGGTGCCGATGTCCATGCCCCGGTAGAGCTGCATGGCGTCGGCGTTGACGATCTCTGCCGAGCGACCGGATGCCGCCAGCGCGTCGGCGAGGTCGAGCGAGAGGTCGGACTTTCCGGTGCCCGTGGCGCCGACCACGGCGATCACCTCGGGGCGGCGTGCGGGGTCGGCCCCCGACGACGGGCCGAAGGGGGCGGTCATGCGACCGTCAGCGAAGGTCGTCGTTCGAACTGTAGATCGGCACCGTGGCCACACGGTCGGGCGACGGCGTCGCCGGGCCGACACGCAGGGTCGGCAGGCCGAGCGACACGCGGCCCGGGGTGGTGGCCGTCGCACCGGTGGTCGAAGCGGGCACCCCGCACGACTCGGCGTCTGCGCGGTCCCAGGCGTCGCCCGCGCGGGTGGCGCGAACGACGAGCGGGGAGCCGTCGCTGTCGGCGATGAGGTGGAACGGAGCGGCCTGGGTCACGGTGACCGTCACCACGTCACCCGGTCGGGGCCTCGCCGACCCCTCGGGGAGTTCGAAGTGCACGAGCCGGCTGTCGCGCGCGCGACCGCTCAGGCGGTGTGTGGCCGAGTCTTTGCGGCCTTCGCCGTTGGCGACGACCAGTTCGACCTGGCGGCCGATGAGCTTCTGGTTCTCTTCGAGCGAGATGCGCTCCTGCAGGGCCGCTAGGCGCTCGTAGCGCTCCTGTACAACATCGTGGGGCACCTGGTCGGGCAGCGTCGCCGCCGGGGTGCCCGGCCGGATCGAGTACTGGAAGGTGAACGCCGACGCGAAGCGCGCCTGCTCGACGACCCGCATCGTCTCGAGGAAGTCGGCCTCGGTCTCGCCCGGGAAGCCGACGATGATGTCGGTGCTGATGGCGGCGTCGGGCATCTTGGCGCGCACCCGGTCGAGGATGCCGAGGAACTTCTCGGAACGGTAGGAGCGCCGCATCGCCCGCAGGATGCGGTCGGAGCCGGACTGCAGCGGCATGTGCAGCTGCGGCATCACCGCCGGCGTCTCGGCCATCGCGTCGATCACGTCGTCGGTGAACGCGGCCGGGTGGGGGCTGGTGAAACGGATGCGCTCGAGGCCCTCGATCTGGCCGGCGGCACGCAACAGCTTTCCGAAGGCGAGACGGTCGCCGAACTCGACGCCGTAGGAGTTGACGTTCTGGCCGAGCAGGGTGACCTCGATGGCGCCGTCGTCGACGAGCGACTGGATCTCGCCGAGCACCTCACCGGGCCGGCGGTCTTTCTCTTTGCCGCGCAGCGACGGCACGATGCAGAACGTGCAGGTGTTGTTGCAGCCCACCGAGATCGACACCCACCCGCTGTAGGTAGAGTCGCGCTTCGTGGGCAGCGTGGACGGGAAGGTCTCGAGCGCCTCGAGAATCTCGATCTGCGCTTCGTCGTTGTGCCGCGCCCGCTCGAGCAGGCTCGGCAGGGCTCCCATGTTGTGGGTGCCGAAGACCACGTCGACCCACGGCGCCTTGTCGAGGATGACGTTCTTGTCTTTCTGGGCCAGACAGCCGCCCACCGCGATCTGCATGCCGGCGTGGCGGCGCTTGACCGACGCGAGGTGCCCGAGGTTGCCGTAGAGCTTGTTGTCGGCGTTCTCCCGCACCGCGCAGGTGTTGATGACCACGACGTCGGCTTCGACCCCGTCGGCCTTCACATAGCCGGCCGCTTCGAGCGATCCGCTCAGGCGCTCGGAGTCGTGCACGTTCATCTGACAGCCGAAGGTGCGCACCTCGTAGGTGCGGGCGCGACCGGATGCGTCGCGAGACGCATCAGACGTCTCGATGATCGTCGGGGCTTCGCTGACAGTGCTCATGGTGGGTCCATTCTACGAACAGCGACCGGATGCCTCGTGCAGCCTGCATCGGCCAGCTCGATCGCGCAGCTCGCGCGGCGCGCGCGTGCTCAGCGGAACCGCGGCCCGCCCGACCCCTTGCGTTCGGCCAGCGCTCGTCTCGTGACCTCCCGCACCACCGCCGAGGCGTAGCCGCGGCGCGCGAGAAAGCCCATCAAACGGCGCTCCGCGGTCGCGTGGTCATAGGACGACAACTGCCCGGCACGCTTCAGGGCCGCCTCGAGTGCACGGTCGAACTCCTCGTCGTCGTCGAGCTGCTCGAGCGCCGCGTCGACGTATGCCGAGGGGATCTTGCGGGCGTGCAGCTCGCGGGCGATCACCGCACGACTCTTGTGGTTGCGCTCGCTCAGACGCTCGACCAGCGACTCGGCCAGCGCGAGGTCGTCGAGGTAGCCGAGCTCTTCGTAGCGGGCGATCAACACCACCGCCTCTTCGTCGGACGCACCCTGAGCCATCAACAGCGAGTGCGTCTCGTCGGCGGAGAGCTGACGCCGACCGAGAGCCCGGATCACGGTGTCGCTCACTCGCTCGAGGCGCTCTTCGTCGCTCATTTCGGGCACGACCGGGAGCTCGACCACGGGAGCGAGCGACGAGACCACCGAGAGAGCGGCCGGACGTGTCGCCGGCTCGGCCTGGGATTGATGCACCGGGGATTCATGCACCTGTGACTCTTGCACCGGGGTCTCATGCGCCGGGCGCAGGTCGGCCGGTGGCTTCGCCACCGAACGCGCTCGCCCGGCCGGGTGGTTGCCCGAGCGCGGTGACGCCGGAGCCGGCGCGTCGCTCGGCCCGGTGTACCACTCCTCAGGCGACGCACTCCCGGGCGACGCACTCTCGTGCGCGCCCGCGTCGGCCGGGTTCGCCGGCCGACCCGCGTCGAGCTCCACCTCAGCGCCGGACCGGGGCGCCGCGGCGCGACCGCGCCCTCGACGCACCGAGTCCAGGCTGATGATGTCGTTCATCGGAACCTAGGCACCCTTCCGGGCCGCGATCTTGGGCTGGATCGGATCGACCGTCGCCGCACCCGCTGCACCGGCGGCCGTCGCCGCGGCGGCAGCCGCCGCACCGACCTCACCGATTCCGAGCTTGGCCAGGATCTTGTTCTCGATCTCGAGCGCGATGTCGGGGTTCTCGGTGAGGAACCGGCGGGAGTTCTCTTTGCCCTGGCCCAGCTGATCGCCGTCGTAGGTGTACCAGGCGCCCGACTTGCGCACGATCTCGTGCTCGACGCCGAAGTCGATCAGGCTGCCCTCGCGGGAGATGCCGATGCCGTAGAGGATGTCGAACTCGGCCTGCTTGAAGGGCGGCGCCATCTTGTTCTTCACGACCTTGACACGCGTGCGGTTGCCGACCGCCTCGGTGCCCTCTTTCAGGGTCTCGATGCGGCGGATGTCGAGACGCACCGACGCGTAGAACTTGAGCGCCTTGCCGCCGGCCGTGGTCTCGGGGCTGCCGAAGAACACGCCGATCTTCTCGCGCAGCTGGTTGATGAAGATCATCGTGGTGTTGGTCTGGCTGAGACCACCGGTGAGCTTGCGGAGCGCCTGCGACATGAGGCGGGCCTGCAGACCGACGTGCGAGTCGCCCATCTCGCCCTCGATCTCGGCGCGGGGCACGAGCGCCGCCACCGAGTCGATGACGATGAGGTCGATCGAGCCCGACCGCACGAGCATGTCGGCGATCTCGAGCGCCTGCTCCCCCGTGTCAGGCTGGGAGACGAGGAGGGCGTCGATGTCGACACCGAGCTTCTTCGCGTATTCGGGATCGAGGGCGTGCTCGGCGTCGATGAACGCGGCGATGCCTCCGGCCCGCTGGGCGTTGGCGATGGCGTGCAGGGTCAGCGTGGTCTTTCCCGACGACTCCGGCCCGTAGATCTCGACGATGCGGCCCCGCGGCAGACCTCCGATGCCGAGTGCGACATCGAGCGCGATCGACCCGGTCGGAACGACCTCGACCGGAGCGCGGTCGTCGCTGCCCAGACGCATGACCGATCCTTTGCCGAACTGGCGGTCGATCTGGGCGAGCGCGGTTTCGAGTGCTTTCTCACGATTTGCGTCTGACGGCATTTCGGTCTCCTTCTATCGGTGTGCGGCCGGAACGGCGGCGTCGGTGTGCCCACAGGCTGTCGTGTGCGTCCGATTTCTCAGGCGGCAACGACAAGGCGTTTTCGAGAGTGTCGAACAAGAACCACGGTAGACAGGACGACCGACACTGGGTCAGGCGGCATCCGATCTGTGGAGAACTTCTTCGACTCTCTCGATGTGCAGAACACTACCGAAGACCGAACATATATTCGATAGCAGCGCGGCGTGTCCCCGCGAAGACACGAGCGGGATCGCCCGAATGCGGCCGAACGCCGCCCGGCGCGCACACGAAAAATCCCCCCGGCCGGAGCCGGGGGGACAGTTTCACCGTCGGGGTTGTGCCGGTAGACCGGCTCCGTGCCATCGCGCCGGCGGAACATCCGCCGATCGGCAGACCGCGAGCCACACCTCTCGCGGAGCGATGCCTGATTTCAGAGCCTGATCTGCGGTGCGATCACCGAGCTCGGCCAGAACGAGATCATTGGTCAGAACCTGACCGTATGCGATGCCGAACTCGTCGGCGATCGCCTGGCGGAATTCGCTCAGCCGCACGTCACCGGGCGACGAGGTCTGCGTCGAAATCTGCGACGAACTCGTCGGGGATGGTGTCGGGAATCGGGTCGATTCCCTCGACGACGGCGAGACGATCGCCGACCTCACGCATGATGACGGAGATCGGGGTGTCGAGCGCTTCGGCGACCGAAGCGAGGATCTCGCTCGAAGCCTCTTTCTGGCCTCGCTCGACCTCGCTCAGGTAGCCGAGGGCGACGCTCGCTTTACTTGCCACTTGACGAAGGGTGCGGCCCTTCTGCAGGCGGAAGTCCCGAAGCACGTCGCCGATTTCCTGACGAACTAGAATCACTGGACCCTCCTTGCGTTCCCGTCACGGTCATATTCGAGTGGCTCTGCGAACCGCTGCTCGGCTTTGGTTCGTAGCAGAAACTCTAAACGACTGGGACTGGACATATCTTGTGAATGACATCAGATGTAACGAGATCGAAACGCGCTTCATTCCCGGCGCCCAGGTTCACAACGATTCCTCGAGAAGGGCGAGCGCGAGCCGCACCGATTCGGCTCTGACGGCCGCTCGATCGCCGCTCAGCCGGAGGGCGTGACTGCGCACGTCTCCCCCGATCGCCAGGCCGATGAACACCGTTCCCGGCGGCTGACCGCCCTGGGAGTCCGGCCCCGCGACGCCCGTGGTCGCGATGCCGATGTGAGCGGGCTCGCCGCGCACCGCGAGGGCACTGCGCACGCCCACGGCCATCTGCATCGCGACATCCGGATGCACCGGGCCGTGCGCGGCCAGGACCTCGGCATCGACGCCGAGCACGGTGTGCTTCAACTCCGTGTCGTAGGCGACTATTCCGCCGACCAAGACGGCGGATGCGCCGGGCACCGACACGAGTTCGGCGGTCAGCAGACCGCCGGTCAGCGACTCCGCCACCGCGATCGTCGTGTGACTCGTGGTGAGGGCCGAGACGATGCGCGCGGCCGCCGAGTCGCCGGGCGGCATCCCTCGGCCGACGGGCTGGTCGGTCATGGCCGGGCCGGCGGAGTGCGGTTCAGGCGCCAGGCCTGAACGAGGTAGTCGATGCCCGTGACCACCGTGAGGATCAGCGCCAGCGCCATGAAGACGGCGTTCACCCAGTTCACCCAGTCGCCGAGGAGTGCCGGGAACGGCAGCAGGGCGAGCGAGATGGCGATCGACTGCACCAGCGTCTTCAGCTTGCCGCCCCGCGACGCCGGGATGACCCGGTCGCTCAGTTGCACGAATCGCCAGACGGTGATGCCGACCTCGCGCACCAGGATGACGATGGTGACCCACCACGGCAGTTCGGCGAGGATCGAGAGGCCGATGAGGGCCGCACCGGTCAGCACCTTGTCGGCGATCGGGTCGAGCAGCTTGCCGAGATCGGTGACGAGGTTGCGGCTGCGCGCGATGTGCCCGTCGATGCCGTCGGTCGCGATGGCGAGGATGAACAGCACCGCGGCCGCCCAGCGCAGACCGCCGTCGGCGCCGTTGTCGACCAGCAGCATCACGAAGAAGACCGGCGCCAGGATGATGCGCACGATGGTGATGGCGTTCGGGAGGTTGAAGTTGCTCGGCCTCGGCGGTGCCGCCCCGGCTCCGTTGCTCTCCGTCACGTGCTCACTCCCTGCCGGTCAACTGCCAGGCATCCTCGCTCGAAGACTCCTCGTCTTCAGCGTAACGGTCGTCGTCGCGCGGCGACACCGGTGACGGGGCACCGCCGCCGGCACCGGCCGATGACGTGCCGCCCGAGGGCCCTTCACCGCGGATCATGGCGAGCACCTGCGGCAGCTGGTCGGCGGTGACGAGCACGTCTCGCGCCTTCGAGCCCTCTGACGGGCCGACGATCTCGCGCGACTCGAGGAGGTCCATCAGACGCCCGGCCTTGGCGAACCCGACCTTCAGCTTGCGCTGCAGCATCGAGGTCGACCCGAACTGGGTGTTGACGACGAGCTCGGCGGCCGCGAGCAGCACCTCGAGGTCGTCGCCGATGTCGGAGTCGATCTGCTTCTTCTCGGCCGTGACCGCCACGTCGGAGCGGTATTCGGGGCGCGCCTGGCGGGTGACGTGCTCGACGACCTTCGCGATCTCGGCCTCGGTGACCCAGGCGCCCTGCACACGGATCGACTTCGACGAGCCCATCGGCAGGAACAGCGCGTCGCCCTGGCCGATCAGCTTGTCGGCCCCGGGCTGGTCGAGGATGACGCGCGAGTCGGTGACGCTCGTGACGGCGAACGCGAGTCGCGAGGGCACGTTGGCCTTGATGAGACCCGTGACCACGTCGACCGAGGGCCGCTGGGTCGCGAGCACGAGGTGGATTCCGGATGCGCGCGCGAGCTGCGTGATGCGCACGATCGAGTCTTCGACGTCACGCGGGGCCACCATCATCAGGTCGGCCAACTCGTCGACCACCACCAGCAGATAGGGGTAGGGCTTCAGCACGCGCTGGCTCGCCGGCGGGAGCTGGATCTCGTTGTTGACGACCGCGCGGTTGAAGTCGTCGATGTGACGGAAGCCGAAGCTCTCGAGGTCGTCGTAACGCATGTCCATCTCTTTCACCACCCACGACAGCGCCTCGGCCGCCTTCTTCGGGTTCGTGATGATGGGCGTGATGAGGTGGGGAACACCCTGATAGGCGGTGAGCTCGACGCGCTTGGGGTCGATCAGCACCATGCGCACCTCGCTGGGCTTCGCCCGCATGAGGATCGACGTCACCATCGAGTTGACGAAGCTCGACTTGCCGGAGCCGGTCGACCCGGCCACGAGCAGGTGGGGCATCTTCGCGAGGTTGGCGAGCACGAACTTGCCCTCGACGTCTTTGCCGACTCCGATGGTCATCGGGTGGGTGTCGTTCATGGCCTTCGACGACCGCAGCACGTCGCCGAGCACGACGGTCTCGCGGTCGGCGTTCGGGATCTCGATGCCGATGGCGCTGCGCCCCGGGATGGGCGACAGGATGCGCACCTCGTTCGACGCCACGGCGTAGGCGAGGTTCTTCGACAGCGCCGTGACGCGCTCGACCTTCACGCCCGGGCCGAGCTCGATCTCGTAGCGGGTGACGGTGGGGCCGCGCGAGAAGCCCGTGACCGTCGCGTCGACGTTGAACTGCTTGAGCACGTCGGTGATGGCGCGCACCACCTCGTCGTTGACGGCCGACCGCGCCTTGGCCGGGCCCCCGGCAATGAGGCTCGAGGCCGCCGGGAGGCGATAGTTCGCGGCATCCCGCTCGGCCGCCGCCGCGAGGGTGAAGGCGTCGTCGGCCCCATCACCCGCGGTCGTGGCCGACATCGGGGTGGTGGGGATGGGCGTGCCGGAGAAGGCCGGCAGCGCCTCGGTCATCGAGTCGTCGAGCAGACCCGTGGCCGACGGGCGGCCCGGCAGCACCTCGCCCGTGACGCGCTTGATCGCGAGCTCGGCGGCCTCCATGTCGTCGAGCAGGTGGTTGCCGAAGTTCTCGGTGGAGTCGATTTGGGCGGAGTCGATCTGGGCGGAGTCGATCTGGGTGGAGTCGAACTCGGCGGCGCTCTCGAACGCGCCGTCGATCTCGTCGTTGGCGGTGCGGTCGACCACCTGCGGCGTCAGCAACGGGGTGTCGAACGCGGGATCGACCTCGCGTTGGCTCTTGTTGCGCCGCCACCAGGGCAGCGAATCGGTGTCGCCCTCGGTGGCCTCGAGGTCGAGCATGTTCTGCTCGTCGGCACTCTGCTTCTTGGCCGCCCGGTCGGCCTTCGGGGCGGGTTGTTCGTCGTCGGGAGCCGGAGCGCCGAAGAGGTAGGCATAGAGCTCGCGCATGCGGCGGCCCAGCTTGTTGGGCGGGGTCTTCGTGATGATGAACAGCGACAGCACGAAGAAGAAGACGATGACGATCGTGGCGCCGATCGGCGTGATGAGCGCCATCAGCGGAGCCGCCAGGATCCAGCCCAGGATGCCGCCCGCGACGGCGAGCTTGTCGATTCCCGCGGCCGGGTCGGGCGCCGAGCCGAACACGTGGCAGAGGCCCGAGACCGAGACGAGCAGCACCGCCAGGCCGATGCCGATGCGCCCGTTGTCGTGCACGGAACTCGGATGCCGGAACAGCCACAGTGCCAACAGCAGCATGATCACCGGCAGCGCGTAGGACACCCGGCCGAACAGCCCCCCGAAGGTCCACGCGTTCAGCTCGATGGCCACCGCGTTCGAGGCGAGGAACCACTCGACGACGGCGCCGGCCACGGCGAGCACGAAGATGAGGAAGGGCAGCCCGTCGCGCCGCTCGTCTTTCGCGAGCTTCTCGGGGCCGAAGGCGCGGGCGGCCCCACCCACCACGTGGGCGAGCGCCATCCAGGCACCCACGACGACATTGCCGCCGCGCTTCTCGTCGGCGACCGGGTATCTCACGGTCTTCTGCGTGGTGGTGCGCTGGGCCGGCTTGCGTGTGCTCGCGGCCGACCCCCGCGCCGGTGATGCCCCGCGAGACCGGGGCGTCGACTTGCTACTCGTGGCCATACTGGCACGCTACCGGTGAGCTCCGACAACCCCCGGATGCCGCGCCAGCGACCGCGAGATCACGCCTCGATGACGAGCGGAACGATCATCGGACGACGACGGTAGCTCGTGTTCACCCACCGACCGACCGTGCGGCGCACGACCTGCTGCAGGGCGAAGGGCTCCCGCACGCCGTTCTGCGCCGCGTCGGCGAGAGCCGCGCTGATCTTGGGCTTCACCGCGTCGAAGACCCGCTCGTCTTCGGCGAACCCCTTCGCGTGGATCTCGGGGCCCACGACGATGCGCCCGGTCTGCGCCTCGACCACGACGATGATCGAGATGAAGCCCTCTTCGCCGAGGATGCGGCGGTCTTTCAGGTCGGCATCCGTGATCTCGCCCACCGTCGAACCGTCGACGTAGACGTAGCCGAGGTCGTGCTGCCCCACCACGGTCGCGACGCCGTTCTTCAGGTCGATGACGGTGCCGTCTTCGGCGATGAACGTGTTCTGCGGCGGCACTCCGGTCTCGACGGCCAGCTTCGCGTTCGCCACCAGGTGGCGGTATTCGCCGTGCACGGGCAGCACGTTCTTGGGCTTCAGGATGTTGTAGCAATAGAGCAGCTCGCCCGCGGCGGCATGGCCCGAGACGTGCACCTTGGCGTTGCCCTTGTGGATGACGTTGGCGCCGAGCTTGGTGAGGCCGTTGATGACGCGGTAGACCGCGTTCTCGTTGCCCGGGATGAGGCTCGAGGCCAGGATGACGGTGTCGCCCGGGCCCACCTCGATCTGGTGCTCGAGGTTGGCCATGCGCGAGAGCACGGCCATCGGCTCGCCCTGCGATCCGGTCGACATGTAGACGATCTTGTCGTCGGGGATGTCGCCGGCCTTCTTGAAGTCGACGAGCACCCCCTCGGGCACCTTGAGGTAGCCGAGATCGGCGGCGATGGTCATGTTGCGCACCATGGAGCGGCCGAGCAGCGCGACGCGACGGCCGTGCGCATGGGCGGCATCCAGCACCTGCTGAACGCGGTGCACGTGACTCGAGAAGCTCGCCACGATGACCCGACGCGGCGCGCGCTCGATGATCGACTCGAGCACCGGGCCGATGTCGCGCTCGAGCGGCGTGAAGCCGGGCACGTCGGCGTTGGTGGAGTCGACGAGGAACAGGTCGACGCCGGCCTCGCCGAGGCGGGCGAACGCGCGCAGGTCGGTGAGGCGGTCGTCGAGCGGCAGCTGGTCCATCTTGAAGTCGCCGGTGTGCAGCACCACGCCCGCGGCCGTCTTGATGGCGACGGCCAGCGCATCGGGGATGGAGTGGTTCACGGCCACGAACTCGCACTCGAACGGGCCGAGGTTCTCGACCTGACCCTCGCGCACGTCGAACGTGTAGGGGGTGATGCGGTGCTCTTTGAGCTTCGCCTCGACGAGGGCGAGCGTGAGGGCCGAGCCGATCAGCGGGATGTCCTCGCGCAGCTTCAGCAGGTAGGGTACGGCGCCGATGTGGTCTTCGTGGCCGTGGGTCAGCACGATGCCGACCACGTCGGCGAGGCGGTCGCGCACGACGCTGAAGTCGGGCAGGATCAGGTCGACGCCCGGCTGGTTCTCTTCGGGGAAGAGCACGCCGCAGTCGACGATGAGCAGCTTGCCCTCGTATTCGAACACGGTCATGTTGCGGCCGATCTCGCCGAGACCGCCGACCGGGGTGATTCGGAGTGTGCCGGCTTCGAGGGCGGGCGGATCTGCTATCGGGCTTTGCATGGGCCCTCCTTGATTGTCATGCAGTGCGTGGCTTCATGCTCACGCTGTGGCTGTGTGGCGCTGAGGGCGGGTGCCGGATGCCGCGGCGACCCTCAGCGGGTGGTGCCGGCGACCCTCGGCAGGGCACCGCCGGCGGCGGCGTTGCGGTCGGGCCGGAAGTTGCGGAGGTCGAGGCCGGGGATGCCCTGCACGAGGTCGATCTCGTTCTCGATCTCGGCGGCCTCCCACTCCTCGGGGCCGACGAGGGGCAGTCGCACACGCGGGCTGCCGATGCGGCCGAGGCCGTGCAGGATGTACTTCGCCGCGACGGTGCCGGGCACGTGCGTCATGATGGCGCGCACGAGCGGCTCGAGCGACTTGTGCGCCGCCGTGGCGGTGGCCAGGTCGCCGGCGTTGACCGCGTCGACGATCACGCGGTAGGGCCCGGGGGCCACGTTGGCGGTGACGCCGATGAGGCCGCTCGCGCCGATGGCGAGGTGCGGCAGCACGTTCGCGTCGTCGCCCGAGAAGTAGAGCAGGTCGGTCTGGTTGAGCACCCGGCTCACCTCGCTGAAGTCGCCCTTGGCGTCTTTCACCCCGAGGATGTTCGGGTGCTTCGACAGGCGCAGGATGGTCTCGTACTTGATCGGCACGCCGGTGCGCCCCGGGATGTCGTAGAGGATCACCGGCAGATCGGTCGCGTCGGCGATCATGCGGAAGTGGGTGAGGATGCCGGCCTGGGTGGGCTTGTTGTAATAGGGCGTGACGACGAGGTTGCCGTCGGCTCCCGCCTTCTCGCTCTGGCGGGCCAACTGCATCGCGTGGGCGGTCTCGTTCGAGCCGCCGCCCGTGATGATCTTCGCGCGGCCCGCGGCGACCTCTTTTCCGACCTCGACCAGACGGATCTTCTCGGGGTCGGTGAGGGTCGAGGTCTCGCCGGTGGTGCCCGACACGACGATGCCGTCGGCTCCCCCGGTGATCAGTTCGTCGATGAGCTTCTCCACCCCGGGCCAGTCGACTTCGCCGTCTGCCGTGAAGGGGGTGACCATGGCGACCAGCACTTGGCCGAATGGGTTCGATGCGTTAGACACGGTTACAGGCTATCGCCTCTCTCGTCGTGCAGATCTGAGCACCTCACTCAGAAGCCCAGCCGGCCGAGCAGCTTGGGGTCGCGCTGCCAGTCCTTGGCCACCTTGACCCGGATGTTGAGGTAGACCTGGCGCCCGAGCAGGGGCTCGATCTCGGCGCGCGCTCGCGACCCGACCTCGCCGAGCCGCGACCCTTTGGGGCCGATGATGATGCCCTTCTGACTGTCGCGCTCGACGAACAGGTTGGCGTAGATCTCGACCAGGTCGCGGTCTTCGCGCTCGGAGATGTCGTCGATGGTGACGGCGATCGAGTGCGGCAGCTCGTCACGCACGCCCTCGAGCGCCGCCTCGCGGATGAGCTCGGAGATGCGCGACTCGAGGCCTTCGTCGGTGATCTGGTCTTCGGGGTAGAGCTTCTCCGACCGCGGCAGCAGGCGGATCAGCTCGCTGATCAGCACGTCGAGCTGGATGGCGCTGGTCGCCGACACGGGGATCACGGTCTCCCAGTCGCGCAGCTCGGAGACGGCGAGCAGTTGCTCGCCCACCTGCTGCTTCGACGCCGAGTCGATCTTGGTGACGATCGCGATCTTCTTGGCGCCCGGGTACTGGTCGAGCTGGTCGTTGATGTAGCGGTCGCCCGGCCCGAGCTTCTCATCGGCCGGCAGGCAGAACCCGATCACGTCGACGTCGCCGAGCGTCGACTGCACGAGCGAGTTGAGCCGCTCACCGAGCAGCGTGCGCGGGCGGTGCATCCCCGGGGTGTCGACCACGATCACCTGGCCGGCCGGGTCGTGCACGATGCCCCGGATGGCCTGCCGCGTGGTCTGGGGCTTCGAACTCGTGATGGCGACCTTCTCGCCCACGAGCGCGTTGGTGAGGGTGGACTTGCCCACGTTGGGCCGGCCCACGAAGGTCACGAACCCCGCGCGGAAGTCGTCGGTGTCGCCCGATCGGTCGGTCATGCGTTCTCCTTGGTGCTGCTCTGGGACTCGCTCGCCCGTTGGTCGTCACGCGGTTCCGGATGCGCGTCGGGGTCGCGGCGCGCGATCACCGTCGAGAGGCGCTTGCGCCGGCCGTCGGTGCGGTCGGCGGTGAGCTCGAGGCCCGAGACGCGCGCCACCGAGCCGGCCACGGGCAGGCGGCCGAGCGTCTTCGACAGCAGCCCGCCGACGGAGTCGACGTCGTCGTCGTCGAGCTCGAGGTCGAACAGCTCGCCGAGTTCGTCGACCGGCAGCCGGGCGCTCACCCGGTAGCGGCCGTCGCCGAGGTCTTCGACCTCGACCACATCGCGATCGTATTCGTCGGAGATGTCGCCGACGAGTTCTTCGATCAGGTCTTCGAGGGTGACGAGACCGGCGATGCCGCCGTATTCGTCGACCACCATGGCGAGGTGGTTCGACTCCAGTTGCATCTGGCGCAGGGTGTCGTCGACCTTCTTCGACTCGGGGATGAACAGCGCGGGCCGCACCAGCTCGCGAACGGGCATGGTGTCGAGCTTCGTGGGTCGTTCGTAACTCAGCCGGGCCACGTCGCGCAGGTAGAGCACGCCGAGGATGCGGTCGACGTTGTCGTCTTCGACCACCGGGATGCGCGAGACGCCCTTGCTGAGGAACAGCCCGAGACCGTGCCCGACCGTGGCGTCGTCGTCGATGGTGACCATGTCGGTGCGCGGGATCATGACCTCGCGCACCACCGTGTCGTTGAACTCGATGATGGAGTGGATGAGCTCGCGGTCGTCTTCTTCGAGCACGTCGAGCTCGGTCGCCTCGTCGACCATGCTGAGCAGCTGCTCCTCTGACGAGAAGGTGCCCGACCTGGGCCGGCCGGGGGTGACCCGGTTGCCGATGGCGACCAGCGCGTTCGCGACCGGGCCGAGCACCACACGCACGAGGTGGACGGGGACGGCGCCGTAGCGCAGCACGCCACGTGAGTGCACGCGGCCGACGCTGCGCGGACTCGAGCCGACGAGCACGAACGACACCGCCGTCATGATGAGGGCCGAGAGCACGAGCGCGAGCCAGAGCACGTCGATCGAGAAGGCGAGTGCGATGGTGACGAGCACGGCCGCCGTGGTCTCGAACACGACGCGGGCGAAGTTCACGGCGTTGATGTGCGCACCGGGATCGTCGGCGATGGCCCGCAGCGACCGCTTGGCGCGGTAGCGGTCGGCCAGCTCGAGGATGTCGGATCGCGACAGCGACAGCACGGCCGAGTCGACGGCCGCGAAGAGACCGCCGAACGCCACGAGGACGAAGGCGGCGATCAGGAAGAAGACGATCGTCATGCCGGGCGGCGACGCTCGCTCATCGCGAAGCCGACGAGGATGTCGCGCTGGATGCCGAACATCTCCTTCTCCTCCTCGGGCTCGGCGTGGTCGAAGCCGAGAAGGTGGAGGATGCCGTGGGTGGTGAGCAGCAGCAGCTCTTCGAGCGTGGAGTGGCCGGCGGTCTGCGCCTGCGCCTCGGCCACCTGCGGGCAGAGCACGACGTCGCCAAGGAGACCGGCGGGGGTCGGGGCATCCTCGGTGCCGGGACGCAGTTCGTCCATCGGAAAGCTCAGCACGTCGGTGGGGCCCGGTTCGTCCATCCACTGCACGTGCAGTTGCTCCATGGCGGCCTCGTCGACGAGCACGATCGCGAGCTCGGCGTCGGGATGCACGTGCAGCTGGTCGAGCGCGTAGCTCGCCAGCCGCAGCAGCGCCGTCTCGTCGACCGGGATGGACGACTCGTTGTTGACCTCTATCGACACGGACCTACCTCTTGTTCCTGTTGTACCGGCGATCGCGGTCGTTGCTGTAGTCGGGCCCCTGGCCCGAGCGCTGCCGCTCGGCCATCTGCACCTGGTCGTAGCGGGTGTAGGCGTCGACGATCTGGCCGACGAGCGTGTGCCGCACCACGTCGGCGCTCGTGAGCGTGGCGAAGTGGATGTCGTCGAGCGAGCCGAGGATGCGGGTGACCACCTGCAGGCCGCTCGTACCCGTGGGCAGGTCGACCTGCGTGATGTCGCCCGTGACCACCATCTTCGAGCCGAAGCCGAGGCGGGTGAGGAACATCTTCATCTGCTCGGGAGTGGTGTTCTGCGCCTCGTCGAGCACGATGAACGAGTTGTTGAGCGTGCGGCCGCGCATGTAGGCCAACGGTGCCACCTCGATGGTTCCGGCGGCGAGCAGCTTCGGCACGATCTCGGGATCCATCATCTCGTTGAGCGCGTCGTAGAGCGGCCGGAGGTAGGGGTCGATCTTGTCGGTGAGGGTGCCGGGCAGGTAGCCCAGCCGCTCGCCGGCCTCGACCGCCGGACGGGTGAGGATGATGCGCTCGACCTCTTTGCGCTGCAGCGCCTGCACGGCCTTGGCCATGGCGAGGTAGGTCTTGCCGGTGCCGGCCGGACCGATTCCGAACACGATCGTGTTCTCGTCGATCGCGTCGACGTAGGCCTTCTGCCCTTGCGTCTTCGGGCGCACGCTCTTGCCGCGAGCGGTGAGGATCGCCTGGCTCAGCACCTCGGCCGGGCTCGCGCCGCGGTCGTTCTCGAGGATGCGCGCCGACGAGTTGACCTCGATCGGCGTGAGATCGTGGCCGCTGCGCACCATGACGAGCAGCTCTTCGACGAGGCGGCGCGCCGCGTCGACCTGGTCGGCGTCGCCGGCCAGCGTGATGTCGTTGCCGCGCACCAGCACGGAGACGAGGGGGAATTGCCGTTCGATGGTGGTGAGGAGGCGATCTTGCGGCCCCAGGAGCCGCACCATCTCGATGCCGTCGATGTGCAGGCGCGCTTCGGTGAGCGGGGTCTGCGGGGTGGGTGTTGCGTCAGCCCTTTCCAAGGGATCCTTCCTCGAGGCCGCCCCCGAGCACGTGAGCGTGCACGTGGAAGACGGTCTGCCCGGCACCTTGGCCGGTGTTGAAAATCAGTCTGAAGTCGCCACCGGTGAGTTCGGCGGCGAGGGAGTCGGCGACCTCGATCATCTCGGCGAGAAGGCCCGGGTCGCCCGCGGCCAGCTCGACCACGTTGCGGTATTGCTCGGTCTTCGGCACCACGAGCACGTGCACCGGCGCCTTGGGCGCGATGTCGGGGAAGGCGATGACCCGGTCGGTCTCGGCCAGGATGGTGGCCGGGATCTCTCGCGCGATGATGCGGCTGAAGATCGAGGGCGAATCGGTTTCGGTGGTCATGGCTCCATCTTAGTTTTGGCCGCACCGAAACCGGAGGGGTGGGGACAGGATCGCCCACGGGGTTCGCTACGGGCGTGCTGTGGAGAAGTGGATGTGACGGCTACCACCGGCCGAGGGCGACGTTCAGCACGGCGAGCGCGGCGGGTCCCGCGCTCGAGGTGCGCAACACCTCGTCGCCGAGCCGCACGATCTCGGCCCCGGCATCGGCGAGCCGCTCGAGCTCGCGGGGCGAGATGCCGCCTTCGGGACCCACCACGAGCGCGATCGGGGTGGCGGTGGCCGCGGCATCCGTCGTTCTCCCCGCGCGGGGAACGCCCGACTCCTCGCCCAGACCGGCCACCTCGGTCAGCCGCACGGTGGCGGTCGGCTCGAGCACGAGCATCCGGAATTCTGCGGCCGATCGCGCCAGTGCACCGGTGTCGACGAGGTCGCCCACCGTCGGCACGTGCGGCCGGATCGACTGCTTCGCCGCCTCGCGAACGATGCTCGACCAGCGCTCGATGCCCTTGGCCACCTTGGGGCCCGTCCAGCGCGAGATCGAGCGCTCGGCCTGCCACGGCAGCACCGCGGAGACGCCGAGTTCGGTCGCCGTCTGGATGGCCAGCTCGTCGCGGTCGCCCTTCGCGAGGGCCTGCACGAGCAGCACCAGCGGGCGGGGCTCCGGATGCTCGACCGCGGCCTCGACCACGATCTCGAGCAGCTTGGGTTCCGCGCGCGTCACCACGCCGTGCAGCACGAGGCCGCGGCCGTCGCCGATCGACGTCTGCTCCCCGACGCGCAGGCGGCTGACCGTCGCGGCGTGCCGCGCCTCGTCACCCGTGAGCTGCACGACGTCGCCGACGCCGTGAGGCACGGCCCGGAGGTCGTCGCGCAGGAAGAGCGAGCTCATCGACCGGTCACACGTTGAGGAAGCGGTCGCGCAGCTTCGCGAACAGTCCCTGCTGGAAGTGACCGAGGCTCGGCGCCGGGTATTTGTGCGCCGACGCGAGCTGCTTGATCAGCTCCTTCTGCTTGTGGTCGAGCTTCGTCGGGGTGACGACCTGGATGCCGACCCGCAGATCGCCGCGGCCGTTGCCCCGCAGGTGCGTGACCCCGCGGCCCTTCACCGTGAGCACCTCGGCGCTCTGGGTGCCGGGCTTGATCTCGATCTCGATGTCGCCGTCGAGGGCCTCCACCTTGGCGGTGGTGCCGAGCACGGCATCCCACATCTGCACCTCGAGGGTGCAGAGCAGGTCGTCGTCGTTGCGCGAGAAGACCTCGTGGTGCTTGACCTTCATCTCGAGGTAGACGTCGCCCTGGGGGCCGCCGGCGGGGCCGACCTCGCCCTGGCCGGGCAGCTGGAGGCGGAGGCCGGTGTCGACGCCGGCCGGGATGTCGACCGGGATGGTGCGGCGGGCACGAACGCGGCCCTGGCCCTGGCAGGTGGGGCACGGGTTCGGGATGACGGTGCCGTAGCCGCGGCAGGTGCCGCAGGGCGCGCTCGTCACGACGTTGCCGAGCAGCGACCGCACGGTGCGCTGGATCGAGCCGGAGCCGCCGCAGATGTCGCACGTGACGGGCGAGGTGCCCGGCTGGCAGCACGAGCCGTTGCAGGTCTCGCACACCACGGCGGTGTCGACCTCGAGGTCGCGGTGGGTGCCGAAGATGACCTCGCCGAGGTCGACCTCCACCCGCAGCAGGGCGTCTTGACCGCGCTCGGCGCGCGACTTCGGGCCGCGTGAACCGCCGCCCTGGCCGCCGAAGAAGGTCTCGAAGATGTCGCCGAAGCCACCGAAGCCGCCTCCCCCGCCCCCGAAGGTGGGCTGGGGGCCGCGGTCGTAGTCGCGACGCTGGCCCGGGTCGCTCAGCACGTCGTAGGCGTGGGTGACCTGCTTGAACTTCTCTTGCGCATCCGGGCTCGGATTGACGTCGGGGTGCAGCTCGCGGGCGAGTCTGCGGTAAGCCTTCTTGATCTCTTCGGGAGTCGCTTCGCGCGAGACGCCGAGCACGTCGTAATGGTCAGCCACCAGGGGCTTCTCCTTTGTTCGGTGAGGTTCGTTGAGCGTGGCGAGGGAGACCGGTCAGTTCGCGCTGCCCGACTCCCCGAGAGTGCGGGAGAGATAGCGCGCGACCGCGCGCACCGCCGAGATGTTGCTCGAGTAGTCCATGCGGGTGGGGCCGAGCACGCCGAGCCGGGCGATCGACGAGCCGATGCCGCTGTAGCCCGAGGCGAGGATGGAGGTCTCGCCGAGGCCGAACGACTCGTTCTCGCGGCCGATGCTGACGGTGACGCCGCGCTGATCGGCTTCCATCTCGCTGAACAGGCGCAGCAGCACCACCTGCTCCTCGACCGCTTCGAGCACCGGGAGGATGCTGCCGTGGAAGTCGTCTTCGGTGCGCACCAGGTTGGCGGCCCCGGCGATCAGCAGCTTCTCCTGGCGGTTCGCGGAGACCTGCTCGTGGAGGGTCGCGGCCACCACGTCGACGATCGGCGCGCGATCGGCGGGGAAGCGGTCGGAGACGCCGGTGAGCGCGGCGGCCGCCTCGGTGAGGCCGAGCCCGCCGACGGCCTCGTTGAAGCGCAGTCGCAGGTCGGAGATGAGGGCGTCGTCGAGCTCGGCCGGCACGTCGACCACGCGCTGCTCGACGTGGCCGCCGTCGGTGATCATCACCGTCATCAGCCGGCGCGGCGTGAGCGCGACGACCTCGATGTGGCGAACGCGGGCCTGCGAGAGGGAGGGGTATTGCACGAGCGCGACCTGGCGGGTGAGCTGCGAGAGCAGGCGCACGGTGCGGGCCAGAACGTCGTCGACGTCGACCGACGAGCCGAGGAAGGTCTCGATGGCATGGCGCTGCGCCGGCGAGAGGGGGCGCAGGTCGGAGAGGTGGTCGACGAAGAGGCGGTAGCCCTTGTCGGTGGGCACGCGGCCCGACGAGGTGTGGGGCGCGGTGATGAGCTCTTCTTCTTCGAGCAGCGCCATGTCGTTGCGGATGGTGGCGGCCGACACGCCGAACGAGTGGCGCTCGGCGATGCTCTTCGAGCCGACCGGCTCACGCGAGGCGACATAGTCTTGAACGATCACGCGGAGCACTTCGAGGCTGCGTTCTGAGACCATCCGCAACACCGTCCTTTCGTGCGTGTCGCCCGATGAACGCGGATTGGCACTCGCATCACCGGAGTGCCAATTATATCCCGCATCAGGCCCTCGATGTTCCGGACACCCTGAGTGAAAATCATTGCCGCCCGACACACCGGGCGCTATCTTGTGTCTGAGCACGAGCCCGTGCACCCACGTCTGAAAGGCGCGAGACCATGACTGACCCCAACGCGACACCGCCGTACGACCCGGCCTCCGGCCAGCCGACTCCGGGCGCCGGGCAGCCGACGCCTCCTCCGGGCTATCAGGCACCGCCGCCCGGATACCAGGCCCCGCCTCCCGGCTACCAGACGCCGCCTCCCGGCTACCAGGGCGCACCGGCCGCTCCGCTCAGCCCCGCCGAAGACAAGCAGTGGGCCATGCTCGCGCAGCTCGGCGGCATCCTGGGCTGGATTCCGCCGCTCATCATCTGGCTGATCTTCAAAGACCGCGGGCCCCTCACCAACCAAGAGGGCAAGGAGTCGCTGAACTTCCAGATCACGGTGGCGATCTTCGTGGTGGGCCTCTACATCATCGGCACCATCACGGCGTTCATCTTCATCGGCTTCCTGTTCTACTTCCTCGCGTGGGCCGTGCAGATCGTGGGCCTCATCTTCGCGATCATCGCGGGCGTGAAGGTCAACCAGGGCGGCACCTACCGCTACTTCTTCAACTTCCGCTTCATCAAGTAGCCCGCCTCCCCCTCCTCCTCTTTTCGCCGAGTTGCGCCAAAGTGACCTTCCGCGGGCCGCGGATGGTCACTTTGGCGCAATTCAGCTGAGGGGGCGGGGTCAGTCAGCTGAGGGGGCGGGTCCAGCCACGGGAGCGTAGGGCCCGCTCGACGCGAGCGGCCTCGACGGAGAGGCGGGCCAGCCCGTCTTTGCGGATGCGCACCACGATCTCGCCGGCCATCTGGAAGTCCTCGATGCGGCGCTCGTCGCGGGCGTACTGCTCGTCGTCGGTGCGATGCTGCTCCCCGTCGTACTCGACGATCACGCGGAAGTCGGGGAACCTCATGTCGGCGCGACCGATGAAGTTCCCGTTGCGATCCAGCACCGGCTCGTTGAGAACCGGCTCGGGCAACAACTTCCGCACGATGGCGAGACGCACCAGGGTCTCAGGCCGCGACTCGGCGCCGTCTCTCACGAGCTCCAGCGCGACGCGCGCCACCGCATTGCCGCGGCGCCGGAAGCCCGACTGCACCCGGCGAGCCAGGTCGTCGATCGAGAGGTAGGGCCGATCCGGGCCACCATCGTGGCGGGGGACGTACACGAGGTGGTCACCCGCCGCGACCAGGTCGTCGAGACCCCGGATGTCGCCACTCACGCGATCCGACCTCGTCATCACCGCCGCCAGGTCGCACCAGGTGGAGGCGGCGTCCGAGACGGGCAGTCCGTGCCGCATCACCACGCGCACGGAGTCAGGATCGACTCGGTGCCCGATCACCCCGCGACCTGAGACCGCGCGGCTCGGCGCCATCGTGGAGACGTGCAGGGCGGCATCCGCTCGGTCGAAGCGGCTCGGGAGCGGGCAGCCCCAGAGCTGCGCGGCGGTCGTGTGGCTGAAGAAGTCGCCCGGGCGCAGGCGCTCGGCGTAGGCGAGGCACCGGTCGTGCAGGGTGACGAGTGCGCCGCGGCGGCTGCGCACCCCGTGGAACGGACGCTCGAGATCGGCCCCCAGCATGCGCTTCGTGGTCAGGCCGGCGTCGCGCCCCGCCTCGACACTGAAGGGCGTGGCCGCGAGTTCCTCGGGGAGTTCGATCTTCTTGGGCATCGCGCCATCCTGCCCCACCCCGCGCCCGCCTGCAGAAGTTCTCCACAGCCCCCGCCGAGTTGCGCCAAAGTGACCGAAAATGCGGCGTGGATGGTCACTTTGGCGCAACTCGGCGGAGGGGGAGGAGGAGGAGGGGGGTTAGGTGAGGCGGCGGACCACGGCGTCGGCCAGGAGGCGGCCGCGCAGGGTGAGGTCGACGGTGCCACGCAGGGCGGCGGCACCGTCGATGAGTCCGTCGGCGATGAGGCCCGCGATCTCGTGCCGGGCGGCATCCGGCAGCGTCTCGATTCGCAGGGCGCCGCGCACCCGGCTGAGCAGCAGCACGCGCTCGAGCTCGCGCGCCGAGGCATCGATGGTCTCGCGGCCGGCGGCGGGCGACTCCCCCGCGGCGATGCGGTCGGCGTAGGCCGACGGATGCTTGACGTTCCACCAGCGGGTCTCGCCCACGTAGCTGTGCGACCCCGGCCCGATGCCCCACCAGTCGCTGCCCACCCAGTAGCCGAGGTTGTGGCGCGACCGGGTCGCCGCGTCGCGCGACCAGTTGCTCACCTCGTACCACCCGTAGCCCGCGCTCGAAAGGGCGGCATCTGCCAGCTCGTACATGTCGGCCTGCAGGTCGTCGGAGGGCTGAGCGACCGCCCCCGAGCGGATCTGCCGGGCCAACTTCGTGCCGGCCTCGACGATGAGCGCATAGGCCGACACGTGGTCGGGATCGTTGGCGAGCACCGTGTCGAGCGATCGCTGCCAGTCGCCGAGCGTCTCACCCGGGGTGCCGTAGATGAGGTCGAGGCTGACCTGCAGGCCGGCATCCTTCGCCCATCGCACGACGTCGGGGATGCGCTCCGGATCGTGGGTGCGCTCGAGGGTGGCCAGCACGCTCGGCACGGCCGACTGCATGCCGAAGCTCACCCGGGTGAACCCGGCGTCGGCCAGGGTGCGCAGGTAGGCCGCGTCGACCGAGTCGGGGTTGGCCTCGGTGGTGACCTCGGCGCCGGGCGCGAGCCCCCAGGTGTCGCGAGCGGCCCGGAGCATGTCGGCGAGTTGCGCCGCCGGCAGGAGGGTGGGGGTGCCGCCGCCGAAGAAGACGGTCGAGAGGGGCCGGTCGGCGACTCCGGATGCCGCGAGCGCACCGGCCGCGAACCGCATCTCCTCGATCGCCTGCTCGGAGTAGTCGGCCTGGCGCGCGCCGCGCAGCTCGGTGGCCGTGTAGGTGTTGAAGTCGCAGTAGCCGCAGCGCACGCGGCAGAACGGCACGTGCACGTAGAGCCCGAACGCGCGGTCGGCCGATGCTGAGGCGTGCGCGAGCGGCAGGAGTCCGTCGGCGGGTGCCGGGTCGCCGAGCGGGAGGGTGGAGGGCATGTCGGGGCTCTCGGCCTAGGCCCGGGCGCCCTTGCTGGGCATCAGTGCCCGCAGGTAGCGCTTGGTGGTGCGGGCCTGCATGATGCGCACGACCGGGTAGCCCAGGCGGTAGAACCAGGTGCTCGGGCGTGAGAACGCGCGCACGACGATCCAGACCGAGTCGTCGGAGAGGTGCTCGACCACGAAGCTCTCCTCGCCCGACGCGGGGTGGCCGGGCAGCGTGCCGTAGGCGAACCCGATGCGGCCCGGTTCGTTGACCAGGTAGACGACGCGCACCGGTGCGCGGAAACGCAGGCCGAGCACCGAGGTCGCCAAGACGGCGGTGGTGCCGGCCGACACGAGCGGCGTGCCGTCTTCGCCGTAGGCCTGCTCCGGATGCGCCGAGCGGGCTGCGAGCGGAGCGCCGAAGTCGTCGTAGACGAGACCCGCGTAGTCGGTGTCGGTGGGCGCGGGCGGGCGCACGTCGCCCACGCCGATGCCGGCTCCGCGCTGCACACCCCAGGCCATCAGCTTCGCGGCCGCGGTCTCGAACCGGGCCGTGCCGCTGCCGAGGCGTGCCCGGCGCTCGATCGGGCGGAACCCGCGCGGCGGGAAGTAGAGCAGATCGGGCGCCTGGGTCGCGCCGACGGCCGCGTAGGTCAGCGCGACGGCGGCTCGCGGGTCGTCGCCCTGCAGGGCTGCCGCACGCGTCGAGCGCATCGGTCCCCCGGCTCGAGGCGAATCGACGTCGACCATTACTTCTTGTCTTTCTTCTCGACGTCTCCCGAGAGCGCCGCGATGAACGCCTCCTGCGGCACCTCGACGCGGCCCACCATCTTCATGCGCTTCTTGCCCTCTTTCTGCTTCTCGAGCAGCTTGCGCTTGCGGGTGATGTCTCCGCCGTAGCACTTGGCCAGAACGTCTTTGCGCATGGCGCGGATCGACTCGCGCGCGATGATGCGGGCGCCGATGGCGGCCTGGATCGGCACCTCGAACTGCTGGCGCGGGATCAGCTCGCGCAGCCGCCCGGTCATCAGCACGCCGTAGGCGTAGGCCTTGTCGCGGTGCACGATGGCGCTGAAGGCGTCGACCTGCTCGCCTTGCAGCAGGATGTCGACCTTCACCAGGTCGGCCTCCTGCTCGCCGGCCGGTTCGTAGTCGAGCGAGGCGTAGCCCGCCGTCTTCGACTTGAGGTTGTCGAAGAAGTCGAACACGATCTCGCCGAGCGGCATGGTGTATTTGATCTCGACCCGGTCTTCGCCGAGGTAGTCCATGCCCTGCAGCGTGCCGCGGCGGCCCTGGCAGAGCTCCATGATGGTGCCGACGTAGTCTTTCGGCGCCAGGATGGCCGCGTTCACCACGGGCTCCTTGACGCTCACGATCTTGCCGCCGGGGAACTCGCTCGGGTTGGTGACCGTGACGGTCTTCTTGTCTTCGGTCGTCACCTCGTAGATCACGCTCGGAGCGGTGGCGATGAGGTCGAGGTCGAACTCGCGCTCGAGCCGCTCGGTGATGATCTCGAGGTGAAGCAGGCCGAGGAACCCGCAGCGGAACCCGAAACCCAGAGCCACGGATGTCTCGGGCTCGTAGACCAGGGCCGCATCGCTGAGCTTCAGCTTGTCGAGCGCCTCGCGGAGCACCGGGTAGTCGCTGCCGTCGATCGGGTAGAGACCCGAGAACACCATCGGCAGCGGCTCGGTATAGCCGGGCAGCGCCACCGTGGCGGGCTTCGCGGCGGTGGTGACGGTGTCGCCGACCTTCGACTGGCGCACGTCTTTCACACCCGTGATGAGGTAGCCGACCTCGCCGACGCCGAGACCCTTCGACGGCGTGGGCTCCGGGCTGGAGACACCGATCTCGAGGATCTCGTGCGTGGCCCGGGTCGACATCATCTGGATGCGCTCGCGCGGGCTCAGGTGGCCGTCGATCATGCGCACATAGGTGATGACACCACGGTAGGCGTCATAGACGGAGTCGAAGATCATGGCGCGGGCGGCGGCATCCGGATCTCCGACGGGAGCGGGAATCAGCTCGACGACCCGGTCGAGCAGGTCTTCGACGCCGAGGCCGGTCTTGCCACTGACGCGCAGCACGTCGTCGGGGTCGCCGCCGATGAGGCTCGCGAGCTCTTTGGCATATTTGTCGGGGTCGGCCGCCGGCAGGTCGATCTTGTTGAGCACCGGGATGATGGTGAGGTCGTTCTCGAGGGCGAGGTAGAGGTTCGCGAGGGTCTGGGCCTCGATGCCCTGCGCGGCGTCGACGAGCAGGATGGCGCCCTCGCACGCGGCGAGGCTGCGGCTGACCTCGTAGCTGAAGTCGACGTGCCCGGGGGTGTCGATCATGTTGAGGGCGAAGGTGTCGCCGCCGACCGACCAGGGCATGCGCACGGCCTGGCTCTTGATGGTGATGCCGCGCTCGCGCTCGATGTCCATGCGGTCGAGGTATTGGGCGCGCATGTCGCGGTCGCTCACGATCCCGGTGATGCCGAGCATGCGGTCGGCGAGAGTGGACTTGCCGTGGTCGATGTGCGCGATGATGCAGAAGTTGCGGATGAATGCGGGGTCTGTGGAGGCGGGTTCAAGCGCCTTCAGTGATTTGGGGCTCACGCATTCCTCTGGGTAATTCGCCTCGGTCGTTCGGCGAAACTTCGCGACGTCCTATTCTGCCACGTCTTCCGTGAGGCGCCGCCGGGCGCTTGAATTGCCTGATGGCCATCTTTCTCACCGGCGCGACCGGTTTCATCGGATCTGCAGTTCTTCGCCAGCTACGCGACCAGGGGCGGGATGTCGCCGCGCTGGTGCGCTCCCCCGAGGCGGCACGGGAGGTCGAGGCGCTGGGCGCGACCGCGGTGCTCGGCACTCTCACCGACACCGAGCTGATCGCGCACGAGGCGCTCGAGAGCGACGGGGTGATCCATCTCGCGTCGCCCGGCGACGAGTCCAGCGCGGCGACCGACGACGCCTTCGTTTCGGCGGTGTTCTCGGGGCTCGAAGGCAGCGACAAGCCGTATGTGCACACCGGGGGCATCTGGGTGTTCGGGTCGGGGTCGTCGATCACCGAGCGCACGCCGTTCGACCCGCCCGCGCTGACCGCCTGGCGGCTGCCGGTGGAGGCGCGGGTGCGCGCCGCGTCGGGCATCAAGACGAGCATCATCGCGCCGGGGATCGTGTTCGGCTACGGGCAGGGCATCCCGACGGTGATCTCCGACGCTCCCCGCGGGTCGGGCGTCGCGCCGGCCCTGCAGCTGATCGGCGACGGCTCGCAGCACTGGACCACCGTGCACGTCGACGACCTGGCGTCGCTCTACCTGCTCGCCTTCGATCTCGCCGATGCCGGGTCGTATTACATCGGCGCGAGCGGGCAGAACCCGACCGTGCGGTCGCTCGGAGAGGCGGCAGCGGATGCCGCCGGGCTCGACGGCCGCGTGGAGGCCTCGTCGGTGGAGGAGACGCGGGCACGCCTGGGCGCGGGGTTCGCCGACGCGCTGCTGCTCGACCAGCAGGCCTCGGGATCGGCGGCGCGGATCGACCTGGGCTGGGAGCCGAACGGGCCGTCGCTCGTCGACGAGCTGCGGTCGGGCTCGTACGCGCCCGCGGCGGCGGCCTGAGGCCGCGCCGGGCGCGTCGGCCGCGCCGCTGCGCCGACGGCTGCGTCGAGAAGTCACTTTTCGTTGCGAAGGGGCCGGTTCTTGACCGAAAAGTGACTTCTCGGCGGGGGCTCTGGGCGGGGTGCGGGTGCGGGGGTTGTGGGCGCGTGCGGGGGCTCGGCGGCCGGCGCGAGGGCTCAGCGCGTGAGCGGGATGGCCCGGGCGACCTCGTCGGGCGTGAGGAACGTGCCCTCGGCCTCGACGCGGTGCACCAGCGCCACGAGGGCGGCGTTGAGAGGGGCGCGGGAGCCGGCATCCGTCGCCGCGGCGACCACGGCACCGTTGAGGTGATCGATCTCGGTGAGCTGCCCGCGGCGGATGCTCTGCAGGGTCGATCCCGGGTTGGGGGTGGCCCCCATGCGGCGACCCATCAGGCGCGGCAGCAGTCGCGCGATCGGCCGCGGAGCCCGCGCGAAGGCCGCCAGCAGGGGGTCGCTCAGGCCGAGCAGGGTCTCGAAGCGCACCCCGCGACGACGCGCGACCCCGACGGCCTCGAGCATGCTGGCCGTGAGCACGGCTCGCAGGCGGCGATCGGCGATGGTCTGCTGCACTGAGAGCCCGGTGATGGCGGGTAGGGCGTTGATCTGGTTGACGATGAGCTTCGTCCACTGGGCGCCGGTGAAGTTGGGGGTGACCTCGACGGGCATGAAGGCTCCGAGGGTCTGGCGGGCCAGCTCGAGCACGGAGTCGGGGGTCGCGGGCAGGCGGCCGAGGTAGGTCGAGGCGGGGGTGGTGATCTCGACCTCGCCCGGCGAGAGGTACGACGCGGCGAACAACGCGAGCGCACCGACGACAGGGGTCGTGGGCAGGTGGGCGGCCGCCGCCTCGGCGCCACCCAAGCCGTTCTGCACGACGACGAGCGGCACCCCGTCGAGGTGGGCGGCGTTCGCGTCGAGTGCCGCCGCGGCATCCTGGGCCTTCACGGCCAGCACCGCCAGATCGGGCTTCGCCCCGAGAACAGCGGATGCTTGCACGCGCGCGGTGTGCTCGCCCCAGTGTCCGCGCAGGTGCAGGCCCTGGGCGCGAATGGCGTCGAGCTGGGCGCCGCGGGCGGTCACCGACACCTCGTGGCCGGCGCGGTCGGCGAGCGCGGCGATCACCCCGCCGACAGCCCCGGCGCCGATGACGGCGATCTTCATCGGGGACTCACGGGCGTGCTCATCGCAGGTCGAGACCGTAGGCGCGGGAGGGTTCGATGCCGGGCGGGTTCTCGCGGTCGGGCATGCGGGTGAAGCCCATCGATTCGTAGAGACGGTGCGCGGAGGTCATGGCGGTTCCGCTGTTCATCACCACGCGGTCGAGGCCGCGGGCCCGGGCGACGCCGATGACGAATTCGGTGAGCAGGCGTCCGATGCCGCGACGACGGGCGGCGGTGTCGACGGCGAGCAGGCGGAACTCGAGCTCGCCGGGCCGCGCGAGGTGGAGGGATTCGCCGGGTCGCGGAAGGGTGACCGACCCCAGGAGCGCTCCGGTGGACGAATCGACGGCCACCCAGACCTCCGCCGACTCGACGTGGCGGGCGAGGTCGCGCACCTCGTCGGCGTAGGCGCCGCCGATGGCGAAGTCGTTGCTGTAGGCCGCGTAGCGCTGCTCGGCGGCGTGGGCGATCTCGTCGGCGCGGATGGGACGGATGACGACGCCCATCGGCCCGGCGGCCGCCGGCACCGGCGGGGCGGCGAGTGGGGCGGCCGTGGCGGGCGCTGCTCCGGGCGCATCGACCGCGGCGTGTGCTGCGGCGGGGACGGCAGGCGAAGCGGCGGCTTCGACGACGCCCGCGACGGGCGCGGCTGGCGGGTCGGGGAGGCGGCGGATGCCCTCGAGCAGGTCGGCGAGGGAGGCGGCGGCGCAGAAGCGGATCCAGCCCTCGCCCGTGCGGCCGAAAGCGCTGCCGGGGGCCACTGCCACGCGCTTCTCGATCAGGAAGCGCTCGGCCCACTCCGCGACGTCGCCGTCGGTCGCGTAGCCCACGTCGACCCAGAGGTAGAAGGCGCCGCTCGGTTCGAGGTAGCGGATGCCGCGGGCGCGCAGCACCTCGGTGGCGGCTCGGAGGTTGTCGCGATAGTGCGTGGCGGCATCCGTCACCGACTGCTGGTCGCCGAGCAGGGCCGTCACCACCGCACGCTGGGCCGGCGTGTTCACGCAGCTGATCATGGCCTCCTGCGCCGACCGGAGGAGGGGAGCGAAACCGGGCGGGGTCAGCAGCCAGCCGACGCGGGCTCCGGTGAGCGCGTAGGTCTTCGAGGCCGAGAAGACCGTGAGCACGCGGTCGTCGTGGCCGAGGCTCGCCATGCTCGTGTGCGGCTGGTCGTAGGTGAAGCGTTCGTAGACCTCGTCGCTGATGACCCAGAGGTCGTGCTCGCGGGCGAAGTCGAGCAGGGCCTGGAGCGTGTCGCGGTCGAAGACGGCGCCGAGAGGGTTGGACGGCGAGTTGACGATGAGCACACGGGTGCGGCCGGTGACGAGGTGCTCGAGTTCGGCGAGGTCGGGCGCGAAGCCGTTCTCGGGGCGCAACGCGTAGGGAACGGGGGTGGCCGACACCAGGTGGGCGTTCATCGTGAACGTCGTGTAGCCGGGGTCGGGAACGAGCACCTCGTCACCCGGATCGAGCAGCAGCGACATGGCGAGGTAGAGCCCCTGGGTGGCGCCGTTCGTGACCCAGACCCGCTCGGTGTCGGTGACGATGCCGTTGCGCTCGGCCACGGTGCGCACGATCGCCGCGCGCAGTTCGGCGACGCCGCCGTTGGGGGTGTAGTCGGTGTCGTCGTTCTGCCAGGCCCGCGCCGCGGTGTCGAGGGTGGCTTGGTCGACGGCAACATCCGGCTCGCCAACGACGAGGTAGACGACGTCGTCGAGCGCGTGCGCCAGCTCGAAGATGCGACGGATGCCGGACGGCGGAACCGAGTCGGTGTGCGAGGCGAGACGAGGCATAGGCTTCTACGGTACCGCGTGCAACACGCGCCCTGGCCGGGCGGATTGTTCAGGCGGTCAAGAACTGGTAATGTTGCCTGTTGGCTTACGCATCCATACTCTTCTGCTGGGTGCGAACAGCGAGTGGCTCCTTCCGCGGCTCGGCCGCAGCGGACCATCGCACCGCACTCATCCGAACAGATACAGAGGTTATTTCCGTGGCAAACATCAAGTCGCAGATCAAGCGCATCGGCACCAACAAGAAGGCCCAGGAGCGCAACAAGGCCGTCAAGAGCGAGCTCAAGACCGCCGTTCGCGCGACCCGCACCGCCGTCGTGGCCGGCGACAAGGAGAAGGCTCAGGCCGCTCTGCTCCTCGCGGGCAAGAAGCTCGACAAGGCGGCGTCGAAGGGCGTCATCCACAAGAACCAGGCAGCGAACCGCAAGTCGGCCATCGCCAAGCAGGTCGCGGCTCTCTGAATCCAGAGCCTCACAGCGTGAAGGGTCCCACTTCGGTGGGGCCCTTTTCTGTATGGTGGGCGGTTCGTGGCCGCCGCTGGTAGCCGCCGCTGCGTGGCCGCCTATCGTGGCCGCCGTTCAGAGCGTGCCGCGGGACGATATGACGCCGATCATGCGCTCGAGGGCGAAGACCGGGTCGCGGCCGGCGCCCTTGACACTCTCGTCGGTCTCGGCGAGCACCTGGATGCTGCGGCCGAGGCCCTCCCCGGTCCAGCCCGAGAGGTCGCGGCGGGCGCGGTCGATCTGCCACGGCGCCATGCCGAGCTGACCGGCCAGTTGCCCGGAGCCGCCGCGCGTGCCCATGACCTTGGCCATGGTGCGGAGCTTCATGGCGAAGGCCGCCACGATCGGCACCGGATCGGCCCCCGAGGCGAGCGCGTGCCGGAGCAGAGCCAAGGAGTCGCCGTAGTTGCCGGCGATGGCGGAGTCGGCCACCACGAAGGCGTTGGTCTCGACACGGCCCGCGTAGTAGCGCTCGACCGTGACCTCGGTGATCTCGTCGCTCGCGTCGGAGACCAGCTGCGCGCATGCGGCCGAGAGCTCGGCCAGGTCGTCGGAGAAGGCGGAGACGAGAGCCCGGATCGCGCCAGGGGTGGCGCGTTTGCCCGCGGCACGGAACTCCGCCGACGCGAACTCGTACTTGTCGGAATCGCGCTTGAGCTCGGCACATACGATCTCGGTCGCGACCCCGGCGGCGGCGCGCACCGCCTCGAGCAGCTTCTTGCCACGCACTCCCCCGCCGTGCCGCAGCACGACATAGGTGTCGTCGGCCGGATAGCCCAGGTAGGCGATGGCGTCGTCGATGAACGCGTCGGTGCACTTCTCGACCGCGGAGACCCGCAGCAGCCGAGGCTCGCCGAACAGCGACGGGCTCGCGAGTGAGAGCAGCTCGCCCGGCGAGTAGGAGGCGGCATCGACATCCGTCACCTCGAGACTCGGGTCTTCGGCTTTCAGCAGGTCGCGCAGTTGCCGGATGGCCCGCTCGGCCAGAAACGTCTCGCTGCCCGTCACGAGCACGACCGGAGAGGGCTGCACCTGGTTCCACTCGAGTTGAGGGATGAGCGTCTTCGAAGCGGGTTTCGCCGCTCGGCTGCCGCGCGCAACTGCCATGATCACCTCTCTCGTCGGTCGGCATTCAGCCTAGCCGCCGGTGCCGACACCGATGCCGGCCCGGTGGCCGTCGCCTGTGCCGTTCGCGGACGTCGATGCGGACGCGTTGCGCCAATTGTCCCGCACAGCCCTGCCATGCCCGGGCAGCACGGCTAGGGAGGCACGGTCTTCTCCGTCCAGACGGAGATCGCGGCGGAGCGCCCGGAGATGACGACGAGCCCGGCGAGATCGGTGCGGGCGACCCGGGTCGCGGTGCGCCCCAGGATGCCGAGCAAGCGGTCGGTGGGGTGGCCGTAGCCGTTGTCGAGGCCGACCGAGATGACGCCGACCACCGCGTGCAGCGCCAGGTAGAACCGCTCGCTCTGGTCGGCACTGCCGTGGTGGGCGACTTTGACGACGTCGACCGGGCCGATGGTGTTGGCGGCAGCCACGGCAGCCTGCGCCCGCTCTCCCAGGTCGCCGAGGAACATCATGCGCAGGGGCCCGGAGAACAGCACGGTCACGCTCGCCTCGTTGCCCGAGATGCGGGCGCCGTCGCGAGGCCACAGCACGTCCCACCGGTAGTCGCCGAGGGTGTCCGCCATGCCGCGGTGGGCGTCGACGACCTGGGCCCCGCCGCCGCGGAGATCGTCGAGGAGATGTTCGTCGGCCGCGCCATCCGTGGGGCCCACGAGGGCGCGGTCGACGATTCCGACGACGGCGTCGAGACCGCCGACGTGGTCGCGGTCGTAGTGGGTCAGCACGAGCAGGTCGATGCGCTACACGTTCAGCCGTCGCAGGCACGCCGTCAGCGGTTCGGGGTCGGGACCCACGTCGACGAGCGCGACACGGTCACGGCTGTGCACGAGCACGGCGTCGCCCTGGCCGATGTCGCACGCCGCGAGCTGCCAGTCGCTCGGCACCGCCCCCGCGCGGGCGAGTGCGCCGCCGGCGAGCGCTCCGCCGATAAGGACCACACCGACCGCGGCCACGAGACCGCAGACGGCGGCCACTCGGGGCCTCGAGCGGGCCGCCAGCAGGTAGACGAGCAGGAGGACAGTGATCGCGATCGCGCAGGCCGCCGCGAGCAGCGCATCCGGGAGCACGATCACCGAGAAGGGAGCCGCGGCGAAGAATCGAGCCACGGCCGCGATCCAGGCCGACGGCAGCCAGGGCACCCACGCGGCGACCGCGGCGAGGCTCGGCACGACGACTCCGAGCAGGCACACCACAAGGCCTAGAACGCCGACCGCGGCGGCAGCCGGCTCAGCCAGCAGGTTGGCCGGAACCGTGTAGGGCGTGAGTTGCGGCGCGAGAAGGAACAGCACCGGCTGGCACGCCACCTGCGCGGCGACCGGCACCGCGACGGCGAGCGCGAGCCATCGGGGCATGACGCGGGCGGCTACCGCGGCGATGGGCCGCGTCAGCAGCAGCAGTCCGCCGGTGGCGAGCACCGACAACGCGAAACCGGCGCTGGTCGACAGCCAGGGGTCGAGCGCGAGCAGCACGACGATCGAGAGGCAGAGTGGCGGGATGCCTCCCGAAGGGCGCCCGAGACCGAGCGCGACGAGCACGATCACGGCCATCACCGCGGCGCGCAACACGCTGGGCTCGGGCGTCACGAGCACGACGAACAGCACGAGAACGGCGATCGACACCACGACCCGGGTGCGCCGGCCGATGCCGACCGCCCCGCCCACGAGCATCACGGCGGTGACCACGACGGCGCAGTTGGCGCCCGAGACCGCCGTGAGATGGGTGAGGCCGGTGACCTTCATGGCATCGGTGAGCGATTGCGACACCGCGCTGTCGTCGCCGATCGCCAAACCGGTGAGCAGGGCGGCGCCGTCGCCGGGCAGCCCGGCTGTCGTCTGGTGGAAGCTCGATCGCAGGGTGTCGGCCCAGGCGAGGTGCCACGGAGGGCCGGCGGAGACGGTCGGGGATCCGCGCGCGAAGAACAGGAACTCGTGCGACTCACCGGGCGTCAGGGGCGTCAGTGTGCCGCGGGTTCGAAGGGTTGCACCGATGGCCAGCGTCTGCGGGTCGGCCGATGCGAACACCAGCGTCGGCGACCGCGCCGCGACCACGAGCCCGGCAGCGGAGAACGACTCGAGGGTGGCGTCGAACGACACCCGAGGCGGATCGCCCGGCCGTGCACCGAACGCCGCCGTCGTCGACAGCTTCGGGATGCCGGTGACCACGAGCACCGCCTCGCCCGGGCGCGGGCGCCCTTCGTCGAGTGACGGCGGATGCCGCAGGTGCCCGAGCGCGAAGGCGGAGGTGCAGACGAGCGCCACCGCGGCGGCGGTGAGGGCAGCGATGGGCAGCACTCCACGAAGCAGCCTGCGGGGCAACCCGCCCGCCGGCGCCCGGCGCGATCGAAGCAGTGTGACCGTGGTGACGGCGGCGGCGAGCGTCCACGCGATCACGGCCGCCCCGGGCGCGGCCGCGGGAGTGACGCACAGCAGGCCGGCGACGACCCAGGTCGCGATGGCGGGTGGAGCGAGACGCAGATCGATGGGTGCCGACGGTCGTTCGGAAGCAACGGTTATCCCGCTTCGAGGCCGGTTCACACCGTCACCAGGTCGCGCAGGCCATCGAGCGTCTTGTCGCCGATTCCGGTGACCTGAAGCAGGTCGTCGACCGAGGTGAACGGGCCGTTCTCGTCACGCCAGGCCACGATTCGGGCGGCCATCGCCGGACCGATGCGCGGGAGGCCGTCGAGGTCGAGGGCGGTGGCGACGTTGAGGTTGAGCGCGGGGCCGCCTGGCTGCCCGGGGGCGGGCCCCGCCTGACCGCCGCCGCCAGAACCCGCGCCGGCCCCTCCCGACCCCGCGGGAGGGGCGACGGGAGCCTCGCCCACCGCGAGCACGCGAAGCTGCTCCCCGTCGACCAGCGGCCGGGCGAGGTTGACGGAACCGGGATCAGCAGCCTCGGTCAAGCCGCCCGCGAGGCCGACGGCGTCGAACACGCGAGCACCCTCGGAGAGTTCGTAGACGCCCGGCACGGCGACCGCGCCCAGCACGTGCACGAGGATCGCGGGCCCCGAGGGGTCTGACGCCACACCGTCGGCAGCACCCGGATCGCCCGAACCGTCGCCGGCGGTCGCACCACCGGCAGCGGTGCCGCCGCCGGACGCGCCCGTTCCCCCGCCCGAGCCGTTCGACCCACCGTGAGACGGCGAACCGGACGGCGAGCCCGACGGCGCCGCCGCGGCATCCGTCGGCGACCCCGACGACAGGGTCGACGTGACACCTGCGGCCGAAACGGCCGGGCCTAGCACCGTGGTGGCTCCGACCGGCGACAGCGCCGTGACGAGCACCGAGCACACGAGCGCGGCCACGACGAGCACGATCGCCGCACCGACCCCCACGCGCACCCGCAGCGACGCACCCGACGGGTGGAGTGAATCCGGCGCGTCGGACGGATCGGACATCACGGCGAGCCCGGGTGGATCGCCGCTGTCGGCAAGTGCGAGCGATTCAGGCTCGCCGGAGAACGGATCCGTGCGCTGAGAAGGCGCCTGCACATGACGGCCTGCGGAGATCCCTGATCTCCGCGCGGGCGCAGACGAGCTCGCCACCGAGCCCGCGGAGCCAACAGAGTCGGCGGACCCCACACCCCCAACAGAGCCCCCACGCCGGCCCACACGGCGCGTCTGCCCGAAAACGCCGAACCGGCCCGACGGCCGAGGGTCACCTGCATCTGACGAGGACATGCCGTCAGAGTAGGAAGACCGTCAGGCCGTCAGGGCCCGTCGGAGCGATCTGTGGAGAACTCCTACGACGCCGGTTTTGTGACGAAGTTGACGAGGCGGGGCGCTCGCGCCACCACCGTCACGATCTCGCGGTCGCCGATAGAGCGCACCACCGACGGTAGCGCTCGCGCCTGCGCCTCGAGCTCGTTTCCGGCGATCTTCGGCGACACCTCGAGCCGGTCGCGCACCTTGCCGTCGACCTGCACGACCGCGGTGACGGTCTCTTCGGTCAAGAGCGACGGGTCGGCGCCGCGCCAGCCGTAGTTCGCGATCGACGGCTCGTAGCCGAGTCGGGCCCACATGTCTTCGGCCGTGTACGGCGCGAAGAGCGACAGCCCCAGGGCCACGGTCTCGACGGCCTCGCGCACGGCGGGGTCGCCGCCGCCCGGGCCCGAGTCGATGGCCTTGCGCGCGGCGTTCACGAGCTCCATCAGTCGAGCCACCACCACGTTGAACTTGAACGACTCCACCAGCCCCGGCGCCTCGGCCAGGAACTTGTGGGTCACCCGCCGCAGCGCGCGGTCGCCCTCACGCCAGTTCACCGACGGCGGCGACGTCACGTCGCCGACCAGGCGCCAGGCCCGGGCGAGGAACTTCGCCGAACCCGCCGGCGAGACATCCGCCCAGTCGATGTCGTCTTCGGGCGGCCCGGCGAACGCCATCGTGAGGCGCACCGCGTCGACGCCGTGCTCCTCGAGCTGGTCGCTGAGGCGCACCAGGTTGCCCTTCGACTTCGACATCGCCGAGCCGTCCATCAGCACCATGCCCTGGTTGAGCAGCGCGCTGAACGGCTCGGTGAACGAGACGTAGCCGAGGTCGAACAGCACCTTCGTGATGAAGCGCGCGTAGAGCAGGTGCAGGATGGCGTGGGTCACGCCGCCGACGTACTGGTCGACCGGCGCCCACTTGTCGACCTCGCGCGGGTCGAACGCCTTGGTCTCGTCATTCGGCGACAGGAAGCGCAGGAAGTACCACGAGCTGTCGACGAAGGTATCCATCGTGTCGGCGTCGCGGAGCGCCGGGGTGCCGTCGACGGGGTTGGGCACGTTCACCCAGTCCGACGCGGCGCCGAGCGGCGACGTGCCCTTCGGCGTGAGGTTGAGGCCCTCGGTGGGCGGCAGCAGCACGGGCAGCTGGTCTTCGGGCACGGGGTATTCCGCGCCATCCGCCCCGTGGATGATCGGAATCGGGGTGCCCCAATAACGCTGCCGCGAGATGAGCCAGTCGCGCAGCCGGTAGTTCTTCGCGGGGCGGCCGGTGCCGGCGGCCTCGAGGATCTCGATGATCTTGCGGATCGCGTTCGACTTCGACAGCCCGTCGAGCGGGCCCGAGTTGATCAGGCGGCCCTCGCCCGCGAGTGCCAGACCGGTCTTCGCCGGGTCGATCACGGTGATGTCTTCGGGCCAGTCCTCGGGCAGCTCGTCGCCGTGCACCACCGGGATGGCGCCGGTCACGGGCTGCAGGGTGTCGACGACCACGCGGATCGGCAGGTCGAAGGCGCGCGCGAAGTCGAGGTCGCGCTGGTCGTGCGCGGGCACGGCCATGACGGCGCCGTGACCGTAGTCGGCCAGCACGTAGTCGGCCGCCCAGATCGGCAGGCGCTCGCCGTTGACCGGGTTGATCGCGTAGCGCTCGAGGAAGATGCCGGTCTTCGGGCGGTCGGTGGCCTGGCGCTCGGTCTCCGACGACTTCTGCACGTCGGAGAGGTATTTCGTGAACCGCGAACGCACCTCTTCCGACGGCGATCCCGCCGCCAGGTCGATCGCGAGGTCGGAGTCGGGGGCGACCACCATGAACGTCGCGCCGTAGAGCGTGTCGGGCCGGGTGGTGAACACCGTCACCGGCTCGTCGCGCCCCTCGATGGCGAAGTCGACGTCGGCGCCGATCGAGCGGCCGATCCAGTTGCGCTGCATCGCGATCACCTTCGCGGGCCAGGTGCCCTCGAGCTGACGCAGGTCGTCGAGCAGCCGGTCGGCGTAGTCGGTGATGCGGAAATACCACTGGGTCAGCTTCTTCTTCACCACGACCGCGCCAGAACGCTCGGAGGTGCCGTCGGGCAGCACCTGCTCGTTGGCGAGCACGGTCTGGTCGACCGGGTCCCAGTTGACCCACGATGCCTTGCGGTAGGCGAGACCCTTCTCATACATCTTGAGGAACAGCCACTGGTTCCATTTGTAGTACTCGGGGTCGCTGGTGTGCAGCACGCGGTCCCAGTCGAACGACCCGGCGTACTTCTTGAAGCTCTTGCGCTGCTGCTCGATGTTGTCGTAGGTCCACTGCCGCGGGTCGAGTCCGCGCTTGATGGCCGCGTTCTCGGCGGGCAGGCCGAACGAGTCCCAGCCGATCGGATGCATCACATTGAAGCCCTGCTGGCGCCAGTAACGGGCGATCACGTCCCCCAGCGCGTAGGCCTCGGCGTGGCCCATGTGCAGGTCGCCCGACGGGTAGGGGAACATGTCGAGCACGTATTTGCGCGGGCGCTTGTCGCCCTCGAGGTCGCTCTGGAACGGCTTCAGGTCTTCCCAGATCGGCATCCACTTGTCTTGGATGGCCTGGAAGTCGTAGCGTTCGGCGTCGTCGTGCGACGAACCGGCGGCGGTGGCGGGCGTGTTCTCGATGACCACAGGACTCTCATTCATGCGTGCGCACGCGACTCACGCTCTCGGCAGAACCGCCAGAGGATGAGGCGCTCGGGATGGCGCGCTCGGCGCACCAGTGACCAACAGTACTAAACAAACCTCCGCGGTTCCCCGCCGATCAGGCGTTGTTCACGGTCGGCGAAGCCCGGAACCCCCGTCGTCGACCGGCGCCCGGGCACCGAGCACGGCGAGCAGCGCGGCCGCCTTGACCCGGGTCTCGCGCAGCTCGTCGGCGGCTTCGGAGAGCGCGGTGATGCCGCCTCCCGCACCGATGGATGCGCCATCCGGAGTCAGCACGATGCTGCGGATGACCATGGCCAGATCGACCGACCCGTCGAACGAGAGGTAACCGTACGCCCCCGAATAGATGCCCCGCGGCCCGCCCTCGAGCGCCGCCAGGTGCGCCATCGCGCTGCGCTTGGGCGCCCCGGTCATCGAGCCCGCCGGAAAACAGACGGCGACGGCATCCAGCCCCGTGACCCCGTCGGCCAGCTGCCCCTCGACCGTGCTGACCAGCTGGTGCACCTGCCGGTAGGTCTCCACCTCGAGCAACGACGTCACCTGCACCGAACCCACCCGGCAGACCCGGGCGAGGTCGTTGCGCATGAGGTCGACGATCATGAGGTTCTCGGCGCGCTCCTTCTGGCTGGCGGCGAGCTCGCGCACCAGCAGGGCGTCTTCGACAGGCCCGTCGCCGCGCGGCCTGGTGCCCTTGATCGGGCGCGTGACCACGGTGCCGTGCGGGTCGACCGACAGGAACTGCTCGGGCGACGAACTGAGCAGCGCCGTGTCGCCCACCCGCAAGTAGCCCGAATGGTGGCTCGGACTCGCCTCGCGCAACCGCCGGTAGGTCTCGAACGGATCGACGTGCTCGTTCACCGCGAACCGGTTGGTGAGGCAGAGCTGGTAGGCGTCGCCGCGCTCGATGATGCGCTTGCACTGCTCGACGAGCCGCTCGTAGTCGTGGGCCGGGTGGCGCACCGATGCCTCCACGCGCGTGCTCGGGTCGCTCTGCGCGGGGGTGGGGAATGCGGATGCCGGTTCCTCAGCGGGCGTCGTGGTGCTTGAGTTCGTGGCGCTGGCGTTTACAGCGCGGGCGCTCGCGGCCTTGGCGCTCGTAGCCCCGGCGCTCGCGGCCTGAAGTGCCGCGGTGGTCTGCGCGAACCATTCTTCGGCGCCCGGCTCGTCGAGCGCGAGCAGGGTCACGCCGCCGGTTGCGTGGTCGAACTCGACGGCGCGATCGACCCGCAGGAACACGGCCACCGGATGCCGCGGCCGCGGCGTGCGGCCGGCACGCTCCTCGTCGAGGGTGCCGAGCTCGTATTCGAGCCAGCCGACCCAGCCCAGACGGAAGCGCGGGCCCGCGCCGGTGGTGTCTGCGGCGGCGGCGCCGTCGGCGTCGGCGCCCTCGGCGGGCGCCGCCTCGGGCGGGCGGTGCATCGCGCCGAAGCCCACGGTGCCGGCGAGGATCTCGGCCCAGGAGTGCCAGCGGCACACGGTCGCCGACGCGCCGAGGTAGCTCATGCCGCTCGTGGCATGCGTTCCGCTGTCGAGCCAGAACGCGTTCTCGGCGTGTGCGTAGAGTGCTTCGAAAACCGTCGCGGGGTCGAGTTCGACGGCCACGGAACGGCGCAGGAGCGTCATCGACACTGTACTAGCGTAGATCGTGCGACCTGACGGAAGGAGCGAGTGTGGCCGATGCCCCCGCGACCTTCGTCTGGACCGGCGACGCCCTCGTCGAGCGCGACCTGCGCCCGCACGACCGGCTGCTCGTCGCCGACTCCTGGCTGGTCTCGGCCGACGGCCGCACCCGCGCGCTCGACGCGCACCGCGAGCGCTTTCTGGCCGGCATCGAGGAGTCCGCGGGGGGTGCATCGGCCGCGGCATCCGGAACCGGCAGCTCGGCCGGGCACACGGATGCCGCCGCCGAAGCCTTCTGGAGCGCCGCGCTCGGTCGGCTCCGCTCGTTCCGTTCGGGCCCGCTGTTCCCTCGTGTGGAGCTGGCCGCGGTCGACGGCACCGAAGAGTTGCGCCTGCGCGTGCGGGTGGCGCCGCGACGCCGGGAGTCGACCGTGCTCGCGACACACGCGGGGCCCGAACCGCGCCGGGTGCCGCGCGTGAAGGGTCCCGATCTCGAGCGGCTGCTCGCCCTGAGGGCGGGCGCTCAAGAGAACGGCGCCGACGAGCTCGTGCTGCTCGACGACGGACTGGTCAGCGACGGCACGAGTTCGGCCGTGCTGTGGTGGCGTGGCGAGACGCTCGTCGCGCCGGCGAGCGACCTCGCGCGGGTGGCCAGCGTGACCGCTCGGAGCATCCGGTTGATCGCCACCGCGACCGGCACCCGCGTGGTGGAGGAACGCGCCCGGCCGGGTGACCTCGACGGCTGCGAGGTGTGGGTGGTGAGTGCCCTGCACGGCATCAGCGTGGTCGACGCCTGGATCGACGGGCCGGTGGTGGTCGCCCGCCCCTCGCGCGCCGCCACCTGGCGCAAGCGCCTCGAGGCCCTCAGCCGCCCGCTCTGACCGCGGCCCCGCCGCCCCTGCCGCCCCGCGGCGCGCTCGCGGCGGTCGCGCAAAAGCACCCAAAACGCGACGACGGAGCCGTTTGCGCGACCGCGAGCCGCCGCCGCGACGGGGTGACGCACGAGGAGACGGGAGCACCGCCCCCGCTCAGAGGTGCAGGGTCGACGTGACGAGGTGTTCGGGCACGGGGGTGTGCGAGATGAGCACCACCGCGCGGTCGTCGCCCGCGGCGGCGAGGAGGTCGTCGAGCAGGGCATCCGCGAGGTCGGGGTCGACGTTGGCGGTGGGCTCGTCGAGCACGAGCACGGGAAAGCCGGCGAGCAGCGCGCGGGCCAGCGCGATGCGCTGGGCCTGGCCTCCCGACACGAGCGCGCCCCGCTCGCCCACGCGCGCCGTCAGTCCGCCGCGCTCGCGCACCCACGGCCCGAGGCCCACCCGCTCGAGCACGTCGAGCAGATCGTCGTCGGTGGCCGAGTCCCGGGCGAAGAGCAGGTTCTGCCGGATGTCGTCGTCGAACAGGTAGGGCGTCTGCTCGCACAGCCCCACCACCGTGCGCAGCACGTCTTGCGGATAGTCGCGCGCCTCGACGCCGTTCACCCGATAGTGGCCGCCGTAGTCGAGAAAGCGCACGAGCGCGTGCGCGAGCGTCGTCTTGCCCGACCCGCTGCGGCCGCGCACGAGCAGTCGGTCACCGGCCCCGAGGTCGAACGACACGCCGGTGACCGCATCGGCCGTTTCACCGGGCCAGCGCGCCGACAGCCCGCGCACGCTGAGCGTGATCGCCCCGCGAGGGGCGGGTCGGGTGGCCTCGGGCCCGTCGACGGGAATGCCCGGCGGCACCTGGTCGGGCACCACCGACGCGATGCGATCGGCGCTCGCCCGAACCTGCCGCCACGCCCCGGCCGCGAGCGGCACGAGCGCGAACACCTCGAACACGGCCATCGGCGCGAGCGCGATGACAGCGAGCGCCGGCCCGCCAAACCCGCCGGAGCCGCCCGAGCCCAGCATCCCGACACCGACGACCAGGGCGAACACCGTCACCGCTCCGGCGACGAGGGTCACGAGCGCAGCGGTCACGCCCGACCCCGCAGCCCGGCGCACCTGGGTTCGGGTGAGAAGCGCGTCGGCCGCTGCGAGGTCTGCACGGCGGCCATCGGCGGCGCCGTACGCCACCAGGGTGTCGACGTTCGCGAGGTAGTCGGCGAGGTCGGCCTGGTACGACCCGCGGATGCCGGCCAGCTCGCGTTCCGCCCGGCCCGAGACCCACACGTTCACCGCGGTGCCGAGCACGAAGGCCAGCACGAGGCCGGCGAGCAGGATGGCCCCGGCGGCGGGCAGCAGCACCCACACCAGCACCACCGCCGCGACCGCGGTGAGACCGGACACCAGGAGCGGCTGCACCACCCGCAGCGGAAAGTTCTGCTGCTCGTCGACGTCGGCCACGAGCCGGGTCAGCAGATCGCCGCGACGACTGCGGCCGAGCCCGTCGGGCGACACGGGCACGAGCCGCTCATAGACTCCCACCCGCAGCGCGGGCATCGTGGCGAAGGCGGCGTCGTGACTCACCAGCCGCTCCACGTAGCGGAAGGCCGCCCGCCCCAGCGCGAACGCCCGCACCCCCACCATCGCGGCGCTGAGGAACAGGATCGGCGGCTGCTCGGCGGCTCGCGTGATGAGCCAGGCGGCCGTCACGAGCAGTCCCACGGCGCTGAGGGCGCTCACCAGGCCGAGCAGCACACCCGGCAGGAACCGCCGCAGCGACGGCTGCGCGAGTTGGATCACCTCGGAACGCTTCACGAGCGCACCACCCGTTCCGCGCGAGGCTCGGCGACGATGACGACGTCGCCGAGCCTCGCGCCGTCGTCGTGGGAGGTGAGCTCTGCCGACGGAACGGCGGCCACACCCCGGTCGAGCGCCAGCACCGTGTCGGCCGCGGCGATCACGGCACGACGGTGGCTCACCACGATCACGGCCCGCCCCTCGTCGGCGAGGGTTCGCAGGCACCGGATGACGGCCCCCTCCGTCTCGTCGTCGAGCGCCGAGGTCGGCTCGTCGACCACCACGACCGCGGAGTCGAGGCGGCGCGCCCGATAGACCGCGCGAGCCAGCGCGACGCGCTGCGCCTGGCCTCCCGAGAGACCGCCGCCCCGCGGGTCGACCGGGGTCGAGAGCGAGACGGATGCCGCACCCACCAGCTCGAGGGCTGCTCGAGCAAGGGCCTCGTCGAGGTCGGGCGCCCCGAGGGCGACGTTCTCGGCCACCGTGCCGGGAAGCAGCGTCGCACGCTGGGCCGACCAGGCCAGCCAGTCGCGCGGCACGGGGTCGCCCGCCACATCGCGGCCGTCGAGTTCGAGGCATCCGTCGGCCGGCACGAAACCCAGCAACGCCGCCACCAGTGATGACTTGCCGCTGCCGCTCGGCCCGGTCACCGCCGTCACGGCGCCGCGGGCGAACCGCGCGTCGAGCCCCTCGACCATGGCCGTCCCGCCGCGCCGCACCGTGAGCCCGCGCACCTCGAGGCCGCGGAACCCGTTCGAACCCGCGCCCCCGGGCGCCCCCTGGCTCGCCCGAGGCACGTCGGCACGGGGCCGGTTCGCGCCGACGACCGCGCCGGCCGCGTCAACCGCGCCCGCACCGGCGCCGGCAGCGATCCCGGCGCCCGTAGCTACAACCGCGCCCGCCCCCGCGTCCAGGATCGCGAACACGTCGTCCGCCGCCGCCACCCCGTCGGCGGCCGCGTGGAACTGCGCGCCCACGTTGCGCAGCGGCAGAAACGCCTCGGGTGCGAGCAGCAGCACGAACAGGCCCACGCCGAGCGCCAGGCTGCCGTCGATGAGGCGCACGCCGATCGACACCGCGACGAGCGCGACCGAGAGACTCGCCGCCAGCTCGAGCGCGAAGCCACTGAGGAACGACACGCGCAGCACGCGCATGGTCTGCACCCGGTAGTCGTCGGTGACCGCCCGGATGCGTGCCGCCTGCCGATGCTGGCGGCCGAAGATCGTGAGGGTCGACAGGCCGCCCACGACGTCGAGAAAGGCGGCCGAGAGCCGCCCGAGCTTCTGCCACTGCTTCGTCTGCACGGTCTGCGTGGCCCAGCCGATCAAGATCATGAACACCGGGATGAGCGGGAGGGTCAACGCGACCGTGAGCCCGCTGATCCAGTCCTGGGCCCAGATCACCACGACGGTGATCGGCATGGCGATGGCCGTCAGGATGAGCTGCGGCAGGTAGCGCGAGAAGTAGGTGTCGAGCGCGTCGAGCCCCGGACCCACGACCACGCCGACGGCCGTGGAGTTGCGCGAGCCCAGCCACCCCGGGCCGAGGCGGGTGATCGCCGCCAGCACCCGCTGACGCAGCTCGCTCTTCACCACCGCCGCTCCGCGCACCGCGTTGGCGTCGGCGCCCCAGGTCACGAGGAACCGCAGCAGCACCACCCCGGCCAGCGCCACGAGCACCGGCACGAGCGAGGCGAGCGACTCCCCCGAGATCGCCCGCACGATCACCTGCGTCACCAGGAACGAGAACGCGATCACCACGCCGGTCTGCGCCACGGCGAGCACGCCGCCCACCGCGAAGAACGATCGTGCCGCGGCCGCGTATTTCAGGAGTCTGGGATCGACGGGACGCACCTGTCTAGTGTGCGCCCTCGGCCGGGATGGCCGCGCGCGTGATGCGCTTGCGGAAGATCCAGTAGGTCCAGGCCTGATAGCCGAGGATGAGCGGAAGGAAGATCAGCGCCACCCAGCTCATGATGGTGAGGGTGTACTGCGACGACGAGGCGTTCTCGATGGTGAGGCTGTTCGCAGCGTCGTTCGACGCGGGCATGACGTCGGGGAAGAGCGCGAAGAACAGGCTCAGCACCGCCACCCCGATGGTGGCGGCCATCAGTCCGAACGCGAGCCCCTCGCGGCCCCTCAGGTTCGCGACGAACGACGCGATCAGCACGACGGCGGCCACGAGCGACAGCAGCACCGAGGCGAGCGTGCCGTAGGCCACCGAGGTCCAGGCGAGGAACGCCGCCGCGACCACGATCGTCAGCGCACCCGAGCGGGTGGCCAGCCGCCTGGCCCGCGAACGGATGTCGCCATCGGTCTTGAGCGACACGAACACCACCCCGTGGGTGAAGAACAGCAGCAGCGTCGTGGCTCCGCCGAGGAGGGCGTAGGGGTTCAGCAGGCCGAAGAAGGTGCCGATGTAGTCGTGGTTCGCGTCGAGCGGCACGCCGGCCACGATGTTCGCGAAGGCCACACCCCAGAGGAACGCGGGCACCGCCGAACCGATGACGATCATGCGGTCGAACCGCTTCTTCCAGGCCTTCTCCGGCCGCTGGTGGCGGTATTCGAACGACACCCCGCGCAGGATGAGCGCCAGCAGGATGAGCAGCAGCGGCAGGTAGAACCCGCTGAACAGGGTGGCGTACCACTCGGGGAACGCCGCGAACAGCGACGCGCCCGCCACGATCACCCAGGTCTCGTTGAGATCCCACACGGGGCCGATGGTGTTGATGAGCACGCGCCGATCGGTGTCGTCGCGGCCGAGGAAGGGCAGCGACATCCCGACGCCGAAGTCGAAGCCGTCGAGCACGAAGTAGCCGACGAACAGAAAGCCGACGATGCAGAACCACAGAACTGTCAGATCCATCACGCGCTCCTAGTAGACCGTCGCCTCGTGGCGGAGTTCCCCGGATTCGGGGTCGGGCTGCGGCGGCTCGTCGGGCCCACTCTGGATGGCCTTCTTGATGAGCTTGAACTCCACCACCGCGAGGGCCCCGTAGATGGCGGTGAACGCCAGCAGGGAGATGAGAACGTCGAGCCCGGTGATGCCTGGGGAGACGGCATCCGACGTCTTCAGCAGGCTGAACACGATCCAGGGCTGGCGACCCATCTCGGTGAAGATCCAGCCCACGATCATGGCGCCGAGCGAGAGCGGGAACGCCCAGATGGCCACCCGCCACATCCAGCGCCAGCGGGGCTCGCGGCCCTTGCGGGTCATCCAGAGCCCCACCACGGCCACGAGCACGTGGGCGAGGCCCAGGCCGATCATCCAGCGGAACGCCCAGTAGGTGATCCAGATCGTCGGCGTGTAGTCGCCCGGGCCGTAGAGCTGCACGTACTGCGCCTGCAGGTCGTTGATGCCCTCGACCGTTCCGTCGAAGGTGTGGGTCGACAGGAACGACAGCAGGTAGGGCACCCGGATCGAGAACAGTTCGTGCACGCCGTCGGGTGTGCCGAGGGTGAAGATCGAGAAGGATGCCGCGGCTCCGGTGGAGGTGTTGTACAACGCCTCGGCCGCGGCCATCTTCATCGGCTGCGTCTCGACCATCGCGAGCCCGAGCTGGTCGCCGCTCAGCACGGTCAGGATGCCGGCGATCACCATCATCCAGAGCCCGAACTTCAGCGCGGGGCGCATGGTCTCGAGGTGCTGGTTGCGGTAGAGGTGCCAGGCGGCCGCGGCGATGATGAGGCCGGCGGTCACCATGAAGCACGCGAAGATCGTGTGCGGGAACGCCGCGAGCGCCACCTTGTTGGTCAGCAGCGCCCAGATGTCGGTGAGTTCGGCGCGGCCCTTGGCCTCGTTGATCTGGAAGCCGACGGGATTCTGCATGAACGCGTTCGCCGCGATGATGAAGTAGGCCGAGAGCACGCTGCCGATCGCCGCGGCCCAGATGGTGACGAGGTGCAGCTTCTTGGGCAGTCTGTCCCACCCGAAGATCCACAGGCCGATGAACGTGGCTTCGAGGAAGAACGCGAGCAGGCCCTCGAGGGCGAGCGGGGCGCCGAAGACGTCGCCGACGAATCGCGAGTAGTCGCTCCAGTTCATGCCGAACTGGAATTCCTGCACGATGCCGGTCACCACGCCCATGGCGAAGTTGATCAAGAAGATCTTGCCGAAGAACCGCGTCAGCTGGAGGTATTTGGCCTTGTCGGTGCGCACCCAGGCCGACTGGAAGATCGCCACCGTGACGGCGAGCCCGATGGTCAGGGGCACGAAGAGGAAGTGATAGATCGTCGTGAGGCCGAATTGCCAGCGCGAGAGGATGAGGGGGTCGAGTAGTTCGTTCACGCGGAACTCCTTGCGTGGAAGCCGGGCCACGCTGCCGTCGTAGTGGTTACGACGCCCTCAGTTTAGCCACTTGTATACAAGCAATCAAACCCGTCAGGCATTCCTATGGTTCTGCCGCTAGGGTTCTGTGCATGCGGTGTGGAATACAAGCATGAACGAGGCGCTGTCCTGGATCCTGGATACCGTACAGTCGGTAGATCCCCTGGTCCGGACGCTTTTAGCGGGTCTCGCCATTTTGCTCGAGACGAGCATCCTGATCGGCCTCGTGGTGCCGGGCGACACCGTCGTGCTCGTGGCCTCCACGGGGGTCGACGGGCCACTTGAATACACGTCGATGGTGGTCGTCGTCATCGTCGGCGCCCTGATCGGCGAGAGCATCGGCTTCACCCTGGGCCGCTATGTGGGGCCGTGGTTGCGGGCATCGCGCCTCGGGCGCCGCATCGGCGAGAAGAACTGGCAGCGCGCCGAGACCTACCTGGCCCGGCGCGGCGGCATCGCGGTCTTCCTGTCGCGGTTCATCCCGGTGCTGCACTCGCTCATCCCCCTCACCGTCGGCATGAGCCCGATGACCTACCGGCGCTTCATGCGCTGGACGGTGCCGGCCTGCGTCATCTGGGCCGTCGCCTACGTCTCCGTCGGCACCTTCGCGGCGGGCGGCTACCGGGAGCTCTCTCGCGAACTGCACGGCGCCGGCTACCTTTTCGTGGCCGCCATCGCGCTGTTCATCGTGCTCGTCTTCGTGGTGAAGAAGCTCATCAACCGGGCCGAGGCCCGGCACATGAACGAGGCCCCGCCCTCCCCCGACGAATCGGAGGAGACCGGGGCCCCGTAGACGAACGGTCGCGCTTAGAAGAGCGCCACCTTGTCGAGCCAGTTCTTGGCGATGGTGTCCGCCGACTCCTGGTCGTTGACGCTCTGCGAGTTGAGGTCGACGAGGTCTTCTGCCGTCAGCGCGGCGCTGACCTTGTTGATGACCTCGGTGACCTCGGGGGTCGCGGCATCCGTGTTGATGAGCGGCACGACGTTCGAGGCCAGGAACAGGCCCTTCGGGTCGGCGAGGGTGACGAGGCCCGAGGTCTTGATGTTCGGGTCGGCCGAGTAGATGTTGACGAGCTGGACCGTGTTGTCCTTCAGCGCCTGGATCGTCAGCGGTCCGCCCGAGTCCTCGATCGGCGTGAAGCCGACGGTGACGTCGTAGGTGCTCTTCAGTCCGTCGGGACCGTAGGGGCGCGTCTGCAGCTCGGAGTTGCCGCCGAGGGTCAACGGGGTCGTGACCTTCGAGAGATCGGCCAGGCTCGTGACGTCGTTCGCCTCGGAGAACTCCTTGGTGACGTTGTAGGAGTCCTGGTCGGTCGCGGGCGACTGGTCGAGCACCTCGAGGCCTTCGGGCAGGGCGTCGGCGAGCGCCGCATAGACGTCGTCGCTCGTCTTCGCCGTGGTCTCGGGGTCGTAGTACTGCAGCAGGTTGCCGGTGTACTCCGGGAACAACTGCACCTCGCCCGACTCGAGCGCCGGCAGGTAGGCGTCGCGCTGGCCGATGTTGAACTGGCGCGTCACCTCGATGTCGTTGGCCTCGAGCGCCTGGGCGTAGATCTCGGCGATGATCTCGTTGGAGTAGTAGGCCTGCGAACCGATGACGATCGGACCGGATGCGCCGTCACTCGAACCCGACGTCGACGTGGTGTCGAGCGGATCGCTGGACGCACACCCTGCCAGCGCCACCACTGCGCCGACCGCGACTAGCCCAATGACGAGCCGGCCTTTCTTGATTGCTGTGAACATGTGATCATTTCCCTTCTTGGGCGGGGACTCCCGCCACCGCCAGCGGACGGGATGACCGCGGGCGGACTTCTTTGAGTTCTTTCGCGACGACACCGCGTGGAACCACCAACTTCTGCACGAGCGCGAAGATTCCCTCCAGCGCCAGAGCGAGTGCGGTGACCAGGATGGAGGCGCCGAGCGCCTCGGGGTAATTCGACGTGGCGAAGGCCTCGAAGATGAACACGCCGAGCGCGCCGCCCGACACGTAGGCGGCGAGGGTGGCGGTGGCCACCACCTGCAGCAGCGACGAGCGCACGCCGCCGATCAGCAACGGCAGCCCGAGCGGGATCTCGACCTGGGTGATGACCTGCCACTCGGTCATGCCGACCGCCCGGGCGGCGTCGATGGTCTTGCGGTCGATCGACTCGAAGCCGGCGTAGGCGCCCGCGAGGATGGGTGGGATGGCGATGATGACGAAGGTCAGCAGAGGCGCGCGGAAGCCGATGCCGAGCCCGAGGCCCAGCAGGATCAGCACGCCGAGGCTCGGCAGGGCGCGGAAGCCGCCGGAGAGCGACACCGCGAGGTCGCGGCCACGGCCGGTGTGCCCGACGAGGTAGCCCAGGGGCACGGCGATCACCGCGGCGATCGCGGTGGCGCCGAAGGTGTAGAGCAACTGCTCGACCAGGCGCACGATCCAGCCCTGGGGGCCGGCGTAGTTGGCGGGGTCGAAGATCCAGGCGATGCCCTCGGCGACGAGGTTCACGAGGCGCCTCCGGTGAGCACGGCGGTGCGACTGCGCGAGATGGCCCGCGCTCGGGCTCCGCGCGCGCCGCGGTCGCTGCGGTTCCAGGGCAGCAGCAGGCGGCCGAGGCCCACGAGCACCAGGTCGAACACCACGGCGATGATGAGGGTGGCGACGATGCCCGTCACCACCTCGCCCGGGATGGTTCGCTGCAGTCCGTTGATGAAGAGATAGCCGAGGCTCGTGACGCCGATGACGGAGCCGATCGTGGCGAGACTGACCGTGCTCGCCGACACCACCCGGAGGCCCGCGAGCAGCACCGGGCCCGAGAGCGGCAGCTCGACGCGCCAGAACCGCTGCCAGCCCGAGAAGCCCATCGACGACGCCGCTTGCTTCACGTCGTCGTCGACCGACCCGAGGCCGTCGGAGGCCGAGCGCACCATGAGGGCGACGGCGTAGATGGTGAGCGCAACCACCACATTGACCGACGAGAGCTGCGGGGTGCCGAGGATGAGCGGCATGAAGATGAACAGTGGCAGCGAGGGGATCGTGTAGAGCAGCCCGAGCACGACGAGGATGGTGCCGCGCGACACCCGGTAACGGTTGGCGACCCAGCCGATGGGGATGGAGATGAGGAAGCCGATGATGATCGGCGGGATGCACAGGGCCACGTGGGCCAGCATCAGCTCCCAGACCAGGTCGAGGTTCGACGAGAGCCACTTCACGACTGGAGGACCCCCGTCGGCGTGCCCGCCTCGTCGACCACGATGTCGCGCCCGCCGACCTTCTCGATGCGCAGCTTGCGCTTGCCCTTGTCGGCGCCCACGAACGACGCCACGAAATCGTCGGCCGGTTCGGCCAGAATCTCGGCGGGGGTGCCGACCTGGGCGATGTGACCGCCCTTCTGCAGGATCACGACCTGGTGTCCGAGCAGGAACGCCTCGTCGATGTCATGGGTGACGAACACGACCGTCTTGCCGAGCCCCTCCTGCAAGCGGATGGTCTCCTGCTGCAACTCGGCCCGCACGATCGGGTCGACCGCGCCGAACGGCTCGTCCATCAGCAGGATGTTGGGGTCGGCCGCGAGCCCGCGAGCGACGCCCACACGCTGCTGCTGGCCGCCCGACAGCTGCCGGGGGTATTTGTCGGCGAGCGACCGGTCGAGCCCGACGGTGTCGAGCAGTTCGAGCGCGTGCGCCCGCGCGTCTCTCTTCGCCACGCCGTTCAGCACCGGCACGGTGGCCACGTTGTCGATCACCTTGCGGTGCGGCAGCAGCCCCGAGTTCTGCATCACGTAGCCGATGCGGCGGCGGAGCTTCACGGGTTCGAGCGACGACGTGTCTTCGCCGTCGATGAGGATGGCGCCCGAAGTGGGGTCGATCATCCGGTTGATCATGCGCAGCAGCGTCGTCTTGCCACAGCCCGAGGAGCCCACGAGCACGGTCGTCTTGCGCGGCGGGATGACCAGGTCGAAGTTCTCGACCGCGACCGTTCCATCGGGGAACTGCTTCGTCACCGAACGGAACTCGATCATCGACAGACCCAATCGTCAACGGACCACGGGTTGCGATCCACCCTCAACCCAAACATCGTTCGGGCCAATCGCAAAGCCCCCTCGTCAGAGAAGGTCACATTGCCGGTTCAGGCGTGAACCGACGAGCCCAGGTAGGAGCCCACCACCGCGCGGGTGGCGGCGATCGCGGCCTCGTCGCCCCGCGGGGCGGAGATGAACGCGCGCACGATGAGGGCATCGGCGATCGTCAGGGCGATGTCGAGCCGGTTCACCAGGTCGTCGTCGACGACGCCGAGCTCGTCGGTGAGGATCGCCGCGAGCGGGCCAGCGACACGAGCGGATGTCGTGCCGCCCTCGACCTCGGGAAGAGCGATCTGGTCGCTCAGGCGGATCGAGGTGTAACCGGGCTCGGTGCGATGCATCTCGACCGAGGCGTCGATGAGGCAGTCGAACACCCCGTCGATCGTGCTGGGGCTGGCCGCCTCGAGGTTGTCGACGCTCTTGCGCAGAAAGCGCTCGAACCCGCGCAGGCTCATGGCGCTGAGCACCGCGATGCGGTCGGGGAAGTAGCGGTAGACCGTTCCGATCGACGCACCGGCGCGTTCGGCGACCATGGCGGTCGTGAGCCGCTCGATGCCCACCTCGGCCACCACGGCGGATGCCGCGTCGAGCAGTGCTCCGATGCGCTCGCTACTGCGTGCTTGAACCGGCTCGTTCCGTACTTGCCCGGTCGTCGTCAGCGCACCGCTTATTAGGTCGTTGAATGACACTCCGCCCGTCCTTCCCGAAATCCCGACACCCAAGTCTAGTTCCGCCCATCCTGGCAGGCACACCAGCCGAGCGCACGCTTCGGGCAGACCGTGACAGACTGGACGGGTGCCAGAAGAGACAGCCGCGGCACCCCGGCTGCACCGTGCCGCCCGAATCGACGACGCGATCCACGAGTTCCGCGAGAAGTGGGCTCGGCGTCGTGGGCACTTGCCGACGGTGATTCCCTACACCGGCTACGGCTCCACCGCCCGCATCCGCGTGCTCGGCCGCGTGCTGCTCACCAAGCAGCCCAAACCCGGCTCCCGCGCCGCCCGCACGATGCAGCGGCGCGAAGAACGGGTGCGCGGCTGGCGCAGCTTCACGAGCGTGCCGGTCGGCGACGTCGAGGTGACGATCGAGGTGGAGGGCATCGTGCGCACGGTGCACGCCGACCGCGGCGGGGTGGTCGACACGTCGGTCGACGTCGAGCTCGAGCCCGGCTGGCACACCATCACCATGCAGACCGCCGGAGCGGAGGCGGTCGAGGCGCCCGTCTACATCGTGGCCCCCGGCACCGACTTCGGCGTGGTGTGCGACATCGACGACACCGTGATGGTCACCGCGCTGCCGCGGCCCTTCCTCGCCTTCTGGAACACGTTCGTGCTCGACGAGCACGCGCGCATCCCCACCCCCGGCATGGCCGTCTTCCTCGAGCGCCTGCTGTCCGAGCACTCCGGCGCCCCGGTCATCTACCTCTCGACCGGCGCCTGGAACGTGGCGCCGACCCTGTCGCGATTCCTCTCGCGCAACCTCTACCCCCGCGGGCCCCTGCTGCTGACCGACTGGGGGCCGACGCACGACCGCTTCTTCCGCAGCGGCCGCGAGCACAAGGAGACGAACCTCCGCCGCCTCGCGCAGGAGTTCCCCGACATCCGCTGGGTGCTGATCGGCGACGACGGCCAGCACGACGAGGAGATCTACGGCGGCTTCGCCCTCGACCAGCCCGACCACGTGCGCGCCATCGCCATCCGCCAGCTCTCCACGAGTGAGGCGGTTCTGGCCGGCGGTCGCTCCAAGCTCGACCAGGTGCCGCTCGAGAACGCGACTCCGTGGGTGTTCGCACCCGACGGCGCCGGCCTCTCCGAGGGCCTCAAGAAGGTCATCGCCGACGACTGAGCCCGCTCAGCCGGCCGAAGGAGCGCGCTCAGCTGGCCGAGTGGTTCTCGAGGAACTGGTAGACCTCGTTCTCGTCGACACCCGGGAACTTGCCCGAGGGCAGGGGCGACAGGATGTGGGCGTGCAGCTTCGCGCTCGGCCACGCGGCCGACGACCACCGGTCGGCGAGGTCCGACGCGGGCTTGCGGCAGCAGGCTTCGTCGGGGCAGGTGGACTGCACCCGCCCTTGCGTGTCGCGGCCGCGGAACCACTTGGCCTCGGAGAACGGCACGCCGAACGAGATCGAGAACTCACCGGCATCCGTCTTGCCCGTCTGCGTCGCGCACCAGAACGTGCCCGCCGGGGTGTCGGTGTACTGGTAGAACTCGGTGGTGCGGTTGGTGCGGCCGAGCGCACTGCGCGCCGCCCATTTGCGGCACACGAGCTGGCCCTCCACGGCTCCGGTGACGTCGACCGGCAGGGGCAGTCCGTCGTTCTCGTACGCCTTGTAGATGGCGCCGTCCTCCCCCACCCTCAAGAAGTGCACGGGCATGTCGAGGTGCGAGGTGGCGAGGTTGGTCATGCGCAGCGCAGCGGCCTCGTGGGTGACGCCGAACGCGTCACGGAAGTCTTCGATCGAGAGGTCTTTGCGCTGCTTGGCCGCGCTCAGGAAGGCGACGGATGCCGTCTGCGGCATGAGACAGGCGGCGGCGAAGTAGTTGATCTCGAGCCGCTGCTGCAAGAACTCGGCGTAGCTCTGCGGCGGCGTGTGCCCGAGCAGTCGATGCGCCATGGCCTGCAGCGCCATCGACCGCAGGCCGTGGCCGCCCGGGATCGACGCGGGCGGCAGGTAGATGCGGCCGTTCTCGAGGTCGGTCACCGAGCGCGCCGAGTGCGGCAGGTTGTCGACGTAGATGAGGGTGAAGCCGAGACTCTCCGCGAGCAGCGAGACGCTGCGGTGGGTCAGCGCGCCTGAGGTGTGGCCCACCGTGGCGAGCGTGTCCTCGGCCAGTTGCTCGAGCTCGGGCAGGTAGTTGTTCTTCTGCCGCATCGCGAGCCGGTTCTCGGTGTTCGCGCGCCGGGCCTCCTCGGGCGTCGCGATCGACTGGGTGGCCCGGCGCAGCAGTTCGCGATGGAGCCCCACCAGCGACTCGAGGGTCTCGAGCGGCAGATTGCGGCTGGCCGGCACCACGGGCAGGCCGAGCGAGGCATACAGCGGGCTGTTCTGGGCCTTCGCGAGCTCGATCTCGAGGGCCGTGCGCGCATCCGGAGCCTCGGCGCTCAACAGGTCGGGCACGGGCACGCCGAGTTCGGTCGAGAGCGACTGCAGCAGTGAGAGCTTCGGCTCGCGCCGGCCGTTCTCGATGAGCGAGAGCTGGCTGCCGACCACGCCGACCCGGGCTCCGAGCTGGTCGAGCGTGAGCCCCTGCTGCTTGCGGTGATGACGGATGCGCCGGCCGAGGGTGATGAGATCGCTGCTGGTGTCGGTCAATTTTTTCTCCCGTAAAGATCCGCCGATCTTTCCGGCGAATTTTTCTGAATCTAGCCCAATCTGCCCGGATAGTGGAAGAACCGAGAACAAATTGACGAGAAACGGACTCTCGATGAGCATCCTGGAAACCACCACAATGATCGATGTCGACGGCCCCAGCTCCAACCCCGACGTGAACGAGTGGGTGCGCGACGTCGCGCTGCTCACCAAGCCCGACTCCATCGTGTGGTGCGACGGCTCGACCCGAGAGTGGGACGACCTCACCAAGATGATGGTCGCCCAGGGCACCCTCATCCGCCTCAACCCGGAATGGCGCCCCAACAGCTTCCTCGCCCGCAGCGACCCCGCCGACGTGGCGCGCGTCGAGGACCGCACCTTCATCTGCTCCGAGAACGAAGCGGATGCCGGCCCCACCAACAACTGGCGCAACCCCTTCGCCATGCGCGAAGAGCTCACCACGCTGTTCGCCGGCAGCATGCGCGGCCGCACCATGTATGTCGTGCCGTTCTCGATGGGCCCGCTGGGTGGCCCGATCTCCCAGCTCGGCGTGCAGATCACCGACTCGCCCTACGTTGTCGTCAGCATGCAGCTGATGACCCGCATGGGCGTCGAGGCGCTCGACCTCATCGGCCCCGAGACGCCCTGGGTGCCGGCTCTGCACTCGCTCGGCGCCCCGCTCATCGACGACGAGGGCACCCGCCACGACGACGTGGCCTGGCCGCACAACCCGACGAAGTACATCAGCCACTTCCCCGAGACCCGCGAGATCTGGTCGTTCGGCTCGGGCTACGGCGGAAACGCCCTGCTCGGCAAGAAATGCTTCGCGCTGCGCATCGCCTCGGTCATGGCGCGCGACGAGGGCTGGCTCGCCGAGCACATGCTGATCATCAAGATCACGAGCCCCGAGGGCAAGGTCTACCACGTGGCTGCGGCCTTCCCCTCGGCGTGCGGCAAGACCAACCTGGCGATGCTCAACCCCTCCATCCCCGGCTGGCAGGTCGAGACCATCGGCGACGACATCGCCTGGATGCGCCCCGGCTCCGATGGCAAGCTGCGCGCCATCAACCCCGAACGCGGCTTCTTCGGCGTCGCCCCCGGCACCGGCATCACCACCAACCCCACGGCGGTCGACACCGTCTGGGGCAACACGATCTTCACCAACGTCGCCCTGCGCGACGACGGCGACGTGTGGTGGGAGGGCCTCACCCCCAAGGCGCCGTCGCACCTGCTCGACTGGCAGGGCGAGGAGTGGACGCCGTCGTCGTCGACCCCGGCGGCGCATCCGAATTCCCGGTTCACCGTCACGGCCGACCAGTGCCCCTCGATCGCGAACGACTGGGACGCCCCCGAGGGCGTCGTGATCGACGCCATTCTGTTCGGCGGCCGCCGCCCGAGCACCGTTCCCCTGGTGTCGCAGGCGCGCGACTGGTCGCACGGCGTGTTCATGGGCGCCACGATGGCGTCGGAGACCACCGCCGCGGCCGAGGGTGCCGTCGGGCGCCTGCGTCACGATCCCTTCGCCATGCTGCCGTTCTGCGGCTACGACATCACCGACTACTTCGCGCACTGGCTCGAGATCGGCGAGGCGCTGGGCACGGATGCGCCGCCCATCTTCTCGGTGAACTGGTTCCGCAAAGACGCCGACGGCCGGTTCATCTGGCCCGGGTTCAGCGAGAACTCGCGCGTCATCGAGTGGATCGTGCGCCGCCTCGAGGGCGAGGTCGAGGTGATCGACTCCCCGATCGGCAAGCTGCCCCGCGTGCGCGACTTCAACGTCGACGGACTCGACATCGCCTACGAAGACCTGCAGGCGATCCTCTCGGTCGACCGCCCGGCCTGGCACCGCGAGGTGGGCGAGATCGGGGCGTACTTCGACGAGCTCGGCAGCGACCGCATCCCCGAGCAGCTGAATCGCGAGCTGGCCACCCTCAAGGCGAACATCCGCTGACCGGTCGTGGTCGGCGGCGCCCCACCGCGGCCGACCACGACTCGAGCGGTATCCTGGTAGCACCACAGTGAGGCACCTCTCCACCTGACACGGTGCCGCCTATATCGCCAGGAGGCCCTTGTGACCGCGAACGTGCCCGACAAACCCGCTCTCGAGGGGCTCGAGAAGAAGTGGGACGCCGAGTGGGCGGCCCGCGGCACCTACCTCTTCCCGCGTGAAGGCGCGACCCGCGAGAGCGTCTACTCGATCGACACGCCCCCGCCGACGGCGTCGGGCTCGCTGCACATCGGGCACGTCTTCTCCTACACGCACACCGACGTCATCGCGCGCTTCCAGCGCATGACGGGCAAGCGGGTCTTCTACCCCATCGGCTGGGACGACAACGGGCTGCCCACCGAGCGCCGGGTGCAGAACTACTACGGCGTGCGGGTCGACCCGTCGCTGCCCTACGACTCCTCGTTCAGTCCCCCGCAGGAGGGCGGCGACGGCAAGAGCAGCAAGGCCGCCGACCAGCTGCCCATCTCGCGGCGCAACTTCATCGAGCTGTGCGAGCGGCTCACCCTCGAAGACGAGAAGCAGTTCGAGGCGCTCTGGCGCGACCTCGGCCTCTCGGTCGACTGGACGCAGACCTATCGCACCATCGGCGAGGAGTCGCTGAAGGCGAGCCAACTGGCCTTCGTGCGCAACGTCGAGCGCGGCGAGGCCTACCAGGCCATGGCGCCGACGCTGTGGGATGTCACGTTCCGCACCGCCGTGGCCCAAGCCGAGCTCGAAGACAAGGAGCAGCCAGGCGCTTATCACCGCATCGCCTTCCACCGGCCTGACGGTGAGCCCGTCTTCATCGAGACGACCCGCCCCGAACTGCTGCCGGCCTGTGTGGCCCTGGTGGCGCATCCGGATGACGAGCGCTACCAGTCGCTGTTCGGCACCACGGTCACCACCCCGGTGTTCGGCGTCGAGGTTCCGGTCGTCGCCCATCACCTCGCTCAGGCCGACAAAGGGTCGGGTATCGCCATGATCTGCACCTTCGGCGACCTCACCGACGTCATCTGGTGGCGCGACCTCGACCTGCCGAACCGCGCGATCATCGGCTTCGACGGCCGCATCGTGAGCGACCCGCCCGCCGCCATCACCTCCGAAGCCGGCCGGGAGGCCTATGCGCAACTCGCCGGCAAGACCGTCTTCTCGGCCAAGCAGGCCGTCGTCGAGCTGCTCCGCGCGTCGGGCGACCTCATCGGCGACCCGAAGCCGATCGTGCACCCCGTGAAGTTCTTCGAGAAGGGCGACCGCCCGCTCGAGATCGTGTCGACCAGGCAGTGGTACATCAAGAACGGCGCGCGCGACGAAGAGCTGCGCGCCCGCCTGCTGGCCGAGGGCGCGGCGCTCGAGTGGCATCCGGAGTTCATGAAGGTGCGCTACGAGAACTGGGTCGGCGGCCTCACCGGCGACTGGCTCATCTCGCGCCAGCGCTTCTTCGGCGTGCCGCTGCCGGTGTGGTACCCGCTCGACGCCGACGGCAACCCGGTGTTCGACGAGCCGATCGTGGCCACCCCCGACATCCTGCCGGTCGACCCGTCGTCGGATGCCGCGCCCGGCTTCGACGAGTCGCAGCGCGGTGTTCCCGGCGGCTTCCAGGGCGAGGTCGACGTGATGGACACCTGGGCCACCTCGTCGCTCACCCCGCAGCTCGCGGGCGGCTGGGAGCGCGACGACGAGCTCTTCGGCATGGTGTTCCCCTACGACCTGCGGCCTCAGGGGCAGGACATCATCCGCACCTGGCTGTTCTCGTCGATGCTGCGGTCGTTGCTCGAAGAGGGCGTCAAGCCGTGGCAGCACGCGGCCCTGTCGGGATTCATCGTCGATCCCGACCGCAAGAAGATGTCGAAATCGAAGGGCAACGTCGTCACCCCGGCCGACATCCTCGCGTCGCACGGCTCCGACGCCGTGCGCTACTGGGCCGCTTCGTCGCGGCTCGGCACCGATGCGGCCTTCGACGAGAAGAACCCCACCCAGATCAAGATCGGGCGGCGCCTGGCCATCAAGATCCTGAACGCGGCGAAGTTCGTCTACGGCTTCGCGCTGCCCGAGGGCCGCTACGGCATCGTCAACCCGCTCGACACGAGCATGCTCGCCGAACTCGATGCGGTCGTGGCATCCGCCACCGCCGATCTCGGCGGCTACGACCACGCTCGAGCGCTCGAGACCGTCGAGCGGTTCTTCTGGACGTTCTGCGACGACTACCTCGAGCTCGTGAAGGAACGGGCCTACCGCGACGAGGCCGACCCGGCCGAGAAGGCCTCCGCGGTGCTCGCGCTGCAGGCGGCGATCGACGTCATGCTGCGCCTGCTCGCGCCCTACCTGCCGTTCGCGACCGAAGAGGTGTGGTCGTGGACCCACGACGACTCGGTGCACACGAGCGAGTGGCCGCGGTCGGCCTGGCCGACGGATGCCGCGGCCGACGCCTCGGGCGACCCTCGGGTGCTGGCGCTCGCCGGTCGTGCCCTCGTGGGCATCCGTCGCGCCAAGACCGATGCGAAGGCATCGCAGAAGACGCCGGTCGCGAGCGCGACGATCGCCGGTCCCGACGACGAGATCGCGTTGCTGCAGCTCGCCGCGGCCGATCTGCGCGCGGTGGGCCGGATCGCCGAGTTGCGGTTCGCCTCCGCCGACGAACTCCTGGTCAGCGATATAGTTCTAGCGCCCGAGGACAAGCCGGAGGTCGCCGGATGAGCACCATCAGCAGCACCGGCAGTATTAGCAGTACCACCAGCAGTGCCAGCGAGGAGGCGACGATGCCGATCACGGTCCGACCCATCGAGACCGGGGAGTTCTTTCCCTGGCATGCCGTCTACTCCGGCTACGGCGAGTTCTATGAGCAGCCGCTGCACGACGAGAAGGCCGTGCTGGTGTGGAGCTGGATCATCGACGACGTCAACGAACTGGAGTGCCTCGTGGCGGTCGACGAGGGCGGCGAGGTGGTGGGCCTCGCGCACTTCCGCGAGTTCGCCCGGCCGCTGGCCGGCAGCCGCGGCCTCTACCTCGACGACCTGTTCGTGCTGCCCGAGAAGCGCCACCAGGGCATCGCCACCGCGCTGATCGAGGGCGTCGCCGACGTCGGTCGCGCTCGTGGCGCGAGTGTGGTGCGCTGGATCACCGCGAAAGACAACGAGGCCGCGCGCTCGCTCTACAAGAACGTGGCCGAGAAGACCCAGTGGGTCACTTACGACAAGGCGCTCTGACACGATGATCCAACTCGGAACCCGCTGGCTGGTCGGCGACGAACCGCCGTCGCGGTTGCCTCAGGTGGTCATCGACGCGATCTACGAGATCGAGGGCGAACTGGCCGAGCAGGGGGTGGCGGCCTCCGGCGAGTGGAGCTGGACGCTCACCTGGCTCGAGGGCAAGCCGGTCGTCGAGCTCGACGACGAGACGGTGGTCGAATACGACGCCGACACCGACACCGCGGTGGTCACTCCCGGTCACTGACCTCGGGTCGGGGCGTCGAGAGGTCGGTGCGGGGCGCGCGGCGCCAGGGGAACGCGCTCCACAGCATGATCACGCCGCCGACGAGCAGGCCCCAGAACGCTGATCCGATGCTCACGATCGTGACCCCGGATGCGGTGACCAGGAAGGTCGCGATCGCTGGAATGCGATGGGCCGGCTCTTCGATGGCGCTCGCCACGGAAGTGACGAGCGCGCCGAGCAGGGCGAGCCCCGCCACCGCCTCGATGAGGATGGGCGGCGCGGCCGAGATGAGCGCCGTGGCGGCCCCGGCCGCGAGACCGAAGACGACGTAGAGGATGCCGGCGGTGACCGAGGCCACCCAGCGCTTCGAGCGGTCGGTGTGCGAGTCGGGCCCGGCCATGATGGCGGCGGTGATCGCGGCGAGGTTGACCGCGTGGCCGCCGAAGAACGAGCCGGCCATGGTGCCGATGCCCGAGGCCAGCAGGGCGGGCCGGGGCGGAACCGTGTAGCCGAAGGTCGACATCACGGCGAACCCGGGCACGTTCTGGCCGGCCATCGTCACGATGAACAGCGGCAGGCCGAGGCTCACGATCACGAGCGGGTCGAACCGGGGCAGCACGAAGGTGACGGTCGGAGCGAGGCTCGCCTGCGACAGCCAGCCCGACCCGGCGGTCACGCCGATGCCGATCGCGGCGACCGCCATGGCCGCGGGCACCGCCCAGCGCGGTGCGAAGCGGAACAGGATCAGCCAGGTCAGCACGACCGGTAGCGCCAGCAGCGGAATCTCGACGGCCGCGGTGATCGGCGCCAGACAGATCGGGAACAGGATGCCCGCGAGCATCGCACTGGCGAGGGGCTTCGGGATCCGGGTGATCGAGCGCCCGAGAGCGGGCCACAGCCCGCACAGCACGATCAACGCCCCGCAGACCAGGAACGCCCCGGTGGCGGCGCCGAAGTCGTTGGTGGTGGCCGCGGCCGCGACCAGCAACGCCGCTCCGGGAGTCGACCACGCGAAGGCGATCGGCATGCGGAACCAGGCGGCCAAAAGGATGCAGCACAGACCGCTGATCACGCAGACGGCGAGCAGGCCGCTGGAGGCCTGCGCGTCGGTCGCGCCGACGGCCCGGAGGCCCGCGACGACGAGCACGAACGAACTGGCGAACCCGGTGATGGCCGAGACGATGCCGGCCGAAATGGGCTGGATGATGAGCGTGCCTTCCCCCGCCCGGCGCCCGCCCTTCGTGGAACGCCGGTCGATCGTGGAGCCGGCGGACAGCCGGCCCGCGGTGCTAGGCCGACTTCTCCTCGCGGCGCGCCTTGCGCGGAACGATGGTGGGCGCCGCGTTCTCGAGCACGGCCTCACGGGTCACGATGACCCGGGCGACCTCGTCGGTCGACGGCACCTCGAACATGATCGGGCCGAGCACTTCTTCCATGATCGCGCGCAGGCCTCGGGCTCCGGTCTGGCGCAGCACGGCTAGGTCGGCGATGGCCTCGAGCGCATCGGTCTCGAAGTCGAGCTCGACGCCGTCGAGCTCGAACATGCGCTGATATTGCCGCACCAGCGCGTTGCGCGGTTCGGTGAGGATCTGCATGAGCGCCGACTGGTCGAGCGGCGTGACGGTCGTGACGACCGGCAGGCGGCCGATGAACTCGGGGATGAGCCCGAACTTGTGCAGGTCTTCGGGCAGCACCTCGCCGAACAGGTTGGCGTCGGCTTTCTTGCTGTAGAGCGGCGAGTTGAACCCGATGCCGCGCTTGCCGGCCCGCTGCGAGATGATCTCTTCCAGCCCCGCGAAGGCGCCCGCCACGATGAACAGCACGTTGGTGGTGTCGATCTGGATGAACTCCTGGTGCGGGTGCTTGCGGCCGCCCTGCGGGGGAACGCTGGCGACGGTGCCCTCGAGGATCTTCAGCAGCGCCTGCTGCACGCCCTCGCCCGAGACGTCACGGGTGATCGACGGGTTCTCGGCCTTGCGGGCGATCTTGTCGACCTCGTCGATGTAGATGATGCCCGTCTCGGCCCGCTTGACGTCGTAGTCGGCGGCCTGGATGAGCTTGAGCAGGATGTTCTCGACGTCTTCGCCGACGTAGCCCGCCTCAGTGAGGGCGGTGGCGTCGGCCACGGCGAACGGCACGTTGAGCCGCTTCGCCAGGGTCTGTGCCAGGTAGGTCTTGCCGCACCCGGTCGGGCCGATGAGCAGGATGTTGCTCTTGGCGATCTCGACCTCGGAGGCCTGCGCCTCGGCCGACACGATCGCCGTGCGGGCCCGGGTGCGCTTGTAGTGGTTGTAGACGGCGACGGAGAGGGCGCGCTTCGCGGCATCCTGACCGATGACGTACTCCTCGAGGAACGAGTAGATCTCTTTCGGCTTCGGCAACTCGAACTCGCCGGCCGCTTCTTCGCTGGCCTCGGACAGGCGTTCTTCGATGATCTCGTTGCACAACTCGACGCACTCGTCGCAGATGTAGACGCCGGGACCGGCGATGAGCTGCTGAACCTGCTTCTGGCTCTTTCCGCAGAATGAGCACTTGAGCAGGTCGGCGCTCTCTCCTATGCGTGCCATGCCCAGCCTCCTAAACGCTGTGTTCTGACGAGCCTAACCCGAACGTCCGACAAGCACGGCCAACGACGCCACATTCCCCGCATCCGCCGCTCAATCGATGATGTGACGCAGGTAACGGCCGGGCGCATCCAGGAAGCGGCGCCAATGGCCCACGAGCTCGAGCTGCTCCCACTCGGTGCGGCGGATGCCCCACTCGCCGAGCTCGAGGATGGTGGCTCCCGGCAGGGAGGCGAGCACCGTGGCTCATCTCGTGCAGGTCGCCGTCGGGCGAACCCGGCAGCTGCTCGAGGTAGCTGTAGTAGCTGTGCATGGTCTCGGCGCGCAGGAAGAAGCCCCAGCGCGGCGCCACCAGTCCGCGGTCGAGCTTCAGCCACTCCCCCAGCGGAGACTCGCTGGCCCGGGTGCTCCCCCCGCCGTTGCGGCTGCCGCCCTCGGCCGGGAACCCGAACGCCATCGCGATGCCCTCCAGCACCGTCGACTTGCCGCTGCCGTTCTCGCCCACCAGGAAGGTGACGCCCGGATCGAGCTCCAGTCCACCCTGCAGCTGGGCGACGGCGGGAACCGTCATGGGCCAGGAACCAGCGACAGCCGGGACATCCGAGAAGAAGGAGATCTTCCGGACGGCCCGGCTGTCGGTCAACCAGTCCTGGTCGGACACGGCGACGGTTCGGCGCGCAGTGAGGTCAGCTGACCAGCGCCGGCACGTTCTTGCGCGAGGTCAGCACCTGGTCGATGAGGCCGTATTCGAGCGCCTCGTCGGCCGAGAGGATCTTGTCGCGGTCGATGTCTTTGTTGACCTGCTCGAGCGTGCGGTTCGAGTGGTGCGAAAGCGTGCCCTCGAGCCACTCGCGCATGCGCAGGATCTCGCGGGCCTGGATCTCGATGTCGGACGCCTGGCCGCCGCCCTGGCCGGTGGCCGGCTGGTGGATCAGGATGCGCGCGTTCGGCAGGGCGAGGCGCTTGCCCGGCGTTCCGGCCGCGAGCAGCACGGCGGCGGCGGAGGCCGCCTGGCCGAGGCACACGGTCTGGATCTGCGGGCGCACGTACTGCATGGTGTCGTAGATCGCCGTCATCGCGGTGAACGATCCACCGGGCGAGTTGATGTACATCTCGATGTCGCGATCGGGATCCTGCGACTCGAGCACCAGCAGCTGGGCCATGATGTCGTCGGCCGAGGCGTCGTCGATCTGCACGCCGAGGAAGATGATGCGGTCTTCGAACAGCTTCGCGTAGGGGTCTTGGCGCTTGAACCCGTAGGCCGTGCGCTCTTCGAATGTCGGCAGGATGTAGCGGTCCGTCGGCATGGTGCCGTTACGGTAGGCGCTCGCACCGAACGTGGGTGTCTCCATTAGTTGTATCCCTGTTTCTCTTCGGAATCCGGTGCTGATCAGACCTGGTCGGCCGCAGTGCCCGCGCCGCCGATGACGTCGCTCGCGAACTCGCGCACGTGGTCGACGAAGCCGTACTCCAGCGCTTCCTGCGCGCTGAACCAACGGTCGCGGTCGCCGTCTTCGTTGACCTGCTCGACGGTCTTCCCCGTCTGGGCGGCCGTGATCTCGGCGAGGGTGTGCTTCATGCTGAGGATCAGCTGCGCCTGCGTCTGGATGTCGGACGCGGTGCCGCCGAAGCCGCCGTGGGGCTGGTGAAGCAGCACTCGGGCGTTGGGCGTGATGTAGCGCTTGCCCTTGGTGCCCGAGGTGAGGAGGAACTGGCCCATCGACGCGGCCATTCCGATGCCCACGGTCACGATGTCGTTCGGAACGAACTTCATGGTGTCGTAGATCGCCATGCCGGCCGTGATCGAGCCGCCGGGCGAGTTGATGTAGAGGTAGATGTCGCGCTTGGGGTCTTCAGCCGCGAGGAGCAGGATCTTGGCGCAGATCTCGTTCGCGTTGTCGTCGCGAACCTCTGACCCGAGCCAGATGATGCGGTCCTTCAGCAGTCGGTCGAAGACGCTGGATGGGAGAGCCGTTTCGGCCATGTGTGTCGCTCCAATTCACTTGCAGTGGTTTGAATCTACTGGGTCGAACGTGCATCGGTGCCCGTGTTCGCCGTCGGCAGAGTGGGGAACGACGAAGGGCCCCGCATCCGTCACCGGATGGGGGCCCTTCTTCAGGGAGTCGCTCAGTGCGAGTGACCCGCGTGGTCGTGACCGGCGTGCTCGTCGGCCGCCTCGGCGTCGAGCAGGTTCTCGCCCTCGTCGTCGGCCGCGAGCACCGTGAACTCGCTGATGTCGACGGGCTTGCCGTTGGTGTCGACGACCTTCGCCTTCGACAGCACGATCGCGAGCGCCTTGTTGCGGGCGACCTCGGCCACCATGGCGGGGATCTGGTTCGACTCGGAGAGGATCTTCACGAACTCGTTCGGGTCCATGCCGTACTGGGCCGAGGACTGCACGAGGTACTGCGTGAGCTCGTCTTGCGAGACCTTGACCTCTTCTTTGTCGACGACCGCGTCGAGCAGGATCTGCGTCTTGAACGTGTTCTCGCTCGACTCGGTGACCTCGGCGCGGTGCTCGTCGTCTTCGAGGCGGTTCTCGCTCTCGAGGTGACGGTGCACCTCGTCTTCGATCAACGCCGGCGGAACCGGGATGTCGACCTTCTCGAGCAGGCTCTCGACGATCTTGGTGCGGGCTTCGGATGCCTGGCCGAAGGCCTTCTGCTTCTCGACCTGCTCCTTGAGCGAGTTCTTCAGCTCGTCGAGCGTGTCGAACTCGCTGGCGATCTGGGCGAAGTCGTCGTCGGCGTCGGGCAGCTCGCGCTCTTTCACGGAGTTGAGCGTGACGGTGACCAGTGCGTCGCGACCGGCGTAGTCGCCGCCGAGCAGCGGGGCCTCGAAGGTGGTGGTCTCACCGGCGGTGAGGGTGTCGAGGGCCTCGTCGATGCCCTCGAGCAGCTCGCCCGAGCCGATCTCGTAGGAGATGCCCGAAGCGGTGTCGACCTCGACGTCGTCGACGGTGGCGACGAGGTCGAGCTGGGCGAAGTCGCCGGTCTTGGCCGGGCGGTCGACCGTGACGAGCGTGCCGAAGCGGCTGCGCAGGTTCTCGAGCTCGGCGTCGACATCGGCGTCGTCGACCACGGCGGGCTCGACGGTGACCTCGAAGCCCTCGTAGTCGGGCAGGTCGATGTCGGGGCGCACGTCGACCTCGATGGCGAGCTCGAGGTCGCCCGAGAAGTCGTCGGCCTTCGGCCACTCGACGATGTCGGCCTGCGGGCGGCCGAGCGGGCGCAGCTCGTTCTCGGTCACCGCGGCACGGTAGAAGCTGTCGAGGCCGTCGTTGACGGCGTGCTCGAGCACGGCCTCTTTGCCGACGCGCTGGTTGATGATGGGCGGCGGCACCTTGCCCTTGCGGAAGCCGGGGATGTTGATCTGCTCGGCGATGTGGCCGTAGGCGTGCTCGATGCTGGGCTTCAGTTCTTCCGGGGTGACGAAGATCGCGATCTTCACACGCGTGGGGCTGAGCTTTTCGACCGTGGTCTTCACGTTGGGGTATCTCCTGATGGTTTTGATTGTGCGAATCAAGTCGTGTCGGGGCGACAGGATTCGAACCTGCGACCTCCCGCTCCCAAAGCGGGCGCTCTAGCCAAGCTGAGCTACGCCCCGGCGGCGAATTGGCCCCCGCAAGTCTAGTGCACGCTTCGGGGCCGTCACACAGCGCCCGTCAAGCTGTACTACGATGTTCGGGTGCCTGGGGTGATTCCACCCCGCGCGGGGATGTAGCTCAATGGTAGAGCCTCAGTCTTCCAAACTGATCACGCGGGTTCGATTCCCGTCATCCCCTCCATGGCGGCCGGGTCCTGCGGCCCCGTCGCACGCTCAGGGCCCGATTACCACTCAGGGCCCGACTTCGCTCGAACCCGTCTGGCACTGGCGGGCGTGATCCAGGCCCGCCGCCTCGGCATCCAGACCCTCCACCTGGCCGAACGCCGACACGTCGACCGCGGTGGCGTCGACCGCCTGGTAGGTGGCGGCATCCGCGGTCGAGGGGTCGTCGGTGGTGAACCACGCCGCCGTCGTGCGATCGGCGCCGAGGGCGGCGACCACGAACCAGCTCGTCTCCGATGCCGGCGTCGCCGAGACCGAATCGATCGTCACTCCCGCGTCGAGCCCCTGCTGCAGCGCCGTCAGGGCGCCCGGGGTGAGATCGCGGCAGACGATCTTCATGGCCTCGACCTCGGCGCCTGCTGACGACGGGCCGGACGATCCCGCCGCGTCGGCGGCGCATCCGGTGGCCCCTCCGGCCAGGGCGACGAGGGCGAGACTTGTCAGGATGACGCGCAGTTTCATGGAGGGAGTGTATCGGGGCGACGTGACGTGCCCGCGACGCGCGCCCGACCCGCCCGGCCGAGCGGTGTGCAGGTCACGGGTAGCGGTCAGTTGCTGAAGCTCGCCGTGGTGTATTCGAACCCGGGGGCGATGTCGTAGACGATGCCGGTCGCCCCGGCCAGGGAGTAGCCCTCGACGAAGGTGAGCGTCTGCCCGGGCGGGATGGTGTCGACGGGCGGCAGCCCTTCCATGCCGTTGTCGGAGTCGACGATCAGGCTGCCGTCGACGCCGCCCGACGTCACCGTCGAGATGGGGAACGGATCGAAATCGACGGCGGTGCCGTTGAAGATCGTGACGGTGAACGACAGGTTCACGGCCTGATCGGCTCCGGCCGCGACATCCGAGGGCGTGAACGGGGTGGGCTCGCTCACCGTGATCTGCATGCCGTCGTCGTAGGTGACGACCTGGCCGAAGCCGGCCGCGATGACGTCGCCGGAGGGGTCGTCGGGCGCGGGGGCCGTGGTCTCGTCGTCGGGCGCTTCGCTCGGCAGCGGTTCGGCGGGCACCGGCGTGATCAACGGGTTCTCGGCGGCGTCGTTCACCGCCGCGGCGAAGAAGATCACCGTGTAGACCACCGCGAGCACGATGCTGAGGATGAGGGCGACCCCCGACAGGATCGTGCCGGTGAGGGCGAGGCCCTTGCTGCGGCTCTTGCGCACGAGGGCGATGATGCCGAGCACGAGTCCGACGAGGGCGACGAACCACACGCCCCAGTTGAGGAAGGGGATGAAGGCTCCGATGAAGGCGACGCCGCCCACGATGACGGCGGCGATGGCCAGCCCGTTCCCGGCGGGCGGAGGCGTCGAGGGCGGGCCCGCGTACTGCGGCGGCTGCCCGTAGGCGCCGGGGGGCGGGCCGTATCCGGGTGGCGGCGGTGAGACATGGCTGCCGTAGGCGGGAGACTGCTGAGGCGCCGCGGGAGGAGCGACCGGCGGCACGGGAGGTGCGGGCGGCACGGGAGGCACCGGAGGAATCGGGGGCACCGGAGGTGTCGCGGATGCCGGCGGAACAGCGCCGTCGTCGTCGGATTTCGGTGTCTGGCCTTCGCCCGGAGGAAGATTCGTCACCTTCGTCAGTGTGGCACCGAACGGGTGCGGGGCACCAGGAAAATCGGCGCACCTCGCGTATTCTGGCGACATGAGCCCTCGCCCGCTGTTCATCGCGGCCGCAGCGAGCTACCTCGCCAACTGCGCACTCGGCGCCGCCGTCGCGGCCCGGGTGATCGACACCCGGCGCATCCGGTGGGTGCATCACGCCGTCTACATCACGACCTCGCTGCTCTCGGGGGCCGCCGTGAGCTCGCTGCTCTGGCACCGGGGCGACAACCGGGCGGCGTGGGTGCTCGTGCCGGCCGCCGCTCCCCTGGCGGCCATCCCCCGGGTGAGCGCCCGCACCCGCGGCCATGTGTTGATCGCGGCGACCGCGGCACCGTTCTACGCCGCGAGCCTCGTTCTCTCGCGGAGGTGATGGGCATGCAATTCCTCGACGTCGTGCGCCGGCGCAAGACCACGAACGGCCCCTTCCGGCCCGACCCCGTGTCGGCCGAGCACCAGCGGCTGCTGATGGAGGTCGCCGGGCGCGCGCCCTCGCAGCTGAACAGTCAGCCCTGGCGCTTCGTGCTCATTGACGACCGGCCGACGATCGAGACGATCGCCGGCATCAGCGGCGAGAGCATGACCGAGGCGATGTCGAACGGCACCTTCTTCGAGCGCTACAAGCCCTATTTCCGGTTCAGCGCCGCCGAGATGCAGGAGAAGAGGAGCGGGATGCTCTTCGACAAGCTGCCCGCGCCGCTGCGGCCGTTCACGAAACAGGTGTTCACCGCGCGCGGGCAGAAGATGATGAACGCCTTCCGGGTGCCCCAGACGCTCGGCGAGGAGAACCGCAGACTCGTGGCGGGGTCTCCGCTGCTGATCGGCGTGATGCTGGATCGCGCCGAATACCGGCCCGGTGAGCTGTCGTCGTTCTACTCCGTCTTCAGCATGGGCGCGGCCATGGAGAACGTCTGGCTCGCCACGGTGGAGCTCGGCATGGGCATCCAGTTCGTCTCGTTCCCGATGGAGGCGCCCGGTCGCTGGGCCGAGATCGAGACCCTGCTCGGGGTGCCCGACGACCTCGAGCTGATGGCCGTCTATCGGCTCGGCTACCTGCCCGCCGACCAGCAACGACCCGCCATCGACTGGTCGAGTCACGAGCGCCGCCTTCCGTCGCAATACGTTTTCCGCAACACCTGCGCCACGCCCGAGACCGGCTGGGACGACCGATAGTCTCGGGTCACCGACCGTCGACCCGTTTGAAAGGCGCGCCATGTCCGAATCAGAGTTGTCCGGCCCCGAGTTCACCGGAGAGACCGCGCTGCAGGCCGCTCCGTGGGAGACCAAGCTCTCGTTCTGGCTCTGGCTCGCCGAGGCCGTGCTGGGCATCGTCAACGGCATCCTGATCATCGCCGGCGCGGTTCTCGTGACCGCCGTCGTCGGCCTCGAGAACGACGGAGCCGTGGCCACGGTCGGTGTGCTCGTCGCTCTCGGCATCCTGATCGCGGCGCTCGCCGTGTTCCGCATCGTGTGCTCGGTGTTCATGCTGCGCGGCAAGGTCTGGGCACGCAACGCGCTGACCATCCTCGGCGTGCTCGGCCTCATCGGCGTGATCTGGGAGTTCCAGAGCAACCCGGGCGTCGCCATCGCCCACGCGCTCGTGCTGCTGGTGGCCCTGATCGCCATGTTCCTGCCGAACTCGAACGCCTACTTCCGCGCTCCGTACCCCGAGAAGTAGCTATTTAGCCGAGCCTCAGCTTGCTTGCGGAACATTCGTGGCTGAGTAGCGTTGAGTCACAGGGAATCGGAAGGACACCCCCATGACTGAAGTAATCACCACCCCCACCAGCACCACGAGCCCGGATGTCGCCGCCGCAGCGGCCCAGTTCCTCGGCCCGGTGGTCATCGAACTCCAGGCCCTCGCCGTGAACGGCAAGCAGGCGCACTGGCACGTGCGCGGGTCGAACTTCATCGGTGTGCACGAGCTGCTCGACCTGGTCGTCGACCACGCGCAGGACTACGCCGACACCGCCGCCGAGCGTGTCGTCGCCCTGGGCCTGCCGATCGACGCCCGCATCCAGACGGTGGCCGAGAAGACCACCGCCACGAAGATGCCGGCCGGCTTCCAGAAGTCGGATGCCACGATCGCCACCATCATCGAGCAGATCGACGTGGCGCTCGCCGTCGTCAACAAGGCCGTGAAAGAACTCGGCGAGATCGACGCGACCTCGCAGGACGTCGCCATCGAGATCGCTCGCGGCCTCGACAAAGACCGCTGGTTCCTCTTCGCCCACATCGCCGCGTAGTTCTCCTCCCTTCGCCCGCTCACGCGGTCGCGCAAACGGCTCTCCGACCTCGGTCGGGGAGCCGTTTCTGCGACCACGGCGGGGTTGCGCCGCGGCAGCGGTGCGGGGTTGCGGTCAGAGAGCGCGGTGGGTGGCGCGGCCGGCGAGCAGCGTGAGGGCTACGGGCATGTGGCGGAGCGACTCGGCCGAAGACGCGAGCGGGTCGGCATCCGTCACCGCCAGGTCGGCCACATCGCCCACACGCACCCGATCGCGACCCCGAGCCGACGCCGCGAGAGCATCAGCGGCCGTGATGCGCTGCTCCGGATGCCACGGCTCACGCCCGTCGCGGGCTCGCCCCACGGCGGCCGCCATCATCACCCACGGGTCGAGCGGCGCCACGGGGGCGTCGGAGCCGAGGGCGAGGGTCGCCCCGGCCGCGAGCAGGCTCGCGAGGGCGAACGACCGGCCGGTGCGGCCGGCCCAGTAGCGGTCGGCGACGTCGCGGTCGTCCATCGCGTGCTCGGGCTGCACGCTCGCGGTCACGCCGAGCTGCCCGAAGCGCGGCAGGTCGGTCTCGGCCAGCAGTTGGGCGTGCTCGAGCGATCCGCCGCCGCCGAGGGCCTCGAAGGCGTCGAGCGTGAGGCGGTTGGCGTGGTCGCCGATGGCGTGCACGGCCGGCACGAATCCCGCGGCCACCGCCCGTTCGAGCAGCGCCCGCAGCTCGTCGGGCGCGACGGTGAGCAGGCCGTGGGAGTCGGCGCGCCCCTCGAGGCCGGGGTATTCGTCGAAGCAGAAGGCGGTTCGGGTGTTGAGCGACCCGTCGGTGATGACCTTGAACGGCCCCACGTGGATGAGGTCGTCGTCCGTGCCGCCGGCGCGCACGAGCGGCGCACCGGTGCGCAGACCCTCGGCGACGGCCCGGTCGAGGTGTTGGGGGTAGACGCCGAACTCCACCCGGAGCAGGTCGTGGCCGGCGGCGGCTCGGCGCGACCAGACCTCCGGGTTCCAGGCCATCTCGAGGTCGACGATGCCCACCACCCCGCGGGCGGCGGCCGCGCGGGCGGCGTCGAGCGCCCATCCGTCGACCGTCTCGGCCGGCACATCGTCGAGGGCGCGATGCACGGCGAAGGCCTCTTCCTCACGCAGCACGCCCGTGGGATGCCCGGCGCGGCCGAACTGCGCGAGCGCGGCCGAGTTGAGCCACACGCAGTGCAGGTCGCCCGACACCAGCACGACCGGCCGCGGGCCGGCGACGGCGTCGAGCACGGCGGCGGTCGGCTCGTCGGCCCACAGTCCGTCGCGGAATCCGAACCCCACGATCATCGCGCCCGGCGAGGTGCCGACCCCGCCGGCGGCGCCGGACGCGCCGTCGGCCGCGGCGCGGCAGGCCTGGAGCACGAGTTGCGCCGTCTCGGCCGCGGAACCCGCCGCCGACACGTCGAGGCGGCGGGAGACGGCCGCCCACTGGCTGAAGTGCACGTGGTTGTCCCACAGGCCGGGAACGAGAAAGCGGCCGCCGAGATCGATGTGCTCGGCATCGCGGGGCGAAGGCGCAGCCGTTCGCTGCGCGGGCGCCGGCGCTGACGCCGCCGGGGCACCGCCGTCGCTGGCGCCGCGGGCGTCGATCGCCACGATCACGCCGTCGACGATCGAGACATCGACCAGCCCGTCCTCGCCGGGCAAGCGCCCGCCGAGCAGCCGCAGTGAACCCGTCACCCCGCGCTCCCGCGCTCCGAACCGGGCGCTCCGGCGGCTCCAGCCGCTCCGGCCGCTCCGGCCGCGACATCCGCGCCCGCCGCTCCGACCCCTCCGGCCCCGAACACGCCCGGGTTCGCCCGTCGCATCTCGCTCGCGAGCTCCCCGCTCGCGTAGGGGCCCGAGCCCTCGAGCTCGCCCACGATGCGCGCCACGGTCTCGTCGGGCCGGTTCTGGCTCATCTTCCGCTTGGCCGTGAACCGGGTCACGGGCAGCCGGAACCCGACGGTGCCGGCGCTGATGCGGTCGGCATAGGCCGAGTTCTCGAGGGTTCCGCGCATGCGCCGGGGATGCGGCATCCGGTCTTCGAAGTGATCGACCAGGCGTTCGAGCACCCGGAGGTTCTCGTCGGCCGGAAGGAGTTCGGGCACACCGTAGAGGTGTGCGGTCACGAAGTTCCAGGTGGGCACCGCGGGCTTCGCGTCGTACCAGCCGGGCGAGATGTAGCCGTGCGGGCCCTGGATGATGACCAGCACCTCGTGCTCGCCCCACTCGTGCAGCTCTTCGTCGGGCCGCCCGACGTGGCTCACGATGGCGAGCCCCTCGGCCGACTCGTCGAGCAGCACGGGGTAGTGCGAGGCGACGAGCCCGTCGGAGGTCGAGCTCACGATCGTGGCCCACGGGTTCTCCCGGATGAGCTGGGCGACGTCGTCGGGGTCGGTGAGGGCGAACGATCTGTTCTCGCGCACGTCAGGCCTGATCCACGGGGCACCAGTAGAGCTTGCGGCCGCCCATCTCCTCCATCACGATGTTCGTTCCGCAGATGCGGCACGGCAGGCCTTCGCGCTTGTAGACCCAGTGCCGGTCGGCGCGATTCGCCATCGCCTTGGCGTAGGCGGGGTCGTCGAGGCCGTCCATCGTCATCATCTGGCCGGTGCGCACGCCGAGGCCGAGCAGGTGGGTCCAGTCGCGCCAGATCGCGCGCACGGTGTCGGCGGGCACGAGCTTGCCGGGGGTGTGCGGGTTGAGTCGCGCGCGGAACAACAGCTCGGCCCGGTAGACGTTGCCGATGCCGCTCACCACCGATTGGTCCATCAGAAGCAGCCCGATGGGCGTGGGCTTCTTCGTGACGGCGGCGACGAAGTCGTCTTCGGCCTGCGGCGTGTCGTCGACGAGCGGGTCGGGCCCGAGCTTGCCGATCACCGCGGCCACCTGCTCGGGCGACAGCACCTCGCACGCGGTCGGACCGCGCAGGTCAGCGACGGCCGTTTCGGTCAGCAGCCGCACCCGCACCTGGCCCACGGGCTCGGGCGGAAAGGTCGCGTAGTCGTCGCCCACCTTCTCCTGCTCGGCCATCCGCAGCCGGGCGCGGCGGGGCGCCCCGATGCTCTGCACCGAGTCCTCCCCGTCGACGTCGTCGAGCGAGACTCCGGATGCCGCGGCGGTGGCGTTCTCGCCCGCGACCGCGATCTCGGCTTCCGACCCTTCGGCCTGGGCGCCGAGAACGGTGCCGCGCTGGTTCGTCTGCCCCATGCGGCCCGAGGCGGAGCGGATGGTGGCGTCGGTGGTGATGTCGCCAGCGAAGTCCCACGCGCCGTACATGCCGAGGTGCACCCGCAACCACAGTTCATGGTCGAACTCGAGGAACATCTGCTTGCCGACCGCCCGTGACGCGGTCATCGTGCGTCCGTCGATGAGCGAGGCGCCCTCGGCGAACCGGCCCTGCGGCGAGCTGGCCGCCACACGGTGACCGACGAAGTTGCGCGCGAACTGCCGCGCGATCCGGTGGACGGAATGACCCTCGGGCATGATCAGGCGTCGACGACCCGGTCGGTGATCGATCCGGTCGCCTCGTACTCGGCGATCTGCGCGATGCGGCGCACGTGGCGCTCCTCGAGCGAGAACGGCTCGTTCACGAAGAAGTCGATCAGCTGCGTGGCCTCCTCGACGGTGTGCTGGCGCGCGCCGATCGAGATGACGTTGGCGTCGTTGTGCTGGCGGGCGAGCTTGGCCGTGGCCTCGTTCCACACCAGTGCGGCGCGCACGCCGCGCACCTTGTTGGCCGAGATCTGCTCACCGTTGCCCGACCCGCCGAACACCACGCCGAGCGACTCGACGCCGGCCTCCTGGTCGCGCACCACGGCGTGTGCCGCGTTGATGCAGAACGAGGGGTAGTCGTCGATCGGGTCGTAGCTCTCCGGCCCGTGGTAGACGACCTCGTGGCCGGCGGCACTCAGGTGCTCGGTGATGTGACGACTGAAATCGAGCCCGGCATGATCGGTGCCGATGTGAATGCGCATGCCCCGAGTTTACGGTCTCCTCGAGTTGCGCCGAAGTGACCATCCCGCGTGCGGGATAGGTCACTTCGGCGCAACTCGGCGGAGGTTAGAACTGGGGGCCGCGGGTGCGGGAGCGCTTGAGCTCGAAGAAGCCGTCGTAGGAGGCCGCGGCCACCACGCCGTCCCAGAGGGTGAGGGCCACCTCACCCGTGGGCGCGGGGCTGATCACGGGGCCGAAGAACGCGACGCCGTTCACCGATATGACAGGGGTGCCGACATCCTGACCCACCCGATCGATGCCGTCGAAGTGCGAGGCGCGCATCTGCGGGTCGAACTCGTCGGAGTCGGCGTAGCCGGCGAACTCGGCGGGCAGCCCCACCTCGGCGAGCGCCTCGGCGATCACGGTGTCGGCGTCGGTGCTGCCGCCCGGGTGGATGCGCGTGCCGAGCGCGTCGTAGAGCGGCTTCACGATCTGCTGGCCGTGTAGCTCGGCCGCCGCGGCGACGAGGCGCGTGTAGCGCAGGGCACGCGGGAAGAAGGCGCGGTACTCCTCCGAGACGTCGGTGTTCTCGTTGAGCACGGCGAGGCTCATGATGTGCCAGGTGACGTCGAGGTCGCGGTGCTCCGCCACCTCGTCGACCCAGCGGGAGGTCATCCAGGCCCACGGGCACGACGGGTCGAACCAGAAATCGACCACGGTCTTCTCAGTTGTCATACTGCGATCGAACCACAGAACGCCCGAGGCCATTCCCGTCTGCCCTACTAGGCTGATTGCGCCAGTCGTGGCGAACCCGCGACGGATCAGAAGGAGAGCAGAAAGTGCCTGGAGAAAACCTCACCCGCCTGGAAGCCCAAGAACGTGCCGCGCTCGTTCAGACCGAGAGCTACGACGTCGTTCTCGACCTCACGACCGGTGCCGAGACGTTCCGCAGCACCACGACGGTCGTGTTCACGGCCTCCGAGGGCGCCTCGACGTTCATCGACGCCATCACCTCGACGGTGCACGCGGTGACGCTGAACGGCACCGAGCTCGACCCGGCCGAGGTGAGCGACGGCATCCGCATCCAGCTCGACGGTCTCGCCGCCGAGAACGTGCTCGTGGTGGACGCCGACATGTTCTACACGAACACCGGCGAGGGCCTGCACCGATTCGTCGACCCGGTCGACGACGAGGTCTACCTCTACAGCCAGTTCGAGGTGCCCGACTCCCGCCGCATGTTCGCGGTGTTCGAGCAGCCCGACCTCAAGGCCACCTTCACCTTCACGGTCACGGCACCCGACTACTGGGAGGTCGTGTCGAACTCCCCCACCCCCGAGCCCGTCAAGGGCGCCGACTCGACCGCCACCTGGAGCTTCGAGCCCACCCCGCGCATCTCGTCGTACATCACGGCGATCGTGGCGGGCCCCTACATCGTGGAGCGCTCGTCGCTCACGAGTGCCGACGGCCGCGAGATCGCCCTCGGCGTCTTCAGCCGGGCATCCCTGTCGCAGTACATGGATGCCGACTACATCTTCGACAAGACCCGCGAGGGCTTCGAGTTCTATGAGAAGCACTACGACTTCCCCTACCCGTTCGCCAAGTACGACCAGCTCTTCGTGCCCGAGTTCAACGCCGGGGCGATGGAGAACGCGGGCGCGGTGACCTTCACCGAGACCTACGTGTTCCGCTCCAAGGTCACCGAGGCGGTGCGCGAGCGGCGCGTGGTCACGATCCTGCACGAACTCGCGCACATGTGGTTCGGCGACCTCGTCACCATGCGCTGGTGGAACGACCTCTGGCTCAACGAGTCGTTCGCCGAATACATGTCGACGCTCGCCACCGCCGAGGCCACCGAGTGGAAAGAGGCGTGGACGACGTTCGCCGCCATGGAGAAGAGCTGGGCCTACCGCCAGGACCAGCTGCCGTCGACGCATCCGATCGTCGCGCAGATCAACGACCTCGAAGACGTGCAGGTGAACTTCGACGGCATCACCTATGCCAAGGGCGCGTCGGTGCTGAAGCAGCTCGTGGCCTGGGTCGGCCAGAAGGAGTTCATGGCCGGCGTCGCCGCCTACGTGAACAAGCACCAGTTCGGCAACACCGAGCTGAACGACCTGCTCACCGAGCTCGAGAAGACGAGCGGCCGCGACCTCGCCGAGTGGTCGGAGCTGTGGCTCGAGACGGCCGGCGTCAACACGCTCCGCCCGGCGATCGAATACGACGCGAACGACGTGATCACCTCGTTCGCCGTGGTGCAGGAGGCGCCGCTCGACTACCCGACGATCCGCCCGCACCGGCTCGCGATCGGCTTCTACGTGATCGAGGGCGACAAGCTCGTGCGCGACTACCGGGTGGAGCTCGACGTCGACGGCGAGCGCACCGAGGTGCCGCAGCTGGTGGGCCGGGAGCGGCCGACGCTCGTGCTGCTCAACGACGACGACCTCGCCTACGCCAAGATCCGCCTCGACGGCTACTCGCTCGACATGGCGCTCGACCGCCTGGCCGCCATCGAGAGCCCGCTCGCGCGCTCCCTCGTCTGGGGCTCGGCCTGGGACGCCACGCGCGACGCCGAGTGGAGCGGCCGCGACTTCGCGCGCCTCGTGCTCAGCAACATCGCCACCGAGACCGAGTCGACCACGCTGCGCACGGTGCTGGGGCAGCTCGTGCTCACGGCCACGCAGTACGTGGCTCCGGATGCGCGCGACGAGACCGTGCAGGCCGCCGCGAACACGCTCTGGCGGCTCGCTCTCGACGCCGCACCGGGCTCCGACGCCCAGTTCCAGTTCGTGAAGTTCTTCGCTGCCCTCGCCAGCACCGAGGAGCAGCTCGAGAACGTGCAGCACCTCTTCGACGGCACCGTGATGCTCGAGGGTCTCGACATCGACACCGACCTCACCTGGGAGTTGCTGATCGCGCTCGTGGCGGGCGGCAAGGCCGGCCCCGACGAGATCGCGGCGACCCTCGAGGCCGACAACACCGCATCCGGGGCGCAGTCGGCGGCGCACGCCACCGCCGCCATCCCCACGGTGGAGGGCAAGGCGGCGGCCTTCGCCTCGCTGGTCGACACGGATGCCGCGCCGAATGCCATCGTGCGCGCGACGGGTCTGGGGTTCCAGCGTGCCATCGACCCGAGCCTGTTCGAGGCGCTCGTGCCTCGCTACTTCGACTCGCTCGTGACGCTCTGGCAGACCCGCAGCTACGCCATCGCCGCCTCGGTCATCAACGGGCTCTACCCGGCCGGGCTCGCGAACCAGGCCCTGCGCGACGCCACCCAGGCCTGGCTCGACGCCAACACCGACCAGCCGCCGGCGCTGCGGCGCCTGATCATCGAGAACCTCGCGGGGGTCGACCGCGCGCTGGCTGCTCAGCGTCGCGACCAGGGGTAGCGCTAAGGGTCTGCCAAGGGTCGCCCCGTAGGCTTGAGGACATATGGATTGGAATCTGTTCTGGGCGAATCTGAATTCGTTCTTTCATGACTACCGGGTGCCCCTCGGCATCCTCATCATCGTCATCGCCGCGATCGTCATCCGCGGCATCCTGCTCTTCACGGTCAGGCGGCTGGTCGACCAGGTCGTCTCGGGCGTCAAGAAGAAGCAGAACGTCGCCGACACCCAGGCGCTGACGGCCTCACCGCTCGCCGCGGTGCGCATCGTGCAGCGCACGCGCACCCTCGGCACGGTGCTGACGAACATCATCAACGTCACGGTGGTGATCGTGTCGATCATCCTGGTGGTCAACACGATCGACCCCAGCGTGCTCGGCTCGCTCGCACTGCTCACCGCGGCGCTCGGCGCCGGCCTCGGTTTCGGCGCTCAGAACATCGTGAAAGACGTGCTCAACGGCCTCTTCATGGTGTTCGAAGACCAGCTCGGCGTGGGCGACGTGGTCGACCTCGGCCCCGCCACCGGTGTCGTGGAGGCCGTCGGCATCCGGGTGACCCAGGTGCGCGACGTGAACGGCACCCTGTGGTTCGTGCGCAACGGTGAGATCCTGCGGGTGGGCAACATGTCGCAGGGCTGGGCGCGGGTCATCATCGACCTCGCCATTCCCTACGACGCCGACATCGAGACCGTGCAAGACCGCATGCTCTCCGTCGCGGTCGAGATGGCGAACGAGGCCAAGTGGCGCTCGCGCATCATCGAGAAACCCGAGATCTGGGGGCTCGAGTCGATCTCGGCCGAGGCCCTCGTCATCCGTCTCGTGGTGAAGACCCGCACCTCGGCGAAAGACGACGTGGGCCGCGAGCTGCGCATCCGGTTGAAGCGCGCCCTCGACGAGCTCGACGTGAAGCTGCCGTCGCTCAACACCGTGGTGCTCTCGGGCTTCGAGGGCGCTGCGAGCGTGCAGGGCGCCCGGCCACCGCGCACGAAACCGATCTCGACCGAGGCCACGAACGAGGCCCTCGCCAAGGCACCCAAGTCGCCGCGCGCACCCCGCGCGCCCAAGGCGACCCGCGCACCCCAGCCCCCGAAGGACGAAAGCTGATGGAGATCACCCCGAAGGTGCCCGAGAACCCGTTCTTCGAGCAGGTCGGCGGTCACGAGACGTTCGTGAAGCTCGTGCGCGAGTTCTACCGTGGGGTGGAGACCGACGAGGTGCTGAAGCCGATGTACCCGGCCGACGACATGGAGGGCGCCATCGGGCGGCTCACCCTGTTTCTCGAGCAGTACTGGGGCGGCCCGGGCACCTACAGCGAGCAACGGGGTCACCCGCGGCTGCGGATGCGCCACATGCCGTTCAAGGTCAACCCGGAAGCGCGCGACCACTGGCTCGCGCACATGCGGGTCGCGGTCGATTCCCTCGGGCTCGCTCCGCTCGATCGCGAACTGCTCTGGGACTACCTCGAGCGCGCCGCCCACGCCATGGTGAATACTTTCGAGGAGTAAGGCGCCGCGAGGCGTGCACCCCATCCCGCGACAAAGGAGTTCCGGATGACCTCTGCTGACGAATCGACCGACGTGATCGTCGTGGGTGCGGGGCTCGCGGGCCTCGTGGCCGCGTGCGAGGTGCTCGACTCCGGGCAGCGGGTCACCGTCGTCGAGCAGGAGCCGGCGGCATCCCTGGGCGGGCAGGCCTGGTGGTCGTTCGGCGGCATCTTCCTCGTCGACAGCCCTGAGCAACGGCGCATGCGGGTGAAGGACTCCCTCGACCTCGCCCGCCAGGACTGGTTCGGCAGCGCCGGGTTCGACCGCGACGAGGACTACTGGCCGAAACAGTGGGCCGAGGCCTACCTGCAGTTCGCCGCCGGCGAGAAGCGCGCCTGGCTGCACGAGCGCGGGGTGCGGTTCTTTCCCGTGGTGGGCTGGGCCGAGCGCGGCGGGTACACGGCGAACGGGCACGGCAACTCGGTTCCCCGCTTCCACATCACCTGGGGCACCGGACCGGGCGTGCTGGCGCCCTTCGTCGCGCGCTTCGAGGCCGCCGCGGCGGCGGGCCGGGCGCGCGTGCTGCACCGGCACCGCGTCGACGAACTCGTCACCGAGGGTTCCCGCGTGACCGGCGTGCGAGGCGGCGTGCTGGAGCCGAGCCCGGTCGCCCGCGGCGAGTCGAGCTCGCGCGAGGTGGTCGGCGAATTCGCCCTCTCGGCCGGCGCCGTCATCGTGACCAGTGGCGGCATCGGCGGCAACCACGACCTCGTGCGCGAGATGTGGCCCGCGCGGCACGGCACCGCGCCGGCGACGCTGCTCTCGGGGGTTCCCGCGCACGTCGACGGGCGCATGCTCGGCATCACCGAACGCGCGGGGGCGCGATTGGTGAACACCGACCGCATGTGGCACTACACCGAGGGCATCACGAACTTCGACCCGGTGTGGCCGCAGCACGGCATCCGCATCCTTCCGGGCCCGTCGTCGCTCTGGCTCGACGCGACCGGCGCGCGCCTTCCGGTGCCGTTGTTCCCGGGGTTCGACACGCTGGGAACGCTCGAGCACATCCTGCGCACGGGCTACGACTACAGCTGGTTCGTGCTGACTCAGGCGATCATCGAGAAGGAGTTCGCGCTGTCGGGCAGTGAGCAGAACCCCGACCTGACCGGTAAAGACCTGCGGTTGCTGGCGCAGCGCATCCGCCCGGGCGCCCCCGGGCCGGTGGAGGCCTTCAAGGAGCGCGGGGTCGACTTCGTGGTGGCCGACACGCTGCCGGAGCTGCTGCACGGGATGTCGCGGCTCGAGCCCGACGGGCCGCTCGACCCGGCGCTCGTGACCCGGGAGGTGTTCGCGCGCGACCGCGAGATCGCGAACACCTTCACGAAGGATGCGCAGATCACGGCGGTGCGCGGCGCCCGGCGCTACCTGGGCGACCGCCTCATCCGGGCCGCGAAGCCGCACCGCCTGCTCGACCCGAAGGCCGGACCGCTCATCGCGGTCAAGCTGCACATCCTGACCCGCAAGAGCCTCGGCGGCATCGAGACCGATCTCGACGGGCGGGCGCTCTCGCCCGACGGCCAGCCGATCGAGGGCCTGTTCGCGGCCGGCGAGGCCAGCGGCTTCGGCGGGGGCGGCATGCACGGTTACCGCGCGCTCGAGGGCACGTTCCTCGGCGGCTGCCTGTTCTCGGGTCGGCAGGCCGGGCGGGCGGCCGCTCGGTCGGTGTAGCGGAGCCCCGGCGGGCGAGCCGGCTCGCCAACGCGCGGGCGGGCCCTGACCGTCGTCAGCGTCGTCAGCGTCGTCAGCGTCGTGCGGGTCGTCAGCGCCGCACGAGCACATGGCCGCGCTTCATGGTGAGTCGCAGCCACTGGCCGGTGCGATAGACCAACACGTCGTCGTCGGCCTTGACGAAGCCGAGACTCACCGCGCAGAACGCGGCACCGGCGGGGATGCCGGGCCGCAGGTCGGGCAGCGCCGGCAGGTCGCGCCCCCATACCTCGGACCGCACGCGGTGCACGAGTTGTTCGCCGGTGTCGGCGGGAACGGCGGCGGCGACCTCGGCGATGCCCGCGCGGGCGGCGGTCTCGAGCACCTCGGCGCCCAGCGTGCCCTCGGGCTCCCATCCGCCACGCGGCGGGCTGATGCCGGCCCAGGCGATGCCCGACTCCGAGGGCGGCAAGGGCACCTCGATCGGGCCCGACTCGGAGTTGCTCAGCACACTCAGCTGGGCGACCCGGTCGAGCAGCGCCCGGATCGAGACGACGGCGTCGAACGGATCGGCGCTCGCGAGGGCGAAGGTGCGCAGCCCGAGCACCGTCGGGGTGGAATCGAGCAGACCTTTGGGCGTGAGGGCGGCCGTGTAGGCGGCGAGCACACCGAGGCCGCCGATCAGCCGAACCGACCCGTTGTCGACCCGTGCGGCGCGGCCGAGGTAGACCTTGAGGTCGCCGAGCGAAGCGGCATCGATAAGGGTGAAGGACTGGACCATCTCTGCTGTCTAAACTACTTCACAGAGCAACAGAACGACTTTCGTCACGACGACTGTGTCGCGAACCACTTCTCGGAGGAACCATGTCCGACCCCCTCTCCGGCTTCCTCACCACGCTCGACCTGGTCGACACCGGCGCCCGCACCGAGGAAGACATCTTCACCGGGCCCTCGCAGTGGATGCCGAACGGCCGCGTCTTCGGCGGTCAGGTTCTCGCGCAAGCGCTCATCGCCGCGGTGCGCACCGTCGACACCGAGCGGGTGGTGCACTCGCTGCACGGCTACTTCCTGCGGCCGGGCGACGCCGGGCAGCCGATCACGTTCGCGGTGGAGCGCATCCACGACGGCCGCTCGTTCTCGACCCGCCGCACCCAGGCCTACCAGAACGGCGTGCCGATCCTCTCGGTGATCCTCTCGTTCCAGCTGCCCGACGAGGGCATCGAGCACCAGGTCGAGATGCCCTCCGATCTTCCGGAGCCCGAAGACCTGCCGAGCGCCGTGGAACTGCTCTCGGCGATCGACCACCCGATCGCCCGCACCTGGGCCCGTGAGCGAGCCTTCGACATGCGGCACATCCCGTCGCCGATCTACATCACGGTGGAGGGCGAGCGCGTCGCCCATCAGGCGGTGTGGATCACGTCGCTCGGCCGTCTGCCCGACGACCCGAACCTGCACCGCGCCGCACTCGCCTACGCGAGCGACTACACGATCCTCGAACCGGTGATGCGACGGCACGGCATCGCGTGGGCGCGACCCGACCTCAAGATGGCGAGCCTCGATCACGCCATGTGGTGGCACCGGTTCGCGCGCGCCGACGAGTGGCTGCTCTATACGCAGACCTCGCCGAGCGCCGGGGGCGGCCGGGGACTCGCGCTCGGCAGCATCTACGACCGGTCGGGCAACCTCGTCGCCTCGGTCGCCCAGGAGGGCATGGTTCGCGTCAGCGACCCCGACGCCTGAGCGCGGGAAGCCGGCGCCGCGCGTCAGGCCCGGCGGCGGAAGACGAGGGGGTCGTCGAGGTAGGGCTCCCAGGCTTCGCGCTCGTGCGGCAGGATGCGCCGTGGCCGCTCGGTCTCGGCGTCGACGAGCACCAGGGTGGTCGACGCCTTCACGAAGGTGACCTGCGGCGGAGCCGCGAGCGGGCTCTTGATCTCGTAGTAGACGTCGAGGCTCGCGCCGCCGAGGTGGCCGATCCAGAGTTCGACGTCGATCGGCTGCCGGATGTAGGGCATCGACCGCACGTATTCGATCTCTTGCCGCGAGATGACGCTCTTTGTGCGGGTCGACGGGCTCGCGTCGATGACCGCCGTCGTCCACTCCGCCTGCCCCGGATCGGCGAGGTCGCCGTCGACCCAGAACGCGAACACGCGCGCCTCTTCGAGGATCTTCAGCATCGACGCGTTGTTGACGTGGCCGTAGGCGTCGAGGTCGCTCCAGCGCAGCTGGATCGGAACGTGCAGGCGCATCCGGGTCTAGTCCCGCGTGAGCTTCCGGTAGGCGGAGCGGTGGGGCTTCGCCGCGTCGGGGCCGAGGCGCTCGATCTTGTTCTCTTCGTAGGACTCGAAGTTGCCCTCGAACCAATACCAGTTCGCCGGGTCGGCCTCGGTGCCCTCGTAGGCCAGGATGTGCGTGGCGATGCGGTCGAGGAACCACCGGTCGTGCGTGATGACCACCGCACAGCCCGGGAACTCGAGCAGCGCGTTCTCGAGGCTGCCGAGCGTCTCGACGTCGAGGTCGTTGGTGGGCTCGTCGAGCAGCAGCAGGTTGCCACCCTGCTTCAGCGTCAGGGCCAGGTTCAGGCGGTTGCGCTCACCGCCCGACAGCACGCCGGCCGGCTTCTGCTGGTCGGGCCCCTTGAACCCGAACGTCGAGACGTAGGCGCGTGACGGGATCTCGGTCTTGCCGACCTGGATGTAGTCCTGCCCGTCGGAGACGACCTCCCAGAGGGTCTTCTTCGGGTCGATGCCGCCGCGCGACTGGTCGACGTAGGAGATGTCGACGGTGTCGCCGATCTTGAGGTCGCCGCTGTCGAGGGGCTCGAGGCCCACGATCGTCTTGAACAATGTCGTCTTGCCGACGCCGTTGGGGCCGATCACGCCGACGATGCCGTTGCGCGGCAGGGTGAAGCTCAGGTCGTCGATCAGCACCCGCTCGCCGAAGCCCTTGTGCAGCTTCTTCGCGTCGATGACCTGCGAACCGAGACGGGGGCCCACTGGGATGACGATCTCTTCGAAGTCGAGCTTGCGTGTGCGCTCGGCCTCGTTGGCCATCTCTTCGTAGCGGGCCAGACGAGCCTTCGACTTGGCCTGACGGCCCTTCGCGTTGCTGCGCACCCAGTCGAGCTCTTCGGAGAGCCGCTTGGCGAGCTTCGCGTCTTTCTTGCCCTGCACCTCGAGGCGCTCGCGCTTCTTCTCGAGGTAGGTGGAGTAGTTGCCCTCGTAGGGGTAGAGGCGACCGCGGTCGACCTCGGCGATCCATTCGGCGACGTGGTCGAGGAAGTACCGGTCGTGGGTCACGGCGAGCACGGCGCCGGGGTATTTCGAGAGGTGCTGCTCGAGCCAGGCGACGCTCTCGGCGTCGAGGTGGTTGGTGGGCTCGTCGAGCAGGAGCAGATCGGGCTTCTGCAGCAGCAGCTTGCACAGCGCGACCCGGCGCTTCTCACCACCGGAGAGATTGGCGACCGTCGCGTCGCCGGGCGGAGTGCGCAGGGCATCCATCGCCTGCTCGAGCTGGGAGTCGAGATCCCACGCGTCGGCAGCGTCGATCTCTTCTTGGAGGGTGCCCATCTCGGCCAGCAGCGTGTCGAAGTCGGCGTCGGGCTCGGCCATCTCGGCGCTGATCTCGTTGAAGCGGTCGAGCTTGCCCTTGATCGGGCCGACGCCCTCCTGCACGTTCTCGAGAACGGTCTTGTCTTCGTCGAGCTCGGGCTCCTGCATCAGGATGCCGACGGTGAACCCCGGGGTGAGCTTGGCCTCGCCGTTGCTCGGGGTGTCGAGGCCCGCCATGATCTTGAGGATGGTCGACTTACCGGCACCGTTCGGACCGACGACCCCGATCTTCGCCCCCGGGAGGAACGCCATGGTGACGTCGTCGAGGATCAGTTTGTCGCCCACCGCTTTGCGGGCGCGCACCATCGAGTAAATGTATTCGGCCATGCCTACCAGTCTATTGGCCGGGTCTGACCGATCAGGCACGAGCCGGTGCCCAGCACATGGGTGACGACGCTCTTGTACTGGCCCTGGCCGTACTGCCCGATCAGGCACTCGTCTTTCCAGCGCACCGAGAACTGGATCGAGTCGGCCGCGACCCCGACCGTCGTGATGTCGGGCGTGACCTGCATCGCCGCGATGTCGAACCCGTTGGTGCGCAGATTGCTGGTGAAGTCGACCCCACCGGCCGCCGGGTTCGAGGCGATCAGGGCCTGATTCACCGAGTCGAAGAACGGCTGGTTGTCGGTGGCCGTGCCGTCGGGGTTCAGCTGCCCGGCGACTGCCGTGGGGGTCGTCGTCGCCGTCGGACTCGCAACGGGCGTCGTCGACGCCGTCGGGCTGGGCGTGGCGGCCGGTTCGGCCGTGCAGGCGATCAGCAGCAGCGACAGTGCGAGGGGAACGGCTGCCGCCGCCCACCGGATCGCCGGCCGTTCCGCGGTGGCGGAGTGGCGTCGTTTCGTGTGCATCGCTCGCAGTGTCCTCTCGTTCGCGGTGCGCAGTGCGGCGGCCTGTGGGGCCCCCATGAAGTTTATGGGGTGGCGTGCCGAGTCTGCTGGGAGACTGCCCCGCTCGGCCCCGACCTGCGCACCGTGCGGGTCAGAACGGCACGAGCGAAGCGCCGGCGGTCTCGGCCGAGCCGTCGCCGGAGACCGCGGAGGCCTCGTCGTGGCCCGAACCGTTGCCCGAACGCCCAGCAGACCCGCCACCCGATGCCAGGCCGGGGGTCGCCCACTCGGCCGGTTGCGCCGGCTGCCCGTCGCCCGCACCGCTGCCGACGGCCTGCCCGGCGCCCTGGCCCTCCGGCGAGCCGGCCGACAGCGACTTCGTGTAGACCGACGTGCCCCAGCAGAGGTCGTGGCCCACGGCATCCGCCTCGACCTCGATGGTGGTGCCGGACTTGTCGCCGCTCTCCCACGCCCGGATGCGCAGGCGCCCGGTGACCACGACGTGCTGGCCGCGCACCACGGATGACTCGACGTTGGTGGCGAGCTGCCGGAAGGTGCTCACCGTGTACCAGTTGGTCTCGGCGTCGACCCACTTCTTCTGGTCGCGGTCGAACCGCCGCTGCCCCGACGCCAGGCGGAAGCTCGTGATGTCGAGCCCCGAGTTGGTGACGATGTGGCGCGGATCGGTCGCGACGATTCCTGTGAGGGTCAAAAGGTCGGGCATGGTGTGCTCCTTCGCGTAGTGGTCGTGCTGACGAACCGATTCTGCGCGGGAGCAGGAAGGTCGACGACCGAGGGCGGCACATCTGTGCACAGACCCTCGGTCGTCGCGAATTGTGGAGAAGGAGATCTGATGTGCGGAGACGTGGCGACGTCAGAACCGGCCTGCGGCCAGCCGGTCAGGCGGCCTTGATGTACTTGGCGTAGGCCTTGCGCACCTTCGTGACCTTCGGAACCGCGACGGCCATGCAGTAGCCCTGCCCGGGGTTCTTGGCGAAGAAGTCCTGGTGGTACTCCTCGGCTCGGTAGAACGCGCCGAGCGGCTCCAGCGTCGTGACGATTCCGCCGTCCCACAGCTCGGAGGCCCGCTCGAGCGCGGCCTCGAAGAGCGCCTTCTGCTCGTCGCCGTCGTAGAACATCGCCGAGCGGTACTGCGTTCCGACGTCGTTGCCCTGGCGGTTCAGCTGCCGCGGGTCGTGCAACGTGAAGAAGACGTCGAGGATGATGTCGGCCGGGATGACGGCGGGGTCGAAGGTCACGGCGACGGCTTCGGCCTGGCCGGTCGTGCCGGTGCAGACCTGTTCGTAGGTGGGGTCGGCGACGGTGCCGCCGGTGTAGCCCGACACCACGTCGTGCACTCCGTCGAGAGTGCGATAGACGGCGTCGAGGCACCAGAAGCAGCCTCCTGCAAGGACGAAGGTTTCCATGCCCGAATTCTATGCCGGGCCCGATCCCGGAACCCAGCCGGCGATGTCGGTGGTGCACCGTAGCGTCGAATCATGAAGACGACCACCACACCCCCGCAGCAGCCGGCTCTCCGCCGCGTGCGCGACGGCTATTGGCGCGTCACGGCTGCCTCGGGCGTCGTGCTGGGCTACGTCGAGCAGACCGACGCCGACGGCGTCGCCCGCTACCGCGCGAAGCGCCTCTTCTCGTCGCTACGCGTCGTTGAGATCGGCGAGTTCGGCGCCCGCGAGGAGGCGGCCGAGTGCCTGCGTTGACCGGCCGGCCGAGAAGCGCCATGGTGCCCGCGGCACCAGTTCGGGCGACACCGGCTCGTCGCCGTCGCCAACCGAAAATCGCGAGGTAGTGTGCCGCTCATGGAATGGTGGAATGGTTTCGTACGGTGGCTCTCTTCGACGAGCGGCGAACACGTCGTCTCGAGCATCATCCTTCCGGCGGCCGCGATCATCGTGGCCGGTCTGCTGGCGGCCTGGATCGCGTCGAGCTCCATCCGGCGCCTGCTCGCCAAACACGATCGTGAGCTGAAGATCTCGGCCATCGCGTCGCTCATCGACGCCGCCGAGCAGGCGTCCGTCTGGAATTCGCTGACTCCCCAGGAGCAGATCCTCGCCGACCGGGCGACCGGGCAGGCCGACATCCAGGTGCGCCTTCTGCCGATTCGGGGAGCGGATGTCGCCGCCAACTGGGCCGCGCACGCGCTCGCCGAGATGAAGCGCAACTCCGCGACGTTCGGCTACCAGGTCGAGCCCGCGGTGTTCGAGTTCCGCGACCGGCTGATCGAGTGGCAGCAGCGACCGGCTCGCGCCAAGCGGGTGTTCCAGACCGACCTCGACCGGTGGAGCGTCGAAGACGCGTCGGCCGAGCGCGAGCTGCTCGCCCAGCAAGACGCCTGGGTGGCGCAGCAGCACCACGTGCAGCACACGCCCGACACGCCGAACGACTCAGACACGCTCGGTGTGAACACCGTCGCCATGGCCGCACCGCCCGCCCCGCTGACGGCCCGCACGCCTTCGGCCGCCCCCGCCGCCTACACGGCCGCGGTCGGCTCGCCCTACTCCGGCGGCTCGGCGGCGAACGCCGTCATCGCCCCCGCCACTCCCCTGCTGCCGACGCATGAGCCGCGGCCCACCGTGCAACAGGTCGCGTCGGGAACCGGCACCCGCGGCGTCGCGCCCAGCGCCGACTAGCGCCAGCATCGCCCAGAACCGAGCGCGCACACACGGGGCTCCCCGGCCGCGCGTAGTACGCTTTTCGCGTCGCCCCTGTAGCTCAGTGGATAGAGCACCGGCCTTCTAATCCGTTTGTCGCTGGTTCGAATCCAGCCAGGGGCACGGCCCGCCGCCGAGCGCTACTGCGAGACGAGCGCCACGATGGCCACCACGGCCGAGATCACCGCGATGAGCAACGAGATGCCGATCAGCACGGCGTGCACGATGAGGAACGGTGTCGCCTTTCCGGCCGCGTCGCGGGCCCGTTCGTCGCGGTTCACCCGCTTGAAGAACTGGGGCCAGACGATGGCGTTCCAGGCGGCGTTGACGAGGAGCAGGATGGCGAGCGTGATGATCATCGACGCCATTCTACGGAGGGCCTCGCCGTCGGATGCCGCCACTAGACTCGCTGCATGAGTTCTTCCTCAGACCGCCTGGTGTGGATCGACTGCGAGATGACGGGGCTCGATCTCGAGGTCGACGAACTGGTCGAGGTCGCGGTGGTCATCACCGATTTCGATCTCGCGCTCGTCGATCCCGGCTTCAGCATCGTCATCAAGCCCGACGCCTCCGCCTTGGCGAACATGAACGACTTCGTCACCAAGATGCACGAGACCAGTGGTCTGGCCGAAGAGATCCCCCACGGAGTGAGCCTCGCCGACGCCGAATACCAGGTGCTCGAATACATCCTGAAGTTCGTGCCCACCGCGCAGCAGGCCCCGCTCGCCGGCAACACGATCGGCACCGACCGCTCGTTCCTGGCGAAGTTCATGCCGCGGGTCGACGGGCACCTCCACTACCGCAGCATCGACGTGTCGTCGATCAAAGAACTCGCTCGCCGCTGGTTCCCCCGCGTCTACTTCAACGCGCCCGAGAAGGCGGGCGGCCACCGCGCGCTGGCCGACATCCTCGAGTCGATCCGCGAGCTGGAGTACTACCGCAAAGCGGTGTTCATCCCCGAGCCCGGGCCCACGTCGGCCGAGCTCAAAACCATCTCTTCCGACGTGGTGCGCGAATTCACCTCGCGGATGTAATAGAATCTTTCTTCGTTGCCACGCAATCGAGATTGTGAGGCGAACATGGTGGATATAGCTCAGTTGGTAGAGCGCTGGCTTGTGGTGCCGGATGTCGCGGGTTCGAGTCCCGTTATTCACCCCACTGGTGGCCCGGGTCTTCGACCCGGGCCACTGCAGCATCAGGGGCCCAGGTCTTCGACCCGGGCCAGGGCAGCATCAGGGGCGGCGATGATCGAGATGGCCGAAGAGCCCTTCGAGGCGCTGGTCGGCGACGAACTCGACCACCTGCCCGACGACATGCTCGACGGTCTCGACAACGTGGTCTTCGTCGTCGAAGACCGGCCCGAAGACGGCTCGCTCGACCTGCTGGGGCTCTACGACGGCGTCGCGCTCACCGAGCGGGGCCAATACGGCTTCGGCGAGATGCCCGATCGCATCACGCTGTTCCGCGAACCCCTGCTGGCGATCTGCGACGACGTCGACGAATTGCGCGACCAGATTCACATCACCCTCGTGCACGAGATCGCCCACTACTACGGCATCGACGACGACAAGCTCCACGAGCTCGGCTGGGGCTGACTCACAGCGGGTTCGAAGCAGATGGTTACCGGGTCGATACGGGTCGGTGCCGGGATGCGCGCGACCGGGACCGTAGCCTGGAGCCATGGCGGGATCGGTCGGACGCAAAGCGGTGAGAGCCGTCGTGATCGTCGTCGGCGTGTTCGTGATCCTCGGCCTCGGCCTCTACGGCCCGGCGACCCTGGTCGGCCCACTGCCGACCGCGACCGCCTCGGTCAGCGAGACACCGGCGCAGTCGGCAGCCGCCGCCGCCCCTACGATGCCGTCGACCGGTGCCAGCGCCATCGTCGCCGACGTGGCGACCCCGGTCTTCGCCTCCGGGGGGCTCACCGAGGCCGTGCCGATGGGCGGCGTGGCCAAGATCATCACGGCACTCGTGGTGCTCGACGCCAAGCCCCTGGCCGCGGGCGCGCAGGGGCCCACGATCACCATCTCGAAGGCCGACGTCGACGGTCTGCAGAAATACCAGGCTGAGAGCGCCCGCACCGTCGGGGTCACCCAGGGCGAGACCTGGACCCAGCGGCAGATGCTGCAGGCCATGCTGCTCGGCTCGAGCAACAATCACGCCGACACGCTCGCCCGCTGGGCCTACGGGTCGGTCGACGATTTTCTCGCTGCAGCCGACGCCTGGCTCGCCGCCCGCGATCTGACCGGCATCACCCTGGTCGACGCAACCGGGCTCGACGAGAACGACATGGGCACCGCATCCGACCTGGCACGCGTGAGCGCGCTCGCCTTCTCGGAGCCCTCGATCGCCGAGACCATGGCCGAAGACGACGTCACCGTTCCGGGCAACCGCCGGGTCGACAACCTCGCGGCCTACCAGGCCGAGCTCGGCTACACCGGCGTCTCGCGCAGCTACACCGACCAGGCCGGCGTCTGCTACCTGTTCGCGCTCGAGGTGCCCGTGTCGGCCGACCCGGCCGCGGCATCCGGAACCGAGCCCGGCACGGCCGTGCTCTACGGCGCATTCATCCGCGAACCCGACTGGGACACGCTCGACGCCGACCTCGCCGCCCTCGCGGCCTCGGCCGCCGGCACGGTCACGCAGACCCCCGTGGTGACCGAGGGCCAGACCTTCGTGACCTACACGACACCATGGGGCGACACGGCCAACGGGGTCGCGCTGGCCACCGAGTCACGACTGCTCTGGGTGACCTCGCCGTTGACCTACACGATCGACGCCGAGCCGCTCGCCACCGGCGCGAAGGGCCAGCACGTGGGCAGCGTGACCGTCACCACACCCGACGGCGACGTGAACGTGCTGCTCGAACTCGACTCGCGCATCGGCGACCCGGGGCCGCTCTGGCGCCTGATGAACCCGGTGCCCGTGATCACCGCGTTCATCGATTCGCGCAAATAGCGGGTCGGTGAGCCTGTGGCGGCTCAGGTGGGCACCACGAGCAGGGCGAGTTGGCGGGGGCTCTCCCGGCGCACGAACCGCTGCCACTGCGCCTCCCAGCGGTCCCATTCCCGGGCGTAGAGCTCGCCGTCGCGCTGCAGGGCGCGCGCCTTGCGCACGGCGTCGTCGGCCTCGACCCAGATGCTGAGGTCGGCCAGAGCGGCGTTCGCGCGGCTCAGCGCACCGCAGCCCTCGATGACGAGCGGATGCCGCGGGTCGACGCCGTGCCATTCCGCGGGCCGCCCGGTCTGCCAGTCGTGCCGCCGCCAGCGACCCGGCCGCCCGGCGCGCAGCGGCAGCAGCAGATGCTCGGTGACGGCCTCGCTGGCGGCGTCGAGCCCGTCCCAGCCCGGATAGATGTCGTCGAGGTGCACGACGGTCGGCCGGTCGTCGCCGACCCAGCCGTCGCGCAGCCGCGAGGCCAGATCGGTCTTGCCCGACCCGCTCGGGCCGTCGATGAGGATGACGGTCACGATCAGCCGATCACGAAGTTGAGGCTGCCGGCGAGCACCGCGGCCACGAGCGCGACGACGCCGATGACCAGCCCGATCGCGATCAGCAACCACTCCCGGCGGCCGAACGGCGACGGCCGCGCCCAGGAGCGCACGACGTCGCCGCCGAACCCGCGGGCCTCCATGGCCGTCGCGAGCTTGCTGCCGCGCCGGATCGAGATGACGAGCAGGGCGAAGGCCTGGTTGGCGAAGCGCCGGATGCGGCCGGTGTCACCGAGGCCACGCGCCCGGCGTGCCAGTTCGAGTTGGCGCCAGTCCTGCAGGAACAGGCCGATCAGCCGCAGACCGGCGAGCGCTCCCAGCACGAACCGGCTGGGCAGGTGCCACACCTGCGCGAGACCATCGGCGAGGTCGGTCGGGTCGATCGTGGCGAACAGCACGACGGCGGGCAGGCCGATGGCCAGGATGCGCAGCACGGTCGCCACGGCGAGCGCGATCGACCCGTCGCTTATGTGGATGAGCCAGAACTGCAGATAGGTCTGCCCGGCGGAGACCCCGTAGAGCAGGGTGGTGAGACCGGCGAGCGGAGCCGCGATCCAGATCGCCGCCGTGCGCCGGAAGAACTGCCCGGGCGACAGACCGGCCCAGAAGAACAGCACGCTCTCGAGCACGAGGGCGACCGCGGCCGACACCCAGTCGATCGTCACGAGAAGCAGCGCGCTCAGGGCCAGGGATGCCGCGAGCTTCGCCACCGGGTTGATCGAGTAGATCGACTGCGGTCCGCGCGCGGGAGTGAGAACGCTCATTCGGCCACACCCCCGCGGCCTGCACCGGGAGCCAGGACGGCGGTCGCTCCCACGACGAACTCGTCGTCGGCCAGCGCGTCGATGAACGCCTGGTCATGAGTCACCGCGACGATCGCGGTGCCCCGATCGAGCTGCTCGGCGAGCAGGCGCACGAGCTCGGCCCAGGTGCGCGAATCCTGCCCGAACGTCGGCTCGTCGAGCACCAGGATGCGCGGGCGCGCGACGAGCGCCGACGCGACCGAGAGACGGCGCTTCTCGCCGCCCGACAGCGTGTAGGGGTTGGCCTTCAGCAGCCCGTCGAGCCGGAGCCGGCCGGCCACCTCGGCGACGCGCTCGTCGATCTGCTGCTGAGGCAGCCGGAGCGCCCGCAGCGACACCTCGAGCTCTCCGCGAACCGATCCGGTCACGAACTGGTGCTCGGGGTCTTGGAACACCATGCCCATGCGCGTCAGAAGATCGCCCGATCTCCACTCGAACGGGTCGAGCCGCTGGTCGGGCGAGCTCGCGCCGATGCCGGCCGCCCCGACCGGAGTGTCGCCCCGGCGAACTCGCTCCCGCTCCCGCTCGCGCAGCTCCCGCTGCTGCTGCCGCCGTCGACGCGCAGCGCCGTCGTGTCTCGGGCGCCCGAGGCCGGCGGCGAGCACCGCCGAGGCCGCGAGCGTGCCTCCGGCCCGTGGGATGAGCCCCGCCAGCGTGAGGGCGAGGGTCGTCTTGCCCGCGCCGTTGGCGCCGGTGATCGCCAGCGCACGACCGGCGCGCAGCGTGAGATCGATGCCGCCCGCCACCGGCGAGCCCGGCACCCGCTCGACCACGAGGCCGTGCGCCGCCAGCAACCCCGTCGAGACGGGAACGGGTGCGTCCGCGGCATCCGTCGCCCGCACCCGCGGCGGCGAGCTGTCGGGCCCGATCGCCTCGGCGACCGCGCCGGAGTCCGGCGCAGCGACCCGACCAGAGGCCGGCTCCCCGCCCCGGGCCGGCCGGCCCTCGAGCGGGTCGTGGCCCGGCACCCACACGCCGTCGCGCGCGAGCTCGGCGCCTCGATCGCGCAGCACCACGGAGGGGACGCCGTCGGCGAGCACCCCGCCGCCGGGGGCGAGCACGACCACCCGGTCGACCACGTCGAGCCAGATGTCGACCCGGTGCTCGATCACCACGAAGGTGGCGTGCGACGACCGCACCACGTCGGCGACGGCATCCCGCACCTCGATCACGCCGCCCGGGTCGAGATTGGCCGTCGGCTCGTCGAGCAGCACCACTCCCGGCTGCATCGCGATCACTCCGGCGAGCGCCACCCGTTGCTTCTGGCCTCCCGAGAGCTCTGACGTGGGGTGGTCGAGCGGCAGGTCGAGTCCCACGGCGTCGAGGGCCGCGGCCACCCGCGGCCAAATGTCGGCACGCGGCACACCGAGGTTCTCGCATCCGAACGCCACGTCGTCGCCGACGCGCGCGAGCACGACCTGCGAATCCGGGTCTTGCATGAGCAGGCCAACCCGTCCGCGCTGCCCGGCGGGGGCGACCCCGTCGACCAGCAGACTCCCCTCTTCGTCACCCTCGTCGACGCCGCCCAGCACGCCGGCGAACGCCTGCATGAGGGTGGATTTGCCGGCTCCGGATGCCCCGAGCAGCAACACGCGCTCCCCCGGCTCGATCACCAGGTCGAGACCGCGCACGGCCCACGACGACCGGCCGGCGTGCCGCCAGCCCCAGCCGTCGGCGCGGAGGCCGGCGGCGGGAACGGGGCCGGCGGCGGGAACGGGGGTGGGGCCGGGCACGCTCAGGCCCTTGCCGTGGCCTCTCGGCCGGAGGCGAACCGGCTGAGTGCTCCCGTTCGGGCGAGCCCCCGTACGACGAGCCAGGACAGCAGGCCGGCGATCACCGCACCGCTGATGGCGCCGCAGATGATGTAGGTGACGTAGAACTGGCCCGTGAGCCCCGGGTACCAGAGCACCGAATCGTTGATGCCCATCGCGATGCCGGCGCCCGCGCCCGCGAGAACGGCGACGTAGACCCGGTAGTTGGCGTAGAGGAAGATCGCGAACACGATCTCGGCGCCGAGCCCCTGCACGAGCCCCGAGACCAGGGTCAACGGGCCCCATTGGGTGCCGACCAGCGCCGACACGACGGCCGCGACCAGTTCGGTGAACAGCGCCGCGCCGGGTTTGCGGATGATGAGGCCGCCGAGCACGCCGGCGAAGAGCCAGACGCCGCCGACGAGACTCTGAGCGCCCGGCAGCAGCGCTTCGAGCCCGGCGCTGAAGGGACTGTAGGTGAGGTTCCAGACCCAGAAGATGAGTCCGGAGGCCACGCCGATGACGCTGGCGACGACGATGTCGACGACCCGCCAGCGGTAGACGACCCGGCGGCGGCCGGCGGAGGTGGCGGAGCGGATGGTGTTGGAGGTGGTGTGCATTGTGTCCTGCCCATTCAGTGAGGTGGAAGGGGCACAGGTTCTCCGTGTCCGGCTGCGGCCGGCTCGCGAGCGCGCCGGTGAACACCGAACACGGTCAAGAGATGCCTCCCTGCGCTGGCATGATCCAGATCAGGTTCGACGGTCGAAGGTTGAGAACCTTCCTCTCAGCCCGGCTCACCGGACTCCCGTGTTGATGACGAGTATAGACCGCGCCCGGTTCAGGCGGAGGCGGCATCCCGAACCCGGTCGCGCACGAACGCGGCCACGGCGTCGGCGGCCGTCACGAGGTGCTCGGCGTGCGTGAACCCGCTGATCTTCGTGCGCGGCTTGAGCTCGTGCTCGCCGTCGTCGAGCCAGACGAACCGGATGCCGGGGGCGAGCCGGTAGCCGCTGACCTCGTCTCGGGTGCCGAACGGGTCACGCGTGCCCTGACAGATGAGGGTGGGGGTCTCGAGCGCCTCGAGGTGCGCGGTGCGGAGCTTCTCGGGCGACCCCGGCGGGTGGAACGGGTAGCCGAGCACCACGAGGGCGGCGACCGACCCGCCTGCCCTGAGGTCGTCGGCCACCATGCTGGCGACCCGCCCGCCCATCGACTTGCCGCCGATGGCCACCGGTGCCCCGGCGATGAGGCAGACCTCGGCGACCGCGTCGCGGTACTCCTGCATCAGGGTCTCCGCCTTGGGCGGCGGCTTGCGGGTGCCGGTGCGCCGCGCAGCCATGTAGCCGAACTCGAACCGGGCCACCCGGATGCCCCGGGCGGGCTCCGCGAGCAGGCCGCAGAACCGCTCGAGCCACGCCGAGTCCATCGCAGCGCCCGCCCCGTGGGCGAGCACCAGCGTCGGCCCGTCGTCCGGCCCCGTCCAGAGCAGGTCGGTGGCCACGCGCGGCCTCGGGCTACTTCTTGAGTGCCTTGATGACCCGGGCGAAGGCCCAGCCGCTCGTGATGATGACCGGAATCGAGACCGCGAGCAGGGCGATCAGGTTGGGCTCGAAGGAGGCGTTGCCGTCGGTCGTGACGTAGGCGCCGATGGGCACGCTGAGGCCGCCACCGCCGAAGCCCTCACCACCGGCCTCGCCCCCGAGCAGGGGCTTCGAAGCATCCGTCGGCGAGTTCGCGTTGCCGTTGCCCGTGCCGTTACCGCCCCCGAAACCGGCCCAGACGAGCGCCACCGGAACGATGGTCTTGCCCTCGATCTCGACAGGCGCGCCGTAGGCGGCTCCGACTCCGATGGACTTGGTCGCGTCGGTCAGGGTTTCCACGAGGTTGGCCATGGTGCAACGCTACCGCGATCGATCGCGGCGGGGTAGGGTCATGGGCCGATCAGGGCATGCCCGTCTCGACCCGCTAGCGTTGAACCGAATCGACAGGAGATCAGATGCAGTCATGGCCAGGATCGGCCTACCCCCTCGGAGCCACCTACGACGGGAGCGGAACGAACTTCGCCCTCTTCAGTGAGGCCGCCGAACGGGTCGAGCTCTGCCTGTTCGGCGACAAGGGAGCGGAGACCCGGGTCGAGCTGACCGAGGTCGACGCCTTCGTGTGGCACGCCTACCTGCCGCAGGTGCAGCCGGGTCAGCGCTACGGCTACCGGGTGCACGGCCCCTACGACCCCGAGAAGGGTCAGCGGGCGAACCCCAACAAGCTGCTGCTCGACCCCTACGCCAAGGCGACGAGCGGCGAGATCGACTGGGACCAGTCGCTGTTCTCCTACACCTTCGGCGACCCCGACTCGGTGAACGACGAGGACTCGGTCAAGCACATGACCTACGGCGTGGTGATCAACCCGTTCTTCGACTGGTCGGGCGATCGCAAGCTCCGCATCCCCTACAGCGAGAGCGTCATCTACGAGGCGCACGTCAAGGGGCTCACCGAACTGCACCCCGAGGTGCCGAAGGAGCAGCGCGGAACCTACGCCGGCATCGCGCATCCGGCGGTGGTCAGCCACCTGCTGAAGCTCGGCGTCACCGCCATCGAGCTCATGCCCGTGCACCAGTTCGTCAACGACAGCGTGCTGCTCGACAAGGGCCTGTCGAACTACTGGGGCTACAACACCATCGGCTTCTTCGCGCCGCACAACTCCTACTCCTCCACCGGCGACCGCGGTCAGCAGGTGCAGGAGTTCAAGGGCATGGTGAAGTCGCTGCACGCGGCCGGCATCGAGGTCATCCTCGACGTGGTCTACAACCACACCGCCGAGGGCAACCACCTCGGGCCGACACTGAGCTTCCGCGGCATCGACAACGCCGCCTACTACCGCCTGATGGAAGACGATCAGCGGTACTACATGGACTACACGGGCACCGGCAACACGCTCAACGTGCGGCATCCGCACGCTCTGCAGCTCATCATGGACTCCCTGCGCTACTGGGTCACCGAGATGCACGTCGACGGCTTCCGCTTCGACCTCGCGAGCGCCCTGGCGCGCGAGTTCTACGACGTCGACCGCCTGTCGACCTTCTTCGAGCTCGTGCAGCAAGACCCCGTGGTGTCGCAGGTCAAGCTCATCGCGGAGCCCTGGGACGTCGGCCCCGGCGGCTACCAGGTGGGCAACTTCCCGCCGCAGTGGACGGAGTGGAACGGAAAATACCGTGACACCGTGCGCGACTTCTGGCGCGGCGAGCCCTCGAGCCTCGGCGAGTTCGCGAGCCGGTTCACCGGCAGCGCCGACCTCTACGAGCACTCCGGCCGCCGCCCGGTGGCGAGCATCAACTTCGTCACGGCGCACGACGGCTTCACCCTGCGCGACCTCGTCTCCTACAACGAGAAGCACAACGAGGCGAACGGCGAAGACAACAACGACGGCGAATCGCACAACCGCTCGTGGAACTGCGGCGTCGAGGGCCCGACCGACGATCCTAAGGTGCTCACCCTGCGCGCCAGGCAGCAGCGCAACTTCCTCGCCACGATGCTGCTCTCGCAGGGCGTGCCGATGCTGCTGCACGGCGACGAGCTCGGCCGCACGCAGCTCGGCAACAACAACACCTACGCGCAGGACTCGCCGCTCACCTGGGTGCACTGGGACTCCGAGGACCAACCGCTGATCGAGTTCACCGCGGCGGTGCTGCGCCTCCGCAAGGAGCATCCGACGTTCCGCCGCAGCCGCTTCTTCGACGGCCGGCCCGTCAAGCGCGGCAAGGGAGAGCCGCTGCCCGACATCGTGTGGCTGAACGAAGACGCCACCGAGATGATGCCCGAGGAGTGGGACTCGGCCCTCTCGCGATCGGTGGGCGTGTTCTTGAACGGCCACGGCATCCGGGCCCGCGATCAGCGCGGCAACCCGCTGAGCGACGTGCACTTTCTGCTCTACTTCAACGCCCACGACGAAGACCAGGTGTTCACCCTGCCTTCGGCCGAATACTCCGCGAGCTGGGACGTGGTGATCGACACGGCGGGCGAAGCGGCGGATTCCCAGGTGTTCGAGGCTGGCGGACCGCTCACTGTCGGGGCACGCTCGATGGTGGTGCTTCGAGTTCATCGCGAACTCGAGGTCGAACCCGACCACTCCGTGGCCGCGTCGCTCACCGCCCAGGCCGACTCCACCGGAACGATCATCCCCGCGAGCCCCTCGGTGGGTTAGCGGGGAGGGCCGCCCACCCCTGTCAGAAAGAGCACTCCGGATGCGCACTCCCCGTTCGACCTATCGGCTCCAGCTCACCGACAGCTTCACCCTGTGGGATGCGGCGCGCCTGGTTCCCTACCTGTCGCGTCTCGGCGTCGACTGGGTCTACCTCTCTCCCATCCTGCAGGCAGAGGAGGGGTCGCAGCACGGCTACGACGTCACCGACCACTCGCGTGTCGACGAGTCGCGGGGTGGCGCCGACGGCCTGAAAGCGCTGTCGGATGCCGCCCACGAGGCCGGTCTCGGAGTGCTCGTCGACATCGTGCCCAACCACGTCGGCGTCGCCACCCCCGCCCAGAACCCCTGGTGGTGGGATCTGCTGAAGCACGGCCGCGAGTCGCGCTACGCCGACGCCTTCGACATCGACTGGGAGGCCGGCGGCGGGCGGCTCACCATCCCGGTGCTCGGCGACGACTCGCTCGACGCCCTCACGCTCGAGACAAGCGAAGCGGGCGAGACCCTGCTCGCCTACTACGACAACCGCTACCCGATCGCGCCGGGCACCGCCGACGACGGCGCAAGCCCGCAGACCGTGCATGACCGGCAGAGCTACCGGCTCATGAACTGGCGGCTCGAGAGCACCGATCTCAACTACCGCCGGTTCTTCGCCGTGTCGTCGCTCGCGGCGATCCGGGTCGAGGAGCAGTGGGTGTTCGACGAGTCGCACGCCGAGATCGCGCGCTGGTTCCGTGACGGCCTCGTCGACGGGCTGCGGGTCGATCACCCCGACGGCCTCGCCGACCCGGGGCAGTACATCGAACGTCTCTCGGCGCTCACCGGCGGCGCCTACATCCTGATCGAGAAGATCCTCGAGGGCGACGAGCCCCTCGACCCCGCCTGGCCGTCGGCCGGCACCACGGGCTACGACGCCCTCGCCGGCCTCGACCGGGTGTTCATCGACCCGGCCGGCGAGCAACCGCTCGACGCCCTGGCCGCCGAACTCCGCGACGTGCGCACCGAACGGCAGAAGACGCTCACCGAGACCGCCGACGAGAGGGCGCGCACGAGCACGAGGGCCGCGGGCACCTACCAGGGGCTGATCCACGACACCAAACGCGCCGTGGCCGACGGCATCCTGCAGGCCGAGGCCCGGCGGCTCACCCGCGACATCGAGCGCGCCGGCGGTCTGTCCACGCCCACCGCGAGCGCCGAGATCACCGACGCCGTGAGCGAGCTGCTCACCTGCTTCCCCGTCTACCGCTCCTATCTGCCCGACGGCCGGGAACACCTCGACCGCGCGCTCGAGCTCGCTCTCGAGCACCGGCCGGAGCTCGAACCGGTGCTGCGGCAGACCGCCGAGGTGCTCGGCCGCACCGGAACCGCGCCGAGCATCCGGTTCCAGCAGACGTCGGGAATGGTGATGGCCAAGGGCGTCGAAGACACGGCGTTCTACCGCTGGACGAGACTCACCAGCCTCACCGAGGTGGGCGCGGAGCCCGACGAGTTCAGTGTGGGCGTCGAGGAGTTCCACGCACTGCAGCAGCACCGCAACGAGACGCTGCCGTTCACGATGACCACGCTCTCGACCCACGACACCAAGCGCTCTGAAGACACCCGCGCCCGAATCTCGGTGCTCGCCGAGATCGCCGAGGGCTGGGCCGGCACCCTCGCGAAGATCCGCTCGACGCTCCCCCTCGGCGACGGCAGCTTCGAGAACCTGCTCTGGCAGGCCATGGTGGGGGCCTGGCCGCTCAGCCGAGAACGCGCTCAGGACTACGCGCTCAAGGCCGCCCGCGAAGCCGGTGACTCCACGGGCTGGCTCGACCCCGACGAGGAGTTCGAACAACGGATGTCGGATGCCATCGACGCCGTCTACACCGACCCCATCGCCCGGGGCCTGATCGAGAGCCAGGTGGCGAGTGTGCGCAGCGCCGGCCGCAGCAACTCGCTCTCTGAGAAGCTCGTGCAGCTCACCACCACCGGGGTGCCCGACGTCTACCAGGGAACCGAGTTCTGGGACCACTCGCTCGTCGACCCCGACAACCGCCGGTTCGTCGACTTCGACGCCCGCTCGGAGGCGCTCGCCCATCAAGACACGGGCGAGCTGCCCGACTGGGCGGCCTCGGCGGCTGACCCCGACGACGACGGTGCCGTGAAGCTGCTCGTCGTCTCGGCCGCGCTGCGGTTGCGGCGCGACCGGCCCGAGCTGTTCCAGGCGTACACGCCGCTCGAGGCGAGGGGCTCGGCGGCACGCCACGCCATCGCCTTCGACCGTGGGGGCGCCATCACCCTCGCCACCCGACTGCCGCTCGGCCTGCTGCACCACGGTGGGTGGGACGACACCGTGGTCGAGCTGCCGCCGGCCCGCAACGGCTACGTCGACGCCTTCACCGGCCGCTTGTTCGAGGCCGGCAGCGTGCGACTGGCCGCCGTGTTCGAGACCTACCCCGTCGCCCTTCTGCAGACCATCGAGGAATCATGACCGACGACGACGCCAACGACTTCCGTGACTTCCGGGACTTCCGGGTCTGGGCGCCTCGCGCCGAGCGCGTGGAGCTCGTGATCGACGACCCCGCGAGCCCCACGCGGGGAGCGGCCGACGGCACCGGCAGCGGCGGCCGCACGGCGCATCCGATGGCCCTGAGAGACGGCGGCTGGTGGTTCCCGGAGCCCGGGGTCGACTGGCGCGCCGGGCTCGACTACGGCTACCTGCTCGACGGCCAGGGGCCCTACCCCGACCCGCGCTCGCGCCGCCAGCCCGAGGGCGTGCACGGTCTCTCGCGTACCGACGACGCACAGGGCTACGAGTGGCACGACGCGGGCTGGGCGGGGCTGCCCGTCGACTCGGCCGAGATCTACGAACTGCACATCGGCACATTCACCCCGGAGGGCACGCTCGATGCCGCGGCCGGCAAACTCGACCACCTGCTCTCGATCGGCGTCACACACGTGGAGCTGCTGCCGGTGAACGGCTTCAACGGCACCTACAACTGGGGCTACGACGGTGTCGCCTGGTTCACGGTGCACGAGGGCTACGGCGGACCGGAGGCCTACCGCCGCTTCGTCGACGCCTGCCATGCCGCCGGTCTCGCCGTCATCCAAGACGTCGTCTACAACCACCTCGGGCCGAGCGGCAACTACCTGCCGCTGTTCGGGCCCTACCTGCACCACGAGTCGAGCAACACCTGGGGCGACTCGGTGAACCTCGAGCACGAGGGTGCGAAGGAGGTGCGGAGCTACATCATCCACAATGCGCTGATGTGGCTCGGCGACTACCACGTCGACGGCCTGCGCCTCGACGCCGTGCACGCCCTGGTCGACCACTCGACGATGCACCTGCTCGCCGAGCTCGGCGAGGCGGTCGACGCCCTGTCGGCCGACACCGGGGTGAAGCGACTGCTGATCGCCGAGAGCGACCTCAACGACCCGGTCATGTTCCTCGGCCGCGACGAGGGCGGCTACGGTCTCGATGGTCAGTGGAGCGACGACTTCCACCACGCCGTGCACGTCAACCTCACCGGCGAGACCTCGGGTTACTACGCCGACTTCGACTCGGTCGGAGCGCTGGCCAAGGTGCTCACCCGTGGCTTCTTCCACGACGGCACCTACTCGAGCTTCCGCGAGCGGGAGCACGGCGTCGAGCTCGATCGGGCGGCGACCGCACCGTGGCGGCTGGTGGTGGCCTCGCAGAATCACGACCAGATCGGCAACCGCGCCATCGGCGACCGGCTCACCGCGACGCTCGGGCCCGATTCGCTCGCCATCGCGGCCGCCCTCACCCTGCTCGGGCCGTTCACCCCGATGCTCTTCATGGGTGAGGAATGGGCGGCGTCGACGCCGTGGCAGTTCTTCACCTCGCATCCGGAGCCCGATCTCGGCAAAGCCACCGCCGAGGGCCGCATCGCGGAGTTCGAGAAGATGGGCTGGGATCCCGACGTCGTTCCCGACCCGCAAGATCCGTCGACGTTCACGAACTCGAAACTCGACTGGTCCGAGATCGACGACCCGGCGCATCCGGAGCACCGATCGGTGCTCGGCGTCTACCGCCGGCTCGCGACGATCCGGACCACGTTGCCCCCGGGCGACGAGCTGCGGCTCGCCGACGTGCGCGTCGACTTCAGCGAAGACGACCGCTGGCTCGTGCTCGAGCGGCCGCCGATCGTGCTGGTGGTGAACTTCTCGGATGCCGCGGTCGATCTGCGGGCGATCGCCCCCACCCTCGGGGAGCCCCTGTTCGACTCGCACGCTCAGCTGAGGGGCGACCCCCTGCCGGAGCGCCTCACCGCCGTGGCTCCCCATTCGGTCGTGGTGGCCCGCCGCGCCTGACGGGACCACCTCCGCCTCTGCCGCGCGGGGTGGTCGCGCAAAAGCACCCGTAACGAGGCGGGAACGACACTTTGCGCGACCCCCAGGGGGCGACTCCGCGAAATTGCGGCGATCGGGTCAGCGGCGGGTGCCGTTGCGGTCGGCGGTCTCGCCCGACTTCGGGGCGTGCACGAGCGAGGCCGGGCGCACGCTGTCGGTGCCGAACTTCGCGGTGACCCGGTCGATCGTGAGTTCGGCCTCGCGCCAGCCCTCGGAGGGCACTGTCTCGTCGGCCCACAGCGCGGGCTGATGCACCGAGCCTCCGGCCTCGGTGAGCTGCTCGACGCGCACTCCGATGAGGCGGATGGCCTGATGCTTCGCACCGACGGCGTCGAAGATGGCCGACACCTCGTCGAAGATCCGCTTGCCCAGATCGGTGGGTTCGGCGAGCGTGCGCGACCGCGAGATGGTGGTGAAGTCGGAGTAGCGGAGCTTCAGGGCCACCGTCTTGCCCACGAGTCCGGCGGCACGCAGGCGCACGGCGACCCGGGTGGACTGGTGCAGCAGTTCGCGGCGCAGCACCTCGGGTGACCACTCGTCGATGTCGAAGGTGCGCTCGTGCCCGACGCTCTTCTCCTGACTGACCGTCTCGACATCGCGCGTGTCGATGCCGAGCGCGAGTTCATGCAGTTTGACGCCCGTGGCCTCCCCCAGCCCCCGCACGAGGGTCTCGAGCGGGGTGTCGGCGATGTCGCCCACGGTGCGCAGGCCCCGGCGCTCGAGCTGCTCGGCGGTCTTCTCCCCCACACCCCACAGGGCGCGCACGGGCAGCGGATGCAGGTAGCCGAGCACCTCCGACGGGCGCACCACGAGCATGCCGTCGGGTTTCGCCCGCCCTGAGGCCAGCTTGGCCATGAACTTCGTGGGCGCGACGCCCACCGAGCAGGTCAGCCCGGTCTCGGAGAGCACACGCTGCCGCAGGCGCTCGGCGATGACGTCGGACTCGCCGAGCAACCGGCGGGCGCCCGCCACGTCGAGGAAGGCCTCGTCGATGCTGAGCGGCTCCACGAGCGGCGTGACCTCGCGGAAGAGCCCCATCACCTGACGCGAGTAGTCGCGGTAGAGCTGCATGTGCGGCTCGAGCACGACGGCCTTGGGGCACAGGCGCAGCGCGGCACCGACCGGCATCGCCGAGTGCACCCCGAACGCACGCGCCTCGTAGGTGGCGCTCGTCACGACGGCACGCGGCGAGTGGCCGCCGACGATGACGGGCTTGCCGCGCAACTCGGGGTGCGAGAGCAGCTCGACCGACGCGAAGAACGCGTCCATGTCGACGTGCAGGATCGGCGGGCTGGGCTCCGCGATCGGCTGCTCGGTGTGCATACTCCGAGCCTAAGCGCCGCGGGCGGCCCTCGGGCGGGCGGATGCGCGCGGCCGCGACATCCGGTCACAGCCGTCGTGCAGTCGACACCCAGACAAGGGGAAAATACTGATCGACGCGTCATCGCCCGGCGCACCGACCACCGGACAGGATCGACCCGTGAAAGCTCTTCTCGACATCGGGATCCTGTCGGGTCCGTTCGTGATCGCCGTGTATGCCGCCGCGGCCGTGACGGCGTTGCTGCTGCTCGTCGTTCGCCCCGGCCCGCGGTGGCGCCGAGCGCACTGGTTCGCCGTCGCCGTGCTCGCGGCCGCCGTCGGGGCGGGGATCGGCCTCGGCCTGACCTGGCTGCTCAGCGACACGCTCGATCTCTTCGGCGCCGACCTCACCCCGGTCACGCGCACGTGGATCGCCGTGGGCTTCGCCGGCATCGGCCTCGGCCTCGCCTCGCTGTGGCGCGCGACCTGGCGCCGGGTGATCGCGGTGGTGCTCGCGATCGTGCTCTTCGCCGGCACCACGGCGATGTCGGTGAACATCGACTTCGGTCAGTACCCGACCGTGCGCAGCGCCCTCGGGCTGAGCGCCTATGCCGGTGACGTGCTGCCCGCCATCGCCACTCCCGACCCCGCGACCCAGCCGACCATCGCCACCTGGTCGGCGCCGGCCGACCTGCCTCAGCACGGCGCCGTGGGCGAGGTCACCATCCCGGCCACCGTGTCGGGCTTCGCGGCCCGCCAGGCGGTGGTCTACCTCCCGCCGGCGGCCCTCACCGCCGACCCGCCGAAGCTGCCGGTGCTCATCATGCTCTCCGGCCAGCCCGGTAGTCCCGACGCGCCCCTCGACGCGGCCAAGCTGCAGCGGAGCCTCGACGCCTACGCCGCCGCCCATCAGGGGCTCGCCCCGATCGTGGTCTCGCCCGACCAGCTCAGTGCGCCCGACGTCAATCCGATGTGCGTCGACTCCCCCATCGGCAACTCGGCGACCTACCTCACCGTCGACGTGCCGGCCTGGATCCAGGCGAATCTGCCGGTGCTGCCCGGCCCGCACTACTGGGGCATCGGCGGCTACTCGCAGGGCGGCACCTGCTCGATCCAGCTCGGTGCGGGGCATCCGGAGCTCTTCGGGGCGATCCTCGACGCGTCGGGCGAGGAGTATCCCAAGCTCGGCGACGCCCAGACCACCATCGACGAGGGCTTCGGGGGCGATGCGGCGGCGTACGCGGCCGCGTACCCCGCGGCGGTCATGGCCGCCCACGCGCCCTACGCCGACACGTTCGCGGTGTTCGGGGTCGGCAGCGACGACTCGGGCTACCTGCCCGGCGTGAAGACCCTCTACGCCGACGCCCAGGCCGCCGGCATGACCGCCACCTACCTCGAAGCCCCCGGCAGTGCACACGACGCCACGACCTGGTCGTACGTCTTCGCGAAAGGGCTGGGGTTGATCGCCGACCATTGGGGCCTCGACCGGTGATGCGCCGGATCCTCGCCGCGGCATCCCGTCACGCGCGGTCGATCCCGGTCACCTGGGTGGTGGCCGCACTGGTGCTGCTCGCGAGCATCGTGCGACTGTCGATGCGGCCCGGGCGCATGCGCGGCTCGATCGATGCGCTGGTGTCGACCGGGCTCGACACCGTGTTCGTGCACCACGACTGGGTGTCGACCATCACCTCGGTGTTCTTCGTCTGGAATCCGGTCGCCCTGGTGTTCGTGGTGCTCGCCGTGCTGGTGGGCATGGGGTGGGCGGAACGCCGCATGGGCCATCTGCGCGTGGCGATCAGTTTCGTGGTGGTCGCCGTTCTGGGCATCCTGCTGGGCCTCGTGACCGAGGCGTTCGGGGTCGTGCTCGACCTCTACTCGGCCGAGATCGGCCGCACGCACCGCACGGTCGACCCGCTGATCGCCGTGATCGGGGTCGTGATGACGGCGAGCGCCTTCGCCGGACCACTGCTCAAACGGCGCATCCGGGTGGTCGGGTTCGCGGTCATCCTCGTGTTCGTGCTCTACTCCGGCCAGCCCTCCGATCTCTACCGGCTCTTCGCGGCGGTGGTCGGCCTCGTGCTCGGCCTGACGCTTGCCCGCACCAGACTCGTGGTGCGCCGGCCGCGCGCGACCCGGCGCGAGGCGCGCACCCTGCTGGCAGCCGTGGTGGCCGTGACCGCTCTCGGGCCGCTCGTCACCATCGCCTCGCCCCAGGGTGCCGGAGTGCTGAACCCGCTGGGGCTGCTCTTCCGCGATCCGCTGCACGACTACGCCGCCATCGCCGCGCGGTGCCAGACCGGCGACTACACCCGGCACTGCGTCGACGCACTGGCGCTCTCGCGTCTCGACGGGCCAGGCGCGGTGCTGCTCACGCTGCTGCCGCTTCTCGCACTGATCGTGGCCGCGTGGGGAATCCAGCGCGGCCGGCGCGTGGCGCTGTGGCTCGCCGTCGGCATCAACCTCACGCTGTCGCTGCTCGCGGCGGTCTACTTCGGTTTTCTGCCGCTGCTCTCTTCGAGCGAGTACACCGCGTTCCAGAGCGCGGCGGCCGACGACTACCGGGCCTTCGAGATCGTGTCGGCGCTCGTGCCCCTCGCCATCGCCGTCGCGCTGACGGCGTCGCTGCGCCTGTTCCCCGCCGAGCAGTCCCGGCGCTCCACCGCCTGGTTCGTGACGGTGGTCGTCGCGCTCTTCCTCGGCTTCTCCACGGTCTACCTCGGGGTCGCGTGGTTCGTGCGCGACCAGTTCTCGCCCGTCGCCAGCTTCGACGACCTCCTGCTCGACCTGCCCGAACGCTTCGTGCCTGTGGGGTTGCTGTCGTTCGAACCCGCCGACATCTTCCCCGCCGGGCCCGTGGCGGTGATCGCGTCGCAGTGGGTGGGGCCGGTGTTCTGGACCGCGGCCATCGTGGCGGCGATGGTGCTCATGCGCCGGGCGCATCCGCTCGGCGACGCCACCGACGCCGGCCGCGTTCGCCGATTGCTCGACGCCGGATCGGGCGGCACCATCTCGTGGATGACCACCTGGCCGGGCAACCACTACTGGTTCTCGCCCTCGGGCGACGGGGCCGTCGCCTACCGGGTGGTCAACGACGTGGCGATCACGACCGGCGACCCGCTCGGGCCGGTGGCGCGGCATCCGGAGTTCGCCCTCGCCTTCGCGACCCACTGCACCGACCACGGCTGGACGCCCGCGTTCTACTCGGTGACGGATGCGCTGCGAGACGCCCTGGCAGCCGCTGGCTGGTCGTCGATGCGGGTCGCGGAGGAGACCGTCGTGCACCCGGCCGACTGGTCTCTCGAGGGCAAGAAGATGCAAGACGTGCGCACCTCGATCAACCGCGCCGCGAAGGAGGGCGTGCGCGCCGAATGGTGCACCTTCGCCCAGCTGGGGCCGTTCGCGACCGCGCAGCTCCGCGAGATCTCGGAGCTGTGGGTGGCCGAGAAGGGCCTGCCCGAGATGGGCTTCACCCTCGGCGGCGTCGACGAGCTGATCGACCCCGAGGTGCGGCTCATGATCGCGCTCGACGGCGACGACCGCGTGCTGGGCGTGACCAGCTGGCTCCCCACGTTCGAGAACGGGGTCGTGGTGGGCTGGACGCTCGACTTCATGCGGCGGCGACCCGACAGCGTGAACGGCCTGATGGAGTTCTTGATCGCCCAGGCCATCCTGCGCGGTCGCGACGACGGGGTGCGGTTCGTGAGCCTGTCGGCGGCCCCGCTGGCGGTGAGCGACCCGCAGCGCGAGCGGGCCACCGGCATCCTGCCGTTCCTCAGCCGCACCCTCGAGCCCGTGTACGGCTTCCGCTCGCTGCTGCGGTTCAAGATGAAGTTCCGGCCCGAGTTCCATGAACTCTTCCTCTGCTACCGCGACCCGCTCACCCTGCCGGCGATCGGTCTCGCGCTGGCCCGCGCCTACCTGCCCACGCTGTCGGCCCGGCAGGCGCTGCGAACGCTGTCGCCCCGACCCGAGTAGCGTTTGAACCATGAAGTTTCGATACCTCGGCAACAGCGGACTCAAGATCTCGGAGATCACCTATGGCAACTGGCTGACCCACGGGTCGCAGGTCGAGAACGACATCGCGGCGCGATGTGTTCAGGCCGCCCTCGACAACGGCATCACCACCTTCGACACGGCCGACACCTACGCCAACACGGCCGCCGAGTCGGTGCTCGGCGACGCCCTCGCGGGGCAGCGGCGCGAGTCGCTCGAGATCTTCACGAAGGTCTACTTTCCGACCGGCCCGATGGGCCCCAACGACACCGGGCTCTCACGCAAGCACATCAGCGAGTCGATCAACGCCTCGCTGCGCCGGCTGAAGACCGACTACGTCGACCTCTACCAGGCGCACCGGTTCGACTACGAGACGCCGCTCGAAGAGACCATGCAGGCCTTCGCCGACATCGTGCGACAGGGCAAGGCGCTCTACATCGGTGTCAGCGAGTGGACCGCGCAGCAATTGCGCGACGGCCATGCCCTCGCCGAGCAACTGAACATCCAGCTCATCTCGAACCAGCCGCAGTACTCGCTGCTCTGGCGCGTGATCGAAGACGAGGTGGTGCCCACCTCGCGCGAACTCGGCATCTCGCAGATCGTGTGGTCACCGGTCGCTCAGGGCGTGCTCACCGGCAAGTACCTGCCGGGTCAGCCGGCACCCGAGGGTAGCCGCGCCACCGACGAGAAGGGCGGCGCCGACATGGTGAAGTCGTGGATGCGCGACGAGGTGCTCGAGCGGGTGCAGCGCCTGAAGCCGGTGGCCGACGACCTCGGCATCACGCTGGCCCAGCTGTCGATCGCCTGGGTGCTCTCGAACGACAACGTGGCCGCGGCACTGATCGGCGCCTCCCGGCCCGAGCAGGTCGAGTCGAACGTCAAGGCGTCGGATGTCACGCTCACGCCTGACGTTCTCGCGGCGATCGACGACATCATCGGCGACCTCGCCGAGCGCGACCCCGCCAACACGACCTCGCCGGCCCGGCGGCTGACCTAAGAGGCGTCGACCGCGCGGGCGAGGAGGGCGACCACCACGGTGTCGCCCTTCGTCGCCTGCCGGCCGACCTCCTGAAAACCGAGCCTCGAGTGGAAGATGAGCGACCCGGGGTTGGGCGGATCGACGTTGACCTCGCAGTCGACCTCGGTCGCCCCGCGGGCACGCGCCGCGTCGAACACGGCGTCGTAGAGCAGTGCGCCGATGCCGCGGCTGCGGCGGCCCTCCCCCACGACGATGCGGTCGACGTAGAGAAAACGATCGCCGCGGGCGCTGAACCAGCGGTAGTTCTCGCTCCGGTAGTCGAGGCCGGGCGGTAGGGCCAGCACGAAGCCGAGCACGGCATCCGGATGCCCGCGCTCGACCACGGCGACGGCCGCGACCGACTGCTCCACCAGGGTGCGCAGCTCGTCGTCGTCGATGTCGTTGACGGCCGGCACCGCGGCACGGTTCAGCACCATGAGCTGCGGCAGGTCGGCGATGTCGACCGGCCGCACGACCGGGTCGGTGCTGTGGGGGCTCACAGACCCGACCTTATCCGGTCGACCGGGGCGCCGGAACGGCGTGTTCGCTCGTCGCGGACAGACCATTGTCGGCCGAAGGAATGCGCATCCGACGCCTGGGCTTGACAATGGAGATCGACAAGGAGCTGCCGCATGACCTCACACCCCGCCTCGACCGACCACGCGACGACCTGGCTGCGCCTGCAGGAGCGAGCCCATCAGGAGTTCGCGACCCGTGTCGCCGCCGTCACCGACTGGAACGCGCCGACGCCCGACACCGACTGGAACGTCGCCGATCTGGTGCGGCATGTGATCGAGGAGCAGCAGTGGGTGCCCTGGTTGCTCTCGGGCCTCAGCCCGAGGCAGGCGAGGAGCCGGCTCCGGCCGCTCGACGACGCCGACCTGCAGCACGAGTGGCACCTGTTCTCGCTCGCCGCCACGACCGCCTGGCACGACGCCGCGCCCGACTCGCTCGTGACCCTCTCGTACGACACGGTGCCGGTGCTCGACTACCTCAAGGAGCAGGTCTCCGACGTCACGATCCACGCCTGGGACCTCGCTCGCGCCGTGGGAGCCGAGGAGTCGATCGACGACGAACTCGTCGCGGCGGTGTGGACGGTGTTCGAGCCGCAGAAAGAGACGCTCGAGGCCAGCGGGTTGTTCGCGTCGCCGGTGCCGGTTCCGGATGACGCGCCCCTTCTGTCTCGGCTGCTCGCGCTCACCGGCCGCGATGACCGCGTCGCGGTGTGAGGTTCACGCCCCGCTCGTGCTGACGGTCGGCCGCCGGTAGGCGGTCGACCCGGCGGCACGGTAGACGAGCTCGCGCGGGTGCACCGAGCAGAGTTCGACGAGCAGCGCGTCGAGATCGATGCGCAGGATCTCGAGCTCGGCCACGATGCTCGCCGGTCGTTCGTCGACGTTCTCGATGAAGATGTTGCACGCGGCGACCATGTAGTTGAGCGGGTTCCACGCGCCCGAGCGCGGCCGGAGCGACTTGCGGGCGATGCGGATCTCTTTGCGTAGCAGCACGACCGACCGCATCACCCGGTTGAAGTCGGAGTCGGGGTCGGCGCGGTCGATCGAGACCGGCTCGAACGACTGGTCGGGCGAGAGCGCGCGACGCGAGGCGATCTCGATCGTGAGCAGCCGCAGGGCGTTCACCTCGGCGAGCTTCTCGACCCGCCGGCCCTTGCCGCGGTCGATCAGGAGCGCCAGCAGCGCCCCACCGGTCACGCTGATCGTCGTGACGATGATCTGGGCTACGAGAACGTCCATGCGGCAACTCTACGAGCCACCACCGACACTCTTCCGGGGGTCATCCGCGAGTCGTGAAGACCCGGGTCAGGCGCCCCGCCGGGCCCGGGCATCAATCGGCGGAGGCGCGCTCGAGCACCAGTTCGCGCACGCGCGCCGCGTCGGCCTGGCCCTTCATCGCCTTCATGACGGCTCCGATCACGGCCCCGGCGGCCTGCACCTTGCCGTCTTTGATCTTCGCGAGCACGTCGGGCTGGGCGGCCAGGGCGTCGTCGATCGCGGCGATCAACGCGCCGTCGTCGGAGACCACGGCGAGACCGCGGGCGTCGACGACCTCCTGCGGGCTGCCCTCGCCGTCGATGACGCCCTCGAGCACCTGGCGGGCCAGACGGTCGTTCAGGGCACCGGAGTCGATGAGGGTCACGAGGGCCGCGACATCCGTCGGCGACACCAGGCTCGACGGCTCGGCGTTGCGCGCGTTGGCGATGCGCGAGATCTCGCCCGACCACCACTTGCGCGCGGCCTGGGGGCTCGCGCCGGCGGCGACCGTGTCGGTGACCTCGACCAGCAGGCCCGCGTTCTGCACGTCTTGGAACTCAAGGTCGGTGAAGCCCCACTCCTGCTTCAGGCGGCGGCGACGGATGGCCGGGGCCTCGGGCAGGGCGGCGCGCAGCTCGTCGATCAACTCGGCCGACGGCACCACCGGCAGCAGGTCGGGCTCGGGGAAGTACCGGTAGTCGTCGGCGTCGGACTTCGGGCGCCCGGCGGAGGTGGTGCCGGTGTCTTCGTGCCAGTGCCGCGTCTCTTGTGTGATGGTGCCGCCGTCGGCGAGGATCTGCGCCTGCCGCTGGATCTCGTAGCGGATGGCGCGCTCGACCGAACGCAGCGAGTTCACGTTCTTCGTCTCGGTGCGGGTGCCGAGCGGCGCCGGCGGTTCGCCGGGAGCGGTGCGGGGGCGCAGCGAGATGTTGGCGTCGCAGCGCAGGTTGCCGCGCTCCATGCGGGCGTCGGAGATGCCGAGCGACACGACGATGTCGCGGATGGTGGCCACGTAGGCCTTGGCCAGCTCGGGGGCGTCTTTCTCGGCGCCGTAGATGATGTCGGTGACGATCTCGACCAGCGGCACACCGGCGCGGTTGTAGTCGACGAGCGAGTACTCCGCGCCCTGGATGCGGCCGGTGGCCCCGCCGACGTGCGTGAGCTTGCCGGCATCCTCCTCCATGTGCGCACGCTCGATCGGAACGGTGAAGAAGCGGCCGTCGGGCAGCTCGACCTCGACCGACCCGCCGAACGCGATGGGCTCGTCGTACTGCGAGATCTGGTAGTTCTTCGCCAGGTCGGGGTAGAAGTAGTTCTTGCGGGCGAACCGGCTCGAGGGCGCGATCGAGCAGCCCAGAGCCAGGCCGAGGCTGATGCTGTAGCGCACGGCCTCGCCGTTGACCACGGGCAGCGACCCGGGCAGGCCGAGGTCGACGGGGGTGATGTTCGTGTTCGGCTCGCCGCCGAAGTAGTTCGGCGCGTCGGAGAACATCTTGGTCTTCGTGTTGAGTTCGACGTGCACCTCGAAGCCGAGAACGGGTTCGAAGAGTTCGAGCGCCTTGTCGAAGTCCATCAGCTTGGCCGTGGCCATCAGACGGCTCCTTCCTGTGCTGCGGTCATCTCGCCGGGGGCGAGGTCGGGGGCCAGGCTGATCAGCGTGTGCCCCCAGGAGTCTTCGAGCATGCGCTCGAGTGCGCCGCCGACGTTGTAGAGGCGGGCGTCGTGGCGGGCGGGGGCGAGGAACTGGATGCCGACGGGCAAGCCGTCTTCGCGCGCCAGCCCGACGGGCACCGAGATTCCGGGGATGCCGGCGAGGTTCGCCGGGATCGTGGCGATGTCGTTGAGATACATGGCCATCGGATCACCGGTGTTCTGGCCGAGCTTGAAGGCGGTGGTCGGCGCGGTGGGCGACACGAGCACGTCGGCCTGGCCGAAGGCGGCCTCGAAGTCGCGCTGCACGAGCGTGCGCACCTTCTGGGCGCTGCCGTAGTAGGCGTCGTAGTAGCCGGCGCTCAGCGCGTAGGTGCCGAGGATGATGCGCCGCTTGGCCTCGGCGCCGAACCCGACCTCGCGGGTGGCCGACATGACGTCTTCGACCGTGCCGCCGCCGGGCGGGTTCACTCGCAGACCGAAGCGCACCGAGTCGAACTTCGCCAGGTTCGACGACGCTTCGGCGGGCATGATCAGGTAGTAGGCCGCGATGGCGTATTCGAGGCTCGGCAGGCTGACGTCGACGATCTCGGCGCCGGCCGCGGCTAGCACGTCGAGGGCTTCGCGGAAGCGCTCGAGCACGCCGGTCTGGAAGCCCTGACCGTCGAGCTGGCTGATGACCCCGATGCGCAAGCCCTTCACGTCGGCGCGGCGCACGGCGTCGGCCATCGAGGGCCATTCGTCGGTGAGCGAGGTGGAGTCGCGCGGGTCGTGACCGCCGATCACGTCGTGCAGCAGCGCCGAGTCGAGCACGGTGCGGCTGACCGGGCCGATCTGGTCGAGGCTCGACGCCAGCGCGATCGCGCCATAGCGGCTGACGCCGCCGTAGGTCGGCTTGACGCCGACGGTTCCCGTGACGTGGGCCGGCTGGCGGATGGAGCCGCCGGTGTCGCTGCCGAGGGCGAGCGGCGCCTCGAAGCTCGCGACCGCTGCCGCGGAGCCGCCGCCGGAGCCGCCGGGGATGCGCTCGAGGTCCCACGGGTTGTGGGTGGGACCGTAGGCGGAGTGCTCGGTCGACGAGCCCATGGCGAATTCGTCCATGTTCGTCTTGCCGATCGGCACGAGGCCGGCGGCGCGGAGCTTGGTCATGACGGTGGCGTCGTAGGGCGGAATCCAGCCCTCGAGAATGCGGCTGCCGCTTGTGGTGGGCATGTCGTTGGTGACGATGACGTCTTTGATGGCGATCGGCACGCCGGCGAGCGGATGCAGCGACTCACCGGCCGCCCGGCGCTGGTCGATCGCGGCCGCCGTCGCGAGGCTCAGGTCGGGGGCGGTGTGCAGGAAGGCGTGCACCTCGCCGTCGACCGCGGCGATGCGGTCGAGGTGGGCCTGGGTGGCTTCGACGGCGCTGATCTCGCTCGACGCGAGCTTCTGGGCAAGGGCGTCGGCCGAGAGCCGCACGAGTTCGTGGTCGTGGTGGGCCATCACTGCTCCTCTCCGAGGATCGCCGTGACGCGGAACCGCGAACCGTCGTGGTCGGGCGCACCGGCCAGGGCCTGCTCGGTGGTGAGGGTCGCGCCGGGCACGTCGTCGCGGTAGACGTTCTGCAGCGGGATCGGGTGGCTGGTCGCCGGCACGTCGGGCGTGGCGACCTCGGAGACCTTCGCGACGTTGTCGACGATCGAGCCGAGTTCGCTCGTGAGACTCTCGATCTCGTGGGGAGTCAGGGCGATCCGGGCGAGGTTGGCCAGATGGGCCACCTGCTCCTGGGTTATTTCGGACATGGTGCTCCGTGGTTCGATTCGCGAGGGGTGTAGGGCAATTCTATTCGGTGCCGTCATCCGGTTCGGCCGAGTGCGGTGCGCCGTCGGCCAGTGCTCCCACGGCGACGGGTGCCGCAGTGACCCGGTCGAGGAACTCGATCGTGCGGTCGAGGGCCACGAAGGCGTCGCCGTAGTCGAGATGGAACTGGTATTCGTGTGGCAACGACGGCACGTGATCGGCCGGCCAGAACAGCGGGGTGACATCGGCGCCGAGGGCGCGCAGGCGGTCGACGAGACGCTTCGACTGGCCGGCCGTGAGGCCGTCGCCGTTGCCGCCCGACACGAACGCCGGTGGAAAGGCGGCGGTGACGACGTCGAGAGTCGACATCGAACGCCCGGTCGCCGTGGTCGACCAGTGCTTGTCGCCGGTGTAGGCCCAGAGGGCCGCTTTGAATCCCCAACCGACGATGCCGGTCGCGTTCTCCATCGCCGCGAGGTCGTAGAGCCCGCAATGCAGCACCACGCCGGCCAGCTGGATGGCGTCGAGCGAGGGCCGGATGCCCAGCGACGCCGCGTAGGCGGCATCGGTCGTGAGCACGGCGAGTTGGCTCGCCAACTGCGCCCCCGCCGAGTCGCCGGCCAGCACGATGCGGCGCGGGTCGATGCCGAGCTCGTCGGCGTGGTCGACGAGGTGGCGGAGAGCCTCGTTCAGTTGAGTGAGCGCGGTGGGATAGGTCGCCTCGGGCGCGATCGTGTAGTCGAGGCCGACGGCAGCGTAGCCCCGCACGGCGAGCAGTTTCAGGTAGGGCAGCACGTCGGCCTTGCTCCCCGAGATCCACGCGCCGCCGTGGATCCAGACCACGACCGGCCGCGCTTCGGTGCTGGCCTGGGCACCGACTCCGGCTTCGGCTCCGGCCCCGTGTTCGGCCCCGTCTTCGGCTCCGTTTTCGGCTCCGTCTTCGGCTCCGGCCGCCGTCGGAGCCGGCGTCACGATGTCGAACGTCGTGTCGCCGCCGCGCACACGCCGAGCGCTGCCGGAGCGACCCGCCCGGCCTGGGTTCGGGGGCGCGTACCGGATGTCGCGACGCTCTACGAACCCAGAGCTCGGCACATGCGGTGCCATCTCGGCGAGGGTGGCGCGTGCGCCCCGCTCGAAGACCCGCCGGATGAGCAGTGCCGCCGGCCAGGGCGTCGCCCGGAGGGCCGCGACTAGCGCCACGACCATCGCGACAACCGCGCCGACCACGATCACCAGGCCGCGCGCCCGGAGACCGCTCGCGTGACCCGCCGCTGCCGCGCCGACGACAGTTGACCGGCCGCTCGGTCTGTGACCGGTCGCCTCACCCGCTGCCACCGACTGCACGCCGTTCATTCGGCCGGTCGGCCCTCGGGCCCACCCGGGTGAGTGTCGCCGGCACCGGCGTCGTCATCAGCTGTTTCCGCACCGCCTTCCGCGGTCGCATCGACGAGCTGTGAACCGGCATCCGGCGCGGCACCTGCCGGGGCGTCGGCGTCGGCGTCGGTCGGCTCGGAACCGGCATCCGGCGCGGCATCTGCCGGAGCGTCGGCGTCGGCGTCGGTCGGCTCGGAACCGGGAGGTGGGCCGAGCGCTTCCGGGCCCTGCGTCACCAGGATGGCGAACTCCGCCGCATCGATGATGCGAAGCCCCAGGGCTTCAGCCTTGCCGAGCTTCGAGCCCGCACCGGGGCCGGCCGCGACGAAGTCGGTCTTCTTGCTCACGCTCGACGCCGCCTTGCCGCCCGCTTCGATGATCGCCTCGAGTGCGCCCTCGCGCGTGAAGCCCTCCAGCGATCCGGTGGCGACGACGGTCACGCCCTCGAGCACTCCCCCGCTGCCGACGGCTGCTCCCGGGCCCGGGTGGCCGGGGGTTGTGAACTGCACGCCCGCCTCGGTCCAGCGATCGAGGATCTCGACGTGCCAGTCGACCGCGAACCACTCCATCAGGGCGTCGGCGATGATGCCGCCCACGCCGTCGACCGCGGCCAGCTCTTCGCGGGTGGCCGCGCGCATGGCCTCGAGCGACCCGAAGTAGTCGGCGAGCGCACGGGCCGCGACCGGACCGACGTGCCGGATGCTCAGCGCCACCAGCATCCGCCAGAGCGGCTTGGTCTTGGCCGACTCGATGTTGGCGAGCAACTCGATCGCGTTGCTCGACGGCACCGATTCGGCGTCGCCCCAGAACTCTTCGGCGTCGGGATCGAACGCCGGATCGGCGTCTCGGCCGCTCTTGCGCCGCTTGCGCCGGAACGGGGTCACGAGTTTCGGGGATCCGTCGTCGTTGAGCTTCTGCAACCCGGTCTCGTTGTCGCGCACGATCACGCGGATGGGGAACAGGTCGTCCATCCGCAGCGAGAACAGCCCGGCCTCGGTGACGAGCGGGGGTTCAGCGGGCTCGGAGGGCTGCGTGAGCGCCGCCGCCGACACCTCGCCGAGACCCTCGATGTCGAGCGCCCCGCGGGAGCCGACGTGTTCGACCCGGCCCCGCACCTGCGCCGGGCAACTGCGCGCGTTGGGGCAGCGCAGATCGATGTCGCCCTCTTTCGCCGGCGCGAGCTTGGTGCCGCACTCCGGGCAGAATTCGGGCATCACGAACTCGCGCTCGCTGCCGTCGCGCAACTCGACCACCGGACCGAGCACCTCGGGAATGACGTCACCGGCCTTGCGCAGCACGACCGTGTCGCCGATCAGCACACCCTTGGCCTTCACCACGTCTTGGTTGTGCAGGGTCGCCTGGCGCACCTCGGAGCCGGCCACCTCGACCTTCTCCATCACCGCGAACGGCGTGGCGCGCCCGGTGCGCCCGACGCTCACCACGATGTCGAGCAGCTTCGTGTTCACCTCTTCGGGCGGATATTTGTAGGCCGTCGCCCACCGCGGCGCCCGGCTGGTCGCGCCCAGCTCGGCGTGCAGCGCCAGGTCGTCGACCTTCACGACGATGCCGTCGATCTGGTGCTCCACGCTCGCCCGGTGCACACCGTAGTAACGGATGAACTCCGCCACCTTGCCGATCGTGTCGAACACCTTGTAGTGCGTCGAGGTCGGCAGGCCCCAGCTCGCCAACAGCTCGTAGACCTCGGACTGGGCCGCGACCGGCGGATCGGCCCACGCCCCGATGCCGTGCACGAGCATCTGCAGCCGGCTGAGGCGCGCGGCCACGAGCGCGAGCTGCTTCGCGTTCTTGCCCTCGGACTTCTGCCGCAGCGATCCCGCCGCCGCATTGCGGGGGTTCGCGAACACGCGCTCGCCGGCGGCCTCCTGGGCTGCGTTCAACTCGTCGAACGCGGCGACGGGAAAGAAGATCTCGCCTCTCACCTCGACGAGCGGCGGATGCCCAGAGCCCGACAACCGGGCGGGGATGGTCTTGATCTGCAGCACGTTCTCGGTGACGTCTTCGCCGACCACACCGTCGCCGCGGGTGGCCGCCGTGACGAGAACGCCGAACTCGTAGCGCAGGTTGATCGCGAGCCCGTCGATCTTCAGCTCGCTGAGATAGCGCACGGTGGAGCGACCCGCGTCGCGCTCGACCTTCGCGGCCCACTCGTCGAGCTCTTCTTCGCTGAACACGTTGTCGAGGCTCAGCATGCGCTCGGCGTGCGTGACCGGGGTGAACATGGTGGTGACCGCACGGCCGCCCACCGTCTGGGTGGGGCTGTCGGGCGACTGCAGCTCGGGGTGTTCGCGCTCCAGCTCGCCGAGCCGGCGAACCAGGGCGTCGTAGTCTTTGTCGCTCGCGGTCGAGGCGTTGTTCTCGTAGTACTCGTCGCGCAGCTCGAGGATGCGCGTGGTCAGTGCGTCGGCCTCGGCCTTCGCCTCTTCGAGATCGCTCGGCGTCTCGTCGGGGAGCGCCTCAGCGGCCCCCTCGGACACGCTCGACCCGTCGGCCCCATCGCCGCGGGAGGTGACGCGCGCCGCCATCAGACCGCGACGCCGCTCGAGACCGCCCCAGCACCCACCGGGACGGCACCAACCGGAACAGCACCCACCGGAACAGCACTGACCGTGCGGTCGATCGTGCACTGGCCCAGCACCCGTGTGCCGACGTAGACCACGGCCGTCTGACCCGGCGCGACTCCGTTCAACGGTGTGACGGGGGTGATGACGAGTTCGGAACCGACCTCGCCGTCGACCGTCGACTCCCGCACGCGCGCGACCGCGTCGACCGGGTCGGCGTGGGCCCGAATCTGCACCTGGCAGTCGAAATCGATCTGCGGGTGGGAGGGCGCGAGCCCCGCCCACGTGAAGCGCGAGCCGGCGATCTCGGCGATGTCGAGCGCCTCCTTCGGCCCGACCACGACCGTGTTCGTCACCGGACGCACCTCGAGCACGAACCGCGGCTTGCCGTCGGACGCCGGCATGCCGAGCTTGAGGCCGCGTCGCTGCCCCACGGTGAACGCGTGGGCGCCCTCGTGGGAGCCGACGACGGCACCCTCGCGGTCGACGATTTCACCGGTCGCGGTGCCGACCTTCTCGGCCAGCCAGCCGCTGGTGTTGCCGTCGGGGATGAAGCAGATGTCGTGGCTGTCGGGCTTGTTGGCTACTGAGAAGCCGCGCGCAGCGGCCTCCGCCCGCACCTCGGCCTTCGACGGCGTGGCCCCGAGTGGGAACATGCTGTGCGCGAGCTGCTCGGCAGTGAGCACGCCGAGCACGTAGGACTGGTCTTTCGCCCACGCAGCTGCGCGATGCAGCTCACGATTGCCCGCGGCATCCGTCGTCACCGTGGCGTAATGACCGGTGCACACCGCGTCGAACCCCAGGTCGAGTGCCTTCTCGAGCAGGGCGGCGAACTTGATGCGCTCGTTGCAGCGCATGCAGGGGTTGGGGGTGCGGCCTGCCGTGTATTCGGCGATGAAGTCGTCGACGACGTCGGCCTTGAAGCGCTCCGAGAAATCCCACACGTAATAAGGGATGCCGATCTTGTTGGCGGCGCGCTGCGCATCCATCGAGTCTTCGATCGTGCAGCACCCGCGGCTGCCGGTGCGGAGGGTGCCGGGCATGCGGCTGAGGGCGAGGTGCACCCCGACGACGTCGTGACCGGCCTCGACCGCCCGTGCGGCGGCGACCGCGGAGTCGACGCCTCCGCTCATTGCTGCGAGAACTTTCATACTTCCAGCATACGGTGGGGTTCTGACAGTCGGATTGTCCGCGATTCATTTGTGGATAAGGGGGAATGCCCAGTCTGCCGGTGCAGAATAGGCCTGATGTCAGCTCTACTCGAGGCGCCGCGAGAGACCCGAGACTCCTCATCGCGGAGGAGCACCCGCACGCGCTCGGGCCTCGCCGTGCTCGTGTGCATCGCGGCACTCGGCCTGGCGGCCGTGCTCGGTCTGCACGTGCTCGTGCCCGATCTGCTGGGCCTCGGCCTCATCGTCGATTCGGCGCTGCCATGGTTCGGTCTGGCCATTCCTGTGCTGCTCGTGCTCGCCTTCGTCACCCGCGCGAAGGGCGCGGTCATCGCCGCGCTCGTGCCGACGGTGGTGTGGGGCGTCATGTTCGTGCCCGCGATCGTGCCGCTGGCCTGGAGCGCCCCCGCGGCATCCGGTGACACCCTCACGATCGCGAGCCAGAACGTCGAGGCCGACTCCGGCACGGCCGCCGAATCGGCCACCGCGCTCGCAGCCTCGGGTGCGCAGGTCATCGCGCTGCAGGAGATGGATGCCGACGCGCGCGAGCAGGTCGAAGGGGTGCTGAGCGACTCCTACCCCTATTCCTACGGCATCGGCACCGTCGGAGTGTGGAGCACCTACCCGATCGAGAACGCCCAGGCGCTCGACCTCGGACTGGGCTGGCAGCGTGCGATCGCGGCCGACCTCGCGACGCCTACGGGTCTGGTGAGCATCTACGTGATCCACGCGGCATCCGCTCGCCCGGGCGACCACGCCGATCGCGACACCATGCTCGCGAATCTCGCCGACTACATCCCGCGCGACGAGAACGACCGCATCCTGATGGTGGGCGACTTCAACGCGGGCTCGTCGGACCGCACCATCGCCGGCCTCACCGGGCAGCTCTCCGAGGCCAATCAGACCGGCGGCGGCTTCGGCTTCACCTGGCCCGCCTCTTCGCCGGTAACGCGCCCCGACCACGTGCTGCAGCGCGGCATGGAGGTCACGTCGAACACCACGCTGCGGGTCGGCGGCTCCGACCACCTCGCGGTGCTCACGACCCTCAACCTGTAGCGTCGCGCGCCGCCCCCTGCCCGGGCACGCGCAAGCCGCACCCGCGGTCGCGCTCGCGGTCGCGCAAAACGTCGTTCCCACCCCGTTTCGGGTGCTTTTGCGCGACCGCGCCGCCCGCCGCCGCGCGCACAGCCCGCACTCACGCGCCGAGCGCCCACCGCACCCGCTCGACGGTGCCCGCTCGTTGCCGGAACAGGCCGCCCTTGCGCACCTCCACGACGGTCCACCCATCGGCGCGGAAGTCTTCGACGCGGGTCACGTCCTTCTCGAACTGGGCTTCGTCGGTGCGATGCTGGCCGCCGTTGTATTCGACGATCACGCGATGGGCGGGGTAGACGAGGTCGCCGTAGCCGAGCAGCCGGCCACGCGCGTCATGGATCGGCGCGTTCAGCAGCGGCTCGGGCAGGCCGGCGCGCATCAGGGCGAGGCGGAGCACGGTCTCGGGGCGCGACTCGGCCCCGACCCGAACCAGCGCGGCCGCCGTGCGGAGCCGCGCGGCGCCGGGTGCGCGAGCGGCCGAAGCGCGCTCGAGCAACTGCGGCAACGAGATGTGCGGCCGCGGGTCGCCGCGCGCCGAGACGATGGGCTTGAGCACGAGGTGATCACCCGCCGCGACCAGATCGTCGAAGGCGAGCAACGGGCCGAGCTGGCACCACGTCGATGCGGGGTCAGCCACTCGAACACCCGTGCGCTCCACAACCCGCACGCGTTCGTCGGCGAGTCGGTGGCCGATCACCCCGTTCGCCCGCGGCAGCGCGTGGGGCTTCAGCACCGACACGTCGAGCGGCCGATGCGCCATCGCGGGTGGGAGCGGCGCTCCCCAGAGCGCGGCTGCCGTGACGTGGCTGAAGAAGTGGCCGGCCGGGCAGCGTCGTTGGTAAGCGGCGCACAGGGTCAACAGGGCCGCCGGCGGGTCGGGCGGAAGCGCGAGGTCGGCAAGTCGCACTCCGTGGAAGGGGCGCGCGAGGTCTTGGCCCCGCAAGCGCCCCCTACCGATGCCCCGGGCCTCGCCCTCGGCAACCGAGAACGGATGCTCGAGAAGGTCCCTGGGGAGCGGGATGTGACGCGGCATCCCGCCATTGTGCGGGCCCGCAGGCCCCACGAGGAGTTATCCACAGCCCGGACGCCCTCCGCGAACCCACCCGGTCGCGCAAAAGCACCGAAACCTCGGTTGAGCGAGCCTTTTGCGCGACCGGGAGGCAAGTGGGGGAAGCGGGGATCGCGAGGCGTCCGGGGAAGCGGGGAGGACGGGGAAGAGACGCCGAAAAGCGGGCGCGTCAGCGGCCCGGCGTCACCACGCGGTCGGCGAAGCCGGCCTTGCGGGCCGACGCGTACGCGGCCGGCAGCGCGGCCACGAGCGCGTCGACCTCCGCCGCCGTGGTGCCGTGCCCCAGGGTGAACCGCAGCGCTCCGCGGGCTTCGTCGTCGGGCACCCCCATCGCCGTCAGCACGTGCGACACCTCGGGAACCCCGGCCTGGCACGCCGACCCCGTCGACACCGAGAACCCGGCCACGTCGAGCACGAACAGCAACGAGTCGCCCTCGCACCCCGGGAACGTGAAGTGGGCATTGCCCGGCAGGCGACCGGATGCCGCGGGGTCTCCCCTCAGCACGGCGTCGGGCACCGCGTTCCGCACGCCGGCCACGAGTCGGTCCCGCAGCACCGCGAGCTCCCCCACGAATGAGCCGCCACCGCCGAACTCGCGCAGCACCGCCGACGCCGCCGCCGCGAACGCCACCGCCCCCGCGACATCCTGGGTTCCCGAGCGCACGCGCTGCTGGTTGCCACCGTGGATGAGCGGCTCCACCTCGCTCCGGCGCGACAACAGCAGGGCCCCGATGCCCACCGGGCCGCCGATCTTGTGCGCCGAGATACTCATCGCGGCCGCGCCCACCGCGTCGAAGTCGAGCGGCAGGTAGCCGTAGGCGGCCACAGCGTCGACGTGCACCGGCACCCCGAAACGCGTGGCGACCGCGACGAGGGCGGCGACATCCTGAACCGTTCCGACCTCGTTGTTGGCCCACAGCACCGACACCAGCGAGACCGCGGCTCCGTGCTCCGCGAGCGCCTCGTCGAGCACCGAGGGTGCCAGACGCCCCAACGCGTCGACCGGCAACCACACCACGCGGGCGCCCTCGTGGCGCACGAGCCACTCCACCGCGTCGACGGTGGCGTGATGCTCGCCGCCGGGCACGAGCACCACCGGGCGGGCGGCATCCTGCTGCCTCTTCCAGAACAGTCCCTTGATGCCGAGGTTGATCGACTCGGTGCCGCCCGAGGTGAAGATGACCTCGATCGGCTCGGCGCCGACCGACGCGGCCACGACTTCGCGCGACTCCTCGAGCAGGCGTTTGGCCTGCTGGCCCTGACTGTGGATCGACGAGGGGTTGCCCACCACACCGAGTGCGTCGACGTAGGCCGAACGGGCCTCCGGAAGCATCGGCGTGGTGGCCGCGTGATCGAGGTAGACGGGCATCGGGTTCTCGGCGATTCCTTGCGATTTCATGGGATTTGTCGGCTGCAACTACTCTAAGTCTCATGACTGCGGCCGACCCATTCGCGCGGATGGGCGTGCGCCAGACTTCTCACGGCGGAGAGCTGCGCGTGTGGTCAGAGACGGCGACGAGCATCGAGCTCTGCCTCTATGACGACAAAGACCCCAACTGGGTCGTGAAGTCGGTTCCGCTGACACCGGATGCCGCGGGCGTCTGGACCGCGAGAACCCGCTCACTGGCTCCCGGCCGCCGCTACAGTCTGCGGGTCGACGGCCCGGATGGCCCGTTGAACGCGTTCGATCCCGAGCTCGCGCTGCTCGACCCCTACGCCCGCGGTCTCGTGCGATCGGGTCGCGAGCAGTGGCGGAGCGTGGTGGTCGACGAGGAGTTCAACTGGAACGGCGTCGGCAAGCCGAACACCCCGCTCGACCACACGGTCATCTACGAGGCCCACGTCAAAGGGTTGTCGAAGCTCAACAACCGCATCCCCGAGAACCTGCGTGGAACCTACGCCGGCCTCGCCCACGACACCAGCATCGGCTACCTCAAGAGCCTCGGCGTCACGGCGGTGGAGTTGCTGCCCGTGCACGCGTTCGTCTCCGAGCAGCGGCTGCAGAAGCAGGGGCTCACCAATTACTGGGGCTACAACACCCTCGGCTTCTTCGCGCCGCACAACCTCTACGCCTCGCGCGCCGCTCAGGGTCAGGGGCCGAGCGCCGTGCTGCGCGAGTTCAAGGGCATGGTGAAGCTGCTGCACGAGGCCGGCATCGAGGTCATTCTCGACGTGGTCTACAACCACACCGCCGAAGAGGGGCGGATGGGCCCGACCACGAGCTTCCGCGGCATCGACAACGCCGGGTACTACCGGCAGACCAGCCGCGGCGACTACGTCGACGTCACCGGCTGCGGCAACTCGATCAACACGTCCACCCCCGCCGTGTCGCGCATGATCCTCGACTCGCTCAAGTACTGGGCCAACGACGTGCAGGTCGACGGCTTCCGGTTCGACCTGGCCGCCACGCTCGGGCGCAACGCCGACAACTATTTCGACCACGAGCATCCGCTCATCACCGGCATCGTGAGCGACCCCGAGCTCGCGGGCGTGAAGATGATCGCCGAGCCGTGGGACGTCGGCATGGGCGGCTGGCAGACAGGCAACTTCCCGGCCGGCTGGTCGGAGTGGAACGACCGCTTCCGCGACCGCATGCGCAAGTTCTGGCTGCGTGACATCAAGTCGATCCGCGAGAACGGGAACCCCGGCGACGGCGTCGGCATGCTGGCCACGCGCATCGCGGGCTCGTCGAACACCTTCGCGCAGCAGCGCGGGCCGCTCGCCTCGGTGAACTTCGTCACCGCCCACGACGGCTTCACCCTCGCCGACCTCACCGCCTACAACGTCAAGCACAACGTGGGCAACGGCGAGGCCAACCGCGACGGCAGCGACAACAACATGTCGTACAACCACGGCATCGAGGGCCCCACCACCTCGCGCACCATCGAGCAGTCGCGGCGGCGGGCCATGCGCAACCTCATGGGCACCCTGCTGCTCTCGGCCGGCGTGCCGATGATCACGGCGGGCGACGAGTTCGGGCGCAGCCAGAAGGGCAACAACAACGCCTACTGCCACGACTCCGAGCTCACCTGGCTGAGCTGGGACCGCCGCACCTGGCAGAAAGACCTCTGGCGCACCACGCAGCACCTGCTCCGGATGCGCCGCGAGAACCCCGCGCTGCGACCGGTGCACTACGGCGTGTTCGGTGAGCGCACCCCGAGTGCGAGCCAGATGGACTGGTATGACGCGGGCGGCGACACCATGTCGGTGCCCGACTGGAACTCGCCCGAGAACCGCACCCTCATCTACGTGGCGGCGTCGACGCCCGAGCACGAGGAGCTCAATCGCATCCTCACGGTCATCCACGGTGTCGAGGCGCCCGAGCGCGTGACCCTGCCGTCGCACGACGGGGTCGAGGCCTATGAGCTCCTCTGGGACTCGGCGCAGGACACGCCCGCCCCGCACCACCACGACCAGCCGCTCCCCCGGTTCGCCCCGGGCGACGTCGTGGATGTCGCGCCCACGTCGATGCAGCTCTATAGAGCTGTCTAGAGGGCTACCCAGAAGTCCAGCACGCACTCGCCGACCGCGGGCCGCGCTCGACGACCCAGGGTGAGCGCGCGGCCGCGACAGCGACCGCACGCGAACATGTCGCCCGCGCCGCAGAGGCGGCGGCGCGGACGCGTCAGTGCCGCTCTTGGCTGCGACCAGCAGGCAAGAGCAGCGCTGTAAGCGCAGCTAGCAAAAGCGCGGCCGCCCCCACCCAGATTGCCGGGATGGCGGCATCCACGTAGCCCGTGGGGGTGAACTCGCCGCCGTTGGCCGTGAAGATCGCGGTGAGCACGGCGATGCCGAGGGCCACGCCGATCTCGCGCAGGGTGGAGTTGGTGCCCGAGGCCTTCGCGTTGTCCTGCGGCGACATGTTCACGAGCACCGCCGTCGACGACGGGGCGAACACGAGCCCCATGCCGACCCCGGCGAACAGGAACGCCGGCAGCAGCGTGCCGTAGGCGACATCCGGAGTCATCGTGAACGCGAACCAGCCCACACCGATCGCCTGCAGCGACAGCCCCACGACGATGAGAAGTCGCGTGCCCACCCGCGGCACGATGAAGCCGGCGAGGGGCGCGATGACCATGGGGGCGAGCGTCCACGGCATGGTCAGGATGCCGGCCTCGAGCGGCGTCTTGCCCTGAACGATCTGCAGGAACTGGATGAGGATGAAGATCGCCCCGAAGATGCCGAAGCTGAATACGAGGCCCACCACGTTCGCCACCGAGAAGCTGCGGTCGCGGAACAGCCGCAAGGGCAGCAGCGGGTTCGCCGCGCGCGACTCCCAGAGCACGAACGCCGCCAGCAGCACGGCGCCGCCGATGATCGATCCGAGCACCTCGAGGCTCGACCAGCCGGCGTCGTTGCCCCGGATGATTCCGTAGACCACGCCCAGCACCCCGACTCCCGCGAGCAGCACACCCACGAGGTCGGCCCGCAGGCGCGCCCCGAAAGAGTTCGGCAGCGCGAGCAGCACGAGCGGGAACGTGACGATGCCGACCGGCACGTTGAGCCAGAAGATCGCGTCCCAGTTCCAGCCCTGGATGACCGCGCCACCGATGAGCGGACCGAGCGCCACACCGAGACCCGAGATTCCACCCCAGATGCCGATCGCGAGCGGCCGCATGCGGGCGCTGACCGAGCCGACCAGCAGCGTCAGCGACAGCGGCATGAGTGCGGCGGCGCCGGCGCCCTGCACGGCGCGGGCCGCGATGAGCATCCACGGTTCGGTGCTCACCGCGCAGAGCGCCGAGGCGACCGTGAAGATGCCGATGCCCCAGAGGAACACGGTGCGCCGCCCGAGCCGATCGCCGAGGGCGACCGCGAACAGCATGAGGCTCGCGAAGCTGAGCGTGTAGGCGTTGACGAACCACTGCAGCTGCTCCACCGAGGCCGAGAGCTGTTCGCCGAGCACGGGCAGGGCGCTCGTGACCACGAGGTTGTCGAGCGTCGCCATGAACATCGGCAGCGAGGCGGCCAGCACCGCGAGCCAGATCGGGATGCGCCGCTTCGGGGCCGGGCCGACGGCGCCTTCTGCCTTGGCAGCGCCGGGCACCCCGGACGTGCCCGCCGGCGTCTGCGGCACGGACTGCGTGATCGCCATGAGCAATCCTCTCGAGAGTTTGGTAATCAAATGATTACAACCATCACCCTAAGTAATCAGCTGATACCATGTCAAGCGTGACCGACAAGAAGCTCCGGATGCCGGCAGACGAGCGCCGCGCCCTCATCATCGATGCCGCGACGACCGTGTTCGGAGACGCCGGCTACGCCGGCGCCACGACCGACATGGTGGCGCGGGCGGCCGGCGTCAGCCAGCCCTACGTGGTGCGCATGTTCGGCACGAAGGAGCGGTTGTTCCTCGAGGTGCTGCACCGCGCGCTCGAGCGCCTGCTCGCGTCGTTCCGAGAGGCCATCGCCGCCGATCCGGCCGTGCCGCTCGAGCGCCGCCTGGGCCTTGCGTATTTCGAGCTGACCACCGACCGCGGCATCCTGTTGTCACTCATGCACGCCTTCGCGCTCGGGGCAGACCCCGTCATCGGCCCGGCCGCGCGCTGCGGCTTTCTCGACGTCTACCGCCTGCTGCGCGACGAAGCCGGCATGACCGCCGCCCAGGCGACCGACTTCCTCGCCGGGGGCATGCTCGCCAACGTCGTGCTCGGCGTGCGCATGCTCGACGACTACGACACCGACCCCACGGTGCGCGAACTCATGCAGTCGGTCTTCCCCGAGAAGCTCGACATCATCCGCAGCTCGCACCCGGCACTCCGGGCCCCCGCCGCGTCGCGCGCGGCGCGGGACTGACCCCCCCCCCCCCCCCCCCGCCCCGTGAGAAGTCACAATCCGGTGCAAATGCCCCGGGAAGCATCGAAAAGTGACTTCTCGGCGAGGTAGGCGCGTTTGGAGCGAAATCTCGGCCCGCCCCACCCGCCGCACCACGCCCAGTCCCGCGAGAAGTCACAGTCCGGTGCAAATGCCTACGTGAAGCACCGAAAAGTGACTTCTCGGCGGTAGTGGGGGCGTCGGGAGCGAAATCTCGGCCCACCCCGCTCGCGGCGCACCCAGCTCGACGCCACGCGAGAAGTCACTATCCGGTGCAAACGCCCAAGGGAAGCACGTAAAAGTGACTTCTCGGCGGAAGTGGGGCGTCGTGAGCGTAATCTCGGCCCGCCCCACTCGCGGCGCACCCAGCCCGGCGCCACGCGAGAAGTCACAATCCGGTGCAAATGCCCCCGGGAAGCACGCAAAAGTGACTTCTCGGCGGAGGTGGGCGCTGTGGCGACGAGGAGCCTACCGCCACGACGCCCGCGCCACGACGCCCCGCGAGAAGTCACTATTCGGTGCAAATGCCCACGAGGAGCACCCGAAAGTGACTTCTCGGGCGCGTGGGGCACCGGGAGGAGGGGCAGCGGTCCGCGCCTCAGCACCCCGCGCGCGGACCCACGTCAGTGCGCGACAGCGATGAGACCCATCTCCGCGGGCGACGCCAAGTAGGCGTGCTTCGGCACCACACGCACGGTGTAGCCGAACGAGCCGGCGCGCGCGAGTTCGACGGTGCCCGAGTAGACGCGGGGGGCCGACTCGTCGACGTCGGCCGAGGAGGGCGCCCCCGACGGGTGCGCGGCACCGGCGTGCGGGGTGGTCAACTCGACCGTGGCCGGGTCGGAGAGGTCGTCGCCGTGCACGGCGTGGCCGTAGACCACCTCGACCGCCACGTCGTCGGGGGTGAGCCCATCGAGCTGGATGTGCGCTCGCACGTGCAACGTGTCGCCGACCTGCGGGGTGTCATCGAGGCCGCCGGACTCGACGTGCACGACCGAGACGCCCGACCAGGCAGCGCGCACCTTCGCCTTCCACGCCGAGAGCTCACGAGCGGCCTCGTAGTCGTCGGCCGACATCGCGCGCTCGGCCTCGGCGGCGGGCACGTAGAGGCGCTCGACGTATTCGCGCACCATGCGCTCGGCCGAAAGCTCGGGCGAGAGGGTCGCCAGCGTGTGCCGGATCGACTGCAGCCAGTTCGCCGGGATGCCGTCGGAGTCGCGGTCGTAGAAGCGCGGCGCGACCTGGTTCTCCATCAGGTCGTAGAGCGCCTCCGACTCGAGGGTGTCACGCTCCTCGCTGTCGCCCGCCGAGTCGGCCGTGGGAATCGCCCAGCCGTCTTCGCCGTCGTAGTACTCGTTCCACCAGCCGTCGAGGATCGAGAGGTTGAGCCCGCCGTTGAGCGCCGCCTTCATGCCCGAGGTGCCACAGGCCTCCAACGGACGCAGCGGGTTGTTGAGCCAGACATCCGTTCCCGGATAGAGCAACTGCGCCATGCCGATGTCGTAGTTCGGCAGGAACACGATGCGATTGCGCACCTCGGGGTCGGAGGCGAACTGCACCAGCTTCTGAATCAGCCGCTTGCCCTCCTCGTCGGCCGGGTGCGACTTGCCGGCGATCACGAACTGGATCGGCCGCTCCGGGTTCAGCAGGATCGACTTCAGCCGCACCGGGTCGTGCAGCATGAGCGTGAGCCGCTTGTAGGTGGGCACCCGCCGCGCGAACCCGATGGTCAGCACGTTCGGGTCGAGCAGCGTCTGGAACCACGACGGCGGAATCGAATCGGGGTTCTGCTCGCGCCACGCTTCGGTCACGCGGCGTCGCGCGTCGTGCACGAGCTGCCGCCGCATGTCGCCGCGCACCGCCCAGATCTCGCCGTCGCTCACCTCTGCGGAGTGCCAGTCGACCCGGGTGGTGTCGCCCGAACCGAGCTTGGTGCTGGCCAGGGCCTGCAGCAGCGGGTCGGTCCAGGTGGGCGCGTGCACACCGTTGGTCACCGAGGTGATCGGCACGTCGTCGCGGTCGAAGCCGGGCCAGAGCGGCGCGAACATGCCCCGGCTCACGTCGCCGTGCAGCTTCGAGACGCCGTTGGCGCGCTGCCCGAGCCGCAGCCCGAGCACCGCCATGTTGAACACGTCGGGCGACCCGCCGTCGTAGTCCTCGGCGCCCAGCGCGAGCACCGAGGCCACCTCGAGGCCGGGCAGCATGTCGGTGGAGAAGTAGCGCTCGACGAGCGAACGGTCGAACCGGTCGATGCCCGCCGGAACCGGGGTGTGCGTGGTGAACACGGTGCCCGCGCGCACGACCTGCAGCGCCTCGTCGAACGAGAGCCCGCCGCCGATCAGGCTCGAGATGCGCTCGAGGCCCTGGAACCCGGCGTGCCCTTCATTGGTGTGGTAGACCTCCGGCATGGGCGCGTCGGTCAGTTCCGACAGCACCTCGAGCGCCCGCACCCCGCCGATGCCGAGCAGCAGCTCCTGCAGCAGACGGTGCTCGCCGCCGCCGCCGTAGAGGCGGTCGGTCACCGAGCGCAGGTCGTCGTCGTTGTCGGGGATGTCGGTGTCGAGCAGCAGCAGCCGCACCCGCCCCACCTGCGCCTGCCAGATGCGGGCGTAGAGCGCGCGATCGCCGGGCAGGGCGAGAACGATCTGCGCCGGGGTGCCGTCGGCGAGCCGCAGCACCGACAGCGGCAGACCGTCGGGGTCGAGCACCGGGTAGCTCTCCTCCTGCCAGCCGTCGCGCGAGATCGACTGGGTGAAGTAGCCCGAGCGATAGAACAGGCCCACGCCGATGATCGGCACGCCGAGATCGGATGCCGCCTTCAGATGATCCCCGGCCAGGATGCCGAGGCCGCCCGAGTACTGCGGAAGGGCTGCCGCGATGCCGAACTCCGGCGAGAAGTAGCCGATGGACTGCGGACGCGGGCCGTCGAGCGACTGGTACCAGCGCGGCTCGCCGAGGTAGGCGTCGAGATCGCCGCGCAGGCTGTTCGCCCACGCCACGAAGCCCTGGTCGGCCGCGAGCTGGTCGAGGCGCTCGGGGCTCACGGCGCCCAGCAGGGCGACGGGATCGCCCTGCGTCGACCGCCAGTCGTCGGGCGAGATGTGGGCGAAGATCTGCCGGGTGGGCTCGTGCCACGCCCAGCGGAGATTGGCCGCCAACTCGCCGAGAGCCGACAACGACTCGGGCAGAACGGATCGGACGGTGAACCTGCGGATCGCCTTCACGCGATTATCTCCTTCTTCGGCGTCGGGACGCCTGTCGAACGACGGTCGCCGTGGTGCAGGGAGACGACCGCCCCAGCCTAGAGCAGTCGTGTGACGAGGTCATGTCGGCCGTGCGGCCCCGCGTCGAGAGTGCCCGCCACACCTTGCAGCAGGGGTCTTTGTCGGTAGGGTCGGATTGTGGCAGCATCTCGAGACACGACGGCACCGAAGCCCTTCCAGCCCGCGATCGGACGCATCCCGATCCTTCAGGCGTTCCCCCAGGTCGACGGCGGGCGATGGCCCGCCAAGGGCTTCGTCGGCGAGGTCATCCCGTTCGGGGCCATCGTGTTCCGCGAGGGGCACGACGCGGTCGGCGCCCACCTCGAGCTCGAGGCGCCCGACGGCACCCTGATCGACCGACCACTAACCCGCACCTACCCGTGGGACGACGAGTGGCGCGGGCTCGCGCAGGTCACCTCGCCCGGTCACTGGCGCTTCCGCATCCGCGGCTACTCCGACGACTACGCCACCTGGGCCCACAACGCCACCATCAAGATCGCGGCCGGCATCGACGTCGAGCTCATGTTCGACATCGGCGCGCAGCTGTTCTCGCGCCTGGCCGCCGAGCAGACCCGTCCCGCCGACGAGCGCGACCTGTTCGCGCGGGTCTCGGCCGAACTGCGCCAGACCGCAGGGCCCGCGAGCGAGCGCCTCGGCCTCGCCTACGGCACCGCGGTGACCGACGCCCTGCGGGTGCACCCGGCGCAGAGCCTCGTCACCTACTCCGACTGGCTGCCGCTCAAGGTCGAGCGCACCCGCGCCGGAGCGGGCTCGTGGTACGAGTTCTTCCCGCGCTCGATCGGCGCGAAGCAGTCGGCCGACGGCACCTGGAAGAGCGGCACCTTCCGCTCGGCCGCGAAGCGCCTGCCGCAGGTGGCCGAGATGGGCTTCGACGTGCTCTATCTGCCCCCGATCCACCCCATCGGCGAGGCATTCCGCAAGGGCCGCAACAACACGCTCGACCCCAAGCCCGGCGACCCGGGCTCCCCGTGGGCCATCGGCGGCGCGGCCGGCGGTCACGACACGGTGCACCCCGAGCTCGGCACGATCGCCGACTTCAAGTACTTCCTCGGCCAGGCCAAGAAGGCCGGGCTCGAGGTGGCGCTCGACTTCGCCCTGCAGGCCTCGCCCGATCACCCGTGGGTGACGGCGCATCCGGAGTGGTTCACCACGCTGCCCGACGGGTCGATCGCCTACGCCGAGAACCCGCCCAAGAAATACCAGGACATCTACCCCATCAACTTCGACAACGACTCCGACGGCATCCGGGTCGAGGCGCTGCGCCTGCTGGAGTACTGGATCTCGCTCGGCGTCAAGATCTTCCGCGTCGACAACCCGCACACCAAGCCGCTCGATTTCTGGGAGTGGGTCATCCACGAGGTCAACACCGCGCATCCGGAGGTCGTCTTCCTCGCCGAGGCCTTCACCCGGCCGGCTCCGATGCGCGCCCTGGCCAAGGTGGGTTTCCAGCAGTCCTACAGCTACTTCACCTGGCGCAACACGAAGGTCGAGATCGAGGAGTTCTTCACGAGCATCTCGCAGGAGACGGATGCCTACTACCGCCCCAATCTCTTCGTGAACACGCCCGACATCCTCACCGAGTACCTGCAGTTCGGCGGTCGGCCGGCCTATCGCATCCGTTCGGTGCTCGCGGCCACCGGAGCGCCGTCGTGGGGGGTGTATTCCGGGTTCGAGCTGATCGAGAACGTGGCGCGCCCCGGTGCCGAAGAGAACATCGACAACGAGAAGTACGAGTTCCGTCCGCGCGACTTCGCGGCCGCCGAAGAGAGCGGGCACTCGATCGCGCCCGACATCACGCAACTCAACCGGATCCGCCGCGACCACCCGGCCCTCGGCCAGCTGCGCAACCTGCGGTTCCACGGCAGCGACGACGACTCGATCGTGGTCTACTCCAAGCACCTCGACGCCGAGTTCACGCCCGACGGCGTCGCCGACACCGTGATCGTGGTGGTGAACGTCGACCCGCACTCGGTGCGCGAGACCACGGTGCACCTCGACCTCGCGCTGCTCGGCCTGCCGGCGGGGGCGACGTTCGAGGTCACCGACCTCTTGTCGGAGAACGTGTGGGAGTGGTCGACCGACAACTACGTGCGACTCGACGCCTTCACGCAGCCCTCCCACATCCTGCACGTCTCCCACCGACCCGATCACGACAACGAAGGTGGCGCATCCTGATGTCGCATCCCGATGGCACGACAGCCCTGACTCTTCCCGAGATCCCGGTCGACGTGCTCGCGCGCGTCGCGAGCGGCTCGTACTACAACCCGCACGAGGTGCTCGGTCAGCACCTCGTGAACGCGACGGATGTCTCCGACCCGGTCACCGTCATCCGCACGCTCCGCCCGCTGGCCAGCGAGGTCAGCGCCGTGCTCTCCAACGGCGCCCGCGCGCAGCTCACGCACCTCTACGGCGGCATCTGGCAGGGCTTCACCCTGACCGGGCTGAACGACTACCGCATCGAGGCCCGCTACGATGACGGCAGCGTCTGGACGGCCGACGAGCCCTACCGCTTCTCGCCGACGCTCGGCGATCTCGATCTGCACCTGATCGGCGAGGGCCGGCACGAGCGGCTGTGGGACGTTCTGGGCGCCCGCGTCGAAGAGAAGTGGGGCGTCGACGAACCCTCGGCCGGCACCGCGTTCGCCGTCTGGGCGCCGCACGCCAAGGCCGTGCGGGTGATCGGCGACTTCAACGGCTGGGACGGCGTGCGGCACGCCATGCGCAGCCTCGGCTCCACCGGCGTGTGGGAGTTGTTCATCCCTGAGCTCGGGGCCGGCAGCAACTACAAGTTCGAGATCCTCACCCAGGCCGATCAGTGGGTGCGCCGCGCCGACCCGATGGCGCGCTACACCGAGGTGCCGCCCCTGACCGCCTCGGTCATCGGCACGACGTCATACGAGTGGAACGACGCCGAATGGATGCGCCAGCGCGCCGCCCATGACCCGCACACGCACCCGATGAGCGTCTACGAGATGCACGTCGGCTCGTGGAAGCTCGGGCTCGACTACCGGTCGCTGGCCGACGAGCTCATCCCCTACCTGCAGAACCTCGGGTTCACGCACGTGGAGTTCATGCCCTTGGCGGAGCATCCGTTCGGCGGCTCGTGGGGCTACCAGGTCACGTCGTACTACGCCCCGACCTCGCGGTTCGGTCACCCCGACGACCTGCGCTACCTGATCGACCGCCTGCACCAGGCGGGCATCGGGGTGCTCGTCGACTGGGTGCCCGGGCACTTTCCGAAAGACGAGTGGGCGCTCGCCCGGTTCGACGGCGAGGCCGTCTACGAGCACCCCGACCCACGACGCGGTGAGCAGCCCGACTGGGGCACCCTGGTGTTCAACTTCGGCAACAGCCAGGTGCGCAACTTCCTCGTGGCGAACGCGCTCTACTGGCTCGAGGAGTTCCACCTCGACGGCCTGCGGGTCGACGCAGTCGCGAGCATGCTCTACCTCGACTACTCGCGCAAAGAGGGCGAGTGGCTGCCCAACCAGTACGGCGGCCGCGAGAACCTCGAGGCCATCAGCCTGCTGCAGGAGGCGACGGCGACGGCCTACAAGACCAACCCCGGCATCGTCATGATCGCCGAGGAGTCGACCTCGTGGCCCGGCGTCACCCACCCCACCGACCGCGGAGGCCTCGGCTTCGGCATGAAGTGGAACATGGGCTGGATGCACGACACGCTCAACTACATCGAGCAGGACCCGATGTGGCGGTCGTATCACCACGGCGAGATCACGTTCAGCTTTCTCTACGCCTTCAGCGAGAACTTCATGCTGCCGATCTCGCACGACGAGGTCGTGCACGGCAAGGGATCACTGCTCAGCAAGATGCCCGGCGACCACTGGCAGATGCTCGCCAACCTGCGCGCCTACCTCGGCTTCATGTGGGCGCACCCCGGCAAGCAGCTGCTGTTCATGGGCCAGGAGTTCGGGCAGCCGTCGGAGTGGAGCGAGGAGCGCGGCCTCGACTGGTGGATTCTCGACCAGCCGGTGCACCAGCAGTTGCTGGCCCTCGTGGCACACCTCAACCGGGTCTACAAAGAGAACCCGGCCCTGTGGGCACTCGACAACGAGCCGGCGGGCTTCGAGTGGATCGACGGCGGGTCGTCGTCGCAAAACCTCGTGTCGTTCCTGCGCTGGGACTCCGAAGGCAACCCGATCGCCATCCTGATGAACTTCTCGGGCGCTCCGGTCGGCCCCTACCGCGTCGGCCTGCCCTTCGGCGGCCGCTGGGACGAACTCGTCAACACCGACGCCGTCGAATACGGCGGCTCGGGCGTGGGCAACTACGGCTCCGTCGAGGCCGAGTACGTGCCCTGGTCGGGCCGCCCGGCCTCCGTCGAGCTCACCCTGCCCCCGCTGGCGGCGCTGTTCTTGAAGCCGCACAAAGGTTAGGGACGCGAAGGGGGCTGGATTCTCACTCCCCGCCTAAGGGTTGAGCGGAGCTCAAAGGCGGCGGGGAGGAAGAATCCAGCCCCCTTCGCTGTGCTTGAGCACGGCACTGCACGCAACAGGCCTTTGTCGACGACCCAAGGTGACGGCGTGGCCGCGCGAGCGACCGCGTCGTCACATGTCGCGCGGCGCCTGGCAGGGACCGGCGACGCCCGTCGCAGCCGCGCGAAGCACGGCCGCGACGGCAGCTAGTACAGCAGGGCGGCCAGGCGGCGGCGCGCCGTGGCGACACGGGGGTCGTCGGTGCCCACGACCTCGAAGAGTTCGAGGAGGCGGGTGCGGATGAGGTCTTTGCCGGCGGCATCCTGTTTCGGGAACAGGGTGAGCAGGCGGTCGAAGGCGTCGTCGATGTGGCCGCCGGAGAGATCGAGGTCGGCGACCAGCAGCTGGGCCTCGAGGTCGTCGGGGTTCGCGGCCGCGGCGTTGCGGATCTCGTCGAGCGACTTGTCCTGCAGCCGTGCGAGCAGCTTGACCTGTGCCAGACCCGCCACCGCGAGCGAATCGCGGGGGTTCTGGGCGATGGCCGTCTGGTATTCCTTGATGGCGGTGGCGTAGTCGCCGTTCGCGATGGCGTCGTAGGCCTCGGCGTGGTGCGGCGGCAGGGGTTCTTCGACGGGCTCGGCCGGAGCGGCATCCGGGTCGACGCCCTCGACCGCGACGGTGCCGGTGACGCCGTTCTGCGCGGCCAGCTGCAGCACCTGCTCGATGACCGCGCGCACGTCGGCCTCGGGGTAGGCGCCCGCGAAGAGCGACACGGGGCGGCCGCCGACGAGGGCGGCGACCGTGGGCACCGACTGCGCCTGGAAGGCCTGAGCGAGCTGCGGGTTGGCCTCGACGTCGACGCCGACGAGCACGATGCGACCGGCGTATTCGGTGACGACCTTCGCCAGCACGGCGCTCAGCTCGGTGCTCTGCTCGGCCCAGGACGCCTTGAGGTCGACGATGACGGGAACCGTGTTCGACAGGTCGATGAACTGGGTGAACGTGGTGTCATCGGCCTCGAGCACGAGCGAGGGCAGCACGCCGACGGGGGCGCCGGGCGCGGCCGGAGCGCCCGCGGCACCGGCACCGGGCGCCGGCGAGTTGGCGCGGTTCACGAGCGACGACAGGTCGACGGCGCCGCGCAGGTTGGCGGCGGAGGGCGGGGGCATGCTCACGGCAACTCCTTCGCTTGAACGAGGCCCTGGCTGAAGCCCAGCAACTCGGCCTTACCAGTGTCTCCGAACGGGGGGATGTAGAACAACAGCTGATAGCCGTACACCGCTTCAACGCCCTTGGCGGTCTCGGTGATTCCCGACAGGGCCTTCACCGCGCCCTCGGCGCTCACCGTGGCACCCGACTCCACGGGCTTCACGGTCTCGGACTCGCTGAGGTCGACCGCCACGAGGGCGCCCGACTCGCTGGTGGCGAGGGCGATGCTCTGACCGGATGCCGCCACCTGGGCGAAATCGATGGTGGCCGTGGTGGGCAGGCCGGCCTTCTTCGCGTTCTTGTAGTCGACGCCGACCTGGGTGCGCAGGGTGTCGCCCGTGGCATCGATCTGGTCGATGTACTGGCTGGAGTCGCCGACCGACAGGATGTCGGCATACGCCGTCTTCAGCTGGTCGGGGGTCATCTTCAGCAGCTTGGTGTCGGGCGCCAGGCGGGTCGTGCCCACGCTCGCCGCGGCGACGGGAGGAAGGCTCGTGTCGGGCTCGAGCGTGATCTCGTAGTAGACCTTGAAGTTCGACCGCGGGGTCTCCTGCACGAGCATGAGTGCCACCGGGGGCACCGCGGCGTCGTCGCCCTGCACGATCGTGAAGACCGTCTTCGGCCACACGTCACTCGCCTGCGGCAGCACCACCTGCAGCGGACCGGCCGGGATGGCCTGCGGCGCCGGGTATTCCGGGTAGCCGGCACGGATGGCGTAGGTGGCCGACCGGAGTTCGAGGGCGGGGCCCGAGAAGCGGTTGGCCAGGGTGTCGGTGCTGCTCGAGGCATCCGCTTCGGCCGTGACCGACGAGATGTTCGCGACGATCGCCTCGAGCTGCGCCTCGGTGACGGCGGGGATGGGGCTGTCGTCGTCGACGGCCTCGGTGGGCTCGGTCGAGTCGGTGGCGGGCGTCGCCGTCGAACCGTCGGCACCGGGCGTCGCGGTGGCCGCGGCCGTGCCGGTGGCGGCCGGCGCGGGCTGGGGCCAGTAGTCGGCCGAGCAACCGCCCAGGGCGACGAGTGAGGCGAGCGCGATCGGAACCGCGATCGCCGGGGCGATGGAGCGGCGGCCGCGCCTGACGCCCGACTCGATGGCGTTGGTGCGCGAGGCCGAGAAGCGCTTGCCCTTCGGCAGTGCCGGCGGCTTCCGCCGAGGCCGCTGGGAGCGGCGCATGTGCAGCAGCCCCAGGATGAGCAGCACGAGGCCGGCGAGCAGGAACGCGACGCCCGCCACCAGCAGGGGGCCGACCCACGGGGTGGCGTTGGCGATGGGCCACGAGATCTTGATGGTCGTGGGCGCGGGCTGCGAGCCGTCGGAGGCGACGATCACGGAGTAGCCGGCGGGCAGGTTGACGGTGCGGTACATCGCGCCGTCGGCCGTGAACTGCTCGAGCCAGAGGTCACTGCCGGCCGGGTTCGCCGAGCCGCTCGCGACGTTGTCGGCGGCATCCGGATCGGCCGGGACCGCGGTCGACACCAGGTCGCCGGTGGTGGAATCGGCCGTGACCGAGTCGTATTCGGAGCCGTCGAGCCACGCCGCGACGTCGGCCGTGCGGCCGTAGGCGGCGAAAACGGTGTCGCTGCCGCTCAGCACGAGGGTCTGCTTGCCGTCGTGCGCACGGAGCGCCGACGAGTCGATCATGGCGTAGGGAACATCGCCGTCGAGCTCGACCGTCGAGGTCACGGTGTTCGGCGGAAGGAACACGGTTCGTTGCGCGACGCCGACGCCGATCAGCGCGGTCGCGATGATGAAGGCGAAGATGGCGAAGATAAAGCGCACGAAGACTCCTGACAAAGACATTAAAAGATAGCCGATGGAGCCTGGCGTCTCACACAGGGTACGTTCAGGGGGCGTTCACCACGACACGGAACCCGCGTGCGTCGATGCATGATCGTGATCTTCGGCGCCCCATAGGATTGAGCAACGTCCGCCGGGACGCCGCATCCGAGGGAGCCCTCCGTGAAGATTCAGAACGCGTTCACGCTCGGCCTCGTGGCCACGCTCGGGGTGGGCGTCGGCCTTCTGATCCTTGGGGCCGTGGTGTCTCTGGCCACGATCCTCACCTACATCGGCGTGGCGCTGTTCATCGCGCTGGGCCTCGATCCGATCATCTCGTGGCTCGAACGCAAGCACTGGCCGCGCTGGCTGGCCATCCTCACGGTGCTCGTCGCGGTTCTGGGCGTCTTCACAGGCCTGGTGTTCGCCGTGGTGCCGATCATCGTCGAGCAGATGTCGCAGTTGTTCGGTCTGGTTCCGAACCTCATCAACCAGGTTCTCGATCAGAACTGGCGCGACAGCGTCACCGATCAGCTCGGCGGATTCATCGACGTCAACGAGGTCTACAACGCCGTGGTGACCTACTTCCAAGACGCCGGAAACGTCACGGCCCTGGCCGGCGGCGCGCTCGAGGTGGGCATCGGCATCGCCAGCGGCTTCTTCGGGGCCGTCGTGGTGCTCATCCTGACCCTCTATTTCACGGCATCGCTCGGCGGCATGAAGCGCTCGGTCTACCGGCTCGTGCCGGCCTCGAAGCGGGAGCGCTTCGCCGACCTCAGCGAGCAGGTGACGGGAGCGGTGGGCCGCTACGTCGTGGGGCAGATCAGTCTGGGCCTCATCAACGGTGTGCTGAGCTTCATCTTCCTGTCGATCATCCAGGCTCCGTTCCCCGCGGTGCTGGCCTTCCTCGCCGGCGTGCTGTCGCTCATCCCGCTGGTCGGAACCATCTCGGGCTCGACCATCATCGTGCTGGTCTGCCTCATCCCCGGGCTCGGGTCGCCTCTCACCGCGCTGGTCGCGGCGATCTACTACATCGTCTACATGCAGGTGGAGGCCTACCTGCTGAGCCCGAAGATCATGAACCGCGCGGTCTCGGTGCCCGGCTCGATCGTGGTGATCGCGGCGCTGGCGGGTGGCACGCTGCTCGGGGTGCTCGGCGCCCTGGTGGCCATCCCGATCGCGGCGAGCTTCCTGCTCATCATCAAGCAGGTCGTCATCCCGATCCAGAACGAGCGCTGACCGTTCGGGCGCCGCGCCGATCGGGCGCCATCCGGCCGGTCAGGCCTCGTAGGTCTCCGGCAGCGGGTAGGCGGCCGCGTTGACGCGCGCCACGATCTCGTTGAGCACCCGGCGGGTCTGGGGCTCCCCCACCCACAGGTGCTTGGCGCCCTCGACCTCGACCAGTTCCATGCTGGGCACCGAGGCGAACCGTTCCCGCGCTTCGGCCGGCCGCAGGAAGTCGTCGTGCTCCGGAACGAGCGCGACCAGGCGCTTGCCGTTGCCCTCCCAGGCCGCCACCTCGTCGGCGCTCGCCCGGTGCAGGGGCGGCGACAGCAGGATGGCGCCGTCGATCGGGTACTGCGCACCGTAGCGCAGCACCAGTTCGGTGCCGAACGACCAGCCGACGAGCCACGGATGCGGCAGCCCCCGCTCGGCCACGAAGTCCATCGCCGCCTTGAGGTCGAAGCGCTCGCCCTCGCCGTGGTCGAACGCGCCCTCGCTCGTGCCCCGCGGCGACGAGACGCCGCGCAGGTTGAACCGCAGCACGGCCAGGTCGGCGAGCGCAGGGAGTCGTGCCGCGGCTTTGCGGAGCACGTGCGAGTCCATGAAGCCGCCGTGGGTGGGCAGCGGATGCAGCGTCACCAGCGTGGCGACCGGGTCGCCCGACACCGGCAGCGCGAGTTCTCCCACGAGGGTGAGCCCGTCGTCGGTGTGCAGCTCGATCTCCTCGCGGCGCGAGGGCAGCTCGGTGTTGCTGCGGATGAGGGTGGTGGTCACGGCGTCAGCCTCCGATTCTCCAGCAGTGGGTGTGCCAGTGCCGCCGGGCGGCGAGGTCGCTCGCGTCGCCGAGCACGCCGTCGGCCCGCCAGGTGACCAGGTGGGCGACTCCGGGGGCGACGGTCAGGCCGCAGCCGGGGCAGATGTAGCCCTTCACCGCACTCGCCGCCGACACCGGCTGCACGTTCCAGGCTCCGTCACGACGGTGCTCGACCTTCTTCCAGCCCGCGAGCAGCCGCGAGAGGTCGTTCTCGTCGTCGCCGTCCCCGTCTGCGGCGCGACGGCGCGGACGGTTGTTGCGAGGCATACCCCAAGTCTACGAGCGACTCCTCCCGCCGAGTTGCGCCAAAGTGACCGTCCCGCGGACGCGGACGGTCACTTTGGCGCAATTCGGCGGGAGGGGGGGGTCAGTGGGGGCCATCGGAGGACTGCAGGCGCGACTCCTCCTGGTCGAGCATGACCTGCGCCCGCACGAGGATGCGGGAGGAGTACTCGCCCCGCGTGCGCGCGTCGAGCAGCGCGGCCCGCTCGGCCCGCAGCACCGAGAGGCGCAGCACGCGGTACTGCTCGTGCGGCGCCGATCCGCCCGCGTCGGCCGCGTGCGCCCGCTCCCAGGCCGACTCGCTACGCAGGTCGGCGTCGCTGCGCACCCGGTCGACCACGCTCTCGTCGACCACCTCGCCGTTCGGCAAGCTGACCTCGGGTGTCTCGAGCACCCGCAGGCCCGCCGCGCGGAGCTCGTCGACGAGCGTCGCGAACTCCGCGTGATCGGCCGCCTCGTCGATGCCCTTGAGCCGGGTGACCCGGATGATCCAGGGCAGCGTGCCACCCTGCAGGATGAGCGTGACGATCGACACCGTGAAGGCGATCAGCACGAGCTGGTTGCGGTAGGGCGTGCCCTCGGGCAGCGACTGCGCGGCCGCCACCGTGACGACGCCGCGCATGCCCGCCCAGGAGAGCACCACGCCACCTCGCCAGCCCGTGGCCTCCGCGGCATCCGTTCCCCCCGGATCCCGCCGATGCGCACGCGCCTGCTGCACCGCGAGCAGCGGCCCCACGAACGCGAACCGGATGACGAGCAGCACGAGAGCGGCGCCGAGGCCCAGCACGACCGAGCCCACGGCGTTGAGGTTCTGACTCTCGCTGCTCTGCACGGTGGCCGCGACGAAGATGTCTTTCAGCTCGAGCCCCATCAGCAGGAACACGCCGTTCTCGAGCAGGAACTGGATGGTTCGCCAGTTGAGGCGCTCGCTGATGCGCGTCGACGCCGTGAAGTGTTTCGCCCCCATGTGCCCGGTGTAGAGACCGGCGACCACGACGCTGAGAACTCCGGATGCGCCGATCGCCTCGGCCGGGATGTAGGCGATGAACGGAATGATGAACGACACCGCGGTGGTGAGCACGGAGTCGTTGATCTTCGACCGCAGGAAGACCGTCACGAAGCCGATGACGAGACCGATGGCGATGGCCGCCACCGACGAATACGCGAAGTCGACGACGCCGCCGCCGACGCCGCCGAGTGCCAGGGTGCCGGCCGTGGCGCCGATCGCGGTGCGCAGCAGCACGAGGGCCGACGCGTCGTTCACGAGACTCTCGCCCTCGAGCACGGCGATCAGGCGCGGCGGAAGACCGAGGCGCTTTCCGATCGAGGTGGCGGCGACGGCATCCGTGGGGCTGATCACCGCGCCGAGGGCGATGGCCGCGGCGATGTCGAGGTCGGGCAGGATGAGGAACAGCAGGAAACCGGTGATGAAGGCGCTGACGATCACGAGCAGCACCGAGAGCACCGAGATGGCGCCGAAGTTCTTGCGGAAGTCGACCAGCGGCAGGTTGATGGCCGACGAGTAGAGCAGCGGCGGCAGCACTCCGGCCAGGATGACCTCCGACGGCACGTGCACCGGAGGCACGCCGGGGATGATCGAGATGCCCAGGCCGATGACGACGAGCACGATCGGGGTCGCGAGACGCAGTTTCGGCGACAGCACCGACACGCCGACGATGATGATCAGGCAGATCACTGCGACGAGCTCGAGCCTCATGCGCTCAGCCTACTGAAACGCCGCCGCTCGCTCGGCGCGCCGCCACCAGGCGTCTGACCTGCCGGTCAGGGGCACGACGGGATCAGTACCAGCCGCGGTTCTCCGACGACGCCCACGCCTCACACGGCGTGCCGTAGGAGCCGGCGATGTACTGCAGGCCCCAGTTGATCTGCACGTTGGGGTCGGACTCCCAGCCCGGGCCCATCTTGCTGCCCGGCAGGGCCTGCGGGATGCCATAGGCGCCCGAGGGGTTCGACGCGGTCGGGTTCCAGCCCGATTCGCGGTTCCACAGCGCGAGTAGGTAGTAGTAGTTCTGCTCGCCCCAGCCGTAGCCCATGACGGCCTGGTAGGCGATGTCCTGCAACGACCCCGGGGCGGGCGGGCCCGGCGTGGGCACCACGTTGGTCTCGCAACCGCCTCCCGCAGCGGCAGCGGCGGGCTCGTCGGTCGTCACGGCCGGCAGGGCGACGGGAACCGCCACGGGCTCCGGCGCCGGGGGCTCTTTCACCGTGTAGCCGTCGCGGGTGACCGCGGATGCCGCGCCTCCTGCGACCGAGAGCGACTGCTCTCCTCCGGCCGACGCGATCACCGTCGGTGCGAACCCCTGCGACGCGTTCGCGCCGACCGAGTGCGGGTCGACGGCGAAGAGCAGCACGAAAGCAGCGGCGACCCCGAACGCCATCACTTGAAGCCCGACGCGCACGACGGGGTTGGTGGAGGTTCGGGTGGAGGACATCTGCATCAATACCAGTGCACGGCGTCGGAATGCGCAAGGGCGGTGACCGGATCGCCGTAGACGCCCTGGATGTAGTTGAGGCCCCAGGTGATCTGCGTGGCCGGGTTGGTGAGCCAGTCGTCGCCGGCCGACGCCATCTTCTTGCCGGGCAGGGCCTGCGGGATGCCGTAGGCGCAGCTGGAGGCGTTGAGGGCGTTGACCCGCCAGCCCGATTCGCGGCTCCACAGCGCGATGAGGGCGTCAAGCTGCGGGCCGGTCCAGCCGCGCTCGGCGGCGAGGGCTGCCGCGATGACCTGGGCTCCGGCGGGGTCGGCGACCGCGGCATCCGGATTCGGGCAGCCGGAATCGCTCGTCGACGAGCTCGTCGACTCGGTCGACACCTTCGTCTCGACGATCACGGGCTTCGGCGCCTCGGTGACCGAGTAGGCGTCGCGGAAGATGCTCGCGGCCACGGTGCCGCTCACGTCGAGTCGCTGCGCCGAGGCGGTCTCGGCCGTGAAGGTGCCCTCGAACGATGACGAGGCGGATGCCGCGCCGATGTTCGGGGCGACCACGGTGACGAAGACGCTGGCGGTGACGGCGGCCAGCCCGAGGCCCTGCAGCACCACCCGGCCGGTGTTCGTGGTTCGCCGACCGACGCCACGAACCCGGGGTGGGGTCTGCGTGCGCGCTTCGATCAAGGAGTGCTTTGCCACGATTTGAACGATTTTAGCCCATGCGACCTAATTCGCCCCAGCCTCGGCCTGGATGCGGGCCAGAAGGGTGCGCCGGGCGGCCTGTTCCACGGGGTCGGGAACGGGCAGCGAGGCGATGAGACGGCGGGTGTAAGGGTCTTGAGGGTCGCCCAGCACCTCGGCTCCCGTGCCCTCCTCGACGAGCTTCCCGTGGTAGAGCACGGCGATGCGATCGGCCAGCAGGTCGACCACCGCGAGGTCGTGGCTGATGAAGAGCGCGGCGAACCCGAACTCGAGCTGCAACTCGGCGAACAGCTCGAGCACCCGAGCCTGCACCGACACGTCGAGCGCGGAGGTCGGCTCGTCGGCGATGAGCAGCTTCGGCCCGAGGGCGAGCCCGCGCGCGAGGCTGGCCCGCTGCCGCTGGCCGCCGCTCAGCTCGTGCGGGAACCGGTCGCCGTAGCTCTTCGGCAGCTGCACGGCCTCGAGCAGCTCGTCGACGCGCTTGCGGGCCTGGGCCGGGTTCTTCGCGCGGCCGTGGATGACGAGCGGTTCGGCGACGGCGTCGGCGATCGTGAGCAGCGGGTTGAAGCTCGCCGCCGGGTCTTGGAAGACGAAGCCGATGTCGGCGCGCAGCGGCTTGAACCGGCGCTCCTGGAAGTCGAGCATCTCGAACCCGAGCACCTTGAGCGAGCCGCCCGTGATGCGGGTGAGGCCGCCGATGGCGCGGCCGATCGTGGTCTTGCCCGATCCGCTCTCGCCGACGAGCCCGAGCACCTCGCCCGGGCCGATCGAGAACGACACGTCGTCGACTGCCCGGAAGCCCTTGGCTCCGAAGCGGCCCGGGTATTCGATCGTGAGATGGGATGCCTCGACCACCGGCACGTCGACGACACCGCCCTCGTTGCGCTCGGCCCGCACCCGTTGCCGCTCCTCGGTGCGCACCCGGCCCTGGCCGATGCGGGGCACGGCGTCGAGCAGCCGCCGGGTGTAGTCGGCCTGCGGCGACGCGAACAGCGTCTTGGCGTCGGCTTCTTCGACGACCTTGCCCTGGTACATCACCGCGACGCGGTCGGCGAGGTCGGCCACGACGCCCATGTTGTGGGTGATGAGCACGATGGCGGTGTCGAACTCGTCGCGCAGGCGCCGCAGCAGCTCGAGGATCTCGGCCTGCACCGTCACGTCGAGCGCCGTGGTGGGCTCGTCGGCGACGATCAGGCCGGGGTTCAGCACCAGGGCCGACGCGATCACGACGCGCTGCTTCTGGCCGCCCGAGAACTGGTGCGGATAGTGGTTCACCCGCACCTCGGGGTCGGGGATGCCGACCTTGCGCAGGATCTCGATGGCCTCGAGCTTCGCCTCGGCCCGGGAGTACTTGCCGTGGGCGCGCAGCCCCTCGGCGATCTGCCAGCCGACCGTGTAGACGGGGTTGAGCGCGGTGGAGGGCTCCTGGAACACCATCGACACGTCGGCGCCGCGCACGGCCCGCAACTGCTTCTTGGTCAGCGACACGACGTCGGAGACCGAGTCGCCCTCACTGCTCGTCAGCAGCACGGCGCCGCCGACGGTGGCGGTCTCGGGCAGGAGGCCCAGGATCGTCTTGGCGGTGACCGTCTTGCCACTGCCCGACTCCCCCACGATGGCGAGCACCTCACCGCGGTTGACCGTGAGGCTCACGCCGTCGACGGCCTTGACGGCACCGGCATCCGTGGCGAACGAGATGGTCAGGTCGCTGATGTCGACGACGGGGGTCATGCGTTCTCCTCCTGGATGTCGAGGTCGGAGGGCAGCGGGCGGTCGACCGAGGTGAGCGACATCGTGCCCGACTTCTCCTTGACCCGCTTGCGCCCGCGCAGACGCGGGTCGGCGAGGTCGTTGAGGCTCTCGCCCACCAGGGTGATGCCCATCACGGCCAGCACGATCGCGAGGCCCGGGTAGAGCGCCGTCCACCAGATGCCGCTCGTGACGTCGGAGAGCGCCTTGTTGAGGTCGTAGCCCCACTCCGCTGCGGCCGTGGGCTCGATTCCGAAGCCGAGGAAGCCGAGGCCCGCGAGCGTCAGCAGCGCCTCGGACGAGTTGAGCGTGAAGATGATCGGCAGCGTGCGGGTGGCGTTGCGCAGCACGTGCCGGAACATGATGCGCGGGGCCGAGGCGCCGAGCATCTTGGCCGATTCGACGTAGGGCTCCGCCTTGATGCGGATGGTCTCGGCCCGGATGACGCGGAAGTACTGCGGGATGAACACCACCGTGATCGACAGCGCGGCCGCCAGGATGCCGCCCCAGAGGCTCGACTGGCCGCCCGAGATCGCGATCGACAGCACGATCGCGAGCAGCAGCGACGGGAACGCGTAGATCGCGTCGGCGATGACGACGAGCACCCGGTCGAGCCAGCCACCGATGTAGCCCGACACGAGACCCAGCAGGATGCCGGCGAAGATCGAGCACAGCACGGCGATGATGATCACCAGGATGGCGGTCTGCGCACCCCAGATCACGCGCGAGAACACGTCGTAGCCGCCGACGGTGGTGCCCATGATGTGGGCTGCGCTCGGGGGCTGCTGTGCCCCGAACGGACCCGAGGCATCGCGCAACTGGGCGAAGCCGTAGGGCGCGATGAAGGGCGCGAAGATGGCGACCAGGATGAAGACGGCGGTCAGGGCGAGGCCGGCGATCAGCATGCCGCGTTGCAGGCCGACGCTCTGGCGCAGCTGCTTGAGAACGGGCAGCCGGCTGAGCAGCCCGGGCTTGGTGGGCGGCAACGTGGTGACGGGTTCGGCGGTGGTGGTCATGCCTAGTACCTCACTCGCGGGTCGATGAGCGCCGCGATGATGTCGACGATGAAGTTGGTGAGGGCCACGATCACGGCCAGCAGGGCGACGATGCCCTGCACCGCCACGAAGTCGCGGGCCGCCAGGTAGGCCGCGAGCTGAAAGCCGAGGCCTTTCCATTCGAAGGTGGTCTCTGTCAGCACCGCGCCGCCGAGCAGAAGCGCGATCTGCAGGCCGATCACCGTGATGATCGGAATGAGCGCGGGCTTGAAAGCGTGCTTGCGCACGAGCCGGGCTTCACCGACACCGCGTGAGCGGGCGGCATCCACGTAGTCGGTGCCGAGCGTGCCGATGACGTTGGTGCGCACGAGCCGCAGGAAGACGCCCGCGGTGAGCAGGCCCAGGGCGATGCCGGGCAGCACGGCGTGGGCGAGCACGTCGCCGATCGCCGCCGGGTTGCCGAGGGCGATGGCGTCGATGAGGTAGATGCCGGTCTTGTTGGGCAGGGTCTGCATCGAGAGCTCGGTGCGCGTCGTCGCGCGCCCGGCCACCGGGAGCCACTGCAGCCAGACCGAGAAGACGAGCTTCAGCAGCATGCCGGCGAAGAACACCGGGGTGGCATACCAGAGGATGGCGAAGATGCGCAGCACGGCGTCGGGCAGGCGGTCGCGGTAGTAGGCGGCGAGCATGCCGAGCGGGATGCCGACGATGAAGGCCACGATCAGGGCGTAGAAGGCCAGTTCGAGCGTCGCGCCACCGTAGGTGAGCAGCACCTCGGTGATGGGGCGGTTGTCGCTGATGGTGTTGCCGAAGTTGCCGGTGAACACCTGGCCGAGGTATTCGAGGTATTGCACGATCACCGGCCGGTCGTAGCCGGCGGCGTGGATGCGCTCCTGCAGCTGATCGGCGGTGAGCCGGCCGCCCTGCGCGGCCGTGATCGGGTCGCCGACCGTGCGCAGCAGGATGAAGACGAGGGTGACCAGGATGAAGATGGTCGGAAAGATCAGAAGGAACCGCACGAGCAGGTAGCGCGCGAACCCGCCTCCGGCGCTCTTGGGTTTCGGGGCGACCACCGACGGTGCGTCGGTCGGAAGCAGACTTGTCGTCATCGTTGCCAATCAGTCGGTGACCGAACGAAGGGCGGCCGGTGTGAACCGGCCGCCCCCGTTGCGGATGTGAGTGCTAGCCCTTAGTCAGCGGAGCGTAGCGGAACTTGAAGGATGCGTCGAGGGTGACCCCGTCGACATCCGTTCCCGCCACCGCGACCTGGGCGCCCTGCAGGTAGGGAACCGTCGAGAGATCGGCGGCCACCTTGGCCTGGATGTCCTCGATGATCGCCTGGCGAGCGGCCGGGTCGGCCGTCGACGCCTGCTGCAGGATGAGGTCGTTGACCTCGGGGTTGTCGTAGTGGTTGCCGAGGAAGTTCTCCGTGAGGAAGAACGGCGTCAGGTAGTTGTCGGCGTCGGAGTAGTCGGGGAACCAACCCAGCTGGTAGGCCGGGTAGAGGTCTGCCGTGCGGTCCTTCGCGTACTGCACCCACTCGGTCGACTGCAGGTTGACCGTGAACAGTCCGTCGGCCTCGAGCTGGTCTTTGATCAGCGCGTACTCGTCACCCGAGGAGGGGCCGTAGTGGTCGGGGCTGTACTGCAGGTTCAGCTCGACGGGCGTGGTGACGCCGGCGGCCTCGAGGGTCGACTTGGCCTTGTCGGCCGAGGGGCCGCCCTGGCCGTCACCGTAGAGGTCTTTCAGCACCTCGGTCGCGCCGGTCAGACCGGCGGGAACGAAGGAGTACAGGGGCGTGTAGGTGCCCTTGTAGACCTGGTCGGCGATCTCGTCGCGGTCGATCAGGTCGGCGACGGCCTGACGGACCGCGGTGGCCTTCACGGCATCCGGCTCGGTTGAGGTGGCGCCGAAGGGCTGCGTGTCGAAGTTGAACGTGATGTAGCGGATCTCTCCACCCGGGCCGTCCCACACCTTGACCTTGTCGTTCTTCGACAGGTCGTCGACGTCGGTGGCCGAGAGGCTGCGGAACGCCACGTCGATGTTGCCCTCCTGCACGTCGAGCTTGAGGTTCGACGAGTCGGCGTAGTACTTGGCGTTGATCGGCGACTCGGCGGCGGGCAGCACACCCTTGTAGCCGTCGAAGGGCTCGTAGGAGATGAGGTTGTTGAAGTCGTAGCTCGTGATCTTGTACTGACCGGCGAACGCCTCGCCCTTCACGATGTCTTCGTCGGGCGTGATCGCGTCGGCGGAGAAGACCTCTTCGTCGACGATCGGGCCGGCCGGGCTCGACAGGATCTGCGGGAAGACCTGGTCGTCGGGGTTCTTCAGGTTGAAGACCACGGTCAGGTCGTCGGGGGCGTCGACGCTGTCGAGGTTGTAGAGCAGCGACGACGGGCCGTTGGGGTCGGCGATCGCGATGTCGCGGTCGAAGGTGAACTTCACGTCGGACGAGGTGAGCTCGTTGCCGTTCGCGAAGGTGAGCCCCTCTTTGAGCTTGACCGTGTATTCGGTCGGGCCCGTGAATTCGGCGCTCTCGGCGATGTCGGGCTCGACGTCGGGGCTGCCGTAGGGGGTGTTCATGAGGAACGGGAAGACCTGGTTCATCACGGCGAACGAGCCGTTGTCGTAGGAGCCGGCCGGGTCGAGCGTGGTGACCTTGTCGGTGGTGCCGACGATGATGGCGTCGCCTGCGCTGGCGGTGTCGCCTCCCGAGCCACCGGCGCAGCCGGTCAGAACGAGTGCGAAGGCGGCCCCACCGGCCGCGACGACGAGTGATCGCCGGGCGAATTTGGATGCGGATGTCATATCCGTCATTACCTCTTCCTGTTGTGTCGTGCGAAGCGCTAGCCGAGCGCCAGAAATCGCCTCAGCACGCTTTTGCTGTGAGACATGGCTAACACATAGCTCTGTCGTCGCCCAACCGGCGGGGTCTCCGGGAGCGGATTCTTTACGCGATCGAAATGTTCGGCGCAATGTGCGCACTAATTACCCATTCGGCGCAAGAAATCAGCGCACGGCCAGCATCACGTCGACCGCGGCATCCAGCACGGCGTCGACCTGCAGTTCGCTGTAGCCGCCTCGTTTCGATCGGAACACGGCGGTGCGCACGTCGGTGACCGTGACATCCGCGCCGGCGCGGAAGTATTCGATCAGCCCGTCGGCGAAGGCGTCGACGTCTTTGGGGTGGTAGCCCACGCGCAAGAATCCCGCGCGATCGAACTTCTGGCCGTCGGGCCGCTCCAGCCGCACGAGGATCTCGGCCGCCCGGTTGCGCGCCCCGGCGAACCACTCCTCGTCACCCGCCGCCTGATAGGCGCGGTCGCGTTCCCGCAGGGCGAAGGCGTCTTCGAGCCGCTCGAGCGCGGCGTCGACTGCCGGCGCGTAGTAGCCGCCCTTGCGCATTGTGAAGGCCATGTGCCGCACCATGTCGCTGGTCAGCGAGTAGTCGCCGGATGCCGCGTCCCGGTCGTCGTAGGCCAGGCGCGCCTTGTTCAGAAAGTCGTCGACCTCGTTCACGTCGTAGCCGAGGCTCGAACTGCGGGTGCGGGGAAAAGGAACGCTCACGCGTCTATTGTGCCAACGATTCGCCCGCAACTCTGCCTGCTGGCGCGCTCAGCTCGCGAAAACGACCCACAGCACGTAGGCCGCGGCGGCCGAGGGGAGGATGGAATCGAGCCGGTCGAGGAACCCGCCGTGGCCCGGAAGCCACGAACTCATGTCTTTGATGCCGATGTCGCGCTTCAGCAGCGACTCCGACAGATCGCCGACCGTGGCGGTGGTCACGATGACCGCGCCGAGGATGAGACCGAACCACCAGGGCTGCTGCAACATGAAGATCGCCAGCAGCACTCCCCCGATGAGCGCCACCAGCGCAGCGCCGGCGAGGCCCTCCCAGGTCTTCTTCGGGCTGATGGTGGGCGCCATCGGGTGCTTGCCGAAGTTCAACCCGCTCGCGTAGGCGCCGACGTCGGTCAGCACCACCACCACGATGAACGCCAGCACCCACCACTGGCCACCCTCCTGGGCGAGCAGCAGCACGGCGACACTGCCGAGGAACGACACGTAGACCTGCACGAAGGTGCTGGCGGCGAGATCGCGCACGAGCCCGGCGGCATCCGGTCGCGGCGGCAGGAAGGCCACCTCGACCAGGCGCCACAGCGCCACGAAGACCACGCCGCCCACGAACACCAGCCACTGGCCCTCGGCGCCCCAGAAATAGGATGCCGGCACCAGCGCGACCCCGGCGATCATGGTGGGGATGCGCGGCACGTGAATCGAGGCGTGCCGCAGCGCGGTGGCCAGCTCGAGGGTGGCGAACGCGACCAGCACGGCGGCGAGGATCATGAAGATCCACTTGAAGAACACCAGGCTCAGCACCATCACCGCCGCCAGCACGAGGCCGATGGCGATGGCGGAGATGAGGTTGCGGCCCGACCGCGCCGTTATGCGCTCGTTGGCTTCGTCGAACTGCTCTTTGCGGGCCTTGACCTGAGCCTGGATGTCGGCGCGCGAAAGCGACCTCGGCCGCCTGGTCGGTGGCGTCCGGCTCGGGCCGGGTTCGTGGCTCATGGCAGGCGACCCTTCGAGGTCAGACCTCGAGGAGCTCGGCTTCTTTGCGCTTCAAGGCGTCGTCGACCGCGTCGACCGACTTCTTGGTGATGAGTTCGAGCTCCTTCTCGCCGCGCGAGACCTCGTCGTCGCCGACCTCGCTCTTCAGCGCGTCGAGGTCGTCTTTCGCCTTGCGCCGGATGTTGCGGATCGACACCTTGCCGTCTTCGGCCTTGGTGCGCACGATCTTCACGTATTCCTTGCGGCGCTCCTCGGTGAGGTCGGGCAGGGTGATGCGGATGATGTTGCCGTCGTTGGTGGGGTTCGCGCCCAGGTTCGGAACGTCGCGGATCGCCTGCTCGATGTCGCGCAGCGCACCCTTGTCGTAAGGCGTCACGATGAGCGTGCGCGCCTCGGGGTTCTGCAGCGAGGCGAGCTGCGCCAGCGGGGTCGGGGTGCCGTAGTAGGGAACCATGATCTTCTGGAACAGCGCGGGGTTCGCGCGGCCCGTGCGCACCGTCGAGAAGTCGTCTTTCGCCACATCGACGGCTTTGTTCATGCGCTCGGTCGCGTCGGCCAGTACATCCGCAATCACTTCGAACTCCTTCGGGATCAGTCGTGTCAAGTGTAGTCAGTGCTGCCGTCAGTCCGAGGTGACGAGGGTTCCGATGCGCTCGCCGCGGATGGCCTTGGCGATGTTGCCGGCCGGCTCCATGCCGAAGACGTGCATGGGCATGCCGTTGTCCATGCAGAGGCTGAAGGCGGTGGAGTCGACCACTTTGAGGCCCTGCTGCAGCGCCTCGTTGTAGGTGAGCTTCTCGAGCTTCACGGCATCCGCCACGATGCGCGGGTCGGCGGAGTAGACCCCGTCGACGCCGTTCTTGGCCACGAGCACCTCGTCGGCGTGCGTCTCGAGAGCTCGCTGGGCCGCGACCGTGTCGGTCGAGAAGTAGGGCAGCCCGGCGCCGGCGCCGAAGATGACGACGCGGCCCTTCTCGAGGTGCCGGATGGCGCGGCGCGGAATGTAGGGCTCGGCGACCTGGGTCATCGAGATGGCGCTCTGCACGCGCGTCTCGGCCCCGGCCTGCTCGAGGAAGTCCTGCAGGGCGAGGGCGTTCATCACGGTGCCCAGCATGCCCATGTAGTCGGCGCGCCCGCGGTCCATGCCGCGCTGGGAGAGTTCGGCGCCACGGAAGAAGTTGCCGCCGCCCACGACGATCGCGACCTCGACCTCTTTGGCCGCTTCCGCGATCTCACGGGCGAGACCGCTGACGACGTCGGGATTGACCCCGAGCGAGCCGCCCCCGAATGCTTCACCGGAAAGTTTGAGTAGTACCCTGCGCTTGTGTTCCGGCTCTGACATTCGCGTCGCGTCCCTTCGTCGTGCCTGTCTCAGGCTATCGTTCCCGCGAACGGCCGGAAGCCGCGGCGGGCAGGAAAAAGGGCCCGGATCTGTCGACCCGAGCCCTTTCTCGTGAGTTCTCTTCCGAGCTTACGCGCCGACCTTGAAGCGGGCGAAACCGGTGACTTGGATGCCGGCATCCGCCAGCACCTTCGAGACCGAGAGCTTGTTGTCCTTCGCGTAGTCCTGCTCGAGCAGGGCGACCTGCTTGAAGTAGGCCGTGACGCGACCCTCGACGATCTTGGGCAGGGCCGCTTCGGGCTTGCCCTCGTTCTTCGAGATCTCGGTCACGAGCGCGCGCTCCTTCTCGACCGCGTCGGCCGGAACGTCTTCGCGAGCGAGGTACTGCGGGTCGGCGAACGAGATGTGCTGCGCGATGGAGCGAGCGGTCTCGGCGTCGTCGCCCGTGTAGGCCACGACCACGCCGACCTGCGGGGGCAGGTCTTTGCTGGTCTTGTGCAGGTAGATCTCGAACGCGTCGCCGGTGAGGCGCACGATGCGTCGGAGCTCGATCTTCTCGCCCAGGATCGCGGCCTCGTCGTTGATGACGTCGGCCACGGTCTTGTCGCCGGCCGGGGCGGCCAGCGCCTCGTCGACGGTGGAAGCACCGGCGGCGAACGCGGCGTCGAGCACGACGTTCGCGAGCGCGATGAACTTGTCGCCCTTGGCCACGAAGTCGGTCTCGCAGGCGAGCTCGATCATCGTGGCGGCGCCGTCGCCCTGGGTGGCGGCGACGAGGCCCTCGCTCGTGGAGCGGTCGGCACGCTTCGCGTTGCCCTTCGCACCCTTGAGACGCAGGATCTCGACGGCCTTCTCCATGTCACCATCGGCCTCGACGAGGGCGTTCTTGGTGTCGACCATGCCGGTGCCGAGCTGCTCGCGCAGCGCCTTCACATCGGCCAGGCTGATTGTTGCCATTTGCTACTGACTCCTTGAGATGTTGTCTGCGTCGCCGTTGTTCGCGGCGACGTGGAGGTGTCTGTGCCCGACGCGCCTCTACTCGGCGGCGGGGGTCTTCTCGGCGGGGGTGGCCTCGGCTTCGATCTTCGCCTCGGTCTCGGCGTCGGACTCCACGTGGTGCTCGACGACCAGCGACGGGTCGGTGATCTCGGCCAGGTCGGCCACGGCACCGGCGTCGGCGTCGTTCTCTTCGGTGGGCGTCTCGGCGGCGATGACCTCGGCCACGGCTTCGACGTTCTCGGGGCCGGTGACGAGACCGTCGACGGCCTCGATCTTCTCGGCCTCGCTCTGCGGGGTCTCCGACGCCTGCAGCAGCTCGCGCTCCCACTCGGCCAGCGGCTCGGCGGGGGCGTCGCCCTCTTCGGGCTTCTGGTGACGCTGGATGAGGCCCTCGGCGGCGGCGTCGGCCACGATGCGGGTCAGCAGGGCGACGGAACGGATCGCGTCGTCGTTGCCCGGAATCGGGTAGGTGACCTCGTCGGGGTCGCAGTTGGTGTCGAGGATGCCGATGACCGGGATGCCCAGCTTCTTGGCCTCGTCGATCGCGAGGTGCTCTTTCTTGGTGTCGACGACCCACAGCGCCGACGGCGTCTTGGTGAGGTTGCGGATGCCGCCGAGCGACTTGTGCAGCTTGTCGAGCTCGCGCTTCTTGATGAGCAGCTCTTTCTTCGTGAACCCGCTCTTCGCGGTGTCTTCGAAGTCGAGCTCCTCGAGCTCCTTCATGCGGGCGAGTCGCTTCGACACCGTCTGGAAGTTGGTGAGGAGGCCACCGAGCCAGCGCTGGTTCACGTAGGGCTGGCCGACGCGGGTCGCCTGCTCGGCGATGGACTCCTGAGCCTGCTTCTTCGTGCCGACGAAGAGGATGGTGCCGCCGTGGGCGACCGTCTCCTTGACGAAGTCGTAGGCCTTGTCGATGTAGCCGAGCGACTGCTGCAGGTCGATGATGTAGATGCCGGAACGCTCGGTGAAGATGAAGCGCTTCATCTTCGGGTTCCAACGGCGGGTCTGGTGCCCGAAATGCACGCCGCTGTCGAGCAGCTGGCGAATGGTTACGACGGCCATGAGCCGGTCTCCTGTTCTCAGCGCGCGCCACAGCCTCCACGGCCGGGGGCACGCCATTCTCGGTTTCTCTTCGCGACGGTGGCCGCGAATCCTGGTGCCCGGCGCGCATCCGACCCCCTCGTGAGAAAGGGACCGATTGGATGCGGACTGCCGATTGGGCACGCGTAGTCACCCCGACATGCGAGGTGCTCCGAGAATCATACCATTCAGCTGGGTGTGGCGGCGGCCTCGCGTTTGCGGCCGCGTTCGACCTTCAAGCTGTCCATGCTCTCGAGCGACCGGCCCTTGGTCTCGGGCACCGCGAAGAACACGAACACGAACGACACCAGGGCGAAGAACGTGTAGAGCCCGTAGGTGAAGGCGAGCGAGAAGGCCGACAGCGCCGGGAAGGTCTCGGTGATGGCGAAGTTGGTCAGCCACTGCGCCGCCGCGGCGACACCGAGCGCCTTGCCGCGGATGCGGTTCGGGAAGATCTCGCCGAGCAACACCCAGACGATCGGGCCCCAGGTGGCGCCGAAGAAGATGACGAAGAGGTTCGCACCCACCAGGGCGAGCGGGCCCCAGGCCCCGGGCAGCTGCGGGGCGCCGTCGACGAGCTGCGACTGCGAGAACGCCACCGCCATCAGGCCGAGCGACACCACCATGCCGGCAGAACCCGTGAGCAGCAGGGGGCGGCGGCCGATCTTGTCGACGAAGAAGATGGCCACGAAGGTCACGGCGACGTTGATGATGCTGGTGACCACCGAGATGGTGAAGCTCGTGCTCGAGTCCGTGGTGTCGAAGCCGACCGAGCTCCAGAGGCTGGTGGAGTAGTAGAAGATGACGTTGATGCCGACCAGCTGCTGGAACATCGACAGCAGGATGCCGACCCAGACCACGGGGAGCAGACCGAACATCTTGCCGCGGAGGCTGGCGGTGCGGGCGTTCTCGCGGTCTTCGCGCAGGCTCTTCTCGATCTCGTCGAGGGCAGGGTCGACCTCGCTGGCCGGGATGACGCTGGCGAGCACTTTTCGCGCGTCTTCCTTGCGGTCTTTGCCGGCGAGATAGCGCGGGGACTCCGGAAGCCGCCAGGCGAGCAGGCCGTAGACGATGGCGGGCACGGCGCAGGCGATGAACATCCAGCGCCAGGCGTCCTGACCGAACCAGAGCGGTTCGTTGGCGCCGCCCGCCGCGCCCTGCAGCAGGGTGTCGGAGAGCAGGGCCGCGAAGATACCGAGGGTGATCGCGAGCTGCTGCAGGCTGGCGAGGCTGCCGCGCACGGCCTTCGGCGCGATCTCGGCGATGTAGGCCGGGGCGATGACGCTCGCGATGCCGATTCCGAGACCGCCGATGACGCGCCAGGCGATGAGGTCCCAGACGGCGAACGCGAAGCCCGAGCCGATCGACGAGACGAGGAAGAGTCCGGCGCCGATGAGCATGACCGGGATGCGGCCGATGCGGTCGGCGAGCCGGCCTGCGAAATAGGCGCCGATCGCGCAGCCGAGCAGCGCACAGGCGACCACGAAGCCGGACAGTAGCGGGAGGTCGCCGAGAGCGAAGTCCTCGTCGATCGCCTTCACCGCGCCGTTGATGACGGAGGAGTCGAAACCGAAGAGGAACCCGCCGAGGGCCGCAGCGATCGACAGGGCGATGACCTTGCGGCGCAGCTTGCCGGCAAGGTGGGGATCGTCGGCCTTGGGTGTCGGTCGGGCGGTTCCAGGGTCATTCGTGGTCATGACGGACTCCTTCGTGCCGATGTCGTACCGGGGCGCGGGCTTCCCGTCCGCTCCCCCACAACATCGATCCTGGCACGAATAGTGCACAATGGCGGCCAACTCGTTCCGCGGCGCGCGGCTCGTCGCCAGGGTAGGCGGCATGGAGCTGTGGAGCGTGGTGCGTCGAGTGGCGGGGTGGGCCGCGCGGGTCGGGGTGGGGTGCGCGGTGTTGGTGGCGCTGGTGGTGGCGGCCGGGGCCGCCGGGCCGGCTGGAGCGGCACCGGTGGGGTCGGCGGCGGCCGATGCGGAGGCGGGCGGGATCGCGCGTGCGGCGGTCTCGGGTGGCCGGCGGGAGTGGCAATGGCCGGTGGTGGCGCCGGCGGTAGTGGTGGCCGAGTTCGTGGCGCCGGCCGACCGTTACAGCGCGGGTCATCGAGGTGCCGACCTCGCGGCCGCTGCCGGCGCGATGGTTTTGGCGCCGCACGACGGCGTGGTCGCGTTCGCCGGACCGGTCGGCGGCCGACCGGTGGTGGCGATCGAGCATCCGGATGGCTATCGGTCGAGCGTCGAACCCGTGATCGCGCTGGAGGGTGTGGCGGTCGGAACGCCGGTCGCTCGAGGTCAGCCGATCGGCAGGGTGGCCGTCGGCGGTCATTGTGGCAGTGCGTGTCTGCACTTCGGCGTGAGGCTCGGCGAGGCCTATTTGAACCCGCGGTCACTGGTGGGCGTCGTTCCGCGGGCCGTGTTACTGCCTCTGCAGAGGGCACTCCAGGGTGCCGGCGCGCTCAGGCGCGGGGGTGCGCCGCCTGATAGGAGGCGCGAAGGCGCTCGACGGTCACGTGCGTGTAGATCTGGGTGGTGCCGAGACTCGCGTGGCCGAGCATCTCCTGCACCGCCCGCAGGTCGGCTCCCCCATCGAGCAGGTGGGTGGCGGCGGTATGACGAAGAGCGTGCGGGCCTGCGGGACCGGTCCCGGGAACCGATTCGAGCAGTCGTGCCACGAGCTCGTAGACCGATCGGGTTCCGAGACGTCCGCCCCGCACCCCGACGAACAGGGCGCGCCCACTGGCTCTGGTGGACGGCGGCACCGCGGCGGATTGCCGTTGCAGGAGGTTTGGCCGCGAGCGCGCGAGGTAGTCCGCCAGGGCGAGATGCGCCGGTTGTCCGAACGGAACGACGCGTTCCTTCGAACCCTTGCCGATCACGCGAACCGTGCGACGGTCGAGATCGAGATCGTCGAGGTCGATGCCGACGAGTTCTGAGACGCGCAGGGCCGAGGCGTAGAGCAGTTCGACCACGGCCAGGTCGCGCAGAGCGACGGGATCGCCGTCGCGTGCCGCCTGTTGCAGATGGTCGAGCACGCCCCCCATGGAGTCGTTGGAGAGCACGCGCGGAAGGGTGCGGTCGGGCTTCGGTGCCCGCAGCCGCGTGGCGGCGTCGATCCCGATCGCGCCCGAACGCCGCAACCACGCCGAGAACGTCTTCACGGTGGCGGAGCGGCGCGCGAGGGTCGACTTGGCGAGCTCCCGTTGTGAGGCGGCCCAGAGCCAGTCCCGGTAGAGGTCGAGGTCGAGCTGCGCCACGTCGTCCACACCGCGAGCGGCGGCGAATCGTTCGAGGTCGGCGAGATCGGAGTCGTACGACCGCGCAGTGTGCTCCGAGTACCCGCGCTCGAGTCGCAGGTAGCGCCCGTAGTCGGCGCGTGCGTCCGAGATCTTCACTCCCCCAGCATGCCCGCAACCCGCCGATTCCCGACGCCCCGACGCGGCGCGCTGCCCACCCGGCAAGCCGCCGATTCGCGACGCCCCAACGCGGCGCACTGCCCACCCGGCAAGCCGCCGATTCGCGACGCCCCAACGCGGCGCACTACCCACCCGGCAAGCCGCCGATTCCCGACGCCCCAGCGCGGCGCACTGCGCACCCGAGCGCCCGCCGGTTCGTGACGCCCGACGCGGCGCGCGGCGCACCCGGCGTCGCACCTGGCCAGTCTCGAGGCCTAGCCGACTCGTGCAGACGCACACTCACAGGGCGAGCCCACGCAGAATCCCTGTCGGCGCGCCGCGAGGATGACGGGCCGGCCTTGCGTGGCGGGGGCTGTCAGGTCGCGGCGGGCGGCGACTGGCGCGAGAAGGCCTCGCGCTGCTCGGCTTCGGGGAGGGCGTAGACGCGGTCGACGAATTCGTTGTCGAAGCCCGAGACCACCGGAAAGTCGCCGATGGGCACGATGGAGTGCACGATGCGGTCGTCGTAGACGTGCACGATCGAGAACGACTGTCCCCCGCCGACGCCGGCGAGCCGACCGCGCACGGCGGCGACATCCATCGTGTAGCAGGTGGCGGCGGCGACCGAGACCTGCACTCCTGCGAACATGCTCGTGGTGGAGTAGTGCAGGTGACCGCCGAGAATGGCTCGCACGTCGCTGCCGGCGATGACGTCGGCGAGTTCGTTCTGACGCTGCAGCTCGAGGATGGGCATGAGCGGGATGGTGGTCGGAATCGGCGGGTGATGCAGCGCCACGATCGTGCCTTCGGGCGCCGGGTCGGCGAGTTCAGCCCGCAACCACGCGAGTTGCTCGGCCGAGAGTTCGCCGTGGTGGTAGCCGGGAACGCTCGTGTCGAGGGCGATCAGCCGCAGGCCGCCCAGGCGGATGCTCGTCACCACCGGATCACCCAGCGGCGCCTCGTCGAGCAGGTCGACCCGCATCCGGGCCCGGTCGTCGTGGTTGCCCATGACCCACAGCACCCGGGCACCGAGTCGCTCGGCCGCCGGATCGACGATGCTCCGGATGCGCCGATAGGCGTCTTCTTCACCGAGGTCGGCGATGTCTCCGGTGAACACGAGAGCCTCGGGGCGGATGCCCGAGTTCTCGAGCTGGCGCAGCGCCTGCGTCAACGTCGCGTCGGTGTCGACCGTGCCGTAGAGGGGCTTCTCGCCGGCGAGGAAGTGCGTGTCGCTGATGTGGACGATCGTGTGCAGGGGCTCACCGTATTGAGACATGACCACCAGTGTCGCAGACCGAGGTTGCCGGCTCGGAACTCGGGGGTCACGCGCAGGTGTACGCCACACTCAGCACGCGCTCGCCCGCTCACGTTCTCGTCCACCCGATCGGCGTCTCGCGCACGGCGCCATCCAGGGCGAGGGCGCCGAGCACGCCGGCGACGGCTCGCGGCGACATCCCGGCCCGCTGCGAGATGTCGGCGGTCGAGCGTGCCGATCGACGGCTCAGCGAGTCGAGCACCCGAACCGATTCGGAGTCAGCCCCGGACTCGGCCTCGCGAAAGCCCGGCAAGGGCACGTCGACCGGCCCGAGCACCAGTTCGACCACCTCGGCCGCCGACGTGACGCACACCGCATCGAACTCCCGCATCAGCCGGTGGCACCCGGCCGAGGTGACGCTCGTCACCGGCCCGGGGACCGCGCCCAGCGGGCGCCCCATCGCCGCCGCGTGACCGGCGGTGTTGAGCGAGCCCGACCGACGCCCGGCCTCGACCACGACCGTGGCGTGACTCGCCGCCGCGATCAACCTGTTGCGTTGCAGAAACCGCCACTTCGTGGGCGCCGCTCCGCACGCGACCTCGGACGCGATCGCCCCTACCGCCTCGATGCGCAGCAGCAGATCGTGGTGGGCGGCGGGATAGAGCCGGTCGACCCCGCCGGCGAGATAGGCGATGGTCGTGCCGCGACTCGCGATCGCGGCCCGGTGGGCCATGCCGTCGATGCCGTAGGCCGCGCCCGAGACCACCGCGAACCCGCGGTCGCAGAGACCTGACGCGAGATCCATCGCCACGTGCTCGCCGTAGTTCGTGGCATCGCGCGAGCCGACGATCGCGACCGACCCGCCCGGATGGTTCAGCCGCCGCACGTCGCCGCGCACCCAGAGCGCCAACGGTGCGTGCTCGCCGAGCGCCTCGAATCCCCGAGGCCAGGCATCGTCGGCCGGGCTCAACAGCCGGGCACGGCAGTGAGCCGCCGAGCGGAGCGCCGCCACGACGAGCCGCGACGACAGACGAGGTCGCCACCGGTCGAACGCGCCCGCGAGGTCGGCGTCGGCCAGGTCGTGGCCGCCGGCCGGCAGAGCCGCCAGCGCCGCCAGCCAGTCCTCGGGCTGTCGTTGCTCGATCAGCATCGAGAGAGCGCGATCGGCGCCGAGAGCCGCCACCACGAACCCCGCGATGGCGTCGCCGGGCTCGGCCAGCAGCGACCAGGCCGCGGTCGCGAACAGCCGTGCGATCGCCGCGTCGTCGAGCTCGACGCCCGGCCCCGCAGCGCTCGTCTTCTCTATCAAGGACCGCACCAGTGCGGTGTCGAGCTCGTAGACGCTCATGCCGCCACCGACTTGCGCAGATAGAGCGCCCAGCCGACCTGCGACTCGGTGGGGGCCGACCCGCCCTCGAGATCGGCGATCGTCCACGCCACACGCAGCACGCGGTCGTAGCCACGCATGGTGAGGGTTCCACGTTCCAAGGCGCGATCGATGGCGGCCGTCACCCCACCGGCCAGTCGCCGCCCGCGGGCGCGGAACCACGATCCTGGCACCTCGCTGTTCGTCTTCCACGGAGTGCCGCGCAGCCGGTCTCGCGCCACCGACCGAGCGGCCTCCACCCGGGCCCGCGCATCCGCTGTAGTGGTGCGCGACCCGTCGTCGGCCACGAGCCGCATCGCCGACGCCGTCACGCGGTTGACCCGCAACTGCAGGTCGACCCGGTCGAGCAGCGGGCCCGACAACCGGGCGAGATAACGCCGCCGCGCCATCGGGGTGCAGGTGCAGGCGATGTCGCTCGTGCCGAACTGCCCGCACGGGCACGGATTCGCCGCCAGCACGAGCTGGAATCGGCCCGGGAAGTGCGCGATGGCATTGGCCCGGTGGATCGTGATGGTTCCCGACTCGAGCGGCTGACGCAGCGAGTCGAGAACCGAGCTGGGAAACTCGGGGGCTTCGTCGAGGAAGAGCACGCCGTGGGCGGCCCGCGCTGCGGCACCCGGACGGATCAGCTTCGAACCACCGCCCACGAGCGCTGCCGCCGACGACGTGTGGTGCGGGCACTCGAGAGGTGGGCGCACGATGAGCCCGCTGAGCGGGCGACCGGCCAGCGACGACAGTGACGTCACCACGAGCGACTGCTCCGGATCGAGGTCGGGCAGCAGCCCGGGCAGCCGCTGCGCGAGCATCGTCTTTCCGGCTCCAGGGGGCCCGAGCATCATCAAGTGGTGCCCTCCGGCCGCGGCCACGACGAGCGCCTCGACCGCGTCGGGATTGCCGACGACGTCGCCCAGGTCTCCCGCCGGCTGGTCGACATCGACCCGCGGGTGCTGCACGAGGGGCTCGACGGGCGTCGGGTCGAGTTCGGCGCCGTGGTGGATGAGGGCGTCGCGCAGCGATGCCACCGTCGTGATCTCGACATCCGGAACCAGATGCGCCTCGTCGTCGTTGCCCCGGGGCACCACGAAGCGGCGGAAGCCCGCCGCACGCGCCGCGACGATGGCCGGCAGAACGCCTTGCATCGGCCGCACCCGCCCGTCGAGGCTGAGCTCGCCGAGATGCACGACCGACGAGATCGCGTCGGCCGCGATGCTGCCCTCGGCGGCCAGCACGGCCACGGCGATCGCCAGATCGTAGGCGGAGCCGTGCTTCGGCAACGACGCGGGCGACAGGTTCACCACGATCTTCTTCGCCGGCAACGGGCAGCCGTCGTTCGCGGCGGCAGCCCGCACACGGTCTTTCGCGTCGGAGAGCGCCGCGTCGGGCAGGCCGATGAGCTGGAAGCCCGGGATGGCGTTGGCGATGTGCGCCTCGACTTCCACCACGGCGCCGGTCATGCCCAGCAGGGCCACCGAGAGAGTGCGCGCGACCATCAGACCACCGCGCGCAGGTGGCTGATGACGGGCTCGCCGTCGGCCGGGCACAGGATGCCGACGACGTCGACCCGCACATCACGATGTCGTTCGCCGTCGGACGCGTGCGCGGCCACCCACGCGGCCGCGAGCAGATGCAACCGCCGCAGCTTCGCCGGCGTGATGGCCTCGAAGGGGTGCCCATAGGCATCCGTCGTTCTCGTCTTCACCTCGACGATCACGAGCACCGCGCCGTCGTAGGCCACGATGTCGATCTCGCCGACCGGGCATCTCCAATTGCTGGCCACCACCCGGAACCCGGATGCGGTCAGATGGTCGGCCGCGAGCTTCTCGCCGCGCCGACCCAGTTCGTCTTTCGCCTTCATGTGGCTACCTCCGCCACCAGGGTGCGGGAGCGGAGGGGCGGATAGCGCGGAGGAGCCGAACTGGGGAGAACTTCTAGCCCTGCCCGAGGTGGTGCAGGAGAAGTCGGGCAGCCGCCGGACTACTCGTCGAGCGCGAGTTCTTTCGGCAGCTCGAAGTCTTTGCTCGAGAGCTCTTCGACGTTGACGTCTTTGAAGGTCAGCACGCGCACCGACTTCACGAAGCGGTCGGAACGATAGACGTCCCACACCCACACGTCGTTCATGGTGAGCTCGAAGTAGAAGTCGTGCTCGGTGTCGCGGCGTGCGAGCTCGACCTCGTTCGCGAGGTAGAACCGGCGCTCGGTCTCGATCACGTACTTGAACTGCGAGACCACGTCGCGATATTCGCGGTAGAGGGCCAGCTCGACCTCGCGGTCGTAGTCTTCGAATTCGTCTTCGTCCATCGTGGCTCCAGTCTAGGCCGCGGAGCCGTCGGCCCGCGCCGCGTCGAATTCCTCGAAGCCGTCGAGCATCGGAGTCGGGTCGCCGTTGACGAAGCTCGACAGCCAGGTGTGCCGGTGCAGATCGGTGGCGCCGAGCGACAGGATGCCGCTGCGGTGCTCTTCGCTGCCATATCCCTTGTTGCGCGCCCAACCGTAGCCTGGGAACACATCGTCGTGCTCGATCATCATGCGATCGCGGGCGACCTTGGAGAGAACAGAGGCGGCAGCGACCGACGCGCAATCGCGGTCGGCCTTGATGCGGGTGCGCACCGTGAGCGGTGTGGAGATCGCCCGCGAGAGGTAGTCGAAGTTGCCGTCGAGCAGCACGGTCGCGGACTGCACGTCGACCCCCGCGGCGATCAGCTCGGTCAGCGCTCGCTGGCCGGCGAGCCCGAGGCAGGCGGTGATGCCGAGGGCATCGATCTCGAAGGCCGAGGCGTAGCCGACCGCGTGCGCGACCCCCCAGCGGCCCGCGACCGGCGCGAGCTCCTCCCGCCGCTGCTCGGAGAGCATCTTGGAGTCACGCAGGCCCTTCGGCACGCGGGTCGACCGGCGCACCTCGACCACGCACAACCCGACCGCCACCGGGCCGGCGAGAGCGCCGCGCCCCACTTCGTCGCAGCCGATGATCACGCCGTCCTGCCGGCCGAGCAGCTTGCGCTCGAACGCGAGCGTCGGGTCGGCGACGGGAGTCATCACTCCGGGCTCCCCGCCGACGAGACGGCCGGCGCGGGCTCCGGCGTCGTGCTCGAGGGCCCCGCCCCCTCGACGGCCACGTCCGCGGCATCCGGAACCCCGCTGAAGACGGAGCCGTAGTTGTCGAGCCAGGTCCAGTGCTCGACCGGCCAGGTGACGAGCACGGCCCGGCCGACGACGTTGTCTTCGGGCACGAAGCCGTTGCCCGGTTTGTCTTGGTTGAAGCGGGAGTCGGCGGAGTTGTAGCGGTTGTCGCCCATGACCCAGAGCGAGTTCGCGGGAACGGTGATGTCGAAGGGCTCCTGCGACACGGCCGAGACGCCGTCGGGCAGCTTGAGGTAGGCGGACTCATCGAGCGGCACGCCGTTGACCGACATCTGCCCGAGCGCGTTGCAGCACACCACGTGGTCGCCGGGCAGGCCGATCACGCGCTTGATGAGGTGGTCGTTCGCGTCGTCGGCGGCGAGCCCGACACCCTGCAGCACCCAGTCGAGCGCGGCGGCGACCGGGTTCTTCTGCACCTCGATGGCCGGGGGCAGCCAGCCGCCCGGATCTTTGAAGACGACGACGTCGCCGCGCGAGAGCGGCATCACCTTCGGCTCGAGCTGGTTGACGAGGATGCGGTCGTCGATCTGGAGGGTGTTCTCCATCGACCCCGACGGGATGTAGAACGAACGCACCAAGAAGGTCTTGATGAGAACGGATGCGACCAATGCGATCACGAAGATGATCAGCAGATCGCGCGCGAAGAGCCACGCACTGCGCGACCTCTTCGAGCGTCGGTCGTCTTTCTGATCTTGCCGTGAGGGCAGAGATGTTTCTGTCATTTAACCACCTGAGCTCCCGAACCACTGTAGTGGTCGGGAGCTCAGGATAACTCTCGGCGTGCGCGCGGCACGCGGCGAATTCAAAGGCTACGCGTCGCGCTTCTCTTTGATCTTCGCCTTCTTGCCGCGCAGGTTGCGCAGGTAGTAAAGCTTCGCGCGGCGCACGTCACCGCGGGTGACGACCTCGATGTGGTCGATCACCGGGGAGTGCACCGGGAAGGTGCGCTCGACGCCCACCTGGAAGCTGACCTTGCGCACGGTGAAGCTCTCGCGCACGCCCTCGTTCTTGCGGGCGATCACGACACCCTGGAAGATCTGGATACGCGAACGCGTACCTTCGACGATGTTCACGTGCACCTTGACGGTGTCGCCGGCACGGAAGTCGGGGATGTCGGTGCGGAGCGAGGCCGCATCGACGGAATCGAGGATATGCATTGTTGTTCGCATTCTGCGCCCGCCACGGGTCGAGCACGGCTTTGAAGTCGGTAAGTGATGTGCCGGATGATTGCTGGCTCCCCTGTGGCAGAGCCGGGCCGTGGCACAAGGGTCAATTGTGCCACAGATCGCACGGATGCCGCAAAGCGCTGCCGCGGCATCCGCTCGCCTCGCTCAGATGCGGGGTGGGATGCGGCGATCGCTCGTCTCGATGACGATGTACTCGCCATCGATGCGGGGCTTCTGCGGAGGGCTCTGGATGCGCGCGGCCTGCGCCTCGAAGTTCGCCAGCGCCGTGCGCACGCGGCGCCTGGTCTCGACCACGAGCTGGATGATGCCCGACCAGAACAGGGCGATGACGGCGATGACGCTCAGTGTGCCGAGCAGCGCGGTGGCGGGCGTGAAGAAGCCGACGGCGATGATGAGGCCGTGCAGCACGGTCAGGAGGGCCACATCGAGCCACGAGACGGCACGCTCGGCGCGCACGTCTTTGCGGGCGAAGATGAGGCCCGCGGTGGCCAGCATGCCGACGGTCAGCATCATGACGCCGACGATGAGGCCGAGGATCTGCCAGGAGGTGGCGGCGAAGATTCCCCAGCCCACCAGGATCCAGGCGGGGAGGATCACCGCAGCGGGGAACTGCCAGTAGAAGAAAGCCCGACGGATGAACACGCCACTAGAGTATGCAGCCACTCCGGATGTTCGCTGAGACTCCGGTCGGTAGGGTCTTCATGGGCGCTACGAAGACGCCCGATGAAAGGAGCATCATGATCGAGCTCAAGACCCCCGCCGAGATCGAGCAGATGCGTCCGGCCGGCGCGTTCGTCGCCGAGGTGCTCACCGAACTGGCCGCGCGGGTCGCGGTGGGCGTGAACCTGCTGAAGCTCGATCAGATCGCCCACGACATGATCCGGGCCCGGGGTGCGGAGTCGTGCTACATCGACTACCACCCGTCGTTCGGCGCCTCGCCGTTCGGCAAGGTGCTCTGCACGAGCGTGAACGACGCGGTGCTGCACGGGCTGCCCTTCGACTACGCGCTGCGGGAGGGCGACGTGGTGAGCCTCGACTTCGCGGCCTCCGTCGACGGCTGGGTGTCGGACTCGGCGCTCACCGTGATCGTGGGCACCCCGCGCTCGCCCGAAGACACGCGGTTGATCGAGGTCACCACCGAGGCCCTCGCCGCCGGCATCGCTGCGGCTCAGCCCGGCGGACGCCTCGGCGACATCTCGGCGGCCATCGGCGCGGTCGCCTCGGCGGCCGGCTACGGCATCAACACCGACTTCGGCGGGCACGGGGTTGGCCGCACCATGCACGGCGACCCGCACGTGCCGAACAACGGCCGCGCCGGCCGCGGTCTGCCGTTGCGGCCGGGGCTCGTCATCGCCATCGAGCCGTGGTTCCTCGAGAGCACCGACAAGATCTACACCGACAAAGACGGCTGGACGCTGCGCTCAGCCGACGGCTCGACGGGGGCGCACATGGAGCACACCGTCGCCATCACCGAGTCGGGGCCGCTCGTGCTGACCGCCCGTTCGTAGGGACGGGTCGCCGGGTCACTCCTGCGGCGGGTCGTTCCGGCGGCGGCTCTGGCGGGTCGTTCTGGCGGGTCGCTACGCCGGGTCGCCGGCGCCCGGCGGCAGCAGGTCGGGCCGCACCCGGCGCGTGCGCTCGAGCTGCTGTTCGCGGCGCCAGCGGTCGATCGCGCCGTGGTTTCCGCTCAGCAGCACGGGCGGCACCTCGAGGCCCCGCCACTGGGCCGGTTTGGTGTAGCTCGGATACTCGAGCAACCCGTCCTCGTGCGACTCCTCGACGAGGCTCTCGGGGTTGCCGACGACCCCCGGGATGAGCCGCCCGATCGCCTCGATCATCGCCATCACCGCGACCTCTCCCCCGTTCAGCACGTAGTCGCCGATGCTCACGAGCCTCACCTCGGCGCGGGTGGCGGCGTGCTCGAAGACACGCTGGTCGATGCCCTCGTAGCGCCCGCAGCCGAACACGAGGTGCTCGCGCCCGGCGAGTTCGCGCGCCATCTTCTGGGTGAACACCTCGCCCGCCGGTGACGGGAAGATGACCACGGGGGCTCCCGTGCCGGTGACGGGATCCGCGGCGTCCGTCGGTCCGAGGATCGTGTCGAGCGCCTCGCCCCACGGCTCCGGCTTCATCACCATGCCGGCGCCGCCGCCATAGGGGGTGTCGTCGACGGTGCGGTGGCGGTCGTGGGTGAACTCCCGCAGGTTGTGGGCGGTCACGTCGAGCAGGCCGGTCTGGCGAGCCTTGCCGAGCAGCGAGATGTCGAGCACGTCGAAGAACTCGGGAAAGATCGTGACGACGTCGATGCGCATGCGCAAAGCCTAGCCGCGGCGTTCAGGGCGAGATCGCGGAGGCCGCCGGGCCCGCGAGGCCCGCGCGCCGGTGTCGCGGGCTCCAGCGGTGCTCCTCGCGCGCGACCAGAGCGCGGATCAGGGCGATCACGCGACCCCACTCCGTCATCACCTGGTCGTAGGTGAGGCGCACGACGAGGTAGCCCTGCTCGAGAAGCGCGAGGTCGCGGCGACGGTCTTCGTCGTAGGCCGTGTTGGTCGAATGGAACTCGCGCCCGTCGAGCTCGACCACGAGGCGGTCTCCCACGAGCAGATCGACGCGACCGGCCCCGGAGATCGGCACCTGCGTGCGGTAGGGGATGTTGTAGCGGTGCAGGCCGAGGCGCGCCTTGGTCTCGAGGCCGGATTGCGAGGTGCCGTCGACGAGGTCGAGGTAACGCTGGTACGACGGGGGCAGCTCGCCCAGGAGGAAGGCGAGATCAGTGAGCGAGATGCGGTTCTTGTTGAGGGCCGAGTCGAGGGTGACGATGGCGTCGGCCTTGCTCTGGCAGGCGATGGAGTGCAGCAGCGCCCACTCGAGGGTGTCGACCGGGCCGACGGGCTCGTCGAGACCGTAGGCGCGACGGGAGCGGTGCACGACGACACCCCAGCGCTCGGGGTCGCCGAGCGGCACGCGGCGGTCATGGGGCGCGGCCAGGTGAGTCGCCCGGTTCGCCACCCGCACGTGCAGCCGATCGTCGCGTGCACACCAGAGCCGCTCGTGCCGCAGCACCGAGAGGCAACTGAGCCGCCCGCCGACGCGGACGGCCCGCAGCACTTCCGGCGGGCCGTCCGGCAGGCCGACCCAGCCCGAACGCAGGCGCAGGATCTCGCCCGAGCGGATCGCCCGGCCTATCGCGGACAGGCTCACCCCGGCGAGCTGCAACTGCACGGTCGATGCCACCCCGCCTTCCATCGCGAGCCGCTCTAGAACCTGATTCATGCTCACATAATGACGGGCGGCGCGAAAAAAGCTGCAAATAACGAAGACCGACGCCCTATATGGGGTCGGTCTTCGTTATTTGCAGCTTTTTCTGCCTCAGGCGGAGGGGGTCGCGCCCTCGTCCGCCGGGGGCGGGGTGTCGTCGGGGTCGTCGGGCAGCTCCTCGAAGAGGCCCGCCGGCGGCGTGACCGTCACGATGCCCGCCGCGAGGTCGACCGACGGCACGATCGCCTTGACGAACGGCACCATCACCTCTCCCCCGGGAGTCTTGACGATGAGCAGGTCTTGCGCCGGCAGGTGCTCGACGAGCTTGACCGAGCCGACCTCGACGCCGTCGCGCACGACTTTCAGCCCGACGAGCTGGTGGTCGTACCACGCGTCTTCCTCGTCAGACGTCGCGTTCTCGTCGAGGTCGATCCAGAGGATCGCCTTGACGAGCGCCTCCGCCGCGGAACGGTCGGCAACGTCTTTGAAGAATCCCACCGGGTGCCCGTTGTACCAGCGCAACTCGTTCAATTCGAGCGACTTGCCGTGCCACGGTGACGAGGTAGGCACCTGCAAGGTGAACACCGCGCCCGGAACGAAGCGTCGTTCCGGGTCGTCGGTGAACAGCTCCAGCTTGATCGCGCCCTTCAGCCCGTGGGCTTTGGTGAGGCGGCCGACCCGGAGTTGGGTCTTCTTGTTCTCAGAAATCGGTGTCCACCACGTCTACGCGCACGCGCTTGCCGTCGGCCAGCGCGCTGACGAGGGTGCGCAGCGCTTTCGCCGTGCGACCCGAGCGGCCGATCACGCGGCCGAGGTCGTCGGGGTGCACGCGCACCTCGAGAACCTCGCCGCGCGGCGAGCTCTTCGTGATGACCCGCACCTCGTCGGGGTTGTCGACGATCCCCTTGACGAGGTGCTCGAGAGCCGGAGCGAGCAAGGTCAGGCCTTGTCTGCGTCTTCGGCGACCGCGGCGTCGGCCTCGGTCGCGTCAGCAGCCTCGGCCTGGGCGGGAGCCTCGACCGGTGCGGCCTTGGGCTCGGCCTTTGGCTTCAGGACCGGCTTCTTCTTCTCGTCGGCGACGAAGGCTTCCTTCTCGCCCTTGACCTTGACGGTCGACACGGCGTCTTTGTCGCCCTTGAACTTGCCCCAGTCACCCGTGAGCTTCAGAAGGGCGGCGACCTGCTCGGTCGGCTGTGCGCCGACGCCGAGCCAGTAGAGCGCACGCTCGGAGTCGACCTTGATGACCGAGGGCTCCTCGGTCGGGTGGTACTGACCGATCTCCTCGATGACGCGACCGTCGCGCTTGGTGCGCGAGTCGGCCACGACGATGCGGTAGTAGGGCGCCCGGATCTTGCCGAGACGCTTAAGACGGATTTTGACAGCCACAATTCTCCTGTGTGATGTTGAGGTGGGCGAACTGACAGCCGTGAGCGTGGGGGCACACTCGGCAAAAGCTCTAAGGGAATCCGTGCCGCCTGATTAGAGGGTCGGGCGAGGACGGACTCGACTGGCTATTCTGACAGATAACGCGCTCGAAGCGGTAATTCCGAAGGGTTTCCCATGCAGATCAGGTTCGCCGAGTCCGAACGATCCACCCTCGGCATCGAGTGGGAGGTCGCGCTGGTCGAGCGCAGCTCCGGCGATCTGGTGTCGGTGGCCGGCGAGGTGCTCCAGACGCTGCAGGGCCCGAACGGCGAACCGCACCCCCAGATTACGGGCGAACTGCTGCTCAACACCGTCGAGCTGGTGACCCGGGTGCACCACCGCGTCGCCGACGGCGTCGCGGATCTGCAGGCCCAGCTCGCCGAAGTGCGGGCCATCACCGACCCCCTCGACGTCGAGCTCATGTGCGCCGGATCGCACCCCTTCGGCCAGTGGTTCGAGCAGACCGTCACCGACAAGGAGCGCTACCACAAGCTCATCGACCGCACCCAGTGGTGGGGCCGCAACATGATGATCTGGGGCATCCACGTGCACGTCGGCATCGACGACCGCGAGAAGGCCCTGCCGATCGTGAACTCGCTGCTCAACTATTACCCGCACCTGCAGGCACTCAGCGCGTCGAGCCCGTTCTGGGGCGGCGTGAACACGGGCTACGCGAGCAACCGCGCGCTGATGTTCCAGCAGTTGCCGACGGCGGGCCTGCCCTACCAGTTCGGCGGCTGGGCGAACTACGAGGAGTACGTCGACGACCTCATCCACACCGGCGTGATCAGCGACCACACCGAGGTGCGGTGGGACATCCGGCCGAGCCCCCAGTGGGGCACGGTCGAGATGCGCGCCTGCGACGGACTCTCGAGCCCCGAGGAGATCGGAGCCGTCGCCGCCCTCATCCAGTGCCTCGTCGACGACATGTCGCAGCGCCTCGACGACGGCGAGGAGCTGCCGACCATGCAGCCCTGGTTCGTGCGCGAGAACAAGTGGCGCGCGGCCCGTTACGGAATGGATGCCGAGATCATCCTCAATTCCGCCGGCGACGAACAGCTGGTGACGGATGCCGTGCGCGGCGAACTCGAACGCCTCGCCCCGGCCGCCGAACGGCTCGGCTGCGCTGCTGAACTCGACCAGGTCAACCTGATCCTCGACCACGGCGCCAGCTACCAGCGCCAACTCCGCGTGGCCGAAGAAAACGGCGGCAGCCTCCGCGCGGTAGTCGCCTCCCTCACCAAGGAACTCCGCCACGGATTGAACTAGCCCCGTCGTTCCGACACTTCAGCCGGCATCGAACGCAACAGGCCGTACTCGACGACCCAAGGTGAAGGCGTGGCCGCGCAGCGACCGCGTCTTCACATGTCGCGTCGCGCCGGGCGGGGACCGGCGCGACCCGAGGAGGCCGCGCGCAGCACGGCCCCCGAGGCAGCCAGCACAGCTATGAGCTCACGCTGTCCCGCCACCTCACCAGATCCCGCACGCCCTGCATGTCGATGTCGGGGCCCGTCACTCCGAGGGTGAAGAGGGTGACGCCGAGTTCGAGCTGGCGGTCCATGTCGGGCAGGCCGTCGCCGCGGGCTCCGCGGGTGCCGACCGAGATCTCGATCTCGGAGACGTCGCGGCCGACCTTCTCGGCCCACTCGCCGAGAACGCCGAGCTTGCGCTCGAGGGTCGCGGTGTCTGAGAACGAGTGCCAGATGTCGGCGTGCTGGGCCACGATGCGCAGGGTCTTCTTCTCGCCGCCACCGCCGATCAGCACGGGGATGTCGCGCGTGGGCGCCGGGTTGAGCTTCGCCCAGCGCGCTTCGATGCGCGGCAGTGCCTCCGACAGTGAGTCGAGCCGCTGGCCGGCGGTGCCGAACTCGTAGCCGTACTCGTCGTAGTCGCGCTCGAACCATCCCGAGCCGATGCCGAAGACCAGGCGGCCGACCCCGCCGTCTTTCGCCGAGATGTGGTCGACCGTGCGGGCCATGTCGGCCAGCAGGTCGGGGTTGCGGTAGCTGTTGCAGGTCACGAGCGGACCGAACTGGATGCGCGAGGTCTGCTCGGCCCAGGCGGCCAGCATCGTCCAGCCCTCGAAGTGCAGGCCGTCGGGGTCACCCGAGAGCGGGAAGAAGTGGTCCCAGTTGAAGGCGATGTCGACGCCGAGGTCTTCGAGCTCGGCGAGGGTGTCGCGAATGGTCTGGTAGGAGGAGTGCTGGGGAGCGATCTGCACGCCGATGCGGACCGGCCGAGAAGAGGGGGTTGTCATGGTTCCAGCCTAGGCACGCATGATGCCCCGGCGCGCCACGCCCCGAACCGCTAGCGCAGGAACCGCTGCAGCGCCTCGAGCTCTTCAGGGCTCGGGTTGCCCGGTGCGCCCTCGGCGGGCTTGGAGCCGAGACCGAAGCCCGCTCCCCCGCCCGAACCGGCCGCGATCGCCGGCTTCTGCCCCGAGGCGAGCGCCGCGTTCTCGGCCGCGCGCTTGGCAGGGTTGCCCGACCGCGAGCCCTTCTTCTTGGGCTGCTGCTTGCCGCGGCCGCCGCCGAACCCGGCGCCGGGGATGGGCCCCATCCCGGGCACGTTCGGCACGCCACCCTTGGCCACGGTCTTCATCATCTTCGACGCCTGGTCGAAGCGCTGCACGAGCTGGTTGACGTCGGTGACCGTCATTCCCGATCCGCGCGCGATGCGAAGCCGCCGCGAACCGTTCAGCAGCTTGGGGTTCTGCCGCTCGGCCTTGGTCATCGACTGGATGATCGCCTCGGTGCGCACGATCTCTTTCTCGTCGAAGTTCTCGAGCTGCTGCTTGAGGCCGCCGGCACCGGGCAGCATGCCCATCATCTTCTTGATCGAGCCGACGTTGCGCAGCTGCTGCATCTGCTTCAAGAAGTCTTCGAGCGTGAACGAATCGGTCGCGAACTTCTCGGCGACCTTGCGTGCCTCGTCTTCGTCGAACGCCGACTGCGCCTGCTCGATCAGCGACAGGATGTCGCCGAGATCGAGAATTCGCGACGCCATCCGGTCGGGGTAGAACGGCTCGAAGTCGTCGAGCGTCTCGCCCGTCGAGGCGAAGATGATCGGGCGGCCGGTGACCGAGGCCACCGAGAGAGCCGCACCACCGCGGGCGTCGCCGTCGAGCTTGGTGAGCACGACGCCGGTGAAGTCGACGCCCTCCTGGAAGGCGCGAGCCGTGGCCACGGCATCCTGGCCGATCATCGCGTCGATGACGAAGAGCACCTCGTCGGGGTCGACGGCCTTGCGGATGTCGGCAGCCTGCTTCATCATCTCGGCATCGACGCCGAGGCGACCCGCGGTGTCGACGATGACCGTGTCGTACTGCTTGTCGATGGCGAACTTGATGGAGTCTTTCGCCACGCGCACCGGGTTGCCGACGCCGTTGCCGGGCTCGGGCGCGAACACCGGCACGCCGGCCTGGCCGCCCACGATCTGCAGCTGGTTCACCGCGTTCGGGCGCTGGAGGTCGGCCGCGACGAGGATGGGCGTGTGCCCCTCCTTCGCCAGCCACTTGGCGAGCTTGCCCGCGAGCGTGGTCTTTCCGGCGCCCTGGAGGCCCGCGAGCATGATGATGGTCGGCGGCTTCTTCGCGAATTCGAGGCGGCGCTGCTGCCCGCCGAGAATCTCGACCAGTTCTTCGTTGACGATCTGCACCACCTGCTGCGCCGGGTTCAGCGCGCGGTTGACCTCGTCGCCGAGCGCGCGCTCGCGCACCTTGCCGGTGAAGTCCTTCACGACCTCGAGGGCGACGTCGGCATCGAGCAGGGCGCGACGGATCTCACGCACGGTGCTGTCGACATCCGCGGGGCTCAGCTTTCCCTTCGTGCGCAGGTTCTTGAAGGTTTCGGCGAGCCGGTCCGAGAGATTTCCAAAAGTAGCCATCGTGCACCCAGTTTAACCGGTCGAGCCCGGCAATCGGCTGCGTTCGCGGAGCGCACAGCGCCACCACGACCATTTCGTTAGCAAGGCTAATGAGCGTATGCTAACTACATGCCTGAAACCGCCCCCGCCCTCTCGCTCAGCAGTGACCTGCGCAACGCGACCCTGCGGCTGGCCCGGCGCATCCGGCTCGAGAAGGCTGACGACGAACTGAGCGAGTCGCAGACCAGCGTGCTCGCCTACCTCTCGCGCAACGGCGAGCAGACCCCGAACGCCCTCGCCGCCTGGGAGCACGTGTCGCCGCCCTCGATGAACCGCACCCTCAACGCCCTCGAGAGCGCGGGCTACATCGCGCGTACGCCGTCGGGCGACGACCGCCGCAAGGTGATCGTGTCGGTGACGGATGCCGGCCATGCGGTGGTCGCCGAGACCCGCCGTCGTCGCGACGCCTGGCTCGACCGGCGGCTCGCCGCGTTGACCGCGACCGAGCGCGCCACCCTGGAGTCGGCCGCCGGCGTCATCCGAAAGGTGCTCGAACAGTGACGGCGCCCGTCAGCCGACCGGCCGGAGGTGTCGGGTGAGCGCGATGTTCCGCTCGCTGGCGAGCATCAACTACCGCATCTGGTTCGCCGGTGCGCTCGTGTCGAACGTCGGCACCTGGATGCAGCGCACCGCTCAGGACTGGATCGTGCTCACCGAGCTCACCGACCACGACGCGGCCGCGCTCGGCATCACGGTGGCCCTGCAACTCGGGCCGCAGCTGTTGCTGGTGCCGGTGTCGGGCCTGATCGCCGATCGCCTGAACCGGCGGCACACCCTGATGGCCACGCAGATCGCGATGGGCGTGCTCGGAGCCGGCCTCGGCATCATCGTGCTTGCCGGGGTGGCGCAGCTCTGGATCGTCTACGTCTTCGCGCTGCTGCTCGGCGTCGCCTCAGCCATCGACGCGCCGGTGCGCCAGACCTTCGTGGCCGAGCTCGTCTCGGGCGCCAACGTGTCGAACGCCGTGGCGCTCAACTCGGCGTCGTTCAACGCGGCGCGCACCATCGGGCCCGCCATCGCCGGGGTGCTGGTGGCGGTGATCGGCGCCGGCTGGGTGTTCATGATCAACGCCCTGACGTTCGCGGCGGTGGTGGTGTCGCTGAAGTTCATCCGCATCGGCGCCGCCCAGCTGATGGCGAAGGCGCCGCGGCAAAAGGGGCAGCTGCTGGCGGGTTTCCGCTACGTGCGCGGCCGACCCGACATCGTCATCATCTTCGTGATCGTGTTCATCATCGGCACGTTCGGCTTCAACTACCAGATCTTCACCTCGACCATGGCGACCGTGACCTTCGGCCAGGGCTCGGCCGGCTTCGGCCTGCTGTCGTCGATCATGGCGGTCGGTTCCGTGGCCGGGGCGCTCGTGTCGGCGAGCCGCGACCGGCCGCGGGTGCGACTCGTCTTCCTCGCCACGGCGGGATTCGGCGTGAGCGCTCTGGCCGCTGCGCTGTCTCCCGGCTACTGGGTGTTCGCCGGCACCCTCGTGCTGATCGGCTTCTGCGGCCAGATTCTGATGACCACGGCGAACGGCACCGTGCAGACCACCACCGATCCGATGATGCGGGGCCGCGTGATGGCCCTCTACATGGCCATCTTCATGGGCGGCACGCCGATCGGCGCACCCCTCGTGGGCGCGATCGCGAACACCCTCGGCCCGCGCTGGGCCCTGGGGGTGGCCGCCATCGCCGGGTTCGCCGCGTTCGGTGTGGGCCTCGTCTGGCTCGTGCGGCACCGCCACCTGCGCGTGCGCTTCGGGGAACGCCGGCGCCCCCGCCTGGTGTTCGGCAGCGCGGGCGACGAGACGCTCACCGGTTCGATCAGAGCCGTGGATGCCGCCGACGAAGAGGAACTCGAAGAAGACCTCGCCCTCGACGAGGCCGAGGCGAAACGAGCCTGACGTCGACGGTGTCGGCGCCGGGTGCTTGACTCGTCGCATGCGACACGGAATCGTCATCCTGCCCCAAGACCCCTGGCCCGAGGCCCGCCGCAAATGGGTGCTCGCCGAGCAACTCGGCTTCGATCACGCCTGGACCTACGATCACCTCTCCTGGCGCTCGCTCGCCGACCAGCCCTGGGGGGCCACCCTGCCCACGCTCACGGCGGCGGCGATGGTGACCGAACGCATCCGGTTGGGCACCTTCGTGGCCTCGCCCAACTTTCGGCACCCAGTTCCGTTCGCCAAAGAACTCGCCACCGTCGACGACATCGCGGGCGGGCGGCTCACGCTCGGGGTCGGATCGGGCGGCACGGGGTTCGACGCATTCGTGCTGGGCCAAGAAGAGCTCACGCCCCGCCAGCGCCACGAGCGGTTCGCCGAGTTCGTGACGATGCTCGACGAACTGCTGCGCTTCGAGCAGCCCGGCTCCTCCGGCATCTCGAGTGCCGGCTCGTGGTTCACGGCGCACGAGGCACGCATGGTCGGAGCCCCGGCGCAGTCGCCGCGGCTGCCGTTCGTGGTCGCGGCCAACGGGCCCAAGGGGCTTGCACTCGTCGCCCGATTCGGCGAGGGGTGGGTGACCACGGGAGACGAGAGACTCACGGGCGACGCGTGGTGGCGTGGGGTCGCCGAGCTGTCGCACCGGCTGGATGAAGCGGCGGCGGCATCCGGTCGCGACCCCCGATCGATCGACCGCTACCTGTCGCTCGACTCCAGCGCCGTCTATGCGCTCGAGTCGGCGAGCGCGTTCGCCGACTCGTCGCGGCGGGCGGAGGAGCTCGGCTTCACCGACGTGATCACCCACTGGCCTCGGGCGGAGGGCATCTACGCCGGGTCGGAAGACGTGCTCGTCGCGGCCGCCGACGCGATGCGGGCCTCGTGAACGCGATGCCGGCGTCAGGAGGGGGTGCAGAACGCGGGCCGAGGGGGCTACGGTGAGGGCATGAGTATCGGAGGCGGAATCGCGCTGATCGTGATCGGCGCCATCTTGACGTTTGCGCTGAACTTCGAGGTGGAGTGGATCAACCTCGACCTCGTCGGCTACATCTTCATGGCGGCCGGCCTCGTGATCCTGATCATCGGGCTCGTGTTCCTGCTGCGCCGCCGGCAGTCGGTGTCGACCACGCGCACCGGCATCGACCCGGCCAACGGGCAGCAGGTCACCCAGCGCCGCAGCGAGAGCGACGACCCGCTGCGCTGAATGAGCGGGGCTTCGATCCGCTGAGGCTCAGCCCTGCATGAGGCGCGGCACGACGTTGAAGTTGTCGCGGAAGACGTTCTGCGGGTCGAGGCGCTCTTTGAGGGCGCGCAGCCGCTCGAGTGTGGCCGGCGGGAACGCGTCGGCGATGCGCTCGGGCCGCAGGTCGGTCTCGAAGCTCAGGTAGAGTCCGTCGAAATGTTCGGCGAGGTCGTCCCAGAGCACGTCGAGGCGATCGCGATTCGAGCCGAAGGCGACGACGGCGAAGTTGGCCGAGCGGTTGCCGTAGGCGGTGGCGTGCGGGTCGACGTCGGCGACCGCCCCGCCCACCGCACGGATCTGGAAGAAGTACACGGCGCCGGTGGCCAGCATCCGTTCGGCCGCGGCCGCGAACTCGGGTGTGATGTGCTCGATCAGTCCCGACCGTGCGACGGGGTCGCCCTGCCCGTCGTGGTCGCCGCCCTGCGCGTTGGCCATGATGCCCGAGTAGGGAATCAGCTGCACCGACTGATCGAGCAGCGGGGCGATCTCGGCGAGCGGCTGCAGGCGCTCGATGATGGTCTCGGGGTCGCTCGAGTCGACCACGGCGAGCACCTGGGCCACGGCCGGCTGCCCCGGGCGCGGACGGCCCATGATCATGAAGCTCGTGAGGTCGCGTGGGGCGGCCTCGACCTGCGCTCCCCACGCCTCGAGGAAACCGGCGGTGTCGCTCGCGTCGAACGCGAGCTGGGCCCAGCCGAGGTCGCCGACCTCGTCGACCTCGAACTCGAACGACACCACGATGCCGAAGTTGGCGCCCGCACCGCGCACCGCCCAGAACAGGTCGGGGTTCTCGTCGGCGCTCGCCCGCACGACCGATCCGTCGGCGAGCACCACGGTCGCGGCGCGCAGATGGTCGATGGTGAGACCATGCTCGCGCACCAGCCAGCCGATGCCGCCCGCCGTGGCGAGCCCGCCCACGCCCACTCCCCCGTAGTCGCCCGAACTGAGCGCCCAGCCGTGCCGGCCGAGTTCGGCGGCCACGTCCATCCAGCGGGCGCCCGGTTCGAGGCGCACCCGCTTCGAGGCCTCGTCGAGCACCTCGATCGCGTTGAGCTTGGAGAGGTCGATCACGATGCCGCCGTCGTTGGTCGAACGGCCGCTGATGCCGTGGCCGCCGGAGCGCACGGCGAGGGGAACGTCGGGATGCGCTCGGGCGAAGGCCAGCGCTTCGACGACCTCGTCGACCGACCGCACCTGGAACACCAGTCCGGGCGACCCTCCGCGCATGTAGGTGGAGCGCACGCGCGAGAAGTCGAGGTCGCCCGGCTCGATCACGGTGGCGGCGAGCGATTCCGGCACGGCGTCGTAGTCGATGCCCTCACGACGGCGGGCGAGCGCGATGGAGTTGCGCACCCGGCGCTCGACGGTGCTGTCGACGCCGAGTTCACGTTCGACCGCCTCGCGCAGCGCCGGTGCCACCTCGAGCGCGAACTGCTGCATCACGGCGGCGTCGTCCGACGCAAGGATGAACGTGCCGATGCCCTCCTCGAGCACGAGCGGCAGCAGCTGCTCCACCCATTGCGCGGCCGGGCCGTCGAGCATGCCGCCGCTCACGGGCGAGAACCGGCCGCCGATGTTGAGGAGCCGGCGGATCTCGCGCGGGTCGCGCCCGGCATCCGTCGCCGCCTCGTCGATGGTGGCCTGTCCGCGCCGCAGATCGCCGGGCTGCAGGTAGGCGAGCGACGGGAGCCAGCCGTCGCCTTTGCGCCCGGTGAGCCGCAGCATCCGGGGCTTCAGGGCGCCGATCCAGATGGGGATCTCGTGGGCTGCGGCGGGACCGCGTTTGGCACCGTCGACATGGTGCACGTCGCCGGGCACGCGGAGGGGGCTGCGGTCGCCGACGTTCCAGATGCCCCGGATGACGTCGATCGCCTCACTGAGGGCGTCGACGGCTTGGCCGGGGGTGAGGCGTGTTCCGCCCATGGCGGCGATGGCGTCCCAGAACCCGCCGGCGCCGAGCGCGAGGTCGAAGCGGCCTCCCGAGAGCAGGTCAAGGCTCACTGAGGCGCGCGCGGTGACCGCCGGCGGGCGGAGCGGAACGTTGAGCACGTTGGGTGCGATGTGGATGCGCTCGGTCTGGGCGGCGACCCAGGTCATGAGGGTCCAGGTGTCGTGGAAGCCGGGCTGGTAGGGGTGGTCTTGAAAGGTCACCAGGTCGTAGCCGAGCTGCTCGCTGAGCTGGGCGCGGGTCACGGCAGCGGCCGGCGGGTTGTTCGCGGGGGTGATGAAGGTTCCGAACTGCAGGCGGTGACCGTAGTGAGGCATGCCACCAGCATGCGACGTGGATCGGCCTGTGACCAAACACGCCGTTAGTGACTTACTATAGGTGAGTGACTAATGAATGGCACCACATCGACGACGCGGAGTGCCGACGGTTCCAGTCGTCGGTCGAACTGGTCGGAAAGCGGTGGAGCTCAGGCATCCTGCTGGCGGTCGCGCAGGGCGCCGAACGGTTCACCGAGATTCTCGCCACCGTCACCGGGCTCAGCGACCGGCTGCTCTCGCAGCGCCTCAAGGAGCTCGAGCAGGCGGGCCTGCTGCAGCGGGCGGTGATCGCGACCACGCCCGTGCAGGTGAGGTACCACCTGACCGAGCGCGGCGCCGACCTGATGCGGTCGCTGCAGCCGCTCGTGGCGTGGGGGCAGCGGTGGGGCGCGGGGGCTGGTGGTAGTGCTGGTGCCGGTGGTGCTGGTGCCGGTGCTGAAGAGATCGACCGCGAAGCTCTGCGGGCGAAAGCCCCGACAGACTCCCCGTTGGCGCGCTCGAACTGAACCTCCCGGCGGCTCCGCGGCTGTGGTGTCGGGAGGCCGCAGGGCGCCCGACCCGCCGTTGGGAGGCCACGACGGCCTCCCGACGACCGATTGGCCGCCCGAAGGCGCGACGAGGACGTCGGCGAATGGCGCCGAGGGGTTCGGCCGACGGTCGACTCGCCGGTACCCTCGGGAGGCCGCAGAAGACTCTGGCACCGTCGGGAGGCCGCTGGGGCCTCCCGAGCACCGATCGGCCTCCCGATGCTGCGCCGATGTGGTGAACCGCTTCAGTCGGCGCTGCGTCTTGAGCACGCTCAGGAGGCAGCAGGAGTCCATGGCTCCCTCGGGAGGCCGCAGAGGACTGCCGCGCCGTCGGGAGGCCGCTGCGGCCTCCCGAGGGCGGGTCGGCCTCCTGACGGCGGGGTCGGGCGGGGTGAGGGGCGCGCGGGCGGCGGCATCCGGGGCCGCGGACTGTGCGCGAGGTGGGGCGACGAGGGCGGCGTGCATAATCGAGGCATGACGCTCGAACGCAATTCCGAGGCGGCGCGGCCGCGCGCGGCGAGCGTGTTCGACGTGGCGAAGGCGGCCGGAGTCTCGCACCAGACGGTGTCGCGGGTGCTCAACGAGCATCCGAGTGTGCGCCCGGCGACGAAGCAGAAGGTGCTCGACGCGATGGCCGCCCTCAACTACCGGCCGAACCTCGCGGCCCGGGCGCTCGTGACCAGCCGATCGCGCATCATCGGCATCCTCTCGACCTCGAGCGGCGAATACGGACCGGCGTCGAGCATCGCCGGCGTCGAAGCCGCCGCTCGGAGTCGCGGTTACAGCGTCAACATCGCGAACGCCGACGGATCCGACCAGGCCTCCATCGACGAAGCCCTCAACCACCTCGCCGATCTGTCGGTCGAGGGTCTCGTGGTGGTCGCACCACAGCTGCACGTGCTGGCCGCGCTGTCGACGCGGTCGTTCGGCATCCCCTACGTCACGCTGCAACGACTCGGCACGTTGCCGGCAGGCGACCCGGATGCCGCGGCCGCGGCGTCGGCCGGCGCGACCGATGCCGTTCCGTCCGCCGACCCCGGCACCACCCCTAGCCCGCCCGTCGAACTCGCACTCGACCAGGTCGACGGCGCGAGGATGGCGACCGCCCACCTGATCGCGCTCGGCCACCGTCGGATCGCGCACGTCGCCGGCCCCGCCGACTGGGTCGACGCATCCTCTCGGCTCGCGGGCTTCGAGGCTGAGATGGCGGCGAACGGCCTGACCGCGACGGCGGTGGTCGACGGCGACTGGAGCGCGACCTCGGGTTTTCGGGCGTCGCCCAGGCTGCTCGAGAGCGGAACGACGGCGGTGTTCTCGTCGAACGACCAGATGGCGCTCGGGCTGATCCATGCCTTCCACGTCGCCGGGCTCGACCTGCCGCGCCAGATGAGCGTCGTGGGATTCGACGACATCCCCGAGGCCGAGCACTTCTGGCCGCCGCTCACCACCGTGCGGCAGGACTTCGACGAGCTCGGGCGCCGCTGCGTCGCCCAGCTGCTCGGCGACGAAGCAGCGCCCCCGTCGGTCGACCCCTCGCTCGTCGACCGCGCCTCCTCCGCGCGGCCCGAGTAGCCGGGCGACCGAGACTTTCGTCAGGGAGGCGGCTTTCGTCTCGCAGGTGGATGTCGTACACTCGATCCGAAATGTGATCGATCACATGCAGCGAGCCGAAGGAGCCCCGTCGCCCATGAGCGAGTCACCCGCCGAGCTAGACACCCCCGCCGACGAGGCCACCCCCGCCGCCCGCACCAACGCCGCCGCCGCCATCGCCGCGGGCCGCGCCTCGCTCGGCATCGAACTCGGATCCACCCGCATCAAGGCCTGCCTCATCGGCGACGACCCCTCGGTGGTGCTCGCGGTCGGCAGCCACGACTGGGAGAACCAGTTCGTCGACCGCATCTGGACCTACTCGCTCAACGACGTCTGGTCGGGCCTCCAGGCCGCCTACGCCGACCTCGTCGCCGACGTCGCGACCCGCTACGGCGTGACCCCCACGACCTTCGGTGCCATCGGCGTCTCGGCCATGATGCACGGCTACCTCGCGCTCGACGGCGACGGCGAGTTGCTCGTGCCGTTCCGCACCTGGCGCAACACCACCACCGGCCCGGCGGCGGCGCAGTTGAGCGAGCTGTTCGGCGTCAACATCCCGCTGCGCTGGTCGATCGCCCATCTGCAGCAGGCCGTGCTCGACCAGGAGCCGCACTTGCAGCAGCTCGCCGGCATCACCACCCTCGCCGGCTACGTGCACCAGCGGCTGACCGGCCGCAACGTGCTCGGGGTCGGTGATGCGTCGGGCATGTTCCCCATCGACTCGTCGACCAACGACTACGACGCCGAACTCGTCGAGCGCTACGACGAGCTCGTCGCCCAGGCGGCGCCCGGGCTGCGCCTCGAGAATCTGCTGCCCGACGTGCTCGTGGCGGGCGAATCCGCCGGCGAACTCACCGCCGACGGCGCCGCGCTCCTCGACCCGACCGGAACGCTCCAGCCCGGCGCACTCCTCTGCCCACCCGAGGGCGACGCCGGCACCGGCATGGTCGCGACCTGCTCGGTCGCGCCGCGCACCGGCAACGTCAGTGCCGGCACGAGCATCTTCGCGATGGTCGTGCTCGAGCGCCCCCTCGCTGAGGTTCACCACGAGCTCGACCTCGTCACCACCCCGGCGGGCGACGCCGTGGCGATGGTGCACTGCAACAACGGCGCCAGCGAGCTCGCCGCGTGGGCCGCACTCTTCGGCCGCTTCAGCGCCGCGGCCGGCTCGCCCATCGACGACGACCGCGTGTTCGACGTGCTGTTCCGCGAGGCGCTCGCCGGCGAACCCGACGCGGGCGGACTCCTCGCCTACAACCACCTCGCCGGCGAACCCATCGCCGGACTCACCGAGGGCCGCCCACTCGTCGTGCGCACCCCCGACAGCCGCCTGACCCTGCCAAACTTCATGCGCGCGCAGCTCTACGGCGTGTTCGGCACCCTCGCCCTCGGCATGCGCGTGCTCGCCGACGAGAACGTCACGCTCGACCAGATGTTCGCCCACGGAGGCATGTTCCGCACCGCGGGTGTGGCCCAGCGCTTCCTCGCCGGCGCCCTCGACGCCCCCGTCTCGGTCGCCGCCACCGCCTCGGAGGGCGGCGCGTGGGGCATCGCCGTGCTGGCCGCCTACGCGTCGTCGGTCGCCCGGGCCACCGCATCGACGGGGGCTCCGGATGCCGCCACCACCACCTCGACGAGCACACCGGATGCCGCCACCCCCGCCGCAGCCGGCCTCGACGGGCTGGCGCTCGACCGCTACCTCCGCGACCACGTGTTCGCCGGCACCACGTTCGAGACCGCGGCCCCCGACCCGGCCGACGTCGCCGGGTTCACCACCTACCTCGACCGTTACCACGCCGGCCTCGCCGTCGAGCGCGCCGCGGTCGACGCGCTGTAACCGGACGCCACCCAAACCAGCGGCCCCCGCCACCACGCCAAACGACCCCCGCCACCCCACCAACGACACCCACCATCCACCACCCACCAGCGACACCCACCACCCCCACCAACGACACCCACCTCGTCCACCCCCACCCCCCACCCACAAGGAGCCGCCCAGTGACACCACTCGACGACCTCGACACCCCGGTGTCCGCGACCACCGCGCCCGCGGCATCCGGAGCCCCCTTCGCCCCCTCGCCCGAGCTCGCCGCCTCGATCGACGCCGTGCGCGCCGACGTCGCGAAGCTGCACGCGCAACTCACCCGCTACGGACTCGTGGTGTGGACGGGCGGCAACATCTCGGGCCGCGTGCCCGGGGCCGACCTCTTCGTCATCAAGCCCTCGGGCGTCGACTACGACGACCTCGCGGCCGAGAACATGATCCTCTGCGACCTCGACGGCGCCGTCATCCCGGGCACGCCAGGCTCCGACCGGTCGCCGTCGAGCGACACCGCGGCGCACGCCTACGTCTACCGCAACATGCCCGACGTCGGTGGTGTGGTGCACACCCACTCCCCCTACGCGGTGGCCTGGGCGGCGCGCGGTGAGTCGATCCCGTGCGTCACCACGGCGATGGCCGACGAGTTCGGCGGCGAGGTGCCGATCGGACCGTTCGCCATCATCGGCGACGACTCGATCGGCCGCGGCATCGTCGAGACGCTGAAGGGCCACCGCTCGCGGGCGGTGCTGATGAAGAATCACGGCCCCTTCACCATCGGCAAGAACGCGCGCGACGCCGTCAAGGCCGCCGTGATGGTCGAAGACGTCGCCCGCACCGTGTTTCTCACCCGCCAGCTCGGCGAACCTCAGCCCATTCCGGCCGAGGCCATCGACTCCCTCTTCAACCGCTACCAGAACGTCTACGGACAAGACCCGACGGGATCACTGAATTGAGCACTCTCCCCACCACCCTCGAACCCTATGAGATCTGGTTCTTCACCGGCAGCCAGAACCTCTACGGCGAAGAGACCCTCCGCCAGGTCGCCGAGCAGTCGCAGCAGATCGCGGCGACGCTCGACGACGCATCGGTCATCCCTGTGAAGATCGTGTGGAAGCCGGTGCTGAAAGACAGCGACTCCATCCGCCGCGCCGCCCTCGACGTGAACGCCGACGACAAGGTGATCGGCGTCATCGCGTGGATGCACACCTTCAGCCCCGCGAAGATGTGGATCGCCGGACTCGACGCCCTGCAGAAGCCGCTGCTGCACCTGCACACGCAGGCGAACGTCGAGCTGCCTTACGCCGACATCGACTTCGACTTCATGAACCTGAACCAGGCGGCCCACGGTGACCGCGAGTTCGGCTACATCCAGACCCGCATGAGCGTGGCGCGCAAGACCGTGGTGGGTCACGCGTCGAACCCGATCGTGCAGCAGCAGATCGCCGACTGGGCGCGCGCGTCGGCCGGATGGCAGGCCGTCAAGACACTCAAGCTCGCACGCTTCGGCGACAACATGCGCTACGTGGCGGTGACCGAAGGCGACAAGACCGAGGCCGAGATCCGGTTCGGGGTGCAGGTCAACACCTGGGGCGTCAACGAGCTGGCCGAGGCGGTCGACGCGGCGAGCGAGACGGATGTCGATGCTCTCGTGGCCGAGTACGAAGAGCTCTACGACGTGGTGCCCGAGTTGCGCAAGGGCGGTGACCGGCACCAGTCCCTGCGCGATGGCGCCGCGATCGAGCTCGGCCTGCGCTCGTTCCTCGAGGCGGGCGGCTTCGGCGCGTTCACGACGAGCTTTGAAGACCTCGGTTCGCTCAAGCAGCTGCCTGGCCTCGCCGTGCAGCGGTTGATGGCCGAGGGCTACGGCTTCGGCGCCGAGGGCGACTGGAAGACCGCCATCCTCGTGCGTGCCGCCAACGTGATGGGCGCCGGGCTGCCCGGTGGCGCGTCGCTGATGGAGGACTACACCTACGACCTGGTCGAGGGAGCCGAGACGATCCTGGGCGCCCACATGCTCGAAGTGAGCCCGTCGCTCACCACGGCGAAGCCGACCCTCGAGATCCACCCGCTCGGCATCGGCGGCAAAGACGACCCGGTGCGCCTGGTGTTCACGGCCGACCCCGGCCCCGCGGTGGTGGTGGCGATGAGCGACATGCGCGACCGGTTCCGCCTCGTGGCCAACGTGGTGGAGGTCGTGGAGCCTCGCGCCCCGCTGCCGAACCTTCCGGTGGGCCGCGCGGTGTGGCGCCCGGAGCCGTCGTTCGCGACCTCCGCCGCCGCCTGGCTGACCGCCGGGGCCGCGCACCACACCGTGATGTCGACGGCCGTGGGCATCGAGGTGTTCGAGGACTTCGCGGCGATCGCGAAGACCGAGCTGCTCACCATCGACGCCGACACCACCCTCAAGGGCTTCGCCAACGAGGTGCGCTGGAACCAGGCCTACTACCGCCTGGCGCAGGGCCTCTAGCCCGGCACGACCCTTCGCGAGTGGGCACTTTCGGCGGCAAAACCCTCGGTTTTGCGCCGAAAGTGCCCACTCGCGAAGGGGAGGGCGGGGTGAAGGTCAGAGGTGGGGGTGCACGAGGGTCGCGTAGCGGCGCGCCAGGGTGGCCAGAACCTCGGCGCCGGGAGCCGCCCAGACCTCGGCGTTGAAGATCTCGACCTCGATGTCGCCGGTGTAGCCCGCGGTCGCCACCGCCCGCGTGAACGCGGGGAAGTCGATGTGCCCGTCGCCCATCATGCCGCGCGAAAGCAGCGTGTCGGCGGGCAACGGGGTGATCCAGTCGCAGACCTGGTAGCTCACGATGCGCTCCCCCGCGCCGGCCCGCGCGATCTGCTGCTCGACGCCCGGCTCCCACCAGAGGTGGAACGTATCGACCACCACGCCGACCTCGTCGGCCGCGAACTGCTCGGCGATGTCGAGCGCCTGCGCCAGGGTCGACACGACCCCGCGGTCGGCGGCGAAGATCGGGTTCATCGGTTCGATGCCGAGCACGACCCCGCGGGCCTTCGCTTCCAGCGCGAGCGCGGCCACGGCCTCCGCTGCGCGACTACGCGCCCCGACCAGGTCTTTCGACCCCTCGGGCAGCCCGCCCGGCACGAGCACCAGGGTGGGTGCACCGAGTGCCGCCGCCTCGTCGAGCGCCCGCAGGTTCTCGTCGTGGGCGTTGCGTCTTTCGACCGGGTCGGCCGTGGTGAAGAACCCGCCGCGGCAGATGGTCGACACCCGGAGTCCGGATGCCTCGATCCACCCCACGGCGGTCGCGAGACCGACCTCGGCGATGGGTTCGCGCCAGAGTCCGATCGACGAGAGGCCGGCCGCGACGGTTCCGTCGATGGCCTCCCGCAGGTTCCAGTTCGCCGTGGTGCGCTGGTTGAGCGACAACCGCGCGAGCCGGGCATCGCCGGCACGGGGCGTCGGCGTGCCGGCCGGGAGGCCGCTCGGCACGTCGAACTCGGCCTCGGGGGCGACGCCGCCGGCGGGAATCGGGTTTGACCCTTTGCCCGAATCGACGAGGCCGACCGGCGGCCGGACATCCGTCATCGCGTCGCCCCGAGGGTGGCCGCCACCAGGCCGAGGCGGTGCGCCGCGAGCTCGGGGTCGGGCAGCAGCCGCGCCCCGTTGAGCAGCTCGAACACCCGGGCCAGGTGTGGCAGGCTGCGCGCCGACTGGAGGCCGCCCACCATCTGGAACCCGTTCTGCTGCCCCGTCAACCACGACGTGAAGGCGATGCCCACCTTGTAATAGAACGTGGGCGCCTCGAAGATGTGCCGCGAGAGCTCGAGCGTCGGCGCCATCTCGGCGTCGTAGCGGTCGAGATCGCCGTCGTCGAGCGCGGCGAGAGCAGCGGATGCCGCGGGCGCGATGGCCGCGAAGGCGCCGAGCAGCGCGTCGGAATGCCCCTGGTCGTCGCCCCGGATGAGTTCGGGGTAGTTGAAGTCGTCGCCGGTGTAGAGGCGCACGCCCGCCGGAAGCGCGCGCCGCAACGCGACCTCGTGCGACGCGTCGAGCAACGACACCTTGACGCCGTCGACCTTGCCGGCGTGGGCGCGAACGAGCTCGAGGAACGTGTCGGTCGCGGCCGCGACATCCGTCGACCCCCAGTAGCCCGCGAGCTGCGGGTCGAACGCCTCGCCCAGCCAGTGCAGCACGACCGGCTGCGACACCTGGCTGAGGATGCGATCGTAGGTGGCGAGGTAGTCGTCGGGACCGGTGGCGGCGCGGGCGAGATGGCGCGATGCCATCACGATCACCTGCGAGCCGGTGCCCTCGACGAAGGCGACCTGCTCGAGGTAGGCGTTCTGCACGTCGGCGAGCGTCGCCGACGTGCCCGCGGCGGCCGCGACGGCCGCATCAAGCAGGTGGTCGGTGCCGGCGCCCGAGGCGATACGCGCGCCGAACTCCTTCGCCTGCGCGGCGCTGCGCGAGATGAGCTGCCGGATGGCGGGCCAGTCGAGGCCCATGTTGCGCTGCGCCGTGTCCATGGCTTCGGCCACACCGAGGCCGTAGCGGAACAGGTTGCGGCGAAAGGCGAGCGTCGCCTCCCAGTCGATGGCGGCCGGGGCGCCGGGCACGTTGTCGCCGTGCGGGTCGGCCACCACGTGGGCCGCCGCGAACGCCACCCGCGAGGAGTAGGGCTGCGGATGCTCGACCCAGGCACGCGGTGCGTTCAACTCGATCTCGCGCCAGCCGTCGGCGGTCGGCAACGAGACGGTGCCGAGGGCTGCGGGCGAGGGGGCTGCGGCATCCGGGGCCGTCGCGGGGGCGGCATCCGTGGTGCTCGTCATGCCTCGACCCTCTCGGACTCGACCCTCTCGATCTCGGCCAGCACGGCCTCGGGTGAGGGAGCGGACGGGGAACCGGAGGCGGACGGGGACGTCGGTGCCGCGTCGACCTTCTCGATCACGATGCGGCGCCCCTCGGCCGACGACTGCAGGCCGGCGTCGACCAGCTGCAGCCCGCGCACGCCCGCGGCGAGGTCGTAGGGGTGCGGGCGGCCGGCGACCACGTCGTGCAGGAACTGCTCCCACTGGGCGCGGAAGCCGTTGGTGAACTCCTGGTTGTCGGGAATCTGGGTCCACTGCGACGGGAAGTCCTGGTCGGTGGGCAGGTCGGGGTTCCAGACGGGCTTCGGGGTGTTGACGCGCGGCTGCACCTTGCAGCCGAACAGCCCGGCGACGGCCGAACCGAGGGTGCCGTCGACCTGGAACTCCACCAGTTCGCCGCGGTCGACCCGCACCGCCCAGCTGGAGTTGATCTGGGCGATGATGTCGCCCTCGAGCTCGAAGATGCCGTAGGCCGCGTCGTCGGCGGTCGCTTCGTAGCGGTTGCCCTGCTCGTCCCAGCGCTCGTGGATGTGGGTGACGGCCTTGCTCGAGACCGCCTCGACCCGGCCGAAGAGGTTCTCGAGCACGTAGTTCCAGTGGCAGTACATGTCGAGCGTCATGCCGCCGCCGTCTTCTTCGCGGTAGTTCCAGCTCGGGCGCTGCGCGGGCAGGAAGTCGCCCTCGAACACCCAGTAGCCGAACTCGCCGCGCACGCTGAGGATGCGGCCGAAGAAGCCCGAGTCGATCAGGCGCTTGAGTTTCAGCAGGCCGGGGAGGTAGAGCTTGTCGTGCACGACACCGTTGATGACCCCCGCCGCATCGGCCGCCGCCACGAGCTCGAGGCCGTCGGCGACGGAGTTGGCGATGGGCTTCTCGGTGTAGATGTGCTTGCCGGCGGCGATGGCCTGCAGGATGGCGTCTTTGCGGGCGCTCGTCACCTGGGCGTCGAAGTAGATGGTCGCCGTCTCGTCGGCCAGGGCCTCGGCGAGGTCGGTGGTGTACTCGGCCACGTTGTGCAGGGCCGCGAGTTCGGCGAGCTTCTCGGCGTTGCGGCCCACGAGGATCGGCTCCACCTGGATGCGGTCGCCGTTCGGCAGGAGCACGCCCCCGTCGTCGCGGATCGCGAGGATCGACCTCACGAGGTGCTGTCGGTAGCCCATGCGCCCGGTGACGCCGTTCATGATGATGCGGAGTGTCTGCGTCGACACGGCGCCTCCGTTCTGTCGGGGTCTGTCTGCGCTTCCGCCTTCGCGGTGGAAAGCGCTTTCCATCTCCCACGACTATGACAGAAACTCCTGCGCGAGTCCAGCCCCAGGCCGCGCGAGCCCTGCGTGCCGGGTTGGGGGTGCCGCGCGGCACCCGTTGAGTTGCGCCAAAGTGCCCGACGAGCGAGCTCGATCGGGCACTTTGGCGCAACTCAACAGCCGGCGCTCGGCGCGCAGCGCCGGGCGCCGGGCGCTGGGGGCGGCGGCGCTAGGGCTGCGAGTTGCGGCGCACGGGCTGGCGACGGTAGCCGTCGCGTCGCACCTCGACGACGGAGGCCGCCGCGCCGAGTGCTGCGATGAGGGCGAGAACCGTCAGGAAGATCATCATGAGTGCACCTCCAGATGCGTCGGGTGGCCACGAGCGTAGCGGCCACTTGACCTTGCTCGCTCGATTGGCTCAATCATCCGCTGAATTTGGCCTCACCTCAAGATGCCACATTGCTCGCGGTGGACACTGCCGCCGCCGACGTCGAGTGCGGGTACCGTGAAGAGGTGGACTTCGCGACCAACCCCGCCGACGGCACACGCATCGCCTACCGAGCGATCGGCGAGGGCTCCCCGCTCGTGCTCGTGCACGGCACCGCCCTCTCGCAGGCGATCTGGCGCGGGTTCGGCTACCTGCGCGAGTTCACCCGCGACCACCGGGTCATCACGCTCGACCTGCGCGGCCACGGCCGCAGCGACAAGCCGCACTCGGCCGGCTCCTACGCCATGCACCTGTTCGCCGCCGACGTGCTCGCCGTGCTCGACGCGCTCGAGATCGAGGCCGCCCACTACGCCGGCTACTCCCTTGGCGGGCGGGTCGGCTTCTCACTCGCGGCGGCGCATCCCGGCCGGCTTCGCAGCTTCGTCAGTCTCGCCGGCGCGCCCGGCACCGGCGGCGGTGCCTTCGACCGCGTCTTCTTTCCGGGCAGCCTGCAGGCGCTCGAGTCGGGCGGCATGGCCGGCTTCCTCGAGGGGTGGGAGCGGGCATCCGGAGCCCCACTCGACCCCATCACCCGTGGCGCCTTCGCCGCCAACGACGCCGCCGCTCTGGCCGCCTACATGCGCGAGACCGAGCGCGACGAGCGGGTTCCGGATGCCGCCCTCGCCGCCCTGCCGATGCCCGTGCTGCTCGCGGCCGGCTCGCGCGACCCCGAACGCCTGCGCGCCGCCCACCACGTGCGCGGCCTGCTCCCCACCGCCGAACTCGCCGTGATCGAGGGCGCCACCCATGCCGACACCCCGCGCCACCCCGAGGCCCTCGCCCTCACCCGCGCCTTCCTCGACCGCCTCGCCCCCTAGCCCCACCTTCGCCGAGTTGCGCCAAAGTGCCCGACGAGCGCGCTCGTTCGGGCACTTTGGCGCAACTCGGCGAAGGGGGAAGGGGGCTAGCCCACGAGGTTCTGGGCGAAGACGTGGGGGGTGAAGCCGGTGAGGTCGTTGATGCCCTCGCCCTGGCCGACGAGCTTGATCGGGATGCCCGTCTTCTCCTGCACCGCGAGCACGAACCCGGCCTTCGCCGAACCGTCGAGCTTCGTGATGACGAGGCCCGTGACCCCCGCGTGCTGGATGAAGGCGTCGGCCTGCGCGAGCCCGTTCTGCCCGGTCGTGGCGTCGAGCACGAGCAGCACCTCGGCGATCGGCGCCTGCTTCTCGATGACGCGACGGATCTTGCCCAGCTCGTCCATCAGACCCCCCTTGGTCTGCAGGCGTCCGGCCGTGTCGATCAGCACGATCTCGGTGCCCGTGCGCTTGGCCATCTCGATGGTCTGGAAGGCGACGGATGCCGGGTCTTGCCCCTCGTGCTGCGGACGCACCACCGCGGCACCGGCGCGCTCGGCCCAGGTGGCGAGCTGCTCCACCGCGGCGGCACGGAACGTGTCGGCCGCCCCGACCACCACCGAGCGGTTGTAGGTCTTGAGGAAGCGCGCGAACTTGCCGATCGTGGTCGTCTTGCCCACGCCGTTCACGCCCACGACCAGCACCACGGCCGGGCGCTCGGTGAGCTTCAGCGTGGGGTCGTATTTCGACAGGCGCTCCTCGATCGACTCGCGGAGCATCCGCTGCAGGTCTTTCGGGTCGGTGGTCGAATAGCGCTGCACCTTGGCCCGCAGGTCGTCGACCACCTCGTCGGTGACCGCGGGGCCGAAGTCGGCCTTGATCAGCGCGTCTTCGAGGTCGGTCCAGGTGTCGTCGTCGATGGTGCGCTTGGCGAACATGCCTCGCAGGGCGCCCGATAGCGACCAGGGGCGATCAGCCAATGCGCTCAGCCACTTCGCGCACCGAGGGGTTGGTCGCGGTCGAGCCGTCGGGGAAGACGACCGTGGGAACCGTCTGGTTGCCGCCGTTGACCGAGGCCACCAGTTCGGCCGTGCCGTCGACCTCTTCGATGTTCACCTCGGTGAACGGGATGCCCTGGGCGTTGAGCTGCGACTTGAGGCGCGCGCAGTAGCCGCACCAGCTGGTCGAGAACATGGTGATGCCGCCGGCATCCGGCGTGTAGGTGTCGATCGAGGCGATGCTCATGACACCCAGTTTAAGCCCGGTCGGCGGCCTAGGCGTCGCCGTCGAACATCGTGGTGACCGACCCGTCGCTGAAGACCTCGTTGATGGCCCGGGCGATCAGAGGCGCGATGGGGAGCACGGTCAGGCGGTCCCAGTGCTTCTCGGGCGGCAGCGGCAGGGTGTCGGTGACCACCACCTGGTCGATCGACGGCGACTGCAGGATCTCGGTGGCCGGGTCGGAGAACACGGCGTGCGTCGCGGCGACCACGACCCCGGTCGCGCCGGCGGCCTTGAGTGCCTCGGCAGCCGCCACGATGGTGCGCCCGGTGTCGATGAGGTCGTCGACGAGCAGGCAGACGCGGCCGTTCACGTCACCGACGATCTCGTGCACGCTGACCTGATTGGGCACGCGCGGATCGCGGCGCTTGTGGATGATGGCGAGCGGGGCGCCGAGCTTGTCGCTCCAGATGTCGGCCACGCGCACGCGGCCCATGTCGGGGCTCACGACCGTGAGGGTCGACGGATCGAGCGACTGGCGCATGTGCTCGAGCAGCACCGGCATCGCGAAGAGGTGGTCGACGGGGCCGTCGAAGAAGCCCTGGATCTGCGCCGCGTGCAGGTCGACCGACATGATGCGGTCGGCGCCGGCGGCCTTGAAGAGATCGGCCACCAGCCGGGCCGAGATCGGCTCGCGGCCGCGGCCCTTCTTGTCTTGCCGGGCGTAGGGGTAGAACGGGGCCACGACGGTGATGCGCTTGGCGGAGGCGCGCTTCAGGGCGTCGACCATGATGAGCTGCTCCATGAGCCACTCGTTGATCGGGGCGGTGTGCGACTGGATGACGAACACGTCGCTGCCTCGCACGCTCTCGCCGTAGCGGATGTAGAGCTCGCCGTTCGCGAACGTGCGCGCCTCGGTGTCGACGAGCTTCGTGCCGAGTTCGGCAGCGATGTCCTGCGCCAGCTTCGGATGCGCTCGCCCCGAGACGACGACGAGGCTCTTCTCTCCGCTGGCCTTGATTCCGGACACCTATTCTCCAGTCTGTTCGGCCTCGACGGCCGTCTGCGACCCGGCCGCCTGCGCCGCCGTCGCCGCATCCGTTCCGGGCCGATTCTGCTCGACCCACCCAGCCATGTTGCGCTGAGGTGCCACGTTGATCGCCAGAGCGCCCGCCGGAACGTCTTTGCGAACGACCGTGCCGGCGCCGGTGTAAGCACCGTCACCAATCCTAACCGGGGCGACGAACACGTTGTGCGACCCGGTGCGAACATGCGAGCCCACCTGGGTGCGGTGCTTGTTCACGCCGTCGTAGTTGGCGGTGATCGTGCCGGCGCCGACGTTCGAGCCCACGCCGACCTCGGTGTCGCCGATGTAGGACAGGTGCGGCACCTTGCTGCCGGCCCCGATGTGCGAGTTCTTCGTCTCGACGAACGTGCCGATCTTGCCGTCGGCGTCGAGCACCGTGTTGGGCCGCAGGTAGGAGAAGGGGCCCACGGATGCGCCGGCGCCGATGACGCTGAGCGTCGCGTCGGTGCGCTTCACGACCGCGTTCTCGCCGACCTCGCAATCGACGAGGGTGGTGTCGGGGCCGATGGTGGCGCCGCGGGCGATGGTGGTGGCGCCCTTGATCTGGGTGCCGGGCAGCAGCTCGACGTCTTCGCCGAAGCTGGCCTTGAGGTCGATCCAGGTGGTGGCCGGGTCGTGCACCGTGACGCCGTTGAGCTGCCAGCCGCGCACGATCAGGGCGTTGAGCTTGGCGGCGGCCTCGCTGAGCTGCGCGCGGTCGTTGACGCCCGCGACCAGCCACGGCTCCGAGACCGCGAGAGCCGCGACATCCGACCCCGCCCGGCGCAGCAGGCCGATGACGTCGGTGAGGTATTTCTCGCCCTGCGCGTTGGCCGTGGTGACATGGGCGAGCTGGTCGCGCAGTTCGGCGACACCGAAGACGTAGACGCCGGCGTTGATCTCACGCAGGGCGCGCTCGGAGTCGGTGGCGTCTTTGTGCTCGACGATGCGGTCGAGCAGTCCGTCGGGGGTGCGCACGATGCGGCCGTAGCCGGTGGCGTCGTCGAGTTCAGCAGAGAGCAGGGTCGCGGCCGCGGCGGTGGCGCGGTGCTCGGCGATGAGTCCGCGCAGGGTGTCGGCGTCGAGCAGCGGCACGTCGCCCGAGACGACGAGCACGTCGCCGTCGAAGTCGGCGGGCAGACCGGCGACGGCCTGTTCGACGGCGCGGCCGGTGCCGGGCACGTCGTCTTGGTCGACGATGATGCTCGAGGGGAAGTGGTCGGCGATCACCTCGACGACACGGTCGCGCTCGTGGCGCACGACCGAGACGGTGTAGGCGGCATCCAGTTCGCCGGCGGTGGCGAGCACGTGCCCGATGAGCGGCACGCCCGCGATCTCGTGCAGGAGCTTGGGCGTCTGCGACTTCATGCGGGTGCCCTGGCCGGCGGCCAGGACGATGATGGCGAGTCTCTGGTCAGTCATGTCGTTCCTCTTCCCATTCCCGGCCGAAAACCGCTCCGCCTCCAGGGTTCGAACCTAGACCTAACAGCTCCAAAGGCTGTCGTGCTGCCATTACACCAAGGCGGACCACCGGGATGGCTCCCGATGCAGTAGTCCAGTCTGCCAGACGCGGCGCGTGCTGGGCCTCCTCGGCGTGGGCCGGGGCGCCACTTCCGCCCGCGGCCGGGATGACGATAATGGGTGGATGACCAACAGGGACGCCCGCGACTCGGTCGACGAGATAGTCGAAGCCTGGATGCGCGAGCACCCGGGGCTCGACTTCTCGCCGCTGAAGATCTTGTCGCGCGTCACGCGGCTGGCGAAGCAGCTCGAGAAGACCAGGCGGGCCTCGTTCGCGACGGCCGGGCTGGAGTCGTGGGAGTTCGACGTGCTCGCCGCGCTGCGCCGCGCAGGGCATCCGCATGAGCTCAGCCCGAAGGCGCTGCTCGGGCAGACCTACGTGTCGAGCGGCACCATGACGAATCGCATCGACGGCATGGTGCGGCGCGGCCTCGTGGAGCGGCGCACCGACCCCAACGACGGGCGCGGCGTGCTGGTGTCGATGACGGATGACGGGCGAGACCGGGTCGACGCGGCCATCTCGCATCTCGTGGACGCCGAGACCGAGCTGCTCTCGGGGCTGTCGAAGGCCGACCAGGAGCGTCTCGCGGCGTTGCTGCGGCGGTTGTCGCTCGACATGGCCTAGGGCTCGCGGCCGGCCGCGCCCGTCGGCACCCCGTCACCGACTGGCCGGAGGTACTTCGCGAGCGCCGTCTTCACGGCGTCGGAAACGGTGTTCGTTCCGCCGAGAACGACGATGCGGGTCGGATTGAGTCGGTCGAGTTCTGCGGCGACGGCCGCGGGAATCTGATCGGCTGTCACGAGCAGCACGGGACCACGGTTCTGCATCGCGGCAGCGGAACCCGACAGCGCGTCGGGGAACACGGCCCCGGATGCGACATACACGATGTGCGCCTGCTCTTTGAAGGCCGTGGCCGAGACCGCCGCCGAGACGGCGAACCGGTCAGCACCGTCGATGCGGATGGTCGGCGCCGTGGCGCCCAGCTCGGTCACGACCTTCTCGTCGATGGTGTTGCGGCCACCGAGCACGACGATCCGGCTCGGCGCGAGCCGCTGGAGCTCGGTCGCGACGGACGCGGGGATCGCGTCTTTGGTCACGAGCAATACCGGCCCGCCGGCGCTCCCGGCAGCGGCCGAGCCCGACAGAGCGTCGGGGAATGTCGCCCCCGACGCGATGAAGACCGGCGGATGCTCCCCGCCCGCAGATCAGGCACGGCCGAACACCGACTTCGACACGTTCGCCGACACATCATAACGATCAGCGCCATCGACTCGCGTCACCGACGGCGCGTAGGCCGACAAGGCCGATTGCACGGTCGAGTCGATGCTGTTCGTTCCTCCGAGCACGACGATCCGCTGCGGCGCCAGTCGATGCAGCTCAATGCCCACGAGTGTCGGGATCGCGTCCTTCGTCACCAGCAGCACCGGCCCCCGCTCCGCGCCGGCAGCGGCAGACCCGGACAGCGCGTCGGCGAACCCGGCCCCGGATGCGATGTAGACCACCGGAACACCCGTACCGAAGGCGTCGGTCGCGACCCCGGCCGACACCGCGAACCGGTCAGCCCCACCAATCCGATCGACACGCGGCACCTCCCGAAGGTCATGCACGAAGATCTGCGGCCGCCGGCCCGTCACGCCCGGCACGGCATCCGTCGCATCCGATGCGAACACCACCTTGTCACCGTTCGCAGTGAGCGCCGGGTCTGCGGAATACCCGTCGCACATCCCGCCGGTGACCGCCGAACGGCACACCAACGACGTTCGGAGGACACCGAAAGTGCGAACGTAAGCCCTGGCGGACACCATAGGTCTCAACCCCCCGGTCTCGGGGACAAGACTTGTGGCGTTCGAGTTGAAGGCGATGCGTGAGCCGTCGGCCGAAATATCAGGGTCGAAACTGTCGCCGTTCGCGAACGACGTTCCTGCGACATCGAGCGACACGGCGACAGTGCCGTTGACGTCGAGATCTCTGAGGTAGACCTGCGACAGCCCGTTTCCGCCAAGCCTGGTGAGGTTCGCGGCCGTGCTCGTGAATGCGACCTCGCGGCCGTCGCGAGACAGTGAGGGGGAGCTGGAGTCGCTCACGCCGGCGTCTGCGCCAGAAACACCGACGCTGACCATCTCGATCATCGACCGGTCAGTATCGTTCACGTATATCTGCGTCGAGCCTCCGGTATCCACACCGGTGAGCGACGCCGCCGTCGCGAAAGCAACAGCCCCTCCATAGGCGGACACCGAGGGGAACATCGCGTCGAGCGCAGCGGCATGTCCGGAGGCGTCGCCACTCACCAGCGAGGTCACATCCCGCTCGCGACTGAAGACCTCGAACACGCCGGGCGTGGGAACCGCGGTCAAATTCGTCGCGTTACTCGAGAAAACGATCCTCGCTCCGTCTTCTGAGATGTCGACCTGGATGGCCCGTCCGTTCGCGGCACCGGGCACCACGTCGTTCGTCGCACTGACGAGAGCGATCGTGCCGCTCGCCCGCGACCACAACAGCACCTGCGCAACGGCGAACCGCGTGCTGACCAGATTGGTGGCTGTGGAGATGAATGCGACGAAATTGCCGTCGCCAGAGATGACAGCGCGGTCGGATTCCCCGTCTCCGAACACCCCCGAGGCGGCGCTGACCGCACGGGTCGACCCGTCGGCGGTGTCGCGAAGAAACACCTGACTGTGACGGGCCGTGGTCGGGACCGACACGAGGTTGGACGCCATGGAGCTGAACACCACGAACCGCCCATCGGATGACACCGAGGGTTGCGACGAGTAGTCGTTGCCGATCTGGCCCGGCATCGAATCGGCGACACTGACCAGTTTCGTTTCTGCCGGCGTCAACGTTTCCGCATACGCCGGCGTGCCCGCTGAAGACGCCAGACTTGCAAGCATGATCAGGACGGCCACTGGCCGCATCAGGAACGGGGGACGCGCCATCTCGACCTCATTCCTTCCCCCGTAGTACTGAGCATAGCTCAATTATTCCCGGCTCGTGAGAAATACGCACCGACTGCAGAGAGATGTTGATGAAGGATGAGGGGCGCGACCGGGTCGGCGCGGCCATCTCGCATCCGAGACCGTGTTACCGTCGGGGGTTCTCGAAGGCAGACCAAGAGCGTCTCGCGGCCGCGTTGCGGCGGGGGTCAGTCGAGCAGCTCCGAGAGCTCGAGCCAGCGGGTCTCGAGGGTGGTGATCTGCTCCTCGAGCGCGGAGAGATCGGCGGTGAGCGCGGCGAGACCGACGTAGTCGCTCTGGTCGAACTCGGCGATGCGGTGGTGCTGGGCGTCGATCTGACCGGTGAGCTTGTTGATGCGGCGCTCGAGCGACGAGCGCTCCTTCTCCGCGGTGCGCAACTCGGCGCCCGAGAGTGCGGGGGCAGCGACGGCGGCACCGGATGCCGCACCCGAGGTGCCGGCCGACGCGAGAGCCGCGGCATCCGTTCCCCCGGCGGGCAGGCTCGACGAGGTGCCGCCCGGTCCGCGATCGCGGGCGCGCGCGTCGGCCGAGCCCGCCCCCTGCTTGCGCAGCGTGAGGTATTGCTCGAGCCCACCCGGCAGGTGCCGGAACTTTTGGTCGAGCACCGCGTACTGCTGGTCGGTGACGCGCTCGAGCAGGTAGCGGTCGTGCGAGACCACGAGCAGCGTGCCCGGGAACGAGTCGAGCAGGTCTTCCAGCGCCGCGAGCATGTCGGTGTCGAGGTCGTTGGTGGGCTCGTCGAGGATGAGCACGTTCGGCTCGTCGAGCAGAATCAGCAGCAGCTGCAAGCGGCGCTTCTGGCCTCCCGAGAGGTCTTTGACGGGCGTGGTGAGCTGGGCGCTGGTGAAGCCCAGGCGCTCGAGCAGCTGACCGGGCGTGAGCTCCTTGCCGCCCGCGACATACGAGGTGCGATAGCGGCCGATGACCTCGCTGACGCGGTCGTTCATCACGTCTTCGAGCTCGGCGAGCTGCTGGGTGAGGCTCGCGATCTTGACGGTCTTGCCGCGCTTCACCCGGCCCGAGGTCGGTTCGACCGCGCCGGTGACCAAGCCGAGCAGCGTCGACTTTCCGGCGCCGTTGACGCCCAGGATGCCGGTGCGCTCGCCCGGGGCGATGCGCCACTCGACGTCTTGAAGCACGGGCCGGCCGTCGAACGAGACCGAGGCGTCGAGGATGTCGACCACGTCTTTGCCGAGGCGGGCGGTGGCCATCTGGGTGAGCGACACGGTGTCGCGCACGGGCGGTTCGTCGGCGATCAGCTCTGCCGCGGCATCCATGCGGAACTTCGGCTTCGACGTGCGGGCCGGCGCGCCGCGGCGCAGCCACGCGAGCTCCTTCTTCATGAGGTTCTGGCGCTTCGACTCCATCGTGCTCGCCATGCGGTCGCGCTCGACGCGCTGCAGGATGTAGGCGGCGTATCCGCCCTCGAAGGGCTCGATCAGGCGGTCGTGCACCTCCCAGGTGTCGGTCGACACCTCGTCGAGGAACCACCGGTCGTGCGTCACGACGGCGAGTCCGCCCGAGCCGGCGGGCCAGCGGCGCTTGAGGTGCTGAGCGAGCCAGGCGATGCCCTCGACGTCGAGGTGGTTGGTGGGCTCGTCGAGGAAGATGATGTCCCAGTCGCCCACCAGCAGGGCCGCGAGCGCCACCCGACGGCGCTGCCCGCCGGACAGCGTGCCGATGACGGCGTTCCAGTCGATGTCGCCGAGCAGGCCGCCGATGACGTCGCGCACCCGCGCGTCGCCCGCCCACTCGTGCTCGTCGAGGTCGCCGACGACCGCCTGGGCGACGGTGAGCGAGGAGTCGACGGTGTCGGCCTGGTCGAGCATGCCGAGGGTCACGCCGCGGCGGCGGGTGACGCGCCCGCTGTCGGGTTGAATGCGCCCCGAGAGCAGCGAGAGCAGCGTCGACTTGCCGTCGCCGTTGCGGCCGACGATGCCGACGCGGTCGCCCTCGTTCAGGCCCACGGTGACGGAATCGAAGATGACTCGGGTCGGATATTCGAGATGGAGCGCCTCAGCGCCCAGAAGATGAGCCACCCGTCGAGGGTACCCGGTTCACCTGGGGCCCCGGCCGGGTTTCGCGCTGGGTTTCGCGCTGGGCGTCGCGCTGGCCGTCGCGCTGGCCGTCGTGGCAGCGACGTAAACTGTGCGGGTGCCGAAGCATCGCAGGTCGTTCTCACTGCAACTCGATCACCGCCGGGCCCGGCTGACCCTGCTCGACCGCAAGGCGGCACGCTACGAGCTCGAGGTCGACGGCATTCCGCAATCGGTGGTGTCGGTCAACGACCCCACGACGCTCGAGTACCCCTACATCCGGCACATCGCTCGAGCACTGGATGCCGCGGCACCCACGGGAGGGCCGCTGTTCACCGTGCACCTCGGCGCCGGCGCGCTCACGCTTCCCCGCTACGTCGAGGCGACCCGGCCGGGGTCGCCGCAACTCGTGGTGGAGTTCGAGCCCGCGCTCTTCGAGGCGGTGGTGACCGCGCTGCCGCTCGCCGAGGGCAACGACGTGCGCGTGGTCTTCGGCGATGCCCGCGCCGTGGCGGATGCGCCGCTGCCGGCGACGACGGATGCCGGCCCGGGGGCAGGTGACGGCCAGGTGCCGGGTGTCGGCGCGGCGGCGGATGCCGGCACGGGGGCGGGTGTCGGCCAAGCGGCGGGTGACGGCCAGGCGGCGAGCCTCAGCCCCGAGAGGCCGCCCGCCGCGGCCGGCGTGCCCGTCGCCGACGACACCTCCTGGGTCGGCGCCGAGTTCACGGTGGTGGACCTCTGGGACGCCGCCGTCATCCACCAGCGCGTCGCGACCCTCGAGTTCTACCGGCGCGTGGCAGCGCGGGCGGCCGAGGGCGGAGTGGTGGCGGTGAACCTGCTCGACGGGCATCCGTTCGATTACTCCCGGCGGCAGGCCGTGACGCTCGCGGCCGTGTTCGCGCACGTGGCGGTGGTGCTCGACGCGGGTCCCGACGACGACGAGGGCCCGCTCGGCAACGTGCTGGTGTTCGCCAGCGACGAGCCGCTCGAGCTCGTGGCGCGCCCCGACCTGCTCAGCACACCTCAGCCGCACGTGCTGCACGGTGCGACGCTCGAGGCCTGGACCGCCGATGCCGCCCTCATGACCGACGCCGACGGCACCGACTCCCCCGACCCCGACGACCCGCGCTGGGACTGACCTCCGCCCACCACCACCGCCCGGCCCCACCGTGCAGTGCGGCGCCGGGCGGCGGTGGCTGGTCGGTCGCTACGGACGCGGCTTCGGAGGCATGGTGCCCATGACGGTGGCCTTTCTCGATCGGGACGGGGGTTCGGCCACCGTATGCCCGGCGCGCCCTCCAGCCGCCTGAGTAATCTCTACTTCACTCGTTTGCGCTCGGCGACCATCGCCGGCAGCCGGGCGATGCGCGCAGCGCGCGTGTCGGGCCTCTTGGCGCCGTCGATCCACTGCTGATATTCGCGCTGATGGCTGTAACTCAAGGCCTCGAACGCCTCGGCCTGCCCGCTCTCGGCGAGCGCGGCGCGGGCGTCGGCTCCCAGCTCCACCACGCGCGGAGCCTCGTCGACCCGCAGCACGACGTGCACCCGATCGCCCGCCTCCTTGCCGATGCGCGCCCGGATCTCCTTGAGCAGCACGAGCATGTGCTCGTCGCCGCCCATCTTCATCAACGACCCCCGGTAGGGCTCGCCATCGATGGTGGCGGCGACGGGAACGCGGCCCTTCACCCCGAAGAGCTCGGGCACGCTGAACGGGAAGATCACCCACGCACTCGCGTTGGCGACATCCGTGTTACGCACGATCACGGCGTCGAACTCGACGGCGCCCGGGTCTCGGTAGTCGACCATGACGCCGACGCTACCGAGCGCCGCGCAGGACGCGTGTGCGGCTCAACCCGATCACCGCGCAGGCCATCAGCCCGATGAAGCCCGCGATCGCGACCACGTAGACGGCGACCGCGCCGTAGCCCCCGGGTTGCGCGGGGTTGAGGAACGGGTAGGGATACCACCCCACGATCGGCCCCCTGATCATGGTGTACACCGACCACACCAGCGGGAACGCGATGATGACCCAGATCGACTGCCAGCGCAGCGGCGACTTGCCCGGCGCGAGGATCCACACCAGAACGATGTAGATCGGTGCGATCAGGTGCAGCACCTCGTTCGACCACGCGAGCGTGCGGCCCTGCTCGAGCGTGATGCCGCGCAGCAGCAGGTTGTAGACCACGCCCGTCGTGGCCATGTAGGTCACCACGGCCGCGAGCGACAGGTTGAACCAGGCCGGATCCCGCCGCCGCGTGAAGCCGTAATAGGCGCCGATCAGCAGCGCCACCGCGGCGAGCGCGTTCGACAGGATGGTGAAGTAGCTGAAGAAGTTCACCAGGAAATGCGCGACGCCCTCGGCCGGGGTGACCTCGAGGCTGTAGATGAGCTGCCCCACGATCGCGGCGATGATGATGCCCGCCGCGACGATGCGGATGACCCCGAAGACTGTGCGCATGGCCACACTCTAGCGAGGGGTGCCGACGTCGAGACCGGCCGCTTTCGCCCGCAGCACGTCGCGCTCGCGCTCGTTGGCGGTCAGCGCGGCGGCCGCCTCGAGCTCCCGCCGCGCCTCGGTGAACCGGCCGAGGCGCGAGAGCAGCTCACCGCGCACGCTCGGCAGCAGGTGCGACCCGGCGAGCGCGCCCTGCGCGACGAGCCCGTCGACCACGAGCAGAGCGGATGCCGGCCCGGTGGCCATCGACACCGCCACCGCCCGGTTCAGCTCCACCAGCGGGTTGGGTGCGATGCGCCCGAGTGCCTCGTAGAGCAGCACGATCTGCGCCCAGTCGGTGTCGTCGACGCTCGGAGCCACGGCATGGCACTCGGCGATGGCGGCCTGCAGCGCGTAGTTGCCCCGCCCGCGGCCGAGCGCCCGCGCGCTCGAGTCGGCCCGCGCGAGGGCTGCCCGGCCGCGCACGATCTGGGCGCGATCCCAACGCGATCGGTCCTGGTCGGCCAGCAGCACCGGTGTGCCGTCGGCCCGCACCCGGGCGGCGAAGCGCGAGGCCTGCAGCTCCATCAACGCGACCAGGGCGTGCACCTCGGGCTCGCGCGGCAGCAGTCCTTCGAGCACGCGGCCGATGCGCAGGGCTTCGTTCGCGAGCTCGGTGCGCATCCAGCGGTCACCGGATGTCGCGGCATACCCCTCGGTGAAGATCAGGTAGACCACCCCGAGCACCGGCCCGAGCCGCGCTCGCCATTCACTGGGGTCGGGCACCTCGAAGGGCACCTTCGCCGCCGCCAGGGTCTTCTTCGCGCGCACGATGCGCTGCTGCACGGTCGCCACGGGAACGAGGAAGAGCCGCGCGAGCTCCTCGGTGGTGAGCCCGCCGATCACCTTCAGGGTGAGGGCGACCTGGGCCTCGCGCGAGAGCACGGGGTGGCAGGCCGTGAAGACCAGCCGCAGCACGTCGTCGTCGATCGGCTGCCAGGAGTCGACCGCCGCGGGCTCTCCCGTTGCCCCGCCCCACCGGGCTTCGAGGTCGTGCGCCAGCGCGCGGTAGCGGTCGTCGAGGCGCTCGCGCCGGCGCCAGCCGTCGATCGCCTTGCGCTTCGCCACGGCGGTGAGCCAGGCGCCGGGGTTCTGCGGCACGCCCGACTCCGGCCACTGGGCCAGCGCGTCGACCACCGCCTCCTGCGCCAGGTCTTCGGCGAGGCCGACGTCGCCCGTCATCGTCGCGAGCGTCGCGACGACGCGCGCGCTCTCGATGCGCCAGACGGCGTCGACCGTGCGCCGCACGTCGGTCATTTCGAGCTCTGCTCCTCGCGCCAGCCCTCTTCCTTCTTGAGGAACTCGTTGTCGGCGAAGTCCTGGAAGTCGCTCATGTCGGTGACCCGGCGCACCTCGAGCTTCGAGCCCTCGCCGAGCGGCGCGCGGCTGGCCCACTCGGCGGCCTCCTCCTTCGACGACACCTCGATGATCCAGAATCCGCTGAACAGCTCGTGGGTCTCGCCGTAGGGGCCGTCGGTGACGATGGGGGTCTCGGCCGAGAAGTCGACGACGAAGTTCTGCGACATGTCGTCGGCCAGTCCGTCGCCGGCCAGCAGCACGCCCGCCTTCATCATCGACTCGTTGTAGGCGCCCATCTGGTTGATGATCTGCTCGAAATCGGCCTTCTCGTAGGCCTTCTTGGCCGCCTCGGTCGATCGCATGATCAGCATGAACTTCATGATTGTCTCCTTGTGGGTGGGGCCGCCGATTGCGTCCTCTAACTATGACGTCGAACGGCGGGCGCACGGATCGACATCGCCCGGAAAAAAGTTTCGCCGGCGTGCGCGAATAGCATGGCAAGGTGCCAGAAACCGACATCGCCGCCATCATCCGCGGCGGAATGACCGAGACGCCCGACTTTCCGCAGCCCGGCATCCTGTTCCGCGACCTGTCGGGCCTGTTCGCCGACGGCCCGTCGCTGCGCGCGGTCGCGGGCGCCCTGCTCGACGGGTTCGGCGAGATGGACGCCGTGGTGGGCGTCGAGGCGCGGGGCTTCGTGCTCGGCACCGCCGCCGCCGTGAACGCGGGGCTCGGGATGCTCGCGGTGCGGAAGGCCGGCAAGCTGCCGGGCGACGTGCTCACCGAGAGCTACGACCTGGAGTACGGCACCGCCGCGCTGCAGGTGCACCCCGATACGCTGCCGGCGGGCTCCCGGGTGGTGATCGTCGACGACGTGCTCGCCACCGGCGGCACCCTGGCCGCGACCTTGCGGTTGATGGAGCGAGCCGGGTGGCGGGTGGTCGGGATCGCGGTCGTCATCGAGCTGGTCGACCTCGGCGGCCGCGCCGCGCTCGAGGCCCTCACCGACGCACCGATCGAGGCGCTGCTCACGCTCTGAGGCGCGAATCAGCGGAGATTCGCGGGTTCGTGCACCCCTGATGGACGAACCGACGATTTCCCGCTGATTCGGAGCGCGCGACGGCTCAGTCGCCGACGACGCGCGCGCCCGCGACCGGGCCGGTGACCCGCACCACGTGGTAGCGGGCGGCGCTCAGCGCGATCTGCAGCTCGAGCGCCCCGTCGATGTCGGCGGCCAGGAACGCGACGGTCGGCCCGGAGCCGGAGACGAGGCCGGCGAGGGCGCCGTTCTCCTCGCCCACTTCGAGCACGGCGGCGAGCCCCGGGCTCAGGTGCAGCGCCGGCGCCTGCAGGTCGTTGTGCAGCGACTCGGCGAGCATGTGCGGGTCGCCCGCACGCAGCGCCTGCAACACGTCGGCGTCAACCGTCGGCTGGCCGCGGGCGGGGAAGATGTCTTGCGAGTGCCGCTCGCGGTGCCGGTCGAGCTCGCGGTAGACCTCGGGAGTCGACACGCCGTGGTCGGGCAGCACCAGGATCCAGTGGAACTGACCCTTCGCGAGGGCCGGGCTCAGCTGGTCGCCGCGGCCCGTTCCGATCGCGGTTCCGCCGGTGAACGCGAAGGGCACGTCGGCGCCGAGTTCGGAGGCGAGGGTGAGCAGCTCTTCGCGGCCGACATCCGTTCCCCAGAGCGTGTCGCAGGCCAGGAGGGTGGCCGCCGCGTCGGCCGAGCCGCCGCCCATGCCACCCGCGATCGGCACGTTCTTGTCGATCGTCAACCGCACGCCCTCGCGGTAACCGGTCTTGCGCGCCAGCAACCGGGCCGCGCGGATGGCGAGGTTCGAGCCGTCGGTCTCGAGCGACGAGGTGTCGATGTGGCCGCCGAACTCGACCGAGAAATCGCTGGCCGGCGACGCGTAGACGTCTTCGTAGAGCGAGACCGCCTGGTAGGCCGTCGCGACGTCGTGGTAACCGTCGTCCATCACGGCGCCGACCTTGAGGAACACGTTGATCTTGCCCGGAGCCCTCACGTGCACGGTCTTCGTGAGGCCCCGATTGGTCATGCCTCCAACCTATCCCACGAGGCGGAGGGCTTCTGCGACCACCCTCTCAGGGTCGTCGCGCTGGACGGAATGGCCGGCGCCGGCCACCACGGTGTAGCCGAAATCGCCGGCCGCGACGGTCAGCCGATCACCCTCGGCGGCCGAGAACGATGCGCCCAGCGCGGGGTCGGCGGCCAGCACCCGCACGGCGACCGACGCCGGGATGCGCGCCGCGACCGGCTCCAGCTGCCACTCGGAGTTGTCGCGCACGGTGTGCTCGATCACGAACGCGCTCACCAGGCGAACGGCGTTCGCCTTCTGCACCGCGTCTTCGAGCTGCCAGCGCGGGTTCTTCTGCAGCAGCGCGGCCGGATCGGTCTGGTCGAGGTCGCCGAGCAGGTCGGCGACCAGCGCCTCGACGTCGGAGGGCAGCACCGAGAACACGGGGTCGACGAGCAGCAGGGCACGGGCCCACCGGGCGTGTGCCTCGGCCGTGACCGTGGCCACGGCACCGCCGAGGGAGTGCCCGATCACGAGATCCCACGGCCCGTCGTGGGATGGTATGAGAGCGGCCACGTCGGCGGCGTGGTCGGCGAGGGCGTAGCGCGTGGTGCGCGGCGATGCACCGTGCCCGCGCAGGTCGGGAGCGGTGACCGACCACCCCGCCTCGGCGAGAGCGCTCGCCACCCGCCACCAGGTGCCGGCCGACGACCCCAGGCCGTGGAGCAGCAGGGCGGCCGGGCGGGCATCGGGGGCGCCCCACCGCAGGGTCGGGAGGCGAACGGCGAACGGAGCGGGCGGGTTCGAGGTCACGACTCGATCCTCGCACCCGCGCCGTCGGCGCGTGCGGGCCCGACGGTCACAGAAGCGCGATTTCCCGCCAGCGCCGAGGCTGATCGGTCAGCGGATGCGGAAATAACGACGACCGACCCCGTATATGCCGCCGCTCTTCGGAATTTCGTCATCCGCTAACCGATACCGTCGCCGGCCCGGAGCCCCGAGCCCGCCCCGCGAGCCCCACGCTCCGAGCCCCGCCTACGCCGACGCGCGCGCCGGCTCGGCGCCCACCCGCGAACCGCCGTCCGCCACCGCGTGCCGGTTCTCGGGCACCGCGAGACCCAGGTGCGACCGCAGCGTGTCGCCCTCGTACTCGCCGCGGAACAGGCCCCGCGCCCGCAGGATCGGCAGCACCTCGCCGGTGAACCGCCGAAAATCGCTCGGCAGGTTCTGCAGCAGGATGATGCCGTCGAGCGCCCCCTCGGTGAACCACCGCTCGAGCTCGTCGGCCACGGTCTCGGCCGTGCCCGCGAAGGGCGACGGCGTGAACCCGGTGAAATGCAGCACGGTCTCGCGCAGCGTGAGCCCGTGCTCGCGGGCGTAGGCCTTGATCACCCGCGACTGGGTGCGCGCGCTGAGCTCGCCGATGTCGCCGAGCTCGGGGAACGGGGCGTCGAGATCGTACTGCGTGAAGTCGTGCCACCCGAAGGCACGGCTGAAGATGCCGAGCTGCTTGTCGAACGGCTTGGCGTCGTGGATGGCGCGCTCGATCGCGCGGGCCTCCTCGACCGTGTCGGCGACGATCGGCGACACCCCGGGCAGCACCAGGATCTCGTCGCCGCCGCGGCCGCGCGCGAGTGCCCGGGCCTTGATGTCGGTGTAGAACGCCTGACCGGCCTCGAGCGACGGCGCGAAGGTGAAGACCGCCTCGGCCACCTCGGCACCGAGATCGCGCCCCTCGTCGGAGTTGCCGGCCTGGAAGATGACCGGCTGCCCCTGAGGCGACCGGATGGCGTTGAGCGGCCCCTCGACGTCGTAGTACTGCCCGTGGTGGCTCACCGGGTGCAGCTTCGACGCGTCGACGAACCGGTCGCCCTCGACGTCGTAGGGGAAGGCGTCGTCTTCGTAGGAATCCCAGAGCTCCTGCACCACGCGCACGTGCTCGAGGGCCCGGCCGTAGCGCTCGGTGTAGTCGTAGTGCTGCTCGCGGCCGTACTGGCCTGCCGTGCCCTCGTCGGTGGAGGTGACGATGTTCCAGCCCGCGCGACCGCCTGAGATGAGATCGAGCGAGGCGAACCGCCGGGCCGTGTTGAACGGCGAGTTGTACGAGGTCGACAGCGTGCCCACGAGGCCGATGCGCGAGGTGGCCGTCGAGACCGCGGCGAGGATGGTGAGCGGCTCGAGCCGGTTGAGATAGTGCGGCGGCGAGTCGGGGGTGATGAAGGTCGAGTCGGCGATGAAGAAGAAGTCGAGCTTGCCCTCTTCGGCGATGCGAGCCCATTCGATGTACTTCTCGATGCGCACGCCGGCGTCGGGGGCGAGCTCGGGGTTCTTCCAGAGCGAGTGCTGGCCCGGTCCGCCCACGCCGTGGTAGGCCGCGCCGATTCTGAGGTGTCGTGTCGTCATAGCCACGATTGTGACGAGCGGGCCAAACAAACGGTGTTTGTTTACCGTTTGTTTCGAGCCGCTCGCAGCGAGAACATCGCCGGAGCCCGGATGCCGTCGACCAGGTCGGCCAGCAGCCGCCCCACCACCGGGGTGAACTTGAAACCGTGGCCCGAGAAGCCGGCTCCGACCGCCACCGGCCCGATGCGGTCGATCACGAAGTGGGAGTCGCGGGTCGACGTGTAGGTGCAACTGATCTCGGCGAACGCGTCGGGGTCGACCCCCGGCAGCCACTCCCCCGCGTAGCGGCGCAGGGCGGCGAGCTGCCGGGGCTCCGACCGGAAGGTGCGCGCATCCGGATCGGCGACCGGCCCCACCCCGTGCCAGCCGGCCTTGATGCCCTCGCCCGGCGTCTGCACGCCGTAGACCGGCGAGCGCCAGTAGCCGTAGCGCCGGTCGCCGGCCGTCGGGTAGTGGTTGAACCCGGGCCACGCCGCGGCCGGGTCACGGGGCCGGAAGTGGGCGGGCTGCTCCTGCGTGACGGTGAGCCGCGGCAGCACGACGGCGCCGCCCACGAGCTTCGCCGTCCAGGCCCCGAGGGTGACGACGAGGCGGCGGCACTCGAAAACCTCCGGCTCGCCGAGGGGCTCGCCCGCGGCATCCGTTCGCACCACCTCGACCTGAGCCCGCTCGTCGCCGAGAATGCGGATGCGGGTGACCCGCGCGTGGTGCTCGACCTGCGCCCCGTGGGCCACCGCGGCCGCCTGCAGCGCCGCCACGCTCGCGTCGGCATCGATGCGGCCCGCCTGCGGGAGGTGCAGCACGGTCTGATCGAACCGGATGCCGGGCCAGCGCTCGTCGGCGAGCGCGGGTGGCACGAACTCGGCGTCGAAACCGAAGTTCGGCAGCACCCGGGCGATCTCGTCGAACTCGGGGTTCTGACCGTGGTTCACCATGCCGGTCTGCTCGAGCAGCCGCTCGCCGGTCTCACGCTCGAGCTCCCGCCATTCGCGGTGCGCGTCGGTCAGCATGCGCAGGTAGACGGGGTCGCTGTAGGCGAGGTTGAAGTTGCGCGAGGCCCCGTGCGACGCTCCGAGAACGTGCCCGGGCGCGAATCGCTCGAACAGCGTCACCTCGGCACCCCGGCGGGCGAGCTGCCAGGCGGCGGCGGATCCCATCGCCCCACCGCCCACGACGATGGTGTCGAGGTGCGTTGGCATGCTCTGAAAATATGTGCCCCGCACGGGTGGCGCGAGTCGGTCGAAACACAAGGTAAGACGAAGACCCTTTGTGACGGATGCCGCGACGGATGCCACGACGGATGCAGCCGCCGCTGGGCTCGGGCAGCGCTAGCCGGCGCGGCCCAGCTGCTCGTCGAAGAAGCCGAACATGCGCGCCTCGGTCAGCTGCCGCCCGAGCGGCTGGCAGTGGAAGTTCGCTCCCTGCTCCCGGGTGAATCGGGCGAGCACTTTCTCACCGGGCAGGGCGTCGAAGAGCTGCTGCGACTGACCGGGCCAGAACTGCTCGTCGTCGGGCGATGTGATGAGCAACGGGGTGCTGATCTGTTGCACGACATCGCGCAGGTTGTAGCCGAGCACCGCGGTGTAGGTGTCGAAGTCGGTCGACATGCCGTAAGGCCGACGACGGAACGCCAGCGTCGCTGCGAGCTTCGGATCGGCCGACGCCTGCTGCATGCCGCCGTTGAAATCGGCGGAGTCACCCGAGGTCAGCAGGTCGATCATCGCCGTCGGCAGGTGCGCCGTCCACGATGTCGACACGTCCATCACACCGGGATCGGCGACGGCCGCGACGAAGCGCTTCTCGAACGCGAGGGCCCGTGGCAGCCAGTATCCGGCTTGGCTGATGCCGTAGGCGAGCAGCCTCGTCGCATCGACATCGGTGCGCGCCGCGAGGGTGTCGACGACGGGCGTCAGCACGGCCTCCCAGTCGGGGCGGAACGGCACCCCGTGGTCGAACAGCATCGTCTGCTGACCCGGCCCGTCGTAGAGGAACGCGTTCCATCCGCGAGCCACGGCGGTCGACGCTCCGGCCGCCCACAACGACGAGATCGAGCCGTCGCTGCCGTTGGTGAGCACGAGCGTCGGGCGGGGCGCGCCCGAGTCATCCGGGCGGAACAGATAGCCCGGCAGCGTCGTGTTCTCGTAGGGCACCGCCACACGCTGGGCAGCGGCACCGGATGCGTCGACGAACGCGTCGAAGGCCGCCCGGTGCAGCGCGAACACGGGCGCGAACAGGGTCTGATCGGTCATGGCATCGCTGAACCCGATGGAGCGGGAGTAGGCATCCGCGGCCCCGAGGAAGAAGCGGGCGGCCGCCTGCTGGTGACCCGCGGTGGCACTCGCCTCGGCCTCGGCGTGGAGGGCGTCGGCCGCCGCCCGCCATGCGACGTACCAGCTGTCGGCGTCGCCGTCTTTCACCCGCGCGATGGTGGCGAGCACCAGACCCACGTCGAAGAATCCCTGCGCCGCGTTGCCGAGAGCGGTTCTCGCCTCGAAGTCGAAGTCGGGGTCGCGGAAGAAGCCGGTCGAGAACACAGCGTTCGGGGTGCTCGCCGCCGCGGTCGGGGAATCGGTCATCGGCTCTCCTCATCTCGGGTTCGCCCGAGCCCAGGCCAGCGAGCGGGCGTCACCGGAGCGAAGCCTTCGCCACGGCCAAGAAGTCGTGTACCGAGAGCTGCTCGCCGCGCGAGGTCGGCTCGACGCCGGCGTCGGTCAGGATGCGCGACGCGGCCTGCGAGTCGCCGAGCACCACCGAGAGCGACTGGCGCAGCATCTTGCGCCGCTGCTGGAACGCGGCGTCGACGATCTCGAACGTGCGCACCCGCAGCTCCTCCGACGCGAGCCCCGTGCCCACCCGCTCGAACCCCACGAGCACCGAGTCGACGTTGGGCACCGGCCAGAACACCTGACGGCTCACCTGCCCGGCGGTGCGCCAGGTGCCATACCACGCCGCCTTCACGCTCGGACTGCCGTAGACCTTCGACCCCGGCGGGGCGGCGAGACGGTGGCCCACCTCGGCCTGCACCATCACGACACCCGCCGTGATCGACGGAAAGTGCTCGAGCAGGTGCAGCAGCACGGGCACCGACACGTTGTAGGGCAGGTTCGCGACGAGGCGCGACGGCTCGCCGGGCAGCTCCCGGATGCGCAGGGCGTCGTCGCGGATGACGGTGAGCTGAGCGTCGGGGGCGAGCTGCGAGACCGTCAGCGGCAGCTGCTCGGCCAGTCGCCGGTCGATCTCGACCGCCACGACCGAGGCGCCGGCTTCGAGCAGCCCGAGGGTCAGCGATCCGAGGCCCGGACCCACCTCCACGACGGTGTCGCCGGGCTCGACCTTCGCCACCCGCACGATCTTGCGCACCGTGTTGGCGTCGATGACGAAGTTCTGCCCGAGCTTCTTGGTGGGGTTGAGGTCGAGCAGGGCGGCGAGATCACGGATCTCGGCCGGACCGAGCAGGGAGACCACGGATGAATCGGCCGCACCGGCCGCCGCGCCGCCGGGTTGCTCGCCGCCGGGCTGGTCGCCGCCGGACTGCTCGCCGCCGGGCTGCTCGGTCACGACGCCTGCACGGGGTCGTCTTCCCAGCGGCCGTAGACGAGCTCGGTGTTCGACGAGATCTGCGCGGCCAGCATCGACACGTCGGTGCCGAGGTGCGCTGCCATCGCGCGGAGGGTGTGGGGAATGAGGTAGGGCGCGTTGGGGCGGCCGCGGTAGGGCATCGGCGTGAGGTAGGGCGCATCCGTCTCGACCAGCAGCAGCGCCCGCGGGGCGACCTCGAGCGCCTCGCGCAGGTTGCCCGCGTTCTTGAACGTGACGTTGCCGGCGAACGACATGTACCAGCCGTTCTCGGTGCAGATCTCGGCGAGCTCGGCGTCACCCGAGAAGCAGTGGAACACCGTGCGCTCGGGAGCCCCGACGCGTTTCAGCGTCTCGATCACCTCGGTGTGCGCGTCGCGGTCGTGGATCTGCAGCGCGATGCCGTTCTCTTTCGCGATCTCGATGTGGGCCTCGAACGACCGGTACTGCGCCGCCCGCCCGTCGTCGCCGGTGCGATAGAAGTCGAGCCCGGTCTCGCCGACCGCGCGCACCCGCGGCCAGGTGGCGAGCTCGGCGATCTCGGCGAGCGCCGCCTCGAGGCCGCCGGCGGCGTCGTATTCGGGGGCGTCGTTGGGGTGGATCGCCACCGCCGCCAGCATGCGCGGCTCGCGGGCCGCCTGCTCGGCCGACCAGCGGCTCGTCTCGAGATCGGTGCCGACCTGCACCACCCCGCGCACGCCGACCGCCGACGCCCGGTCGAGGTGCTCGTGGTAGTCGATCGGGTCGTCGCCGTCGGCGACCTCGAGGTGCGTGTGGTTGTCGTAGACCGGCACCACCAGCGCCTCGGGCAGCGGCGGGTAGGTCTGGTCGCCGCGCTCCGAAGGCTCGCGCTTGCGCAGGTAGGCGGGCGGCTCCTGCGGGTCGACGAACGTCAAGACGCCTCGACCTCGATGCGGGGGAACAGCGCCTGCAGAGGCTCGACGCGGGGCTCGCCCTTCCACTCCCAGGCGGAGCGGATCGGCTGCTCCTCGACCGATCCCGTGCCCGACAGCGCCGCCCACAGCTTGGCCGCGGCCTCGGGCACCACGGGCGACAGCAGCACGGCGAGGGTGCCGAGGCCGCGCACGGCGGTGTTGAGCACGGTGGCCAGGCGGTCGGCGTTCGCCGGGTCTTTGGCGAGCACCCAGGGCTCCTGCAGCGTGATGTAGCCGTTGAGCTCGTCGACCAGCTGCCAGATCGCGGCGATCGCCTCGTGCACGGCCAGGCGCTCGATGGCCTCGTCGGCGGCGGCGGTCGCGCGCTTCTCGGTGGCACGGATGGCGGTCTCGGCCTCGGTGACCGTCGAGGGCACGGCATCCGGAATCGTGCCGTCGTGGTAGCGCGTGACCATCGCGATCACCCGCGACGCGAGGTTGCCGAAGCCGTTCGCGAGCTCGGCCTGGTAGCGCGCCGACAGGTCTTCCCAGCTGAACGAGCCGTCTTGACCGAAGCTGATGGCGCGCATGAAGTAGTAGCGGAACGCATCGGAGCCGAAGGTGTCGGTGATCTGCTCGGGCGCGATGCCGGTGAGCTTCGACTTCGACATCTTCTCGCCGCCGACGAGCAGCCAGCCGTGGCCGTAGACCTGCTTCGGCACCTCGAGCCCTGCGGCCATCAGCATGGCGGGCCAGATCACCGCGTGGAAGCGGGCGATGTCTTTGCCGACGATGTGCGTCGCCGGCCAGCGGCGCTCGAACTCGGCCTGGTCGTAGCCGTAGCCGATCGCGGTGATGTAGTTCAGCAGCGCGTCGAACCACACGTAGACGACGTGCGACTCGTCCCACGGCACCTTGATGCCCCAGTCGAAGGTCTGGCGCGAGATCGAGAGGTCGGTGAGACCGCGGCGCACGAAGGCGACGATCTCGTTGCGCACGCTCTCGGGCTGAACGAAGTCGGGGCGGGCGGCATAGAGGTCGAGCAGCGGCTGGGTGAAGTCGCTCATGCGGAAGAAGTAGTTGCGCTCCTTCAGCAGCTCGACCGGCTTCGAGTGGATCTTGCAGACCAGCTGGCCCTCGTATTGCCCGGTGCCCTCTTCGAGGTCGGTGAGCTGCTTGTACTCCTCGCAGCCGACGCAGTAGTAGCCCTCGTACTCGCCGGTGTAGATGTAGCCGGCGTCGTAGAGGCGCTGCAGGAAGAGCTGCACGTTGATCTCGTGCCGGTCGTCGGTGGTGCGGATGAAGTCGTCGTTCGAGATGTCGATCGTGTTGAGCAGCGGCTGCCAGGCCTCGGCGACGAGCTTGTCGCTCCACTCCTTCGGCGTCATGCCGTTCGCGGTCGCGGTGCGCAGGATCTTCTGGCCGTGCTCGTCGGTGCCGGTGAGGAACCAGGTGTCGTCGCCCGCCTGCCGGTGCCATCGGGCGAGCACATCGGCCGCGACCTCGGTGTAGGCGTGCCCGATGTGAGGAACGTCGTTCACGTAGAAGATCGGCGTTGTGACATAGAACGAGGAGCCGTCGGACATGCTGACCATCCTAAAGGCCCCGGATGCCGCGGCGGCGCTGTGTGACCGGGCTCACTCCATGCGCAACACGATCTTGCCTCGCACGTGCTCGTTCCCGAGCCGGTCGTAGGCCTCGGCGACCCGTTCGAGTGGATAGACGGCCTCGATGGGCACCCGGAGGGCGCCTTCGACGATGAGGGCGGCGAGCTCTCGGATGGTGGGGCTGCCACCGCCCTTCGCGTTGCCCTCGGCCTTCACGCCGAACCGGTCGACCGCCGCGAAGTCGGCGATGGTGTCGATGCGGTCGGGCGCGACCCCGAGCTCGATGGCCAACTCGACGTTGCCGCTGCCGAAGGTGTCGATGAACGCGTCGACGCCGTCGGGCGCCGCCTCGCGGATGCGCTCGGCCACCCCGTCGCCGTAGGTCACCGGAATGATGTCGAAACCGCGCAGGAAGTCGTGGTCGGCTTCGCGAGCGGTGCCGATCACCACCGCGCCGGCGTGGTGCGCGAGCTGCGCCGCGATGATGCCCACTCCTCCAGCGGCTCCGGCCACGACCACCACGTCGCCCGCACCTGCTCCGACCGCACGCACGGCCGCGAAGGCGGTGGTGCCGGCGACGTAGAGGGTCGACGCCTCTTCCCAGGTGACGCCGGCGGGCTTCGCGGTGACGTTCTCGGCCGGCACCACGACGTCGGTCGCCTGCGACGAACGCTCGTCGCTGAAGCCGATCACCTCGTCAACGAGTCCGAACGAGGTCACTCCGTCGCCGAGAGCCGACACCCGGCCCGCGAAGTCGCTGCCCTGCCCCGACGGGAACGTGGCCGGGAACTGCTCGTGCCAGAGGCCTTCGCGGATCTTCGCCTCGCCCGGGTTGATCGACGCGGCCACCACCTCGACGCGCACCTGCCCCGGTGCCGGGTCGGGCCGGTCGACCTCCACGACCTTCAGCACATCGCTGCCACCGTAGTTCGAGAACCGGACTGCTTTCGTCATCGAGACCTCCTGGGTTGCGCGTTCTCTTCCATCCAACCCCGATCCGCCGGCGGGTATGCCCGTTCCCGGCGGCGGAATCGCGCTCAGCGCTTCGCGGCCAGGGCGCCCTCGTAGAGGTCGCGGCGGCTGAGCCCCGTGGCTTCGGCGATGCTCGCGGCGGCGTCTTTCAGACGGTAGCCGTCGCTGACGAGTTCCTGCACCTGCGTCACGCCGGTGGCCAGGTCGACCTCGAGCGCCTGGGCTCCGGCCACGACGATGCAGATCTCGCCCTTCACCCCGGCCGCCGCCCACTCGGCGAGCTCGGCCGCGGTGCCGCGCTTCGCCTCCTCATAGAACTTCGTGAGCTCGCGCACCACCACCACCCGGCGGTCGGCGCCCAGCACGGCGGCGAGGTCGGCCAGCGAGTCGGCGAGACGGTTCGGCGACTCGAAGAACACCATCGTGCGCGGTTCGCGCTCGAGGGCCCGGAAGGCCGACATCCGTTCGCCGTGCTTGCGCGGCAGGAATCCCTCGAAGGTGAAGCGGTCGGTGGGCAGTCCCGACAGGGCGAGGGCCGTGACCACCGCCGACGGGCCGGGCACGACGGTCACGTCGACGCCGGCCTCGACCGCGGCCACGACGAGTTGGTAGCCCGGATCGGAGACCGTCGGCATGCCGGCGTCGCTCAGCAGCACGAGATCGGTGTCGCGGGCGAGCTCGACCAGACCGGCCGACTTCTCGCGCTCGTTGTGTTCGTGCAACGGGATGAGCCGGGGCCGGTTCTCGATTCCGAGGCCGCGCAGCAGCTTCGCCGTGACGCGGGTGTCTTCGGCCGCGACCACCTCAGCGGCCTCGAGCAGTTCGATCAGCCGCAGCGAGGCATCCTTGAGGTTGCCGATGGGCGTCGCGGCGAGAATGAGCATGGGTCCAGTGTCGCATTCGCGTCGCGAGGGCTCCGCGGAAGCGCAGCCGTTAGCATGGCCCGGTGAGCACAGAGGTGACGCCAGGCCCCCCGACCGGCCCCGTCGACGTCGCGGTCTCTGTCGACGACGCCGCCCCGCCCCCTCCCGCGCACGCGGTCGAGCCCACCGGCTCGCGCCTCGACGACTGGTGGGTGCGCACCATCAGCACGCCGGCACGCGAGCGGCTCTGGCGCTGGGGCGCGCCGCTCGCCGTCACCCTTCTGGCCGCGGTGCTGCGCCTGGTCGACCTCGCGCATCCGCATGCCCTCGTGTTCGACGAGACGTTCTATGTGAAAGACGCCTGGACCACCTGGAACCTCGGCTACGAGGCCAATTGGCCCGCGAACCCGGATGCGCAGTTCGCCGCCGGCGACACCGACATCTTTCAGAACACCGGTTCGTTCGCCGTGCATCCGCCGCTCGGCAAGTGGATCATCGGTCTCGGCATGGCGGCCTTCGGCCCCGACAGCTCGGTCGGCTGGCGGATCGCGGTGGCGGTGGCCGGCATCCTGCTCGTCCTGCTCACCGCGCTGATCGCGACCAAGCTGTTCAAGTCGACCCTGCTCGGCGCCATCGCCGGGTTCCTGCTGGCCATCGACGGCCACGCCATCGTGATGAGCCGGGTGGGTCTGCTCGACGGGCTGGTGGCGTTGTTCTGCCTGCTCGGGGTCGGCGCCGTGCTGATGGATCGCGACTGGCACGCCACGAGACTCGCGGCCGCCGTGGCCGCCCGAACGGTCGGCGACGAGAAACCGGCCTGGGGCCCGGTGCTCTGGTGGCGGCCGTGGCTGCTGGCGGCGGCGCTCGCCTTCGGCTTCGGGTCGGGCATCAAGTGGTCGGCCTTCTACTTTCTCGCCGCGTTCGGCCTCTATCTGATCGTCGTCGACGCTCTCGCCCGGCGCCGGCTCGGCATACCGTTCTGGTTCAGCTCGGCGGTGCTGAAGCAAGGGCCCGCGACATTCCTGCTGCTGGTGCCGACCGCGGCCGCGGCCTACCTGGTGACCTGGATCGGCTGGTTCGCGACCTCCGGCGGCATGTATCGCAACTGGGCGCAGAGCGCGGGCGGCGAGTGGACGGGCGCGTTGTCGTGGGTGCCGCTGTCGGTGCAGAACTGGTGGCACCTCGAAGTGGCGGTCTACGACTACCACGTCAACGAGCACTCGCCGCATCCCTACCAGGCCAACCCGTTCTCGTGGCTGTTCCTGGTGCGGCCGACGCAGATGTTCGTGCAGTCGCTCGACCCGAGCGCGTGCGGCGGGCAGGTCTGCTACGAGAACATCACGTCGATCGCCAACCCGGTCATCTGGTGGTGTTCGACGGCGGCGCTGTTCTATCTGGTCTACCGGCTGGTGCGCAAGCGCGAGTGGCAGGTGGCGCTCGTGCTGATGGGCATGGTGGCCGGCTACCTGCCATGGCTGCTCTACGTGAACCGCACGATCTTCCAGTTCTACACGATCGCGTTCGAGCCCTACATGATTCTGGCGCTCACCTTCGTGGTGGGGCTGGCGCTCGGTTCGCGCAGTGATCCGCGCTGGTTGCGCAGCCGCAACATCGCGATCGTGGGGGCGTTCCTGCTGTTGTGCTCGCTGGTGTCGGCGTTCTTCTACCCCGTCTGGGTCGGCATGCCCGTGCCCGCGTGGTTCCTCAGCCTGCACTACTGGTTGCCCACCTGGCGATGAGGGCCGCGATGGGCGGCCTCGGCGGCCTCGCGGGCCTTGCAGTCGCCGGGGCGGCAGCGCTGGTGGCCTTCGGGCTGCATCTGCTGCTGCCGGCGGTTCCGCTGCTCACCGCGGCGGTGGGGCTCGGCATGGTCGCGGGCCAGATCCCGGCGTGCCAACGGCTGCTCGACGGGGTGCTGAAGCCGGGGATCGCGATCGCGGCCCGGCGGCTGCTGCGCATCGGCATCGTGCTGCTCGGGCTGAAGCTCAGCCTGGTCGACATCGCCGGGCTCGGTTGGCAGACGATCGTGCTGATCGTGCTGATCGTCGCCATCACCTTCGTGGCGACGTTGTTCTTCGGGCGGCTGATGCGGCTGCCCGGCACCCAGCCCATCCTGATCGCGGCCGGCTTCTCGATCTGCGGCGCGTCGGCGATCGGCGCGATGAGCGCCGTGACGCGCAGCAAAGACGAGGACACCGCGACCCCCATCGCCCTGGTGACGCTGTGCGGAACGCTCGCGATCTTCATCCTGCCCGTGCTGCGCATCCCGCTCGGCCTGTCGGTCGAGGACTTCGGCGTCTGGGTGGGGCTCAGCGTGCACGACGTGGGGCAGGTGGTCGCCACCGCCCAGATCGCCGGGCCGGTCGCCCTCGCGGCGGCGGTGGTCGTGAAGCTCACCCGGGTGCTCACGCTCGCGCCGATGGTGGCGATCGTCGGCCTCGTGGAACGGCGAGCAGATGCCCGCAACGACGCCCTCGGCGCGGGCCACCCCGACTACGTCGAGCGCCCGGCGGCGCGGCGGCCGCCGATCGTGCCGCTGTTCATCGTGGGGTTCATCGCGGCGGTGCTCGTGCGCACCGTCGTGCCCCTGCCCGACGCGGTGCTGAACGTCGCCGACATCGTGCAGACCGCCCTGCTCGCAATGGCGCTGTTCGCCCTCGGCACGAACATCCGGTTCCGCACCCTCGCCCGCACGGGCTGGCGCGCCTTCATCGTGGGACTCGCCTCGTGGGCCCTGATCGCGGGCCTGTCGCTCGGCGCGGTGCTGCTGCACTAGTCGCACCCAACCCCCACTCCCCCGAGAAGTCACTTTCGGGCGCATCCCGCCCCCTTCCGCACCGAATAATGACTTCTCGCGGGCCCGGCCGGAGTGGCTGGCCTCGGACCCACTACCCCACTCCGCCGAGAAGTCATTCTTGGTTGCTTCCCGCCCTCATTTACACCGAATAGTGACGTCTCGCGGGTCCTGGTCGGAGTGGGTGGGCGGACTGGGGTGTGGTCGGGCGAGCCGGCGGGGTGGTCCGCGCGGGGCGTGACGGCGACAGTGATGGGCATGGAGCGACCGGGCTGTGGCAGGCGGCGGGTGGCCGGTGGCAGGTGGCAGGTCACTCGACCTCCACCTCCGCCGAGAAGTCACTATTGGATGCTTGTGGCCGGCATTTGCACCGGAAAGTGACTTCTCGCGGGGGCGCGGAGGGGTAGGCGGAGCGGTGACGGTCCCCGACCTGCGCCGAGACGGCACTTTTGGGTGCTTGGAGGGCGTATTTGCAACGAGAAGTGACTTCTCGCGGAAGAGGCGCGGCGCTCTGGAGCAGGGCAGCGCGAACTTCTCGCGGAGGGCGCGCGGCGCTTTGCGGTGGGGGCGCGGCGCCTTGGGGTGGGGGCGGCACGGCAGCGCACGCAACGGGCCCTTGCCGACGACCCAGGCTGAGCCCGTGGCCGCGCCAGCGACCGCGCGCTCAGGTGCCGCGGCGCGCCGCAGAGGCGGCGGCGCGCCCCGTGGACGCCGCGCGAAGCACGGCGCCCACGGCAGCTAGCTCAGTGCACCACCTTCAGCCCCACCACGCACCCCACGATGCCGAGCACGAGCAGCAGCTTGGGCAGCGAGAAGCCCTCGCCGCCGAAAGCCATGGCGTAGAGCACGGTGAGCGAGGCGCCGATGCCGACCCAGACGGCATACGAGGTGCCGACGGGCAGGGTGCGCATGGCGAAGGCGAGGCCACCCATGCTCGCGACGAGTGCGGCGACGAACACGACGGTGGGCCAGAGCTTCGTGAAGCCGGCGGACTTGCCGAGAGCCGTGGCCCAGACGGCTTCGAGAACTCCGGATGCGATGAGAACGATCCAGGACATGACGATCCACTCCTCGTGGTCAGTCTTGTCGCTCTCCGGGTACTGCGCCCTCGTCCGGAAGCCGCTCTGCGGCCTTGGCTCCAGTGTGGCACGCGTGCCTGATCAGGTGCTGGGCAGAGCATCTGACTAGCATTGCCGGGGTGAAGCAGCAACCGTCGGATCCGCAGCAGTCCCTGCGCGTCGCGGTGCTCGGCCCGGTGGCGGTGCGACAGCCGGGCGACGGCTTCGTGGAGCCCGGCGGGCACCGGGCCAAAGCGCTCATCGTGGCGCTCGCCCTGGCCGCGCCACGCGCGCTCGGATCCGACCGGCTGATCGAGGAGACCTGGGCTGACGAACCTCCCCGCGGCGCCCGTGCGGCCCTGCAGACGCTCGTGTCCCGCATCCGCTCGGCCCTCGGCGACGACCTGATCGAGTCCACGCCATCGGGCTACCGGCTCGGCGACACCGCGACCCTCGACCTGCGCGAGGCCGAGCGGCTGCTCGACGAGGCCCGCGTCGACCTCACCGATGAACGGTGGCCGGATGCCGCCACGAACGCCGCGACCGCCCTCGCGCTCTGGCGCGGCGCCCCGGGCGCCGACCTCGATGGCGACACCCTCGCGTCGGCGCTCATCGATCGCGCGGCCCGCGTGCTCGACGGTCTGGAGACCGTGCTCGCCACGGCATCCCTCGCCCTCGATCTCGCCGTGGAGGCCGAGGCGCTCGCCCGCCGACTGTGCCTGCGCTCGCCCTTCGACGACAGCGCACACCTGCTGCTCATGCGCGCGCTCGACGCCCTCGGCCGATCGACGGAGGCCGTGGGCGTCTACGCCACCTTCCGCGAGCGCGTGCAGGACGCCTTCGGCACCAGCCCCGCCCTCGAACTCCAGTCGCTCAACCTGGAATTGCTCGCCCGCGAGGCCGAATCCGGCCCGGCTGGCGATGGGCGCTGGACTGCCCACGGCGAGGTGAGCTCAACGGGTGGGCGCGGCGAAGGCGTTCCCCGTGGCCGCGGCGAAGCCCTTCCAGGTGGGCGTGGCGAGGCCGGTCGGAATGCAGGCGATGACTCTGGCGCGGCGACAGCAGGCGCCGCAGCTCGCGGTGGGTGCCTCGGGAGCGGGCTCGATGCCGAGGAGCGGGTGGCGACGGGAGTCGACGTCGGGCGTCTCGAGGTCGACCATGGTCCACGCAGCGCCGACGCGGCATCCGGCGGCCCGGTCGATATGACGACAGACGACGCGACCCGAACCCGAGCAACGCCCACGCCCGACGCCGGGTCGGCGCGCGGAAACGACGGCGGCCAAGAACCGCTGCTCGGCAGTCGAGGCGCGCCCTCGACCGACGCTGTGACCAGGCACGAGACGCTCGCGAGCGACGGCCGAGCAGCAGCCCCGCCCGCGCGCGAAGGCGCGCCCGCACCCGCGCGGCCCGGGGCCGGCGCGCCCCGCCGGGCGGCGGTGGCACGCGGCATCCGGGCGGCTCCGAACGCGCTCATCGGGCGTGACGGGGCCGTCGCCGAGATCGAGCGGCTGATGGCCGGCGCACGGGTGACCACCATCCTGGGCCCGGGCGGCCTCGGCAAGACCCGCGTCGCCCACGAGGTAGCCGCACGGGCCCTGTCGTGGTTCGGGGCGGTGATCGTGGTCGAGCTCGCGAGCGTGCGCTCGGCCGACGACGTGATCTTCGGGTTGGCGTCGGCGCTCGGCATCCGCGAGGTGGCGTCGACCAAGCGCATCGGCGACCAGGTCGTGCGCGCCGACCTGCGAACCCGGGTGGTCGCCCGCCTCGCCGAGGCGCCGACGCTGCTCGTGCTCGACAACTGCGAGCACGTGATCGACGCCGCCGCCGAGTGGAGCGCCTCGCTCACCGCCGAACTCCCCGCACTCACCGTGCTCACGACGAGCCGCACTCCTCTCGCCATCTCGAGCGAACGCGTGTTCGCGCTCGCGCCGCTCGGAGCGACGGATGCCGCCACCGCGCCCGAGGCCCTCGCCGACGACCCCGCCGTGCGCCTGTTCCTCGACCGGGCCACCGCTGCCCGCCCCGGCGCGCAGCTGCCGCTCGACGCGGTGGCTCGACTCTGCGCCCGGCTCGACGGACTTCCGCTCGCCATCGAACTCGCCGCGGCGCGCATCCGGTCGATGCCCCTCGACGAGGTCGAGCGGCGCCTCTCGAACCGGTTCGCCCTGCTCGCGGGCGGCGACCGCTCGGCACCCGAGCGCCACCGCACCCTGCTCGCCGTGATCGAGTGGAGCTGGAACCTGCTGGCCACCGACGAACAACTCGCCCTCGCCCGGCTCTCGGAGTTCGCCGACGGCTTCAGCGCCGACGCGGCGCAGGCCGTGACGGGCGGCGGCAGCAGCCCCAGCGGCACCGGCGCCGACCCCGACGTCACCGACCTGCTCGACGCCCTCGTGGCCCAGTCGCTCGTCACCTTGCGCGAGACCGCCTCCGGCGTGCGCTACCGCATGCTCGAGACCGTGCGGGAGTTCGGGCAGCTGCAACTCGACCGCGCCGGCACCCGGATGGAGGTGCGCGACGCCCTGTTCGCCTGGGCGGTCGAGTTCTCGGCCCGCCTGCAGCCGCAGATGGACGGCCGCCGTCAGGTCGCGACCTTCGCGGCCATCGCGGTCGAAGAGGTCAACCTGATCGACGTGCTGCGCCGCGCCATCGACGCCGAGCGCCCCGACGTCGTGGTGTCGGTGTTCGGTCTGCTCGGCTACTACTGGACCTTGCGCAGCGCCCACTCCGAGGTGCTCGCGTTCAGCCGGCCGGTGTTCGAGAGCATCCGCCGCTACGACCCCACCCCGGCGGAGGTGCAGCACCTCGCGGCCGTGCTGCTCATCATCAGCGCGACGACGATGATCGCCGACCTGCGGTTCGCGGTGCTGCCGCTCTCACGGCTGCGCCGCATCGTCGCCGCGGAGGGCATCGACGACGACCGCCTGCGGGCGATGGCCTCGATCCTGCTGGCCGCCGGCGACGAGCAGCGCGTGACAGCTGCGATCGAGGCGGCGGCCTCGTCGCCCGACCGCGCCACGGCCATGGTGGGCGCGTTGGTCGGCAGCGTCTCGGCCGAGAACGACGGGCGCCGCGACGACGCGATCCGTCTGGCCCGCGGCGCCGTGCGGCTCGCCGACTCCATCGGCGACACCTGGGGCGGGGCGATGGCGAGCCAGATGCTCGGTTCGCTGCACAGCCAGAGCGCCGAACCCGAGGAGGCGCTGCGCTGGGCCCGGCGCGCGCGCATCGGGCTGACGCAGATCGGCGCCGCCGAAGACATCCGGCAGCTCGAGTGGACCGTCGCCACCAACGACATCTCGGTGGGCGAGCTCGACGAGGCCCTCGAGATCTTCGAGCGCCTGATCGAGTCGCCCGGAGAGACCGACGGCGTCGACATCGCCTCGATCGGGCTCGCCGGCAAGGCCGAGGTCTACCGGGCCCACGGCCGCCTCGACGAGGCGCGGGAGCTGCACCTGCGCGCCCTCACCTCGTTCGGCGCCCCCGGCACCCGGGCGTCGCCGTGGTATCGCATGGTGCTCTCGGCCGTGCTCACCACTCTCGTGGTCGACGAGACCGGTCGCGACGGCGAAGACGTGGTCATCGCCCGCCGCCTGCGCGCGCGCACCCTGGCGAGCCTGCGGTGGATGTCAGGCTTCGTCGATCGGCCGGTGCTCGGTGCCTCGGTCATCGGGCTCGCCGTCTGGGTCGAAGACCGGGCCCGGGCATCCGCGGGGTTCCCCATTCCTGCCGGCGTCGGGTTGGAGCTGCTCGCCCTCGCCCACGTGCTCTCGGCCCGCCAAGACGCGCCTGCCCTGCACCTCGACCCGCTCTTCGCGCGCTTCGGCCGCAGCTTCACCCCCGACGAGATCGCGGGAGCCCTGGATGCCGCCGCCGCGGTGACGGCAGACGAGAGGCCCGGCCGTGTCGCAGAGTTGCTGCGCACGCCGGGCCCCTGGTCGTGGGCTCCGCGGGTGTGACCGCTAGGCCTTCTTCATGTAGGCGCGCACGGTGAGCGGCGCGAAGATCGCGACGATCACGGCGGCACCGAGCAGCGACAGCCAGGCATCCGAGGTCCACATGCCGTTGTTCGCCAGGTCGCGCACGGCGGTGACGAGGTGCGACACCGGGTTGATGTTGACGAACCACTGCAGGAACGGCGGCATCGTGTCGGGCGACACGAACGCGTTCGAGAGGAACGTCAGCGGGAACAGCACGAGGAACGAGATGCCCTGCACGCTCGACGCGCTGCGGGCGATGACGCCGAAGAACGCGAAGATCCAGCTGATCGCCCACGAGCTCACGATCACGAGCAGCGCGGCCACCACCACGTTGCCGAGGCCGCCCTCGGGGCGGTAGCCGAGCACGAAACCCATCACGAAGGTGAGCGTCGTGGCGATCGCGTAGCGCACGGTGTCGGCCAGCAGCGCTCCGGCGAGCGGCGCGATGCGGGCGATCGGCAGCGACTTGAAGCGGTCGAACACGCCCTTGTCCATGTCTTCGCGCAGTTGCACGCCGGTGACGACCGAGGTCGTGATGACGGTCTGCACGAGGATGCCGGGGATGAGGGTGGGCAGGTAGTCTGCCACGCTGCCGGCGATGGCCCCACCGAAGATGTAGGAGAACATCAGGGTGAAGATGATCGGCTGCAGGGTGACGTCGATCAGCTGCTCGGGGGTGCGGCGGATCTTGAGCAACCCGCGCCAGGCCATGCTGAACGAGTTCTGCACGGTCTGCCCGATGCTGACGTGGTTCTTGAGGGTGCGGGAGGCACCCGGGGTGATGGTGAGCGAGCTCATCGTGCGTCCTCCAGTTCGCGTTCGGGGCCGCCCGCGGCGGCGGCCTTCGCGGCGTCGGCCGCTTCTTCTTCGGTGGCCGAGTGGCCGGTGAGCGCCAGGAACACCTCGTCGAGCGTGGGCTGCTGCACCGAGAGCTCCGCCACCGCGATGCCCTCCTCGCGTAGCCGCAGCAACAGGTCGGTGACCGTGTCGGGGTCGCTCATGGGCGCCGTGATGCGGCCGGCCTCGGGCGTGAGCACCGACTCGACGCCGAGCACGTCGAGAATGGCGAGCCTCGCCCGCTGCAGGTTGGCGGCATCCGCGAGCTTCAGCAGCAGCGAGGCCGACCCGACCGAGTTCTTCAGCTCGGTCGCGGTGCCCTCGGCCACCACGATGCCGCGGTCGATGACCGCGATGCGGTCGGCGAGCTGGTCGGCCTCGTCGAGGTACTGCGTGGTGAGCAGCACGGTCGAACCTGTGGCGACCAGGCGGCGGATGGTGTCCCACATCTGCGAGCGGGTGCGCGGGTCGAGGCCCGTGGTGGGTTCGTCGAGAAAGATCAGCGGGGGCTGCGAGATGAGGCTCGCGGCCAGGTCGAGCCGTCGGCGCATGCCGCCGGAGAAGTTCTTGAGGGGGCGCTTGGCGGCTTCGGTGAGCCCGAACTCCTCGAGCAGCTCGGCCGACTTGCGGCGCGAGTCGGCGCGGCTGAGCCCGTTGAGGCGCGAGAAGAGCACCAGGTTCTCGGTGGCGCTCAGGGTCTCGTCGACGGAGGCGTATTGACCGGTGACGCCGATCAGCTGCCGCACGATCTGCGGTTCGCGACGGATGTCGTGACCGAAGATCGTGGCATCGCCCCCGTCGGGCTTGAGAAGTGTGGCGAGCATGCGGATGGTCGTGGTCTTGCCGGCGCCGTTCGGGCCGAGCACGCCGTAGACGGTGCCGGTGCGCACGCTGAGGTCGACACCGTCGACCGCTCTGTTGTCTCCGAACACTTTGACGAGCCCGTGGGCCTCGACGGCCCACTCGGTTGATTTCGGCATTCGATCTCCTTTCGATCGTTGCGAACGTGATGTGAAGTTCGAGGTCGATCGTGCCGCGGGGCGCTTACATCGCACTCACACGGTGCTTACATCGAGCCGGAGGGCCGCTGACATCGGTGGAGAGGCCTGTCGCGCGTGGTCGGAGACAGCCGCCGTTACCTTCACGTTACTTTCTGTTGCAACCCACAGGCTGGCGTCGGAGGCAGCGCCTAGCGTTGAGCCGTGACCACAATCGACCCCCCTCGAGTCGCTCCCCAGCTCGCGTCGCCCCTCGTGTCGACGCAGTGGCTGGCCGACCACCTCGGCTCCGACAGCATCGTCGTGCTCGACGCCACGGTGCAGCAGTCGCGGTCGGCTGAAGGCGGCGCGCTCTGGCTGAGCGGGCTGCAGCACTTCCTGGTGCACGGCCACGTTCCCGGCGCCGTGTTCGCCGACGTACTGGCCCAGTTCTCCGACGCCGGCGCGGGCCATGCGTTCGCTCGCCCGTCGGTCGACCGGTTCGAAGCCGCGGCGGCATCCGTCGGCGTCGACAACGACACCACGGTGATCGTCTACGACACCGACGGCGGCGAGTGGGCGGCACGGCTGTGGTGGCTCTTCCGGGCGTTCGGCCACGACCGGGTCGCGGTGCTCGACGGCGGTTACACCAAGTGGTTCAGGGAAGACCGGCCGGTGCACACCGGTGCGGTCGAGCCGCGCGAGGCCCTCTTCATCGGCACCGAGCGACCTGAGTCCTGGGCCGGCCGGGCCGAAGTCGAGCAGATCGCTGCCGGCATCGCGCCGGGCGCACTGGTGTTCGCGGGCGGAGACACGATCGGGGGAATTCCCGGCAGCGTGACGATCGCGGCATCGGCGCTGCACGACCGCGAGGCGCAGCGACTGCTGAAGCCGGCCGTTCTGCGGGAGCGCTTCGCTGCGGTGCTCGGGGCGAAGCGCGTGGTGACCTATTGCGCGGCGGGGGTGGCGGCGGCATCCGACGCTCTCGCCTTGACACTGCTGGGAGTGCCCTCGGTGGCGGTCTACGACGGGCCGCTCGAGCCGTGGGTCGATCCGGCCGGCGGTCGCGCCGTCTGACGCGGTCGCGCTGGGCCGCGGCCTGGGGTGCGGCGCCCCTGGGGGCGGCGCGGTAGGGTGTCGCCGAGCAGGGTGCTGCAAAGCAGGGTGCCGCCACGCGGGGTGCGGCCAAACGAGGTGCGGCGGCCTAGGGCGCGGTGAGCTCCGACGCCATCGTGGCCGGCAGCCGGCAGACGAAGTCGAAGCAGCGATAGGCGGTGGGCTGCCCATCTCGCGCCACGCGGTCGGCGAAGAGCTCGAATCCGGCGTCGGCGAGAGTGCGCGCCTCCTGCTCGGTGGCGCGGGCGACGATGGCGGCTGCGGTCCAGGTGCGCACGGCGGCCTCCAGGCCCGCGGCGGCCATCGCGCGAGCATCCGATTCGGGCGCGCCGGCCACGCCCGTCTCGCCGGCGGCACCGATAGCGCCAGCCGCGCTCGTCGTGCCAGTCGCGCCGACAGCGTCAGCCCCGCCCGACACGTCAGCCGCACCCGCCGCGTCAGCCGCGCCCGCCGCGCCGACCGAGTCGGGCTCGATCAGCACGAGCTGCTCGGCCGGCCGCGCCAGCTTCACGAATACCTGCAGCGTCGCGCCGAACGAGATCGGGCGCGCCTGGGCCTCGCCGGTGAGCGGCGCCAACGCCGCCACGGCCGCGTCGCGATAGCGGCTCGCCGCGGTGAGTGAATGCAGCAGCAGGCAGGCCGACGCCACCGCGCTGGTGCCCGAGGGGTAGGCGCCCTCCGACGGATCCAGGTCGACCGCGAGCCCCTGCGACCGCAGCACCGGGTCTCCCCCGCCCGGTGCCGCGAACCCGGAGTCGAGCACCGCGTCGATCAGCATCTGCCCGGCCATGGCATACCGCGCCGACCCGCTCACGGCCGCGAGCCGCAGCAGGCCCTCGGACAGCATGCCGTAGTCCTCGAGCGTGGCAGCGGCCGACGACACCCGGCCGTCGATCGAGGCGCGCACGAGCGATCCCCCCGGCGCCGCGTGCGCGCCGAGCAGGTAGTCGGCGGCGTGTTCCGCCGCCCTCGACCAGTCCTCCCGGGCGAACACGAACGAGGCCTGCGCGAGCGCACCGATCGCCAGACCGTTCCAGCCCGAGAGCACCTTCTCGTCGAGCGCGGGGGGCGTCTGCCCGGCTCGGGCCGCCGCGTCGAGGCGGTAGTAGCCGCCCTCGACGCGCGCGCCGTCGACGGTGCTCTCGGAATCCTGTGCCGACGCGAAGCCGCCCGAGGGCAGCTGCATCACGTCGATCAGAAACCCCGCGATGCCCGACGCGGCATCCCGCGCCCACTCGAGCGACGGTTCCCGGGCCCAGAGCATCGTGTAGGCGTCGAGCAGCAGGGCGTTGTCGTAGAGCATGCGCTCGTAGTGCGGCTCGCTCCAGTCGCGCCGAGTCGCATAGCGGAAGAAGCCGCCCTCGACCCCGTCGCGCAGCTCAGAACCGGCCATGGCCTCGAGCATCCGCGTGGCCAGGGCCGTCGCATCGGGCGACCCCAGCTCGAGCAAGAACCGAAGCACCGGCGCCACCGGGAACTTCGGCGCCCCGCCGAACCCGCCGAACTGCACGTCTTCATACTGCGCGAGCTCGCTCACGAGGGGCCCGAAGTCGTCGATGAGGGCTCCGGATGCGCCGGCCGCCAGACCCTGCTGGCCGGCCGCGAGCGCATCGGCCACCTGGTCGGCCGAGACGAGCACGTCGGAGCGATGGGTGGTCCAGGCATCCGTCACCGCCCCCAGCACCTGCTGGAACGACGGATGCCCCGGCAGCGGCGTGGGCGGTGAATACGTTCCCCCGTAGAACGCCTTGCCCTCGGGCGTGACGAACACGTTGAGGGGCCAGCCGAGCTCCTGGGTGAAGGCACCGGCGGCCGCGAGGTAGACCGTGTCGACCTCGGGGTGCTCTTCGCGGTCGACCTTGATGGCCACGAAGTGCTCGTTGAGGTAGGCGGCGAGGGCGGGATCGCTGAAGGTCTCGCGCGCCATCACGTGGCACCAGTGGCAGGTGGAGTAGCCGATCGACACGAGCACCGGCACGTCGCGCTCCCGCGCGGCCGCGAACGCCTGCTCTCCCCAAGGGAACCAGTCGACGGGGTTCTCGGCGTGCGACCGCAGGTAGGGGCTGATCGCGTCGGCAAGGCGATTGGTCATGGGTCAAGCCTCCCACTCGCGCCGGGTCAGCGGGCAGTGGGGAGCGCGCGCAGCCGGGCGAGCCGGTGGCGGGCCGAACCGGTCAGCGGGTGACGACGTTCTTCTCGCCCGCGCGCACGGGCATGGTGAGCCGGTTCTGCGCGGGCGGAAGGGGGCAGACGTAGAAGTCGGCGAAGACGCACGGAGGCAGATAGGCGCGGTTGAAGTCGACGGGGATGTCGCCCTCGCTGCCGTCGTGGTGGATTCGGAGAAACCGGAACCGGTAGGTCTCCGAGCCGCTGGTGGCGTCGGAGATGACGACCTGCATGTTCGTCGGCGACCCGGTGGCGAGCAGCTCGACGGTCTCACCGGCGATCTCGACGGTGATCGTGCCGGCGAGGCTCTCGTTCTCGACGTAGCCGTCGATCTCGTCGACCGCGAGAGTGTCGCCCTCGGCGGCAGGCGTGAAGTTGCCGATGAGCGCCCACGACTCATCGGGCGCGAATGCGTCGATGTCGGCGACCGCGGCCCGCGTCGGGGCTTCGGGGTCGAAGATGCGCAGAGCCACCTGGTCGTCGCGCCGGAAGTGCCGCAGCACCCGCCCGCCGAGCAGCACCTCGCCGCCCTGCTCGATGGTGAAGGAGTCGCCGACGATCGACGCGCCGTCGAGGTACCACTCGCCGTCGAGGGAGTCGAGGCGTTGTGGGTCGAGCGAGAGCCAGTCGGTGGCGACCAGGGAGGCGATGCCGTGCGGTGCGGTGACCATTCTCAACCGGGCCTCGTGCCACTTCTGCCAGGACTCGTCGAATTCCCGCTCGCGCTCATTCACCCGCCCGAGCCTACGCCGTGCGTGGGGCGGGTCGTCATGACGTGCCCCCGAGCAGGTCGCGGAGGGCCTCGGTGTAGTCCTCGAAGGCGCGACGGCCCGAGCGCGTGAGCGCGAGGTAGGTGACGGGAGTGCGAGCCTCGTGAGTCTTCGAGACGCCGACGTAGCCGGCATCCTCGAGCTTGCGCAGGTGGGTGGAGAGGTTGCCGGCGGTCATGTCGAGCAGTTCCTGCAGGCGCGGGAAGGTGATGGCCTCGTCGGCGTCGAGGGTGGCCAGCGCCGACACGATGCGCAGCCTCGCCTGTGCGTGGATGACCGGGTCGAGTTCAGACATGACCGGCCGCCTTACGACGGAGCCCGGCGGTGTAACGGGCGACCACGATCGACATCACGAGCAGTGCTCCGCCGCCCGCGATGGCGAGGAAGAGGTAGTGGTTCGGATAGCCGAAGAACGGCGAGACGACGGCGATCAGCACGATCCACGACCCGAGATAGATCATGAGCTTCGCGCGGTAGAGCGCCGCCGAGAAGAGGAACAGGATGCCGGTCATCATCACGTAGGCGACCGGATAGAAGATCGCCACCAGGTCGCCCGACATGCCGTTGAACTGCAGGCCGGAGGCGAACAGCCACACCCCGACCATGCTCACCGACCAGGTAGCCCCGTAGACCGTGCCCTGGAACGCGCTCGCAGCGCTCGGCCGCACGCCCTTGCTGCTGCGCACCCCGAGCACGATCGACACCACGATGGCGGCGGCCACCAGCAGCGCGAACGTCACGGCGGCGGTGGGCAGGGGGATGGAGAACGCCGGCTTCGCGCCGTCGATCAGCCACAGGATGAGGAACCCGACACCCCAGGCGATGCCCCAGGCGAGCTCGATGAGCCACACGAACGCCGCCTGCTGGTAGTGCACGCTCTGCTGTTGCTTCGTCAGCAGGGCCATCATCGCGGCGGGGTCGAGCGCCGTGTCGTCGGGCTCCGGTCGATCGGTCATGGTGCGCCTCGTCTCTGGAAGGTGTCTGGTTTGCGGTGCAAACTTCTTTGCTACTCACTTTGTATCGCAAAGTTGTTTGCGCGTCAATGGCATGGGCCGCGCGAGTGCGCGAGAATGGGCGGCAGCCGAACACCGATCGACGAAGGAGTCGAGCATGACCGACTACACCACCAGCTCGCGCGGCGATCGCGTCGCCTACGACGTGCGCGGCGACGGCCCCGCACTGGTGTTCGTGACCGGCGCCGGGGCCGACCGCGCCGGCGACCCCGTGCTGACCCGCACGGCCGAGCTCGCCGCGTCACGCGGACTCACCACCCTCACGTTCGACCGCCTGGGCCGGGGCGAGAGCCGCGACGTCGCCGACGGACCGCTCGACCTCGACCGCGAGCTCGAGGCCCTCCGCGCGGTCATCGACGTCGCGGGCAGCCTCGCGGTGCTCTGCGGACACTCCTCGGGTTGCGCCATCGCCCTGAGAGCAGCGGATGCCGGCCTGCCCGTGATGGGACTGGCCCTGTGGGAGGGTCCGCTCGCCGCCGCCGCGGCGGCCACCCGCGAGTGGCGCGACGAGTTCGAGCGCCGCCTCGACTCCGGCGACCTCGCTGCCGCCCAGGAGCAGTACATGCGCGACATGCCACCGGAGTGGCTCGAGGGGGCGAAGAACTCGGGCGCCTGGGAGAGCATCATCGCCGGGGCTCCGGCGCTGCGCGCCGACGCGCAGGCATTGGTGTGGGCCACGGCGGCGCTCGAGAACGGCGGGCTCGGCGGCATCCGGGTTCCGGTGCTCGCGATGTATGCGGAGCAGACCTTCCCGGGCATGTTCGAGGCGGCGGAGCGCGTGGCGCTCGCCGTCAGCACCACCACGGTGCGCGAGATGCCGGGCGCGCACCACACCTGGGAGCCGGAGTCGATGGCCGCCGAACTCGCCGAGTTCGTGCGCGCCTGCGCCGCCACCGACTGACGGGGTCGCCCGTGGGCTGATCGCCGACCGTCCGCCTGCAGCGCACACGGGCGTGCCGGCCCGGCATCTCGTCGTACGATGAAAGGCTCATGCCCGCCGACTCCCCACTTCGCATCGTCTTTCCGCCCGAGCTGCCCGTCAGCCAGCGCAAAGACGACATCGCGCGCGCCATCCGCGATCACCAGGTGGTGATCGTGGCCGGTGCCACCGGGTCGGGCAAGACCACGCAGCTGCCGAAGATCTGCCTCGAGCTCGGCCGCGAGAGCATCGGTCACACCCAGCCGCGACGCCTCGCGGCCCGCACCATCGCCGAGCGCATCGCCGAAGAACTGGGGCAGGAGGTCGGCGGCCTCGTCGGCTACCAGGTGCGTTTCACCGACCGCGCGAGCAAAGAGACGCGCATCAAGCTGATGACCGACGGCATCCTGCTCAACGAGATGAACCACGACCGGCTGCTCTCGCGCTACGACACGATCATCATCGACGAGGCGCACGAGCGCAGCCTCAACATCGACTTCTTGCTCGGCTACCTCAAGCAGCTGCTGCCGCGCCGGCCCGATCTCAAGCTCATCATCACGAGCGCCACCATCGACCCCGAGAGCTTCGCGCGGCACTTCGCGGCCGCCGACGGCTCGCCGGCCCCGATCGTCGAGGTCTCGGGCCGCACCTTCCCGGTCGAGATCCGCTACCGCCCGCTGGCTCCGGATGCCGCGGACGACGACGACGACACCGACACCGACGTCGACGCCCCCACCACCCCTGCTGTTTCTCGTCGAGTTGCGCCAAAAGGCCGCTCCGGGGGCCCCCGGAGTGGCACTTTGGCGCAACTCGACGGAAGGGGCGGGGAGCGGGAGGCCAAAGACCTGTTCGAGGCGATCGGCGACGCGCTCGACGAGCTGGCGCGCGAGAAGCCGGGCGACGTGCTCGTGTTCCTGTCGGGCGAGAACGAGATCCGCGACGCCGAGGAGGTGCTTCGGGGCCGGCTCGCGTCGACGGGCGCGGCCGCCTCGACCGAGCTGCTGCCTCTCTACGGGCGGCTCAGCGCGGCCGACCAGCACAAGGTGTTCACGAAGAGCACGAGTGCCGGCATCCGTCGCCGCGTGGTGCTCGCCACGAACGTCGCCGAGACGAGCCTCACCGTGCCGGGCATCAAATACGTGATCGACGGCGGAACGGCGCGCATCAGCCGCTACTCGGTGCGCTCGAAGGTGCAGCGACTGCCGATCGAGCCGATCTCGCAGGCGAGCGCCAACCAGCGATCGGGCCGGTCGGGGCGCACGAGCGATGGCATCGCCATCCGCCTCTACTCCGAAGACGACTTCGATCGCCGGCCCGAGTTCACCGACCCCGAGATCCTGCGCACGAACCTCGCCGCCGTCATCCTGCAGATGATCTCGCTCGGGCTGGGCGACATCGCCTCGTTCCCCTTCTTGCAGCCGCCGGACTCCCGCGGCATCAAAGACGGCCTCGACCTGCTCACCGAGCTCAACGCCGTCAAGGGCACGGGCCGTGACGGGCATCCGGCGCTGACCTCGGTCGGCCGCGATCTGGCTCGGCTGCCGATCGAGCCGCGGTTCGCGCGCATGGTGGTGGAGTCGAAGCGCACGGGGACCAGCCGAGAGGTGCTGGCCATCGTCGCGGGGCTCACCATTCAAGACCCCCGGGAGCGCCCGCTCGAGAAACGCGGCCGCGCCGACGAGTTGCACGGGCGCTTCGCCGACCAGACGAGCGACTTCCTCACACTGCTGAATCTCTGGAACTACCTCGAAGAGAAGCAGCGCGAGCTGTCGTCGAGCGCGTTCCGGCGCCTGTGCAAGGCCGAGTTCCTCAACTACCTGCGCATCCGCGAGTGGCAAGACGTCTACCGCCAGCTGCGGCAGCTCGCCAAGCCGCTCGGGCTCACCATCGGCGACCCGAGCGTGAACCCCGACGGCATCCACAAGTCGATCCTCTCGGGTCTGCTCTCGCAGATCGGCCTGCGCGACCTGGTGAAGAAGGACTACCTCGGCGCCCGCCAGACCCGGTTCCTCATCTTTCCCGGATCGACCCTCGCCAAGAAGCAGCCCGCCGCCGTGATGAGCGCCGAGCTGGTCGAGACCAGCCGACTGTTCGCGCGCATGAACGCCGCGATCGACCCGGCCTGGGCCGAGCCGCTCGCCGGAGATCTGCTGAAGCGCAGCTACTCCGAGCCGCACTGGGAGAAGAAGCAGGGCGCGGCCGTGGTCTACGAGCGCGTGACGCTGTTCGGGGTGCCGATCGTCGCGAAGCGCCGGGTGCAGTTCGCCCGCGTCGACCCTGATTACGCCCGCGAGCTGTTCATCCGGCACGCCCTCGTCGAGGGCGAATGGGAGTCGCAGCAAGCCTTCGACCGGGCCAACCGGGCCTTCCGCCGCGACCTCGAGCAGCTCGAGGAGCGCAGCCGGCGGCGCGACATCCTGCTCGACGACGAGGCCGTGTTCGAGTTCTACCAGGCCCGCATCCCGCGCGACGTCGTGTCGCAGCGCAGCTTCGAGGGCTGGTGGAAGAAGGCCCGGCACGACGACCCCGAGCTACTCACGATGACCCTCGACACCCTGCTGCCCGAGGGGGCTCCGGATGTCGACGAGAACGAGTTCCCCGCCCAGTGGCAGCAGGGCGACCAGCGTCTCGCGCTGAGCTACCGTTTCGAGCCGGGCGCGGCCGACGACGGGGTCACGGCGACCGTGCCGCTCGCGCTGCTGCCGCGCCTCGACGAGGTGGCCTTCGAGTCGCAGGTGCCGGGGTTGCGGCGTGAGCTCGTGACCGCGCTGATCCGCTCGCTGCCGAAGCGGCTGCGGGTCAACTTCGTGCCGGCCACCGACTGGGCCGCGCGGCTGCTCGACGAGCTGGGGCCCGACGGGGCCGACGGGGCCGGCGGGGCCGGCGGCTTCCTGGCCCGGCTCGCCGGTGCCATGACCCGCGCAGCCCACGTGCCGGTCACGGCCGCCGACTTCGACCGGGAGCGTCTGCCCGAGCACCTGCGGGTCACGTTCCGGGTGGTCGACGAGCGCGGGCGCACGGTCGGCGCCGGCAAGGAGCTCGCCGCGCTGCAGGCCGAGCTCGCCGACGCGGCCCGGGCGAGCATCACGCGCGCCTCGGCCCGGGCGGTCGAGGGCGGGGGCTCCGAGCGCGAGCGCGGCCGGACGAGCGGAACGGATGCCGGCACGAGCGCGAGTGGTGGCGGCGACGACGGGCGCGGTGGGCGCGGCGGGCCCGGCGGCACGAGCCCGGCGACCGGGGGTCGCGGCACCGCGGGCGCCGACGGCGCCTTGAGCGGAGACCTCGCTGGAGCATCACCGGCGGCCCGGATCGCGGGCGCCCGCGGCGCGGCATCCGGAGGCTTCGTCGAACGCGCCGGTCTCACCAGCTGGAGCTTCGGCGAGCTGCCGCGTTTCGTCGACACCGCGCAGCACGGCGGGGTGATCCGGGCCTACCCGGCGCTCGTCGACGAGAAGACGTCGGTGGCCGTGCGGCTGATGGCCACCGCGGCCGAACAGGCGCGCGAGACGCCGGCCGGGGTGCGCCGACTGCTGCTGCTCGCGGTGCCGAGCCCGGCATCCTATGTGCGCGAGCATCTCACCCAGAACGAGAAGCTGCTGCTCGCGACGAGCCCCTACCAGAACGTCAACGCGCTGTTCGACGACGCGATGCTCGCAGCCGCAGACGAAGCGTTGCGGGCGCTGCACCCCGACGGCCTGGTCTGGGCGCCGGCCGAGTTCGAGGCCGTGCGCGACCGGCTCTCGAAGGCGGTGCTGCCGCTGCTCGATCAGACGATCGGCACGGTGCTGCGCATTCTCACCGCCGCGCGCGACGCCGAGCGGGCGATCAAGACAGTGACCAGCATGACCCTGCTGCCGGCCATCACCGACGCCCGCGAGCAGCTCGCCGCCCTGGTGCGGGCGGGCTTCGTGTCGCAGACCGGTCTCGCGCGGCTCGGCAATCTGCCCCGCTACCTGGCCGGAATCACCTACCGGCTCGAGAAACTCCCCGAGAACCCGGGCCGCGACCGCGCCTGGATGACCGAGGTGCAGACCGCGACCGCCCGCCTGCGCGAGGCCGGTGGCGACATCCCGCTCGCCCCGCACTCGCCCGAGAACATCGTGCGCGCCCGCTGGCTCATCGAGGAGTTGCGCGTCGGCCTCTTCGCGCAGCCCCTGGGCACCGCCGAGCCCGCCTCCCTGCAACGAGTAACCAAGCTCCTCACCTAACCCCTCCCCCTTCGCCGAGTTGCGCCAAAGTGCCCTTCCCGCACGCGGGGATGGGCACTTTGGCGCAACTCGGCGATCGGGGGCGGGAGCAGGGCAGGTGGGCAGACCCGCTACCATCTTTGAGTGAGCAGCTACACGAGCCTTCTGAAGACCCGCGGGGTCGCCCGCATCATCGCTGCTCAGCTGACCGCCCGTTTTCCGTTCGGGATGCTGTCGCTCGCGTTCCTGCTGCACATCGAGCACACCTACGACTCCTACGGCGTCGCCGGCCTCGTGCTCGCGGCGCTCAGCATCGGGCAGGCCATCGCCGGGCCCCTGACGAGCCGGCTGATGGGCGTGTGGGGCATGCGCCGCGTCATCCTGCTCACCATGATCATCTGCGCGCTCGCCATCTCGGCCATCGCCCTGCTGCCGCTCACCATCCCTGCCGCGATGGGGGTCGCCTTCGTCGCCGGGCTCACGATGCCGCCCATCCAGCCGGCCGTGCGAACCATCTACCCCAAGATGGTGAACTCGAAGCAGCTCACCCCGCTGTTCTCGCTCGACGCCTCGGCGCAAGAGATCATCTGGGTGCTGGGGCCGGTCATCACCACGTTCGTGTCGATCCAGATCGGCACGGTGCAGGGCATCCTGCTCGCCGTGGCGTTCCTGGTGGGCGGCGGCATCTGGTTCCTCACGAGCCCCGAGCTCGGCCGCGTGCGCATCCCGCGCTCGAAGCGCAAGCTCGGCGCCGTGCTCAAGAAGCCCGCCGTGCTGCTCGCCACGATCGTCGGGTTCTTGCTCGTCGCCACCTGCGCGGCCATCGAGGCCGGCGTCGTCGCGACGTTCGGCGAGGGCGGCTTCGAGGCCGGACTCGTGCTCGCCGTGTTCGCCGTCGGTTCGCTCGTGGGCGGTCTCTCGCTCGGCCACAAGCCGATCGGCCCGTGGGCGCTGGCCCGCCGCATGGCGATCGTGTTCGTCGGAACCGCGATCGCCGCCGCGTGGCTCAACGTGTGGTGGCTCGCCATCACCCTCTTCGTCGCCGGAATCGGCATCGCTCCCGCCCTCGCGGTGATGTTCGCCATCGTGTCGTCGAGCGTGCGCTTCAGCGACACGGCCGAGGCCTACGGCTGGGTCGGCACCGGCCAGCTCATCGGCGCCGCGGTCGGCTCCGCCCTCGCGGGGTTCCTCATCGACGGCGTGGGCCCCATCGGCGCCTTCGTGGTGGCGGCCGCGCTCGCACTGCTCGGATTCCTCGTGCCGCTGCTCGGCAAACGGTTCCACCCCGACCTCCGCGGTCGCGACGCCAGCCCGCTGCCCGACACCGAGCCGGTGCAGGCCATCACGAGCTGACGCCCCCCGCGGCATAATGGGCGGGTGCTCGATGCCCTTTCCCCCACCATCACGCTCAACGACGGCCACACCATGCCGCAACTCGGACTCGGCGTCTACAAGACCACGGATGCCGAAGCCACGCACGCCGTGTCGTTCGCGTTGCAGCACGGCTACCGACTGGTCGACACGGCGGCGATGTATCTCAACGAGCGTGGCGTGGGCGACGGCGTCCGCGCCAGCGGTCTCGCGCGAGACGAGGTGTTCGTCACCACGAAGGTGTGGTTCACCGACAACGGCTACGAATCGACCCTGCGGTCGTTCGACGAGAGCCTCGACCGGCTGGGGTTCGACTACGTCGATCTCTACATGATCCACTGGCCGGCGCCGCGCAACGACAAGTACGTCGACACCTGGCGCGCTCTCGAGCGGCTGCGCGACGAGGGCCGGGCGCGCTCGATCGGCGTGGCGAACTTCCACGCGAAGCATCTCGAGCGGCTGCTCGGCGAGACCGACGTCTTGCCGGCGGTGAACCAGGTGGAGCTGCATCCGTGGCTGCCGCAGACCGAGCTCACCGTGTTCGATCGCTCGCACGGCATCCTCACGCAGGACTGGTCGCCGCTCGCCCGCGGGCACGTGCTCGACAGCGGGCCGCTCGCCGCCCTCGCCGCGAAGCACGGCACGAGCCCGGCTCAGGTCGTGCTGCGCTGGCACGTGCAGCGCGGCAACGCGGTGATTCCGAAATCGGTCACGCCCGAGCGCATCGAGCAGAACATCGACGTGTTCGACTTCGAGCTCGACGCCGATGACCTCGCGGTGATCGCGTCACTCGAATCGGGCGAGCGCACCGGCGTCGACCCCGACGACCGCAACTAGCGAGCGGTCGACCGCCAGGGGCCGGGCGCCGGGCGCCGGCTGCTCCCCCGTTCGTGCGCTCGGTCGCTACCAGCGCCCGTGCACGGCCGCGCGAAAGTACCGGTCGTAGATCTCGTGCGCACCCGCGTCGAACGTCGGCGGCAGCTCGACCGAGCCGGCGGCCGCGTTGCCCTCGGCCTGGGCGCGATTACGCGCGCCAGGGATGACGGAGCTGACCCCGGGCTGCGCCGCGACCCAGGCGATCGCCGCCGCGGCCGGAGTGACGCCCTCGGGCACGAGGGCCGCGAACTCGCGCGCAGCCGCCACACCCTGCTCGAAGTCGACTCCCTAGAACGTCTCGCCCACGTCGAACGCGCTGCCGTCGCGGTTGTAGGAGCGATGGTCGTCGGCCGCGAATTCAGTGTCGACGGTGTATTTGCCGCTGAGTAGCCCTGACGCGAGCGGCACGCGGGCGATGATGCCGACCCCGGCGTCGCGGGCGGCCGGCAGCACGGCGTCAAGCGGCTTCAGGCGGAACGCGTTGAGGATGATCTGCACGCTCGCCGTGCCCGGCCGAGCTATGGCGGCGAGGGCCTCATCGGCGGTCTCGACACTGACGCCGTAGTTCGCGATCGCCCCGTCGTCGACGAGCGTGTCGAGCGCGTCGTAGACGGCGTCGCTCGAGAACACGGGCGTGGGCGGGCAGTGCAACTGCACCAGGTCGAGCACCTCGACCCCGAGGTTGCGCCGGGAGCGGTCGGTCCAGGCGCGGAAGTTGTCGAGGGTGAACTCCCCCGGCTCCTGAGGGCCGCGCCGGCCCATCTTCGTGGCCACCGTGACGCCCGAGCCCGGGTGTTCGCGCAGGAAGCGGCCGATCAGCTGTTCGCTGCGGCCGTCGCCATAGACGTCGGCGGTGTCGAAGAACGTGACGCCGGCGTCGACGGATGCGCTGAGCACGTCGAGCGCGGCCGTCTCGTCGACGTCACCCCAGTCGGCGCCGAGCTGCCAGGTTCCGAGGCCGACGATGGATACAGGGCGGCCGGTGCGGCCGAGGGTGCGTTCGAGCATGCTCTCGACCCTACGCGACCGCCCTGATCGCGGCATCCGCCGGTCGGCAAATGCGCTGGTCGGCGACGACGGGTCGTCAGTCGCGGAGTTTCTCTTTGTAGTCGTTCTTGGCCTGGGTGGCGTCGCGCTCAGCCTCGGCGCGCTTCACGTCGCTCTCGGCGCGCTTCACCTCGGCGTCGGCCTTGACCTCATCGGCCTTGTCGCTCACGCGCTCCTTGGCGTCGTCGACGGCTTCGCCGATCTTCTTGCCGGTGGCTGCCGCGGCGTCTTTAGCATCGTCGATGAATCCCATGACGTCCTCCTTCGTTCTGTGATCGTCACTCCCACCGTAGAGCGCGGCTCGCACCCTCGCCCGCGGGTTCCAGCTTCCTCCCAGGCCCGGCCGCGATAACGACCGGATAACCATCCGCCCGGCCCCAGCCAGGTCTCAGAGAAGCTTCTCTAGGGTGAGCCTCATGAGACGACTATTCCTCGCTTCCGCGGCCGTGGCCGCTGCTCTCGTGCTCGCCGGGTGCTCGGCCTCGAGCGGGTCGTCGTCGGCTCCGTCGCAGCCGTCGGAGATGACGGCGCCCGACCAGGGCACCCGTTCCGACGGATCGACCACCGAGGGCGGCGTGGCCGCCGACGGCTCGATCGCCGCCGACCAGAGCGTCATCACCACGGGCTGGATCACCGTCACCGTCGACGACCCCACCGCCGCCACGGATGCCGCCATCGACCTGGTCGAGTCGCTCGACGGTCGCATCGACTCGCGCAGCCAGCAGGCCGGCAGCGACAATCAGCGCGCCAGCGCGCAGCTCACCATCCGGGTGCCGGCCGACGACGTCGACGCCGCCGTCGACGGGCTGAAAGAGCTGGGCACCGTCGAGTCGGTGCAGCTGAGTTCGAGCGACGTCACCCTGCAGGTGCGCGACCTCGACGCGCAGATCGCGGCGCTGCAGGCATCCGTCGACCGGCTGCTCGCGCTCGTCGACGACGCCGCCACGACCGCCGACCTGATCGAGCTCGAGACCGCCCTCAGCGACCGCCAGGGGCAACTCGACAGCCTGACCTCGCAGAAGCAGTACCTCGCCGATCAGATCGACTACTCCACCATCACCCTCGACCTGCAGCAGAAGGGCGCGCTGCCCTCGAACGTTCCGGGCGACTTCTGGAGCGGCCTGGCCACCGGCTGGGCGTCGCTCACGGCGGCGCTGTCGGGCTTCGTGGTGGTGGTCGGGGTGCTCATTCCGTGGCTGCTGCCGCTCGCCGTGATCGCGGCGGTGATCGTGCTCATCGTGGTGCTCACGCACCGCAAGAAGACGCCCACTCCGCCCACCCCGCCGGCACCGCCCACGGCCTGATCGCGCGAGCCGCGCTTGGCGACCCGGGCAGCCCGGCGCCCCGCACAACGCGGCGCCCCGCTCAGTCCATCGCGTAGAGGTCGCGACGCAACTCGAGCACGCGCAGTGCCGCGTCGTTGATGGTCTCCGGCGCGATCGTGCCGGCCTGCACGGCCGCGACGACCGACGCCGTCATGGCGGGCAGGTCGATGGCGGTGTTGTAGAGCAGCAGGTCGTTGCCGGCGTTGATCGCGGCGACGGCGTTCGCGGTGCGGTCGGCGTAGGCCGGCACGCCAGAGTTCTCGAGCATGAGCATGTCGTCGGTCACGGCGACCCCGTCGAAACCGAGCTGGTCGCGCAGCACCCGGTGCCACGGCGCCGACAGCGAGGCCGGCGCGGCGTCGACGGAGGAATACACCAGGTGCCCGAACATCACGAGCGGCGCCCCGGCATCGATGCCCGCCGCGAACGGCGGCGCGTCATCCGTCAGCCACTGATCGACCGGCAGATCGGTCGACGGCAATGAACTGTGCGAGTCGCCCGGCGCGGCGCCGTGGCCGGGGAAGTGCTTGAGCGTGCTCAGCACCTTACCCGACTCGGCGCCGACCGCGGCGGCCACGCGGTCGCTCGACGACGCGGCATCCGTGCCGAGCGCACGCTCGAAGATGAACGACGACGGGTCGTCGGTGACGTCGGCCACGATGCCGAAGTTGACCGTCATGCCGGTCGCTTTCAGCAGGTCGGCTCGCTGGGCGAAGGCGTCGGCGGTGGCGGATGCCGGCTCGTGCTTGAGCGTCTCGGCCGAGGCGAAGGTGTCGGCCTGCAGCCGGGCGACCACTCCGCCCTCTTCGTCGATCGCCACGAGCGTGCCCAGGCCGTCGCTCTCGTGCAGCGCCGACGTGAGCGCCTCGGCCTGCTCGGCCGAACCGGGCACGTTGTCGCCGAGCAGCAGCAGACCGCCCGGATGATAGGCGGCGAGGTAGCCCTGCAGCGCGGCGGCGTCGGCGCCGGGCACGTGCACCATGAACAGCGATGCGACCTTCTGCTCGAGGGTCATGGTGTCGAGCCGCACCTTCGCGTAGAGACGGTTGCGCGCCTCGGGCGACAGCACCGGGTAAGCCCCTCGGGTGCGCCCGGCCGCGTCGTCTGCCTGGTCGCCGCCGGGGGCGGTGCCGGATGCCGACGCAGGCGCCGATCCGCCGGCGGTCAGGCCGTTCGGCCCACCCGCCCAGCTGCTCGTGCACCCCGCCGTCGTCGCGGCGACGACCACGATCACCGCACCCAGCACGAGCCGTGCCCGGGCGCGCAGCCGTGGTCGGCGCCCTCTCGCCCCCGCCGTGGGCCCCGGGCGATTCACTCGGGAATCGGCCCGAGCAGCGCGTTGGCCACAGTGGAGTGCGCCGATTCGCCGTCGGAGGGATGGAAGATGCCGGCTACCACATCGCGGTAGAGCCGCCCGAGCTCGCTCGAGGCGTAGAGCGCCGAGCCGCCCGACACCCGCAGCGCCTGGTCGACCACGAAGCGGGCGCTCTCGGTGGCGCGCACCTTGAGCCCGACGAGTTTCGGGAACCAGGCCGGCCCGTGCTGCACGAGGGCGTCGACGTCGCCGGCGAGCGCCTCGATCTGCGGCAGGATGCCGTCGTGGGCGATGCCCGCCTCGGCCACCTTCCAGCGGATGTCGGGGTCGTGCGCATAGGGCCGCCCGCCAGCCTTCATCGAGGTGCGGCGGTGCGCCGCCTCGACGGCGAGCTCGATCGCGCGCTGGCTGATGCCGGTGTAGACCGCCGCCAGCAGGATCTCGAAGTTCGCGAAGATGCCGAAGATCAGCGGGTCGGCGCTCGGCCCCGCGGGCAGGCGTCGGAAGACCCGGGATGCCGGCGCCACCGCGCCCTCCAGCACGGTGGTGTTGCTCTGGCTCGCCCGCATCGCGAGGGTGTTCCAGTCGGCGATGGTGGTGACGCCCTCGGCCTCGCGGTCGAGGAAGGCGTGCACGAGCAGCGGCGCCTCGGGATCGGTGTCGTCGCGGCCGAACACGCCGAGCCTGGTCCACACCGGCGACAGCGACGTGAAGATCTTGCGGCCCGTGAAGCGGTAGCCGCCGTCGGCGAGTGGCTCGGCGACGGTGTTCGAGCCGAACAGCACGAGATCGTTGCCGGCCTCGCTGTTGCCGAACGCGAAGATCTCGCCGTTCGCGGCATCCGTCAGCACCCACGCTAGCGAGTCGTCGCCGCGGTCGAGCAGCACCTTGGCCACACCCGTCCACACCAGGTGCATGTTGATGGCCAGCGCGGTGGCCGGGGCCGCCGTCGCGAGCCTCGTCTGCTCGCGGGCGACCCGTGCGAGGCCGAAGCCCAGGCCGCCGAGCGACTCGGGTGTGAACATGCGCAGGTAGCCCACGGCGGCGAGCTCGCTCAGGTCGTCGGTGGGGAACGTGTTGTCGCGATCGTGCGTCGCCGCCCGCGAACGGATGCGAGCCAGCAGCTCGTCGTCGATCAGCGAGGCGGCAGGGGTGGTTTCTGCCATGCCAGAAGGCTATCGGCCGGGGCTGACAGCCGCCTTCGACGGCTCGGCCGCCTCGAGCGCGCGCACCCGTGGGATGACCTGCTCGGCGAAGCGCTGCATCTCGCGCAGATGCGGTGAGAACTGCAGCAGCAGCAGGTCGACCCCGGCATCGGAGAACTCCCGGATGCGCCGCGCGACCTGGTCGGGAGTGCCCACGAGGTCGGGCCGCAGCCCCCGGTTCGACACCGAGTAGTCGCGCAGGTCGACCGCGGTGTCGAGCTGCGACTTCGACACGAAGTCTTGATAGGACTCGTAGGCCGCGCCGCCCCGCACATCGGTGATGCGTTCGAGCTCGGCCTCGGCCTCCTGCTCGGTGTCGCGCACGATGGCGTAGGCGGCCATGCCGAACGACGAGAACGGCACGTCGGTGACCGCCGCCCGCCGGGTGGTGAGATCGAGCACCTTCGCCCGCAGCTCGTCGGGCGTGCCGCCGTGGGTGACGTAGGCATCGGCGAAGCGGGCGATCGCCTGCTTGCCGCCCTCGCTCTCGCCGCCGGCATAGATCGTCGGCGTCACCTGGGGCTTGGGCGAGAGATAGGTGTTCTCGACCGTGTAGTACTCGCCCGAGAAGCTGTAGGGCGTCGTCGACCACAGCCCCTTGAGAATCTCGACGAACTCGAGGCTGCGGCGGTAGCGGTCGTCGTGCTCCGAGAAGATGCCGCCGTACTGCCGCGCCTCCTCGGCCCACCACGCCGACACCACGTTGAGCGAGAACCGGCCGCCCGAGATGTCGTCGATCGTGGCCGCACGTTTCGCCGCCACGGCGGGCAGGTGGTAGCCGGGCCGGATGGCGGTCATGATCTCGAGCCGTTCGGTGACGGCGGCCACGGCGGCGGTGAGCTCCCACGCGTCGAGGCTGGGGGCCTGCTGCCCCTTGATGTCGTTGAGATTGAGCTCAGCGATGAGCGTGAGGTCGAAGCCGATGCGCTCGGCGGTCTGGGCGATCTGCTTCACGTGCTCGAAGGTGGTGGGGGTCTCTTCGTCGTCGACATTGCGCAGCCAGCCGCCGAAAATCGGCGTCCAGTAGCCGAACGTCATGGCCATCAGGCGCTCCTGCCCGCGAGCGCCGGGGCGGCATCCGGAACCTGCTCGAGCAACCCGCCCAGGAACTTCGCGATCTCGCGCGGGCCCGATACGGGGCTCGAGGCCTCGACGTCGGGGTTGTAGTTGGTGTTGGTGTTGATGTCGTAGGTCACGCGGCGGCCGTCGGCGGTCTCGATGAACTCGATGCCGGCGATCTCGATGCCGTTCTGGGCGAGGAAGCCTTCGTAACGGGCCACGAGCGGATCGGAGCCGAACCCCTCGCGCACCTGGAACATCGGTGTGATCGTGCCGTCGGCTCCGGGCACCGCGCACGCGTCGGCCGGGCAGAGCTCGAAGCTGCCCGACGACGTGTCGACCCGCACCGCGTAGACGAAACGGCCGCCCACGAACTCGGCGCGGGTGATGAACGGCTCGGCCGACACGAGGTATTCCTGCAGCAGCGTGATGCCGTCGATCGGCTCTTCGAAGTCGGGGCCGGCGACGTAGGCGTCGAACTGCTCGTAGCTGTCGAACCGGCGCACACCGAGGCCCTTGCCGCCCTGGTTGTGCTTCGAGATGAACGGCAACCCGAACTCGCGCGCGCGGGCGGCGAGGCCGTCGCGGCCGAAGACCGCGATCGTGCGGGGCACGTCGAAGCCGGCGCGGGTGAGGGCCAGGTGCTGCTGCACCTTGCTCACTTCGAGGTCGATCACCGAGCGGCCGTTCACGACGCGTGCCCCCGAGGCCTCGAGCCACGAGAGCACGGCGCGGGTGTAGTCCTTGGAGCGGGTGTTGCCGCGGGTGTGGGCCGAGGCGCTCATGCGCGACCAGTAGACGCCGGGGGCTGGGCGCGCGGCGAGGTCGATGCTGCCGTCGGTGAGCAGCAGCTGCTCGAGCGGCACCCCTTCGGCGGCGAACGCGGCCTCGAGCGGGGGCAGCCACTCGGGGTTCTCGTGGATGACGAAGACGCGGGGCGAAGCGGTCATGCGTCGAGTCTACGAGGGGGCGGCGGGTGGTGGCGGCGGGGTGTTACGCCGCATGGCGGTGGGGGGTGTCGTGCCGCTGGGCGGCGGCGGGTGTCACGCCGCTGGGCGGCGGGGGGGTGTCACGCCGCTTGGCGGTGGGGGGGTGTCACGCCGGATGGCGGTGGCGGGCTGTCAAGACGATAGGCGGCGGCGCACGCCGTGGCGCCAGACCGCGCTGACGAGAGGAACCCCCGGGCGGTAGGCGAGGTGGGCCACGGATGGCGCGTCGAGCACCTGAAGATCGGCGCGACCCCCGACGACCACCTGCCCCACCCCGTCGGCCACCGGATCGGGCCGGTCACCCGTGCGCGCACCGCCGCGGAGCGCGAGCGCGGCCCCGCGGGTCGCCGCCCAGACGGCCTCCTCGACGGTCAGTCCCATCTGCAGCACGGCGGTGGCGATGCAGAACGGCATCGACGTGGTGTAGGAGCTGCCCGGATTGCAGTTCGTGGCGAGGGCGATCGCGGCGCCGGCATCCAGCAGGCGGCGGGCCGGGGCGAAGGGCTGGCGGGTGGAGAGGTCGCAGGCCGGCAGCAGCGTCGCCACCGTGGAGCTCGCGGCGAGAGCGTCGACGTCGGCGGCCGACAGGTGGTTGCAGTGGTCGACGCTCGACGCGCCCAGGTCGACGGCGAGGGCGACGCCGCCGCTCTCGCCGAGCTGGTTGCCGTGCACGCGCAGACCCAGCCCGGCGGCGCGGCCGGCGGCGAGCACCTCGCGGCTCTCGTCGACGTCGAAGGCGCCGGTCTCGCAGAACACGTCGACGAACTGCACGAACGGGCGCACGGCGTCGAGCATCGGGCCGGTGACGAGGTCGAGGTAGTCGCGACGGTCGACCCCGACGGGCACGACGTGCGCGCCGAGGTAGCTGACGAGGTCGGCGACCCCGGCGGCCGCGCGTGCCGACCGCAGCTCGGTGGCGACGTCGAGGCCGTAGCCGGTCTTGGTCTCGACGAACGTGGTGCCCTGCACCTCGGCCTCGGCACGGAGTCGCCGTCCGCCGGCCTCGAGCTGCTCGGCGGTGGCGGCGCGGGTGGCGGTGACTGTGGTCTGGATGCCGCCCGCCGCATACGGGCGCCCGGCGAGCCGCGACTCGAACTCGGCCGAGCGATCGCCCGCGAAGATCAGGTGGGTGTGGCTGTCGACCCAGCCGGGAAGCACGGCGCGCCCCGCGACATCCGTTCGCGTGTCGGCGGCGGGGGCGCGGTGGGCGGGACCGATCCAGGCGATGCGGCCGTCGTCGCCGATCAGCAGGGCGGCGTCGCGCAGCCGGTTCGGTCCGCCGGCACCGGGCTCGTGCTGCTGGGTGGTGAGTTCGGCGATGCCGGTGATGAGCTCGGTCGTCATGCGGTGGGGGCCCTTCGGGTGGGGGTCGCGTCGGCGGGGCGGGGGTGGTCGTCGGGGTGGGGGCGGTCGTCGGGGTGGAGGCGGTCGTCGGGGTGGAGGCGGTCGTCGGGGTGGAGGTGGTCGTTGGGTCGGGGGCGGTCGCCCGGGTGGGGGCGGGCATCGAGGTGGGGGCTGGCATCGGGGTGGGGGCGGGCATCGGGGTGGGGGCGGTCGGCGAGGTGGAGGCGGGCGTCGAGCTCGGCGAGGGCGCCGTGGAGGAGGCTCGACGGGTGCACCCCCGAGGCGAGCCGGCCGTCGGCGACCGCGACGTGCCCGCCCACGATCACCCGGCGCACATCGGAGGCGGTCGCGGCGAGCACGAGTTGGGCCGGGTCGCAGCCGACCGTTCGCGCGGAGTCCGTCGCCACCTCCACCAGGTCGCACGGGTCGCCGACCCGCAGCGAGGCGCCACCGAGTCCGAGCGAGGCGTAGCCCGCCGACGTGCCCGCCGCGAGCAGAGCGGCGGGTGAGAAGCGTCCGCGGCGTTGCGACGCCAGCCGCTCGCCGCTCTCGAGCGCGCGCAGTTCGAGAAAGGGGTCGATGACGGCGTTCTGGTCGGATCCGAGCGCGATCGGGGTGCCCGCTGCGGCGAGCGATCGCGCCGGCCCGATTCCATCGCCGAGGTCGGCCTCGGTGGTCGGGCACATCACCACGGTGGCTCCGGATGCCGCGATCAGCGCGCGGTCGGCCTCGGTGAGGTGCGTGGCGTGCACCAGGCTGGTTCGCGCGCTGAGCGCACCCGCCTCGGCGAGCAGGGCGGTGGGCGTCACGCCGTAGGCGGCGAGGCAGTCGTCGTTCTCCTGCCGCTGTTCTGAGAGATGGATGTGCAAGGGCACGTCGCGGAGCAACCCGGCGACGATCTCGCGGATCGCCCCCGGCGACACCGCCCGCACCGAGTGGATGGCGGCACCGAGAGCGACCGTGGCGGGCGCGGTGGTGCCGGTCGTCGCGCCGGGCGCGGTCGTCTCGCCGGTCCCGGGCCCCCCGGAGCCGTGCGGCCCAGCCACGTCGGCCGCGAGCGCGTCGCGCAGGGAGTGCCAGCGCTCCAGCCACGCGGCCGCCGATCCGTCGCTGAAACGCTGTTGCCCGGGCTCGAGCGCCCGGCCGATGCCCCCCTCGAGGTAGCAGGTGTCGAGCAGGGTGAGCCGGATGCCGGTCTCGCGCGCCGCCCGCACGAGCGCGAGCTCCATCGCGTGCGGCTCGTCGTAGCCGCGGCCGTCGGGCCGGTGGTGCACGTAGTGGAACTCGCCGACCGCGGTGTAGCCCGCCGCCAGCATCTCAACGAAGACTCCGCGCGCGAGCCGGTGGTAGAGCGCCGGGTCGAGCGCGGCCGCAACCCGGTACATGCGCTCGCGCCAACGCCAGAAGTCGCCGCCCTCGTCGTGGGTGCGACCGCGCAACGCCCGATGGAACGCGTGCGAGTGGGCGTCGCCGAATCCCGGCAGCACCGTGCCCAGCACGACATCGGATGCCTCGGCCACCGCCCCCGGAACGAACGCCGTGATGGTGCCGCCGGCGTCGTGCTCGATGCGCACCGATCGGTGGGTGGCGGCATCCGCCCCGCCCGTGACGACGGTGTCGCACCAGAACGCCCCCGCGCCGGTCACAGCAGCGACCTCAGCAGCGTCTCGAGCGCCTCGACGCCGGCCACGCAGTCGTCGGCCTCGGCGAACTCGTCGGCGGCGTGCGAGATGCCGGTCGGATTGCGCACGAACAGCATTGCGCTCGGCACGACCGGGGCGAGCACTCCGGCGTCGTGGCCGGCTCCCGACGCGAGCACCGGCACGCCGCCGAGCACCGCCGACAGCTCGCCGCTCAGCACACGATCGAACGTGACCGCGTCGGCCCACGATTCTTCCGCGATGGCGGCCGTGACGGCGCCGACGTGCGATGCGACGCGGCGCACATCGCGGCCGGCATTCCGGTCGGCGTCCCGGCGAGCGTCGCCCCGAGAACGGAGGTCGTGGCCCTCGTCGGCGCCGGCGTCGAGGCCGAGCTCGTCGCTGATGCGCGCCACCAGCTGCCGCACCTCGTCTTCGGTGGTCGCCCGAGCATCCAGCCAGGCCGTGACCGTCGACGCGATCACATTAGTGCCGCCGGGCACTACCTCGATGCGCCCCACCGTTGCGCGGGGCTCCGCCCCGACACCGCCACCCGCACCCGCGCCCATGCCGGCCGCCGCACCCGCACCGCCGCCACCCGCACCCGCACCCGCACCCGCGGCGAGCGCCGCCCGCTCCACCGCCACGATCGCGCGCCCGGCCGCCGCCATCGGGTCGCGGCGCCCCTGCATCGGCGTCGCGCCCGCGTGATTGCCCTCGCCGCGGAAGGTCAGGCGCCACCGACCGTGCGCGAGGATCGACGACGCGAGCGCGAGCGGCTGCCCCAGATCGATCAGTCCCCGCCCCTGCTCCACGTGCAGTTCGATGAACAGCCCGATGCGCCCCAGGGCTTCGCGGTCGACACCGAAGCCCGACGGGTCGAGCCCCGCACCGCGCGCCGCCTCGGCCAACGAGACGCCCTCGGCGTCGACGAGCGCTCGCGCCCGGTCGGCGTCGAGCTGCCCGGTCATCAACCGCGAGCCGAGGCACGCGACCCCGAACCGCGATCCCTCCTCCTCGGCGAACACCACCACCGCGCACGGCCGCGAGGGCCGGAATCCCGAGGCCCGCAGCCGGCCGATCGCCTCCAGCGCCGACACCACGCCCAGCGGTCCGTCGAAGGCTCCCCCGCCCGGCACCGAGTCGAGGTGGCTGCCGGTGACGACCGCGTCCGGTCCGGGGGCACCCCACCACGCCCACAGGTTGCCGTTCCGATCGGTCTCGACGTCGAGGCCGGCCGCGCCGGCACGCGCCACGAACCACGCCCGCAGCTCGAGGTCGGCTGGCTGCCAGACGTGCCGCGAATACCCGCCGCGCCGCGCATCCCGCCCCACGTCGCGAATCTCGTTCAGCCCGGCCAGCTCGCCGTGCGCGAGCAGCGCGGCGCTCACTCGCCCTCCTGCATCGGCACCCGCAGCCCCCGCTCCTCCGCCACCTGCACCGCACGCGGGTAGCCCGCATCGACGTGCCGCATCACGCCGGTGCCCGGGTCGTTCACGAGCACCCGCTCGATCTTCTCGGCGGCCAGCGGTGTGCCGTCGGCCACCACGACCTGCCCCGCGTGGATCGACCGCCCTATGCCGACGCCGCCACCGTGGTGCAGCGACACCCACGTCGCCCCCGACGCGGTGTTGAGCAGCGCGTTCAGCAGCGGCCAGTCGGCGATCGCATCCGACCCGTCGGCCATGCCCTCGGTCTCACGGTAGGGCGACGCGACCGACCCCGAGTCGAGGTGGTCGCGGCCGATCACGATCGGCGCGCTCAGTTCGCCCGACGCGACCATCTCGTTGAACCTCAGTCCCGCCAGGTGACGCTCCTGGTAGCCGAGCCAGCAGATGCGTGCCGGCAGACCCTCGAAGTGCACCTTCTCGCCGGCGGCGGTGATCCATCGCCGCAGCTTGTCGTCGTGCGGGAAGAGCTCGAGGATCGCCCGATCGGTCGCCGCGATGTCGGCCGGGTCGCCCGAGAGCGCCACCCACCGAAAAGGCCCCTTTCCCTCGGCGAACAGCGGCCGGATGTAGGCCGGCACGAACCCCGGAAAGTCGAACGCCCGCGCATACCCGCCGAGCTCGGCCTCGGCCCGGATGGAGTTGCCGTAGTCGAACACCTCGGCGCCGGCATCCTGAAACCCCACCATCGCCTGCACCTGCGCCGCCATCGACGCCCGCGACCGCTCGGTGAAGCCCTCGGGATCGGCCTCGGCCGCGCCCCGCCACTCGTCGAGCGTCACGCCGAGCGGCAGATAGCTCAGCGGATCGTGCGCCGACGTCTGATCGGTGACGATGTCGATCGCCACCCCCCGCGCGAGCAGCTCGGGGAACACGGATGCCGCGTTGCCCACGAGCCCGATCGACACCGCCCGGCGCTCAGCCTTGGCCCGCAACCCGCGTTCGATCGCCACGTCGATGTCGTCGGTCACCTCGTCGAGGTAGCCGTGCTCGACCCGTCGCCGGAGCCGCGCCGGGTCGACGTCGACCACGATCACCGCCCCCTCGTTGAGCGTCACCGCCAGCGGCTGCGCGCCGCCCATGCCTCCGGCGCCGCCGGTCAGGGTGAGCGTTCCGGCCAGGCTGCCCCCGAACGACTTGTCGGCGATGGCCGCGAAGGTCTCGTAGGTGCCCTGCAGAATGCCCTGGGTGCCGATGTAGATCCAGCTGCCGGCGGTCATCTGCCCGTACATCGTGAGCCCAGCGGCCTCGAGCCGCCGGAACTCCGGCCAGGTCGCCCAGTCGCCGACCAGGTTCGAGTTGGCGATGAGCACCCGCGGCGCCCACTCGTGCGTGCGGAACACCCCGACCGGCTTGCCCGACTGCACGAGCAGGGTCTCGTCGGCCTCGAGTCCGGTGAGCGTGCGCACGATCGCGTCGTAGGCCTCCCAGCTGCGCGCGGCCTTGCCGGTGCCGCCGTAGACGACCAGGTCGTCGGGCCGCTCGGCGACCTCGGGGTCGAGGTTGTTCATCAGCATGCGCAACGGCGCCTCGGTCTGCCAGCTCTTCGCGGTGAGGGTTGTGCCGCGTGCGGCGCGCACCGGGCGGGGGCCCGAGGGAACAGGAGCGGTCATCGGCGGCAGCCTTTCGAGGGTCGGCGGTCCGGCCGCGGCGGCCGGGCGGGGTGGTTCATGCGAGTTCTCCGATGCGACCGGATGCCGCGCGCAGCAGCTCCCCGCCGCTCACGAGGTGCACGCTCGCCTCGATCTCGGGCGACAGGAATCGGTCGGGCCCGGGCCCCTCGACCGCGCCCCGGAGCCGCTCGACCACGGCTCCCGTGGCGGGCCCGGGCTCGAGCGGCGCCCGCAGGTCGAGGCCGCGGGCGGCGGTCATGATCTCGATCGCGAGCACCCGGGTGAGCCCGTCGATCGTGCCGCGCAGCTTGCGGGCCGCGTGCCAGCCCATCGACACGTGGTCCTCCTGCATCGCCGACGAGGGGATGGAGTCGACCGAGGCCGGGGCCGCGAGCCGCTTCAGCTCGGACACGATGCCGGCCGAGGTGTACTGCGCGATCATCAGGCCGCTGTCGACCCCCGCGTCGTGCGCGAGGAAGGCCGGCAGGCCGTGGCTGCGCTTCGGGTCGAGCAACCGGTCGGTGCGGCGTTCGGCCATACTCGCGACATCCGCCATCACGATGGCCAGGAAGTCGAGCGCGTAGGCGACGGGGGCGCCGTGGAAGTTGCCGTTCGACTCCACCCGGCCGTCGGGCAGCACCACCGGATTGTCGATGGCGGCCGCGAGCTCGCGCTCGGCCACCAGGCGCGCATGCGCGAGCGTGTCGCGGGCCGCGCCGTGCACCTGGGGTGCGCAGCGCAGCGAGTAGGCATCTTGCACCACGGTATGCTCGGGGCCCTTGTGGCTCGCGACGATGGGCGAACCGGCGAGGAGACGGCGCAGGTTCGACGCGCTGGCGGCTTGGCCCGGGTGCGGGCGCAGCGCGGCCAGGTCGGCGGCGAAGGCGGCATCCGTTCCCATCAGGGCCTCGACCGACCTGGCCGCCGACACGTCGGCGGTGCTCAGCAGGCGTTCGAGGTCGTCGATGGCCAGGCACAGCATGCCGAGCATGCCGTCGGTGCCGTTGATGAGCGCGAGACCTTCTTTCTCGGCGAGCACGACCGGGGTGAGACCGGCATCGGCCAGCGCGTCGGCGGCCGGCCGCTCGCGCCCCGAGGCGTCGCGCACGGTTCCTTCGCCCATCAGCGCGAGTGCGCAGTGCGCGAGCGGCGCGAGGTCGCCCGAGCAGCCGAGCGAGCCGTACTCGCGCACCACCGGGGTGATGCCGGCGTTCAGCAGGCCGGCATAGAGCTCGGCGGTCTGCGGCCGGATGCCGGTGCGCCCGGTCACGAGGGTCGACAGGCGCAGCAGCATCAGGGCGCGCACGGTCTCGCGCTCGACCTCGGCGCCCGACCCCGCCGCGTGCGAGCGCACCAGGCTCTGCTGCAGCTGGGCGCGCTTCTCGTCGGCGATGAACGTGGTGGCGAGCGCGCCGAACCCGGTCGAGATGCCGTAGTGGGGCTTCTCGTCCGACGCGAGGGCGTCGATGACCGCCCGGCTGCCGGCGACGGCGTCGAGGGCGTCCGGATCGATCTCGATCGGCGCGCCGTGCCGGGCGACCGCGACGACGTCGGCCACCGACACCGGGCCGGTGCCCACCACGGCAGGAGCGACGGATGCCGCGGCGGCGGTGCGGAGCGTGGTGGAGAGCGTGGAGAGCGACATGAACCCATGCAAGTGCTTTGCGGCCGCGGGCGGTGGTGCCTGGCTATGCTCGTGTCTCGGATACGAGACAATCGAGCGAGGGCGAAGGAGAGGCGCACATGGTCGACGAGGTTCCCGCGGCGCGCAGCACCCTGCGCATCCTGAGCTTCATGGCGGCTCAGCGCGGCCCGGTGGCGGCCTCGACGATCGCCACGGCGCTCGAGCTGCCCCGGTCGAGCGTCTACAAGCTGCTCGGAGTGCTCGAGCAGCACGGCTTCGTGCTGCACTTTCCCGAGCTGCGGCGCTACGGCGTCGGCATCGCGGCGTTCGAGCTGAGCTCGGGTTACTCCCGGCAGGCGCCGCTCGCCCGGCTGGGCAGCCCGATTCTCGCGACCCTGGTCGACAAGATCGGCGAGAGCGCGCACCTCGCCGTGCTGCACGGGCGCGACGTGCTCTACATCGTGGAGGAGCGCGCGCCCCGGCGGCCGGCGCTGGTGACGGATGTCGGCGTGCGACTTCCGAGCCACCTCACCGCGAGCGGTCGCGCGTTGCTGGCGGCCCTGCCGGCCGCCCAGGTGCGGGCGCTCTTCCCGGATCGCGCCGCCTTCGCACACCGCCTCGACACCCCTCAGCACCCCGGCATCGAGACCTACGGTGCGCTCAAGCGAGTGCTGGCGGGCGTGCGCGAGCAGGGCTTCGCCACCGAAGACGGCGACGTCACCGAGGGCATCGCGTCGGTCGGCGTCGCCGTGCGCGACCACGCCGGCTGGCCCGCCGCCGCCATCGCGGTCACCTTCCCGACCGCCGCGATCGAGCAGTCCGCGTGGCCCGCCCTGGCCCACGACGTGAAGCACTTCGCGGCCGAGCTGACGCGGCGCATCCGGGGGCTGTACTAGTTGCCGGCGCGGCCGTGCTTCGCGCGGCTGCGCCGGGTCGCGCCGGTCCCTGCCCGGCGCGACGCGACATGTGAGCGCGCGGTCGCTGGCGCGGCCGCACGCTCACCCTGGGTCGTCGAGTACGGCCCGTTGCGTGCAGTGCCGCACTGCGGCCGCGGGCCGCACAGTGCCGCGGGTGGGCCGCACAGTGCCCTGGGTGGCTGGCGTTCGGCGGATGCGGAGCCGTTCCCACCCCCGCGAGAAGTCAAAACTCGGTGCAAAACGGGCGGGAATGGAACGGAAAGTGACTTCTCGGCGAAGTGGAACGGTTCGGGAGGGCGGGCGGGGGCCAAGCGGTTCGGGAGGGCGGGTGGGGGCCAAGCGGTTCGGGAGGCCGGGCGGCGCGAAAGACTGGGGGACTCGGGGCATCCGGGGCTCGTGTAGCGACGAGCACCCGCCCCCACACCCACGCACACTCCTACCCCCCACCCCCTTCCCCCGAGATCCTCCACCCACTCCCGAGAAGTCAAAATTCGGAGGAAAGAGGGCGGGAATGGAACGGAACGTGACTTCTCGGCGAGGTGGGACGGTTCGGGAGGCCGGGCAGCACGGCGCGCGAGGCCGGGTGGCGCGGGCGGCTACGGGAAGCGGGGCATCCGGGGCTCGTGTAGCGACGCGCACCCCGCCCTCACACCCACGCGCACTACCCCCTCTCCCTCACCCCGAGTTCCTCCACCGACCGCCGCGGGGATGGAACGATAAGTGACTTCTCGGCGAGGTGGAGTGGGGCGGGGCGGGTCAGGGGGCGGGGCGGTGAGCGGCGGCGTGGGCGGCGCTGAGGCGGAGGTAGGTGGCGGCGTTGCGCTCGATGGCCTGGCGTTCTTCGGGGGTGAGGTCGCGGCGCACCTTGGCGGGCACGCCGGCCACGAGTGATCCCGGGGGCACGACGGTGCCCTCGAGCACCACGGCGCCCGCCGCCACGAGTGACCCCGTGCCGATGACCGCGCCGTTCAGCACGGTCGCGTGCATGCCGATCAGGCACGAGTCCTCGATCGTGCAGCCGTGCAGCACCGCGCCGTGACCCACGCTCACGCCCGCCCCGATGCTCGTGGGCTTGCCGGCGTCGCAGTGCACCACCACGTTGTCCTGCAGGTTCGACCCCTCGCCGAGCGTGATCGCGTCGGTGTCGCCCCGCACCACCGCGCCGTAGAACACGCTCGATCGCGCCGCCAGCGTCACCGCCCCCACCACCACGGCGGTCGGCGCGAGCCACGCGGATTCGTCGATCGTGGGGGTCGTTCCGTCGAAAGTGACGATCATCGAGGTGCCTCTCCTGGCGTCAGAGCCGGTTGCCGAGGCGCGACACGATGGCGGCCTCCTGGTAGTCGAGCTGCTCGAGGAACTCCCGGGCCGCGTCGTCGTCGAGCTTGTTGTGGTTGCGTTCGTCGACCACCGCATCGCGCTGCGCCTGCAGCACCCGGCGGTAGAGCGCGCCGAACGCGCGGCCCTCGGTGCTCGACCCGTCGGGCTCGGCGTCGCGCTCGGTGTGCTCGGTGCGCTGCTCGACCACGCGCGAGACCTGGGCGATGAGCGCGGGCGAGACGCCCTTCGGCGGCTCCTTCACGAACTCGTCGAACACCTTCGAGGCGGCGGCCCGAGCCACGGCGTGGGCGTGCTCCCGCTGCTGCTTGTCGAACTCGTCCTGCGTCGGGTCGCTGAGCTTGAGGGCCTTGATCAGCGACGGCAGTGTGAGCCCCTGGACGAGCAGCGTGCCGACGGCAACGATGAACGCGATGGCCTGGATCTCGGCGCGGCCGGGGAACGGATCGCCGTTCGACAGCACGAGCGGCACACCGGCGGCGGCCGCCAGGGTGACGACACCGCGCATGCCCGTCCACGACACCACGACGCTCTCGCGCCAGTTGAGGAACACCGGGAACTGGCGCGGCCGCCGGCCACGCGCCACCCGCGCCTCGTTCTTCACCCGCAGGCGTTCGCGCAGGCGCTCGTCGCGGTCGTACGTGCGGCGCAGGAGCCGGTCGGTCAGGGTGTGCCGTCCGAACGACAAGAACACCCACACCGGCCTGATCAGCAGCACCACCAGGAGAATGAGCGCGCCCGCCCCGAACACGAACCACACCGACTGCCCGGCTTCCTGCAGGTCTTGGATCACGAACCGCAGCTGCAGCCCCATGTAGGCGAACACGAACGCCTCGAGCAGCACGTCGAGCGAGCTCCACACCTGCCGCTCCTGCAGCCTCGTGGAATAGCGCGCACGGCTCGAGCTGCCACCGATCGCGAACCCCGCGGCGACCACGGCGAGAACCCCGGATGCCCCGAGCTGTTCCGCGAGCAGGTAGGCGGCGAAGGGCACGATGAGTCCGAGCACGGTCTCGAGGCCCGAGTCGTTCAGCAGGCGCCGGATCATCGTGGCCACCGTCGCCAGCACGAGCCCGGTCACGATCCCGACCACCGAGCTGTAGAGGAACAGCAGCACCGGGTTCTCGACCAGGGTGTGCGTGCCCACGACCGCGGCGACCGTGATCGAGAACAGCGTCAGCGCCGCGGCGTCGTTGACGAGGCTCTCACCGGTGAGGATCGACATGACCCGTTTCGGCAGCCCGAGCTTGCGCCCGATGGCCACCGCCGCCACGGCATCCGGAGGCGCGACGATGGCGCCGAGCACCACAGCGGTGCTGATGGTGAGCGTCGGCACGATCCAGGCCGCGAACAGCCCCACCACCAGCGCCGTCACGATGACGAGCCCCACGCCGAGACCGAGGATGGGCCGCAGATTGCGCACGAACGAGACGAACGAGAAGTTGAGGGCGGCCGAATAGAGCAGCGGCGGCAGCACCAGACCGAGGATGATGTCGGAGTCGAGTTCGAGCCTCGTGAACCCCGGGATGAACGAGGCGGCGAACCCCACGAGCGTGATCACGAGCGCGGGCTGCAGGCCCCGCCGCTGGGCGATGCCGGTCACCGCGATCGCCCCGACGATCACGAGAAGGAGTTGGACGCCGTTCACCGTGCCACTCTATCCGCCGCGCTTTTGCCCAATAGGGTGTGAACCATGGATGATCCGATCGGCGCGGTGTCGTTGATCTCGGAGCTCTTCAGCTGGATCGGTCTGGGCGCGGGCGCGGTCATGCTCGTGATCGGCCTGCTGCGCGGCGCGTACTTCCGCGGCTGGAGCGAGACCCTCGGCGTCGTGGTCGTCAACGCGAACGGCGATCTCGCCTACCGCTGGCTCGGCGAGGACGGGCTGCTCTACGAGGCCCCCTCCATCGACGACGACAGCCAGGTGCTCGAACCGGGCGACGACGTGACCGTCTACGTCAGCCCGCGCGATCCGGCCGTGGGGCGCATCGACGATCCCCGGCACGAGGGCCGGGCGCTGCGCACCACCGGCTGGATCCTGCTCGCGCTCGGCGCCGCCGCCGTGGTGCTGCAGTTCGTGCTGCTGTTCGGCTGACCCTAGGCTTGCCCCCATGGCGAAGAAGTCCGTTCCGCATGCTCTGAGCGGCCTCGTTCCGGTGGTGCGGATGCGTGCCCGCAGCATCGAAGAGCCCGGCCGGGTCTCCAGCCCGCTCGAGCTGCTCTTCGACCTCACCTTCGTGGTGGCGGTGTCGTCGATCGTCACGCAGCTGGCGCACGCGATCGCCGAAGGCCACGTGGCGACGGCTCTGCCCAACTACCTGATGGTGTTCTTCGCCATCTGGTGGGCCTGGCTCAACTTCACCTGGTTCGCGTCGGCCTACGACACCGACGACGTGCCCTACCGGCTGCTCACCATGCTGCAGATGGGCGGCGTGCTCGTGCTGGCCGCGGGCGTGCCCAGCGCGTTCGGCGAGGGCGACTACGGGCTCGTGACGCTCGGCTACTTCATCATGCGGCTCGCCCTCGTGGCACAGTGGCTGCGCGCGGCGGCGCAGGATCCCGACGGCCGCACCACGGCGCTGCGCTACGCCCTCGGCATCGCGGTGGTGCAGGCGCTGTGGATCGTGCGGCTGTTCACCACCCAGGGCCTTCCGTTCGGCGGGCAGGTCGCCGTGTTCGCGCTGCTCGCGGTGGCCGAGATGGCGGTGCCGCCGTGGGCGGAACGGCACCGTCGCACCAATTGGCATCCGCATCACGTGGCCGAGCGCTACAGCCTGTTCACGATCATCCTGCTGGGCGAGTCGGTGCTCGCCTCGAGCGAGGGCGTGCAGAGCATCGTGAGCGCCGGGTCGTCGTCGGGCGAGTTCGTGCTGATCGCGGCATCCGGTCTCGCGCTGCTGTTCGGGCTGTGGTGGGTCTACTTTCTCGAACCCGCGCACGAGGGGCTCGAGCGCAACCGCCGGCGGTCGTACTTCTGGGGCTACGGCCACTACGTGATCTTCGCGGCGCTCGCCGCGCTCGGCGCCGGACTCGAGGTGAGCGTCGAGGCGCTCGGCCACCACATCGAGGCGCCACCCGTGGCCGTGGCCTACGCGATCGCGATTCCGGTGGCGGTGTTCCTGGTGGCGATGTGGGTGCTCTACCGGCCGCTGCTCGGCCCGACGGTCATTCCTCCCGCGCTCTCCCTCGGCGCGGCGGTGGCCGTGTTGCTCGTGCCGCTGCTGACCGGAGCGGTGCCGCTCGCCGTCGTGGTGCTGCTGATCACCCTCGTGATCGCGGCCGTGATCGCCGTCACGATCGTGCTCCGCCGCCCGCCGACCCCGGCGACCTGAGGCCGCGGGGGCAAGCTACAGCAGGTCTCGGAGCTCGCGGCGCAGCACCTTGCCGACGTTCGACTTCGGCAGCTCGTCGCGGAAGACGATGCGCTTCGGCCGCTTGTAGCCGGCGAGCTCGCCCTTGAGGTAGGTCTTCAGCTCGTCTTCGGTGAGCGAGTCGTCGGCCTTCACGACGAACAGCACGACACCCTCGCCCGACCGGTCGTCGGGAACGCCGATCACGCCGGCATCCTTCACCTTCGGGTGGGCCATCGCCACCTCTTCGACCTCGCTCGGGTAGACGTTGAAGCCCGACACGACGATCATGTCCTTCTTGCGGTCGACGATCGTGATGTAGCCGTCGTCGGCCATCGAAGCGATGTCGCCGGTCAGCAGCCAGCCGTCTTTCAGCACGGCGGCGGTCTCGTCGGGCTGGTTCCAGTAGCCCTGCATCACCTGCGGACCGCGCACGCACATCTCGCCCGACTCGCCGAACGGCACCGGGTTGCCGTCGTCGTCGCGCATCTCGATGTCGGTCGAGGGCAGCGGCAGCCCGATCGTGCCGACGCGGGGCTCGGCCCAGGTGGGGTTGACCGCCACCACCGGCGATGCCTCGGTGAGTCCGTAGCCCTCGAGGATGTCTTTGCCCGTGGCGTCGTGCCAGGCGCTCGCGGTCGAGCCGCGCAACGCCATGCCGCCCGCGACGGTGAGCTTGACCGGCCCGAAGTCGAGCGCGCGGAAGTCGGCGCGGTCGAGCAGCGAGGCGGCGAGGGTGCTGACGAGGATGAGCACGCTCGGCTTGGTCGCGGCGATGGTCTTGGTGAGCCCCGCGGTGTCGCGCGGGTTCGTGATGAGCACGTTGTGGGCGCCGTAGTTGAAGAACGCGAGGCAGTTCACCGTGAGGCAGAAGATGTGGTACATCGGCAGCGCCGCGATCACGGTCTCGGCGCCCTCGTCGAGTCGCAGGCGCATCGGCGCGAGCATCTGCGCCTGGTTCGACAGCAGGTTGTCGTGGGTCACCACGGCGGCCTTCGTGCCGCCCGTGGTGCCGCCGGTGTACTGGAGCAGGGCGATGTCGTCGCGCTCGACGGGCGGAAGAGCTACGGATGCGTGCCGCGCGCCGGCCGCGAGCGCGCCGCGGAACGAGATGGTCGCCGTGAGCGTGTGCTTCGGCACGAGCTTCTGCACGTGCTTGACCACGAAGTTCGTGAGCACCCGCTTCACGGGTGGCAGCAGGTCGCCGACATCGGTGAGGATGACGTGCTTCAACGACGTCTCGGCGAGCACGGCGTCGAGCTTGTCGGCGAAGTTCTGCAGCACCACGATGGCCACGGCGCCCGAGTCGACGAACACCTTCTTCATCTCGTGAGCGGTGTAGAGCGGGTTGGCGTTCACCACGACGAGGCCGGCTTTGAGTGCGCCGTAGACGGCGACCGGGTATTGCAGCAGGTTCGGCATCTGCAGCACGATGCGGTCGCCCTTTCCGAGCCCCAGCTCACCGACGAGGAACGCAGCGAACCGGTCGCTCAACCGGTTCACCTCGCGGAACGACAGCACGGTGCCCAGGTTGGAGTACGCCGGCCGCTCGGCGTAGCGCTTCGAGGTGGTCTCGACGAGCTCGCCGATGGAGTCGTAGGCGACGGGGTCGATGGTCGGCGAGAGGTCGGGAGAGAAACTGCGCAGCCACGGACGGCTCTCGTAAACGTTCATCGCCTTCTTCGCTGTCGACGGGGGTGGGCTGCGTCTACGGTACCCGCTATCGTCGACACATGAGCAACGACGACGACGAGTACGACGACCGCCCTTCGGGCTTCATCGGTCGCCTCGGGCATGCGCGAACGCTGGCCTGGATCGTCATCGTCGGCCTCGTGGCCCTCAGCGTCGGCGCGATCTCGGTGGTGTTCGCGCTGCAGGGCACCTAGAGGGCCGGAGCCCCCGCCGAGTCGTCGTCGGGGGTCGCGTCGTCGATCAGTTCCTGATCCCACTCGGCGATGGCCGCCTCGGCCTCTTCGCGGGTGTCGAACGGGCCGAGCGACGGCGCTCCGGGGAACTCGTCGGGGTTGAGGTCGGTCGCGACGTAGTAGGTGACGATGTCGTCTTGCTCGTGCTCGACGATGCGCAGGTCAGTCATACCGACAGACTCTACCGACTCGCACGGGGGCTGCGAGGCACCCGGTCAGAAATCGAATCCGCCACCGAAGTCGCCGCCACCGCCGAAGTCGCCGCCCCCGAAGTCGCCGCTGCCGCCCGACCAGTCGCCGCCGGAGCTGTCACCCCAGCCGCCATCGGCCGACACGCCGCCGGATGCATCGCCGCCGGCATCCGTGCCGCCGTCGCCGCCGCCGTCGCCGCCGTTGTCGCCGCCGGAGTCGCCGTTGTCGCCGCTCGCGTCGTTCGCGACGGGGTCGGGGAGGAACGCGCTCACGAGCGCCGAGCCGATGACATAGCCGGCCACGGTGCCGAGCAGCGAGCTCGCGACCATGCTGCCGAAGCCCATGCCGCCGCCACCGGCGCGGCCGGCGCCGTTGAACGAGCGCTCGAGGGTTCCGGGCTGGCGGAGTTCTGAGCGGGTGGCCGACTGCGCCAGCGAGTGTGCGTCGTCGCCGCGCGGCTGCTCGCCGGCGGGAGCGTTCTGGCTCAGCTGGTCGAACAGCAGGCGCCGCTGCTCGGGGGTGAGCTTCGTGAAGGCCTCTTCGTGCACCTGCTCGATGGTCTCGGGGGGCGCGGTGCGCAGCAGGTAGCGGTAGCGCTCGACGGCGATCTCGTCGTCGGACCGGGCCGGAGCCGCGCTCGGCGCGGCGGGAGGAGTCTGGTTCTGGGGCGGGTAGTAGCCCTGTGGCTGCTGCGGTTCTTCGCGGCCGAGGAGGCGGTCGAGGAAGCCCATGGTGAACGCTCCGATCTGAGCGGGCGCCGGATGCGCCGTCGCTTGCTGCTATTCTCCCGTCGCCGTCTGAAGAATCACTGTGCCCGGGCTTACGTGCGCTGGGTGGTCATCGTGCTCTGGGATGCCTGCGCTCGGCGGTCACGGCGCTCCGACGACGACCTCGCTGATGGTCTCGGGCCGGAACCCGCGGCCGATCAGCGTTGGGGCGACCCGGCGGATGACCGGCACCATGAGGTTGAGCGCCGCCCGCTGCCCCGCCGTCGGGGGGCTCGCCAGCAGGGGCTCGGCGTTCGGCTTGGCGATCGCGGCGTGCAGCCGCAGCTGGAGGGCCTGCATCGCCCGCACGGGCGGCAGCCTGCGGCGCTCGATCGCGGCCAGATCGCGCTCCCCCGCGCCGCCGGTAAGCAGCGGCTCGGCCAGGCGGTTGGCGGTCGCGACGGCATCCTGGATCGCGTAGTTCACGCCCACGCCGAACGCGGGCGACATGGCGTGGGCGGCGTCGCCGATGCAGAGCAGGCCAGGCCGGTGCCAGGTGTCGAGCCGGGCGACCTGCACGTTGAGCAGCTTCACCTGCTGCCAGTCGGTGAGCGTGTCGACCACCGGCGCGAGCGGCTTCGCCGCGTGCACGAGGGAGTCACGGAAGGCGGCGAGCCCGTTCGCCCGCACGTCGGCGAACCGGCCCTTCGGAATGACCGACCCCGCCTGGAAGTGGTCTCGGCGGTCGATGGTGAGCACGAGCGACCCGCGGTCGATGTAGGCGAGCGTCGGCGGCGGCTCGACCGGCGGCTTGGGCAACTCGAACCAGAGCACGTCGATGCCGACGCCGAACTCCCTCGGCTCGAGGCCGGTGGCCGCCCTCACGGTCGACGAGCGGCCGTCGGCGGCGACGGTCAGGCGTGCGACCACCTCGAGTTCGCCGTCGGCGTCGGTCGCGGTCACGCCGGTGACGGCGGCCCCGGCCCGGCGCACGCCGGTGGCCGCCGTGTTCATCAGCAGACGGAACGACGGGAACCGCTTCGCCCTGCCGGCGAGAAAGCTGAGGAAGTCCCACTGCGGCATGAAGGTGAGGAAGTCGTCGGGCGGCGGCAGCTCGCCGAAGTCGACGGCGTGGATGCGGGTGCCGTTCACCACGAAATCGAGGGTGCGCACCTCGCTGTGGGCGATGGCGAGGAACTCGTCGCGCAGGCCCAGCTGGCCCAGAAGCCCGAGCGTCGACGGATGGATCGTGTCGCCCCGGAAGTCGCGGAAGAAGTCGGCGTGCTTCTCGAGCACCACCACGTCGACCCCGATGCGGCCGAGCAGGTAGCCGAGCATGATTCCCGCGGGCCCGCCGCCCACGATGCACACGTCGGTCTCGATGGTGCGCAGCTTCGCCATGTCAGCACTCTAGGGCGGCGCCTCCCGGCGAGGAAGTTTCGGGAGGAGCTGTGCCCGTGCGGGGCACGGTAGCCCCCGCTTTGCTCCTGCTCCTCCCCAAATCGTCGACGTCTCAATCACAGAGTCCGGCCCGGCGATGACGCGGCTGCCACCGATGCTCGTCGAGGGCCACCATCTGCCGGATGGCGGCGATCACCTCGGCCCACTGGAAGGTCACCTGCCAGTAGTTGAGGCGAACGACGACGTAGCCGCGCCTCAGGAGGGCGAGATCGCGGCGGTAGTCCTCCCCCAGCTGCGACGTCTCGGAATGCCACCGCCGCCCGTCGAGCTCCAGCACCAGTCGATCGCCGATGAGGATGTCGACCCGTCCCACCCCGCTGACGGCGACTTGGGTGCGGTGCGGAATGCGCGCGGCCCTGAGCCCCAGGCGGGCCTTCGTCTCCAGACCGGATTGACAGCCCGGATCGATCAGGTCGAAGAGTTGGGCGTACTTCACCGGCAGCGGGTCGAGCAGTTCGGCGAGTTCGAACATCGAGAACAGGCCCCGGTTCGCTGCCGAATCCAGCGAGGCCACAGCATCCATCCGCGGCTGACACATCACGGCGTGCGCCAGTGCGATGCCGATGGGGTCGATCGCCGTCGCTCCCAGCGGCTGGGCGGTGAGTGCACGGTGCAGCACCCGCTGCGGACCGGCCACGAATCGCGCGTTCGCTCGCCGGGGCCCGGCGGCCGGCGAATGCCCGGCGTGACGGCCGATCCGCACGTGGGGGCGGGCATCCTGCTCCGTCCAGACGCCGTGCCTCTGCAGCACGGAGACACAGCTGAGCCGGCCGCCGATGCGCACGGCGTCGACGAGCGAAGCCGGGGCGGTGGGCAACCCCACCCAACCGCGAGCCACTCGCGCGAGGGTGAGGGACCGGATCGCGGACGCGATCTCGGCCGGGGCGAAGCCGGCGGCGTGCAGGGCGGTGGTGCTGGCGACGCCACCGACCTGGGCGACATAGTCGGGAAGCAGATGCATGACGCGAGGATGCCCTGCGACCGCACCCGGAATCGCCGCCAGCGCAGATCTGTGGAGAATTCCGGTCGGCTCGCGAATGTGCCGTAGTTTCGGGAGGACTCCCGTCAGGTCGGGCCCGCAGAGCGCTCGAAGCGCGTGCGCTCCTCCCGAACCGCGACTCTGACCGGTCGCGGCTACTAGGCGGGGCGCAGGAAGCCGTCGTCGAGCAGGCCGCGCACGCTCGGCAGCAGGTCGGCGCGCAGCGCGGCGGCGTCGACGTCGAGCAGCTGGGCGATCGCGTCGACGATCGCGCCGAGGCCGAGGTCGCCGTCGCACGCGCCGACGAGCGCGGCCAACCCGGTGTCGAGCGGCACCGACCGCGCGAAGCCGCCGCCCTGGCGCAGCGTCATCACGACGGGGTCGTCGTGCCCCGGCCAGTAGTGCCGCTCCTCGGTCACGTCGGAGGCGTAGACGACGGTCTCGCGCGCAAGCGCCGCGTCGTCGCGGTGCACCTGCCAGTCATGACCGGCCAGGCAGTCGGCGAGGTGGTCGCCGAGGCCGACGGGGTTCGCGCCGAGCGCCGAGTCGACGCGCTCGTAGCGGGCGAGAGTGGGCTCCGGATGCCCCGGGCCCGCCGGCCGCCGCAGCAGCACGTAGCCGAACCCCACCTCCTGCACCCCGCGCGCTTCGAAGTCGTCGAGCCAGGCTCCGTAGAGCGCGTCGAACTCCGGGGTGCCCGGCCGGGTGCCGCCGTCGCGGATCCAGGTCTCGGCGTAGGTCGGCGCATCCTGCCGCTCCCGCTCGATCACCCAGGCGTCGACCGTCGGGCCGTCGGTGCCCCCTGCGCCGCCCGTGCCGCCTGCGCCGCCCGTGCCGTCGACCCATGAGCGCACCCGCTCGAGCCCGTCCCGGCTCTCGGTCCGGTCGCGCCCGACGGCGCCACGGTACTCCCAATTGCCGAGCAGCTGCGCGATGCCTCCCGGCGTCAGGTGCTCGCCCGCCTGGCGCACGACCTGCTCCACCAGGGCGTCGCCCACGAACCCGCCGTCGCGGTATTCGTAGTGCGGCACCCCGTCGACCCGCGGGGTGATGACGAACGGCGGATTCGACACGATGCGGTCGAACCGCTCCCCCTCGACCGGCTCGAACAGGCTGCCGTGCCGGAACTCGATCGACCGGATGCCGTTCAGCCGCGCGTTGAGCTCGGCCATCGCGAGCGCCCGGTGCGAGATGTCGGTCGCGACCACGCGCCGCGCGTGCCGGGCGGCGTGCATGGCCTGGATGCCGCATCCGGTGCCGAGGTCGAGCACGGAGTCGGCCGGGGTCGGGATCATCAGGCCACTGAGGGTCATCGACGCGCCGCCGATGCCGAGCACGTGATCTTCGTCGAGCGCCCGCCCGAGCACGGCCTCGCCCAGGTCGGAGACGATCCACCAGCTGCCCGCGCCGAACGAGTCGACGAAGCTGTACGGCCGCAGATCGAGCAGGGCCCGCACGAGGCCACCGGATGCGCCACCGGATGCGTCGCCCACGAGCCCCAGCGAGCGCGCCCCCGAGGTTCCGAGACGCGGCAGCGCGGCATCCAGCTCCGCGACGGCGACCGCCTCGCCGAGCACGAACAGCCGGGCGAGCGTCGACACCGGCGTGACCGGCGCGCCCTCGGCCCGCAGTCGCGCTACAGCACGTTCGGCGGGCAGGCGCCGACCGCGGAACAGAGCGGATGCCGCGGCCTCACCCCAGAGCGAGTCGAGCACGTCGACGCGGTAGCGGGCCGCCGTGAGGTCCTCACGCAGCAGGTCGATCGATTGGTGGTCCACCCGTTCATTCAACTCGCTACAGTGGCCTCATGCTCGCAGCGCCCGCCGACGACGCCGTCGATCCGCTGGTCGTCGAGACCGCATCCGGTGCCGTGCGGGGCTTCGAGCTCGACGGCCTGCGCCACTGGCGCAGCGTCCCCTACGCCGCTCCTCCGGTCGGCGAACGGCGGTTCCGCAGCCCGGAGCCGCCCGTGCCGTGGACGGGTGTGCTCGAGACGACCGCCTTCGGCCACGCCGCCCCGCAGCACGAGAACAAGGCGATCACGCTGCCCGAGGGCATCACGCAGTCCGAGGACTGCCTCACCCTCAACGTGATCGTCGGCCGCGACTCCCGCGCCCCGAGGCCGGTCATGGTGTGGATCCACGGCGGCGCCTACGTCGCCGGCTCCAGCGCCCAGCCGCTGTTCGACGGCTCGGCCCTCGTGCAGCACGGCGACGTGGTGTTCGTGAGCCTCAACTACCGGCTCGGCGCCCTCGGCTTTCTCGACTTCTCGTCGTTCGCCACCGCCGACGAGCCCTTCGACACCAACGTCGGCCTGCGCGACATCCTGGCGGCCCTGAGCTGGGTGCAGCGCAACATCGCCGGGTTCGGCGGCGACGCGGGCAACGTGACCCTGTTCGGCGAGTCGGCGGGTGCGGGCTGCGTGACGACGCTGCTCACCTCTCCCGCGGCATCCGGTCTGTTCCATCGCGCGATCGCCGAGAGCTCGCCGGCCACCTCGGTCTACTCCGCGCACCGGGCCGCCACGGTCGCCAACCGGTTCCTGCAGCTCGCCGGCGTGCAGCCCGCCGATGCCGCTGAGCTGCGCCGCCGGCCCGCCGCCGAGCTCAGTCAGGCCGCCTTCGACCTGGTGAATGCGGTCGCGGCCGAGTCGCCCGGCACGCTCGCCATCGCGCCGGTGGTCGACGGCGACCTGGTGCCGGTGCATCCGATCGACGCGTTCGAGGCCGGAACCCAGCTGCCCGTGCCCCTCATCATCGGCACGAATCACGACGAGGCCTCGCTGTTCCGCCTCATGAAGTCGCCGCTCATGCCCATCACGGCGCAATCGGTGCACGCGATGTTCGCCGAGATCGCCGCCGAACGTCCCGACCTCGCCGGCGCCGAGGCGCAGATCGAGAGCGCCTACCCGGGGTTCCCGCACCACCGCACGCCGGCCGAGGTGTCGCGCGACGCCGGGTTCCGCATGCCCTCGATCTGGCTGGCGACGGCGCACAGCCGGGTGGCGCCCACGCGCATGTACCGGTTCGATCACTCGCCACCGATGCTCACGGTGCTCGGCATCGGCGCCACCCACGGCGCCGAGATCGCCTACGTCTTCGGCACCCTCAACCTGGCCCGCAAAGACCCGAGCTTCGACCTCGGCGGCCTCGCCGAAGCCCGGCGGGTCTCCGCCGCCCTGCAGCGCCGCTGGCTCGCCTTCGCCACCGACGGCGACCCGCGCGGCGTCGACGGCGCGCCCGACTGGCCCGTCTACTACGCCGTCACCCGCAGCACCCTCATCGTCGACCACGGCGAGCGCATGGCCGACGACCCGGATGCCGCCATCCGTGCCGCGTGGGGCGACCGCGTCATCGGCTTCGACTGACCTGACGGCGGGCGTCACGAACGTCTGCGACAATCGGAGGTCGGAGCGCGACGACGCGCGCTCCGCTCACCGCCATTCCGACTAGAGGAGAACTCCGCTGTGACGACGAACGTCCGCCTGGTCGCTTTCGACCTCGACGACACGCTCGCGCCTTCGAAGGCGCCGGTCGACCCCCGCATGGCCGATCTGCTCGTGAAACTGCTCGACGTGGTGGAGGTCTGCGTCATCTCGGGCGGCCAGTTCGGCCAGTTCCAGTCGCAGCTGGTGGCGAACCTGCCGGCGGGCGCGGGCGACCGTCTCTCGCGGCTGCACCTCATGCCCACCTGCGGCACGCAGTACTACCGCTACGCCGACGGCGACTGGCAGCAGGTCTACGCCGAGAACCTCACCGACGACCAGAAGCAGCGCGCGATGGCGTCGCTCGAGAGCTGCGCCAAGCGCCTCGGCCTCTGGGAGACCGAGACCTGGGGCCCCATTCTCGAAGACCGCGGGTCGCAGATCACCTTCTCGGCCCTCGGCCAGGGTGCGCCGATCGATGCCAAGACCGCCTGGGATCCGACCGGCGCGAAGAAGGAGTCGCTGCGCGCCGCGGTCGCGGCCGAGCTGCCCGACCTCGAGCCGCGATCGGGCGGATCGACCTCGGTCGACATCACCCGTGCGGGCATCGACAAGGCCTACGGCATGAGCCGGCTGGCCGAGCTGACCGGCATCCCGCTCGACGAGATGCTCTTCGTCGGCGACCGCCTCGACGAGGGCGGCAATGACTATCCTGTGAAAGCCCTCGGCGTGCCCACGTATGCTGTGGAGGGTTGGCACGACACCGCAGACTTCGTCGGGGACTTCCTCTCGACGCGCTGACGGCACGTCACCCGGAGGGGGGAGGCACGCTCTGAGCAACGCGGGAAGAACTTGTTTACACCCGTCGAATAGGGTAGAAATCGGTTACCCATCATCACCGTGTCATGCCCGATACGGCCGAGTAGACAGTGTCGTCATGACGAGTGCTATAGACCACGCGACCCGAGTCGCTGAGACGAATTCCGCGCGCCCCCGAAGCGCCGGCCGGCGCGGCTGTGCGGCTCCGGTCGACTGACCTGGAACGGGGAACCTGATGGAGTTCATCGCACACCGCGGCGAGCTCGACTTCATCGCGCAGATCGCCACCGCCCCTGCCGAGAGCGCGGTCGTGTTCGTGGGCGAGCCCGGCATCGGCAAGTCGCACCTGCTGGCGGCCGCCCTCGCCGAGGCGCAGGTGCAGGCCGTGCTGCTGCACGCCAACCCCGCCGAGGCCGCCTGGCCGCTGTCGGGCTTCTCGCGCATCTTCGCCTCGATCGGCGACTCGCGCGCCGTGGAGTTCGGCGGCCGGTTCACCCTGCGCTCCACCGACCCCCAGTTCATGTTCGCGGCCGCCCGCGACCTGCTCTCCCTGCTGCGCGGGCTGAGCCTTCCGCCCCTGCTCGTGCTGGTCGACGACCTCGACAAGATGGACCCCGAGACCCAGACCCTCATCGGGTTCATGGCCGGCCGCCTCGCCGGCACCGGCCTCCGCTTCGTGGCCACGGCCGAGCGCATCGGCGACGACAGCCCGCTCGCCGGGTTCCAGCAGCGCGAGGTGCACCGGCTCACCGTCAACGAGGCCGTCGAGCTCGCGCTGGCCGAGCTCGGACCGGGAACGGATGTCGGAACCCTCCAGATCGTCGCCGGTCAGGCCGACGGCAACCCCCTCGTGATGATGGAGGCCGCCAACTCGCTCAGCCACGAGCAGGTCGCGGGCCGCGAACCGCTCGTGCTGCCGAGCCGGCCCACCGAGGCCATCAAGGCCGCAGCTGCCCAGCGCCTGGCCGGCATCGCCGATGCCCAACTGGCCATGCTCGAGACCATCGCGCTCGCTCCCGTGAGCCAGATCAGTGCCCTCACCCGCCAGAGCACCGACGACATCGACGCGCTCGAAGACGTGCTCTACTCCGGACTCGCCATCGCCCACGGCCAGTACGTGCGGCTCGTCGAGCCCCTGCTGCGCTCATCGTTGTACTGGGGCATGAAGCCCCGCGACCGGCGACTGCGGCACAGCGAGCTCGCCGAGTCGAACACCGGGGTCGACGACCGGCTGCGCGCCTGGCACGCCAGTTTCGCGGGCCCGGATGCCGCCCTGACCGACGACCTCCTCGTCGCCGCGACCGGTTTCGCCGAGGAGGGCGACATCGCCGCCGCGGTCGAGCTCGCCGAGCGGGCCCTGCTCATCGCCGTCGATCTCGAAGCCCATCACGTGCTCGTGTTCCGGTTCGCCTCGGCGCTGCGCAGTCAGGCCGAGCTCGAGCTGGCGGAGCGCTACCTGCTGCACGTGCGCTTCGACAAGACCTCGGCGGCGCTCAACATGGCCCTCGCGAGCGAGCGCATCGTGATCGAGTTCGAGAAGTCGCAGATCGTGCCGAGCGGCGACGTCGACGCCGCCGTGAGCCTCTACGGCGACGACGACCCGTCGGGCGCGGTGCGCCTGCTGTCGTCGGTGACCTCGTTCCACGCCGGGCGGTGGGAGGTCGACGAGGGCCGCCGCAGCTGGGGCCTCGCGGGCAAGTTCACCGACCGCGCGTCGGCCGAGGCGGTCGCCGCCTCGCACGAGGCGCTCTCGATGCTCGACGCCGTCGACAGCAGACCCGTCGACGAGCCGCCCGCCACCCGCATCAGCTCCGAGTCGCTGCAGGCCCGCTCCCCCTCGTCGCTCATCTCGTTCGCCACGATGCTCACCTACCGCGAACGCTACGCCCAGGCGCGGCGGGTCTACGCGGTGCTGTTCAGCAAGCCCGACCTCGAGCCCCTGGCCGAGGAATGGGCGCGCTCGATGGCGTGCACCAACGAGTTGCGGGCCGGCGACTTCCACCGGGCACGGCTTGCGGTGGAGGACTGGCTGTCGGTGTCGCTGCCGGTCACGAGCCACCGCTCGGTGCGATCGCTGCTGCTCGCCTGGTACTCCTACTCGAAGGAGCGCCTCGACGAGGCCCGCGCGCACTCGGCCGAGTGCTTGGCGCTCGCGTCGGAGGAACGCAACCAGGCGGTGCTCGCTCGCATCTTCACCTACCAGGGTCAGGCCTCGCTGCTCGAAGGCGACCCCGAGGAGGCGGTGCGCGTGCTGCTGCTCGCCGATGCGACGGCCGCGCACATCAGCAACCCGTCGCTGCTGCGGCACGCCGCCGACCTGGTGGAGGCCTGCGTTCTCACCGGCCGCATGCGCGAAGCCGAGTCGGTGCTGCGGCGCATGCTCGAGCAGCAGCAGCAACGGCCCACCCGCTGGCTCTCGCTCGCCGTCGGGCGGGCACGCGCGATGGTGGCGCCCGACGACCTGGCGCCGACGCTGTTCCGCGAGGCGGTGTCGTCGTACGACGGCCACGACCACAGCTTCGACCACGGCCGCACGCTGCTCGCGCAGGCCGACCGCCTCGCCAAGCTCGGTCACGCGCAGGCGGCCGAGCACGCGGCCTCCGCTGCGACCGCCGCGTTCGAGAACGCCGGGGCCACGCTCTGGGCGCGCCGCTACGTGGCGCAGGCCGAGCCCGCGCCGGCCGTGCCCGCGAGCGCGGTGCTGGCCCTGCTCACGCCCGAGGAGCGCGAGGTGGCCGAGATGGTGCGCAAGGGCTTCCGCAACCGTGAGATCGCGGCCGAGCTCTACATCTCACTGCGCACCGTCGAGCTGCGGCTCACCCACATCTACCGCAAGGTCGGAGCACGCTCGCGCTCGCACCTCGCGTCGCTGCTCAACTGAGCCGACGCAGCCGACGCGACCGGCCCCGCGCCGTCAGGTCGCCGACGACGACGCCATCACGGGCGCCGGAGCGTGCTCGGGCACCGGGGCAGCACCGGCCGCGGCATCCGGTCGTGCCGCCCGCCGCGACGGGCTCTTCCAGCTGCCGGTCGAGCGGCTGAACATCGCCTCGAACAGCGCCACCATGCACAGCAGCGCGTCGACCACCCGGAAGAACGGAAAGAAGACGCCGTAGACCAGGTAGACGGGCTTCTTCGCCACCACCGCCGCGAGCAGGGTGAGCACGTAGTCGGGCAGCACCACCGCGAGCACGAGGGCGAGCGGCGGCAGGAGGGCCGCCAGATCGGCGGCGGTGCCCGAGGGATCGAGGCCGACATCCGTGGCCACCGAGGCCCCGGTCGAGAGCATCACGGCCGGCAGCAACAGGATGAGCACCACGCTCGAGAGCACCAGTTCGAGGATGAACAGGCTGAGCGACAGCCAGAAGAACCGCATCTGGAACCGGTGCCGGCCCACGGTCTGCCAGAACCCGAGGTTCCAGCGTTCGACCTGCTTCACGTAGTCGACGAGCGTGTCGGGGTCTTGGGTGAGGGCGATGGCCGCATTCGGATGGAACGCGATGCGGCCGAGGCGCTTGGCGTGCACCTCGAACGTCATGTTGTAGTCCTCGATCTTGAGCCCCTGCGCCGCGATGTCGATCTCCGACAGGATGCTCGTGCGGTACATGCTCGCGAACCCGGGAACGATCGGCACCACGTTGGCGTACCGGCCGGCCTGCCCGAACTTGAACAGGTATTGCATCGCGATGTAGACGCGCTCGCGGTAGGCCACGAGCAGGCGGCCGAAGAAGGTCGGCGAACGCGGGTTGAACAGGGTCGACGCCCGCCCGGCCACGGCCACGACGGTCGGGTCGGCGAACTCGCCCAGCCCCGTCTCGAAGTAGTCGGCCGTGAGGTGGGTGTCGGCGTCGAGCAGCAGCAGCACCTCGAACCGTTCGGCGATCTCGAACTGCTTGATCGCCTCGACCAGAGCGCCCGCCTTGCCGCGGTTGGGGCTCAGCTCGAGCACGGTTGCGCCGTGGGCCCGGGCGATGGCGGCGGTGTCGTCGGTCGATCCGTCGGAGACGACGAACACGTTGATGTTGTGGCCGAACGATTCGAGCGACCCGATCGTGTGCCCGATCACCACCTCTTCGTTGTGCGCGGCGATGAGAATGGCCACCTGGTCGCGGGTCGGCGCCTCCGACCGGGCGTGCTCATAGGCATACCGATTGCGCCGTATGCCGGCAGCGATCAGCCGAATTCCACCGGCCGTCGTCCAGAGGATCGTGTTCACCCCGAGAACGAGGACGATGACGATCAAGAACGAGATCATCGCGGTCTTCCCCTTACGTTCACGGGCAAACCTAGTTGAGGTGACCCGGCCGACCACCCGCACGTCGATGCGGGAAACCGCAGTTCGAGGCACCCCTCCGCAGGGGCGCGCGAACCCTGCGTTGAAAACCGCAGTCCCTTCCCGATCCGATTGACGCACCGCTCGGCCGCCGGGGATGGTGTCTGCGGGGGGCAGAGGCCGAACACTCGAATTCATCTCTCAACCCGGACCCGAATGCGTCGCACGGCGGCGAGATGAATGAACCTCTCACCCGGAGGACACCCAGTCATTCGTCTCGCCGCTGACGACGGCGCGTTCCCACCGCCATTGACACGCGCCAGACGACAAGGGAGTAAGCCGTGACCACGTTCGACAGCATCACCCGATCCGACCAGATCGAACAGCCCGCCCGATTCGCACAGTCAGCCCGATGGACCGTCGCCGACCTGCCGGCCGCGGAGCCGGAGTTCGAGTTCGACGTGGCCATCGTCGGGCTCGGCTACGTGGGGCTGCCCACCGCGCTGGCCTACCACGGCTCCAACAGCCGGGTGCTGGCGCTCGACGTCTCCGAGCGCCGCATCGAGGTGATCCGGTCGAACAACGCCGACCTGCTCGACATCGACCGCGCCCGCCTGCTGGTGGCGCTCGACCACCCGGGCTTCGTGCTCTCGACCGACCCCGACGACCTGCGCCGCGCCGCCGCCGTCATCGTGTGCGTGCCGACGCCCGTCGACGAGCACCTCATCCCCGACCTGTCGATCCTCAAGGCGGCCACGCAGATGGTGGTCGACCACGCGGTGCCCGGCCAGGTTCTCATGCTCACCTCGACCTCCTACGTCGGCTGCACCGACGACCTGCTCGTGAAGCCGCTCGTCAACCGCGGGTTCACCGTGGGCTCCGACGTCTTCGTGGCCTTCAGCGCCGAGCGCATCGACCCGGGCAACGCGACGTTCGACCACGACGAGGTTCCCCGCGTCGTGGGCGGCGCGACCGCGGAGTGCGAAGAGGAGGCGACCAAGCTCCTGCTCCGCTACGTGACCAACGTGCACCGCGTGCGCTCGCTCGCCGCGGCCGAGATGACCAAACTCTTGGAGAATACGTTTCGCGCTGTCAACATCGCCCTGGCCAATGAGTTCGCCGACATCTGCAAGTCCCTCGACCTAGACATCGCCGATGTCGTCGACGCGGCATCCACGAAGCCCTACGGCTACATGCCCTTCCTGCCCGGCCCCGGTGTCGGCGGGCACTGCATCCCCTGCGACCCGCACTACCTGCTGTGGCAGCTGCGCAAGCAGCGCGTCGCCGCGCCCATGATCACGCAGGCCATGGTCGAGATCGCCGCCCGCCCGAACCGGGTGGTCGACCGCGTGCAGGAGGTTCTCTCCGACGCCGGCTACGGCCTCACCGGCTCCCGCGTGCTCGTCATCGGCATCGCCTACAAGCCGGATGTCGCCGACCTGCGTGAATCGCCGGCCCTCGAGATCCTCGACGGCCTGATCGAACGCGGCGCCAACGTGGCGTTCCTCGACGGGCACTTCGAGGGCGTGACGCTGCCGAGCGGCACGTCGCTGCTGGCCGAGACCGACCCCGTGGCCTACGGCGCCGACCTCGTGCTGCTGCACACGCGGCACTCCGACACCGACCTGTCGTGGATCGCACCCGGCCAGCTCGTGCTCGACACCACCTACCGCGGCGTCGACGTGCCCCAGCGCGTCATCCTGTAACACCCTGCACCACACATCCCATCCGACCCGAACTCGAAATGGACAGCACACAATGAAAAGCGTCATCACCGGCGGAGCCGGCTTCATCGGGAGCCACTTGGTCGAATATCTGCTCGAGCTGGGCGACGACGTCGTCGTGCTCGACGACATGTCGACCGGCGCCCCGCGCAACCTGATCGACTCGCTCGTCAACCCGCGGCTCTCGATCGTTCACGGCTCCGTGCTCGACCGCGAGCTCGTGGCCGAGACGGTGCGCGGAGCCGACCGGGTGTTCCACCTGGCCGCGGCCGTGGGGGTGAAGCTCATCGTCGAGCAGCCCCTCACGAGTCTGCGCACCAACATCCACGGCACCGAGAACGTGCTCGACGCCTGCGTCGAGGCGGGCGCCACGCTGCTGCTGGTCTCGACCAGCGAGATCTACGGCAAGAACACCGCCGACAAGCTGCACGAAGACTCCGACCGCATTCTCGGGTCGCCCCTGAAGTCGCGCTGGACCTACGCCGCGGCCAAGGGCATCGACGAGGCCTTCGCCCACGCGTACTGGACCGAATACGGACTGGATGTCGCCATCGTGCGCCTGTTCAACACCGTCGGCCCGCGGCAGACGGGCCGCTACGGCATGGTCGTTCCCAACCTCGTCGGACAGGCGCTCCGCGGCGAGCCGCTCACGGTCTACGGCGACGGCAACCAGACCCGCTGCTTCAGCTACGTCGGCGACGTGGTGCCGGCGATCGTGCGCCTGGTCGAGGAGCCCACCGCCTACGGCAACGCCTTCAACCTCGGAGGCGCCGAGGAGATCTCGATCATCAACCTCGCCCACCGCATCATCGACGTCACCGGCAGCAAGTCGACCGTGAGCTTCGTCAGCTACGGCGACGCCTACGCCGCCGGGTTCGAAGACATGCGGCGCCGGGTGCCCGACAACAGCCGGGCTTACGCGCTGGTGGGATTCGTGCCGGCCACGCCGCTCGACGAGATCATCCGCCGCGTCGCCGAGGAGATGCTCACGTCGCGCTCGCTCGAACGCGAGGCCGCCGGCATCCGCACCATCGCGTTCGACTCCCGAGGTGTGTGATGTGCGGCATCGTCGCCTGCCGCATGGATGAATCGGCCGGCCCTTTTCTGATCGACGCGCTGAAGCTGCTCGAGTACCGCGGCTACGACTCCGCCGGAGTCGCCATCCGCACCGTCGACGGCACCACCGCCTCGTCGCGCACCACCCAGCGGGTCGAGACGCTGGAACGCCAGCTCGACGGCTGGGTGGGGCCGGCGCTCTCGGGCACCGGCATCGGCCACACCCGGTGGGCCACCCACGGCGCCGTGACCGAGACGAACGCCCACCCGCACACCGACTGCCTCGACCGCGTCAGCATCGTGCACAACGGCATCATCGAGAACGCCGATGCGCTGCGCCTGCGCCTGCAGACGACCGGGCACGTGTTCGCCTCGGAGGTCGACAGCGAGGTGGTCAGCCACCTGATCGAAGACGAGCTGATCGTCACCGGCGATCTGCGCACGGCCGTCACCTCCGCCACGGCGCAGCTCGACGGCTCGTGGGCCATCGTGGCGCTCGACGCGCAGACCGGCCGTATGGTGGCCGCCGCCCACCGGTCGCCCCTGCTGGTCGCCCGCTCCGGCCGCGGCGTGTTCGCCGCGAGCGACATCAACGCGATCGCCGAGTGGGTCGACGAGTTCCAGGCGATGAGCGACGGCGACGTCGTCGAGCTCGCCGACGAGTTCAGCTGGACCAGGAGCGGGGCGCACTCCGCTCCCCCGTCGTTCGTGGCGTCGACCTGGTCGGGCGCGACCCACGGGCTCGCCGGCCACGCCGACTACATGGGCAAGGAGATCGAGGAGCAGCCCGAGACGGCCGCCCGAATCATCGATCGCCTGGCGCCCTCGATCGCCGACGGATCGCTCTGGGCGAGCCTCTCGGTGCCCGCGTTCGAGCGCGTCGCCGTGCTCGGCTGCGGCACCTCGCTCAACGCCGGCCGGGTCATCGCCTCGGCCTTCGGTGCCCTCGGCGACGTGCCCAACTCGTCGCTCATCGCGAGCGAGGCGTCGACCGCCATCGTCGAGCCGCGCACGCTCGTCATCGCCCTCAGCCAATCCGGCGAGACCGCCGACGTGCTGCGCGCGATCGACGACCTCGACCTCGGCACCTCGTCGCTCGTCGCCCTCACCAACAGCGACCACTCGACCCTGGCGCGCCGGGCCGATTCGATGCTGAACTGCCACGCCGGCCCCGAGATCGGTGTGGCCGCCACGAAGACCTTCGTCGCCCAGGTGATCACCGGGGTGGCGATGGCCCTGTCCGCCCTTGCGGCGACACGGAGGATCGACCGCGACTACGCGCGGCGTCAGGTCGACGACCTCCGGCGCATCCCCGATCTCCTCGCCCATGCAATCGCGGCATCGCAGAAGGCGATCCCGCCGCTCATCGACGAGATCCGGGATGCGCAGGGCTTTCTCTTCCTCGGCCGCGGCTCGGGCGTGGTCTACGCCGCCGAGGGCGCGCTCAAGCTGAAGGAACTCACATACCGCTGGGCCGAGCACTACCCGGCCGGCGAGCTCAAGCACGGCCCGCTCGCGCTCGTCGAGGCCGGCACCCCGGTGGTGGTCATCGATTCGGGCGACCGCCGCATCGAGAGCAACATCGCCGAGGTCGAGGCCCGTGGCGGCCGCGTCATCCGCATCGGCGGCGCCGGCAGCACCGTTCCGGCCCTCGGCCTCAGCCTCGGCACCCCGATGCCGGGCGGGATCGACCGGTGGGGGCCGCTGGAGTCGGTCGTGCCGCTGCAGATCCTCGCCCGCGACCTCGCGCTCGCGCTCGGCCGCGACGTCGACAAGCCGCGCAACCTCGCCAAATCGGTCACCGTCGAATAGCCGCATCATCATCGAGAGAGAGATCATCGTGCACCGAAGCACCGCCCCCGTCGTTCGAAAGCCCTGGCGCCCGATGGCGGCGGTGCTCGCTGCACTGGCCCTCGTCGGCGCGGTCGCCCTGCCGGCGACCGCGAACGCCGCGGTTCCCCAGGCGGCCAAGCCGCAGACCGTGATCAGTCTCACGTTCGACGACGGCAACGCGAATCAGCTGGCCGCCGCCGCGCAGATGAACACCTACAAGATGAAGGGCACCTTCTATGTGGTGTCGGGCTTCATCGGTGCGGCCAATTACCTCACCCGCGCCAACCTCGACACCCTGAAGGCCGCCGGTCACGAGATCGGCGGGCACACTGTGAATCATCCCGACCTCGCCGTGCTGCCGGCCGACGAGGTGGCACGCCAGATCTGCAACGACCGCAGCGTGTTGATGAGCTGGGGCTACTCGGTGAAGAGCTTCGCCTACCCCTTCGCCTCCAGCATCCCGGCGAACGAGACCGCGGCGAAGAACTGCGGCTACAACAGCGCCCGCATGCTGGGCGACCTGCGCAGCCGGTTCGGATGCTCCGGATGCAGCTACACCGAGAAGATCCCGCCGGCCAAGCCCTTCTACCTCAAGGCGCTCGATCAGGTCGACAACACCTGGACCCTCGCCGACCTGAAGACCTCGGTCACCAACGCCGAGAAGACCGGCGGCTGGGTTCCGTTCACGTTCCACAACATCTGCGCCAGCGGGTGCGATCTGAACGTGACGCCCACGGTGTTCGGTCAGTTCCTGCAATGGCTCGCGCCCCGCGCCACCACCAACAACACGGTGGTGAAGACGGTCGACGCGGTCGTCGGCGGAGCCCTCAAGCCGGCCGTGGCCGGCCCCGTCACCGCACCCGCCGGCCCCGGCGTGAACGCCGTGGTCAACCCGAGCCTCGAAGCGGCCGGCGCCAACGGTCTGCCCAACTGCTGGATGACCGGCGGCTACGGCTCGAACACCCCCAGCATCACGTGGACGTCGCCGGCCCGCACGGGTTCGGTCGCCGGCTACGTGTCGGTCGCCAACTACGTCGACGGCGACGCGAAACTGCTGCCGGCCTTCGACCTGGGCGCCTGCACGCCGACCGTCGTGACCGGCCATACCTACTCGATGAGGGCGTGGTACACCTCCACCACCGTGACGCAGTTCGCCATCTACCTGAGGTCGACCGCCGGGGTGTGGCAGTACTGGACATCGAGTCCGTGGTTCGCCGCGAACCCGGTCTTCTCCGAGGCCGTGTTCACGACGCCGGCCATTCCGGCGGGCTTCACCGGCATCAGTTTCGGTCTCAACGTGTTCAGCAACGGCACCCTGGTGACCGACGACTACTCGCTCTACGACACCGTCGGGGCACCCGCTCCGGTGACCGTCGCGGCACCGCCGGCACCCACGGCGGCGCCGAACGTGCAGGGTCCGGTCGAGGTGCACATGAACGACGGCACCGATGCCAAGGCCGGTGGCACGGCGCAGGACATCAGCGGCACCGCCCCGACCGACGCGACCGGCGGGTCGGAGTGACCCGTTCCCCGTCGGCCGGAGCCCCGGTGACACCGCGTCTGAGGCGCGGCGTCACCGGGGCTCTGGCGATCGGAATCACCGCAACCGCCCTCAGCGGCTGCTCGTTCGTCACGGGGTGCGTCGAGCTCTCCGGATGTGGAGACACCGTGGCCACCACCCCGACCGACGCGCTCGGATATCCCGTGCACACCGGCATCGTCGCCACCACGTTCTGGGTAGGCGAGATCTTCGACCCCACCGCCGACGACGGAAGCCAGGTGTATTCCACCTACGACGCGAACTGGCTCGCGAACTACGGCGGCTGCGACGGCACCACCGCCGGCGGAACGTGCGAGACCGAGGCGCGCAGTGCCGCGAACGACTGGTTCCCCACCGAGATGACGCCCCTCGAGAACCCGTTCTACCTCGACCTGCCCTTCGACGACGTCAACGACCCCGCGGCGTTCGCGCGACGCGACGAGGTGGTGCCGTGGGCCGGCGAGGAACCGTATGTCTCGCACCGGGGCGACCCCGACTTCAGTTACATGAAGAACCGCTGGGTGGCCATCAGCTACGGCGGCGCCACCTGCTACGCCCAGATCGAAGACGCGGGCCCCGGCGAATACGACGACGCCGAATACGTGTTCGGCGACGACGACCGCCGGCCGCTGAACGCCCGCTACGGCGGAGCGGGCATGGATGTCTCGCCCGCGGTGGTCGGATGCCTGGGGTTCGACGAGCTCAACGGCGAACAGGCGGGCGTCTCGTGGACCTTCGTCGACGACGCCGATGTACCGCCCGGCCCGTGGACGACCGTCGTCACCACAAGTCAGGTGCAGTGACCGCCCAGGCGACACGAGGATGCTCAAAGGTAGGATCACTGCATGGCGGTGACCGACGAAGCGATCCTCAAGATCAAAGACATGATCCTCACCGGCGAGCTCGGCCCCGGTGACCGGCTGCCGCCCGAGAAGGAGCTGAGCGAACGTCTCGGCCTCTCGCGCAGCTCAATGCGCGAGGCCGTCAAAGCCCTCGAGGTCATCCGGGTGCTCGACGTGCGGCGAGGCGACGGCACCTACGTGACGAGCCTCGAGCCGCGCCTGCTGCTCGAGGCCATGACCTTCGTCGTCGACCTGCACGACGACGACTCGATCCTCGAGCTGTTCGCCGTGCGGCGCATCCTCGAACCCGCGGCCGCAGCACTGGCATCCGCTCGTCTCGACCACGACGGCATCGGCGCGTTGCGGGCGCAGGTGGCGGCCGTGGAGGGCTCGTCGAGCGTCGAAGAGCTCGTCGCGCACGACCTCGAGTTCCACGCCGCGATCGTCGAGGCAGCCGGCAACTCCTACCTGACCACGTTGATCGAGTCGCTGTCAGGCCACACCATCCGGGCCCGGGTCTGGCGCGGGCTCACGCAGGAGAACGCCACCGAGCGCACCCTCTCCGAGCATTCCGCGATCGTCGACGCCCTCGAGATCGGCGACGCCAAGCTGGCCGAGGCGCTCATGGTGGCGCACATCTCCGGCGTCGAACGCTGGCTGCGCCAGTGGACCCAAGGCACCCTCGAGTCCGACTGAACGAGAAGGTGCCCCGCCTTCTCGTGAAGACGGGGCACCGGGCCGGGCCGCGGAGCGGTCGGATGATTCGCGGGCGGTTACTCGTAGAGAACGGCCGCGATCTCGGGGTCGTCGATGTTGTCGGCGGTGTACCAGAAGTAGCCGGTGTCGATCGACTTCGGCAGCTCTTCGCCGTCGATCGCCGCGACCGCGGCCTTGACGGTCTCGTAGCCGATGCCGACCGGGTTCTGGGTGATCGCGCCGAGCATGAGCCCGTCTTTGATCGCGTCGATCTGGGCCTTGCCCGAGTCGAAGCCGACCACGGTGAGCTGGCCCGGCTGCAGGCCCAGCTCCTTGACGGCCTGCACCACGCCGATCGCCGAGCCCTCGTTGCTGCCGTAGATGCCCTTGAGGTCGGGGTTCGCGGCGATGATGGCCTTGGCGAGGTCGGCCGACTTGGCCTGGTCGCCACCGCCGTACTGGATGTCGACGATCTCGATGCCGGGCTCGTTCTCCTCCATGTACTCCACGAAGCCGTCGCGGCGGTCGACGCCGGTGACGCTCGTCTGGTCGTGAACGACGAGCGCGACCTTGCCCTCTCCGCCGATGGCCTCCGCCATCTGCTTCGCGGCCTCGGCGGCGGCCGCCTTGTTGTCGGTGGCGGCGGTGGTGACCGGGATGTCGCTGTCGACACCGGAGTCGAACGCGACCACCGGGATGCCGGCATCCTGAGCCTGCTGCAGCAGCGGGCCCGCGGCCTGACTGTCGAGAGCAGCGAAGCCCACGGCTGCGGGCTGCTTGTCGAGAGCGGTCTGCAGCATCTGGATCTGCTGGTCGACGTCGGCCTCGGTGTCGGGGCCTTCGAAGGTGATCTCGACCCCGAACTCGTCGGCGGCCTGCTCGGCGCCCTGTTTCACGGCCTGCCAGAACTGGTGCTGGAAGCCCTTCGACACGATGGCGACGTAGGGGGTGTCACCGCCTGCGGCGGCGTCGGTCGAGCCGGTCGATCCGCCCGAGGAGCAGCCGGCCATGGCCGCGGTCAGCGCTACGGCGCCGACGACGGCCCCGAACAGTCTCTTCTTCATTGAATGACTCCTTTGTGATGGTGGTGGATTCTGGTGCGGGGATGGAGATGAATGGGGTGCACGGGGACGGGAGGGACGGATGCGTGGTCCGCTCCGCTCAGGCGCTACGGCGGCGCAGCATGTCGAGGTAGACGGCGATGAGGATGACGAGGCCGACGGCGACCGACTGCCACTCCTGCGGCACCGAGATGATGCGCAGGCCGTTGGTGAGCACGGCCATGATGAGGGCGCCGATGACCGTGCCCACGATGGAGCCCTTGCCGCCCTGCAGCGAGGTGCCGCCGATCACCACGGCCGCGATGGCCTCGAGCTCGAGGCCCATGCCGCCGGTGGGCTGGGCCGAGCTCAACCGCGAGGCGGAGAGCACGCCCGCGATGCCGACGAACAGGCCCGAGATCGTGTAGATGATGATCTTCCACTTCACGACGTTGACCCCCGAGAGGGCCGTGGCCGCTTCGTTCGAGCCGATCGAGAACGTGTAGCGGCCCACGATCGTCTTCGACAGCAGCAGGGCCGAGAGCACGATCAGCACGATGAACACCGCCACACCGAGCGGAAAGCGCACGCCGGGGATGATCGAGAGGTTCATGATCGACTGGAAGTCGGGGGTCTCCTTGAAGTAGATCGGCTTGGTGCCCGAGATCACGAGGGCGAGTCCGGCCGCGATGAGCATCATGCCGAGGGTCGCGATGAACGGCGGGATCTTGAGCACGGCCACGTTGAAACCGTTGACCACGCCGATCAGGGCGCCGAACAGCACCGCTCCGAGCACTCCGGCCCAGAGCGGCCAGCCCCAGTAGGTGAGGAAGACACCGGCCATGACGCCGCAGAGGATCATGCCGGTGCCGATCGAGAGGTCGATGCCGCCGGTGATGATGACGAAGGTCGTGCCGAGCGCGAGGGTGCCGGTGACCGTCGCCGCGGTGAAGATGCTGATGATGTTCGCGGTGGTGAAGAAGTGCGGGCTCGCGATCGAGAAGAAGATCACGATCACGATCAGGCTCGCGAACGCCAGCAGCTGCTGCAGGGAGCCCCGCAGTGCTCCTCTCGCCGCGTTCGGCCGCGCCTCGGCGGGCTTCGGGGTGGGGGTCTCGGTCGTGAGCGTCATTACTTCACCGTTCCGTAGGCGCTGAAGCGCGTGGCGTAATCCATGATGTTCTCCTGGGTGGCGTCGGCATTCTCGAGCACGGCCGTGAGCCGGCCCTCGCACATCACCGCGACGCGGTGCGAGAGGCGCAGCACCTCGGGCAGCTCCGACGAGATCATGATGATCGCCTTGCCGCCGGCCGCCAGCTGGTTGAGCAGGGCGTAGATCTCGTCTTTCGCGCCCACGTCGATGCCGCGGGTGGGTTCGTCGAAGATCAGCACGTCGCAGTCCTTCGCGAGCCATTTGGCGATCACGACCTTCTGCTGGTTGCCGCCCGAGAGGTTCTTCACCAGCTGCGAGGTCGACGGTGTCTTGATGCGCAGCGCCGTCACGTACTCCCGGGCCGTGCGCTCGATCTTCTTGTCTTTGACGAAGCCGAGGGCGCCGATGTACTCCGAGAGCGAGGCGAGCACCACGTTCTCGCGCACGTTGCGCTCGAGCAGCACGCCGAGCTGCTTGCGGTCTTCGGACAGGTAGCCGATGCCGAGCTTGGCGGCCTCAGCCGGATTGTTGATGACGACCGGGCGCCCGTGCAGGGTGATGGTGCCGGACTCCGATCGGTCGGCGCCCACGATCGCACGCGCCACCTCGGTGCGGCCCGCCCCCATCAACCCCGCGAACCCGAGGATCTCGCCCTTGCGCAACTCGAAGCTCACGTCTTTGAGCAGCGACTTCGTCGACAGCCCCTCGACGGCGAGCACCGTCTCGCGAGGCGCCGACTCGTCCGACTGGCGCTGCTCGCTCACGATCTCGCGACCGACCATGAGCGAGATCACCTCCGAGGTCGGCGTCGTCGCGGTCTCGACCGTGCCCACGTAGCGCCCGTCGCGCAGCACCGTGATGCGGTCGCTGATCTGGCGCAGTTCGTGCATGCGGTGCGAGATGTAGATGACCCCGGTCGTCGGCGTCGTGAACCGCCGGATGAGGTCGAAGAGGGTGTCGACCTCGGCGTCGTTGAGGGCCGCAGTCGGCTCGTCCATGATCAGCACGCGGGCGTTGTAGCTCAGGGCTTTCGCGATCTCGACCATCTGCTGCTTCGCCACGGTGAGGCCGCCGACGACCTCCGACGGGTCGAGCGCGAGGCCCAGCCGGTCGAACAGTTCGCGGGTCTTGCGGTTGAGCGACCGCTCCGACAGGAAGACGCCTCCGCTGCGGGGCTCGCGGCCGATGAAGATGTTCTGCGCGATCGTGAGGTCGGGCATCAGGTTGAACTCCTGATGGATGATGCTGATGCCGAGTTCCTGCGCCTGCTTGGGTCCCGTGATCGCGAGCTGCTCGCCACTCAGGAAGAACTCGCCCTCGTCGGGTGTGTAGACCCCCGAGAGCAGCTTCATCAGCGTCGACTTGCCGGCCCCGTTCTCGCCCACCAGAGCGAGCACCTCGCCCGCCCGCAGGTCGAGGTGCACGTCGTCGAGGGCCTTCACACCGGGAAAGCTCTTGCTGGCGCCCACCACCTCGAGCAGCGGCGCACTCATCGCTTGCTCGATCCGGGGAAGATCGGATGAATCATTCTCACAACGCCTATCTCTTCTTTGAGTTTTCGGTGAAATTCAGTATCGTCAGCCGCATCCCAGGGTGTCAACAACTGTCGCGGTCGGCGGATAACGATTAGACATCGGATCTTTACGTCGTCGTGACCGGCCCCTCTCGGGCATAGACCCGCAGCGCGGTGCCGCCGAGCACGGCAGCGCTTTCGTCACTCCCCAGCTCACCGATCAAGCCCGCGAGAACGTCGAAGGTCGGCCCGTAGCCACCGTCGGGCACGGTGATCGGCCAGTCGCTCCCCCACATCATGCGAGCGGGCCCGAAGGCGTCGAGCGTGATCTGCCACACCTCGCGCAGCGCGTCGGCCGAGTAGTCGGTGTGCGGCATCCGGAGCCCCGACACCTTGGCGATCGTGTTCGGCAGCCGGGCGGCGCGCTCGAACTCCTCGCGCCAGTCCGCGAAGTCGGCACCACCCCGCGGCGGCTTGCCGAGGTGGTCGATGACGACCGTGAGGTCGGGCACGGCGCCGGCCACGGCGGTGACCTGAGCGAGGTGGCGGGGCCACGCGTTCGGTACGTCGAAGGCGAGACCGTGCCGCGCGACGAGGGCGAGCGACCGGCGCACGGCGGGCATGTCGAGGAAGTCGTCGCGCGGGTCGTCGTGCACCAGGTGCCGCACTCCGCAGAACGCCGGATGCCGCCGCCGGCGCTCGAGCTGAGCCTCGGCGGTCTCGGGCTCGTCGAGCCGCACCCACCCCACGACGCCGGTCACCCACGGGTTCTCGTCGGCCACGCGCAGCATCGCGTCGGTGTCGGCGTCGGTGTCGTCGGCCTGCACCAGCACGGCGCCGTCGATGCGGGCGGCGGCGAGCTCCACCTCGGCGTCGTGCGCCGTGAAGTCGGCGTAGAGCTCCCCCGACTCGGGCGTGAGCCAGGAGTACCCGCCCGCGCCAAGGCTCCACAGGTGCAGGTGGGCGTCGATGACGTGAGCGGTCATGGGTGGATCAGCCCTTCGTCGGTCAGCCGCTGCCAGAACGCCTCCGGAATCGGGGCATCCATGCGCTCGACGTTCTGCCGCAACTGCTCGGGCGTCGAGCTGCCGGTCACGACGCTCGCGACGAGCGGATCGCGCAGGCTGTACTGCAGCGCCGCAGCGGGCAGCTCGACGTCGAAGCTCTGCGCGATCGCCGCGATGGACTGGGCTCGGGCGAGCACCTCGGGCGGCACGCCGCCGTAGTCGTAGCGGGCCTTGGTCGCGGGATCGTTGGTGGCGAGCAGCCCGGAGTTGAACACCGAGGCGTTCACGATGCGCACCCCGTTGGCGGTGCAGGCCTCGAGCACGCCGGGATAGACCGGCTGCTCGGCGAGCGTGTAGCGCCCCGCCACCATGAGCACGTCGGCGAGACCCGTCAGCGCCGTCTCGAGCAGGGTCTCGGTGACCATCGATCCCACGCCGATCGCCCGCACGACGCCCTCGTCGCGCAGGCGGGCGAGGGCCGGGATGCCGTCGCTCATGCCGAGGGCGAGGTCGTGACGTTCCGGGTCGTGCAGGTAGAGCACGTCGACGCTGCCGAGGCCCAGGCGATCGAGCGACTCGTCGAGGCTCCGCCGCACGCCGTCGGGCGAGAAGTCCCAGACGCGTTTCAGATCGGCGGGAACGGCGTATTCGTTCTGCAGGTCGAGGGTTCCGGCGCCCTCGGGGTTCGGCCGGAGCAGGCGGCCCACCTTGGTCGAGATCACGTAGTCGTCGCGCGGCTTCGTCTGCAGGAAGGCGCCGAGCCGCCGCTCTGCCAGGCCGAGGCCGTAGTGCGGCGCGGTGTCGAAGTAGCGGATGCCCGACTCCCAGGCCACGTCGAGAATCTGCCAGGCCACGTCGTCGGTGAGCTCGCGGTAGAGGTTGCCCAGGTTGGCGGTGCCGAGGCCCAGGCGCCCGAAGGCGGGCAGGTGATTGGTGCTCTGTGTCATCGGTGCTCTCCTCGGATGCGTTCGGCTCAGTCGCGCGTGGTTCGGGCCCGCTGGGCTCAGACCCGCTCGGCGGATTCGAACTCGAACTCGGAACGGCTCGACGCCCGCATCTCGCCGCCCGAGCCGGGCAGCAGCGGCGGCCAGTAACGGCCGTCGTACACGTCGACCGGGGCCAGGAAGTGCTCGTGCAGGTGGTCGACGAACTCGATCATGCGACCTTCGCGTGAGCCGCTCACGGCCACGAAGTCGACGTACGACAGGTGCTGCACGAGCTCGCAGAGCCCCACGCCGCCCGCGTGCGGGCACACCGGCACGCCGAACTTCGCCGCCAGCAGCAGGATCACGATGTTCTCGTTGACTCCCGCCACCCGGGTGGCGTCGATCTGCAGGATGCCGAGCGCGTCGGCCTGCAGGAACTGCTTGAACATCACCCGGTTGGCCATGTGCTCGCCGGTGGCCACGGGGATGGGAGCGACCCCGCGGGCGATCGCGGCATGACCGAGCACGTCGTCGGGGCTCGTGGGCTCTTCGATCCAGGCGATGTCGAACGGCTGCAGCCGGCGCATCCAGTCGATCGCCTGCTGAACGTCCCAGCGCTGGTTGGCGTCGGTCGCGATGCGGATGTCGGGGCCCACCGTCTCGCGGGCGATGCGCAGGCGCCGGATGTCGTCGTCGATGTCGCCGCCGACCTTGAGCTTGATCTGGGCGAAGCCGTCGTCGACGGCCTCGCGGCACAGCCGGGCCAGCTTCTCGTCGTCGTAGCCGAGCCAGCCAGGGCTCGTGGTGTAGGCGGGATAGCCCGAGTCGAGCAGCGCCTGTTCGCGCTCGGCGCGGCCGGGCACCGCGGCACGGAAGATGTCGAGCGCCTCGGCGGGCGTGATGGCGTCGGTGAGGTAGCGGAAGTCGACGAGTTCCACGAGCTCTTCGGGCGACATCCGGCCGAGCAATTGCCACAACGGCAGGCCGGCGCGTTTGGCCTTGAGGTCCCAGAGGGCGTTCACCACGGCGCCGATGGCCATGTGCATGACGCCCTTTTCGGGGCCGAGCCAGCGCAGCTGCGAGTCGTAGACGAGCTCGCGCCAGGTGGCGCCCATCGAGCCGAGCAGCTCTTCGACGTCGCGGCCGAGCAGGTGGCCTTCGAGCGCCCGGATGCCGGCCACCTGCACGTCGTTGCCCCGGCCGATGGTGAACACGAAGCCGTGACCCTCGAGGCCGTCGGCCGCGTCGGTGATGATGCGCAGGTAGGCGGCGGAGTAGTCGGGGTCGGGGTTCATCGCGTCGGAACCGTCGAGCATGGTCGAGGTGGGAAACCGGATGTCTGTGGTTTCGATCGCCGTGATGGTGCTCACCGTGTGCCTCCCTTGGCTGTCGGCCGAGCATAAACATCCGATGTCTCGTCTGTCAAGTGGCGCGAATAGTCCGAAAGCGGCGATAAAGGCAGGACTTCGGGCGCTATAGTTCTGATGTTATTGGCCATCCCGCTACGACGAAAGCAGTTCGATGAGATTCGCCAGAATCGGCGCGATCGGTGAGGAACGCCCCGCGCTCCTCGTCGACGGCACCTACTACGACCTCTCCGGCGTCACCGACGACATCACCGGCGGCTTCCTCTCGACCGGCGGCCCTGAGCGCGCCCGGGCCGCTTTCGACGGCGGCGAGCTGCCCGAGCTTCCCGGTGCCGCGAGCGCCCGCGTCGGCGCTCCGATCGCCCGGCCGAGCGCCGTCGTGTGCATCGGCATGAACTATGCCGCCCACGCGGCGGAGTCGGGATCGGCCCCTCCGACGGTGCCCATCCTGTTTCTGAAGACCCCGAACACGGTGGTCGGGCCCGACGACGTGGCCCGCATCCCCCGCGGCAGCACCAAGACCGACTGGGAGGTCGAGCTGGGCGTCGTGATCGGCGAGCGGGCCTCCTACCTCGACTCGCCGGCCGACAGCATCCGTCACATCGCGGGCTTCGTGGTGGCCAACGACCTCTCGGAACGCGAGTGGCAGCTCGAGATCTCGGGCGGCCAGTGGTCGAAGGGCAAGAGCGCCCCCGGCTTCACACCGGTGGGACCCTGGCTCGTGACCCCCGACGAGGTCGACTACCGCGACCTGCGGCTGCAGAGCCGGGTGAACGGCGAACCACGGCAGGATTCGACCACCGCCGACCTCATCTTCGACGTCGACCGCATCGTCTACGACCTGAGCCAATATCTGACGCTCGAGCCCGGCGACCTGGTGCTGACCGGCACGCCCGAGGGCGTGGCGCTCTCGGGGCGGTTTCCCTACCTCAAGGCCGGCGACGTGGTCGAGATCGAGATCGACGGGCTCGGACTTCAGCGCCAGGAGTTCGTCGACGCCTGAGCGTCGGCCCCGCATCATCCGTCAGTCGTTCGAAGGAGAACTGCAGTGCTGGAATTCTCAGAGCTCGTTGCCGTGGTGACGGGCGGTGCCTCGGGCATCGGCGCCGCCATCGCCGACCGCCTCGCCGAGGGCGGCGCCCAGGTGGCCGTGCTCGACCTCAACCCGGCCGGCGCGAACCCGGCGCACTTCGCGGTGGCCGCGAACGTCGCCGACGACGAGTCGGTGAAGGCGGCGATCGCTCAGGTGGCCGAGCGGTTCCGCCGCATCGACATCGTGGTGAACAACGCCGGCATCGGCGCGGTGGGCACCGTGGCCGACAACGACGACGACGAGTGGCACCGCGTGTTCGACATCAACGTGGTGGGCATGGCGCGGGTCACCCGCGCCGCGCTGCCCTACCTGCGCGAGTCGCCGTCGGCCGCCGTGGTGAACACGTCGTCGATCGCGGCGACCGCAGGCATTCCTCAGCGGGCGCTCTATTCGGCGACCAAGGGCGCGGTGCTGTCGCTCACCCGGGCGATGGCGGCCGACCACTTGCGCGAGGGCATCCGGGTCAACTCCGTGAACCCCGGCACCGCCGACACCCCCTGGGTGGCGCGGCTGCTCGATTCGGCCGACGACCCGGCCGCCGAGCGCGCGGCCCTCGACTCGCGGCAGCCGCACGGCCGACTCGTCGCCGCCGCCGAGGTGGCCGATGCGGTGGCCTACCTGGCGAGCCCGCGCTCGGGCTCGACCACGGGGGCCTCGATCGCGGTCGACGGCGGCATGCAGAACCTGCGGCTGCGGCCGGAGTAGGCGTCGCTCCGCTGCGTGCCACCCGTTTCGGGAGGGGCACGCGCGCACGGGCGCCGCATCCGGCCCGGCGACGGCCAGCTCCTCCCCCCGGCGGCGCATCAGCTCCCGCGGCGGCGGGTGGGCACCCGCGGCGGGGGCGCCGCGCCCGGGCCGGCGACGGCCAGCTCCTCCCCACGGCGGCTATCGCCTCCGTTTCGGGAGGAGCACGCGCGCACCGGCGCGGCATCCGGCTCTGCAACAGCCAGCTCCTCCCGCTGGCGACGGAACGGCGGCCGCGGCGGAGGCGCCGGACGCGGGCCGGCGACGGCCGGCTCCTCCCGTGGCGGCGGATCGGCACCCGTTTCGGGAGGAGTACGCGCGCACTGGCGCGGCATGCGGCCCGGTGAGGGCCTGCTCCTCCCCACGGCGGCGGATCGGCACCCGCGGCGGAGGCGCCGGCACCATCGGCGTGCGTAGCGTCGCCTGCATGATGTCATTCCGGGTCGCCGAGCGCACCGCCGATGCCCTGCTCACCATCGATCTCGACGCCGTCGCCGCGAACACCAGGCTCTTCGCCGAACGCACGGCCGGCGAGCTCATCGCCGTGGTCAAAGCCGATGGCTACGGCCACGGCGCGGCAGATGTCGCCGCCACCGCGCTCGCCAACGGCGCCTCCCGTCTCGGGGTGGCCCGGCTCGACGAGGCCCTGGCGCTGCGCGACCAGGGTCTCTCGGCGCCGATCATCAGTTGGCTGACCGACGCACGCGACGACGCCTTCGCGCCGGCGGTCGACGCGGGCATCGAGCTGGCCGTGCCGAGTCTCGCGCACTTGCTGTCGCTGGCGCGCACCGACGGCGTCGCCAAGGTGCACCTGCACCTCGACACCGGGCTGGCCCGTGACGGCGCCGAGCCCGCCCGATGGATCGACCTCTGCCGCGCGGCGCGAGAGGCCGAGTTCCACGGGCAGGTGCGGGTGGTGGGCATCATGGGCCATCTGGCCGAAGCCGACGACCCGGCGGCGCCGAGCAACAGCACGGGCCGCCGGCGATTCGAGTGGGCGGTCGACGTGGCTCGCCTCTGCGGCCTGCGGCCGCACCTGCTGCACCTCGCGGCGACCTCCGCCACCCTGACTCTGCCGGCCACCCATTATTCGGCGTCGCGGGTGGGCGCCGGCCTGGTCGGCATCGACCTCTCGCGCACGACGCGACTGCGGCAGCCGATGACCCTCACCGCTCCGCTGCTGGCGGTGCGCTCGGTGGCCGCCGGCACGCCCGCCGGTTACGGCCACGACTGGGCGGCGCCCCGCGCGACCCGCCTCGGGCTGGTCGGGCTCGGTTACGCCGACGGCATCCCACGGTCGTCGGCGGCGGGTGCCCACGTTCTCGTGCGCGGCCGTCGGGTGGCACTCGCGGGCCGCATCTCGATGGACCAGCTCGTCGTCGACCTGGCCGACACGGGCGCGATGGCCGGTGACGAGGTGACGCTGTTCGGGCCGGGCGATCGGGGTGAACCGACGATCGCCGATTGGGCGGGGTGGTCGGACACCATCGAGCACGAGATCGTCACCCGGGTGGGCGCTCGGGTGCGGCGCTCAGTCACGGCGACGACGCTCGCGGTGGGAGCACGCGCATGAGCCGGCTGCGGGTGGTGGTGATCGGAGGCGGCCGGAACGGCGAGCACGAGGTGTCACTCGCCTCGGCGGCAGCGGTCGCCCGGGCCCTCGACCCTCGTCGCTACGACGTCGTGCCGCTCACGATCGACCGCGCCGGCGACTGGAGGGGCGCCGACGGCGAGGCGCTCGGGTTGCGCCGGGCCATCGACGAGGTGCGCGCGTGCGACCTCGTCATTCCGGTGGTGCACGGCCGGCACGGCGAAGACGGCACCCTCGCGGCGCTCTGCGAGCTGGCCGGCACGCGTTATGTCGGCTCGGGAGTGACGGCGGGCGCCATCGGCATGGACAAGCACCTGACGAAGCTGGTCGCGAACTCGGTGGGAGTGCCGACCGCCCGCGGTGTGCTGCTGCGCCGCGAGAACGCCCACGCCTACCGATTCCGCGAGCCGGTGGTGGTGAAGCCGGTGACGGCGGGGTCGAGCCTCGGCGTCACGCTCGTGCACGCGGCATCCGAGTTGCCGGGCGCGATCGATGCGGCCTTGGCGTTCGACGACCGTGTGCTGGTGGAGCAAGTGGTCGTGGGGCGCGAGATCGACATCGCGGTCGTGCGCCGCGCCGACGGCTCGATGCTGGTGTCGCCGGCCCTCGAGATCGAGCACGACGGGCTCTTCGACCACGAGGCGAAGTACGATGGGCGGGCGGTGTTCCACGTTCCCGCCCGGCTCGACGTCGGCGAGCGCTGGGAGCTCGAACGCGCGGCCGTGCGCCTCTACGACGCCCTCGACTGCGCGGGCCTCGTGCGCCTCGACTTCTTTCTCACGGCCGACGGACCGGTGCTCAACGAGGTGAACACTACGCCAGGCCTCACTGCGGAGTCGCAGGTACCGCGCATGTTCCGGGCGGCCGGTGTCTCCTACCCGCAGCTGCTCGACCTGCTCGTCGACGACGCCCTCGCCGGCCCACCACCGGGCCCGGTGGCGGCCGGTCTCTCAGCACAGCGGGCGATACTGTCAGCATGAACACCCCGACCGTGCGCTCCTGGGCTCCCGATCTCGCGGCCGGTCTCGCCGTGCTGGTGCTCGGGCTCTGGGAGGCGTACGCCAATGCCCACGCCGGGTACGACTACGGTCTCGGGCCCTGGCTGGTCGTCTTCGGCACCGCCGCGGCCGTGTCGCTCGTGCGTCGCAACGGGTGGTGGTCACTCGGCATCCTGTGGGCGGTGCTCGTGCTGCAGGTGGCGACGGCCACCGATCTGATGCTCATCCAGCTCGCGGTCGTCGGCATCGCCTTCGGCCTCGCCCGCTGGGGGTCGAAGCCGCTGCTCTGGGCCAGCGGAGCCTCCATCCCGTTCGCCACGGTGCTCGGCCTCGGCTACATCGGGCTGCTCGCCAACGGCATCTGGGGCACGAGGGTGGCCCGAAACCTGATCGTTCCGCTGGTCGACAGCGGCATCCCGTGGCCGCTCGTGGTGCTGCCGATGATCGCCGGACTTCTGGCGCTGCCGTGGTTCGCGGGGCTCGCCGCACGCTACTGGGGCGCGGCCCGGATGTCGCAGCGATCGCAGGCGGAAGCCGAGGCCGAGGCGCTCGCGGCCCAACACGAGCGTGCCCGCATGACCGAGATCGCCACCCTGCGCGAGGGTCAGGCGCGGCTCGCCCGCGACGTGCACGACGTGGTGGGCCACTCGCTCACGGTCATCCTGGCGCAGGCCGAGTCGGCGCAGTTCCTCGACGGAGACGACCCCGAGGCGCTGAAGCGCACGATGACGACCATCGCCGAGTCGGCGCGGTCGTCGCTGCAGGAGGTGCGCGCCGTGCTGACCTCGCCCGACGGCGGTCACGGGCAGCGCACCGACCTCGACACCCTCATCGACGCCACGCGGGCGAGCGGCTACGAGATCACGGTGGCCGACGCCGGGTCGCCGCGCCCGTTGCCGCCCGAGTTGGCGACGGTCGCGTTCCGGGTGCTGCAGGAGATGCTCACCAATGCCATCAAGCACGGGCGGCGCGACGGCACGGTCGCGGTGGAGCGCGACTGGGGCGACGAGCGGCTGCGGCTGTCGGTGGCGAACGAGGCCGCCGAGGGCGATGGAGACGGCGCCGGCGCCGTCGCCGTCGTGGCCGATGCGGTCAGCGGGGCCGACGCAACCAACGGCCCCGCCGTCACCGCCGAGGGAGCGCGCGCCGACGACAGCTCACGCCCGCCCGCCGGCAGCGCTCCGGCACACGGCACGAGCACGAGCACGAGCACGGGCAACGGCATCGGCGGCATGCGCCGCCGGCTCGAGTCGGTGGGCGGGTCGCTCGAGCTGCGGCAGAGCTACGGCACCGGCTCGGTGTTCACGGCGATCGCGTCGCTGCCCGTGCGAGCACCCCGACCGCTCGAGGTGGCGCAGTCGTGAGCGAGCCGATCCGCGTGCTGCTCGTCGACGATCAGCCGCTCTTCCGTGAGGGCATGCGCGTGATCATCGACGCCCAGCCCGGCCTCGAGGTCGTCGGAGCCGCCAGCGACGGCGCCGAGGCCGTCGAACTCGTCGACTCGCTGTCACCCGACGTCGTGCTGATGGACATCCGGATGCCGGAACTCGACGGCGTCGAAGCCACCCGCCGCATCTTCGTGCCCGAGCGGGCGCGGCAGCGCGATCGACCGGTGCGGGTGCTCGTGCTCACCACCTTCGACCTCGACGATCGAGCCGCCACCGCCATCCGTCACGGCGCGAGCGGATTCATCCTCAAAGACACGACGCCCGCCATGCTGATCGACGCCATCCGCACCGTGCACGCGGGCAACGCGGTGCTCGCACCCGAGAACCTCGCCGCACTCCTCACCGGCCGGTTCCAGGAGCGGGCGCCGGCGCCGGCCGAGTTCGGCCTGCTCACCGAGAAGGAGCGCGACGTGTTCGACGCCGTCGCCCGGGGCGCGTCGAACGCCGAGGTCGCCAAGGCGCTGTTCACGAGCGAGTCGACGGTGAAGACCCACGTCGGGGCCATTCTGCGCAAGCTCGCCCTGCGCGACCGGGTGCAGATCGTCGTCTTCGCCTACGAGCACGACCTCATCTGATCGGCTGTTCCGCGCCTGGTGTCTCGGGCCCGAGCCGACGCATCAGGGTGCGGTCCCAGCGCAGGACGCACCCGGTGTCGGTTCTCAGCCGATCGACCGCGATGAAGTCGGGGTCGACCCCGAAGACCTGAGCCTTCTGAATCAGCGGAATTTCGCGGGTTCGCGCATGAGGGCGGCTCTAACGTGCGAATTTCCGCTGATTCGAACCGCTACCCAGCCGTGAGCTCAGTCGTCGAACGAGAGCGAGGCCGACAGGTCGCGGTTCGCCTCGATCTGGGCGCGGATGGTGGCGAGGTTCTGCTCCTCCCCCGCCATGGCGTCGGCACCGGCCAGGAAGCGCAGGGGCAGCGCGCCCGAGTCGGATAGCGTGACGATCGCTCGGCCGAGCTTCTGCGGGTCGCCACCCTGCGTGCCGTTCATGCCCTTCCACGCCTCGATGGTCGAAGCGGTGTGCTCGGCGTAGTCGTCGATGGTCAGCTCGGGCCAGATGGTCGAAGCGCCCTCGACCAGCAGCTCGGTGCGGAAGAACCCCGGCTCGACGGCCATGGTCGAGATGCCGAAGGGTGCCACGTCGAAACGGAGCGACTCCATCCAGCCCTCGAGCGCGAACTTCGAGGCGGCGTAGGCGGCGACGAACTCCTGCCCGATCAGCCCGGCCATCGAGGTGACAGTGATCACCTGGCCCGACCGCTGCCGTCGCATCACCGGCAGGATGGCGCGGGTGATGGTGAGCGGCCCGAAGAAGTTGGTCTCCATCTGAGCTCGCAGCTGCTCCGGGCTGATGTTCTCGAAGAAGCCGGCGACGAAGTTGCCGGCGTTGTTCACGAGCACGTCGATGCGGCCGAACCGCTCGAGGGCGGCATCCGTCGCCGTCTGCGCGGCCGCGGCATCGGTGATGTCGAGGGCGACGGTGAGCAGGTTCTCGTGCGCGCCCACGGCGTCGAGCACCCGCTGCGGGTCGCGGCCGGTCGCGACCACGTGGTGGCCGGCGGCGAGCGCCGCGCGGGCGATCTCGATTCCGAGGCCGCGGCCGGCTCCGGTGATGAACCAGACATTCTTCTCAGGCATGGTGTTTCGGTCTCTCTTGTTCGATGGGCTGGCACCGGATGCGCCGTCGGGCGGTTGCGGTGACGTGATGTCTTCGAGTCAAAGCGATCCATCGCGGGCGAGGCAGACCCTCCCTATCCGGTTAATGGCAGACACCCCCTCGATTCGGGTCGTCGGCGTAGATTCGGGGCATGGAGACTCCGAACGACATCCGCGAGTTCCTGACCACGCGGCGGGCCAGGCTGAGCCTCGCCCAGGCCGGCCTGCCCGATTACGGCGGCCGGCGCCGCGTGCCCGGACTCCGCCGGGAAGAGGTCGCGCTGCTGGCCGGCATGAGCTCGGAATACTATGTGCGGCTCGAACGCGGCAACGCACGCGGCGTCTCCGAGGCGGTGCTCGAAGGGGTCAGCCGCGCGCTGCAGCTCGACGACGCCGAGCGCTCGCACCTCTACGACCTGGTGCGAGCGGCCAACGAGGGCCGGCAACCGCAGCGCCGTCGCGGGGCCGCTCGCGCGCCGCAGATCCGGCCCGCACTGCAGCAGTTGCTCGACACGATGACCGACGTGCCGGCGTTCGTGCAGAACGGTCGGCTCGACATCCTGGCGATCAACGCGCTCGGACGCGAGGTGTTTTCAGAGCTCTTCGTGCAGCCACAGCGGCCGGCCAACTTCGCGCGGTTCGTCTTTCTCGACCCACGGGCCGCCGCGTTCTATCGCAACGCCGACGACGCCGGCGCGCAGACCGTCGCCCTCCTCCGCGCCGAGGCGGGGCGGGCGCCGCACGACCGCATCCTCAGCGACCTGGTGGGCGAACTCTCCACCCGCAGTGAGCCCTTCCGCGCGCTCTGGGCGTCGCACGATGTGCGCGAGCACCGCACCGGCGTGAAGGCCATCACCCATCCCGACGTGGGCGACCTCGACCTCGACTTCGAGGCCATGACCCTCGCGGCCGACCGCGGGCTGCAGCTCATCGCCTACAGCGCGCCGGCCGGATCGCCGTCGGCCGATGCGCTGCGGGTGCTCGCGAGCTGGACTGCGCCGCCGGCCGGAGCAGACCCCGGGCCGTCGGTGCTCACAGAAAAGACGGTGGCCGCCGAAACGACGGAGCTCACAGAAAAGACAGTGCTCACAGAAGAGAACGGTGCGTGACCATGAGAGAACTCGTGTTGAAGATGTCGATGTCGCTCGACGGTTTCATCGCCGGCGAGCGCGCCGAGTCGGATTGGATGTTCCGCGCGAGCACTCCCGACTCGGCGGCGTGGCTGATCGAAACCCTGTCGGGAGCGGGAACGCACATCTCGGGCCGGCGGCTGTTCGAGACCTGGGCGGGGCTCTGGCCGGTGTCGCCGAGCCCGGTGGCGGCGCCGATGAACGCTCATCCGAAGGTCCTGTTCACCCGGCAGGCGACGTACCGGCCCGCCGAGCACGTGGCCGAGAACGCGTCGTCGGCGGTCGCCTCCGAATGGGGCGGATCCCGGGTGGCGAACGGCGATCTGGTCGCCGAGATCGAGCGGCTGAAGCAAGAGCCCGGCGACTACATCCTCGCCCAGGGCGGCGTCGAGTTCGGCCGCAGCCTCGTGCGGGCCGGCCTGATCGACGAGTACCGGCTGGCCGTGCTGCCCGTCGCGCTCGGCCAGGGCGAGGGCTTGTTCAGCGGGCTGACGGATGAACTCGACCTGACGCTGACCGGGTCGACCACGTTCGCCGGCGGCGTGATGGTGAACGTCTACCGCCCGGCGAGCTGATCGAGCTGAGTTGAGTTGAGCTGAGCTGACCGGGGCCTGCCGGGGCGGCCCGCCGAGCGGGCCCCGGCACCTGCGGACCGATCGGTTCGCCGGAGGTACCGCGGCACGTCGACCTGCGGGGTGCTGATCGGGCCGCGCTGCCGATTCGCTCGGGCGAGCGCGTGGCGAGGCTGGATCCTGTCTCGAAAGGATCGTCATCGTGCCATTCCGCCCTCTCTCCCACCCCCTCTCCGTGGCCCTCGGTGCCGCTGCCCTGCTCGCCGTGAGCGGATGCGCGTCGGCCGCGGCCCTCACATCGTCGCAGGGAGTAGTCGAGCCGGCTCGACCCTCCTTCGCCGGTGATTCCGACGACACCGGCGGCGGCTCCGGCGACGACTTCGGCGACGGTTCCGGCGGCGACCCGGCCCGCCCCCTCGGCCCCGACGACGGCTACATCCCCGACGGCGACACCGTCGCCCTCACCGACGACGTGCCGGCGGTCACCCGCCTCGACCCCGCCCTGCGCGCGGCGCTCACGAGCGCCGAAGCGGCAGCCGCAGCCGACGGCGACGGCGACGTGCGCTTCACCCTCGTCGACGGCTGGCGCAGCGACCGCTACCAGCAGTTTCTGTTCGACCGCGCCGTCGACCGCTACGGCGACGCCGACGAAGCCGCCCGGTGGGTGAAGACCCCTGCCGAGTCGAAGCACGTCAGCGGCCAGGCCGTCGACATCGCCACCGCCGACGCCATGGACTGGCTCAACCGGTTCGGCGCCCCGTTCGGCCTCTGCCAGGTCTACGCCAACGAGGCCTGGCACTTCGAGCTCGCGGCGGTCGACGGCCGCCCCGACCAGCTTCCGGATGCCGCGGGCTGAGCGAAACGGGCCGACCCCCTACGACGGGCTCTTGTCGCCGCGCCGGTGCCCCAGGTTGAGCTCGGTCTCCTCCACGTCGATCTTCGCGAGCACCGATTTCACGGCCCGCTCCTGGTAGCGGCCCTCGGCCCGCGCCGACAGCACCGCCTCGCGTTCGGCCTGGATCATCACGCGCCGCAACCGGTTGTAGGCCTCTGCGGGCTCCTCGAACCCCTCCGCCGCCGGGTTCTCGAGCGCGTCGCTCAAGAAGGTCGCGTTGATGCGCAGGCGGTCGACGACGCGCTGCTCGACGGCATCCGTCACCTCGGATTCCAGCCGCGCCAGCCCGAAGTTCTGCGCCTCGGCGAGCAGCATGCGCACCTCGGTCATCTCCTGCGAGAAGTCGGGCGGCGGCAGCTTGAGCAACCGGATGAAGTAGGGCAGTGCGACGGTCTCGAGCAGCGTTCCCACCACCACCACGAACGCCAGGAACTGCAAGAAGGCCCGACCTGGAGTCTCTTCGGGCAGCAGGAAGACGGCCGCGAGCGTGACCACGCCCCGGATGCCGGCGAGCGACACCGCGATGCCGGTGCGCCAGCTCCACCCCCGTTGTCGCAGCAGTCGGGGGCCGAACCGGTAGACCGAGGTGGTGAACAGCATCCACACCAGCCGGGCGAGGAAGATGACGAGCAGAAGCGCGATCGAGATCACGATCGTCTGCCACACGCCCGGGCCGTCGGACAGCGCGGCTTTGAGAATCGAGAACAGGCTGAGCCCGATGAACAGGAACACCGCGTTCTCGAGCAGGAACTGGATGGTGCGCCAGTTGAGCGACTCGGCGATGCGCGACTCCGCCGTTTGGATGACCGGCGCGCGGAACCCGAGGTAGAGCCCGGCGACGACCACGGCGAGCACGCCCGAGCCGTGCAGGAACTGCGCCGGGATGAAGGCCAGGTAGGGCGTGATCAGCGAGAGGCTGGTGTCGAGCACGGGCGCCTTGAGCTGCTTGCGGATGAACCCCAGCACGAACCCCACGATGAGCCCCACCCCGACGCCCACGACCACGGCGATCACGAACTCGAGCACGATGCCCCAGGGCGTGAGCGGCGCCGCACCCACGTTCGCGGCGCTCATGATGGCGGCGATGGCGGCGTTCAGGGCCACGAGGGCGGTCGCGTCGTTGAGCAGGCTCTCGCCCTCGAGCACCGTGACGAGCCGCCGGGGCAGATTCAGCCGACCCGCGATGGCGGTCACCGCGACCGCGTCGGTAGGAGCAACGACGGCACCGAAGGCGAACGCGGCCGCGAGCGAGATGGCCGGCACGATCAGCCAGGCGGTGAGCCCGACCGTCACGACGGTGAAGGCCACCAGGCCCACCGAGAGCAGCAGGATGCCGTCGCGCCTCGCCCGCACGTCGGAGAACGAGGTGCGGATGGCGGCGGCGAACAGCAGCGGCGGTAGCAGCCCGTAGAGGATGAAGTCGGGCTCGACCTCGATGGTCGGCACCCACGGGATGAACGACACCGCGGCACCCACCAGCACGAGCACGATCGGGGCCGACCAGCCGACCCTGCGCGAGAGGCCCGTGACCGTCACGGTGACCGCGACGAAGGCGACCACCCAGACGATCGTCGCCACCGGATCCACAGTCATGCCCACCATTATGGTGGGCACGACCGCGGCCGGTGGCGTCAGGCGGCCGCCATCTGCGCTTTGCTCTCACGCGCCGACGGCTGGTCGACGAGGTAGTGGGCGTAGGCCGGAATGGTGAGGAAGGTCGGGAAGTCGTCTTCGAGGGCGACCATCCGCACGATGTTCTCGGCGTCGTCGAACCGGTCGGAGAGCGAGCGGTCCTGCTCGCGCAGCACCTCGTGCAGCAGATGCCCGACGTGCTCGCGCGTGATGCGGGTGCCCTGCTCGGTCACGATGCCCTGGTGGATCCACTGCCACAGCTGCGACCGCGAGATCTCCGCCGTCGCCGCGTCTTCCATCAGGTTGTCGAGAGCCGCGGCGCCCACCCCGCGGAGCCAGCTCTCGATGTAGCGCAGGGCGATCGACACGTTCGACCGCACCCCGGCATCCGTCACCCGCGGTTCGAGCGAGCTGAGATCGACGAGTTGGGCCGCCGTCACCTCGACCTCGGGCCGGGTGCGCTCGAGCTGGTTCGGGCGGTCGCCGAGCACCGCGTCGAACTCGGCTCGGGCGGTGTCGATGAGCCCCGGATGCGCCACCCAGGTGCCGTCGAACCCGTCGCCGGCCTCGCGGCGCTTGTCGTCGGCCACCTTGGCGAGTGCGCGCTCGGTGACCTCGGGGTCGCGGCGGTTCGGGATGAAGGCGCTCATGCCTCCGATGGCATATGCCCCCCGCTTGTGGCAGGTCTGCACGAGCAGCTCGGTGTAGGCGCGCATGAACGGCACCGTCATGGTGATCTGATCGCGGTCGGGCAGCACGAAGCTGCGGCCGCGGTCGCGGTAGTTCTTGATCAGGCTGAAGATGTAGTCCCAGCGGCCGGCGTTGAGACCGGCGGCGTGGTCGCGCAGCTCGTAGAGGATCTCGTCCATCTCGAACGCGGCCGGGATGGTCTCGATCAGGATGGTCGCGCGGATGGTGCCGTGCGGGATGCCGATGGCGTTCTCGCTGAAGGTGAACACGTCGTCCCACAGCCGGGCCTCGAGGTGGTTCTCGAGCTTCGGCAGGTAGAAGTAGGGCCCGCGCCCGGTCTCGATCAGCGCCTGAGCGTTATGGAAGAAGTAGAGCCCGAAGTCGGTGAGGCTCGCCGACGCGGCCCGGCGGTGGCCGGCGCGATCGGTGAAGGCCAGGTGCTTCTCCACCAGGTGCCAGCCACGGGGGCGCATGATGATGGTCGGCGTCTGGTCGGTCTCGACGCGGTATTGCCGGCCGTCGTCGCTCGTGTAGTCGACCTGACCGCGGATGGCGTCGAATAGGTTCACCTGACCGCCGATGACGTTGCTCCAGGTGGGGCTCGTGGCGTCTTCGAGGTCGGCGAGCCAGGCCCTGGCGCCGGAGTTGAGCGCGTTGATCGTCATCTTGCGGTCGGTGGGCCCCGTGATCTCGACGCGGCGGTCTTCGAGCCCGGGCCCGGCGCCGGCGACGCGCCATTCGGTGTTCTCGCGCACCGATGCGGTCTCGGGCAGGAACCGCAGGTCGCGGCCGTTCTCGATCGACTTGCGACGCAGCATCCGGTCGTTCAGCCGTTCTTGCCGGCGGCCGGCGAACTGCGCGTGCAGTCGGGCGAGAAAGTGCAGGGCCTCGGGGGTGAGGATCTCGTCGAAGCGGTCGCCGAGCTCGGCGTTCACGCTGATGGTGGGAGTGGTGTGCGGAGACATGTCAGGGGCCTTTCGGAGTCGATTCGATTCGTGTCTGCGGTGGAGCGGTGCCGAGCGGAACGGTGCCGGGCGGAGCCGAGCGATTCGGCGTCAGTGGAACTGCTCGGATTCGGTCGACCCCACGAGCGCGAGCGTGGCGCTCTCGGGGTTCAGGGCCGTGGCGATTCGATCGAAATAGCCGGTGCCGACTTCGCGCTGGTGGCGCGTCGCCGTGTAACCGTCGGCCTCGGAGGCGAATTCGGCCTCCTGCAGCTCGACGTAAGCGCTCATGTGGGTCTCGCCGTAGCCGCGGGCGAGCGTGTACATGGAGTGGTTGAGGGCGTGGAAACCCGCGAGGGTGATGAACTGGAACGCGTAGCCCATCGCCGACAGGTCGCTCTGGAAGGTGGCGATCTGCGCATCCGTGAGCTTGCTCTTCCAGTTGAAGCTCGGGCTGCAGTTGTAGGCGAGCAGCTTGCCGGGGAACTCGGCGTGCACTGCCTCGGCGAAGCGTCGGGCGAGCTCGATGTCGGGTTCGGATGACTCGACCCAGAGCAGGTCGGCATAGGGAGCGTAGGCGAGGCCGCGCGAGATGACGGTGTCGATGCCGGGGGTGGTTCCGTAGAAGCCCTCGGGGGTGCGGGTGCCGTCGAGGAAGGGCTGGTCGCGGGAGTCGACGTCGCTCGTGATGAGGTTGGCGGCGAGCGAGTCGGTGCGCGCGATGATGATGGTCGGCACGCCGGCGACATCCGCCGCCAGCCGTGCCGCGTTGAGGGTGCGGATGTGCTGCGAGGTGGGGATGAGCACCTTGCCACCCATGTGCCCGCACTTCTTCTCGCTGGCGAGCTGGTCTTCCCAGTGCACGCCCGCGGCCCCCGCCTGGATCATCGACTTCATGAGCTCGTAGGCGTTGAGCGGCCCTCCGAAGCCGGCCTCGGCATCTGCCACGATCGGGGCAAGCCAATCGATGTCGCTCTCGGCGCTGCCCGTCTCGGCGAACTCGATCTGGTCGGCGCGCAGTAGCGCGTTGTTGATGCGGCGCACCACGGCCGGCACCGAGTTGGCCGGGTAGAGGCTCTGGTCGGGGTAGGTCTGGCCGCTGAGGTTGGCGTCGGCGGCGACCTGCCAGCCCGAGAGGTAGATGGCCTTGAGCCCGGCGCGCACCTGCTGCACGGCCTGATTGCCGGTGAGGGCGCCGAGGGCGGCGACCCATTCGCCGTCGCGGTGGAGCAAGTTCCAGAGATTTTCGGCGCCGCGGGCGGCGAGGGTGTTGTCTTCGGCCACTCGTCCGCGCAGGGCCACGACGTCGTCGGCGCTGTAGTCGCGCTGAATGCCGTTCCAGCGGGCGTCGGTCTTCCAGCTCCGCTCGAGGTCGGCGGCGGTCTGGGTCTGGTCTCCGGGGCGGGTGGTCATGACGGGTGCTCCAATGCGGTCTGCCATCGCAGCGGGAAAGCTGCTCGAGTTCGACTCTGCGGCCTTCGCACCCCGTCAAGTCCGGGCTCGTCGCCAGAAGTACCGGCGTTCTTCTGCTCTCAGGAAGAACAGCGGATGTCGCGGCCCGGCGCATCCCGAGCGCTCACGTGTTACAACCTCGTGACGAGTGAAAACTTTTCGTGCAATCCGGTGGCGCCTCGGGCACACTGGCTCCACTGCATCTTGGAACGAGGGGAACGACGATGACCGAGGAAATCATTCTGGGAGACCTGCCGGCCGGCATCGTGCGGGCCGACGAGGCCTTCGGGGGCCGCGTCTGGAACGTGCTGGGCCACACCTACACGACCAAGATCGAGAGTGCGAGCACCTACTCGTGGCTCTCGTTCGACCCGGCGGGCACCGGTGTTCCCCCGCACGTTCACCCCACGCAAGACGAGTTCATCTATGTGTTCGAGGGCGTCTACACGCTCTATCTCGACGGGCAGTGGACCACCGCCGGCCCCGGCGACCTGGTGCAGATGCCGCGCAACCTGCCGCACGCCTACTACAACAAGCAGGAGTCAGACGCGAAGTCGTTGTTCTGGGTCAGCCCCGGCGGCAAGCTGGCGAACCTGTTCAGCCTGCTGCACAACGTGACCGACCCCGACGAGGTGGTTCGGCTCTCCGCGGCCAACGGCGTCGACTTTCTCGCGCCGGGCACCGTCGAAGGAGCGTGACGGCGACAGCGGCCGGGCCGGCCGGGCCCGACCGAACCCTGCGCTACGGACCGGGCGACGATCAGCACCTCTCGTTCTCCGTGCCGCGCGGGCAGGCGCGCGGCACGGTGGTGTTGATCCACGGAGGCTATTGGCGAGCGCCGTTCACGGCCGACCTCATGCGACCGCTCGTGCCCGAGTTCACCGATCGGGGCTGGGCGGTGGCGAACGTGGAGTATCGACGGGGCCGGGCCGGGTGGCCGGCGATGCGCGACGACCTCGCGTCGGCGCTGGCTCTGGCGCGGTCGCAGAGCTCGGACGCGCGACTGGCGATCTTCGGGCACTCGGTGGGCGGCCAGCTGGCCTTGCTCGGCGGGGAGCCCGGTGACGCGATCGTGGCGCTGGCGCCCGTCACCGACCTCGCGCGCGGCTACCGGGAGGGCATCGGCGAGGGGGCGGTCGCCGAGTTCTTCGGCGAGCGGCCCGACGCGATTGCCGAGACGTATGCAGCGGCTTCCCCGCTGGCGCAGCTGCCACCGCGCGGCGAGGTCATGATCGTGCACGGCGCCGACGACGCCCGCGTGCCCGTCGGCCACACCCGCGACTACCTCGTGGGCGCCCAGGCGGCCGGCGCCCGAGCGAGTCTTCTCGAATTGCCGCAGCTTTCGCACCTGGACGCGATCGCGCCCGACGCCCCGCACTGGCCGAAGGTGCACGCGTGGCTCGGTCAGTGGGCAGGCCGCTGAGGGGCGGCATCCGTCGGTCGAATTGCCGCCCGAATTCGGCGATTCAGAGCGCACCACTCGCCTTCGCAACGAATTACCCCGAAAGTTTCGCGATTCTTCTGTTTTTCTGAAGATCCGGGGGTGAGGGGCTGTCGGCATGCCCCCACAACCTTCCGGGCCCGTCGAAGATGACTACATGCTCGATTCATTGACGATCGGCCGTCGCATCCGCCAGCTGCGTTCCGAGCGCGGCCTGACCCTCGACGATCTCGGTGCCGCGATCGGCCGTGCGCCCTCGCAGGTGTCGGTGATCGAGAACGGCAGGCGCGAGCTGAAGCTCGGCGAGCTGCAGCGTTTCGCCACCGTCTTCGACGTGTCGATCGACCAGCTGCTCTCGTCGGAGCCTCCCACCCGCCGGGCGGCGCTCGAGATCGCGCTGGAGCGGGCGCAGCGGGGCCCGCTGTTCGCGTCGCTCAACCTGCCGGCCCTGCCGGTGCGCAAGTCGCTCAGCGACGACGCGATCAAGACCATCCTGGGCCTGCACCGCGAGCTCGAACGCATCCACGGTGAGCGCGCGGCCACCCCCGAGGAGGCCCGCCGGGCGAACACCGAGCTGCGCCGCACGATGCGCCGGCGCCACAACTACTTCGCCGATCTGGAGCAGACGGCGGCATCCCTTCACGCGGCCGTGGGCCATGCAGGTGGGCCGTTGTCGCAGCGCCTGGTGTCTGATCTCGCTTCGCATCTCGGCTTCACGCTGCACTACGTGGGCGACTTGCCCGGTTCGACCCGCTCGGTCACCGATCTGCGCAACGGCCGCATCTATGTGCCGCTCGGTCAGTCACCGGATGCCGACCCCCGCTCGGTCGTGCTGCAGGCGTTGTCGTCGCACGTGCTGCGGCACGCCGAACCGCGCGACTACGCCGAGTTCCTGCAACAGCGGGTCGAGACCAACTATCTGGCCGCGGCGCTGCTCATTCCCGAGAGTGGGGCGGTCGGCATCCTGTCGGCGGCGAAGGATGCGCGCGAGCTGTCGGTGGAAGATCTGCGTGACGCCTTCGGTGTGAGCTATGAGACGGCTGCCCACCGTTTCACGAATCTGGCCACGCACCATCTCGACATTCCCGTGCACTTTCTCAAGGTGCACGAGAACGGCACCCTGTCGAAGGCCTACGAGAACGACAACGTGACCTTCCCGACCGATGCCCTGGGCTCGGTGGAGGGGCAGACGGTGTGCCGCTTCTGGAGTGCGCGGCGGGTGTTCGATGTGGAAGACCGCTTCAGCCCCTACCACCAGTACACCGACAAGCCGACGGGCACCTACTGGTGCACCTCACGCATCCAGGCGGGGGCGACCGGCCAGTTCTCGGTCTCGGTGGGAACGGCGTTCGCGCACGCGAAGTGGTTCCGCGGTCGCGACACGGCGAACCGGTTCACATCGACCTGCCCCGACGAGTCGTGCTGCCGTCGCCCGCCCGAGGCGCTCGCGGCCGCCTGGGCCGGCCAGTCGCACCCCTCCGCGCGCCTCAACTCGTCGCTGCTCGCCGCCATGCCCACCAGCGGGTTCACCGGCGTCGACACCACCGAGGTCTTCGAGTTCCTCGACCGCCATGCGCCGGGCGCGTGACCTGCGGAGGGCCAAGGAGCGCAGCAAGTTCGTTCTACTTCGTGGCGTTCGGATGATGGGTGTGAACCTGCTCCAAATAGACGACCTGACCGGAGACATAGAACCAGATGCGCGCATCGCCCTGGCGCGTGGGCTTGTGCTGCCACCGCGTGTATTGCTCTCGACCCTGTGTCACAACGCCGAGGGCGCCCTTCAGCGGATAGTTCGCTGGAGTCACCTCCAAGGGCGAACGCGTCAAGAAATCCCACGAGTCGGTCAACGCGTTTCGGCTCGTCGCTCGAAGGTCTGTCCATCCTTTCTGGGCCTGAACCGACGCGAAGCGGATCTCGTACTCACTCTTCTTCGTGGGACGATGAACTTTCACCTCCTGCCCGATCATCAGGGGCGGTCGACCCGGATCTCGTCTCCCAGCCAGTCGACGGGTGAGTCGACCAGACCGGCGGCGAGCGCCGTCGCCGTCTCGCGCCACGACGTCAACTCCGCAGCGATCAGATGCGCTTGTCCGGTCGCGAACGATGCTCGAGCCGCGTCGACGAGATCGGCAGCGCACCGCACCCGATCAGCCTGGCCCAGGGCCAGCATCCAGGGATACGCGTTGGCCATCCGCTCTGCAAGACTCCCCCGGTCGTCGATGGCCACCGCAATCAGTTGTGCGGCGAACTGGAGTAGCTGCTCGCGAGAGTCAGAGTCACGCTGCGACATGAGAACGAGATTCTCGCCATCGCGCCGGGTCACGCTGACGGGTGCTTCCTCCGCGGCCGCGAACACGCGCGGCGCGTTTCGACTGAGATCTGATGACGGGAACGCGAGCATGCTTTCATCATACTTCAGATTATGTTCTGAACTCCGGTCAAGAGTCAGTTCAGCCATGTCGCCTCCCAGTCGAGTCAGTTGCCAAGTATTGCTCATCTTAGCTGGCGGCTGGCTACCGCGCCGACCGTGACCCGTCGGGACGCCGGCGCAGTGCGGCATCCGTGACCTCGGGCCCGCGATAGACCATGTCCATCGCGCCGATGCTCTCGCCGGGCGGAACGATGGCGTCGATGCGGTCGAGGATCTCGTCTGACAACGACACGTCGGCGCCGGCGAGGGTGTCTTCGAGTTGTTCCATGGTGCGTGGCCCCGCGATCGCGGAGGTGACACCCGGATGCGCGATCGTGAACGCCATCGCCAGGTGCGTCAGCGGCAGGCCCACCTCCTGCGCCAGCTGGACGAGTTCTTCGATGGCCGCGAGCCGGCGCTCGTCACGGAAGTGCCGCATGCCGGTGCTTGCCCGGAAGTTGTCGTTGCTCTGACCCGCGCGGTACTTACCCGAGAGCGCGCCGCCGGCGAGCGGGCTGTAGACAAGCGTGCCCATGCCGTAGCGCTGGGCCACGGGCAGAATCTCGCGCTCGATCTCGCGGTCGAGAATGGAGTAGTTCGGCTGCTCGGTGCGGAATCGTTCCAAGCCGCGCCGTTCCGACATCCATTGGGCTTCGACGATCTCGGAGCCGCGCATCGACGACGTGCCGATCGCGAGCACCTTGCCCTCGCGCACGAGGTCGGTGAGGGCGGATAGCGTTTCGTCGATGTCGGTCTCGGGGTCGGGACGGTGCAGCTGGTAGAGGTCGATGCGGTCGGTGCGCAGATTGCGGAGGGAGCGTTCGACGGCCTGCCGGATCCACCGGCGCGAGGCACCCCGGTGGTTCACGTCGTCGTCGACGGGCCCCCAGAACTTGGTGGCGAGCACGACCTCGTCGCGTCTGCCGACCAGTGCTTCGCCGACGACCTCCTCGGAGTCGCCGTAGCGATCGGCGGTGTCGATGAAGTTGATGCCGCCGTCGAGCGCGCGATGGATGATGCGCACGCCTTCCTGCCGGTCGGGGTTGCCGAACGAGCCGAGCATCATGGCGCCGAGCGCATAAGGCGTCACCTTCATTCCGGTGCGGCCGAGGGGGCGATACTGCATGGGGTCCTCCTGTAGGATCGGATACGGAACATCGTTCCGCAATCTCTCGACCACTATACGGAACGTTGTTCCGAATAAGCAAGGGGCTCTGTCGTGACCTCATCGGATGCGCCGCGCAAGGTGCGAGCGGATGCGCGCCAGAACCTCGACACCCTGCTGGTCGCGGCACGGACGGTGTTCGCTCGCTCGGGGGTGGATGCCCCTGCCCGTGACATCGCGGCAGAGGCGGGCGTCGGGGTCGGCACGCTCTACCGGCACTTCCCGAACCGGGCCGAGCTGGTGGCCGCCGTCTTCACGACGGAGATCGATGCCACGGCTGCGGCCGCGACCTCCCTGCTGGAGGAGCACCCGCCCGGCGAGGCCCTCGACCTGTGGATCACCCGCTTCACCCGCTTCGTCGCCACCAAGCAGGGGCTGTCCGCCGCGCTACGCTCGGGCGATCCGGCGTTCGACGCCCTCCCCGCGCACTTCACCGCCAAACTGGGCCCGGCCATCACGTCGCTGCTCGACGCGGCGGCTGCGGCCGGCGAGGTGCGCCCCGGCGTCGATCCCCTCGAACTCCTCCAGGCGGTTGGCGACCTGAGTCACCGCGCCCCCTCCCCCGACGGGTCGCCGAACCCGATGGTGCGGCTCCTGCTCGACGGCCTCCACGTGCGCTAGCGCCGGGACGCTCCGTGGAGATCAGGTCGCGGCGTCAGCGCCCTTGGCGCCCTCCGCGCCGAGACTGAGCGCTCTCTCGAAGGCCTGGCGCGTGGCCTGAACCAGGTTCTCGGGCTGGGCCGTAGCGCGAGCGGTCTCATAACAAGCAAGCGCGATCTGGCTGGCGAAACTCGCCACCGCCTCATCCCACCCGTTCTCGACGAGCAGGGCGCCGAGGCGGCGGGCGATCAGCTGCGCCTTGGCCGCACCGCGCCCCTGCAACACGATGTTGCCCTCGACGAGCTGCTCGTGACGCCGGTATTCGTCGGGATCTTCGCTGATGTGCGCGCACACCTGCAGGAACAGCGGTTGCACTGCTCGGAGTGCGCCGGCAGCCGACCGGGAACTGGTGGGCGCGGAGTCGAGGTTCCCGAGCGTCAGCGCGTCGAGGATCGCCTGCTCGCGCGCGAAGACGACCTCCTGCTTGTCGCCGAAGTGCCGGAAGAACGTCGTGCGGCCGACTTCGGCCCGTTCGGCGATGTCAGACACCGAGACGCTGTCGAAGCCGTGCTCGGCGAACAACTCTGCCGCCGCCCGCAGGATGCGCTCACGGGCCGCCTTCTGCTTGCGCTCGATCAGAGGAACAACCGACGTCATGGCACGACTCTATCGCACTGCGTACAGTTCGGGTCTCTAAACCAGTGTGGCTTGCATTCCGTTTGGTACTGAGTACCATTGCCGTATCCGCGAAAGTCGCGGCCGAGACGAGGGACGAATCATGAACAACGACGACCGCTGGAACATCACCGACACATTGAGCCTGGTAGGACACGTCTTCGATGACGGACGGCTCGACGAGATCGACGCCGTCTTCACCGCCGACATCGTCTACGACATGAGCGCCCTGGGGATGCCGGTGATCACCGGCATCGACGGCGCACGCGCAGCGGCGCAGCAGATGGGCACCCACGGCCCCATCGCCCACTTCGTGACCAATGTGGTCATCGTCAGCGAGAACGGCGACGAGGTCGCGGTCGACTCCAAGGGCCTCATGCTCATGGCAGACCAGACCACGAACGCCGCGGTCGTCAACCACGACGTGCTGCGCCGCACGCCCAACGGATGGCGCATCGCGCGCCGTGTCATCGTTCCGACGGGTTCCAACCGATCAGCCTGAGGCGCATCTGCGCGTCACACGGAGCAACTGTTCACGTCCTACAACGGGCAGGCTCCATCGCTGGCGCCTTCGACGCACTGCGCGCGCGGCCCAGGGCCGACGATGGAGCCATGACTTCTCTTCACGGAATCGACATCTCCGCTGAACTCCGCCAGGTAGAGGCTCACTGGACCCCGCGGGTCGTCGGACGCGTGAACGACCAGTACGTGAAGGTGGCGAAGCTGCTCGGCGAGCTGGTGTGGCACGCCCACGACGCCGAGGACGAGATGTTCCTCGTCGTCTCCGGTCGGCTGCGCATCCAGCTCCCGGGCGACGAGGAGGTCGTGCTCACTCCGGGACAGTTCTACGTCGTGCCTCGAGGCGTGCGGCACAATCCCGTCGCGGAGGAGGAGGTCGAGATCGTGCTCATCGAAACCGTCACGACCGCACACACGGGCGACGTCGTGGTCTCGGGCACTGTTCCGGTCGAGAGGCAACTCGGCGACTTCCGCTGAGCCTGCGGCTCGCCACGGTGTGAAGCGAAGTGCCTCGTTCAGCCGAAGTTTCTGGTTTGCAACTTCAGTTGCACCGTAGTCTCCACTGCCATATCTCTTGAGACATCATCACTTTCGTTGACCCTTCGACTTGCAAGCCCCTACGCGGCAGCCGTTTGTCGACAGATGATTGATATCTGGAGCGAAGCCCAGCCCGCCCGTGACGCCAGCTCGCCCAGCCTCGCCGACTTCGTTGTGAGCCGCATGAGCTGCGCCCAGACGAGGCGGAACCCTTCACGGGTGAAACCGGGGCTCGGTCGTGTAGAGACCATATGTGGCGTCCGTCAGGGTCATCGTCGGGATCACGCAGACGTTGTTGATCCCCTCCGCGAACTCATCGATGAGCGAATCGCTCGGCAATCCTGTTCCGCCGTCAATCTTGTTTCTAGCCGCCGTGAGAATATCCGCTGCTCCTGCAAACTGTTGAGCAGGAGTCATGACGTTCAGCCAGTCATCGCAAGTCGTCTCGGAGTACGAAGCGGTCCAGGTCTGCGTGTATTTATCGACCGCGGCGGGTGTGACATCCGGCGTCGAACACGACGAAAGGAGAATCGCACCTGCGGCAATGATTAGGGAAGCGCAAATTCGCGTGGCTACATCGCCCATGATCACCCCCGAAGCTATGGCATCGATCATAGCTCCGCCCCTGCCGACCCTTCGACAGTCGTCGATCTGCGAGACTAGCGCGATGGAAGCCGCCGCACTTATGACCTGGACCCTTCAAAACGAGATTCCCATCCCACCCGATGTGACCCCACTTCTCCTCGACGGCGAACAAGCCATCGCCGCATTCAAAACCTTCCGAGACTCCGCCGTCTTCACCACCAAGCGGCTCATCGTCAGAGACGCCCAGGGAATCACGGGCAAGAAGGTCGAGATCTATTCCCTTCCTTACTCATCCATCAACATGTGGTCCTCCGAGAACGCCGGCAAACTCGACTTCAACTCCGAAATCGAACTCTGGACACGAGCAGGCCACATCAAGGTCAAGCTCTCGAAGGGCGCAGATGTACGCCGCCTCGACAGCCTCATCGCCTGGGCCGTACTACAATCTCACTAGCGCCATTTATGTTCGTGCCGTGACGCAGCCATACTTCATATGTTGCGTTTTGGCATGAGATTGCAGCACCATTGCCGATCTCGTCGATGACCCTGGCACAGACATCTCCCGCGTCGCGGACGCTCCGAGGGATGCTGAACGTTCCGGCGCAGATCTGGACACCAGACGGCTCATCCAACTGCAGGGCACCCACTCCAAGCGTCTCGTATACCCGAGAGGAGCCGACCTCTACTCGCTCCGATTAGTGACGCAGTTCGATGAGGAACGGCTGCGATTTGCTGACGCACACCAACCCAAGCGAAATGTCGCGGCGCTTTCGAACGACCGCGTTCTTTCCGCACTCTCCTCCCTCGAGCACCTGAATACGCGACACAGCCCGGTGAAATCGGCGACGAGGCCCAACCGCCGCACGATCAGACGCCGAGCTTCTCCCCCGCAACATCTCGGCGCTTGCGATGGAGACACTTGCCGACAACCCGATCACGGTGATCGGCGGCGCCCGTCAAGTCGGCAAGAGCACATTTGTATGGCACCTCATCGAAACGCGCGCCCTCATCGTTCGCAATCACAACGCAAACCGCTCCGGCGTCTCGGGCACGTGGGGCGGGCCCTCGGCGAGGATCGCCGCGACGATGCTCACCGCGCGTGGAGCGAGACTGTCGCCAGGATAGAACTCCTCATAGAAGTCCTCGCAAGCCTCGAGGGTATGCACGTGACACAGCCCGAGAGGGCGACGGATGTCACCGGTATCACGGCCAGGCCGGTTGGCCCGCAGCTTCATAGCGAGCAGAGCCTCCTTGGAAGCCACCTGGATGAGGATGCCGTCCTGGTCGTAGATCGTCTCCCATTCGACTTCGCGCCCAAGCGTCGGGAGTGCATCAGCTCCGGTGACTTCGAAGTTCAGCCAGGCCTGGTCCCAGTCGTGTCGCTCGGCGACCCGCGCGGCGGCAGCCGCCACTTCTTCGTCACTGCCGGGGCGAACGTGGAGTGAGTCGAGATCTTGCGTAGTCCCGCGATCGAAGTAACGCAGGGCCAGTGCAGCCCCGCCCACGAGTCGGATGCCCGCCACTGATCGCCCGCACGGAGCTCGGCGATGAGCTCGCGCAGGCCCGCGATGATGTCGTCGCGGTCCAGAGCGCCGGGCATGGTCAGACGCTAGCGAAGGTGTCACGCCAGGCGAGTACGCCCCGCTCGGCGAACTCATCGGGCACCTCGGAACGCGGCGGCACCGGGTCTGCGGGATCCACCTCAAGCGTCCGCGGTTTTGCCAGAAAGCGCCCTGGCTGGTCGACCCAGGCCGGCAGCGGGATGCCCTCCGCATCCAGCCGCCACGCCACGAGTGCTGCGATCGCGGCATCCCAGACCGGGTCACCGGTCGACTCAGGCTCGGCGAGGCCAAGGATCCCTCGAACGAGGCCGTGCTCGGCGAGAAGGTTGTCGTTGAGCTGCAGCAAGGCGCGCAAAGCGCGATCCTTATCGCTCTCTCCGAGCTGCTTACGAATCTCCGCGGCCGCCGTCGCGGCATCGTCCCGACGAGTGGGGGCCGAGTAGAGCCGATGGCCCGCGCCGGCGAGTAGCCGATCGATCGTGCTGAAACCTGCGTCGCGACCCCGTTCAGAACGCGAAACGCTCCCCTGGTCGATCTGAGCGCGATCGGCGAGTTGCTCCTGGGTGAGCCGGCGACTCCTACGGGCGGCGCGAATCAACGTGGATGCATTTGTCACGTAGGTCACCTCCCCAGGCTCTCAATTAAAATGTCTTGAACACCATAATTCTAGCCGACCCATCGACGGTACCGTCTCGCTGTGCACGTCCTACTACGAAGGGCCTCCATCGCTGGCGCCCTCGACCTGTGGACCCTGCGCCCCAAGGCCGACGATGGAACCATGACCGCTCTTCCTGCAATCGACGTCGCCGCCGAACTCCGCCAGGTCACGGCTCACTGGACCCCACGGGTCGTCGGGCGGGTGAACGACCAGTACGTGAACGTCGCGAAGCTGCTCGGTGAGCTGGTGTGGCACGGACACGACGCCGAGGACGAGATGTTCCTCGTCGTCTCCGGCCGTCTCCGCATCCAGCTGCCGGGTGACGAAGGGTCGTGCTGACGCCAGGTCAGTTCTACGTGGTTCCTCGAGGGGTTCAGCACAATCCCGTCGCCGACGAGGAGGTCGAGATCGTGCTCATCGAGACCGTCACGACCGCACACACCGGCGATGTCGTGGTCGAGGGCACCGTTCCGGTCGAGAGGCAGGTCGGCGACTTCCGCTGAGCCGAAAAAAGCCAGGGCCGTCTCTCATGGTCCGCGCTCGCGCTTCCGACGATGACTTCGCAGCGTTCACGCGGCTGCGCGACGAGGCAGGCCGCACGGAGGCCGAGCTGCTGCGCAAGGCAAGGCATCTTCTGATCGCTCAGCGCAAGTTGGCGAGCCGATCTGGGCAGAGAGCATATCCTCGTCGATGAGACCAAGGCACGCGCCCACCGGGCGGCGGCCGCGGAACCCTATTGCGTCAACGTTCATCCGCCACATCGATGAGAACCTTCCCCACCGCGTGATTCTCGACGGCCGCGTGTGCCGCGGCGGTCTCTGCGAGAGGGAATCGAGTGATGGGAAGCCCGGCTTCCTCACCGACGCCGAGTGCACCGGATGCGACCGCGGCATTCACCGATCGAACGGCTGCCTGCTTCTCGGCTGCAGTGGTTGTGTAGGTGAGCACGAACGACATCTGGATGTTCTTGGTCATGGCGCTGCGCGAAGGGACCACGATGCTGTCCCCTCCGGGCGTGTAGATGGAGATGCCTCCATTGGGAGCGATCACGGAGACGTCCATAGGGAGGTTGACGCGGGCATTCACCTCCACGACGATCTGGGGGCCGCGCGGAATGGCGCGCCTTATCTCTGTCGCAGCATCGGTGTGGCGGTAGTCGACCACGTGATGAGCTCCGGCAGCTCGCGCCAGTGCCGCCTTCGTCTCATCACTCACGGTCGTGATGACTTCTGCTCCCGCCCACACCGCAAGCTGGATCGCCGCGTGCCCGACCGCTCCCGCACCGCCCGCGACGAGCACCGCGCGCCCCTCGAGCGATCCCTGGCGGAGTTCGGACGGACCGCCCGCGAACGATGTGAGAGTGCGATGGGCCGTCAGTGCGGGGATCCCGAGGGAGGCTCCGATCTCGAAGCCGACATGGTCGGGAAGCGCGACCACATGTATGGCGGGAACGACGACGTATTCCTGGGCTGTGCCCTCGGATCGCCGCCACGCAGCATCCCAGAGCCAGACCCGATCGCCCGGATGGAGACGATCGACCCCCTCGCCGACCGCATCGATGATGCCCGCTCCGTCTTGACCGGGTACGTGGGGCTCGCTGAAGCGCTCCCCACGCCCGTTCCGCCGCGCATCGATGTCGGTGGGGTTGACCCCCGCGACGATCACGCGAATGCGGACCTCCCCCGGGCCGGGGTCGGGCACAGGCCGCTCTATCAGCTGGAGAACGTCGACGGAGCCGGGTTCGAAATAGGCGATCGATTTCACAGGGCGATCCTGTCTCTCAGAGATGGTCGTTGTTCGCTGGTCCGACGCCGACATCGATCGAATACACGTGGAGCCGCGACTCGAGCGGGGCGGGTGCCCCGGAGAAGATCGTCATCCGGTTGAGTTCGGCCGCGGGCAGCCAGAGGCGGTTTGCGGCGTCGATCCACATCGCGTCGACCCAGAGCAGACGATCGTCCTGGATGAGGAGCGTCCGCTCGCCGGTCGGTGCGATGGTCCAGATCGCCCGGGCGTTGGTATCGCTGATGAAGATCGTGCCGTCGGCGCCTATCGCCGTGCCTCCGGTGGATGTGGTCTGCGCGTGAAGGACCACCAGCTTCGCGAGGTCCGCATCCTTCAGCTCAGAGTCGTCGATGGCTTTCGTGGGCACCGCCCAGAGGGGGCCGCAGCACGCCTGGAAGTAGAGCACGGAGCCATCGGGCGACACCTCGAGCTGGTCAGCGTGCAGCAGGACCTCGGCGCCATCGACGTCACGCAGCACGGCACCTTCGGCCGAAACGGCCTCGCCGGCCGTGGTCGTGACGTCTCCATCGAGTGCCCTGCGGGCTGCGCCGGTCGCGAGATCGAGGACGATCAGTCCGGGATCTCCGGCGTCGGTCAGGTAGGCGGTCGTCGCGTTGAAGCGCACATCGTCGATCCCGCTTCGAGGAGAAGTGACGTCGTCGAGAAGGTAGACGCGCTCGACGACATTCGAGCCCAGGCTGATCTTCACCAGCTTCGGACCGCCCTTCACGGGGGTGCCCCCGAGCCCTGGGCCACCCACGTCGACGACCCAGAGCGCCCCGTCGGGCCCGACGCGTTGCGCGTTGGCGCGCACGAAATGCGTCGCGGCATCCTTTCCCGGCTCCCAGGAGTTCCACTCCTCGTCGGGGAACGGAGTCGGTGATCCCTCCACGATCTCTGAGATCTGAGGGCCCGGCGTGCCATCGATCCGAGGCTGCACAATGAACAGCCGGCCACCGGGGCTCGAACTCACCCCCGTGCACGGGAAATCGAGGGTCAGCTCGGTTCGCAGTGAGGGCATCACGGGGCGTCTCAGACCGCACTCTTCGCGGCGAGTGCCACAACGTGGTCCTGGTCGGGGGTTCCGCCTCCTGCGCCCACCGCCCCGATCACGACTCCGTCGGCGTCGGTGATCGGCACCGCTCCCGCGACGAAGGCGAGTGCTGCGGCGGTGGATGTCTGGATGGTGAACAGGGGTGCGCCGGGTTGGACGCCGGCCTGCAGATCGGCGGTGGCCGCGCCGAAGTAGGCGGAGGTGCGTGCCTTCGCGATCGACGTGTCGATCGAGGCCAATGCAGCGCCGTCCATCCGGGCGTGGGCGACGAGATTGCCCGAGCCATCGAGTACGGCGAGCGTGTACGGGATTCCGAGTTCGGTCGCCTTGTCGATTCCGGCGTCGATGATCGAGCGAGCTGCTTGCAACGGCAGGACGATCGGTGAAACCTGGGTCGTCGTCACGGTGTTCCTTTCCAGGAGAAAGAAAGTGGCTGGGAGGGGGCGTCGGCGTTGCGGCGGTCAGACCGCGGCCGCCGCTTCCGAGATGAAGGCGGCGACTTCTTCCGGGTGGGAGAGCATCGGGACATGGCTGCTCTCCAGAGTGAGAGTGTGCGCGCTCATGCGGGCGGCAGAGTCCTTCTCGACGGCGGGCGGGATGGTGCGGTCGTGCTCGGCGACGATGTACCAGCTCGGCTTCACCCTCCAGGCTGCGGTAGAGATCGTGTCGTCGAAGCACCGCGCTGCCAGAGGGCCTTGTGTGGCGTAGATGACGTCGGTCTCGCCCGCAGGGAGGTCCTGCGCGAAGTCTTCGCGCACGCCCTTCGGCGTGAGCGCGACGTACCCTTCCCCGTAGGGCTTGATCTCGGCGGCTCCTGGCGCCGGGTCGTAGTCGGCCCACCACTGGTTGAACGACGAGCCGCTGTCGGGCGCACCGGCGGCGACGTAGACCAGGCCCTCGACTGCGCTGTGGTTGCCGGCTTCGGTGATGACGGCGCCGCCCCAGGAATGGCCGACGAGAAGCACCCGGCCGTCCATCTGCTCGATCACGCGGTGCACGGCGGCGACGTCATCAGCCAGCGAGCTGAGCGGATTCTGCACGGCGATCGCGTGGAAGCCGCGCGCTTTCAGCAAGGGGATGACCTTGGACCAGCAGGATCCATCCGCGAATGCCCCGTGGACCAAGACAATGTGTTCGACTGACATGGGTGTTCTCCTATCTAAAGATCTGAAGTGGTGATGGATGTCGCCAGCCGGGCGCTGGTCGGCTCAGGACGTTCGGCAGACTTCGCCTCGTCGGCGGCCAGTCGCGCGTCGGCCGCGGCGAGCACGTAGTACTCGGCCTCCTGCAGGGCGTAGACGGCGAAGTCGATCGCATCTTCGGCGTCGAGCTCCGCGTTGTCCGCAGCCCGGTCGGCTCGGTCGGCCTTCCGGTTCGCCTTCCTCGCCGCGGCATCCGCCTTGAGAGATGCGAACCCGTCGGCGACGGACTTCTGGAGGTCCGCCCATCCGAGGGCCAACGAGTCGGCATCGGCACTCGCCTGCGCGGAGAGTTCGCTCTGCGCCTGGTCGAGCGAGCCGCGCAGTTCGGTGAGTCGTTCGTGGACTTTGGCAGAGTTCTTCGTGTGCAGGTCGGCTGCTGAGTCCTCGAGGTTCTTGGCCTGGACGCTGAGGGCGCTGAGCTGGTCGGAGAGTGGCATGGATTCTTCCTTTCGCGGTGGGGAACGGGATGGTCAATGGGAGGTCAGGGTCATGGCGGTGGTTCGCACTGATCGCACCGTGAACGCTGCGGCGATCTCGGCAACTCCCCGGAAGATCGCCGTGATGCTGACGTAGGTGACCAGCACCACGACGCTCGCGTCGAAGGAGGCGGAGGCGAGGAATCCGAGGACGATCTGGGCGATGCCCGAGACAAGCTGCAGCCACCAACCGGGAATCGCGGTGCTGAACAGGCTGGTGACGACATCGAAGGTTCCGGCGAAGACGAAGTAGAAACCCGTCACCAGGGCGAGCGACACGAACGCGTCACCCGGCCGGATGAAGATGACGATCGCCCCCACGACGAGCAGCACGGCGAAGACGACGTGCCAGACCCGCCAGCCTCCCGGTGTGACGACCGCCCGGAGGACTTCTCCGGCCGCCGCCAGCAGCACCATCACGCCGAAGACGATCGAGACGACTTCGATGGTCGAACGGTCGAAGCGGAGTACGACGAATCCGACGGTGATCCAGGCGATTCCGGCGATGAGCGGCACCCACCAAGCGCCACCGACAGCTCGTGCGACTGACTCGATGGGGCTTCGGGCGGTGTCCGGGATGGTGTCCGTTGTGGTCATGGAATGTCTCCTCACGTTCGGTTCTGGGTGTAGCCACAGAGGGCGAGATAGACCTCGGCGGCGTCTTTGGGGCGCGAAAGCCGGCGCCCGGTCAGCTCTTCGATTCGCTGGATGCGGTTGCGCACCGTGTTCGGGTGCACGAACAGTCCCGGGGCGGCTTCGGCCGCCGATCCGCCGTGCTCGAACCATGCCTCCAGGGTTTCGAGAAGCGCTCTTCTCTCGAGTTCGCTTGTAGCCAGAACCTGCCCGAGCACATGATCGGTGACGACCTGGCTGACGTCCAGGGACGCCGCTGCCGACATGGCCACCGGGACATCGTCGAACGCGGTGATGGTTCCGGATGGCGTTGCGGCCAATGCGGTGCGTGCCAGTCGCACCATCAGCGGGATCCGCCCGGCATCGTCGAATCGCGGGCTGAGCCCGGCCGTCGACCGGGTGCCGGACAGCAGCGCCTGCACGACCGGAACGAGCCCGGCCTCATGGCTGCCGATGATGCCCAGCTGGACCGTTGAGACCATCACCCATGCCGAGACCGCACCCAGTTCCGCCAGCTGGGCCTCCACGGATGCCAGCCAGGTCGATCGGTCGTGAAGTGCGTCAGCGGCGACGACAGTCAGGTGACTGCCGCGCGGAAAGCCGAGGCGGTCGAGGGTCTCGGTGGGATTCCCGGCTTCGCGGGCGTCGAGCAGGCCGTACAGCAGGCCGGACCGCGATTGCTGCTCGCTCAGCAGCCGGCGGGTCTGCTCAAATCGGTAACCGTTCTCCAGTGCATTCGTGTAGGCGTCGTGCATCAACCAGATCTCGGAGGCCACGTCGACCAGGTCCCCTTCGGAGACCGTCCCGAGTGCTCGCGCATGTCGCACGATCTCGTTCCACAGAAACTTCGACCCGCACCTCATCGCATCGACGACATGCTCGAGCGGCACACCCTCCTTCGCGCGATCGACTCCGAGTTCGCGAGACGCGCTGAGCTTGAGGTCGGTCGACTCGTCCAGGCTCAGCAGGGAATCCACGTGCGCCGCCGTCGACGCGGCCAGTGACGCCTGCGACACCGATCTCTTCAGCCGGTAGAAGGGCACCTCGGCTCGGATCGTCTGGGCCATGCGCGATGCCAACGTCGGATCGCTGTGATTGAGTCCCGAGGTCAACGCCTGCAGAAGCTCCCAGTTGACCCGCGGAATGCTGTTCTGCAGTCCGCCGAGGTAGTCCGCATCGCGGCTCGTCGGCTGCTCGTCGAGCTCGTCATCTGATGTCTGTGCTGGCACGCTCTTATTCCCCCATTCCGTGTCGAGCGTCGTTGCCCCGCGTCCGTTCGCTGTCGTTTCCGAGAATCCCGCACGGAACGCCAGACGCCTATGGTCCCGGCCGAACTCTGGTTCGGGTCACAACGCCCTGCGACCTTCGGTGTGAGTGCCCACAATCCGTTCATCCGTTGGTCATCACCGGGGAGGACGACGATGGTGCAGCCACGCAACCGCTTTCTCTCCCCAGTCAAACGCGTCTCGACCAGGCCGACCAGGCCGGACAGCTGAAGAGCACAGATATCTCGCCATCACGCCGAGTCACGCCAATGCTTGACGGTCATTTGCGCTCGGCATGCGCGCCGACCACGACAACCGCCGCGACGACGACGTGAAGCGCGACCTCCTCATCCGAATGAGGCGCCTGTACGACGTCGACCCCGTCCTCGCGATCGACGACAACCCCATCGTCATCGCTCTCTGGCGCTCCCTCGACATCCCGACCGTTCGCGTACCCGGCTGGGATGAGCACATGCCCACTGCCAGGCCAATGGGCCCCAATTATCGACGATACCGAAAGGAGAATCCCGATGGCAGCAGATGAGATAGATTACGAGGCCTTGGCCGCCGGCTCACCCACCCGAAGTGGAACGAGAGCCCACCGGGAACTTCATGGCGATGAGGCGGCCGCTCATGGCCGGGCCTTCCTGCTACGGGAGTGCGGCTCCGAGGAAGCACTCCAGGCGGCGTTGCGACCAGGCACGCCCGAACTAGGCACCAGAAAGCCGGGATTTTCTCCAACAGTGCGCGCTCGCGTCTTCGAGGCCAACGGCTCGAGATTCGGGAAGACACACTGGGGAAGCGGCGAATAGCCACCGGGAAATCAGCAATCAGCCATCGGGGGATCAGCACCGAGATGCCAGGATGTCGATTCCTGACCGCCCCTTCGCCGCCATGCACTGCCCCACCGGCGTGCGGGGAGCGAACATTAGGAATAGTCACTTATTTTACTAGGCTCGTAGGCATGAAGTTTCATCAGACGACTGCGCCGCAGAACCCCTTGCGACCCGAGACTTTACGTGACCACATAATGCGGCTACAGTTAGCCATCAATCGATGACCCCGCGTTGGGAGCCGTCAAGCGAGAAACATGGGGTGCCCCGCCATGATCAGATTCACGCGATTCTCCATGCCAGCTACGTACGCATTCTCGACGGGCAGGTGCCAGAAGGACGCATCGTGATCTACATCGGACCAGCTCACGCGCAGACCGATCGCGAACTGGAGATCCTCGTGCACGAGCATCCTGATTCCGGCAAAGAGGCATCGATTTTTCACGCCATGCCCCTGGGCCCTAAGTACCGACGGTTCCGATTGGAGAATCCCGATGGCTGGAGATGAGATCGACTACGAAGCCCTGGCTGCCCGGCTCACCGACACCGACGTGCACACGGGAGCCCACAAAGAGCTGTACGGCGAAGACGCGGCTGCTCATGGCCGGGCCTTTCTGCTGCGGGAGTACGGTTCCGAGGATGCGCTCAAGGCCGCTATGCGACCGGGCAGGCCCAAACTCGGCACCAGAAAGCCGGGACCGTCTCCAACGGTGCGCGCTCGCGTCTCCGAGGAGGACTTCGCCGCCTTCACGCGGCTGCGTGAAGAGACGGGCCGTTCTGAGGCCGAACTGCTGCGTGAGGCGGTGCACCTTCTGCTTGCCCAGCACAAATTGGCGAGCTGAGGTAGTCACCGACTCTGCGACCAAGCTCCCAGCGGGTGGGCGGGCCGGCGGCGTGAGCGTCACCCCAGCCCGAGCTCACCCTCCAGCAGCACGGTCAGGCACACGATGAACCCAATGCTGCCGCCACCAACCGTGGCGTGATAGATCAACGGAGCCGTCCCTCGAACAGCGAGTTCGCGACGGCGTAGCCGAAACCGACGCCGAGCGCTCGGATGTGCGCGGGGAACACCTCCGCCGTGGCGGTGCCGTTCACCGACAGGTAGCACGCCAGAACCGCGAACGCGAGAACGAGGTGCCCAGCACCGCCGGGGGGCGACGTTACCTGAGCGGCCACGGTCACCAGCACACCGGCGCCCACGGAGCCCAGCGCCCGAAGGCGACGAGCAGGGGCTTCCGGCCGATCCGGTCGCTCAGTGCTCCGCCGAGCGGCTGCATCAGCATCAGCGCGACGAGGGCGGCGAGCACGAGTCCGGTCGCGGCAAGCTCGCCCGACGTGCCGTCTGGTCCGAAGAACGTCTCGCGAACAAGGGAATGGTCACCGTCGCGATGGAGAATGCGGCACTTCGGCCTAGTTACCGTGTACGAGCGTGCGCTCCCCCAGCGGATTGTGAAGTGACACAGCTCGATCCTCGGTCGTCAAAGAATCCGCGCACGCCTCAGCGAGGCCGGTCAGAAGGATCGGCCTAATGGTGACGCTCGACTCCGACTCGACAACGTCCACCCGATCGAGCCGCTCGCAGCCGCCGCCCACCGCCACGCCGATCGTGAGCGTCATCGCATCAGGACTCGAGGACAACAGCAGCCAGCTCGCCACCCGAGTGTAATCGTCTGCGTTCAGGGAGGGCTCTGGGGCGGCAGCAGTTTCGGAGGTCGACCAGCCGATGGTTCCGCCGGAGGAATCGCCCTGCGACGCGCACCCTGCCAAGAGGCCGACCACCGCCAACGCAACGAATCCGGCAGCCGCCCTCACCTTCTTTCGAAGCCACATGGTCACAGAATCCACCTCTCCCTATCCACCGATTTCGCCCGACGCGGACGAGCCTTCTGGACTGCCGGCCGTATCGCTTCAGTTGACGGCGAGTCCCCATGTGCCCATGACCGGGCCGATAGACACGAACCATCCGTGCCCAGAACATGTCCGATGGGTCTGCGGCGACCAATTGGTGCACCTGACCTCGTAGTGAGGATCATGCAGGTTGTGCAGCCCCATTGCACGAACCCCACCGGAACCGTACGCGTAGACCGGTCCTCCGCTGTCACCTTGGCCGATGCTCTGATCGAGAGACCCGTAATAGTAATTCTCGGCACAGACAGTCCGGCCGAGCCCCGTGATCGAGTTCGATAAGCAGCTGTTCACCGAGATGATGGTCAGGCAGCGCTCTCCCTCGAATGCGCCGCTGGAGCATACCAGGGCTCCGACAACCGGCGCACCAGCCCCGCCGAACGCAGCCTTCGTCGTGGTCGACGTCCCACCCGTGAATGTGAGGTTGGACGATGGCGCGCTGACAAGTTCCGCGTCGAAGGCGTTATTCCTGAGGTCTCGGGCAACTACGGTTCCCAGATACCCTCCCGCCCCGAGCGGGATCGAGGCCGACTTGTTGAATACGGAGCTGCCAACGGTGAAGCAGTGTGCCGCGGTCACCAAGAACTGCTGGCCCGCTGCATTGTGAGTAGGTATACCGCTCGTACAGTCCTCAGATCCATTGCTGATGAAATCTCCGGCGTTCCACGAAGGCGCGTCTACATGTCGGCTCGCCGCGTCGGGAGTCGCGCGAGTCGTCTCTGGCACAGACACAGCAGTCAGAGCTGGCCCGAACATCTCTTCAACCTGAGCGAGTTGTGCATCGGTGCCCCCCAGCACCGTCACGCGCTCTTTGCCAGTCACCGGATCCGGGCCGAACTCGCCTACGACGATGCCGATCTGATTCAGCGCGTCTACCGCTTCGAGAATCTTCTGATGAGCGGACAGCTGTGAAGCCTGCGTTGACTCTCTCACCTCGAACTCAAGCTCAGCCGCGGGTATAGCACCTTGGATTTCCGCCTCGATTTGTGGATCCCGCTCGGTCAACCAGACAACGACCTGGGTTGCTCCATTAGTCAGAGACACACCGGAATAGAGATCGACATACCTCTGCGAAGCAAACTCCTCCACCGCGTTGGCAGCGCGTTGCGCATCACCAGACGCGACGAGCTGGCTCAGGGAGAATTCACCGACCCTCTCCTCGAGTGCATCAGGTCGGGAGTTGTCCGCGTTGGCAGACTGGGCAAGTGGCCCCGTACCGCCCAGTACCGCGGCCGCCACCATCGAGCAAAGCAGTACCACCGCGCTTCGTCTCATCTCCAAGGCTCCTCCGCTCCATATCCTGTAGCGGCCGAACATAGCATTAATCTGATGATTCTTCATATTAATAATAGCGGGCCCGATTAGGCGCCCTCGCACCGACGCCGTCCGACTCACGGGTCGGCCCGCTCTCGTGGATCCACGAGGAACACCGCGCATGGAGCGGCTGCGACGGTGACGTATTGTCACGGCTCAGTGACGACCCCGAAAGCGGATCACTTACACGATCGGGCGCCACGTGTTGCGAAACAACGCCTTCATCGTCGAAGACTGGCCTGACCTCGCCGGCTTCGGCGAGGAGGAGACGGCGGCGGATGACGCGCCGGCAGATGAGGCGGTGCCGGCCCCGGATGCGCCGCGCTTGAATCCGCGCGCCCACCACTGCGACGCAAGCCCGGCCACCCCGCCGGCCACGAATGCGACCCGCCACCCCCACTCCGAAATGCCCACACGATCGCTGATCAGCAGCAGCGCCAGAAGGCAGGCCTGAGCGAGCACGAGACCGCCGACGATCGTGGTGGCCTGGAACGAGGCGAAGAATCCGCGGTGGCCCCGCGTACCCGACTCCGACAACAACACCGTGGCGGCCGCGTACTTCACCCCCGGTGGCGATGCCCTGCAGCAGACTCACGACCACGAGGATCACGGCCGCCCACGCCCCGACCGCACGCTCGGTCGGGGCAAGCGCGAGAACGACGGATCCGGCCGACATCATCGTGACCGCCGCCACGAGCGCCCGTTGCCTCCCTCGCGTGTCGGCGAGTCGGCCGAAGAGCCAGGAGCCGAGCGGGCGAACCACGAACGTCAAGGCGAAGAGCCCGTAGACGTAGATCAGCGAATCGGTCGAGTCGGGATCGAAGAACTCGGTACGGAAATACGGAGCGAAGGTGGCGTAGAGGTAGAGGTTGAACCACTGCACGAGATTGGGCACCGACCCCGCCAGGATGACCCCCACCTGAGCGCGCCGATCCGGACGCGCCCCGGCTGCGGCCGACAGGGTGGGAATCACTCGACGACCCTGCCGAATATGCTCCCCGGGCTGCCTTTCTCCGCACAGCAACCTCCCGTCGGCGATCGGTCGCACCAAGCCTGGGGCGTTGGCCACCACGATCGATACAGCCGCGAAGCCGCTCGTGGTCCTCCGCGCTAAACGGAGGCCTTACTGTGGGCACCGTCGCGGGTGAGCTCGCGAGGCAGCAAGCGTAGGCATTCGAAGGCATCCCGGATGCTCCGCGACCGCGACGATTGCGGCCCAGGGTCGACATCACTCTCGGAGACCGCCGCCATGACAACGACGGCATCAAAAATAGATCCACATCGAGTCCAGGCACAGCGGGCTTCGCGGCATTGCAATACCTGCGAGACCACCTCGGAGATCGATCCGTCGCGAGAATCGCGCCCTGCCTCGGAGAACGACCGGTTCCGTTCCCCGGAACGACGAGAATGTCAAGTATTGAGACGTGGGCTAGTGCGCCTGGGCTCCGAGCACGATGATCCTGCTACATTCGCACCACATCCCCGCCAAGGTAGCTTCGGTTACCTCATCCCCAAGAAGAGGTTACGCGTGGCACGTTTCTCCGACCGCGCCGGGTTCACTGAGGACCCGGGCCCGGCGCAGGTCGACGACCTCGACCCACGAACGCGGGATGCCCTCTGGAATGTGGTTGAGGCAGAAGTTGCGATATCAGTCAGTCCAGCTGGCTCCCCGCAGCTTAAGGCACTCCTGGAGTCACCTAGCGTTCTGGTAGCAACGGGGATCATGTCGGCTCTGCGACCGCCGCTTCCGACTCTTCTGCCTTTCGTTCGGCGCCTCTGGGTCGACTTGTGGGATGTTCGGGCCTCCACGGTCAGCGATGAGACTCCTGGCCAACTGTTGGCCGCTGTCGAGTTGGTTTTCGTCGATGGACAACTATCGGAGGTCTTCGACGTGATCGAGGTACTTGTTGAGTGCGTAAGGGAACGTGACCCTTCCGCGGCCGCACTACTCATCACACGAGTGAACTTGGTCGCCGAACGGCGAAACATTGCCTACCGCCTCGTGGGCGGCATCTTCCTTGCAGTCACGGACGACCTAGAGCGTGACGCCGTTGAGATAGCCCAAGTTAACGCAGCGGATTATGAGGGCCCACGAGAACAACTCAAGAGAGCCCACCGGTTGCTACGTCACGAAGAATGGGCGTCATCGATCCAAGCCTCCATCAATGCAGCAGAGGGAGCCGCGCGGATTGTGCTCGACGATGACGGACCGACTCTTGGGGCAGCTCTCAGCGAGCTGCAGAAGTCGGGCACGATTCCGCCGGCGTTTCGGAACGCGTGGCGCGCCTTCTACGGTTACACCAGCGACGACAACCGCCACGGCGGCCGCTACGACTCGACCGCTGACCGCAAGACGGCGACATTCTTCCTGATCAGTAGCTCCGCATTCATCAGTTACATGCTCAGCATCGACTCCCACCGAGAGCCCATCCATACGCGATGAAGCGGAGGGCCGCGTTGCGTTGTGGTTCTAGCTGGCCAGGAAGTAAGTCAGGCCAAGAGCGATAAGTCCGCCGACCAGCGGAAGCACCGATAATCGGAAGACCGTGAGTTCGGTGGCAAGCGTGTTTTCTCCGGTTGCGATCGAGTGCGCGAACCTTGTGGCAGTGACTTTCAAGATGGGTGGATACTGCTGCGACAGAAGCACTGTCTCTACTCCACCGAGGTCTTTACGAGCGACGACGACGCTTGCTGCGCCAAGGACTGAGAGCAGGATCGCGACAGCACTGGCTAGCCAGCCAGGAGGTTTGCTGTAGCGGAGGGAAGCACAAGCCCGGTGAGACCATGCACCCCGAGTGCGGTGGAAAAAAGAACTTGGGCGCGCGAGCGGACGTTCTCGAGATCCTGACGTTGCCGGCTGAGTTGGAAACGCGCCTGATCGATGAGTAGCTGGTAGTCATTGTCATTCCAGCCGGTGAGATCGCCACGCTGGTGCGTGGGGACGATACCGGCTCAATCCGCCGCTCCGTGACAGCTCACAGCTACGCTCGGCTTGGGGACCTTCTGTCTGCGGAGTTGGCCGAACTCATCCCTTTCGATTCGGAGAAATATTGGGGGCGACAATGGCGGCAAAGCCACGTGTGCACGAGGTAGCGGCCGAACTCGGGCTGGACGTAAAGGTCGTGCTGGCAAGGCTCAAGGAAATGGGTCAGTTCGTGAAGGGTCCGTCTTCCTCGATCGAACCTCCTGTCGCAAGGAGAGTCAGAGAATCCTTCCGTCCCGAGACCCAGGAACATACGCGCCAGGACTCTCCCATACGTCGGCGACCAACGACTGACACCCTGTCGCCATCCGGCACGACTTCAGCCCGGCCTCGGAACGATGATCTCCATGCCGCCGCAGATGTTCTAGCTGTAGATCCAGTGGCTCCCTCAAGTCGTCAATTCGGTTGGTATTCAGATCCGGTCACCGCACCCCGTCAGCCTGATTTACTCCGAGCCATCGGAAGGGCTGAAGCGCGCTTTTCAGCACTAGCAGGGCAGAAGCGGGCTCTTGCTCGGCTGGGCTCTCAGATTGTCCATATCGCCCCAGCAAAGGTTGGTGTGTTAGACGGTTCAACGGTCGCCTTGGTCCGCTTTAGCGGAGCCATCGAGTCAGCATTTGGGTTTACGCGCGAAGTAATGGTGCTCTACACGCCGTACCCAGATCTTCAGCTCCGCACATACGAAGGCGCGTTCGAGGAGCTGAGGGCGCTCAAGGGAAATGTCACCCCCGACGTCATCTTCGTTTGGTCGAAGGACCGCCGCGCACCTCTCAAGCTCGACGATTGGTCTTCCCCGGGTCGTCTCGCTATTCCGTTCGTGTTTGACGAAGAGAACGAGCTGGGCCTTGTGGCCCTCCTCCGAGAGCATCTACACGTACGTGACCTCTTCAATGAGACGACGCCGGTGTCGGGGACTACTTTCTTCGGCCGGAAGACCTTGCTGCAATCTCTGCGCGACGATGTTCTGAATCAGAGCGTTTCAGGGATTTTTGGACTTCGGAAGGCGGGCAAGACAAGTATTCTTTACGAGCTGCGCGAGAAGCTTGAAGCCGACAACGTTGTGTCCGTCCTAATTGACCTGGAGGCTTACCCGTCTCCGCCCGATGATCCCGTGGACGACATCTGCGAGGATTTACGGCGGCGCCTAATGGAGGAGCTACGCCGGCGAGGGCTGGGCGTAAGCAAACTTGCAGCTCTTCCCGAGTACCCAACCATTCTTCAGCTTCGAAATGCGTTACAAGCGCTCGTCCGAAAGCTAGAACAGGATGGCTACCGTCTTCTCCTGATGCTGGATGAGATCGAGTACTTGACACCGGCTGAAGTTGACATCGCAGAGGGGCCGATGCCCCGCATTTCGCAGTTCCTGGCTGCCCTAAGAAGTCTTGTCCAGGAGAGTCCGAACTTCACTTTTCTGCTTTCTGGGCTGACGAGCGCCATCCTGGAGAGCGGTCGGCTGTACGGCCGCCCGAATCCTCTGTTTTCGTGGGCAAAGCTGCGTTATGTAGGTCCGCTTGAAAAGCCAGAAGCCGACAGGCTGGCAACGTACCTCGGAGCACGTATGGGCATCGCTATCGACCCCGGGGCGCTTATCACCCTTTACCAGGCGTCCGGTGGGCACGCGTATCTGTATCGAAATCTTGCCTCGACGGTCGTAGCGAGCTTGCCGATGGAAGACATGCAGCGGCGAATTACTCGCTCTGCCGTGCTCCGCCAGTACGACGGGTGGGCAACGGCCGTCCGCGGGCATGTCAACGAGATGATCGATCACGTTGGGCGCTACTACCCGACTGAGGGTTTGGTCTTGGAGCTTATGCGCGAGAACCCCAAGGAGCTACAAGATCTCGCGCGAGATGAACCGCAAGCAGCCCGCAGACTCCGCAACCTCGGGGTGCTCCACACCGTTGACGGCAAGGATGAGTTGAGCGTTCTGCTGGATCTCGCATGAGCGTCGACGCCATTTCTGCTTGGACGGAGGAACTCCTCCAACAGTGCGCTCGGTGGAATATCATTTTTGTCCAGCTTGGGGAAGCGTTTCCGTCAGCTCGTGACGCGATCGTTCCATGCGTGGATAGCGTTATCAGCGTCGAGGAGTATGCCTCTGGTGGCGGGTCAGAATGCACCATCCGGCTTGTCCTGGACGTGGAGCGTCTCCTCGATCCCAGTGCGCCCAGCTTGGGTCGCCTTCGCGAGCGCATCGCGACAATGGGACACGCGTGGTTCTCGTCTCGCGCCAGCCCAGAATCGCCTTCCCCAATCCCCCAGGCAGCGAAGTACTGCGGGACGCGAAGTTAGTTCCTCCGCCATCGCATTCATCCAATGAGGGTGCGCTCACTGACTTCGGATTGGAAGCAACGGAGGAGGGGACCCCGTCGGAAGTCGTCCTGGCTCAAGCGCTTCGTGAATTGGGGGAGGCAGCCTGCGCCGGTCTCGACTCTATGCTCTATGAGGACGGCCGTGAGGCGTTCGAGCTGACCGCCATAGATGAACTTCTCCAAGATGCGCTGATCAGTTCTGGCTTGGCCTACGCCGTTGGCGACGAATTGCGGTGGGCCATCGCCGACGCAAGACCGCGCCTACGTGCCGCGCTCGGCGACGTCATAGCCGGAATGCGCAGACCTCAGCCCGATTTCCCTCAGATTTCGGAGAGCTGCTGGACGATTGAGCGGCTGGTGAAGCAAGCTCTTCGCGCACGCGCAAAGGCTCTCTGGGGGGCAGCATGGGGATCAGAGCTTCTGGGATCAACGCAGAGCATGACAGCGCTTACTCGTGCGCGAAACGCGTCTTATGCCGCAGCGATCAGTCTTGTAGACCTACGCGATCCTCTCGAGTGGCTTTCCCTGGCGGAAGTTCTTGAGCTCCGCACTGCTTCGGGAGTCGGCACCCTGGGGATATCGGAGGCGATGTGGGCGAAGCTCCGTATCGAGTTGTTGCCGGTGAAGGACCGCATTGAGCGGAGCCAACTCATGCGAAAGCAGGACGTCGACCTGACCCGTCGCTGGGTCAGCCTGTTGTCGACGCGCTTATCAACCTCGGGATCGCGAAGCATGGAGGAATCAATTGCTTCATCTGTACTTCCACAACGCGAGGTGGTGGGAAGGATACGCGACGAGCTCTCCGACAATCCGCGCTTTCACGGAGATGTGGCGAAGGACCTGATGTCGCTGGTAGTGGCGACCGTTCGATTTCTTGCTCACGTCCTCGAGGAAAGGCCTTACTACGCAGCGGCATTCTCGACGCGCAACGATGCCCCGCTTGAGCGCGACCTCCAAGATGCATTCAAGGCCTACCTCGACATGAGCGACTTGGCCGGGAGATCAGCGGTAGAAGTCTCGAGCATCGGGGGTGGTCGAGCAGACGTCGTCCTCTATTTCGGTGATGGAACGAGATATGTCACCGAGGTCAAGCGGAAGTTCAAACACACCACGCGTCCTGAACTCGAAGCTGCTTACCTACCCCAAACAGTCGCCTACCAGCTGGCGAACGTGCCGTTCAGTCAACTGTTGGTGCTGGATCTTAGTGACGGAAGAGATGTACAACTGGAGCACCTAGATGAATCGATATGGGTAACTCATAGTCGAGATTCCTTAGGCGCCGTCGTCGCTAGTTCAGTTGTGGCAGTCGTGCGGGCAAATAGGCCGAGCCCAAGCAGGCGCCAGTCGTGAGATTACGTGCTGACAGGACGTGCTGACTCAACTAATCGCAAGTGTTTCGTCGGCTATCGCTCACGGTGGAGTCATGGAACGGGCGGCGTCCGTGGTCCACGAAGCGCAACCTCGTCGATAGGAAGTGAGGGGCTGGCACCGCGACGTCCGTTGATCTCCTCGAGAACGAGTGTGGCGGTCTTCGCAATCGTCTACCTCGGGGCTGGAAGTCCAAGCAGCTTCGGAGCTAGAGTCTCGGTCCATGAACCTCGACAAAATCGTTGACTTGGGTCGCATAAATTGCTCGTAAATTCGCGGGAAACGATTCACCAAAATGGTCATATTGGACGGTCCGCTCCCCTCGAATAACGCATACAAGCGCGAGTCGCCGCGAAGTCAGGTACGCGTCCACCAAGGCCTTGCGGACATACAGGTACGTAGAACCGAAGGCCGGGCCCGGGTGGCGACGAAACAGCGTCACTACTTGGCTGGATTGATCGAGGAGGTCCGCTGAGCCGTCCGCGCCACGAAGCTTGTGGAATGACGTGAATGACGGAGATGGGAACGTCACACTCCCCAGCTGGTTCAAGGAGCTGTGGTAGCTCTCCCAGCCCCAAGTACGGGTGGTCGCCTCAACCTTGATACCGGCCCTCCACCGCCCATTGGCAAACGAGGCGAAAGCTCGATCCGCTAGATGCCTCGGCGCTCCATCCGCTCGGCGAACATCGCTGCCGAATCGGGTAGACCAGGGAACCTCGCCCAGGAACGTGTAATGGTCCGTGCCAGACTCCGGGATATCGCCGTACTGCGGAGGGTGTGCCTGTAGCTCGGCCATCACTGCAGGAACCGAGGCCCTCGGGACGAAGGCTGTAGTTAGGCCTGCGCGAATCTCGCGCGCATGTCCGACATCTTCATTAATCACTGCGTCGAGCAGCAGCCAAGGCCCCTGGTGCCCGTCGACCTCGCTCAGCGCCAGGATCGATTTGTAGTCCGGGACCTCGCCATCCGTGAGCCAGTTTTCCTGATTGACGAACGTTGGGGCAAACGTCTCGAACAGAGGCGGTCGCCAAACTGGTGGCTCTCTAGGAAAGGTGGGGTCAATATCAACGTCCGTTGAACGAGGCTCCTGTAGCGGAAAACCTTCCACTAGCCCTTGCCTACTTCGAATTCCGTACATTTCGAAGTATGCGATCCAGGCATACTTCTTGCCATAGCGGTCAACACGCTCGCCAGTCGAGCGCGTCGCCCCATAACGAGCGATCACGCGGTCAATGTCCTCAAATTCTCGTACTCGGTATCCCAGCATTCCGACGCGATCTGCGATCTGTCTTCGGATTCCTACGTACTCCGTGTTGTCCATGTCATAGTTTCTCCGGCCATTCACGAGTCGCCCCATCGTGTAGTTGCCGAAATCCATATGGATAGCGTGTTCTCCGTCTGTCGTGTCTGCCTCTGAGATGGCAGTCAGATCTCGAAATGGCGACTCTTCAGGTGCGGGCACTCGCGCCAGCATTGATTTCTCGGCCCTTGATAGTGCCCGCGGCCGGAGCAGCAATAGCACCCTTATCAAGTCCTCCGCGTAAGACCTGGTAAGAGCATGCCAGGTGGAGTTCTTCGAATTGACAGCGAGCACGTTCGCGAAGAGGTGGTCGGCAAGGCGAGTCAGTGCTTGGTCAAACTCCGGATGTCGATCGCGGTGACCCCAATGGCGAAGTGCCACACCGTACGAGGCTGCCATAACCCGTTCCCCTAGGTATGGGTCATTGAATTGGAGCGCGTGCGTCACGAGTTCGAACAAGGAGCGCGGAGCAGTCTCCCCAACCGTGACCATAGCTCGCGTGGCCCTGTCCCGGACTGCCCGGTCAGTCGTCACAGTCAGCATGGCCAACAGTCTGAGCAAATTCTCCGCGGCATCCGCATCAGAACTTGGCACCTTTGAAGCTGCCCGCTCGCTCCACGCCAACAAACGATGCACATTCGCTGCGCCCTCAGATTGGCGTATGAACTCTGACCACTTCAAATCGCGGTTTGGCATGTTCATCTCGCTTAGTTTGTTCCACAGCCAAGTCCCGTTCCACGGGTGCCGATGACGAGCCGCCAGACCGAGAAGGACCTCAAATATCTGGCTGGAGAGGTGCGGATCGCCCCTGAGTAGAGATGCCACCACCCGTTCAGTGTGATCAGTAAAGGCGCCCGCATCCCTCCAATAGAGTCCCTCTACAAATGCATCGGAGATGGGAGCCCGACGAAGTCGATCCTTCGGTAGATATGCGATCAGTTCTCTTGACTCGCCAGCCGGAAGCCTCTTCACACGCTCGGGGAACTCGACCATGAGCGCTGAAGCGATACCAGGCTCCGCAAAGGTAGAGCCCATTCGATCGACCTGAAACACCGCGCCCAGTCGACGACTCTTGTAGAAGGAGCGCCGCACTCGCCCAACTGTGCCCACGTCCAACTCGGACAACAAGAGATGCCGCGCAACAAGGTGGTCAGAAAACCGCTGATACGGAAGGCTGAAGACCTCGTGGTAACTTCCTTCGCTGTATCGCAGTTGTTCGACCAGGAGACCCGATGAGACCATGTCGCGAACGAGTTCTTTTGCCGCCTGAACGCTAATCCCCAGCTGCGATACAGCCTCCGTCTCCACGTCTGCGGGGGTCAGCCATTCCTGGCGCAGATTGGCTAAGCGACCTGCTAGGCCCGCGAAGCCACTGCTCGGGTGACCTTTGAGAAGGTACCAACATGCCATCCTGGGCAACTCGTGACGTGTCTCTATGTCCGAGCCGACGGCGCCTACGAAGTTTTCCAGGACGTAAGTCATGCCCTTCTGCCCCGACGAGATCCCGTCCAGGTGCCGCTGCTGAGTACGTCGGGACAGACGCACCAGCCCTTCGCAAAGCAGCTTGAGAAAAAGCGGACGCGCGAATTCCACGGCTAGTAGAGGTACGTGCAGCGCGGGCAGCCGATAGTGGTCGAAGAACTCGAGTTGAGCGTCGAATTCTTGATCCCCGAATCCAGGGTGATACAAGACGCACAGCCGGCTGAAATCGCGAGCACGAAACATCTGCTGTTCGAATGGCGCTCTGCAGGTGAGTAGTAACGCGACGTTCTCGTGCCGCGCGACTGTTCTCAATAACGTCGGCAAACGCGTATTCCAAGCCGATCGGTCGGCCTCGTTGACCGCGTCGATCACGATTAGTGCTCGTCGACCGGCCTGAACTGCCGCATCTCCCAGCTCACGAAGCAGAGATTCTGAGTTCGAGAAACCAATCTCGTTCGCCAACTCGGTAAGTGGGTCCCCGCCGTCAAGCGTGGGCGCTAAGACCGCGACTGCGGGAATGTGCTCAGCAAGCGCAGCAAGGACGATATCGCAGGCAAAATGAGTCTTCCCGGTGCCCCATTCTCCGAGCAGAAGCGTAGGCATTCTGTTCAGTGCGGTTCGACCTTCGTGGTGCTCAAGAATTTCGACGATGGGATAAAGGAAATCCTCAAGCTCGGACATCGTCCGCAAGTGGGAATCGATTGTTTCTCTTTGAGCTGGCTCACGGTCCGTTGCCGCTTCAGCCGCCGCGAGGGACGCCAGATCGGCACGCAACTTTGATTCTCTAGTCGCGATCGCTTCCCGGACCAGCCTTAAGTGCCGCTGTAAACGCTTGAAACCCGCTCTGACGCCACCGGCAGATGACGCATCTGCAATCGACTCGAGATCAGAGGCAAGAGAGGAAAATGTAATAGTTCGTCGCCTAAAGGTGGCCTTGGCAGCAACACTAACGGCCGCGCGACTCGAACGAATTTCGTCGGCAGCCGACATGAGCCGGGCGCGAAAAGAGTTGGAAAGACAAAGGGCCCCTACAGCTCGGTCCAACGATTCGATAGCTAGGTTTGGCGAGCCCGGCGAGAAAGCGGGGGAATAGCGCGGGCCAGCCGCGCGAACGGTTCGGTCGGTAACCGCTCGGAGCGACCGGAAAAGAGTTTCGAACATTCGTCAACACTCTCCGGTGATGTATGAAATCGTCTGTGCACGACGTATGGACCGCCCGGTGAGAATCTGAACATCTGAAACGAACCGATCAACATTCTCGTCTGTATCAGCTTCAGAACTGGCCATCATTTGCGCGCCTCCCACTGGTCACCCTTCTTCACGAACGTATTGCACAGTCACATTTCTGATAAGGACTTCTGTGCCTAGGCCTACTGGCGCTGAGGTGTGCTTCCCCGCCTCGTCAGCTCTCTTTGCCGATGGCGACAAGGGTGAAAACCTGACGCCAGGGAGCGAACTTTGAGCCGGGCGGCCGCAGGAACGAACGTCCAGGCGGCCGCACGTCCTCACCTCGCGAGAACCTGCTCCGCCAGATGGCGGACGAGCTCGACGTCAATCCTAAAATTTGGATCATCGGCCTCCGGGTTGAGATCGACCCCGGTGGCCGTCGTGCCGCCGTTCGAGCGGATCTGCTCGGCGCCGCCCCCGGCGAGCGCCTGGCAGACGATGTTCTCGCCCATAGCGAAGAAGTCGTTTGTGAAGTTCATCGTGGTTCCCCCATCGTTCCTGCTGGGGCCATTGTCCAGAATGGGCGTAACCCCGTCTAGTGCACCAACGACAGGAGGTGTGGTGACTGTAGCGACGGGCCGACCTAGTCGAAGGAGATGCCCCTGCCCGACTGAAGCGACCTCGGCCAAGGCTTGCACGCAAGCTTCGTCATCTCCGACGACCCCGACGGCGAGCACGACACCATCTTGGTGATGCACGAGCACCCGGCCGCCGACGCTCTAAAGTCATCAAGGGCGTCCCGGGAATGGTGGCCGCCGTGGGCCCCGTGACGGCCGGAGGGCTCGGCTCGCGGTGCGTCGTTTTTTCCATCCGCGGGCAGCGTCGCGTGGTGGGTATTGCGGGGAGCAGCCTTACATGTAGAGGCGGCGGTGATGCCGTTGCGGTGCCAACCAACGGCCACCCTCGATACGTGGATCGCGGAATTTGCCGCCGCGGAGAGGCACCATCGAAGACCTCCATATGGAAGAGGTGGGCGACCTCTTCGAACAGGCATCCGACGATCCGGGCGACCTGGATCTCAACGACTTACCCTATGCGGCGGAGGTGCGCGCATCCGCTGGCCTCCCGCCCAACACCAGTGCCAGTCTGCCGCTGCGGCGGCGTGTGCAGCACAGGCTAGACACGCTCGAGGCGGCGGATCACCGACTCGACTCGTCTCGGGTCGTGGCTGGTCGAGTTCTCCCCGCCGGGCGGCCCGTGTGGTGGGTGCGGCGACGCCAGGTGCACCTCCGATTAGGCGGAACCTGTGGAGTCTTGACTCCCCATTCCATGCGTCGAGTCATTCACATCCTGGACGTAGCGAGTAAGCGCGTCACGCACGACGTCACTGACTGTTCGCCCTTCAACTGCGGCCTTCGCTTGAGCGGCTTCGTAGAGATCAGTTGGAATGCGAAACCCACGCTTGGGTGTCTTGGGCTGATTTGGCACGACGTCAGTCTCTCAGAAGCCCAACGAGCAATCATCATTTAATGCTTGTATGGTGTGGCCACACCCGTTAGAGTTGCAGTATGACAGCCAACAGAATGGAGCTGATCGTCGGGGTCCCCGACCAGCTCGAACGGACGGCTCGTCTTATTGCCGCGGCACGAGGCGAGGACATCAATGCAGTGGTCTGCGCGGCCCTGCGCGAGTACATCGGGGCGGTGCCGCTGTGAGCGTGCACGAACGGTTCAGCGGCCGGCTCCGGCGCTGCCGGCAATGCGGCATCCGGGTGCCCCGCAGCGAGATGGTCTACGACCACCGAGCCTGCTCCGAAGACTGCGCCAACAACCTCTGGTTCAAGGAGACGTTCGACGCTTTCGTGGACTAGACGAAGGATTCGACGGCACCATCTGGCTCAGTAGCATGAGCGCATGATCGCTCTCGCCGCATCAGCACGAGCGCTCAGAGTGTTCCAAGTCGTGTGGGTGCTCGGCTTCCTCGTGGGAACAACCACTCACACGGCGGATCTGATCGTCGGCGGATTGAACGTCTACAGCGACTTCCCTCTCGGCGTCCGGCTGTTCTGGGTGTCACTGACGTTCCTGGATCCGGCCACCGCTGCGCTGATCATCTTTCGACGGCGCTCCGGCATCGTGCTCGGCATCGCCGTGATCGTCGCCGACATCGCAGTGAACTGGGCCGTCTTCGTTATGGTCGGCGGACTCTCGTTGTTCGGCGTCATCAGCCAGAGCCTGTTTGCGGCGCTCATCGTTGTCACGGCTCGACTCCTATGGAGGTGGTTCGGGCCATCTGCTTCACGAGAACACGGCAACCTGAGCAGAGAGGCCTGACCGCCCACGATTGCGGGACACCGTACGGCTCAGGTGCCGTCCGAGCCGGCCCCTGCCGCAACGGCCGCATCCAGGAATGAGGGTTGCGGCTCCGGCGTGGTTGCGGAGGGGTAGGGGATGTCGTCCAGCTCGAACAGTTCGCCGAATTTGAGCAGCTTCAGATGGATGCCTTCGCGATCGGCAACGCCGGCGTCGTAGAGCGCGTTCGTCGCGCGCACGTATCGATCGCCTGTCTCTAGGTCGGGGAATTCGCCTCTGGCCACCCAGTCCTGAGCGAACGCCAGAACAGTGTGGAGGCCGTCGGGGCCGTTTCCGGCGGTCGCACGGGAAAGTCCCGACATGTAGTCGTTTCGCAGCACAGTCGGGATCACGATTCGATGCATTCCTGCGGGAACCAGCTCGGCATTCATAGCGACCCTCGCTGAGCGCCCGTTGCCATCGATGAAAGGATGCACCTCGCTCACCAGGAACATCGTGTAGACAGCTCGCTGGAACGGATCGGTGAGAATCTGCCCTTCCTCCCACCCAGCGCGAAGAGTTCCCACGACGTGTCCCGGGTCGACGAACACGGTCGCGCCCGCCTGATTCCGTTGCGTCTTCCACTCCCCCGGATGCTTCTGCGGGTGCGCCGCCATCATCACTCGATGCCGGTCGCGAAGCGCATCCATGAACTCGTCCGCGTCAGCCGGCCGACGCGACATTTCGGCGACATCCGACACGATCACCCAGGTGGAGCGGATGTCGTGCGCGTCTTCGGGCTTGCCGACATCGGCATCGAGGAAGACGACTCGTTCGGCCTCGTCGATCGTGAGAGTGGAACCCTCGATGTAGTTCGAGAAGTACGCCTCATAGAACGGGACCATCTGAGCGCGCCGTTGGTCGGCGACGAACCGTTGCACCGGATGCAGCCGCTGGAGGTCCGCAGCCACCTGCCGGAATAGCGCCACCCGCGCCTGGTCGTACGTTTCACCGCGCTGCGCCGCGTTCATAGCCCGGCTGCTTGTCTTCACGATGGTGTTGCCGCGAGCGGCATCCACAAAGACTCGCACCGACTCGGCTGCGACCTTATTTGCATCGCGATCGACGATCGCGAGCATGTTCTCGACCTGCCGCGGCGTGTAGGTCGTGACGATCTTGACGACGTGATCGTGGAGTTCTTCCCTCGTGAGCCGGCGTTGCACTGACCCGGGCCGCCCTCGCTTTTCGGCGTTGTCGACGAGCGCGCGCGCCGGACTCGAGCCAAACAGCCGCCCGTTAGGGTCGAGGGGAACGTCGTCGGGCCGATGGTTGTCAGACCGGCCGTCGGGGTAGACAATCAGTCCCGGGAGAACGAGTTTCGATCCGCGTGCGTGACTCACATACAGTTCGCCACCGATCGGTCGGAGGGCAAAGCCGGAGCGGTCGGAGATCACGGCGCCTGGCAACATCTTGCCGACGATGGTCATCCAATTGTCGCGAACCACGTCAGTGGGATCGCGGTTCACGTCATCAGACCAGAGCCCGCGGGCGATGGAGACGATCTCGCCGGCGGCAACTTTTCGGGCGCGCGTGCCTACCGAGGGGAAGTCGCTTGCGACGAACACACCCACTGACACTCCGATCATTGATCTGGGGAATCCGGTCTTCGCGCCCCGGTTTAGGCACCGATTCAAGAAAATATTACCGCTTGTGATCATTTTTTCGGCTAATTAATTCCTCTGCGGATAGAGATCTGAGGAATTAGGACTTCGAGGTGCTTCAGCGAGGGCGCCCTGGTGTGGCGCTCGTCGCCCGACTGAGTCGTGGTGACTGGTCAGCGTAGTGCGTTGAGGCCGGGCGCTTGACGGCGAGGTCGCGCGCTAACGACGCAGCTCCCAGCGATCCGAACGGGCCGCGGGTCAGGGATAGAGACCTCGGACCTTGTGTGCTTCAGCGACCCGGTGGACGGCGATGGCGGTCGCCGATTCCCGGAGGGTGCGTCCCGTGCGGACTGATTCGTCGCGGATCAGCGCCCACCCTGCGAGCATCCTCTCGACCAGGCGGCTTTCGACTCGATTGGCCGTCCACCAGTAGGCCTGATTGGCCTGAACCCACTCGAAGTAGCTGACCACCACCCCTCCCGAGTTGGCGAGGATGTCGGGGACGACGTCAATGCCCTTGTCTTTCAGTATGAGGTCGGCATCCGGTGTGGTCGGGCCGTTCGCGCCTTCGACGATGATTCGGGCGCGGATGCTCTCCGCATTGTGGGCGGTGATGACTCCCTCCACCGCGCAGGGGGCGAGCAGGTCGACGTCGAGTTCCAGAAGGTCATCGTGTTCGATCTCGTCGGCACCGGTGAAGCCCGCCACCGATCCGTGCCGCCCGACGTATTCCTGCAGCGCCGCGATGTCGATGCCGCGCTCAGAGTAGAGCGCGGCATACTGGTCGCTCACTCCGACGACGCGCATTCCTGCTTCGGAAAAGAACCGTGCTGTTCCTGCGCCCACCTTTCCGAACCCTTGGACTGCTGCGGTGCCGCCATCCGCTGCGATTCCGGCGTTCTCGAGCGCAGCAAGACCGACTCGTGCGACGCCGATGGAGGTGGCATCTGCTCGTCCCCGAGAACCGCCGATGTGCAGCGGCTTTCCGGTCACGACGCCGGGCACGGTGTATCCGCGGGCGACCGAGATGGTGTCCATCATCCACGCCATCGTCTGCTCATCTGTCCCGATGTCGGGGGCAGGGATGTCTCTCTCCGGCCCGATGAATCCGGCGAGTTCTGACGTGTACCGTCGGGTGACGCGCTCCAGCTCGGCCCGGGAATGCAAGCGGGGATCGATCGTCACCCCGCCTTTCGCTCCCCCGTACGGCAGGTCGATGAGGGCACACTTCCACGTCATCCACATGGCTAGGGCGCGCACCTCGTCGAGGTTCACGGTGGGCGCGAAACGGATGCCGCCCTTGGCGGGCCCGCGCGAGAGATTGTGTTGCACTCGATGTCCGGTGAAGACCGTCACGTGGCCGCCATCGTGGCGGAGGGGTACTCCGACGGTCATCTCACGTCGGGGATGGGCGAGCATCGCGTGGAGTCCCTCGTCGAGAGAAAGGTACTGTGCGGCCTCGGACAGCTGCCGTCTGGCTGAGACGAGCGGCTGTTCCTCGGTGAGTGCTTCGACTGTCATGACGTCCTTCAGTTGTAGCCGAGTACGACGACGGAGCTCGTCGGGCAGAGGACGATAGTCGCGGCGTCTGCCACTGCCTCACCAGGAGGGGCTTCTTCGAGGTCGATCATCGGTGATCCTTTCTCAGAGACGCGTCGGGTTCAGATCATGGCGTCAGTCAGGTGGTTAGGCGTTCCGAATCGGTGAGCCGTGATCGACACGGCCTGTTCCCGCAGGTACGGGAGCAGCTCGATCCGGCCGGCCTCGGTGACGGGGTTGGCGTAGATCGCCAGGTCGGGCCGCCCGCCGGTGGCGGCGGTCACCGATTCGACGCCGGCACCCAGCAGTCGCACCCGGCCGCTGCCGAAGGCAGTGACCCGCGACGCCCACGCCGTGTCACTCTCGACCACGACCGCCGTGGCAACGGAGGAGAGAGCGGCTTCGATGTCAGCGGGGAGCCAGTGCGCGCTCGAGATGACCATCTCGGTGCCGGAGAGCGCACCGGCCAGGACGGTCCTGACCAGATCGGCTACCGGAGCGTCGCTGCCGAGCCGGACCAGGATCGGTCGGTCCAGTGGTGCATATCGGAACACGTTGCGCTCAGCCGAGAGCTGCGAGACATCCTTGGCAGTGAAATGGCTCTGCCAGGCTGCGGCGTCGCTCTTCGCCGCTCGTTCGAGCGAATCGGCCTCTACCCGGGTCAGCACCGCCCGAGACGCCGCGAGCAGCGCGGCGACGTTCTTGTCCGTCGCGGCCGCTCCCTGCCTCGCCGGCGCGGAGACCCACGAACCGAGACCGATCAGGTAATTGGGCCCACCTGCCTTGGTTCCCGCGCCCACCGCTGACTTCTTCCATCCGCCGAACGGCTGGCGGCGGACGATGGCTCCCGTGATTCCCCGGTTCACGTAGAGGTTTCCCGCCTGAACGGTGTTCAGCCACAGGTCGATCTCTTCAGGGTCGAGCGCATGCAGTCCAGAGGTGAGTCCGTAGTCGACCTCGTTCACGATGTCGACTGCGTCCGTCAGGGTGGAGGCCGTCATGATGCCGAGGATCGGTCCGAAGTACTCCGTGCGGTGGTACTCCGAGCCACGGGCTACGCCGTCGCGGACTCCGGGGCTCCACAGCTTTCCTGTGGCGTCGAGCTGGGTCGGCTCGATCAACCACCGCTCTCCGGCACCCAGCTGCGTCAGCCCTTCGAGGAGCTTGCCGGCGGCGGGTTCGATGATCGGGCCCATTTGAGTAGCGGGGTTGGTCGGGTAGTCGACGGTCAGCGACGACACGGCGTCGAGCAGCTGGGTGCGGAACCGGTGCGATCGGGCGACCGAGCCGACGAGCACCACCAGCGACGCGGCGGAGCACTTCTGCCCCGCGTGCCCGAAAGCGGATGAGACGACATCCTTAACGGCGAGGTCGAGGTCGGCGGAGGGAGTGACGATGATCGCGTTCTTGCCGCTGGTCTCCGCGAGAAGCGGGAGATCATGGCGGAAAGACCTGAACAGCTCAGCGGTCTCATACGCTCCGGTCAGGATGACCCGGTCCACGTTCGGGTCGGAGACCAGCTGCGTGCCGAGCTGGCGTTCACCGACCTGCAGCAGTCGCAGCGTATCGGCCGGCACACCGGCCTCCCACATGCACTCCGCGATCAAAGCGCCGCATCGCGCGGTGAGCGCCGCCGGTTTCAGGATGGCGGCGGAACCGGCGGCCAGAGCCGCGAGTGCACCACCGGCGGGGATGGCGACGGGAAAGTTCCAGGGCGGCGTGATCAGCGTGAGGTTCGATGGGGTGAATTCGGCCCCGTCGATCGTGTCGAGTTCCAATGCGAGCTCGGCGTAGTAGTGGGCGAAGTCGATCGCTTCTGAGACCTCGGGGTCGGCCTGATCGATCGTCTTGCCGGCCTCGGCGGCCATGACCTCGAGAAAGTCGGCGCGGCGGCGTTCCATCTCGTCACCGACCTTGTGCAGCACGGTCGCGCGGTAGTTCGCCGAGAGCTTTCCCCAGGCCTTGCCGGCCTCCTTCGTGCTGCTGATGACGGCGCGCAGGGTCGTCTCATCCCGGATGACGGATGCCTGGACGCTCTCGACGCCGAGCTGGGAGGTGGCGGCGCGCTGCAGGATGCGGCTCGCAGCCTGACGGTTGGCCTCGACGGACGGGTCGGTGTCGGGGGTGTTCTCGAACGCACCGAGCGTGGGCCGCGGTACGGCGGCGTGCCGGTCGGCGACCTTGTGCGTGGCCGGCACGCGACCGTCGAGGGCCGCGACCGACGCGATGAAGCGCTGCCGTTCCCGCTCGAAGAGGGGCTCGTTCTTCTCGAGCTCGAAGACGGCCGACATGAAGTTCTCCGATGACGCGCCTTCCTCGAGGCGCCGGATCAGGTAGGCGATCGCCACATCGAACTCCGCCGGCGAAACCACCGGTGTGTACAGCAGCAGCGAACCGACCTCGCGGCGCACGGCTTCGGCTTGGCCCTGGGCCATGCCGAGGAGCATTTCGTACTCGATGCCGTCGCGCACGTCGCGGCGGCCGGCGAGCAGCCAGGAGTAGGCGACATCGAAGAGGTTGTGGCCGGCCACTCCGATCCGCACGTTGCGGATGCGCTCGGGGTGCAGCGCGTAGTCGACCACGCGCTTGTAGTTGGTGTCGGACTCCTGTTTGGTGTTCCAGGTGGCGAGCGGCCATCCGTGGATGGAGGCTTCCACCTGCTCCATCGGGAGATTCGCGCCTTTGACGATCCGCACCTTGATCGCCGCGCCCCCGCGCGCTCGGCGGAGGGCGCTCCACTCCTGCAGCCGGATCATCGCCGACAACGCGTCGGGTAGATACGCCTGGAGGACGATGCCGGCTTCGAGATCGAGGAACTCCGGCTGATCGAGGATGCGGGTGAACACCGCGATCGTGAGATCGAGATCCTTGTACTCCTCCATGTCGAGGTTGATGAACTTCGGCGTCGGGGCGTTCGCGGCCCGCGTGAAGAGGGGGGTGAGTTCGGCGACGATGTCGTCGACCGACTGATCGAACGCCCAGGGGTTGTGGGGGGCGACTGTGGACGAGACCTTGATGGAGACGTAGTCGACGTCGTCTCGGGCAAGGAGCCGATGGGTTCCGTCGAGTCGGCGGGCAGCCTCCTTTCGGCCCAGCACCGCCTCGCCGAGGAGGTTGACGTTGAGTCGAACACCGTCGCGCTTGATCTTGGCGATAGCGGCGCCGAGCCGAGCGTCGGTGGCGTCGATGATGAGGTGGCTCACCATGTCGCGCAGAACCTTTCGAGCGATCGGCACGACCACTCCCGGAAGAACGGGCGCGAGGGCCCCGCCGAGTTTGACGGCGCCCCGCATCGGTGCCGGCAGGAATGCGGGAACCTGGGGCGCGATCGACTTCAGTGTCTCCGCCGCCACACGACGGTCCTCCGGTCGAACCACGCCGTCGACGAAGCCGACGGTGAATCCCAGACCACTCGGGTCTTTCAGCACTCCCGCGAGGCGCTCGCCTGACGGGTCGGTCGGGAAGGCCGACGCTTCGCGCAGCCACCGACGCACGAGCGCGACCGTGTCGGCGACGAGTCCCTCGTCGACCGAATCAGGCGAGGGAGTTGCAGAACCGGTGAGTGCGACCGTGGTAGCCATTCGAACCCTTCTTAGAAGACTTCACCCGTAGGTGATCTGACCCCTAGTATTCGCATGGAGACGCTTGAACAAAAGCGACTGTTTCTTATCACTACTCATCACTCGAACTGATGTATTTCGGAGAACCCATGCTCGACTTGCACAGACTCGTCCTCTTACGCGAACTGTCCATCCGAGGGACGATGGCTGCTGTTGCAGAGGCGCTCCAGTACAGTCCCTCGGCCGTCTCTCAACAACTGACCTTGTTGGAGAAGGAGTCGAACGCGGTGCTGCTTCGCAAGACCGGTCGCACCGTGCAGTTGACCCCGCTGGCCGAGATCCTGGTGAAGGCTGCGGAGGAATTGAGCAACACCTTGGAGCGGGCAGAAGCGGAGCTACACGCAGCTGACACCAGCGTGAGAGGGCGGGTTCGGGTGGCGGTGTTCCAGTCCGCTGCGCTGGCCCTGATGCCGGTGGCGTTGACGAAGATGAAGACGGATCATCCCGATGTCCGGGTGGAGATGGTGCAGAAGGAACCCGAGGAGGCCTTGCATGAGACCTGGTCGAGGGACTTCGACATGGTCATCGCCGAGCAATATCCCGCCCACGCAGCGCCGTGGCTGTCAGGACTCATCCGTCGCGACCTGACGACCGACGCGATACGGCTCGCCGTCCCGGACACGTTCGACGGCGGGGCGATCGGAGATGCCGCGCATCTGCCCTGGGTCATGGAGCCCCGAGGCACGGCGTCGAGGCACTTCGCAGAGCAGAGCTGCCGGATAGCCGGCTTCGAGCCCGACGTGCGTTTCGAGACGGCGGACCTCCAGACCCACATCCGTCTGGTGGAATCCGGCAATGCGGTGGCACTGATGCCTGATCTGGTGTGGGCGGGGCGTCCCGCATCGTGCAGGCTACTCACCCTCGCCGACGAACCGCGTCGCACGATCTTCACGGCCCAGCGCGCATCCGGCGTGGACTGGCCCGCGGCAAGGGCGTTCCTGGCGACCTTGGAGCAGGCAGCCCGAGAGATGGAAGGGACTCTCTCAGTCTCGAGGTGACGAGGTGACGAGCACGCCGTCGAGCACGATCCGCGGCCGCCGCTCGATCCACAGCAGCGACGGGGTCTCGAGAGGGTTGCCGTCGAAGATCAGCACGTCGCCGAACGCCCCGGGTGCGATCCGTCCGATCCGGTCGTTCTGCAGCAGTGCCGCGTTCACCGAGGTGACGCTGCGCAGCGTCTCGAGCACACCGGTGACGTCGCTCTGCAGGCGTAGTCCCTGCAGCTGCTCGCTCTCGAGCGAGCCCATCAGATCCGAACCGAAACCCACCGGAACACCCGCAGCCCGCGCACGCTCGATCGCCACCGTACCGCTGTGAAGCACCTCCGCGTTCTTGGCGAGGCCGACGGCGGTCATCCCGAGCGCACTGCCGTGCCGCGCCATCGCGTCGTAGGTCGCCAGCGTGGGCACCAGGTAGGCGCCCGCCTCGGCCATCGCGAGGGCCGCCTCCTCGTCAAGCAGGTTTCCGTGCTCGATGGAACGCACCCCGCCGCGCAGGGCGTGCAGGATCGCTTCGGGCGAATAGGCGTGGGCCACGACATAGCTCCCCCGGCGGCGCGCCTCCTCCGCGACCACTCGGATCTCGTCGAGCGAATACTGCGCGATCGTCAGGGGGTCGGAGGGCGAAGTGACACCCCCGGACGCCATGATCTTGATCGCGTGCGCTCCGCCGTGGAAGCGGGTGCGAACGGCCGTGCGGAGCGCCTCAGGACCGTCGACGATCTCGAGCCCGGGGCCGCCGTGAAAGCAGAGCGTGTCGTCCGGAGCGGTCGGATCGCCGTGCCCACCGGTCTGACTGAGCGCAGCACCGGTGTAGAAGTAGCGAGGGGCGGTCAGCAGGCCCTCCTCGATCGCGGTGTGCAGGCCCACATCGCCTCCCGCGACATCCCGCACGCTCGTGAAGCCACGGTGCAACGCCGCACCGAGGCGCTTGCGCGCGCTCAGCGCGAGGTAGCTCAGCAGCCGGGTCTCGTTGCGCAGCAGATCGAGCGACACCGCATAGGCGTGCAGATGCGCGTCGATGAACCCCGGCGTGACGACCCCACCGCGCGCATCGAGCTCGGCGATGTCGGCCGGCACGCGCTCATCGGGGGCGACGATGGTGCCGTCGAGGATGACCAGGTCCCGGGCGACGAGCGATTCCGACGACCCGTCGAAGAGGAGCCCGTTCCGGATGCGCAACGAACCGTTGCGTGTGCGGAACGTCGTCATCGGACGGCCCCGGGAACGGTGCCGGAAGCTGTGCCGGATGCGGTCTCGGGAAAGGCCTCGTCGCGTGCGGCGACGACTGCTTCAGTGGCCTCGGCTGTGATCTCCAGCGCGACCGCCGCGGAATCCTCGTCGAGGCTTCCCTCGGCCCCGAGGAAGTTGACCGAGCCGATCGTCTCACCCTGATACACGACCGGGGTGTTCACGATCGCACCGCAGCCGAGTGACTCGATAGTCTCCCAGTCGACGAAGAACGCCCGCACGGACTCACGGTCGGCGCCGAGGAAAGGCTGCTGACCCGCCACGACCTGCTCGAGCCAGATCGGCGAGGTGTGCGCGGGATCGAGGCGCTTGCGCCCTCCCACCGCGTAGACCTCGGGGTGGGTGGAGAACACCCGCGAGACCTCCTGCTTGTCGGGCGTGAGCACGGTGACGGTGACGAGGATGCTACCGAGGCGTTGGATGGCGGCGTCGGCGGCCTGATCGAGGGTGAGGTGTGGCATGGCGTGGCTCCGGTTCGAGAGGGTGGTCAGTGGTCGGTCATCAGTGGTCGGTGGTCGGTGGTCAGAGCTCAGCGGTCGGCCTCGTGGCGACCGGCAGCGCTCGGAGATCGAGCGCCGAGAGCAGCAGGTGGGTCGACAGAAGTCGTTCGGGATGGCTGAGGGTGACGCCCAGGGTCGCCGCGTGCCGCAGTCGCAGCTGCACGGTGTTGCGATGCACCCCCAGGTGCTCGGCCGCCGCCGTGACGGAACCCGCGCAGTCGAGGTAGCTCACCACCGTCGCGATGATCTCCGAAGCCTGCGGGTCGGCCAGCAGCGCCGGATACGTGGTCAGGGCGAGATCGAGCGCGTCCTCGGCGGGCAGCAGTCGTCGGAGCAGCGGCGGGCCGAACCGCCGGAAGTCGAGCACGGGTCCGCCCGGTTCGGCGAGTCGTGCCGCCAGTCCGGCCCTCCGCAAGAGGCTCGTCACCTGCTCCGTGCCATGCGGGTCGTGCGCCACGCCGACGGCGGCCCCGAGGTCACCGAGCCCCGAATCGGCGAGCCGCTGCAGCGCGTCGTCGAGCTCGGCCGCGGGCTCGGCGAGCGGCACCAGGGCGAACCAACCTGACTGCAGGCGGGCGAGCGGCACGCGGGGAAAGGTCTCCCGCCATCGGCTCGTCACGACCGGAGCGATACGCGCCGAGCGCTGATCGACGTCAGCGACCCGCAGCACCACGGCCGCGACGGATGTGCCGGAGGGCAGTCGACGCAGCGCCGGCTGCTCCGACCGGCTGTCGTCGAACGCGCCGTCTTCGCGCAGGCCCGAGAGGGCGGCGAACGACAGCAGCGGCGCGGCACCGACGAGGTCGTCGAGCTCCTGCTGGAGCAGCAGCGCGCGCACGGTCATGCCCGCCCGGGCGAGGGCCTGGTCGGCGAAGGCCTGCTGCACAGGAGCGACCGCGGCGACCAGCTCCGGACCGTGCTGACCGTGCTGACCGTGCTGACCGTGCTGCCCTTCTTGCCCGCGATGGCCACGATCCCGAGGGCTCAGCACCAATCGCGCGACCACGGGCTCCGCCGGCCGCGTCCCGTGCGACTCCAACACGATCCCGTCCACCACCAGCTGCACCACCGCGTCGCCGAGTTCCTGGGAGATCTCGCTCAGCACCTCCGGGATGCTGGCGGCCCGGAGCACCCGGCTGTGCAGGGCGTCGAGGCGAGAGAGAATTCCGGCCTCGAGCGCCCCGAGCTCCCTGGCAAGGGTGAGGGCGGTGCGGTCGATGCCGTCGGAGGTGGTGAGCAGCGCCACACCGAACCGGCGGGCGAGCTCGATCACCGACTCCGAGAACGACTGCTCCGAGACGATCAGCGCCACCGCCCGCCGCTCCCAGGCGTACCGCAGGGCCACCGACACCACCCAGCCGCCGAGCGCCAGCTCTTCGGCGAGCAGCACGATGCTGTCGGGGCCCACCTCCAGAATCTGCTCCACCCGGGTGATCAAGGCGATGTCGCGCACCGACTGGGCTGACGACGGGATGTGGTGACCGGTGAGACCGGCGCTGTCGTGGGCCACCAGCAGATCGCGCATACTCACTCCGCGCCGCATCGCGCTCATCGCGCCCTCCCACCTCTCGCGGGGCCGACCACGTTCATGGCCATCGGTTCGACCAGGGCCCGGCCGGCGGCGGTGTACCACTGCGCCGCCGCCGGGAAGGTGATCAGGTCGAGCTTGTTGCCCACCCACAGGTCGTCGAGGCCGGCGACACTCGCGTCTTCTGGCCGCACCATCGTGATCACATCGGGCATGACCGCCTGGATGGCGCCGTCGACGATCATCATGAGGATCTCGTTCTGGATCTCGAGCCGCACGATGCGACCCTGCGCCTCGTCGACGAGAGTGGCGCTGGAGGGTCGGTCGGGAAGACCGGGGACCGACGGCCGGGAGAGTCCTTCGACATCGGTCACGCGCGCGCGGATCACCTTGCGAATGCCCAGCAGCGAGGTCAACCGCACGTACTTCTGCTGGGTGTGCAATGAGGAGTCGAGGATCTGCCCGATCTCGATCAATCGGGTGATACTGCCCACCACTCCGTGCGCGCCGAGCTGCGCTGCTGTCACCGGATAGGAGGCCGTGGCAGCCCAGCCACCGAGCTCCGAGGCCAGCGCGCGCACGATCCGTTCCGCGCGGGCGGGGGCGAAGACGTCGACGACGGCCGTCTCCCCCGTGGGCCCGGTGAGCGCGATCGGCCCGGCGCTCAGCCCGGCCAGGGCGAGCGTTGTCTGGCTGACCAGCGGGAAAACCCGGCCCATCGGGTCGGCGTCCACCAGCGGGAGCCCTGTCCGCAAGGCCACGCTCACCGCAACCATCGCATTCACACTCGCTGCCGCGAGGGGAAAAACGCCCTGGAGGGGAACCCCGAGGCGCTCCTGAAGCAGCGCGATCGCCGTCTCGAACTCGTCGCCGACGGGAATCATCTCCGAGAACATCAGGCCCTGGTTCACGAAGCCGATCGAGGTCGTCATCGCCGCAGGGTCCAGGCTGCCCACCGGGGCGAGAACCGGACCACCGCCCTTCAGCTCGATCAGCGCAAGGGTCATGTCGCGGTACTGCTTCGAGCTCTCGTGATCGATGGTGCACGCCACGAACATCGCCCCCGTGCACAGGTGGCCCACATCGGCCGCGTTCAGACGGCGGATCATGCTCGGCGCTCCTCGAGGCGGGCGCCGGAGGGAAAGCCGGATGCGTCGGTGGCAGCCATTCCGCGCACGCGCACGCGGATCATCTGCGCCTCGCCGTAGGTCGTGGCGAGCACGCGGGACTCCGTGATGCGCACGGCTGCCGGATGCGCACCCCACGACACGAGATTGGCCCTGGCGATCGCTTCGCCCTCCGCGAGCACCCGCTCGATGTCGTCGGCCCCGACCACCCTGGCCACGCGATTGTGCCAGTACGACACCGGCGCGACGGCGGCGCCGACCGCGACCAGGTCGTCGTCGGTGACCAGTGTCGGTGCGATGCCGAAGGATTCGAGCTCGCGCTCCGCCCCCTGCACCAGAACCGTCACCGGGGGCTCCGCCGAACCGGAGAGGAGAAGGTCGGTGAGGGGAACGACATGGGCCACGCTCGAGGCGAGCGAGATGCCGCCGCGGAGCACGGCCCGGCTGACCACCGAGGGCAGGCCATCGACGAACTCGCCGATCCTGACGGCCCCTGGCCGGGCGACGATGATCCGCGCGTCGGGTCGACGGGCGAGTTCGGCGGCACCCAGCATCTCGGCCGCGAGATCGGCGCAGATCGAGTGCACCGGCGTGATGGCGAGTCGCGACAGCGGTGTGCAACCGCCCTCGTTCGTGGCGACGAAGGCCCGCACACCTTCGCCGAGGCCCTGGCTGACGGCATCCGCGAGGCTCGCTGCGAGCTGTTCCGCACCCGCGAGCAGCACCGCGTTCAGCACGGCCGTGAATTCGCGCACGAGGAGGCTGTCGCTGTAGAACGTGCTCGACTCGGTGATGCTGCCCACTGCCACCGCGGAACGGAGCAGCTCGGCCGCGCGGTGCTCGTGCTCGGGGTTGACCGCCGCGCCCGCAGCCGACACGACGAGGTGCGATCCGGCGTGCATTCCCGCCGACAAGCGCGACAACTCATCCTCGCCCAGCGGCACGAGCTCATGCCCGAGAGCGTTGTGCCCCCCGCTGACGTGGGCGATCTCGACGGGGATGCCCTCGGCCGGCCAGAGATGGCGACGCGGTTCCCTCGGCCGCCTCGGCTCGATCAGGACGGAGACAACCGAAGCGTCCACTTCTCGGTCGAGTGCGCCGCTGACCTCGAAGACCACTGCCGAAACGGACTCCGAACCGTCACCGGCGAGCAGCGCCAGCGTGTCGGCCACGACACGGGTTCGGCTGCCGCTCGCGGCGCTCCGCGCGCGACTGAACCGGCCGTCTGCATGCGCGGCGACGGCGGAGACCTCGTCGCGAGTCACGCGCACGCCGATTCGCATGTCATCCTTCCGGGCCGCCGTCGGGTCGTTGGGTGGTGCTCTATTGTCGCTCGCTCGGCACCGTCACCCGCGTGAGCGCCTCGACCGACGGGAGAGCCAGGAGTCGGCCGCCACCGCGACCAGGATCAGCACACCGGTGACGACCTGCTGGTAGGTGGTGTCCCAGCGCAGCAGATTGAACCCGTTGCCGATCACAGTGAGGATGATGACCCCCACGACCGTGCGCCAGACCGCCCCGGCGCCACCGAGGATACTCGTGCCACCGATGACGACGGCCGCGATCGCCGTGAGCTCCATGCCGATGCCCATCGAGGGCTGGGCGGAGCCGGCTCGGGAGGCGAGCACCATACCGGCCGCCGCGGCGCAGACGCCGTTGATCGCGAACACCGAGATGTGGATCAACGGGGTGCGCACACCGCTCAGCCGCGCCGCTTCCTCATTGCCGCCGACGGCGTAGACCCGGCGACCGAAGGTCGTTCCCCAGAGCACCAGGCCGAGCACCACCGCCGTGACCGCGAACAGGATCGTTCCGCCCGACACCCCGTCGAGCACCGGGAGGGCCCAGACCCTGAAGGCGTCGAGCTGGTCGCTCGTGACGGACAGGATCGCCCCACCGGTCAGCACGATGGCGACACCACGGTAGATGATGCTGATGGCCAGCGAGCCGATGAACGAGTTCACCCGGGTGATGACGATCATGGTTCCCGTGATCGTGCCCAGGATCGCCCCGACGGCGAGCGCCAGGATGAACCCGACGACGACACCGAACTGGGTGGTGAGGAAGACCCCGGCGATCGCCGAGACGGCGAGCGTGGCCGACGAGGAGAGGTCGAACACTCCCGAGACGATGCACAGCGTCGCACCCACGGCGAGAAGGCCGATCACCACGGCCTGATCGAGCAGGTTCACGATGTTCTGACTGGTGAGGAAGGTGGTCGTCGAAAGGCTCAGGTAGACGACGATCGCGAGGAGGCCGCCCAGGATGCCGAAGTCCTTGAAGTCGACGCGGCGCCGGCGCGGGGGCGTTGCGGAGTCTGTTGTCATGGTTGTCATCTCCTAGAGGAAGGCGGCGGACATGATGTCCTCGCGGTCAGCGGGGCTGGGGAACTCGGCGACGACCCGTCCCGCACGCAGCACGAGGATCCGGTGCGACAGGGCCATCACCTCCTCGAGCTCGGAACTGACCACGATCACGGCGGTGCCGGCCGCGGCGAGGTCGAGGATCAGGTTGTGGATATTGACCTTGGCGCCGATGTCGACGCCTCGTGTGGGTTCGTCGATGAGGAAGACCTCCGGCGGTGTGACAAGCCACTTGCCGAAGAGCGCCTTCTGCTGATTTCCGCCTGACAGCGCTCCGACCGGCACGTGTCGCACGCTGCCACGCACGTCGACCATCGCGACGACGCGGTCGACCGCCGACGCCTCGGCACCCTGGCGCACGATGCCGCCGATCTGGCGTCCGCCTAGTGAGGGCAGGGCGATGTTCTCGGCCGTGGTCCGGCGCAGCACCAGCCCCTCGTCTTTGCGCGATTCCGGCACCAGGGCGAGGCCGCGGTCGATCATCCGGCGGATCGTCGCCCGGCGCACCGGAACCCCCGAGACCGACACGCGGCCCGCGGTGATGCGATCGGCACCGAAGAGCGCCCGGAGCGTCTCGGATCGGCCGCTGCCGACCAGACCGGCCAGACCGAGGATCTCGCCCCGGCGCACCTCCAGGCTGACGTCGAGGATGCGGTCGTTGGTGAGCCCCTCCGCCTTGAGCACCACCGGGGCGGAATCCGGGAGAGGGGCCGGAGTCCGCGACAGAGCGGCGACCTCACGACCCACCATCAGCCGCACGAGCGAGTCGCTGGTGTGCGCGGATGCGTCCTCAGTGGCGATCTGGGCTCCGTCGCGGAGCACGGTGATGCGGTCGGCAATGCCGAGCACCTCGTCGAGGAAATGCGACACGATCACGATCGTCGTGCCCCGGGCCGCGAGAGTGCGCAGCACCTCCAGAAGATGCTCGGTCTCGGCCTCCGCCAAGGCGGCGGTGGGTTCGTCGAGGCACAGCACGCGCGAGCCGCGAGCGAGTGCCTTCAGGATCTCGACCTGCTGTGCCTTCCCGAGCGGCAGCGAGGCGACCAGCGCGTGCGGATCGAGATCGAACCCGACCTCGGCGCAGAGTTCGTCGAAGCGGCGCCGGTCGGCGGCCGGTGTCGCGAATCCGGCCGCGTTCGCCCAGCCGCCCAAGAAGACGTTCTCGAGCACGGTGCGCTGCGGCACGAGCGCGAGTTCCTGCGAGATCAACGAGACGCCATGGGCGATCGAGTCCCGCGGGCTGGAGAGCCGTGTCGGCACGCTGTCGAAGAGCACGGCTCCCGCGTCGGCCGTGATCGCGCCGCCCAGGATCTTGAGCAAGGTCGACTTGCCGGCCCCGTTCTCGCCGAGGAGGCCGTGGATCTCGCCCGGGGCGATCTCGAACGAGATCCCGCGCAGCACCGATATGCCGTTGTACGACTTGCCGACCCCGTCGAGCGCGAGCACCGGGGTGCTGGTGAGCGTCGTGGGCTTTCCCATCGATGTTCCCTTTCGTGATCCGTGGCGGAACGAACGTTCCCTCCGGTGGAACCCGCCTTCGCGGTCCACCGGAGGGAGACGCCGAGACGATCAGTCGTCGTAGGTGGCTTCGAAGCCCTCGAGGTTCTCCGCGGTGCCGATCCCCTTGCTGGGGGTCAGATCAGCCTCGGAGATGGCCACCTCGACGTCTTCACCCTGGTGCTTCTTGATGCCCAGTTCCGCAGCCGTCTCGCCGTTGAGGTAGAGATCGAGCGTATAGGTGGCGAACCAGTCACCGCTTCGCACCGCCTCGATGGCCTGACGCGAGGAACCGTTGCCGATGAACAGCACCGGGCTGTCCGCTCCCGCGGCAAGCCGAGCGCCACCGACCGCCTGCGACGAACCGATCACGACGTCGACATCCGGGTTGGCGGTGATGATGTCCTGGAAGGCGGCCTGGCCGGCATCCGCCGTGTACCCGCCCTCGACCTGCGCCACGACCTCGGCGCCACCTGCGGTGAGCGTGTCGACGACGGCCTGGGTGCGGGCATTGTCCAGCGGGAGGGCTCGGAAGCCCTCCATGTACCCCACCTGACACGGGTCGGCCTTCGCCTCCTCGCAGGCGAGCAGGCCCATCTCGCCGAGCTTCTCACCGTTGACCACGGCGGGATCGACGACGGAGATCGCACCGTCGATCTGCGGCTCGACAGTCTCGAAGTCGGGGCCGACGGCCGTGAACTCCGTGACGACCGTGATGCCGGCCGCGATCGCCTCTTCGAGGGGGCGCTGCACGACGAGGTTGTCGTTGGCCTGGATGATGATGATGTCGTACTGGCCGGAGGTCACGGCATCCGTCACCTGCTGGGCCTGGAGCTGGCCGTCGAAGTTCGAATCGACGAACTCCGAGGTCGCGCCCAACTCCTCGGCCTTCGCCTCGACGCCGTCGTAGACGCCCTGAGCGAAGGAGTTGGCGGCGGCGAAACCGAAGAAGCCGATGCTCAGCTGCTCGTCGTCTGCACTGTCAGCGGAGGGCTCGGGGCCTGACCCGGCGCAGCCGGCCAGGAGGGCGACCGTGGCCAGGGCCAGGCCGGGGACTGCGAAGTATTTCGTCTTCATGGCAGATATCGCTTCCTAGTGTGTGTGTCGTGATGGGGCGGGATGTGTTGCGGGGTGGACTTCAGGGGTGGGCTTCAGGGTGTCGACTTCAGGACGTCGTGGGTGTAGCCATAGTCCGACTGCGCCTGCTCGGCGGAGACGAACCCGTTCTCCACGTCGTAACGCACGGCCTCGAGATCGCGCTCCTCGGGGTTTCCGTAACCGCCTCCGCCGCCGACGGCCAAGCGGATGATCGTGCCCTTCGCCGCCGGCCGGGCATTGACCTTGAGCGTGCGGAACTCCTCAGGCGTCCCGGGATCGATGACCACCTCCGGGCCTACGGCGTCATCTCCGCCGAACAAGCCCCAGGCCGGCGTCATGGAGCGTTCGAACCAGAGGCCGAACACGCCGTCGGCGAGGAACTCGTACTCGCGGATCACACCGTTGCCACCGCGCCAACGACCGGCCCCACCCGAGTCGGGGCGGATCGAGTACTCGCGGATCCGGAACGGCCACTTCGTCTCGACCATCTCGATCGGGAAGTCCTGGAGCGAGCCGTTGACGTTGTTGATCAGGGCCGACTCGCCGTCCGCTCCCTCCCATGCTCCCCAACCGCCGAGGGTGGCCTCCATCGACACCCAGTTGCGACCGACCCGCGGATCGAACCCGGCGCTGGTGATGATCATCGAATCCCCGTGGCTCGCGGCGGCGACCCGGTTGGGCAGAGCAGGGGCCAGCGCGCGCGAGACCATGTCGATCAGCATGCCCAGATGGGAGAAGTACCACTGACAGGCCGCGGGGGCGACCGCACCGAGCACGGAGCCCTCGCGCACCTTCACCGTCAGCGGCCGGAAGGATCCCCCGTTGGAGTTCGTCTCAGGGCTCACCAGGATCTTGTACCCGACGCGCAACGCCGAGATGGCCTGCGCGACGCCGCAGTTCACAGGGCCTTGGGTCTGGTCGGCCGATTCCGTGACGTCGAACTCGATCTGGTTGCCCGAGACCGTGACCGTGAGTTTGATCGGGATGGGCACGTCGAGCGTGATGCCGTCGTTGTCGAGGTAGCCCTCGGCCGAGTACACGCCGTCGGGGATCTCCCGCACGCGCTCGAGCTCGAGCTCTTCGGTCTGACGGAAGATCTCGTCCCGCGCGGCCTCGATCACGTCGAGGCCGTACTTGCGCACGAGCTCCTGCATCCGGATGGATCCCATCCGCAGGGCCGCGATCATCGCGTGCATGTCACCGACGGTCTGGTAGGGGAAGCGGGTGTTCGTCTGGATCAGCTCGACCACATCCGTCTCCACCCCCTGGGAGATGAGCTTGACCGGGCCCATCCGGAAGCCCTCCTGGAAGATGTCGGTGGAGTCCATCGAGGCTCCGACGTCTTTTCCGCCCATGTCCATCCAGTGGGCGCGGGTGGCCGAGAAACCGACGAGCACCCCGTCCACGAAGACGGGCGCGAAGATGGTGACGTCGTTGAGGTGGGTGCCGCCGATGTAGGCGTCGTTCAGGATCCAGACGTCGTCGTCGCGCCACACGTCGCGACCGTACTTCTCCTCGACCGCCTTGGAGCAGGTCTCGATGTTGCCGAGGAAGAGGGGAAGCCCGGCAGACTGCCCGAGCACCTGATGGTGCTTGTCGAGCAGGGCGACGACGCAGTCGCCGCCCTCATAGATGATCATCGAGTACGCCGAGCGGATGAGGGTGGCGTTCATGTCCTCCGCGGCGCTCGTCAGGGCGTTGCGCAGGATCTCGACGGTGACAGGGTCGACAGTGACCGGGTCGACAGTGACCGGGGATGCGGTGGCGGTGGTGGACGTCATGTTCAGGCCTCAATTCCGAGTTCGAGATTGGTGATGATGAGCGTGCCGTGCTCGTCGACCGCCACCGAGAATCCCGGGGGCACGACGGTGGTGGCGGTGGCCTCGATGACGATCGCCGGGCCGGTGAAGACGTGTCCGGCCCGCAACGCGTCGCGCTCGGTCACGACGGTGTCGAGCTCCTGCCCGTCGAAGATGACCTTGCGGATCTCGTGGGCGAACTCCGGGCCCTCCGCTGCGGCGATCAGGAAGGCGTTCGCCGACTCGAGCCGGCCGACGACCCGGGTGCGCAGGGTGACGATCTCGATCGGGGCGCCCAGGGTGGAGTGCCCGTATCGTGCTTCGTAGGCTTTCGCGAACCGGGCGCCCAGGTCGTCCAGGAAGTGCTCGGCCATCGGTTCATCCGCGCTCTCCAGCGGCACGGTCAAGAAGTACTCCTGGCCGAGGTAGCGCACGTCGACCGCATGCTCGGCGGAGCGGTCGGCGGCGGGGATCCCTTCGCTCTCCAGCGAGGCCAGGGCCTCGGTCTCGACACCGCGCAGCACGCGGCTCATGTCGGTCGTGTCGATGTCTTCGTCGAGGAAGTAATAGGGCTCGGTGAAGTCGCGCCGGATGTCGCCCTGCAGCATCCCCCAGGCGGAGAAGGCTCCGGGGAATCGCGGCACGATGGTCTCGCGGATGCCGAGTTCCTTCGCGAGGAAGACCGCGTGCATCGGGCCTGCGCCGCCGAAGGCGACGAGCGAGAAGTCGCGGGGCTCGATGCCGCGCGAGATCGTGATCGTGCGGATGGCCTGGGCCATCTGTGAGTTCGCGACGTTGCAGATGCCCTCGGCCATCTCGACGACGCCGAACCCGAGCTTCGCACCGACGGATTCGAGGGCGCTCACCGCAGCGTCACGGTCCAGGCGCATCTGGCCGCCGGCGAAGTTCTCGGCGTCGACCCGGCCGAGCACGAAGTTCGCGTCGGTCACCGTGGGTTCCGTGCCGCCGCGGCCGTAACAGGCCGGGCCGGGCTGGGCGCCCGCCGACCGCGGACCGACCCGCAGACCGCCGGCCTCGACCCAGGCGACCGAGCCGCCGCCCGCGCCGATGGTGTGGATGTTCACGATGCTCATCAGCATCGGGAGGCCTTCGAGCGTCGCCTCGGTCGAGACATCCGGCACGCCGTTCACGACGAGGGAGACGTCGAACGAGGTGCCGCCCATGTCGACACCGATCAGGTTGTCGTTGCCGACGATCTTCGTCAGGGCCTCGCCGCCGACGGCGCCACCGACAGGACCGGAGAGCAGTGTCTGCAGCGGCCGCTCTCTCGCCGATCTGGCGGTGAGCACTCCGCCGGAGGACTGCATGATGTGCAGGGGGGCCTCGACACCGCGGGCGGTCAGCTTCTGTTCGAGGTCGACGAGATAGCTGCGCACGACCGGGCCGGTATACGCCTCGATCACCGCCGAGGAGGTGCGCTCGTATTCGCGCCACTCTTTGGCGGCCTCGTGCGAGAGCGAGACGGTGAAGTCGTCGCCGAGCACCTCGCGGAGAATCTCGCGCGTGCGCAGTTCGTGGCTCGGATTGCGGTAGCTGAAGAGGTAGCCGACGGCGACGGCGCCGTACCCCTCGCGCTTCGCGCGCTCGGCGGCCTCGCGCACGGCGGCCTCGTCGAGCGGCACGAGTTCGCTGCCGTCGTACTGGAAGCGGCCGGCGATGCCGACCACGTCTTTGCGCTCGACGAGCGGCTCCGGCTTGCGGTACTGGGCGTCGTAGAGTCGCATCCGGGGCCCGCGGGCGATGTGGTAGACGTCCTGCACCCCGTCCGTCGCGAGCAGGAGCACGCGCACTCCGCGCCGCTCCAGAAAGGCGTTCAAGCCCTGCGTGGTGCCGTGCACGATGAAGTCGATCTCGGCCAGGTCGTCGATCATCGATTCGAGCCCACCCAGCACGCCGGTGCTGAGTTGCCCAGGGGTCGTCGACGCCTTCGTCGCCCGGAACTCCCCCGTCGCCTCGTTGAACGTCACGATGTCCGTGAAGGTTCCGCCGATATCCATCGACACCCTGTAGCTGGTCACTGCATGCCTCCTGCTGAATCTGAATTAGCGTGAATGCTATGGGGGCAGCAGACCGCGGAGGAGGGCAGAATGCACTCTCAAACAGGTGAGCAGGATGCTATTCGCATAATCCGCACGCGCAGCACATTCGGCTGTTCGACCCCGATGGCCTCAGATCGGCGGAAACTCGCCGAAGTATCCCGGCGCGACAGTCATGTTTCGGCGACGTAAGAACTGTGTTACGTAGCGCCGAGCCGCCCCGCGGATGAGTCGGACGCCCGCACCAGCCAGCCGGCACATCAGCTGCGCTGGGATGGTGCCGGACGGTAGGCGAGCCTTCCGCCAGGGAGACTAGGAGCCGTTCCTAGTGGCACGAAGGTAAGGGTCTGATTAGCTGCACGAGGCGCCACCACCTGTTGCTGCGCGGACTGGGCGTAGCTGGGGCGATTGTGCGATCTCAACATGTTTCTCAATCAGGGGGTTCTCGTGGCGAAGGTGCTCGGATGGTTTATCGCTGCTGGTCTGGTGGTTTGTGCCACTGCTCCCGGTGGGGCGGCCGTGGCGGCGTCGGCGGCGCCTGTTTCGACGATTCCCGTGGGGCAATTCCCTTTCCACATAGCCGCCAGTAGTGACGGCTCGGAGATGTACGTCGCAAACCAGAATGACGGCACGGTGAGTGTCATCGACGTGGCTACCAAGACGGTGGAACGGACTATCACCGGGATGGGGAACCCTGTCGACCTGGCGATCGCAAGCGACGGCACGCTGTACGCCACGCAACGCGACGCTCCAGCCGTGACTGTCGTAGCTTCAGACTCGACCGAAGCCACCGGCACCCTCTCCATCGGTGCCGAGGCGACAGCAATCGGGCTCGCACCGGGAGACGCCAATCTGTGGGTGGCGCTTCCTACGGAGGTGGTGGCGGTCGATGTCACTTCAGGCGCGGTCGTGGACACGTATCCCGGATTCCAGAACCCGACAGACATCGTCGTCGGCGCAGGCGGAGACGTGTACGTAACGACCTCTACCGGAAACACTGTGGCAACGATCTCGGCAGGCGCGGTCACACAGAGCCAGCAACTCACCACATTGCAGAATGGGTTGACCGTCGCGGGAGACACCGCCTGGGTGTCCGCGGGACCCCAGGGGGGTTCAGGCACGATCACGCAAGTCAATCTGTCTGACGGCAGCATCGGCTGGACCGCCGCTGTAGGCGAACTACCGGCGGCCGCTGCGGCCGACGCGAACGGAAACCTCTACGTTCCCAGCGTCTATTCCGGTGAAGTCACTGTGGTCGCCCCCGATGGATCTGTGGTGGATCAGATCGATGTGGGAGCCGACTCCGGACCCATCAGCGTCGCGGTCAGCGCAACGAGCGTGTTCGTGGTGCTCAGCGCTTCCAACGAGGTCGCCGTGTTCGCACAGCACTCCAACGGAGTCAGCGACCCACTTACCTCCGCCCCCGTGCTTGCTCATCCGGTGACGCCGGCCGGCAATTACACGGAGGACGGCACGCCCGGAGTCAACACGGCCATGTCCCCGGAGTTGCAGACCAAGCTTCAAGAGCGCATCGACGCGTTCCAGGCGCAATACAACGTGGTCGGGCTCTCCGCTGTTGTCATCACCCGAGATCCCGCCAACGGTGAACCGGTCACGACTCACTTCAGTGCCGGCAGCCCGAAGGCGGGATCGACCGAGAAGGTCAACCCGTCGACGCAGTACGAGATCGCGTCGCAGACGAAGGTCTACACCTCAGACCTCCTCGCCTACCTGGTGGCCGATGGTCGTGTCTCGTTGGATGACACGGTGCAGACGTATGCTCCGGCAGGGATCGTCGTGCCGAAGTGGACGAACCCCGACGGCACGGACACCGAGATCACGCTCCGCGATCTCGCTACCCATCAGGCTGGGCTTCCCGACTCGCCGCAGAACTACTACTACGGCTGCGACGGCCATCCCAATTGCACCAACCCCCTGCCCTATTACACGCAGGATCTGCTCTGGCAGAACCTGGCGGCATATCCGTTGCTGTGGAAGCCGGGCACGAATTGGTTGTACTCCAACTTCGGATTCGGCTTGCTCGGCACCATCCTCGCCGATGTGATCGATCCGACAGCCACGCTGACCGACCCGCCGAAATACGAGCCTGCTTTACGGGGGGCGTTCCTTGACGACCTCGGGATGTCGTCAACCACACTCGGCACCGGGCCGCACATGGCGACCCCCTACCTGACCGACACCGATCACACGGCGAACACGGAAACCTACTATTGGTTCGACACCAACGCCCTAGCGGGCATGGGCGGATTGGTATCCGACGCCAACGACATGGCGGTCTGGGACAAAGCGCACCTAGGCGACATCCCTAAGGATGCTCCGCTCGGCGTCACATCGATGGCCGATACTCTCGCACCGCAGAGCACCATCACCACGATGTGTGCAGAACCCGATCCCAGCACGTGCACGCCGACCGAGAACTTCCAGATGGGACTCGGCTGGCAGCTCTACCCCGCGTCCACGGGCATGGGCGTGGCCTGGGCGTTCAAGAACGGAGGCACCACCGGATTCAGCTCAGACACGGTGCTCGCTCGCGACCAGGGCCTCGCCGCCACTGCGATGTGGAACCAAGGCCGGCCGCTGAACCAGAACATCGAGCTGGCGCCCGCGCTTCTCTCGCTGATCGTGCACTTCAAGGCCGAGGAGCACCGCCTCGCGGCCACCGGCGCCGACGCGGCTTCGCTGCTCCTACCTGCCATCGGTGCCGCTGCCTGGATCGCCGGCGGGGCTGCGGTGATCTTGATCCGCCGTCGTCGCCCTTCGATGCCTGACCTCCGCTGAAGACGAAACACGAACCTTCGGTCATGTGCCCTGATCTAGAATGACGCCCCAACCTGACGGAACAGACGATTCGGAACGGGTGGGCGCTCCCCCGCATCGGCTAGCATTCCGGCATGGCGAACGCAGACCCGATCGATGACGTCTCGATCGGCGGCGAGAGCATCCGGCTCGGGCAATTCTTGAAGTTCGCGGGGCTTCTCGACACGGGCGGCACGGTGAAAGAGGCCATCATCGACGGCTTCGTGACCGTCAACGGCGAGGTCGACCGGCGCCGTGGCCGACAACTCCAGCTCGGCGACGTCGTCAGGTTCGACGGGCGCGTGGCCCGCGTCTGCCCGTGATGCGTCGAGGACATCCGAATAGACGGGCGGGGCGCTTAGAGATTATGAGTAACAGCATTAGTCATAAGACGGCATGACGGTCATTATGACTAACGTCGGCTCGAAGTAGGCGCCGTCAGGACAATGGTCGTGCCCCGTATTGGGCGCGAACTACGGCAGACCACGACGATCCAGCAACACGTGGACGCTGCCGGATGCGATCGTCGCGGAGCGGGCCGGGCGACGCGAACGCAGTTGAAAGATCCGCTGCCGCCCGCCACGCCCGCTAGAGGTCGATCTTCTCGTTGTCGATGTCGATGGGCGTGCCGGTGACCTTCGACTTCACGAAGCTGAAGACAGTGGCGAGGGTGGAGCCGGGGGTGTCCCAGTACTCCGCCGAATCGGTGTGCACGATGAGCGCCCGGATGGACGGGTCGGTGCGACCACCGGGGAACCAGGCTTCGACGCTCGGGTCCCACATCTCGTCGATGTAGCTCTGCTCGGTGGTGAGTTCGGCGTTGCCGGTGACCGAGACCCACGAGCTGTTCGCGCTGAAGGCGAGGTCCACGATCGGGTTCTTCGCGATGCGCGTCGCCGTCGACGACTCGGCGCTGAGCAGGAACCAGAGGTCGCCGTCGAAGCGGTGGTGCTGCTGCTGCATGGCGAACGGCTGCGACACCGGATGCCCGGCGTCATCGAGGGTGACGATCATCGTGATGGGGAAGTCGTCGAGCAGATCGGCCAGGGTCGCGATGTCATCGGTGTCGGTCATGGGGTGCTCCATTCGGTGGTGAGGGTCCACACGCTACGCCGGGCCCTTCGCTTCGCCTAGCGGCTCGCAGCCAGTCCCAAGCCGGACTGGATCGCACGGATATTGGCCCCCAACGCTCCGGACGCTAGCAGCCCCACACCCAGCGGGCCCGACGGGTCGGCACCGAGCAAGGGCAGGCGTCTCAGCGCGACTCGAACCTCGTCGGAGAGGTGCTCGAGCTGCCACGCGATCTCTGCCTCTCCAGCCTCAGCGCTCTCGCCCGGGGCCGCGAGCGCCGCCGCCTTCGCGGCATAGGCGGCCGCACCCAGGGCGTGCGCGCCCATGTGCGCGACCCCCGCCGCCTGGCCGGCCGACCAGGCCGCGGCCTTCGCCGCAGGCGAGTCGACCACGTGCGCTGCCCGATTCGCGACGAATCGACGACGGATCTCGCCCGCGGCATCCAACTCGCCGTCGGAGAACCTGCGAGCTCGAGCGATGGCGTCTCGAGGGCGGTCGTCGGCCGGCGCCTCCGCCTCGAACAGGGGCAGCACTCTCTCGGCGCAGTCGGCCGCCCACGCAGCGACGAGCCGGCGGTCGGGTTCGCTGAGCGTCTGCGCTGAAGCCATAGCAGCACCTTCGCACGCAGCCGGGGCAACCGCGGCGTTTGGCGCTATCGCGCCGCGCGGGGCGAGGCTGGGAGGTCGAAGACCGCGTCCACGGCGAAGGCCAGCGTGGCCGCCTGCTGCTCGAGGTAGTCGGCGCGGTGCGGCAGGGCGCGCTCGATCGAGAGTCCGTCGACGACGGTGAGCAGGAGGTGGATGCGCCGCACGGTGTCGCCGGGGGCCAGCGCGCCCTCGGCCTCGAGAATCGCGAGCCAGGCCCCGACCCGGCGCTCGGCCTGGGCGACGATCAGTTCGTAGCCGGCCCGCGCATCCGGAGTCGTGTCGGCGCCCGGAAAGGCCCGGAACAGGCTCTGCCACACCGCGAACGCGTCGGCGTCGTCGGCGCCGAAGGGTTCGAACAGGCGCCACAGGCACTCCCGCAGGCGCTCGCGGGGTGGCACCGACGTGTCGCGGATGCGCTCGTCGGGCATGGCCGCGTCGTAGGTGGCGGTGAGGGCAGCGTTGATGAGATCGCGCTGAGTGGGGAAGTAGTGGCGCAGCGTGCTCGCCCCGACGCCGGCGTGCGCCGCGACCGCGCGCACGCTCAGGCGTTCGGCACCGTCGCGCATCATCGCCGTCACCGAGGCGAGGATGCGATCGCGTGTGCTCTCCATGGATTCCCACCTCCCGCGTCGATTCTAGACGCCTGACACGGTGTATTAGTACACCGTGCTAGTACAGTGTGCTAAAGTAGCTCGCATGACCGAAGAGACCGCAATCTCAGAGCAGGCCTCCCGGCTGATCGCCGAAGACGTTCTGCTCGTGCTGTTCCAGCCCTCGTCGGGCACGATCGCCGGCGAGACCACCCTCTTCTACGTGCTCGGCAGCGCCGTGCTCACCGATCTGGCCCAGCAAGGGCGGGTGCAGATTCAGGATGCCGGCCTGCGGGGCACGTTGATCAGCGCCGCCGGCGATCGGCCCGGCGACGAATTGCTCCGTTCCGCGTGGGACTACGTCGCCGACAAGCCGCGCGGTGTGCAGACCGTGCTCGCGGCGAGCGGACCGACCTTGCGCGGGCGGCTGCTCGGCCGCCTGGTCGCACGAGGCGATCTCGATCGGCAGCAGAAGAAGGTGCTCGGATTCATCCCGTCGACCGAACTCCGCGAGGGCCGCACGGGTCACCGCGCCGAACTGATCGCCGCCATGCGCGCCGTGCTCGTCGACGGCGCCGCGCCCAGCGAGCGGATCGCCGCGATCATCTCCCTCGTGTCGGCGAGCGGCGGCCTGCCGGTGCTCGATCGCGAGATCCCCTGGTCGAGCAACACGGCCACGCGGGCGAAAGCGCTCGAGCAGGGCGACTGGGCAGCGGATGCCGCCGCGGCCGCCGTCACCCGCACGATGACCGCGGTCGTCGCGAATGCGCTCGTCGCGGCGCTGGTGGCCTCGAACCGCTGAACCTCACGCCGCCCGCCTCACTCCTCCGGGACCGACCCGGTCGCACACTTCATACCTCTTATAGGAGACAACATGGACATCGTCGGATTCATCCAGCACCTCATGTCGCAGGTGCCCATCTTCGTGCAACCCCTCATCGTCGCGGTGGCCGCGATGATCCCCTTCGTCGAGGGCGAGCTCGCCTCCGTGCTCGGGGTATGGGCGGGCCTCAACCCCGTGGTCGCGGCCGTTGCCGCTGCGGCGGGCAACTTCGCGTCGGTGTTCGTCGTGGTGGTCTTCGGCGCTCGCATCCGGGCGGCGATCGTGGCCCGCAGGGCCCGTCGCGCGGCCGCGGCTCGGGCCGACGCCACCGCCGTCCAACGCGTCGCCGTCCGGCCGTTGGTGCCGGCGAGAGGTGGCGACACCCCCGCGGCGACCGACGAGGCGGCGTTCGCCGAGCAGCCCGCCCTGGAGCCGAAGAAGCCGGAGTCGAAGGGCGTGCAGCGCTTCAAGCGCTTCCTCGTGCGCTTCGGCGTGCCCGGTGCGAGCATCCTCGGCCCTCTCGCCATTCCCACGCAGTTCACCTCGGCCATCCTGGTGTCGACCGGCGTGCCGAAGAGCTGGGTGCTGCTGTGGCAGGCGGTCGCGATCAGCCTCTGGACCACCCTCACCACCCTGATCGCAACGGGCGTGCTCGCCCTCGTCGAGGGCTGACGCCCATCGCCGCGAAATTGGCGACCCCGGGCCATGTATTGTTTTTTCGTCAGATGTAATGGAAAATCATCATCTGTGACGAAATAGTGTGAGGTGATGATGCAAGTCCAGGCCCCGTTCTTGGCGGTCACGCGCTCGCTCGATGGCGCCGTGCTCGACTCGCTGGTGCACGCCCATGCCCCGATGAGCATTGCAGAGATCGCCCGATCGACCGAGAGCTCCTACGCCGGCGTGCGGAGTTGCGTGCTGCGGCTGACCGCGCAAGGAACGGTGCGAGCCAGCCCAGCGGGTAAGCTCACGCTCTATTCGTTCAACGCCGAGCACATCCTCGCCCCCGCCATTCGCGACATCGTCGGGGCGAAGAGCAGGTTGTGGGAGCGCATCGCGACGCTCGTCAGCGAGACGTTCGCCACTCCGCCTGTCTATGCGGCGGTGTTCGGATCGGCCGCCACCGGCACGATGCGCGATGACAGCGACATCGATATCTTCCTCGAGCGCCCGAAGGCGGCCGACCACGATCGCTTCGATGTCGATGCCGAGTCGCTCGCCTGGCAGGTGACGCGTCTCACGGGCAATGAGGTGCGCCCGCTCGTCTACGGCGAAGAAGAGGTGTCGGGCGCGATGGCCGATCAGCGCGTGCTCGCCGACATCGCGCGTGACGGAGTGACGGTGGCGGGAGACGCGGCCGGGTTCCGAAGTCGCCTCCGCCGCGGCATCCGGACGATGTCCCACAATGCCGCGAGTTGATCGTGACCCCGGCGTGCTCGACGGGCGCACGACCAAGATGGTGCAGTTCGTCGAGGCCACGGAGATCATTTTCGCCCTCGCAGATGACGACGACTTGCGCGACGTCGTCGTGACTCTCGCCGTTCACGCCGGCATCGCGGCATCCGATGTGATCTGCCTGCGCCGGCTGGGCTGCTACTGGCAGAGCGGTAACCACCACGACGCCATCGAGCACCTGCGCAGGGCCGACGCGGAATCGGCGGGGCACCTGTCAACGCTCCTCTCGCTGAAGACTCGCGCGGGATACGGACACAGCACGATGTCAACGAGCAATGTGACCCGATCGGTGCGCGCCATGCAGCATCTGGCGGCAGCGGCCCGCCGCGCGTGAGAGCTCAGCGACCGATGCGCGTCAGCGACTCCGTCAGGGCGTCGCGGGTGCGCAGCAGGTCGCGGGCGCGGGAATCCATGTCGTCGCGAAGGGCCACCACCTGGTCGACGATGGCGGGGCACTGGTCTTCGACCTTCTTGCCCCGCGTGCACGGCAGGATCTGCTCGATCAACGCCGACGGCAGACCCAGGTCGAGCAACGTCTTGATGGTGCGCACGGTCGCGACCGCCGACTCGTCGTAGTCGCGGTAGCCGTTCGACCGGCGCTCGGGGCTGATGAAGCCGAGCTGCTCGTAATAGCGCAGCGATCGAGCGCTGGCACCCGTCGTGCGGGCGAGCTCGCTGATTCTCATCGTCACCTCACGCTTGACCTTGACACTGATGTCACAGTTTAGCGTGAGGTCGTGCGGCGAGAGGCGCCGCAGAACGGATGCGCAATGAACGTCTTCATCGTCGGGGGCACCGGCTACCTCGGCTCGGTGCTCGTGGAACACCTCCTGCAGGCCGGGCACTCCGTGCAGGCCCTGGCTCGGTCGGAACAGAGCGCCGACAGGCTTCGTGCCGCCGGCGCGGTTCCGGTCGCCGGATCGATCAGCGACACCGATGTGCTCGCGGCGGCGGCGGCGAGCGCCGATGCGATCATCTATGCGGCATCCGATTACGCCGCGACATCCGAATCGATGCAGCTCGAACTCGACGCCGTGGCCACCATCGTCGCCGGTGCGTCTACGGCGACGCTGCCGAAACCGGTCGTCTACACCTCGACCGGGCTGGTCTACGGGTTCGATCCGATCGACGCCCGCGAAGACGCCGAGCTGCCCGAGATCAGCGCCCAACCGGTGAAGGCCAAGGCCGAGCGGATCGTGCTCGGCACCGATGCCGTGGCGGGCGTCGTGATTCGCGCCGGACTCATCTTCGGGCGCGGCGGAAGCGGCCTCGTCACCGGTCTCATCGCCGGGGCCGTCGCGAACGGCGCCTCCACCTACATCGGCGACGGCACGAACACCTGGTACCCCGTGCACGTCGACGACCTCGCCGAGCTCTACCTGCTCGCCCTCGAGCGACCGCAGCCGGGCATCGTCAACGCAGCCGGCGCCGTGCCGTTCGCCTTCAAAGACCTGGCGGCGGCCATCGGCGAGCTCACCGGAACCCCCGTCGTCTCGGTTCCGCTCGACGTCGCCGAGCAACGGATGGGCCCCGGCGTGCGCACCATGACGATCTCGAGCCGGCTGCCGGTCGACAAGGCCCTCGCGAGCTACGGCTGGCAGCCGAGCGCGCGATCGCTGCTCGACGACGTGCGCGCGGGCTCCTACTCGGTGCCGGCCTGAGCGGCGCCGTCCTCAGCGGAGTCTGCCTGAGCGGCGCCGTCCTGAGCGGCGGCGGCGAGCTCGGCGATAGCATCGGTGATGACCTTCGCCACTTCGGCCGGCTTGGTCTGCATGACCAGGTGCGGCGCGTCGAGCTCGACCACCTTACGGGCGCCGGCGCGCTGGTAGCCGAAGCGCTCGACATCCGGGTTGATGGTTTGGTCGGCACTCGAGACGATGCCCCAGCTGGGCTTGGTCTTCCATGCCGCGGCCGGCGCAGTCTCCGAGAACGCCACGGCGGCAAGCGGACGCTGACCGACGGCGAGCACGCGGGCGGTGTCGGTCGGCACGCCGGCGGCGAAGACCTCGGCGAACGATTCGATCTTGACCGAGACATCCGTTCCCGGGTCGGCCCCCTCGATGGGGTAGGGCGAGTACACCAGGTTCGAGGCGAGCAGCGAGTCGGGGAAGCCGCCCTGCAGCTGGCCGAGGCTCTCGCCCTCGTCGAGCGCGTAGCCCGCCACATAGACGAGTCCGATCACGTTCTCGGCGACTCCGGCGACTGTGATGACCGCTCCGCCGTAGGAGTGACCGGCCAAGATCACCGGCCCGTCGATCTGCTCGACGAACGATTTGATGTAGGCCGAGTCGCCGATCAGGCTGCGGTTGAACACCGGGGGCACGAGCACGGTGTAGCCCTGGTTCAGCAGCTCGAGGGTGACGGGCGCCCAGCTGCCGGCGTCGGCGAAGGCTCCGTGGACGAGCACGATGGTGGGTTGGGTGGACATGATGATCTTCTTTCTGGGTTGAGCACGGAATGTGCGAATAGGTGCCTGGACGGCGGGTTCAGGAGGCGGCCGGAGTGCGGCGCAGCAGGTAGGTGTGCTCGGCCGTCAACACGATCTCGGAGCGCTGGTTGTGCACCGTCGCCGACGCGGTGACGATGCCGTTCGGGCCATCCGGTGTCAGCGCGGTGATCTGCAACGCGGAATACAGGGTATCGCCGGCGTGCACCTCGCCGAGGAAGGTGGCCGACAGGCCGGTGAAGGCGATGAACACCTCGCCGATCACGTGCGGGAAGAGGGTCGCGCCGGGTGCGGTGAACGCGAGCACCTGCAGCCCGTGCACCACGGGAGCGTCGTGGCCGTGCGCCTTCGCCCACACGGCGTCGTAGTGCACCGGGTGATTGTCGGCCGACACCGCCTGAAACGCCGAGGCATGGGCGTCGGTGAGGGTGCGACTCGGTGCGCGGAAGACCTCGCCCACCTCGAGCTGCTCGAACGTGCGCGGCGGCACGATCGCGAAGTCGAGCGGGTCGAACGTGCGTTCACCCGTCGCGTCGATGCCGATCGGCACATCCGTGTAGGTCGGCACGTCGGTCGTGGCGGTGGTTGCGGTGGTCGTCATGGCGGTTCCTCTCTGGGGTGTGACGATGTGTCGTCGGCCCGTGATCATGAAGATCGCCGGGCGGATTCACTGTGCCCCGCGGCGGCGACGGCACGTCGCGATCTGCGCCTGGGGGCCGGATCGGCGCAGAAAAAGCCGATTCTTCGACAGAGCGAGTGAGCTGCTCCGGTCGCGGGCACGGATGATTGTGGAATCATCGATTCGCCGGCCCCGACCGTGAACCGGGCTGCGAGTCCGACCAGGAACCCCGACCGTGAACCCGACCGTGATGAGGAGCGTGACCCGTGCAGCTGCCCTCGAACCCCTCGTGCGTGCTCGTGCAGATGAGCGCGAAGACCCTCGTCGACGCGCCTGCCTACCGACGGATGTCGCGGCACGAGTTCGGTGCGCTGTCGATGTCGCGCATCGCCTCCGTTCCGCAGAAGGTGACCGCCCTCCTCGATGAGGTGCACGCGCGTTCCACCGAGAGCGCTCAGGTGCAGCTCGTGCACTCCGGAGAGCTGATCCTCGATCAGGGTGGTCATCAGACCCGGGTCGGTCCCGGCGGCGTGGTGGTCTACGACGTGAGCCGACCCTTCGAGTTCATCTATCCCCGCGAATTCCGAACCACCATCGTCCAGTTGCCCACGGCGTCGACGGGAGCCTCCAGCGGCGTGCTCAAAGCACTCTCCGAACGCGGCGCCGCCCACGGCTCGCCCTCCGGAACCGTGCTGTCCGGGCTGCTCCGGGTCGCCGATGCCCAGAGCGAGACGCTGGGTGAGAACAGCCGCGACGCCCTCTCGCGAGCCATCGTCGACGCGGTGCGGATGGTGACCCGCGAACACTCCGGGGCCGGCACGCTCGATGCCAGGCGCGCGGGTCTCGCCGAGGCCGCTCGCGACATGGCGCGACGGCACCTGAGCGATCCCGGGCTCTCGGCGGCGGCGATCGCGAACCGGCTGCACGTGTCGGTGCGCACGCTTCACGCGGCCTTCGAAGACGAGCGCGAGACGCTGGGTCAGATGATCCGGCGCCTACGGCTCGACGCGGCCCGGCGGCAACTCGAGGGCACCACAGCGTCGGTGCGTCAGATCGCCGAGGATGTCGGTTATCTCGACGTCACCCACTTCATCCGCACCTTCAAGGCCAGCGAGAACCTCACCCCCGCCCAGTGGCGGCGCCGCCGGCTCGCGCGCCCCTGGGAGCACGCCCGGCTGTGACCCACCGTGATCCCGCTCCGCAGATCGTGCGGGTGACAGGACTCGGCGGCACTCCGCCGATCACGCCACCGGATGTCTGGATCGAGGTCATCGGCACGACCATCCGTCTCGTGCCGATGAGCCAGAGCCCGGCGACGCCGGGCGGCACGGGCGACGCCGACGGCACCCTCGTCGAGATCGAGCTGCTCTGGTTGACCGGGGCGGAGTCGGCGGTGATCGAGCAGGGGGCGATCGACGGTTCGGCGGGACTCGGGGGCGCGATCGCCGCCCTGGTGCTGGGCATGCCACGAGCAGCGGGCGCTCCGCACGCTCTTCTGCGGCGACAGATCGCCGTCACGGTGCGCGGAGTGGTCTCCGCCGTCGCGAGTGAACGGGTCGAGGCGGGCACGGCGAGCGCGACCCCTCAGCAGCAGCTGGTCGTGCGGGCGATGCAACTCGTGAACTCGGGGCTCGACGACCCCCTGCTCACCAGCCGCACCATCGCCGATCGGCTCGGTGTCTCGCTCCGCACCCTGCAGGTCGCGTTCCGCGACTCGGGCCCATCGCCCAGCGCGCTCATCTGGGCCCTGCGGCTCGAACGGGCGCAGCTCGAGGTCGCCGCCTCGGCCGAGCCGCTGACCAGGCCGGAAGCGGTCGCGGTCGGCACTCGCTGGGGGTTCCGCGGCGCCGCGCACTTCACCCGCGCCTACGAGCGCCGATACGGCGTGCGGCTCGGGCGCTCCAGCGACTGAAGCCCGCGCCGACACCCACGCGCCCGCGCCCGCCGCGCGCACCCGCCCCCTCAGAACCGCAGCAGAACCTTGCCGACGCGACCGGGCACCGCACTCGCCGCCGCGGCCTCGCGCGCGTTCTCGAACGGGAAGACCGCCTCGACCGGCAGGGCGACCTCGCCCGAGCCGATGCGCTCGAACAACTCGGCGAACAGCGCGGCACGCGTGGCGGCATCCATGTCTCGGCTCACACGGCTGCCCCAGAAGCCCTTCACCGTGATGTCGTTGAAGATGAGGGCGCCCGACGAGATCTGCAGGTCACCCGAGCCCATCGCGCCGAACGACACGAGGGTGCCACCCTCTCCGAGCAGGCCCACCAGGTCGTTCGCCGAGGCACCGCCGACCGAGTCGACCGCCGCGCGCGGGCTCGCGCCGCCCAGCAGCGCCGCCGCGGCATCCTGCCAGCCGTCGTGCTCGGTCGAGACCACGTCGTGGATGCCGATGGCGGCGAGCTCGTCGACCCCGGCGTCGCGTCGCACGAGGCCCAGCACGCGCACTCCGCGGCGGGCGGCGAACTGCGCGACGAGCCGGCCGACAGCGCCGTTCGCGGTGTTCTGCGCGATCCACTCCCCTGGTGAGACATCGAGGTAGTCGAGCAGGCTGAGCGCGCTGAAGGGCATCGCGATGAGCTGCGACGCGGTCTCGTCGTCGATGCCGTCGGGCACCGGGATGAGGCCGGCCGCCTTGGCCACGAAGTACTCGGCCCAGACGCCGAAGACGCCTCCCGCGGCGACCCGCTGGCCCACCTGCAGCGAGGTCACGCCGTCGCCCAGGGGCGTCGACCACGCCGACGGCCTCGGTTCCGGATGCCGCCGGCAGGGCGGGCTTGAAGCCGTAGGTGCCGCGGATGGTCCAGAGGTCGTGGTTGTGGATGGGCGAGAGCACCGTGCGCACGCGCACCTCGCCGGGACCGGGCTCGGGCAGCGGGCGGTCGGTGATCTCGAGAACGTCGGTGGCTTCGCCGAAGGTGGCGTGGGTGAGGGAACGCATGCTTCCAGGCTACGTCGTGCCCCGGCGCCGTCGGCTATCCGTGAGACCGGCCGCTGTGCTCACGGATGCGGCGGCCCTCGTCGATGTCGTGCTGCTCCTTCGCGGCGATCTTGTCGCTCTTGCGGGTGTCGCGCGGCGGCAGCTGGATGTCTTCCTCGGCGGCGATGCCGGCCTGCAGCTGGCGGCCCCGCTCGAGCTCGGCGTCGAATTCGGCGCCGAAGAGGATCGCGTTGTTCACGATCCAGAGCCAGAGCAGAAACACGACCACGCCGGCGAGCGAGCCGTAGTTCTTGTCGTAGTTCGAGAAGTTCGCGACATAGAAACCGAACGCCACGGTGGCGATCGCCAGCACGACGAGGGCGAGCAACGCCCCCATGCTCATCCACCGGAACTTCGGCTGCTTCGCATTGGGCGTGGCGTAGTAGAGCACGGCCAGAATCAGCACGAGCACCAGTGCGAGCGCCGGCCACTTCGCGATCGACCAGACCACGGTGGCGGTCTCGCCGATGCCGAGCGCCGATCCGACCGCATCCGCCACCGGGCCCGACACCACGAGGATGACGGCGGCGACCACGATGAGCACGAGCGCGACCACCGTGACGAGCAACTGCACGGGCTTGAGCTTCCAGAACGGTCGGCCCTCGTCGATCTCGTAGATGCGGTTCATCGCTCGGCTGAACGCCGTGACGTAGCCGGATGCCGACCAGATCGCGACGAGCAGACCGCTGACCAGCGCGAAGCCGGCGGTCGGCGACGACGCGAACTGCTCGATGGGGCCGCGCACGATGTCGGCCGTTCCGCCGGGTGCGACGTCGTCGACGATGCCGAGGATCGCATCCGCCGCCGCCTGGCCCTGCCCGACCACCCCGAGCAGCGAGAAGATCGCGATGAGCGCCGGAAACAGCGCGAGCACGGCGTAGTAGGTGAGGCTCGCGGCGATGTCGGTGCACTGATCGGCCGAGAACTCGCGGGCGGTCTTCTTCAGCACGTACATCCAGGAGCGCTTCTCGAGGTCGGTGGGGCCGTCGGGCTTGCGCGGGTCATCCGGGTCGGGTGCGTTCGTGTCGGTCTTCGAGCGCGAGGTGTCGGTGCTCATCGGGAAGTCCTTCGGTCGGGGTGCGACGCCGTGTCGCATCCCTCCACTCTCGGCCCGTCGCCGGTTTCGGCCGCCCCCTTGCCTTCTGGCGCAGAAGGTGCCGCAGCGCGCGGCCCGCTCGATCGACGAGACCTACGGATGCCGCCGTGCTTGCGTCAAGTCGGGGCCGGAGTCAACCGGGTCGCCGTTTTGCGTTTCAGGTCGATGGTGAGAATCAGACCTCAAGACGGGAAACACCATGTCAGAACGCAACACGCTCGTACGCTCCCTCCACGACGTCGGCCTCGCCGCCTGGTTCGGCGGCACCCTGATGGGAGCTGTTGGCCTGAACGGCGCCACCGCCAAGGCGGCGGACCCGACCGAACGCCTCAGTTTGTCGTCGCTCGGCTGGGCGAAATGGGCACCCGTGCAGCTCACGGCGATCATCGCCCACGGCATCGGCGGCGCAGGCCTCATCCTCGGCAACAAGGCACGCCTGGCCGGCCAGCCCGAGGCGCGCACGAACACCGGCGTCAAGCTCGTGATCACGGGGGTCGCCGCGGCCGCGAGCCTCTACTCCGGCATCCTGGGCGCCACCATCGGCAAGCACGCCGATGAGGGCGGCGAGGGCGTCACCGAGCCAGACGCGAAGGCCTCCAAGAAGCTCGCGGCCGCTCAGCGCAAGCAGAAGGTCTTGCAGTGGGTCATCCCGGCGCTCACCGGCACGCTCATCGTGCTGGCCGCTCAGCAGGGCGAGCAACAGCGCCCCGTCGCCGGCCTGCTGCACAAGATCACCGGCAAGTAACCACCGCACAGAGAGCAGTCGCCGTGAAAGCAATGGTCTACCGCGGGCCCTACAAGATCCGCATCGACGAGAAGGACATCCCGCGCATCGAGCACCCGAACGACGCCGTCATCCGCGTCACGCAGGCGGCGATCTGCGGCTCCGACCTGCACCTCTACCACGGGCTGATGCCCGACACCCGGGTGGGCACCACCTTCGGGCACGAGTTCATCGGAGTCGTGCACGAGGTGGGTCCGTCGGTCGAGAACCTCTCGGTCGGCGACCGGGTGATGGTGCCGTTCAACATCTACTGCGGCTCCTGCTACTTCTGCGCCCGTGGCCTGTTCTCGAACTGCCACAACGTCAATCCCAACGCCACGGCCGTCGGCGGCATCTACGGCTACTCGCACACCTGCGGCGGCTACGACGGCGGTCAGGCCGAGTTCGTGCGGGTGCCCTTCGCGGATGTCGGGCCCACCGTCATCCCCGACTGGCTCGACGACGAAGACGCCCTGCTGATGACGGATGCGCTGGCCACCGGCTACTTCGGCGCCCAGCTCGGCGACATCCGCGAGGGCGACACCGTCGCGGTGTTCGGGGCAGGGCCCGTAGGCCTGTTCGCGGCGAAGTCGGCGTGGTTCATGGGCGCCGGGCGGGTGATCGTGATCGACCACCTCGAGTACCGGCTGGCCAAGGCCCGCGAGTTCGCGCAGGCCGAGACCATCAACTTCGCCGAGCACGACGACATCGTGGTGACGATGAAGCGCACCACCGACTTCCTCGGCGCCGACGTCGTGATCGACGCGGTGGGCGCCGAGGCCGACGGCAACCTCACCCAGCACATCACGGCCGCCAAGCTCAAGCTGCAGGGCGGCTCCCCCATCGCCCTCAACTGGGCCATCGATTCGGTGCGCAAGGGCGGTACCGTCTCGGTGATGGGCGCCTACGGCCCCATCTTCAGCGCCGTGAAGTTCGGTGACGCCATGAACAAGGGGCTGACGCTCCGGATGAATCAGGCTCCCGCCAAGCGGCAGTGGCCACGGCTGCTCGAGCACATCAAGAACGGTCACCTCAAGCCGAACGACATCGTGACCCACCGCATCCCGCTGGAGCACATCGCCGAGGGCTACCACATGTTCTCGGCGAAGCTCGACGGCTGCATCAAGACCATCATCACCACCGACGCCGCATAAGGAGTGCACACCGTGGATCTGCACAGGCCGTACATCGCCGACAAGCCCGCCGTTCGCGAGACGAGCGACGAGCTGCGCGCCCGCATTCCCGGCTGGGGCGCCGACCTCGACCCGGCCGATCGCCCCTCCGTGCCGCGCGAGCGATACGCGCCCGACGAGACGGGGGCGCACTGGGAGTTTCCCGACCGGCAGCCCGAACTCCTGCCGCGGGAGCGGTCGATCGAGCACGCGATGCTCACACCCGTGTTCGGAACCGTGGCTCCGCTGCACGGCATCTCGGGCGCCATCCGCCGGGCTGCCTATCGCTACAGCGAAGCCCGTGCCGCTCATTGGCTGCTTCTGATCGCCGGCGACCGGGCGGATGCGATCACCAACCACCTGAGGTCGTTCGCCACCCGTCGACCCGACAACCCCCTCACCGAGACCGGCATCCTCAGCGAGGGCCGCCGGCACGGCCTGTCGTCGCGGCGGGGTTCGAAGCGGGTCGACAACCGTCACACCTGGATCGACCCCATCCTCATCGCGGGCCCCTGGGTCGTCACCGGCATCGTGGCCGTGCGAGTGGTCGGCAAGGCCGCCGCCCGGATGCGCCGAGGGGGCGGTCGGGCGTGACCGCGCCGGTCGGCGCCGAGGGGGGCGCGGGTGCCGCGGGCTCGGGCGGCACTGCCGCGGGCTCGGGCGGCGCCGATGGCGGCGCCGTTGCCGCTACCACTGCATCCGCCTCCGCCGCGGACGGTTCAGTCGGTTCGGTCGGTTCGGGCGGCGGCCCGTCGAAGCTCGCCCAGCGCATCACCGGGCCGCTGCTGTTCCTGTTCATCCTCGGCGACGTTCTCGGAGCGGGCATCTACGCGCTCATGGGGGTGCTCTCGGGCGAGGTCGGCGGTGCCCTTTGGGCACCCCTGGCGCTCGCTTTGCTGCTCGCCCTGCTCACAGCGGGCTCCTACGCCGAGCTCGTCACGAAGTATCCGAAAGCGGGTGGAGCGGCGATCTTCGCCCAGCGCGCGTTCACGAAGCCGATCGTCTCGTTCTTGGTGGGCTTCAGCATGCTCGCCGCCGGCGTCACCAGCGCGGCCGGCCTGGCGATCGCGTTCGCGGGCGAATACCTGCAGACGTTCCTGCCCCTGCCCACCATCCCGACCGCGATGGTCTTCCTCGTGCTGGTCGCCGCGCTCAACGCACGCGGCATCAGCGAGTCGGTGAAGAGCAACCTGGTCATGACCGTCATCGAGGTGTCGGGCCTCGTGATCGTGATCGCCGCCGTGGGCCTCATGCTCGGCGGAGGCGGCGGCGATGTGACCCGCGTCACCGAGTTCCCCGAGGGCACCACTCCCGGGCTCGCGGTGCTCGGCGGGGCCATCATCGCCTATTACTCGTTCGTGGGATTCGAGACGTCGGCGAACGTGGCCGAAGAAGTGCGCGACCCGTCACGGGTCTACCCTCGCGCCCTGTTCGGTGCGCTGATCATGGCCGGGGTCGTCTACGTGCTCGTCGGGTTGGCATCGGCGATCGCGTTGCCCGCGAACGAGCTGGCCGCGTCATCCGGACCCCTGCTCGCGGTGGTCGCCGCGACGGGTGTCGCCGTGCCGCCGTGGCTGTTCAGTTTGATCGCACTCATCGCGGTGGCTAACGGGGCCCTGCTGACGATGATCATGACGAGCCGGGTCACCTTTGGCATGGCCGAGCAGGGCTTGCTGCCCGGCGTGTTGGCACGGGTTCTGCCCGGTCGCCGCACACCCTGGGTGGCGATCGTGGCGACGACCGTGCTGGCCATGCTGCTCACGCTCGTGGGCGACCTCACCACGCTCGCATCGGCCGTGGTGCTGCTGTTGTTGTTCGTGTTCATCAGCACCAACGTGGCGGTGCTCGTGCTGCGCAAAGACACGGTCGAGCACAAGCACTTCCGGGTCTGGACCGCCGTGCCCGTTCTCGGCGTGGCCTCGTGCCTTCTGCTGCTGACCCAGCAGGAGCCGATCGTGTGGGCGTTCGGCGCCGCGTTTCTGGTGCTCGGCGTCATCCTGTATCTCGTCGCCCGCGGACCCTCGCGGCGCAGGGCGGGCGGCGGCGGCGAGTGAGCGGTCAGAGGCGCACGACGAGTTTGCGTGCCGAGACACCGGCACGCAGCCGGTCGAGGGCGGGCTGCACCGACTCGAGCCCGTCGCCCACCACCTCGGCCGTCGGCGCACAGACGTGGCGCCCTTCGGCGAGCGCGGCGGGCAGGTAGTCGCGCCACAGCATCGGGCCGACGTCGTTCGTCATGAGCGAGCTGCCCCAGACATACCGCGCCCGCACTCCCGCGCGGCGCGCGGACACCTGCAGGGCGATGTTGCGCGCCACCAGGGCCGTCATCGTGCGCACGAACGCCGCGCTCGGGCCCGCGCGACGCGGCAGGGCGCCGAACGACACCGACGGGCTCGCCAGGGCGACCCGCCGGGCACCGGTGGCGGCCGCGACAGCCACGGAGGGCTCCGCAGAGCCGCGGCCGACCGCCAGCACGCCCGCGACATCCGCCCCTCCGACCGCGGAGACGACATCGGCGAGCGCCCGTGGGCTGCGGTAGTCGATCGCGAGGTCGGCGCCGAGCTCGCGCAGGCGGTCGTGGTTGCGAGGCGAGGCGGTCGTGACCACGCGGTGCCCGGATGCCGCGGCCAGCTGGATCGCGTTGCTGCCCACGCTCGTCGAACCGCCCCAGATCACGACCGTTCTGCCCGTGGGCACCGGCACCGCTGAGGGATGCGGGAGCGCGAGGTGGTCACGCTGGAAGAGGGCGGTCGCCGCCGTCGAGAGCGCCAGCGGCAGCACCGCCGCCTGCTCGAAGGCCAGATCGTCAGGCATTCGGGCCGCGAGGTCTTCGCGCACCACGGTGAAGAGCTGGAAACCGCCCTCGGCCTCGTGCCGGCGCCCGCGCTCCATGCCCACGGCGTAGGCCACGACCCGGTCGCCGACCGCGAAACGGTCGACTCCCGCACCGACCGCCGCGACCTCGCCGGCGACGTCTTCGCCGAGGATGGCGGGTGACGGCAGCCAGCGATACATCAGGTCGCCCGTCCACTGCTTGAGTTCGTCGAGGGGGTTGACGGCGACCGCGCGGTTGCGGATGACGAGCTCGCCCGGCCCGGGCTCGCGGCGGTCGGCCGGGCCGACGACGAGGTCGGCTCGAGCGGAGGGGAGCCATGCGGCGGAGTTCTGGGGCATCGGGGCCTTCCGGGCGTCGGGTCGGTTGTCGGGTCGGTTGTCGGTGATCGGTGTCGCTGACTGGTGGGCGGCGACCGGTTGGCCATCGAAGTGATGACACGTGATGCCATCATACGTCTTGATGACACGTCGTGCCATCGATTAGAGTCGATGCATGGCACGCTGGGCACCCGACGCCGCGCTTCGGCTCGAGCGAGCGGCGATCGAGCTCTTCTCCGAGCGCGGCTACACCGCCACGACGGTGCCCGACATCGCCGCGCGGGCCGGGCTCACCACGCGCACGTTCTTTCGCCATTTCGCCGACAAACGCGACGTGCTGTTCCTGCGAGAACGCGAATTCCCCGCCGTGGTGGCCGGCCTTCTCGCCGAGGCACCCGCCGGTCTCGACCCGATGGCGCTCGTGCTGCACGGGCTCGAGGCGGTCGCCGCGGGCGACCTCGAGAGGTGGCGTGGCGACATCCTGGCCCGGCGGGCCATCGTGCGGTCCGAGCCGCAGCTGCGCGAGCGGGAGCTGCTGAAATCGGCGGCACTCGCCGAAGCGATGCGCGACGCCCTCGTCGCCGGGGGTGCGGCCGACGACGACGCGGCACTCGCCGCCTCGGTCGGTTCGGTGCTGTTCGACTCGTCGATGGAGGCGTGGCTGCGGGGGCCGGACGACGTCACCCTCCTCACCGAGCTGCGCAGCGCGCGGGAGCGCCTGCACCGGCTGGTCAGCGCGCAGCGGAGCGACCCCTCGGCGGCGAGGGCGGCGTCGTGAGCGAGAGGCGTGAGCGGCGGCATCCGGATGTCACCACGGTCGAGCTTGTCGGTGGGCCCGAGCCGGTCGAGGTCGAGTTGCAGGCTTATGATGCGCGCTGGCCGGGGGTGTTCCTCGAGCATCGGGCGCGCATCCGGGCGGCGGTGGCGGAGCGCGACAGCGGCGGCGATGCCGGTACGGGTGCCGGTGCAGGTGCCGCACTCACGATCGAGCACATCGGTTCGACGGCGGTGCCGGGGCTTGCGGCGAAACCGATCGTCGACATCGTCGTGGCGGTCGACGACATCACCGCCGAAGAGCTCTACCTCGCCCCTCTGCTCGCCGCCGGTTACGAGCTGCGGGTGCGCGAGCCCGGACACCGCCTCGTGCGCACGCCGGCCCGCGATGTGCACGTGCACGTCTACGAGCGCGGCGACCCCGCGATCGGCGACTATCTTCTGCTGCGCGATCACCTGCGATCGGATGCCGGCGACCGCGCCCTCTACGAGCGCACCAAGCGCACCCTGCTCGACCGGCCGTGGCTCGACATGAACGATTACGCCGACGCCAAGACCGACGTCATCGAGGCGATCAAGGCGCGGGCGAGTGCGTCGGCGGCGCTCAAGCCGTCGCCGGATGCGCCGCGACCTGCTCGAGGTAGTGCGCGTTGAACATGATGCCCAGGATGTTGCCGAACGGGTCGATCACCGATGCGGTCACGAAGCCGGGCCCGCGTTCGACCGTTCCCTCGTGCAGCGTGGCGCCGAGATCGATCAAGCGGGCGAGTTCGGCGTCGACGTCGTCGACGTGCCAGTACACGATCTCGCCGCCGAGCCCGTCGGTGCGGGTCGCCGGAGCGTAGGCGGCGTCGATGATGCCGAGCTCGTGCTCGAAGTCGCCCACGCGGAATTCGACGTATCCGGGCACGTGGTAGTAGGCGGGCATCCCGAGCGCGTCGGCGTACCAGGCTTCGGCGGCGTCGAGGTCGGCGGCCCAGAAGCTCACGGTGGACAGTCCTCGCAACATGGTTCCTTCTCCTTCGTCTGGGTGTTCTTGAGGTGATCGCACCAGTCTGCTCCGCCAAAGTGCTCATCAATTGACTACTTTTCTGAGCAGAATGAGAACATGCGCGCCGATCGTCTCGTGGCCACCCTGCTGCTGTTGCAGGCGCGCGACCGGGTGACCGCCGCCGAGCTCGCCGAGGAGCTCGAAGTCTCGCTCGCCACGGCCCGGCGCGATCTCGAGGCACTGTCGAGTGCCGGCATCCCGGTCTATCCGCAGGCCGGTCGCGGCGGAGGATGGTCGCTGCTCGGGGGTGCGCGCACCGACCTGAGCGGGCTGTCGTCGCCCGAGGCTCAGTCCCTGTTCCTGCTGCTCGGGCCGGCCGCGGCCATCGACCCCGCGGCGAAGGCCGCCCTGCGCAAACTCGTGCGCGCCCTGCCGGCCACCTTCCGCGCCGACGCCGAGGCGGCGGCAGGCGCCGTGCTCGTCGATCCGGCTGCGTGGGGCGGATCGCAACGCGCGCGACCGGAGTTCCTCGACGACCTGCAGGCGGCCGTCGTGCGGCGCGTGGCCGTGCGACTCCGCTACGCGGGCTGGTCGAGCCCCGAGGCCGACTACGCGGTGGCGCCCTGGGGGCTCGTCGAGAAGAACGAGGTCTGGTACCTGGTGGGCGGGGTCGAGCCGTCGGCCGCGCGCGGCAGCACGATCGGCTCGACCACCCTCGCCGACGGCGGCCTGGTCGAGCGCACCTTCCGGGTCGACCGCATCCGTTCGCTCGTGCTGACGGATGCGCCGATCGAGCGGCCGGCCGACTTCGACCTGGGCGACGCCTGGAACCGCGTGGTCGCCGGCGTCGAGTCGGAGCGCACCGCCGTCTCGGCGATCGTGATCGTGGCGGCGCCTCTGCTGTCGTTCCTGCGCTCGCAGTTCGGGTTGGGATGCGAGGTGCTCGAGCAGCTCGAGGAGGGGCGCAGCCGCGTGCGTGTCTCGGCTCCGACGGCCACGATGATCGCTCGGCAGCTGGCCGGCTGGGGTGCGTTCGCGCAGGTGCTCGAACCCGGCGAGGTGCGGGCCGAGCTCGCGCGCATCGCCGCCCAGCTCACCACCCTCTACGGCCCGCCGTGACCGGGGATGCGCGGCCGTAACATTCCTCCAATCCGAGTGGTGCGGCCGGCGCGGCGCGGCGTACGCTCGAATCGACGGCACTCACCGTCGCTATTGATTGGAGAACCTGCGCGATGGCAATCAACGACGACGACATCTCGACCGAACCCGCCGAGGGCGGCGAAGGCACCGCCGACGGCGGCGCGAACCCGGGCGGGCACGACGGCGGAGCCGACGGCTCGGCCGCGGGTGGCGAGGGCACCGCAGACGGCGGCGCCAACCCCGACGGGCACGACGGCGGAGCCGACGGCTCGGCCGACGAGGGTGAAGGCACCGCAGACGGTGGCGCGAACCCCGGTGGGCACGACGGCGGAGCCGACGGGTCGGCTTGACGATCGACATCGAGCGCGGGTCGGTCAGCCGGCCCGCGCTCTCTCGCTGCATCAACGTCGGGCCCGACGAGTTCGCCCGTGACTACTGGGGCCGGCGTCCGCTGCTCTCCGCGGCATCCACCCTGGCCGAGCCGTTCGACGATCTGTTCAGCGAAGCCGTCGTCGACGAGCTCGTGACGCGTCGCGGGCTCCGCACCCCGTTCATCCGCATGGCGCACGAGGGCAGTGTTCTGCCGCCCGCGTCGTTCACCGGGGCCGGCGGCTTCGGGGCCGAGATCGGCGACCAGGTGAGCTCCGAGAAGGTGCTGGCCGAGTTCGCGAACGGCGCCACCATCGTGCTGCAGGGGCTGCACCGGCTGTGGCCGCCGCTGATCGACTTCACCCGGCGCCTCGTCGACGACCTCGGGCATCCGACTCAGGTGAACGCCTACGTCACACCGGCCTCGTCGCGCGGTTTCGACCCGCACTACGACGTGCACGACGTGTTCGTGCTCCAGATCGCGGGCGAGAAGCACTGGCGCATCCACTCCCCCGTGCACCCCGACCCGTTGCGCAACCAGCCCTGGGGCGACCACCGCCAGGCGGTGGCGCGCGAAGCCCTCAACGAGCCGGCCGTCGACGCCGTGCTGCGACCGGGCGACGCCCTCTATCTTCCTCGCGGCTGGATCCACTCCGCCGAAGCCCTCGGCGGAACCTCCGTGCACCTCACCATCGGCGTCTCGGCCTACACGCGCGCCGACGTGGTGAAGGCGCTCGTCTCGACGCTCGACGACGTCGCCGGCCTTCGCGGGTCGCTGCCGCTCGGTGTGGACTGGTCCGACCCCGAGACCCTGCGGCCGATCGTCGACGAGACCGTCGCCGATCTCGTGCGCGCGCTGTCGGCGATTCCGGATGCCCGCGACGTCGCCGACGACGCTGCCGCCCCCGAAGTCTTCCGGGCTGCTGATCCCGCCGCCCTCGTCTCGCGCAGCCTCGCCTCGCGCTTCGCCGATGCGACGCGCCCCGAGCCGGTGGCCCCGCTCGCGACGGTCGATGCGATCGCGGCGCTCGACGGGACATCCCTTGTTCGCTGGCGGGGCTCGCTCTCGGCCCGCATCGCGGTGAGCGACACCGGTTCGGGCTCGCGCGTGCGCATCACGACACCCACGAAGACCCTTGCGCTGCCGGCCGAGGCCGAAGCCGCCGTTCGACGCCTGCACGCCGGCGGCGACGTGCTGCTCGCCGACCTGCCGGGCCTCGACGTCGACGACGCCGTGGTCGTGGTGCGCCGCCTGTTGCGCGAGGGCATCCTGGTTCCGGCCTGATGCGGCCCCCGCGCCATCCGTCGCCCTCGGCGGCACCCCCCGAGGGCCCCCTCCCCGCTCTCCCTTCGGGAGGCCACCCCGCGCCCCCCGTCCTTCGGGCGACCACTCCGGCCTCCCGAGCGGGGAACGGCCTCCCGACGGCGGGGGCCGCACTGCTGGCCGAGCCGCTCGGGGTGGAGCTACCCGCCCTTCTTTCGGGAGGCCACCACACGCGCCGCCGCGCTAGGGCGGCCATACTGGCTTCCCGAGCGGGGAACGGCCTCCCGACGGTAGCAGTCGCTGGCCTCCCCACCGCGGCAGCGCTGTGGCGGGCCGGCCTGCTCGGGACGGAGCCACCCGCCCTTCTTACGGGAGGCCAGCACACGCGCCGCCGCGTTCGGGCGGCCATACTGGCCTCCCGAGCGGGGGACGGCCTCCCGGCGGCGGGGCGCGAGGGAGCTGGCGGCGGGCGACGGGTCAGCGGCGACGGGCGAGCCGCGGCGGGCGCGCGCGCGGCCGGGGGCGGGGCGGCGCATGAGTGACGAGGACGGGGTGCCCGAGTGGCTGCCGTGCAGCGATCGGTCGCGGGAGAGGGTGGATCCGCTGTTCGCCACGGGGTCGCGGGGCATGCAGTGGTTCCTGATCGAGAACGCGGCGGCGTGGGGGGCGAAGGCGCTTCTCGATCCGCCCTTCGACGCTGAGCTCGGCCGCGCGCTCGTGACGCGCATCGAGGCGGCCGGGATGCGCCCGCTCGCCATCCGGCGCACCGGGCGCCGCACCCCGCAGACCACCTGGAAGTGGGCGTTCGTCGACTCCCGGCCGGGCCACGAGCAGGTGCGCTGGGGCGAGGTCGACTCCCCCGAGAAGCTGCTCGACGTGCCGCTCGACGGCTCCACGGGAGTCGCCTCCGACGCCCCGATCTACGCCGTGTGCGCCCATGGCCGGCACGACCAGTGCTGCGCGGTGCGCGGCCGGCAGGCGGTGCGGCAGCTCGCCGACGCGCATCCCGACGAGACCTGGGAGTGCTCGCACCTCGGCGGCGACCGCTTCGCCGCCACCATGGTGTTGCTGCCGCACGGGCTCTACTACGGCCGGGTCGACGACGCCGACGCGGTGGGCATCGCCGACGCCTACCGCGAGGGCCGGGTGGTCGAGGAGTACTTCCGCGGCCGCAGCTCGCTGTCGCACCCGGCACAGGCCGCCCAGCACTACGCTCGCGAGCACTTCGGCGACGACCGCCTCAGCGCCTACGAACCGATCGACGAGCAGTGGCACGACGACGGCACCTGGACGGTGACGCTGACGGATGCCGCCGGACCCATCACCATCGAACTCGCCGAAGAGCTCTCCGATCGCCTGCTGTCGACCTGCGCCGCCACCCGTTTCGGCCAGGTGCGCCAGTGGGCACTCGTGTCGCTCACCCGGTAGCGGCACAGCCGACGCGAGAACCGAGCCGGCGCCCGCCCACCCCCGAACGAGCGCCACCGGCCTGCCACGAGGACCGAAACCGTCACACGCCCGAAACAGCCCCGCCACGCCGCATCCCTAGGGTGAACGAAGCGGCACCGCACCCGGCGGACTACCCAGCGCCGCGTCGAGGGAGATGACCCGTGAGTGGAAATACCGTGCGCCTGCAAGCGATCCGTGATGTCGAGGCCTACGTGCCCCCCGCGGCCGTGTTCATCGACACCGAGGCGCCGGGCGAGGTGTTCGGCGAGAACGTCTTCAACCAGGTCGTGATGCAGAAGCGCCTGCCGAAGTCGGTCTACAAGTCGGTCATGTCGACCATCGAGCACGGCGCCACCCTCGACCCGCTCGTGGCCGACGCGGTGGCGAGCGCCATGAAGGACTGGGCACTCGAGAAGGGCGCCACCCACTACGCCCACGTGTTCTACCCCCTCACCGGCTTCACCGCCGAGAAGCACGACAGCTTCTTCGAGCCTGTCGGCGACGGCACCGCCCTCGCCGAGTTCGCCGGCAAGACGCTCACCCAGGGCGAGCCCGACGCCTCGAGCTTTCCCAACGGCGGCCTGCGCAACACGTTCGAGGCCCGCGGTTACACGGGCTGGGATGTCACGAGCCCGGCCTATGTGCTCGAGAACCCCAATGGCAACACCCTGTGCATCCCCACCGTGTTCGTGTCGATGACCGGCGAGGCCCTCGACCACAAGACGCCGCTGCTGCGCTCGCAGCAGGCGATGGGCGAGCACGCCGAGCGCATCCTGCGACTCTTCGGCCACACCGACACCAAGAAGGTCGTGTCGTTCTGCGGACCCGAGCAGGAGTACTTCCTGGTCGACCGCCACTTCTTCCTCGCCCGCCCCGACCTGGTGAACTCGGGCCGCACCCTCTTCGGCTCGAAGCCGCCGAAGGGCCAGGAGTTCGACGACCACTACTTCGGCGCCATCCCCGAGCGCGTGCTCGGCTTCATGATGGACACCGAGCGCGAGCTGTTCAAGCTCGGCATCCCCGCGAAGACGCGGCACAACGAGGTCGCTCCCGGCCAATTCGAGATCGCGCCGATGTTCGAGCGCGGCAACATCGCCGCCGACCACCAGCAGCTGCTCATGACCACCTTCAAGACCATCGCCAAGAAGCACGGCATGGAGTGCCTCTTTCACGAGAAGCCGTTCCAGGGCGTCAACGGATCGGGCAAGCACGTCAACTTCTCGCTCGGCAACTCCGAGCTCGGCTCGCTGCTCGTGCCGGGCGACAACCCGCACGACAACGCCCAGTTCCTGGTGTTCTGCGCCGCCGTCATCCGGGCCGTGCACAAATACGCGGGCCTGCTGCGCGCATCCGTCGCCTCCGCCACCAACGACCACCGTCTCGGCGCCAACGAGGCCCCGCCCGCCATCATCTCGATCTTCCTCGGCGACCAGCTCGCCGACATCTTCGAGCAGATCGCCAAGGGCCCGGCCACGAGCTCGAAGGGCAAGGGATCGATGACCATCGGCGTGGACACCCTGCCGGTGCTGCCGACCGACCCGGGTGACCGCAACCGCACCAGCCCGTTCGCCTTCACCGGCAACCGGTTCGAGTTCCGGGCACCCGGCTCGATGCAGACGGTCAGCGGCCCGATGGTCACGATCAACACGATCATGGCCGACTCGCTCGACTACATCGCCACGAAGCTCGAAGCGGATGTCGCGGCCGGCACCGATTTCGACGAGGCCGTGCAGACCCTGCTCACCGAGATCATCACCGAGCACGGCGCCGTCGTGTTCAACGGCGACGGCTACGCCGACGCCTGGCCGATCGAAGCCGAGAAGCGCGGGCTCGCCAACCTCAAGACCACCCTCGACGCGCTGCCCGAGCTCATCACCCCGGCCGCCTTGGAGCTGTTCGAGAAGTACAAGGTGTTCAACCACCGCGAGATGCACTCGCGCTACGAGATCGGGCTCGAGCAGTACACGCTCACGATCGCCGTCGAGGCGAAGCTCACACTCGAGATCGGCGCGACCGTCGTGCTGCCCGCGGCGGTGCGGCACCAGACCGAGGTGGCCACGAACATCGCGGCGCTGAAGGCCGCCGGTGTCGAGGTCGACCTCGCGCCGCTCGAGGAGGTGTCGACGCCCATCGCCGCGCTGCGATCCGCGCTCGCCGGCCTTCGCACCGCCCTGGCGGCGGACGTCGGGCACGAAGCCTTGGCCGAGGCCGAGCACGCCCGCAGCGCGCTGCTGCCGGCCATGGCCGAGGTGCGGGCCGCGGCCGACGCCCTCGAAGAGATCGTCTCCGACGACCTCTGGCCGCTGCCGACCTACCAGGAGATGCTCTTCGTGCTGTGAGCGCGGCCGTCGCGGCGACCGCGGGACCACGGCGGTCGCAGAGAGATCGCACATCCGACGCAAAGGTTGTCTCGACAAGAGACTTATGATCGAAGCATGGATGGGGCACGCTGGCTGACGCCGGAACAGCTACGGGCGTGGATCCGTCTCGAAGCCGTGGTCGAGCTGCTTCCGGCCGTGCTCGACTCGCAGCTGCAGCACGACGAGCAGCTGACCCACTTCGAATACCTGGTGATGGCGAAGCTCTCCGAGTCGCCCGAGCACACCCTGCGCATGACCGCGCTCGCCGCCACCACCAACTCGACCCTGCCCCGGCTCTCGCACGTCGTCAGCCGCCTCGAGAGCCGGGGCTTCGTCGAGCGCTCGCCGTGCCCGACCGATCGTCGTGCCACCAACGCGCACCTCACCGAGGCAGGGTGGCAGAAGGTGGTGCAGACCGCGCCCGGCCATGTCGAGACAGTGCGCGACTACGTGATCGACCGCTTGACCGACGAGCAGGTCACCCAGCTCGACGAGATCATGCAGGCCCTGCTGCAGAAGCTCGACCCCGAGAACACGCTGCGCCGCCTGCCCTGACCGGCACCGGAGGAACGCACCGCCGCCGTCAGGCGACGAGAGGCGCGTTGCCCGCCGGGTCGGCCAGCACCGGCGCGAACGCCAGTTCCGCCGCGCCCACCATGAGCAGATCGCGGCCGAGGGATGCCCGCACGATGCGCACCGAGTCACGGGGCCCGCGCATGGCCGACGTCGACACCGCATCCACGATGCGGTCGCCCGCGACCTCGAACAGCGACCCCAGGAACCCGCCGAGCACGATGACCTCGGGGTTGAAGAGGTTGACCGCGTTGCGCAGGGTCACCGACAGGAAATCGGCCTGGCGGTTCACCAGCTCGGCCAGCGCCGGGTCGACCGCCGCCGGGTCGGCGAACCGCGCCCGCAGGGCCTCGTCGAGCATCTCCGATCGCGACCCGGGCACCTGCAGCGCCTCGAGCAGGGCCGCACGGGTCACCTCGGTCTCGAGGCATCCGGTGGCCCCGCAATGGCACAGCACACCGGCGCTGTTCACCAGGGTGTGCCCGAGCTCGCCGGCGTAGCCGCTCTCGCCGGTCATCAGGTGGCCGTCGACGATCACCCCACCGCCGATTCCGCTCGCTCCGCCATTCAGATAGACGAGGTTGCGCACCCCCCGGCCCGCTCCGAAGACGCTCTCGGCGAGAGCGCCCGCGGCGGCGTCGTTGGCGGCGAACACCGGAAAGCCCAGCGACTGCTGCAGCATCTCCGCCAGCGGCTGCTGATGCCAGCCGAGGTGCGGGGCGAGATTCACGAGACCGTCACGCCCGCGGATCAGCCCGGGCACCGCCAGCCCGACGCCGACCGTGGCATACGACGACTCCAGCTCGCCGCGCATGCCGGCGACCACGGCCGAGACGATGTTGACGACCTCCTCCACCGGAGGCACGCGCACCGTGTCGTAACGGATGCGCCTGATCACCTGGCCGCCCAGCGCGACCAGACCGATGGTCACGGCGTCGAGCTCGGGATTGACCGCGAGGGCGACGGCCCGCCGGCCCGGCTTGATGACGAGGCTCGGCCGGCCGACCTGACGCGTGGTGCCGGGTTCGGTCTCGGTGACGAGTCCGCGCTCCACGAGCTCGCCGACGAGGGCGCCGATGGTCGAACGGTTGAGGCCGGTCTCCCGCGTCAATTGAGCCCGGGTGACCGAGCCGGTCACGTGCACGAGACGCAGCACGGCCGAGAGGTTGTTGCGGCGCACGTCGTCGAGACTGTTGCCACGGGCTCCGCTTCGGCGAGGAGATTTCGCTGTGTTCTGGGCCGTCACGTCGCACCGTCCTCGAGCCGTCATTCCGGCGATGTTCGAAGGTCGACCCCCGGTGGTGAGGGACGCCCTCGATATTATCAGCGCCGAAACAACAAATTCGCCGCGCGCCCGGTGGCGACACGCGGCACGCCCAGCCCGCCCTGCACGTCAGGCATCCGACGCCAGCAGGCCGCTCGGTTTCGCGGCCACCCGGGCCGGGTCGGCGAGCAGCCCCGAGAACGCGAGTTCGGCCGCCCCGATCATCAGCAGGTTCGAGCCGAGCCCGGCAGCCGAGATGTGCACGTCGTGGGCGGGCCCGTCGAGCGCATCGGCCCGAACGGCCTGCGCGAGGCGCTCGGGAGCCAGCGAGTGCAGCGTGGCGAGAAACCCGCCGAGCACGATGCGCTCGGGGTTCAGCACGTTGACGGCGTTGCGCAGCGCGACCGACAGAAAGCCGATCTGCCGGTCGACCTCGGCGCCCACCGCCGGGTCGCGCGATTCCGCGAGCGCGGCCTCGAGTTCGTCGCCGTCGCCGCCGTCGAGCCCCACCCCGTCGAGCCCCACCACGTCGAGGCCAGCCGCGTCGAGCAGGCGCTGCCGCGACACCTCGGTCTCGAGGCATCCGATGGCCCCGCAATGGCACCGCACGCCGGCCGAGTTCACGAGAGTGTGACCGAGCTCGCCGGCGTAGCCGTCGGTGCCGGTGAGCAACTGCCCGCCGGTCACCACTCCCCCGCCGATGCCGCTCGAACCGCCGTTGAGGTAGAGCAGGTCGATCGAGCCCCGGCCCGCCCCGAAGAGCAGCTCACCACCGGCGCCGAGCGAGGCGTCGTTCGCCGCCCACACCGGGTAGCCGGTGGCGTCGGCGATCATGCGGGCGATCGGCTCGTCGTTCCAGCCGAGGTGCGGGGCATAGGTCACCAGGCCGTCTTCGGCCCGCACCAGGCCGGGCACCGCCACCCCCACGCCGACGATCCGGTACACCGAGTCGAGTTCGCCCCGCATGCCGTCGATCACGGCCGCGGCGATGTTCGTCGCCTCCTGGGCCGACGGGATGCGCTGGGTGGGATAGCGGATCCGCTTGATCACACGGCCGCCGAGCCCCACCAGCCCGATCGTGATGGCGTCGATCTCGGGGTTGACGGCGAGGGCCGCCGTCGCGGGGTTCGCGTGAACGTGCGAACTCGGCCGGCCCACCGTGGTGCTCGTGCCCGGCGATGTCTCGTAGAGCAGTTCCAGTTCACCGAGCTGGCCGGTGAGGGTCGCGACCGTCGATCGGTTGAGACCGGTCACGCGGGCGAGTTCCGCCCGGGTGAGGCTGCCGCGATGGTGCACGAGCGACAGGATGAGCGAGAGGTTGGTGCGCCTGGTCTGGTCGTTCGTCGTCGCCGTGCTCGCCGAACCGAAGATCGGGGGCTCAGTCACAAACATCCCGGGCAGACTATCGGGTGCTGAACGCGGCGTCGAAGGCGGCGCTCGGCGCGTCGAACGCCAGGCTCTTCACGAAGGCGAGGGCCTCGAGGGCGCCGACCAGGCGGTCCATGCCGGCGTCCTCCCACTCCACCGAGATCGGCCCGTCGTAGCCGATGGCGTTGAGGGCGCGGAAGCTCTTCTCCCACGGCACGTCGCCGTGCCCGGTCGACACGAAGTCCCAGCCGCGGCGCAGGTCGGCCCAGGCGAGGTGGGAGCTCAACCGTCCGTTGCGCCCGTTGCCGGTGTTCATCTTCACGTCTTTGCAATCGACGTGGTAGATGAGGTCGGCGAACTCGAGGATGAAGGCCACCGGGTCGAGCTCCTGCCAGACGAAGTGGCTCGGATCCCAGTTCAGGCCGAAGGCCGGCCGGTGGCCGATCGCCTCGAGCGTGCGCACGGTCGTCCAGTAGTCGTAGGCGATCTCGCTCGGGTGCACCTCGTGGGCGAAGCGCACGCCCACCTCGTCGAACACGTCGAGGATGGGGTTCCAGCGGTCGGCGAAGTCCTGGTAGCCGGCGTCGACGAGCTGTTGCGACACCGGGGGGAACATCGCGACGTACTTCCAGATGCTCGACCCGGTGAACCCCACGACCGTCTTCACGCCGAGGGCGGCCGCGAGACGGGCCGTGTTCTTCATCTCCTCGGCCGCGCGCTGACGCACGCCTTCGGGATCGCCGTCGCCCCACACCACGTCGGGCAGGATGTCGCGGTGCCGCTGGTCGATCGGATCGTCGCACACGGCCTGCCCCTTGAGGTGGTTCGAGATGGCATAGACCTTCAGCCCGTGCTTCTCGAGCACGGCGAGCTTGCCCTCGACGTAGCCGGGTTCGTTCCACCGCCACGGATCGAGGTGGTCACCCCAGCAGGCGATCTCGAGGCCGTCGTAGCCCCAGTCGGCCGCCAGCTGCGCCACCTGCTCGAACGGCAGGTCGGCCCATTGGCCGGTGAAGAGGGTGATCGGTCGTGCCATGGTGTTCTCCTCGTGTGGTCGGTGGGGGTCAGACGGCTGTCCAGGCGCTGCCGGCACCCGAGCTGGTCTCGACGGCGTCGAGCACCCGTTGCACCTGCAGCCCGTCGGCGAACGACGGCCGGGGTTGTTCGCCTCTCACGATGGCATCGACGAAGTCGCGCGCCTGGTGCGAGAAGCCGTGTTCGTAACCCAGCATGTGGCCCGCCGGCCACCACGCCGAGACATACGGATGCTCGGGTTCGGTCACGAGCACCTTGGTGAATCCCTGCACGGCCGGGTCGGCGGTGGCGTCGTAGAACTGCAGGGAGTTGAGGTCTTCGAGGTTGAAGGCGATCGCGCCATCCGACCCCGACACCTCCAGGCGCAGGGCGTTCTTGCGGCCCGTGCTGAAGCGGGTGGCCTCGAAACTGCCGAGCACCCCGTCGTCGAACCGCCCGGTGAACAGGGCGACGTCGTCGACGGTGACCTGCCCGCGTTCGGCGGCGGCCGTGCCGGAGAGGCCGCGCCCCTCGGCGAGCAGCGGCCGCTCGGCCACGAGCGTCTCGAGCACACCCGAGACGCTCGCCAGCTGGCGGCCGGTCACGAACTGGGCGAGGTCGACGGCGTGCGCGCCGATATCGCCGAGCGCGCCGGAGCCCGCTCGGGTCTTGTCGAGCCGCCAGGTCATGGGCGACTCCGCGTCGCGGAGCCAGTCCTGCAGATAGACCGCGCGCACCTGGCGCACCTGGCCGATGCGACCCGCGGCCACGAGATCGCGGGCGAACGTCACGGCAGGAACCCGGCGGTAGGTGAAGCCCACCATCGCGCGGATGCCCTGCTCGGTCGCCCGTTCGGCCGCCGCGGCCATCGCCTCGGCTTCGGCCACCGTGTTGGCGAGCGGCTTCTCGCAGAGCACGTGCTTGCCGGCCTCCAGCGCCGCGATGGCGATCTCGGCGTGCGAGTCGCCCGGGGTGACGATGTCGACCACGTCGATGTCGTCGCGGGCGATCGTGTCGCGCCACGACGTCGAGGTCTCGTGCCAGCCCCAGTTGTCGGCCGCGGCGGCGACGCGGTGCTCGTCGCGCCCCACGAGCACGGTCGTCTCAGGAGTCGCTGCGAGCTCGAAGAACCGCGGCGCGACCCGCCAGCCCTGGGAATGAGCGGCCCCCATGAAGCCGTTGCCCACCATCGCCACTCTGAGTGATGCTGCCGTCATCGCTTCGTCTCTTCCTCACTGGTTGTCACGGGGCAGGTGGGGGCCGGCCGGCACCAGGGCGCGCCGACCGACCGCACGCACCGGTTACGACTCGAACGCGCTCGGCAGGTAGATGTCGACGTTCTCCTTGGTGACGACGGGCGCGTAGAGCTGGATCTTGCGCGGCACGGCCGACTCGACCAGGTCGCTCATGCCCTTGCCCTGCACGATCAGGCGAGCCAGGCTGATGCCGTCGGCTGCCTGCGTCGACGGGTAGATGACCGTCGCCTTCAGCACCGTGTCGTCGGCCTGGATGGCGCGCATCACGTTCGCCGAACCGGCGCCGCCGACCATGAAGAACTCGTCGCGGCCCGCGGCGTCGATGGCGGCGAGCACACCCACGCCCTGGTCGTCGTCGTGGTTCCAGATGGCGTCGATCTTCGGTGCCGAGGCCAGCAGTTGCGAGGCTGCGGCCTCCCCGCCCTGCACGGTGAAGTCGGCCGCCACCCGATTGGTGACCTCGAGCCCGCAGTCGTCGAGCGCGTCGGCGAAGCCCTGGCTGCGGTCTTGGGTCAGCGGCAGGCTGTCGATGCCGGCGATCTCGGCCACGACCGCGTCGTCCTGCCCCTCGAGCTGCTCGCAGATGTAGGTGCCGGCGCTCACCCCCATGCCGTAGTTGTCGCCGAGGATGGTGGTGCGGGCGGCGAACGTGCTCGAGAACTCGCGGTCGACGTTGATGACCGGGATGCCGGCCTCCATGGCCTTGATCGCGACATCCGTCAGCGCCGCGCCGTCGGTGGGCAGCAGCACGATGGCGTCGACGCCGTCGTTGATGAACGTCTCGACCTGGCTGATCTGCAGGTTGGCGTCGTTGGTACCCTCGGCCACGACGAGGTTCACATCGGAGTACTTGTCGGCCTCGGCGATGGCGGCGGAGTTGATGGCGCCCAGCCACCCGTGGTCGGCGGCCGGGCCCGAGAAGCCGATCGTCATGGTGTCGCCCGCGGCCGCGTTGTCTTCGACCGTGTTCTCTTCGGCGGCGGCGCCGGTCGAGGTCGTGGAACCTCCTGAGGTGCAACCGGTCATCAGCGCGACGGCCGCGAGTGATGCTCCGGATGCGAGCAGCAAGCGGCTGCGTAGCGAGCGTGGTGCAAGCATGTGTTCCTCCTAGTGATGGGTGCAGGTGTCTGCGCGCCAACGTGGAGGTGCGTCGTTGCTTCGTCCACATTGACGTTTCATGCAACATAACAGACCGAATTCGGTTTGTCGCCCTCAGAAATTGCCGCGTGCTAACGATTTTGATGCGCTCAAATTCCGCGTGAAACATGGGTTGTCGGCGGCTTGAGCCTAATTTGATGCGTGCCGCGAACAATTCTGCTAGCTTGCGATCATGATCAATGTCGACCAGGGGATGCCGCTGCTCGAAGTGCGCGGACTGACGAAATCCTTCGCCGGTGTCCAGGCCCTCAAGGGGGTCGATCTCGAGGTGCTGCCGGGCGAGGTGCACTGTGTGCTCGGTCAGAACGGCGCCGGCAAGTCGACACTCATCAAGACGCTCTCCGGGGTCTACCAGCCCGATGATGGCGAGTTCGTGTGGCAGGGCGAGGCGACCACGATCTCCGACCCGGTGGCCGCCCTGGGCCTCGGCATCGCGACGATGTATCAAGAACTCGACGTGGTCGACGGCCTCACCGTGGCCGAGAACATCTTTCTGGGCCACGAGTTCGCCCGGGCGGGCGTCACCGATCGCCGGCGCACGAGCCGGCGGGCCCACGAGATCATGACGAGGCTCGGTCACGGCACCATCTCGTCGAACCGCGAGGTCGGCACACTGTCGGCCGCGAACAAGCAGATCGTCAGCATGGCCCGGGCGCTCAGCCACGACACGAAGCTCATCATCATGGACGAGCCGTCGGCGGTGCTCGACTCCGAAGAGGTGAAGAACCTCTTCCGCGTGGTGCGTGAACTCACGGCCGACGGCATCGCCGTGATCTACATCTCGCACCGGCTCGAAGAGATCCGGGCGATCGGCGACCGCATCACGGTGATCAAAGACGGCCGCACCATGGCCACCAATCTCGCCGTCGCCGAGACGCCCACCGCCGACCTCATCCGCCTGATGACCGGCCGCACGGTCGAGAACGTCTTTCCGCCCGCCGTGCCCGTCGCGGCCGACGCCCCCGTGCTGCTCTCGGTCAAAGGCCTCGCGCTGCGCGGCATCTTCGACGAGGTCAGCTTCGACGTGCGCGCCGGCGAGATCGTGGGCCTCGCGGGCCTCGTGGGGTCGGGCCGGTCCGAGATCATGGAGACCGTCTACGGAGCCCGCAAGCAGACGTCGGGCACCGTGGAGGTCGACGGCGCGCCCGTCGAACCGGGATCGGTGCGGGCCGGGGTGCACGCCGGCATGGGGCTCTCACCCGAGGAGCGCAAGAGTCAGGGGCTCATCCTCGACGAACCGGTCTACCGCAACGTCACCCTGGCGAGCTTCGGCCGCTGGGCCCGACTCGGCTTCCTCAACGAGCGCACCGAGCGCCAGGTGGCCCGCACGCAGCTCGAGGGCCTCGAGTTGCGGCCGGCCGATCCCGACCGGCCGGCGCGCACCCTCTCGGGCGGCAACCAGCAGAAGATCCTGCTGGCCCGGTGGCTCGTGCACGGCACCAGGGTGCTGCTGCTCGACGAACCCACTCGCGGCGTCGACGTCGGCGCCCGGGCCGAGATCTACAGCCTCATCCGGTCGCTCGCGGCGTCGGGCACGGCGATCGTGGTGATCTCGAGCGAGATCGAGGAGGTGCTCGGGCTCTCCGACCGCGTTCTCGTGGTCGCCGAGGGCCGTGTCATCCACACCACCGACGCGAGCGACATCGACGAGCACGGCGTGCTCGACCTGGTCATGAAAGGAAGTGCCGCGTGAGCGAGCAGAACTCGTCAGAAGCCCAGGCCGCGCTGGCGGGCGAAGGGCACGTCGCCGGCGGGCTTCCGCCGCACGACGAGAAGCGCAGCGTGCTGAACCGCGTGCTCGGCGGCTCGGCCGGCCGCAGCATCGGCCTCGTCATCGCCCTGCTCGCCCTCTTCGTCGTCGGCACCATCACCGCGGGCGACCGGTTCGCCAACGTCGAGAACGTGCTCACGATCATCCGGTTCGCCTCGATCATCGGCGTGGTGAGCATCGGCATGACCTTCGTCATCACCGCGGGCGGCATCGACCTCTCCGTCGGGTCGGTGCTCGGCCTCGCCAGCGTGGTCGCCACGCTCTCGTGGGTGCAGAACTTCGCCGACGCGTCGAACTGGATCGTCATGGTGATCATCGCCCTCGCGGTGGGGGCCGGAGCGGGGTTGATCAACGGCATCGTGATCGCCTATGGCAACGTCGTGGCGTTCATCGCCACCCTCGCCATGCTCGTCGCGGCCCGTGGCCTGGCCGAGGTGCTCGCCAACCGCACCACCCAGATCGTGCGCCAGCAGGGCTTTCTCGACTTCTTCCGCGGCGACATCCTGGGCGTGTCCATCTTGATCTGGATCTTCGCGATCGTGGTGCTCGCCGGCTGGTTCCTGCTCAACCGCACCACCTTCGGCCGCCGAACGGTCGCCATCGGCGGCAACCTCGAGGCCGCGCGCCTGGCGGGCATCAAGGTCAAGCGCCACATGATGTACCTCTACGTGCTGTCGGGCCTCACCGCCGGCATCGCGGGCGTGATGATGCTCGCCCGCACCACGGCGGGAACCTCCACCCACGGCACGCTCTACGAACTCGACGCGATCGCGGCGGTGGTGGTGGGCGGAACGCTGCTCGTCGGCGGCCGCGGAACGATCATGGGCACCGTGCTCGGCGTGCTGATCTTCTCGACCCTCACCAACGTGTTCACCCAGAACAACCTCTCGACGTCGGTGCAGGCCATCGCCAAGGGCGTGATCATCGTGATCGCCGTGCTGCTGCAGCAGCGCTTCGCCAACCGCGCCAGTCGCAAATAGCGGGGGCGCCGGGGTGCGCCGGCGGGGTGCGCTGGTAGGTCAGCCGGCGTCGTGCGCCGCGCGCAGCTCGGCGATGTCGAGCTTCGACATCGCCAGCATCGCCTGCAACGTGGCCGACGCCTTCGCCGGGTCGGGGTCGGCGAGCAGCACGTTGAGAATCTGCGGCACGACCTGCCACCACAGCCCGAAGCGGTCCTTCACCCAGCCGCACGGCCCCGGCTCTCCGCCGTCGGCCGTGAACGCGTTCCAGAGCCGGTCGATCTCGGCCTGGTCGTCGGCCCGGGTGAACATCGAGACGGCATCGGTGAACGGATGCCCCGGGCCCCCGTTCAGCGCCTGGTATTCGATGCCCGCGAGCACGAACTCCACGCCCAGCGCGACCCCGCCGGGCATCGGGCTGCCCTCGGGGTAGCGGGTGACGTTGAGGATGCGCGAGTCGTCGAACAGCGACACGTAGAACTCGGCCGCCTGCTCGGCCTCGGTGTCATACCAGAGGAAGGTGCTGATCTTCTGCGACATTGCGGACTCCTTCGTGAGCGGTGGCACCATCGTAGAACCGGTGCGCGGGCGCGCGGAAGGCCACCGTCAGACCGACGCAGCCGCGGCAGCCGTGGCGCCGCGGCTACGCGCCGCCGGGCGACTCGTCGAGCTGGGCGTACCCCGCTTCGAGCGCCGACCGCATGAACCCATCGGGCCAGAGCTCGGCGAGGGCGGCCGGCACCACCACGTCGGCGACCGGAGTCGCGGCGGCGTGCGACGCCCGGATCAGCTCTGCCACCGCCCGCAGCTGCGCCGACTGCCGCACCACGAACGCCCGGTCCACGGGCGAGCCGTGGCCCGGAACGATGACGGCGCCCGGGTCGATGCGCTCGAGCAGCTCGTCGAGGGCGTCGGGCCAGCCGAGCGGGTACGATCCCGACCCGAACATGGGCGGGCCCGACTGCTCGATCACGTCGCCGAGCAGCCAGGTGGCGGCATCCGGAACGAAGATCGCGAGATCGGTGTCGGTGTGCCCGGGAGCGATCGGCACGAGTTCGATCTCGCGGCCGCCCGGGTGGATGGTGACGGGCCCGCCGATGAGCTCGGTCGGCGGCGTGAGCTGCACGTCGGCCCACCGCTTGCCGGGTTCGCGCGCGGGGTCGGCCTGGGCGGCCTCGAGCCGCGGCGCCTCGAACCGCTCGTAGTGCCGGGGGATGAGCTGGTGGCCGTAGATCGGCACCCCGGCGAAGCCCGGCGCGCGAACGAACCGCTGGTTGCCGAAGGTGTGGTCGTAGTGCGCGTGGGTGTTGATCACCGCCACGATGGGCGCGGCGAACGCGCTCAGCACGTCGGCGACGATCTCGTCGGCCTCGGCCGGGTTGTTGCGGGTGTCGACGACGGTCACGCCGGTGTCGCCGACGATGGCCACGACCGACACGTCGAGCGGGTCGTAGCGCCTCTGGAAGACGCCGTCGGCCACGGGCAACCAGGTCTCGGAGTTCATCTGGCCCACGCTACCCGGCAGCACGCCTTCCGCGAACAGGGGGGCGGATGTCGGCGGCCGGGCGCAGACTGGTGGCGTGCCCGAACTGCCTGAAGTCCACGCCCTCGTGGCCGACCTCGGTGCGCGCCTGACCGGCCGCATCGTCGACCGCCTCGACGTGGTCTCGTTCGCGGCGCTCAAGACCTTCGACCCGCCCGTCTCGGCCTTGCACGGGCAGGTCGTGCGATCGGTGTCGCGGCACGGCAAGTTCCTCGACGTCGAGATCGGCGACGTGCACCTGCTGATGCACCTGGCGCGCGCCGGCTGGCTCCGCTGGCGCGACGGGCCTCCCCCGCCACCCTCGGGGCGGCCGGGCAAGGGCCCGCTCGCGGCGCGGCTGGTGCTCGACGACGGCACCGGCTTCGACCTCACCGAGGCCGGCACCAAGAAGAGTCTCGCCATCTCGCTGGTGCGCGACCCGGCCGAGGTGCCCGGGGTCGCGCGGCTCGGCCCCGACCCGCTCGACGACGACTTCACCGAAGACGTGTTCGCCGGCATCCTGCAGGCGGCCGGCCGTTCTCAGATCAAGGGCGTGCTGCGCAGTCAGTCGATCATCGCGGGCATCGGCAACGCCTACTCCGACGAGATCCTGCACACCGCCCGGATGTCGCCCTTCAAGCCCGCGGCCATGACGCCGGCCGAGGTGTCGGTGCTCTACGCCGCGGTGCAGAGCACCCTCCGCGGGGCGATCGAACGCGCCGACGGGCTCGCGGCCTCCGAGCTCAAGAAAGAGAAGAAGTCGGGTCTGCAGGTGCACGGCCGCACCGGCGAGGCGTGCCCGGTGTGCGGCGACACCGTGCGCCAGGTGACCTACGCCGACTCGAGCCTGCAATACTGCCCCACCTGCCAGACGGGCGGCAAGCCGCTCGCCGACCGCGTGCTCTCCCGCCTGCTGAAGTAGCGCGGCCGCCCGGGGTCTCGACACGGCGGTGCCGCCGGGTCCACCATGGTCGCAGGCGGCGCACGACGCCGTGGCGGCCTCGGGGAGGAGGCTGTGGCATGATCGATGCGTCCCGCGCGTGGCGCGACCGGCCCTGGGTGCGGTGGGAGAAGATCCATCCCCTCGTGCCCCTCGTCAGCATCTCGGATGTCTCACCCCGCGAGGGGTGGCCCGGCACGGTGGTCGAGATCACCGGAAAGGCGTTCGCGCCCGACCGCGACGGCAACGTCGTGACCATCGGCGGCGATCGCGCACTCGTGCTCGAGGCGTCGGGCACGAGATTGGTGGTGATGGCCGGCGAGGCGACGACCTCGGGGGCCGTGACCGTCGAGGCCCAGGGACAGACCGCCGACGGCGGCGATTTTCGCGTGGCAGCCTGGCCCGACCCTGACGATCCCGCCGGCCGAGGTGCGCCGCGGTTCTTCCACGGGCCGCAGAACGGCACGCCCGCGACGAACAAGCAGGATCAGCGCATCCTCACCATCCTCGCCTACCCGCTCGACCACGATCCCGGAACCCCCGCTCAGCGCGCCGCGCTCCGCAGCACCCTGACCGGTGCCTTCGATGCCGCCCGCGACTACTGGCACGACGCCTCCTACGGCTCGACCACGTGGAAGGTCGACCTCACCGGCTGGGTGGCGTTGCCCAAGGATCGCCGCAGCTACTTCTGGGAGCAGGGCGACATCGACGACGCCCGTCAGCGCTCTCTCGCCATCTCGCGATCGATCGCGCGCCAGGGCGCGAGCATCATCCATGGCGGCATCGGCCTGACGGGGTGGATTCCGGTGGAGCACCCCGCTCCCCTGTCGTGGACTTATCGCCCGGGGCAGAACCCCGACGGCAGCGGGGTGCTCAGCCTCCGCCGCGTCGGCGGCCGCCTGTTCGCCGGCACCCGCGCGGGATCGCTCGTCGTCTACGACGTGGCGGATCCCGCCTCGCCGGCGCTGCTGGGGTCGGTCGCGCTCGGCGCTCCTGTCTGGGCGATCGACGTAGCCGGCAACACTGTCGTCGCCTCGCTCGGCTCCGCCGGCCTCGCGACAGTCGACGTGACGAACGCCGCGGCGCCCTCGGTGCTGCACGCCGGGCCGGCCGTCGGCACCGCGTGGGCCACGGCCGTGCGCATCGCCGGCGGCCGGGTCTACTCGAACCGCGGCAGCGAACTGCGCGTCGACGCCCTCATGCCCACCGGCGGACTCTCCGCGATCGGCAGCATCGACCTCGGCGCCTGGATCACCGACATCGACATCGCGGGAACCACCGCCGCCGTGGCCACCGACGGCGGCGGGCTCGCGACCGTGGAGCTGACGGCCGGTGGAGTGCTCGAGCGCGGCCGCCTCAACGTGGCGCTGTCGGTGCGCCGGGTCGTGCTCGTCGGCAGCCGGGCCTACCTCGCCGCCGCCGAAGACGGCCTGGTGATCGCCGACGTCGGCGACCTCTCGAACCCGGTGCGCCTGGGGTCGCGCGTGTTCCGCAAACCGGCGCTGGCGGTGGCGGTCGACGGCGCCGACGTCGTGGTCGCGGTCGGCGGCTCGGTGCTCGTCGCGGTGAACGCGGCCGACCCGTCGAAGCCGACGCTCGTCGGCGGCGAGCTGGATGCCGCGTGGGAGCCCGATCTGGCCGGCGCCCGTGTCGCCCTGCGCACCGCCATCGACGGCCAGGCGCTGATCAAAGACCACAACCGCTTCTACATCGATGCGTTGCGGGCCTGGTATGCCACCGGGCACTCCCTCGCCGAGCTCGACGGCTACGAGGGACTGGTCGTGATCGTCACCGGCCCGTTCCTGCGCGGGCAGAGCGGTCTCTCCGACGGGTTCGACGCGGGCTCGGGTGTGCGCGAGAGGTTCAACGCCACGAAGGGCGTCTACTACATCGCCTCGGGGGTCACGTGGGACCGCATCGCGCACGAGCTCATCCACTGGCTCGGCATCGGCGACATCTATCAGGAGGCCTACGCCGACGGCACCGTGCTGGCCGGCACGGCCGAGAACTGGTGCCTCAGCGGCAACCACAGCCTGGGCCCCCTCTTCTCGGCACAGCGCACGACCGACATCCTGCGCTGGTGGACGGTCGGCGACGGGCTGGCCGACAACGTCAAGCAGCTCGCCTGGTCGCCGACCTCCACGCTCGACGAGGCCTTCGAGCTCGTGGCGCACGGGTCGGCCGCCGATGGCCGACCCGATCGGTGGCACGCGCTGCGACTCGTGGCGGCATCCGGTCTCACCTACTGGGTCGAAGTGCGTCAGGCGTCACCGCCCGGGCTGCCGTTCGACCAGAACCTCGGGCTCGGGCCCGGCGAGCCCGGCCGGGTGGTGGTCATCCGCGCCACCGAGTCGACGAGCGTGGTCGACAACACCTTCGAACGCCCGCTGCAGTTGATGGGTGCGCTCGAGCCGGGCGAGAAGGCGGTGGATGCCGCCCGGCACCTGGTGGTGACCGTCGAGTCGATGGTGCAGGCCGATCCGCTCGTCTACCGCGTGCGGGTGCAGTGGAACCAGCCCATCCCCGACGACCCCAACGGCACCTTCGACCTCACCATCACGCCCTGGAACCTCGACACCTACGAGACGACCGACATCTGGATCGACTCCACCCGCCGCAACCCGGCGGGCGCCTACGAGTTCCACGAGCCGGGCGACCCCGGCCGGCCCGTGCTGAGCGGCGACCGGCCCTGGGTGGGCCACAAGAACACGATCTACGCGCGGGTGCGCAACACCGGTCCGCTGCCCGCCAACGACGTCTGGGTGTCGTGCTACATCACCCGGCCGCCCGGCATCGGCGACAACGGCCAATGGCAGATCCTCGACACCAAGAACGTGGCCAGCATCCCCGGCAACGGCGACGTGGTGGTGGGCTTCGACTGGCGGCCCGAGGTGGCCGCGCACACCTGCATCTCGGTGGCCGTGCTGCCGCAGCTCGGCGAGATCGCCACCGGCAACAACCGGGCGCAGGAGAACGTGGCGGTGTTCGACAGCGCATCGTCGTCGTCGCACGAGCCGGTCGTGCTCGAGGCCGAGGTGCGGTCGCCGTTCAGCATCCAGAAACGCATCGAGCTGCTCGTGCGGCATCTTCCCGAGGCCTGGCACGCGGTGGTCGACTGCTCGTACGTCTGGCTCGACCCTTACGGCGCGGCCATGGCACGCACGATCATCTGGACCGACGTGCAGACCTGGGGGCTCGAGCGCGGGCACGGCGAGCGTCTCGCGCTGCCGACGGTGGAGGGGTGGACGCGGTACCTCGACGAATACCGGTCGATCGGCGGCATCCTGGCGCCGGTGCGGGCGGTTCCCCGGGTGGCCATCGACTTCCTCACCGAGGCCGGCGGCGACACGATCTACGTCTGGGGTCAGCTCGACCCGCCCGCCCGCCGGGTGCCGATCGTGGTGGAGCTGCTCGACGAGAGCGGGCAGGACTACCTGCTCTACACGGAGTCGGAATCCGACGGCCGGTTCCACGCGTCGACGGTCGACGAGGGGCTTCGGATGGCGCCCGGCCGCTACACGGCGCAGGCATTCACGAGCGGCAGCGAGCACGCGGCCGAGACCGAGTCGGCGATCAAGGTGGTCGAGCTGACCTGAGCTCGGCACGAGCACGGCTGGGTGGGGGCCGGCGCGTGGGGGGCACGGTGGAGTGGAGCCCGGTCGCGTCGGCAGCTGGCACCTAACCATTCGTGTTGCGCGCTGCGACCGGGCACTCCCATCCTGCGGGCCGGCCGACCGGCGCGCGGCGGATGTTGCGCGAAAGTTCGCCCGATCTTGCCGGCCCGCAAAGACCGTGCGTTCGGTGTCAGTGGTGCTGGGGCTGCAGCCGGCGGCGCACCAGCAGCAGGCCGGTCGCCGCCCCGATCATGAGCAGCGCCACGGCAGCCCAGCGGGCGACCTCGAGCCCGGTGGCGCCGAGCGCACCCGACGAGCCGGCGCCCGTGACGGAGGCACCCCCCGTGCCGCCGGCACCCGCCCCGGGCCCGGCACCGGGTGCGCTGCCGTCACCGCCGCCGTCGCCCGGCTGCCCTCCCGAGCCGCCTCCGCCGTCGTTCGCGGCGAACGGCACGCTCGTGAGGAACACGTCGGCTCCGCCGGTGTTCGTCGCCCCCGAGATCGCGCCGTAGGTGACGCCCTGCACCCACGCGACACCGGATGCCCCGGGCGCGACGAACAGGTTCGCCTCGTCGTAGACATCCGCACCGTCGCGCTGCGGGGTGCCGAACTGCCCGAGGCCCTCGACGGCGCCCGACGCGTCGATCACCGCGGTGAACACGTCGACGCCACCGGCCGGCGAGCCGAGGGCCCCGCTGGTGTGGCCGACGACGAGGGCCCGCGCGTCGGAGCCGATCGTGACGGCGGCGGCACGATCGTCGCCGACGGTGCCGGTCTGCGTGGTCCACTGCGGGTCACCGGTCGCCGAGAACGCGGCGGCGAACAGGTCGTTTCCGCCGGCCGACTGTTGGCCCGCCAGGGCACCGCCCGTGAAGCCCACGGCCACGACCCCGGTCGCGGTCGCCGCAAGTCCCGACACCTGGTCGGTGTCGCCCGTGCCGAATTGGCGCAGCCAGAGCTGCTCGCCGGTCGCGGAGTACTCCGCGACCCAGGCGTCGTAGCCGCCCGACGATTCGGCACCCGGCATGGCGCCGCCCGCGGTGCCGCCGACGTAGACCCCGCCCGACGGCGCGGGGGCCGCGGCGAACGCCTTGTCCTCTGCCGGGCTGCCGAACTGCGCGGTCCAGGTGATGTCGCCCGCGGCATCCGCGTGCGCGATGACGATGTCTTTGTCGCCCGCCGGAATCCCGTCGCCGACGGTGCCCGAGCTGTAACCGGCGAGGAAGGCGCCGCCCGCCCCGTCGGCCGTGAGACCGTAGACGCGGTCGGCCGCGGCCGGGTCGCCGTAGGTCGTCGACCAGGCGATCGTTCCGTCGCCCGAGACCTTCGCCACGAGCGCGTCGTCGTTCTCGGCGCCGGCGTGGTCGGCGCGCTGGTAGCCGGCCGTCACCACCCCGCCGTCGCCCGCGTCGACCACGCCGTAGACGCGTTCGTTCAGGGCGCTCGCGAGGGGCGTCACCCACTCGGAGACACCCGAGGGGTCGAGCTTCTGCACCAGCACGTCCGAACCGCCCGTCACCGGGTGACCGAGGGCGTCGGCCGACACCGTCACGGCCTGCACGGCGCTGCCGTCGGCGTAGCCCAGCACACCGCCCGCGAAGTCGTCGCCGGTGGAGCCGGTCTGCACGCCGGTGACGGGTTCGACGGGTTCGGTCGCGAGATACGACGAGATGTCCTGCATGCCCTCACGGAAGCCCCGCTCCCACACGCCCCAGTCGTGACCGCCGTCGTAGACGGGAGCTCGGCCGTGATGCCGGGCACCCGCTTGGCCTGGTTGTAGAGCGTCGCGGCCTCGTAGTCGAGGTCGTGAACGGCGTCTTCGGGGTTGGGGTTCACGTATTCGTCGTCGCCGACCGCGATGAACAGGTGCACGGGCTGCGCCGGGTCGAACGCGGCGAAGCCGGCCGGATAGCTCAGCTGCTGGTAGCGGCTCTCGTCATAGAGCGAGTCGCCGACGCCGTAGGCGCCGAACTCGCGCGTCGACGAGTCGACCGGAGTGGTGGGCACGTAGACGGCCGGGCTCAGCACGAGCGCCGACGAGAACAGGTCTTGGTGCGCGGTCGCGTAGCGCAGGGCTCCGGCGCCGCCCATCGAGTAGCCGCCGATCACCCGCGCCGCGCGGTCGTCGATGGTGGGGTAGCTCTGGTCGATGTGGTCGATCAGGTCGGTGGTGAACGCCGTCTCCACCGCCGCTCCCGGCGAGGTGCCGGGGGCGGTGCCGGTGTAGAGCGAGTCGACGTAGTAGTTGCCGCGGTCGCTCCACGGCGCATCCGGCATCACCACGATCATGGGCGGGATGGAGCCGTCGGCGATGAGCTCGTCGAGGTCGCCCGCCACCTGTTGCCAGGCCGTCTGGCTGTCACCGCGCCCGTGCAGCAGATAGACCGACGGGTAGCGGGTGGCCGCTTCGGCGTCGAAGCCCGCCGGCAGATAGACCGTGTAGTCGATCGGGCCGCCGATCGCGGCGCTCTCGACCTGGCCGGGCACCAGCTGACTCGCCGGCGCCGGGGCAGCGGATGCGGCCATCCCGCCCGCGAGCGCAGCCGCCGCCGCGAGTGCCGCCGTCGCCGCCACAGCGGCCATTCGTCTCCACATCATCGTGGTTCCCCTTCTTCGTGATGGATCTCGGGTGCTCAGTGTTCGGCGCGCTCCAGAATCGCTCGCGCCCGGCCGGCCATCGCCTGGTCGACCATGTCTCCGTTCCCGAGCCGGGCGACGCCGCCGCCCGAGACGGCGGCGATCACCTCGCGGGCCCAGAGCAGCTCGTCGGCCTGCGGCCGGAAGACCTCGGCGATCACCGCGAGCTGCGACGGGTGGATGGCGGCACGACCGAACCAGCCGAGCCGACGGCCCCGCTCGGTGTCGAGCCGCAGGCCGTCGAGGTCGCCGATCGCCGGGTAGGCCGAGAGCATCGGCGCCGGCAGCCCGGCCGACCTCGCGGCGAGCAGCAGCCGGATGCGCACGTGGTCGAGCACCTCGGGCGCACGGGTGCCGAGATCGCTCGCGAGGTCGGACTCACCGAGCCCGAGGCGCGTGACCGCGGGGTGGACCGCGATCTGCGCGGCTCGTTCCACGCCGAGCGCGGTCTCGATCAGGGCGGTCACCGGCATGCCGGGCAGCAGGTGGTGCACGCGGTCGAGCTGGGGTGTCGACTCCACCTTCGGCAGGCGCAGCTCGACGCCCGCCCGTGCGGCCGCGCCGAGTGCCGCGAGCGCGGCGAGGTCGGCGTCGTCGCCGTCGTTCACGCGCACCTGCACGATCGGCCGGGTGGCGGCATCCGGGGCGGCCGGGGCATCAGCGGCGGGGGCATCAAAGGCCGGGGCATCCGGCGCCGTCGCCTCGAGCCACGCCATCACGTTGTCGCGCGCGGCGGCCTTCGCGGGCCCGGCTACGGCGTCTTCGAGGTCGAGGATGACGACGTCGACCCCTGTGGCGACCGCTTTGCCGAACCGGTCGGGGCGGTCGCCCGGCACATAGAGGGCGGTGACCGGTGCGGCGCTCACACGATCCCCCGCTCGCGCAGGGCGGCCAGCTGTTCGGGCGTGACGCCGATCTCGGCGAGCACCTCCGCGCTGTCGGCGCCGTGCTGCCGGCCCGCCCAGCGGATGCCGCCCGGCGTGCCCGACAGCCGGAACAGCACGTTCTGCATGCGGATCGGTCCGAGCTCGTCGTCGTCGACCGTCTGCACCGTGCCGATGGCGGCGTACTGCGGATCGGCGAGAACACCGCTCACGTCGAGCACCTTCGCCACGGCGGCCTGGGCCTGTTCGAACAGCCGCACCACCTCGTCGGTCGAGCGTGCGGCGATCCAGGCGCCCACGGCGTCGTCGAGTTCGTCGGCGTGCTGCGCGCGCTCGTGCCCCGACCCGAACCACGGCTGCGCCACCAGATCGGGGCGCCCGACGAGCGTCAGCACGCGTTCGGCGATCGACTGCGAACTGGTCGAGACCGCCACCCAGTCGCCGTCGGCCGTGCGGTAGACGTTGCGGGGGGCGTTGTTGACCGAGCGGTTGCCCGTGCGGGGCTGCACGGTTCCGAGCTGGTCGAACGCGGTGATCTGGCCGCCGAGCAGCATGAGGATCGGCTCGATGATGGCCAGGTCGATCACCTCGCCCCGGCCGGTCGCCTCGGCCCCTCGAAGCGCCACCATGACCGCGTAGGCGGTGGCGAGCGCTGCGATGCCATCGGCGAGACCGAACGGCGGAAGGGTCGGTGGCCCGTCGGGCTCGCCCGTCAGAGCCGCGAATCCACTCATCGCCTCGGCCAGACTGCCGAATCCGGGCCGGTTCGAGTAGGGGCCGAACTGGCCGAACGCCGTGACGCGGGCGATCACCAGTCGCGGGTTCGCGTCGTGCAGCACCTCGGGCCCGAGCCCCCAGCGCTCCAGGGTGCCGGGCCGGAAGTTCTCGATCAGCACGTCGGCCTCGGCCACCAGCGCGAGCAGCAGCTCGGCGCCGTCGCGGCTGCCGAGGTCGATCGTGACGGTGCGCTTGTTGCGCCCCAGCGTCTTCCACCACAGGTTGACGCCGTTCTTCGCCGGCCCGTGCCCGCGCGCGGCATCCGGTTTTCGCGGATGCTCGACCTTGATCACGTCGGCCCCGAAGTCACCTAAGAACGTGGCGGCCAGCGGGCCGGCGAAGAGGGTCGAGATGTCGAGCACCCGCAGGCCGACGAGCGGGGCGGATGCCGCGGTGGAGCTGTTCTCGGTCATGAGGTCTGCCCTTCCGCTCCGGCGGCGCCCGGCTGCCCGAGGTCCCACGCCAGCCGAAAGCCGATGCTCGGCGACCGCTCGAGACCGAGGCCGGGCAGCAGCAACTTCAGGCTGAACTCGGGCGAACGCGGGCCGCCGTCGGTGTACCAGTCGCTGCCGAGGCTCTCGTGGTCGCTGCCGCCCTTCAGCATCACGAACCGGGTGATGCCGTCGTCGTGCTCGCTCTCGGTCCAGTTCCATACCAGGGGTTCGGCCCGCTCGAACCCGGGTTCGCCCGCTGCCGCCTGCCACTCGAACTCTGTCGGCAGGCGCGCTCCGGCCCAGGCGGCGAAGGCGCGGGCGTCGTCGAGGCCGACGTGGGTGACGGATGCCGCCCCCTCGCCGGGCGGCCGGCCGTCGGCGCTCCACGTCGTCAAGAACCGGTTCGCGGTGGCCGGGCGGTAGCCGGTCGCCGCGAGGAACGCGGCGAACTCGGCGTCGGTGACCTCGCGGGCGGCGACCGCGACGTCGCCCAGCCGCACCCGGTGCGTCTCGGTGCGGGGGTCGTGCAGGCGCGGGGCGAGCGGCTTCCACTCCTCCACATAGGGCGCGCCCTGGTAGGAGCCGGTCTCCCGGCGGCGGTAGGTCATCGGCAGTTCCCGCTCCCCGGCGGTGAGGCGCACGGCGTCGGCGGGCGGCTCCCCCGTCGACCGCTCGGGCACCCGCCGCACGGCCTCGCGCGCCGGAAAGGTGGCATCCGTCGCCGAGGAATCACGGGAGGCATCCGCGGCGGTATCCCCAGCGGCATCCGCCAGCAGCTGCGCCAGCCAGCCCGGCTCGTCTCCGCGCACGCGAACGACCGCGGCCACCCCGCGCGCGGGAACCACCAGGTTCGCCGATGTGCCCAGCCGCACCCCCGAGGTCACGTCGAACACCGCCACCCCGTCGCCTCCCGCGCCCGAGGTCGCGTCGGAGGGAATCGTCTCGGCCGGGAGCAGGGCCGCCGGGTCGAGGGCCTCGCCCGTGAAGGCGTGCTCGCCGCGGTTGACGAGCGTCCACACCGTCACCGGGCCGAGCTCGAACCGCGAGGCGTACACGCCCGCGGCGAGCGCCGACCCGGTCGCGTCGACCAGCGGCGTCCACTCCCCGCCCGAGAACACGTCGGCGAGTGCACGCTGCACCCGCAGCATCCGTCGCAGCGTGGTCTTGTCGCGCTCGTTCCAGCCGACCCAGACGCCGAACACGGTGTCCCACACGAGCATGCCGGTGCCGTTCAGGAAGGCCGACTGCAGTTCGTCGCTGTGGTCGCGGTTCCACCGCCGCGTCGAGTGCATCATGTGCCGCTGCTCGAACCAGTGCGCGCGCATCACGCCGGGCGCACGGCTGTCGGCGAACCACTGCGCCCAGCTGAGTTGATGGTCTTCGATGCGCTGGTTGGGCACCCGCGACTCGCCCTCGAGCACGAGCGGCGGCTCGGCGTTCGACAACGTGTCGATGAGTCGCGAATCGCCCTCTTTCATGGTGTCGAGAAACACCCCGTCGACCCCGAGTTCGCCGGCCACGAGGGCCAGCTCGGCTGCGTCGTCGCGCGCGGCTCGGCGGGTGCCGGTGTCCCACGGGTTGTAGTCGACGAACACCCGGATGCCGCGGCCGTGCAACTCGGCGACGAGCTCGACGAGGCCCGGCACGTCGCGGTAGAAGTCGAACTGGTTGCGGTCGTCGATGCCGATCACCGGGTAGGCGTGCCACAGCACGACGCCGTCGAACCCGCCGAGGTCGGCGGTGGCGTCGAGAAGACGGTCGACCGAGAAGCGGCCGGTGGCGCGGTCGAAGAGCCGTTCGTCCCAGAGCCAGACCTGGGCGACGCTGTAGCACGACCGGGTCCACGAGGTCTCGGCGCGGTCGTAGATCGTCCCGTCATAGCCGAGCCGGGCGTGGGCCTCGTCACGCCATCGCGCGAGGGCCTGCCGCCAGGCGGGCCACTCCGCGGGGTCGTCGGGCGCGGCGAAGATCTTCGCGATGTCGCCCACCTCGGGCTCGAGATCCCCATCGAGTGGCAGCACGGTCGGCAGGTCGATCGGCCGCGGCACGAGCGGATTCCGCTGATTCGTGTTCGCCTCGTCGACATCGACCTCAACCTCGACCTGCGCCTCGACGGCCGCGTCCGGCACGCCGGCGTGCCGCTCCTCCGCGACATCCACGACGTCAGCGCTCAGCCGGCCTCCCGTCTCCGTCTCGGTCGGCCGCGTTCCCGCGCTCATCGCCCGCTCCCGTCCGCGCCTCGCGCACCGCCCGGTGCCGCACCGCCCGCGGGTTCCGCGAGCACTGCCACGGCCACCGTTCGCCGGGCCAGCTCGTCGAACCCGACGCCGTCGAAGCCCGGCACGCTCGTCGCGAGACGGTTGTGCAGCGGATCGATCCACCGCGCCGGCAACCCGGATGCCCCGGTCAGCGCGCCCGCGATCGACCCGGCCGTGGCTCCCACCGAGTCGGTGTCCCAGCCGCCGGTCACCGCGAGGGTGATCGTGCTCTCGAAATCGCCCGCACCCCGCGTAAGCGCGAACGCCAGCACGGCCGCGTTGTTGAGCACGTGCACCCAGTGCAGCTCGCCGAAGGCGGCATAGATCGCGTCGAGCGCCTGCTCCACCGGCAGCTCGCCCCGGCCGAGCTCCGCGCCGAGCGCGATGGCTCGGGCGTAACGGCTGCCCGCGGGCACCACCGAGAGCCCCGCCTCGAGCACGGCGTCGATGCCCGAGTCCCCGGACCCCGCGGAAGCCTCGCCCACAACGACCGCCGCCGAGCACGCCGCGGCCGCGAACAGCGCGCCGTAGAGCCCGTTGCGCCCGTGCGTCAGCCGCGCGTCGGCGAACGCTGGCCGTGCCGCCGCCCGGGGGTCGCCCGGGTGCGCCCAGCCGTAGACATCCGTTCTGATCTGCGCCCCGATCCAGTCGCGGAACGGGTTGCGCACCGCCCCGGCGATGTCGGGCTCGTAGCCGTCGAGCAGGTTGCGGTAGGCGATGCGCTCGGCGGTGAACACCCGCCCGCCCGGCAGGTTCGCGAGCCACGACAGGGCCACGTCGTCGGTCGTCAGCCCGTCGCCGACCCGCTCGAGCAGGTCGAGCGCGATGAGCGGAAAGTTGAGGTCGTCGTCTTCGGGCATGCCGTCGATGTTCTCGACCAGGCTGGTCGGCCGGCTGCGGCGATTCCACGGGTAGCGGGCGGCGAGCGCGGGGTCGAGCCCGATCTCGGTGAAATACGACCGGATCGGCCAATTGCCCGTGCTCTGCGCGATGGCCCGGATGCCCTCGCGCGGAATCTTCTCCACCGGCTTGCCGAGCAGACAACCCGCCGCACGCCCGAGCCAGGCGCCGTGCACCCGGTCGAAGACGTCGTCGCGACCCGGGTCGCCGACGTGCACCGGCGCATCCGGAGCCAGGTCGAGAATCTCGTCGAGCTCGTCAGGTTCTGCGAGCCGGAGGGCATCGGGAACCGCACGCTCGTCGAGACGGCTCAGGATGTCGCGACCCCGCTGCCGCAGCGCTTCCGGCGCGGGTTCGGGGGTCGCTCCGCTCACGGGGGCGCTCAATGTGCCCCCCGCGGCCACCCACTCCGCCTCGAGGTCGTCGACCGGCACACCATCGAGGCGCGCGGCCCGCAGGCCGTGCGGCACGAGGTCTTCGGGCTGGGTCCAGCTCAACCGCAGCACCGTCACTCGGCTCCGACGAGATCGCCGAGCAGCGCGGCCCGCTCGTCCCAGCGGGCGCGGTCTTTGCGCCAGACGTCTTTCGCCACCGAGGCCATCACGGCGCCGGGGGCGGTGATGTCCATGCGGCTGGCCTCGCTGATCTCGCTCACCCAGGCATCCGGAACCACGGCCCGCCCGCCCAGCGCACCGGCGATGGAACCGCCCATCACCGCGATCGAGTCGGAGTCGCGGCCGTAGTTGACCGCGCCGAGCACGGTCTCGCGGTAGTCGCCCCCGGCGAGCACGAGCATGCCGAGCGCGACCGGCAACTCCTCGATCGACTTGGTGCGGCTCGGAATGCGGGCGTCACGAGCGGGCGTCCGGTAATTCGGGCCCACGGTGTCGAAGGGCGCGACGGCCTCGCGGATGCCGGCGAGCGACGATCGCCACTCTCCGAGCGACGAGGCCGCGGTGACCACGGCGTCGATCGCGTCGCGGGTGCCGTCTTTGGCCAGGGCGAGGGCGACATCGATCACCGAGGTGACCGTCGCGCCCGGGCGCATCGCCTCGGCGACGCACGCGGCGTAGACCCCCGCGGCCTCGCGGCCGTAGCTCGACTGGTGCGCGCCGGCCACGTCGATCGCCTCGGTGTAGGCGCCGAGCGGCGACCCGGCGTTGGCGATGCCGACCGGCGCCATGTACATGGTGGCGCCGCAGTTCACGATGTTGCCGACGCCCGCCTCGCGGGGGTCGATGTGCCCGTAGTGCAGTCGCGCCACGAGCCACTTCTCGGCCAGGAAGAGCCGCTGCAGCAGGATGGCGTCGGTCTCGAGCTCGGGAATCCAGCGCCGCTCTCCGATCAGCAGCGGCACGAGATGATCGGCGATCGCGTAGGCGTCGAGGTGGTCGCGCACGGTGTCGTAGACCTCCACCAGCGCCGTCGTCATGAGTGTGTCGTCGGTGACGTGGCCGTCGCCCTTGTGATAGGGCGCGATGGGCCGAGCATTCCGCCAGTCGGCGAGGAACGGCGGCACGATCCCCTCGATGAACCCGGCGTAGCGCTCTTGGATGGCCTCCGGGGTGTTGCCCTCCGCGGCTCCGCCGAGGGAGTCGCCCACGGCGGCCCCGGCGAGCGCTCCGGTTGCCTTGTCCTCGAGCAGGTCCATGTGCGTTCTCCTTCGTGAACTTCAGTCGTGTGGGGTGGTGCGGGATGCCGCGTGCCGGCCCATGCGGCGGGCACGCGGCATCCGGGGTCAACCGATCGAGTCCCAGCCGTCGGTCAGCTGCTTGCTCAGGTCGTCGAGACTGATCGAGTTCGCGAAATACTGCTGCAGACCCGGGGTGGCGTACTGGTCTTTCCACTGCGGGTAGTTCGACGCCTTCTGGAACGGAGCCCCCGAGAGGTCTTCGCCGGTGGCGAGGATGGGCGCCCACACCGGGGTGTCGGCGGTCTGCTCGGCCACGACGTCGCGGGCGGCCGACGAGGTGGGGATGAGCCAGTCGCCCTGGGCGAGCTTCGCCTGGTTGTCGGCCCCCATGAAGTAGTCGATGAACTTCGCGGCCTGCTCGGGGTATTTGCTCTGGGCCGACACCGACATGGTCTGCGGGTTGGCGGCCTGCACCGGCCCGTCGCTGCCGGCCAGCGGGGGCAGCACCGTCCAGTTGAAGCCGTCGGGTGCCGACTCGGTGATCTGCTGGGCGAGGAAGTTGCCGCCGATGTACATGGCGTACTTGCCGCCGAGGAAGCCGGGCAGCACGTCGGAGCCCGACTGGGTCAACGTCACGGGGTCGAGCGAGGCGTCGTCGTAGGCCATGGCGTGGATCTTCTCGGGCACCGCGAGCTCGGGCTCGCCCACCGAGATGGTGGCCGATCCGTCGTCGGAGACGTCGAAGAAGGTGCCGCCGAAGCCGAGGGCGGTGTTCATGACGGCCGCGGTGGGCTGCTTGAGGCCCCAGCCCACGCCGAAGTTGCCTCCCGAGGTGAGCTGTTTCGCGTCGGCCTGCAGGTCGTCCCAGGTCAGCTCGTCGCCCGTCGGCACCTCGACGCCGGCGGCGGCGAAGGCGTCGGTGTTGGCGAAGGCCACGTAAGTCTGCAGCAGGGTCGGGGCCGCCACGATCTTGCCGTCGGAGGTGGTCACCGTCTCCCACACGTCGTCGGAGACCGCGCTCTTCACGTCGTCGCTGAGGTAGGGGCCGATGTCGGCCAGGTAGCCCTGGTTGGCGAAGCCCAGGATGTCGCTCGACTCGTCGTGGATGATGTCGGGCGCGGTGCCGCCCTGGAACTGGGTGACCAGCTGGTCGTGCACGTTGTCCCAGCTGCCCTGCACCAGGTCGACCTGGATGTCGGGGTTGTCGGCGTTCCACGAGTCGACGATCTCCTTCGTCGCCGCGACCGTGGAGTCCTGGTAGGCCAGGCTCTGGAACGTCAGCGTCACAGGGCCTTCGGGGGTGCTGCTCGTGGCGGTGCCTCCGCCGCCGAACGCGCAGCCGCCCAGCAGTCCGGCGACAGCGAGGGCTCCGATGCCCAGCAGTGCCTTGCGTCTCATTGTTCTCTCCTTTTTGTTTGCGTGATGCAGGTGGTCAGCCCTTGACCGCACCGCTCGTGAGGCCCGAGGTGAGCCGTCGTTGGATCAGGGCGAAGAAGACCAGGCTCGGAATCGTCGCGAGCAACGATGCGGCCGCCAGTTGCCCCAGCTGCACCTGGCCCTCCGCCCCCACGAACCGGGCGAGGGTGAGCGGCAGCGTCTGCAGACTGGGGTCTTGAATCAGCACGAGGGCGAAGAAGAACTCGTTCCACGACGAGATGAAGGTGAACAGGCTCGTGGCCACGAGCCCCGGCGCCAGAAGCGGCAGCACGATCGAGCGCAGCACCCGGATGCGCGAGGCGCCGTCCATCGACCCCGCCTCCTCGAGCTCGATGGGCACGCCGGAGACGTAGCCCTGCAGCATCCAGAGCGCGAACGGCAGCGACCAGACCGTGTAGACGAGCACCAGCCCGAAGAGGTTGTTGATCAGGCCGATCTGCTTGAGCACCAGGAACAACGGGATGATGATGAGGATGAACGGGAAGACCTGGCTGAGCAGGATCCAGCCGGTGGCGATGCCGCGCAGCATGGTGCGGAACCGCGCCAGGGCGTAGGCCGCCGGCAGCGAGATCACCGTGACGATCACCGTGGTGAGCACGGCGACGAAGAGGCTGTTGCCGGCCGCCTGGATGAGGTTCGCCTTCTCGATCGCCGCGAAGAAGTTGTCGAGGTTGGGCTGCTGCGGCAGGAACGCCGGGTTCGGCGACTGCAGCTCCTGCGGCGTCTTGAACGCCGTGATGAGCAGGAACAGCAGTGGAAAGCCGAGGAACACGACGTAGGCCGCGAGGGCGATGTACTGCAGCGGGCGGGTGATGCGGCGGGTGCGCTTAGCCGACGGCGTGAGGCGCGTGCCGCGACCGGCGGATGCGATGGCTTGGGTCATGACAGACGGCTCCTCGCCTGGCTGCGCAGATAGAAGAACAGGAACGCGGCGATGACCACCACCATCACGTTGCCCATGGCGGCGGCGTAGCCGAAGTTGCCGTAGCGGAACGCCTCGTTGTAGGCGAACAGCATCGGCAGCATGGTCTGGCCTCCCGGCCCGCCCGCGGTCAGCACGTAGACGAGGGCGAAGGAGTTGAAGTTCCAGATCAGGTCGAGGGTGGTGATGGCCACGATCACGGGCCGCAGCGCCGGCAGCGTGATGTGCCAGAAGCGCTGCAGCGCGTTCGCGCCGTCGATCGCGGCGGCCTCGTGCAGGTCGGCCGACACGTTCTGCAGCCCCGCGAGCAGGGTGATGGTGGTCTGCGGCATGCCGGCCCAGACCCCCACCACGATGACGGCGGGCAAGGCCGTCGAGAAGTCGCCGAGCCAGTTGGTGTCGCCCGGCAGGCCGATCGCCCGCAGGAACCCGTTGATGGGCCCGTAGGTCGGGTTGAGCATGAGGCGCCACATGATGGCGATGATCACGGGGGGCATGGCCCACGGCACGAGCGCCAGGGTGCGGGCGAGCCAGCGGAACTTGATGTCGAGGTTCAGCAGCAGGGCCAGCCCGAGAGCGGCGAAGAACTGCAGGATGGTGACACCGAAGGCCCAGATCAGGCCGATGCGGAACGAGTTCCAGAACAGCTCGTTGCCGAGGAGCTTCACGTAGTTGTCGACCCCGTTGAACGTGACGACCTGCCCGAGGCCGGCCTTCGCGTCGGTGAAGCCGAGCAGGATGCCCTGAACGAGCGGGTAGACGCTGAACAGCACGACCGGAATGAGGGCCGGCAGCACGAGCAGCCAGGCTTCGCGCCCGCCCCGGCCGATGTTGCCGAGCGACTTGCGCCGTGGGGTCTTCGGGGGCTTGGGCGCACGGGTCTCGCGTTCGCTCACCATCGCCCGGGTGGCCTCGGTGGTCACAGTTCCGCCTCCCTCGCTCCTGTCACCGACGACGCGCGCACGGTGAGCTTCGGTTCGATGACGATTTGCTCGACGGGGGCCTGCGGGTTCTCGAGCCGCCGCAGCAGCAGCTTCGCCGCCGCCCGCGCGCGCTTCGTCGACCGCAGGTCGACGCTCGTGATCGACGGCTGCGCCAGGTCGGCGATATCGGTGTCGTCCATGCCCACGATCGCGATGTCGTCGGGCACGCGCAATCCGCGCTTCGAGATGACCTTCATCGCGGCCACGGCCAGCAGGTCGTTGGCGCACACGATGGCGTCGGGCGTGGTCTGGTCGAGCAACGTGGCGGCCGCCTTGAGACCGGCCCGGTAGGTGAAGTCGCTCGCGCCGACCTGGGCGTCGGCGTTCTGCGGATGCCCCTGCTCGGTCAGGGCGCGCAGGTAGCCGTTGAGGCGCGCGGCCCCCGGAACGGTGTCGACCGGGCCGTTGATGAAGGCGATGCGCCGCCGGCCCTGGGCGGCCAGGTGGTCGACGGCGAGGGCGATGCCGCGCACGGAGTCGGCGCGCACGTTGTCGAGCTCGACGCCCGGCGGCAGCGACCCGATGATGACGATCGGCAGGCGGCTCGCGCGCAGTTGCTGCCCCAGCTCCTCGGTCACCCGCAACGGGCTGAGGATGAGGCCGTCGGCGAAGCCGCGGTTGAGGCTCGTGAGCAGATCGATCTGGTCGAGGGGGTCGCTGCCGGTCGACGAGAGCACGAGCCGGTAGCCCGCTTTCGTGACCACACGCGAGATCTCGTGCATCATGCCCACGTAGACCGGGTTTCCGACATCGGCCACGGCGAGGGCGATCTGCTCGGTCTTACCCGCCTTGAGCGAGCGGGCCGTGGCATCCGGAACGTAACCGAGTTCGTCGGCGGCGGCACGCACCCGGTCGATGACCTGCTGCGACGCCGGCAGACCGTTCATCACGCGGGAGACGGAGGCGATAGAGACGCCGGCTCGCTCGGCGACCAGCACCAGGGTGGACTTCTTCGTCAGGGGCACGGGGTTCCTTGCGTCATTGGAAGGCGTCGTATCGGCGTCTTGGGCTGTAAACGTTCTCGTAAACGTTTACAGCCATCACGTTAACGCATGACCCGACTCTGCGTCAATTGTCGTTAGGCCCCGGCCGCCTGCGTCTTATACGGTGGAACCACATTCTCTAGCGGAGGTGCACGATGGGCGTTTTTTCCCGTGGATTCGGCGATCGGCGGCGTGAGTCCGACCCCAAACTGCCCCCGGGGCAGTATCTGACCGAAGATTTCCCGGTGCTGTCGGCCGGCCCGACGCCGCGCGTCGACACCGCCGACTGGAGCTTCACCATCGTGACCGAAGACGGCACGAAGAAGTCGTGGTCGTGGGCCGACATGATGGCGCTCCCCATCGACGAGATCGGCACCGACATCCACTGCGTCACGCGCTGGTCGAAGCTCGGCACGCACTGGCGGGGGGTGTCCCTCGACCACTTCTTCACAGACATCAGCACGAGCGATCAGTACACGATGGCGCACTCCTACGGCGGCTACACCACCAACGTGCCCCTCGAAGACCTGCTCGGAGGCAAGTCGTGGATCGCCTTCGAGTTCGAGGGCGCTCCGCTCGACCCCGAGCACGGCGGGCCGGCGCGCCTGCTCGTTCCGCACCTCTACTTCTGGAAGAGCGCGAAGTGGGTCAACGGCATCACCATGCATGCCAACGACGACCCCGGCTTCTGGGAGCAGAACGGCTACAACCTCTATGGCGATCCCTGGAAAGAACAGCGCTATTGGTAGAGCCGATCGTCGCCGGCTGGCTGCCGGGAACGGTCGCTTCGGCGACCCGGATGACGCCACACGGCCGCATCCTCGAACTGCAGGTTCCGTCGTGGCCGGGTAACCTGCCGGGTCAGCACCTCGATCTGCGCCTGACGGCCGAAGACGGCTACCAGGCCGTGCGGTCGTACTCCGTGGCCTCGTTCGGCGCCGGCACGTCGATCGAGCTCGCGGTCGAAGAGGTCGCCGACGGCGAGGTGTCGCCCTATCTGGTCGACGACGTGCAACCGGGCGACCAGCTCGAGGTGCGGGGGCCGATCGGCAACTATTTCGTCTGGCGCGACTCGCAGACCGATCCGGTGCAGCTCATCGCCGGCGGCTCGGGATCGGTGCCGCTCGTGTCGATCGCGCGGGCCCACCAGAGGTCGAAAAGCACGACCGGATGCCGGTTCATCTACTCCGTGCGCACGCCCGCCGACGCGCTCTACGCCGATGAGCTGATGGGGCTCGTGAGCAGCACCTTCACGCTCGACTGGGTCTACACGAGGCAGGCGCCGCCCGAATCTCCCCGCAAGCCCGGGCGCATCGACCGATCGATCATCGAGACCACCGCGTTCACGCCCGCCGAGAAGCCGATGGTCTACGTCTGCGGGCCGACGTCGTTCGTCGAAGCCGTCGCCGGCATCCTGGTCGACCTCGGCCACGACCCCATGCGCATCAAGACCGAGAGGTTCGGAGGTGTCTGACATGCCGCAACGCCATCCCGCCGGCAGAGTGCACGACCGGGTCGACGGCAACGTCGCCGCCGGGCCCCTGAGCGATGTCTTCGGCATCGACATCACGATGGTGGTGGGCACCTGCCGTCACTGCGGTGCGAGCGCTACCCTCGCCGAGGCCGTGGTCGAGATCGACGACGAGGGGCTCATCCTGCTCTGCCGCACCTGCGAGCACACCATGCTCACCTTCGTCTCCCGACCCGACGGGCGCTACCTCGAGCTGCCGGGTCTGTTCGGGCTCTCGTTCGCCTGAGCTCGCGCCGGCCTACAGCCGGGCGATCGACTCGATGTCCTCGAGGAACTGGGCGGCCACCTCGTCGGAGACCGTTGCCCTGGTCTCGGCGATCGCGTCGAGGTAGTTCGACAGCTGCGGCCCGCTGTCGTCGTCGTGGGGCTCGCCCGAGAACAGGGCGGCCTCGAGTGCCGTCTGCGAAGCCTTGCGCGCCGCGTATTCGATGTCGGCCGGCGAGAACCCCTCAGACCGCTCCACCAGCAGCGACACGTCGACGTGCTGCCGGGCCGTCTCGGGCAGGTAGCGCGACCAGATCGACGCGCGCGCCTGGGCGTCGGGGAGCCCGATCGGAATGACGTAGTCGAACCGGCCGTGGCGCAGGAAGGCGGTGTCGAGCGCCCGGATGAAGTTGGTCGCGCACACCAGCAGCCGGTTCGGCTGATCACGGAAGGCCGGGATGATCTTCAGCAGTTCGTTCGTCACCCCCTGCAGGGCCGAGGGCGGTTCGCCGCCGCGCTGCACCGCGATCTCCTCCACCTCGTCGATGAACACCACGGCGTGCTCGAGCTCGTCGATCTTGACGAACGTCTCGCGCAGGGCACCCGCTAGCCCGGCCGGGTCGGCCGCCAGGCGCGAAGGGAACACCTCGACGAACGACCACTCCAGCCGCGAGGCGATGGCCCGGGCGAATGTGGTCTTGCCGGTGCCGGGCGGCCCGAACAGCACGACGGCGCTCGGCGGCACCACGCCGAACTGGGCCGCGAGGTCGGCGTTGGCGAGCGGCATCACGAGCCGCCGCTCGAGCAGCTCCTTCTCGGCCTGCATGCCGCCGATGCCGTCCCAGAGCCCGCGGGGCAGCACTCGGCCGCCGAGCTCGCTGAGCGTGTCGAGCTCTTTGCGCTGCACGGGCAGTTGGCGCTCGAAGTAGCGCAGGTTCTTCTTGGCCACGAAGCCCTGGTCGCTGAACGCATCGACCCGCACCGCCGACTCGGGCAGCAGCACCGAGAGCTTCTGGAGCCCGAGCCCCGCCATGCGGTGCTCGAGGGCGGCGAGCATGGTCTTGCCCACCCCTCGGTCCTGCCAGTCGCTCTGGGTGGCGACGAACACGATCCACCCCTGCGCGTGGGCGGCGCGGCCGACCGCGGCGCCGATGATCTTCTCGTCGTGCACGGCCACCACCGCGTGGTCCTGCTGACACGACGAGATTACCTCGGAGAGCCCGTAGACCGGCTCGCTCTCGGCGCGGGTCTGCTCCCAGAGGCGCAGGATCGCGTCGATGTCTTCGGGGTGGAAGTCGCGCACCCGAAAGGTCACGGGGCTCACCAGGCGGTGAAGCCCGCGTCGGCGTGCACGACCTGGCCCGTGATCGAGCTCGCCGCATCCGAGGCCAGGAAGGTCACGACCCGGGCGATCTCCTCGGGATCGATCAACCGGCCCTGGGGAATCTGGCTCAGCCACGACTTCATGATCTCGGGATTGTTCGCGCCGACGTCTTTCAGGATGTCGGTGTTCGTGTAGCCCGGCGCCACCGCGTTCACCCGCACACCCGCGGTCGCCCACTCCGACGCGAGCACCTTCGCCATGTGGGCGACGCCGATCTTCGCCACGTCATAGGCCACATGGTGCTCGGGGCGGGTGGCGCGGTAGGCCGCGATCGACGAGATGTTCACCACGGCGCCGCCGCCGTGGGCGCACATGTAGCGGCCGGCCTCGCGGGCGCCGTAGAACGTGCCCGTCAGGTCGACGTCGATCGTGCGCTGCCAGACGTCGTCGGCGAGATCGAGGGCCAGGGAGTCCTCGACGATTCCGGCGTTGTTGATCCAGATGTCGAGGCGGCCGAACTCCGCCGCGACCGACTCGACCAGCTCGCGCACCGAGGAGCTGTCGGTGACGTCGACGTAACGGCCGTGCACGCCTGGCGCGAGGCGTCGGGCGGCCTCCTCCGCGGCATCCTGTCGCACGTCGGCGATCACCACCTGTGCTCCACAGGCGACGAGCTGGGAGGTGGTCGCCGCGCCGATGCCGCGAGCGCCTCCGGTCACGACCGCGATCTTGCCAGACAGATCAATCATCAGTACTCCTTTGTCGTGGTGATTGTCGTACAGGTGCACTTTACAGTTCAAGCGTCGCTAAACACAGAGGTGCTCGGCAGGTGCTCGCGCAGGAAAGCGCCGATACGGCGCGTGGCGTCGGCGGCCTCGGGGGTGCCGAGCATGAGCTGGTAGACGTGGGGCAGGCCCTCGCCCACCTCCAGCCGCACGTCGACTCCTGAATCCCGCGCCGCGTCGGCCAGGCGTTCGGCGTCGCTCAGCAGCAGGTCGGCCGTTCCCACATGGATGAGCAAGGGCGGAAGCCCCGCCAGGTCGGCGAAGAGAGGCGAGGCCAGCGGCGTGCGCGGGTCGGCGCCGGCCAGGTAGTCCTCGGCCAGCCGGCGCAAGAGTGCGGGCGTCGAGATGACGTCGTCGTCGACCCGCTCGGTCATCGACCGGCCCGAACCGGTGAGGTCGACCGTGGGCGACATCAGCACGGCCGCGGCCGGCAGTGCTTCACCGGCGTCGCGCGTCGCCACCAGCAGGGCGACCGCGAGCCCACCCCCGGCCGAGTCGCCGGCCACGGCGATCGAGCCTGCCTCGACACCCTCGTCGTGCGTGAGCCACCGCCACACCGCCACCGCGTCGTCGATCGCCGCGGGGAACGGATGCTCCGGCGCCAGCCGGTACTCGGCGAAGAGCACCCGCAGGCCGCCCGCCCGCCCGAGGCGGGCTGCCAGCTCGCCGTCGCTGCGGATCGACCCGAACTCGTAGCCGCCGCCGTGAAAGAACACGAGCACCCGGTCGCGGTCGACGCCGGGCGCGTCGAGCCAGTGCGCCGGCACGCCACCGGCGATGACGTCGCGCACCCGCACGTCGGGCGGGAGCGGATGCACCGGCCCGCCGGGCGCGAAGGTGGCACGTGTCTCGGCCACCGTCGGCGGCGGCTGGCCCTCGGCGATCCGCCGGCGCTCGCGCAACGTGTCGAGCAGCTGCCGCATCTCGGCGCTCGGCATGGCAGGCACCCGCGTCAGTGCACTCGCGCGGCGACCGCCGCTTCGAGCGGCATCACCTCGCTGAGCAACCCGGTGTGCACGTCGAAGACGAATCCGCGCACCGGCACCTCGGCGGCGATCCACGGATGCGACCGCGCCTTCTGCATCTGCTCGCGCGTGTTCTGCTCGGTGTCGGTGAAGCTGTAGAAACGGGAAGGCGCGATCGGCGACATCCCGGTCTCGTCACGGAGCCGCTGCTGCAGTTCGTCGTCGGTGAAGGTGGTGACGCCGCACTCGTTGTGGTTGATGATCATGATCTCGCGCGTTCCCAGCACCCGGGTCGAGATGACGAGCGAGCGCACCGAGTCATCGTCGATCACGCTGCCGACGTTCCTGATCATGTCGACGTCGGCATCGGCGAGCCCGAGCAGCGGCACGATGCCGCTCAGCCGGGGGTCGGCGCAGGTGACGATGGCGACCTTCGGTGCGGGTCGCCCGCTGTGCGAGCTGTCGTAGCTCGCCGCGAGGGCTGAGTTGGCGCTGATCGCGTCATCGATGAGGCTCATCTGCATCTTCTTCCGATCGGGGTGACGGCCCGGCAGCGCGAGTGCGGCGCAGGCTCGTCTCCACCCCGACGATAGGCATCGCGGGCGGCGGGCATAACGTCGGGTTCCCGCCATCCCGCCGCCGGGTCTGTCGGAAGACCGCCGCCTCTCGGCCGGGGCGCTCCCGGGTGACCGCGAGCACCGGGAGGAGAGCTCAGCGGCGCTTCGCGACGATGAAGGTGGCACGCGTCTCGGCCACCGACGGCGGCGGCTTGCAGGGCCTTGCGACAGGGGGTGCGGAAAGACTCGTCGTGTGTCGCACTGCGGCGCCCGGAGGGGTCACTACATTCGTCGGCTACAGAGACCCGTCGGCGAAGGAGTCCTCATGCAGCCCGCGTCACTCCGCCACGGAGGTCGACGACCTCGCCCGGCAAGAACACCGGGCCGAAGGATCAGCGATGAACCGAGACCGAGATCCCGCCATGCCTGACCGGCTCCGGATCGCCGTGGTCGGCGGGTCGATCGGCGGCCTCTTCGCCGCGACCCTGCTCACCCGGGCTGGACACGACGTGACCGTCTTCGAGCGCTCCACGCACGGTCTGGCCCGGCGTGGCGCCGGGCTCGTGGCGCAGCAGGAGCTGTTCGAGCTGCTGCGCCGCCTGGGCCGTGAGGACGCCGGCCGGGTGGGCGTGATCGCCCACGAGCGCATAACGCTCGACCGCTCCGGCCGGATCGCCTCCCGCGATCCCTCCCCGCAGACCCAGCTCTCGTGGGATCACCTCTACGAGGTGCTGCTCGAGCTGCTGCCCCCGGACGCGTACCGGCTCGCCAGCCCGGTCGAGGGGGTCGACTCCACCGAGCAGCACGCCACCGTGCACTTCGCCGACGGTCGGCACGAACAGGTCGACCTGGTGGTCGGGGCCGATGGGCTCAACTCCGTCGTGCGACCCACCGTGGCGCCCGAGCATCACGCGAACACCTATGCGGGCTACGTGACCTGGCGCGGCCTCGTTCCCGAGCGCACTCTCCCCGAGGCCGCCGGCCTGCTGCTCGACCGCTTCGCGTTCTTCAACGGGCCGAACGCCCACATGCTGGGCTACCTCGTTCCCGGCGCCGCAGGCGAGGTGCAGCGCGGCAGCCGGCGCTACAACTGGGTCTGGTATCGCCCACTCACCCCGCAGCAGCTCGACGCGCTCATGGTCACCTCGGGGCGCGGCCGCGGCGGAGTCTCGCTGGCGCCGGGCCAGCTGCCCACCGGCCTTCGCACCGAGCTGGTGGATGCCGCGCACCGCGAGCTGCCCGAGCCGTTCGCGGTCGCCGTCGCAGCCGAGGGCGAGCCCTTCTTGCAGGCCATTTTCGACTACGTGCCCCCGCGGATGGCGCGGGGCCGGGTCGCCCTGCTCGGCGACGCCGCGGTGATGGTACGGCCGCACACGGCGATGGGGGCGGCCAAGGCGGCGGGTGACGCCATGACCCTAGCGGCCCTGCTCGGCGAGCTGCCCCTGCCCGAGGCGCTCGCCCGCTACGACCGGGAGCGGCTGCCCGTCGGTCGCTGGATCTCCGACTACGGGCGCCGGCTCGCAGCCTCGCTCCCGTTCACCTCGTGACCAGAACAGCCAGGTGAGCGACTGGATCGGCCGGCGCCGCGTGCTGCTGGTTTCCTCATCGGCTACGCCGGGCTCGCGCTACCGGCGCTCGCTATCGGGTCCGCGTCGTTCTCGGTCAGAGCGAGTAGCCCATCGCGGCGGCCGCGAGGGCGAGCAGCCCCACCCCGGCGGCGTTCAGCAGGGCGCGCCACGGATGCCGGCCCCGCACGAGGTCGGCCGTGTCGACGCTCGCGGTGCTGAAGGTGGTGAAGCCGCCGAGGAACCCCGTTCCGGCGATGGCGAGCCAGGCCGGGCCGAACGAGGTCGTGGCCGCGCTCATGACGAGCCCGAGCAGGAACGAGCCGCACACGTTGACAACGGCGGTGCCGATCGGGAAGGTCCACCCCGACCACTGCTGGATGTGCCCGCCGATCACGAGACGCAGCACGGCTCCGAGGCCTCCGGCGACAGCGATGCCGAGGACGGTGAGGGGGAGGAAGGAGGTCATTTCGCCCGCTGGTCCGCCAGGGGCGTGGCCCGGGCGGACCGGGTCAGCCGCTCCACCACCCAACGACCGAGGAGGGCCGCGATCGCCCCGAGCAGCAGGCTGCCCACGGCGTAGAGCACGGCGTCGCCGACCGAGCCGTGCGACCCGGCAACCACGGTGGCGACGGCGAACGACCCGTACGTGGTGAACCCGCCGAGGAATCCGGTTCCGGCCAGCAGCCGCACCCGCCGGGCCGCGACGGCGCCCGTGTGCCGCGCCTGGAGCGCGGTGTAGGCGACCGCCAGCGCGAAGGATCCGAGGAGGTTGATCGCGAATGTGGTGTAGACGAGCCGATCGGCGGGCGTCAGCAGGTCGAGAGACTCCCGCGCGACCGTGCCGAGGGCGCCGCCGGCAAACACCATGAGCGCAGCCGACCACGAGCGGTGGTCGGCGAGCGTGCCCGTGCGGGCGGGTGCCATCGTGCCGACGGGTGCCTGCGGCTGCCGGGCCGTTCTCGTCGTCATGGTCGCTTCATTCCTCCTCCGTCGTGCCACGAGACTAGGCGCCGTGCCGCGCCCGACACAGGGACTGTTGATGACTCCCGTTGCGACGAACGTCGAACGGGCGAACCGTCGTTCCGAGGGTATGAACGGGAGGGCCACGCGCCCGCGCGTTGCCCGCCCGTAGCGTGGGCCTCGACATGAACATCCAGGACATCGTCGACGAGCTCGCCACCGCTCTCGGTCGATCCGTCGTGATCAGCGACCTGAACCACCGGCCGGTCGCCGCCAGCGCCCAGGGCGAGGTCATCGACGAGATCCGGCTGCAGACGTTGCTGCAGCGGCGCACACCGCCGGAGGCCCGCGCGCTGGTCGAGGGTCTGCGGGTCGCCGAGGCCCGCCAGCCGGTGAGAGTCGACCTGGAGCCGCTCGGCGGGCTCGAGCGGTTGGCGATCCCGGTGCGCGACGAAGCCGGCCCGCTGTGCATCCTGTGGCTGATCACCGGATCGCTGCCGCCGCTCACGGCGGCGCACTACGCCGCCCTCGACGCAGCGTTACTGCTCGTGCGCGAGGAGCTCTCCTGCCGGCTGCCGGCCGATGACAGCAGCGCCCGGTCGGCCGTCATCGGCCGACTGCTCTCCGACGACCCCGCGACCGCGCACCGGGCCTTCAAGGATGCGGTGACGAACCTGTGGCTCGAGCGGGGCCCGGGCACCTTGGTGGTGGCCGTGATGCTCGACTCCGGATCCGGTGCCGTCGAACGGGTCGCCTTCGGCCGGCAGCTCGACGCCCGGCGCACACAGGGCATCTTCTATCTCGGCGAACGCGGCGTGACCCAGCTGTTCGCCGTGCGGGCGGCCGACTCGGCGGCCGTGGTCGAGCAGATCACGACCGAGGCCGCCGCCCGCTCGCTGACGGTGCGGGCGATCGGCACCGCTCGGCACGCCCGGCAGGCCGACGATCTGCGCGGCACCGTCGACCAGGCGGTCACCGCTGCCGAGACGGTGCTGCCGCTTCCCCAGTTCGGCGGGGTGGCCGACATCAGCGAGCTGGGCACCTGGCTGATGCTCTCGTCCATTCGCGCCGACGGCGCGCAGGTGGCGCTGTTCTCCCCTGCCGCGTACACGCTCTGCGCGGATGGCGACGCCCTGCAGCGCCAGACGGTCGAGACCTACCTGGATGTGGGATCCCAGGTCAAGCACGCCTGCGAGCGCCTGCACATCCACCGCACGACCCTGTACTACCGGCTCGAGAACATGCCACCGGTGGTGAAGGAGGCGCTGAACGACGGCGTCGCTCGCAGCACGCTGCATCTCGGGCTGAAGCTCATCCGGTTCCTGGAGACCACCGGGCGGTTCTGAGCACTCGACAATCGACGCAAGAGGTGTGGACGGGCGGTCGTACCCGCGGTGCCCGCTCGCGCCTAGCGTCGAGGGAAACCGGCCGCTCGAACAACCGCGGAGACGCTCTATGCCCTACATCACCATCACCGACGGAACCCGGATCTACTACACCGATCAGGGCGAGGGCCGGCCCGTTCTGCTCAGCCACGGCTGGCCCCTCTCCTCCGACGCGTGGGCGCGTGAGATCAAGCTGATCGCGGATGCGGGCTACCGCGCGATCGCCCACGACCGGCGCGGTCACGGCCGCTCCTCGAAGACCTATGCCGGAAACGACTTGGACACCCACGTCGGCGACCTCAGGGAGCTCGTGCTGACGCTCGACCTCACCGACCTCACCCTGATCGGCCACGGCGCCGGCGCCGGCGAGGTGGTGCGGTACGCCGCCCGGCACGGCCAGGGCCGGGTGGTGAGCATCATCACCGTCGGCGGGGTCGCTCCGCTGCTGCTGCAGACCGTGACGAACCCCGACGGTGTTCCGCTCGACGCCCTCGACGCCATGCGCGAGGCCGTGCTGGAGAACGCCTCGCAGTACTGGATCGACCTCGCCGGCCCCTTCTTCGGCGGCGACCGTCGGGGCGCCACCGTCACCCGCGGCGACAGCGACGATCTCTGGCGGCAGGGCCAGAACCTGAACCTGGCCGCCGCGTATGACGGCATCCGGGCCTTCTCGGAGACGGACCTCACCGACGACCTGCGGGCGCTCGAGGTGCCCGTGCTGCTCGCCCATGGGGCCGACGACCGGATCGTACCGTCGGCCGCGACCTCCGAGATCGCGATCACCCTCCTCGCGCAGGGCACCCTCACGATCTATCCCGACGCTCCCCACGGCATCGTCGGTGCCTACCGGCGGGCCCTCGACGACGACATCATCGCCTTCCTCTCCTCGTGATGGAAGCGACCGCCGCGACTCCCTCCGGGTTCCTGGCGCCCTTCCGGGTGGGGGCGTTCCGGGCGCTGTGGCTGGCCGGCATCGTCAGCAACATCGGCGCGTGGATGCAGACCGTCGGGGCGCAGTGGCTGCTCGTCGAGGCGCACAGTCCCGCCTGGGTCATCGCGCTCGTGCAGACCGCGGCCGCGGCCCCGGTGCTGCTGCTGGCGATCCCCGCCGGGGTGCTCGGCGAGTTCCTCAACAAGCGGTTGCTGCTGATCGTGGTGCAGACCGGGCAGCTGATCGTGGTGGGCCTGCTGACCGCGCTCACCGTCGCCGGGCTGACGACGGCGCCCGTGCTGCTCGGGCTGACCCTGCTGCTCGGGGCCGGCTCGGCCCTGCAGCTGCCGGCGTATCAGGCGATCGTGCCCGAGATCGTGCCGGTGCGCGACATCCCGAGCGCGGCCTCCCTTTCGTCGACCGGGGTGAACATCGCCCGGGCGATCGGTCCGGCCGTGGCCGGTGTGGTCGTCGCCCAGTTCGGTGTCGCCGCGGTGTTCCTGCTCAACGCGCTGAGCTTCGCCGCGTTCGTCGCCACCCTGCTGCTCTGGCGCTCCTACCGGCCGCGCCGGTCGCGCCCCGAGACCTTCATCGACGCCACGCTCGCCGGGCTGCGCTATGTGCGGCACTCGGTGATCATCCGCTCGATGTACCTGCGGCTGGGCCTGTTCCTCATTCCCGCGTCCGGGATCTGGTCGCTGCTGCCGGTCGTGGCCAGCACCTCGCTCGGGCTCGGCTCGGCGGGGTACGGGGTGCTGCTCGCCGCCCTCGGCGGGGGATCGATCCTCGGAGCGCTGCTGCTGCCGGCCGCGAGCGCACGGCTGAAGCAGAACACGGTGATCCTGATCTCGGCGGCAGTGTTCGGGGCCGGAAGCATCGCCCTGCCCTGGGCGCCGAACGAGTGGATCGCGGCCGCCGTGCTGGTGCCGGTGGGCGTCGCGTGGCTCGGGGTGATCGCCACGATCAACGGCGGGGTGCAGTCCTTCCTGCCCGCCTGGGTGCGCACCCGCGGGCTCTCGCTCTACCAGCTCGTGCTCTACGGCTGCACGGCGCTCGGCTCGCTGCTCGTTGGCGCCGCCGCCGACGCCGCGGGCCTTGCGACCACCCTGGTGACAGCCGGCATCCTGATCGTCGCCGTCGCGGTGTCGCTGATCATCCGGCCGTTCGCCGACCCCACCGGGATGGGCCGGGCCGCCGTGCCCCTTCCGCTGACCGATGCCCCGCCCGTGCGCGCCGAGTACGACGTCGACGAGGATCAGGTACTCGTGCTGGTGCGGTACACCGTGCCCGAGGCCGACCGGGAGCGCTTCACCCGGCAGATGGAGCCGGTGGAGGAGAGCCGCCGCCGCACCGGTGCGCGACGCTGGGAGCTCTACACCGACCGCGACGACCCGGCCGTTCTCGTGGAGGCCTTCGTCGTCGGTTCCTGGCAGGAGCACCTCGACCAGCACGCCGACCGCATCACGCAGTACGACGACGAGCTGCTCGAGGCCGCAAAGGCGTTCAGCACGACGCCGCCCAGCGTGCAGCACTTGCTCGCGGCGCCGCACAAAACGCGGTACCTCTTCGCCAATCGTCGCAGAGCGATCCGAAAGCAGCCTCATCACAGGGAGGCCGGCGATCCCTAGCGTGGCGGCATGGCGCCCATGGCACCGCTGACGATCGGGCTGACGCTGACGACGATCCTCTTCGTGGCGCCGCCGATCGACAACGCCTCTACCCGCGGCCACCGGGACGCGGGGTCGACATCGGCGCGGCCCGGACGGCGGCGCGGCGGCGAAGGCGCCCGGCGGCGCCGAGCCTGCGCTGGAGCGTGACGCCGACGACCACCAGGAAGGCGATCCCGGCCCCGGTGGCGGTGTCCTCCACCCGCACACCCACGATGTCCATCAGCGGCTGGTCCGCCCCGGCGGCGGCGATCACCAATGCCATCGGCGTGATCGCCACCAGAGACAGCCCCAGGTTCCTCGGCACGAGGATCTCGAAGAGGTACATCAGCACCCCGATCAGCAGCACCAAGGGGATCCCGGTCGGGTTCCAGAGCGCGATCAGGTAGAACAGCAGCAGCGCCACCGCGGTGCCGAGCACACGATGCAGGCCCCGCAGCACGCTCAGCCGCACCTGGCTGTCCTTCTGCAGGATGGCGATGATCGCCAGCAGCACCCAATGCACGCGGTGCAGCCCGAGTGCACCCCCGGCGGCCACCCCCAGCACGGTGGCGATGGTGAGGCGGGTGAAGATGCGCCGCACGTCGGCCGTGTAGGCGAACCGCCACGGTCTGCGCGCCCGGTATCGCACGGCATCCCGCCGACGCCCGGCCGGCACGAGCAGCGGCGCCAGCACCACGAGATACCCGGTGACCATCCCGATGGTGAGCATGAGCAGCGCCAGCCATGGGTCGACACCCGCCCCCTGCGCGGAGACGGGTGCCACCAGCGCCCCGATCGCGCCCGTGATCAGCACATAGAACATCGACCCCGGCGACCCGACGCCGAGGCCGAGGCCCACGAACGAGCTCACCACCGCTACCACGAGCATCGCCGCGAGGTTGCCGAGCAGGGAGGTGCTGGTCAGGATGCCGGCACCCGCGGCCACGAGGAACCCCACCATGATCACCGGAAGCTCCAGCGCCCGCTCCCGCCGGCTGCGGTCGGGCAGGTGCAGCACGATGAACGAGCCGAGCGAGGCCGTCAGCCCGAGGGTCGCCTGCCCCGCCAGGGCGAAGACGAAGGGCGGCAGCATGATGGCGACCGCCGCCTGCAGTCCCAGCGGCCACTGCGGCGGCGCCTTTCGCAGGGTGAACAGGTCGCGGGTCGCGGCTCGCCAGGACACCGGAGCCCCGCCGTCACGCCCCGGCCGGAGCCGGTGCCGCGGCACCGGCCGGAGCCGGTGCCGCGGCCGGTGGCTCGGCGGCGAACGCGATCGCCGTCGCGACTCCCGAGATCACGAACGGCAGCAATGGTCCCACCCATGGCACCAGCTGCAGCAGCGCAGTGCACGCCAGCGCCCCGGCCGGCAGGGCCACGATCGAGAGCACCCGGATGCCCTGCCCCCGGTCGCTCCGCTCGGCCAGTGCCTGCATGGTCGTGGTGAGGGTTCCGGTGACGTACGTGGTGGTGATGCCGTCGATGTCCGTCAGCTTCTTGGCCGCCACGGTCTGCAGCGCCAGCGCCCCTGCCGAGAGGGCGATCACCACGAACTCGACGGCCAGCGGCAGGTGACGCCACACCAGGAGCCAGAGCGCCACCACCACCGCCTGGGCCAGCAGCGAGGGCACGAGCAGCTGCCGGATGGACATCCGCTTCGACGCCTCCGCCGACTCGGCGTTCTTCGTCCACCGGAACCCCGAGTAGAGCACCACGGCGAACGCGGCGATGGCCACCAGGGCGCAGAGCAAAGTGGTCACGTACGCCGGCTTCGTGAACAGGGCGGCGAGCACGAGGTTGCCGGTCATATTCGCCGTGAAGGTGCCGCTCAGGGCGAGGAAGGCGAACGCATCCGCCGCCCCCGCTCCGAACGACAGCAGCACGAGCGCCACGTGCAGTCGTCTCATCCGCCGCCCCTCCCGATCACGAGTCACCCTACGGACGCCACGACCGCCGCCGCTCCATCCGGAGTCGAGGGCTCTTGCGCAATTCTGAGGAGCGGCGCCGTCGGTGCGTGCAGTGTCATCGAAGGAGGTACAACCCCTCGAGCGATAAGGAGAAGGAGCCATGACAGTGAATGACGAGAGCGCGCCCAACCACGAGGCGCCGGTCTTCGGCAACCCCGACCAGCCCGCGGAGGGCGAGGTCAACACGATCGGCGATCCCACCAGCCTGGTGATGACGGGGCCGCAGAATCCGGCGTTGGAGAAGCTCTTCCCCAACCAGATGGATGCGCCGCCCACCGACATCAGCACGCAGCCGTTCTTCTGGTCGTCGTTCAACATCTCGCCCCGGCGGGTGCAGCGCGGCGGCTGGGCACGCGAGCTGACACAGCAGGACTTCGCGATCTCCGACGAGATCGCCGGGGTGAACATGTACCTCGAGGCCGGCGGCATCCGGGAGCTGCACTGGCACCAGACGGCGGAGTGGGCGGTGATGACGCGGGGCAGCTGCCGCATCACCACGCTCAGTCGTGACGGCCTGCCGAGCGTCGACGACGTGCACGAGGGCGACCTCTGGTACTTCCCGCCCGGGCTGCCGCACTCCCTGCAGGGCCTCGGCCCGGATGGCGCCGAGTTCGTGCTGGCGTTCGACGACGGCGCGCAGTCCGAGAGCAACACGCTGCTGCTCACCGACTGGTTCGCGCACACCCCGCCCGAGGTGCTGGCGAAGAACTTCGGCGTCGCCCAGGAGGTGTTCAAGGACATCCCGCTGCACAACCTCTGGATCTTCCCCGGCGACGTTCCCGGCGACCTGGAGACCGATCGCGCCGCGGCGGGCGTGCAGCCCGACACCGGGGCCGTGATCTTCCGACTGTCGCAGTCGGAGCCCGTGCACCAGAACAGCGGCGGCAAGATCCAGATCGCCGACGGCGGCAACTTCCCGATGTCGCAGACGGTCGCGGCGGCGCTGGTGGCGCTCGAGCCCGGTGCGATGCGCGAACTGCACTGGCACCCGAACGCCGACGAATGGCAGTACTGGCTGAAGGGCTCCGGCCGCATGACGGTGTTCAACACCGGCCCGCACGCCAACACCACCGACTTCAACGCCGGTGACGTGGGAGTGGTCGGGCGCAACTTCGGACACTACATCGAGAACACGGGCACCGAGCTCGCCATCTTCATCGAGACCTTCCGCGCCCCCCGCTACGAGGAGGTGTCGCTCGCCAACTGGCTGGCGCACGTGCCGCCGGAGCTCGTGTCGGCACACCTCAACATCCCGAGGGAGGTACTGGCCACGTTCCCACGCACCACGCAGGGCATCACGCCCTTGCGCTGAGCGGGCCGAGCACGCCCTTGGCTCCGCCCGTGCTCCCGACCCCTCTCGTCACGGGATCGCCCTCGGCTGCTCGGCGGCGAGCGCCTCCGCGACGAGGTCGGCGATGACATCCGCGCCCGTCACCCGGCGCAGGTACGCCCGCGCGCGGTCGTCAACGCATCCGCGGCGCCGTGCGTCGAGCACGACCTCGCGCACCGCTTCGCGGCGCCCGGGTGACAGTGCTGCCATCTGGCGCGCAACTGCGGCAGCCTGCCCCTCGTCCATCGCCCCATCCTCGCAGTTCAGGACACCCTGGGGCGTACGTCTGCGGGTAGGAAGGGGGGCTGCGCGTTCCTCGGCGAATGTCGGAACCACCCGGTCGGGGCCGGCGTTAGCTTTGAGGCCGTCCGCGCCTCACCGACGGCTGAGGAGGGCAGCTTTGTTCGACACTGACACGGAGGTTCATCATGGCGTTTGTGACCACAGAAGACGGCGTAGAGATCTACTACAAGGATTGGGGCAGGGTCGACGCGCAGCCGATCGTGTTCCATCATGGCTGGCCGCTCTCGGCCGACGACTGGGACGCCCAGATGCTGTTCTTCCTCGACAAGGGCTACCGCGTCATCGCCAGCGACCGCCGCGGTCACGGCCGCTCCTCGCAGATCGGCACCGGCCACGACATGGACCACTACGCCAGCGACGTCAACGCCGTGGTCGAGCACCTCGACCTGCGCAACGCGATCCACGTCGGCCACTCGACCGGCGGCGGCCAGGTCGCCCGTTACGTCGCCAAGTACGGCGAGCCCCAGAGCCGCGTCGCGAAGGCGATCCTCGTCTCTTCCGTGCCGCCCCTGATGGTGCAGACCGACGCCAACCCCGAGGGCACCCCGATTTCGGTGTTCGACGGGTTCCGTAGCGCGCTGGCCGCGAACCGCGCCGAGTTCTACCAGGCCGTGGCCGAGGGCCCCTTCTACGGCTTCAACCGGCCGGACGCCAAGGTCTCCGCGCCCGTCGTCGCCAACTGGTGGCGCCAGGGCATGATGGGCGCGGCGAACGCCCACTACACCGGCATCGCCGCGTTCTCCGAGACCGACCAGACGGAGGACCTCAAGGCCATCACCGTGCCCGTGCTCGTCACCCAGGGCGACGACGACCAGATCGTGCCCTACAAGGACGCCTCGCTGAAGCAGCACGAGTTGCTCCAGAACTCCGAGCTGAAGATCTACGAGGGCTACCCGCACGGAATGCTCACGATCCACGCCGACGTCATCAACCCCGACCTGCTCGCCTTCATCCAGAAGTAGTCGCGCCCCCGCAGCACCTTCGAGGCGCACCCCGCTCACCCGGGGTGCGCCTCTGGCGTCTGCGCCATCGCCCGGATCGGCAGGCAGGACCTCAGGCGCTCGCGAGGAGGCGGGCTAGGGCGTTGGCCGAGGCCTCGTCGGCGGGGCCCCAGACGAGCAGCGAGTCGTCTTCGCTGCCGGGCACGCGCAGCACCTGGTAGCCCATCTGGATGAGCCCGACGGGCGTGTCGGCGAAGTCGATGACACCGCTGGCCCGCGCGGAGAGCGATTCGTCGGCCCACGCCGCGGCGAAGTCGAGGCTCAGCACCGAGAGGTCGCCGACGATCGCCCGGAAGGCTGCGTCGCCGTGGTGCTCGTCGAGCGACTCGCGTAGCAGCGCCGCGACCTGGTTCGCCGCCGCGTCGTACATGTCGTGATCCCGGTTCACCTCGGGCTCGAGGAAGGTGAAGCGCGCCAGGTTCACTCCCTCGGCGAACCCGGGCGAGAGAGCCCGGGCGGCCGCGTTCGAGGCGAGCACGGTGAGGTGGCGATCGCACAGCAGTGCAGGCACACCCGACCACGACGACAGCATCGCTGTGATGCCGGCCCGTGTCTCGTCCTGCGAAAGTTCGGCTGTCATGTGATCACGCTAACGCGGCGACACAGGTGTTGAACAGCGCTTCGGGCAGGGTTCGGATGAATGTCGGAACCTACAGCGCCGGCCATCCCCGAAGCGGTCCGCGGATGCCCCGCCCGGTCATCCTGGACTCCCGCAGATGGGTCATCAGCTCGTCGGCACGGGTGCCCTCCTCGACCGGCCAGACGGTCATGAAGAAGCCCCCCGGAACCTCGAGCACCTGCCACGGGAACTCCACCATCTCGCTCCCCTCGACGCTGATCATGATGGTGCCCTCGGTGAGCGGTCGGGCGTCGTGCTCCGACCAGATGCGCCGGAACAACGGCTCGCTCACCGAGAGCTCCCCCACGAGCTCCCGCAGCCGCGGGTTGCCGGGGTCGCTGTGGAAGCGCAGGGCCGCCGCGGCGTCCCGCGCGGTCTGCCGGTAGTTCTCGACCTCGGGATAGGCCCGCAGCACCGCGAAGGCCCCGATCGCGATGTTGTCGCCGTACATCGCGTAACCAGGGCTCAGGATGTCAGCCATCTCGTTGATGGCGATCACGTCCTGGTTGCTGTCGAAGACGTACGCCGGCAAGTGAGACCAGCTCTCGAGCAGCGTCAGAACCTGGTCGCTGATCGGCACGGGTGCCGCAGAACGGGCCGCCGCGGGAAAGCCCGCGTGGACGATCCGGTTCAGGTATCTGCGTTCGTGGCCGTCGAGCCGCAGTGCGTCGGCCAGGCTGTTCAGCACCTGATCCGACATCCGATGGCCCTGACCCTGCTCCAGCCGGGTGTAGTAGTCCCGGCTGATGCCGGCGAGCTGGGCGAGCTCCTCGCGCCGCAGACCGGGCACGCGCCGGCCGTCGTCGGCGAAGCCGAAGGCGCGGGGGTCGAGCCGAGCCCGCCGGCTGCGGAGGAACTGAGCGAGAACCGATTGTCGGGAGTCCACGGGCGTGCCCATTGTCGTCGGGTGTCGACGCCGCTATCGCACTACGTCGCCGGCCAGCCCGCGAGGGGGCCACGGATGCCACGACCGGTCATCTTCGTCAGACGCACCTGCTCGAACAGCTCGTGAGCCCGGCTGCCCTCCCGCACCGGCCGGAAGGACAGGAAGAAGCCCCCAGGCACCTCCAGAACCTGCCAGGGCACCTCCACCGGTTCGCTCCCGTCGATGCTGATCCAGGCCGATCCGTCAGAGAGCGGCCGGGCATCGTGCTCCGACCACATCCGCCTGAACAGCGGATGCTCCACCGAGAGCTCGCCCACCAGCTCGCGGTAGCGGGGGTTCGACGGATCGCCGTGGAACCGCAGGGCGGCCACCGTGCTGCGCGCCACATCCAGGTAGCCGGCGAAGTGCGGGTAGTCGCGAAGGATGCCGAACGACGCCAGCACGCTGTTGTCGCCGTAGGCGGCGTAGAGGGGACTCAGATAGTCGCCCATCTCGTTGATGGCGACGATGTCGAGGTTGCTGTCGAAGAGGTAGGCCGGCACGTGCGACCAGCTCTTCAGCAGAGTGAGCACCTGGTCGCTCACCGGAACCGGCACCGTCAGGGGCTCTACCGAGCGAGTCGCCCGGTCGAGCCCGGAGCGGGCGATCCGCCGCAAGTAGGTGCGCTCGTCACCGTCGAGCTGCAGCGCCTCGGCCAGGCTGTTCATCACCTGGTCGGACATCTGGTGCCCCTGCCCCTGCTCGAGACGGGTGTAGTAGTCGCGACTGATGCCTGCCAGCTGGGCGATCTCCTCGCGTCGGAGCCCCGGTACGCGCCGGCCGTCGTCGGGGAAGCCGAAGGATCGGGGATCCATCCGGGCGCGACGACTTCGAAGGTACTGTCCAAGGACCGGTGTTCGGGAGGTCACGGGGGGCCCATCGTCGTCTGTCGAGAAGAGATACGCTATCCCACGGTCAGCGCGAGACCGTGGGGTCGGATTCCGACAATCCGAGGAACTCGCGCCCGTCGCGCTCGATCTGCTCCGCGGTCAGACCGCGCTCGAGCGCGTGCCGCACCGGGTCGCCGTCTGCCATGTCGAATGGATAGTCGCTGCCGAGCAGCACCCGGCCATCACCGGCCTTCGCGGCGAGCAGGGTGAAGGCGTCGTCGTCGTGCGTGACGGTGTCGAGGTAGAGCGCGCGGAAGCCGTCCTCGGGCGGGCGGGTGGAGGCGGCGCGCACGTCGGCGCGGGCGTGCCAGGCGTGGCTCCAGCGGCCGAGCAGGTCCGGCGCGCAGCCGCCACCATGCACGAAGCAGACGCGCAGGGTGGGCAGACTCTCCTGCACGCCGCCGAGCAGCATCGAGGCGATCGCGGTGGCCGTCTCGACGGGGTTGCCGATGAGGTTGACGAGATAATGCTTCGACAGCGAGGGCGAGGGGAGCTGCATCGGATGCACGAGCACGGCGAGGCCGAACTCGTCGGCTTGTCGCAGCACGCCCTCGAGCGGCTCCGAGTCGAAAGAGGTGCCGTGAAGCAGGGGTGGCAGGGCCACCCCGACGAGTCCGGGGGTGCGGGAGATCGTCTGCAGCTGGCGGGCCGTGGCCTGCGGATCGGCCGGCGTGACGCAGCCGAAGCCCGCAAACCAGCCCTCCCCGTCGCGCACCACCTGCGCCAGCCCGTCGTTGAAGGCGTCGACGTAGTCAGCGGCGCCCTTCTCGGTGCCGAGGGCGAACGCGAACGGCGGCGCGGAGAGCACGCGCGAGCCCACTCCCGCCCGTTCCATATCGGCGCGGATCTCGGAGACGTCGCTCATCAGCCGGGTCTCGATCGACAGCGGCACCTCGCCGAGGAACAGCCGGCCGTCGCGGTCGGTGATGCCGCCGAACGGCGCCCCGGGCGGCAGGCCGAACAACTCGCGCGGCAGCCAGTGCGCGTGCACGTCGACCGGGCCGGGCCGGAGCTCGAAGCTCATCGCGCATCCTCGACGTCGTGGGCGGGCAGCGGCAGCGCGTCGTTGTCGGAGTCGAGGTGCTCGACGGTGGTGAATACCAGCGTGCTCTCCCCCACGTTCTGGATGTCGTGCAGCAGGTACTCGCCCGGCCTGAAATGGAAGTGCCGGGTCTCGCCGGCACCGTAGGAGACGTCGCGGGTGGTGCCGTCGAAGGTGTGCTGACGGCTCGTGCCCGCGTTCACCGCGGTCCAGAAGTAGTCGAGCACGTGGCGGTGGGCGTGCCAGCGCTCGCCGGGCTCGAGGCGGATCTCCCACACCCGCACCCGGTCGTTCTCGCTCAGCAGGCGCGAGCCGACCTCGCCGTCGAAGGCGTGCTCGGCGAACTCCGCGCGGAGCTCCGCGCTCCAGCCTTCGAAGTCGGTGCCGATGAGGGTGCCCGCCAGGGGCAGGTCGGCCAGGAAGCTCGACATGATGGTTCTCCGTTCGGTGGTTCGGTGGGTCGGGTGGGGGTCTGGTTCAGGAGGCCGTGGCCTGCGGCTGACGATGCTGCGCCCGGATGTGCTCGGGGTACAGGATGCCCGGCCCGTAGAGCCCGAAGCGCAGTGACGGGTCGCCGGGCACCCAGGTGTTGTGGAACTGGGAGCGGTCGCCCATCTCGGTGACCCGCGAGAGCAGGGCCTGGCTGAGCTCGAGCTGAGCCGGCTCCCAGGCCTCGAGCGCCCGTGCGATGTCGCCGTCGCTCTCGAGCAGTGCATCGTGAAGCGCCCAGGCGTCGGCCGCGGCCTTGGCGGTGCCGGCCGCCGCATGCGGGCGGGCACTGCAGGCGGCGTCGCCGACGAGCGCGGTGCGCCCCTGGGCCATCCGGCGCGAGCGCACGTCGAGCACCACCTGCAGGTAGGGCTCGGCGGTAGCGAGCACGACCTCGGCTGCCGCCGGGGCGAGAAGCGCCGCAGCGGTCTCGCGCAGCTCCCTCACGAAGCGGTCCTGCACCTGGCCGGGGTGAAGCGAGACGGCGCCGACGAAGGCGTTCTTGCCGGTCAGCAGTTCGGTGAGGTCGGGGCCGGCCGGCACGTTGCGGTACCAGACGTAGTTCATCAGCTGGTCGTCGGCACCCACGCCCTCTTCGCCCGGGATGGGGTAGAGGGTGATGTGCGAGTTCGGCACCACCGAGTAGGTGATGGCGTCGCTCATCAGCCGCCGGGTCGGCGCGCTGAGCTCGCGGAGCGGGACGGTGCCCCGCCAGCCCACGTAGCCGGAGTACGTCGGCTCGGCATCCGCGTCGAAATGAGCCCGGGAGGGCGAGTTGATGCCGTCGGCGAACACGACCAGGTCGGCGGTCTCGACCCGGCCGTCGGCGAAGCGCACGGTGACCGAGTCGCCGTCGTCGTCGAAGCCCGAGGCGTAGGCGCCGAGGTGGTAGTGCTCGGTGCCGAAGTCGGAGAGCAGAGCCCGGTAGAAGGTGCCCCAGGAGGTGTACTCCCAGCGCCGCTCCTCCTCGGTGATGATGCGGTTCTCTCGGTCGAGGTACTGAACCCGCTCGGTGGAGGTCTTGAGCGCGGCCGCATCGAGGCCGCTGCGCTCCTCGAACCAGCGCAGCGTGTCGGGCTGCAGCACGATCCCGCTGCCGCGGCCGTGCAGCGGAGTGGCGGTGCGCTCGTAGACGTCGACCTCGAAGCCGACGTCGCGGAGCAGCAGGGCGGTGGTGAGGCCGCCGATGGAGCCGCCGATGACGAGGGCACGGGCACCGCGGTAGGGCTGCTCGGGGGTCGGGATGTCGCGGGTGGAGCTGTCGCGGGTCATGATCAGGCCTTTCGCAGATCGGGTGTGACGCCGGGGGTGATGGGGGTCGTGGCATCCGGTGCCCCGTCGTCGGTCGGCAGGGCGTGGCCGCGGGTCTCGCGGGCGAAGAGCACGCCGACCAGGCCGATGATGCCGACTGAGGCGATGACCGCGGTGGCGACGCCGAGGTTGCCGCTGAACCACGAGCCGGCGATGACGCCGGCCACGAGCGGGCCCGCCGCGGTGAAGAAGCGGCCCACGCTGTTGCAGAAGGCGATGGCCGAGGCCCGCACGCTGGTCGGGAACACCTCGGGGCTGTAGATGAACGCGCCCGAGAGCGAGCCGAACAGGGCGAAGCCGAGCACGGGCATCACCACGAGGTAGGTGGTGATGTCGCGCTGGAAGGGGAAGAGGAATGCGATGGCCAGCGCCCCGAGCCCGAAGGTGAGCAGGAAGGTGGGTCGGCGGCCGATCTTGTCGGCGATGAAGCCCCAGGCCGCGTAGCCCACGATGCCGCCGGCGTTGAACAGGATCGACGCGAAGGCCACGTGCGAGGCGATCTGCTCGGGCGACCACGCCTCGGCGGCGCCCATCTCGCGGATGATCTGCGGGTACCAGGTGCTCACACTCCAGAACGCGATGAGCGCTCCGGTGGCGATAGCCGTGCAGGTGAGGGTGGGGCGCAGCAGCGGGCGGCGGAAGAGCCGACGCAGCACGAAGTCATCCTTGGCGAGGCTCTTGCCCGCCCTCTTGCGCTCGCGGCGCTCCCGGATGGCGTCGGCCGACTCCGGCGGCTCCTTCACGAAGCGTCGGATGAACCAGACCAGGATGGCGGGGATGACGGCGAGGGCCATCATGAAGCGCCAGCCCATGCCGCCTGCCAGGGCGAACACGATAGCCGCGATGAAGAATCCGGCCGCGTAGCCCGACATCATCACGCCGCCGGCGCGCGCCCGGTAGCGGTTCTTCCAGCTCTCGGCGATCAGCGCTGCGCCCACCGGCGCCTCGACGCCCGAGCCGAGTCCGGCGATGAAGCGCAGGATGCCGAGTTGCCACCAGGTGTCGGCGAACGCGGCAGCCGCGGTGAAGACGGCATAGGTGAGGATGCCGATGGTGAGGATGCGGGTGCGGCCGAAGTAGTCGGCCAGCACGCCGAACACGATGCCGCCGAGCGCCCAACCGGCCAGGAAGAGGGCGATGGTGAGGCCGCCGTAGAGGCCGATCGTGGCCGGGGCCACGTCGATGCCGCTGTTGGGCAGCAGCTCGGCCATCGCCGGGCCGAGCACGAGGGTGTAGAGGCTGCCGGCGAAGCCGTCGAGCCCCCAGCCGAGCATGGTGCCGGTGAGCACGAGCCACTGGGCCTTCGTGATCTCCTGGCGCCAGCCTGATCTCAGGGCGTTCCGTGTGTTGCGAGTGTCAGTCACCATCGACGTGCTCTCTTTCTGGAAAGGGGTGGGATGCTGCGGATGCGTCAGTTGAGGCGTTCGGTGCCCGCGCCGCCGTACCAGTCGACGGAGTCGGGCGCGATGCGGGTGACCACGGTCTTCAGCCAGGAGAACTCGTCGAACGACTCGATCCCGGCGTCCTTCCCGATACCCGACTCCTTGATGCCGCCCCAGGGCAGCGAGGGCTCGAGGCGGTGGTGGTCGTTGATCCACACCATGCCGGCCTTGATGCGGTCGGCGACGCGGTGTCCGCGGTCGAGCCGGTGCGTCCACACGCCGGCACCGAGGCCGTAGGGGTTGTCGTTCGCCATCGCCACCGCCTCGTCTTCGGTGTCGAAGGGGATGACGACGGCCACCGGGCCGAAGATCTCCTCGCGCGCCACCCGCATCCGCATGGTGGCGTCGGCGATGACGGTGGGGCTGTAGAAGAAGCCGTCGGCGAGTTTACCGGGGAGCTCGGGCACGGAGCCGCCGGTGGTGATCCGGGCGCCCTCGGGGCGGCTCGAGTCGACCAGGTCGGCCACCTTGCCCCGCTGCCGGGCGCTGATCAGCGGGCCCATCTGGGTCTCGAGGCTGGTGGGGTCGCCGACCCGGATCGCCTCGGCGCGGGCGGTGAGGTGCTCGACGAACTCGTCGTAGACGTCGCGCTGCACCAGGAAGCGGGAGCCGGCCACGCAGGACTGGCCGGCCGCGACGAAGGCCGAGAAGGCAGCGCCCTCTGCGGCCTCGCGCGGGTCGACGTCGTCGAACACGATCACGGGGGTCTTGCCGCCGAGCTCGGCGGTCATCCGGGCGAAGCGGCGCGCGGTGGCGACGGCGGCCGAGCGGCCGGTCTCGGTTCCGCCGGTGAGCGTGATCTTGGCGATGTCGGGGTGCTCGGTGAGTCGACGGCCGGCCTCCGCAGCTCCGGTGATCACCTGCACGACCCCGGCGGGAACACCGGCGCGCTCGAGCACGGGCAGCAGCGCGAGGGAGGTGAGCGGCGTGAGCTCGGAGGGCTTCACCACCACGGTGTTGCCGTTCGCCAGTGCGGCCGAGAGGCTGCGGGCGAGGATCAGCATGGGGTGATTGAACGGGGTGATGATGCCGCAGACGCCGAGCGGGGCGCGGCGCTGGTAGGTGAGGTAGGGTCCGTCGCTCGGCAGCACCCCGGTGCGCTGCGCGGCGAGCAGCCCCGCGTTGTAGCGGAACCACTCCGGCACCCGGGCGAGCTGCGCGCGGGTCTCGGTGACCGGGCGGCCGTTGTTGAGGGCCTCGAGTCGGTAGAGCTCCTCGGTCGAGGCCTCGATCTCGTCGGCGATGCGCAGCAGGATGCGGGAGCGGTCGCTCGGATGCATCGTCGCCCAAGGCCCGGTCTCGAAGGCCTCGCGGGCGGTGGTCACGGCCCGGTCGACATCGGCGGCGCCGTGCTCGGGAACGGTGCGGATGACCTTGCCGGTGGAGGGGTTGAGGATGTCGCGGGTGGGCGTCTCCGAGGGGGCCTCGGCGGTGCGGCTGTCGGTGATCGTCATTGATTCTCTCCTCGTGTCGGAACCGGTACCGGGTGGAAGAGGGACGAAGGCTCCGATGCCGCTTCCGGTGCTGACCAGTGTGCCCACGGCCCTCGGCCCGCACAATGTTCTGAGCCACACACTTGCTCTGATCTCATGTTCGTGATGACATCAACCATGGAGAGCGAATTGATGATGTGGCTGGGCCGACTGCGCGAACTGAGCTCGATCGTCGGCTCGGGCCTGCCGGTGGCGGAGTCGCTCCGGCTCGTCGCCACCACGGCCAGGGAGCTGCTCGGCTTCGACTTCTGCGGCGTGCTCGTGCCCGACGCCGAGTCGAGCGCCCTCGTCATCGCCGGTTGGAGCGGCCTGTCGCGCCGCTACGTCGACAGCGTGAACAGCTCGAGCCCCGTCACTCTGGGCGGCACGGCCCCCTCGAGCCGCGCCTACTTCAGCGGCCAGCCCGTCACTGTCTCCGACATCGCCACCGAGAGCGGCTTCGCGCCGTGGGGCGGCGTGGCTCTCCAGCAGGGCTACCACTCGATGATCAGCGTGCCGCTCCGGGCCGCGGGCGGGGTGCTCGGCACGCTGAACGGCTACCACGCGGTCACCCACGAGTACTCGGCCGCCGAGATCGAGCGCCTCACACTGCTCGCCGGCTACGCGGCGGCGGCCTTGCACTCGGCCTCCCTCGTCGACGACCTGCGCCACGCTAACGAGTCCCTGGTGACCCAGCGCGACCTGCTCACCCGGTCGGAGGCCATCCACCAGCGAATGCTGCGCGTCTCGCTCGAGTCGGGCGGCATCGCGGGAGTCGTCGACACGCTCGCCGAGCTCATCGGCCGGTCGGTGCTGATGCGGGGAACGGCTGGCGAGTTGCTCGCCTGCTCGGGGGCGGATGCCGCGGATGCCGTGGACGGCTCCGCCCCGGTGTCCCGCCCCGTGACCCTCGGCTCCGAGACCGTCGGCTTCCTGCTGATCGGAGCCCGGGCCGGGACGGCAGACGGTCAGCCCGACGCCCGCGACGGGGCACCCGGTGGCGGCACTCCGATCCCGCCGGAGTTCGACCCGATCGACGCCCGCGCAGTCGACCACGCCACCGTCGTGATCGCCCTCGAGCTGCTGCGCCGGCGCACGGCGCAGGAGACCGAGTACCGCATCCGGGGCGAGCTGGTGAGCGACGTGCTGCTGTTCGGGGTGAGCGAGCAGGCCGAGCGGCGCGCCCGCGCCCTCGGCCACGAACTCGCCGATCTCCGCCTGGCGGTGGTGGCCGAGGTGCCCGGCCGGGGCGGGCGTGACGAGCACCGGCGGCTGCTCTCGGCCCTGTCGGCGGTGTCGACCGTCCGCCTCGCCGGAGAATCACCCGACCACGGGGCGCCGCTCGTGGCAGAGCACCAGGGCCGGGTGGTCGCGCTGTGGCCCGTCGGCCCGGCGGGTGCGGCCGAGATCGCGGCCGACCGGGTGCACGCGGCCCTGCGCGCCGCCTTCCCCGGCGAGCTCGTGCTGGCGGCCTCCTCGGGCGGGCTGCGCTCCGACCTGGCCGACGCATACCGCGTGGCGGCGGGCGCGTTCGACCTGGCCCGGGCATCCGGCCGCACTCACGGAGCGGTCTCGCCCGCATCGCTCGGCATCCTGGGCGTGCTGCTGCAGGTCGACCGGCCCGATGCGCTGCTCGAATTCGCCCGGCGGCAGCTCGGCCCGGTCATCGACTACGACGCCCGGCGCGGCAGCGACCTGCTCGGCACGCTGCGCGCCTTTCTCGACAGCGGCGCCGACCGCTCGGCGGCAGCGACCGCGCTGCGCGTGCATCCGAACACCGTGCTGCAGCGGCTGCGCCGCATCGAGGCCCTCACCGGCTCGCCGTTGCGCACCGGGGCCGACCTGATGTCGTTCTCGTCGGCGCTGGCCGTGTGGCAGGTGGCGTCGCTCTGAGCGCATCGCGGCCACGCTACGGCCGAGGAGACGAGCGACGCCCCGCCGCAGAGCAGGATCGCCGGTCGGGTGTTCGGGCGTGACGATCTGGCGCGAATCGAGAGCTCAGCGGCGCTTCGCAACGATGAGCGAGATCGCCCAGCCGAGAGTGCTGAGCAGCGGGATGGCGAGCGAGAGCAGCGCGATCGAGTTCGCCCGGAACCGCACACCATTAGGGCCCTCGACGTAGGCGCCGAGCGGAATCGCGACTCCCCCGCCTCCGCCGCCTGTGCCGTAGGTGGGTGAATCCTCCACCCCGCCGAACCCGTAGCTGACGAAGGCGACCGGAATCACGGTGGAACCGCCCACGGTCACCGGGTCGCCGTAGGCCAGCCCGATGCCCCGGTCGCGCACGCCCGACGCGAGCGTGCGCGTGATGTCGTCTCGAGTCGGGTCGTCGGCCATGGCTGCTCCTCCGCGGTTAACACGACATCATGCCAACCCGGTCGAGCCGGTGCAAGCATCCGATAGTTCACGACATCGTGTACTGTCGCGGTATGTCCACCGCCACGCTCACGCACACCGCCGCGTTCGCGCGGCTCGGCCGCGCGCTGGCCGATCCCACTCGCGCGGGCGTGCTGCTGGCGCTGCGGCGGCATCCCGCCTACCCGTCCGACCTCGCCGACGCGCTCGGCGTCTCGCGCCAGGTGATGTCGAATCAGCTCGCGTGCCTGCGCGGTTGCGGCCTGGTCGAGGCGGTGCCCGAGGGGCGGCGCACGCACTACCGCCTCAGCGATGCGCATCTGGCGACGGCCCTCGACGAGCTGCTGCGCGTGACGCTCACGGTCGAGCCCGACTGCTGCGACGGAGACGGCTGCACATGCGCGTGACCACCGCGAACCCTGCGGCGTCCGGCGAGCACCGCCGGGTGCTGCAGCGGCGCATCCGCTGGATCGTCGGCGCGACCATCGCCTACAACCTGGTCGAAGCGGTCGTCGCCATCACCGCCGGCTCGATCGCCTCATCGACGGCGCTGATCGCTTTCGGTCTCGACTCGGTGATCGAGGTGCTCTCGGCCGCGGCGGTGGCCTGGCAGTTCACCCGCCGCGATCCGGAGCGCTGGGAGAAACCGACCCTCCGCGTCATCGCGATCGCGTTCTTCGCCCTCGCGGCCTACGTGGTCGTGTCGTCGGCCTTCGCCCTCGCGGGCCAGGAGGAGGTGCAGCACTCCCCGCTCGGCATCGTCGTCACCGCCGTGAGCGTGGTGGCGATGCCCGCCCTGTCACTCGCCGAACGGCGAGCGGGGCGCGAACTCGGCTCGGCCACCGCGGTGGCCGACTCGAAGCAGACGCTGCTCTGCACCTACCTGTCCGCCGCCGTGCTCGTCGGGCTGGTGGCGAACAGCCTCCTCGGCTGGTGGTGGGCCGATGCGATCGCGGGGCTCGTCATCGCGGCCTTCGCTGTGCGCGAGGGCGTCGAAGCGTGGCGGGGCGATGCCTGCGCGACGTCGGTGGGGATGCTGCTCGACGACGAGCACGATGAGCACGACGAGCACCAGGAGGGCGCCGGTCGCGGCGACCACGATCACCACGACCACGACGCGTGACGTGCCGCCCGCGACGGAGGAAGATGAAGCCGTGGTGAGCGAACAGGTGACGGTTCGCCGGGTCTACGACGAGCCGGCGCAGACGGATGGCGCACGCGTCCTGGTCGACAGACTCTGGCCCCGCGGCGTGAGCAAAGAGCGCGCCCACCTGACCGAGTGGTTGAAGGGCATCGCCCCGTCGCCCGAGCTGCGGGAGTGGTACGGACACGTGCCCGAGAGGTTCGACGAGTTCGCCCGCCGCTACCGGGCGGAGCTCGACGACGCCGAGCGAGCCGCCGATCTGCAGCACCTCCGCGATCTCGCGGCGACCGGCCCACTCACGCTGCTCACCGCGACGAAGCAGCCCGACATCAGCGAAGCGGCCGTGCTCGCGGAGGCCATCCGGTCGTGAACGGCGCCATCCCGCTGCCGCACAGAAAGGAACCCCCCGAGATCGGCCTGATCTCGGGGGTGCTTCGGTGGTGGAGCTACGGGGATTCGAACCCCGGACCTTCTCATTGCGAACGAGACGCGCTACCAACTGCGCCATAGCCCCGCTGACGCCGAAACGACAACCTCGATAGTTTACGACGAAATCCCCGCCGAATGCGAATGCGGTGCCGGCAGCGCCTGCCGGGGACCTTTCCACCGCCCGAGCAGCAGGATCGACGCCGACAGCAGGAGGCTGCCAACGACGGCGATCGGCAGGTCCATGAACCACTCCATCACCGCGAACGGCGGGATGAAGGCCAACACCGTGGCCACCGCCACCACGCCCGTCGGCGGCGTCACGCCGACCTCACGTGGCGCCTCCCACCGCCCCACGATGAACGACAGGCCGAACACCGCAGCGAGCACGACCACGAACACGAGCGGCCGCGACCACCACCAGGCGGGGCTCGCCGGAGCCGGGCTCGCCCCCGGGATCAGCAATGCCGCTCCCGACACGATCAGGATGACCGGCAGGTGCCAGAGGTAGATCGTCATCAGCCGCGTGCCGATCACGAACACGAACGCCCGCGCCGCGTGGGTGTTCATCAGTCGCGCCAGCGCCGGTCGCAGCAGCCGCAGGATGCAGGCCTGCGCCACCGCGAGCGCCACCAGTGGCAACGTGGGCGGATTGAGGTTGGTCAGCATGTCGTCGGAGTACGGCCCCCACACGGTCATCGGCACGAGCGAGGCGTAGGCCACCACCGCGATCAGCACGAGCGTGAACCAGCGACGCGCGGCGAACCATCCGTCGGCATACCAGAAGCCGAGTTGCTGCACCAGCAACCACACGAAGAACAGGTTCGCCAGACCGATCTCGTCGATGCCGGTCGCGAAGCGCAGGCCATCGACCGCGACGGCGCCGGCCAGCAGCACGGCGAGGGTGGCGCGGGGTGCCCGCGTGTGCCAGCCCGCCATGAGCGGCACGAGCGCCTGGCAGAGCGTGTAGGCGGCGAGGAACCAGAGTGGCGACGCCGCTCCCACCACCGCGAGGTCGACCAGCTGCGGGTCGATGCCGATCAGCCTCGCGCCGCCGATCACCACGACGTAGAAGACGAACAGGGGCAGCGCGGGCTGCGCGAGCCGCAGCACCCGGTTTCGCACGTAGTCGTCGGCGGTGCCGCCGCGGCGACCGAGCGAGCGCCACGCGGTGATCGACGCGAACCCGCCCACCACGAAGAACAGGGGCATGATCTGCCCCGCCCAGGTGACGGGCGCGAACCACCACTGCGACTCCAGGGGCCGCGACACCTCGACCGCTCCGTCGGCCCCGAACCCGACGCCGACCATCAACAGGTGGATCACGACCACGAGCAGCACGCAGAACACGCGCGCGAGGTCGAGGGTCAGATCGCGCTTCGACAGGTCGATCGACGATGCGCTGTTCGCGGCCGTCGACCGGCCCGATGACGTTCGGACTGCAGCGGCCTCGCTCATGCAGTCATCCTAGGAGCCCGGCCCATTCCCCGAGCGGCATGCGACGGATGCCGCGGCCCGCGTCGCCTCAGGAATCGCGCAGTGCCTTCACCAGCTGCGGCTTCGTCTTCTTCGAGTAGCCCGTCAGGCCGATCTCCTTGGCGCGCTTCTTGAGCTCGGGCACGGTCCAGTCGTCATAGGAGCCCGACTCGCCGCCCTTCCGGCCCACCGACGTGCTGCCGCGGGCGGCGACGGCGTTCGAGATGCGTGCAGCCTTCTGTTTCGAGTCGCCCTCGTCGCGCAGTTTCTCGTAGAGGCCGGGGTCTTTCAGCTGGGGTGGTGTGCTCTTGCCGGGCATGGCGTCCTCCGTGTTCGGTGTTCGGTGTTCGGTGTTCGCGGCGTTGTTCAGAGGGGTTTCCCCCCGGTCACGGGCACGATCGCGCCCGAGACGTACGACGCCTCCGACGAGGCGAGGAAGACGTAGGCCGGGGCGAGTTCGGCGGGCTGCCCGGCCCGGCCGAGCGGGGTGTCCTGCCCGAACGTCGGCAGTTTGTCGGGCCACGACGTGGCCGGGATGAGCGGGGTCCAGATCGGGCCGGGCGCCACCCCGTTCACGCGGATGCCGCGGGAGCCGAGCTGCTGCGCGAGCGCCTTCACGAACGCGACCTGCGCCGCCTTGGTCATCGCGTAGTCGATCAGCGCGGGCGACGGCGTGAACGCCTGCACCGAGGTCGTGACGATGATCGACGCCCCGGGTGACAGGCGCGGGATGGCCTGCCGAGCGATCCACATGATGGAGTAGAGGTTGGTCTTGAACACGCGATCGAACTCCTCTGTCGGCACGTTCTCGAGGCCGTCGCGGTTCTCTTGATAGGCCGCGTTGAGCACGATCACGTCGAGGCCGCCGAGCTCCGCGATGGTGCGGTCGACGAGGCCGGTGGAGTAGGCCTCGTCGCGTGCGTCGCCCGGCAGCAGCAGAGCGCGCCGTTCGGTGGCACGGATCCAGCGGGCGGTGTCGTCGGCATCCACCTGCTCCTCGGGCAGGTACGAGATCGCGACATCCGCCCCCTCGCGCGCAAAGGCGATGGCGACCGCACGGCCGATGCCCGAGTCGCCGCCGGTGATGAGCGCCCGCCGGCCCTTGAGGCGGCTCGTGCCGACGTAGCTCTCTTCGCCGTGATCGGGCCGCGGGTCGGTCTTGCCGATCAGCCCGGGTTGCTCCTGCTGCTGTTTCGGAAAACCCTCGGTGTGGTATTTCGTGACCGGGTTCTCGTCGTCGTCGACCATGGCAATCCCCTCGCTCGGATGTGCGATCGCCACGTTACGCCCGCCGCGCACGACCGGCAACGGATGCCGCGGCTCACCCCGCGCGCGGGCTATCGCCCGGTGCGCTCACGCCCGTTACGGCCGCGTCTTCGACGCCGCCGGGGGGCGGCAACCGCGCGCTCAGCCCGCGCGGCGGGCGGCGAGAACAGCGTCGAGGTCGAGGTGCGACGTCGTGTCGTCGTCGACGATGCCCATGCGCGCGAAGCGCGACGGCGCGGCCGGTGCCGGCTCGGCAACGGGCTTGGGGGCCGGCAGTTCGGCGACCGTCTCGTGTTCGGCCGCCAGACGGGCGCGCAGCGCTTCCTCGGCCTCGGCGGCGGCGCGCAGCAGCGACTCCTGGTGGGTGCGAGCGGCGGCGGCAGTCGCCTCGGCGTCGGGGTCGGCTTGCGCGTCTGCAGCCGAGTCTGTCTCTGCGAAGCCGTCGGCCGCGGCACGGGCAAGTGAGCCGGCCGACGTGGCATGTGCGGCGGCATCCGGTGTCTGCTCGGCCGAGAAGGACGTGCTCTCGAGCCCCAGCGGCGCAGCGGCTCCGCCGGCGAGGTAGAGCGGTCGCGGCACGGCCACGGGAATCCACGACGACACCGGGCTGCCCTCTTCGAGCTCGTCGCCCTCGGCGTCGACATCGGCCCCGTCGAACTCGTCGAACTCGTCGCGTTCGTCGTACTCGTCGCCGGTCTCCGCGTGGTCGACGAACGCCGGCGCGGCCTGCAGCGCGGGCCGCGGGAGCTTGAGCCGCCGCCCCGCGGTCGAGAGTTTCACCAGCACCGCGATGGCGACCACCGACGAGATGACGCCGCCGACCAGGATGATCCAGGCTCCGGTGTAGACCGCCTGCATGCCGCCGAGCACCGCGACGGCGATCGACAGCGCCAGCACTCCGGCCGTGACCGCGCGCGAGCGACGCAACCGGTCGGCCGTGCGCACCGCCGCCGGAATCGCCTCGGCCTGCTGCTCGGCGACCCGGTGCTTCAGGATGCGTTCCTGCTCGGCGATGCGGCGGGCGCTCGCCTCGACCCGCACCTCGTCGGGCATCTCCGACGTCTCGGCCAGGATGCGGAGAGTCTGCTGCAGCCGCACGGCGTTGCGCTCGGTGGCGAGATATTGCCGGCTGCGGAACCACGAGGGCACCAGATAGACAAGCCAGAGCACCGCCGCGAGGGCGATCATGAACCCTCCGCCGAGCCATTCCGTTGTCATGCTCCCTACGGTATGGGCGGCGCGCCCATCAGCCCCGGCACGGCGGGCGCGTGTCGATAAAGAGCGGCGAAGATGCCGTCAGCGCGGCTGCACGGGCAGCGGGCGCAGGGCGGCGATGCGCTCGCTCTCGGGCACCGATCCGTCGCCGGCCGGGATGCCGCCCTCGCGCCACCGGCGCAGCACGCCGACGGGCAGCTCCTCGCGCACGAGCGCGAAGCAGAAGTGGTCGCGCCAGTCGCCGTTGATGTGGATGTAGCGCCGCCGCAGGCCCTCGTAGCGGAACCCGAGCTTCTCGACCACGCGCAGGCTCGGGGCGTTCTCGGGCCGGATGCAGATCTCGATGCGATGCAGCCCCACCGAGTAGAAGCAGTAGTCCGAGGCCAGCGCCACCCCGATCGGCGTGATGTTCTTGCCGGCGAACCGCTCCGACACCCAGTAGCCGATCGACGCCGACGCCACCGAGCCGTAGCTGATCGACGACACGTTCAGCTGGCCCGCGATCTCGCCCTCGTGCTCGAGGATGAACGGCAGGCCCAGCCCCGCTCGCGCATTCGCCTGCAGCGAGCGGATGCTGGCCCGGGTGTCGAACGACATCGGCCCGTTCGGGTTGGTCGCCTCCCACTTGCGCAGCCACGACCGGTTCTCCACCAGCTCGCGCTCGAGCGGCTTGGCGTCGCGCACGCGGATGGGGCGCACCACGACGGCGCCCTCGGAGAGTGTGGGAACGAACATTGCCGAGCGTGCGGTCAGAGACCGCCGACGAAGTCCTTGAGCCACGGCCGCAGGTCGGGGCCGAGGTCGGAACGGTCGGTGGCGAGCTGCACGATGGCCTTGATGTAGTCGAGCTTGTCGCCGGTGTCGTAACGACGCCCGCGGAACACCACGCCGTAGACGCCGCCCGCGATCGAGTCGTCGTCGGCGAGCGTCAGCAGCGCATCCGTCAGCTGGATCTCGCCGCCCTTTCCGGGCGGAGTGTTCTCGAGCACGTCGAACACCTCGGGCTGCAGCACGTAGCGGCCGATGACCGCGAGGTTCGACGGAGCGGTGCCCTTCTCGGGCTTCTCGACGAGGCCGGTGACCTTCACCACGTCGTCGTCGTCGGTGGCCTCGACCGACGCCACACCGTAGAGGTGGGTCATCGAGGGGTCGACCTCCATCAGCGCGATGACGGTCGCGCTGCGGCTCTGCTGCACCTCGAGCATGCGCTTCAGCAGCGGGTCGCGGGCGTCGATGATGTCGTCGCCGAGCAGCACGGCGAACGGCTCGTGGCCCACGTGCATGCGCGAGCGCAGCACGGCGTGACCGAGACCGAGCGGGTCGCCCTGGCGCACGTAGTGCATCTCGGCGAGGGCGGTCGACTCGTTGACCACCCTCAGCATGTCGCCCTTGCCCTTCTGCTCCAGCGTCGACTCGAGCTCGTAGACCCGGTCGAAGTGGTTCTCGATGGCGGCCTTGTTGCGGCCGGTCACCACGAGCACGTCGTTGAGGCCGGCGTCGACCGCCTCCTCCACGACGTACTGGATGGCCGGCTTGTCGACCACCGGCAGCATCTCCTTCGGCATCGCCTTGGTGGCAGGAAGGAATCGCGTGCCGAGGCCCGCCGCCGGAATTACTGCTTTCGTCAGATGTGTCCCCATGACGGTCAAGCGTATCCACGTTTGATGACCACCGGATGTCGGCCACGAAACACTCCTGTCACCGCACGCACTTACAATTGCAGCCATGGCTTCCGACGTCTCCCACGACAAGCGGGCACTCCGCGCCGAACTGCGGGAACGCCGGCGCACTCGGCCCGCCCACGTGGTCGACTCGGCCAACCTCGGCTTCACCGCGAACCTCGTCGAACTGGCGCGCGAACTCGACGCCCGCACTATCGCCTGCTACCTCTCCACCTCGTTCGAGCCCGACACCCGCGAGTTCCTCAACTGGGCCCTCGCCGACGGCCGGCGGGTGCTGCTGCCGATCGCTCGGCAAGACGGCTTGCTCGACTGGGCCGAAGGCGACGGCGAGACCGAGACCGAAGGCCTCTACGGCCTGCCGGAGCCGGTCGGCGGCATCCTCGGCCCCATCGCCATCAACGACGCCGACCTCATCCTCATCCCCGCCTCGGCCGTCGACACGCGCGGCACCCGCATGGGCTGGGGCCGCGGCTACTTCGACCGCACGCTCGGGTCGATGGAGAAGTGCCCCCCGGTGTTCGCGGTCGTCTTCGACGACGAGGTGCTCGACGAGGTGCCCCGCGAGATCCACGACGCCCCCGTCGACGGAGTCGTCACGCCCACGAAGATCATCCGCTTCACCCGCTGAGCCCGCTCGGCATCACCGCTTTCGATCCACTCTGCCCACTGGAGGCCTTCTTGCCCACCTACTCCTACCGCTGCACGGAATGCGACAACGCCTTCGACATCCAGCAGGCCTTCACCGACGACACCCTCACCGTGTGCCCGGTCTGCGGCGGCAAACTCCGCAAGGTGTTCAGCCCCGTGGGCGTGACGTTCAACGGGTCGGGCTTCTACCGCACCGACTCGCGCGCCGGCCAGAAGTCGGGGTCGGGATCGGGCGGCTCGGGATCGGGCGGTTCAGGGGCGGCTTCGTCCGACTCGTCGTCGTCATCGGGTGGCTCCGGCTCCGGCTCCGGCTCATCCGATTCCTCGGGCTCGAAGAGCACCCCGGCATCGAGCCCCGCCCCGGCCAAGACGAGCCCCTCAACCAGTTCGTCCTAGGCTGGTGGAGGCCCGGCCGGGCCGCGACACGATCCAAAACGGGGAGATGACGGCATGTTCAAGGGATTCAGGGAGTTCATCCTCCGCGGCAACGTGATCGACCTCGCGGTCGCCGTCGTCATCGGCGCCGCGTTCACCGCCGTGGTCAACTCGATCGTCAACAACATCTTCAACCCGCTGATCAGCGCGGCCTTCAAGTCCGACAGCCTCGACAACGCGGGCATCGTCGAGATCAACGGCTCGCAGCTGATGTTCGGAGCCGTGCTCGGCTCGATCATCCAGTTCCTGATCGTGGCGGTGGTGGTCTACTTCGTGTTCGTGCTGCCCATCAATCACTTGAAGAAGGCGGCGTTCGCCATCAAGAGCACCCCGGCGGAGTCGATCGAAGACACCAAGGAAGAGCTGCCGCCGACCGAGACCGAGCTGCTGATCGAGATCCGCGACCTGCTCTCACGTCAGAACGCCGCGGCCGCTCTCGAGTCCGCGCCCGGCGAGGGCCACACGCCCAAGCACTAGCTCTTCCAGTGCGGCGGCCCTACCCGTGCGGCGGCCCTACCAGTGCGGCGGCCCTACCAGTGCGGCGGTTTGTCGCGCTTCAGCCGGTCGTCGTTGGGCCCGGATGCCGCCGCCCCAGGCGGTCGGTCGCCCCACGCCTGCTCGGTGTCCTCCGCCGCCCGCACGGGCCTGCCGTCGGGCGTGGCCTGCGGCGTGGGGTCGCTGCCGGGAACGGGCGCCGTCGAGGCACGGCGGCGGCCCGTCTTGCGCACCCTCGGGGTGGTGCCGTCGCCCGACGCGTGAGCCGCGGCATCCGGGGCGTCGTCGTCGGGTGCCACGGTCAGTCGGATGCCACTGCTAGATGTGCACCGAGATCGGCGCCGTCTCGACCAGCGACAGTTCGCGCACGCCGATCACCGACGCGATGCGGGCCGCGACCGCCTCGGGGTTGGCGAACAACTCGAACGAGTGCACGCGCAGGTAGTGCCAGCCGAGGCGCCGCAGCATGTCGGGCCGCAGGCGCAGCGACTCGCGCAGGCTGGTGTGGTGCACCACGGCGTCGGTTTCGATCGCGATGGCCCGGCCGTCGTGCGAGGCCACGAGGGTGAGTTTTCCGCGGTGCTCGAAGGCCACGTCGAGGCCGCGCGAGCCGAGGCGGCGCGCCAGGTCGATCAGCAGGGCGTCGCCGGGGCTCGAGAACGTGTCGGGCGTGGGGCCGTTCTCGGCCTCCTGCAGAATCTGGCGCAGCGCGACGACGCCGAAGTTCATGCGCTCCTCGTCGATGTCGGAGGGCATGAAGCAGCTCACGATGTCCATCGACCGACGGGCACGGGTCATGCCCACGGCGAGCAGACGCTCTCCGCCGGGCCGCGCGAGGCCGCCGAAGTTCGTGAGCACCCGGCCGTGGGCGGTCTTGCCGTAGCCGACCGAGAAGATGACCCGGTCACGGCTCTGCGCCACCGACTGCTCGAGGGTGGCCACCATGAACGGCTCGGCGCGCTCTTTGAGGATGAAGTCGGCGAGGTCGCTGCGCTTGGCGAAGGCCGCGAGCACCGCCTGCTGCACGCGCACGGCGTGGCGGGGCGACGCCGTGATCACCATGAGCGACTCGCGCGGGTAGTTGATGGCGTGGTCGAGCACGAGCGACACCACCTCGTCGACCTCGGCGTCGACGCTCTCGACGGCACCGGTCTCGGAGTCGGGCATGCCGCCGCGGCCCTCGACGTAGTGCAGCGCGAGGCTGCCGTGGCCGAGGAAGGTGCCGGCCCAGGGCAGCGAATCGATCTTGCCGCCGTAGAAGCGGTGGTTCACGAGCTCAGCGAGGTCTTCGCCGCCGGCGCGGTAGCTGCGGGTGAGCGACAGGGTCGGCACGATGTCGGCCAAGCGGGCGAGCGCCGACTCGGAGTGCAGTTCTTCGACCGCCGAGGCGTCGACCGTGGGCCGCACGCGCTGCTCGTCGACCGGACGGATGGCGATCTCGAATCGCGAGGGCGTCTGCGTGACCGGGTCGCCGAACGCGACCACCTGGCGGGCACGACGGATCGCGCCGACGTTCTCGGAGAGCGTGGTGGCGCCCGCGTCGACGATGATGACCGTGTCGAAGGTGATGGCGTCGGTGATCTGGGCCACCTCGTAGGGCGAGGCGAGCCAGACCGGCGCGAGCACCTTGCCGAGGTGCGGCGCGGCCTCGTGCAGCGAGACCGACGAGACGCCGTCGCTGCGCAGCAGGGCCTTGAGCGCGGTCGCCTCGAGCGGGTGGTCGACGAGCCCGACGCTCCAGGTCTCGGCGAGCTGCCAGGCCAGCAGCTGCCCGTTCATCGAGGCGTGGGCCTCGTCGACGAGCCTGAAGTCGCCCTCGAGGCGGTCGAGCACACCAGTGTTCGCGCCCAGCAGGGCGCGGTCGTTCGCGAGCATGAGTTCGAGCACCGACTGCCACCACGCCAGCTCGAGTTCGTCGGCCACGGCCGCTTCGGGCACGTGCCGGTTCGAGAGGTCGACGAGCAGCGGGTCGAGCGCGTGCTCGCGCAAGGAATCGAGCAGCGACGTGCGCTCCTGCAGATTGGCAAGCACCTCGGAGTCGGCGGCCAGGCCCTCGACCATGCCGATCAGCTGGTCGATCGGCAGGGCGGCGAGCTGCCGAGCCGTGCCCACGTTGCCGAGCGGCAGGTCGAGCTGCGCGAGGTCTTCGGTGACGCGCTGGAAGGCGATCTGCACGTCGTTGATGCCGACGGGGATCTCCGGCGGGATGCCGGCCGCGGCGAAGCGGTACCACAGCGTGCGCTGCTGCTGGATGCGCCGCAGGGCGTCGTTGATGTCGCCGACGTGCACGCCGGGGCGCACGTATTCCTTGGCGAGCGCCTTCAGGCGGCGGCGCGAGGTCGACGACATCTGCGGCGCGTCACGGCGCGGCGAGGTGGCGGCGATGAGGTCGGTGAGCGAGCGGTCGAACACCACGGGCAAGAACTTGTCGAGCGTCTCGCGCAGGTCGGCCAGCAGGCGCAGGTAGGTGCCGAGCTCGTTGAGCGAGGTGAACGGCCGCATGCGCGTCTGCCCGATCAGCTCGTAGGCGCCCGTGAGCAGCCGGGGCAGGTCGCTCGAGTTGAGGCGCTTCGCCAGCTGGTGGGCGTGGTGGGCGTCGTCGCTCGACGAGAATTGCGCGCCATACCAGGGCGAGTCGTCGGGCCCGTAGCGGAACTGCCCGAGCTCGGCCGAGCGACTGAGCGTCTTCGCGGCCTTCGCGCGGCCCGAGGCGAGCGACTCCAGCGCGGAGCGGTCGAGGCGTGCGGTGGTGGCCGGCGGGTTGGGCAGCAGGGCGAGGCGCGCGAGCTCGCGCAGGGCGTCGAGAACCGAGACCTTGAGCATCGGGTCGACGCGCGACATCGAGCTGCGGTAGTCGAGCAGCACGCTCCGCAGGCGCACCAGCGCCTCGTCGACGTCGGCGACGCGCGGCTGCTTCGCCTTCTCGTTGCGCCCGATCGACTGGATGAGGTCGCGGCGCAGGGTGCGCGGTGACACGGCGACACCGGGGAGGCCGACATCCGAGAGCCGGCGATTGATGCCGCCGAGGCTGAGGCGGCGGGGGCTGACCACCAGCACCCGCTTGTTCTGCGACACGAGGGCGCCGATGGCGTTCACGATGGTCTGCGTGCCGCCGGTGCCGGGGAGGGTCTTCACGACGATGGAGTTGCCGGCCGAGATCTGCGCGATCACGTTCTCCTGCTCGCTGTCGGCGTCGAGCAGCAGGGTGTCGGTCGAGGGGGCCCGGTGGTCTTGCGGCGACGGCTCGACCGGGCGGTAGCCGTCTTGCACGGCACGGCGCGAAGTGAGATTGCCGGCGAGGGCGTCGAGCACCGGGTGCGAGATCGAACCCGAGTCGGCGAGCATGCCGCTCGCGACGTCGGCGAACGACGACACCACCAGGCGCGGCTGCACCTGGAACCACGGCAGGTGCGAGGTGAGGCTGCGCAGGCGGTCGATGGCCGGCTGCGGCTTGAACACGCCGTTCGACGCCGCGAGTGCGGCGAGCGCCTCGGTGTCGACCGTGATCTGGAACTGCTCTTGCAGCACCCGCGACAACTCGGGGTTCACGAACGTCGCGCCCCGCAGCTTCAGCTCGTAATCGCGGCCGTAGCGGCGCACCGAGATCGGGCGCAGCAGCACGGGGGCACGGAAGGTCTGCTCGACGCCGTCGCGCTCGATGCGCCATTCGGCCAGGCCGATGGCGAGGTGCACTGAATCTATGCCGCGCACCGATCGCAGTTCGACGCCCTTGTCGGTGATGGCTCCCGCGGCGATGCGGGCGTTGCGCAGGGCCAGCTCGTCGCGGATGAGGCTCGACAGCAGCGTCGAGTTGCCGGTGATGAACTGGGCGAGGCCGCCCGGATGCGTGGTGCTGAGCTCGATGCGCGATCGCGGGGAGTCGTCAAAATGCAGCAACGGCGATTCGCCGCCGATGGCGGAGATCTCCTCACGCCAGCGGTCACGGGTCGGTTCGACCATGCTCTCCGTCGAGAAAACCTGGCCTATCGGGCTGTTGGACGAGGACTGGCCATTGCGACCCCACGCCGACTCGACGGAGTCGGCTGCAGACGACATGTCGTCTGAGTCTCGTTTCTTATCGGCGCGCCACACATCGCCACAGTACGTGCGCGGGCGCGTAAAGGCAGGCATTCACCGCGGGTTTCGCAAACTTGCGCGGATTTCCGCCTCAATCCGTGCTGGAAACCACAGCCGAGGCGGTGCCGTTCGTCACCCGCAGCAGTTCGTCGAAGGTCGTCGGGTAGACGGTGTGCGCGTGACCTGCGGCCGCCCAGACCTGCTGATGCTCCACGAGGGCCACGTCGACCACGGTGCGGATCGGAGCGGGATGGCCGACGGGGGCGACTCCCCCGATGACCTGGCCCGTGGCATCCTTCACCTGACTCGCGCTCGCACGCCCGATCGTGCCCCCGAGTCTCTCGCCGAGCCAGGCGGTGTCGACGCGGTGGGCGCCGCTCGTGAGCACCAGCAGCGGCTCGCCGTCGAGCAAGAAGACCAGGGAGTTCGCGATGGCGCCGACGTCGACGCCCAGTGCTGCTGCCGCGAGGGCGGCGGTGCTCGCCGCGTCGTCGAGCCACACGATCTCGCCGGTGACGCCCCCGGCATCCAGTGCCTGGCGCACCCTCAGCACGGCGGGGTGGGAGCGGTCGACGGACATGCCTCGATCCTATTTCGTGGAATAAAGCACCCGCCGCCGTCGCTGAGAAGAAGGTCATGACGCACCTCTCTGTTCTCGACCTCATTCCCGTCCGCACCGCCCAGAGCTCGGGCGACGCCATCGCGGCGAGCCTCGCGCTCGTGCGTGCCGCCGAGCGACTCGGCTTCACGCGCTACTGGGTGGCCGAGCACCACAACATGCCCGCCGTCGCCTCGACCTCGCCGTCGACGCTGATCGCGCATTTCGCCGCGCAGACCTCGCGCATCCGGCTCGGATCGGGCGGCGTCATGCTGCCGAACCACGCTCCGCTCTCGATCGCCGAGCAGTTCGCGCTGCTCGAGGCCATGCATCCGGGGCGCATCGACCTGGGGCTCGGGCGCGCGCCCGGCTCCGACCCGGTCACCGCCTACATGCTGCGCGGCCAGCGCACCACGACCGACGCCGACCCCGCCGAGACCTTCCCCACCGACGTCGAGACGGTGGCCGCCCTGCTGGGCTCCGACCGCGCGACCGCGACCGAGCCGTTCGGCGACGACGACCAGCCCGGCGTGGGGCTCAACATCCGGGCCCGGGCCTATGAGCTGAAGGCCACGCCGAAGATCGTCACCGCACCCGAGATGTGGCTGCTCGGCTCGAGCAACTTCAGCGCCACGCTCGCCGCCAGCCTCGGCCTGCCGTTCGTGTTCGCGAACCACTTCGGGCAGCCCGGAATCGATCAGGCGCTCGAGATCTACCGCGCGAACTTCCAGCCGTCGGAGGCGCTCGCGGCGCCGAAGACCTTCCTCACCACGAACATCTCGGTCGCCGAGACGGCCGAAGAGGCCGAGCTCGTGGCACTGCCGCAGCTCATCACCATGGCCCGCCTGCGCACCGGCGGCGCGCTCACCACGCAGCTCACCGTCGACCAGGCGCGCGCGACCGAGCTGACACCGGTCGAAGAGCAGTCGGTGCAGGAGCAACTTCGCCACTGGATGATCGGCGCGCCCGACGACGTTGCGGCGCGCATCCGCGCGATGGCCGCGCAGTACGGCGTCGACGAGGTCATGGTGTCGCCGATCGCGGGCGCCTACGCGAGCGATCCGATCGACGCGACGCCGGCACGGGTCACCGCCCTCGAGCTGCTCGCCGGGCGGTTCCCCGAGCTCGCCGCCTGAGCCCTTCGCGGCGTCAGACGACGCCGCTCGTGCCGAGCAGTGAACCGATCGCGAAGGTGGCGGCGAGCGCGATCGCTCCGCCGATCACCACCCGCACGGTCGCTCGCCAGATGCGGGCGCCTCCGATCCAGGCGCTGACGGCGCCGGTGAGCACGAGCGCGAGCAGCACCACCGCGAACGTCGCCGGCACCCGCGCCGGTGCCGGCACGAGCAGGATCGTCAAGAAGGGCAGCAGCGCCCCGAGCGTGAACGCGAGAGCGGATGCCCCGGCCGCCTGCCACGGGCTCACCAGGTCGGTCTCGTCGATGTTGAGCTCGGCCGAGAGGTGGGCGGCGAGTGCGTCGTGCGCCGTGAGTTCGCGCGCCACCGAGAGCGCCGTCTCGGGGCTGAGCCCGCGCTGCTCATAGAGGCCGGCGAGTTCGGCGAGTTCTTCTTCGGGCATCTCGCGCAGCTCTCGCTGTTCCTTCGCGATCAACGACCGCTGACTGTCGGCCTGACTGCTCACCGACACGTATTCGCCGAGCGCCATCGAGATCGCTCCCCCCACCAGCCCCGCGACACCGGCGGTCAGAATCGGAGCGACGGATGCCGTGGCCCCCGCCACCCCCACGACGATCGCCGCCACCGAAACGATGCCGTCGTTGGCGCCCAGCACCCCCGCTCGAAGCCAGTTGAGGCGCGCGGCCAGGCCTTCGACGTGCGGTTCGTGAGGATGGCCCGAGAACGCCGGGCCCGCTGAATCTGACATGGTGTCAGACAATCACAGTCGGGCCCGGTCGCGTCAGCAGGCCTGCAGCTGCTCCACCCCGCTGCCGAGCGAGTTGGGGCCGCCCAGCAGGGTGACCTTCGTGTTGTCGAACTGCTGGAAGCTCGCCCGCACGGCGCTCGGCACGCAGTTCGACGGCACGACGATCAGCGGCGACCCGAGCTTGCCGGCCAGGGCCGATCCGGCGAGCGCGTCGGGAAAGTTGGTGCCGGTCGCCAGAAAGACGCGGTCGCTCGTGGCGTAGGCGTTCTTGTTGATGGCGAGCGAGGCCTCGAACCGGTCGGCTCCCGACATCCGCTGCACCGAGGTCACACCCGACAGGGCGTCGATCGACGAGGCGATGCCGGCAGAGACGGAGTTCGGTCCGCCGGCGATCGTCACGGTCTTCACCTTCAGGTCGACCAGCAGCTTCGCCGTGTCGGCGTCGACCGTGCCGGTGGCGCCGTTCACGAGCACGACCGGTTTGGCGTTGAAACCGCCCGCGCCGCTCGCGCTCAGGGCGTCGGAATAGGTGAGGCCGGTGGCGACATACGCCCCGGAAGCGCCGGACGGGAACGAAGCCCGCGCGACGTTCCGCGACACCTCGAACCGGTCGGCGCCGGTGAGGCGGGAGACGGTCGCGGTCGGGCGCAGCGCCTTCAACTGCTGTTCGACGGCCGGAGAGACCGAGTTCGGACCGCCGACGATCACGATCTTGCCGGGCTTGAGGGCGGTGATCTCGTTCGCGACAGCGGCCGGCAGAGAAGCCTGCGCGGTCAGCAGCAGCGGGGCGCCGTCGCGGATGGCGGCCGGCCCGGCCGAGAGCGCGTCGGCGTAGCCGGCTCCGGTGGCGATGTAGACGGCCTTGGCGCCCGACGGGTAGGCGGTCTGGGCGATCGCCACCGAGACGTCGAAGCGGTCGGCGCCCTGAATGCGGTCGACGTCGATGTGGGGGTAGCCGAACCAGTCGGTGTACGACACCCAGAAGTTGAGGTTGCCGAGGCTCGAGCAGTCGTCGCCGTTGCTGGAGGAGTCTTTGGCCGCCGCGTTGGGCTGGTAGGGCGTGTAGGCATACAGGGCCGCGGTCGCCAGGGTGCGGATCTTCACGCTCGATCCCCCGCAGCTGTCGTCGGGCGAGTAGGCGATCGTGGTCGACTGGCCCACCGGGAAGGCGGCGGGCGGGTCGAGCTGGTAGTCGCGCAGTTGGCGAGCCGCGTTGTAGACCTGGTTGAAGAAGCCCTTGTAGGCCGGGTCGCACGACGACGTGTCGGGGCACTCATAGCCGGTGGCTCGGTCGTAGAGCGCGTCGGTCGGGGCCGGCATCGCCACCACCGACGACTCCTTCTGAATGAGAGCCAGCAGCGCCTTCTGGCTGACGCCGCAGGCGACGCCGATGCGCGCGATCATGCTCGCCGCGGATTCCTGGGCTCCCGCGTAGGCCTTGCAGTCGTTGTTGGCGGGCTGGCTCGTCGAGGCCGGGAACACCTTCGTGGCCAGGCAGTTGCCGTTGGTGCATCCGGCGGATTGCGTGTCGAGGAACGCCTGCACCTCGTCTTTGCTCATCGCGTTGGGGTTCCACATCTTCTGGTCGGAGATGATGTCGCCGGCACGGAAGCTCGACACGTTGATGCCCACGAGGTTGAAGTGCACGTCGTCGTCGTCGTCGGCGTCGGGTGAGGGCGCCGGGGCCTCGGTGGCGGGTGCCGGTGCCTCGGTGGCCGGGGCCGGTACCTCCGACGTCGGGGGCGCCGGGCTCGGCACCTCCTCAGCGGCCGCGGGGCCTGCCGTTCCGGCGAAGAGTCCGAGGGCAAGCAGCCCCGTCGTCACCATCGCTGCTGTCGTGCGCGAGAACCTCGTCGATCTGGCCATTCCGTGATCGTAGCGGTGATCTACAGCTGTTGCGGTAATCGCGGGGTGAACTTTCAGCGCCGAAGAGAACGATTGTTCTATTACGATGGAGGGCGTGTCGAGCATCGTCGCCGCTCCGCGGAAAACCTCTGAAGCGCGTGAGCGCCTGCTCAGCATCGCCTCCGAACTGTTCTACCGCGAGGGCATCCACGGCGTCGGCATGGACCGCGTTCTCGCCGAGGCCCACGTCACCCGCGCCACGATGTACCGCCACTTTCCGGGCAAGGAGGCCCTCGTGGTGGCCTACCTCGAGCGCGAAGACGCCGATATCCGCAGCCGCTTCACCGACGCCGAGCAGCAGGTTCCGGATGACGCCACCGGCACCGATCGCGTCGACGCGCTGATCGCGCTCATCGCCGACGACATCGAGCGTCACCACACCCGCGGCTGCCCGTTCATCAACGCTGCGGCCGAATTTCCCGATGCCTCGAGCGACGTGCGGCGCGTCGTGCGGAGGCATCGCGAGTGGTTCCGCGACAGCCTGCGCTCGATGCTCGAGGGCGCGGGCGTCGCCGAACCCGACGAGGTGGCGGGCTCGCTGGTCATGCTGCGCGATGCCGCCCTCGTCGGCGGTTACCTCGATGGCGTCGAGGTCGCCCGGCCGGCGTTCGTGGCCACGGCTCGGCTCGTCGCGCACCGCTGAGGGCGCGGCATCCGCTGCTCGGCGGAGCCGGCGTCAGAAGTGCGTGATGCCGTAGACGGGTCCGGATGCCGCCAGCAGCACACGCAGGCGCAGCGCCGCTCCCGGCGTGAGCTCGACCAGTTGGCCGGCCGCGGCGAGCACGACCGGGTCGGCGCCGCCGAGATAGAGCGATCCGAGCACGGAGGCGTCGAGACGCACGTCGGCGGCCGCGTCGGGGTCGCGTTCGACCGAGGCTCGGCCGCCCGACACGGTGAGCCGGAACGTGCCCTCGGCGTGCCCGAGCGCATCGTCGACGGAGAACACGATCTGGCCGTCGTTGACGTAGCCGCGCGCCTCGAACGCCGCCACCACGTCGAGCACCCGCAGCCACAGCCAGTCGTCGACGCTCGTGGTGGAGACCAGCCGCCAGTCGCCGACCGCCCAGCGCAGCGGGTCGTCGGCGGGCGCGGCGGCGTAGGTCACGATCTCGGTGAGGTCGATCGCGCCGAGCAACTGCCAGAGGCCGAGGTAGGCGTCGTGGTTCTGCGCCACGAGATCGACGATCTCGAGCCGGTGCGGCGTGGCGTCCCAGCCGGAGTGCTTGTAGGTGACGTAGCCGTCGATCGCGCCGTCGTCGTCGTAGTGCAGCGCGCCGCGAATCGTCGCGTCGGGCTCGCCCTTCTCGCCGTCGACCCCCGAGATGCGGCCCCAGTAGCGGGCGTGGCGGTCGACCGAGCCGATCTGGCGCTCATGGAAGCCGGCGAAGATCGCCGGGCCGAGGGTCTGCAGGTCGCGGGCGTCGACGAGCTCGCATCGCCCCTTCGGCTCGGTCAGCAGGCGGAACCGCTGGTCGGTCGCCACCGAGACGGAGTGCACCCAGGTCGCCACGCCGAAGCCGAACCGGCGGTAGATGGTGGCTTCGGAGACGGTCAGAATGGCCACGGCATACCCGGCGGCCCGCGCGCGTTCGAGGTCGTCGGTCATCATGCGGCGCAGGATGCCCCGCCGCCGATGGGTCGGCCGCACCGTGACCGCCGAGATGAGGTGGGCGGGGAGCAGTTCTGGCCCGCCCACGTTGAGCGTGCGCTCGAACGACGCGAACGTCGCCACCGGGTAGTCGGCCCCGAGCGATTCGGCCGGGCGATCGACGGCGTAGACCCCGGTGAGCTGCTGGGCATCGTTCACCATGTTGGCGATCGACACGTCGACCGTCTTGTCGCCGAGGCGTGGCTCGTGGAACCCCTGCGTCTCGGCCTGAAGCCAAGCGCGGGTGGCCGCGTCGTCAGCGGCGGGAAAAGTGCGGTGTTCGTAGTCGGTGGTGCCCATGCCTCCACGCTAGGGGATGGCACCGACGCCCGGCGTCAGACCCCGTTCGCGGTGTCGCGGCCGGGCTCCGTCGCCGTCGCGTCCGCTGCCTCTGCGTCGTGTACTGCGCCCACCTCGTCGGCCGAGTCTGCTGCGCCTGCCGCGTCGGCCAGGTCTGCCCCCTCCGCGGTCTCTGCTGTCTCTGCCGTCTCTGACAGGGCTAGCACCTCCGCGGCTTCGGCGGCCTCGGCTTCCTCCGCCGCCTGAGCCGCCTCCGCGGCATCCGCCACCTCCGCCCGCACGCGACGAGCCTTCGACACCCACCCCGCGACCGAGCCGATCGGCACCCGCAACGCGTTCGCGACCCGCTCGACCGTCTTGCCGCCGTCGAGCACCGCGGCGACGGCGAGCTGTTCCACCGACGAGAATCGCGCGTGCGAGGGCGCTCCGGATGCCGCGGCGGCAGTCGTCCCGGCCCCACCGCCGTCGGCCTTCCCGGCCCCGGCCTTGTCCACCACCGTGTCGTCGGCCCGGTCTCGTCCACCAGCGACCCGCGCGCCTCCCCCACCGCCGGCTTTGCCCGCGACCGAGCCTCGCCCACCACCGCCGCCGATGTCGCCCGCGACCGAGTCTCGCCCGTTGCGAATGTTCGTCACGACAGCGCCCTCTCCGCCACGGATGTCACTGACGACAGCGTCTTCCCCGCCGGCGATGTCGCTGATCAGAGCGCCTTCGTCGGCGCCGCTCTGAGTCGGGCTGTCGCCATCGGCGCTCGCGCTGGCTTCCTCGTCACCGTCCACGCGAGCCGTGCCACCGGCAGTCGCCCGTGCCAGAGCCGCCCGGCGTGCCCGCGTCTCGCGGTCGGCGCCTCGAGTCCAGGCCCCCAATCCGATCCGCGCCCGTCGTCGCGCCGCCCGCGAGGCGTCCCCGAGCGCGACGCCCCCGGCCGCCCCACCCGCGCCCACCTCGTCGTCAGCCACACCACCCTGGGTCACCCCGAGCTCGCTCACATCACCATCGGCCTCGCCGCCGAGCTCCACCCCGCCGACGGCCGCATCCGAGCCGACCACCTCGCCATCGGCCACATCACCCTGAGCGACCCCGAGCTCGCCCACATCGCCCTCGGCCTCGCCGCCGAGCTCCGTCCCATCGGACGCCGCATCCGAGCCAACCGCCTCGCCATCAGCCACGCCACCCTGGGTCACCCCGAGCTCGCTCACATCACCATCGGCCTCGCCGCCGAGCTCCACCCCGCCGACGGCCGCATCCGAGCCGACCGCCTCGCCGTCAGCCACTCCGCCCTGAGCGACCCCGAGCCCAGCCTCCTCACCAGAGCCCTCGGCCGCGCCGCCAGCTGTCGTCCCCGACACCCACTCAGCACCGACGCCCCCAGACGCATCGGCGTCGCCCGAACCACCGGCGAACTCCGCGCCGACCACGCCGACCGACGCCACCCCGGCCGCTTCCGCCGCACCACCGCGCACCCCCGCCAGCTCGCCGTCGAGCTCCGAGACGAGCACATCGACATCCTCGTCGTCGTCGAACTCCGCCACGCGCCGCTCCGCCGACACGTCGGAGACGTCGAGCACGAGCAGCACGCGCGACGGATGATCACGCCGCCATGTCGCAAGAAATCGCGCGAGGTCGTCGTTCAGGGCGGAAAGTTCGTCGGGCATCGGGTTGCCGCCTGACTTTCGGGCAGATGGAGCACGGATCCGGTGGGTGAAGCTGGGTCGAAATCGTGGGTGCGGCGCGGGTCACGCCCGATTCCTGGCCTCAGTGTAGTAACCGGCGAGCTTTCCTCGCAGCTTTTGGCGCGAATTGCGGCACGACCGCCGGGCCGCAGTAACGTGGGCACGTGAACGACTTCACCGAACGCGTCATCTCCGAGTTCCGGGCCAACGGCGGCAACGTCACCACGGGCGGCTTCGGCGACAGCCTCGTGCTGCTGCACACCAAGGGCGCAAAAAGCGGCGCTCCCCGCCTCGCCCCGGTGATGGGCATCGCCCAGCCCGACGGATCGTGGCTCGTCTGCGCATCGAAGGCCGGCGCCCCCGACAACCCGGCGTGGTTCGCGAATCTGCTCAGGCATCCGGATGCCGCCATCGAGACCGGCTCGGCCACCGTCGACGTCACGGCAGCGAATCTCACCGGCGCCGAACGCGACGTCGCGTGGGCCCAGTTCACCGACCGCTCGCCCGGATTCGTGGCCTACCAGGAGCGTGCCGGCGACCGCACCATCCCCGTCGTGCGGCTCACGCCCCGCTGAGAACGCGCCCGCCGAACGGGCCACCGAACCCCGCGTTAACGATTGGTGGAGAGGGCCGAAGCCCTCCCCACGCACCAGTGTAGCGCGTCAGCGACTCAGCAGTCCGGCGCGTTCCGGATGCTTCTCGAACCAGTCGCCGACATACCAGCACATCGGAACCACGCGGTAGTCGGTGGTCGATTCCACGTCGTCGATCGCGAAGGCGACGATCTCGCCGGCATAGCCGTGCCCGCGCTGCTTCGGATCGGTGAAGGTGTGGGTGAACGAGATGCTCCCCTCGTTCACGACGTAGTCGACGGCGCTCACCATGGCGCCGTCGACGCGCAGGCTGTAGCGGTTGCGCTCGGTCTCGTGCAGGAATTCCCGTGCCATGCTCCCACCCTACGTCGCCCCCGCTCGCGCGGGCAGGGCAAGCGCGTCGCTCAGCGACGCGTGATCGCCCCGAGATACACCCAGCACGAGTTCGACGACCCGTCGGCGTTGTTCCACACGATGCGCACGGCCTTCTTGTTCCACTCCACCGCCTCGGCCTGCACTTTGACCTTGCCCGCGGTGACGGTGACCCACGCTTCGACCGGGATCGGCGCCTCGGGCTGCACCGGCTTGTCGATGTCGGCCTGGGTGACCACGAGCGGCAGCGACTCGAACTGCGGCCGCAGGCCCGACTCCTCGACTTTGCGATTCATCCGCCGGTCGATCTCGTCGCCATACCGCCTGTTCGTTCCCATGGTCACAGACTAGAACATATGTTCGAATGATCGCAGCCGACCAAGCACGCACCGCACGTCGAACTCCTCCGCGAGTAGGCTGAGCGCATTGCCGGGTCATCTTCGGGGGAACTGTGAACGGGCGTCTTGATCGGGGTGTCGAACGCGAACGCGACGCCTTCACCACCATCGAACTGCTCTGGCGTCGAGGGGATGTCGCCGAGGCGGTGATCGCCGCGTGCACGCTCTCGGCCGAAGCCGAAGCCGAAGCCGAAGCCGAAGCCGACGGGCCGACCGACAGCGACGTCGACGAGACGACGGAGGCCACCGACACCCAACCCGGCACGGGCACCCCCTGGCGCGACGCCCTCCTCCTGCGCGGCTGCGAGCTCGCGGTGCTCGGCCGCCGCGTCGACCTGCTCGCCGCTGAACCGCGCATCCGCTCGCTGCCCGACGGCGTCGTGCGCAACGCCGTGCTCGCCATCCTCGCGCTCGGCGACGCGAACCTCTCCCGCGGCCGTCAGCTGGCCTGGTCCGCGCTCGACGCGCCCGATGCCGGCCCGCACGACGAGGCCGACGCCGTGCGCGTCGCCACCCTGGTCGAGCTGGCCATGGCCACGTCGGCCGCCGGCCACTGGACCGACTGCCTGCGCACCGTCGCCGCCGGCCGCCGACTGCTGGCCTCGATGCCCCCGTCGGCCCGCCGAACCCGCACCGAGTTCGACCTGACCGGGCTGGCCGCCGTCGCCGAATGCCACACCGACGGCGCCGGCGACGAACTGATCGCGCTCAAGGCCCTGATCGCCGAGCCGCGCTCACGCAACGCCCTCACCGAAGACCACGCCCTGGCCCTCATCTGCCTCGGCAGCGTGCAGCACATTCTCGGCAACTGGGGCGAGGCCTCGCTCGACCTCGCGCGCGGCCTGCGCCTCGTGCCCGACGATCGCAGCGCCCTGTCGGTGCACGCGGCGGTCGAGCTGTGCGTCGTGCGCGTTCGGCAGGGTCGGTGGGCGGATGCCGCCCAGATCGCCCGTGGCATCACCGGCTCGTTCGACGCCATCGACCGCTCCTGGCTGGCGCCCTCGATCGTGGCGGTGCAAGGGCTGCTCGCGGCGATCCACGGCGACCTCGCCCGCGCCCTCGCGCTGCTCGACGACGCCGCCGCACTGGCCGGCGACCGACCCACCCACCTTTCGACGTTCGTCATCTTCCACGGCCGCGTCTGCGCGGCGATCGCCCAGAACGACTGGGCCAAACTGCACCAGCTGCTCGACGACGCCGAAGACCCGGGCTACCGCCGGCCCTTCAGCAGCGACGAGTGGAACGCGCTGCGCCTGCTGGCCGCCTGGCACGTCGGCAACACCGTCGAGCAGCACCGCCGCTTCACCGAATGGGGCCTCTTGCCCACCGCCGCATCGAACCCCTACTACTGCACCTTCGCGAACATCGACGCCGAGGCCCGCGGCGACGAGACCGAGGCGACCGCGCAGATGCAGCGCGCCCTCGACACCGTCGCCCACGACTGCGACCCGCTCGGCCGCACCTGGGTGAGGATCGTGGCCGGCACCTACTTCTCGCGCCACGGCGACCCCGTTCGGGGCCTCGCCGCCTACGAAGACGCACTGAGCGAACTCACCGAGCTCGGCGCCTCGGCCTACGCGCGGCTCTGCGCGAACATCATCGCGCAGACCACCGCCGAGCTCGAGCGGGCGCATGCGAGCGACGCCCGCGGCACGCTGACGGCGCAGCAGCTGCGCGTGGCCGAACTCGTCGCCGAGGGCTACACCAGCGTCGAGATCGCCCAGATTCTGCACGTGTCGAGCAAGACCGTCGACTTCCACGTCGGCAACATCGTGCGCCGGCTCGGCGTCGGCAGCCGGCGTGAGATCGCGCGTCGGCTGCGACCCCGGGCGCGCTAGCCGCTCGGCAGGTACTGCAGCAGCAACGCGAGCACGTCGGCGGCCTCGGCCGACTCGGGCGTCTTATAGAGGGGTGACACCGTCGACAGCCAGTAGCCCTCGGCGGTGAACACCTCGAGGTCTCCGGCGAACGCGCCCCCGGCCACCACGGCGTAGGCGTCGACGCTCGGGCCCTGGCCGCCGAGTTCCACCGGGGTGCTCTCGGCGGCGACGGATGCCTGCGCGGCCGCCAAATCGTCGGGCGACGGCTGCGCGACCGCGAAGCTGAGCGTGGCACCCGAGCCCGCGTCGCTCCAGCCGCACACCATGCCCCCGAGCGAGACGATCTGCTGCGTGAACGACCCCGGGTCGGGAGCGAACTGCGGCTCGGCGAAGAGCTCGGAGTCCACCGCCATGATCACGTCGGCCACCTCGGGGTCGTCGCAGGCGAGATCGATCACAGGCGCCGCATCCGTCGTCGACCGCGCCGCCGTGTCGGTCGCCGGCACGCCTGTGGCCGGTGAGGCCGGCGCAGCGGTCGCGCCGCGGCTGGAGTCGTGGCCGGAGTCGTGGCCGGCGTCGCTGGCAGCACCGGCGGCGGAGGCCGGCGAATCGCTGCCGCCGGCCGACACCGCGCATCCGGCCGACGACAGCGTCACGAGGCAGAGCGCCGCGACACCCGTCGCCGCCCGGATGCCCGTGGCTCGCGAGGCGCGCACGTCAGCCGGCCGGCAGAGCCTGCAGCACGGCGGAGACGATCGGCTGGGCGGCTTCGGCCGACGTGAACAGCGGCGACACGGTCGACACCCAGTAGCCCGCCGGGGTGAACACCTCGATGTCACCCGTGAAGGTGCCGCCGCCGTTCGCCGTGTAAGCCTGGATGCCCGAGCCGAACGCGTCCGTCGCGGTTCCGGCGCCGCCGCCGAGGGCGGTCTCGGCCGTGGTGAGGTCGTCGGTGGGCGGCTGCGCGACCGCGAGGGTGAGGGTGTTGCCGGTCGAGGCGTCGGTCCAGCTGCAGCCGATGCCGCCGTAGGAGACGATCTCGGCCGCATACGACCCGGTGGCCGGCGTGAAGCTCGCGTCGGCGGCGAGCCCCGCGTCGAGGGTGGCGACCACCTCGGCGGGCAGCAGGGTGTCGCAGCTTCCGAACGACGCCGACGACGGGGCGGCCGAGCCTCCGGATGCCGTGGCCGTCTCGGTCGGGCTGGGCTCGGGTGCGGGCGCTTCCGTGGCCGCCGGCGCGGGAGCGTCGGGCTCGGCCGGCTGGGCGTCGCCGGCGCAACCGGAGAGCGCGAAGACCGCAGCGGCGGTGGCGACGACGACGCCGAGACGCAGGCGGGAGAGGTGCAGGGTGCGGTTGGACATGCTGGTTCCTTCGAAACGAATGTGATGGGCAGCGCACGACGTGCACGCTCACGGTATTCGTCCGCCGCGCGGGGACCACTGGCGAAAACTACTAGCTTTTCGCTCCGGTATCGGCTTCGGAGGCGGCCACGGCGCCATCTGCTGCGGCATCCGCTGCGTCGACGGCGGCGATGGCCCGGGCGACGGCGTCGACCGACGCCGCCACGTCAGCGGCATCCGTCGACCAGTTGCTCACCGAGACGCGCAGCACGGCGCGACCGGCCCACGACGAGCCCGACATCCACACCGTTCCGTCGACGATGAGCGCCTGGGTCACGGCGCGGGTTCGCTCGTCGGAGCCGAACGCCAGCGAGATCTGGGTGAACACCACGTCGTTGAGCACCTCTACGCCGGGCACGGCCGACAGACCTTCGGCGAGCGCGCGGGCGTTCGCGGCCAGCCCCTCGACGAGGGCGATCACGCCGCTGCGGCCGAGCGATCGCAGAGCCGCCCAGACCGGGGTGGCGCGGGCGCGGCGCGAGAGCTCGGGCACCTTGTCCATGGGGTCGGCGATGCCGGCGTCGTCGCGGATGAAGTAGCTGGTGTGAGCCGTGAACGCCGACTGCAGGGCGCCGGGCCGCGCGACGATCGCGACGCCGCAGTCGTAGGGCACGTTGAGGGTCTTGTGCGCATCCGTCGCCCAGGAATCGGCCTCGGCCAGCCCGTCGAGCGCGTCGGCCCACCGCGGGCTCGCGGCGGCCCACAGTCCGAAAGCGCCGTCGACATGCACCCAGGCCTGGTGCTCGTGAGCCAGGCGGATGGACTCGCGCATCGGGTCGAACGCCCCGGAGTGCAGGTTGCCGGCCTGAAGGGCCACGATGATCGGGCCGTCGGCGGCGTCGAGGGCGGCCTCGAGCGCGTCGGGGCGAATGCGGCCCTGGTCATCGGATGCCACGGCCGTCGGTTCGCCGAGCCCCAGGTAGCGCAGCGCCAGCTGCACCGAGCTGTGCACCTCGGCGCCGACCAGCACCGTGACCTTGGGGGCGCCGTTGAGACCGCCCTGATTGACGTTCCAGCCGACGGCCTCGAGCACGGCGCCGCGCCCGGCGGCCAGCCCCACGAAGTTCGCCGTGGTGCCGCCGGTGGTGAAGCCGACGGTGCTCGTCTCGGGCAGGCCGAGCAGCTCGAGCAGCCACGCGCCCGCGCGTTCTTCGATGGCCGCGGTGGCGGGGGTCGCGAAGCGGAGGCCGTTGTTCTGGTCCCACGCGCTCACCAGCCAGTCGGCGGCGAGCGCGGCCGGCAGCGTGCCGCCCATCACCCAGCCGTAGAAGCGGCCCGATCCGATGGCCATGAGCCCGGGCTCGGCCAGGCGGGCGAGTTCGTCGACCACGTCGGCAGGGTCGGTCGGATGCTCGGGCAGCGGCCGCGCGAAGGCGGCTTCGAGCTGTTCGATGCCCTCCCGGGGCTTCACCGGCCGGCCGGCGAGCGACTCCAGCCACTCGTCGGCGTGCCGCGCCGCCCGTGCGAGCGGTGCGCGATATTCGTCGGGAGACAACGGCACGCGCTCACCTTACGCCGTCAGAGCACGCCCAGAACAGCGTCTCGACGCAACTGATCGTGAGTGGCGTGGAACTTGCCGTCGGGCGTGAACCAGGCCTCGCGCCCGGCCGCGTTCGGGTCGTTCTCGACCACGACAGGCCAGTGCTCGCGGATGTTCTTCACGTAGTAGCGCAGCTCACCACCCACGGTGCGCTTCGTGAGCTTGTCGGAGTTCTCGAGTTGGTCCTGCGTCGGGCCGTCGGGCGTCGTCATGCCTGACATCGTAAACGACGCCTGTGGCGGAGGTCGAGCAACCTGCGGTGCCCCTGGAGGGACTCGAACCCCCAACCCTTTCCTTAGGACGGAACTGCTCTTCCATTGAGCTACAGAGGCTGACCGGGGCAAGTTTATCGGGTCGCGCCTGATGACAGGCCGAGGCCACGGAGCTAATCTGTCAGTAAGTGATTACTTATGGAGCAGACCATGACTGATACAGCGAGCTCCAGCCAGACCGACTGGACGAGATGGCGCACCATCCAGCTGCAGACCCGCCGCCGCGACGGCCGGTGGGTGGCGACGCCGGTGAGCCTCGTCGTGGTCGACGGGCACGGCTACTTCCGCACCTACGACCAGGCCGGCAAGGTCAAGCGAATGCGCAACTTCGCCGACGTGCTCGTGGCACCGAGCAGCCTGGCCGGCACGCCCCGCGCCGCACCCGTGGCCGCGACCACCCGCCGGCTCGACGGCGCCGAAGCCGAGCTCGCCCGCAACGGGCTCGCCCGCCGCTATCCTCTTCTCCACAGGTGGATGGTGCCCTGGCTGCACCGCCGGAAAGGCTGGACGACCGTGCACTACGAACTGATCCGTGCCGACATCCGCTAGCGGTGCGGCTCGCGCCCGGGTGCTCGATGCCGCGATGTCACTCTTCGGCCGGCAGGGCTACCGCGCCACCACGATCGCGCAGATCGAGCGCGCCGCCGGCCTCAGCCCCGGCGCCGGCGGCCTTTACCGCCACTTCGCCAGCAAACGCGCCGTGCTCGAAGCGGGCGTCGATCGGCAGATCGAGAACGCTCCGCCGCTCACCGCTTTCTTCGAGCCGTCGTCGGCAACGGGCGCTCCGGATGCCGCGTCCCGGGCGCACTTCGTCGCTGTCGCCCGCGCGGCGCTCCGCCGACTCGACGGCGAAGGCGACGTGAATCGCCTGCTGCTGCGCGACCTCGCCGACTTCCCCGACCTGCGCGACCGAGTGCGCGACCACGAGCTGCGCCAGGTGCACGGTGCCCTGGCCGCGTGGTTGCAGTCGCAGGCATCCGGAACCGACGTCGACATCGACGCACTCGCGGCCGTGCTGATGTCGGCCGTGAGCCACTACTGGATCATGACCGACGCGCTCGGCGACTACCCGCTCGACGTCGACGAAGAGCGGTTCCTCGCCACCCTCGCCGACGTGACGGCGCGGATGCTCGGGCCGGCCTGACTCCCGCCCCCGCGAGCCCCGCGGGAGGGGCGCCGAAGCACTCTCGGTGCGCTCAGGCTGCGTCGGCCAAGAACATCTCCCACTGCGGCTCGGCCCGCTCGGCGCCCTTGATCGACCAGCCGGCCTGGTGCGGCATCCGGGGTGCGAAGCGCAGCGACCAGCCCATCTCGGCCGGCGTGCGATCGCCCTTCACGTTGTTGCAGCGCAGGCAGCAGGCCACGAGGTTCTCCCAGGTGTCCTTGCCCCCGCGCGAGCGCGGCTGCACGTGATCGATCGTGGTGGCTGAGGCGCCGCAATACCCGCAGCGCTGCGCGTCACGGCGCAGCACGCCCCGGCGCGACACCGGCATCATCCTGTTCATCGGCACCCGCACATAACGGGTGAGCAGGATGACCGCCGGCCGTTCGTAGGCACCAGAAGTGCCGAAGACCGGATGCTCGTCGTCGCTCGCCAGCACGCGCGCCTTCTCGTTCAAGACGAGAACGAGCGCCCGCTTGAACGAGACGACCCCGAGCGGTTCATATCCTGCGTTGAGTACCAGTGTTCGCATGCTCTCCCTTTCGAAGAGACCTGGACGGCTTCCAGGTGTTCGATGACTCACATGTCGACGACGCCGCCGGGAGACGAGCAGACAACAAAAAAGGCGCCGTCACAATGACAGCGCCTTGCATGCAGAACCAGCTATCTGGCTCTGACTCAGTCCACTCGTGTGCCTGCGCACGAGCAGCAGAAGGCTATCCGTGGTGCGGATGCTCCTACCCTGTGACATCAGGCTCTCCAGATCTCGAGGTCGATCAGAGCCCCAGAGTACGACACAAACGGCGTGCCACAAATTCGTGGCACGCCGTTTCATGAGTCGGTAACGAAGTGTTTACACTCCGCGGGAGGATGCGGCTACACGATCCTGACGAAGTAGTAGCTGCCCCAGACCGGGCGGTGCTCGACATAGCGGCCCCAGTCGGGCGAGTCGATCATGCCGCCGTTGCCGTCGTAGATGCCCACGTGGCCGATCGGGTAGATCATCAGGTCACCGGCCTGCGCGTCTTCCGGAGCGATCGGGATGCCCATGGCCGCCTGGTTGCTCACCGTGCGCGGCAGGTAGATGCCGAACGCGCCGAAGACGTACTGCGTGAGACCGTCGCAGCCGAAGCTGGTGTCGGGGCTTGCGCCGCTGCCGTAGGGCACGACGCCGACGAACTGCTCGGCGAACGCCACCACGGCGGCACCGCTGTAGGAGCCCGACGGCGGGTTCACCGTGAAGGCGCCCGACGTGGCGGTGGCGCTCTTCGCGGCAGCCGCACTCGCGGCGGCGTTGGCGGCCTCGGTGGCCGCGACGGCGGCTGCGGCCGCTTCGCGCGCGGCGGCGAGCTCTTCGCTCGTGGGGGCCTTGTAGTTGTCGCGGCTGACCGCCAGGGCGGCAGAGGCGTCGGGAACCTCGAGCGTCTGCGCTCCGCTCAGCGACGTCTCGGTCGCGACGGTGCTGTCGAAGTTGCCGCCGCCGCCGAAGGCGTATGCCGGAAGCGCCATGGTGGCGATGAGACCGGCTGCGAAGGTCATGACGACCGCGCTGACCGCACCCTTCTTCGTGGGCTTCTTGAAGCGGGGCATCCGCACGGCCGGAAGGCGGCGAGCGGGCGCCGACGCGGGCACCACGATCTCGAGCGCCTTCGCTGCGGGCGGGGCCTCGGCGATGACCGGCGCGACGAGCGCCAACTCTTTGCCGGTGCCGGCGGTCGTCTCGGTCGCGACATCCTCGACGCGGCCCGCGGCGGCTTCTGCGGCACGAGCCTCGCGTTCGCGCCACTCACGGCGCGACAGAGGCTGAGCTTCGGATGCTGCTAGGGGTGTCTCGGGTCTATTCGGGTTTTCGGGGTTTCGTCCAGAATCGGGCGACTCACCATATGGGGCCAAAATTAAATCCTCCGGCACCTCTCGCAGCTAGGGTACTGCTCCCGTCCACACCGAATTGCGTGCGTAGTCAGTGACCAAGAGACGGGAATCGAGGTGTCTTGGCCCGCGTTCACGACCGTCAGGTGGTCGACGAACTCGTTAGAGAATACGGGAGGGAACGGGCTTTGTCACTTCGACACCGGCCTTTGTTAACAATTCTGTAACGCCCGCGTCGGCATCCGCATTTAGATACCAACGAATATATGGCTTGCGACCTCGTTGGGCAGTTCGAGACCTTCGCCGAAACCCTCAACCTCGACTAGAACGTAGGAGCCGGCCGGCGAGAAGGCGGCCGCGTTGCCCGGGACGATGCCCGCCTGCTTCAGCTGCAGCAGGAGTTCGGGGTCGACCTGGGCGGGCTCGCCGAGGCGGCGGATGGTCTTCGTCTGCGGACCCACGGCGCCGTGCACCAGCGTGACGATGTTGACCACGCCCTTGGTGAATGGGATGGCGGCGGCGTCGCCGAACGCGTCGAGGCCGGGGATCGGGTTGCCGTAGGGCGACTCGGTCGGGTGGTCGAGCATGTCGAGGATGCGGCGCTCGACCTGCTCGCTCATCACATGCTCCCAGCGGCATGCCTCGTCGTGCACGAGCTCCCACTCGAGGCCGATGACGTCGCTCAGCAGGCGCTCGGCGAGGCGGTGCTTGCGCATGACCGAGATGGCCTTGCGGCGGCCGACCTCGGTGAGTTCGAGGTGACGATCGACCGAGACCACCACGAGTCCGTCACGTTCCATGCGGCCGACGGTCTGCGACACGGTGGGGCCCGAGTGGCCGAGCCGCTCCGAGATGCGGGCACGCAGAGGATTGATGTTCTCCTCCTCGAGCTCGAGGATGGTGCGGAGATACATCTCGGTGGTGTCGATGAGATCTGCCAATGAATGCTCCTATGCCCTGTGAGGCGTACCTAACCCAGCCTACTGTTTCGCCGCGCGGCCCGGGTCGGTGCGCCTGGATACTATGGACATCATGGCCGAGATCCAGATCCCCACCGCTCTGCTCCCCGTCGACGGCCGTTTCGGCTGCGGCCCTTCGAAGGTGCGGGCCGCACAGCTCGAAGACCTCGTCACGCGCGGCGCCTCGCTGCTCGGCACGAGCCACCGCCAGGCGCCCGTGAAGAACCTCGTCGGGTCGGTGCGCGAGGGGCTCTCCACCCTGTTCTCGGCTCCGGAAGGCTACGAGGTGGTGCTCGGCAACGGCGGCTCGACCGCGTTCTGGGACGCCGCGTCGTTCGGCCTCATCGAGAAGCGCGCCGAGAACCTGTCGTTCGGCGAGTTCGGGTCGAAGTTCGCGGCCGCCGCCGGGGCGCCGTGGCTCGAGGCCCCGCACGTGGTGAAGACCGAGGCCGGCGCCCGCGGCGACATCGAGGTCGTCGACGGCGTCGACGTCTACGCGTGGCCGCACAACGAGACCAGCACGGGCGTCATGGCCCCCGTCACGCGCGTTCACGGCGACGCCGGCGCTCTCACCGTCATCGACGCCACGAGCGCCGCGGGCGGCATCGACTTCGACGCGGCCGAGGCCGACGTGTACTACTTCGCGCCGCAGAAGAACTTCGCGAGCGACGGCGGGCTGTGGCTGGCATTGTTCTCGCCGGCGGCGCTCGAGCGGGTCGAGACGGTCGCCGCTTCGGGGCGCTACATTCCCGAATTCCTCAGCCTCAAGAACGCGGTCGACAACTCGCGGCTCAACCAGACCCTGAACACGCCGGCCATCGCCACCCTCGTGCTGCTCGAGAACCAGATCGACTGGATCAATGGCAACGGCGGCCTCAGCTGGGCGTCGGCCCGCACGGCCGAGTCGTCGTCGGCCCTCTACGACTGGGCCGAGGGCGTCTCCTACGCGCGCCCCTTCGTCGAGAACCCCGACCACCGCTCACAGGTGGTCGTCACGATCGACTTCGACGATTCGATCGACGCCGCCGCCATCGCCAAGACGCTGCGCCAGAACGGCATCGTCGACACCGAGCCCTACCGCAAGCTCGGCCGCAACCAGTTGCGCGTGGCCACCTTCGTGGCGATCGAGCCCGACGACGTGCGCGCCCTGATCAGCTCGATCGAATACGTCGTGGAGCACCTCTCCGACTGAACGCCGCCGCGGGCGCGCTCAAAAAGCTGCAAATAACGAGGACCGACGTCGTATACGGCGTCGGTCCTCGTTATTTGCAGCTTTTTCGGTCAGGTCACCGCCCGGAGGCTGGCCCTTCCGCGTGCGGATCGAAGTCGTCGCCCTCGTCGTCGCCGAATTCGTCTTCGTCAGACCCGTCGGACTCATCGTCATCGTCGTCGTCGTCGGACTCGTCGTCGGACTCGTCATCGTCGTCGGACTCGTCATCGTCGTCGGACTCGTCATCGTCGTCGGACTCGTCATCGTCATCGTCGGCCGCGTCGGCGAGCTCGTCGTCGTCGAGAACGTGGTCGTCGAGATCGAATTCGGCGCGGTCGTCGAGCACGTCTCCGTCGACGTCGCCGTCGTCGAGGTCGTCGTCGGACTCGTCGTCATCCGACTCGTCCAGATCCTCCTCGTCGAGTTCGTCGTCGTCGTCGTCATCGTCGTGCGAATCGGCGGCGATGGCAGCCGCGAGTTCTTGCGCCAGCGTGTATTCGGCCAGGCGCTCCGACCACGGCACCCAGTCGGGCGCGATCAGCGCGTCGGCGCCGGGTAGCATCTCGACCTCGAGCACGGTGGGCTCCGAGTTCTCGTCGATGCGCGAGAGCGTCACGGTCCAATGCCAACCCGGATACCCGGCCAGCCTCGACTCGAACATCAGGCTGAGCACGTGGTCGTCTTCGGCGATCGATCCGACCGGGGGCCCGATGGTCATCGCCGGCGTGATCTCGAGCAGGGCCGAGCGCGCCAGGTCGACCGACGCCAGCAGCACCTGATCGGTCTGAGGCTCCGGCTTCTCCTCCACGACGACGTCAGGCTCTTCTCGGCCGTCAGCGAACCCCTCGACCTCATCGACGGCGTCAACACCGGCTTCGGTGACATCTTCTTCGTTCGGCTCAGCCTCGACATCGACGACCGTTATCCCGGCGACAATCCCGTCCGACTCGCCGGCCTCGTCCCCGTCAGCGCCGCCGGCGTCGACAACGACCTCGACAACCTCGACAAGCGAGTCGATCTCGACAGCACCGTCAACCGTCTCGATCTGGACCACATCGATCTCGACCACGTCCACCTCGACCGCCGCGTTCCCGTCGACAACCGCACCGGAACCGGCTACGGCATCCGCATCAGACACGGCATCCCATCCGATTGCGTCACTCGACGCATCCGCAGCGGCACCGGCCTCGGTCAGCGCATCCGCGTCGCCGTCGCTCGACGCCTGGTCCTCGGCCTCGACAGCCGCGCTCTCGCCGACGGCGTCATCCGCGTCGGACACAGCATCCGGCTCGACTCCGTCGCTCGACGCGGACGCGTCGCCATCGCTCGACGACTCGCCGCCGGCAACACCCGCGTCAGCGGAGTCCCTCTCGCCCGGCCCCGCATCCGCGGCCCGCGCGAGCTCCGGCGACTCGGCCGGAGTGGCGCCCTCGCCGGGTTCGTCTGTGGACACTAGGCGTCCAGCTCGTCTGCGACCTTGCGGAGCAGAGCGGCGATCTTGCGGCTGTGCGCGTTGTCGGGGTAGCGGCCGCGCTTCAGGTTGGCGCCGATCGAGTCGAGAACCTTCACCAGGTCTTCGACGATCACGGCCATGTCGTCGGCCGGCTTGCGGGCGAGCTTCTGCAGGCTCGGCGGAGCCTCGAGAATGCGCACCGAGAGCGCCTGCGCGCCACGCTTGCCGTCGGCGATGCCGAACTCGAGCTTCGTGCCGCTCTTCACCGATGCTCCGGCAGGCAGGGCTGACGCGTGCAAAAAGACTTCTTGACCGTCATCGGAACTGATGAAGCCGAAGCCCTTCTCGTCGTCGTAGAACTTGACCTTGCCGGTAGGCATCGTGGATCTCCTCGTGTAATCGGCCCGAATACCGCTCGGGGCCACCTACTAGCCTACCGGTGCGTATCCTTAGTGTCGTGAGTGATACCGAGCAGACCCCTGCCAGCCGCATCGAGCGTTCACTGACGTTCGCCGTCGTGACGGTGCTGGGGTTGTCGGTGCTCGCCATCATCGCCGTGCTGATCGCCGGTGCCGCCTCGATCGACCTCTCGGGCAACTCGCTCTGGACGACGATCGCCCTGCTGCCCGTCATCGGCCTGCCGATCGGCTTCGTGCTGATGCTCATCCTCCTCGTTCTCAGCATGCGCCGCCGGGCGCGCGACGCTCGCGGGAGTCGATGAGCGATTCGCTCACGCTCGCCCGGCGGCTCAGCGCCCTGGATGACGACGCGCTAACCGCACTCCTGGTGACCCGGCAGGTCGCGACGAGAGAGGTGCGCGATTTCTTCGACCTGGCCGACGCCCTGCTCGACCCGGTCTCGGTGCGGCTCGCGCTGCGCTCGCTCGATCGGGCGACGATCGAAGCGCTGGCCGAGGGCTCGACGCCCGCCGACCCGACGCCGATGGTCGAGCTCGGTCTGGCCCATGCGGTTCCGGATGCGCCAGGCGGCATCCGCGCCTACGCTGCGGTTGAAGACGCCGCGGCTGCAGTGCTCGCCCGAGCCGACTCGGACGCGGACGCCCCCGGCGCCCCCGCGAGCACCGACGCCGACGCCGACGCCGACGCCGAGCCTATTGACCCCGCCGGGCCCGCCGGACCCGCCGCCGAACGACCCGCTGGCGGGGTACCCATCCCCTCCGCCACCGCGCCGAGCGACCGCGCCCTGGCGAGCGAGCGCGCCTTCACCGCCCTCACCGCCATCTCGGAGCTCGGCCAGCAGTTGCGCTCCGCCCCCGTGCGCATCCGTGCCCGCGGCGGCGTCTCGGCCACCGACGACAAGCGACTCGCCGCTCTGCTCGGCGTCGAGCCGGCCGTGGTCACCGACCTGATCGACATCGCGGTGGCGGCCGGCCTCGTCGCCGTCGAGGCCGACAACCTGCTCTCGACCACCACCGCCGACGCCTGGAGCCTGCTGCCGAGCGGCGAGCGCTGGCTCGAGTTGGCGCGCGCGTGGCTGCACGCACTCCCCGAGCCGGTGCAGCGCGTGCTCGCCGCCGGGGCCCCCGACTGGTCGGGCGGGTCGCGCCTTCGCACGAGCTTCGCCGCGAAATTCCCGGCCGCCGACCCCGCGATGCGCGCCGCCCTCGGCCACGTCGACACGGTGGGCGAACTCCTCGGTCTGGCCGTCGACGGGCGATCGACGGTGTTCGGCCGCGCCGTGCTGGCCGGCCCGTCCGACACCGCCGAGGCGGCCTCCGCGGTCGAGGCCGAACTCCCGCCGGAGGTCGATCAGGTCTACCTCCAGCACGACCTCTCGGTCATCGCCCCAGGCCCCCTGGTGCCCTCGGTCGACGCCCGCCTGAGGCTGCTCGCCGACATCGAGACCCGCGGCGTCGCATCCGCCTACCGCATCTCGCAGCAGAGCATCGACCGGGCACTGGCCTCGGGCGAGACCGAGCTGTCGCTGAGGGAGTTCCTCGCGCGCACCTCGCTCACCGGCCTGCCGCAGGCCGTCGACTACCTGATCGGCGAGGGCCGCCGGCGCCACGGCCTCGTGCGCGTGCGTCGACTCGACGGCGCGACCTCGTCCGGCGCCATCGCACCGGGCCAGGCCACGGGCGACCCCGACACCGGGGGCGACCATGCCCGTCCCGACCACGACCCCCACACCAACCACACCCGACCCGACCCCGCCGCCAGCCCCTTCTCGCCCGACACCACCTCGTTCGGCGCGCGCACCGAGATCCGCACCGCCGACGACACCCTGCTGCGCGCCATCGCCATTGACCAGGCGCTCAACCCGCTCGGCCTCCGCCGCGACCGCGAGGGCGCCCTGTCGACCCGGGTCGACTACGCCGCCGTCTACTGGATGCTCGTCGACGCACGCTACCCCGTGCTCGCCGAAGACGCCTCCGGCGACGAACTCGTCATGCGCCGGGCCCGCGTGCTGCCCTCCCGCCCGGTCGTCGACGACGCGCCAGTCCCTGCGGCCATCGCCGACCTCGTGCTGAGGCTGCGGGCGTCGTCGGCGCAGTCCGCTCCCGATGACGCCTCGGCCTGGATCGGGCGGCAACTCGACAAGGCCGTGCGCACCCGCACACCGGTGACCGTCGACGTGCGCATGCCCGACGGCAGCACCACGCACCTCGAGGTCACGCCGCTCAGTCTCTCGAACGGCCGCCTTCGTTGCGTCGACGTGCGCGCCGGCGTCGAGCGAACGGTGCCCGTGGCGAACATCCTGCAGGTCACGACCAACTGACAGCAGGTCGCCGTAGACTCGTCTGTTATGCCCGACGGCCCTCTCATCGTTCAAAGCGACCGCACCGTACTGCTCGAAGTCGCCCACCCGGAAGCCGAATCCGCACGCCACGAACTCGCGGTGTTCGCCGAACTCGAACGCGCTCCCGAGCACGTCCACACCTATCGCATCACCCGGCTCGGGCTCTGGAACGCGCGCGCGGCCGGGCACTCGGCCGACGAGATCCTGGCCACCCTCGAGCGGTTCTCGAAGTTCGCCGTGCCGCAGACCGTCACCATCGAGATCGTCGAGACCATCGGCCGCTACGGCAAGCTCGTGATCGAACGGCAGCCAGAAGGCGTGCTGACGCTGAGATCGACGGATGCCGCCGTGCTCGCCGAAATCACGCGCGCCAAGAAGGTCGCCCCACTCCTCACGGCGCGGCTCGACGACGGCACCTGGAGCATCGAGCCCTGGGCCCGCGGCCAACTCAAGCAGGAGCTCATCAAGCTCGGCTGGCCGGCCGACGACCTGGCCGGGTTCACGCCCGGAACCCCGCACGAGATCGCGCTCGACGAGAGCGAGTGGCATCTGCGCGACTATCAGCAGAAGGCGGTCGACAACTTCTTCGAGCACGGCTCCGGCGTCGTGGTGCTGCCGTGCGGCGCGGGCAAGACCTTGGTCGGCGCCGGCGCCATGGCGACCGTCAAGACCAACACCCTCATCCTCGTGACCAACACCGTCTCGGCGCGCCAGTGGCGCAGCGAACTGTTGAAGCGCACGACACTGACCGAGGAGGAGATCGGCGAATACTCCGGTCTCGTCAAAGAGATCAAGCCCGTCACCATCGCGACCTACCAGATCCTCACGTCGAAGCGAAAGGGCAACTACGCCCACCTCGAGCTGCTCGACGCCCTCGACTGGGGGCTCGTGGTCTACGACGAGGTGCACCTGCTGCCCGCCCCGGTCTTCAAGCTGACCGCCGACCTGCAGGCGCGGCGCCGCCTGGGCCTCACGGCCACGCTCGTGCGTGAAGACGGGCGCGAGTCCGACGTGTTCAGCCTGATCGGGCCGAAGCGGTTCGACGCCCCGTGGAAGGAGATCGAGGCGCAGGGGTACATCTCGCCGGCGAACTGCTTCGAGGTGCGCGTCGACCTGCCGTTCCAGGAGCGCATGACCTACGCCGCGGCTGCCGACGACGAGCGCTACCGCCTGGCCGCCACGGCGCCGGCGAAGCTCGACGCGACCCGCCAGCTGATCGAGCGCCACCGCGGCGAGCGCATCCTGGTGATCGGTCAATACCTCGACCAGCTCGACGAGCTCTCCCGCGAGCTCGGGGCGCCCCAGATCACAGGCGCGACGCCGGTCGCCGAGCGCGAGCGCCTGTTCCAGGCCTTCCGCGACGGCGACGAGAAGATCCTCGTGGTCAGCAAGGTGGCGAACTTCTCGATCGACCTGCCCGAGGCGAGCGTCGCCATCCAGGTCTCCGGGTCGTTCGGCTCGCGGCAAGAAGAGGCGCAGCGCCTCGGGCGCCTGCTGCGGCCGAAGGAGTCGGGCCTGTCGGCGAGCTTCTACACCCTCGTCGCCCGCGACACCGTCGACCAGGAGTTCGCCCAGAACCGGCAGCGGTTCCTGGCCGAGCAGGGCTACGCCTACAGCATCGTCGACGCCGACGCCCTCGAAGCCGCCTGAGCCGAGGGGACGCGCGGGTGCGACGGCGCTGACGGGCGACACCGTCCAAGCCGGCTGATGGTCCGCGCCCCAAATTCTCTCAGGTTTCGCCCAGTGAACCCGCAGATAATGGGTGCATGACCGGCCCTCGCATCCTGATCGTCGACGACGAACCGAACATCCGCGACCTCCTCACCACGAGCCTGCGATTCGCCGGCTTCGCGGTGCGAGCTGTCAGCAACGGCGCGCAGACCATCTCCGCCGTTCTCGAAGAAGAGCCCGACCTCATCATCCTCGACGTGATGCTGCCCGACATGAACGGCTTCGGCGTCACCAAGCGGCTGCGGGCGGCGGGCTACACCGCCCCCATCCTCTTCCTCACCGCGAAAGACGACACCGAAGACAAGATCACCGGCCTCACCGTCGGTGGCGACGACTACGTCACGAAGCCGTTCAGCCTCGACGAGATCGTGGCGCGCATCAAGGCCATCCTCCGCCGCACCATGCAGGCCGACGAAGACGCCATCATCCGCGCCGGCGAGCTCACCATGGATCAGGACACCCACGAGGTGTTCGTGGGCGACGCCGCGATCGAGCTCTCCCCCACCGAGTTCAAGCTGCTGCGCTACCTGATGCTCAACCCCAACCGCGTGCTGTCGAAGGCTCAGATCCTCGACCACGTGTGGGAATACGACTTCAACGGTGACGCCGGCATCGTCGAGAGCTACATCTCCTACCTGCGCCGCAAGCTCGACGCCCACACCGAGGAGTCGCTCATCCAGACCAAGCGCGGCTTCGGATATATGCTGAAGGTCAGCAAAGCCTAAGCTCCGCCGCATGGCGGCGCGCTAGCCTTCTCTCCTGATGCACAACGCGATCCTGAAGCAGTGGAACGCCATCTCCCTGCGCACCAAGATCACCGGCGTCACGGTCTTGATGCTCACCTTCGGCCTCGTCGTGTCGGGAGTCGGCACGATGATCGTGCTGCGCACCTATCTGCTGCAACAGGTCGACAGCCAGCTCGACACCGCGGCCAAAGACCCGTCGCCGTTCCTCGGCCCGGATGCCTCGCCCGATTCGTTCCGCATCGAAGACATCACCTCGGCCCCGAGTGACTTCTTCGTGGGCCTGCTCGACGCGTCGGGCAACCTGATCGTGAGCAACTGGGGCGACCGCCCCGAGGGTTCGATGCCCGAGGCGCAGATCTCGCTCGACACGTCGAACCTGCTCGAGGGCAAGGTCTTCAACGTCGAGTCGGGCGACCAGCGCACGCAGTGGCACGCGGTCGCGACCACCGTCTATCTGTTCGGGGGCGACGGCTCGCTCGGCAACGTGGTCATCGCCAAGTCGTTGGCCGAGACCGAGAAGACCACCGCCACCTATCTGTCGATCTTCCTCGCCTTCGGCGTGGGTGTCGTCATCCTGGGCGCCATGCTCACCCGTCTGCTCGTGACGTCCACCTTCGGGCCGCTGCGAGAGGTCGAGCGCACGGCGGCCGCGATCGCCGACGGCGGCGACTTCAGCCGGCGCATGTCCGACACCACGCCCAACACCGAGGTCGGGCGACTCAATCGCTCGCTCAACACCATGCTGTCGCGCATCGACAGCGCTTTCGCCGACCGGGCCCGCACCATCGACCAGATGCGACGGTTCGTGGGCGATGCGTCGCACGAACTCCGCACACCGCTCGTGTCGGTGCGCGGCTACGCCGAGCTCTACCGCATGGGGGCCCTGCAGACCCCCGAAGACGTCGCCCAGGCCATGGACCGCATCGAGAAAGAAGCGATCCGCATGGGCACGCTGGTCGAAGACCTGCTCGAGCTCGCGCGCCTCGACGAGACCCGCCCGCTGCAGCTCGCCCCGGTCGATCTCGTGCCCCTCACCATGGACGCCGCGCTCGACGCCCGCGCCGCCAGTCCCGGCCGCATCGTGTCGGTCATCACCCCCGAGGGCCCGTCGTCGGTCTTCGGCCCCGGCGTCGACAGCGGCGACCCGACCGACGAGAATCCGGATGCCGCCGACCCGGCGTCACCGCCCACCAACGCCACCCGCCCCATCGCCTTCGCGAACGCCACTCTGGCTCGCCTGCGCCGGCGCCCCAGGCCGACTCCGGTGCCGGTCGTTCCCGGCGTGCCAGCCGCCGAGCCCGCGCCGGTCGCGGCGCCCGTGGTCGAGACGCGCCCGATCGTGCTGGCCGAGGAGAACAAGATCCGGCAGGTGCTCACGAACCTCATCGGCAACGCTCTGCGCTTCACCGACGCCGACAGCCCGATCGAGCTCGCGGTGCAGGTCGACGACGAGCGCCGAGTGGCCATGGTCGACGTGATCGACCACGGCGAGGGCATCCCGCCGCAGATCCGCGAGAAGATCTTCCAGCGGTTCTGGCGCGCCGACTCCTCGCGCACGCGCGAGACCGGCGGCAGCGGCCTGGGGCTCGCGATCGTGTCGTCGATCATCGCCGCCCACCACGGCACCGTGCAGGCCCTCGAGACGCCTGGCGGCGGTGCGACCTTCCGCATCACGCTGCCGCTCATCCCCGCCGGCGCGCCCCCCACCCCGCCGCCCACGAAGATCCTCAAGTAGCGGCAGCGGTGCGGGCCCCCTCCCGCCCCGCCGACAAGTCCCATTCCGCTACAAAAGCCACCCACAAACACCGAAAAGTGACTTCTCGGCGAAATGCGCGAGAGCGGGCCACGCGCGCGGCGCAGCCGGCGCGGCGGGCGCCAGCGCCCGCCCCTGCCCGTGCCCGCGCCCGTCGGCGCCCTCCCGCACACACTCCCGCTCGCGGTCCCGCAGCCGAGAAGTCACAAATCGCTGCAGAAACCACCCACAGACACCGAGAAGTGACTTCTCGGCGAAGGGAGCGCCTGCAGCAGCCGCCGAGAAGTCACAATCCGCTGCAGAAACCACCCCCAAGCACCGAGAAGTGACTTCTCGGCGAAGGGGTTAAACGACAAATGGGCGGCCCCGAAGGGACCGCCCATTTGTCGTTCGGTGACTAGAAGTCCATGCCACCCGTGGGGTCGCCGGCCGGAACCGGGTTGCGCTCGGGCTTGTCGGCGACGACGACCTCGGTGGTGAGGAAGAGGCCCGCGATCGAGGCTGCGTTCTGCAGCGCCGAGCGGGTGACCTTGGCCGGGTCGATGATGCCGGCGGCGATCAGGTCGACGTATTCGCCGGTCGCGGCGTTGAGGCCCCAACCGTAGGCGAGGTCGCGCACCTTGGCGGCGACGACACCGGGCTCGAGACCGGCGTTGAAGGCGATCTGCTTCAGCGGAGCCTCGATGGCCACCTTGACGATGTTCGCGCCGGTCGCCTCGTCGCCCTCGAGCGTGAGGTTCTCGAACGCGGTCTTGCCGGCCTGGATGAGAGCGACGCCACCACCGGCGACGATGCCCTCTTCGACGGCGGCCTTCGCGTTGCGAACGGCGTCTTCGATGCGGTGCTTGCGCTCCTTGAGCTCGACCTCGGTGGCAGCGCCGGCCTTGATGACCGCCACACCACCGGCGAGCTTCGCGAGGCGCTCCTGGAGCTTCTCGCGGTCGTAGTCGCTGTCGGTGTTCTCGATCTCGGAACGGATCTGAGCGACGCGGCCGGCGATGGCTTCGGGGTCTCCGGCGCCTTCGACGATCGTGGTCTCATCCTTGGTGATGACGACCTTGCGGGCCTGGCCGAGCAGGTCGAGGGTGACGTTCTCGAGCTTGAGGCCGACCTCCTCGGAGATGACCTGGCCACCCGTGAGGATCGCGATGTCCTGCAGCTGCGCCTTGCGGCGGTCGCCGAAACCGGGAGCCTTGACGGCGACCGACTTGAAGATGCCGCGGATCTTGTTCACGACGAGCGTGGCCAGAGCCTCGCCATCGACGTCTTCCGCGATGATGAGCAGCTGCTTGCCGGTCTGGATGACCTTGTCGACGATCGGCAGCAGGTCTTTGATGTTCGAGACCTTCGAGTTGACGATCAGGATGTAGGGGTCTTCGAAGACCGCTTCCTGGCGCTCGGGGTCGGTGACGAAGTAGGCCGACAGGTAACCCTTGTCGAAGCGCATGCCCTCGGTGAGCTCGAGCTCGGTGCCGAACGTGTTCGACTCCTCGACCGTGACGACGCCCTCTTTGCCAACCTTGTCGATGGCCTCGGCGATGATGGCGCCGATCTCGGGGTCGGCGGCGGAGATCGACGCGGTCGCGGCGATCTCTTCCTTGGTCTCGATCTCTTTGGCGTTCTTGATCAGCTCGGCCGAGACAGCCGCGACGGCCTTCTCGATGCCCTTCTTGAGGCTGATCGGGTCGGCGCCGGCGGCCACGTTGCGGAGGCCTTCCTTCACGAGCGCCTGAGCGAGAACGGTGGCCGTGGTGGTTCCGTCGCCGGCCACGTCATCGGTCTTCTTAGCGACCTCTTTGACGAGCTCGGCACCGATCTTCTCGTAGGGGTCGTCGAGCTCGATCTCCTTGGCGATGGAGACGCCGTCGTTCGTGATGGTGGGGGCGCCCCACTTCTTCTCGAGCACGACGTTGCGGCCGCGCGGGCCAAGCGTCACCTTGACGGCGTCAGCGAGGATGTTCAGGCCACGCTCGAGGCCACGACGGGCCTCTTCATCGAAAGCAATGATCTTTGCCATGTGTGTTTCTCGTCCTCCCTGGACGTATTTCAAAGATTCAGTGGATTAGCACTCAGACTTCACGAGTGCTAAAGCAATACTGGCACTCGGGATGCCCGAGTGCAAGTGAGATCACGCCGCGCCGGGCGTGACGGTGACACTGCCGCCGTCGTTCGGAACGAGTTCGACCCAGGTGTTGCCGGGGGCCAGGCGCACGGTGGCGCCGAGGTCGTCGACCAGCCGGATCGGCGAGGTCGCGGCATCCTTCGTCCACGTCGCGTGAACCGTCTTTCCGCCGGTCGAGACCCAGGCCTCGCCGCTCGCGACGAGCATCGCCATGGGCACCTCGGCGTCGTAGGGGTACTGCTCGTCGACCCGCAGGGTGACGACGTTGGTCGCGGAGAGCTGGCCGCCCTGGGCGTCGAGGTCGGGCGTGCCCTCCTGCAGACGGAGGAATTTCGCGGAGGGCGCATCCCAGATCCAGCTCGGGTAGCGCTCGTCGGAGAAGACGAGGGAGAGGGAGGAGGTCGGCGTGCCGGAGACGGCCGCGGTCGACGACGCGGTGTCGACCGAGTAGGCGAACTGCTGTGCCGGCGCGGCGAGGTCGAGGTGCTGGCTGACGAGCTCCTGCGCTTTCACGACGACGTCGTGGGGGCTGTCGCGCCCATCGATGCGGTAGAAGGTCGACTCGGTGTCGCTCTGACCATGGATGGCGCTGTAGACCGGTGCCGCGCGCATCATGTCGACGAACTGCTCCTGGCCGCCCGAGAACGCGACGATGCCGCCGAACGACGAGAGGATGTCGGGATCCATGGGCCGGATCGACCGCACCGGCCCGATCAGGTCGGGGATGTCGGACTGCCAGATGGCGACGTAGCGTGTCAGGCCGCCCTCGACGAGCTCCTCGAACACGATGTCGGTGCGCTCGAGCCCGATCTGCGGGCGCGCGTCTTCGTGGTTGTCGATCTTGGCCGCGAGCGACGGACTCGTCAGCGAGCCCTCCGGCACGAGGTCGCCCCGCAGCGGGGCCGGCACGGTGGGGGCGGGAGTCTGGTAGTCAGAGGTGCCGGCGGCCGTCGGCGTGACCGCCGTCGGCGCGGCGGCCGGTTGCGTCGTGCAGCCCGAGAGGGCGATGACCGACGCGACGACCGCTGTCCCGAGCACGATGCGCTCGGCACCCCTTCGTCGGCTGGTCACGCCCCACAGGATAACGCTGCGCGCCGCGCCGCGTGGCGCCCGACACGAGGCGCTGCCGGTGCTGCCGGTGCCGCCGCCTGCGCCCCGGAACGCTCAGGCAAGTCGAACGGACTCGGCCTGCGGCCCCTTTGCTCCGGTGCCGACCTCGAACACGACCTGCTGGCCCTCTTCGAGCACCTTGTAGCCGGCCATGTCGATCGCGGAGTAATGGACGAAGACGTCCTGTCCGCCCCCCTCGACAGTGATGAAGCCGTAGCCTTTTTCAGCGTTGAACCACTTCACGGTTCCGTTCGCCATTGTTACTCCCAAGTGCAGTGTTTCTGTAGAAGTGACACAGTTGCCACGACCATTTCCAGATACTAATCGCAGAAAAACGGCGCACAACGGCTCGAATGGAGATTTCGCCAGATCGTGACCGCAACTCAACACGAATGAAACACGCGCGAAATATTGCGGTCGAGAAAGCCCTTTCGAGGGCGTTTCGCGGGGGTCTCAGCCCAGCGGCTCTTCGAGCCCGGGGCCGGCATAGTCGGTGCCGAGCACCACGGTGAGAGCAGCGCCGGGAAAGCTCGTCGAGAGTTCGGTGGCGGCGGTGCCGAGCGCCTGCGCGAGGCCCAGGGCGGCGCCCTCGTTGGCCGGGTCTTCGTAGTAGACGGTCGTGGTGGCGAAGTCGGTCGAGCTGGCGTTGGCCATCGTGCCGACGTTCCAGCCGGCGTCGATCGCGGCCTGGCCCACCCGGCCGGCCAGCCCCACGTTCTCGGTGCCGTTCAGCACGGTCACCGAGAGGGTGCCGTCGGTCACCGGCGTGACCACCGGCGTCGGCGTCGGGGTCTCGGATGGCGCGGCCGAACTGGTGCCGCCACCGCCGAACGCGTCGTCGAACTGGTTGTTGTCGTTGATCACCGTGAGGTAGGTCACCCCGGCACCGACGAGCAGAGCCGTGGCGAGCGCCGCCCAGGCGAGCACGATCCACCCGCGTCCGCGCGGTCGCGGGCCCCGGTGGGCGCCCACGCGGTCGCGATGGGCGGGCAGGTGGTCGAAGGTGTCCTCGGGAAAACGGGCCATGGGTCTTGATCAGGTCCTAGTCGTCGCGCGACAGCAGTCGAGCAGAACGCGCGGCCAACCGCGCATCCCGCACCCGCTGAAGCCTCTTGATGAGCATCGGATCGTGCGCGAGAGCAGACGGGGAGTCGATCAGCGCACCGAGAAGTTGATAGTAGCGGGCCGACGAGAGCCCGAATTCCTTGCGGATGGCTTGCTCCTTGGCGCCGGCGTGCTTCCACCAGCTGCGTTCGAAGCGCAGGATGCGCGCGTCACGCTCGCCGAGGGGCGCGATCGACGGAGCGGTCGACGAGGGGACGGCCGATTCCTCTGCGGCAGCCATGCATCCGCTCCTCTCCTGCAGATCGCCCCGGCGGGCGTTTTTCGTCATCATATGGGCGGTCGCCTCAATGAGACCCGATAGCCACGGCGGGCCGGTACATCGACACGTGGCTGATGCCGGCTTCGTCGTAGGGCTCGCCGAACGCCTCGAACCCGAAGCGGGCATAGAGCGGCGCTATGTAGGTCTGGGCGTGTAACAGCATCGCCTCGTCGCCGAACTGCTCGATCACCGACGTCAGCAGCCGCTGGGCGAGTCCGCGGCCGCGGTGCTGCGGATGCACGACCACCCGGCCGATGACGCGTCGGGCGTCTTCGTGCTCGGGGTGGGCATCCGTCAGCACCCTCAGGCAGGCGATCACGTCACGGCCCTCGGCTAACCAGAGGTGCAGCGTCTCCGGCTCGGCGTCTCGCCAGTCGAGCTCGGATTCGTCGACCTTCTGCTCCACGAAGAAGACGTCGGTGCGCAGCTTCAGCAGACCGTAGAGCTCGTCGGTGGTGAGCTCGCTCCAGCGCTTCTGAACAGGGGAATCGGCAGACACCGTCCAGAGTTTACTGGGATGATTGTCAACTGATCCTGAGAACCGAGGAGACCCGATGACCTACCGAGTGGACAAGTCCGACGACCAGTGGCGCGAAGAACTCTCGAGTGACGAGTTCGCCGTGCTGCGGCAGGCCGCGACCGAGCGGCCGTGGACGGGCGAGTTGCTCGACGAGAACCGCGAGGGCGTCTACAGCTGCAAGGCGTGCGGCGCCGAGCTGTTCCGCAGCACCACGAAGTTCGACTCCCACTGCGGGTGGCCGAGCTTCTACGACCCGTCGGGCTCCGACGCCGTCGAGCTCATCGAAGACCGCTCGCTCGGCATGGTGCGCACCGAGGTGCGCTGCGCCACCTGCGGCTCGCACCTCGGGCACCTGTTCGACGACGCGCCGCAGACGCCCACCGGCGACCGCTACTGCATGAACTCCGTGTCGCTCTCGTTCGAAGCGGCCGAGTAGGCGTGCCCGGCGTCAAAGAGGCCATGCTGCGCCGGCGTTCGTCGTCGAAGGTGACGGATGCCGCCCCGAACCACGCCGAGGTGGCCGCCTACGTGGAAACGGCCGGCCAGCTCGCCGACCACAGCGGTCTGCGCCCGTGGCGCGTGATCGAGATCCGCGGCGACGCGCGCAACACGCTGGGCGACGCGCTCGCCAAGGCCGACGGGGCGAAGGGCAAAGACGCCGAGAAGTTCCGCGGCAAGGCGCACCGGGCACCGCTCGTGCTCGCGATCGTCGCGTCGTTCAAGCCCAGCCACAAGGTGCCGCACTGGGAGCAGGAGGCCGTGGCGGCAGGCGTCGCCCACGGGCTCACGCTGCTGCTCGACGACGAGGGCTGGGGTGTGTTCTGGCGCAGCGGCGAGCTGACGCGCACCGATGCCGTGCGCTCGGCCCACGAACTCGGAAAGTACGAGGAGCTGCTCGGCTGGCTCTATGTCGGCGGCCTGCCCGCCGGAGGCAAGCGCGATCGGCCGAAGGGGCGCATCCGGGTCGGGGACCACCTGTCGGTGCTCTAGCATTAAGGCACTGTGACGGAACTGGATCTCGCTCCAGTCAACGAAGACTCACCCCTCGCCTCTCCGCAAGACACGGATGCCGGCCCCTCCGGCGTTTCCGGCGTCAGCCCGCTCCGCCAGTGGCTGGCCATCGTGGCCCTCGCTCTGGGCGGGTTCGGCATCGGCGTGACCGAGTTCGTCACGATGGGTCTGCTGCCGAACATCGCGCAAGACCTGCTGCCCGCGCAGTACGCCGCCGATCCCTCGGCCGCGAACGCCTCGGCCGGCTACCTGGTGTCGGCCTATGCGCTCGGCGTGGTGATCGGGGCTCCCACGATCGCGGCCCTCGCAGCACGCTGGCCGCGCAAGCGGTTGCTGATCGCCCTCGTGGCGGTGTTCGTGGTGGGCAACCTGCTGTCGGCCGTGCTGCCGTCGTTCGGGCTCGTGCTGGCAGCCCGCTTCTTCAGTGCGCTGCCGCACGGTGCCTACTTCGGCATCGCCTCGCTGGTCGCGGCCTCGCTGATGGGCCCCGACAAGCGGGCCCGCGGGGTGGCGTTCGTGCTCGGCGGCCTCACCATCGCCAATGTCGTGGGAGTGCCGTTCGGCACCTATCTCGGCCAGACGTTCGGCTGGCGCAGCGCCTACCTGCTGGTGGCGGTCATCTTCGCCCTCACGCTCGTGGCCATCGTCGTGGCGGTGCCGTTCCGGCCCGGTGACCCCACGGCGACCATGCGCAACGAGCTCAGCGCGTTCACCCGCCTGCAGGTCTGGCTCACCCTGGCCCTCGGCTCGATCGGCTTCGGCGGGGTGTTCGCCGTGTACACCTACGTCGCCCCCGTGGTCACCGACGTGACCGGCCTGGGGGAAGGGTTCGTGCCCTGGGTGCTCGTGGTGTTCGGCATCGGCATGACCATCGGCAACTTCGTGAGCGGCTGGCTCACCGACCGCTCGGTGAAGCGCTCACTGATCATCAACATCGTGGGGCTCGGGCTCTCGGTGCTCGCGTTCGGCCTCACGGCGCAGACCGAGGTCGGGCTCGTGGTGTCGGTGTTCTTCGTAGGCGCGTTCGCGGGGTCGTGCTCGCCGGCCATCCAGACCCGACTGATGGATGTCTCGCACAACGCCCAGTCGATCGCCGCGGCCCTCAACCACTCGTCGCTCAACATCGGCAACAGCCTCGGCGCCTTCCTCGGCGGAATCGTCATCGCCGCCGGCTTCGGCTACCTCTCCCCCGCCTTCGTCGGCGTGGGCCTCGCGGCGCTGGGCTTCGTGGTGCTGTCGATCTCGTTCGCCATCGACCGCCGCCGCCGCGCCCAAACCCGCTGACGGACCGACCCGCTGACCGGCTGATCGCGGTTGACCAGCCGGTTGAGGCCGGGGCCGTAGGGTGTGCGCATGACCGTGCGCCCCGCGACCCTCGACGACCTGCCCGAACTGGCGGCCTTGTTCGACGCTTATCGCGTCTTCTACGGCCTTGCCGGCGATCAGCCCGCGGCCGAGGCCTACCTCGACGAGCGGATGCGCCGAGCCGACTCGATCGTGCTCGTCGCGCCGGCGGCATCCGGCGGTCTCGACGGGTTCACGCAGCTCTACCCGTCGTTCTGCTCGCTCGAGCTCGCGCCGATCTTCGTGCTCTACGACCTCTTCGTGCGACCCGAGGCACGCGGTGGCGGGGTCGCGCGATCGTTGCTCGAAGCCGCCCGCCGGCTCGGCGTAGACGCGGGCGCGGCCCGTCTCGAGCTCTCGACCGCCCGCACCAACACAACGGCTCAGCGCCTCTACGAGTCGCTCGGCTGGCAACCCGACGAGGAGTACCTGCACTACGAACTGCCGCTGCGCTGAGTGGCTGCCGCGCAGGGCGGCGGATGAGGGCCGGCCACGGGACTCGAACCCCACGACGCATCGCGTCGTGCGTCACTCAAGGCGACCATGCTGCCGCGCAGGGCGGCGAGTGGGGCCGGCCACGGGACTCGAACCCGTAACCCCCGCTTGCTCTCAGCAGTATTCATGGGTGGTCAAGCTACATCACTTTAAGTCTGCGGATCCCCGTATTCAAAGGGAACGGAAGCAGCTCACATTCACGCTTGGTCATTCACCGTTGATCTACAGTTGGACCTGATCATGACCAGATCATGACCAGAGAATCTTCGACTCGGTACGACTCGAGCGCGGTGCGGGATTGATCTCGCAAGCTTCGCTACGATCGCCCCCATGAGGCGCATTCCCCTGTCCGTCGTCTTTGTCGCCTGCGCATTCTTGCTGAGCCTTACGATTCTGGCTTTCGTAGGAATTCGCACCAGCTCAGATTGGAGCACGTTCGTTCCAGACCTAATCACGGGAGTCGTGGGGGCAGGGGCGATTGCCTCGCTAATTGCTTGGGTGCAACACTCGTCGGATGTGCGCCGCGCTCGATCAGACCGAGTGACCGCAGCTTATGAACGACTGTTGGAAGCTATAGCCGAACTTCGTAAGACTGACCTTTCGCCGTCGAATGAGATCTCGGCCCTTAATACCCTCGGAACGAGGATGATCCAGTTCACAGAAGTTGTCTCGACTCGCGATGACGAACTATCTGGGTGGCTTGAGGCGGAACGACAGCTTGGACTCTTCTACGCGCAGCAAGGAACGAATTCGCTGCAGGCTGCTGGTCAAGTGTCCGTAGACACGCATCTAGATCTCATTGCGCCATATCTGAGATGGACGGCCGAATTGGGGAATAACGTTCGATTTTGGCGAACCGGAAAACTTAGTGCCGCTGAGATGTCCGAACAGGCTAAAAAAATCGAATCGAAGCTGCGTCGTGAGAATGCGTGGCGCGAGGATGCCTTGCCGTGGCGTCAGAAATTAGCAGACCCCTGAAAGCCGGCGGGAGCATCGTCCCCCACTCGAGCGATTCCATGAGCTTCACAGGGTGCCGGACACAACTGTGAGTGCCTCCTCAGGGGTGACTCCATCCCGCGAGCACATGACGCGTCTGACTCTCTAGCCGGCAGCATGCCGCTCGTTGGGTTCCTCGTGGATGAGATCAAACCCCTCATCGACGGCCACAAAGGCACTGACTATGTTTTCCGCACAGTGTCGGGTGATGCTATTCACGACCACAACTGGCGGACCCTGGTGTGGACAAAGGCGGTCGCGGGGGCCGGCCTTGACGAGCTGGGGATAACGCCGCACAAACTGCGTCACACCGCCGCGAGTATGGCAATTGCCGCTGGCGCAGACGTGAAGCTAGTGCAGCGCATGCTCGGTCACAAAGATGCCACAGAGACCCTGAATACATACGGTCATCTGTGGCCGGATCGGCTAGATGAAGTCACGACCGCGCTGGAAAAGGCCCGGTCGAAGGCACTAAGCAAGAGCAAGAAGAATGCTCATGATGAGCAAATCATGACAACGGACGTTACCTGAGTCGAAAGTGACCTGCAGAACGGCGGAAAGAGGCGGAAGATGGGGCCGGCCACGGGACTCGAACCCGTAACCCCCGCTTTACAAGAGCGGTGCGCTACCAATTGCGCCAGGCCGGCTGGTGGGACACCTCATTCTAGCCATGGCCGAACGAGCGCCCAGGTCGACGCGGCGGGTCAGCCCGCCGGGGTGGGCGTGGGTGTCGGGGTGGCGGTCGAGTAGGCCTCGCCCGCGACCTGCACCACGAAGCTCGAGAACGCGTCGGCGTCGTCGAGCGCACCCGAGTACTTCTGGCCGTTCACGAGCACGGTGGGCGTTCCGGTGACGGCGGCCTCGTCGGAGTTCGGCAGCGGCCCCTTGAGAGCGCGCGAGGTCGCGTCTTCGAGCCAGCTCCAGAAGGTCTTGTCGTCGATGCACGCGTCGATGTCGTCGGTCGCCGTGGCGCCCGCCTGGCTCACGAGGTCTTTGAGGGTGTCGTTGTCGAGGCCCTCGGTGCTCTCGGCCGGCTGGTTCGAGAAGAGCAACCCGTTGAAGGCCCAGAACTGGTCGGGCGAGTAGTTCGCCACGCATGCAGCGGCGTTGCCCGCACGGGTCGAGTACTTCGTGCCGAGCGACGAGCGGTCGAGGATGGTGAGCGGATGGATCTCGACGGTGGCCGCACCGGACTGCACGAGCTCGCCGATCTGCTCGTTGTTAGTGGCCTCGAACTGGCCGCAGAACGGGCAGAGGTAGTCGACGTACATGCGGATGTCGATGACTCCGGATGCGGGGTCGTTGACGGTCGGCACCGGGTCTTCACCGGCGGCGAGCGCGGGCGTCGGCACGGCCTTGAAGTCTTGACCGATCTGGATTCCGTCGCTGGCCATGTTGAGCGGGCCGGGACCGGCGGGCTTCAGGGTGGAGGTGATGACGAGGGTGATGCCGACGATGATGGCGATCACCACGACGCTCAGCGAGCCGATCAGGATGACCCGGTTGCGGATGTCCTTCTTGCGCTGCTCTTCACGCAGCTGCTTCGCCTTCTCGCGCGCCGCCTCGCGTCGCTGATTCTTCGTCAGACGCGAGTCGTCGGATCCGCCAGTGGTCATGCGTGAATGCTCCGTGGGCTCTGAGAATGGGACACAACTTCTCAATGATAGTAGGAACCGATTCTGAGAGATCCCCGGTCCGGGCTCGTGCCATAATTGCCCCTGGGTCTTCGACGAAGCAGGCCCTTGTTAATCCATCACAACGGATCGTCCGGCACGTACCTGCCGGTGAAGGAGAAATGAATCATGGCATCAGTCACGTATGACAAGGCGTCCCGAATCTATCCGGGATCGACGCGTGCATCCGTCGACAAGCTCGACCTCGAGATCGCCGACGGCGAGTTCCTCGTGCTGGTCGGGCCCTCCGGCTGTGGCAAGTCCACGTCGCTGCGCATGCTCGCCGGCCTCGAAGAGGTCAACGAGGGCCGCATCCTGATCGGCGACCGTGACGTCACCGACATCCCGCCGAAAGACCGCGACATCGCGATGGTCTTTCAGAACTACGCCCTCTACCCGCACATGACCGTCGCCGAGAACATGGGCTTCGCGCTCAAGATCGCGGGCGTCGGCAAAGACGAGCGCGCCACCCGCGTGCTCGAGGCCGCGAAGCTGCTCGACCTCGAGCCCTACCTCAGCCGCAAGCCGAAGGCGCTCTCCGGTGGTCAGCGTCAGCGCGTGGCCATGGGCCGCGCCATCGTGCGTCAGCCCCAGGTGTTCCTCATGGACGAGCCGCTGTCGAACCTCGACGCGAAGCTCCGCGTGCAGACCCGCACTCAGATTGCTAGCCTGCAGCGCCGTCTCGGTGTCACGACGGTCTACGTCACCCACGACCAGACCGAGGCGCTCACCATGGGCGACCGCATCGCCGTGCTGAAAGACGGACTGCTGCAGCAGGTCGGCACCCCCCGCGACCTCTACGAGAAGCCCAACAACGTGTTCGTCGCCGGCTTCATCGGCTCGCCCGCGATGAACCTCTTCCACGCCGACCTCGCCGACACCGGCGTCAAGTTCGGCACCTCGATCGTGCCGGTCGACCGCGAGACCCTCGCGAGCACCACCGGCACGAGTGCCACCATCGGCGTGCGGCCCGAAGACATCATCCTCTCGGCCGTTCCCGGCGAGGGCCTCGAGGTGACGGTCGACCTGATCGAGGAGCTCGGCGCCGACGGCTACCTCTACGGCCACTCCGAGATCGACGGCAAGCGCACCGACATCGTCACCCGCGTCGACGGCCGCTCGCACCCGTTCGTCGGCGACAAGGTCTACCTCACGGCGGCACCGAACCACGTGCACCTGTTCGACCTCGAGTCGGGCGAGCGCCTCGGCAACAAGGCGGTCGTCAGCTAGTCTGCCCGCCCTGACCGTTCTAGACTCTGCCGTGGCCCTCGAAAGCCACGGCAGAGTCGTTTCACCCGACGATCGCCCCGATCAGCACCTGGACGAACCATGAGCGCCTCCCTCAACATCACCTCGGCCACCGTCGACCCCGGGCTCCTCGATCTGCCGTGGAACCTGCCGCTCGACGAGTGGCCCGACAAGTACATCGCTGCCCTGCCGAAGGGCATCTCGCGGCACCTCGTGCGCTTCGCGCACCTGTCGGGGCACGTCATCGCCATCAAGGAGACCACCGACGAGATGGCGAAGCGCGAGTACGACATGCTGCGCACGCTGCAGCGGCTCGACGTGCCGTGCGTCGATCCGCTCGCCGTGGTGACGAACCGCGCCGACGACGAGGGCGATCCGCTCAACTCCGCGCTCGTCACCCGGCACCTCAAGTTCTCGCTGCCCTACCGCGCCCTGTTCTCGCAGACCCTCCGCCCCGACACCGCCACCCGCCTCGTCGACGCCCTCGCGGTGCTGCTCGTGCGCCTGCACGTGATCGGCTTCTTCTGGGGCGACGTCTCGCTGTCGAACACGCTGTTCCGTCGCGACGCGGGCGCGTTCGCCGCCTACCTCGTCGACGCCGAGACCGGTCAGCTGTATGAGGGCGGCCTGTCGAACGGCCAGCGCGAGAACGACCTCGAGATCGCGCGCGTCAACATCGCCGGCGAACTGATGGATCTCGAGGCCGGCGGCCGGGTCGACGAAGAACTCGACCCGATCACCCTCTCGAACGGCATCGTCGCGGCCTACCGCTCGCTCTGGAAGGAGCTCACCGGCTCCGAGTCGTTCAGCTCGTCGGAGCGCTGGCGCATCAACGAGCGCGTCGACCGCCTCAACGACCTCGGATTCGACATCGAGGAGCTCGCCATCAAGACCACCGAGGGCGGCACGACCGTGCGCATCCAGCCGAAGGTGGTGGATGCCGGCCACCATCAGCGCCGTCTGCTGCGGCTCACCGGGCTCGACGCGCAGGAGAACCAGGCCCGGCGTCTGCTCAACGACCTCGACTCCTACTCGGCGAAATACGGCCGCAAGGACGACGATGACGAAATGGTGGCCCACGAGTGGCTCGCCCGGGTGTTCGAGCCCGTCATCCGGGCCATCCCACGCGACCTCAAGGGCAAGCTCGAACCGGCCGAGGTGTTCCACCAGCTGCTCGAGCACCGCTGGTTCATGAGCCAGGAGCAGTCGCGCGACGTGCCGCTGGCTGAGGCCGTGACCTCCTATGTCGACAACGTGCTGCGCCACCGCCGCGACGAGGCCACGGTGGTCGGCCCGCCGACCGAGGCGATCACGCTGCCCGTCGCGGTGCAGGGCGAGCCCGCGCCCGAGACCTCGGCGATCGATTGGCGTCTGAACGTCTGAGCCCCGCAGGCCACCCGGATCTAGAGTGGCTCCATGCTCTTCCCTACGTCTCTGGTCGGCAGTTCACCGCAGCCCGAATGGCTGATCGATCGCGCGAAGCTCGCCGGCCGCTTTCCTCCGCGGGTGCGAGCCGCCGAGCTGTGGCGCATCCCCGCCGAGCACCTCGACGAGGCTCTCGATGACGCCACCGCTCTCGCGATCGCCGAGCAGCAGGCCGCCGGGCTCGACATCCTGACCGACGGCGAGATCCGGCGCGAGAGCTACTCCAACCGCTTCGCCACGGCGCTCGACGGCGTCGACATCGACAACCCGGGCAGCGCGCTCGACCGCAGCGGGCATCCGAACCCGGTGCCGCGCGTGGTCGGCCCGATCCGGCGCAACCGCCCGGTGGAGGTCGCGGATGCGCGTTTTCTGCTGGCGCGCACAACGGGCACCGGCGCCACCACGAAGATCACCCTGCCGGGCCCGTTCACCATGTCGCAGCAGGCGCAGAACGACTACTACCCCGACCAGGCCGAACTGGCGATGGCCTACGCCGACGCCGTGCACGACGAGATGCTCGACCTGTTCGACGCCGGCATCGACATCGTGCAGATCGACGAGCCCTACATGGAGGCGCGCTCGGCCGCCGCGCGCGACTACGGGCTCGAGGCACTGAACCGCGCCCTCGAGGGCGTGACCGGAACGACCGCGGTGCACATCTGCTTCGGCTACGCGGCCATCATCCACGACCGGCCCGCCGGCTACTCGTTCCTGCCCGAGCTGTTCGGCTGCACCTGCGACCAGATCTCGATCGAGACGGCGCAGTCGAACCTCGACGTGTCGGTGCTCGCGGGCCTGGGCGACAAGAAGGTCATCCTCGGCGTGATCGACCTCTCCGACCCGGAGGTCGAGAGTGCCGAGACGGTCGCCGCCCGCATCCGACGGGCGCTCGAGTTCGTGCGACCCGACCAGATCGTGGTGGCGCCCGACTGCGGCATGAAGTACCTGCCGCGCGAGAGTGCCGCGGGCAAGATGCGCGCGATGGTCGCCGGTGCCGCGCTGGTCAGGCGCGAGGTCGGCTGACCCGACGCGCGCTACTTGCCCTTGGTGGCGCGCTGCCGCGCGATCTCGTAGAGCGTGACGCTCGCCGCGATGCCGGCGTTGAGCGACTCGGTGCCCGATGAGATGGGAATGGACACGATGGCGTCGCAGGTCTCGGTGACCAGGCGCGACAGGCCCTTGCCCTCGTTGCCCACGACGACCACGATCGGTCCGCTCGCGAAGTCGAGCCCGGGCAGCGAGACGTCGCCGTCGCCGTCGAGGCCGACCACGAACACGCCCGCGGCCTTGAACGCCTTGAGCGTCTGGGTCAGGTTGGAGGCCATCGCCACGGGGGTGCGTGCAGCGGCGCCCGCCGAGGTCTTCCACGCCGACGCCGTGACGCCGACCGATCGCCGCTGCGGCACGATCACGCCCTGCCCGCCGAAAGCGGCGGTGGAGCGGATGATCGCCCCGAGGTTGCGCGGGTCGGTGATGCCGTCGAGCGCCACGAAGAGCGGCGTCTGGCCGCGGCGCTGCACCTGGTCGAGCAGCGTCTCGGGGTGGGCGTATTCGTAGGGCGGCACCTTGAGGGCGAGGCCCTGGTGCACCGAGTCGTGCCCCGACAGGCGGTCGAGCTCGGGGCGCATGACCTCCATCACCGGGATGCCGCGCTTGTTCGCGAGCGACAGCGCCTCTTTCACGCGCTCGTCGACCTCCACGCGGAACGCCACGTAGAGGGCCGTCGCCGGGATGTGCGCGCGCAGCGCCTCGACCACCGAGTTGCGGCCGGTCACCATCTCGCTGTCGTCGGCCTTCTTCACCCGACGCGCCGGCGCGGGCCGGCTGCCGCCGTACTGCTGCGCATCCTGAGCCCGCTCGTTCGACGACCGCGCGCCCGGGCGAGCCTTGCCGCCAGCCGCCGCGTAGCGCTCTCGCGCCGCCTTGACCTTTCCGGCGGGGTGGTAGGGCCGGTCTTCGGCCTTGGGCGTGGGCTTCTTGCCCTCGAGCGCCTGACGGCCCTGGCCTCCCGACCCGACCGCCTTGCTGCCCTTGGTGCCCTTGCGAACGGCGCCGGCCCTCGAGGGGCGGCCTGTTGATGATTTAGCCATCGAGACTCCAGTGCGCGCCACTCGGCGTGTCTTCAATCGAAATTCCGGCTTGTCCGAGTTCATCCCGGATGCGGTCCGCGGTGGTGAAGTCGCGGGTCTTGCGTGCCGTCTCCCGATCGGAGACGAGTCGTTCCACCAGCGTAGCGAGTGCGCGCTCGGCGACACCGTCTTCGCCGGATGCCCATTCGGGCGAGAGGGGGTTGATGCCGAGCACCTCGGTCATGGCGAGCACCTGACCGAGCAGGGCTGCGGTCTCGGCGAAGTCCTCATCGTCGAGCGCGGCGTTGCCGCGACGCACGGTCTCGTGGATGACCGCGACGGCCTGGGGCACGCTCAGGTCGTCGTCCATCGCCTCGCGGAACTCGTCGGGGATGACGAGCTCGGCCGTGCCGGCGAACCGGGTGTCGGCGAGCCGGCGTTCGGCACGGTCGAGAAAGCCCTCGATGCGCGCGACGGCGGCCTCGGCCTCTTCGAGTGCGCCTTCGTGGTATTCCAGGGTCGACCGGTAGTGCGCGGCGCCGAGGTAGTAGCGCAGCACGACCGGTTTCGCCGACGCGATGAGCTCTGAGGCGAAGATCGAGTTGCCGAGCGACTTCGACATCTTCTGCCCGGTCACGGCGACCAGGCCGTTGTGCAGCCAATAGTTGGCGAAGGCGTCACCCGCGGCCCGCGATTGCGCGAGTTCGTTCTCGTGGTGCGGAAAACGCAGGTCTAGCCCGCCGCCGTGGATGTCGAACTGGGTGCCGAGATACTTCGTCGACATGGCCGAGCACTCGATGTGCCATCCGGGTCGCCCGGCGCCCCACGGGCTCGACCAGGCCGCCGTGAGCGGCTCGCCCTCTTTGTGGCCTTTCCACAGGGCGAAGTCGCGCACGTCTTTCTTGCCCCGGGAGTCGGAGTCGGCGGCCGGCGCCATGTCGTCGAGCTTCTGGTGGGTGAGCTCGCCGTAGTCGGGCCAGCTCGCGGTGTCGAAGTAGACGTCGCCGGTGCCGTCGTCGGTGGCGTAAGCGTGACCGCCCTCGATCAGGCGGGTGATGATGGCCTGCATCTCGGGGATGCTCGCGGTGGCGCGGGGCTCGTAGGTGGGCGGCAGCACGCCGATCGCGTTGTAGGCCGCGGTGAACTCGAGCTCGACGCGGTAGGCCAGGGCCCACCACTCCTCGGTGCTGCCTTCGGCGTTCAGCAGGATCTTGTCGTCGATGTCGGTGACGTTGCGCACATAGGTGACGGTGAACCCGCAGTAGGAGAGCCAGCGCCGCAACTGGTCGTAGGCGAGCGCCGACCGCAAGTGCCCGATGTGCGGCGACGACTGCACGGTCGGACCGCACACGTAGATGCCGACGTGCCCGGGAACCAGGGGCACGAAATCCACCAACGCGCGGTCTTTCGAATCGAACAGTCTCAAAGTCACTGCGCTAGTTTACCGGGGGCGCCGTGCTGCGCGCGGCGTCCCCGGGTCGCGCCGTGCCAGGTCAGGCGGTGATGGTGAGGGTGACGAGGGCTGTGGCGATGGCGGTGAGGCCCTCGCCACGGCCGGCGAAGCCGAGGCCGTCGGTGGTGGTGGCCGAGACGCTCACCGGGGCGCCGAGGAGGGCGCTGAGCAGGGCGTCGGCCTCGGCCTTGCGGGGTGCGAAGCGGGGGCGGTTGCCGACGAGCTGCACCGAGACGTTGCCGACGGTGAACCCGGCCGCGGCGAGGATGTCGCGGGTGCGGCGCAGGAAGACGTCGCCGTGGGCGCCGGCGAGCTCGGGGGCGGACGTGCCGAAGCGGCTGCCCAGGTCGCCGAGCCCGGCGGCGCCGAGCAGGGCGTCGCAGATGGCGTGCGCCACCACGTCGCCGTCGCTGTGACCGGCGAGCCCCGCTTCGCCCGGCCAGTGCAGGCCCGCCAGCCAGAGCTCGGCGTCGACGTCGAAGGCGTGGGCGTCGACGCCGAGGCCGGTGCGGATGCTGGTCTGGTTCATGCCCTGTCTCCGAAGGAGGTCGTCGGCGCGCTCGAGGTCGTCGGCGGTGGTGATCTTGAAGGCCCGGGCGTCGCCCGGCACCACGGCGACCGGATGCCCGGCCTCACGCACGAGGGCCGCGTCGTCGGTGAAGTCGCCGGCCGCCCGGGCGTAGGCCTCCACGATGTGTGCGCGAGGAAAGCCCTGCGGCGTCTGCACGGCCACGAGCGTCGACCGGTCGACCGTCGCCTGCACCACCCCGTCGTCTCCGACGGACTTGATGGTGTCGGTCACCGGCAGACCGGGGATGGCGCCGTTGCCGCTCGAGCGCACCGTCGAGACCACCCGGTCGAACACCGCCGACGGCGTGAATGCGCGCGCCGCGTCGTGCACGAGCACGATCCCGGTGCCCTCCGGCAGCACGGCGATGCCGGCCGCGACCGACTTCTGCCGCGTGTCGCCGCCCGGCACCACGATCACGGGCGCGCCCCCGGCAGCGGCGAGCGCAGCCCGGGCGTCGGCCACGAGCGCGTCCGGAACCACGACCACGACGGTCGCCGTCTCGGACATTCCCGAAACGGCATCCATCGATCGCTCGAGGATACTCCGGCCCGCGATCTCGACGAAGGCCTTGGGGCGCGCGCGGCCGAGCCGGGTTCCGGAGCCGGCCGCGACGACGATCACGGCGACCGCCGGAACGGTCTCACCGTGGTGGGACTCCACGTGCTGTGCGCCGAGGCGCGGGTTAGGAGGCCAGCACTTCGTCGAGAACCAGCGAGGCCTTCTCCTCGTCGGTCTTCTCGGCGAGCGCCAGTTCGGAGATGAGAATCTGGCGGGCCTTCGCGAGCATGCGCTTCTCGCCGGCCGACAGACCACGATCTTGGTCGCGGCGCCACAGGTCGCGAACGACCTCGCTCACCTTGATGACGTCGCCCGACGCGAGCTTCTCGAGGTTGGCCTTGTAGCGGCGCGACCAGTTCGTGGGCTCTTCGGTGAACGGCGCACGCAGCACCTCGAACACCTTGTCGAGACCCTCACGGCCGATGACATCGCGAACGCCGACCAGGTCGACGTTGTCGGCGGGCACCTCGATCGTCAGGTCGCCCTGCGTCACACGGAGTTTGAGGTAGATCTTCTCTTCGCCTTTGATGACCCGGGTCTTCACCTCGGAGATCGTTGCGGCTCCGTGGTGGGGGTAAACGACAGTTTCGCCAACCTCAAAAAGCATGAATGGATGTCCTTCCGTGACCTCTAGGATACCACAGGGGCTATGTGGTAAGGGTGTCCTTACCCGCCCTCCGCAGCCCGCTCGTTGTAGGCTGAACTCAAAGCGTTTACGACTCTGGAGGGTCTTGTGAGAGCTCGGTTGGCGGCATCCGTTCTGGTGGGTGCCCTCGTCGCATTCGGCACTGCCGGGTGCGCGTTCATCACGCCCCAGGCCACCACCGAGATCGTCGAGACCTCCGACGGCGTGAACGCCGACCTCGGCGACGTCTCGGTGCGCAACGCCACCCTCATCAGCGAAGACGGCGCCACCGCGAGCCTGCTCGTGTCGTTCGTGAACCGCAGCGTGTCGACCAAGCAGGTGCTCGTGCAATACGAAGACGCCTCGAGCGGCGAACGGGTCACGGAGAAGGTGTTCGTCGACGGCAACGGCGCCATCACGAGCTTCGGCGGCGCCGACTCCGAGCAGATCGTGCTCACCAACGTGTCGCAGCCCGGCAGCCTGTTCCCGCTCTACTTCCAGTACGGCGGCGAAGAGGGCAAGCAGGTCATGGTGCCCGTGCTCAACACCTCGCTGCCCGAGTACTCCGACCTGGCGCCGACACCGGTGCCGAGCGCCACCCCGTTCGCGACGCCGACCCCCACGCCCGACGTCTCCGTTCCGGCCCCAGCTCCCACCGCCTCGGCCGAACCCGCGCCCTCGGAGTGACGCCTGCCCGGCGCCCCTGAGGGCGGTCCGGCCCGCGCGACCCGGGCTCAGCCCTCGAAGCGGTAGCCGAGCCCGCGCACGGTCACGAGCAGAGTCGGCTCCGACGGCACGGTCTCGATCTTCGACCGGATGCGCTTGATGTGCACGTCGAGGGTCTTGGTGTCGCCGAAGTAGTCCGATCCCCACACCCGGTCGATCAGCTGACCGCGGGTCAGCACCCGGCCGGCGTTGCGCAGCAGCAGCTCGAGCAACTCGAATTCCTTCAGCGGCATGGCCACCTCCTTGCCGCCCACGGCGACGGTGTGGCGCTCGACGTCCATCGACACCGGTCCGGCCTTGAGCAGCGGCTCGGCCGCGTCGAGCACCTCGAGCTGACGCCGCATCACGGCCCGGATGCGCGCGAGCAGTTCACGGGTGGAGTAGGGCTTCGTGACGTAGTCGTCGGCGCCGAGCTCGAGCCCCACCACGATGTCGATCTCGGAGTCCTTGGCCGTCAGCATGATGATCGGAACCGAGGAGCGGGTGCGGATCTCGCGGCACACCTCGGTGCCCGGGATGCCGGGGATCATGAGGTCGAGCAGGATGATGTCGACGCCGCCGCGGTCGAACTCGCTGATCGCGCTGGGGCCGTCGGGGGCCACGGTCACGCCGTAGCCTTCGCGCCGAAGCAGATAGCTGAGCGGCTCGCTCAGCGCGGCTTCGTCTTCGACCAGCAGGATGTGGGTCATCGTTTGTCTCCTTGAGCGGCTGCTTTGGCCTTGACGGCCTCCGGCAGCCTGATGGTGAACGTGGAACCTTGTCCGACCTGCGACCAGGCACGGATGTCGCCACCGTGGTTCTGCACGACGTGCTTCACGATGCTGAGCCCGAGCCCGGTGCCGCCCGTGTTGCGGGAACGCGCCTGGTCGACACGGAAGAACCGCTCGAACACGCGCGGCAGGTCTTCTTCGGGGATGCCGATGCCCTGGTCGGTCACGACGAGCTCCACGACGCCTTCGTCGTGGTGCACGCCGATGCCGATGCGGGAACCGTCGGGCGAGTACTGCAGGGCGTTCGAGATCAGGTTGTTGAGCGCCAGGGTGAGCAGCGCCTCGTCGCCCATGACGGCCACGTGCTTGGCGCCGCCGACGGCCAGCGTCATGCGTCGCGCATCCGCCACCACGTGATTCTGGTCGACGGCCGAGGCGACGATCTCGTCGAGGTCGATGCGCTTCGCCGAGGCGAGGATGTCGGTGGCCTGCAACCGCGACAGCTCGATGATCTCGCGGGTGATCTGCGACAGCCGGATGGCCTCGGTGCCCATCTGCTTCGCGAACCGGCGCACCTGATCGGGGTCGTCGCTCGCGGGCTCGAGCGCCTCGGCCAGGAGCGAGATGGCGCCGATCGGGGTCTTCAGTTCGTGGCTGATGTTCGCGATGAAGTCCCGACGGGTCTCTTCGAGGCGGTAGGCGTCGGTGCGGTCTTCGGCGAGCACGAGCACGTAGCGGCTGCCGAGACGGGCCACCTGCACGTCGAGGTGGATGCTCGCCTCACCGAACGGGCCGCGCGCGAGGGTGATCTCCTCGTTGATCGACTCTCCGGCGCTGCGCACCTGGGCGACCAGGTCGAGCAGTTCGTCGTGCACCAGCAGCTGATTGACGACGAGCCCGTAGTTGTAGGCCATCTCCGACGCCTTCACCACGTTGTTGGAGGGGTCGAGCACGAGGCCGGCGAAGTCGAGAGCGTCGATGACCTGCTCGACTCCGTCGGGAACCGCCGTCGAGCCCACGGTGACCGCGTTGTTTCCCCGCCGTTCAGCCATGTGAAGGAGGACGACGAAACCTGCTCCGACGGTGAGGCCGAGTGCCACAGACAACAGCACCAACCAGCCTGTTTCCATAGCAACTACACTAGTGAGTCCACTGGGGCGTCAGGCCGCCGTTGGCGCCGCACGGCCTTCGCTTCCACGAGTGTTCAGCTTCGCGGCACCTCGCGTTAACCTGGCCCCCAGAGGATGGAAAGGTCGCCTGCCGATCGCGTCGCAGTCGTCGCGCGCACGGGTGTTCCACACTACGACGTATCCGCCGTACCGAAGAAAGGACCCCTCCGCATGCGAGAGGTATTCCAGCAAGAGCTGCGCGAGGTTCAAGATCGTCTCGTTCAGATCTCCGAGCTCGTGACCGTGGCCATCACGAACGCCACCACGGCGTTCAACGAGTCGAACGTCACGCTCGCCGAGACCGTGATCGCCGAAGACCCGAAGATCGATGCCCTGGCGGCGAGCCTCGACGAGCTCGCGATCGGCATTCTCGCGCTGCAGCAGCCGGTCGCCCGCGATCTGCGCATCGTCGTCACCGCGCTGCGGGTCAGCTCCTCGCTGGAGCGCATGGGCGACATCGCCGAGCACATCGCCCAGCTCGCCCGCTACCGCTACCCCGACAAGGTCGTGAAGAAGAGCCTGCGACAGACCTTCGCCGAGATGGGCCGGCTCGACGTCGAGATCGCCAAGAAGCTCACCGTGCTGCTGCGCACCGAGGATGTCGCCCTGGCCGACGAGATGCGCAATGACGACGACAAGATCGACGAACTGCACGTGAGCGTCTTCGACGCCGTTCTCGGCTCGCACTGGAAGGGCGAGGCGGTCGACACCGTCGACGTCACGCTCGCCAGCCGCTACCACGAGCGCTTCGCCGACCACGCCGTCTCGATCGCCAAGAAGGTGCAGTACCTCGCGACGGGCGAATGGCCCGGAGCCACCCAGAACGCCTGACGCGTCACCTCCCGTTCACCTCGGGAGACGAAGAAGCCCCCGGCCCTCTCGCGAGGTCGGGGGCTTCTCACTGCCTTCGGGCTACTTCTTCGCGCCCTGCGCGGCGACGGCCGCGGCGCCGGCCGCGGCGGCCTCGGGGTCGAGGTACTCGGCCGGGCCGAGGGGCGCGAACGCGGCATCCAGTTTGTAGACGAGCGGGATGCCGGTGGGGATGTTGAGCTCCGCGATCTCGTCGTCGGAGATGCCGTCGAGGTGCTTCACGAGCGCGCGCAGCGAGTTGCCGTGCGCCGTGACGAGCACGGTCTTGCCGAGCGCGAGGTCGCCCTGAATATCGCTCTGCCAGTAGGGCAGCATGCGCTCGATGACGTCTTTGAGGCACTCGGTGCGGGGCACGTCGTCGCCGAGGTCGGCGTAGCGCGGGTCGCCGACCTGCGAGTAGGGGTCGTCGTCGGCGATGGGCGGCGGCGGCACGTCGAACGAACGGCGCCAGAGCTGGAACTGCTCGGGGCCGTACTCGGCGAGGGTCTGGGCCTTGTCTTTGCCCTGCAGCGCCCCGTAGTGGCGCTCGTTGAGCCGCCACGAGCGCTTGACGTCGATCCAGAGCCGGTCGGCGACGCCGAGGGCCAGGTTAGCGGTCTGGATGGCGCGGGTGAGGCGCGACGTGTAGAGCACGTCTGGCAGCAGACCCGAGGCCGCGAGCAGCTCGCCCGCGCGCTTCGCCTCGCCGACGCCGACCTCGCTGAGGGGCACGTCGACCCAGCCGGTGAAGAGGTTCTCTTGGTTCCAGGTGCTGTTGCCATGGCGCAGCAGGATCAGGGTGTAAGGCTCTGTAGGCATGCTCCAATCCTATTGCGGGCCGGGCCGCGTGATTGGATGGGGGAATGCCGATCGGCGCGATCACCCGCGGAACCACCAACACCAACCGGCTCCGCCGCGTCGACCGCTGGATCAGCACCCTTCCCGTGCTGCGGCGCACGGCCGACCCCCTCGTGGTCGACCTCGGTTACGGCGCGAGCGGCGTCACCGCCTTCGAGCTGCAGGCCCGGCTCGCGAAGCACCGGCCCGACGTTCACGTGCGCGGCCTCGAGATCTCACCGGAGCGCGTCGCCACCGCGACCGCGCAGCTGAAAGACGTGCGCGACGGCCGCAGCCCGTTCGCCCGTGACGCCCGGGTCGACTTCGGTCTCGGCGGCTTCGAGGTGCCGCTGCCGGCCGGTCGACTCGCCGCCGTGGTGCGCGCCTTCAACGTGCTGCGGCAATACGACGAAGACGCGGTCGCGGATGCCTGGCGGCTGATGGTCGGTCGTCTGCAGCCCGACGGCGTGCTGGTGGAGGGCACCTGCAACGAGCTGGGGCGGGTGAGCAGCTGGGTGGCGGTCGGCCACGACGGGCCCCGCACCCTCACCGTCTCGCTGCGCCTCACCGACCTCGAGCATCCGTCGATCGTGGCCGAGCGGCTGCCGAAGGTGCTCATCCACCGCAACGTGCCCGGCGAGCCGGTGCACCGGCTGCTCACCGACCTCGACCGATTCTGGCAGCACAACGCCGGTCTCGGCACCTACGGCCCTGGGCAGCGCTGGATCGCCACCGCCGAGGCGATGCGGTCGAACGGATGGCACGTGTCGACCCCGCGGCGCCGGTTGCGCCTCGGCGAACTCACCGTGGCGTGGGCCGACGTCGCCCCGCTCGGCTACGAGTGGGCGGGTGCCTGAGCGGCCGACGAGCCCACTCCCGTGAGCCCGCGCTACTTGATGGGAACGGTGACCTCTTTGTCGCCCACGCGCACCACGAGGGGTTCCGTCGTGGTGACGTCGTTCGGCGTCGGGAACGTGGTGGTGTGCGGCACGTAGTCCATCGTGCAGATCTGGTCGGCGGGCTGCGCCACCGGCACGATCTCGACCACGTTGCCCTCGCCGGCCGGGTCGATCACGTTCAGCCGACTGCCGATGACCGGGCAGGTCGAACTGCCCGAGACGGCCACCGCGATGCTGTCGCCCTCGTTGAGCCAGAACGCCTGGAGACCGGAGTCGTCGGGCTCGGATTCGCCCGCGATCTGCTCTTCGCCGGGCAGGCCCGAGAAGTTCGCCATCGGGCCGGGGAGCGTGCAGCCCGTCAGCACGAATGCGAAGGCGAGTGCTGGAATGGCGAGCAGGGCTGACTTTCGCATCTTCATGGCTTTACGGTATCGGAACCCGGGAGGGTTTCGCCCCTCATTTGGTGATGTCGGGCAGGGCCCGGCGCGCCTCGTCGAGGGGCATGCCGCTCGCCGCCAGCAGATCGAGCACGAGCGGCCTGAGCGAGAGCACCACGGATGCCTCGGAGAACGGTTGACCGGGGGTGAGAGTGCGCGGATCGAGCGTGATCGCGATCAGCACGAGACTCTGCCGCACGAGCGGCCGCAGGTCGGGCCGGTCGATGCTCTGGGCGAGCATCGACGTGGCACTCTGGATGCCCGCCACGGCATCGGCGAGCTGGGGCCGGGGCGTGTCGTCGGCCAGGGTGCTGAGGCGGCGGCTCACCACGCGCAGGTTGCGGGCGGCGTGATCCATGTTCAGCTGCATCACCTGCAGGTCGGCGAGCTCCTGCCGGTGCCGGCGCAGGAACGGCGAGATGCGCGAGATCGCGACCGCCGAGTCGAGCGAGGCCTTCCACTGCTCGGTCAGCGCCTGCGTCTCGCGGGCCTTGCTCAGCACGAACTCGGCGGTGCTGCGGTCGCCGAGCCGCAGCACCGTGACGAGCGACGTCACGATCGCGTCGAAGGCGGCGAAGAACCGCAGTGCCTCGCGCCGCGCGGCCCGGCGCGGGTCGCGCGGCAGCAGCGCCGTGCTGGCGAGCGCCACGAGCCCGCCGATCACGGCGTCGGCGGTGCGCGTGAACGGGCCGCCCGGCGGGATGGGCATGAGCGACACCAGCGCCGCCTGCACGGCCGCGACGATCGGCAGCCCCGGCACCGGCGACAGGGCACGGGCGAGCAGCAGCGTCAGCAGCATGGTGAGCGCGAACTGCCACACCCCTTGGCCGAAGCCCAGCAGGATGACCTCGCTCAGCACGATGCCGATCGTCATGGCGATGGCCGTCTCGAGCACCCGCCGCGGCCTCGCGTCGAGCACGAGTCCGAGGCTGGAGAGCGTCACGGTGACGGCGACGATGGGGTATTCATGACCGAGCAGGTAGCGCGCGAGCACGTAGGCGACCGTGACCGCCACCACGAGCTGCAGGATGGCCGGCAGGCTCGCGCCCGAACGCTCGACGCCGCCGGATGCCGCAGCGCGCCACCGCTCACGTCGGGAGGCAGACGGGTCGCTCACACTCAGCGGGTGCGGGCGCCCAGTCGCGGAAGCCTGGGGACGCGGCCGACGGCGGCACCCGCTTCGGGCGACACGATCGACTCGGCCGTCGCGGCAACGTCACCGTCGGCCGTGCGCACGACGAGCGGCGCGTCGGGGTCGACCTGACGCTTCACCACGGCGAGCGCGATCGGGCCCCATTCGTGGTGGATGCCCACCGAAGTGACATGGCCCACGGCGTCGGCCGGGGTGCCGGACTGCGCAGACCGGATGTCGCCCGGCACGCCGGCGAACACCTCGTCGCCCGCGGCCGGCAGCACCGCCTCCGAGCCGTCGAGGTGCAGGAACACGAGCCGCCTGGGCGGGTGGCCGAGGTTGTGCACCTTCGCCACCGTCTCCTGGCCGCGGTAGCAGCCCTTGCTGAGGTGCACGGCCGAGCGCAGCCAGTCGAGCTCGTGCGGAATCGAGCGCTCGTCGACCTCGGTCGACAGGCGGGGGCGCCACGCGGCGATGCGCAGCGCCTCGGCGGCCAGCAGGCCGGCGACGGCGAGCTCTCCCGAGGTCACGGCATCGGCGAGCGCCGGCAGCGACTCGCGCGGCACGAGCGTCTCGCGCCACCACCAGTCGGCGCCCGGGTGGTCGGTGACCTCGGCGTACTGCACTCCCCCGGCCACGACCTCGGGCCACGGGTCGGCCCAGGTGAGCGTCACGCCGTTGCCCGACGCGGCCACGTCGAGAAGGGCGGCCGGGGCGGAGGCGTCGGCCGACGAGGCCAGCCAGCCGATGGTCGCGAACTCCTCGGTGCGGTCGGCGATCTCGACCCGCAGGGTGAACCTCATGCTGGCGAGCCACGTGGCCAGCGGAGCGGTCTCGTCGGCGTCGACGAGCAGCCAGGCCGTCTCGCCGTCGTCGAGCACCCGGATGGCGTGCTCGATGCGGCCGTTGGCGCCGAGCAGCAGCGTCTCGGCCGACTCGCCCGCGGCGAGCGCACGGATGCTCTGGCTGGTGACCGAGTCGAGCCAGGTCAGCCGGTCGGGGCCGCTGACCGAGATGACACCGCGGTTCGAGAGGTCGACGACCGCGCGCACGGCTCGGCCCGCGGCATCCGGCCCGGCAGCGAGCATCCGTTGTTCGACGAGGGGGTTGCCGTAGTGCGACGCGATGCCGGAGTCGGCACCGGATGCCGCGACGGCGCCTGTGAGCGAGAGGAACGGTGAGGCGGCCAAGAAGCCCTTCAATCCGCCTTCGCGAGGCGCGCCGAGGCGTGAGTGCGAAGACTCTGGCCGAGGGCGGCGATGTCCCACGCCCACAGCAGGTGGTTGTCGACCAGGCCGTAGAGACGGGTGGCCGCGGAGTATTCCTTCGCCGACTGGGTGCGCACCACGGCGTCGGTGGCGAGGTCGATGCGAGGGCCCTTCACCTGACCGAGGTAGAGCTCGCTCACGCCGGTGGGGTGCACGATCGACACCTCGATGTCGAAGCCGTCGGACGAGTTGCGGAGCGCCTCGACCGACTGGGCCGTGTTGAACGGCCGGGGGCCGACCCCGGGCAGCATGCCGGGGCCCACGTCGCCCTCGATGTGCAGGCGGCTGAGACGCCAGTAGCCGGTCTCGGCGGTGAGCGGGATGGGCGGCGTCTCGTCGCTGTCGTCGGTCTTCTCGCCGAGCAGCCAGGTGTAGGAGCTGTAGTTGAGGTAGGGCAGGCCGTCGTGGCTGAAGCTGATGCGCTGGCCGAATTCGCGGGAGACGCGCGCGCCGGCACCGGGCTCCCCGGCGGCTTCACCGCCGGTCGCCGAGTCGGCATCGCCCGTGCCCTCAGCGCCCGGATCGCCCTCGTCGCCGATGGCGTAGTCGATGACGCCGGTGCCCTCCCAGACCCCGATCAGCCATGACAGAGGAACGAGCTCGGCGGGCAGATCGGTGGGGATCTCGATCATCGTCAGCGCTGGCCGCGGAACAGCTTGTAGATGACGACACCCGACACCCAGGCGATTGCGAGACTCGCAAGCCCGAGAAGGCCGATGAACAGGAGTTCGAGCGCTACGTAGGACATGGTCAAAGCTTAGCGCCCGCGGCGAAGGCGAGCGGCCCCAGCACCACGGTGGCGACGGCGAGGATCAGCACCGCGCCGCCGAGGCTCGCCGAGACGCGGTTCACGAAGCCCTTGCGCTCGGTGACCACGAGCTGGATTCCGAAGGAGAGGAGCAGCGCCAGACCGAGCACGACCGGCATGAACACGAGGAACGAGGCCGGTGAGACGAACAATCCCACGGCCACGACGGCGAGGATGGTGAGAATCCATACCGGGACTACGCTTCTCATGAGCAGACTCATACCCGACATTCTGCCCGATAGTATGTACCGCAGGCGTTCTCTGGAGGATCTTACGTGGCGCAGTTGTTGATCCTGACCTCTGCGGTCGACCGAGAGGTGTTGCCCGCTCTCTCTCTGCTGAGTCACCGCACACGACAGATTCCGGCCGAACCCTCCCAGCTCGTCAACACGCCCAACAGCGATCTCATCTTCGTCGACGCCCGCCACGACCTCGCCAGTGCGCGGTCGCTCTGCAAGATCCTCAGCACCACCGGCATCGGGGTTCCCGTCGTGCTCATCCTCACCGAGGGCGGGCTCACCGCGGTCAGCGCCGAGTGGGGAGCGGCGGATGTCGTGCTCGAATCCGCCGGGCCCGCCGAGGTCGACACGCGCATCCGTCTTGCCATCGGCCGCCAGGTGCAAGACCAGTCGACGTCGAAGATCCAGGCCTCGGGCGTCGTGATCGACGAGGCGAGCTACTCGGCCCGGGTGCACGGTCGCCCGCTCGACCTCACGTTCAAGGAGTTCGAGCTGCTGCGCTTCTTCGCGATGCACCCGTCGCGGGTGTTCACGCGCGAACAGCTGCTCAGCGAGGTGTGGGGCTACGACTACTTCGGCGGCACGCGAACCGTCGACGTGCACGTGCGGCGGCTGCGCGCGAAACTGGGCGACCTCGAATCGCTGATCGGCACCGTGCGCAACGTGGGGTACCGCTTCAACTTCTTCGAGGACGACAATGAGCGACTCGCTCACTCTCTCAATCAGTAGCCCCGACGACGCTCGCGAACCCTTTCTGAGGCTCGTCGCCCGGGCGGCGCTGGTCGACGGCCAGCAGCCGTTCAACGACCAGGCCCTCGTCGACGCGGGCAAGGGCACCCGGTCGTTGCTGCTCGCCGAGCGATCGACGACCGTCGTGGGCGCCGCCATCGTGGGCCAGGGCGAGCTCGAGTTCGTGATCGACCCGGAGTGGCGCGAAGAGGGGCTCGGGCGTCAGCTGCTCGACATCCTGCTCGCCAACCGGGGGCGCGGGGCCGAGCCGCTGCGGGCGTGGGCGCACGGCGACCATCCGGCCAGTCGGCGTCTCGCCGCGACCCACCGGTTCGACGCCATCCGCACCCTGCTGCAGCTGCGCCGCGAACTGCCCGCCTCCGCCGGACCCGAGACGGCGTTGCCCGAGGGCTTCACGCTCTCGAGCTTCCGCGGGGGAACGGATGCCGACGACTGGGTCGACCTCAACGCCCGGGTGTTCGCCGACCACGCCGAACAGGGAGCGATGACCACCGAAGACCTGCGGTTCCGCATGTCGGAGCCGTGGTTCGACCCCGACGACTTCTTGCTGCTGCGCGACGAGCGCGGGCGACTCATCGGCTACAACTGGCTGAAGGTCGAGCCCGACGACGAGCGGGTGGGCGAGATCTACGTGATCGGCATCGACGAGGCGCACGCTGGGCAGGGGCTCGGCCGCTACCTCATGAACCGGGGGCTCGCCCGTTTGATCGAGCGGGGCTGTGCGCAGGCCGCCCTGTTCGTCGACGCCGACAACACCCGGGCGGTGGCACTGTATCGGTCCCTCGGGTTCACCGACCACACGATCGACGTGCAGTACCAGCAGCGCGTGGTGCCGGCGCGGCGCTGAGCGAAGGCCGCCCCGGTGTCGTGCTCGAACGGGGGTAGTGCGCTCACCGGCGGGGTCTGCCTAGACTGAGGTATTCTCGGCGACATCGCCGCACACTCCCCGAAGCGAGGTGCCTGACGTGATCGACACCCGCTCGCGAGGCCGACGTCTGGCCGAATGGATCGTCGCGGGCCTCGTGCTCGCCCTGCTGCTCGGCGGGATGGCCCCGCTGTCGGGCGCCTCCTCGGCATCCGCGGCGGTGCCCGACCCGCGGCGGCCGTTCGGGTCGCACCTGGTGAACCTGCCGTCGGGCTCGGCGACGGCGCCGGGCGGCCGCACGGCGGCAGATGCCGACGTGCGGGCCGCCTACGACGCCTGGAAGAAGCGCTACCTCAAGGCCGGCACCCCCACCGTCTGCGGCACCGACACGTATTACGTCGACGCCTCCTCGGCGACCGGTTCGATGGTGGTGTCGGAGGGCCAGGGCTACGGCATGGTGATCACCGCCCTCATGGCCGGCCACGACGCGAACGCCCGCGCGCAGTTCGACGGGCTCTACCGCTACGTGCTCGACCACCCGAGCGAGGTGAACCCCGAGCTGATGGCCTGGCACCAGGGCGCCGACTGCGCGAGCTTCCCGGGCGACGCGGGCTCGGCGACCGACGGCGATCTGGATGTCGCCTACGGGCTGCTGCTCGCCGACACCCAGTGGGGCAGCTCCACGCCCGGCTCGTTCGACTACCGCGCCGAGGCCGTCTCGTTGATCGCCGCGATCGGCGCCAGCGAGATCAATCCCACCACCCGCCTGCCGAAGCTCGGCGACTGGCCGGAGTCGGGCACGCCGTTCTGGTTCGCGACGCGCAGCTCCGACCTCATGATCGACCACTTCGTCGCGTTCCAGAACGCGACCGGCGACGCCCTCTGGGGCCAGGTGGCCACCGCTGCTGCCGCGCTGGTGACGACGATGCAGGGTCAGGCGACGGCGACCGGGCTGCTGCCCGACTTCATCGTGAACACCAATGCCACGCCCAACCCGGCGCCGGCGAACTTCCTCGAATCGGCCAACGACGGCAACTTCTCCTACAATGCGAACCGGGTGCCCTGGCGGCTGGCGTCGGCGGCTCTGCTCACCGGCAACGCGGCCGCGCGCACGGCGTCGGTGAAGATCGCCGACTGGGTGCAGACCTCCACCGGCAGTGATCCTACGAACATCCGCGCCGGCTACACACTCACCGGCACGCAGCTGGTGAATTACGGCGACATCGCGTTCAGCGCGCCGATGGCGGCGGCCGCGGCTGTGCCGACCGCGACCGGCGCCGACCAGAGCTGGATCGAAAAGATCTGGAGTTCTGTGAAGACCACGGTGACCGGCGCAGCCTCGGCCGGGTATTACAGCGACACCATCGGGCTGCAGGTGATGCTGCTGCTGTCGGGCAACTTCTGGCTGCCCGACACGAACGCGGCGACGGGCGCCGGCGGGGTCGTGCCGATCGGCGGGGCGGACCGCTACGCGGTGTCGGCCGGCGTCTCGGCGCAGACCTTCGTGCCCGACCGCGAGACGGTGTACATCGCCTCGGGCGAGGTGTTCCCCGACGCACTGTCGGCGTCGGCCGCGGCCGGCACGGTGGGGTCGCCGGTGCTGCTCGTGGCGCGGGACTCGATTCCGGCGGTGATCGACGTCGAACTCAGGCGACTCGACCCCCTCAACATCGTGCTGCTCGGAGGAGCGAACACGATCAGCGCCGGTGTGGAAGCTGCTCTCGCCGGTTACATCGACCCGGGCGGATCAGTGCAGCGGGTCGGAGGCGCCGATCGCTACGCCGTCTCGGCGGCTCTCTCGGTGAAGACCTTCCCCGGCGGAGCAGCGGTCGCCTATGTCGCGTCGGGGCAGGTGTTCCCCGATGCCCTCGCGGGCGCGGCAGCAGCCGGCGGGCAGAAGGCGCCCGTGCTGCTGGTGTCGAAGGACTCCGTGCCTGATTCCGTGGCCGCAGAGCTCGACCGGCTGAATCCCTCGCGCGTGGTGCTGCTCGGCGGAACCGCGACCGTCTCCGATTCGACCAAGAACTCCATCGCCTCCGCCGCCGGGGTGTCGACGGTGCAGCGCATCGCCGGCGCCGATCGCTTCGCCGTCGCCGCGGCGATCTCCACGGCCACGTTCCCGGCGGCCGCCACCCGCACGGTCTACGTCGCCTCCGGAGCGGTCTTCCCCGACGCGCTCTCGGCATCGGCCGCCGCGGCGAAGGAGCACGCGCCGGTGCTGCTCGTCACCCGCGACTCGGTGCCGGCCTCGATCGTGGCCGAGATGCAGCGGTTGCGTCCCACCCGTCTGGTTGTGCTCGGCGGCCTCAACACGGTGTCGCCCGAGGTGGTCGCGCAACTCGGCGCCCTGATCTACGGCTGAGTCGGGGTGGAGCACGAGGTGCCGGATGCCTCCTGTTCTGCACAGGCCGCGGTGGCGGCATCCGTCATCCACCGTTTACGTCGGGCGATGCCCGCGGTCACGCCCGGGTGACATGATGTTCAGATGGACGACGACATGATCTCGCTCGACGCCGGTGTTGTCACAGACTTCGACGACGATTACGACGAACTGGCCGTGACCACGAGCGGCCCCCCGCTGCCCGAGGGCCGCTACCTCGACCGCGAGCTCAGCTGGCTGGCGTTCAACAACCGGGTTCTCGAACTCGCCGAAGACCCCACCCTGCCGGTGCTCGAGCGGGCGAACTTCCTGGCGATCTTCGCATCGAACCTCGACGAATTCTTCATGGTGCGGGTCGCCGGCCTCAAGCGGCGCATCCTGACCGATCTCGCGGTGCCCACGAACGTGGGCCGCCGGCCCACCGACGTGCTCGACGACATCTCGATCCGCGCACACGAGCTGCAGGCCCGGCACGCCGACACGTGGCAGAACGCGGTGAGTCCGGCATTGGCCGAGGCCGGCATCCGCATCGTTCGCTACAGCGAGCTCGACGAAGCCGACCGCGCCAACCTGCGCGAGATCTTCTCGCAGCAGATCTTCCCGGTGCTCATGCCGCTGGCGGTCGACCCGGCGCATCCGTTCCCCTACATCTCGGGGCTGTCGCTCAACCTGTCGGTGCGCGTGCGCAACCCGAAGAACGGCAAAGAGGAGTTCGCGCGGCTCAAGGTGCCGCAGGTGCTCAACCGGTTCATCCGGGTCGACCAGCGCGAGACGGTCACCGACCTGCGGTTCATCCCGCTCGAAGACCTCATCGCCAATCACCTCGGCGACCTCTTTCCGGGCATGGAGGTCGTGGAGCACCACGTCTTCCGCGTCACCCGCAACGAAGACGTCGAGGTCGACGAAGACGAGACCGAGAACCTGCTGCAGGCGCTCGAGAAAGAGCTGCTGCGGCGGCGTTTCGGCCCGCCCATCCGGCTCGAGATCACCGACGACATGGATCCCGTGACCCTCGAGCTGCTCGTGCGCGAGCTCGACATCACCGAGCAGGAGGTCTACCGCCTGCCGGCGCCGCTCGACCTCGGCGGCCTGTTCGATCTCACGCGCATCCCGCGGCCCGACCTCAAATACCCCAAGCACGTTCCCACCACGGCGGTGGCGCTGCTGCCGCCCGAGCCGAACGCGAAGCCCGACATCTTCAAGGCCATCTCGCGCGGCGACATCCTGCTGCACCACCCCTACGAGTCGTTCGCCACGAGTGTGCAGGCGTTCCTCGAGCAGGCGGCCGCCGACCCGCACGTGCTCGCCATCAAGCAGACGCTCTACCGCACCTCGGGCGACAGCCCGATCGTCGAGGCGCTCATCGACGCGGCCGAGGCGGGCAAGCAGGTGCTGGCGCTGGTCGAGATCAAGGCGCGCTTCGACGAGCAGGCCAACATCTCGTGGGCCCGCAAGCTCGAGAAGGCCGGCGTGCACGTCGTCTATGGGCTGGTGGGCCTCAAGACCCACTGCAAGCTCGCCCTCGTCATCCGGCAGGAGAAGGGCCGGCTGAAGAGCTACAGCCACATCGGCACCGGCAACTACAACCCCAAGACCTCGCGCATCTACGAAGACCTGGGCCTGCTGACGGCCGACGACCAGGTGGGCAAGGACCTCACGCGTCTGTTCAACGAGCTCTCGGGCTATGCCATCGAGAAGAAGTTCAAGCGTCTGCTCGTGGCTCCGCTCCACCTGCGCAAGGGGCTGCTCAAGCGCATCGCGGTCGAAGAGGAGAACGCCCGCAAGGGGCTGCCCTCCGGCATCCAGATCAAGCTCAACTCCATCGTCGACGAGGCCATCATCGACGGCCTCTACCGGGCGAGCCAGGCCGGCGTTCCGATCCAGCTCTGGGTGCGGGGCATCTGCGCCCTGAAGCCGGGTCAGGAGGGGCTGAGCGAAACCATCACGGTGCGCTCGATCCTCGGCCGCTACCTCGAGCATTCTCGCATCTTCTCGTTCGTGAACAACGGCGACCCCCAGGTCTACATCGGCAGCGCCGACATGATGCACCGCAACCTCGACCGCCGGGTCGAGGCGCTCGTGCGGCTCGTCGACCCCGACCACCTGGCCGAGATCGACAAGCTGTTCGCCCTGGCCATGAGCGACGAGGTCACCTCGTGGGCGCTCGACCAGACCGGCCAGTGGACCAGGCGGGTCGTCGACGCCGAGGGCGACCACCTGATCGACCTGCAAGACCAGCTCATGCAGCAGATCAGCCGCCGCAAGCGACCGGGCACCACGCGGTGACGGTCTTCGCCGCGGGGGCGGTGTGCTGGCGGATCGTCGACGGCAAAGTCAACGTTCTCGTCATCCACCGGTCGGCGCACCGAGACGTGTCGTTGCCGAAGGGCAAGGTCGACCCCGGCGAGACCCTGCCCGAGACGGCCGTGCGCGAGATCTCCGAAGAGACCGGTCTGCGGGTCACCCTCGGGGTGCCGCTCGGCATGACGAACTACACCATGCCCAACGGGCGCGAGAAGGTCGTGCACTACTGGGCGGCCGAAGCCACCGATCAGGCCGTGCTCGCGTCGACCTTCCTGCCCAACGGCGAGGTCGCGGCGCTCGAGTGGCTGCCGATCAAGAAGGCGCTGGCGGCGCTCACCTACGAGCGCGACGCCGAGATCGTGGAACGGTTCCGCATGCTCGTCGACGAGGGGGTCACCCGCACCTTCGCGATCATCGCGCTGCGGCACGCCAAGGCGACACCGCCCTACCAGTTCTCGGGCCCGGATGCCGCCCGACCGCTCACCGAACGCGGCCGCAACGAGGCCAAGAGCATCGTGCAGAGCCTTCGCGCCTTCGGCCCCGAGAAGATCTTCAGCAGCACCGCCAAGCGCTGCCTGCAGACCGTGGAGCCCGTGTCGAAAGCCCTGAAGCTCTCGGTGCGCGAGACCGACCTGATCAGCCAAGACGCCTGGGAGTCGGGCGAGAGCGGCGTGCGCGAGATCATCGGCAAGCGCATCCGCAAGCGTGTGACGGCCGTGGTCTGCAGCCACGGCCCGGTGCTGCCCGACATCGTGCGCGAGGTCGCGCTGGCCACCGGCACCGTGCCCGCCGCCACCGTCTCGCGGGCCGGCGATCTGCCGGTCGCGGGTTTCTCGGTGCTTCACCTCTCGGTCGATCGACCGGGGTCGGGAATCATCGCGATCGAGACGCACGCGCCCATCGCCTGAGCCCGGCATCGCGGCGATCGATGCGCGTCGTTAACCTTCCGTTCACCTTCGTGCGGGTCACTCGTTAAGCACCCCGCTTAGTCTCCTTGTCGGGTCAGCACCGACCCGACCTGCGCGCGCCTGTACCGATGACTCGAATTCACTGAGGGCGTCGCGGGAGAACCTCATTCGAAGGGAACACAGTGAAGCTCAAGAACGTGGCAGCGGTGGGCAGCCTTGCCCTCGTGACCGCCCTCGCGCTCTCCTCCTGCGCGAGCAGCGGCGGCGACGCCGGGAGCACCGACTCGGCGACCCCCACTTCGGCCGCACCGACGATCGACTTCGCGTCGCTCTCCGGCACCATCACGGCCGGTGGCTCCAGCGCCCAGGCCAACGCCGAGGCGGCGTGGATCACGGCATTCACCGCTCAGGCCAAGGGTGTCACCATCAACTACGACAAGTCGCAGGGCTCGGGCGGTGGCGTCACCAACTGGCTCGCCGGCAGCTACGACTTCGCGGGCTCCGACTCGCCCCTGAAAGACGACCAGATCACCCAGTCGCAGACCCTCTGCGGCCCCGGCGGCGCCCTCAACCTGCCCGTCTACCTCGACGGCGTCGCGGTCATCTACAACCTCGCCGGCGTCACCGACCTGAACCTCTCGTCGGCCACCATCGCGAAGATCTTCTCGCTGCAGATCACCACCTGGAACGACCCGGCCATCGCCGCCGACAACCCCGGCGTGACCCTGCCGTCGACCCCGATCACCACCGTTACCCGTTCCGACGGCTCCGGCACCACGACCAACTTCACGAACTACCTCTCGCAGACCCAGCCTTCGATCTGGACGAACGCACCGGGCAACGCCTGGCCGATCGCCGGCTCGAGCGCCCAGCAGGGTGGCTCCGGCGTCGTGAACACGGTCAAGGCCGGCGACGGCACGATCGGCTACGCCGACCACAGCGCCATCGGTGACCTCACCGCGGCCAACGTGCAGGTGGGCACCGGAACCGACTTCGTGGCGTTCAGCGCCGAGGGCGCCTCGAACGCGTTCACGGCTGCGGCCACGACCGTCGACACCGGCGTCGAGGGCGACCTCGCGCAGAAGATCGACTACACGGCGATCACCGACGCTGACGCGTACCCGATCCCGCTGATCTCCTACCAGATCCTCTGCACCACCTTCGCCGACGAGGCGCAGGGTGAGCTCACCAAGGCGTTCGTCAGCTACGTCGCGAGCGACCAGGGCCAGCAGATCTCCGCGAAGAACGCCGGCGCGGCTCCGATCCCCGCCGACATGCTCGCGCAGATCGCGACCAGCCTCGAGCTCGTCAAGTAACACCCCCTTCACAAACCCGTTGCCGTCTGGCTCGTCTACGCCAATACCCTTGAGAAAGAGTGCAGTGAGCGAAAACACAGCTGTTCGATCCGCCGCAAGGAACAACGGCGGAGACGACCAGACGGCAACCGGTAAGGACACGATGAGCAAGCCCGGCCCCTCGAGCCCCCAGCAACGCGCCCCGAAGGGCATGCGGGCCAAGGCCCGCCCCGCCGACCGCATCTTCCTGGGATTGAGCACCGGCTCCGCCGCCTCGATCATGGTGATCCTGGCCGGCGTCGCGCTGTTCCTCATCATCCAGGCCGTGCCGGCCATCATGGCCGACTGGCAGAACAACCCCGAGCTGAACGAAGGCCCCACCAGCGGTTACGCCAACTTCTGGACCTACGTCGGCCCCCTCATCTTCGGAACGCTCTTCGCCTCGGCGATCGCGCTCATCATCGGCGCCCCGATCGCCATCGGCATCGCGCTGTTCATCTCGCACTACGCACCGCGCCGCCTCGCCGGCATCCTGGGCTACCTCGTCGACCTGCTCGCCGCGGTGCCCTCGATCGTCTTCGGCCTCTGGGGCATCATCGTCATCCGCCCGTTCCTGCTGCCCCTGTCGGACTGGCTGAACACCTACCTGGGCTGGATCCCCTTCTTCGGCGGAACCGTGTCGACCACCGGCTCCACCATCCTCGCCGGCGCCGTGGTGCTGGCCGTGATGATCCTGCCGATCATCACCTCCATCTCGCGCGAGATCTTCCTGCAGACCCCGCGTCTGCACGAGGAGGCCGCGCTGGCGCTCGGCGCCACCAAGTGGGAGATGATCAAGATGGCCGTCTTCCCCTACGGCCGCTCCGGCGTCATCAGCGCCACGCTGCTCGGACTCGGACGCGCGCTCGGTGAGACGATGGCGATCGCCCTCATCATCTCGCCCGCCATCCTGGTGTCGGTGCGCATGCTCACCGAGGGTGAGAACTCGCAGACCATCGCCGCCAACATCGCCCTCAACTTCCCGATCGCCACCACGCTCCAGCGTGAAGCGCTGATCGGCACCGGCCTGCTGCTGTTCGTCATCTCGCTCGCGGTGAACATGCTCGCGCGGATCATCGCCGGGCGCGCGGGCAAGAGCGCGCTGAAGAAGCGCAAGAAGATGCTCGCGCAGCTGCCGCCCTCCGACCCCAGCACCGTTCTGGCCGTCGACGACGTGCTCGCCGGCCGCGCCACGGCCGCCCAGGCCACCACCGGGGCTGCGGCCGCCATCGACGGCGACGAAACCGAAACCAGCAAGGAAGAGCGAGAGGGAAACGACGCGTGAGCGCCACGATCAGCCCCACGAGGCAGCCCACCGGGCCCATCGCCAACTCCCTGACCTCGGGTCAGCTCCCCCGCTTCGTCGAGTGGTACGTGCTGGCCGGCTCGCTCGCGCTGAGCGCCGTGCTCCTGCTGCTCATGGGCTTCAACATCGCCGGCTGGCTCGTGCTGGCCGCCGTGATCTACCTGATCGCGCTCGGCATCCTCTCGATCGTGGTCGAGAACCGCCGCAAGGCCACCGACCGGGTGGTGCGCGGTCTCGTCACCGTGGCCTTCCTGCTCGCGCTGGCACCGCTCATCTCGACCCTGTTCACCGTGGTCGCGAACGGCATCGGCGCGGTCAACTGGAACTTCATCACCCAGACCTCGGGTTCGACGTTCAACGCCGACACCCTCGAGGTGACGCAGCAGGTCGGCGCCCTTCAGGCCATCGTCGGCACGCTCATCATCACCGGCATCGCCGCCCTGATCTCGATTCCCATCGGCATCCTGACGGCCATCTACCTGGTCGAATACGCCAAGCCGGGCAACTGGATGGCGCGCACCGTCACCTTCCTCGTCGACGTCATGACGGGCATCCCCTCGATCGTCGCCGGTCTGTTCGCCTTCTCGCTGTTCACGCTCATCGTGGGCCCGAAGGCGTTCAGCGGGTTCTCGGCATCCGTCGCCCTGTCGGTGCTCATGATCCCGATCGTCGTGCGGTCGTGCGAGGAGATGCTGCGGCTCGTGCCCGGCGACCTGCGCGAGGCCTCTTACGCCCTCGGTGTGTCGAAGTTCTCGACCATCACCAAGATCGTGCTGCCCACCGCCATCGCCGGCATCGTGACGGGCATCATGCTCGCCATCGCCCGCGTCATCGGCGAGACCGCGCCGATCTTCATGGCGGCGAGCTTCACCGACAACTTCAACGCCAACCCCTTCGAGGGCCCGATGCAGACCCTCCCGGTCATGGCCTACACCGGCTACAAGTTCCCGGGGCAGGACATCGCGGCCTCGAACGACTCCGCCTGGGGCGCCGCCCTGCTGCTCGTCATCCTCGTCGTCATCCTCAACCTCATCGCCCGGGTCGTCGCGAAGGTCTTCGCGCCCAAGGGCTCACGGTAACCCGAACCACCCACCGAAAAGGACCTTTCGTGTCGAAGCGCATCGAAGTCAACGACCTCAACGTCTACTACGGCGATTTCCTCGCCGTCGAAGGCGTCAACATCAACATCGAACCGCGCACGGTGACCGCGTTCATCGGCCCGTCTGGCTGTGGCAAGAGCACCTTCCTGCGCACACTCAACCGCATGCACGAGGTCATCCCGGGTGCCTACGTCAAGGGTGAGGTGCTGATCGACGGCAACGACCTCTACGCCCCCGGTGTCGACCCGGTGCTCGTGCGCCGCCAGGTCGGCATGGTGTTCCAGCGGGCCAACCCGTTCCCCACCATGACCATCAAGGACAACGTGCTGGCCGGGGTGCGCCTCAACAACAAGCGTCTCTCGAAGAGCGACGGTGACGACCTGGTCGAGAAGTCGCTCAAGGGCGCCAACCTCTGGGAAGAGGTGAAAGACCGCCTCAACCTGCCGGGCTCCGGACTCTCGGGCGGTCAGCAGCAGCGCCTGTGCATCGCCCGCGCGATCGCGGTCTCGCCCGACGTGCTGCTGATGGACGAGCCCTGCTCGGCGCTCGACCCCATCTCGACCCTCGCCATCGAAGACCTGATCGAGGAGCTCAAGCAGGAGTACACGATCGTGATCGTGACCCACAACATGCAGCAGGCCTCGCGCGTGAGCGACAAGACGGCGTTCTTCAACATCGCCGGCACCGGCAAGCCGGGCAAGCTGATCGAGTTCGACGCCACGACGAACATCTTCAGCAACCCCTCGGTTCAGGCCACGGAAGACTACGTCTCCGGCCGCTTCGGTTGATTCTGCGCCGCACTGGCGGCATCGTCAGACCGCACCAGGTCTGACCGCTCTCAGGTCCGAAAAGCGACGTACACGCCGCCGCTTTTCGGGCCTTGGTCGTTCCTAGGCCGTCTCGCCCACGATGATCGGGGTGGTGGTGGGGGCCGGTGAGCCGCCCGCCGGTTCGACGGTGACGCCGATGGTGTCGCCGGGGGTCAGGGCGCCGTCGAGCACGTGCCACGAGGTTCCTTCGGCCGCGGCGGCGAAGGTGCCCGCCGGGGCAGCGCCGTCGGCGTCGATGTACCAGGCCTCGTAGACCTTGCCGTCGGGCAGGGTCGGCAGGCCGTCGACGAGCACCGCCGAGCGGCCGAGTTCGTTCGACCACACGAGCGTGGCGGTGCCGCCGCCGTCGACGGCGACCGTCTGGCGCGCCACGTCGTCGGCCGCGGCGATCTCGGCGAGACCCGACGCGGAGGCATCGGTCACCACCGGGGCACCGGGCTGGTCGGTGAGGGCACTGCCCACGAACCCGCCACCCACGAACAGCGCGGCGGCCGCGGCGACACCGGCCACGAAGCCGACGGGTCGCGAGAACCAGCGGGCACGGGCGCGGGATTCGACGGGACCGGCGAGGGCGGGAGCCGCCTCGGCCGGGGAGACGGTGGCCGGCACCTCGGCCGGGATGACCTCGGCGACCGACGCGGCGGGTGAGTGCGCGGCATCCGGAGCCTGGTCGAGAGACTCGGGGGCATCCGTCGCCGCGTGCCGGGCCGAACCGGCGCCCGAGAGCGGCAGCTGCGGGGTCGACGAGAGCTTCGCCATGAGGTCGGCCTTGAGTCGCGTCGAGGGGGTCACCGGGGTGGCGGCGAGTCCGAGCAGCGTCGCGGTCTCGACCAGTCCGTCGGTCTCGTCGCGCAGGGTGGCCGACGAATCGGTCGCCTTCTCGAAGCTCTCGGCCTCGGTCGCCGAGACCGCGTCGAGGGCGTAGGCCCCGGTCAGCAGGCGGGGGTCGAGGTCGTCGTCGCTGCGTGTGCCGCTCATGAGTGCACCCCCAGTTCGTCTCGAAGTCTGATCATGCCGTCGCGCAACCGCGTTTTCACGGTGCCGACGGGAATGGAGAGGATGCCGGCGATCTCGCTGTGGCTGTAGCCGCCGTAATACGCGAGGGAGATCGCTTCGCGCTGCAGCTCGGTCAACTGCGCCATGGCTCTCTTCACCCTCTCGTGTTCGATGCGGATCTCGACGGATTCGCTGACCTGGTCGTATTCGGGCTCGATGTCCCGCAGGCCGATCCGCTCGTCGCGGTCGTGGCCCGCTTGCGAGGAACGCACGCGGTCGACCGCTCGGCGGTGCGACATGGTGAGGATCCACGACATCGCGCTGCCGCGGTGCGACTCGAACTTCGACGCGGTCTTCCAGATCTCCAGAAAGACCTCCTGGGCGACCTCTTCGGACTGCGCGTGGTCGACGAGCACCCTCTTGACGAGACCGAGCACGCGCGGGGCGGTTCGGTCGTACAGCTCGGAGAAGGCTTCCTGGTCTCCTCGCGAGATGAGTTCAAGCAGGCTTTCGAACGTCACAGCGGCTTCGGCACTCTCTGTGTCCGGCCCTCGGTCGGTGGTCACGAGTTCAAGCATGACAGGTCACACTTGCAAACGGTCGATCACCGTGGGTACTGCGGGTTGCGGTCACATCACGTATTCGGAGCGCACGCCTCGGCGGATTGCCTGGCAACGGATGCCGCGGCGTGAGAACCGGGTCGCGGAACGCCTCTCGGCGGAAGGCCGCTCGTAGCGGCGAATATTGGAGCCCGGGGTTACCGCGACCCGGCTTGATCCATTTTACGCGATCAGTCGAGGTTGTCGTGCCGCCAGAGCGTCGCCGACTGGCTCAGGTCGTCGCCGATGGTCTCGAAGCGCAGCGCGCGGGTGGTGAGGGTCGACGCCGTGTCGGGGGCGCCGAGCTCGGCCTCGTCGGCGATCGCGGCGCATCCGTGGGCCATGATGCGGCAGAACGCCGAAGCCCGATCGAGGGCGATCGCGAAGTCGCCTGTGAAGAGGCCGCGAAGAATCTGATCGGCGAGCTCGGTGATCTCTTTCGGCCCGGTCGGCGACTCTGCGCCGGCGACCACGGGGTCGATGCCCGGGATGCCCTGCGACCCGCGCTCGAAGAAGTAGGCGGCCTGCTCGGGGTCTTGCAGGATGAGGGCGCGCAGCAGGTAGATGCGCCATAGGCTGCCGGGCAGGCTGTGGGCGCTCGCCCGCGACCAGAGTTCGGCGATGGCGTCGATGCCGTGGTCGTCGGTGAAGGCGAGCAGACGATCGATCACGGCGGGATCGGGGTCGTCACGAACGCGGCTGAGCAGCGCGCCGGCGGTCTCGTGGGCCACCCGGTTGATCTTCGCCGGGTCTTCGCCGCCCTGGAAGGCCTCGAAGGCCGAACCGTCGAAGAGTGCCGGCTTGTGGTGGAAGTCGTTGCTCATGCCATCCATTCTGCGCCTGATCGCGTGTCACCCACCTCAACGCCCGGTGGCGGCATCCGTTACCCGCTCCGCTGACGCGCAGAGCGAACGCCCGCGGCTCCGGGGCCGCGCAAATAGCGCTAGATTGGATGCCGAGGGCCTGTAGCTCAGTTGGCAGAGCATCGGACTTTTAATCCGCGGGTCGAGGGTTCGAGCCCCTCCGGGCCCACCTCATCGGGAGTGTTCGCCTGGCGTTCGCTGCCCGTTCGCCTGCGGCGGCTAGCGTTCGCCGCATGGACTTGGTGAATCTGGCCGCCTTCGGCGTGATCGCGTGCGTCATGACGGCGCTGGCGCTCGGCTTCGTGGCCATCGACTCCCGAAGCGACCCCGAGGTGCGCGAGCGCTTCGAGCGCGACCGGATGCGGGTGCAGCATGCCTTCTCGCACGGGCTCACGGTCGACGAGATCGCCGCCGACACGGCGATGGGCGTGCGCCGCGTGCGGAAGCTGCTCGTCGGCTGAGGTCGGGCGCCCCGAAGGCCCCGGACGAGCGGGGGCGCCTCGCGGGCTGAGGTCAGGCGCCTCGGCGGATGTAGCGGATGATCGCCGCGATGACCGCGAGGATCACGATGACGAGCCCGACCCAGAGCAAGAACTTCGCCGCCTCGACGAAGACTCCGATGAGGAGAAGGACGATTCCGATAACGAGTGCGCCAATGGCCAATCCGATCATGGGTCCACTCTGCCATACGGCGGCGACTCCGCCCGCCCGGCAAATCACCCGGTTCGGGTGGAGCATCACCGGCGCCGACCTTCTTGGATGGCAGGAGGGCACGGTCGTCGCCGGGGCGGCCGCCCGAGCCGGAGGACGACCATGACCGAGACCCCGAACGACTGGCAGCGTTCCAGCCTGCCCATTCCCGACCTCGCCTACACGGGCACGGTCACCTACGACGCCACCTCACCCGACACGCACTATCCGCCGATCACGCAGGTGCGACCGCCGGCCGGGGCGCCGAACGTGCTCGTGGTGCTGATCGACGACTGCGGTTTCGGGGCGACGAGCGCGTTCGGCGGGCCGGTGCACACGCCGAACTTCGAGCGCGTGGCCGCCCAGGGCATCAAGTACACCCGCTTCCACACCACCGCGCTCTGCTCCCCCACCCGCGCGGCGCTGCTCTCGGGGCGCAACCACCACACCGTCGGCATGGGCGGCATAACCGAGATCGCCACCAGCGCCCCCGGCTACAACTCGCTGCGCCCCAACAACTGCGCCCCGCTGGCCGAGACGCTGAAACTCAACGGCTACAGCACGGCCCAGTTCGGCAAGTGCCACGAGGTGCCGGTGTGGGAGACCAGCGCCGTCGGCCCGTTCGACCACTGGCCCCACCCGGGCGGCGGCTTCGAGTACTTCTACGGTTTCATCGGCGGCGAGACCAACCAGTGGTACCCCGCGATCTACGAGAACACCTCGCCGGTCGAGCCCTGGGGCACGCCCGAACAGGGCTACCACTTCATGGCCGACATGACCGACAAAGCCATCGACTGGACGAAGCAGCAGAAGTCCCTCGCCCCCGACAAGCCGTTCTTCACCTATTTCGCGCCCGGCGCCACCCACGCCCCGCACCATGTGCCGGTGGAGTGGGCCGACAAGTACAAGGGCCGCTTCGACCAGGGGTGGGACGCCGTGCGGGAAGAGACCTTCGCCGCCCAGAAGCAACTGGGGGTGGTGCCACCGGATGCGGTGCTCACCGAGCGCAGTCGCGGCATCCCGTCGTGGAACGAGATGAGCGACGACATCAAGCCGACCCTGGCGCGCGAGATGGAGGTCTACGCCGGTTACCTCGAGTACGCCGACCATCACGTGGGCCTGCTGCTCGACGCGCTCGACGAGATCGGCGAGCTCGAGAACACGCTGATCTACCTCATCATCGGCGACAACGGCGCGAGCGCCGAGGGCACGATGACCGGCACCACGAACGAGGCCTTCACGATCAACCACATGGAGGACATCGAGACGGATGCCTACAAGATCGCCCACAAAGACGACCTCGGCACCCCGCGCAGCTACAACCACTACGCGATCGGCTGGGCGCACGCCATGGACACGCCCTACCAGTGGACCAAGCAGGTCGCCTCGCACTGGGGCGGCACCCGCAACGGCACCGTCGTGTCGTGGCCGGCGGGCATCCAGGCGCGCGGCGAGGTGCGCAACCAATTCGCGCACGTGATCGACGTGGCGCCGACGGTGCTGGCCGCCGCGGGCATCCCCGAGCCGCACACCGTCAACGGCGTGACGCAGCGCCCCTACGAGGGCACACCGATGAACTACAGCTTCGACGACGCCGAGGCGCCCGAGCGGCACACCACCCAGTACTTCGAGATGCTCGGCAACCGCGCCATCTTCCACCTGGGGTGGACGGCCGTGGCCAAGCACAAGGATCCGTGGCTCGCGTCGTCGCACGGCCTCGACGACGACGTCTGGGAGCTCTACAACGTCGAGGAGGACTGGACGCAGTCGCAGGACCTTGCCGCCGCCGAACCGCAGAAGCTCGCCGAGCTGCAGCGGCTGTTCCTCATCCAGGCGGCCCGGTTCAACGTGTTGCCGATGGACACGCGCTCGGCCGAGCGCTTCAACGGCGAGCTGGTCGGCCGGCCGGAGCTCGTGAAGGGCACCTCACAGACCTTCTACTCCGGCATGAAGCGCATGAGCGAGAACTCGGTGGTGAACGTCAAGAACAAATCGTTCACCGTGACCGCCGCCGTGACACTGCCCGAGGGCGGAGGAGCCGGCGTGATCATCGCCCAGGGCGGCTCCTACGGCGGCTGGAGCTTCTATCTCACCGATGGCCGGCTCGCGTTCGCCTACAACCTCGGCGGCGTCGCCACCGAGTACGTGCGGGCGGATGCGCCGCTCGGCGCGGGCGCGCACGAACTGCGGGTGCACTTCGCCTACGACGGGGGCGGGCTCGGCAAGGGCGGCACGGTCACGCTCTTCGACGGCGACACGTCGCTCGCCTCAGGGCCGATCTCGCGCACGCTGCCGTTCTTCTTCTCGATGGATGAGACCGTCGACATCGGCTCCGACCTCGCGTCGCCGGTGTCGGCGGACTACGGGCCGACGGGCAACGAGTTCACCGGCCGCATCACATGGGTGCGACTCGACGTGGGCGACGACGACCACTCGCACCTGGCCGACCCCGATCACCTGATGCAGATCGCGATGACGCGCCAGTAGGCGGCGCGGGCGCGGCGCGGTGTGCGGGGCGCGCCCGGTCAGGAGCGGGTCGGCTTCACGGCCGGCCCGTTCCACCGCACCCACGCGGCGACGTAGATGACGAGACCGGTGACGAGGGCGGCGATCACCCAGAGCACGATCAAGAAGTCGATCCAGGATCCGATCGGCGGAGACCCGGGCAGGAAGGTGCGCAGCGGGATGGTGGCGAAGAGCATCGCGCCCATCCAGCTCATCAGCGTCGCCTCGACCTTGCGCCGGCCGGTGAAGGCGAGGATCGCGACGGTCAGCACGAGCGCGGGCATCACCACGAGCAGCCCCAGCAGCAAGAAGCCGAACGCCATCGTGCTGCCCGAGCGCGACGCCGTGAGGTCGATGACGTCGAGATTCTGACGCCCGTCGGGCCCGACGACGTAATAGTCGCTGGGGCGCTCGATGGCGCCGAACGACCACCCCGAGACGTAGCCCTCCATCTCGACGACGGTGCGGAGCGGCATCTTCTCACCGTCGACGACCGTGTAGGCGAGAACGACCAGCTCGCTCTGCTGGTAGCGGTCGAACGGCCAGTTCTCGATCGCCCCGGGGGTGTTCACCTCGACGGTCGTGCTCGACGGGATCGCCCCCTCTTCGAGCTCGATGCTCTGGGCGCCGGCGACCGGCGAGATGATCACGCTGAGCGGAGCGTTCAGGGTGATGTCGTCTTTCGTGATGAGCTTCTGGGGCGCCGCGATGTCGACGTCCATGACGATGCGTTCACCCGGTCCGTTCACCGACTGCGGAGCGAGCCGCACCGTCACGACCGACGGGTCGGCGTCGCGGTCGGCGTTCAGCGAAACGGGCCGACCGCTCGCGGCGTAGAGCAGCACCACCACGACGTACACGACCACGGCGAGCGCGATGAGCGCGATCACGGGCCCTCGGAACCGCCAGTGGCGACGCGCGCTCTGCGCCCCGCGCGAGGCGTCGGCCTCGGGCTCGGGGCGGGGTTCCGGTGACGATGCGGCGCTCACGCTCCGAGCATAGCGAGCGCGACCGTCGCCTCAGCCCTCGTCGGGCTCCGGCATGATCCGCAGGTCTCCCCGGCTCGCCGCCGTGCTCATCAGGTCGATCCAGGCCCGGTTGATCGCCGGCGGGCGGCTGCCGAAGAAGCGGAACCGCAGCGGGATGGCCGGATGCACCCAGAGCGACTCGCGACCGCTGCCCCGGTCGGCCTCGACGGTCCACGACAGGGCGAACGACTCCTGGTTGCGCATCTTCGACACGATCACGAGACGCAGGTGCGCGAGGAGTCGGTCGTCGAGCTCGATCTCCGATGAGTTCGGACCGTAGATCAAGAGGCCCAAGCCGATGCTCCCCGCGTGTTCCGGGGCCGATCGGCTCCCGGTTGGGAGCTTAACCGAGCACAAATCACGGCCAAAATCGCGCATTGGGGGTTGACAACGAGGGAGTGGATTCCGAAAAGTCCGGCCGATGGATGCGCCGCGGCATCCGTCGATTCAGCTGAAGTCGGTCAGCGGATGCGGCACCTGCTCGCCCGACGGCGGCTCGGTGCTGAGGCGCAGATCGCCGCGGTTCGCGGCGCGGGCGAGCTGGTCGAGCCAGGCCCGGTTGAGCTGGGGCGGGCGGCTGCCCGAGAAGCGGAAACGGAGCGGGATGGCGGGATGGATCCAGATGGTCTCGCGGCCACTGCCCTGGTCGGGGTCGATGTCCCACGAGATCGTGAACGACTCGGAGCGCCGCAGCTTCGACAGCATCACGACCTTGAGATGGGCAAGCAGCCGGTCGTCGATGTCGATCTCGCTCGCACTCGGCCCATACATCAGCACACCCATACGAACCGCATCCTCGTCTCCTGGCACGCCCTCAAACCCGGCTCGCCAATCCTACGACACCGCCCTCGCACAGGGTCGCCGGATTCGGTTGCGAGTGAGTGCTCACTCAGGTAGTGTTCCGCGCGTGACCACAACCACCTCCGGGCGCCGAGCGCCGGCCCTGCCGCTGCACGATCGGCGAGCGATGATCGTCGATGCGGTGATCCCGTTGATCACCGAGCACGGCGCCGATGTGACATCGCGGCAGATCGCCGACGCGGCGGGTGTGGCCGAGGGCACCATCTTCCGTGCCTTCGGCGACAAGGAGTCGCTCATGCTCGCGGCCGCCGAGAAGTTCTTCGACCCCGAGACGGCGCTCAACAAGCTGCGGGCCATCGACCCCGACGACCCGCTCGAGGCGAAGATCGCCCAGTTGATCGAACTCTTCCGTGGGCGGTTCAAGGGCGCCATGAGGGTGATGGCGGCGGCCGGCCGGCGTGAGCCGCCGAGGGCTCCCGATCAGCAGGCCTACGACACCATCGTGACGCAGATCTTCGCGCCCGAGGTCGCTCGCCTGCAGCTGACACCCCGTCGGGTGACGCACCTGCTGCGGTTGCTCTCGATGGCCTCGGCCCTGCCGGGGGTCAGCGACGCCGACACGCCCTTCACCACCGACGATCTCACGCACATCGTGCTGCACGGCATCCTCCACGACGAGAAAGCAGTCCTCTCCGCATGACCCTCCTGAAACTGCTCGGGCACTACCTGCGGCCGCACTGGAGGCCGATCGTGCTGGTCGTGCTCTTCCAGCTCATCCAGTCGATCGCCTCGCTCTACCTGCCCACGCTCAACGCCGACATCATCGACGACGGGGTGGCGAAGGGCGACACCGCGTTCATCATGACGACGGGCGCCTGGATGCTCGCGATCACCCTCGTGCAGGTGGCCGCCTCCATCACAGCGGTCTACTTCGGGGCGAAGGTCGCCATGGCGCTCGGCCGCGACCTGCGCGCCGCGATCTTCCATCGCGTCAGCGGCTTCAGCGAGCGCGAGGTGTCGGCGTTCGGCGCCCCCTCGCTGATCACCCGATCCACCAACGACGTGCAGCAGGTGCAGATGCTCGCGCTGATGACCTTCACGCTGCTGGTCTCCGCGCCCATCCTCGCGATCGGCGGCGTGGTGCTCGCGCTGCAGCAAGACCTGGAGCTCTCGTGGATCATCGCGGTCAGCGTTCCGGTGCTGCTGATCGCCCTGAGCGCGATCATCGTGCGCATGGTGCCGCAGTTCCGGCGGATGCAGACGCGTATCGACGCGGTCAACCGCGTGCTGCGCGAGCAGCTCACCGGCATCCGGGTGGTGCGGGCGTTCGTGCGCGAAGACGTCGAGACCGAGCGGTTCGCCCGGGCCAACCGCGACGTGACCGATTCCGGGTTGCGGGCGGGCCGGCTGATCGCGCTGATGTTCCCCACCGTGATGCTCATCCTCAACGTCTCGAGCGTGGCTGTGATCTGGTTCGGCGCCTTCCGCATCGACCAGGGCTCGATGCAGGTCGGCACCCTGATCGCCTTTCTCAGCTACCTCGTGCAGATTCTGATGGCGGTGATGATGGCCACGTTCATGGCCATGATGATCCCCCGCGCCTCGGTCTGCGCCGACCGCATCACCGAGGTGCTGCAGACCGACACCTCGGTCGTGATGCCCGCCGACCCGGTGCGGCAGCTGCGATCGCACGGCGTGGTCGAGCTGCGGCACGCCTCGTTCGCCTACCCCGGTGCCGAGCAGCCGGTGCTTCGCGACCTCGACGTGCGGGTGGAGCCCGGTCAGACGCTCGCCATCATCGGCTCCACCGGCGCCGGCAAGACCACGCTCGTCAACCTGCTCCCCCGGCTGTTCGACGCCACGGCCGGCTCGGTGCTGATCGACGGCGTCGACGTGCGCGACCTCGACCCCGATCTGCTCTGGAGCCGCATCGGCCTGGTGCCGCAGAAGCCCTACCTGTTCTCGGGCACGGTGGCCACGAACCTGCGCTACGGCAAGCCCGACGCCACCGACGACGAACTCTGGCACGCCCTCGAGGTGGCGCAGGCCGCCGACTTCGTGCGCGCAATGGACGGCGGCCTCGACGCCCCCGTCGCGCAGGGCGGCACGACGGTCTCGGGCGGTCAGCGACAGCGGCTCGCCATCGCCCGCGCGCTCGTGAAGAGGCCCGAGATCTACGTGTTCGACGACTCGTTCTCGGCCCTCGACCTGGCGACCGATGCTCGGTTGCGGCAGGCCCTCCGAGCGGATGTCGGCGGCGCCACCATGGTGATCGTCGCCCAGCGCGTCTCGACCATCATCGACGCCGACCAGATCGTGGTGCTCGAAGACGGGGCGATCGTGGGGCGCGGCACCCACGACGAACTCCTCGAGTCGTCGGAGACCTACGCCGAGATCGTCGCGTCACAACTCACCGCGGAGGAGGCAGCATGAGCGGCCAGACCACTCAGAACCCCAACCGCGCCGGCATGATGCGCCGTGGGCCGGGCGGCGGAGGCGGCCCGTTCGGCGGAGCGGGCATGCCGACCGAGAAGTCGATGACCTTCGGCCCCTCCGCGCGCCGGCTGATCGGCCGGCTCAGCCCCCACCGCATCCCGGTCGTCGTGGTGATCGTGCTCGGCATCATCAGCGTCGTCTTCACCGTGCTCGGCCCCTGGCTGCTCGGCCAGGGCACGAACATCATCTTCGCCGGCGCCATCGGCCAGACGCTGCCGGCGGGAATGACCAAAGAGCAGGTGATCGAGAACCTGCGCGCCTCGGGCCAGAACATGCAGGCCGACCTGTTGAGCGGCATCGACCTCGTGCCCGGCCAGCACATCGACTTCGACGCCCTCGCGATGGTGCTCGGCACCGTGCTCGTGCTCTACGTTGCGGCATCCATCTTCTCGTGGCTGCAGGCCCGCCTGCTCAACACCGTCGTGCAGCGCACCGTTTTCTCGCTGCGCGAAGAGGTCGAGGCGAAGATCAACCGCCTGCCACTCGGCTACTTCGACCGCATGCCGCGAGGCGAGCTGCTCAGCCGCGTCACCAACGACATGGACAACGTGGCCCAGAGCCTGCAGCAGACCCTGAGCCAGTTGCTCACCTCGGTGCTCACGGTCGCCGGCATCCTGGTGATGATGTTCGTCACGTCGCCGCTGCTCGCCGTGATCTCGCTCGTCACCATCCCGCTGACGATCGGCATCACCGCCGTCATCGCCAAGCGGTCGCAGAAGCTCTTCGTGGCGCAGTGGTCGCACACCGGCGCGCTCAACGCCCAGGTCGAAGAGAACTTCACCGGCCACGCGCTCGTGAAGGTGTTCGGGCGGCAGCGCGAGGTCGAAGAGACGTTCCGGGCCAAGAACGAGCAGCTCTACCAGGCGAGCTTCGGCGCCCAGTTCGTGTCGGGCATCATCATGCCGGCCATGATGTTCGTCGGAAACCTCGTCTACGTCATCATCGCCGTGGTCGGCGGGCTGCAGGTGGCGACGGGCGCGTTGAGCATCGGTGCCGTGCAGGCCTTCATCCAGTACTCGCGCCAGTTCACGCAGCCCCTCACCCAGCTGGGCTCGATGGTCAACCTTCTGCAGTCGGGTGTGGCGTCGGCCGAGCGCGTGTTCGAGCTGCTCGACGCCGGCGAGCAGACTCCGGATGCCGCGCCCGCACAGTCGCCCAGCGCCAGCCAGGGGCGGCTCGTGTTCGAGAACGTCTCGTTCCGCTACACCCCCGACAAGCCGCTCATCGACGACCTGTCGCTCGTGGCGGAGCCCGGCATGACCGTGGCGATCGTGGGGCCGACCGGGGCGGGGAAGACGACGCTCGTCAACCTCATCATGCGCTTCTACGAGCTCGACGGAGGTCGCATCACGCTCGACGGCGTCGACATCGCCCAGATGACGCGGCGCGACCTGCGCTCGCGCACGGGCATGGTGCTGCAAGACACCTGGCTCTTCGGCGGCACCATCCGCGACAACATCGCCTATGGCCGGCCGGATGCCACCGACGACGAGATCCTCGAGGCCGCTCGCGCCACCTACGTCGACCGCTTCGTGCACTCGCTGCCCGACGGCTACGACACGGTGCTCGACGACGAGGCGTCGAACGTGAGCGCCGGCGAGAAGCAGTTGCTCACCATCGCGCGGGCGTTCCTCGCGAAGCCCAGCGTGCTCATCCTCGACGAGGCCACCTCGTCGGTCGACACCCGCACCGAGCAGCTGGTGCAGAAGGCGATGTCGGCGCTACGGGCCGACCGCACGAGCTTCGTGATCGCGCACCGCCTGTCGACCATCCGCGACGCCGATCTCATCCTCGTGATGGAGGCGGGCAGCATCGTCGAGCAGGGCACCCATTCCGAGCTGCTCGCGGCCGGGGGCGCCTACTACACGCTCTACAACTCGCAGTTCGCGTCGGCGCTGATCGACGAGGGGTGATCGGCGTGGGGGCGGGGCTGATCGGCGGAGGCCGGGGCTGATCGGCGGAGGCCGGGGCTGTTCGGGGAGCGCTGACCGGCCGGGGCTGACGGCACGGGCTCGATCGCATCAGACCCCCAGGTGCGCGGGATAGATTCGACCGCATGAGCTTCCTCCCGTCGTCGGGCGCCGTCCCCGCAGGGTGGTATCCCGACCCCGAGGCAGCCGATGTGCTCCGGTGGTGGGACGGCTACCGCTGGACCGACGACTTCGCTCCCCCGGTGATCGACCCGGCCGACAGCCGCAACGGGTATGCCACGGCGTCGCTCGTGTTCGGCATCATCGCCGTCGGTTTCAACCTGCTGTTCCTGCCGAGCGTTCTGGCGCTCGCGTTCGGCGGCGCCGGCCTCGGCAAGGCCCGCCGCATGGGCGAGGGTCGCGGCATGGCCATCGCCGGGCTCGTGCTCGGGGTGGTCGGCGTCGTGCTGATGATCGCGCTCATCGTGATCGTGGTGGTCGTCGGCATCCGGTCGCGCTGACGAACCCGGCGGCGCCCGCGTGATCAGTTCGCGACGTAGCGGATGCCCCACGAGAGCCGCCAGCTCTCGCCCGGGCGCAGCCAGCGCAGTCCTTCGCCCGAGTTCAACGCGTTCGCGGGCGCCGTCATCGGTTCGATCGCCACAGCCCGACGGGGGCCGCCCGGCGCCTGGAAGTTCGTGGGCGTGAACACCTGCACGAAACCGAAGTTCTCGTCGGCCCACAGTTCGACCCGGCGCCCGTCAGGCGCTTCGAGCCGCTGCACGCTGCGGCCGTTCGTGGTGACCACTCCCCCGAAGCCGTGGTCGATCGACACGTCGCCCACCCGGCGCCCCTGCGTGAGATCGAAGTCGGTGCCGGCGACGGGCTCTTCGGAGACCGGGATCTGGTGGTCGTCGGTGAGGAAGCGGGTCGACGCGTCGACCATGAGCACGAGGTCGCCGATCGGCACGTCGCCGAGCGCGAGGTAGGGATGCGCGCCGACGGCGACCGGTGCGGCCGTCTGCGAGCGGTTGACGATGGTGTGAGTCACGGTCAGGCCGTCGTCGACGAGCGCGTGCTCGACCTCGGTCTCGAGCAGGAACGGGTAGCCGTGCTGCGGATAGACGGCCGCCGCCTGCACCACGCGCTGCGGTTCGTGCAGCACGAGCGCGTAGCCCGTGTTGCGGAGCAGGCCGTGGATGGCGTTGCCCTGCTTCGGCTCGGTGATGTCGAGCTGCTGGGCAGCCCCGTCGAGCTGCCATGCCCCCTGGGCCACCCGGTTCGGCCACGGCACCAGCACGATGCCGGCGGCGCCCGGGGGCGTGGATGACTCGGGGAACGTCTCGACGAGCGCCACGCCGTCGACCTCGAGTGCCCGAAGGCCCGCCGCCACCTGGGTGACCACCGCGGTCACCGTGCGGCCGTCGGCCTCGAGTCTCAGCGGGTACTGGTTGCCGGTGGGTGCATGCACGGCTTCAGCCTACCGATGCGGGTTCTGCCGCCGGACAGTCTGCGCGGCGTCAGCCGGCGGCACGCTCGGCGGCGTCGACCACGTTCTTGAGCAGCATCGCGCGGGTCATCGGCCCGACGCCTCCGGGCACGGGCGAGAGAAAGCCCGCGACCTCGGCCACTCGAGGGTCGACGTCGCCCACGAGGCGCGCCTTGCCGGTCTCCTCGTTGACGATGCGCGTGATGCCCACGTCGAGCACGGCGGCGCCGGGCTTCACCCAGTCGGGCTGGATGAGCGCGGGCACGCCGACCGCCGCGACCACGACATCCGCTCGCCTCACCTCGGCGGCGAGGTCGCGCGTGCGGGAGTGTGTGAGCGTGACCGTCGCGTCGACGCCCTTGCGGGTGGCGAGGAGGCCCAGCGGGCGCCCGACCGTGAGACCGCGTCCGACCACCACCAGGTGCTTGCCGGGCAGGGTCACGCCGTAGCGGGTGAGCATCTCGATGATGCCGGCCGGGGTGCACGGCAGCGGCGAATGCAACTCCCCCTCGACCCCGAGCACGAGTCGGCCGAGGTTGGTGGGGTGCAGCCCGTCGCTGTCTTTGGCAGGATCGATCAGCTCGAGCATCGCGTTCTCGTCGATGCCCGCCGGCAGCGGCAGCTGCACGATGTAGCCGGTGACCGCGGGATTGTCGTTGAGCTCGGCGATCGCGGCGCGAACATCCGCCTCGGTCGCATCATCCGGCAGGTCGACCCGGATCGACTCGATGCCCACCTCGGCGCAGTCGCGGTGCTTGCCGGCGACGTACGAGATGGAGCCCGGGTCGGAGCCCACCAGCAGCGTTCCGAGGCCGGGCACGATACCCCGCGCGCGCAGCGCGGCGACGCGTTCGGCCACCTCGGCCTTGATGGCCTTGGCGGTGGCGACCCCGTCGAGCGTGACGGCTGTCACTGCGCCAGTCCCGGGTAGAGCGGGAACGCGTCGGTGAGCGTCAGCACGCGGGCGCGCAGCTCGGCCACCTCGGGCGCGGGCTTCAGCGCGGTGGCGATGATGTCGGCCACCTCGGTGAACTCGGCGTCGCCGAAGCCGCGGGTGGCGAGCGCGGGCGTGCCGATGCGCAGGCCCGACGTCACCATCGGGGGGCGCGGGTCGAACGGCACCGAGTTGCGGTTCACCGTGATGCCCACCTCGTGCAGGATGTCTTCGGCCTGCTGGCCGTCGAGCTCCGAGGTGCGCAGGTCGGCGAGCACGAGGTGCACGTCGGTTCCGCCGGTGAGCACGTCGACGCCGGCCTCACGGGTGTCCGCCGACGTGAGGCGCTCGGCCAGGATGCGCGCTCCGCTCAGCGTGCGCACCTGGCGGTCTTTGAACTCGTCGGTCGCGGCGAGCTTGAACGCGGTCGCTTTGGCGGCGATGACGTGCATGAGCGGGCCGCCCTGCTGGCCCGGGAAAACGTTGGAGTTGAGCTTCTTCGCCAGCTCCAGGTCGCGGCTCACGATGAAACCCGACCGGGGGCCGCCGATGGTCTTGTGCACGGTCGACGACACCACGTCGGCGTAGGGCACGGGCGACGGATGCAGACCTGCCGCCACGAGTCCGGCGAAGTGCGCCATGTCGACCCAGAGCTTGGCTCCCACCTCGTCGGCGATCTCGCGGAACGCCGCGAAGTCGAGCTGGCGCGGGTACGCCGACCAGCCGGCGATGATGACCTGCGGCCTGTGCTCGAGGGCCTTGTCGCGCACGACGTTCATGTCGACGAGGAACGTCTCGGGGTCGACGCCGTAGGCGACCGCGTTGTAGAGCTTGCCCGAGAAGTTGAGCTTCATGCCGTGCGTGAGGTGGCCGCCGTGCGAGAGCTCGAGGCCGAGGATGGTGTCACCCGGGGTGGCGATCGCCGAGAGCACGGCGGCGTTCGCCGTGGCGCCGGAGTGGGGCTGCACGTTGGCGTAGGCCGCGCCGAAGAGCGACTTCGCGCGGTCGATGGCCAGCTGCTCGGCGATGTCTACGAACTCGCAGCCGCCGTAGTAGCGGCGGCCCGGATAGCCCTCGGCGTACTTGTTGGTGAGCACGGAGCCCTGCGACTGCAGCACCGAGCGGGGCACGAAGTTCTCGCTCGCGATCATCTCGAGCGTGCCGCGCTGGCGGCCCAGTTCGAGCTCGAGAACTTCGGCGATCTCGGGATCGACCTCAGCCAACGGGGCATTGAAGGTGTCGGACATGGCGGGCTCCTTTTCGGCGTGACGGACTAGAGAATACGGGATCCGTATCGACCCAGGCGCGCGGCCGAATCCCTGTCCGTCGCTTCCCGATGGTGACCCCATCTGAACGCCAGTTGCGACGCGGTCAGCTTACCTCAGGAGCGCTGTGCGCGGCGAGTGAGAGCCGGGGTCACGGCGAGCAGCGCGATGCCCAGAACGAGGCCGATGAGGTAGATCCAGGGCAGCGACGTGAGCCCGAGTGCGTCGAGGAAGAACCCGCCGACGAGAGCACCCAGGCCGATGCCGGCGTTGAACGCGGTGGAGTAGAACGCACTCGAGGTGTCGCGGATCGCCGGCGACGCCTCGCGCATCAGCTGCGTCGGCAGCAGGGTCGGGATGACGCCGAAGGCGACCCCCCACACGAAGAACGCGGCGATGGCGATCACGGGGTTCGCGGCGAACAGCGCGAGGGCGAGAACGGATGCCCCGGTCACTCCGAGCGCCACCAGCAGCCCTGTGGCCGGCCGGCGCCCGAAAGCGGCTCCCGCAGTCAGCACGCCGATGGCACCGGCCACGCCGTAGACGAGCAGCAGCAACCCGACCTGACCCTCGGGAACACCCATCTCGCCGATCAGGAACGGGGCGATGTAGGTGTAGAACGCGTAGTTGCCGATCATCACCACGGCCACCAGGATGCAGATGAGTGCCACGACCGGGATGGTGGGATCGAGCGGGCCCTTGCGACGCTGGGCCCGGATCGCGGCGGTGCTCGTCGACACCGGCAGGTGCTTGCGGTGGTCGACCCGCGGCAGCAGCAACCAGATGAAGACGGCCCCTACCAGCGCGAGCGCGCCGATGCCGAGGAACGGCGTGCGCCAGCCGAAAGCGTGGCCGACCGTGGTGGCGAGCGGCACGCCGAGCACGAACGCGAGCGTTCCGCCGCCGGTGGTGATGGCCACCGCGCGGCCGATCTGCTCCTTGGGCACGAGGTGCGCCGAGTAGGCGCCGACCACGCCCCAGAACACACCGTGCGCCATCCCGCCGAGCACGCGCGCGCCGGCGAGCACCTCGAAGCTCGGCGCGAGACCGCCCACGATGCTCGAGGTCGCGATGACCACGAGCACGCCGATCACCAGGCGGTGCCGCGGCACCCGGCGGAAGAGGAAGGTCAGCGGCACGCTGGTCAGCACCACCGCGAACGCGAAGAAGCTGATCAGCAGTCCGGTCTGCGACTCGGAGACACCGAGGCTCGAACTCATCTCGGGCAGCAGGCCGGTGGGGATCATCTCGGCGGTCACCGAGAGGAACACGGCGGTGGCGAGAACGATCATCCCGCCCCAGGGAAAACGCGTGACGACCGGCTGGGATCCGGTCTGCGGCAAAGTTGTGGTCACAGAGTGCGCACCATTCGAAGACAACTCGAAATTCGGCGGACAGAGGAGGCTCGAGTGCCTGTCCTGACGACCTGAAGCACCGTGGCGGGTTCGATCCTCAGATCGCGGACTCGCAAGACGGTGACGACTTCGTACATGCCCGTGGCCGAACGATACCCGCGCGACCACTGACTATTCTAGCTGAGAAGCCCTCGCGGGCAAGAGGAGGTTCGCTCGTGGCGTTGCCGCGCAATCACTGGGTGCTCACGTTCGTCTGCGCCGATCTGCCGGGAATCGTGCACGCGGTGAGTGGTGCGGTCGTGGCATCCGGTGGCAACATCACCGAGAGCCAGCAGTTCTCGTCGGCCGACACCGGCCGCTTCTTCATGCGGCTGCAGGTGGAGTCCGAGGCCTCGCGCGGCGAGTTCGAAGCGGCTCTGGCACCGGTGGTCGAGCGCTACGGCATGACCTGGCAGCTCGACGTCGTGGGCCGCCCGCTGCGCACGCTCGTGCTGGTGTCGACCGCCGCGCACTGCTTGAACGACCTGCTGTTCCGGCAGCGGGCCGGTCAGCTGCCGGTGCAGATTCCGCTCGTGCTCTCGAACCACGGGTCGCTGCGCGATCTGGCCGGGTTCTACGACGTGCCCTTCGAGTCGCTGCCGGTGACGGATGCCGCCTCCAAAGCGGCCTTCGAGCAGCGTGTCATCGACGCCGTCGACGAGCACGACATCGAGCTCGTGGTGCTCGCGCGCTACATGCAGATCATCTCGCCCGAGCTGTGCGACCGCCTGGCCGGGCGGCTGATCAACATCCACCACTCGTTCCTGCCCGGCTTCAAGGGGGCGAACCCCTACAAGCAGGCTCACGCCCGGGGCGTGAAGCTCATCGGCGCCACCGCCCACTTCGTCACCAGCGACCTCGACGAGGGCCCGATCATCGAGCAGAACGTGGTGCGCGTCGACCACACCCGCACGCCCGCCGAACTCGTGGCCATCGGGCAGGACGAGGAGAGCCGCACGCTCACCCAGGCCGTGAAGTGGTTCGCCGAAGACCGGGTGCTGCTCGACGGCGCCCGCACCATCATCTTCCGCTGACCGCGCCCGCCCATACGGCCCCATCCGATACTGCATTGCCTCGAGGGCCCTACGTAAGTGGAGTCGATGTCCGTCAAGGACTCCTTCCCGGACGGTACCGTTTTCGAAGCGCATGCCGGACTGACCTCATTTCCCGGCCGCGGAGAGATCGAATTGGCACACAGACGCCGAAAGGATCGCCGAAGCGCGCGAAAGGTCGACCGCCAGCCGGTCCGGCTGCGCAGCAATGATGCGCCCGTGGCCGAGGTCGCCTTGGGTGCCTCTACTCGCATCCGGCTTGTAACGGCGGCTGCCCTGAACGCGCTCGGGGCAGCTACCTTCGTCGCAGCGGACAGATTCCTCGCCTCTCCACCGGCTGCCGTCCTCTCCACAGCTAAGCAGGGGGACGTGGCAGGAATCGAGGCCGGCCGAATCGAGATCAGCTCGTCGACGCGGAAATCCCTCAAGCTCGACTTCGCCTTGGAGATGCATCTGACGGGTTCCCACCGTGAGGCATATGTCCTCGAGGTGCGGGCACCGAAGACGGGATACGTGGACTGCGGAACGGATTGCGAGGCGGATCCGTTGATTGTGCAGCTCGCGTTCAGCGGGTCGGCCGATGGCTCGAACTTCGACATCGCCACCCGGGACCTCAGCGGTGGACCCGATCCTCTGGTCCGGGCCGCCTTCACCTCCTCGACCGGCGCGACCGCGACCATGCTGGAGGATGAATCGCCGACCTCACACGACGACCGTGGTTTCCCGTCAACATCCGGCGCCTCCGTCGTGCAGCTGGAGTTCCTGGAGACCCTCTTCATCACACATCCGGCTGACGCTGGATGGACTGTTCCAGTCGCCCGGATCACGGTCGCGGTCGACGAGGACAACGCTGCGCAGTCAGGCCCTTATTTCGCCGTCCAAGCACCTTCGGTTGCGACGACTGGGAGCAATACCTCTCTGATAGCGTTCACCCCGTTCGCTCTGAACGGCACGGTCGTTCTGGGCGCGATCCCCGACTTCAGTGGGCTGATGGGCGTTGTCGACGAGACAGGCGCAGCGATCCTGACGGGCGGCCTCGAGAGCGAGAGCACCTGGCGCATCAATCCGGGTCTGCTTACCGAAGGGTTCGGACCAGTCGTGTCGTATGTCGATCATCGACTGCTGCAGAAGGCGGAATTCTGGCGACAAGGGCTGGCTCCTGGTCTCGGCGACATTGGTCGGGGCGTCCTTTGGCGTCGTCGCGGAATTGGTCCTCAGCCGACGCCGGGTTCCTCACCGATAGACGGGTAGATTGACCGCATGTGCACCCGAATCTTCTGGAATGACAACGCCGTCGCCAAGACGGTGAGCCGCTGCATGGACTGGGCGGTGAGCGACGAGCCCGAGCTGTGGTTCGTTCCGCGCGGCACGGATCGCACGGGCAACGCCGGCGAGCGCTCGCTCGCGTGGACCTCGCGGTACTCCAGCGTCTCGGTGAGCATGTGGGGCATCGGCACGGTCGACGGCCTCAACGAGAAGGGCCTCGCCGCTCACGGTCTCTACCTCGATCTCGACGAGGTCGAATACCCCGCGCCCGACGAGCGCCCGGTCATCTCGAACGCGATCTGGGTGCAGTACCTGCTCGACAACTTCGCCACGGTGGCCGAGGCCGTCGCCGCCATCGACACCGTGCGCATCCACTCGCAGCAGCTGCGCGACCAGGAGATGGGGGTGCACATCGCGCTTGAAGACGCCTCGGGCGACTCCGCGATCATCGAGCCGATCGGCGGGCGGCTCGTGGTGCACCACGGCCCGGAATACACGGTCATGGCGAACTCGCCGTCGCTCGACAAGCAGCTCGCGAACCTCGCCGAATACCGCCCGTTCGGCGGCGAGCTGCCCCCGCCCGGAGACATCTCGAGCCTCGACCGGTTCGTGCGGGCATCCTATTTTCTGCACTATCTGCCCGAACCCGAGAACGAGGTCGAGGCGGTGGCCGGCGTCTTCCAGCTGATCGCGAACGTGTCGCCCTACGGCGCGCCCTACTCCGACGGCGGCGTCTACCCGACCTGGTGGCAGTCGGGCGCCGATCTCACCAACGGCGTCTACTACTTCGGTTCGACGCGGAGCCCGAGCATCTTCTGGGTGCCGCTCGCCGAGATCGCCGACGGCACCGAGGTGCTGCGCCTCGACCCGCGCGACGTGTCGCTCGTGGGCGACTCGTCGTCGATGCTGCAGCCGGCGACGCTGCCGTATTGACGTCATCCTCTTGTGCAGTGGCACTGAATCTGTAAAGTGACTGTTCACAGATCGAGTTCACAAGGGAGTGACATGACCAACGACGAGCCATTGCGCATCGGGGTGCTGGGAGCCGCGCGCATCAACGACATGACGCTGTTTCCGGCCGCGCGCGACATCGGCGCCCGGGTCGTGGCGGTGGCCGCTCGCGACCGCGATCGGGCTGAGGTCTACGCGCGTGAGAACGGCATCGAGCGCGTGGTCGACGACTACGCCGCGCTCGTCGCCGACCCCGAGGTCGAAGCGGTCTACAACCCCCTGCCGAACGGGCTGCACACCCCCTGGAACCTCGCCGCGATCGCCGCCGGCAAGCATGTTCTCGGCGAGAAGCCGTTCGCGAGCAACGCGGCCGAGGCGGAGCAGGTGCACCTGGCCGCGCAGGAGCATCCCGAGCTCGTGGTGTTCGACGGGCTGCACTACCGCTACCACCCCGTGTTCCGGCGGCTGCAGCAGATCGTGCAGTCGGGTGAGATCGGCGACGTGCAGCACATCCGCGCGGTCATGTCGGTGCCCGTGCCCGACATCTCCGACATCCGCTGGTCGTATCCGCTGGCGGGTGGGTCGCTGATGGATCTGGGGGTCTACTGCATCGACGTGATCCACACGCTCGCCGCCGACCTCGGTGGGGCACCGCAACTCGCGACGGCGAAGACCGGTCACCTCGACGGCACGCATCCCGAGGTCGACGCCTGGTCGGAGCTGACCTACGAACTCCCCGGAGGCGTAGCCGCCACCGCCGAGATGAGCCTGATCGGGCCGCAGCACTTCGTGATCACGGTCGTGGGGTCGAAGGGCACGGTGCACCAGCCGAACCTCAGCTACGTGCACACCGACGACCGCATCATGGTGTTCACGCGCGACAGCACCCGCGTCGAGGAACTTGGCCGCACCAGCAGCTTCATCTACCAGATGCGCGCCTTCGCCGACTCGGTGCGCAACGGCGCCCCCTACGTGACCACCACCGCCTCCGCCCTCACCGACATGCGCGCCATCGACGCCGCCTACGACCTGGCCGGCCTCTCCCCCCGCCCCTCCGCCCCCATCGACTGAACCCACCAGCGGCGCGCCAACGAGCTCGGTGGTGCGGGCGCCGCGAGCCATACCCGCCGGCACTACGCGACACCCGGGGCCGCGAGACGTCAACATTCGGCGCAAAACGGGGCCGAATGCAACGAACAGTGACTTCTCGGCGCGGGATGGGGCACGCGGGGCCAAACCCGCCGACACCGCGAGACACCTGGGCCCGCGAGACGTCAACATTCGGTGCAAAACGGGGCCGAACGCAACGAAAAGTGACTTCTCGGCGTGAGCTGGGGTCGGGTGCAACGGAAAGCAGATCGCGGCGACCACGCTCGTCGCGATCGGCGAAGGGAGCGCAAAACACCCCGACCCCGACTCACCTCACCGCAAGGCACGCCGCAGAGGCGGCGGCGTGCAGTCCGACTACAGCACTACGGGATCCCATACCGGCTTCTGGGCGAACGCCTCGCGGTAGTAGTCCAGCTCGGTGAGCATGCTGGCGGCCTCCTCGTCGACCACGACGGTCGCGCGCGGGTGCAGTTGAATCGCGGATGCCGGCACGCTCGCCGTGAGCGGGCCCTCGACCGCGGCGGCCACCGCGTGTGCCTTTCCGGCGCCGAAGGCGAGCAGCACCAGGCGCTTGGCGCGCAGGATCGTGCCGAGCCCCTGCGTGATGCTGTGCACCGGCACGTCGTCGACCGAGTCGAAGAACCGGGCGTTGTCGTCGCGGGTCTGCCGGGTGAGGGTCTTGACGCGGGTGAGCGACGCGAACGACGAACCGGGCTCGTTGAAGCCGATGTGACCGTCGGTTCCGATGCCGAGCAGCTGCAGGTCGATGCCACCCGCGGCCACGATGGCGGTCTCGTAGCGCTCGCCCGCGGTCTCGATGCCGAGCGGGCGGCCGTCGGGCACGTGCACCGCCGACGGGGTGAGGCCGAGCGGCCGCACCACCTCGCGGTCGATCACCGAGTGGTAGCTCTCCGGGTGGTCGAGGGCGATGCCCACGTATTCGTCGAGCGCGAATCCGCGCACCCCCGACAGGTCGAGCCCGGCCTGAACCCGCTCGGCGAGCGCGCGGTAGACCGGCAGGGGCGTGTCGCCCGTCGCGAGGCCGAGCACGGCATCCGGCTTCGTGGCGACCAGGCGCTCGATGGCCTCGGCGACCAGGGCTCCGGCGGCCTGACGGCTGCTGACGACGATCACTTCTGCCACGTGGCGACTCTCTCCTCTTCTCGGCCGGCTTCTGACCGGCGCCCGGCGTCGCCGTCCAGCTCGGCACCTTCGTCTCGGCCGCCCGACGACGAGCGCACGGCCTCGGTCGGCGCTCCGACGAGCGCGGCGCCCACGGCCGCGGCCGGGAAGCCGGCCGGAACCAGCTGCACCCTGCCCTCGAGACCGAGCGACGCGAGGAAGGGCGACTCCTCAGCCCAGGATGTCAGAACCCGTCGCACCTCGTCGAGGAGCCAGGCTCCGAGGTTGCTGAGTCCCCCGCCGATCACCACGAGCTCCACGTCGACGGTCAGCACGAGAACCCGCACGGCGGCCGCGATGTTGTCGACCAGCAGCGTTCGCACGGCCAGAGCCGCGGGGTCGCCGGCATCCGCCGCCGCCAGCAGCGCGCGCACCGGAATCGGGTCGTCGGTGGGCCACTGCCGCGCGATCGCCGACCCCGACGCCACGGTCTCGAGGCAGCCGCGCTGCCCGCACGGGCACAGCACTCCGCCCGGGTCGACCGGGATGTGCCCGATCTCGCCCGCGGTTCCTCGCGCCCCCCGCCACAGGCGCCCGTCGATCACGAGCCCGGCGGCGAGTCCCGTGCCGACGTTGAGGTAGGCCATCGAGCTCGCCGGCAGTCCCGGCCCCGTCGTCATCAGCCGATACGCGCCGAGCGCGGCAGCCTTGACGTCGTTCTCGACCTTCACCTCGCGCCCGAGCAGCTGTTCGAGACGATGGCCGAAGTCGAGTTCGTCGAAGCCGAGGTTCACGGCGTGCGAGACGCTGCCCGTGACGGCGTCGACCTGACCGGGGATGCCGACCCCGATCGACTCGAACCGATCGGGCGTGCAGCCCGTGGCCTCGGCGATGCGGCCGATGCCCTCCATGGCCGTGGCGATGACGGCGTCGGCCCCGAACCCGGTGGCCAGACGCACGCGCTCGACGATGGTCCCGTCGTCGTCGACCGCCACCGCGTCGGTCTTGGTGCCGCCGATGTCGAGCCCGAGCTTCACGAGCGCACCCCCTTCCGCGCGAGCAGGCCGGCGAGGGCCTCGCCGACGAGAGCGGATGCCCCGAACGTGGCGATCTGGGCGTAGGCCGGATCGTCTCCCGGCCAGCCCATGTCGACGGTGACCATCCGCGGCTGGCGGGCGCGGAGGGCGTCGATCAAGGCGACCACCTCGGGCCGCCTCTGGTTGTCTTTTCCGATGACGAGAACGGATGCCGCTTCGGGAATATGCCCGATGCTCTCGCGCCACGACCTCTCGTCGACCTCGTGCACCGGCAGGTCTGACCCGGCCTCGACCAGCGCCCGGAACGGCCCCCACGGCACGACCCCCACCGCGATGTTGGCGATCGTGTCGACCCGCACGACGTGCCACCCGGCCCCGCCCAGATCGGCGTCGGCCGCCACGTCGATCGCGAACGCCTCCGCCACCCGGTCGGCGTCGGGCAACGCGCCGTGCTCCCCCGCGCCCGCAGCCGACGCTCCCACCGCCGCCACGAGCGCCCTCAGCCGCGCGTTCGCGTCGGCGATCCGCGACGCCTCGAGCTCCCCGCCCGCGACGGCCGCCTCGACCCGCTCCACGATCTCGTCGAGCTGCTGCTCGGTGTTCTTCGTGCCGATGCACAGCAGGTCGCACCCCGCGGCGAGCGCCCGCACGGCGGCCGCCGGAATGCCGATCACCCCGCTCGCCCCCACCATGTCGAGCGCGTCGCTCACGATCACCCCGTCGAACCCGAGCTCGTCGCGCAGCACCCCCTGCAGCACCCGCGGCGAGAACGTCGCCGGCTGCTCGGGGTCGAGCTGCAGCAGCAGGATGTGGCTCGTCATCACGGTCATCGCCCCTGCCGCCACCGCCGCGGCGAACGGCCGCAACTCGCGGGCGCGGAGCGTCTCGAGCGGCACGTCGACCGTCGGCAGGGCGAGGTGCGAGTCCTGCGCGGTGTCTCCGTGACCCGGAAAGTGCTTGATGCTCGCCGCCACCCCGTGCCGCTGCAGCCCCATCACCCAGGCGGCGCTGTGCCGAGCGACGAGGTCGGGCGAGTCGCCGAAGCTGCGGATGCCGATGACCGGGTTGCGCGGGTTCGAGTTGATGTCGACATCCGGAGCGAAGTCGACGTTCACGCCCACGGCGCGCAGCTCCGCCCCGACGGCCGACGCCACCGCGGTGGTCGCCGCCAGGTCGTCGAGCCTGCCGAGCACGGCATTGCCGGGGAACGGTGACCCCCGGTCGTAGAAGAGCCGGGTCACGTCGCCGCCCTCTTCGTCGATCGCGATCAGCGCGTCGGGGTTCGCCCGGTAGACCGCCGCGGTCAGCGCGCGCACCTGATCGGGCGACACGACGTTCTCACCGAACAGGCACACCCCGCCGAGCCCCTCGCGCAGCATCCGCTCGACCCACTCGGGCAGCGTCGTGCCCACGAACCCGGGCAGCAGGGTGCTCAGGATGTCGCGGCGCACCGGCAGCGACCGAACCGACCAGCTCATCCCTTCACCGCCCCGCTCACGAGCCCCGAGGTCATGCGCCCCTGCACCAACAGGAAGAACACGATCACGGGAATGGCCATGAGCGTCGAGCCGGCCATGATGGCCGCCCAGTTCGTGGTGCCGGTGGTCTGCTGGAACGTGCGCAGCCACACCGGCAGCGTCATCATCTCGGGCCGCGAGTTCACCACGAGAGCCAGCAAGAACTCGTTCCAGGCCTGGATGAACCCGAACACACCGGTGGCCACGAGCCCGGGGGCGAGCAACGGGAACGTGATGCGCCAGAACGCTCCGGTGCGCGAGCAGCCGTCGATCATGGCCGACTCCTCGAGCTCGACCGGCACCCCGTTCACGAAGCCGCGGAGGGTCCAGATGGTGAACGGCAGCACGGTGGCCACGTACACCAGCGTGAGCCCCGCGATCGTGTTGAGGAGCCCCCAGCCGTCGAGCACCCGGTAGGTCGACACGATCATGGCCTCGGCCGGGATCATCTGGATGATGAGGATGGCGAAGATGAAGGTCTTGCGGCTCTTGAACCGGTAGCGCGTGACGGCGAGCGACGCGAGGAACGCGAACACGAGCGCGACGACGACGGTCGACACGGTGACCATGAGCGAGTTGCCGAGCGCGGGCAGGAATTGCGCCCGCGACGGCTCGAACAGCACCGTCTCGAAGTTGGCGGTGGTGAGGCTCTTCGGCACGAAGTTCGGCACCGTGCCACGGATCTCGTTGTTCGGCTGCAACGACGTGTTGACCATCCAGTAGACGGGGAACACCGAGAACGCGAAGACGACGACGGATGCCGCGCCGAGCAGGATGCCGGTGGTGCGCTTGCGGGAGAGCTTCATGACTCCTCCTCCTTCAGGCTTCGGCGCACGTAGAAGATCGAGATGGCCACCATGAGCAGCACCATGATCACGGCGATCGCGCCGCCCGTGCCGTAGTCGCCCTTGCCGAGCGAGGTCTGATAGATGTAGACGCCGAGCGTCGAGGTCTGCTCCTTGATGCCGCCGATGCCCTGCAGCGCGAAGATCTGGGTGAACACCCGGAGGTCCCAGATGACCTGCAGGATGATGACCACCACGAAGATGGAGCGCAGGTAGGGGAAGACGATCAGGCGAAAACGCTGCCAGGCTCCCGCGCCGTCGAGCTGCGAGGCCTCGAGCACCTCGTCGGGCACCTGCGTGAGACCGGCGAAGATGGTGAACGCCACGAACGGCACCGCGCCCCAGGTGACGATGATGGTCGCCACCACGAAGAACGAGAACGGGTCGATCAGCCACGAGTGGTTGGTGAAGTCCTGGCCCGACACCGCTTCGAGCAGGTAATTCACCACGCCGTACTGCGTGTCGAACATCCACCCCCACACGATGGTGGCGGTCAGGGCAGGCATCGCCCACGCGAGCAGCAGCCCCACCGACACGAGCACCTTGAAGAACCTGTTGACCCTGTTCATCAAGAGCGCCACGAGGGTGCCGAGCACCATCGCCGTGACGACGTTGGCGAGGCAGAACAGGATGCTGCGCACGAGCACCGCCCAGAACTGCGGGTCGCCGAGCACACGGGCGTAGTTGTCGAACCCGACGAACGGGGCATCGGCGCCGAACACCTGGGCCCGGCCGAACTCCTGGAACGACATGACGAACAGCTGGATCAGGGGCCACCCGATCACCACGGCGAGGATGACGAGGGCGGGCAGCAGCAGCACCCCGGGCGTGAACCGGCCGGCCTTGGCCCGGGACGGGCCGCGTTTCTTCTTCGGCCCGGTCGAGAGCGGCAGCTCCTGAACCCCGCCGGATTCGTGTTCCCGAACGAGCATCACAGACGAGGTCATGCGAGGTCTCCCATTACGATTGCGGTGTGCTCACCACCTTCCTAGGGCGATGGGCATCTGGGCTGACGGTGGCCGTGTTCGCGCACGGCCACCGTCAGGTTGTTCTCTCGGCGGCGCTCCGGCTCTAGGAGTTGAGGATGCCGTCGATCTTGGCGTCGAGCTCCTTCGCCAGGCTCTTCACGTCGCCGCCCTGGGCGATCGACACGAAGAAGTCCTGCAGCGCTCCGGATGCCTCGACATCCGCCCACTTCGGCGACGCCGGGGTGAGCTTCGCGTTCGCGGCCGCCTCGGCGATCGCGGTGGCGACGTCATCGGTGCCGAGGGTCGAGGCGAGCGACACCTTGGCCGGCACGAGGCCGTTCTCGCCGAGGATCGTCTGGTAGTCGTCGCTCAGCATGATCTCGAGGGCGTCGGTGGCGAGGTCGGGGTGGGCCGACTTGGCCGCGACGGCGATGTTCGAGCCGCCGGCGAAGACGTGGGCCGCGCCGCCGTCTTTACCGGGCAGCGCGTAGACGCCGAGGTTGGCCTCCTGGTCGGGGCAGCCGGGCGCATCCGAGTCGGCGGGGGCGAGGATCGAGCCCTTCACCCAGCTCGGCGCCGAGAGGTTGGCGACGGTTCCCTCGCAGAACGGAACCTGCGGGTCGGTCTCGTTGCCGTCTTTCGGGGCCACCGAGGCCTGGGTCATGACCTCCTGCACCTGCTCCAGGCCGGCGATCGACTCGGGGCTCGAGAAGCTCGACGTCCAGGTGTCGCCGTCCTGCGTGGCGATCTCGCCGCCGTTCTCCCAGATGTAGGGAAGGGCGTTGTACCAGTCCTGGCCGGGGAAGTAGATGCCCGAGACGCCGGGATTCGCTTGGGCGAGCGCGACGCCGTTGGAGATGTACTGGTCGAGCGTGGTGGGCACCGTCAGGCCGGCGTTCGCGAGCAGGTCCTTCTTGTAGAACACCAGACGCGCTCCCGAGTAGTAGGGCGCCGCATAGAAGCTGCCGTCGTACGTGCCCGCCTCGACGAAGCCGGGCAGCAGGTCGTCGCCGCCGAGCTCGTCGTACTTGTCGGTGAGGTCGAGGAACGCACCGGCCGACGTGAACGCCGCCGCCTGGGTGTTGCCGACCTCGACCACGTCGGGGCTGTCCGACCCCGAGAGGTTGGTGGTGAGCTTGTCGACGAGCCCGGTCCAGAACTGCTCTTCGATGGTGAGGGTGGAGCCCGGATGCTCCGACTCGAACGTGGTCTTCAGGTAGTCGCGTGCGGCATCCGGAGTGTCGGTGCCGTTCAGCCAGACGCGGATGTCGGCGCTGTCCGACGAACCTTGGTCCGACCCCGACGAGCTGCCTCCGGCGCACCCGGCGAGCGCGAGAGCCGCCGTGACTCCGAGGGCGGTGACAGCGAGTGTCTTCTTCCTCATTGTTTTCTACCTTTCCTAGGGCGATGGTTGCCGGCTGGGCACCGGCTGAGTGAGGTGCAGGTGGTGCGAGGGCCGCTTACGAGACCCCGAGTTGTCCGGAGAGGACCATGACGGCCGCGCCGCGCAGAACGATGTCCTGCCCGAGCGTGGTCATCCGAAGCGTCAGAGAGCCGTGGAATTCGGCCATCGTGCGCTGTCGCAGTGTCTCGACGGTCGCTTTCGCGAGCGGTCCGTCGAGGAGTTCGGTGGGCCCGCTCAGAATGACCTCGCCGAGGTCGAGAGCGCCCACGACCGGGGCGAGGGCGATGCCGAGGCGCTGCCCGGCCTCGCGCAGCACGGCGTCGCGGTCGGCGTCGCCGGCGTTCTCGGGCCGTTCCAGTCGTTCGATCAGGTTCGGGATGCTGAGCCACGTCTCGAGACAGCCCCGCTTTCCGCAGGCGCAGACCGCTCCCCCGTCGGTGCCCACGACGACGTGGCCGATCTCGCCGGCCGCGAACCGGCTGCCGAACAGGGGCGTGCCGCCGAGCAGCAGGCCGGCACCGACACCGTGGCCGATCTTGATCAGCATGGCGTCGCTCTCGGCGCCGCCGAAGCTGTGCTCAGCGAGGATGGCGGCGTTCGCGTCGTTCGCCACGACCACGGGAAGACCGAAGCGGTCGGCCAGGATGCTCTGCAGCGGCATCCCGTTCCAGCCGAGGTTCGGCGCCGAGAGCACGACGCCGCCGAGGTCGACGACACCGGGCGACCCCACACCGATGCCGAGGATCGGCGCGGTGGCCAGCTCGACGAGCTGCTGGGCGAGAGCGAGCACCTTCTGCACCGCGTCGTCGCCGGTGCTGCCGGCCAGCTGCACCTCGGCGCGGGCGCTGATGGCGCCGTCGAGGTCGAGCAGGGCGCCCGAGAAGGTGGCGTGCTCCGAGAGGTCGAGGCCGACGATCACGAAGGCGGCGCGGTCGAGGTCGAGCAGGGTGGCGGGTTTGCCCGGGCGGGTCTCTTCGCGCTGACCGAGCTCGACCACGAGCCCGTCGGCGATGAGGTCGGCGACGAGGGCCGAGACGGTCACCCGGGTGAGGCCGGTCTGCCGGGCGATGTCGGCGCGGCTGCGGCGGCCGTCGCGGTAGAGGGTCTGCAGCACCAGGGAGCGGTTGTGACCACGGGCGTGTTCGGGAAGCACCTTCGCACTCGGCCGCAGCACGCGTGTCTGGGGGGCTTTTCCGTGTGCGAAGCCCTGGCCGGTCGTCAGCGGAGCCGACGGGTCGGTGCGGGAAGAGCTTCGCTGCACTTCCGATGCAGTCATGTTTGTTAGTAAAGCTTACGAACATACCGGGCACAAGATGCTCGAGCGATTTGCGAGCAGTCTTTACAAACTCGAAACATTGCCGTTTGGTCGGTGACGCCGGCCAGCGCGAGTAGGGTGGCCTTAATCAAGGAGCCCCCATGGGCACATTGCTTTACGGCAGCCCGAGCATGGAGATCAGCTTCGATGACCGCGCCCTGGCGCATCTGCAGATCGTCATCACGGCGAAACTGCGCCGGCGCGAGAGCTTCGTCTTCTCGTGGAACGACTCGGTCGACGTCGGCAGCGGGCGCAGCACCATCTGGCTCGACACGAGCAGCACACTGTTCTACCGCTTTCTCGGCAGCCGCGCGCCCGTGATCAACCGCGAGTGGATCGACGTGCTGATGAAGTCGGCCAACAGCGGCGGCGGCCTGTTCTTCACCGCGGAACCCGGAACGAAGGAGCGCAGTGCTCATCGCCAACCTTGAGCCGCCGTGGACCGTGGGCCTCACCGCCGGCGAGCACCAGCTCGTCGTCTACGTGCTCGTCGTCGCCGTGCTCGCCTTCACCGCCGGGCTCATCCGCAGCTGGGTGACCCGCAACGAGGTCGGATCGCGTTACCGCACCGCCGTGACGGCCCGCATAGGAATGCTCGCCGTGGCCCTGCTGACCTACCTGCTGCTCACGGCCACCTTCTTCGCCGCCTACGACCCCGTCGACGCGGGCTGGATGCCGAACGGCAGTGCGATCGACGTGTTCGCGGCGCGTTACATGGGCTGGACGGTGAGCGTGCCCCTGCTCACCATGGAGCTGCTCGCCGTCTGCGGCATCGCCGGTTCCGTCTCGCGTCGAAGCCGCGCGATCGCCCTGGTCTCGTCGGGCGCCATGATCTTCTGCGGGTTTCTCGGCGCCATCGTGATCGACGACGGCACCGGCATGCTGCCGTTCGTGCTCTGGGCGCTGGCGGGAGTGGCGTTCGGCGCGGTCGCGGTGGCGGTGCTGCTGCGGGCGGTGCGCGAGTCGCGGGCGGTGCTGACTCCCGAGGCCCAGGCGCTGCTGACCCGGGCGACTCTCGTGCTGCTCACGGGCTGGGTGGTCTACCCGATCGTCTATTTCCTCCCGTTGTTCGGGGCGAGCGGCGTGCTCACCACGGTGATCATGATCGTGCTGACGGCGACCGACGTCACCGTCAAGCTCGGTTTCGCCAACCGCATCCACCGGGTGGCGAAACTGCGCACCGCCGAAGACGTGCGCGCCGGCGTCGACGTGCACCCGGAATCCATCTGGATCTCGTCGGTGAAGCAGTCGGATGCCGGGCTCCCGCGCGAGATCAACCTCGCCACCGGCGCCGCCATCCACGAGCGCCGGCCCCGCCCACCCATCAGCACCGCGACGGCGTCGCCGGAACCCGACTCGACCGACTTCTGAGCGGAGCACGGGGCTGCCCTACCATTGACTCCGTGCAAGAAGAACCCCCCGACACCCGGCTCGGCTTCAACGACGTGCTGCGACTGCTGCTGGAGTTGTTCGCCTTCTTCACCTTCGCGTTCTGGGGCTTCGTGGCGTGGCCGTTCCCGTGGAACATCGCGTTCGGCATCGCGACCCCGTTGTTCGCCATCGTCGTCTGGGCGGTGTTCCGCTCCCCCCGGGCCGTCATCCACATCGACGCCTTCGGCAAGGCGCTCGTCGAGATCGTGGTGATGGGCTCGGCCGCGCTCGCCTGGCTGATGCTCGAGCAGCCGATCATCGCGCTCGTGTTCGGCGTGCTCGCGGTCGTCAGCGGTGTGATCGCCGGCCGCAAGGAGTTCCGGTGACCACCGTCGTGCACGGCGCCCGCAAGGTCGACGGCGACGGCGTGGTGGAGCGGTTCTGGGTGCTCTTCGACGGCGACGTGATCGGCGAGGTCGGTACGGGCGACTCCTGGCGGAGCCGCGTGGTCGCCGGCACGACCGTGGTCGACGCGGCCGGGCGATGGCTCACCCCCGGCTTTCTCGACCTGCATTCGCACGGCGGCGGCGGCTGGTCGTTCGACGACGGTCCCGACGCGATCAAGGCCGCCCTCGCCATGCACCGCGGCCACGGCACCACCCGCTCGGTGATCTCGCTGGTGGCCAACCCGCTGCCGTCGCTGCTCGTGAGCCTCGAGACCATCGCGACGCTCGCCGAGGCCGACCCCCTCATCCTCGGCGCCCACCTCGAGGGCCCCTATCTCGCCCGCAACCACCGTGGAGCCCACAACCCCGACTTCCTGCGTTCGCCGACGGCCGCGGACGTGGCCACCATCCTCGCCCGCGCGCACGGCCGCCTGGTGCAGATCACCATCGCGCCCGAGCTGCCCGGCTCGCTCGACGCGATCGACGCGTTCGTCGACGCGGGGGTCGTGGTGGCCATCGGGCACACCGACGCCGACCTCGCGCTGACGAAAGAGGCGTTCGCGCGCGGCGCCACCCTGCTGACGCACGCCTTCAACGCCATGCCCGGCATCCGGCACCGCGAACCCGGACCGGTGGTCGCCGCGTTCGACGACCCCCGCATCGCCCTCGAGCTCATCGTCGACGGGTTCCACGTGCATCCGGATGTCGTGAAGATGGCGTTCCTCATCGCCCCGCACCGCATCGTGATGATCACCGATGCCATGGCCGCCGCCGGCTCCAGCGACGGCCACTACCGCCTCGGCTCGCTCAACGTCAGCGTCAGCGATGGTCGCGCCCTGCTCTCGGGCACCTCGACCATCGCGGGTTCCACCCTCACGCAAGACGCCGCGCTGCGCTGGGCCGTCGAGGTGTCGGGCGTCGACCCCGTGCTCGCGGTCGCGGCGCTCACCGCGACACCCGCGCGCGCCATCCGCCGCGACGACGAGTTCGGCTACCTGCGGCCCGGCTTCGCCGCCGACGCCGTGCTGCTCGACGACCAGTGGGTCGTGCACGAGGTCTACGCGGCCGGGCGACCGGTGCACGGCCGCTCCTGACGCAGGCTCCGAGCCGGCGGGAACATATCGCGGCGTCGGTGCATCTCATCACTGTGCGAATGAGCGCGCAGCTCGATGAGAACGGAGAGAACGATGACCGATTACGAACGGCTCGGCTTCGATGCAACCGGTGACGGCATCGCCGACCCCGGCTTCTTCGACCAGAACGGCGACGGGGTGGCCGACACCGTGCAGCTCGACACCGACGGCAACGGGGCGATCGACGTCTACGCGCTCGACCTCGACCAGAACGGCGCGGTCGACGTGATCGACCTCGACACCGACGGCAACGGCACCTTCGAGACCTTCTCGAGCGATCGCAACGGCAACGGCGTGATCGACTCGGTGTCGATCGACGACAACGGCGACGGCGTGTTCGACCGGCAGATCGACGACGTCGACGAGAACGGCGTGCCCGACCCCGCCTTCGTCACGGTCGTGGGCCCGGCCGCCAACCCCGATCCGCTGCTCGACGAGCGGCTCTGGAACGATCCGGGCAACGGTGCCATCGTGAACGACATCTACAACTCCCAGGAGGTCACCGGGGGCGTGTGGCTTCTGCCCGACGGCTACCACTACGAAGAGGTCGGCGACGACTACTGAGCGCGGCGGGCGCGATCACGTCATCCGCGGCACCGAGGTGCCCGCGGCCTCGAGCCGCTCGAGCACGAGGGTGAACGAGCGCGACCGCACCCGTTGCACGCTCACGATGAGCGAATCGCCCGTCAGCGCGGCCTCGCGTTGAGCCTGCGACGCCAGGGCCAGCGCGGCGCCGCGCACGTCGGCCGGCGCGGAACCCGGGGCCACGCCCACGAGCGCCGCGTCGTCGCGGGCCTCCATCATCCGCTCGAGCTCGCCCACGAGGGGGTGCCCCGGATGCCGCGCGACGAGGGCCTCCCAGGCCTCGAGCTCGTTCAGCAGATGCAGCTCGGCGTCTGACCGCGCTCCGTCGATCAACCGCAGCAGGTCGAGCCGCTCGGCGGCTCCGACCGGCGCGTCACGCAGCTCGTCGAGCGCCTGGCGCGCTTTGAGTTGGGCCTCGCGGCGCACGTACCGATGCTCGAGCGCGTGGAAGAGGGCGTCGGCACCGGAGACGTCGATCAGCCAGCGGCTCAACGCGCCGGCGCCCTGGCGCGCGCGCTCGCGCCCGAACCGCAGGCCGTAGTCGCCCACGCGCTCGCGCAGCGCGGTGATCCCGGCGTCGTCCGCCGGCAGCGGGTAGCGCAGGTCGTCGTCGGTCGCCGAGGCGAACGCGGCGAGATCGCGGGCGTTCTGCTCGGTCACGAGCCCCGCGGCGCCGGCTTCGCCCAGGTTGCCCGCCACCGCCAGCACCTCGCCGAGCTCCGCTGCTCGCTGGCGGGCCAGCCCGGCCGCGAACTCCGTGGCGTCGGCCACGGGGTCGGTGGGTCCCCACGCCCCGCTCCCGAAGGTGTCGGCGTGGCTCAAGACACCGATCGACGCCGCGGTCGAGCTCGACGCCTTGCCCGACACCGCCGCGAACTCGGCGAGGAACCTCACGTCGTCGGCGAACTGCACGTCGCTGAAGACATAGATCAGGGCATCGGCGTGCACCGAACCCCCCTCGCCCAGGATGGCGCGGCGGGTGGCGCGCTCGTTCTCGGCGGTGGTGGTCGACAGCCCCGGGGTGTCGATGAGGGTGAACCCCTCGAGCGCCCGCTCCGGCAGGTGCACGACGGCGTGCGAGACCTCGTCGACGGGCCGCCCGAGCTCGTCGGGGAGCCGTCCGTGCACGAGCCGCAACGGCACGACCTCGCCGGAGAGCAGGTGCAGCTCACCCCGCTCAGGGCTGCCGTGGCGGTAATGCGTCACGATACGGGTGCACTCCGCCTCGTCGGTCGGAGCGACCCGGCGGCCGATCAGCGCGTTGATGAGCGTCGACTTGCCGGCCTTGACCCGGCCCACCACGGCGAGCCGCAGCGGTTCGGTCAGCGACATCCGGACTCCCGACGTCGTGGCCCTCGAGGCGTTGGCGGTCAGCCGATCGGCGTCGTCGCACAACTGCTTCAGGCGCCGCCGCAGCCGGGCCACCGCATCGTCGCCCGACGGATGCCGCGGCCCGAGGTCATCGCCCGTCATCGATCGCCTGCTGGATCGAGGCGTCGTCGACGTAGCCGAGTCTTTGGTCGGCCGCCGTGAACGTCGCTCCGTCGGTGGCACCGTAGATCGCCGCGCACATCGCGAGCTTGGTGTAGCACGCGATCTGGTACTCCGACGCGTTCGCCGTGTAGGTGCCCTGTCGCAGGGTGCCGATCGGCACGTCGTCTCCGGTGAGCAGCAGATCGGATTCGGTGACACCGGTGAGGTTCGCGGCCGCGAAGGCGTCCCAGAACGCTGCGGCGTCGGCCGGTGTCGCGAACTCGCTGAGTTCGACGGTCGCGGCAATGTCGTTCCAGCTGCAGAGCTCGACGGTGACGGCTTCGGCGGCCGGGTCGGGAGCGGTCTGGCAGGCGAGCGGGAAGTCGGCGTCGGTGGTGTCGAACGCCCACTCCAGGCCCTCGGCACCGGTGACCGCCGGGCACGAGCCGGCGGGCGCGGTGGAGCCGTCCCAGCAGGTGACCTCGGGGTCGGGCGCGGGAGCCGGGGACTCGGGCGGGGCGGAGGTGCTCGGCGCTGGAGAGTCCCCGGCGGTCGAGCCCGAGCCGGCGAGGTTGACGGCCGTGACGATGATCGACACGACGACGATCAGCACCACCACCGCGCCGAGGATCGGCAGCAGGAGGAGCGGCCCGCGGTACCACGGCCGGCGGGGCGGTGGTGGCGGTGGCGACCAGACGTCACCCGGGTATTGCGGCGGCAGCGACCCGGGCGGCACCACGGCGCCCCCTCCCCCGGCCACGGCTCCCCCGGCCATGGCTCCCCCGGCGCCGCCGGCGTCGGAACCCGGATACACCGGGATCGCGCCCGATTGCGGTCGGCTCGCGTCGCTCGGCGGGGCTGTCGTCGCGGCTCCCGCAACGGCACCCGCGGCGGCGGCAGCAGCCCCGGCCCCGACCCCGGCGGCGCCCAATCCGGCGGCGGTCACCGCCCCACCGGCGCTCCCCTCGGGCGCGGTGGCGCCCCCGGCCGTCGCCCGCACGGTGCCGGCCACCGGCGTGAAGAGCGCACCCTCGGCCACCACCAGCTTCGGATCGTCGAGCGTCACCGGCGACCGCCCGATCACGGCCTCGACGGCGCGGTGCACCGCCGGCGTGCGCGACGATCCACCGGTGAGATACAGGGCCTCCAGAGCGTTCGGCGGCGTGCCGGTCGCATCGAGCACGCGTCGCAGCAGCACCGCGGCGCGTTCGACATCGGGAGCGATGAGCTGCTCGTACTCGACGCGGGTGATGGTGACCGCCGCCTCGCGCCCACCCGCACCCACCGCGATCGTGCTCGACGGATAGGCGCTGACGTCTTCTTTCGCGGCGCGCACCGCGTCTCGCAACGTGAGCCGCGCTCCGAGACCGGCGGGCGCCTCGAGGGCGGCGAGCAGCTCGGGTTCGCCCTGCTGCGACAGCTCGGCGAGCACCCACTGGTAGAGCCGGTCGTCGAAGTCGTTGCCCCCGAGGTGGGCGTCGCCGTCGGCGCCGAGGATGCGGTACTCCGAACCGGGCGTGCTGTCGCTCGTGCGCTCCAGCACGGCAACGTCGCATGTTCCGCCACCGAAGTCGAACACCGCGACCCGCGAACCGGGCGCGAGATGCATCGCCTGCGCGAAATGGTGCACCGCGGCGATCGGCTCCGCCACCAGCGTGATGGCCGCGCGGTCGAAGCCGGCGAGCACGGCGGCCTGCACCAGCGCATCGAGCTTCTCGTTCGACCAGGCCGCCGGATGCGTCAGCCACAGCCGATGCGGCATCACCTGGCCGAACTGGGCGAGGGCTTTGTCGCGCACCGAGGCGATCACGTGCGAGACCAGCAGCACCGGGTCGACCAGTTGCTCCCCGAGCAGGATGCTGGTCTCGCCGATGCGCGATTTCGGCGCCCCCTCGTAGCGCTCCGGGTGCAGCCGCCGCTGGTTCTCGGCCGCACGGCCGACCACGATCACCGATCCGGCGAGCAGAACCGCCGACGGCATCGTCGTCGAGTTGGTCTCGAGGCTCAGTGGCCGGATGCCGACCACGCCGTGCGTGGCTGCAGCCGTGTTCGACGTTCCGAAGTCGATGGCCAGTGCCCATGGTGTCGTGTCAGGCATGACGTTCCCCCCTGATCCTCGCGCTCATCGAGCGCTTCCGTTCGCGGCGTGCTGATAGACGAAGACATCGGCCTGGCGCACGAGCGTGGCGCCCGACCGGTAGCCGGGCCGCACCGTCGAGGCGACGAGGCCTTCGTGCGCGGCATCCGGAGCCGCCACGACCCCCACCACGTGCTGCCAGCCCGGCGCGAGAGGCTGATCGACGCCCGGCACCACCGGCTCCACGCCGACGCCGCGCAGGATGCGGGCGCACTGGGCGCTGACGGCCGGTGTCGTCGACAGGTCGGCCAGGGCGATCAGGTCACGCACCAGCCCGTCGGGCACGGATGCCGCGACCGCCGCCGGTGGGGCCGCCGACGCTGCCGGGCCCGAAGCGGGCGCCTGGGTCGGCGCCGGCACCGCGGCCCGCGACTGCCCGGCCCGCTCCTGCGGCGAGCGGCTGGAGGCGCGGGCCAGCAGCACGGCGAGCACCACGGCCACGACGAGCAGCACGACGGCGACCGCCGCGGTCACCGCGCTGCGCGGGTCGCCGAGCAGCCACGCCAGCGCATCCATCAGCGTTTCCGCGCGACCGCGGCGGCCGCCGCACCGGCGCCGAGCACGATCGGCAGCAGGATCCACGGGGCCGTGTGCACGACGGTCGAGATGAGGTTCGGCTGCGGCACCGTGCCCGAGAGCACGTCGTCGAGCGGGGAATCGACCGGCTCCGCCGCAGACCCGTCGGTGCCGGCATCCGTCAGCACGTCGATCACCGGGTTCGCCTCGCCGGCGCCGGTGTCCGACCCCGCAGTTGTGGCATCGGGCTCGTCGAGCGGCGGAGCGTCGGTCGCAGGCTCGTCGAGCCCTTCGTCGCCGGCAGGCAGGCCGGCCTCCTCGAGGCGCAGCTCGCGCTGATCCTCCTGGAACTCCTCCGGCGTCTGGTCACACACCAGCATGGTGTTGCCCGACTGGGCCCAGGCCGCTTCGAAGTCGTCGATCGACACGCGCAAGGCTTCGCCGGTGTCGGTTCCGGTGTCGTTCAGATACACCACGCCCTCGTCGAGGTTGATGCCCGTCACCGTCACCGCGTGGTCGGCGCCGTCGCCGTCGGTGTCATCGACCTCCCAGTACTTACCCGAGTCGACGTAGACGAGCGGGCGGTAGCCCTCGGCGAGCGCCGTGGTGAGACCGTCGACGTCGGAGACCGTCTGCGTGGTGGGGATGCCCTCCGAGGCGAAGATCGTCTGGGCGTCTTCGAGGCTGAGGCTCGGGGTGCCGTCGGGAGCGACGTTCCACAGGCCCAGGGCGTTCACGTCGTCGACGAAGTGCTGGTCGTCGGGTTGCACGCCGAGGTACTCCGAGAGGATCTGGGCGACGCTCGCCGGAACGCACGAGCCGTTGAACGACTGCTCGAACCAGGTTCGCGAGGCCTCGAACGGGTCGCCGATGATCTCGCCGTCCTGGATGTCGATCAGCTCGTCGGCGGTGGGATCGGCGAGGTCGCCGAACAGTGCGTAGACCTCCGGCATCTCGGAACGCAGCGCGGTGATGGGCACGTACTCGTCGATGTCGCCGCCGGTGACGTGGAAGTCACCGCCGGAGCGCTCGACCGTGAGGTCGGCGAAGCCGTCTCCGTCCAGGTCGATGAGCACCGTGTCGGGGTGGGCGTCGCCGTCGTCGTCGAGCACCGTGTAGGGCACACCCGTCGAGAGCAGGCCCGAGAACGAGGTGGCGGCGGAGGCCGACGACGCATCGCCGCCTCCGTCGGCCGGGTAGCCCGGGTCGGTGGGGTAGGTGCCGTCGGTGTAGGGGTCGGTGGTCGGGTAGTCAGCGGCATCCGATTCCGGCAGAGCGGCATCGGTCTGCGTGTCGGGGGTGTCGTACTGGTCGTCGTTCCAGGAGTCCATCGTTCTCGCCTTTCTGGCCGTGTGACAGTGAGATGCACGGCCGGGGCGGAATGTTCCCCGTGGTTCGATCTCGGGCAGCAGAGGTCAGTGCGACAGGCGCGCGAGCTCCGCGTCGAGCACGGCGATCAGCCGCTCGCCGGTGTCGATCTGGTGCTGGATCGACTTCTGGCGATCGCGGCGCTCCTCGAGCGAGCTCTGCCCGGCGCGGCGGGCTGCTTCGGCCTGCTCGGTCGCCTCGCGGATGGCGAGACGGAGGGCCTCGTCGAACTCGCGCTTGGCCCGGAAGCGCAGCGCCGAGAGCAGCCGCTGGGTGGTGTCGCCGAGGTGCTCGCGCAGCTCGCCGGCGGCCCGGGCGACCTGCGCCTGCACCGATCGGCGGTTCGCCTCGGCGGCGGTCGAGCGCATGCCGACGGCGAGCCCGGCCAGCGCGACCCCCATGCCGAGGCCGCCCACCAGCGCCAGAGGTCCGCCTCCGACGATCGCGGGCAGCCCCAGCAGCACGGCGCGGGCGCCCGAGGTCACCTGGCTGACGATGCGGCCGTCGAGGGCGTCGGCGGTCGACCGGGCGGAGTAGTCCACTCGCGACTCGGCTCCGAGTGCCGCGATCAGGGCGACGCTCGGTTCGATCGCCGCGGCGGCGAAACGCTCCACCACGAGGTCGGTGCACCGGGCGAGCAGGGTGCGGCGCAGGTCGTCGTCGAGCACCCCGACCTCGGAGATCATCTGCACCACGAGCTCCTGGGCCGCGGCCTTGCGGCCGATCGGGGCGGCGAGGATACGGTCGGTCCAGGCGTCGCTGAAGCCCCGCACCGCGCTCCGCACGAGCTCGTCGCAGGAGCGCCGGATGTCGTCGATGCGCTCGTCCCAGTCCCACCGGGCCTCGTCGAAGCTGCGTTGCAGGTCGTCGCGCTCACGCCGTCGGGCCTCGAGGGCGGCGATCGCCTCGGGCGTGCCCGACGCGGCCAGCAGGTCGCGGCCGAGGCTCGCGATGATCTGCTGCACGCCGGTGCGACCGAGCCTCAGCGCGTTGAGTGCCGGCAGGCGGTCGACGCGTTCGAGCGGGATGCGAACGGCCGCGAGCAGGTGCTCCAGTCTGCTGGCCGCCAAGATACGCTCGGCTACCGGCGAGTCGCCCCGAGCCTGGGCGTCGAGTGCGGTCTGGGCCGAGACGGCCACGACCGGCACCTCGGCGAGCCGGGGGTCGACCTCGGCGATCACCCGGCGGTTCTCGGCGACGACGGTCGACCACTGCCGCTCGGTCTTGGTGTCGATCTTGTTCACCACCACCACGACCGACTCCACGTAACGGGCGCAGTGGGCCAGGAACTCGGCGGCGTGCCGGGTCATCACCCCGTCAGCATCGGTGACCATGAGCAGGATGCCGGCCCGCTGCGCCCGGGCGATGGCGAGTCGCGCGTGCTGTTCGTTGAGCCCCCCGGTGCCGGGTGTGTCGGTGATGACGAGCTCGGGCAGATAACGGCTCACGACCGCGACATCCGCCCCCAACGGCGGATTCGAGCCCGCCGCGGCGAGCTGGCGGCCGTCGACGCAGACCCAGTTTGCGAGGTCGCCCGGGTCGATCGGCCGCCGCGACCCGTCGGCGAACTCGATGCGCGCCGAACCGGCAGGCAGGTCGTCGGTCGGCGGGCGCAGGTTCAGAAAGGCGCCCGTGGTCTCTCCGTGACCGACGGGCGACACCTCGCCGTCGCCGACCAGCGCGTTGACGAGCGTGCTCTTGCCGCGGCTCACCTCGCCCACCACCACGATGGTGACGGGCTCGCGGCTCGACGCGGCCAGGCGGGCGGTGATCGACTCCATCTCGTCGACCCGCTGCGCCTGCGAGAGGAACGACCGGAGCAGCCTCAGCGCTTCGGAGGTCTGCGCGTCGAGTGGGGTGCCGATCGGCGTTCTGACACTTCGCTCGGGTCGCTCCATGCGCAGTCCTGTCGGCCGTCAGTCGTCGGTGGGGTCGTCGGTGTCGGAGGCGTCGGAGTCGTCGCCGAACAAGTCGTTCGCGTGCTCGCTCCAGTGGTCACCGGCACCGTGCTCCGGCGAGGAGTCCGGATGCTCCGGCGCGAGCGAGGAGTCGTCGCCGAGGTCGTCGTCGGTGGAGCCGGCGTCAGCGCCCTGACCCGCTTCGGCGAGCAGGTCGTCGTCGAGGGCGTCGGGGCGCTCATCGGCCGGCACCAGAGCGGCGAGCTCTGCCGACGGCTCGGCCTCGAACGCGGTGGTGAGCGCGGTCGCCCAGACCGCGTCGGGCATCGACGGCGGCGGCCCCAGCACGGGGTCGTCGGAAGGTGTGTCGGTGGTCATTCCCGCCCTCTCACGGTGGCATCGCCTCTCGAGTCTACGGATTGCCCCGCTGCGACCCGTGCCGTGGCGCGTTTCCTGCCGTAGTCTGTGCTCACCCATGCTCCCGCGTGACCCAGCGAAGAGAGCCACATTGGAAGACCCGTCCGACGAGCGTCGACTCATAGATCGAGCACGCGAGGGAGACACGCGCGCCTTCGATCAGCTGCTTTCGCCGCATCGCGACCGCCTCTGGGGCGTCTGCCTGCGCATCACCGCCAACACCGCCGACGCCGACGACGCGGTGCAGGAGTGCCTCGTCGCCGTGTGGCAGAACCTCGGCTCGTTCCGCTCCGAGTCGCGCTTCTCGACCTGGCTGTTCCGCATCGCCTCGAACGCCGCTCTCGCCGTGGTGCGGCGTCGGCGCGAGTTCGCCACCGAAATCGCCGAGTTCGCCGACGAACGCCAGAACTTCGCCGACGACCTCGCCGAACGCGATCGCATCCAGCGGGCCATCGAGCTCGTGCCCGAGGAATTCCGCGTCACGCTCGTGCTGCGCGAGTACGGCGGCCTCAGCTACGACGAGATCGCCGCGCACCAGGGAATCCTCGTGCAGACGGTCAAGTCGCGCCTGCATCGGGCGCGCGCGGCGATGCGCGACGCTCTGGCGGAGGTCTGACCTCGGGTTAAGGATTCCGGTCACACGGTTCTGATGCATCCGTCGGCCCGATTGTTCCCGACACTCCCAAATCATTCGAACCGCGTGAACGACGAAGGCCCCGACCGATGCGGTCGAGGCCTTCGTGTGCGGTGCGCGGGAGGTCAGGCCCCCATGCGCTCCTTGAGGTTCTCGTCGAGGGTCGCGAGGAACTCCTCCGTGGTCTGGTAGGGCTGGTCGGGGCCGACGAGAAGAGCCAGGTCTTTCGTCATCTTGCCCGACTCGACCGTCTTGATCACGACGTCTTCCAGCGTGAGCGAGAAGTCGATGAGCTCCTGGTTGCCGTCGAGCTTGCCGCGGTGGGCGAGCCCACGGGTCCAGGCGAAGATCGAGGCGATCGGGTTGGTCGAGGTGGGCTTGCCGGCCTGGTGCTGGCGGTAGTGGCGCGTCACGGTGCCGTGCGCGGCTTCGGCCTCGACGACCGATCCGTCGGGAGTCGAGAGAACCGAGGTCATGAGGCCGAGCGAGCCGAAGCCCTGGGCCACGGTGTCGCTCTGCACGTCGCCGTCGTAGTTCTTGCAGGCCCAGACGTAGCCACCCTCCCATTTCATGGCCGAGGCGACCATGTCGTCGATGAGGCGGTGCTCGTAGGTGAGGCCGGCGGCGTCGAACTGCTCCTTGAACTCCGTCTCGAAGATCTCCTGGAAGATGTCTTTGAACCGGCCGTCGTAGGCCTTCAGGATGGTGTTCTTCGTCGAGAGGTAGACCGGGTAGTTGCGGGTCAGGCCGTAGTTGAGCGAGGCGCGGGCGAAGTCGCGGATCGAGGCATCCTGGTTGTACTGCACCTGGGCGATGCCGTCATCCGGAGCGTCGTAGACGTCGAACTTCAGCGGCTCGGAGCCGTCTTCGGGGGTGAACTCGACCGTGAGCTTGCCCTTGCCCTTGAAGACGAAGTCGGTGGCGCGGTACTGGTCGCCGAACGCGTGACGGCCGATGATGATCGGCTTGTTCCAGCCGGGCACGAGACGCGGGATGTTCGAGATGATGATCGGCTCGCGGAAGATGACGCCGCCGAGGATGTTACGGATGGTGCCGTTGGGCGACTTCCACATCTTCTTCAGGCCGAACTCCTCCACACGCGCCTCGTCGGGCGTGATGGTGGCGCACTTGACGCCGACGCCGTGCTTCTGGATGGCGTGGGCCGCGTCGACGGTGACCTGGTCGTCGGTCGCGTCGCGGTGCTCGATGCCGAGGTCGTAGTACTCGAGATTCACATCGAGGTAGGGGTGGATAAGCGTGTCTTTGATGGCCTGCCAGATGATGCGGGTCATCTCGTCGCCGTCGAGTTCGACGACCGTGCCTTCAACCTTGATCTTGGACAATTCTCACTCCTCAACAGCCGCCGGAAATGGGCCGTCCACCAGTTTACCCGTTTTCTCAACTATCTCGACGTCGAGACAGTTTGTGGGTGCGGTAGCGCGGCCCGACCGCAGACGTTAGCCTGAGTCCATGAGTGAACTGAGGCTCGAAGAGCTGTCGGCATCGAACATCGTGGCGGCGAACACGCTCTCCCTCAAGCCCGGTCAGGAACAGTTCGTGGCGCCTGTCTCGCACTCCATCGCCGAGGCCTACGTGAACCCCGCGACGGCCTGGCCGCGCGTGGTGCTCGAAGACGACGAGGTCGTCGGCTTCATCATGGGCAACTTCGATCCCGATGCTCAAGAAGACATCTTCCGCGGCTGCATCTGGCGCATGAACGTGGCCGCCGACGCGCAGGGGCACGGCGTGGGCCGGTTCGCCGTGCACGCCCTGGCCGACGAGGCCCGCTCGCGCGGCTTCGACCGCATCACCGTCATCTTCGAACCTGGCGAGGCCGGCCCGGCCGCGTTCTTCGAGCGCATCGGCTTCGAGGTCATCGGCGAGACGCCCTACGGAGAGACCATCGCCGCCCTCGCGCTGTGACGGTGTGGCGCTGTGACGCCTGAGGCGAGCGCTCCGTCGTTCGTCGACGACGTGCTCGACCTGGTCGACTCCATCCCGCCCGGCTGCGTGCTGAGCTACGGCGACGTCGCCGCTCTGCTCGGCACCCGGGCCGCCCGCGCGGTGGGCACCATCATGCGCAAGTACGGCCACGACCACCCGTGGTGGCGGGTCGTGCGGGCCGGCGGGCTCCCGCCGACCGGGCACGAGGCCCGGGCGCGCAGTCACTACGAGGCCGAGGGCACGCCCCTCCGAGCACTCTCCCGGCATCCGGGGTATGCAGTCGACTACGCTGTAGGTCGGTGGCAGCCGTTGCACCCGGATGCCCACGACGAGAGGACCAACCACAGCCGATGAAAAGACGCGCACTTCTCGCCGGACTCGCGGCGGCAGGTCTCGTCGCAACGCTGTCCGGATGCACGCTCGCGAACGCCATCACTCCTCCCGTCGAATCGCAGCTCTACCCGACCACGGCCGATGCCACGGGCCCGGATGCGACGATCGCCATTCCGAGTTGGGTTCCCGACGACGCGTCGATGATCCGCATCAAGGAGAACAGCCAGACCGGCGAGGCCATCATGCAGTTCGGCGACCCGGCACCCGAGCCCATCGGCACGCCGTGCGACGCCTCTCAGGCCGACAGCACCCCGGCGCTCGACGACACCTGGTGGCCGCAGTCGCTCGACACGTCGGCGCTCACCTGCCAAGACGGCTGGCACATCTCGTTCATGTACGGCTCGCAGTACTTCGCCTGGAAGCCCTGAGCCTGACCACAACCGCCCGGTCGCGTCAGGCCCGGCTCAGACCAGCGAGTCGCGCCAGGAGGCGTGCAGCTGGGCGAATCGCCCCTCACCGGCGATGAGCTGCTCGGGCGAACCGTCTTCGACGATGCGCCCGTGCTCCATCACCAGCACCCGGTCGGCGATCGACACCGTCGAGAGCCGGTGGGCGATGATCACCGCGGTGCGATCGGCCAGCAGGGTCTGCAGGGCGTCTTGCACCAGCCGCTCGCTCGGGATGTCGAGTGACGCGGTCGCCTCGTCGAGAATGAGCACCGCCGGGTCGGCGAGGAACGCCCGCGCGAACGAGATCAGCTGACGCTGACCGGCCGACACGCGACCGCCGCGCTTGTTGACGTCGGTCTCGTAGCCGTTCGGCAGCGCGCGGATGAACTCGTCGGCCCCCACCGCCCGAGCGGCGGCGATGATCTCGTCGCGACTCGCTTCCGGCTTGCCGATGGCGATGTTGTCGGCCACGGTGCCCGAGAACAGGTAGGCCTCCTGGGTGACCATCACGATGGCCCGCCGCAGGTCTTTCGGGTGCAGGTCGCGCAGATCGATGCCGTCGAGCGTCACCCGGCCCTGGGTCGGGTCGTAGAAGCGCGAGATGAGTTTGGCGAGCGTCGACTTGCCCGCGCCGGTCGAGCCGACGAGCGCGACCGTCTGCCCCGCGGGGATGTCGAGATCGAAGGTCGGCAGAATCGGACGATCGGCGGTAGCCGCGGGGCGCGAGGATCTTGCGCAGCTGCCGGATGCCGTCGGAGTTCGTGCGCCCGCCGCGGCCGACGTAGACGGTCGACCCGATCTTGAGCACGTCGCCGCCGTCGAGGGTTCCGGGCCGCTGGATGCGCACGGTCTCGAGGCCGAGCGACTCGACGCTGTCCTCCACAGCCGGGATCTCGTCGATCCGCTCGTCGGCGCCGGGGCTGCCGATCACCGCGAGTGCGCCGAACATCACGACCGCGTCTTCGACGAAGACCGAGTCGGGCAGGTCGTCGGCTGTGGGCACCTCGACCGGGTCCCAGCCGGCGCCGGTGAGGGCGGCGACATACGTCTCCCACTGCTCCTCGGCCAGCTCGAGGTCGACGTCGGAGCGGTCGATGTGCGTGACCAGACCGTCTTCGAGCGTGGCCGCCGGGCGCCTCACGAGCACGTACTTCTTGCGCAGCACCTCTTCTTGCTCGTCGATCACGATGGCGGCGTGGATGCGCCGCGCCAGCGTGACCGAGGTGACCGTGGCGGCGAGCACGAACAGCAGCTCGAGACCCACGAGGCTCTGCAGCAGCACCACGATCAGGTCGCCCGTGAGCGGGGCGCCGAGGGTCAGCTGCGCGACGCCGAGGCCCACGACCGCCGCGACCACGCCGCCGACGAGGCCCGCGATGAGCGCGGTGTACCAGCGCCGGTAGGCGCCGACGAGACCGAAGACCGACGCGAACACGAACAGGAACAGCGCCGACCAGATGTAGAAGTCGTTGGCGCTCGGAAAGATCTGCGGGTTCTGTCCCTGCCCGAGAAAAGCGGCGAGCATGCTGACCGAGTAGGCCACGGCCCCCACCGTGGCGCCCGCGGCGATCGACGCGACGAGCGATCGAAGCCGGAATGAAGACATGATTTGACCTTAGGGGATGCTGTCTGAACGATTCCGGCGAGCGAGGTGAACGCCGGCTCGGAACGAACTCAGTGGAAGAAGTGCCGTTCCCCGGTGAAGTACATGGTGACGCCCGCCTTCTGAGCAGCCTCGATCACCTCGGCGTCGCGCACCGATCCGCCGGGCTGCACCACCGCCGCGACTCCCGCGTCGAGCAGCACCTCGAGACCGTCGGCGAACGGGAAGAACGCGTCGGATGCCGCCACCGACCCGGCCGCCCGGTCGCCCGCGCGCGTCACCGCCAGGTGGCATGAATCAACCCGGTTGACCTGGCCCATGCCGACGCCCACCGAGGCGCCGTCGTGGGCGAGCAGGATGGCGTTGGACTTCACCGAGCGGCACGCCTTCCATGCGAACTCGAGGTCGTCGAGCGTCGCCTCGTCGGCCGCCTCGCCCGACACCAGGGTCCAGGCCGAGCGGTCGAGACCGTCGAACGTGTCGGGCGACTGGGCGAGGAAACCGCCGCTGATCTGGCGCAGCTCCACGCCCTCGCGGGCGTAGCCCTCCGGCAGGGTGAGCAGGCGCAGGTTCTTCTTCGTCTGCAGCAGCTCGAGGGCGTCGTCGTCGAAGGCGGGCGCCACGAGCACCTCGGTGAAGATGTCCTTCACCGTCTCGGCCATCGCGATGGTGACGGTGCGGTTGGCCGCGATCACGCCGCCGTAGGCCGACACCGGGTCGCAGGCGTGCGCTTTCGCGTGGGCGGAGGCGATGGCGTCGGCGGCATCCGGGTCGGCCACCGCGATACCGCACGGGTTCGCGTGCTTGATGATGGCGACGGCGGGCTCGGCGAAGTCGAAGGCGGCGCGAACCGCCGCATCGGCGTCGACGTAGTTGTTGTACGACATCTCCTTGCCGTGCAGCTGGATCGCCTGGGCGATGCCCCGGCCGTCGGTGCGGGTGTAGATGGCGGCCTGCTGGTGCGAGTTCTCGCCGTAGCGCAGGGTCGCGGCGCGGTCTGCGTCGACGTGCAGGCTGGTCGGGAAGCCGGCCGCGGCATCCGTCACCCCGCCGTCGGCGATGGTCGCGGCATCACCGGAGGCGAGCTGCTCGGCGAACCAGGCGGCGACGGCGGTGTCGTAGGAGGCCGTGTGCGCGAACGCCTCGGCGGCCAGCCGGCGCCGCACGTCGAGCGCCGTGCCGCCGGCGGCGAGCGCGGCCTCGATGTCGGTGTAGCGGTCGGGCGACACCACGATGGCGACGTTGGCGAAGTTCTTGGCCGAGGCGCGCACGAGGGCGGGGCCTCCGATGTCGATCTGCTCGATGACGGCGTCGGATGCCGCGCCCGAGGCGACCGTCTCCCGGAACGGGTAGAGGTTCACCACCACGAGATCGAACCCGCGGATGCCGAGCTGCTCGAGCTGATGACGGTGCGACTCGAGCCTCAGGTCGGCCAGGATGCCGGCGTGCACGCCCGGGTGCAGCGTCTTCACGCGGCCGTCGAGCGACTCGGGGAACCCGGTGACGCTCGACACCTCGGTGACCTCGACACCGGCCTCGGCGATGGTCTTGGCGGTGGAGCCGGTCGACACGATCTCGACGCCGGCCGCGGCGAGCGCCTGCACGAACGGCACGAGACCCGTCTTGTCGCTGACCGAGATCAGCGCCCGGGTGACCGGCACGGTGTCGCGGTGGGTGTAGAGGCTCGGGTCGTGCTGGGGGCCACTCATCGTGCTGCTATCTCCTTGAGATCGACTTCTCCGTTGGCGATGTCGAGCACGGCCTGCACCAGCAGCTCGCGTTCGACGGTCTTGATGCGTTCGTGCAGCTCGTGCTCGGTGTCGCCCGGGTAGACCGGCACGGCCCGCTGCACGATGACCGGCCCGGTGTCGACGCCCTCGTCGATGACGTGCACGGTCACCCCCGTCGTGTCGACGCCCGCGGCGAGCGCGTCGCGAACCGCGTGCGCGCCGGGGAACGCGGGCAGCAGGGCGGGGTGGGTGTTGATGATGCGGGGTGCGAGCGCCGACACCACCGCCGGAGGCAGGATGCGCATGAACCCGGCGCACACCACGAGGTCGGGCGACCAGCGTTCGATCTGCTCCAGCAGTTCGGCGCCCCACGCCTCGCGCGACGCGAAGGAGGTCGGCACGACGGTGAACGTCGGGATGTCGAATGCCTCGGCATGGGCGAGGCCGTCGGCGTCGGTGTCGGAGCCGACCGCGATGACCCGGGCCGGGTAGTCGGCGTCGCTCGACGCCTCGAGGAGCGCCCGCAGATTGGAGCCTCCCCCTGAGATCAGAACCAGGAGAGAGAGCACGATCACAGTGTATCGGGCGTGCCAGGGCCTCCCGTGCGGGCATCGGCGGGCTCGCGGCGCGAGGCTCCGGCGATCAACCCGAGCAGCACCGAGAGGGTGAGTTCGACGAAGGCCCAGAGCCACACGGCGCCCGCGTTCGGCCCGACATCCGCAAGCCGGCCGGGCCCCGCCGCGCCACCCGACCACAGGGCGAGGAGGGCCAGGATGCTCGCGCCCACGACCCCGGAGCCGACCGCGGTGAGGGCCAGTCGGATGCCGCGGCCGCGGCGGCCTCGCACGGCGGCGAGGTAGCCCGGCCGCAGAATCGCCGCGGTGAAGTACCCGACCGCGATCGGCACGAGGAGTCCGACGAAGCCGAGGGCCGGCGTGCCGTTGGGCAGGGCGCCGAGCACCGGCAACGACGGCACGAGTCCGAGCTGGGTGCCGAGCGGCGAGACGGCCGATCCGGTGCCGATGGCGAAGCCGGGGCCGACGAACCAGCTCGCGGTCCAGACGATGAGGTTGGGCAGCACGGCCAGTTGGGCGACGGTGAGCGAGATGCCGCCCACGAGCCCGGCCTGCAGGCTCTCGTAGAGGGCGACGATCGAGGCGAAGTTCACCACGAGGATGAGGGCCATCGCGATCGCCGAGATACCCACCACGCCGGCGGCGCTGATCGCGCCGGCGCGGAGCATCAGGCGCACGAGGCCGCGGTCGCTGGGGTCGATGGCCGCGACGCGCCCGCCGAGGCGTCTGCGCAGCCCCGAGGCCTCGCCGAGTTCGAGCGACGGCACCCGCCGGGTGGCCCAGGCGTAGCCGATGGCGAGCCCGGCCGCGTAGACGAGAGCCGGGAACACGATGCTCTGCCCGATCGAGGGCAGCGCGGCCAGGTCGCGGGCGCTCACGCAGACGAGCAGTGCGAGGGCGGCGAACGCCACGACCCCGACGACGGCCCCGGTGATCGGATAGGGCGTCGCGGTGAGTCGACGGCCCGATCGCACGCCGAGCAGCACCGTGATGACGGCGAAGCCGAGAGGGGCGAGGCCGACTTCGAACGGCAGCTGGGCGCCGTCGATGCCGAGCCGCAGCGCGAGGTCGGGATCGAGCGTGAGCAGCAGGTCGACGCCGTTGCCGAGCAACCACAGGTCGCCGGCCGCCCGCCAGAAGGCGAGCCAGTCGATCGCGAGGTCGAACTGGGCGGCCCAGAGGATGGTGAGCGGGATGAGCGGGATGCCGACGCCGATCGCGACGACGATCACCGCGTCGAGGGCGGAGAGCAGGGCGGTGACTGGGCGATTCATGCGTGGCCGAGCCTACCCGCCGCCCCCACCCATGCCCCGACGGCACGCTCGCGGCGACGAGAAAGGCCCGCGCCGGCGAACCGGCACGGGCCTGTCTCGTCGAACTCCGGGCTACAGGGCGGCGTAGACCTCGCGCAGCAGGGCCGCGGTCTCGCTCGGGGTCTTGCCGACGCGCACGCCGGCGGCCTCGAGGGCCTCCTTCTTGGCCTGAGCGGTGCCGGCCGAGCCCGAGACGATGGCGCCCGCGTGGCCCATGGTCTTGCCTTCGGGAGCAGTGAACCCGGCCACGTAGCCGACGACCGGCTTCGTGACGTTGGCCTTGATGAAGTCGGCCGCGCGCTCCTCGGCGTCGCCGCCGATCTCGCCGATCATGACGATCGCCTTGGTCTCGGGGTCGGCCTCGAAGGCGGCGAGCGCGTCGATGTGGGTGGTGCCGATGATCGGGTCGCCGCCGATGCCGATGGCGGTCGAGAAGCCGAGGTCGCGCAGCTCGTACATCATCTGGTAGGTCAGCGTGCCCGACTTCGACACCAGGCCGATCGGGCCCTTGCCGGTGATGTTCGCCGGCGTGATGCCCACGAGCGACTCGCCCGGCGTGATGATGCCGGGGCAGTTCGGCCCGATGATGCGGGTCTGGTTGCCCTTCTCCTTGGCGTAGGCCCAGGCCTCGGCCGAGTCCTGCACGGGGATGCCCTCGGTGATCACGACGAGGAGCGGGATCTCGGCGTCGATGGCCTCGATGATCGCGTCTTTCGAGAACGCGGGGGGCACGAACGCGATCGACACGTCGGCGCCGGTGGCCTCGATGGCCTCCTTCACGGTGCCGAACACGGGCAGCTCGACGGTGCTGCCGTCGGCGGCGGTGTGCGAGACGGTGGTGCCGGCCTTGCGGGCGTTGACGCCGCCCACGACCTGCGTGCCCGCCTTCAGCATGAGCGCCGTGTGCTTGGTGCCCTCGCCGCCGGTGATGCCCTGGACGATGACCTTGGAATCCTTGTTCAGAAAAATCGACATGCTCTCTCGTCCTTACTTACTTCGCCGCGGCAGCGAGCTCGGCGGCCTTGTCGGCACCCTCGTCCATGGTGAGGGCCAGGGTCACGAGCGGATGCGCCGCCTCTTCGAGGATGCGCCGGCCCTCCTCGACCTTGTTGCCGTCGAGGCGCACCACGAGCGGCTTGCTGGCGGTGTCGCCGAGCACCTCGAGGGCGCCCACGATGCCGTTGGCGACCGCGTCGCACGCGGTGATGCCGCCGAAGACGTTCACGAACACGCTCTTCACCTGCGGGTCGCCGAGAATCACGTCGAGCCCGTTCGCCATCACCTGGGCGGATGCTCCGCCGCCGATGTCGAGGAAGTTGGCCGGCTTCACGCCGTCGTGCTTCTCGCCGGCGTAGGAGACGACGTCGAGGGTCGACATCACGAGCCCCGCGCCGTTGCCGATCACGCCGACCTGGCCGTCGAGCTTCACGTAGTTGAGGCCGAGCTTCTTGGCCTTCGCCTCGAGCGGGTCGGCCGCCTCGGCGTCTTCGAGCGCCTCGTGGCCCGGGTGACGGAAGTCGGCGTTCTCGTCGAGCGAGACCTTGCCGTCGAGGGCGATGATGTCGCCCTCCTCGGTCAGCACGAGGGGGTTCACCTCCACGAGCGTGGCGTCTTCGCCCTTGTAGACGTCCCACAGCTTCACGAACACCGGTGCGACCTTGTCGACCAGCTCGGCGGGGAACTTGGCATCGACCGCGATCGCCTTCGCCGTGTCGAGGTCGATGCCCTTGATCGGGTCGACTTCGATGCGGGCGAGGGCCTCCGGGCGCTCGACGGCGAGCTGCTCGATCTCCATGCCGCCCTCGTAGCTGGTGAGCGACAGGTAGGAGCGGTTGGCCCGGTCGAGCAGCACCGAGAAGTAGAACTCCTGCGCGATGCGCGCTCCGCCGGCCACCATGACGCGCTTGACGACGTGGCCCTTGATGTCGAGGCCGAGAATCGCCTTCGCGGCCTCTTCGGCGGCGGCGGGGTCTTTGGCGACCTTCACGCCACCGGCCTTGCCACGCCCGCCGACCTTGACCTGGGCCTTCACGACCGTCACACCGCCGAGCTTCTCGGCCGCCGCCCTGACCTCGTCAGGGGTGTCGGCGACGATGCCCGGCAGCACCGGCACACCATAGCTTTCGAACAGGTCTCGGGCTTGGTACTCGAATAGATCCACGCTGGTCTTCCAATCCGCATTCTTCTCGTCGTCCTGGGGTGAGGACATGACTCAAGGCTCGACGAAGAGAAGGTCTCCCCTTCGTCGCTCCGGACACCACCAAGAACTCTACCCCCGCGGAGATACGGGTCTTGTCCTCCCCCGATGCCCGGATGCGCCGCAGACTCCACAGATCGAAGCCACTCGGTCCACGGCCCCGGCCGGCCCGACACCCTGAAGGCATGAACCGCCACCTCCGCATCCTCACCGCCGCCCTGTTCACACTCGTCACACTCTCCGTCGTCGTCGGCGCCGGCCACACGACCGCGTTCGCCGTGCGCGCCCTCGCGCACGGGCAAGGAGTGCTGTGGAACGCCGACCACGCCTCCTGGATCGGCAACTACGAGCTCGACGACGGCAACTTCGGCTACTGCATCGACGTCTCGCGGCATGCCCCCGCCGGGGCCGACGTCGACTACGTCAACGGCGGAGACACCGGATGGTTCTCCCCCGACGACTCGGCCAGGCTCACCTTCATCTCGCGCAACTGGGGCTCCCCCGCCGACGCCCTCACGGCCGCCGCCGCTCAGCTGGCGACGTGGACCATCACGGGACTAGCCGGCCACGACCAGGCCTACTTCGCCCAGCGCGCCAACGCCGACGCCGCACTCGTGCTGCAGACGGCGAACCACATGCTGCACATCGTCGACGGCCCGGGCGGGGCGTCGCGCGGTGCGTCGGCGACGGCCGAGCTCACCCTCGACGGCGACACGGGCACCGTCGTGTCGCAAGTCGTCGCCGACTACCTCGCGGGCCCGTCCTCCATCGACCCCGGCACGTTCAGTTCGACCATGACGTTGCAGGGCGCCACCTTCGACGACGGCAATCGGGCGGCGGTGATCAAGAACGGCGTCGTGGCGCGCATCCATCCCGACCAGGTCGGCGCCACCGAGCACGTCTCGGTGGAGGTCGCCTATCACGACCTGCCGTTCGGCACCGGCTTCCGTCTGGGCCGAAACACCGGCGACACCCAGAACCTGCTGGTGACCATGCCCTTCCCCCTCGACGTGCGGGCCTCCGCCGCCGCGGCGGGGCCCACCGCTCTGCCGTTCCGGCCGCTCGTGCAGACCACCTCGAGCTCGACGACTGCCCGTCCTGGAGACGAGCTCACCGACACCCTCCACCTGGGCGTGCACCCGGAGTCGAAGACCGGAAAGGAGTGGGGGGTCTACCGAGCCGCCGGCGGCACCCTCGAACTCATCCCGGTGGTGATCGAGAGCAGGCTGCTGGGCCCGTTCTCCACGCCTCCGGTCGAGGCCGATTCCATGCCGGCCGACGCCCCGGAGGTCTGCTCCGTGGAGGTCGAGGTCGACACGGGCCCAGGTGTCTACGAGACGCCGCCGTGCGTCGTCCCGACCCCGGGTTACTACGTGTGGGTCGACTCGATCGATCCGGCGCGAACCCCCGTCGATCGCGGTCGCGACCGGTTGACCGGCTGGACGTCGCCTTTCGGAGTGGCGACGGAGACCACCCTCGTGCCGGCGGAGCCGCGCATCGAGACGACGGCCTCGGCGAACGAGGTGAAGCAGAAGACGTGCATCAGCGACAGCCTGACGGTCACAGGGCTCCCGTCGGGCATCGATCCCGTCGTCGTGAGATCGACGCTGATCGGCCCCTTGGGCGTGGCACCGGAAGCCGAGAGCACGCCCGCCGGCTGGGAGGGGTTCCCCGTCGCCGGCGCGGTCACCACGCGCGTGGCCACCGACGGCACCCACCGCACTCCGTGCATCTCGGTGACGAAGCCGGGCTTCTACTACTTCGTCTTCGAGACCACGTCGGGGGACGCCTCGAGCGGTTCCGCGACGCCCGACGAGAATGGTGGAGAGACGTCGTCGGTCGCGGCGTCGCCCGCAGGGCCCGGGCTGAGTTCGTCGGGTCTGGGGCCACTCGTTCCGCCGGTGAGCGACACCCGGGTGCACGCGTCGGAGTCGGTGGAGTTCGCGGCGCCGCCTGCGACGCCGACGCCCACGGCACCGCCGACGCCTCCGGCGACCGCTCCCGCAGTGCCGGTGACCCCCGCGCCGCCGGTGACAGCACTCGCCCGCACCGGCGTGGCGGGCGAGCCGAGCGCTGTCGCGGTCGCCCTGTCGGTCGGCCTCATCGTGATCGGTCTGGCCGTGGTCGGCCTCGTGGCCGTCGCTCGCACGGCAGCGGCGTCAGGCCCCGACGGGAACCGCGCGGTCAGATCTTCTCGATCGGAGCGATCTTGATCAGCAGCTTCTTCGGCCCGGCCGCCTCGAACTGCACATGAGCAACCCGCTTCGGCCCGACGCCGGTCACCTGGTTCACCCGGCCCTCGCCGAAATCGGTGTGGCGGATGCGGTCGCCCGGCACGAGCTCGAGGTCGCCGTTGTCGCGCACCTGGCCGGTGACGCGGTTCGCCCACTCCGTCTTCGGCTTCGGGGGTGCCGGGGGAATGCCGTAGCCCGAGTCGCTGCCCCAGCGCGATCCGCCGCCATACGACGATCGCCCGCGAGAGGCGTTCAGCGCCCGGGGCTCGGTGCCACCCCGCGAGGTGGCCATGCCGGGCGACTGGATCCACTCCACCAGTTCGGCCGGAATCTCCTGCAGATACCGGCTCGGCATGGCGACGGCCGTCTCACCGAACTGTGCGCGCGTCATGGCCAGCGAGAGAAAGAGGCGCTTGCGGGCACGGGTGATGCCGACGTAGAAGAGCCGGCGCTCCTCGGCCGGCCCACCGGGCTCACCGGCCGACATCCGGTGCGGCAGCAGGTCTTCTTCGACACCGGTCAAGAACACGGCGTCGTATTCCAGGCCTTTCGCCGTGTGCAGCGTCATCAGCGACACGGTGCCGCTGCTGTCGTCGAGGTCGTCGACCGCCGCCACGAGCGACACCTCGGTCAAGAAGTCGAGCAGCGTGCCGTCGGGGTTGTTGCGGTTGAACTCCTTCGTCACCGCCAGAAGCTCTTCGACGTTCTCGGCGCGCGCTTCGTCTTGCGGGTCACGACTGGCGCGCAGCGTGGTGACGTAGGCGCTCTTCTCCATCAGCAGGGCGAGCACCTCACTCACCGGAGCCTGCCCACCGGGCCGGTCGGGGTCGATCAGTTCGGTCGCCTCATCGAGCAGCGTGGCCAGCTGCAGGATGGCGCCGGTCACCTTCGGCCCGAGCCCGAGGTCGCCCGCACGCCGCATCGCCTCGCGGTAGGTCACGTTCTCACGCTCGGCATACGACGCCAGCTGGGTCTCGGTGGCGGGGCCGATGCCGCGCTTCGGGGTGTTCAGGATGCGCCGCAACGCGAGCCCGTCGAAAGGGTTGGCCACCGCGGTGAGGTAGGCCATCGCGTCTTTGATCTCGGCGCGCTCATAGAACTTCGTGCCCCCCAGAACGCGGTAGGGCAGCGCGGAGCGGATGAAGATCTCCTCCAACGCTCTGGTCTGCGAGTTGGTGCGGTAGAACACGGCGATCTGGTTGTAGGGCATGCCGCCGTCGTGGAGCTTGGCGATCTCGTCGGCGACGAACTGGGCCTCGTCGTGACCCGAATAGCCGGTGAAGCCGATGATCTTGTCGCCGTCGCCCACCGCCGTCCACAGCTTCTTGTCTTTGCGGTCGAAGTTGTTCGAGATGACGGCGTTCGCGGCCGAGAGGATGTTCTGCGTCGACCGGTAGTTCTGCTCGAGCAGCACCACGGTCGCCCCGGGGAAGTCGCGCTCGAACTCGACGATGTTGCGGATGTCGGCGCCGCGGAACGCGTAGATCGACTGGTCCGAGTCGCCCACCACGGTGAGCGAGGCCCCTCCGCCGGCGAACGACTGGATGCCGGCCAATTCGTTCGACTGCGGTGGCCGGGTCAGCTCACGGATCAGGGCGTACTGGGCGTGGTTGGTGTCTTGGTACTCGTCGACCAGGATGTGACGGAACCGCCGCTGGTATTTCTCGGCCACCTGCGGGAACGCGCGGAAGAGGAACACGGTCTGGCTGATCAGGTCGTCGAAGTCGAACGCGTTCGCCTCGCGCAACGCGCGGGAGTAGGCGCGGAAGATCTCGACGAACATCGCGTCTTGCGGGTCGGAGAAGTTCGCCTGGCGAGCGTAGGTGTCGGCGTCGGAGAGTTCGTTCTTGAGCTTCGAGATCTTGCCGGTGACCTGCGAGACGGTGAACCCGAAGGTGTCGGCCTGCAGGTCTTTGATGATGCGCTTGACGAGCGCCCGCGAATCCTGCGAGTCGTAGATGGTGAAGCTCTTGGTGAACCCGAAGTTCTCGGCCTCGCGACGCAGGATGCGCACGCACGCCGAGTGGAACGTCGAGATCCACATGCCCTCCGCCACCTGGCCCAGCAGGTGCGCGACGCGCTCACGCATCTCGGCCGCCGCCTTGTTCGTGAAGGTGATGGCGAGGATCTGGCTCGGCCACGCCTCGCCCCCCTTGATGAGGCTCGCGATGCGGTGGGTGAGCACGCGGGTCTTGCCACTGCCGGCGCCCGCGACGATGAGCAGCGCCGGCCCGCGGTAGACGACGGCCTCGCGCTGCTCGGGGTTCAGCCCGTCGAGCAGCTCATCGTCGTCGCCCTGCACGCCGGGGCCGCCGACGATGATCGGGCGAATGCCCCTGGTTGTCGATTCGGTGGTGTCGCTCATGCTGCACCAAGTTTAGGCCGCACCACCGACAGCGCTGCGAGCGGCGACCGCGAGATCGGGCTGGTCGGCGAACACCCCGTCCACCCCCGATTCGAGAACCGAGCGGAAGTACTGCTCCCATTGACCGTGAGCGGCCTTGTCGTGACCGATCCGGTAGTTGCGGGGCAGAAATCGGTTCTCGGCGCGGAGGGTCCAGGTGAAGACGTCGAGTCCGGCGGCGTGTGCGCGGTGAACGACATCCGAGGGCGCGTGCGCAGCCCCGGTGAGGTCGCGCGGCACGATGAGCGCGGTGTCGAGGCTGATTCCGTCGACCTCGGCCGCCAGCGCAGCGAGGCCGTCATCGGTGAGGAACGCCGCGTAGTCGCGCGCCTTCGCGCCCGACCGCGCGATCTCGTCGAAGGGGGCACCGGATGCCTCGAGCAAGAACACATACCGCGCCGGCAGCCCCGCGGCAGCCAGCCCCGCGAGCACCGTCTTCTCGAACGACTCCACGACGAGCTGCTCCGGCCGCTCGCTCCACCCTGCGTCGGCGAGTTCCGCGGCCACGATCTCGCCGAGCGGCAGTCCGATCGAGTCGAAATAGGTCGCGTGCTTCAGCTCCACGACCGCCGACCGGGCGACGCCCTGCTCGCTTGCGCAGTCGTCGACGATCTTCAGCACGTCGGAGAGGCGCAGGATGCCGAACCGGTCGTCGAAGCTCGCACTCGACGGGCGGATCGCCGGCAGCCGCTCCCGGGCCTTCAGGGTGCCCAGCTCCGCCCAGGTGAAATCCTCGGTGAACCACCCGCTCAGAGCCTCGCCGTCGACCGACTTCGTCGTGCGGCGGCTCGCGAACTCGCCCCGGGTCGAGACGTCGGTCGTTCCCGAGATCTCGTTCTCGTGGCGCACGACCGGCACACCGTCGAGCGACAGCACGACGTCGGGCTCCACGGCGTCGGCGCCCAACGCGAACGCGAGTTCATAGGCCGAGGCCGTGTGCTCGGGGCGGTAGCCGCTGGCACCGCGGTGGCCGATGACGAGGGGGCGTGCGGGTGGGAGCGGAGTCACCCTCACACGCTACGCCGAGGGCGCCCCGCGCGTTCGCCCAGGGCGTCTCGCGCAGGCCCGAATCAAGCGGATTACCAGCGATCACGAGCCCAGGGTGCACTAAGTTAAAGGGTGTCCACGTTCACGTTCGACACACAGAAGAGACTGACATGGCAGAACCCACCTCGAGCAATCCCGCCTTCGCCCGCAACCCGATCTTCAACGGCAAAGCGGCTGCGACCCAGACCCCGACCATCTCGGCCGAGGGCCTGCAGGAGCTCTACAACAGCCCCGCGGCCACGCCCGCGCAGACCGACCGCATGAGCTACGACGACGTGATCGTCAAGACGGTCGGCATGTTCGTCGTGCTGCTCGTCGGCGCGGCCGCCGGCTTCCTCACCAACTTCCCCGCCCCCACGCCGCTCGGCATCGGGCTGATGATCGTCGGCATCGTCGGCGGTCTCGTGCTCGGCATCGTCAACGCCGTCAAGCGCGAGCCGTCGGTTCCTCTCATCCTGCTCTACGCGGGCCTCGAGGGCCTCGCGGTCGGCGCCCTGTCGGGCTTCTTCGAGGCTCGCTGGTCGGGCATCGTGCTGCAGGCCGTGCTCGCCACCTTCGCGGTCTTCGGCGTCACGCTGGCGCTGTTCGCGAGCGGCAAGGTACGCGCGTCGAAGCGGGCGACCAAGGTCTTCCTGATCGCGATCGTCGGCTACGCGGTGTTCTCGCTCATCAACTTCGTGCTGATGATCACGGGCGCTGTTCCGAACGCCTTCGGCCTGCGCGGCGTCGAGATCTTCGGCATCCCGCTCGGCCTCGTGATCGGCGTGTTCGCCGTCATCCTCGCGGCCTACTCGCTCGTTCTCGACTTCGACGCCATCCAGCGCGGGGTCAAGTCGGGCGCACCGCGCAAGTACGGCTGGTCGGCCGCCTTCGGCCTGGTCGTGACGCTCGTCTGGCTCTACCTCGAGCTGCTGCGCATCATCGCCATCTTCCGAAACTGACGCGGGAGCCATCATCCGCGAGAACGGGGTCGTCCACACGGACGGCCCCGTTCCGCGTTTCCGGCTCCGTTCCCGGCGAGCGACCGGTGGCCGCTCGCGCATCGTGGGGCTCGACATCGCCCGTGGCCTCGCCCTGGTCGGCATGCTCTTCGCCCACACCGTGCCCGAGGGCGACGCCGAGACGGTGTTCGACGGGCGCTCCTCGATTCTCTTCGCCACCATCGCCGGAGTCTCGCTCGGCCTGATGTCGGGCGGCGCGAGCCGCGTCGGTCGCGAAGACCGCGGCCGGGTGGCGCGGGTGGTCGCCCTCCGAGGCGTCGTGCTCGTCGTGCTGGGCCTGGCTCTCACGGCGTTCGACACTCCCGTCGCCATCATCCTCGACACCTACGGGTTGCTGTTCGTCGTCGCGATCCCGCTGCTCTTCGCGCCACGGTGGGCCATCGCCGCGATCGCCGCCGTGAGCGCCCTCCTCGGCCCCGTAGCGGTCGACGCTGTCGATGCCGCGGTCGAGGCGGCCACCGGCCCGGCCGAGAGCGTGGTCGAGAGCGCGTGGGCCTACTTCCCGCTCCGCTGGCTGATCGAGGCCTACCCCGCGCCCGTCTGGCTCGCCTACATCGCCGTGGGCATCCTGGTCGCGCGCTCCGACCTGCGCCGCCCCGTCACACAGCTCGCGCTCGTCGTGCTCGGCGCGCTCGTCGCCGCCGGCGCCTACTCGATCGCCGCCGCCGTCGGGCATCCGGTTCTGGCGCACGACGACACCACCGCCGAGGTGTTGGCCTCGGGCGGCGTGGCTGTCGCCGTGATCGGGGCGCTGGTCGGGCTGACGGCATCGGCACCTCCGCGGATGCGCCGCATCGCCGAGCGTCTGCTCTACCCGCTCGCGGCCGCCGGGTCGATGCCCCTCACCGTCTACACGCTGCAGATCGTCGTGATCTGGGTCTACATCACGATCGTCGACCACCCGGGCGGCTTCCTCGGCTGGCAGAACCTGCCGCTGTTCGTAGGGCTCGCTGTTCCCACGGTGCTCGCCGCGAGTCTCTGGCGACTCCGCTTCGAGCAGGGCCCGTTGGAGTGGGTGGTGAGCCGGGTCACCACGCAACGCCCGTGGCCAGAGAAACGCCGGCGGCAGACGAATCCACCACCGGCGCTCTAGCGAGGTCGAGCCTCGAGCGTCACTCCCACTCGATGGTTCCCGGCGGCTTCGACGTGACGTCGAGCACGACCCGGTTGACCCCGGTGACCTCGTTGGTGATGCGGTTCGAGATGCGCGCCAGCACGTCGTAGGGCAACCGCGTCCAGTCGGCCGTCATGGCGTCTTCGCTCGAGACCGGGCGCAGCACGATCGGGTGGCCGTAGGTGCGGCCGTCGCCCTGCACACCCACCGAGCGCACGTCGGCGAGCAGCACGACCGGGCACTGCCAGATCTCGCTGTCGAGGCCCGCTGCGGTCAGCTCGGCGCGCACGATGGCGTCGGCGTGACGCAACAGGTCGAGGCGCTCGGCCGTCACCTCGCCCACGATGCGGATGCCGAGGCCGGGGCCGGGGAACGGCTGCCGCCCCACGATCTGCTCCGGAAGGCCGAGTTCGCGGCCGATGGCGCGCACCTCGTCTTTGAACAACGCGCGCAGCGGCTCCACGAGCTCGAACTGCAGGTCTTCGGGCAGGCCGCCCACGTTGTGGTGGCTCTTGATGTTCGCGGTGCCGCTGCCGCCGCCCGACTCCACCACGTCGGGGTAGAGGGTGCCCTGCACGAGGAACCGGATGGGGTCGCCGTCTGCCGCGGCCTCGGCCACGAGGTCGGCCTGGGCCTTTTCGAAGGTGCGGATGAACTCGCGCCCGATGATCTTGCGCTTCTGCTCGGGGTCGCTCACGCCGGCGAGAGCGGTCAAGAACTGTTCGCGGGCATCGATGGTGACCAGGCGCACTCCGGTGGAGGCCACGTAGTCTTCTTCGACCTGCCGCCGCTCGCCCTCGCGCAGCAGACCGTGGTCGACGAACACGCACACCAGCTGATCGCCGACCGCCTTGTGCACGAGCGCGCCGGCGACCGCCGAGTCGACGCCGCCGGAGAGGGCGCAGATGACCTTGCCGTCGCCGACCTGAGCCTGGATGGCGGCGACCTGGTCGGCGATGACGTTGCCCGGGTTCCAGTCGGCCGGGATGCCGGCGGCGCGGTGCAGGAAGTTCTCGATCACGGTCTGGCCGTATTGCGTGTGCCTCACCTCGGGGTGCCACTGCACGCCGTAGAGGCCGCGGTCGGGGTTCGCGAACGCGGCAACCGGTGTCGATGAGGTGCTCGCGAGCACGTCGAAGCCCTCGGGGGCCTGCACCACCGAGTCGCCGTGGCTCATCCAGACGGTCTGCTCCGTGGGCTGCTCGCCGAGCAGCGAACCGCCCTGGCCGTCGACGGCCATGTCGGTCGAGCCGTATTCGCGGGCGCCCGTCTTCGCGACCTCGCCGCCGAGGGCCTTCGCCATCACCTGGAAGCCGTAGCAGATGCCCATCACCGGAATGCCGAGGTCGAAGATCGCCGGGTCGAACTCGGGCGCACCCTCTTCGTAGACACTCGACGGCCCACCGCTCAGCACGATGCCCACCGGGTTCTTGGCGGCCACCTCGTCGGCGCTGATCGAGTGCGGCACGATCTCGGAATAGACGCTCGCCTCGCGAACGCGCCGGGCGATCAGCTGCGCATACTGCGCACCGAAGTCGACGACGAGAACCGGGCGGGTGAGGTCGTCGTGGTTCGGAGTGTCTGTTCCGCTAATTGGAGGCCTCCACTGGTTGCGGGGTTGCCGCCTCGGCTTCACGCGAGGCGAGGTAGGTCTTCACCTCACGCGCGACGCGCGCTTCGAGGAAGAAGGAGAGGAACGGGATGACGCCCCCGAGCGCGATGACGATGAACCGGGTGAACGGCCACCGCATCAGGCTCCAGAGGCGGAAGTCGGAGAAGAGGTAGACGACGTAGAACCAGCCGTGGGCGATCAGCACGCCGGTGCTCAGGTTGACGGCGACGGTCGTGCCCGAGGGAACGAACGCCAAGAAGCCCCGGGGGCCGCCGAGCTCGAGCTCGACGCCGATCGGCGTGTATTTCAGCAGCATCTCGACGCAGAGCAGAAGCAGCATGACGCCGGTGATGATCGAGGCGACCTGGTAGAACTTCAGGGCCCCGCGGATGCGCGGGAAGTCCTTCATCTTGGGGGCGAGAGCCATGGATCTAGCCTACCCGCGCATCCGGTGCGTTCTCGTCGGCTTCCTCCAGCTCACGCTCCCAGGCGTCACGCACCAGGCGATACCAGAGGTAGATCGCGAACCCGGCGAACACCACCCATTCGGCGGCGTAGAAGATGTTGAGCCAGTTCAGCTGCACCGAGCGGTCGGGTTCGGGCGAGTCGATCGCGGTGAGACCGGCGGGAGCCTCGTCGACCACGAGGTAGCCGCCGTAGACGTCGGCGTTCGCGTCGAAGTCCGGCCAGGAGTTGATCAGCGACGAAACCGCCATCGTGGTCTCCAGCACGCCGGTGCCGAACGACGACGGGCCGGCCACGGGTTTCTCGGCGTCATCCGGAGCCGGCGCCTCGGTGGGCAGGTAGCGCCCCTCGAGTTGCACCACGCCGGCCGAGCCGCCGGCCGCGAGGGCGTCGACGGCCGCTTGCGCGTCGTCGGCGCTCGAGGTCCAGCCGAGGGCCACGGCGAGCGAGGTGTCGATCAGGCCGTCGACGTGTAGCTGGCCGATCACCCAGTAGCCGGGCTCACCGTCGTTGAGGCGGTCGCCGAGCAGGCCGTAGCCCGACGGCACGTACTCCCCCGCCACACTGACGCGCTGCGCCGCCTGGGTCTCGACCACCGGGGTCTGCGGCTTCGCCACATCGGCCAGCGGACGCACGTTCTCGGTCTGGTCGTTGACGGCGGTGCCGGTGGACACGGCGCGGCCGAGCTGCCACTGCCCGAGCGCCGCGAATCCTGCGGCGACCGCCAGGGCGAGCACGAGCGTCGCGATCCAGCGCGGACGCCTCATCACACTTCCGAGAGTCAATACTCGCTGTCCCTTGCGTTGCGGTTCGGTTCGTCGCCCTGTTGCATCGCCTGCTCGATCAGGCGGTCGATGTTCGCGAGCTCGGGGTCGGCGGTGTCATCGGAGCCTCCGGCGTCATCGAGGCCGTCGCCGGCGAGCGCATCGTCGGCGAGCGGATCGTCGGCGACATCCGGATCGGGGTAGGGGTCGACCCGGTCGGCCTCGAGCTCGCCCTCCATCAGGGCGATCGCCTCGTTCGACACCGGCGACCCCGCCGGAGCGCCCACGGTCTTGGCGGGTGCGCGCTTCTTGTTGGTGCGCAACACGAACGCCCCGATCTTCTCCGAGTTCACGGCGAGGATGGGCCCGATGATGGCCATGATGAGCACGTAGAGCCCCGCGAACGGCTGGATGCGCGCGTCGAGCCCCGCCGCGAGGGCGAGGGTCGCGAGAATGAGCGCGAACTCCCCCCGGTTCTGCAGGATGGCCGCCGTGTTGATGCCCGCCTGGGCGTTCAGGCCGTTCAGCCTGGCCACGAACTGCCCGGCGATGATGTTGAGGCCGATGGTCATGCCGACGGCGATCACCACGGGCACGATCACGAGCGGGAACTTCGACGGGTCGAGCCCCAACCCGAAGTTCAAGAAGAAGAACGCGCCGAACACGTCGCGCAGGGGGATGGCGATCTGTTCGATGCGGTTGCGATAGCGGGTCGCACCCAGCACGAGGCCGATCAGGAAGGCACCGATCGCATCCGTCACCCCGAGGATCTCGCCGAGGCCTCCGAACATGATGGCCAGCCCGAAGAACAGGATGGTGAAGAGCTCGTCGTCTTTGGTGCGGAAGATGCGCGACACGAATCGGCCGCCCCAGCGGGCGACCGCGAACATGACGACCAAGAAGACGAAGGCGATCACGAGCTTGCCGACCACCGGCCAGATCTCGGTCTCGCCGCTCAGCACCACCGAGACGATCGCCAGGTAGATCGCGATGAAGACGTCTTCGACCACCGTCACGCCCAGGATCATCGGCGTCTCGCGGTTGGCCAGCCGGTTCAGTTCGATCAGCAGTTTCGTGACGATGGCGCTCGAGGATGTCGCGGTGATTCCCGCGATGATCAGCGCTTCACGGGAACCCCAGCCCACCAGGAAGCCGAACACGAGCCCGACCGCCATGTTGATGGCGATGTAGGAGCCGCCCGAGATGATGAGCTTGCCGGCGTTGCTGAAGAACTCGTCTTGATCGAACTCGAGCCCCAGGTTGAACAGCAGCAGGATCAACCCGAAGACCGCGATCAACTCGATGTAGTCGCCGTGCGCGAAGCTGAGCGGGAACCAGGTGAAGTAGGGGCTCGCGATCAGCCCCACGACCATGTAGATCGGAATCGCGGGCAGGCCGATCGACTTTCCCAACCGCCCCAGCACATAGGCGATGACGAACAGGATGCCGAGAACGAGGAGGTCGGGGCCCAGGTGCATTCGGCGGGCCTAGCTGAGGCCGGGAGAGCCGTCGACCACTCCGGCCCGGAGCTTCGCCTCACCGGTGCGGAAGAAGTTGAACGCCTTGGCGACCTTCTCGGGCGAACCGGCCACGACGAGCGTGTCGCCGGGGAACACCTTGAAGTCGGTCGCCGGCGCGGGGTTGGTGGAGTCGCCGCGCACGACGGCCACGACGGTGAGACCTGCGATGCCGCGCTCGGCCGGGCTGCCGAGGGGCTGGCCGGCGATGTGGTCGTCGTAATCGACCGTGAACCAGTCGATGCTGAGGCCCGGGATCTGGTCGAGCGCCGTCAGCGACTCGGTGATCTGGGTGCCGCCGAGCAGCTCGGCGAGGGTGTGCGCTTCGTCTTCGGAGAGGCGGAGTGAGATCTTGGTGGCGTTCGAGCCGTCTTCGTCGTCGGAGAACGTGATGAGGTCGCTGTGCCCGGAGCGGTGGGCGATCACGCCGACCTTGCCGCCGTCCGACGTCTTGAACGTGTGCAGCACCCCCACGCCGGGAAGCTTGACTCGCCGAACGTCCACCATGGCTGTCTCCTCAGGAAAACCTCATCGCGATCATCCGATCCGCGGTGATTCCAGTTTAGTCGAGGGGGCGGCATCACCCGTCGTCGCCGGCTGCCCGTTCGCGCCCAGCGCAGCCGCCTGTCAGTCCACCTTCACGATGTCGGGCGCCTCGAGCCGGATGCGCTCGGCCGACTCGTCGTCGGGCTGCTCCTGACTCGCCCGCTCGGCGGCGACGCGTTCGAGGTAGACCGTGACCTCGTGCTGGATGCGCTCCTCGTCCCAGCCGAGCACCTCGCCCATCAGCCGTGCGGCCACCGGCGCCGCCGACACCCCGCGGTCCCAGGCCTCGATCGAGATGCGGGTGCGGCGCGCCAGCACGTCGTCGAGGTGCAGCGCGCTCTCGTGCGACGCCGCATAGACCACTTCGGCGCCGATGTAGTCGTCGGCCCCGGGCAGCGGCTCCGCCAGCTCGGGCCGCTCGGCGATCAGGTCGAGCAATTCGTCGGTGAGCGTGCCGTAGCGGTTCAGCAGATGCTCGATCCGCACGGTGTGCACCCCGAACCGGCGCGCGATCTTGGCGCGCTTGTTCCAGGCCGCCTGGTAGCCCTCGGCCCCGAGCAACGCGATGTCCTGCGTCACCGACGGCGAGATCTTGCCGTCGAGCGCCGAGACCGCGGCGTCGATGGCGTCTTTGGCCATGATGCGGTAGGTCGTCCATTTGCCCCCGGCCACCACGACGAGCCCGGGCACCGAGTGCGCCACGAGGTGCTCGCGCGAGAGCTTGGAGGTCTGCTCCGACTCGCCGGCGAGCAACGGGCGCAGGCCCGCGAACACACCCTCCACGTCTTCGCGCGTGAGCGGCACGGCGAGCACCTTGTTGACGTGTTCGAGCAGGTAGTCGATGTCGGCCGCCGTCGCCGCCGGATGCGCCTTGTCGAGGTGCCAGTCGGTGTCGGTGGTGCCGATCAGCCAGTGCCGGCCCCACGGAATGACGAAGAGCACGCTCTTCTCGGTGCGCAGCAGCAGGCCCGACTTGCCCTGGAACCGGTCGCGCGGCACCACCAGGTGGATTCCCTTCGAGGCCCGCACCTTGAACTGGCCGCGCTCGCCCACCATCGCCTGGGTGTCATCGGTCCACACCCCGGTCGCGTTCACGACCTGCTTCGCCCGGATGTCGAACTTCTCGCCCGACTCGAGGTCGTGCGCGTGCACGCCGACCACGCGTTCGCCCACCTTGATGAACCCGTCGACCTGCACCCGGCTCGCCACGTGCGCACCATAGGAGGCCGCCGTGCGCGCGACGCTCGCCACGTAACGGGCGTCGTCGACCTGGGCGTCGTAGTAGGTGATGCCGCCGATCAGCGCGTCTTTCGACAGGCTGGGCATGAGCGTCTGCACCTGGCGGCGCGAGAGGTGGCGGTGGTGCGGCACCCCCGGAGGGCGTCCGCCCGAGTACGAGAAGATGTCATAGAGCAGCATGCCGGCGCCGATGTAGGCGCGCTCGATGACCCGTTTGTTCAGGGGGTAGAGAAACCGCACCGGCTTCACCAGGTGCGGGGCGATGCGCTGCAGCAGCAGCCCGCGCTCGATCAGGGCCTCGCGCACCAGGCGGAAATCGAGCTGCTCCAGGTAACGGATGCCGCCGTGCACGAGCTTCGACGAACGGCTCGACGTGCCCGACGCCCAGTCCCGTGCCTCGACCATTCCGACCCGCAGGCCCCGGGTGACGGCATCCAGGGCGCTACCGGTGCCGACGATGCCGCCGCCCACCACCAGGATGTCGAGTTCTTTCGACTTGAGGGCCTCGATCGCCGCCGCTCGTTCCTCCGGGCCGATCTTCGTCGAGTGCGAAACCGAACTTGTCGTGCCCATGAGACTCTCCTTCGTTGGTGAGCTAACTGCCCTCGTTCTTTACGCTAGTCAACCCGGTAGGGGGCGACAACCACTTCGATGCGCTGGAACTCCTTGAGGTCGGAGTAGCCCGTCGTCGCCATCGAACGGCGCAGTGCGCCGATCAGGTTGGCGGTGCCGTCGGCGACCGGTGAGGGGCCGTAGAGGATCTGCTCGAGCGGCGCCACGGTGCCCACGTGCACCCGGTTGCCCCGCGGAAGCTGGGAGTGGTGGGCCTCGGGGCCCCAGTGGTAACCGCCGCCTGGGGCATCCGTCGCTCGCGCCAGCGCGGTGCCGAGCATGACGGCGTCGGCGCCGACCGAGATGGCCTTCACGATGTCGCCCGAGGTGCCGAGGCCGCCGTCGGCGATGACGTGCACGTAGCGGCCGCCCGACTCGTCCATGTAGTCACGGCGTGCGCCCGCGACATCCGCCACCGCGGTGGCCATGGGGGCGTGGATGCCGAGGGTCGCGCGGGTGGTGGAGGCGGCTCCCCCGCCGAAACCGACGAGCACCCCGGCGGCGCCGGTGCGCATGAGGTGCAGGGCCGCGGTGTAGGTGGCGGCGCCGCCCACGATCACCGGCACGTCGAGTTCGTAGATGAACTTCTTGAGGTTGAGCGGCTCGACGTTCTTCGACACGTGCTCGGCCGACACCGTGGTGCCGCGGATGACGAACAGGTCGACGCCGGCGGCCACGACGGTCTCGTAGAGCTCCTGGGTGCGCTGGGGCGACAGCGAGCCGGCGACGGTGACGCCCGAGGCGCGGATCTCGGCCAGTCGCGCCGCGACGAGCTCGGGCTTCACCGGCTCGGCGTAGATCTGCTGCATGCGCTCGGTGGCGCGGTCGTCGGGCAGGCTGCGGATCTCGGCCAGCAGGGGCTCGGGGTCTTCGTAGCGCGTCCACAGACCCTCGAGGTCGAGCACGCCGAGGCCGCCGAGCTGGCCGATCATGATCGCCGTCTTCGGCGACACCACGGAGTCCATCGGGGCGGCGAGCACGGGGATGTCGAACTGGTAGGCGTCGATCGACCAGTTCACCGAGACGTCTTGCGGGTCGCGGGTGCGCCGCGACGGCACCACCGCGATGTCGTCGAAGGCATAGACGCGGCGACCCCGCTTTGCGCGGCCGATTTCAATTTCCATCACGCTTCATCCTATCCGGGCGCCCGTCCCCCGGCCCGGGCCTCCACTGGCCCGGCGTCGCCCTCCCCCGCGAGAAGTCACAATCCGTTCCCCACACCCCCACCGAGCAACGAAAAGTGACTTCTCGGCGGAGGTGGGGCAACCTGAGCGAACTACCGCCCGTCCCGCCAGGTACTACCGACGGTAGTTCGGCGCCTCCACCACCATCTGCACGTCGTGCGGGTGCGACTCCTTGAGGCCCGCAGCGGTGATGCGCACGAAGCGCCCCTTCACCTTGAGCTCGGGGATGGTGCGCGCGCCCACGTAGAACATCGACTGCCGCAGCCCGCCGGCCAGCTGGTAGGCCACCGACGACAGCGGGCCGCGGTAGGGCACCTGGCCCTCGATGCCCTCGGCGATGAGCTTGTCGTCCGACGGCACGTCGGACTGGAAGTAGCGGTCCTTCGAGTACGAGGTCTTCTGCCCCCGGGTCTGCAGCGCGCCGAGCGAGCCCATGCCGCGGTAGTTCTTGAACTGCTTGCCGTTGACGAACACGAGGTCGCCGGGGCTCTCGTCGCAGCCGGCGAGCAGCGAGCCGAGCATCACGGTGTCGGCGCCGGCGACCAGCGCCTTGGCGATGTCGCCCGAGTACTGCAGGCCGCCGTCGGCGATCACCGGAACTCCGGTCTCACGAGCGGCGAGGGAAGCTTCATAGACCGCTGTCACCTGGGGCACGCCCACGCCCGCGACCACGCGGGTGGTGCAGATCGAGCCTGGCCCGACACCCACCTTGATGGCGTCGGCTCCCGCGTCGATCAGCGCCTGCGCGCCCGAGCGGGTGGCCACGTTGCCACCGATGACGTCGACGTCGGCGAAGGCCGAGTCGCTCTTCAGGCGACGGATGATGTCGAGCACGCCTGCGCTGTCGCCGTTCGCTGTGTCGACCACGATCACGTCGACACCCGCGTCGAGCAGGTTGGTGGCGCGCTGCCAGGCGTCGCCGAAGAAGCCGATCGCGGCACCCACCCTCAGGCGCCCGGCGGCGTCTTTCGTGGCGTTGGGGTACTTCTCGCTCTTGTCGAAGTCCTTAACCGTGATGAGACCGGTGAGACGCCCGGAGTCGTCGACGATCGGCAGCTTCTCGATCTTGTGCTGCGCGAAGATGGCGACCGCGTCATCCGGGTCGACGCCGACCTTGGCGGTGATGAGCGGCATCTTGGTCATCACGTCGCGCACGAGGGTGGTCGACTTCTCGAACTGCGACACGAACCGCATGTCGCGGTTGGTGATGATGCCCACCAGCACACCGGAACCGTCGACGACCGGCAGACCCGACACGCGGTAGACGCCGCACAGCGCATCGACCTCGGCCACGGTCGCGTCGGGGGTCGTGGTCACCGGGTCGGTCACCATGCCCGACTCGCTGCGCTTCACGCGGTCGACCTGTTCGGCCTGATCGACGATCGACAAGTTGCGGTGCAGGATGCCGAGGCCACCCTCCCGGGCCATGGCGACGGCCATGCGCGACTCCGTGACGGTGTCCATCGCCGCCGAGAGCAGCGGGGTGGCGACCTGGATGCGGCGGGTCAGGCGCGACGACGTGTCGGCCTCGCTCGGGATGACGTCGGTGTGCCCGGGCAGGAGCATCACGTCGTCATACGTCAATCCAACAAAACCGAACGGATCCGCCTGGTCCATCTCACTCCTCTAAACGCCCGAAACCTGTCTAAATGCTAACGGTTAGGCGCTCTCGTTATTCCGGTGTAGAAATGACGGACGTCGAAGATGGCCACCTGAAACACCGTGGACACAATTCGAATGTATGGTCTAGCAATGTCGCTACGACCATAGACACGGAGATCGCCGCTGCACCCGGCGGTCTCCTTCCAGGAGGTGCTGTCTTGATCGCAGGTATCCGTCTCGGACGCGGTGTCCGCTTGACCACGATGATCGTCGCAGTGCTAGCGCTCTGCCTCGGCTTCGCGCTCGGCGCCGCAGCCACTTCGGCAAGGGCCACCGAAACGCCCGCACCAACCCCGACGTCGACCGATTCCGGCGATTTCACCACGACCTACACCATCGGCGGAATCCTCCGCGACGGCGACACCCTCGTCGCCGGCGCCGAGGTCACGGTCGAGGGCGGCGACTTCTCCGAGGTCGCGACGACGGATGACACGGGCCGCTGGTCTGTGGTCGTGCCGGGCAAGGGCGACTACACCGTCACCCTCGACCCCGAGACGCTTCCCGACGGCGTCGAGCTGCGCGATCCCGACAAGAGCTCGGCGACCGTCTCCGCCGGCGAATGGCAGACCAACACGATCACGAGGTCGTTCCCGCTCGGCGCTGACACCCGTCAGACGACGGGCTTCTTCGAGCAGTTCCTGCAACGCCTCGCGGCCGGCCTCAACTTCGGTCTGCTGATCGCCCTCGCCGCCATCGGCATCACACTCATCTTCGGCACCACGGGCCTCAACAACTTCGCCCACGGCGAGATGGTGACCTTCGGGGCCATCGTGGCGTGGGTGGTCGCGGTGCTGCTCGGCATCAACATCTTCATCGCGATGGTGGTCGCCCTCGTGCTCGGTGGCGTGTTCGGCTACCTGAACGACTGGTTGCTCTGGAAACCCTTGAGACGCAAGGGGGTGAAACTCGTGCAGGCCATGATCGTGTCGATCGGTCTCGCGATCGCCCTGCGTTACCTCTATCTGTTCAACATCGGCGGCGACACGAAGACGATGAACGTCGGGCTCTCCGACGCCGTCGTACTCGGGCCGGTGCGCATCACCACGGGATCGCTGATCAGCATGCTGATCTCGGTGGTCGTGCTCGTGCTGGTCGGCCTCTTCCTCACTCGCACCCGCATCGGCAAGGCGACGCGGGCCGTCTCCGACAACCCGTCGCTCGCGGCGGCATCCGGAATCGACGTCGACCGCATCATCCGCATCGTCTGGGTGCTCGCCGGCGCCCTCGCAGCCCTCGCCGGCGTGATGCTGGCCCTCTACCGCCAGGTGTCGTGGGACATGGGCTTCCAGGTGCTGCTGCTGATGTTCGCGGCCGTCACGCTCGGTGGTCTCGGCTCGGCCTACGGCGCGCTGGTGGGCTCGATCGTCGTGGGCCTGTTCGTCGAGCTGTCGACCCTGTTCATACCGCCGGACCTGAAGTACGCCGCGGCTCTCGTGGTGCTCATCCTGGTGCTCCTCGTGCGACCGCAGGGCATCCTCGGGCGTAAAGAACGAATCGGTTAAGGGAGGAGAGACTCATGGACTGGGGAAACATCTTCGGCAATGCCGTCGGCGAGATCATCAGCCCGACGACCGCGGCCTATGCGCTCGCGGCCATCGGCCTCGGCATCCACTTCGGCTACACGGGCCTCCTGAACTTCGGTCAGGCCGCCTTCCTCCTCATCGGCGCCTACGCGTTCGCCATCCCGACGCTCGCGGGCGCACCGCTCATCGTCGCGGTGCTGAGCGCCATCATCTGCTCGGTGATCTTCGCGTTCATCCTCGGCATCCCGACGCTGCGACTGCGGGCCGACTACCTGGCCATCGTCACGATCGCGGCGGCCGAGGTGGTGCGCTACATCGTGACCACGACCGGGCTCACCGACTTCACCGGTGCGGCGAACGGCCTCTCCGGCTTCAAGGGCACCTTCGCGGCGATCAACCCGATTCCCGAGGGCCGTTACGGCTTCGGCCCGTTCACCTACAACGAATACGACTGGTGGATCCGCATCGTCGGCTGGGCCCTCGTGGTGCTCGCCAGCGTGCTGGTGTTCCTTCTGATGCGCAGCCCCTGGGGCCGCGTGGTGAAGGGCATCCGTGAAGACGAGGATGCCGTGCGCTCGCTCGGCAAGAACGTCTACTCCTACAAGATGCAGGCCCTGGTTCTCGGTGGCGTGATGGGCTCGGTCGCGGGCATCATCTTCATCCTGCCGCGAGCGGTGCAGCCGGCGAACTACACCACCGGCCTCACCTTCTTCATCTGGACGATCATGCTGCTGGGTGGCGCGGCCACCATCTTCGGCCCCATCGTCGGCTCGATGATCTTCTGGGTCGTGCTCTCGCTCACCCAGGGCATCCTCTACGGCGCCATCGAATCCGGTGCCCTGAGTTTCATCAGCACCACTCAGGCTGGGCAGATACGATTCATCCTCGTCGGTGTCGCGCTCATGCTGCTCGTCATCTTCAGACCGCAAGGTATTTTCGGAAACAAGAAGGAGCTGTCCTTCAGTGTCTAACATCTCAGAACCCGCCGTCGTCGCCACCCACCCGCTCGTCAAGGGCGAGGTCGGCCCGGGCTGCGCCAAGACCGATCCGATCGTGATCGCCGACCACGTGACCCGCCAGTTCGGCGGCCTCAAAGCCGTGGATGTCGATCACCTCGAGATTCCCCGCGGGCAGATCACCGCGCTCATCGGCCCGAACGGGGCCGGCAAGACCACGATGTTCAACCTGCTCACCGGCTTCGACAAGCCGAACACCGGCACCTGGGAGTTCGACGGCAAGTCGCTCGCGGGCGTTCCGGCCTTCAAGGTGGCTCGCGCCGGCATGGTGCGCACCTTCCAGCTGACCAAGTCGCTCGGCCGCCTCTCGGTGCTGCAGAACATGCTGCTCGGCGCCACCGGCCAGAAGGGCGAGGGCCTGTTCAGCGCCCTGTTCAAGCCGCTGTGGCGCAAGCAGGAAGAAGAGAACACGGCCCGCGCCGACGACCTCCTCGCCCGCTTCAAGCTCGACGCCAAGCGCGAAGACTACGCCGCCTCGCTCTCGGGCGGCCAGCGCAAGCTCCTCGAGATGGCCCGCGCGCTCATGTCGAAGCCCGAGCTGATCATGCTCGACGAGCCGATGGCGGGTGTCAACCCGGCGCTCACGCAGTCGCTGCTCGGCCACATCAAGAACCTCAAGAGCGACGGCACCTCGGTGCTGTTCGTCGAGCACGACATGCACATGGTCATGCACATCTCCGACTGGGTGATCGTGATGGCCGAGGGCCGCGTGGTGGCCGAAGGGCCGCCCGAGAGCGTCATGAAAGACCCCGCCGTGATCGACGCCTACCTGGGCGCGCACCACGACGAAGACCTCGGCGACCTGATGGAAGACGGCCCGAACCCCGTGCTCGAGGCCGAGCGCAAGGCTCGCGAGGCGCATCCGGAGGTCGACGAGGGCCCCGGCTACGGCGAGACCACCACACCCCCGGCAGCGGAGAGGGAGCGATGAGCGACATCAACCCGAACGAGGTCAACGACGAGACGAACGTGCTCGCCGAGGACTCCGCGCGTGCACGCCCCCAGGGCCCGCACACCCTCGCGCCCACCGACCGCGGCGAGCCGGTGCTCAAGACCGACAACCTGATCGGCGGCTACCTGCCGGGCGTGAACATCTTGAACGGCTGCACGATCGAGGCCTACCCGGGCGAGCTGATCGGCATCATCGGGCCCAACGGCGCCGGCAAGTCGACGGTGCTCAAGGCGATCTTCGGCCAGATCAAGATCCGCGGTGGCAAGGTCATCCTGAAGGGTGAGGACATCACGGGCCTCAAGGCCAACAAGCTCGTCACCAAGGGTGTCGGCATGGTGCCGCAGAACAACAACGTCTTCCCGAGCCTCACAATCGAGGAGAACCTCGAGATGGGCCTGTTCCAGAAGCCGTCGATCTTCGCGGAACGCTTCGACTTCGTCACCACCCTCTTCCCCGAGCTCGGCAAGCGCCGCAAGCAGCGCGCCGGCTCGCTCTCGGGCGGTGAGCGCCAGATGGTGGCCATGGGCCGGGCGCTCATGATGGAGCCATCCGTTCTGCTGCTCGACGAGCCGTCGGCGGGCCTCTCGCCCGTGCGCCAGGACGAGACGTTCATGCGCGTGCACCAGATCAACCGCGCCGGCGTCTCGGTCATCATGGTGGAGCAGAACGCGCGCCGCTGCCTGCAGATCTGCGACCGGGCCTACGTGCTCGACCAGGGCCGCGACGCCTACACGGGCACCGGCCGCGAGCTCATGAAAGACCCCAAGGTCATCGAGCTCTACCTCGGCACCCTGGCGGCCGATCAGGGCCACTAGGCCCGCCTCACCCGCCTCGAGAAGTCGAGAAACGCCCCAAGACTGCGGTCTTGGGGCGTTTTTTGACGTCTCGACGAGGGCCGGGCGGGCGCTAGCCCGCGCCCGCGCCGCGACCACGCGCGCCCGGCACAGCGAAAGGCCCGGCACCCTCCGAGGAGGGGCCGGGCCTTCCGGTGTTCGGGAGGACTACTCCGCGAGCGAGCCGAACTCGACGTTCAGCGGCGCGTAGGTGTTGTCCGAGCCGTACTGGTAGATGCCGATGTAGGCCTCGGTCGGGTCACCGTTGTCATCGAACGTGATCGGGCCGGAGATGCCGTCGTAGTCGATGTCGGTGCCCGCAGCGAGCAGGTCGGCGCACTCCGAGAAGCTGGTGCACTTCGTGCCACCCTCAGAGACCGCCTGCATGTTCGCCTGGATGGCGGGGCCGGTGGCCGAGCCGCCGGCGATCGCCGCGAGGGCCATCAGGTTCACCGCGTCGTAGGACTCAGCCGCGTAGCTGAAGTCGGTCAGATCGGGGTTCACACCGAGCAGCTTGGCCTTGAACGCGTCGTCAGCGAGAACGCCGGGGAGCGTGCCCTTGGCGCAGTTCAGGGTGCCCTCGTCGAAGTCGGCCGAGTAGTCGGCCAGGTTGCCGTCGACGAAGTAGACCTTGCCGCCGTCGTAACCCTTGGTTCCGACGAGCTCGGGGATGATGACCTTGGTCTGGTCGAACGCGATCAGCGCGATGGCGTCGGGGTCTTCGGCCACGACGGCGTCGATCTGAGCGCTGAACTGGCTGTCGCCTTCGTTGAAGGCCTCCGACGCGACGACGGTTCCACCGGCCGCTTCGACAGCCTTGGCGACGTTCTCTTCGAGACCGGAGCCGTAGGCGTCGTTGAGGTAGATGATGCCGATGTTCGTGGCGCCGTCACCGACCATCAGGTTGCCGAGCACGCGGCCCTGCAGCACGTCGGACGGGGCGGTGCGGAAGTAGTAGCCGCCGTCGTCGTAGGTCGAGAAGTCGGGCGAGGTGTTCGCCGGCGAGATCTGAACGACCTGAGCGCCGGTCACCTGGTCGATGAAGGTGAACGAGACACCGGATGACGCAGCACCCACGATGCCCGCGACGCCCTGGCTGAGCAGGTCGGTCGCCGACTGGGTCGCGATGTCGGTCGTGGTGTCGCCGGAGTCGCGGTGGATGACCTCGACGTTGCCGCCGAGAACGCCGGATGCCGATGCGTTGATCTCGTCGACGGCCAGGTCGACACCCGCGATCTCGGGCGGGCCGAGGAAGGCGAGGCTACCGGTGGTCGGCAGGATCGAACCGATCTTCAGGGTCGTGTCGCGGGTCTGGGCTGCCTCAGGCGCGGTTGCCGTGATGTCGGCCGCCGTGGTCGCCGCGTCGGGCCCGCAGATCGCTGCGGCCGCGGTGGTCTCTCCGCCGTCGTCAGACGGGGTCGACGCGCACGAGGCCAGCAGCAAAGCGCCGGCACTGAACGCGGCAACGCCCGCAAGGATCGACAGGGGCTTCGAGCGCGAGGTGGTGACCTTCGCGAATACGCTCATGGTGCTCCTTATGTGAATGTGTGCAGTTTCTCGGCAGACTCGAAGAATCGCCGTGCATTCAAGCTATGCGCCCGAGCGCCCCGGAACAATACGTGCGTGTTACAGCCGTGTAACACGGCCAAATCGTTACCTTGCGGTGACATGGCCGCGCTCTCAGCGGGTGAGTCCGATCAGCACGAGCGTGCCGGCGACGGGGGCCGCGGCATCCGTCGTCAGCGTCGACGCCACCCCGGTGTAGCGGATGTCGGCGCGCGACTTCAGCACGTCGAGACAGGCCCCGTAGCTCGAGCAGGCCACCCCGCCCGAGGTCACGGCCGGGAGGAACTCGGCGATCGAGGCCGCCCCGTCGTCGCCCGCGAGCTCGGCGGCGAGGGCGATCATGACCGTGGCGTCGTAGCTCTCGGCGCCGAAGGCGGTGTCGGCGAGGGTGGGGTCGGAGGAGCGCAGGCGGGCGGCGAAGGCGTCGTCGACGGCCTCGGGCTCGGCCACCGCGGTCACCCCCGGCAGGCCCGCTGCGAGCGCGGCCGCGCCGATCGCGTCGACCAGGTCGGCGCTGTTCGGCCCGACGACGGCATCGACCCCGCGCCCGGCGAACGTGGCGACGCTCTCGGCGCCGCGGGTGCTCGTCGCGTCGGCGGCATCCCCCGGCACCACGATCACCGGTGTGCCGAGCGCGCCACCGGCTTCGGCGATGTCGCGTGCGGCCAGCGCGACTCCGGCGAGGCCGGCGTTGCCGTGCACGGCGTTCGCCCCCGAGAGCGGCACGAGCGCGCCGATCACGACGGTGCCGTCGCCCGTGGGGTTCGGCTGCACCATGGTGGCGACCGGTGTCGGCGTGCCCGAGGGCACCGCCGGGCCGCTCACGCACGCGGTGAGCGCGACCGCCACCGCGGTGGCGAGCACGGCGAGCGCCGCGCGGCGTGCGGAGGCAGGTCGTCGGGTGCGGGTCGAGCCGGGAATCATGTCGGTTTCACCATATCGCCGCTGCGACCCGGAACTCTGCGACTCAGAGCCCGCGACTCAGAACACCCGACTCAGAGCCCCTCGACCTCGAGGTCGAGCGGCTTCGACTGGCGCGAGGCCCGCAGCATGTCGACGACGAGCAGCGCGAGCGACACCCACACGATCGCGAATCCCGCCCAGCGCTCGGGCGGCATCGGCTCCTTCAGCACGAAGACGCCGATGGCGAACTGCAGAATGGGCGCGATGAACTGCATGAACCCCACATAGACCAGGGGCAGTCGGCGGGTCGCCGATGCGAAGAGCAGCAGCGGGATGGCCGTGGCCACCCCCGAGACCAGCATCAGCACGGTGTGCCACACGCTCACGCTGCCGAACACCAGCCCGCTCACCTGACCCACGACGATGAGCTGCACGATCGCGACCGGGGTCAGCCACACCGTCTCGAGCGTCAGGCCGCTCACGGCGTCGACGCGCGGCCCGACCACCTTCTTCACCAGGCCGTAGAGCCCGAACGACGAGGCGAGCACGAGGGCGATCCAGGGCACCGAGCCGTAGCCCACCGTGAGCACCACCACGGCGAGCGCGCTCACGCCGATGGCGACCCATTGCAGAACGCGAAGCCGCTCGCGCAGCACGAGCACACCGAGCAGCACGGTGACGATCGGGTTGATGAAGTAGCCGAGGGATGTCTCGACCACCTGGTTCGAGAGGGTGCCGAGGATGTAGGTCTGCCAGTTGACGTAGATGAGCGCCCCCGCGAGACCCATGAGCAGCAGGATCTTGGGCTGACGCGCGATCGCCAGGAACGGCTTCCAGGTGCGCAGCGACGTGATGAGCACGACGCAGAAGACGAGTGAGAACAGGATGCGCCACGCCACGATCTCGAAGGCGCCGGCGGGCCGCAGCAAGAGGAAGTAGAGGGGGAACACACCCCAGAGAACGTAAGCGACGAGGGCGCTCACGAGCCCGGTGCGGAATCGCTGCGACTCCGAGCCCGAGATGGTGAGCACGTTCGAGGGCGGAGGGGGCGGTGGCACCGACAAACTCTACCCCCGCAGACGCCCCGGCCCGGAACGCAGAAGAACCCGGGCGGCCTGAGCCACCCGGGTTCTGTCAGTGTGCGATTCGCGTCAGCGAACGACCACCGCGAGCACGTCGCGAGCCGAGAGCACGAGGAAGTCTTCGCCCGCGTACTTCACCTCGGTTCCGCCGTACTTGGAGTAGATGACCTTGTCGCCGACAGCGACGTCGAGCGGCACGCGGTTGCCGTTGTCGTCGATGCGGCCGGGGCCGACGGCGACGACTTCGCCCTCCTGGGGCTTCTCCTTGGCGGTGTCAGGAATGACGAGACCGGAAGCAGTGGTCTGCTCAGCTTCGACCTGCTTGATGACGATGCGATCCTCGAGCGGCTTGATGGAGACCGACACGGTTGACCTCTTCTTTCTCAGTTACAAAACGTCTGGGTTAGCACCCTCACACCGAGAGTGCTAAGTCGAGTTTAGAGGCTCTTTTGGCACTCGCGCAATGTGAGTGCCAGACAAGGCCGACGGATGGGCGCACCACCCGGCAGGTTGGTACCGTTGCCGGATGGATTCCGCCGAGCTCACCCTCCTGCTCACCTCGGAGGGGCTCACGCTGCTCGACTCGCTGCCCGAATACTCCGCGGCGCACGCGGTGCAGCAGGTCGCGGCGCTGCGCAAGGCCGGGCACTCGCCCGAGCTCGTCGCCGCCGTGCTGACGCAGTCCCGGCTGCGCGCCAAGGCCCGATCCAAGTTCGGCGCGTTCGCCGACCGACTGCTCTACACCCAGGCCGCCCTCGAGCAGGCGACCCGGCTCAAGGTCGCGGCACTGCACGCGGGTCGCTACCGCGACGCGGGCGTCAGCCGGGTGGCCGACCTCGGCTGCGGCATCGGCGCCGACGCGCTGGCGCTGGCGGCACTCGACATCCCGGTCGTCGGCGTCGAACGCGACGAGGTCACCGCCGCACTCGCGACCTACAACCTGGCGAGCTTTCCGAACGCCGAGGTGGTGCTGGGCGATGCCGAGCGATTCGACCTCGCCGGCGTCGACGCCGTCTACCTCGACCCCGCCCGCCGCACGAGTGGCACGGCGAACACCACCCGGCTGACCCGCCCCGAGGACTACTCCCCCTCGGTCGACTTCGCGTTCGGGCTGGCCGAGCGGATGCCGACCGGCGTCAAGCTCGGCCCGGGCTTCGACCGCTCGCTCATCCCGGCCGCCGCCGAGGCGCAGTGGGTGTCGGTCGACGGGCAGGTGGTCGAGATGGGGCTGTGGTTCGGGTCGCTGGCGCGTGGCGGCATCCGCCGATCTGCCCTCGTGGTGAGCGACACCGGCATCGCCGAACTGTCGGCGGCGGAAGACAGCACCGACGCCGAGGTGCGCGCGCTCGGCGACTACGTCTACGAACCCGACGGCGCGGTGATCCGGGCCCGGCTCATCGGCGCCCTGGCGGGCACCCTCGGCGCCGGCATGCTCTCGCGCGACATCGCCTACCTCACCGGCGACGAGCTCGTCGAGACGCCGTTCGCCTCGGCGTTCCGGGTGCGCGAGCGGCTGCCCGCGAGCGAGACGCAGCTCAAGAAGGCGCTGCGCGAGCGGCGCATCGGCACGCTCGAGATCAAGAAGCGGGGCACCGACGTCGACCCGGCCGCACTGCGCACGCGACTGGGCCTCAAGGGGCCCGAGTCGGCCACCCTCATCCTCACCCGGGTCGGCGGAGCGCACGAGGCGCTGCTCGTCGACCGGGTGACGACAGGCTGAGGCAGCCGCCACGCAGAGCGTGGGGCCGCTCAGTACGACGAGGTGTAGCCGGCGGTTCCGGCGGCGGCGAGAACGAGCACGATCACCACGATGTAGGCGATGAACGCCAGCACGGCGATGCCCGTCAGCACGTAGGAGATGATCAGCCCGGCCTTGGCGAGGCCCCGGCCCGATTCACCGGTGCGGTCGATCTGCTTGAGCGCGATGTGGCCGGTGACGATGCCGGCGATCGAGAACACGAACGCGAGGATGATCGTGACGATCGCGAGGGTGTTCATCGGCGGCGTGGGCGACGGCTGGTAGCCGTAGTACTGCTGCGCGGCCGGCGGCTGGTAGCCCGGCGGCGGCGTCTGCTGATAGCCGGGCGGCGGAGGCTGCTGGTAGCCCTGGGCGGGTTGCTGCGGGTATCCGGGCGTCGGCGGCGCCTGGTATCCGCCCGCCGACGGCGGCTGGTAGGCGGGCGGCGGCGTGTAGGGCGGCGGGGGCGCGGCCGGCGCCTGGTAGCCGCCCGGCGGAGTCGGCGGGGTCGGCGGCGCAGGCGGCACCGGGGGTGTCGCGGGCGTCGGGGGAACGCCGGGTTCCGCCCCCTCGGGGGTGTTGTTCGTGTCGCTCACGCTGAACGCCCTTCTCTCTGGCCGGGCGGACTCAGTAGGTGGTGGTGATGTTGCCCGCGGCGGCGGCGACGCCGAGAACGATGAAGAAGATGATCCAGAACACGAAGCCGATGCCGCCGATGATGATGCCGGCGATGGCGAGGCCACGGCCCGACTCCCCGGTCTTCTTGATCTGGCTGAGGGCGATGATGCCGAGGATCACGGCGATGATGTTGAAGCTCAGGATCGAGAGCACGAGCGAGACGATCGCCAGCACGTTCGTCTTCTGCGCCACGGGTGCGGGCGTGTAGGCGGGGGTGGGTTCGGTCAAGACGGGCTCCAATGTCCTAGGTGAAACGATGACGGCACCTATCGTGGCAGGGGCCGTGAGAAAGTGTCAATCATCCGCCGCAACACGGCGACGCGAGAGCGGATGCCGCCCGCCGGCATCCGTCGGTCAGAACGGTCGCTCGTCGACCTGGATCTCGGTCACCGGCAGCGTGGAGTCCGCGCCGAACCCGAGGCCCGACGGCCGGTGCCCGGCGGTGATGAGCTGGGCGCCGAGTGCGGCGATCATCGCCCCGTTGTCGGTGCAGAGCGAGAGCGGCGGGATGCGCAGGGTGACCCCCTGGGCCGCCGCGCGTTCGGCCGCGACCTCGCGCACCCGGGCGTTGGCCACCACACCACCGCCGAGCAGTAGGCGCGGGATGCCGTGGTCGGCGCAGGCGCGGAACGCCTTCGTCAACAGCACGTCGACCACCGCCTCGCGGAAGCTCGCGGCGACATCGGCCACCGGAATCTCGTCTCCCGCGTCGCCCGCCCGCTCGACCCAGCGGGCCACCGCCGTCTTGAGGCCCGAGAACGAGAAGTCGTAACGGTGCTTCTCGGCGTCCTTCGCGTGCATCAGCCCTCGGGGGAAATGGATCGCCTTCGGGTCACCACCCACCGCCACGCGATCGATCTGGGGGCCGCCCGGGTAGGGCAGGCCGAGCACCCGCGCGACCTTGTCGAACGCCTCGCCCGCGGCGTCGTCGATGGTCTCGCCGAGCAGCTCGACGTCACCCACCAGGTCGCGCACGAGCAGCAGCGAGGTGTGGCCGCCCGAGACGAGCAGGGCGATGGTCGGATACTCGAGCGAATCGGCCGCGAGCACGTCGGCCCCGACGTGGCCGACCAGGTGGTTGACCGCGTAGAGCGGCTTGCCGGTCGCCACCGAGAGGGCCTTCGCGGCCCCGACGCCCACCATGAGTGCGCCCGAAAGGCCCGGGCCGCTGGTCACCGCGATGGCGTCGATCTCGTCGAGACCGATGCCCGCCTCGTCGAGCGCCGCCTGCAGCGTGGGGTTCATCGCCTCGAGGTGCGCGCGGGCGGCGACCTCGGGCACCACTCCCCCGTAACGGGCGTGCTCGTCCATCGACGACGCGATCACGTTCGCCAGCAGCGTCTGCCCGCGCACGATGCCGACCCCGGTCTCGTCGCACGAGGTCTCGATGCCCAGCACCACAGGGCCGCCGCGCTCCCCGGTCATGACGACTCCTCCGACGACGGTACGGCAGTCGCCTTCTGCGCCAGCGTGGGCTCGGGCCGCCGCAGCGGAGCGCGCATCACGATCGCGTCGACGCCGTCGGGCTGGTAGTAGGCCGGCCGCACGGCGATGTCGGCGAACCCCAGCGACAGATAGAGCGCGTGCGCGACCGGGTTGTCGGCGCGCACCTCGAGGAACATGCTCTTCGCTCCCCGCCGGGCCGCCTCGGCGAGCAGTCGCGTCATGAGCTGACGACCGAGGCCGCGCCCGCGCGACCGCTCCGAGACCGCGATGGTCTGGATGTCGGCATCACTCGCCCCCGGCGGGCTGAGCAGCCCCGCGTAGCCCTCGACGGCACCCGGATGCTCGGCGTCGACACCCACCAGGTAGTAGCAGTAGGGGTGCTCGATCTCGCGCAGCATCGACTCCCGCGACCAGGCGTCGCTCTCGAACGACGACTCCTCGAGCGCCATGATCTCGTCGAGATCGTCGGCCGTGGCGCGCCGCAGCTGCCAGGTCATTGTGACACCCGCTTGCGCGCGCCGGGCATGGTCACGTCGGGCGAGCGCAGGTAGAGCGCCTCGGTGAACTCCTCGGGAATGCCGAGGTCGAGGTGCATGCGGGCCGCGCGCCCCAGGTCGCCGGCGCTCACCTGGGTGGCGTCGACGCGGAGGAACTCCGGGTAGGGCAGTTCATCGGGTTTGCAGAGCCCGGGCCCGTCGGTGCGCGCCGGCATCCGGTCGTCGAGTCCGTAGCTCGACCAGTAGACCTCGCGGCGGCGGGCGTCGGTGACGACGAGGAGGTCGCCGCGGGTTCCCGCAGCCCACTCCTCGAGGGCAACCGCGTCATGGCTGACCACCGGGATCACCGGCACCCCGATGCCCCACGCGAACGCCCGAGCGGCGGCGATGCCGACCCGCAGTCCGGTGAAGGGCCCGGGGCCCATGCCGGCCACGACGGCGTCGATTCCGGATGCCGGCACCCCGGCGTCGTCGAGCGCCCCCGAGATCATGTCGCCGATCACCTCGGCGTGACGCATCGTGTCTTCGGTCGACCGCTCCGAGAGCACGAGCTCACCCTCGACGACGGCCACCGAGGTGCCGGCGGAGGTATCGATGGCGAGGAACACAGAACGAGCCTAACGCGGCCGCACCGGCACCCGGCCGCCACGGGCGACGAGCACAGCGGAGTCGAGGGGAACGGAACACGACACAGCGGAGCGGCGCGCCCGATCAGGTCCAGCGCGGGCCGACGCCCCGCAGCTGCACGGTGCGGGGCTCGATCGGCTCCTCCACCTCGTCGAAGTCGCCCGGGTCGCCGGGGTCGAGCGGGCGCTCGCTGTCGCCCGACTCGGCGCTCGCCCGACCGGCGCCTGCCGACTCGGTGCTCGCGGCCGCCCCGTGCGGCCGGTCGATGTCGATCGCGAGGTATGACTCGGTGAGCACTTCGACGAGGCCCGCTCCCCACTCGATCACCACCACGGAGTGCTCGAAGTCGATGTCGAGATCGTCGAGCTCGACCGCGCTGCCCAGCCGGTAGGCGTCGACGTGCACGAGGGCCGGACCGCCCGAGAGCGACGGATGCGTGCGCGCGAGCACGAACGTGGGGCTCGTGACGGGCCCGCGAACGTCGAGGGCGTCGCCGAGCCCGCGCGTGAACGTTGTCTTGCCCGCGCCGAGGTCGCCCGAGAGCAGCACCACGTCGCCGGCCCGCAGCAACCCGGCGATGCGGCGCCCGAAGTCGTGCATCTCGTCGGGGGTCGCGATCTCGAGCGGCGACCCGATCCCGGCGAGCTCCTCTTGGCCCGACATCACCGTTCTCCGCGATAGACGCGGGTCACCCGGGGACCGACCCGGGCCACGATCTCGTCGCCGATGGTGTCGGCGAACGAGGCCCACTCCTCGGCGGTCGGTTCGCCCCGGTCGCCCTCGCCGAACACCACGACGAGGTCGCCGGGAGCCACCTCGTCGTCGCCGACGTCGACCACGAACTGGTCCATCGCGATGCGGCCGGCGATCGGGTAGCGGCGTCCGTTGATCCACACCTCGCCGGTGCCCGAGGCGATGCGCGGGATGCCGTCGGCGTAGCCCAGCGGCACGAGCGCCAGCGTGGTCTCGGCGGCGGTGCGGTAGGTGAGGCCGTACGAGACGCCGTGACCCTCGGGCACCCGCTTCGTCGACACCACCGGCGCCTGCAGGGTCATCACCGGGCGCAGGCCGAGGTCGCGCGCCGACTGGTCATCGAAGGGCGAGATGCCGTAGGCCGCGATGCCGAAGCGCACCAGACCGAGGCGCGCCTCCGGCATCCGGATGCCGGCCGAACTCGCCGCGAGGTGCATGAGCTCGAACCGGGCCCCGAGCCCCTCGGCCACCTCGATCGCCCGATGGAGCTTCGCGAGGGCCACGGCGTCGTCGGCGGGCGACGCGTCGGCGAGGTGCGACCAGGCGGCGTGCACCTTCACGGCGCCGGTGCGCTCGTGCGCGAGCGCGGCGGTCACGAGGCCCGGCCAGTCCTCCTCGGTGGCGCCGTTGCGGCTGAGACCGGTGTCGACCTTCAGGTGCACACGGGGAGCCACGGATGCCGCGGACGCAGCGATGGCGTCGAGCTGCCACTCGGCCGAGATGCCCAGGTCGATGTCGGCCTCGGCGGCCTCGCCGAACAAGGCGTCGGGGTCGTGCATCCAGGCGAAGATCGGCGCGGTGATGCCCGCCTCGCGCAGTGCCAGGGCTGCCGGGATGTCGAGCACGGCCAGCGAGCCGGCGCCCGCCTCGAGCGCCGCCCGGGCGAGCGGCAGCATGCCGTGCCCGTAGGCGTCGGCCTTCACGGCCAGCATGGTCTCGGCCGGCTTCGCGAGGTCGGCGAGGGTGCGCACGTTGTGCCGGAACGCGTCGAGATCGATCACGGCCTCGCGCTCGGGGGCGGCGGCGTTGATTGCTGTGCTCATCCGTAGACCCGCTTCACCCGTCGGCCGAGGCGCGTGACGATCTCGTAGTTGATGGTGTGGGCCGCCCGCGCCCAGTCGTCGGCACTCGGGAACGGCTCGCCGGCCTCGGCCGCGTCGCCGTGGCCGGTCGTGCCGCCGAACAGCACCACCCGGTCGCCCACGGCCGCCCGGTGCTCGCCCAGGTCGACGACGAACTGGTCCATGGCCACGCGCCCGACGATCGGATGCACGCGCCCGTTCACCCACACCGAGCCGCGGTTCGACACGTGCCGCGGAATGCCGTCGGCGTAGCCGAGCGGCACGAGGCCGAGCCACGAGTCGGCGTCGGGCCGGTAGGTGTAGCCGTACGAGACGCCGGTTCCGGCGGCGACGTGCTTGACCGAGATCAGCCGGCTCTCGAGCCGCAGAGCGGGCCGCAGCCCGAGCTCGTGCGAGGTGGCGTCGTCGAACGGCGAGAGCCCGTAGAGGCCGATGCCCAGGCGCACGAGATCGAGGCGCGCCTCGGGCAGCCGCAGGGCGGCCGCCGTCGAGGCGATGTGCCGCAGCTGCGGGTCGAGGCCGGCGTCGCGGGCCACCGCGGTGGCCTCGTCGAAGGCCTCGAGCTGCGCGCGGTCGTCGTCGGGCAGCGCGTTCGCCAGGTGGCTGAACAGGCCGTCGACCCGGATGCGCCCGGTCGCCTCCGCAGCGGCCGCCGCGGCGAACAGGGGCTGCCACTCGTCGCGCTCCACCCCGTTGCGGCCGAGGCCGGTGTCGACCTTGAGGTGCAGGTGGGCGGGATGCTGCGCCGTGCCGGCATCCGTCGCCCGCTCGAGCTGGCGCCTGGAGCTGATGCCGAGCGACACCCCGCTCGCCACCGCGGCCTCGAAACGGGGGTCGTGCCCGTGCAGCCAGGCCAGCACGGGCGCGGTGATGCCGGCCGCTCGCAGCGCGAGGGCCTCGTCGACGTCGGCCACGCCGAGCCAGTCGGCCCCGCCGTCGAGGGCCGCCCGGGCGACCTCGGCGGCTCCGTGACCGTAGCCGCCGGCTTTCACCACGGCCATCACCTGCGCCGGGGCGACGAGTGAGCGCACGTGCTCGACGTTCGCGCCGATCGCGCCGGTGTCGATGATCGCCCGGCGGAGGGCTGGGGTCTCGGCGTCGGTCGTCATGCGGCACCGCCTTCGGCCACCACGAACGCCACCGCGGTGCCGCCGTCGTGGGTCATGCTCAAGTGCAGGCTGGTGGCGCCGATCTCGGCGAGCGCGGCCGCGACGCCCCCCGACACCTGGAACTCGGGGTTGCGGTGCTCGTTCGACACGACCTCCATGTCGTGCCAGCGGAACTCCGTCGAGTGCCCCACAGCCTTGATCAGGGCCTCTTTCGCGGCGAAGCGGGCGGCCAGGGAGCGCACCGGCAGATCGCGTTCGCTCGGAGCGAACAGCCGGTCGCGCAGGCGCGGAGTCTTCTCCAGCGCCCGCTCGAACCGGGCGACGTCGACGAGGTCGACCCCGACTCCGACGATCACGGCCGGCCTACTCGACCGTGACGGACTTCGCCAGGTTCCGCGGCTGGTCGACGTCGAGGCCCTTGGCGGTCGCGAGTTCCATGGCGAACAGCTGCAGCGGAATGACCGTCAGCAGCGGCTCGAACAGGGGTGCGGCGAGCGGGATGCGGATGACTTCGTCGGCGAACGGCAGCACCGCGACATCCCCCTCTTCGGCGATGGCCAGGATGCGGGCGCCGCGCGCGCGGATCTCCTGGATGTTGGAGACCACCTTGGCGTGCAGCGAGTTCGGGTCGCGCGGGCTCGGCACCACGACGAACACGGGCTGGCCCGGCTCGATCAGGGCGATCGGCCCGTGCTTCAGCTCGCCGGCGGCGAAGCCCTCGGCGTGGATGTAGGCGAGCTCCTTGAGCTTCAGCGCCCCCTCGAGCGCGATCGGGTAGCCCACGTGCCGGCCGAGGAAGAGCACGGCGCGGGTGTCGGACATCCACTTCGCCAGCTGGGTGATCTCGGGCGCGTTGGTCAGCACCTGCTCGATCTTCGCCGGGATCGACTGCAACTCGCTCAGCTGCTTCGCCGCGACGGCGTCGTCGAGCGTGCCGCGCACGCGGGAGAGGTGCAGGCCGAACAGGTAGAGCGCGGTGATCTGGGCCACGAACGCCTTGGTCGACGCGACCGCGACCTCGGGGCCGGCGTGGGTGTAGACCACGGCGTCGGACTCGCGGGCGATGGTGGCGCCCTGGGTGTTGCAGATCGAGAGGGTGCGGGCGCCGTTGGCGATGGCGTACTTCACGGCCATCAGGGTGTCCATCGTCTCGCCCGACTGGCTGATCGACACCACGAGCGTGCGCGGCGTGAGCACCGGCTCGCGGTAGCGGAACTCGTGCGAGAGCTCCACCTCGACCGGCACGCGGGCCCACTTCTCGATGGCGTACTTGCCCACGAGGCCCGAGTAGCTGGCGGTGCCGCACGCGATCACGATGATGCGGTCGATGTCCTGCAGCACGTCGTCGAGGCCGGCGAGCTCGGGCAGCACGACCTGGCCGTCGACCACGCGGCCGAGGATGGTGTTCGCCACGGCCTCGGGCTCTTCGCTGATCTCCTTGGCCATGAAGCTCGACCAGCCGCCCTTCTCGGCGGCCGAGGCATCCCATGACACCTCGAACTCCTGCGCTTCGACCGCGTTGCCGTCGAAGTCGGTCACCTCCACCGAGTCGGGCGTGATGATGACGATCTGGTCTTGGCCGATCGCCACGGCGCGGTGTGTGTGCTCCACGAAGGCCGCGACGTCGGAGCCGAGGAAGTTCTCGCCGTCGCCGAGCCCGATCACGAGCGGCGAGTTGCGGCGGGCGCCCACGACGACGCCGGGCTCGTCCTGGTGCAGGGCGAGCAGCGTGAAGGCCCCGTCGAGGCGCGACACCACCCGGCCGAGGGCGTTCGGCAATCCGTCGCCGACCTCGTATTCGCGGCCGAGCAGCTTGGCCGCGACCTCGGTGTCGGTCTCGCTCTCGAACTCGAAGCCGTCGTCGAGCAACTCCTGCTTGAGGGTGGCGAAGTTCTCGATGATGCCGTTGTGGATGAGCGCGATGCGCCCATCGGCCGAGAGATGCGGATGCGCGTTGACGTCGGTCGGGCCGCCGTGCGTCGCCCAGCGGGTGTGCCCGATGCCGGTCTGCCCGTCGGCCATCGGATGCGCCTCGAGGTCGTCGGCGAGAACGGCGAGTTTGCCGGCCCGCTTGCGCGTCGACAGGCTGCCGTCTTCGCCGATCACGGCCACTCCGGCCGAGTCGTAACCGCGGTACTCCAGTCGGCGCAGACCCCCGAGGAGCACCTCGAGACTGCTCTTGTTGCCGACGTAACCCACGATTCCACACATGCCGACGAGTTTAGCCGAGCGTAACTGGGCGACCTGTCAGAAGCCGTCCGGGCGGCGGGCACCGCGACTTCGGGCAGAATGGAGTCCTATGCCCGATTCCGCCTCGACTCCCGGCGTCGCGCAGTTCAGCCCCTTCGTCGAATTCGACCGGGCGCACTGGGCGGCACTCGCGCCGACGACTCCGCTCCCCCTGCTCGAGACCGAGATCGTGCAGTTGCGCGGCCTCGGCAACCCGCTCGACATGCGTGAGGTGACCGAGGTCTACCTGCCGCTCGCCCGGCTGATCAACCTCTACGCCATGGGCGCGAAGCAGCTGCACCGCTCGACCTCCGACTTCCTCGGCGAGAAGTCGAGGAGCACCCCATTCGTCATCGGCGTGGCCGGCTCGGTCGCCGTCGGCAAGTCGACCATCGCCCGCCTGCTGCGCGAGCTGCTCGCCCGCTGGGCCGACACCCCACGCGTCGAGCTGGTGACGACCGACGGCTTCCTGCTGCCCAACCGCGAGCTCGAGCGTCGCGGCATCATGCAGCGCAAGGGCTTTCCGGAGTCATACGACCGCCGGGCGCTGCTGCGCTTCGTGAGCGCGGTGAAGAGCGGCAACCCCGAGGTGCGTGCTCCGTTCTACTCGCACCTCAGCTACGACATCGTGCCCGAGGCCCAGATCGTGGTGCGGCAGCCCGACATCCTGATCGTCGAAGGCCTCAACGTGCTGCAGCCGCCGGCGGCGAGCAACACCCTCGCGGTGAGCGACCTGTTCGACTTCTCGGTCTACGTCGACGCGCGCACCACCGACATCGCGGAGTGGTATGAGAACCGGTTCCTCGACCTGCAGCGCGGGGCGTTCGCGAACCCGCAGTCCTATTTCCACCGCTACTCGACGTTGAGCGAGGTCGAGGCGCGGGAGACCGCTCGATCGATCTGGGAGTCGATCAACCTGCCCAACCTGATGGCGAACATCCGCCCCACCCGCTCACGGGCGACCCTCGTGCTGCGCAAAGACGCCGACCACACCGTCAACAAGGTGCTCCTCCGCAAGCTCTGACCCGCCCCGCGTCCCCTCGTCCCCTTTCGCGAGTGGTCACTTTCAGCGCTAAAACCGCGGTTTTAGCGCCGAAAGTGACCACTCGCGAAAGGGGGGAAGGGCGGGTTAGATGCTCTGCTCGACGCCGGTCGAGAGGCGCTGGCGCACGACGTCGGCGAGCGACTCGGCGATGCGGTCGGCCGTGGCCTGGTCGCCGGCCTCCACCATGACGCGCACGAGCGGTTCGGTGCCCGAGGGGCGCAGCAGCACGCGGCCGGTCTCGCCGAGGTCGGCCTCGGCTTCGGCCACGGCCTGCGCGAGCACGCGATCGGTCGACACACCGTCGCGGTCGACGCCGCGCACGTTCACGAGGGTCTGCGGGTAGACCTTCATCACGCTCGCGAGTTCGGCGAGGGTCTTCTTCGTGGCCGCCATCTGGCTCAGCAGCTGCAGGCCGGTGAGGATGCCGTCACCCGTTGTGGCGTGGTCGGCGAAGATGATGTGGCCCGACTGCTCCCCACCGAGGCTGAGCTTCTTCTCGTTGATCGCCTCGAGCACGTAGCGGTCGCCCACCCGGGTCTCGAGCATCGCGATGCCGTGTTGGGCCATCGCCACCTTGAGACCGAGATTGCTCATCACCGTGGCGACGAGGGTGTTCTCGCGAAGGGCGCCGCGCTCGAACTGGGCGAGGGCGAGGATGGCCATGATCTGGTCGCCGTCGACGACCTTGCCGTTCGCATCGACCGCGAGGCACCGGTCGGCGTCGCCGTCGTGGGCGATGCCGACATCCGCGCCGGCGGCCACGACCGCGGCCGCGAGCTTGTCGAGGTGGGTCGAACCCACGCCGTCGTTGATGTTCATGCCGTTCGGATCGTTGCCGATCACGGTGATGCGCGCACCCGCCTGGCTGAACGCCTCGGGCGAGACGCCTGCCGCGGCGCCGTGCGCGCAGTCGAGCACGACGTGCAGGCCGTCGAGGCGGTGCGGCAGCGTCGTCAAAAGGTGCACGACGTAGCGGTCTTCGGCGTCGGCGAACCGCTTGATGCGGCCGATGTCGCCGCCGAGCGGCGCGAGCTGCGGATGCTCGAGGGCGGCCTCGATCGCGATCTCGACCTCGTCGGGCAGCTTCTTGCCCGCCCGCGCGAAGAACTTGATGCCGTTGTCGGGGGCCGGGTTGTGCGACGCCGAGATGACGACGCCGAAGTCGGCGCCGATGTCGGCGATCAGGAAGGCGGCCGCCGGGGTGGGCAGAACGCCGGCGTCGAGAACGTCGACACCGGAGCTCGCGAAACCGGCCGAGACCGCGGCCGCGATGAAGTCGCCCGATTGCCGTGGGTCGCGAGCGACCACGGCAACCGGTCGACGACCAGCATTTCGGGCTTCAGCCCCCAGAACGCGTGCACCGGCCTGAGCGATCCGAAGAGCGAGGTCGGCGGTGACATCCTGGTTCGCGAGCCCACGCACCCCATCGGTGCCAAACAGGCGAGCCATACGCTAAGCGTAGAGCCGAAGCGCGATCAGCGCTTCGAGAACTGCGACGCCTTACGGGCCTTCTTGAGACCGGCCTTCTTGCGCTCGATGACGCGGGCGTCACGGGTGAGGAAGCCGGCCTTCTTCAGCTGGGCACGGTTGTTGTCGCGGTCGATCTCGTTCAGCGCACGCGCGATGGCGAGACGCAGGGCGCCGGCCTGACCCGAGGGGCCACCACCGGTGATCTTCGCGACCACGTCGTAGGAGCCGAGCAGGTCGAGCACCTTGAAGGGATCGTTGATCAGCTGCTGGTGCAGCTTGTTGGGGAAGTAGTCGGCGAACTCACGGCCGTTGACCGTGAGGGTGCCGGCGCCGGGAACGAGGCGCACGCGGGCGATGGCCTGCTTGCGGCGGCCGACGGCCGCTCCCGACACGGTGAGAACGGCGCGGGGCGCGCGAGGCGCCTCGTCGGCCGGGGTTTCGGTGGAGTAGCTCTCGGGAGCCACGTCAATCTGGTCTGCGATCTTCGCCACGGTACTGATGAGTCCTTTGTCTGAGTCTGCTGAACGAACGCGGGACGCTACTGGGCGACCTGGTCGAGGATGTACGGGGTGGGCTGCTGAGCAGCGTGGGGGTGCTCAGGGCCTGCGTAGACCTTCAGCTTGCGGAACTGGTCGCGGCCGAGCGAGGTCTTGGGGAGCATGCCGCGGATGGCTTTCTCGACCGCGCGCTCGGGGTTCTTCTCGAGCAGCTCGGAGTACGAGACGGCGGTGAGGCCGCCCGGGTAACCCGAGTGGCGGTAGGCCTTCTTCTGCGCCAGCTTCGAACCGGTCAGGGCGACCTTGTCGGCGTTGACGATGATGACGAAGTCGCCCATGTCCATGTGCGGGGTGAAGGTCGCCTTGTTCTTACCGCGCAGGATGGCGGCGGCGTGGCTGGCCAGGCGGCCCAGAACGACGTCGGTGGCGTCGATGATGACCCAGCCGCGCTGGACTTCGCTGGCTTTCGGGGAGTAAGTACGCGTCACAGTAGTGCTGCTTTCTTGTTCGAGTGAGGAGTTCGTGAATCCCACTCCGGTGGGCGTTTTCCCTGTTGTCAGATCGACGGAACCAGGGCGAACGCATCCGATGGAGGGCTCAACTACGGGTGGTTCGCTATGAGGCGAGCACACCAAAGATCAAGAATAGGCGATAGCACCGGCGCGGTCAAATGAGCTCACGACGCGCCCTGGTCTGCTCGGCCCGGGTCGCGAAATCACCGGCGGCCGGATAGCCCACCTCGGTGAGCGTGAGACCCTTCGCCGGCATCACCAGGAACTCGCCCGTGCGCTGCCCCTCGTCGCGGAGCCGCACGACGTCGTCGCCGCTCAGCGAGCCGTCGCCCACGGCCACGGTCGCCCCCACGAGGGAGCGCACCATGCTGTGGCAGAACGCATCCGCCTCCAGCGAGGCGATCAGCACGCCATCCGCCTGCCGGCGCCAGGCGAACGAGCGCAGGGTGCGGATGGTGGTGGAGTGCGGGCGGGGCTTGCAGAACGTCGCGTAGTCGTGCAGGCCGAGCAGGGCTCGCGCCGCGGTGTCCATCGCCTCCACGTCGAGCTCGGTCGGGTGCCGCACCGTGCGCCGGCGCTCGAGCGGATCGTGCTCGGCCGCGGCATCCGCCACCCGGTAGCGGTAACGCCGCCAGATCGCCGAGAAGCGCGCGTCGAAGCCCTCGGGCGCCAACGTGGACGAGCGCACCACCACGTCGGAGTCGGCCCCGAGCACGCCGTTGATGCGCTGCCCGAGCAGCTGCGCGAGTTCGGCCTCGCCGATGCCCGCGGGCGCACCCCGGCGGCGCAGGCTCCGCAGCTGGTCGGTGGCGAGATCGACGTGCGCGACCTGGCCCGTGGCGTGCACGCCGGCATCCGTGCGCCCGGCGACGTACAGCACCGGATGCGGCGGGTAGCGCCGCAGGATGGTCGCCATCGTCTCTTCCAGCACCCCCTGCACGGTGCGCAGCCCCGGCTGTCGGGCCCAGCCCGAGAAGTCGGTGCCGTCGTAGGCCAGGTCGAGGCGGATCCGCCGCATCCCACTCTGCACGCTCACGTCCTCCGGCACGTCGTCCATCTTAAAGCGAAGAGGGCCCCCATCCTCGACGGATGCGGGCCCTCTTGGTGCAGCGGGTGCTACTTGGTCTCCTCCGCGGGAGCCTCGTCGGCGGCCGGCTCAGCGGCGGCCTCGTCGGCAGCGGGAGCCTCGGCGTCGGACGCCTCGGCCTCAGGGGCCTCGGTGGTCTCGTCGGCAGCGGCCTCGGTGTCGGCCGGAGCCTCGACCTCGGTCTCCTCCTCGACCGGAGCCGCACCAGCGGGGGTCGCGGGGGCGGCGGTCTTCGCGGTCGACTTCTTCTTCGGCGCGACCGGCTCGAGCACGAGCTCGATCTGCACCATCGGAGCGTTGTCACCCTTGCGGTAGCCGAGCTTCGTGATGCGGGTGTAGCCGCCCTCACGCTCCGCCATCAGCGGGGCGATCTCGGTGAAGAGCTCGTGCACGACGTTCTTGTCGCCGATCACGGCGAGCACGCGACGACGCGCATGCAGGTCGCCGCGCTTGGCGAACGTGATGAGACGCTCGGTCAGCGGACGCATCCGCTTGGCCTTGGTCTCGGTCGTCTTGATGCTCTTGTGGGTGAACAGGGCGGCAGCCAGGTTCGCGAGGAGCAGGCGCTCGTGCGCCGGTCCGCCACCGAGACGGGGTCCCTTGGTTGGCTTTGGCATTTCTTATCTCCAGATGTGGGTCAGTTGGTCAGGTTGGAAGAAGGGTCGACGCGTCGTCTCAGACGTTCTCGTCGTCGTATCCGCCGTAGAAGTGAGCGCCGTCGAAACCGGGAACGGTGTCCTTCAGCGAGAGGCCGAGCTCGACGAGCTTGTCCTTCACCTCATCGACCGACTTCTGTCCGAAGTTGCGGATGTTCATCAGCTGCGTCTCCGACAGGGCCACGAGCTCGGAGACCGTGTTGATGCCCTCGCGCTTGAGGCAGTTGTAGGAGCGCACCGACAGGTCGAGGTCTTCGATCGGAACCGACAGCTCCGACGACAGAACGGCGTCGACCGGCGCGGGGCCGATCTCGATGCCCTCGGCCGCGGAGTTGAGCTCGCGGGCCAGACCGAACAGCTCGGTCAGCGTGCGGCCGGCCGAGGCGATGGCGTCGCGCGGAGTGATGGCCGGCTTCGTCTCGACGTCGACCACGAGGCGGTCGAAGTCGGTGCGCTCACCGGCACGGGTGGCCTCGACGCGGTAGGTCACCTTGAGCACGGGCGAGTAGATCGAGTCGATCGGAATCTGACCGGCCTCGGAGAACTCGCTGCGGTTCTGGGTCGCCGACACGTAGCCGCGGCCGCGCTCGATGATGAGCTCGAGCTCGAACTTCGCCTTGTCGTTGAGCGTCGCGATGACGAGCTCGGGGTTGTGGATCTCGACACCGGCCGGAGCCGAGATGTCGGCCGCGGTGACCTCGCCCGACGCGTGCTTGCGCAGGTAGGCGGTGATCGGCTCGTCGTGCTCGCTCGAGACGACGAGGCCCTTGATGTTCAGGATGATCTCGGTGACGTCTTCTTTCACACCGGGGATGGTGCTGAACTCGTGCAGCACGCCGTCGAGGCGGATGCTCGTGACAGCAGCGCCGGGAATGGACGAGAGAAGCGTGCGGCGGAGCGAGTTGCCGAGCGTGTAGCCGAAGCCGGGCTCGAGCGGCTCGATGACGAACCGCGAGCGGAACTCCGAGATGTTCTCTTCGGTGAGAGTTGGGCGCTGTGCAATGAGCACTGTTATTCCTTTCAGCTGAGTGTCCGCTATATGACACTCACGTGCAGAGGTATTGAGTTGTGAAGAACGAGTTCACCGACGGGGCGCGCACACAAGCGCACCCCGTCGGCGAATCAGCGTGAGAACGTCACACGCGGCGGCGCTTGGGCGGGCGGCATCCGTTGTGCGCCTGCGGGGTGACGTCGTTGATCGAGCCCACCTCGAGGCCGGCGGCCTGGAGCGAGCGGATCGCGGTCTCGCGGCCCGAACCCGGGCCCTTGACGAACACGTCGACCTTCTTCATGCCGTGCTCCTGCGCCTGGCGGGCTGCGGACTCCGCAGCGAGCTGAGCGGCGAACGGGGTCGACTTGCGCGAACCCTTGAAGCCGACTCCACCGCTGGATGCCCAGCTGATGACGGCGCCGGTCGTGTCGGTGATCGAGACGATCGTGTTGTTGAACGTCGACTTGATGTGGGCCTGGCCCACGGCGACGTTCTTCTTCTCTTTCTTGCGCGGCTTGCGAACAGCCGACTTGGGTGCTGCCATGATTTCTCCTGAATCTGAGTGGCTACGCCAGTTTCACCCGGCGCAAATCGGTTGTTAGCGGCCGGCCTTCTTCTTGCCTGCCACGGTGCGCTTCGGGCCCTTGCGGGTGCGAGCGTTGGTCTTGGTGCGCTGGCCGCGCACGGGGAGCCCCTTGCGGTGGCGAACACCCTCGTAGCTGCCGATCTCGACCTTGCGGCGGATGTCGGCGGCGACCTCGCGGCGGAGGTCACCCTCAACCTTGTAGTTGCCCTCGATGTAGTCGCGGAGAGCGACGAGCTGGTCGTCGGTCAGGTCTTTGACCCGGATGTCTCCTGAGATGTCGGTGTCGGCGAGGGTCTTGAGGGCCCTCGTGCGGCCGACGCCGTAGATGTACGTGAGGGCTACTTCCACGCGCTTGTCGCGGGGAATGTCAACTCCTGCTAGACGTGCCATGGTGGCTATCTCCTGTTGATGAGTGGAGGTGTGGGACAGTGCCTGTGCTCCGGCCTCCAACCGGGGGTGTCCGCCGCCCGCACGGAGCGGGCGGCATCTGGCACTGCCTATCTGTATTCAGTTGTCTCGCGCAGCGAGCGGGCGATCAGCCCTGACGCTGCTTGTGACGCGGGTTGCTCTTGCAGATCACCATGACGCGACCGTTACGACGGATCACGCGGCAGTGCTCGCAGATGGGCTTGACGCTGGGGTTGACCTTCATTGTTCGTTCTCTCTTCGCTGTCCTCGTACCTCGCGGAGTGCCGCGGGGCCGTTACTTTCCAGCAGCGGTTTATTTGTAGCGGTAGACGATCCGGCCACGGGTGAGGTCATAAGGGCTCAACTCCACGATCACGCGGTCCTCGGGGAGGATGCGGATGTAGTGCTGGCGCATCTTGCCCGAGATGTGGGCAAGCACTTTGTGACCGTTCGTCAATTCCACCCTGAACATCGCGTTCGGGAGGGCTTCGACGACCGCGCCCTCGATCTCGATAACACCGTCTTTTTTGGCCATAGCCTCACTGTCGCTAAAAATAGGATTTGCTGGTCGTGCGGAGATCGGCCTCGCGATTCGCGCAGGCGAAACGGGCCGAAAACACCAAAGATCAAGCTTACGCTATGAAACGCCCCGATGCAATCAGCGGAAAGCGTCGACCGATCGTATAGTGCCCACCAGGTCGGCGAAGAGCGGATGCCCCGGCTCGATCCCCGAGACCTGCTGGGCGAATTCCTCGGGCGACAGGCGGCCGAGGAGCTCGGCCAGCTCCGCGCTCTGCGGGTCGCTCGTTGCGTCGAAGCGCAGGGCCGCGCCCACCGCGCGCAGCAGCGCAGCGGTCGGGAGACCCCGCTCCGCCAGTTCGGCCGCGGGCCCGATGAACCGCTCGTGCCGGCTGATCTTGCGCAGCGGCTGGCGGCCGACGCGCTCGGGGGTGTCGGTGAGGTAGGGGTTCGCGAACCGCACCAGGTTCTTCTCGAGGTACGCCTCCTGCACCGCCGGGTCGAACTCGTGCTTGGCGACGAGCAGCGCCTTCGTCTCGGCCAGCACGGCCTTCACCTCGAGGAAGACCTCCGGAATCGACAGGGCGTCGGCGAGCGTCGTCGCTCCCTCGATGTAGCCGTAGTAGGCCGTGGTCGCGTGCCCGGTGTTGACCGTGAAGAGCTTGCGCTCGATGTAGGGCGCGAGGTCGGGCACGAAGTGCGCATCGGGGATGACGGGCGGGTTGCCGCCGAACGGCCCCGCCTCGATCGCCCACTCGAAGAAGTCCTCGACCGTCACGTCGAGACCCGCGCCCGGCTCCTGGTTGGGCACGATGCGGTCGACCGCCGTGTTCGCGAACACCGCGCGCGAGAGAGCGGATGCCGCCTCCCCGCCCTCGAGCCGGGTGGCGACCTCGCCGCGCAGCACATCCGTCGCGTTGATCGCGTTCTCGCAGGCCATCACCGTCAGGGGCGGCAGGCCCGCGTCGCGTTGCTCGAGGGCCTTCGCGATCACCGGCGCCACGAACTTGAGGATGTTCGGCCCGACGGCCGTGGTCACGATGTCGGCCGAAGCGATCTCGGCGATCACGCCGGCCTCGTCGCTCGCGCTGTTGAGGGCGCGGTAGTCGGTGACCGTGCGGGTCGACGAGTTCTCGCCCACTGCGTGCACGTCGTAGCTCGTCGAGGCCGCGAGGGCGTCGATCAGCTCGGCGTTCACGTCGGCGAAGACGAGTTCGTAGCCCGCGTCGTGCAGGATCAGCCCCACGAACCCGCGCCCGATGTTGCCGGCGCCGAAGTGAACGGCTTTCATGTGGAGCTCCTTGCGTCGTTACTCGTTGATGTCGCCGAGGATCTCGAGCACGTCGTCGACGGTCTCGGCGCCGAGCAGGCGCTCGACCTCGTCTTCGTCGCTGAACACGATGGCGATCTTGGTGAGGATCTCCATGTGCCCGTTGTCCTTGCCGGCGATGCCGACCACGAAGCGCACGTCCTCGCCGCCCCAGTCGATCGGCTCGTCGTAGCGCACGAACGAGAGCGCCGACGCGAGGATCGTGTCCTTGCCCTCGTTCGTGCCGTGCGGAATGGCGAGGAGGTTTCCCATGTAGGTCGAGACCGTCTGCTCACGCTGGAGCATGTAGTCGAGGTAGTCGGCGGTCACCGCACCCGCGCCCACGAGGATCTCGCTCGCCTCGGCGATCGCGTCCTCCTTGGTGCGCGCGGTGCCGCTCATCCTGATCTGCGACGGTTCCAGAACTGCCATGGGAATCTCCTCCTCTTCCACGTCGCCTATTTGGCGGCGTGCTGTTCCTTCAGCTTCTCGACGACCTCGTCGTAGCGAGGGCTGTTCATGAAGTTGTCGACCGACACGTGCTCGGCGCTCGGCGTGCGCTCCTGCGCCCGGGGGGTGAGCTCGCGCTGCGTGATCACCAGATCGACGTCGTCGTCGAGGTTGGCGATGGCCTTGTTGACCACGGTGACCCCCTCGATGCCGGCCTTCTTGATCTTATTCCGCAGCACCGATGCGCCCATCGCACTCGACCCCATGCCCGCATCGCAGGCGAACACGATGTTCGAGATGGGGCGGGTGTCGGTGAGCAGCGAGCTCTCCTCGGCCACGGCCTCGGCGTCGCCCGCGGGCACGCCCTCGGCACGCAGGTTGGCGAGCACCGAGCTCTCCTTGCCCTTGTTCGCCTCGGTCTGCGCGATCGCGGCGCTCAGGTCGCCGGCGTTCTCCTTCTCGAGGTCGCGCTTGCGGCTGGCCCGCAGGATCACGGCGGTGACGAGGAACGAGACCGCCGCGGCCGAGATCACCGAGAGGATGACGCCGACGTAGCTGTCGGGCGCCGTCTGCGCCAGCACCGCGATGATGCTGCCCGGCGAGGCCGGTGCGCGCAGTCCCGTGTTGAAGAGCACGTTGACGGCGACGCCGGTGGCGCCTCCGGCGATGGCCGCGAGGATGGTCATCGGCTTGGACAGCACGTAGGGGAAGTAGATCTCGTGGATGCCGCCGAAGAACTGGATGATCGCGGCGCCCGGAGCGCTGGCCTTGGCCAGGCCGATGCCGAAGATCGAGAACGCGAGCAGGATGCCGAGACCGGGGCCGGGGTTCGCCTCGATCAGGAACAGGATCGACTTGCCCTGCTCCGCCACCTGCTGCACACCCAGCGGGGTGAACACACCGTGGTTGATGGCGTTGTTGAGGAACAGCACCTTGCCGGGCTCCACCAGGATGGACGCCAGCGGCAGCAGTCCCGCGCTGATCAGCCAGTCGACGCCCACCTCGAGCGCCTTCGACAGCCCCTGGATCACCGGGGCGATTCCGAAGAAGCCTGCGATGGCGAGCAGACCGCCCAGGATGCCGGCCGAGAAGTTGTCGACCAGCATCTCGAATCCGGCCTTGATCTTGCCGGCCCAGATGCGGTCGACCTGCTTGATCAGCCAGGCGCCGAGCGGGCCCATGATCATGGCGCCGATGAACATCGGGATGTCGGCGCCGACGATGACACCCATCGTCGCGATCGTGCCCACCACGCCACCGCGTGCCCCGTAGACCATGCGGCCACCGGTGTTCGCGATCAGGAGCGGCAGCAGGTAGGTGATCATCGGACCGACGAGGCCCACGTACTGCGGGAACGTCGTGCCGTCATCGGCCTGCGCCAGAGCGGTGGCGGCGCCGGTCCAGCCGATCGCGTCGGCGTTGCCGAACCCGCCGAGGATGCCGTTGGGCAGCCAGCCGGTGGCGATGAAGAGGCTCGTGATGAGCCCCCAGGCGATGAACGCGGGGATGTTGGGCATGACCATGCCCGACAGGAAGGTTCCGAAGCGCTGAACGCGCACCCGGGCCCCACCTCCTGTCTTCGTTTCTGACGTCGTTGTCATGACGGCTACTCCGTTTCTGTGATTGATTCGAGTTGAGTCGGGTGGTGGTGCAGTGGTGCGATGGTGCGTCAGGAGATCGAGGCGGCGGTGACGGCCGCGCGAGCCTCGATCGCGCTGTTGGCCGACAACGCCAGGTCGGCGAACCGCCGGGCGTCGTCGAGGGTGAAGCGGGCGAGTTCGGCCCGCACGTCGGCCAGTGCGGCCGGCGACATCGAGAGGGTGGTGGCGCCGAGGCCCACCAGCACGACGGCGAGCAGCGGGTCGGCGGCGGCCTCTCCGCAGATGCCGACGGGCTTTCCGAGCTGCTGGCCAGCCTTGCCGACCTCGCCGACGAGCTTCAGCACCGCCGGATGCCACGGGTCTTGGAACGAGGCCACCGAACCGAGCAGGCGGTCGGCCGCCAGCGTGTACTGGGTGAGGTCGTTGGTGCCGATCGAGGCGAAGTCGGCGTCGGCCAGGATGCGATCGGCGAGCAGGGCCGACGACGGCACCTCAACCATGACGCCGGCGGTCTTCAGTCCGCACTCGCGGGCGAGAGCGGTGAAGTAGCGGGTCTCCTCGACGGTCGACACCATGGGAGCCATGACCCACACGTCCGCGTCGGTCTCGGCGTCGGCGGCGGCGAGCGCCCGCAGCTGATCGCGCAGGATCGGCTCGTTCGCGCGGAGGGCGCGCAGTCCGCGCAGCCCCAGTGCCGGGTTCTCCTCCGGAGCGTCGTTCAAGAAGCTCAGGGGCTTGTCGGCACCGGCGTCGAGCGCACGCACCACCACCTTCTTGCCGGCGAAGGCCTGCAGCAGGCGAACGTACTGCGCCTTCTGCTCGTCGACCGTGGGGGCGCTCGTGGAGTCGAGGAAGAGGAACTCGGTGCGGAACAGGCCCACGCCCTCCGCGCCCTTGGCCAGGGCGTCTTCGGCGCCGTCGGCCGAGCCGAGGTTCGCCAGCAACGGCACCTCGGTGCCGTCGGCCAGGCGGCCCGGCCCGGTGTCGGCGCTGCGGGCCGAGCGGAGCTCTTCGGCGCGCTCGAGCGCCTGAGCCCGCTCGTCGTCGGTCGGCGAGACGGTGACGGTGCCGGTCGAGGCGTCGACGATGACCTCGGTGCCGTCGGCCAGGTCGAGCGCGTCGGCCACGCCCACCACCGCCACGATCGACTTCTCCCGGGCGAGGATGGCGGTGTGCGAGGTCGGGCCGCCGTCGCTCGTGACCAGGGCGAGCACCTTCTCGAGGTCGAGCAGAGCCGTGTCGGCCGGGGCCAGGTCGCGGGCGACGAGCACGAAGGCGAAGTCGGGATCGGGAACACCGGGGGCGGCGACACCGCGCAGGTGGGCCACCACCCGCTGCGAGACGTCGTCGAGGTCGGTCGCGCGCTCCCCCATGTAGCCGCCCATGCTCACCAGCAGGTCGCGGAATGCGGCGAACGCCTCGAACACCGCGCGCTCGGCGGTCTTGCCGCTGTCCAGCCGCTCCCCCACGTCGTCGATGAGCGTCGGGTCCTCGGCCATGAACGCCTGGGCCTCGAGCACGTCTTTGGCCGAGCCGCCGGCACGCTCGCCGCGGTGCCGGATGATGGCCGCTGTGGCCGCCAGCGACGCTCGGGCCCGCTCCTTCTCGGCGTCGGGGGTGAGCGCGCTGGGGGTGTCGTCGGGTTCGGGCAGAGGATCCGGCATCCGGAGCACCTGACCCACGGCGATGCCGCGGCCGATGCCCGTGCCCTGCAGGCGGCGGCTGGTCACGTCGGTCATCAGTCGGCGTCCAGGTCGGTGCTGAGCAGGGTCACGAGTTCGTCGAGCACGGCGTCGGCGCTGTCGCCCTCCGACACCAGCGTGAGCGTGTCGCCCTGCTCGATGCCGAGCGAGATGACGCCCAGGATGCTCGCGGCGTTCACCGCTTTTCCGCCGGCCTTCGAGATCTGCACCGGCAGCCCCGACTTCGCCACGGTCTGCGTGAAGATCGTCGCCGGGCGAGCGTGAAGACCGTGCTTCGATGCCATTTCGACGGTTCGTTCAGCCATGTTCAATCTCCTTCTAGGTTGGCTCTACTGTGAGCCGGTCGGTCGAGGCCTGTGGTGCGCCGAGCAGGTCGGCCACCAGGTCGGCGGCGGCTTCCGCGCCGCCCGCATCGAAGACGGTGTCGGGCAGCAGCGCGGCCCCCACTCCGGCATCGTTCGCCCGTGCCTGGAGCTCTGCGAACTCCGCCCCGAGATGCGGACCGACCAGCAGCAGGTCGGTGCCGGTGAGCCGGTCGTCGAGATCGAACCGGGTGCCGGCCTCGACGGTGAGATCGAGTCCCCGCGAACGGGCGACCCCGCGAAGCCGCAGTGCGAGAAAGGTGCTCGACGCTCCTGCACCGCAGATGATGAGCACCCTGTTCACGCACGCCTCCTCGCGTCGTCGGTCGATCCACTGTCGATACTCGGCCACGGGGCCGGTGCGCGGCCAGCAGGTTTCCTTCCTCGCCCCCGGAAGCGGCGTTGTCGCGGGTACGCTTGATCGGCAACAGCCAGACCGAACACGACGCCGGAAAAGACGGGTGATGAGCGAGAAGTACGAACGGCTGCTGGAGTTCCTGGCCGAGTCCGACGAGTGGGTCACCGCCGGCGAGCTGGCCGACCGGCTCGGCGTGACCACCCGCAGCGTGCGCAGCTACGTCACGGGCGTCAAGAACGCCGCCCGCCCGCTCGAGGTGATCGCGTCGTCGACGAGCGGCTACCGGCTGAATCGCGAGGCCTACGCGAGTTTCGTCACCGGCCTGCGGTCGCGCGACGCCGAGCCCGGCAGCCCCCGCGAGCGCGTGCACTTCATCATCCGCGGTCTCGGCGACGCCCTCGACGGCCTCGACGTCTACGACCTGGCCGCGTCGCTGTTCGTGAGCGAATCGACCGTCGAGGCCGACCTTCGCAAGGTCAAGCTGCTGGTCGAGGAGGCGGGGCTGTCACTCGTGCGGCGCGGCAGCTCGGTGTCGCTCTCGGGCAGCGAGCTGAACCGGCGGCGGCTGCTCAGCCGCATCTTCCGCGACGAGAGCGCCCAGGGCTTCCTCGACCTCGAGAACATCCAGCGGGAGTTCTCGGGCGACAACCTCGGCGCCTTCAAGTCCGACCTCATCGCCATGCTCGACGAGCACGGCTACTTCGTCAACGAGTACTCGATCAACAACGTGCTGCTGCACATCGCGATCGCCGTCGACCGCGTGGCCAAGAACCAGTCGATCGACCAGGCCGACGAGCATCCGGTCTCCGAGACCATCCGCGACATCGCCGGCCGGCTCGACGGCCTCATCCGCTCGCATTTCGACGCCGCCCTGAGCATCCGCGAACTGACCTACCTGTCGGTGCTGCTCACCACGCGGGTGCTCACCCCGGGCCACGACGAGCCCACCGAGGTGGTCGCCGCCAACTACCTCGACCGCGACTACCTCGACGACATGCGCCGCATCGTGCGGCTGGCGAGCGACGAATACCTGGTCGACCTCAACGACGAGGACTTCATCGTGCGGCTGAGCCTGCACATCCGCAATCTCGTCGCCCGGGCCCACGAGAACTCCTACTCGCGCAACCCGATGACCCGGTCGATCAAGGGCTCGTTCCCCATGATCTACGAGCTCGCGGTGTTCATCGCCAGCCAGATCCAGCGGCGCGAGCAGATCACGATCAACGACGACGAGATCGCCTACATCGCCCTGCACGTGGGCTCCTATCTCGAGCGGCAGAACCTGCGCGAAGAGCGCGTCACCTGCGCGATCGTGTGCCCCAACTACTACGACATGCACGTCGTGCTGCGCTCGAAGCTCGAGGCCGAACTCGGCTCCGACCTGCAGGTCGACGTGGTGATCACCCGGGCCGACGTCGACTGGTCGGGGCTGTCGTCCGACATCGTGGTCACCACCATCCAGGCCCCGGCGGCGCGCGACAACGTCGTGGTCATCCAGCCCTTCCTCACCGAGTCCGACTTCGAGGCGGTGCGCCGGGCGATCGCCACGGTGCGCCGCCACCGTCGCCGCATGGAGATCAAAGACGAGCTGCTGCAGTACTTCGACGAGCGGCTGTTCTGGCGCAATTTGCGTGCCCCGACCGAGGCGGGCATGATCCGCACGCTGGGCGACTCGATGGTGGGGCTCGGCGTGATCGACGAGTCCTACGTCGAGGGCGCCATCGAGCGCGAGCGCATGTCGTCGACGGCGTTCACCGACACCATCGCCGTGCCCCACGCGATGGAGATGAGCGCCACCCGCACCGCCATCGCGATCGTCGTCAACGAGTCGCCGATGACCTGGGGCGACAACCGGGTGAACGTCATCGCCCTCATCGCGTTCAGCGCCAGCGGGCGCAAGGCGTTCCAGAACGTGTTCGATCAGCTGGTGGAGGTGTTCTCCGACCGCGACGACGTGCAGCGCATCGTGAAGCGCGGCGTCGACTTCCCGTCGTTCATCGACGAGCTCGTGCACGTCATCGACACCTGAGGGCCGGGCGGGCAGCTCCCGCGGCCGGAGTGCGTCAGGGAATGGGCACCGGCGTCACTCCGAGCGGCGCCAGGGCGGCCGCGCCGCCGTCGTCGGCGGTGAGCACCCAGATGCCGTCTTCGTGCACGGCGACCGAGTGCTCCCAGTGCGACGACATGCTGCCGTCGGCGGATGCCACGGTCCACTCGTCTTCGCGCACGTAGGTCTCGGTGGTGCCGGCCGTGATCATCGGCTCGATCGCCACCACCAGGCCGGGCTTGACCTCGGGGCCCTTCGGGCGCACCCGGTAGTTGAACACCGGCGGCGCTTCGTGCATGCTGCGACCGATGCCGTGGCCGATGTAGTCGGTGAGGATGCCGTAGGTCGCGCCGTCACGTGTCGACGGGTGGTTCTCGACGAACTCCTCGATGGCCTCGCCGACCTCGTTGAGGTGGCGTGCGGCGGCCAGACGCGCGATGCCGTGCCAGAGCGACTGCTCGGTTACATCCGACAGCAGACGGCGGGCCGCCACCTCGACCGGCCTCGACGCATCGTCGAGCACCACGGTGATCGCCGAGTCGCCGTTCCAGCCGTCGACCTCGGCGCCGCTGTCGATCGACACGATGTCGCCGGCCTCGAGCACGCGGCCACCGGGGATGCCGTGCACGATGTCGTCGTTGACCGACGTGCAGAGCGTGTGGAAGTAGCCGGGCACCATCTGGAAATTCGACACCCCGCCGAGCGACCGGATGGTGCTGTCGGCGATGGCGTCGAGCTCGAGCGTGCTGATGCCCGGGCGGATGGCGGCGCGCACCGCGGCGAGCGACGCGGCCGTCACCAGCCCGGGGCGCACCATCAGGCGCAGCTCCTCGGGCGTCTTGTAGATGCCCTTGTTCTTGCGGATCATGCGGGTTCCGGGGTCAGCGACTCGCGAGCGCGGCGATGATGCGGCCGGTGACCTCGTCGATCGCTCCGAGCCCGTCGACCTCGATCAGCAGTCCGCGCTGGGCGTAGACATCGATGAGCGGAGCCGTCTGCTCGGCGTAGACGTCGAGCCGGCGGCGGATCACCTCGTCGGTGTCGTCGCTGCGGCCCTGCTCGGCCGATCGCTTCAGCAGTCGCTGCACCACCTCGTCGGTGTCGGCGGTGAGCACGACGACCGCGTCGAGCGATGCGGCATTCACGCCGAGGATGTCGTCGAGCTCCTCGACCTGCTGCAGGGTGCGGGGGTAGCCGTCGAGCAGGAAGCCGTCGGCGACATCCGGCTGGCTCAGTCGGTCGCGCACCAGCTCGTTGGTCAGGGAGTCGGGAACGTAGTGCCCCGCGTCCATGTACTCCTTGGCCTTGACGCCGAGCTCGGTGCCCTCTTTCACGTTCTCGCGGAAGATGTCGCCCGTCGAGACCGCGGGAATGCCGTAGGCCTCGGAGAGACGAGCCGCCTGGGTGCCCTTGCCGGCCCCGGGCGGGCCGATGAGGAGCAGGCGGAGCGAGCCGTTCGAATCGGCCGCGCCCGGCCCGTCCGTCATCGCAGAAGTCCCTCGTAGTGGCGTTGCTGCAACTGCGAGTCGATCTGCTTCACGGTCTCGAGACCGACACCGACGATGATCAGGATCGACGCGCCACCGAACGGGAAGTTCTGGTTGGCACCGACCAGCGCGAGAGCGATCAACGGCAACAGCGCGATCAGACCCAGGTAGATCGACCCGGGAAGGGTGATGCGGGTGAGCACGTAGTCGAGGTATTCGGCGGTCGGCCGGCCGGCACGGATGCCGGGGATGAACCCGCCGAACTTCTTCATGTTGTCGGCGACCTCTTCGGGGTTGAAGGTGATCGCGACGTAGAAGTAGGTGAAGCCCACGATGAGCAGGAAGTACAGCAGCATGTAGAGCGGGTGATCGCCCTGCACCAGGTAGCTGTTGATCCAGGTCACCCAGCCAGCGGGCTGCTCGCCCGGTTGTGGCTGGTTGAACTGCGCGATCAGAGCCGGCAGGTAGAGCAGCGACGACGCGAAGATCACGGGCACCACGCCGGCCATGTTGACCTTGATGGGGATGTAGGTGTTGTTGCCGCCGTAGGTGCGCCTGCCCACCACGCGTTTGGCGTATTGAACCGGGATGCGCCGTTGCGAGAGCTCGACGAACACCACGAGCCCCACGACCAGGAGCCCGACGGCGATCACCAGCAGGAAGACCTCGAAGCTCTTGGTCTGCGCGATGAGCCAGAGCGAGGCGGGGAAGCGGGCGGCGATCGACGTGAAGATCAGCAGCGACATGCCGTTGCCGATGCCGCGCTCGGTGATGAGTTCACCCATCCACATGATGACGCCGGTGCCGGCGGTCATGGTGATGACCATGAGCAGGATGGCGTACCAGGCGTCGTTGGTGATGAGCTGCCCGCACTCGGCGACGGTCGACGTGCCGAACAGCGCACCGCTGCGGGCGACCGTGATGAGCGTCGTCGACTGCAGCACACCCAGCGCGATGGTGAGGTAGCGCGTGTACTGCGTCAGGCGGCTCTGGCCCGACTGGCCCTCCTTGTAGAGGGTCTCGAAGTGAGGGATGACCACGCGCAGCAGCTGCACGATGATCGAGGCCGTGATGTACGGCATGATCCCCAGCGCGAAGATGGAGAGCTGCAGGAGGGCGCCACCACTGAAGAGGTTGACGAGCTCGTACAACCCGGACGTGTTCTGGTTCGCGGCTAGACAGGTCTGCACGTTTCCGAAATCCACGAAGGGAGCGGGGATGAACGATCCCAGGCGGAACAGTGCGACGATGCCGAGCGTGAAGCCGATCTTCCGGCGGAGATCCGGCGTGCGGAAGATCCTCGCTACGGCTTTGAACAAAAAGGGCCTCCTGCGTTTATGTGGCTCAATGCCAAGAAAGCCGGTGACCCGATTCGTGGCCTCGACAGGCTACATCATTCACATGACGCAGGATGTCGAGCGCTCACCAATCAGGTCACCGGTCTGCGGAACCTACTTGACGGAACCACCCGCGGCGACGATCTTCTGCTCGGCGGAGCCGGAGACCTTGTCGACCGCGACGTTCAGCTTAACCGCAATGTCGCCATTGCCGAGAACCTTCACTTTTTCGTTCTTGCGCACGGCACCCTTGGCGACCAGGTCGACCACGGTGACGTCGCCGCCCGAGGGGTAGAGCTCAGCGAGCTTCTCCAGGTTCACGACCTGGTACTCCACCCGGAACGGGTTCTTGAAGCCGCGGAGCTTCGGGGTGCGCATGTGCAGCGGCATCTGCCCACCCTCGAAGCCGACCTTGACCTGGTAGCGGGCCTTCGTGCCCTTGGTGCCACGGCCCGCGGTCTTACCCTTGGAGCCCTCACCACGGCCCACGCGGGTGCGAGCCTTCTTGGCTCCCGCAGCGGGACGGAGGTGGTGCACCTTGAGCACGTGCTCGCGGGGGCCGGCGGTCTCGTCGGCGGCGGGCTTGGCCTTGGCAGCAGGCGCCTTGGCCGCGGCCGGAGCCGTGGTCTCAGCGTCGGCAGCCTTGGCGGGAGCCTTCTTCGCGGCGGCCTTGGCGGGAGCCTTCTCGGCCGGAGCCTTGGCAGCCGCCTTGGGCTCCGCCTTCTCCTTCGGCGCGGCCTTGGGGGCCGCAGCCTTCTTCGGAGCCGCCTTCTCGGCGGTCTCCTTGGCGTCGTTCTCAGCCATTAGTCAATCTCCTCGACCTTCACCAGGTGTGCGACGGTGCGCACGTAACCACGGTTCTGGGCGTTGTCTTCGCGAACGACGATGTCGCCGATCCGCTTCAGTCCGAGGCTGCGCAGCGTGTCCCGCTGGTTCTGCTTCTCGCTGATCTTGGACTTGATCTGGGTCACTTTGAGGCGCGCGGCCATCATGCACCTGCCTTCGCAGCTAGAGCGTCGGCCTCGGCGCGCACGAGGCGGGCCGGGGCGACGTCTTCGAAGTCGAGGCCACGACGGGCGGCGACGGCACGCGGCTCTTCGAGCTGCTGCAGCGCCTCGACGGTCGCGTGCACGATGTTGATCGTGTTCGACGAGCCGAGCGACTTCGAGAGGATGTCGTGGATGCCGGCGCACTCGAGAACGGCGCGCACCGGGCCACCGGCGATGACGCCGGTACCGGCGGCGGCGGGGCGCAGGAGCACCACACCGGCGGCCGCCTCACCCTGAACCGGGTGAGGGATCGTGTTGCCGACGCGGGGAACGCGGAAGAAGTTCTTCTTCGCTTCCTCGACGCCCTTCGAGATGGCGGTCGGCACCTCGCGGGCCTTGCCGTAGCCGACGCCCACCAGACCGTTGCCGTCTCCGACGACGACGAGAGCGGTGAAGCTGAAGCGACGACCACCCTTCACCACCTTCGAGACGCGGTTGATGGTGACGACGCGCTCGAGGAAGTTGCTCTTGTCGGAGTCACGTCCTCCGCGGTCGCCGCGGTTCGGGTTGCGCTCACGGCCTCCACGGCGTGCCTCGCGGGGCTCGCTCTGGGTCGACTCGGTCGACGCGGCGGTCTCGACGGGGGCTTCAGCTACTGCTGCCACGTCCTGCTCCTTATTGGTTTCGGGGGTCACAGGCTCAGACCACCCTCTCGAGCTCCATCGGCGATGGCCGCGACGCGACCCGCGTAACGGTTTCCACCGCGGTCGAACACGACGGCGTCGATCCCGGCCTGCTTCGCACGCTCGGCGACGAGCTCGCCGACCTTCTTGGCCTTGGCGGTCTTGTCACCGTCGAAGGTGCGCAGATCGGCTTCGAGGGTCGAGGCCGACGCGAGGGTGTGACCCTTGCTGTCGTCGACGACCTGCACGAAGACGTGACGAGCCGAACGGGTGACCACCAGGCGCGGACGCGCCGGGGTGCCTTCGACCTTCTTGCGAAGTCGCAGGTGCCGGCGATCGCGGGCAGCGGACTTCGACTTTCCTCTGATTCCAGTAGCCATGGTCTACTTACCACTCTTTCCGGCCTTGCGGCGAACTACCTCGCCGGCGTACCGCACGCCCTTGCCCTTGTAGGGCTCGGGCTTGCGCAGCTTGCGAATGTTTGCGGCAACTTCACCGACGGCCTGCTTGTCGATTCCGTTCACCGTGAGCTTGTTGTTCCCTTCCACCGTGAACGAGATGCCCGCGGGCGGCTCGACCGAGATGGGGTGGGAGTACCCGAGCGCGAACTCGACGCCGCTGCCCTTGGCAGCGACGCGGTAACCGGTTCCGACGACCTCGAGGCTCTTGGAGTAGCCCGTGGTGACGCCGGTGATCTGGTTCGCGATGAGGGTACGCGTGAGGCCGTGGAGCGATCGCGAGGTGCGCTCGTCATCCGGGCGGGTGACGAGAACCTGGTTCTCTTCGACCGTGGCCTTGATGGGCTCCGCGACGACGAGCGCGAGCTCGCCCTTGGGGCCCTTGACCGCGACCTGCTGGCCGTCGATGGAGACGGTGACGCCGGCCGGGATGTCGATGGGGAGACGTCCGATTCGTGACATTGTCAGTTACCACACATAGGCGAGGACTTCCCCACCTACGCCCTTCTTGCTCGCCTGGCGGTCCGTGAGGAGACCCGAGGAGGTGGACAGGATGGCGACGCCGAGCCCGCCGAGAACGGTCGGGATCTCGGTCGACTTCGCGTAGACGCGCAGACCGGGCTTCGAGACGCGCTTGATGCCCGCGATGGAGCGCTCGCGGTTCGGGCCGAACTTGAGGTTCAGCGTGAGGGTCTGTCCGACCTTCGCGTCGGTGACCTCCCAGCCCGAGATGTAGCCCTCGGACTTCAGGATGTCGGCGATGTGCGACTTGAGCTTCGAGTGCGGCATCGACACGGTGTCGTGGTGCGCCGAGTTCGCGTTGCGCAGTCTGGTCAGCATGTCTGCGACCGGATCTGTCATTGTCATTATGTGTGGCCTTTCGCGCCTGGTTTCGACACCCTTTCCGAGGATGCCGACCTATGGTCGTGGTGGGTGAATGGTGCTAGTTGGTGGTGCTGTCGTCGGACTTGAACGGGAACCCGAGCGCCTTGAGCAGCGCACGACCCTCGTCGTCGGTCTTGGCGGTCGTGACGACGGTGATGTCGAAACCACGAACGCGGTCGATCCTGTCCTGGTCGATCTCGTGGAACATCGACTGCTCCGTGAGACCGAACGTGTAGTTGCCGCGGCCGTCGAACTGCTTGTCCGAGAGACCACGGAAGTCGCGGATGCGGGGAAGCGCGAGCGACAGGAGGCGGTCGAGGAACTCCCAAGCACGGTCGCCACGGAGCGTGACGTGGGCGCCGATGGGCTGACCCTCACGCAGCTTGAACTGGGCGATCGACTTGCGGGCCTTCGTGACCTGCGGCTTCTGACCGGTGATCGCGGTGAGGTCCTTCACGGCGCCGTCGATGATCTTGCCATCGCGGGCCGCTTCGCCGACACCGGTGTTCACGACGATCTTCACGAGTCCGGGCACCTGGTGCACGTTCGTGAAACCGAAGTCCTTGGTGAGCTGATCGACGATCTGGCTCTGGTACTTCTGCTTGAGGCGCGGCTGGATTTTGCCAGCTGCGGGGGCAGTCGTGGTCATTAGAGGTCCTTACCTGACTTCTTCGCGTAACGAACGCGGACCGTCTTCGTGACGCCGTCCTTCGTTACTTCTTCGTTGCGGTGGCCGACGCGGGTCGGCTTCTTGGTGTCGGGGTCGACCAGGGCGACGTTCGACACGTGGATCGGCGCCTCCATGGTCTCGATGCCACCGGTCTTGGTGCCGCGCTGGGTCTGACCGACGCGAACGTGCTTCGTGACGAAGTTCACGCCCTCGACGACGACGCGGTCCTTCTCGACCTGCACCTCGATGACCCGACCCTGCTTGCCGCGGTCTCCGCCGCGGGCCTGGCTGGGGCCGGTGATGACCTGAACCAGGTCACCCTTCTTGATGTTCGCCATGACTAGATAACCTCCGGTGCCAGCGAGATGATCTTCATGAACTTCTTGTCACGGAGCTCACGGCCGACCGGTCCGAAGATGCGGGTGCCACGGGGGTCACCGTCGTTCTTCAGGATCACAGCGGCGTTCTCGTCGAACTTGATGTACGAGCCGTCGGAGCGACGGGTCGACTTGACTGTGCGGACGATGACGGCCTTGACCACGTCGCCCTTCTTGACGTTTCCGCCGGGGATGGCGTCTTTCACGGTCGCGACGATGACATCGCCGAGGCCCGCGTAACGACGGCCGGATCCACCGAGAACACGAATCGTCAGGAGTTCCTTGGCGCCGGTGTTGTCGGCGACCTTAACTCGTGATTCTTGCTGCAGCATTTACTTCGCCTTTTCCAGGATCTCGACCAGGCGCCAGCGCTTCGACGCTGACAGGGGACGGGTCTCGTTGATGAGCACGAGGTCGCCGATGCCGGCGCTGTTGGTCTCGTCGTGCGCCTTCACCTTGGAGGTGCGGCGGATGACCTTGCCGTACAGCGGGTGCTTCACGCGGTCCTCGACCTCGACGACGATGGTCTTGTCCATCTTGTCGGAGGTGACGTAGCCACGACGTGCCTTGCGGTAACCGCGAGCCGCGGCATCCTTGACGTCGTGCGAGGACGACTCGTGGCCGGTCGCGACGACCTTCTCTTCGGTCTTAGCCATTACTTGGCCTCCTCGGTCTGTGCAGCCGTCTCAGGCTCGACTGCGGGCGCCTCGGCGTCTGCAGCCTTCTTGGTCTTCTTGGGTGCCTTCGCCGGCTTCGCCGCGACCTCCACCGGGGCGGGCGTGGCACGGATGCCGAGCTCCCGCTCGCGGATGATCGTGTAGATACGGGCGATGTCGCGCTTCACGGCGCGCAGGCGGCCGTGGCTTTCGAGCTGGCCGGTGGCCGACTGGAAGCGCAGGTTGAACAGCTCTTCCTTGGCCTTGCGAAGCTCCTCGAGAAGTCGAGAATCTTCGAACGTGTCGAGCTCCGCCGAGGCGAGCTCCTTAGAACCGATCGCCATTACGCGTCGCCCTCCTCGCGCTTGATGATGCGTGCCTTCAAAGGCAGCTTGTGGATTGCACGGGTCAGTGCCTCGCGAGCGATGGTCTCGTTGACCCCGCTCAGCTCGAACAGCACGCGGCCCGGCTTGACGTTCGCGACCCACCACTCGGGCGAACCCTTACCGGAACCCATGCGGGTTTCGGCCGGCTTCTTCGTGAGCGGACGGTCGGGGTAGATGTTGATCCACACCTTTCCACCACGCTTGATGTGACGGGTCATCGCGATACGAGCGGACTCGATCTGACGGTTCGTCACGTAAGCGGGCGTGAGGGCCTGGATGCCGTACTCACCGAAGCTGACCTTGGTGCCACCGGTGGCCTGGCCACTGCGACCCGGGTGGTGCTGCTTGCGGTGCTTGACTCGACGGGGGATAAGCATGGTTACGCCTCAACTCCTGCTGCGACCGGAGCCTCCGCCTTGGGGGCGGAGTTACGGCGCGGACGGTCACGGTCGCCACGCTCGGGGCGCGACGACTTCTGGTTGGCCTGCTCGCGGGCGAGCTCCTTGTTGGTGATGTCGCCCTTGTAGATCCAGACCTTCACACCGATGCGGCCGAACGTCGTCTTGGCCTCGTAGAAGCCGTAGTCGATGTTGGCGCGAAGGGTGTGCAGCGGAACGCGGCCTTCACGGTAGAACTCGGAACGGCTCATCTCGGCGCCGCCGAGGCGGCCCGACACCTGGATGCGGACACCCTTGGCGCCGGCGCGCTGAGCGCCCTGCAGGCCCTTGCGCATCGCACGACGGAACGCCACGCGAGCGGTGAGCTGCTCGGCGATGCCCTGTGCGACCAGCTGAGCCTCGGCCTCGGGGTTCTTCACCTCGAGGATGTTGAGCTGAATCTGCTTGCCGGTGAGCTTCTCGAGGTCGGAGCGGATGCGCTCGGCCTCGGCGCCACGACGACCGATCACGATGCCCGGGCGGGCGGTGTGGATGTCGACGCGGACGCGGTCACGGGTGCGCTCGATCTCGATGCGCGCCACTCCGGCGCGGTCGAGGCTCGTCTTCAGCAGGTTGCGGATCTTCACGTCTTCGGCGACGTAGTCGCTGTAGCGCTGACCCTTCTTCGTGCTGTCCGAGAACCAGCGCGACACGTGGTCGGTGGTGATCCCGAGACGGAAGCCGTAAGGATTGACTTTCTGGCCCATTACTTGCTCGCCTTCTTGCTCGCGGCTGCGACATCCGCTTCGTCCGGCGTGGCCAGGACGATGGTGATGTGGCTCGTGCGCTTGTTGATGCGGAACGCGCGTCCCTGAGCACGGGGCTGGAAACGCTTGAGCGTGGTGCCCTCGTCGACGAAAGCCTTCGCGACGAAGAGGTCCTGCTCGTCCAGGTAGCTGTTCGAGGCGTCGGCCTTGACCCGGGCGTTCGCGATCGCGGATGCGACGAGCTTGTAGACAGGCTCGGACGCTCCCTGCGGGGCGAACTTCAGGATCGCCAGTGCCTCGACGGCCTGACGGCCGCGGATCAGGTTGACGACACGACGGGCCTTCATGGGGGTGACGCGGATGTGACGCACGCGTGCGATCGACTCCACCATTTCTCTTCCTCCTTCACGTCACCGCGGTTAGCGGCGACGGCCCTTCTTGTCGTCCTTCACGTGACCACGGAAGGTGCGGGTGGGGGCGAACTCGCCGAGCTTGTGGCCCACCATGGTCTCGGTGATGAACACCGGGATGTGCTTGCGGCCGTCGTGAACGGCGATCGTGTGCCCGAGGAAATCGGGGATGATCATCGAACGACGCGACCAGGTCTTGATGACGTTCTTGGAACCGGCTTCGTTCGCGGTGACGACCTTGCGGTACAGGTGGTCGTCGACGAAGGGGCCCTTTTTGAGACTGCGTGGCATTTTCTAAGACTCCTACTTACGCTTCTTGCCGACGGTCCGGCGACGCACGATGAGCTTGTCGCTTTCCTTGTTGGGGTGACGGGTGCGGCCCTCGGACTGGCCCCAGGGGCTGACGGGGTGACGTCCGCCGGAGGTCTTGCCCTCACCACCACCGTGCGGGTGGTCGACCGGGTTCATGGCGACACCGCGCACGGTCGGGCGGATGCCCTTCCAGCGGCTGCGGCCGGCCTTGCCCCAGTTGATGTTCGACTGCTCGGCGTTGCCGACCTCGCCGATGGTGGCGCGGCAGCGGGCATCCACGTTGCGGATCTCGCCCGACGGCAGACGGAGCTGCGCGTAGGGGCCGTCCTTCGCCACGAGACGAACCGAGGCACCGGCGGAACGAGCCATCTTGGCTCCTCCGCCCGGCTTCAGCTCGATGGCGTGGATGACGGTACCGGTGGGGATGTTGCGCAGCGGCAGGTTGTTGCCGGGCTTGATGTCAGCACCCGCACCCGACTCGACGATGTCGCCCTGGGAGAGCTTGTTCGGCGCGAGGATGTAGCGCTTGGTGCCGTCCACGAAGTGGAGCAGCGCGATGCGCGCGGTGCGGTTGGGGTCGTACTCGATGTGAGCGACCTTGGCGTTCACGCCGTCTTTGTCATTGCGACGGAAGTCGATGACGCGGTACTGGCGCTTGTGGCCACCACCGATGTGACGGGTCGTGATGCGGCCCTGGTTGTTGCGGCCACCGGTCTTGGAGAGCGGGCGGAGCAGCGACTTCTCAGGAGTCGAACGGGTGATCTCTGCGAAGTCCGCGACCGACGAGCCGCGGCGGCCCGGAGTCGTGGGCTTGTACTTACGAATAGCCATGTGTCTTTTCCTCTAGCTTCCGCGCCTAGCCGACGGCCGTGAAGATGTCGATGGATCCGGACTTGAGCGTGACGATCGCACGCTTGGTGTCCTTGCGCTTGCCCTGGCCGAACTTGGTGCGACGGGTCTTGCCCGTGCGGTTCAGCGTGTTGATCGACGCCACCTCGACCTTGAAGATCTTCTCGATGGCGAGCTTGATCTCGGTCTTGTTCGAGCGGGGGTCGACGACGAAGGTGTATTTGCCCTCGTCGATCAGGCCGTAGCTCTTCTCGGAGACGACGGGCGACAGGATGATGTCGCGCGGGTCTTTGTTGAACGCGGCGTTGCTCATGCGGAAACCTCTTCCTTCTTGGTCTTCGCGGCGACGAACGCGTCGAAGGAACCCTTGGTGAAGACGATGTCGTCGGAGACGAGGACGTCGTAGGCGTTCAGCTGGTCTGCGGGCAGCACGTGAACGGTCGGGATGTTGCGGACGCTCTTGAGGCTCAGGTCGTCGCTGCGCTCGAGCACGACGAGCACGTGCTTCGACGAGGCGACGGTGGCGAGGAACTCGTTGACGGCCTTGGTCGACGGCGTCTCACCCTGCGAGAGGGACTCGACGACGTGCAGGCGGCCTCCGCGGGCTCGGTCGGAGATGGCGCCGAGCAGAGCTGCGGCGATCATCTTCTTAGGGGTGCGCTGGGCGTAGCTACGGGGCACCGGTCCGTGGACGATGCCACCGCCGGTCATCTGAGGGGCGCGGATCGAGCCCTGACGAGCGCGACCGGTTCCCTTCTGCTTGAACGGCTTGCGGCCGGCACCGGAGACCTCACCACGACGCTTGGTCTTGTGGGTTCCCTGGCGGGCGGCGGCGAGCTGAGCGACGACGACCTGGTGGATGAGCGGGATGTTGGTCTGCACGTCGAAGATCTCGGCGGGCAGCTCGACGGTGCCGGACTTCTTGCCGGCGACGTCGAGGACATCGAGCGTGTTAGTTGCGGTGGCCATGAACTACGCCCCCTTCACTGCGTTGCGAACGAAAACGAGGCGGCCCTTGGCGCCGGGAACCGCGCCCTTGACGAGCAGCAGGCCCTTCTCGGCGTCGACCGAGTGGATGACCAGGTTGAGCACGGTGACGCGCTCGCCACCCATGCGGCCGGCCATGCGCATGCCCTTGAAGACACGGCTGGGCGTCGACGACGCACCGATCGAGCCGGGCTTGCGGTGGTTGCGGTGCGAGCCGTGCGAGGCGGAGACACCCTTGAAGTTGTGGCGCTTCATGACACCGGCGAAGCCCTTGCCCTTGGAGGTGCCCACGACGTCGACCTTCTGGCCGGCTTCGAAGACGCTCTCGGCGGTGAGCTCCTGGCCGATGCTGTAGTCAGCGGCATCCGCGGTGCGGATCTCGGTGATGTGGCGACGGGGGGTGACGCCCGCGGCGTCGAAGTGGCCGGTGGCCGGCTTGTTCACCTTGCGGGGGTCGATCTGACCGGCGGCGATCTGGACGGCCGAGTAGCCGTCTTTCTCGGGGGTGCGGATCTGGGTCACGACGTTGGGCGAGACCTCGACGACGGTGACGGGGATGAGACGGTTGTTCTCGTCCCACACCTGCGTCATGCCGAGCTTCTTGCCGAGCAGACCCTTGGAAGTCTTAGCTGCGAGAGCCATAGTGATTACCTAGTCCTTCGCGCTCAGAGCTTGATCTCGATGTTGACGTCGGCGGGCAGGTCGAGACGCATGAGCGAATCGACGGCCTTCGGCGTCGGGTCGATGATGTCGATGAGCCGCTTGTGGGTGCGCATCTCGAAGTGCTCGCGGCTGTCCTTGTACTTGTGGGGCGAACGGATGACTGCGATCACGTTCTTCTCCGTCGGAAGCGGCACGGGGCCGACGACGGTTGCTCCTGCACGGGTGACCGTGTCGACGATCTTGCGCGCCGAGGTGTCGATGACCTCGTGGTCATACGACTTAAGTCGAATGCGGATCTTCTGTCCCGCCATGTGTGACTCTCTCTCTGTCTCGCGTCATACAGCCTCGACTGCATTGGACGCCCACTGTTTTGCTATCAGGCACCGCAACACAAACTTCTAGCCAGGAGAAGAGGGGGTTGCGATTAAGCTGTGTTCTGCTGTCTGCGGCCTAACCACGAAGAACGGTGTTCTGTGGGCTATGCACTGCCAAAACAGTGATTCGGGCACGCAAGGCGGCCCAAAATGTTGAACTAGACGAGTTTGCCACATCCTGGGCCTACATGCAACCCGGGCGTGTCGCGCTTTCTCACGCCTGTCCGGCCGCCAGCTGCAGCACCGCGTGCGCGGCGCGCTCGAGCTCGACGCCATACGACGGACCGTGCCCGACGGCGTGCACCGCGAGCGGGAAGAGCTGGTGCATGGGCACCCTGGCGTGCCATCCCGGGGCCAGCGGTGCGGCCTTGTCGTAGGCCGTGAGGATGTCGTCGAGGAAGGGGGCGCCGAACAGCACCAGCATGGCCAGATCGGTCTCCCGGTGGCCGCCGTGGGCCGCGGGGTCGATGAGCGTGACGCCGGTCGGGGTCCACATGACGTTGCCCGACCAGAGGTCGCCGTGCAGCCGCGCCGGGGGCTCGCCGTCGTCGAAGAGGCCGGACTGGATGAAGTCGCACGCCTTCTGCACCGTGCGGAAGCCGTCGGCGCTCAGGTTGCCGCGCGCCACCGCCTGCTCGGCGTAGGGGCGCACGCGCTCGGCCGGGTAGAAGTCGCTCCAGGTGCCGTAGGCGCCCACGCTCATCTCGCGTCGGCCGATGTAGCACGGCCCCGCCCAGCCGGCGGGCGGTGAGCCGAACGCGTCGGCCCCGGCCGCGTGGGTCACGGCGAGCAGCTCGCCGAAACGCCGGGCGGCCTCGCGGCTCGGGCGTGCGGAGCGCAGCTCGTCGAGCTCGATGGTGCCCTCGCGCACCGCCAGCACCCTGACGCAGGGCACTCCCCCGCTGCTCGCGAGCCAGGACAGGCCCGCGGCCTCGGCTTCGAAGAAGCCCTCCGGCGCGGCGGGGTCGTACTTGGTGAACACGCTTCCACGCTATGCCCGCAACGTTTCATCGGTATGTCGGGCGAGGAACGTTCTTACGGGAGAGCTGGGGCTCAGTCGGTCAAGCGCGCTGACCACTCTCGGTCAAGCTCTGTTCGCAGCGTCTGGCGGCAGGTCTCCCGTAAGAACGATTGACCCCATTCTGCGCTTCTGACCGGGGAACACAACCTTGACTTCTACCGAATTCTGCGGTCATTCGAACAGCAGCGCGCGCAACTCGCTCTCGGCCGAGGACACTCGTGCCGGGTCGATCGTGACGCCGTGCTCGTAGTGGTCGACGACCCGAGGATCGACGTAGCTCTTCTTGGCGATCGCGGGCGTGTTGCCGAGCACCACGCTGGCATCGCGCATCGCCTGGGCGAGCGCGTGCGTTCTGGCCGTCTTCTTCTGCTCGGGCCCGTGCACGGCGAGGCTCACCGCCGCGGCGATGGTGCCGTGCAGGGTGCGGAAGTCCTTCGCGGTGAACTCGCCGCCGGTGCGCTCGCGCACGTAGTCGTTGATCTCGCCCGGATCGACCGGGTGCCAGGTCTTCGTGCCCTCGTTCTTCCAGGCGAGCAGGCGCGCCTGGGGGCCGCGGCGCTTCAGGCTCCGCACGACGTGCGCGAGGTCGGCGTCGGTGATCTCCGACGACCACTCCTCGCCGCTCTTGGCTGGGAACTCGAGCTTCACCACGTCACCCGAGACCCTGGCGTGGGTGCCGAGCAGACTGGTCAGGCCGTAGCTGCCGTGCTGCTGGGCGTAGCGCTCGTTGCCGACGCGCAGTGAACCGGTGTCGAGCATCCGGAAGCCCGCCGCCAGCGCCCGCTCCCGCGGGTAGCCGTCGCGGCGCAGGTCGATCGTGACGAAGCGGCGGGCGATGGGCAGCGACTCGGCGAGGGCCAACGCGCGGTCGTACTTGATGCGGTCTTTCTGCTCACGCCAGGTGGGGTGGTAGATGTACTGGCGCCGGCCGGCGCCGTCGACACCGGTGGCCTGGATGTGGCCGTTCGCGAAGGGCGCGATCCAGACATCCGTCCACGCCGGAGGGATGGCGAGGTGCTCGATCCGGGCTCGCAGCTCCGGGTCGGTGATGGTCACCCCGTCGTCGTCGCGGTAGGTGAAGCCCTTGCCGGCCTTGAGACGGCGGATGCCCCGTCCCGATGAATCTGATCGTCGGAGGCGGGGCATCTCACCATCTAATACCCAACTGCAGCGATAACGCCTATTCGTTGCCCACGGCTTTGTCGGCCGTGTCGCGAGCGCCGTCGACCTGGCTCTCGAACTTCTTGCCCGTGACCTTGTTGACCGCATCGGCCACGCCGTCGAGCACCTTGTCGCTGATGTCCTCCGCCTTCTCGCTCTTCAGGGCATCCTTCACCTTGTCGTCGTTGAGGAAGGCCTGTGCCTTCTTGGTGATGTCGTCGAATCCCGCCATGTCGACCATGGTGCTCCTCTTGCGGGCAAAACAAAAGGGCCGTGCCCGAAGGCACGACCCTTTTGTGTGTGGAGCTAGGACTACTTGATGATCTTCGTGACGGTTCCGGCGCCGACGGTGCGGCCACCCTCACGAATAGCGAAGCCGAGGCCCTCCTCCATCGCGATCGGCTGGATCAGCGCGACCGAGATGTCGGTGGTGTCGCCGGGCATGACCATCTCGGTGCCCTCGGGCAGCGTGATGACGCCGGTGACGTCGGTGGTGCGGAAGTAGAACTGCGGGCGGTAGTTCGTGTAGAAGGGGTTGTGACGGCCACCCTCATCCTTCGACAGGATGTAGGCGGTGCCTTCGAAGTCGGTGTGCGGCGTGACCGAACCCGGCTTGACGACGACCTGGCCGCGCTCCACGTCTTCGCGCTTGGTGCCGCGGAGAAGCAGACCACAGTTCTCGCCGGCCCATGCCTCGTCGAGCTGCTTGTGGAACATCTCGATACCGGTGACCGTGGTCTTCTGCGTCGGGCGGATGCCGACGATCTCGACCTCGGAGTTGATGGCGAGGGTTCCACGCTCGGCGCGGCCCGTGACGACGGTTCCACGACCGGTGATCGTGAAGACGTCTTCGATCGGCATCAGGAACGGCTTGTCCTTGTCGCGGATCGGGTCGGGGATCGACTCGTCGACGGCGTCCATGAGGTCGAGGATGGACTGGGTCCACTTCTCGTCACCCTCGAGGGCCTTGAGGCCCGAGACGCGAACGACGGGGGCGTTGTCGCCATCGAAGTTCTGGCTCGCGAGCAGCTCGCGAACCTCGAGCTCGACGAGCTCCAGGATCTCCTCGTCGTCGACCATGTCGGCCTTGTTCAGCGCGACGAGCAGGTAGGGAACGCCGACCTGCTTGGCGAGCAGAACGTGCTCGCGGGTCTGAGCCATCGGGCCGTCGGTGGCGGCGACCACGAGGATCGCGCCGTCCATCTGAGCCGCACCGGTGATCATGTTCTTGATGTAGTCGGCGTGACCAGGGGCGTCGACGTGAGCGTAGTGACGCTTGGGCGTCTCGTACTCGACGTGCGAGATGTTGATCGTGATGCCGCGCTGGCGCTCCTCAGGAGCGGAGTCGATCGACGCGAAGTCGCGCTGAACGTTGGTCGCCGACGGGAACTTGTCCGCCAGGACCTTCGAGATGGCAGCGGTAAGAGTGGTCTTACCGTGATCAACGTGACCGATCGTTCCGATGTTGACGTGCGGCTTGGTCCGCTCGAACTTGGCCTTAGCCACTAGGTCCTCCTCAGGACTCTCATGCCGGAGTCACGGGTGCTGGATTGCATCCGGAATCAGGCGGGGGTTTGTTGATATTTTACGCGAACCTACGAGGTGCGCAGAACTCGGGTGCTACTCGCCCTTGTTCTTCTGGATGATCTCGTCGGCCACAGCCTTCGGGACCTCGGCGTAGCTTTCGAAGGTCATCGAGTACACGGCACGGCCGGAGGTCTTCGACCTCAGGTCGCCGATGTAACCGAACATCTCCGACAGCGGCACGTGTGCACGAACCACCTTGACGCCGCTGGCGTCCTCCATGGACTGGATCTGGCCACGACGCGAGTTGAGGTCGCCGATGACGTCACCCATGTATTCCTCAGGGGTGCGCACCTCCACGGCCATCAACGGCTCGAGCAGAACCGGGCTCGCCTTACGAGCGGCTTCTTTGAAAGCCATCGATCCGGCGATCTTGAACGCCATCTCCGAGGAGTCGACGTCGTGCGACTGGCCGTCGAGCAGGCTCGCCTTGACCCCGACCATGGGGTATCCGGCGAGGATGCCGACCTGCAGCGCATCCTGGATTCCGGCGTCGACCGACGGGATGTACTCGCGCGGAACGCGACCACCGGTGACCTTGTTCTCGAACTCGTAGGTCTTGTCGGCCGTGACCTCGAGAGGCTCGATGGCGATCTGCACCTTCGCGAACTGACCCGAACCACCGGTCTGCTTCTTGTGCGTGTAGTCGTGGCGCTCGACGGTCTTGCGGATCGTCTCGCGGTAGGCCACCTGGGGCTTGCCCACGTTGGCCTCGACGTTGAACTCGCGCTTCATGCGGTCGACCAGGATGTCGAGGTGGAGCTCGCCCATTCCCTTGATGACCGTCTGACCGGTCTCCTGGTTCTGCTCGGTGCGGAAGGTCGGGTCTTCTTCAGCGAGCTTCTGGATGGCGACACCCAGCTTCTCCTGGTCGGCCTTGGTCTTCGGCTCGATGGCGACCTCGATGACCGGCTCCGGGAACGTCATCGACTCGAGGACGATCTGGTTCGACGGGTCGGACAGGGTGTCGCCGGTGGTCGTGTCTTTGAGGCCGATGACCGCGTAGATGTGGCCGGCGGTGACCGAGTCGACCGGGTTCTCCTTGTTGGAGTGCATCTGGAAGATCTTGCCGATGCGCTCCTTCTTGCCCTTGGTCGAGTTCATGACCTGTCCGCCCGACGCGAGGTGACCCGAGTAGACGCGGATGTAAGTGAGTCGACCGAAGAACGGGTGAACCGCGACCTTGAACGCGAGGGCCGCGAAGGGGTCTTTCGGGTCGGGGTGACGCTCGACGACGATTTCCTCGTCGCGGATGTCGTGACCTTCGGTCGCGGGCACATCCAGCGGGGAGGGGAGGTAGTCGACGACCGCGTCGAGCATGGGCTGCACGCCGCGGTTCTTGAACGCCGAACCGCACAGCACAGGGTAGATCTCGCTGTTGACGGTGAGCTTGCGGATGGCGCCCTTGATCTCGGCGACCGTGAGCTCCTCGCCACCGAAGAACTTCTCGAGCAGCGCGTCGTCGGTCTCGGCGACGGTCTCGAGCAGCAGCTGACGGTATTCGTCGGCCTTCTCCTTGAGGTCGGCCGGGATCTCTTCGATCTCGTACTTCGCACCCATCGCGACGTCACCCTTGGAGTCGCCGCGCCAGGTGAGCGCGCGCATCTCGACCAGGTCGACGACGCCCTCGAACGAGGACTCCGCACCGATCGGGAGCTGGATCACGAGGGGCTTGGCACCCAGGCGGTTGATGATGGTGTCGACCGTGAAGTAGAAGTCGGCGCCCAGCTTGTCCATCTTGTTGACGAAGCAGATGCGGGGCACGTTGTACTTGTCGGCCTGACGCCACACCGTCTCGGACTGGGGCTCGACGCCCTCCTTGCCGTCGAACACGGCGACGGCGCCGTCGAGCACGCGGAGCGAACGCTCCACCTCGACGGTGAAGTCGACGTGACCGGGGGTGTCGATGATGTTGATCTGGTTCTTGTTCCAGAAACAGGTGGTCGCCGCAGACGTGATCGTGATGCCACGTTCCTGCTCCTGCGCCATCCAGTCCATCGTCGCGGCGCCGTCGTGCACCTCACCGATCTTGTGGGTGATGCCCGTGTAGAACAGGATGCGCTCGGTGGTGGTGGTCTTGCCGGCATCGATGTGCGCCATGATGCCGATGTTGCGGACCTTGTTCAGGTCGGTGAGCACGTCCTGTGCCAAAGGGATTCCTCCGAAAGGTAAGAGTGGGAAAGCGGGGTCGGACGACTACCAGCGGTAGTGGGCGAATGCCTTGTTCGACTCGGCCATCTTGTGGGTGTCTTCGCGACGCTTGACAGCGGCGCCGAGACCGTTGGATGCATCGAGGATCTCGTTCTGGAGACGCTCGGTCATGGTCTTCTCGCGACGGGCCTTCGCGTAGGTGGTGAGCCACCGGAGTGCGAGGGTGTTGGCGCGGTGAGGCTTGACCTCGACCGGCACCTGGTAGGTCGAGCCACCGACACGGCGGCTGCGCACCTCGAGGGTGGGGCGCACGTTGTCGAGAGCCTTCTTCAGCGTGACGACGGCGTCCTGGCCGTTCTTCGACGAGACGCCCTCGAGCGCTTCGTAGACGATGCGCTCGGCGATGGCCTTCTTGCCGTCGAGGAGGATCTTGTTGACGAGCTGGCTGACGACCGGCGCACCGTAGACCGGGTCGGCGACAACGGGACGCTTCGGGGCGGGACCCTTGCGAGGCATTACTTCTTCTCCATCTTCGCGCCGTAACGGCTGCGAGCCTGCTTGCGGTTCTTCACGGCCTGCGTGTCGAGCGCGCCGCGGACGATCTTGTAACGCACACCGGGGAGGTCTTTCACACGACCGCCGCGAACGAGCACCATCGAGTGCTCCTGCAGGTTGTGGCCCTCACCAGGGATGTAAGCGGTGACCTCGGTGCCGTTCGACAGCTTGACGCGGGCGACCTTGCGAAGCGCGGAGTTCGGCTTCTTGGGGGTGGTGGTGTACACACGGGTGCACACGCCGCGCTGCTGGGGGTTGGCCTTGAGGGCGGGCGCCTTGGTCTTGGTGACCTTCGGGGTGCGACCCTTTCGGACCAACTGCTGAATGGTTGGCACTACTTACTCCTTGTATTCGTAACGCTCGGTGTCGATTAGCTCGGTGTCGATGCGCACGCCAGTGTTGGCGTGTCGAGATTCGTTTGGACCCACCGGCGGTACAAAATGGCTCTGGTATCGCTGGTTGGAAGAGCGGTGGAAGCCCTGGGCTTTCTCGCCCGGGCCTGCTTCGCTCGAAAATCTGGGCATGCAAGTATGCACACACCCGGAAAATTCTAGCCTCTTGACCCCTCGGGGTCAAATGCCGAGGGGCTCGAGCCCCACGACCGGCAACGCGGACCTCAGGATCTTACCAGGTCGTGCCGGGAACCTGCGTCTCGGTGTGACCGGCCGACGCCGGCGCCGCGGTGGTGGGGACTGCCAGGGCGGCCTCCTGGTTGCGCTCGTACTCCTCGCGGGCCGCGATGTTGCGGGCCTTCACCCGCCGCCCGCGCGCGGCGATCCACGCGCCGGTCCAGATCGAGACCTCCCGGGCGACGATCGCGCCGGCGAGGGTCAACGGGTCCATGGTGAGCGATCGCACGAAGTCGTACTGCTCCTGCGGCTGGAAGTTCCAGGCCTGCACGTGGATGAGGGCCCCCGCGATGCCGGCGACGTAGACCAGCACGGCGACGAGGAAGCCGCCGAGCACGTAGGCCCACCAGCCCGCGCGGTTGACGATCAGCACGATCAGGATGAGTGAGATCGCGAAGACGACGACCGGCACGATGAAGGCGGCGCTCAGCAGGAACGATGAGAACGCGGGGATGTAGTCGGTGGCGCCGACGTTCGCCGCGATGATCAGGAAGGACACACCGGCGTAGACGATCGCGAACGCCAGGGTGCCGATCAGCGCGATGAGCGAGCCTCCGCCGCGATTGCCCTTCGCGTCGGGCGGCACGGGCGCGGCGAGCGGCTGGGGAACGGGCTGGTAGGCGTAGGCCGCGCTTCCGACAACCGCGGCGGGGGCGGCGCCCGCGGCCGGGGCGGGTGCCGGCGCGAACGCGGCGGCGGGGTAGGGCGTCGACTCGGTGAGGTTCTCGTTCGCCGAGGGCGTCGGCTCCGACGAGGTGACGTAGGGGCCGCCGATCGGCTGGCGCTCGTAGGCGGCTGTCGCCTGCTCGGCCACCGGCGCCCCGTGCTCGGTCACGACGTAGGGACCGCCGAGCGGCTCGCGGGCCGCCGTCTCGCGCGCCGCGCTCTCGCGGGCGGACGCGTCGGCATCCGTCTCGACGACCTCGACGACCTCGAACTCCTCGACCACCTCGGGCCGGTCGGAGCCGGAGCCGGTCGCGCGGTCGGCACTGACAGATTCGGGGCGCCCCGTGGAGTCGTCGACCGGAGCCTGCCAGGCCGGGATGTCGGGCAGGGGCGGCGTGGCCGCGGCCGGCGTCTGGGCGATGGGGTTGCCGTCGGCATCCCGCATGGGGAATTCCGGCTGGTCGCCCTGACGATCGTCGGTGCTCATGGCGCAACTCCTCACGGCCGGCTCGGCCTCTTCACACGACACCGGTTGCGGTGCTGGCGTCACTCTAACAACGGCAGGCACCTGCGTCGGGGACGCGCGCCGGGCCGATCCGGATGCCGCGGGGAAGGGTTGTGCGGCCGCCGATGTTCGACCATCACATGACTCCCTCCCTTCCCGCTCGTGTGCGCGTGGTGGTGATCGGCGCCGGCCAGGCGGGACTGTCGGTGGCCTACCACCTGCGCCGGCTCGGCCTGCGCCCCGTCGACGAGGTGCTCGTGCTCGACCGCGGCCCGCGGGCGGGCGGCGCGTGGCAGTTCCGGTGGGAGTCGCTCCGGCTCGGCACCGCACACCGCGTCAACGACCTGCCCGGTATGGGCGACCTCGGGCTGAGTTTCGCCACCGCCGACCAGTCGCGCCCCGCGCGGGACGTCGTGCGGGAGTACTACGAGCGCTACGAGGAGGCCTACGGGCTCGGCGTGATGCGCCCGGTGACGGTGCTCGCGGTCGAGGCCGCCGACGCGGCATCCGGGCTCCTCGTGGTGCGGACGGATGCCGGCGACGTGCTGACCGAGGTGGTGGTGAACGCGAGCGGCACCTGGGGCTCGCCGTTCCGGCCCTACGTGCGGGGCGAGGAGACGTTCCGCGGGCGGCAGTTCACGACGCCGGAGTACGTGCGGGCCGAAGACTTCCGGGGCCGCCGGGTCGTGGTGGTCGGCGGTGGCACGTCGGCCGTGGGGTTCGTGCTCGAGCTCGAGGGCGTCGCCGCGTCGACGACCTGGGTCACCCGTCGCGAGCCGGAGTTCATGGCCGGCGACGCGCTCAACCAGGAGGCCGGCATCGCCGCGGTGACGATGCAGGACGAGGCGGCCAAGCAGGGCCTGCCGCTGCCGAGCATCGTTAGCGGCACCCGGCTGGTGGCGACGCCGGCGATCGCGGCGGCCCGGGAGCGCGGCGTGCTGCAGGCGCATCCGATGTTCACCTCGATCGAGCCCGCCGGGGTGCGCTTCGCCGACGGCTCGTTCGAACCGGCCGACGACATCATCTGGGCCACCGGATTCCGCCCGGAGCTCTCCCACCTGGCGCCGCTCGGGCTGCGCGAGCGCTCGGGCGGGCTCGCGGTGGAGCGCGGGCACTCGTTGCGTGATGCGCGGGTCTTCCTGGCCGGCTACGGCCCGCAGGCGTCGACCATCGGCGCCAACCGCGCCGGCCGGCTCGTCGCCCGTCAGGTGGTCGCACAGCTCGCCGAGACGACGAAGGGCCCCTCACCCGAAGATGAGGGGCCCAGCCTGGCTAGCGCACCTTAGTTGTAGGTGCCCGGCGTGTAGTCGTCGCTCGAGAAGCTGTCGAAGTCGACGAACGAGAGGTCGGCTTCGGAGAACACCGAGTCATCCGTGAAGATGCGGTTCGGGTAACGCTCTGCCTTCGCCTCCTCGGTCGCCTCGACCGTGACGTTGCGGTACTTCTGGAGACCGGTTCCGGCCGGGATCAGCTTTCCGATGATCACGTTCTCCTTCAGGCCCACCAGCGGGTCGGACTTGCCCTCCATGGCGGCCTGCGTGAGAACACGCGTGGTCTCCTGGAACGACGCGGCCGACAGCCACGACTCCGTCGCGAGGGAGGCCTTGGTGATACCCATGACCTCCTGGCGGGCGGATGCCGTCTTCTTGCCCTCGGAGAGAGCGGCGCGGTTGACCTCGTTGTAGCGAGCCCGGTCGACGAGCTCACCCGGCAGCAGATCGGTGTCGCCGTGCTCGACGACGGTGACCTTGCGGAGCATCTGCCGAACGATGACCTCGATGTGCTTGTCGTGGATCGGCACACCCTGCGAGCGGTAGACGCCCTGCACACCGCCCACGAGGTGCTTCTGCACCTCGCGCACGCCCTTGACGCGAAGGACTTCCTTCGGGTCGACGGCGCCGACGATGAGCTGCTGACCGAGTTCGACATGCTGCCCGTCTTCGATGAGAAGGGTGGCACGCTTCAGCACCGGGTAGGCGATCGGTTCGTCGCCGTTGTCGGGCGTGAGGATCACCTTGCGGCTGCGGTCGGTGTCTTCGATCGTCACGCGGCCGGCAGCCTCGACGATCGGCGACGCACCCTTGGGGGTGCGGGCCTCGAAGAGCTCCTGAACGCGGGGCAGACCCTGGGTGATGTCGTCGGCGGATGCCGAACCACCGGTGTGGAAGGTACGCATCGTGAGCTGCGTGCCGGGCTCACCGATCGACTGGGCCGCGATGATGCCGACGGCCTCGCCGATGTCGACGAGCTTGCCGGTGGCGAGCGAGCGGCCGTAGCAGGCAGCACACACACCGACGGCCGACTCGCAGGTCAGCACGGAGCGCACCTTGATGTTGCGCACGCCCGCGGCGACCAGCTTCTCGATCAGCACGTCTCCGACGTCGTCTCCGGCCGAGGCCACGACCTCGCCCTTCTCGTTCACCGCGTCAGCGGCCAGCGAGCGGGCGTAGACCGAGTTCTCGACGTTGGCGTCGCGAACCCACACACCGGGAGCCTCTTCGATGGCGATCGGGAGGTCGAGACCCCTCGAGGTGCCACAATCGGGCTCGCGGATGATGACGTCCTGCGACACGTCGACGAGACGACGGGTCAGGTAACCGGAGTCGGCCGTACGGAGAGCCGTGTCGGCCAGACCCTTGCGGGCACCGTGGGTCGCGATGAAGTACTCCGCCACCGACAATCCCTCGCGGTACGAGGAGATGATCGGACGAGGGATGATCTCACCCTTCGGGTTGTTCACGAGGCCTCGCATACCGGCGATGTTGCGCACCTGCAGCCAGTTACCACGGGCACCCGAGGTGACCATGCGGTTGATCGTGTTGTCGACCGGGAAGTTCGCGCGCATGGCTGCGGCGACCTCATCCGTGGCCTTCGTCCAGATCTGGATCAGCTCCTGGCGACGCTCGAGGTCGGTCGTGAGACCCTTCTCGAACTGCGCCTGCACCTTGGCGGCCTGCTTCTCGTAACCCGCGACGATCTCCCGCTTGGTGGGAGGCGTCAGGATGTCGGAGAGCGCGACGGTCACACCGGAGCGCGTGGCCCAGTAGAAACCGGCGTCCTTGATGCGGTCGAGCGATGCCGCGACCTCCACCTTCGGGTAGCGCTCCGCGAGGTCGTTCACGATCGCCGAGATGGCGCCCTTGTCGGCCACCAACTCCACGAACGGGTAGTCCTCGGGGAGGGCCTCGTTGAAGAGCGCGCGACCGAGGGTGGTCTCGACGAGCACGGGGCCGTCGACGTATCCCTCAGGGCCGGCGCCTTCGGCGAAGTGCACGTCGTTCAGACGGATCTTCACGAGCGCGTTGAGGTCGAGCGAACCCTGATCCTTGGCCAGGATCGCCTCGGACACGGAGGAGAACGCGCGGCCTTCGCCGATCGCGCCTTCCTTCACCGTGGTGAGGTGGTGCAGGCCGATGATCATGTCCTGGGTCGGCAGGGTGACCGGGCGGCCATCCGACGGCTTCAGGATGTTGTTCGACGCGAGCATCAGGATGCGGGCCTCGGCCTGGGCCTCGACCGACAGCGGAAGGTGCACGGCCATCTGGTCACCGTCGAAGTCCGCGTTGAACGCGGCGCAGACGAGCGGGTGCAGCTGGATGGCCTTGCCCTCCACGAGCTGAGGCTCGAAGGCCTGGATGCCGAGGCGGTGAAGCGTCGGTGCGCGGTTGAGCAGCACCGGGCGCTCGCGGATGATCTCCTCCAGCACGTCCCACACCTGGGGACGGCTGCGCTCGACCATGCGCTTCGCGGCCTTGATGTTCTGAGCGTGGCTCAGGTCGATCAGGCGCTTGATCACGAACGGCTTGAACAGCTCCAGCGCCATCTGCTTGGGCAGACCGCACTGGTGCAGCTTGAGCTGCGGGCCGACGATGATGACCGAGCGGCCCGAGTAGTCGACGCGCTTGCCGAGCAGGTTCTGGCGGAAACGACCCTGCTTTCCCTTGAGCATGTCGCTCAGGGACTTCAGGGCGCGGTTGCCGGTTCCGGTGACGGGGCGACCACGGCGGCCGTTGTCGAACAGGGCGTCGACGGCCTCCTGCAGCATCCGCTTCTCGTTGTTGACGATGATCTCGGGGGCACCGAGGTCGAGCAGTCGACGGAGACGGTTGTTGCGGTTGATCACGCGGCGGTAGAGGTCGTTCAGGTCGGAGGTCGCGAAGCGGCCACCGTCGAGCTGCACCATCGGGCGCAGCTCCGGCGGGATCACGGGGACCACGTCGAGAACCATCGCCGCCGGCGAGTTGCCGGTCTGCAGGAACGAGTTCACCACGCGCAGGCGCTTGATGGCGCGGATCTTCTTCTGACCCTTGCCCTCGGCGATCTGCAGGTGCAGCGTGTCGGACTCCGTGGCCAGGTCGAAGGCCTCGAGGCGCTTCTTGATGGCCTCGGCGCCCATGTAGGCCTCGAAGTACATGCCGTAGCGGTCCTGCAGCTCGTGGAAGATCGCGTCTTCGGGCTTGAGCTCACCGACCTTGAGGCTGCGGAAGTCCTCCCACACGCGCTCCAGCTGACCGATCTGGTCGTCGTAGGCCTTGCGGGTCTGCGACATCTCCTTCTCGGCGCCATCCTTCGTGCGGCGCTTCTGGTCGGCCTTGGCACCCTCGTTCTCGAGCTCGGCCAGGTCGGCCTCGAGGCGCGTCAGACGGTCGGCGATGCGGGCATCGCGCTGGTCGGACAGCGTCTTGATCTCGAGACGCAGCTCGTTCTCGAGGCCGGGCATGTCGGCGTGACGGCCCTCCTCGTCGACCGAGATGATCATGTACGCGGCGAAGTAGATGACCTTCTCGAGGTCTTTCGGCGCCATGTCGAGCAGGTAGCCCAAGCGCGAGGGAACGCCCTTGAAGTACCAGATGTGCGTGACCGGAGCGGCGAGCTCGATGTGGCCCATGCGCTCGCGGCGCACCGACGACTTCGTGACCTCGACACCGCAGCGCTCGCAGACGATGCCCTTGAAGCGCACCCGCTTGTACTTGCCGCAGGAACACTCCCAGTCACGGCTCGGCCCGAAGATCTGCTCTCCGAAGAGGCCGTCCTTCTCGGGCTTCAGCGTGCGGTAGTTGATGGTCTCGGGCTTCTTGACCTCACCGTGCGACCACTTGCGGATGTCGTCGGCCGTTGCGAGGCCGATCCGCAGCTCATCAAAAGTTGTTACGTCGAGCAATTTTCCTTCTCTCCTGGAAAAAGTCTTCTAGTGGTTGCCGGCTCAGATGTCGTCGATGGACGACGACTCGAAGCGGCTGGAGATGTTGATGCCGAGCTCTTCGGCGGCACGGAAGACCTCGTCGTCCGTGTCGCGCAGGCTGACCGCGGTTCCGTCGGCCGAGAGCACCTCGACGTTCAGACACAGCGACTGCATCTCCTTGATGAGCACCTTGAAGCTCTCGGGGATGCCGGGCTCCTGGATGTTCTCGCCCTTGACGATCGCCTCGTAGACCTTGACGCGGCCCAGGATGTCGTCGGACTTGATGGTCAGGAGCTCCTGCAGTGCGTACGCCGCGCCATAAGCCTCGAGCGCCCACACCTCCATCTCACCGAATCGCTGGCCACCGAACTGCGCCTTACCACCCAGCGGCTGCTGCGTGATCATGGAGTACGGGCCGGTCGAACGGGCGTGGATCTTGTCGTCGACCAGGTGGTGCAGCTTCAGGATGTACATGTAGCCGACCGAGACGGGCTCCGGGTAGGGCTCGCCGGAGCGGCCGTCGAAGAGCTGCGTCTTACCCGAGGAACCGATCAGGCGCTCGCCGTCACGCGTGAGCGTGGTGGAGTCGAGCAGACCCGCGATCTCTTCCTCCGACGCACCGTCGAACACCGGGGTCGCGACCTTGGTGCCGGGAGCAGCCGAACGGGCCTGCTCCGGAAGGCTCGCGGCCCACTTCGGCTTGCCGTCGACTTCCCAGCCCTGCTTCGCGATCCACCCGAGGTGGGTCTCGAGCACCTGGCCGAAGTTCATTCGGCCGGGGATGCCCATCGGGTTGAGCACGATGTCGACCGGGGTTCCGTCGGCGAGGAAGGGCATGTCCTCGACCGGGAGGATCTTCGAGATGACACCCTTGTTGCCGTGGCGGCCGGCGAGCTTGTCACCCGCGGTGATCTTGCGCTTCTGGGCGATGTAGACCACGACGCGCTGGTTGACGCCCGAGCCGAGCTCGTCGTCGTTCTCGGCCGAGAACTCCTTGACGGCGATGATCGTGCCCTCTTCACCATGAGGAACCTTGAGGCTCGTGTCGCGAACCTCGCGGGACTTCTCGTTGAAGATGGCGCGCAGCAGGCGCTCCTCGGCGCTGAGCTCGGTCTCGCCCTTCGGCGTGACCTTGCCGACCAGGATGTCGCCGGGGCGCACCTCGGCACCGATCCGGATGATTCCACGCTCGTCGAGGTCGGCCAGCAGCTCCGGGCTCACGTTGGGGAGGTCACGGGTGATCTCCTCCTTGCCGAGCTTGGTGTCGCGGGCATCCACTTCGTATTCCTCGATGTGGATCGAGGACAGCACGTCGTCTTTCACCAGGTTCTGGCTGAGGATGATCGCGTCTTCGAAGTTGTGACCCTCCCACGGCATGAATGCCACGAGCAGGTTCTTGCCGAGCGCGAGCTCGCCGTTCTCGGTGGCCGGGCCATCGGCGATGACCTGACCGGCCTCGATGCGCTCACCCTCGGAGACGATGACGCGGTTGTTGTACGACGTGCCCTGGTTCGAGCGGTCGAACTTGCGCAGGTAGTAGGTCTCGGTTCCGGCGTCGTCGAGGAGGACGGTGACCGAATCGGCCGAGACCTCCTGCACCACACCGGCACCGTTCGCGGTGACCACGTCACCGGCGTCGATGGCGGCGAAGCCCTCCATACCGGTTCCGACCAGCGGCGACTCCGAACGGAGCAGCGGCACGGCCTGACGCTGCATGTTCGCACCCATGAGGGCGCGGTTCGCGTCGTCGTGCTCGAGGAACGGAATGAGCGAGGTCGCGACCGACACCATCTGGCGCGGGGAGACATCCATGTAGCCGATGTCCTCCTGCGGGAACAGGTCGACCTCGCCGCCCTTCTTGCGGGCGAGCACGCGGGCCTCGGCGAACTTGGCGTCGGCGGTCAGCGGTGCGTTCGCCTGGGCGACGATGTACTCGTCTTCCTCGCTCGCGGTGAGGTAGTCGATGTTCGCCGTGACCACGCCGTCGACCACGCGACGGTAAGGGGTCTCGATGAAACCGAACGAGTTGATGCGCGCAAACGAGGCGAGCGAACCGATCAGACCGATGTTCGGACCTTCCGGGGTCTCGATCGGGCACATGCGGCCGTAGTGCGACGGGTGAACGTCTCGCACCTCGACGCCGGCACGCTCACGGCTCAGACCACCCGGGCCCAGCGCGGAGAGGCGACGCTTGTGCGTCAGGCCCGCGAGGGGGTTGTTCTGGTCCATGAACTGGCTGAGCTGCGAGGTACCGAAGAACTCCTTGATCGCGGCGACGACGGGGCGCACGTTGATCAGGGTCTGCGGGGTGATGGCCTCGATGTCCTGAGTCGTCATGCGCTCACGCACGACGCGCTCCATGCGGCTGAGGCCGGTGCGCACCTGGTTCTGGATGAGCTCGCCGACCGCGCGGATGCGGCGGTTGCCGAAGTGGTCGATGTCGTCGACGTCGAGGCGGATCTCGACCTTCTTGCCATCACGCACGCCGGGCAGCACGGTCTGGTTGTCGTGCAGGGCCACCAGGTACTTGATGGTCGCGATGATGTCCTGGTTCGTCAGAACCGAGTCACTCAGCGGCGCGTCGATGCCCAGCTTGCGGTTGATCTTGTAACGACCCACCTTCGCCAGGTCGTAGCGCTTGGGGTTGAAGTAGAAGTTGTCGAGCAGCGCACGCGCAGCCTCGGCAGCGACCTGCTCGCCCGGGCGGAGCTTGCGGTAGATGTCCTTCAGGGCCTCTTCCTTGGTGAGGATGGAGTCCTTCTCGAGGGTGGCCTCGATCGAGGCGTAGCCCTTGAACTCCTCAAGGATCTCTTCGCTCGTGAGGCCGAGGGCCTTGAGGAAGACGGTCACCGACTGCTTGCGCTTGCGGTCGATGCGAACGCCGACCTGGTCGCGCTTGTCGATCTCGAACTCGAGCCAGGCACCACGGCTCGGGATGATGCGAGCGGAGTAGATGTCTTTGTCGGACGTCTTCTCGGGGGTGCGCTCGAAGTACACGCCGGGGCTGCGGACGAGCTGGGACACGACGACACGCTCGGTGCCGTTGATGATGAACGTGCCCTTCTCGGTCATGAGCGGGAAGTCGCCCATGAAGACCGTCTGGGTCTTGATCTCACCGGTCTGGTGGTTCATGAACTCGGCCTCGACGTAGAGGGGAGCCGCGTAGGTCTTGCCGCGCTCCTTGCACTCGTCGATGGTGTACTTCTCGGGCTCGAGGAACGGGCTCGTGAAGCTGAGCTGCATGGTCTCGCCGAGGTCTTCGATGGGTGAGATCTCCTCGAAGATCTCATCGAGGCCCGAGCGGCTCGGCAGGTCTTGACGACCGGCCTTCTTTGCTTCTGCGACGCGTGCCTTCCACACGTCGTTGCCGACCAGCCAGTCGAAGCTCTCGGTCTGCAGAGCGAGCAGATCGGGAACCGTCAGCGTGTCGGTGATCTTGGCGAACGAGAGCCGTGATGCGGCCCGACCGTTCTTGGGTGAAGTGGTGGTTGCGTTGCGCGCAGCAGCCAAGGAAATAACCTCCGTGGACCCCGTCGGGTCTTGCGTTACTTACGGTCGATGTGTGTCGAGAACTCCCGAGATATGGTCTGAACCCGCAATATGGTTCTAGAGTGTTTGCTGAGCGATGAAGCGCAGCTGCCGACCACAATATGAAGGCATGGTTGTTCTGGGAGCGCAAAGAACCACTATAGGCGAATCCGACACGCCTGTCCAGTCGATTTCTTGACCAGTTCCCTTTTCTCGGGTATAACCACGAGTTCCCGCGGCGTGGCCGGCCCGGTCTACCCGCCGAAGGCACCGGTGGCCGCCGACGCGACCGCGGCGCCGAGTAGGGTCGAGTGGTGGCCAGGGATCGGGACAGACGCGGGGAGCAGGCCGCGCATCCGTCGCTCCGACTGGCCGACGGATTGCTCGCCACCATCGAGGAGGACCGGTTCCGGCCCGGGTCGCACGTGTTGATCGTCGACGGCACACCGCAGTCCCACGTCGACCTCGAAGACCCGTCGTATCTGTCATTCGAATACGTGCGGCGCATCGGCCACGGGCTCGACCTGGTGGCTCCCGAGGGCGAGGCCATCACCGCCGTGCACCTCGGCGGCGGCGCCTTCACTCTTCCGCGCTACGTCGACGCCACCCGGCCGGGATCGCGCCAGCAGGTGGTCGAGATCGACAGCGACCTGGTCGGCTTCGTGCGCGAGCACCTGCCGCTCCCCCGGGCCGCGAGCATCCGCGTTCGGCACGGCGACGCCCGCGAGGTGCTCGAGAAGTTCCCCCCGGGGCTCCGAGGCACGGTCGACGTGGTCGTCGTCGACGTGTTCGCGGGCGCGCGCACGCCGGCGCACGTCACCAGTGCGGAGTTCTACCAGGCCGTCTCGGGCATCCTGAGCCCGCGCGGACTCGTGGCCGTGAACATCGCGGATGGCGCGGGGCTCGCGTTCGCCCGTGGGCAGGCCGCCACCCTGTCGCACGTGTTCGAGCACGTGGCGCTCGTGGTCGACCCGCAGATGCTCAAGGCGCGGCGGTTCGGCAACGTCGTGGCGTTCGCGTCGGCGGCACCGCTGCCGTTCGAGCGCATGCCGCGGCTGGTGGCGAGCGATCCGGTGCCGGCGAAGGTGGTCGACGGGCGGGAGCTGCGCAACTTCATCGCGGGCGCCGCGGTGTCGACCGATCAGACGTCGACCCGGTCTCCGGCTCCCGCTCGCAGCATTTTCCAGGTAGACCGGAAGAGAGTGGACGACTAGGGCGCATCGACGGAGCCGCCCGGAGGGCGAGGCCGCGACCATGAGCACCCGGACACCAGCCACGAGCGCACCGGTCAGACGCGGCATCCTGGCGCTCGCGATCACGTCGCTGACGGGGCTCGCTCTCGCTGCGTGCAGCAGCTCGGCGCCGGCACCCACCTCGACCGTCGCGCCCACCGCGGCGCCGACGCCCACCGCCAGTGCGACGCCGACCGTCACGCCCACCCCCACCCCGTCGGCCGCGCCCGTCGCCGATCTCGGCCCGCTCGTGCCGTCGGGTGATCCGGTGCCGATCGCGTCGAACCTGCCCGCACCCTGGTCGATCGCCCAGCTGGCCGACGGGTCGATGTTCGTGAGCGAACGCGACTCCGGCGAGATCGTCGAGATCGTGGGCGGCCAGGCCGTGCCGGTCGGCGCCGTGCCCGGAGTCGTCGCGGCGGGCGAGGGCGGGCTGCTGGGCATCGCGGCGCTGGAGGCGGCATCCGGGGCCTACCTCTACGCCTACTACACCGCGGCCGACGACAACCGGGTGGTGCGGATGCCGCTCGCGGGCTCCCCCGGAGCACACACCCTCGGGGCCCCGGAGGGCGTGCTGACCGGGTTGCCCAAGGCGTCGAACCACAACGGCGGGCGCATCGCCTTCGGCCCCGACGGCATGCTCTACGTCACAGCCGGCGACGCGAGCAACGGCGCGAACGCCCAGTCGCTCGACTCGCTCGGGGGCAAGATCCTGCGCATCACGCCGATCGGCACCGTGCCTGCCGACAACCCGTTCGCGGGCTCGCCGGTGTGGTCGCTCGGGCACCGCAATCCGCAGGGCATCGCGTGGGCGGCCGACGGCACCATGTGGGCGGCGGAGTTCGGGCAGGACACCTGGGACGAGATCAACCGCATCACCCCGGGCGCGAACTACGGCTGGCCCGTCGTCGAGGGCATCGCGGGCGACCCCGCGTTCGTCGACCCCGTGCAGCAGTGGCCGACCGACGACGCCTCGCCGTCGGGCATCGCGGTCGTCGGCGACACGGTCTTCATGGCCGGGCTCGGCGGCGAGCGCCTGTGGACGATCGGCTTCGACGGGCAGGCGGCGGACTGGTACGGCGGCGGGCAGCTGGGGCGGGTGCGCGACGTGGTGCGCGGGCCCGGGACATCCGTGTATCTGCTGACCAACAACACCGACGGGCGGGGGTCGCCGCGACCGGGCGACGACGTGCTCTATCAGGTGAATCTGGTGCCGGCCGGATGAGGTCGTGCACGGGCTGTGCGACCGGGCCATTCGCGACCTGCCGGGCGACGCGAGGGCGGATGACGGATGCGCTGGGTAGCCTTGACGTGACCGGATCCGAATCGCCGGTGGGTGGTGGCGCCGAATCCAGGTGCCGCGCCCGGAGAAGTACCAGGAGCACGAACTGAGCATCATCACCGGTTACGACATGACCACCCTGCGCGAGAAGGTCGATCTGCGCGCCGTGGGTGAGCGTCTCGACGAGCTCGGCAAGCTGCGGAGCCTGTCGGCGCTCAACGAGAAGGTGGTGCTGCTGCGTCTCAGCGGGCAGCTCGACGAGGCGTTCGTGATCGCCAACGAGGCGCTGCGGCAGGCACGGTTCTCGGGCGACCGCGAGCAGGCGCTCGGGGCGCGCATCCGTCGTGCGCAGGTGCAGCAATACCAGGGCAAATACCCGGCGGCGCTGCAGGAGCTCAGTCTCTGTGTCGAGGAGGCGCAGACCCACGAGTGGGGAACCCTCGAGGCCACGGCAACGCTCAGCCGGGGCAAGGTGCGGTTCGAGATGCAGGACTACCCCGAGGCGCTCGTCGACTTCAAGGCGGCGGTGTTCCTGATGGAGCGGCTCGGCGCGTCGATCGATCAGCTCGAAGGATCGCTCGTGGCGGTGGCCGTCACCGAATCGTTCCTCTCGGCCTGAGGTGCACGATGGCTGATCTCACACGCGTGACGACGTGGGCGAATGCCCTGATCGCCCTGCATCTCGATGCCCGCGTGTGGTCGTTCGGCTTCGACAACGCGAAGACGCGGGCCGGGCAGTGCAACTACACGGCCCATCGCATCACGGTGTCGCGCTATCTGGCGGCGCGGTATGACGACGACGAGATCCACCAGATTCTGCTGCACGAGATCGCGCACGCGCTGGCCGGGTCGGCCGCGGGTCACGGGCCGCGCTGGGTCGCCATCGCGCGCGAGATCGGCTACGAGGGCAAACGGCTTCACGACGGCGATCGGGCCGACGACCTGGCGCCGTGGATCGGGCGCTGCCCGGCCGGGCACGAGTTCTATCGGCACCGCAAGCCCAAGTGGCGGTTGTCGTGCAGCCTGTGCGCGCGGGGGTTCAGCACGGCGCACCTCATCACCTGGACGCAGCGGGACGTGGGGGCGCTGCGGCGGAATGCGCGGCGGTCGGACGCCCGGTCGGCGTAGGCGGCTTGCCCTCGGTTGGGTTTCTTCTTCGGCTGGGCTTCTTCTTCGGCTGGGCGCGCTTTGCCTTCAGTTGCTGGCCCGTGCCTTTCTGCCGTCAGACCCAGCCGAGCGTGCCGCGGGTGAAGTCGGTGTACCAGAGCGATCCGGTGCCCGAGACGGCGAGGCGGTTCGGCATGGCGCCCGCGAACGGCGGCCTGACGAACGAGAGGGTGCCGGCGGAGTCGATCTCGCCGATGGCTCCCGCGTTGTCGGTGAAATAGAGCGCTGAGGCTTCGCCGGCGACGAGCGAGGCCGGTGAGATCGCGCCGAAGGGCGCGGCAGGGATGGGCACGATCGTCACGGCACCCGCGAGCGTGATGTTCGCGAGAGCGCCGGTTCCGCCAACCCAGAGGGTGCCGTCGCGGCCGAGCGCGACGCCGGAGACGTCGATGAGGGCGAGGGGCATCAGGTCGAACGTGCCGGCGGCCGGGTCGTAGGCCCCGAGCGACGACAGGCCCGGCCGGGTGTACCAGAGCCGGCCGTCGGGTGCGCTCACGAGGTTGGTGATCACCGCGCCGTCGGGATCGGGCACGCGCGAGATGGTGCCGTCGGCCGCGATGTGTCCGAGCCCTCCGGCGCTCGGTTCACCGAACCAGATGTCGCCGTCGGGGCCGGTAACGAGCGAGAACGCCATGTCCCACGCGCCGCCCAGCGCGAACGAGTCGACACTGCCGGTGCGCGGGTCGAGCCGGCCGATGGCCGAGTTGGCGGCGTCCCCGAACCAGATGTCGCCGTCGGGGCCCATCGTGAGGTCGATGACCCCTGGATGCGCCGGGCCGAGATCGAACGGCAGCTGGCCGCCGCCGACGGGGTCGACTCGCACGAGCTGGTTGCTGAGGCCGTCGTAATACCAGACGAAGCCGTCGGCATCGCTCGTGAGCGTCTCGGGTCGCCCGCCGGCCGTGGCCGCCTCGGTCTCGTGCCAGGTCGCGAAGTCGCGGGGGAAGAGATCGAGCGCGGTGGCGGGCGCCGAGGTGGCGACGACCACCGCCGGTGCCATGAGGGCGACCGCGAGCGCCGCGACGAGAGCGGTGCCGACACGGCGGCGAAGGGGACTGGCAGGCAGGACGGACACGGGCGCTCCTCGGATCATTCGACGCCGGGGTGAGACGCCGAACGATCACGCTAAGGGGTGCGCTGGCCGCGGCATCCTGAGCAATTTCTGCTCAGTCGGTGACCTGCACCTCTTTCCAGAAGGCCACGTAGTTGCTGAAGTCCTTGCCGACGCGGTCGAACGCCGTGGGGTAAGGGGTGGGGTAGCTCCAGGCGCGATCCTGCAGCGTGCTGCCGCCGTCTTTGACATTGAAGTACTGGCACTCGCCCTTCCACGGGCAGGTGTAGGGCGTGGGGCTCTTCTCGAGGTATTCGGCGTTCACGCTGTCGGGAGGGAAGTACCAGTTGCCCTCGATCGCGATCAGATCTTCTTTGGGTGCTTCGGCGATGACGTTGCCGCCCAGGACTGCCTTCATGTGGTGACCTCCAATGTCACCTCAACGCTACGCCTTGTCGGTGCGTCAGTCGTCGATCCAGCTGACTCTCGGAGGGCGGCAGGGCTGCCGATTGCAGGCAGCGGCGCCCACCCGGGGATCGCTCGGGAGGAGGAGGACATCGCAACGCCTCTCTAGAGCTTCATCGGCTTCTCCTCCTCCCGAAGCGCATCGACGCCCACTTGGTGCATGCGCACGAGCGGGAGATGATGAGGGGGTGCGCGTGTTGCTGAAGTTGATTCTCGATTGCGATCCGGATGCCGCGTGGCGCGCCATCCGGAGCCCCGCCGTGTTCCGTGAGGTGTCGAGCCCGCTGATCGAGATCGAGTCGCTCGCGGCGGACGGCTTCCCGACGGTGTGGGAGCCGGGCCAGCACCCGGTGGAGATGCGCGGGGCCGGGGTGATTCCGATGGGCAAGCAGATCATCCGGCTCACGTTCGAGACCGCCCGACGCGGAGACGTGCGCATCGTGCATGACTCGGGCCAGGGGGTGACGGGGGCGGTCAGCGCCATCCGGCTCTGGGATCACAAGATGGCCATCGCGCCCGACCCGGCCGGCACGGGCAAGACGCTCTATCGCGATCAGCTGACCATCGGGGCCGGGCTGCTGACGCCGTTCGCGTGGTACAGCCTCTGGGCGTTCTGGCAGGTGCGCGGGCACAAGCTGAAGAAGCTCGCGCCGACCTGGGCCTACGACTTTCCCGCGCCGGAGCCTGTGCAGGACGAGACACCGGTGCAGGACGAGACGCCCGGGCACGACGCGACGCCTGTGCAGGAGAAGACGACCATGGAGGACCAGTCATGACCGCAGCCGCGACCACCGCTCTCGAGACCGCCGACTGGCGCCGCCGCGTGTTCAGCATCTATGAAGAGGTGCGACGCCTGCGCGGTGTCGACCCGGTCGAGGCGCACGAATTCTGGCGGGAGGCCCGCGACGACCTGTTCCGGATGCATCCGGCCACGCCGTTGCTGCCCGCCGATTTCGAGGGGTTCGCCGGCCTGCCGATCGCGCCCTACGACCCGGCGTGGAGCTTCGAGGTCGAGATCGAACCGGTCGCCGACGACGACCCCCGCCCCCGGCACTTCGACTTCGAGACCGGCACCGACGGCGTGGTGCCGTTCGACCTGCTCGGCATCGCCCGCCTCGACGGGGTGGGCACGCTCGACGTGTGGCGCCTCACGTCCTACGGCGGCGGCCTCTTCATTCCGGTGAAAGACGCCCTCGCGGGCAAGCCCGGCGGCACCTACGGCGGCGGCCGCTACCTCGTCGACACCATCAAGGGCGCAAGCCTCGACCAGAACGTCGTGCTCGGCGTCGGCAGCTCTTCGACGCTCGTGCTCGACTTCAACTTCGCTTACAACCCCTCGTGCGCCTACGACCCCGAGTGGGCTTGCCCGTTGGCCCAGCCGGGCAACCGCGTGGCTGTGGAAATCCCCGTCGGTGAGAGCTACCCCGGCGACGTGCACTAAGCTGGAACCACTCGAGGGCTCGATAGAGAGTCCCGTGCGTCGAAAGAACGCTCCCTCTTCACTCTGATCCAGGGCCGGCCGTCAGCATCTCTGTCACGGCGGGGCGGATCATTTGCAGATACTTCTTGCGGCGAACGGATGCACCGTCGGTGCGTTCGCCAAACATCCGAGTGAGCCTTCTTTTCGAGCTGTGCGCACCGGACTGATGCCTGAAAGGCACCACGTTGTCCAACACCCCCTCATCCTTCGGCGCGCTGGGCGTGCCCGCACCCCTCGTCGCCTCGCTCTCCGCGAGCGGCATCCTGGAGCCGTTCCCGATTCAGGTCGACACGCTCCCCGACACCCTGAACGGCCGCGACGTGCTCGGCCGCGGAAAGACCGGCTCGGGCAAGACCCTGGCCTTCTCCATTCCAATGGTCGCCCGCCTGGCCGGCCAGCTCTCCGGCGGCAAGCGCCGCCCGGGCCGCCCGCTCGGCCTCATCCTGGCCCCGACGCGTGAGCTCGCGACGCAGATCGACGCCGTGCTGGCGCCGCTCGCCAAGGTCTACAACATGACCACCACCACCATCTTCGGCGGCGTCTCGCAGTCACGTCAGGTGACCGCGCTGAAGGCCGGCGTCGACATCGTCGTGGCATGCCCGGGCCGCCTCGAAGACCTCATGAAGCAGGGCTTCGTCACGCTCGACGCCGTCGAGATCACCGTGCTCGACGAGGCCGACCACATGGCCGACCTGGGCTTCCTGCCCGTCGTCACCCGCATCCTCGACAAGACCCCCCAGTCGGGCCAGCGCCTGCTCTTCTCGGCCACGCTCGACAACGGGGTGGACAAGCTCGTTCGCAAGTTCCTCCACAACGAGGTGCTGCACTCGGTCGACGAGGCCAACTCCCCCGTCGCCGCCATGACGCACCACGTGTTCGAGACCGAGTCGGTCGAGTCGAAGCGTGTTCTGGTCGAGAAGCTCGCGTCGGGCACCGGCCGCCGCATTCTCTTCATGCGCACCAAGCACCACGCCAAGAAGCTCGCGAAGCAGCTGACCGATGCCGGCATCCCCTCGGTCGACCTGCACGGCAACCTCTCGCAGGTGGCCCGCGACCGCAACCTCGCTGCCTTCTCGGCCGGCGACGTGCGCGTTCTGGTGGCGACGGATGTCGCGGCCCGCGGCGTGCACGTCGATGACATCGAACTCGTCATCCACGTCGACCCGCCGGCGGAGCACAAGGCCTACCTGCACCGCTCGGGCCGCACCGCCCGTGCCGGTTCGGCCGGTGACGTCGTGACGATCATGCTCCCCGCACAGCGCAAAGACGTGAAGGACCTGCTGCGCAAGGCCGCCATCACGGTGACCCCCGAGGTCGTCTCGGCCGACTCGGCGTCGGTCAACGCGCTCGTCGGCCAGGTGGCCGCCTACGTGAAGCCCGCGCCGCGCACCACCAACCAGCTGCCGGCCTCGGGCCAGCCTCGTCGCGGTGGCGGCTCGGGCGGCTACAGCGGCCAGTCGCAGGGCGGATCGCAGGGCGCCAACGCCCAGCGCAAGCGCGCTCGTCGCGGCGGCACCGGAGCCGGCGAAGGCGGTCAGGGCGCAGCCGGTGGCTCGCGCCAGGGTGCGTCGAGCGGCCGCGGCAACGGCGGCCGTGGCGGCAACGCCGCAGGCGGCAGCCGCTCGTTCTACAGCACGTCGAGCGACGGCGCGGGTTCCGGCCAGAGCCAGGGTCACGGCGGCGCGTCGGGCTCGGGCGACGGCGGCGGACGCCGCGGCGGACGCGGTGCGGATGCCGCCAACGGCCGCCCTCGTCAGTCGGCAGCCTCGTTCAGCGCCGGATCGGGTGGCGGTCGCCGCTCGCGCTAGTCGCGGCATCCGCTGTTCTCAGCGATCGTCGAACGGCCCGTCTCTTCGTGAGGCGGGCCGTTCGGCGTCTCTGCGCGCCCCGAGAAGTCACGTTTCGGTGCTTCGGCCCGTGTTGTGGACCGGGAAGTGACTTCTCGGCGGGTGGGAGTGGGGGGCCGGATGCCGCGAGTGGGCACTTTTGGCGCCAAAACGCGGGATATGGCGCCAAAAGTGACCACTCGCCAAGGGGCGATGGGGGTGGGATGCCGCGGGGCGGGGGCGGGGGCGGGTCAGGGCTTGGGCGGGGACTGGGGGTAGACGGTCTCGTGACGGGCGAGCATCGCGACGAAGTCGGCGATGCGGCGGGCACGGGTGTCAGCGCGCTTCGCGTTGTGCACGCGGAAGAGGATCGCGTAGCGGTTCTGACTGGTGAGTGTGGTGAAGAAGGACTCGGCCTCGGGATTCGCCCGCAGCGCGTCGGCGAGGTCGGAGGGCACTTCGATGGTCGACGACGAGGCGTAGGCGGCATCCCATCGTCCGTCGGCCTTCGCCCGGTCGATCTCGCGCTGACCGCCCTCGCGCATCCGGCCCGCCTCGGTGAGCGCGGCGACCTTGTCGCGGTTCACCTGCGACCAGAGGCTGCGCGAGCGTCGAGGGGTGAAGGTCTGCAGGAAGTAGTCGTCGTCGAGGGCGTTGCGGCGGCCGTCGATCCAACCGTGGCAGAGGGCGACGTCGAGGGCTTCGAGGTGGCTCACCGTCGTGTCGGAGCTGCCCTTCTTGGCGATCTTGAGGCGCACGCCGTCGCAGGTGCCGGCGTTCTGCTCGAGCCACGCTTCGAACTCGGCCGCGTCGCCGAACCTCAGGTGCTCGTAGTCGTCGGCCATCGCACCGCCTAGACCAGCTTGCCCACCGAGGCGAGGGCCGCGCGCAGCAGGCCGCCTCGGCCGCCCTCCATCTCGTCGGAGATGCCCTGCGAGGCCGCCTCCTCCGGGGTCATCCAGGTGAGCTCGAGCGCGTCTTGGCGGGGCTCGCAGGTGCCCGTCACCGGCACGACGTAGGCGAGCGAGACGGCGTGCTGGCGCTCGTCGTAGAAGGGCGAGACGCCCGGCAGCGGAAAGTACTCGGCCACCTGGAACGGCACGGGGCTCGCCGGCAGCTGCGGGAAGGCCATCGGCCCGAGGTCTTTCTCGAGGTGCCGGAACAGCGCGTCGCGCAGCGTCTCGCCGTACATCACGCGGCCCGACACGAGCGTGCGGGCGATGGTGCCGCTGGATCCGACCCGCAGCAGCACGCCGACCTCGACCACCTGGCCGAGGCCGTCGACGCGCACCGGCACCGCTTCGACGTAGAGCAGCGGCAGGCGCTGTCTGATCTCGGCGAGCTCGCTGTCGCTCAACCAGCCGGAGTTGGGATCGGGGGTGCGCACGCTCATAGTCCATTCTTACCCGATAACCCCGCCGTGCCCGCTCATGCCGCGGGGAGCGGTCTCACTGCTGCGGCGTCGGCCTGTCGCGGCGGCGCCGATTACGCCGTCGGCGAGAGCCGGTGCCGATGTCGGCGGTTCGGGTGAGGATGGGGGCATGAGCGATGTGCTCGACAGGTTCTCCCCCGCCACCCGCGAGTGGTTCCTCGGCGCCTTCTCGGCGCCGACCGCGGCCCAGATCGGGGCGTGGGACGCCGTCTCCGGCGGCGACCACGCGCTCGTCGTCGCGCCCACCGGCTCCGGCAAGACCCTCGCCGCGTTCCTCTGGGCCATCGACCGGCTCGCCCACACCATCACCCCCGGCGAGCCGCGCAAGACCTCGGTGCTCTACGTCTCGCCGCTGAAGGCGCTGGCGGTCGACGTCGAGCGCAACCTGCGCTCACCGCTGGTCGGCATCACGCAGACGGCGAAGCGGCTCGGCGCCGAGCCCCCGGTCATCACGGTGGGCGTGCGCTCGGGCGACACCCCGGCCGGCGAGCGCCGCAACCTCGCCAAGAACCCGCCCGACATCCTGATCACCACGCCCGAGTCGCTCTTCCTGATGCTCACCTCGGCCGCCCGCGAATCGCTCTCCGAGGTCACCACGGTGATCGTCGACGAAGTGCACGCCGTCGCCGCCACCAAGCGCGGCGCCCACCTCGCCGTGAGCCTCGACCGGCTCGATCTGCTGCTCGCCGCCCCGGCCCAGCGCATCGGCCTCTCGGCCACCGTCCGCCCGCGCGAAGAGGTCGCGCGTTTTCTGGCGGGCGGCCGCGACGTGAAGATCGTCGCACCGCCGTCGACGAAGAAGTTCGACCTCAAGGTGGTGGTGCCGGTCGAAGACATGACCCAGATTCCGCCGGCCGAGTCGGCCTCGTCGCTCGAAGGGCCCGCCGCCGCGGCATCCGGGCCCGAGCAGGGATCGATCTGGCCGCACGTCGAAGAAGACATCGTCGACCGCATTCTCGAACACCGGTCGTCGATCGTGTTCGCCAACTCGAGACGATTGGCCGAGCGGCTCACCGCACGCCTGAACGAGATCTTCGCCGAACGGATGGCGACTGCCGACGACGAGCCGGCTCCCCCGCGCACTCCCGCCGACCTCATGGGGCAGGCGGGCCAGACCGAGGGCGCCGAGCCGCTGCTCGCGCGCGCCCACCACGGCTCGGTGAGCAAGGAGCAACGGGCGATCATCGAAGACGACCTCAAGACGGGCCGACTGCGCTGCGTGGTCGCGACGTCGAGCCTCGAGCTGGGCATCGACATGGGTGCGGTCGACCTGGTCATCCAGGTCGAGGCGCCGCCGTCGGTCGCGAGCGGGTTGCAGCGCGTCGGGCGTGCGGGCCATCAGGTGGGCGAGGTGTCGAAGGGCCTGCTCTACCCCAAGCACCGCGCCGACCTCATCCACTCGGCCGTGGTGTCGATCCGCATGACCGAGGGCCTCATCGAGACGCTGTCGATCCCGGCGAACCCGCTCGACATCCTGGCGCAGCAGACGGTGGCCGCCTGCGCACTCGAACCCATCGACGTCGAGGAGTGGTTCGACGTGGTGCGCCGCAGCGCCTCGTTCACCAACATGCCGCGATCGGCATACGACGCCACGCTCGATCTGCTGGCGGGCCTCTACCCGTCCGACGAGTTCGCCGAGCTGCGCCCGCGCCTGGTGTGGGACAGAGACGCCGGCACCCTCACCGGCCGCCCGGGTGCCCAGCGTCTGGCCGTGACCAGCGGCGGCACCATCCCCGACCGCGGACTGTTCGGCGTGTTCATGGTAGGCGGAGAACCGACGGATGCCGACCCCTCGACCGGCTCGACGCGCTCCGCCCCCGGGCGCCGCGTGGGCGAGCTCGACGAGGAGATGGTCTACGAGTCCCGCGTCGGCGACGTGTTCGCGCTGGGCGCGACGAGCTGGCGCATCCAGGAGATCACCCACGACCGCGTGCTGGTGACCCCGGCCTTCGGGCAACCCGGCCGCCTGCCGTTCTGGCGTGGCGAGGGTCTCGGCCGCCCGGCGGAGCTCGGAGCGGCCATCGGCGAATTCACCCGCACGGTCGCCGCCGCGTCCGCCGACGAAGCGGGCGCTCTCGCCGAGCGGGCCGGGCTCGACGCCTGGGCCGCCGCCAACCTCGTGGCGTTCATCACCGAGCAGCGAGAGGCCACGGGGCACGTTCCGAGCGACAAGACGCTCGTGGTGGAACGGTTCCGCGACGAGCTCGGCGACTGGCGCGTCATCCTGCATTCCCCGTTCGGCATGCAGGTGCATTCGCCCTGGGCGCTCGCGGTGAACGGCCGCATCCGCGAGCGTTTCGGCGTCGACGCGAACGCCGTGGCGAGCGACGACGGCATCGTGGTGCGCCTGCCCGACACCGAGAGCGACCCACCCTCGGCCGAACTCTTTCTCTTCGACCCGGCCGATCTCGAGCAGATCGTCACCGACGAGGTGGGCGGCTCGGCGCTGTTCGCCTCCCGCTTCCGTGAGAACGCCGCGCGCGCCCTGCTGCTGCCGCGGCAGAACCCCGGCAAGCGATCGCCGCTCTGGCAGCAGCGGCAGCGGTCGGCGCAGCTGCTCGAGGTGGCGCGCAAGTACCCGACCTTCCCGATCATCCTCGAGACCGTGCGCGAATGCCTGCAAGACGTCTACGACCTGCCCGCGCTGCTGTCGCTCGCCCGCGATCTCGAGTCGCGGCGCATCCGCGTGGTCGAGATCGAGTCGGCCGAGGCGTCGCCGTTCGCGCGATCGCTGCTGTTCGGCTACGTGGCCTCGTTCGTCTACGAAGGCGACAGCCCGCTCGCCGAACGGCGTGCGGCGGCGCTCTCGCTCGACCCCAGCCTGCTGTCAGAACTGCTCGGGCGCGCCGAGCTGCGCGAGCTGCTCGACCCCGGGGTGATCGAAGAGACCCAGCGCGAGCTGCAGCGTCTGACGGCCGAGCGCCGCGCCCGCGACATCGAGGGGGTCGCCGACCTGCTGCGGCTGCTCGGCCCGCTCACCACCGACGAGGTGCGCGAGCGCTCACTCGAGTTCGACGTGGTGGAGGCACTCGACGAACTGCTCGCGTCCAAGCGCGCGCTGCGAGTGACGTTCGCAGGCCGCGAGTGGTGGGCTCCGATCGAAGACGCCGGGCGCCTCCGCGACGCCCTCGGCGTGCCCATCCCCTTCGGCGTGCCCGACGCGTTCATCGCGCCCGTCGAGCATCCGGTGCTCGACCTGGTGAGCCGCTACGCGCGCACCCACGGGCCCTTCCTGTCGCACGAGGTCGCCGAGCGGTTCGGCCTCGGCGTGTCGGTGGTGGCGGATGCGCTGCGCCGGCTCGCCGCCGACCGCCGCGTGATCGAAGGCGAGTTCCGGCCGAGCGGTCACGCCGACACCCGGGTGGGCGTGGCGGGCAGCACCGAGTGGTGCGACGCCGAGGTGCTGCGCCGCCTGCGGAGCCGCTCCCTCGCGGCGCTGCGGCACGAGGTGGAGCCGGTGGAGCCGCGCACACTCGCCCGCTTCCTGCCGGCCTGGCAGCACGTCGGCGGGTCGCTGCGGGGCATCGACGGCGTGCTGACGGTGGTCGAGCAACTCGCGGGCGTGCCCGTTCCCGCGTCGGCGTGGGAGAGCCTCGTGCTGCCCGCCCGCGTGCGCGACTACAGCCCGGCGATGCTCGACGAGCTCACGGCATCGGGCGAGGTCGTCTGGTCGGGCCGGGGAAGCCTGCCGGGGAGCGACGGCTGGGTCGCCCTGCACACCCTCGACACCCTGCCGGTGTCGTCGACCCCTGCTGAAGAGTTCGACGACACCGAGCTGCACCGGGCCGTTCTCGCCACCCTCTCGCGGGGTGGCGCCTATTTCTTCCGGTCGCTCGCCGACGACGTGGCGGCCACGCTGCAGGAGTCGCCGTCGGCCGTCGCGATCGACGACGCCGCCATCGTGAGCGCCATCTGGGATCTGGTGTGGGCCGGCCTCGTCACCAACGACACCGTCGCTCCCCTGCGCACCCTCACCGGGTCGGGCAAGTCGGCGCACAGCACCAAGCGCCCCGCACCGCGGTCGCGCATGTACCGCGGTCGCGGCTTCGCCCGGCCGACCATGCAGACCCGGGTCGGCCCGCCGACGGCCGGCGGCCGCTGGTCGCTGCTGCCCGAACCGATCACCGATGCCACGCTGCGGGCGCACGCCACCGGTGAACTGCTGCTCGACCGCTACGGCGTGGTGACCCGCGGCTCGGTGGTGAACGAACGCGTGCCCGGCGGCTTCGCGCTCGTCTACCGCGTGCTGAGCCAGTTCGAAGAGAGCGGGCGCTGCCGGCGCGGCTACTTCGTCGAGACGCTCGGAGCCGCCCAGTTCGCCACGGGCGGCACGGTCGACCGGTTGCGTGGCTTCGCTCCGGATGCGATCGGTCGCGACAGCGGGCGCGACCGGCCGCCCGAGGCCCTCACCCTCGCGGCCACCGACCCCGCCAACCCCTATGGCGCCGCTCTCTCGTGGCCGAGCGTCGAGGGTCACAAGCCCGGCCGCAAGGCGGGCGCCCTCGTGGCGCTGGTCGACGGCGAGCTCGTGCTCTACCTCGAGCGCGGCGGAAAGACGGCGCTCGCCTTCACCGACGACGACGAGGTTCTGGCCGTCGCCGCCCGATCGGTGGCGCAGGCGGTCACCACGGGCCGGGTCGACAAGCTCGCGGTCGAGCGCGTGAACGGCGACTTCGTGCTGGGCACCCCGGTCGGCGGTGCTCTCGAGACCGCCGGGTTCACCGGCACGCCGAGAGGGTTGAGGCTGCGTGCCTGAGGGCGACACCGTCTATCGCACGGCCCTGCATCTCGACGAGGCACTGCGCGGCCGCCCGCTCACCGTCAGCGACCTGCGGGTGCCGAAGTACGCATCCGTCGATCTCGTGGGCGAGGTGGTCGAAGGTGTTGTGTCGCGCGGCAAGCATCTGCTGACGCGGGTAGGTGACCACAGCATCCACACCCACCTCAAGATGGAGGGGTCGTGGCACATCTACCGGCACGGCACCCGGTGGCGACGGCCCGCCTACCAGGCGCGCATCGTGCTCGAGAATGCCGACTGGGTGACGGTGGGTTTCGACCTCGGGGTGGTGGAGGTCGTCGAGCGAGATCGTGAAGACGAGGTGGTGGGTCATCTGGGGCCCGACCTGCTCGGGGCATCCTGGAACCCCGACGAAGCCGCGCGCCGGCTCGCCTCCGACGGCGACCGCGAGATCGACGTGGCGCTGCTCGATCAGCGCAATCTCGCGGGCCTCGGCAACGTCTATGCCAACGAGCTGTGCTTTCTGCGGGGCGTGCTGCCGCAGCGTCCGGTGTCGGAGGTGAAAGACCTGCCGGCGGTGGCCGCGCTCGCCCACCGGCTGATCGTCGCCAACCGCGATCGGGTCGAGCGCACGACGACGGGCGACTTGCGGCCGGGGCGGCAGACCTGGGTCTATGGGCGCGAGGGGCAGCCGTGCCGGCGGTGCGGCACGCGCATTCGTCGCGGAACCCTCGGCGCGACCGAGTTGTCGCAGCGGGTCACGTATTGGTGCCCGCGGTGCCAGACGTAGGGGCGGGCGCTGGCGCGTCGGGGGCGGGGGCGTCGGGCGCTTCTGGGTCGGGGGCTTCGGGCGCGGGCGCGTCCGGCGCGGGTCGGCTGTCCAGCGCGGCCAACTGCCGTTTGAGGGCGACCTGGCGGAACGAGGTCTCGATGAGCTCGGCGACGAACTGCCAGTCGGTGCGGTCGCCGACCTCGATGGCGAGCCAGCCCGACGGCCCGAAGTAGGGCGGAACGAAGATCTCGGGCAGCTCGAGCAGCGCCGGGTGCTCTTCGGGGTCGGGCTTGAACACGACCGTGTGCGGGTGGTCCATGGTGGCGCCCGCGACGACGAAGATCTTCTTGCCCGCCCGGAACGTGGGCCGCCCCCAGGCCAGCACCTCGGCCGACTCGGGGTAGTCGGCGCAGAGCTCGCGGATGCGCGCGACCACGGGGTCGTCAGCGGTGAAGAGCTTCGGATGCTCCATGCCGGAACACTACCGGGGTTCGACTCCCGGCTCGAATGTTAGATTCGCTGAATGAGCGATCCGGATGCCCCCACGCCCCTGTTGATCGATGATTCGGCGGTGGTGTGGTCGGTGGATGCTTCCGAGTTGTCGGAACGGCTCGCGGTCGAACCGCTCGTCGTCGTGATGCACGGCCGGGGGTCGCACGAGAACGACCTCGCCGGCCTGTTCCCGTCGCTGCCTGAGGGGGTCGTCTACGCCTCGCTGCGCGCGCCGCTCCCGGGAGCGCCGTTCGGCATGGGCGGCTGGACCTGGTTCCCGCCGGGCGAGCCGTCGAATCCCACGCCGTCGACGGCCACGGCCGCGGCATCCGCGGTGCTCGGTTGGCTCGACCGGATCGAGGCCGAGTTCGGCGCGCCGCCGGCCGTCGCCGTGATGGGGTTCTCGCAGGGCGGCGTGATGTCGATCCAGCTGATGCGGCTCGCACCGCACCGGTTCGCCGCCGCGGTCAACCTGTCGGGCTTCTCGGCCTCGGGCGAGGAGCCGGGCGATGCCGTGCTCGCCGAACTGCGGCCGCCGTTGTTCTGGGGGCGTGACACCGAGGATCCGGTGATCGCCCTGTCGGGTGTCGAGCGCACCGAGGCGTTCGTGGCGGGGCATTTCGACACGTCGGCGCATTTGTATGCCGGCGTCGGGCATTCGATCTCGCTCGAAGAGTTGGGCGACGTCTCGGCCTTCTTGCGACGGGTGCTTCCGCTCGAGGCGGCGGATCAGGTGCCCTCGAGCGTCGAGTAGTCAGGGCGAGGTCTCATGGCGAAGAAATCCGGTGCCTCCTCCGGCGGTCCGACCACGGCGGCGACGGCGGCTCTGATGCGGGCCGGTGTGCTGTTCACGCCGCACGTCTACCGCCACGATGCCGCCTCGACCGATTTCGGTGCGGAGGCCGCTCGGGAACTCGGAGTCGACGCGGCGCGGGTCTTCAAGACGCTGATGGTCGACACGGATGCCGGCCTCGGCATCGGTATCGTCTCGGTGAGCGACCAGCTCGACCTCAAGGCGCTGGCCGGCGCCCTCGGCGCCAAGCGGGCGGCGATGGCCGACAAGGGCCTGGCCGAGCGCAAGAGCGGCTATGTCGTGGGCGGCATCAGCCCGGTGGGCCAGAAGACGCGGCTGCCGACCGTGATCGACGAGTCGGCCCTCGAGTTCGCCACGATCTTCGTGTCGGGCGGCCGGCGAGGGTTCGACATCGAGCTCGCGCCCGGGGATCTGGCCGGGATCGTGGCGGGGAGCTTCGCGGTCATCCGGCGGGGGTGAGGTGGGGAGCGGGGCGGGCGTGCCGTTGCCCTGACGGCTTGGGGCGGGGTGCCGTTGCCCCGACGCCGAGCCGCCCGGCCCGACCCGCTCGGGAGGCCGTCCGCCGCGCGGGAGGCCGTTTCGGCCGCCCGAACGCCGCGGACGCCGCCAATGGCCTCCCCCACGGCGGGCCACCCCTCGCGGCCTCGCGTCGGGCACGCGGCATCCGGTGGCCTCCCGGCGGGGGGTGACCTCGCGCGGCGTCGCGATGGGGTCGCGGCATCCAGTGGCCTCGACGATCGAGGTCGAGTCGCGGCTGCGAGTCGGGGCAGCGGTCGGGAGGCCATCCCGCGCTCGGGAGGCCGTTTCGGCCGCCGGAGGGATGAGGTTACGGCCGGCGGCCTCCCCACGGCGGGCCACCTGGCGCGGCGCCGCAGCGGGGTCGCGGCATCCGGAGGCCTCGACGATCGAGGTCGAGTCGCCGCCGACAGCCGGGGCCGCTGCCGGGAGGCCATCCCGCGCTCGGGAGGCCGTCTCGGCCGCCCGAACGACGAAGCTACCGCCAGCGACCTCCCTACGGCGGGTCACTCGGCGTGACGACGCGGTGTGGTTGCGGCATCGGGTGGCCTCGGCCCGGGCGGGAGGGCTGGTGGCCAGCAGGCCGGCGGAGGGACTGACGGCGGGGTGGGCGGTCGGAAGGGCGGGCGGCGGGACCACCGTTGACAGGACGGTCAGCCGCGGGGCGTCAGTAGGGGAGGTCGGCGGGTAGCGGGGAGCCGTCGACGATGTGCTGGGTCCAGCGGCGGAGGAAGACGGCTCCGGCGGCGTCGTTGGTGACGTCGGGGTCGGCGGTCAGCACGGGGTAGCGCGTGACGGGCACGCCCTCGGCCGGGCGGACATCGAGGTGGGCGACGTCGTAGCGCTCGGTGTGGAGCCACTCTGCCATGGCGTAGTCGCTGCGCGAGTCGCCGACGGTGCGCCAGGTGCGGGGAACGTGACCGGTGGCGGCGACGAGCGCGAGCGCCCGTTCGGCGCCGAGGTCTTTGCCGACGCGCACCGACTCGATGTCGGTCGAGATGATCGACGGATCGATGCGCAACAGCACCCGGCCATCGCTCGCGGGCTGCTCGTCAGTTCTCCACACGACGCCGATGTCGAAAGTTCTGCACAGATCAAGCACTGCCCGGTCGAAGACGGGCTGGATCGCGAGATAGTCGTCAGACGCGACATCCGTTCGCTGCTCGACCGAGACCATCGTGCGTTTGGTGCGGTCGAAGAACATCGAATCGGTGAAGCGCGCGGTGACGAGTTCGTCGATCGCGGCGGTCAATGAAGCAGGAACCAGGAGGGTCTCATCGATGGAGAGGTCGCCGACCCCGGCGGGGGTGATTCGAAACCACACCGCGCCTTTCTCGCACACGCCGAAAACCCTGGCCTCGGGGCTGAGTCCGCCGTCGACCAGGGGGCCGACGACTTCGCCCTGCAAGAACTGGTCAGATCGTCCGGTGTTGAACACGATCGGAACCCCGGCGTTCGCGAGCGTCACGAGGTCTTCGGCGATGGACGGGATGGCGATGCTGCGCGTGAGCGGGCTGGCGATCGGCCCGTCGACGTCGAGCAGCAGGCCGAGATCGGGGAGGTCTGAGGTCACTCGCCCATTATCCCTGCAGGCAGGGGTGCCTCCCGGTGCCGGTCACCGGCCGCGCGGCAGCGCCCGGCCGAAGGCGGTGTGCACTCCGGGCGAGAACAGCACCGAATCCGGAGCACGGTCGGCAAGCCCCGCGAATCCGGCGGCGGCGAGCAGTTCGTCGTCGAGAAACCGCAGGTCGGCGTCGACGACTTGCCACGGCTCGTGTGTGTTCGGGATGAACCTGGTGGGTCTGCGTCCGCGTGCGATATGGAGCCCCCAGCGCGCGGTGAGGAAGACCGCGAGGTCGTCGTTCGACCGATCGGTGGTGCCGGCGATCGCGTCGATGCGGCTGTGCGGTCCGGGGCCGCCGCCGAAGCCGTTGTCGCCTCGGCGCTCCGACCGGTAGCTGATGGTGCCGTCGGCGGAGGTCGTGATGCTCATGCGCGCCCAGCGATAGGGCAGTCCGAACAGGGTGTGGGCAGCGGTGACGGCCGCGAGGCGCGACGATTCGAGAGAGGAGAAGACGACCCCGTGGCGACCCTGATCGTCGATCGAATAGAGGCGCACGTTGATCTCGGGAAACGTGCCGACGACGGGGATGGGGCCAAGTGCGCGGAATCCGGGCGCCGTCGCGTTCGCGAGGCGGAAGGGAATCAGGCCGACCCAGGCCGAGCCGTCGAACAGGTCGGGGCGGGTTCCAGGCGGCAGGTGCGGGGCGACGAGGGCCGGATCGACGCGCCAGTGCAGGAAGGTCAGCGACTGCCAGTCCTGTTCGTGCAGCGGGCCGCCCTCGAGCGGCGGAGCGAATCGGCTGGGTGGGCTGACGGGCGTCAGAGCACCGGATGGCGTTCGCGCGGCGGACGGAGTCGGCTCGGCGGGCGGATTCGGCTCGGCGGACGGATTCGGCTCGGCGGACGGACTCGGCTCGGCGGACGGACTCGGCTCGATGGACGGAGTCGGCTCGGTGGGCAGAGTCGGCTCGGTGGGCGGCGGGGGCGCACTGGGCGCCATCAGTCGTCGGCGTCGATTCCGATGACGGCGACACCGACGCCGGGTGTGAGCAGGATGTCGGCTCGCTTGTACTTTCCCTCTCCGACGTTGACCTCCAGCCAGGTGGGCACAGCGGACTCGATGGCGGCACGGATCTCCTCTTTCACCGCGTCGACGTCACGCCCGGAGATGGAGTATTGCGTGCCGGCGTAGAGGATGTTGATGCGCTTCATCGAGGCCTGCCCTTCGTCGTGACTCAGGCTACTTGTCCCAGGGCCGCAGCGCCCGCCTACAGCACGGGCCGGCCGGGCGGATCGCGATGCGCGATGCAACACGCGCGCCCGTGCGCCGCGATGGCCGCGCCACTGTTCGAGTTGCCGCGGTCTTGGCCTACGCTCGGTGTGATGACCACGATCGCGACCCCCTACGAAGACCTGCTGCGAGAGACGCTCGAGCACGGCACGCCCAAGTCCGACCGCACCGGCACGGGCACCCGGAGTGTCTTCGGCCGGCAGTTGCGGTTCGATCTGTCCGAGGGGTTTCCGCTCGTCACGACGAAGCGCGTGCACTTCAAGTCGGTGGCCTATGAGCTGCTCTGGTTCTTGCGGGGCGAGAGCAATGTGCGCTGGCTGCAGGAGAACGGCGTCTCGATCTGGAACGAATGGGCCGACGCCGACGGCGAACTCGGACCGGTCTACGGGGTGCAATGGCGTTCCTGGCCGACGCCCTCCGGCGATCACATCGACCAGATCAGCCAGGTGATCGACACCATCCGCCGCGACCCCGACTCCCGGCGCATGATCGTGTCGGCGTGGAACGTGGCCGAGATCCCCGAGATGGCGCTCGCCCCCTGCCACGCCCTGTTCCAGTTCTACGTCGCCGACGGCAAGCTCTCGTGCCAGCTCTACCAGCGCAGCGCCGACCTCTTTCTCGGCGTGCCGTTCAACATCGCCAGCTACGCCCTGCTCACGCACCTCATCGCGGCGCAGACCGGTCTCGAGGTCGGCGACTTCGTCTGGACCGGCGGCGACTGCCACATCTACGACAACCACGTCGAGCAGGTCGAGCTGCAACTCTCGCGCGACCCCTACCCCGCACCGACGCTCACCATCACCCGCGACCGCCCGACCGTCTTCGACTACGAATACGACGACCTCGAGGTCACCGACTACCAGCATCACCCGGCCATCCGGGCGGCCGTGGCCGTATGACGGTCACCGGATGACGGTCGCACTCATCTGGGCCGAGGCTCACGACGGAGTCATCGGCGACCAGGGCGCCATCCCGTGGCACCTGCCCGAAGACCTCGCACGATTCCGCGAGCTCACCGCCGGCAGCACGGTCGTGATGGGACGACGCACCTGGGATTCCCTGCCGGAACGCTTCCGCCCGCTTCCCGGCCGCACCAACATCGTCGTCACCCGGCAACCCGACTGGATCGCCGAGGGAGCCCACGTGGCGCATTCCCTCGACGAAGCACTCGCGCCGTTCGCGGACGGCGCGCCGGCCGCGACGGACGACGGGAGATCCCGAACAGACGTGACCGCCGCGACCGGCGAGGCAGCGGCATCCGTCTGGGTCATCGGCGGCGGCGACATCTATCGGCAGGCGCTGCCTTACGCCACGAGGATCGAGATCACCGAGGTCGACATCACCGCTTCGGGCGACACCCGCGCACCTGCGGTCAGCGGCTGGCAGCGCTCGACGGCGCCCGATCACGGCTGGGCGACGTCGCGATCCGGGCTGCGCTACCGCTTCAGCACGCTCACCCGCAGTTCGCCCGCCCGCGGCGCCGACCCTGCCGACCGTGCCGGCGCCGACCCCGCCGGCGCAGACCTCGCCCAGCCCGACGGCGCCGCTCAGTCGTAGACGTGCGTCACGGTCCAGTGCTGCCCGCCCTGGTGCCGCACCAGATCGAACACCCGGCTCACGCCCGCCTCGTCGGTGGCCTGAAAGCGCCAGGCGATGAAGTCGGGGGCATGCGTCGTCCAGTACAAGCCCTCGGGCTCGGTCGGCTGATCGGTGACCCGCCAGCGCTGGCCGCGCCACAGCATCCGCACCGGAACCGCGTCAGAGAACCACAGCGTCGCGATGTCGGTCAGGTCGATCGTGGTCATGAGCACCTCCGCACTTTCGAACATATGTTCGATCGATCCACTATGACCGACGAAGGCGCGACACGCCAAGACCGCCTCCTCGAAGACGGGAGTACGTTCGAAGAGAGCGGGGAGCGCGACCGGGATAAGGCAGGCGCTCCCCACTCTCACCCGATGGTATCGAAGCGCGCGCGGCAGCCGGTACGGGTTGACTTCTCGACGCGGCCGAGGGTGCCGGTAGCGTGACCCGCGTAACGCAGGCCCTGCTCGTCACGACCGGCCGTCGAGTGACACCGGATGCCGCGGCGGCGCATACTGGTGGCATGGGCACCGTCGATCTCGAGGAACTCCGCCGAGCGCGCGACCTCATGGATCGCGAATACGCACGCCCCCTCGACGTGCCCGCGCTGGCGCGCACCGCCCTGATGTCGACCGCCCATTTCAGTCGCCGCTTCCGCGAGGCCTACGGCGAGACGCCCTATGCCCACCTGATGACCCGCCGCATCGAGCGCGCGATGGCCCTGCTGCGCCGCGGCGACATCAGCGTGAGCGACGCGTGCTTCGCCGTGGGCTGCACCAGCCTCGGGTCGTTCAGCTCGCGGTTCACCGAGATCGTCGGCGAGACGCCGAGCGCCTACCGGGCGCGAGACCATGACGCCACCCGGGTCGTGCCGAGTTGCTCGGCCATGGTGCTCGACCGGCCCCGGAGAGACCGCGCCACATCGAGCAGAAACGAAGAAGCCGTCGTCACGCCCGCGCACTAGCGTCTTGTGACATGACCATTTCACTCAGCCACGTGCACATCCTCGTCGACGACCCCGATGAGGCCCTCGCCTTCTACCGCGACACCCTCGGACTCGAGGTGCGCAACGAGGTGGAGAACGGCGGGTTCCGCTGGATCACGCTGTCGACCGCCAGCCAGCCCGAGATCGAGATCGTGCTCTCGCAGCCCCACGCCGGGGTGTCACCCGAAGACGGCGACGCCCGCGCCACCCTGCTCGCGAAGGGCGAGCTGCCGGGGGTGCTCTTCCGCACCGACGACCTCGACAGCACCTTCGAGAAGGTGCGCGCCGCCGGCAACGCCGAGATTCTGCAGGAGCCGACCGACCAGTTCTGGGGCGCCCGAGACGCCGCCTTCCGCGACCCGGCCGGCAACCTGGTGCGCATCAGCCAAGCCTGAGGCCGAGCAGCGCGCCGGCAGCGCGCCGGCACCGCACCGACACGACGAAGGGGTGGGAGCCGCAGCCCCCACCCCTTCGCGCCTGTTACCGACCGGCCGCTAGTTCGCGACCGCCTCCTCACGGCGCGGGAGCTTCCAGCCCGGGCGCACGTAGTGGCAGGTGTAGCCGTTCGGGTAGACCTGCAGGTAGTCCTGGTGCTCGGGCTCGGCCTCCCAGAAGTCGCCGGCGGGGGCGACCTCGGTGACGACCTTGCCCGGCCACAGGCCCGACGCGTCGACGTCGGCGATGGTGTCGACGGCGGTCGCCTTCTGCTCGTCGTTCAGGTAGTAGATGCCCGAACGGTAGCTGGTTCCGACGTCGTTGCCCTGACGGTTCTTGGTCGACGGGTCGTGAATCTGGAAGAAGAACTCCAGCAGCTCGCGGTAGCTCGTCTTCGCCGGGTCGTAGGAGATCTCGATCGCCTCGGCGTGGGTTCCGTGGTTGCGGTAGGTGGCGTTCGGGGTGTCGCCGCCGGTGTAGCCGACGCGGGTGTCGACGACTCCCGGGCGACGGCGGATCAGCTCCTCCATGCCCCAGAAACAGCCGCCGGCGAGGATCGCCTTCTCGGTCGTGGTCATCGTGCACTCTCCTTGCTGGCGGAGGCCGCGGCATCCGTCGTCGTGTCGAACAGGGTGGTGTAGTCGCCGTAGCCCTCGGCCTCGAGGTTCTCGAGAGGCACGAAGCGCAGGGCGGCCGAGTTGATGCAGTAGCGCAAGCCACCGGCCTCGGCGGGGCCGTCGTCGAACACGTGCCCGAGGTGGCTGTCACCGTGGGCGGAACGCACCTCGGTGCGCACCATGCCCCAGGTGCGGTCCTTCTTCTCGACCACGTTGGCGGAGTCGATCGGCACCGTGAAGCTCGGCCAACCCGATCCGCTGTCGAACTTGTCGACCGAGGCGAACAGCGGTTCTCCCGACACCACGTCGACGTAGATGCCCGGCTGGTGGTTGTCCCAGTACTGGTTGCGGAACGCCGGCTCCGTAACGTCGTCCTGGGTGACGCGATACTGCTGGCGGGTGAGGCGGGCGAGCGCCTCGGGGGTCTTGCGGTACTCGGTGGTCACGTGAGATCTCCTTAGTTCACACCGCTGGCTGCGGCGGTCACTAAAGAGAACACCCGTTCTGCCGTGGATGTTCCGGATGCCGCGCACTCATCCACCGGTCACAGCCAGCTCTCAGCAAGCTCCGGATGCCGCTGGGCGTAGCCTGCAGGCATGGGTTACACGCGTGCCGAACTCGACGCTTTCCGGGGCCGGTCCATCCCCGATGTTGTGGGACCCCACCCCCGCTTGCTGCTCGTCGGCATCAATCCGGGCCTGCACACCGCCGCGGTTCAGGCGCCCTTCAGCCGGCCGGGAAACCGGTTCTATCCGGCGCTGTTCCAGGCCGGCATCGTCGATCACGTCATCGACGCGTCGTCGGGACTTCAGCCGACCGACCGCGAGCAGCTGCTCGATCGCGGTGTCGGCATCACGACCTTGGTCGCGGGCGCCACCGCGCGAGCCGACGAACTCACGACCAGCAGCTCATCGAGGGCGCCGACGCCCTGCGCCCCCGCGTGCGCGATCTGCGGCCGCGGGTGGTGGCGATGCTCGGCATCACGACGTTCCGCATCGCCTTCGGGCAGCCGAAGGCGACCGTCGGCCGGCAGCCCATGGACTTCGAGAACGCCGAGCTGTGGGTGGTGCCGAACCCGAGCGGACTCAACGCGCACGAGTCGGTCGCCTCGTTGGCCACTGCCTACCGAGAGGTGGCCGTGGCTGCCGGAATCGACGTGGGGAAAGATTCGGTAACGACTTAGATACGCGCCTGGCAGCGGGAGTTCACGCGGAGTACTTTTTGGGGCGATGGGATTGTCTGTTGGAGGGGTCCAATGGAACTCGAACCGAACGAACCACCCGTGGTCTCGTGCGTGACCGGCTTCGTCGTGTCGGCGAGCGGTGCGGCGGTGATCTCGGCCGCCCTCACGGCACAGCCGGTGGTGGTGGCGCTCAGCGCGGCCATCGGGCTGGGCTCGGTGGCCTACTGGTTGTGGTCGTCGCGGCTGCGGCCCGAGGGTCGCGTGGCGAGGTCGATCAGGCCGATGTCGTCGGTCGCGCCGAGGGCCGGCGTCGTGCCGGGTTCTGATGTCACGCCGATGACTCCCCCGCTCGCCCAGGCGCCGGGGCGTTCGCCGTCGGCTGCCAGCCCGGCTGCTGCCGAATCGCGGTCGCTATCCGCCGGCTGATCTGCGTCAGCTGGCGCTGCTGAGCCTTGGTCAGCGGGTCGAAGATCACCTGTTGCAACGTCGCGAGGTGCGCCGGCGTGGCGTCGTCGAACCTCGTCAGACCCTCGAGGGTGAGCACGGCGAGCGTCGATCGCCCGTCGCTCGGGTCGGGCTCGCGACGCACCCACCCGCGCGCCTCGAGCCTCGACACGGCCCGTGACAGCCGGGTGAGCGAGCTGTTCGCGTAGTCGGCGAGCACGCTGAGTCGCAGTGTTCGCTCGGGCGCGTCAGCCAGCGCGTAGAGCAGGCCGTACTCGAAATGCGTGAGCTCGAACCCGGCGGCCAGCGGCGCGTCGAGCGCCGGCGGCAGCCACTCGAGCACGGTCGCGAACGCCGACCAGGTGTCGAGTTCGTCGTCGGTGAGCGTCGGATCGCGGTCGTGCGGCATGGCTTCAGAGTAGTAGCTTTAACTTGACTGAGCAAGTAAATGCGTCAAGAGTCGACGCAAAGGAAGTGAGCGAGTGATGGATCTGCACCTGGCCGGCAAGAGAGCGTTCGTGAGCGGTTCGACCCAGGGCATCGGCTACGCCATCGCCCGGGCGTTGGCCGGCGAGGGCGTGAGCGTGGTGATCAATGGACGGGACGCGAGCCGGGTCGAGCAGGCCGTGCGCGCGCTGCGGGCCGAGGCCGCGGAGGCCGCCGAGGCCGCGAGGACTGCCGGGGTCACGGATGCTACGGGTGCCGCGGAGGTCGCCGAGATCGGGGGGATCGCCGCCGACTTCGCGGATCCGGCGCAGGTCGAGCGACTCGTCGCCACCCTCGGCGAGGTCGACATTCTCGTGAACAACGTCGGCCTGTTCGGGGTGACGCCGTTCGGCGACATCCGTGACGACGACTGGCAGCGGTACTTCGACGTCAACGTCATGAGCGGCGTGCGACTCTCGCGAGCGCTGCTGCCCGGCATGCTGACGCGGGGATGGGGTCGCGTGCTCTTCATCGGCAGCGAGTCGGGGGTGAATGTGCCCGCCGACATGGTGCACTACGGCGCGACCAAGGCGGCGATGCTCGCCGTGGGGAACGGGCTGGCGAAGCTGACCCGCGGCACGGCGGTGACGGTGAACTCGATCCTCGGCGGGCCGACCTATTCCGACGGTGTCGCCGGAGCGGTGGACGGACTCGCGGAGACGCAGGGACTACCCGCCGCCGACCTCAAGGCCGCCATCATCGGCGGCAACAGCACCACGCTGCTCGAGCGGTTCATCGAGCCCACCGAGATCGCGAACCTGGCGGTCTATCTGGCGAGCCCGGTGTCGTCGGCGACCAACGGCGCGGCGGTGCGTGCCGACGGCGGGGTGCTGACCAGCACGCTCTGAGCACCCGCCATCACGCGGCGCCCGCCGTCACACGGGCCACCGTCACGCGGCGAGGTGGAACGTGGTCGCGAACCGGTCGAGCAGCAGACCCCGCCCGTGCAGCACCTCCACCACACCCGTGGCGATCGCGCGGTCGGGGGCGATCTCGCCCGAGATCAGCCGCCGGATGTCGGCGCCCGCGCGGAAGGCGAGGTCGGCCGGCCCGTCGCCGCGCTTCACGTCGAGCGAGGGGCCGTCGACCCGGATCAGCAACTCGGCCGCACCGAGTCGTGCGGCGTAGGCGGTGGCCGGCAGGTCGGCCGCCACCTCAGGCTGGAAGGCCGTGCGCAGATCCATCGTCATCGAGTCGGGTGTGATGATCTGCTCCTCGCGCGGGTCGCCGAGCGCCTTGAAGCCCCATGCACCGAGCGCGAGCACGATCGGCTCGAGCTCGCGGCCGTAGGAGGTGAGCTCGTAGATGATCACGCGCGAGCGCGGCGCCCGGCGGATGACGCCGGCCGCCTGCAGCTCCTTCAGCCGCGCCGCAAGGATGTTGCTCGGAATGCGGGGAAGCCCCGCGGCGAGCTCGCCGTAGCGGCGCGGCCCCACGAGCAGGTCGCGCACGATGAGCAGCGCCCAGCGCTCGCCCACGAGTTCCAGGGCTCGCGCGGCGCCGCCGTACTGCCCGTAGTCGCGGGCGGCCACGAGCCTCAGGCCTGCTGCGTCGCGACGGCCTCGGGGCCCTGTTCGGCGGCCACCGGGTCCATCCACCCGAACTCGAGCAGGTTGCCGTCGGGGTCGCTGATCTGGCGCTGATACATGAAGCCGTAGTCGGATGCCGGCCGCGCCTCGGTCCCACCGGCCGCGAGACCTGCCTCGACGGTCTGGTCGACCTCGTCGCGGCTGTCGACGAAGATCGCGGTCGACACCGACGGGTTGACCGCGGGGTCGCCGATCGGCAGGTCGGTGAAGGTCTGGAAGTAGTCGCGCACGAGGATCATGAAGAAGTTGTGATCTTCTTCGACCACCACGCAGGCGGCGTTGTGGTCGCTGAACTTCGGGTTGATGCTGAAGCCGAGCGCCGTGTAGAACGCCTTGGCGCGCTCCAGGTCGGTCACCGGCAGGTTGACGAACATCGCGGTCATGGTTATCTCCCTCTCCTGAGTCCTTATGTGGACGGTGTCAGCACTTGCAAAATACAAGCGCTGCGTCAAGGTCGAGGAGTCATTCGATCGGCCGGCCGCCGACCTACGAGATCTTCACCCCGCGAAAGCTCGAACCGGAGTTCCTCTCACCCCGACAGACGCCGCGAAGACCGAGCCGGCGAGCGGCTGCTCACCCTCGTCGAGGTTCTCGCGACTAGTGGTGATGTAGAGGGTGCTGAGATCGGGGCCGCCGAACGTGCAGGAGGTCACTTTCGTGACGGGCAGTTCTACGATCTCGGCCAGTGCGCCGGTCGCGTCGTAGTGATGCACGGCGCCACCCCCGTACAGGGCGACCCAGACCCCGTCTTCCGCATCCACCCAGAGCCCGTCCGGGTTGCCCACGCCGTCCGCCAACACGACGAGCGGTCGACGGCCTGTCGGCACGCCGTCGACATAGTCGAAGACGTCGATCCGGCGGGTCGGGGAATCGACGTAGTACAGCCGCGAGCCATCGCCGGTGAAGCCGAGCCCGTTCGAGATCGTCACGTCGCCGAAGACGCGGTCGACCGTCAGGTCCGATCCCAGTCGCCAGACGGCGCCGGCGCCCGGAGCGCGCGTGTACGACATCGACCCGCAGAGCAACCTCCCCTCCGGGTCGCACCCGCCCTCATTGAAGCGGACGCCGTCGCCCGTCGGCCAGACGGGCTCGCCGACCCACTCGCGCTCCCCGAGCGCATCCCAGAGCGTGAACTCGCGCTCGGTCACCACGACGGATCCCCCACCGATTCGCGGCCGCACCATCGCGGCGACCGGCGACCCGGTGTGCATCCGCCCCACCGATCCGTCAGACGCCAGGGACAGCACGTCTCCCCTCAGCATGTCGACCCATTTGAGACCACCCCAGGCCTCTGACCACACAGCTCCCTCGGCGTGGTGGGCGGCCGGATCGGTGATCTGTTCGGCCCTGACCATTCGTGGTGACTCCCTTGTATGTTGGTTAACTCTCAATGTATGTTCTATTTATAACATCGATGGTTCGATCTCAAACGTCGATGGCCGCGTCCCCCACAGATCATCCCGCGCGAAGGAGCGCTCACCCCGATGAGGATCTCCGCCTTTCCGAAGGCCTATCTCACTCCCATGGTCGTCGACCGCACGATGTCGGTCTTCGACTGGATCGACCTGGCTCGAACCCTGCCCGTCGACGGACTCGAGCTGCACACCGGATTCTTCTGGGACACATCTCCGGCCGGGGTCGACCGCGTCGGGGATGCCCTCGCCGATGCCGGGTTCGAGATGCCGATGCTCTGCGCGTCACCTGATTTCGTGCATCCGGATGCCGGCCGACGGAGGCGCGAGATCGACGACCTGGCCGAGATGATCGGCATCTCGGCGCGACTGGGCGGCGAGCGCGCGACCTGCCGCGTGCTGAGCGGCCAGGCTCATCCGGAGACGTCGATCGACCAGGGGCTCGACTGGGCGAGCGAAGCCATCCTCGAGCTGATCCCCGTCGCGCGACAGCACGGAGTGACCCTGGCACTTGAGAACCACTACAAGGCCAGCACGTGGGAATACCCCGAATTCGCCCAGCGCAAGGAGGTCTTCCTCGCGTTGCTCGAACGCATCCCCGAGCGAGTGAGTTTCGGTGTTCAGTTCGACCCTTCCAATGCCCTGGTGGCCGGTGAGGATTCGGCGGACTTCCTGGAGCTGGTGGTCGACCGCGTGGTGACCATGCAGGCATCCGACCGGTATCTGCAACCAGGCACCACGCTCGAGTCGTTGCGCCAGGCCGACGGCACGATCGGCTATTCGCCGGCGCTTCTGCACGGTGTGATCGGCCGCGGCCTGAACGACTACGACCGCATCTTCCGAATTCTGACCGACGCGGGATACGACGGCTGGATCAGTATCGAAGACGGTGTGAACGGCCTCGACGAGATGCGCGAATCGGCGGAGTTCCTCGGCAGGGCCCGCGACGACTACTTCGGCGGATCGCACGCGGTCAGGGTGCGATCACACGACCTCGCGATGGCTGCGGCCGTGCAGGAAAGGACTGCGAGATGACTCACGAGACCACCACGATCCCGCTCGACACGGACTGGCTGTTCGGCGGCGAGATTCCGCTGCCGGGAGCGGAGGACGCGCTCGATCCCGCTCGGATCGCGGAGTATGCCGATCCGGATCTGGACGATTCCGGCTGGCAGCCCGTCACCCTTCCGCACACCGTCACGCCGCTCTCCTGGAAGCTCTGGAACCCGGCGACCTGGGAAAAGGTGTGGGCTTATCGCCGTCGGTTCGCGACGCCGGACACAACGGCCGGAGAACGCGTTTTCGTCGAGTTCGATGGCGCCATGACCACAGCGGTGGTCGCTCTGAACGGGGTCGTGCTCGGCACCCACCAGGGCGGGTACCTGCCGTTCGCGTTCGAGATCACCGACGGTTTCAGCCCCGACGGCGACAACGTGCTCACCGTTGTGCTCGACTCCCGATTCAACCTGAACGTGCCACCGAACATCACGGCGCCGGCGCTCAGCTCGTCGATCGACTACGCCCAGCCAGGCGGCATCCATCGCTCGGCTCGGATGCGGATCACGCCTCCTTCGTTCATCGAGCACGTGGCTCTCAGCCATCACGACGTTCTCGACCCGGCCGCCCGCCGCACGGAGATCGTCGTCACGATCGACGCGTCCGCCCCGGCGGCGGATGCGCTGCTCACCGCACGGCTGTTCGACCGAGAGGGCGCCGAGGTCGCGAAGTCGGTCTCCGAGCCCTGGGCGGTCTCAGCCGGGCGCGACACGCACACCCTCGAACTGACCGACCTGGGCGGGGTGCAGCTCTGGGACCTCGATGACCCGGTTCTCTACACGATCGAGGTGACATTGAGCGCTGGAGGGGATGCTGCATCCGAGCGGCTCGACCGCCACACGGTGCGCACCGGTTACCGCGAGGCCCGCTTCGAACCCGACGGCTTCTTCCTGAACGGCGTGCGTCGCTACCTGATGGGCGTGAACCGGCACGGCTATTTCCCGTTCGCGGGATTCTCGATGCCCGACCGGGTGCACCGCCACGATGCGGAGATCATCAAGAACGACCTGAACTGCCAGATCGTGCGCTGCTCGCACTACCCGCAGACGGAGTCGTTCCTCGACGCCTGCGACGAGCTGGGCCTGCTCGTCTGGGAGGAGTCTCCCGGCTGGCAGCACGTGGGCGATTCGCTCTGGCAGGATCGCGCGGCCGACGACATCGAGAAGATGATCGCCCGCGACCGCCACCGCCCCTCGGTCGTGGTGTGGGCTGCTCGCCTCAATGAGACACCCGACCGACCGGAGTTCTATGCGCGCACCGAAGCACTCGTGAAGCGCCTCGATCCGACCCGGCAGACGAGTGGCACGACCCACGGCGACTACGCCCGCGCGGGCGTCTTCCAGCACGACGTGTTCAGCTACGACGACTACACGACCCGCGTCGACGACGACGGCGAGCGGCGACCGGTGCTGCTGCCGCCCGCCGACGAGCGGCCCTACCTCGTGAGCGAGGCGATCTCGACCCGAAGCAGCCCCACCACGCTCTACCGTCGGGCTGACGGCGCACGTGTTCAGCAACATCAGGCACTCGATTACGCCTACGGCCACGACGACGCGCGCGGCGACCGGCGGTTCAGCGGTTTGATCGCGTGGGTCGGCTTCGACTACGAGGCGAACATGGGCAATCATTACCGCGGAGTGAAGACCTCGGGTCTTGGAGACGTCTTCCGCATTCTGAAGCCGGGAGGGGCCATCTACCGGTCACAGGTGTCGCCGCACGTGCGCCCGGTGGCCGAACCCGCGTTCACCTGGGACCCTCCGGAGTTCGGGCAGGCCAACGCCTTCGGAGATCGTGCGGAAGGCCGCCTCTGGGGTCCGGGCGAACGTGCCATGATCTGCTCGAACCTCGACCGCCTCGACGTCTACCTCGGCGATCGTCTGGCAGGGTCGGTCGCTCCCGATCGTGCCCGGTTCCCTCACCTCGACTACGCCCCGAGCTTCGTCGACCTCACGATCCTCGCGGGCGATGGGACCGATCTGCGCATCGACGGCTTCCTCGATGGCGAGCGCGTGCTTCAACGGAGGTTCTCTGGCGATCGCTCGGGGGACTCCTTCGCACTCACCGTCGACCATCCGCATCTCGTCGCCGATGGAGCGGACGCGACGCGCGTGGAGATCGCGGTGGTCGATCGCTTCGGCGAGGCGCGGGGTTCGTCGCGCGAGCGCATCGAGTTCACCCTCGACGGTCCGGGCACACTTGTCGGCGAGTCGCCGTTCGATCTCGAAGACACCGGCGCTGTGGGAGCGGTCTGGGTGCGCACCCATCCTGGAGTGCCCGGGGTCATCGCGCTCACCGCGACGACGAGAGAGCTCGGGAGCCGCACCGTCATGATCACCAGCCACGGAGCCGGGAGCATCCCGGATGAGGAAAGGACCACAGCATGATCATCGATCTCGAGGGCCGCGTCGCGCTCGTCACCGGAGCCGGGCGGGGGATCGGTCGAGACCTGGTGCTGCGCCTGGCCGACGAGAAGGTGACGACCCTTGCGCTCGACGTCAACGCGCACGACCTCGAAGCGCTCGGCGCCGAGTTGTCGGAGCGAGGAGCCACCGGCAGCCAGTTCGTCGCGAACGTCACCGATCTCGCTCGCATCCAGGAGGTCGTGGCCGAGGCCGTGGGGCTCTACGGGCGCATCGACATCCTGATCAACAACGCCGGCGTCACGGCGACCGGCCCGATCGACACTCTGCCCGAGGAGGCCTGGCGACGGGCGCACGACGTCAACCTCACGGGCACCTTCCTCGTCTGCAAAGCCGTCATCCCGGTGATGAAGGCGCAGAAATCCGGGCGAATCATCAATGCGTCGTCGTTCGCCGCCGTGGTGCCCAGCGTGGCGCACGCGGCCTACGCCTCATCGAAGGCGGCCGTCGCGCACTTCACCCGCGCGCTCGCCGGGGAGCTCGGGCCGTGGGACATCACCGCGAACGCCTACGCACCGGGCATGATCCCGACCGCGCTGAACCACTTCACGGAGCGGCCGCAAGCCGAGCAGGACGTGCTTCTCGACACACTGACCCTGCGGCGATGGGGCTCGACGGATGACATCGGCAACCTGGTGTGCTTCCTCGCCTCAGACCAGGCGTCGTACATCACCGGCACACTGATCGACGTGAGCGGAGGCAAGCTGGTCACGCAAGTGCCGCGCGTCGCCTACGACATGTTCGATTCGGGCGACGACGCCATCATCTGACGACCGGTCGACGGCTGCTCGGTCGCCTCGTCACGCGCCTCAGGCGTGCAGCACGACCAGCTTCTCCTGAAGCAGGTCGGCTACGGCGTACTTCACGCCCTCGAGCCCCTGGCCCGAGCCCTTCACCCCGCCGTAGGGCATGTGATCGGCCCGGAACGACGGTGGCATGTTCACCAGCACGCTGCCGGCCTCGGCGGTGCGGGCGTATCGCATCGCGACCGCGAGGTCAGCCGTGTAGATCGACGTATTGAGCCCGAAGTCGGCCGAGTTCACCTCGGCGATCGCCTCCGCCACGTCGTCGACCACGACGACGCTCACCACCGGACCGAAGGCTTCCTCGCAGACCAAGGGGCTCTGCCGGGGAACGTCGACCAGCACGGTCGGCGCCAGCACTCCGTCGACGACCGACCCGCCCGCGGCGACGCGGGCTCCGGATGCCACGGCCGAATCGATCCACGACACCAGCCGGTCTCGTGCCTCAGCCGAGATCAGAGGCCCGACGACGGTGCCCTCCAGACGCGGATCGCCCGCCTGGGTGTCCGCCACGAGCGCGGCGAGGGCCGCGACGAATCGCTCGGACACTCCGCGCGTCGCATACACCCGCTGCAGGGAGACGCACGCCTGCCCGGAGTTGCCGAGCGCGGCATCCGTCGCCGCCCGGGCGGCTCTGGCGACGTCCGCGTCGTCGGCCACGACCATGGCCGTGTTCGAACCCAGTTCGAGCACGTGCAGTTTGCGGGGCGATGCCGCCTTCAAAGCCCAGCCGACCTTCGACGAGCCGGTGAAGGTGATCACCGCGACCCGGTCGTCGTCTTGCCATGCGCCCACGACAACGTCGGGAGGCCCGGTGACGAGGTTGATCCATCCGGCCGCAAGGCCCGCCTCGTGGAACAGCGAGACCAGGAGTCCGGCGGTGAGAGGGGCGTGGTCAGACGGCTTCACCAGCACGGGGCAACCGGCGGCCAGGGCCGGTCCCACTTTGTGCATCAGGAGGTTGAGCGGAAAGTTGAAGGGCGTTATCGCCGCCACCACACCCCGCGCGATCGGAATGGTGAAGGCGAGCGTGTCGGCCCCGCCGGCCACGGCGTCCAGCGGCACTGTCTCTCCCGGGAGACGCTTGGCCTCCTCGGCCGACAGCTGCACCGTGGTGATCGCACGCCCCACCTCGGCCCGCGACGCCGTGATCGGCTTGCCGGTCTCGGCCGTGATGAGTTGGGCGAACTCTTCGGCGTGCTCGCCCATCAGCTCGCCGACCCGCGCGAGCGCCCGCGATCGCTCAGGAACCGGAAGGCCGGCGGCGAGCGCCCGTGCCGCGGCGTCGACCGCAGCTCGTGAGGCTGCGGCATCCGCCACTGCCACCGTGCCGATGATGTCACCGGTCCACTTGTCGGCCACCGGCCGGTTCTCCGGCGCGGCCACCCAGCCGCCGCCGATGTAGAGTCCTTGTTCCCGCATCCGTCCGATTCCTATTCCACTGTCGTGTGCTCGGCCGCGAGCGCATCGATGTTCGTCAGCACCGAGACCACGAACTCCTCGGTGGTGGCCGTTCCCCCGAGGTCGCCGGTCATGACGCCCGACGCGAGGCTCGCCTCGAAGGCGGTCACCAGGTGCGCCGCCGCGCGCGGGTGGCCGAGGTGCTCGAGCATCATCGCTCCGCTCCAGATCTGACCGATCGGGTTGGCGATGCCCTTGCCCGCGATGTCGGGTGCCGAACCGTGCACAGGTTCGAACATCGACGGATGCTTGCGCTCAGGGTTGAGGTTGGCGCTCGGGGCGACTCCGATCGAGCCCGTCACGGCGCTGGCCAGGTCGGAGAGGATGTCGCCCAGCAGGTTGGAGGCCACGAGCACGTCGAACGTCCACGGACGCAGCACGAGAGCAGCTGCGAGCGCATCGACGAGAATGCTGCGGAGCTGCACCGCGGGGTACCCCTCGAGCGTCTGCTCGACCACTTCGTCCCAGAACGGCATGGTGTGGATGATGCCGTTGCTCTTGGTGGCCGATGTGACCCGGCCGCTGCGGGTCGACGCGAGGTCGGCGGCGAAGCGGGCGACCCGGGCGATGCCGGTGCGGGTGAAGACGGTCTCTTGCATCGCGGCCTCGGAGGGCAGGCCGCGCCCGTACCGGCCACCGATCTCGGAATACTCCCCCTCACTGTTCTCGCGCACGATCATCAGGTCGATCGGGTCGTCGCGTCGGAGCACCGAGGGGATGCCCGGCAGCGATCGAGCGGGCCGCAGGTTCACGTATTGCTCGAACCGGCGGCGAATGGGGATGAGGAGACCCCACAGGGTCTCGGTGTCGGGGATCGACGGGTCACCGACGGCGCCGAGGAAGATGGCGTCATGCCGCGCCAGGAGGTCGAGCCCGTCGGCCGGCATCATGCGACCGTTCGCGCGGTAGTAGTCGGAGCCCCAGTCGAGCTCTCGCCACTCCAGCTCCACGCCGTGCACCTCGCGCACGGCGTCGATGCAGCGGATGGCGGCGGGCACGACCTCGAGGCCGATGCCGTCACCGGCGATCACGGCGATGCGTGCCGGACCCGTCGTTCCGCTCACGGCTTCGACCCCGCCAGCTCCGGCGATCCCGAGGCAGCGGTCGCGCCGACCTTCTCGATGGCGATGTCGAACTGGGCCAGCATCCGCTCGTCTTCAGGCCTCAGCCCGGAGTCGACGATCAGCCGGTCGATGGCGTCCCACTCACAGGTGCGCACCATCGCCGACGTCTCGAACTTCGACGAGTCGGCCAGCAGCACCACGGTGTCGGAGACGTCGATCAGGGCGCGCTTGGTGATGGCGTCGAAGCTGTTCCCGCAGTACGCACCCCGCTCGTTGAGACCGCTGGCCGCGAGGAAAAGCGTGTCGATGTGCAGGTTCGCCAGGGCGGCAAGAGTGGCCGGGCCCGAGAACGAGAGCGACTCCTGGTGCAGCACCCCGCCGAGACCGGTGATCTCGACGCCCTGGTTGTTGCTCAGGATGTTGATGGCTGGTAGCGAGTGCGTGATCACCTGCAATCGCCGGTCCTGAGGAAGCAGGGCCGCGAACTGGGCCGCCGTCGTTCCGGCGTCGACGGCGATCACGGCACCGGCTCCGACCAGGCCGACGGCGTGTTCCGCGATGGCGCGTTTCGCCTCGCCCATCTTCTGGTCGCGGTCGCCGTAGTCAACACCCGACACCTCGACCGGCGAGAGCGATCCGACGCCGCCGTGGAACCCGCGCAGCCGCCCCTCGCCGACGAGGCGCGCCACGTCGCGGCGGATCGTCATCTCGGAGACGCCGAAGCGCTGCGAGAGCTCGAGGATGGTGCTGTAACCCTGTTCGATCACGTACTGAGCGAGGATGTCGCGCCGCTCCGACGCGGAGGCGTATGCGAAGCGCCCATCAGTTTCAGTCATTCGCCGATCTCTTCCTTGACACCTTCGAGTCGCGACTTCCGAACGATGCCGGAGAGGCGCTTGAGGCGGGCGACCGACCGATCGGCCATCGCCTCAGCGGGGTCGCGTTCCACTACCGTATCCGCCCAGATCGCCCGCCCCGCAAGGAATCCACTCGCGCCGCCGGCACAGCTCTCGGCCACCGCGTCGGCGAAGTCGGCCTGTTGAACACCGTTGGAGAGCACGACCCACTCCCGCTCCGCCGCCTGCGTCAGCGCGCGCGACTGGTCCCGCACCTGGGAGAGGTCGCCCGGCAGATAGCCGGGCACCTCCGCCTTGTAGACGCTGGCGCCTCGCGAGAGGTCGGCGGCGGCCTCCAGGATGGCAGCGTGCCGGTCGGCTGCGTCGACCCAGGAGCCGCCCTCCGGCGGGCGAACGATGCCCTCGACGAAGCTCGCGACTCCCGCGGCATCGGCCAGTTCGAGGAATTGCTGCACGGTTCTCTCGTGGTCGCGCACGCCTCGACGCCAGATGATGAGCAGCTTCACGGCGGCGGCTCCGGTGGCCCGTACGAAGTCGGCGGTGACCTCCTGGTCGACCGAACTACCCACCACCCCCGCACCGCGCACGCTGTGCAGCACGTCGGCGGCGAGGATCAAACCGCAGCCGCGGTCGATCCAATCCGGTCGCTCGGGCAGCGTCACACCCAGTGGGCGGTCGACGAGCACGCCGGTGGCGTGAGGGGTGAGGATGCGCGAGGCCGTCTCTTTGAAGGATCGCAGCACCGCGTCATCCACCAGGGTTCCGTCGACCGCAGGGGGGAACATCTCCCGCAGCGATTCACGCTGATCGAGGGCGACCATCGCGAAGCCGCCCTCCGGCGTCTTGAGCGGTGCGAGCAGCGCTCCGGTCGTCGTGTTCGTGCTTGGCATCAGTGCTCCACTCGATTCAGGTCGTGACAGTCATCGGCACGGCGACACCGCCGTGCGCGTTCAAGAAATCGGCGAGCTCGTCGCGGCGCGGGATGGCAGACCGGCCGTCGAGAGCGCGGCAGGAGAGGGCGGCGACGGCATTGGCCGAGCGAACGGCCTGCGGAAGGGCGTCGCCCGCGACCAGGGCGGCCAGCAGGGCGCCGTGGAACACGTCGCCGGCGCCGAGGGTCGACACGACGGGCACGTCGAAGCCTTCGACGCAGATCGAGGCGTCCGCGTCGGCCGCGGACGAGTCGCCGCCACGCAGGTAGGCGCCACCTGATCCGTCGGTCGCGACGACGACGCGTGCGCCGTCGGTCAGGGCTGCGGTGATGGCCGCCTCACGGCCGGCGCTCGCGGGGTAGCGCGTGAGCAGGCTCGACACGGAAGGCACGAATAGGTCGACATCCGCCAAATCGCCGGGCGGGAGCGGATTGCCGGCATCCACGCTGAGCCGGGGGCGCACATCCGTCACCCCCGAGAGAGCCGCGCGCACCGGCGCGAACCCGCTCTGGTCGACGTGCAGCCACCGCGAGGCGTCAACCGGGATGTCTGCGGCCGCCGGTTCGGCCGCCGGCCAGGCCACGATCGCCCGGGACTCCCCCGAGACGATGATGGAGCTCTGCGCCGTGCGCGAGCCGGGCACCATGGTGAGCCAGCGCACGTCGACGCCCTCGCGTTCGAGAGAGGCGCGCACCCGGAGGCCGGCGTCGTCGTCTCCCACCACACCGCAGAAGCCGACGGATGCGCCGAGCCGGGCGAGCGCGACGGCGGCCGTGGCGGCCGGGCCACCGCCCGCCCCGAGGAATGAGGTGGCGACGACGCGCTCGTCGGCGCGTGGCATACGCGCCACCGAGGCGATCACGTCATCGGTGGCCGAGCCGACGCAGATGACATCCAGTTGCGACATCCGCCCCTCCGTTCTAAAAGTCACACGCCATCGTCGGCATACCGAGAGTTTACACCCAGATGTTCTACTTCTATCAAGTTATGTTTGATTTCTAACACATAGTGGTTATATTGGTGGTCAACCCCTCAGTTCAATGGAGAAAGAGATCGTTGATGAGCACTCATCCCGAGCACAGCGAGCGGCGGCCATGACCGCGTCGACGCTGGATGCCGCGGTCCGTCGGTCACCCGTCCCGAACCCATCGGCCGCGCGTCGTCGCAAGAATCGCCGCCGCTTCATCGGCTGGGGGTTCCTGGCGCCGTTCCTCGTCGTGTTCGTGTTCGCACTCGCGGCTCCGATCGTCTACGCGATCTACCTCAGCTTCTTCCAAGACCGGCTGGTGGGCGGCAACGTCTTCGCCGGCTTCGACAACTACGTCGCCGCCTTCCAGGATCCCAAGTTCTATTCGGCGCTCGGCCGCGTGGTGCTGTTCTTCTTCGTGCAGGTGCCCATCATGCTGGCACTCTCGCTCTTCGCCGCCCTCGCGCTCGACAGCGCTCGGCTGCGCTGGCCGGCCCTGTTCCGCATCACGTTGTTCCTCCCCTATGCGGTGCCGTCGGTGGTCGCCGCCCTGATGTGGGGCTTCATCTACGGCACCGATTTCGGCCTGGTGGGCAACCTCAACTCGTTCTTCGGGTTGAGCATCCCCGATCCGCTATCCAGCAACCTCGTGCTGGCCGCCATGGGGAACATCGCCACCTGGGCCTTCCTCGGTTACAACATGCTCATCATGTACTCGGCGCTCCGCACGGTGCCGAAAGAGCTCTACGAGGCCGCCGACATCGACGGCGCGGGAGCGTTCCAGGTGATCCGGGCCATCAAGCTGCCGGCGCTCCGCTCCGCGTTCGTGGTGGCCCTCATCTTCTCGGTCATCGGGAGCTTCCAGCTGTTCAACGAACCGAACGTGCTGCGCACGCTGGCGCCGAACACCATCGCCACCAACTTCACCCCCAACATGTACGCCTACAACCTCTCGTTCGCCGGGCAACAGTTCAACTACGCCGCGGCGATCGCGATCGTCATGGGCATCATCACGATGATCGTCGCCTACGTCGTGCAGACGGTCGGCGTGCGGAAGGAGGACCGCTGATGGCCATCGGCACACCCACCGTCGACCGCCCCGGGCGCTCAGGGCACGCCGGGCGCACCGACCGCATCCAGGGCACCGACACCGCCGAGCGCCCTCGGGCCCAGCGCGCCAAGCGGCCGCGCAAGTCGATCATCCTGACCGCCGCCATGGGCCTCATCCTGATCTACAGCCTGGTGCCCCTCGTGTGGCTGCTGATCAACGCCACCAAGACGCAGCCCAAGCTCCTCTCGAGCTTCGGTCTCTGGTTCTCGGGCGACTTCGTGCTGTGGGACAACATCGTGCAGACCTTCACCTACGAAGACGGCGCGTTCGGTCATTGGCTGCTCAACACGCTGCTCTACGTGGTCGTGGGCGCCGGCGGCGCCACCATCCTCGCCACCCTCGCGGGCTACGGGCTGGCCCGGTTCAACTTCCCCGGAAAGAAGGCGATCTTCGCCATCATCCTGGGCGCCGTCGCCATCCCGGGCACCGCGCTGGCGGTGCCGACCTTCCTGATGTTCAGCTCGCTGGGTCTCACCAACGGCCCGTGGGCCGTGATCATCCCGTCGCTGATCAGTCCGTTCGGTCTCTACCTGATCTGGACCTACGCAATGGAATCCGTGCCCGTCGAGCTTCTGGAGGCGGCGCGGGTGGATGGCGCGGGCGAGATCCGCATCTTCTTCACCATCGCTCTGCGGTTGCTGATGCCCGGCTTCGTCACCGTGCTGCTGTTCACCGTGGTGGCCACCTGGAACAACTACTTCCTGCCCTTGATCATGCTGAGCGACTCGACCTGGTTCCCGCTCACCGTGGGTCTCAACCACTGGAGCGCGCAGGCGGTCTCGGCCGGCGGGCAGCCGATCTACAACCTCGTCATCACCGGATCGCTGCTCACGATCGTGCCGATCGTCGTCGCCTTCCTGCTGATGCAGCGCTACTGGCAGTCGGGACTGACCGCCGGCAGCGTCAAGGGCTGAGCCGTTCGACTCATCGCATCTTTCGAAACACCCCGATTACGAAGAAGTGAAAGGAAACCCATGTTCGCACACAGCACGAAACGCCGGCGTCTGGCCGGTGTGCTCCTCGGCGGCTCCGTCGCCACGGTGCTCGCCCTCACCGGATGCGCGGGCCCCGGCGGCGCGGCCGGCACCCCGACGCCGAAAGCGGTCGCGACCCAGGCCGACATCGACGCCGCGCTGCAGGAAGACACCACTCTGCAGTTCTGGGCGTGGGGGCCGCAGTACCAGGCCGAGGTCGACGCCTTCATGAAGGAGTATCCGAAAGTCAAGGTGGTGCTCACCAACAATGGCAGCAACGCCACCGAATACACCAAGCTGCAGAACGTCATCAAGGCCGGTTCCGGAATCCCCGACATCGCTCAGATCGAGTACACCGCCCTGCCGCAGTTCGCCTTCGGCGACTCGCTCGTCGACATGGCCGAGTACGGCGTGGCCTCGATGGAGGACAAGTTCTCGAGCTCCACCTGGAACCAGGTGAACGTCAACGGCGGAATCTACGGCCTGCCACAAGACGCCGGGCCGCTCGCGATGTTCTACCGTCAAGACGTCTTCGACCAGTACGGCCTCACCGTGCCCACTACGTGGGAGGAGTACTACGAGACCGCCGAGAAGCTGCACGCAGCCGATCCGAGCAAGTTCATGGCGGCCGACGGCGGAGAGGCCGCGTTCACCAACGCGATGATCTGGCAAGCCGGCGGCAAGCCCTACGCTGCGGAAGACACGGATGTCACGGTCGACCTGCAGGACGAGGGAAGCCTGAAGTGGGCCGACATGTGGACTCCGCTGGTGCAGGAGGATCTCGTCGAGCAGACCCCCACCTTCACGCCGGAGTGGACGTCGGGTCTCTCGGCCGGCAAGTACGCCACCTGGGTCGGCGGTGCCTGGGCGGCGGGAACGCTGCAGCGGCGAATCCCCGAGGCCGCAGGCACCTGGCGGGTGGCGCCCCTCCCACAGTATGAAGCCGGCGACACGGCCAGCGGCGAGCAGGGCGGCTCATCCTCGGCAGTTCTGGATGCGAGCGAGAACAAGCTCGCCGCCATCGGCTTCGTGCAGTGGATGAGCTCGGCCGACGAGGCGGCGAAGATCTGGACCGACAACGGCGGGTTCCCGGCGCAGGCGGCCACGCTGGCCTCCGACGACTGGCTGAACGCCGAGATCCCCTACTTCGGCGGACAGCAGATCAACCAGGTCTTCGCGGCGTCTGCCGATGGCGTGCTCCCGGGCTGGCAGTTCCTGCCCTTCCAGGCGTACGCCGACAGCGTCTACAGCGACACGATGGGCCAGGCCTACGCGTCGAAAGGCGATCTCGCCGACGGCCTCAAAGCCTGGCAAGGGAACATCGTCGACTACGGCAACAGCCAAGGGTTCTCTGTCAACAAGTAGTCACTCGAATGACCGGATGCGCGGGGCTGCGTGACGAAACGCACCCCCGCGCATCCGTCGATCTAGGATTCGGAGATCATGAAAGCCTTCCTCGTCACCTCTGTCGCCACAGGCACGGTTCAGGACGTCGCCGCCCCTGAGCCCGGCCGGGGCGAGGTGGAGGTCGCCGTCAGTCACGTCGGCATCTGCGGCACCGATGTGTCGTTGTTCAACGGCGACGAGGCGCGCCTCGCACACGCCCGCAGCTCATACCCGCTGCGGCTCGGGCACGAGTGGGACGGCACCGTGGTCGACGTCGGAGAGGGCGTGGATCGCTCGTGGATCGGCAAGCGGGTGACAGGCGACACCATGCTGGGTTGCGGCCACTGCGAGAGGTGCCTCGACGGGCGCCATTACCTCTGCGCCGACCGCTACGAGATCGGCGTGCGACGCGATCGGCCCGGCGCCCTGGCCGAGCGGTTGCTCGTGCCGGTGACCGCTCTGTTCGAGTTACCCGACGCCATCACCGACCGGATGGGCGCGATGATCGAGCCGGGCGCCAACGCGTGGCGGAGTGTGCAGGCCGCTTCAGTGCGCGAGGGATCGCGCGTGCTGGTGCTGGGCACGGGGGCGATCGGGCTGCTCTGCGCGCTGTTCGCGCGGGCCGATGGCGCCGAGGTGCATGTGCTCGGCCGCGATCACGATGCACTCGAGCTGGCGCGATCGTTCGGTCTGGCAGGCGCATGGACCCAGGAGGCCCTGCCTGCTCTTGTGTGGGACGCCGTCATCGATGCCACGAATGCGCCGTCGATGCCGCAATTCGCGGTCGACGTGGTCGAGCCCGGCCGTCGGGTGGTGCTGGTGGGGATCTCAGACGATCCGAGCCTGATCGATTCGCGGGTGGTGGCGCGGAAGGACGTGACGGTCGTCGGCATCCTCGGCGGTTCGCTCGGAATCCAGGCGACCATCGACGCCTACGCGAGCGGCGCGGTGGATCCGCTCCCCCTGGTCTCGCAGGTCATCGGACTGGACGAGCTTTCTGACGTGCTCACCGGGGCGCGGCCCATGAAGGCCGCCGGGGCTCCGAAGGTGCTGGTCGACCTCGCGCGCTAGGCCGAGCGACGAGCCGCCATCGCTTTCGCGTGCTCACGAGCTAGCGGATGACGGCGAACCCCCCGTTCCAGCCGATCTTCTCGGCCATCGCGAGAGTGAGCTGCAGGAAGCCGACCGCCTCGAGTTCGCGAGCGCGGCTCAGGGCGCCCGCGTCGAGGGCCGAGACGCCTCCGGCCGTGATGGCCTCGATCAGAGCATTCTTGGCTTCGGCGTCGTCACCCGCGACGAGCACGGTGGTGGGCACGCCGCCGACCTGCCTGCTGACGAGCGTGGCGGCGAACGTCGTGTTGAAGGCCTCAAGCACCCGGCTACCGGGGAGCTTCGCCTGGATCTCGGCCGCGGCGGAACCGTCTGCCGGCACCACGAGCGAGTCGAAGGTGGAGAAATCGAGGGGGTTGGTGATGTCGACGATCGTCTTGCCGTCGAGCTGTGCACCGAAGGCCGTGAGGATCCCTTGCCCTTCTGACGAATTTCGTTGCGGAGACGATCGAGCACGGTCGCTCAGCCCCGGCTGCCGCCGGTCGCGAGATGATCGTGCACCATCCTGACGACGCTCGCGCCCTCGCCGATCGCTGCCGATATCCGCTTCACCGACCCGCTCCGTGCGTCGCCGACGGCGAAGACACCTGGCATCGACGTCTCGAGAGAGCGCCGAGTCGAGCCCGCAGGCGTCGTGCGGCCTCCTGTGATGAGGTAGCCGCGGTCGTCTCGCTCGAAGTCCGGCCCCAGCCACGATGTCGAAGGGGTCGCTCCGACGAACACGAAGAGGTGGCTCGTGGCGATCTCTCTTCGCTCGCCCGACGGCATGTGCTCGACGATGACCGACTCGAGGTGGCCGTCGCCGTTCGCATCGACCAGCACCGTCTGCAGATGCACACTGATGCGGGAGTGATTCTCCACCTGCACGGTGAGGTAGCGCGACATGCTCGCGCTCAGGTCAGCCCCGCGCACGACCAGGTGCACGTGCGATGCGGTGCCGCCCAGGAAGACGGCAGCCTGCCCGGCCGAGTTTCCGCCACCGACCACGACGACCGGTTCCCCGCCGCACTCGCGCGCCTCGTTGATCGTGGCGGCGTGATAGACGCTGGTGTATTCGAAGCGATCGAGGTTGGCGACGTCGAGGCGGTTGTACGTCATCCCGCAGGCGATAACCACCGTGCGTGGAGAAGCGCTCGTTCCGTCGGAGAAGCCCACCACCAGCGAGCCCTCGGCGGCGGCGGCCAGGCTCTGAGCGGTCGACGGGGCGAAAAGTGTGGCGCCGAACTTCGAGACCTGAAGGGTGGCGCGCTCGGCGAGTTCTGCCCCTGAGATGCCAGAGGGGAAGCCGAGGTAGTTCTCGATCCGCGCCGACAGCGCCGCCTGGCCGCCCGTCGCGACGGCGTCGGCGAGAACCACGGAGAGCCCATCGGAGGCGGCGTAGACCGTGGCAGCGAGGCCCGCCGGACCAGCACCGACGACGAGCACGTCGCTGGTCGTCGGAGGCCGGGTGCTCCGCATGCCCAGAGCGCGCGCGACCTCGACGACGGACGGGTTTCGAAGGATGCGGGACCCGGCCACGATCACAACCGGCACGTCTGAGACACCCAGGCCCATGCGGCGCAGGATGGACTCGGCGCCCGGGTCGCGTTCCACGTCGAGGAGCCGATGCGGTATCCGGTTTCGAGCGGCGAAATCGAGCAGCTGACGGGTTTCGGGCGAGAAAGGCGATCCGATGACGCGCAGCCCGGCCCCGAATCCGATCGCCATCGACCGGCGAATCAGATAGGCCCGCAGGATGACGTCGCCGAGCAACGGGTCTCCGGTCACGATTGCTTCCAGTTCCTCGATCGGCACCTCGAGCGCCATCCCCCTCTCCACGGCGGCGATAGTAGTGAACGTCGGCTGCCCTTCCAGCAGTCCGATGTCGCCGACGAAGCGGCCGGGACCGTGGATCTCGACGTGCTCGCCTTCGTAGACCGCCAATCGCCCCTCAAGCACCACGAAGAACGAGACGGGAGACTCGCCCGCCCGCACGAGCACCTCATCCCCCGAGACGGGCACGGTCGTGCCGACCCGGCTCAGCGTCTCCAGCTGCGCCGGCGTGAGCCGCGGATACGCCCCGATGGTGTCCGGTGTCTCCGCGACCAGGCGCTCCGGCCCGGCGCTCGTCATGCGAATTCCTCATCGATGTAGCACCAGCGCCAGGTCTCGCCGGGCTCGAGGGAGCGCACGATGGGATGCCCGTCGTGCTGCGCGTGGGCTCGCGCGTGTCTCATGGGCGACGAGTCGCAGCATCCGACTTTGCCGCAGGTCAGACACAACCGAAGATGCACCCACGGCGTGCCGAGTGCCAGGCAGTCTTCGCAGGCACCGGGAGTGCGGGGAGACACTGGGCGCACAAACGCGAGGTGTGGATCGGCGCGGGCGGTCATGAGCCGCTGCCCTCCTTCTTCATCGCGTCGTCGAACCAGCGGCGCAGCACCGCGACCGGGGCGGCGCCGGCCTGCCGGGCGATGAGCTCGCCTCCGTGCAACACGAGCAGTGTCGGCACGGCCTGAATGCCGAAGCGCGACGACAACCCGGGAGCGCGATCGACATCCACTTTGACGAGTTTCACCTCGCCCGCCCGCTCGGTGGCCAATTGTTCCAGCACCGGGCTGACCATGCGGCACGGGCCGCACCAGCTCGCCCACATGTCGACGATCACCGGTGGATCGGCCTTCTCGGCCACCTCGGCGAATGTGTCGTCGAGGGCGTCGACGATCCAGGGGAGTGCCTCGTGGCAATTGCCGCAGCGTGGGCGGCCCGTGCCGGCCGCCAGCACGCGGTTCTTGTGACCGCAATGCGGGCAGCGGATGATCGTGCTCGCGGGTTTCATGTCACGACGTCCCGATCGGTGTCGGCGGGCGTCTGCTCCAGGTCGATGACGAGGTCGTCGTCGCGCACGTCGATGCGCGCGACCGAGCCCTCGCTCACCGCTCCGGACAGTAGCGCCCGCCCCAGCCGCGTCTCGATGTCGTGCGAGATGTACCGCCGCAGGGGCCGCGCGCCGTAGAGCGGGTCGTAACCGCGCTCGGCGATCAGGCGCCGAGCTTCCGGAGTCAGCTCGAGGGTGATCTGGCGTTCGGCCAGGCGGCGCCGGAGGTCGCCCATCAGCAGCTCGACGATCGATTCGATCTGTTCCAGCCCGAGCGGCGCGAAGACGATGGTGTCGTCGACGCGGTTGAGGAACTCGGGGCGGAATCGGCCGCGCAGCTCCGCCAGCACGAGATCGCGCACGTCATCCGTGATGCCGCCGCTGCTGTCGCGAGCGCCGGTCAGCAGGTGCTCCGCTCCGATGTTGGAGGTCATGATCACGACCGTGTTCCGGAAGTCCACCGTGCGGCCCTGGCTGTCGGTGATGCGGCCGTCGTCGAGCACCTGCAGCAGGGTGTTGAAGACATCCGGATGCGCCTTCTCGATCTCGTCGAAGAGCACGACGCAGTACGGTCGCCGCCGCACCGCCTCGGTGAGCTGGCCGCCCTCGTCGTAGCCGACGTACCCGGGAGGGGCCCCGACCAGCCGGCTGACGGTGTGCCGCTCCTGGTATTCGCTCATGTCGAGACGGATCATCGCCGACTCGCTGTCGAACAGGGCGCTGGCCAGGGCTTTCGCGAGTTCCGTCTTGCCGACACCCGTCGGCCCCAGGAAGATGAACGACCCGATGGGCCGCCGGGGGTCGCGGATGCCCGACCGGGCACGGATGATCGCGTCGGCGACCAGACGCACGGCTTCGGGCTGCCCGACCACCCGCTCCTCCAGCACCTCGTCGAGCTTCAGCACCTTCTCGCGTTCCCCCTCCTGCAGGCGCGCGACCGGGATGCCCGTCCAGGCGGCCACGATCTCGGCGATCTCCTCCTCGGTCACGACCTCTCGCAGCATCCGCTGGGGGCCCTGTTTCGACCGGAGTCGCTCCTCCTCGGCGGCGAGCTGACGTTCGAGGTCGGCGAGCGTGCCGTAGCGGAGTTCGGCAGCACGGTCGAGGTCGTAACGGCGTTCGGCGTCCTCCGCCTCCCGCCGCACGCGCTCGAGCTCGCTGCGCAATTCCTGCACCTTGCGGATCGCCTGTCGCTCGGCCTCCCACTGTGCCCGTTTCGCGTCGGCGTCCGCCCTCAGGTCGGCCAGTTCCCGGCGCAGCTCGTCGAGGCGGAGGCGGCTCGGCTTGTCCTTCTCTTTCGCCAGGGCCGCCTCTTCGATCTCGAGGCGGGTCACCCGCCGGGTGAGTTCGTCGAGCTCCGCGGGCATCGAGTCGATCTCGGTGCGCAGCCGTGCGCACGCTTCGTCGACGAGGTCGATTGCCTTGTCGGGCAGGAATCGATCGGTGATGTACCGGTGCGAGAGCGTGGCGGCCGCGACGAGCGCGTTGTCCTGGATGCGCACCCCGTGAAAGACCTCGAGGCGCTCGCGCAGTCCGCGGAGGATCGAGATGGCGTCTTCGACACCGGGCTCCTCCACCAGCACGGTCTGGAACCGGCGCTCGAGCGCGGCATCCTTCTCGATGTGCTGCCGATACTCGTCGAGCGTCGTCGCGCCGATGAGGTGCAGTTCGCCACGCGCGAGCATGGGCTTCAGCATGTTGCCGGCATCCATCGCTCCTTCGGTCGCTCCGGCGCCGACGAGGGTATGCAACTCGTCGATGAACAGGAGGATGCGGCCATCGGACGAGATGACCTCCGCCAGCACCGCCTTCATGCGCTCCTCGAACTCTCCGCGGTATTTCGCGCCCGCGACCAGAGCTGCGAGATCGAGCTGGAAGATCGTCTTGTCGCGCAGCCCTTCCGGAACGTCGGTGCGCACGATCCGCTGCGCCAGCCCCTCGACGATGGCGGTCTTGCCGACACCCGGTTCACCGATCAGCACAGGATTGTTCTTGGTTTTGCGCGACAGGATCTGGATGACGCGACGGATCTCCGTGTCGCGGCCGATCACCGGGTCGAGGCGACCCGCACGGGCATCGGCCACCAGGTCGCGGCCGTACTTCTCCAGGGCCTCGTAGGTCTGCTCGGGGGTCGCGGAATTGACGTGCTGATTGCCCCGAACGGCGGTGAGGGCCGTGAGGAAGCTCTCCCGCGTGACACCGCCACTCTGCAGGAGGCGCGCCGCCGCACTCCCGGGGTCGTCGGCGAGAGCGAGCAGCAGGTGCTCCACGGAGACATACGAGTCTTTCAGTCGCGTCGCCTCCCGCTCCGCACGATCGAGGGTCGCCGCCAGGGCCTTCGAGAGGAAGACCTGGCCGGGCGTCGCGCCGGGCCCCGTGGCCCTGGGCTTCCGTTCGATCGCGCGCTGCACGTCAGCCAGCAGAACGGCCAGGTCGACCCCAGACGCTTCAAGCAGTCGCGGAATCAGCCCGCCTTCCTGGGTAAGCAGCGCCAGCAGGAGGTGCTCGTTCTCGGTCTCCGTCTGCCCGTTCCGGCTCGCAATGCTCTGTGCTTCCTGAAGGGCTTCCTGGGATTTCTGGGTCAGTTTGTTCATCTCCATGGTGGAGTCCCCTTTCCGGAACGAAGCACCCATCGCCGGCTTTCGAGCACGTCGATGCGGGCGAGCAGATCGATGACGAGGGCGACGGCGGTGTAGTTGAGCGACAGATCGGCGTGCAGGCGCACGATCCGCCGCACCAGTTCGGGCGCGGACGGCTCGAACCACAACCGGCCCGCGCTGTCCCGCCGAGCGGGAACGAGGCCGAGCTCGACGAAGCGCTCCACCAGCTCGGGGTGTGTGCCGGAAGCGGCGGCGACCATCCCGACGTCGAGGCGGGGTGGAAGCGCCGGAAGCAGCGGAGAGCTCATGATGCGGCCCTCGGATCGTAGGCGGAGTCGCGCCGGAGTTGTTCGAAGAGCTCGCGTTCGCGGTCGGTGAGGTGCGGCGGGACCATGATCTTGACCTTCGCGAACAGATCGCCCGGTTTTCCTCCGGATTGCGGCATGCCCTGACCTTTCAGCCGCAGGCGGCGTCCGCTGGAGGAGCCGGGCGGAACCCGCACGGTGATCGGGCCCCCGGGCGCTCTGGTCGAGACGCTCGACCCGAGCGCGGCTTCCCAGGGGGAGATCAGCAGGTCCATCTCGATGTTCTTCCCGTCCAGGCGCATCCGGTGACCGGGCCGCACCCGGAAGGTCACGATGAGGTCTCCGGCCCCGCCGTCCTGTCTGCCCGTGCCTCCGCCGCCGGCCACCCGCATCCGTTGGCCGTCGAGAACTCCCGGCGGGATCTGGATGTCGAACGTCTGCCGATCGCCGTCCGGGCCGGAGACGACGACCGTGCGGTCACCCCCGCGGAAGGCCTCCTCGACGGTCAGCTCGAGGGTGGCCTCGTGGTCGATCCCCCGCATCGAGCCGAAGACGTCGCCGAAGAGGTCGCCCCAGTCGACGGATGCGCCGCCCGGCCCCGTGCTGCCCTGTGCGCTCGACCAGGTGAATCCCGAGGGTCCCGGGCGCGCTCGGGTGCCGCCGCCGCCGCCCGCCGCGCCGGCCCGCGTCTGTGACGCGTACTCGCGCTCGGCTCCCGCGTACTGACGGAACTCCGGCCCGAACCGGTCGTACTGGGCGCGCGAATCCGGATCGGCCAGCACGTGGTAGGCCTCGCTGATCTGCTTGAACCGGTCTTCGGCCCCGGCATCCTTGTTGACGTCGGGGTGATATTTGCGGGCCAGTTTCCGGTAGGCGCGCTGGATCTCCTTGGCATCGGCCGATCGCGAGACACCCAGCAGTCGGTAATAGTCGTCGGCCGCCATGACGTCACTCCTCGGCTGAAGTGACGATGACGCCCGCGGCGCGCAACAAGCGCTCCGGGGTGCCGAATCCGAGTCGGGCGACGGCCACGACCGTTCGCGGCGGCCGATCGCCCCGTTCGACCACCGACACCACCTCGTGGATGCGTGGATCGAAGGGCACCCCGACCTCGTCGATCCGAGGGTAGCCGAGGCGTTCGAGGGCGGCGATCGCTTGTTCCCGGATCGATTCCATTCCTTCGGCCAGGCCGGCGCGCTGCCCTCGGGCGTAGGTGACCGCATCCTGGAGCCCGTCGACCACGGGGAGGAAGACGGATGCCGCGCGCGCACGCTCGGCATCGCGCACGAATTCGATCTCTCGGGCCGCCCGCTTCCTCATGTTGTCGAGGTCGGCGACCGCGCGGTGCCAACGATCCTCGAGGTCGGCCAGACGCAGATCCTGATCATCGGGCGGAACGGGCCGGCTCGCCGTGACACCCCCGTGAGAGTCGGTGTCGGTGTCGGAGCCATCCGAGTCGTGCATGTCACGCTCTCTCAGTCTCGATCGAACTCGGCGTCGACCACGTCGTCGGAGTCGCCGTCATCGGCCTGGTCGTCAGACGATGGACCGTCGGATGGCCGGGCGACGGACAGGGCGGCATCCATCTGCTGCAGTTCGCTGGTCAGCTCTCGGGCCTCGGAGGCCGAGACCTCGCGCGCCACGGCCTCGCGCGCCTGCCCGATGAGCATCTCGGCGCGGGAGCGCTCGTGCTGCGGCACGGAATCGCCGTGATCGGCGAGCGTGCGCTCGACCCGGTAGGCGGCCGCGTCGAGCTCGTTGCGGGCGTCGATGTCTTCACGCAGCCGCTGGTCTTCGGTGCGGTGCTGCTCCGCCTCCTGCACCATGCGCTCGATCTCGGCCTGATCGAGATTCGTGGTGCCGCTGATCGTGATGCCCTGCTCGGCGCCGGTGTCCTTGTCACGCGCCTTCACGTTCAGGATGCCGTTCGCGTCGATGTCGAAGGTGACCTCCACTTGTGGTTCGCCGCGCGGCGCAGGCCGGATGCCCGTCAGGGTGAAGCGGCCGAGCACGCGGTTGTCGGCGGCTCGTTCCCGCTCTCCTTGCAGCACCACGATCTCGACGGAGTCCTGGCTGTCTTGGGCGGTGGAGAACACTTCGCTCCGGCGCGCCGGAATGGTGGTGTTGCGCTCGATGATCTTCGTCATCACGCCGCCGCGCGTCTCGACACCGAGCGACAGCGGGGTCACGTCGAGCAGGAGAACGTCGCTGACCTCGCCCTTCAAGACGCCCGCCTGGATGGCCGCCCCGACGGCGACGACCTCGTCGGGATTCACGGTCATGTTGGGGTCTTTGCCACCGGTGAGTCGCTTGACGAGGTTCTGCACCGCCGGGATCCTCGTCGAGCCGCCGACCAGGATGACCTCGTCGATGTCGTTGTCCGTGACCTTCGCATCTTGCATCGCCTGGCGAACCGGGCCGAGGCACCGCTCGACGAGGTCGGCGGTGATGTTCTCGAAGGTGGCGCGCTTCAGTGTCGTCGTGAGATGCTTCGGGCCGGCGGCATCCGCCGTGATGAATGGCAGACTGACCTGGGTCTGGCTCACGGTGCTGAGTTCGACCTTGGCTTTCTCGGCCGCCTCGAACAGCCGCTGGAGCGCTTGCGGGTCGTTGCGAAGATCGATGCTCTCCGCTTTCTGGAACTCGTCGGCGAGATAGTCGACCACGCGACGGTCGAAGTCGTCTCCGCCGAGGTGGGTGTCGCCCGCGGTCGAGCGCACCTCCACCACGCCGTCGCCGACATCGAGCAGGCTGACGTCGAAAGTGCCGCCGCCGAGGTCGAACACGAGCACCGTCTCGTGTTCCTTCTTGTCCAAGCCGTAGGCGAGGGCGGCCGCAGTGGGCTCGTTGATGATGCGGAGCACCTCGAGACCCGCGATGCGGCCGGCATCCTTGGTCGCCGTGCGCTGAGCGTCGTTGAAGTAGGCGGGGACTGTGATGACCGCCTCGGTCACCTTCTCGCCGAGGAACTTGGCGGCGGCGTCGACAAGTTTGCGCAGCACGAGAGCGCTGATCTCCTCCGGCGAGTAGAGCTTGTCGCGGATCGTGAAGCGCGCCTCGCCGTTCGGCCCGGGCACGATGTCGAAGCCGACCGCTTTGGCCTCTTCGTCGATCTCGTCGAATTTTCGTCCGATGAAGCGTTTGGCCGACGAGATCGTGCCCTTCGGGTTGAGGATCGCCTGCCGTCGGGCGAGCTGACCGACGAGTCGCTCACCCGTGTCGGTGAACGCGACCACCGACGGGGTCGTGCGAGCTCCTTCTGCGTTGGGGATGACCTTCGCCTCTCCCCCTTCCCAGACGGCGATCACCGAGTTCGTGGTGCCGAGGTCGATGCCGACTGCTTTGGCCATCAGAGATCCCCTTTCACTTCCGCATCAGTACCGACGGCGACCGCATGACCTTCGCGGTCGCTCGGCGCCGAAGTGATGTCGACGCGCCTCGGCTTGCTCGACTCGTCGACCGGAACGTGCAGCGTGAGCACGCCGTTCCGGAAGTCTGCCGAGAGCTTCGAGCTGTCGAGGCTGTCGCCCAAGAAGAGCTGGCGCACGAACTCACCGCGCGGACGCTCGTCGATGAGCAGCACGTCGTCGGGTCCGAAGGTGGGCCGGCGGTGCACGGTGATGGTGACCACATTGCGTTCGACGCGCACATCCACATCGGCGGGGTCGGTTCCCGGCACATCCGCGACCACGAAATAGTGTTCGCCGCGCCGATAGCCCTCGAGCGGCACGGCGCGCGTGCGCCGATTGGCGCCCAGCGCTTGTTCGACCGCCCGGTCGACATCGCTCATCCGGTCGAATCCCATCAGCGTCATGACATCCTCCTGGCTCCGGCGGGAACGATCCCGCTGAAGCCGAGTGTGCCGCGAGGGCGGCGGCGTCTCTTCGACCCGTCGAAGCCAAAGAAGTGCCGGGCATCGCCCTGTCGGGCCCACTCGAAAGCGGCTAGCCTTGGGGTGCGGAGTTCACCATCATGTGCGCACTGAGCGACCTGGAACCAGTCGCGCAAGCCGACCTCGATGCCAAGGCACGGTCAGACCTGTACGACCTCTTCAGGGTGGGTTCGACGATGTTCGAGCGGCCCACCACCCGCCGCACCCTGCGTCTCACATCCGCGGCGGCCAAGACGATCGCCGGATGCACCGTTGTAGCCGCGTACGTCGCCGAGGGCGATCGGCTCGCCCGTTACTCGGGCAGGGCGAACCGGCGCCTTGACCTCCTCGTGGAGTCGTGCGCCGGGTCGAGCGGGGCACTCAAGACCGGCCGAGGCTGGCGATACGCTCTGTTCTTGCGGGGAACCAGCAAGGTCAAAGGCGCCTTGGTGCTGCAGACCACGGTCGAGCCGTCGCCCCAGGCGCTGTTCCTGCTCTGCGCCTTGGCCGAACCGACCGGCGCGGCGCTGGCCACGTCCGAGCTCATCGACCGCGAGCGTCACCGTGTCGATGAGCTGCGGCAGCTCGGCGAGGCGAGGGAGGGCGTGAACCGCACGTTGGCGGCGACGGTCGTGCGACTCAACACCCACCAGCTGATTCTCGACTCCTTCGTCGCTGCTGCGGGCACGGGCAACGGCGAGGCGCAGATCGTCGCCGCATTGAGCGCCGTCACGCGCCGATCAGTTGCACTCCAGGATTCGTTCGGTAACGAGCGCGCCTTCGTCGGAGTCGACGGCTCGCCTGCGCCGTCCAACCTGCGGGCGCCTGCCGGCGTTCTGACGCCCGGATGGCGTTCGACCGAGATCCGCGCGGGCGAGGAGACCGTCGGCGTGATCGGCATCTTGGATCCGGATGACGACCGCTCCGATGACGATCGATTCGCGGTCGAGCACGCCAGTGCGATGATCGCCGTCGAGCTCGTGCACCACCGAGGCGTCGCGGAGGTCGAGATCCGGTTGGGTCGTGACCTCGCCGACGACCTCGTCGCCGGCGCCGATGTCATCGACGCCGGTGCCCGTGCTGAGATGCTCCATTTCGACCTCAGTGGCCCGCAACGCGCCGTGCTCGTGTCCTGGCAGCACCCCTCACCCAACGGCTTCGATCTCGGCACGGCGCTCGGCCACGAACTGGCGGCGATGCGAGTGCCCGCCCTCATCTCCCGTCGAGCAGACACCGTGCTCGCGATCGTGGCCGACCGCACCGACCTCTCAAGCCTCTACGAGAGGTTGTCGTCGGCGCTGTTCAGCGAACGGGGCACGATCGGTGTGGGCGGATGTTGCATCGCCGACGATCTGCCGCGCTCCTTCGCCGAGGCCGGCAGAGCATTGAAGATCCGAGTCGAGTCGTCCCGCCCCTACGGTCTTTCCAACCACGACGACCTCGGCCTGCTCCGCATCCTCGACACCTCGAATGACGGGCTCGAGCTCAACCGGTACCTCGACGAGTGGCTCGGCACACTGGTCGAGCACGACCGGGATCATCATTCCGAGCTCGTCCACACGCTCAGCGTGTATCTGGATTGCGGCGGCAACTACGACCGCACGGCAGGCGCGCTGATCATTCACCGCAGCACCCTGCGATACCGGCTCGGGCGCATCCGTGACCTGACCGGCCGTGACCTCGCCGACCCGGACTCCCGGCTCAACCTCCACATCGCCGTGCGCGCCCGGGCGGCCCTGCGTGACGGCCTGCGCTGAGCCGCGCCCGTTCGAAGGCGCAGAGGAAGAGAGTGTGACGTGGCATCCGATTCTCACGAAGCAGAGTTCGTCGGCCCGGGCCGGCAAGGAATAGCGGCCGGTCTGCTCGACTCGTACGATCAGACGCGCAGAGACCAGCATTCCGTCTGGGTTTCGCTGGAGGCGCCGACCGGGTGGGGCAAGACTCGCATCGCCCGCGAGTTCTACTCCGCGCTGGCCCGAACGCGCCAGACCGAGCCGGCCTACTGGCCGCGGTCGATCTCGGCCGATCGCTCGAGGGTCTCCGAGCGTCGCAAAGTCGTCAACCCGCCCGACTTCGAGCACGTGCCGTTGAGCCGGCCCGACTACCTGTGGTGGGGAATCTCCTGTGGCATGCGGAACGGCACCCCCACCGAGTCGCTGCTTCAGGATGTCGCGGTGCTGCGCAAGCACGTCGACCACCTCGAGAACGCCTGGTGGTATCGGGCCGGCTTCGTCGATAAGTTCGCCCATCCCGCGTTCCTGGCCCTCCGCGCGAAGGTGCTCGAAGACGGCGTGACCGCGGTCGCCGACTACGGGTTGACGAAAGCCGCCGAGCTCGTCGGCGGAGCGCTGCCGGGATTCTCGGCGATGAGCTGGCTGGTTCGGAAAGGCGTCGAGCAGAGCAAGGCCGCCCGGGCCCGCAGCAAGAACCTCCGCAGCGCGGAGGCGATCGTGTACCAGCCCTCCGAGGTCGACGAGGTGGAGTCGTTTCTCACCAAGATCGCTCCTCTGGTTCCCGTCGTGCTCTTCGTGGAAGACGTGCACGACGCCGACGACCTCCTCGTCGAGCTCCTCGAGCGCCTGATTCGGCGCGACGCCCCAGTGATGATCCTCACCACCGGGTGGCCCGGCGTCATCGACGCGAACCCCGGTCTCGTGCGCGCGATGAGCGGGGCCGGTGAGCGGCTGATTCGCGTCGATGAAGAGACGGCTCCCCTGCCGTCGCCTTTCCCGCCAGAAGCGTCACTTCGGGCGTTGGAGACCGCCGACCTCGCCTCGATCATGAGCTCGCACTACGAGCAGGTCAGCCCTTATACACGCGACACCCTGTTGTCTACCTACCGGAACCCCTTCGCTCTCGAACTGGTGCTCGAGACCTACGGCGACCCCGACGAAGACGTTCTCGAAATCGACCCGGTCGACCTCGAAAAACTCTCGGGCAAAGTGGCCGACCTCTACAAGACGGCATGGGAACGGCTCGGCGAACCCGAACGGGAGCGGCTGACGCTGGCGACCCTGGCCATTCCCTCGATTGTCTCCGCCGATGCCACCGACAGTCGATCCTGGGATCGGGTGATGCTGGATGCCGCGTTCGCGCACCTCGGCGACGATCGGCTCGGAGGGCACGTGGCCGGGAGCGCGATCGAGCGCGCCTGGGTGCGCCCTGTCGACGACTTCTTCTCGCAGTTCCACGATGTGGCTCAGATGAACCTCGCCGCCAACGAGTTCGCCAAGGCGCCACAGCGCATCCGGGTGCGTGCCGCACTCATCGACGAAGCAAAGCGCCTCATCGCCGACGGCGACGCTCCGGCGGATCGCGCCGCGCAAGCGAGCCGTCTCCTGCTGGCTTACCAGGCCGATCTCGACGACCGCGAATTCGTCGACGCGAGTCGCGCCCTCGTCGGCGTTCTCAGCGATCTCCACCAGGAGAACGAGGCGATCGCGCGCCTGGGCGACGATACCCACCGACGACTCGACCTCAGCGATCAGCGCGACCGCGATCTGCTCCGGACGTTCGCTCACGCTCAACGACAACGGGGCGACCCCCGGAGCGCGATCGAACTGCTCGAAGAACTGGTGGACGCGGAACGACAGGTCTATGGCCGCGAGTCGCCGGAGGTCCTCAGCACGAGTCGTTCGATCGCGGACACGATCCGCGAGAGCGATCCGGGCACGATGGACTTCGGCGCCCCGGAAGGAGCACACTAACGGTAGGCGTCTGGGGCACCCGCGGCATTGCTGGGGGATTTATTTGCGGTCCGAGCCGTCCCGGGAGAACTCATGGGCCACCTCACATACGACGGCACGCGGGTCGGTTTCGACGACCGGGTGCTCACTCATGTGCAGATCGTCATCATCCAGAAGTTTCACCGCGGTGACTGTTTTCTCATGTCGTGGAAAGACTCCCCCGCCGTCGGAGATGGCCGCGCGTCGATCTGGCTCACCCCGAGCATTCCGATCTACTTCAAGTTCCTCGGCGGCCGGGTGCCGGCGATCAACCGCATCTGGCTTGAAACGCTCAGCGCCTCGGCCGACAGTTCGACCGGGATGATCGTCACCGATGAGGATGGCAAGATCGCCCACAGCACTCCGGACCAGGACTACTTCAGCGCGATTCACTCGAGATAGGCATCACGCACCAGGTGGCTGGTCACTCCGAGGTCGTAGGGCTTCGGGCTGTCGATTCTCCTCCTGTTGACCGCTCCTGTGAACCCCCTACAAGCACGGCGCAGCCGATGCCTATGATGACGGCGATCACCCGAGGGCGCCTCTCGGAAGAATCCGCCCTCCGTCTCGAGGAGGAGAAAAAAATGAGAGCAGTCGTCTACGAGGGCCCGCGCAGTGTCAGTGTCATCGACGTGCCGGACGCGCGGATCGAGCGTCCTACGGACGTGCTCGTGCGCATCACGACCACGAACATCTGCGGTTCAGACCTGCACATGTACGAGGGCCGAACCGACTTCGAAACCGGCCGCTGGTTCGGTCACGAGAATCTCGGCCAGGTCGTGGAGGTCGGCGACGGCGTCGACAAGGTGAAGGTCGGCGACTACGTCGTCATCCCGTTCAACGTCGCGTGCGGACATTGCAAGAACTGTGAGCGCGGCCTCACCAACTACTGTCTGACCGCCCAACCGGTGCCGGAGTGGGCCGGCGCCGCATATGGCTTCGCCGACATGGGGCCCTGGGCCGGCGGCCAGGCCGACCTGCTGCGTGTGCCGTGGGGCGATTTCAATTGCCTCCGGCTCGGCGAGGATGCCGAGGAGAAGCAGGCGGACTACGTGATGCTCGCCGACATCTTCCCCACCGGGTACCACGCCACCGAACTCGCCCACGTCAAACCGGGCGACCAGACCGTCATCTACGGTGCCGGACCCGTGGGCTGCATGGCCGCGTATTCGGCCATCATCAAGGGCGCGAGCAGGGTCATGGTGGTTGATCGGCACCCCGACCGCCTGAAGCTCATCGAGGAGATCGGAGCGATCCCGATCGACGACTCCGCGGTCGACCCGGTGGAGGCGGTCAACGACATGACGATGGGGTTGGGCGCTGACAACGGGTGCGAGTGCGTCGGCTACCAGGCTCACGATCCACAAGGGAATGAGGACCCGAGTCTGACCTTGAACCGGTTGGTCAAATCCGTACGCTTCACCGGGGAGATCGGCGTCGTGGGGGTCTACATCCCTCAGGATCCGGGAGCCGCGGACGAGTTGGCCAAGCATGGCGAGGTCGCCTTCGATTTCGGTGAGTTCTGGTTCCGCGGGCAGAAGCTCGGCAGCGGCCAATGCCCCGTGAAGCGCTACAACCGGCAGCTGCGCGACCTGATCGTCGCCGGCAAGGCGACGCCATCCTGGATCGTCAGCCACGAGCTCTCGCTCGAGGACGCGCCGGATGCCTACGAGCACTTCGACAACCGTGACGCCGGCTGGACCAAGGTCGTCCTGCACCCCGACCTGGCGTCTGCGAAGAAATAGTAGAGCGTCAAGGAGGGTGGATCCGGTGGAACCACGCGAAGACGGCCGCACGCGAGCCGGGTCGGACGACTTCAGCCGTGCGGACCCTGGCCGCGCGATGGCCTTCAGCGACGCCGTCATTGCGATCGTGATCACCCTTCTCGTTCTCGATCTGCGGCCGCCCGACACCGAGCCGGGCGGGCTGCTCGCCGGGCTTCTGGACGAGTGGCCGACGTACCTCGCATACGCGGCCTCGTACGTGTATCTCGCCGTGATCTGGCTGAATCACAAGGCCGCTTTCACCCGAATCCGCGAGATGGACATCGGCCTCCAGTGGGCGAACCTCGGAATCCTGGCGACGCTCGCGCTGGTGCCGTGGCCGACAGCGGTGATCGCCAACACCGCCAGAACCGGCAACCCGGACGACCAACGCGTCGCTGTCGCGCTCTACGCCCTCGTCGGGGCCTTGCTCTGTCTGGCGTGGCTCGTCTTCTTCTCCTACTTGGCCCGCCATCCCGACCTCACCAAGGAGCATGTGCACGATTCGTACTTCGCCAACGAACGCCCGCGTGCGCTCGTGGGTGTCGTGTTGTACCTCGCGGCGGGAGCGGCGGGCGTCTTGATTCATCCGCTGGTCGCTTCGGTGATCTTCCTCCTCCTGCCAGTGTTCTACGGCATCACCAGCCACGGCTACGACCAAGGGCCGTCCTTCTTCCGCCGCCGTGCCTCCTCGCCCAGAAGCAGCTGACCTCAGGCCTGCTGTGGTGAGATCAGCGGGGCGGTAGCGCCGCGGCCAGGAACGGCGCCGTGACGCTCGGGTGGGCGACCGCGACCTCGCGCGGCGTGCCCTCGGCCATCACCCGGCCGCCGGCGTCGCCCGCGCCCGGGCCGAGGTCGATCACCCAGTCGGCCTGGGCCACCACCCGCATGTCGTGCTCGACCATGATCACCGTGTTGCCGCCGTCGACCAGCTGTTGCAGATGCTCGAGCAGGCGGTCGGTGTCGGCCGGATGCAGCCCCGACGTCGGCTCGTCGAGCAGGTAGAGCGTGTCGCCGCGCTGCACGCGACGAAGCTCCGAGGCGAGCTTCACCCGCTGCGCCTCGCCGCCCGACAGCTCGGTCGCCGGCTGCCCGAGCGCGACGTAGCCCAGCCCGACATCGAGCAGCGCATCCAGGTGCCGCGTCGCCTCGGCGTCGTCGGCGAACAGCTCGCGGGCGCGCGTGACGCTCAGGCCGAGCACCTCGGCGATGGACAAGCCCTCGAACCGGATCTCGAGCGTCTCGCTGTTGTACCGGGCGCCGTGACAGGTGCTGCAGGGCGCATGCACCGTCGGCAGGAACAGCAGCTCGACCTCCATCGTGCCCTCGCCCTTGCACGTCGGGCACCGGCCGCTCGGCAGGTTGAACGAGAATCGGCTCGCGGCATACCGCCGCTTGCGGGCCTCCGGGGTCGCTGCGAACAGGGTCCGGATGCGATCGAACAGGCCGGTGTAGGTCGCTACATTCGATCGCGGCGTGCGCCCGATCGGCTTCTGACTCACCTGCACGACCCGCCTCAGCCGATCGGCCGGCCCGGAGGCGTGCCCCGCGGTGGCCTCGGGTGCGGGAGTGAGCAGCAGTGCGTCGGCGGGCGCATCCGTTGCCGTGGTCTCGGCGCTCGACCCGCTCTCACGCTCGTCGACCTCGCTGGCGAGACTGGCCCGAAGCAGCTCCGGCACGGCCTGGTTCACCAGCGTCGACTTGCCCGACCCCGAGACGCCGGTGACCGCCGTCAGGCAGCCCAGCGGGAACGACACCGACAGCCCCGCCAGGTTGTTGCGCGTCACGTCGCTGAGTTTCAGAACGCCGTCGGCGACGCGAGGGGCGGATGCGCGGGGCACGGTCGCGGCGGAGGGACCGTCATCGAAAAGGTACCGTCGTGTGACCGACTCCTCGGCCTTGCGAAGGCCCTCGAGCTCGCCCGAGTAGACCACACGTCCGCCCGCCGCACCGGGGCCCGGGCCGATGTCGACGATCCAGTCCGCCTCGCGGATGACGTCGAGGGAGTGCTCGACGAAGAATACGGTGTTGCCGCTGTCGCGCAGTCGGCGCAGGATGCCGAGCAGCGCGGTCGTGTCGGCCGGATGGAGTCCCGCCGAGGGCTCGTCGAGCACGAACACCACGCCGAACAGCTGCGAGAGCACCTGCGTGGCCAGCCTCATGCGCTGCAGTTCGCCCGAGGAGAGCGTGATCGTGGTGCGGTCGAGCGACAGGTAGCCGAGGCCGAGGTCGGTGATCGGAGACAGCCGGGCGAGCAGTTCGCCCACGAGCCGCTGGGCGGCCAGTCGCTTCTCGGGAGCCAGGGGTCCCGCCCCGAGCGGCTCCCAGTCGGGCTCCAGCGCGACGGCCATCAGCTCCGCCACCTCGTCGAGCGGCATCGCCGCGACGTCGGTGATGGCGCGACCCTCGAAGGTCACGGCCAGGGCCTCGGGTTTGAGCCGTCGGCCGCCGCAGGTCGGGCAGCGCACGCTCCTCATGAACGACGAGGCGCGCTCGCGCATCCGGGCGCTCTTGGAGTTGGCGAACGTGTCGAGCACGTAGCGCCGCACCCCGAGGAAGGTGCTCATGTAGCGCGGCGAGCGGCCGGCGGCCACGGCCTTGCGCACCTCGGCGGGCGACCGGTCGGTGAAGATGGGCACCTGCGGCGACTCGTCGGTGAACAGTGCCCAGGTGCGCTGCTCTTCGGAGAGGTCGCGCCACGGCACGTCGATGTCGTAGCCGAGTGAGATCAGACTGTCGCGCAGTTGCTTGCCGTGCCAGGCGGTGGGCCAGGCGGCCAGGGCTCCGTCACGGATGGTCAGCGAGTCGTCGGGCACCATCAGCTCGAGCGGCACGTCGAAGACACGGCCGATGCCGTGGCAGGTGGGGCAGGCGCCCTGCACGGTGTTGGGCGAGAAGTCCTCCGCGTAGAGCATCGGGGCGCCCTCGGGGTACGTGCCCACGCGCGAGTAGAGCATGCGCACCACGCTGGAGATGGTCGTGGCGCTGCCGACGGTCGAACGCGCACTGCCGCCCGTGCGCTGCTGTGGCAGAGCCACTGCCGGCGGCAGCCCCTCGATGGAGTCGACGTCGGCCACGCCGACCTGGTCGATCAGGCGGCGGGCATACGGGGCAACCGACTCGAAATACCGGCGTTGGGCTTCGGCGTAGATCGTGCCGAACGCCAGCGAGCTCTTGCCCGACCCCGAGACTCCCGTGAAGGCCACGAGGGCGTCGCGGGGCAGATCGACGTCGACGTTCTGCAGATTGTGCTCGCGGGCGCCCCGCACCTGCACGAGATCGAAGGGTGTTCGGGCGGAGCGAGCGGTGTGTGGGGTCATTTCTTCCAGTGTGGCCCGGGGCGCCGGTTCTGCACCGCGCGCGCCGGCCACACCCTGAGTGGCGAAAGTTCACGACGTGCACCGCCCGGCCCGACGCCCCCCGCTTCACACTGCGCTTTGAGGTCGTCCGTCGGATCCGTCTCCGAGGGAATTGGCGCGACGCACGAGGTCGTCGACGAGTTCTTGCGTAAGCCGGCCCTGACTCAGGGTCACAAGCGTTTGCAGCGGAAGCTTCGCGAGCGGGGCCACGACCGCCTCGTCGACGCCGGCCTGACCGAACAGATTCCGCACCAGTGGCCCGCCCTCCGGATGATCGAGCCAGGCTCCGAGCGAACTGGTCGCGCTGACCGGTGTCGCATGGGCGCCCACGCGCGCGGTGTTGCTCAGCGCATGAGGCTCGGAAGCGGTCACGCCCGCGCTGTCCAGCGCTGCAACGCCAGACCGCACCGGCACGCCGAGGTGCGCGAGTTGCGCCGAGACACTCATCTCCGCGGCGAAACGCAGGTGGCGCGGCAGGGTCGAATAGACCGCATCGCTCACCGCTTCGACCGTGACCTCGCGCGGCGGCGACGACTCGGAGAATCTGCTCACCACACCCTCGACCGCGCGCAGCATCTCGGTTCGAACCGCGTGGTGCTGCACCGCGACCGCGGACAGGTCGTCAAGCATCGGCCCGTGACCCGGGAGCACCAGCGCCGATCCGAACTGCGCCAGGCGCTCCAATGACGTGAAGTACTCGCCGATCGATCCGTCGGGTTGCGCGATCACCGTCGTGCCCCGCCCGAGGATGGTGTCGCCGGTCAACATCGATCCCTCGGACGCGCCGAGCGGTCCCTGTTCGAGCCGACGATCCTCCTCGAGGTGAAAGCTCACCGAATCGGCCGTGTGGCCAGGAGTGCCAACGATCCGGATGCGAGTACCCGCAGCGATGATCTCCTCATCGGGCTGCAACGCGTCGGCCGCGATGCAGAAGTCGGGGTCGATCGCCCGTACGGGCGCTCCCGTCAGGGCAGAGAGCCGCCCCGCTGCCTCGGTGTGATCAGGATGGAAGTGGGTGAGCAGAATCAGGTGCACGTCGCCGTGTCCCGACACGGCCCGCATGTGGTCGTCGTCATCCGGCCCGGGGTCGACCACGACGCCGCCGCGGGAATCCGGATGCCGGATGACGTACGTGTTCGTGCCTTCCAGGGTCATCGGGCCGGGGTTCGGCGCCAGCACCCGGGTCACCAGCAAGGTCAAGCGACCCGAAGTCACCTCTTGCGTCGGCACGGTCATGCCCCGATCAACGACGAAGGACGGATTCGAGTCACAACATCGACACTAATGGGCTACAGCAGTACAGGTGAGGCTGGCCGATAGCGGGTGGAGTCACGGCGTCTTGCGGCGGCCGGTTCGCGTGCGGCCGATGGACCGGCCGTCGAGTTGCAACTTCACTCGTCCATCGCGGAAAAAGCCCCGCATTCCCTTGCTTCAGGGACCTACGGGGCTTTCGCGGTGGCGGTACCGGTGGGATTTGAACTCTAAGTTGACCACCGGAATCGTGGGGGTAGGCCGGGCGATACCCTCCACCTTGCGGAACTAAGCACTCGCATGATCACATCGGCGGGCGATGGTTTCGACAGCGATGTAGTCAACATGTAGTCACGCGCAACGTTGTGACTTAGAACACTGTGGCAGCTTAATGTGAGGTGGCCTGAGGAATCGGATTCGCTGACATGTGATACGACACCACGCCGATAGGCCTGCGTTGCCATTCAACAAGTGTGGCGCCCACTAGCATCTGCCTAGGGGGCATGGATGCAGGCCGAGATGTCGTTTCTAATCGACTCGAACATAGTGATCTCAGCCGAGCCCTTCAACGGCCAATTAGAGGACCAACAGCCCGCAGTCAGCAAGCTTCTCCGAATCGCGGCCGAAAATGGACACCGGGTATACGTCCATCCGGCCACACTCGACGATCTTCAACAGACCACCTCCGCGGCTCACAGAGCGCAGAATGTCGCTGCCTTCTCCAAGTACCCCGCGCTGTCGGAGATGCCGGTTCCCGATGAGGTTTGGGCGGTCTTTCCGGCAAGCCCGAACCCCCACGACCAGCGCGACGCTCGCATACTCACGGCCCTTCATAGCGGTGCTGTTCACTTCTTCATCACTAGCGACGAGCGATTACGCAAACGGGCGATTCGTCTGGGCCATGAACTCCGAACACTGCGACCGGGTGAGGCCGCAGTACAGCTTGCCGCCTGGCATCCAGAGTCGCCACCACCCCCACCCATGGTCGAAGCCGTGAAGACATACGAACTAGACGAAAGACAAGAGATATTCGGGTCGCTTCGAGCGGACTACAGTCCGAGCTTCGACAGCTGGCTTCAGAGAGTCAAACGCGAATCGAACTCGCGTCGGGCATGGATCATCCGGTCTCCTGAGGGCAGCTATGAGGCCCTCGCGCTGTTGAAAATGCGGGACACGCATCCAACCCGAGCCGACGACTCAGCGATAAAGCTATCCACCTTCAAGATTAGCGAAGGCGCCGGAGGGCGGCGCTTAGGTGAGTTGCTTTTGAAGGCGGTGCTGCGCTGGGCGGCCTCCGAGCCTGGTCGGCCGAGCGATCTCTTTGTCGAAGTCAACGCGAAGCAGGAACGGCTACTCGAGTTTCTCGCTGACTTCGGGTTCTTCGACGCTGGAGCCAAGACGGGTCGAGACGACGAGCGCATTTACCTCAAGCAACTCGATCCGGATGAACTGACGTCATCAAGCGGACTCGAGTATCACATTCGTTACGGTCCGCCCGCCGTCGGTTCGGGACAGCCAATGTACCTAATCCCCATCACTCCGAGCTGGTACGTGGATCTGTTTCCAGACGCCACCGTGGTCGGGGCATCCGGGTCGATGATGCTTGCAGATACCTTCTCCAGTCCAAAGGCCCACGGCAATGCAATCAGAAAGGCCTACCTATGCCACAGTCCCACCAAGAACATTCCCGCAGGCTCTACACTCCTCTTCTACCGCAGCCAGGGCGGCGTGCGCGGCGATGGCGCAGTAGTCGCGGTCGGCGTTGCTGAAAAATCGCAGCGATCAAGCGATCCAATCGAAACGATCGAGTTGTCGTTCAAGCGGACCGTCTACTCTGCGAGTGATGTGGCGGGCCTTCATCGAGGCGGACGCGACGTACTCACCATCCTGTTCCGCCACGACCGCTTTATCGTCCCTCCTTGGCCACTCCGCGAGCTCGTCTCGAATAGGGTCGTTACGACGTGGCCGCAGTCGATAGTCCGCGTAAGAAATGAGGAGGGCGCTGCATGGGTGGAGCAGCAACTAAGCGCATCGCATTGATGGCGATTCACCAGAAGTGGGCGGACGCGATCATGAATGGTGACAAGCGCGTGGAGTTCCGAAAGCGGCGACTCGCTGACGACATCAGGACGGTCTGGGTATACGCCACGGCGCCGACTAGCAAGGTGATCGGGAAGTTCACTGTTGGCGAGATCGTCACCGGCTCACCCGCGTCGATTTGGGCTCGATTCGGAGACATCGGTGAGATCAATCACGATGATTTCTTTGCTTACTACGGAGATGCGCATACAGCCGTAGCGATCGTGGTGTCGGAGGCGGAACGGTTCGCCGACGCGCTCGCCCTCGCTGAGATTGACCCGAAGCCCGCAGTACCACAGTCGTTTGCCTACCTCAGCGTACCGAGCTGAGTTCCACCCACCGAGACGGTGGGATTTGAAATCTATCTGTACCTCTGAACAGACCGGAATACGCGACAGCCCGCGGAAAATCAAGGATCTTCGTTCAATTCGACGGCCGTAGAGTCAGTACGATTTACGCAAGTGTGGTCAGAATGCGGTCGCGCCCATACGAACCAAAACTGTCACCCAGTTCATCGCGGGTCGCTGAGAATGACCGTTATGTCAATAGCGACGGATTAGGCCTCCGTGGGCGCTTGGCTGCCGAGGGCGCGCAAGAACTCCCCCCAGCACGTGTCGGCATCAGCTCCGGAGTCGAATTTGCCCAGCCACGCGTCGAAGGCCGGCGTGCCCACGAGTTTGATCTCAACCCGCAGGATGTGGTGGGTGCCATCCCGGTGGACCTTCGGCACGAGCGACACGATGTGCTCGGGATTGATCCACATCCGCGCGCTGCCGGCAGGGCCATCCCTGTCTGGCAGAGGGACGAAGCGCGGCATACGCCCAACTGTGCCGTTGAGGACCGCTGCCTCGCAATACCCGATCGCTCACAGGGTCCGGCGACGTGCTGTCCGACCCGGAGCCGCCCATATGGCGTCGAGCGTCGGTTGTCCAGCCCCTCGTGGTGCATCGGTCGTCTCCGTAGGTTCGCCAGCGAAATCGAAAGGTGGCACCTCGTGCTCAACATGCAGCTTCCCCGATCGGGCGGATCGAATGGATGCGGTCGATGACGGCTCACAGCGAAACGGCGACCGAGGCCGCCGGCGGCGAGACGAAGCTGAAGCGTCGCATCACCGGCCCACTGCTGTTCCTCTTCATCCTCGGCGACGTGCTCGGCGCGGGCATCTACGCTCTGATGGGCGTCCTGTCCGGCGAGGTGGGTGGCGCGCTGTGGGCGCCGCTGGCCGTCGCCCTGGTACTGGCACTACTGACCGCGGGCTCCTACGCCGAGCTCGTGACCAAGTACCCGAAGGCAGGCGGCGCGGCGATCTTCGCGCAGCGCGCGTTCAAGCCACCGATCATCTCCTTCCTCGTCGGGTTCAGCATGCTGTCCGCCGGGGTCATCAGCGCCGCGGGCCTCGCTCTCGCTTTCGCCGGCGAATACCTGCAGACGTTCATCAACGTCCCGCCCATTCCGACGGCCATGGTGTTCCTGGTGCTGGTCGCCGCCCTGAACGCACGCGGCATCAGCGAGTCGCTGAAGAGCAATGTGGTGATGACGGTCATCGAGGTCTCCGGGCTCGTCATCGTCGTCGTCGCGGTCGCGGCGATGCTCGGCGGTGGAGGCGGCGACCTCTCCCGGGTGACGCAGTTCCCCGAAGGGACCTCCCCCGGGTTGGCGATTCTCGGCGGCGCGATCATCGCCTACTACTCCTTCGTCGGATTCGAGACCTCCGCCAACGTCGCCGAAGAGATCCGCGACCCCTCCCGGATCTATCCGCGCGCGCTGATCGGTGCCCTGCTGACCGCCGGAGTCGTCTACGTGCTCGTGGGCCTCGCATCCGCGATCGCCTTACCGGCCGATGATCTCGCCGATTCGTCGGGGCCGCTGCTCGCGGTCGTCGGTGCCACCGGGTTCCCGGTGCCGGATTGGCTCTTCAGCCTGATCGCCCTGGTGGCGGTGGCGAACGGGGCACTTCTGACCATGATCATGACCAGCCGGGTCACCTTCGGCATGGCGGAACAGGGTCTTCTCCCGGCAGTGCTCGGGCGCGTGCTCCCGAACCGCCGCACCCCGTGGGTGGCGATCGTCGCTACCACGGTCATCGCGATGCTCCTCAGTCTTGTGGGTGATCTCGCTACTCTGGCGTCGGCCGTCGTGCTGTTGCTCTTGTTCGTGTTCATCAGCACCAATGTCGCGGTGCTCGTGTTGCGCAAAGACCGGGTCGAGCACAAGCATTTCCGTGTCTGGACGTTCGTTCCTGTGCTGGGAGTGCTGTCGTGCATCCTGTTGCTGACTCAGCAGGAGCCGATCGTGTGGCTGTTCGGCGGGGGGTTCGTTCTTCTCGGCGTCGTGTTGTATTTCATCAACCGTGCGACCGCCCGACCTATCGCCACCGACTGAGTGGCATAAGTCAAGCCACTGGCTCGGATTGGCGTCGGGCCGAGGGTAAGAGTTCATCTACCAGACGGGACTCATCATGTCGGAACGCAACACCGTCGTTCGATCGCTGCACGACCTCGGCCTCGCCGCTTGGTTCGGTGGCACCCTCATGGGCGCCGTCGGCCTGAACGGGGCCACCGCCAAGGCGAACGATCCGACCGAGCGGCTGCGGCTCTCCTCCGTGGGCTGGGCCAAATGGGCCCCGGTGCAGTTCGTCGCGATCCTCGCCCACGGGATCGGCGGAATCGGCCTCATCGCTGGGAACAAAGGCCGCCTCGCTGCGCAAAAGGAAGCGCAGTCGAACACCACCGTGAAGCTCGCAGTCACCGGTGTCGCAGCGGCCGCGAGCCTCTACTCCGGCATCCTCGGGGCCACCATCGGCAAGCACGCCGAAGAAGGGGCCGAAGGAGTCACCGAGCCCGGCTCGAAGACCTCCAGGAAGCTCGTCTCGGCCCAGCGCAAGCAGAAGGTTCTGCAGTGGGTGCTCCCGGCCCTCACCGGCGTGCTCCTCGTGCTCGCCGCCCAGCAAGGCGAGCAACAGCGCCCCGTCGCGGGCTTCCTGCACCGGATCACCGGCAAGTAGACGTCATTCCCAGCGATGCTTGAGGTGTTGACCTCAGCCGTAGGCGGGCGCCTCCCCCTTTGCTCTGGCCTCCAGCCGAGCGTTGAATTCCGCCTTCCGCCGGACCGCATTCGGAGGATCGATCCGTATTCGGAGCACGTAGCGGATTCGTCCAATCGTTCCGCCCATGCCCGCGCCGGCGGGCCCAGTTGGACAAGTCCGACGACCCGCTTCACCGCTCGGTGCGGTCGCAGGCTCCCTCTTTCGCAGACCTCGACCACTGCATTGCCCTTACGAGGGCAGTGGCAAGCTGGCTCTATGGTGCCAACGCCCACCACTGCCCCGTTTCTTAGATCGCGAAAACACCGGGGTCTGGGGCGAGCAAGCGATGACCGTCAAGTTACACGCGACAACGCCAAAGGTCCATGTTTCCCAACTGCTGGAACAGCAAAGGCCGTCCAACCCGAGGGTTGGACGGCCTCTCAACGATTGCCCGGTGCGGGCTAGTCGTTGTTGCTGTCGCGAGCGTGGGTGCCGGCCTTCGCGATGCCACGGCTGATGATGTACGCGGCGGTGACGACCGCGACGTACTGCCAGGCCTGGGCGGCACCGAAGCCCTGGCCGTCGTCGCCGTTATCGGTGACCGCGGCGGCTATCAGGATCGCTGCCGAGACGATGAGCCAGATGTAGAACTCGGTCGTTTTGAACGCCGACTTCGTCTCGGTGAGAACGCGTCGAGCAACGCTGTTGCTGGGATTGTGAGTGGCAGCGCCTTGGGCAGAGTTCGACATGGAAGTGTCTCCTTGGATGGTGGGCGGAGATTTTTCCGCCTCTGAAGCGGTCGAGCGCAACACGCCAGGTCCGGGGCGCAACGACAAAGGGCTTCGTGTTTGAAGATACGTCACCGGATCGGCGACCGTGAGGGGTTGCGATGAGCGTCGAGTCGTGCCAACAGATGTGCAGCGGTGCATAGTCAGGTACGGTTCGTGTGCCGTCAACCCGGTTGTCGGTGATCCCGGCCGGTCGTACCGTTCATCCCAGCGCACCCGGACCTCTTGCGCACGACTGACACGCTCAGTCCTAGTGCGAGGAGGCCCATCGTGGCCGCCATCCCAACCAACGTCAACGTCACCCGCACCCGTGCCCGGGCAGTCGGGTCCCGGCAAGCCAGCGACTTCACCGCTCTCGCGAAGACCATCCACGACTCGGGTCTTATGCGGCGCCGCTATGGCTACTACTGGACCAAACTCGCGGCCGTTCCCGTCACCCTCGCCGCCTGCATCATCGCATTCGTCTGCATCGGGGACACCTGGTGGCAGATGATCACGGCGGCCGTCTTCGCGGTGCTGTTCACGCAGATCGCTTTCCTCGGCCACGACGCCGCGCATCGGCAGATCTTCGTCTCGGGCAAATGGAACGACTGGACCACCCTCATCCTGGGCAACCTCTTCGTGGGTCTCAGTTATGGGTGGTGGCAGCACAAGCACACCCGGCACCACGCCAATCCGAACAAGATCGACTCGGACCCGGACATCGAGGTTCCCGTGATCACCTTCACACCGGAACGGCTGGCCCGACGCCGCGGCCGCGCGGCATCGTGGCTGATTGCTCATCAAGGGGTGTTCTTCTTCCCGATCCTCGTGCTGGAGGGGCTCTCGCTTCACCTCTCCGGGTTGCAGCGTGTGTTCGGCCGAGAGCCACTCAAGAGACGTGGGATCGAGATCGCATTCCTCACCATTCGAATCGGCGGGTTCGCAGCACTGGCATTCCTCGTGCTGTCACCGGGCGTCGCCGCCGCTTTCCTGGGCGTACAGCTCGCCCTTTTCGGTGTCTACATGGGTGCGAGCTTCGCCCCGAACCACAAGGGCATGCCAGTTGTCCCGAAGGAACTGAAGATTGATTTCCTCCGCCGTCAGGTGATGATGAGCCGGAACATCCGCGGCAACCGCACCATCGATGTGGCGATGGGAGGTTTGAACTACCAGATCGAGCACCATCTCTTTCCGTCCATGCCTCGACCGCACCTGCGCCACGCCGCCCCGATCGTCGCGGCGTACTGCGCGGAACTGGACGTGCCCTATCTGGAAACCGGTCTGTTCCAGTCCTACGGCATCGTCGTGCGCTACCTCAACCGGGTCGGCCTCGGCGACCGCGACCCCTTCGCGTGCCCGCTCGCCGCCGGGCGTCTAGCACTGTGACAGCCCCCGTGCACAGTGCTCTGCACGGCACCGCTCTCATATCGGTGTTGGCTGGAAGTGAGGGATGAGGGGTTACCAGGTGCGCGTCATCGTGCTTACCTGAAAGCGGAGGACGCATGCAGCGCATAACGATCACCGTGAGCGACACCCCCCATCCCCTCGCACAGGATCAGAACATCGATGTCATCGAGGCCGCAGCGCTTGAGGCGGTTCGCGTGGGCGGAGATATCGTGAGAGTCACTCTCTACGGCAATCGAGAACTCGCGATCCTCGTATCCCCGGGAGTGCCGATCACCTTCGAGATCGCCGAGGTGCCTGAAGAGACCCGCGATGACGGGGATCTCGATCACCCGTTCGAGCCGTATTCCGATTTCGAGAACGACTACCCTCTCCTCTAACTCGCCGCAGCCGGAAGCCGGAAGCCGGAAGCCGAGTGCAGCGCTGTAGCGCAGTCTTTTCCTGGGAGCCGTTGAGGGCTCGCGGTAAACTACACGTGTATGTCATTCCCGATGCTCGTCAGGAGGAAGCAATGTACGACCTGGGAACCTGGATCATCATCGCGGCCATAGCTGCCGTGATTCTCGCCATCGTGGTGTTCTCGATGCGGCGGGGCCGGCAGCGTGGAGCGCGGAGCGACGCTCCCACCGCGAGCGGTACTGGCGACGAGAGAGCGGCCGACGCTACGCCGGGGAAGCCCGAAGATCGCGTCGGTGACAACACCCTCGGTGATCGAAGCGACGTTGTGCGTCGTGCTCGGCGCGGTTTCTGACCGTCGCTCCATCCGCAGGGCGCGGCCCTATCAGTCTTCTCCGGGTCGAGTGCTGAGCTCGTCGCGAACGACGCGGATCGTCGTGATGTCGGGGTCGGCCGCGTCCGGGATGACCATTCCCGCTGCGACCCCGGATGTCAGGTAGTCGACCACGGCAGCGTTGATCCGCTCCCCCGGTAACACCACCGGGATACCGGGCGGGTAGGGCGTGATCTGTTCGGCCGCGATCCTGCCCGCAGCATCGATGGCCGGCACCACTTCGACAGGCCCGAAGAACGCGTCCCGCGGCAGCAAAACCGTCGGCAGCTCCAGCTGTTCGGGGTTCGGCCGGCGCACTGGGGGTGTTTCAGGAAAAGCGGGTGCGGCGGCGCTGAGGGCGGTGAGCGAGTCGGTGAGCAGGCTCAGCGATGTCTCGTCGTCGGCGAGTGAGAGAGTGGCTTCGATGCGGGTGGCGTCGCTGAGACCCATGTCGATGGACGCTTCCGTTCGCAGCCAGTCGGCGGCCTGGTAGCCGCTGATACCCAGGCCGCTCACATCGATGAGCACGTGCAGGGGGTCGAGTTCGTGCGACGCTTCCGCGCCGAGGAGCTCGTCGCCGAGCACATGCAATCCGGGCATCTCGTCGATCTGCTCGCGCACCTCGTGCACCAGCTGCAGGGTGCGGCTGATCAGGTCGTGGCCGTGTTCGACCATCTGTCGGCGCCAGCCGTCCATGGCGGCGTAGATGAGCACGTTGGCGCTCGTGGTCGCGAGAACGTCGGCGCACTGCTTCAACCGCACCGGGTCGACGAGGTCGCCTTGGAGGTGATAGATGGAGCCCTGCTCGAGGCCCATACCCATCTTGTGCACACTCACGACGCAGATGTCCGCCCCGGCATCCATCGCCCAGGTCGGGAGGTCGTCGTGGAAGGGCAGGTGCGCGCCCCACGCTTCGTCGATGATGAGGGGTTTGCCGCGCCTATGGCAGATCTCGGCAATCGCGGCGATATCGGCACAGGTTCCGTAGGGTGTAGGGCTCGTGATCAGGGCCGCCGACGCATCCGGATGCCGCTGCCACATGGCCTCGACGGATTCGGGCGACGGCGGATGCGCGAGATGCAGCCGGGCGTCCCACGACGGCCGAATCCATCGCGGCTGCAGCCCCGACAACACGAGCCCGGCGGTGACGGATTTGTGGGCGTCGCGGCTGATCAGGATCTCACCCTCACCGCGGGTGACCGAGAGGATGGCGGCCTTCACGGAGAGTGAGCTGCCGCAGGTGGAGTAGAAGGCGTGGTCGGCGCCGACCGCCTCGGCCATGAGCTTCTGCGCATCCTCGAGGTAGCCGTTGCGGGAGAGCCGGTCATCCAGGCCCGCGGAGGCAAGCACGTCTCCGCGGAAGACGTCGGCCCCGAGCACCTCGATCGTTCTCGGATCGGCGCCGCGGCCCTGCCGATGGCCCGGCGGTGTAAACCCGTAGCGGGATCGTCGGTGGTAGTCGGCGAGGCCCTCGAGGATGGGTGCGCGGGACTGGTCCAGGGGCGCGCTCATGGCCGGAACACCGCCCGCACGCATCCGTCTTGCTTGGTCTTGAACATCTCGTACCCGCGAGGCGCCTCCTCGAGGGGCATCACGTGGGTCGCGAGGTGGCCCGTGCTGATCTCGCCCGCCGCGATGCGCTCGAGGAGCATCGGGATGTACCGGTGGCCGTGCTGCTGCCCGGAACGAAGGGTGAGGCCCTTGTTCATGACGGCGCCGAGAGGGAACTTGTCGACGAGCCCGCCGAACACGCCCAGCACGAACACGCTGCCGCCTTTGCGTGCGGCCATGATCGCCTCACGCACCGCGGTGGGCCGGTCGGTCTCGAGTTTCAGCATGGTCTTGACCTTGTCGTAAAGGTAGTCGGGTCGTTGACTGTGCGCTTCCATCCCCACGGCCTCGATCGCGACATCCGGGCCGCGGCCGCCGGTGCGCTCCCGCAGCTCGGCCATCACCTCGGTGGAGGAGTAGTCGAGGGTCTCCGCCCCGATCACGGTGCGAACCTGTTCGAGGCGTTCGGGCAGCCGGTCGATGACGATGACCTTCTCGGCGCCGAGCAGCATCGCAGCGCGCGCCGCCATCTGACCCACTCCGCCCGCTCCCCACACCGCGACGACGTCGCCCGGTTTCACCCCGCCGAGATCGGCGCCCATCCACCCGGTGGGCACAGCGTCGGAAGCGAACACCGCCTGCTCGTCGGAGACTCCATCGGGAATGAGGAACGCGCCGGTGTCGATGTGGGGCACCCGCACGTAGGTGGCGTGGCTGCCGGCGAACCCGCCGGTGATCTGGCTGTAGCCGAAGCATCCGCCGGTCGACGCACCGAACAGCCCCTCCCCCAGCCCGGGGTGCGGGTTGGTGTTGTCACACAGCGAGGTCAGCTCATTTCGGCAATACCAGCACTGGCCGCAGCTCATGAACGAGCACACCACCACCCGATCGCCCACCCGGCGGTGCTGCACACCGGAACCGGTGGCGACGATCTCGCCCATGAATTCGTGACCCAGGATGTCGCCGGCCCGCATGCCGGGCACGTACCCGCCCAGCAGGTGCAGGTCGGAACCGCACGACGCGGAGAGGGTGACCTTCACGATTGCGTCGCCGGGATCGAGGATGGTGGGCTCGTCGACGTTCTCGATCTTGAGCTTGTTGATGCCTGTCCAGCACAGCGCCTTCACAACACACCCTCTTCCGGAGAACGACGCACAAGGGCGTCGACGATCGCACCGGCCGGGGTGTGCGGGCGTCTCCCCTCGGGCTGGGGATGGTTGGTGAGCACGTGGCCCACCTCGAGCAATTGCTTCGATTCGCGCAGCGCAACCCGGACAGCACCACGCAACTCGTCATCGTCTTCATCACGACCGTCGGTGTGGGGTCGGGCGCGCAGCTCGGTTCCTCGACCGCCCGGCGCGATGCTCCATCGCACGTCGATCAGACCGTTCAGTGCAGCCAACGGTTCGGGCAGGTGCTGGTCATGCACGACGTCAGCCGGGGGCCGTTGGATCGTGACCACGTTCCAGCGTGTCGCCGCTTCGCCATCGCGGTCCGAGGAGTGTCGCCGACGACGAAGCCCCGCGGCACCCGCTGCCACCGCCAGTCCGGTGACACCGATTCCGACAATCATCTTCTTCGTCATGGGCTGCTCCTTCGCTGCCGTCGCGCTGTCTCGCTCGTCACGTCCGTGACCATATCCACACGAAGAGAAGGCGGCGAGGGGCTGGACAGCCGGCGTCGACACGCCTACGGCTTGAGCGCGTCCTTGTCCACCCCCGCGCGCGTGGAAGGGAGTGGACTCCAATGGGCCCATGGACACCGCCGCAAAGAAGACGCTTCGCCGGGCCGAGCTCGTCGTCGCCAGCATCGCGCTGGCCGCGGGACTGGCCGCCGGACTCACCGCGTGCAATCCGGGCGCTCAGACCGGGCCGTACCGAGACAGCCCCGCCCCGACACTGTCACCGACCCCCACTCAGTCGATCTTTCCCACGCCCGTGCCCACGACGGTGGATGATTCCGGCACCCTGCACGGATAGCTCAAGCGAACCTGCGAATGTCAAGCCCCGATTTTTCGTGACACAGCGGCCCGCGACGCGTACCTTCAGCAGTAGCACTACTGCCGACTTCGACGGGTTGGCAGGGGGTTTCAGGTCCTGGTCCCGGCTTGTGGTCTCTTACGACAACATGGCGGTTGACACATGGGGTATCTGCATATCGGCACCAGCGGCTGGTCCATCCAAGTTGATGATCGTGCGCTGGCGCATCTGAAGATCGTGATCCTCACGGAGCTTCGGAAAGGGCACGGGATCGCGTTTTCGTGCAAGCATCCGGCCGATCAGGGAAGCGGCCGTGAAACCTTCTGGATCAACCCGAACACCGATCTCCGGTTCCAGTTCTTCGGCGGTCGCGCCCCGAGCATCAACCGGTGCTGGCTGCAGCAGATGCACGAGTCATGCGTCGCCGGAACCGGGCTCTACATCATGGAAGAGCCTCTCCAACTGCAACGCGTGTCCGCGTAGCCGGAAGGACCGCTCATGAAAACCCATCCAGGCCGAGTCGAGGTCGTTGCCGTGCCGTCAGCCGGCTGGCGGCTCCGCGACCGATCACGACGCATCTCCGACCCAAGCGGGCTACTGGGATTTGTGGAAGCAGACGAGAAGGGCCGCTTCCACACCGTCTGGCTGTGTCCGAGCCTGGCCACCGAAGACTTCACCTCCCTCGACGAAGCCATCCGCGCAGCGACCGATCATTGTGCTGCCCGGACCGGTCATGGCTGAGGTCGAGATCATCCACGAACTCACCAGCCTGGGCGGCTTCTTCATATTGCAGCACCCGTTCGACCTGTCCTCCCTGGACTGCGCAAACCTTGAAACCGTCTACCTCGACAGAGCCTCGGCCGAACGCGCTGCAGCCCTCGTCATGCTGGCAGTCACCGCCACCGACGACTGACCACACTCCCACCCCACCCTCGTGGGTTCGGGGCACTCACCGAGTTTGCCGAGACGAATCAGTCGCCTCGCACCCTCATAACCACAAGGCGGAACAGTCATGGGTTTTCTCTACTACGGCAACGACAGCTACCAGATCGAGGTCGACGACCGACCCCTCGCACACCTGAAAATCGCCCTCCTCACCCTGCTTCGCGCCGGGCGAAGCATCGCGTTCTCGTTCGAGCGACCGGTCGAGATGGGAAGCGGGCGGGAGACGTTGTGGATCTGCCCGTCGACCGACATGCGATTCCGGTTCCACGGCAGCCGCCCGCCGCGCATCAATCAGCAGTGGGTGCGCGCGATCATCGCTACCGCCGAAGCGCCGACCGGCCTTCGGCTGGTTCCCGAGCCCACGATGGCCACGACCGACACTCTCGCCGACGTGTGACCCTCCACAGGGTCCTCATCGACGTACAGTTCAGCGTCGACGAGGACCGGTTCAAGATCGATCAACTCGCCGATGACGCCACCGGAGTGTCCGACGTCACCGACCCTGGCGTGCGAGACGCCATCAGCCGGCTTCTCATCCGCGCCGATTGGGCCGAACACGGTCTAGCTCCCCTGCGCAGCATCGTCACCACGACGGCTGTGTCGGCCACGGAATGATCAGCTGTCGAAGTCGAAGAAGGCGAGCTCCGGAGGCTCATCCGTAGCGGTTCCGACCACGATGGGCTCGGCTGTCTCGATCGAGACCGCTGTCGCCGGGGTCACGAGGACCCGGGCGAGCGCGCCGGAACTGTCGATGCCCACGAAAGCGCCCCCCAGATGCACCGCGTCAAGGATGCGGGACTCGGTGTCGGCGACGACGGTATCGTCCATGACGTACGACTGCTGATTGATTCGTACAACGGTGGTCATCGTCTCAGCTTCCTCCGGGAAACGACGCTCCCCGCCGCTGCGCCCGACCCTACGCTTCGAAACGAGGCCGAGGGAAGCCTTGACAGGATGCCCAAGGCGGCTTCCGCGTCGCGCTTGCTCGTGACCCATCTTCAGCCGGTCGTCGAAACGGTTACGGGCACGTCGACCTGATACGGGACTCCGTCGATGAGGCAGAACCCGACGGGTGAATCGTGCGCGTCCCATCGAGCGCCCAGTCGAGTGCGCACGGTCACGACGCCCTCGTGGAATTCGACGACGGCATCCGGATGTGCGGTCGCGACGCCCCCACCGGCCGTGGACACGGTGCACTGACCGATGTCGAAGCGAGCGACGAACGTCATGCACTCACCGGCCTCGCTCGTGAGCATGTCGATGCCCAGGACGACCGGGCCGATGTAGACGACCGGAGATGCGTCGCTGACGAGGAAGTGGACGCTTTCACCAGCCCTGGTGCGCTCCACATGGACGGCGAGCATCGGCCACTGGTCGCTGACGCCGGCCGGCACAGCAATGACGTCGACGTCGACAGGCAGATCGCTCCACATGGGATCTCCGATGCTCGCGCACGGTCACAGGATGGGTTTGCCGCCGGTGACGGCGACGCGCGCGCCCGACACGTAGCTCGCCTCATCCGACGCCAGCAGCACGTACACGGGCGCGAGCTCGGCAGGTTGCGCTGCCCGGCCCATGGGCACCTGCTCCCCGAACCCCGCCACCTTGTCCTCGGGCATCGTCGCCGGGATCAACGGCGTCCACACCGGACCAGGTGCGACGCTGTTCGCGCGAATGCCTCGCTCGGCGAGCAGTTGCGCGAGAGAGGCGGTCATGTTCGCGATCGCCGCTTTCGTCGCCGCGTACGGCAGCAGACTCGGTGACGGCGAATCCGAGTTCACCGACGACGATCCGATGATCGACGCCCCGGCCTGCATGTGCGGCAGAGCGGCCTTCACGAGGTGGAAGAACGCGCTCATGTTCGTGGCGACCGTGCGATCCCACTCCTCGTCAGGCACCTCTTCCAGGGTGGGCCGGTCCATCTGGAACGCCGCGTTGCTCACCAGAACGTCCACTCGTCCGAATCGTTCGACGGTCGCCGCGATCACAGCCCGGCAGTGCGCCGGGTCGGCGAGGTCGCCGGGAATGAGCACCGCGCGACGGCCGGCTTTCTCGACCCAGTGGCGGGTGTCTTCAGCATCCGTGTCTTCGTTCAGGTAGCTGATGACTACGTCAGCGCCCTCGCGGGCGTAGGCGATGGCCACGGCTTTGCCGATGCCACTGTCGGCGCCCGTGATGACGGCGATCTTTCCCTCGAGCCGGCCCGAGCCGACATAGCTCTGCTCGCCGTGATCAGCTTTCGGCGTCAATTCGCCCTCGACTCCGGGGACCTCTTGCTGCTGCGGGGGTTGCTGACTCATCGTGCTCTCCTTCTCCCGTACTTGACCGTCAGCGTGCGTACGCCGACAGGATGGATTCATTCGCGACCTGGATCGTCGCGAGGATCTCGTCGACCGCGTCATCGAAACCGTCGACCACCGCCACCCGGTAGGGAGGCAGCACATCGATGGCCTCGAACAGGCCGTGACCGAGATCGGTGACGTAGCCGACACAAGCGAGGCTCGACGTGAGTAGCACGCTCCACTCGGTGGCTGAGCTCCGATCGAGCACGGCCTCGAAGGGCGGATGCGCGGCGTTCGTGCCCGACCTCGAGGTCGGCATGCCGGTGCCTTCCTTCCTATTTGGTGCTGAGCTTGTCTTTGATCACGCCGGCTGCTTTGTCGACGATGTTCGGCTTCGCATCCGTGCCGAAGAACCGCGAATCGGGTTGGGTGGGCGGCGGCATCGGAACCGACGTCTCCGGCCCGTCGCGGTAACTGAACTCGCCCTTGCCGTCGGGGGTGGGGCCGGCTGCCCACGAGCCCTCCGCCGCGGCGGGGCCGTCAGAGAAATTGATGTACTCGTAGGAGAACTCGCGGTGCTCCTGGTTGATCGGGAAGTTGCTCGGCACCGGCAGGGTCTCCGTGCCCTCGGCCTGCAGTTCCGCGATCGCGGCCAGCCACTGGTTCTGATGCATCGTGTCGCGCGCGATGAGGAACGACAGCAGGTCGCGCACGCCCTTGTCGTCGGTCATGTTGAACAGCCGGGCGGCCTGCACGCGGCCCTGCATCTCGGCGTTCGCGTTCGCGGTGAAGTCGGCCAGCAGGTTACCGCTCGCCGTGACGTAGGAGCCCTGCCAGGGGTTGCCGTTGCTGTCCACCGGGCGCGCTCCGGCACCGGCGACGATCGCTGCCTGCACGTCGGTTCCGCCGATGACCGCGCCCAGCACCGGGTCGGCCGCCATGGCCGCTTCGGACTGCTCGACCGGCGCCTTCTCGAGCAGCTGGGCGATCATGATCGCGAGCATTTCGACGTGCCCGAACTCCTCGGCGCCGATGCCGAACAGCAGATCACGGTACTTGCCCGGTTTGTGGGAGTTCCAGGCCTGGAATCCGTACTGCATAGCCACGGAGATCTCCCCGTACTGGCCACCAAGCACCTCCTGCAGGCGCCGGGCATACACGGCGTCGGGCTTCGACGGCGACGCCTTGAATTGAAGTTCCTGCTTATGGAAGAACACGCTCCACCTCCGATCCGGGCCACCCGGTGGCGACCCACGTGATCGGAAACCTACGACCCACAGATGAGCCGCCGAGGGGCTGGACACGAACGGGCACCGGATGTACCGTGCGATCCCGCGAACCGATCGCACGCGAGGCGCACCCGCGTGGTGAGCACCACTTCAGACCCGTGGCCGGGCGAGGAGTGTCAGGGGCGGTGGGCGGCGCCCTCGATCACTTCTTGTGCGACGTCCGACAAGCGGCGGCCGCTGTGACGGGCGCGGTTGCGCAAGACGGTGAAGGCTTCGTGCATGTCGATGCGTTCGGTCTGAGCGAGAACGCCCTTGGCCTGCTCGATGAGCACGCGGCTGTCGAGCGCGCGCTGCAGCTGCTCCTGTGCGATGCCCGATTCCCGTAGTGCGCGTTCCTGGAGGATGCCGATCGTCGCGACATCCGCCAACGCTCTCGCGATCATGGTGTCTTTCGGGTCCATCGGTCCGGTCCGGTCGCTGAAGATGTTCATCGACCCGATCGTTTCGTCGCGCAGACGCATCGGGATCGCGTACATGGACTGGAAGTCCACCTCGGCGGCGCTGGTCGCGAAGGCCGGCCAGCGCGCGTACGTGTCGGCGATGTTGTCGACCGAGACCGGTTTGCCGGTGGCGTAAGCGTCGAGGCACGGGCCTTCGTCGGCGCGGAGCTGGAGGATGCTGATGAGCTGACTTCGTTCGCTGGTGGAGGCGACCACCTCGAGACCGCCAGTACTGTCCGGCAGCAGGATGCCGGCTTCGTTGGCTTCAACGATCTGTGTGGTTTGCTCGATGAGAGTCTGCAGGACCTCGACGATGTCGTAGCCGGTGACGAGGGTGTCGGCGAGACTCACGAACGTCTCGGCGACTCGTTCTTCTCGGGTGAGTGCCGTCATGTCCTCAACTTACTCCCGCCTATTTGCCGGGTCACGGCTCGAACGTGATTCGTCGCCCCGTGATCTCCGCCGCTGTCTCCCGCACGGTGCGGCCGGATGCGAAAGCGTTCGCCCGGATGAGCAGCAGAGCATCCGTGGCGCTGACGCCCATCTGCGCGATGACCATCCCGGTCGCCTGATGCACCTCACGGCGCGAGTGCGGACCGTCGTCCTCCGCATCATCATCGCGGTGCTCCAACGCGTACCGAAGAACGTCTAGCGCTGTGACGCGCGCGAGTGCCAGGGCGTTCGTCAGCTGCTCAGCGGAGAGCACGTCCGGTGCCTCGGAGTAGAGGTCGACAGCGCCAATGTTCACCGCGCCGATGGTCAGCGGAAACGAATAGAACGCGTGCACATCTAAGGTCGCGATGGCATTCAAGAACAGCGGCCACCGGGAATGAGCGGTATCGCTGATGTCGGGCACGACGACGGTGCTCTGCGTGACGTACGCATCCCAGCACGGTCCTTCCCCGAGATCGATCTGGAACTCACTGAGCTCGGCCGCGAGACCATCGCTGGCGCTGACCGTCTCGACCTCGAACGGCGCACCCAGAGTCGCGATCGCCGCCCGGTCAACGGGAAGCGCGTCGAGAAACGGCGTACCGAAATCGGGTTGGTCGGCTGCGAATGCGAGATCCGATGCGATGGTGTCCTCCTGACCTACGCCGCCAAGCGGGGCGTGAGCGGCCTGGGTCCAGGACTACCTGATCCCCACAGTAGCCCCCGTGCCTGGCAATCGTCCCCGGAGGACGATTATGCCGCCACATCTGCTCACAACGGAGATCATCTCGACAGGGCGCACGCTTGCGGTCACCCGGCGCAGCGTAAAGCTCTGTGTGTTCGGAGTGATAGCTTTCATGCGCCTCGAGCCCACGTTGACTCGCGCGACGCCTACATCGAAATGATCGATCGGGCCTGCCGGGTCCATGCCTGGGTCGCGACCTGTACGGCGTCCCACGGGGAGCCGAGCGGGGGCGTGTAGGAGAGGTCGAGGTCGCTCATCGCGTCGACGGTCATGCCGTGGTGCAAGGCGGTGGCGTAGGTGTCGACGCGCTTGGCGATCTCCGCTCCCCGGGCGCCGACGAGCTGCGCGCCGAGCAGCAGCCCGGATTCGGTGTCGCCGGTGATGCGGATGCTGAGGGGGTTCGCGCCCGGGTAGTACGCTTTGTGGTCGTCCGCGATCGCGGTGCCGCTCAGGGGCGTGTGCCCGGCCGCGATCGCTTCGTGGTCGCGGAGGCCGGTTCGGGCGGCGACGAGGTCGAAGACCTTCACGACCTGGGTGCCGAGGCTGCCGGCGAACCGGGCACTCCCGCCGATCGCGTTTTCGCCGGCCACGCGGCCCTGCTTGTGCGAGGTGGTGCCGAGAGGCAGGTAGGTGACGCCGAGGAGGCGGTGGTGTGTGACCACGCCGTCGCCGGCCGCCCAGACGTGGGGCAGTCCGGTGCGCATGCGCTCGTCGACGACGACCGCTCCCCCGGCACCCGTGGATGCGCCGGCATCCGTGAGGAGGCTGGTGTTGGGTCGCACGCCGACGACCACGAGCACGAGGTCGGCCGTGCGGGCGAACTCGGTGCCGTCCTGCTCGCCGGTGACGGTGAGGCCGGCGGCGGTGCGGGTGATCTGCTGGACGCGGGTGCCGGTGACGACGTCGACGCCGTGGCGGGTGAGTTCGTCGTGGACGAGGGCGCCGAGTTCGGGATCGAGGGTGGAGAGCACTTCGGGACCGCGCTGGAGCTGTGTGACGTGGAGGCCGCGGACGGTGAGGGCTTCGGCCATTTCGAGGCCGACGTAGCCGGCGCCGACGATGATCGCCGTTTCGGGCTGGTGTTCGTCGAGGTAGCGCTCGAGCACGAAGGTGTCGCCCATCGAGTGCAGCACGTGCACGCCGTCGTCGGGGCCGAGCCTGCCCGCTTCGATGCCGGCCGTCGACGGGGATGCCCCGGTGCCGACCATCAGCTCGTCGTAGGCGATCGTCGATTCCTGCCCGTTCGCGTCGCGGACGGTGAGCTGCTGGCCGGCGACGTCGATGCTCGTGGCGAGGGTGTCGAGGCGGAGCTGCATCCCGGTCGCTTCGAGGTCGGCGTGGGTGCGGTGCGCGAGCGACTGCCACGGGTTGACCTCGCGGGAGAAGTAGTAGGGGATGCCGCAGATGGAGAAGTTCGGGTACGAGTCCGCGACGACGACGGTCACGTCGACGGAGGGGTCGAGTTCGCGGGCACGGAGTGCGGTGGAGATTCCGGCGTCGCTTCCGCCGATCGCTACGAGGTGCATGGGGGTGTGCCTTTCAAGGGGTGGATCAGTGGGCTTCGACAGGGATGACGACGTCGCCGGTCGTGCGGGCGGCGGCCGGGTCGAGGACGAGCAGCAGGCCGAGGCCAAGGGCGGCGCCGGCGAGCTGGGCGAGGATGAACGGGGCGATGGATGCGGGGGCGATGCCGGCGAAGGTGTCGGTGAAGGTGCGGGCGATCGTCACGGCGGGGTTCGCGAATGACGTCGAGCTGGTGAACCAGTAGGCGGCGCCGATGTAGGCGCCGACGGCGGCCGCGGTGACGCCGCTCTTTCCGGTGCGGGCGAGAGCGAAGATCAGCAGCACCAGGCCCGCCGTGGCCACGACCTCGCCGACCAGGTGCCCGCCGGATGCCCGGTCGGTGGTCGAGAAGGCGGGGGCCGTGTCGAACATGACGCCGGCCAGCAGGGTGCCGGCGATGCCGCCCCCGATCTGCGCGAGCAGGTACGGGCCGAGATCGCGGCCCGGGAGGCCGTGGCCACGCCGGCCGATGAGCCAATCCGCGATCGACACGACCGGGTTGAAGTGCGCCCCGGACACCGGGCCGAGCATCAGGATCAGCACCGCCAGGCCGAGCGCGGTCGCGATGCTGTTCTCCAGCAGTTGCAGGCCGACGTCGCCGGCCGAGAGCTGCTGCGCCGCGATCCCGGACCCCACGACGACCGTCACGAGCAGGCCGGTGCCGACGAATTCAGCGACCACCCGGCGTGCCAGGTGCGGTCGGGACAGCTCGGGGTGAGGATGTGGAATTTTCATGTCGGCCCCATCTTGACTCGAACCAAGTAGTTCAGTCAAGATTGAAACAATGAACATTGAACGAAATGAAGAGTTGGAGCGGCGGGCAGCGAAGCACGCCGCGCTCAGCGAGCCGGCACGGCTGCGCATTGTCGACCTGCTCACGCTGGGCGACCTCTCCCCCACCGAGATCCAGGTCGCGCTCGGCATCCGATCGAACCTCATCACCCATCACCTGAACGCCCTCGAAGCCGTCGGCATGATCGCCCGGACCCGCTCGGAGGCCGACAAGCGCCGCTCCTACGTGCACCTGACCACCACCGCGCTCACCGGGCTCACCCCGGGCGCGGTGGAACGGGCCGACCGGGTGGTGTTCGTCTGCACCGCGAACTCAGCGCGGTCGCAGCTCGCGGCCGCACTCTGGGAGCAGCAGTCGACCATCCCGGCCGCCTCCGGAGGCACGCATCCGGCCGAGCAGATCGACGTCGGCGCGATCGCCGCCGCGCGCCGTCACGACCTCACTCTCGCGGATGTACGACCGCGCATCCTCGCTGATGTGCTGACCGACACCGATTTCGTTGTCACTGTCTGCGACAACGCCCACGAAGAGTTGGGCGTGACCGGGAACCTCCACTGGTCGATCCCGGACCCGGTTCGGATCGGCACCGTTGCCGCATTCGACACCACCTACACCGAGCTGCAACGACGCATCTCGGACCTCGCTCCGCGGCTCGCCGCATCCTGAAAGGGAGCACCCCATGAATCCCGCCATCACCCTCGATCAGCAGTACGCATTGAAGACCGCGGCCACCAGGCTCGAACGCGAGTTCGCCGGCACCTTCAACGTGGAGACGATCGAACGGTTCCTGCATTCCTCCTACGACCAGTTCGCGGGACGCGCGAAGGTCACCACGTTCTTGCCGCTGCTGGCCGAGAAGTTCGCCCGCCAACGGCTGAGTGCCCTGGCCCGGGTCGAGGGAAAGCACCTCGACGGCAAACCCACCGTGCTGTTCCTCTGCGTCCACAACGCCGGCCGATCCCAGATGGCCCTCGGGTTCTTCGAGCACTACGCCGGCGAGAACGCGGTCGCCTGGTCGGGTGGTTCAGAACCGGGCGACCACGTGAACGGGGAAGCGATCGCTGTAATGACCGAGCGCGGTATCGACATCTCGAACGAGTACCCGAAGCCGTGGACGGATGAGGTCGTGCGCGCCGCCGACGTCGTCATCACGATGGGCTGCGGCGACGCCTGCCCGATCTTCCCCGGAAAACGCTACGAGGAATGGGTGCTCGATGACCCGGCCGGGTTGACCGCCACCGATATCCGGCCGATCCGCGACGAGATCGAGCGTCGCGTGCTCGCCCTGCTCGACGAGCTCCACGTCGCCCCTCGATTCACCAGCTCGCACGCCTGACCCACCTCTCCTACTGAAAGCGATCCATGACCGCCACCCCCACCGTCCTGTTCATCTGCCAGCACAACGCCGGCCGCTCCCAGCTCGGGGCCGCGCTCCTCGGCCACTTGGGCGGCGATCGGTTCACCGCGACCTCGGCCGGGCTCTCGCCCGCCGATGAGGTGAACGCGGCCGTGGCCGCGACGGTGGCCGAGCTAGGCGTGGATATTTCGGGGAACGTGCCCCGCGCGGTCACGACCACAGACCTCGACGAGGCCGACATTGTGGTGCTGATGAAGCCGGGACTGGCTCTGCCGTCGACGCCGCGCGGCGAGCTGTTGGAATGGTCGTTCCCGAACCCGGAAGCGTGGGACGCCGACGCGGTGCGGCCGCTGCGCGAGGCCGTGTCGGAGAAGATTCAGTCGACGATCCTCGCCCGCTGACTCTGGCCTGCTGAACCCTCAGCGGGCCAGGATGCGCGCCGATCTGCGAGGAACGCGCAGCCCGCGCCTGCGAGGGCGATGCCTGCGAAGACGGCCGCGGCCATCGGGTAGGAGGCAAAGCCCACGCCGAGGGCAACCCCGGCGACCGGGGCGACCGCTGTTGCGGCCGTGATCGGCGCCGAGAACTCGCCGTTGAGGGCGCCCAGCCTGGCTGTTCCCCATCGGGCCGGCACTGCGGTCGCCTGCATCAAGGTGAGCGCTCCCCGAGCGGCGCCGGCCAGCACCGAAACGACAGCGATCGCCCACACCGGTCCCGGCACGACCCCGAAGAGAGCGAGGGTGAGCGCGACGAAGGCGCCGACGGCGAGAGGCCGATAGTGCGCTGGGACGGTGCGGGTCAGGACGGTCAGGCCGATTCTGCCGGCGACTTGTCCGACCCCCACGAGTGCGAACGCGAGAGCGGCGACCGCGGCTGAGTAGCCGCGCTCCGTGATGAGTGGCAGCAGGTTGAGCGTCACCGCGTAGGAGCTGAACGTGATCGCGGTGATTCCGCCGGCCAGGAGCACGAACCGGCGCGATCGCACGACCGGGCCTCTTTCTGCGCGGTTCGGCCGTGGGGTCGGTGGGGTATCTCGGGTGGTGGGCAGGAGGACGTGCAGCGGGATGGTGATGGCGGCGAGGATGCCGGCGAGCACGAGGTAGGTGGCCCGCCAGTCGAGCACGGTGAGCAGCGCGAGCGTGATCGGCACGAAGATCGTCGACGCCAGGCCGCCGGCGAGGGTGAGGATCAGCATCGGTTTGTCCCGGCCTGCGCCGTAGTGGCGGGCGATGACCGTGAACGCGGGCTGATAGAGCACCGCGGCCTGAGCGACCCCGATCAGCAGCCACGCGGCCAGGAACGCCGGCACCGTCGCGGCCGTAGCGAGCAGCACGAGGCCGAGCACGGCGAGCACCGATCCTGCGGTCATGACGACCCGCGGCCCCCACCGGTCCAGGAAGCGGCCGGCGAGGATGCCGACCGCGGCCGAGACGATCAGGCCGGCCGAGAAGCAGGCGGTGATCGTGACGACGGTCCAGCCGGTGTCGGCGCTGATCGCTCCCACGGCTGCGGGTAGGGAGTAGTAGAGGCTGCCCCAGCTCACGACTTCCGTGATGCACAGCAGCACCACGACCCGGTCAAGCCCCGACCACCACCTCATCGCTGCGATTTACACGCTGACGGGCGCGCGGCCGATCTGGATCAACTGCTGCTCCGGCAGAGCGCAGCAGCTCCCACCGATCGCGGTCCCAGTCGAATCAAACAGGCCCGCTCCCCCACACACACCCGTGTCGGGCAGCACCAGCTCGACCCGGGCAGCGGCCTCGTGGTCACCGGCAAGCTCCGCGACGACGGAACGCACCTGCTCATAGCCGGTCATCGCCAGGAACGTCGGAGCGCGCCCGTAAGACTTCGCGCCGACCAAGTAAAAGTTCGGCTCCGGCTGAGCGAGGTCGGCGGCGCCGGTCGCAGCGACCGAGCCACAGGAGTGCAGATTGGGGTCGACCTCGGCAGCGATGCGCACGGGTGCCTGCAACGTCGCGTCCAGTTCCAGTCGCAGCTCCGACAGGAACGACAGATCGGGCCGGAACCCGGTCAGCACCGCAACGTGATCGGCGGCCGGGAGGGTGCGGCCATCCTCACTCGTGAGCAGCACCTGGTCGCCGTCGCGATCGATCTTCTCGACCCGGAACCCTGTCACCATGTCGATGAGGCCGGCGTCGACGAACTCTTTCGCGGTGATGCCGAGCTGGCCGCGAGCGGGCAGCTCGTCGGCCTCTCCCCCGCCGAAGGTGTTCCCAACGGTGCCGCGGCGCAGCACCCAGGTGACCTTCGTCGACGGGTCGCGCCGCGCGATCCGGCCGAGCGCGATCACGGCCGTCACGGCGGAGTGCCCGGAACCGACGACGACGCTGTGCTTGCCCTCGTACTTCGTGCGGGCCCGGTAGTCCGGGATGCGGTACTCCAGCAGCTCCGCGACTGGGTGCTCCCCCAGCGCGGGCAGCCCGTCGGCGCCGGCCGGGTTCGGGGCCAACCAGGTGCCGGAGGCGTCGATCACTGCGCGTGCATCCACGCGGTACTCGGCGCCGTCGGTGGCTTCGATGTGTACGGTGAAGGGCTGCTCTGCGCGTCCTGCGTCGACCAGGCGGTCGCGGCCGCGGCGCGAGACGCCGACGACCCGTGATCCGTAGCGGATGCGGTCGCCCAGCTCGGCGGCAAGCGGGCCGAGGTAGCTACTGATCCACTGCGCGCCCGTGGGGTAGCCGGTCGTGGGAGTCTGCCAGCCGGTGGGCTCGAGCAGCCGGGCCGCGGCCTTGTCGACCAGCTCGCTCCACTCGGAGAACAACCGCACGTGCCCCCACTGGGACACCGCCGCCGCGGCACTCTCGCCGGCCTCGAACACCAGCACCGGCTGGTCGCGCTCGACCAGGTGCGCTGCAGCAGCCAGCCCTTGGGGGCCGGCACCGATCACGACTACGGGTAGCTCGTTCCGCACTGATCCGCTCCTCACGCATCGATGAAGTTCGATGTATCGAGATTGATCGATGTATCGACGTTTGTCAATATGACATGCAAGAATTGGTCCATGATGATCGCTCTCCCATTGCTGACTACGGATGCTGCCGCCTGCTGCAGCCCGGTCACCGGGGGTGTACTGACGTCCGATGAGGCCGAGCGGATCGCCCACACGTTCAAAGCGCTTGGTGACCCGACCCGGGTGCGGTTGCTGTCGCTGATCGCGGCGAGCCAGGGCGGGGAAGCGTGCATCTGCGACCTCACCGAGCCGGTCGGCCTGTCGCAGCCGACCGTCTCGCATCACATGAAGCTGCTCGTCGACGCGGGCCTGGCCATGCGCGAGCAGCGCGGCCGCTGGGCCTACTACCGGGTCGTCGACGACGCCCTTGACCGAGCGGCCCAAGCCCTCCGCCCATGACCGGCCCGGTGACCATCCGGCCGATGACCGCCTCCGACTGGCCGGCCGTCGAGGCGATCTACCGCGCCGGGATCGCCACCGGCAACGCGACCTTCGAGGCCGAACCGCCGAGCTGGGAGCACTTCCACGCCGGCAAGCTCTACGCCGGCCGCCTCGTCGCCACCGACGACACCGGGACCGTGCTCGGATGGGTGGCCGCATCCCCCGTGTCAACCCGGGAGGTCTACCGGGGCGTGGTCGAGCACTCCGTGTATGTCTCTCCCGCGGCCGCCGGACAGGGCATCGGCCGACAGCTCGTCGACGCCTTCATCAGCGCCGCAGAAGGCGTCGGCATCTGGACGATCCAATCCAGCATCTTTCCCGAGAACGCCGCCAGCCTCACCCTCCACAATCACGCCGGCTTCCGCCGCATCGGCACCCGTGAGCGCATCGCCTTGATGACCTACGGCCCGTGGGCCGGCCAGTGGCGAGACACCACCCTCATCGAGCGCAGGAGTGCTGCCCACGAGTCTTAGAGAGGAGCTTGCACGAATTGCGCAACGGCCTGTTGCGCAAATCTTGGCTACTTCACGCAGACCCGCGCCTTGGGCAGCGAAAAGGGGCGGTGACATGAATCAAGCCATGTGCGCCGCCCCCTTCAAGGGAATCTTCCGCGAGCACCCCGTCACCCACGGGCGAGAGTGTTCGACAGAAGGTCGAACTCAGTTCACTGCGACGAGTTCCTCTTCTACCGCGACCAACTCGGCGATCTTCTTGGCAATGTCTGCCATCGAGTCATCGGCGGAATCGAGTCCATTCCTGGATCCGAGCAGCGGGCTCACCTTCCGGAGGTCGTCATAGGTGGTCTCATGCACCACCGGAATGAGGAGATCGCGGGAAAGGAGCTCCGAAAGCTCCTTGTCCGAAACCCCGCCATTGTCGACTCGCTTGAGCAACGCCGGGGTTACAAGGACGAGGCCAGTGCGAGAGCGAGCAAGACCTCGATCGATCTCGCGGAGGAACGGTTGGCCCAGAACGATGTCCTTCTCGCTGAACCAGACCGTCACCCCCACCGCTTCGAGCAGGTCGTGAAGCTCGGTGGCAGCTCCCCGCCGATCATCCCACGCGTGACACAGGAAGACGTCGCGAAGCTCGGGCGCTGGTGCCGCCCTGACGACAGCATTCCGGTAGGGCGTCAGTGACCGAACCTGCTCCGTGGTGTAACTCACTGAGGATGCGCTCGGCTGCCAGCTAGGCCGGCTCCTGCCGCTAGACGAGCTACCTCCCCCGCTGCCGCCTCCGCTCGATACCCGCGAGTATGACGACGTCGGGTACGAGTATGCCGGGGGCGAGTAGTAGCCGTAGCCGCGTCCCCTGCCGCGACTGCCACGGCATACCGGGCAGTTTGCTGCTCCGCTCGAAGTTCGGTGCCCCTCCACGGGGGCTGTACATCCACTCATTGGCGTTCTATCCATTCCGGAACGTCACGCCGTCCGGATCCTGGTGCCCGCGTGTTAATCCATTTCACGGGCGCCAAGCCGGGGTATCCTCGAAGTGAATCCGGACCCGCCAAGATTGAGATTCACTCCGAGGAGCCCAGGAACGGCGTCAGCCCGACTTGGGCTTTTCATTTGTTCCACCTCAATTGTCCTGGCGATACCGGACATCGAAGTCGACGACACGCCGAGGCCATTCTTTAAGTTCCCGCGGCGCCGTGCGATCATATTTGGCCCATAGCATGGCCCTCCGACACTCCACCTGAGTGTTTGCTGGTCGCGTAGGGGCATGCGCGAGCCCGCCGCCGGAGCCCCTTCACTCCGCCGGCCTGCGATGGCAGCGCGCTGGCGAAAGTGCTATCGGTACCTGAAGTGGCGCTGGCCGGCCGGCCGCCTCACCCGCCTCGAATTCGCACCCGACCCCATACGGCCCACGCGCCAGCGGGCCAACCAACCCCCTCCCGGATCAATGACCCCTCCGTCATGACGGGATTTCCCAGGCTGAGGAGAGTCGCTGCGTCCGTTCGCGATACCCCGTTCACTCAAGATGCGAACACCGGCCGGCAGATAACGCGATGGTAGCTGTCCTACCTCCTCGTGCTGCTGGTCTTCATCCCGGGCCTCCCAGGGATCGTCGGAGCGATCTTCGCGAGAACCTGGGTCGTGGAAGTTGGAACGCCCGAAGCTCAGCTGCAGGAGGCACTCACCTTCGGGTCAGGGCTCGTGGGGCTCTTCATCTGGGTGCTGCTCTTCGAGCGGCGCAGCATCCCCTCCCTCGGCTTCCGACACCCCGGGCGGGGTTCGCTCACGCTCATGGCCGGCATCGGCGCAGGCATACTGCTCAACACCATCCCGACCGTGTTCCTGTGGGCTGTCGGCGCCTACGTGCTCGTCGACCCACCGACCGGATCACAGTCCAGGGAGCCAGATGGCTCAACAAAGCCCGCTCGAGGTGATGGAGCAGGTCACGCTCATGATTGAAGCGACGGCCGCGAGTGACGACGAGCTCAACGACGAAGGCGATACGCAAGAGCCCCTTCACGTCGAGCGAGTCACGACGAGAGCCGCCGGTACCTGTTCCCAGAGAACTGAGTGCCGAGGGGCCGTCTCGTACATCACCCCATCACCGGAATCTGTTCGGACGGGTTAAATGAGACCCACCGCGGCGGCGTGTCGATGTGTCTCGGCGGCAATCGGTGCACGATCGGCTGTCGGAATAGCCGCACGGCCTAAGCGTTGCTGCTGCCGCGCTCGAACTTGACCACGGGTGTGTCGAACGGGCCGCTGATCGAGCAGAACGTGGCCGTCGTCAATTCGCTGGTGTCGGACTCCCAAAGCACGTGCATCATTAGCGCGTTTGGGTCGTCTGACACGTCGGTCGTGATCTTCTCTTCGGCAATCGGGTTGGTGTCGGCGGGGTCAAAGGGTTTGAATGTCCCGGTCATGCCCGCCAGGTCGTCGGTGGCGTACTGAACGCACGTCGCGTAGGCCGCTTCAAGGTCGTATGACCCTGCCGCTTCCGGCTCCGCCGCGGGGGTCGGTGTCGCCGTGGGCGTCGGAGTGGCAGTCGCTGTGGGGGTCGGGGTGACAGTAACGGTGGCTGTGGGGGTCGGTGCCGGCGTAGATGTACACCCGGCCATCAGGATCCCAGCGGTCAGAGCGGCAGTGAGGAACATGAGGCGTGCAAGGCGGCTAAGTCTCATGGTGCGAGCGTATGACGACTGTCGATCTTTGCCCGCCACTCCTTGATAACGGTCCGCTCTCCGATCCCCTATCGAGACGCCCCGCTGCCGTCGCCGAACTTCTTTCCGATGACCGGGTCAAAACGGAGTCATCTCAGCCAGGATGGTTTGAAGCTGTTTGAGTCGAGGGGGACGCCATGACCGATTCGAATGTGTCCGAGCGATTGATCACCTCACGGGTGGTGGAGGCTGCGATCTGGGGAATCCCGGGCGTCAATTCGCAAGCCATGCTCGAGGCATTTACCACAGCCGTGGGTGGCGGCCCGAACCAGCTGCTGTTCTGGCCACGGCCCAGCGATTGGACAAATCAGTCGCTGACTCCGAACACCGACGCGTTATACCTGATGCCCTTCTATGACACCTCTGAGACAGGGCCCCTGGTGCTTGAGATCCCGCCGGCGGATGACGGCTCGATTGTGGGGTCTGTGATGGACCTGTGGCAAACCCCTCTCGATGAGGTCGGCCCCGCCGGCCGCGACGCAGGCCAAGGCGGCAAGTACCTGCTCACTCCCCCGGGCTACAAGGACACCATCCCGGAGGGGTACTTGCTGCTGCCGTCGGAGACGTTCCAGGGGTATGCATTGCTGCGGTCGATCCCAGCCAGTAACTCAGCAGCAGACCTCGACGCCGCGGTGGCCTACATGAAACGGGTGCGACTCTACCCGCTCGCAACAGACGCAGACGGCCCGAGCGCCGATGCTCCGTTCGTCGACGGCACCGGCGTCATCTTCGACTCCACCATCCCGTACGACCTCCGGTTCTTCCAGTCGCTGGACCGGATAGTGCAGAAGGAACCCTGGATCGACCGCGACCGCCGCATGATCGACCTCCTCGCGTCAATCGGCATCCGCAAAGGTCAACCGTTCGCCCCCAATCGCGAGCATGCGGAGCGGCTGCTGGCCGGCCTGGCCGATGCCCGTGAGTGGTTGGATCAGCAGTACGAGTCGTTCTCCCCGTTCTTTCCGGGCACGCATTGGTTCCTTCCCGGCGATCCCGACCTGATGCGCTCCTGGGCGGTGAGCTGGGGCGACCCCGACCACTACCCCGCCGATGCGCGCGGGGTGATCTACTACTGGGGCTTCAGCTCCCTGAAGCACGCCGGAACCGGCGGACACCAGCTCTACACCTTCACCACTCGAGACAACAACGGTGACCCCCTCCACGGCGCCGACTCTCACACGCTGGCTGTTCCGCCGAACGTGCCGGCGGCGCAGTACTGGTCGGTCACCGCGTATGACCGTGCAACCCACGCTCTCATTCGCGAGGTTCCCGTTGCCAGCCGTTCCTCGCTCGAGTCAGGGCTTGCCGCGGCCGATGACGGGACGGTCACCATCTACTTCGCACCCACCGCCCCGGACGGGTTCGAGGGCAACTGGATACCCACGCGACCTGATAAGGACTTCGAGCTGATCTTCCGGTTCTACGGAGTCGAGAAAGCAGTCGGCGATGGCACCTGGGCCCTCCCCGACGTGCAGACCGCCGGCGCACGCTCATGACCCAACCCGCGCTGGCTCCCCACCGCTTCACCATGCGCTACTGACCGGGAGGAAGGAAAATCGTCATGGGCTCAGTCATCGGAGAGGTCCTCCCGCTCGCGCTCGGTATCGCGATCAGTCCCGTCCCGATCATTGCCGCGATTCTGATGCTTCTGTCACCGAGGGCACGGGGCACCAGCCTCGGGTTCCTCACGGGCTGGCTGCTCGGCATCATCGTCGCGGTTGTGGCGTTCGCCCTCCTCGCGTCCGTCCTCCCCGACGACGACTCGGATGCGTCCAAGCCCATCGCCGGGGTCATCAAGATCATCTTGGGGGTGCTGCTCCTGCTGCTCGCGATCAAGCAGTTCCGATCGAGGCCTCACGGCGATGCAGAACCGCCGTTGCCGAAGTGGATGTCGGCCATCGACACCATGACCCCCGTCCGCGGAGTAGTTCTCGGTTTCCTGCTCTCCGGGCTCAACCCGAAAAACCTCCTGATGGGTGTCGGGGCCGGCGTCGCGATCGGCTCCGGCACCCTCACCTTCGGGGAAGACGTGGTCGTGATCGTGATTTTCACCATCATCGCGGCGTCCACGGTCGCCATCCCGGTGATCGGCTACCTAGCGGCCTCCGCGAAACTCGCCGGCCCGCTCGAGTCACTCCGCAAGTGGCTCGTCCCCAACAACGCCACCGTCATGGCGATCCTGCTCCTCGTCATCGGCGTGGTGATGATCGGAAAGGGCGTCGGCAATATCTAGGGCGGCGGCCGACCATCGCTACCCGCGGAGCACCTACGACCGTCCGGTCAAGCATCCCCTATCGAAACACTGTCTGTCGCTCGATTTCCGTTCTTGTGTCGATTTCTGTTCGCGTCATTCGTCCTTTGGGTGAGAAGGTCGAACAGCGGCCTTCTGGCAGATGTCACTGAACGAGATAGGGAATCGAATTGACCAAGTACATGCTGATCTGGCGAGCGACCGACGAGTCGATGGCGGCCATGATGAACACCGACTTCAACGAGATGCTCGAGTCGATGGGTCGCTTCAACGACGAGCTCATCCGAGCCGGCGTGCTGCTCGCCGCTGAGGGCCTCGACGACCCGAGTCAGGGTGTCGTCGTTGACTTCACCGGCGAGACCCCCGAGGTCACTGACGGGCCGTACGGCGAGACGAAGGAGCTGTTCAACGGCTTCTACATCATCGACGTCGCCTCGATTCAGGAGGCCGTCGAATGGGTGAAGCGTGCCCCGATGACCGTCGGGAGCAAGGCCGAGATCCGCCGGGTGCCCTCGATCGACGAGTTCCCCCAGGACAACGAGTGGGTGCAGAAGGAGCGCGCCTGGCGTGAGCAGACCGGGCAGCTCTGACGCCAGGGCCGCCGTCGACGCGGTCTGGCGGATGGAGTCCGCCCGCATCGTCGGCGCCCTCGCCCGGTACACGGGTGATTTCGAGTTGGCCGAAGACTTGGCTCAGGAGGCGGTCGCGGCGGCGCTCGTCTCCTGGGCGGTCGACGGGGTGCCGGCCGAACCGACCGGCTGGCTGCTGACTACCGGCCGGCGACGCGCCATCGATTCCTTCCGCCGCCGTGGGGTGCGCGACGAGCGTTACGCGTTGCTCGCCCGCGATCTCGACGAGGCGGCGCCGGGCCCGGACGCGCTGTTCGATCCGGATGCGATCGATGACGACGTCCTCGCCCTGATGTTCGTCTCGTGCCACCCGCTGTTGTCGAATGACGCGCGAATCGCCCTCACCCTCCGGGTGGTCGGCGGGCTCACCACGAGCGAGATCGCCAAAGCCTTCCTCGTTCCCGTGCCCACCATCCAGGCTCGGATCACCCGGGCCAAGAAGACGCTGTCGGCGGCGCGCGTGCCCTTCGTGATTCCCGAGCCCGGCGACCGTGCGGCTCGCCTGGGCTCGGTGCTGCAGGTCGTCTACCTGATCTTCACCGAAGGATCATCGGCCTCCAGCGGCGACGAATGGATGCGCACCGATCTGGCCGGCGAGGCCCGGCGACTGGCCCGGAGCCTGGTCGCGCTGCAGCCGGAACCGGAGGTCTTCGGTCTGCTCGCGCTGCTTGAGCTGACCTCCGCCCGCTTCCCCTCCCGCCTCGACGCCGACGGCAACGCCGTGCTGCTGGAAGATCAGGACCGTGGCCTTTGGGACCGAGCGGCGATCCGCCGCGGCCGGGCCGCGCTCGGCCATGCGGTCGCCGCGGGCCGGGGCCTCGGCTACTACGGTTTGCAAGCATCCATCGCCGAATGCCACGCGGTGGCGCCGTCGGTCGCTGAGACGGACTGGTCGCGCATCGTGGTGCTCTACGACGCCCTCGGCCGGCTCAGACCCTCCCCGATCATCGAACTCAACCGGGCCGTGGCGGTCGCGATGGCCTCGGGCCCGCTGGAAGCACTGTCCCTGGTCGATGACCTGGCCGCCCGGGGCGGGATCGCGGGCTCCCACCTGGTGCCGACCGTGCGCGGAGAACTACTCGCACGTCTGGGCCGCACGAACGACGCCCGTGTCGAGTGGCAGCGCGCCCTCGCATTGTGCAGCAACGGAGCAGAGCGGACCGTACTCGAGCGGAAAATTTCCAGCGGAACCATTTCCTAGCCGGGCGAATGCCGCGTCCGGTCGCCGAACCCCTGTCAAGACGACTCAATCTGGGATGCTGCAGGTAGGGCACCCTTGCGGGCTATTTCACCGTGCGGGAATCCAGAAACGGCAGGCCGGCAATACGTGCAGATTTTGTTGCTGCGCGCTGGCCGACCACCTTACGTCCTTAGCTAGGCGCCAAATGCACCGTGGCTTTGTGGCGAGCATCATGGGGGGGTATGTTCGAGAATTTCACCGTTGAAGACATCTCAACCGACGACGCCCGGTTGCACGTCCGGCACGGGGGCGACGGACCTCCGGTACTGCTTCTCCACGGGCATCCCCGAACTGGTGCAACCTGGCACAAGTTTGCGCCCCGATTAGTCAGCGCCGGATACTCGGTAGGTAACCGAGTCGCTTGAGGGTCTCGACGTTGCGGATGTACATCGGGACGTCCATGACTCCGCGAGGCACGAAAGTGCCTGGTCCGCGAACCGCGAGCTCCCGGAGTCTCACGAGGCACCCTTCTGCGCGTGCTTTCACGTCGATCACAACCCGGGTCTCACCGAGCGGCCATCCCGCCGGTTGGACGACCATTCGGTGCGGAGGGTTCCATTCAAGAACGGTCGTCGTGTCGTTGATGAGGAGCGGCGATACTCCGAATGAGTGATGCAGTTGACTTCCGACGTGTGGCCATGCTTCGTTCACGTCACGCATGCGGGATGCGCCGACCACCCACACCGGGAACAGCCACCCATCAGCGAGGACCTCGAAGAGGTGTTCAGGAGTGCAGCGAATGTGTCGGACGTTCGTTGACATCAGCGGGTTTCAGAGGATGGGTTTTCCGCCGGTGACGGCGATCACGGCTCCCGAGACGTAACTGGCCTCGTCCGAGGCAAGGAAGACGTAGGCGGGTGCGAGTTCGGCGGGCTGTCCGGCCCGGCCGAGGGGTGTGTCGGCGCCGAACTTCTCCACCGCTTCCGGTGGCATGGTGGCCGGAATCAGCGGCGTCCAGACCGGTCCGGGGGCGACGCTGTTGGCGCGGATGCCCCGCTCGCCCAGCTGCTGAGCGAGCGACGCGGTCATGCTGGCGATCGCGGCTTTCGTCGCCGCGTACGGCAGCAGAGTCGGTGAGGGCTGGTCCCCCTGGATCGATGACGAGCCGATGATGGAACCGCCCGAGGACATGTGTGGGAGGGCGGCCTTGGTGATGTGAAAGAAGGCGCTGAGGTTGGTGGCGATCGTGCGGTCCCATTCCTCGTCGGGGATCTCTTCCGTGGTTTCCCGGACCATCTGGAACGCCGCGTTGTTGACGAGGACGTCGATGCGTCCGAATTCGGCGACCGTACGGGCGATCAGGTCGCGGCAGTGGGCCGGGTCGGCGAGATCGCCCGGTACGAGCAGGGCTCGCCGGCCGGCCTTCTCGACCCAGTCGCGGGTGTCTTCAGCATCCTCATGCTCGCTGAGGTAACTGACGACGACGTGCGCGCCCTCGCGGGCGTAGGCGATGGCGACCGCTTTGCCGATGCCGCTGTCGCCGCCGGTGATGACGGCGATCTTGCCGTCGAGTTTGCCGGTGCCGGTGTAGCTGGTCTCGCCGTGGTCGGCCTTCGGCTCGAGGGCGGCCTCAGTGCCGGGAACTTCCTGCTGCTGGGCGGGGCGCTGGGTGTCTTCACTCATGAGGTTCTGCTCTCTGAATCGGTTTGGGCGCACGTCGTGCTGCAGTATCCGGGCCGGCCGGCGGCCAGGCTCGAGCGCAGCGTTACGGTGAGGGGGCAGTCGGGGTTGAGGCATGGGCGTCGCCAGTCCTCGCGCGGCGTGGTCCGTCGCGCGGGTTCCGGCATCATCGCCGTGCCGTTCATGCCCACCAGTGAACCCCTCCGTGCTCTGAACCGCCAGGACGGCGGGAGGGCGCCCCAGGGTCGCCCTCCCGCGTCACGTCACTTGGTGGTGGGGCCGTAGAACGCCTCGACGTCGGCCAGTTCCTGCTCGGCCGTCTTCTGGATGAGGGCGAGTAGCTCCGGGTCGAGTCCCGGCGCGAACTCCTCGAGCCGCTCGGGGGCGATGAATGACGGCGTGCCGACGGGGGCCTGCTCGGCTGCGACCAGCGTGGTGCCGTCGTTCGACGGGCTCGCTCCCTGGAAGATGCGACCGGCCTCCGATTCGCCCTTCAGGTCGAAGGAGAACTGGCGGCTCTGCAGTCCCAGGTCGAGCAGCTCCTTGACCTCGGGGAACTTCTCGGCGTTGGTCTTCGGAATCGGCAGCGTCTTCTTCCAGTCGATGCCGAGGGTCTCGAGGGCCTTCGCGTAGGCGTTCTCGTGGGCCTGGTCCCGCACGATCAGGTAGGCGATCGTCGAGCGGGCCGTCTTGTTGGCCGTCATCTCGTAGATGCGGCACTTCTGCAGCCGCCCGGTCGACTCGAGCATCAGGTTGTAGAGCAGGTCGAGCACCAGGTTGCCCGAGTTGTAGACGTAGCTGCCGAGCCACGGGTTGCCGGCCGCGTCCACAGGCAGTGCGCCCTGCGCGCCCACCAGGTAGTGGTGGATGTTGCTCGTGTCGAGTGCGATGTTCAAGGGAGTGGCGCCCTTAGCGCCGGGGGTGTCGAGGGGGTCGGTGAGCTTGCCCTTGTACTCGGGCGAGCCATCCAGGAGCCGCGAGATGGTGGTGCCGATCAGTTCGACGTGGCTGATCTCCTCGGTGCCGACGCCCTGGATGAGGTCGCGATACGGCTTCGCCGCGGGACCCCGGAAGTTCATCGCCTGGAAGAGGTACTGCATCATCGTGCGCATCTCGCCGAACTGCCCACCGAGCCCTTCCTGCAGCGCGTTCGCTGCGGCGGGGTCGGGCTCGTCGACCGCAATGTCGTTGATCCATTCCTGAGCGTGGAAGTACATGGGTGATCTCCGTCCGTGGACAGCAACGGTCTGTTGCTGTCCTTCCCACACTGCGCCGATGATCGGTTTTCTCTGCCCCCTTGCTTTTGGGCGCGAAGCTGCGGCGAGAACTGGCTGTCGGGCCTATGCGCGTGCTGTGTGTTACAGCTGCGGCAGCTTGGCGATGGCGGCGTCGGCTTTGTCTTCGCTGACACCGAGGTCGTCGATCAGGAGTGCTCGCGCCGGCCCGTGGTCGCCGCGGCGGAGGGCCTGGTAGGCGGCGTCCGCGGTTGCGCCGAGCTCGGGGGTGGGCTGTTTGGTGACGCCGAGCTGGTCAGCGAGTTCCTGCGCGGTAGTGACGCCGTAGGCGGCTTTAAGGGCGGCGGGGAGGCGGTAGCTGCCGAGAGGTCCAAGGTCCATGAGGTGTCCTTCGTTGTCGTGGTGAAGTCACCGTACGGCTGATGTTTCTCCCTCGCGCAGGCTCGACAACAGTGCGACCGAGGAGTACGCATCGTGGCCGTCGCTCTTCCTCTTGCGCGATCGGGGCCTGTCAAGCCCGCGCCGCGTTCCGCGGTTTGGCCGACACTGACGGAGACGAAGGGATTCACCATGGTGAACAAGACAGCAGCCGGTATCGTCGCCGGAGGAGCCGTCGCTGCGATTGCTGCGGTCGTCATTCGACGCACGGCGGGGGGAGGTCAAGGCTCTCCCGGTCACGGCGCCCGGTGGCGGGTCGTCACCATCAACCTCGAGGCGGCCGATGTACTCCCGGGCGGCATCCTGCCCCCGCCGCTGGCGGAGCTTGAAGAGCTGATCGAGGTACGCACAAGCCCGGCGCCAGGCGGGCGGGGAACCGAACTCGCCGCACGCGCACTACCTCTCCCCGACGCCAGCGGCGACGATCTTCCCGGCCTCATCCGCCGCGCCCTCCGCGAATCGAAGCAGCTGCTCGAGACCGGGGAGCTCCCCACCAACGAACCCCAGCCCGAGGGCCACCGCCCGAAGACCCCGGCCGGCCTGCTGGTCGACGCCGTCACCCGACGCTCACCCGAGGAGGGAGTGCTGTGAAAGCGCTCTGCTGGACAGGAATCAACAAGCTCACCGTCGAGAACGTCGACGAACCCACCATCCTCAACCCCTCCGACGCCATCGTGAAGGTCACCCTCTCGGCCTCCTGCGGCTCCGACCTGCACCTGCTCGGCGGCTACGTGCCCGGCATGCGCGCCGGCGACATCCTCGGCCACGAGTTCATGGGCGAGATCGTCGCCGTGGGCTCCGGCGTGCAGCAGCGGCAGGTCGGCGACCGCGTCGTCGTCTGCTCGTTCCTGAGCTGCGGCAGCTGCTGGTACTGCCTCAACGACCTCACCTCGCTGTGCGACAACACCAACCCGCATCCGGGCCTCGGCGAGGGCCTGTTCGGCGCGTCGACCGGCGGATGCTTCGGCTACAGCCAGATCACCGGCGGCTTCGCGGGCAGTCACGCCGAGTACATCCGGGTGCCCCACATCGACACCGGGGCCTTCCTCATCCCAGACGGCGTCACCGACGAGCAGGCCGTGTTCGCCTCGGATGCGGTGCCCACCGGCTGGATGGGTGCCGACCTCGGCGGCGTGAAGCCCGGCGACGTCGTGGCGGTCTGGGGTGCCGGCGGGGTCGGCCAGATGGCCGCCCGCGCCGCGATGCTGCTGGGCGCCGAGAAGGTCATCGTGATCGACCGGCTGCCCGAGCGGCTCGAGCAGGTCCGCACCGTGATCGGCGCCGAGACCCTCGACTACTCCGACGGCCACGTCATGGCCGAGCTGCGCGAGCGCACCGGCGGCCGCGGGCCCGACGTCGCCATCGAGGCCGTCGGCATGGAGGCGCACTCGGAACGCCCCGACTACCTCTACGACAAGGTCAAGACCGCCCTCAAGCTCGAGACCGACCGGCCCACCGCGGTGCGCGAGGCGATCATGGCCGCGCGCAAGGGCGGGAGCGTCTTCGTGCTCGGGGTCTTCGGCGGCTTCGTCGACAAGTTCCCGCTCGGCGCCGTCATGAACAAGGGACTCACCCTGCGCTCCGGCCAGCAGCACGGGCACCGGTACATCCCCATGCTGCTCGAACGGATCGCGGCCGGCGAGATCGAGACCGGGCACCTCGCCACCCACGTCATGCCGCTCGCGGAGGCCCCCCGCGGCTACGAGATGTTCAAGACCAAAGAAGATGGATGCGTGCGCGCCGTATTTCGGCCGTGACACGTCCTGCTGCCTGAACGCCGGGACGCGAAAGCCCCCACCCGTGTTGTGTTCGGGTGGGGGCTTCGGGCGTTCTGGTCAGGCGCGGCGGTTCTTGCGGCCGAAGATGAGGCCATAGATGAGTAGCACGATGATCGAACCGCCGATGGCGAGAGCCCAGGTCTGGAGCGACCAGAACTCCTCGAGGTTCGCGTTGAACAGCAGGCCGCCGAGCCAGCCGCCGAGCAGGGCGCCGATGACACCCAGGATGAGGGTGATGATCCACCCACCGGCCTGCTTTCCGGGGAGGATGAGGCGGGCGATGGCGCCGGCGAGGAGACCGAGGATGAGGAAGGCGATGAAGCTCATGGGCAAGAGTCCATTTCTGTAGGGGGCGGTTTGAGCTTGGCCCGCGAATTCCATCGTCGCAACGATAGGGCGAGGTCCGACAGCCCACTAGTCATTGCAGCGGGGCGGGGTTGCCCTGGGATCGATGCGCGGCGCGGCGTAGGCTCCGCATCATGTCGCCGACTTCGGCTCCCCACAGCAGAGCACTGCTCACCGCGGGTATCATCGCCACCGCCATCGGCGCTCTCTGCCTTCTCGCTGGTGGCACGTGGATCGTGGTGTACGTGGTGACCGGTGGCGCTGCCCCGGTTCGACATCTCGAGAGCGCGAACCTCTTGATCGGTGGGGGCGCCGTCCTGATGGGACTCGTGCTCGGTTCCACGGGTGTGGCGATGACGCGGCTCAGCAGGCGCGGCGAGTAGCCAAGCGCGCGACCGCGATCGAACCTTACCCGCCCTGTAATCGACCGAACCGTGAACTCACGTCCCACCCGTGCCGTAGGCGGGCTCTTGCTGTTGTCAGGCCGGGTAGTCGTCGAAGTCGAGGAATGCGAGGTCGCTCCACGGCCCCGTGTCAGCGTCGATGTGGTGGATGGGAATGTCGTGGATGGAGACGTGCATCGCCGGGGTAATGAGAACAGCGACGTCGTGGCCTGTTTGAGTGAGCTGCACGAATCCGCCTCCGTCGCGTGTGGCCGCGGTGACGTCGCGTTGCAGTTGCGCGGAGTCGGTACCGTCTCGCAGGCCGTACCGTTCGATATCGACCCAGACTGTGACCATCTCAACTCCTGTTGACGCGTTGTGCTTGCGCCACGGTGACGTCTCTAAGCCCATCGTACGCGCACGGGTCTCGCGCGACGTGGGCTTGCTATTCGACGGGTGAAGGCGCACGCGCGCGTGGCGCCCCCGTGGCGAAGGGCGAGAGCGCGAACCTTACGTTCGGGGATGCCATTCTGTTGCGACTGGGGTTCGGGTGTGGTCGGTGCGGCGATGACGCGGTCCGGCAGCGCGGCTAGTCGCCTTGAGCGATCTCGTCGGCGGAGGGCTCCGCGAATGGTGGTGCGGCCTCGTCGGGGGCATTCCAGGCTTTCACGATTGCCCACGCGACGGCGGCGATCGGGACTGACAGCACGGCGCCGACGATTCCGCCGAGGATGGTGCCGGCCGTCAGCGCCACCAGGATGACCAGGGGGTGCAGCTTCAGCGAGCGGGCCTGCACGACCGGTTGCAGGAAGTTGCCCTCGAGTTGGTTGACCAGGATCACGATGCCCACCACGATCAGCGCAGCGACGGGGCCGTTGGCGACGAGAGCGACGAGAGCGGCGAGGATGCCCGCGACGGTTGCGCCGACGATGGGGATGAACGCGCCGATGAACACGATGACCGCCAGCGGCAGCGCGAGCGGCACCTGCAGGATGCTGAGTCCGATGCCGATTCCGGCAGCGTCGACGAACGCGATGATCGCCGTTCCGCGCACATACCCGCCGAGGGTTCGCACGGCGGTGGCGCCGATGCGGTGACCTCGGGCAAGGCTTCGGCCGTGGAACGGGCGGAGGAAGAACGCCCAGATGCGGCCCCCGTCTTTGAGGAAGAAGAACAGCACCACGACGGCCAGTAGGGCGCCGGTGATGAGTTCGGCGGCGACGGAGACGCCGGCGAGGGCGCCGGTGCCGAATTGGCTGCTGGTGACGAATCCGGTGAGAGCGTCGCGGGCGTTGTCGAGTTGAGACTGCTCGATCGGGAGTGCCCCCGATTGCAGGAAGTCGCCGATGTGGTCGATGCCTTCGACGGCGGAGCTGGAGAGGTCATCCCATTGCCCGCGGACAGCGAACACGATGAGGGTGACGATGCCGCCGAACACGACAATGCCGCCGATGAGGGTGACCCAGGTAGCGACCATCGCGGGCAGGCCGCGGCGCCTCATCCATCGAATCACCGGTGATAGTGAGGCCGCCAGGATGAGGGCGATCAACACGGGGATGACCACGAGCTTCAGTTGTACGAGTGCGAACACAATCACGGCAGCGAGGGTGAGCCCGAGCAGGATCTGTGCGCTCCGGATGCCGACTTCACCCAACCGATCGGTCAACAGCTCACGGATCGTGGGCCGGGGCCGTTTCGTGTCAGGCGGCACGGGTGTGGGGGTGATGGGTTCGTCTGCAGTCATGTCACCACCATCCCACTGCCTCACGGTTGACGGTTCGGAGAGCGCTTGGGCTTTCGTGCGTTGCGAGCGGGTAGTCAACTCCAACCCAGAACAGGTGTCAAGCCGCGTGCGGAATTGGATTTTGCGAGTTGGCTCGGATTCACCGGTCGTGTTGGTCGGTGATCGAGAGGAAAGACTATGTCGGAAAGTTATGTTCCTGTGCCGCCGAGCGGCTTCGAGCCCGGTGCGAACGATGACCAGGGGAAAGTCGACACCGCTAAACAGGAGGCCGCCAACCTGAAGGACACTGCCACCGAGCAGGCGAGCAACGTCGCGGGGACCGCCAAGGACGAGGCGAAGAACGTCGCGCACGAGGCCAAGTCCCAGGCAAAGGACCTCTATGCCCAGACCACGTCCGAGCTGAAGGAGCAGGCGGGCGTGCAGCAGCAGCGCGTCGCATCCGGGCTGCGGTCGATCGGTGACGAGTTCGGCTCGATGGCGAGCAACTCGGACCAGCAGGGCCTCGCCTCGGATCTGGTGCGCCAGGTCTCTGACCGTGCCGGCAGCGCCGCGTCCTGGCTCGACGGCCGCGACCCCGGTTCGTTGCTGAACGAGGTCAAGGCGTACGCGCGGCGCAAGCCCGGAACCTTCATTGCCGTCGCGGCGATCGCGGGCGTTGTCGCGGGCCGTCTCACCCGGTCACTCGCCGCCGCAGCTGCGGACGAGAAGGAAGCCGAAGCATCCGCACCGTCCGCCGCTACCACTGCCCCCGTGGTGACCCCTCCCCCCGTGGTGGACCCGCCGGTCGCCGCCCCGGGACTGGTGGATGAGACTCCTCTCTACACCGAGCGGGCCTCGACCCTGAACGATGACGGGTACACGCTGCCGGGAGATGAGTACCCGCGATGACTGACGACTACACACCGTCTGAGCAGAAAGCGGCGAACACGTCGCTCGGCGATCTGCTCGGTGAGGTCACGAAAGACCTCTCCACGCTGATGCGGCAGGAGCTCGAGCTCGCGAAGGCCGAGTTGAAGCAGTCCGCGACCCGTGCCGGGAAGGGTGCGGGGATGCTCGGTGGCGCCGGTTACGCGGCGAGCATGGTGATCCTGTTCCTGTCGATCGCCCTGTGGTGGGCGCTCGGCACCCTGATCGGCGGCGGCTGGTCCGGCGTGGTCGTGGCCCTGATCTGGGCGATCATCGCGCTGATCCTGTTCCTGGTCGGCAAGAAGCAGCTCAAAGAGGTTAACGGCGCACCTAAGACCGTCGAATCTCTGAAGAAGATCCCTGAGACATTGAAGCGAAATGAGGAGAACCGATGACTGATTCACCTGAAGAGATCCGTGCCCGCATCGAGGCCACCCGCGCCGAGCTCGGCGGCGACGTCGACGCCCTGGCCGACAAGGTCACCCCCTCGAAGATCGTCGGACGTCAGACCGACAAGGTCAAGGGCGCCGTCGGGTCGGTGAAGGACCGCGTGTTCGGCGTCGCCGACGACGCTCACTCGTCGCTGTCGGACAAGGGCTCCTCGGCTGCCGGGGCAGTCTCCGATGCCGCGAGCACGGCGAAGGCGAAGGCGGAGGGCAACCCGCTCGCGGTGGGTCTGATCGCGTTCGGTGTCGGCCTTCTGGCGGCGTCGCTGATCCCGGCGTCGACGAAGGAGAAGGAAGTCGCCTCCGACCTCAAGGACAAGGCGCAGCCCCTCATCGAGCAGGCGACGGACGCGGCCAAGGAGGTCGGCCAGAACCTCAAGGAGCCCGCCCAGGACGCCGCCGCCGCAGTGAAGGACGCCGCGACCGGCGCCGTCGACAACGTCAAGTCCGAGGCCACCTCGGCTGCTGACGAGGTCAAGGACCAGGCGCAGCAGTCGAAAGACACCGTCCAGAACAGCTGACGGTAGTCACTCCCCGGACGGCGGTGGATGCGGGGGCCCCCTCGCACCACCGCCGTTCTGCCTCCTCGACCACACGCCCACCCCGGATCTCGAACCGAAGGACTCCTGATGAGCACCGACGCCTCCCAGAGGGTCAACAAGAACGCCCCAGACCCCGACGACGCCAGGAAGGCCGACGGCCCCACCGACCTGAAGAAACGCTCCTGGGTGTATGTGCTGAAAAAGACAGCCCGGGAGTTCTCGGCCGACCAGTGCACTGACATCGCCGCGAGCCTCACCTACTACGCCGTCCTCGCCCTGTTCCCCGCCCTCATCGCGATCTTCTCGCTCCTCGGCGTCGTCGGGCAGGGGCAGGCCGCCTCGAACGCGATCCTCGGCATTGTCGACGACGTCGCCCCGGGCGGCACGGCCGACATCATCCGCGGCCCCATCGAGCAATTCGCATCCTCCCCCGCCGCCGGCTTCGCCCTCATCAGCGGGCTCGTTGTCGCCATCTGGTCGGCGTCCGGTTACGTAACCGCGTTCAGTCGGGCCATGAACCGCATCTACGAGATCGAGGAAGGCCGCCCGTTCTGGAAGCTGAAGCCCGTGCAGCTGCTCGTCACCGTCATCGCGCTCGTGCTCATCGTGATCGCCGCCATCATCCTCGTCGTGTCCGGACCCGTCGCCGATGCAGTCGGCTCCGCCCTCGGCATCGGCGAGACCGCCACAGTGGTGTGGTCGATCGCGAAATGGCCGGTGCTCGCTCTAGTGCTCGTGCTGATCCTGGCGATCCTGTACTACGCCACCCCGAATGCGAAGCAGCCGAAGTTCCGGTGGATGAGCATGGGAGCCCTCCTCGCCCTCATAGTCCTGGCGATCGCGACCGTGGCGTTCGGGTTCTACGTCGCGAACTTCTCCAACTACGACAAGAACTACGGCTCCCTCGCCGGCGTCGTGATCTTCCTGCTCTGGCTCTGGATCGTGAACAACGCCATCCTCTTCGGCGCCGAATTCGACGCCGAACTCGAGCGCGGCCGCCAACTCCAGGCCGGCATCGCCGCCGAGGAAGACATTCAGCTTCCGCCGCGCGACACGAAGAAAAGCGACAAGATCGCCGCGAAGGAGCAGAAAGACATTGAGGAAGGACGCCGCATCCGCCAGCAACACGGCGAGTAACCCGCCGTTCACCCGCGGACCGGCAGTCTATGCCTGCCAGCCGGGGATGTGAACCCGGCTGTGGGAACCGGTTTCGGTGGCTCACTGAAGAACATGCCCACGTCAGTGGGAATGAACACTCGAGAAGGAGAATGCCATGATCGACAGCAGCAGGCTCGACGCTCTCACCGGCGCCACCGTTTACGACAACGACGGCGACAAGATCGGCTCCGTCGGCCAAGTCTTCCTCGACCCCGCCACCGGAGGCGCCGCCTGGATCACCGTGAAAACCGGCCTGTTCGGCACCGGCGAATCGTTTGTGCCGGCCACCGAAGCGAACTGGGACGGCGACGACGTGCGCGTGCCCTACGAGAAGGACTTCGTCAAAGACGCCCCCCGCGTCGACACCGACGGCGAACTCGACCAGAACGACACCGACAACCTCTACACCTACTACGGCTACAACGCCGGATCGGCCGACTACGACAGCCCCACCGACACCACTGTCGGGCACGACACTTCGGGCCCGAACACGGACGATGCGATCACCCGCTCGGAGGAGCACCTCCGTGTCGGCACCGAACGAGTCGAGACCGGGCGGGCCCGCCTGCACAAGTACGTCGTCACCGAGCAGGAGACCGTCACCGTCCCTGTCAGCCACGAGGAGGTGCGGGTCGTCACCGAGCCCATCACCGACGGCAACATCGGAGACGCCCTCGACGGGCCCGCGATCAGCGAAGAGGAGCACGAGGTTGTCCTCACCGGCGACCGGGTGATCACCGACACCGAAGCCGTCCCGGTCGAACGCGTGCGTTTGGACACCGAGACGGTCACCGAGCAGGAGACCGTCACCGGCGACGTCCGCAAGGAACGCATCGACATCGACGGCGACACCACCTCAGGCACCACGAACACCGACGGCACCGCGCCGCGGATCTGATCCCGACGCTGCGAAGGAGGGCATGACGATGACGAACGACAACACCAACCCCGACCGCACCACCCCGCCACGCGGGTCCGTTCCCGCCACCGGTGGGTCGGTTCCGGCCGGGGGTTCGGTTCCGCTCGAGGAGCGCAGCACACTTCGCGAGGAAGTCGTCGGCCGGGAGAAAGAGAAGTTCGGCGGGTTCAAGTTCGGGTCCGCGTTCTTCGGCTGGCTGACCGCTACCGGAACCGGCGTCATCCTCACCGCCCTCCTCGCAGCCACCGGCGCCGCCATCGGTCTCGGCGTCACCGACAACGGCCAGAACCTCGACGAAGGCGACACCACCACCATCGGGATCATCGGCGCTATCGCTCTCGTCGTGGTGCTGCTGGTGTCCTACTTCGCCGGCGGTTACGTCGCCGGCCGGATGGCCCGCTTCGACGGCGTCAAGCAGGGACTGGCCGTGTGGTTGTGGGCGGTCGTCATCGCCATCGTCGTGGCCATCATCGGCGCGATCGCCGGCAGCCAGTTCAACCTGCTCGGGAACCTCAACAGCTTCCCCCGCATCCCCATCAACGAGGGCGCCCTCACCACCACCGGCATCATCACCGCCATCGTTCTCGCCCTTGCCAGCCTCGCCGGCGCGCTCCTTGGCGGGGCGGCCGGAATGCGGTTCCACCGCAAGGTCGACCGCGCCGGCCTCGGGCGGTGACCCGGATGCTTCCTTCTGCGAACATTCAGAGCATCGTCGGCGCCACCCTCTACGGCACCGACGAGGAAAAGATCGGACGCATCAGCCAGGTGTTCGTCGACGCCACCGACGGGCATCCCACCTGGGCCGAAGTCCACGTCGGGGCGCTTGGCCGGCACACCACGTATGTACCGCTGCACGAGGCCACCTGGGAGCACGACGACGTCTACGTCCCCTACGACAAGGACCTCGTCAAGAACGCTCCCCGACCCGATGGCGACAAAGGCCTCGACACGGAGCAGGAGCAAGAACTTACCCGGCACTACTCGGGCGAGCCGCCGACAGCAACTGACGCACCCCCAGCCGTGACCGACGACCTGGAAACTGACAGGGACCGCGAAGTCGACCACGGCACCGCACCCGACCGCGCCGCCCCGACGCAGGAACTCGATGACGACCGTGTGCTCTGGGAGGAGCGACTCGTCGTGTCAAAAGAGAAGGTGCCCGTGGCTAAAGTGCACCTCGAGACCACAACCGTCACCGAGCAGCACCAGGTCACCGCCGACGTCCAGAAAGAACGCGTCGCCGTCGACCAACGGGACACACTCCCTCCCACCCAGGACTAGGTGACCGACACACCTACGAGAAAAGGCCCGCCCCATCATCGGGGTGGGCCTTTTTGCGCTGACCGCGCAACTAGTTCTTGAACGCGTCCTTCACGTTCTCGCCAGCCTTCTTCACATCGGCACTGGCCTGATCGCCTTTGCCCTCCGCGACTTTGGAGTCATCGTTGGTGGCCTTACCGAAGGCTTCCTTCGCCTTACCACCCAGATCCTCAGCGGCGTTCTTGATCTTGTCGTCTGCACCCATCAGGGCACCTCCCGTCATCTGGACCGCGACTGCGGCACCACTAACCACCATGCTCCCCCGCCCGTCATGACGCCACACAGCGCTAACCCGACGTCGACAATCAACAAACCCGAGCTGTGGGAGTCGATGTCAAGTCCCCTTGCGGCGGTTGCTGTGGCGTGCATCACAGGCAATTGTGGAACTTGTATCGGTAATCGCGGCTCTCGATCTCGGGGGCATCCACCGAGTTATTAAGACGGTCATTCGCCTTGGTTTCTCATAACCATCCAGGCGGATTTTTCATGGGCTATCTCTATATCGGACCCACCGGGTTCATGACACAGATCGACGACCGGGCGTTAGCCCATCTGAAGGTCATCATTCTGACCGAGTTGCGCAACGGCCGCGGCGTCGCCCTCTCGCTCCGCCACGAGCCAGCTGAGGGCTCTGGGCGAGAGACGTTCTGGGTGCACCCGGGAACGGATGTGCGATTCCAGTTCCTCGGCGGCCGGGCGCCGCGCCTGAATCACACCTGGTTGCGGGCGATGGCGGACTCCTGCACATCCGGCACCGGCCTCTACATCATGAATGAGCCCGAAGAACAGCTCGCCCCACCGTCACCACGCGTCGAAGTCCCAGAACGCTAGACCCGCATCATTCGCGGTCTCACCCACAGCCCGCGTCACCGACGGGTAGTCCGTGACCGCGACGGGGACGTGTGCGGTCACAACGGCGGTCACGAGCACGCCGTCGATCGTCGCGAACCTGACAAGGCCCGCGCCGGACCGGGCGGCGTTCAGGGCGTCGTCAAGGACCCGGGCGGTGTCTTCGTGGTCGGCGAGACGGTACCGCTGATCACCGATAGTGAGCATCATCCGGCACGTCCCTCCCGATCGCTCGTCTCCGTAAGTGAACATCACACCGACAGCAAAGCGAGAGGGCTTGACAGCCCCAGCGCGCGAGGAGGCCTTGCCCTCCTGTCGGACTCGGGTTCGCCGAGCTGTCCTATCAGCTCTCAGCGGGCTGGTGGTTTCCGAGGTCACGCAGGAAAATTCCCCAGCGCGCGTCGGCATCTGCTCCCGAATGGAATTGTCCCAGCCAGGCGTCGAAAGCCGGCGTTCCCACGAGCTTGATCTCGACCCGCAGAATGTGGTGGGTTCCGTCACGGTGAACCTTCGGAACGAGCGACACGATGTGCTCGGGATTGATCCACATTCGCGCACTGCCGGCTGGACCATCCCGATCGGGCAGTGAAACGAAGCGCGGCATAGGCCCAACAGTGCCGGGCTCTCGCCTCGATCTGCAAGCTTCGCCGACAAGTCCAGCCTCGGATGTGAGTTGGAGTTGTGACGTGGGTTCGAGTTGTATGGGGTGGATCGACGTCGGTGCCCTCGACCTCGCATAGCGGGGGATGCATGTTGCATCCGATTGTGGACCGTAGCTGCTCGTGCTCTCCGCCGAACCGGGCCCCGGCTTGCCAATCGCTTCCAGTCGCCTGCTGACTGGGCAGCGACGCACCCGCCGGTTCTAACCTCGATTGATCGTGCCGGGGTGGAGAGGTGGTCGTACTGTCGGAGCGTGCTTTACATCGCGCGCGGAATTGAAGACGACCACTATTGGGTCGTCCAAGAGATTGACGGCGCCCTTGTCGAAACGCCCTGGCGGGTTGAGAGAGAACCTGACGGCTATCGGCTCAGTCATGCTGACAACAGTGCAGAAACGGCGCGAGTGTTCTCTTTTGGGGCCTTTCAGACCCCGGAATTGGCTGTGCAGGCTCTCCGCGCCGCCCTTTCGTAGGCGACGAGCGGACGCACTAGCGGTCTACACCGTCTCGGAACGAGTTGGTGGCCCCTGGCTGGCGGTGTCCTCGCTGCTGGCCGCCGGGCTTGGTGTGGGGATCTCGACGGTGAAGCCGTGAGTGAGTGGGTGGAGCGCGTCTTGTGGGCGGAACTTCGCGCGGCGCAGTGAGGTGAAGACTTTCTGTCGCATCTGGTCGATGTGTTGCTCGTGGGCGCGGAGCTGCTGGCGGAGCTCAGCGGCGTATACCTCGGCTTCTACGAGTTCGGGCACCAGGCGTTCGACAGTGGGGGGTCGTTGAATATCGATGGTGGTCCCGGGCGCGATCCTGCCTCCGGCCGTGCGGGTGGCTTCGCCAACGCGGCTGGCAGGTCGGCGAGTTCGTCGACGTAAGCCCAGCCGCGTTGGCGTCCATGCTTGGCGCGGGCTCCCCATTGGCCTCGCCCGTTCCACCACAGGATCAGCTCGGTGGGCGTCTCGTCTGCTGTCACAGATGTGTCTCCTGCAGTTGGGCTGCCGCGCGCGGGGCGCTTGCCTTTGATGAGTGTGCTCGAGCTGGGTTGACGCCTAGGTGTCAACGTCGGGCGGGAGCCCCATCCCGCCGGTGGGTGCGTTTCGGGTGTCGAGCCAGTATTGGTGTCGTTTGAGGGCACTGCCGACGGCGGAGCGGATGACCCAGTACGCGGCGAAGAGCACGATCGCGACGGGGACGGCGTAGGCGAGGATAGCGATGAGGATGCCGGAGAGGTTGAAGCCGCTGGAGATCATGCGTGGCTCTTTCAGTTGGTGGTGAGTTGGCCGTCGGTGAATCCGACGTCGATGTGGAGGTGTGTACAGGTGTCATCGAACTGGGTGAAGTGCGTGGTCCCGATCGTGGTGCCGGCCTCGGCACGGCAGAGGAGTTGGCCGACGCGGGCTCCGTCGGGCATGACGGGGTCGAGGGCGCTGATGAGTCGGAGGGAGTTTCCGTCGGCGCCGGTGAGCCCCTGCCCGTTCAGTCGGTAGAAGTCGACGGCGAGCCCGCCGCCCTCGAAGTAGTGCGAGGAGGCGGTGCCGGCGCCCTCGATCTGGCCGGTGCATTTTCGGTTGATGTCGGAAACGCCGACCTGGTCGAAGACCTGAAGGGAGAGCACGAGCACCTGGAGGATACGAACGTCGACGCTGCAATCCGGGACGGCCTGACCTTGGGCGATCCATCGAATTTCCTTGATGTGATCCGGTGTGGACCCGATGAGTCGGCCTTGATCGGCGGCTTCGACGAGCTGCTGCGCGAGCTGCCTTGCGTCTCCGCCGATCGCGCAGGCTCCCGCTCCCCCGGTCGAGACGAGTCCTTGCACGATTGCGGTGGCGGGGGCGTAGAAGGGTGTGTAGTAGTTCGGGTCGGCGTTGATCTGCACGGCGTGCGCCGCGAGCGTTGGTTCCATCGTCTGCCACCCGGGCACCCCCTCGAGGCGGGTGAAGAAGGCGGTCGCGGCCTTGAACGGGTCCATCCGGTCAGCGAGCGGGCCGTAGCTGCGTTCTTGCTGCTGGAACAGCCCGACCGAGTCCGCGATGGTCCCGTCGGGGTTGATGGCGTTATCGCCGTGGTCGAGGTTGCGGAGGGTCGATTCGCCGATCGCGGTCATCACACCGATCGTCTGGGCGGCGGCGGGGAGCTGGAGCTCCGCGGCCGCGTTCATGATCTGCGCGGCGTTCTCAAGCTGTTCGCCCGAGAATCCGGCGATCGACTGGCTGCCGGCGGTGCCGGTGTCGACGTCCCCGCTGCCGCAGCCGGCTCGCGCGTCGGGTGCCATGCCGAACAGCACCGCGGTCGCCGTGAAAACGACGACGGTGGCGGCCGCGAGGGCGGGGAGTTTCCAGCCCATGCGGTTAGCCCTGGATGCCGGCTGCGGCTTTGAATGCTTCGTCGGTGTCGGTGATCTGTGTCTCCCACGGGGACCGGATGTGCTGCACCAGCGTCTCCGGTCGGGAGGCGTATTTGAAGATGTGGTGCCCGTCTGCCAGGCGCTCGATCTGCTGCGCAGTGTCGGTGCCGAACGCGAACGTGCGGGCAGCCCAGAGCGCGTCTTCGCGGAGGGTTTGCCTGTGCACGTGCACGGTCTGCGCTTCCTGGATCATGGCCATACCGGGCGATCCGGGTGGGATATCGGTGCCTTTGTGGAACACGAACACGTTTGACAGGCCGAGGCCGCGGGAGAGTTTCTGGTTCGAGCGGGCGAGTTGTGCGGAGGGGCCGGCGGCGATGTGCCAGCCCTCTTCGTAGATGCAGTTCGTGGCCCAGCCGCGGTCTTCGCGGAGCCTGCCGAGGAGCCACATGTGCCCGATCGCCATAACTGCCGGCACGGCCGGGCCCTGGTCGGGGAGTTGTGAGATGTCGAAGGCGGTGAGCTTGCCGCGGAGGTCGACGTTCTTCGAGGTTTCCCCGTCGAGGAGGCCGCCGTAGTCCTGCAACAGCGTGTTGAGCGTGAACCGCACAGACAGGCCCGCCTGATGCAGGGCGTCGATGGCCTGGGGTGAGAGGCCGGCGTAGTCGTCCATGTCCGCGACCCGCGACAGGTTCGGCAGCACATCTGCCAGGGTCGGGGTGCGACCGTCCTGGTACTGATTGACGGTGCGGCGGAGCGCGGCGCGGAGAGCTTCTTCTTCCCACTCGTTCAGTGCCTGGTCTTCGCGGGCGAGACGGGCGACGACGTTGAGGAGCTGCATCTGCCCGACCATGCCAGTGCCGCGGCTGATAAGCGGGTCGAGGAGGTTCAGGCGGGTGCCGGAGCCGTCGACGGCGAACTTGATGGGCTCGTGCCCATACGCCCGCGCCAGCTCGGCATACTCGCCCTCTCCCCCGCGATCCTTCTTGTCGAAGACCACAGCTCGTCGCTTGTTCAGCAGCAACGGCCGGATCACATAGACGGTCTTCGTCAGCGATGACTTCCCGGAGCCGACGTCACCGATCACGACCACGTTCGGGCTCGACACCAGGCGCGGGGTCGCGTTGTAGGCGGTCACCGGGTCATGGGCGATCATCGTGCGCGAAAGCACGTCCCGGCCGATCACGACACCGTTGGTGCCGGTCGGTGCGCCGATGATCGCCGTGTTCAGGATCTCGGCCTGCCTCGTCGACGTCGGCGCACCCGGGAGAGCGGGCGCGTAGAAGCCACGGCGGGCCACGCTGAGCTTGGTGCGGAGCCGCGACCCGGGCATCGTCCACGGCACGATCTCGCGCGCCTCTCCGGTGGCTTCATCGACCTGGGCCGCCGTCTCGACGGGCGGAGCGAACGCGCGCAGCACCGGCATCGTGTGCCAAGCCTTCGCGGCCGCCTTGGGTTCGGTCTTGTCTGCGGCGTGTGCGCTCACAGCGCCTCCCTCTCGCTCTTGCCCGCGAGGGCGTTGATGAACCTGGAACCGAACGAGGACCGGCCCGGGATGAGCCCACGGCCGATCGGCCACGTCGTGCCGGATGCGGCCGCCTGATAGGAGTCCTGCCACTCCAGCCGCTCGATCCCAAGCCCAGTCCCGCACGTCTCCTCCAAAGCGCGGGAGGCGCGCATGAGAGCATTCCGGTCTCTCTCGGAGATAGTGACGTAACCGACCCAGGCGCCGCCGTGATGAGGCGAACCGTGGGCCAGATCGAGCGCCCGCCGACGAGCTGCAGACAGGTTGGCTCCGGTCTCATCGTTCTCGACGCGACCCTTCTGGGCGTCGTCGAGTCTGTCGGCGCGGTCGCGCGTGAGGTCCTTCGCGGTCGCGGCTTTCGCCTCGCCCTTGGGCACGAGGTGCAGGTGGAACGACAGGGTTCGGATGAAACGAATGTCGGACCCGGTGAGCAGATCGAGCGCCCACAGCTGCCCGCGGGCACCCATCGCCATATTCTCCGACCGGATCGCGGCCGTGCGATGCCACCACTGCACCGGCGTGCCTATGATCGGGTCGATGTCCTCGACGATCTGCGCCGAGAACTCATCATGCGACGCGACACCGAGACGGGCCGGGTCGACACCCTTGACGAGGTCGATTGGTCGGGATGGGTTCTGCTGGTGCAGCATCACCGCGGCCAGGCGGCGCGCGGTGAGCACGTCGACGTGGCCGACGCGGGCCTCGGTGAGTCCGCGGAGCGTCGACGCGATCTCCTGCCGCATCAACCCGCGCCACCCGTCGCGGCCCTCGCCGTACTTCGCGGCCGCGTCATGGAACGCGGCCGTGATCGGCCAGGAGACGGTGAAAAAGTGACGTTGCACCATCGCGTCTTCACTGTTCAGGCGCAGCACGTTCTCGTAGGAGCGCACGGCCTCAGCGGGTGCGTCCGGATCAAGGGAGCTGAGTACCCAGAACTCCTGCATCGCCGAGTCCGCCGGCAGCACACGAGTGGTCATCTGCACATCGCTGACCAGGTTCATCGGCGTCGCCCGCGACGCCAGGAACAGGCCGAACGCCTCGGCTGCGCGGCGGAGCTTCGCGGACGACTCCGACCCGGATACCTGCCCGGTCGCGGTGAACGTGACCGACAGGTACGGCTGCTCGCCGAGCGGGGCGTGCCAGGCGATTCCGGGTTCGTTGTGGCCGCACTGCAGCCAGCCCATGCCGTCGGCACCGTCCGGGTGGCTTCGCATGATCGTGAGCTGCCGGGCGGCCTCCCACTTCTCGGTGCGGCCGCGGGCTTGCGCTGCGGCTTGTTCGCGCTGGTCCCACTCGGCGACGTCGAACGGCTCGAATGCGTCGGTTCCGGTCTTCACCCGGGCCCGCCACCGTGCCCGTCGGGTGCGCCGGTCGAGGATCGACCCGCGGTGCGTGCGCTGGGTCAGGAAGAACACCACCAGGCCCACCCCGAGCCCTAGCGCGAGGCCCCAGATGCCGAGAATGGGTGTGAGGACGAGCATGGCGAGGAACGCCCCGAGGAGGCCCACGATGCGGGTCTTGGAGACGGTGCCGCCGAAGAACGAGCGGTGCCCGCTCTCGCCGCCGATGTGGCGGGCGGCATCGCTGTGGAGTTGTTCCGTGGTCACTGGCCGGCTCCTTCGTCATCCATCGTGTCCAGCGACTGCTGCGCGGCCGCATCGGTGTACTCGACCGCCTTCTCCCCGACCTTCGCTCCTGCCGCCACCGCACCGGCCGCCACCAGCGTCGGGACACCGATCACGGCGCCGACGCCCGTTGCAGACTCCCCGGCGCCGGCCGCAGCAGTTCCCGCGGCGATGCCTTCACCTGCCCCGGCCACACCCGCTGCAGCACCGGATGCTCCGGCCCCTGCACCGGCGGCCGCGCCAGCTCCACCAGTGGCGCCGCTGCCTGCTCCTGCGGCTCCGATGCTGGCTCGCTGGGCGGCTGCGGCGCCGAGCCCTCCGCCGCCGGCGCTCGAGGCGGGCAGCTCATCCATGACCCCGGGTGCTGCCTGTGATTCGCTCGTTGGGCTCGCCTGTTGGGTGGCTTCGGGGTGCTGCTTGTCCGTGACGGAGGTGAGTTTGTCTGAGCCCCATGAGCCGGGATCTTTTCCGGCCCCGTTGTTGCCGCCTGTGCCCAGCGGGATCACGGGCGCGAAGCTCTTCAATAGCAACGGGGAGAACGCGGCGATGAACAGCGCGATCACGGCGACGATGAGCCCGACAAGGGACTGGAGGGAGGCGTTGTTGCCGAAGGTGTTGACGCTCGAACCCATCATCTGGAACGCGACTCCCAGCAGCAGGAACAGCAGCGGGTGGGCGGCGAGGATGCCGACCCAGAGGCCGATGACGCGCAGCCCGAATCGGCGGTGGTTCTCGTCGATGATCCACACGATGCCCAAGGGCACGATGACGCCCATGAAGTAGAGCGCGACGAGCTGCACGATCAGGATGCACAGCACCAGCAGCAATCCGATGAGCATCAGGATCATCAAGATCGCGGCAACGGGCACCCCGCCGGCCATGCCGACGGGGTCCGCCTCGTCGAGCATCGTCTGGAATCCGTTGATGGTTTCGTCGATGCTGCCGGTGATGCCCCAGCTCATGAACACGCTCGAGAGCGAGTGGAAGAAGTTCACCAGCAGCAGGCCGATCAGCGGCCCGAACATCGCCCCACCGAGAAACAAGGGTGTGTATAGGCCGAGGGATTCGGCCAGGGCCCGACCCGACTGCTGGCCGCGTGCTGTGCGCACGAGCTGCATGAGCAGAATGACGACCATCACGAGTATCGCCGTCGCGAACGAAATCGCGTAGGCGCTCAGGAACCAGTGGACAGACAGGTCGGGCAGCGTCGCCGACGTCAACGCCGGCAGCAAGTCATTGGCGAGACTCTTCGACGCGTCCCGCATCGCCTCAAACGTCTTGCCCCACGGGTCTTGGAAGAACCCGAGCACCTGACCACCGCCGTTGATGACATCCCCGATGCCGCCTGCAGCGCAGTCGATCCAGTTCTGGCAGTCGTTGTCCATCAGCAGCCTCCGGTGAAGGTGGTTCCGATCGCGTAGAGGTCTTGCGTCGTGCGCGAGATCGAGCCGCTCTCGAGCTTCCAGGTGTCGTCTTCCCAGACGAGCGCCAGCGTTGATGACGATCGCAGTTGGGCACTCAGCTCACCGTCGACGACGTACCCCGCGCCAACTGACACCTCGACGCGATCAGGCTCGGCCGACTCGACGTGCCAAACCCCAGGGACAGTCGACAGGTAGAACGGCGTGCCGTTCGGCACGACGCCCGACGAGTTGTTCTGTCCTTGGGGCAGAGCGCCGGTCAAGTCGCGGAACTGAGGGGTGGCGGTAGAGGCGAAAAGGATCGGCTCGACCTGTGCTGCTTCATCGGCTGACACAGATGGGTCACGGAAGGTGAAACGCACCATTGCCGCGGCCAACTCGACAGCTCCGTTGGTCGTGTGGGGTGCTGCCGCCTGCGCCGCGAGCAGCATCGCCGCGTTGCGCTCCGGTCCGCCGAGGCATCCTGTCGGTTCCTGGTCCATCACGACCGTGGTGCTGGGCGTTGGGGTCGGCACGGGTGCGGCATCGACCTGGGTGGTCGGTGCCGGCCGGAGGGCGATCACGAGCACGATGACCGCGGCCGCGATCACGGCGGCACCGGCGATGAACCAGGGCCAGATGCGGCGCGGTGGTCGTGCTTCGGCACGCATGGATCAGTTCCCGAAGACAGCCAGGATCGCCCCCACGACAACCGCGAGGGCAGCGAGGATCCCGAGAGCGATACCGGACACGAGTGCGCCGGTGCGGCTGGTCTTGTACTCCATCGGGTTGTTGCCGGCGGAAGCGGTCGCCATCGACGCAACGTTGACGATCAGGAACACGACCGCGGCAACGATCGCCAAGCCCCAGAGGCCCGCGAGGAGCTTCTGCCAGAGGGCGGTGAACTCGGCGCCGAAGATGGCGAAGTCCGGGATGATGCCGTCGATCGGGTTGTCGATCGCCAGCACGCGGGTGGTGAGGCTCATGATTGTCTCCTTCTGGCCTACTTGGTGTTCTTCTGGATGGTGTGAACGACTCCGGCTGCGGCCGCGGTGAATGCGGCCCGGGTGGCCGGGGATACCTTGCTGAGGGTGATTTGGCCGCGTTCGGCGATGTGAGGGTCGTAGGGGATGGTGAACACTCCCCCGACGCCGGCGCGGTCGATGATGTTGTCGAGACGGGCGACGAGCTGCGGGTTCTCCGGACGTCCGTCGACCAGGCGCACGATGATTGCCGTGTTCGCGAGCTGGGCACCCTTCGGGCTCTCCGAGCGGAGCCGGTCGAGCATGGCGACGGCCTCGAGCACGACGTCGGCCGAGTTCAGCACCGGCACGACGAGCGCATCCGTTGTCTCTATCGCGCCGGCGAATGCGGAGCTGGTCGGCTGGTTCCCGGAGTCCATAACCCTGATGGCGTAGAACTCATCAATGACCCGAGCCGCCGACACAACATCGTCGTGGGTCAGCGGGGCGCGGTTCCCGACGGAGCCGATGATTGAGGCGTAGCTGGTCTGCGGAGCGGTGTAACCGGCGAGCTGGCCCGCGCTACGGATGCCGTCCGAGTCCCGCACCAGCTCGGCCACACCCCGCGACGGGTTTCCCTCGGCACGGAAGGAGAGCGTTCCTCGGTCGTCGGAGACTTCCAGGACTGCGACCGATCCGCCGCGGATCGTGGCGAGCAGCCCGCCGAGCACGATCGACGTGGGGGTCTTGCCGCTGGAGCCCTTGGGGTTCGCGACGAGGACCCCGACGGCCTCCGTGCCGACGAACTGCCTGATGACGGTCTCCCACTGTCTGAGCTGTGTGGCCGCCTGTAGGTGCTGCTTCTCGGTCTCGCCGGGCTCCATCTTCAGCCCGAGTCGGCTCATCATTCCGCGCCACCCCTGGGTGGCGGTGGGTGCTTTCTCAATTGTGCTGATGACTGCCAGGTCGTCCAGTGGTTCGGGCGCGAGCTCTGCCTGGAATTCCGCATCCGTGATCGGGGCCGCGTGGACACCGGCTGTCCGCGCGGGCTCCTCGTTTGCTTCGATTGCCGTTACAACGTCGGCCGCAACCGGAGCTGGGGCGGTCACGATAAGCGTGCCTTCGCTGACGGCCATGAGGTCCGCTTGTGGGGCTGCGTCTTCGACGTAGCCGGCGGCTTTGTAGGCCCCTGCGAAGTGGGATGTGCGTGACTCACCGACAGGTACTGAACTCATCTTTGGGACTCCCAGTCTCATTTCGTGCGTAGGAAAGTTGTAGACAACCGACGAGGCTGGCCCTATGATCCGCAAGCTCATCGGTTGCCAGCCCGACATTCGCCTATCCGCTCGGCATGGCTTGACTCCCGTCACTCGCGGCCCATTTCCTCACATCTGGCCGAGCGCGCTCGACACCTGTCATCATTTATACCCCCCGAAGAGGTGACTTCTGGTTAGGCTAGGCCGAACGAGCAACACCGAACGCCAAGCCGCTACCTCACACTTAGATTGCGAGGTTGCGGCGCTGATCCGCTGCGATCACGTGGGCCAGGGGTGGCTCAGTTCGTGCACGTTCACTCAGTGATCGCGCCACAATGGAGCCATGCCGAGCCGTCGAGATCCGAGCGACATGCCTGAGCGCGCCATGGTCGCGTATCGCGCTATCGCGGGGAGTTCGCGGTTGATCGCTCTGCGGTTCCTGCTCGATCACCCGGAGTCGACTGTCGCTGATATCGCCGAAGCGACCGGCGTCAGCCTTGCCTCAGCCCGAGTGTCTCTGACGGATCTGGAGCAGGCGGGTTATGTGAGTGCTGATGTCGAGGGTCAGCGAAATGGGCGAACGGTGCGGTACTCGGTCAACCGCGGAGCGTTCGTTGATGACCTCGGCGTGCTTTGGTCTTGGATGGTCCGCTGACCCAGCGTTGAGCCTTCGCAGCATGGAAGCTGCGTCTTTGAACCCCCTCGCATGATCTCCTCCAGTAGTGCGGGTTTGGTCGCGTAGGTGCGTCGACTGCACGCGCGGTGCGCGTGGTGTGAGCGCCCGCGGTGCGGGGCCTACGTGGAGCCGCGTTGCGGCCGCTTTTCGGTTTGTTTGAACTTTCCGGCTGCCGACCGTAGCTCCTCCCTCGGCTGCGTTCGCAGATTTTCGGACGCGCCCTGAAGGGCTTATCTCGCCCGAAATTCGGCGCACTTCGCCTCCTCCCTCGCCATCGATCTCTGTGCCGGAAGGCAAACAAAAATGATCGATCTGAGGAGACAACAACCATGACTGCAACCTCGACATCACATCCGTTCCCCGCTCCACTGGTGGACGACGACACCGCGGCCCGCGTAGCTTTGGCCGCCGCCGGTGTGAGTGGAGACATCGCCGTTTCCATCGGCATCCGTGTCTTCGGTGGAGCATCCCGCTTCGTTGCGGCAGTGCACGACCAGCACGATGCGATCGTGCCGCTGACCAACGCTTCCCGGAGCCGTATCCGCACGTACGCAACGGCAGCGCACGTGGTGCGGATCTTGGAGAGGACGGCGAAACGCGGCCTGGGGATACTTACGCCTCTGCACGACAGTTGGCCTGCGCAGTTCGGCGCAATGCGTGGCGCGGCCCCGCTGCTGCTGTGGGTCCGTGGTGATGAGTGGGCTCTCAGCGCACCGTCGATCGCGATGGCCGGCGCGGCGTCGCCGAGCCAGCAGGAGAGGCAGACAGCGATCGAGCTGGCCACCGGTCTGGCATCGCGCGGATGGGTGCTCGTGTCCGGCACGAACAAGGCCATCGACAGCCTTGTCTGGCGTTCCGCGGAAGCGATGAAGTCCCAGTCGATCACCCTTTCCGCAACGGGGTTTGCCGAGCAGCCATCCGCGACGCGGTTCGGTGTTCAGGTCTCGGAGCTGCCGCCTGGCTTCGAGGCGTCGATCGAGAGCCAGCGCCGCGCGAAGCAGCTCGTCGCAGCGATTGCAGGGAAAGTGATCATCGATGAAAGTTCGGCCTCGTCGACCAACTTGGCGATGCTCCACGCTGCGACCGCGATGAAGCGACCCGTCGGTCTGCTTCCGTGCACCCTCGGTAGCCGAGACGTCTCGCTGCCTCCGCGAACGGGTCCGCTGCGAGGAGCGACCGTCATCACCTCCATTCGTGATGCAGATCACTTCCACTGAGCGCACCGGTCACGGGAGCAGCTTCAGGCAAAGAGCAGCGCGTGTCCGATAAGACCGATCGCCACCGTGGCGACGATCAAGAGAGTCGCGAGCAGCCAGGCGGCCACCGCAAGACGAGTTAGAGAACGAGCGGTCCGCCCCCGAAACGGCAGCACTCGCGGGACGACGAACAGGATCGCGCCGACCGCCATCACGACGAACGCGGCCAACATGACCGCCTGCATCAAGATCCCCTCTCCGTGTGTCATCAGCGTTGCACTGACCGCCGACGTCATAGAGGAGGAATGGGGGTGCGCGAGGGGGCCAGCCCCCTCGCCGGATCATGTGGGTGACCGGATGCCGCATCCGGTCACCCACACATTCCGTCACACTTCTGCTGGCTCGTCGAGTTCAGCGGGAGCCAGGATGTCGGCGAGTTGGTCGACGGCCTTGAGGACTCGGGATGCGGTGGAGCGGATGATGTCAGTATCGCCCTCGGCCCATCCGGCAATGTAGCCGATGCTGTAGGCGCTGGTGTCGAAACCGAGGAGCCCGGCGATGACGTAGGCGACGCTCTCGGCTTCGGTCTCGTTCAGGCCGCGATGCGCGGCATAGTCCTCGAGGTCATCCACATGCCTGAGCTCGATGTGCGCCGTCTCGTGAATGAGGGTCTTTGCTGCGTGTTCTGGCGCCAGGCCCTCCCTCACCGCCACCGTTCGAGTGTCGGGCTGAGCGTAGCCATTGACCTGTCCGGCGAGCGGTTTGCGCTGCACGTCCCAGCCCTCGGCCGCAAGGTACTCGGTGAGAGTTTCGATGACGCCGTGATCGTCCAGCCCGGTGAGCTGTTGTGTGATCGTGGTGGGGTCAGCTTCGCCGTCGATGAGGTCGGTTTGGCTGATGTCGAACACGGAGAGGATCGGGAACCGGCGGGTGATCTTCTCGACGTCGTCGCCGTTGTCATCTTCCTCCGTGGTCTTTTTCGTCGAGTAGCCGAAGATCCGGATGGCGTGCTCGCCCTTGCGGACTTGGCGGCCGAGTTGCTGCCATTTCCGGAATCCGGCGACTCGGGTGGCGTCGGGCCGCTGTCTGAGGATGAGGAGCACGTTGTTGAGGCTGTAGGCATGGAAGGCTCCCGCGAACTGCAGGAACCTCTCCCACTGGGCGGTACCGCGGAGCGCCTCGACCTGGGCGGCGATGTTCTCGTGGAGGGCCTCGGCCTGAGCGCGGCGTTCCTCGGGGCTGGTCTTCGTTCGTGTGGTCATTGGTCTGTTCGTCTTTCAGTGCGTGGTGATCGTGTAGCCGGGAAAGAGTCCGTCCTGCATCAGTGCGAGCTCTTCGATGGTGGAGTTCATGAGGTCGTGCTCGCCGAATGGGCCTAGACCCTTCTCCCAGCCCTCTCCGTACTGGTGATCGAGCCAGACGGACGCGAGATGCACCTCGTTCGCTCCGGTCAAGATGGTTCCGTCCGGGGTGGTGAGCGTGAGCACCACTGCCCCTACCGGTCCGAGGCTGTGACGCCGCGCTCGGCGAGGAGTTCCCGATTTGCGGGTGTGACGTTCGCCCATCCGACGGGAGAAAGCACGGCAACGGGATCGCCATCCGCGTCGTTCAACACGACGCAAGCGCGCGTGTCGAGCAGCTCGCCGGTTCCGGGGCAGAAGATGGCTGTCTGCACGAGGTACTTGACCATCTCAGCGCGGAGGATCTCTTCAAGATCGTTCATGGCACTCTCCTTCGTTAGTCGGCCAACGGGGCCTGACGGTGTCGATATCTGTTGGTGCCAGATCGTTTTTCTTTCCGTTCCGGCACAGAGATCGAGAGCGCCCGCAGGCGGCGGAGAGAGCGAAGGGAGTGGTTGCTAAGCGGAGCCGTATGGCGGAGTCTGCAAAAAGCGACCGCAGGGAACGCAGCCGCCGGAGGGCGCTATGGTCGGCGGCCGGATCGGAATGAATTCCCTAAGGGATGCACGCGCAGCGTTCCGTTTGCCACGCCAACGGCGGGGTCTCACCGGGGAGCGTGAGGGGCAAGCCCCTCACGGCCGGCCCTTGCAGGCCGGCCGCCGGTCATCAGAGCAGCTCTGCTGCATTGGTGAGAAGGCGCGCCTTGTTCTCTCGAATGAGCACATGGCAACCGGCGGAGGCCGAAGACGTGATCGGCCCGGGCACGGCGTACACGGGAGTTCCCGCCTGGGTGGCGTGTGCGGCTGTGTTGAGCGCTCCTGATCGGGTTCCGGCCTCCACGATGATGAGCCGCTGACCGAGAGCGGCGATGATGCGGTTCCGCTGCAGGAATCGCCACCGCGTCGGTGTGGTCGTTGGAGGCAGCTCACTGATCACCGCTCCCCCGTTGGCGGCGACGCGGGCGATGAGGTCGTGGTGGCCAGCCGGGTATGGGCGGTCAACACCCCCGGCAAGCACGGCGACAGCCGTCCCCTCTTCGGCCAGCGTGGAGCGGGTTGCCGCTCCATCGATGCCATATGCGGCCCCGGTGATGATCGCGTGCCCTTCTCTCACCAGATCGGAAGTCAGCGTCATCGCGGCATGCTCCCCGTAGGGCGTGGCAGCGCGAGATCCCGCGATTGCTGTGGCGTGCTCGCGGTTCAATGCGGAGGGGTCGCCGTCGCACCAGAGCAGGAGCGGCAGCCCCTCACCGAGCGCGGTTAGGCGATCGGGCCACTCGTCGTCTTCCGGAGTGATGATCGCGAACCCGAGGGTCTCGGTCAGGTCAAGGCGGCGGGCAACACGCGCGGCGTTGTATTGGGTCCCGGCCAGGCGAGCGAGCTGGTCGGGTGCAGAGGGTGTGGTGGTTTTCACGACCAGTTCGAGGGCGCGAGTCGCTCCGTGCTCGGCTATGAAGGCTCCGGCCTCGGTGTCGCCGGGGTGGATGATGACCGACCATGCGGCGCGGGCGATCGTGTCATCGCTGTGTCGACGTGGTGCGCATGCGGCGCGGCGGATCGCCTCGATCGGGTTGTGGATGCCGCCGGTGGTGGGCGTGAGATCGGTTCGTGTGCTCTGAACTGCGTGCTGTTCGCCAGTCATGCTGGATGTCCTTTCAAGATGGTCGGAGGGGGCGCAAGTGCGCCTCCTCCGGTGAGTGGTCAGAACGGGTTGGGCTCGTCGGTGGGCTGCTCTGCGGTGTCCTCGGCCCGGGGGGTCTTGGTGTAGACGGTGGTGCCCCAGGTGAGGTCGTGGCCGATCGCGTCGGCGTCGATCTCGACGTTGGTTCCGCTCTTGTCTTCGGTCTCCCAGGCACGAACCCGGAGTTTGCCGGTGACGATGACTCGCTCGCCTCGGCGGATGCTCTCGGTCACGCCCACGGCGAGCTGACGGAATCCGGTAACGGTGTACCAGTTGGTCTCGCCCTCGACCCATTTCTGAGACTCCGAGTCGTAGCGGCGCTGGGCGGATGCGAGCCGGAAGCTCGCGATATCCAGGCCCGCCTGGGTGACGATGTGGCGGGGGTCGGTGGCGACGATCCCGGTGATGGTGATGGTGTCGGACATGATCTGTGGTTCCTCTCGTTGGCTGATCATTTTTTGTGCCTTCCGGCGAGAGATTCGATTGCGAGCGGAAGCGGCTGGAGTGCCCGGAATCTCGGACGAAGTAAGCCCGCAGGGCGCGTTCGAGATTCCGGGCACGCAAGTCGTGGAGCGAGCTACGATCGGCAGCCGGAAAGCACAAAAATCACGCTGTGAGATCAGCGCCGCGAAGCGGCTCCGATTCGGTCAAGACTGACGCCGGCGCCGCCGGCGTTCCGCAATCGAAGCCCTTGACCTCAAGTCGGCCTCCGTGCCGACGCCGCGAGCCGGCCCGGACCGGCAGGGAGAGGATGCTGCCGATCCGGGCCAGTGTTGCGGCTACTCGTCGAGCGAGTCGAAGTCCTCCGCGGGCAGGTCGTCGCCGTCGAAGCCCGCGTCTTCCACCTCGTCATTGGCCCCACTCGGAGCCTCATCTGCTACGCGCTGAGCGGCCCTGGCGTGTTGCAGTTCGGCGTGCTTGTCGATCACGATCTGCTCCACCTCGGACAGTGGGTAGCCCCACGCGCCGATCTGGGTGAAGTACGCGGCCGAGTCCCGGTCGGGCGAACGCCAGGTCTGCACGCTGGTTCCGCCCTCGATCGCGCTGAGAACAACCGCCAGCGACACATGGTTCGCCTTCGTGGGGGTCGCCTCCACGATTCCGGCGAGCTTGTCCGGTGCGAAGTAGGAGTCGCCCCGGTCGAGGTCGAAGAACTCGTGCGCGAGCTTGTTGCCGTTCTGCAGGCCTCGGGCGAGATCGGCCGCGAACTCGGTCATTCCTCGGGCGATGAATCGGGTCGCGTCCTTCGGGAGCGTCTTGCGGTTCACCAGTCCGGCGAGCCAGGCCCGTCGGACGGTTTCGGCTGACTTCCACGCCTTGTTGTTGGCGATCAACGTCTTGCGTTCGGCCTTCTCGTCTTCGCTCATCGGCTGCCGCACGGTGCCGTTTGAGGCCAGCTTCTTGAAGCCTGCCGCCTTGAACCCGTCGGTGGGCACGTAGTACGACACCCGAACCGTGACGTCCCAGTCGGTGTCGACGTACACGGCGCGACCCTCGACGGCTTCGATGTCCGAGGCGGTGGCGCGCTCACCGTCTGCGGTCGCGAGCTCATCGATGCTGGTGTGCTCGTCGGCCTGCCAGGTGACGGGCCGCCGCTTCAGAACGCGGAATCCGCGCCCCTCGGCCTTATCGGTCGCGGCGGCGACCGCCAGGGCTCGTGTTCGCTCGTCGCGGGCGCGCTGGGCGGCGTGCTCGAACTTAGCCGGGTCGCTGGTCGCAACCTCGATCAACGAATTGACGATGGTGTTGTCGCCTTCGAACTCGATCAGGACCGCTGCCTGATCCAACGTCAGATCGTGCGTGCTGATGGCCGAGGCGGCGGTCGCGTTTTCGGCCACGTTGATGCCCGCCTGGACGATGTCCCGTTTCACTCCGACCCGCATGGCGATCGTCGCCACTGAAAGGCCTTCGAATGCCAGCTGCTGGTAGGCGGCTGCGCGGTCGCCGTCGGTCAGTTCCTTGCGCTGGTCGTTCTCCACGATCTGCTCGATGATCCGCTCAGCGGTCTTGTCGTCCGCGTTCGTGATGTACACGGGGATTGTCGCGATACCGGCTTCGCGAGCGCCGAGGGTGCGCCGCTGACCGGCCCTCACGAGCACGTTGCCTTGCGGGTCGCGGCGGGCGAGCACCGGCATGAGCACGCCGAACTGCTTGATGGTCGCCACGAACTCCTTGTCCACGGGGGCGCTTGGGCGCACGTTCGCTTCCAGGATCAGCGCCTGGGGGTCGATGTGCTCCAGCGTGCCGGTCGCGGTGATGGTGTCGGTCATGTCTCTCTCCGTTCAACTGTTTGTTCGCCTGTCTGGCAAGCGCAGCGATGGAGAGTGGACGGCCCGGAGTGCGTGCCGATTCGGGCGAAATAAGCCCCATAGGGCGCGTCCGAATCGGTGGGCACGGAGGGCAGGGAGCGAACTATCGTGGAGTGGCCAGGCAGACGAACAATCCACGAGGCGGTGCCGCGCAGCGGCTCCTACAAGGTCGCCACAGGCGACTCGGATGTGTCCGTTATCGCTTCGGGATGGTGACCGCGGAGCGCCACACCCATGCCCGGTGCGTTCCGCCGCCTTGGGTATCCCACTCGACGAGAACCATCCGATCGTTGTAGGCGAGGACCTTGCCTGACACCTGCACCGTCCACGCCGGATACCTGACCCACGCGAGAACCTGCGGGGTCTGATCCGCCGGAGGCTGCTCAACCGCCTGACCCGTGGACTTCTTCTCGTCCTCAGTAAGGGAGATCGGCTGAGGCTTCACGAGCACGGCGTTGATCGCCTTATCGGTCAGATCGGAGCCGTGTCGACAATTGCTTCCCATCCCGCCAGATTAGAACATATGTTCGATTACCGCGTAGGGCTCTCCTCGGCAACCGGGGAGTCAAATTCGCTGTCCGAGGAGTCCACGTCCTTGTCGGCGACGGTGTTGCTGGTCGCCTCGGTCACAAGCCCGGTCGCAGGTCGAACGACATTCTGGGTAGGGAGTGATCGGAATGGGGCGATTGCTCCTCCTTGGACGATCCAGTAGGAGCCGGCGGATGCTTCGCGGACGTCTTGGGGCGGGATCACGAAGGAGTGCTGCGCTCGCGCGGTGCCGAGTTCTTCTCCGGTTGCGCGGCCCGATGCTTCCATTCGCATGACGGTGCCGGCGTACTTGACGATGTCTTCGGGATCCTTGGAACGCCCGAAGATGAGCGCCGCGCCGCTGGTGAGCGCGCGGCGCCGGCGGGTGTCATCGTTCGAGACACCCGCGGGGCTTTGCACGGCGAGGATGAGTCCCATGCCGGCGCTTCGTGCCGTTTCGAAGAGGCTGGATGCGGTGTCACCGGGGTCTTGTGCTCCGGTGACGAGCTGGGGGAATTCGTCGACGATGACGAGCGCAGGGGTTTTGTCGCGGCTTTCGAGGCGTCGGGCGATGAAGTTCCGCAGGTCGAGCATGAGGAGATCGCCAAGACGCGCCTGCGCCTCATCGACCGGCGAGAGCGGCACCACGCTGAGCGCGGCCTTCGGCGAGGAGTACGACCACCCCTCGGCGCTGATCCACCGCTCGAGGGGGCGGAGCGCGACCATCAGCGATTGCAGAGCTCGGGTGCCGGCGGTTTCGCCGGTTCGGTCGACGGGTTTGGTGACCAGGCCGAAGTCGTAGTTGTCACGCACGTAGGGGTTGGGGTTGGTCAGCCGCTCTCGAAGATCGTCGACGCCGGTGATCGGCGATCTGTCCTGGACCGCTTGAAGGACGCCGCGGATCTCGTCGAGGTAGTGCTGGTTTGCGCCGTCCGGGGGTGGCATCAGCCGCATGAGCTTGGCGGTGACCTGTTCGGCGGTGCCATCGAACAGATTCCATTGCCCGCCGGCCACAGCGGTGTGACCGTAGCTCTCCGCGAGGGCCACGAGCTTCTCGGCGTCATCGGGGTCACCCTTGGCGTCGAGCATGAACACCGGCCAGCCCGCCTCCAGAGCGCAGAGGACTGCGCCGTTGATGAAGACGGTCTTCCCGACACCGGACTCGGCGACGAGGAGTGCCCGGACGGCGGACGCGCTTTCCGGCAGAACCGCGTATCGGCCCGTGGGGTCGACCCAGTCGGGCACTCGGCGTGCGTCGTGGAAGCTCTCGGCAAGGGACTTCACGGTGCCGTGAGTGATCATCCCGAACGCCTGCCGTCCGCCCACCTGGAGGGGGACGGTGACGGCATTCTTCGTGGCGCCGGTGATCCGGCCCGTCGTACTGTCGAGTTGCACGCCCATGCGCCGGGCGGCGGCCGCGTCCGCGGCGCGCTTCCGTGCGGTCTCGATCCGTTCTTGGCGAACGACGTCGGAGACGCGGCGCGTCCGCACCTCGCGGGCGATCTGTCGCCGACGAATCGACCAGGTGAGAGGCAGGAGCAGCACCCCCGAGAGGAGGTTCAATGCCAGCCAAGGTCCGAACATCGGCAGGAGCTTGGCGCCCCAGTCGTCGCTGTCGAAGAACACGGCGGCGTCACCGCTGCTGATCCAGTGCGTCAACCAGACGGTCTCGACAGCAAGCAGAGCGCCGACCAGCGCCGCCCCGATCGTGTTGACGATCCACTGCCAGCGCGTGACGATCCAGAACCGCTGCTTCGTGGCAAGCATCTGGGCTCCGCGGGCGAACACTGTCGGCACCACGAGCGGAAGTGCCACGAGGGCGACCGCGATGACGAAGACGATCTTGAGGATCGCTGAGAGAGTCTCGCCGAGCGGGTCGGGCTCGGCCGGGGGCTGTTCGTCCTGGTAGCTCACGCTCTGCTGCTTTCCATCGATCGTTCCAGGTTGTCGAGGCCGGGGAGCTCGGCCGAGACGACGCCGCCGGCGACGGCGTCCGAATCCGCCGCCGTGTCGGAGTTCCAGAGTCCGAAGTCGGGTCCGTCCCAGGTGCCGCGCACGTCGATGACCGGCATTGTGAGCAGCTTCGGGCGGAGCGCGTGGAACAGATGCCGGTCGGCCTCGCGGGAGACGACGCGGCTGACTTCGGAGGTCCCGAAGTAGACCACCCTTGTCACGCCTTCCCGATCCATCCGCGCAGCATGGTTCCGGAAGATCTGCGGGTATCGGTGCAGCGTCTTCGGTGTCAGTTCGACCTCGACGAGCTCGATCTCATCTCCCCGGATGGCGACTCCGTCGGCTTGATGTTCCCCCCTCGACGGAGCAACCCGGTCGCGCGCCCAGGTGTAGCCGTGGGCAAGATATCGAGCGGATACTGCGGCGACCGCGACCTCGTGCCGGGCGGTCTGGCGATACAGATTCGGGTTTGATCTTCCGATCGCCTGGTGCGTTGCCCAGACGACCGAACCGTCACGAAAATTCGGTCGGGCGCGACCGAGCAGACCGACCTCGACCAGGCGTGCGATCCACATGTTCGCCCGCCTCGATGTCACCGGAACAGAGCTACCGGAAAGCCCGCCAAGCGCCCACCGCACTGCATCCACATCGGCGACCCTGACCACGCCCAACCACTCCAGCATGTCCACATCACGCTTCGTCATCTGCATCCGACTTCGCCCTCCACGACCCCCACCGAGCGACTCCAAATCGCCGCACTTTCTACTTCTCCCCCACCACCTATTTCTCTCTTTCTACTTTTCATTTCTCTTCCCTCTTCTTGCCTGTGCCACTGCTACCCCTTTACTTCCCAACCTCCGTCAAATTGCAACGAAGTTTGGGGGAGGTTGGGAAGCGAGCCCTGCTTGGGGGTAGCAGTGGCACAGGCAAGAAGAGGGACAAACCCTTCCGTTACCTATTCCCGCTCGAGGAATAGGTAACGGAAGTACCCCAGACACACCCTCGGAGGCGCATACCCTGCCTGTGCAACACATGTCGTCGATGCTAGAGATGACCCCTGAATGGGGGTGGGAGTGCTTTGCGCGTGTCACGAAACCGACCCGGAAGCGTCGGCAGCGTGGGCCTCGAGACTACTCAGAAGTTCGTCTTCGTCGCTCCCTGCGGCGCTGTCGATTCTCGCAAGGAGGAGGTCGACAGCGACGCGGATGAGGGTGTTGTCTGTGATGCGGGAGGAGCCTGGCTTCTTGGCTCGGTTGAGTCGGCGCGCGTGTTGCGTGAGTGCGTTCTGTTGGTCGTCGCGAAGCCGCGTTTCCTTGCGCACGAATCGCAGATAGCCGGCTTGTCCAGCCGTCCGGATTGGCTCGGCCTCGACTGCTGGTTGAGCCGGCGGGGCCGCGCGCGTTTTCTGGGGCGGGGCATCCTCGACGTTGCCGAGGAGGGCTCCGAGATTCGTGCGCGCCATCACGCACCCGTGTCTGCGTTGTGGGCCCAGATCGTCATGAGTTCGAGCGCGACGGCCCGGTAGTCGTCGATGGCTTTGGCGCTCTGTCGGGACTCGCGATACTGCGTCACGACCTTGCCGTCGATGGGGGCATCGGCGTGGATCTTGTACTTGCGGATCGCCCGCTTGAACCGCGGCAGCTCGAGGCCGTCGACCAACGATTCGGCATCGTCGAGCTGACCTGGGGCGCGCATGTCGACCTTGGACAGGAGCACCCGGTAGGGGGTTCCTGAGGGGTCGATGAAGGAGCGAATCGTGCGGACCATCGGCGGGATGCACAGGGCTTCCGGTTCCGTGGGGACGATCGCGAAATCCGCCACCGTCAGCACGGCGGTGAGGATCTTCGAGTCGGTCAGGTTGCCGGGCGTATCGACGAAGATCACGTCGAAGGGCAGTGCCCGGAGTCGTGCCAGCGTGTCGGGGTCGGTGTTGTCGGCGAACTCGAAAGGCAGGTCGTCTCCGGCTGTATCTGCCCACCAGGTCGTTGACTGCTGCGGGTCGACGTCCACGACGAGGACTCGAGAGTTCTGTGCAGCAATCGCGGCAAGGTTCATCGCCGTGGTCGTTTTGCCTGCGCCGCCTTTCTGGTTGGTCACCGCGACGATCTTCATGATTTCGTTCCTTCCGAAGTTCGGATGTTCCTGAGTTCGCGTGGTCCGGGCTTCGGCACTGCCGGAGTCTGGAAGTTCCAGAGAGCCGGAGATTTGGGGTTCGTCAGGACTTTCCACTTCCGCATTTCCGTTGTTCGTGAGTTCGGAAGCGCGGAAGACTGGAATTGCCGGAGAGCCGAGGTCGCGGTACTCGCGCGTACTGCTCGTGTTTTGGTCATTCCTGCTCTCTTCTTGTTAAGGGGACGAAAAACTCGCCCCCTGATTCGCAACTTTTTGGTCCCCTTAGGGGGCTAAAAAGTTGCCCTCTTAGGGGACCAATTAGTTGTCCCCTGGGAACCCAGCGGAAACGGGATCGGCTCCTGCGAGCGACGCGTCACCGGCGGTCGGGCACTGTTGAGCATCAGCTCGTACTCCGAGGTTTCGCCACGCCCGCCGACGCGAAGCCGCTTGATGGCGCCACGCTCGACCAGCTCCTTGATCGCCCTCTTGACCGCCCGCTGGGCAGCTTCGCCACCGTTATCAGGCGCCAGAAACCCGAGCGCGATCGCCGAGGACTCTCGGCCTGCGAAGTAGCGACGGGCCGGCTGGCTGTCACGGTCCTCATCCCAGCACTCGAGCGCCATGTGCAGGAAAAGCCTCGTCGCAGAGTTACCAAGCTCCAGCTGAGCCGCCACCAGCACGGCGTTCTTCGCGGCAAACAATCCCATCACCAGTCTCATGCGTAACTCGGCGTCGACGAGGTCCGATCCCGCGCGCTCGCCTCGACCCACGCGACGACCTCAGACCGCTTGTAGAGAACCGTCTTCGGAGTCGGCTTGTAGAACCGCGGACCACCACCGGTGTAGCGAAGCTGCGCAAGCGCACCCGTCGACATCCCGGTCATCTCACTGACGACCGCAGGCTGAATGAACTCCTCTTCCATGATCACTCCTGTCATATCAACGCCCTTCTGGGCCTTTTCTCGTTGTTTTGACGATAACTATTCTTCGTCGATTTGGCAAGCTCTCATTGAGCTAATCTGTCAAAATGACGAACGATTCTCCGAAGTCATCGCTAGGTGCAAGGGTGCGCGAGCTTCGTAAAGAGCGGGGATTCAAGTCGCAGAAGGATCTCGCCGACGCCATCCCAGGAGGCAAGGTCACTGCGGCAACAATCGACAACATCGAAACCGGCCGCAAGACGACCATCGACGTCAGTCAGCTCTTCAACATCGCGATGGCACTTCGAGTGCCGCCGATCTATCTACTCGCGCCGATACGAACGCCGGACGCGTCAGTGGATCTTCCGAACTTAAGCGCCTCGTTCGAAGGCATGACCGCGATCGAGTTCGACGCCTGGCTCGGCGGAATCGAAGCAGGCGCTTATCGCGCGAGTTCCATTGAGGAGCGCGACGCGGCAGCTGAGGTGCAGGCAGTTCGCACGTTGGACTCCCTTCGCTCTGAAATCACCAGATTCGAGGCAATGCTCGAGCTGCAGAGCGATGGGGAGGATCAGCGGTTCGCGCGTTCCACACAGGATCGCCTGGCGGAAGCGAAGCGAGAGGCAGCCCGAATCGAGGCGCTCCTCCGGTCAGCCGGCTGGGCTCTCGCATAATCAATGGGCGCGCCCGAAGAACGCAACGTAGAGACGGAGGTGAATCGTGGGCAGCATCCACGCCTACGAAACCGCTTCAGGCAAACGGTACCGAATCCAATACCGAACACCCGAGCGAAAGCTCACCGGGAAGCGCGGCTTTCGCACAAAGCGCGATGCTGAACTCTTTCTCGCTACCGTGGAAGTCTCCAAAGCTCGAGGTGAATTCATCGAAGCTAGCGCTTCGAGGTCCACGATCGGCACACTCGGCGCCGAATGGCTCGCCAATCAGCACCACCTCAAGCCTTCATCACTGCGCCCGGTGGAAATCGCTTGGCGACTCTATGTTGAACCGTTCTGGGGAGAGCGCCGGGTTGGTGAAATCCGACACTCTGAAGTGCAGAGCTGGGTCACGAAACTCACCAAAGGGGACGGCAAGGAGCGTTCAGCCACTACCGTTCTTCGAGCGTTCGGCGTACTTGCCGGCATCCTTGATATCGCCGTCAAGGATCGTCGCATTCTGTCGAATCCTGCGCGAGGCGTCAACCTTCCGCGAAAGTTGAAAGGGAAGCACAAGTATCTAAGCCACGCACAGGTAGACGCGCTTGCAGACAACGCAAAGGCACATCGACCTCTCGTGCTACTCCTCGCATACACTGGTCTGCGCTGGGGCGAGGCGACCGCACTGCGGGTTCGTGACATCGATCTTGTGCGCCGGCGACTCGACGTGCACGAGAACGCTGTCGAAGTCTCAGGCACGATCCACGTAGGGACTACGAAGAGCGGCGAAACGCGCAGCGTCCCCTTCCCGCCGTTCCTAACTCCGCTTCTCAGCTCAGCAGTGGGGGAAAAGACCTCCGCGCAGCTGGTGTTCGGCGACGGGGATAACTACCTTCACCAGCCCGATCGACGACGCGGCTGGTACATGTCTGCGGTCGCCCGGTCACAAGCCGCGGATGCCACCTTTCCGCGAGTGACCATTCATGACCTTCGGCACACGGCGGCGAGCCTTGCGATCAGCGCTGGGGCCAACGTGAAAGCCGTGCAAAGGATGCTGGGTCACGCTTCGGCCGCGATGACGCTCGACACGTACGCGGACCTCTTCGATGACGATCTCGACAGCGTCGCCATCGCTCTCAATGACGCGCGTTCACGATCAGTTGTAGTCAAGATGTAGTCAAGGCCGGATTTCCCCACATAGGAAAAGCCCCGCATTCCCATATTTACAGAGGACTACGGGGCTTTTTCAATGGCGGTACCGGTGGGATTTGAACCCACGGTGGAGTCTCCCCCACACAACTTTTCGAGAGTTGCACCTTCGGCCGCTCGGACACGGTACCGGGGACGAGTGTACGCGAGCGTCGCGCGTCTCGCCAATCGGCGAATCCGCGCAATAGTCTGAGGGCATGGGAATCACGATCTCCGTCGTCATCCCCGCCCGGAACGACGCCGATTTTCTGAGGCGCGCACTCGGCGCGCTCGCCGAGCAGACCCGCCCGGCCGACGAGATCATCGTGGTCGACAACGGCAGCACCGACGACACCGCCGCCACCGCCATCGCGCGGGGCGCACGGGTGATCGACGAACCGGTTCAGGGCATCCTGCGCGCCACCGCCGCCGGCTTCGACGCCGCGGCGGGCACGGTGCTGGCGCGCATCGACGCCGATTCCGTGCCCACCGCCGACTGGCTCGAACGCATCGAAAAGGTCTTCCTGCGCCCCGACGCCCCCACCGCCTACACGGGCCCCGGCGCCTTCTACGACATCAACGCCGCCGGCGCCTGGGCGGGCAAGACCTTCTACCTCGGCGGCTACGTGACCTGGATGACCCTCTTCCTCGGCCACGCACCCCTCTTCGGCAGCAACATGGCGATGCGCAAAGACGCCTGGGTGCGCATCCGGAACGACGTGCACCGCACCGACCGCCGCGTGCACGACGACCTCGACATCACCTATCACCTGCTGCCCGACATGACCGTCGAATACGACCCCACACTCGTGATGCCCATCTCCGGCCGCCCCTTCCACAGCTACAAGGGCTTCATGCGCCGGCTCGGCTGGGCGTTCCGCACCATCGGCGTCAACCTGCCGGGTCAGTGGCCGTGGCAGCGCTGGTCGCGGCGCCGGGCCTACTCGGCCGCCTTGGCGAACAAGGCCAGCAGGTCGCCGCTCAACTCGTAGGGCGCGTCTTCGCAGGGGCTGTGCCCCGTGCGGTACACCGAGATCGAGGCGCCGATCGCCTCGGCGAACCGCGCGTGGCGCTCCAGCGGCCACAGGTCGTGCTCGCCGACCGCGACCGCCTTCGGCAGCTCGAGCGCCGCCATCTGCGCCTCGAGGTCGGGGGCGTGCATCATGATCTGCATGATGTCGCGATGCGAGTCGCGCCGGGTCAGCCGAAAGCGGTCGCGCACGAACTTCAGCCGCCCGGGCTTCACCCGCAGCACGTTGACCACCACGCCCCAGCGCATCAGGTTCGCCGCCGCACCGGGTGACGCGAACCCTGCGAAAGCACCGATCCGCCGCACGCCGGCGAAGCTGAGCCCGGGGTCGGGCGGCGTGCCGAGCAGCGTGAGGCTCGCCACGAGCTCCGGGTGAGACGTCACCACGACCTCGGCGACCACACCGGCGAACGAGTAGCCGAGCAGATGCACCGGAGGAACCTCGGATGCCGCCCACGCACCCGAGGCCGCTGCGGCGCCGTGGCGCAGAAACGCGACCATGTCGTCGACGAACAGCTCGAGGTCGTAGTCGCGGCGCGGCGGATCGAGGTTCCACGGCCCCGCCGCGTGCGACTCGAACTGCCCGGCCAGGTCGTAGCTCTGCACATAGAACCCGGCTGCCACGAGCTCGGGCATGATGAAGTGGAAGTCCTCCTTCGACCCGGTCGCCCCGGCCACGAGCACGACCCGCGGATGCGCCGGGTCGCCCATCGAGACCACCGCCAGATCGCCGCTCGGCGCCCGGAAGGTCGAGGTCACGGCCCCGTCGGGCGGTGTCACCCAGTCGATGTCGGGGAGGTTCTCGTCGCGCAGCACCGCGCGACGCTTCGAGTCCAGGGCGGGGTCCAACACGCCCCCAACTTACCCTTTCGCCGCTTCGATCCGTGTCATCCTGGTGCCCACCGGAAGGCGGATGATGGCTCAGAGCGACGATCGGCGCGGGCACTGGGAGACGGCGACCTCGGTGCCGCTGGTGGCCCTGTCGGTGGTGTTCATCGTGGCGTACTCGGTGCAGGTGCTCGACACCGATCTGCCGCGCGAGGCATCCGTCGCTCTCACCGTCGTGATCGCCCTGATCTGGCTCAGCTTCGCGATCGACTACGTGGTGCGTCTCGTGCTCGCGGCCGACCGGTGGACCTACTTCCGGTCGACCCTGCTCGACCTGCTCTCGGTGCTGGTGCCGGTGTTCCGGCCGTTCCTGCTGCTGACGAGGCTGCGCGACATCCCCTATTTCCGTCGTCGCAGCGGCAACTCGGTGCGCACGACGGTCATCATCTACGCCGGGCTGTTCGTGGTGCTGTTCGTCTACTCCATCTCGCTGGCCGAATACGCTGCCGAGCGCGATGCGCCGGGCGCGACCATCACGAGTTTCGGCGACGCCGTCTGGTGGGCGTGCGTCACGATGACCACGGTCGGCTACGGCGACTACACCCCCGTCACGGTGCTCGGCCGGACGCTCGCCGTGGTGCTGATGTTCGGCGGAGTGGCCATTCTCGGGGTCGCCACGGCGACCATCGTGTCGTTCATCAACGAGAAGATCGGGCGCCAGCGGGCGCACTCCGGCGACCACTCCGGCGACCACTGAAACGGGCGCCCCCTCGAATTGGGGGTGTTCTCAGAAACCTCGTCGAGTCAGGCTGTACTTTTGGTTCGACTCGCGGGCGATGTTCGCCGCGCGTTCACTTTCACGTGCTTGAGTCGACGAAAGCACCACGGACGGGCGACAACCCTGGAACCCGCACCTCATCCGAATGGAAGTCTTGTGACTATCAGAACGGCCGAGTACCCGAGGCCGAACCATTTCCTCCTGCACCTGAGTGACACGCACCTCCTGTCGAGTGGAGGCCGCCTCTACGGGTCCATCGACAGCGAGCAGCAGTTGCGTGAGATCTTCGCCGAGCTGGAGGCATCCGGAGGTCGCCCCGAGGCCATTGTGTTCACGGGCGATCTGGCCGATCGAGGCGAACCGGATGCGTATGCCCGGCTGCGTGCGATCGTGGAGCCGGCCGCCGCGCGGCTCGGCGCCGAGGTGATCTGGGTGATGGGCAACCACGACGACCGCGCCTCGTTCCGCGAGGGGCTGTTCGGCGAGTTCCCGACCGATCGTGCCGTCGATCGCGTCTACGACATCAACGGGCTGCGCGTGATCACGCTCGACTCGACCGTTCCGGGCCACCACTACGGGCAGGTCACGGGCGACCAGCTCGACTGGCTCGCCGAGGAGCTCGCGTTCCCCGCGCCGCACGGCACCATCCTCGCCATGCACCACCCGCCGGTGCCGAGCGTGCTCGACCTCGCCGTGTCGGTCGAACTGCGCGACCAGAAGAGCCTCGCCGAGGTGCTCGAGGGCAGCGACGTGCGCTCGATCATCGCGGGCCACCTGCATTACTCCACCAACGCGACCTTCGCCGGCATCCCGGTCTCGGTCGCATCGGCCACCTGCTACACGCAAGACCTGAACGTCGAGGTCGGCGGCACCAAGGGCCGAGCGGGCGCACAGGCATTCAACCTCGTGCACGTCTACGAGAACACGGTGCTGCACTCGGTGGTGCCGGTGGGCACCTACCAGACCCTCGACTTCATCACGGCGGAGGAGACCAAGCGCCGTCTCGCCGCCGAGGGCGTGGTGATCGCCGAGGCGGTCAGCCCGCGGGTATCGCCAGAACCCCCGATGACGATGCCGATCCTGCTGCCGACGGGCGTGTGACCGCGCCCTTCTCCCACGGAGCCGGGAACGGGAAGTAGCGTTCCAGGAACGAGATGACGGCGCTCGTGCGCTCTTCGACGCCGATCTCGGGCTTGGAGCCGTCGTTGAGGCAGAACATGTCCATCGAGCGCTTCTTCAGCAGCGTGTCCATCTCGCGCAGCGCCGACCGCAGCGTGGTCTCGATGTATTTGACCCGCGCCTCGGTCTGCACCACGGCGCGGCCGGTCATCAGCGCGTAGTAGTGGTAGAACGAGTTCGTCACCGAGATGTCGGTGGCCGAGCGGAACGGGCTCGCCGCGGTGCGGGCGAACGCATCCGGGAACTCCTGCTCCATCTCGAACAGCACGCTCTTGCGCAACGGCGCCGCGCAGTGCTCGAGGTGCCGCGTGGTGATGCGGCCGAACCGCTGCTGCAGCAACTCGCGGTTCACGCGGGCGGCGTTCTCGAACCCACTGCGGTGCAGCGCGTTCTGCCCCAGCCCGATGCGGGTGGAGGCTTCGACGAACTTCGTGATGCCACCCGGCGAGAAGAACAGGTCGGGCGTGACGGGCCGGCCGAAGAACATGTCGTCGTTGGAGTAGAGGAAGTGCTCCGAGAGCCCCGGGATGCGATGCAGCTGCGCCTCGACGGCGTGGGAGTTGTGCGTCGGCAGGTCTTCTTGGTGCCGGAAGAACTCCTCGCTCGGCATGATGGTGACCCGCGGGTCGTCGGCGAGCCAGGCCGGGCGCGGGGAGTCGGTGGCGATGAAGATGCGCCGCACCCAGGGCGCGAACATGTAGACGCTGCGCAGGGCATACTTGAGTTCGTCGATCTGGCGGTAGCGCGCCTCGGAGTCGTCGCCCTCGCCCACCACATAACTCGCCATGCGCTTTGCGCGAGCGCGCTGGAACTCGATCGCGGTGCCGTCGACCCACGAGAACACGATGTCGACGTCGAAGCCGATGTCGCTCGCGAGCTCGTTGAACATGCCCTCGATGGTCGTCCAGGTGCGGCCGTAGATGTCGACCGTGGTCTCGACGATCTCGTCGAGCGGAATCTCACGGCGGGTGAGGGAGTTCTCGACCGGCGTCTCGACGATGTCGCCGACGGTGCGCCAGAACTCGAGCTGCACGGCCGACTCGGCGCCGTAGCGCAAGCGCCCGATCGGCTCGATGCGCGGGCGGAACAGCCGCATCACGCGCGTCTTCGGGTTGCGCGCGAGCTTGCCGTCGGCCACCAGCACCGCCGGGGCGCCGGGCGCCTTGGAGTAGAACGGCTCGCCCGCCATGCTCGTGATGAGCGCCGACTTCGCGCGCTTGCGGTCTTTCCAGCGCACGGCGATCACCGGGCGCTCGTCGTTGCCCCGCACGAGCAGGAAGGGCACACCGGCGTCGTCGAGCACGTCGGCGATGAAGAAGAGGTCTTCGATCATCGATTCACGCGGCGTCGCGTGACCGTTGAGAAGAGTCAGCTGGCCTTTGCGAAGAACGAGGTCGTTGCGATCGAGAGCGATCGGATGCGACGAGGCGGCACGCAGCACGGTTTCGAGATGAGGGGCTCCAGATACGTCATCGGTCAAAGTCGCCTCCTTGTCGGTGGTGCGTGGTTGGTTTGTGCCTGGTGGGGTTCGGGTTCTCCTGCCGTCGTCGCCAGCGAACTCATTTTACGCTGTCGTCACGCGGTCGAGCGACCGTGTTCACTGAGCGCGCATTGCGTTGTTGCGGGCGTCGTGCGTGAGTTCCGCCAGGCCGAGCTGTTCTAGGAGGGGCGGGAGGTACATACCGAACCGGCCACGATAGCCGTTTCGCAGACCGTACCAGCCGCCGACCGGATTGCTCTCGGAGCGGCCGAACGCCTCGACCGTGCCATCCGCCGCCGGCTTCTTCTCGTCGGTAGCACCGAGGGGCACCCAGTCGCCCTGCTCCACCAGCCAGGCGCGCAGGTCGCCGATGGCCCGGGCGTCGTATTTCAAGGTGGTGGAACCGACCTGGCACACCAGCACGGCGGGCTCCACCGTGTCGTCGCGGTACATCGTGTACGCCGACGTGCCAGGTGCCGTGGTGAGCTGCCACGGGTCGTCGTGCGTTCCGGATGCCATGACCGCATTCTCCTCCTCCGAGCGCCAAAAGCAAGAGTGTTAGCCTTGCCTAAGTTGAGCATGTTAAAACGCGCGTGCTCTCTTACCGAAAGGGTTCATTTCACAATGAGCTACATCCGTTCGAACGCGCTCGAGGAGACCGGCTACGTCGTACTCGACCGGCATGACCAGGCTGCCGACCCGAAAGAGTGGCTCGATCTCGAATACGTCGACTGGAAGTCGTCGGGCGACACCCGTTTCGCCCCTCTGACCAGCGCTTTCGGTGACGTCGAGTGCAACGGATTCTGGAACCACACCCCGCCGCGCACCGACAAAGACGGCGTCTGGGTGCCGTCGAACGTCGCCAAGGCACCGGTGCTGAAGGCCCGCGCCGAAGAGCCCGGCGCCAACATCGGCCGCTGCCGCGTCATCGAGCTGCAGCCCAACGACTACGCCGGCGCCCTCTACAACCTGCACCAAGACGACAACAACCGCCTCAACCCCGACGGCACGGGATGGATCGTGCGCGGCTTCTTCAACCTCTCCGACGACGCCGACTCGGTGATCATCCTGCGTGAAGACCGCTTCCATCCCGAGACCGAGATCCGCATCCCGCTGCCCGCCGGAGCGCAGCTGATCGTCGACACCCAGCGCTTCTGGCACGCGGTGTGGCACACCGGCCCCGAACCGCGCTACTGCCTCATCACCTCGTGGGAGTCGGGCCCCGAGCTCGACGCCTACATCGCGAAATACCACGGCAAGCCGCAGTCGCAGAACCCGCCTCTCGACCCCGAGATCATCGAGAACGCCCAGGCCGAGGTGCGGCGACGGCTCGCCGAGCGCGCGGCGATCATCGCGGCGAAGGGCCGGGTCGACGACGACCAGTTCGACGAGATCGACGACTAGACGCTCAGACGCTCAGATGCCCGCTCGCCGCGCGGCAGCCCGGCGCACCCGCTTCTCGACCACCCCGGTGAAGAAGAGCAAGAAGTAGACCCAGCCGGCCACGGTCACCAGCCACACGTTCTCGACGCCGAGAAGCAAGAACAGGGCCGCGAGCGCGGCCGACAGCAGCGCGAGCGCCACGAAGCAGGCGTAGACGGATGCCCCGGCCGCGGCATCCGTCGCCCCCGCCGCATCGGGCTCGTTCTCGGCCCGTGTGGCCCACGCGCGCCAGTAGAGGCCGCTGATGCAGGCCGAGAGCGACGCGAACGCGATGCCGTAGGTGATGAAGAGGAAGCACAGCACCGAGGCGTCGATGTCGCCCTGGAACGGGGAGGGCAGAAAGTCGTTGGTGATCCAGCTGAAGAACGTCGAGAACAGGATGCGCAGCGGGAACACGAAGATGAGCACCACGAACACCAGGGCCAGCGACAGCAGGGTCGTGACCCGGTCGTCGACCCGGTGGCGCCGCGACCAGGTGACGTGCTGCCACCAGAACAGGGCGATCAGGGCGAAACTCACGGCGAAGCTCGGGATGCTGCCGTAGAGCACGAGCAGCGACTCGACGTCGTTGGGCAGCCGGTCGTTCCAGAGCACCAGCAGGGTGATCGCGAACGCGAACGTGCCGTCGATCAGGGCGTCGAGGCGGGTGGGCTCGCGGTCGCGCAGTCGGTGACGGATGCCGCGGCCCGCGTCACTCAACGGTGGCCGGATCCATCCACACCACTTCCCAGCCGTGGCCGTCGAGGTCGTCGAAGGCGCGGGAGTACATGAAGCCGTGGTCCTGGGCCTCACGGGGCTCGGTGGCGCCGACGGCGAGCGCCTTGTCGACGAGGGTGTCGACCGCCTCACGGCTCTCGACCCCGAGGGCGAGCAGGGCTTCGCTCGTGGTGCGGGCGTCGGCGATCTGCTTCGAGGTGAAGGTCTGGTAGAACGGCTCGGTCAGCAGCATCGCGTAGATGGTGTCGCTGATCACGACGCTCGCCGCCTGCTCGTTGGTGAACTGGGGGTTGATCGTGTATCCGATCGCTTCGAAGAAGGCCTTGGACGTGTCGAGGTCTTTGACGGGCAGGTTCACGAAGATCTGATTGGCCATGCCACCAGCATCCCGGCCGCGCCGGGCTGTGTAAAGTGCCGGTTGTCGGCCGACTTCTCCCCCGCTGCGCCGGGTGCCCGGCCGATGTCGGCGGACGGCTTTAGTGTGGTCGGCATGGCCACCAAATCGCAGAGCGCATACAAGTGCACCGAGTGCGGCTGGCAGACGGCCAAGTGGGTCGGCCGCTGCGGCGAGTGCCAGTCGTGGGGCACGGTGGTGTCGTCGGCGTCGAACGAAGGCATCGCGCGGGCCGTGCAGGCCACCGTGCTCGATGCCGCGCGCATCGCCCGGCCGATCACCGAGATCTCGTCGGATGTCGCGGCCCACTGGGCCACCGGCATCGGCGAGTTCGACCGCGTGCTCGGCGGCGGGCTGGTGCCCGGGGCCGCCATCCTGCTGTCGGGCGAGCCCGGGGTGGGCAAGTCGACGCTGCTGCTCGAGGTGGCCGCGAAAGCTGCCGAGGAGCATCTGCGCGTGCTCTACGTCTCGGCCGAGGAGTCGGTGTCGCAGGTGAAGCTGCGGGCCGAGCGCACCCACTCGCTGTCGCCCACGCTCATGCTCGCCGCCGAGACCGACCTGGCCACGGTGCTCGGGCAGATCGACGCGGTGCAGCCGCATCTCGTGATCGTCGACTCGGTGCAGACGGTGTCGTCGGCGTCGCTCGACTCCGCCGCGGGCAGCCCCTCGCAGGTGCGCGAGGTGGCGTCGTCGCTCATCCGGGTGGCGAAGGAGCGCTCGCTGCCGGTGCTGCTGGTCGGCCACGTCACGAAAGACGGCTCGATCGCCGGGCCGCGCGTGCTCGAGCACCTGGTCGACGTCGTGTGCCAGTTCGAGGGCGATCGGCAGACGTCGCTGCGCTTCGTGCGGGCGCTCAAGAACCGCTTCGGCCCCACCGACGAAGTGGGCTGCTTCGAGATGACCGGCGACGGCATCGCCGAGGTGCCCGACCCGAGCGGCCTCTTTCTCTCGCGGGGCAGCGAGGCGGTGTCGGGCACGTGCGTGACCGTGGCGCTCGAGGGCCGGCGGGCGCTGCCGGTGGAGGTGCAGGCGCTCGTGGTGTCGACTCCGTCGCCGAACCCGCGGCGGGTCACGAACGGGGTCGATTCGTCGCGCGTGGCGATGATCCTGGCCGTGCTCGAGCGCCGCGCACGCATCAAGCTGAGCGAGCAAGACGTCTACGTCTCGACGGTCGGCGGGGTCAAGCTCACCGAGCCGGCGGCCGACCTCGCCATCGCGCTCGCCCTCGCGTCGGCCGCCAACGACCGGCCCCTCGCCCACGACCTCGCCGCGTTCGGCGAGATCAGCCTCGCGGGCGAGGTGCGACCGGTCTCGTCGAGTCGCGTGCGGGCATCCGAAGCCCGCCGCCTCGGCTTCACCACGATCATCGACGACGACGTGCGGCAGCTCGTGCGGGCGCTGGGCCGCGCGTTCTCGTAGGGCGGCGTCGCGTCGGGTGCCGCCGGGCGCGGCTGCCAGCTCGGGCGCCGCTCTTGTTCGTCCGTCACCGTGACGACAGGCGCGCTCGAACGCAAGGGGCGCGTAGGCGATGGGCACTGCTGCTGCCGGGTGGGTCTGGGCGACATGCCATGCTTCGCCGTCGCGTCGAGCGCGCCGCTTTTGTGCCGGCGCTGCCGTCATGACGGGCGCGCGCGATCACAAAGGGCGCACAAGTGGAGCCGACGGCCGAGGGCGAGGCCGGGTGGATGGGTCACCAGCCACGAGCACGGCTGGTGCCAGCGGGGGGCGCCGGGTCAGGCGGCGAGCGGCGAGAGGCCGGCGAGCAAGTTTGTGAGGAGGGTGGTGAAGCGGGCCGAGGCGATGGCGGGGTCGGTGCGACGGGCGAAGGCGGCGGCCGCAGGAGCGACGACGGCTCGATCGGTCGCGAAGGAGTCGAGCAGGGCGCCGAGGTCGATCGGGCGCGAGAAGTCGACGGGCGCCACCCACGGCTCGTCGAAGAGGTAGTGCAGCGACGGCAGGTCGGCCAGCAGCACGGGCAAACCGAACGTGGCCGCGAGGTAGACGAGGCTCGGGTTGAGCGCGCTGCGGTAGGGCAGCATCATCACGTCGGCAGCGCGCAGCCAGCGCTGGGCCTCGTCCGACGGCACGTAGCTCAGGTGCGCGATCACCCCGTCGAGATCGAGCAGCCGCCGCAGGCCGTGCTCATCGAATCCCGGACCGATCTCGCCCGCCACCAGCAGCACCAGACCTGGCCTGCTCTGCCGGGCGAGCGTGAAGTCCTCGAGAAACCGCTCGATGCCCTTGTAGGGCCTCAGGGTTCCGAACAGCAGCAGCACCTCGGCGTCGGCCGCGACCCCGAGGGCCTCCCGCGCTTGCGAGCGGGTCAGGTCGTCACGGAACACACCGCGGTAACTCGGATGCTCCTGCACCACCGTCACCTCGGCCGGCAACGGGTAGTCGGGCTCCACCAGCGCCGCCGTGTCGGGGTTCATGGCGATGATCGCGTCGGCGCGAGCGGTGATGCCCCGCGCGAGCCGCAACTCGGCCTCGCGGAACCGCAGGTCGTGCGGCATGGTGTTGTGCACCGTCCACACGAGCAGTCCCCCGCCGCGGGTGAAGGCGTCGAGGCCGGCGAGGAAGCGATCGGCGGCGGCGTGAGCCTCGTCAGGGGTCTCGGCGCCGAACTGCACGATGGGTGCGGTCCAGTTGAGGTGCAGGATGCGCGGGCTCGCGGCATCCGTTCGCAGCACGGTCAGCAGGTCGGTCACCGTCTCGGGCGTGCTCAGCGTGAACGTGGGGGCGAGGTCGGCGTAGATGATCGACTGGTAGGGGTTGTTCGGATAGAACGGAAAGGCGATGACCTCGGCGGCGGGCTCGTCGGCCCCCGTTCCCGGGCGGGCGGCTGCGCGGGCACGGCCCGTCGCTCGGGCGACCAGCCGACGCAGCACGGAGGCCTGGCGCCGGGCCCCGCTCCCGGGGTCGGCCGGTGTTCGGTCGCTCACCTGTGCTTGCACCTCCGCGCGTCAGTAGGGTTTGCGCTCACCCCTCCACGTTACGTTAGGGGATGAATGCGGTAGCTCACACGTGCGGCACAAACGCTTGCCAGGCGCGTCGCCGCGATCCCCGCGGGTCGGCCTCGACGCGGTCCGCCTGATCGATCACCAGCGTCAGGCGCCGGCGCTCGTCGTAACGGGGCCAGGCGGCCTCGTCGACGGAGCCGTCGCGGGCGAAGGCGAGCCAGTGCGCGCGCATCCGCTTGCCCGCCGCCAGAAAAGCCCGGCGGCCGCCGAGCGCCGTCATGGTGCGGCCGAACCAGCCGTTCATGCGGTCGAACACGGCGAACAACTCGAGGCCGTGCGTGGCGTCGAACCCGGCCAGTCGCACTAGCCGCGGGGCGATGTCGAAGCGGTAGAAGTGCACCGGCTGGTAGCGCGCGTGGCGCTCGGCCACCTTCACGGTCGGATACCAGAAGGCGTAGTCGCCCCCGAAATCGGCCGCCGGCCGCTTCTCGGGCAGGCCCGGATATTCGGCCTTGATCGCTTTGCGCGCCTTCTTCTTGGTGCTCGCGAAGATGGCCCGGATGCGCTTGGGCGTCGTGGCGAGGATGTCGAGTCGGCCGGTGAACAGCGAGCCCTCACGGTCGTTCGTGCCGATGATCAGCGGCACGGCCGCCGCCCGCCCCTCTTTGAACGCGTCGAGCGGGCGTTCGGGCAGAAAGTCGCCGTCGATCACCGGCGAGAGCACGATCGTTCCCGGATGCGCGTCGGGCGTTCTCAGCGTCAGCGTCACGGCGGCCTCCACCAGCTCGCCGGCATCCGCGTCGGCGAGCACCTGGCCGGCGATGTCGTCCGAGGTCGATTCGACGCCGTCGGTGTCGATCGCCTCGGTGAGGATCTCGATGTACTCTCCCGCCCACACACTCGTCATCTCGGGCAGGTAGATGGCGTTCGGCGGTGGGCTCTGCGCGATCGCGCGGGCGAACAGCCCGTGAGCGGCGGGCGTCGCCATCAGCGTGGTCACCGCGTTGCCGCCGGCCGACTCGCCGAAGAGCGTCACATTCGAGGGGTCGCCGCCAAACGCGGCGATGTTGTCGCGCACCCATTCGAGCGCCTGAACCTGGTCGCGCAGCCCGAGGTTCGACTCGAGCGGCCGCTCGGGCGTCGAGAAGCGCGTGAAGTCGAGGTAGCCCAGGGCTCCGAGCCGGTAGTTGAAGCTGACGTAGACCACGTCACCCTCGCGCACGAGCGTCTCGCCGTTGCGCGGATGCTCGGCCGACGACCCCACGCTGTAGGCGCCGCCGTGCACGAACACCATCACGGGCAGGGCCGAGGCTCCGGATGCCGCCCGTATCACGTTGATCGTGAGGCAGTCCTCCGACATCGGCGTGGTGCGCGACACCCCGATGAAGTTGCCGTTACGCGACTGCATCGACACCGGACCGAACTGCGCGGCCTCGCGCATCCCCGACCACGGCACGACCGGCCGCGGCGCCCGGAACCGCAACGCACCCACGGGCGGTGCGGCGAACGGGATGCCGCGCCAGTGGCGTAGCCCGCGGCGCTCGACTCCCCGCACCATGCCGCCGGTCACCCCCACCTCGAGCGTGCCGCGAACAGCATCGGTCTCGGGCGGAGTGGTCACGCCCGCATGCTACCGCCGCGGGATGAACGCGCGCCCGGGTCGCGCCCGATCGGCTGGGCCAGGTGGGCCGCGGCATCCTGTGCGCGTCGCGCGGCGCCACAGGCGCTCGTGTCAGGAGAGGTAGTCGCCGTAGGTGCCGAAGCGGAACCCGGTCGGCACGCGGAAGGCGATCACCTGCCGCACCTCGGCCGACCGCCCGAGCGACACCGTGATGGTGGCGCCGCTGACGTCGGAGTTCACGGTGTAATCGAGCAGCTCGAGCGGGAGGTCTTCGCTCATCAGGATCTCGCCGCTGTCGAGATTGACCTGAAACGCCGAGCCCGCCGCGAGCTCGAGATCGTGGTCGGCGCACACCCGCGCCTCGAGCACCGGCCCGGTCTCGCTGCCGAGCGACGCAACGGTCGTCGCCGCGCGGGAGCATCCCCTGACCTGGCATTCCATGGTTGCGCCCCTTCGTCGATCGTTCTCGGGCGTGCGCCTCAGACCGAAACGGGTTCCTGCCGGGCACGAACGATCTGAGCTGACTCTTCCGTTGCGAGGCTCTTCGGCAGCAGCACACCACCCGGCTTGTTCAACAGGTAGTCGATGAAGATGTCGACCGTCGCGTCGGCACTCGGTCGATCGTCTCCGGTCATGTCATCGGCGGACGCCGGGTCGATCGCACCGTTCGCATCGAGGAAAGCCACGACAGCGACGCCGTCGGTGCGACGAACAAAGGCGTTCGCGAAACCGCCCACGGCCTGAACACGACGGAGCAGCACGGCGAGGCGCTCGTCACCCAGCGCCACGACCACCGGACTGTTGCCGTCGACATCGACCACGGCGAGGCCGAGGTCGTCGCCTGAGTCGTTCGCGAGGGCGAAGTGCACCTCGCGTCGGAACTCGTCGAGTTCGCGGATGTCGTCAGTCATGACCCCTCCTGTCACGGATTGTATACCCGAGCCTCGACAGCCTGTCGTAGGCGATTTCGTGAGCGGACTCGACGTCGTCCACCGTGTCCAGCCGCATGATCGGTTCATGTCTGCCGGCATTGTCGTCGCCGGGAGGATGAAGGTGGCAGAACCCCCAGCAGCAGTCGACTCGCGAGAGTGTCGTCCACCCCTCCCAGTCGGGAGCTTGAAGCAGAAGGACGAAGTCGACCAGGCGCCCCTCCCGCCTCCAGAGGCGCGTGTCGATTCGAAGCGTGTAAGCGTCGTCGAGCGGCTGCACGAACTCCTTTTCGACGCAGTCGCCGCGCGGTGGCGGGCGGTATGAGCCGTGGTGCTGCTCGGCGACCGTGCGATCGACCGACTTCTGCGCCCGCGACTCGGCTCTCTTACGTTGTTGCTCACGCCGCACCACGAACACGAGTTTAGCTCATATTGACCGCGGCGCGCCCTAGTTGAGGATGAACTAACCGATACCGGTTGGCTGGCGTTGTCCATCCTAGTGAGACCCTAGATTACGCGGGTGTCGTGGTTGGATGTTGTCGTCGAGTTGAGCGCTCGATTGACGCTCTTGCGGACTATCTGCGGACTAGTCCTCGCCGTCCGCGATCCATTTCTTGATCTTTGCCATTGTCTCTTCGTCGGGATGGAGGATTAGGCGATCGGCACCCTCAACCGTTAGAAGCATCTGCCAATAGTTGAACAAATCTTGGTTGACGAATACGTCGTCGAGGGAATCGAACTCGATGTAGATGTGCTTTGACGGGTCGATCCAAATTGCGTCATGGCCGACAGTCTTGTCGTCCATCCCGCGGCGCTCTAACCAGAATCCCTGCCCCATTTTGTGTTGCGTAGTGATCAAGTGCTGGATGGTCGCTAATACATCATCGGGGTATGCAAAGTCCGGCGCACCTGGATACTTGAGAATTCCCAATCTTCACCCTCTCTCCTACCGCCGAACATAGCGGGTGAACGTCGAAAGGGAAGACCAGCGGCACCTTACGTGTCTTGACCTTCATGGTGTTGGTGTTCGGATCAAAGACGACCTGCGAATAGAACCGTCCTAAGTGACCGCGTAGTTCGGCGCAGTGATGGTGCAGGCCCGCGACCGGCCGAGGGTGAAACAGCGACCGGGCCGAGATTCGTCAGGTGGAAACCCAGTCGCCCAGCTGGTTCATTGCCGACGTCAGCCGGGCACGGTTGGCTCTCGACTTATAGACGCGCGTCATCTCCCAAGAGGAGTGACCGACAATCTCGCGTATTACGTCCTCGGGAACGTCCGCGCTGTACAGCAAGTCCACGGCCGTATGTCGCGCATCATGAAACCGGACCTGGGGTACCTGGGCTCTCTCGAGCAGCGCGTGCCACATCTTTATATGGTTCTTCGGATCGATTGGCCGCCCGTTGTCCTGATGCCACACGAGATTGTGCGGGTTCGGGCCCTGCTCTGAACGCATATGCGACTCGAGCTTCGACCTCAGCGGTTCCACCACGGGAACGAGCCGCCAGCTAGCTCTTGATTTCGGGCGGGTCAGCCATAGGCCACCGGTTACATGCCGGCTCTCCCAGTCAGGCGGCGCCGGCACTACCCGAGCGGGGCAGTCCGAACCCCGAGACGCTCCGCACCTCCCTCCACAACCGTGACTCCAGATCAGCCGTTGCAACTGCCATGAGATTTCAAGGAAATCGCTCACCCGGTCCCGCTCAAGGCCAAGCAGCTCCCCTTCCCGCGCTCCGGTCAGCAACGCTGCCATCCAAAGTGACTCGAGCGGGTCGCCCTTGGCGGCAGCAAAGACACGGTGGCACTCCTCCAGCGTCAGTGCTTTCTGTGGGCTCACAGCCTTTCTAGGCGCCGGGATGAGCTTCGCCACATTGCGGTTCACTAGCTCATCTCTCTCGGCTGCCACGAGCGCAGCAGAGAGAACACGATGTGCCTGATTAGCCGTGGTCGATGACAGGCCAGACGAGCAGATACCCGCCGCCATCATCCGCACATCCCTCGGCCGAAGCTCCTTCAATGGAATGTGGCCGATATACGGGTTGATCTGATTCTTCACAACCGTCATGTACCCACGGATCGTCTTCGGTCGGGTCGTCTCCATAGCTGTGAAAGAAAGCCACTCTCGCAGCCACTCCGCGACCGTCACATCGGTCGCATCCGACACATGCGGTCGAGTTCGTCGATTTCGTACGAGACGGTTGAGCTCGGGATGCTCAACCAAGTATGTCTGCCTCGCCCCCATCGCCTCAGCTCGATCACGGGATCGGAAGACTTTCCTACGCCGCTTCCCGTCTACAGAGGGCAGGGCAATCGTGGCCGTCCAATAACCTCGATAGTCGAGAAACAGTGAGCCCGTTCCCTTCGCTCTACGTCCCATCCACGCACCGTAGAAGCCGCGGGATCACCAGCGCAAGAGGCGCGGGTCGACCAGCCGATGCTTATAAACGCCCGCCCGACGCGTGAAGTTCAGAAACGACCGCTGTGAGTGCCGAACGTTCGAGGAGATGGACGCGCGCGCGTAATGCGCCTGAGGTTCAAGAACACGCCGCTCAGGCGAGGTGTACCAGTACAAGAACAAACGCGCGCGCGTGATGCGTGTGAGACGCAAAACGTGACGGGGAAACATTCCGTGCCAGTCCGCGCGCAGGCGCGTGATGCGCATGAAGTTCAGAAATGTGCCGGTTCGATGTCGGCCGTTGCCCATACCTTCATCCCAGGACGTTGCGCGGTTCGAGATGTCTCGGTACACCAGTGAACCGCACGAACGCGCGCGTGTGATGCGCGTGAAGTTCAAGTGCAGCGGTATTCGAGTACCCAAGATTGGGAGGCCCCTATGGACATTGAGAACACCAAGAGGATCAACCAGGCTATCGCAGCGGCAAACGCGGACTGGCAGTCGCTGGCCACCATCTTTGGCGAGAATTCGCCCACGCATCACGCGATCTCGGCCGTCATTGTTCTGATCGGGGACGCCCCAATTGAGTATGCTTCCGCGACCGTCAAAAGCAGTTTCGATCAGAGCGAAGTTGGATTCGAGGTCGTGCTATTCACGCTCAAGCGAATCGTGCACTTAGTACACACCCCGGGTGCAGCACGGCCCCTCGTCTCTGCACGGGGCCGGCGAGGCCTCGCGGCCGTCAGGATCATTTCAGCCCCAGTAGTGACCCACGATGCCTACGCCTTTCGCTCAGATCGCCTCGCCGTCGAACTGGACTACCCCGACTGGACTGTTGCACTGCCGCTGGGGAGCTCGCGCGACTATGGAGCAGCAGAGACCCTCGATTCGTTCCTGCCGCAGCTTCTTGGTGAGTTGGACGAATAGTTCTGAGTGGCTTCGATTCGGTAGTCGACCGGCAGCGCGTTTCCCCTATGCTCAGCATCAGTTCTTGAGGGGGAATCAATGAAAACGCGATATGTCCTAGCAACGCTCACAGCCACGTTGGTCCTAGCCGGGTGTGCTTCGTCACCCGCTGCAATCACGATGACTCCCACACCTGCACCAACTACCACCCAGGACGCGGCGTCAGTTGAGCGATGGGCAGGCGTTGTGGCGGAACAACAGGTCAACCTTGCTGATTGGTCCGAAGATTGGGAACGAAACAGTTGCTCGGCTCTGGCATTAGAGGCCTTCCTGTGCAGCGCCGGCCTGATGAGTGGCGCCTTCACGGCGCAGACCATATTCATCACCCTCACGGGCGCCGCCCAGGAGGGAACCGGAATGTACGTGGGCGCCGTCCCTGAAGAGATCGAGGACCTCTACGACGAGACAGTGTCCGCAGCCAGTGCGGCGAACGACAAATCTGAGGCCTGGTTGGCCTCTCCGTGCAGCACGGATGCGAGCGGAGAAGATTGCATTACTCTCGCCTTTGGTCTTGAGACAGCCATGGATGACGTGGGAAAGAAGTTCGCGGCATGGGCGCCGTATTTGTAACCGGCACTACCAACGCGTGAGCACGCCCTGACCTTCCGCGAGTTCTCGGTCAGGACGGGATACCGTCCATCCATGCTGTGAGAGCACATCTGCGGCTTCCTCTTGCAGATCGCGCACAGTGGACCGAAACTGCCGACGCCTCCATTGCGCGCGTCCTGCAAGCAGCGCAGCTTCCCAGCCCTCTTGACGGTCTACCCCGCATTCCCGCACCAGAAACTCTAAGAAGTCTTCAACGCATGGCCGGAATCGTTCGCCGCCCACTGGGAGATGAAGTGACGAAAGGTCGTGTGGCTTTCGGACCACATCAGGCCGCACTGCGTGAGCTCTCCCCAGCAGATGCGAGAGAGCGCCTCGGTCGGCGTGCACGTGCCAGTGCGCGAGCGGCGCTCCAGTAGACATGCGGGCGTCAAATTCTTGCCGAACGAGCGGTGTTCGATCGAGAACAGAGTGAACTGCCAAGTTCGACGTCCACGCCTTGAGATACTTGCCCGAACTGTCCAGTCCTAGAAATATCTGAACACCCAAGTCCGCCAGATGCTCGCCTCCTACGTACAGAGGCACCCTTTGATCTAGCGGCTTGTCACCGTCCCGGCGGACTACATACCGATCGTTGTATGCGACCGAAATAATCTGGAACTCACCAGGGAGGACACCATGGAGCGTGTCGTGCAACTCCTGAGCGAATATGGCGGACTGCTCTCCGAGGCTCACCATATCGACGCCAACTTATGAGGCGACGTCGCCTAAAAGGAACTCAATTTCCTCGAGTTCTTCCTTAGCTTCCCATTCGTCACTTGAAAGAGTCCGAGTTGCGTTTACCGCCCAGAATTCGGACTCGCTCAAGTCAAGGCGCGCGAGGATTGCGCTTCGGCGCGCAAGCAGGCTGTCACGCGTGACTTCGATCACCGGTGCCATTTGTTCCTCCCGAAACGTCTAAATTGCCTGATTTCCCAAGTAAATCACACACGTACGACACCGGCTGAGTTGATCAGCGGGACACGACGGTGCAGATAAGGGAGACCTCAAGAATTGGTGCGTCGCAGAACATCTCTTTCGTCTTCGGACGCGGGCTCCCATTGGTCCGCCATGGTGGGCATCGGTGCGCGACGGCCGTCTGTAACGTGAATGTGCTCGCTGGTCTGGTCGTCGGTGAGCCAAACAATCCATTCCGGATTCAACTTGTTGCGCAACGCTTGAGGCTTCTTCCACATGCCGCTCATAGTGAGACTTTACCTTGGCCTTGCCGCCGGCCTCGTAGAGACTAGAGCGTTAGACGCTTGTCGACAGCCGGGTGAAGATTTGTGCCCTGGTCGCCGCAAGTCGGGCACTTGACCAGATACTGCGGAAGGCCCAAACGCTGGCCATACAGCGGGTGCCGCTCGACCGGCGCGGATTTGCCACATGCCGGACACGCGACCTCACTCACAGTTCGCCTGCCACAATCTGCTTGGCCCAGACGCGCAGTGCATCTTCGTTCGGCTCAAGCCCGTTCTGCTTGAATCCGCGAACGAGTGACGCGAGGACCTCATCCTCAGACTGGCCGTTGGACGAGGCGACCGTTTCGGACAGTACCGCATTCACCCGCTTATTGAGTTCCTCGCTGACCCGCTTCTCGAGCTCAGCCTGGCCCTTGGGATCGATTTTGAACTTCGCATTGCTAGACATATATCAGTGCTCCAATCTCTCGAACGAATATTCGAGTGGTGCAAGTTCACACCCAGTACAACGGAACGGGGTTACGACACGCGGCGAATCGAGATGCACTCAGATTTCGGCAACTGGGTCCAACTACTCGTCCCTGGTCTTCGGGCCGGAATGGTAGCCGACCAGCCTCATTCCGGCCCAATTTCCGTCATCGCCTATCGGCCTCGGGAGTATACTCGCGCCCCGCAACTTGAGTCCCAACCGGCTGAGTGCTGCATAGTCGATCACTTGATTCACCACGCGCGGTACAGACAACTCGTTGGGCTCATCGATCGGCGCAATTCCCTCGACGTCGTCTTGATCAACCTGCTCTTGCAGCTGCGCCGCCTTGAGCAAGTCGACGTCCACAACCTCAACCTCCATGTCAATGAGGAAGCGAAACCTGGGACCGTCGTTCTCGGTGTGTTCCATGGGATGACCGTAGCCCCGGCCTCCGACTTCGGCCGGGAGCCGGGGCTTACTTCCAACGCCGCGGACGAGGCGACTAATGCCGGCCAACACAAATTGGGACGCAATTAGGACTGAGGCCGAGTTCATCAGGGGGCCAGAGTCAGGCGCTGCAACCCTCCGCTTTCCATGAATCGGTACATATCAGACGCAACCCAGATTGTCTGAGCAACAGCCGGGGCAAAGAGATCATCGTTGAAGTGCAACGCCCAGTTCGCTAGCGGACCCCCGTCGTAGACGCTGGTCATGGTCTCGGAGTCGCGCAGATTGCCAAGGCCGGGACCGGTGCCCGAGGTGATCCCGTAGCTCACGCTCGCACCCGGTTCCACCACGGGCTGGCTCGTCGTCAGAGTGACCTCGTCCACACCCGTGATCGTCACAGCAGTGATGGCCGCGGCGGTGCCTGAGAGGCTGAAACCCATGTTTGGTTGAGCGGCAACGACCGTCGTGTCGAACGCAAGCGAACCGGTCGGAACGTTGAAACGAACGACGACTGATCCTGCTCCGACAACGATCTGCCGAGGAGCGAAGGGCAACCAGTCGGCGCCGTCACGGATCGCGTTGTGCGCACGGGCGTGGAGCTCACCAAGCTTGTAATAGCCCACACGGTTCAGGTGCAGCCCATCCGAGTACGGGAACTGGTACTGCCCGCCGACTAAGTAGACGTTCGGCATGGTGCGTGCCGCTTGGAGTTGAGCCAACCCTATCCGCGCTTCGGAGCCGTAATACGCCCACGTAGCGGTTTGCGACATGATCAATGGCAGCTGGCCTGCCTGGCCGCTGATTGCGGCGATGTCTGCCGTGTAGTCAGATTGGAGGGTTGCCAGGCGGGCGAGGTAGGTGGATATCGATGTGCCGCCGACCTGATCGGCCTCGCCTTGAATCCAGTGCAACGGGCCGACCTTGAATGTGCCGCCAGCGCCCACCTCGACTGCTCGGGCTGCTGCGATGCAGGCGATGGCTGCTTCGTAGCGGCCGGATGAACCGCCCTTGGATAGCTGGGCGATACTCTGCCCGCCCTGGCCGTGGGTGGAGAAGCCGAACCGCTGGCTCGGTGCGTGCTGCGCGACCCTGTAACCCATTGACAGGTCTGGGCGCTGCGGCGCTGCGGTGGAGGCTAGCTGCAATGGCGACAAGGTGCCGGCGATTGCGTCGACGAGCAGCGCGTTTGCTGCCTCGGTCAGGAGAGAGTATCCGGGCGTGCCGTTGGTAGCGGTCGATAGAGACTGGCCGGATGTCGGGATGTGCTCCAGGGTCGTCATCAGGGAGCCAGCGTGACGCCATATCGGCTGGCCAGGAATGCTTCTTGTGCAGCTATCTGGCCGGGCGAAAGAAGGCCAGCGGTTACGCGCGAGTCTCCGAGGTCGAAGTCACCAAAGACCGTGGCCATGTCGAACTTCGAACCCACCGTCAAGCCCCCAAGGGACAGTGAGCCCGCAGCGCTGGTGACCTCGACGCCATTCACCCGAATCTTTGATGAACCACCATTTCGGACTTCTGTGATGACGTTCCACGCTCCCGCAACGGCAGGTGCGGCTACGCCCGAGTTGACGCTTGAGCCGGCGTAGGACTGGAATAGTGCGACTGTTCCGTTGCCGCGCTGTTGCAACTCCCACTCATTTGTCGCATCCAAGCCGTCGTAGATGCGCTTGACCACGCTGGCGGAAGTGGTCACGGATGTCATTCGTACCGCGGTGAACGCGGTGGCCGGTTGGGCCAACGGCGCGGCAAAGGCTGCCGTCTGCATAGCATGGGCACCGCCGAATCGGACATAGGCGGGCGTTCCGCTTCCCGCCACATGCAGAGTGGGTCGTTTACCTGATGTCGGCTGCGCTAGATCGCGTGCGGCTGTACCTGTGTCGGCCCAGGTCGAAAGTGTGCTCAAGTCCGCTGCGGCGATTGTTGCGGCCGAGTAATTCGAGAACCACGTAATTGGAGGTTCGACGGCCTGTTCCGTAGCGACTAACCATGTGTCGCCGGGGAGCTTGTAGTTGGGGTAAACGCTACCGACCCAGACTTTCGTTCCTGCCGAGCCTCCACGCGACATGTTCGCGTTGGTGCCGTGGTAGATGAACGGGTCATCGCCACCCCACCCCAATGGCATGACGTCGTCGTAGAGACGATTGCTCTCGTCCAGAATCGGGACTTTAGTGACCGCCATCGGCTTCTCCCTCCTCGGTCGTGGTGACGTAGAACCATCCGGGGTGGGCGGGGTCAGGCTCGGAACCCTCAATGGGAATCCATGGTTGCTGTGGTGACATGTCTTGTCCTCCTAGACGTTGAGCATTGATTGGCGGCGTGCGATTGCTGCCGCGGTGGCGTTCGGGTCACCGATCTGGTTGATGTTCCAGTGGTTGGTGATCGATGAGCTAGACGAGCTCGAAACGGGAGCCTGCCCGCTGCCACCGCCGCTCGAGCGGGCCCGAAGACCAGCACCGAACGATGACGCGTTGAACGTGCCAGCGTTGATCTGCTTCAACACGCCCCGGAACCGGTCAGCCTGACCGTTGCGGTTCGAGATGACCTCTTCGCCATCCGACAGGGGGTACAGCCCGGCAGTGTCCGAAGACGCCGAACCGGGACCGCGGATGGTGCCACCGTCAGCGTGCCCGTCACCAAGGCCGAAGCCGATGGCGGGGTTGTTGGCGTTCACCTGAATGTCGATCACGCGCCCAGACATTTGGGCGATGAACGACTCAAGGCGAGCCTCAGCCGCAGCCGTGTCAACCTCGATCTGGGTGGGCGGGATGTCCGCGGGAATCTCGAACAGCTTGTCGATGTACGCCTGAACGGCGTCACGGTTCCACCCGTTCGCCACGGCGTTGTCGATGATCTGCTGTTTCATGTCGGCCATCTTGGCTTTGGTCTCTTCGACCGACCCGCCTTGATCACGGAACGCGGTAGCGCTGTCCTGTGCGGCTGTGACGAGGTTTAGGAGCTCTCCTCGTGCTTCGGTGCCGGACGCCGTGTGCGAGTCCAGAGATGCCTTGCCAGCGTCGATCGCGTCGACCATCACGCCGTTGGCGTCGGCAACCTGGATGGTCGTGTTGGAGAGATGCGTCAGGCCCGAATCGAACTGGTTCTGCGCTTGCTCATACGAAATGGTCTTCCCGTTCAGCAGGTCAAGTGACTGCTTCAACAGGCCGGCCGCATCGCTCTGCAAGTACATCGCCGCCGTGGTCTTCTCGACTTGAGCTTGCGCGTCCGACTGGGAGGCCGTGGCCGACAGGTACGCCGACACTGAAACGCCCGCTGCGGCAGCGTTCGCCTCAAGGGCCGCCTTCTGCGCATCCGACGTGATCGTGGTCTGGCCCATCGCGTCCGCGTACGTGTTGTACGCGTCGATAGCCTGCTCAATGGCGTCGTTCTGACCCTCGTAGGCGTCACGCACGCTGTTGACGTCGCCCACCTGCTCCTGCTGGGCGGTCGTCAAGTCCTGCATCTTTGTTGCAGTGCCGACAGCAGACGATTCGAGCTTCGTGAGCTCGGCATCTAGCTTGGCTTGAGCACTGGCATTGCCCAGCGTTGCGTCCGTCACTTCCTTCACGGAAATCCCGAGGCGCTGTGCGGCGGCAAGCGCCCCAGCGTCCGTGAGGGCCTTCACAGCCGCGGCGCGCACGTTGTCGCCAAGGGCGCCAGTGTCGGCCTGCACAGCCGCCGTGTAGTCCCGCACAGCGTCAGCCGCGGCCTGCTGGCGCGCGATCGACACGGCGAGAATCCCCGCCAGCGCCGAAACGCCTGCGATGATCCAGCCAATCGGGCCCTGTGCGAGCTTCGTGGCGACCTCGACCGCGCCCATGGCGGTCGCAATCGAAGTGAGCATCGGGGCAATGAAGCCCCAAGCCTTGAACGCGAGAGCGCCCCATGTTGCGGCGGCAATCAGGTCAGTAAGCACCTGCACCGGGATGGCGGCGATGACCTGCGACAGCACGGTCAGCACCGTCAGACCCACGGTCCCGAGCGGGGCGAGAGCCTGAAGGATGTGCATGATGGTGTTGCCGAGCGCACCCAGCATCGCCTCGACCGTGGGTAGCTGCGAGATGGCGTACGACGCGAACTTCTGCAACCCACCGTTGGTGGTCCACGCGTTGAACTTCGCCGTGAGACCTTCGACGTACACGCCGACACGGATCAGGAAGGGTTCGAGCGCCCGAAGGCTGGACAGTGCGCCGGAGAACAGGTTGGAGCCGGAGCGGCCCAGGAACCCGGCGAACTCGGCGGTCTGCCGGTTCAGCATCGGCATGGCACTGTTCGTGTCGCGCACGACGTCGCGGAACGACGACAGCATGGTCACCGCCGCGGTCTGCGCCAACGCTTGCAGGTTGCCCTTGATGGACTGCAACCCCGACGAGTATGCAAGTCCGACCGCGGTGCCATCCTGCATCGCCTGGTGGATGCCGAACAAGGCAGCAACACCCGCGAGCCCCATGAGGGTCAGGGCGCCGGCCGCACCCACCGCAAACGCGCCCAGGGCGGGCAGCAGGGGTAGCAGCAACGCAACCGCAGTTGTGATCATCCCAATGCGGGTGAAGCTGGTGCGGTTCGCCTCATTCGCCTTCAACGTCGAATCGCGAACACGATCCCACGCCCCAGCAAGCACACCCTGCCGGACGCGCAGCGTCTCCGACGACGCCCCCACGCGGTCAGCGGCCGCAACGGTCGCTTCAAGCTGCGCAATCGCCCCAGCCGCGTCCGTGTCGACCTTGACCGTAGGGTTCAACCGGCCAAGCTCAGCAGCGTCCGCCTTCGTGGCCGCCATGTCCGCAAGCCACTGGGAGCGATCCATTCGAAGACGACCGACGATCGAACCGGCTGTGGTAGGTCCACTATCCGACATCAGGTGGTCACCACCCTGCCGAGAAGGGCGTCAAGCTCACCCGCCACGTGAGCAGCTTCGATCTGTTCCGGGGTGGCCGTCTTCAACCACTCCTCGCTCCGCTGCTCAGTCATTGAACGCCTCCTTCGCGCTGATCTTCCGAAGGTTGCCGGTCTTGATTTGGTCTTCAGTCATGGGCTTGTCTGTTCGATGAAGGACGCCACCGTCGCCTCGGTAGAAGTGGCCGCCGCGGTCAATCTCCTTACCGGGGGCGTCGATCTTCTGCACCATGTCGTAAAGCTGCTCCCGAGTGATGGACACGGGCACGTCCGCAGTCAGGTAATGTCCGCTGACGCCACGCTCGTTGAGCTCCCTGACCAGAAGACCAATGAGACCCTGCACGAACATGCCGGTGTCCCGTAGCTCGATTTCTCGAGTACCGACCTGCACACCACGAATCCCATAGCCAGACTCGGCATAGCTGAGTTCTTTGTGCTCCTTCGACGGGACAATGAACGTCGGGTTCTTGGCTGGCACACCCAGCGCGACCATGCGCGACTTCCAGGCTTTGATCTGCTCGTTACGCTCATAGGCGCCGACCGCCAGCGCCGTGAGAGCCTTCTCTGCTTCGCGCAGATGCTTCGCGAAAGTCTTGCCGCTGCCGTCTGCAAACGATTCAATCTCCGCCCGGAGCTCAGTCAGGGCCGCTTGGCGTCGAGCCTCCTTCGAGCGCTCGGCCTTCCTGCGGGTTGCCTCGACGCGCAGCCTCGCGAACCGCGACAGCTTCTCCTGCTCTAGAACCTGTTCCTCACCAACGGTCTCGTCGCCGTCCATGATCGCTTCCTCAAGAGCAGCCACAAGTGCCTCAGCCTCGTTGGCTGCCTTCTCGGCGGCGCGAACATCTGCGTCCGTGACGAGTTCGGGCTTTTCGTCTTCCTGGGGGTCAGTCATTGCGTCTATCTCCAAATCTGTATGAGTCCAAATCGGCAAGACGGATGAGCCAGTCTCTGCCGAGTTTTCGGGCCTCCAAGCGGTGCTCCCCGATCGCTTTTGTCAGCGTTCGCGGGGAGCACCCGAGCCGGGCGGCTGCGACCGGGACCGTGACAGTCTCGCCGGTACTTACAAGTCTGCCTTCACTGTCATAGGTGGTTCCGTTAGCGGAACTTACGTCGATGCGCTGCCTGATGAGGTCCACGAGCACGGCCAGATCGACCATGACCTGGGGGTCCCGTTGACGAGCATCACTACGGACGACGGCCGTCAGGACGCGGGTGAAAGCCTCTACAGCCCGCTCGGGGATCACCACAGTGCCGTCTGGACTCTTGATGTCATCCGGGCGCAATCAGCGCACCCTCATCTTCAAGAAGTCAGCGCGTGCCTGTATTTGGGGAGGGGTGAAGGTGCCGTCCCGCGTGTACGCGTCTAGCACTTGCTGGTCTGTGTTGTACCGGACGTCGAGCCCGGTCTCGCGCAGAACCAGTTCCTCTATCTTCGGATCGAAGTACCGCATTTCACGAATGACTGGGGGACTGGGCTCGACGGTTCTCGGTGCCGCCTCCAGCTTCCGGGGAGCACGTGCGGCGTCCTTGGTGGTCGCCTCGGCGTCCCTCGTTTGATTGGCACCATCAGAGTCGGCCGCCATCGCATCGAAGGTCGCCCTGAAGGCCGCGATCTTTGCCTCCAATGCGTTCATGTCCCGGACGATGAGTCGCGGATTCCTGCGCCTGGGGTCGTACCGGTAGTGCAGGTTGTGGGCTTCTCTCTTTCGATCCCTGGTCCACAGCTCGAGACCCGCCATTCGACGTCTCGTGAACTCGACGTCGTCTAGGTTCTCCGCGAGCAACTCGCGCATGAACTTGACCCACCGCACAGCGAAGCCCTCATCGATGGAGACCATTTCTTGCTGCTTGGCTCGCAGTCTCTGCTCATCGGTGACGGGGTAGAGCGAGTTCCCGCCCTTCATTCGGCACCCCAGGGCAATGCATCCCAGTTGATCGACTCCGCGGACTCGACGTCTCGCGCCATTGGAAGATTCCGAACAATGTTGAGCGAGCCGGCCACAGTCTGTTCTCCGACCGTGCGGAGAAGGTATGCGAGGTCTGAGACAAGCTCAGTGATGAGGCATCCCAGGTTAGCTATCGTCGCTTCCGCATCCTTGCCTGCCGCGAGGGTCACAGATGTGGTGAGGATGTCAGCTGAGGTGTGGTCGACGTCGGCGGTGATGCGCCGCATGTAGAGCTCGAGGAGTATTTGGCGGGCGTGGGGTTGGGTGATCATTCTGGGTCTCTTTCTTCGCGTTCGCAGCGGGCGCATGTGGGGCAGCTGCGGGTCAGGATGTACTCTTCGTGGCCCGGGACATGACAACGCCCCCAGTAGGTCACTGGGGGCGCCTGGGAGGGCTTGGAGGCCTCGGCTAGGCACTCGTAACACCGTGGGGGGAACGCTTCGCCGACGTGGCGATCGCAGCGGTGGCCGGTGTCGATCATCATGCGAGTTCCCCCACGTCCTGAGGGATCATTCCGACGTCGGCCCACAACTTGCCGATGTCACTCAGGGCGTCATAGTTGCTCTCGCCTAGTTCCGGACCCTGATAGGAGTCGTGGCGTTCAACTACTCGGAGGTATTGGCCGATCAGCTCGGACGCTTCAGCCCTTGTAAGACGGCGCCACGCGGCGGCGCGAGCCTCCGAGGGGAGCTCGTTGTTGTGGTGCAGGTTGAGGTCGCGAAGGTATGCCAACTGATCGTCGGTCACGGAGTCGTCCACAAATGAGAACGGGGTTGCGCGCCCAAACTCCTGTTTGGGCCTCAGATCTTCTTCTCTTGGGTCTTCTTCTAATGGTTCTTCTTCCTCGGCAGCTGGCGCACCCCCCTCATGCAACCCCTGCACCCGGGGGGTGTAGCCCTTGCACCCGGGGTTGGGCGCTTCGCGGCTGAACACTGCCACCCGGTACCTGTTCGAATAATTGCTGCCGTCCTCGCGACGACGTGTCTGCTTCTGCACCAATTCACGCTGCTCGAGCGTCTTGAGGGTCGTCTGGACGGTTCGCGCTGAGGAGCGCGACTCACGAGCGAGGGTTGATATCGAGGGCCATGCATACCCGCCGGAGTCCATGCGATTGAGCAGAGCCATATAGACGAGCAGTTCGTTCTTCGTAAGGTCAGATTCTCTGATCACCCAGTTGGGGATGATCGAGAACCCGCCTTCGCTCGGTTTGTTTTCCGGCACTTCGGTCCTTTGCTTGCGGTAAAAGTTCGGTAAGCACAAAGAAGGGGCCCCCGCAGGGGCCCTCTCGGCAATGGTCAGATTGGTGATGGCGTCAGAGTTTGGCCTGTCGCATGAGCTCCTCGGGCGCAGTCCCGATGAACGCGGCCATAACGACGAGTTCGACGGCAAACAGGCTCCTGATTCCCAGCCATACTGCAAGCGCCCGGGCAGGCGTTCTGCCGGTTGTCGTCTCTATCCGGTAGAACTCGCGGAAGGTCACGTGCGAACGCACGACAGCAGTCAGGCGCCTCGACATAAGGCGACCTTGGCGGCGGGAATTCCTGTTCCTTACTCCGCGGGAGCTTATAAGATAGTTGATAGCAGTCATTTCAACGTGTCTCCTTCGATGTGTTGATGTGCAAGCCCCGCCTGTTTGCCCAGGTCGGGGCTTTTTTCTTTGAGAACGGCGCGGTATCGCTTGCCCGTGCTCCTCTTCTGGCTTCGCCGGGTTTCGGCGATGTCACACTCTTCCGTCAGGACTCGATCGGCCGCCTGAGCGGAAGTGAGTGACAGGCGGGCGCTCCACTGAGTGGGCTGATGGAAGAACGCCCATCGCTCGTACGAACTGAGTTCCCGTTTGACGATGTCCCAATGTGCCGATTCGGCAACAGTGTCGAAGTGTGGGAGTACGTCGCGTCCTTTGTGCTCTAGTTCGGCCTCGCGCACAGCCGTCGCGAGCCTCACAAACACGTCTTCAATGAGAAACACGCGAACGCCTTGCGCAAGCAGCATCCATCCTGAGTTGCCGTTGGCGCCCAGTTCCTGGGTCGCCAAGTGATGGGCGAAGTCGCCGTGCCAACGGGCACGGCCAGTCAAGACCGCCAAGGCGTCTAGCCGGCCCTATCGAATTGAGCGGCGAGCCATGCTTCACAATCGCTCTCGCGAAACATGCGCCGACCGCCGATGAGAGCCGATTTGGGCGCCGTCCCCTGGTGGATCATCCATCGAAGCTGTGCTTCGGTCTTTCGCATCCACTCGGCGGTCTCGCCGAGGGTTTTCAACGTGCTAGTCACGAGTCTCCAATCGATTGTTGCGGTTATCACTACATGTTGCTGCAACTGCAATCACCGTTATACACGCTTCCACAATTGCTGTCAACGCATTACGATGCATGTATGCAACAATCCTTCCCGGCTCCGTCCATTGACTCGAACTTCGGTAGAGCGCTGGCAACAATTCGTGATGCGAGGAACCTGAGCCAGCGCGCCTTCGCGGACCGGCTGAGTGAGCGAGGAGTCGTTATGGATGCCTCCGCCGTGTCTCGCATTGAACAGGGCAAGCGTCCCGTGCGCCTTTCGGAGGCCGTAGTGATGGCCGACATCCTGGACGTTGGCATGAATCAGCTGCTCGGGATCGCACGAACCCCTGAGTCGGAGCTTGTGCTTGCCCAACGCAAGCTTTCAGCGGTCACGGACGACGCGCGCGGTCCGATCGTGCAGTTGATCAATTCCGCGCTCGAAGTTCGGGACCTGCTTCATGAGTATCCGCACCTAGTCCACCTCGTGAAAGATCCCGTCGTCGGCGATCTGAGCTCGTTTGATGAGTTCTTCGACTGGCTGAAGCAGCGCATGACTCAGGACAGCCTTGAGTTGCTGATGGCCCGGGTCTATCCGGAGGTTATGGCCTTCCCCGGACAAATCGACGCTGTGATCGACCTGGTTGCGCACCTAGCAAGGACCATGCTGCCCGTTGAATTACAGGAGAGCCATGTCGAGCATTCAAAAGAGGCCTAACGGCGTCTGGCGGGCCCGGTACCGCGACCACGACGGCAAGGAACACTCCCGCCACTTCAGGTATAAGGACAACCCGCGCGACTTAGAGAACAGCGCACAGCACTGGCTCAATACGGTTACTGCAGCGCTCGTTGCTGGTACACACGTCGACCCGCGTGACAGCAGGCAGACGCTTGCGTCGTTCTACGACGATTGGTCACCCCGCCAAATCTGGGCTGCATCAACGGTGCCTGCGATGAATACGGCGATGAACGGGTGCACGTTCCGCACGGTCGAGTTCAGGAAGCTTCGGAGGTCTCACGGCGAGGCGTGGGTGAAGTCGATGCAGACCGCAGGGTTGCAGCCCTCCACGATCCGTACCCGGGTCAGCAACGTACGCACCGTCCTACGTGCAGCCATCCGTGACCGGGCGTTGACCTTCGACCCGCTTGATGGCGTTGTGCTCCCTCGTCTGCGGCGAGCAGCCGTGGCGATGGAGATCCCGACGCCGGCGCAAGTGTCCACCTTGGTAGATAACGCTGAAGGCTGGTTCGAGACGCTGCTTAAGGTGTGCGCTTTCGCGGGGCTCCGTGTCGGTGAGGCGCAAGGTCTGCAAGTGGGTGATATCGACTTCCTCGGCCGCACCATCACGGTCACGCGGCAGGTCACGCGTGCACCAGGTGTGGTCGTTACCACGACTCCCCCGAAGCATGGGTCGGAGCGTACGATCTTCGCGGCCGATGACTTACTCGCAGCCATCAGCGCGCACATCGCGGAGCACGGGACTGTTGGCCCTGAGGGATGGTTGTTCCGCGGTTCCGGACATCAGCCGCCGCTCTATGACCGCATCTTGTCGATGTGGAAGAAGACGGCCACCGCGGCGAAGTGGTCGGCCTTCACGCTGCACAGCCTCCGACACTTCTACGCGTCCGGGCTCATCGCAGCCGGGTGCGATGTCGTCACGGTTCAGCGAGCCCTAGGCCACTCGTCGCCGAGCATCACGCTGAACACGTATAGCCACCTGTGGCCGTCCGCAGAAGACCGTACCCGGAAGGCCGCGAACGCCATCATGAGGGAGACGCTGAAAGCTTCTGCGGACCGTTTGCGGACTGCGCCCAAGTAAACAGTGGGCAGAAGACCCATACGGTCAGTTGAGGATGAACTGCTGCGTCTCGGCGGAGTCGATGCCCGCGACCCGCACGTTGAGGTGGTAGGAGGCACCGGCAGCCGGCACCTGGGGCCGATCGGTGGCGGTGCAGGTCTCGGCCGACGAGCGGGTGCGGTCCCAGCTGAACGGTGTCGACGAGACGCCCACGCCCGGCTCGAGCACGGCCTGGGTGTCGGAGGGATCGGTCTGGCAGTCGGTCGAGACCCAGTAGGTCTCCTCCCCGCTCGTGATGGTGTAGATCTGCTGCGACGTGCCGGCGTTGATCTTGCAGGCCTCGGAACCGGTGTTGGTGATGGTGAACGAGAGCTGGGGGTTCACGCCGGGCTCGTAGGTGGCGGCATCCGTCACCGGCACCACCGAGATGTTGCCCGCCGCACACGCGGCCACCTCGCCGGCCGGGGTGTCAGAGCCCGAATCCACGGCACCGGGCGTGGCCGGCGCCGCCGTGGTGGCGGGTGCGGTGTCGCCCGCAGCGGGCGACGAGGTGGCGACCGACGCGTCGGCGCCCGCCCCCGCGCCGGAACCCGGGCGCACGATGATGAGCACGACGATCGCGATGATGGCCACGAGCACGAAGCCCAACACGAGCCGTCGTCGCCAGTAGACCTTCTTGGGCTGGGGACCCACCGGATGCCTGAGCGTCGACATGACCCCAGGGTAACCACCGGACGCCCGGATTACGGGGCGACGGCGCCGTGAGTCGCGAGTCCGAAAGCTTCGAGTTCGCTGTCATCGAGCATGCGCGAGCGGATCATGAAGCGCTTGCCCTCGGGCGCCTCGATCGAGAAGCCGCTGCCGCGGCCGTCGACGAGGTCGATGGTGAGGTGCGTGTACTTCCAGTACTCGAACTGCGATCGCGACATGTAGACCTCGACCGGGTGGATTCCGTCGACGTGCAACGTGTCGAGCAGGATGTCGGAGGCACCGACCCGGAACATGCCGACCGGAAAGCACATCGGCGACGAGCCGTCGCAGCAGCCGCCCGACTGGTGGAACATGAGCTGCCCGTGGGTCGTGGCGAGATGCCGCAGCATGGCTGCTGCGGCATCCGTCACATCGACCCGCGAGAACGCCTCGGGGGTCTCGGGCATCAGAAAAAGCCCATCGGCCCGTCGGCGTAGGAGACGAGCAGGTTCTTCGTCTGCTGGTAGTGGTCGAGCATCATGCGGTGGTTCTCCCGCCCGATACCCGACTGCTTGTAGCCGCCGAAGGCCGCGTGCGCCGGGTACTGGTGGTAGGTGTTCGACCACACCCGCCCGGCCTGGATGGCCCGGCCCGCGCGGTAGAGCTGCGAACCGGAACGCGACCACACGCCGGCGCCGAGCCCGTAGAGGGTGTCGTTGGCGATGGAGATGGCGTCGTCGTAGTCGTCGAAGCTCGTGAGCGCGAGCACCGGCCCGAAAATCTCCTCCTGGAAGATGCGCATCGAGTTCTTGCCCTCGAACACCGTCGGCTGCACGTAGTAGCCGCCGCTGAGCTCGCCGCCGAGATCAGCCCGCTCGCCGCCCGTGAGCAGCTTGGCGCCCTCTTGTTTGCCGATGTCCATGTAGCTCAAGATCTTCTCGAGCTGGTCGTTCGACGCCTGCGCCCCGATCATGGTGGAGGTGTCGAGCGGGTTGCCCTGCTTCACCTTCGCCACCCTGTCGAGGCCGTCGGCCACGAAGCCGTCGTAGATCGAGCGCTGCACGAGCGCCCGCGACGGGCACGTGCACACCTCGCCCTGGTTGAGGGCGAAGAAGGTGAAGCCCTCGAGCGCCTTGTCGTAGAACGAGTCCTTCTCGTCGGCGACATCCGCGAAGAACACGTTCGGGCTCTTGCCGCCGAGCTCGAGCGTCACGGGAATGAGGTTCTCACTCGCATATTGCATGATAAGGCGGCCCGTGGTGGTCTCGCCGGTGAACGCGATCTTGCGGATCTTCGGATGCGACGCCAATGGCGCCCCCGCCTCGATGCCGAACCCGTTCACGATGTTGAGCACCCCGGCCGGCAGCAGGTCTTTGATCAGGTCGAGCCACACGTGGATCGACGCAGGCGTCTGCTCGGCCGGCTTCAGCACGACGCAGTTGCCCGCGGCGAGCGCCGGCGCCAGCTTCCACGTCGCCATGAGGATGGGGAAGTTCCACGGGATGATCTGCCCCACGACCCCGAGCGGCTCGTGGAAGTGGTAGGCCACCGTGTCGTGATCGAGCTCGGAGATGCCGCCCTCCTGCGCACGGATGCACCCCGCGAAGTAGCGGAAGTGATCGATGGCGAGCGGGATGTCGGCCGCGAGCGTCTCGCGCACCGGCTTGCCGTTCTCCCAGGTCTCGGCCACGGCGAGCAGTTCGAGGTTCGCCTCCATGCGGTCGGCGATCTTGTTGAGGATCACGGCGCGCTCGGCGACGCTCGTCTTGCCCCAGGCGTCGAACGCCTTCCAGCCGGCCTCGACGGCCCGGTCGACGTCGGGCGCGGTACCACGCGCGATCTCGGTGAACACCTTGCCGGTGATGGGGGTGGGGTTCTGGAAGTACTGCCCGTTGGCCGGCGGCACGTATTCGCCGCCGATGTAGTTGTCGTAGCGGCTGCGGAAGGTCACCACCGCATCCGGGGTTCCGGGGTTCGCGTAGACGGTGGACGAGGGCGCGGCGGGTGCCTGCGCCTCGGTGTCCGGGCGATCGATGAGTGTCATTGCTGCTCCTTGTCGACGACGGTGTCGGATGCCGCGACCCTACGCCGCGGCAGGTTGCATCCGGTTGCGGCCGCACGCCCACGGGAATGACCCGGCGCCGCCGGCGCTTCTCTTTCTCATGACACCCCTCGGCACACGGCGAGACCCGCTCAGCGAACTCATCGCCCGGCTGCACTTCACCGTGACCGGCATGCAGTCGGCCGACCTGCCCCAGGGTTCGCGCGCGAGCTTCGACGGCGGCACCGTGATGTTCCACCACCTCGGCCGCGGTCGGGCGACGGTGAGCCGCGACGGCGAGGTGGCGACGATCGCCGCCGGAGACTTTCTGCTGCTGCCACGTGGCGGCGCCCATACCGTGACCGCCCTCGACGACGCCGAGCTGTTCAGCGGGGCGATGGTGCTCGACTCGTCGGCGGACTCGGCGATCGAGCGGCAGCTTCCCCACCTGCTGGTGGCCTGCTGCTTCGTGTTGCGCGAGCCCCTGGTCGCCGCCCTGCTCGACGGCATGCGCGACGAGCAGTCGGCCGGCCGGCCCGGATCGGCCATGGTGGTGACGGGCCTCGCGAACGTGGTGGCCGCCGCCGCCATCCGCACCTGGATCGAACAGGGCTGCGCCGCGAACTCGTCGAACTGGCTCATCTCGCTGCGTGATCCGCACATCGCGCTCGCCCTCGAGGCGATGCACTCCGCCCCGAGCGAGCCGTGGACCGTCGCCGGCCTCGCCCGCGTGGCGCAGTCGTCGCGGTCGATCTTCGCCGAGCGGTTCCGTGAGACCGTCGGCGATCCCCCGTTGAAGTACCTCGCGCGGCTGCGCATGGAGCGGGCGAAAGAGCTGCTCGGGCGCGACGGGCTGAGCGTGTCGCAGACCGCCGCGACGCTGGGCTACGGGTCGGACGTCGCGTTCAGCCGGGCCTTCCGCCGCTTCGCGGGGGCTTCGCCCACGGCGTGGCGGGATGCGGCATCCGGTGCCGTCGGCGCCACCGCCGGCACGGCCGGCACCACCGCCGCTGGTCTCGCGCCCTTCTAGGCGGGGGGTTGCGCACGATCGGGAGGAGCTCACGTCGTTCGCGCCCCAGGGCGCGTCGTTCGCGCTCAGCTCCTCCCGAAAGGAACGCCCGTCGCCCTCAGCGGCGCCGGATGCTGACGAGCAGCACTCCCCCGGCGATGCCGGCCAGGCCACCGGCGATCAGCGCGGTCTGCACCCCCACCGAGTCGACGAGCACTCCGCCCACCACCGCGCCCACCGCGATCGCCACCTGGAACGCCGCCACCACCAGGCCGCCGACGCTCTCGAGGCGGTCGGGCTCGGCGCGTGCCATCCAGGTCTGCAGCACGGTCGGCACCCCGCCGAACGCGAGCCCCCAGAGGGCGACGGCCGCGAACACGCCGACCGGCGACGCGCCACTGGCTGCGAAGGCGAGCATGCCCGCTCCGAGCACCACCGGGAACGCCAGCACCGCCACCCGCTGCGCACGGTCGAACAGCGGACCGCTGATCAGGTTGCCGAAGAACGCGGCGATGCCGTAGACGAGCAGCAGCAGGGCGAGCCCGCCGGCGTCGAGGTGCGAGATCGACTCCGCGGCCGGCCGGATGTAGGTGAACCCGCTGAAGTGACCGCCCGCGATGAGGGCGATGGCGACGAGCCCGAGCAGCACGACCCGCGAGTGCAGGGTCGTGCCGAGCGCGCGGAACCCGGGCGCTCCGCTCGGCGCCACCGACGGCAGCACGATGAGCTGCACGACGAGCGCGATCACGCCCACACCGGCCGCGAGCGCGAACACCCAGCGCCATCCCCACAGCTCGCCGAGCCAGGCGCCGAGAGGGATGGCCGCCACAGTGGCGAGCGAGACCCCCATGTTCACCACGGTCATCGCACGGCCGAGCTTCTCGGCGGGCACGAGCTGCGCGGTCATGCCGAGCGAGAGCGCCCAGAAGCCGCCGATCGCGACCCCGAGCAGGATGCGCGCGACGAGCAGCACCGCGTAGTCGGGCGCGAGCGCCACGAGCAGGTCGGAGAGGATGGCGAGGCTCGTGAGACCGAGCATCACGAGGCGGCGGTCGATGCGCGGCAAAAGCACCGGTAGGGCCAGGCCGGCGAGGGCGGCGACGATCGCCGTGACCGTGACCGACTGCCCGGCCACGCCCTCCGAGACCCGCAGGTCGGTCGCGATGCGCGAGAGCAGGCTCGCGGGGAGGAACTCGGCCATCACGAGGGCGAAGACGCCGAGGCCGAGCGACGCGACGCCGAGCCAGGAGGTGCGGCCCCCGGATCCGGCGGGACTGGTGGGTGATGCCGAGACGGGAACGGCGGCACGTGAGCCGGTGGCCGGCTCGCCGCCGGCGGTGGTGGTGCTGGTTGTCATTGCTCCAGCGTGCGCTCGGCGGCATCCGGGCACCCGATCGTTCGTCGGGCAGCGCGTGCCGATCGTCCGGAGTTCGGAGGTCAGGGGCGACGCGTCAGGGGTTCGGGCGTCAGGGGTTCGAGGCGTCAGGGGTTCAGCCGCTCGAGGTGCGCCACGATGCCGGCGCGTTTGGGTGAGCGCGGTGGCAGCATCCGGAGGGCTGCGGTCCACACCTCGGCATCGCCCAGGCCGTCTTCGGTCGACGCGTAGTCGAGCAGCACGTCGAGGGCGGCATCGGTGAGCACGGCCTCGCGCAGGCGCACGCGGAGGGAGCTCCGGATGTCGTCGACGCCGGGTGACTCGGAGCCCGGCAGAAGGGGCCCGCGGTAGGCCGCGAGCGCCACCCGGTGCGCACCGCGATCGAGCAGCGACATCACGTGGTGGGCGTCGAGCTCGACCGGTTCGCTGAGGCGGTAGGGGCGCGACTCGAGGTCGACGCCGGTGCCGCTCGCCCGCAGGATGCGCCGCAACCGCACGATCTCGGCCCGCAGGGTCACCGTGGCGGCGTCGTCGCCGTAGACCAGGTCGGCCAGCCGAGCGGCCGAGAGGCCCTCGCGGTGCCATGCCAGAAGCGTGACGATCTCGGAGTGGCGGCTGCTCAGCTCCACACCGCGACCCTCGCCGTCGGGCCCCGGCGCCGTGCGCGGGGCGGTCAGCTCACCCGTGTCCCGGCCGAGCACGTGCATCGACGAGACGCGGGCCCGGGCTCGGGGCGCCGATCCGGCGGATGCCGGGCGGCGGGCGGGGGCGAACCCGGTGATGCGCACGAGAGGGTCGGCGGCGGCTGCCGCCGATCGGGCTCCGCCGCGAGCGCCGGCTCGAGCACCCGCACCAGCTCCAGCACGGGCATCCGCACCGGTGCTCGCGCCCGACCCCGACCCCGTCCCGTCCCGCAGGGCCCGCAGGCGCAGCACCATCAGCTCGGCCTCGGCCGCCGCCGCGGTGGCCTCGATCAGGGGCAGCGTGTGCGGGTCGACCGCGCGAGCGTCGCCGGTGATGTCGATCACGCCCAGGATGCGCCGTGTCTCGGGGTCGTGCACCGGCACCGCCGTGCACGACCAGCCGTGCACGAGTCGGTTGAAGTGCTCCGCGTCGTGGATCTGGATGCCGTGATCGAGCTCGAGCGCGGTGCCCGGCGCCGACGTGCCGACCCGGCTCTCCGACCACCCGGCGCCCTCGACGAAGCGCATCTGCTCGGCCTGGCGCTTGGCGGCGTTGTCGCCCTCCACCCAGAGCAGCCGGCCCATCTCGTCGCCCACGGCCACGAGCAGCCCCGACCCCTCGGCGTCGCGCACGAGCAGTTTGCGAATGACGGGCAGCACTGGCGCGAGCGGATGCGCGAGCCGGAAGTCGGCGATCACGTCTTCGCCGACCTCGAGGTTCGGCAGCACGTGCTCCGGATCGAGCGAGTGCCGGCGGGCGCGTTCCCAGCTCTCGGCGACGACGCGCCGGGGGCGCCGCCCCGCCACGTCGGGCAGAGCGAGCCAGGGACTGGTCACGCGGAACCGCCAATCATCGTCGATCGTGGCTGCGGGCCGCGAGAACGGGGGCGGCCACCATCCCAGTATCGCTCTCCGGCGCTTCCGATGCCATGGGCGTGCGGATAGCCTGGAATACACCTGTCGATTTGCGGCAGCCCGATCGGAGGAGCCGCCCGTGGACGAGCGCACCCAGGATTTCGTCGACACCTTCCGGGCCTTCCTGGCCGACGTGGTGAATCAGGCGCCCCCTGGAGCCGACGGCCTCTCGCCGCTCGGCGAACTCGTCGAGACCCACCTCGGCGTGCCCATCGCGCAACTGCCCGTGGTGACGCACGTCGTGGCTCCGCACCGGTTGGTCGACGCCGATCTGGCTCTCGCCCACCTGGCCGCCGACAGCGGCTCGGAGCCCATGGGAGTGACCGGCGGGCAGATGCGCGACCAGGCCTCGCTCTCCGAACTGCTGACGAATGCGCACCGCATGAACTACGCCCCCGGCCCGGTCGATTACGTCTCGGCGGCCGACGGCCCCAACAGCACGCGCCGGGTGATGTCGTTCGGCGTGCACCTGCTGCGCTTCCGCGACATCCCTCTCGTGGCCTTGCAACGCGGTGCACGGCCCGAGCGAGGCCGCGCGAGCGCCAGCCTCGAGGTGCTCGCCGCCGACCCCGAGATCGCGACCGCGTTCATCGAGGAGTTCTCGCGCCTCATGCTCGCCCTCTCGGTGCTGCGCGGGCAGGTGCTCTCGTTCTCGGGCAGCGAATACGGCAACCACGCCGCCGGCGCCACCTTCCTGCCGCGCCCGAACGTGCCGGCCGCCGACGTCGTGCTGCCGTCGGGCGTGCTCGAGAGCGTCGTGCGGCATGTCGTGGGCATCGGCGAGCAGCGGGAGCGGCTGCGGGATGCCGGCCAGCACCTCAAGCGCGGCATCCTGCTCTACGGTCCGCCCGGCACGGGCAAGACCCTCACCGTGCGCCACCTGCTCACGCGCACCCCGCAGACCACGGCGGTGCTGCTCACCGGGGGGAGCATCCGGTTCATCAGCGAGGCGGCCGAGCTCGCCCGGGCGATGCAGCCGGCGATCGTCGTGCTCGAAGACGTCGACCTCGTGGCCAGCGAACGCGGCATGCACGGCGCACCCCAACCACTGCTGTTCGCGGTGCTCGACGCGCTCGACGGCCTCGACGGCGATGCGGATGTCGCGTTCGTGCTCACCACGAACCGCGTCGACGTGCTCGAGCGCGCGCTCGCCGAGCGGCCGGGGCGCGTCGACCTGGCGGTCGAGATCGGCCTGCCCGACGCCGAGTCGAGGCGGCGGCTGTTCTCGCGCTACGCCGACGGCCTCGGGGTCGGGCAGCAGGCCATCGACGACGCGGCGGATCGGGCGGCCGGAACGACGGGCTCGTTCGCGAAGGAGTTGTTCCGCCGGGCCGTGCTGCTCGCAGCCGAGAACGACCGCGCGGTGACCGACGACGACGTGGCCGCCTCGCTCGAGAGCCTGCTGGCCGCGAGCGCGCGGCTCACGCGGAGCCTGCTCGGCGGCAGCGAGTCAGACGGCCCGGTCGCGGCATCCGACCCCGTGCAGTTCTCGGGCGGGTTCGTCGCGCGGGCGCCGATGTCGGGTGCGGAGTTCCCGCTGGGGTGAGGGCGGGCTGAGGGCGGGCTAGGCCGGGCTGAATCCCGGGCCGAGGTCAGGCTGACACCGCCGGCCCCCCGAAATAGCGCTCGCTCGGGCGTGTCGCGATTCAGTGGGAGTGTCGCAGCAGGGGGTCGTGCAACTCGTGGTCGGAGACGGTCGCGCAGTCTTCGCCGAAGGTGAAGTCGCCGAGCACCCGGCCACCGGCGAGCACCGTGGGCAGCCAATAGCGGGCGTCGTTCCACATCTCGTCGAGCGGAAGGTCGTCGATCGCGTACCAGGCCGGCGACACCTCGTCGGACTCCTGCGGCTCGCCGGTGAAGCGGGAGGCGACGAAGACCGTCGAATCCTGGCTCCAGTTCTCGCGGAACGGGAACGCGAACTTCACGAGCCCCACCTCGGTGAGGTCGGCCGGATCGACCACGAGGCTCGACTCCTCCTCGATCTCGCGCACGATCGCCTCGAGCGCCGTCTCGCCGGGCTCGATCTTGCCGCCGAGGCCGACGATGTTGCCCGAACCGAGGCCCGTCTTCTTGCGGCCGAGCAGCACTTCGGCGCGCCCGTCGGGGCCGATGCGCGTGAGGAACGCGACACAGACCTGGTAGGGAGAGACGGGAGACACATCAGGATGCTAACCCGCTCATGTGTTCGGAATGTTTCGTGTCGTCGGCCGGGCGAGGGCGTAATCTCGATGGCATGAGCACTTTCACCGATCCCCTCGAGCCCGGCTCGTTCGAGCACAACGGCCAGCACCCCGAGGTCGACGAAGAAGACGCGATCGAATACCCGGCCGACGAGCAGGCGCGCCACCCCGAGATCGGCGAGAGCGGTTCGACCGACGCGACCGACGAGCCCGACTCCTTCGACGAGAACCTCGAAGAGAAGTTCAAGGAGTTCGTCGGCGACGCCGAGCCGGCCGAGGGCCCGGCCCCGGCAGGCTGATCACGAGTTCGCCCACACCCTTTCCCGTGAGCGCGGCCGAGGTGCTCGGTCGTTATCGCGAGCGCATCGTCGCCGAGATCGCGGGGCTCGACGCTTCGATGGTGGCGCTGCGGCAGGTGCGCGAGTCGTCGTCCGACGACGACGAGCACGACCCCGAGGGCCCGACGCTGTCGAGCGAGTGGTCGCGCATCCAGGGTCTGCTCGCCGCCGCCCGGCAGCAGCTGACCGAGACGGATGCCGCCCTCTCGCGCGTCGCGGATGGCCGCTACGGCCTCTGCCTCGACTGCGGCCTCCCGATCGCCCCGGGCCGCCTCGAGGCCCGCCCCACCGCCGCCTACTGCGTCACCTGCGCCACCCGCCACGCCCGCTAACTCTTCTTCTGCCGAGTTGCGCCAAAGTGCCCACTCTCCGCGCGCGGAAGGGCAGTTTGGCGCAACTCGGCGAGAGGGGGGTGCGCAACACGAGAGGGGCACACGAGCGGGGCCCCAGTCTGTTGAGTTGCGCCAAAGTGACCAGATGCGGGGTGGGGAAGGGGAGTTTGGCGCAACTCGGCGGAGGGGGGCTAGGGGTGGGGGTCGGGGTCGTCGGTGAGTTCCCAGGGGAGGGGGCCCTCGAGTTCGATGGGCTCGGCGGGTGGGGTATCGAAGCCGCCGGGGCGTTGCACGCGACCGAAGAAGCCCATCTGGTTCGACTTGGGGAGCACGGAGTCGGTGGCGGCGGCATCCGCGGCCCGTCGACGACCGAAGTAGCGGTCGCGCAGGCGCTCGTTGAAGCTCTTCTTGGCGGCGTCGCTCATGCCTGCTCCCCTGCGTCGGCGCGCAGGTGCTTGAGCATGCGCGTGTTGCCGAGCGTGTTGGGCTTCACCCGCGCGAGGTCGAGGAACTCGGCCACACCTTCATCGGGCGAGCGCACGAGTTCGGCGTAGACCTCGGGATCGACGAGCGCGAGGGGCGAGGCCGTGTAGCCGTTGCGCTCGAAGAACGGCACCTCGAAGGTGAGGCAGAACAGCCGCGACAGGCCGAGCTCGAGCGCGTCGGCCTCCAGCTGCCGCAGGAGCGCGCGGCCGACTCCCTGGCCCAGCCAGTCGTCGTGCACCGCGAGAGTGCGTACTTCCCCGAGGTCTTCCCAGAACACGTGCAGCGCGCCGCAGCCGACGGGCGTGCCGTCGGGGGCCTCCGCGATGCGGAATTCCTGCACGCCCTCGTAGAACACGACAGCGTCTTTGCCGAGCAGGATGCGTCGCTGCACGAGAGGTTCGACGAGGCTCTGGATCCACGGAACATCACTGGTGCGCGCCCGCCGCACGGTCACGGCGGGTTGCGTCTGGGTCGAGCTCATCGCACCAGCGTATCCCGCTCCCGCCCTGCCCTCTCCCCTCCCCCCGCCCCTTCCGCGAGTGGTCACTTTCGGCGGCAACGCCGGGGCGGTGGCGCCGAAAGTGACCACTCGCGGAAAAGGGAGCGGGAACGACGAAGGACCGGGCGCCTGTGCGCCCGGCCCTTCGAGGGTGGTGGCTAGTCGAGGTCGCCGAGGGCGGCGGCCGCCGCGGCCGAGGAGGCCGAGACATCCGCGCCCGCACCGATCGCGGCGACGCCCACGGGCTCACGCGACGTGGTGGCGAAGGTGAACTTGCCGTCGACGAAGTCGACGTGCACGTGGTCGCCGGCCGTCAGGTCGCCCTGCAGGATGCGCTCCGACAGCTGGTCTTCGACCTCGTGCTGCATCGCGCGACGCAGCGGGCGCGCACCGAGCGACGGGTCGAAGCCGACCTCGATCAGGCGCTCCTTGGCGGCGAGCGTGAGCTCGATCGTCATGTCGCGGTCGAGCAGGCGGTCGCGGAGGCGCTTGATGAACAGATCGACGATCTGCAGCAGCTCCTCCTTGTTCAGCTGCGGGAACACGATGGTGTCGTCGACGCGGTTGAGGAACTCGGGCTTGAAGTTCTTCTTCAGCTCTTCGGAGACCTTGGCCTTCATGCGGTCGTAGGACGTCGACTCGTTGCCCGACACCTGGAAGCCGATCGGCGACCCCGTGATGTCTTTGGTTCCGAGGTTGGTCGTCATGATGATGACCGTGTTCTTGAAGTCGACGACGCGACCCTGACCATCGGTCAACCGGCCCTCTTCGAGAACCTGCAGGAGCGAGTTGAAGATGTCGGGGTGGGCCTTCTCGATCTCGTCGAACAGCACCACGCTGAACGGCTTGCGGCGCACCTTCTCGGTGAGCTGGCCGCCCTCTTCGAAGCCGACGAACCCGGGAGGGGCACCGAACAGCCGCGAGACGGTGTGCTTCTCGCCGTACTCCGACATGTCGAGCGAGATCAGTGCGTTCTCGTCGTCGAACAGGAACTCGGCGAGCGCCTTGGCGAGCTCGGTCTTTCCGACGCCCGTGGGGCCGGCGAAGATGAACGAGCCCGAGGGGCGCTTCGGGTCTTTGAGTCCCGCCCGCGTGCGGCGGATGGTGCGCGACAGGGCAGCGATGGCTTCGTTCTGGCCGATGACCCGCTGGTGCAGGGCCTTCTCCATGAACACGAGCCGAGCCGACTCCTCTTCGGTGAGCTTGAACACCGGGATGCCCGTGGCCTGAGCCAGCACCTCGGCGATGAGCCCCTCGTCGACGATTCCCGAGGTCTGCACCTCGCCCGACTTCCACTGCTTCTCGAGGCGCAGTCGCTCGCCGAGGAGGTTCTTCTCTTCGTCGCGCAGGCTCGCGGCCTTCTCGAAGTCCTGGTCTTCGATCGCAGCCTCTTTCAGGGCCCGCACGGCGGCGATGCGCTCGTCGAACTCGCGCAGCTCCGGCGGGGCCGAGAGGATCGACAGACGCAGGCGGGCGCCGGCCTCGTCGATCAGGTCGATCGCCTTGTCGGGCAGGAAGCGGTCTTGCACGTAGCGATCGGCGAGGTTCGCCGCGGCCACGATGGCGCCATCCGTGATCGACACCTTGTGGAAGGCCTCGTACTTGTCGCGCAGGCCCTTCAGGATGTTGATCGCGTGCGGCAGCGACGGCTCGGCCACCTGGATGGGCTGGAACCGGCGCTCGAGCGCGGCGTCTTTCTCGAAGTGCTTGCGGTATTCATCGAGCGTCGTGGCACCGATGGTCTGCAGCTCACCGCGGGCGAGCAGCGGCTTGAGGATCGACGCCGCGTCGATGGCGCCCTCGGCCGCACCAGCGCCGACGAGCGTGTGGATCTCGTCGATGAAGGTGATGATGTCGCCGCGGGTGCGGATCTCTTTGGTGACCTTCTTGAGGCGCTCTTCGAAGTCGCCGCGGTAGCGCGAACCGGCGATGAGCGAACCGAGGTCGAGCGTGTAGAGCTGCTTGTCTTTCAGCGTCTCGGGCACGTCGCCGCGCACGATGGCCTGGGCGAGTCCCTCGACCACGGCGGTCTTGCCGACGCCGGGCTCACCGATCAGAACGGGGTTGTTCTTCGAGCGACGCGAGAGGATCTGCATGACCCGCTCGATCTCTTTCTCGCGCCCGATCACCGGGTCGAGCTTGTTGTCGCGCGCGGCCTGCGTGAGGTTGCGCCCGAACTGGTCGAGGATCTGCGACCCCTTGTCGGGAGCCTGGTCGTTGCCGCCCACGGCCACCTGCTCCTTGCCCTGGTAACCAGAGAGGAGCTGGATGACCTGCTGACGCACGCGGTTGAGGTCGGCGCCGAGCTTGACCAGCACCTGCGCGGCGACGCCCTCACCCTCGCGGATGAGCCCGAGCAGGATGTGCTCGGTGCCGATGTAGTTGTGGCCGAGCTGAAGGGCCTCGCGGAGCGACAGCTCCAGCACCTTCTTGGCGCGCGGCGTGAAGGGTATGTGGCCGGTCGGCTGCTGCTGACCCTGGCCGATGATGTCTTGAACCTGCTCGCGCACGGCATCGAGCGAGATGTTCAGCGACTCGAGAGCCTTCGCTGCGACACCCTCACCCTCGTGGATGAGCCCGAGCAGGATGTGCTCGGTGCCGATGTAGTTGTGGTTGAGCATCTTGGCTTCTTCTTGCGCCAAGACGACGACGCGACGGGCTCGGTCGGTGAATCTCTCAAACATGTCTGTCTCCTTGGCCGCCAGGGCAGGATGACGACCGTTAGGAAGAGACTAACCAGACGAGGCCCCTCCGACAGCCCCTGTTCGCCGTGGGCGTGACCGAATCCCGTCGGGGCTCGTGGCGGCGCTCAGATGACGACGGTGCCGGGCCCCGCGGGTTCACCGGGCTTGGGCCCGCGGTAGTAGGCGTCGCCCCACGCGATGATCGGGTAGCCGATGAACGGCAGCAGCCAGAGCAGGAAGAACCCGAACGCTCCGCCCTTGCCGAACAGGCGCGCGATGTCGAGCGCGACGATGATGCCGAACACGATGTTGACCAGCGGGATGAGCAGCAGCACGAGCCACCAGCCCGGGCGGCCCGCCACCTTGCACAGCGTGTAGAGGTTGTAGAACGGGATGATCGCGGCCCAACCGGGGCGCCCCGCCTTGAGGAACGTGAACCAGACGGCGACGACGAGCAGGATGACCAGGGCGTAGCTGAAGAGGTTGCCCGGGTCGGACACGCTGTAGCCGGTGCTGTAATCGAAGATGATGTCCCCCAGGGTGCGCGATCCAACGAAATGTGCGCCCTCAGCCTAGCGGCGGGCGGGCTTAGGATGCGGGCATGAGCAACCTCGAGAAGCAGCCGGCCGAGACCTGGGTCGAGTGCGATGCGGTGGCGGTGCCGACGGCGCCCGAGATCCACGAGGCGCGCGAGGTTCCACTCGGCGGCCCGCGCGCGATGACGGTGCACCGCACCCTGCCGAGCAAGCAGCGCACCATGATCGGCGCCTGGTGCTTCGTCGACCACTACGGGCCGGCCGACGTGTCGGTGACCGGCGGCATGGTCGTTCCCCCGCATCCGCACACCGGCCTGCAGACCGTGAGTTGGTTGTTCGAGGGCGAGATCGAGCACCGCGACAGCGTGGGCAGCCACGCCTTCGTGCGGCCGGGCGACCTCAACCTGATGACGGCCGGTCACGGCATCTCGCATTCCGAGATGTCGACGGATGCCACGACCGTGCTGCATGGCGCCCAATTGTGGGTGGCGCTGCCGTCGGCGTCGCGCCAGGTCGACCCGTTCTTCGAGAGCCACACCTCGGTGCGCGCCCGCATCGACGACGCCGAGCTCGCCGTCTTCGTGGGGGACTTCGCCGGCGCATCCGTCGGCGCGACGACCTTCACGCCGCTCGTGGCCGCCGAGATCCGGCTGCCCGCCGGTGGCTCGGCCGAGCTGCCCGTGCGCCCCGACTTCGAATACGGCGTGCTCGTCGACGCGGGCCCGGTGGGCGTCGACGGGCTGTGGGCCGAGCGCACGCAGCTCGTCTACGCGGGGCTCGACCGCACCTCGCTGCGGCTCGACGCCGGCGACCTGCCGGTGCGGGTGCTGCTCATCGGCGGCACCCCGCTCGACGAGCAGATTCTGATGTGGTGGAACTTCGTCGGCCGCAGCCACGAGGAGATCGTCGACTACCGCGCCGAGTGGCAGCGCGAGTCGGGTGCCGCCGAGCCCGACGGCGCTCCGCCGACGGCGACCGGTGAGGTGGTGCCCGGGGGTGCTCCGCGATTCGGGCTGAGCGACCACCACTACGAGGGCGACCCGCTCCCCGCTCCGGTGCTTCCGAACGTGCGCCTGCAGCCCCGCCGGCGCTGACGAGCCGCGCCCACCCGCCCGGCACACACGGAACGGGGCGCCCCCTTGTGGAGGGCGCCCCGTTCTCGGGGTGCGAACCGCGGGCGGTCAGCCGTTGCGGCGGCGGATCTGGCGCACGATGACGAAGGCGATGCCCCCGGCGACGAGCAGCACGGCGATCGCGATCGGCAGGCCGACCGAGAGACCGGTGCTCGACAGGATGCCGGTGCCCGAGCCGCCCGCGACGTCACTGCCGTCGCCCGGCACCGGGGTCGCGGTGGCCGGCGGCGTCGGGTCGCCCGGCGTGCCCGGCGTGCCCGGGTCACCCGGCGTGCCCGGGTCGCCCGGCGTGCCCGGGTCACCGGGGTCACCCGGCACCACCGGCGCCAGGTCGGCCGCGGTCAGCGCCGGCACGTAGGCCACCCGCTGCTTCGCCAGGTCTCCCCAGTCGAAGTGCTGGCCGTACTGCGCGAGCACCCAGTAGGGCGTGCCCTCGGCGGCCGCGAGCGAGCGGTCGATGATGAGGCCGGGCGTCTCGAGGTAGGGCGTCGGCACCTTCTCGAACAGCACCGGGTCGGTCTCGAGCAGCGTGGTGCCGGTGCCGACCGACAGGTCGTAGCCACCGCTGTGGATGTCGACGCGGTTGCTCACGGTGAGGGTGAGCGGGGTCGCCGCATCGGCCGCGGCATCCGTCGCTCCATCGGCCGACGCCGGCGTCACCTCGAGGGTGGCCCAGAAGTCCTGGCTGATGGCCATCTCACCGTCGCAGGCCGTGTCGCTCGGGTTCTGGTAGCTCGCGATGACCTTGCCGTCGAGCCAGACGTCGACCCGGGCGATCGCCGCGAGGTTCCAGGTCTCGGTGATCGCACCGGGGTCGTAGAACTCCTCGGCGAACACCTGCGGCCCGGCGCACAGCTTGTACTGCACCCGCGGCTGCATCGGCACGTCGGTCGAGTTGAGCAGGGCGAAGTCGACCGCATTCGGGTCGGCCACGTTCTGCGAGAACGCCGCGGTGCTCGCGGGCACCTGCGCGGCGCTGAACTCCGTCGTCTTCTGCTGGGTCATCTCGCCGTCGGCGGTGACCACCCAGAGCGTGGCGATGTAGTCGCCCGGCGGCACGTCGAACGGCCCCTGGCGGAACGTGTAGTTCGGGGCGTCCGCGGGTGCCTCGCCGCGCTGGGTCTCGTCGAGGTAGACGGTGCCGTCGGTCGACTCGAGCCGGGTGCGCAGGTCGCCCTGGCCGACGAACGTGACGTCGAGCGACACCAGAGGGGCGCCGTCGAAGGAGTGGTTCACCCAGGCGTCGATGTGCTGCGCCAGGATGTCGACCACGTCGAAGTCGGCCGAGGCCGAGCCGTGCGCGGTGCGCACCTCGAACGTGTGCGTTCCGAGCGGGGTCTCGGGCGCGAACCCGATGTAGCGCCAGAAGCCGCCGTCGTCACCGACCACACCCGAGAAGCTCGGGGTGTCGGAGCCGTCTTGGAACACGTCGTAGGCGTCGCCGGGCGTGAGACCGGATGCCTGCACCGTGGTGCCCTCGCCGGGTCGCACCGATGACGGGGCGACCGTGAGCGCGGGGTCGCCCGGCGCCGGCGGCTCGGGCGTGCCCGCGTCGCTCGTGACGGTGAGGGTGGTGGCGTGCCCGGTGTCGCCGTAGGCGACCCGGCCGAGGTAGCTGCCGCCGGGCTCGAGACCCGACCAGCTCGCGGTGACGATCGACGTCTGGCCGATGGTGGTCGAGATCGTCGAGGGGTCGACGGTGAACGAACCCGCGCTCGCCGCCGGGTCGACCACGTAGGTCGTCAGCGTGAAGTCGAGGTCGCCGACGCCGGCGAAGAAGTCGACACTGACGAGGTAGCGGCCGATCGGCAGCTGGTCCCAATCGAGATCGACGCGCTCGTCGGCGGCGCCGGTGGCCGACTGCCCCACCAGCCAGGTGTGCTCGAAGTCGTCGATGCTGTAGACGGTCAGGTCGAGATCGGCGGTGTCGTCGGCCGCGTCGAGGTCGAAGCGGGCGAAGGTGCTGCCCTCGGGAACGTCGATGATGAAGCCCTGCGTCGCGGCGCCGGCGGTGCCGGAACCGTGCACGGCCTGGCCGCGGGCGAGCCCCGTGGCCGCCACCGCGTAATCGGCGACGTCGCCGCCGAGCACGCCGATCTCGGTCGAGCCGGTGCTGCCCGCGCCCTCGGCCTCGGCCGGCGCGTCGAGCGAGATCGGGCGCACCGCCAGGGCGCTGCGCACCGAGCGGTCGCCGTCGGCCCAGTCGAGGTAGCCGGTGGTGAACTCGTCGAGCGGGGCATCCGTTCGCGTGAAGGTCACGGTGTAGCTCTGGCTCTCGCCGGCGGCGCCGAACGTCAGCTCCGAGGGTGACACGACCACGTCGACGCCGGCCATCGTCACCGGCTGGGCGACGTAGTGCCCGGCCTCGGTCGCCGTGACCGTGCGGGTGACGGTCTGCGTTCCCGGCAGCGAGCCGATGGCGATCGAGGGCAGGTTGAGGTCGGAGGGGTCGATGATCGGCGCCCCGAAACCGGAGTAGCCGAGGCTGTCGGTGTACGACATCCAGTCGTCGACGCCGTTGAGGTAGAGCAGCCCCGGGTCGAAGTAGTTCGTGGGGTCGACGTTGCCGGCACCCTGGGCGAACGGGTCTTCGGCGGGCGCGCCCGCGCTGTCGACGGTGTCGTAGGCGGTGGTCATCATGGCCGACTTGATCTCGGCGGGCGAGGCCGTCGGATGCACGCCGAGGTAGAGCGCGGCGAGTCCGGCGATGTGCGGCGAGGCCATCGAGGTGCCCGACATGAACAGCCACGAGCCCTCGGCGCCCTCGGGGTTGGCCCCGGCGGCGAGGATGGCCACGCCCGGAGCCGTGATGTCGGGCTTCAGGATGTCGCTGCCGTCGGCGAGGATCGGGCCGCGAGACGAGAAGCCGGCCACCTGCGGGCTCGGCGCCGACGGCTGGTCGGTGGTGTTGCCGCGCTGGAGCGTGACGGTGGCGCCGGGGGTCTCGGCGTAGGCCGCGACGGCTTCCATGGCCGACGCGTCGAGGTGCACGGTGGGGATGACGTGGCCGTCGAGGTCGAGCGAGCTCGGCGTGGGGTTCACCAGCACCATGCCGATGCCGCCGGCGCGCGCGACCTCGGCCGACTTGAGGGTGCGGTCGATGACGCCGCGATCGCAGAGCACGATCGCGCCGGCTGCCTTCGCGGGGTCGAGCGAGTCGGGCCCGCATAGTTGCGGGTCGGCGGCATCCGCGGCGGCGACGGCGGTCGCCGCCACGAACGGACCCGAGAAGTCGCCCTCGGGCACCGTGATCGAGGCTCCGACGAAGGCCTCGCCGTCGCCGAGGCGCACGGTGGCGTCGTGGGTGGGGATCGATCCGGCCGCGACCGTGGTGATCCACGGCGCGGCGTTGTCGGCCGTGGAGGCCTCGGGCCCGGCGTTGCCCGCCGCGGCGGCCACGAAGATGCCGGCCGCTGCCGCGCTGAAGAACGCCTGGTCGGTGAGCGACACGGTGGTCTGCGCGGCTCCGCCGCCGATCGAGAAGTTGATCACGTCGACTCCGTCGGCCACGGCCGCGTCGATGGCGGCGAGCAGGTCGCCGGTGGCGCATCCGTCGTCGTCTTCGCTGACCGGGTCGGTGCCCGACCAGCAGACCTTGTAGGCCGCGATCTTGGCCGCGGGGGCGACGCCCGAGATCTCGCCGAACTCCTGTCCGTCGACGTTCGCGGCGACGGCGTGGTTTCCGGCGGCCGTGCTGGCGGTGTGCGAGCCGTGGTCGGAACCGTCTCGCGGCGAGAGGTATTCGCCGATCGCCGGGTCGCCGATGTTGTCGACCCCGAAGTTGTCGACGAAGTAGCGCGCGCCCACGATCTTGGTGCTGCAGTCGTCGGCGGCGAACTGCACGCCGCTCACGCAGACGCCACGGAACTGCGTTCCGTCGCTCTTGTCGAACACGATCTGGTCGCCGTCGAGATAGGGCGCCGCGCCCGCCTCGGTGCCGAGCGCGTCGCCCGCGAACGACGGGTTCTCGGGCGCGATGCCGGTGTCGATGATGCCCACGACGACGCCCTTGCCGGCCTCGTCGACGCCGCCGATGCTCTGCCAGACCCCCTGGTCGCCCTCGAGGCCGAGGAACTCGGTCGAGGTCTCGGGCTCCACGAGGTGCACGATCTCGTCGGGCACCACGGCCGACACCCGCGGGTCGGCGGCGAGCTTCTTGGCCTGCGCGGCGGTGAGCTCGCTCGAGAAGCCGTTGGTGGCCAGGGTGTACGAGGTCACGATGCCGGCGTCGACGGATGCCGCGACCTCCTCCTGCGCGCTCGTCAGGTGCTTGGCGTAGCTCTCGACCCGGCGGGAGGTCGCGTCGAGCGAGCCGCCCTCCGGTGCGCGAGTGGCCGCGAGGCTGTCGACGCCGCCGTCGTAGGTCGCGACCGAGGGGTCGCGGAGGGTCACGATGTAGCGCCCGTCTTCGAAGGTGTCGAGGGCGCCGGTGGGTGCCTGGGGGGCGCTGGTCGAGGCATCCGGAGCCGGCGTCGGTGGCGCGAGCGGCTCGGCGAGAGCCGCGGAGGTGGGCATCAGGCAGCCGAGGGCGACCACGGCAGCGCCCGAGAAAAGGGCCACCGCCCTGGTCAGCGAGCGGCCGGAGCCGAGGGCGCCGGAACGGCGGGGGTGAGAGCGGAGTCGCGGGCGTGGGTTCACGGAGTTCGGTCCTCGAAGTCAGAAAGTGTCGTCGCACGATGCGAGCGGACTCATTCTGGCGGCGTCGAGGGGTGCAGATCTGGCCACCGGTGGCCCCTGGCCGCAGGTGGCCGCGGCACGAAATACGACTGTTACACAGCCGTCATTTCGAGGTCACACCCAGCCCCGGCGGGCGGCTTCGGCGCCGGCCTGGAAGCGGTTCGTCGCTCCCAGTTCGACCATCAGTTCGTGACTCCGGCGACGCAGCGATCGCGGCGACATGCCGAGCTGCCGGGCGATCGACTCGTCTTTCATGCCAGTGGCGATGAGGGCGAGGATGGCCTTCTCCTCGCGGGTCGCCGCGCGCCAGGGCAGCTCGGCCGGTGAGCCGGTGGGCGTCGCCATCGGCGAGGTGCCGGCAGCCGTACCCGTCGCCATCGCTGCCGCTGCCGCTGTCGCTGTCGGCGTCGTGGTCGCGCTCTGCGCGCCCGCCGCGGACGCCGGGTGCTCGGCCTGGTCCCGCGACGCGGGCATCGGGCGGCCGCGCGCCCAGTAGAACTCGAACAGATCGGTCAAGGCGCTGATGAGGGGCTGCGACTCGGTCACCACGGCGTCGCTGCGCACCCCGTCGAGGCTCAGCGACACCAGGGCCGTCGCGCGGTCGGCGATGGCGAGCTTCACCGGCAGCGCGGGCACGATGCGCGCCTGCTCGCCCTGCGACGCGAGCCGGTTGGCCTCTTCCCAGCTGCCCTCGGGCTCGAAGCTGCCGGCGGTGTAGACGGCGCGCCACGAGACGCCGCGGTCGAGCACCACGGCCTCGAGCGGCTCGAGGCGGGAGGTGACATACGGCGGCCGGTCGAAGATCAGGAACTCGCGCGTGGCCTGGTGCTGCAGCCGCACGTACCAGTTCGCGACCGCGTCGGTGTCGCTCACGATGCGGGTCTCGGGGGTGTCGGTGCCGGGCGCGACGATCTTGTCGAACTGGTCGCCGAGGGTGGGGATGCGCTCCCGGATGCGCGTGATCTGATCGCTCAGCCGGTCGGTCATGGCGCTCAGCGAATAGCGCGGGTCGACCGGGGAGTAGTGGGCGTCGTCGCTGAGACCCCGCGAGAGCAGACCGAGATCGCGCAGCACCTCGAGCCTCGACAGCGCCTGCGGCCGCTCGAGCTCGAAGCGCTCGGCCACGTCGCCGGTGCTCGTGGCGCCGCGGTGCACGATGAAGAGGTAGATGCGTTCGCTGAGGTCGTCGAGGCCGGCCAGCCTCAGCAGGGGTCGCGAGTCGGTCATGCGCCTACTGCACCGCGGAGGTGAGCCTGGCCAGGTTGTCGAGCACTGTCGACCGCAGCGGCTGTTTGTGCCACTCGTCGAGGGTCAGCTCGCGGCTTACCGCCCGGTAGCCGTCTTCGACCCCGCGCATGGCGTCGACGAACTCGCGACCGCGCACCATCAACGAGATCTCCATGTTGAGGCTGAACGAGCGCATGTCCATGTTCGACGAGCCGATCACGGCCACCTCGTCGTCGATGGTGAAGTGCTTCGCGTGCAGGATGTAGGGCGCCTGATACATGTAGATGCGCACGCCGGCCCGCAACAGCACCTCGTAGTAGGAGCGCTGGGCGTGGTAGACGAGCGCCTGGTCGCCGATCTCCGACACGAACAGCTGCACCTCGACCCCGCGCTGGGTGGCCGTGGTGATGGCGTAGAGCATCGCGTCATCCGGCACGAAGTAGGGGCTCGTGATGATGATGCGCTCCTGCGCGTTGTAGAGCAGGGCGAGGAAGAGCCGCAGGTTGTTCTCGCCCTCGAACCCGGGGCCCGACGGCACGACCTGCATGTCGAGCGCACGCGGGTCGTCGTCGATGGTGTCCTCGGTGACCGCGCGGGTCTCGCGCAGCAGCAGTTCGTTCGACTCGCTGTACCAGTCGGTGATGAAGATGGCGTTGATGCCGGCCACGATCGGGCCCTCGAGGCGGGTCATCAGGTCTTGCCATTTCAGGCCGCGACGGATGTTGCCCTTCTTGTTGTAGCTGCGGTCGACCACGTTCTGCGAGCCCATGTAGGCCACGTCGCCGTCGACGACGAGAAGCTTGCGGTGGTTGCGCAGGTCAGGCCGCTGCCACTTGCCCTTGAGGGGCTGCACGGGCAGCATGTAGTGCCATTTCACGCCGATGGCGTTCAGGCGCTTGGCGGTCTTCTTGTTGCCGGGCGCCCGCACCGAGGCGATGTGGTCGAGCAGCACGCGCACGGTGACGCCGCGCTTCACGGCCGCCTCGAGGGCGTCGAAGAACGGCTTCGTCGTGGCGTCGAGCGACAGGATGTAGAACTCGGCGTGCACGTAGCGCTGCGCCTCGTCGATGGTGGCGGTCATCTGCCGGATGGCCTCGTCGTAGTCGCCGATCAGCGTGGCGTCGTTGCCGCCCACGAGCGGCATCGCCCCGAGCGTGCGGTTGAGCTCGGCGACGTTCTTGAACCAGGGCGGCCACGGGTCGGCGTCGCTGACCCGCTCGATTCCCTCGGTGGTCTCGATGATGAACTCGTTGATGGCGTGCTGTTTGTCGCGTCGCGACTTCGGCAGCTTGTAACTGCCGATCAGCAGGAATAACAGGAAGCCGACATACGGCAGCACGAAGATGGCCATGAGCCACGCGATGCCGGTCGAGGGCCGCCGGTTGCGGGGCACGATGATCACGGCGAGAACACGGATGGCGAGGTCGACGAGCAGCAGGGTGAGCGCGACGATCACGGCGATGTCAGCACTCGACACAGCAGCCCCTCTCAGCGGCGGAATCCCCTAGCGACACCGTAGCGGTATCGGGGCACTACTCGGCGGCAGCCTTCGACGGCAAGCCGAGCTTCTCGCGCTCCTCGGCTTCGATCTTCGCGAGGGCCTTGCGCTCGGACTTGTCGGAGCGGATGAGGGCACGCATGATGAACCAGAACACGAGCCCGATCAGAACCGTCGGGGCCAGTGCGTAGATCGCGGGCCAGAATTCATCCATCGCGTCAACGATACGTCATCAGTGGGTGAGGATGCCGAACAGGCCGCTGCCGAGCAGGTAGAGGCCGATCGCGCCCACGATCACCCAGATGGCGATGCGCGCGTTCGAGGGCCGTTCGGGCTTCTTCTCGCCGTCGGGCCCCTGGTTCTCGGCGGCCTGTTTGCTCTCGCGCTCGGACTTGCCCGGCTCGTAGGGGTCGTCTTTCTTGCCGAAGAAGCTCACGGTTGGTCCTTACTGCTTCACGAGGGGAAAGAGGATGGTCTCGCGGATGCCGAGGCCGGTGATGGCCATGAGCAGGCGGTCCATGCCCATTCCCATGCCTCCGGAGGGCGGCATCCCGAATTCGAGAGCGCGCAGGAAGTCTTCGTCGAGGCGCATGGCTTCGTCGTCGCCGGCGGCCGCCTGCTTCGCCTGCTCGACGAAGCGCTCGCGCTGGATGACCGGGTCGACGAGCTCGGAATAGCCGGTGGCCAGCTCGAACCCGCGGATGTAGAGGTCCCACTTCTCGACCACGCCCGGAATGGAGCGGTGCGCGCGGGTCAACGGACTGGTCTCGACCGGGAAGTCGAGCACGAACGTGGGGCGCACCAGGCTGCCCTTCACGAAGTGCTCCCAGAGCTCTTCGACGAGCTTGCCGTGGTTGGGCAGGTGCACCTCGACGCCCTCGCGGTCGGCGAGGGCCTGCAGTTCGGCCACCGGCGTCTCGGGCGTGATGGCGACGCCGGCCGCCTCGCTGAGCGAGTCGTACATGCTGATGCGGTCCCACTGGCCGCCGAGATCGTATTCGGTGCCGTCGGCCCAGGTGACCACGTGCGAGCCCGACACCGCGACCGCCGCGTTCTGGATGAGTGTCTGCGTCAGCTCAGCGATGGAGGTGTAGTCGCCATAGGCCTCGTAGGCCTCGAGCATCGCGAACTCGGGGCTGTGGGTGGAGTCGGCGCCCTCGTTGCGGAAGTTGCGGTTGATCTCGAACACGCGGTCGATGCCGCCGACGACGGCGCGCTTGAGGAACAGCTCGGGCGCGATGCGCAGGTAGAGCTCGGTGTCGAAGGCGTTCGAGTGCGTCACGAACGGGCGGGCGGCCGCGCCGCCGTGCATCGTCTGCAGCATCGGCGTCTCGACCTCGAGGTAGTCTCGCTCGGCGAAGGTCTGGCGCAGCGAGGCCATCGTCTTGGCGCGGGTGCGCACCACCTGGCGGGCCTGGTCGCGCACGATCAGGTCGAGGTAGCGGCTGCGCATGCGGGTCTCTTCGGAGAGCTCGGAGTGCAGGTTCGGCAGCGGCAGGATGGCCTTCGACGCGATCTTCCAGTCGTCGACCATGACACTCAGCTCACCGCGGCGCGACGAGATGACCTCGCCGTGCACGAACAGGTGGTCGCCGAGGTCGACGAACTCCTTGAACGCGGCGAGTGACTCCTCGCCGACGGCCGCGAGCGACACCATCGCCTGGATGCGCGTGCCGTCGCCCGACTGCAACGACACGAAGCAGAGCTTGCCGGTGTTGCGCAGGTGCACCACCCGGCCGGCGAGGCCAACGACCTCGCCCGACACCTCGTCGGCGGCGAGGTGACCCCAGGTCTCGCGCACGGCGGGGATGGTGGTGGTGACCGGAACCGACACCGGGTAGGCCTCGGCCCCCGACGCGTTGAGCTTGTCGCGCTTGGCCAGCCGCACGGCCTTCTGTTCGTTGGCCTCGTGTTCGGCCACCTCGGCCTCGGTCAACGGCGGGGTGGGGGCGGACGTGCTCGTGGGCGCGGATGCGTCGGTCATGCGGAACGGATCTCCTCGAAGTCGGCCCCAGTTTACCGGGCGCGAGGGCCCGGTCTGCTGGGCGAGACCCTTCGCGGGGCGATGGGAACACCTGTCCCATCGCGTTCGGCTATCGTCGTGCTCGACGCGGGGGCGTGGCAGGGGGTGCACGATGGTCGGCGACGGGGATTCGATCAGGGCGCGAGCGGCGGTGGTGCGGGCCGGGGCTGTGCGGGCCGGAGCTGTGCGGGCCGGGGTGGCGCGGGCCGGAGCCGTGCTGGCCGGGGTGGTGCTTCTCGGCGGGTGCGCGGGCACGACGGGCGAGCATCCGGTCGCGGCATCCGGCACCTCGTCGTTCGGCACCACGTCATCAGCCACCGGATCGACGGATGCCGCGGCCGCCGCCACGCCCGCAGCCCCCTCCGGTTCGGCCGAGTGGGTCTTCGAGCCGCTGCCCGCCGACACCGTTCTGGGCCGCGGCACCATCCAGTCGCCCGACCAGGCCGTCACCGGCACGATCGAGATCGTGACGACGCACGACCGCATGCTCGAGGCCGTGTTCACCGGGTTCACCACGAGCGATTCGCGGCCGCTGCAGACGACTTTCGTGTCGGCCGGCTCCAGCACCCTCGGTTGCTACAACCCCGAGGGCTTCGCCTTCGCTCTTCCGCAGCTCTCGGCCAGCGAGGAGCAGCGGTTCCCGATGGGGCCGGTCGACGAATTCCCCTCGGCCGACCCCGGCTTTCTCGATCGCGCGGAGGTCTACGCGCCGGCCGAGGGTGCGGGGCCCGAGGGCTTCGAGGGGTGCTACGGCGACGTGATCGGCATCGCCGACCTCACCTGGACGATCGCGCAGACCGTGGCTCCCGCGGTCGACACGGGCGCGGTGGCCGGTGCGAGCGGCTCGGTCACCGTGGACGACGCCGGCCGGCCGCTCCGCTACGAGGTGGCCGCGGGTGACACCCTCACCGCGATCGCCGCGCGCTTCGGCGTGGCGCCGGCACAGCTGCTCTATCTCAGCGCCGGCCGCCTGAACCAGGGCGTCGTCGACGACGAGAACGTCTACGCCGGCGAGTCGCTCGTGCTCGACCCGTCGCTGCGGTGATCCGGCGCTGGTCTGCCACTGGTCTGCTGCTGATCGGGCCTGATCCGCCCTGATCCGGCCCTGGTCGCAGCGTCAGCGCGCGACCGGCGCCTGGGCCACCCAGCTCGCGATCTCGGTCCGGCGCGCGGCGCCGAGCTTGGCGAGGATGTGCTCGACGTGGGCCGACACGGTCTTCGGCGAGATGGTGAGGGCCGTCGCGATCTCGCGGTTGGTCGCACCGCTCGCGACGAGGCGCGCGACCTCGAACTCGCGGGCGGTCAGCGGCCCGGCGGCGTCGCCCCCGGCGCCCGCCAGGCCGGAGCGGGCGATGCGCCCCGCCAGCCGCGCGAACAGGTCGGCGCCCGAGGCGTCGGCGCGCTCGCGCACCCGGTCGAGGTAGGCGGCCGCTTCGCCGGAGCGCCGTGACCGCAGCGCGCAGCGTGCGAGATCAGTGAGCGCGAACGTGCCCTCCCAGAAGCGCCCCCGGGCCTGCCAGGCCCGTTCGGCGCGCTCGAGCAGCTCCCGGGCCGCGCCCGTGCGGCCCTGATCGAGCTGCAGCAGCCCCTCGGCGTGGTCGAGCGCCGGCAGCGTGCCCGGGATGCCGCGGCGCAGCAGCAGTGCCGAGCAGCGGGCGAGCCAGTCGCGCGCGGCCTCGCTGTGGTGCAACGTGAGCCGCGCCCGCGTGCCGGTGACCACGAACGGAAAGAGATAGGCCGCGTCGTGCACCGACGCCGACGCGCGGTAGGCCTGCTCGCTCAGCTCGACCGCCTGCGCCGCGTCGCCCTCGGCCGACGCGAGCTCGGCGAGCCCCCAGAGAGCGGGCGCCAGCCGCTGCAGCTCCCCCATCCGCTCGCCGATCGCACGCGCCTCGCGCAGGGTGGCTGCCGCCTCACCGAATCGGCCCCGGCCCACGGCGAGGAAGCCGAGCACGTGCAGCGCTGTCACGCGAGTGGTGATGCCTCCGGCATCGGCGAGCGCCCGGCGGGCGAGCTGATCGGCCTCGGGCCACCGCCCCTGCGCCCAGCGCACGTGGGCGAGGTGGGCGGTGAGGTAGTTGTGGTCGTTCCAGTTCTCGGTCTCGGCGGCGTAGTCGATGCCCGCGTCGAGCCAACCGCTCGCGAGGTCGTATTCCACCAGCACCGAGGCCGAGCTCGCGGCCATGCGATAGGCCCGCGCACTCTCGGCCTCGAACCCCGCCGCCCGGCCTGCCTCGATGGCCGACGCGAGGCCGGCCCACCCCTCGTCTCCCCGGCCGGCGAACACGCGCAAGGCGCCGAGGGTGCTTCTGATGTCGATGTCGAGCCGCCCGTCGGGCGCTGCGGCGGCGAGGGTCTGGGCCTCGAGCGCGAACGACAGCCCGCTGTCGAGGCGGCGATCGAGCATGTGGGCGGCGGCGAGCGAGGCGAGCAGTTCGGCCCGCACAGCCTCGGGGCCGCCGCCGGGCAGCCCGTCGAGGTCGGCGAGCGTCGCCCGCACCACGGCGCAGCGGGTGTCGAGGTCGTCGCCCAGCAGGTGGCGCACCGCGATCGAGGGCGGCACGAGCCGCGCGGCTGCCACCGGGTCGCCCTCGGAGCGGTAGAGGTCGATCGCCAGGCGGTAGTGCTCGGCGGCATCCGCCACCTCGTCGTTCGACGCGAGCTCGCGGGCGCACTCGGCGTGCAGCCGCGCCCGGTCGCAGCCTCCTACGGTCTCGGGCCGGGTGAGCACCGCGCGCCGGTAGAGCCTGGCCGCCTCGCGGTGGGCGGAGACGTGCGCAGCCGACCGTGCGCCGTCGAGGGCGTAGGGGTAGGCGGCATCCGGCAGCCCGGCGAGCTCGAAGTGCTCCGAGATGAAGGCGGGGCGGGCATGGCGCGCCACGGCCGCGAGGGCCACGACCTCGTGCAGGGCGCGGCGGCGCAGCGGCGGCACGTCGTCGTGCACCACGTCGCGCAGCAGGGCGTGGCGGAACTCGAAGCCCGCCGCCGTCTCGACGATGAAGGAGTGGTCGAGCAGCGACCGCATGGCCTGGTCGACCACCCGGTCGTCGGCGTCGAGCAGTTCGGTGAGCAGCCCCAGGTCGAAGCGGCAGCCCACGATGGCGGCGGCGGCCAGCACGTCTTTCGTCTCGGCGTCGAGCTGCTCGGCCCTCGCCCGCACCGCATCGGCGAGGGTGTCGGGCACTCGTGCGCCCTCGCCCGCCACCACGAGTTCCTCGATGTGCAGCGGGATGCCGTCGCTGCGCTGATGGAGCAGCGCGGTGAACTCGGTCGGCGCGACGGCGCCGGTGAGCGCGGCGATCAGGTCCCCGGTGGCCGCCAGGTCGAAACGGGGCAGGCGCACCTCTTCGGCGACGCGCTGCGCGAGCAGTCGCCCGCGCCAGCTCATCAGGGGGCTGCCGGCGAACACCTCGTCGCTGCGATAGGTCGCGATCACGAGGCCCGGCATGCGGGGCAGCTCGGTGGCCAGGCGCGCCAGCACGTCGAGGCTGAGCTCGTCGGCCCAGTGCAGGTCTTCGAAGCGCAGCACCGTCGGCTGCTCGGCGAGCAGCTCGAGCAGGATCGCCACCAGGTCGTGCAGCAGGATGCGCCTCAGCAGCGGGTCGTCTCGGTCGCGCGACGCCAGCAGCGCCGTGAGCCGCGCGGCGTGCTCGGTGTCGCCGGCGCGGGTGAGGTCGTCGGCGAGGTCGAGCAGCAACGATCCGGCGACCTCGGAGTCTTTCGGCCAGGTGCTGCCGCCGAGAAAACGGGCCGACGTTCCGATGCGGTCGGCGATCTCGCGCAGCATGCGGCTCTTGCCGATGCCGGCCTCACCGGCCAGCAACAGCAGCAGGCCCTCACCTGCCGAGGCCCGGGCCCATCGCTGCTCGGCGAGGTCGACGATCCCCGACCCGCCGACGAGCGCACTCCGCCCCACGGCGAAGCCGCTGGTCGAGAAGGTGGTGTCGTCGCCGATCACGGCAGCAGTCTAGGCTCGTGGGCCGCCGGGGGGAATGGGTCGAATGACCGATCGGCACCCTGTTCGCGGGCCGCCACGCCGCTCGGAAACCTGGGCGCTCTCGCGGTCAGTGCCCGAGGTAGATGGCGGCGTTGTCGATGAGGCGGGTGTCGCCGACCTTCGCGGCGACGATCACTCGCGCCTTGCCCGTGTAGTCGTCGTCGACGGGCAGGAAGGTCGACGGATGCACCACCGCCAGGTAGTCGACCGTGACCAGCTGCTCACCCATCGCGGCCGACTGCGCCGCCGCGAGCACCGCGTCGATGCCCCGGTCGGAGGCCGACTCCGCGGCCTCGAGCACGTGCGGCAGGGTGAGCGCCGCGCGGCGCTCGTTGGCGTCGAGGAACCGGTTGCGGCTCGAGAGGGCGAGGCCGTCGTCGTCGCGCACGGTCTCGACCACCTCGACCGCCACCGGCATGTTGAGGTCGTCGACCATGCGCGACACCAGAAAGACCTGCTGGGCGTCTTTCTCGCCGAACAGGATGCGCTGCGGCCCCACCGCGTTGATGAGCTTGGCCACGACCGTCAGCACGCCGTCGAAATGACCGGGGCGGCTGCGGCCCTCGAACAACGAGCCCACTCGGCCGGCGGTGACCCGGGTGGCGGTGTCTCCGTGGGGGTAGAGCTCGGCGGCATCCGGAGCGAAGACGATGTCGACACCACGCCCCGTGAGGGTGCGCAAGTCGCCCTCGAGATCGCGCGGGTAGCGCTCGAGATCGGCGGGATCGTTGAACTGCAGCGGGTTGACGAAGATCGAGACCACCACGATGTCGGCGACCTCGGTGGCTCGCTCGACGAGCGCGAGGTGGCCGTCGTGCAGGGCGCCCATCGTGGGCACCAACGCCACGCGGGCGCGCCCGGCCGCGGGCGCCGTGAAGCCGTCGTGCGGGCGGGCAGCGGCGAGCTCGATGGCCCGGCGCACCTCGTCGATGGTCGTGGCGACGATCGGAGTCTGCGCGGGGCTCGTGTCGGAAACGGCTTCTGCCACCGGATGCTCCTCTGGTGCTGTGCTGCTCGGTGCGGTGCGGCGCTCGGCTGCCGCGGCAGCACGACTCGGGTCGCCGACCGCCGTGACGATGCTACTCGGGAACCACGCCGCCCGTGCGCGCCAGCGCGTTCTCGACCGACGACCGCACGAGGGGCGCGAGCAGGCGCCCGGGCGCCTCGATGCCGATGCCCGCGAGGAGGCCGGCGGCCTGGTCGACGATGGCCGTCGAGAAGGTCGTCGCCGTCTCGATGGCCTCGGCGTAGGCCGCGCGATCAGCCTCGGCCACCACGACGGGTTCGCCGCCCATCTCGACCACGAGCGCCTGACCGATCGGCAGCACGGCGCCGGGGGCGGTGACGGCGAAGTAGGTTCCGGCGAGCCGGGCGATGTCGACGCTCGTGCCCGTGAACGACATCGCCGGGTGCACGGCGAGCGGGATGACGCCGGCCGCGCGGGCGGGCGCGAAGATGTCGATGCCGAACTCCGGCGCGGTGTGCAGCACGAGCTGCCCCATCTGCCACGTGCCGGTTTCGGCGAGCCCGGCGATGAGCGAGGCCAGTTCGCGCGACGGCACCGCGAGCACGACGAGTTCGCTGCGCTCGACGAGCTCGGGGATGGTCAGCACGGGAACACCGGGGAGCATGGCGTCGGCGCGCTCGCGGCTCTGCTCGGAGATGGCCGAGACGCCCACGATGGCGTGCCCGGCTCCCGCGAGCGCCGCGCCGAGCACGGGGCCGACGCGGCCGGCGCCGATGATGCCGACGCCGAGGCGGCCGGTGCGTTCGGAGGGCTTCATGCTGTCGGCCTCATCTCGGGGGTCTCATCTCGGGGGTCTCATCTCGGGGTCTCATGGCTGGGGGCTCTCGGTCGCGGCTCCGTCGGGCGCTTCCGCCCAGCGATGCGATCGGTCGCTCGAGCCCGCGGCCACCACCTCGGCCGACCAGCGCTCGAACGCGCGGGTTCCGGTGGCGCGATCGACGGCGGCGACGGATGCCCGCACCGGCCCGGCGACCGTGTGCACCGCGAGCTCCACCAGGTCGAGCAGCCGCAGCACCGGGCCCTGCGACACCCGCAGGCTCTGCACCCGGGCGAGCGGCACCACGGTGAGATGCCGCCACACGAACCCCGAGCGCAGCAGAATGGCGTCATCCGTCTCGGCGAAGCCGGTGCGGCGCCAGCTGAACGGGCGCAGCGGCCAGGCGCGCCGCGGGGCGTCGGTGAATCCGGCGCCGCTGGGGGCCGTGAGCCCGGCGAGCACGAGTTCGCGGGTGTGCTCGCCGGCGAGGCCGGGCAGCAGCAGCCCGAGCACCTTGCGCACGTCGTCGACCGTGCCGACCGGCAGCATGGTCGTGCTCGTCTGGGCCGAGCCCTCGCCCGCGGCTCCCGCGCGGTTGATGCGGATCATCCACCACCGGGCCGGCCGCCAGAGCAGGGGCTGGCTCACCTCGATCGCGTGGATGCGCCCCGGCGGCAGCGTGTCGTTGCTCGTCGAGAGCAGGCCGAAGCCCACCCGCACGCCGTCGGGCGTGGCGGCGATGCTGTAGCGCAGCGACTTGGTGAAGCGGTTGAAGTAGTAGCCGATGGCGGCGAGCGCGCCGGGCAGAATGAGGAACAGGAAGAACTCGCGCCGGCCGAGCAGCGAGCTCACCACGACCACGGCGGCGACGAGCACCAGCACCACCGTGAAACCGCTCAGCACGAGCGAGGCGATCAGCCGGGCGGGCGGAATGCGCACCACCGACTCGGGCGGCGCGATCGAAGGGTCGAGCTCCGGGGCGAGCAGCTCGCGCACCCGCTGGTTGACCAGACCGGCGGATGCCGCGGCGGCGGTGTCGGGGTGCGCGCCGGTCGCGGCATCCGGAGCGGTCGCGGCATCCGGAGCGGACGCGCCATCGGCAGCGGTCAGTGCCGCCGCCGGGGCCGCCGGGCTCACCTCGGCGCGTGCGCCCGACGCCAGCACGAGCACGTCGTGCCGCAGCCGGTCGGCATCGGAGCTGCGCAGGTAGGCCAGCTGCACCTTGGCGTCTTGCCCGGCGACGCTGATGTCGAACTTGGCGGCGCCGAACAGCCGGGCGAAGAGCGGGCGGCTGATCGCGATGCCCTGGATGCGGTCGAGCCGCGCACGCCTATGGGTGCGGAACAGGATGCCGCTGCGCACCTCGACCACGTCGTCGCCGACCCGGAAGCTGTGCATGCGCCACGACGCGTAGAAGCCCACGATGCCCACGATCAGGGCGACGACCACCACCACGACGGCCCAGCCGAGCTGGCCGCGCTCGTAGGCGGTCTGCAGCGGGTCGCCCGGCAGCTCGGGCGCGCCGAACACCCAGTCGACCAGGCGCTCCCGAAAGTTGGCGAGCACGAACCCCAGGATGGCGACGAGGATGATGCCGCCGCGCAGCAGGGGTGTGGCGGGGTGGAGGCGGTGCCACTGCCCGTCGGTGAGGTCGCCCGCGGCCGGCTGGGTCACAGCCCGACCCGGCGCGTCTCGGCCAGGCCCACCAGCTGGTCGCGCAGGTCGTTGGCGTCGGAGTCGACCAGGCCGGGGATCGACACCCCCGTCGATGCGGCGGCCGTCACGAACTTCAGTTCGGCCAGGCCCAGGGCGCGCGCGACCGGGCCCCGGTTGATGTCGATCAGCTGCATGCGGCCGTAGGGCACCGAGACGACCCGGTGGAACATGATGCCGCGCCGGAACACCAGGTCGTCGGCGCGCAGCTGATAACCGATCGAGCGGACGCGCCGGGGGGCGAGCACCAGCATGACGGCGGCGATGACCACGGCGACGCCGAGCAGGATCCAGCCGAACCACGCGCCCATCACCACGAACACCACGGCGACCGCGCAGAGCACGAGCCCGCTGATGATGCTCGACACCACCTCGACGCCGACGTATTTCGGGCTCACGCCCTGCCACTCGCCACCTACGAGGAGCCGCTTCGAACCGGAGCCGTCGGCGGGGTTCAGGTCGTCGGGGGTGGACACTCGACTCTCATTTCGCATCGGGTTCATCGGGCGGCAGTGTGCACAACCGCTCCGCGACGATGCCGGCCGTGAGAAGCACGGCCCCGGCGATCGCGGTTGCGATTCCCGGCCACAACGAGCCTACATCGGCCACCACCGGGCGGGTCAGCAAGAAGGCCACCACACCCACGCCGAACCCCGCGATGAGGCCGCCCACGAGGCTGGAGGCCTTGGCCAGCACCACGATGCGCATGGCCCGGAACGGGTTGATGCGGGTGTTCGACACCCCGCGGATGGCGCGGCGGATGGGGATGGCGAGCACCACCACGATCACGGCCGCGGCCACGAGCGTGATGGTGAGCGTGTAGGGCGGAATGAGAACGGGCTGACCGGCGGCCGCGAGCCCCACCTCGAGCACGAAGCCGGCGGCGAGCCCGACCACGGTGAAGATCACCACGGTGAGCGGATGCGTGTGCCTCACCGGCTCTCCCCCGCATAGATGCGCAGCGTCGATTGGGGAATGGCGGCGAGCAGCTGGTCGGCTCGCCCGTAGCCCTGCAGCGTGGCATCCGGATCGATCTCGAGCCACGGCACCAGCACGAAGTCGCGCTCGGCGGCGCGCGGGTGCGGCAGGGTGAGCCGTTCGGTGTCGCGCACGATCGAGGCGAAGGCGACGATGTCGATGTCGAGGGTGCGATCGCCCCAGCGCTCGGCGCGCACGCGGCCGTGCTCGTGCTCGATGCGGTTCACGGCCTCGAGCAGCTGTTCGGGCTGCAGGCTCGTGCGGATGAGGGCCACGGCGTTGAGGTAGACAGGCGCGTCGTGGTCGATGCCGTCGGGCTTCACGGCGGCGGTCTGATAGAGACGCGAGACGCTCACGACCTCGATGCCGTCGGTGGCGCGCAGGTCGTCGAGGGCCGCGCGGATGGTGCCCTCGCGGTCGCCCAGGTTGCTGCCGAAGGCCAGCACGGCCGGCAACCGGATGAAGCGCCGGTCGACACTCGGAATGGGTCGCCCGTTCATGCGGCGGCCTCCCCCGCGCTCGAGCCGGGGCGGGTGCGGCTGCGGGTGCGCGTGATCGCGATCGTGACGTCGGCGAACGACACGGTGATCGGCGCATCCGGTTTGTGCACCACCACCCGGGTGCGCTGAACGGCGGCGTGCGCGAGCACGACCTGTGCGATGCGCTCCGCGAGGGTCTCGATCAGGTCGACCGGGTCGTTCGACGCCGCCTCGACGATCTCGACCGCGAGTTCACCGTAGTGCACCGTCTGGCCGAGGTCGTCTCCGGATGCCGCGGCGGCGGTGTCGAGCCACGCCGAGACGTCGAGCACGAAACGCTGGCCCTCGGCCCGTTCGAAATCGAACACACCGTGGTTGGCGAACACCTCGAGCCCCGTGAGGGTGAGCACGTCGAGGTCGTCGTCGTGCGCCGTGTGTGCCTGCGTCATGAATCTCCTCTTCCCCGGGCCCCTGATCCCCGGGCCCATGCGTCGGTGACGTCGAGCGCGGCGCGGGTGATCGACACGTCGTGCACCCGCACTCCCCACACCCCCTCGTGGGCCGCCAGAGCGGCCACGACCGCCGACGCGAGATCGCGCTCAACCAACTGTGCCCCACCCGGCAGCAGATCGCCGATGAAACGCTTGCGCGACGCACCCACCAGCACCGGCAGCCCGAGCGCGGCGAGCCGGTCGAGGTGGCCGAGCAGCTGCCAGTTGTGGCCGCCGTTCTTCGCGAACCCGAGCCCGGGGTCGACGATCAGCTTCGCGGGGTCTGCTCCCTTGACGATGAGTTCGGCGACGCGGTATTCGATCGCGCCGACCACATCGGCCACCACGTCGTCGTAGCGCGCGAGGTCGTTCATGCCGTCGCTGTGGCCGCGCCAGTGCATCACCACGAACCGGGCACCCGAGTGCACGGCGAGGTCGTCCATCTCGGGGTCGGCGAGGCCGCCCGAGACGTCGTTCACGATCGTGGCTCCCGCGTCGAGGGCGGCGGAGGCGGTCTGGGCGTTCATGGTGTCGATGCTCACGGTGACCCCCTGGCCGACCAGCTCGCGCACGACCGGCAGCACACGCCGCTGCTCTTCGGAGATCGCGACGCGGGCCGCACCCGGGCGGGTGGATTCGCCGCCGACGTCGATGATGTCGGCGCCGCGGGACACCATGCCGAGCGCGTGCCGCACGGCGGCGTCGCGATCGAGCCACAGCCCACCGTCGCTGAACGAGTCGGGCGTCACGTTGAGGATGCCGAGGATCTCGGTCACTGCTCGCCTCCTCTCGCGGCGGCGATGAGCGCGGTCACCTCGGCCCGGGCAGCGGGGTCGGCGAGCGCGCCGCGGGCGGCGAGCGTTACGGTGGTGCTCGAGGTCTGGCGGGGGCCGCGTGCGGTCACGCAGCCGTGTTTCGCGTCGATCACGACGAGCACCCCGCGGGCCGCGAGACCGCGGTCGATGGCGTCGGCGATGTCGTCGGTGAGGCGCTCCTGCAGTTGCGGGCGTGACGACGCCGATTCCACCACCGACACGATCGAGCCGAGCCCGGCGAGCGTCTCGCCGGGCAGGTAGGCCACGTGCACGACGCCCTCGAAGGGCAGCAGGTGGTGTTCGCACACGGAGCGGAACGTGATGTCGCGCATGAGCACGAGGTCGTCGGTGGCGCCGGGGCGTGCGGTGGCGGCATCCGGGGTCTGCTCGGCAGCGGGCGCCGCGAACGACGTGCCGAGGGCCGCGGCCGGGTCGACGCCGACCTGGCCGAACAGCTCGGCGTAGAGGTCGGCGACGCGCCGCGGGGTGTCGGTCAGGCCGTCGCGCCGAGGATCTTCGCCGATCGCGGCGAGGATCTCGGCGACCGCGGCCTCGATCCTCAGCCGATCGACATGTGCCACGGTGGGCCTAGGCGGTGGCGGGGCGGGGCTTGATGCGCGGAGCGCGCTTGGGCTTCGACTCGGGCTCGGGGTCGGAGTCGACTCCGCCGTCGACGGCCTGGCCGTCGATGGGCGCCTTGGCCGCGGGGAACGCGACCGGAGGAAGCGTCGACACCGGGCGGTTCTCGCTCGAGAGCCACTGCGGGCGCAACGGCAGCTTCTTCACGCCCTCGAAGATGGCGGCCAGTTCGTCGTGGTCGAGCGTTTCTTTCTCGAGCAGCTCGGCGGCCAGGCGGTCGAGGATGTCGCGGTTGTCGTTGAGCACCGCCCACGCTTCGTCGTGCGCCGACTCGATCAGGGCGCGCACCTCGGCGTCGACCTGCTGGGCGAGGCTCTCGGAGTAGTCGCGCTCGTGGCCCATGTTGCGGCCGAGGAACATCTCGCCCGACGCGCTGCCGAGCTTGACGGCGCCGAGGGTCGCGGTCATGCCGTATTCGGTCACCATCTTCTTGGCGGTGCCGGTGGCCTTCTCGATGTCGTTCGACGCGCCCGTGGTGGGGTCGTGGAACACGATCTCCTCCGCGACGCGGCCGCCCATGGCGTAGGCGAGCTGGTCGAGCAGCTCGTTGCGGCTCACCGAGTAGCGGTCTTCGAGCGGCAGCACCATCGTGTAGCCGAGGGCACGGCCGCGGGGCAGGATGGTGACCTTCGTGACCGGGTCGGTGTAGTTCATGGCCGTGGCCACGAGCGCGTGGCCGCCCTCGTGGTAGGCGGTGACGAGCTTCTCCTGGTCGCGCATGATGCGGGTGCGGCGCTGGGGGCCGGCGATCACGCGGTCGATGGCCTCGTCGAGGGCGCGGTTGTCGATGAGCTGCGCGTTGCTGCGCGCGGTGAGCAGCGCGGCCTCGTTGAGCACGTTGGCCAGGTCGGCGCCGGTGAAGCCCGGCGTCTTGCGGGCCACGACCTCGAGGTCGACGCCGGCGGCGAGCGGCTTGCCCTTGCCGTGCACCTCGAGGATCTTCTTGCGGCCGTTGAGGTCGGGGGCATCGACGCCGATCTGGCGGTCGAAGCGGCCCGGGCGCAGCAGGGCGGGGTCGAGGATGTCGGGCCGGTTCGTGGCCGCGATAAGGATGACGTTCGTCTTCACGTCGAAGCCGTCCATCTCGACCAGCAGCTGGTTGAGCGTCTGCTCGCGCTCGTCGTGACCGCCGCCCATGCCGGCGCCGCGGTGGCGGCCGACGGCGTCGATCTCGTCGATGAAGATGATGGCGGGGGAGTTCTCTTTCGCCTGCTGGAACAGGTCGCGCACGCGGCTCGCGCCGACGCCCACGAACATCTCGACGAAGTCGGAGCCCGAGATCGAATAGAACGGAACGCCCGCCTCACCCGCGACGGCGCGAGCGAGCAGGGTCTTGCCGGTGCCGGGAGGGCCGTAGAGCAGCACGCCCTTGGGAATGCGCGCGCCGACGGCGAGGAACTTCGCCGGCTCCTTCAAGAAGTCTTTGATCTCTTCGAGCTCTTCGAGCGCCTCTTCGGCGCCGGCGACGTCGTCGAAGGTGACCTTCGGCGACTCCTTCGTGACGAGCTTGGCCTTCGACTTGCCGAACTGCATCACGCGGTTGCCGCCACCCTGCATGCCCGAGAGCATGAACCAGAAGAACGCGGCGATGAGGATGATGGGCAAGAACAGGCCGAGCGCCGAGAGGAACCAGTTGGGCTGGGGAACCTGGTCGTTGAAGCCGTCGGACGGATTGGCATCCGTCACCGCGTTCACGACCTCGGTGCCGCGGGGCGCCACGTAGTAGAACTGCACCTTCGAGCCGTACTTGTCGTCGGCGCTCGAGAGCGTCATGTCGACGCGCTGCTCACCGTCGATGATGGTGGCCTCGGAGACCTTGCCGCTCGAGAGGAACCCGAGCCCCTCCTGCGTCGTCACCTGCTGGTAGCCGACGGCGGTGATCAGACTGAAGCCGATCCACAGCGCGATCGCACCCAGGAGGATGTACGGAATGGGAGATCGAAGGATGCGTTTCGCGTTCATGTCTCTTCATCGCTTTGGTGCCGGCAGGGTCGGCACGGTGCTTATGTCGTGGTGCAAGGGTACCCGTCGCGCACTGGGCGCCGCCTCCATGTTCCCCGTGGGCGTAACGTGTGCCGCTGCGCGCCGGCTACGAGTAGACGTGGGGGGCGAGCACGCCGATCGACTTGAGGTTGCGGTAGCGCTCGGCGTAGTCGAGGCCGTAGCCGACGACGAAGGCGTTCGGGATGTCGAAGCCGATGTAGCGCACGTCGATCTCGACCTTCACGGCCTCGGGCTTGCGCAGCAGCGCGCAGATCTCGACGGATGCCGCACCGCGCGACCGCAGGTTGGCGAGCAGCCACGACAGGGTGAGACCGGAGTCGATGATGTCTTCGACGATCAGCACCTTGCGGCCAGAGATGTCAGTGTCGAGGTCTTTGAGAATGCGCACGACGCCGCTCGACTGGGTGCCGGAGCCGTAGGAGCTCACGGCCATCCAGTCCATGTTGAGCTGCACGCGCAGTTCGCGGGCGAGGTCGGCCATCACCATCACGGCACCGCGCAGCACGCCGACGAGCAGCAGGTTGTCGTCGTCGGTGTAGTCGGCCTCGATGCGGCGGGCGAGGTCGCCGATCTTCTCGGCGATCTGCTCCTCGGTGAGCAGCACCTCGGTGATGTCGGACTGAACGTCGCTGATGTCCATGAACTCTTCTCTCTCGCTACTCGTCGCCGGCCGCGGTGTCGCCTGCCGCGGCATCGCCTGCCGTGGCGCCCGGATGCACCCGGGAGAACTCGAGACGGCCGGCCTGCCGCACCACTCTAATCCCTGGCAGGTCGACGCCTTTCTGGCCGTGCCAGTCGGTCACCAGTGCGACCGCCGCGAGGGTCTGCGCACGCGACAGCGACACCCCGAACTCGCTCTCGACCACATATCGGATGATGCGATTGCGCAGTGCCGGAGGGTTCGCCTCGAGGGCGCCCACCGACACCGCGATGCCCGCCTCGGCGTGCTCGACGAGGTCTTCGATGGTCTCGATCGCCACGTCATGGAGGGTGTCGTCGTCTTCGCGCAACTGGTCGGCGGTGCGGGCGAGGGCCTCGGCGATGCCGGGCCCGAGCTCGGCCTCGAGCACGGGCAGCACGCTGCGGCGCACCCGCACGCGCGCGTAGTCGGGACTGTCGTTGTGGGGGTCGTGCCAGGGCGTGAGCGAGGAGTCGGCGCAGAACGCCTCGGTGGTGGCCCGACGGATGCCGAGCAGGGGGCGGATGCGGGTGCCGGGCGCGACGTGGGCGGGCCGGGTGGGCGCGGGGGTGACGCCGGCGCTGCCAGCCGCGGCGGCTGGAGCGGCGGGGGCGGGGGCGGGGGCGCGACCGTGGTCATGGTGCGCGTCGGCGGCAGCTCCGGGTGGCGGGGTGAAACGCGCCATGCCGGTGAGGCTCGCGGCCCCGGCACCGCGGGCGAGGCCGAGCAGCACGGTCTCGGCCTGGTCGTCGAGGGTGTGCCCGAGCAGCACGGCCCGAGCGCCTGTCTCCACGACCGCCCGGTCGATCGCGGCATAGCGGATGTCGCGGGCCAGCGCCTCCGGCCCACCACGGGTTCGCTCGGCACCGAACGCCGACGCGCGGGCGACGGCACCGACCTGCACGCGGGTGACGAGCACGGGCGCGAGGCCGAGGGAACGTGCCTGGTCGGCGGCGCGGGAGGCGACGGCATCCGACCCCTCCTGCAGGGAGTGGTCGACGATGATCGCACCGGCCCGCAACCCGGCGCGAGGCGCCTCGAACGCGGTCGCGGCCGCGAGCGCGAGGGAGTCGGGGCCGCCGCTCAGGGCCACGAGCACGAGGTCGTCGGGCGCGAGTGCCGCCTCGGCGAGCGTGTCGCGCACCGCGCGACGCACGTCGGCGATCGCGGGCGTGAGGCGCGGGCGGCGCTCGGGCGGGTGCATCCAGTAACGTTATTGCAGTTTCGGGCGCCGATTCGAGCGCTGCAGATCACACACGAGGGAGCCCCACCTATGGCCGCGTACGACGTCGTCGTCGAAATTCCCAAGGGAAGCCGCAACAAGTACGAAGTCGACCACGAGACCGGCCGGGTCTACCTCGACCGCGTGCTGTTCACGAGCTTCGTCTACCCGACCGACTACGGGTTCTTCGAGAACACGCTCGGCCTCGACGGCGACCCCGTCGACGCGCTGGTGCTGCTGGAGTACCCGACGTTCCCGGGCGTGGGCATCAAGGTGCGCCCCGTCGGCGTGCTCAACATGAGCGACGAGGCCGGCTCCGACGCCAAGGTCGTCGTGGTGCCGTTCAAAGACCCGCGCTGGTCGCACATCCAGGACATCGATGACGTTCCCGAGCAGACCCGCAAAGAGATCGAGCACTTCTTCGCGCGCTACAAAGACCTCGAGCCGAACAAGTTCGTGAACATCGAGGGCTGGGGCAACGCCGCCGAAGCCGAGGCCATCGTCGAGGCCGGCTTCAAGAAGCTCGCCGAAGAAGGTAGCCACTAGCTGCCGTGGGGGCCGTGCTGCGCGCGGCCTCCACGGGACGCGCCGGTCCCTGCCCGGCGCGTCGCGACATGTGAGGCCGCGGTCGCTCGCGCGGCCACGGCCTCACCCTGGGTCGTCGGGCGCGGCCCGCGGCCTGAGCTGCCGTTGCCTCGCGTGTCGGTAGATGCGGAGGAGCCGCGCGCGTCCCTCCCGCCAAACTCAAAATCCCACGTAGTTTCTCGGGTTCTGGGGGGAGCCGTTGACGCGGGTTTCGAAGTGCACGTGGCAGCCGGTGGAGGAGCCGGTGGTGCCTGCGTAGGCGATGATCTCGCCGCCACCGACATCCTGACCTCGGCCGACGTTCAGTGACGAGTTGTGGCCGTAGACCGTGGTCAACCCGCCGCCGTGACTGATGGTGACCGAGTTGCCGAGGCCGCCGTTGTAGCTGGCCTGGATGACCGTGCCCGCCGCCGCCGCATACACCGGCGCCCCGCAGGTGCGGCCGCCGCTGTAGCCGAGGTCGATGCCGGCGTGCAGTCGCCACTCGTGGAAGATCGGGTGGAACCGGCTGCCGAACTCGTCGGTGACCCGGGCGCCCGGGAACGGGCTCGACCAGCCGTTGACCGATGGGCCGGGTCCTCCGCCCGCCCCCGCTGCCTCGGCCGCCGCCGCTGCCGCGGCTGCGCGGGCGGCCGCCTCAGCGGCGAGCCGCGCCTCTTCGGCCTTGCGGCGTTCTTCGACGCCCTTCTCGTATTCGACCTCGGTCTTCGCCGTGGCGGCGTTCAGCGCCTCGAGCTGCTCGGCCAGCACGGCGCCCTGCGCCTGCTGCTCGGCGAGAGCCGCCTCCACCCGCTCCTGCGCGGCCGTGGCCTCGGCGAACGCCAGCTCGGCGGCCACCTTGAGATCGCCGAGCGCGGCTTCGGCGACGACCGCCTGGTCGGTGAGCGAATCGGCGGTGTTGCGATCCTGCGTCGCCTGCTCGTAGAGCTGACCGGTCTTCTGCGACAGCTGGCTCATGGCGCCCAGCTGGTAGAGCAGATCGTCGCTCTCGTCGCCCGCGACGATGAGGTTGAGCGTGAGATCGGCGCCGCCCGCCCTCGTGAACTGGGTGATGAGCAGCCCGGCCTGCTTGTTCGACGCGTCGGCGCGAGCCCGGGCCTCTTCGGCCTGCCCCGCGAGTTCGCCGGCGCGGAACGAGGCGAGGTCGTAGGCATCCTGCGCCGCCGAGTATTCGTCGGCCTTCTGCACGGCGAAGGCCTGCGCGGCCTCGACCTCGGACTGCAGCTGCCCGATCAGGCTCTGGATGCGATCGACCTCGGCCTGCTTCGTCGCCTCGCTGCTTCGGGCGGCGAGCACGTCGTCCCACGTGGGGTAGTCGACCGCCGCGGCGGATTCGCCGCGCAGCACGTCGACGGCGAGGATGCCGGCGGCGAGCGTCACGGCGGCCACGAGCCTCGACAACGGTCGGCGGCGGGCGGGCGGGGCGGGTCGTCGGGTGTCGAGCGTCATGTGGTGATGGTCTCTATCCGAATTCGATGCCTTGGGCGGCCATGAACGGTCGCGGATTGATGGCGGTGCCGTTCTCGCGCACCTCGAAGTGCAGGTGGCAGCCGGTGGAGTTGCCCGTGGTGCCGGCGAGCGAGATGGGCTGGCCCACCTGCACGTAGTCGCCGTTGCCGACCAGCAGCTGCGTGTTGTGCCCATACGCCGTGGCGATGCCGCCACCGTGGTCGATCTGGATGAAGTTGCCGTAGCCGCCGTTCCAGCCGGCGAAGTTCACGAGGCCCTCGGCGGCGGCGTAGACGTAGGCGCCGCAGGTGCCGCCGTTGTAGACCAGGTCGATGCCCGAGTGCAGTCGGTAGCCGCCGTCGACCGGGTTGACGCGCATTCCGTATTCGTCAGACGAGAACGCGCCCGGGAACGGGCTCGCCCACCCGCTCGCCGCGATGAACGGCAGGGTGGCGAGACCGGATGCCGCGGCGGCGCGGGCGGCGGCCGCTCGAGCCTCGACGCCCTTCTGGTAGTCGGCCTCGGTGGCGGCGCGGTTCTCTTGCAGCACCGTGAGCTGCGCCGAGAGTTCGACCTGATGGTCTTCTTGTTCTTGCAGCGCGGCCTCGGCCGCCTGCTGCGCGGCCACCGCTTCGTCGCGCAACCGGGCTGCTTCGTCGGCGAGTCCGCGCAGTTCGTCTCGCGCGACGGTGGCTTGGGCCGTGAGCGCCGTGGCCGTGTTGCGGTCTTGCTCGGCCTGCGCATAGATCTGCGAGGTCTTCTCGGTGAGCTTCGACATCGCGCTGAGCTGGTAGAGCAGGTCGCTCGAGAGTTGATCGCCGCCGACGAAAAGGTTGAACGAGAGGTCGTTGCCGCCGGTGCGGGAGAGCTGGGCGGCGAGCTGGCCGGCCTGCCGGTTCGAGGCATCCGCCCGGGTCGACGCGTCGGCCGCCTGGGCCTCGAGCTCTGCCGCCACGTAGTTCGCCGTGTCGTATTTCTCTTGGGCCGCCTGGTATTCATCGCCGCGCTGGGTGGCCACGGCCTGCGCCTCGGCGACCTGGGAGTTCATGGTCTCGATCAGGCCCTGGATGCGGGTGACCTCTTCTTGCTTCGACGACTCGCTGGCCTGGGCGTTCTTCACGTCGTCCCAGCTGGGATAGTCGTCGTCGGCGTAGGCCGGGCCCGACACCACCCCGGCGGACAGCACGAGCGCCACCGTGGCGATCGTCGTCGCCACCGTGTCGCGAATTCGCCGGCGGATTCGCGTGCGATTCGGCTTGCCGGCCGTGGTGCTGGTGATCATGTCTCCCTGACGTGCGGTGCGGCACCGATTTCGCGGCGTCGGTGCGCGATCTCGACAGGCGAGGCTGCGCATCCGTCACATCTGTCACAGTGCTCCCGCCAATCTAAAGCGTGGGCGGCGAGAACGCACGGACATTCCCGCGAATGTGCACAACTCGAGCCGAATTGGTTCCGGTGCAGCAGTTGTGGCATACTCGATGAGTTGTCGCGCGCGGCCCCATCGTTTAGCGGCCTAGGACGCCGCCCTTTCACGGCGGTAGCACGGGTTCGAATCCCGTTGGGGTCACAAGCACGATCGCGAGAACACATACAATAGGAACAACACATAAGGCCCTGTAGCGCAGTTGGTTAGCGTGCCGCCCTGTCACGGCGGAGGTCGCGGGTTCAAGTCCCGTCAGGGTCGCCAGGCGAAAGCCCTTCCACACCGGAAGGGCTTTTCGCTAGAAGCGACGACATGTCGGCAACGACACGAGAATCGCCGCTTCGGCTCTGTAGCTCAGTTGGTAGAGCGTTCGACTGAAAATCGAAAGGTCACCGGATCGATGCCGGTCGGAGCCACGGGAACCCTCGCCTAGCTTCTACATGGCGGGGGTTTCTTTTATGTCGGTCGCGTCCTGCAGTGTATCCGAAGGTGTATCCGAAGGGCTTCCGGTGCCAGCGCGACTGCACGGGTAGGCTGCCCCTCAGCATTTCTGAGGGGGAATCACATGAAAACGAAAATGATCGTATCCGCGACGGGCGCCGCCGTCCTCGGTTTACTGCTTTCGGGCTGTGCAAGCAACGCCCAAGCCCAAGCTGCGTACGACGCATGCTCCGGCGATGACGATTACGGCATCATGAAGGTCGACGGGTCGTCGGTCCTGGTGGAACTCAAGGGCGACAACGCCCGCATTGCGTCTTCACTCGGCGACGACCTGAACGATGCCCTATCCGGGAACGGCAAGCCAAAGACAAGCGATAGCCCGAGCTCGCTTCAGATCGCGCTGACCATGCTGGGCGACGTGGACTGCCTGACCGAGCAGACCAACTATCCGGGGGCTTCTGACGATCTTTCGGATGGCGAGGAGTGGGACGGCTGGAAGTACTCCTACGAAAAAGGAGCGGGGTCAGAGGAAACGCACCGCTTCACCGCGCGCTGAGAGACTCTGACCGTCCCGTCGAATTCAGCCTGGCGTGTAGTCGACGCGCAGCGCAGATACCCGGTCCGGTGCCGGATGCCACCCTTGTCTCCATGTTCGGCACGCTCCTGAGCGCCGATCTGCACCTTTCGACACCGGTGCCTGGCACGATCCTCCTGGCGATCACATCGTTTCGTCATCTCTACCGGGCTGCTCGCAGGTCTGGCGTTCTGCACCGAGCAGACGACGCCGTCGAGCGCACCCGACCGGCTCGTCGAAGCTCGAAAGAAGAACGCTGATCGGCGCGGGAGTCGCATCCGGGCCAGGATGGAGCCATGACCGTGAGCGACGACCGTGAACTGAGCGACGAACCGGATGCCGCCGAGAAGCGCCATGACCAGCTGACGTCGGCGCCGAAATCGACCGAGGCGGATGCCGCGCCCCGCATCGATGTGAGCGTGACGGCCGACGGCACCAAGCGAATCGACTGGCGCGACGACGCCCAGTTCCGGCCCGGCAAGGGCCCCGACGAGAACGACGACGACGACTGAGCCGGCCCCTGCGCTACGGCGCTCCTCCCGACTCGTGCTCCTTGTTCCTTATTCTTTGCGCCGCACGGGCGCCTCGATCACCGAGAGATCCGGTTCGATCGCGACATCCGGAAGCGTCGCATTGACGATGTCGATCTGACGCTGCACCTCACCTACGTCGTCGGCGACCTCGTTGAGCACGCGCGCCACCATCGATCGCAGCCCGGCGTCGGGATTCTCGTTGCCGGTGAGCGCCCACTTGTTGATGCCGATCCAGGTGAGTGCCTGGTCGAGCTTGTTCTCGATGCGGTAGAGCCTCACCATCGCATCGACGATGCCGCGGTTCGTGGCCTCGGCGAGGCGCCGGTCGTCGTCGTTGAACATGTCATCCTCCGGAATGATCGCGATGATGCTGTTGAAGGCCGGCGCGATGACCGCCGGCGATCCGATGTAGTGCCAGTGCCAGGGCTCGTCGTCGACGTCGTCTCTGAAGCCGTAGGCCTCCATGACACCGCTGAACGTCTGGAACAGGGCGGTCGAACTGTCGCCGTAGGTGCTCCAGTCGTTGATGTCGACCGCGAGCGCCCGGCCGTGGTTCGACGTGCCCGGAACGGCCGCGCGGGGCGACCCGTACATCTCGAACCAGTACCACTGCGTGTTCACGGTGCCGGCCGCCAGATCGCCCGGGGCCCCGAGCGGCCGGTAGCCCTCCGACGACGAACCCGATGAGCCGGTCTGCGACTCGTAATCGGCCAGCGCCCCTCGATATTGCGCCGCCGCCTCGGGGCGAAGGAAGATTCCGGGCTCGACCTGGGCCAGTGTGGCCAGGTCGTAGCGCCCGTTGGGCACCGCGTCGAAGTCGACCATCTGCCTGCCCCCTCAGCGGCGCACGAGAACTTCTTGACGCCGAGCGTAGAACTCCGGCGCGGCGACGTAAAGCACCGAAATAATCGGTGGCGTTTTGGGTTTGGGTATGCGATATTGAAGTCTCAAGTTGCATCGGGAATCGGGACCGGATGCAGCGGACTCGTCTGACTGGGGCGGGGGGTCGGATGCGGTGCTCGCGGAATACCGGGGGCGCCGCATCCTCCGTTAACCGGCCGCGGCAGATCGACCGCTTGCAGAGTGCGCCATCGGCGCGGGTGCGCCACCGGCGCGGATACGTCGAGGCCCGCTCCTCAGCGGCCCAGACGCTGCTCTTCCCACTCGGCCATCAGTTCGGGCAGCCTCGCGTCGAGGAACCGGTAGAACCTCGCCATCTCGTCGACCCGGGCCTTCGCCGCCGACGCCGGCTCACCGATCGCCGCCGAGGCGTTCTCGGCGAGCGCGGCGAGGCGCGCATACATCGGACTCGTCTTGAGCGACGCCGTGTACCAGGTGTCCTCGACGAGCTCGTAGCGATCGCGACGGCTGCCCGAGCGCGCGATGCGCCGAATCGCGCCGAACGTCTGCAGGTAGCGCACCGCCCCCGAGATCGCGGCGGCGCTCACCCCGAGGGTCTCGGCGAGTTCCGACGCCGTGAGCCCGTCGTCGTCTGACACGAGCAGCGTCATCAGCACCCGGGCGGGCATCTTGGGAAACCCGGCCGCGATGAGCACGGCCGCCGACTGCTCGACGGCGGTGCGCAGCGCGTCTTCGTCCCGTGCCATCTGCTCAGCCTCTCACGGGTCACGCGGTGTTCAGTTCGCGGTGCCGCATCAGAACAACGGATGCCGCCCCCGCCACGACCGCGACACCCATGAGCCACGCTCCCCCACCCCAGTCGGGCTCCGCCGCGGAGACCACCGGGGTGTGGGTGAAGGGAGACAGGTCGCGCACACCGTCGGGCAGGCCGAGCAGGCCGCCGAAGTTGCCCACCACGACGCCGAACGCGACGAAGGCCCAGCCCACCGCGACGGTGGCCTTCGGCATCAGCACGAACAGGAGTGCCAGCAGTCCGAGATAGCTGAGAGCGGCGGGCAGCTGCGCGGCCGCCGTGGCGAACGACTGGCCCACGAGACTCACGTCTTCGCCCGCCGAGAGCAGCCCGGCCGTCGCGGCCGCGGCCGCGACGACGAGCACGATCGCGATGGCGGCGACGCCGAGGGCTAGGTAGTCGACGAGCCAGCGCACGCGTGAGAGCGGGGTCGAGAGCAGCAGTTCGGCGGTGCCCGCCGACTCCTCCTGACGCAGGCGGATGACCGCCTGGGTGGCGCACGCCGCGGCCAGAACGCCCACGAAGCTGAACAGCGCGGCGATCAGGGTCTCGGTCATCGATCCTCCCGCCCCCGCGACGCTCTGCAACGAGTCGGCGACCGCCGCGTCCTGCGACGCGGCCTGTTCGACCAGGCTCGCCAGGGTGCCGGCGAGCAGCCCGAAGGCGGCTCCGCCCGCGGCCCACGCGACGATCGCTCCGCGCTGCAGTCGCCAGGCGAGGCCGAACGACCCCGAGAGCGCCGCCGCGGCATCCGTTCGCCCCCGCCGCTCGGCCACGAGGCTCGCGCCGCTGTCGCGATGGGCCTGCAGCACGAACACTACGGTGACGCAGACGGCCGCGAGCGCCAGGTCGAGCAGCAGGGGAACGAGGGTGTTCGACGTGTAGGCGCCGGTGTGCTGGGCCCAGCCGATGGGTGACAGCCAGCTGGGCCAGGCACTCTGGAGTTCGAGCGGGCCCGTCGGCGTGCCGAGGGCGTCGCCGATGCCGCGCAGCAGGAATGCGGTGCCGACGAGGGCGACCGAGAGGCCGTTGGCGCCGCGGGAGGTGCGCAGGAATTGGGCGGCGAGGAGCCCGACGGCGACGAAGGCGATGCCGACCGCGGCGGTGGCGGCACCGGTGACGAGCGAGCCGTCGACGGCCATTCCACCGAGGGCGAGGCCGGCGAACACGGCCGCGCCGAGCACGAGGTTGGCGAGCACGCCGTGCACGAGGGTCGCGACGGTCGGCAGAGATCGGGCGGCCGGGGTGCTGGCGATGAGTTCGGCGCGACCCGACTCCTCTTCGCCGCGGGAGTGGCGCACGGCGAGGAAGGTGCTCATCAGGGCGGCAAGCAGGGCGAGGTAGGTGAAGATCTCAAAGAACACGAAGGCGTCGAGTCCGCCGCCCTGGGGGAGGCCGCGCAGGATGAGGATGGCCGGGCTCGAGATGGCGAGCGCGAGGATCTGGTTGCGCTCGGTCTCGTCGGCGTAGCTGTCGGCGACCGCGACCGCGGCGAAGAGGGCGAGCAGGGCGGTGCCGAGGATCCAGAACGCGAGCTGCCAGCGGTCGCGGCGCAGGCGCTGGCGGAGCAGCGCCGGGAGGAGGGCGAGGGCGTCAGCGTTCATGGTCGGGGGTCGGTTGTCGGGGGGATGGTGGGGGCAGGAGCTTGCCGGTCGGCAGGGTCGGGCCGCGCGGGGTGGTCGCCGTAGTGGCGCAGGAAGAGCTCCTCGAGCGAGGGCGGAGCCACCGTCAGGCCGCGCACGTCGAGTCGGGCCAGGGCCTCGAGCACCGGGGGCAGGGCATCGCTGTCGACGGTGAAGTGCGCGCGGCCGGCGTCGATGGCGAGATCGTGGGCGCCGGGGAGCGCGGCGGCGAGGTCGCGCAGGTCGGACTGCGGTCCGGCGTGGCGGTGGGCGGCGGCTTCCCGCGGGGCGGGCGCCGCGGCCTGCAGGGAAGCGGGCGCGGCGCCGGGCGCGGCGGCGGGGCGAGCATCGGGGGCGACGGCATCCGGGGAAGCGGGCGCGGCGGCATCCGGAACCCCGTCCACGGCGAACGAGACCTCGGTGCGGGTGAGGTGGCGGAGGTCGGCGAGGGTTCCCGTCTCGGCGGTGCGACCGGCCCGGATGATCGTGACGCGATCGCAGAGCTGCTCGACCTCGGAGAGGATGTGGCTCGAGAGCAGCACCGTGGTGCCCTCGGCGGCGGCGCGGTGCACCTCGGTGTCGAAGACGGCTTCCATGAGGGGGTCGAGTCCGCTGGTCGGCTCGTCGAGGATGAGCAGGTCGGCGGGGGTGGCGAACGCCGCGATCAGAGCGACCTTCTGCCGGTTGCCCTTGGAGTAGGCGCGCCCCTTCTTGGTGGGGTCGAACTGGAAGACGTCGATGAGGCGCTGCTTGCGTTCGCGGAAGGCCGTCTTGTCGGCGGTGCCGCCGCGCAGGCGACTGATCAGATCGATCGCCTCGCCGCCCGAGAGGTTGGGCCAGAGGTTGACGTCGCCAGGAACGTAGCCGAGGCGGCGGTGCAGGGCGACGGCGTCTGACCAGGGGTCACGGCCGAACACGCGGGCGGTGCCGGCGGATGCGCGGGCGAGGCCGAGCAGGATGCGGATCGTGGTCGACTTGCCGGCGCCGTTGGGCCCGAGGAAGCCGTGCACCTCCCCCGCCCGCACCGAGAGGTCGAGGCCGTCGAGTGCGCGCACGCGGCCGAATCGTTTCTCGAGGCCCGAGACCTCGACGACGGTGTCCATGGCAGCACGCTACGCTTGTTTCACAAATTTGTGAATTGTCGGACGCGACGGATTTGACTGGCGCAAGTAGCTGCGACGCCTCCTGTCGCATACCCGAGACGACAGGAGACGTCTTGCTTCCCATCAAGGCACTCGTGATCGAGAATGACAACATGATCGCGTGCAGCCCCGGCTCGTGAGCCAGACCTCCGTGAGCCTCGAGATCGTCGCCGCGCTGTGCGGCGCGACGGCCCTCGGCGCGGCCGTCGTGGCCGGGGTGTTCTTCGCGTTCTCGGGGTTCGTGATGCGCGGCCTCGAGCAGGCGCCGGCGGCATCCGGGCTGGTCGTGATGCAGTCGATCAACCGAACGGCCGTGCGCCCGCCGCTCATGGTGACCCTCTTCGGCACGCTGCTCGCGGGGCTGGCCGCGTGCATTCTGCTCGCGGTGACGGGGTCCGGCCTCGCGTTGTGGTGGGCGGTCGCGGGCGAGGCGGTCTATCTGATCGGGGTGGTGGCCGTGACCGTGGGGTTCCACGTGCCGCGCAACAACGCGCTGGCGGATGCCGATGCCGCCACTCCTGCGGGGCTCGACCTGTGGCGGCGCTACGCCCTCGAGTGGACCCGCGGCAACCACGTGCGCGCGCTCGCGGGGGCCGTGGCGGCGGTGCTGTTCGGCGTGGCGGCCGCGCTCGTGCTCGTGGGCCTGCCGAGCTGAGCGGCCGCGGGCGGGCGCGCGGTCGGGCGCTCGCGCCCGCCCGCCCTCGAGAAGTCACTTTTGGGTGCTAAGTAGTCGCTTTTGGCACGGATTCTGACTTCTCGAGGGGGATGGCGGCCGCAACCGGCCGGAGGTCGGCGGCGAGCGGCATACTGGGCGCATGGTGAGTGGTGCGGGAGCGCGAGCCGCGCGCGAGTTGCTGCAGCGGCGGCTGGAGTCGCAGTGGATCGCGCCGCCGCGCGCGGGCACGGGCAGCATGGGCACGGGCACCGGCACTGGCACGAGCAGCGGCGCAGGCGAAAGCACCGGCACGGGCGCGGGCACGGGTAGTGATCCAGATCGCACGGTCGCGGGGGCGGTGCGGCAGTTGCTCGCGGTGCAGGCGCAAGACTTCGGGCAAGGAGTGTGGGCGCTCGGCGTGCGGGCGCCCGGGTCGACGCGCGCTGACGTGAACGATGCCCTTGACCGCGCCGAGGTGGTGCGGTCGTGGCCCATGCGCGGAACCCTGCATTTCACCACCCCCGACGACCTGCGCTGGATGCTCTCCCTCACCGCCCGGCGCACGGTGTCGAGCACGGCCGCACGACAACGGCAGCTCGGCATCGACGACGCCGTGATCGACCGGGCCCGCGAGGTCGCCACGAGCGAACTGCGCGGCGGCGCCGCCCTCTCGCGCGACGAGTTCTTCGCCCTGCTCGAGTCGGCGCGGGTGGAGACCACGGCTCAGCGCGGCGTGCACCTCATCTGGCTGCTCGCCCACGAGGGCCTGGTGTGCTGGGGCCCCACCCGCGGAACCCAGCAGGCACTCGTACTGCTCGACGAATGGGCGCCACCCCGCTGGCAGCCGAGCCGCGACGACTCGCTCGCCGAGTTCGTGCTGCGCTACTTCACGGGCCACGGCCCGGCAACGCTCAAAGACTTCTGCTGGTGGTCGAAGACCTCGGTCGCCGACGCCAAACGCGGTCTCGAGCTAGCGCGCGACCGCCTCGACGAGGTGCGCATCGGAGAGACCGACTACTGGGTCGCCTCCCCCACCCCTTCGGCGCCCACATCGACGGCGACCACGGCGACGGATGCCGCGCCCTCGCGCCGCGGCCGGCCCGACGTGTACGCCCTGCCCGGCTTCGACGAGTACCTGCTCGGCTACCAGAGCCGGTCGCCGGCGGTCGCCCCGGAGTTCGCCGACCGGGTCGTGCCCGGCAACAACGGCATCTTCCTTCCGATGATCGTGTCGCGGGCCGAGATCGTGGGCACCTGGAAGCGATCGGTCACCACGACGAAGGCCACCGTCACCGTCGAGCCTTTCACCACGCTCACCGCCGCCGAACACGCCGCCCTCGAGCGCGAGGTGCACCGCTACGGCGACTTCCTCGGCATGGCCGCGACCCTCACCGCCGCCGGCCCCGATGGCGCCCACACCCGCGCGGCCACGAGTTCAACCCCGACCGCGGCCACGAGCATCGACGCCGGTGGGGACGCGGTTGAAAGCACCGCCTCGGGCGACCGCACGACCGCGGCTCCCGGAGTCGCCCCCGACGATGCGCCGAAGACCACCACCACCGACGGGCCCACCGGCGCAGCTCGCAAAGCTGCCGTCGGCGGCACTCGCGCGGCGAAGAGCTCCGCCACGGGTGGGGGCAGCGCGAGGAAGGCGAGCCGGTGACCCGCGCGCCCGGCCCGAGCGGCGCGGCGGCGGCATCCGGGGCGTCCGGAGTATCCGGAGCATCCGGGCCGTCCAAAGCATCCGGTGCATCGACGACGCTGCACCCGAGCGGCGACCTCGCCGAGATCGTCGCCGATCCGCTCGTGCCCGGATCGTTCGTGCTCTCGATCGCCGCGTCGGCGCAGTCGCACGTGGCTCTCGACGACCCCGGAACCCTCTTCTACGACTACATGCGCCGCATCGGCAACGTCGTCGACCGCCTGCGCTCCCCCGGCGAACCGGTGACGGCGGTGCACCTCGGCGCCGGTGCACTGACGCTCGTGCGCTACCTGCAGGTGACGCGGCCCGACTCCGAGCAGCACGTCGTCGAGCTCGAGACCGACCTCGTGCCCTTCGTCGAAGAGCATCTGCCGTTGCCGGCCGGCACCGATCTCGCGGTGCATCCGGGCGACGCGGCCGAACGCGTCGCCGACCTCGCCCCCTTTCTGGGCGGTCAGGCCGATCTCGTGGTGAGCGACCTCTACCACGGCACGACGACGCCGGCGCATCTGCAGACCACACCGTTCTTCGCCGGCATCGAGCGCCTGCTCGCCCCCGACGGCGTGCTCGTGATCAACATCGCCGACGACGACGAGCTGCCCGCCCTAAACCGACAGTTGCACGCTCTTGCGCCGGTGTTCGCGCACGTGCTCGTGCTCGGTCCGGCATCGGTGCTGACGGAGGGGTGGGCGGGCAACGCGGTCGTCGTGGCCTCGCGATCGCCGGCGGTGTTCGAGTGGGCCGACGCCCTGCGCCGTGCGGGTCCGCACCCGGGAGTCGTGCTCTCGAGCTGCGACGGGCCACTCGATCCACCGGGGCACTGAGGCGCGTCGGGTCGACTCGGCCCGGCGACACGTCGGGTCCGAAAAGAGTGAAGATGGAGAGAGCCCGAAAGCGGGCGAGCGTGCGCGAGATCGACTCCGCCACCTGGGGGCTGAAACCCGCCTGGGCGAAACCCGGCGGCCCGGCGCCGATCAACGCGCGCCTCGAGAGCGTGGCGACGAACGGCCTGTTCCGCAACGCGTTCGCGCAGCGGCGCTGCATCGTTCCGATGAACGGCTACTACGAGTGGGAGCAGACGGCGAACGGCAAGCAGCCGCACTACATCCACGGCCCCGAGAACATCCTGGCCGCCGCCGGCCTCTACGAGCTCAAGAAGGTCGACGACGAGTGGACGCTCTCGTTCACCATCATCACCCGCGAAGCAGCGGATGCCTCGGGCGAGGTGCACGACCGCATGCCCGTGTTCCTCACCCCCGACGTATGGGACACCTGGACCGAGCCGCTCAAGATCGACGACTCCAAGGAGAAGGACGGCCTCGTGGCGATGCTCGACCGCTCGTCGCTCACCGTCGCCGGCACCATCACGACCTACCCGGTGTCGAAACGGGTCAACAACGTGCGCGACACCTCGGTGCCGAAAGACGACGCGACCCTCATCGAGCCGATCACGGTCTGACCGCCGGGCCCGCGGCAAGGCCAACGAGCTGGCGCCGCCCGCGAGCGCGCCCCGTCTGCGTCTCCGCGCCGGTCCTGACGGGCGGGGCGGAACAACAAGGGCGCGCCCGTCACCTCACTCGCCCGCCACGGGGCCGGTCGACCCGCGCACCACGAGTTCGACGGGCAGGGTCACCGACGGGATGCCGCGCATGCTGCCCGCGTCGAGGCCCTCGATCAACAGTTGCGCCGATCGCCGGCCGATCTCGAGCATGTCCTGCCGCACGGTCGTGAGCCCGGGTGTGATGACGCCCGCGATGTCGACGTCGTCGAAGCCCACGACCGACACGTCGTGCGGCACCCGCAGCCCCGCCTCGTGCAACCGTCGCATCGCACCCACCGCCATGTAGTCGTTGCAGCCGAACAGGGCCGTGAACCCCACCCCCTGCGCCAGCAGCTCGTCGACCAGGTCGTAGCCCGACTGCAGTTCGAAGTCGCCGTGCACCACGATCGCGTCGGGGAACGACTCGCGGATGCCGGCCACGCGCTCCACGGTCGACCGCAGCCCCGCGAAGCCCGCCACGATCACGGCGCGGGTGTGGCCGAGGGCGCGCAGGTGCCGGCCGAGGGCCTGGGCCCCGGCGAAGTTGAGCGACGTGACCGAGGGCACGCCCGGCAGCCCCACCACCTCCTCGTCGGCGAGCACGATGGGCGAGCTCGACGACGCCATGCGCATGAGCTCGTCGGTGGGCGAGATCTCGCGGCTCGCCGTGTAGACGAGGCCCTCGATCGAGCGGGTGCGCAGCAGGTTGAAGTAGCGCTTCTCGCGCCGCGGGTCGCTGTTCGACGTGCTGCAGATGATGAGCCCGTAGTCGCGCTCGTTCGCCAGCTCCTCCACGCCCCGCGCGATGCGGCCGAAGTACCAGTGCGAGATGTCGGGCACGGCGAGACCGATCATGCCGCTCCGCCCCGACTTGAGCCGCCGCGCGCCGGCATCCGGAACATAGCCGAACTGGTCGATCAGGCCCCGGATGCGCAAGGCCGTCTCGCTGCTGACCGGGCGCTTGCCCGAGAGGGTGTGCGACACCGTCGTCACGCTCACGCCGGCGGCAGCGGCGATCTGCTGCATCGTCCAGGGCTTCGAGGAGGCGTCGTTCACCGGTTCAGAGTAACCGAGCCGACAGCCGTCGACGGCGCATCCGGTCGAATTGCGCAAAACGAATTGCGCTCAATGAAATCAACGGTCGTCGTGCAGCGCCGGCGGGTTTACACGGAGGTAACAGGGCGAAACCGGTTGGAAACAGACGCCACGTAATGTCGTGCGCACACCAAGACGCAAAACGGTTTGCTCGTGCAAGCCGACTTCCGGCTCCATCCCGATCGCCCCAAGGAGAACGTCATGACCTTCCGCCTCACCCGCCGCCGCAGCATCCGCGCGGCCGCCACCGCCACCGCGTTCGCCGCGTCGGTGGCCCTGCTGGCCGGCTGCGCCTCGTCGTCGAGCGGTGACACCGCTTCCGGCAGCGACGAGCCCACGCCGCTCACCCTGCAGACCTCCTGGATTCCCCTCGTGCAGTTCGGCGGCAGCTACGTCGCCGACAAGGAGGGCTACTACGAGAAGAACGGCGTCTCGGTCGACATCCTCCCCGGTGGCCCCGACGTCGACTCGATGGCCGCGGTCGCTTCGGGCCAGGCCGACATCGGCATGGGCAACGCCGACACGGTCGCCCGCGCGAACGAGCAGGGCGCCGACCTCGTGATCATCGCCGCCGGGTTCCAGAAGAACCCGCTCGCCATCCTCTCCAGCCCCGACAAGCCCATCGCCGACCCGAAGGCGATGGAGGGCATGAAGATCGGCGTGCCGTCGGGCGACGAAGCAGCCCAAGACGCCATCATCGCGGCCAACGACGTCGACGCCTCGAAGGTCACCTCGGTGCCGGTCGGCTTCGACGTGGCGCCGCTCGTGTCGGGCGAGGTCGACGGCCTCTGGGTGTTCTACTCCGAGCAGCCGATCGCCTATGAAGAGGCCACCGGAAAGGCGGGAACCGTGTTCCTCACCGCCGACTACGGCCTCGACGTCTACGCCCAGGTCTACGCCGTGAAGAAGGAGACCCTCGAAGACGCCGACAAGAAGGCCGCCATCGAGGGCTTCCTGAAGGGCGAGATCGAAGGCTGGCAGGACTACGTGGCCGACCCGACCGAAGCCGTCGACCTCACGGTCAACGACTACGCGAAAGACGGCGGCCTCACCATCGAGGAGCAGACCAAGCAGGCAGAACTGCAGATGGACCTGCTCGTGACCGACGAGACCAAGGAGCACGGCCTGCTCTGGATCTCGGATGACGGCATCCAGAAGAACATCGCCACGCTCGAGTCGCTCGGAATCTCCGGGGCCGACGAGTCGCTCTTCGACACCTCGCTGCTCGAAGACGTCTACGCCGGCAAGAACACGATCGAGTAGACCGGCCCGCGGCGTGGGGCCGTCCTCCTCGGCCCCACGCTGCGACCACCCCTCAGCACCCACCACCCCGCGACACCACCGGAGGCCCTTGTGAACGGCTCAGGTTTCACCCTCACCAACCTGACGAAGGTCTACTCGTCGAAGAAGAGCGACGTGCTCGCGCTCGACGACATCTCGCTCGCCGTGCCCGAGGGATCGTTCACCGCTCTGCTCGGCCCCTCCGGCTGCGGCAAGTCCACCATCCTGCGCATCCTCGCCGACCTCGAGTCGTACTCGGCCGGCGACGTGACCATCCACGGCGACAGCCCCGCCGCCATCCGCAAGGCCCACCGCCTCGGCCTCGCCCTGCAAGACCCCTCGCTGCTGCCCTGGCGCAGCGTGCGCGACAACATCCGCCTTCCCGGCCAGGTCATGCGCACCTCGATTCCGAAGAAGCGCATCGACGACCTCATCACCATGGTGGGGCTCGACGGCTTCGCCGATGCCCGCCCCGCGCAGCTCTCAGGCGGCATGCGGCAGCGCGTCGCGATCGCGCGGGCCATCGTGGCCGAGCCCGAGATCCTGCTGCTCGACGAGCCGTTCGGCGCGCTCGACGAGATCACCCGGCAGCGCATGAACGAGGAGCTGCAGAAGCTCTGGAGCGCGACATGCGCCACCGCCCTGCTCGTGACCCACTCGATCTCGGAGGCCGCCTTCCTCGCCGACCGCGTGATCGTGATGTCGCCGAGGCCCGGCCGCATCGTCGGCGACCTCACCCTCGACTTCCCGCGGCCGCGCCGACGCGACCTGCTCTCGACGCCGGAGTTCCACGCCATCTGCGACCAGCTCAGCGCGATGCTGCACGCCGGAACCGACGGCAGCGACGACGACGACGATCTGCAGAGCGACGGCGAGCTGGCCTCGGTCGCCACCCAGGAGGCCTGAGGATGTCGGCCACCACCGCCTCGGGCACGGGGCGCGACGCCGTGCGCGCGACCGCGATCGCCACCGAACGCGCCCGTGCCGGCCGCGAGGCCCGCCGGTCGTCGATCAGCGGCTGGATCACCACGGTGATCGTCAGTCTCGTGCTGCTCGTGCTGTGGGAGATCGCCGCCGACCTCTGGCTGACCCGGCTCGGCGTGCTCGCCTCGCCGACCGCGATCATCCAGAGCCTGATCGAGAACCCGCAGCTCTACTGGGGAGCGGTCACCACCACCGCGTGGGTCGCCGTGCGCGGATGGTTCTGGGGCAACCTCGCCGCGATCGCCGTGGCCACCCTGTTCGTGCAGGTGCCGATCTTCGAGTCGCTCTTCCTGCGGCTCGCCCTCGCGCTGTTCTGCCTGCCATTGGTGGCCGTGAACCCGCTGCTGCAGCTCACCTTCGACCCCGACACCGCGAAGGTGGTGCTCGCGGCCCTCTCGGTGTTCTTCACCACGCTCGTGGGCACCATGCTCGGCCTGCGCTCCGCCGACGGCGGTCCGTTGACCATGGTGACGGCGTGGGGCGGGCGCAGCCTCAGTTCGCTGCGGTTCGTGCGGCTGCCCTCGGGCATTCCCGCGATGCTCACCGGCCTGCAGATCGGCGCCGCCGCCGCCGTGCTCGGCGCGATCTTCGGCGAGTTCATCGGCGCGAAGGCCGGGCTCGGCGTGCTGCTCATCAACGGGCTGATGTCGCTCGACCTCGCCCGCGTGTGGTCGGTCGCCCTGCTCGCGACCGTGATGGCCGCCGTACCCTACGGCATCTTCGGCCTGCTGCGCCGCTGGCTGACGCCCTGGTCGGCGTCGATCTCGAACGCCCAGCAGCTCTCGGCCCCGAAGCGCGGGTCGGTCGCCGGGCGCCTGGCCAGTGCCGTCGCCTGGACCATCGGCTCGATCGTCGTCATCCTGCTCGCCTGGTGGGCCTACCTGATCGTGTTCGACGTGTCGCCGTTCGTCGGCAAGAGCCCGATCGACGTGGTGAACTACCTCTTCGCCTCCGACGAGGCCGCCGCCAACCGCGCGATGATGCTCGACGCGCTCGACGTCACGCTCGTGCACGCCGGTGTCGGCTACGTGGCAGGGCTCGTCATCGGCATCGCGGCGGCCGTGTCGTTCGTGACCTTCCCGGTGGTCGAACGCGTGCTCACCCCGCTCGCCGTGGCCCTGCGCTCGGTGCCGATCATCGTGCTGATCCCGGTGCTCATCCTCGCCCTCGGCCGCGGGCTCGGCGGCGTGGTGGCGATCACCGCCATCGTCACCTTCTTTCCCACCCTCGCCAACACGCAGGGCGGCCTGAAGCGCGTGCCGACCGACGCGTTCACGCTGATGCGCAGCTACGACTCCTCGACCTGGTCGACGCTGTGGCGCCTGCAGCTGCCCTACACGCTGCCCGCGATCTTCGCCTCGGCCCGCATCGCGGCGCCCACGGCGGTGCTGGCGGCGACCCTGGCCGAGTGGCTCGCCACCGGCGACGGCCTCGGGCACGTGATCGTGAGCTCGCGCGCCCACTCCGACTACACCGGCCTCTGGGCGGCGGCGGCCATCCTCACCGCGGTGTCACTCATCTTCTACAGCCTCGTCAGCTGGGCCGAGCGCGTCGTGCTCTCACGCTACGCGCCGTCGCAGGTCGGCTGACGACGACGCCCGGCTTTCCGTTCCTCTGAACCACCCTCGAAAGGACCCACGATGGCAACACCCCACATCGGCGCCGAACCGGGCGACTTCGCCCCCGACGTGCTCATGCCCGGCGACCCGCGGCGCGCGAAGCTCATCGCGGAGACCTTCTTCGACTCCCCCCGCCTCGTCACCGAGGTGCGCGGCATCCTGGGTTACACCGGAACGTTCAACGGCAAGCCCGTGTCGGTGCTCGCATCGGGCATGGGCATGCCCTCGATGGCGATCTACTCCACCGAGCTGGCGCGCTTCTTCGACGTCAAACGCATCGTGCGGGTGGGAACGATCGGCGGCATCGCGCCGTTCCTCGGCCTCGGCGACGTGATCGCGGCATCCGCTGCTCACACCAACTCGGCGATGACAGCCGAGTGGGTGCCCGGCGTGACGCTCAGCCACGCGCCCGACTTCGCGATGCTGCGCAAGGTCGTGGAGCACGGCGAGGCCACGGGCAAGACCATCCACGTCGGCCCGTTGTTCACCACCGACAGCTTCTACAACCCCGACACCTCGCTCGTGCCCGGGCTGCTGAAATACGGCACGATCGGCATCGACATGGAGGCCGCCGGCCTCTACGCCGTGGCGCGCAAGGAGGGCTTCGACGCCCTGATGGTGGGCACGGTGAGCGATCTGCCGGGGTCGGAGATGACCGCGGCCGAGCGCGAGGCGACGTTCGAGAACATGGTGTCGTTCGGGCTGGCGGCGTTCCAGTGAGCGGCGCTCCCGTAGTGCCGGCGTTCGAGGGCTTTCCGCGCTGGTCGCAGTCGTTCGAGCCCTACGCCACGTTCCCGAAGGTCACGCTGCACGACCACCTCGACGGCTCGCTGAGGCCTGAGACGCTCATCGAGCTGGCGGCGCTGCAGGGAGTGACGCTGCCCTACGACGACCCCGACACGCTCACCAAGTGGTTCACCGGCGAGATCACGGTGCCCACCATCGAGAACTGGGACGAGAAGTTCGGCCTCACCACCCGCGCGATGCAGACCGAGGAGTCGATCGTGCGCGTGGCCCGCGAATGGGTGCTCGAGGCGGCGGCCGACGGCGTCGTCTACGGCGAGACCCGCTGGGCGCCCGAGAAGCACATCCAGGGCGGCCTGCCGCTGCGGGTCGCGGCCGAGGCGGTGGCTGCCGGGCTCGCCGAGGGCGAGGCGCTGGTCGCGGCGACGGGCGGATCGATCCGCGCGCGGCAGCTGATCTGCGGCATGCGCACGTCTCCGCTGAGCTTCGAGATCGCGCGCCTGGTGGTCGACACCTACGGCGAGTGGGGCGGCAGCGTGGCGGGTTTCGACCTCGCCGGCGCCGAAGACGGCTTCCCGATGCGGCACCACCTCGAGGCCACCACGCTGCTCGAGCGCGAGGGCATCCCGTTCACCATCCACACCGGCGAGGCCGACGGCGAGCACAGTGTCTGGGAGACGGTGCACCTGGCCCACGCCCTGCGCCTCGGCCACGGCGTGCGGGTGATCGAAGACGTGAGGCTCAACGGGCGGCCGCTCGGCGTGAAGACCGCGGTTCAGGATGTCGCCGCCGCGCGGGCGGCCGGCACCGCGTCGCTCGAACTCGGCCGCACCGCGCAGTGGGTGGTCGACCGCCGCATCCCGCTCGAGGTGTGTGTCACGTCGAATGCCGGAGGCGTGGTCGACGGAGTGGCGAACCACCCCATCGACCTGTTGCGCGAGCTGGGCTTCACCCTCACCGTGAACCCCGACAACCGGGGCATGTCGACCACCTCGATCAGCGCCGAGATGCGCACCATCGAGGCCGAGTTCGGCTGGGGCCCGGCGGAGTTCGCCGAGGCGGAGTTCGCGGCCGTCGAGGCCACCTTCCTGCCCCGCACAGAGCGCGAGGCGCTGCGCGAGACCGTCGAGGCGGGCGTCGACGCCTTCGTGCGCTGACGCCGGCCGACCGTCCGCGGCCCAGAAACAGAGCCACCGAAATACAGAAACCCGGAGCCCCAGGTCACCCATGTCGATCGCCCCCGTTCATCCGCGCGCCTCCGAGTTCGAACTCGCGCCCGTCGAGCTGCCGCACTACGAGCTGCCGGTCGAGCAGCCCGTCGTGCCGGCCGCCACCTACGAGGCGCGGGTGGCCGCCGCGCTGGCAGCCGCGACCGCGACCGGGCTCGACGCCCTCGTCGTCTACGGCGACCGCGAGCACTTCGCGAACATCGCCTACCTGACGGGCTTCGATCCGCGGTGGGAGGAGATGCTGCTCGTGCTCGTGCCCGGGCGCACCCCCATGCTGCTCGCGGGCAACGAGAGCATGGGCTACGCCGATGCGATGGCCATCGAGGCCGACGTGATCCGGTTCGCGAAGTTCAGCCTGGTCGGCCAGCCGGATCCGGAGCAGTTGGATCTCGCCGACGCCTTCCGGCTCGCCGGACTCTCAGCCGACTCGACGCCCCGCATCGGCACGGCCGGCTGGAAGTTCTGGGACGCCCCCGGGTTCGAGCACTGGATCGAACTGCCGAGCTTCATCGTCGACGAGCTGCGCTCCGCCGGCTTCACGCTCACCAACGCGAACGCCCTCTTCACCGGTCATGGCACAGGCCTGCGCCTCATCAACGACGTCGACCAGATCGCCCAGTTCGAGTTCGCGGCCTGCCACAGCTCCGAGTCGCTGCGCCGCATGATCACCGGTGTCGAGCCGGGCATGACGGAGTTGCAGGCATCCGTTCTCTACGGCGCCACGATGCTGCCGTTCTCGTACCACCCGACACTTCTGAGCGGCGAGCGCGCGGCCTACGGCGTCGCGAGCCCGAGCAGTCGCGTGCTCGCGGTGGGCGACGCCATGAGCGCCGGGTTCGGCCATTGGGGCAGCAACTCGGCGCGCGGCGGGTTTCTGGTGTCGTCGGCGTCGCAGTTGCCTCCGGATGCCGCCGACTACGTGCCTGCGCTGGTGGCACCCTATTTCGCAGCGGCCACGGCCTGGTACGAGACCATGCGCATCGGCGTCACCGCGGGCGAGATCCACGCCACCGTGCACGGCGTTCTCGACGACCCGTTCTACGGCGTCTATCTCAACCCCGGCCACCACATCCATCTCGACGAGTGGCCGTCGTCGCCCGTCTCGGCGGGTTCACCGGTGGTCTTCACCTCGGGCATGGCCCTTCAGCTCGACATCATCCCGGCCACCGGCACCGTCTACGGCTCGTCGAACATCGAAGACGGCATCGTGCTGGCCGACGCCGCCCTGCGGGAGTCGCTCGCCGCCCGCTATCCCGACGCCTGGGCCCGCATCCAGCGGCGCCGCGCGTTCATGGCCTCCGTCGGCATCACGCTCGACGAGTCGGTGCTGCCGTTGTCGAACATCGCCGGCTGGCTGCCCCCGTTCTGGCTCGCGCCCGACCTCGCGATGCGGCGGGCGTAGCGGCGCTGCGGGGGCGAGTGGGTGAGCCAGGCCCGAGTCCGTCAGCGCCACCACGACGGCGCGGATACTGACCGTTATGTCAATAGCGACAGACTCGTCAACTCTCTAACGCCTGCCCAAAATGACCGTGAAATGCATGTGCTGGGAAGGTGAGTAGGTGCATCACTCGAACGACGCCGCGAACACGGTCCGATCAGGCATGCGACATGACGTCGCTGCCTGCGTTTCCACGTGGGTCTCCGCCTGCGCCGCCCGTGACGGTCATGCCTTCGACGGTGTCGCCGAGCGGGCGCGACCGAAGTTCGATGACGCCATCGTGTGGCTTGTGGCTGGTGACGCTGAGGATGTGGACGGCTTCGTGCTCGTCACTGCGCCCGGAAGCGGAACGACGGATGATCCAATTGACGCGGCCGTCGTAGGACTGCTGGCGGTACGGCCGGATAGGCAGGCTCGCGGCCTAGGCCGGGCGTTGCTGCTCGCCGCGCAGCAGCAGCTCGTTCACCTCGGCCACGAACGGGCCGTGCTCCACACGCTGGACGACAACGCGGCTGCGCTTCGACTGTATGAGAGCGAAGGATGGCGGCCGTACGGTGATCCTTTCGAGCACACGCTGTTGAAGCGGCCGGCGCGGACTTACATCCGAGACCTGCCCGGGCCTGCCCGCTGAGGGTCCGCTAACGGGCGGCGTGCAGCGCTTGGGTCACGGCGGCGATGACAGGGCTTGTTCCGCTTCCGGTTCGGATCGAGAGGTCGATCGTGCGGGCGGCGCCGGTGGGGATGAGCTGGAGTTTGCCGCTCTTGTGTGTGCTCAGACCCGGGAGGAATGAAGCGGCGAGACCGTTCCCAGCGAGCTCGGCGTGCAGGTAGACGTCGGCGGACTCGAATGCGACCCGGGGCGAGAAGCCGGCTTCACCGCAGAACGCATCGGTCCAGCGGCGAACGCTGCTGCCGGGATGTTCCATCACCCAGGGAGTGTCCGCGAGGTCGGCGATGGATCGCGCGGGCCACGACGTGGATATCGCCAACATCAGCGGGTCCGTCATGAGCGGTTCGGTCACGACACCTGCGAGGGGTGTGGGCGGCTCGCCGGGATAACGCTCGGACAGGACGACGTCGAAATCCCGGGCAAGGAGACCGGGCACAGCGGCATGGGCCGGGACGTGCGAGAACGCGATCGTGAGATCCGGATGTGCGGCAGTGAGCTGCCGGACGACGGCCGGCAGGAGCACGTGCGCGGCGGTCTGAAAGGTCGCGATCCGCACCGCGCCGGCGACCTCCGATCTGCTCGACGCGACGCCCGCTTCCGCTCGCTCGAGCTCGGTCAAGATCATCTCGGTGTGAGCTACGAGCTGATGGGCCACGAGGGTCAGCCGCACTCCCCTGCCTGCGGGTTCCAACAAAACGGAACCGACCTCACGCTCAAGAACCGCCAGTTGGTGCGAGACGGCGGACGGGCTGTAGCCCAGGGCCTGCGCGACGGCGGCGAGGGTGCCCCTGAGGCTCAGCTCCCGCAAGAGTCGGAGCCGGTGCAGGTCGTACACGGCCACCACCCATCGATCTGATTCATCAATACCGGTCGTAATCATGCTATCGATCGGTCGCTCCGCACGAGAGACCATGTCGTGGTGACTACAGATCCATACCTGACCCTGGCTTCGACCGCATGAGCGTCATCTACTCAAATCCGGATGCTCGGACGTGGCGCACCCATCCCGCCCCCGATGTGTTGCGGTTCCATCAGAGCCTCCCCGGGTACACCCCGACACGGCTTGTCGAGGTGCCCGCGCTGGCCGAGGAACTCGGGGTCGCCCGCGTGTTCGTAAAGGAGGAGGCATCCCGGCTCGGCCTCCCGGCATTCAAAGTGCTCGGCGCGTCCTACGCCATCTCGCGGGCACTGTCCGCACGGACCGGTCACGACGAGGCGCTGGACTTCGATGCTCTGCGATCGATAGCACCAGCGGTGCGCCTGGTAGCGGCGACCGACGGCAACCACGGCCGGGCGGTCGCGCATGTCGCTCGTCTCCTGGGCCTGCGTGCGGAGATCTACACCCCGGCCGGCATCACGCGCGCCGCGAAAGACGCGATCGAGGCCGAAGGCGCCCACCGCATCGAAGTGGATGCCCCGTACGACGACGTCGTCCGAACCGCCGCAGCATCGGTCGATGATGATGCGGTCCTGATCCAGGACACGTCCTGGGACGGGTACGAAGAGATCCCCGCCTGGATCGTCGACGGCTACTCGACACTCCTGGCCGAAACAGACCAGCAGGCCACAGCCGCCGGCAGCGTGCCCTTCGACGTCGTGTTCGTTCCCGTCGGGGTGGGCTCTCTCGCGGAAGCCGTCCTGCGCCACTACCGCTCAGGCGAATCCGCCCCCTCCGTCGTGAGTGTGGAGCCTGCGGCAGCGCCGGCCATACTCGCCTCGCTTCACGCGGGCCGACCGGTGACCGTGCCGACCTCGGACACGATCATGGCGGGGTTGAACTGCGGAACGCCCACAGAGGCCGGGTGGCCGACTCTCCAAGCCGGAATCGACCGCGCCTTGACGGTGACCGACGACCAAGCCGCGACAGCCGTCCATGATCTCGCTGCGCTCGGCATCGACGCCGGCCCGTGCGGTGCCGCGTCGCTCGCCGGCGCCCGGAGCCTGGGCTCTTTGCCCGCGGATGCGACGGTCCTCCTGCTCTCGACCGAGGGCCGAGCGGCCAATCCCCTCCCCGACCGCTCATGACCGACATCGGCACCGTCATCGAGTGGCGGCACAAGCTGCACGAGATCGCCGAGACCGCGTTCGCTGAGCACCGGACGGCCGCGTTCGTGGCCGACGTGCTGCGCTCGCTCGGCCTGGACGTCGCAACCGGCATCGGCGGAACCGGGGTCGTCGGCACCATCGACCGCGGCAGCCACCCGATCGGCTTCCGCGCCGATATGGACGGACTGCCCCTGCCCGAGAGGACGGGTCTGCCCTACTCGTCGCACACCGACGCGATGCACGCATGCGGCCACGACGGGCACATGGCCATGGTGCTCGGTGCCGCAGCCGCCCTCGTCGACGACCCCACCCTCGACCGCACCGTGCACGTCGTGTTCCAGCCGGCCGAAGAACCGGGCAAGGGCGCCGCCGCGATGATCGCGGACGCGCTCTTGGACCGCTTCCCGATGGACGCGATGTTCGGCCTCCACAACATGCCCGGCATCCCCGCGGGCCACCTCGCCACTCGAACCGGCCCGATCATGGCCGGCGAGGACAACTTCACCATCACCGTCACCGGCCGCGGCGGCCACGCATCCGCACCCCACCTGCTCGTCGACCCGATCCTCGCTGCCGCCCACATCGTGACGGCCCTGCAGAGCATCACCAGCAGGAACATCGACCCTGCAGCATCCGCCGTCGTCTCCTGCACCGACATCAGCACCGACGGCGCCCGCAACGCGATCCCCACCATCGTGCGCATTACCGGGGACACCCGCAGCTTCGACCCCACCGTTAGCCAGCTCATCGAGGAGCGCATCCGGGCGATCGCCGAGCACACCGCCCGCGCCCACAACGCAAGCGCCGACGTCGTCTACACCCGCGAATTCCTCCCCTCAGTGAACAACCCGGCGGCGACGGCCGCCGCCATCCACGCAGCCGCCCAGGTCGGCCAGGCGGATGCGGATTGCGCCCCCGTCATGGCCAGCGAAGACTTCGGCCTCTACGCCGATCACGTGCCCGCCAACTTCACCTTCATCGGCAACGGGATCGCCGGCCACACCGGCGGCATTCCCCTGCACAGCCACGACTACGACTTCAACGACATGGTGCTGCCCGTCGGCATCCGCTACTACCGGAACCTCGCTACAGACGCAAGACGCACCTACTAGCTTGGCTCCATTGTGCTTGGGCGCCCCCGCGCGTAGCGTCGCTGCGACCCAACCCGTGAGTCAACTACCAGCCACATCAACCTGCCCGAAATTGGCTGTGATAGCTGGTTGAGAGGGTCGCCCGCTTCATGACCTCCTCTGGTCTGTCGACTGGCTCATAGACGTGTTGGGCGACGCCCACCCGGCGCACGCTCAGGCAGCTATTGCATCTGCGGCCGTGCACTTCACTCTCACGAATTCACCGGTGGAGGTGTACGTGAACGATGAGGGCGATCACCGCCTCCGGCGCCGCCTGCCAGAGGGGGTCGAAGAGATCGCGCAGGAGGCCGCGGACGACTCCGGAAAGGCCGGCCGACTACTGAGCGAGGCGTGGCGAGCGGCCTACGCCTTAGAGCCGAATCCGGGGGAGGCAATGCAGCTTGCGACGCGTGCAGTGGAAGCCGCGGCCGCACCGGTCGTCATCCCGAAGAGTCTTCGGCAGCGGATCGGCATGATTGCCGACACCCTCCAGAATCAAGCCGGGTGGGAGCTGATTCTCTGGCGAGACGACAGCGGGTTTCCTGACCATCAGCAGATGCTCGTCACAATGCTGCGGACGCTACAGAAGGCGCAAACGGACCGGCACGGCGACGGCGCCGCGCCGACCCCTGAAGAGGCCCAGGCCCACGTGCAGCTCGCTTCGACGCTGGTGGCCTGGTTCGCCGCGGGCGCGGTGCGCAAGCGCAGCTCCTGATGGACAGCTAGGCGTAAACCTGGGTGACGCGCCGAGGGTACTTGACTTAAGGGTGGACAACGGATTGCTAGGCTGTTACCCAGTAGGGCTGTGCCTCGGATGTTTCCGGGGCATTTTTCGTTTGCGCGTGTCGCTTACGTTGTGTTCAGCCACTGCGGTAATCTGACCATGCGCTCCAAAGCTATGCCTCGAACTTGTTCGGGGCTTTTTTGTTGCCCGCCAACATCTGCAATTCGAGCTTGACAGCTACGGCACTTCACACTCAGACTCGAGAGTGCCTGATTTGTGCGCGCCAGGCCGCCGGATTTTTTATCCGGCTTTTTTTGTGCCCAGATTGAGCACCACCCGCTCTCTCGGCCCCCTCCTTGATCAGCCACACCCGCGGCTCGTCCCGCGGCTCCAGCTCACCACGTCACCAGGCGTGGTGTCACCGGCGCGCTCGCGCGCCCTCACCCAGCGGAGGCTCGAATGCTCGACCTGCTGCTCGAGAAGCTCGGGGAGGTGAACCCCAACATCCTGATCGCGCTCGTTTTCGCGCCCCTCGTGTACATCACGATCCTCGGCAAGAGTGACAAGCCGGCGAAGCGCATCACGATGATCGTCAACGGGTTCGCCAACCTGCTGCGCCGCACGCCCAAGGCGTAGCGCTCTCGAAAATCGCATCCTCCCTGGGTAGGGAGAAGTCTGCCCAAAATTAGCTCTAACGACTGTTTTCGAACAGTCGCGATATAGCGGATAACGCATCTTATGTAAATAGCCGAACGGCTAGGCGATCATGAGGGCCTCTCAGGCCAACCTGGCCGCTATTACCAGTGCCCCGCTGCGACCGCGACGATCCCGAATATTAAAACTAGTCGCTCAGACACGTGCCACCGAGGATCTCGTGGCGATCTAGCCGACACACGCTTGCGTCGCACGATCTGAAACACGCCGGCCGCGACCAACACGACGCCCGCCGCCAAGCCGAGCCACCAACTGAAATCCCCCGCCCAAGCAATCTATGCCGCTCCTGCAGTGACGGACCTACAGCCCGGCCTCGAGTTACGACCACGGAAAGTGGTCGTTATGTCAATAGCGACGGATTAGCCCTCTTCAGGCACCTGGTGGCCGAGATCGCGCAGGAACTCTCGCCAACGGTCGTCGGCGTCGGCTCCCGAGTCGAATTGCCCCAGGGAGGCATCAGAGGCGGGCGTGCCGACGAGCTTGATCTCGACGCGCAGAATGTGGTGGGTGCCGTCCCGGCGGACCTTCGGAACGAGCGACACGATGTGGTCGGGACTGATCCACATCCGGGCGCTGCCGGCAGGGCCGTCCCGGTCTGGCAGGGGGACGAAGCGCGGCAAAGGCCCAACTGTGCCGGGCTCACCCCTCGATCTGCAAGCAGTCCTCCCCTCGGAGTGCCAAGACGTGTATGGCGGCGCATCCCGATAACGTGTGACCGTGGAGCTCGCCGCATTACGATCGCTGAACGACCAAGCCCGCTCAGGCCGCGTTCGGCTATTCCACGGCGGCTTCCCTGGCTTACAGGAAGGCGCGTTCATCCTCCCGCCCGCAGAGTCGGGTTCGTCCAGCATGAGAGGCGACTCCGAGCGCGCCGGCTTCCGTCGAATCACCACGGCCGCCGAGCTGGTCTACGTCACCACTGAACGATCACTTGCTGCCGCGGCCGCGGCCTACTGGGCGAAACGCGAACCAGGGAAAGGCCGCGGGTGGCTCTATCGCGTCGAACTGGACGATGACGATCTCGTACCTGACGATGATCTCCCGCGCGGACCCTTCATCAGCTTTCAGCTACCCCGCGCCCGCATAGCAGCCGTGCTTGATCGGGGCGTCGATCCGGACGCTCCCCGCCATCTCCGTGAGTTGCAGCGGTTCGTTGCCCTGATCGGCTGACGTCGATCGAGCGGCGAGCAGTGTGCCGCACCTCTCCCCCGGCGTAGCGTGGGGCTATGGGTGGACGGTTCGCAATCGAGGACAAGGTCAACGATGCGATCACCGCCTACCTCCACTCGGAGGGAGGCCGCACGATTGGCGCCCACCTGACCGGGCGGCGAATTACAACGGCGCCCCTACGAATCCGTAGGTGATCGTTCGCGACCGCGTCGACGACCCTTCCGGCGAGGTCCACCGAGAAGTCGACTGGGATGCGGCCTGGGACTTCAGACCGCCGTGGTTGAACACCCCGGCACTGCACCACTTGTGCCGACATCTTCGCCTACAACTACCAAGTCACCGCAAGCCGCACGGAAAGAACTTCGCTGAATCGCGGGCCTCACCGCGCCGATTGCGGAAAAGAACTTTCCTCCCAAATCAGACCTGACTCTGACGCCTGCGATTCAAGAGCATCGCGGACCGACGTGACTCGGTCCTGCGGGCACGCAAGCGCAACCAACTTCTCCGAATAGACGTCGATGAGGCAGCCAAGTTCCGCATACTTCTCGGCAACCGATTTCCATCTGGCAGCAAGCGCCTCATCTTCACCGAGCCAGATCCGGAACGCTCCGAACGAACCCCGCTCACAAATCTCGTTCACTAAAAGTGGACCCTCTGCGGAGCGGATCACGCTCACCCTGTCACCAAAGGCGACACCATAGGCGAGGGCCGGAGCAGCACGAACCTCGACGAGCCCGGTCTCAGTGAGCCGGCCATTCAGCGCTTCCCAAATCTGGTCTCCTTCGCCCTCCCGAGGGAGAGCGAACCAGACCTCGGAATCGGACTCCGCAGCCAGTGGCGATGGCACGAGTTCCCGCCCAGACCACTCCGCAGTCTTGCTGGCGTGACGGCGATAGATCGGCATCTCTGGACTCTAACGAACGCCCTCGAACGCCAATGCGCCAGGATTACCCTTGACTCGAATATTGCTCGTTGCCAGCACCCGAATTGGTCAGGCGATCATGAACGCGACTCAGACAAATCTGGACGCTATCGACCTCAACTCACTCGCCACCCGAAACCGAGCCCTCGACGACCTTTGTCACCGCCATGCCCGGACCACTCGTCACGGACCTCCTCGCCTACAGCTACCAAGTCGCCACGAAACACGCCAACGAGAACGCCGCCGAATACGCCACCTACGCCAACTCCGTCGCTCCGCTGAGGGAGTCTCCATGGCCGCGATTTTCATTAGTGGCCGTGACGAATCAACCGGATCGAGGAGATGACAATCCCGATCGATAGTGCCAAAACGAATGCGACGGTGATCCACAGGCCACCACTGACATGGCCAGTGAGCAGTACCACGGCGAAGGCGACGATAACAACTGTAACCAAAGCGAGCTGAATCCAGCCTCGTTGCTTTGTGGCGCCTAGTGGCACGGGGAACATGCGGGCGAGCGGCCCCCCACGCGCCGGCCCACCCATCGAGCCCTCCCCTTCGCTAGCGCTTCCAGGATCCTACTCCGCTGCCTGAGTCAGAGGTGCCAGCGGGCGTGACCGAATATCGGCCGAATCAAGAAGGACTGCAGATAGCGAGCGTCGGCTCGTTGTGCCTGGCACCTGCTAATCATTTCGATAGTTTCATGCTGCGATCACCCGCGGTATCGATATCTGCCCCCATCTCAGCGACAGTTCTCAGCGCGTTTGGCGCAAGATATTTCGAGAGGTTGTTTGGGGATGATCCCCCTTTGCTGCTGGGCGATCATCCCCGAAGACGGTGGCGGCTCGTGCCTAGCCGCGTTCAGCCTTCTCAATTGATGCAGCAATCTCTGCTTGAGTATCTGTTCCGACAACGGTGAATTCGCCGATCACCGTCGTGGCGTCTAGAGCGTAGACGGGGATGATGTGGTCGAAATTCTCCTCCGTTGCTTTGTACGACGCAATCTGCGTTGAGCTTGTGAACCCTATAGCGAGATCCCCGCCAGCGGCCTTATCGAGCTCCACCTTCTTCACGTATCCCCTTTCGCCATTGGTAGCTGTTGCAGCGATAAGGTCTGGTTCGTCAGCCGGAGAGGCTGCTCTCATGGCGTTGCCGTAGGTGAGACCGGATTCGTTTGCTGGCCACGCATCGGCGGTCAAGGGTTCCAAGCCCTCGAACAATGCGCCTCCGGCCGGGGCAGCCTTGCTGCCGTTGGCCGTCACGTACCCAGTTGTTTTCGTGTAGAACGAAGACCATGTACAGCAGGCATTGTAGGCGTTGAAGGCGTAGGAGACGCCTTGCGAATAGAACGAAGGCCCGCCGCCCATGTTGCATGAATACGCCGTCGCACCATTGGGGTAAGAGCTGAAGACGTTGCCGCTCTCGCACCACAAGCCCCATTCGTCGAAGGCGCGAGCTCGGGACGCCGCGTACTGGTTTGTGGTTGGTCCGTTGGTGAAGCCTGTATATGTCACGGCTGCGCCTGCAGGAACACCATTCGATACCCATGTGCTGGCCTGAGCGAAGTTTGTGTACACATTTCCGTGCCACCCCCATGTACTAATGCCACTGTCAAGCGCGCTTGCACTGGATGCCCCCGAAAACATCAGCGAAGCACCGAGCAGGGTGGCGGCCCCGATTCCCAGCTTCCGGCTTCTCTTCGACTTCATCATCTTCATCTCCCCCTTTTGTCAACAACGAGTCTCATCTCGTTGGATAAGGAGGACATTGCAGATAGATCTACATGTGTCGAGATCTCAAGGTTGAATTTTGATGTCTAATTTGGGCGGGGTTGCCCTGCGATAAGAAACTCGCCGATGACCGTTTCCCCGTCGGGCTGGTACACCGGAATGTAGTGGTCCTCATATACACCGTTTTGCATCCATTCAGTCACCTCTTCCATGGTCTTGAGGTTGCCGCCAACCGCTTCTTGTTCTTCTTCACGTCTGATGTAGCCCGTTTTGCCGTTGGTGGCTGTTGCGGCGATCAGGTCAGGTTCGTCGGCGGGTGTGGCCGCCCATCCCGCGCTTCCGTATGTTTCGCCGGCTGCGTTGACGCCGAGATCGGTGATGACTTTCTTGCTGTAGGCGGCCTCAATGGACCACTTAGTTCCGGGCTCGGCTGTGATCGTCACTGTGGATTGCTGAGACAACGTCAGAGGCACTGCGCCGGATCGGGTCGCAGGTTGGTTTGCAGCACAAGGAATGCTTCCATACCCGTCCAGTTCAAGGTTGCCCTCACCTTGGCAGGTGATCGTGAAGTGGATACTGTTTGCGCCCTCGGGTGGGGCCCCTAGCTTTAGCGCACCATCTCCCGTGAAGGTGCCGGAGACACTGGACTGCAGCTGCTGGTACGTCGGGGTACCGGGTGGAGCAACGAAGGACGCGGTGGCCACTCCCGCAGCTCCAGTGATCACGAGGAGTCCTGCGAATCCAGCTCCAAGCCAGACCCGCGGCCGCCGTCTGCGTGCTGGGGATTCTGTGGCTACCTTCGCGATGAGAGCGTCCCGGAAGGAGGCCGCGAAAAGGGGATCAATTCGGTCGTTCATGAGTGTTCTCCCTGTCCTGAAGGGGCATATGTGCCGGCGAGGTCAGTGCGGAGGTTGCGCTTGATTCGGGACAACCTGGTCTTGGCGCTACCTGGTGACATAGTGAGCAGGTCGGCGGCATCGCGAATGGGGTACCCCTCGAGGATCACAAGGGTGACGAGGTTCCGATCGAGAGGGTCAAGGGCTTGCATTGCCGATTTCAGGTGTTCGTCAAACGGCTCCAGGCGGTCGACGGCTTCCTCCTCAATAGTTGCCGGCGACTCGCTTCTCGGGAGCTTGTCGAGAAGTTTCCGGTAGCGCGCAGTTGATCGTCGTGCGTTTGATGCCGCGTTGGAGACGGTCACCAGCAGCCACGGGAGCAGCGAGCCGTCGACGATCCTCACGGAATTCCGCCGCCGCCACAGTTCCAGAAACGCGGTTCCTGTGACGTCTTCCGCGTCATGCGTATTGAGCAAGAGTCGGAAAGCATGACGGAAAACCCGATCCTTGTGCAGATCGAAAATCTCCCCAAAAGCGCGGGGATCATTCTCTAGCCCCCTTTGCCACAGGGCAGCCTCAGCCGAATCGTGATCGTCCATAACCTGTATTGTCCAGATCCTGCCGAAAGGTTACAGGCCTACCCGACTTTGCCGAACGTGATTTACCGGCACCTGAGAGGCCGACGTTGGCGAATGGGCTTCCCGGAGAATCAGCTTCGCCAGCACGCTGGGATGACCGGCAGTAGGCGCCCACGGAGACGACTCAGATGAATCTGGACGCAATTATGAGTGCCCCAGCTGCAATCGCGACGGTCCCGAAGATCAGAACTAGGCGTTCGGACATGTGCCACCGGGGATCTTGTGACGACCGGGCCGATACACTCCTGCGCCGCACGATCTGAAATACGCCGGCTGCTACCAAGACGACACCCGCCGCCAGACCGAGCCACCAACTGAGATCCCCCACCAAAGCAATCTATGCGGCTTCCGATAAGGCGGCCACCGCAGCTGAATCCGCCCGCAACGGCCGCGGCTGGTGCGCGCACCCGGAACGTCAGGACGGTGACAGGATGGGACGATCATGATCGTCATCGGGATTTTCGTCATCACCGCCGGGGTCCTAATGATTCTCAAGCGCACCCCGATCTCACGCCAGTACGTCAAACAATATGAGAAGTTTTACGGAAAAGCCGGGCGTCTGGCCGTTCAAGCCGGAATGGCGTCACCGGGCTTCATCGGTCTTACCGGCGTCGGTTTCACTCTCATCGGTGCAGTGCAGATCCTCGTGGGAATCGTCTCGATCCTCTGACATCACCACCCGCACCACAGTGCTGAATAGTGACGCGCCGGGACTTGGGGTGCTCGAGGCCCTGCCTCCCCCAGTCCTCGAAGATCGACCCTGATCCGAAGAACGCGATCCACTCGTTTACATCAACCGATCCGTCATGTGAGCAGAGCTTCATCATGACCAAGACCTCTGAAAAGCGAAGAACACCACCATCCCTCGGGGCATTCTGGCGTCCAGAATGTGGTCTCCGTCCAGACTCGAGCAACTCGTCTGACTCCGAGGCGCCACTAAACTTGCGTAGTGAATCAGCCGCCACCCCATCCGCCTACAGGTAGGCCACGTCGGCCACCTTCTCCGCAGTTTCCGATCGCACTTCAGATCGTGCTGGCAGTACTCGGATTGGGACTCGTGGCACTAGCGGTCTTCGTTTTGATACCTGCGGCTTTATCCGCTGAAACCCCGTTTTCGCAAATCGGAGCGGGACGAATGCACCGCACCGCGATAACCACGCTCATTATGGCCGTGTTGTGCGTCGCAATGGGCGGCGGCGTTGTCGTTCTCGTTGTGCGCAACTTGTTCAAAAAATTACGTTCTAGGGAACCACAGGACAGAGCCACACATGGTGGCTAGTGATCGAATTGGACAGGTGAGTTGAGTCCAAAGTCATCAGCCAGATCCTCGAGCGAGTCAGCTCCCACTGGAAGAATCGACCACCATTGGTCCCCGTAAAGCGATAGCGCCAGCGGTTTCGTCAAACCCTGCACATTCACCAGCAAGGCGGCGTGAGGCCAGGGATTCCATTGCCGCCCTATGGTCGTCGAGGTCACCTCGAGTGGGATCGACGCGTATGGGCTGTCGCCCGCTCGGTTCCAAAACTCGAGGTTGCCTCCTCGAACGCACACCACAGGGTAAAGCGGGCCTCCGTAACCTTCGATTGTCCGGAGCTGACCGAGTCCTCCGGTGACGTCGGTCATTACCACCAAGGCTCGAGCACCCGTGAGCTCGCGGACACGCTTGGCGCCCCTCTTGAGGACCCCTACCGCAGCCGCGACAACCGCGAAGAGGCCCCCGATGACTGCTATCGTCCACACGAGCACTGAGATCGCCTTACTGGATGTACCGTCCGTGAGCCCGATGAATTCACTCACCACAACGATGACCGGCAGGCAGCAACTCGCTAACAATACGGTTAGCGGTCCGCCCGCGTACTTATCTACGCGCACAACGATCACACGAGCGCGAGTACACGTCAAAAAAATCCCAAAGGGATCCCATTCATTCATGTGGTCCGCGTGCCTGCTGTGATTCGGACGCATTGAGGCGCAGCACCTGCCATGTCATTCCCAGGGCGGTGAACCAACCCCGGCGTCTCGGGACAACCCTTAGTCGGCTTCCCTCGTTTTCTGACAACGAGAGATAGAACATAAAAGCGTGTTCCCGGCGCGCAGCTGGTGAGGCAAAGACAAGATCTGAACACCAATCCTTGGCACTCTGTAACATTCCTGGGTCGAGAGGACATAACAGGGTATGGAGCATGAAGAAGAATCCGCGGAGCTCAACCTCTGGGCGCGAGCTCGAGCCGGCGATCAGCCCGCCTTCGGTTCACTCTTCGACCTCCATAAGGACCGCATCTTCCGCCACGCGTTCCGGCTCCTAGCAGATCGAAGCGATGCCGAAGACGTACTCGGCACTGTCTTCTTGGAGCTCTGGCGCCGGCGCGACGACGTGCGCGTATCCGACGGGTCCATCCTCCCGTGGCTGCTGGTCACCACCACGAACACGGCGATGAACTTGCAGCGCGCCACCCGCCGCTATCGGCACCTCCTGAGCAGGATCCCGCACGAACCCCCGGAGCTCTCTGCCGAGGAGAAGGCGTTCCTCCGGTCCTCGGAGATCGACCCTGATCTGAAGAACGCGATCCACTCGTTGAATCCAACGGACCAGGGGCTTCTCACCCTCGTCGTGATCGAGGACTACACGATCACAGATGCCGCGGCGGTGCTCTGCCTCCGAGTCAGCACCGCCCGAACGCGATTTTCACGCCTGAAAGCAAAGCTCCGAGCCAATCTGAACGGTATCTCCGCCCACAGCTTTACCGTCGAAGGGAACCGATCGTGAACGACCTAAAGGTCAGACCCGCCTACGCCGATGAACTTCGCACCGTGCTGCTGGAGAACGTCGCCTCAAAGAAGCACGCTCGACGGCGGCGCTGGTGGATCGGCGCGACCGCCGCCGCCGTGCTCGCTGTCTCCGGAACAGCGGGCGTAGCCGTTGCCCAGCTTGCCTTCCCGCCAGGCACCCCGATTGTCACCGAGTTCAGTGAGCAGATCACCGGCACCTTCACCGGGACCGACACCCTCGACCTCGGTCCCGTTCCTGCCGGCGCCAACGGCATCGAGATCACCGTCACCTGCCTCACCCCAGCACTGTTCACCCTCGGCGAGTTCGACACCCTGGTGTGCGGGAACGGAGGCAACAACACCGTCTCATGGGGCGCGGTGCCCCTCACGCTCGAGCAGCAGTCGACCGTGACCATCGAAACCACCCCGGACGCCAAGTGGTCAATCGTCGCCCAGTACACCAAGACGATCGACACTGACTGGGGCGTCAACGAAGCCGGCCAGACCTACGGCGCCCCAAAGGGCCCTGAAAACCCGGATCTGGTTCCCGTCTCGGCCACCAACTGCCGGCGCGGATACGCCTACGCCGCCGACCTTGAGTCCCCAGGTCCTGACGGCATGACCTGGGAAGAAGCACAGGAATACATCAACGGGCCGAACCGCTTAGACCGCCACATCCCCGTCTACGAAGCGGACGGCACAACCGTGATCGGCGAGATCATCGACCCCGGTACGGACTCACCCCAGGTCACCCAACACTGCGAATAGCAAACGAAGAGGTTCACCAGGAATTTGATAGACAAGTGTAGATTAGACGCGCCAAGATAGCTCTCATGTTGAGTCATATCGGCTCGACGAATGAATGGGGTTTGAAATGTCGAAGGCACTCAGCGGTGAACGAGCTTCAAGGTCAAGAGCCCGGCGATTGATCATGACGGCAGTCGCGGCGACGGCGGTCATGGGATTCTCAATGACGTCGGTGGCAGCCGCGCAAGCCACCACCGGGTCACTTACGATCTGGTCGTCAGGGCCAACCAACTACGTCTACTTCAACCAGATCAACAAGAACTCGTCCGGTACAAGCGCCGTCACGTTCTCGGGCGTTTGGGGTGGGGCAACGCCGGTTCAGTGGGCCGTTGCAAAGGCGGAACTCCGCGACGAGTTCGGCTTCATCTGCAACGGCCCTCAGAACTTCAGCTCATCGTCAGATGGCGTCGCATCTACCTCGTGCCTCGACTTTAGAGGAGAAGCTTCAAAGGGCACCGTGTGGGGGTGGAATGGGGCTACCTGGATTCAGCACACCACGAACACAGTGTGGTGGGACCCTAACAACCCCAACCGCGCGGCGTCGGTCGAGAACCCCGAGTGGCCCGTGAACGCGGCCGGGCAGACGTACGGAAACTCCGCACTCGCAGATCCGTCAAATTCTCCTGACCTCATGACCGCAACTGCAACAAACGGAGCCAGGGGCTATCTCCTCAAGACCGACATGGACAGCGCCACCGCCAATGACCTATTCGCCGGCGGCGCAAGCCCTGCGACGATCCAAGAATGGATCGATACCGTAGGAAGCGTCGATCGCAGTATCCCGGTTTACGCAACAGACGGCACGACCGTTCTAGGCGAGTACCTCATCCCTGCCGTGAACCAAGAAACTGCGATTCCCACGTTGGAGTAGGCACGCCTCTGCTTTCGCCTTCGGGGTGGCTTACCCAGCGCGGGCCATCCGGAGGTACAGAATATCGCGCATGTGGCCGCTGACCGGCGGCTCGGCGGCCACATGCACAAATGGCTCTCACGATGGTTGGCACGCCGCCCTGATTAGATCGCAACCGTCTCATGAGGCGTACTTGGCACAATATTCGCGTCTCGGAAAGCAAAAGTTTTCGAGACACCCGATTTTTGAACAGGCACTACGTCACTCCCCCGCAAACTCGGCGCCGCTTCTTGTCTTGCAATGTCATCTCATCGAGCGGGGTGTCTCAGAGGCGATCCTTGGGCTCAGCGAGACGGCATCGCGGGATGAGGCTCCGGGGCTACACCCGTGTCAACCTGCGTTGACCGATCATCCAACGGAGCGGCTTCAGCGCACTCGCGCCGGTCAGACGTGCTCGAGCTGCTTCTCGAAACAGCGAACCGCAGGGTCGTGTTTCCAGTAGCCGTAGCCGGGAATCGGGGTGTAGCCGGATCGGGCATACAGGCCCATCGCCTCCGGCTGCTCGGTGCCCGTTTCAAGGCGTAGCGTCGTGACTCCTTCGCGGCGCGCGAGGTCTTCCGCGGCGTTCAACAGCAGCCGGCTGTATCCCTTGCCTCGCGCCGATTCATCGAGGAACATTCGCTTGATCTCACCGAACTCTTCCCCGGGAGCCATAACCACACAGCCCACCGCATCCTCGCCCAGGTAGAGAAGCACCGTCGGATCGGTCGCGCCGGGGCTGGGCCCAGGGTCGTCCTCGCCGTATCGTCGCATCACTTCTCGTTCCTGAGCAGCAAACAGCGCCGCCGCTGTGGCGTCAGCAGCTGTGCACTCGACGAGACGGGGCTCGATCTCCATGGCAGCACTCTAGGACAGCGCCCATCGCACCGCAGAACGATCCACACAGCAGGACAGCGGCGACGTCCGTCATCCGGGCCCGCAGGCCGATCTCTTCCTACGCTCGACGCGTGAACCAGTCGACTAGGGCAGTGTTGACGAACTCGGGTTGCTCGAGGGTCGAGGCGTGCCCGCTCTGGGGAACGATCATGAGCGCGGCGTCAGGGATGCCGGTCGCGATCTCTTCGGATCGGGCAGGAGGCGTCAGGGCATCGCTGTCACCGACGAGCACCAGGGTCGGCACGGCGATGGCCCCGAGGTCGGGCCGCGAGTCGGGCCGGGTCATGGCCAGCTCGGTCTGTGATCTGAACCCTTCCAGGCCCACCGCTGCAGCCATCCGCTCGTTGACTGCGCGGAAGTCGGGGCGCTGCTGCCGGTCCGGGTGTAGGACTGCCATCAGCCCGTCGACCGCGGTCTTCAGGTAATCGGTCTCGGCAGCAGTGAGCATGGCGCGGCGCCCTTCGGATTGCTCGGGAGAGTCGGGCAGAGCCGACGTGTCCACCAGCGCGAGGCGTTCAACCCGATCGGGAGCTTGCCGGAGGATCTCGAAGCAGATGTAGCCGCCCAGGGAGATGCCAGCGAGTTGGAAGCGCGCCGGAGCGGCGTCGAGGATCTGCGCGGCGACATCTTCGACCGTGTTTCCCCCGAGCGTCGAAGCGACCTGAACCGACAGGTGACGCCAGAGCGCGGTCTGCTGCGGGGCCCAGATCTCGGTCGAACAGAGAAGTCCGGGAACGAGCAGCACGGGGTTCATGGTCGATGGCCTCCATCTCACGGTTGTGTTCATTCAACCCCGCACCGCTGACACCGGTCCTAGTGCTCGGAGTGAACACGTCCGGCGCTCTGTCGCCAGTCACCTGCCCTGCGAAGTTACTCTTGCAGCCATGACGTCAGAACGAAGACGCACGTACGACTCCACGAGGCGGCGCGGTGCCGCCGACGACACGAGGGAGTCGATCCTGAACTCGGCGTTGGCGCTCTTCGCCGCCCAAGGCTACGCGAATGCCACGGTCGCAGAGGTCGCCACCCGCGCCGGAGTATCCCTCCGCACGGTCTACTCGAGCGTTGGCGGCAAAGCCGAACTCCTCGCCGCCATCATCGCACGAGCCGAAGCCGAGTCGGGAGGGGAAGAGGCCATCGAACGGGTGAAGGAGCTCCGCGACCCCGCAGCCGTCCTCGCCGCTCTCGCATCCGGAACCCGCGCTGGAAACGAGCAGAGTCAAGCGATCTTCGAACTGGCCCGCTCGACCGCGAGCATGCCCGAGGGAGCCGGCGTGCGCACCAGACTCACCGGCCAGTACAGTGAACTCCTCGATGTCGCCGCCCACCATCTCGCCGACCTGCACGCCCTCCCCGCTGCTCTCTCGAGCGCTGAGGCCGGAGAAGTTCTCTGGTTCTGTTTCGGTATCGACGCCTGGACGACTGTCACCCGAGACCTCGGCAAGTCGTGGGAAGAGGCAGAGCGCTGGCTGCTGGCTCGAGCCACCGCTCTCCTCCTCAGCTGACACTCGGCGCCCGTTAGCAGGCTTTGCTGAAAGCGGCTCTCATATTCAGTGCATAGAGTGTGCAGCGAATACGAGAGGATCCACATGACCACGTTGCAGCCCACCGAAACCGCCGAGGCTCTTTTCCGAGTGCTCGAATCGGGGAGCGCCGAACTGGCTCACCAGGTCGTCGCCGACGACTTCCACAACCCCACCGCCATCAACTCGCCTGTCGCATGCCAGACCGCCGGCCCCCGCGGCGTGCTGGCCTCCAGTGCTTGGCTTCGGTCGGCATTCCCCGACCTCACCTTCTCCATCGTCAGCTCATCTGCGACCGACGATCAGGTTTGGGTGCGACTTCGTATGCGCGGTACGCATACCGGGCCGTTCGTGCGCTTCGAAAACGGCGAGGCGGCCCAAGTCATCCCACCGACGGGGCGCCCCATCGACGTCGAGCAGATTCACATCGTGTCGTTGACCGCCGGCAGGGTTGCGCACCACGATGCTCTTCGAGATGACCTCGGCATGCTCGAACAACTCGGCGTCTTCCCACCTGGCCCGAGCGCGTTGCGAATGGCCTGGTGGAAGATCTCGGGTCGCGCCGCCCGAGCTGCCCGCGACGTGAGCGCGACGGCGAGAGATGCCGCAGAAGCGTCGCCACGCCCTGATGCAGCCGACGCCCGCGGGGTGGTCATCGATCGTGAACGGCCACTGTCACATCCGACCAGCGGGTCTCCATCCGAGCCGTGATCTCCAGCGCCCAGCTCAACTCGACGATCGTGGCGGTTGCGTCGAGTGGGCGCCCGGTCAGTTCTTCGAATCGCCGGAGGCGGTAGCGCAACGTGTTCACGTGCACGGGCATGCTGCGGGCGGCCTTGGGGATGCTGCGGTCGGCCGCCAGATAGGCCCGGAGGGTGTCTTCGATCATGCGACCGAACGTGCCGTATCGCCTGAGGGGCTCGAGGTACCGTTCAGCAAGGATGGCGTTGGCGTCGCCGGCGTGCGCCGCCGCCATCTTCCAGCCCAGATCCACAGCGGAGACTACGCCTGTCATGCCGATGAGAGCTGCAGCGTTGCGAGCCACCTCCGCCGAGCGGAATGACGCGGCCGCGTCGAGCAGTCCGACGTAATCGCCGACACCCACGAGGTGCGCGGAGCCGATGATCCCGGGCCGCGTGTCGGTGACACCGAGAAGCTCGGAGCCGGTCACGGCGTAGAGGGCGGACCCGCCTCGGCGGATGGCATCCTGCTCCAGTTCGAGCCGGAGCCGGTCGGCTTCGTCGCCGTCGTCGATACGCGCCCGTACCGCGGCGTACGTCCCATCGGTGCGGAGTCCCAGTTCCCGCGCGGGACGCTGCATTCCGGCCTCATCCTCGACTCCGTCAGCGAGATCCCGGAGAAATTGTTGGGTGCGCCGCGCCCGATGCAGAGCACGATCGATGACGGCCGTCTGGAATGCGGTGATCTGACTGGTCGTGTAGGCGTCGCTGAAGCGCCAGAGTGTATCGGTGACGAGCACCATCTCGGCCGCCGGGATCTCCTGGTCGGAGACCAGCTGGAGCAGCGACTCGTGGATGCCCCCGATCGTGAAGCGGAAAGCTCGCATGATGTCCTGAACGGGAACGTCCTGCTGGGCGCGGGCAGCGGCCGATGTGCGCGCTTGGACGATGTCGTCGGGGGCCGGCACGATGCCCGATCGCACCACCTCGGCGACGATCGCGATGATCTGCCCGATCGACTCCGCCAGCTGTTCCCGAGGGACGACCCGGTACGACGGCATGTTGTCGTAGAGCCGGCCGATCACGGTCTTCGTGACCGTTGAAGCCCTCCCGTTGAACGCGTGCAACAGCGCATCTCGTGATCCTGTTGTCCCACTCATCAGCCCTCGACTCCTCAGGGTTTCGTATCCAGCTACAAAAGCATCTCGCAGAACCTGTCATCGCATCCAGTGACCACGGGGTCGGATTCTCCCTACGGTGTCGTCACGTACAAAGCATCCGTACGTTCTGAAAGGAGCACACTCGTGCCATTGCCCGCCGATCCCGCCCCGAATCCGTCGTCGCCATTCGCGTCGATGCGAGGGCATCACACCGGAATCCGCTACCCGGACTTCGAAGACGCCAGGTCGTTCTGGGTCGACAAGCTCGACTGGCGCGTGCTGCAGATCTGGCCCTACGGCGATCTGACCCTCGCCTACGTGAGCCCGCCGAATCAGGACGAGTTTCACCTCGAAATTCTTGCCGGGCCGGGTGCGGAACCCCAGGCCGAATACGCCGACGTCGACGCGAGTCTCGTCGTGAACGGGTACAACCATGTCTGCCTGTCGGTCGACAGCGTCGACGACACTCTCGCCGAACTCCGTCGCCGCGGTGTCGACGTCGTGAACGAGCCGTTCGAGCTCGACGACATCAGCGCCCGGTTGGCATTCTTCCGCGACCCGTGGGGCAACATGTTCGAGCTGTCGGAACGTCTCCCGGGCGCGCCCGCGACTCACACCGCCCCCGGCGCCTGATGTCAGGCCGGTTCGTCGACCGCCGATTCGGCTCCGGTTGCGGTCTCGGGATTCCGTCCGGCTGCGGCCGGGGCCGATCCGATCCAGCTTCCGAGCAGCCCGAGCTTCTCGGCGGCCGGCGAGCCGGGGGGTGCGTGATACACGTAGATGGTCTGGTCCTCGTCACCGGGCAGGGCCAGACCCTGCCAGTCCAGCTCGAGGTCACCCACCAGTTCGTGGTGGAAGCGCTTGACGCCGTGGGTATGGGCGGTCACCCGCTGATCGGCCCACCAGCCCGCGAACTCCTCGCTTCGCACCACCAGTTCACCGACGAGGTCGATGATCGACGGATCGTCGGGATGACGGCCGGCCTCACGACGGAGCGCCGCCACCATCTCCGACGCCACGCTTTCCCAGTCGCGGTAGAGCACGCGGGCGTGAGGATGCAGCATCAGCCAGCGAAGGTAGTTGCGCTCCGCCGGAGGCAGCGTGCCGAAATCGAACAGGAGCGCGCGGCCGAGCGCATTGGTGGCAAGCACGTCGAGGCGTCGACCGAGCAGCAGGGCGGGCTGATCAGCCCACGACTCCATCAGCTGGCGGGTGCTGGCGCGCACCCGCTGCGCCGGCGGCGTGCGCGGTGCGGTGACCGACCCAACCGGGCGGGCCAGGTCGAGAAGGTGCTGCCGGCCGATCTCATCGAGGTGGAGAGCGCGGGCGATGGCGTTCAGCACCCCCTCCGACGGCGAGTCTTTTCGGCCCTGCTCCAAGCGCGTGTAGTAGTCGGTGCTGAGCCCGGCCAGGCGAGCGACTTCCTCGCGGCGCAGCCCGGGAACGCGGCGGGGAACCTGATCGGGCGCGAGCCCCACATCGGCTGGGCGCAGGCGCGCCCGCTGAGCCTGAAGGAAGGCGCCGAGTTCGGATCGTTCGATCATGAGACCTCATTATGCGCCTCGCTCACGCGACCTGATCGGGACAAGGGGGGTCTGACGGACCCGGGCAGAACAGGCCCAGGCACGGGCCCCACACAAGCGCCATCGACCGGTTGACTCACGTCGTGCCCCGGCTCAGGTCAGGGCTCCCCATCCGTAACGACCGTCAAGAGGACACCACCCCATGAGTACTTGGTTCATCACCGGAGCATCGCGAGGATTCGGCGCAGAGCTGACCCGAGCCGCCCTCGACCGAGGCCACCAGGTCATCGCGACCGCACGCAACGCCCAGCAGGTTCGTGACCGCTTTCCCGACGCCGGCGAGAACCTCCTTCCGGTCTCCCTCGACGTCACCGACGCCGACCAGATCGACGCGGCGGTCGCGGCAGCTGTCGCTGCCTTCGGCACCATCGATGTGCTCATCAACAATGCCGGGCGCGGCCTGCTGGGTGCCGTCGAGGAAGCCACGGATGCCGACATCCGGTCGATCTACGAGGTCAACGTCTTCGCACCACTGGCGATCGCCCGTGCTGTGCTACCCGTCATGCGCGAGAAGGCCCGCGGCACTGTGGTGAACATCTCCTCCGTCGGCGGCTTCGCCAGCGCCGTCGGCTTCGGCGTCTACTGCTCGACCAAGTTCGCCCTCGAGGGCTACACCGAGGCGCTCCGGGACGAGCTGGCTCCGCTCGGCATCACCGCCGGCATCGTCGAGCCCGGCTACTTCCGCACCGACTTCCTCGACGGCTCCAGCCTCGCCGTCTCGGCCGGCATCAGCGACTACGAGTCCGGTCCGGTGGGGGATGTGCGCACCATGGCTGCCGGCGCGAACCACAACCAGCCCGGTGATCCCGTCAAGGGTGCCGAGGCCATCGTCGACGCCGTCGACCGCGGCGGCTTTCCCGCTCGTCTTTTCCTCGGCAGCGACACCCTTGCGGCCGTCGGCGCGAAGGCCGACGAGGTGCGCGCGGAGCTGGACCGTCAGCGGGTGTCGGCTGCCGCCACCGACCTGGCGTGAACCGGCCACCAGCACGACCACCATTCCTCCCACCCACCACGAAGACGACCGCGAAGGACGAACCGATGCCCACGAACTTGCCACCGATCGTGCTGATACACGGCCTCTGGATGACGCCCGCCAGCTGGGACGGATGGGCTGAACGTTTCCGCGCCCGCGGTCACGAGGTGATCACCCCGGCGTGGCCCGGGATCGGCGACCGTACTCCAGCCCAGGTGCGCGCCGACCCTCACGCACTGGAGGGGGTCGGCCTCCTGGAGGTCGTGGACCACTACGACCGCATCATCCGCGCCCTGCCCGAGCCGCCGATCATCATGGGTCATTCGTTCGGCGCCATCTTCACCCTGATGCTCCTCGACCGAGGCCTCGGTGTGGCGGGGGTGGCCGTCGAACCCGGAAACACCGCCGGCGTGCTCACCCTGCGCGGGTCCACACTGCGCACCGGAGCGGCCGTGCTGACGAACCCGTTCCGCAAGAACTCGGCGACCCCCATCACCCCGGGTCGGTTCCACTACGCGTTCGGCAACGACCTCAGCCGCGCCGAATCGGATGCGGAGTGGGAGAAGAATGCCATCCCCTCGTACAACAGGCTCTTCTTCGAGGGCGTGCTGGCCATCCCCCAGGCGAAGAAGGGCATCACCCGGGTCGACTTCCTCAAGCCGGATCGCGCCCCCCTGCTGATCATCGGCGGTGAGATCGACCACGTCGCACCCCTGGCGGTGCAGAAGGCCCTCCTGCGGCGATACTCCGAGGGCCCGGCCGTCGTCGAGTATCGGGAGTTCCCCGGCCGCTCCCACCGCATCGTCGGGCAGCAGGGATGGGAGGACGTCGCCGACGTCGCCGTGGAGTGGGCCGCTCAGCACGCCCAGGCGGTGCGGGACTCACGTTCCGGAGACCCCGCGTGACCCTGCGACTGGCACGGTCCCACCACCCCAAGAGAAGGAGAAATCATGTCCGTGTGGTTCATCACCGGAGCGTCCCGCGGCTTCGGCATCGAGATCGTCCGTCAAGCCCTTTCGCGCGGCGACCAGGTCATCGCCACCGCCCGCCGCCCCGAGACCATCACTGAACAGTTTCCCGACGCGGCCGACGTACTCCTGGCGCTTCCACTGGATGTCACCGACGCCGGCGAGGTCGCACAGGCCGTCGAGCAGGGAACCAAGCGCTTCGGCCGCATCGACGTTCTCGTCAACAACGCCGGCCGTGGTCTGCTCGGCGCGGCGGAAGAAGCCAGTGACGCCGAGGTGCGTGCCGTCTTCGAGGTCAACGTCTTCGGGCTGCTGACCGTCACCCGGGGAGTGCTGCCGACGCTTCGGCACCAACGCTCCGGCACCATCATCAACATCTCCTCCGTCGCAGGCTTCGTGTCCAGACCCGGCTGGGGTGTCTACGCGTCGACGAAGTTCGCCGTCGAAGCGATCTCGGAAGGACTCGGCAAAGAGCTCGCACCCCTCGGCATCAGCGTGGTCGCCATCGAGCCCGGTGCGTTCCGCACCAACTTCCTCGACAGCTCGAGCCTCGTCGAAGCCGCGACCTGCATCCCCGACTACGCCGACACTGCGGGCGCGACGCGTCGATGGGCGGCCGACACCAACAATGCACAAGAAGGCGACCCCGTGAAGGCTGCAGCTGTCATCGTCGACCTCGCCCACCGGGGCACAGTGCCCGAACGCCTCCAGCTGGGTGCCGACTCCTTCGCCACCGTGTCGGCGAAGGTGGCTCTGGTTGCCCGCGAACAAGCTGAATGGCACGACGTGTCGCACTCGACGGCAGTCGGCGACACGCAGGCGGAGGATTGAAGCCCCCTCCGACGGCGTCGGATGGGTCGACCGGCCCCCGTGCGGGAGCGCACCATTTGCGCGCGGGCCGGTCGGCCCTGTACGACGGAGCGATGACCACCATGCCCGCCACGCCCCGCCAGCTTCGGCGAGTCGTCGTGGGCAGTGTCGTCGGCACAGCATTGGAGGCCTACGACCTCTACCTCTACGGCACCGCGGCCGCGCTGGTGTTCGGGCCGCTGTTCTTCTCCGCATCCGACCCGACGACCGCCACCCTGCTGTCGCTCTCGACCTTCGCGATCTCCTTCATCGGCCGTCCCCTCGGCGCGATCGTGTTCGGGCACATCGGTGACCGTCTCGGTCGCCGGCGCACCTTGATCATCACCTTGATGCTCATGGGCGTCAGCACGTTCCTCATCGGGGTGCTGCCCACGTACGCGGCGATCGGCGTCAGCGCACCCGTCATCCTCACCGTGCTGAGATTCGCGCAAGGCTTCGGGTACGGCGGGGAGTACACCGGCGGCGTGCTCATGCTCGCCGAACACGCGCCCCCCGACCGGCGAGGGTTCTACACGGGACTGAACAACGCGGCCCCCGTCGCTGGCTTCGTCGCGTCATCCCTGTTGTTCATGATGATGGGCGCGATTCTTCCGGCCGAGCAGTTTCTCGACTGGGGCTGGCGCGTGCCATTCCTCCTCAGCCTCCTGCTCATCGCCGTCGGACTCTACGTGCGCAGGCACGTCAGCGAGTCGCCGCTGTACCTCCAGGCAGAGGCACGCCGACACGACCCGGAGCGCCGGCGACCACCCCTGCTGGAGGTGCTCCGCCGGTATCCGAAGGAGATCGCGATGGTCGCCGGGGTCAACGTCAGCCAGTTCGCCACCTTCTACCTCATCGCCACCTTCGCACTCAGCTACGGCACCACGGTGCGCGGCTTCGACCGCACCACGATCTTGTCCGCCCTCATCTTCGCGGTTGCCACGAACGCCCTCATCATCCCGGCAGCAGCCGCGCTCTCCGACCGGATCGGACGCCGCCCGGTGATCATCGCCGGTTCCGTCGCGATGATCGCGTGGGCGTTCCCCTTCTTCGCACTCTTCGACACCGGAGAATTCGCGCCGGTCCTTATCGCCCTCATCGGGGGCATGGCCTCCTACGGGGTGGTCTACGCCCCGCTCGCGGCCTTCACCAGCGAGCTGTTCGGCACCTCCGTGCGGTACACCGGGTCTGCCTTGGGCTACAACCTCGGCGGAATCCTCGGCGGCGCGCTGACCCCGATCATCGCCGCCACCCTCTATTCCACGTTCGACAGCACGATCCCGATCTCCCTCTACCTCGTCGCCGTCGCAGTGATCTCCCTGACCGTGATCCTCGTCGCCCGCGAGACTCGGAACGCCGACCTCAGAACCGAACGGGCGCCCACCGCCGCCAGTCGTCTGCGAGAAGCGCAGAAGCCCAGCCCTGTCGTCAAGAACTGATCTCCCGATATGAGCGCTGCATCGATAGCGTCTCTCCGCTACCTGACCTCAGACTGGTCACCAATGTGAGCTCGGTTACCCCCGGCGGCCATCGGGCGCTAGCTTGTCGAGCGCCTCGTCGAGCACCACGGTCGGGTCAGCTCCGCCCGGGCAGCCCCTCCACGAAGTCGGCGAGCACCGCGAGCGACCCCTCGACCGTGGCGGCGAGAATCGCCTCGCCCTTGGCGGCGGTGGCCGATGACGGGTCGCCGAACACCCCCGACTCCGAGAACGGATGCAGCTGCATCGGGCGGGTGCCGAAATCGCTCGGGAACACCGGATACGACGACACGTAGCGGTCGACCCGCACGGTCTGGGGCGCGACGGCGAGCATGATCGACGTCTCGACCTCCTCGGCGTGATTGAGACCCGGAGCCGCCCCGGCGCTCTCGCGCACGCGCTCGATCGCCGAGTCCATGCCCGGGTAGTCGAGGGCGATGGTAGCAAGCACGCCCTCGGCGTTCAGCCGGCGCACGGCGGAATAGAGCGGCTGCCGGTTGCCCCAGTCGCCGTTCACGATCACGAGCCCGCGGGCGCCCGACCCCACGAGAGACCGACCGATGTCGACCGCGATGGCGGTCACGGTCTCGGGCGAGAGCGACACCGTGCCCGGGTAGCCGGCGTTGTTCCAGGTGTCGCCGTAGTGCACGGGCGGCAGCAGCACGGCGTCGAGCCGCTCCGCGAGCCGCCGGGCCACCTCCACGGCCGTCGCGGTGTCGGTGCCCAACGGCAGCTGGGGGCCGTGCTGCTCGAGGGCCCCGAACGGCAGCAGGGCCAAGCCGGATGCCGCCGCGGCGGTGTCGCCGGGCGCGGCCCTGCCGGCCCGCTCGAAGTGGGCCGCCACGTCGACCCAGGGCGTCGAGTAGGCCTCGATCACGAGCCCGCCCCCCCCGCCCGCGCGACGGCGCTCACGGTGCGTACTCCTGGATCGACCCGCGCGAACGATCGGTCAGCTCGGGGATGCGCCGTGTGAGTTCCTCGGCCGCGGCATCCGTGTCGATCGTGGTCAGACGGCCGTTCTCGACCACGACCCGCCCGTCGACCAGCACCGTCGTCACGTCGCTCGACTTGACGCTCAGCACGAGGGCCGCGGCCAGGTCGTGCATCGGCTGCAGGTGCGGTTTGCGCACGTCGATCAGCACGATGTCGGCACGGTAGCCGGGCAGCAGCGAGCCGAGCGAATCCTGCAGCCCGAAGGTCGCGGCGCTCTGCCGGGTGGCGATGTCGAGGGCGTGCGCCGAGGTGAGCCAGGTGGCGTCGAGCAGGGCGTCCTTCTGCTTGAGCGAGAGCATGCGCATGCTCTCGAGGACGTCGAGGGTGTTGTGCGACGCCGGCCCGTCGGTGCCGAGGCCCACGGTGATGCCCGCGTCGTGCAGCATCCGCACCGGGGTGGTGGTGTGCGCGTGCTTCATGTAGACCTTGGGGCACGACGCCACGGCGACGCGGTCGGCGTAGGGCACCAGCCACTCGAGGTCGCTCTCGACGATGCCGGCACCGTGGGCGATGATCGCCCCGGTCTCGAGGATGCCGGTGTCGTGCAGCACCTGCACCGGTGTCACGCCCCGCTTCGCCAGGCTCGACTCGGTCTGGCCCAGGCTTTCGGCCGCGTGGATGTGGGTGCGCACGCCGAGCCGGCGGGCGTGCTCGGCGGTGGTCACGAGATCGGCGTCGTCGACGGTGTAGGTGGCGTGCGGCCCCATGGCGGTGGTGATGCGGCCGCCCGCGGCTCCGTTCCAGCGCTCGGCGAAGGCGGCCGAGCGCTCGACGCCGGCCGGCCCTTCCGACGAGAAGAAGGTCGAGGCGAGCAGGCCCCTGGCGCCGCTCGCGGCCACGACCTCGGCGATCGCGTCGGTCGAGAAGTAGTGATCGGCGAAGTTCGTGACCCCCGCGAGCAGCATCTCGCCGACCGCGAGCTGCGCGCCGAGCATCACGTCGCGCTCGGTGAGGTTCACCTCCATCGGCCAGATGTGCTTGTTGAACCACTCGTTGGTCGGCACGTCTTCGGCCGACCCGCGGAACATCGTCATCGGCGAGTGGGTGTGCGAATTCATCAGCCCCGGAATGGCGACCTGGCCGTGGGCGTCGATGACGGCGGCCTGGGCGAGCACCGCGACCTCCACCTCGTGGGTGGGCACGACCCACACGATGCCCCCGTCGCGGATGCCGATGGCGTGGTCGGCGAGAAAGGTCGCCGTTCCCCGCGCCGCGGTGTCGTCACGGGGCAGGTCGGGGTAGCCGGGTGCCGGGCGGGTGGTGCGGGCGAGCACGGTCGCGTGCGTGATGACGGTGTCGACGGTGTCGGAGCCGCTCGCGATGGTGACCGAGTCGGCGTGCGCGCCGTCGTCGATCCGGGCGGTGCCGGTTCGGGCGGAGCCGGTTCGGTCGGTGCCGGTTCGGGCGGAGCCGGTTCGGTCGGTGCCGGTTCGGTCGGTGCCGGTTCGGTCGGTGCTGGTTCGGGCGGTGCCGGTCATGCGAGTTCCTCTCCTGCCAGCCAGCGCACCGTTCGGTCGAACAGCGGCCCGTAACCATCCCACTCCACGAACCCGGCCGGCGCCCAGTGCGGCGCGATGTCGGAGGTGAACGCGCCCGAGCGGCCCCGGCCGTAGTCGCCCACCACGAGCAGCGGATGCCCCGCGCAGGTCGCGAGCTCGGTGGCCGTCTCGCGCACCGTCACCTCGTTGAGGCCGAGCAGGTTCGGCCACACGGTCGGCAGCCCGGCGGTGATCGGGTGCGGGGCCCGGGTCTCGGCGGCCGCCCCGGCCGGCAGCTCGACCCGGTCGTCGCGGTCGAGCACCGTGACCGGCAGCGCCGCCGCCAGCGGGGTGCGCCCCCACCGCGCCTTCGCGTCGACCCCCGAGAACGTCATGTAGCCGCCCACCATGAGCAGTCCTCCGCCCTGCTCCACGAAACCGCGCAGGGCCTCGGTGCGGTCGGGCTGCTGCTCGGAGCGGGTGAACGTGGCCGGCGGCAGCTGGAACGTGTTCGCCCCGACATCCGACACCACGATCACGTCGGCGATCGCCCCGAGCTCTGCAGCCGTGCCCGGCACCCGGGTGGTGATCTCGTGGCACGGAACGTGGGTGACCTCGTGGCCGGCGGCGCGCAGGGCGGCGACGAACTCGACGCCTCCGAGGGTGAACTCGGAGGTCGTGAACGAATCGAACCCCTTCTGGTGGATGGAGTGGACGAACCACGATTCGCCGACGAGGAGCACACGGGTCACAGGCGGGCCTTTCCGGAAGGGGACGGGGAGGACGGGGAGGGGGGCGGAGCCGTGCTCGCGCGCACGACGAGCTCGACGGGGCACGGCGGCACCGCCGAGGGCGCGTCGCCAGCCACCAATTCGAGCAGGGTCTGGGTGGCCTGCCGCCCGATCTCGTCGACGGCCTGGCGCACGGTGGTGAGGGCGGGGGCGATGCGGCGGGCGAGTGCCACGTCGTCGAAACCGACCACCGAGACATCCGTCGGCACCGCCAGACCGGCGGCCGCGAGCGCATCGAGCACCCCGAAGGCCGCGAGGTCGTTCGAGGCGAAGATCGCGGTGGGCGACGGATGCCGCCTGGCCACCAGCTCGGCCGTGCGGGCGAACGCGGTGGCCTCGCTGAAGTCGCCCGCGAGCACCTCGGCGTCGGGGAAGACCTCGCGGAACCCCGCCACCCGCTCCTCGGCCGACCGCAGCCCGCTCGGCCCCGCGAGCACGGCCGCCGAGGTGTGCCCGAGGTCGCGCAGGTGTGCGCCGACGAGCCGCCCGCCCTCGCGGTTGTCGGAGGCGATCAGCGGGATGCCGTCGAGCCCTTCGACCCACTCGTCGGCCAGCACGATCGGGAACGACCGCGCCAGCTCGGCCAGCTGGTTGTCGCGCCGCAGCGACCCGGCCACATAGATGAGCCCGTCGATCGACCGCGAGCGCAGCAGGTTGAAGTAGCGCGCATCGCGGGCCGGCGCGCCGTTCGAACTGCTGAGCACCACGCCGTAGTCGTTCTCGTCGGCGGCGCGCTCCACCGCCACCGCGAGCCGGCCGAAGAACGGGTCGGACACGTCGGGCACCACCAGCCCGAGCATGAACGTCTTGCCGGCCTGCAACGTGCGGGCGGCCGAATGCGGCACGTAGCCGAGGGCGTCGATGGCGGCCTGGATGCGCTCGGCGGTCTCGGCGTTCACCGGCCGCTTCGCCGAGAGAGCGTGCGACACGGTGGTCATGCTCACCTGTGCCACCCGGGCGACGTCTTTGATCGTCGCCGAGCGCGGGCGTTCCGAGGTCATGGCAGAACTCTACCCATCCACAAAACGTTTTGCACGCACGATTCCGCCGCGATACCCTGCTGGAATGAACCGCATCACCGACATCGCCCTCTGGGACGGCGAGGCCCCGCGCGGCACGAGCACCCTGGAGTGGGCCCTCGACGGCACCGACGGCGTCATCACCGACGTGCGGCCCGCGGATGCCGCGACCGAGGCATCCGGCGAGTTCAGCGTCATCCCGGGCCTCATCGACACGCACGTGCACCTCGTGGGCAACGCGGGTTCGCGGCCCGCCGACTTCCTCACCTGGCCGCTCGTGACCCGGCCCGAGGAGCAGACGCTGCACGGCCTCGCCAACGCGATGACGGCGTTGCGCGCCGGCGTCACCACGGTGCGCGACCTCTCGGCCGACGACATCCAGTTCTCGATGCGGCGGGCGATCGACGACGCCGTCGTGGCGGGGCCGCGGGTGCTCGCGCACGGCATGGTGAGCATGACCGCCGGGCACGGCGACCTGTTCATCCCTCCGGCCTTCCCGCTGCGCAAACCGCTCGCCGACGGGCCCGACGAGTGTCGCAAGCTCGTGCGGCACTGGGCCAGAGCGGGGGCCGACGGCGTGAAGATCGCCACCAGCGGCGGCGTGCTGTCGGTGGGCGACAAGAGCGCCTGGCGCAACTACACGAGCGCCGAGATCGACGCGATCGTCGACGAGGCGCACGCGCTCGGCCTGCGGGTGGCCGCTCATGCGCACACCGCCGCCGGCATCGATGCCGCGCTCGAGCACGGGGTCGACTCGATCGAGCACGGCACCCTCCTCTCTCACGAGCAGGCCCGCCGCATCGTCGATGCGGGAATCACCGTCGCGCCCACCCTCTTGATCAACGACCGCATCGCGGGGGGCGAGAACGGCGTCTCGCCCGAGCAGTCGGCCAAGGCGGCCGAGCTGGTCGAGCAGCGCGACGCCCTGATGCGCGCGGCCGCCGACGCCGGCGTCGACTTCGTGCTGGGCACCGACGCCAACGGTCACCACGTGCGCTTCGGCGACCAGATGGCCGAGGTGCGGCTGATGGCCTCGATCTTCGGCTGGACCCCCGGCCGCGCCCTCGAGGCCGCGACGACCCGGGCCGCTCGGGCCATCGGCCGCGAGACGCGGGTGGGCCGTCTGACGCCCGGGCACCTCGCCGACTTCATCGTGCTGCGCGGCCGGCCGTGGGAGCAGATCGACGCGCTCGACACCGCGAACATCGTGGCCGTCGTCTCGCGCGGCCGCGTGGTGCAGGGCGAGCTGCCGGCCCGCGGCTGAGTCGGTCAGCACCCGTCAGGGGATGCGCCCGAGACCGTACTTGCGCCGCCGCACCATGACGAACGCCACGATCGAGGCGACGAGCCATCCGCCGAGCACGAGGTAGGGCTCCGGATGCGGGCTGCCGGGAAAGTAGGTGAGGTCGCGCAGCGCCCGCACGGTCGCGCCGGTCGGCAGCCACCGCCCGACGAACTCGAAGAACGGCGGCTGCAGCTGCGAGGCCACCGCCCCGCCCGACGACGGATTGCTGATCAGCACGAACAGCACCCAGGTCGGCAGGAGCGCCCACTGGCCGCCGATCGCCACCCGGAAGAAGCTGTAGACCGTTCCCGCCACGAAGACCGTCGCGGTGAGCACGGCCCAGACGGGCACGAACGGAAAATCGTCGAAGTGCAGGATCGGTCCGATGGTCAGGGCGACGATGCCGCCGACGAGCACCGCCCGCACGGCGTCCCAGGCGAGCTCGCCGCCGAGGGTCAGGTGCGGCGCGTTGACCCGGGTCTGCACGGCCCCGACGAAGCCGAGCACGATCGAGCCGAGGGCCACGTAGAACATCACCAGGCCGTTCGGGTCGTTGGGGTTCAGCGGGTTGAGGTCGGTGACGGTGATCGTGACGCCGAGCTTCTGGCCGAGGCTCGTCGCGTCGTCTTCGATCAACCGCGCCACCGACGCGCCCGAGGCGCTGGAGACGTAAAGGTCGGCCGCCGACGGGGTGCCCGCCGGGGCGCCATCGGCCGCTCCGGCCGAGCTGTCGAACACCGCGTAGATGAGCTGCTGCTCCACGGCGGCCTTCGCGGCGTCGAGCGACGGATAGCTCGACACGTCGAACGAGGTGCCGCTGACGTCTTCGAGCGCCTCTTCGAGCTGATCGGCGCTCATCGGCCCCGTCACCTCTCCGATCGGCACGTCGTGCGGCTGCGGATCGCCGAGCGCCAGGCTGTACGACGCCACGAAGAGCGCCGCGAACACCGCGACGATCAGCGCCACCACGAAGGCGGGGCGGTTGGGGCCCGAGACGAGGCCCCGCGCGAACGACCAGCCGCGGGCCGACGGCGAGGGAGCGACCATGCCCCACGGTACCCCGCGGCGCGATCGGCTCGACAGCGGCAATGCCGTTCAGTGAAGAAGTAACTAAGCTGGTTAGCGAATTGTCCGAGACGCGAACCGGAGGACTCGCCATGCCCCAGCCAGCCGATGTCAGCACCAGGCCCGACGAGGGCCCCCACTCCGCGGCGAACGGCCCGGTGCGGCCGGGCGACCGCGTGCGCCAGGTCGTGGTGGCCGCGAGCGCGGTGATCGCCGTCGTCGGCGCGTTCGTCGGCTCCGGGGCCGCCGGCGGAACGCCGATCCAGGATGCCGCGGGAGGCGCGCTCGGCGCCGACTCCACCCTGATCGCCCCCGCCGGTCCGGCGTTCTCGATCTGGAGCGTCATCTACGCCGGGTTGCTCGCCTACGCCGTGTGGCAGTTCCTGCCGAAGCAGACCGCCCGCGCCCGGCAGCGCGCCCTCGGCTATCCCGTGGCCGTCACCCTGCTGCTCAACGCCGCCTGGATCCTCAGTGTGCAATCGATCGTGCTCGACGGCACCGTCGGTCTCTACCTCGGCTGGGTCTGCGTGGCGACCGCCGCCAACCTCACCGCCGGACTGATGGTGGCGGGCTTCGACGGCTTCTCGTGGCCGCCCGACGGCTGGGGCATCGCCGTCGTCGTCGTGGCGGGCCTCGCCGGCATCGGCCTCGCCGCCTACGGCCGGGGCCGGCTGGCTCCCGCGCTCTCGTTGGCCTGGGGCCTCGCGTGGCTCGCGGTCTCGCGCACCACCGGAGAACTCGTCTCCGCCCCGGTGGCGTCGACGGCCGTCGCGACCGCGGCCGCCGTGCTCGTGGCGACCGTCGTCATCCGCATCGCCGCCGTGGCCGCAGCCCGGAAGGCGCGCGCATGACCGCTCGCCGCCGGTGGCTGGGCCTGGTGTTCATCAGCATCGCCGTCGCGCTCATCATCGTCGACTCCACCATCGTCAACGTCGCCATCCCGTCGATCATCGACGACCTGGGCATCACGTCGACCCAGGTGCAGTGGGTGCAGGAGTCGTACACGCTCGTCTTCGCCGCGCTGCTGCTCGTGTTCGGCACGCTGGCCGACCGCTACGGTCGCCGGCGCATCCTGCTCGTCGGCGTGGCCGTGTTCGCCGGCGCGAGCGTGTTCGCCGCACTCGCCCAGTCGGGCGACCTGCTCATCGGCGCCCGGGTCATCCAGGGCATCGGCGGCGCCATGGTGCTGCCCACCACGCTCTCGATCATCAACGCCACGTTCCGCGGCCGCGAGCGCGCGATCGCGTTCGCCGTGTGGGGCTCGACCATCGGCGGCATGACCGCGGTCGGCCCGCTGCTGGGCGGCTGGCTCACGACCTACTTCTCGTGGCGCTGGGCCTTCGGCATCAACATCCCCCTCGGTGTCGTCATCATCATCGGCATTCTGTTGTTCGTGCGGGAGTCGCGCGAACCCGCCGCCGTCGACGACACCGGCCGCCCGCTACCCGGCCGGCGGGTCGACGTCGTCGGCGCCGTGCTCTCGGTGATCACGAGCGCCACCCTCGTGTTCGGGTTGATCGAGGGCCGCACCTACGGCTGGTGGCTGACCGACACGCCACCGACGGTCGGCGGCGCCACCTGGCCGTTCGCCCTCTCGCCCGTGCCCGTCTCGTTCGCCGTCACCCTCGTCGCCGGCACGGCGTTCGTGCTCTGGGGCCGTCGCCGCCTGCGCCTCGGCCGCAGCACCATGCTCGCATTCGACCTCTTCCGCATCCCGAGCTTTCGCAACGGCAACCTCGCGGCGATGATCGTGTCGCTCGGCGAGTTCGGCATCATCCTCTCGCTGCCGCTGTGGCTGCAGAACGTGTTGGGCTTCGACGCCCTGCAGACCGGATTCATCCTCGTGGCGCTCGCCATCGGCTCGTTCGTGGCCTCGGGCTTCGCCGGCGCCTTCGGCAACCGCATCTCGCCCGTGGTCATCGTGCGGGTCGGTCTCGGCGCCGAGATCGTGGGCATCGCCGGCCTCGGCCTCGTGATCGCACCCGACACCGCCTGGGGCCTGCTCATCCCGTTGCTGTTCGTCTACGGCTTCGGCGTGGGCCTGGCCACCGCCCAGCTGACCGGCGTGGTGCTGAAAGACGTGCCGGTCGAGCAGAGCGGGCAGGGCTCCGGCACCCAGAGCACGGCGCGGCAGATCGGCTCGGCGCTCGGCATCGCCATACTCGGCACCGTGCTGTTCACCACCGCGTCGGCCCAGCTCGATGCGGCCCTCGCCGACAGCGGCGTGCCCGATGCCCAGCGCGATCAGCTCGTGTCGCAGATCGTCGACAGCTCGGGCGCGGCCATCGCCGGTCTCGAGAACGATGCCTCGATGGCCGGGGTCGTCACCGACGCCAAGGCCGCCTTCTCCGACGGCACGAAGTACTCGGCCTTCGCCGCCGCGGCCTTCCTGGCCGTCGGGTTCGCGGCCACCCTCTCGCTCGGCGGCGGGCGCCCGACGTCCCCCCAGCCCTCAGCCCGCCCCGAGGTGGAGCCGATGCGCCGCCGCACCACCTGACGCGCTCAGCGCGAGACGTGCTCGACGATGTGACGTGACACCACCGAGGCATCCGTCACCATCGTCTCGTGGCCGCGACCGGCGATCTCCACCAGCCGCGCCTCGGGAATCGTGCGCGCCACCACCTGCACCCACGCTCGCGGGCAGACGTAGTCGACCTCGCCCCGCACCACGAGCACCGAGGCCCGGATGTGCGGCAGCGACTCCTCCACCCGGTGCGCCAGCATCGTGCGCAGCTTCTTGAGATACCACCGCGGCCCGGTCTTGAGGTAGTGCACGAGCCCGATGCCGATCACGCGCGGGTGCTCGATGGCGAGGTCTTGCGCGAGCCGGGCGGCCTGCTGCCAGAGGGTGCGCTCGGTGGCGTTCACGGTCGGCGCGATCAACACCGCCCGGTCGAAGAGCTGCGGATGCCGCGCCAGTGCCTCGACCGCCACCTGCGACCCCATCGAGTGCCCGACGAGCACCGGGCGCTCGATGCCCTCGGCCTCGATGAAGTCGGCGATGAAGTCTCCGGATGCCGTCATGTCGAGCGGCTCCGAGGGCTCGGGTGCGTCGCCGAATCCGGGCAGGTCGACCGCGAGAACGCGCCCGCTGCGCGCGAGGTCGTCGGCCAGCTCACGAAAGTAGCGGTGCCCCATGCCGATGCCGTGCAGCAGCAGGAAGGTGCGGCCGGTCGGCCCATCGACCGACCCCCTCTCGGTGATGAGCATCGTGCGGCCGTCGCGCGTGAAGGCGCGGGCGGCGGGCGAGGTCATCGCCACAGCTTATGACGGAGAGCGAGGCGCGCGACGGGCGGCTCGGCGGGCGGCTCGACGAGGGGCGCGGCGAGCGGCCCGACGACCGGCCCGAGGACCGGCTCGACGACCGGCGCCGCGAGCAGCGCGGCCAGCGGCTCAGAGCGCGACGTGCGTCGACGCGTGCCGATCGCCCTGGCCGCCGGTCGCGCCCTCGGGCCGCGAGGGCGTCTTCGGGCCGGCGCCCGGGTGCGGCCCGAGGCGTTCGAACCGCACGGTGAAGGTCGTGCCCTGGGCGGCGCCCGGCGTCGGCACGGCCACCGATTCGACCTGGATCGTGCCACCGTGCGCCTCGACGATCGACGCCACGATGGCGAGCCCCAGACCGCTGCTGCCCGCCCGCCGCGAGCGCGAGGAGTCGCCGCGCGCGAAGCGCTCGAAGAGCTCGGGCACGAGTTCGGCCGTGATGCCCGGCCCGTTGTCGCTCACCCGCAGCTCCACGAACTCGCGGCCGTCATCACCCGTCACGAGGGTCACGCTCGTGGCGACATCCGTTCCGTCGGGGGTGTGCACGGCGGCGTTCGAGAGCAGGTTGAGCACGAGCTGGTGCATGCGCTCGCGGTCGCCCTGCACGAGGGCGGGCGCGTCGGGCACGTCGGCCGTCCAGTGGTGCAGAGGGGCCGACGCCTTGGCGTCGCTCACGACGTTGATGACGATCTCTCCGAGATCGATGTCGTCGAGATGGAGGTCTTGCCCCTCGTCGAGCCGGGCGAGCAGCAGCAGGTCGCTCACGAGCGAGTTCATGCGCTTGGCCTCGGCCTCGATGCGGGCCAGGGAGTACTCGGTGATGTCGGGCAGGTTCTCGCTGTCCTGCCGGGTGAGCTCGGCGTAGCCCTGGATCGACGCCAGCGGAGTGCGCAGCTCGTGGCTGGCGTCGGTGACGAACCGTCGCATGCGCTTGTCGGTCGCGGCCCGCACCGCGAGCGCGTCGTCGACGTGGGCGAGCAGCCGGTTGAGCGCGTCGCCCACCTTGCCGACCTCGGTGCGGGGGTCGGTGTCGGCCTCTCCCACGCGGGTGGTGATGGCGACCTCGCCGCGGTCGAGCGGCATCGAGGCCACTTCTGCCGCGGTGCCGACGACGCGGTCGAGCGGGCGCAGGGCCAGCCTGACCACCACGATCACGCCGAACACGATGATCAGCAGGGCCAGCACGGCCATGATCGACATCACCACGGTCTGCCGCACGACCGCGGCATCCACCGTCGCCATCGACACCCCGGCGATGAGCAGGTTGCCCTCGCTGTCGGTCTCGGTCGTCACGCGATAGCTGCCGAGACCGGGCAGATCGATGTTCTGGGGCGTGCCGGCCGTGAGGGTCGAGGCCTCGAGCTCGGCCACCACCGCCGGGGGCAGAGCGACCGCGTCGGACTCGGAGAACCGCGCCGAGTCGACGATCACACCGTCGTCTTCGAGGGCGATGATGGCGCCCGGCCCGTGCCCGGTGTAGTCGACGAACGGCTTCACATAGCCCGAGCCCGCGCCTGTGCCCGTGCCCGTGCCCGACGAGCCGGTGCCTGCCTGCGAGCCGGTTCCGGATGCCGCGCCCGCACCGTTGCCGTTGCCGTAGCGCAGCTTCTCGACCGAATGGCGCAGCGCCGACATCGACCCCGTGAGCTGGGTGTCGACCACCTTCGTGATGGAGGCGTTCAGCGAGGCCACGCTCGCGATGCCCACCACGAGCAGCACCACGGCCACGATCGCCGCCGTGCCCACCACGAGCCGGCGGCGCAGGCTCCACGGGCGGCGCCCGAGCGGGCCGCCGGAGGGGTGGGTGGAATCGGGCGCGGCCGGGCCACCGGCGAACGAGCCCCGGCTGGCCGTCATTCGGCCGGCCTCAGCACGTAGCCCACACCGCGAACCGTGTGGATCATCGACGGGCGGCCCGCGTCGATCTTCTTGCGCAGATACGAGACATAGAGGTCGACAATGCTCGCCTTGCCCGCGAAGTCGTAGTTCCAGACCCGGTCGAGGATCTGCGCGCGCGAGAGCACCCGCCGCGGGTTGCGCATGAGGTAGCGCAGCAACTCGAACTCGGTGGTGGTGAGCGCGATCGGGTCGCCGCCCCGGTTGACCTCGTAGCTCGTCTCGTCGAGCAGCAGATCGCCCACCACGATGCGCGAATCCTCGTCGGACGTGGTCATCATCGACCGCCGCAGCAGGCCACGCAGCCGGGCGACGAGCTCTTCGAGACTGAACGGCTTGGTCATGTAGTCGTCGCCCCCGGCGGTGAGGCCGATGATGCGGTCGTCGACCGAGTCGCGAGCGGTGAGGAAGAGGGTGGGTGAACTCTGCTCGACCTCCCGCAGCTGCTTCAGCAGCCGGATGCCGTCGGTGTCGGGCAGCATGATGTCGAGCACCACGACGTCCGGCCGCTGGTCGCGGTAGCGCTGCAGGGCACTCGCTCCGTCGTGCGCCACCTCCACCACCCAGCCCTCGTAGGCGAGGGCCAGCGAGACGAGGCTGGTGAGGGCGACCTCGTCGTCGACGAGCAGCACGCGGATGGCCGTGCCGTCGGCGCGGTACATGCGCGGCAGCTTCGCCAGCACCGCTCGGCGGCGCCCGGAACTGACGAGCTCGTCAGAGACAGGGGAATCCACCATTTCTCCATTGTTCGCTCGCTCGCGCGTGCGGCTCCACGAAACGACCCGATTCATAGAGACCTCAAATGTTTGCACATCAGACACCTGAGCACGGGTCGTAACGTCGCCGCATGACCCACAGCAAGGCCCTCCGGCACCCGACGACCTGGCCGGCGAGCGAGTCCTCCGGCCGCGCGTCACCCCTGCCTAGACGACTGCGCGACGCCCTCGCGTCGGCCGGCATCCGGCGCCCCCGCTTCACCCGTGGTGCCCGCACGGAGCGGCCCTTCGACGCCCCGGTTCTGCGCACCGCGCGGCTGGTGCTGCGCCCGCACCGGATGTCGGACGCCGACGCCTGGTTCGAGCTGCAGTCCGACCCGGAGGTGTCGAGGTTCTTGCCGTGGCCCCGGCGCGACCGGCGCCTGTCGGCCCGCCACCTGCACGACCGCACCGGCCACACGCGGCTGTGGCAGACGAACGACTTCCTGGCGCTCGCCATCGAGAAGGACGGCCGGCTGATCGGCGACGTGTCGCTGCACCTCAGGGCGGTCGGGCCGGCCGACCGCTCGGTCGAGATCGGCTGGGTGCTCGATCCGTCAGAGGCCGGCAACGGCTACGCCACCGAGGCCGCCCGCGCGATGCTCGAGTTCGCGTTCGGCGTCGTCAAGGCACGCGGGGTCACGGCCGTCACCGACCGCCGCAACATCCCGTCGGTCGCGCTGGCGAAGCGGCTCGGCTTCGTCGAGGTGCAGGCGCCGCACGCCGGTGCGACGCCCGCCGACGCGGTGTTCCTGCTCGCGCGGGGCGCCCACGAGGCGGCGGTCGCTCTCGAGGGCGAATCGCTTCACCGCGCTGCGCCCGATCGAGGCACTCGCCACAGGTGATTCACCTGCCGGCCACCGGGAGTTCAATTGGGTTTCGTGTTCGGCCGATGGGCTGGTCGAGGCATCCGGGGCGGGTGCCGTCCTCACGAGCACGGAGCACGAAATGGCGTTCAACGCACACACCAGCGGGGGTCGGCGACGCTCGCTGATCATCGCCTCGGCGGCCCTTCTCGCGGCCGCGAGCATCAGCCTTCCGGCGGCGGCCTTCGCCGACACCGGCGACGACCTGTCGGTCAACGGCGGCGCGACCCGCAACTCGACCGACAACGACACCAAGGCGCAGGCGCTGCGCGACTCGATCGTCGACGGCCCGGCCAAGAACGTCATCCTGCTCATCGGCGACGGCATGGGCGACTCCGAGATCACCATCGCCCGCGACTACGCCTACGGCGCCGCCGGGTCCCTTCCGGGCATCGACGCCCTGCCGCTCACCGGTCAGTACACGACCTACTCGCTCTTCAAAGACGGCGACATCAAGGGCAAGCCCGACTACGTGCCCGACTCCGCAGCAACGGGCTCGGCCTGGGCAACCGGCACGAAGACCTATGACAACGCCATCTCGGTCGACATCAACGGCGCGCCGCAGAACACCCTGATCGAGATCGCGAAGGCCAACGGGCTGAAGACCGGCAACGTGTCGACCGCCGAGATCCAGGATGCGACGCCCGCGGTTCAGATCGCGCACGTCGACGCCCGCAGCTGCTACGGCCCCGACAGCGCCACCTGTGGTGACGACGCCCTCGTGAACGGCGGCCTCGGCTCGATCAGCGAGCAGCTGCTCGACACCCGCGCCGACGTCACGCTCGGCGGCGGCTCGGCGAGCTTCGAGCAGACCGCCAAGGCCGGCCAGTGGAACGGCGAGACCCTCTTCGCCCAGGCGGAGGACCGCGGCTACCAGCTCGCCGACGACGCCGCGAGCCTCGCCGCCGTCACGAAGGCCGACCAGACCGAGCCGCTGCTCGGCCTGTTCACGCCGGGCAACTTCCCCACCCGCTACGCGCCCACGCCGGCGACCGTCGGTGGCGCGGATGCCGCTCCCGTCACCTGCCAGCCGAACCCCGAGCGCCTCGACACGGGCCTCTCGCTCGAGTCGCTGACCGACAAGGCCATCGGCCTGCTGAACACGGGCGACGACGACAAGGGCTTCTTCCTGCAGGTCGAGGGCGCCTCGATCGACAAGCAGGACCACGCCGCCAACGCCTGCGGCCAGATCGGTGAGACCCTCGACCTCGACGAGGCCGTTCGCGCGGCCCTCGACTTCGCCGAGGCCGACGGCAACACGCTCGTCATCGTCACCGCCGACCACGCCCACTCGAGCCAGATCGTCGACTCCACCCCGCCGACCAGCCTCAGCGCCGCGCTCACCACGGTCGACGGCACCACCCTCAAGGTGTCCTACGGCACCGCAGCACTCGGCGGCTCGCAGCAGCACACCGGCACCCAGCTGCGCATCGCCGCCTACGGCCCGGGCGCAGCCCAGGTCGTCGGCCTGACCGACCAGAGCGACAACTTCTTCACCATGGCGAACGCGCTGGAGCTGAACCGCGACACCGCGTCGCTCAGCTCGGGTGCCAAGGCCACGCTGTCGGCGACGACGGTCGAGCCCGGCGCGGAACTCGACCTCGCGGCATCCGGCTTCAACGGAGACCGCCAGCTCGGCTCAGAGGTCGGCTCGACCGACCTCGGTTCGCAAGACGTGATCGACGGCACGGCGGGCTACACCTTCACCGCACCGACCGAGCCGGGCAGCTACAGCCTGACGCTCACCGGGCGCCAGAGCGGCAAGGTCGTGACGGTCGCGTTCGCGGTCGCCGCGGCCGACCCGTCGAGCCCGGCGCCCACGACGACGGCGCCGGCCGCGATCGTCGGCTCGGGCAGCGGTTCCGGCGGCTCGGGCGCCTCGGCTCTCGGGTCGACCGGTGCGGTCGTGGCCCCCATCGCGGTGCTCGGCGGGCTGCTGCTCGCCGCGGGCGCGGTGCTCGTGCTGCAGCGCCGTCGCCGGCACCACGCGGCCTGACGCCGGCCCTCAAAGCCCGCATCACGCGGACAACGACAAGCGTCGCGTTCACCAACCTCGTATTCGCAGGAGGTGGGCGCGACGCTTGTCGTTGTCCGCGGCCCGGTTAAGGCGGTGGGAGACTCCCCCGTAGAATCGATGTCGTGTCCAAGGTCTTGAGCAGTCTTCCCGTCGGCGAGCGCGTCGGCATCGCCTTCTCCGGAGGTCTCGACACCTCCTGCGCCGTCGCGTGGATGCGCGAGAAGGGCGCTGTGCCGGCCACCTACACGGCCGACATCGGGCAGTACGACGAGCCCGAGATCGACAAGGTGCCGGGCCGCGCGCTCGAATACGGTGCCGAGATCGCCCGCCTGGTCGACGCGAAGGCGGCGCTCGTCGAAGAGGGCCTCGTGGCGCTGGCGTGCGGTGCGTTCCACATCCGCTCGGGGGGCAAGACCTACTTCAACACCACGCCGCTCGGGCGCGCGGTGACCGGCACGCTGCTGGTGCGCGCGATGAAGGAAGACGGCGTCGACATCTGGGGCGACGGCTCCACCTACAAGGGCAACGACATCGAGCGGTTCTACCGCTACGGCCTGCTCGCGAACCCGCGCCTGCGCATCTACAAGCCCTGGCTCGACTCGCAGTTCGTCTCGGAGCTCGGCGGCCGCACCGAGATGAGCGAGTGGCTCGTGGCGCGCGGGTTCCCATACCGCGACTCCACCGAGAAGGCCTACTCCACCGACGCCAACATCTGGGGCGCCACCCACGAGGCGAAGCGGCTCGAAGAGCTGAGCTCGGGCCTCGAGATCGTGGAGCCGATCATGGGTGTGGCCTCGTGGCGCGACGACGTCGAGATCGCCACCGAGGTCGTGACCGTGCGCTTCGAGGCCGGCCGCCCGGTCGCCCTGAACGGGCAGGAGTTCACCGACGCCGTCGCCCTCGTGCTCGAGGCCAACGCCATCGGCGGCCGCCACGGCCTCGGCGTCAGCGACCAGATCGAGAACCGCATCATCGAGGCCAAGAGCCGCGGCATCTACGAGGCGCCCGGCATGGCCCTGCTGCACATCGCCTATGAGCGGCTGCTCAACGCCATCCACAACGAAGACACCATCGCCAACTACCACGCCGAGGGCCGCCGGCTCGGCCGCCTGATGTACGAGGGCCGCTGGCTCGACCCGCAGTCGCTCATGCTGCGCGAGTCGATCCAGCGCTGGGTCGGTTCGGCCGTCTCGGGCGAGGTCACGCTGAAGCTCCGCCGCGGCGACGACTACACCATCCTCGACACCACCGGCCCCGGCCTCAGCTACCACCCCGACAAGCTCTCGATGGAGCGTGTCGGCGACGCCGCCTTCGGCCCCGACGACCGCATCGGCCAGCTCACCATGCGCAACCTCGACATCGCCGACTCCCGCGCCCGCCTCGAGCAGTACGCGGCGGCCGGCATCGTCGGCGGCGCGACGGCCGCCCTGGTGGGCGAGCTCGAGCAGGGCGAGGCCGACGAGATCTTCGAGAGCGCGCCGGGCACGGCCGCCGACGAGGCGCTCGAGCGGGCGACCGACCTGGCCTCCGAGGGTGCGGCGTTCGACGCCGGAACCGACTGATCCCGGCCTCGTCGGCTCACCGCATCCGGCCGCCTCTCGTGCCATGACCCGCTACGTCGCCCTCCTCCGTGGGGTGAACGTCGGCGGCGTCACCGTGAGGAGCGCCGACCTGGCCGCTCTGTTCACCGAGCTCGGGTTCGGCGCCGTGAAGACGGTGCTCGCCTCGGGCAACGTGCTGTTCGACACGGATGCCGCGGACGCGGCTTCGGGGTCGGCGGGTTCGGGCTCGGCGGGTTCCGGGTCGGCGCGCGCCGCGGCATCCGTGAAGCAGACGATCGAGCTGGGTCTTCGCGACCGTTTCGGCTACGACGTCTGGATCGTGCTGGTCGAGCACGCGGCGCTGGCGGCGATCGTCGACGCGTTCCCCTACGACGAGGTCGACGGCATGCAGCCCTACGTGGTGTTCGGGTCGGATGCCGCCGTGCTGCGCGACGTGGCGCGGTTCGCGGCCGAACTCGACCCCGCCACCGACGGCGAGCGCGCCGAGCCGGGCGACGGCGTGCTCTATTGGGAGGTGCCGAAGGGCCACAGCGTCGACACCGCGCTGGCGAAACACCTGGCGAGGCCGGCCCTCAAGTCGTCGACCACCACCCGCAATCTCCGCACTCTGCGCAAGTTGCTCTAGCCTTCCCGCGCACGCGATCCCCCTCGCCCGCCGGCGCCTTGCTTGCCGGCGTCGCGCACCCTCGCGCGCCCTCGCGCGCCTCGGCACATCGTCGGTATTCGCTCTTGCTAAGTACCGGTAGTTGGCGTTACTATCTACTGGTAGTCAGCAACACCGAGTAGATGAGGAGGGCGCCATGGCGAAGCAGATGACCGAGATGCTCAAGGGCACGCTCGAGGGCATCGTGCTCGCGATTCTGGCCGTGCAGCCGGCATACGGCTACGAGATCACGGCGAGGCTGCGCGATCAGGGCTTCTCCGACATCGTCGAGGGCACCGTGTATGCGCTGCTGGTGCGCATCGAGCAACGGGGGCTCGTCGACGTGGCGAAAGTGCCGTCGGAGAAGGGCCCACCGCGCAAGGTCTATTCGCTGAACGCTTCGGGGGCCGAATACCTCGAGGAATTCTGGCGGTCGTGGAGTTTTCTCGCCGGCCGGATCGAGCACCTGCAGCACCAGATCGACAACCACCCCCACCCGAACGAGAGCGCGGATCAGCCGCGCGAAGAAGGAGAGTAATCATGGCCGTGAAATGGATCGAAGCCCTCACCGGGTCACTCGAGCAGAAGAAGCAGTACAAGCAGTCGATGGCCCGCGTCGAGGCTCTTCCCGAGCCCTACCGCGCCGCTGCGAAAGCGTTCAACCGCTACTTCCTCTACTACGCCGGCGTCACCGACGGCGACACGCTCGTCACGATGATCGGCGACCATGCCGACCTCTGGGAGCGCGCGGCGGTCGACGGCACACCGGTGCGCGCCATCGTCGGCGACGACCCCGTCGAGTTCGCCGAGGAATTCGCCCGCGCCTACTCAGGCACCCAATGGATCGACAAAGAACGCAAACGCCTCACCGACGCCATCGATCAGGCCACCGCCGCCGAGGCGTGAGGCCGTTCGAGAAACGGAGAACCATCATGACCACCGACCACGCCCTCGAACCCGCCATCCGGGTGCAGGGCATCACCAAGTCGTTCAAAGACCTGCATGTGCTGCAGGGCGTCGACTTCGACGTCGCCGCCGGCAGCATCTTCGCCCTGCTCGGCTCGAACGGAGCCGGCAAGACCACCCTCGTGCGCATCCTGTCGACCCTACTCAAGGCCGATGAGGGCAGCGCGACCGTGCACGGCTTCGACGTCGCCACCCAACCCGGCGACGTGCGGGAGTCGATCAGCCTCACCGGGCAGTTCGCCGCGGTCGACGAGGTGCTGACCGGCCGCGAGAACCTCGTGCTCGTCGCCCGGCTGCGCCACCTGAAGAGTCCGGGAGCGATCGCCGACGACCTGCTCGCCCGGTTCTCGCTCACCGACGCCGGCAACCGCAAGGCCGCGACCTACTCCGGAGGCATGCGGCGGCGCCTCGACATCGCCATGAGCCTGATCGGCAACCCGCCGATCATCTTCCTCGACGAGCCCACCACCGGACTCGACCCGCAGGCCCGCATCGAGGTGTGGCAGACGGTGAAACAGCTGGCCGGCCGCGGCACCACGGTGCTGCTCACCACGCAATACCTCGACGAGGCCGAGCAGCTCGCCGACCGCATCGCCATCCTGCACCGCGGCACCATCATCCAGAGCGGCACCCTCGCCGAGCTCAAGCGGCTGCTGCCGCCCGCCAAGGTCGAGTACGTCGAGAAGCAGCCGTCGCTGGAAGACGTGTTCCTGTCGCTGGTCGGCGAACCGGATGCCGCATCCGCCACCGTCACGCCGTCACGAAAGGACCTCCGATGACCACCCACGTTCTCAGCGACACCGGCGTTCTGACCGGTCGCTCGCTGCGCCACATCCTGCGCAGCCCCGACACCATCATCACCACCGCTGTCACACCGATTGCGCTGATGCTGCTGTTCGTGTTCGTGCTGGGCGGGGCGATCAGCACCGGCTCCGACCAGTCCTACGTCGACTACATGCTGCCCGGCATCCTGCTGATCACCATCGCGTCGGGCATCGCCTACACCGCCTACCGGCTCTTCCTCGACATGCAGGGGGGCATCTTCGAGCGGTTCCAGTCGATGCCGATCGCGCGGTCGAGTGTGCTCTGGGCCCACGTGCTCACCTCGCTCGCCGCCAATCTCGTGTCGGTCGCGATCGTCACCGGCGTCGCGTTCATCCTGGGCTTCCGCACGGGAGCGTCGTTCGGGGCCTGGCTCGCGGTGGTCGGCATCCTGGTGCTGTTCACCCTCGCCCTGACCTGGATCGCCGTGATCGCGGGCCTCTCAGCGAAGACCATCGACGGGGCCAGCGCGTTCAGCTACCCGCTGATCTTCCTTCCGTTCATCAGCTCGGCCTTCGTGCCCACCGATTCGATGCCGGGGCCGGTCGCCTGGTTCGCCGAGAACCAGCCCGTCACCTCGATCGTCGACACCATCCGGGCCCTGTTCGCCGGAGAGCCCGTGGGCGCCGACATCTGGATCGCGCTGGCCTGGCTCGTCGGCATCCTCGTCGTCGCCTACGCCCTGGCCATCGTGCGCTACCGCCGCAAGATCAGCTGAGCGGGCACGGATCCGCGAAAGCGCTGGACTCCTTCGGTTGCACTCCGTAGCCTGAGCGCAACCGAAGGATGAGGTGGTCGCGGTGAAGAAGCCCGACAAGACCCGTGTCATCGAATACGACCACCCCGGCGATGCCGACGTGTTGCAGAGTCGCGTTCGGCCCCTGCCGCCACCTGGACCGGGAGAGGTCACCGTCGAGGTGATGGCCGCCGGCATCAGTCACATCGACGCCTTCATCCGCAGCGGCACCGAGACCGACTGGGCCGACGGGTTCCCTCGGGGCTCGGGCAGCGACTTCGCCGGAGTGGTGGTGGCGTCGGAAGACAAGCGATTCAGTCGTGGCACGGATGTCGTGGGGCACGTGCGGTGCGGAGCGCACGCCACCTACCTCACCGTGCCCGGTGCCGCGCTCGTGCGAAAGCCTGCGGCGGTGTCCTGGGAAACCGCCGGAGGCCTCTACCTCGCCGGAGTCACCGCGCTCGACACCCTCGACGACCTGCGGATCGGCGAGGGCGACACGGTCGTCATCTCGGCGGCAGCGGGCGCCGTCGGAAGCATCGAGGCGCAGATCGCCCGCTCCCGGGGCGCCACCGTCATCGGAACCTGCGGCGACCGCAACTTCGACTACCTGCGACAGCTCGGCATCGTGCCGGTGAAGTACGGCGAGGGGATCGCCGACCGCATCCGCGCGGCCGCCCCCAAGGGCATCACGGCGTTCATCGACAACTACGGGCAGAACGGCCACGAGCTGGCCCGCGAGCTCGACGTGCCCGATGCCCGCTACCGGTCGAGCGCCGACCGGCGCGACCGGGAGCTCGCCCTGCTGCGCGACGATCCCGAGTCGGTGGCGCACGGCACGCGTCAGCTGCAGACCCTGGTCGATCTGGCCGAGAAACACTCGTTCAGCCTGCTCATCTCGGGCTTCTACCCGATCGGCGACGTCGGTCTCGCCTATGCCGATCTGCAGAAGCTGCACTCGCGCGGAAAAGTGGTGCTCGGCACCCACCCCGTCTCCACCTACCGGCCGCTCAAGGCCAGAGATGTGGCCGACGCCCGGGATTGACGGGCAGTCGCGACGTGCCTCGCGAACGGCGAGGGGTGGGTGTCGCCCGGCGCGGGAGGTCGGGTGGCCGCGGGAGGGGTGCCGTTTGGCTGCGGGAGGGAGGCCGTTGGCCGCCCACCCGCGCCTCGGGAGGCCGAAACGGCCTCCCGACGGCCAAGTGGCCTCCCGAACGTGGGGGCAGCCGCCGCCCCCGGGCCAGGTCGGGCACGGGCCCAGACTCGGGGCTCGGGCCGGGCCAGGTCGACTCGGGCCGGGTCAGGCCTCGGCGGCCTGACGGGCGCGGTAGGCCAGCACGTTCATGCGGTTGCCGCAGTTGCCGACGTCGCAGTAGCGCTTCGAGCGGTTGCGCGAGAGGTCGATCAGCACGGCGTCGCAGTCGGATGCCTCGCACTCGCGCAGACGGTCGGTCTCGTCGGTGCGGATCACGTCGATGAACGCCATCGCCACCTCCACCCGCATCCGCGTGGCGAGCGGGGCCTCGGCTGCCGTGGCGTGCAGGTGCCAGTCCCAGTCGCCGTGGCGCACCAGCTGCGGCAGGGCGTTCGCATCGCGCAAGATGCGGTTCACGAGCTCGACGGCGGTGTCGCGGTCGACCTCCCAGAACCGGTGGAACTCCCGCCGCAGGGCGCGCACCTCGTCGAGTTCCGCCTCGTCGTGGTCGCGTCGGCCAGAGTATTCGTGCCCGTCGAGCAGCCGTTCGAGCGAGTCGACATCGGTCAGCTCGTCGTCGCGCGAATGGGATGCGCCTGGCAGGGTGTTCACGAGGGCGCTCGCGAACACCAGGGTCGCCTCGGTGTCATAGGCAAAGACCATGTTGACTCCTGACTTCGTGGGTCGGTAGTGTCATTAGCGTAATAGCTTTCACTCCTGACAGGCGAGTGAACCCCCGCACCGCACGACCGACTCCTCCAGGAGGCGCCATGAGCGACCACCACGCCCACACCGGCGCTCGTCGTGCCACCGGGCTGCTCTTCGCCATCGCGGCCGCGGCCGCCTTCGGCACCAGCGGACCGTTCGTCAAGCCGCTGCTCGACGCAGGCTGGTCGCCCTCGGCCGCCGTCGCCGTGCGGGCCGGTGCCGGTGGGCTCGTGCTGCTGCTCCCGGCGCTCGTCGCACTGCGCGGGCGCTACCGGCTGCTCGCCGAGAGCTGGAAGCTGCTGCTGGCCTACGGTTTCGTCGCCGTCGTCGGGGCCCAGGTGTTCTATTTCGCGTCGATCGAGCGAATGCCGGTGGGCATCGCGCTGCTCATCGAGTACACCGCGCCCATCCTGCTCGTGCTGCTGGCTTGGGCCCGCACCCGGGTACCTCCGGCCGTTCTCACCATCGTCGGCGCCGTGCTGAGCATCATCGGACTGGCGCTCGTGATCAACCCCTCGGGCGACGGCGGCATCGACCTGCTCGGCCTCATCTTCGCCCTGGCGGCGGCCGTCTGCCTCGCCGGCTACTACCTCATCTCGGCGATGCCGTCGGGCGACCTCCCCCCGGTGACCCTGGTGAGCGCCGGTCTGCTCATCGGCGCGGCCGGACTGGCCGCAGTGGGGGCGACCGGCTTGCTGCCCTTCACCGCGTCGTTCGACGACGTGGTGCTGCCGGGCTTCGGCCAGGTGTCGTGGATGGTGCCGATGGGCGTCATCGTGCTCGTCGCCACGGCCTTCGCCTACCTGTCGAGCCTGCTGGGGGCGGTGCGGCTGGGCTCGCGCGTGGCGTCGTTCGTCGGCTTGATCGAAGTGCTGTTCGCCGTGCTCTTCGCGTGGTTGCTGCTCGGCCAGGTGCCCACGATCCTGCAGGCGCTGGGCGGCGCGTTCATCGTGGCCGGCGTGATCTTCGTGCGCCTCGAACGCGAGAAGGGTGCGCCGCTCGATCTCGCACCCGAACCGGCGGCGGTCGCGCGCGACGTGTAGGCCGCGTTCACCGCCCCGACGCCACTCGCTCGCTCACCCACCGCCGGTGCAGGTTCCACGGGTCGCCCACGCCCGCGCTCAGCACCCGGATGTGCTCGAGCAACTCGTCGTTCACCTCGAACCACTCGCCGCCGGCCCGATGCGCCGCGAACTGCGCGTGCCGGTGCTGCTCGAGCGCCCGGTCGCCCCGCTCGAAGGCGAGCACCTCGTCGTAGAGCAGCTGGGCGAGCCGCCCGCGCGGGTTGCTCGACGTGCCGATCTTGATGAGGTCACCACGACGGATGTAGTAGACCACGTCGACCCGCCCGGCCCCCAGATCGTAGTCGGGGCGATCGCCGAGGTTCCACTCGCACACCGCACACAGCCACCCCGAGGGGTAGTGCACCCCGAGCCGCGAACCGCACGCCGCGCAGGGAACGGGCGCGACATCCGTCACCCCCACCTCACCCACGACGTGCTCGTAGGCCTGCAGCAGGTGTCGCGTGCACAGCGCGAGCGGTGCGGATGCCTCGACCTCGCGCCCGCACGCGCTGCCCCCCGCCTCGACGATGCAGCACCGACCCGGGCTCGCCACGGCGTCGTGCTTCTCTGCCGTCGTCACGCCCACCTCCCGCCGCTCGTCTCGAACCCTACGCCGCACCCCCGACGCTGCGCCCCCCGGCACCGCGCATCCCGCGCCGGTTTCACGCCCACATCTCGACACCGCCGCGCACCGCGTCTACCCTTGACGCAACTCTCGCTGCAGCCCAGACCCCGCCTGACCGCGAGACCGACGGAGCACGGAGCGGGGATGACTGACAACTACTGGACCGATGACGTCACAGCGATGGCGCTGGTGACGCCGGTCGATGAGATCCGTCTCGATGAGATCACGTCGGAGCAGCTGCGCCGGCTCATCGAGATCGTGGAGGACATGCGCCGCCATCAGCCGCGCGATTCCGACGACTACGAGAGTCGCTACTGGCGGATCAGGCGCCTGCTGGAGGAGAACGAGACCGAGTAGCGAGCGCTCACGCGGGGCCGATGAGCCGCACGACCTCGTCGACGTCGACGCCCAGCACCTCGGCGATGTCGTCGGCGGTCATGCGCTTCGACCTCAGCAGTCGCGCGGCACGGCGGCGCTCGACGGCGGCGACGCTCGCGAGTCCGTGCGCATCGCACTGCTCAGCGCGGGCGAGGCACACGGCCACGTCTTGCGGCATCACGTAGGTGAGGCGCACGTCGGCCTCGGCGAGCCCCTCGGCGAGCCCCTCGGCGAGATCTTCGGCGAGTCGACGCACGTCGCGCGTGCTGGTCGCGATCAGCTCGTCGCCCTCCCCCACATCGATCTGCCATCGCGCGAACCGCCATCGGGCCCGCACCTCCCGCGTGGCCGGCGATTCGGCGGCGTCACGGTCTGACATGATGCACCCGCTCACAGCCCGGGCGGATCGTTCCTGTCGGGCGGCGACGGCTCCGTGCAGCGGGCGGAATGCGCGCGAGCGGAATGCAGACGGGTTTGCGGGCGAATTGGTGTGAACATGGCGACCTCGATCCGTGCAGCGGACGCCAGAAACGCGAGGTCCAGGCTGAGATCTGAAAGTCCTGTGGTTCTCAGGGTAGGCCTCATCCGGCGCCGGTGTCGAGACGGTGAGGTGGTTCCCTCCGTCGCGTCAGAGGCATAGTCTGAAGCCCATCGTCCGGCCCCGGGGCGGCCGGCACGACGCAACCGCAACATGGATCCGACGATGGAGTCACCCATGATCAAAACGGAGCTCGTCGCTCTGGCGACCGCGGCCGGCTACGAGACCATCGATTTCCGCAGCATGCGCAACGACGACCTGCGCCAGTTGCAAGACACGATCACCGAGATCTGGGTGCGCCTCGACGAGACCGAAGACCTCTCGATGCGATTCGAGTGGCTCGCGCCCATGATCGACGCCGAGCTACGGCATCGAGAGACCACCACCTGACCCGGATGCCGCCCCTCGCGCCATGGCCGTCACGCCCGCTCGAGCACCGCTCGTCGCCGCCGCCTCAGCCGGCAGCGACCGCCGCCACCGCGAATCCCGCGGCCGAGGCCAGCAGCCAGATGCCGATGCTCAACACGTAGTCGGAGGCGCCGGCGTGCTGGCTGCCGTCGGGCGCGTAGAGCCGGCCGCGCGCATCCGATCGGCCGAGGAACACCACCCGCGGAACCGTGAACAGCAGATAACCGAGCGGCACGACGCCCATCACCACGAAGACGATCCCCACGATCAGCCCCACCGGGTCGCCGAAGCCGAAGAACGCCTGCAAGAAGAACACGCCCAGCCCGCCGAAGAGCAGCAGCCAGCCGAACCCGATGAGCGACACCCCGAAGTCGGGCGCGAACACGATCATCGCGACGATTCCGAGTGCCGCCGACACGAGCGCGAGCGGAACGAGCAGTTCGACTCCCGGCGGGCACGGCACCGCGATCTCGTAGGGCCCTCCGCTGGCGCAGCTGCCGCCGACCGCCATCACCCGTGCGGTGACCGCGAACAGCAACCCGGCGCCGAGCGACACGAAGAACCACGACGACGCCGATCCCGCGACCCGGGCGGGCATGCGGCGCCGCCACGTCGACGCGGTGCGGGCGCGGGGCGAGGTCATGAGCACACGGTACGGCACGGCGGCCGGCCGTGGTGAACGGATATTCCGACCGCCGGGAGGCCGGCCGCCGGCTCGGGAGGCTGCTGGCCGAGCGCCGGCTCGACGGCGTGGTCGTGATCGGCCTGCCCCGCGGCGGGGTGATCGTGGCCGCCGAGGTGGCTCGGGCGCTCGGGGCTCCGCTCGACGTCGTGGTGGTGCGGAAACTCGGGCTCCCGATGGCACCGGAGGTGGCGATGGGAGCGATCGCGGAGGGCGGCATCCGCTCTCTCGACACCGACCTCATCGCGCGCCACCGGGTGGCCGCCGACGAGCTGGCGCTGGTGGAGCTGCGCGAGCGGCGAACGCTCCTCGCGCGGTCGGCGCTGCTGCGCGGAGGCCGAGCAGCCGAGCCGCTCGATGGGCGGGTTGCCGTCGTGGTCGACGACGGTGTCGCGACCGGCGCGACCGCCCGCGTGGCGTGCCGCGCGGTGCGGCGACGGGGGACCGCGCGGGTGGTGCTCGCCGTGCCGGTGGCCGCGGCATCCGCTCTTCGCCAGCTCGCGCTCGACGGCACCGGTGGAGCACCCCACGAGATCGTCTGCCCGCTCGCGCTCGAGCCGTTCGGGGCCGTCGGGCGGTATTACGCCGGTTTCGAGCCCGTCGACGACGACGAGGTGGTGCGTGCGCTGGCGGAGGCCGGCGGTGGCGTCAGACGGTGAGCCCGGCCATGTCGGTGTCGGTGGGCCCGATTAGTCTTCGGCTGGAGAGTCAGAACGGAGCGGCAGTGCCCGAGAGCATCGAGGCGTGGTGGGAACGCCGGCAGCGGTCGAAGGGCATGGCCGTGCCCTACGCCATCGGCACCTACCGCAGCGCCTGGGCGCGCTACCCCATGCTCGTGCGGCAATATCACCCCGACCTCAACCGCGACATCACGCTGAGCCAGATTCCTCCGGCGGCCGACGTCTACCTCACCTGGCAATGCGACGCGGGCCACCTCTTCGTGGCCACGCCCGACGAGCAGCGCGGTCGCCCCGGGCGCACGCGCCGGCGATCGGCGTGGTGCCCGGTGTGCGCCGAGCTCGCCGTTCCGCGGCGGCCCCCCGTGCCGGCCCGGGGGCAAGCACCGGCGCTTGCACCGCCAACCTCACCGGCCCCAGCACCGCTGCCGGCATCGGCGTCGGCCTCCGCGGGCGAGCGCCCCGGCCCGCCCGCCCGCTCGGCGGCGAGGCCCGCAGCGGGCTCCGGGCGGCCACGCTCCGGCCTGCCGCACAGGCCAGGCACCACGAAGCACCCCGTGACGGCCGGCATCCGCCCCGGCACGGCCTTCCACAGCGCGCACGCGCCGAAGCCGGCCTCCGCCGTCGAGGCCGACCTGCGTCAACGACTCGGCGCGCGCCTCGACGTCGACCTCACCGTCAACGCCGTCGGGGTGGGCCGCCCGTTCTTCGAGCGTCGCGAGGTGTGGCCCGACATCGTCATCGGCGAACTCGCGGTGGCCCTCGAATACGACACCGTCGGCCGCTTCGGCCTCGAGCACGTCGGCGGGCGCGAAGACACCGACCGGCGCAAAGACCGCCTGCTGCGCGAGGCCGGCTGGGAGGTGGTGCGCATCCGGTGCCGCCCGCTGCTCGCGCTCGGCCCCCATGACATCGTCACCTCGGGTGTGACCGAGAAACTGCTCGACCAGGTGCTCGAGACGCTCCGTGGCATCCGGGGCGACCTGATCGTGAACGCTTACCTGCGCTGAGCGCGGGCAGGCGTGACGGTGCCGGGCGCGCTGACCCCATCTCGCGCGCCCGGCACCCCCGTGCACTCAGTGCACGGGCATGCCGCCGGTGACCGCAATGGTCTCACCGACGACATAGCTCGACTCCTGCGAGGCGAGGAAGACGAACGCGGGCGCGAGCTCGACCGGCTGGCCGGCACGCCCGATCGGGGTCTGCGACCCGAACTCCTCGATCTTCTCGTTCGGCACGAAGGCCGGCTGCAGCGGCGTCCACACCGGTCCCGGCGCGACGCCGTTGACCCGGATGCCGCGTTCGATCAGCTGCTGCGACATCGCGCGGGTCCAGTTGGCGATGCCCGCCTTCGACACCGCGTATTCGGCGAGCGACGGCGATGGCTGGAAGCCCTGCACGCTCGATGTCGTGATGATCGACGCGCCCGGCTCGAGGTGCGGCGACGCCGCTTTGGTGAGCCAGAACAGCGGGTAGATGTTCGCTTCGAGCACGTGGTCGAGCGTCTTCGTCTCGAAGTCGTCGATGCTGTCGACGGTCGGCATGGTGCCGGCGTTGATGACGAGCACGTCGAGCCCACCGAGCCCCTCGACCGCGTCGGCCACGACCTGCACGTTGGTCTGCTCCTGCTGCAGGTCGCCGGGCAGCAGCACCGCGGTGCGGCCGGCATCGCGCACGAGCTGGGCGACCTCTTCGGCCTGAGCCTGCTCTTCGGGCAGGTAGCTCAGTGCGACATCCGCTCCCTCGCGTGCGAAGGCGATGGCGACGGCGCGCCCGATGCCCGAATCGGCTCCGGTGATGAGCGCTTTGCGGCCGGGCAGGCGCCCGTTTCCGACGTAGGTGGTCTCGCCGTGATCGGGTGCCGGATCCATCTTGTGGATGTCGCCCGGCCCCTCCTGCTGCTGCGGCGGGAACGGCGGCTGGGGGTATTGGGTTCGCGGGTCTTGCGGGGTGTACATGTTCTTCTCTGACATGCTGCCCACCGTACGACGGCCGCAACGACACCGCGCGGGGTTGACAGAGTTCGCAGGCGGCGTAGTCTCCACGCCCATCGCACACACAGCAACCGCTCGGGTGGCGGCCCTGTGCGGCGGCGGCGACCCCTGTCAGGATCGAAGCAATGTCCCGCGACACGAACAGCCCCGAACCCGCCGACCAGCCCGGCCGGCCAGTCCAACCCGGCCGGCCAGACCAGCCCGGCCGCGCCACCCGCTACGTCGACCTGAGTGACTACGCCGCGATCGGCGACGGCCGCACGGTCGCCCTGATCGCCCGCGACGGCCAGGTCGACTGGATGCCGGTGCCCGCGTTGCACTCCCCGCCGGTGTTCGCGGCCCTCATCGACGGCGAGGCCGGGGGCCGGTTCGAGCTGCGGCCCGACACCGACGAGTTCGAGTCGACTCGCGAATACCTCGAGGGCAGCAACGTGCTCCGCACGACCTTCCGCACCGCCGACGGCGCGGTCACGGTCACCGACGCCCTCGTCACCGGGGTCGCCGGGCGGCTGCCCTGGCTCGAGCTCGCCCGCCGCATCGACGGGCTCGACGGCTCGGTGCGCCTGCGCTGGGCCGTCGTTCCCGGCAACGTGCTGGGCGATGACGACGATGAGGTGAAGCGCCTCGACACCGTCCACGGCCCCATCCTGCGCGCCGGCCACATCGACCTGGTGCTCGTCGGCTCCGATCATGGCCGTCTCGACCCGCACGAGCCGGGCGACGGCTTTCCCGACGGGCCGCTCTCGTTCTTCGGCGAGTTCGTCACCTCGCCCGGGTCGCGGCACCTCATCGCACTGTGCGGCACCGACGACGAGCCCATCCACGTTCCTGACCCGGCCAACGTCGACCGCGGCATCGACCGCACCATCGCGAACTGGGAGGCCTGGGCCGACGAGTTCGACTACGAGGGCCCCTGGCAGCAGGCGGTGCAGCGCAGCGCGCTGGCGCTCAAGCTGCTCATCTTCAGCCCCACCGGTTCGATCGCCGCGGCGGCCACCACGGGTCTGCCCGAGAACCACTCGGGCGGAAAGAACTACGACTACCGGTTCGCCTGGGTGCGCGACCTGGCCTACACGGTGGGGGCCCTCATCCGGTTCGGTCTGCGCGAAGAGACCCATGCCGCCGTGTCGTGGGTGTTGAAGACCCTCAAGCAGCACGACGGTGCGATGCCCATCTTCTTCGAGCTCGACGGGTCGATGCACGACGAGGTGCACGAGACGACGGCGAGCGGATGGCGCGGCATCGGCCCCGTGGTGGTGGGCAACGCTGCCGGCGACCAGTTGCAGCTGGGCGTCTACGCCGATGTGCTCGGCATCATGCGACGCTACGTCGAGGCCGGCAACATCCTCGACGAGCGCACGAGCGAACTGCTGGTGGAGTTCACCGACCAGGCCTGCCGGGAATGGCCGAAGAAGGATTCGGGCATGTGGGAGCTGCCCGAACAGCAGCACTACGTGACGAGCAAGATCGGCTGCTGGCAGGCGCTCGACGACGCCATCCAGCTGGCCGAGCTCGGCGAGATCAAGCCCGACGACGACGACCTGGCGCTCTGGCACAAGAACCGCACGCTGATCGAGGAGTGGATCGACCGCAACGGGTGGTCGGCGAAGCGCGGTGCCTACGTCATGCACCCGGGCAGCGATGCGCTCGACGCCTCGATCCTGCTGCACTCGCGGCGGGGATTCGGCCCGCAGGAGCGCATGGATGCCACGATCGCGCTGATCGACGAGGAGTTGTCGGCGGGCCCCTTGCTCTACCGCTACAGCGGGGTCTCCGAGGAGGAGGGCACCTTCGTGGCCTGCGCGTTCTGGCTGGTCGAGGCGTTCGCGCGCACCGGCCGGCTCGACGACGCGGTGCGCCGCATGGACGCCCTGGTCGCTCTGGCCAACGACGTGGGGCTCTACTCCGAGATCATCGGCGCCGACTACGGCGAGTTCCTCGGCAATCTTCCGCAGGGGCTCAGCCACCTCGCCCTGATCGACGCGGCACTCAGCATCCGGCAGCAGCAGCAGGGCTGAGGCGGCGCGGCCTCCGCGCCGACGCGGCCGCCCGCCGTCACTCCACGAATTTGCGCAGGTAGCCGGCGAAACCGCCCGGCGTGCGGCCGTCGAAGCGGCCCGAGGTCTGCACGACCGAGCCGAGCAGCTCGACCACGCGGGCCGGCGGCTCGAGCGTGTGCACGCCCGGCTCGTCGCCGAGTGCCGCGTCGAGCTCGAGCTCGTCGATCGAGCGCACGAGGGCGACATCCTCGCCCACTGATCGCGCGCTGAAGCCGCCGACGCGGGTGTAGGCATCCGCCCGCACCCCGAGGTTCGCGCCGAACACGTGCCGGGTCTCGCCGGCGTGCACCGCGCTCCAACGGTCGACCACGTGCTCGCCCAGGTCGGCGCGCCGCGGCATCACGCGCCCGACGGCCGCGAGCGCCCCCGACTGCGCCGCGTCGAAATGCTCGCGCAGCCAGCTGGTGGGCACGTCGGTGTCGGCGTCGGTGTTGCAGACCCAGTGCCGGGTGGGCTCGACACCGGGCGTCAGCCCGATCAGGTGCGCCACCCCGGTCGCGCGAGCCCGGCCCACGTTGGCGAGATCGACCTCGAGCACGGCGATGCGGTCGCCGAACGACCGGGCGATGGCGGCCGATCTGTCGGTGCAGGCGTCGAGCACGACCACGACGCGGCTCAGCACGGCGGTCGACTGCGAGGTGGCGGCGAGGCCGCGGAAGAACGCCTCGCGACTCGCGAGCACCGACTCGAGCGAGCCGCGCAGCAGCAGCTCTTCGTTGCGGGCGGGAATGACGACGTCGAGGGCCTCGATCACACGATCCCCTCCCGCCGGGCGACCGAGATCGCGGGCGGGCGCACGAACACGTCTAGCAGGAAGTCCTCTTCGACGTGGTGGGCGAGGGTGGTGAACTCGTCGCGCTGCACGAAGACGGCGTGCACGGTGTCGCCCGAGAAGGCGCGCCCGGCCACCGGATGCCGCCAGTGGCACACCACCAGGGCGCCGTCGCGGGTGAGTGAGCCGAGGATGCGCTCGATCAGCACCGTCAGTTCGTCCTCGTCGAGGAAGTAGCCGATCTCGCTCACGACCACGAGGTCGAACGAGCCGTCGGGCCACTCGGAAGGCACGCGCATCCGCTCGAACACCGCGACCGGCCGGTCGGCGTTGCGCTGCCGGGCCCGCTCGATCGCGACCGCCGACACGTCGACCCCGAGGAATCGCGCGGAGGTGCGCTCAGCGAGCTCGCGCGACAGCACGCCCGTCGAGCTGCCGACCTCGAGCACCGAGGCGTAGGCGGGGTCGGGCAGGCTCGCGAGCAGCAGGGCCCGTTTGCGCTCCTCGTACCACCGCGACTCGAAGCCCCAGGGGTCGTCGGTGCGGTCGTGGAGCCCGTCGAAGTAGTCGGCGGCGGCGTCGCCGGTGAGGTCGGCCGGGATGCCGCCGGCGTCGGCGCCCCCGGCGGTCCCGGCGCTCTCGGCGCCCTCGGCGCCCTCGTCGCTCGCGCCGGTGCTGGCCGCCGATTCGTCGACGAACACCTCGAAGGCGCGGGCGAAGTGCTCGAGCATGCCGGGATGCAGCAGCGCCTCGTCACCCGGAAGCCCGCTGAGCGGCGCGATCTGGCTGGTGTGCGCCGACAGCGCGTCGGCCTTGGCTGCCGCACTCACGAGGTCGAGCGGCAGCACGGCGAACGCCGGCCACGGCACGTCGGCGGCGGCGGGGTCGGCCCAGTGCCAGAGCCAGATCGGGTAGCTGAAGAACCGCGCACCCGTGATCGAGGCGGCGTCGCGCGCCGCGTGGGCAGCGGCTTCATGGTCGGGATGCCGGTCGCCGCCCCACGGGGCCACGAGAAGCGTCGACGACCGCGGCTCGATCGGCGCCGGAAGATCGTCGGAGTGCAGGTCGCGCCGTGCCCGGGCCGGCGGCCCGATGGCCTCGGTGACCGCCTCGGAGATCTCGGCCACGTGCTCGGCGAGGCGCCCGTCGGGCAGCCGCAGAAACCGCACGGTCGCCCCCGGGTCGGCCCGCGCGACGGCGTCGACCGTCTCGGCCTCGCGGATGCGCGCCAGCTCGTCGGGGCTGTGGGTGGCCGAATCAGGATGCGAGGCCTCGCCCGAGGTCGCCACGATCACCGTCGCGCGCACCCCGGCGGTGTAGCCGCGCGACAGCAGCCCCGCGGCGCCGAGGGTCTCGTCGTCGGGGTGCGCGGCCACCACCACGAGGTGCCCCACCTCGGCGAAGAATTCGGCGTCGAGCGATCGCAGGGTCGACTGTCGCGCCGCGAAGGCCCGCTGCCACTCCTCTTCGGGTGTGCCGCTGTCGCGATGGGTGAAGGTCATCGTGCGCCCCCTCGCGGGCTCGGAGCTGCCTCGGGGGTCGTACTGACTGCGGGCGCTGCGGGCGCTGCGGGCACCGCCGACGACACGGCCGATGGTGCCGACGCGCGCGCGGACTCGACGGATGCCGAGCCGCCCGCCTCATCGGGTGTCGCGGGCCGCGCCTCGTCGATGTCGGCCGCCGACCGGGCGGCCTCGACGAGCATCCGGCCCGCGCAGGCTTCGTCACGGGCGCCGTGGTCTTGCCGCAGGTAGAGCTCGAGGTCGGCCACGCGCGCCGCGAACCCGGCGTCCATCGCCAGCGGCGCCGGACCCAGCGCATGCGCCGCCTCACGCAGCACCGCCTCACACTCCCGGCGCACGATCGTCCGCGTCACCTGCGCGAGCAGCGCCGCAGCATCGGCATCGCCACCGGCATCCGGTGGACCGACCGGCTTCTGCGCCCGCGGCGGCCGACCACCGTCTGCACCGTCCGGGGTGCCACTGCCGCCGTCGGCCGCCGGCGAGTCGAGCTCGTCGATGGCACGCGCGGCGGCCGCGAGGGCCGACTGCGCGGCGACGACCGAAGCCGCCACCCGGCCGGCGTGCAGGGCCCCGATGTCGTCGCCCTTCGCCACGGCGGCGGCCACGACCCGACGTGCGACGCCCACCGCCCCGCCGAACCAGCACGCGGCCACCCCGATGCCGCCCCACTCGAAGCCCGGTCGGTCGAGATACCAGCCCTCGGCACCCACCGGAACGGCACGAACGACCTCGAAGTCGACCGGCCCGCTCGGAATCGTGGGAAAGCCCCGTGCAACCCACACCTCCGGGTGCGCCACGACCCCCGGCTGCTGCAACGCCACCGCGAACAACCGCCGGCCACCCCCAGAGCCGGCGCCAGCACCCGGAGCGGCACCGACCCCGCCACCCTCGTGTGCGACGTGCGCCGTCACCAGCGCGTGCGTGAGGTCGCCGGCGAGGGAGCACCAGGGCTTGGTTCCGCCGAGCAGCCAGCCCGCGGCATCCGGAACCGCGTCGACCCGCACACCCGCGCCCTCGGCGGCGAACACGCCCCACGTGCTGCCCGGCCCCGCGCCGATGGCGGCGAGGTCGACCGGCTGCGGGCACTGGGCGAGAATGACGGCGGCATCGACGTGCGGTTCCACGACTCGGGCGACCGTGACGTCGGCCGCGGCCAGGGTGGCGAGCGTCTCGAAGTACCCCGCCGTGCCGCCGTGGCCGGGCAGCGCGATCTCGCCGGCCACCGATCGTGCGAGCTCGAGCGAGCTCCGCAGGTCTCCGGATGCCGCCGACGCACGCTCGAACAGGGCGTCGAGTTCGCTCGTGCTCGTGCCGCCGTCGCCCTCGACGAGCAGGTCGGCCACCCGGCCCGGACCCAGCGTGACGCCGTGTGCCATTGCTCTCCGTTCGTCGACTGTCAGAGTCGGCCGCGTGCGCTGCGGGCGGCCAGGGCGCGACGCCGACGACGCTCCTCCCTCCATAGTCGTCCTGACCGGGCCGACGCCCAACCCCTTGACAGGGGAGGCACGGCATCGATATCGGCCGAGCGGCGCGTGCCGGTTGCGCCGGGTCGTCGTACGGTGGGGCGAATGGACCTCGGAATCAAAGGACGAACCGCCCTCGTGAGCGGAGCAGACTCGGGCATCGGCTGGCACACGGCACGGCTGCTGCTCGACGAGGGTGTGACGGTGGTGATGACCGACCTCGACCAGGGCTCGCTCGACGACGCTGTGAAAGAGCTGCCCGGGCGGTCGAACGACGTGCACGCGTTCGCGGCCGACATCACGAGCCTCGACTCGCTCGCCGAGCTGCACGAGAAGGTGCAGGATGCCGTGGGCGAGATCGACATCCTGGTGCAGTCGGCGGGGGTCACCGGCGCGCAGGGGCTGTTCCACGAGATCAGCGACGAGGGCTGGACGAAGACGATCGAGACCGACCTGATCGGCCCGGTGCGACTCGTGCGCGAGTTCCTTCCCGACCTGCGGTCGGGCGGCTGGGGCCGCTTGGTGCTGCTCGCGTCGGAAGACGCCGTGCAGCCCTACGACGACGAGCTGCCCTACTGCGCCGCGAAAGCCGGCATCCTGGCGCTCTCGAAGGGCCTGTCGCGCAGCTACGCGTCGGAGGGCCTGCTCGTGAACGCGGTGTCGCCCGCCTTCATCCACACGCCGATGACCGACGCGATGATGGACAAGCGGGCGAAGCAGCTCGGCACCACGCCCACCAAGGCCATCGAGTCGTTCCTCGCCGAGGAGCGGCCCTACATGGAGCTCGGGCGGCGCGGCGAGCCCGACGAGGTGGCGAGCGTGATCGCGTTCCTCTGCTCGGAGCGGGCGTCGTTCGTGACCGGGTCGAACTACCGGGTCGACTCGGGGTCGGTCGCCACGATCTGAGCCGCCCGATCTGAGTCGCCACGGTCTGAGTCGCCACGGTCTGAGCGGGCGCGGCCTCGCAGCCGGCCTCTCGCTAGGCTCGGAGGATGGCCGAGACCGACGTTCTGCTCTTCTCCTACGGCACCCTGCAGCAGCCCGAGGTGCAGCTGGCCACCTTCGGGCGGCTGCTCGAGGGACGCGAGGCGGGCGTGCTCGGCTACCGGCTCGAGTGGCTCACGATCACCGACCCGCACGTCATCGCCACGAGCGGCAGCGACCGGCATCCGCTGCTCGTCGCCGACGAGGAGGGCGCGACGGTGCAGGGCACGGTGTTCGCCATCACCGCCGACGAACTGCTCGCGGCCGACGACTACGAGGTCGACGACTACACGCGGGTGCAGGTGCCGCTCGACTCGGGCGAGGAGGCCTGGGTCTACGTGTTCGCGGGCGACCGGCGCTAGCAGGGCGGCCGGCGGGGCACGTCAGCGCTCGGCCGGCACCCGGATCGTCGTGACCAGGTCGACCAGGTGCGGCTCCGACGGCGCCGACCCGAACCCGAACCGCACCGGCGGATCGAGCGGCGCGAACGCCCCCAGGTCGACCCCGTCGAGCGACGCGTCGGCCCACACGATGCGCCGGGCCACGGTGACGCCGTAGAACTCGCGTCGGCCGTTGCCCGCGGTTCCGGCCGTGCGCACCCCGGGCACGAGCGTGCGCGCGACCGGGTCGAGCACCTGGAGCCAGGCCGGCCGGGTCGCCAGCGTCGGCGGCACGGCCCGCAGCAGGCGACCGAGCGGCGAGATCGGCCCGATGCGCATCGACGCCGAGAGGTGCCCGGCGGCAACGCGGATGCCGCCGTCGATCCTGATGGCGGCGACGGGCACCACGAGCACCTCGTCGAACTCGTAGGTGCCGCCGACGAACTCGGCCACCTGCGCACTCGGCGCGAACAGGGTGCGGTGACCGCGCGCATCCTCCATCATCACGTCGACGAATGCCCCGAACGGTGATCGCTGCCACAGGCCGATCACCAGACGGATGCCGGAGTCGGTGCCGAAACCGGCGATGCGCCCGGCGAATCGCAGGTCGCGGGTGGCGGGGGTCGGGCTCATGCTCTGAGGCTAGGCCGACCGGCGCGCGACGGCGACCCCTCGGCGGAAGGCCGACCCGCGGTCAGCGGCCCACCCGGCGGTCGGGCTCGGTCTGGGCGCGCACGTGGATGCGTTCGCCGTCGCGGTTGAAGATCGCCATCACCTCGACGGGTTCGCCGTCGGCACTGCCCATCCAGTGCGGCACCCGGGTCGCGAACTCGGCCGCCTCGCCCGGCCGCAGCACGAGATCGTGCTCGCCGAGCAGCAGGCGCAGGTTGCCGTTCAGCACGTAGAGCCATTCGAAGCCCTCGTGTGAGCGCAGCGCCGGCGCCACCGCGGTGCGCGAGATGGTCATGCGCACCGCCTGGTTGGCCGACGTGCGTCGCGAGAGCTGCTGCATCGACATGCCGTCGCCGCTCGACGACCGCGGGCGCACGCGCGGGTCGGGCACCGAGTCGGACACGAGCTCGTCGATCGTGATCTCGAGCGCGGCCGCGAGCGGCATCAGCAGCTCGAGATTGGGCTGGCGCTTGCCGCTCTCGAGGCGTGAGATCGTGCTGGCCGAGATGCCGGTCTCGGCGGCGAGCGCCGCGATCGTGGCCTCGCGCTGCAGCCGCGCCGCGCGCAGTCGAGCCCCGATGCGGGCGCCCTGCGATTCATCCATCGTGCTATTTCAGCACGATGACATGCTGATCGTCCACCTCCTTGCGAGCATGGACCCATGAACGAATCACCCTGGGATGTCATCATCGTCGGCGGCGGTGCCGCCGGCCTCAACGCGGCCCTCGTGCTCGCCCGTGCGCGCCGGCGGGTCGTCGTGGTCGACGCCGGCGAGCCGCGCAACCGGTTCGCGCCGCACATGCACGGCTACCTCACCCGCGACGGCCTGTCACCGCTCGATTTGCTCGAGCTCGGCCGCGCCGAAGTGCTCGGTTACGGTGCCGAGATCGTCGAGGGGCGTGCCGTGTCGGCGTCGGGCGAGGCGGGAGCGTTCACCGTGACCCTCGACGGCGGACGGATGCTCACGGGCCGCCGCCTGATCGTGGCCACCGGTCTGCGCGACGAGCTGCCCGGCATCCCGGGCCTCGCCGAGCAGTGGGGAACGGGCGCGGTCGCCTGCCCCTACTGCGACGGATGGGAGGCCCGTGACCTGCGCATCGGCGTGATCGCCACCTCGGCGATGTCGATCCACCAGGCCTCACTCGTGCGGCAGTGGTCGGCTCACGTCACGTTCGTCGGGCCGCCGACCACCGAGCTCGACGCCGACACGCGGGCCGGCCTCGAGGCCCGCGGCACCCGCATCCTGCCGAACGCCGTCACCGCGGTGCTGGCCGACGCCGAGGGCCGGCTGACCGGCGTCGCCCTCGACGACGGCAGCACGATCGAGCTCGACCGCCTGTTCGTGGGCCCGCGGCCGGTGGCGCGCGATGAACTCCTGCGTCAGCTCGGCGCCGAGCAGATGACGACGCCGATGGGCGAGTGGACGGCATCCGACCCCTTCGGCGACACCTCGGTCGCCGGCGTCTGGGTGGCCGGCAACTCGGCCAATGCGGGCGCCCTGGTCATCGTGGCCGCCGCGGCCGGAGCCACCGCCGCCACCGCCATCAACGCCGACCTCGTGGCCGACGACACCCGCCGGGCCGTCGCCGAGCTCGCCGCCGACCGGTGACCGTCGAGCGCCGAACCCTGAACCCCGCGGGGCCAGGTCAGCCCTGGGCGATCTCCGACACGTCGTTCCACTTCTCCCACAGGGCGATGCGCGAGGCGTAGTCCTTCTTCGCGGTCTCGAGCGGGCCCACCCCGAAGAACACCCGCAGCGGCGGCTCCTCGGCGTCGACCACCTCGAGGATGGCCCGCGCCGACGCACTCGGATCGCCGGGCGCACCGAACCGGGCCTTGCGCGCCTCGGCCGCGGCGGCGTGGGCCGCCTCGTAGTCGGGCAGCGGCTCGGCGCGCTTGGCCGACGCTCCGCCCCAGTCGGTGCTGAAGCCGCCGGGCTCCACCAGGGTGACCTTCACGCCGAAGGGCGCGACCTCCTGGGCGAGCGCCTGCGAGAAGCCCTCGAGCGCCCACTTCGAGGAGTTGTAGATGCCGATGTTGGGGAACGCCGAGATGCCGCCGATCGACGACACCTGCACGATCAGACCGCTGCCCTGCTCGCGCAGGAACGGCAAGGCGGCCTGCGTCACCCAGAGCGCGCCGAACAGGTTGGTCTCGAACTGGTCGCGCACCTCTTTCTCGCTGAGTTCTTCGATGAAGCCGAATTGGCCGTAGCCGGCGTTGTTCACCACCACGTCGAGCCGGCCGAAGAAGTTGACGGCCTCGGTGACGGCCGCGAAATCGGCCTCGCGATCGGTGACGTCGAGCTGCAGCGGCAGCAGCCGGTCGCCATAGGCGTCGACGAGCTCGGCGAGCGTCGACGTGTCGCGGGCCGTGGCCGCCACGCTGTCGCCGCGCGACAAAGCCGCCTCCGCCCACTCCCGGCCGAAGCCGCGCGATGCGCCGGTGATGAACCAAACCTTCTGAGCCATGGGGGAATCCCTTCGATGCGTCGTCGCGTGCCGCGACCCTCTCGCATCGAACGTAGACCCGTGCCACGAACTTCCCGTGCGCCGAAAATCGGAATCCTGGATACACTGACCGCACTGCCGCCGCGGGGGCGCGGACTCAGGGGGCTCGATGACCGACCACACCAGCACGCGCATGCCGAACCGCCGGCTGCTGATCGCCATCCTGCTCGGGGTCATCCCGCTCAGTCAATTCCCGATCGACGTCTACACTCCGGCGATCCCCGACATGATCCGCGAGTTCGGCACCTCGGCCACCCTGGTGCAGAACTCGGTGTCGGCCTACGTGCTGGGCATGGCCATCGGTCTGCTGCCCGTCGGCATCATCGCCGACGCCCGTGGCCGCAAGCCGACCCTGCTGATCTGCCTGGCGCTGCTCGTCGTGGCGAGCCTCAGCATCGCCGCCACCACCGACATCTGGGTGCTGCTCGTGCTGCGGTTCGTGCAAGGAGTCGGCGGGTGCGCCTGCATGGTGGTCGTCTACGCCATCGCCGCCGACACCTCGCGTGGAAAGCAGTTGACGTCGCTGAGCGGATGGCTCGGCGCATCCTGGGGCCTCGCCCCCGTCATCGCGCCCGCGATCGGAGGGCTGCTCGTGCAGTTCGTCTCGTGGCGCGGCATCTTCGTGCTGATCGCGGTGCTGGCCGCGATCGCGGGGGTCGTGGTGTGGCGGTGGCTGCCCGAGACGCTGACCGCCGCGGCGGCCGTTCCCGTGCGGCCGGGGGTGATCGCCCGCGTGCTGGCCTCCACCCTGCGGCACAAGCTCTTCATCGGCCTCACCCTCGTGTTCGCCGTGTTCGCGAGCGCGCAACTGCTGTTCGGCGTGGTCGCCCCGTTGCTCTACGAGGTCGAACTGGGGCTCTCCCCCGCCACCTACGGCCTGATCGCCCTGCTGATCGGGGCCGCGAACCTCGGTGGCGAGCTCGCCACGGGGTCGCTCGCCACCCGCGTCTCGTCGCGACTGCTCGGCTTCTCGGCGCTGGCGTCGTTCACCGTGGGTGCCGTCATCCTCACCGCCAGTGGTCTGCTGGTGGGCCCGGATGCCGTCTTCCTCACCATCGGGGGCATGTTCGTGATGCTCGGCTGCGGTGCCCTCTGCCCGATGGCCTACGGTCTGGCCCTCGGCCTGTTCGACCGCAACCTGGGCCTCATCGGCGGGCTCACGAGCGCCGTCTGCTACCTGTTCGTGGCGGTCACCATGGCGAGCGCCGCCACCCTGCCCGACGACAGCCAGGCCCCGATCGGCCTCGTCTATCTCGGCTGCGCCGTGGTGGGCGGCATCGTGCTCGCCCTGTGCCTGCCGCGACGCGCGCGCACTCCGGCGGTGGTCGTCTGATCGTCGCTAGCGCGTGAACACCACCCGGCCGAGCGTGTCGCGCAGCCACGATTCGTAGTGCTGCATGCTCCACCCCGATTGCCCCACCAGTTGCTCGTGGCTCTCGGGCGACACGAGGAACGACATCGCGTCGGCGAGTTCCTGGCGCCGGTCGTCGTCGATGGCCGGGTCGATCAGGCCCCGCCGTTCGAGCTCTGCCACGGCCGCGCGGAAGTCGACGCGGCGACGCGCGAGCAGGTCGTCGAGCGACTCGCGCACGAGCGGGTCGCTCGACGCGGCGCTCAGGAAGCTCGCCCACAAGCCGCTCGTTCGCCGATTGGCCTCGGCCACGAAGTGGATGTAGCCGGCCACGAACTCCTCGTCGTCGGCCACGGCCCTGATCTCGCGACCGACCTCGCTCTCGGCGATGGTCTCGCGGCTCTCCGACCCCGAGAAGGCCTGCTCGAAGGCGCCGAGCAGCAACTCGCGCTTCGGGCCGTTGAGCTTCACCGTCTCGACCGACACCCCGGCTTCCCCGGCGATGTCAGCCAGCGACGTGCCCGCGTAGCCCGAGCGCGCGAAGCAGGCCGCGGCGGCGTCGAGAATGCGCTGGCGTGTGCTCGCGGCCTGTTCGGCGCGCAAGGTCGAGTTGTAGGCGCGAGTGGCGGAAGTTCGTGAGTCCGGCATATTGACTATCCTAGCGGTGCAGTGAATACTACTTCGGTATAACCAAGTTTACGTCACGAACATCGAAGGTCAGGTCATGTCATCGTTCCTCCTCTGCAGCACTCCCGTGCACGGCCACGTCGTGCCCCTGCTCGCGGTCGCCCGCCACCTCGTCGCACAGGGTCACTTCGTGCGGTTCCTCACCGGAGCGCGCTATCGCGTCGCGGTCGAGTCGGCCGGAGCCACCTTCCTCCCGCTCCCGGCCGAAGCCGACTACGACGACACCGACATGGATGCCGCCTTCCCCGACCGCGTGGGCCTCAAGGGGCCGGCCGGCATCCGTTACGACATCTCGACCATCTTCCTGAAGCCGGCTCCCGCACAGCTGCGCGCGGTCGACGCGGCCCTCGCGGCCGAACCCACCGACGCGGTGCTCGTCGAGAGCATGTTCATCGGCTCGGTCTTTCTGCTCACCCGGCCCCGCGCATCCCGACCCCCGGTGATCAATCTCGGCATCGTGCCGATGGGGCTCGACAGCGTCGACACGGCGCCGTTCGGCCTGGGGGTGCCGCCGATGGCCGGCCGCCGCGGACTGCTGCGCAACCGAATGCTGAAGCTCATGGCCGAGAGGGTGATCTTCCGGCCCGTGCAGAAGAAGGCCGAGACGATGGTGCGCGAGACCACGGGCACCGAGCTCAGCCAGTTCTTCATGGGCACGGCCTCGATGGCCGACGCGATCGTGCAGTTCACCGTGCCGAGCTTCGAATACCCGCGACGCGACCTTCCGGCCACGGTGCACTTCGTCGGTCCGGTCTCGCGCACGACGCCGTCGACCACTGCGCTGCCCGACTGGTGGAACGAGCTCGACGGCACGAAGCCCGTCGTGCACGTGACACAGGGCACGGTGGCCAACAAGAACTACGACGAATTGATCGCACCGACGCTCGAGGCGCTCGCCGGCGATGACCTGCTGGTCGTGGTGAGCACGGGCGGGCGGGATGTCGCGACCCTTCCGCACCCGCTGCCCGCCAACGTGCGCGCCGCCACCTACCTCCCCTATGACAAGCTTCTGCCGCTGACCGACGTGCTCGTCACCAACGGCGGATACGGGGGCGTGCACTACGCCATGGAACACGGAGTTCCGCTGGTGGTGGCCGGGGCCACCGAAGACAAGGCCGAGGTCACGGCCCGGGTCGCCTGGGCGGGTGTCGGGGTCAACCTGCGCACCAACCGGCCGGCGCCGGATCGCATCCGGGCGGCGGTGCACGAGGTGCTCGCCTCGCCGGCCTACCGCGAGCAGAGCGCCCGCATCGGCGCTGACATCGCCGCCTCACCGGGGCTCGCCGGGCTCGACGAGGTGCTGCGCACGCTCATCGCCACGCCCGCGCGGTGAGGGAGCTCTCGGCGCGATGACCCGATCGCGCCGAGAGCGATACGATGGAGTCACTTGAGATCGGGCCTGGATTTGGGTTCGTGGCGATCTGTTGAACGCCTGTGCCCCTGTCGACGAGCCCGAAAGATGCGACGTGACCTTCTCGACCACTCCCTCCGCCCGTGCGGCGCTCGACGCCCGCGAGGCACTCGATCGGCTCGACGCCGGCGAGCCCGCCGACATCCCGCTTGCCACCGCGCTGCTCTCGGCGCGGGGAGCAGAGCTCGAGCGGCTGCTCGACCGGGCGTCGGCGACCCGCGACGACGGGCTGCAACGCGCGGGCCGGGCCGGCACCATCACCTACTCCAAGAAGGTGTTCCTGCCGATCACCCGCCTCTGCCAAGACCGCTGCCACTACTGCGTGTTCGTCGACACCCCGGGCGGGCTGGCGAAGAACGGCATCACCACGTTCATGGAGCCCGACGAGATCATCTCCATCGCCCAGACCGGCGCGGGCATGGGCTGCAAGGAGGCACTGTTCACCCTGGGCGACCGTCCCGAGAACCGCTGGCCGGCCGCCCGTCGGTGGCTCGCCGACCACGGCTACGCCTCGACGCTCGACTACGTCGGCGCGATGGCGCAGCGGGTGCTCGACGAGACCGGGTTGATCCCCCACCTCAACCCGGGCGTGATGTCGTGGAACGAGATGCAGCGCCTGCGCCCCGTCGCCGGATCGATGGGCATGATGCTCGAGACCACCGCGAACCGGCTGTGGTCGCAGCCGGGCGGGGCGCACTACGGGTCGCCCGACAAAGACCCGGCCCTGCGGCTGCGGGTGATCGAAGACGCCGGCCGCTCCCGCATCCCGTTCACCTCAGGCCTGCTGCTCGGCATCGGCGAGAACCACGCCGAGCGTGCCGAGGCCCTGTTCGCGTTGCGCGACCTGCACGAGCGCTTCGGGCACCTGCAGGAGACCATCGTGCAGAACTTCCGCGCGAAGCCGCGCACCGCGATGCAGAACGAACCCGACCTCGAACTCGACGACTACATCGCCGCCGTCGCCACGGCACGAGTCGTGATGGGCCCCGACGCCACCGTGCAGGCGCCCCCGAACCTCACCGACTTCGAAGAACTCGAGTTGCTGCTGCGCGCCGGCATCAACGACTGGGGCGGCATCAGCCCGCTCACCGCCGACCACGTCAACCCCGAGCGGCCCTGGCCCGACATCGACGTGCTGGCCGGCCTGACCGGGCAGAGCGGCTACACGCTCGCCGAGCGGCTCACCGCCTACCCCGCCTACCTGGCCGATGCCGATCGCTGGCTCGACCCCGCCGTCACCCCGGCCCTCCACGCGCTCATGAACCCGGCCACGCTGCTCGCCGAGGAAGGGGCGCGGGCCCGCCCCCGGGTCACGGTCGCGCCCGCTTCCTCCGGCGACCCGAGCACCTCGGCCCCGGATGCCGCCCGCCGCCGCATCTCGCGCGCGACGGGTTCGCCCACCCGCGTGCTGCGCGGGGCACTGGATGCCGCCTCCTCCGGCGACCCGGGCGCGATCACCGACCGGCAGGCCACCGCCCTGCTCGGCGCCCGCGGCGACGACCTCGCCGAACTGGCCACCCTCGCCGACGCCGCTCGCCGAGCCACGGGCGACGACGCCGTCACCTACGTCGTCAACCGCAACCTCGACACCGCTCTGCTCACCACCACCCCCAGCGACGACCCGGCCACTCCCGCCCTCACCCTCGAGATGGCCGCAGAGCTGGCGGCCGAGGCGGTGCAGCTCGGCGCCACCGAGATCTGCCTGCAGGGCCGGCCCGATCCGTCGCTGCCGGGCGAGGTCTACCTCGACGTGGTGCGGGCCATCCGTGCCGCCGCGCCCACGGTCGCGATCCACGGCTTCCGTCCCACCGAGCTCCGCGACGCCGCCCGCCGGCTCGGCCGAAGTGTTCCGCAGACGCTGGCCGACCTGCGGGAGGCCGGCCTCTCGAGCGTTCCCGGAACCGCCGCGTTCGTGCTCGACGACGACGTGCGCGCCCGCTTCAGCGCCGGCGCCCTGCCTCCCGTCGCCGAGTGGATCAGCGTCATCGAATCGGCCCACCGCGCCGGCCTCGGCTCGACGTCGACCCTCGTCTACGGCCATCTCGAGACGCCCGAGCAGATCGTCGCGCACCTGCGCACCCTCGCCGCCGTTCAGGCGCGCACGGGCGGGTTCACCGAGTTCATCCCCATGCCGTTCGTGCCCGGCGACGCCCCGGGCCCGGTCGCCGGGCTCGTGCGCGCGCGGGCGGCCGCGAGCGCGGCCGGCGCCTCGGCCCCCGGCGCCGCTGGCGCTGCCGGCGCCGCTGGCGCAGCCGGCCACGTCTCCCCGTTCGGCCCCTCGCCCGAGCAGTCCCGTGCCGTCGTCGCCGTGGCGCGCCTGCTCCTGGCGTCGTCGATCGACCACGTGCAAGCCGCCTGGACCAAGCTCGGCCTCGGCACCACCGCCGAGGCCCTGCGAGGCGGAGCCGATGACGTCGGCGGCGTGCTGCTCGACGGCTCCCTCTGGCCCGAGGCCGGACCCGAAGCGCGACTGACGCTCTCGGCCGCCGACGTCGAGTCGCTCGCCCGCGCATCCGGTCGCGCCGCCCGCCAGCGCGACACCGCCTACTCCGTGGTCACGCCCCCCGCGGCCGCCCTCGCCCGCTGACTCCCCACGCCTGATGAACACCGACCCCGCCACCCCCGAGCGCACCGCGCCAAAGCCCGGCGCCACTGTGACCGACGTCGACGCCATCGTGGTGGGCGCGGGCATCGCCGGCATCGCGGCGGCGGCCCGCCTTCGCCGCAGCGGCGTCACCGACGTGCTCATGCTCGAGCGCGGCCACGACATCGGCGGCACCTGGCGCGACAACGTCTACCCCGGAGTCGCCTGCGACATCCCCTCGCACCTCTACTCCTTCTCGTTCCGCCCCAACCCAGGCTGGAGCCGACGATTCTCGCCCGGCGCCGAGATTCAGGAGTACCTGCGCACCGTCGTGCGCGATGAGGGGCTCACCCCGCAGATCCTCCTCCGCACCGACGTCACCGCCATGACCTGGCATGACGCCGACGCCCGCTGGCTGCTCACCACGAGCCGGGGCGACTACCGCTGCCGCGTGCTGATCGTGGCGGCCGGCCGGCTCTCCGAGCCCCACCTGCCCGACCTGCCCGGACTCGACACCTTCACCGGAACCGCCCTGCACAGCAGCGCCTGGATTCCCGACCTCGACCTGTCGGGCGCCCGCATCGCGGTCGTCGGCACCGGCGCATCCGCGGTTCAGCTGGTGCCCGAGCTCGCCCGCGTGGCCTCGCGCACCACGGTGTTCCAGCGCACGGCACCGTATGTCGTTCCCCGAGCGGATGCCGCGATCCCACCCGATGCGCGGGCCGAGTTCGCTCGGCATCCCGATGCCCTGAACACGCATCGCGAGGCGCTCTTCCACGAGTTCGAGGCCGGGCACGCCGCGCGCGTCGCCGCAGGCCCGGAACGCGACTCGCTTCGCCGCCTCGCCCTCGACCACCTCGCCGCCCAGGTTCCCGACCCGCAACTGCGAGCCCAGCTCACGCCCGACTACGAGATCGGCTGCAAGCGGGTGCTGCTCTCCGACGACTACTACCCGGTGCTGGCGTCGGATGCCGCGCACCTCGAGCCCTCGGCGATCGTCGCGGTCGACGGCGACGAGGCCGTCGCCGCCTCCGGCCGGCGTTTTCCGGTCGACGTGATCGTTTTCGCCACCGGTTTCGCCTCGACCCGGCCCCCGTTCGCCGAGCGCGTGCGCGGTCGCGACGGCGAACTGCTCGCCGACCACTGGGCCGAGGGCATGACGGCGTTCGCGTCGATGCTCGTCGCCGGCTTTCCCAACCTGCTCGTGCTCGACGGCCCCAACGCGGCGCTCGGGCACAACTCGGCCTTCGCCATGATCGAAGCGCAGGCCGAGGTCGCCGCCGGCCTCATCGCCCGCCTGCTGGCCGCAGGCGCCGACGACGCCCGCGACGGCACCGAGCTGCTCGAGACGTCCGTCGCCGACGAGGCGGCCTGGACGCAGCAGATCGATGCCGCCGCCTCGGGCACCGTGTGGCTCAGCGGATGCCGCAGCTGGTACGTCGACGAGCGCAGCGGGCGACTGACCCTGCTGTGGCCGGGCACGGCGACCGAGTTCCGCGACGCCCTGCTCGTGGCCGCGGAGCAGCTCACCGTGAGCGCCCGCCCGCTGCCTGCAGCGTGAGGCCGTGAACGCGAGGCCCTGAACCTGAGGCCGTGAACCTCGGGCCCCGCCCACTCAGGTCGCGAGCAACCGGCGCCGCTGCTCGTCGACGTCGTAGTCGGGCTCGGGCCACGAGAGCTCGAGCCCCTGCAGCGCCTCGACGAGCAGTTGCTGCACGGCGAGCGCCGAATACCACTTGTGGTCGGCGGGCACGACGTGCCACGGGGCGTGAGCCGTGCTCGTAGTGCTCAGCACCACCTCGTAGGCGTCTTGGAACAGCGGCCAGAGCGTGCGGTCGTCGACGTCGCCGGGGTTGAACTTCCAGTGCTTGTCCGACCGCTCGAGCCGGCGCAGCAGCCGGTTCTTCTGCTCGGCCTCGCCCAGGTGCAGAAACGCCTTGATCACGGTCGTGCCGCCATCGACGAGCCCCTTCTCGAACGCGTCGATCTCGGCGTAGCGCTCGGTCAACTGCTCCGACGTGATCGTCTCGTGCACCCGCGGCACGAGCAGGTCTTCGTAGTGCGACCGGTCGAAGATGCCGATCTGGCCCGGTTTCGGCAGTTCGCGCTCGACCCGCCACAGGTAGTGGTGGGCCAGTTCCTCCTCGGTGGGCTTCTTGAAGGCGTGGTAGCGAATGCCCTGGGGGTCGACCGCCCCCGCGACCCGCTTCACCACACCGCCCTTGCCCGACGTGTCCATGCCTTGCAGCACGATCAGCACCGAGTTGCGGCCGCCGTAGAGGCTGTCGGCGAAGAGCTGCTCCTGCAGTTTCGACAGGGTGCGCGACGAGGCGTCGAAGATCTCGGCGGCGGCGTCTTTGTCGAGCACGCCCGGCGTGCCTCCGGTGTCGATGGCCGCCAGGTCGACCGGCGCCTGCACCGACAACCGCCGGCTCCAGCTGTTCTTCTGCGATCGGCCGTGGCCCATGCGCTGCTCCCTTGCTCTCGGTCGTGCGGTTCGTGCGGTTCGTGCGGTCGTGCGATTCGTGCTGTCGTGCTGCTCGATCGAGCGGTGCGCTCAGAGGTCTCGACCCTCGAGCGAGCCGCCGATCACGTCTTGCAGGGCGAACAGCTCCTCGCCCCGCGAAGACGGGTCGTTCGTCGTGATCACCCAGCGGTTGCCCACCAGAAAGGGCTGTGGCTCGGTGCTGGCCGCCGAACGCTCGACGAGCGCGTCGGCCGCGGCCTGATCGGCGAACACGAAGATGCCGATCTTCGACTCCTGGCACCACCCGCCGCTGCCGCCCTCGACCGGGGCATCGGTGAACGTCGTGCACGTCAGCCCCGAGTCGGCGACGGTGCGCTTCAGCTGATCGAGCGTGTAGGCGGGAATGGCCGGGGTCGGTTCGGGGTGGTCGAGCGGGCTGTCGGATGGCGCGGCCGAGGCATCCGGCGACGTCGGCGTCGCTCCCGCCGAGGCCGGCCCACCCGTGCCCGAGCCGGTTCCGGTTCCGGTTCCGGTGCCGGGTGTGCACCCCGCGAGAAGAGCACCCGCGGCGAGCACGACGGCCGCCGCGGCGACGGCTGCGCTGCCCCGTTGCCGGGGGCCGAAGACGGTCTGACGGGTCATCGGCGGATTCCCTTCGCGAGGTGACGCACGATCTCGAGGGCGCTCGCCTGCCGCGCGTCGCGGTAGCCCTCGCCCGCCCACAACGCCATGTTCTGGGCGTCGCCGGCGGCGAGCGCCGCGGCGCGCAGCGGAGTCGTGAGCTGATTGACCTCGGGGTAGCCGAGCGGCGCCGTGGCGTCGTGCCGGCGCAGGAAGTCGTTCACGAGACCCCGCGCGGGCCGCCCCGAGAACGCATGGGTGACCGCGGTCTGCGAGAACTCGGGCGACGCGAGAGCCGCGCGGTGCACGGGATTGGTTCCGGCCTCCCGGGCGAGCAGGAAGGCGGTTCCCGCTTGCACGGCCACCGCTCCGCGCGACAGCAGGTGCTGCACCGACTCGGGCTGCATGACCCCGCCGGCCACGACGAGCGGTGTGTCGGTGTAGTGGTGGATGCTTCCGAACAGCGTGTCGAGATCGGCGGTGGGCGGCGTCGCCGCGGCATCGAAGGTGCCCCGGTGGCCGCCCGCCCGCGGGCCCTGCACCACGAGCGCCGGGGCACCGGCGGCGAGCGCCGCCTTGGCCTCGCCCACGGAGGTCACGGTCACGAGCACCGCGATCTCGGCCTCGGCGAGGGCCTCGAGCACGGCCGCCGTCGGGGTGCCGAAAGTGAACGACACCACGGCCGGGCGTAGGTCGAGCACGACCCCGAGCTTCTCGTTCCATCCGTCGTCGTCGGCATGGGTGACGCCCGGCTCGACTCCGTAGCGCGCCGCATCCGGAGCGATCTCGTCGGCATAGCGGGCGAGCTGCTGCGGGTCGGCGATCGAGGGCTGGGGCACGAACAGGTTCACGCCGAACGGCTGCCCGGTGAGCAGCCGGGTGCGGTGCAACTGTCCCGCGACATCGGCGGCCGACCGGTAGCCGGCGGCGAGGAATCCGAGCCCCCCGGCATTGCTCACCGCCGCGGCCAGTTCGGGTGTCGACGGTCCGCCGGCCATGGGCGCCTGCACGATCGGAACGCGAAGAGCACGGAAGTCGAACATCGCCCTCACCCTACTCGCGGGGGCGCGTCACGTCATCCGATCGGCGTGGGCCGCGGGGAGCGCGCGAGGGCGGCATCCGGTCAGAGCGTCTTCGCCATGTTGATGGCGGTGGGCTCGTAACCGAGCGAGGTGTAGAGGTTCTGCGCCACCCGGTTGTGACCGAACACGTTGAGGCCGAGTTTCACGGCCCCGAGCCGGCGCGCTTCGCTCTCGGCGAGCAGCATGGTCGCCCGGCCGAGGCCCTTGCCCCGGTGCGGCTCGTCGATCGCGATGTCGAACACCCACCACTCGTGCGGACGCTGCAGTGACACGGGGCCGATCCAGAGCACGCCGACCACGTCGTCGCCGTCGACGACCTGGTAGACCTGCTGGCCCTCGGCGGGACGCCCGTCGGGAAAGTACTCCGCGTCGGCCTCGTCGGCCCGCTGCTGGGCGTATTCGGGCGAGTCTCCCGCGGCGATGCGCTCGCGCAGGTACTCGTCGTGGCTGGAGGCGAGCCACGGCCCGAGAACGTCGGCGGGCATGGGGCGAAGAGCGGCGACCATGCGCCTACGTATCGCCCCGATCCGGCGCGGCGGGCAGGGTCAAGCGGCCCCCGCGGGCGCGGCGGCGCCTACCAGGCCAGGCGCGAGGTGCTGCGCTCGGCCGAGCGCCGGGCCACCTCCCGCACCCGTGCGTGCAGTTCGCGCGACGCTTCAGCGGCCCGCGGATGCGTCGACTCGCCGTTCTGCGACACCAGCGCACCGCCGACGTAGACCCGCTTGAGGTTGCGCAGCCCGCAGGCGAAGGCGTAGTGCGCATAGACGTCCCACACCGGGCCGGTGTCGGGAGCGGCCGGGTCGACCACGAGCAGGTCGGCGAACTTGCCGATCTCGAGCGAGCCGACATCCGCCGCCACCGACGGCCCCATCGCCTCGGCCGAGCCGAGCGTGTGCAGCCGGATCATCTCGCGCGGCATCACGACGGAGGCGTCCTGATGAACGGCCCGCTGCGTATATGCCCCGATGCGCATGTTCTGGAACGGGTCGGAGACGTCAGTGCAGGACTGGTCGTCGAGGCCGACGCCGATCGGCATGCCGAGCTCGCGGTAGCGCGGGATGTCGGCCACCCCCGACCCGAGCCGGCCGTTCGACGTGGGCTGCCAGACCATGCCGGCGCCGCGCTCGGCGGCGACCTGCGACATCTGGGCGTCCGGATGCACGAAGTGGCCGAACAGGAAGCCGGGCCGCAGTGCCCCTGCGTCGGCATACCAGCGGAACTTCTCGCGCTGCTGGTCGAGCGCCTCGGCGGTCTCGAGGAAGTGGGCCTGGTTGCCGATGCGGTGCTCGTCCATGGCGCGCACCTCATCGCGCGCGGCCTGCTCGGTCGCCGACCACTGCACGGCCCCGAACACCGAGGCCCCGAGGTTGAGGTCAGGCGGAACGGTCGTGTCGACATAGGCGACCGCCCGGGCGAACACCTCGAACGCGCCCTCGACCGGCTGGAACTCGCTGTCGAGCCGGATGGCGTTCATCGTGCGCAGACCCGCGTCGCGGGCGGCGTCGACCTGGCGGTGCAGGTAGTCCTCGGGCCGGATGGCGAAGATCTCGCGGGTGTCGGTCTCGGCGTCGTATTTTCCGACCACGCGCGAGTCGGTGAAGTTGTAGGCCGAGGTCACGCCGTTGCCGAGAAAGTCGAGGCAGCCGTGCAGCGTGAACCAGTAGATGTCGTCGGCGTCGGCGCCCGAGATGAAGGTGCTCTGCTCGCCCACCCAGCCATAGAGCTCGTCGCCCGGGGTCATGCCGCGCATGCCGCTGGTGAAGATGTGGCTGTGCGCCGAGATGAACCCGGGGGCGACGAACGCCCCTTTCGCGTCGAAGACCTCGCCCGACCCGATGAGGCCTTCACCGGCCTCGGCCCATGGCGTGGCCGCTCTGCCGGCCGGCGGATGTCCCTCGCCCATGCCGCTGATGCGCCCGTCGTCGCCCACGCTCAGCCAGCCGCGGAACCAGTCGACTCCGTCGGCCATCGGCAGGATGACGGCGTTGACGATGGTGAGGGCGGGCGCGGAGGCCCGTGGCGCGTCGGTCATGCGACCATCTTCGCGCCTCGACATTGCGCGCAGGTTTCGCGCGTCCGGCGCGCGATATCGTGGAGGCACACCCCCGAGCGCACAAGGACCCGATGAGCCTCTCCGACGAACCACGTTCCGCCACGCCGATCGAGACGCCGGGTGCGATCGTCGAGCCGCGCCAGGCGGGCGACCCCGCACCCCGAATCGTCATCGTGCGGCACGGCGAGACCGAGTGGAGCCTGAGCGGGCAGCACACCGGGCGCACCGACATCCCGCTCACCGCCCGGGGCGAGGAGCAGGCCCGGGCGGTCGGCCGCGTGCTCGCGGGCCGGTCGTTCGGGCTGGTGCTGACGAGCCCGTTGCAGCGGGCCACCGCCACCGCCGCGATCGCCGGATTCGGCGACGTCGCCCAGGTCGACGAGAACCTGCGCGAGTGGGACTACGGCGCCTATGAGGGCCTGACCAGCCCGCAGATCGCCGAGGCGTTCGGAGGCCCGTGGAACCTGTGGGAAGACGGCGTGCAGCCCGACGCCGAGGGCCGCGGCGAACAGGCGGCCGACCTGATGCGCCGCGACACCGCCGTCATCGAGCGGGCCCGGCGCACCCTGAACACCGGGCACGACGTGCTGCTGTTCTCGCACGGCCACCTGCTGCGCACGCTCACCGTCACCTGGATGGGCCTGCCGATCCGCGCGGGCGAGCTCGTGGTGCTCGAGACGGCCTCGATCAGCGTGCTCGGCTTCGAGCACGGAAACCAGGTTCTGCGCATGTGGAACCGCACCCCCTGGGCGGAGTGAGCGTGGCAGCACCGATTCCCACCACCATCACGTCGGCCGAGCAGGCGATCGAGGCGATGGAGCGGCTGGCCGCCGACCTCGCCGAGGTGGCCGTCGCCCGCGACAAGGAGGGCACGGCCCCGTTCGCCGAGGTCGCGGCACTGCGGGCCACCGGTATCCTGCCCGCCCTCGTGCCGACCGCGCTCGGCGGCGGGGGTCTCGACTGGTCGACGGTGTTCGTCGCCCTGAGGCCCATCATCCGAGCGGATGCCGGCCTCGGCCACGTGTTCGCCTACCACTTCGTGAACTCCTGGCGGCTGCAGCTCAACGAGAACGAGGTCGCCATCGAGGGCATCCTGCGCGGCCTCGCCGCCCACCACTGGTTCTGGGGCGGCGCGGGCAACCCGCGCGACGCGGGCCTCGCGCTCACCCCGGTCGAGGGCGGCTACACCGTCTCGGGCCGCAAGTTCTTCGCCACGGGCGCGCAGGTCGCCGACCGCATCACGGCCAGCGGCACCCGGGTCGACACCGGCGAGAAGCTCGCCATCATCATCGACGCCACGCTGCCCCAGGTCACCCACCACGACGACTGGGACAACATCGGCCAGCGCCTCTCGGCCTCGGGGTCGGTGTCGTTCGACGCGGCGCCGGTGCCCGAGTCGCATGTGCTCGGCTACGGCGAGCAGTCGGGGCCGAAGTACCGGCCTCGGGCGTCGCTGTCGATCCTGCTGTTCCAGCTGGCGCTCGACCACATCCACGTCGGGCTGGCCGAGGGCGCCCTCGCGGCCGCGGCCGACTACGTGAACTCCACCACGAAGCCGTGGTCGACCAGCGGGCTGGAACGAGCCGTCGACGACCCCTACATCCGCGAGCTCATCGGCGAACTCACCGCCAGCACGAGAGCTGCGGATGCGCTCACCTGGCGCGCCACCGACGCCCTCGTCGCGGCTGCCGACCGCGGGTGGGCGCTCACCGACGCCGAGCGCGGCGAGGTGGCGGTCGAGATCGCGGCGGCGAAGGTGGTGTCGACCTCGACGGTGCTTGAGGTGACCTCGCGGCTGTTCGAACTCACCGGCGCCCGGGCCACGGGCGAGGCCTACGGCTTCGACCGGTTCTGGCGCAACGCCCGCACCATCACGCTGCACGACCCCGTCGCCTACAAGGCGCAGGAGGTCGGCGACCACGCGCTGCGCGGCGCCTATCCGACGCCCTCCGGCTACAGCTAGGCACCTCTCCGCACCTTCCACCGGGCGCCCGGCAGTTCTGCACAGCGTGCGGTCGCCGCTGGCGGGCTCGGGCGAGTTGTGGTGGGGTGGTGACATCCGTGGGCGGCATCCGCCGTTCAGGCCCCGCAGCGAAGGAGTGCGACCCGTGACCGACAGCACCACACCCGACGGAGAGTCCGACCCCGATTTCGAGCGCCTCGCCACCGACGCCGACTCGAACCAGATCGTGACGAACGACGCCGTGGCGGGCGAGACCGTCTACCCGGGTGCCGGCGACGGCAACGAGGGGCCCACCGGTGGGTCGCCGCGTGAGGCGGAGCCCGACTGGCAGAACTACGCCCCCGGCGAGGAATACGCCGACGAGTCGCAGCCGTTCGGCGACAAGGCGCCCGACGACCTCGACGACGGCAGCTGAGGCGGGCGGTTTCGGTGGGGCCGGCGGTTTCGGCGGTTTCGGCGGCTCGAAAAACTGTGAGTAGCGGCCTCCGGGCCGCCTCGGCGGTCATCGGCTGCCACAATGGAGGCACCGAAGGGGAGTAGTTCCAGCGCCTGCGCAGCGGGCAGCGGACCTGTCGACACACTGGCCATCACGATGATCGGCCCGGCATTCCACCCCGGCCCGAGCGGCCTGGGCGAACGAGACCTTCGATCGACCTGGCGCCCGCTCGTGCGACGCCGCCGATCTGGAGCCTCATGACCGACCTCGCCACGCCCTTCGGCACGCCCGCCCCGCCTCCCACTCCCTCCGAACTGCGGCGCTGGCGTCAGTACCTCGCCGACGAACGCGCCGAGGCGCAGGTCTACCGTGAGCTCGCCCAGCGCCGCACCGGCTCGGAACGCGACATCCTCGAGGCCCTCGCCGAGGCCGAGGGCCGGCACGAGAGCCACTGGCTCGAGCTGCTCGGCGACCAGGTCGGCAAGCCGAGGCGTGCGGATGCGCGCACGCGACTGCTCGCGGTGCTCGCCAAGCGCTTCGGCTCGGTGTTCGTGCTCGCCCTCATGCAGCGCGCCGAGGCGCGGTCGCCCTACGAGTCGGATGCCGACGCCACTCCCGCGATGGCGGCCGACGAGCGCATCCACGGCGAGGTCGTGCGCGCCCTCGCGGCCCGGGGGCGCAGTCGGCTCTCGGGCACGTTCCGGGCGGCGGTGTTCGGCGCCAACGACGGACTGGTGTCGAACCTGGCGCTCGTGCTCGGCATCGGCGCCACCGGCGTGGCGCCCGGCGTCGTGCTCGCGACCGGCATCGCCGGGCTGCTCGCGGGCGCCCTGTCGATGGGCGCGGGCGAGTTCGTCTCGGTGCGGTCGCAGCGCGAACTGCTCGCGGCCTCCACTCCCGACCCCGACGCCCACACCGCGGTGCCGAGCCTCGACGTCGACGCGAACGAGCTGGCGCTGGTCTACCGGGCCCGGGGCATGAGCGAGCAAGACGCCGAGGCGAAGGCGCACGACGTGTTCGGCGGGCTGACGACCACCACGTCGGCCATCCGCATCCAGCGCGTCGGCGACGCCGGGATCACCGCGCCCGAACTGTCAGCTGCCGACGTCGCCGACGATCACGAAGAGATCGGCACCGCCTGGCAGGCCGCTCTGTCGTCGTTCTGCTTCTTCGCGTCGGGAGCCATCATCCCGGTGCTGCCCTACCTGTTCGGGCTGTCAGGCCTCGGCGCCGTCGTGCTGGCGGCCGGCCTCGTCGGCCTGGCCCTGCTCGGCACCGGCGCCGTGGTCGGCCTGCTCTCGGGCGGCCCTCCGCTCCGCCGGGCCCTGCGCCAACTCGCCATCGGCTTCGGCGCGGCCGCCGTCACCTACCTCCTGGGCCTCCTCTTCGGCGCCACCCTCGCCTAGGTCACACTTCGCCGAGTTGCGCCAAAATGCCCCTCCGGCACGCCGGGAGGGGCATTTTGGCGCAATTCGACGAAAGAGCTTGAGGGGCCGAGAGCTGGGGCCCAGGGCTAGGCGGAGACCGAGGCCAGCTCGTCGTAGGTGGCGAACTTCGTGGCCACGTCGCTGCCGGTGAAGTTGCCCACCCAGCCGTCGTCGTCGTGGAAGAAGCGCACCGACACGTAGTCGGGGTTCGTGCCCATGTCGAACCAGTGCGTGGTGTCTTTCGGCACCGAGAGCAGGTCGCCGGCCTCGCAGAACACCGCGTAGACCTTGCCGTCGACGTGCAGGTAGAACACGCCCGAGCCGCGCGCGAAGAAGCGGTCCTCGTCGTCGTCGTGCTGGTGCTCGCTCAAGAACTTCACGCGGGCGGATGCCGCCTGCTCGCGGTATTCGTCGGTGTCTTCCGGCGTGATCGTCACCACGTCGACCAGCGAGTAGCCGTAGGCGTCGTTCACGCCGTCGATCTCGGTGCGGTAGAGGTCGAGCACCTCGTCCTGGGTCGGGTCGGCCGACAGCTCCTTGAGCTCCCAGCGGCTGAAGCGCGCGCCCAGCCCGGCGAGCACCTCACGGATGGTGTCGGCATCCCGCGTCTGCAGTTCGGGAGTCGAGGGGTCGTTGTCGTTCCACACGGTCAGGAGGGTCATGGATCAATGCTAAACCTCCACTCCTGCACAATTCCGGTCGAGGTCGCAGAAAGTAACAGAGCGCAACACAATTGGGCGGAAGACGCGCCCGAGAGATTGAATCGACCTGCAATCACACAGCAGCTTCGGGCCCGGCCCGACGTCTTCCTCTTCCCGAAGGAGCCTTCCATGGCCATCATCCGCCGAGCCGCCGTCGTCACGGCCCTCGCCGCAGCGGGCATCCTCGCCCTCTCCGCGTGCTCCCAGTCCAGCAGCTCCACCTCCGACTCCGCGGGCGATTCCAGCGCCGCCCCCACCGCATCCGCCGCCCTCCCCGCGCCCTTCGACGGCGACCCGGTCAAGGTCGCCCTCGTGCGCCAGAGCGGTGCCGGCGACTACTTCGAGGCGTGGGGCGCCGGCGCCCAGGCCCAGGCGGAGTTCGCCAACATCGAGCTGCAGGTGACGGATGCGCGCAACGACAACGCGAAGCAGGCCAGCGACCTCGAACAGGCCATCGCGTCGAAGCCCGACGCCATCATCATCGACCACGGCCAGACCGACACGCTGCAGCCCCTCGTCACCGAGGCCGTCGACGCCGGCATCCCGGTGATCGTCTACGACCTGGCGCTGACCGACTCCGAGGGTGTCATCACCTCGAGCCAGTCCGACGAGTCGATGGCCTCGGGCGTGCTCGACCAGCTGATCGACGACGTCGGAGACGGCGCGAAGGTCGGCTACGTCTCGGCCGAGGGCTTCGCCGCTCTCGACCGCCGTGCCGTGGTGTGGAACGACTACGTGAAAGAGCACGACCTCGACGTCGTGTTCTCCACCGGCAAGGTGAGTGAGTCCACCGCGACCGACAACATCCCGCTCGTCGACGCGGCGCTCAAGCAGAACCCCGATGTGCAGGCGATCTTCGCGCCTTACGATGAGATCACCAAGGGCACGGTGCAGGCCGTCATCCAGAACAACCTGCAAGACAAGGTGAAGGTGTACGGAATCGACATCTCGAACGCCGACATCGAGGTCATCACGGCCGACGGCAGCCCCTGGGTCGCCACCTCGGCCACCGACCCCGCCGCCGTCGGCGCCGGCGTCGTGCGTGCCCTCGCCCTGAGCCTCGCCGGCCAGCTCGACGAGACCGACGTGCAGTTCCCCGCCAAGACGATCACGCAGCAGTTCCTGGCCGACAACAAGGTCACGAACGTCACCGAACTCCGCGTCGCCGAGCCTTCGCTGAAGCTCGACGACCAGGTCGTCGCAGATTGGCTGCCCGCGGTCTCCGAATGACCACTGTTCCAACCACTCCGGTCGAGGGGCACGACGCGAGCGTCGTGTCCCTCGTCGGCGTCTCGGTCGCCTATGGCTCCAACGTCGTGCTCACCGACGTCGCCCTCGAGTTCCGGCCCGGAGAGATCACCGCGCTGCTCGGCGCGAACGGGGCGGGCAAGTCCACCCTGATCAAGGCGCTTTCGGGCGCCAACTCCCGCTACAGCGGCGAGATCAGCATCGGCGGCGACGTCGTGCACCTGTCGTCGCCCGTGCAGGCCAGGCACCTCGGCATCTCGGCGGTGCACCAGAAGGTGGCCGACGGCATCGTTCCGGGCCTGTCGGTGGCCGAGAACCTCACACTCGACGACCTCGCGCAGGCGTCGCGGCATCCGCTTCGCAACAAGCGCGCGGCCACGGCCGACGCCCGGGCGGCGCTGGCCACGCTGGGGCTCGACTGGTCCGACTCGGTGCTCGCTCAGGATGCCGCCGACCTCGCCATCTCCGACGCCCAGCTGCTCGTGCTCGCGCGCGCCCTGCGCAGCACTCCGCGGCTGCTCATCCTCGACGAGCCCACCTCGGCGCTCACCGCCGCCGAAGCCGAGCGGCTGTTCGACGTGCTGCGGTCGCTGCGCGCCTCCGGCCTCTCGATCATCTACGTGTCGCACCGTTTCGGCGAGATCGAGGCCCTCGCCGACCGGGTCGTCGTGCTGCGCGACGGCATCGTGCAGAGCGAGAGCGCGCGCCCGTTCGAGTGGCACGAGATTCTGCACGACATGCTCGGCCGCGCCACCGACCTCGCCCACGACCGGGGCTCGAGCCACCACGGCACCACCGTGATCGCGCGCCTCGACGGCATCCGGCTGTTCCCCGAGTCGGCCCCGGTCGATCTCGACATCAAGGCCGGCGAGGTGCTGGGCATCCTGGGCCTGATCGGCGCCGGCAAGACCGAGATCGCCGAGCTGCTCGGCGGCCTGGCCACCCCGCTGGCCGGATCGCTCACCCTGTCGGGGGCGCCGTATGCACCGAAGCGGCCGGGCGACGCCATCAAGGCCGGCGTCGTTCTCGTGCCCGAAGACCGTCAGCGGCAGGGCATCCTGCCCGGCTGGTCGGTGCTGCGCAACATCACGCTGCCGTTCCTCGCCGAATCGAGCGTCGCCGGTCTCGTGCGCCGGCGCTTCGAGCGCTCGCGCGCCGACACGGTGATCGACACCCTCTCGGTCGTCGCGAGCGGGCCGGATGCCTCGATCGACGACCTCTCGGGCGGCAACCAGCAGAAGGTCGTCGTGGGCCGCTGGCTCTCGGCCCGGCCGAAGCTCGCCCTGCTCGACGAGCCGTTCCGCGGGGTCGACATCGCCGCCCGCCGCGAGATCGGCGCGCGCCTGTCGGCCATCGCCGCCGAGGGTGCGGCCGCGGTCGTGCTCTCGAGCGACGTCGACGAGATCTTCGAGGTCGCCGACCGCATCGTCGTGCTCGTCAGCGGCCAGATCGAGCTCGACCGCTACGCCGACGAGGTCGACCGCTCCACGGTCATCGGCGCCTTCCTCGGCCAGCGCCACGAGCCACCGGATGCCGCGGCCCTCGCCACCCCGCCCGCGGCCGCCACTCCGCCCGCGGCCGCCATCCCGCCGGCCGCCGCCACCCCGGCCCCCAGCGCCCCCGAGTCCGACTCCCGAAAGGATCTCGAATGACCAGCCCCACCGTGACCCCCGGCGCGGTCGCCACGAGATCCTCCGTCGGCGAGCGCGCCGCCGCCTTCGTGGTGAAGTGGGGGTTCGTCGCGGTCACCGTGGCGCTCATCCTCTTCTTCGTCATCACCGAGCCCAGCTTCCGCACCGTCGACAACATCTTCGGCATGCTGAAGTTCATCGCCCCCACCGCCATCGCGGGGCTGGGCGTGATGCTCGCCATGACGGTCGGCGGCATCGACCTGTCGGTGGGCGCGAATGCCGGCTTCGCCGTCTCGATCGCCGCGTGGACCATGGTCATCGGCAACCAGGTGGGCGGCGTGGCCGTCTCGGTCGTGCTCGTCTGCGGCGTGCTCATCGGGGCGCTGAACGCGTTCCTCATCGTGGTGGCGCGCATCCCCGACCTGCTCGCCACCCTCACCACGATGTTCGTCATCGTCGGCCTCAAGCTCATCATCGTCGACGGCAAGTCGATCTCGTCGCAGATGACCCTCTCGAACGGCACCACCGCCCCGGGCAAGTTCACGGCCGACTTCCTGTGGCTCGACCGCGGGTCGATCGGGCCGGTGCCGGTTCCGGTCATCATCTTCGTGGTGATCACCGTGCTGCTGTGGTTCCTGCTCGAACGCACGCGCTGGGGTCGGGCGCTGTTCGCCGTGGGCACGAACTCCGAGGCGGCCCGGCTCAGCGGCATCCGGGTGCAGTGGTATCGAACCGTCGCCTACATGGGCTGTGGGCTGCTCGCCTCGATCGCGGGCCTGCTGCTGGCCGCCCGCATCGGCCAGGGCGACGTGAGCGCGGGCAACTCCCTGCTGCTCGACGCCGTGGCTGTCGCGCTCGTGGGCGTGAGCGTTCTCGGCATCGGGCGGCCGAACGCCTGGGGCACGGCGCTCGGCGCGGTGCTGATCGCCGTCATGGTGACGGGCTTCACCATGCTGGGGCTGCCCTACTACGCGCAAGACTTCGGCAAGGGCATCGTGCTACTCGTCGCCCTGCTGTTCAGCTTCACGTTCTCGCGCCGGCGCACCGTCGTCACGGCCGGTTCCACCACCTCGGCGTCGTGATGTCCGACTTCTCGCAGCTCGAGCCCGGCAGCGTCGTCGCCTATCTGGCGAGCCGTTCGACCCTGGCGACGCACATCGACGCCGGCCGCATCGCCTCGGTGCGGGAGGTGGGCGACGGCAATCTCAACCTCGTCTTCATCATCGAAGACGAGGCGGGGTCGTCGATCGTGCTCAAGCAGTCGCTGCCGCACGTGCGCACCGACCCGTCGTGGCCGATGACCCGCGAGCGATCGGCGCGCGAGGCGACCGTGCTGGGCCGCCACGTCGTCGCCGACCCCCGTCACGTGCCGGCCTTCTACGACTTCGACGCCGAGAACTACGTGCTCGCCATCGAGAACCTCTCCGACCACCGCGTGTGGCGCAACGAGCTCAACGAGGGCCGGGTGCACGACTACGCCGCGGCCGAGATCGGCGCCTACGTCGCTCGCACGGCCTTCGCCACCTCGCCGCTCGGCCTCGACCCGCTCGAGCACAAGCGCCTGATCGCGCGGGCCGTGAACCCAGAGTTGCAGCAGATCACCGAAGACCTGGTGTTCACCGAGCCCTACATCGAGCACGAGCACAACGCGGTGCTGCCGGCCAACGAGCCCGACGTCGCCGACCTCCGGGCCGACGCGGCGCTGGTGCGCGAGATGGGGGTGGCCAAGTTCCGGTTCATGACCACCGCGCAGTCGCTCATCCACGGCGACCTGCACACGGGCTCGGTGTTCGTGCGGGCCAAGACCCCGGATGCCGCGGCATCCGTTCGCGCCTTCGACAGCGAGTTCGGGTTCGTCGGCCCGACGGGCTTCGACCTCGGCGCCCTCTGGGGCAACTTCATCATCGCGGCCGCGCGGGCGGAAGCCCTCGGCGAACCCGATCGGGCCGAGCTCATCCTGAGCCTTCCCGGCCGCCTCTGGGCGAGCTTCGAGGCCGAATACCGCGCTCTGTGGCCGTCGCGCCTCGACCCGCGCGTGTTCACCGATGCCGTGCTCGAGCAGCTGCTCGCCGGCATCCGCGACGACGCGGCGGTGTTCGCGGCCGCCAAGGCCATCCGCCGCATCGTCGGCTTCGCGAAGGCCAGCGACATCGAGACCCTGCCCCCGCCCCTGCGCGAGGGTGCCGCCCGTGGCGTGCTGCACGCCGGCCGCGCCCTGGCCCTCACCCGCCACGGCATCGCCGACGTCGACGCCCTCGCCGCCGAATCCCTGGCCACCCTCCGCGCCGCCGCCACCCCCTGACCCGGGCGCGCCGCGGTCGGCTGCTGACCCTGGCGCCGCCGCCCGCCCTAACCCTCGCGCCGCCGCCCGCCCTAACCCTCGCGCCGCCGCCCGACGTCACCCGCGCGCGCTCCGGGCGCCTTCTGCTTCTCCGCGCCCTGCATGTCCTGCGCGCACGAACAATTGGGGCGCGGAGGCGGAGAACGTGGGCTCGGTCGCCACGTACGTGCGCGGAGCTCGACGCCGCGCGCGCCACAAATGTTTCGGCGCGCCCGTCATGCAGGGCGCGGTGAAGCAGAACGGGCGCGACGAGCAACCGCGACACCGGGCGGCGACACCGAGCGAACACGCGCTGTCGGGCGAGGTGCGCGTGGCCGGCGAGGTGCGCATGGCCGACGAGGGCGACGTCCGGCCCGCTGCGAGGCGGCTAGCGCGGGGTGGCGCTCGGCGCGAGCGCGAGCGCGCGCGGCGGGGCGCGAGCGCGCGGGGCGGAGGTCGAGCAGACTGGTCGGGTGGGTCACGAAGGGCGATCCGCGATGAGCAGGAGGCAGCGCGATGACGGATGATTCGAACCAGAAGCTCGGCGACCTGGTGGTGTTCGTCGACACGCCGAGCGCCACACCCGACGCCCCCGCCGCCGAAGACGCCACACCCGACGCCCCCGCCGCGAAAGACGCCCCCGCAGACGAGACCTCCCCCACCCCGCACCCGGTGCCGCTCGCCGAGGCAGCCGTCAACGTCGGCGACCTCGCCGTGTCGCGCGGGGACGGCATCTTCGAGTCGATCGCCGTGATCGGCGGGCGGTTCATCGCCCTGGGGCCGCACCTGGCGCGACTGGCGCACTCGGCCGAGCTGCTCGAGCTGCCCGCGCCCGACCTCGCCGCCTTCGAGCGAGCCGCACGGGCCGGGGTCGACGCGCACACCGCCGAACCCGAGCTGCTGGTGAAGCTCGTCTACAGCCGCGGCATCGAGGGCGACGGCCGCGCCAGCGGCTGGGTGCAGGTGCTGAGCGGCGCGAACCACGCGGAGGCGCGCGGTCGCGGCATCCGGGTCGTCACGCTCGATCGCGGGTATCGGCACGACATCGCCACCACCTCGCCGTGGCTGCTGCAGGGGGCGAAGACGCTCTCCTACGCCCTCAACAAAGCCGCGCTGCGCGAAGCCGCCCGACGCGGCGCCGACGACGTCGTGTTCGTGAGTTCCGACGACGTGGTGCTCGAGGCCCCCACGTCGAACGTGCTCGTGCGGCACGGCGACCTGTTCCGCACCCCGCGCACCGACCTCGGCATCCTCGCCGGCACGACCCAGGCCGCCGTGTTCGACACCCTCGACCGTCTCGGCTTCGAGACCGCCGAGACCGTGCTCTCCACCGCCGAGCTGGCCGCGGCCGACAACATCTGGCTGCTCTCGAGCGGGCGCCTGGTCGCGCCGGTGCGCGAACTCGACGGCCGCGCCGTGGCGGTCGACCACGAGCTCACGGCGAAACTGCTCGACGAAACCTTCGGCGTGCTGGCACCATAGGTTGCGATCGGCCCAGGTCGGGCCGAGACGCCGAGGAGTCCCCGTGAGCGAAGCCACGCCCCCCGAGCCACGCAGCGGTCCCATCACGCTCCCGCGCACCTTCTCGGGCCGACTGCGCCGCATGACCGGCCGCGACCCGAACGAGTCGCACCGCACCGCCACCCCGCTCGAGCTGCTCTTCGACCTCGCGTTCGTGGTGGCGTTCAGCCAGGCGTCGGGCCAGTTCTCGCACTTCGTGGCCGAGAACCACGTGGCCGCCGGGCTCGCCGGCTTCGCGTTCTCGATGTTCGCGGTGTGCTGGGCGTGGGTCAACTTCTCGTGGTTCGCGTCGGCCTACGACACCGACGACTGGTTCTACCGCATCACCACCATGGTGCAGATGATCGGCGTGGTGGTCGTGGCCCTCGGCATCCCGCCCCTGTTCCATTCCCTCGAAGTGGGCGAATACGTCGACAACTCCATCGTGGTGGCCGGCTACGTGGTGATGCGCATCGCGATGGTCGCGCAGTGGCTGCGGGCGGCGCACCAGGATCCCGCCCGGCGCCGAACCAGCCTGACCTACGCCGGCTTCATCACGCTCGCCCAGGTCGGCTGGATCCTCGTCGCGGTCGCGCACACCACATTCGTGATCGCCGCGCTCTGGTCGCTCGTGCTGTTCGCCGTCGAGCTGGTCGGGCCCTACATCGCCGAACGGCGGGTCGGCGGCACCCCGTGGCACGCGCACCACATCGCCGAGCGCTACGGCCTGCTCACCATCATCGCCCTCGGCGAAGGGGTGTTCGGCACGGTCACGGCGGTGTCGGCGGTGACCGAGCTCCAGGGCTGGACGCTCGAGGCCGCCCTGCTCGTGCTGGCCGGCATCGGGCTCACGTTCGGGGTCTGGTGGACCTATTTCCTCATGCCCTCGGGCATCATCCTGCAGCGCTACCGATCGAAGGCGTTCGTCTGGGGCTACGGGCACATCATCGTGTTCGCCGCCATCGCCGCGACCGGCGCGGGACTGCACGTGGCGGCCTACGTGATCGAGGGAGTGAGCGAGATCGGCACCGTGGGCGCCGTGCTCTCGGTGGCCATTCCGGTGCTCATCCTGTGCCTCGGCATCTTCGCGCTCTACGACTACCTCGTCGCCGAGATCGACCGGTTCCACTTCTGGTTGATCGCGGGCACGGTCGCGCTGCTCGTCGCATCCGTTCTCGCCGCCACCGCGGGCGCGTCACTCGGCGTGTGCCTCATTCTCATCACCCTGTCGCCCTACGTGGTGGTGGTGGGCTACGAGACGCTCGGCTACAAGCACGAGACCGCGGTGCTCGCGAAACGCCTGGCCTGACCGCGAACGGATGCCGCCACTCACGCGAGCGGCCCCTGCGAGCCGCGCGCATCGAACGCGCCGCGCGCATCGACCTCATCGAACGCATCCAGCGCGTCGACCTCGCTGCGGTCGCCCAGCAGCTCCCACCGCTGCAGCGAGAACGGCAGGTTGCCGTTCTTCCACACCCAGTCGTGGAACGCGCGGAAGTCGAACGGCCCGGTCGACCGCTCGATCGCATCGGCGAGCATCCGCATCAGCTGGAGCTTGCCCACCAGATACGACATGCCGAGCCCGGGAGTCGCCAGATAGAAGGCGGTCTCCTCGCGCGCGGTCGCGTCATCCATCGGCACCCGCTCGACGAAGGCCCGCACCCCCTGCTCGAGCGTGAACCGCCCGGTGGCGAGATTGACGTCGACCACCACCCGCAACGATCGCAGCCGGTTGAAGTTGTGCACGACGTTGCGTGACGCGGGCGCGTCGTCGAAGAGGCCCGCCTGCAGCATCATCTCCTCGTTGTAGAACGCGATGCCCTCGTTCGCGATCGAGTCGTAGTAGTGCCGCCGCAGCGCGTTCTCGTGACTCCACGCCCGCACGAGCTGCTGGTAGTGCGCCCCCTCGTGGATGATGCCGAGCCGCGGATCGATCGCGTTGGCCGCATAGAAATAGGGCAGCCCCGGCCCCGGGTCGGGCGTGTAGGCCAGCCCGTCGACCCCCGGCCGGTCGTAGTCGGTCAGGTCGTCGTTCACGCCGAACCAGTGCAACGGCTCCACATAGGCCGGCACCGGATGCACGTGATAATGCCCGTAACCCTCCTGGCTGAGCAGCGCCGACCGTTCGGCGAAGGCGCGCATCGCCTGCTCGTCGGCACGCTGCCGGGCGAGCTGGTCGTCGATGGTGGCGAACGGCTCCGGCCGCTCAGGGTGCGCGTTCTTCGCGAGCGCCTCCCACACCACGGCCCGCCGATACTCCTGCTCGGCCGCCGCCACGAGGTGCTCGGGCTCGTCGGCGATGAGGGCAACCGTGCGCAGATAGCGGATGAACCGCTCACGCCCGATCGCCACCGACGGCCCGAAACCCGGCAGCGAGGCGTCGAGCCACTCGCGGAACGACACGAGCGCGGCACCGGCCACCGCAGCGGCCTCGGTCGCCTCGGCGTGAACCCGCTCGGCCAGGTGCGGCGCGAGCGCGGCGACCGACGCGGCGAGCCGCTCGTCGATGGCCTCGAGCTCTCCGATGGCGATGCGTGCGAGGTCGGCCACGCCGTGCCCCTCGAGGTTCGCCCGGGCCTGCTCGAGCTGCCCCGGGATGGCCGTGAGGGAGTGCAGGATGCCGGCCTGGCGCTCGGCCGAGAACGGCGGCCGCGGCAGCAGAAGATCGAAGTAGGGCCCGACGACCTGGCCCACCAGGAAGTGGGCGTCGAACCGCCACGACGGCAGGTCGTCGCACTCCCAGCCGACGCGCGCCAGCACGGAACCGAGCAACCGGTGGTCGATCTGCGTGGCGACATCGGCGGCGGTGACGTCGATCGCCGCCCACTGCTCGGCGAACCGCGCCCGCTCCGCCCGTCGCTCGTCGATCGCCTCGGGTGAGAAGTCGGGCAGCCAGAGCGGGTCGTGCGGCACGCGCGGAATGTCGTCGGCGGTGCGGAACGAGGTGCACACGCGCCAGTTCCAGAGGCGTTCGCCCAGCTCGGCGACGTCGTCAGAGGTCATCATCGGCCCTTCTCACTGTTCCTCACTGTTCGTTCCACCCTCTCACCACCGGCAGCACCGTGTCGCCGAGCAGTTCGACCGCGGCGACGGGGTCGTCGCCGAGCGGCGGCCCGAAGGAGAGATGGCGGGCGCCGAGGTCTCGCAGCGACGCGCACCGCGCGATGACGGCATCCGGAGCCCCCGCGATGCCGAGCGCGAGCATGCGGGGTGTCACGGCATCCGCGGCCGCTTCGGGGTCGCCCCGACGCAGAGCGGCGTCGACCTCGGCGAAGTCGGCGCGCGAGAGTCCGGCGCGACCGAGCAGGTAGGGCGAGAACGCCGAGCCGTAGTAGGCGAGCTTGTGCGCGAGCGCCCGTTCGGCTCGGCGCTGGTCGTGATCGATCGAGAGCCACACGCAGGCCGGCAGATCGAAGGCGCCTGGCGAGCCGGCGCCTGAGCCGTCAAGCGAGCGGGCGCCGGCGCCATCCGGCGCACCGTCGAGCGACCGGCCGGCCGCCGCCGCTCCCGCCGACACCTGCGCGGCCACGGTCGAGAAGTGCTCAGGCGGAAACAGCAGCGCGAGCACCCCGTCGGCCTCCGCCCCGGCGAACTCGACCATGCGCGGACTCATCGCCCCGACGTAGATGGGCGTGGGCTGCGGTGGCACGCGCAGGTAGGCCTGGTCGGTCCAGCCCGAACCCGAACCCTCGATCGTGAGCGGCTTGCCGCCGTTCAGCAGCGCCCGGAGCGATCGCAGCGCTTCGCGCACCGCGGTCAACGGCTTCGGTTGCTCAATGCCGACCCAGCCGAGGAAGTCGGCGGCTCCGGCGGCGAGCCCGAGCAGGAAGCGGCCGCCAGACAGCTCCTGCATGGTGGAGGCCATCATCGCGATCTCGGCGGGGTGCATCGTGTAGGGGTTCACGATGCCCACGCCCAGCGAGATGCGGCTCGTCGACGTGGCCAGCGCGCCGAGCAGCACGGGCGCCGAGCGCAGCATGAGGTCGTGCGACACCCAGAGCTGGTCGAATCCGGCCGCTTCGGCAGCCCGGGCGAGGTCGATCAGCTGCCCGGGTTCGAGGTCGTTGTTGAGCCGCAGGCTGGTGCGCACGGCTCAGGCCTCCAGCAGGGCGAGTTCCCGTGCCGGTCCGCCGGCGGGCTGCAACCAGCAGGCCGCCTCGCGAGAGCCCTCGACCGTCACGAGCGCGGGGTCGTCGGTGAGGCAGCGCTCGAACGCGAGCGGGCAGCGGGGGTGGAACCGGCATCCGGCGGGCGGCGACGAGGGGTCGGGAACCTCGCCGCGGGGCGCGACCGGCGTGGTGGCCGTGAGCCCGAGCTGCGGGATGGCCTTCACCAGCGCGTCGGAATAAGGATGCAGGGGCTCCGACCAGAGCGACTCGGTCGGCGAGGTCTCGACGATGCGGCCGAGATACATCACCGCGACCCGATCGGCCATGTGCCGCACGCCCGAGAGGTCGTGCGAGATGAACAGCACGCCCATGCCGCGGTCGCGGGCGATCTGCACGATGAGGTTCGACACCTGCGCGCGGGTCGAGGCGTCGAGCGCCGACACCGGCTCGTCGGCCACGATCACGGCCGGCTGCGCGGCGAGCGCCCGCGCGATGGCGATGCGCTGGCGCTGGCCGCCCGAGAACTCGTGCGGAAAACGGTCACCGGCCGAGGCGGCCAGCCCCACGGCGTCGAGCAGCTCGTTCACGGCGGCGCGGCGGCGGCCGGCGGAGCGCGCCCCCGATGCGTCGGCCGGCAGCCCGTCGGCGATCTGACGCCAGATGCGCCGGCGCGGGTTGAGCGACGAATAGGGGTCTTGGAAGATCATCTGCAGACCGCGATCGGCCACCGGGCGCGCACCGCGGCCGAGTGGGGTCACCTCGTGCCCGTCGAGGGTCACAGACCCCCGCGCGAGCTTCTCGAGCCCCACGATGGCGCGCCCGAGCGACGACTTGCCGCACCCCGACTCGCCCACGAGGCCCACGATCTCACCGGCGCCGACCTGCAGGCTCACCCCGGCGACGGCGTGCACCACCGGCCGGCCGCTGACCTTGTAGTCGACCACCACGTCGTTCACGTCGAGCACCGTCATGAGCTGCTCCTTCCGTAGAGTTCGGCATCGGTCGGGCCCACGTTGGCTCCGGATGCCGCAGCCGCCGCGCCCGCTCGGGATGCCGTGCCCGCTCGGGATGCCGTGCCCGCTCCGGATGCCGCAGCCGCCGCGCCCGCCACCGCGCCCACCGTGGCGAACGGATCGACGTGGCACGCCAGCTCCCGCTGGCCGCCGATGTCGCGCAGCGCCGGCACCTCGGTGCGGCAGCGGTCCTCCGCGAACGCGCACCGGGGGTGGAACGCGCAGCCCGCAGGCCGCCGCTCGGGAGTCGCCGCCTCACCCGGAATCGCGACCAACGGCAGACCCAGGTTCCTGGCATCCGGCAGCGCGTCGATCAGGGCGCGGGTGTACGGATGCCGCGGGGCAGCGAGCACTTCACGGGTGCCCCCTTGCTCGGCCACACGCCCGGAGTACATCACATAGAGCGAATCGGTGGTCACGTTCATGACCCCGAGGTCGTGGGTGATGAACACCACCGCCATGCCGAGCTCGCGCCGCAACTGGTCGAGCAACCCCAGGATGCCGGCCTGCACCGTCACGTCGAGGGCCGTGGTCACCTCGTCGGCGATGAGCAGCTTCGGGTCGCAGGCGAGCGCGCTCGCGATGGCGATGCGCTGCCGCATGCCGCCCGAGAAGTGGTGCGGAAAGGCCGAGAGCGCCCGCGCCGGGTTCGGGATGCGCACGAGCTCGAGCATCTCGATCGCCCGCGCCCGCGCCGCCCGCTTCGACAGGTTGCGGTGCACCCGCAACTGCTCGGTGAGCTGGGTCTGGATCGACAGCATCGGGTGCAGCGACGTCATCGGGTCTTGGAACACCATGGCCACGGTGGTGCCGCGCACCTCGCGCAGCCGCTTCTTGTCCATGGTGAGCAGGTCTTCGCCGTCGAGGCGCACCGCTCCGGTCGCGGTCGCGCCCTCGGGCACGAAGCCGAGCGCGGTCAGCGCGGTGACGGTCTTGCCGCTGCCGCTCTCGCCGGCGAGCCCGACCATCTGGCCGGAGTCGACGGTGAGCGAGACGCCGTCGACGAGCACCCGGCCGGCACCGGTGGTGGGCAGGGTGATGGTGAGGTCGTCGATTTCGAGAAGGCTCATGGTGCTCCTAGATCTCGGCGTCCGACAGCGATTTCGACGAACGCGGGTCGAGTCCGTCGCGCAGCGCGTCGCCGAGGAAGTTGAAGGCCAGCACGATCGAGAAGATCGCGATGCCCGGGAAGACGGCGATCCACCAGTTGTTGAAGGTGCGGGCGCCGTCGCTGACCATCGCGCCCCACTCGGGCGTCGGCGGCACGGCGCCGAGGCCGAGATACGACAGGCCCGACAGCAGCAGCACGGCGGCACCGAGTTCGAGGGTGGCGAGCACGAGCACCGGTCCGGCCACGTTCGGCACCACCTCGCGCACGAGGGCTCGCGCCGACGACGTGCCGAGCAGCCGCGACGCCGCGATGTAGTTGGTCGAGCGTAGGCTCAGCACGAGCGATCTCGTCACCCGGGCATACGACGGCCACGACACCACCACGATCGCGACCACCGCGTTGGTGAGCGACGGGCCGAGTGCGGCGGCGATCGCCATGGCCAGGATGATGCTGGGGAAGGCGAAGAACAGGTCGACCACCCGCATCAGGATGCTGTCGACGACGCCGCCGGCGTAGCCCGCGACCGCGCCGATGACACCGCCGACGATCACCGAGAGCACTACGAGCACCACCGCGATCGGCAGGCTGATCTGGGCGCCGTAGATCACCCGCGACAGCACGTCGCGGCCGACGCCGTCGGTGCCCATCCAGTGCTCGGGTGAGGGCGGGAGGAAGCGCGGCGAGTCCTGGGCGAGCGGGTCGAAGGGCGCGAGCAGCGGCGCGAACAGCGCCACCAGCACCCAGAAGGCGATGATCGCCACGCCGGCGATGCCGAGCGGGCGGCGCCAGGCGCGGGGCACCCGCACGCGGATGCTCCAGCGGTTCGGCGCCGTCGGCAGGCCGTCGGGTTCGATCTTGGGGTCGACGATCGGGGCGGCGGTCATGAGGTCCTGATCCTGGGATCGATGAGTCCGTAGAGCACGTCGACCAAGAAGTTCACCGCGATGAAGACGAGGGCGACGAAGAGGGTGACGCCGACGATGGCCGGCAGGTCGAGGTTCGAGGCGCTGCGGTAGGCGTAGGAGCCGATGCCGGGCCAGGCGAAGATCTGCTCCACCAGCACGGTGCCGGCGAGCAGCGACGCGAACGCCGAGCCCAGCACCGTGATGACCGGCACGAGGGCGCCGCGCAAGGTGTGCCGGCGCACCACGAGCCCGGGCGGCAGGCCCTTCGCGTTGGCCGACCGCACGTAGTCGTTGCCGATCACCTCGAGCATCGACGACCGCGTGAACCGCAGCAGCAGGCCCACCATGGGGGCGGCCAGCACGAGGGCGGGCAGGATGAGGTGCCCGACGGCCGAACCGAAGGTCGCCCAGTTGGCCGTGAGAAGCGAGTCGAGCGTGTAGAGCCCGGTGATGTGCGGGGGCGGCGTCTCGCCGGGGTTCAGGCGGCCCGACGAGGGGAAGATCCTCAGCTGGGTCGAGAAGATGAACACGGCGATGAGCGACAGCCAGAAGATCGGGATCGAGACGCCGCCGAGGCTCACCACGCGCAGGGTGTGGTCGAGCGGACGGTCGGGGCGGAGGGCCGCCACGATGCCGAGGCCGACCCCCACGATCACGGCGATGACCGTGGCCGTCACCGCGAGCTCGAACGACGCCGGACCGAACTGGCCGAGGTCGGTGAGCACCGGGTTGCGGCTCTGCAGCGACGTGCCGAGGTCGCCCTGCACGAGGTGGCCCAGATAGATGAAGAACTGGGTGTAGAGCGGCTGGTCGAGGCCGTTGGCCTTCATGTAGGCCGCCACGATCTCGGGGTCGGCCGCGGCACGTTCACCCAGCTGGGCCGTTGCCGGGTCACCCGGCAACAGGGCCGTGAGAGCGAAGGTGACGACCACGATGCCGAAGGCGAGAAGCACGGCGGCCCCGATCCTCTTCAACAGAAATCGCCCGAACACGTCGTGCTCCTCGTCAGATCCAGGGGGTGGAGCCGGGCTCCCCCGCACGCAGGGGAGCCCGGCGGATGGGCCGGCGACGACCGCCGGCCCATCCGGGGTTGTGACTATTGTCCGATGGCCGCGATGTCGAGACCGAACGCCGGGCTGTAGAGAACCTCACCCACCGCCGACGACGCGACGACGGATGCCGAGGGCTGGAACAGCGGGTTGAACACGCCGGCCTCGTTCAGCTTGGTCTGGAACTCCTCGTAGAGCGGCGCGCGCTCCTCGTCGGAGACCGTGACGGCGGCCTGAGCGGCGATGTCCTCGATCTCGGGCGCCGATCCGGCAGCCCAGCCGGCCCGCAGGCCCACGGTCGCGCCCGGGCCGAAGACCAGGTAGTCCGACGGGTCGGGGAAGTCGGGGCTCCAGAGCCACAGTCCCATCTCCTCGGTGCCGGCGCGGTAGTTCTCGAGCGCGGTGGCGACCGGTGAGGGCGAGAGGTTGACCGTGATGCCCACCTCGGCGAGGTTGGCCTGCACGCGCTCGGCGATCGGGCCGAAGTCGAGACCGTTGCTCGAGATGTCGCTCGGGTACTCCAGGCTCACCGTCGGCGTGCCGCCGAGGGCGGCGACCGCGGCCTTCGCCCGGTCGACGTCGCGCACGATCGCGTCGCTCTCCTTGAGAGCGCCGAGGAACGAGTCGGGCACCACACCGGCGGCACGGATGGCTCCGTCGCCGGCGAGTTCGAGCAGCGAGTCGTAGTCGAGACCGTAGGTCACGGCCTCACGGAACTTCGGGTCGGAGCTGATGGTCGAGACGGCCGGGTCGGCGTTGGAGAACAGGAAGAAGATCGTCGGTGACGACGTCGTGCTGATCACCACGGCCGAGTTGCCCTCGAGCGACGCGATCTGGTCGGAGCCGAGGTCGAGAGCCACCTGGGCCGTTCCGGAGACGACATCCGAGCTCTGGGTCTCGGCGGTCGCGTTGCGCAGCACGACCTTGTCGTACTTCGGCTTCGTGCCCCAGTAGTCGGGGTTCGCCGTGATGACCGTCTCGGTCGTGATGTCGAACGAGTCGAGGATGTAGGGGCCGCTGCCGGCCGAGGCGCCGTTGAGGTACTCCTCGGCGGTGTCAGCCGTGTCGGCGCCCTCCGCATCGGAACCGCCGTTCTCCTCCACGACCTTCGAGTCGAGGATGCCGAGGGTCGGGCTCGTCATGATGGCCGGGATGGCGGTGTTCGGCGCCTCCGACGTGATGACGACGGTGGTGTCGTCGACCTTCTCGGCGGTGAGGCCCGCCATGAGGAACGATCCGTTGCCCTTGACGTTCTTCGCCCGCTCGAGCGAGAACACCACGTCGTCGGCGGTCAGCTTGTCGCCGCTCGCGAACGTGATGTCGTCGCGCAGCGTGAAGGTGTATTCCGTGGCGTCGTCGTTGCCCGACCACTCGGTGGCCACCATGGGGATGGGGGTCGAGCTGTCGCCGTTCTCGAACGTCACGAGGGTGTCGTAGAGCGCTCGGCCCAGGATGTTGCCGGTGGTCTCGAAGTTGCGAGCCGGGTCGGCCGTCTTGAGGTCGAACGACTTGTCGATCACGAGCGTTCCTCCGGCGGAGTCGGAGCTCGGCGTCGAACCGGTGGCGCTGCACGCGCTGAGCAGCAGTGCTGCTCCGAGGAGTCCGCCGAGGAGCGCGGAGCCACGTGAGAGTCGTTTCACTGGTGGGTCCTTTCGTGTGTGGTGATCGGAATGCGGTGGAATTCGTGGTGAGGGTGGTGCGGATGCCGCCGGCCGGGGTCAGCCGGGCAGCACGTCTTCATGGTTGTGCACGTTGAGCCAGGTGCCGTCGGTGAGCCGCCAGACCCCGGTGTTGCGGATGCGCTCCGGCGCCTGGGCGCCGCCTTCGAAGCGCACCGTCAGCAGGTGACGCGTGATGGCCACGTCGCCGAGCACCGTGATGACCTCGTCGTGGGCTTCGAGAGCCTCGACCTTCACGGCATCCGGCCCCGTCGGTCGCTGGTCGCGCACCGCCTGCAGCCCGCCGAGCCCGCGGATGAGGGGCTCGTAGGCCGAGTCCCACATCGTGCCGTCGGGGTGGATGTGGCGATCGGTGCGTGCCCGGTCGGAGGTGAGGAACCCCTGGTACATGTCGAGCTGCGCGGCCCAGATGGTGGCGGCAGCGTCGGGCTCGGCGTGATTCTCCATGACCCCATGTAAGGGCATTAATGTCACATGAAAGGTGTGATTGTGTTACAACAATGTAAATGCGTGCAAATCCCCCGAATTCTCAAGGCATTTGAAAGCTGACCTAACGAATCGCGTGGCGGCGTATCACTCGTGCGTCGCATCCGGGTCGCTCCGCAGCATGCGCTCGCTGTAGTCCTCGGTGATGAGGTTGCCGAGGCCGAGCATCGTCTCGATGCGGGCAACGTTCGGAATCTGCCACACCCGGTCGAGCAGCAGTTCGCGCAGGTGCCGCTGGTCGCTCAGCCGAAAGCGGGCGAGCAGGTCGTAGCGGCCCGCCACCACGGTGAGCTCCTCGAGCTCGGGGATCTCGCGGAACGCCGCGAGCGTTGGCTCGATGTCGCCGCCCGACTCCAGGGTGATCGGCATGAACACCACGACGTCGTAGCCGAGGCGGTCCCAGTCGACGTTGATCGAGTACTTGCGGATGACCCCGTTGCGCTCGAACCGGGCGATGCGCTCGGCCACGGCGGGAGCCGACATGTTGATCTGGCGGCCGAGCGCGCGCTGCGACTGCCGCGAGTCGCGCGAGAGTTCGCGCAGCAGCGCGCGATCGATGTCGTCGAGCTGCACGTGCTCCTGCGGGCGTTCGATCGCCCCGGCGAGGATCGCGGTGTGGCTCTTCTTGACCATGTGAACCTCCGGCTCGCGTTCGGTGAACGGGTGGGATCGATCCCGCTATGACTGTACTGGTCAGCCGTTGGCGACCAGGGTTCGCGGATGCTCGTTGAGGCTCACCGTGTCGCCCTCGGTCACGACGAAGACGTCTTCGACCCGCACTCCCACGCGCCCGGGCCAGAACACCGAGGGCTCGATCGTGAACGACATGCCGGGTTCGAGCACCGTGTGGTCTTCTTCGGAGATGTAGGGCAGCTCGTGCACGTCTTTTCCGATGCAATGACCGGTGCGGTGGCGGAACCACTCGCCGTAGCCGCCGTCGACGATCACCGCCCGGGTCGCGCGGTCGACGTCGGCCGCCGTCGCACCGGGGCGCGCCGCCTGTCGCCCGGCCTCCTGCGCCGCCATCACGAGTTCGTGCACCCGCACGTACTCCTCTCCCGGCTCGCCGATGTGCACCGTGCGGCCGAAGTCGGAGCAGTAGCCGTCGACGATGGCCCCGAAGTCGAAGCTCACCCCGGCACCCGGCGCGAGCACGGCGTTCGAGAGCCGCACCGAGGCGTCGCGCGCCGTGCTCGGCCCCATCGACCAGACGCCGGTGTCGAACGAGGCTCCACGGGAGCCGAGGCGGCGCATGCGCAGGTCGATCTCCGAGGCCAGATCGAGTTCGGTCGCCCCGGCCACCACGAACGGCTCGACGTCGGCCAGCACCGCGTCGACGAGCCGCGCGGCGCGGCGCATGAGGTCGAGTTCGTCGGCGTCTTTCACGCGGCGGAGCCGGTTGGTCAGCGCTCCGGCGTCGATCAGCTGGGCTCCCGGCCGGGCCTCGAGCAGGTGGATCGCCGTCTGGGCCCAGGCGCGCGGGCCGATGCCGATGCGGGTCGCCCGCGGAGCGGCGGAGTCGAGCGCCGCGCGGAACATCGCGGCCCCGTCGTCGAGCTCCGACACCGTCACCACGTCGCCGTCGACGCCCGCGGGCAGATCGAATTCGCGGATCATCCGCGGCAGCACGAACACCGGCGCCGCACCCGGAACGATGAGCGCCCCCGCCACCCAGTGGTGCGCGTAGCCGATCTCGCCGAACGACGGCAGCCGGCGCTCCAGTCCGGTGACGTACTCCAGGTCGGCCTGGGGTGGCAGGAAGAGCACGTCGATGCCCGCCTCGTCGAGAGCGGCCCAGAGTCGCGTCTGCCGGGCGGCGTGGTGGGGCGTCATCCGCTGCTCCTTCCGGCCAGCCGCGCACCGCCGCCCGTCTCGTGATACCAGGCCAGCAGCCGGTCGATGCCGACGGCGAGCTGCGGCAGGCTGGTGGCGAGCGAGAGTCGCACCTGGTCGGCCGCCACTCTGCCGAACGCCGTTCCCGGCGCGACCGCGACTCCGGCGTCCACCAGGTCGATGGCGGCCGCGCGCGAGTCGACGCCTGGCGCGAGCGGAACCATCACATAGAACGCCCCGGCCGGCGCGTCGATCGGGATGCCGCCGTCGCGCAGTCGCCCGACCACGTAGTCACGGGCCTGCCGATAGCCCTCGCGCATCACCGCGACGTCGGTCTGCGGCCCGCGCAGGGCGGCGAGCGCGGCACGCTGCGACACCGTCGACACGCACGAGATGAGGCTCTCCTGGATGTGCCCGACGGTCTGGGCCAGAGCGGGCGGCAGCACCAGGTAGCCGACCCGCCAGCCCGTCATCGCGTAGGTCTTCGAGAAGCTGAACACCGACACGACGTCGTCGGGAGCGATCGCGGCGGCGAAGGTGGGCTCGCCGTCGAAGATGAGTTCGTCGTAGACCTCGTCGGAGACCACCACCACACCGGCCCGTGCCGCGATGGCCACGATCTGCTCCACGAGGGCCCGCGGCATCACGGCGCCGGTGGGGTTGCCCGGGGAGTTGATGACGAGCACGCGCGTGGCCGGGGTGATCAGCCGCTCGATCTCGGCGGGATCGGGGAGGTAGCCGCGTTCGCGAGGCAGCCCGTAGGGCACCGGGGTGGCGCCGCGCATGGTGGTCATCGCGAGGTAGTTCGGCCACGCCGGGTCGGGCAGCACCACCTCGTCGCCCGGGCGCACGAGCGCCTCGAACACGGCGGCGATGCCCTGCGAGCCACCCTGGCTGATCACGATGCGCGACGGGTCGATCACGGTGCCGTAGCGCCGGGCGAGAGCGTCGGATGCCTCGGTGCGCAGTTCGAGCAGGCCCGCGCTCTGGGTGTAGCGCACCTCGCCGTGCGCGGCGAGCGCGCCGGCGTCGGCGATGTGCGCGGGCACCGGGTAACCCGGCTCGCCGAGTTCGAGCCGCACGACGTCGCCGCCGCGCAGCAGCACGAGGTCGAGGATCTCGCGGATGCCCGACACCGGGTAGTGCGCCATCTTCATGCGGGGCGGTCTCCTCGTCACGCGGTGCAGTGCCACCGTTGCGAACTGTGTCACTGTCATGATCTCGGCAGATCAATTCCGAAAGGTAAATTCAGGTAAATGGCATGTAACAAGATGCGAACTGGCCATAGCACCTGGCAATTGATAACTCTAGGCTGATTCCGATCAACCAACTGCAAATTGCCACCGCTGACCTGGGAGCCCCGATGACCGCGACCACCCCTGCCGACTCCGAACCGGCGTGGGGCGTCTGGGCCACCCTCGGCGAGCCGGGCCTGCTCGATCCGCTCGCCCGGGCCAGTTTCGACTGGCTCTGCCTCGACGCCCAGCACGGCCGGTTCGACGACCGGGCGCTGCGCGAAGGGCTCGACGTGAGCACCGCGGCGGGCGCGACCGCGTGGGTGCGGGTGCGCTCCAACGACGCCGGACTGATCGGGCGCGCGCTCGATTCCGGGGCACGCGGGGTGATCGTGCCGCTCGTCGACACGCCCGCCGACGCCGCCGACGCCGTTCGGTCGGCGTTCTACCCGCCGCGCGGGTCGCGCAGTTTCGGGCCCTACCTCGGCACGGGAGCCCAGCCGACCCCGACCGAGGCGAACGACTCGACCGGCGTCGCGGTGATGATCGAGACGGCCGCGGGGTTGGCAGCGGCCTCGACCATCGCGGCGACCCCCGGCATCGAGGGCGTCTTCGTGGGCCCCGTCGATCTCGCGCTCTCGCTCGGCACCACCGTCGACGACCTGCTGGCCGACGAGTCGCCTGATTCGGCACTGCGACGGATCGCTCGGGCGGCCGTCGAGGCGGGAGTGACACCGGGCGCTTTCGCGGGCAGCCCGGGCACCGCCCATGCCTTCGCCGCGCTCGGCTACCGGTTCATCGCCGCGACGACCGACTCCGCGGTGCTCGCCGCCGGTGCCGCGGGCCTGCGGGCGCAGCTGACCTGATCGCGGCCGGCGATTGCGGCGCGCACGGGAGGCGTGTTAGCGTTCCGGCGATCGTGATCACGATGATCCATCGACAGGAGGTGAGACCCATGAACGCAGTGTCCACAGTGGGTGCTCCCCCGCCGTCCACGATCGCGCGACTCGACTAGTCGCCGCGTGGGAGCGCCCGACCGGCGATCTCGCGAAAGGCGACTCCCATGAACAACTCTTCTTCCTCGCATCCTTCTTCCTCGCATCCTTCTTCCTCGCATCCCTCCTCGCCGCAGGGGCCCGCCGAGCGGGCGCTCGTGCTCGCCGGCGGTGGAGCGGCCGGCAACGCCTGGCAGCTCGGCCTCATCGCGGGGCTCGCCGAGGCCGGCCTCGACGTGACCGGTGCCGATCTCGTCGTCGGCACGTCGTCGGGCTCGACGGTGACCGCGCAGATCACGAGCGGCACCCGGCCGGGCGACCTCTACGCCGCGATCCTCGCCGAGACGCCGCCATCGCGGCCGGCGGGCGGAGCAACGGCCCCTCGGCCGGCCCGGACGCTGTCGGGCCCCGACTACCTGGCGTGGTCGAACGCGATCATCGCGTCGGCCCGCGATGCCGACGACATGCGCCGCACGCTGGCCGCCGCCGCCCTCGAGCTCGACCGCCTCGACCGCGATTCGCACCCCGACGGCGAGTCGTCCGGTGGCTCACCCGCCGAGTCGTCGGGCCGGCCCGGGCGAACCCGGTGGCACGACATCGTGGCCGCACGGCTGCCGAGCCACGACTGGCCGGCGCAACGGGTGCTGATTCCGGCGTTGGATGCCCGCACCGGGCAGCCGGTGGTGTTCGACCGTCACAGCGCGGTCGGACTCGTCGACGCGGTCGCGGCCAGCACTTCGGCCCTGACGCCCTATGCCATCGGCGAGCAGCGCTACCTCAACGGCGCCTACCGGCGCGGCTCGAACGCCGACCTGGCGGCCGGCTACCGGCGGGTGCTCGTGCTCGATCCGTTCAGCGGCCGCTCGCGCACACCGCGCGAGTGGGGCGTCGATCTCGCGACGCAGGTCGACGAACTGCGTGCGGCCGGCAGCACGGTCGAGGTCGTGCATCCGGATGCCGGCGCCGGCGACGTGTTCGACGCCCATGCGCTCGATCCCTCCACCCGCCTGCCGGCCGCCCGGGGCGGCCATCAGCAGGGCCTCCGGCTCGCGGCGAGTCTCGAGGAGTTCTGGCGGTGACGCTCAGCGCTTGAGCTCGACCTCGACGAACACGATGCCGTCGCCGTCGGCGGTCACCGTGTGCGCGAGCCCGGCCGTGCCGGTGTAGGGCACGCCCGCCTGCTGGGTGATGGTGCGGGTCGAGCCGTCGTCGGTCGACACCGCGGTGAGGGTGCCGCCGCTCACCGGCACGAGCACGTAGTCGAACTCGTGCACGTGGGCGCCGGTGCTGTCACCCGCGTGCTCGAACGACCAGGTGGTCACGCGCACGCGCTCGTCGTCGATCGTGGTCTCGCCGTGTGCCGGCATGGGGGCTCCTTCGTGGGTGTGCGGATGGTCGATGAGAGCGTCGATGAGGCTCAGCGCGTCGCGAGCGCGATCTGCAGCAGCGCCTCGGTGAGTTCGAGGTGCCAGCGGGCCTGGCGCAGGTCGGCGCCCCAGGCGTAGATGCCATGACTAGCCACGATGAGGGCCGGCACCTCGGCGGCATCCGGAGTCGACGGCTGGTAGACGCGCTCGAAGTCGTCGCCGAGCACCCGCATGTCTTGGTGGTTCTGCACCACGGGGATGACGACCCGCTCGCCGTGGGCGCTGTGGCCGATGCCCTTCAGCATCTCGAGGTCGTGCAGCACGACGCCGTCGGGCCAGGCGTGGCCGGCCCGCACCGCCGCGAGCGCGTGCACGTGGATGACGGCGCCGGCTCCGGCGACCCGGGCGATGCGCGCGTGCAGCCCGGCCTCGGCCGAGGGCTTCGACGCGAGACCGAGGTCGGCCGTGAAGGCTTCGGGCGACGCGGCATCCGTGACCCACTCCCCGCGGTCGTCGACGAGCACGATGTCGGCCGCGGTGAGCTCGCCCTTGTCGAGCCCCGAGGCGGTGACGGCGAGGCGCAGCGGATCGCGCGCCAGGGTGACCGAGAGGTTGCCCGCCGTGCCTGGCATCCAGCCGAAGCCGGCGAATCGCGCCGACTCGGCGGCCAGGGCCGCACCGGCGTCACGCAGCGACGACACGCTCACGCCGGTGTCGTCGAACACGTGGCCGGCGTCGACGGCGGAGGGGGCGGCCGCGACCGGGTCGGTCACGGCAGCACGACCTCGACGTCGTCGAACGACGTCACCACCGCGGCGGCCCCGAAATCGGCCTCGAAGAACGGCTCGCCCTCGCGCGAGAACGCCACCACCTGCCAGCCCGCGTCGATCGCGGCCGCGACCTCGCCCGGGTTGTCGGTGAAGAACACGGTCTCGCCCGGCGTGGAGCCGAGGGCGTCGGCGATGGCCTGATACGAGGCGGCCTCCTTCTTCGGCCCGGCACTGACCGTGTCGAAGAACTCGGTGATCAAGCCGGTCAGGTCGCCGTCGGGCGAGTGCCGGAACCACGGCACCTGCGACGCGACCGACCCCGACGAGAACACGGCGAAGCGCACGCCGTGCGAATACCAGTCCCGCAGCTTCGGAATGACGTCGTCGAAGAAGTGCGACGAGATCTCGGCGCGCTCGAAGCCCTCGGCCCAGATCTGTCCCTGCACCGTTTTGAGCGGGGTGGCCTTGACGTCGCGTTCCATCCACTCGTGCAGCACGGCCACGATCTGGTCGGTCGTGGCGTCGGAGGCGAGCTCGGCGTCGTGGATGACCTGCTCACGCGCCTCGGCGATCGCCGGGTCGTCGGCGTGGTCGTCGAGCCACGAACCGAGGCGCGGGCGGGCGTAGTCGTAGAGGTCGCCGAGGATGAATCCCGCGGCGCTCGTGGTGCCCTCGATGTCGATGACGACGTATCGCGCCGAGACGGCGAGCGGATCGGGCGTCGGGGTTGCGGTCACGGGGCGCTCCTTCAGAACGTGGTCGGTCGGCGGGTCGGCACGGCGGTGCCGGTGAGGATGTGGTGCCTGGCGGCGTCGAACAGGCGCATCGAGGCATCCGGCAGGGCGTCGCCCGGCAGCGACTCGATGTCGGCCGCGTGCGAGAAGCCGACCGCGCGGCGCATCGACTCCACGCCGGCGAAGCGCCACGCGTCGGCCACGATGAGGTCGAGCGATGCGTCGTCGTTCCACACGGCCGCGAAGGCGTCGAGGCTCGCGCCGATGGCCGAGTGGCGCCGCTCGGCGAGTTCGTGGTCGCCCACGGCGTCGGCCGCGATGGCGGCGAGCTCGAGGTTGGCCCAGAACAGTCCGAGGTCGAGACCGATCGGCCCGACGAAGCTGAACTCCGGGTCGAACACCTTCACCACCTGGGCTCCGTCGCGGCGGCCGACCATCACCGAACCGGTGTGCAGGTCGCCGTGCAGCAGCGCCTCGTGCGCGGTCTCGAAGGTGTTCCGGATGCCGGCGACCGCTTCGCGCACCTCGGCGTCGGCGTAGAGGGCGCGCACGCGGTCGTCGAGCGCCGGATGCCAGTGGTTGTGCTCGTGCTCCCGGTAGGGCTCGTCGAGCACCACGTCGAGCGTCATGCGGCACAGCTCCGGATTCGCGGCCACCTCCACCAGCGCCGCGTGCTCGCGGTCGCCGAGCGTGGCGAGCGAGGTCGAGGCGGCGAGCTCGCCGACGAAGCGGCCCACCACGGCGCCGAGCGTGGGGTAGTCGAGGCGGGGGCTGGTGGCCTCGCGGTCGCCGGCGGTTCCGGATGCCGCGGCCGCGGTGCTCGGGTCGCGCGAGTCGACGACCTCCCGCACGAGCGCGTCGCGCAGCACCTCGAGGTCGGAGAGGTCTTCCATGACGAGCACGTAGCGGTCGGCGTCGAAGTCGACGATGGTGGGGATCGAGTCGGGCACGCGCGCGGCCAGCCGCTCGTAGGTGCGCGCTTCAGAGGCGATGCGCGAGGGGTCGACCGGCCACTCCGGCCCCACCACCTGCACCCACGGGGGCGCCTGCTTCACCGCGAGGCTGCCACCGGCGCCCCGGGCGATGAAGACGCGGTTCATGTTGCCGGCGGTGACCTCGACGACGGCGATGTCGCTGCCGTCGCCGCTGCCGTCGCCGCTGCCGCTGTCGCTGCCGCCCGCCACGCGTTCGAGCAGGCCGCGGGCGCGCAGGTGCTGCACCACGTCGGCCGGCGTGACGAGCAGGTCGTAGCCGTGCTGCGCGGCGGTCATTCCGGGCTCCCGTGGCGCGCGCTGCCGTCGTCGCTGCCGCCGTAGTAGTCGGCCACCCGCTGCGGCTCGAACGAGCCGCGGTCGGTGACGATGCGCGTCACGAAGCGGGGAGGTGTCACGTCGAACGCGGGGTACCAGGCATCCGTCACCCGCTCCGACGCCGTGCGCCGGCCCAGGGTGTGCAGCACCTCGGTGGGGTCGCGCTGCTCCACCACGATGTCGGCCGCGGTGGGTGCGAGGCGGTCGGGCGCCTGCACGAGCGCATAGAACGGCACGTCGAAGGCGGATGCCGCCACCGCGAGACCGAGGGTGCCGACCTTGTTCACCACGGCGCCGTCGAGCGACACCCGGTCGGCCGCGGTGACGAGCGCGTCGATGCGGCCGAGCGACGAGCCGGGAGCGAGGGCGGCGGCCCCCATGCCGTCGGTGATGAGGGTGACGTGCTCGCCGAGCTCGGCGAGGGTGTGGGCGGTGAGCCGCGCGCCCTGCAGATAGGGGCGGGTCTCGGTGGCCACCCAGTCGAACCGCTTGCCGGCCTCGCGGGCCGCGCGAACGAACTCGATCAGGTAGGTGTCCATCCAGCAGTGCGTGAGAATGCGGGCGCCGTCGGGCAGCAGCGCCACGGTCTCGGCGCCGAGCCGGTGGCTGCGGTCGCGGTAGAGCGCGGCGCCGGTCCTCGCGGCGTCGACGGCGGCCTCCACCAGCGCGGCCGTCGTCGCCGAGGCGGTCGACGCGCCCGCCGGGCCGACGCCCTGGGATGCCGCAGCCGCGCCGTCGACCGCTCCCTCGACCACGGCGTCGACCGCGGCCAGCACCCGGGCGACCGCTTCGCGCGGGTGGTTGTTCGTGGGGCGGGCGCTCTCGAGTGCACGGCCGGCGGCGCGCATCCGTTCGCGGGCGGCCTGCGGAGTCTGGCCCGCGACCTGCAGGGCCGTGATCTCAAGGCCCGCGTAGGCGGCGAACAGTGGGCCCGAGCTCTGGGTCACCATCGCGGTGATCGCCGCGGCGACCTGCTCGGCGTCGTGCGCCGTGACCCACGACACCGTCTCGGGGAACACCCGTCGGTCGAGGATGCGCACCACGCCGTTCTCGACCCGCACGGAGTCGTCGAGCACGGGGGTGTTCTCGAAGCCAGTCGTCATGCGCATCCCGTCGATTTCCCCCACCGAGAATACCCTGTCCGGGAGACCTCTAAGCTGACCCTGAACGCGAGAAGGAGACCCCGTGAGCGACTCGAACGCACCCCAGTCCACCCCTCCGGGTTGGTACGCCGACCCCGCAGGCTCGCCGCAGTCGCGGTGGTGGGACGGCACCCGGTGGACCGAGCACCTGCAGGCGCCCGCGGCCCCCGCCTACCAGGCCCAGCCGCAGGCCCCGGCCTACCAGCCGCAGGCGCCCGCCTACCAGGCGCCCGGCTACCAGGGCGCCGGCTACCAGGCGCCCGGCTACGCCGCGGCCGCCATCCCCCAGGTTCCCGCGGGCACGCCGGTCTACAACGTGTTCATCTGGCTCATCACCCTGCTGCCGCTGCTGGCGTTCCTCGTGCTTCCGCTCACCCTGTCGGGGGTCGACGAATCCCTGCGGGCGTCGCTCGCCGACCCCTACAGCACCGACGTGAATCCCTACGCGGGCTTGTCGACGTCAGCGCTCGTCGCCCAGGCTGTCTCGTCGCTGCTGAGCTTCGCGCTCTACGCGGCGACGGTGGTGCTCGCCTACGTCGATCACCGCTGGCTGCTGCGTCACGGCTACGTGCGACCGTTCCACTGGGCCTGGGCTTTTCTCAGCAGCGTCTACCCGATCGGCCGCTCGGTGGTGGTGCGTCGCCGTGCCGGGCGTGGCATCGCGCCGATGTGGGTGACCATCGGGGTGCTGGCACTATCGATCATCGTCAGCATCGTGGTCGTGGTGCAGGTGTTCAACGCCGTGTTCTCGACCATGTCGACCTACGGCAGCTACACCTGATCCGGCGCCGCGCCCGCCCCAGCGCGTGAGCCGCCGGCCGCGCGTCAGACGACGATCGTCAGCAGTTCGTCGAGCGCGCCGATGACGTGCGAGGCGCCGGCGGCCCTCAGGGCAGCGGCGCTCGCGTGGGCGTCGGTCACGCCGATCGGCGTGTAACCGGCGGCCGACGCGCAGCGCAGGTCGTCGGCGCTCTCGCCCACGAAGAACGCATTGGGCCGCGTCGGCCGGTGCCGCAGCAGCAGCTCGAACTTGTCGGTCACCGACGACTCCACCGAGTTCCAGACCGACGGCACCGCGAGCGACCGCTGATCGAACCGCACGGCCGCAGCGGATGCCGCCGACACCACGCCGAGCCAGGCGCCGGCCTTGGAGAGTGCCGAAAGACACGCTGTCGCACCCTCGCGCAGATGGGCGTGCGTGTCGGCCATCTCGGCGTTCCATTCCTGCTCGGCCGCCGCCCGGTCGGTGGCCGGAATGCCGAGGCGGCCGAACAGCTGCGTGAGAGGCAGGCGGAATCGCAGCGAGAACTCGGTCTCGCCCAGCACCGGAAGGCCCCGGCGGGCCAGCACCGCGTTGAGCGCCGCGCGCGCCCGATCGGCGTCGACGACGATGGCGCCGTTCCAGTCGAAGAGCACCATCGTCTCGCCGAGGGTCGCCACCGGCCGATCCACCGCCCTGGTCACCGTGCCCCCATCCGTCGCCGTGCAGGCCGCCGCCCGGGCGGCGCTTCGGCTTCTGCACATCATGCGACGGCGTGTCACCCGATCAGGGCACCGCCATCCGACGCCCGGGTGAACGTGCGGTGAAGCTCTGGGGCGATTCGGTGCACGGGGGTCGACGCGGGCCGACGTGCGTCAGCGCGGCGAGGCGCACCCGGGAGTCGAACCGCTCCCCCGGGCCGAGGTGCGTCAGCGCGCCGAGCTGGTTCCGTGCGCGTCGGCTGCCTCCTCGGCCGCCGTCTCGAGCGGCACCTGGGTCTTCGCCGCCGCGACGGCGGCACGGCCCGACGGCAGCAGCAGGGCCACCACGATCACGACGATCGTGGCCACTCCACCGCAGACCAGCAGCAGTTGCACACTGATGACATCGGCGAGCGGGCCGAACACGAGCATGCCGATCGGAGTGGCGAGCGCCATCACGATGCCCACGTAGCTGAACACCCGCCCGTGCATGGCCGGCTCGACGGTCTCCTGCACCAGCGTCATGAACGGAGCCGAGAAGAGGGGCACCAGCAGGCCGAACGCGAACATGAAGCCGTAGAACACCCAGAGGTTGGGGCTCAGCCCGAGTGCGATGGTGAAGATCGCGAACCCGAAGGTCGAGAACAGGATCAGCCCGATGCGGCTGCGCTTGGCCAGCAGCGTCGACACGAGCACGCCGCCGAGCAGCATGCCCACGCTGAAGGCGATCTCGAGCACCGTCACCATCCACACCTCCGTGCCGAAGGTGCGTGCCACGAGCAGCGGCGTGATGAACGACGGCGCCACGGTGAGCAGGAAGATGATGGCGAACACCATGAGCAGCCAGCGCACCACCGCGTGGTGGGCGATGTAGCGCATGCCCTCGACGAGGTCGTCGCGGTAGCTCGAGGTCTTCGAGGCGATGGTGGCGAGGGTCGGCACCGACACGAACACCAGGAACCCGATGCCGATCACCGCCGTGACCACGTCGATGAAGAACAGCGGCACGATGCCGAAGAGCCCGAACACGGCGCCCGCGGCCGCCGGAGCGAGCAGCGCCATCGCCGACTGGATGGTCTGGAAGATGCCGTTCACGCGCATCAGCTGGTCGGGCGGCGCGATCTGCGGAATCATCGCCTGCACCGCCGGGGTCTGCACCCCCGCGCCCACGGAGCGCACGGCGACGGCGAGCAGGATGATCCACAGATCGGTCACACCGTTCAGCATCAGCAGCGCCAGCCCGAGGGTCACGGCCGCGATCGATCCGTCGGCCATGATGACGAGCACCCGCCGATTCATGCGGTCGGCGAGCACGCCGCCGAAGATCGACACCACGCCCTGCGGCAGGAACGCCGCCACCGCGTAGAGCGCCACGGCGAGGCCCGACTGGGTCTCGAACGTGACGTACCACATCACCGCGTACTGCACGATCATCGAGCCGAACAGCGAGATGGTCTGGCCGCTCAGGAAGAGCCCGACATTCCGCTGCCAGTGCGCGGGAACGGCGGCGGGCTCCGGCGCGGGCTCGCCCGGCGTGGCAGGGTGCGCGGTGAAATCGGACATGTGAACAGCGTACACATCCCCTCTGACATCGGAAGGGTCGAGGCGCCTCACCGGTCGGCGAAAGCGGCTGCGTCAGCGGCCGGCGAACCCCGCGGCGTCAGCGGTCGGCGAAGCCGTCGGTGGCGGTGATCAGGGCATCGAGGATGCCGGGCTCATCGAAGGCGTGACCGGCATCCGGAATCAGGTGCAGCTCGGCCTCGGGCCACTGCCGGTGCAGATCCCACGCGATGTAGGCCGGCGTGCAGAGGTCGTAGCGGCCGTGCACGATGACGCCCGGGATGTCGCGCAGGAGGTGCGCGTCGCGGATCAGCTGCTCGGGCTCGAACCAGCCCTCGTTCACGAAGTAGTGGTTCTCGATGCGCGCGAAGGCGAGGGCGTAGCTCGGCTCGGCGAAGGCGGCGATCAGCTCCTCGCGCGGCAGCAGGGTGATGGCCGACGCCTCCCAGGTCGACCAGGCGACCGCGGCGGGGCCGTGCACCGCGGGGTCGCTGTCGTTGAGCAGGTCGTGGTAGCTGCGGATCATCGAGCGCCGCCCCGCTTCGGGCACCGGCTCGACGAACGTCTCCCAGCGGTCGGGCAGGATGGCCGAGGCGCCGCCCTCATAGAACCAGTCGAGCTCGCTGCGCCGCAGCGTGAAGATGCCGCGCAGCACGAGCTCGGTCACGCGGGCGGGGTGCGTCTCGGCGTAGGCGAGGGCGAGGGTGCTGCCCCACGAGCCGCCGAGCACCTGCCAGCGGTCGATGCCCCGGGCCTCGCGCAGGCGCTCCATGTCGGCCACGAGGTTCCAGGTGGTGTTCGACGACAGGTCGGCGCCCGGTTCGCTCGCGTGCGGCAGGCTCTTGCCGCACCCGCGCTGGTCGAAGAGCACGATGCGGTATTTCGCCGGGTCGAACAGCCGCCGGTGGGTGGGGTTCGTGCCGCCGCCCGGGCCTCCGTGCAGGAACACGACGGGCTTGCCGGCGGCATTGCCCGACTCCTCCCAGTAGATCGTCTGGCCGTCGCCGACGTCGAGCATGCCCTGCTCGTAGGGTTCGATCTCGGGGTAGAAGGTGCGCATGCCTTCCAGGGTATTCGGCTAGGCCAGCCCCGCCGAGTAGGCGAAGATCACGGCCTGCACCCGGTCGCGCAGCTCGAGTTTCATCAGCACGCGGCCGACGTGGGTCTTCACGGTCGACTCCGAGAGATAGAGGCGCGCCGCGATCTCGGAGTTGGTGAGCCCCTCGGCCATCGCCACGAGCACTTCGCGCTCCCGTTCGGTGAGTGTCGCGAGGCGGGCCGACGAGTCGTCGGCGGGGTCACCGGATGCCGCCGCTCGACCCTCGGGCGACGCCGCGGCCGCGGCCCCGCCGGGCAGTTGCGGCCCGAAGAGTTCGAGCAGCTTGCGGGTCACCCGCGGCGACACCGCGGCGTCTCCGCTCGCGACGGCCCGGATGGCGGCCGCGAGCTCGACGGGCTGCGCGTCTTTCAGCAGGAACCCGCTGGCTCCCGCGTTGAGGCCCGCGAACGCGTACTCGTCGAGGTCGAACGTGGTGAGGATGATCACCCGGCTCGCCGGATCGCCCGCCACGATCGCGCGCGTGGCCTCGATGCCATCCATGCCCGGCATCCGCACATCCATGAGGATGACGTCGGGCCGCAACCGGGCCGCCGCCGCCACGGCCTCCCGCCCGTCGCCGGCCTCGCCGACGACCTCGAACTCGTCGTTCGACTCCAGCACCAGACGCATGCCGAGCCGGATCAAGTGCTGATCATCCACGAGCAGCAACCGGATGCGTCGCGCCGCCGGGTCGGTGGTGGCACCGGCCGCGGGTGGCTGGTGCGGTGGTTCGTGGGATGGTTCGTGGCGTGGCTGGTGGGATGTCTCGTGCGTGCGGTCGGTCACCATTCGTCTCCTTCGAGGTCGCGCGCCGGGGGCCCGGTGGGTGCCGCCGGCGACGCGGGTGCCGCCGGCGCAACGGGTGCCGCAGGCGTAGCGGGTGCCGCAGGCGACGCGGGTGCCGCGGGCGAGGGCGTGGTCGGCGCTGCCGGCGACACCGGTGGTGCGGACACACTCGATGCCGCGGGCCACACCGGCGCATGGGGCGCGATCGGGGCCGTCGTTCCCGGGGGCGACGACGGCGGAGACGGGAGTTCGGCGTGCACCCGCCAGCCGCGCGCACCGGCGGGGCCGACCACCACGGTTCCGCCGTGCACCGCCACGCGCTCGCGCAGGCCGATGAGGCCGCGGCCCGATCCGGCCGAGGCGGCGCCGCGGCCCGGGTCGAGGCCGTCGTCGCTGATGTCGATGGTGATGCCGCGGCCCGCGCCCGCACGGGCGTCGAAGTCGAGCACGACCTCGACCGCCGACGCCTGCACCGCGTAGCGCAGTGCATTCGTGAGGCTCTCCTGCACCACCCGGAACACCGCGAGCTGCAGCATCCGGTCGCCCGGCGGCTCGCCGTGTGTCGTGTAGCGAACGGGCAACCCTGCAGCCCGGAACGACGCGATCAGCTCGCCGAGGTCGTCGAGACCCGGTTGAGGCGCCAGGAGTGCGGCGGCATCCGTTGCTCCTCCACCACCCAGTCCGGCTCCCGCTGCTGCTCCCGCTCCCACCCCGGCTGCAGCTCCCACTCCTGCCCCTGGTGCGGCTCCCGCGGAGGCCATTCCCCCGCCGGACTCGATCGGGAGGCCACCACGGCCTCCCCCACGCGCATCGGCCTCCCGACCGAGGGTGCCGAGGCTTCCGGAGGCCGGCTCGCCCCCCGCCCCACCGCCGGCCCCCTCCGCGGCCGTGAGCACCCCCAGGGTGCGCCGCATGTCGGTCAACGCCCGCCGTGCCGTGCTCGCCGCCTGGTGCATCGCCTCGCGGGCGGTCTCGGGCGAGCGGTCGACGCTGGCCTCGGCGCCGTCGGAGAGCGCCACGATCACGGTGAGACTGTGCGCCACGATGTCGTGCATCTCGCGGGCGATGCGCGCGCGCTCGGCCGCCGCCGAGAGCTGGGCCTGCTGATCGCGTTCGCGGGCGAGCTGCGCGGCCCGGTCGAGCAGCGCCTGGATATAGCGGCGCCGATTGCCGAACGTGATGCCGACGAGCGTGGCGATCACCATCACCAGGGCGAGCAGGATGCCGTAGCCGATCGCCTCCACCAGGTCGGTCGAATCGTTGATGAACGCCGACACGGCGCCCACCACCACGGCTACCGCCGTCCAGAGCCAGGCCGCGCGCGCCGTGCGGTAGACCGCGAGCGCATACAGCGCGAACACCATCGGCACCACGTCGATCTGCTGCGTCTCGGTGCTGAGCAGCACCAGCGACGCCGCCGAGATCGCCGCCGTGATGTGCGGCACGTAGCGCCGGAACAGCAGACCGACCGACACGGCCCCGGTGGCGTAGACGAACAGGAAGCCGTACCACGGCACCCCCTCCGCCACCGAGCGCCCGAAGACGTAGAGCGAATACGCGCCCATCGGCACGAGGTAGGCGCCGGCGATGAGCCCGTCCAAGAGCCACGGATGCCGGTTGAAATACGACCTCACGAAGCCCGGCGGTTTGGGCAGCCGCAAGTCCTCGGCGCCGGACGGACGAGCCGCCGGCGCCGAGGTCTCGAAGCCTGGACCCCCTGCGGGGCCGGGTGCCGCCATCGTCAGGCGTCCCTCCGTTTCAGCAGAACCACGGCCGCCGTAGCGAACACCGCGATCCACCCGAGCATAACGAGCACGGCCTGCCACGGCTCGAACGTGCTGCTGCCGAGGAACAGCGTCTGGCCGACGTTGCCGGGCAGCCAGTCGACGAGCACGCGCACCCAGTCGGCGTCGATGAACGACAGCACCGAGGGCAGCACGAGCAAGAGGCCCAGTGCCGCTGCGATGCCGCCGGCCGTGTGCCGCAGCACCGCGCCGAGGAACAGCGCCATCAACCCGACGAGTGCGAGGTAGCCCGCGCCGCCGACCAGACGGCCCCAGAGATCGGGGTCGCTGAGGTCGGAGGCGACACCGCGCGCCTCGAGCAGCGGCCACGTGACGGCATAGGCCGCGAACACCGAGACCAGCCCCACCACGAAGGTCGTCACCGAGAACACGATCGCCTTCGCCACCAGCACGGGCGTGCGCCGGGGCACCGCTGTGAGGCTGGAGCGGATCTGGCCGGTGCCGTACTCGCCACTGATGACGAGCACGCCGAGCACCGAGATCACGAGCTGATTGAGCAGGATGCCGAGGGTCGACGGCAGCACGGCCAGCTGGTTCGCCGCCTGGCCCGGCGCATCCAGGTCTCCCTGGGTGAGCACGAGCACCACGCCCATGCCGATCTGCACCACCACGACGATGGCGTAGGCCCAGACGGTCGAGCGCAGCGTGGTGAGCTTGATCCACTCGCTGGCGAGGATGCCCGAGAAGCGCAGCCGCACCGCGGAGGGCTGCTCGAACGAGGCGCGCGAGGGCGCCGGAACGACGGCGGCGGTCATCGGGCCACCCCCTCTGCCTGGGCGAGGCCGGAGCCCACCGTGGTGCGGTACTCCACCTCGTCGCGGGTGAGCTGCATGTAGGCCTCCTCGAGCGACCCCTGCACCGTGGTGAGCTCGTGCAACGCCACACCGATCGCGAGCGCGGCGTCGCCGATCACGTCGGCCGAGAGGCCACGCACCTCGATCGTGTCGCTCTCGACGCTCGTGACCGTCACGTCGGCCTGCGCGATGCGGCGGGCGACCTCGTCGATGCGGGGGCTCCGCACGCGCACGAAGGTATGGGTCGATCCCACGATCTCGGCGACGGTCGCATCGGCGACCACCCGGCCCTTTCCGAGCACGATGATGTGGTCGGCGGTGAGCGCCATCTCACTCATCAGGTGGCTCGAGAGCAGCACCGTGCGCCCCTCGGCGGCGAGCTGCCGCACGAACCCGCGCACCCAGAGCACGCCCTCGGGGTCGAGCCCGTTGACCGGCTCGTCGAGGATCAGGGTCGCCGGATCGCCGAGCAGAGCGGCCGCGAGCCCGAGCCGCTGGCCCATGCCGAGCGAGAATCCGCCGACGCGTTTGCCGGCGACCGACTGCAGACCGGTCAGTTCGATCACCTGGTCGACGCGACCGCTCCGGATGCCGTGGGTCGCCGCGATCGCCCGCAGATGGTTGCGCGCGCTGCGGCCGGTGTGCACGGCCTTCGCGTCGAGCAGGGCGCCGACCTCGCGCAGCGGGGAGTGGTGCTCGGCGTAGGGCTTGCCGTTGACGGTGACCCGGCCAGCGCTCGGCCGGTCGAGCCCGACGATCATGCGCATGGTGGTCGACTTGCCGGCGCCGTTCGGCCCGAGAAAGCCGGTCACCTGCCCGGGCCGCACCACGAAGTCGACCGAGTCGACGGCTGTTCGCGCTCCGTAGCGCTTGGTCAAGGATGTCGCCTCGATCATGAATTCTCCTGACGAAAGGTTCGTGCGCTCACTGCGCACTCCTCACGCTACGGATGCCGCCACGGCGCCCCATCGGCCCCCGGTGCCGTCTGCCCCGGCCCGCGTCATACCCGGGTACCGCCCCCCTCCCCGCGCCCCCCTTCCCCGCACCCCCCCATTTCGCCGAGTGGTCACTTTCTGCGCCAAGGCGCGGCGGGAACCGCCGAAAGTGACCACTCGGCGAAAACGAGGGGCGGGGGGTGCGTGGAGGGGAGGGGGGCGGGGGCGGGGGGCTAGGCGCGCGTAGCCGCGGGCTTCTTGGCGGCCGCCTTCTCCGACACGGGCGCGGTGCCCGACTCGCGCTGAGCCCGGTAGTAGTCGCGCGCCTCGGTCTGCCGCGCCTTCTCGGCACCCGTCGCGATGGCCGCCCGCACGTGCTCGGGCCCGTAGCCGAACGCGCGCACGAGATCCTGGGCATGCGGCCGCAGGCGGGCCGACAGCCGCTCGGTGTAGAGCCCCACGGCCTGAGCGCGCTTCGGCGAGAGCCGGCCGTTCATGAGGTACCAGGCGAGGTGCTTCTCGATCAGGCCGAGGCCGAACAGGTCGCGCAGCCAGGTGAGCACCACGCGCGTGCCGTCGTCGAGTCCGGCCGCGATTCCCGAGGCGCCCTCGATCGCTTCGGTGAACGCCTCCCACTGCAGTAGTTCGGCATGGGCCCGCGCGGCCTCGATGATCTCGCTCTGATGCAGGTTGAAGAGGTCGGCGGCATCCTTCTTCGACAGCTTCGACGCCGGGCGCAGCTTCGCCGCCACCTCGGCGACCATGGTCTCGACCCGGTCGGTGAGCAGTTGCCGCTGGGCCGCGGCGTCGCGCAGCTGACCCACCGAGCGCGCGGTCGAGCCGAAGTCGGCCACGGTCTGTGCGAGCGAGCGCAGCCCGGTTCCGTTCACGGTGCGGCCGCGCGCCTGCTCGACGGCATAGCGCGCGAGCACGCCGAAGTCGGCCTTGGCGAACCGGCGGCTGTAGTCGCTCAGCAACCGCTTGGCCACGAGCTGCAGCAGCACGTGGTTGTCGCCCTCGAAGGTGGCGTACACGTCGAGGTCGGCGCGCAGCCCCACCAGCCGGTTCTCGGCGAGGAAGCCGGCGCCGCCGCAGGCCTCACGGGCCTCTTGCAGCGTGTCGAGCGCGTGCCAGGTCGACAGCGGCTTGAGCGCCGCCGCGAGGGTCTCGAGGTCTTGCCGGTCTTCGTCGGTGTCGCTGGCGCCCGAGAACACCTCGTCGAACTTCGTCAGCAGCTGCTCGTGCGCGAAGCTCGCGGCATAGGTGGTGGCGAGCTTGGGCATCAGCCGCTTCTGGTGCAGCTGGTAGTCGAGCAGCACCTCCTCGTCGGTGTCGCTGCCAGCGGTGAACTGCCGGCGCTCGTTGCCGTAGGTGACGGCGATGGTCAGGGCGATCTTGGCGGCCGCGACCGAGGCGCCGTCGAGCGAGACGCGGCCCTGCACGAGGGTGCCGAGCATGGTGAAGAAGCGACGGCCGGGGCTCTCGATGACGGAGTGGTAGCTGCCGTCCTCGGCCACGTCGCCGTAGCGGTTGAGCAGGTTCTGCCGCGGGATGCGCACCTGGTCGAAGTGCAGCCGGCCGTTGTCGATGCCGTTGAGGCCGCCCTTCAGACCGTCGTCCTCCCCGCCGATGCCCGGCAGGAACGCGCCCGTCTCGTCGCGCAGCGGAACGTAGAAGGCGTGCACCCCGTGGTCGACGTCGCGCGTGATCAGCTGGGCGAACACGACGGCGGCGGTGCCGTGCACGGCGGCGTTGCCGAGGTAGTCCTTCCAGGCCCCGCGGAACGGCGTGTGGATGACGAACTCCTGCGTCGCCTCGTCGTAGGTGGCCGTGGTGCCGATGGCCGCGACATCCGACCCGTGGCCGGTCTCGGTCATGGCGAAGGCGCCCGGCACGTCGAGGCTCATGATGCCCGGCAGGAAGGTCTCGTGGTGGTAAGCGGTGCCCAGGTGCAGCACGGCCGCGCCGAACAGCCCCCACTGCACGCCCGACTTGATCTGCAGGCTCGGGTCGGCGGTCACGAGCTCCTCGAAGCCGGCGATGTTGCCGCCGTGGTCGTCTTCACCGCCGAGCGACGACGGAAAGGCGCGGTGCACCTGCCCGTTCTCGACCAGCAGCTTCAGCTGGCCGAACACGCGCTGCCGGTGCTCGTCGAGGGTGAGGCCGTCGATGCGCTGCAGTTCGGGGCGGGCGGTGAGCTCGCGCGCAGCGAGCCGCACGTCGGCCCAGGTGCCGAGCAGGTACTGGCCGAGGCGCTCGACGTCGGTGCGGGCGACCACCACGTCGTTGGTCGACGCGCGGCGGGAGTCCCCCGCGCCGGGCTTCTTGGCCACGCGAGCCGAGGCGTCGAGCTCGCTCTCGATCGCCGCCGCTTCGACCGCGTCGTCGGCGCGGCGCGAGCCGTCGGAATTCTTCGTGTCGACCGTGTGCGTCATCGTCGTCCTCATCGTCGTGGCGCGCATCCGCGATGGCGCGCGCCGAGCCGCTTCCCACGCTAGAAGGCGCTCGCGCGAAGAGGAATCCCGCCGTGACCGGGCTACAAACGGCACCGGATGCCGCGACCGCACGACTGTGGACATTCCACAGTCAGGCGCGGGTTTGCACCACCGAGGCAGACAAACCGGTCGCGGCATCCGCGCGCCGCTCGCGCCGCTCGGCGGCCAGGTGCACGGTGGCGAAGACGATCGCGGCCACGGCCAGCACGCCCACGATCGGAGCCAGGATGTCGACCGCCGGCGCGAGACCGGCCGCCGTGGCGAGGGCGCCGGCGCCGATGGCCGTGATCGCCTGCAGCAGGTAGGAGAACAGGTAGAGCATCGACAGCGTGGCGCCGCGGTGGTGGGCCGGCGCGGTGCGGTTCACGAGGCCGAGTCCGCCGGTGAACGCGAACGAGTAGCCCACGCCGCCTACCACGCACCAGGCCAGGAACAGGGCGATCGAGCCGCTCGCCGCCGCTCCCGCCATGAGTGCGAGCCCGGCGAGCGACACGATGCCCCCCACGATGATCGAGATGTGGGCCGGAACACGCCGCAAGAGCAGCGCCGTGACCCCGATGGCGATCGACGAGATGCCGAGCAGGGCGCCCACGACGAGCAGATCGGTGGTGCCGGTGAGGTCGCGGGCCATCTGGGCGCCGAGCGACAAGAAGATGGCACCCACGCTGTAGGCGAGCGACACCGACACGGTCGCCGCGATGAAGGCGAGCAGGATGCCGCGGGGGAGCTTGAGGGCGGCCGGCCGCCAGCTCGGCCTCCCGAGCCCTGCGGTGTCGACCGGGGTGAACCACACCGCGACGAAGGCGACCGCGGCGAGCACGAGGAGCACGGCGAAGCTGAGGAAGAGGGGCAGCGGGGCATACTGCGCGAGCACTCCCGACACCAGCAGGGCGAGCGTGAGGCCGGTGGCGGTCGACGCCGCCGTCAGGGTGCTCGCCACCCGCGGGTTGGCCGAGGTGTTGTTCTCGACGAGCGCCGCGCTCGCGGCCCCGAGCGCGAAGCCGGTGCCGACGCCCTGCAGCACGCGGGCCGCGTAGAGCCAGCCCACGTTCGGTGCCACGGCGAACACCGCGGCGGCGATGGCGATGAGCGCCACGCCCAGAAGGATGGCGCGCCGCCGGCCGATGCTGTCGGAGAGACCGCCGAACAGCAGCAGCACGATCAGCAGCGCGAGCGGGTAGGCCGCGAACACCGATGTGGTCACCACGGCGGGCAGGTGCCACTCGGCGGCGTAGACCGGGTAGAGCACACTCGGCGCCCCGCTCGCCCAGAGGCAGAGCGCGAGCACGGCCGAGGCCGACCAGAAGGTTCCGCGGCGGCCGAGGCGCCAAGTTGTCGTCATGACGGCACTGTACGCCTTCTGACTTGGAATTTCCAATTTAGACGCGGACGACGTACCCTGGGCGCATGGTCACAACGAAGCAGGCCGAGCCCCGAGAGCCCGCGTCGCAGAGCGAGGCGCGGTGCCAGATCGTGCGCACCCTCGACATCATCGGCGAGAAGTGGTCGCTGTTGATCATTCGCGACGCCTTCCGCGGGCGCACGCGGTTCTCGGAGTTCCGCGAGTCTCTCGGCGCCCCGAGCGACATCCTGTCGGCCCGCCTCACCAAGCTCGTCGACGCCGGCGTGCTGGAGAAGCGCGCCTACCGCGAGCCCGGCTCCCGGGAGCGCTCGAGCTACCACCTCACCGAGAGCGGCCGCGGCCTGGCCCTGGTGGTGGGCTCGCTCGTGCAGTGGGGCGACACCTACAACCCCTACAGCGGCGGCAAGACGTCGGTGCTCGTCGACGCGGTCGACCAGCGCCCCCTGTCGGTGGCCTTCGTCGACGACGAGGGGCATCCGGTGGCCACCGACGAGGCCGTCTTCGTGCCGGGGCCGGCGGCGCGCGAGCCCTGGGAGCCCCTCCGCTAAGCGCCGACGTCGTTGCGCACACATGCATTTTCCAGGCATCCTGTGAATAGTTGTAGCGTCAAGTCCTGCGAGCGCCCCTGCTCGCCGCCATCGAAATGAGAGCCGTTGCCTTCCCGTTCCGATTCCCCCGACTCGTCGTCGAACTCGTCGTCGTCGCTCCCGCCCAAGGCGAAAGACCAGGCGAAGAAGCTCACGGTCAAGCAGGAACGCGACGCGCGACGCGCTGAGAAGGTGGCGGCCATGGTCGCCCAGCAGAAGCGCCAACGGCGCAACCGCCTGATCGGCTGGATCACCGGAGGTGTGGCCGGCGTCGCGGCGATCGGCCTGCTGATCGGCTTCGTCGTGTCGAGCGCCACCCCCAAGGTCGACCCGGCGTCGATCTCGATCGCCGGTCTGCAGACCTACTCGGGCCTCACGGCGAACCACGTCGACGGCACGGTGGACTACCCGCAGACCCCGCCGGCCGGCGGCGACCACAACGGCGTGTGGCTGAACTGCGGCGTCTACTCCGAGCCGGTGCCCAACGAGAACGCGGTGCACGACCTCGAGCATGGCGCCGTCTGGGTCACCTACGACCCGACGCTGGTCGACTCCGCCGGGGTCGACACGCTGAGGTCGCAGCTGCCCGACACCTTCGTGGTGCTCTCGCCCTACGCCGACCTGGGCTCCCCGGTCGTCGCCTCGGCCTGGGGCAACCAGGTCGCGCTCGACGGCGTCGACGACCCGCGCCTCGGGGAGTTCGTGGCCAAGTTCTGGAAGTCGGCCGACGCCCCCGAGCCCGGCGCCCCGTGCACCGGCGGAGTGGACGGTCCCGGCAAGGTCGCGTGACGGGCATGACGGGCGTGAGGGCGTGAGCGACGCCGAGACGACGCCGCGCCCCGGCGTGTCACGCGGGCGCGTGGCGGTCGCCGCGATCGTGGCCGCCGTGCTGATCGCGGTGGTCGCCTTCGCCGCCGGATGGCTGGCCGCCCCCCGCACGCCGACCCCGTCGACCACGAGCGTCGAGGCGGGGTTCGCCCGCGACATGCAGCAGCACCACGACCAGGCGGTGCAGATGGCGATGATCATCCGTGCCCAGACCGACGACCCCGAGATCCGCCAGCTGGCCTACGACATCGCCACCAGCCAAGCCCAGCAGTCGGGCCAGATGTATGCCTGGCTGAACGCGTGGAACCTGCCGCAGGCCTCGTCGCAGCCGGCGATGACCTGGATGCTGCAGCCCGTGTTGAGCGGTGCCGACGGTGGTGCGGGGTCGCACCAGCACACCGCCGATGCCGACATGCAGCCCGGTGAGCCGATGCCCGGCATGGCGACCGATGACGACATCGCGCGCCTCTCGGAGCTGACCGGCGTCGACGCCGAGCGCCTGTTCCTGCAGCTGATGATCGCGCACCACCAGGGCGGCGTCGAGATGGCCGACGCGGTGCTGGCGCGGTCGACCGACCCGCTGGTCGTTCCGCTCGCCAACTCGATCGTGTTCGCCCAGACGGGCGAGATCGAGTACATGAAGTCGCTCTTGGCCGGGCTCGGCGACTAGCGCCGCGGCGGCATCCGCGTCACGCCGTCGACTCGCGCAGCGGTTGGGTAGCCCCGGCGGCGCCTCGACGGCTCACCGTCCGGTCCGAGGTCTGACCCGCTCGTGCCCCGCGCGGTCAGGCGGGCGGAGCGTCGCGTTCAGGCGGGCGGAGCGTCGCGATCAGGCGGGCGGAGCGTCGCGATCGTCATAGCGCCCGAAGTCGTCGAACGGCGGTGCATCGTCGAAGGGCGCGTCGTCGAACGGCGGAACGTCATCGAAGGGCGGCGCCTCGTCGAGCGGCGGGGCTTCGGCGTCGAACAGCGGGCCCTCGGTGCGGTCGCCGCGCGACACCGTGCGGGATCGCCCTCGTGATGCCCGCGCCTTCTCGAATCGCGGCGCGCGTTCGGCGGCGGGCTCGGCCCCACCCTCAGGCGGCACGAAGGCTCCGGCGACGACCGTGGCCACGAGGCCCGGCCCATAACTCTCGCGCTTGCGCTCACCGATGCCCGGCACGCCGGCCAGGTCGCTGACGCTCGTGGGCTTCAGCGCAGCGACCGCCGCGAGGGTCGCGTCGTGGAACACCACGTAGGCCGGCACGCCCTGCTCTTTGGCGGTGGCCGCGCGCCAGGCGCGCAGCACCTCGAACAGTTCACCATCGGCATCCGACAGCTCGAGCTTCGCGCTCGATCTCGACGCCCGGCCGCTCGAGCTGCCGCCGCCCGACCGGCTCGACGCGGGGCGCTCCGGTTCGCGGCGCAGCTGCACCGCGCGTTCGCCCGAGAGCACCGCCGCGCTGTCGGGGGTGATGACGAGGGTGCCGAAGCCGTCGTCGTGCACGGCGAGCAGACCCTGGGCCAGAAGCTGCCGCACCACTCCGCGCCACTGCTGCTCGCTGAGGTCGTCGCCGATGCCCCACACGGTGAGACTGTCGTGGCCCCACTGGGCGACGCGATCGGTGCGCTTGCCGCGCAGGATGTCGATGAGGTGCCCGGCACCGAAACGCTGGTTGCGCTCGCGCTCGAGGCGAACCACCGTCGAGAGCAGCTTCTGGGCCGGAATCGTGCCGTCCCACGACTCGGGCGGCTCGATGCAGGTGTCGCAGTTGCCGCAGGGTTCGCTCTTCTGACCGAAGTAGGCCAACAGGTTCACCCGTCGGCAGTGCACGGTCTCGCAGAGGGCCAGCATCGCATCGAGGTGCGCCGACAACCGGCGCCGGTGGGCGAGGTCGCCGGGCGACTCGTCGATCATGCGCCGCTGCTGCACCACGTCGTTGAGCCCGTAGGCCATCCACGCCGTGGACGGCAGACCGTCGCGGCCGGCGCGCCCGGTCTCCTGGTAGTAGCCCTCGACCGACTTCGGCAGGTCGATGTGGGCGACGAACCGCACGTCGGGCTTGTCGATGCCCATGCCGAACGCGATGGTGGCCACGATCACGACCCCTTCGTCGCGCAGGAACCGGGCCTGCGTGCGCGCTCGCACCCCGGCGTCGAGACCGGCGTGGTAGGGCATGGCGTCGATGCCGTTCTGGGCCAGGAACTGCGCGGTCTGCTCGACCGTCTTGCGCGACATCGCGTAGACGATGCCCGCGTCGCCCCGGTGCTCGGAGCGGATGAACGACAGCAGCTGCTTGCGCACCTCGTTCTTCGGGTCGATGCGGTATTGGATGTTCGGCCGGTCGAAGCTGGCCACGAAGTGGCGGGCGTCGCCGAGCGACAGGCGCTGGGTGATCTCTTTGTGCGTCGCCTCGGTGGCCGTGGCCGTGAGCGCGATGCGCGGCACGGTGGGCCAGCGCTCGGCGAGCTCGGCGAGCGCGAGGTAGTCGGGGCGGAAGTCGTGGCCCCACTGCGACACGCAGTGCGCCTCGTCGATGGCGAACAGGGCGATCTTGCCGTTCTCGAGGAACCGCTTCGTGCTCTCGGCCGACAACCGCTCGGGAGCGACATAGAGCAGATCGAGCTCGCCCGACAGGTAGGCCTGCTCGACCTCGGCCCGCTCGGCCGCACCCTGGGTGGAGTTGAGGAAGGCGGCACGCACACCCACGGCCTTCATGGCCTCGACCTGATCGTGCATGAGCGCGATCAACGGCGAGATCACCACGCCGGTGCCGGGCCGCACGAGAGACGGCACCTGATAGCAGAGCGACTTGCCCGCACCGGTCGGCATCAGCACCACGGCGTCGCCGCCCGCGATCACGTGGTCGATGACCTCGGCCTGGTCGCCGCGGAACGACTCATACCCGAAGACCCGGCTGAGGGTGTCGAGAGCTACGGATGCGGATGCTTGGGTCACGCAACGAGCCTAGTTCGCGCGTGCGACATCCGGTCGCTGTGCACAGCCTTCGCTCGGCCGACCACGCCTCCCGAGAATGTGCAGGAGAAGTCGCTCCCTCATGCCACCCCTACCACTCGCCCTACCGCCGCCGCCGAGAAGTCAACATCCGCTCTAGAACGAGCCGTCGAAGACCACTTTTCGACTTCTCGAGGGGAAGGGCGGCGCGGGCACGACCTCAGCGCGCGAGCGGCACCTCGAGGATGCTGGGGCCCGCGGCCGGCGACGCGAGCGCCGAGTCGAGGTCGCCTCGCCCGGTGACGAGCCGGTGCTGCCAGCCGTAGGCGGCGGCGAGGGCGGCCAGATCGACCCGGTGCGGAGTGAACATCACCCGGTCGAACGCGTCGCGGTCGGCAGTGCCGGCCACTTCGAGCGAGTCGAAGATGGTGCCGCCACCGTCGTTGCCGACGACCAGCTGGATGCGCGGACGCACCTCCCCCGCCCCCAGCAGCAGCCCGCCCACGTCGTGCAGCAGCGTGACGTCGCCGAGCAGCACACGCGTCGTGCCCGCCCGGGCCCGCGCCGCGGCGCCGGTGCCGGCCCCGGCCCCGGTCCTGCTCGCGCCCCCCGCCAGCGGCGCCGTCTGGCTGGCGAGCGCGATGCCCACGGCCGTCGACACCGTGCCGTCGATGCCCGCGAGGCCGCGATTGGCGTGCACCGTGATCTTCTTGCCCGGCGCCACGGCGTCGAGCTCCCGGATGAGCCGCGACGCCCCCAGCACGAGCCGGTCGTGCGGCCAGGTCGCCCGCCACACGGCTAGCGCAAGGGCACGCCGCGAGATCGGCGCCCGTAGCGCCGCCAGCTCGGCCCGCGCGAACTCGCGGGCCGCCGCGAGGTCGTCCGATCCCCCCGCCGACACCAGGGGCGCCGCCACCTCGTCGCTCTGCTGCTCGAGCAGCTCGCGGCTCGCGAACACCCACTGCCCCGTCCAGGCCCGGGCTGCGCGGTCGAAACGGTCCTCCGGGTCGGCGGTCACGGCGTCGGCCACGAGCGTTCGCGCATGCGGCCGCACCGGTTCACCCGCTCCCCGCACCACGATGGTCTCGACGTCGTCGCGCGCCAGCAGCGCCGGCACCTCTCGACTCAGCGTCGGATGCCCGAACACGACCGCCCGCTCGACCCTCCCCCCGAAGTCGTCGTGCGCCAGCAGCTCCCGGTAGAGCACCACGAGGTTCGGCCCGAACCGGGCCCCGCTCGACACCTCGGCGAGCAACGGCCACCCGGCCGCGAGCGCGAACTCGTTGGCAGCCTCGCCGGCATCCGCTCCCGCGATCACGACCGTGCGGGGCCCGCGCTCCACGTGCACCACCACGGTCGAGACCGCCGGATGCCGCCACTCGGCGCCCTCGTCGGCTCCGCTCATGGCGTCCGCACGCGCCCGGCCGTCGCCGGCCGGCGACCCGTCGCCCCCGCTCGTCTCCCCGGCGTCGACGGTCTCGGGGTCGCCTTCCGCCTCGATCTCGCCCGACAACGGCTCCACGAACTGCAGATTCACGTGCACCGGGCCGGCACCGGCCGAGGCCGCGGCATCCGTCGCCTCCGCAGCACCACCAGCACGGTCAGCATCCGCGACACCTGTACCACCAGCACTTGCGGCACCCCCAGCACCCGCAGCACGCCCGGCCCCAGCACCCGCAACACCCCCCACGGCGGCCGCGAACGCCTCGGCGGCGAGCGCCCGCGCATCCGGAATCGCGTCGGGCCGCGGCGCGTCGACATCGAACTCCCGCCGCACGAACCGCCCGAAGATGCCCGGCTGCCAGGTGGTCTGGTTCGAACCAGTGCCCCGCAGCCCCTCGGGGCGATCGGCGGCCAGCACGATCAGGGGCACGCCCGAGTGCGACGCCTCCACCACCGCCGGCAGCAGGTTCGCCACCGCGGTGCCCGAGGTCGTCACCACCAGCGCCGGCCGCCCGCTCTCACGGGCGATGCCGAGGGCCGTGAAGGCGGCATCCCGTTCGTCGATGCGCACGTGAAGGGTGATGCGCCCCTCGTTCTCGAGTGCGGCGAGCGCGAGGGCCAGCGCCTGCGACCGCGACCCGGGCGACACGATCGCGTGCTCCACCCCGAGGGCGGCGAAAGCGCGCACGAGCCGGGTGGCGAACGTCGCTGCCGGGCTCGGCGTCACCGGTCGGTTCTGCCGTTGTCCTGCTCGTCGTCGGTCTCGGCGAGACGCTTCTCGAGCTCGCGGATGCGCTCGTCTTCGTTGGGATCGCGGATGGGCCGGATGGTGCCCAGGAAGTCGGGATCGTCGTCGGGGCCCACCGCTCGAACCGGCCGCGTCGTCGCGCGCCGGCCGCGCCCGATGAGCAGCCACAGAATGCCCCCGAGGGGCGTGAACAGCAGGATGATGAAGAACCAGGCCACCCTCGGAAGAGCCTTCACACGCGCCTTCGGCAGCATCAGACAGTCGACGAGCGCGTACACGGTAAAGGCCACCACGATGATGACGAGGGCAAGGAGTACGCGAGCCATGTCAGTAACTGTACCCCCGGCATCAGGGAGTCGACTGCGTGTTTCCAAACCGCAACCTGACCGTGCCAATGGCCCGTGAATCCGGGCTTTTCGGCAGGTGCCGGGCGGGGCCGTCATAGACTCGAAGGCGTGAAACCCGGACAGACCTGGCTCGTTTACACCCTCCTCCGCCTGGGGGTGTTCGCGGTCACCCTCACCGTGCTGATCCTGCTGCAGATCACGCCGTGGATCGCCACGGTCATCGGAGCCCTCATCTCGCTCTGCATCTCGATCATCTTCTTGCGCAAGCCCCGCGAAGAGGCCTCGAAGACCCTCTACGAAGCGCGCAACAACCGCCATCAGGCCGCCCGCGCGACGGCCCAGAAGTCCGAAGACGAAGACGTCGAAGACGACGCCGTCGACAACGCGAAATAACGTCCCTCCCCCGAAACCCGTCAACCTGCAAGGAGACACCCATGCCCGCTCACTTCGACGTCGTCGTGCTCGGAGCCGGCCCCGGCGGCTACGTCGCCGCCATTCGAGCCGCCCAGCTCGGCAAGTCGGTCGCCGTCATCGAGAAGCAGTACTGGGGCGGTGTGTGCCTGAACGTCGGATGCATCCCCTCGAAGGCTCTTCTGCGCAACGCCGAGCTGGCGCACATCTTCACCCACCAGGCCGCACAGTTCGGCATGTCGGGTGAGGTCACCTTCGACTTCGGCGTCGCGTTCGACCGCAGCCGCCAGGTCGCCGAGGGCCGCGTCAAGGGCGTGCACTTCTTGATGAAGAAGAACAAGATCACCGAGCTCGACGGCCACGGCCGCTTCACCGACGCCCACACCATCGAGGTCGCGCTCTCGAACGGCGGCTCCGAGACGGTCACCTTCGACGACGCCATCATCGCCACCGGGTCGACCGTGCGCCTGCTGCCGGGCGTTGAGCTGAGCGACAACGTCGTCACCTACGAGACCCAGATCATGACCCGCGACCTGCCGCGCTCCATCGTGGTCGTGGGCGCCGGGGCCATCGGCATGGAGTTCGCCTACGTGCTGAAGAACTACGGCGTCGACGTCACCATCATCGAGTTCCTCGACCGCGCGCTGCCCAACGAAGACGCGGATGTCTCGAAAGAGATCGCGAAGCAGTACAAGAAGATCGGCATCGACATCCTGACCTCCACCAAGGTCGAGGCGGTCGTCGACGACGGATCGTCGGTCACGGTCACCTACACGGCCAAGGACGGCTCGACCGGGTCGATCCAGGCCGACAAGGTGCTCATGTCGATCGGCTTCGCGCCGCGGGTCGACGGCTTCGGCCTCGACACGACCGGGGTGGCCCTCACCGAGCGGGGTGCCATCGCCATCGACGACTTCATGCGCACCAACGTGCTGAACATCTACGCCATCGGCGACGTCACCGCCAAGCTGCAGCTGGCCCACGTGGCCGAGGCGCAGGGCGTGGTGGCGGCCGAGACCATCGCCGGCGCCGAGACCATGGCGCTCGGCGACTACCGCATGATGCCGCGCGCCACGTTCTGCCAGCCGCAGGTCGCCTCGTTCGGACTCACCGAGCAGCAGGCGCGCGACGAGGGGCACGACATCAAGGTCGTGTCGTTCCCGTTCCAGGCCAACGGCAAGGCGCACGGTCTCGGCGAGCCCGTCGGCTTCGTGAAGATGATCACCGACACGCAGTACGGCGAACTGCTCGGCGCCCACCTCATCGGACCCGACGTCTCGGAGCTGCTGCCCGAGCTGACCCTGGCTCAGAAGTGGGATCTGACGGCCACCGAGCTCGCCCGCAACGTGCACACGCACCCCACGCTGAGCGAAGCCCTGCAGGAGGACTTCCACGGCCTCACGGGGCACATGATCAACTTCTGACGCCCGGCGTTCAGGGCGCGGCGCGCGCCTCAGAACGCGAAGGCGAGCCCCAGCCCGATGCCGTAGAGCAGCCCGAACAGGCTGGTCAGCTGCAGCACCGTGATGTATTCGCGCGGCTTCTTGGCGGTGAACATGATGATCGCCGCGGGAACGGTGAGCAGCAGCGTGAAGAACACCAGCGGCGCGAGCGGGTAGAGCAGCGCGAAGAACGCGAGGTTCGCGTAGGCGACGAGCAGCCAGAACACGTAGACGACGCGCGAGCCCGTGCGCCCGATCAGCACGGCGAGCGTGCGCTTCTTCACCAGGCGGTCCTGATCGATGTCGCGGATGTTGTTGGCCATCAGCACGGCGCACGCGATGGCGCCGGCGGCGATGCCCGAGGCCCAGCTCTCGGTGTTGACGTCGCCGGCGAGGATGAACGTCGTGCCGATCGTGGCCACGAGCCCGAAGAAGACGAAGACGAACAGCTCTCCCAGGGCGTAGTAGCCATACGGATGCTTGCCGCCGGTGTAGAACCAGCCCGCGGCGATCGCGGCCGCGCCCACGACGAGCAGCCACCAGTACCCCGTGAGGATCACCAGCGCGAGCCCCGCCACGGCGGCTAGGCCGAAGAACACGAGCGCGACCGCGAGTACGCGCTTGGCCGGCACGAGCCCCGACCCGGTGAGACGCGGCGGCCCGACCCGCACGTCGTCGGTGCCGCGAACGCCGTCGGAGTAGTCGTTGGCGTAGTTGACGCCCACCTGCAGGAAGATCGCCACCAGCAGGCAGAGCAGGATGCGGAGCTTCGAGACATCCGTCATCACCATCGCCGCACCGGTGCCGAGCGCCACGGGTGCGACACCGAGGGTCAGCGTGCGCAGGCGGGCGCCGGCGATCCAGGCGCCTGCGGCGGATCGAGGGCCGGCAGGACCGGCGGCGACTGGGGCTTTGCGGCCCGCGGAGACGCGAGCGGGATGGCCCGAGGGGCGCTTCTTGGTTTTCGACATCGGGCTGATTCTAGTTCGCGCGCGCTCGGAGCGACCTGGCGGCCGAGAGGCGGTCGGGCTTGCCCGAGGCCAGGCGGGGCAGCCGATCGACACGGCGGATCTCGACCGGCGCGGCGGCCCGGCCGGCCGCGTCGATGACGGCGGTTCGCACGATCTCGAGCGAGTCGTCGGCGACCGGGCCGTCGGTCACCACGACGCCAACCTGGCCCCAGGCGTCGCTCGGCTGACCCACCACGATCGCCTGCTCGAAGCCCGGCAGGCCCTGCACCACCCGCTCGACTCGGTCGAGTGCCACTTTGATGCCGCCCGAGATGATGACGTTGTCGAGCCGGCCGGTGACCTGCACGAGGCCGTTCTCGACCGTGCCCCCGTCGGCGGTGCGATACCAGCGCACGCCGGCGTCGGAGTGGAACTTCTGCGCCGTGAGGTCGTCGTCGCCCAGGTAGCCCTCGGCGAGGGTGGGACCAGAGAGCTCGATCTCGCCATGGTTCTCGCGGGCGACGGTCTGGCCGATGGGCCGGCCGTCGTAGACGCATCCCCCGGCGGTCTCGGTCGAGCCGTAGGTGCGCACGATCGAGAAGCCCATCTCGGCCGCCCGCTCGGCGAGCGCCGCCGGCAGCGCCTGACCGCCGATGAGGATGCTGTCGAACCTCGCGATCGACCTCCGGATGCCGCCGTCACCCTCGGCGGCATCGACCAGCCGCAGCAACTGGGCCGGCACGAGCGACGTGAACCGCAGCGGCGCCTCGAGCTCGTCGGCCATCGCGGCGAACCGCGGCGCCGAGAAGTGGCCCCCCGGGTGCGTGATCGGGGTGGTGCCCGCCACGATCGACCGCACCAGCACCTGGGCACCCGCGATGTAGTGCACCGGCAGCGCGAGCAGCCACTGCCCCTGCCCGCCGAGCACCACCTCGACCGCGGCGGCCGACGCGAGCAGCGCGTTGGTGCTGAGAGCGACCCGCTTCGGCACGCCCGACGACCCGGATGTCTCGATCACCAGCGCGACCGCCTTCGGCACCTCGGCGGGAACCAGGCCTTCGTGGGCGACCTCGGGGTCGCCGAGCGCCGGGGCGGCGTGCCGGCCGTGTTGCGGCCCGGCCACGATCGCCGCGGGCTCGCGCGGCAGGATCGCGGGGCCGTCGCCCGACAGCGCCGCCCGCAACGCGGCTTCGACGCCCCTCGTGTCGGAGCCGTCGAGCACCTCGAGTCGCCGCGTCATGGTGTCACCCTAGACGGGTCGGGCTGATCACGGCCTGATCAGTCCCGCCGCGGCATCCGCTCGCTCAGCCCTTCATGCCCGAGAACGCGAGCCCCTGCACCACCCGGCGCTGCAGCGCGAGGAACAGGATGAGAACGGGCAGCGTCGCGAGCAGGCTCGCGGCCATCAGCACGGAGTAGTCGGTTGAGAACTGGCCCTGCAGCGCCGCGAGGCCGACCGAGAGCGGCATGTTCTCGGCCCTGGTCGTGACGACGAGCGGCCACAGCAGGTCGTTCCACGACCAGAGCACGGTGATGATGATCAGCGCACTGATGCTCGGCCCGATGAGGGGCAGCATCACCCTGTAGAAGGTCTGGAACACGTTCGCGCCGTCGAGGCGAGCCGCCTCCTCGAGCTCGGTCGGCAGGCCGATGAAGGCCTGGCGCATCAGGAAGATGCCGAACGCGCTGAAGAAGCCGGGCAGCGCCACGCCGAGGGCCGTGTTGAGCAGGCCGAGATCTTGGATGATCAGGTACTGCGGGATCAGATAGATCTGCGGGGGCACCATCAAGAGCGACAGCACGAGGGCGAACACGATGTTCTTGCCGCGGAACTGCATGCGCGCGAACCCGTAGCCCGCCAGGGTGCACAGCACGAGTTGCCCGGCTGTTCGCAGAACGGTGATGAGCACCGACGTCCACAGTTGATCGAAGAACGGGATCTTCTGGAAGACCTCCACGAAGTTGCCGAACTGCAGCTGGCCGGGCCAGAACGTGGGGGGCACGCTCATCACCTGCGAGTTCGTCGACAGCGACATGACGATCTGCCACAGGAACGGGAACACCATGACGATGCCGCCGATGGTCAGCACCAGGTAAGTGAGGAACGAGCCGATGCCGGCGCGGCGGCGTGACCGTTGTCGAAGCGCGTCAGTCAATGTTCGCCCACCTTCTCTGGAGCCGGAACTGGATGGCGGTCACGGCGCCGATGACGACGAGGATGAGCAGCGCGATCGCGGCCGCGTAACCCTTGTCGTTCGAGACGAACGCCTCGGAATAGAAGAGGTAGATCAACGACTGCGTCTGCGGCATCGCCGGGTTCATCGCGCCGAGCAACGCGAAGAGCAGATCGAACACCTGGAACGCGGTGATCGTCGTGATCACGACGACGAAGAACAGGGTCGGCGCGAGCAGGGGCACGGTGACCGAGAAGAAGATCCGGATGCCGCCGGCGCCGTCGAGCTGGGCCGCCTCGTAGAGCTCCTGGGGAATGGAGGCCAGTCCCGAGCTGATGATGATCATGTTGAACCCGATCGACGCCCACAACCCCACCACCCCGAGTGCGACCAGGGCCAGACCCGGGGTCGAGGTCCAGTGCGGCCCCTCCACCCCCACGACCGCGAGGGCGGCGTTCACTATTCCGAAGTCCCCGTTGAACATGAGCCGCCACACCAGTGCAACCGCGACCGGCATCGCCACATAGGGCATGAAGAACAGCACCCGGTAGAGCTTCGCCAGCCGCAGACCGGGCCGGTTGATCAGCGACGCGGTCACGACGGCGATGGGCACACCGAGAAGCACGATGGCGGTGTAGACGATCGTGTTGCGCAGCGACGTGAGAACCGCCGGGTCGCTGAGCAGCTTCTGGTAGTTGGCGATGCCGGCCCAGGTCGAGCCGCCGAAGACGCCCCACTTCGTGAAGCTGAAGTAGGCGGTCTGAACGAGGGGCCAGAGGTAGAAGACGAAGAGACCCGCCACCGCCGGACCGATGAAGGCCCACCCCCAGAGTGACCGCTGGCTCGATCGGCGCGAGCGGCGTCGAGGCGGCCGCACCGGGGTGCCGGCGCGCGGGCCGGCGGCCGGCTGGCGCAGATCGCCAGCCGGCCGCGGCACCGTCGTCAGTCGAGTCACTGTTCCTCAGCCAGGAGGGCGTTCATGCGCTCGGCCAGTTCGTCAGCGACCTCCTTGACCGGCCGTTCGCCGGAGAAGGCCTGCGGGAGCAGCTCGTACTCGAGGTCGCGCCACGCCGTCGTGTTGTACGACTCGGGGTCGGGCACGGCGTAGCTCGTGGCGTCGAGGAACATCTGCAGACCGAAGCCGGGCTCCGAATCGACCCAGGTCTGCTGGGTTCCGTTGAAGGCCGGGATCGCGGCCCCGAGCTCGGCGAGCGTGAGAGCAGCCTCCTTCGAACCGAGGTAGGCCTGGAACGCCTGGGCGGCGGCCTTGTTCTGGCTGTCGGCGGCCACCACGTTGGCGACACCGTGGATGACGGTGGCGCTCTTCTCCTCGGCGGGCATCTGCACCGTCTTCACGTCGGCCGCGATCGGGGACTCGGCGATCTCGCTCGCCATCCAGCTGCCCGCTTGGTAGAACGCGGCCTTGCCGGAGGTGAACCACTGGTTGGGCGTGGTGTCGGAGAGCTGCTGCACCGAGGGTGACGCTCCGGATGCGATGAGGTCGGTCCAGAGCTGCAGCCCCTCGATGGTCTTCGGGTCGTCATAGCCCGACGTCTTCATGTCGTCGGAGATGACGTATCCGCCGGCCTGGAAGATGGAGTCGTAATAGCTCTGCTGACCGGTCAGCTCGGCCACGACGCCGTAGACGCCATCGCCCGAGAGCTTGTCGCTCACGGTCTGGGCCGCGGCCTTGAAGTCATCCCAGGTCCAGTCCGCGGTGGGCTCGGGCACGCCCGCCTTCTGCAGCAGGTCGGTGTTGTACCAGACGCCGATGGTGTCGAAGTCCTTGGGCACTCCGTATTGCACCCCGTCGATCGTGTAGAGCTCGTCGAGCGACTCGGGATAGTTCGCCGGGTCGATCTGCCCGTCGTCCACGAGCGACGTGATCGGTTCGATCAGGCCGCTCGGGGCGTAGATCTTGGCGTTGGGGCCGTTCATCCAGAACACATCCGGGAGGGTCTTCGCCGAGCCCTGGGTCTGGAGCTTCGTCCAGTACTGGGTGAACGGGGTGACCTCGACCGTGACCTTCACGTCGGGGTGCTCAGCCATGAAGTCGTCGGCCATCTTCTCCATCGCCGGCTGCTGGTTCTGATCCCAGATGGCGTAGGTCAGGTCTCCGCTGATGTCACCATCAGCCGCGGGCTCCGATCCGGAGCCGGAACAGCCGGCCAGACCGACGAGCAGGGCAGACGCGAGGATCGCGACGGCGTATTTGCCTCTCATTGAACAATCTCCTTGGGGTCGATGGTGCCTGGGGTGCGTTGGGTGATGCGGTCTGGATGCGGTCTATCGGGCGGGTTGGCCGAGTTCGAAGTAACGCGTCACCTCGTCGTCGACCGGGGTGATGGTCTGCGGCTCCGAGTCCGCCCGGAGTGAGCGGGTCGCCGCGACTCCGGCGGCCACGGCGAAGCGGCCGCCCAGCACCGAGGTGACCGGCGAGGTGCCGTCGGCGACGAAGCGGAGGAATTCCTCGACGCACTCGCGATCGGCGGAGTCGTGCCCGAAGTCGTCGCCCCGGAACTCGTATTCGGCGTCGCCCGATGGGGAGTACGCGGAACGTCGTTTCCAGGCCCGGATGACTCCGTCGCCGCTGTCGCCGAAGTTCTCGAGGCGGCCCTCGGTGCCGATCACCGTGAAGTTGCGCCAGTAGTCCGGCGTGAAGTGGCACTGCTGGTAGCTGCCCATGGCGCCTGATGCGAAGCGCATGAGCACCATCGAGACGTCTTCGACGTCGACGACGGGGTTCAGACCCGTCTGCTCCAGCGGGGGCCAGTTGTCGAGCGAGAACCACTCCTTCATCCGCTCTCCGCTGCGGTCGCGGCGGTCGTGGATGCGGCCGTAGACCAGCAGGTCGCCCATGCCCACGACGCGGGTGCTGTACGAATCGGCGAGCCAGTGCATGAAGTCGATGTCGTGCGCGGCCTTCTGCAGCAGCAACCCCGTCGAGCGGGTGCGGTCGGCGTGCCAGTCCTTGAAGTAGTAGTCCCCGCCGTGCCCGACGAAGTGACGGCACCAGATGCCGGTGACCTCGCCGATCTCGCCCGACTGCACGAGCGACTTCATGGTCTGCGCCATGGCGGTGTGCCGCATGTTGTGGCCCACGTAGATGCGCGTGCCGGTGCGTGCCGCGGCGTCGAGAATGGCATCGGCGTCTTCGACTGTCGTGGCCATCGGCTTCTCGAGGTAGACGGGGATGCCGCGCCCGAGAAGCTCGATCGCGACGGCGGCGTGGGTGTCGTCGGGGGTGGCGACGATCGCCGCGTCGATCTGCGGAGCCCGGATGCCGGCGAGGCCGATCTCGAGCTCGACGGAACCCCCGAAAGTCGTGCGGGCGACGCTGCGGCATTCCTCCGACGGGTCGACGATGCTCACGAGTTGAGCAGGTGTCGAAGCCGACCCGATCCACGTGGCGAGATCGCGCCCTCGCTCGCCATAGCCGATGACGGCGACCCGCAGGGGCTGGGCAGTTCCGGGCCGGTCTTCCACGCTCATCTGGATGGCTCTCCGTACGCTAAATGATTCAAGTTGCTCGCTTGAAGTCATGTTGAATCATTAACGTGCAGCGTGTCAACACATTTTTGCAAAGATGCGACAACTGCGTCGCGCCGGAGAAGACGCTGAGGTCAGGCGAGAACGACGCGCACGCCGGTCGCGCGGAACCGTTCGATGACGTCGTCCGGCGCTTCGCTGTCGGTGACCATAACGTCGACGGCGTCGATGCCGCAGATCTGCGAGAAGGCGCGCTTGCCGAGCTTGGTGTGGTCGGCCACCACGATCACCGACGAGGCGCGCTCGATCATGAGACTGTTGATGATCGACTCGTCTTCGTTGTGCCCCGTGAGGCCGTGCACCGCGTCGATCGCATCGACGCCGATGATCGCCACATCCACGTGGATCTGCTCCAGGACGTGCCGGGCGTACGGGCCGATCAACTCGTAAGAATGCGGATGAGGCACCCCGCCGGTCGACACGATCTTGATGTTCGTGCGCACGGCGAGCTCGCTGGAGATGTTGAGGGCGTTGGTGACGATCGTCAGGCTGCGACCGTGGACATCGGGCTCGCCGGTCTTGAGGGCCAGGGCCCGCGCCACCTCGGTCGTCGTGGTTCCGCCGTTGATGCCGACGATCGACCCGTCGGTGACCAGTTCGGCGGCGGCCTGGGCGATCCGCTGCTTCTCGGAGGCCTGGCGGGACGACTTGTAGCGCAGCGGCAGGTCGTACGAGACGGAATGCGAGACGGCCCCGCCGCGCGTGCGCACGACCATCTGCTGCTGGGCGAGTTCGTCGAGATCACGCCTGATCGTGGCGGTCGAGACGTCCAGGAGGGCTGCCGTCGACTCCACGTCCACCACCCCGTGCGTTCCGATCGTCTCCAAGATCCGGTTCCAGCGGTCAGCGCGCTTCATGCTTCCTCCCTCGCGTGATCCCCTCCGAGCATAGGGGCCGACGTGCCGCTAGGTGCCGGAATGCGCAGCGACTACCGAAGCGAATGTCACATAGTGCTTGAAACATTGACTTAACAAGCATTTATGTACATTGTGGAAGCAGATTACGTGAGAGGAGCCGATCATCAGCTACGTTGCGGCAGAAATTGCCAGCCAGCCCGACTGCTGGCAGCAGGCCACAGAACTCGACCGCGCCAGTGACCTGCCCGCACCGGGCGAGAAGGTCGCCGTGATCGGCTGCGGCACATCCTGGTTCATCGCCCAGTCGTACGCGCGACTCCGCGAGGCCGGCGGTTTCGGCGTCACCGACGCCTTCGCCGCGAGCGAGCATTCCCTTCGGGGGCGCGACTACGACACGGTGCTCGTGATCAGCCGGTCGGGAACGACGACCGAGATCCTCGATCTCGTCGCGGAGCTCGGCACGAGCACTCGCGTGATGGCGCTCACCGCCGACCCCGACGCGCCGCTCGCCCAGGCCGTTCCGGGGGCGATCGTGCTGGACTGGGCAGATGAACGATCGATCGTGCAGACCCGGTTCGCGACCACGGCGCTCATGGCGCTCCGCGCGTCGCTCGGCGAAGACCTGCGCTCCGTGATCGAGGCCGGGCGGGAGGCCGCGCTCGAGGAGATCGACGCCCGGGCGCGCGTCGCCGGTCAGTTCACCTTCCTCGGCCGCGGATGGAGCGTGGGGCTCGCGAACGAGGCCGCCCTGAAGCTGCGGGAGGCGGCTCAGGTATGGACCGAGTCCTACCCCGCGTTCGAATACCGCCACGGCCCCATCAGCATCGCCGAACCAGGCCGGGTCGTGTGGTCGCTCGGCACCGAGCCGAGCGGCATCGCCGACGACGTCGAGCCGACCGGAGCGCTGTTCATCGAGAACCTCAGCGATCCCGTCGTCGATCTTCTGCGCATCCAGCGTCTCGCGGTGCTGCTCGCGAACGATCGCGGTCTCGACCCCGACCGCCCTCGCAGCCTGACCCGGGCCGTCACCCTCACCGATCGCTGAGGCGACGATGCGCGAAGCGGTGCTGGCCGTCGATGTCGGCGGAACGCGGATCAAGGCGGCCTGGCTCGATCGCGACATCCGGAGCCTCGCCGCCTGGACCGTTCCGACACCGGTCGGCCGCACCGTTGACGAGACCGTCGACGCCATCATCGCCCTCGTCGGTGAAGAGGCCGTGCAGCCGCCGGAGGGCATCCGGCCCCTCGCCATCGGCGTCGCCGTTCCGGGCTTGGTCGACGAAGAGCGAGGAGTCGCGATCTACTCCGAGAACCTCGGATGGCACGACCGCGACTTCGAACGGCTTCTCGCCGCACGAACCGGCCTCCCCGTCGCGCTCAGCCAGGACGTGCGGGCGGGTGCCCGGGCCGAGGCGCTCGACGGTGCGGCGGCCGACGTCACGTCGGCCCTGTTCGTTCCCATCGGAACCGGAATCGGCGGCGCTGTGATTCTGGATGGCGAGGTGCGCTCGGGCCCGAACAATCGTGCCGGGGAGCTCGGTCACGTCAGGGTCGGCGCCGAGACCGACGCCTGCCTGTGCGGCCAGCGGGGATGCCTCGAGGCGATCGCCTCGGCGGTGGCGATCGCCCGGCAGTACCGGGAACGCACCGGAGCGGCGCTCGACGCCGCCGGGGTGGTCGATCGCGCGCAGCAGGGCGATTCCGATGCCCGGGCCGTGTGGGCGCGCGCGACCGACGCGCTCGCGAGCGTGCTGAGCGGCGCCGACGCCCTGCTCGACCTCGAGGCCGTCGTGCTCGGCGGCGGCGTCGCGCTCGCCGGCGACTTTCTGGTCGAGCCCGTGAAGGCGGGGCTGGGCGCCCTCGGCTCGCCCCATGTCGCCGTGCTCACGGCCCGCCATGGCGACCGGGCGGGGTGCCGCGGGGCGGGCCTGCGCGCCTGGGCGACGGCTCGATGACAGGCCTCGTGCTGAGCGACGCCCGCATCGTCACGCCGTCGGGTGTCGTCGACGGCTGGCTCGAGATCTCCGGTGACCGCATCACGCGCATCGGCCGCGCAGACGAGGGAACCCCTCCGGCCGGAGCCCGCTCGCTCGACGGCAGGTGGCTCCTGCCCGGATTCATCGATCTGCACGTGCACGGCGGTGGCGGCGGCTCGTTCGCCGACGGGCCGCGCGGCGCGGCGACGACGATCGATGCGCACCGGCGCACGGGCACCACGTCGATGCTCGCCAGCCTCGCCACGGCCGCGCTGCCGCAGATGCTCGACCGCTGCCGCGATCTCGTCGAGCTCTGCGAGAGAGGCGAACTGCTCGGCATCCATCTCGAGGGGCCCTTCCTGTCTGCCGCACATCGCGGGGCCCATCCCGAGGCCCTGCTGAGGGCTCCGGATGCCGCCGAGCTCGACCGACTCCTCGCCGCCGGTTCCGGGTGGGTGAAGTCGGTCACCCTCGCTCCCGAGCTGCCCGGTGCCGATGCCCTCGTCGCCCGGCTCGACGAGAGCGGCGTGATCGCCGCGTTCGGGCACACCTCGGCCACCGACGAACAGATGACCGCCGCGCTGGCGGGCCGGAGCGGTTACATCACGCACCTGTTCAACGGGATGCCGCCCATCCACCACCGCGACCCCGGGCCGGTGATCCCCGCCCTCCTCGACCCGGCGTGCTCGGTCGAGATCATCAACGACAACGTGCACGTGCATCCGGATGTCGTCCGGGCCGTGTTCCGGTTGGCCGCCGGCCGCGTCGTGCTCATCACCGACGCCATGGCCGCAGCCACACTGCCCGATGGCGTCTTCGGTCTCGACGGAGCCGAGATCGACGTGCGCGACGGACGAGCCTGGTCGGTCACCGAGCAGTCACTTGCCGGCAGCACGCTCACGATGGCCGAGGCGGTGCGCAACACGATGGCGCTGGGTGTCGATGTCGTGGCCGCGGTCGATGCCGCCGCCGGCATCCAGGCGAGGCTGCTGGGGCTCGAGCACGAGATCGGCGCGATCGGCGTCGGCATGAGGGCGGATCTCGTGGCGATGGACCCCTCGTGGAAACCCGGACTCGTCGTGCGCGCCGGTGTTCCGGTCGAGGCACCGGCATGCTGACCATCACCCTCAACGCGGCACTCGACGTGACCTACACGGTCGAACGGCTGCAGCCGGGAGCCAGTCACACCGTCAACTCCGTGCGCGCTCAGGCGGGTGGCAAGGGAATCAACGTGGCGCGCGTTCTGGCGGGGCTCGGCGAGCGCGTGACGGCCACGGGTCTGGTGGGCGGGGCGACGGGGGCTGAGATCCGCCGCGACCTCGCGTCGACGAACATCGGCGACAGCTCGATCTCGGTCGGCGGCGACTCTCGCCGCACCCTCGTGGTGGTCGACGACGAGGGCGCGACGGCCTTCAACGAACCGGGCGACGGGCTCGAATTCACCTGGCGGCACGTGGAACCCGAGCTCGTCGACCTCATCCCGCACGGGTCGGTCGTCATCGCGTCGGGGTCACTGCCCTCCCAGGCGCCGCCCGACGCCTATGCCCGCCTCACCCGCGAGGCCCATGCACGGGGCAGCGCGATCGTCGTCGACACGAGTGGCGAACCGCTTCTGCTCGCCGCTGCGGCCGGGGCCGACCTGGTCAAACCCAATGCCGAGGAGCTCGAACGCTCGACCGGGCATCGAGACGCCGCAGCGGGCGCGGCCGTGCTGCTGGCCCTCGGCGCGCGATGCGTCGCCGTGTCACTCGGCCCGGACGGCATGCTGCTCTGCACCGCCGACGAGACGGCACGAGCACGCCCGCCGGGGTTCGTGAGCGGCAACCCGACCGGAGCCGGTGACGCGGCCGTGGCCGCACTCGCCCTGGGGCTGCGCGACGATCTGCCCCTCTCCACCAGCGCCGTGCGGGCCGTCGCACTGTCGGCCGCGGCCGTGGCGCATCCCTTGGCCGGCCACGTCGATGCCGGCCACTACCGCGAATTCTTGACCGCAGTCACCCTCGAAGGGGGATTCGATGACGCTCACCACCACCGCCACTCTCGTTGACGAAGCCGTTCACGCCGGCGTCGGTGTCGCGGCGTTCAACGCCATCACCCTGGAACAGGTCGAGGCATTGCTCGAAGCCGCCGAAGCGGCCGACCGAGCCCTGATCGTGCAGCTCAGCGAGAATGCGATCCGATTTCACGGCGACGAGGTCGCGCCGATCGCGCGCGCGACGGTCGCGGCGATCGAATCGTCGACGGCGCGGGCCTCCCTGCACCTGGATCACTCGATGTCGCTCGATCTGTGCAAGGCGGCTGCCGCGTCGGGCGCGTCGTCGGTGATGTTCGACGCGTCGCACCTCGAGTTCCACCGCAACCTGCGGGCCACCGCCCAGGCAGCCGAGTGGGCGCACGACGCCGGAGTGCTGATGGAGGCCGAACTCGGGGCGGTCGGGGGCAAAGGCGGGGCTCACACCCCGGGCGTGCGCACCGACCCCGATGAAGCACGCCGGTTCGTCGACCGCACCGGGGTCGACGCGCTCGCCGTCGCGGTGGGCAGCGTGCATGCCCAGCAGTCGCGCGAGACCCTCCTCGACCTCGATCTCATCGAGGCGATCCATCGGGTGGTGCCGGTGCCCCTCGTGCTGCACGGCTCGTCCGGCGTTCCCGATCAGCAGATCGTCGAAGCGGTGCGTCGCGGCATCACCAAGGTGAACATCGGCACGGTGCTCAACATCGCCTACACGGGCACATTGCGGGAACACCTGAGCGCGAATCCGCGGCAGTCCGACCCGCGCCCCGGTCTCGGGCACGCCCGTTCCGCCATGGCGGCGGTCGCAGCGGAACTGCTGCGCACCGTACACTCGACGCGATCGGCGGAGGTGCGGTGACCGGATCACCCGAGGGGAGCGGCATGACGAGCGATGCGACATCCGGAGTCGGCGCAACGGCCCTCTCGGGCCGAGAACTGGTGGGGTTCGAAGGACTGGCCGAGCGTCTGCCGACACCGCCGTTCCCGCGCGAAGACGACGCCGGCGTCATCGCCGCCCGCTTGCGCGACGTGCTGGGGGTGCCGGCGAGCAGCGGCACCACGATCGTGCGCGAGGGCGAGAGCTGGACGCGGGACGGGATCGACGGCGTCGCCCTCAGCTGGAACGCCGGATGGGGGCCCGACACCCAGGCGTGGCTTCTGCGTCCGGCCGGAGAGACGGGCCCCCTTCCCGGTGTCGTCGCCTTGCACTGCCACAGCGATGTGAAGTACTTCGGCAAGGAGAAGATCGCCGACGGGCCGGGCGAGACCGCGCCCGAGGTACAGCGACTGCGATCGCAGTCGTACGGCGGGCGGGCCATGGCGAACGAGATCGCGCGGTCGGGCGCGAGCGTGCTCGTGCACGACGTGTTCGGCTGGGGCAGCAGGCGGTTCCCGGTGTCGGGGATGTCGGCGCGCAGCGAGCGGTATGCGGCGCTCGCGGAGGCGGCGGCTGCCGTAGCCGGCTCAGGGGCGGGGGCAGGAGCTGAGGCCGTCGGAGCCGGGGCGCTCCTCGGCGAGGCGGAGCGGTATGAGATCCACGCCGCTCCCTACGAAGACGCCGTGGCGAAGGTGCTCGGGCTGCTCGGCACGTCGTGGGGCGGGGTCGTCGTGAGCGAAGACCTGCTGGCGGCCCGGCTTCTGGCCGATCGTGCCGATGTGGCGCCAGGCGGGGTCACGCTCGTCGGGATGTCGGGCGGCGGAGCGCGGGCCGTGCTCGCCTCGGCGCTCAGCGACGACATCCGGGCCATCGGGGTGATGTCGATGATGTCGACCTTCGGCTCGCTCGTCGACGGTTACGTGAACAAGCACACCTGGATGATGCTGAATCCCGGCATCGGGCGGGTCGCGGAATGGCCCGACATCGCCGGGGCGCGCGCACCGCGGCCGCTGTTCGTGGGCTTCGCCGCCGAGGACGAGCTGTTCCCGGCGGAGGGGCTTCGGGCCGCCGACGTTCGACTCGCGGAGCGCTACGCCGCTGCCGGCGCGTCGGCCCGCTACCGAGCGCACTGGGAGGATGCCCCGCACTCGTTCGGAGTGCCGATGCAGGATGCGTTCATCCGATGGCATCGCTCGCTCGTGAACCCCTGACGCCGAGCAGGGCACTCACCGGCGCCACGGCGATCAGCGCACTACAGGCGACCAGTGCCGTCTGAACGCCGGCGGCCTGCACGACGACTCCGCACAGCGCTCCTCCGGCGGCGATTCCGGAGGCCGAGGCCGTGTTGATCCAGGTGAAGCCGCGGGTCAGGGCGTGGCGGGGCACCGTCGTCTCGACCAGCTGCGTGGAGGTGACGTGCACCGGAGCGATCGTGGTGCCTGCGACCAGGAGCGCGAGCACGATCACCGGAAGCACCGGGGCGAGTGCTGCCGCCATCACCGAGGCAAGGAGGGTCACGGCGGCCAGTGCTTGCACGGTCGAAGGAGCTCGTCGCACGCGGATCGCGCCGTAGGCCAGGCCGCTCACGAGGCTCGCCAGACTCGTGAGTGCCACGATCACGCCGGCTGCGGGGGCGTAACCCTGCTGGGCGGTGAAAGCGGTCACCACGATCGGCGCAGCGCCGAAGAAGCAGCCCAGCCCGAACACGACCCCGAGGGTCGACACCAGCCGGCGGGACACGAAGCCGCCGCCGGATCTCCTCACGGCCGTCTGCGCACCCTCGGCACGCGCGTCGCGAGCTCGGGCCGGGGGTGCGGTGCGCCGCTGGGCGACGAGCACGACGCATCCGGCCACGAGCAGACCGGCGGCGCCGACCGTGCCGGCCCCCCACCAGATCAGGCCGCTCGCGAGAGTCACCGCGGGCGGTCCGGCGAGGAACACCACGTCGTTCACGGCCGCCTCGAGCGAGAACGCCGTGCGCAGCCGGTCGCGGTCGGTCAGAAGATGAGTCCAGCGGGCCGCCGACAAGGCGCCCGGCTGCGGCAGCGATCCTCCGGCGACAACCGCTCCGGCGATGAGAACCGGAACGCTGTCACTCAGGCATCCGGCCACCACCGACGCCAGACCGAGCAGGTGACCGGCCAGGAGTAGGGGCACCGTCCTGGTCTGCCCGAATCGATCGACCAGCCGGGCGAGCTGCGGACCGGCGACGGCCTCGCCGGCGGCGAAGGTTCCCGTCGCGAGGCCGGCCAGCGCAAAGGAGCCCGTCAGCGACTGCACGGTCCACAAGAGGCCGAGACCGGTCATCGCCACGCCCAGTCGAGCGACGGAGGCACCCGCGAAGAAGGCGGCCGCACCCGGGGGCGAGAACAACGAGGCATAGCGCTCGCGCCCTGATCGAACGCGAAGGATCAGCATCTGCGCAGCGCGCCGCACGTCGGCCATCGTCGACGCCTCCACGCGGCTGGCCCGGATCGTCGGCAGACAAGTCGGCCTGGACTTCGACGATCAACGACTCCACCGCAGAGTCATGCATGTGAATGCCTCTCCAGTTTATCGCCGGTCACATCCGTAGTGATAGCGAAGCGGTCAGTAGTGATAGGGGAAGGGCGACCAGTCGGGGTCGCGTTTCTCGAGGAAGGAGTCGCGGCCCTCGACCGCTTCGTCGCTCGCATAGGCCAGGCGGGTCGCCTCGCCGGCGAACACCTGTTGGCCCACGAGACCGTCGTCGACGGCGTTGAACGCGTATTTCAGCATGCGCACCGCGGTGGGCGACTTGCCGAGGATGGTTCTGGCCCACCGCAGCGCCTCGGTCTCGAGTTCGGCGTGACGTACGACCGCGTTCACCGCACCCATCTCATAGGCCCGGCGCGCACTGTATTCCTCGGCCAGGAAGAACACCTCGCGCGCGAACTTCTGCCCCACCTGGCGGGCGAAGTAGGCGCTGCCGTAGCCGCCGTCGAACGAGCCGACATCGGCATCCGTCTGCTTGAAGCGGGCGTGCTCCTCGCTGGCGATGGTGAGGTCGCACACCACGTGCAGGCTGTGCCCGCCGCCGGCCGCCCAGCCCGGAACCACCGCGATGACAACCTTCGACATGAACCGGATGAGCCGTTGCACCTCGAGGATGTGCAGGCGGCCGGAGCGGGCGGTGTCGATGCCCTTGGCGGTCTCTCCGTCGGAGTATTTATAGCCGTCACGGCCCCGGATGCGCTGGTCGCCCCCGCTGCAGAACGCCCAGCCGCCGTCTTTCGGGCTCGGACCGTTGCCCGTCAGCAGCACCACGCCCACACGGGGGTTCTGCCGAGCGTCGTCGAGCGCCGCGTAGAGCTCGTCGACCGTCTTCGGGCGGAACGCGTTGCGCACCTCGGGCCGGTCGAACGCGATGCGTGCCACGCGGCCCTCGCGGTCGAGGTGGTAGGTGATGTCGGTGAACCCCTCCGAACCGGGCGCGACGACCCATTCTGACGGGTCGAAGATGTCGGAGACTGTGGTGCGTTCGGTCATGACCCCAGCCTATTCGGGCGGTGGATTCGGGGCCGTTCCGGGCCGATTATGTGGATAACCCGCGAGCCGCGCGAGACTTGTGGAGTGATGGACGACGACGTGACCGAACTCCCCCCGCTCGACGACCTGCTCGAGACGGCGCGGGTGGTGGCCATCCCACTCCACACCCGCTTCCGGGGTCAGACCGTGCGCGAACTCGTGGTGTTCGAGGGGCCCGAGGGTTGGACCGAGTTCTCACCGTTCCCCGAATACGACGACGCCGAGGCCGCATCCTGGCTGCGGGGAGCGATCGAATTCGGGTATGCGCGGATGCCGACGGCGCTCCGTGCCGAGATCATGGTGAACGCCACACTGCCGGCGGTGGCGGCATCCGAGGTCGCGCGCGTTCTGTCGCGATATGACGGATGCCGCACGGTGAAGGTGAAGGTCGCCGAAACCGGCCAGACACTCGACGACGACGTCGCTCGCGTACGCGAGGCTCGCGCGGTGCTCGGCGCCGAGGGCCGGGTGCGCATCGATGCGAACGGCGGCTGGAATGTCGACGAGGCCGAGCACGCGATCCACCGGTTGTGCGAGTTCGACCTCGAGTACGTCGAGCAGCCCTGCGCGACCGTCGACGAACTGGCTGAGATCCGCGGCCGCGTCGCCTACATGGGTATTCCGATCGCCGCCGACGAGAGCGTGCGCAAGGCGGCCGATCCGCTCGCGGTCGCGAAGGCCGGCGCCGCCGATCTGCTCGTGATCAAGGCCCAACCCCTCGGCGGGGTGCGCCGCGCGATCGAGGTCGTGCGCCTCGCGGGCCTGCCGGCCGTGGTGTCGTCAGCCCTCGAGAGCTCGGTGGGAATCGCCATGGGAGCGCACCTCGCGGCCGCCCTGCCCGAACTCGACTACGACTGCGGCCTCGCCACCGTCGACCTCTTCACCGGTGACGTCACCCACGACAGCCTTGGGCCCCGAGCCGGACGTATTCCCGTGACGCGCCCCGACGTCGACCCCGCCCTCCTCGACCGCTACCGCGCAAGCCCCGACCGCGAACTCTGGTGGCGCGACCGCCTCACCCGCTGCCACGCCCTCCTGCACTGACCCCCAGCGCCCGCCCCTCCGCCCCGAGAAGTCACAATCTGTCCTACGACAGCCCAACTTTCAACACATTTCGACTTCTCGCGTGGGCACAACTCGGTCGAGCGGCTGCCCGTCACACCGAGAAGTCACAATCCGTGCCATAACCGTCCGGGGTGCCACGATTCCTGACTTCTCGCGGTAGCTCGCGAGCACCCTTCGACGGCTTCCGCGCGACCGCCCCGCGGCGAGGCCGCCCGCGAGCGCTGGTGGCATGACCGCACCACCCGCGCCCGCACTACCCGCACCACCCGCGCTACCCGCCCCGGCGCACGATGGCCGCTCCCCCAAAAAGTCACGTTCCGTTCCACCACGGCCCAACGGGCAACGCATTTTGACTTCTCGCGTGCGCACAACTCGGTCGAGCGGCTGCCCGTCACACCGAGAAGTCACAATCTGTGCCAAAACCGCCGGAGTTGCCACGTTTATTGACTTCTCGCGGCTCCTCGCGGGAGGTTCGCAACCAATACAGGGCGCGCGCCGACGCGAGCGGTGGAGGCGCGTCCGCAGCGGTGCCGCGCTCAACTGCGCCGAGCGGCATCCCGACGCGCCGAGAAGTCACAATCTGTGCCAGATCCGCCCGAGATGCCACGGGTATTGACTTCTCGCGTGGGCACGCGCGACGAGCGCGCGGCTAGAGGCCCGAGTACGCGTGCAAGCCCTTGAAGAAGACGTTCACGATGCCGAAGTTGAAGAGCACCGCCACGAAGCCCACGATGGCGAGCCAGGCCGAGCGCGAACCGCGCCAGCCGCGCGTCGCCCGCGCGTGGATGTAGCCGGCGTAGATGACCCAGATGATGAAGGTCCAGACCTCTTTCGTGTCCCAGCCCCAGTAGCGGCCCCACGCCCGCTCGGCCCAGATGGCGCCGGCGATGAGCGTGAAGGTCCAGAACACGAAGCCCACGATGTTCACCCGGTAGGCCAGTCGCTCGAGGGTCTCGGCGTCGGGCAAGGTCTTCAGGAAGCGAAGGCGCAGCGCACCCGCCAGCCGCGAGACGGCGTCGCCCTTGGTCTGCAGCAGCTGCACCACCGAGAGGGCCCCGCCGAGGGCGAAGAACGCCGTGCCGAGGCTCGCGACGAACACGTGGATGACGAGCCACGCCGACTGCAGCGCCGGCGGCAGCGGCGACACGCTCACGTAGTAGTTGACCGTCGAGATGCCGAGCAGAATGAGCACGAGCCCGGTGACGAACGTGCCGAGGAACCGCAGGTCTTCGCGCAGCAGCACCACCAGGAACACCGCGACGATCAGCAGGGTGCCCGTGATCGAGAACTCGTACATGTTCGCCCACGGCACCCGGTCGGCGGCGACGCCGCGGAGGATGACGCCCGCGAGCTGGATGACCCAGGCCAGGATGGTGAACGAGACCCCGAGACGCAACGGGATCGACCGGCGGCCCGCAGTGTCGAGCCCCTCGACCGACACGAGAGCCGCATCGTCGGCGCCCGGGGAACCCGCGCCACCGGCATCCGGAGCCCCCACCACGGCGGGAACCTTCGCGGCACCGACCTCGGCACCCACCTCGGCAGCCTTCTTGACCGTCGACGACCGGCGGGCCAGGTCGAGCGCGAAGGCGATGAATGCGAGCGCATACACGGCCATGGCCGAGTAGATGAGGATGATCGAGATCTCGTCGAGGGTTTGCGTCACAGGTAGAGCCTAAGCCTTGGTGTCGGAAGGAGAAGAGGCGGCGTCAGACTGTGCAGAATCGGCCCCGTCATCGGGAGTTGTGGAGGAGAAGCTCTCGGCCTGTTTCGCCGCCAGCGCCGCCACCGCCTCGACCAGCCGCGGATCGTCGCCCCGGGCCAGACCCGCGTATTCCACGTGCACCGACCCGTCGGCCCGATCGGTCGCCTTGACCCACAGTCGCCGCCGCGGAATGAACAGCGACGTGAGCAGTCCGCCGAGCACGAGCACCGCGAACAGCAGCACCCAGCCCTGGGTGGGGTCGTGGTGCACGTCGAACGACGCGAACCGCTTGACCCCGTCGAGGGTGACGGTGCCGAGGCCGTTCGGCAGGTCGGCCGTCTCGCCCGGCTTCAACTCGAGCGAGTCGACACCGGTTTCGCCTCCCGTGAGCTGCGTCATCGAATCGGTGTCGAGCGAATAGACCGACGCCGGCACCCCACCGTCGAGGCCGAGGTCGCCGTCGTAGACGTTGAGCGTGAGCACCGGATATTGCAGCTCGGGGAACGACGAGAAGTAGACCCCGGATGCCGCCTCCGCCTGGGTCGGGTAGAAGAAGCCGATCAGCCCCACCTGGTCGGGCAGTCCGTCGGGGATCTTCACCACGCCGAGCGACGTGAGGCTCGCATCCTGCGGCAGGAAGGGCACTGAATCGGTGAACACCACGTCTCCCGCGGGGTTCCGCACCGTGATGGTGGGGGCGTAGCCGTTGCCGAGCAGGTAGATGTCGGTGCCGCCGATCTTCAAGGGGCTGTTCACCTTGATCTCGTCGGTGGAGGTCTCGCCCGCGGCATCCTGAGCCGTCACCGAGGCCGTGTAGTCGAGCGGCTGGCCGAAGGCCTTGAGCGACTGCGTCTCGTAGGTCGCCTCGAACGAGTCGAGGGTGAGGGCGTAGCGCGAGAGCTGGTCGTCGCTGAAGAAGCGGCCCGGGTTGAACGAGTCGTAGGCGAGCAGCGTGTTCACGAAGGTCTGCCCCTCCACCACCACGCGCTGCCCCTGGTAGCCGAAGCCGCCGCCGATGCCGACGGTGATCAGGATGCCGACGAGCGCCGAGTGGAAGACGAGGTTGCCGGTCTCGCGCATGTAGCCGCGCTCGGCCGACACCGAGACGGTCTCGCGCCCCGTTCGCGCGTCGACGCCGGTGAACACGACGGTGCGGTAGCGCTGGCGGCGCAGCAGCGTGCGGGCCGAGTCGACGACGGATGCCGCGTCTGCTCCACCCTCGAAATCGCGCGTGGTGAATCCCGCCAGTCGCGACAGGCGCGCAGGGGTGCGTGGCGGCTTCGCGCGCAGGGCGTCGAAGTGGTGCTTCGTGCGCGGGATGACGCAGCCGATCAGCGAGATGAACAGCAGCAGGTAGATCGACGAGAACCAGGCCGACGTGTAGACGTTGAACAGCTGCAGGGAGTCGAGGAACGGCGCCAGATCGGGGTTGTCGACGAAGTACTGCGTGACGCCGTTGGGGTCGGCCGCGCGCTGGGGCACGAGCGATCCGGGCACGGCTGCGAGCGCGAGCAGCAGGAGGAGGAAGAGCGCGGTGCGCATGCTGGTGAGCTGACGCCAGAACCAGCGCAGCCAACCGACGACGCCGAGCTTCGGCAGGGTGACGTCGTCGCCGGCCTTCGGTCGCTCGGGCTGCGCGGAATCGTAGTGATCAGATGGGCGAGACAAAGCCGTTGATCACCGCCTGCATCTCGTAGATCCAGATCGTCCAGAGCCCCGAGACCATCAGGATGCCAATGGCCACGAGCAGGGCGCCGCCGACGATGTTGATGGTGCGGATGTGGCGCTTGAGGAACCGCACCGAGCTGGTGACCCAGTTGAGGCCGAGGGCCACGAGCAGGAAGGGCAGGCCGAGGCCGATGCAGTAGAAGAGGCCGAGCAGCACGCCGCTCCAGGCCGAGCCGCTCGTGAGGCTGAGCGCCTGGATGGCGCCGAGGGTCGGGCCGATGCAGGGCGTCCAGCCGAGGCCGAACACGATGCCGAGGATGGGCGCGCCCGCGAGGCCGGTGGCGGGTCGCCAACTCGGCTTGAAGGTGCGCTGCATGAAGCTGAACTGGCCGATGAACACGAGCCCCAGGGCGATGACGATCACGCCCATGATGCGGGTGATCCACTCCTGCCAGACGATCAGCCAGGTGCCGAGGGCGCCGAAGGCCGCCGAATAGGCGAGGAAGATGACCGAGAAGCCCAGGATGAACAAGGCGATGCCGAGCAGCATCCGTCGCCTCGCCGCCTTGCGACCCGCCACCGAGTCGCCGGCGCCGCCCGCTTCGGAGATGCCGCCGACGTAGGCCAGGTAACCCGGAACGAGCGGCAGCACGCACGGCGACGCGAACGACACCAGGCCCGCGAGCAGGGCGATCGGGATGGCGAGCAGCAACTGGCCGCTCAGCACGACCTCGGCGAAGGGATTGCCCACGGGTCAGCCGGCTTCCGGCGAGGGGGTGGGTGCCGAGGTACCGGGCGCCGAGGTGCCGGGCTCGAGGTTCGATGTGATCAGCGTCTCGAGGATCGACGCGTCGCTCAGCTGGCCCAGGATGCGCGCGGCGACCCGGCCCTGCTGGTCGATCACGAGGGTGGTCGGCACCGCGTTGGGCGCGACGGTGCCCGAGAAGGCGAGTTGCATCGCCCCGTCGGTGTCGATGACGGAGGGGTAGGTGACGTCGTAGGTCTCGGCGAATGAGATGGCGGTCGGCGCCTGATCGCGCACGTTGACACCGAGGAACGAGACATCCCGGCCCTGGAAGTCGTTGTTGAGCTTCTCGAGGTCGGGTGCTTCGGCGCGACACGGCGCGCAACCGGCGTACCAGAAGTTCAGCACGAGCACCTGGCCCGCGTAGTCGGCCGACGAGACGGTGCCGCCGTTCTCGTCGGTGCCGGTGAACTGCACGGGCTCGCCGCGGTCGGCCGGCTCGACCTCGGTGACGGTGCCGTCGCCGGAGATGTAGCCCTTGTTGCTGCCGTCGAGGTACTGCTGCGCGAGCGGGTCGCTCGAGCAGCCCGCGAGCAGCAGCGTCGCGGCGACCGCCGTCGCGGCCACGGCGGCGCGGATGCGCGTCGACCTCGCCGTCACACTGCCCCCACGTCGGTGGCGCCGACGGCGAGCGGGGCGGCCGGGTCGACGTAGCCGACCTCGACGAAGCGACCGTCGCGGAACTCGAAGCTCGTGATGCTCGACAGGGCGCAGCGGCGCTTGCGCGGGTCGTGCGGCAACTTCTTGCCGACGATGGTGAGGTGCGCCATCCAGATCGGCAGCTGGTGGCTGACCATGACGACGTCGCCGGAGTCGACGGATGCCTGTGCGTCGGTCATGGCGGCGAGCATGCGTGCCGAGACCTGGCGGAAGGGCTCGCCCCAGGCCGGGCGCCACGGGTTCCAGAGGAAGCGCCACATGCGCGGATCGCGGAGCGCCCCGCCCGGGCCCTTCATCCGCCGGCCCTCGAAGGCGTTCGTGGGTTCGATGATGCGGTCTTCGATCGACGGCGCGAGCTCGAAAGCCTGGGAGATGGGCTGGCCCGACTGACGGGCGCGCAGCAGCGGCGACGTATAGAGGGCGCTGATCGGCCGGTGACGCGCCACCAGATCGTCGGCCGCCGCCTTCGCCATGCGGTGCCCGAGTTCGCTGAGGCCGAAGTTCTCGAGGCGCCCGTAGAGCACTTCGTCGGGGTTGAAGACTTCGCCGTGGCGGACGAGGTGGATCTGGCTGGCGGGCACGGCATCCAGTCTACGAGCGCCGATACCGCGAGAATGCCGAGAGGGCCTGAATCTGTTAGCGACACTTCACCAGTCATGAAGAACTATTCGATTGTGCTGAACAGTCATCCGCGGTGGAATGGATGTCAGAAAGGCTTACTCATGACCATCATCACCCTGTCCGTTTTCGCCATCATCTCCGCCGCCGGCATCGCCGCGACCATCGCCGCCATGCGCGTCGACGGCTATCGGGCCGTTCCCTCGCGCGAGGCCTGATCGACCAGTCGCGGGTAGACTCTTCTCCCGTGACTGAACGCACCCTCGTCAAGAACCTGGCCGCCCTCGAAGACGGCCTCGTGACCGTCTCCGGATGGGTCGAAACCGTCCGCGACCAGAAGAAGGTGCAGTTCGTCGTGTTGCGCGACGAGTCGGGCGCCGTGCAGCTGGTGAACCCGCGCACCGACGACACCGAGGCGGTGGCCGAGATCATCTCCGGCCTCGCCCAGGGGTCGTTCGTGACCGCCACCGGCGAGCTGAAGCACGACGAGCGCGTGAAGCTCGGCGGCATCGAGGTGAAGCTCGCCACCCTGGTGGTGGAGACCGCAGCGATTGCCGAGACGCCGATCGCGGCCGACTCCGGAATCGACAAGCGCATGGACTGGCGCTTCCTCGACCTGCGCCGGCCCGAGCAGAACCTCGTGTTCCGCGTGCAGACGACGCTCGAGCACGCGTGGCGCACTTACTGGGTCGAGCACGACTTCATCGAGATCCACACCCCGAAGCTGATGGCGTCGGCGTCGGAGTCGCGCGCCGAGCTGTTCGAGGTCGACTACTTCGACACCAAGGCCTACCTGTCGCAGAGCCCGCAGTTCTTCAAGCAGATGGCCCAGCCCGCCGGCTTCGGCAAGGTGTTCGAGGTGGGCCCCGCGTTCCGCGCCGACCCGTCGTTCACCTCGCGTCACGCCACCGAGTTCACGAGCGTCGACGCCGAGATCTCGTGGATCGACTCGCACGAAGACGTCATGCAGCTGCACGAAGAGCTCATGGTGGCCGGCTTCAAGGCCGTCAAAGAGAAGCACGGCGACGAGATCAAAGCGCTCTTCGACGTCGACATCGAGGTGCCGACCCAGCCGTTCCCGCGCATCCCGCTCGCCGAGGCGAAAGAGATCGTGGCATCGCGCGGCTACGTCGTGCCCCGCGAAGACGACGACATGGACCCGGAGGGCGAGCGCCAGATCGCGGCCTACGTCAAGGAGACCTACGGTCACGACTTCGTCTTCCTCACCGACTACGCCGCGAGCATCCGGCCGTTCTACCACATGCGCAACGCGGCCGACGAGACCATCACCAACAGCTACGACCTCGTCTACAACGGGGTGGAGATCTCGACCGGCGCCCAGCGCGAGCACCGCATCGACGTGCTCGTCGAGCAGGCCAAGCAGAAGGGCCTCGACCCGGAGGAACTCGAGTTCTACCTCGACTTCTTCCGTTATGGCGTGCCGCCGCACGGCGGCTTCGGCATGGGCCTCTCGCGCGTGCTGATGCTCATGCTCCACCAGACCAACCTGCGCGAGGTCGTCTACCTCTTCCGCGGCCCCACCCGCCTCACCCCGTGATCGCGGCGCCCACCCCGGCGCACGACGGCGGCGGCCGCTAACACGGTCACCACCACCACGAGCACGGGAACCGCGACCCAGACGACCCCCCAAATCAGGACCCAGACGACCCACCAGATCAGGTTGCCCGCCCCAGCATCACCCACACGCAGCTCACCTTCCTTGCCGAGTATTCCTCAGCTCCCGGTGAGAGGCTAGGCCGCGAGACGGCCTGTCGGCAACGCGCGACGACGACCTGTGGATAACGAGCGCCGTGAGGGCCGCCAGTGGGTCAGAGGTCGATGTCGACCGACGCCCGAGCCGACACGAGTGCCTTGATCTGAGGCACGACGAGCAGGTGCTCGGGGTGCGACTGGTAGGCGTCGAGACCCGCGAGGTCGTCGAAGTCGGCGATGAGCACGACATCCCAGTTCGCGTCGAAGTAGGCCATGTTGCCCGCGACGGTCAGCGAACGCACCGACGGCACGAGCGGCGGCAGCGACGAGAGCAGACGCACGATCGTGTCGACCGCGTCGGCCTTCTCGTGCGGGTCGGTGGCGACGAGCTTCCAGGTGACGACGTGTCGGATCATGCGGAGACCTCCAGCAGTGCGGCGCGGAGACGGGCCTCGTCGACCCGCCAGATGGTGTGCACGCGACCCTCGATGAGCACCACCGGGATCTCCTCGGCGAACTCGTCCATCAGGGCGGGATTGTCGAGGATCGACAGCTCCGTCACGGCGACGTCGACCGACGGCACCGACGAATCGGCCGCGAGATCGTCGAGCACCCCGCGGATGGCCTCGCGCGCGTCATCGCAGAGATGACACCCCGGTTTGCCGACCAGCGTGAGAGAGACGGATGCCACGGCTCAAGCCTATCGAAGCACTCGCCGCAGCCCTCATCCGAGCACTTGCCGCGGCGGCATCCGCGCGGTCACAGCACGAAGTCGGGCTCGATGGTCCAGGCCGTCGCCGACTCGAGCACCCCGAGCAGGGACAACGCGCTCAGAACCGCATGGTCGTGACCGAGGGTCGAGTAGACGTCGAGCGCGAGCGGCGGCGGTTCGCCGAACTTGGGAATCTCGATCTCGACCCGGGCGCCGCCGTCGAGGCCGATGAACGGGTGCACGCCGCGCGCATCCGTCACCTCGCGATCGAGCGCCAGTGCGACGATCGCGAGCGCGTCGACCTTGGTCACCGCATCGCGGACGACCAGGGTGGCGCAGTATTCGACCGGAGACGGCACGAGCCCAGTATCTCCCTCGGCGCCCAGCCCGCGGTGGCCGCGGGCAAGCAAAAAGCGCCAGACGCAATGTCTGGCGCTCTGCTCGCGTAGCGAGACGTAAAGTCTGGCTACTTCTTGTTGCGACGCTGGTGGCGAGTCTTGCGAAGCAACTTGCGGTGCTTCTTCTTCGCCATGCGCTTGCGACGCTTCTTGATTACAGAACCCACACAAACCTCACACGTATTGGTATTGACCGCGGCGATTCGGCGGTCAGGGGCAAAAGAGCCTCGCAGAAGTGTACCAGCTACCGTCAGGCGGAATCGGCGACGTGATTCTCGACCGCCGAGGCGACAGCAGACTCCGGCACCCGGAACGAGCGGCCGAAACGGATCGCCGGAAGCTCACCGGAGTGCACGAGACGGTAGACGGTCATCTTCGACACCCGCATCATCTCGGCGACTTCGGCGACCGTGAGGAAACGCACGTCTTCCAGGTCAGCAGCCATGGCGAAACTATAGGGCTCGAAGGCGCTCACGAGCAACAGCAGTCACTCCCGCATCACCGGCGACGGCGGATGCGACAGCGTCAGCCTCAGCGACGCAGCTTCGACACCAGGTCGTCGGCCACCGACTTCACGGCGTGCGAGGTCGCCGCCGCCCGGCGCCCGACGTTCTGGCCGAACGTCGCCGCGGCCGACTTGACCGCGTCGGACGCGTTGTCCCACAACTCGTCTTCGGCGGCGGTGTCGAAGTCGGCGGAGAGGAACGGGATGATCCAGTCCTCGACGTCTTCGAGCGGCGACACATCGATCTTGTAGAAGCGGTGCTGACCCTCTTCGCGCACCATCACGAGGCCGGCATCCCGCAGCACCTTGAGATGCTTCGAGACCGTGGGCTGACTGAGTTCGAGCTGCCCCACGAGCTCGGACACACTGAACTCCCCCTCGGCCGCCCCCGACGTGGTCGACGTCTCGGTCGAGACGTACCGCTCGAGCAACAACGACAGCAACTGACGCCTGGTGGGGTCAGCGATCACTGAGAAGATGTCGGCCATGCGTCCAGGGTACTGGTGCTCCCCCGCATTCGCGCCACCGCCGGGTAGCATTGCACCGTTCACACAGGGGCAGCCAGAACGACTGCCGAAGCGAGGATCTGGATGAGCTTCCGCAGCACCACGATCAGTCGCAACCCGCTGCACCGGAGCCGCACCTGGATCGGCCGCATCCGCGACGGGATGCGCGAATTCTCGGAGCGCTCACCCTCCCGCTTCGCCATCCTCATCTTCGCGGCGCTCGTGCTCATCTTCACGGTGCTGTTCTCGCTGCCGATCTCGAGCGCCTCGGGCCGCGCCACGAGCCTCGCCGACTCCGTGTTCACCGCCGTCTCGGTCATCTGCGTCACCGGCCTCTCCACAGTCGACATGGCCACCCACTGGTCGGTCTTCGGCCACATCGTCATCTACTTCGGCGTGCAGATCGGCGCGCTCGGCGTGCTGACGCTCGCGAGCATCCTGGGCCTCGTCATCTCGCGCCGGCTGGGGCTGCGCGCGCGTCTCATCGCCGCGAGCGACACCAACCCGCTCCGGATGCACCACGGCCCGGTCGCCGAGGGACAGGCCGTGCGGCTCGGCGAGATCGGCTCCCTGCTCGCCACCGTCGCGATCAGCGCCCTGGTCATCGAGCTCGCGCTCGCGGTGCTGCTGCTGCCACGGATGCTGGTCGACGGCATCCCGATCGGTGAGGCCGTGTGGTTCGCGCTCTACTACTCGGCCATGGCCTTCACGAACACGGGGTTCACGCCCAACGCCGACGGGCTCACGCCGTTCGCGGGCGACTACTTCTTTCTCACCGTGCTGATGATCGGCGTGTTCCTCGGCAGCATCGGGTTTCCGATCATCTACACGCTGTCGAGGAGCGTCAAGGGATGGCGCCAGAACCACAAGCGCGGGATGAACCGGCCACCGCGCTGGTCGGTGCACGTGAAGCTGACGCTCGTCACCAGCGCCATCCTGATCGTGGCGGGCGCCGCGCTCTACATCGTGCTCGAATTCGACAACCCGAAGACCTTCGGCGAGCTCGGGGCGGGTGACACCGTGTTCCAGAGCTTCTTCCTGTCGGTGATGACCCGGTCGGGCGGATTCTCGACCATCTCGATCCCCGATCTCAACGGGTCGAGTCTGCTCGTGACCGACATGCTCATGTTCATCGGCGGCGGGTCGGCGTCGACGGCCGGCGGCATCAAGGTGACCACCCTCGCCGTGCTCTTCCTCGCCGCGTTCGCCGAGGCCCGCGGCAACCAGGAGATGGAGGCGTTCAGCCGCCGCATCCCGAGCGACGTGCTGCGCCTGGGTGTCAGCGTCGTGCTCTGGGGGGCCACCACGGTCGCGGTGTCGAGCATCCTCATCCTGCAGATCTCGAAGGCGTCGCTCGACTTCGTGCTGTTCGACGTGATCTCGGCGTTCGCGACCTCGGGACTCACCACGGGGCTCACCGCGTCGCTTCCCGACGGCGGCATCTACATCATGGCGGCCACCATGTTCATGGGCCGCGTTGGTACTGTGACACTGGCTGCCGCCCTGGCCGCGAGCCAGCGGCAGCAGCTCTACAAGCGCCCGGAAGAGAGGCCCATCGTTGGTTGACCGAATCAAACACGACGCGCCCGTGCTCGTCATCGGTCTCGGCCGGTTCGGCGCGGCGACGGCGGGCGAGCTCGACCGGCTGGGCCGCGAGGTGCTCGCCATCGACGAAGACGAGCGGCTCGTGCAGAAGTGGTCGGAGCGCGTGACGCACACCGTGCAGGCCGACGCCAAGAACGTCGAGGCGCTGCGGCAGATCGGGGCGCAGGAGTTCCAGATCGCGGTGGTGGCCGTCGGGTCGTCGATCGAGGCATCCGTTCTCATCACGGCCAATTTGGTCGATTTGCGAGTGCCGCAGATCTGGGCCAAGGCCATCTCGCGCTCGCACGGCAAGATCCTCGAGCGCATCGGCGCGAATCACGTCATCTACCCCGAGGCCGAGGCCGGCGAGCGCGTGGCGCACCTGGTGTCGGGCCGCATGCTCGACTTCATCGAGTTCGACGACGACTTCGCGCTCGTGAAGATGTATCCGCCGAAACCGATCCGCGGCCTCAACCTCACCGAGTCGGGGGTGCGCACGAAGTACCACGTGACCGTCGTCGGTGTGAAGAGCCCCGGCAAGCCGTTCACCTACGCCACGGAATCGACCGTCGTGTCGAACCACGACCTCATCATCGTGTCGGGCAAGAGCTCCGACATCGAGACGTTCGCGTCGCTCGGGAATTGAGCTGGTTTCGTGCGGCTAGCCGGCGGCCAGTTCTTTGGCGCGGGTGAGGGCGGCGTCGGTGGCGCGGGTGAACAGGGCGGGCAGGTCGGCGTCTTGCAGCACGGCGATGGCTCGTTCGGTGGTGCCCTTGGGGCTCGTCACTTGAATCCGCAGCTCGGTGGGGGTCTTGCCCGAAGCCACGAGCAATTCGGATGCGCCGGCGAAGGTTCCGTTCACCAGCTCGGCCGCCTGCTCGGCGGTGAACCCCTTCTCCACAGCCGCGGCCGTCATCGCTTCTATCAACAGAAACACGTACGCCGGCCCTGATCCCGAGATGGTGCTGAGAGCATCGAGCTGTGATTCCGGAACCTCGACCACCGTCCCCACCGTCTCGAACAGCGCGCGCACGAGCGCCAGATCGGCGTCGCTCGAGCGGGTGCCTGGTGAGACGCCGGTGACCGCCCGGCCGACGATGGCGGGAGTGTTGGGCATCGAGCGCACCACCGCGACGGTCTCCGGCAGGTGCGCCTCGAACGTCGCGACGGTCACCCCCGCGGCCACGCTCACGACGATCGTTCCCGGCTCGAGCGCCTCGGCGATGTCGTCGAGCAGGTCGGGCACCATCGCGGGCTTCACGGCGACGAGCACGACGGCGGCGCCGGCCACGGCACGTCGATTGGCGTCGGGGTCGCTCTCGGTCGCGAAAGCCGTCACACCGTCGGTTCCGTCGAACTCGGCGGCCCGCTCGGCAGACCGGTTCGTCACCCGGATGCCGCCCGTCACCTCGACCGCGTCGGCGAGCAGCCCGCCCAGAATGGCGCGGCCCATCGAGCCTGCTCCGAGAAGGGCGATGGACGGGAGTCGGGTGCTTTCGACGGTGCTCACGAGTCCATCCTAGGATTGGCCACGCAGCGGGTTGAGATGCGGAGAAAGAGGGCATGGCGTGAGCACATCAGGCGGCACCAGAGCGATCATCGCGGCGTTGCTGGCGAACGTCGGCATCGCCATCGCCAAGTTCATCGCGTTCCTGCTCTCGGGGTCGTCGTCGATGCTCGCCGAGAGCGTGCACTCGCTGGCCGACTCCGGCAACCAGTTGCTGCTTCTGCTCGGCGGGCGCAAGTCGCGACGCAAGGCCGACAAGGAGCATCCGTTCGGCTACGGCCGCGAGCGCTACGTCTACGCGTTCGTGGTGTCGATCATCCTGTTCTCGGTCGGTGGTGTGTTCGCGATCTACGAGGGCATCGAGAAGGTGGGGCACCCGGAGGAGATCTCGAATCCGTGGATTCCGATCGGCGTGCTACTCGTGGCCATCGTGCTCGAGGGGTTCTCACTGCGCACGGCGATCAAGGAATCGAACCACACCCGTGGCAAGCAGAGCTGGGTGCAGTTCGTGCGACGGGCCAAGGCGCCGGAGCTCCCGGTGGTGCTGCTCGAAGACACCGCAGCGCTCACCGGTCTGGCGTTCGCGCTGGTCGGCGTGGGGCTCTCGGTCGTCACCGGCAACGGCATCTGGGACGGCATCGGAACCCTCTTCATCGGCACCCTGCTCGTGCTCGTGGCGGTGGTGCTGGGCATGGAGACCAAGAGCCTGCTCGTCGGCGAGGGCGCGACCGACGCCGACACGTCGAAGATCATCACCGCGATCGAGGGCACGCCCAAGGTCGATCGCCTCATCCACATGAAGTCACTCTACCTGGGGCCCGACGAACTGCTCGTCGCCGCGAAGATCGCCCTCGCGCCCGAGAGCGAATTGCGCGACGTCGCCGAGACGATCAACGAGGTCGAGGTGAACATCCGCGGCGTGATGCCCATCGCGCGGGTCATCTACATCGAGCCCGACGTCTACGTGCCCCCGGTCGAGACCGAGACCAACACGTCGGCCATCGTCATTAAGAGCACCGACTGAGCGTGACGGGTCGGCACGCGGTCGTCATCCGCAATGAGCGCGCCGCCGGGCTCGGCAACTTCGAACCGGTGCTGCTCGCCCATGGCTACACGATCGAGGTGATCGACGCCGAGCCGAGTGCGGGCGCGCTGCCCGCGGCACAGGGCGGCACGGCTCCGAGCGACACCGCGCAGGGCGGCACCGGCGGGTTCGCCGCCGCACTCGCCGCGGCATCCGGAGCCGACCTCGTGATCGTGCTCGGTTCGAGCCGGGGCGTCTACGAGAACGACCGCCACGACTTCATCGACCCCGAGATCGCGTTCGTGCGCGAGCGCCTCGCTCGGTCGACCCCGACGCTCGGCGTGTGCTTCGGGGCCCAGGTGATCGCGGCGGCACTCGGCGCGCCGGTGCATCCGGGCCCGGGGGCGGATGTCGGCTACCGCGACGTGACGCCCACGGCCGATGGCCTGGCGTCTCCGCTGCGCCATGTCGCCGGTGTGCCGATGGCCGAGTGGCACGGCGACACTTTTCCGCTGCCGGAGGGCACGGTGCGCCTGGCGTCGTCGGCGCGCTACCAGAACGAGGCGTTCGGCATCGGCGACTGGCTGCTCGCCGTGCAGTTCCACCCCGAGCTGACCGACGAGATGCACGAGCAGTGGCTCGCCGACGACGAGGCCTACGTGCTGAACGCCGGCTACTCCCCCGCCGCCCTGCGCGCCGACCGGGAAACCTTCGGCGCCGGCATGCAGACCGCGTCGCAGCGGATGCTCGCCGACTACCTCGACCGCATCGCACGTCTCGGCTGAGCCGGCCCGCGCAAGCAGACCGACGACCCCCTACCGCCAACCCCTACTGCAGCGGCCCGTCCCCTACCGCAGCGGCCCGTCACCACGGAAGAACGTCGTGAGCAACGCCGCGCACTCCTCGGCCTCGACCCCCGCCACCACCTCGACCCGGTGATTGAGCCGGCGGTCGCGCAGCACGTCGTAGACCGAGCCCGCCGCGCCCGCCTTGTCGTCCCACGCCCCGAAGATCACCCGCGGGATGCGGGCCGAGAGAATCGCCCCGGCGCACATGATGCACGGCTCGAGGGTCACGATGAGGGTCGCGTCGGTGAGATGCCAGTCGTCGATCTTCCACGCCGCCTGCTTGATCGCCACGATCTCGGCGTGCGCCGTCGGGTCCTGCCGCAGTTCGCGCTCGTTGCGGCCCACCCCGATCACCTCGCCGTTGCGGTCGATCACGATCGCACCGACCGGAACGTCGTCGGTCTCGAGGGCGGCCCGGGCCTCGTCGAGCGCCAGTCGCATCCAGTCCGACAAGATCTCCGGAGCCGGCAGCGTGCTCGGCATCGAATCGGCCACGTCAGGTCCTCTCGGTCGGGCGGCAGGTTCCATAGTCGTGCCTCGGGGCGGTCCCGTCCAGTGCGGCTTCCGGCAGCCGGTGCGGCGTCCGATAGATTGACTGCTATGCGAGTTCACGTTGCCGACCACCCGCTCATCACCCACAAGCTCACGGTTCTGCGCGACATCAACACGCCGTCGCCCACCTTCCGCTCGCTCGCCGAAGAGCTGGTGACCCTGCTCGCCTACGAGGCCACACGCAACGTGCGCGTCGAGCCCGTCACCATCCAGACCCCGGTCGCCGAGACCACCGGCGTCGCCATCAGCGACCCGCGCCCCCTCGTCGTGCCGATCCTCCGCGCCGGCCTCGGAATGCTCGAGGGCATGACCAAGCTCGTGCCCTCGGCCGAGGTGGGCTTCCTCGGCATGGTGCGCAACGAAGAGACGCTCGAGCCCACCACCTACGCCGAGCGTCTGCCCGACGACCTCTCCGACCGGCAGTGCTTCGTGCTCGACCCGATGCTCGCCACCGGCGGGTCGCTCTCGGCCGCCATCGGCTTTCTGTTCGATCGCGGGGCTCAGGATGTCACGGCCATCTGCCTGCTCGGAGCCCCCGAGGGTGTGGCAGCGCTCGAGAAGGCCACCGAAGGCCGCGACGTCACCCTCGTGCTCGGCGCTCTCGACGAGCGGCTCAACGAGAAGGGCTACATCGTTCCGGGCCTGGGCGACGCCGGCGACCGCCTCTACGGCACCGTCTGACCGCCGCGCCTCAACCGGCCTCCTCGGCCCCGGCCGCGGGGGCCGCGCTGGGAGCCGTGGGAGCCGAGTCGGCGTCGCTCGCCTCGCCATCGTCGGTCGATGCGCGCTTGCGGCGCAGCAGGTCGAGCAGGCCGATCACCAGCGCGATGGTCATGAGCCCGAGCGTCACGAGAAAGGCGTTGCGAAAGCCGTCGTGATAGATCATGACGTTGTCGCTGTTGCCCGGGCCCTCGCGATAGAGGGTCGAGAAGAAGATGGATGACGCGGCCGCCACGCCCACCGCCGTGCCCACGCGCTGGCCCACCTGAGCCATCGACCCGGCGACGCCGCCCTCGGTCACCGGAACATCCGCGAGTGTGAGGGTCTGGTTGGGCGAGATCACGAGCCCACCACCGGCGCCAGCCACCGCCATCGCGCCCGCCATGAACCAGATCGAGTCCTCGGCGGGCGGCAGCACGGCCCCCAGAAGCACGAGCACGAACCCCACGATCGCGATCACCAGGCCGAGCACCACGAGCGACCGGCCGTAGCGCGCCACGAGGCGCCCGCCGATGAGCGCGGTGATCGCCGACGTCAGCGCGAACGGAATGCTCACCATGCCCGCGAACACGGGCTCGAAGCCGAGGCCCTCCTGGAGGAAGAGCGTCGTGAGCAGGAACACGGCCGGGATGGCCGCGAAATACGCGGTGGCCAGCAGCAGGCCATTGCGATACGACCCCAGCGAGAACAGGGCGAAATGGATGGCGGGCGACTTGCCCGCCGCCTCGTAGCGCCGCTCCCACGCGATGAACACCACCACCGCCACCGCGCAGCCGGCGAGGGAGAGCCACCGCCACGGACTGTCGTCGGGCCCGCCGGTCGTGAGCACGAACGGCAGCATGAAGGTGAACACGGCGATGCCGAGCAGCACGATGCCGACGAGGTCGAGATTGCGCGCTCCCGGCTGGTGCGGCTGCGTCTTCGGCAGCAGCCGGATGGCGAGCAGCAGGGCGATGATGCCGAGCGGCACGTTCATCCAGAACAGCAGTCGCCAGCCGTCGGTCGGTCCGCCAACCGCGATCAACAGGCCGCCGAGGGTGGGGCCGAAGGCCGTCGAGACGCCGATCGTGGCGCCGAACACCCCGAACGCCCGCCCGCGCTCCTCGCCCTGGAACAGCTGCTGCACGAGCCCGAGCACCTGCGGCATCTGCACGCCCGCGGCGACGCCCTGCAGGATGCGGGCGATCACCAGGGTCTGGATGGTCGGCGCCACGGCGCACAGGGCGCTGGCCACGGTGAAACCGCTGAGTCCGATGATGAACATGACCTTGCGCGAATAGAGGTCGCCGAGCCGCCCGGAAGGCACGAGCGCCAGGCCGAAGGCCAGCGCGTAGCCCGCCACGATGATCTGCAGCTCGGTCGAGCCGGCGCCGAGCGACTTCTCGATCGAGGGCAACCCGACGTTGACCTTCGAGAGATCGAGGATGGTGAGGGCGGCCACGGCGACGCACACGCCGAACGCCTGCCACCGGGCGCGACCGGAGATCGCGGGAATCGAGGGAGTGGCCATGCGCTCGAACCTATACCTCGGTCGGCGGCGCAGCCGCCCGCAGGATGCGCGAGGCCGATCGGGCTCGCGCGGATCGCTTGACATTTCGGGGCGGCATCCGGTTAGCTTCTGTCTATGACTGACAACGTGCACACCCTGACCTCCTTTGAGGCCCCTGGGGATGCCGGCATGATGATGGCCGGCAGCGTCGTCATGTGTTGTCGAATGTGTCGCTAACGAGACAATCTCGTCGAGCACCTCTTCACCTCTCAGCCTCATCCCGCTGATCGAACGGTACAGGTGCTCCCGCATCGGAATCCCGATGCCGCCCGGACTCTCATCGCAGTCCGCAGCCTGACACACCTCCGGCCCCCGCTCACGCGGGCCACTGTTCCATAGGACAACTCTCATGTCGATCGCCCACCTGGATTCCCGCCCCGCCACCATCACCCCCATCTCGCGCGTCGACGACGTCGCGACCACCCCCCGCATCCGCGCCGTGCCCGAGGGCACCGAAGCGCGCGGCTTCGTGCTCTACGTCGGCATCGACGAAGACAAGGCCGCCGCCGACGGCACCGACCTCGGCCGCATCGTCGAGCAGCTGAAGGCGCTCGCCGCGCAGATCGCCCCGTCGTCGGAGACCTACGCCGCCGTGGCCCTCGCGCCCCGCGGCGCCGGCGGCCGCGACGTCGAGGTCGTGCGCCTCGCGCTGCAAGACCCGTCGGCGCTCGCGAAGCACCGCCAGGTTCCGGATGCGCAGGATCGCGCCCGCGACGGCGTGGTCGTCGACCTCTCGCGCAAGCGGGTGCTGCTCGACAACACGGCCGCGAACCTCACCTACAAGGAGTTCGAGCTGCTGCAGTATCTCGTGCTGCGCGAGGGCCGCACCATCGAACGCGCCGAACTCATCACCGCGCTCTGGAGCGCCGGCGACGAAGAGGTGCCCAACGAGCGCACCATCGACGTGCACGTGCGACGCCTGCGCTCGAAGCTCGGCGACTACGAAGACATCGTGCGCACCGTGCGCGGCGTCGGCTACCGCTTCGACCGCCACGCGGACGTGTCGGTGCGGCACACGAGTACGCCCTCCCCGGACCTGTTCTAGTTTGTGCGCCGCCGCCTCTGCGGCGCACCTTGCGGTAAGGGTTCGGCTCGGGAGAACTTGGCCGCTCTCAGGGTGGAAAAGCGACGTCACGCCGCCGCTTTTCCACGGCTCGGTTGTGCGCCGCCGCCTCTGCGGCGCACCTTGCGGTAAGGGTTCGGCTCGGGAGAACTTGGCCGCTCTCAGGGTGGAAAAGCGACGTCACGCCGCCGCTTTTCCACGGCTCGGTTGTGCGCCGCCGGGCGGGTTGATTGGCGCTTCAGGGTTGGCGGTGGGGTTTGGTGGGGAGGGCGAAGGCGGTGAATGCGCCTAGGGCGGTGAAGGCGGTGGCCCACCAGAAGGCGAGGTCGAAGCCGTCGGAGAGGGGGCCACTGCTCCCCGACGTCGCGAGAGCACCTTCGAGAATGACCGCCAGCAGCGCGACACCGAACGAGCCGCCGAGTTGCTGCACGATGCGCGTGATGATGCTGGCATGCGGCACGTCGTCGCGATCGAGGCCGATGTAGGCGACGGTCATCAGCGGCACCAGCACCGCCCCGAGGCCGAAGCCGCGCACCACGAGCACCGCCATGAGCACCCACTGGTCGGTCGTGGCGGTCACGAAGGCGAACGGCACGGTCGAGAGGGCGACGATCGCGAAACCGGCGACCGCGACCCATTTCGCTCCGAGCGAGTCGGTCAGCCGCCCGGCGAAGAACCGGCTCACCAGCGCTCCGACGCCCTGAGGCGCGAGCAGCAGCCCGGCGCCAAGCGCATCGAACCCGCGCACCTCTTGCCAATAGAGCGGCAGCAGCAGCATCGCGCCATAGAGCGAGACTCCCGAGAGGAACAACAGCACGCATGCCGACCACACCCCACGATGGCGGAGCAACCGGATGTCGACCAGCGCCGCCCCGCCCCGGCGCCTCGCGTGCAGAACGAAAGCGACGACCAAGGCGACCCCGACGATGACCGACACCAGCACGTCGAGGCGCGTGAACCCGCCCTGCTGCCCCGCGTTGGAGAGACCGTAGAGCAGCCCGACGACGCCGGGCGACAGCAGCACGAAGCCCAGCAGATCGAAGCGCGGCCGAGCGGCCGGGTTCTCGTTCGGCAGGATGCGCCAGGCCAGAACCAGGCCGACGACGCAGAACGGCACGTTGACCCAGAACAGCCACCGCCAGTCGAGCGCGCCGAGGATGAGACCGCCCGCGACCGGGCCGAGAATGGGGCCGAGCGCCGTCGGCAGGCTGACCACCGACATGATGTTGCCGAGCCCGCGGCCGCCCGAGGCCTGCACGATGATCGTGGCGAGCAGCGGCAGCATGAGTCCGCCGCCCAGGCCTTGCAGTGCCCGGAACGCGATCAGGCTCGGAGCGTTCCAGGCCAGGCTGCACGCGACCGAACCCACCAGGAACACGACGAGGGCGAACATCCAGACCCGTTTGCCACCGAAGCGCGCCTGCCCCCACCCCGCGAGTGGGATGGCGATGCCGAGCGCGAGCAGGAACGCGGTGCTCACCCACTGGATCGTGGCCACCGACGAATCGAGCTCGGTCGTGAGCGTGTGCAACGCCACGCTCACGATCGTGGTGTCGAAGACCACGGCCAACGCTCCGACGATCAGCACCGTCGCGGTCTTCGCCATCTGGGGGTCGATCCGCTTATCGGTGCCGGTGTTCGTCGTCATCGGGAGTCCTCTCGTTAAGGAACAGTCATGTACCTTAACGAGACTAGGGGTCTGCGATAAGGTACACAAGTGGGCCCTGACGAGACGATGCCGAGACGACGACGCGGTCGCGAACTCGAAGACGCCCTGCTGCAGGCCGCACTCGACGAGCTCGCCGACAGCGGCTACGGAGACTTCACCATCGAGCGGGTGGCCGAGCGCGCCGGCACCAGCCGTCACGTTCTCTACCGGCGCTGGCGCTCGCGCGAGGAACTCGTGCTGGCCGCCCTGCGGCACGACGCCGACCGCGACGCGGCCGAGGTGCCCGACACCGGATCGCTGCGAGAAGACGTGCTCGCCGCCCTGCGTTCGGCGAACGAGCGGCGCATCGGCGCCGTCGCGCTCTACAGCGTTCAGCTCGGCACCTACTTCCGCGACACGGGCACCTCGCTCGGCGAACTGCGCCGGCAGATCCTCGGCGACCGCCCCCCGGTCATGCAGACGATCGTCGACCGGGCCGTGGAGCGCGGCGAGGTCGACCCGCGCCGGCTCACCCCGAGGATCGTGACCCTGCCCGCGGATCTGCTGCGCCACGAGGCTCTGATGACCCTCGGCCGCGTGCCCGACGAGGCGATCGTGGCGATCGTCGACGACGTGTTCCTGCCGCTCGTTCAGGGCAGCTGAGGCCCCCGTTCGGGGCACACAGCTAATTCTCAGAAAAATAACGTTTTGGTAACTAGCGCTCCGTTACCAGACCGTTATATATTGATGAAGCCGAAGTTGTTTGCTGTGGCAGCTTCGGCGGAATGTGATTGCAGGACACTCTTGGTGCAAGGGAGAGGGCCCGTCGTTAGCCTCTACGACGGGCCCTCAATCACTTAACGCTCCGGTCCCCGCCGGTCCGATACACCCGGTCCAATACAGTGGCCGGATGACCCGTGAGATGCTCTTCGTCGGCACCGTCATCACCGCCGATGCCGCACAGCCCCGCGCCGAAGCCCTGCTCGTGCGCGACGGGCGCATCGCCGCCGTCGGCGGGCGCGCCGCCGTGCAGGCCGAGGCCTCCTCGGATGCCGCCGTGGTCGAGCTCGGCGACCGCGCCCTGCTGCCGGGTTTCATCGAGGCCCACGGTCACCCCTCCGACAGCGCCGTCGTGCTGAGCCGGCACTTCGTCGACATCCGCCCCGTCACGCTCGAGACCGCCGACGACGTGATGCGCGCCATCCGCGACGGCGTTCGCGACCACCCCGACGGCGCCTACTTCAACGGGTGGGACGGCCTGCTGCAGACCGGCCTCGCCGACCCCACCATCGCCGAGCTCGACGCGATCGGCGGTGACACCCCCCTCGTGATCCTGCACAACTCCGGCCACGTCGTCTACTTCAACTCCGCGGCCGCCCGGCAGGCCGGTGTCGACGCGAGCACCCCCGATCCGGCCGGGGCGCACTGGCAGAAGGATGCCGCCGGGGCGCTCACCGGCAAGGGCTTCGAGGTCGGCACCGTGTTCGCCCTGCTCGGCCCCACCCTCACCACTGCAGCCCACGAGCTGCCCGAGCTGCTGCCCGCCTACCTGCGCAGCCTCAACGCGGTCGGCATCACCACGGTGAGCGACATGAGCTGGGATGCCGCGAAGCAACCCGCTCTCGACGCCGCCCGCGCCGCCGCTCCGCTGACGGCGCGACTGCGGCTCTACGAGATGTCGGCGCCCGGCCGGACCGCATCGGTGCCGCTCGAGAACGGCGACGACGTCGTGAAGCAGGTGGGCGTGAAGACCTGGGCCGACGGCTCGCCCTGGGTCGGCAACATCCTCATCTCGTTCCCCTACCTCGACACCGACGGCACCCGGTCGATCGGGGTCGCGCCCGGGTCGCACGGCTCGGCCAACTACTCCCGCGAGCAACTCGACGAGGTGGTGGAGCGCTACTTCCCCGACGGCTGGCAGCTCGCCTGCCACGTGCACGGCGACCTCGCGGTCGACCGGGTGCTCGACAGCTGGCAGGCACTGCTCGAGCGGCATCCGCGGTCCGACCACCGGTTGCGCATGGAGCACGTCGGCGCCATGTCGCCCGCCCAGTTCGAGCGGGCCGCCGCTCTCGGCGCCACCGTGAGTCTGCTCATCGACCATGTCTACTACTGGGGCGAGGTGCTCGTCGACGAGCTCTTCGGCCCCGAGCACGGCGGCCCGTGGGCGAACGCCCGAGCCGCTCTCGACGCCGGGCTCACCATCTCGTTCCACAACGACGGCACCGTCACACCGGCCGAGCCGCTGCGCAACATGGCCGTCGGCATGACGCGCACCACGCGCGCCGGTCGTCACATCGCGGGGGCGGAGGGGGTCACGTTCGACGAGGCCCTGCGCGCCCAGACCCTCGGCGCCGCCTGGCAGCTCTTCGCCGAGAACGAGGTGGGCAGCCTCGAGGTGGGCAAGTACGCCGACCTCGTGGTGTTGTCGGCCGACCCCGCCTCGGTGCCGCCCGACCAGCTGCCCGCACTCGAGGTGCTCGAGACCTACCTCGAAGGGCGGCGGGTCTACCGGCGCGACGACGCCTCCGGCGCGTAGCCGCGTGCCAGAATGAGACCCACGATCTGCAGTCACGAGTGTCAGGAGCTCAGATGGCCCCGGATGTTTCCCCCGTCGCGGCCTGGGAATCGCTCTTCCGCGCGCAGGTGACCGTCATGCGGCAGCTCGCCGCCGAGTTCCCCACCGGCATCGTGTCGCTGAACGAATACGACGTGATGTTCAACCTGTTCATCCAGCCGCGCAAGGTGCTGCGCATCCGCGACCTCGGCGAGAAGGTGCTGCTCACCCAGCCCAGCATCAGCCGCCTGGTCGACCGGCTCGTGTCGCGCGGCATCCTGCAGAAGAGCGACGACCCGACCGACGGCCGGGGCACGCTCGTCGGCCTCACCGACCACGGCGTGCAGGTCTACCGGCAGGCGGCGGTCATCCACGCCGAATCGATCAGCGCGCACATGAGCGGCCACCTCTCGCCCGCCGAGCTCGACGAACTCGCCCGTCTGTGCGACAAGCTGCGCGAGGGCATCACCGCGAAGTGACCGGATGCCGCGGCCGCCGCGCCGGAGTGGTGGTTGACTGAACCCGTGACCGAGCAGACGACCGTGGTGTGGTTCCGCGACGACCTGCGCATCCGCGACAACCCGGCGCTGCACGAGGCCGCCGCCGCCGGAGGGCCCATCGTCTGTCTCTTCGTGCTCGACGACGTCAGCGAGGGGGTGCGCCCGATGGGCGGCGCCTCGCGCTGGTGGCTGCACGGCAGCCTCACCGCGCTTCGGGAGGAACTACGCGGCATCGGGCTCGATCTGACCCTGCGTCGCGGCTCCTCCTCCCGAATCGTGCGCGAGGTGGTCGACGAGACCGGCGCCGCGAACGTGTTCTGGAACCGCCGCTACGGCGAGGCCGAGCGCGACATCGATGCCGGCCTCAAGTCGTCGTTGCGCGACGACGGCATCACCGCGAAGAGCTTCCAGGCCTCGGTGCTCGTGGAACCCTGGACCGTTCTCACCGGCCAAGGCGGCTACTACAAGGTGTTCACCCCGTTCTGGCGCGCGGTCACGGCGAAGCCCACGCCGCGGCATCCGCTGCCCTCCCCCGGGGCCGAGCGCCCGCTGCACCGCCGTCGCATCGCGAGCGACGACCTCGACGACTGGAACCTGTTGCCCACCCGCCCCGACTGGGCGGCCGGGTTGCGCGAGCGCTGGCGACCGGGCTCCGCGGGTGCGCACGACCGGCTCTCGGCGTTTCTGCGCCACGGCGTCGACGCCTACGTCGACGAGCAGGACTTCCCGGCCGAAGACGCCACCTCGGGGCTCTCGCCGCACCTGAAGTTCGGTGAGATCAGCCCCTTCGAGGTGTGGCACGCGGTCGAGCGCCACCGGTCGCAGAAGGCCTCGACCCCCGGAGCCGCGGCGGGCGCCTCGGCCTTCCTGCGGCAGCTGATCTGGCGCGAGTTCGCCTACCACCTGCTCTATCACCTGCCCACGATCACCAGCGAGAACATGCGCCCCGAGTTCGACCGCTTCCCCTGGGCCGACCGCTCGCACGCCGAGCTCGAGGCGTGGCAGCAGGGGCGCACCGGCATTCCGCTCGTCGACGCCGGCATGCGCGAACTCTGGCAGACGGGCGTCATGCACAACCGCGTGCGCATGGTGACCGCGTCTTTTCTGGTGAAGAACCTGCGCGTCGACTGGCGGGTGGGCGAGGCCTGGTTCTGGGACACCCTCGTCGACGCCGACGCCGCCTCGAACGCGCTCAACTGGCAGTGGGTGGCCGGGTCAGGGCCGGATGCCGCCCCCTACTTCCGCATCTTCAACCCCGAGTTGCAGGCGAGCAAGTTCGACAAGCACGGCGAATACGTGCGGCGCTACGTTCCCGAGGTGGGCACCGACCCCTACCCCGAGCCCATGGTCGACCTCGCGTCGTCGCGGCGGGAGGCGCTCGACGCCTACGCCACGATCCGCTGACGCGCCACCAGGCACGACAGAATAGGGGGATGACTCGACGCGGCCTGTTCCTGTTCGCCGCGCTCGGCATCGCCTGGGGCATCCCCTACCTCTTCATCAAGGTGGCGGTCGGCGAGCTCGAACCGGCCATGGTGGTGCTCGCCCGCGCCGGACTCGCGGCCGTGCTGTTGCTGCCGGTGGCCTTCTTCCGGCGCGAGGTGGGCCGGGTGCTGAGGCGGTGGAAGCCGCTGCTGGCTTACACGATCGCCGAGATCATCCTGCCGTGGTACTTCTTGAGCTCGGCCGAGCAGCGCATCCCGAGCTCCACCGCCGGGCTGCTGCTGGCGACCGTGCCGCTCGCGGGCGTCGCCGTGGCGTTCGTGCTCGGCCGGCCCGAGAAGCTCTCGGCGCTCAACTGGCTGGGCCTCGGCGCCGGACTGGTGGGCGTCGGCATCCTCGTGGGCTTCGACCTGGCGGGTTCCGACCTCATCGGCGTCGCCGAGATGGCGGTGGTCGTGGTCGGCTATGCCGTCGGGCCCGCGATTCTCGCGCGCTGGATGTCGGATCTGCCGGGCGTCGGCGTCGTGTCGCTCTCGCTGGCGATCACCGCCGTGGTCTACCTGCCGTTCGTGCTGCTGACGGGCGCCTGGCCGACGGCCTGGCCCTCGGCGTCGGTGATCGGCTCGATCGTCGTGCTCGCCGTGGTCTGCAGCGCCCTCGCGTTCGTGCTCATGCTCGCCCTCGTGGGCGAGATCGGTCCGGTGAAGGCCACGACCATCACCTACGTCAACCCCGCCGTCGCCATCATCGCCGGGGCGCTGGTGCTCGGCGAGCGGGTGACGGTGTGGACCATCGTGGGCTTCGCCGTGGTGCTCGCCGGCAGCTATCTGGTGACGCGCAAGCGACGCGCCCCGGTCGCGGCCGAGGGCCCGGAGGAAGCCGCCGCACTCGAGTGAGGCCGCGCACGGGGCCCCGACTGAGCGCCCGAGCGCCAGTACCCCGATCCCTCAGTACCCCGAGAAGAAGTCCCGGTGCACCCGGCGCACCCCCGCACGGCGGAACTCGGTCGAGACGTGGTCGACGAACCCCGGAGGACCCGACACGTAGGCCCGGCGCCCCTCGAGGTCGCCGATCGCGGCGCCGAGCGCGGCGGCGGTGACCCGGCCCGCGCCGAGATACTCCCATCCCCGGGGCAGATCGACGGGCTCCGTGGGAGCGACGACGAGCACCCGGATGCCGGCAGCGACAAGTTCGGGCGCATAGGCGAGCTCCTCGGCACTCGACACGGCGTAGACCAGCACCACGTCGACCGGGCGGCCGATGCCGCGCGCCCGCTCGGCGAGCTGGCTGACGAACGGCGTGATGCCGATTCCCCCGGCCGCCAGCACGAGCGGAACCCCGGGGTCGGCCGGCAGCAGGAAGTCGCCGCCCACCCAGGTGGATCGCACCGTCGCCCCGGGTGCCAGGTCGACGAGCGCCTGCTTGAACGAGCTCGACGGCTGCGACAGCTTCACGCCCACGCTCACGAGCGCCTCGTCGTCGGGTGACGACGCGATGCTGAACATGCGGCGCGACCCCCGCGAGTCCACCCGGCGATGCGGCACCGTCAGCTCGAGATACTGCCCGGCCCGGAAGCGCACCGGCTTCACCGGCTCGAAGTCGAAGGCCGCCGTCGTGGGCGTCAGCGCACGGCGCCCGACGAAGCGCAGCCGGATGCCGCGGCGCTGCCCGAAGGCGAAGGCGACCGCGTTGCCCACGACGAGCGCGATCTCGGGCGAGGCATAGACGGGGCCGAAGGAGTAGGGGATGGAGAACAGCACGGCGACGACCGCGGCGACGGCCAGCTGCTGCCGGCGCCGGGGCGGCAGCGTCAACGGTTCGCTCAGCATGAATCCCGCCAGGAACACGATCGGGAACGAACCCAGCGCTAGCCAGAGCGAGTCGAGCAACGGCTGGCCCACCAGCACCAGGCGCACCGTCACGATGGCGGTGGCGAGCACCACGAAGGTGAGCCCGACCGCGATCTTGCGGGTGCGGTAGAGCACGATCAGGGCCCCTACCGCCACGAACGGCAGCAGCACGGGGTTCGCCACCCACCAGGCGGACAGGTTCAGGGTGGTGATCGTCATGACGACGGCCGCCACCGCCACGGGGTTGGAGATGTGCCGACCGCGCACGGCGAGCACGAACTTCGAGGCGGAGGCCACGACACCGCTGAGGGCCAGCAGCAGGAGGGCACCGGCATCCGCGGTGGGCATGAACACGAAGAAGACGAGGATGCCGGTGATCGCCGACGACTCGAGGTGGGCACGGGTGCGGAACGCGAGCGCGAGCACCCAGCTCGACACCATGGTGGCGACGAGCGCCACGATGAGGCTCAGCACGAGCTGGAGCGGGGTGTAGAAGAGCTGACCCAGCGAGCTCGCGACGAGGGCGACGAGGGCGATGGCGCCGAGCACGAGCACCATCAGGCGATACATGGTGACGCGGCCGAGCACGGTGTCGATGCGGGCTTTCATGAGAACAGCTCCCCCCGGAAGTCGCGCGACCTCTCGGCGCGCCCGTCGGCGTACATGCGTACATAGCTGAAATGGAATGTCTCGGCAAGACGGTGCGCCCCGGTGAAGAAGAGCGCGGTGGCCAGGCCGTCGGCGAGCGCCGTGTCGGCCGCGACGACCCAGGTGGCGATCACCTCGCGGGCCGGTGACCCGGTGCGCGCGTCGAGGATGTGGTGCAGGCCGTCGCCCCAGACCCGGCGGTTGCTCGCCGAGGCGCAGAGCGACGCGTCGGCCACCTCGGCGACGCCGATGGCCGTGCCCGGCTGCAGCGGATGCTCGAGTGCGACCCGGATCGGCTCCCGCCCCGAGTGCACGAGATCGCCGCTCGCGTCGACCAGGAACTCGTCGTAGCCGCGGCCGCGCAGCAGCTCGGCCACGAGGTCGACCAGGTAGCCCTTTCCCGCCGCCCCCACGTCGATCACGACCGGGCGCTCGGTGGTCAAACGGCGGCCGTCACGCTCGACGTCGGCGGCCCAGCCGGCGGGGCCCGACGCCTCGGCGGCGGCCCGTTCGGCCGCGCCGGCGGGGCGCAGACGGTAGGAGGCGTCGTAGCCGAGCAGCTCGAGCTCGCGGCCCACGAGGGGGTCGACGGCGCCGTCGGTGGCCGCGACGAGGCGGTCGTAGAGGTCGAACAGGCCGATCGAGTCGGGCGGGAACAGATGGGTTCCCGGCCGCTCGGCGACCGCGGTCACGAGCGAGTCGGCGCGGAACCGGGAGTAGGTGCGGTCGAACTCCTCCACCCGGTCGAGCACGAGCCGGCGCGTGCCGGGGTCGAGCTCGCGAGGCGTCTCGATCTGCCACGACGTGCCGATGCCGTCGAAGTCGAAGTGCGCCGGCGCGGCGGTGCCGGCCGGCCGGGCGCTCGAGGTGGCGCTACGAGGCATCGGCCTTGATCGCGTCGATGGCCTCGTTGAAGCCGCCGCTGGTGAGGCTCGATCCGGCCACCCGCGAGACCGAGATCTCGTCGATGTCCTTGCCCACGACGACCTCGGCGATGCCGTCGGCGAACTGGGTCTGGTACTGGATGGCCGTGGGGTTCGTGGCATCCGGAGTCACGGTCACGGCCGTGATCACGTCGCCGGCGAGGGTGACCGACACGTCGATCTCTTCGGGGCCGTTCGGCGAGACGTAACCGCCGGTGGCCGAGTAGTCGCCGTCGGCATAGGTGCTCGACGACGCATCGGCCGAACCGGAGTCGCTCGAGGCATCGGGCGAGGGCGTCGACGCGGCCGACGACGCGGCGGCCGAGGTGCTCGGCGCGACGGTCTCGGCATCGGCCGACGAGGGCGTGTCGGTGGCGCAGCCGGCGAGCGCCGCCGAGATCGACAAACCGGTCATCGTGGCGAGGGCGAGCTTCTTCTGTCGAGTGTTCATGCGGAGTCCCTGTCGTTGGAGGCGGTCATTCGGTCGCGACGGTCGATTTCGACTGATACGAACGTATTGATCAAGGCTGTCAGGTGCCCATGAGCCGTCAGTGTGTTCTCAATGAGGTGCATTCGGCTGCACGGCCCGAGGGCGACCGTCGGCCTCACTCCAGGTCAACGGAACGCCGGCGAAGAACGTTCAATCGGATTTCTGGCGCCGCAGCCGCCGCAGAGTGCTGATGGTGCGCTGTTCGGGCAGGCTCCAGCCGAAGCGCACCGCCAGCAGGCGGATGAGCGTGGTCACGATCACGCAGCCGACCCCCGCCACCGTGATGTTCGCGCCCGACGACGCGGCGGCCACCAGGAAGATCGCGCCGGCCCCCGCCGCCACGGCGTAGAGCGACCCCACGTGCATCACGCCGATGGGCATGCCGAGCAGGATGTCGCGCAGCATGCCTCCGCCCACGGCGGCGACCACACCCACGAACACCGCCGGCACCACCGGCAACCCGAGCGACAGCGCCTTGCTCGCCCCGATCGCGCAGAACAGCCCGAGGCTCACCGCGTCGAGCATGGTGATGGCCACGTTCAGGCGCGAGAACAGGCGCTCGAGCAGCATGCCGAGCAGTGCCGCGACGATGGCGACCGGGATGTACCAGTTCGACTGCAGCGCGGCCGGCACCTGGTTGAGCAGCAGGTCACGGATGACACCACCGCCGAACCCCGTGACCACACCGATCAGGCCGACCCCGAGCAGGTCGAGGCGCTTGTCTTTGAACTGCGCGGCGAACATCGCCCCTTGCACACTGCCGAGCCCCGTGGCCGCGAGATCGAGCCACATCGGAATCTCGAACTGCTCGGCGACCATGCTCCGATCCTCCCACGCACCGAGGCACCCCCGGGCGCACGTCGCCGGGCGCCGGCCGCCGTCAGCGCCCGCCCCCCGCCGTCGGGACCGCCTCGGTCAGCGCGGCCCGGCCACACCGACCAGATTGCCCTGCGGGTCGGTGAAGTGGCCCACGACGAGCGAGCCGTTCGGGTTGGCCGCCGGGCCCATCACCCGCGCGCCGCCGAGTCGCTCGGCTTCGGCGAGCGCCGCCTCGACGTCGTCGACGGCCACGTAGAACACGGCGTGGGGTGCCCGGCCCGGGCCGCCGCCCACGCCGCCCGGGATGCCGGCGGGGGCACCGGAGTCACTCGCGGTGCCGTTCGTCGCGGTGCCGTTCGTCGCGGCGTCGATGAATCCGTAGTCGCCGGCATCCGACACCTCGGGGGCCACGGGCGAGTCGGTGTCGTATCGCCAGTCGAACAGCTGCGCGTAATAGGCGCGCAGGGCGGCCGCGTCGGGCCCCACGATCTCGAAGTGCACGACGGGTCGTCCCATGTGAGCGAGACTACGCGCGCCGTCAGCGGAACGCGAGGATCTCGGGCCCCCACGCCTGCCGGATGCCGGCATCGGGGTCGGCCACCACCTCGTCGTCGCGGTCGATGATGAGGGTGCCCCGCTCGGCCTCGTCGTAGCGCGGCCATTCGAGCGGCGCGGCGTCGGCGTCATCCGGAGCCCGCCCGTGGGCGAACGCGAGCCATCGCGCCTGCATGCGGCGCGACACCCGCTTGGCCTCGCCGCGGCCGCCGAGGCGGAACACGATGTCTTTGCCCCGGGGGGCGAACGAGTTGAACACGTAGGCCAGTTCGGCCGCGTGCGTGGCGCCGATGCCCGTGACCTTGAGCAGCGGGGTGGCATGGTCGAAGCGGTACATCCAGGTGGGCGCGTAGCGGCTGTGGGCTTCGGCGAGCCAGATCGACGGCATGCGGAACCCGGCGTCGCGTGACACCTCGGCGGGCGTGCGGCGGCGTGGATACGACGGGTAGGCGCCCGTGATGCGCTCGCTGACGCCCTCGAACTCGGGCCGGTCGACGGCGATCTCGACGAACATGCGCTCGATCGATTCGGTCGTGATCGGCAGCAGCGGCGAGCGCATCAGCTTGAAGAACGACGACTCGTCGCGGTTCGTGCCGATGATGAGCGGGATGCGGGGCACGGTTCCGTCGCGGAAGGCGGCGAGCGGGTAATCGGGCAGCACGTCGTCGCCGTAGACCGGGGCCATGGCCAGCGTGCCCGGCACCGACGTCGACACCTCGTGGATGAGCTCGGCGCCGGCGTCGACCAGGTCGAACGGGTCGAGATCGCGCAGGCGCTGGGCGTCGCGGGGCTCGATGCCGACGATCGAGAGGAACTTCTCGGCCACCGTCGCCGCCCGCTGCCGGCCGTAGATCGACGTGACGGGCGCGCTCTGCGCGATGGCGCGGTGGAACAGGCCGGCCGCCGAGGGCGACGCCATCAACGCGATGACGGATGCCCCGCCCGCCGACTCGCCGAAGAGCGTCACGTTGCCGGGGTCGCCGCCGAAGGCCGCGATGTTGTCCCGCACCCACTCGAGCGCGAAGATCTGGTCGCGCAGCCCGACGTTGGAGTCGAAGCCGTGGCCGAAGCTCGAGGTGCCGGCCGTGGCCGAGAGGCTCGAGAAGTCGACGAAACCGAGCACGCCCAGACGGTAGTTGACGGTGACCACCACGACGTCTCCGCGCTCGGCCAGCTTGCGCGCGTCGTAGAACCGCTGGCCCGTGGAGCCCTGGAAGTAGCCGCCGCCGTGGATCCACACCATCACCGGCTTCGCCGCGGCACCCGCGGGAGCGTCGCCCGCGGCTGATTCGCCCGATGTCGCGCCCTGCCCGACGGGCGTCCAGACGTTGAGGCTCAGGCAGTCCTCGCTCATGCCGATGGCGGCGTCGACCTCCATCGACTTCAGGATGCGCTGCGGCGCCATCGGGCCGTAGCCGGTGGCATCGCGCAGCTCGGGCCAGGGCGGGGGCGCGATCGGCCGGCGGAATCGGCGATCGCCTACGGGCGCCGCCGCGAACGGGATGCCCTTCCAGCTCAGCACGCCGCCCTCGCGTGCTCCTCGCACGGCCCCGGCGGACGTCTGGCGGATCGGTGACTCCTGACCCACGAGCGTCATAGCGGCATGCTACCCGTGGCGGCTGGGTGCGCCGACCTACGCCGGCCGGTTCACCGTCGAGCGGCGCTCGGGGTGCGGGGCAGGCGCCGCAGGTCGTCGACCGCGGGGCCCTCGATGCGGGTGCCCTCCGCGGTGAAGCGCGACGCGTGCAGCGGGCAGTCCCACGAGCGCTCGGCGTCGTTCCAGGCGAGCACCCCGCCGAGGTGCGGGCACACGGCGCTCACCGCGCAGGTGGTGCCGCCGACGGTCGAGATGCCCACCGGCCGCCCGTTCGCGTTGGCGACCACGCCCTCACCCTCGGCCGGGCGGGCGACGGGCACCGAGCGCCGTTCGGCCCCGAGCCATCCCTTGGCCGCCTCGGCGCCGACCTCGGCACCGCCGATGCCGCCGCGACCGAGGTCGGCGGGCTTCGTCATGCGCGTGGCGAGCACACGGTGCCAGTGGCGTCGCTCCGACCAGGCGTCGCCGAGAATCTCGGACGACAGCCGGATGCCGGCCGCCACCCCGTTGGTCATGCCCCACTTCGCGAACCCCGTGGCCAGATAGACCCGACCTCGGCCGCGGGGCAGTGCGCCCACGAAGGGGATGAGGTTGAACGACTCGTAGTCCTGCGCCGACCAGGAGTTGGTGAGACGGGCGCCGGGGTAGTGGCGTTCGCTCCAGGCCCGCAGGTCGTCGACGCGGTCCTGCTCCGAGAACGAGCCGGCCCGGCCGACGCCGTGCCCGTTGCCCCCCACCACGAGCAGGTCGCGGCCGTCGCGAGGGGCCGTGCGCACCGACCGGGAGCGCACGGAGTCGCCGATGGAGAGGAACATGCCGTCGGGCAGGTCGCCCGGCCCGGCATCCGGAACCTCGAAGGCGAGGGCGTAGGAGCGCTGACCATGCGTCTTGGCGAAGTACAGCCCGCGGTCGAGGATGGGCGTGGCCGTGGCGAGCACCACGTTCAGCGCCCGCACCTCGCCGAGGGGAGTGATGACGCGGGCCGGCGACGACGCCTTCACCCCGGTCACCCGCACCCCGGTGTGGATGATGCCGCCCGACTCCATGAGCTCGCGCGCGAGCGCCACCACCGCGTCCATGGCGTCGAACTGCGCCTGTTCGCCGAGCGCCACCCCGAACGCGAACGGGAACGGCACGTCGACGTCGTCGACCAGCCCGACCGGCAGGCCCACCTCGCGGGCCGCGCGGTATTCGGCCTCGACCGCGTCGGCTCCGTCGGCGTGCTGGGCGTAGCTGTAGGCGGTGCGGCGCTGCACGGGCACGCCGGCGCGCTCGCAGAAGTCGAGCAGCCATTCCTGGCCGTCGCGGTTGGAGTCGACGTAGGCCTGCAGCACCCGGCGGGAGTGGTGGCGGCGGATCGTCGACAGCCGGCTGCCCTGCAGCAACGAGATCTTGCCGGTCGTGTTGCCGGTGGCGAGCGCTCCGATGTCGAAGGCCTCGATCACCGCGACCCGGCGCCCGGCCTCGGCGAGCATGAGGGCGGTCGAGAGCCCGGTGATGCCCGCGCCGACGATGACGTCGTCGTATTCTTCTTCGGCCAGGAACGGGTGCGTGGGCAAGGGGCGGCGTCCGTCGAGCCAGAGGGATTGCATGGCACCAGTAGACACCTGACTCCGCGGGAGCGGGCGGGTGTGCGGATGCTCTGCGGATGCTCCCAGAAGCTCTGCGGTTTCGCGCACGGGTCGACAGCGCGCCAGAATGGTGCCTACGGTTGGTCAGTGCGACGGGGTCAGCCGCGCAACCGTCCTCGACACGAACCTTCGAATGGGAGCAGCAATGTCCGACCTGAACGACCGGATCAACGAGCCCGACGAGACCCTTGAGTTCTCGCTCTCCGACCAGGAGCTGGAGTCGGTCGACCTCGACACGACCGAAGACATCGACGACGACCCCGATCTCGTCGACGCCGACGTCGAGAAGGTCGACCCGATCTTCGACGACGACGAAGAGGTGCTGAACGACAACTTCGGCTACGAGGAGTAGGTCGCGAACACCACGACGTTGTCGAGGTAGTGACCGGTGGAGTCGTCGAACACGCCTCCGCAGGTCACCAGGCGCAGCTGGGCGTCTGGCGTAGGGCCGTAGACCTCGGTGGTGGGAAAGGCGTTCTTGGGCGCTTGGATCGACCGGTCGACCGTGAAGGCCACCGACCGGCCGTCGGAGAGGTCGACCTCCACCCGGGCGCCGGGGGTCAGTGAGGCCAGGGCGGAGAAGACGGCTGGTCCGACGGCGGAATCGATGTGCCCAGCGATGACGGCCGGTCCGAGGTCGCCCGGCACGACGCCGTCGCGATACCAGCCGGCGCTCGCGAAGTCGGCCGGGGCCTCGATCGCGCCGGTCGCGTCACGGGTGAGCGACTCGAGCCCCGAGTCGACGCCGATCGACGGGATGCGCACGCGCACCGGCTGGGCGGCGGAGCGGGCCTCGCCGGCGGCGGCATCGGTGGCGGTGGCGCTGTCGGCGGCGCTCGCGAGCCCGGGTGCGAGCTGGGGGTCTTGCATCGCTCCGGCCGCGCCCGACGAGGCATCGGCCTGCATGCCGCCGGGGCCGGGCGTGGCCGTGTCGTCGGCGCTGCCGGCTCGGTCGCTCCGATCGGCGGAACCGGATGCCGCAGCCGGGCTGCTGCCCGAGGCGGCACCCTCGAGGGATCCCGCCGACCCGGCGGAGCACCCGGCGAGCAGCGTCATGACGATCGCGGCGGCGCCGGCGGCAGCAGCGAGACGACCGTGCGCCGGGCGGGCGCCGAGGTCACGACGAGCACCGCGACCGCCAGGCGCACGACGGACACCGCGAGCTCCGGGGGAACCGGGGCCACCAGCGGCGCGACGAGCACCGTCACCACCGCCGGCACTCGCCCCCCGGCCTGCCGATCCGGGTGCCGGCATCAGCTGACCTCGGGGGCCCGGCGCAGCACGCGCTTGAGCACGAGCACGGCGGCGCCGAGAACGGCGAGAACGGCGGCCGTGCCCACGGCCTCGAGCGAGCGGGGTCGTGCGGTGGCGGCATCCGTCGCCGTGTCGCGGGTGGTGTTGCTGGTGCTGGCGCCATCGAGGCTGTGCCCGTCGACACCGGTCGCGGCGCTGCCGTTCACGTGCTGCGTGGCGGTCGCCCCACCGCCGGTCTGGATGCCGCCCGACGGCAGGTCGCCGACGCTGGCCGAGTCGATGACCGACGTGAGCGTCACGCCGCCCGAGGCGTTGTCGAGCACGAAGAGGGTCGCGACGGCTCCCGAGGCGAGGTCGATCTGAGCGGTCGACGAGGTGGTGTCGGCGGTGACGTCGAGGGTCCAGGGGCCGGCGGCGACGCTGGAGTAGCCGGTGGCCGTGCCCTGCTGGGCGTCGGTGGTGATGGCCGTGCCGGTGGTGGTCTCGATGTCGACCGACTTCGCGGTGGTGGAGGCCTGGATGACCCGCACCCGCGCCTGCCCGGCGGCGGGTGGGGTGAGGTCGTCGGGGAACACCGCGGTGTCGAGGTCGGCGTTCTTGCCGTAGGCGGCGACCGTGAGTGGCTGGCCGGGCTTGACCTCGACCGACTGCTGGATGACGGGGGCCGTGCCGGTCGGAGCGTCGGAGGGCACCATCGAGATGACGTAGATGCCGTGCGGCAGGTCGATGTAGGGCGACACGGCGCCGTAGGCGACGTCGTCGAGCTCGGAGACGACCGCTCCGCCCGAGAGGGCCGTGAGCTTCACGTCGACCGATTTCGTGTCTGGTGAGAGGTGGGCGACGCGCACCCAGCCGTCGCCGGGTTCGTCGGCCTGCGCGCCGGATGCGCCGACGACGCCCAGCACCCCAAGGCTGAGCACGGCGGCGAGAACGGTGGCCGACGACGCCAGGCGGCGCGCCGGAGTGGTGGTCGTGAGGAGGGAATGCATGGTGTGTTCCTTCGAACGGTGGGGCGGTGGTGCGGTGGGGGTTTCGGTTTCGATCGGCGGGCCGGTCGAGGAGGAGGGCGGTGGTGCGGTGGTGGTGTTGTTCGGTGGTGCGGTAGTCGGTTGTCGGCGGAGTGTTCGGTTATCGGGGGGTCGGGTATCGGGGGGTCGGGTCGATGGTTCGGGTTCACGGGGCGGCCGGCGGAATCAACCCCTCCGGCTCGCCCACGGGGAAGGTCACGACGAGGCCATCGGGCGAGGGCGTCACGGATGCCGGCCGCACCGGTTCACCGAGCGCCGAGAACCACGCGCTGATGCCGGGGTCGTCGCCGGCCGGCACCCCGCCCGACGACTCGATCAGCAGCTGGCGCCGGGGGGCGGTGTTCTCGCCGGTGGCGAGCGGGAAGTCTGCCACGACCACCGACGTGTCACCCAGCAGCTGGGCGAGCGAGAGGATGACGCGGGAGTCGACCCGCCCGGTGGTGAGCAGCTCGCGAGCGCCGTCGGAGAGCGTCAGATCGGGGTTCGCGGCGAGCTGCACCCCGGCTGCGGCACGATCGGCGGCCGACACAGCGTCGTTCGGAGTGGGCCCAGCCTGCTCGGCATCTGCCTGCCCGGCGGGCGGCGCCCCAGCCGCTGCCGCATCGATCTTGCGCACGTCGACGCGGCCGGCGCCTTCGCCGAAGCTCGCCACCACCGTCGAGTGCTCGATGGCCTGGGCCACCGGGTCTCCCCCGCCGGCGCCGAGGGAGGCGGTGGCCACGAGGTAGTCGACGTCGCGCCATCCTGTGGCGTCCGCGCTCGGAGCCAGAGCGGCATACCCCGACACCGCAGCTCGAGCGAACCCCCGCTCGAACAGGTCGACCACCAGGGCGTCGTCGACGATGACACGGGTGTTCGGCGCGAGGTTGACCCCGAGCCACGACTCGGCATCGCGGAGCGGCCGGTTCACGTCGGAGGCGACGAAGGCGGTCAGGCGATCATTCCAGAGCGGAGTCGCCACCACGGCCGCGGCCAGCACCCCCGTCACCACGAGCAGGCCGAGCGCCTGGCGCGCGAACACCGTGCCGGGCGTCGCGGGCGCGTAATGAGCGCCGACCGCCTCGACCGCCGTCGGCCCCGTGCGCACCCTGGCGCGCGCGAGCACGCTCTGCACGATGCCCGGAACGAGCACCGCCACCAACGGCAGCACCAGAACGATCAGCACCCCCGCGGCCGCCAGCACCCCGGCGACCGCCACCGTCACGAGCACGGTCACCGCCAGCGGCCGCAGGCGCCGCGCGAGTAGTCCCCCTACGGCCGCCCCACCCGCGACCACCAGCCCCACCGGATCGAGCACCCACCACAACCCGGATGCCGCCACCAATCCACCCCCCGACCCCGCGGCTGTCCCACCACCGAACCCCTCACCGGCGACCCCGACCCCGACCTGCTCAACCTGAAGCACCCCCACACCCCACCCGAGTGCTGAGGCCACCACGAAGTACACCCCCACAACCGCCACGAAGGCGCCCGCCACCAGCACCAGCGCACCCCGCCGACCGGCCGACGCTGCGCCCTCACCCGTCAGTGCCGCGCCCCGACCGGGCGCGCCCAGCCTCCGAGCCACAAGCCACGCCACCAGCGGCACCCCCACGATGCACACCGGCGCGGTGACGACAGCGATCCCGGCGGTGATGCCGGCGGCGATCGCCGCGAGCAGTCCCCAGCGGGCTCGCTTCGAGGGCCGGGCCGACCCCTGGGCCTCGACGAACGCATCGGGACGCACCCCAGCGAAACCGAAACCGGAGCCGCCCCTGCCGCCGTCAGCCGGAGCCGCCGCCACGACATCGGCGGCCGCGTCGCCTCGACGGCCGCCGACCGCCAGCACGAAAGCGGCGAGCAGCCACAGAACCCCGATCTGCTCGACCGAGACCGAGCGGTGCACCTGCAGGGCGATCGGGGCGACGGTGAACAGCAGCACCGCGGCAGCGGACGACGCCCGGCCGAGCCCGAGGCGACGAGCGAGAACCCAGAGAAGCACGGCCGACACCATCGTGACGAGAACCATGAACTCGCGGGCCCCCACCACCGCCAGCTCGTGACGTCCGAAGGAACCGGTCAGCGCGGTGTAGCCGGCGAGTTGCAGCACCCCGGCCGCAGGATCGCCGCCCCACAACGAGGTCGAGGTGAGGTCGCCGAAACGCACGAAGTCCCACGCCTTCGTCGTGAGCACGCCCTCAGTCGCCGAGATTCTCGGCGCGCCGGCGAGCCCTGCGATCTGCGCCACCGCGCCGATCACGAGGGCGACCAGGAGCCATGCGGCGCTCCGCCCTCGCCGCGTTACCCACGACGAAACCGACGAAGACGAAGACGGCGTCGACAACGGTGTCGATGTAGCATCCGAACCCCGGCTGTGATCGGTGAGGGTATTGTCGACGTCGACCATGAAGGGCATTCGGAGCCGACGGTGTCACCCGATTGGGGTTCACGGGGTGAAATTCACGAATGTCGGGGTGAAATCACCGACCGGAGAAGAATCGCCTCACGTGGCCGGCCATCAGGTCGGGCTGTTCGAGGGCGGCGAAGTGCCCGCCACGAGCAAGCGGCGCCCAATGCACGATGTTCGAGCACGCCCGTTCGGCGATCGACCGCGGCAACCCCGCGAGCCCGGGTTCGGCACTGACCGGGAACGCCGCCGGCACGTCGATCATCGGCCGCATCGCGTTGCTGTCGTAGTCGAGGTATTGCCGGAACGACGTGCCGATCGACCCCGTCACCCAATAGAGCGTGAGCATCGTGAGGACGGTCTCACGATCGATCACCCGCTCGAATTCGCTACCGTCGCCCTCGCTTCCCGAACCCCTCCAGTCGGCCCAGTCGCGATATTTGTCCACCAGCCACGCCGCGAGCCCCACCGGCGAGTCGATCAGCGCGGCCGCGATCGTGTCGGGCCGGGTGATCATCATGGCGCTGTAGCCCCCGTCGAGCTCGTCGTACGCGCCCTCGAACGCAAGGAACGCCTCCTCCTCCGGGCTCAGCGTCGCGTCATCGAACGACGACGGGAACGGCGGATGAATCATCTGGATGCCCACGACCTGCTCCGGATGCTCGGCCCCGAGCCACGCCGTGGCCGCCCCGCCGATGTCGCCCCCGAACGCGCCGTATCGCTCGTAGCCGAGCACCTCGGTCATGAGGGCGTGCAGCAGATCGGCGATCGCCTTGCGCGTCAGCGGCCCCTCGGGCAGACCCGAGAAGAGAAACCCGGGGAGCGACGGGATGACGACGTCGAACGCCTCGCCGTCGTCGCCGAACCGCACCGGATCGGCCAGCCGCTCGGCCAGCGGCAGCATCTCGACGAAGCTGCTCGGCCAGCCGTGGCTGAGCAGGATCGGGAGCGGTTCGCGCCCGGCCTCCTCCGGCCCCCGCACGGCTGCGAGGCGCACGAAATGCATACGCGTGCCGGCGACGGTGGCGACGAACTGCGGATGCCGGTTCAACCGCGCTTCGACCGCCCGCCAGTCGAAGTCGTCGCGCCACGTCGACACCAGGCTCTCGAGGTAGCCCGCCGGCACCCCGGCGGCCCAGTACTCGGGTCGCGACGGCGCGACGAACCGCGCACGCGCGAGTCGCCCGCGCAGGTCGTCGAGCACGTCATCGGCCACGTCGATGGTGAATGGCTCCATGCCCACGACCCTAGGCCAGCCCGGCCCAGCCCCGCCCGGCCCACCCCGCCGAGACCCAGCCCCGCCCGAAGCCCGGCCCTCAGATGTAGATCGCCGGGTCGAGATAGAACGCCGGGTCGGTCAATGCCCCCCGCTCGGCCGAGTCGGGCGGCAGCTGCGAGAGATCGCGCGCCGGGATGCCGACGAGAATCGCCCCCGTCGGCGCATCCTTCACCACCACGGCCCCCGCCCCGACCATGCTGTCGGCGCCGATCGACACGGGCCCGAGAATGGTGGCGTTGGCCCCCACCACCACGCGGTCGCCGAGCGTCGGATGCCGCTTCTCACGTCGCTCGCTCTTACCGCCGAGCGTCACCCCGTGATAGAGCATCACGTCGTCGCCGATCTCGGCGGTCTCGCCGATCACCACCCCCATGCCGTGGTCGATGAACAAGCGCCGGCCGATGCGCGCACCCGGATGGATCTCGACCCCGGTGAGGAACCGCACGAACTGCGACAGCAGTCGGGCCGGCAGCTTGAGCCCGGGGCTCCGCCACCAGCGGTTCGCCACCCGGTAGCCCCACACGGCGTGCACGCCGGGGTAGGCGAGCACCACCTCGATCGACGTGCGGGCCGCGGGGTCGTGGGTGCGGGCGGCGCGCACGTCTTCGCGCAGGCGCGCGAGCAGCGACGACCGGCTCACCGCGCGCCGTTCTCGGTCATCCGCACCTCTGAGGGCCTCGTCGGGCAGCCGGCTCAGTCGCCGAGCCCGGCCCAGAGCGGCGTGGAGATGTAGCGCTCGCCCAGGTCGCACACGACGGCCACCACGGTCTTGCCCGCGTTCTCGGGGCGCTTCGCGACTTCGAGGGCCGCCCACATGATGGCGCCCGACGAGATGCCGGCCATGATGCCCTCTTCGCTCGCGAGGTCGCGCGCGACCCGCAGCGAGTCGTCGAGGCTCACGTCGATGATCTCGTCGTAGACCGTGCGGTCGAGGATGTCGGGAACGATGTTCGCCCCGATGCCCTGGATCTTGTGCGGCCCGGCCTTGCCCTGCGTGAGCAGCGGCGAGTCGAGCGGCTCGACGCCCACGACCTGCACGCCGGGCTTGCGCTCTTTGAGCACCTGGCCGACACCGGTGATGGTGCCGCCGGTGCCGATGCCCGCCACGAAGATGTCGATCGCGCCGTCGGTGTCGGCCCAGATCTCTTCGGCCGTGGTCTTGCGGTGGATCTCGGGGTTCGCCGGGTTCTCGAACTGCCGGGCCAGGATGGAGTTCGGCGTCGACTCGACGATCTCGGTCGCCTTCGCGAGCGCCCCACGGATGCCGTCGGGCCCCGGGGTGAGCACGATCTCGGCACCGTAGGCGCGCATCACCACGCGGCGCTCGGTCGACGCCGTCTCGGGCATGGTGAGGATGACCTTGTAGCCACGGGCCGCGCCCACCATCGCGAGCGCGATGCCGGTGTTGCCCGAGGTGCCCTCGACGATGGTGCCGCCGGGCTGCAGGGCTCCGGATGCCTCGGCCGCGTCGACGATCGCCACGCCGATGCGGTCTTTCACGCTGTTGGCCGGGTTGTAGAACTCGAGCTTGCCGAGCACGGTGGCGTCGATGCCCTCGGTCAGCTTGTTGATGCGAACCAGCGGGGTGCGCCCGACGAGTTCGGTGACGTCGTTGTAGATGCGAGCAGACATGGGCGTTCAGCTTTCTGAGAGCGGTCGTTGGTCGTCTCGACAACTCTAGTTCGACGCCCGCTCCCGCGGCTCGCCCGCGCGGATTATGACGCGAGGCCCTCGATGACCTCGGAACCCGGCAGCTGCGCGAGCAGCGCACCCGGCACGATGAGCTTCGACCGACGGATGCCGCTGCCGATGATGACCGCGGGCGCCGCCGCCACCCGTCCATCGATCAGCACCGGCCAGGCGGCCGGCAGCCCGATGGGGGTGATGCCGCCGTACTCCATGCCGGTCTCCTCGACCGCCCGCTCCATCGGCAGGAACGACGACTTGCGCACGTCGAGCCGCTGCCGCACGACGGTGTTGACGTCGGCACGCGTGCTGGCGAGCACCACGCACGCCGCCACCCGCTCCTGGCCCTCGCGTCTGCCGGCCACGACGACGCAGTTCGCGAGCGTCGTGGCGTCGAGCCCGTAGGTCTGCTGCGTGGCGGCGGTGTCGCTCTGGGGGGGGTCGATCTCGACGACCCCCACGGCATCCTGCAGCCCCAGGGCCTCGATGGCCTGCCAGACGGGCGGGGCGACCAGAGCGGGGCGGGCGGAGACGGGAACGGTGGTCAGCGCACCGAGCGTGAAGACGGCCATGATCCGATTATCACGCCACCTGCACCTCGTGCGGCCACTCGGCGGCCCGGTGCTGGAACTCGAGGATCGCGGGGTTCTGCACGACCCCGTCGGCGATCTCGGTGGCGCGGGCGAGCGTGGCATTGCCGGCCCGGGCATCCGGCCCCGCCATCATCGCGGGAACGAACGGCAGCAGCGCCTCGCTGTTCTCCCAGCTCGAGGAGTTCCAGAGCAGCGACGGGCTGTGATCGACGCCGTAGTAGTTGATGCTGCCGTCGCCGATGGTGAACATCGGGTCGGAGAAACTCGTGGGGCGGGCCCATTCGAACGCCATGCCCTCATCGCACGACACGTCGACGATCAGGCTGCCGGGCCGGAACGATCCCAGGTCGTCGACGCGCAGGTAGAGCAGCGGGGCGTTCGGGTCTTGCAGCGTGCAGTTCACGACGATGTCGCTTTCGGCCAGGAAGGGCGCGAGCGGCACCCGGCCGTCGTCGGTGATGACCTCGCTGAGGTAGGGGCCGTCGTCATGGTCGAACTGGATCATCTGCGCCGAATGGATGGGCGCGGCCACCGCGGCGACCCGCCGGTTGGTGAGCACCCGCACGTCGTGGATGCCGTGGGCGTTGAGCGCCGTGACGGCGCCGCGGGCGGTCGCGCCGAAGCCGATCACCACGGCGGTCAGCCGGCGGCCGTAGGAGCCGGTCGACCCGCAGAGCTCGAGCGCCTGCAGCACCGAGCAGTAGCCGGCGAGCTCGTTGTTCATGTGGAAGACGTGCAGCCCGAAGCTGCCGTCGGCGTTCCAGTGGTTCATCACCTCGAAGGCGACGAGGGTGAGCCGCTTGTCGATGGCCAGCTGGGTGATCGCGGCATCCTGAACGCAGTGCGGCCAACCCCAGAGCGTCTGACCGTCGCGCAGCTGCTGCACGTCGGCGAGTTGCGGCTTGGGCAGCAGCACGATGTCGCTGCCCGCGAGAACTTCGGCCCGGCTGCCGATGCGCCCGACGAAGGGGGCGATCGCGGCGTCGTCGACGCCGAACCGGCGACCGTAGCCCTCTTCGACGAGCACGAACGGCCGAAGGATCTCGTCGATGCGGTCGAAGTGCGCCGGATGAATCGGCACGCGTCGCTCGTCGGGCTTCAGCGACGTGCCGATGACGCCGAGAACCGAGGGCGCCGAGCTGGGGTTCGAGCCGGCGTTGAGGCCGGCGGTTGGGCTGGTGTTCGTGCTGGTGGTCATGCGCTTTCCCCTCGACGGGGGCCGGGCGACTCCGTGCCTCGAACGCTACACCACGCCGAAATGACTCCGCCGCCCCGGTGATCACCGGGTGGTGACGCGGGGCGGCGGAGCGGAGTGCGCGGACCTAGCCGTAGATCGGTGCGCCGATCTAACCGCAGCTGTAGGTGACGCCGTTCATCTCGTAGACGCCGTTGGAGCACTGGCTGACCACGGCGGCGATCACCACGAAGAAGATGATGAACCCGATGATCGACAGCACCAGCGAGACGATGCCGAGGATGAGGCCGACCGTGGCCGGGGTGTTCTTCGGCACTCCGCCCTTCTTCGACTGGCTCTTGGCGATCGCGCTCACGATGATGCCCGCGATGGCGCCGATGAACGGGATGATGAAGAACGAGGCGATCGAGAGCACGAGGCCCACGATGCCGAGCGTCTTGCCCGGAACCACCGGCGCGGCGCCGTAGCCAGGCTGCGGCTGATAGGCCGGGGCTCCCGAGGGCGGCGCCGGTGGCGCGGCCTGGTACTGGGGCGCGGCGGGGGGAGGGGGCGTAACGGGCTGCTGGGGCGGAACCGGTGCGCTGTTCGGCGGCTGATTCTCGTCGGTCATGAGCGGACTTCCCTTCTCTGGTGGATCTTCCAGGGTGATTCGAAGATTACCGTGAAGCTCCGGTCACGGCCGAAGATTTCGCGGGTCGGCGTGATTCCGGCGAACCGCTAGCGTGGAGACGTCCGATCCTCGTCGAAGGAGAATGCTGTGGCTGCAGTGCGCCCCCTGTCCGGTGCCCGAATCGATCTCGAGGCCGGTGACTACCGCGCGTCGATCGCCTCGATCGGCGCCACCCTGCGCGTGCTGCAGTTCGACGCCCGCGACCTGATCGTGCCGTTCGGCGTCGACGAGGTGCGCCCGGGCTACCGTGGAGCCACCCTCGCGCCCTGGCCGAACCGGGTGGTCGACGGCCGCTACACCTTCGACGACGTCGACGAGCAGCTGCCGCTCACCGAGCCCAGCCGGGGTCACGCGCTGCACGGCCTGGCGAGCTGGCTCGATTTCACCGCGGTCGACCGGGCCGTCGACCGCGTCGGCCTCGTCGCCGTGATCGAGCCGCAGACCGGCTACCCGCACCGCCTCGAGCTGCGGGTCGACTACCTGCTCGACGAGCAGGGGCTGCACGAGACCGTGACGGCCAAGAACGTGGGCACGGCGCCGGCTCCCTACGGCACCGGCCCGCACCCCTACCTTGTGGCGGGGCCCGGTCTCGTCGACGACTGGACGCTCGAGCTGCCCGCCGACGAGGTGCTCACCGTGACGGCCGACCGGCTCATCCCGATCGCGCTCGCCGACGTGGCGGCCGAAGGCGACGGCGTCTTCGACTTCCGCGAAACGCGACCGATCGCCGACACCTTCATCGACCACGCGTTCACGAGCGTGCACCGCGACGCCGACGGCCTGGCCACCGTTCGCGTGACGGCCGCTTCGGGTGACGGCGTGGCGATGAGCTTCGGGCCGGAGTGCGCCTGGGTGCAGGTGCACACGGCCGACACCCCCGCGCCTGACACCGACCGCATCGGTCTGGCGGTCGAGCCGATGACCTGCCCGCCGGATGCGTTCAACTCGGGCGTCGATCTCGTGGTGCTCGAACCCGCACAGAGCACCGCGGCATCCTGGACCCTCACCGCGATCACCGCCGGCGCCTGACGGCGGGCCTCACCGCAGGCACCGCCGCAGGCACCGCCGCAGGCACCGCCGCGACCACCCGATCGGCGCGAGTCAGCCCGCGAGGTCGTCGGCGTCGGGCAGGCTCGCGCGGTCGTAGCTCTTGTGGTGGCGCGGGATGAACACCGTGAACACCACGCCCACAACGGCGGCGATCGCCGAGATCACGAAGGCCAGCTGGAAGGCCGAGGCGCTGGGGGTGGTGACGTCGCCGACGGTCACGAGACCGGTGGTGAGCACCACGCCGAGCACGGCGCTCGCGATGGTGGAGCCGAGCGTGCGCATGACCGAGTTGAGGCCGTTCGAGGCCGCCGTCTCGGTGGCGGGCACGGCGCCCATGATGAGGTTGGGCATCGAGGCGTAGGCGAATCCGACGCCGAACCCGACGGCGGTGGCGATGAGGATGGTGTGCCACACCTCGCTCATGAAGAAGATGGCCACCACATAGCCGACCGCGATGATGGCGATGCCGAGCAGCAGGCTCGTGCGGGCCCCGCGCGCCCGGGTCAGCCGCGCGGCCACGGGCGACATGGCCCACATGATGAGACCGCTCGGCATGAGGCAGAGGCTCGCCACGAGCATCGTCTGGCCGAGCCCCACGCCGGTGCCGGTCGGCGCCTCGAGCAGCTGGGGCAGCACGACCGTGCTGGCGAAGAACGCGAAGCCCACGGTCACCGAGGCGAGGTTGGTGAGCAGCACCGTGCGGCGGGCGGCCACCCGCAGGTCGATCAGCGGGCTCTTCGTGCGGAGTTCGAAGAACCCCCAGCCCACGAGAACGAGCACGCCGACGGCCAGCAGGCCGATGGTCATGGGGCTCGCCCAGCCCCAGCTGCTGCCCTTCGACACACCGAGCAGGATGCCGACGAGCCCCACGGCGAGGCCCGCCGCCCCCACGAAGTCGAACGTGCCCTCGCTGCGGAGCGTGCTGACGGGGATGAGCCGCCACACGAGCACCAGGCCGATCGCGGCGAGCACACCCGAGACGACGAACAGCACGTGCCAGTCGAGGTATTGCGAGATGACCGCCGACACCGGAAGACCGACGGCGCCACCGACGCCGAGCGTGGCGCTGACGAGGGCCACAGCCCCGCCGAGGCGGTCGCGGTGCAGCACGTCGCGCAGGATGCTCACCCCGAGCGGGATGACGCCGATACCCACGCCCTGCAGCGCACGACCCACGATGAGGGGGATGAGACTCGACGAGAGCATCGCGATGACCGAGCCCACCACGACGAGCGCGAGAAGCACGAGCACCAGCCGCCGCTTGCCGTAGAGGTCACCGAGCCGGCCCGTGATCGGCGTGGCCACCGCGGCGGCGAGCAGTGTCACGGTGACGGCCCACTGCGCGTCGTCGGGTGAGACGTCGAGGATGGTGGGCAGCTCGGGCACCAACGGGGTGAGCAGCGTCATCATGAACGCCGCCACGAGACCGGTGAAGGCGAGCGCGAACACCACCGCGCGCTGGTTGACGGGCTTGCGCAGTTCGGCGCGCTCCGACTCGGTCAGCCAGGCTGCGGTCTCGGTGTTCTGCGTGATGGTAGTTACCCCCCGTGAAGTATTTTACTCCGGTGGAACCGCGCGGCTCGTCGCCCTATTCCCCGCGCGGCTCATTCCCCGCAGGGCGGAGCATGCACCGATCGCCGATAATGAAGCATGCGCACTGAGCGGGGCTTCGACCGGCTGGTCAACTTCAGCGACGCCGTGGTCGCGATCGCGATCACGCTGCTCATTCTGCCGCTCGTCGACACCGCCACCGAGCTCAAGGGCATGACCGTCATCGAGCTGCTGCAGAACGACGGCCTGAAGCTGCTGGTCTTCGTCATCAGTTTCGCCGTGATCGGGCGGTTCTGGCTCGCGCACCACCAGATGTACGAGCGGGTCGTGGGCTACAACATGCCGATGCTGTGGGTGAATCTGCTGTGGCTGCTCAGCATCGTGTTCCTCCCCTTCCCCACCGAGCTGATCGCCTCCACCGGCTACGACTCGGCCACCACCTCGGCGCTCTACGTCGGCACCATGGTGCTCACCAGCGCGGCGGCGACCTGGCAGATGGCGATCATCCTGCGCAACCCCGACCTTCAGGCCCCGGCCGCCCGCGGGCAGCTCACCCTGCAGCCCTCGCTGGTCTCGCTGGGGCTGATGCTCGCGGCATTCGTGTTCGTGCTGCTCTTTCCGAGACTCGGACTGTGGTGGCTGCTGCTGCTCGTGCTGAGCGGCCCGGTGCAGCTGCTGGTCAGGCGCATCCGGCCGCAGACGTCGGCGCCCGCGGCCTGAACCGCCGACTTCGCGTTTTTTTCGCACGCGCTGCATCCAAATCGGCCGAACCCCGGGAAGTAGGGGTGTAAGCAGTTTTCCCTCGTCCCCTCGGGGCTCGATTTGGAGGTACTCATGCGCAAGATCATCGTCGCCGGCATCGCAGCCGGCGCTCTCGTCGCTCTCGGAGGCGCTCTGCCGGCATCCGCTGCCGACGGAGACGCCCAACTGTCGGTGCTGCACGCGGTTCCGGATGTCACGGTCGACGTCTACGTCAACAACGCACTGACGCTCGACGACTTCACCCCGGGAACCCTCGCCGGGCCCCTCGCCCTGCCGGCCGGAACCTACTCCGTCGCCATCACGGCCTCCGACGCGGCCGACGCCAGTGCCCCGCTGATCGGCCCCATCGATCTGCCGCTGGCCGCCGGCGGCAACTACACCGCGGTCGCCCACCTCACTCCCGCGGGCGACCCGACGGCGACGCTCTACACCAACGACATCTCCACGATCCCGGCCGGCCAGGGCCGGCTGACCGTGCGGCACGACGCCGCGGCTCCGGCCGTCGACGTGCTGGCCGGCGGCGCCGCGGTGATCAGCAACCTCTCCAACCCCGCGGAGTCGGTGCTGACCCTTCCCGCCGGAACGGTCTCGGCGACCGTCGCCGCCACCGGAACCACCGACCCGGTGATCGGCCCGGCCGACGTGAACGTGGCCGAGGGCACGAGCACCATCGTCTACGCCTGGGGCAGCCTCGAGGCGGGCAACCTGGCACTGGCTGTGCAGACCATCGACGGACTGCACTCCAACCCGGGTGGCGTGCCCGCGGGCGAAGCCGGGCTGGTCGCCACCAACCGGCCCGCCGACACGAGCGGTCTGTGGTTCGCCGGTCTCGCCGCCCTGCTGGTCGTGGGTGCCGGAGCGCTGAGCACGACGGTTCGCCGTCGGGCCGTCGCGAAGTCGGGCCGCTGATCGCGGTCGACGCCGGCCGATCCGATCGATTCCGATCGACGCTGCGATCCTGATGCGCACCAGACGAGCCACGGCAGGGGCCACCGCGACCCCTGCCGTGGCTCCGGCGCGCGCCGGGATCGCGGCGGCGGCGGTGCTGCTCGCAGCTCCCCTCCTGACCGGATGCGCGGGGCCGACCGACTCCGCGACCGGCACGGGCGGGGCGGGTGCCACCTCCGCGGCCCCCACAGCCACCGCGCCCACGGGCTCCCCGACACCCGAGCCCACCTCCACCGCTCCCGCGGCATCCGGTCTCGACGTGCCCCGCACGAACGCCGACCTCGCCGCCCAGCCCCCGCAGACGGTGATCGAGCCGGTGCGGGTCGAGGTGCCGTCGCTCGGCATCGACGTCGCCGTGACCGCCGAGGCCCTCGCCGACGACGGCACGCTGGCGTTGCCGGCCGATCCGGATGTCGCCGCCTGGTACCGCTACGGGCCGTCGCCGTGGAGCGCGGCAGGGGCCACCGTCATCGCCGCCCACGTCGACTCGCTCGAATACGGGCTGGGGCAGTTCGCCCAGCTCGCCTCCGCGCCGGCCGGCACCCTCGTGGTGGTGACCGGCGACGACGCATCGGTCGCGCAGTTCACCACGGCGACCGTCGAGGTGCTGCAGAAGACGGCGGTGCCCTGGGCGACCGTGTTCGACCGCACGGGGGCGCCCCGGCTGACCCTGGTGACCTGCGGAGGCGAGTTCGACTACTCCACGGGGCACTACCTCAGCAACGTCATCGTCACCGCCACCGCCACCGCCACCCCGACCGGCTGATGGGGGCGGGACAGTATGCTCGTGACCACGACGACAGCGGAGCTGCGACCGGCGCTCGAGGCACGGTCACCGCGATCGCCCAGCGAGCGCGACGAGGCGCCGCGACCACGGAGGCACCCCACTGACGTGACAGACGACGTGACCGACCACGAGACCGACCTCTCGACCCTCGCCGAGGCATTCGGCGCGGGCGACGAGCGCGCGCTCGCCGAGGTCTACTCGCGCTGGGGCTCGCTCGTCTACACCCTCGCGGTGCGATCGCTCGGTGACTCCGGCGACGCCGAAGACGTGACCCAGAAGGTGTTCGTGGCCGCGTGGCGCGGGCGCTCGTCGTACGACCCGGCGCGGGCGAAGCTGCCCGGCTGGCTCGTGGGCATCGCTCGGCACTGCATCGCCGACGCGCACGAAGAGCGGTCTCGGCAGCGCCGCAGCGAAGAGGCCTACGCGGAACAGCGCGTGGTGCCCGCGGGCGACGACGTCGTCGACGCCACCGAGCGCATGATGATCGCCGACGAGCTGAAGCATCTCGAACCGGTGCCGCGCAGGGTCATGCAACTCACCTTCTATGACGACCTCACGCACGCGCAGATCGCGGATACTCTCGGGTTGCCGCTCGGCACCGTGAAGAGTCACATCCGACGAAGTCTCGTGCGGTTACGCAGCCGATTGGAGGTGGACCGTGACGCATATTGACGCCGAGACATTGGCGCTCATCGCCCTGTCGGAGATGACCCCCGACGCTGACGCCCGCGGGCACCTCATCGCCTGCTCGGAGTGCTCGAGCGAGCTCGCCGAACTCACCCGCACCGCTCAGTTGGGTCGCTCCACGCAGGGCCTCGAGCTGCTGCAGCCGCCCGACGCGGTGTGGGGGCGCATCCAGGCCGAGCTGGGGCTCGGGTCGAGCGCCGCTCCGGATGCCGCGGCGACCACGCGCGACCGGCGGGCGGCGTCTGGCGCGGCGGTTGCCGCAGCGGCAGCGGCGCCTGCTGGGGCGGCGCCTGCTGGAAGTGCACCTCCTGCTGGAGCGCCGGGCGCACGGCCCGGCGCAGGCCATGTCGCCGCGCCCGCCGCGCCCGCCTCGCCC